>NZ_FNIF01000080.1 GCF_900103825.1 Paenibacillus sp. yr247
TCCTGTCGGTTCTCTTGTCTATGTTAATGGTTTAAACTTTGCTAGTACTTCGAAGGTGTATTTTGGTGGAGTTCAAGCTACAAGCGTATATATGACTACAAAAAGTCTAAAAGTTACTGTTCCAAGCGGCTCTGGTATCGTTAATGTCACAATCGTCAACGCTGATGGACAAACAAGTAATGCTTTCTCGTTTACAATTAATTAAATATATTTGGCAAACCTACAGAAATGTAGGGACGCAAAGCCATGGGTCTTCAATAGGACTAAGAAACTATTAAGATTGCCAGGTTGCGAAGTGTTAGAAAACACAATAGCATCCTGCTGTTGTGTTTATCTTTTTTAATTAAATGAGAGGAGAAAGTAAAATGATCAAATTTAAGAGATTACTAGGAGCTTTTTTGGTAGCATGTTTAGCATTAATGCCCCTCAACACGGTTTTAGCGGACGAGGTGCACGCAGGTGAAGCGAAGAATATTTTTGATTATGCACTCTTTGCAGGAGATTTGAATCAAACATTCTCTTTAACAGGCTCAGGTAACAGTATCAATGGTAAAGCTCACATTAACGGGAATGTCGTGGTTGCCGGAAGTAGGAATACCATTGACGTATTGGAATATGCAAATTCATTTAAGTCATCTGGTAGCAACAATACATTTAACTCGAAAGTCAAGTCTGCACCTATGGGGATGTTTCAGTTAAATGGCGATGATTACAAGCAAAAAGCAACAAAAGTGTATAGTGGAAAAACAAACTTTTCTGGAAGCAGCACAAAAATAAATGGAGTAATTTTTGTGGATGGTGACGTCACAATCTCCGGAAGTCAGGTCAGTGGAATCGGGACTGTGTTTGCAACCGGAAGCATTAAAATCAGCGGGTCAGGATTAAAGTATGCTTCAAGCAATGACTCCGTTGCCTTCTACTCGTTAAAAGACATTGAAGTTTCGGGAAGCAATAGTGAGTATAATGGAATTTTCTATGCACCTTACGGCTCAATGAAAATAACCGGAAGTAAAAGTACTTTCAATGGGTCATTGGTAGCCAAAGAATTCCATATTTCTGGTTCCAACTTAACTGTGAACTGTCCGAACCCGAAACCAACGCCAGATCCGACACCAGCGCCAACACCGACACCAGCGCCAACACCGGCACCAACGCCAGATCCGACACCAGCGCCAACACC
>NZ_FNIF01000076.1 GCF_900103825.1 Paenibacillus sp. yr247
TCTGTATACGGTCCTTTGATTAAATCATTTTTGCAGGACTTGTTCTAATAAGAACCAAAGAAACCGCCTTTCGGGAAACGGAAAATGGACTTCCAATACCCCGAAAGCGGTTTCTTTTTGTGGCAGCATCGAAGACTGAAAAATTCGTACTAGACCGAATCATTTGGGAAACTTTATTTTCTTCAGATAATAGTAAAAAGGGGCTATGCAGGTTGTTGTTGACTTACAGCTACCAAAATTACAAAATAATATTTTTTATACATACCTGCCCAAGCTACAAAGATGGTTGAGAAATATTGTTTCAAATGGCAGACCATCAATAACCGTTCATACAATTCGTCATTCATTTGCAACTAGATATCATCAAGAGAACAACGATGTGCCTAAACTTAGAAATCAACTCGGGCATTCTGCAATACAAACAACAATGATATATACACATTTAACAAGCGATGAATTAAAAAAAGCAGTAGATAACATGGATAAAGTACACTAGTGCAGCCGTTGCAATGCAACTGTATGTTTTGCAACCACTTTTATTTCATTTTTTTTTGAGTTGCTGTTAATTTTAATGTAATTATTGAAGCAAAAGTGGTTGCATACTGTTAATATCAACAATTGAATGCAACCACTTTTGCTTCACAAATTCTTCGCGGATGGGGAATGCAACTGGTTTTGCTTCCCCAATGCAACCACTTTTGCTTCAACGTACATGTCCCTAGACAACGAGCAGCTTTTTAAATGCTACTCACTTTAACACTTTAATGCACTACTTCACAAAATCTGTATTTTATACATATGTCTTTAATTCGATGAAACCCCTTGTTTGGTGTCTAACGACACAAATGTTCCTAAATAAAACGACACAAATCTTCCTACATTATTTATTATGTTCTTAATCATTTAAACTGACTGACCAGGTTTCTCTTGGTGTATACATGTGTGTGCAACTCATTAGACTTATAGATATTTTTCGAGTTGCAGCATAGTACAACAAGGCTTCTTCAACTAAGAATAAATGTGTATCTTTCCTATGATTAACATGGTGTTTAGCATCGTTATATGGTTTTATCAAAGATCGTATATCTTTGTACGTTTGTGGGTCTAACTTTAATTTTTGTAAATATTGAAAAAGGCAAACATCGTATCCAACTTCATATTTTATTTCTAATTGCAAATACATGGTTGACAAGTTCGTTTGTGGCAATCCGTTTGTCGGAATCACTCTGCAATTAGGTAAGTTCATTATTTGGTGCAATAATTCCTCTATTTGTGCATTACAGGCTTGAGGGTCAAGGCTTTTTCTCTTTAAAGGTTGTTCAAAATCACTACCAAACTAACTGCCTGTTAGTTTAATCCGTTGGCCGGAGCCCCTCTTTAAATTTATAAATATCCATCGGGAATGAGATAAAGTTCTTGTCAAAATCGGGAATGGGATAAAGTTCTTGTCATTTGGTTTTGACAAGAACTTTATCCCATAAAACAAAAAAGCCGCGATTTCCGCGGCCTTAAATGAGATAATGTTCTTGTCACCCGACAAAAAATAATAATCTTTAGATGATTTTATATTCTAGCGCTTCAGTAAATATATAAAAAAAAAGGAAAGCGTCGATGGATCGTCGCTTTCCTTTTTTAGATGGCCATATCATTATTAAGATATCCCAAAGAACGAAGTATTTCAGTGCTTCGTTGTTGAATATCCGCTACAGACCGCCAATATTTGTTATCGACACTTAGTTCCTTACCATATGGTATAGAACCGAAACAAGCATCTCCAATAAAGAAATTATATCCTAGGTCTACAAAAACAAGTTGATTCTTACGTTTATCCCTAATTTGCAGACAATAAGCAGTTTCGTATAATTTATGACTTCGGTCATACTGATGTGTAACAAACTTATCTTTACGTAGTCGATAAATATAGTCTCCGCATACTACTGCGTAATCTTTTCCATCAACATTAGTCCAATTCATGTTTATATCACCATCCCTTTTCTAAATATTCTTGACATATTTAAACAATAGTAAAACTTTATGCGAAAATTGATTGATTCGGAGTTATCTGACCATCCAAGAAGACAAGCCAATATTTTTCACCGGAGCAGTAAACGACGAATCCCCCACTGGCCGAATTTGGCTAGCGGGGGATTTTTTTATTTCAAAATAATTTCTGTAGTTTTGTCTTCTCCAACTCTTTT
>NZ_FNIF01000075.1 GCF_900103825.1 Paenibacillus sp. yr247
GACACCGGAGAACGAAACGCGATTGAAGGCAAGTTTGGAGAAGGCAAGCGCAAGTACGGGCTTGGCTGCATTCGAGCACGCCTCGCAAAGACAAGCGAATCGGTTATTACGCTGCACCTTCTGGTGATGAACCTGGAGCGTAGGCTCCGCGTTCTTTTTTGCCTTATTTTCACGATACTGTCACGTCGGCGCCTAGCTCTGAATTTCGGATATAAATCATTCAGCAAGCCCTAAGTATCAGGCAACAAGCTGGAAGTGTGAACGCCGTGTTGTGATCAACATGGAAAAGCCAGCAGGCGAACTATTGTTCAACTTTACCTTCATCATTACGAACCTAGAGCTAGATCCCGAAGATATTATTCGCATCTATCGCAACCGTGGTCACAAGGAAAACTTTATTAAGGAAGCAAAGAACGGTTTTGCGTGCGAAAAAATGAGTAGCACGAATTTTGGAGCCAATGAGATCAAACTGCAAATAGCTATGTTGGCGTACAACTTCAATAATTGTTTTCGCCGTGTTTGTCTACCGAAGAATATACAACCGAGTCGTATGGAAACAGTGCGAACACAGCTAGTGAAAATTGCCGCTAAACTGGTTCGTTCAGGGCGATATTGGACTTGGAAACTGTGCAGCTCCTTCGTGTATAAAGATATGTTCAAGAAAACCTTAGAAAACATAAGTCGCATACCTAGGTTGGAGTGAATTCTGGCATAGAAACCAGAAATTTAAAAAATAGTCATGATGAACAGGGAGTCGTCCCGAATCTAATTATCCATTATTATCTATAAATACATTTAAATAACAATCGAGGTCGATAGCCCTTATCTTCAATCACCGAGTATATCGAATTGATTGAGGTATTTGCATCAAATTACATTTTCATACATATTATCCAATCAATTTAGTTGGCTGTGAATATTTCAGGAAGAATGTATATCCGTAAATCAAAGAGGGCAAAATCGTCTTGCTAATGAATAATAATTTAGGAGGATAAATCTCCATGGGAACGATGAGAGCTGCAGTAGTTAACAAACCTGGTGGTCATTTTGAAGTTATCGAAAAAGAAATACCGGAGCCTCAACGAGGCTACGTAAGGATTCGGGTTGAGGCGTGTGGAATTTGTCACAGCGACCAGGTTGTAAAGGATGGGATAATCCCTGGAATCCCATATCCAAGAACCCCAGGACATGAAGTTGCTGGTGTCATTGACAAAATTGGTGAGGACGTCACTTCGTGGCGAGTCGGTCAACGAGTTGGTGTTGGCTGGCATGGCGGGCAGTGTTTCAAATGTGATTCCTGTCGATCAGGCGACTTTATTAACTGCGAGTATCGTTTGATTTGTGGGGTTTCATACGACGGTGGCTATGCTCAGTATATGGTGGCGCCCCAAGAAGCAATAGCACTGATCCCTGATGAATTGTCGATGGTTGATGCAGGGCCATTGCTATGTGCAGGACTTACTACATTTAATGCTTTGCGAAACAGCGGGGCACGTCCAGGCGAAGTAGTCGCTATACAAGGCCTTGGCGGCTTAGGGCACATGGCTCTGCAGTACGCTAATAAATTTGGTTACAAGACAGTCGCTCTCTCGCGCGGTGACGACAAGAGAGAATTGGCGCTTAAGCTTGGTGCGCATGTTTACATCGATACAGCAGCCACTGATGCCGGTACTGCGTTGAAAAAATTAGGCGGAGCGCGCGTTATTTTAGCTACTGCCCCACACAGCAAATCGATTTCTTCACTTGTCAATGGATTGTCTAAAAATGGGACATTACTCATTGTCGCAGCATCACCCGATCCAATTGAGGTCGATAGTGTACCGTTACTTTTCGATCGACTATCGATACAAGGATGGCTCACTGGGCATGCGAAAGATGCTGAAGAAACTCTAAACTTCAGCGCTCTTTTTAATACACTACCGATGACTGAAGTTTATCCCCTCGAGGAAGTTAATCAGGCCTATAATAGAATGATCGAAGGGGAAGCTAGATTTAGGGTCGTTCTTAAGATGTAATCACCGTATTTAAACGAATAACAAATCGTTAAAAGGAGGCAGGGATCGTTAAGATCCTTGCTTTTTTTTAAGAAGACCGGTTAATGAGAAGACTGTGACTTATTCGGCATAATGGATGACCATACTTAGGGCTTGCTGAATGCTGAAAAAGCGGTTGTAAACCGCATAATAACAAGGGTTTGAGCTATTTTTGTCGAAATCATATGCAAAGGAAACCCCGAAAATATCGCGAAAACTTTGCATATGGAGT
>NZ_FNIF01000074.1 GCF_900103825.1 Paenibacillus sp. yr247
GGCGATCCCGGCACTGGCGGAGGAGGCGGTTCAGGCACTGGCGGAGGAAGCGAGCCGGACAATACCCCACCACCACTGACGCCAGAGCAAAATGCACAAAAGAAGCATCTTTACTTGGAAGATGTGACTGGGCTTGCAGAGATGGATATGTCTGTCGCGGATGAACCGGGCAATTCAGTGACCAATACCACAGTCTCGGAGTTCTGTGATATTTGTGCGGAGGACAAAAAACAACAAGAAAACTATCTCGATAGTATTGATCCAGGAACCCCTCGCTTTGGAAGTTCAGGATATGATTGGACAGGTGAAATTGCCTTCGATGTAACAGCTTTAGTAGCTGGGACTGTAGCTGTCTACAACGGTGCTGCGATTGCTGCTGCCGCTGAAGTTGATGCATTGGGAACAACTGTTTCAAGCTTTGCACCTAGAGCTGCTGCAGTTGTTGCTACGATGGCAAGTAAGGCTTGGGGATGGGTGGAAGATCTATTTTCCAAAGGCGAATCTGAGATAGAACAAGCTGTAACTAAGGGGACGGGTGAAGGGCAGAACATTGTTGGAACTACACACAACGAAATTCGTCCTACTCAAGATTATGTTAACCCGGAGAAAGTCGATGAATATGCGAATAAATTAAGTAATGGTGAACCTGTTGAACCTATTGAAGTCTATGATGCTCCAGACGGCGGAAGATATATTTCTGAAGGGCACCATAGATATGTTGCCAGTCAAGAAACTGGAATCCCCGTGGAAATGAATGTAAAGGAGGGTGGAGGGCCTATTGGACATCCTGATTGGTCTGAAGTCCAGTGGAAAGAATATGTTAACGAAGATCAATTTTGGGGTGACTAATAGTCAGAGGAGAGCGTATGAAACTAATAAGGAGTATTTCTTCAGACGGTATTAAATATATTGATGAGAATGGAATTGAAAAATATGTAGATTTTATTGAATGTAACGAGAATTGGATTAATTATAGAAAAAGAAAAGAAAATTTAAGTGATGAAAGAATTGAAAGCGTTAGGGGTAAGGATAAGTGTATAGGCCAGAGAGATAGTGGTACAAGCCCACGTTTTATTGAGTTTTTTACGAGACCTTTTACAAGATTTGAATTTGAAGGTCCCAATTCTGAACATGATTATGCACAACTAAGGGATAAAATTATTTCTTCTGGCTGGACTACCTTAGATTTAAGTTAAAGCTAATAACGGAACCTTGATTGGCTCGTGCCTTTCGAGGTTTCTTTTTTTAATGCAACGCCTCATTTCGAGAATCCATCTAAGAGGAACGATTCCTAAGAGAGATTGTTGAATCCGCCTATAGTCTAGGTTGCTTACAGATTGATCGTAGAGGCGTGAAGTGGTGGCGGGTATGGTCTGTTGTCGGTACTTCTCCTCTATGTTATACAGATACCATGATGGATAAGGGTTTTCGGCTTATCAGGCCGCCACCCGCCCGCTATTTTAGAGTGATTTAATGCATCGTGTAGCGAGTGAACAACGCCCGAACGGAATTACTACGACATATACCTACAACGAGAACAACTGGGTGACGAAGCTGGAGCACCGTGGTGAGGATCTGCACCGATCATATGCGTATACGTACGATAAAGCCGGCAATCGTATAGCGATGGCGGAAGAAGATGGAGCGGCGACGACGTATGCCTATGATGCATTGGATCGCTTGGTTAATGTCACATACCCTTTCGATAAAGACATGCGAATCGGTGATCAAGACGATGACAATAACAATGACAATAACGGTAATAATGGTAATGGTAATAACAGTAACGGCAATCATAGTGATCTTAGGCTTTCTACCTTGCTTCAATCGCTGTTTCCAAAAACAGTATCCAGCAGTGTCTATAACGCAACGTACAACGCTAATCAATTAGCAGTCACCGGCGCTGTATATGGAAGAAGCACTACAGCCCAATATGGCAGAGATTTTAACCTTGATGATTGGGCAAGGTTAAAGGAACTGGTGGAGGAGGAAGACAACGGCCACTATGTTCGCCCTGATTACGTCACGAATCCAGTGAAGAACGTGCAGTACGAATATGACGGAGTTGGCAATCGTACTCGAATGACGGCGGACGGCAAGGTGACGGCGTACGCGTATGACGGTGCGAATCGGCTTTTGTCGGCAGGTGAGGTTTCGTACCTATACGATACGAACGGGAATTTGACCGAGAAAAAAGGCGGTCCTGCACAGAAAGTAAGTTACAGCTATACAGGAGACAATCTCCTGAAAGGAGTGCAGGTTCTCGGCGGCACAGGAGTGGAGTTTGAGTACGATGCTTTCAGACGGAAAGTGAGTCGGACCGAAACGTACGTCGATCTTTCTGGACTTCTTGGGAAACTGACTTCGCAAGGTAATAAAAATGATGATGACAACGGAAATGGAAATGGGAACGGAAACAACGGAAACAACGGAAACAATAATGGAAACCATGGAAACGACTATAATTGGAACGGAATTAAGTTGCCGGATGAATGGAAAGACTTTTTCGGCGAAAGAACGACTCAATACCTGTACGATGGAATGGACGTTCTGAAGGAGTA
>NZ_FNIF01000073.1 GCF_900103825.1 Paenibacillus sp. yr247
CAAGCTATGTTTGGCGGTAAAGAAGGACATTAATCGAAAAGCTTATCGAAAATCACGAAGCAGAATTTGCTTCGTGATTTTTTTCATCAACCTGCAAAAATAGTTAACGATTAAGAATGCTTTGATGTCAATTTCATGTTCAGACCATCTTTTTACTTTCTGGCCAACGAAAAATCAAAGTTTGTTACTCTTTATAAAAATCGGCGCCGAAACGCTTGGTTTCATAGCTACTGTCATTATTCCTTTTTCCATTGTTCCCACATGTGCTTTAAATACACGTTATTCATAAACCTTGGCTGTTGCGGATTGCATCACATAGCAGTTTGCAGAAATTACATTTGCGCGGAAACTTATAAGATGCTTGGAAATGAGGAATATAACAGCATGAGTTAAGCCAATATACTAACTATGAACTAATAACCATTTCAAGCACCGGAGGTCACTATGGGCAGAATAGGCATTTATGGTTTTGGGCGCATTGGTCGGCAATTGTTAAGAGTCGCTCTGAAGGATCAACTCTTTGTTCCTGTATCCATCTCAGATATTAAAGACGAAGCTACGCTCGCGGCTCTCTTCGAAGTAGACACGAATTATAACCGCTGGCACGAAGACGTCCATGGACATGATGGACTGATTTTGATAGGTGGACGTGAAATCCAGTATATTAATTCGTCTAAGGAAGTTCCGAATTGGAAGAAATTGGATGTTGATCTAGTGGTGGACTGTACAGGTCGAGCATCTACCCGTGCTGTGGCTCAAGTCCATTTGGAACACGGTGCCAATCGCGTATTAGTGAGTGGACCGAGCAGGTCTCTTGAAGATTGTGATGCAGTACTGCTTAAAGGGATAAATCTCGATAGTTTTGATCCGGAAAAGCACAAGATTATTAGCATGGCAAGCTGTACGACCAATGCCTTGGCTGTTGTTGTCAAATTAATCAATGAGAATTTCGGGATCAAGTATGGTCTATTCTCGACCGTTCATTCCTACACGAACAGCCAATCCTTGACGGATCAGCCCATGAAGGATCGCAGAGATTCATGGGCAGCAGCGGAAAATATCATTCCTTCCTCCTCCGGAGCGGCGAAGGCACTCAAATTTATTTGGAACGATTTACAAATAACTGGAAAAGCCTACCGAGTTCCAACACGCACTGGCAGTATAGCTGAATTAAATCTTTTAACGGAGAAGCCGTGTACGGTACAGCAAGTCAACGACATCTTCCGCTCCGCGGCTAAAGAGGGGCCTTTAAAAGGAGTGCTGGATGTTTTGGAAGGCGAATGGACATCTGCTCGTATCGTAGGAGATTCCCATTCCTCCATCGTGGATCTCCCCTTAACCCAATTACAAGGAGAAATCCTTTCCGTCGCTGCCTGGTACGATAACGAATGGGGGTATGCTTCAAGATTGGCGGAAGTTGCCGCTTTTCTCGTTAATAAATGAGAAAGCCAACTTGATGCGAGTCTAACGCTTCAAGTCCGGTTGAAAAAAACCTTGAACGATAAACTGTTCGCAGGTGTTTGTTCAAGGTTTCCTTCATTGTTGTTGTTGGTTTAATTTGTGTGTGTTCCTCCAAACATATCATTTACGTAAATGATACCAATTAACTAATAAAAATATATTGACTAATTTAATATAAGTGGATATTATAATAAATATAAACTTGATTCCTACAACGTATCAATTAAAACAGTTGAGATGTGAGGGTTATAGAAGAACAAGGTAAGTTAGCGTTTAATGTACAAAATGTTTTCAAAGATTTACTTTTGGTTTTAACAGATGTCAAATATCTCAAATTAAAGATACTTTAAGTTGAGGATTTTTTACGGAAAAACAAAAAGGAGCTAACAACCATGAAAAAATATCTTACAGGTCGCAAGAAACAACACTTGCAACTGCCGTAGTATCTACAAGCGCACTAAATAAGTAAATAGAGCTGACCATGTGGTGCCCATCTCCATTGTAATACGGTAATTGTCACATTAGTTCTGCAACATGTAGCACGGTAGAGATGAAGATAAAATTATGGGAGGGATGCGGAAATGACACCGGTGCAGGTAGATGAATGGCTTGATGAGTATAATGATTATTTGCTGCTTTATGAGTTGTTTGGAGATAAGGTTTATTTGGATGAAACGATGGAAATATTAACAAGTTTAAACAAATATATCTCTCGTCTTCACATGTACGAGAAACGTATGTTCATGGCTAATTCACGAAAAGTATTGCTGAAATGATTACCATTGACATTATTTTAAAAAAGAATTATCTTTATTTTAAGATAATCAAATCCAAGATATTTATGAGGGAGGTGAACCGCTATGTTATTCCAACTAGAAGTTGATCAAGCTATTTCGATTTAGACCTTTGTTGTCCTTTCAAAAAAGCCTGCAAAACCTCAAAACATTCTTCTCATAGTTGGTTAACAAAAAAATAAACTTATTAAATAATATTGACTTATTAATAATTAGTTAGTATAATAATAAAAGTAATCGAAATTCCTTACACTGTTTCAAATAAACAATGTTAAGGTGAGGGGGCATAGAGAGATATAATAAATAGCCTTACTGATGCAATAAAATGTGTCTTTAGACATTACATTCGGTAATTATTGCAATATATCTTAAAATTAAGATTTACAAGTTGAAGATAGTTGCCAGAATGTAAAATTTGTTTGATGCACAACAACGTGTTTCAGAATACTTTTTTGTGAATATCCAATGCCATATATCTTAAATTTAAGAATAACAAATTAAAGGTAATAACAAATAAAAAAAAGGAGCAAACAACCATGAAAAAATATCTTACAGGACGCACAGTAACAACACTCGCACTTTTAACTGCTGTCGTATCGACAAGC
>NZ_FNIF01000077.1 GCF_900103825.1 Paenibacillus sp. yr247
TTTTTTTGATTTTGGCTCTGTTAAAACTCGATGTTGATTTTATCATTAAGCTAAAGGGCAGATTAGTGGAGTAATGCGTTCGCAAACGGCGCCATTTTTATGGATATTATAAGGTTGTTTTAGTTGCTAATCGATTAAATTAAAAACCAAATATTTGAGCAAGCCCCCTGATTGTCGTTATTACAGAAACAATTGCCCCAAAAGAGAAAAAAAACAAAGCAAAGATTAGACTAGAACGTCTAGCATGCTTGCTAAATAACAAATACAGTATTATTAAGGCCCATTCCAAATACCACCTGAGTAATTTCTTGTCTGCTTTTTCGTCTCTGTAACTTTTCACGTGTTTGATAGCGTCCTTCAAGGACTCGTATGCAAAAAAGACGCCACCTAACATTATCACCAGACTCACAATCCATGAAAAATTCCATTACACATAACTCCCGATATCACATGATTAAGATGTTGTTTACGACTATTGTTCCCATTTTACAGCGTTTGCTGCTCTTTTTTGGTTGATTGAACTAAAGGGCAGTTTTCTTCAACAGACAGTGGATCATAGTTGTTTCTGGGCAAATAGGGAACTTGTATTTGCTTTGGCTCGGCATGTTCATTCAAGGAATTGGCGCCGGATGGACGTTTCAAGCTTCTTTATGGTTTGCAGGTCAGCTGCCGAAGTCGGAGTAACGTCCGAGGGTTATTTCGGCATTTTATTTATGCGCCTATGCTGGATTCATTATTCCACCGGTTGGCGTTGGCGTGCTGACGCAATTTTTTAGTTTAAACTTATCGTTGATTATTCTGAATTCGTTTGCTGCGTTGATCATTATTTACGTGCTGATATACTCGGTCAAATTTAATCGGTATTACTCAAAAATTACATCACAATAGACATGCTTTAAGCTTCGCCTTAGTGGTGTAGGAAAATAATGTTTGTTAGAAATTTGCAGTTGTAAAGATAAACCGAATAGTCCTTTGATAAGGATATGTCCAATCGATCTCGTAACCCCCAAAAATCTCGTGATGCCGGTTATTATTGAAGATAGTAAAGCCCTTTTGATCAGAAGCGACTCCATCCACCTAAATCATTCGGTCGTCAGATATAAAATCATGGAATTTATTGAATAAACGGAAAGCGAACCGTTTCGTCCGCTAAGGACGTCGGGAACGGCACGAATGCGTGTCCACTATTGCTAAGCGTCGATGCTGAGTTAAAAATCAGCTTATGATTGGAGATGGGCTTGAAAAAGTTGAATTAGGACAACGCAACGCGCAAAAATTAGGAATCAGAGGGTACCTTATTTTGTAATTAATGAGGAGATCGGCTTATCTGGACTACAATCTCCTGATGAATTTCTTAAAATATTTGAAAATAATTAGGGCTTGCTGAATGCTGAAAAAGCGGCTGTAAACCGCATAATAACAAGGGTTTGAGCTATTTTTGTCGAAATCATATGCAAAGGAAACCCCGAAAATATCGCGAAAACTTTGCATATGGAGT
>NZ_FNIF01000072.1 GCF_900103825.1 Paenibacillus sp. yr247
CCATTGAAAAATGGAAATGAGTCGTCTTTTTGTGTAGAGAATTTAGGGATCCTGAAAAACAGTGAGTTCTTCAGTGGCCTCGTTCGATATGCTGATCGCTTTTTAGTCGTTTATGCTACTAATGGAAAATGTCCCGCCACAGTTTAACAAATGCGCTAATTCCGCTCCACCGACACCGTAGTCGAAGCAAAAAACTTTGCCACCGCAAACGAAGAAGCACCCAACACGGTCGAACGGTCGTGAAGTCGAGAAAACTCTACATTCAGCAGCGTCCGTGGATGCGGAAGGGCTCGCTTTTCCAACAGACCCAGCAGAGGTTTCATTAACCAATTCTCGGCTCCAGCCAAACGGCCTCCTAGAATAATGAACTCGGGATTAAATCCGTTGATGATATTGACTACGCCGATACCGAGATAATAACCAAGGCGCTCAAAAAGCGCGATCACCGCCTCATCTCCGGCTTCTGCTTTGCTCAGCAGCGACTCCAAATCTACGTTATCACTCTTCAACTCTTGACGCGCTTGTTCCAATAGCGCATGCTCCGACGCATACAGCTCCCAACAGCCCAGACTGCCGCAGCGGCACTTGGGTCCATCATGCTGGATCGACATGTGCCCGATCTCACCGGAGAAGCCGGTCGCGCCGCGGTACAGCTCGCCCTTAATAATGATACCGGCACCAATGCCGATGCCGATGGAGATATAAACCAGATTCGCCGTGTCTTTACCAGCGCCGAATTGTTTCTCGCCAACTGCGCCAGCGTTCGCTTCGTTGTCGATAACGACCGGGATTCCGAATTCCGCTTCTACCTGCTGCTGCAGCGGTACATTCTCCCACCCGAGATTTGGCGCGAACAACAAAGTGCCGTTCTCGTCACAGATACCCGGCACTCCAATGCCGATGCCGATAATACCGTAGACGCTTTCCGGGGCGTGTTCGATCAGCTCGCTAATGGTTATTTTCAGCAGCTGGATGACCTTTTGGGCGGAAGCATTGTCATGCTGTATTCTCTTTTCGCGGATGACCTTACCGGTCAGATCCGTTAATACAGCGAGAATATCATGAACGCCAAGATCTACCCCGATCGCGTATCCCGCCGTCCCGTTAAATAGCAGCATCATCGGTTTACGCCCGCCGCTTGATTCACCAACACCAATCTCATCAACGAGGCTGCTTTCAATAAGCTCATTTACGAGGCTGGATACCGTTGCCTTTGTAAGCCCTGTTATTTCCGCGATCCGTGCGCGGGATATGGGCGAATCCGTCCGAATATGGTGCAGCACGATCGTTTTATTTATTTTTTTAACTAGATTCAAATCGCCTGTTTGCTTCATGCTAGCCCCCACACTGCTCCGATTGCTTGTCTTTTCTATTCTAATGAAATGATTTTAACATGAAAGGCTTTTTCAC
The DNA here is from genome assembly GCF_900103825.1 of Paenibacillus sp. yr247. GTDB lineage: Bacteria > Bacillota > Bacilli > Paenibacillales > NBRC-103111 > Paenibacillus_E. Next base: position 1,411 of record NZ_FNIF01000072.1, read on the forward strand.
GCATTAACTAAGTTTGTTTAATGAATTTACAAACTATTCGAATGATGCTATGATGACTGCATATGCATTTATTAATCACATTTATGGAGGCTGATTTCATGAGCTACTTTGACAACATCCAACCGATTAAGTATGAAGGCCGCACATCTATGAACCCGCTTTCTTTTAAATTTTATAATCCCGATCAAGTCATTCTAGGCAAAACAATGCGTGAGCATCTGCGTTTTGCAATCGCTTACTGGCATTCTTTATCCGCTAATGGCTCCGATCCTTTCGGCAGCGGTACGGCGATTCGTGCTTGGGATCAATATTCCGGCCTTGAGCTGGCAAAAGCTCGTGTTGACGCTTGCTTTGAACTGCTCCACATTCTGGATGTTGACTACTTCGCTTTCCATGACCGCGATATTGCACCTGAAGGCAGCACACTTCAAGAAACGAACCGCAACCTAGATGAGATCGTTGCTATCATTAAAGAAAAAATGAAATCCAGCGGCAAAAAATTGCTTTGGAACACTGCCAATATGTTTACCAACCCGCGCTTCGTTCACGGCGCTGCTACGACGAATAACGCTGACGTATTTGCTTATGCTGCTGCGCAAGTGAAGAAAGCTCTTGACCATGCCAAAGAGCTCGGCTCTGAAAACTACGTTTTTTGGGGCGGACGAGAGGGCTACGAAACCCTGCTTAACACCGACCTCGGCCTGGAACTCGACAATCTTGCTCGCTTCCTGCATATGGCGGTCGATTATGCCAAAGAAATCGGTTACGACGGTCAATTCCTGATCGAGCCTAAACCAAAAGAACCATCCAAGCACCAATATGACTTCGATGCTGCAACTGCGCTATCTTTCCTGCAAAAATACGACTTGCTGCCATATTTTAAATTAAACTTAGAAGCAAACCATGCAACGCTTGCTGGTCATACATTCGAGCACGAGCTTCGCGTCGCACGTATTAACGGCGTTCTTGGTTCCATCGATGCGAACCAAGGCGACCTGCTGCTCGGCTGGGATACCGACGAGTTCCCGACAGACCTGTACTCGACGACACTCGCGATGTACGAAATTCTCCTCAACGAAGGCGGCATCGGCCGCGGCGGCGTGAACTTCGACGCCAAGGTTCGCCGTACATCCTTCGAGCCTATTGACGTGGTTTATGCCCACATCGCAGGGATGGATTCCTTCGCTCGAGGCTTGCAAGTCGCTGCCAAATTAATTGAAGACCGCGTATTCGACAACATCCTCGACACGCGTTATGCTTCTTTCAAATCAGGCATCGGCGCCGATATCGTGTCCGGCAAAGCGAACTTCAAAACACTTGAGGCTTACGCGCTTGAGAACAACAGTAACATTGTGAACCAATCCGGTCGTCTAGAATTGATTAAAGCAATCGTTAACCAGTACCTGATCAACTCTTAATTCATGCAAAAAGCCGCTCGCCCATATTACACTGGTACCCATAGTCTGGACACTTTGAAAAAGTGTTCAGACT
>NZ_FNIF01000070.1 GCF_900103825.1 Paenibacillus sp. yr247
ATATATCATCTCTATTCATTTTTCTATTTTGCATTGCGGATGTTCTAATCTTCTCAAATTTACCGTTTGTTTACAATGTTGTTATTCAGCTATCCCTGCCCGTTACTTCAACAAACGAAAATGCAGATCAAATTTACTCATGACATAACTTAAGAATTTCATTTGCCATTAATTCTGTTGTCAAGTCACGATTTTCTTCATTCATCGCATAAAGTTTTATCCCAGTCAGTTCTTTTATCTTGTCAATATCTGGATGTTTATCTACGCAGATTGTCCCTAGAATAATATGTTGAGAGCTCGAAACAACTTCATGGATCATTTCTTGAAAGGGAACGGATAACATTTGCATGAAACCAATTTCATCGATAACTGTAATCCTCTTCGTATCTAACGATAGACTCACTGCCTTTAAAGCGATTTTCTCAAAAGTATCTACTTCAACCCCATATCTCCCTACTCTTACCGAACTTTCACTATCAACACTCGCAATACGTTGACTCTCACCACTAAGAGTTACACAATTAAATCCAATTCGATTCGTCGAGTTACGTACTTCTTCTGTGTAAAAACCACCAAAATATTCTGGACCAATTCGGTTAATAATTCGTTTTATTGCTGTTGATTTCCCCACGCGAGGTTTCCCAGTTAACAAATAACATGTATCCAAATCATCAACCCTTCCGTTATTTCAATATGAAAGGGAGCCCCCTTAACGGCAAGCTCCTTCACTAACGTACTCCGTTAGGTAATACTTTTGTGACATCTTTTTAGTTTTTCTTCCCTTTTAATATTCTTGGAATCAATTTGGGAACTTTATATTTGTACTTAAGATAATTATCTTTGAAAGTCTCAATCATGAGCATTTCTTCGGCACGAATCTTTATTTCCAAAATGATGACTGCTATAACGAAATATAGTAATAACTTACCAAAACCATTCATAAGTGTAGTACCTAATAACATACCTAATATTCCCGTATAAATTGGGTGCCTTGTAACCCTATAAGGACCATCTGTTCTAAGTTCACTTCCTTTGTTCAGAGCAGCAGATTCAGTCCACATCTTTCCCAAGACCCATCTTGCCCACAAAGTAAACATTGATGAAGTAATTAAAAAAATTATTCCAAGTACCCTCAACCAACACCAACTTTGTTCATAAGAAATTAAAGACCAAATTACCGTGGGTACAAAATTGTTTAGTAGCCACACAAAAAATACAATGCTACCCCAAACAATTGTTGTTTTAAAATTGCTTCGAATTACTTTGGGACCTCGAATGAAGTTGTAAATCGCACCAAATCCAAATAAAACCGCGACTGTCCCCCAACAAATCCAATTGAATTAAGCGTTGTTATATTTGCAATCCACCTTTCAATCAGGTTAGTAGTAACTGCCCATTGATCAATAAACCAAAACAGAGCTGGCAAATGCAAAGGAGCTGTATTCCAAATTATGATTTCCGATTTTTCATTTGATAAAGTAGAAATGATATTACAAACCACGTCCGCCACCAGCGATACCAGAGTAGTTAATTTGTTTATATCGAAAGTAGTGAAAAAGTGTTAAGCAACCACCAAAGCTTATTGCACCATATAACGCTAAAAGAAAACTTCTGCGCAATATAATCGCTCTCCATAAGCCATTTCAGTACGATGTAAATATTCTTTATTTTAAAATCAGATTCCTTCCGCTATGCTGCCAAATAGCGTAAAGGCTGCCGGTTTGTGCGGCAGCCTCTAGATATGCTATAGGTGTTTGAACTCTTATTATGCGTAAGTAAAGTTATTGCTTCGGTATGTTCCAATTGCTCACGAGACCGGAAATGCTTCATCCAACTGCTTGACGTGCTCTTCGGATAGTTTCCAGCCTACTGCACCGATGTTATCCTCTAAATGTTCTACGCGGCTCACACCCATTATCGCGGAGGATACGGCAGGACGGTTAATAACCCAGTTCAGACTGACTTGAGCAGGTGTTTTACCAAGCTCCTGCGCAATTCTTTTCAATACTTTGACTCCATCCTGAAGCTTCATCGCTCTTTCAGCAACTTCAGGTTCTTCCGCGCCGCGGCTTCCCTCCGGAATGCTTTCTTCGTATTTGCCCGTAAGGATCCCACCTCCTATAGGACTGTATAATACCATGCCGATCCCTTGATCCACGCAAAGAGGTTGCAATTCCTTCTCCACAGCACGGTTGACTAAACTATAATTCGGTTGGACGGATACATAGCTTGCGAATTTATTTACATCACTAACCCAAAGCGCCTTCGCTAAAACCCATGCAGGAAAGTTTGAACATCCAATATACCTCACTTTTCCCTGACGGATCAAATCATCATAGGCACGCAGAGATTCCTCCAAAGGTGTATTCCAATCTACCCCGTGTGCTTGATATAAATCAATACAGTCGATATTTAGACGACGCAAGCTGCCTTCTACCTCGCGCATAATATGATACCTGGATTGACCGCTTTCATTAGGTCCGGGACCCAATTGGCCATGTACCTTTGTCGCGATAACGAGTTTATCCCTATGCCCCTTTATCGCCTTTCCTAGAATTTCTTCTGATTCCCCTCCGGTATACCTATTGGCTGTATCAAAAAAGTTTATTCCTTTATCAATAGACTGATGGATTATATTAATAGCCGCTTCAGCCCCAACTTTCCCTGGTTTGCCCCATCGCGGATTACTGTTTCCATAATTCCAGCATCCTAACCCTATCCGCGAAATCTTCAATCCGGTTTTACCCAATCTGATATACTCCATGTCCAGTCACTCCTTCATATTATTATAAAATCAGTATAAGTTAGCTTGGCCCAAATAGAAATAAATGAAAACTTCGAAATTTACTAACTTTATCTTGGCTACCTTGATTTACTCCGCAAAGTAAGCTTGGAAAGACAACCAGTACAAGGATGAATTAGATTATAGTAAGAGTCCCCACTTCCCCTGTCACGCCTTCACAAGCAGGTAAACAAAGGGCAAAATGGCTACCAAGTAAGCACCCCTTTTATGGCTGCCAATCATGCCGGCAGCCTCGCCTTTGGTGTATATTCCGCTAACTTCCTCGTTAGCTCAACGACATACTTCAAAAATCAAATGACGCCATATTTCATCAAAGCTAAGTATATGCCATCTTCACTTGCTTTTTTTGTAACGAAATCTGCTTTCTGTTTGAGCCGTTCCTCACCGTTTCCCCTTGGCAATTCCCAGACCTACGTACTCTAACATATCTAGATCATTTCCTCCGTCACCAAAAGCGATGGCATTAGCCTCACCAATGTTGTAATAGTCTAGTACTTTTTTAATTGCGGCTGATTTGGAAACTTCCGTTTCTTCTAGCACGTTCATAACATAACTGTGAAAACGTACAAATCGCAGTTTAGGGAAGTTATCTATAAATTTTTGAGCTTCACTTTCGCCCGCGTACAAACACATACAGTAAATATCCTCTAACAGTGATCCCATTTTCTCGGGATAGTGTATAAGACTCAATGTATCTTTTAACGCACTCTTTACACGTTCATCCTCTTGACCGTATCCATTCATTGTGATCATATCAGTGAAATAGGAAATGCTATGTCCGTTTACCTCGGCAAAATTTGATAGATCGCGAACGGTTTCTACTGAGAGGACGGACTTATAGATTACGTTATTATTAGCTTTAACAAGTGCTCCATTAGCTGATATCGTATTATGAGGTCACCAGATCTTTCTGGTCGACCTCTTTTTTGAAAGGTCGTAAGATAGCGGTAGCCGGGGATCGAACGT
>NZ_FNIF01000066.1 GCF_900103825.1 Paenibacillus sp. yr247
AGGATTGCTGGGGGACAAGAAAGCCGCGCATATCCAAGCCAGCGGCAGCGTGCTGTCGAACGGCGCGTTCGCAAGCCGCGAAATGAGCGCCCGCCATTTGGACGTCGTCATGGAATTTCTAGGCGTGCCTTCGTTCGAGACCGTCTACGTCGAAGGAATGGCAGCGTCGTCAGCACAGGCGCATGAGATTAAAGAAAAAGCGATCCAACAAGCAGTTCGACTCGCGGAGCGCTTCTAAACGAAATTCTTTTACCGGATGTTCGTCAAACCGGTTTGGAACGACGGCCGCAATCAATATAAACGGGATGGGCGCACGTCCTGTTTTGTTCTTCATTCGTGAAAAGAAGTTGTTCCAATGACAAAGTTATGGACTCCTCCATAAATCTCGGACTCATGAAGCTATCCCACCGTCTAGCGATTAGCTTGGCGAACACCGATTTTATCGAACGGCTGAAGGCCGGGGCGCAGCAATAATGAGGCGGACCGATCTACATTTTATGGAGGAGATAGCAGAGGTTACACGGATTACGCTATACTCGGCAATAAAAACAAGAGGTTATGTGGAAACAAAACATTTGGCACTAGTTTAAGCAATGTTAAAAAGCGCTTATGTTTGTGTCGCGAAAGTGCACATGTTTGTGTCGCCGGACATGATGAGAAGAAGTGTCCTACGACATAAATGTTCCTACATTAATGGAAAGAAAAAGCTTGAGAAATCAGGCTTTTATTTTTTTATGTAGGAACATTTATGTCGTGGTAAAACGCACAAGAGTTCCACATTGTCGTTAAACGACACAAATTTACCTACATTGTGGCTATAAAGTTTGTTTAGACGAAGCTTACAATCGCAACACTATATTGACAAATCGACATCCACTAAATAGAATGAAAATCAAGCAACTGATAATGATTATCATTATCTGTGGACTAAACTAAAGGTGGATTGGGGCAGAATGAAAAATGTAATTCTGGAAAGTATCCGGGATCGATTAGAAGGAGGGAAGATTTGGAGCAAGTTATTTCAATTTTTGGTATCATTGATGCGTATTTTTTTCGGAGTTGGTTGGCTGCTTGCAGGTGTAACCAAAATAACAGGCAAATCGGGAGAAACATCCTGGTTCAGTCATCCTGAAGAGTTTTTGGAGGAGTATTTGACCAAAGCGTTAAGTAAAGGAAATGTTCCTGATTTTTATAAGTTGTTCATCGAACATTTTGCCTTGAACCACGTAACATTTTTCAATTACGCGATTCCAGTTGCACAAATTATGATCGGCATGTTTTTAATCTTTGGTTTTCTCATTATCCCGTCGGTTTCGGTCGCCCTATTTATGCACATTAATTTCATTCTTTCAGGGAATATGAATTTACTCAGTCTAACGCTTTATACAACTGCATTCGTCATGATTTTTTGTTTGCGGCGCGTCTATTTTTTCAGTTTAGATCGATATTTGGGATTGGAACAAACGTTTGCCGGGAAGAGGCGAATTATTTTTTTAGTTAATGATGAGAATGAAAATCAATATCAAAATAACTATCTTTGATTACAAGGAGGATCAGAAATGAAAAAGCTACTTTTTACCGTTGTCATTTTATCACTGTTGCTAGGCGGATGCCAGTCGGGAGTCGACGCAAGCAAGAAGAATGGCACTGTTCCTGCTGGAGCAGCCGAGCAAACAGCGGCAGGATCCGGAGATCCGAAGCAGATGGACGTAAATTTATCCAAAGTAACTACATATTTGATCGGCAAATCAACGGATTTGCAGACGCACACCGTGGAGTTGAAAAAGGCGGCCGATCAATATTATGAGCTGGCAAAAGCCGCAAACTTCGATTACGCCACACTCTGGAATAAGGAGCAGGGTAAAGTGCGGGGGATTGCTTTAGACTGCGAAGAAGGAGTACATTTTCGCAAATACCGCTTACAAATCGATGGAAGGCATTGTTGCGGGCGGAGAAAGCTTATCGAAATATGATATTGATCTTGACGCGGGCATTCCGGCAAGCGAAGGCAATGAAGACGTGGTAAGCTTTGACGTAGAGCTGCCGAACGGAAAAAAAATACTTCTATCTGGCCGAATTGATTCTGTGGGGAACGAAGCCCTAATGGACGGCAGCCGACGTAAAAGCTGATCTGGATGGGAACGGCACTGTCGATTTCGGTGAAGTGCTGCCGGATGCGAATGTGCTACAAGGCGTGACCGACGGCTTCGTCGGGACGTCGGCAACTTTACTCAAAGACGCCAAAGCTTGGAAAGCGACTCCGGAAGACGCATTTACCGCTCTTGTCGTCATGATACCTGCAATGGATCTCGGTATCGAAGCAGCCGATCAGTCTGCCCGGAATGGAAGTGAAAAGGGGCTTACTGAGGCAAAAGCAGTAGTGATGTGTAATAGGATGCTTTGATTTCAATCATAAGCAATCCCTCTTTTCTTATGCAATGAAGTTAGCTTTACTGAAACACTTATACATATATTACCTCCAAAATCAGCGACATACGAATTACCGAATTTTTAGTTAATGATTAAAGAGGGTCACTCTGACTATGCTGTTCCTTAGGTGTAGTACTGGTGATATTTGATACGTTTTTCTTGTTCTTCCGAATCGTTTTCTGCGATGACCCCTTCGCCCCCACACAGCTTCGCTGATACTATCCCCATAAGGAGCATCAAAATAATGCAACAATAAAAGCTAATATATTCGAATGAATTTTATGATACTTATGTTAATATTAGTGATGTTCAATGTAAGCGCTTCATTTTTTGCTGTGTCCTCACTTCATATAACGGTCACCGCAAATGCGGCATGACTCTTCCGCTCCTCTTGCAAGCAGAACTTCAAAAACAAAGCTACCCCTAAATCAACGGAAAACTCAAACATAGCCTTTTAAACCATACTAATGACTAAGATTGAGTGTTCTTTGTGTTACTAACTCTAGATCGGCATGTCGGTTATGGAAATTAGTTCGATTGTTGAAAGCGCTCCCATACACATGGAGAGCTTTTCATAAATTATTTCAAATCAAAGGGAGGTAAATGATGAAGAAGAAAAGAATTTGGTCGATTGTGTTAACCGCAGCATTCGTTTTGGAATCAATTGTTGCAATCCCCAAAACTCAGGTTGCTCATGCTGCTGCTTTGGGGGCAAGCGATTTCTTGAAAGCGGACGGTAAGTTTCTGAAGAACAATTCAGGAACAGGCAGCATCGTCACCCTTCGCGGAACGAATCTCGGCGGATGGATGTCGCAAGAAAACTGGATGTCTCCCTTGGGAGAGTTCGCATTGGACCGAACCGGCTGGACCGCTACGGCATCCAACAGCAGCTCCACGGCCGGCAACGCTCTCGACGGCGACAACGCGACAAGTTGGACCACAGGAACTGCGCAGGTTAACGGCCAGTGGTTTCAAGTGAATATGGGGGCGCCGCAATCGTTTAACCGGATCTATATCAACGCTGCATCCAGTACGAATGATGATCCGACGGGTTATCAAATACTCGTATCGAACGATGGGGCAAATTGGACAACCGTCGCAAGCGGTTCAGGCACCCCGGGAAATACGATCGTCAAGTTTGCATCGCAAGCCGCGCAATACATCAAGGTTGTGCAGACCGGAAGCTCTTCCAGCTGGTGGTCGATCTCCGAGTTCAACGTGTTTACCGATTCTGTGCTCGACCGGACAGGATGGACCGCAACCGCATCTTCGTCAGACCCGTATGGGGATGTTCCGGCCAATGCGCTTGACGGCAATACCGGAACTCACTGGGGCAGCGGCGCCGCGCAAGTAGGGGGAGAATGGTTCAAGGTAGATATGGGCTCGAATCACACCTTCAATCAGATCGTGTTGGATTCCGGTTCGAGCTCGCCGAGCGACTACCCCCGCAGTTACACAGTTCAAGTTTCCAATGATGGCGCTTCTTGGTCGCAAGTGGCAAGCGGTCAAGGCTTCAATGAGCAGCTTCCGATCAACTTCCCTGCCGTTAGCGCAAGATACATCAAAATTACGCAGACGGGAAGCTCGGGTGGCAATTGGTGGTCGATCGCCGAATTTAACGTAAACTTGAACAATGACGATTACTCGATGTATGAAATGTTGGTGAAGCGCTTCGGCACAGCGTCCGCCGACAGCTTGCTTGACACGTTTCAAAATGGCTGGATCTCAACAATTGATCTGGACAACATCCAAAATATGGGCATGAATTTCATTCGCATTCCGATCAGTTGGCATGAACTGATGAACGATGACGGTACCTGGAAATTGAACGCCTGGACCCAGCTTGATGCAATCGTAAGCGGGGCTTCATCAAGAGGCATCTATTCACTGATTGATCTTCATACCGTACCGGGCGGGGATTGCCCATGGGGAAGCTGCGGCCGCCAAGGACCTAATCCGAACGCGTTCTGGACGGTTACCTCGAATCAAGATATGGTGAACACGATCTGGCAAGGAATCGCAGCCCATTATAAGGGAAATCCGGCTGTAGCAGGGTACGATTTGCTCAACGAGCCTCTCCTGAGCTTTAACGAAGGCTCCGCCGAAATCGCGACCAAGAACGCTCTGTACAATCGACTCTACAATACCATTCGCGCTGTCGATCCTGATCATGCGATATTTTTCGAAGCGTTTTTCGGGTTTGACAAGGTTGCCGCCCCCTCCACGTATGGATGGACGAATGTGGCTTACGAAATCCACCCGTATGCCATGAGTGCCCCGAAGGATTGGGATGCACAAAACAACCTGGTGACGAACAACCTGAACACGCTGTCCCAGTATCAGCAATCGTGGAACGTTCCGGTTTATGCCGGGGAGTACAGTCTGTTCTTCTTCGACGACGTATGGTCCCGATGGATGTCGGGTCTGAGCGCCTTGCATGTGGCATGGACCAACTGGACCTATAAGGTGACGGGCACAGGAGACGGGGCTAACTGGGGCTTCTATAATACGAATGCTAATCCGGTTCCGATACTCAACAGCGACAATTTCTCCACGATCTCGTCCAAATGGAGCCTATTCGATACAGGGCATTTCCAGGCCAACACCGATCTAATCAACACAGTCAGCAATTTTACGGGCGGCCAGACCTGGATTGCGACGACGCCTTTGGACGAAACCGGCTGGACAGCTACCGCTTCGTCTACCGGACCGGGCGATTCGCCTGGAAACGCATTGGATTGGAACTCAACCACCAGGTGGAGTACGGGAGCCGCGCAAACGAGCGGGCAATGGTTCCAGGTCAATATGGGGGCGATGAAGGTCGTTGATCAAATTTCCATCGAAACGAAATCCACTGATACGTCAGATTATCCGAGCGGGTATCAGGTGCAGGTGTCGCGCGACGGAACTAGCTGGACGACAGTGGCCAGCGGCAACGGGTTCGGACATAAGATGGTGATACCGTTTGCACCGCAATATGCCCAATATATCAAGATTGTTCAAACAGGGAGCAATCCGACGAATTGGTGGTCGATCGCCGAGTTCCATGCTTATTCGGAGATCGCGCTTGACCGGTCCGGTTGGAGTGTGACCGCCTCTTCGACAGACCCATATGGGGATGTACCCGGCAACGCTATCGACGGCAATGCCGGCACCCGCTGGAGCTCTGGCGTCCCGCAAGCGATCGGGCAATGGTACCAAGCGGACATGGGACGAAATCAGACCATTAACCGCGTGCTGCTGGATGCAGGAGCTTCGACCTCCGATTATCCGCGCGGGTATCAAGTTCAGGTTTCGACTGATGGCACTACATGGACGACCGTTGCGAGCGGCACGGGAAGCGGAGCTTCTGTCCTCGTTCAATTCCCGGTACAAGTCGCCCGCTATTTGAAAATCGTGCAGACCGGAAGCTCCTCCAGCTGGTGGTCTATCGCCGAGATGAAAGTGTATGGGGAGAATGAGCAAAGCCGGACCGGCTGGACGGCCACCGCTTCTTCGACTGAGTCTGGAGGCTCGCCGGCAAACGCGTTGGATAACATTACGGGTACCAGATGGAGCACCGGCGCACCTCAAACCAACGGCCAGTGGTTCAATGTCAATTTGGGATCCCTCCTATGGTTCAATCATATCGTGATGGATTCCGGAACCAGCACCAACGATTACGCAAGAGGATACATCGTTCAGGTATCGAACGACAATGTGAATTGGACAACGGTTGCCGTAGGCGAGGGAACGGGACCGGTCGTCACCGTGAACTTCCCGATCACGCAGGCACAGTATATCAAAGTAACCCAAACGAAGAGCTCCGCCAGCTGGTGGTCGATTGCGGATTTCAGAGCCTATCAATAAAATAAAGGAGGCATTGAATGAAGAAACGCAGTTCGATTTTGCTGACTATGGTACTCTTAGCGGGGGTAGTACCAGCGTAGCTGACACGACTTGGGAATTTATTAATAACCTCGTTATATTCATTTTGAGCATCGGAAATGTCTTTTGGCCTTGGGACAGGTCCTGCAGCTGCATTATTGCTTACACTTCCTTCCGTCAGTTTGCCTTCTCTGTTAATGATTTCGAAATCATTTCTTAAGAAAATCATTCTGTTTGTTACCGTTTCAGTTGTTGGGCTTGGTATATTAAGCGGAATAGTCGGTATATAAGTTCTTAAAGACGTATTGTTAGAAAACCAAAAAGCTTCATCTAGCAGAGAACTGTTAGATGAAGCTTTTTGGTCTAGTTCATTACAATTTCCGCAATACCCTCTTCATGAGAGAACTTTAATCTTCGCAATTCCTGATCGATCTTGGTTATTAGACCGGTAATTAGCTGGTCACCTTTTTTCAAAAGCTGTATCCAGGCAAAGTAGGAACCGTATCCGGTCTTATAACTGGACTCGCCTTCGGCCTAGGAGGCGCCGGCAGTGTCGCCAATGGAACTCTGTGCGACACCTTTGGCATAGCCCGCGTGATGGAACTATGTGCGTTCCTACCACTTCTAGGAATATTGACCTTCCTCCTGCCAACTG
>NZ_FNIF01000060.1 GCF_900103825.1 Paenibacillus sp. yr247
TTGGAGAAACATAAAGCGGTTTCTATCCGGGAATTAAGGGAAGAATCGTTTGTATCTTTTAAAGAGGGATCGAGGTTACGTTCACTTGTATATGCGGCGTGCATCAGAGAGGGTTTTGAGCCAATCATTACCTACGAATGCGCTTCTCCGCGGATACTGGTGGCAGAAGGCCGCGGGATTTCGATACTCCCTAGGCTGATGGCAGAGACGCCAGGGCCATCTATTTCGATTATCCCACTGGATCTTCCTCTATCTCGTTCGGTGGCCATCTTTTCCTTCGAGGGACGTTATCTCTCGCCGGCAGCCGATATTTTTATGCGTTATGCAGAAAAGTATCTAGGTACGGGTATTCCATGAGGGGATAGACTCACACTCTCATCAACACTCCCGCACTTTCCCCAACAAATTTTTTATGGTATGGTTCACCTTAACGGTCATAACGGCGAAAAAGGCGAAAGAGCTACCTCGGCAGCTCCCTTTTTAGTTGCTATACTTATTACGCTATTGTTCAGCGTTAGTTAAGCAGCAGGTTTTGTTTTAACTCCCGGTTGTGATTGCGCCGGCACGCTCGTAATTCACGACAATAACGCCATTCGGAGCGACTTTGCTTTCCGTCACCTTGAATGCCGCCGGGATCGTGCCATCAGCAAACAACCGCTTTCCACTGCCCAACGTTATAGGATATATCATCAGCCAGAACACATCGACCAAATCATGCTTGATAAGCGTCTGAATGAGATCACCGCTTCCCCAAACGTGCAAATCTGGCCCTTGCTGTTGCTTGATTTGAGTGATTTTTTCAGCAATATCTCCACTTAAAAACTCGGACGGCTGCCATTCGCCAGATGTCATGGTGTTTGAGGCGACGTACTTGGTTGCCTTGTTGGCCCTTGGCCATACGTCCGCATGTTGCGGCCAATACGGTGCCCAAATTTCATAGGTTTTGCGTCCTAACAACAGATCGAACGGCATGTTCATCTGCTTTCTCAGGAGCGTTCCAACGATCTCGTTAGAATATGGCGCTGACCACCCGCCATATGCGAAGCCGTTGCTGACATCTTCGTCTGGCCCGCCTGGGGCTTGTATGACACCATCAAGGGAGACATGTTCATGCACAATAATTTTTCTCATAATTGAGTTCCTCCTATATCTGGATTACTAACTGACTTAATGTTCTTTCATTAATTTGGTCTTAGAATTCTTCCGTATATCTTTTTAAATTGTTCATAACGTTGCCCGCCCTCATGCTGCCGCAACAATTACCCCAATCTCCAGCAATATCGTATCCGAGCAAATTCATTTTTCGTTATTTAATTCGACATTGCTAATGTCTTTTACAAAACACCCGCCTACTACACTAAATAGTAATTATAATTCCACATTTTATTAAGCAATCCTGCCCGTTAGCAGAGAAGGCAGCCGATCCAATCTGGTCGGCTGCCTTCAGTTGTTGTTAATTGAGCTCTTGTTTTTCGTTAGCGTAACAATGGATTTCTTTGTGCGATTCGGCTGTTTCCATAAATATTTCACTTTGGGATAAACTCAATAAATCTTTCGATTGCGCCATCAAAAGGAAACTTGTTATTCTTTACTCGATCTTGTAAGTTATCTAACTCTTTCCTGCTTCTTCTAATTAATTCTTCAGGATAATTAAATCTAACTGAATTGATTTCAAATTCATCTTCATCAACAACCTTCCAATCACCGTTTCGTTGGATTAGATCTAGATCTAAATCTACAAATGAAACTGTATTTCCCTTGATCTTCGCAGGTTCGTTAATATTGCAATAGTACTGATTTATCTTCCCGTCAACTACGTCAGCGCTGACAGTAAACCACAAATCACATGAAAAAAATTCAATTGTCCAATTATCTACTGTAAATATTTTTTGCTTAGTGTAATGGTTTAATTTTCTTCCGTATTCACCTAACACAAAAATATGAGTTTCGGTTTTTTCTAAAAGCTTTGTTGTCCACTCATAATGTAGGTGATCACCATATTTCAAAACCTGGATAGTGATTTCATCATCCATGTCGTCATCCCTTCATTTCCACCGTAATAATGACCTATATATTCTTTACACGGTCCTGTTGAGGAACACAGAACACGCACGGAGACTTAGGAGTTATTTATTAAAATAGAGTATTATTCTTGCGATATTTATACTTTTGTTATGTGACCTCTCAATATACCCCGAAGGGAAGTAGCCCCATGACGACAATTGCTCTTCCAGTTCTCGAGATATTTTCTCTTCGCTGTAGGGTCCTAGAATTAATCTCCCTTCTTCATCTACAAAGTTATTATACAAGTGTTCAAAGAAAGTCTTCTTCATTTTATCTGGAACATAACCTAGCTCTTTCACACAAACAAAATCAAATTTCTTTTCTGGGACCCATTCAATGGCGTTACCCGTGTAGAGTTTGTCTTTCCAGTTAGGCAATCTCGTTTTGGCAAGCTCAATCAAATCATGAGATATATCCAACCCGTAAAAATCAAGTTGATACGTATTCATTCCATTTATCCATTTATTTATTGATTCGATTAAGTATCCATTTGCACACCCGACGTCAATAAATGAACCGTTCTTAGTTATTGTATCTAACAGCATAAAGTGGTTATGGAAGTATTGTTCCTCGTCACCTCCATGACCGGATTGGGATCTTGGATTATCAGCAGACAAGTAATGTTCAGTGAAGTATGACTTATTCATTTCGTACCATTCATGTTCTGTTATAGCACCTTCGTCTAATGCCTTCTGCTGCTCGTCTGCAAAATCATATGCTCTGTCAATGATTCGCTTCGATTCCAAAAAGACACCTCCAGAAATTGTACCAATCTTCTAGATATATTCGCTAATCACACAAAATCACCTTTTTTCATCCTCTAAAGTATACTCCGCTTATTGAGGCTAATCTGCCCGTTCGCACGATAGGCTGCACACGGCAGCCTTTTTACGTTTGTTCAACTATAGTTTCTCGTTAGCTTAACGAAGATCGGATCAATTCCTCCGAAATACCTACGCTGTTAACTGATGTTGTTGCTTTCCTTCGATAACTTTCTAATAATAGTTCTCACAAAAAATATAAAAATTATAACTATTATTAAGCTATAGAATACAATATAGAACAATAAAGACTCTTGAGAAATACCTTTCTTATCATTTATATTAGGTAGTTCTCTATTAGCCATTAGTGTGAAAGACCTTTTATCATGATCATACACCCAAGATTGAGTATCCTGAAATATTCATAGCCCTACACTAAAGATTCTATAAGATCAGTAGCAACAAGGGGTTACAGCATTTTGACGTTTCACTTGAAAAGTGAAACGAAAACATGGAAAAAGAGCCCTTACTTTGGTAGTGTTGATGGTGACAAAACGCATCAATGCAGCAAAGGAGACTCTTCTATGGCTAGTTTACAAGAGTATGGCATGAACTTCAACCCCCGAATGAAAGTGAATTTTGAAGGCGGTGATCTGACCTCAGAGAAAAGGGCGCAGAAATAGGCAAAAACACATACGAAGAAATAATTGAATCAAGAGATTCATCATACTACATACTCCGCAATTTGCGTATTCATGTATATCCCAAATATCAAATTCCGATGTTCGGGAAAGCCGCCCATCTAATAGGTGAATTAGCAGAATACTGTGTTGAAATGATTAAACTGAAGCGAGAAACCTTAACTGTTGAAGAAAGTAAAGACATGGTTAAATTCTGGGGAATTTTTTGCGTGTTTAATTGCATACGGGAAACAACTGAAAAGAATGTCTGCGGGTCAAAACATATAAAAAAGGACAGTCGACACTGTCCTTTTTTATATCAAACAATATGTCAGTATTATTGTCAATTCAGGTGCCAAATTTATTTTTGCACCTCAAAACGGAACCCGTTAGGATAGTACGTAGCTCTTTTCTTATTTGTAATTTTCATCCTTATTAACCACGTCCGGATCTTCCGATGCTTTTGTACATCCGCATACCATAGGTGCGTACACAGCAGATTCACTCCGGACGCTGATAATTGAAGCATATTTGTGTCGCACATCAATGGTGAAGTTGATAGAGCAAAAGCAGCCCGACCTCTGATGAGGAACGGACTGCTTTTTCCTTCTATTTGGAAGATCCACTTCGTTCTAAAGTAAGACTTTTGAAGCGGTCTCCATTAAGAACGGATTTTTTAAAAGCATTTCTTTATCAATTGAATACAACAGAAGATTGATCAGCAGTTTGCCATTGTTGCGGTGCGCCTGTTGACCATGTAGTGGTAAGATTAAATGGATTGTAACTAAGTGATATACCTGACAAAGAAGTGCTTGTACTTGACCAAGTGTGCGTCCACTGGGAGCGTTGGTAGTAAGAAGTACCACTTGTTGGTTGTACAATATAGAACCAAACTTGTCCAGAATAACCTACATTAAGAGAGAAAAATCCACCAGTATCGGTAACAGTCCCAGTTAATCCGGACCCGTTGTAGCTCGATATCGTGCAATTATTTGGTTCGCTTGTCCCGCCTGAAGTATATGTATAAATCTGTGCGTATTCGGGTTGTGCATTTACTGAACTACCGTTTTGATCAGTTACAGCTAAGGCTACAGCATCTGGAGCATTTCCTGAAGTGTCATCCCAGCTACAGCTACTACTAAATTGCCAGTTTGCTTGAACAAGGTATACATACCTTCCTGTTGACCCATCAAATTGTTTCATAATCGGTTGGTTGGCAATACTGCCACATCCAGCTGGTGATAGAGGTATGACACCTGGGCTAGAGTTACCTGAAACAGTCCATCCTAATTTCTCTAGTTCTTTTGTTCTCGATGTTGAGTCGAGACCAGCCTTGAGAATTGCAGCATCAGTATTTTTGACGAAAGCCGGTTTGCTGCTTGCTGGGTTGCTACTCGCTTGTGCAAATGCACTAGATGAAAATACGAAGAGTGCTAAAGAAAAAAAGAGAATCACGCGAAATACATTTCTCATACATATCCTCCTAAATATTAGTAACTTCAATTACTAGATTAGCATTTACTGGTTATATATGGAAATAGTTCGAAATACCCATATTATGTTTTTGTTGGATGATAATGTTTTTATTTAAACCATACTACTGTATAATGGTTTTAAAGATAACAATGTGGATCTGGGAGGTAAAAGTAATGGAAAGGGTAATTAAATTATTTATTGGTTTTGTCATTGGATATTCATTAATGTGCATGCCTTTTGCAGAGTTTTTAAAGATACTACCATTTGATCCAAATAATCTAGAGTATCTTATCTGGTCAATTTTAAAATTCCTCGGATTCATATTATTAGTTTGGATGCTCTATTTGTTCATATTAGAAATAATTAAGAGTAAATAGTGATTAGATCGAAAGTAAATTAGTTTCTTCTCAGTTTGGAGTAATACCAGGGTAATACCAGCGAACGCATATATTCCAACGGAGTTAAACTAACGTTTACCTGAAATATTCATAGCTCTCATCTAAAATGCTGTAACAATCAATAGCAACAAGGGATTACGGCCATTTTGCACATCTCTTAAAAAGTAAAAGGAAAAATGGAAAAAGAGCCCTTACTTTGGTAGTGTTGATGGTGACCAAACACAACAAAACTACTAAGGAGGCTCTTCATTGACAAGTTTACAAGAGTACTCCTTGAACTTCAACCCCCGAATGAAAGTGAATTTTGAAGGCGGTGATCTGACCTCAGATGCCGGCCTGCTACTATATAAAGAATTCGATCACACCCTTGGTCTTTCTCAGACCGTCAAGCAATTGCTCGTAGTCGACGATCCTATTCATCATCGAGATCATCCTAATTCAGATGTTGCGCTCCAGAAGATTTATCAGCATCTTTGCGGTTATCACACCGATGATCATGCGGATAACTTGTCTCACGAACCCCTCTTGACCGCCTTGATGGAAAAAGAGCGACTTGCTTCACAGCCAACGATCTCTCGATTTAATGAAAAAGTGAATATTGCGACCGCCAAGTCATTGGAGAGCATTAATGAGATTCTACAAAGCCGGGCATACGCCATCGAACCGCGTGATCAATTTGTTCTGGATTTGGATTCTTCGGGTTTTGCTACATGTGGTAAGCAACACGGAGCGAACTATAATCATCACTATGCACAAACGGGTTATCATCCGCTGTTTTGCTTTGACGGATTAACCGGTGACTGCCTTCGAGCGGAACTTCGTGCTGGCAACGTGTACACGTCTCGTCAGGTCGTAAGATTCATGGGCCCCGTACTGGAACGTTACAAATCTTGGGCTCCTGAGGCCTTAATTGTCTTTCGTGGAGATAGTGGTTTTGCCGTTCCTGGATTGTTTGAACTCGCCGAAACGAAGGGACATAAATACGCGATTCGTCTGAAAGCCAATGCCCGTCTACAATCTGCCGCACAAACGATGGCAAATCAAGTGCTTAATCCCCAAAAGCTACATGAGCGGCAAGTTCATTACCGTGAATTCCAGTACAAGGCGAAATCTTGGAACTGTGAGCGTCGTGTCATCGTTAAAATGGAGCGTCCTGCGGGAGAACTCATTTTCCAATTCACTTTTATTGTCACAAACATGAGCTTGCAACCGCGCAATGTCATTCGCTTTTACTTTCAAAGGGGACACATGGAGAATTTCATCAAGGAAGCAAAGAACGGTTTTGCTTGCCATAAGATGAGCAGCACCGCATTCGAAACCAACGCAGTTAAATTGCAATTGGCTATGTTGGCTTACAATTTTAACAACTGGTTTCGTCGACTGTGTGTAGCCGAGCAACTTAAGCCGTCCCGTATGGAAACATTGCGCACCAAGCTGATTAAAATTGCTGGCAAACTGATCTACTCTGGGCGTTTCTGGACATGGAAATTGTGTAGTTCCTGTATTTACAAAGAGCCATTCATCCAAACATTAAAGAATATCCAACGCTTGCCTAGATTTGGATGACGGTTAGAGTCATCCAGCCGAAATTTCAAAAGTAGAATTCTGGCGCAACGGGCAAGTATGTCCATTTCCAAGCAATAATACTGAATACCACTCATTTACTCAGAAACCGTACAAGAGATCCATTCTGTTGTATCTCTTAAATTTAGATGTATATGATGTTTGCATGAGTTATTTCTTGATTTTTCCAATTCGGTCAAGTAGCTAAAGGCTCCATGAATATTTCAGGAGTATTATTATTTTTTGTACATTTTGGATCTATTAAAGTAATAATTTTATTACCATAGTGCCCTCCAAAATGATCTTTTAGGTTAATATTCGCACTCCATGTTTGTTCTCTTCCACCGATATGCATAAAATTGCTTACCTGAATTAATGGAACTGTCAAATCAATTGAGAGAATTTCTGCATTACAGTTATCAATATAATAATTGCTTATCGCTGTCTGCAAACCTTTTGTATAATCAATGTTTTCATTAATTTTTACAATTATCGGATAAGAACCAATAATCATGAGGATTATCAAAAAAACAATCCATTTGATCATTAATTTACTCATTTTCTTTCCTCCATTTGCAACAATTTCAGCTAACTCTTATTTACGAACTTCGCAAAATATCAATATTTGATGTATTCGCGAAATGATTAAACTATCCTGCCCGTTCGTATTATGAGGTCACCAGATCTTTCTGGTCGACCTCTTTTTTGAAAGGTCGTAAGATAGCGGTAGCCGGGGATCGAACGTTTCTGCCCGTGGGACTTGGATCCCGAGAGCTATTCAGTTCATCCCCCCTACTTGTTCAACCATGGTTAGGCTGGTTGGGACATGAATCCCGTATCACATGCGATAGTGTGGAAGACAAGAAGGTTAGGGGTTGCCGGTGAAAATACTACAGGAGTGATGTTATGAATCCAGTCATTGGTTTGGATGTATCAAAGGGAGAGAGCCATGCACAAGCTTTTTTAGACCGTGGAGTACCTCATGGGAAGAT
>NZ_FNIF01000058.1 GCF_900103825.1 Paenibacillus sp. yr247
TGATAAAAGTGATTGAGTTTTCACTTATTGCAAGGATTGAATTTATTTTTATATGTATCTGGCATATGATTATTATGCCCATGCTTTGTCTCTCGATTTGGAGCTGTACAAGAATTCTAAAAAGATTTACGAATCTTAAACCCACATTGTCACTATTACTGATACTGATAGCAATCTTTATAGCCACACTACCATTCAATGATCGTGTTAAGATTGACTGGTTAGGAAAGAACGTTGCTGAGATTGGATTTTATTTTATTTATGCATATATCCCGCTACTATTTATCCTTTATATGATTCGCAGTAAAATCTCACAGAAAAAATCAAAGACGATACAAGCCGGATAAATAAGAAAACCAGTCAAACATGATCAATGTTGGACTGGTTTTTATTGTGTCGTAATTAATCTCTATTTAGAAATAGTGAACATGTTCGGCAAACAAATCTGGGTATTGGAAGTGGAATCCGTGACCGGAATCTGGATACCTTTGCCAATAAATAATACATGATAATTTATAACATTTAAAAAAAAACAAAAGTCACAATAAAAAAAGTTCCTGCGGATTTGCCTTAGTTGAAGTGGAAGCCATCAGCAGACTAGACTTTAGCGGTCTCTGATATGGCTCGATGTATCTAAGTATATAATCAAAAAAAGCACGGAGTACCGGATGGATTCAACAAAAGGGCTCTGACCCGTTGAGACATGGGAGTGAAAACCTCCAGGGGCGGCGTGGAGAATGCGTATAGTAGATTGGTAATTATTGGGGTTGCCCTACTCCCCTTTATTTCCGTGCTCCTTCATGTTGCCGATGTTTGATTACGGGGCTTCCCCCTCATCCTGTTGCTCACTCCATAGGGTCGAAATCCTGCGAATAAGCGAGTATTCGAGAGATAATTAAATCATACCGAGGGAGTTGAATGAGGTTATGCATTCGATGTGTTCCTCTTCAAGATAGATAACCTCAATCTCGTTAAACTCATTTTTATTTGGGTACGCATAAATAGAATCGAGTCGACAAGTCCCCTCAGGAACCGTGAATTCCGGTGATAATTGAGGTGAGAAACTTTTGCTGTTAAATACTTGCTTTTTCGCACAGCCCCCGTAGCAAATGGTTCTCATGTTCAGTCAAATCCCGTTTCAATGTTAAATTCATTGTTTGTTTCAAGTCAAAATACGCGCCTCTTTCTTCGACCACCCGAATATAATGCCCATCCTTTTCAGGAGATCATGATAGGTTAGGGTACAAACCTTATCCTTTCTTTTGCATCTGCTCTACCCCTTTGCGCAGTGCGTTCCAGGCAAGGGTTGCGCATTTGATTCTAGCTGGGAATTTGGTGACGCCAGACAATGCTTCGATTTCCTCGTATTCAAACACTGGATGCTCGCCTTTCATTAGGCTTGAAAAGTTCTCAGCCGTTTTGAGCGCTTCTTGAAGCGTCCTGCCTTTGATGGCATCTGTCATCATCGAAGCGGAGGACAGGCTGATCGAGCAGCCTTCGCCAAAATATTTCACGTTTCTAACAACGTTGTCCTCAATTTGCATTTGCAGCGAAATTTTATCGCCGCAGGTTGGGTTATTGAGGTTGATCGTCACCACCGCTTCGGGATCGAGTTGCCCGCGATTGCGTGGGTTTTTATAGTGATCCATAATCACTCTGCGGTATAAATCATCCAATTGCATGACCGAAGCACTCCTTTGTATAAGATAAGTTCACTTATTGTGATGTAAGTTTTGTATAATATTTTTTAAATTTGACTGAATAAATCAAAATATAGATAACAACCAGAGCAGCAAAAGAATTTAACAGAACCAATGAGAAGTTCAAACTAAAAAACTGTGTTAAAACACCGACGCCGATAGGAGGAATAATGAATCCAGCATAAGCGCATAAATAAAATGCAGAAATAACTCGCGGACGTTCTTCCGGTTTCGGCAACTGGCCGGCAAACCTTAAAGAAGATTGAAACGTCCATCCGGCACCGATTCCTTGAATGAGCATGCCAGCACAGAGCAAAAATAGATTCCCTGTCTGTCCCGAAGAGACAATGATCCACGGCCCAATCGCCAGAAATACGATGCCTATGCGCATCCGTGCAACGGGATTTTGCACCCAAGGAAAGAACTGCATCAAGGCAGCCACGCCTAACAGCATGAACATTAACAATCCTGCTGTAGAGAGATTGGAAGAGTGAATGACGTTTTTGACGAAAGATGGAATCAAAGATAACACAATTCCGCCTAACATGAAAAAAGTAAACGCCGGAAGTCCGATAAATGACCAGAAATGGAAACGAATATTATCAGGAACTCCGAGCGAAATCTTAGCACTTGCCGGTTTCTGTGCATCTTCGAGCTTCGGTAACATTTCCAGCAATACCAAGGAACTCAATAGCATGAAGAGTAAAAACCAAAATGGCATCCGAAGTGGCTGAATATGCACATATTGCACGACTACACCGGATATGGCCGGGCCCATGCCGAAACCAACATTTACAGCTACGCCTGAGAACTTGAGTGCAGTACCCATTTTATTAGATGACGTTTGTTTTAATAAAAAAGCAGTAGCTGTACCTGTAAAGGCGCCATATGCGATGCCTTCCAATATCCTTGCTGCATAGAGCATCCAGACGTTTTGGCTCGCGATAAAGAGCAATGTCGACGCGATAGATATCCATATACTTATTCGAAGCACCCTTTTCAAACCCCAGGAGCTCCCTTTGGCTCCCACGATCAGCAGAGTCGGCAATAAGATAGCAGCATAAACAGCAAACAAAATAGTGATTTCCAGACTGCTCATTTGATAATTCTTCCCATATACAGGGAACAACGATGAAATATAAGTCGCTCCGCAGGACATGATAAGAACAACCCAAAGCATTCTTTTCATATCAGTTCTCCTTTGTAAAAGTAATATGAATTAAGAATCATAAGATAAGTGATTCTTCTTCTTTTTCCTACCTTAAAGATCTTATTGTGTAGTTCCCCCACCCATCGATATTTGTTTCAAAAATTGACAGCCTCTGAACTCTTCATTAGAATGAAAGAGACAGGTCTGTATCACTCATGTACACATGATACAGACAGATCTGTTCCATGTCAACACTCTAAAATATAATCTAAGAGGGAGAAGGTTGCTAGCATGCAAAAAGAATCCGCTAAAGAACGGATTTTACAAGTTGCCTCCAAATTATTTTACTCCGAAGGAATACGTGCTGTAGGAATAGATCGGATTATTGCTGAGTCCGGGGTTGCCAAAGCCAGCTTTTACCGTAACTTTGTAACAAAGGATGACCTTGTAGTTGCATTTCTGGAACTTCGTCATCATCGAATGCTAACTAGGCTCGAAGAAACCAAAAAGCAGTACCCGGATGAGCCTTTCAAACAGTTATATCAGTTAGTTAACAGGTTGTCGGAGGGCATAAGGAAACCAGATTTTCGTGGATGTCCCTTTACGAATACGCTGCTTGAGTTCCCCGATGCCACGCATCCCGGACACCAGGCGGCTTTGAAGTGCCGCATGGAAAAAGAAGATGTGATCGCACAAATTGCACGCAAAGCTGGGGCCAGAAATCCTGAAGCATTGGCAGCTCAGTTGGGAATGCTGTACAGTGGTGCTATCGTGGATACCTATATCCGCAAACCTGAATATGATAGCAACAATTTTTATGACGCGGCGATGATATTGATTCAAGCCCAGCTCACTAGCGCCTAAGAAGAGGCGAATAAGTAACGAAATTGGTGAAAATGATCTGGCTCGAAATCTAGCTTCCCCTTCGATCATTATATGCCTGATTAACTTCCTCGAGGGGATAAACTTCAGTCATCGGTAGTGTATTAAAAAGAGTCGCTCTGCCTTGCCTTTCATAAGGAATATACCGACTGGCAAGAACTAGGCCAAGTCCCGCCATCGCGCCGGCGCCGGCGGACTGCGCAATCCGAACTATCAGCAGAATATGAAAATTCGTCGTGAAGATACCGAAGACGGAAGAAAGCCCTAGGTTCAAGAGTCCAACCGACCGACAGCAATCTTCGAATCGGCAGCACGTCGGAAAGCCTGCTGTAAATCACAATTGATATTGCATAGCCGATCGAGTAGCTTGAAACAATCCACCATCCGAGAGCTGCCGAAACGCCGATATCCCGAATGATGCTCGGAATGGAAATATCAACTCGCGGCCGATGGCGATAATAGGAAGACCCATCTGCATCGCATCCCGGGCTTCATCTGCCGTCCGAATTGAGCCTACACCGATCAAAGGTACTCTTCCGTTAATACGTTCGAGTACGCATTCTACGGGTGTGCGGGAATCATCCGCTCCTCTACGGAACGAAAATCATTAAGCGAAATGTGCAAGTAATCAAGGTCTTTGTCAGCTAAGGCATCGACAAGAGCGAAGGTTTCAACCATTGTGATTCCTGGTGTCGCCTCTTCTTCAGGTGAGAATCGGTATCCGACGATGAACGGCTCTTTGGTATGGGCGGCAACAATTTGCTTTACTTCGTCTACTATTTTCATGGGAAACAACATCCGTTTTTCAAGGCTGCCGCCCCATTTTCATTGCGAAGGTTGGTATAGGGTGAAAAGTCCTTGAAAACTCATGTCACCATTCTCCTTTGTTTACCTATTGATAGGTAGCTTATTGTTATGGAATTATTTACAAGCAGACTTGCCATAACAGAGGCAATGCGTGGGCGCTGTGCACGCAGAAGCTTATCACGATCATCGTGCGGTCAGCCAGCGAGCCCCTTACCCAGTGTCGGGCACGGTATAATAGGCTATAATTCTACATATACTTAAGGTGGCATTCATCCGCCTTTGAAAATGCCGCTACCTGCCCCGCGGCTACTCTATCAGCGACTGCGGTCGAGGGCTGGTTCCTAAAGATGCCGATTCGATGGGCCGCGAGGGTAAGCCTTTGCTCGATTTTAGCAGCAAATAACACAGCATAGGAGTAATCACAATGCATCCTTTACGCAAACTACGGGAATCCGGTAACGCTACAGCCGCCCAGGTGAGAGAGTTACTTGCCGAAAACGTCGTATTCAACAGCCCGATCCTTGTACGGTCGATCGAGGGGCGTGACGTCATCGCGGCGATTTTCGCTCAGTCGAGCTCTACGCGTGGTTCCGGTACCTATACAGCCGAGTTTAAGCTCGATGAGCGCACCACCTTCTTGCGCTGGGTGGGGACCATGGATGGCCACAAGATCGAGAGCTTGGAGATCATCGTGGACAACGAGCAGGGGCTGATAGAGGAGCGCACTATTGCCCTCCGGCCATATCCGGCGGTGAAACTGTTCCGCGACTCCATGTATGAATCACTCAAGGATAAGTTGCCGCCCGATGTTTGGGACTACCCAACGACGCCTTAGTGTGACCACGACAGGGCGTTTCAGATCGTTACCTAACCCCCTGTCGGCCGCAAGGTCGATAGGGGGCTTCTTATGTATTACTGACAGATCGGAGTCGTCAGGTAACCGGTTTCACCGAGATCGACGAGGGTTGGACGGCGATTATCTCGTGCGGATTGTTAAGGACGACTTCTTTCGGTACGTACGAGATGCAGAGGAAACTCGTATGTTGCTTCTATGGAATTCACCCATATCTTTATTCCAAATCCAACTATAAGATCTCAAGTATATGATGCCTTATAGAGTCAATTTCATAATTAAATATTTGTTAATGCACAGAGTTCCCCTAGCAGGGTATCCCTTATTTTTTTGAAATTCGATTTCTAAGCTGCCTCTGTGGATATCTTAATTCGTTTGTTCAGTTTGTCTAAAGCAAATTTGCACAGGTTATAGGCCAACGAACTCAATTGAAAATCCACGGTTGCTCGCAGTCCGCGATGCCGTGTACGTTTCAGACCGAAATATTCTTTCAAATAAGCAAATACACGCTCTACAGCTGTACGTTTTTTATAAAGTTCAATGAAACTCTCGCTACCTCTCGCTGGATACGTGTACTTGCGTAAGTCCTGTTCTATTTTGATTTTGTGGACCTTCTGACAGCCTGACTCAGCCATTGGGCAACTCTTGCATTCCTTGGGTCTTGTGAATTTCAGCGTTTTATACTTGGGATCATAACTATCGTAGCGATAGGAATGACCTTGCTTGCAAATCGGCTTGAAATCGTCATCAAATCCCTCCGGTGGTTCGGTATGATGAATGATGTCAATAACCGGATAGGCTCCTAAGGAATGTACGAGTTGATAAATGGTCGTGCAATCGTATCCTTTATCCGCTAACACATGCTTTACTTGCAGCATCGGGAACTTCAGCTGGACCCCTTTCAAAAGCACAATTGCCATGCGCTGATCGTTGGGGTGTGCCGAGCTAAGTACGCCGGATACCATATACTGGCTGTCTGTATCCACGATTACGTTAGCCTTATATCCATACCAAGACTCTACTTTCCCTTTTGAATTTTTCTTAGATCAAAAAGACGTATGGCGTGGCATAGCCTCAAGCAACTCTTCCTAGGAGTAAGGCATCATATCTGCGGTTTTCTTTTCAAAAGGGCCTAAAGTGGCCTCGTAGGCTTCACGCTCTTTTTTCAATTGCTCCGATTCTTCACGAGTGGGGCGTCCTCTTCGACGCTTAGGCTTTATCTCAAGTTCTGGTTTAAGTTCTCCCTCTGACTCCTCATCGATGTTAAGTTGGAGCTGTTCTTCTGGTGATTCTGATGTTTTGCTCTGCGGTGATGCGCAGCACGTTTAGAAGCTTGTTCTGAATATTGACAGTCCATGCTTCTACGGCAGAAGAATCAACGGCCAAGTGTCTGCCGGCAAGAAACCCTTCTGATATTGCATTCAGTACCAGTTCGTCCTGGGCAGTTTCGATAATTCCTAGCCTGAGCAGTTCATGGATAAGCCTTGAATAGGAGGCTTCGCTTGGCGTGCGATCCGATCCAGTAAATCGACATTGCAAACGAAATTCCTCACTGATGCGAAGGCGACGGATGATATCCTTTACAAACTCCATTCGTTTTATTTTGCCAATGAGGAGAGAGATGATCATGGCACGTACTTTCAGTTCTTCGGGACGTCCGCGGTGGGACTTTTTACCGAGTAGCCGAAGCAATGGCCCAAGGTCCAGATGAACGAATATTTGGCTATATCGATCATCTGGATTCATTTTCAATAATTGATCGAAGGAAAATAGCTCAGTTTGTCGAATAGTATACATGAGGAGTCCCCCTTTTTCTCTCGGTATCTGGTTTGTCCTAAAAAGCTAGATGTAGCAAGGGTTTGGAATTATGAAATTGACTCTTATATCATTGTTTTAAACCTTCTTTTACCGATTTAGCTATCGTTACGGTGCGTTTTAGCTTGATGTTCAGCTGCAGCGCGAACGTCTTCTTTCATTGCTCCATTTTGATCTACGGTTACGCTCGTTTCGTTTGGTTGCCTCAAGATGAGCTTTCCAAGATGGATTACCATCAACGACGGATTGCGGCGCCGTTTCCGGTACTCTTAGAATTTTTACTTCTGCCTTCCATTGGAATCGCTCCTAATTAGGGCTTGCTGAATGATTTTTATCCGAAATTCAGAGCTAGGCGCCGACGTGACAGTATCGTGAAAAAAAGGCAAAAAAGAACGCGGAGCCTACGCTCCAGGTTCATCACCAGAAGTTGCAGCGTAATAACCGATTCGCTTGTCTTTGCAAGGCGTGCTCGAATGCAGCCAAGCCCGTACTTGCGCTTGCCTTCTCCAAACTTGCCTTCAATCGCGTTTCGTTCTCCGGTGTCCTGTTTGACGACTTGCTTATCTTCACATGTCAGACCGTTTTTAGGCTTGCGCCCCAACGCCGGCCCGCTGAGTCGGATGCCATGCTGCTTGCAGAAGCTCCGGTTTTCGCGTGTGCGGTAGATTTGATCCGCTTGCACGACAGCCGGATAGTATCCCATGCGCTTGCGGTACTGCTGAATCACGTCAATGACCGTCGTGCTCTCGTTGAAGTTATCCCAAGACAGGCGATCGAGGAAAGCATAGCCCTTCGTCATGCTCACCG
>NZ_FNIF01000067.1 GCF_900103825.1 Paenibacillus sp. yr247
TTCCTTGCTTTGAACTAAGGCATTCAACTTTTTTAAGTAAGCATTCTCCATGCGTAAACGTTCTACTTCTGCCTGTAAAGCCTCGGATGAGCCTTCAACTGGAGTTGGTTTCTTTGTATCTTCTTTCATGGATGGACGCCCCTTTTTCTTTGATATGAGGGCGTCTATTCCACCTGCTTCGAATTGCCTCTTCCACTTAAGTACTGTGTAATCTGAAGACAAATTAAATCGAGCGGCGGTCTCATTGATAGATGCCCCAAATTCGTTCATGTAATTGAGTACATCTATTTTAAATTGAATCTCGTGATTTGTATACGAAGAGGTAATTCCTTCCTCTCCATGTTTTTGATAACGTAATACCCATCTTTTTAGTGGCGCAGTGCTCATATTTCGTTCTTCAGCAATTGTTTTATATGACGCTTTACCTCCTAGATAAGCCAGGACTGCTTCTAATTTCTCCTTGGTTGAGTATTTAGCCAAAAAAACTGCACCTCCAATTGTTAGACTGTGTCTAACAATTGGGGTGCAGTTCAACATAGCTGCTCCTTTTTCGTTTGTTGAAGTAATGGGCAGAATACTTAAGTAACAATGGTGGAATTCTGGTAGTGGAAATGGAATAATTATGAAATGATATTTTTGGAGGATAACCGTTTTTGGAGAAGGTGATTGTAGCTCTTCTACGGAATTGTTCTACGCAATATTGTTGACTGTTCATTCTTAAACCTATATGATGATGAAGAAAGGGCGTGACAAAATGGCGAGACCAAGAGAGTTCGATCAAGAAATCGTTTTGAATCAAGCAATGGAGGTATTCTGGCGCAAAGGTTATGAGCGAACTTCCATCCAAGATCTGGTGGAGCATACAGGTGTTCATAGAGGCAGTTTGTACGATACGTTCGGGGATAAGAACCAACTTTTCCTTCAATGTTTGGATCTGTTCCGCTCCAAGGACCGAGCCTTTGGAATTTTAGAGGAGGAAGGCGAATCAAAGGAAGTGCTACGGCGTTATTTCGATAGGCTGATTGATTATGCGCTTAATGATGACGCTGGACGTAAAGGCTGTCTAATAGCAAATACAGCTATGGAAATGGGAGCAATTGATTCGTCGATTTCCGTTCGGGTCGAGGCATTTTCAATGGACGTGGAAACATCATTTTATAAATTTCTTATGCGGGCACAGCAACGAGGTGCCCTAAAAAAGAAGAAAAACGTCCGGGAACTCGCACGGTTCCTCGTGAGCATTCGATACGGGCTTTATGTGCTTGCGAAAACGACAACAGATCGCAAGGTGTTGGAGGATGCTGCTAATGTCGCAATGTTGATAATGGTCTAAGTTGTAAACAAATATTGGAGTAGACAGGGGACCCGAATCAAATCGTATTAGGGTTGCCTAAAATGTATTAGTTATTGACCTTTCATTCTTAAATTTTTATAATGGGCAGCGCTTCCTGTACCTGCTGTACTGAAAAACAGTTAAATAAAAAGCAAGGGGTGTCCTCAGTCAAGCGAGAAGAAGCATCCTTTTTTATTTATTGAATGGTCAATAAGTTCGTTCTGATGCTATTTTCATGTTCCCACAGAATGTCGACAGTTCATTTATGAATACCTCAAAAAACTGATTACCATTTTAGACATTGGGGACAATGATTGATGAGGTTTTAGTTGTGGGTTGAGCTTGCTTCGGGACGGATACGTGCTGCGCGTTTTCGATTGCCGGGTAACGGCTTAAGCAGCATCTGAGAAGTCTCGTTGTTGAGCTAAAATAATTGTCGTCGTGAAGGCCGGTGAGACGATTTGGTCACGGTCAGCAGCAGTGTGGATACGTACACGACTGTGACAGAACTTATGGAAGTCAAACAAGGTTCTTTTACTTTCCGAATTAAATGCAACAGCACGGGTAAAATAACAAAAACGTGGCAGGTGATGTCGAATCCCTGACGAAATCATCGCGATAGTGAAATGCCGGCGCTAAAACTTGATTTAATGAGACGAGCCCGAGGCCTGTCATCACGACGTCGGAGCAGGGGAAATGCGGTATGCGAGTTGCAATTAGAGTGCCCAACGAATGAGCAAAGAATCCAAGCACTGAAAAGATGCCCAGTTCACTAAGCCTGTAGCTGCGAATCCTAATCGAATCGAAATTTATCTTTAGAGAAATATGGGGGATTGTGCCTGACGATTGCCAGGGCATGCATATTCTGTTTTGTCATACAGTAATTAATTGGTGATTCATTGTATGTACAAATAAAATAGTTGACTGATCGTTCTTAAATAATATATAATTTGAACAGACAATACACATGAAATAGTGTAACCATTTGGACTATTTAAGAACGTTTATTCAAATACTATCTAAGGGAGAAGATACCATGAATGCAATTGAAGTAACAGCAGAAACAGTCGAAACATCGTATATTGATGCTAAAGGAATTCGATTCGCATACCGGACATTCGGCAAACCATCTGAAGTGCCGCTAGTGTTCTGCCAACGTTTTAGAGGTACGATGGATGACTGGGATCCTGCCTTCGTCAATGCTTTGGCGGAGGAACGTACGGTCATCCTGTTTGATAGTGCAGGTATCGGATTGTCATCGGGAGAAGTTGCAGAATCATTCTTTGAAACAGGGGAATATGCAATCACTTTTATTGAAGCGCTTGGTCTTAAACAAGTGGATCTCATCGGTTTCTCTATGGGGGGTTACATTGCGCAGGTTGTGACAGTGGCTCGCCCTGATTTGATCCGTCGTTTAATCTTGGCAGGTACAGGGGGCGGGATCGGGGAAGGTACGCAATCTGGCAAGCCTGAAGTGTTCAAAGTTGCTTTTAAGCCGGTGAACGAGCCGGAAGATTTCCTTTACTTGTTCTTCGAACCGACAGAAACAAGCAGAGCGTCAGGATTACAGTACCTAGACCGGCTTGCTAATAGAAGAGAAGACGACCGTGCGCCACTAGTTAGGGCTGAGTCGGTTCAAGCGCAAATAAAATCGGTTGTGGCGTGGGGGAAGGATTCGACTTTTGACAGACTCGGGGAGATTAAGCAGCCCGTGCTTATAGCTAATGGAAGTAATGACATCATGATTCCGACTATCAATTCTTATATTGTTTCCCAACGCATACCGAATGCGCAATTGATTATTTATCCGGATTCAGGTCATGGGTTCTTGTTCCAATACGCAGATTTATTTGCCGAACATGTTAATTTGTTTTTAAACAGAGCTTAATGAAGAATTTGTACTATAAGCAGCAAGCGCAATTAGGATTACTTATTTTAATAATTACATGAAAAATAGAGCTATACAGTGTATGACACTAAATTAAATGTCGAGTGACAAGAATATAGATCGTTAAGAATCCGCAAAATTGCGGATTTTTTATTTTATCGGAACAAATTCTTGTCATAGATAAATGACAAGAATTTGTTCCGATTGCCGAATGAGGCCAAGAATATACACTGATTACCAAGACAGAACTGTTTAGAATGATTATTCATTTAGGATGACAAGAACATTATCTCATTCCCGGCGGGTTGTAGGAGAAGTGGGTTAACGATTAAACCGAGGGACGGGCAGGATAGTTAAGAAATAGCTCTAAAATGCCATCGCATAACTCCGGCGATATAAGAATTATGACATAAACTGACGAAATCCGCCACGTATACCCTCCTCATTGCATATCGCTTTGTACCCACGCCCTTACCAAAAGTGCTATAACCAGAAGATGCCATTTGGCCTAACGCGCCATAATTCAATCTTTTAGAAAATTGGGCAATTTGTTGGATTCCAAGATTTGGAGTCGAATTCTATGATTTAAACAGAAGAAGAGTATACTTTTTTTCTACAACTGAACTAATACATGAGAAATATGGTAGTTTTAATAGAAACTACCAAAACTTTCAGTGAGGATGGATGCTAATGAAAACCGTAATGTATAAAGTGGCAAGACCTGTATTTGCAGCAGGTTTATGTTTTGCGTTAGTCTTCTCAATTCTGGGAACTCAAACGGAAACGGCACATGCGGCGACTTGCTCGGAAGACGAGATCAATCAACAAGTCGAACAAGTTCAGAACACCGTTTTACAAAGGGAGAATGAGTTTCGAGCGAAAGATTATGTAATCAGTAATGACCCAAACAATGGTGATAAAGTAATGAACTATACCCTCATTAAAGGTACCGGTTATGCAAAAGTTACAAAGACAAATGGGGATACATTTGAAGGAGATTATGTGAATTACAGGATGGAAGGTTACGCGGAAGTTCATTATGTGGAACGACAAGAAGATATTTATCTCGGACAATACAAAAATGGGGAACGAAGCGGTTGGGGCATATATACTTATGGGAGCGGCGAAGTGTATAAGGGCCAATACAGCGCGGGCAAAAAAAACGGATGCGGCATTGAGCTTAATCAGGGTGAGAAATATATTGGAGAGTTTAAAAATGGAAAACCTAATGGTTTTGGAACAGTGACAGCTCCAGTTGGGTATAAGCTACTGGACGGAGTCACACTTTCAGGCATATTTCAAGATGGAAGTTTGACAGGACAAGGAACAATGAATTTTAAGAATAATGCTAAGTTCATCGGTGAATTTGAAAATTCCATAGCGATCAAAGGGAATTTGTATATAGGTTCAGACGAAATCAGCGTTACCTTTGAAAAAGGTTTTTTTGTGTCAAAACCGGATTCATCCAATAAGGGCAACCCTGTTGTGTATTATGTAAAGGATGGTAATCTGCAAGCTTACGTCAGCGTCATCATCGACGGCGTATGGCAAAAATATGATAACCCGGCGGTCATTATGAACGGAAGCACTTTGGTTCCGCTTAGACCGATTTTTGAAAAGCTGGGTGCAGTCATTCAATGGGATAACGAAACGCGAACCGTAACGGCCACCAAGAACAATAAAACGATCAAGTTAACGATCGGCTCTACGATGGCTTATGTAAACGGAGAAAAGAATACCTTATCTACGGAAGCACAAATTATTAATAATGCGACGATGGTGCCGGTCCGATTCGTCAGCGAAGCACTAGGAGCTGAAGTTAAGTGGGATGAAAAATCGAAATCCGTTGAAATTAAGTCCAATCCTGTAGAATAATGGATCTTATGTGATAATTAACGGATAATAAAGAAGAACAGTTTAACATAAACTGCTAGTTGAAATTTGAAATCGATAGTAACCAAAGTTTATTTATGGAGACACTGGACGGATTGAGAGAAATCGTAAACCATTATGGTGACCTAAAAAGTATGCGTCAAGAGTAGCTCCTTTCGTTCAACTACCCTGAAAATCTCACATAGCAAAGAACTAAAAATGGCAATACGAATTTAGGCGCAGCTATGATATTTTTTTCAAAAGGCTGCGTCTTATGTTTTAATATGAACAAGTTATTATGAAGCGTTGGGAGAAGCGATTGTTAATGTAAAGCCAAGATTCTCTAGCTTACGGATGGATTGTTTGACGATGACATCTTACTGTCGTTTTTCAAAATAATGATGGTTTTTAGCATAAGGCGTTGATGTGCACTCATCTTACCCCGAAGTACAAGTTCAAGTTCTTCCTTCTTTTTCTTCATGACTCCGCGTGCAAAGCTTGCAAGTTTTTCCGGATCTTCTTCGCCATTAATCATCGCATTTATCATGTCACGACTGGAAAGACCCATAATATCTGTGGCGACAGCAGCAAGTTTAATGTTAGCTCCTTCTAGAACTTTCTGTACCCGGTTATGTTCACGAGCTCGTTCTTGAATTAAACTGCGCCGGTAATGAACTAACTCGCGCAGCTCACGCTGGTTCCGATCTGGAATATAACTTGCAGTAAGTAATCCGTGACGTAACAGGTCTGCAATCCATTCAGCATCTTTCACATCCGTCTTTCTACCGGGAACAGCCTTCATGTGCTGGGCATTTACGACAAGGTATTGAATGTCCTCGGCTTCAAGTAAGTTGACGATAGGTTTCCAAAAGACGCCTGTACTTT
>NZ_FNIF01000055.1 GCF_900103825.1 Paenibacillus sp. yr247
GACAAGAACTTTATCCCATTCCCGATTTTGACAAGAACTTTATCTCATTCCCGACAGATGGTGTGGAGTGAATGAGGTGGATATGGAAATACCTTGGAAAGGATACCTAAGATTGAACTAAACGAGCGAGAAGAAATAAAATTAACTTGGCGTACCTTCGAACAATTGAAACAAAAACCGTTGTATCCAGAAGGTATATTGGATGTTCTTTTAGATAGAGTGGAAACAGTATCCCATTTAGTTATAAGAAAAAGCTATGATGAATAAAAGTGAATCCTATCCTAACGGGCAGGTTAGTTGAAATGTCACTCTAAAATCTAAATCACTATGCAACAAATTACATATGATTGTAACAATATTTAAACCCATATTATTCCACATCGTGGTAGACTATACTGTGTAAACGCTATATCAAGCCCGCTTGATTATTAAGGAGTGATAGATCGATGATAAGAGAAGAGCTATTTAAATCAAGACACTTTCGACTCCAAGAGATAATAGATGGTGTATTTGCAGCTATTGCTATTCCAGGTACCGGTGCGATGGGAAATGCGGGTATTGTGGATCTAGGTAACCGTACACTGGTGTTCGATACGTTCTATACACCACAAGCTGCACGTGATCTTCGTAATGCAGCAGAGCAGATTTTTCAGCGTCCGGTTACACTGGTTGTAAATAGTCATGGGCATGCTGACCACATGTTGGGTAACCAAGAATTTCCAGATGCTAGTATAATTGCAACTGATCAAACACGTCAAATGATCCATGAACGAGGTACCGCTTTGTTGGAGTTTATCAAATCTAATCCGGGTTACCCGGATAAATTTGCTCTTCAGATTGAAGAGGAAGTCGATAAAAGCAAACGAGAGCAAATGCTTACAACTTTAGGCGATTATCGTGAATTCGGAAAGGCTGTCCCGACACTTAAGGTAACATATCCAAATATTATTTTTGAGAATGAGATTACTTTTTATGGTACTAAACGCAATGCAAAGTTGATCACCTATGGCGGTGGTCATACAAAGAGTGATGCGTTTCTTTACCTGCCGGGAGAAAAAATAGCATTCATGGGGGATCTCCTAACTGTTCAATCACACAATCAATGCTTTCATGGAGATGCTGAAGAGTTCGTAAGAATCCTCAAACGAGTTGAACAACTACAGATTGATGTTGCAATTCCTGGTCATGGAGAAGTCGGACAAATGAAGGACATAAAAACAATGCGTGAATACTTTGAGGAGGTAGTGAATCAGCTAAACAATCTAATCGAAAACGGTGTCCCTCTTGAAAAAGGAATAACTGTCCAAGGGCCTAAGAAATATTCTTCTTGGAACATACCTGACCTTTTCGATAGAAATATCCGTTTGTTGCTGGAACAGAAGCTTTCGAAGGATATTGTCTAGAAGGTTTTAAAAGGATCCAATATGATTGAACTAAAGGAT
This sequence comes from Paenibacillus sp. yr247, assembly GCF_900103825.1. Classification (GTDB taxonomy): domain Bacteria; phylum Bacillota; class Bacilli; order Paenibacillales; family NBRC-103111; genus Paenibacillus_E. Next base: position 1,443 of record NZ_FNIF01000055.1, read on the forward strand.
ACCGAGGGAGTTGAATAGCAGAAAAAAGCAGACCAAGACTGTATTGTTCCAGTTTTGGACTGCTTTTTGTGATACTCCCACAAGTATTCATTAAATACGTCTAAACAATGTGTAAGGGCTTTAAATCTCAAGGGGTTTTCAGACGCTCGTTTAGATAACGTTAAAATGTTGGCGAGACCGAAACATAAGTTTATGCGCCTTAATCATTACCGAGTATATTTGCTGGGATCATCGTCAGGATAGTCGTTCTTGGCTCCTTTAAATTTAGCGTAGAACCTTATTGTTATTATAATCGCCAGTACAATCATGCCGATTATTTTGTAATCCACGGTTTTACCTCCTTCCAGGCGGGCGGTTTATCAAGTATGCAGGATTTCAATATGACTATTAATAATATACATCAATTCCCAATAATTGGGTAGATTGCTCTATTGAACAATCAAGTGCTCTTGTAACGCTAAAGCTCATATAAAAACCCGTCACATGAGTCGTTACTTATAAGTTTGTAGCGGCGGTTGTCTAATTGAAGCCGCCGCTCAACTAAAGGGCAGTTATGCGTAGCAAGCCCGACTTAGCAGGGGCCCCACATATAGGTGCAGGGTGAAGTTTCAGGCATTACAAAGTTTTAACGAAGGTTGTTGGGTGAAACATGGTATAATTCCTTATAAAAAAATCAATGTGGGGCGTTAAAACAATGCTAATACAGGAAGCCATTGAGGCAATTAAAAAAATTGATCGAGAAATTGACACCATAGACGACCTCTACGCCTTAGAAGTGTTCCATAAAGAATATTTCATCCCCAAACTTGTACCATTACCCGAAAGACCAGAGAGACTTTTAGGCCAAAATGGTCTACACTTTTTACAAATGTCTCTCCATAGGTCTTGGTATTTATTTAGCGGTGTCATTGATTCAATAAACAATAACAACGAGTTGGTGTTTGCAGTTACCACTAGGGCGCATTTTGAAATAACGGGTGCAGTTGCGTTATTTCTAAGGAAGCTGAAAAGTTTTTATGGCGGTGAAATTGCTTATGAGGAATTAGAGACTTTGCTCAGAAGGTTAAATCTAGGGATGAGGGCAAAAGGCGAAATTACCCATGCGCCAGATCCAATCAATGTTATGACTATGATTGATGCTGCTGACAAGGAATACAAAAAAGTCACAGGAGACAAAACACCGATTTTCAGAAGCGTTTATGACGAATTATCCGAGTTTTGCCACCCGAATAGCTTAGGCCTTCAAATGGCGGGGAAAGTGAATAAAGTTGGGGTTGTAAGGTATAAGAGCATTGACGAACCAATTAGGGTTAGCAATTTCTTTCTCAGCAACTTTCTTATTACGGGAACTGCCTTCACTTATTTTTATAGAAATTCCCGTAGCCTACTTGAAGAACACGAAGACTTGCCAATCATCGTGAAATAAAAAAGGGGAGAAAAGTAACCTGGCTCTCCCTTTATATTTGAACATCGTGTTCAGTCAAAGACAATTCATGGCGGGACGAGTCAACCGTGAGCCTAAAAATACTGATGAGAGTAGCCGTTCTGGAAGCCATTTAACTAACGATTACGCTCCCTCGGGAACGTTAGTTGAACGAAACAGCGACAGTCTAGGACTTTATTTTCTTGTCCTTGGCTGTCGCTGTTTCAATTCCTAAGATCAGTCTAAAACTTATTCTTCAAAAGTTGACGCTTTTTCAACTCCAAAACAGCATCAAATCAACAGTTTCTTTGGACAACAATAAATAGGTATTTGATGAGCTAAAGTGTATTTAGGAATTAATTTATTATTTATTTGCAAAACACACTTGACGGGGACATTGTCCCCGTGATGTATGATGCTTATTGAAAGTTGGTGATGTAAATAATGCAGACTAAAGAAGTTACAGAAAGTCTCGGCATCAACAGGGAGCGAATTAAATACTTCAAGAAACAGGGGGTATTTGTTCCTGAAAAAGCTATCACAGATAGCAAGAATGCCGATTATACGGAGAGGGATACTGCAACACTTAGAAAGCTGGTCGTACTCACAAAGTCTGGGTTGACCTGTGGAGATATCAAAAAGGTGCAGGGTGGTGAAAGGACGCTCCAAGATGCAATCATCGAACGCAGGCGTATGGTAGAGGAAGAAATGAAAAGAATGAGTGGTTCGCTGCTTCTTTTGGAAGAGCTGTTAGAAAACGATGTACATTATGACTCTATGTCGACTGACTATTTCTGGAACGAGATACAGCAGAGAGAGCAGGGAGGCGAAGCGTTCATGGATGTGAATGAAATGTATGATTATCGCCCTGTCCCACTTATGCGTACTGTTAAGTGCCCTCACTGTAGTGCAAAGCAGGAAGTTGATTTGGAGGACTATCTGTGGGATGAAACATCAAATGAAAGCAGTTTTGATGATGATATGGGGCCGGATATTGTGTACAGTTTTGATACTGAAGACAACTGTGAATGCGAAAAATGTGGTAAAGCATTTCAAATTGAGGGTTGGATTAGAGAATATCCAATAGGCGCTTACGATTCGGAGCATATTGAAGTTCATCTTATGGAGGATTGGCATGGGGAAAACTAATGAAGAAAAAGGGCTGCTCGCAAAATTGGCAAGTGGTAAATTAGACGGTATGGTGGGAAATGAAAAAACCTACAGCGGATATAAAGACGTATACTGCGGTAAGTATATAAAAGACGGAGAGCCGGTCTCCTATAGAGAGGGAGAATCTAGTCGCTTTTTTAACGAAAGAAAATGAAAGGGTACCAGGAAAAAGAACAGAAGAGTACTACGATACTGATGAGCGTAAGTTGGAATTTCTTCAAAGATACGGATGGTTGGTAGATGACGAAGATGCTAAGGCTTATAGCGCAAAATTCAAGCCGAAAAAATAGCAAGTTGGATTGATTTTGTTATTTTCCAATTCAACAGATGGAGAGTTTCATGCTAAGAATGGGAAAATGGAAAGCACCATCGTTGCAACTGATTCAAAGTCAATTGGAACAATTCAGTGAAGAACAAAAAGAAATTATACATAAAGTCGTAATTAGCTGTATCGATCGTGGCTTACATGACCTATTATTTGGTTTACAAGAAGCGCACGAACTTGGTGACAAGATCGAGATGTTTGTAGATGATGTCAATTTAGCAGAAGTTAGTGATGGCTTGCACGGAGAACTGTTTACAGAAGATGGATGGTATCACCGTTTCAGTAAATATGGGATGCAGGATGAAGGATGATGTACTTATGTTATTGCGCTAACGGAAAACGATAGTTCAATCAATACAGCATGAAGGCAGCCGTATAATTATGAACTGCACCCCAATTGTTAGACACCATCTAACGATTGGGGTGCAGTTCATCTCACGAGACCTGCTTCTATTCAACATTGAACTGAAGTGACACGGTTTGATAGTCCGAGAAGCTGAGTCGATTGGAAACTGCCCCCGACCATTTGATCATTATAATGAGTCAAATAAAACGAGAGCGAAATATGATTGGGAAGAACAAGCTGGACCCATTGACCCTTGCAAGCCTCTGCCTGTTGTGAATTTTGAATGGCAGTCCCGTTGCAAACTAAGGAGTTATAAGATTGGCGGGTCAAAAATCCTGTTGCATAGTTGAAATCGGCAGAGGTCACGTTGACTTGCAAATTAGTCCCATCTTCTAATTGGATGGTCACCCATTTATTCATACATTGTAAAATGTTCGAAATCCCTTGTCTGTTATCGGGATATGCTGGGAAGCTATTCCACATATGATTATCTCCTTTGAAATTAAAGTTGGGACTATACTCCTCCGAATGAACTGATCATACATTGCTTCCACCATATGCAATGAGAGTGGGCATTTGTGCACAAATTGAAAAGAGCCACAGATGGTCGTGGGCTCTCTCTCTATTTATTTTCGTATAAAAAATCTTATTACCTTAATGTTTTCGATCCAAGTTTCAGCGTTTGTACGTACAAGACGGATGTGGGTTTAACTGCAAAGATTGTGGTTTTAAAACCTCAGGAAAAACACTGTTGAGTCGAAAAGTGGTTATAGAGTATGTATGTGGTTTGTTGTTCTCTGATTCACCTGAATACCACAAGAAGAAAGAGCTGTTTGTATCATTTTTAGGAACCATCTATTAACATTTGCATTATTTATTAATCTAACGGCGAACGATAGCTCAACAATTTCACGAAGGTAAAAGATTACCAGCTGCAGCGGACACATCTGCTGCCAATATTATGGCTCTGATCGCGATCCATACACCATGGTCCAGATCGGAACCTGATCGCCGGGGTTCTTCTCATTGTAAATATTGCCCACCCAAAGTGTGCCGCAGATGTGCAGATAGGCGTAAGGTGTGCCATCGAACATCACCCAGGCACCCGCATCCCTGATTGTATTGGGCAGTCCGCACTTCTTGGCGTCAAAAGGCCAAATTATCATCCAGTGCGGTCCAACCGGGATTGCCGGGCTTGATCTATCGAACGGGTCGGTGTTACTATGCTGCGTAGCTCCGCACAGCATATAGATGATGCCTGGAGCAGTATTCGTGGGTCTCGGTTTCTTGGCCATGATGTCCATCATCCATTGCAGTCCCATGTGATCTGCGCACATAGGAGGATTGCCGATCTGATTTTCGTCTCCGGGAAAGCAGATCCAATCGTTGGTGCCTTGACGCAGGATGATCAGGTTGCCGGCTGCATCCAATTCTACAACTGTTGCATCCTTGGTGATGTGTCGCGGGCCAGAAAGCATAGCCCTCGCGATCTTAATGCCGAGGGTTTGTTCTTGCTTCGATGTGGGGACCGACTGTCCAGACGGCATCATTGCAATTGCACTGTTGCTGTAAGCCCCAGTGGCCCTTGTATGGTTTGGCGAACCGGTTGTAGAACTAATCTTTATTTCCTTCGTTTCTTCAGTTCCGGGCACCACTACGGATGAATTTTTCCTTCCTTTAGGTGTAGTTGATTTTCGCTTAGTCATGGACTTCTTCCACCTCATTTTAAATAATCGTATTAAGTCCTCTAGGAATCATTAAAGTTACTCTGCGAAAAGGCCTCTCAATATGGTATGCTGTAGGCTATTTCTAAAGACAATGTAATGCATGTTGTATTCAATGACCGCGCGGGTAAATCTGCCGAGTTTTTTTCTTCCAATTGAAAGGCTTTTCGAAGCTATAGGATAGATCGTATTGCAAGATGAATTTGTTTAACTAACGTGCAGTAATCTGCATTTCAAGGGGGAATAAAATGAACGTTATAAGCCATGAACAGCTTGAAAAATTATTGAAGCATGGTGAAACTTTAGAATTTCGGAAAGCTTTAAAATTAGGATTGAATCCAAATACAATCATAAAATATAGCCCATTAATTAGATTAGCAACATACTATAACCAACCGCAAATTGTACAGGAGTTGTTATTGGCTGGTGCTAATCCAGATACGTCAGATACAAAAAGAGGGATGACTGCTCTAATTGATGCAGCATACAAGGGTTATAAGGATATTGTTGATATTCTCATCCCTTTCACAAAAAACATTAATTTTGCAGAAACTGTATTCGGTAATACAGCATTAATGGAAGCTTCAAGAGGGGGAGAATTGGATATTGTTAAGCTTTTAGTGGGAAACGGTTCTGACAAAAATATAGTTAATAAGAATAGAGAAACTGCTCTTGACCTTGCAATTCAAAAAGGGTTTGAAGATATAGTCAGCTTTTTAAAATAACAATCATCATTCAACTAACGGATAACGATAGCTCCATAACAAAGATCAAGCAGGCTGCCGGTGATAAACTCGGTGGCCTGCTGTGCAACGGGCAGTGTAGCATGGTAATATAATCCATGTTAAAATGTGGTTAACATACTTAATGAGGGTGACAAACCAATATGGAGAAATACGCTACAGTAATGGGAGTTAAATTTCCAAAAATGACGTTAGACAGAACTATAGAGGTTCTTACTGATGTTATTGAAGAGAAAAGATCCGAACTCTTTCATGTAATAACGGTTAACCCAGAGATCGTCATCGCTTGTCAAAAAGATACATCGTTACGCTCAATAGTTGATGAAGCAGGTCTGATTACAGCTGACGGTATTGGAATTGTAATGGTGTCTCGTTTAAGAGGCGGAAATCTTCCCGAAAGAGTTACTGGGTACGACACGTTGTTAAGGTTACTTGATTCTGGTAATCAAAAGAGATGGTCATTTTATTTTCTGGGTGCAGATCCTATCACTAATGAAAAAGTCTGTGAGGTTATTCGCAAAAAGTATCCTGACCTTTCAATATTAGGTAGGCACCATGGTTTCTTTAAGCAAACTGAAGAAGATAAGATTATCGAAGAAATTGGTGACCTAAAGCCTGATATATTAGTGGTTGCACTTGGAGCACCATTCGCAGAGAGATGGATTCATAATAATAAATCAAAATTAAATGCGAAGATTGCTATTGGTGTTGGAGGTAGTCTTGATGTAATTGCAGGAAAAGTAAAAGAGACTCCAGAAAGTTGGAAACGGCTAAACTTAGAATGGCTTTTCAGGTTGATTCAACAACCTTCAAGATGGAAGCGACAGTTGATCTTACCTAAATTCGCAATTCGTGCACTGACGTTTAGAGAAAAGTAAATCATCGTTCCATTGAACTACCCTGAAAATCTCACATATGACGTTTTTTTCAAAAGGCTGCGTCTCATGTTTTAATATGAGCGAGGCATTATGAGGCGTTGGGAGCTGAGATTGTTACGGTAAAGCCAAGACTCTCTAGCCTACGAACGGATTGTTTGACGATGACATCTTGCTGTCGTTTCTCAAAATAATCAGCACCTAAATCTCGGTAATCTTCGTTGCGAGTTAAGAGGTGGTAGGCGATCTTCATGATGGCGTGTGCAACAGCAACAGCTGCTTTACGACCACCTCTACGTGCTGCGATTCGCCTGTATAGGGCTCCGAGATAATTATCAGATCTGCATACGGATTGTGAAGCTTCTAGAAGTGCCGATCGGAGATATTTGTTTCCTTTGCGAGTTCTCGAAGGTTTTCGTTTACCAGCACTTTCGTTGAGTCCTGGTACAAGACCGATCCATGAGCAAAGATGGGCAGCGCTTGGAAACCGTGAACCGACGTTTGTTCCAATTTCGGCTAATATTTGTTCAGCGGTACGTCTGGCAATTCCAGGAATCGTATCTAGTCGCTCAATGTCTTCTTGAAAAGGGTCTAGCCGCCCAGCTACCTCCGCGTCCAAATCCGTGATTTGTTCGTTGAGGAAATCCACGTGGGTAAGCATGGTTTTTAGCATAAGGCGTTGATGTGCACTCATCTTACCCCGAAGTGCAAGCTCAAGTTCTTCCTTTTTTTTCTTCATGACTCCGCGTGCGAAGCTAGCGAGTTTTTCCGGATCTTCCTCGCCATTAATCATCGCATGTATCATGTCACGACTGGAAAGACCCATAATATCTGTGGCGACAGAAGCAAGTTTAATGTTAGCTCCTTCTAGAACTTTCTGTACCCGGTTATGTTCACGAGCTCGTTCTTGAATTAAACTGCGCCGGTAACGAACTAACTCGCGCAGCTCACGCTGGTTCCGATCTGGAATATAACTTGCAGTAAGTAATCCGTGACGTAACAGGTCTGCAATCCATTCAGCATCTTTCACATCCGTCTTTCTACCGGGAACAGCCTTCATGTGCTGGGCATTTACGACAAGGTATTGAATGTCCTCGGCTTCAAGTAAGTTGACGATAGGTTTCCAAAAGACGCCTGTACTTTCCATGGCTACATGTGAACAGCG
>NZ_FNIF01000054.1 GCF_900103825.1 Paenibacillus sp. yr247
ACCAGCACCAAAGCCTGTAAGCAGTCAGTCTTCTTTTGCAGATCAAGTGGTTTCCTTAGTAAATCAGGAACGCGCTAAGGCTGGTCTGAGTCCGCTTGTTATGGACAAAGCATTGTCAGCAATGGCACTGGATAAAGCCAAGGACATGTATAATAACCATTACTTTGACCATACATCGCCTACCTACGGTTCTCCGTTTGACATGATGAACTCGTATAGTATTCAATACAGCTATGCCGGCGAAAATATTGCCATGGGGCAGCAAACACCGCAAGACGTTATGACGTCATGGATGAATAGCGCAGGGCATCGTCAAAACATTTTAAGTCCGAATTATACCAAAATCGGTGTCGGCTATTACAATGGCGAATGGGTGCAAGAATTCATCGCTAACTAATAAATCTCTAAATATAAAAGCAAGACCCTAACTCTCCGATTTGAGAGTCGGGGTCTATTTCTCTAATGCCTTAGGTGTCTGGTGAAAATAAAGTATTAGACTGAATGTCTTGAGAGCACGCGGCTTTTAATTACAGAAAACCGTCAGACTCCGTAAAATAAGTATTAGACTGCCCCCCCCCCCCGAAATCGAAACAGCGACAGCCAGGGACTAGAAAATAAAGTCTTAGACTGTCGCTGTTTTATTTAACTATCGTTTTCAGTTAGCTTAACGACTTATGTCTCTTATCATACTTGAGAACCAAAGTTTTCATTTACTTGTATCTTCTTCTATTTCGTTTTCATTATTATTTTGTGTTTTAATTGTAGCTTCTGCCGTACTTTCAAAGTCATGTCTAGGGAATCAAGGAACTGAATAATGATCACATTAGCCCCTTGTCTGCCATTTACTTCAGGCTATTTCGGCTTTTGCATTGAGTTTATCCGTCTTCGTAGGTGGCGCTATGGCGGTACCAACAGCAACACACGCTGCTACTGCAAATGCTACGTCAACAGCTTCAACTTCCGTATCTAATAAAGCCAACAACATCATCGCTTTAGGTAAGAACTATCTTGGCGTTCCTTATAAGTTCGGCGCTCAGAAAGGAAATACAAGTACATTTGACTGTTCTTCATTTACCCAATATGTATTTGGCAAGAACGGCATTAACTTGCCGCGTTCTTCTAAACAGCAGTCACAAGTAGGTAAGTTCGTGCCGCGGAATCAACTGCAACCAGGTGACTTGGTATTCTTCTATTCGCCGATCCATCACGTAGGTATCTACATTGGTAACGGTAAAGTAATGCACACCTACGGTAGCCCTGGCGTTACGATCACGGATATGAACAGCGGCTGGTGGAGCAACCATTACGCTACGGCACGCCGTGTACTATAAGGGAAACACAAAAGAAACGTCACCTTCACGGGGTGGCGTTTTTTCTTTGTAGTTCCGACGAAGGAATAGTGGACTATAGTCCACGCAAGGGATAAATGCTGACATAATATAGATGGTAGTTTATCCCCCTTTTAAAAGGAGCGTGTATGAATATGGGATATGGTGTAGGAGTAGACGGTCATCGTCGCAATAGCAGTGTGGAGATTTTAGTTCTCTTTATTCTTTTGGTTATCATTACTATGGCTTTTGCATGGTAACTTAATTTCAGTAAAGAAATGGGGTTCACGGGATCTCCCCTGTGGGCCTTTTCTTTATTTCCCTATCCTAGCCCCCACGATGTCCCCAAATGAAATCCACGTCAGCTCCGTAAGGCACTTCAACCTGATCCGTCTTGGCGGTAAGTGTTGGAAGGAATAGCGCGGAATGGGTATCGAAGTGGGGGTATAGACCTAGTACAAAACCATCAACTTGACCGTATATTGGTATTGCCAGCCAGCACACTCAACTCATTCATCACCCTCAGTTAAACAACAAAACGGTCTGGATTCGCACCTATTAGCGATAAGACCGTTTTTGTTTTTCTCGATATTCTTTTTGTTGGTTTAAGGAATTACCATGCAAAAGTCATTGAGATAATAACCAAAAGAATAAAAAGAACTAAGACAAATGCTGTGCTTGAACCACCATAACCTCCACCATAACCTACGCCCATGTTTACTCATTCCCCTCAAGTAAATTTTCATTACGGTATAATCATACGCTCGGCACATAGTGATTGCTTGGACATAAGCCGTTCTTCTAAAGTCAGGCGGTCCCAATTAGTCGAAGCTTGACCACTTGGATTTTGCCGAAGTTCAAATTTTACTGCAAAATTTTATTTTTCCCCGAAGCTCAATTTTGTTTTACATACGGTCTGTTGCCATGATGGTGAGAAATGATGACGTGCTCCCCGCCATAGGGGGTCTAAACGTAGAAGAAGCCCAACGGGACCACCGTCAGGTTGTTGATACGCTATAGAACAAAGCTTTCTAGATCTTCGTTGATCTCTTGATCCGTGATGCCTATGTAGCTTAGCGTGATTGACGGGTGGCTATGATTAAGTATCTTCTGAAGCTTAGCTACGTCCATGGTCTGTTTGTAGAACCAGTAGCCAAAGGTCTTCCGTAGCGTATGATTACCCACCGAATCTACCCCTGCAAAGTCAGCCGCTTTGTTCAGCTGCCTGTAAGATTGTGTTGGCGTAATGGCCCCGTCACCTTTACGGGAAGGGAACAACCATTCACTGTCTAGCGTGTCTATGTAGGCGTTTAAAGCGTCATAGACGTTGCCTAGCTTTAATTCCCGCGGCTTCCCCGTCTTTCCTTCCTGGACCATTACACGCTGTTTCCTACGTACATCCTTGACCTTCAGCTTAACCAGGTCACCTACACGTAATCCTGTATTGATCCCCAGTAAAAACAAGATGTAATCCCGTTCTGAACAGTGGCGGCGAAGTGCCCACTTGAAGTCTTCTATCTTGTCCTTGGATCTGATTGGCTTAACGTCCTTGATTTGATTCACGATGTAATTCCCCCAGTAAAATCAATGATTTGAATGTACGTTATTTTTTGGATAAACCTAGAATACCGCACATACGAGGAAAAGTCCACCAATACAAGGGAATGAATGTATGTTTTTATTTAATATCGTACATTGGATGACAAAAGAAAAAACCGCAATCTCCATTTAGGAGGAACGGTTTATTTTGCATTTTGTATTCCTTCCAGCAAGGAAGCCCTGACTTATGTCCAAGCAAACACTATGTACCGAGCGTATGATTATACCGTAATGAAAATTCACTTGAGGGGAATGAGTAAACATGGGATTAGGTTATGGTGGAAGTTGTGCAGGTTACGGTGTTGGTTCAAGCGCAGCAGCTGTTTTGGTTCTTTTCATTCTTTTGGTTATCATCACATCAGCTTTTGTAATTTAGTTTCTTAAACCAACATCACAAAGAATATCGAGAAAAACAAAAACGGTCTTATCGCGAAATAGATGCGAATATAGACCGTTTTTGTTTTTGTTTAAATGAGGGTTGACGAATGAGTTGAGTGTGGTTGGCAATATCAATATATGGTCAAGTTGATGGTTGCGCACTAGGTCTAATACCTCACTTCGATACCCATTTCTCCAACAAGCGGCCGTCGTCACTGGACCTTTGTGTCTGGTTTCTCTTTTTAATTTAGGCTATGTTAAATCTTAATGTTGTTTTTACTCCAAAAGAAAACCGCCCTACGAAAAGGCGGTTAATTGAGCTATCGTTTTCCGTTAGCTTAATCACTCATCGGACTTTATCCTAAACTGAATCCAATCGATTCCTGTGACCTTGGTCTTAGTTGTTAGTCCATGAAATTCCCATACCCCTAGTCCTGGAGTAGAAGGACCATTAACCTCCCATTTATAAGCCAATTTATGAGAAATTACTAATGTCGAGAAAATTGCATCTGAAATATCTTCCTTATTTAAGGCTGTGGCAAAACTAACTTCATATAAAGATTCGTCCTTCCAATATCGCTCACACGCTAACAAGGTAGCCTTTGTTTCACATATGTCATCAAATTTCGTAAGTAGCTTTAATGCTTTTTCCTTTGTGTTCACTTTGAAAAATGCATGCCAATAAATGTATTTGTGCATTTAGTTCTCCTAAATTTCTGAACTGTTTTCTCACTATTCTATATGAATATTCAGTTTCCCTTCTTAAACTATTTTGCACGTTTGCGGAATAGGCCACCGAATTTATCACCGGCAGCCTGTTAGATCTTGTTATGGAGCTATCGTTACCCGTTAGTTTAATCAACGTTGCAATCAAGATTAGCTCCACGGATTACAGGATGCTTAAGCAACTTGTAATTTGAAGATACTAAGTCAATATATTGTTGCCGAGTATAGCCATTGTGCTGCAGATTAAAAGTATCGAGATCCATCTCTTCCGGAAATCCAAACCATTCATAGACTTTTTGTCTCTTCTGAAAATTGTTCGGGTGAAGTAGGTCACTCCACTCACCAAATTGGGGTTCACAATTAAGCACCCTTAACAGCTCATACATGGGAAGACTTAATGCAACCCCGCGGTTGCTGAAATCACACTGCGTCCTATCCTCTAAAGTTGTTTTAACTTCTTCCATATCTAAGGGCTTGTCCGCGATTGCTGTACCGAGTCCCCATGAGAAGCGCAGTACGTGGGGACCATGATTTTCTCTTAAGAAACTCAGGTGCATGGGAAAATCAATATCTTTCTCTTCGAGCTGCTTATGGCCCACAATGTCATGCGTTCCCCAAATAATATCCCCATCAGACATAAATTCTGCACGCAATAAAGGGTAAGAGCATATGTCTTCAAAGGGTAAATCTTTATCTGTCGTCTTTAGTTCATAAAATCGAAAGAGTATTGGCACTGTCATCAGAGAGTTCCAGTTGTGTTCATCAGGTAATAAGGGTGACAATTTCTTTTTCTCCCCTATGATTAAAGCGAATCCGTAATGCGCGCGATCGATCTCGAATCTAAAGATATCTCCGGGCTTATATTTGATCGTTCGATGTGGCATTGTTCTCATCCTGTCCACTTTATTGAAATAATCAGGCGGACAGGTTTCAATATAATGTGTTATCCAATGCCGAAGCTCGTCGAGAGTATGAAGGTTATTGTCCGAATCAATTGGCAGGTTGATGTGATTTCTAGGATTATACGCATGTATGCCAGAGCCTAACCTTTCACTTGTCAGACGGAAGCTAACTGTACATCCAGATGGGGTTGGAGCAATGATATTAGTTGGCGTAATTTTCTTTTCCTTGCCTTTTTCTGTTTTCGGTAAGATGGTGGTCCGATTCTTCGTAGCCATGACCGTATCGAACTCCGTGTAGTGAAACCGAAAAAACGGATCAAATTTGATCACTTTTCGTATTACGTCCTCTTGATCATAATAAACGGTCGTTCCAGATTTAACTTCAACCTCTTCCCACTCGTCACGCACCGGATCTAAGCCGAAATAAGGCCGATGTTCATTCGTTAGCCGAAAGGTTAAAAACTCTTTCATCTCTAATTCGTCCATGCTGATCTTCATCTTTACTCCCTCTCATCTGTTAAGGTAGGCTAGGCTAACTAAGGCAATCATACAAACCTCACCCGATGCTTATAAATCACCCGCTGGTTCAGCGGCAGTGGTAGATCCATATTCCGATTTACTACTCTGGATAATATGCTAGCCACTTCTTATCCACCTTTTCAGCATCCACCAAAGCTCGATAAACCACTACACTTATTTTACCATGATTTGTAACTAAACTGCCCGTTAGCTCAAAGAAGCCGCCATTCATGTGCTGGCAGCTTTGTCCTGACTGTTCTTTCTACTATCGTTTCCCGTTAGTTTAATCAATTACTGTAGTTGAATGAAATGCAACATACAGGGGCTCTCTGTAAAAAACTTACTTGAACCATGATGTGGAGAGATATGTACCAATCCAATGAGTTTGTACTTGAAAAAGGAGCTGTGTACGCAGCTCCTTCGCTGTTTTAGAATGGTTTTCTATAAACCTTGATGATACGTGTACCGCTTCGGATAAGCCTTTGCGCCTGCGCTAGGTTGATCCGGACTAAGACGGAAATATCGCTCGTCGCGTTTTCCACGTCGAATACCTTGAAAATCCGTCCGTTGGCAAACAATACGCCTTTCAACTCGACTTTCGTTGTGCTAGTAGGTTTCGGATCTACTTTTGCAAATGTCGTACGCTTTACACCTGCACGAAGGAGTGCTGCTGCTTGTTGTGCGGTCGTCCGCACTCCAAATACTGGATCAATTTCAACTCCGGTTGTTATCGCCTCCACCTCAACAATCATAAAAAAACGATCGCCGATCTTAGCTATGCTATTTGCTCCGATATTTATCGGTTGCGCCATGTTTCATCACCCCCTCGCACTACAATATGAGGGGATGCAACCGGGGGGCATGATATAATCGTCTATTTATCCGTTCATACCGATAAATGTGCAAAATGCTCGTATTTGATTTACTCCATTCTTCTGCCCGTTACTTTAACGAAACCAAGGAGCAGCTACCGCGTGGCGAGCTGCTCCCTGGTTATTGCACTATCGTTCACCGTTAGCTCAATCGTACTTTTATTTGATTGAGATGATGATTGTCGTGGTCAATAAATATCTTTAGATATGTCTCAACTGTAAATTGGCGATTCCCCGAGCCAATTGTAAATATTACATCACTCTCGATTCCAGACATCATTTCAATTAACAGTCTTCTTTTCTCAACAAACTCATCTATTAAAGAGCCAGTTGTTTTAAAAGCACTGATATATTGAATAGCCTCACTATTATGCTCATCATGGTCGGGAAATGAGATTAATACAGCTCCTTGATCCATAGATGGAAAATGCTTCTCCAGGATGAATTTATCCCAATAAAATAGATGACCTATTATTTCCTTAACTGACCATTTGCCTTCACTTATTGGTTCGAGGAAACGAGGTTCATCAAGCTCCTTAAACCTCGTTATTTCTTTGATTATCTTTCCATAGTTCAGTACTTCTTTAGCAGCCATATTAATCCTCCCATATAACTTTTAAATAATGTTAATTATATCCTTAACTGGTGTAATTGCAAAGAACATGCGTTCGCAATATTTCTAGTGGGCTAAACTATGCTGCCCGTTACTTGAATGAACAAAAAAAGAGGAGCTGCCGCGATCAGTCTCCTCCGCTATAGTTCGCCGTTAGTTTAGTGAGCAGATATCTTTCTTCTTTAATTCAGGGTTATTCTGAACCTGATTAATTACAGAACCAATGAAGGAATCAACGATGCAGTGTGGTGTTTCCGAGGTTGATTTTAATTGTGGAACAAATAACGTACCGATGAAGAAATTGTGTTCTGGTAATTCAATTATTCTAGGGTTTCCCAAGGAATCTGTTCCAACTATTTTTAATCCGACTTCATGAATTTGAGCTTCGTATTCTGGACTAAGTCCATAATTACACCTAAACTGTTCAATTACATTTGTTTCTTGATAAATTTCAAACACTTTCGAAGGTTTCTTTATGATGATTTCGCCTATTTGACCAAGTAGTGAACAAGTAAGTTTACTGATAACTAATTGAGCTGAGTGAGGATCTCGTTCTTCGTGTCCTGCTTCCTTCAACATCAATTTGTTTCTTGCATACTCAATAATGATGTATTGATACCCACCGCAAGATCCTAACAAAGGCACATTGTTTTCACGAGAAAATTCAATAATACTTAATACCCCATCAATAGAATTAGGGGAACCCGGAGCTATCCAAAAACCTTTATATGTTTCTTTGATGGTATCAATTTGTTCAATTATAGTAGTTGTAGGAATCCACTCTGGCTCGATAGTGACTCCTAATTTCTTAGATGAATGAATAAGTGCATTATTTGTAGCGAGCTGTGATGGATATTCTGGATTATAGTCACCAACAATTCCTATCTTCACTAGACATGCCCCCTCTCAAAGTTAACTAAGCTGCATATCAAAATCCGCGGAGCCTCATGGTGTAGTTTATTGAGCTTGTTCTCAATTAGTTGAAAAATCAAGCTCCTTTGTATGCTGAAGAGGTTGCCGATAATGCCGGTATCCTGTTGTTATTGGGCTATCGTATCCGTCCTTCGGAGTCATGGTTTAATTGCATCTACTATTAATGAAACAAACCCCAATTGTCCATTTTGATTCCGGTGATCAAACCTTTTAGAACGATAAATAAAGCCCTTTGCTTCATCCCAGTAATTATAATGAAACTCCCCGTTCTCATCACAATATTCGAGAAGCTGAACCTGAAAACCAACGGATTCAAACATTGTCTTTAACGTTCTATAAGTATGAACAATTTTGTGAGAGGCTGCAGGATGATCTTTTGATCCCGGACCTCCTATTTTAACGATATTTTGATAGTCCTCATTAGGAAAGAAAGCATCCGGAACAGCACAACGGATATACCCACCAGGCTTTAAATATTCAATACAAATCATCGCTGCTTGAATTCCCTCATCATATGTTAAGTGTTCCCATACATGTTCAGCTAAAATGGCAGTAATGGAGTTGGGTGAAAATCTTCGATCCCAATTATCCTTTTTTAGTAGATTCAGTTCTTCTTCTTGAGTATGCATCCATCCCGGATTATTGTTGCTTCCTCCTGCTCCTACAACCACTCTTAATTCTTGAGTCACATAATCACTTCCTTTTTTTTCTAATTATAAGTGGAAAATGACTATCTTAAAATGGATTTTTGTTATTTATAGATGGAGTTTTATATCAGTATCCTTCCCTTTAGTTGAGCAAAGGCTGCCGATTATGCCGGCAGCCTTATCTTGATAGTGTATGTAACTAACGTTTCTCGATAGCTCAGTATTCCCCAGAATAGCGTTTCATGATCTAGGAAGGCTTCATTCAATTCGGATTTCCCTACGATTCTTTCTGTTTATAACCGTCAACTATTAAATCCAACTTTCCTGTTTCCGGGTCGATTACAAGGCCATGAACAGGAATATGTTTTGGCAGGAGGGGATGGTTCTTGACCGTTTGCACGCTTCCTTTGACGGAATCTTCAACACTATCGAAACCGTGTAGCCACTGTTGCAAATTAATTCCGGAACTTTCGAGGGTGTCGATAGTTTCGGAAGATATGCCGTTCTCCTTCATTTTATTAATGGTTTCGCCAGGGTCAATACAGCTCATCCCGCAATCATGGTGTCCGACCACAAACACTTCATCGGCATTTAATTCATATACAGCGACAATAACGCTACGCATAACGCTGCCAAATGGATGCAAAACAATCGCTCCAGCATCTTTAATGATTTTGGAATTTCCATCCTTAATATTTAACGCTCGGGGAAGAAGGTCGGTAAGCCTTGAGTCCATACAAGTTACAACAACCATCTTTCTATCTTTGAATCTAGATGCTTTATATTTTTCAAATTCCTTCTTCTCTACAAACT
>NZ_FNIF01000069.1 GCF_900103825.1 Paenibacillus sp. yr247
AGAAGTTCTCGCTTTTGGGATGACCCAATTAGAAAAGGTATCCGTACAAATACGGGGAATACGCCGCAGCTTGACAGATCTAAGGGAAATCGAAGTTGATACACTGCAATATCCGAAAATAGAGAGGATTCTCACGGCATTGGAGACAGCAGCGGTGTGTATTGATCATTTTGGTGAAATGGTTATTCACGCTTCAACTGAGAGGGAAGAAAGGCAGAAAACTTATATTCAACGAGCACAGACTGCACAGCTTGCTTGTTTAGATGAGATGTTACAGGCAGGGTCTCCTCCCGTTCTACGGGAGATTGGGTCGATCTTAACAGATTTAAACAGGATTTTAATTGAAGTTTCCAGCGAAAGGATGACCTGAAAACTTGCGGTTTAAGACTAGAATAGAGAGGGGTGTTATACTCTCTGGGAGTGAAGGTTTTATTGAACGAAAACGGAAATGGCAGCAGCATTTAGGTGCGTATGGGATTTGACTTATTGAGGGAATGAACCATACATTGGGCGATATGACCTTCCTGGAGGAACAGTTGAACCTAATGAATCGTTAGTTGAAGCTGTGAACTCCTTTAACGTTTACAAATGCATAATTCACTAACAAACTTTATTTTCCACATTTTCGTGTTCAACTTATCGAATCTGTCCGTCACTAATAAACTTACCCTGTCTATTTTAATTTATAATGAAATCTAATAACCCGCGAAAATGCTGACTATTGACTAACGAACTTTATTTTCTTGAACTAATAGGTGGATAGGGAAAATAAAGTTTGTTAGTTGAAAATAAAGTCCGTTAGTGATCGTTGATTTTTGTAAAATGAATGAAAAAAACTCATGTTGATAAAAGGAAAATTGTGATATTATTACGCTTAACAAGCGGACAGTGTAGGAGCTAATTATGTCGACATATATCTCGCAGAAAGAAATGGCCAAGAAATTCAATAAGACGAAAAATACGATTGCCCTATGGGTCCGTAAAGGATTTATTACGCCCGTTAATTCGGATACCTATCGTAGTGATGGGGGGTACCGGTTTGATGTTGAGGAGTACGAGCGGGTGTGTAAAATATTTACGGGGGATATGCTTTTTTTAGGGGATGCGGCTAAGGAAGTTGGCGTCTCACCTCAGTACCTTAGCACCCTGGCAAATGCAGATCCTCCTCAAATACCAAGCCAACTATTTCAATATGGCAAACAAATGCGCAGAGTATTTCGGCGCGCAGACTGTAAAGCACTCAGAGAAGTATTAGCCGCGAAGGGTTCGACCCAGTACTACAAAGAAGTGGGTGGGCTAAGGCTCAAGTTATTTAAGGACAATGTCCGGTTATTCGCTTCGTTTAATTATGGGGGTAAGAAAACCGTGGTAGTGAGAGTGGAGCCAATCCGCCTCTTGTCGGTCGACGGTTACGTAAATCTTAAGGACGGAGAATTACTCCCCTTTTCAAACGAAATGTCGGAGGTTCCCTATAAATACGAAAAAAGGGGCTTCATGTTCTTCACATTCCCCAAGTCTGAGGATCCCCATTCGCCGAACTATGATATGTTGTACCGCTTAATTGAAGCTTTAGGGCAGCGGAATATCGCGATTTTCGAACGGGAAACCGAATATTATGTTCGCTGCAGATTAGGGAGGTTTCGAGGGAATCACACGGACCTGCAATTGCTGGAAAAGTACAAGGTCGAAGGAAGTATAAGCTTTCATGATGGTGTTATTGAGCTGGAAGGTGAATCTATCTGCAAGACCACTTCTTATCAGCGTAGCCTCTACGATCGCATCATCGCACTTTCGAATGAGGAAAAATCTTTCGATGATTGGGTAAATGAGTTGTTGTATGAAGCACTAAGTAAACGAGACCTAGATAAATAGAAGAACCTGATCGGAGAGACACGATCAGGTTCTTATTTTTCTCCGGCGATGTTCGGGTAAGCATTTATTACAGTAGTCGATGTTTTGACCTGGTATTTTCTTTAGCATCGACTTGTCCACTTCGGTCAAACCATTTTTACATGTCACGCATACCCGAGGTATCATTTCGCTTACGGATGATGCCCTTGATAAAGACTGCTTTTGCTTGGAAGGATTGTTTTGTAAGAGCGTAATGCCTGGATTATCGGCCCAATCACGTTTACTTTCAGTACATAGATCAATCCAGCCTACTTGCCACTCGTCAACGGCAGAGACAAAAGCGGACGCTAGCGCTTTATCGACGGCCGTTTTTAAAACATCGCCTGAACAGCCGGCAGGTAACGATTCAAAACCCGCTCCCTCACGATAATGCTCCCCTATGATTACACGCACAATGGCCTTCACATAGCCGAGATCAGGACGGACGTCGAGCTGGCGGATTTCTTTATCCCATCTGCTTTCCGCAGCGACTTCAAGTCGATCAACATACACCTGATTCGGAATGAATCTTGCATTTTTCACAGTACCTTTCGGGAACGTATCCTTTAATTGTTTTATAATCTCAGCATATTCTTTGGCCATACAATCACCTTCCTTATGCAGCAAGCACGACGGTATTGGATCGGAAGTAATACGCGCCGTCAACCAATATGATATCGTCCATGATAGCGTTAAGACGAGTAGCTACATCTTGAATCTGATCTTCGACACGCAGCTCCACGGGAGTTTGAAACCAGACGCAGTTCTCTAAATCAGCATCATAGCGAAACTCTTTTCGACAAAGGGAAATATTCGAACGGAACTCGAACCCGCCGTCA
Source organism: Paenibacillus sp. yr247 (assembly GCF_900103825.1). GTDB lineage: Bacteria > Bacillota > Bacilli > Paenibacillales > NBRC-103111 > Paenibacillus_E. Next base: position 2,730 of record NZ_FNIF01000069.1, read on the forward strand.
ACATAGATAAGGTCATCATCGAAACCATTAATGATCGAAGGGTAGAACGTTCCATCCGCGAAGTGAATATGAATTGGTGTCTGGAAGATGAGGCAGCGAAAAAGCTCAGCATCGGAGTGAATGGGTACAGTTTTCATTTTATTGGTTCCCCTTGCTTTAATGACATGGTTGCGTACTGATCCATATACGCTTCAAAAGCAGTATAGGTTTTTTTGGCTAGTTTAACCTTGGCCGGCAATTCTGACGCAATGCGTTTGAAATATTCGATACCCGCTTCAGTGATGCGAAGCAATTGACGAGAACGATGGTCGGGATCGGTACCTATTTTCTCGACCTTTCCGGACTCGATCAGGCTGGTAAGGCGCTGAGATAGAAACCCTTTGTTGACGCCTACATTAGCCAGGGATTTGATGATCGTCTGCTCCAGGTTTTGGGCGTAGTCGTTCTTTTTCATGAGCTCGGCTAACACGATGTACTCAAGTACCTCATAAACCTTAACCACATTTCCTAACCTTTCGTCAGGTTTTATTAGTTTCTCCGGGTTCACGGAATCACCCTCTCTATGAGTTTTTCAAGCGATAAAAAGCTATTTGTACGAACGTAATTGGAGTGTGCTGGCTATTTGCATCCAGTATAGCACACGACCTAACCAAACGCCACTCTTTGCAAACTGTTTGTTAACAAACCACACCGTAAAAGACCCTCCTTATCCCTTTATCCTTCACCCTTAATACCACAGCGGTACTCTGGAGCAAGACTAGTACCTAGTTGCAGATTTCAACTCTTCAACTAAGTACGCACCTAACTTAATCCGTATGCAGTCGCAGATAGCTCAACTGCAACTAAATCCGTATCTAGTTGAAGGCAGATTGGGGGGGAGGGGGTTGGGCGCGCGCTGCGCGAAAACCGGGTTGTTAAGGGGTGGGGATCTGCCACAGATCAGGTAGGGAGTCAAGTCATATTTATAGGAGCGGCATGTAGCAGGGAGGAAGATGCAGCTAAGGGAGCGGGAGCGAGGCTAACAGACAAACAAGCTGAGCGCAATAGGAGCGGGTTCCGGATACAGTAGGGGGGAGCGAAACGCATGAAGCAAAGAACAGGAGTCGTTGGTTTGTTAACAAACAGTTTGCGGATAGTTGGTTTATTGTTCTTTTCATTCTTTCCCCGCTGGTGTGCCATCGATCATGAGGCAGCAGCAGAATAACGTTCTACCAGAAGTTATGTTAAGCGTGCTTTTCATCTTCATTATTTTGTAGTATCTTTATTATTAACGATTCTTAATATACGAAATAAGCGG
>NZ_FNIF01000050.1 GCF_900103825.1 Paenibacillus sp. yr247
CGTAGGAAATTTGAGAGGAGCTGTCCTTAGTACGAGAGGACCGGGATGGACGTACCGCTGGTGTACCAGTTGTCTCGCCAGAGGCATCGCTGGGTAGCTATGTACGGAGGGGATAAGCGCTGAAAGCATCTAAGCGCGAAGCCCCCCTCAAGATGAGATTTCCCAAGTCAGTAAGACCCCTTGTAGACGACGAGGTTGATAGGTTCGAGGTGGAAGTGCAGCAATGCATGCAGCTGACGAATACTAATCGGTCGAGGGCTTAACCTCAAAGCTTTCCGGAGGAAAGCTAGCTTCGGAAGCATAAGCATGTAACCTAAGGTAACACTTTACGCAAGTTTCGTATCTAGTCTTCAGGGAATAAATCCCTACTGTGGCGATCGTGGCGAAGGGGTTAACGCACTGGTTTGTGGATCCAGCATTCGTGGGTTCAAGTCCCATCGGTCGCCCTTTTCCCTTTATCAATGGGGATTAGCCAAGCGGTAAGGCAACGGACTTTGACTCCGTCATGCCTAGGTTCAAATCCTAGATCCCCAGTTTTCTTAAGCGGTCGTGGTGGAACGGCAGACACACCATCTTGAGGGGGTGGCGCTCACAAGGCGTGAGGGTTCAAATCCCTCCGACCGCATTCCTAGAAAAACCCTTGATTATCAAGGGTTTTTCTTATTTTTCACTTACTTTTTCTTGTTCTTTCATGTGTTATACTTACGTGCTTGGGGACGATTTGGGGACGAATTTTTATGTCATCAGTGATGGATTCAGGCCATCGAATTTATTAGCAGCTTCGCGGCTGATTTTCCGAGTAACATGGGTATAGATATTGGCGGTCGTCGTGAAATTTGCATGGCGGAGTCGTTCTTGAATTGTTTTCATATCGGTTTGTTTCTCAAGCAAAATGGTTGCAGTCGTGTGCCTTAAGCCGTGGAGAGAAATTCGTTTTAGATTATGTCTTTCAGTAAACCTTCGCCACCATTCGGAGGGATACGTAAAATACAATGGTTTGCCAAAACCTCCGTGAAATAGGTAACTATGTTCTGCACCGATCCATAAATCTTTAACAGCTCTTTTATTTTCCACCCATTCAATTTGATAAAGTTTCAATAAATCCATAAACCATTGTGGCATATCAACTTTCCCAATTGAACTTTTGCTCTTGGGTTCCCCAAGGATGGCTTGACCATTTTCTGTGAGTGAAATGCTCTTGTTTATCCATATTGATTCATCCTCAAAATTAACATCGGACCATTCCAAAGCAACCAATTCACCTCTTCTGAAACCTCCGATTAAAGCAGCAGTACAATACACTCTCCACATTAATGATTCCTGATTTAATGCCTTAATGACCTCTTGTGCTTCTGCTTCTGAATAGTATTCGATATCATTTGAAACGACCTTTGGCTTTTTAATCCCTGCCATCGGGTGTGTTTTTAACAGTTTCCAATGGATTGCCTGATTAAAAACATTTTTAATTACTCTATATATGTATTGAATCGTGCCGCTTGAGAGTAATTGACCTCTACCATCTTTCCGTGCACCTGTTTTTCCGAGATCTTCAAGTAAGGACAGAATGTGCATAGGTTGGATCTGATCTATTTGTTTATGGCCAATGACAGGCAGGATGTGATTCTTCAAGTGAACGGAATAATTTTTTAATGTTTTAGGTGCAAGTTCCTTCGAAGCGTATTTGTTCTTCCATTCTTCTACAAAGGAACCAAAAGACATTTTCTGTGGTGCGATGAATTCGCCGATTTCAATCTCTGTGACAAACTTGGCGAGCGCTTTTTCAGCCTCACGTTTTGTCATATTAGAAACAGTTTTCCTTTTTCTTATCCGTTTACCGTTTGTATCAAAACCAAGTTCAACTGTAAGCCTCCAAGAACCAGGTCCTCGCTTTTCTAAAGTTGCCATTATTAACCCCTCCGTAATTACTCAGCTTGGAAGCTATTATTAACATTTTATTCATTTTAGAGACCCATATATTTCTAACTGATTTTGCAAACTATCCGTTTTGTGGATTTGTAAGTATTATTAGACTGGTTAGTTGAGGGGCGTTTGGATATTCAAAATTAATAAAATGGTGATTTGATGGTTAAAACGATTTAACAATATCAGGCTCAACCCATAGAAATATGGAGTTGAGCCTGATTTATTTTCATTGTATGAATTGAAATTTTTTGTTGTCGGAACGTATATTCGCTGACAAAAATGTGTCTATTTTAAATGTCATAATTAAGATCGAGAAAGCTATTACAAACCGGGTGACTCATTCATTATGAACCTCGAGGGAAAGATCAAGACGCAGTTCACAACTTAGATAAAGTGGTTGGTCACAAGGGTATTACAGTGATTATTTATCTTGGCGGAATTTTGTTCTGGTTGCCGATATGGGAATCTTCAAGACTATCCTAATAATTATAAGGATTGTGGAACGCATTCCTCCTCATTATTTCCAAATAGTGAGGTAGCATTCTGATATAATTGCTTTATATTCATTAATTTAGACAGGAGTCGACAATGAAAGAAGTTCAACTTAAAATGAGTGAATTCATCAAAATGGCAAAGCAAGCAACCGTTTGGACTGAGCAACTGGAGAAGTTATTTGATGGCGAGCAAGTCACCTATGAACAGTTTGCTGAGGTTGTGCTGGCGATGGAAGAAACGGGCCTGTTAACAGAAGTAAAGTCAGCAGGAAGGAGATCTAAGAGGCCTTCCTTGGCGAATCGTTATCGCATTCAAAACACATTGCTAAAGTCGAATTTCCAACAGCGTCTTCATAGGTATCGCCTTGATCTTCATCCATTTATCTCACTTGATCGGTATTTTGCGCTTGGTGAAGTATCTTTTGATTCCGATCTTCCCTATATTCAAAAGATTCATCACTATTTGCAAAACAACCCATTTCCAGATAAAATCGCATCCGCTCCAGAGAGAAGCTTTGCGCTTGTCGGTGATGAGAAATGGGTGACTGAGCGTGGAGGGAAATCCATTCTCGAACGAATCGGTTTGTGGGATAAGCTGCTAATTGAATCCGAATATGATCCCCTTATGTTGGCTATCAATCCTCCATTGTTATCTGAACCATCAAGTACACATCCATGCTTGCATCTTATTGTAGAGAATAAGGCAACTTTTCAGGCGCTTCTTCCAGCATTGACCGAAACCTTGTTTCATTCACTCATTTATGGGTGCGGGAACAAAATCGTCGGCAATATAGATCTGTTTCCTCTGCAATACCCTGTCAAGGGTAGAGAGCACCTCTTTTACTACTTTGGCGACTTGGATCATTCGGGCATACAGATTTGGTACAATCTATCAAAGAAGATACGAATGATCCCTGCTCTACCGTTCTATTCTGCCTGTATGGAGAAGGAGCCAGCCAAGGGGAAAGCGAATCAGCGGCGAGACAATCAAGCCTTGCAGTCGTTTCTCGCGTGTTTTCCTTTCCCAGATAGGGATCAGCTCGATCGTTATCTGACAAGCGGAAATTATTATCCACAAGAAACGTTGTCGACACGGCAGTTACAGCAAATATGGAGGGATGCTTCATGGATATAGTCGGGGCGGCTGATGTCAATCAAATTGTAACGGGTTTTCAAGAGCGCATGTCAAAGGTAGCTTTGTTTGACCCTCTCTTTGAGCTGCAGCGCAAAAAGCAGACGGATCTGAATGGCACAGCCATCGATATGATGGAGCTTGGACTACTCTCCCTGTTATTTTTTTTCGAGCAGAAGCTAATGCGCAATCAAAGGGCGGGAGTTAAAGATCTTGCTGCTTTTTTGAAAATAGTCACTGCGCAGCGGCTTCACTTTACAGGAGACGACTTTGAAGAACTCGCCCGTTCCGTCATACAGGTCTTTCGTCCTGCTTCGGGGAGGAAACGGTCTTTTTCTTTTTATAATTGGGAAACGCAGGAACAAAGCACGATAAATACATCCATTCTGAAGGCAAGCGCCTTTGATGCCAAGTCTAATACCCAATACTATGCCCTAGATGAGGACGGGCTTGAACTCGTTTTTGCGACCAAGGAATTTTATCTGGAATTCCAGCTCTCAATCCATCAGCTCGTGCTGCGCAAGCAATTAGAGAAAGGTGAATTTCAAGGGGCGCTTCGGCAAATTAATGAAATGCGTGTCGATGTAGAGGCCTTACAGGAGCGTATGGTTAAGCTTGCTCATGAGATTAAACGGAGTATCGTCTCCGAAGAAACCTTAAAGAAATACGGCACACTATTGGATGATATTTATGCACGTCTTCAACGGGAAAATGAAGAGTTCGAAGAGCTTAGAGACTTTGTTAAGGAAACGAAGGAACGTATTTATGCGGACACGCTGCAGTCCAAACAGCATAATGCATATGAATTTATTTTGCGAATATCGGTTGAGCTTGAGAAGGTACATGGGGAACATACCTCATTGCTGCAACGGAGCATGGAGTTGAAAAGCGGAGCATTGCAGGCGGCGAAAGAGTCGCTATATTATACTGGAATGGACTCCTTTAATTTTGATAAGGACATTGCTAGTCTTGTGTTCGGTTCTCCGCTGCCCCTTGATGCTTTGAGAGGGGTTCTTTCACCTTTTATAGGGCTTGAGCAAACAGCAGGCTGGTCGCTTCTCACCGTATTTGCTCCACAAAATATTACGGGGGACGGCGAAGTAGATAATCGGGATGAGGGTTTCCTAGAGCTTGCAGATGGGGATCAGGCAGACGAATTTGTTCAACGCAGGGGGACGCTTTTTACTGAATTGATGGTCGATTTACTTGAAAGTTTGAGTAGCCGATCGTTAGTACGATTATCTGAACGGATTGAATGGTATAAGGAGGAGAAAGCTTACTTGCTAGATAGTCGTGCTTTCTACGATTTTTGGCTGATCTTGCATCAGCGCAGCCCCATTCATTCAAAGCCGTTGCAGCATAATGAGGAAGCCAAGCCTAACGGTATGGAAGAAGCGATGCGACTGCTCGGTAATCGTACTCTCCTCCTCGAAGAGGAATATGGGATGATTCAAGTGAATGAGCGGTTCATAATCCAAGAGATGAAGCTGAGATGGGGAGGACTTGATGATGGTTTATGATACCGAAGTTGTGTTGAAAGCGTTTCGTCTGTATGCCGAATTGAGTAGGCGAGGAATTGTGGAACGCGAAGGACTACAGATGTATATGGCCGATGACGAGATCAGGGGGCTTGTAGATCAATTCGCGCGAGAAGTTGACTGTATGACCGTTACGGCGGGTGATCAGCTTCATCTCATTCCACTAGCTCGATTATCGCCCTTTCACGTTTCCAACGATTATTTGAAAAAAACGTATTTGCGCAGTCAAGCGGTTAACGCCGACTTATATTTAATGTATGTAGCCATTATTACGTTTATTGGCACTTTCTACGATAGCTATCAAAGCATGGAACCGACAAGGGATTTTATACCTCTGGACGAGTGGCTTTTGCTTGTTCAGGAGAGGATTGAAGGTCTTAAGGAACATGATCCCGAGCAGTTGAAGGAGTATGAGAAGGAGTTCTCTTACAATTGGTCAGCTATCATTGAAAAGTGGGATGCGATGGATGATATCAAGGAAACGGCGAAAAGGCAAAGCGGAAACACGATCAGTCGGTTAAGCTTTATGGACATGGTCAGAAGGTTCCTGCTAGAACAAGATCTAGCAGAAGAAGTAGGCGAAAGTGAACTCACGTTGACCGAAAAAACAAAAATTATTGTGCAGCGGTATTTTATGGAATTGCAAAATAATCGTGGCATTCTGCAATTTCTGTATCAGTTTGAAGAGGTTAGAAAAAGCACCTCGGTGCAGAAGGGGGAACACTACGATGCCGACAATCTCTAAAATCAGGTTTACTCATGTCATCTATGAGGGTGGTAATAAACGGTATAATGATGAAATATTCGACTTCTACGGGCATAATGGGGCCATCGTATTGGAAAACGGCGGAGGAAAAACGGTGTTTATTCAAACTGCCCTTCAAGCCGTTTTCCCTCATGCTGACCTGGCGGGGCGCAAGGTAAAGGAGACGCTGTCCCTGGATAATGGCCCCGCGCATGTTGCCATTGAATGGATCTTAAATGACAAGCCCCGAAGAAGGTACGCCATAACCTGTGTAAGCCTATTCCAATCGGGTAACGGAATCGACTCTCTTCGTTATGTCTATGAATATGGCGAGCATGATAGCAATGGCCTTGATCATGTGCCATTCGTCAAACCATACTTGGGCAAGTCACGTCCGGCAGATAAAGGCGAAATGCAGGATTACTACACCGTAATGGAACAGCGTCACCCGCTTAATGCCAAAGCATCGTTCCCCTCGATCAAAGAATATAGAGCTTATTTGGAAGATCATTTTCAAATTATTACGGGCGAATGGGAAGCCATTGCCAAAATCAACGACACAGAAGGCGGGATCGAGAACTTTTTTGACGAATGCAAGTCAACAACACAATTATTTGATCGGTTGCTTATCCCTACGGTTGAGCAATCCATTGAAGGCTATGAGCAAGGGGCGTTCGCAAAAATGTTTGAATCTCACCGTGAGGGATTTAAGAAATACAAGGAATTAAAGGAGCAGATCGAAGAAAATAACCGTATTTTGCAGGAGTTGGGCCAGTATGTAATGCTCTATGAGAAGCTCGGTCACCAGGAGCAGCAATATGAGGAAGGACGTAGGGAAGCGAAGTCATACTGGCAGTTGTCGGTGGAGCACGAGAAGGAACTTCATTTAGCGAAAAGCCGGCTACTAAGCCAGCATGAGGAATGGAGCAAACGCAAGGGGAGGCTTCTCCGGCAGCGAAAATCATTATCGATTGTCCAGGAAAGACAAGATAAGGATGCACTAGAGACGAAGCTGCAGCTTACCCAGAATGATTTGGAGCGGGCGGAGGCACGTTTGGGGGAAGCGGAACGTAACTATTTCTCGCTACAATATGCCGAGGGACGAGAGAAACGACTTCAAGCATTGGCGAAAATAAAGCAGATCGGGCAACAGCTGGAGCGGCAGTCGTATTCTGAGGATGAACAAATACTGCAAAAGCGTTGGGATTTGAACGGGGGTCAGCTGCGGTATTTATTCCAAGAGAAAGATAAGAAATTATCAGGTCGCCAAGCAGAAAAGGAAACGCTTCTGAAACAATTGGCGAAACAGTTGCTGGCTATGGATCATAAGATCGATCAATTGCAAGAGGATATTTTGGAAAAAGAAAAAACAATACTTACAAGAGATACGGAACAGAGAATTAAACGACAGCAACTCGAACAAATCGCAAATAAAATTCTAATTAATTCGCATTTGGAAAAAGTCGAGATACAGATGCCGCTTTGGGCTGAGGAAGAACAGCGGCTTGAACAAAGCCGTATTGCATTACTTAAGGAGCTCAAACGGCTGGAAGAGGAACGCAACGCTAAGAATGGCAGACGGAACGACGCGATTGAAGAACGCATGAAAACGGATAGGGAGCTGACAAAACTCCTGGAGCAAGAAGAACGACAGCGTATGGAGCATGACGAGGTGAAGCTGGAGCTTGTTAACCTTCGTCCTTCCTGGGAGAAACGAGGATCTCTGTACGAGAAGCAAGCATCTATTCAGGAGCAGCTCGCAGAGGAGATTGAGAAGCGGCTTGACCACAAGCGAAAACTGCTTATCAAGGAGCGTCTTGCTTACCGTTATGTGGATGATCACGGGCAACAAGAGCTGTTTTTTGCGGATGTAGCGGTATCAAAGCTCTGTGAGCAGTGGCGTCATCAATTCTCATTGCTTCAGCTTGGTACCGTTTATATTAACGATTTGTACGATGAGGCTGGGGGAGAAATACAATCGAGCAGACTTTGGGCAGTAACTCTCATCACAACGGATCATGAGAAGTCAATACTACAGCAAAAGCTTCGCCAGACAAAAGGGAGCTTTGCTTACCCGATTCGTGTGTTAAACACGCAAGAGGCAGCGAATGCAGTGCAGGGACAATTGCCTTCTGATGCTGATGCCGAGCAATGGGTTGTGCCTGAGCATTGGCTTAACAACGAACAGCCTGCTAGATTTGAACAATGGAAATCCGAACTTGCTGAACAGGCTGACGAAGTAAAAGTGGAGCGCGAGAAAGCGGAATTGGATATTGCGAAATGGCAATCCGCCCAACGGAAATTTGCAGCCTTTTTGGTCAAATTTCCACTGACCATGCAGCAAGAAGTAGAGCAGAAACGATTAAATCAACAAGCAAAGCTGATCGAGTTAAACAGGGAACTGGAGCGGTTGGAAAATGATTTAATTAATAATCGCCTAAAGGAAGAACAACGGCGAAAAGCAGTAGAGGATATGGGAAGCCATATTATACAGTTGGGCATGTGGCTTCAGGAAGGCAGACAATACATGTTGTTGGCAAATGAAGTGAACAAGCTAGAAAAGGAGATTATTCCCGTTCGTGAACAGCTTGATTTGCTCCAGAAGCAGCTTGAGCGTGAACAAACCATGCAGCAACAGGCGCGACAAGAGAACGATATGCTGAAAAGAGATGAGCAGGACATTATCATGCAGCAGCGTTTGCTGCAACTCGATGAGCGATATTCCGAAGTACAGTCATGTCCTCCTGAGTTTTCCGATGGAACCATCGAAGAGTTAAAAGAGGAACGTAAAGTGTTGGATCTGGAGCGGCACCGTATTTATCAGGAAAGACGGCAGCTGGAGACGAATCTGTCCAGTGAGCAAGAGCGGGAACAGGAATGTTCACGATTGATGGAGCAGTTATTTACGGAACATCCTGACCTTGATACCGAGATGCCGCTGCCTATAGAAATCGAGAAACGGAAACGGGGCGGATGGTCAAGTATTCAAGATTATCGCAACCAGTGTCAGAGAGTGACCAGAGAGCACACAAGAACAGTGAATGAGCTACAAACTAAGAATGGGGCCTTACAGCTATTGATGCTGCAGTTTAACGAACAGTTTCCCGCTCATGAACCAGATCTGTTTCAGGAAGCTCTTTGGGCAGTGGAGGAGCGATTATCTGCAGAGGAAACGCAACTTCGAAGCGAAGCTGAACAATTAAAGCAGCAGGAAATGCAAACGGATAAGCAGTTGAAGGAATTGGAGCATGTGGTGGGCTTGTGGAACAAGCATCTGCTTGTTCATGCACTCGAGGATATCAAGCTTCCTATATCGGTTATCAGCGAAGAGAATAAGGTGGAATTCAGATATAACCGTGCATTGTATACAGAGCGAAGCATCGAACAGTTAAGGGTACGTAATGACCGACGCCTTGAAGAGCAAAAGTCGGTGCAAAAGGGTAGACAGCGGTTAAAGGAATACTGCAGCACACACGTTAAAGATGTGAAATTAAGACAAATGACGATTCAGGGCGTAGAAACAAAGGACAACTATGGGGAAATTACCGATTTCCAAAAATCCATGGAACAGCGAATTCAAATGGCCGTGCATCTTTGGGAGCAAACACTGCAGACACACGATCTGGAACTGCAGCAGTATATCCAGCATATCAACGCTCATCTAAAATTGATTGTGCAGGAGTTAAAAGAGATTCCGAAGAAAACCCGTGTTAAAACGGGCGAAGGATGGAAAGAGATTTACAGCTTCACGATACCAGTATGGGAAGAACAGGACGGTAAGCAGAGGATTCGCAAACATATCGACTGGATTATGAGTAAGCTCGAACGGTACACAGCTGAACAAGAGCAAGGAGGCTGGCAGGAGCAGCAAGCTTCTATCCGCAAGGATCTGGAGAAGTGGCTTGATGCCAGACAACTGATTCAAGTTGTTATGAATGGAGAAGGAGTGAAGGTGGCATGCCATAAAGTGACCAATGATCAGCAAGTAACGAAATCGGCGTTTTCTTGGGAACAATCGAACCGCTGGTCCGGCGGTGAGAAATGGAGCAAAAATATGACGCTATTCCTTGGTTTGCTTAATTATGTAGCGGAGCGGAAGCAATTTATTCAAGCCAAAATGAAAAGACACCGTACCGTTATTCTTGACAACCCATTTGGAAAAGCATCAAGTGACCATGTGCTCAGTCCTGTATTCTTCATTGCAGAGCAACTCGGTTTTCAAATGATCGCTTTAACCGCGCATGTGGAGGGGAAATTTCTGCAAGACTATTTTCCAATCGTATACAGCTGTCGTCTGCGTCATGCTGTCGATTCTTCGAAGCAGATCATCGAGTCTACTCAGCAGATTCAAACTGCGTATTTCAGGGATAATGATCCCGATACATTAGATAGGATAGGAAATAGGGTGAGCCAGGTGGAACTGTTCTAGGCATGAAGGGTTGTAATAAAAAACAGCGCAAAGGTTGATTGATCTGGACCCTTTGTCAAGGACACTTGAAAAAAGCCTTGTGTCTAGGCGGCTAACAATAGATGATTCCTGTATTGCACAGGTGTCATCTTTTTTAATCCCCACTGATATCGATTATTGTTGTAGTAGCGAATATAACGGTCAATCTCTCGTTGTAGTTCTCCTAATGAGGAACAATTACGATGATCAACATGGTCCTTCATGTGGCCAAAAAAAGACTCTTGAGGCGCATTGTCCCAGCAATTTCCTCGTCTAGACATGGATTGACCTAACCCTTTTTGCTTCAAAAGTTCTTGGTACTTAGGGCTCGTATAATGACTCCCTTGATCTG
>NZ_FNIF01000059.1 GCF_900103825.1 Paenibacillus sp. yr247
AAGGAGAATTGATATGAAGCAGGAACAAGGTTTAACAAAAAAAGGAAAGGAAACGCGTGCTCGAATCGTCGCCGCTGCGGCCAAACTGATGTTTGAACGTGGAGTAGCTGGTACAACCGTCGAGGATGTGCAGCGGGAGGCTCAGGTGAGTGCTTCGCAGCTGTACCATTACTTCGAGGAGAAGCGTGACCTCGTTTTGGCGGTCGTTGTGTATCAGACTGAGTATGTGCTGGCTTCGCAGGAGCCTCTGCTGAGCCACTTGGACAGCATGGAAGCACTGCGATCCTGGCGCAATGCGATTGTGCAACTCCAAATTGAGCGTCAATACCACGGTGGATGTCCAATCGGTGCGCTCTCCAGCGAATTATCAGAATCGGACCAGGCTGCTCGTACTGAGCTCGCGGCCGGGTTCATGCAGTGGGAACACTCCATCCGCAACGGACTACGCGCAATGTATGACCGCGGCGAACTGAGAACCCATGCCGATCCGGATGATCTGGCACTGGCTCTACTGACGGCTCTTCAAGGCGGACTTGTTCTAACTCAGGTGCGCCGGGAAACCAGGCCGCTTGAAGTTAGTTTGGACGCCATGCTTGCACATATCGGTTCGTTCATCGTTTGATGTGGACCATATTTTGTAAGACAATATCCCGGCCATGAGAGCCGGAAGCTCAACTGATACAAAAGCAGTGGTAAGCATTTAATAGGGATAATCTTCTCGTAAGATGTACAACAACGACAGAAAACTTGAGCATATCCTCACTATCTGCTGGGGGTATTGCCGTGAATAGGGTGTGATGACCATGCTCCGTTGTCCGAACTGCAATTCCAAAGACATCGGCAAAATAGGCTCTCATCAATTTTACTGCTGAGGCTGTTATATTGAATTGACCGTGAAGGGCGACAAAATGTCTGTTTTTCAAGTAGAGGAAGACGGTACGCTCAGCTCGCTGGACGACCTCTTTTTCGAAGAGGAAATGCCTGAAGTTCACGCTAATTGATTTTTATGCTTGACCGTTTGGAAATTGTACTGACACCACTCGCAACATATGGATTAAAATTGGAACTTAATTTTTTCTAGAATCCGTGACGCTGTATTACTTCAAGGTTCTAAAAGTGACCTGTATGTTAAAAGTGGAGTTTCACCACACCGACTCTTGTAGTTTGTGATTAGTGGGCGGGATGACATAGACCGTTGCATTAACACATTAGGGTGGTGTTCGGGGGAAAACTTTCGTTCCACTCAATGCCGCATATCGTGTTGATCGTTACTCATTCTCCATGTCATTACCTGTATAAGCCAGAAGGCCGCGCCGCGATATACTCACTTCACCATTGTGTATATATTCATCGTATACGAGATCCCAAACATTATTATCCCCGAACAAGAGACATTAGGACCGCCTCCTCTGCCGAGCAAAGCTGAAAAACGAAATATCCTCCCTTCATTTCGTAAGAATGAAACTACATTGCAGCATCATTAAAAAGTATCGAACGACATCTTGTGCTGTGTGCGTGACGCTTCGGCATATCCGCCTTATCATCTGGCGGCACATCAGACGACAAACGAACGAATATGCGCAAGCATAGCGTCCAGTACTGCTTCGAGCGGACTCGTCTCCTTGCGGCACTTTGTAAGAAGAAGGCCTCCCTGAAGAGCGGTCAACAACGCCAACGCGAGGCCGTCAGGATCGGCATCGGCTCTCAGCTCGCCGCGCTCCTGCATCGTACGAAGTCCTCTGCGAATGGAGTGCTCCCACTGCATAAATCCGGCTTCGAGCTCGCTGCGAGCCGCCGCGTCCATATCCGACAGTTCGCTGGCAAGCGAGCCGATCGGACAGCCCCCTTGGTATTGCCGTTCAATCTGAAGCTGGACCATCGCATCGCGCCAGGCTCGCAGCGCTTCCATGCTGTCCAGATGGCTCAGCAGAGGCTCCTGGGCATCCAGCACACACTCCGTCTGATACACTATGACCGCCAGAACGAGCTCTCGCTTCTCCTTGAAATAGTGGTACAGCTGGGAGGCGCTGACCTTGGCCTCCCGCTGCACCTCTTCCACGTATGTCCCGGCAACGCCGCGCTCAAACATCAGTTTGGCCGCGGCGACGATGATACGCGTGCGCGTTTCTTTACCCTTTTTCGTCAGCCGCTGCTCTTGTTTCTTGACTTCCATTACGTTTTCCATACATGACTCTCAGAGTTTCTGTAATTGATCGATGATTTCCTGTGACTCCATCCGTTTCATGAAGTCCGGGTTGACATGCGCGCGGCGGACGATTCCTTCTTTGTCGATAATAAATGTCGCAGGTACCGGCAGAATCCAGCGATCGGTTTTATTGAACTCGGTCAGATCCAGACCGAACTTATTTTTGAAGACGTCCTGAAGGTAATCGGGCACTTCATACAGTATTTTGTAGCTGTCGACGACTCGGCCGTTCGAGTCACTCAGCACTTGGAAGGTCAGTTCCTCCTTCTCCTTGTGAGACAGCGAGTTGTCGGGGCTTTGCGGAGTGACGGCGATCAGCTGGCCGCCGAGCTTCTCAATCTCCGGCAGCAATTGCTGGTAAGCACGAAGCTGGATATTGCAGAAGGGACACCAGCTGCCGCGGTAGAAGGTCAGGACAACCGGGCCTTTCGCAAGCTCGTCATACAGGTTCACTGGCTCACCGAGCGGATTGGCCAGCGTAAAATTCGGGGCTTTATCCCCTTCCTTCAACCCGAAAATGATACCGGACTGCTGTTGCTCCTGAATATGCCGAAAAATCTCCGATTGCACCTCTGCAGGCGCGGTGGCAATAAAACCTTCCTTCGTTTGATCCAATTGTTCTTTAACCGACATGGTACAACTCTCCTTTAAATTAATGTTATTGGAGTAGTTACTCCATTAATTCATGATAACGTCATTTTTATGGATTGTCAACTCCATTTTTGTTAAATTACAAAAGCATAAAAAAGAGGCTTCATTGTGTGGCTACGGATTTTCGAGGAACCCAACATCCTTTTTCAAAGATGCTTGGGTTTCTCTTTCTTTATGAGGGATGTTTGATAATGAGCGCTTGTTCCGTCACATTCCGCCCCCCTTCGTAATCGGCAAGAGTGAAACGTTTCTGTTCATAGCTGTATTCCAAATCGTGCTGGGAGTTAAAGACATTAATTTCAATTAAAGAACTTTACTGCTCAAACACCAACAACACAACGTGTCCATGTTAATACTTCATTCTTCCTCTCCGAATGTCAGCTGCTCCCATTCTTCAAGAGTCATTCCATTCTGTATTTGAAATCCTTCAACTTCAGCAATCCGAACCCAAGCATCTCGCTGTCTATTTGCTCATTTACCTTTTTCCTGCCGGCAAGCGTCCATAGTTCTATATTCATTCGTCTGTACAGACAATAACCGGACGTCGCCGGATTTTACGCATGCGATCTCCAGTGTAGTGTTATCGATATCAGCAAGGCTAGACAAAATTGTAGCCTTACGGGTTACGGCGGCAGAAAACTGATGAAGGCTCTGTGCTCTATCACCTCAATCAACAGCTCGGATAGCTCCGTCAATGATTCCGTTTCAAGCGACCACTTCAATTATCTCGAAACGATCCGTCATATCGCTTTTGGAAGAAGGCTGTTCGCTCGTTTCCGGCATAAATCGCCCAATGCTGGAAAAGAAAACACTTCCCATTGCAAACTGAACATTTTTTTCAAGCCCTTTCCCGACCGCGAATTCTCATGAAATTCTAATAAAGGGGGAAAAAGCTAAGCTTGGCTTATGGTTATGGAACACCTTCCAATTTCATACATATTTCGATGTGATATAGTATATTTGTCGGCAGCAACAACACAACAATAATCACACACCTAGGAGGAACTTGCCATGAGAATGAACCGTCTCACGAAAACGTTACTTGGAGGTAGCCTCAGCTTAGCTTTATTGACGACAGGAAACTTGGTAATCGGAGCGCCTCAAGCTCATGCTGCAACAGTTTCCGCTTCTTCCCAAGCCAATAACGTAGTAGCAACGGGTCAACGATTCTTGGGAGTTCGTTATCAATTCGGAGCACCTTCTGGAAATC
Organism: Paenibacillus sp. yr247; assembly: GCF_900103825.1. Classification (GTDB taxonomy): domain Bacteria; phylum Bacillota; class Bacilli; order Paenibacillales; family NBRC-103111; genus Paenibacillus_E. The sequence goes on from NZ_FNIF01000059.1 coordinate 4,068, forward strand.
CTAATTCATTCGATTGTTCTTCCTTTACGCAGTATGTATTCCAACAAAACGGAATTAAAATTCCGCGCAACTCTAGACAGCAATCCCAAGTGGGGACTTATGTACCTCGGAGCAAGCTGAAGCCGGGTGATCTGGTCTTTTTCTACTCCCCGATTCATCATGTTGGCATTTATATAGGAAACGGCAAAATGATCAATACCTACGGTAAAGGCGGGGTAACGATCACCGATATCAACAGCGGCTGGTGGAACGAGCACTACACTACGGCTCGCCGCGTTATTCAATAATTAAGGTCGGAAAAAGAAAGCTCTCCGCAGCTTTCTCACATTAATCTGGACCTTTTGTCAAAGACACTTAAAAAAAAGCCTTCAAGAGTAAGGCAGCCGACAAAAGATGTTTCCTGTATTGAAAGAGGCACAATCTCCTCAAGTTTTTGAGGAGATTGTGCCTTTTCTCTGTAAAATTAAGATATTAAACCAAGTAGGTGAATGAGATTATCCAACAATAAAAATCCATTACTTTAAGTCCCTATATATAGCAAATAGGCCATCTCTGTGCGGCCATACGGAAGATAGGTGATATCGGTAAGCAATGCAAGCCCCGGTACACCTAGTCTGAAATCTCTCTGCAAGTGGTTAGGAAGGGGTCGATGTCCCTGCTTGCCTTGGCCATGAGCTTGTATGGGTTGGGTTTTCTATGAGGGCATACGAGGTTAATTTCTTCATGAGCCTGCGGATTCTTTTCAGGTTATACATGATGCTAAACTTTTTCTCAAGTATCATTTTGATGGAGCGAGCCTCTTTTTTGAAACCCTTTCAATGGAAGACCTTCTTGATCAGTTCTGCCGCTTTGGCATAAAACGAGCCCGCTCTAAGCTTCTTCATTAAATTGCTTCTTGCTCATATTATCCACTCCGCTGCTTACTCAAGTATACAAAAAGGTACCCACAGCCTGAAACCTTTTTTCTAAGTGTCTAGTCTATGGGCAAAGTGATTGCGCTGATCCTGGACCGTCTCATTTAAATAAATTGAATGAAAGATACCGCTGCTTCATAATAAAATACAAAGGTGGAGAACAGTTTTTGTCTCCACCTTTGTGAATATATTCATCGTATACGAAATCCAAACTTTATTATCCCCGAACAAAAGGCATTGGGACCGCCTCCTCTGCAGGAGCAAAACAGAAAGACGAAACTTCCTCCTCATAATGTATTTTTTTAATAAATACAGCATCATTAAAAAGCATCAAACGACATCTTGTGCCGTTTGAAATACGCTTCAGCATATCCGCCGCATTTTCTGGCGGCACATCAGATGATGAACGTGCGGATATGCGCAAGCATGGCGTCAAATACCACTTCGAGCGGGCTCGTCTCCTTGCGGACTTGCGTAAGAAGAAGGCCGCCCTGAAGGGCGGTCAGCAGCGCCAGCGCGAGAATGTCCGGATCGGCATCGGCTCTCAGCTCGCCGCGATCAATCATCGCGCGAAGTCCTCTGCGAATGGAGTGCTCCCACTGCATAAATCCGGCTTCTAGCTCGGTACGAGCTGCCGAGTCCGTATCCGCCAGCTCGCTGGCAAGCGAGCAGATCGGACACCCCCCTGGCATTGCCGTTCAATCTGAAACTGAACAATCGCATCGCGCCAAGTTCGCAGCGCTTCCATGCTGTCCAGATGACTCAGCAGAGGCTCCTGGGCACTCAGCACTTGTTCGGTCTGATAAACAATGACCGCCAGAACGAGCTCTCGCTTCTCCCTGAAATAATGGTACAGCTGGGAGGCGCTGACCTTAGCCTCCTGCTGCACGTCTTCCACGCTTGAACCGGCAACGCCGCGATCAAACATCAGTTTGGCAGCGGCAGCGACGATACGCGCGCGCGTCTCTTTTCCCTTTATCGTCTGCCGCTGCTCTTGATTCTTGATATTTATTAAGTTTTCCATACATGTAGTAAAACAAAAATAGAGTTGACAATCCAGAAAAATAACGTAATGATTGGCCAAAAAAAAATGGATCAAACAACTCCAATATTAATTTTAAAAAGGAGCGTTGTACAATGTTAGTTAAAGAACAATTGGATCTAACGAAGGAAATGTTTATCGTCACGCACCTGAAGAGGCCCAGTCGGAAGTTTTTCGGCACATTAAGGAGCAACAGCAGTCCGGTATCGCGTTCGGTTTAAAGGAAGGGGATAAAGCGCCGAATTTTACTCTGGCCAATCCACTCGGCGGGCATTTGAATCTTTATGACGAGCTTACGAAAGGCCCGGTTGTCCTTACCTTCTACCACGGCAGCTGGTGTCCCTTCTGTAATATCCAACCCTCCAGGTGCTGAGCGATCCGAACAGCCATGTCGCCGATAGCTACAAAATTCTGTTTAAATTGTCCGAGTCCCTTCAAAATGTTTTCAAAAATACGTTTGGGCTGGATCTCACCAGTTCAATAAAACCGATCGCTGGGTGCTACCGGTTCCTGCGACGTTTATTATCGACAAGGAAGGAATCGTTCGCCGCGTGCAGGTCAACCCGGACTTCATGGATCGTATGGAGCCTCAGGAAATCATCGATCAATTAAAGAAGCTCTGAGAAAAGCATAAAAGATATACCCCCTTGTGAGACCTCAGATTGTGAGAAACCCAACGTCCCTTTAGAGATGTTGGGTTTCTTATTCACTGGAAGAATTTGATGTGCCTTGTTGCTCAAGCCGAATGATATCGGCCTATTGTGCTTCATTTCCAGCGATAGCTCCATGTTCTTACTGTTTCCATATGTTCAGCAATCACTCTCGTCTACTCGAAGTACTCTAAAATGAGTGAGTGAAGTGAAACGGCATTTTCTTTGTACGAAGGAATTGAAGAAGGAAAATGTGGAGATGGAGATCTCAGGTTACCTGCGATCGGTTATGGTTATAAAATCCAAAAAGGCGTTCTTTCGGAGCTGCTACTACGGCCTTGTTCATTAATACTGGATAAAGCTTTCCAAATCCAGATCCAGTAATGATAACCGCAAGCACGACATGTCACAGAGAATGAGCGATACTTAGCATCAAAAACGTTCGAGCAAATAAAAGTAAACCAAAACCAAAGGGAATTAGTGTAGTTTTAAAAAATTCAATTGACCGTGTGACAAAAGTTCCTCCCAAGAAAATTGCAACTAAAGAAGCCGATATTATGTATCCGACCGTTGATGCAACGCCAAAATGATTATCCGTAATAAAAAACAGCCAGGTTAGTAGGAATGGCGGTAAAATGAATTAGCATTCCTGTTGTCGCCAACCTGATAGCGTAGCGTACACTTTTAAAGGCAATCTTGCCGCCTTCCCACGATCAATATTTGATACAGCTCGTGAAAGCATTACTTTCGGAATAAAGAAAAGCACCAGGATCACGAGAATTATCGCGTAGGAGTAAGTAACTCCGAACTTTTATCTTCAAATATAAATGCCTGGGCTGGAGAATTCCAACCACAGGCTTGAATTTAAGAGAATTTTCCTCTATTAGTAAATCTTCGTTTGGCTCATTTTCAATTCTGGTCGGCAAATAGCGCCATCACTTGGCCGACCAGTTCCGAATCACTTCGATCACTTTGTTTGGCTGTCAATCCAAGCCTTAATCTGGTCTTTCGAACGATAGCCGGAAACTTGATCGATGGCAACTCCATCTTGAAACAAAATGAGGGTTGGAACTCCCATCACGGCAAAGTTTCCGGTGGTTTGCAGATTGTCGTCGACATTGATTTTTGCAACTTTCAATTGATCTCCAAACTCAGACTCGAAATCATCCAATACTGGAGACAACATTTTGCAAGGACCGCACCAAGTCGCCCAAAAATCAACCAATACGGTTCCTTCCTGTTTCTCCACTTCCGTCTCGAATGTTTGATCCGTCACATGTACAATAGCCATTTCGATTCCCTCCTGTTTTTTGGTTCT
>NZ_FNIF01000049.1 GCF_900103825.1 Paenibacillus sp. yr247
ATCAGCTCGAGCCACCGTTTCCCGTTCTCAGTCACCTCTATCAACTCATCGCCTTCTCTCTTCTCACCCGAATCACCCAACCCAGCCATCTCCATCCGCCCTGATGAGCCTCCATTCTCTCGCGCCCACCCCACTTCGTTCACAATTTAGACACAATTTTTTAATGTATTTTTCAGATTTGCTTAAGGTTGGTTTATTGTTCCGCGGGTATAGTGATGATGGATATTATGAAAGAAAGTATGAATGGGGGATCTTGGATGCTTGAGGTCAAACAAGTCAGCAAGCTGTACGAAAATGATCGCGGTGTACATAACATCGATTTCTCGATGCAGCGCGGCGAGATCGTCGGCTTCTTAGGGCCTAACGGTGCTGGCAAAACAACGACAATGCGCATGATTACGGGTTATTTGAATCCGACGCATGGACAAATATGGGTGGATGGCCATTCCATGGCGGACAATCCGAAGAAAGCACGCCGCAAAATCGGCTACTTACCGGAAACACCGCCACTTTATCCAGAGATGACGGTGCAATCTTACTTGCGCTTCATCGCGAATCTTCGCGATGTGCCCGCACGGGAGCAGAAGATGCGTGTCGGCGAAGCAATCGACAAGCTCGGTCTGCAAGGACGCGAGAAGCAAATCATTCGCTCCTTGTCCAAGGGCTATAAGCAGCGCTTGGGCCTCGCGCAAGCGATTCTACACCAACCAGATCTGCTTATACTGGACGAGCCCACGTCGGGCCTCGATCCGAAGCAGATCATCGAGATCCGTCAGCTGATTCATGAGCTTGGCGAGAATCATACAGTGCTGCTGAGCACGCACATTCTCCCAGAAATTAATGCGATCTGTAATCGCGTTCTCATCATTAACCAAGGCCGCGTCGTGCTCGACGAGCGCCCTGAGCATCTCGGCCGCACGATGGGCGAGACGTTCGAAGTATCGCTCGAAGTCAAGGGGCCTCGCGAGCGGATCTTGACCGAGCTGCGCAGTCTGGAGACAGTCTCAGCAGTCAAGGAGATCGACGCCCCAGCGCCGAGCGAATCTGCCACAGCGACAACGGACGCCGCCGAACTAACCGTCGAACCAGCAGCCGAGTCCGTGAAACTGCTCGTGACCTCGTCGGATCGCTCTGATATTCGTGAAGCCTTGTTTTTCCGACTAGCAGGCGCAGGCTACCCGATCCTCGAGATGAAGCGGGAAAGCCTCAGCCTAGAGGATATCTTCCTCAAGCTGACAACGGATGAACCTGCTGCCGAAACCGGTTATGCTCCTGATCAACATGAGGAGGTGGATGCCGATGCGTAGAATTTGGGCTATCTGCTCGAAAGAGCTGCAAATGTATTTCTTTTCGCCGGTTGCTTACGTGGCATTCGCATTCTATGTGCTGCTATCGAGCTTTTTCTTCTATATCAATTTTGTTAACGGTCAGCCGCCGGTTGTGGATGCGCGCTCCGTTGTTGGAAATACCACATTCGTGTACCTTTTTATCATCCCGCTGTTAACGATGCGCCTCATCGCAGATGAGTTCCGTCAAGGCACAGATGAGCTGCTTTTGACTTCACCTGCGGGCATTGGCGAAATTGTGCTCGGTAAATATTTGTCTGCCTTTATTGTACAAGTCGGGCTAGTGGCGATCAGCTTGATCTATCCACTTGTTATGTCCTCCTTCGGAACGTTGGATAAGCCTGTGTTATGGCTGTCTTATCTGAGTATGTTCCTATTAGGCTGCGCAATGATGGCTATTGGCTTGTTCGCTTCTAGTTTGTCTAACAATCAAATGGTTGCCGGTATTTCAGGCTTTGTTATTTTGCTTATGTTGTGGCTGCTCGATTGGGTAAGCGGCGGTATGACAGGCAAGCTGAAGGATTATGTCGGTCAATTCTCTTTGACGAGCCATTTGACGAACTTGCAAAAAGGCGTCCTGCATGGCGGCGACATCCTCTTTTATATCACATTAACAGCGGTGTTCCTCGTTCTTAGCATACAAGTCCTTGAAAGAAAGCGTTGGAGGTGAGCGGGATGAACAAGTGGATACGGGGAACTAATGCGACTGTTTTATCAATCGCCGTTATCGGCATTTTCATCATACTGACAATCTTCCTACATTCGCTGAAAGGCTTTCAGGTTGATTTGACGAAAAATAAGAGCTTCACACTTTCTGAGCAAACAATAACGACACTCAAAAACTTAAATCAAGATATTCACATCATTGCCTTCACAAACAGTGGAGATAGTAATAATGCTTTTGTGACACGACAAGTCACAGATATGGTAGCAGAGTATAAGAAGCAAAGCGGTAAAATTACGTATGATGAGTACGATATGCTGAAGCAGCCGTCTATGGCCAAGCAGTATGGTGTCGATCAAGGCGGGACGCTGATATTTGAATTGGGCGGCAAAAAGCAAAATGTGAATTTCTATGAATTATTTAATGGTCAACAGGACGGTTCCTACACGTTTACAGGGGAAGAGAAGTTTACACAGGCGATTACAAGCCTAACTTCCACAGAGAAGCACACGGTTTATCTGCTCTCCGGTCATCAGGAATATCCATTGAATGCGTTAACCATCCTGAAAAGCAGTCTAGAAGGCGCTAATTATGTGGTGAAGGACCTCAATCTTTATGTGGCGGGTAAAATACCGGACGATGCGCAGATGCTCATGCTGCTTGGACCGCAAAATGACCTGAATGATAAAGAAGCTGAGTTGATTGGGGCTTATTTGAAAGATAAAGGCAAGATTTATATGGCGTTAGGCTTTAACAAAGATATGGCGACCAAGTGGAAAAATATCGATGCGATTATGAAAACATACGGCATTGTAGATCAACATGCGATTGCGATCGAACCGAAGCAAACGTCGCTGTATGATCCGCTCACGATTATTCCGGAGTATGGTTCCCATGACATTACGAACAAGCTGTCCAGCAATAATTTGATTACGATGCTGTCGCTGGCTGTCAGCTTGAATGCGGACCAAAGTGCGCCAGACTTCACCCAATCGTTGCTCTTGAAAACAACGGATAAAGCCTACGGCGAAACGGATATCAACCTGCTTGCGCAGTCTAAAACGAAGCAAGATGCGGCAGATGTCAAAGGACCGCTCAATCTGGGTTATGCGATTGCGAACAAAGATAATAAGCCGAAGGCTGTTATTTTAGGCGGATCAACGTTCGTACTGGATGAAGATATTCAGAATCAAGGCAATAAAGATTTTGCAATGAACAGTATAGGCTGGTTGCAAGAACAGAAAGATCAGATTACGATCCGTCCGCGTCAAGGGGATGCCTACCAGCAAGCGATGATCACGCCTAGCCAAGCGAATACCATTTTCCTCGTAACGATTGTGTTCCTGCCTCTCCTTTTCTTAGTGATTGGCGGCTTGATCTGGTGGAGGAGGAGACGAGGATGAAACGGTTTGTTCCTACGATTCTGTTAGTCGTTATTTGTATCGGCGGGTTTTGGTACGCTTCGAGCAAAGACTTCTTCCAAGAGAAGAAAGATGAACCGAAATCTCTTCTTACGCTGAAGCAAGAAGACGTAAAGTCCCTCACTGTGCAAAAAGAAGAACAGCAGATTGAACTAGCTCGCAATGGCGATGGATGGGATATGAAAAAACCGGCGGCGGTGCCGATCAATACGAATCAAGTTGGTTCGTGGCTGGATGCCCTCGGTCTGGTGACATCCACTAAATTGGTGGAAGATCAGGTAAGTAACCTATCCAAATATGGTTTAGATAAGCCTGTTGGAACGTATGAGGTCCTGTTAAAGGATGGATCCAAGAAAGGTCTGAAAGTGGGCACGGCCCTTCCGATTCAAGGATTCTCCTATGTTCAGGCGGAGGGGTCTCCTGCTGTGTATCAGGTAAGTGATCAGTCGCTCTCTGGTCTAAGTAAATCACCTGTCGATTTTGCTGATACGAGCCCGTTCCACTTCGAGAACGACAAGGTGCAGAGTGTGAAAGTGACTTTGAAGGGTCAGACATGGACGCTTGCGAAAACAGACAAAGATAAAGTGGCTGCTGAGGCAAACTGGAAGCTTGGTGACAAGGAGCTGAAAGGCGCGGATGCAAACCCGCTGCTCGATGAGCTGATCTTCCTGCACAGCGCTGAGCTTCCACAGCCGTCGGCTCAGAAGCCGACGGCAGGCGGAGAGCTGAAAGTGGAGCTTGGCTTGTCCGTTGACGGTAAAGAAGTCAATGAGATTTATGAAGGCAAGCTAAGCCAAGATCAAGTCTGGCTTGCGAAGCAAGGTGGACAGTGGGCGTTCCAGCTTACAACTGCCGATGTACAGAAAATAGCGGATGCCTATGCCGGAAAACCGGCTCAGCCCGCCTCTTAATTTTTAGAAGACTGCTCCCTACAGCTATCGTGCTGTGTGGGGCAGTCTTTTTCATTTAAAAGGTGATTAACTTTTTTTGCCAACATGACATAAAACGGAATATTTTGGGAAACCTACAAGATAGGAATGGAAAGGAGGGTAACATTCACATGTACAACAATCAAGGGAACCAAACCATTACCGGCAAAGAGCTCTCGTACCTATCGGATACGTTGAAAAATGAGGAATTGTTAGCGAAGCTTTGTGTACAAGGAGCAGTTAACTGTCAGAGTCAGTCTTTGAAACAAACATTATCTCAGCTTTCTCAGGAGCGGCTGCAAAACATCAGCATCCTCGTCAACACCCTGCAGCAGCAATCAGGCATTACCCATTAATTCGAACATAAGAGGAGGTGCAAGAAGGATGTATCAGCAAAACCCATATCAACAACAACAACAGCAACAGCAGGAAGTGCATTTACAAGAGCAGGACTACGCTAACTTTGTTCTTTCCGAACTGAAACGCAATGCTCGTGAATACACGACGGCCGCTTTAGAAGCATCTAATCCACAGATTAGGCAGACCTTCCAATCCTTAGTGCAAAAGACACTTCAAGATCAGGCAGCTTTATTTCAAGAAATTCAGAAGCTTGGTTATTATGAAGTTCAGGCTGCTCCTCAGCAGCAAATTTCTCAGGAGCTGCAGAAACAGAGCCATACTGCGGCCGAGCTGCAGTCTTTTGTACAACAAAATTTGAGCAGAACAACCACAGCGAGCTATCAGCAGCAAGATCAGATGGCTATCGCCCAGCAACAACAACAGCCGCAGAGCCAGCAGCAGAACCAAATTGCAGCCTTACATCAGGCGCCATTCCAACCCATGATTAATGCGTCCCAGTATCCTAATGCGGTGTACAACAATCAAGGGCAAGGATATTCATCCAATCAACACCAAACCTACAATAACCAGCAAGGACAAAGCTTCCAGGATCAAGGCTATGGCCAGACTAGCTATGGTCATTCGCAAGGTTACTCTGCAACAGCTGGATATAGCACGCCTGAAAATACTAGCTTGACGAGCAGATCCCGCAGCCAATTGAGTGCTCAAACTTCGAACTCGGCAGGCGAAAGTTCTTATACCAGCAAACAGCAGCATGAAGGCAGCAAATACAGCTTCTAAGTATCGGAGCTGGCTTCCTGAACTATAGACGTCCGTAGCTTCTAGCTATAGGACGTTTTTATCTTTGTGGAGAACGGTTTTTAGATTTCGTCCCACTTTTCTCATAATCATGGTATGGAACCAGCTTGTCACACATATATAAGGAACAAGGGATGTCCAAACTTATGGGAAAAGGGTGTATCGCTGATGAAAAAAACGTGGATTTACGGCGCAGCTACTTTAATGGTATTAGGAGCAATGACAACGGCATGCGGTTCTAAAGAGGAAGTCATAAGTTCCAATGCAGCAGGTCCCAAAGCAGCGACAACAGTGGCTCAAGGGAAGACAGAAAGCAGTGTGAAGACAGTGACATCCAGTGCTAAGCCAGCCATCGATGCGCAGTACAAGGTTGATGGAAGAAACGTGACGATAACGTATCAGACAACTAATTTCCAATTATCGGCCGATCATATGGATAAAGCGAATGTACAGGGCGAAGGACATCTTCATTTGTATGTGGATGGTAAGCAGAAAGCGATGATTGGCAAAACAGGTCCGTTAACTCTAAACAATTTAGCCGCAGGTAAACATGAGATTAAACTCGAGCTTCAGCAAAATGATCACAAGGATATCAATGTAGAGAAAATTCTTAATGTCGAAGTAAAATAATAGGGAACATTTGTGCGCATTTAACCGGAAATCAGGCTTGGGCGAAGATCAGATAACATTATGTGCATATTCCTTGAAAAGACGGGCGATTAGCCCGTCTTTTGTCATTTGACACACCTGAATGCGTAGCATAGACTGTTGATAGTATGGCACTATTGCCGCCCAATCGGAGGGAAACTATTGATCGTCGATATACGTAAGTGGAAGCATGTATTTAAGCTTGACCCTGATCGGCACATCTCAGATGAAGCGCTGGATCGGCTTTGCCAATCTGGTACGGATGCGATCATGGTAGGCGGTTCAACGGGAGTGACCTTTGATAACACGGTGGATCTTCTATCTCGGATTCGTCAGTACGAGGTTCCCTGTGTATTGGAGATTTCCAATCAAGATGCTATCGTTCCAGGGTTTGATCTATTTTTAATTCCTGTTGTTCTGAATGCGGATGATCCGAAATGGATCGTTGGCCAGCATCAAGAGGCGTTGAAGGAATATGGAGCCTTGCTCAATTGGGACGAAATTATTGCCGAAGGCTATATTATTTTGAATAGCGAAGCTACGGCTGCGCAGTTAACATCGGCTCGTACGAATTTGGATGCCAAGGATGTTGCAGCTTACGCGCGCATGGCGGACAAGCTATTTCACATGTCTATTGTGTACTTGGAATATAGCGGCGTGTTTGGTGATATGGAGCTAGTTCGGCGGACGCGTCAAGTGCTCGAGAATGCCCGTTTAGTATATGGCGGCGGGATTGACAGCGTAGATAAAGCGCAGCAGGCTGCGGAAGTCGCAGATACCATCGTCGTCGGCAACATTATTTATAGTGATCTGGAGCAGGCGCTTCAGACCGTGAACTTTGATAGAACAGGAAGGTAACTTATGAACGAGACAGTCAATATCTTAGATGCGATTAAAAGGTTGAATCCCGAGCAGCGCAAAGCGGTCGAAGCTGTTGACGGTCCACTTCTGATTATGGCTGGAGCGGGGAGCGGGAAGACGCGTGTACTCACGCATCGTATTGCTTACCTGATCGGTACGCGCAGAGCGGCCCCATGGAGCATTCTGGCACTTACGTTTACGAATAAAGCGGCACGCGAGATGCAGGACCGCGTCGGCAAACTGGTCGGCGGCAGCGGGAACGACATTTGGGTTTCCACGTTTCACTCCATGTGTGTACGCATGCTGCGCAGAGATATTTCACGGATCGGATTTACTTCGAATTTTACCATTTTGGATTCCGGGGATCAGCTATCGGTCATAAAATCCTGCTGCAAAGAACTCAATATTGATACCAAGAAATTCGAGCCGAAGACCTTTCAAGCGGCTATTTCTACAGCCAAAAATGAACTCATCTCTCCTAAGCAATTTGAAGATAAAATTGGCGACTACTTTGACGGCTTAACCTCTAAAATTTATACGCTCTATCAGAAAAAGCTGAGAAGCAATAACTCACTGGACTTCGATGACTTAATTATGGCAACGATTCATTTATTTAAAGAAGTTCCGGAGGTACTTGAGTTTTATCAAAACAAATTCCAATATATCCATGTCGATGAGTATCAGGATACAAACCGAGCGCAGTATATGCTTTGTCAATTGATTGCGGCGAAACATAAGCGCATTTGTGTCGTGGGAGACAGCGACCAATCCATTTACCGTTGGCGTGGAGCTGACATTACGAATATCCTTAATTTTGAAAAAGATTATCCCGATGCCACCGCTATTTTATTGGAGCAAAATTATCGCTCCACTTCGAATATTTTGCAGGCTGCGAATAAAGTCATTGCCAATAATACGGGCCGCAAGCCCAAAAATTTGTGGACGGATAAAGAAGGCGGCGTAAGGATAAAGCTGTATCAAGCCGATTCCGAGCACGAAGAAGGCTATTTCGTTACGAGTGAAATTAATAAAAATAAGTCCAATGGTAAAAAGTTCGGCGATCACGCCATTTTGTACCGGACGAACGCACAGTCTCGGGTGATTGAGGAAATTCTCATTAAATCCGATATTCAATACACCATCGTTGGCGGCGTAAAGTTCTATGATCGTAAAGAGATCAAAGATATTTTGGCGTATCTGCGCCTCATCTCGAATCCGGACGATGATATCAGCTTGAGTCGGATCGTGAACGTTCCGAAGCGGGGCATTGGTGACACCACGATGGATAAAGTGGCTGATATGGCTGGACGTAGAGGCATATCTCTATATGCCATGCTGGAGGAGGTTGATTCCCTGGAGATCAACACGAAGGCTAAGCACGCTTTGGCTGATTTCCGCGAAATGATTGATAACCTGAACCGCATGGTTGAATACTTATCTGTAACTGAACTCACTGAGAAAATACTGGAGATGTCGCAGTACCGTTTGGAGATGCAGCGGGAGAACACGATTGAATCCAAGGCTCGTCTCGAAAATATCGAGGAGTTCCTGTCCGTGACAATGGACTTCGAGAAACGTAACGAGGACAAGTCACTCATTTCATTCCTGACCGATTTGGCACTTATCGCCGATATCGATACGCTGGATAAAGATAAAGGCGAGGAAGAGCAGGATGCCGTTGTGCTCATGACGATGCACAGCGCCAAAGGGCTCGAGTTCCCGGTTGTGTTCATCATCGGGATGGAGGAAGGCGTATTCCCGCACAGCCGCGCCTTTGCCGATAACGAAGAGCTCGAAGAGGAGCGCCGTTTGGCCTATGTCGGCATTACGCGCGCCGAGCAAGAGCTTTTCCTTACGTGCGCCCGCATGCGCACGCTCTTCGGCCGCACCGCCGCCAACGCCCCATCGAGATTCCTTCAGGAGATTCCGCAGGAACTCCTGGAGAACGTCTCGATGGGCGGCGGCGGGGGCTTCTCGAGAGCTGGCCGCACCAGCTCGTGGGGCAGCAGCGGCGCTGCCTCGCAAACGAGCCGCGGTTCCAGCGGCTCGTCGGCTTGGGGCACGCCGTCCTCCTTCGGACGGCCTGCTGCCAGCGCGGCTGCGCCAAGCCCCGCAGCCGGGGCGAAGCCGGCTGCGTTCCGGGCTCCGCAGCCTGCCGCAGGAGGCGCGGTGCCGGACTACAAAGCCAGCGACAAAGTGTCGCATGGCAAGTGGGGCATCGGCACCGTTGTATCCGTCAAAGGCTCGGGTGACGACACCGAGCTGCAAATTGCTTTCCCGGCGCCTGTTGGCTTGAAGCGCCTGCTCGCGAAGTTCGCTCCTATTACGAAGCAGTAAGAGCCGCACTATGCCTATACTTGCCGTAACGAACACCTATTTCCCATTAGAGAGGAAGAGCCCGTAATGACAGATGCCATCGCGGCAATGAAAACCCTCATCCAAGAAATCAACAAGCACAACCATAACTACTACACGCTCGATCAACCCACGATTTCCGATGCTGAGTGGGATGCTTTATACAAAGGATTAACCGCGTTGGAGGAGGAAACAGGGATTACCCTGCCTTCTTCTCCAACCCAGCGCGTGGGCGGCGACATTCTCAAAGGTTTTGATCCACATAAGCATCTAGCCCGACTGTGGAGCTTGGACAAGGCACAAAATGCCGATGACTTACAGACTTGGCACACACGTGTGCTCAAGCTGATCGCTGATTACAACAGCAAAAATCCCGAAAACCCATTACCAGACCCCACGTATGTGGTGGAGTTGAAGTTCGACGGGCTTACGCTGAACCTTACCTATGAGCAAGGACAACTTGTCCAAGCCTCCACGCGAGGCAACGGTACGGTAGGCGAGGGCATTTTAGCACAAATCAAAACGATTAAATCAATACCCCTTGAGATCCCGTACAATCAGGGGACAATTGAGGTGCAAGGCGAGGGCATGATGTTCCTCTCTGTGCTTGAAGCGTATAATCAGACGGCCATAGATCCGCTCAAAAACGCCCGTAATGCAGCAGCCGGAGCGCTGCGCAACCTGAATCCCAAAGTGACCGCAGAACGTAAGCTAAACGCTTTCTTCTATAATGTTGGCTACTCGGATGGCATTCAATTCGATAATCATGCCGACATGGTTCAGTTTCTTCGTGACAACCATTTTAAAGTGAGCGACCGCACACGATATTTCACTACAATTGAAGAAGTAAGCGCAGAGCTGGAGCGGATTGCCGAAGAGCGCCCTAGCTTTGATTTTCTAATTGACGGAAGTGTCGTGAAGCTTACGGACATGCGTACGAGAGAAGTGCTCGGCTATACAGAGAAATTCCCGCGTTGGGCGATTGCATATAAGTTTGAAGCAGAAGAAGCCACAACGATCCTGCAAAGTGTATCCTGGGAAGTCGGCCGCACTGGTAAAATCACACCGCTAGCCCGCGTTGAAGCCGTTGATCTCGCTGGGGTAACCGTACAGAACTGTACGCTGAACAATGTCGGCGACATCGAGCGCAAAAACCTCAAGCACGCCTTAGGCAGCCTCGTTTACATCCGACGCTCCAATGACGTCATTCCGGAAATTCTCGGCAAAGTGACCGAGGAGAATGACGGCGAGGAGATTGTAGCTCCGACGCATTGTCCTTCCTGCGGCAGTGAGCTTGAGATGCGTGGTGCGCATCTGTTCTGTTTAAACCGTCTCGGCTGTAGTCCGCAGCTGGTTGGGCGTATGGCGCATTTTGCTTCTCGCGATGCGATGGATATTGAATTTTTCAGCGAAATGACCGCTTCCCAGCTGCATCAAGAGCTAGATGTTCGTGACCCAGCGGATCTGTATACGCTGCAATTCGAGGACCTCGTCAAGCTCGATCGCTTTGGCGAGAAGAAGGCCCGAAACCTGCTAGACGCATTAGAGAAAAGCAAATCTCGTGATCTCGCTTCGTTCCTTTATGCACTGGGCATCCCTAACTCGGGTAAAACAACGACCAAGGTGTTGGCTGACTACTACCGCAGCTTGACCAAGATTATGGCCGCTACTCCTGAGGAGCTAATCGCTCTCCCTGATGTAGGCGGAATTGTAGCTGAAAGCATCTATTCGTTTTTCCGTGACCCTGTGATGGTGTCCAGCATCGAGCGTATGCTAGCGGCTGGCGTGAACCCAATCGCAGAAGAGCCTGCGGTCGTGTTGGCTAGCCCTGACAATCCGTTTTTCGGTAAAACCATTGTCCTTACAGGTACGCTTTCAACGATGGGGCGTGACGAATGTGCTAAGAAACTAGAAGCGTTAGGAGCTAAGATAACCGGCAGTGTTTCTAAGAAAACGGACATTGTAATCGCCGGGGAAAGCGCGGGCAGTAAGCTAACGAAAGCACAGGAGCTTGGGATTCGGATCATAGAGGATGAGCAGGAGCTTTTACAGCTTTTGGGTGAGGGCTAAATGACAAATAAGGGGACAGTGCCATGCCGAAAAACCTGCATATTGTGAACGGTGACGCATTTGGAGATAAGCTGCGTGCTTCGGGTATCGATGGAGACATATTGGTATGGCGCGAGTCTCTGTATGAAGGACCTATTGGCGTACAAATGTCAGATAGTGTCCTTTTATCTATAAGGACCTCTTATATGAGTCGACTTCACGGCATCCCAGAGGAGTTGTTTAAGTCCATTACGCTGCAGCAGGAAGAAGCTTTGGACAAGCTCTCCATGGATATGGACGAAGTTGTTCTGTGGTTTGAGCATGATTTATATGACCAATTAATGCTTTGCTATTTGCTGTCGAGACTATTCGCCCTCCCCCATCGGTCCTTCCGACTATCTTTGTTAACGATCGATCAATTTCCAGGCGTTGACTTATTTTATGGATTAGGGCAGTTAACGGTGGATCAAATCATTCACCTGCACCACAAGTGGTTGCCTGTTAGTGAAGATCAGCTTCTCCTTGCTCGCAAGGTGTGGACGGCCTATTCGGCCTCTGAGCCGCAGCCTATGGCTGATTTGATGAAAGAAGACCTATCGGCACTGCCTTTTCTTAAAAAGGCCTTACAAGCCAATTCAGAACGTTATCCATCTACACAAAATGGCTTGACTGTCCTTCAGCAGTTTATCCTTGAGCTTACAAGTGAAGGTGAAATGCCCATTCTGCAGCTATTTAAAAAAGTAATTGAAAGCAACAGCGGATTTGGTCTTGGTGACTTGCAGTTTTGGAGCATAGTGGATCAGATCCGGCAATGTGAAGTTCCTCTGGTCCGCCTTATTGGAGGAAATAAGCTGCCAAGGTACGGCGAAAAATTGCCGCCTCAATTTGAGAATTGGCGAGTGAGTATGACAGATATGGGTATACTTGTTCACGGATGTGAGCGGGATCATGTGTCTCTGAATGGTATTGATGATTGGATTGGCGGCGTTCATCTGCTTGGGAAAAAGGATATATGGCGCCGAAACGCTGTATCCACGGGGTTTGTGAAGCTGTAAGATAATGGATGCATAAAGTTGCTTGCAATTCGTTTTGAAACCTGATAATATATGTTCTTGTCACCGCAAGAGCGATACATTAACGCTTTAAACGGTAACGCAATAAAGCTCTTTGAAAACTGAACAAATGAATGAAGCAAATCAGCAAATTCAGTCGCGTAAGTGACTACAATTGAGATTGCAAAATCTCGCTAGCAACGCAAATGAGCAATTAAGCTTTCAAATAGTTTTACTATTATGGAGAGTTTGATCCTGGCTCAGGACGAACGCTGGCGGCGTGCCTAATACATGCAAGTCGAGCGAACTTATCCTTCGGGATAAGTTAGCGGCGGACGGGTGAGTAACACGTAGGTAACCTGCCTATAAGATCGGGATAACTATCGGAAACGATAGCTAAGACCGGATAACTGGTTTTCTCGCATGAGAGAACTATGAAACACGGAGCAATCTGTGGCTTATAGATGGGCCTGCGGCGCATTAGCTAGTTGGTAGGGTAACGGCCT
>NZ_FNIF01000048.1 GCF_900103825.1 Paenibacillus sp. yr247
CCGCTCGATTTGTAGGCATTCAAATGAAGAGCAATTTCTCGGTCAATCATATCTTGCTTGCGCTGACGAACCTTCGCCATGTCGGTCGTGATGGAACCGTCCACCACCGTACCAAACTGAGCGGCATGCTGCACCAGATGCGTGACTCTCGCGCTCCAAATCTCATTCTTGCTGGGCAGGCAGGCGACGGCTGGACATGAGCCCCCGACCCACTTTCGCTCCACGACAGCAACCCGTTTACCTGATCGTGCCAAGTGCCAGGCCAGTAACTTACCGCCTTGGCCGCTGCCAAGGACCAGTGCTTCGAAATGTTCTGATTGAGACATCAAAATCCTCCTTGTTTACACTCAGATTTCGCCACACAAGAATATTATTACTTGAATATGCGAAACGAAATAGACTATTCCTGCATAATACTTGCCTAAAATTGCAATATGTTAGGTAAATGTAATATTTCATTACAATTAATGTAATATCTCATCACAGTTCTTTACAAATTCTCAATACATAATCGCAACCTCAAATTTACCCTCCAAAAACCATTTATTTACTTTAATACGTTTAAAGCGGTGTTGCTTTAAACTGCCATTTAGTTGAGCGACGGATACAAAGACATATATTATGTGAATATGTAACATGAAGATACTCCTCTAAATATCACGAGTTTTATTCCTCAGATAGTTTGTCTTTCGGTAAGATCGATTCGTCCATCACGTCATTAAATATATGGGTATTTACCTGAATTTTGGGTGTGATTTGAAATTGCGCAGCCGGGGGGGGGGGGGGGGGGGGGGGGGGGGGGGGGGGGGG
The DNA here is from genome assembly GCF_900103825.1 of Paenibacillus sp. yr247. Lineage (GTDB taxonomy): Bacteria > Bacillota > Bacilli > Paenibacillales > NBRC-103111 > Paenibacillus_E. The sequence goes on from NZ_FNIF01000048.1 coordinate 811, forward strand.
GGGGGGGGGGGGGAAATTGCGCGGGGGGGGGGGGGGGGGGGCGTCCAGCTCCTATCAAGGGATTGAAGTTAGATTGGTATAGTTGCCTTACTTGCAACTTTTGAAACGTAAGAGGCGTTTAATAAACACCCCACTGTAAGGGGAATATGATCTAAGGAGTAGATTATGAAAAAAGCAGCCGTTCTAACTTCAACTGTAGTTTTGGCCAGTAGCTATTTTTAAAATTCCGATTATGCATTTACCGATCTTGAAGGCGGACAACAAAAGTCGATAACCGCACTTCAATCCCTTGAGATCGTAGACGGAATCGATAGCATGCATTACGCACCGAAAAGCAAGCTCAGTTATGCTGAAGCCGTACAAATTATTGTAAAGGCATTCCATCTTACTTTTGATAAACTGCGTTTATTTAAACTGCCGAATGCATCGAATTTCTATCCGAATGTTATGAATGATGCTTGGTATTCTAACTCGTTTATTATTGCGCACTTTAACGGAGTGGTCATTCCGAAGGACGTGAACCCGAGTTCCACGATAACGCGCGAACAATTCACCAAATTGCTCATTCCTGTTCTGGGGCGAAAATATAATCTTCCCATGATCAAGATATCCGCAAATGTCAAAGACCAGGATCAAATCACTCCGGATATCGAGAGCTTCGCATTGCGGCTGATCCATTATCGAATTACTGAACTTGATAAGGATGGCAATTTCTTACCCAAGAACGAGCTAACGCGCGGTGAAGCAACAACTTGGGTGTATAATGCCCTTCATGTCACTAGCGCCCAGAAACCGTCCTTATCCGACAAAGTTACAGTTTCCATAGAAGATGAATGATGATGTCAACAAAGTGACATTGTCCCGGGGCAGCATGCCCAACGCCGGCTACGGCATTGAAATCAACAACATCCGATTTGATCAGAACGGCCAGGCCCTTATTACTTCCACCTTGCGCGACCCGCAGCCTGATGAGGCGTATGCCGATGTGATGACGGAAGCAAAAGCTGTGACGTATGTTTCCTCTAAATATAATGTTGTGGCTGAACCGGATGCCGTCCCTTCACCTGCACCGTCTAAAACCGCGAGTTCTGAAGCGATTAAGAATCTGGTTGAGTCAGCCAAAAAAGGAAAAGCACCAGGTGTTGCTTACGCGGTACATGTCAATACCATAGACGATGTGCAAAAGGATTGAGGTCAACCCGACAATCAAGAAAGAGAGGTAAAGGGCTTTTCTACGTCACCTATAGCCAGCAACATGCCGTAAATTATATGGCAGAATAAATTCCCCGTTCAACTTGAATGGGGTACCGCCAACCAAATTACGTAAAGCCCACTCGCTAATACAGTTTTCACCAAAAGAAAAAGTCGGTTTTCCTGCGCTAAGGATTACCGACTTTTTGGATTCTATTCATTATGTTTATGTTAAGCTATCGCTCTGTTAAATCACAAGGATTGTCTCTATAATTAGAGACAATCCTTGTGATCCAAAATTAATAATTTTTATTATTTGCTATATATGCCGCAACTTCAGCTAAACGAGAAGCGTAACCCCATTCATTATCGTACCAAGTTGCTATGGAGAGAATCTCTCCCTGTACTTGGGTTAAAGGAAGGTCAATAATGGAGGAATGAGAATCGCCTACAATACGAGAAGATGCCCATTCACCTTCCAAAACATCCAAGACTCCCTTCAACGGGCCATCTTTTGCGGCACTTCGGAAAATATCGTTTACCTTTTGCACGGAACAAGGCTTTTCCGTCACAAGGTTCAATTCAGCAATACTACCGGTACGAGTTGGAATTCGGTATGCCTTCCCTGTAATCTGCAAATCGTTCCAGATGAATTTAAGGGCCCTTGCAGCCCCAGATGAAGAGGGAATGATATTTTCCGCAGCCGCCCACGAATCCCGTCGGTCCTTCATAGGCTGATCTGTTAGCGATTGCGTGTTCGTATAGGAATGCACGGTCGAGAATAGACCAAACTTTATTCCGAAGTTTTCTCTGACTATTTTGACGACTGGGGCCAACGCATTGGTCGTACAACTCGCCATACTAATGATCTTGTGTTTTTCCGGATCAAAACTATCCAGATTTATCCCTTTAAGCAATACGGCATCACAATCTTCAAGGCTCTTGCTGGGTCCGCTAACCAGTACTCTATTAGCACCACGATCCAAATGAACTTGAGCAACGGCACGGGTAACGGCTCGACCCGTACAGTCGATTACTAGATCAACACCCAAGCGTTTCCAATCCGGAACTTCTTTTGACGAATTGATAAACTGAATTTCCCGTCCGCCGATAACCATATGACCTTCTCGTCCGGATACAGCTTCGGGCCAGCGTTTATAGTTAGTATCCACTTCGAATAGAGCCGCAAGCGTTGCTTCGTCTTTAATATCCGAAATGGAAACCGGAACGAAAAGTTCATCCTGTAAAGCGACCCTCAATAATTGCCTACCAATACGTCCGAATCCATATATTCCTATTCCGCCCATTGTAACCCTCCTATGAATGTTGTATTTTATTAGACCTATGAAGGTGATCATTCAAACCGTCCATAGAAGTGCCTTTATATACAGTTTGTATTACATGTTATTCGTTCGTTTCCATCCATTGAAAATGAAAGCTTCCCTTCTGATCGCTCCGCTCGAACGTATGGGCCCCGAAATAATCCCTCTGCGCCTGCAGCAAATTAGCCGGAAGCCTCTCCGTACGATAGCTGTCATAATACGCTAAAGCAGAAGCGAAAGCAGGAACCGGAATCCCTCTCGCGACGGCAATCGAGACGACTTTTCTCCAAGCTGCCTGATACTTTGCGATAACCCCGCCGAAGTATTCATCCAGCAGCAAGTTTTTCAGATCAGGGTCCCGGTCGTACGCATCCATAATATTTTGTAAGAACCTTGCGCGGATAATGCAGCCGCCTCGGAAAATCATCGCAATACCGCCATAGTTCAAATTCCAATTGTAAGCATCTGAAGCGGATCTCATCTGTGCGAAGCCTTGCGCATAAGATGCGATTTTGCTTGCATATAGCGCTTGGCGGACGGCTTCGATGAATTCCTTGGGATCGCCGTCATAGCTTGATGTCGCCGGACCTTTAAGGCGCCGGCTTGCAAGTACGCGCTCTTCTTTCATCGCTGAAATAAAGCGGGCAAACACGGATTCGGTAATGATGGATAACGGAACGCCCAAATCCAGTGCGCTTTGGCTGGTCCATTTGCCGGTTCCTTTCTGTCCCGCCGAATCGAGGATAACATCCACCATCGGTTTTCCCGTCTCCGTATCGGTCTTCGCGAAAATATCCGCGGTGATTTCGATCAAATAACTATCCAGTTCGCCATTATTCCATTCGGTGAAAATGTCATGCAGCTCGCTTGTAGTTAAGTGCAATACATCCTTAAGCAGGTGATACGCTTCGCCGATGAGCTGCATATCGCCGTATTCGATGCCGTTATGGACCATCTTGACATAATGGCCGGCGCCGTCTTCTCCGATATAGGTCGAGCAAGGATCGCCGTTCACTTTGGCCGAAATGGCGGTCAATATCGGCTCGACCAGTTCATATGCATCTCTTTGCCCGCCTGGCATAATCGCAGGGCCATTCAGCGCGCCCTCTTCGCCGCCCGAAACACCCGCGCCGATAAAGCGGAATCCTTTGGCTTGCAGTTCTTTATTCCTTCTTTGCGTATCAGGGAAATAAGCGTTTCCGCCGTCGATTAGAATATCCCCAGGACTTAGGTAGGGCACGAGCTGATTAATGGTATCGTCCGTCGGCTGTCCTGCTTTTACCATGATAAGTATTTTTCGCGGCGTCTCAAGCGATTGGACAAATTCTTCGACGCTGTACGTACCGACGAAATTTTTTCCTCGCGCTTCCTCTAAAAGCTCATTCGTTTTCTCGGGCGAACGGTTGAATACAGCCACCGAGAACCCTTTGCTTTCGATATTCAAGGCGAGGTTTTTCCCCATCACGGCCAAGCCGACCACGCCGATTTGTTGGTTCGTCATTGTAAATCGCCTCCCTGTCATTCCTGTCCTGTTGCTGATAAACGTTTGATGAGCTCAGTTTTTTGCGCCTCAAACCCGGGCTTGCCCAGCAGCGCAAACATATTGGTTTTGTACGCTTCCACGCCCGGCTGATTGAACGGGTTCACCCCGAGCAGCAAGCCGCTGATGCCGCAAGCCTTCTCAAAGAAGTAAACCATTTCGCCGTACGTATATTCATTCAGCTCATCCAGCTCTACAATCAGATTAGGCACGCCTCCGTCAACATGGGCTAGACGTGTGCCTTCAGCGGCCCTCTTATTCACTTCGTCCATCGTCATACCCGCAACAAAATTCAAACCGTCCAGATTGCTCGGATCCTCTTGAATGGTCAGCTCCACCCGCGGCTTCCTTACCGACAGCACCGTCTCGATGAGATCGCGCCGGCCTTCCTGGATATACTGCCCCATCGAATGCAAATCGGTCGTGAAATCGACGGAAGCGGGATAAAGCCCCTTCTGGTCTTTGCCCTCGCTTTCGCCGAACAGCTGCTTCCACCATTCGGAAACAAAATGCAAGGACGGTTCAAAGTTAGCCAGAAGCTCGATGGTTTTCCCTTTACGGTAAAGGGCATTGCGAACGGCCGCATATTGATAGCTCTCATTGGAAGCAAGGTCAGGATTATCGTATTTCCTCGCAGCAGCGGCGGCTCCCGCCATCATTTGATCGATGTCGAGTCCGGCAGCGGCAATAGGCAGAAGCCCTACGGCTGTTAGAACGGAGTAGCGTCCGCCTACATCGTCGGGAATGACGAAGGTTTCATAGCCTTCTTCATCGGCAAGCTTCTTTAATGCACCCTTAGATGAATCGGTTGTAGCAAAGATACGTTTTCGCGCTTCCGCTTTTCCGTATTTCTTCTCCATATAATCTCGCAGAATACGGAATGCGATTGCCGGTTCCGTTGTCGTTCCCGACTTGGAAATGACATTCAGGGAAATATCCTTGCCCTCCAGAAGCTCCAATAAATGGGTGATGTACGTCGAACTGATATTTTGCCCGGCAAAATACACTTGGGTATTCCCGTTCATCTGGTTATGAAACGTGTGGGACAGCGCTTCGATCGCGGATCTTGCCCCCAAATAGGAACCGCCGATGCCAATGACGATCAATGCATCGGAATGGCTGCGAATGCGTTGTGCAGCCTGTTTGATTCTCGCAAACTCTTCTTGATTATATCGAAGCGGCAGATTCACCCAGCCCAGATAATCGGAGCCAGGGCCTTCCTTCTCATGAAGCATACGATGAGCAGCGATCACAAACTTGCTAAAGTAAGACACTTCATGTTGCTGCATAAATGACAAAGCATTGGAATAATCAAATGTAATAGCCATCTGGAACGTCTCCTTTGAAACGGTATTTAGTTCATCGCATCTTAAAGCTGCGCTGTTTTTTTCCAATCGGCAGCGAATTTCTCCATCCCTTGATCCGTTAGAGGATGCTTGGAGATTTGTTCGATAACCGCAAATGGAATCGTTGCAATATGTGCGCCTGCCATCGCTACGCGAGTCACGTGATCCGGATGACGGACAGATGCCGCAATAATTTGCGTGTTCAGGTTATGCGTACGGAACAATTCGGCGACTTTCGAGACGAGCTGTACGCCGTCTTCCGAAATGTCATCCAAGCGGCCAAGGAACGGAGAGACATAGGTAGCGCCTGCGCGAGCAGCCAAGAGCGCTTGGTTCACAGTGAAGATTAGCGTCACATTGGTTTTCACGCCTTTTTTCGTCAAGCAACGGCAAGCCTCCAAGCCCGCCAGCGTCATCGGAAGCTTGATGGTAATGTTTTTGTCATGATTATTGATTTTGATCAGTTCGTTCGCTTGCGCGATCATGTCTTCAGCTGTCACCGCATCAGGCGTTACTTCGGCAGAAACGGATTCAACCTCGGGTACTTCCCGCAAAATCTCGGCAATTCGCTCCTCGAATTTCACACCTTCTTTGGCAACCAAGGACGGATTCGTCGTAACTCCAGATAAGACGCCGATTTTATACGCTTTTTTGATATCTTCTACATTTGCAGTATCGATAAAAAATTTCATGTCGAAAACCTCCATTTAATGTAAATAATTAATTGATGCTTGTGTTATGCGAACACTATCTCATGATGCCCGGCTTTAATCGGCAAATAATGGATCGTCTTGATAAAACGGATCGTTCTAGTTTGGGCACGCATCACCACGGAGTGCGTCTCCGCTTGTTGATTGGGGAGAAAGCTCACTCCTTTCAGAAATTCTCCGTTAGTCACACCTGTCGCCGCAAAGATCACATCATCATTTCCTACTAAGTCTTCCATGGTTAGCACTTTAAGCGGGTTTTGAAGCCCCATCGCAACACAACGGTCGTATTGGATTTGATTCTCCGGAATTAATCTGCCTTGGAAATCGCCGCCTAAGCATTTCAAAGCCGCTGCAGCCAGCACTCCCTCCGGCGCGCCGCCCGATCCGAGATAAAGATCAATTCCCGTTTCCGGGAACGCGGTCGCAATGGCGCCTTCCACATCACCGTCCGAAAGAAATTTTATTCTCACGCCGTTATCCCGCAAAGCTTGAATCAAGGTTTGATGTCTTTCGCGATCAAGCACCATCACACTTAGATCGGAAACCTTTTTCTTCAGAGCCGTGGCTGCTTTGGATAACGTTACTTCTACGGGGTCAAGCAGATCAAGCTTTCCTGCCAATGCGGGCCCGACGGCAAGCTTCTCCATATACATATCCGGAGCATGTAACAGATTTCCTTTATTGGAAATCGCAATGACCGACAACGCATTGTTCAAGCCTTTTGCCACCAATGATGTCCCTTCCAGTGGATCGACCGCTACGTCTACCTCCGGACCCTGCTGGTTTCCTAACTTCTCGCCGATGTATAACATCGGCGCCTCGTCCATTTCTCCTTCTCCGATCACGACGGTTCCTTTAATAGACATGGAATCGAACATGGTCCGCATCGCTGAAGTTGCCGCTGCGTCTGCGTGGTTTTTATCTCCCTTTCCATTCCAAGAGGCGGATTCCAATGCGGCTAATTCCGTTACACGAACGACCTCTAACGCTAATTCACGCTCCATCATCTTCTCCACCTTTCGTGACGTTGTTGCAAGAGGAATTCGTTTGCTTTATGAATTACCGAGTACTTCTTTCGATAGCCGAACGACATTTTCTACGGAGAATCCGAAATGTTCCATGACTTCGATACCTGACCCCGATGCTCCAAAAGTATCAATAGCTACCGCTTGTCCATGTGGACCTACATAACGCTCCCATCCCAGAGAAATACCAGCTTCGATGGATACACGTTTGGTAATAGAAGGAGGAAGCACGAATTCTCTGTAGGATGCCGGCTGGCGTTCAAAAAGCTCCTTGCTTGGCATGGCTACGACTCTAACTGACAAATTTCCTTTTTCTAACTCTGTTTTCGCATTCACAGCCAGAGAAACCTCGGATCCGGTTCCGATCAGGATGATATCCGGATTATTGTTCGTTTCCGTCAGGACATAAGCTCCTTTGGCTACCCCTTCAACATTGGCCTTGGTCGCTTCATATACAGGCAAATTCTGTCTGCTCAGTACCAGGGCTATCGGACCTACAGTTTGCTGCAAGGCATACGCCCATGCGCTTGCCGTTTCATTGGCATCGGTCGGTCGAATGACAGTCAGTCCAGGGATAGTGCGCAGTGCAGCCAGTTGCTCGACGGGCTCATGCGTAGGTCCATCTTCCCCGACGGCAATGGAATCATGGGTAAATACGTAAATCACAGACAGCTTTTGCAGCGAAGCCAAGCGGATTGACGGCGCAAGTAATCGCTGAATACGAAGAAGGTGCTCACGAATGGTTTAACGCCGCCATGCAGGGCCATGCCATTGCCGGCTGCGCCCATGGCATGCTCACGGACGCCAAAGTAGATATTGCGTCCCGAGTAGGACTCAGCGGCGAACGGTTGCTCCCCCTTGATGTCCGTCATCGTCGAATGCGATAAATCCGCGCTGCCTCCAAAAATGGAAGGTACGATTTTCACGTAATGATTGATAGCTTCACCGCTCGCTACGCGGGTTGAAATGGCCTTGGAAGCGTCAAACGTAAGGATATCTGCGGCATCAATCGACACGGAACCGTTGATGACCTGCTCGAGCTCATCGCCGAGCAGAGGGTATTTCGCTTTATAGGAAGCGAGCAATTTGTTCCATTCTTCTTCTTTGGCCTCGCCTTTATGTTTCAGCTGCTCGAAATGAGCTTTGACTTCTTTCGGAACGGTGAACTCTTCCTCATAATTCCAGCCATAAGCCGCCTTTGTTGCCTTCGCTTCTTCTTTGCCGAGCGGATTACCGTGCGCCTTGTTCATTCCCGCTACCTTGCTGCCGTAACCGATAATCGTCCGAATTTCGATAAGCGTCGGCTGCGATTCGTTTCGCTTGGCTGCCGCAATCGCTTCGGCAATCTGCGAAATATCATTGCCGTCCTCAATACGCAGATATTCCCAATCAGCCGATTCCGCTCTTTTTTGCATATTTTCCCCGAAGGAAAGGTTGAGCGCTCCGTCCAGCGAGATGTCATTGGAATCGTACAATACGATTAATTTGCCAAGCTTCATATGTCCTGCCATGGACATCGCCTCATAAGAGATTCCTTCCATCTCCGACCAGCGCATACGTATAATGGTCGATGACCGGGAAACCGTCTTGATTGAATTTCGAGGCCAGATGAGCTTCGGCCATCGCCATCCCGACTGCCATCGCAATACCTTGTCCCAAAGGTCCCGTTGTTGCCTCTACTCCGTCCGTGTGCCCATATTCGGGATGTCCCGGCGTCTTGCTGTTCAGCTTGCGAAACTGTTTCAAATCATCAAGCGACACCTGATATCCGGACAAGTGCAAGAGGCTGTAGAGCAGGGCCGAACCGTGACCCGCAGAAAGAACGAAACGATCGCGGTTAAACCACTTTGCATGGCCGGGATTGTGATTTAACAGTGTGGACCAAAGAGCGTAGGCCATCGGCGCCGCTCCCATGGGCAACCCAGGATGACCGGAATTGGCGCGGTTTATGGCATCGATTGACAACGTTCGGATCGTATCGACAGCTAATTGGTCAATGGTCTTTGTGGAAGGCATATTGTTCTCTCCCTTTGGTTTCGAATTCTTGTTCAGGCTTAGCATCGAACCACCAATGATAGCCGTCCTCCGCCAATAACGCATCGGACTCGGCAGGTCCATAAGTGCCCGCTGCATACGGATGAAGCGGAACCAGATTTTTTTCGAATGCTTCTAAGATGGGTTGAACCCATTTCCACGACAATTCGACTTCGTCCCAATGCGCAAAGAACGTGGGGTCTCCATGCAAAGCGTCATAAATCAAATTTTCGTAAGCTTCGTGAACATTGTCACGACTTTCATGAAAGTCCATATGAATGGGCTTCACCCCCCCTTTATGCTGCGGGTCCATCGTATTTAATTGAAGCGTAATGCCTTCATTAGGACTAATTTCAAATACCAGAAGGTTAGGCGATTTTCCATCAGCATTTGCCTGTGAGGACATCTTTGACAGTTCCTTGAACTCAATCACAATCCGCGTCGATTTATCCTTCATTCTTTTGCCTGTGCGGATATAAAAAGGAACTCCCCGCCAGAAGAAATCGTCGATCTGCAATTTAGCGGCAATGAACGTATCATTCATGGATGTGGCAGCAATTCCCGGTTCGGAAGTATAGCCGATCACCGGCTTTCCTTGAACGGCTCCCGCTTTGTACTGCCCGCGGATCACGTTGGCGCTAACATCCTGTTTTTGCAGCGGCTCGAGGGCTTCCATCACCTTTTTCTTCTTAAATCGCACCATTTCGGAATCACTGTTGTTCGGTAGATGACTTGCCAGCATCATAAGCAATTGCAGCATATGGTTTTGGAACATGTCTCTTACGGCACCTACGTGATCGTAATAGCCCGCTCTTTCTTCTACACCGACGGTTTCGATAGCCGTAATCTGCACGTTAGCAATATAATGATTGTCCCATAATGCTTTAAGGACCGAATTTTGCTGTAAAATCTCAAGCTTCTGTACCATCGGCTTTCCCAGGTAATGATCGATTCGGAAAATCTCGTGCTCCTCAAAAGCTTGGCTAAGCTTTTGATTCAAATCGCGTGCAGATTGCAAATCATGGCCAAATGGCTTCTCGATCACGAGACGCTTCCATCCATTTGCGGAACCGAGCCCGCTTTCCTGAATGCCCGCAGCGATCCTTTCAAAAAATTCGGGACCGACTGATAAATAGAATAGGCGATTCGGCGAAATGCGAAGCTCCTCTTCCCGCTGTTCGATCAGCCGCAACAGCTTCATGTAATCTTCTTTGCGGCCGATATCCAGAACACGGTAACGGAATGCATGCAGGAAATCATGGATCAATGCGGAATTGTTCGCTTCGCGTCTGGAAAAACTACGGATGGAATGCTCAACCCTAGCCCGAAATGTATCGTCTGTTAGCTCACTACGGCCAAGACCGATCACTTCGAACGATGGGGACAGTTCCTGATCGACAAACAAATTGTAAAGAGCAGGGTAAATTTTTCTTTTGGCTAAATCCCCTGTCGCTCCAAACAAAACAAATGTGGTTGGCTCCATGTTCCTCTCTCCTTCTGGTATTGCGTTCTTGTTCTGGTTTCTATTTTCGTAAACTCCGGAAATCATGGAGCTTTCGCGCATAGTCTTTATATCTTGATGAGGAGGCAGGCCAAAAAGCCTCCGGTATTCTCGATTAAATTGCGATGGACTATCATAGCCAACTTTACTAGCGGCAGTCATTGCTCCCATAGAACCGCTCAGCATAAGGCGTCTTGCTTCCTGAAGGCGGAGCAGCTTCTGATACTGCAAAGGGCTCATTGTCGTGATGGCTTTGAACTTATGATGCAGTCCCGAGAGGCTTATGTTAATTGATTTTGCAAGCTCCTCGACGGTAAAGGAACGGGCGTAATTAGTTTTAATCCATTCGATGGCGCTGCTGACCTTGTCAGATTGCTGGTATAAGACCGCCTGTTGGAAAAATAAGTACCCATTATCTCGCGACAGTAAATGGAATATCATTTCACGCTTGATGAGTCCAGACAGAAAGCGAGCTTCATTGGGTTTGTCGGTAAGCTTCAGTAACTTCATAAGTAAGTCTAAAAGGTGGGCGTCGGATTTTCCAAAGAACGCTCTGGCGGTCAGCTTAGTATCCCTTGGTTTCATGCTGATTTCAGCCTCAATCACCACAGTAGCGATTTCTTTCGCCGTAAGATCAATGCGTATACTGATATAAGGTGACTCCTTTGTAGCATCGATGATATTTTCGGATGCAGGGATATCAATCAAAGATGCAAAATAATCGCCCGGGCGATAATGAATGAGGTCTTGGCCAAAATGAAGTTTCTTTGTTCCTTGAAGAAGGATACATAATGAAGGGGTCAACAAATCAGGAATCGGCGTAGTTTGAAGGCTTTTACGGAAAATAGTAAGAAACGGGATAATGGTATGCGTGCTGCCTTCTGCAGTGGTAATCCTCTCCGTCATCGCAATGAGTTGATCTAACGTCTCTTGACGAATGGAGGCGCTTTCTTCCAATAAAGTGCCGAGTATTTGGTCCGACATTCAGTTTCACCAGCCTTTATTGTTATAAGTCTACTTCTACCAATACTGTTCGTTCTCTTCATTTCACCGTTATGGCAGGACAAAATACGCTTTGTATCCAGATAAATCTGAGAATGCAAAGAGGAGGATTTTGTTGTGCTGCAAACGGAGGCAACCGACGAAACACAAGGCTTATACAGATATTATTACTTGAACATGCGAAACGAAAAAGGCTATTCCTGCAAAATACTTGCCTAAAGATGCAAAATGTTATCATTTTCCATGTAGATGCTTGTCAGTGGGAGCGACGACCGCATACTCGGCTTCACGATGATCGGTTCCGAGGCCGGAGAGATCGTGGCCGCGGTCCAAACGGCGATGTTGGCAGAGCTCCCGTATTCAAAGCTCCGTGACGCCGTTTTCAATCATCTAACGATTACCGAAGGACTCGGCCCGCTCTTGTCGAATGTGCCATCTCAGTCCATGTAATAGTAGCACTGAAAAGTGCTTGTTG
>NZ_FNIF01000004.1 GCF_900103825.1 Paenibacillus sp. yr247
GTTATTGCGCAATGTCGCGATGTCAATGGACGAAGTACCAAAAGCCATTTGCGGCTGGTGATCGATCATGAGCAGCGTGTGGTTCGTCGGTGTTAACAATCTTGGAGATGGAACAGCTTTTGCATGAATCGCAGTTGTATCTTGGCTAGTTGCAGCAGGTGTATCCGCTTTTGCAACCATCATAGATCCGAATGCGCTTGTCGATACGACAGCAGTTAAAAGTGCGAGTGTTGTTACTGTGCGGCCTGTAAGATATTTTTTCATTGTTTTTAGCTCCTTTTGTTTTTTTGTCAGGTAATTATCTCTAATTCAAATATCTTTGTTTTAAGATAAATGACAACAGATAATATCCAAAAGAAATTTCTGAAAACTTTTTGTGGCATCAAACGCGAACTTACTTTTTCCCGTTATAACCCTCACATCTTTACTGTTTGTATTTGATATTGTGTAAGGAATTCCGATTACATTTATTATAATACTAACTTACATTAAATTAGTCAATACTTTTTTACAAGTTAATTATTTCTATGAAATAGAGTTTAAGTACAATTTTTCACAACATCAAAAATATAATAAAATTCTCAATATTTTAAAGTGATCATTCTATTAGATCAATACTCTGAACATATTTTACAAAGGAATATGCTTCCTGCAAACTTCCTTCTCGTGGCGTAGTATTTTCGTCAAATCCAAGTTTTCTATCTTCCTTTACTTGTTTTAACAGATTCAACCAACGAGAATCTAAATTCTTTGCAGCTCAATCTAAACCATGTGCTTTAGATGTTACTTCACCAGTTTTTATTGTATATAACATTCTACATGCTGTTGTAACAATATATCTTTGTCCCCAAGCGATTGTGGGTGGCATCCAACTGTGAGTAACTTCAACAATATTGACTAGTAATTTTTTTGCTTCATCTCTCATTATTTCTTTAGGTGTCTATATACAACCATTTCGCATCCAATTTTTCTAGGGTCTTGAATTCTGAGGCAATTGGATATGAGCCTTCTAAATGATGTGTCCAGTGTCCTTGTCGGGTAGGAATTTCATCATGTAACTTTCGTAACTCCAATAAAATTATCTCCAAGAATATTTCTAGCAGATGTAACTAGATTAATAAGTAGTTCGTTAAGTTCTGAAAACCTTGTAGGACTTGGATTTATATCATTAAAAGTATTCTCTTTAGTCATAAAATTGGACGACACTCCATTTCCCTCCCCTTCTCGATCGTAGACGGGTGAGCGTTCCAAGGATCCAGCTGCGTGCATCCGAATTCCTTGCAAATGCTGATCTTCATGATTTCCCCTCTGTGAGCTTCGCGTTATTAACCTTGCTATTTACAGCCTTTTCGCGCGCTATAAGCCTTGTAATTATCAAGATGGCGCATAAGACCAAAATAATCGGGATGATAAAAATGGCAGACGAAATCCCCTTTAGAAGCACCGGCAATAAATATCCGATTAAAGAAGCACCCTGCGTCAGAAATACGTATAAACTCGACCCGAATCCCGTACGGTGGACAAACATCCTCTGTACAACTCCCATGGCCACCCCGTACAGAATTGACACGTAAAACGAATAGAAAGGCTGAACCGCATAAAAGAGCGGCAAAGGTGCGGCAGTCGCATAAAGTATATAGGCGAGAACCGCAAATACGCTTCCCAGTACAATTATCTGCTTACTCCCGTACTTGACCGCCCAATAACTGGTTATCGTCATAAACAGCAGCTCAAATACAGCTTGTGCACTCCAGAGGTACGACATTAGCTGCGGCTTCCCGAATAAATGGTTCACAACCAACGGTAAATACAAGCCGCGAATGGAATCGGCACAGGTGAGCATTAGTAGAGCGAGCAGCATCACAAGAGAGAAAGGCTCCGCTTTCCCCCTGGGCACCTCTGAATGAGTAGGGCTGACTTCCTTGTATAACAGCAAAATAACGATCAGTCCGATGTACCCCGATAAATTCCCTATAAACACACCCTGAAAACCGAAAAGCAGATAAAGATTGGCCCCGAGCAGCAGCCCAATAAAAAATCCCACGCTGAATCCGGCCCGGAGCCATACTAGGGACATTTCCAAGATCGAAGGGGCCTTTAACGCAAAATGGTTTCGCGCCATCGCAAACAGTTGACCCATGATAAGCCCCGAGGGAGCCGTAGCAATTGACATGCCGATTAACGCGCCCACGAAACCATCCGCTCGCATATAGAGGGACAGTCCGGCCAAACAAATCAAAGCCGCCAAGAGCGGCAGCTTTTTTTTATGCCTCATGCGATCGCTGACGATGCCTACTGAAATTGTGGTGATCATATTCAGCAGGAGCGAAACGGAATATACTGTAGCCACTTCCCCCTTGGTCAAGCCGAGGAGATCATGCAAATAGATGGCGTTCATGGGCGCCAGGATTCCTGTCCCTATACCGTACAGCAGCATGATGGATATGAGCTTTCCCGCGCCTCCGACAGTCAAAAAGAGTCTCACATCTGAAACAAGTCTCATCGTCGTTCGCGATTATCGTCCATTTGAAAGCCGAGAGGTACGATTTCCACATGCTCACCCCCAACGCCGTCGATCCACTCCACTACATCCAGAATTTTCATTTCCCCTGAGGTTAACGACTTATACGGGTTGTAGGAACTAACATCCCATTTCAAGTTTCCGTCACTTCGCTTTCATGAAGCTATCCTTTAGAACCGGCAATCACAATACCCTGTATAAAATATTTTTGCGCAAAAAAGAACAACAGCAGCGGAGGCAAAACAGCTACTACGGAAGCAGCCATCAACAAATTCCAAGGGGTAGCGGAGTAAGCCGCCGTAAAGTTGGACAACCCCAGGGATAGAGGGTATTTGTCACCGTTACTTAAATAAATGAGCGGACCAATCAAATCATTCCACCTGTACATAAATTCCAAGATGGCCGCCGTCGCCAGAGAAGGAATCGAAAGAGGCAAAATGATCTTCAGGTATATCGTAAAATAGCCGCCGCCGTCGATTTTCACCGCCTCGTCCAAATCTTTAGAAAACCCCATATAAAATTGGCGAAGCAGGAAAATGATGAACGCACTGCCGCCAAATGCCGGAACGACCAGCGGCAAATACGTGTCGATCCAGTCGAATTTATTGAATAACAGATACTGCGGGATCAACGTCACCTGCGGTGGAATCATCATGGTGCTTAAGACAAGCAAAAATAAAAATTTACTGCCTCGCGCACGCAATCGAGCAAATCCAAAGGCCACCAGCGAAGAAGCTAACGCAACCGCAAACATTGTTATGGCCGTATAGCTCACCGTGTTGAGGATATATCGGGCCAAGGGGACATCATGGAACACCTTTGCGTAATTGCTCCAGCGGAACGGCGATGGGATCCAGGTCATCGGCAGCTTATGAACGTCTCCAAGATCTTTCAGGGAAGTAGTCAGCATCCAAAATAATGGGAAAGCAAACAACAACAATCCCAACAGCAAAAGTACGTAAACGACCGTTTTACTAATTCCGCTAAGCTCGCCGTGAGTGATTCTGCGATTTCTCAACATGCCATTCCCTCCTACTGTTTATTGTCATATTCATAATATACAAGCCGTCTGGATACCCAAAGCGACAGCATTGTCAGCAAGAAGATCACAATAAACAAAATCCAGGCTTGCGCCGATGCGTACCCCATCCGGAACTGGGCGAAAGCGGTGTTAAATAAATACAAAACGTAAAAATACGAGTTCCAGTCCGGACCGCCCTTTGTAATAACATAGGCTTGTGTGAAAACCTGAAACGAAGAGATGATGCCGATAATACCGTTAAATAAAATGACGGGTGAAATGAGCGGAATGGTAATTTTGAAAAACTTTTTAAATCTGCCTGCTCCGTCGATTGATGCCGCTTCGTACAGGTCGGACGGCAGACTCTGCAGGCTGGCCAGAAAGATCACCATTGTTCCCCCTAGCGAGGTAAGCTGCATCAGCACCATGGAAGGAATGACGGTATCGGGTTTGGTAAACCAACCTGGTCCTTTGATATGGAACCACTGGCTTAGGAGCGAATTCACAACCCCGAAATCCGGGTTCAGCAGCCAAGACCACAGAAAGGAAACGGCGACGCCTGATACGATCGAAGGAGTGTAATACAACGTCCGAAACACCGCTTGTCCTTTGATTTTGTTGTTTAAGAGCACTGCAAGCACCAGAGAACAAATGATGGTGAACGGGACCGACAATATGGCATAGTAAAAAGTCACGCTCAAAGATTTGTAAAAAAGTTTGTCTTGAAACAAAGCGGTATAATTGCCTAGTCCGACGAATTTAGGGGAGTCCACAACATTATAATCGGCGAAGCTAAGGAAAAGAGACGCTAATATAGGCCCTCCGGTGAAGAGCAAAAACCCAATGGCCCAAGGAGAGATAAAATACCAAAATGCTCGTTCCTCCCTGGCACGCTCCGGATTCCTCTTCTTTTTGATAAGTACAGCCGTTCCCCCAAGTTGAGTTCTAGCCTGATTGGTTTGGTTCATCAAATCACCTCGATTTGACAAAGTTTCCCTTGGTCCATCCCAAGGGAAACTTTGCAAAAAATATTAAGATATTGTTATTTCATGTTCAAGGATCGAAGGTTCTTGTCAATCTCCTGCAGGCCGTCGTCCACGCTCTTCTGGCCGTTCCATACGCCAGTAATCGTTTGGCCGATCGTGGTACTGATGACGGCGAACTTATCGATGAGATGGTTATCCGCTTCACGTCCGTTTTTAATGGCGCCTTCGTTTAACCCCTTAACATCCTCTACCTTCAAGCCAACTTTATCTGCAATTTGTTTGTACCACAGATCTGCAAGCGAAGTATCAGCAGGGGTAGCGGACGTTTTCTCCATGAATGTCTTGCCGCCACCTTTTGGATCGACAAGATATTTAATAAATTCCCAAGATTCCGCTGGATGCTTGCTCTTCGCGCTGATGTTCCACGGATCTACGAAAAGAGGGACTTTACGGCCGTCATGATACGGAATCGGCGCTACGCCCCATTTGAATTTAGCAGACTGGTAGCTCCAGAATCCCCAACCGCCGTTGACTACCATCGCCACTTTGCCGGTCAGGAACGGGTCTCCAATCGCGGAAACCGCGTCCAGTGTCGTTTGGTTTGGAGCCACTTTATATTTCTGAATCAGATCAACGTTAAATTGGATAGCCTCTTTATTAGCCGGATTGGAAGATGCCGTTGGATCACCCATTACAGCTGTCTTATAGGCGTCCGCCTTGAAGAAGTCCCCGCCAAATCCCCAAGACTGAAGATTAGGGCTCATGCTGTTCAGAACGCCGAACACCTGCTTATCCGCATTGCCCACATCATGAGTCAGTTTCTTAGCTGTATCCAGCATCTTGTCATAGGTCCAGGACTTATCGTCCCAGCTTGTTGGCGGATACGGTACCCCTGCCTTATCAAACAGATCCTTGTTGTAGAACATGAAGCTGCCGATTGCCAGCATAGGAATTCCAAGGATTTTCCCGTTAATATTGTAAATGTTCATGATATCTTTGTTAATTGTAGCCATTTTGTCGGCGTCTTTCTTCACGTAAGGAGTCAGGTCGAGGAGAGCGCCCATTTTGTTATAAGTTGCAAAGCCGGAGTTTGCCCAGTTGGCGGACCATACGTCGGGCACTTTGCCGCTAGAGATCATCGTCGTCAAACGCTGGTCAATTTCAGCTTGCGGAATTTGCTCCAATTTAATCGTAATATTGGAGTTTGCCTGTTGGAAACCCGAGATCATATCTTTTTCCCAGTCGATCATGTTAGGGTCGGTTCTAACTAGCCAAGTGATTTCCACTTTTTCTTTACTGCTCCCGGACTTGTCGCCACCGCCCGCTGCGGGCTGCGAATTGGAGCAACCGTATAACAGTGTGGATGTGGCTATTAGCGAAGCAAGTGTAATCAAAATCGGTTTTCCTCTTTTTTGCATTGGATGACCTCCTGATCTCCCCTAAGGATTTTCCTGAATGGAATGACTACAACTGCTGATGTTGGGCATGCCCGTCCATGACCAAGCGGTGCCTTCGATCCCCTTCCCTGCCCAATTAGTCGGCACACCAGATATGTAACCGCTTTCTTGATTTTATGACATTTTCCCTTACTTCCATATCCCACTAAATTACGATATAGTCGAAAAAATTAAACTTTGTTTGCTAAACTTTGCTTAGTTCCCGAAATTCCGAAGGAACAACACCGCAATATTTCCTAAATACATTGGAAAAGTATTTATAATCATTGTAACCAACTGTCAAGGCGATGGTCCCTACCAGCTCCGTGGTTGTTATTAGCATTTCCTTTGCTTTCTCAATTCGAATCTCGTTCAAATATTCATTGAAGGATTTTCCGGTTTCCTGTTTAAAAATGGAACTGAAATAGTTGGGCGTAACATGAATCATTTCGGCGAGCTCCCGCGATTTAAGCTCTATGTGATAGTTCTCAAGCATATAATTCTTGACTCTTTGGATAATCCAGCGGTTTTTCCCGACGCTGCCCCGTTTCAATAGCTCGGAGGTTTTAGCAAGCGTACCCCAAAACATGTGCATAAGTGAAGTAAGGGATTTGCTCCCCTGCACATTCGACGGATTTGACAATTGAGGCGCCAAATCCTTCAAGCAAGCCGTTTCCCGAAACCGACGGTGAACGAGCATAAGTATTTCCAGGCACACCTGAAAAGCATCTTCAAATGAATAATGATGCTGGCTAAAATAGGCAAATAAATGATCCACGGTCTGGCGGAGATCGTCATGGCGATGTTGAAAAAGGTATTCCAGCAGTCGTTTTTCCAGCTCTCTCGGATAAAGCTTACCCTCTGTTCTCTCGGTATGCTCCGGCGTTGGGGACACCCCCTTACGATCGGACCCTTCGGCTGTCTCTAGCCCCGCCTGCCCAGCTGATTCCTTCTTGATTTCCAAAACTAATCTCCTAATAACTTCCATGAGCTCATCGACGTCGACCGGCTTAAGCAAATAATCTCTGACGCCGAAGCGGATCGCTTTTTTTGCATAAGTAAATTCATCATATCCGCTTAAAATAATCATTTTGATTCGGTAGTCCTCACGGTGCAAAATTTCCACGAGCTCAAGTCCATTCATGGATGGCATTCTGACATCCGTTAAAATAACGTCAACCGGCGTTTTTTGTACGATAGCCAGCGCCTGCTCCCCGTTGTACGCCTCGCCGATTATTTCTACCCCGATCTCTTCCCAAGGAACCGTCAATCTGAGTCCCCTGCATATCACTGGTTCGTCATCTACGATTAATACCCTAGCTTTCATTCTCTTTACCCCTTTCCCATCCTATAGTTCATCGCTTCTTCGTTGTGAATGATAGGCAGAGTGATTCGGACGTGAGCCCCATTTCCCTCGCCACCAAAAAATTGCAGACCGCAGGTTTCCCCGAACAGCAGCGTGAGCCGCTCCTGAATGTTTCTTAGGGCAAAGCCATGCTCCGAATCCCCCGTAATAACGCTATGTGCCTGTTGTGGATTAAAACCTTCCCCATCATCCATTACATCGATAAATAAGCTCCCATCCTGGGACGTACAACGGATTTCGATAGACCCTGATTCGCGATTTTCTTTGAAACCGTGAATAATACAATTTTCCACCAATGGTTGAATAATTTTTTTGGGTACAAGGACGTTTGCTAGGTGGTCTTCCCTATCAATTTCGTAATAAAGCGGAAAGCGTACCCTTTGTTTTTGCAGTATCAAATAGTTTCTTACGTATTCCAATTCCTGTTCGAGTGTAATCCACAGCTTTCCTTTACTTAAACTAATGCGAAACAACTTGGAGAGCGCCACAATGAGCTTGCTGGTATCCTTGGCATTCTCCAACCGTGCGGTCCAATGAATCGTATCCAACGTGTTGTAGAGAAAGTGCGGGTCGATCTGATTTTGCAATGCTTTTAGTTCAGACTCCTTATGCTGAATCTCAAGCTTGTACTTCGTTTCTATCAAACGTTGAATCGTCCGCAGCATTTTATTGAAACGAAGACCGAGTCTTCCGATTTCATCATTACTTTTGACCTTGAACTTGGGTTCAAAATCGCCTTGTTCGACCTGAATGGTAATGCGGGTCAATTCGATAATCGGTCGAATAATCACCCAATAAAATCCTATTAAAGCCATGATTCCCAAAGTAATGGAAAACAGAGTCATCCCTTTAATCGAAGTTCGAATTGCATCTAAATTTTTGATAATTTCAAACTCGTCGACCTTGGCGACAAGATACCAATTCGTATGATCGATCTTTCGGGCAACAACGAGATAACCGCCCGATTTGTTCGAATAAGAGAACAGATTCTTTCCCTCATTCATTTGCTTGACCAGCACAGGATCCGGATACGTTTTGCCGATGTAAAATTTATTTTCATAGGACAAAATTTCTCCGGCGCTGTCAACAATAGAGACCGATCCTGTCAATGGCGAAAAGCCTTTCGTGCTAATCAGCGAATAAATATAGGACTCACTCAAACGGATTCGCACCAAACCGATGGTTTTATTTAAATCGTTTATGTCATGGATCTGCCGGATCAAAGAGATGACATATTTTTGTTCCCCTGTCCACGTGCTTCTTACGGGATAAGCGCCGCTCCACACATATCCGCCCTGCGCCTCTTCCGCTGCATGGACCCACTTGCTTTCATCTACCGTCACCGGGTCGCCTATTGTAAGTAACACGCCATCTAGGCCCTGAAGTTGGATGGAATCCAAATATCTCTTATTTATAATTTGAAATGCGCTAAATGCATGAATACTGTCCTGCAGGTTGCTGAACTCCTTTTCTTCTTGATCCTTCCCTCCATACAAGTATTTTCGGAACTGATTGTCATAAATCATGTACGAAGAGACATCCTCTACGTTTTCCATGATGGAAGTTACATTCTGGGCGAGCGTATCCAAAACACGTACAGTGGAATCCACGGCTTGCCGCCTTAACATTTGATCCGTTTGAAATAAAACGATAGCCCCCAGTACAAGACTGGGAATGGAGACAAGTATCATAAAGATGAGGAAGGATTTCCATTTAAGGCTTAGATTTTTGAATCGAATGATGGTCCATTTCATGGTGCCTCTTCCTTTTTTGCGACATTTGGATTATTGACGCTTTTTATGCTGTCGAACTGCCCCTTTCGTATTTCATCCATCTTGGATTGTAACGCTTGAGCGACTTGTTCGGGTCCGAAGCCTTTTCGCGTCGTCATATCTTGGAGGAGCTTATTCATAGTATCTATTAAGTCGCTTGGAAGCACTGCATCGTAAACGGGAGCAATTCCCCTGCTTGTGAGTTCGAACATTTCTTTAAACACCGGATCCACATATCTGGGTACGGGTATATTAGCGGGCACAAGCATTTGGCTCTGCAACAGCTTCTTATAGGTAATTTCGTTATTTATGTATTGAATGAATTGTAGAGCGGCTGCTTTCTTGGCAGGAGACAGATCAGCATTTATGGCAATTCCTTGGCCGGTCACCCCGGATAAGCTCGTTGTGCTTCCATTGCCGCCGCTAACGGCAGGAAACGCCGCCAAGCCTAATTGTCCTTGAAACTGTAGCGAGATTTTGGGCAGGGCCCAAGATCCGTCAATTACCATCGCGGACTTCCCCTCGATGAACAGATCGTCCTGCTGGTTATTGTCCAAACTATTCATGTTTTCATTAAAAGCTCCCATTTTATTCAATTCCTCGATTACGCGTAAAGCGCTTACAAATTCCGGATCGGTAAACCTTCTCTCCCCGCGGATTGCCTCCGACAGGAACTCGTCTCCGGTATAGCGGCTCCCGATCGTCGATAAATAACAGGATTGCAGCACCCATTTGGCTTTATTGCCCAAAGCGATCGGAATCTTCCCATCATTGCGGAGCAAGGTCAGAAGCTGCTTCATTTCCCCGTAAGTTTCAGGAAAATGCGTATATCCTTTGTTCATAAGCAAAGCCTTGTCATAATAAATAATGCTAGTAAAGCTAACAACCGTCGGGATCGCATATTGCTTTCCGCCGACCGCGTAATCCATCAGTTTGTTGGCCGGAATCAATTTGTCCTTATAATTGCCTACAATCTCATCTATGGGCGAAAGCGACCGCCCTGCCACAAGCGGACGCATTTCCGCTCCTGGCCATACCACCAGGAGATCGGGAAGTTCCCTCCCGGCCGCGGCGGCTTTTACTTTGATTTTATATTCATCATGAGGAATGGCATCCATATGGAGTTTGATCTCCGGATGCACTTTTTCGAAACTTTTCATTCTTTCAAAGATAATCTCCTGCCAAGGTTCATTATGAACCCATGTATTCCAAAACTCCAATTCGACTTGAGGCCCTCGCTCTTCTTCCAGTGTGCCGACGGATGACCGTTCCTTTTCAACGGTCGTATGGATGAACAAGAAGAACACAGATAAGAGGGAAAGAGGAACGAAGATGAGAAAAACCCGTATAAACCATCTGCCAAGCAACATGTTCCCACCTAATCTCCGTGAATTATACTGCGAATTTCTTCACGATTCCTAAGCATTCATCTAGATAATCGTATGGATTGAATCTACTGATGTGTAGAAAAATAATTATCCATTATTATCCAAAACCCTTCTTGCGGTTTTCTGTCCGTTACCTGAATGAACAAAAAGAGGAGCTGCCGTGAGGTAAGCTCCTTCACTATCGTTCTTCGTTAGATTCCTGTAGATGAATTATTATCTTCTAACCATCTCGTTGTTGGCTTAGAAATCGCTCAAGAGATTCAATGTAGCTAGTAGTTTCGAATTAAGAGATTACCCTTTCTATATCACATCGCCGGGATTTCTGAAGGCACCTTCAAGTGTCTAACATCGATCCCTTTTTCATCGCGTGCTTTTAAGTCTTTTAAAAACTCAAGGAAGCCATAACGAGGTTTCCAACCAATTGTCTTTTCAGCCTCAGAAAGGTCATGTTGTTCCACTTTCTCAGGCAATTCAATCTCGTATTTCTTTAGCAAATGTATTGCCCCAGGAACCTGTGTCTCACACCACTCTGGACCATATTTGTTGAAGTCTTGGATTACTTCTATAGGCATACCGTGATTCGTATGAACAATTGTTCGAAAAAGCCCCACTTTCTTCTCCAGAACTGCCTTGACAGAAGCAACTGTAGCAGTAGCAACGTCCCTTCTATCCACTCCATTCCGAAGCAACCGTGCCCCGAACTCTAAGTAAGGGCGAGGTATGAACTCGTGGTAACGAAGCATGGCTATCGATGCACCAGTCATTTCATGATAAGTCTTACACAGATCTTCCCCAATAACTTTAGTAACTCCATAGACCGACCCCCATCCATATGCCATTGAAGAGGCATATACAATAGATTGAATCCCAGCTTGCCTGCATGCTTCCAGAACATGGAATGTTCCATCAACATTTACAGCAAAAATCGTTTCATCGCTTACGGGTGGATGATGTGCGCAATGCCATGCTGCTAGATGAACAACAGCATCCATTCCTTTTACAGCTAGACGTACATCACCAGGGGTTCTCGTGTCGCACCTAACGAATTCGATTTCTCGCAAATCGTCCGCATTTGGAGGCATAACGTCTGCCATCCTAACCGAAAAACCTGCTTGAATTAATGCTCTGCAGACTGCTTGACCACCATTGCCGGCAGCACCGGTAACAAGAACTTTCATGAATTAACACCACCAAACTTATTATTTATGTTATCTATTCGTCAACCTCAAATGATACACCTCCAAGTGTATAAAAAATTA
The DNA here is from genome assembly GCF_900103825.1 of Paenibacillus sp. yr247. Classification (GTDB taxonomy): domain Bacteria; phylum Bacillota; class Bacilli; order Paenibacillales; family NBRC-103111; genus Paenibacillus_E. The sequence continues at coordinate 11,750 of NZ_FNIF01000004.1, forward strand.
ATCAATTGCAGACCCTTCATACCTTTGAATTTATTTTACTTTTAACATGAATGGGGATAATAGAAACACGTCGAAGACCATAAACTGCCGTCCCATTTACAGGACTTGTACCGTTAGTTGAAAATAAAAACAGCGATGGACGCGTTCCATCGCTGTTTCTACTCTTTTCTTATTCCATGAAATCCACGAATTCCTTTTTTATTTTCGAACACTGATAGCGACAAGTCGAGCATGCTGCTTGCGAATCACGTAGAGTGAATGGAAACTGCCTCAATAGGTGCCTTCCAGCTCAATACGGTTTCTAGCATAGTTTTCAACTGCTCAGCCTTGTGAAGTTCCGGCTTGGCCTCTACCAATATGAATTCATCACGGATATACTGGATAAAATCATTTTGCAAGCGCTCAAGCTGCTCGTCAGCTAAAATATATGTATATTCTCGAACGGATTCGTAGGTATAATACCATTCCCTGTCTTCAAGGAACGTAAAGGATGAACACTGATACCACTCTTTTACAAAAGCTTTTAATGCGGTTGTAATGAGCTCATTGTTTCCCGACATCGAGTACAGTCGATCTGAAGAAATCAGGTTTCTGTAGCTGATCATATTGCCTGCAGAATGCGTATTGGGAAGCCTGTAAAACCGGATGAGATGATCCAGTATCTCGATATATGCCTCCACTCCAGCACGCTTCGGATTAAACTGGCACCTGACCGCCGCATGTGCGATGCTTTTGAGCAGGGAAAGCGCTTCTGCCACTTCTTTTTTGTCGGTATTACCTTCAAAAAACAAGCTTTGCTTGCTTGGTCGAATTTCAGCCCGGTCTATCGCATCGTGGAGCTCATCCTCGAGTTGATCTCTGCTATACGGCGCCCATTTATCAATATGATTGGCAAGTTCCGATCGCATACCAAATTCTCTGCGGATGATGCTAATGATGTTGACCCCGCCGCTGCCGTTAACAGCTTGAAATACTTCGTGCAGAAACCTTTCCAGATTTTTCGCCTTTTTAACAGCGCTCATGATCTCACCCGGAATCGTATAAACGGTCTCTGCCTCTTTTTGTTTGAGTTCAGTGATAAGCTGTGTTAGCTCTGAGAGTAGTGTATGCTGCATCGTTAGTCAACCTTCCATTCATCTCGCTGCTCACAACCGGCAACCCTTGTTTTATTGAACGAAGGAATTGTTTCTTAGCCAAGACCCGCCTTCATCAGTGCTTCGGTAACACATGGTTGCAGCTTGTAGTGCCCCCCTTGCTGCTTCCTCTAGTGTGGTATAACGGTTTTCCATTGCAACTAAAGGACCGGCATTGTCTGCGCCTCTGTAATAGTGACTGAGTTCATAAAAGTAATTGCCCTCTCGATTCTTAAGGATGTGAATTCCAATATAGATGCCTTCGATTCTAGCTTTTAAACATTGGACGACCTCGTGAACAGATTCAATATCCGTATGAACATTCTCGAGCTCGGATAAATTTAACATGCTTAATCCTCCACGTCATCTTATTAATTATTTCACTTTTTATTTTTTACTTAAAAAATCAAGATGAATCTCACGGTCGCGAACAACCTTATCTTCCGATCCTATAGGATCAAAGTTGTTCATTCGACTTAAGAAGTGGGCTCACCAAAAATAATCCGACGAAAAAACAGCAGAAAAATACTAGCTACTCCCTTTATTTTCTTGTTTATCGCCATTTGTTACTATAACCAAAAACCGTAAAGCATATGTAAGGAATTGGAGTATTTTGAGAATTGCATTGCTCAGCGCAAACTGCCAACGTGTAATATTGGTGAGGTTATTCACTAAAAAATTGACGCAATTCCTCTGCTACATATTCCGGCTTACCATTGTTTTCTGCTGCTAAATGACCGACTCTTGGAAATTCAATACGCTTTGCATGAGGTAAGGCTGAACTTAATTCATCAAGCGCAGATTTTAAAAAGGCTTGGCTTTTGCTTCCGCCAAGCAAAAGTACCTTGGCTTCTAAAGCCATGATATTCTGAAGTTTTCCTTCCATTTCATTTACGAGTTGAGTATCGTATTTCATAGTGGGGATGAGTACCTTCAGCGGTACATTATCGGTTTTAGCCTCTTTTCCTTCAGTCTTGATTGCAAATGTCATCAGCGGCACCAATATATAACGCGGTAATTTACTAAATAGTGAAGAATCCCCTGTCCCTTTCAATATGCTAACAAATGCCGAACCCAACTTGCCTTGTGCTAACTCCCGATTAAATCGCGGCACCCAGTTGGTTAACGATGAGGAATTACTCATAACTGGAATGGGCGGTTCATAGAGAGCAACTTTCCGAATTATTGATGTTTCGAGTGCCGCCTGCAGAGAGACAATAGCTCCTGAGCTAAGCCCAAAGATATTCTGTGTACCCGTCTTTTTAATAAGTGCCTGCATATCCTCACATTCTCTGGTTAAGCAGTAATTATCTCCATGAGGTCCACTTAAACCTCTACCACGACGATCAGGCACATACACGGTAAACTCATTTGATAGTGCCGTGGCAAGCTTCATAAAGTTTTGCGAAGCCATTATACCACCATGTACGAGTATAAGACTAGGTCCTTGCCCGAGTTGTCTATAACCAATGATAGTGCCGTCTTTTGAAGTTACAAAGTCAGTTATGTATGACTGTAAGTTCATGGCTTTCGCACCTTCCTTATAAGTTAGCACAATTGATATATATTTACGTTATATCTTCTTTAAGGTAAATAGCCTTTCTAACGTATCTGAAAGTAATCATCCTTTACTGGCTTCTTCGTTGCTAATATCACTTAAAGTAATTGCAATAGAATTTCTTGAATTATTACTCTCGGTGCTTTTTAAATATTCTATGCGTAGGGGAATGGCTTCTTTAAGTTTACTTCGCCCTATCTCCTCTAACATACTTTCAACTATATCCATCTTATTACGTTTTGCTGCCGGTTACTACAGTGAAAACTCAGAAAGAAGCCTATTAATGTAACTCGCTGGCATAATGAAAACCATCCTCAATTTTCTGATGATGGTTGTTTGTCAATTGAACTTTTCTTTTCTTTTATGCCTTTCATTATTTGAAATAAGCTGCTGTTTGATCGTACGAAAATTGAATTGAATCAAGTGATGAATTACAATAAAACTTGTGTGTGGAGCGATGATATGTGCGAAAGTAAATACCACTGTCCTCTGTATTCAAAAATCATATTAAACTTGGAAAATGGGGACTGCCACTATATGTCGAAGCATTCTTTGCTTAAAATCTTTTGTATAACTTTTGTTTTGTTGATCTTCATTTATTCAGTTTTATATGATCGGTATAAAGGTACGGGTGGATACCACTATAGCAATCGTGTTGCCGTGCTTGAATATCACAATATTGGTCCAAATGCATCCGATTATACAATTACACCCGAGACATTTAAAAGCCATCTAGAGGCACTTAAGGCGAATCATTACCATGTAATTTCCATGAAAGAATTTGTTGATTTTCTTAATGGTAAAAGCACAGTGCCTCCGGACGCAGTGGTAATTACTTTTGATGATGGATATGAATCTTTCTACAAATACGCTTATCCAACCTTAAATGAGCAGAAAATGTCTGCTACCAATTTCATTATCGTCAGTTATTTAGGTACGAATCCCGGAACTCCTTTTTTGAACTGGGACGAAATTATAAGAATGAAGGCTGACGGTTTCAATTTTTATTCCCACACTTTCAAATCTCATGACTTTTCAGCAGATCAAAATGGAAACCCTGTTTCCCCATTAACGAATCCAATTTATTTAGATGAGAAAAAAAGGATGGAAACCGACGATGAGTACAAACAACGGGTAAAATCCGATCTTGCGGAGGCAGAAAAAATCATACAAGAAAAGCTTGGAATTCAAGACAAGCTGTTTTGTTTCCCTCATGGAAGATATAATAAAGCTCTGATTGATATAGGCGACCAGTTGGGCTATAAATACTATTTTACTGGCTTGGATGGATTAAACACACCCGGAACAAAGTTAATAAAACGTATAAATGCTGGTTCAGCGAAAATGAAAGCTTCTAGTCTGCTCCGGATACTTAATGGGGAGACAAGTGTTACTGGAAACTTGAGAATTCTTTTGAAAAATATTGTTGTCACGCAGCGGATGTCAGATTAAGCATGGAAAATAAAGTATCAGACTGACAGGTGACTACCTAAATAAAAAAATTGGCAGTCTAAACCATAAAATAAAGTTTTGGACTGCCGCGGGCATTAGCAGCCGCTTGGTACTGGGTTTTTCATGTACTTAAATGGACGTTCATCTATACCGTAGTAGAAATAATTCTTGATGCCATGTGCGCTTGGGGGGAGCATCATATGCAACAAACAGATATAGCTCCAAAAGCAACCTAATTAGGTTAAATGCCGAATAGATTAGTGTAACTAACACAGGAGGTGTTTGCTTTGAAGATCATGATATCAGCTTCGGAAGCCATGGAAAAAGGGATATGGAAGGAGATACTTCGTCTCTTCGGCCGAGATAAAGACGAGGAAATTTGGCCTCAAGAGGAATTTATATTAACGGAGGAGCAGGCGCTTAAACTGAATCTTATAAAAAAATAGCGAGCTTATCCATGTAGAAGAAGACCATCCGCCTGAAGATGGTCTTCTTCTTGTGTTCCTGATCTTTTAGACTTTGATTAACTCCATCATAGCCTCTGATCTGACGAGGGTCAGAATATATTTGTTATCAGTCCAACCCACTTAAACGTGATTGAGGCTTTATCTGTCACTTTTTCAAAACTAAATTAGAAACATCGCTAATTTGTTGCATATCTGCATTCGTAAGCATGAATTGCATCGCCTTCACATTCTCTTCAGCATGATGCACTTTGGAGGCTCCAGGAATTGCGAATACCGTCTCGCCATTGGCATGGATGAGCCAATTTAGCGCAATTTGGGTAGGAGAAACATCATATTTCGCAGCCATTTCATCCAGTTTCTCAATAAGCGGCTTCGACTTTTGAAGTCCGGACTCACGGAAAGCAGAAGCCCATTTGCGTGGTCCTTTAATCGCTTTTACGAGTGCCGGATTTTTATGAAACTTCCCACTCAAAATCCCTTGTTCCAGCGGTGAGTAAGCAATAACGGCAATGCCCAGTTTCTTTGCTGTATCTAGAATACCATTGTGCTCAATGCGACGATCGAGCAGACTATATTTCACTTGGTTGGAGATTAAGCGAAGCCCCTGTTCCCGCAGGACACGGTCAGCTTCTAGCATTTTATCCGCTGAAAAGTTGCTGACCCCAACGTGCTTAATCTTGCCCAGCTTCACAAGCTCAGCCATCGCTGTCATTTCGCTGCGAACGGATGAAAATGAAAAAGGCTGATGAACCTGATGCAGTTGAATCGTCCGATTCTCAAGCAGGCGAATACGTTCATCAATGGTACTCGTGATGCTGCTCGCTGTGCGAAGCAAAGGCCACCACTTCGTTGCGATGTGTGCTCCTTCCGCTAGAGTTCCTGCTTCACGAAGCGCTTCCGCCAGCATTTGCTCGGATAGCCCTTTTCCGTACACCTCGGCTGTATCAAACCAGTTAATGCCGCCTTTGAGACTGGTATGGACGATACTGCACACGTCCTCCTTCTTCAATACCGGCCAGAACTTGCCGACCATGCCTTGCCCGTTGCTGAACTGCCAACAGCCTAGCCCCAGTGGCGAAAGCTCCAACTCTGAGCTGCCCAACTTGCGAAGAATTGATTTCCCCACCATGATATTCACCATTCCCTTGCTATGATCAGATTCTCTTATTGATTATACACAATATCGCTCGGCTTCAGTTGATCCTTACTTGCAAGATCATAAATGGATAAATGAGAATGACATCTTGTTTTCTTCATTTAAGCTGCTTCCAATTAGCTTTAACACCACGGTTTGCCACTGTATACTAAACATTTCAAACGGCACGTAATCATACGTTTTCCATTCCCCGCTTGATTTCATTCCACCCATCGTCGGCCAAAGAGGAGAAAAAAGCAGAAGCTCACACGCCAGTGAAACCCAAACTCCCAATTACGAATCGGGCCTTCGGGTAAAAAACACTTCACTCATATTCAGAAGCCAAGTACACTGCCGAATGAAGTAAAGGATACTAAACTAAATAAGGTCGTGATTCCCACGATGCTCAAACATTTCAAATTATCGTTTCCCGTTAACCAATTTCAAAATGAATCTAAACAGTGTTGTAGCTATCCCCTTGTTTTTCATGAGATGAAACGGATAACCACCCAATATTGTAGCATGGAATCAAAAAGGAGCCGCTTCAAAGCAGCTCCTCCCTCTATTGTTCTCTGTTAACAAAATATTGGGCATAAGCAACGATGGTCAAACGTTGATCAACGACTCCTTGATCAATTGTTCATTCCATAAAACAAATAAAGTTCTAGATTGCCAGGTTTGTTAAACTATAGTTTTCTTTAGGGCACAATCACGCTAGTATCTCATACAATCCAATACATACAAGTAGAATGCCTCCCAGACGATTTGACCATTTGCCAAGCCATGTCCTGGCAATCTGCTGACCTGCTCGAACGCCAATATCAATTGTAATCAGTGAAAATACACCGATGGATATCGATGCTAGCAATGGAGATACTCCAGTTACTCCAGCTCCAAATCCACCTGCAACACAATTTAAGGCAAGTGCAATACCGAGAGTGAATGATTCCTTCCACGAAAGTATACCGTTCCCATCTCTGTCAGCTTTATTAGGACTACGAAGTAAAGATGTGATTTCGTTTACACAGTTTTCATGTACTTGTGGACTAATCTTTAGATCAGATTTAATTGTCCAAAGCCCTATTATCATAATCAGGGCACCGCCACTCCAGTTTGCTAAATTACTTGGAATGTAATGGGAAAAAATACTGCCCAACGTGGTAGACATATAAGCCGCAACCATGGAGAGAACGGAGATAATTAGATTTGAGAAAAAAGGAACCCTTGTAGAACGAGCACCAAAAGAGACGCCAATCCCTAAATTATCCAAATTCGCAGCAAGACCTATTCCTAATATGGAAAGCCAATGCATAACTATACCACCTCACTTAGTCGATGATAAGATATGCGTACTGAGCCCAAATGTTTCGATCTAAATTCACTGAGTACCCGTAGAACCGCCCGGAGTTATACTCGGAGAACTGAATATCGGATCGTAATCATTATAATTTCCAGACCACTAATGAAATACTGAAAAGACGTGCTGCCTAAGCAGCACGTCTTTCCTTAATGAAATCAATTAATAATGATGATGGAAGTTACGAGGCTATTATTCCCATTAAGTTGAATGAGATGACCTACGAGGAACAAAGACAGGTTCCCATTTAGTGTTACGCTTGGTGATACATTATAATATGTCGTTTGTTCGATACTGTTGATTGTTTGAGTGATAGAAATTGTTGCTATTCCACCTTGGGCATTGAGTGTGGTGCTATTCAACTTTCCTACCAGCGCAAACGGTTGACCTGCGTCAATCATTTTGGTTACTACAATGTAGATAGCTTTATTATCCGAGGTGTTAATCGTCACTTCGTCACCGACTTTCAGATCGGCAGCATTAGCTCTTACGCCATTGCGATAAATAATAACATTCGGATCCAGTGGGTAATCGGTTGCCATTCCAGAACTCGCTACCTTCAGCACATTATTGCTAACTGTCGTAATGATCGTTCCACTGCTTGTAATAGGTAATACGGGACTGGTTACTTCGATGTAAATGACTCTATTATCGAAGGTTCGAATGTTGACGATATCACCGATTTTCAGATCAGACGCATTAGCCCTCACGCCATTACGATAGATGATGACATCCGGATGAAGTAAAAGTGATGTAGTAGTTCCGGCATTTGTAAGAGTCAATGTATTATTCGTTACAACTGCATTGACTGTACCGGTGCTAGTAAGAGGGATGGACTGCACAGATCTGGTCACTTCGATAAATACGATCTGATTATTAAATGTACTTACTCTCACTTCATCACCGGGTAAAAGCGCTGAGGCGTTCACTTTGGCCCCATTCCGGTAAATGAATACGTCTGGATGCAAAATATAAGCCGACGTTACACCTGAGCTTGTGATGCTCAGTATATTGTTGCTAACAGGCGTGCTAACTGTTCCCGTGATTGTGCTATTACCTTGATTTGGCAATTGTCCGCCGGTACGGTCCAGTAAAGCGGCAAGTTGAGCCCTCGTTACAGGCTGATTGGGTCTAAAGGTATTGTCTTCAAAGCCATCAACCAATCCTTTCTCAATTGCGACAGCTACATAACCCACAGATCCAGCAGGTATTTGTTTCGCATCTTTAAAAGGCAATGTCGTGTTCATTTTCGCCTTCGCTTGCGCATCCAGCTTCAATGCTTTGACCAAAAGTGTCGTCGCCCATAGCCGGTCCCCGTCCTTTTGCGGCTGAACCATATCATCGGTTTCCGTGAACAAATCATTTTCCAGGGCAACAGCCACATAACCGATAGCCCATGCAGGAATTTTATTCGCATCTTTGAAGTTTAATTTGGTACTCATTTCTGCTGGAGATTCAGCTTGGGTTCGGAGTCCCATCAAACGAACGGCTGCCGTAATCGCTTCAATGCGCGAAACGGTATTTTGCGGTTTGAAGGTCCCATCCTCATAGCCTTCGAATACGCGCTTGGAAGCTAAGCTGGCAATGTAGCGCATCGCCCATTCCGCGTTTTTCAAATCGTTAAAGGTAAGATGAATATCTACTCTTATGTCGTCTCGTTTGTCGTCTCTTTTATCATGATTCTTGTTGTTACCTTGAGCGAATGCTGCCGTTCCGCTCCCCATCATCATCGCGAAAACAAGACCTGTTGCTACTGCCTTTTTCAAAAACAACATCAAGTTTCCTCTCCCTTATACATAAAATTATCTATGATGACTGTACATGATAGGAGTTCGTTTTAATGGTTATTTTTGGGAGGGTATCCTTGTATTTTCCACACAATAAAATTCAGTCGAATCCAGTAGTAACACGAGGCAAAGTTAGTCTTACTATTAACGTATTCTGAATAAGCACTTTCCATTTCTTTTCATAGCGGTTTCTAACATATCTTCGATGTTCCCTGTCTCGATTTCGTTTTCTTCAATTTCCTGGATGCTTTTCTATTTCGAACAAATACCGCCAATACCTCCAGATGTTTATTCGATTACACTCAAGGGAATAATTTGGTTATTGCAATACATTTAGGGGATGAGACAGTGAATGGGAACATAATGAAAGATTTGAGCGAGGATATTCAAAATAATTTGCAGCAGATCCAGTCGGATTTTGGCAGCAGCACGGATCTTGTTGTTCGCGAGTTCCGTATCGCTCAGTTGGACAATACCAAAGCTGCGCTCATTTACATCGAAGGCATGGTTGATAATCTACTGATTGCCACTTCGATTATGGAATCACTCATGCTCTCGGGTCAACCGGAAGATCAAGTACTCGACTTCTACGAAGACGAGCTTTCGTACATAAAGGAACACCTTCTGGCCATTGGAAGTATTGAGGATATTTCAACTTTCCAATCTCTTTACAACTCTGTGTTATCCGGAAAAGCTGTGATCTTGCTCGAAGGTTGCAGTCAAGGCATATCAGCGGCCACCCGCGGCGGCAAAGACCGCGGCGTTACGGAGGCGACCCGTGAAACCGTTACGCGAGGCCCGCAAGAAAGCTTCTCAGAAGTATTACGTACAAATACTTCTTTGATTCGCAGAAAAATTAAAGACCCCAATCTTTGGATGGAGACCAAACCCATTGGCCGGGTGACCCAGACCGATGTGGCTATCATGTTCATCCAAGGAATCGCAAATGAAAAAATCGTCGACGAAGTAAGAAGACGTTTAAACGAAATCGATACTGATTCTATATTGGAAAGCGGATATATCGAAGAATGGATTCAAGACGAAACATTTACTCCATTCCCTACAATGTACAATTCCGAAAGGCCGGATGTTATCGCAGCGGAATTATTGGAAGGAAAAATTGCCATTTTAATTGATGGAACCCCGATGGTCCTGATCGCACCTGCACTTTTCGTATCGTTTTTTAATGCATCCGAGGATTATTACCAACGAGCAGATATCAGTACGATCATTCGGTTTCTTCGGTATATTGCCATTTTCATTTCCTTGTTAGGCCCTTCATTATATATCGCGATCACCAACTTCCATCAGGAAATGCTGCCTACGGATTTATTGATCAGTCTGGCTTCACAACGCGAAGGCGTACCTTTTCCCGCGTTTGTGGAAGCGCTCATCATGGAAGTCGTATTTGAAATCTTGAGGGAAGCTGGAATCAGAATGCCCCGGACAATTGGACAGGCGGTTTCGATCGTGGGAACTTTGGTTCTGGGTACAGCTGCGGTAGATGCAGGGATCGTCTCGCCTGCCATGGTCATTGTCGTTTCCATTACGGCCATTTCGAGCTTCGTCTTCCCTTCGTATAACATGGCGATCGCTTTCCGCATGTTACGGTTTCCTTTAATGGGTCTTGCCGCCGCATTTGGACTTTATGGCGTTTTTGTCGGACTGATTACTCTTTTGCTGCATTTGTGCAATCTACGATCGTTCGGCGTTCCTTACATGAGTCCTTTCGCTCCTTTGATCGTTTCCGATCTAAAAGATGCGATCTTTCGTTTGCCGCATTGGATGCTATTCACACGTCCGCGCTTAATTAATCAAAAAAACATCATTCGTCGAAACGCTAACAATCAAAAGAATAATTAAGTAGGGGACTCGTCCTATGATCCGAAAATCTATGATACTGTTTCTTCTTACAACGATGGTCCTCTTGTCCGCCGGATGCTGGAATCGAAGGGAGCTCAATGAACTTGCAATTGCAGGGGCGATCGGAATCGATAAAGCAGGCAATCAAATCCGGCTCTCCGTTCAAGTCATGAATCCAGGAGAAATCGCTGTGAAAAAAGGCGGCGGTGGCAACCGTTCCCCCTGTCGTCTTATATCAAGGGACGGCCGACACCGTTTTTGAAGCGCTGCGAAAAATTACAACCATCGCCCCGCGTAAACTTTACCTTGCTCATCTGCGTGTACTGATCATTGGCGAATCCTTAGCTAAGGAAGGGATCGGTCGAAATCTGGAGCTGTTTTACAGGGATCAGGAATTGCGTCCGGATTTTTATGTTGCCATTGCAAAAGGAACGACTGCGGAAGATACATTAAAGGTGCTCACGGGTTTGGAACCAATCCCTGCGTCTAAAATTTTCCATACCCTTGAAACATCACAAAAAGTATGGGCGCCTACTCTTGCTGTAACACTCGATGATCTTGTCAACAGATTCGAAAGTGATACCAATACGGCAGTACTTACCGGTATTCGGGTGAATGGGGATCCGACAATAGGAGAGTCTCCCAAAAACGTGACTGTCATCGATTCACCTACCCGACTGCAATTGTATAACTTAGCTGTGTTTAAGGGGGATAAACTGGTCGGCTGGTTATCCGAAGATGAGAGCAAAGGATACAATTATATCATGAATAATGTGAAAAGTACGGTTGGCTTTGTCCCCTGTCCGGATGAAGGGAAAATCGTTAACGAAGTCATCCGCTCCAAAGCGGAAATTAAGGGGATAACGAGTAAAGGTACGCAAGCAGTCCGGATTCTTATACGTCCCATGGTAAATCTCGCTGCCGTACAATGCAAAATAAATTTACTCGATCCGCAAACTATTGCCTACGATGAAAAAAAAGTGGAAGAGGTTATAAACGGCTATATCGACAAAGTGCTTCATAAAGCTCAAAAAAATTTGCACGCGGATATATTCGGCTTCGGAGAAGCAATTTCCCGTTCGGATCCCAAAGCATGGAGCAAGCTCAAGAAAAATTGGGATGAAATCTTCCCGGAATTGCCGGTGCAAGTCCAGGTACAAGTCAGAATCCGAAATATTGGAACGACAAATAAATCTTATTTGAATGACATAAAGGAATGAATACAATGTGGATTGCTTCCATTTGCGTATTGAGTGTAATATTGGCCTTTCTCGAAGTTCCTTCTTTACTAAAAAAAGGATGGACCAAAGAGCTTGCGGTTTTTAGCGTATTGCTTCTAGCAGGCACAAGTTTATGCATAGCTTTATCGCTGCAAGCCAAATTGCCGAATCCTGTCAATGGCATTCGCTATTTCTTCGAACCTCTAGGCAAATGGATCATGGCAAAATTGAGTTAAGAAAGGTGTTTTTCCGAAAATGGAAAACAAACAACGTATTGCCGGGAGGCAATTTGCCATACTCGTATTTTTTTTTACCGTTGGGACTTCCATTATTTTGGCGCCTTCCATCACAACAGCGGAGGCCAAACAAAGTGCCTGGATCTCCTCAGCTATCGCAATGGGAATTGGATGTTTGCTGGTCTGGATGTACAATACGCTCGGCGGGAAATTTCCCGGCCAGACGATTAATGAATATAGTGAAATCGTATTAGGCAAATGGCTTGGAAAACTGATTTCGCTGTATTTTCTTCTAAACCTCAGCGTTCTTTCCGCTCTTGTACTCAGGGACATAGGTGATTTTGTCACGATACAATTGATGCCGGAAACCCCTATACAGTCGATTATTATTTTATTTTTGATCATTACCGTTATGGGAGCCCGAATGGGAATTGAAACGATTGGAAGAACTTCTGAAATCGTACTGCCCTGGTTTCTCTTTCTTTTTATCATTTTTATTATACTAATTTCTCCAAAAATAGATGTCAAACACCTACAGCCCTTGCTTGGAATCGATATAAAATCTATTATTCGCGGCGCGATGCAGCTTCTTTTTTTTCCTTATCTGGAGCTTGTTTTGCTTTTAATCGTTTTCCCCCATGTGAATTCGGTAAAAAGTGCAAAAAAAGGCTTCATGATCGGAGTATTATTAGGAAGCACCTTGCTCTTGACGGTAACAGTCATGAGTATTCTGGTACTCGGAGCAAGCGATACTTCAAAACATTTCTTTCCCAGTTATGTGATGGCGAAAAGAATCAATATTGCCGGATTTCTTCAGAGGATTGAAGTCATTATGGCGATCATTTGGTTTTTCTCTATTTTTTATAAGTTAGTTCTTCTCTTTTACAGTTCTGCCATCTCGCTCTCTCAATTGTTGAAACTCAAGGATTATCGTCCGTTGACTTATCCTATGGCAATGATATTATTTGTTCTTAGTATGGTCATAAGTCCGAATTCCGTTCAAAACCTGATTTACTTCCGGTTCATCGGATTCCCCTACAATCTTACTTTTGGCTTTCTGATTCCATTTGTCTTGTTGGTAATGGCCAAAATTCGAAAATTTTAACTGACAGATAGCATAATACCCTCATAGACATAATCCCATGCATTATCATCAACACTCATAATTCCCACCACCATATGAGAACTTGTATTTTCATGTCGGAAGGTGATTTTACGGTTCTGGTGCCAAAGAAATCATGTGATGTCCGAACGAGGCATCTCGATTTCTTATAGAACAACGACAAAAAGAGGCGACGAATGATTACATTCGACTTGCCTTTTTTTGATCTTATTCATTGCTTCAATTTCTTGAATCGTTTAGGCGTAATTCCAACTATCTTTCTTATAAAATTTCCTCCATTTTTCACGGACTTGAGATCAATGGTTATCTCCATTTTTATACATCATAACCTCGTTATATTCGTTTGCGCAGCAGTAATCGCGAGCTTTGAAATACCTCCCTTTTGTGTCTTTAGACCCTCTATCCTTCCAATTGTTTTCGTGATAATATAAAAGCGTTAGTTTTGTATAGTGGTATATAGTTTCAACTAATGAAATATATTTTGGGGGTGTTTCTTATGGAAAACGAACAGTCCATAAAGCAGCATGTACAGCAGCAATTCGCCAAACATGCAGACAAGTACGTGACAAGTGAGTCTCATGCAAAAGGTGATGACCTAGCGCTGCTGTTAAGCTGGCTTCCCTTAGAAAATACTTGGAATGTACTGGATATTGCAACAGGTGGCGGACACGTGGCCAAACAGCTATCTGCTCATGTCCGGCAGGTCATCGCTACTGACCTCACGCGTCCCATGCTGGCTGCAGCTGCTGACCACTTGAAACAGGCGCAGTGCAACAATGTAACCTTCGTTGTGGCTGATGCCGAACAGCTGCCTTTTCTCGACAGTTCGTTTGACGCAGTAACGTGCCGTATTGCTGCTCATCATTTTCCTCATCCTCATCTATTCCTAATTGAAGCGGCACGTGTACTCAAACCAGGTGGCAAATTGGTTCTCATCGATAACGTTGCTCCCGCCGATGAAGCGCTTAGACGATTTATGAATACATTTGAAGCGATGCGTGACACCAGCCATGTTCGGTGTTTATCCGTCTTGGAATGGCAATCGCTTGCGGAGAAAGCAGGGCTTCATGTGGAGCAATCCGAATTGAATCGCAAACAGCACAAGTTCGCCGCATGGGTCATGCGTACCGCCGAGAACGAAGAACAAGCGAAAAACGTTGAACACTTTATTAGCGAAGCGGATCAGACACTTCGAGATTATTTTTCCGTTCATATTGAGAATAGTAAGCTTCAATCCCTCCAAATCGATGAATGGCGAGCTCTGCTCAGTAAGCCTTCATGATGAAATTGTATTTGCGTAATCGCGATTAGCTTCCAGACCTATCAACTCTCAACAAAATATAACCTTCATTATTTGTTTGTATCGAACATTACTCCCCGTTTAGTTGAGCAAAGTTAGACCCGGTGCAATCTTCACTTCGGCCCTCCCACTTTTAACAAATTTAAATGCTTGTTTATATTCAGGAAGGTATTCAATAATATCTTGTTGTTCAGTACCTTCGTTGACGAATCCTTTCTAATTTTATAGGGAATCAATGATAAACGACCATCTTGGATGACCCACTCCGAATATCTGCTATCTCTTTTCTCAATTAGTTTTCCATCTTCAAAAAAGATGTCCCCCTTATAAATATCCTCATTGCCCGCTAATTCAACCATTTTTCCTTTTTGTTTACTATTGATACTTAAAGATAAATTTCTGTATATTCGGAACTTATTCCAAAAATTTGATTGATTCTGTTTATCCAATCAATCTCCTCCTTAAAGCATCCAAGTAATTTAGGAACCATAGATCCTATTCGAGGCTGGCTTAATTGGAGTCTATGGCTTCCTTCAGCAATATATAGAGAAACACTACAAGAAGCTCCTCTATTATGAATGGATTCCGTCTACACAAGCTGCGAATCGTATCATATGCTGAACCAAATAGCAAAAAAAGCTAGGAGGATGTGAAGCGATTGATAAAAAGAATGCGACTTCAACGAATCGTTCATTACGGTATCAATACTACGTAGAGCAGCTGCGCGCATGATCCCTTTTTACACTCGAATTGCTTTTAATCGAAAATATGCGGAATCTTGGACATTAGGCGTACGGAAGGCCGACCTGACGTATAGGGAGAAAAACTATTAGTTTAGAGGACGTGGTTATTATAAAAAAAATAGTTAAAAAAAGTAAACCAAAAGTAAATCATAATCTTTCTGTAGCCCTCTTAAAACGACCTGATTTTATCTTATACCAAGACCCGAAGTATGGATTCAACCTTAAACTTCCCCATTGGTGGAAAAGTTATATTATCGTTAAAAGAGAAAACCGTCTGATCGATGCGGAATACGGCGTATCTTTCCTTTTTAAGTATAAAGGAAAGGTGTATGAAGAGGTATTAACCCTGCTAGTATTCCGAATGACGCGGAAACAATGGCGTGAAAAAGGCTATGATGACTCTCCTGTCGTCTTCCTTGCCGAGCGCAATGGACGTATTTATGCTTATACGCTGCCAGGAGAGCTTCCTAGCGATTTTCTCGATAAATCAGGGCAGGACTACGATTACAAAAAATTCGGCAAACCGATTCGGCTGCTAAAACGCATGGTGAATGAAGATGTCCCGAATATTGTCAAAACGTTCCGACTTACATGATATTTTACGAAAAAGCTGTTGTTACGGATTCCAAAGAGTTCCATTATTTGCTTTCGGGAATGGAATAAAGTTCTTGTCATCAGCGAATGACAAGAACTTTATCTCATAAATAAAAAAGCCGCAATATTAGCGGCTTGAAATGGGACAAGATTCTAGTTTGTAGAGGGTTAGTATCAGTAAAAAGATGAAGCTCATCCCGCACTGTGCTCCTAGCTTGCTCTGTTGTATAATTATCGAAACAAGCAAGGAGGAATTGTCTTGGAAACTAGCATAAAATCAATACCTACATTCACGGAGGGAGTCCGGGACTGCATACCGACTCTTCTTGGATATATCGGTATAGGTATCTCTATGGGAATCGTGGGCAAAACCGCGCATCTCAGCATCGTTGAAATTGGCTTACTTTCGGCTTTTGTGTATGCAGGAGCTTCCCAATTTGTCATTTGTGCAATGCTCATTACCATGAGTCCACCTTCTGCAATTATCGCGACGACGTTTATCGTTAATTTTCGCCATTTCATGATGTCCGCAGCGCTTGCACCGCATTTCTCTGCCTATTCCCTTCTAAAAAATGTTGGAATCGGCACTCTTCTAACAGATGAATCGTTCGGTGTAGCGACTCATCGTGTTTCTAGAGGATTAGCAGTCAACGACAGATGGATGAATGGATTGAATGTGATGGCTTATCTCACTTGGATCGCCTCCAGTATGGCAGGTGGATGGCTCGGCAGCTGGATTCCCGACCCAAAAATGTTTGGCCTAGACTTTGCTCTAACGGCTATGTTCGTAGCGTTACTCGTTCAGCAGCTGCACGCAATGCCTGCCTCCAAACTGAAACATTATCTGTCTTTGATTGTTTATATGGTTATCACAATGTTCGTGCTATCTATCTTTTTCTCCACGTATATGGCTGTACTTCTGGGAACAGTAATCATTGCTACCATTGGGATGGTGACAGAGAGATGAGAGTAGATCTTTCTGTATTGTTGATTATCTTGGGTTGTGCTTTAGTTACTTTTGCCCCCAGGATTCTGCCTTTCGTGGTCGTCCGGAAATTGAATTTACCTCAAGCTTTCATGAAGTGGCTGTCGTATATTCCGGTTTGCCTTCTTACTGCACTCGTAGTTCAGGAAATGATTCAGAAAACCGAGTCGATACCTATGGTGAATTGGTTAAACATAGCAATGGTCATTCCGACGCTGCTCACAGCTTTAAAGACTAAAAGCTTGTTAGCCACTGTCCTCGTGGGTATTGTTTCTGCGGGTCTGCTGCGTTGGATCTTCTAAACACTAAACAACTCATGCTGAACGCCATCCAAGATCCCGCTAGATATTGTAATTAAGGCGAGCGTCAGTAAAAATGTGGAGATCCCGAACCAATCGAGACAAGCGCCGGTGGCAATCAGCGAAATCTGGAACATCACGCGGTCAAGCATTCCTCGAAATGAGAAAAAGCGGCCTTGTGCTTCTTTCGGCACTTTGATTTGGAATAGAGTAGATACCATCGGAAAGAAAAAAGCGACTGCGCAACCGAACATAACTTGTTAAACGCAATCGCGCCACATTTAAAATTAATGAACCACCGTTACCAATGCCTCTGCTTGTTGACCCATCTTACATTGTCCGATTGTAACGTCGGCGGCGATTCGGGCTCGTTTCACTGCTATGCCTGAATTAGCCTTCAAATGAAATCGAATGGTTTCAACTGCCAGCGGGTTTAGTTCAAGCTGCAATGTAAAAATTCACCATAATCAATGGATATCCTTCTAAATCTTTCATCACTTCGGTTTATTATTCAAACTTTACACCAGAAAGCTGCTGTGTTAAGAAAATGAAGACGAAAGCCAAAGGTTTAGCCGGTATAATCGTCACTAAATTGGAGCTAGCCGTTTGCTATAAATGCTTGTAAAATGAAAATACTGTCTTTTTGAGCCAAATATTTCACTGGGTTTTTAGTAGCTGGACTTCCTCTTCAATCCGACTGACGTCAATCCTTTGGAATAATACTTCAACTTGCGTAAGTTTTCTACCAGATGGGCTCTCAACATAGTCCCAGGAAGGCTCTAACAAGTCTAGCAAACCTCGAATCTTTTTACATGAAAAGGGTACAAAAGGTTCCAGAAGAATAGACAAATTCGCAATGATTTGAACACAAGTAAAAAGAGTGTTGCTACACGAATCCACATTTTCTTTTATCTGAATCCAGGGTTTTTGTTCATCAAAATATTTATTACAGCTTCGAATGAAAGCAAATACGGTCTCTAACGCTTCTTTCAGCCTACCATGTTCGATAAGGTCTCCACAAAGGATATACAGTTCTTCAATTTGTGGTTTAATTTTTATATCTATCGCACCATTTGGGATTTTGCTTTCATAATATTTCTCTATAAATACCAAGCTTCGATTCACAAAATTACCAAATGCACCAAGTAACTCCCCATTATGGCTGTATATAAATTCTCTCCAGGAGAAATCCGTATCGCGATTTTCAGGTCCATTTGCAATTAAAAAATAACGCACAGAATCCGCTTCATACTTCTCTAATATATAAGGCACCCATACTGCCCAGTTTCGACTCGTTGAAAATTTTTTACCTTCTAAAGTAAGAAACTCGCTAGAAACGATTTGATCTGGCAAGTGTAGATTTCCAATACCAAGCAGAATAGCAGGCCATATTAACGTATGAAAAGGGATATTATCCTTACCATGGATATAATAGGCTTTTTTTACACCCTCTTTAGTCCAATACTTCTCCCATGATTCACCAATCTGATTTGCCCACTGCTTACTTGCAGAAAGATACCCACTAACAGCCTCCACCCAGACGTAAATTTTTTTCCCTTCAAAACCTTCTAAAGGAACATCTACGCCCCAATCTAAATCCCGAGTAGCAGCTCGGTCTTGCAGCCCTTCTGCCAAATAACGCTTGGTTAGCCCAATGGCGTTCTCCCTCCAGCCGTCCGCCTGATCAACAAAGTTTTCTAGCTCATTCTGAAATTTCGATAGTGCCAAGAAGTAATGATCTGAAAACTTTAAGGATGGAGTCCCGTTGCATAACTTACATGAACGATTATCAAGTTCCAATGGATCCAATAAAGCAGAACAGGAATCGCATTGATCACCACGTGCCGCACTTCCGCAATTTGGACAGTTCCCCTCAACATAGCGGTCCGGCAGAAAGCGTTCACAGCCATCACAATAGGTTTGATCAACTGCTTTTTTATACAGGACACCATTATCCAGCAGTTGAATAAAAAGCTCTTGAACTACTTCGTGGTGGAATGGATTATCCGTCCGAGTATATAGATCATAGGAAAATCCGATTTTACGGAAACAATCCATAAATTCATTATGGTACCTATCGGCAATTACTTTAGGGGAAACACCTTCTTTGTTAGCTTGAATTGAAATTGGCGTTCCATGACAATCACTTCCTGATACATAAAGCACCTCTTCTCCCTTTAACCGAAAATAGCGGGCAATCACATCACCAGGTAGCAAGCTCGCTACTCGCCCTAAGTGAAGTGATCCGTTTGCATAGGGCCACGCTCCACCAATAAAAATGCCCATTACTAATTCCTCCTTGTTATTCAAATATTTTCGAAAACAAAAAAAGCTCTCGTCCTCAAAAGGACGAAGCTGTCGCTCACGTGTTTCCACCTAAATTTACCGATCCCTCACGGTGACCGGCCTCTACAGGTACGTCACCACATGAGGGATTATACCCTGGCAAGCCATACACAGCCATAAAAAAATTATACCGAAGTTGCACGACTAATCTACTAAAGTTATTCGTTAATTCAATATAGTATGCTTCAGTTTTCGGAAAGTGACAGCATAATCTCCTTCTTCAAACATATCGTAGTGCATTGGAATGACCTACTCATCGTTATCGATTAATGAGGTCTAAATTTCGCAAATTCCTGTAACTGATCGCTAAGCTTTCGAACGGATCTCGACGGCTTTGATCCTGCTCCACGACGAGCCACTGAGTCCCAATTGCTTCCGCCACCTTCGAAATCTTCGTGAAGTCCAGAATACCTTCGCCGATCTCCGCAAAAAATTGCTCCTCGCCAGCTTCCATGTCTTTAATATGGAGCAGCGGACAACGATTTTGGAGCTTGCTTAAGTAGTCAGCCGGATCTTCCCCACCGCGTTTGACCCAGTACGTATCGATTTCCATCTTGACGAGCTCAGGATCAGTTTCACGCAACAGAATATCCATAATTACTTCACCGTCGATCCGTTTGAACTCCCAATCATGATTATGATAGAGGAACTGCTTACCGCGTCTGCGAAAGGCCTCGCCTATTCGGTTCATCTGCTGGGTCTTGTTCAGTACGTCATCCAAAGTACCGTCGAAAAGCAAGGAAACCGTGATGAAGCTGCCACCTACTTCGTCCAGATAATCGGAAATTTGTTCCGCATCGATATTGAGGCTGTTGAAGCCGCCCCACGTGTTGATCACCTGCAGCCCAAGCCGATCGAGAAGCGCTTTCAGCTGGGATATCTTCATGCCTTCCGGAGGCATACCAATCTCAACGCCTTGATAACCTATAGCGGCCACCCGTTCCAGAGATCCTGCATAATCTTCAGCTAACTGTTTTTGGATTGTATAAGGCTGGAAAGCAATCGGAAACGTTGGCATGGTCATCGTTCCTTTCAAATGGGTAATTTATATAAATCGATTATGTTGAACTACGTATCCAACTGGTTGAATTTCAAACCAAGCGGGAGTGGAGCGGGACGCTCGACATTCGTCTGAAGATGAATATGCCGCTCCTCTGCGGACGCTTCAAAGATAGCAAGAGATATATCCAGAACATGTTCCGCCATCCGTCCGCTTGCTCTATTCGCCCGGCCCGACCGGATCGCGTAGGCCATGTCGGCTACGCCAATTCCTCTGCTGTCTTCCGTAAAGCCGTGCGTAAGTGGAATCTCCTTCGATTGACCGCTGCGGAATTGAATGTTTACAGTCGTATCCAGACCCGGAACCGGACCGAAGAAATTGGGATCCGGCACCGTCATATTGCCTTCCGTGCCAAAGATCTCAAGTCTCGGTTTATAGCCGAAGCTTTCCTTGGCGGCCTGCAGACTCGCTACCGCGCCGCTGTGGAAGTCGAGTACGGCAGTCACGTTCGTAGGCGCTTCCACCGGAACGGTATCGCCATAGCGTGGAGATTTCGGGTTCTGAACCGTGATTTCCGCGTGAAGCTGCTTAGCGGAACCTGTGACTCTCCGAACGGGACCGAGCAAGTTAATTAATGCCGTTAAATAATAAGGTCCCATGTCCATAATCGGGTCCCCGCCAAGCTTGAGGAAATTTTGAAAATTAGGATGCATCCCGTCTCCGGCACTCCCCATAATAATGGTTGCGTTAGCTCCATAAGGCGTGCCGATCCAGCCGTCATCGATAAGCTTCCGGCATGTTTGCAGACTCGCTCCCATGAAGGTATCTGGAGCGCAGCCGACCAAAAGTCCCTTAGATTCGGCCAGAGCCAACACTTCCTGCGCATCTTCGCGTGTTAGAGCAAAAGGCTTCTCTGTATAAACATGCTTCCCTGCGTGGAGAGCCTTTAGATTTAACGGGGCATGAGCTGCTGGAGCAGTTAAATTGAGCACGATGTCGATGTCTGGATGTGCGAGTAACTCTTCCACCGTACAGACGGTAGGAACACCGAATTCTTCTGCCCGTTTGCGTGCAAGCTCAGGCAGGAGATCGGCACAAGCGACTATTTCAATAATATGATTGAACACCTGCGTGCAGTTCTTTAAGTAAATACTGCTGATCATTCCGCATCCGACGACGCCTACTTTCACCTTCTCCATAACATTCACCCATTCCATTCAGAGTTGTTGTCTGCTTGCCATTCATGGCCATCCATGTACAACTGACGCAAATTTGAACAAACAAAATGCAGAAGCGGAGCGCAATAAGACACTCCGCATTAAAGTATTAGCTTGTAAACTGCTGAATACGATCCTGCAGCAATTGGTTAAATTGATCTTCCATTTTGTGGACGCCGGCTTGCTCGAGTTCTTTCATGAAATTATCCCATATCGTGTCAAATTTGTCCGGCTTGGCCAGAATCGCTTCCGGTATGCGTTTCTTCATTAAGTTCTCAGCCTTCTGGAAGATTAGGGCCGCATCCGTATCCTGCGGAATATTAATTTGCCAAGTTGCTCCCAACGGTTTGACTGGGAACTCGGACGCCTGCGGGTACAGGTCCTTCCACATCTTTGCATTATATTTGCTGAGAACTTCTTTATCGGTATTGGAACATCATATAACTGGAGCGCCATTTTATTTTTGCGAAACAGGTTACCGATAAAATCAATTTAATTAAAGGCTCTTTCGCATATAAATTACATTTTCTGAGTCAATCCTTTTATTTCCGTTCGTCTCGATAAACTCCCAGCTAACTGTACACTCGCCATATTCCCAGTCTATATAGCCCAACTTTTCATACAGTTGTTTAGACCCTGGATTATTTGTACTAGCTACAAACAAACCTATATGAGCGCACCCTTTTTCTTTCGCTAGACGCTCCGCTTCTTGAATTATAGCAGTTGCCACACCTTTTCTGCGGTATTCATCTATCGTCAATCCCCCTTCAAGCATAGCACTATGGGTAATATCCAAATATTTTGTAACATGATCATCATTTGGACCACTCCAATGTACCAAGAAGCCACCAATAGGGGTGTTATTATACCAACCGATTAGATATACTCCTTCACCTCTCTGTTGTACTTCAAATCGCCGGTACTGAGGGTTTGACATATCATCTGGAGAAAACATATTTTCAATCATATCCAATTGAGATTCTTCTGCTGGCTTGATGTCTATTCATAATTCATTTTCCATCATAATCTCTTCCTCCTTAGAATCCAAGCAAGCAAGTGCTCTGAAATCCCCCTCCTAAGCGAATCTATTATGGAGCTATCGTTCTCCGTTTGCTTAGTTGATGATATGTCCACGTACCCATTCACTTATTTGAAGAGCCACTTCATTTACCACTGTTTTAGAAGTATCGACGGTCGGCATTGGTGGTGTGTATGCTTTGTCAGCATTTTCGAGCAACCACTTAGCAAAGGATTTATGCTCTTGAATCATATCCTCTGACCAATTCCTTGCACGTAATCGTAATTCACGGGTTTCATCGTCACAATGTAAGTTCAAATAGTAAATATTCTTGAAGTATTGATAATCCTCACACTTTTCAGCATCCCAAGGCATCATTGTTCCGCATATGATAGTTATTCGTCCACTTTCGGCTATATTTCTTGCAACACGAAGCCAAATATTTTGAATTTTGTGCCAGTCGTCTCCGACAAATTTATGAATGGAATCAATGTCGAAAATATCAACTTCTGGTAATAATCCTCTCAGTTCCTTAATAACTGTTGTCTTCCCTACACCACTTGCACCTGTCACTATAAACAACGGTATTTTTTCGCCCATGGTTCTTCCCCTTTGAAAAGTTTTGAATTATTTTCTACCTTAGGAGAAAAACCTAATATTGTAAAGTGAAAGTTTGAATATAGCATAACTGCCCGTTTAGCTTGCTATAGGTGCAGCCATCCAGCATTATTTTTAGGAATAAAGGAACTCAGTATGGAATTTTCTGATATCATCCTTTTCTGACAAGCTAACTTTATCTCAAGGGAAAATGCGTGTATTAATAATGAGCACGTGCTAATATTTTTTTCAATTTCAACCACCTGTCTTTCGTCGGGATTAGAAATCTATTAGTGATTGCAGCTTCTGCACTATATTCGCTTGAATTCTTTCTTGTCATATAATGACTTCAATTAAGAACACTAATTAAGTAAAGGGGTAATTTTAATACACTCTCTTAGCATTTCGAAGTTACCTATATACAATGTGTGGGTCTTTTATTCCTTAACTTTGAATAAAATTATTATTACAGGTAAGAATTCTAATAATATATTAAAAAGTGGGTGTTAGATTTGAGTGATAAAAAACGCGAAGATTCATGGAATGATGTTCATGACAAAGAATTAGCTAAGACAGTATTGACTCACATAAGGAACGGCAGTACACAACTAGCAGCGTTTGAAGAAGTCGCTTCTAGAATTAATCGGACACAATCAGCTTGTGGATTTAGATGGAATAAAGAACTTAGAAAACAATATGAGAATGAAGTACTTGAGGCTAAGCAAAATCGCTCTAAACAGAAACCAGTAAAGAAAGAAAGAGAAATCTTTGTTACTGTTTCTAATGTATCCGCAGATTCTCCAAGTGTACCAGTTTCTTATAATGAAGCTTTAAAACAGATAATTATTTTAGCCAATGAACAAATACAAAAGTATAATGAGCTTCTTCAAGAAAACATTGAACTCAGAGAAGAAATAAATAATTTAAAGTCACAGAAACAACAAGAAGTTCCTGAAGGTTTAGCTAAAGAAGATCTCGATGCTTTTCTGCAAATTATGAAAAGAGCAAAAAGTTTGACACATGCATAATATTCCCTTCACTCCTCATAACACGCGATGCTGTGGCTATAGGTGGAAGCATTACAAAACGATTGATACAAATTGCTGAGTAACAACTTTCTGGTTCCATGTCAGATTTCAGACGTGAATTTTGATGTATATTAAACAAGAAAAGAAGACTGCTCTCACCTCTTCCCCTCAGGTGATTACAGTCTTTTTGTTTTGTTTTGAATTTAATATTTTTTTTAATAATTAATACCTATATTTGTCCTATTGACCAGAGAGAAGGGTTCACCTCCAAAAAGAAATCATTCATTCTCACAGCACCATGTCAAAAATGTAAGCATTGTTTGAATGGATGATGCACAAAAAAAATAACAGGATTTCCCAGAATTACGGAGATATTTATAAACCCTGGTACTTTGTAAAGGTATCAATCTCTCCAGAAGAACTCCTTATTTTCATTTCGTTTTTGTCAGAAACAAGACCAAATCATCATCTACACGAACTTGACTTCCCGGTTCGACAGGCATGTTATTGTACATTATTCCTCTACCATCGGGGACGAAACCACGCTTTATGTAAAGCCTTTGTGCAGTTCCATAGTCAGCATATAGCCCAAATCCAATCCCAATAGTATTCGACTTAGCGAAAGCATTTTCTTCTAGAGCCTCAATTAATATACTTCCTATACCACGTTTCCTAAATGGCGGAATGACGTCAAAGTTTTGAATGTCAGGTATGCCGTTTTCAACAAAATAAGGATATTTTGATTTATATACTACATGTCCCCATCCTACAAACTCACTCTCATAAAACGCTAAGAGTGTGACTCTTTTTATACTTTGGTTCTCTTCCCAGCATCTCTTAACATAATCACGAGGTTTGCTTATGTCATGACCAGACAACCCCTTATATATCAAATCAATGTCGTCGTTCTGAGACATCGGACGAATTTGAATAGGTATACTCATATCCTTTTCCTCCCAAGCATTAAAATGAACCCAAATAATTACCTAAATACCTAACATGATAACAAATTAATTAGGATTAAGCTTGTGCTATCGCTCGAAACTATCCCGTAAAACAAATTGAATAACCGTTTCCGCGTATCGTTCAGGCTCCTCAAAACGAGGCATGTGACCGCTATCCTCAAAAAATTTTAGATATCCGTACTTTACGTTTTTCAAGAAAGTTTGTACATGGATATCACAGGTGACATAATCATGTACTCCTTTTAGCAATAAGGCAGGACATTTTATTTGATGGAGCATTGACATAATTGATTGGTATATTGCTCCTTCACTATAAAGTTTCTTTTGAAACATTTGTTGCTTACCCCACCACTCTTTTGGAAAAGGGGCTTCCGAAACCACACGATCAAAGAAATATTTATCTGGACCATGAGTATACAGGTCCTCACGCCTATCTCCTAAGTTGTTAAGAATCTGATTAAAACATATATTAAACAACTCTTCTAGTGAAGAATAATCTTTCTCAGCGGCTTTTAAACACATAGTAGCCCGTTCTTCATCCCCAATGTTTAAATAAATTCCAGCAGCTCCTCGAATCAAGGATCGTGCAGAAAGACTTAAATCAAAAGTCGGTGACTCAAAAATAAGTTTATCTATCGAATCAGGATAAGTATTTGAATAAAGTAACCCAATATATCCTCCAAAAGAGTGCCCAAGAACGGACCAACGGTCGATTCCTAATGATTTCCTTAAAGCCTCACAATCTTCAACGAGATCATTTAATTCAAATTTTTCATCTTCTTGGAGTGGGTCGGAGCGAAGTACTCCTCTTTGGTCAAAAGTAATTAAATGAAGTTTTTTTGAGATTCGTTGTCCTTGAAATAACTCAAAATCGTAAGAACCTACGCCAGGTCCACCATGTAAGTATAACAATGGAACCGAATTCTCATTGCCAAAAGAGTTTACAAATAAATTTTTACCACGGATGTTTATTTTTCCACTCACTTTTATCCCCTCCTGGTCTAATTATATGTTTCTAAAAATTTTTTTCCTCCTCCTGTGGTCTGAAAAACCCGTATTTTTAATACATCTCATTTATTGAACACAACTTGATTAAACATAACTGAATTTTGAGTCAGTCCAAGAAAAGGTACCTAAGTCGATAACCGCTATATTAATTTGGTTATTGCTAAAAATCCCCAATAAAAAAATAAACAAGCAAGAAGAATTAGAAAGGTTTTCGCCAACCACCAAGGACTATATTTCATAATCACTCCATATATCAAGCTCGACACGATATCAAATATAAAACCGAGTAATGAAAAATTACCAAAGGAGGGAAAGGCAGCAGAATGTTCAATTACACCTTTCTTTTCATGGTTTTCTTTTGTTAAACGCAACCCTGTTAGCAAGATACCGAATCCAATTAACCAAAGTACTGCAGTAACTACAAGCCACCACCACTCCATTTAAAAGCACGCTCCCTACGGTTTATCTAAAACTCAAATAACAATAACAAGAATACTAAACATTGTTACCTTGGACTGTAGCTTATAATACTTTCTGTTCTTCTCGATACAACATCCAACCTACAACAAGTCCATATACCGCAGTAACAATATGAATCCAAGAAGGTGTTTTATCTACGAGAAGAACCAGCTGGCTGAATAAACAAAAAAAGTGCCAACGGATCTCTCCGATGACACTTCGCTCTAAATCAGTGAATGGTATCAAGGAGGCGGTTTCCCGCCCCCTTTTCTTAGGTAAATCTGTTTTTTATCCGCTCAAGAATGTTGCTGTTTCTTGCTCTGTAAACGCCAAAAATAACCGATCCCATGACTGCTGCTGCGGCTGCAGTTGATGCAACGATCTTTGTTTTATTTACCTGACGCATTACGAACACCTCCACATTTTTTTGAGCGAACATGCTTAGTTTACCTTAGAATATGAACAAAAATTCAAGGTCTGGCTTTTTAAGGTGATTAGCTTAACGAAAGTAGTTTATAAGTTATAAAATATACGTTCCCCAGATAAAAAAGGAAGACAGTGTTTAGCACATAATAAAGGCATCCGTTCACTAATCCAAGGATGAACAGCTTCATTTTCCATGTGAAAAGCGTAATACCCGAAAATAGCCAACAACATAAATCCTTCCAGTACAACAAAAACATCTTCAGGTACATCTATAAACCCATAATATCCCTTGAGAAATTGTATTCTATACTCAGCCGGAACCATTAAAGCCCCCATTGAAACATCCAATAAATAATACCCGTATCCAAATAACCCAAAATCAATAAAGCATATTTCTTCTCCACTAGTTACAATAACATTACCCATGTTCAAATCACCGTGGATGATGCCCCATGAGTCCTCTGCCTTGCCTATACTTTTGAGGCGAGAGTTAATCAACTGAATCGTTTCCTCAACAATGCGAAAATCTGGAGGAAGAATTATTTCCATCTTAACACCGCGTTGAATTTGCAATAGCATTTGATCGTTCCGTTCAATCCCCTGATTAGGTCTAGAGTTAGAACTAACACACTTGTAATACTCACGAAAAAATTTGTGAAGTTCAGCGATCATTGCCCCAAGTTTGGTGACAAACTCCTCGACTAGTACATCTTCCTTTTTCATATCCTTTCCGGTTACCCATGTAAGTAACGAACAATTAATATTCTTTCCATCATGCTCTATTTTTGTAATGAAGTCTCCGTAACAGTTACGAATAGGTTGTTGAACTATTAGCTTTGTTTGGATAGCTATTTCCTCTAGCAGTTGTAATTCGCTTATTAAGCCATTATTTGTATGTTGTAATCCTTCCAAATTTCCTGTAATTGGTTGATGAATGCGAAGCAAGTATGAGTTCCCTTTGACTAGATCGCTGACTTTATAGGTCCTATTTTCACTATGTCTTAGAAATTCAATATCAGGATGAAAAATGCCATATTTGCTAAGAACGTCGATTATAGCTTCATCAATCATATAAGGGATTCCCTTTCTTTGTATGTTAATTACAGAATCTAACATATTCGTTTTGTTTCCTCAAGTATCCTGCCTATTAGAAAAGAATTAAGGCAACCGATTGACTAAATCGGCTGCCTTTTCTTGGTGATTATTGCCCGTTATATACCATACGTCGAACGGCCTGAATTGGAGCAGCAGCATCAATGAATAAAGGCTGCCGGTGTGGGCGATGGCCTTCGTTGCGGTGGTGATGCCTATTACAGCTTCAAATAATTAACATTGCGGATATAAACAGTATCATCCTTGGCCGAAGCCTCGTCTGGTTCGTCATTAACCTCTTCGTCGCGCCGAACGTCGAACGCGCCTTCGTTCTTGATCAGCTTCGTTTGGACTACGCCGTACTGCTCGCCGTTACCGCTGATGACGCCATAATTCACGATGGATTCGATCGAGTCGAACAGCAGCTGCGGATCGATCTCTGCCGCAATGTCCAGCACCCCGTTTACGATGAAGGAAAGCGGCTCCGGCGAATATTTCAGCTCGTTCGGGGTTAAGCGATACTCGCCTTCCACGACGCGTAGCTTGCCAGCGTAGCTCAGTACCTCGACGGCGGGATCAGCAGTTACGGCCAACACGCTGTCTTTCAATTCCACTGGGCACAGGATCGCTCTTTCAGAGTGCAGACGGTCGACCGCCGCAGCAAGCCGTTCCGGCGTCACGTCGAGCTCGAACCGAAGCAGGCCGGTCGCATGGATGCGTCTATGTGGCAGTCTCCGCAGCACGCCCGCATCTAATGTCAGGTCGCGGTCGATATAGTAAGTATCCGCAGGGATAGTCACGATCTTCGCCTTGTGCGCGTTTACGAGCTTGCCTGACAGCGCGGCCAGCAGCTGCTCGCGGATTACTAGCTCGCCCGTGAACTCCATATTGCGAAGCTTTTCTTCCAGTAGGGCGGCGTCGGCGTCAAGCAAGACGGCCTTGCCGCTGAAGGAGACCCTGGAGTCGGAAGGTAGTGTGCGAAGGAACAGGTCGTCGATATGGACCGGATCGCTAATCAGAAGCGCGTTATCCATGTATAGGGCGAGACGGCCGTTGTGCTGCACGATCTTCTGTTGGACGATGCTGAACACACCTTCCGGGCAAAAAATCGTGCCATTGACGATGATGCCGGCGATGCCGCGTTCCAGTGATTCGGCATCGGCATCCGGCCGGATGATGAGCGTCCCGTTGACCACAAGATACAGTGGGCTGCCGCCGTCAGGTGCAGCTCCGACCTCGTACCGGTCGTTCACCATGTGCAGCTTGCCGCCTTCCGGTATCTCGGCTTGCACGTTGATGTTTTTCTGGGCGACGTTTGCCAACAAGCCGATGGTCGCTTTGCTGTACAGCAGTAAATTCACGTTCTTGATCTTGCTTACGCCGTCCAGCGCCTGTTCTGCTGCCGTCGTGATGTCAAGCACATTGACGTTTTGAATCACTTTATTCATAGCGGGAATCCCTCCTTTTCTTGGTCTAGCTTTTTGCGCAAAAGTCGCAAAGCGGTATGAAGACGATAGCGGACGGTGGGGTGGGGGACACCTGACCGATCGGCGATCTGCTTGCCGGTCATGCCCAAAATATAGCGTTGACGGACGACTTCGCAAAGCTGGGGAGGAAGGCACTCCAGCAGCTCTTCCGTCTTCAGACCCGCAAGGAAATCGACGTCAGTCCAGGGGTCGTACCCTTCGGGCAGAGCGGTCTCGAACTTCGTTCTCCGACGGCGGTCGTAAAGTATGTTCCTCATCACCTTATAGAGCCACGCCCGTCGCTCGTACACCGCCAGACGCTCGAGTGTTACTGAATGGGCCAGAGCCCGGGCGAACGTCTCCTGCAGAAGATCTTCCGCTTCCTTGTCGTTGCCGGCGATGGACCTGGCAAACCGGTTCAATTCGGCATAGTGCACCTTGTACAGCTGTTCGATCATCGCGGCCCCCCTTTTCCCGGATCTGTCCTTTACATCTCCATTCGTCCTTCGCCTTTATAACGTTCGAGCGGGGAAAAGTGTTGGGCACGGCGCGAACTTTTTTTTCTGGACAGCGCAATCCTTTCACAGCCCCAGAGTTTGGTAGTGAACCTCTGTATGAACGTAATATTTCTTGTGTCAAACTTACGACTTGTGAATCAACAAACACATCATCAATAGGTCTATACGCGAACTTCTGAAATCTCTGAGCCATCTGCATTTCAATCACATGCAATCAATTCCATCTCAAAAATGAAATATATTCCTAGCTCTTTTTCGCTGAACGATGTTAGATATTAATATTTCAAGATATACTTACCAATACCTGGTTTTGCAAAGTTCTAGAGCAGCACAAAAAAAACTGCTGGGCTGAAACCCAGACAGCATGAATGATGTAATTGAACTAACATTGAATGTTTCATTAGAAGCGATTGGACCTACTCCAAGTTTACTGGTTATAAATTGAGATAATTATCTCCTACCATTGAATGTAAAGCGTGCCGAAAGCTTCCCTCATAGTTTTTATTTTTTGGGTCAAGTGCATATTCGCAACGTGCAACGTATGCTAAACAATAAGTAGCCGCTGCAGAAATTTTAGTCATTTCTTCCATAGAAAATGTTTTACCACGGAAAAGTTCATATTCCTTTACGAAGTGATACGATTCTTCTTGTGATGGCGTGATCTTTATAGGGATATCCCATGTGGTAGTAAAAGTAGCTGCTGCGATTCCCAATATATTAAGCTCATCTTCTAATTTTAAACTATCCCAATCATAAATCATTACTACCTCATTGTTTTCAAATCGAAAATGTTTGAGTGACCAATCTACGTGTCCTAACACAATGTGACCATTTATATGAATGACTGTTTTCTTTGCATTTGCAGCGATTGCATCAATCCATTCAGCATCTTTTGATTTTTTATCAAAGTTGAATAAGGCATTATGAGGGATTGGATATAGGGTTTTACTAGAACAAAATTGTCCATTAGTTAAATCATGCATACGTTTATGCGGCTCGGTTCTTCTGATCAACTCAACCAATGTTTTAGCTATTGCTCTTCTAATCTCTGGATTGTGGGCATCATTGATTTCACCGGGAGTTGCGAATACGTCTACTGTTGCAATTCCAACACCTAACTCCATAGGATCTAATATAACGGCTGGACATGGAAAGCCGCTTTCCGCAAGGGATTTTTGTACTCTCGACATAGCGGTTAAAGATTCTTTGGAAATCGCAGTTATTGTCTTCGTTGATGTAGGTTTATGTACTTTTAAAAATATGTTATTTCCGTTTTCCAGTGCTAGTCCAAATGAAGCCCCCACACTAAATCCCAAATACAAACACGAGGATGTTGCACTTCCAAGATTATTTTCACAAAAATTGTTTATTTCTGACACTATTTCCTCAGCGTTAGCTGTGCCAAGTATGGAATTAGAAAGAATTATGTTCTCCTTGTCTTGTAAGGCTTCGTTTAAAGCTTCCTTCAAATTTTGTTTGTTCAATGCCTCATCCCTCCTGAAGATAAAGGTCCTACAACTTTCGGGCTGTCACAATAGGTTGGTAATATCCTGTATTCGTGGGGAGATGCCACTCAATATCTGAGAAACTAGTTATACTTAATGCTTTGTTAATATCCTCACGCAACAGTGCTCTGTATTCGGTTTTTTTATGTTTTGTTTTCCATTCACCGTTAATTTCTTGCATGATAAATTGGTTTATCGTATAAGTTTTACCGCCTCCCGCCCAATCCCACACCTGAAAAACAATCCGCTTACCCTCATCGAAAACACGCGGCTGTGTGGCTGATGGCTTCTCTTTTACCAACGAATCGTAGTCTCTTATGGTAATTAGAAGCAAGCCATTCTGATTAAGTTTTGTATTGATATTTTGAAAAGCTTTATATAAATCTCCATCTGTAAGGAGATGCGGAATCGCATTATCCGCAGACATAACTATATCAAACGATCCCGATACATCTTTATCCAACGAGCGAAAATCGGCCACACCAAAGTCTATTTTAACTCCGAAAGCTACTGCTTCTTTTTCGGCTCTTTTTACGGAACGGGGACTTATGTCAGTCGCACTTACATTGTACCCGTATTTCGCCAACCCGATTGCTTGTGTACCAATGCCGCAAGAACAATCCAAAAGTGAAATATTATTCGTGGTAGAAACAGTCAGTTTTGATTGGATGACTTTGTTGAGAACCTCACCTTGCCATGAGATCGCATGATTCCAATCAACAAATAAAAGATGATATTCTTTTGCCAGTTCATCATAAAACTTTAGAACCGAATCATTCATGCCTCTCACTCCAATCATTTGTATTTTGTATTAATTCTTCAAACTTGTAAATATGCCTTTTAAATTATTTTTTCCGTTAGCGTAATAAAACCTCAATTAACTCCAATTAAAGTCTTACTAAGTGTTTGAAAAATGACCAAAGCTTATAGTATAATCCGGTTTGGAATCAATTCCTCTCAAGGAAATTATGTAATTTCATTTCCTAAGTCGCTCTCATACACCGTTCCTGTAATCGGTGAGAACTTCATCTATTATGCATCTTGCGACGCCGGCGAACATTGGGTTGGTGTCCTTGTAGTAAGGGAGTGCAAACAATCCCATTGACAGCGCATAGCCGCGTCCACGAGCCCAGGTTGCGTCATCAGGCTGCAGCGCTGCACGGAATATTTCCCGTGTTTCTGCGGTGAGGATGCTCCATGCAAACAGCATGTCCCATGCGGGATCGCCCAAACCCATACATCCAAAGTCGATAACGGTACTTATCCGCCCTTGTTCGATAAGCAAGTTCCCTGCATGAATGTCTCCGTGAATCCAGACTGCCGGCCCTTGCCACTCTGGCGCCTTAAGGGCTGCTTCCCAAGCTAAGGTTGCCATATCTTGATCGATCATCTCCTGCAGTTCTGCGATTGCTTTGCGAACGCCGATATCTCTCGGTGCAAGCGACATGCCTCGGGAAGATGCTGGGGGCGTAACATCGCCGAGATCGATCCGCTGCATGGCGGCTACGAATTGACCCATCACGGTCGCTGCTTGGCCTAGATCGTCGATGCGACCGACTATCGCGTCCTCGCCTTTGAACCACCGATACACAGCCCATTGCCAAGGATAGCCCTTGTCAGGCACCCCAATCGCGAGTGGGGCAGGAATGGCAAGAGGTAGGTGCGGGGCAAGTCTTGGCAGCCACAACTGTTCCATCTCAGCCTGTCCAGTGGCCGATTCGATGCGAGGCATTCGCACGGCCATATCCTCCCCGAGCCGAAAAATTACGTTGTCCGTCCCGCTTGAATTGACTCGTTTGAGCGGTAACTCTGCCCATTGCGGAAATTGTGCAGCGAGTAACCGCTTCACGAGAGATGCGTCAATCTCCACCTCGTTGGCATGCATCCTGCTTGTGTTTATCTGCGAAGTGTTTTTGTCTGAATCCGCTTCAGCAGTTAATTCCTCCAATGTGATGCCCATTACTCGCGCGATTTGAACCATTTGATCCGGCAATAAGTCATGTTCTCCGTTAAGGATATACTCCATCAATGAATGGCTCGCTCCAATCTCGTCAGCAAGCCATTGAATCGACTTTTTATTTTGCTCTAACCACGTCTTCACTTGATTCATCTGAGTAGAACCTCCCACAAATATTATTTATAATTGTTGCATGTCCAAACCATTTTAGTGATTTCATAACATCCATTCGCTCTCACTTTGTTTCCTATAGTTCTATCACCAGTTTCCATGACACGCTTTGTATTTTATAATAAACAGGTCCATCAGATAAAATAAGACAATAGCTTTACGATTCAAAATAAGCCTCTATAAATGACAGTTTCCTTTTAAATGAACGATGATCATAGTTCCAACGTCTTAATTACGTAACAAGTTAAAAGAAGGAGCAATATCATGAGAAAATTTTTCGCATCTCGATTTTACTGGAATACATTAAGTGAACAGTTGGAGACTTATCTGGAAGCAAAAGTGTTGAAATGGAAAAAACGTTTAAACCCCTTGACTAACAAAATCGGATTTGGTATCTACTTTTACAAAAATATTACCATAAACCTAAATCGTCTGAACAAAGAGATATTACAGATTGCTGAGGACAGTGTCAATCACTCACATTTCAAGAGATCAGCGTTTCCTAGTTTTATATCCGTTGTCGATGGCATTAATGCAACGACGATGTTTATGAAATTGCCAAACCATGTCATTCAACAGATTACATCTTTGGTCAGAGCGCTCCCAGGGTTTAAAGCGCTGCAATCCATATCACATGCATATGGGTACAAATGTGAACTTCATTACAACCAAGGAAAAGCATTTTTCGGCTCATTACAGATTCACTTTATAAAAATCAAAAACTTTCCTTCTTTGCCAGCATGATTTACAATCATTTTCGTTACATGTAAATGGCTGACATCCTATACAACTCATTGGGTCGGAACAAGTTGGCACTGTCCATAACCACTGTTAAACGGGACGATTCCATGGTACGCAACAGCAGTTTACCTTTATGTGCATTATCAATATAGCTAACAAAAAAAATAATTTCAAAATACAACACTCCATTGTTTACAACTAAAAAGAAACCTCTGGCTTTTCAATGTCCAGAGGTTTCTTTTTGTGCAGTCGTGGTGGGTTGAATTATCGTTTATGGAAGCACATTGCCTGCTGCACGATAAATCTCATACCATTCCTGGCGTGTCAGATGAACATCGCCTGCTTTACAGCAATCGATTAATCGATTTACATTCATTGTACCGGTAACCGGTTGCATCCGTGCTGGGTGGCGTAGAATCCATGCAATGGCTATAGTCGTATTGTTCACTTCATATTTTGCCGCGATTTCATCGATCTTCTGATTCAACTCTGGGAACTTATCGTTTCCGAGGAATACGCCTTCGAAGAATCCATATTGGAAAGGCGACCAAGGCTGAATCGTGATATCGTTCAGTCTGCAGTAATCAAGCACACTGCCGTCCCGGTTCACTGCGGAATCATTAAGCATATTCACATTCATGCCATTCGAGATCATCGTGGAGTTGGTGATGCTTAATTGTAATTGATTGGCTACAAGCGGCTGCTTGACCGATTTCTTCAATAGTTGAATTTGCAGAGGAGTTTGATTGGAAACTCCGAAGTGCCTAACTTTTCCGGTTCTTTCAAGAAGATCAAAAGCCTCGGCGACCTCTTCCGGTTCTACTAGAGCATCCGGGCGATGCAAAAGTAGAATGTCCAAATAATCGGTTTTTAGCCGCTTCAGAATGCCGTCCACTGATTCCAAAATATGTTCTTTGGAGAAGTCAAACATACCCTTCCGAATGCCGCACTTGGATTGCAGGATGATTTTCTCGCGAATATCATCGTTCATATGGATGGCATCCGAGAATATTTCTTCACAGTTACCTCCGCCGTAAATATCCGCATGGTCAAAGAAATTGGCCCCTTCATCCAGCGCTGCCTGGACGAAGCGCTCAGCCTCGATCTTGTCCAACGAATTAATTCTCATACAGCCTACCGCTATAACCGGAACTTCTAAAATGCTGGTACCAAGCTTCATGGTTCTCATAACGTTGCGCATCCTCCTTCAAGGCTCTTCACTCTTTTAGTTCAAATTATCTATCATTATCATTGTCACACATTAGCATAGTACTTTTCAAGAATTGCTTATGAAAATGACCATCCGAGAACGTGCTGATGCTTTGGCCAATAATGACAATCATACACATTAAGCCTGCCAAAATCGGCCCGAACGGGAACCATTTGGAGCAGTATGGAAGATCAGATATTTTACGCCCTTGTGCAACGTAGACTTTACGGAAACGGTATTGGCTAATCGCAATACCTAGCCATGCGATGAATCCAGGCATACCAGACGCATTCAACAGCCAAATGTACACTTGACCATCGCCAAAGAAGGAAGCAAGGAAAGTAAGCATTCCGAGTGCAGCTGTCGCGAGCAAGGCGTGGACTGGAATCCCTCTTTTATTTATTTTAGAAAACAATTTAGGCGCTTTGCCTTCTTTCACCAACACCCACAGTATTCGAGTGGAAGCGTACATACCTGAGTTACCTGCGGATAGAACCGAGCTTAGCGGCATTCATCACAGAAGCAGCAATGCTTAAACCTGCTTTTTCGAAAATAATCGTAAACGGACTTGCCGCTAAGCTGTCGCTAGCCAAAGCATCTGTGGAATACGGAATCAGCATACCCAACAACGAAAATAGCCAAGATGTATAGAACTTCTCCAGAAAACACATCGGATCGCGCGAGGTACGTTCTTCCGAGGATTTTCAAACTCTCCTGCTGCAATACCCACGAGTTCTGTTCCTTGGAAGGAGAAGCCGGCAGCCATACATTTCTTTGAGTATATTTTCTAGTTATTTGCGTTTTGGATACAATGGGTATTCTACAAAAGATGGAACTTCAATGAAAACAATACGCAACGTCTCTCCATTTGCTTGGAAGCTGATTTCTTCCTCATTTTCAGACTGAAAAATCAGAAAGTCTTTATGAAAAAATGTGCTTACATCCTTTCCTATGGAAGAGAAAGAGCCATCTCCTCTTATCGCAAGTCCAGCAAGCGTTCGATGTTGTAATAATTTATAGGTAAATGTCGCTCCTTTGGCAATCTCAACATCAACCATTTGAGCATCAGTCACCAGATGAACGGGAGAATTAGTACCTAAAATCGTCTTGATCTTGATTCCATCTTGGATATCAACTGGGAATTGTTCACTCTTAAATAAATCGTAGGTCGGAGTTTTTTTCACGGCATCATTCAAGTAAGGTTCAAACCAAATTTGAAACCCCTCGAAACCTGCCTCTACTCCTTCAGCATGTGAAATCCCTGAACCCGTCTGCATAAGTTGAACATCACCCGCACTTAGATGACTTACCGTACCAAGCGTATCTTTATGAGTGCTTTGCCCTGATAATCCATATGACATAATTTCGAAACCTTGATGCGGATGAAGCCCAAGACCTGACTTCGATTCTGCTTGAGCCCAGGCCCAGTAAAATAGTGGGCCAAGTCTAACTATAGATGCACCTTCACCTGAAAATCCAATAGGTTTTTGTTCTTTTATTTTCCCGCCATCAAATTCACCTGTTGCTTGATCCTTCGGTGGTATAATATTCGCATTCATCTAAGATGCCTCCTTTATTTAAGATCGCTTGCGCTTGCACCAAGCCCAAGCGTTTTGAGTAGATTCATCAACTGTACTTTTTCCTCATTACTTAGAGAAGATACATTTTTGGATATTACTTCTACGTGTTTAGGAAAGATTTCATCAAATAAACATTGACCTTTGTCAGCAAGAACTACAATTGAAGCTCTACGGTCTGTGGGGCTTGGTTCTCTTTTTACATATTCTTTCTTTTCAAGCTTATCAACAAAGTAAGTAATGCTCCCGCTAGGAATAGACAATTTCTCACTGATTTTTTGAACAGTTTGAGGTCCTTTATTATAAAGAAGTTCCAGAATCATAAAATTCTCAGTACTAATTCCATGTCTTTCTATATCTTTGCTGACATTATCAAAAATTATTTTGCTAGCTTTTAGCCAGATGCGAAAAAGTCTTAAATCAATCTGACTTTGTTCATCTCCTTGATACATTCACAAGCCTCCTTTTACTTCAACTTGATACCCTTTTACCCTAACACCATTTATCCTATAACTAGGATAAAACAATCTTAGCATTAGGCTATATAATTGTCAACTAAAAAAAGCAACCCAAATTAGTGGTTAAGTTGCTCATTACCTGTATCGTTTTTCTATGTAAAAATACAATAAAAAAACCTCAAGGACAATACCCTCGAGGTTTTGTTGGCCTGATGATACATAATTAATAAACACCATAAAACTGCTCATTGAACTATTAACCCTCAGTTAATTTATTTCTATTTATTTAAAATTTTTGGATAGTAGTACCAGATAAATTCAATCCAAGGTGGCGCTATATCTGTAAAATGTCCCCAACTGCCAGGCAATGACTCAGGATCGTTATTTTTAATTTCAGAGAAGTAAGCAAGAATAAATCCTTCTTTTATTAATTCATTCATTATTTTCTACTCTGCAATATTGCATCCACAGTTCTCACCTTTGGTTCAATACTATCCCAACGATTCATACAATGACAAAGAATCATTTCCAAATCATTTTCATTCTGGGCTTCTTCAGTGTTTCGATAGAGAATATTCATTAACCAGTTGGTTAGATTCCGAAGATGGTGGCGATATGAGTAGAACCGAAATAATTCAAGATTAACCGTCACAGATCGACCTAAATGCTTTTCATAAGAGGAGAAGAAAACATCGAACTCCTCACCTATATAGCCAACCAAATCAAATTCTGGCGGCGCAATAATCGCTGACTCCCAATCAATAAAATACAACTCGTTTTCATGCCGAATTAAATTTCCTCCCCAGATATCACCATGACACAACACCATTTCTTTTTTATTTGTTA
The DNA here is from genome assembly GCF_900103825.1 of Paenibacillus sp. yr247. Classification (GTDB taxonomy): domain Bacteria; phylum Bacillota; class Bacilli; order Paenibacillales; family NBRC-103111; genus Paenibacillus_E. The sequence goes on from NZ_FNIF01000004.1 coordinate 50,607, forward strand.
TTGCAACGCTCCGAAGTTTACGAAGGAGATTCAATAAGTCAAGGATTTCCTCTTTCTTTGGCAAAATATGCTCACGTAAAGCCTGTTTAATGTTGTTCTCAAATGTTACAGTACTTTCAAGCACCGAATTACATTTCTTAAGATCAGCGTCAAAGGAAATATCAAATGTGTCTACCAAGAGCATGGTATTGTCTATAAAGGGGGTAATCCGCTGGATTGTAGCCACTGATTTAGCAATATCTTCTAAAATCTCCTTTGAGAAAGGGTATGCTTCTGCCAATGTCTCTCCTTCAATAAAGTTAAACAATACCGTAGTAATATCATTGAACGTTGTTTGAAACAAGCCATTCTGATTTTTTATCGGATATGTGATATTTCGAAAGAGTCCTTGATGGTACATTTGCCAAGTTAAAGGTAAATAGTATTGAAGTAGCTCAATACTCTTAATTTGTCGATCATTTTGATGGTCAAATAATTTCAGATAATAGCGATCTCCGTTCGCACAATTCACCCAATAAGAGTAAGCTGAATCTCCCAATGGAATGAAATGAATGCTTTCAATTTGAATCCCGTATTCTTTATTAAGGTTAATCAAAAGTATGTTATCTTCGATACGATATTTAACTTCCAAACTTTTCACTCCTTAAAATATTTATTTTACTTTCAATTTCTCGAAATTCTAGCACTTCTCCTTCTTTACATTATCTCTCTTGATTTTGTAGCTGTACCACGTTTTCGAATGCGATTGTCGAAATAGTGACGGAACTTATTTCATTAAACTGTCCGTTAGGTGAGAAAAGGCCACCGAACCACCGGCAGCCTTGTTTTGGTTCTTTATTGAGCTTAAGTTTTCAGCCACATCCAAAGGTTCCCCTGCCTCAACATTTCCCCCCTGGCTTTTCCCTCGTATCTGAACTCCAAGAAGTGAACCATTTAATTCCTTAAATAGCTGATTTTATCCTGCAATAAAAAGAGGAACCTTCATCAAGAAGGCTCCTGCTGCTCTCAAAATTAGGACGCAAATAAAGAAATGAAGGACTTCCATAACATACGATCAAAAAAGTAGGTTATGACGGGCTTAATGGAGAAGTAGCACCCGAAAAATATATAGAAGCAGCCTTACATCAACGAGGCTCATGTAATACTGCTTCTGATGTACTTTCTGAGGCAAGGATATGGACCACCAAAAATATGAGCCATGGTTACGATAAATTTGTGATGTTCCTTCATGATTTTTGGGGAAATGCCGACTTGATTGGCTAGTAATTGTTGAACCGCTAATTCCTTTTCTGAACTTAGTTGGTTTAGCAACTCATTGTTTTGTGCGACCGTTATGCTTATTTCCATTAATGTCTGTGTTTCGACGCATGGCCGATAGGCCAAATTCGAAAATTGAATGTCGTATTCTTCCAACCGTCGTTTTAAGTGAAGAATCTCTTCTTGACGTTGTAAAGAAGCTTTTGATCTTTTCAATTGAAAAAGCTTCTTTACCTCTTCGGTTACTCTTTTAAGAAGCATGTCTAATTCCTCCTTTTTTCTCTTGAACGAAAAAAGGAAGCGAGGGAATAGAGTCCTAAATTAGTAAGGTCCCATTTAATGTTTCTATCATTTTCTTTCTACGCTGACGAAGTTAGCTGACGGATTCGGGTTGAAAGTTAACCCTAACACAAAAAAAAGTGTACTCACCCCAGAAAACTTGGTTCCCCCGCTTCTTTAATCCAAAGAATTAAGCGTAGTATGATTCATTCTTATTTTATTAATTTACCTCAATACATATTTAGAAACAATAGTAATATTTACTTATATTTTCTATGTCATTAGTCTTGCACTGCCACAAGTTTATTGATCCACGTCTGGCTATTTTCAATTAATATTTCAATTTTACTGCAATTTCTTGCCCCGAAAATTCTAACAAGGTATGCAGAATGCTTATTTCTATTTGCAATCCCACCAATAACGTCCATGTATCTGACTAATTTATTAGTGTCTTCCGCTACGAAAATAGTTGAGTTTTCTTCTTGTTGCATTGCTTCAATTAGTGTTATAGCTGGATCCAAAAGCGTCTTACAGTCCCGTTCCGAATGTTCTGCGGGAATGGTGAAGCATGGTTATCGATCATGCTTATGGACGAAACGGACGTTTAGGTGGCGGTCAACTCGAAATCATCGAAAACAGCCCCCCCCCTTAATATTCATAATGACGGTTACCTATCCTCAACAATCCTGACCGTTAACACAGCGAAGGGGGCAGCCTCACGACCGCCCCCTTGGAATTAAAGTTATTCTTGACGTTTTTCTCAAATCCATAAATACTTGTTTAATTGCACATAAGGCTTAGCTGTCATTTCCCAATCAGCAGCGATAAAATTCCGGCAGCGATCAAAGGCCCAACAGGCACACCTTTTAGAAAGGCCACGCCTATAATCGTCCCAATGACGAGACTTGTCACTACCGTAGGGTTGCCGGACATCAAATGAGCACCGCGTCCGCCTAGATACGCTACCAACACGCCAACGGCGATGGCGGCGATTGATTTCCAATGCAGGAAGGATTGGTAAAGCTCCTTGAAGCTGATCGAGCCGCTGGCTAGAGGCGATAGAATGCCAATCGTCAAGATAATGATGCCAAGTGAAAGTCCATTCTTCTCAATCCACGGGAAGGCTTGGTCCAACTTGATGACTCGAATAAGCAAAAGCACGACGGCAGCAATCGTAATTGAATTGTTGCGGCTGATGACACCAAGCAAAGCCAGCAGAATCAGCATGACCGATGGCATATCTAGCTGAGGCAAACCGGCCAACCTCCTTCTCGCTTTGTAGTGGGCTGAATAGTTTAATTATAAATCTTATCGTTTCACGATATCAATATCACATTCCCTGGGGTCTGGCCTTACCGTTACTTCAACGGAAATCAAAAAGGTACCGCTTCAAAGCAACTCCTCCACTTTTGCTCCTCAAAAGTTCTGTTTAAAGGGTTGGAGAAATCATTAAAACTCCACACCGCGAACTTTAGAAAATACCACTGTATCTCTCAATGAACCATCTGAATCACACTTTTCATTTCGTAGAATTCCTTCTAATGTGAATCCCAGGCGTTCGGCAATTCGTGAACTTCGTGCATTGCGTCCATCACATCGGATTTCAATACGATTAGCTTGTAACTCATGTACAGCATAGTTTGTAATAGCTTCTACTGCTTCAGTAATATATCCTTGATTGCCAAAAGATGTACGCACCCAATATCCAATTTCAAATTTACGCGATTGCCAATCAATTCGATGTAAACCGCTGCTACCTATTAATTGACCTGTTTCCTTCAGAATAAGGAGTAATCTTAGATCGGTGCGTTCTAAAAATTGTAGTCTAGATTGTCGGATACTTATTTCGGACTCTTCAATTGTAGGAATGTTCCGTGCCCACGGCCTTTAATAAGTTTTTTCCATTTTCATCAAAGCAGTATGCAAGCTCCACGTCATGCCCAGACTCGACGAAACCAATCGTAAGCCACATTCCCTGATATTTCATGATCACCCTCAAAAAGATCTAATTCCAATTTTCCTTCTACTTCTAAAAGCTGATAAACGCTGCGAATCTTCTCAAATGCTTCTAAAGAAGCGTGTACAGGAAAAATAGGATCTCTTTTTCCAGCTTCGACCAGAAGAGGCCTCGGAGCAATCAAACCGAGCAGATCTGGCATTTCTGCAACTAATGACAGACCCGGTACATAATTGTCTACACAATGAGGTATTGATAAAATGCTTGCTTGAAAAGTATTTGTATAACCACTAACGACTGCAGCAGAAATCCGATTATCTATTGCTGCTGCATACGCGCAGACAAGTCCCCCGCCTGAAATCCCCATACATCCGATTCGATCCGAATCCACATCATCGCGTTTAAGTAGATAATCTACGCATCGCAGTGTTTCAAATACTCGATATCCAGCCATTGTTTGTCCCATAGCTAAGAGAAAAGTAGATAGACGTTTACAAGAGTCCGATTCCTGTGCTTCCTCAATCAGTTTACGATCACCAAAACCTAATAATTCCGGAGCGACAATGACATAACCTCTATTAACCAGTTCAACAGCAAAATTTTTTTGGTAGCCTTTGTCTCCTGTCTTTTCCTCACCATTTATGGTTAATCCGACAATATCCTTACTTCCATAACCGTGACCATGACAAGCTATTACTGCTCCAGATCGTTCTCTCCGATCTTTCGGAATGAGTACATAGACCGGCATGTAAAGTCCCGGATATGTCTGAATTTGAATCCTTTGACGTATAAAAGTATCACAATCTTTAGATTCAAGAAGCACCGGACAAAGATCGGTAATCTCCGATGGAAAGCCACCTAGCAATTCCACGAACCGTTTCCGTAAACGCCTATTCCAATTGCTCCATTCCTCTTGTGAACATGCCTGAAATCTCTCGGATGGAGTTACACTCCCGTATAAATTTTTAAAATAATTATCTGGACTCCACATAAAAGGATATCACCTCAATTTGTATTTGTAATCTTACTTCTAGTAATTCAAGGCCTTTCAACAAATTCCCACCTTTGTATAATTAAAGTTTATATCATATGTTTATGATGTTCTTAATAGCACTCTATTTCCGGTTTGCCAAGGAAGTTCCCCTCTCCCTTGCCTTAGCACTGCTGATTCAGCCTTAGCCTTATTGAAAGCTTATTGCAAAGCAAAGGGCAGCAAAGCATCAGTCCTACTGGTATTAAACTAATGTTTCTCGTTAGCCGTAATAACTTCACTAATTAGAATATTCAAGGTATTTTCTCTCATGTTTTTCTAATGGATTTCTAATAATAACCACTAATACTAGGAAGGGCTTACATTTTCATCATTTTAGGTAAATATTAGTTGAATTAATTTATGTTATGATGTTTTTAGGCGAAGAGCCAAATACGATCCAACACAGGAGGAATTACAACATGATCGACATGAAGAAAAACCGCCTTGGCAAGTCGTTAGTGGGGATTAGCCTAAGCTTGTCCTTGCTTGTAACAGGAAGTATTGTGTTGAGTCCACAATCTGCTCACGCTGCTACCGTCTATACATCATCTACAGCAAGCAACATTATTAATACAGGTGAACAATTTATGGGTGTGCGTTACCAATTTGGTTCACGTACCGGAAATACAAGCAGCTTTGATTGCTCTTCTTTTACTCAATATGTTTTCAAAATGAATGGCGTGAATATCCCTCGTTCGTCTAGACAACAGTCTCAAGCAGGAACTTATGTTTCGAGAGACCAATTGCAACCGGGTGATCTTGTGTTCTTTTATAGCCCAATCCATCACGTAGCTATTTACATGGGTAACGGAAAACTTTTGCATACTTTCGGCAGCGCTGGAGTAACGATCACTGATTTGAACTCCGGATGGTGGAACTCGCACTATACGACAGCCCGCCGCGTATTACCAAGCGTATAACCCGGTAAACGTATATCACCGTCCTGCAAGATCTTCCGACGGAGGGAATAAACAAGAAGGTCTTTAATGCTATTGATAAAACATTCGATTTTTTCCTAATTTACTGCTACTCCTTTATCCTGCCCGTTTAAAGTTTCTTGCTCCTAAGTTCTTGCTTCACAACCCTGCCCGTAAGCCAAAAAGGCTGCACGCGGCAGCCTTTTACCCCTAATTATTTAATGGAAGTAGACTAGTACCACTTGCATGTAATAAGAGAAGGATTTGCTGTGGAAGCGAATCCTTCTCTTTATTTATTTTGGACCCGAACCCGGTCTTATAGAATCCCAAATTTCCTGGCTGTCGAACAAGGGAAGCAGCCTTGAACGTTGGTCGTGAAGTGCTATGCCATCTATATGCCTGCGATCCATCATGACGCTGTCCGGTTTAAAAGCAAGGTATGGAACCGGACCCACGGAACACATTATGCGAAAGCCCTCCTCCACGAGGAACTGGTATTTGCGATCTTCAGGCAGCACACTGCTACCGAATGGATAAATGTATACAGAGGTGGCGCCTATCAACGGCTCTACTTCTTGCTTCCAGCGCAGCGTATCCTGCTTGAATCGATTCAAGGTTATTTTGGACGTATCCAAATGCCCATAACCATGCGAGGCGAACGACCATCCGGTCTCCTTCAAGCGCTTAATAACAGGAAGCACACCTTCCTTTGCGTTCATATAATTAGGCGAGTCGAGTTGATCTGTGCGGTACCCCAGAATGCCCTCGTATCCAGTTAGGGCAATAACGCCCTTAGCTCCCTGCCAAGAAAAATCGGGATGAGCAAGAACAAAATCATCCAATATAGGGACAATTTCATTATTTCGAGCCGTAATCGGTTCCCTTTGAGGTGTCATGGAATAAGCCGCAACCTCTCCATGTTCATCCAAGACTAATCGAAAGGCATTGCCATTCTCGCGCATATAGGTGTAATAATTGAGGTCGTCAATCGAGAGAACGAGGGGTTTTTTATCAGCGGGCAGCCACAGCTCTTTGGGCCTGACAGCACCATCTTTTTCCGTATATAACGAACCAATGTCAATGAGTACATACTGATTGCGGTATAACGAATCTAGGATTTTGTTGAATTCCTTCACCGTGATGAACCAGTCATTATAGCCTTGCGCCATAGAATCTCCATCAAAGGCAAGCTCTGGAAATGCGATCAAAGGGTGAAAAAAGACGTGTTCGATCTTTCCTTTGAATAGGACTAATGGCGTCTTGACAGGTACTGGTTGAGGAGTAGTGGGTGAAACCGCTGCTAAATCTAATGTTGGCATAGGAGCAGATACAGGAACAAGATCTAAAGAGGCAGACGCTTGAGGTGATTCAGTAGAACTTAGATCTTGCAGCAGAGTAAATACATGACGACTTCCAATTTCAATAAATATAAATAAAACAAGTAATATCCCCACAAGCAAACCTCTTAGCGTCAAAACGTATTTCTTATTCAAAAGAATCCCTCCTTATGCATCAACCCTCAAGAAGACGTTGCAAAGTAAGGTTCTGTTCAACAAAGCACTCCTTATTTCGGAGTAAATCTGCACTAATTTGAAATACCTCTATCTATTACGCATAACTTGCCGCTATACAAAAAAGAGGAGCTGCCGTTAAGCAATTCCTCAACTAAAGTTCTTCATTAGTTCACTCTATCGTTTTGTTGTCAAAATGAATGCTATTAGTCCCCCATAATATTTGTATTCAAGAAGGCGTTTCGGAATTTTCCTTGGGGGTCACATTGAAGGAGCAGTTGTTGAAAGTCGGGCAACTTCTCGTAGAGCGACTGCAACCTTGCGGGGGGCATCGCAAACAGCTTGCCCCAGTGTGGACGAGCATGAAAGGGCTCAAGTTGCTTTTCGATGATCGGCAACACTTGTTTAACTGCCTCCCAACTAGGTTTCCACGTAAAGTGGATTGCAACCGACTCCTGTTTGTAACAGGGGCTCATCCACAGATTGTCTTCTGCAATCGTACGTACCTCGGAAACATAAAGGAGTGGCGATATATGCTCACGTATGAGGTCAAGCGAACATAATGCATGATAGGCATCTTGACGGGGCACGAAATACTCACTTTGCAGCTCCTCTCCTGCACTTGGAGTGAAATCCATGCGAAAGTGCGGCAACCGTTCGTGCCATGGTCCCGGAATGCCCATCTGTTCACTGCAATTAACCGATGTATGTCCTGGTACCGGATGTCGATGTGAGGTTGCTAGTCTCGCGCCGAAAAACTCAGGTTCCACTTGATCGAAGGCTTGATCTGCAATTTTTCGCTTCAGCCAGACTTGATTGAACGTCGCTTTCTTCCAATCGGTGAATAGGCTGACACTGTAACCACTGGAGAAAATATCATCAAAGTGCTCTTTAAGATGCACTAGAGGCAAGTTGTCGTATACATACTGATTCATTTGAAATGCTGGGATCACATCCAATGTGATTTTCGTGACTACGCCCAATCCTCCAAGTCCAACGATCGCACCGGCGATGCCCCCGTCTTGTTTTTCACGGGAGAACACGGCCACATCTCCATCCGCTTTGACGACCTCGAAAGAATGAACCACTGTAGCAAGATTGCCATTCAAGTCACCAGAACCATGCGTTGCCGTTGCACAAGCACCAGCAACGGTAATGTGCGGTAGCGACGCCAAATTGTGAAGCGCATAACCACTGCCGTGAAGATATTGGCATAGCTCTCCATACCGGATTCCGCCTTCAACCGTTACCTTATTGTGAGCATGATCTAATGCTATCACTCGGTTAAGGTTCTGAAGGGAGAGAAGGCTTTCGGTACAATCAGCGATTCCATTGAACGAGTGACGCGTGCCAAGCACCTTCACTTGCCTACTGCGAGCCACCATTTCTTGTACTTGTCCCACGTTTGCAGGAACATAGAGTTCCGAGGCGCTATACCTATAGTTACCAGCCCAGTTCCGATCATTTTCCACTTCATCACACTCCGTTTCCTAGTGCTACGCTAGTTTATCAAATGTTATTAATTTCACAATAAATTTTCGATACAAGACTGCTGAAATCCTTGTTTTACTGTTGCTTTATCTTGCCGTTAACGTAACAAAGGCCACCATTCTTCCGGCGGCCTCTCCTGGTCATTATTAAGCTCTTACTTCCCTTATAGTGTTACTGTTCAACTGCCTTTGACTACGTTGTATTAATCGTTATTTCATGGAGAAAGTGTTGTACTCCGTTGTCATATAGAAAATCATTGTTACGATCGATATTTCTGTACTTGCTTTTTCAATAGCATTATCTGCCCAATATGATATGCGTTATGGATACACAAATTTGATATCACACCCCACCACTGAGCATTGAAGTAGTTCGGAACTCTTTTTTCCAGTTTAGACTCGTCACAATTCGTAATAACCTCTCGCCAGTGTACAAATCCATTACTTAACCTTCGAATGGTCTCATTCCAACTTGTATCATTCTGCTCCAGGTGATCCGATTCAAAAGTTTCATCGTTCGTTGTATTACTTTCAAGCAAATCATTGTTAATAAACCGATTCAGCCACATTTCATTCCAGAAAATGAGATGGTTCGCAATCTCCCAGATGGAATGCGGATAGTCTTCTGCTTTCCTGACTGCATCATTTACAGATACATCATTTAAAATCGTTTTAGATGGTTTAAACCAACTTTCATCATCATGACAAGCGGCTAATTGATCAAGCAATACTTCCTTCACACTAGTCAGCATTACCACCTCCAAAGTTATAATATGCTGCATCAGACGTAAGTTGGAATCTTTTCAGTGATCCCTAGTCCGTTGTGAATATAGGATAAATGTTTGTTAGCCTTTGTTAGAATTTGTTTTCATGTTCCACTGTGATGACTACATTTCCCTTTTTGTGTCCTTTTTCTACATATCTGTGAGCCTCAGGAATTTGTTCCAACGAATAGCGTCTATCTATGACCGACTTTATTTTTCCTGACTCAATAATCTCTTTAAGCAATATTAAATCTTCAGTATGCACCTTTGCTATCCCCTGCCCTACTACTGATAAGTAAGTTCCGTTCAGAGTCAGTGCTTTTTTGCAATTTGATTTCGAGGTTTTCCCAACTGCATCAAAGATGATATCATAATGCTCTCCTCTTTTCGTAAAATCCTCTTTTGTGTAATCAATGACTTGATTGGCTCCCAGAGATTTCACAAATTCTAAATTAATGGTACTGCATACCCCGGTAACTTCTGCTCCAAAGTACTTGGCAATCTGAACTGCGGAAGTCCCTACCGCTCCAGAAGCTCCATAGATAAGAACTTTTTGTCCTTTTTGGATATTTCCTTTTCTAAAAAAATGCAATGCTGTAGTTCCCCCAAAAGGAACGGCAGCGGCTTCCTCATAGGTCACGTTGGCCGGTTTTATTGCCACCAATCCGTTTTCAGGCATACATGTGTATTCGGCATAAGCACCAAATCTCATCCCAGTCAATGCAAAAACCTGGTCACCTTTCTTGAATCTTTTTACATCTTTGCCAATCGCTTCAATCTCTCCGGCTAACTCCACCCCTAGTATAGGTTTTCTTGGTTTTCTGAGACCTAAGAAGATTCGCATGGGGATCCAGTACAAGATAGGACTTTCGAAATTTCGAACTCTACAGTCCCCTGAGGTTACAGTTGTCGCATGAACTTTTACCAGTACTTCATTGTCTTTGGGAGTAGATATTTCTACCTCTTTGAGCTTCAGAACATCCGGTGATCCGTATTTTGTGCATACAATCGCTTTCATGGGTTTCCTCCAAACATCAATTTAAACTTAGTATATATGCTATACGGTATTGATATATAGATACTAAAGTATTGTTTTGGAAATTGTTGTGAGCTTGCTAAGAGGGTAAATCTCACAATAGACCCAACTTGCGGGCAAGTGCTACAGCCTCGGTGCGCCGCCCAACCTGCATTTTGTCAAAGATATTCCGGTTATGCCCTTTAACCGTACTGAGCGCGAGGAAAAGTCGTTCACTAATCTCACGATTCGAGAGTCCTTGGGCAATGAGCTGCAGTACTTCTAACTCCCGCCCGCTCAGTGGCTCGATAAGGGGCTTGGGAGTCTGGGCTAGGCGCTTATCAGATTCGTCTTCACTTTTCAGTTCCTCAGCATCAAATTCAGCCAGCAACTTACCTATATAGTCCGACATAAATGGATGAGTAGCTAAATCCCACAACAATCTATACATCGGAATACCTTCGTCGACAAAGATCCGGATAAATCCGCCAGGCTTGGCTATCGTCAGAGCGTCTACCAGTATTTGCGCAGCCTTTAACTTTTCGCCATGCGCATGCAGAGCAACCGCTTGTAGAACCATTACCTTGAGTCGTTCATCCTCCCAACCCTTTGCTTCCACCTGCCCTCGCAATGGCTCCAACACCGCCAGTGCTGCAGTCGTGTCTCCCTGTGCCAGGTGTACTCGAGCCTTGCTGCTGTGAAGCTCGTGCTTCTGCGCCAGGTGAGCGGCTGCCGCCAGATTGCCCTGTTGAAGTAACGCAAGCACATATGCGGCAGCAACATGGGGCATCTGATTCACGAAATTATGCTGGCGAGCGAAATGGTCAGCCTTAGCTAAAATAGCGGACGCACCGCTCACCTCTCCCCGCGCAAGCTCAAGTCGGGCGAGAAACACTTCACCTGCAACGACTCTGTCCGTGTGTTCTAAATGCCGCGCCAGTTGGACGGACTGTTGTCCATGGTGCTTCGCGGCGTCCAGGTCGTTCCATTCATAAAATATACGGGCTAAGCCTAGGTGCGCTTCGCAAGCAACTGGCTGCGGCGGATCACCTGCCAGTTTCAGAACACGCCGATAAGTTTCAACCGCTACATATAGCTGGTTTTCTGCTTCCTGTATGTTCCCAAGGCCGAGTGTAGCCATAATGGTGATAATAACATGCCCGATCATTTGACTGATCGATAATGCTTCGGTAAACGCACTGCTGGCCGCGGCACGATCCCCCTGGAGCTGGTAAGCATATCCAAGCGTCCATGTAGTGGCTGTGCGGATAGGCAGGTTACCGGGGTGCAAATACTCTAAAGCGCGGTGTGACTGGACAAGGATCGTCTCTACCTGGTGCTGGCTAACGGCTACCGTAGCCCTTATAGAGGCAATATGACCTATAATGTCTCGGACTTTTTCGTCCGGCTCGATGCCTTGAAGGGATGATTCGGTGGCCTGAAGTTGCTGCTCTATGCCGGTTAATTGGCCGACCATCAATAACGCTGAGGCATATATCACCCGCAATGAGGGTCTCGTATCCAGTACCGTCTTCGGCAGCGACGAAAGCCAGTTCAGTACGGGGGACACCGCACCGCGAAAGTGCAAGGGTATCATATCTCCTTCCGTCAGGCACGCGGCTCGTTCAACATCGCCAGCGGCGACGGCATGGTGAAAAGCTTCAATTTCCAGGCCATTTTGTTCATACCATACGCTGGCGCGCAAGTGTAAATCGGCCGCGGTGCTCCGATCCAATCTGCGCCTCAGCAAATCCGCAAAGAGATGGTGATAGCGGTACCACCGCCGCTCGTTATCCAGAGGGATGATGAAAAGATTGGCGCGTTCTATATCTTCAAGCGTTTCTTGCCCGCTTGTCAAGGGGGAGAGTTGCAGAACGGCATCGCAAAGAGGACCGCATATGCGATCGAGAATTGAGGTGCAGAGCAAGAAACTCTGAACGATTTCAGATTGCTGTTGCAGAACTTCTTCTACCAGATAGTCCAGCACGAAGCGGTGGCTGCCGGTGAAGGTTTCGATGAAGCCCACAGCGTCTTTATGTCCCTGCATCGAAACCGCTGCTAATTGCAGACCGGCAATCCAGCCTTCCGTGCGGGTTTCAAGTCGGGCGATCTCTTCCGATGAGAGATCTAGAGCCATCACCTTGTTGAGAAATTCGGCGGCTTCGGAGTGGGTAAACCGCAAGTCCGCGACACGTAGTTCGGTTAATTGGTCGCGGACACGCATCCGGGCCATGGGTAACCGTGGATCTTTGCGAGTGGCGATCACTAAGTGCATTTGCGGCGGCAAATTATCCAGCAGAAAAGCTAGTGCATGGTCAATCGATTTGGTCTCGATTAAATGATAGTCGTCAAGGACGAGGATGAAAGGGTCAGAGAGGGTAGTGATTTCATTGAGCAGGACCGTTAGAACCGATTCGATCGCCGGTGGCTGAGGGGATTGGAGCGCGCCAAACACGCCTTCTCCAATGTTCGCACCTATCGTTTGCAAAGCGGCGAGAAGGTAAGTCAAAAAGCGAGCTGGATCGTTGTCCCCTTCGTCCAGAGATAGCCAGGCAGCAGGCCGTTTGCAGCCGGCGAGCCATTCGCTGACCAGCGTCGTTTTGCCAAATCCGGCGGAAGCGGAGACAAGGGTCAGTTTACGATGCAAACCCTCGCTCAGCCGCTCGGTTAGGCGTGACCGGAGGACCATTGTAGTCCGCGGAGGGGGAATATATAATTTTGTGGATAAAATTGGTATAGTCATAGATTTATTATACAAACCGCTGTTCTTCGCAGTCAACAGATTAAAAAGAGACTGTTCATGAATGTTTTAACAGAGAATCTTCCGTGGCAATAATGGTCATTTAGATTAAAATAGACTCAAAGTGTCATAGCATATCCTTGTCTTGCCAAAAACTCTTCCTTTTCTTTATAATCCGGCATAATGCTTCCTACACGTCTCCAAAATGATCGATCATGATTCATATGAATGAGATGACAGAGTTCATGTATGATTACATAATCAATGACTTCAATTGGAGCCATGGCTAAACGATAATTAAAGGTTATTTTTTTATCCGAGCTGCAGCTGCCCCACTTGGTTCTGGACTCATCTACCTCAATCGTTTTGGGTTTTACTTTCAGTTGTGTTTGATATTTTTTGATTCGTTCCCCTACAATCTTCTTGCAGCTTGAGAAATAAAACTTTTTAAGATTAATTTTCAATTCTTCTTCATTTAGCTCATTAGTCTCGATTAACTCATGGAGAAAATAATATTTTCCAAGATGAAGAAACTTTCCTTTATGTTGATACTCTCTTGTCTTAGTTGTTTCTCGAGCTTCCGTAATGATATGTAATTTTTCCAAGATCCTTTTCCCATGTTGTTTTACGACACTTATAACCATCTCCTTACTTGAATCATTAGGAGCTTTAACTGTTATGAAACCCATAGAATCGATATGAATCGAAATCTTTTTTCTACTTCCATATAGAACATTAAATTCTATCGTATTATTTTCAAATTCAATTTTCATAATCATCATCGTTCCTATATGTTATTAATTAATCGTATAAAAGTAAGGGAACGAGCCAGGGTCGAGGCTTACTCCCTGCTTCCCACTTCTCTTTCCTAATGATAAACCTACTTCTTCTTCTCGCTTAACCGAGTTTTTTATAGTAGAATGATGCTCAGCTACACTAAATGATTATGGGGTGTTTGAATGTCCATTACGTTCACCAAAGCTATTGTCAATCGATTACAACGAGAAATTGCTGATATAGAAATCAAAAGTTTGAACGAAAAGAACAAAAAAGAAAAAGCTCAATCTAAAATTAATCAATTGCAAAGAGATATGAAATTAAGTCAGTCGCACAGCGATTTAAGTAGCAAAATGACACGAATAAATAAGTTAAACGAAGAAATCAAAAACATTAATCGTATACAAGCTGATCTCTCCAAGCAGTTAGTGACGAAGAAAACTTCGCTTAAACAGCATCTAGCCAAAGAGCCCCAACAAGAGGAAACGTATGACTAGTGACCAAACAAATGGCTGCTGATGCGCTATTCAATGGATAGTAAGGCCTATCCAATATTAATTCTCCCTCAAAATACTCGTTATTAGTATTCTTATAATGTTCTTTTAGTTTTGATAAATTAGTAATCAATTGATTAGGCAATGGATTAACGTTTCGTTCAGCAAGTCTCTCTGACCCGATTGACTCATTACTACAGGTACAATGTAACGTATATAATTCCCCGCCCTTTTCTTCAATCCAGTTCTTTAATTTCCTTAGATCATCCATATTATTTAATCCAAAATCGAGTATCACGGAAGCATTCGAATCGATGACGTTTTGTAGTAAGAAACGATAAAGAAAATCAAAACATATTTTGTTTCTTAAACCATGCTCGGAAACAAGATCAGCAACTGAATCGTAAATATCATCCTTATGTAAGACAGGCAGCTTAAGTCTCTTAGCTAGCTCGTTTGATAATGTAGTTTTACCAGTTCCAGATTTCCCTCTAAATAAAATTATTTTAGACATAAGGTTTCTCCTTTGACTATTAGAGCTTGAGAACCATTAAGTCCTCATCAAAATATTGCCCGTCGTATTTTAAGGCGTTTCGTTCCAAGCCATAAACCTCGAATCCCAAGGACTTGTATAGCCTCTTTGCGGATTCGTTTTTAGATACAACTGTTAGGTTTATTTGTTCCAAACCAACGCAATCTCTTGTCATTCTTATAAGTTCAAGCATGAGTGATTTCCCTAATCCCTTCTCTCGCATTTCTGGTGCAATATACATCCCGAAAACATTCCCTTTATGGGCAGTTTTAAGGTTGGCTTCACGCATAAAAGTCACAATTCCAACTAATGAACCACTACCATCAAAGGCTCCTAGAACAAATTTGTCCTTAGTCGGTTTTAATCGTTCTGCAACAGTTTCTAGTGAAAATTTTGCTTCTCTCTCATACGTTGATCCAAACGCTTCCGGATTGATTTTTAGAGAACTCAATCGTAATTCTTGGTATAGTTGAGCATCTGATTCGTGTAATATACGTATACTCATTGGTACTCCCTCCGTGGAATTCTCCTATATTCTATTTCTGTTAATTATTCGAATTTCCTCCTGTCTACAATTATGTTAACCTGCCCGCTATCTTAATGATTACGGTAAATTTATTAAATGACTTTGTCGGCAATCGGATCATATACTTGAGAAATGACAAGAATATGATCCGATAAAATAAAAAAGCCGCCATTTAGGCGGATATTAATCGGAAAATGTACTTGTCATCCAACATTAACCCATGGCAGCCTGCTTCACTCCCACTTGAATGTTAGGCTGGCAATGATGAAGGCTACTAGCATCCAGCCGCCAAGCAGCGCAGCTTCACGCCACACATCGGCAAGCGTGGCTCCGACATTCATGATTTGACGCAGTGCTGTGGATAGATGTGAGATCGGCAGCAACTTGACGACGGGCTGGAGCCATTCAGGCATGTTTTTGATTGGAAAAAAGACGCCGCCTACAAAAAGTAGTGGGAATGAAACGAATCCGGCAATCGGGCCAGCGCTTTCCGGCGTTTTGGCAAGCGCAGCGATGATGAAGCCGATCGACATGAACGTCAATGTCCCAAGTACGACGAACATGAGCAGTAGCACCCACGAACCATTCACCTGAGTTCCGAAAATCAGATTGCCGATTAGCAGCACGATTAACGCCTGCGAACCGTTCAACAGCAGTCGGGCCGTGATTTGCGCGGCGATGAAGCTCCGCGCATGGAGCGGCGTACTCTGAAGACGCCGGAGGATACCCCGCTCGCGCCAAGATGCGATTTGGCCAGCAACACCGTTCATATTGTTACTCATAATCATCATTGCGACAATTCCCGGGACAAGGAAGTCGATATACTTCAGGTTAAGGGATTGTACCGCCTGAGATTGAATCGTAATAACTGGCGTGTAACCAATAATCTGCTTACTAATGCCGTCGGCGATCTGAGACATAATGGGGAGCCCGATCTGATTGGTGGTTTGGCTTGTCTCATCGTAGTAAACAGTGAGTTTGGAGCCCTGCATAGATGCGGATTTAGCACTTACAGCAGCTTCATACCCTTTTGGAACAGAGACGACAAGCTGCTGATCACCATGCTTTAGATCTTTCATTGCAGCATCAAGGTCGGTACTTTCGGTTAATTTTAAGATGGATAACTGCTTCATGGATGAGAATAGCGCTTTTGAGGCTGTCGTCTGGTCTTGGTCGATAACGGTAACGGAGAGCGATGTGCTGTCTCCTTTTCCAAAGAATGAACCGAGCATCACCATAAAAAATATCGGAAAAGCAAGCGTCCAAAATAATACTTGCCGATTTCGCCCAAAAAGTCGCAGCTGGGCTAAGGTTAATTGACAATATGCTTTCATTCTTCCCTCAGACTCCTTCCTGTCATGTGGATGAACACGTCCTCAAGCGTTGCGGTGCGCGTTTGAAGATCGGATACCTGAATGCTCTGCTTAGCGGTTTCTTGCACGAACGCGGTCAGCGCATTTTGTAAATGATCGGTATACAACACAAACGTGTCCTTGCGCTGATCAACCTGCTTCACATCAGGCAATGACTGGACAAGCATCAGTACATCTTGCTTTCGTGCCTCATCTCCGTGAATCTGTTCCGGCAAGCGAAACTCGATGGCGCTGTCCGATTGTAAGCTGCGGACGAGCTGCGCTGGTGTGTCCAATGCAACGATTTCTCCTTTATCCATGAGGCAGATTCGGTCGCAAAGCACATGAGCCTCCTCCATGTAGTGTGTAGAGAGCACCACAGTCTTGCCGCGCTCCTTCAGTCGGAGCACGATATCCCACAACGTACGGCGGGCTTGGGGATCAAGTCCGGTTGTCGGCTCATCCAGAAAAATCACCTTCGGATCATTCACGAGCGCCAATGCAATGGCGAGTCGCTGCTTCTGGCCGCCGGACAAGTTCTTGATGCGATCGTTCATTTTATCGCGAAGGATCATGTCGTCCAGAAGCGGCTCGATTGGCACTGAGCTTGGATAAAAGCTTGCGTACATACGGATGATCTCGTGAACGTGGAGTAAATCGAACAGTGACGTCGATTGGAGTTGGACGCCAATGACCTCCTTGACTTTTTTCAAATCCTTTTTCGTATCGAAGCCTGCGACAAGCGCTCTTCCTTCGTCCGGTCGGCGCAGTCCTTCGATCATTTCCATCGTTGTTGTTTTGCCCGCCCCATTCGGCCCGAGCAATCCGAATACTTCTCCTTCACGTACTTTGAAATGAATGCCATTCACCGCAGTAAAATTCCCGTACCGTTTGACGAGTCCATCCACTTCTATGATGTTGTTGACCAAGGCTGGTTCCTCCTTTTCGACATTTCAGTTCTAATTTTTTGTGCCGCAATATAAACGGCGTTATGTATGAAAAAAAAGAAAGGTCACCTCCTGGTAACCCCATTTTAACAGAAAAATCAAGCTTCAGGCGTGGATCTAGCAATTTCTCTATCAAAACATAGTGACGCAGATTTTTATCTGCTTTGATAACTTCAATAAAACGAACAGACTACAGCGGCAGTAATCGACTCACTTTGATTCCATCCTTATTCCTTTCCTTCTTTTTAACAACCAACTTAATCCCCACAAAAGCATAAACAAGACAATCCCAATAGCTCCCCATTTTAGTGAACCATTCCGAACCCCCGCATAAATACTACTCATTGCTATCGTATAAGGAAGAATACCAAGACCAGTCGTCCAGATAAAACCCCATATGTTTACATTCAAGAAACCCAATGTGTAATTCACAAAATGGTATGGGACAAATGGGACGAAACGGATAAGTAATAGTCCAAGCGTCTCATGTTTTCTGGTGAATTCATCGACTCTTTGAAGAAAAGGTTGAGCCATTTTACCGAAAAAAGGCTTTGCTACCCATTTGCTCAAATATAGAGCACCTACTGCGCCTGTTACACCGCCTATCCAAGAATAAATCCCCCCCCAGACTGGACCATATATTTCCATAAGTATGATAGAAATAAATTCCCCAGGAACAGGAAGAATATTCACAAGCGACTGTACGATTATACCGACAAGAATACCGATATTTCCAAATTTCCTGATCCCATTTATCAGTTTTTGTGCTTCTCCCGTATGCATAAGATATAGATAATAGCCTATGATGCCGGCAATGACGAGTAAACTTATAGCACTTATTAGTCGAGCATTAGGGGGACTTTGTTGCCGTTTCAAGTGAATTCATCCTATCTATATGGTTATAAATACAAGCAAAAACCCACGGAGAACGTGGGTACAAACCTATTGCATTTGATTCACTGGTTCTGAATTCATTATCGCTCTGGATCCAATGAATATCTTCTCTTAAGCTCCTGCACGGAAATAGCCACGATTCGAGGAGATAGTTGTCCTTTCTTCAACTCTATCCGCTGTTTACCGTTTGGATGAAAAACTAATAATAAGATCCTTAAATAGATATGGCTGAATATGTTAAACAATCCTTTTGGAAGTTCTTCAACGGTAAAGCCCAATTGTTTGGATCCTCGATGAATCATTGTGATTCCGTAAATCCCTTTAACCTTCTGGTGGAGATGAAGATATTGCGCCATTGTAGGAAGAAATCGCTGTACATCACGTATCATATTAACGGCAAGTTGAACCATCGAGTTCGATTCGGCAATCAACTGAGATAGCTTCTCATTATTGAAATGCAGTTCAACGACCAGATCTCCGGAACAAATCTCCTCCCCATTTTCCAAATGGATCGTCTTCCCGTGATATTTGCACACTCTGCTATAAAAGATTTGATTATTCAAATCAATGGGATGGATATTGAAAAGCCAATGAAAAAAATGCTCCCATTTTAACCATAAGTAAATAAGCAATCTTTTCAAAAGTCGAACAGGCTCCTGCTCCGCTTGAGCAACCAACTGCATATAGGTATCGATTCGCAAAAAGTTATACCCTCGCAGCTTGCAAATCTCAAGAAAATCGTCGAGAGCTGCCAGCATGTAAACCGGGGCATTTTTATCGGCTCCAAAAGTTTCACCGCTATCATGAAGTAAGATAATATCGTTGTTTTTTAGTTTGGCAAGTAATTTCATTTTTATCCGTTCTTTTCCGCCCCTGCTTCTCCAATCACCAACCATTAAAGACCATAGAACCAAACGAAATCGTTTTACCAATAACAAGTCAAATACATTGATAATCCCCCAAGGTGGACGATAATAAATGGGTTTTATCCCTATGATATTCTCTACTGCATTCACCGAGTAGCTCAATTGCCTTCTGACTTTTTTGGGTGACATGAATGCGTTTGCCCAATGAACGTAGTTGTGAATCCCAACCAAATGTCCTTCCTGATGAATCCTTAAGATCAAATGAGGATACTTTTCAGCTTTGGATCCAAGTACAAAAAAAGTTGCCTTGATCTGATATTTCCTCAGAAGATCAAGCAGTTTAGGCGTAAACTCCGGGTCGGGACCATCATCGAAGGTTAAGGCTATCCCGTCACCGTTACTTTTCTTAGTATACATCCATAATCCGAACAGGCGAATCAAGACAGTAGGCAAAATTGTATAGAGCAGCAAAAGCAAGAACATAATCCAGAACAATGTAATCATGCCCAATCACATTCTTTCCAAAGAGAATACATGCAGGTTTCATAAAGAATATGGAGTTGATTCCCTTTCCTTGTACCCAAGTATGTTTCTAAGAACGTCTTTAACAATACGATCCGCGGCTTTTGTTCGATGTAAGATATCCATTTTTGACTTTACTTGAGATGCATAGGCATCATTGGATACATAATGATGAATTTGGTTTACTAATTCATTCATATGATAAGAAACGGCAGCAACGCCTTTTTTAGAAAAATAAGTTGCATTGTCCTTTTCTTGACCAGCAAAAGGTCGATAAATGAAAATAGGAATCTTTAAAGCAAGGGATTCAGTTAATGTTAGTCCACCTGCTTTACTAATGATACATGAGGCTGAGGCCATTAGTTCATTGATTTGCTCGACGAATCCAAAGATCGTTATTTGTGAACTACTGTGAAATTGACTATTCAGAAATTGTTCCAGTTTTGTATTCCGACCGCATACCACCATAATATGACATTCCTCCAAAGCTCGAAGCTTTCGGATCATTTCCGCAGTTAAATAATGTTCACTATGTGAGCCTGCTATTAAAAGGATCATTTTTTTTCGCTTGTTTTCATTCTTGTATGTATGTTTTTCAAAAGCATCTCGGATTGGTATTCCTGTTACTTCAATTAGATTTTCACTGACACCGCTAGCGATCATATCCCGCATCAAATCATCAGTAGCAACATAGTATTTGTTATTTGCGGGATGCAGCCATCTCGCGTGCATGAAGTAATCGGTGATGATAGTGAACGTTGGGATTCCTAAAGAGCGACCGACAGCCGGGGCGGCACCATAAGGAAATGTATTGATGATCGCATCAGGTTGTTCTTTGCTAATAATTTTTAAAAGCTGCTTGGAACCTAAACGATTTAAGCCCGCGAGCACAGAACTACTATGGGAACTGGTTTTCTGTGTCATATAATAGCTCCAACCATAATAATTGATCCCGAATCTTGCAGCATGAAAACTCCCCATATATACAGCTGTTGAAATTTTATTTAAAAGCGGGTGTGCTTCTTTCATTAAGTCAATGATTTGCACGTTTGCAAGTCCATTACGAAGACAATGCTCTTTGATTGCGTAAGATGCAAGTAAGTGACCTGCACCATAACTCGCAGTAAGCAGTAATATTCGAGGTAATTGTGTCATCTTACATGTCCCCCAACATACAGAATAGCATAATCATATTCTCCCTAAGTATACTTGCAATTATATGTCTTATCATAGTTATTAATAATTAATATGCTTTGAACCATTTCTTAAGTTTTTCTTAAATTTAAAAATCATACATCGAACCGCCTCGTTGTTGGAGCGTTCATCCAAAGGGTGTGCAACATCCCTGGGGTTGAACGTCCAAGCGCTGCAAAAGTGAGTCAGTAATCCGCAAACCGAACAACCTGGTGCAATTCTTACCCGCGTGGCAATATGTTTCAAAATGTGGCGCTGCACAGGATCTCCAAGCCCTATTTGTTTTCGGGTACTATTAAAGAAAACATATTATATGGGAAGCCTGGGGCTTATATTTGATGAAGCCACTTCCTCCCTAGACAATGAGAGCGAAAGGGTGGTGCAGGAAAGTTTTGAAAAGTTGGCTAAGAACCGCACTACCTTTGTAATTGCACATAGGCTGTCCACCATCAAAAATACAGAAAGGATTATAGTGCTTTCTGAACAAGGGATTGCAGAGGAAGGTCCACAAGATCAGATTTTGATAAAAATGGGAATATATACTAAATTATATAAAATGCACTAAGCAAAATATAGAGGTACGAAGCTGTTGAAATAAAAAGTTTTAATCTAATATCCCATCGATGACATAATCCGATCCAGTTTGACTTATGATATCGGGATTATAAAGAGCTGAATGGAAGTCTTCTCGTAGCCTTGGCGCCAAAAGAGGTTATGATAACTCGTTTTTGATCTGATAAAATAAAAAACCCGCCACTAAGGCGGGAAATAATCGGACTATCTTCGAAATATATTGTCTATCAAAAAAAGCTTAGTCAGGCCCTGCAGCTGCTTTCTGACTAAGCATCAAATTAATTTGTTATCTTCATCTTCATTTTGTTGTCTTTTCATTGTGTTATTCACCAAGTTCTGTGTTGCGTCTTGGGTGGATTCAGTCACATTCTCAATGGCGTTCTGTACATAATTCGTTGCTGATTGAACCCCGTTTTTAAAAATATTCGTTTTGTTTGCAACAACGTTTTTCAGGCTTTTAGTATTATCAGACATCGTTCATACCTCCAAATTCTCAATTAAATTGACCTTAGCTATCCATCTCATTTTCTTCCACAGTCTCGCTTAATTCATGGTCGGCGTCCAGATCAGCGGCGGCTTCGAAGACGTTCGCCTTCGGCACCTTAGTCATATCTTCCTTTTGCTGCACCCAATACCCAACGTTGCGATACCAGTACTGAAACGAAGCGTCCAATTGCTGCTCTCGGTTGCGATCCTCGTTAACATCGGAGTCAACTTCCATCTCCTCCCCAAGACCCCCGGAATTACGATTCTGTTTTCGATTGATATCATCAAATAGATTCAAGTTAAAATTTCCTCCTAATAGTTCTTACCAATTAAAGTTAGTTCAAATCAGGTCACTAGATCATAATGCCCCTCCAACCATATAGGGATTAATCTGTATAGATTTAGACGGATTTATTCAAACTTATTATCTCTTTATGTTCGAATAATTTGCATGAAATTGGAGATTCTACTTTCGATGAAAGGAGGAAATAAATATATGGTTGAATATACCAACATGCAGGACAACACCGAGGAAATAATGAAATGTATTGTTAACTGCGACACTGAGCAAGATCAGAACAAAGAAGATGAACCCCTTTCGAACAACATTGCGAATCAAGAAGAATACATTGATGAACCTTAACTCACTAACCGCCTAAGATGGCGGTTTTATTTCTTATACAAACTATAAAATGTGTTCAACTCTTCCCATTTAAAAATGTTAATACATGTTCAATCAATTTTCACAAAAATTTTAACAGCCTATTCTACAACAAACTACGAACACAATATGATTGAAGCCCATAAGATACATGGTCAAATGACTATATCAACATAAATGGAGGCATCACTTATGGGCTTTGGGCAGTTTGGACACGGTTTTGGAGGTTTTGGGGGATTTGGGGGATTTGGACCATTTGGGTTTGGAGGTTTTGGAAACCCATTTTTTAATCCTTTCTTCCCGCGCCGATTCTCCCCATTTTTCTTCCTTTCTCCTTTTACCTTTCCGTTCTTTAGAGGGGAAGACGATCGAGATGGAACATATTTTGCTCAGCATCAGTGCATAGAAGGAGATACAATGAGCACATTGGCTCAGAAGTACAATGTTCCCCAGCCGATTCTTGAGGCTATGAACCCGCACATTCAACATCCAGAATCCCTGATGCCGGGGAGCATTACTTATATTCCACGCTTGTATAAAATGCATTGTCACAGGATGTACCTAGAACATGAAACATCTGATACTGGGGTATCTACACCAATGTACCCACAACAAGCGATTCCTTATTCGGAAACACCTCCCCCTATGTACCATGGGCAACAAATGGCACCATACCCGTACACAGGACAACAATGATCTGCTTGGAATTTGACGTCGCATACCTGCAAGCGGATTAATTTAGACATTGATATCCCATTAGGGAGCGAAATGTACCGATCGATCCACCATTCCACGAAAAGTACTTGGGGATGGCACCAATTCAAATGGTTGCCCTGGTCGTCTCATAAGTACTTCTGTTACTAATGTTTTCAACTTTTCACTTCATATTTGTATGAATGAATGAAAAACAAAAAACGGCATCTCTGCCGTTTTTTGTTTACTTATATCGCAAAAAGCATATGGGAATTGATTACACCATTGCTCTTATTCCTTTAAAATGTTCTCCACAGCATCGAGGATATCGACAGACAATTTAACATCGGAAGCGGCGCAGTTTTCAATGACTTGCTCTGGACGACTCGCACCCACAAGAGCGCTAGCAACATTATCTTGTCTTAAAATCCATGCGAGTGCCAATTGAGAAACCTTAATGCCGAGTTCCTCCGCGATGCTTTCGAGCTTCTCAACTTTAATTAACTGACTTTCTTTAAAGCGATCTTCACCCCAGTTTTTGCTGGCAGCGCGGCTATCAACCGGAATGGATTGCCCCCGGCGGTATTTCCCCGTAAGCATTCCTTGCGCTAGCGGAGAGAAGACAACCTGACTTATCCCTTTTTCAATACCGGTTGGAATGACCTCTTTTTCAATGTAACGGTTGAACATATTGTATACCGGCTGGTTGACAACGATCCGGTCTAACAAGTATTTATCGGCAATCGCCAAAGCTTCAATCATCTGCGAGGCCGTCCATTCACTTACGCCTACATACAACACCTTACCCTGAGTAACCAGGTCGTCCAACGCGCGAAGTGTTTCTTCTAATGGAGTTTCCGGATCAAATCTATGGCAATAATAGAGATCTACATAATCTACTTGAAGACGTTTTAAACTGGCATGACATTGTTCAATCACATGCTTGCGAGAAAGTCCACGGTCATTCGGGCCTTCACCCATTTGCCCAAAAACTTTGGTGGCCAGCACATACGACTCGCGGGGATAAGCTTTAAGCACTTCACCCATGACCTTTTCCGCTTCACCGCGTTCATACACATTTGCGGTATCGAAAAAGTTCACGCCCTGATCATAAGCTTGCTCGATCGAACGGATTGATTTTTCTATTTCTACATACCCCCCGTAGGTCATCCAACTGCCGAGGCTTATTTCGCTTACCTTTAAACCGCTTTTACCCAATTTACGATATTTCAAGAAACACACCTCCGAAATTAACGTTGTATTTTATGTAATGAGAAAATCTCTATCCCTAGATAGTATAGAACAGAATATAGCATCTGGTAAGTACTGAAATACTTTTGTATAAGTTACCTTTAGGTAACTTGCGACTCAGTGGGATGCTTTCTAGAGAAGATAATCTTTTTTTATGAAAGAAACGGTGCTGCAAGCTTCCTCACTCGTTCAATCCCCTTCCACATGTCCCCAGGACCGTCATAAACAACAGTAATAGGACCTTCATAGCCGGATTGCTTGACAATATCTAGGCATCGAATGAACTCAGTCTCATCCGGATATCCCTCGTTGTTCGTTTGTGCTTTGGCATGGATCGACTCGCTATGCGGAATCGTTTGTGCAAGATCATCATATTTGCCCGATCCTTTAAAATTGCCGAAGTCAGAAGTCAGGCCGAGGATATTTCCGCATGCCTGCAGCAAAGCAAGACAGTTGTCAGCCGTCGAAGTAAGTAAGTGGAAATTTTCTGTAACGACTCTGACTCCTCGGTGGATAGCGTAATTACCCAGTTCTCGTAACGCTTCGGCGGACCGCCTCAAAGCTTGTTGATCCGAAGGATCCGCATCGCCTGCAATGACACGAACGCGTTCCGCTCCGGCTAATGACGCAATGTCGATCCATCCTTTGATCCAATCGATATCTGCTTGTCTGCGGAATTCATCTGAGCTTGAAATATCACCATATTCAATAAGCAGCGTGTAAAAGCGAATACCGGCTTCCGTGAACGATTGTCGCAATTGCTTTAAATAGGCTGTACTTATATCCGGAATATGAAAATGACATATTTCCAGCGCAGTAAACCCCTTGCCTGCAAGTTCAGCAGGCAACTCATTCAGAGAGAGAAGCTCTGGCTGATCCTGAACGTCAGTAATATGAACACGACTGTGTTCATCCCAACGGGTCCACCGCAAGGGGCCGAGATTTCGGTGCAAGCTCCAGGTCGTTAATGATAAATAAGGCATACAATCAACCCTTTCTTTTCTCTTATTTGATTGTATTTTATCAGTACATACCTGATATATCCATATTCGGAACAGCTATTTTATCTCTTATTCGGCTATCATAAAAAAGAATTTAATGCCGGAAATTACCATACATTAGGTTATGCCCTTCACAAGAAAGGAGTCCTTCCATGTACGACAATCCATTTAATAAGTCGGCTACTATTCCTCAATCTAATTGTCCATCTACAATAGAAGTTCTAGGTACGGGAACAGCTGCAGCAGTTCCAGACAGGGCGGTGGTGGTACTGGGAGCCGTTACCGAAGGTCTTGTCTTGCCTGCGATCCAAACTGAAAACGCAAAAATCGTAGCGAATATTATTCATTCCTTACTACAACTGAAGATCCCCCGGGAGAAGATTCAAACGCACGATTTTGGAATCGAAATCCAGTACGATTATCAAGATGGAAAGCAAATCTTTCGAGGCTATAAAGTAACCCATCTCCTACAAGTTACCAATGACAGAGTGGAACTGACAGGAATTCTCGTTGACAACGCCGTTTCTAGCGGCGCCAATAACATCACCAGCATTCGATTTACGACTTCACAGCCAGAAATTTACGAGAATCAGGCATTGTCGCTTGCCATTCGAAACGCTCGGCAAAAGGCCGTGACTATCGCAAATACATTGGGAGTTACCCTTTTCGCGGTTCCCAGCCAAATCCAAGAAATTTTTGGGACTGCCGAGCCTATCCCCTACGCAACCACTATGCTTGCCAAAAGTGCCGTCACTCCAATTCAACCGGGACAATTAACTATTTATGCCAAGGTACGAGTCTTGTATTTGTTCACGGAACGATAAAGAAAAGCTTATGTCTTGAAGACTACATTCGGTCCAATTTCATTCATTTGCTATAATTTTGTATTTTGTGTTGGTGTTCCTTCTGTAGATGAAATAAGCTCCAGGTCTCTTTCCCTGCGTAAAATGTCAGCCATGGATGTGTTTAGTGCAGCTTGTGGACCAGGGAAATGTTTTTTATAGTAAGCAAAATCCATAAATATCAAAAGCAGCAGCATACCGCCTAACGCGTAACCTGCCATTTGATTCGGTGGAATGATCATGACAATAAAGATGAATGCGAGAAGAAATGAGAGGATGATGGCCAGCCAGATCGCTTTGGTAGGTGTGCGGAATTTTTTTAAATTTGCGCCCGGTGCTTGCTTAGCGGCATGCCTTTGTCACGAGAGAAAGCATACATCATACGTGAAAAGGAAGTGATCGAGGCCAATCCGCAGAACCACATGGCGGCTGTGACAAGCCAAAGTATGATGGAACCGAATGTACCCCCGAGCGCATCGCCGATGACGTAAATGAATGCATTGGCCGAGCCCGTCGCAGCAGCAGCATCTTTAATCGAGAGAGTGACAAAGGCTAGCAATCATGTACGGCTTATCGGAAAACGTTTCGCCAACTTTAAATAAATAATCGACGCTGAGATAGCGATATGATACCATGCTGAAAAGTCGTTGAGCTTGGAGACGATACCGATACCGATATGGTTCAAGATACCGTGGCTAAGAAGGATAACCGTAAAAGCGATCAGTACTGTGGTATTGCTAGATGCGTAACCAAATACACTCGCTAGCAGTGGGTCTGCGAATAAGGCAACGGAATAATCGATCCCGGCCATCGAAGCTGCGATGAACATAACGAACAACGCTACGATTGGCCATCCAAAGCCCATCATACCGCCTCCACCATAGGTCAGCCCGTGACCGTACAACGGAACTGCACCTGTAAGTATGGAAATAATCCCAATCCCAATCCCAATCCCAATCCCAATCCTACGTACAGTTCGTTATTTTCCAAGAAAACTTTCATGTTTACTTTCGTCGAAATCCCGAATGCTTTTACCTGCAATACTGACAATCCACCATGCAAACAAACAGGTTATGACAACTAAGGCGATACCGATCACTAGACTCATTCGAGCCCACCTCCTTCCTATTAGCTTTGGATGCTCTCATTCCGTCACATGCAATGCCCTCTAAGCAGCTCAAGATGTTAGTTTTTATGAAGCAAATATGAGAAAACCTCCAGCAGTTGCCTTTCGAAAATGAGACAACGCTTAAAGGTTTTTCTTCCCTTATAGATCCATATTGATGCCACTAGCTCGTTGTTCGAGCATCTTTTTGACAATAGTGCCGATATGCGCACCTGCTTCAACGGGAGGCGTCCCTCTACGATGGATATTGGAAATAACGGTTCGTTCGCTTTCCACGGTGCCTTTGCCCGGACGATAACACATGTAGGCACTCATCGAATTTGAGGATACTAATCCGGGTCTTTCGCCAATCAGCAGCACCAATACTTCCGGCTTAAGCATTTCGCCGATATGATCCATCACAGCAACCCGACCGCCTCGGACAAAAAACGGAGTGCCTACCGATAGGCCATACGCGTGGAGGGAATCGAGCAGAGATGGATACACGTCCCGTAAATTGGCATCTATCGCGTTAGCGCTCAATCCGTCAGAGATGACGAGTTGTACCTGAGGTTTGACTTGACAGCTTTTCCTGATGATTTCGATGCCGTCCTTAGAAACAATTCGGCCCATATCGGGGCGTTTCAAGTAATTTTCTGTGTTTTCGTAACGGGTATCCACGGTGAATAAGCGGAATTCGTCCAAAATCGTCTGGCTCACCTGTCCATAAATCGAATCAACTGCGGCTGCATGATCGCAGCGGAATTTCAACACCTCTTTGGTCAGTGGTCTAGTTCCCGTACGCCATACGCCGATCCGAGCTGGGGTGCTGGCAATGAGTTCATGCATGCCTTCCTCCCATTTGGGACTCGGTACTTTAGTCGCGATCCTTTCAATAGCATCAGGAGCTGCCATAGCTGGCTCACCATTCTCCTGCATTGAAGCTTCTGTTTCATTCTCTATATTATTTGCAGGCTGTTCAGCTCTGTGAATCGGACTCACTCCGGTGGCCGAAGAGAGTCGCTTTTCCAGTTCGGCCATCACATTA
Source organism: Paenibacillus sp. yr247 (assembly GCF_900103825.1). Taxonomy (GTDB): domain Bacteria; phylum Bacillota; class Bacilli; order Paenibacillales; family NBRC-103111; genus Paenibacillus_E. The sequence continues at coordinate 79,334 of NZ_FNIF01000004.1, forward strand.
TCGACAAGCTTATCCAAAGGAATGGACAAGGTCATATAGGATTCTCCTCCCTTCGCCTTCTTACATGAATAGAGTCGGGTCTCCTGCAAGAGCTGTCAATCTGCCGTTTTCCATTATGCCCATTTTCACCAGCCAATTTTCAAAATCCGGAGCAGGTCGAAGTCCCATCGTCTCCCGTAGTGTGGCAATATCATGATAGCTAGTGGATTGATAGTTGAGCATGCAGTCGTCCGCCATCGGTACGCCAATAATATAGTTAACGCCTGCGGCGGCCAACATGACGGCCAAATTGTCCATATCGTTCTGATCCGCATTCATGTGGTTGGTGTAACAGACATCCACCCCCATAGGGAGCTGCTGCATTTTGCCCATGAAATGGTCTTCTAGGCCTGCACGGATCACCTGCCTGCTGTCATATAAGTACTCGGGACCGATAAAGCCAACCACAGTATTGACGATAAACGGCTTATATTTTCTGGCAAGTCCGTAACATCGAGATTCGAGGGTGACTTGATCGATCCCATGGTGCGCTTCAGCCGACAATTCGGATCCTTGCCCCGTTTCAAAATACCACAGGTTGGGTCCCGTACCCGTACCTTCACGCCGCACCAAATCGTCAGCTTCGTCAAGAAGCTGGGCGCTTATGCCGAAAGCCTTGTTGCCATCTTCCGACCCTGCCAAACTTTGAAATACCAAATCTGCAGGAGCTCCCTGACGGATCGCTTTCATTTGTGTCTTGATATGGGCAAGGACACAGTTCTGCGTCGGTATACGCCATTTATTCATGACTTCCTTGGTAGCGTTCAAAATTTGTTTAACGCTTTCCGCTGTGTCAATAACGGGATTAATGCCAAGAACGGCATCACCAATTCCATAGCTCAACGCCTCAAACAAAGCAGCCTTCATGCCCGGAATGCTGTCTGTTGGGTGATTTGGCTGTGCACGGCCTGCGAGAATACCCTTTTGTCCGATTGTGATGTTACAGTGGGAGGTAACTTCAATCTTCGACGCCGCCTGCACCAGATCGAGATTGCTCATTAATTTGGTTGCTGCTGCGACCATTTCACTATTCAAACCACGGCTGATCCTTTGGATTTCACCATTTCTCGTGTCCTGGCGTAAAAGGTATTCCCGCAGTTCTGCAACCGTCCAATTGCATACTTCAGCGTAGATTTTTTCATTAACCGCCTCTTCAATAATTCTAGAAACTTCATCAGTCTCTGGAGAAAGCAGTGGGTGATTACGAATATCTGCTAGCGTGAGATCAGCAAGCACCAATTTGGCGGCTATTCTCTCTTTAGCGTCAGCTGCTGCGATACCTGCCAATTGGTCACCGGATTTCTCCTCATTCGCCTTCGCCATAATTTCTTTCAGATCACGAAACTGAAACGTATGTCCAAGTAAAACGGTTTTCAGAATCAAGATGGCATCCCTCCCCCGGCTTTATGATGAAACGCCAGTGTTTTGACGACAACGGGGATCATGACACCTGAGATCGGTGTCCCTAAATCGATGTAATCGCCATATTCAACCTTAATTTGATCTATGCAAACAATTTTCGGGTGTCCTCCGCAGCGTCTCTCGAGGGATTGGCCAAGTGCTTTGGCGATATCGTTCTCACAGATAATAACCATAATGGTACTAGTCGGAAAATAGGCAGCGAAGCATTCAGTAAGCCGTGCGGATAGATGCTGAAGAGACGCATAGGTAAAGTCGGCAATACCTGATAAGGCCAAAGCGAACGGTGGAGAGCCATCCTGCCCGAACAGGCTTACACCCGTATGCATGATTTGCGTCACCGCTTCTGAAAGAAGGTCAGGATGTTCAATCATAAATGATGTGATTGGCAGTTTCAACACGGGCAAGTTGCGGATCGGCAGCAGCGATTCGTCCAAATGAACGGTTGCACCGCTAATTTCCGTGCTCTGCATCCCTGTTCCGATAACAGTCGCTCTTACCGTCTGAGCAGGCTGTATTAGTTTGATCGGATAACTTGCAATTACTTCCTTTAAGGTTCGCGCAAGTAGTGGGCCTATATCGCCATACAGCGTCATTTCCGCTATATCTATAGGCCCTTTTCGTTCCATAAGTTGCCCGATTCCTCCTGATACACTCCATTCTTCCAAAGTCGGTATTGATGACAGAGGCTCGCCAATGATCAACGTTCGCAGCGATTCCCCCTGCAAGTGTGTGTCATATCCTGCTAAGCAATCGAGCATATTCTGGCACAATCGGATACATAGTTCACGGAGGAAGGAAAAGGTAACCACTTGCCCTGCATAGAGCGAGTAGCCGCTTGCTTGAAGCCACGGACGGATCGAAGGCGAGACAGCTGTAATCATTCCATTACTCTCAACTTGAATTAACCTTCCACCGACATGGAAAGTAATGGTTCCAACCGGCTTACCGCGCTTAAAAAATGCCGTGTTGGCCGTGCCTCCACCGATATCGATATTAGCAACGGCTTCTCTGCTTTGCATGGATCGCTGATCAGCCCCGGCGCCTTTGCCAGCAAGCAAACCTTCCAAATCTGGTCCTGCCGTCGCAACAACGAAATCACCTGATTGTTCAGCAAGATGATGTAGGATCTCGCGGGCGTTTTTTTTGTTCGCAGTCTCTCCGGTGATGATGACTGCACCTGATTTCAAGGAAGAGGGATGAATGCCCGCCAGTGCATACTCCTTCGCGAGAATTTCACCAATCCGCTTAGCGTCCACCTCATCCACGCTTTTAAATGGTGTACTGTAAATCGGACTAGCATGTAGGAGTTGTCGCTCTACGATTTCGAAACGAGGAAGACTAATAGCGCTGGAAGTGCGCGCCAGCTTCAAGCGGCTTATGATCATCTTCGTTGTACTCGTCCCCAGGTCTATCCCTACGCTGGTGATCCATTGTTCCTCCATGAGAATCACCTATTCTGTAAGATTTCTGTCATTAATTCCGGTCCGTCTGCTAGTATGCACGCTGCAAGCTTAGACAGTGGCGTACACGTAGACATACTCGCATCACGCAGCCTCCGGTAAGCTTCCTCCTCGTCAATTGCATAAACTCGCATGAGCACGCCTTTCGCTTTCTCCACCAACTTCCGTTCTTCGAGGAATTGTTTAAGTTGTACGATGTCTTTTTTTAGGGAATCCATTTTTTCTTTTTGACTGAGCGCTATTTCCACAGCAGGAATCAAATCAGCCTCCGTTATCGGTTTCACCAGATATGCGGCGACGCCAGAGCTGCGGGCATCCTGAACCAATTCCTTCTGACTATAAGCGGTAAGGAGCAAGACGCAGGTATCTTGTTGCATTTTGTGGATGATCTGAGCAGCTTTGATCCCGTTCATGATGGGCATCTTCACATCCATAATGACGAGGTCTGGCTTCAGTCTGGCAACGAGTTCAATCGCTTCCTGCCCGTTCTTGCCCTCTCCAGTTACCAGATATCCTTCTTCTTCGAGCATTTCACGGATGTCCATTCGAATGATGGGATCATCATCCACAATGACTATGGCTTTAGTCACAGCAATTCTTCCTCCTCTGTTTCCGTTTGGGAAAGTGGGAATGTGATTTGCACATGCGTCCCATGAATGTTCGAATCCATGCTCATGATCCCATTGAGATTCTCCTTCACGAGCGTCTCCGTTATGTTCAATCCAAGATGATTTTTACTGCTCATATTGTTACTTTGTTGAATCCCAATTCCGTTATCGGAAACACTCAGCCTGGCCATTTGGCCACTCAATTGAAAAGTGATTTCAATGAACCCCTGATCCCTATCTGTAAAGGCATGCGTGACGCAATTTTGCACAAGCTCATTAACCACTAGGGCAAGCGTCGTTGATGTACTCGACGGTAAAATAAGTTCATCACCGCGTAACTCGATCCGAATTTCCTGTTCTGGTTTACTCGTGGATGAAAGAATATTTTTAGCAATCCTGTCAACTACGTCGTTGAACGGGATCGAATCCTGACCATCAAAAGCAAGCATCTCATGTATGATCGCAATACTATTAATTCGATCGATGCTAGCTTGGTAACCCTTTTGCACTTCTTGTTGCTTCGTCCTGCGCATCTGTAAGCGAAGCAGGCTGGATACGTTTTGAAGATTATTTTTGACACGATGATGGATTTCCTTAATGACGGCTGATTTGATGAGCAGCTGTTTCTCTTTATTTTTTAGGTCGGAAATGTCACGAATGAGCATAAAGCCACCAACAACTTGTGCATCTCGATATAAAGCAACTGCTTTTAACTCAAGCGTGACACTGACCATCTGAAACTCTTCTTGATAAATGCCGGTCTGATCCAGCATGCTCGCTCGGTTCAAACGACCATAAAAAAGCTGATTCAAGCTGCTGCCCACAATTGCCTCAACGTACCCTATTCTTCTCAGCATTTCGCGTGCTTGTGGATTCGTATAAGTGACGTTCTCTTTCTCGTCAAACAATACGATTCCTTCGTGCATAAGCGACTGCATGCTGCCTTCCGACATTGCGACATTGAAAAGTGTTTCACTAAGCTGTTCGGTTGTTTCCATAAGCCGCTCCACGTTTTTTTCCTGTGCGATCTTCTCGGTTATATCCTGCTCCATAATGAGCGCGCCGATCACTTTACCGCTCTTAGAGCATATGGGCACAACATTTTGCTGCATCGTTCTTTGTTCCTGCGAGATGCCTCTGGAGCCGTTGACCGGTTTTCCTGAAAGTAGGCAGAACATGACGGCAGGCTCATTCTGTGCGTAGGCATACTGTCCGACAACCGACGTTTTGTAGAGTGACGGGGCTGTCATAGGATGCGCCTCGGAGACGACAATCGCTGAGCTATTTTCGAAGAGCGGACAATCAATGAACACATCCGACTGAGAAAGATCAGCGAACAATTGTAAATTGTGAGCCAAATCTTCGATGATTTCCGCTTCTTCCTGTGTCAAAAACGTGTGTTCCATGCAAAGTTGAATGACAGAAGTCATGATAAAAACCTCGCTGCAACGAATTTTTGCTTTTACTCTACGAAAACAAATTTTTGCAAACTACGCTTCAGTTCCTCAATCCCTTGACTACTTGCTGCGGATGTCATAACTATTTCCCCTTCCGGCAGAGACTCCCTAAGCAGCATCACAGCCCGCTTCTCGTCCGCTTTCGGATGATCGATTTTCGTTACTGCACCGATTACGGGTACGGGGAAACCACTCGCAAATCCAGGTGGGAAGTAATTCCTATTACGGGTTGCATCATGAACAAGCAGAATAGCGACAGCTTCAAAGGACGTCGCCATTAACGAACGGTAATATAACGGATTTTCACTGTATTCTCCTGGCGTATCGATGAGCCAATCGCGGAATACAAGACTTTGCGTTTTGGTTGCCGGCTGTAGTTCATTGAGTAAAGCCTTAATTAAGGTAGATTTTCCAGCACCGACTGCGCCTATCACCATCACTCTTTTCATAGTGATCAAGACCTTGTGAGGGAAGCAGTAGAAAATTTTAACTTTTCCTGTAAAAATACATTGACGGCTTCAATGGCCATTTCAACAGCAGACACATCTCCGACAATTACTAGTGAACCTGTAAACCGGTCAAGGTAACCAATACTCACATGTGCAGCTTTCGTCGCGATATCTGCAGCAATAATTGCCGTTTCTGTAGGTGTCAGGGTTAAGATCCCGAGCGCCTTCGCTTCCTCGATGCCCAATTTTGTATACAAAATGGGATCTGGATTAGCGATGACATGGGCAAGTGTCAGTTGTTTCCCAGGGACATACTCCTGGATGACTCTCTGCTTTTGCTCTTCCATTAGCTCACCTATTCTTCCTCTGCTGCAACTTCAAAACTGTCAACAATACCAACAATCATTGCATCAATCGGCACATTCTTACCGCTGAAAAGAATGCGGGCGGGACTTCCCCTGGATACAATAACCTTTTCGCCTACTCCGGCGCCGATCCGATCCGCAGCGATAACCGGTTGTCCCGCTTCACGGTTATTGAAGTCCGTTGGTTGAATAACTAACAGCTTCAAATTCTCCATGCCGTCTTCCTTCTGAGTGGCCCAGACGCTCCCAATCACTTTTCCTAGAAACATAGGACATCACCTTTCATTCCTATACGCTACAGCGATGCCTTTTTCCCTCAGCATGTCTTTTGCCAATGGCGACAAAATGGTTCCTTTTGATAACATAAGTTGAGAAACACGATCTATATTTTTTTGCTGCTTGACCCACTCCGCGGAAATAAACCTGCCATCGAACTCGACCCTTGCTTCAAAAGGGATTTCGTCAACCTCTACGTTATCTTCAGAAACTGCCATCCTATCAAAGTAAGTCTTAGGAACTTCATGTTCCTTATGGAGACTCTCGAATTTGCGAATCACTACTTCAGCTAATTGCTTCATCGGCGCAAACTCTACACCATACATTGCCATTTCCTTCTTATAATATTCAAAAAGTTTCAGATAAGACTTCGGTAACTCTAGCATTCTTAACGTTCGTCGATCCGCTCGATTCAAACCAGGCGTATCACCGCCGACCAACACGAATTTGTTTAGGACAAGTGCTGCAAAGATGATTTCCGCTTTAATGGTTCCTTTCATCCCAAGAGAGACTCTTCCTGCGTTTTCCAAATCTATTTCTGGAATGACGATGCCGTCGTAAGCCATCGGCACTTCCAAAGGAACAGGAGCGTTTTCATCCGCTAAGATGATTTTACCGGGAGCACTGGCTTCAATCTTGTGTTTACCTAGCCAAGCTGAAGTCTCGCCGTCAAGGAAGAGGATGTCATGCTGGATCCCATTCTTTTGCAAGTGGATGAAATGATCCATAAAAGCTTCATGAGCCGTGCTGTCACAAAAAATGTAGAGCACCTTGGGTGGTGGTTTGACGGCTTCCGCTTGCATCGTTTTCATCAGTTCAAGGATAATCGATTCCACAACTTGTTTGATTTCCAACTTCAGCTACCTCCTTACGGAACCCGTAATTCCACCGTTTTTACCGATCAATTGCACGTAGTCACCTGTCTTCAAGCCAGCAGCGTTCGCTTCGTCCAAATCGATGTGGAAATCGAGTGAGAACCGTTCGCTTACCCTTACGATAACATCTGCAAAAAAGATAGGCCGATCTCCCCCTGTTTTGAGGATCAATCGATCCCCGCCTTCAATCTGCAATTCGGATGCATCTTGAGGGGACAAATGGACATGGCTTTTCGCCACAATAAGCCCCTCTTGCAGAACAATTGTTCCCTTAATGCCAACTACAATAATCCCAGGAGTACCTTCTAAGTGACCAGAAAGCCTTACAGGAGGATGTACCCCAAGTAAATAGCCGTCCGTCCGAGAAATTTCAACTTGGGTTGCCCCTCTAGAAGGTCCAAGAATGCGGACATTGGGAATAATTCCTTTGGGGCCAACTAATGTGATCGTTTCCTGAGCTGCAAACTGGCCGGCTTGCGATAATTCGCGAAGAATATTAAGTCTGTAACCAGTCCCGAATAACGCTTCGACATGATCAGGGGAGAGATGGATGTGTCGGTTAGATACACCTGCGGGAACATTTGTTTGTATTCCATTCATTGTTTTAGGATATATGGATGGTTTGGATGCGATTCTTTGTAATGAGATCCCTCTAGCTTTTAAAAAATCCATCGCAGCCGGTGTCAATTTATCTCCCTCTTGTACCGGATAAGGATTCAGTAGACCTTTGGCTAAACTGGCACGAAGAGATGTTTCCGTTATGAGCGCCATCGATGCCTTTAACCTTCAAGCTTGGGAAGTATGAACTCAATGTCCGAATGCGGCCGAGGAATAACATGAACGGATACAAGCTCTCCCACTTTTTCCGCTGCGGCGGCTCCGGCATCCGTTGCAGCCTTTACAGCACCTACATCCCCTCTGACCATGACTGTAATAAGGCCGCCACCAACATGAACCTTACCTACCAGTCTCACATTCGCTGCTTTTACCATTGCGTCAGCTGCTTCTATCGATCCTACCAAGCCTTTAGTTTCGATCATTCCTAATGCCGCCATTTCTCCCGCCATTTGAATACCTCCTTCAGATTTTTTGTCAAAATGAATGAACTGATCTGCAACAACTAATGTAGCTGCATGTCAGATAGAACACTTTTCACGATCTGCATCACTTCATCACGTGAAATGCCAAGATTTCGCTGATCACTCAAGGTATCCGCGATCCGCTCTGCCGACCTTGAAGTTTTCGTATCATTCTCCGTCTTCATTTCCCGAACGCCGAAAGCGACTCGCTTGATGTTGAGCAAATGCTGGGGACCAATGTTGTCTGAGGTCACATTGTTACCGAACGAGCCGCATCCAAGCGTCATGGAAGGCAAAATTCCTGTAGTGGCCCCAATTCCCCCGAAAGTTGTTCCTGTGTTCACAACAATGCGTGAAGCCGGTTTCTCCAGACCGAACGCCTCGATGACGGTCATGTCCTCACAGTGGATGCCAAGCGTGTGACCTAGACCTCCAAGTTCAAGTAATTCTATACACTTTTGGCAGCCTTCCTGCCAATCATTCACGGTGTATAGGGCAAGGATCGGGCTTAGCTTTTCTATAGAAAAAGGATGCTGTAGACCTACGCAAGTCTCCTCCGCAATGAGAAGTCGAGTAGATTCAGGAACGGAAATACCAGCCATTCGGGCAATAGTCTGCGGCGATTTGCCGACGATTTTCGAATTTAACCCTTTGCCAATCATAATGATGGAGGCGACTTTTTCCTTCTCAACATCGTTCAGGAAATAAGCACCTTGACGCTTTAATTCATTTACAAGTTGAAGTTTGGCCGCATGATCGACAACAAGTGCTTGTTCAGAGGCGCAAATCGTACCGTAGTCGAACGTCTTGCTTTGTACGATATGGCTGGCAGCTCCCGTAATATTCGCGCTTCGGTGAATAAAGACAGGCACATTTCCAGGGCCTACGCCGTAAGCAGGTTTACCCGAGCTGTATGCTGCCTTGACCATTGCTGTCCCACCTGTAGCCAAAATGAGATCTGTCAGCTTATGCCTCATCAATTCGTTGCTCGCTTCAATGGACGGTTTCTTTAAGCAATGAATCAACCCTGCTGGTGCTCCGGCACTTTCGGCTGCCCGCCGCATCACATTTGCTGATTCCCATGAACAGCGTGCTGCCGATGGGTGAGGGCTGATGACGATGGCGTTTCTTGCCTTTAAAGCAATCATACATTTGAACATGACGGTCGAGGTCGGATTGGTCGAAGGGATGATGGCGGCAACGATGCCGACTGGCTGAGCAACCTCCCATACCTTCCGGTCATCGTCCCGATTGATAATGCCGACCGTTTTCATATCCTTAATAGCCTCATAGACGTAATGTGCTACGAACATGTTTTTCGCTTTTTTATCTACAATGTTACCGAAACCTGTTTCTTCTACAGCAAGCGCGCCAAGTCGTTCCGCCTCTGATTCAGCTGCCTTCGCCATCGCGGCGATAATGTGATCGATCTGTGCCTGCGTCATTTTCTCCAACTGCTTCTGTGCTGTCTTCGCCTGATGAAGAAAATCACGAACTGCTTGAATATCCTGCAAATCGGTATCCAGCTTCATATCGGTGATCACTCCCTTCCATCATTATCAGATGATAAGGGTGCATCTGGTTGGTTTGTAGGCATCAACTTATGAATAAAACTCCAAAGCGAAGCATCTGGCCGTGGAATAACATGGGTCGATAACAGCTGACCTACCCTGCGAGCCTCTGACTGACCTGCTTCCACGGCAGCTTTCACAGCAGCAATTTCCCCCAAAATATAGATGGTCACAATTCCGGCGTCCGCTTTATCATAAGCTGTTACGCGTACATCTGCGGTTTTGGCTGCTGCATCAGCTGCAGCAATCAGTGCGGGAACGCCTCGGGTTTCAATCATACCCAGCGCGAGCATTTGTCGATCCAATTTGATCACCTGCTTTCTCAGCCAAACTTGTTGGGATTTCTTGCGACTTCCCATACTGCCTCTGCAAATGCTTGCGCAGCTGCTGCGCAAGCAGATTGACTCCCCGTCAACAAGCCTCCAGAGAAGTTAGTCTCCGTAGGTGGTCCATAAAATTGACAAAGTCTAACATTTGCTGCCTTAAGAGCCGCATCTAAGCCGAATACCGCTTCAAGGGGAGGCGCGATTAAGTAAGAAAGTGGATCACCTTCTGGGATTTCTGCTATTTTAGATAGATAGGAACCCGTTCTCGAAATGACATGAGCATAATAGGCATGAGTGCCCTCCATGTTGAGTGAATAAAAGCAAGCGCCTTTCTCCATCAAACTCACAGCCGCATCAAGGCCGCTCTTTACCTCATCAGGGGTTTGACCCCCAATAATCCCTATGAACTCACCCGAAAGCGGTCCAGAAGCATGCGCCGATCCGGCGTAAAACGATCGAGCGTAGACCACTTCAACTGCAGCCATTTTCGTCGCTTCATCTATCGCTGTATAGCCTATATCGTCAATACTAGACGTAAGCAATCCTAAACTGCGTATTCCTTGTTTTAAATCCAACTTGCGCGCCAAACCAACATCCACATTTGGAATGATCCTCATGGCGAGCGGAACAGCACGAATCGGTTGATGACTCACTCCCTTCACCTCTTTACCAAATTGATGCACATACAAAAAGGCGCCTAGGATCAAAGAACGGTTAACGTTCCCTTTACCAAGGCACCATTGCCTACAAAGCTATTCTTTTATATATTCTTTATATTTCAATACTTCTTATTTTATTCTTCGATAATAGCCATAAATGAATTGCTTTCACCGTTTTATGTTAAGTTTAAATTAAATCGGATCAACGTCACTTGGGTAATGTATTCTTCTTGTTTGATGAAATTCTTCTTCAGTTCCCACAAAAAATTGCTCGACCGTTGGATAGACAACTCCGTTAGAGACCATATTTCCATTCGTTTCTCCATGTATCAGTTTACTTCGCTCTATTTGAGTATGTCTTGCAAATCCGCGAAAGGCCGCGTCAAACTTATCCAGCACTCAGGTGCATCTTCATATTTGTCGACGTAAACAGATTGTAAATATTTTGAGACGCAGTTAACCTGGTCTTCTATTAATATCTCTCGTATTTCGGAAGTCTTTGTAGGCACAGAGTTTTTCAATACGATCTTGAATTGATTTAATGGTAAAAACAAATCCAAACTCTTCTTGTAGGAACAACGAGTTGGAAACCGCGGCGAGCTCCCTGAATCGTATTTAGTTAACTTCACTGCAGAATAATGCTCGGATAATAATGAGTACGCATCAAATTCCAGAACAGCAAACCCTTCATTCGATTCTCTACGCGCGTAGGTACTCATCATTTTCTGACAATCCCTTAATGTAGGCCAAAAAAACACATGCCGGTCCAGGCAAGCCCGAAATTGTTCCTGTGTGATTGAAGCATCTATCATACTGTTAGAAATCCTCAGATGAGCATTTATGGTAATAGAATAATCATGATAGTTTACTATCTCGGCCTTTAATCGACGATCACCTGCGAAGAAGGGATTTATTTTATGACTGGAAAAAAGAGCGTCGAAATGAGCAATAGCCTGTAAATTCCTTACTCTTGTAAAATGATATAAGTACTTCCTGCTTTTTGATTTTGTTATTGTATTTACAACAGCATCACTCATTGTTTTGCTCCTCTAAGCGTTTGGATTCATGTTAGTTAATTAAAGCATTCGGTGGTATATCGGTTAAGGTTATCTATAGTTCTATTATAATTAAAAAAGCCGCGATTTACGCGACTTTGCATGTAACAATGATTTTCCGAAACCATTTTTGCTCGAAGTCAACGATTCCGGAAAATCGGCTTTCTTTTTTCGATAAAAGCTTGAACGCCTTCCCTTACATCCTCCGTTTGAAACACTTCGTCAAACAACTCTGCTTCCCGATCGATCCCTTCGGCAACCGTGTGATCCAATCCGTAGTCGACGGCTTGTTTAATTCTAGAAAGAGCCTGCAGCGAATGTCTGGCAATCTTGGCCGCCAATCGTTTAGCCTCTTGTAACCCTTCTCCACTTGCCGCCACTTTGTTTACAAGTCCGATCCGTTCGGCGACAGCGGCCGTTACCGGTTCACCGGTGAACATCATTTCTTTGGCTCGGGCTTCACCGATTAATCTGGGGAGTCTTTGTGTGCCACCCCATCCCGGAAATAAACCAAGCGTAATTTCGGGAAGTGCGATTTGGGCGTGCTCCTCGGCGATACGAAGGTCACAGGTTAGGGCAAGCTCACAGCCCCCTCCGAATACGACGCCGTTTAACACAGCAATGGTAGGCTTCGGAAATGAATCGATATCGTTCAACACCTGATGATTGTCAAGAACAAAATCTCTGACCCCGTCTTGACCGATAAGCTGAGGGAACTCCTTAATATCTGCACCGGCGGCAAAAGCGCGATTTCCCGCGCCTGTTAAAATGACCACAACGGTATCGGAGTCATCCCGAAGTTCAAGAAAGGTGTCGTGCAATTCGCCAATCACTTTCCTGCTTAAGACATTCAAAGGGGGATGGTCGATTGTTACGACGGCGATCCTGTTTTCTTTCGCTACTTGAATATGTTCAGCCATGTTTATGTCCTCCCTATTTGTGATTCATTTCGATCTCTTTTAAATAATAAACTCGCCCCAATAAAGGGACGAGTTATTAATCCGTACTAAAAGACCGGCACATTGAGCTGATCCGTGTTTTTTAGAAATAACTCAATTCCACCCTTTAGCAATAACCGTTTTCTTTACGTTTTTAAAATACCTTTCTAACAAACCTAATTCCTTTTTACGTTTGAGAGTGCGTTTAATACCGGCGATCAGTAGTGTTGATCTCAATTCATCGCGACGGTTTAACGTATGTAACCTCTTTATGAATTGCTCGTCCATGTGACCATCCTCCCAATTGTCAGATAAATAGAGAAGTAGGATTTCTAACTTATCTACATTATAAGCTCACTTAGGAAAAAAGTTTGTCATTCTATGCGGTGAAAACAAAACTTGTTTTTGTCGACTATTAGGTGTTCAGCTAAAATAATGCATTAATTTGACAAATGTTGAATCATCGCGATTTTTATATGAGGACCTTGGTTTTTGAAAACAAATCACAAACTCTCTCGAATGGCTATTGCTCATCCTTATGGCGGAAACGAGTTACAAAATAAGGACGGGTTCCAAAACAAAAAAATGGCACACAAAATTATACATCCCACGCTTGCAACCAAACCGAAGAGGGAACATTTCCACTTCATTGAAAGACCTCCTGCTTCGAAAACGTATAGTCTTAGATAATATAACATAAAAGACCAATCCACAGTGGATTGGTCTTTTATTCACTGTTCTATCTGCTTTTCTTTGGTATCTTCTTCTAACAGTCCCTTCGTTCCTTGCCTAAATTCCTTAATCGTTGTACCGAATGCACGGCCTAACTGCGGAAGCTTAGAAGGACCGAATAAAAGTAAAGCAACTGCGAAAATAAGGATAATACCTAAAACGCCAATGCCTGATAGCATGATGATCACCCACCCGTTTCCAAATTAAAATTTAACCAACAAAGCAGTCACATACATAATAAGAATTCCTGTAGTTAATCCTCCAAAATTTAACCAAGAAACAGGAGAAAGACCTCTTTTCTCGGATTCTTTAAGAATCATTTTGGAAATAACATAAATGACCTGTAAGATAGCACCAGCACCAATACCGAAGAATAGCGCCGCTAAAGTATCGTTAAATATGAATCCCCCTGCCCACGTTCCAATAATGGCTGGACCGCCGGCTATCAAGGCTAATGTGACAAAGGTTTTCCAATTGGGCCGATCCTTAAGTAACGGTGCAGCAATTCCCACGCCCTCCGTGATATTATGAAGGGTAAAACCGATGATCAAGAAAGTTCCCAACGCTGCCTCTCCGACCGCAAAAGCAGATCCAATGGCAAGCCCTTCCCCAAAATTATGAAGACCAATACCTGTGGCGATTTTGCCCGATACCCTTCTTCCCTCTAAAGAAGTATTACTTAGTTTACGTTCATTAGACTGATCCACCGCTATCAAGAAGAGACAACTCAGCAGTGCACCAAACCACACTAAGCCGGTACCTTGAAATACGCCTGGAGCCTCCGAAGCCATTTCAAATCCTTCTTCAAAGGTATCAATCACAAGAAAGAACAAAAGTCCTATCGTCAATGCAAGAATAGCATGCATGCCTTTAACTGAAAATCTACGTAAAAATGGATACCACAATAGTCCTAGCCCTACAGGAATAACCCCCACGTAGAATCCTATTAATGCATATTGCCAAAAAAGCTTTCCATTTGGTTCAGGTGTTGCAGCTGCCGCAGCCACTTCACCAGTAAATATCAAACCATTCGAGGTGATTAGTTTAACTTCATGTGGATCTCCTTGAACCCACGGGTATGGAATTTTTACTGTTCCTTGTTCAAATCTTTTTAAAGTATCACTTGGTGAAAAATCTGCATTCCAAAAGGCCCCATCAACAACGACTTGAGCAATGGTTATTTCCTCCGGTCCTGAATTTAGAACTTTAACTTGAATTCCTTCAGAATTTAGCGTGATTTTTTCCACATTCAGGACTTCAATTGGAGCTGCAGGCTCACTCTCAATTCCTGTACCCACTTTTGCAATCGTTGTAATAATAGCAATTAGCAAAATCAGTGGGAGAATTCCCCATAAGATAGCTTTGAAATTGATTGGAGAAACCTTATTTTCGTTTTGAACATTGATACTCATCGCACTCTTTCGCCTCCTTTATTACTCAGCTATGAAGAAGCCCATCCAACCAAGCTCGGCAAATTCACTTTGATGGGCATGGAACATGTATCGCCCAGGAGTCGGAAAAACAATTTCTAAAATGCCTCGTTCTCCCTGACATTGCATAATGGTATCTGTAAAATGGGGACGTGCTTCAGGATCGGCACCTGTTGCATAATAGTTAAAAAAGTTAGCGTGTAGGTGAAAAGAATTAATGGGATCAAACTCAGTAAGATTGCTTAGATAAATACGTACCAATTCCCCGACCTTTACTTTAATTGGCTCTTGCTGATAGGCGAATGCGTACCCATTCACCGTGTAGACTTCATTTTCGCCATCTAGGTCAAGATCATAGCCATTCATAAGCATGTTGAATTCTTTTGCAACAGCTCTTGGTTTCTTCGGATCAATGATGAAATTACCATAAAGTCCTTTATGAATATGTCTGGCGAGAGGAGCAACATGACAATGGTATACATGCATACCAGCTGGCTTTGCCTCAAACTCATAAGTGAAAGAACCACCTGAATTAACGGCTTCTAATCCGTCCATATTGGTAGGATGCATACCATGAAAATGGATAGAATGTGGATGGCTCGTTGCATTCGTAAACTTAACTCGGAGGATATCTCCTTCTGTACAACGAATAGTGGGTCCAGGTATAGTGCCGTTGAATGTCCAGCCGGGAAACTTGATCCCTTTTGCGATCTCGACGTTAGTTTCATAGGATGTAATTTCGTACTCCCGTAAGGTTTTTCCGTCAGGAAGTTTACTTACCTTTCCATAATCGAATGAATTGAGTGCTTTCTGTGCTGCTTTAAAACCTTCAGTTACAGCAGTACTCGGAACATAACCATGCTTCATTCCTTCATGTAATTGCTCTTTCATTGCATTATGAATGTCATGCTTATCAGCCGCTAATGCTGATTTACCAAATAAAGATGATGGATTCAGTAAAGCACTGCCAATGACTGCAAAAGCCCCAGCGGATCCCATCTTCAAAAGATTACGCCTTGATACCTTCTCACCCGGTTTACGGATCATCGCCATGTCCTCCTATTTTATTATTGCTTATTTACAATTTTTTTGCATGAGGGAAACATTTTAGGTAAATTTTTTTGTTTCCAATGGGACAAAAAGTTTGCCGAAGGAAACACTGATAACTTTACTATATGCCTTAAGGCATGGTTTGTAAACCCATTTTCCCTAAAAAAAAATTATTTTATATTGTCGTATAAGTTAACAAAAAATGATCAGCACAAGTGTTATTCCCAAACCTGCCCGTTAAAATAAAAAAGCCGCCATTTAGGCGGATATTAATCGGACTATATTCTTGTCATAAATTATGTAACCATATACGAAAATTTGTGTGTTGGACAATTATGATTTGATTCAATCAATCTTGAATGCTCGGATCATTCTGAACAATTGCTGCATAGTTCGTCTCAAATTATCCCGCGTTTCATCTTGATCCATGGCCTGCTTAAGCGTCATTGGACCACTTACAATTGGAAAATACGCCGTGATGCCAAGCTCGTTTAATACAGATGCATCTTTTGAAACCCCTCCAGCCAAGGCGATGACTGAAATCCCCTGTTTTTGTGCCATTTGAGCAATACCTAGTGGAGCTTTACCCATGGACGTTTGTCCATCTAGCCTTCCCTCCCCAGTTATCACCAAATCGGCTCCAATTAGCCTATCTTCCATACCGAGCGCGTCCATCACCAGTCTGATACCCGATTGAAGCTCACCCTTCAAAAAACCGGAAAAGGCGGCACCCAGTCCCCCGGCAGCTCCGCCTCCAGGAATGTCCTGAACTGTAATCCCAAGATCTTGAAACACGACATTAGCGAAACGAGCTAACCCTTCGTCCAATGTCATAACCATGGCAGAGTCCGCTCCTTTCTGTGGTGCGAAAACATAAGCGGCACCGTCAGGTCCATGTAAGGGATTACTGACATCGCATGCAACTTTAAATATGCATTGCTCCAACTCTGAGCAAACATGATCAGTATCGATGCTGCTGATGTGAAGCAAAGCTTCACCGCCTTCTCCGACAAGGTTTCCCCCTTCGTCTCTAAAGCGGTAGCCCAACGCCTGAAGCATCCCAATACCTGCATCGTTCGTAGCGCTTCCGCCGAGCCCGATCACGAATTCGCGACATCCCTGCCGAACTGCATCAAGAATAAGTTCTCCGACTCCGAAGGTCGTCGTAAACAACGGGTTCCTGTTTTCAATGGGAACAAGCGGCAAACCGCAAGCAGCGGCCACTTCGATAACCGCGGTTTGCCCGTTTCCGAGAATGCCATATGCAGCCTGGATCGGTTTCTTAAGCGGACCTGTCACCTGAACGGTTCTGAGTTGTCCGTCAGTGGCTGTAACGAGGGCTTGGACCGTACCTTCCCCGCCGTCAGCGAGCGGAAGAATGACAATGTTGGAATCTGGGTATACATCCCTTATCCCTAATGCGATAGCCTCGCTTCCTTCCAGCGACGATACACTGCCTTTGAACGAATCAATAGCGATAACAACCTTCATTTCACTAGACTCCTTCTTTCCTTTAGCTTCATAACGACAATAATTGCAATCGAGTGCGGAAAACTTCTAACAATGGAGCCTACTCTCCTCGGATATAAGGAATTGTAAGCGGTCCCAATGGTAACACGGCAACCGTCATCCTTTCACCGTATCTCTTCTTTAACTGCTCTAGCGTTGCATGAATGTCCCGAACTGGTTTGAGCATCGCTTGTTCGATTAGCGAATCGGGAAGCGACGAATAGACGAAGACGTCCGCCCACACCTGAATAACAGCCTGCTTTTGCACCTGCCACTGGTCGAAATGCGAGAAGGTGGGATCATTGATGAGCTCCAAAATTTCTTGCGGTGTCTTGCGCATCTGCAAAATACCCGCATAATTACCATGGTTCGGAATACCATCCGAGCATTCGGAGGCACAGATGATCGTGCCACCCTCCCGTACAATCTTATGTGCGGCACTCATGCCTTTGACAGCTTGGTACAAATTCTGGTCGAGCGGATAGCCGGAATTGGACGTAATTACAACATCGAACCGCTTCTCAACTGGGATCATCGCGTGCTCCTTAACGAAGTCGCAACCTTGTCTATGGGCTTCGAACAATTCGCCGGCGAACACCTGCGTAATTTCCTTATCCTTATTTAAGGTGACGTTCAACATGAAATCGGGCTTGCACATCCGATTAATTTCTTCAGCCATCTCCTGAAGCGGGTTTCGCTCCATCTGGCCCCAAGTGGCAAGCGGGTCGCCAATCATTTTGGCGTTATGAAACGTCAATATCGTCTCTATGCCGGCAATTCCAGGCATGATTCCTTTCGGACCACCCGAGAATCCGGCAAAAAAATGAGGCTCGATAAAACCCGTAACAATTTTGAAATCGGCTTCGGTATACTCTTTATTCAAATATGCATCACACCCGAAAGAGCTTCGCCCCACTTTCACCAGTTCATCCATGCGATGGCAATGATGATTAATAATCCGAATACGATCGACTACATCTTTGCCCAACATATGCTCGAACTCTAGTCTCGTCTGGTCACGATGGGTCCCCGTACCGTTTATGATGACAAAATTCTCCGGCGGCACGTGATTCAGCTCTTCAAGCAGCCACGGCACCAGCTTATGGTTGGGCGTCGGACGCGTAATGTCGCTGATGACGATAGCCACTTTATCCGATGGCTTCACCATGCTGCGCAGCGGTGGCAGACCGATCGGATGCTGCAAAGCTGCCAAAACAGCATTTTTTTCATCCGCGAGCCCTTCGAGATGAGCAGGTTCGATCACCGTCGAATGGTCGGGCACTCTGATGTTCAGAACATCTTTCCCATACTGGAGGAATGTCTCCATTCAAATCACTTCCTTCCGGCCTACTTGAGCGATTTTCTTGGCTAGCATCGGGCTGGAAGTCGTCATGTCGATAAGGTAAGCCCCTGGTGAGTCGTGCCACTTTGCGCCTAATGCCAGCAGTTCTTCTGTTTTGGATTTGGTCCGACTGAATATTTGTTGCTTATACCCTGCTCTAATCAAATTTTTGGCCATGCTTTTTCCCATAACTCCCGTACCGATGAAACCTATAGCAGCATTCTGCCTAATTGTTCCCATTCCCTATAATCCTCCTTAATGGGTGTCCACTTATTCTTCCTATTGCATATTCTATAGGATATCTTCACGTTAGAAAACAGGCACTTTTGATGGGCATTCACATGACGCATTATCTCACCCCAAGCATCTGCAGCAACACTTCCATCCGATTGCCCTTTTCCACACCAATTCCGTTCATCTCGAACATATCATGGAAAACAAGGTTTTGATTATGCCGAAGCGATATCTAAGGAAAGTGTTGATTCTCAAGGTATCTGCATGCATTTGTTGAAATCGATTTCAATCTAACTTATACTTGGTGTAGCAAATCACTCGATGTGTTTAATTTGGATAGAAGGTTGATACTCATGGATATAAAAATCAAAATCGTCGACGTCGCCACCAGAGCAGGAGTTGCTCCCGCTACAGTTTCACGCGTTCTCAATGACAGCAGCAAGGTTACGCCTAAAACAAGAGCGAAAGTCATGAAAATCATTAACGAGCTCGGTTATCAACCCAATGCCGCTGCAAAAAATCTTCGTTCGCAAAAAACAATGACAATAGGGGTGATTGTTCCTGATATCAGCAACTCCTACTTTTCCGAAATCATTAAGGGTATTGAGAACATCGCTTATTCCAAAAAGTATAAAGTGGTTATTTGTGATACCGAAAATAATGAAGAAAAAGAACTTGAATTCTTGAATTTGTTAACCACGCGTACCATCGACGGCGTCATCATGGTTGCACCCATGCTTGCTAACGAATTCATCTTAAATATTGCAAATCATGGGTATACCATTGGTATTGTTGGAAAGCAGATTGATCATGACCGAATCCCCTGTATCATAACCGATAATGTCAAATTTTCAATGCAGGTTGTAAGCCATCTAGTGGGACTTGGCCATCGAGAGATCGCATTCATTAACGGTTCTGCCCACGCTGTTGACAGTTATGATCGTTTAGAAGGTTATTTGAAAGCTTTAAGAGAGCATCAAATTCCGTTTCATCCCGAATTAATTGAAAACGGCAACTTTAATGAAACAGGCGGATATGAAGCTATTAAGCGGCTTTTTGCTAAAAAGATACCATTTACTGCTGTCTATTCAGCAAATGACGAGATCGCACTTGGCGTATATCGGGCATGTTCGGAACTTGGTATCCAAATCCCGAAGCAGCTAGCTGTAGTCGGGGTAGATAATAATCGAATCAGTAAATATATCACCCCTCCGTTAAGCACTGTAAATCAGCCCAAATATACCATGGGTGCGCTGCTCGTCGAGAAATTAATCGACATGATGAATGAGAACGAGTACGCGGAGAATCGCGTTTTTAAAGTGGATTCTGAACTGCTGATCCGCGGCTCCTCCGACTATAATAAAAATGGGCAGGAATGATACCCTGCCCATTTTTTTGCATGTTCAATTCTTATTAATTTGTTATTCGCCATAGAAAGGAACGATACTGTACCATCAGCAATATTCACCAGAATGAATTTCTCCCAACCAGCCACAGATGTACGGTTCGGAATCAGCGGACTAGCACCAGCGTTCTCAGCAGTTACATAATTGTTGTTCGTTACCGCTTTGATGCTGGACGTCCCGGCAAGGTTTGAATATGCTTTGAAGATATTCTGTAAGGTTGTGTTTGATTGGAAATAATTTGTTGAGAATTAAGTTAGTTAGTTTTGGTAAAGGCCCCAATTCCCGCCACCTGTACTTTGTAGGTCCAATTGGTCCACGATACATTGAGCGCTTCTAGCCCTGATAAGTTTCGTCCAACCGTAGGTCGATAGCGAAACGATGTTGTTCCAGTAGCCAAATGCTTCAACATAAATCATATGATCAGGGTCAATAGCACGTACTGCCTTGTAGAGCCGGTCATACATCTGACTAATGGACAGGTTGCTATTATTACTAACCGGTTCGTTCAAGAAATGTACTTGTTAGATTTAGATCAAGCAAAAACCACTTTTCACGATTCTGGCCTCTATATTCAAAACGGTTAAATGAGTTTACGTATTTCAAAATTATCTTCGAGTAATGCCCAGTTTTGCGGAAACGGATAACCCAGTACCCAATAACTGACCCCTCTCAAGTTATATTCCTTTACCAGTTCGAATTTGGCCTGGGCACTTCTTGCATCCTCGAACCAGACTTCATGTGTACGTTGTTTTTCATCCACATAACGATAATATGGCGTTTGTGACAGCCGATCGTACTTGATCTCCGCCCAATGTTGAACGGCTCGGCGAACAGCTTCTTGCATACTAAATGTTTCTGCCTGTTGTCCTTTTACATGAGGAAGCAGCCAATCGCGTGCATATAATTGAAAGCCCATAAATATTTTATTTCTAGGAATAACGGTGACCGCATAGTCGAGAACGCGTCGTATTTCGTTGATGGGGGATATGGACTGAGGAGGACCGAATCGGTATCCCCACTCGTACGTCATGAGAACGACAAAGTCGACAATGTCTCCATGAGCCGCATAATCGTGAGCTTCGTAGAGCAAACCCTTTTGCTCTGAACTGGTTTTAGGAGCAAGGGCAGAGGATACAAAAAAACCTTTCTCATGCAGCCTGCGAACAGCAAGTCGAAGAAATTGATTATAAGACTCTCGATCGCTTGGATAAACATTCTCAAAATCAACATTTAAACCAAGGTAACCTTTGTTTTCCATGATCGTTAAGATGTTGGTCACTAGCTTATTTTGCAATTCGGGACTGGATAAAATGGTGTGTGCCAACTTCGATCCGGCTTCCGTAGCGGAAAAATTGGTAATCGACATCACCGGAACTACACGATTCGCATATGAGGCTTCAATGAGTTTATCATCATCAATGGGGGTCAAGCTGGCATCGTCCTGAATACGATAACCAAAAGGGCATAAGTACGTTAGATGCATCCCATCCTTCCGAACCTGCCCTGCAGCCACTTCTCCGTATACATTGGTGTAACCATTTACATCGATGATCGGCTTCTGTTTCTCGGGGATTTTCAAGTTTTGACCCGGATAAATAAGCAATGGATTTGTAATCCGATTTACTTGTATGATGTCCTGCACAGTAACGCCGTAACGGTGGGCGATCGCCCAAAGTGTCTCACCCGGTCGCACGGCATGGTACAAAACCGGTATGATTAATGATTGACCAGGCGTAATTTGCGTGACATCGCTTATTAAATTTGTCCGAGCAATGGCCTCTACGGTGATGCCGAAACGGCCAGCAATCGTTCCAAGCGTGTCTCCTAATTGGACCACGTATTCGGGATAAGGCGCTGGAATGACTAATGCCTGACCAATGACTAAACGATCGGGAAATTGGAGCTCATTAACGGTGATAATCCGATTAGCATTCACACCATACCGACCAGAAATCAGCCAAAGGTTCTCTCCTCTTTGCACCACATGAATTTGCACCGTTTATACCTCGCTATCATTTTAAACTTCTATAGGTACTTTATTCCGCTAATGTCTCTAGTGTTCTAGGCGAGCACCCAATATCATGGTATCCTACTCTGCATTCCAGTTATTTCTTATTTCTGCCTTTGTTTTGTGCCGGTGGTATGAAATAACCTGTTCTTAATTCCTGACCAGACTCATAATAATTTCATGATATTATGCGGTTCGGGAGGTTTTAGGAATGAATATTAAAAACTGGCAAAGCTTCCTTGGCTTCAGGGCACGTGCGATTAAAGCAAAGAAACCTTTTCCACAACATACGAAATATAAAGCTGGGACCATTAAACCCAATCACGTTGACCAAGCACAGTTGGATCAGGCTGTCAAAGATTTATATGACAGTTGGAAGTCGAGTTATCTCATCCAAAATCCAACGAACCAAGATCAATATTATGTTTATTACAATCTGGAAGGGCAGGACATATATAAGTCGAGATCCATATCAACATCGGAAAGCCACGGGCATGGCATGCTTCTTACCGCTTTTATGGCTGGCTATGACCCGAATGCCCAAAGTTATTATGAAGGGTTGTTTCGATTTTACAAAGCTCATCCTAGTTCCAATAATCCCTTGTTAATGGCGTGGAAGCAAAATAAAGATGAAAACGGAAACATTATTAATGCTGAAGGCAGCGAATCTGCTACGGACGGTGATATGGACATTGCTTATTCTCTTTTGTTAGCACATAACCAGTGGGGAAATAAGGGAACTATCGATTACTTAACCGAAGCAAAGAAGATTATCCACGCGATATTG
This sequence comes from Paenibacillus sp. yr247, assembly GCF_900103825.1. Lineage (GTDB taxonomy): Bacteria > Bacillota > Bacilli > Paenibacillales > NBRC-103111 > Paenibacillus_E. Next base: position 102,411 of record NZ_FNIF01000004.1, read on the forward strand.
ACCAATGATGTAAATCAGGAGGAGTGGTTTTTAAAACTAGGTGACTGGGTAAAGAAGGATACTACACCCAAGTATTATCCAGGAACCCGGCCCTCTGATTTTATGACTGAACACATGAAAGCTTTTCAAATCACTACAGGTAATTCCAAATGGACTTGGGTCGTCAATAAAACTTATGCCATAACTAAACAACTCTTTCATGGTTACAGCGCGAATACTGGGTTATTACCTGATTTTGCAGTAAAACGAAACAGCAAGTTTGCGCCCGCTCCCCCTGACTTTTTGGAAGGTCCGTATGATGGAGACTATTACATGAATGCTTGCAGGACAACATGGCGCATCCCTTTGGATTATATCTTGACTGGGGATCGAAGAGCCGTACCTCAATTCACAAAGGTGAACAGTTGGATCAAAAAGAAAACAAATGGCGATCCGGGCAAAATTCGTGCAGGCTACTATTTGAATGGTGATGATTTGCCACTAGCATTTAATAATCATCTGGCCTTTGTGTCTCCTTTTGCCGTTAGCGCGATGATTCATTCCAGAAATCAGGAATGGCTTAATAAGCTTTGGACGCACATGAAAAATAGCAGCTTTGAGAATAGCGATTATTACGGGAATTCTATTAAGCTGCTTTGTATGTTAGTAGCATCCGGTAATTGGTGGTTTCCCAAACCTTAAATTGATGCAATTAAAGCCCTGAAGATCCGGGAAGCTGCAACCATGCCTAAAAGAGCAGCCTGCGTAGATAATATTCTACGTCTGCTGCTCTCTGCTCGACAGTCTATCTTACAGCAAGCCCTTTTCGCGTGATCAAACTACTCGTTTCCAGTTAATGAACCCTAATCATCTTCGTATATCATTTTAACGCTCATCCCACCATCAACCGTCAGATTCTGACCAGTGATAAATCCAGCTTGTTCGCTGGATAAGTATAGACAAGCAGAGGCTATATCTTCTGGTTTCCCGACCCGGCCTACCGGATGTTGGTTTCGATCAGCTTCGGAATGGATTGGAATTTCCTTTCGGGAGGATAACTGCCAATCTCTAATCTCGATCCACCCAGGAGAAATAGAGTTAACGCGTATTCCATAGCTCCCTAAACTTATGGCCATAGCGTGAGTTAAAGCAGCAATCCCGCCTTTGGAAGCGGAATAAGCCTCTGTATTGGGTTCCGACATGAAAGCCCTTGTAGACGCCATATTAATGATAGAACCACCTTTACCGTTCTGTTTCATGATTCGGGCCACGGCTTGCGAACAGAGAAAAGCCCCACCCAGATTAACGGAAATCACTCGTTGAAACTGCTCTGCCGCGAGCTCTAATACATCTGCGTTATGCATAATACCCGCATTATTAACCAGCACATCAATTCCGCCCATATCGGTGGCCGTGAGTTCAATCCAATGACGGACTTCCTCTTCCCTTGAAACGTCCAACTTCATGAACATCGCATCGTTCGTATGTTGACGCAGTAGCTTAATCGTCTCCAAGCCAGCATCCTGATCGACATCCGCAATAGAGATACCATATCCTTCTATGGCGAAGGCCATGGCAATAGCACGTCCTATGCCTTGACCTCCTCCAGTTATCACTGCAATTTTCCCCATACAGATCACCTCCATTGATAATTTGGATAAAATTGTTTTCGATCTTCCTTCTGAAAAATGACCTTATTTCAACATTCTGCTCGTAATCGTAATAGCAGCTGCTTCGTCACAGCAGTTACTTAGTTGAATTTGAATAAACCATTGAATAAGGCACATAATATTCGAATATCAATGAATGAAGATTCTCATGAGAAAAACTTTACAGTGTTTCTTTGTGTTTTCGTTATTTGGTTCATGCTGATCTTTATGCAATTCAAAGTGTTTGTGTCCCCTCATTTCTATTATCCCGATGACAATAAATGGATGTTTGGGGGAGCTTTGGAACATTGGATGCACAATTTAAGTATTTCCCATTCATCTCGTAAAATCCCCATTTTTATTGCATCATAATATTCCCCGCGCACAATTCCCGCTTTCCTCACTCGGGCTTCTTTACTCATTCCAGATTTTGTAGCTAATCATTCTTTCATTCCCAGACCATGTAACGGTACCAAGACGCACACTACGTAACTCGCAAATAACTATTTTCTAGTGTATTCTTGAAACAATAACTTATTTCCTTTTATTAAATGCAGCAAGTATTGAACACTAAAGAATGCTTCCCTGCATGATGTCTTTTGCTTAATGGAAACATCTTTCAATGCTTTTAATAGAAATTTTATGTTTTAATAAACGTATCGTAAATTGAAATTTCAGGGAAAAGGAGTTTACAACTATGAAAATAGCCTCTTTTCTGTTACCTAAAGAAGAAGTTGCATTTATCACCTTGTCAGCTTCCATGCGTGAAGCGTTAGAACAATTAGAAAACCACTACTACACGGCACTTCCAATTGTTGATAGTGAAGGGAAATATGCAGGTACATTGTCGGAAGGTGACCTCTTATGGACGTTAAAAAATACACCAGGGCTTGATTTTAATAACATGCAACAAGTGTCTGTAAGCGAAATCGAGAAGCATATTCATAATGAGTCCGTTTCAATAAATGCAAATATGGAGGATATGCTGGCGTTAGCAGCCGATCAGAATTTTGTTCCGGTTGTAGATGACGAAAATATTTTCATAGGAATTATTCGTCGAAAAGATATCATTGCATATTATGTGAGAAACATAACCGATTGATATTTTTAGCAGCATACATAAAATCGGTAAAAATTGAAAAATATATAACAGTTGTTTAGTACAAATACATTTATTTTGGAGGTTCGAAATTGGCACAACAAATGGATCCAAACCAGTTGAAAAAAGCAGAAGTATCAGCATCACTTGCTAAAAGTCTTATTAGTCAAGCCATTGAACAATCGGCAGCTAACCCTTTACTTTGTGAAGAAGCTTTGAAGCAAGCATCAGCAGAAATAGCACAAGCACAAACCATGATCAGTCAAGTTCAATCTACACTGCAAGCTTCTTCTCAACAATAATAAGTAAAAAGAGGGAAAGTTTGTTCCAACGGCACTTGACTCCCAAAACAAATGACTGACCCCAAAAAACAAATGAAGGCAGTCTAGTACGTAAAAATAAGTACTGGACTGCTCTTCATTGTTGTACTATTGTTTTCTGTTAGTTTAACTAAAAGGCCATTTAAATAGTTGAGTCCCAAGCTGTTTTGAATCCAGATACAGTAGGATATCTTAATTCCCTATTTGTGTTTATAGCCTTTAATGCAACCTCATAAAGTCCCTTTCCTGCTTCCCACTTTGTAAACGAACGATCTAGTTCACCACCTAATAGGGTAAGCTACTGCCCCAGCTAAAATCATGTTCTTCTTGTATTTGAAATTGCATACCCCTTGATCCTTTTAACTTAATTGTTATAGTTCTCTAACAGTAAAGATATTCCTTTAGAGAAATTCCGAGGCATGCCTTCGCTCATATTCTTTTCCTAACGGGTTGCGGGTCTACCTAGAAAGTTTATAAGTTGAAGAATATTTTTACCTTTTGGCTATGTTAAATTCTATTTTTGATTTTCGATTACAAATTTTCTTTCCATTTCACTAAAAAAAGCCTTGAATAGAAGTTCAAAATCTTCTTTTTTCAACTTAATTTCATCTCCGATTTTATACTTTAAAACGGACTTAGTCGGATCATACATCATTGATTTTGTTTCCTTGGTCATTTTATTCTCGTAAAGCATGATTGAATCACACAGCATCCTCACTTCATTCAATGGATTGCCGTCTTTCAATTCTATTGTTCTGCTTCTATGAACAAAATAATGATCTAAAACTAAAACCAAGTGATTGAAGAAATTAGTTTCAAAAGATTCAATTGCTGAGTTAAGATTTGAATCATTTTGCTTCTTCGCTGTTGTAACCATATTTGTGTAGGTTGAAAGCTGTAAATCAACTTTCTTGCGACATTCATCTACATAATTTTGAGTATAACTATTCATACTAAGCATTTATGATTTTCCTTTCCGAAAAGCGTTTATATTTTTACGTATTGCGCCAACAGAATGGAGGTTGTGTTACAGTTCAGTTAACACTTTTTCAAGCTCGCCCCCCATCTTCACCCAACCATATTTCGCGCCGTTGAACGCTTGATCCTCACTTTCGAATCCGGCTTGTTCAAGATGCAGATGGGTCGTTCCGTACCGAATGGTGTCCTATTCATTAACTAGAATACGACACTATTTGGTGTCATGTCAAGTTGTCCCTTGACGCACTAATGAAGTAAACTAATAAAGCATAGTCCGACCAGCCGCAATGGCTGATGGAGCTATGCTTTATCTCTTTACAATACTTATTATGACAAAAGTCCGAATTCCCGGCCGACTTTTTGCAAGCTGTTCAAAGCAAAAGCGAGGTCATCCTTCGTATGCTGCGCCGTTACGATAAGACGAACGCGCCCTTTGTCCATCGCTACCGTCGGATAGACGATACCTTGCGCGAATATGCCTTCCTCCAGCAGACGATCGGAAAACCGCATCGTTTGGGCAGGGTCACCGACAATGATTGGAATGATTGGCGTTTCGCTAGCGCCCGTATTGAACCCTAAACGCTGCAAGTCATTACGGAATCCATTGGCATTATCCCACAGTCTGGTCACTAAATCCGCGCTCTCTTGCAGCACTTGAATTGCAGCCAGACAAGTCGCTGCAACCGCTGGCGGTTGCGATGTGCTGAATAGAAACGGCCTTGCCGTGTGAATCAGATGCTCCTTCAACAATTGAGCACCGGCTACGTAACCGCCGACAGCACCGATCGCTTTAGATAAGGTACCAATCTGAATATGCACGCGGCCGTTTAAGCCAAAATGATCCGTCGATCCTTTACCGTTCTTGCCCAAAACACCGCTCGCATGGGCATCATCCACATACACAATGGCATCATAGGCTTCCGCCAATTGAACAATTTCGGGAAGCGGCGCAATATCGCCATCCATACTGAACACCCCATCGGTTACAACTACGCGTTTACGATGTTTTTGCGTTTCTTTGAGGACAGCTTCCAACTGATCCATGTCTTTGTGAGCAAAAATCTTGCGGCTCGCCTTCGTCAGTCGAATCCCGTCAATGATGCTCGCATGGTTCAACTCGTCACTAATGACCACATCATCCGCGCCTAGAATCGACGATAGGGCACCTTGATTTGTCGTAAAACCGGATTGAAAAACAAGTGCCGCTTCAGTGCCTTTGAATCTGGTCAGCTCGATCTCCAGTTGTTCGTGAATATCAAGTGTCCCGGTAATGGTCCGCACCGATCCGCTGCCGACTCCATATTTTTCAATGGCTGCAATGGCCGCTTCCTTGAGCTTGGGATGATGGGTAAGTCCCAAATAGTTATTGGAAGACATCTGGAGAATTTTTCTTCCATTCAAATTCATCCACGTGTCGGAGCCGCTCTCCCAAACTTTAATCGAACGGTATCGTCCTTCTCGCTTCCAGCCTTCGATATCAGCAGCCAAATCGTTCAAATAATTCATATGCGCCTCCTTAAAGTTTTGCGGAGCAAAACTAACATCGTAAGCATCCGCTGAGTTTTGCGGAGCAAAACAAGCTTCGTAAGCATCCGCTGAGTTTTACTTAACGTTAGTGGATAAATACAATTTTGCCGCATTGACCTTCATGCATTAAGCGGAATGCTTCCTCGTACTGATCTAACGTGAATCTATGGGTGATGACCGATGCAAGATCAATTCGATGCGAGTTCAGCAATCCCTTCATTTGATACCAGGTTTGGTACATTTTGCGTCCTGTAATCCCTTCAACCTTCAGCCCTTTAAAAATAATATGATTAGTGACGTCTAGGCTGACTTCTTTGGTCGGAATACCCAGCAAGGACACTCGGCCCGCATTGGCCACGGCTTCGAATCCATCCACGATGGCTTGGGGATTGCCGGACATTTCAAGAACAACATCAACGCCTTCTCCGTCCGTCAATTTGCGCAGTTCTTCGGATGTACGCGCTTCCATCGCGTTTATTGTAATATCAGCCCCCATTTGCAAGGCCATCTTCAGACGGTTTGGGTTAATATCCACGGCATAGATTGCTCCAGCACCGCAAGCTTTTGCTACTTTAATGGCAAGTAAGCCAATCGGCCCTACACCGATGATGGCGACCGATTTACCTACGATATCTCCTGATAATACCGTTTGCACTGCGTTTCCAAGAGGATCTTGCAAGCATGCGATTTCAAAAGGTAATTCGGGAGCGTTATGAATAATATTGCTCGCCTTCACAACCGCAAATTCAGCAAAGCATCCAGGCGCAGTTATCCCAAAGCTTTTCGTATTCGGGCAAACATGCGCATTTCCTGTTCGACATGCTTTACAGCTGCCGCAAACCATATGTCCCTCTGCAGAAACGTGGTCTCCTATCTTAACGCCTGTTACCCGGTCTCCGATATCAACGACAATACCTGCAAACTCATGCCCAAAAACATTAGGTGTGACGACCGTTTTGTCTGCCCAAGCATCCCATTTGTAAATATGTAGATCCGTTCCACATATGGATGTAGCCTTAATGCGAACGAGCACCTCATCGTCACCACAAGTTGGAACAGGAACTTCTTTCAGAATAGCTCCAGGTCCGCGGTGTTCTTTAACCAACCCTAGCATAGTAGCGCCCATCATAATTCCTCCTAGGCACATAATGTAATATAGTACACATATGTGCGTTTTACCATCTATATATCATACTACACGAATGTATGCTATATTGTAAATAGGCGATTTTGGCGGAGAAATAAACGATAAAGGAGTCCATACTATGCAAGAACCGATTCATAAGATGGTAGGCAGAAAACTGCTTACTATTCGCAAAACGAGAGGGCTAAGTTTGGATCAAGTTGCAGAACTGACGGGCGTTAGTAAAGCGATGCTGGGTCAAATTGAACGTGGAGATTCGAATCCCACGATATCGGTGCTTTGGAAAATTGTGAGCGGATTGCAGATCTCCTTCACGAGTTTGATTGAGGAAGACGAGCCGAAGATTACGGTCGTCCGTTCTACTGATCTTTCTCCTTTTGAAGAAGAGGATGGACAGTATCGGGCGTTTCCTGTCTTCCCTTTCCACCCGCAAAAAAGCTTTGAGATCTACACGGTTGAAATGGACCTAGGCTGCACCCATGCATCCGAGCCCCATAATGAGGGCGTTGAAGAATACATTCTTATGGTCGAGGGAAAGCTGCAAGTATCAATTTCTCAGGAGAACTATACGCTTAATGTTGGCGATGCAATCCACTTCTCAGCGGATCGTCCTCACACGTATACGAACGTCTCTGATAAGAAAGCCGTTTATAAGACAATCATTTATTATCCGCCTACATAAAAGCGTGCACAATGCAACAATTCCCACGTTGGCACTTAAAACATGAAAGCAAGCGTCCCATTACCCTGCCCGCTTGCTTTCTCTTTTATTTAACTGTTCCAGTAATGAAACTTTATCTCGAGGAATCCATTAGATCGCGCTCGAATTGCTCCGTAAGTTCTCGCGCCACTTCGGAACTGTACAAGAATTCAATTTAAATAGGCGCTACTCGCGGCGCTACCCGCCTTAACATCACTACTCCGCATTTTGGCCGCAAGTGTCTCACTAACAAGCTTGAATTCATGGGCATAAATTTCAATCATGGATGCACCCCCAACATCTTTTGCTTTACTTGCACCAGCGCTGCAACATTTCGTGTCGTAATTGAGGCAACGCCCAAATCTGCATACTGGCACATCAACTCTTCTTCATTCACTGTCCATACATAAACAGGCAACCCTAGGGATGAGGCAAAATCTAATAACTCTTGGCTAACGATGCTATAATGGATGTTGATGCCAAAACAGGAGGCTGCCAGTGCATCCTCGCAGGTTTTTAACATAGCATCTCTGTACGAAAGAGTTTTAAACAGGTTGATGTCGGTATTCAACAGTTTTCGCATTTCCGGATTCGATCGTTGTGCCAGCATAGCACGATCTATCTCACATCCAGAAAGGAAAACCTGCTCATTCATTCCATATTGCCCCACCAAAGCAGCGACAGGTCCGATACTCTCGTCCACCTTCAAATCCAAATTCAGGACTTTACCCGAAGCTTGAATAAGCGGCAATATCTCTTCTAGTGTGCAGATTTGAAGTGTTTCAAGTTGTTCCCCATGAGTGACCTCAAACTGAAGCTCTCTTAATTCTTCAAAGGTTGTTTGCGAAATAGACATTTTCAAGCCATCCACGGTAACCCATTCATCATCATGGGCCAAAACCAGGATGCCGTCCTTCGTCAATCTAATATCCTCCTCCACTACGTCCGCACCGAGCCCGAGCCCTGTTTGCACGGAATGAAGCGTATGATCAAGCGTGTTCATGCTGCCGCTGTGAGCGGTTATGAGCGGAAATCGGTAACCCATTCTATAAACACTCCCTTTCATCGATTCAAATATATAGCATTTGTAAAGGCGATCAACGTACGAACTCCACGAACCGTTCCTTTTAGCTCGGCCCGAATCCATAGAAATTGATCGCCAGGAATTTCAAACACATAATTCGGCTGATCTAAAGTAACTAATTGTTCACTCAAAATACCGGTATTTCCAATCAAGATGAGCGTATAATTGGGCTCCGGAAATTCCCAAATCCCTTTTCGCAAGTGAAAATCTATGCTCACATGGGCCTTATAAGTATTGGATCGATCGTTTTCAGGGATGCAATCTCCAATTCCGTATAGAGACGTATCGGATAGAATTTCGAGCGTAACCAACGGTCCCATGGTTACCGATGCTTTACCCGCTGCGAGTGCATGAACGGTTCGGCTAGTAACAGTCCCCTCCCCTTCATCGATGTTGAGATAAGTCACCGATACCGGATCATCCGTTTGCTCCTGGGCGTGCCAGTCACGCCCAGACGTGGCCGCAATTCGGTAGCCTTCGTTCAGCTTGTCAGTCCACAAACGGTAGGCGCGGTCATTGTCCGTCTTAATCGAAGGGAACGTGCCTGACCATACCTCGATATAGTCGATATCGTTCCAATTCTCGATCTTGAATTCCCAGAAGCAGCCCGTACAAATTGGACTTCCTATGCGAAAAGGATGCGCCATACCCACGATCCCCCCGCTGCTATGAACTTCGTCAATCCCTTTATGGATATCGCCGGGGCCCGCCGGACGCCAGTCAACAAAATCGGTCAGTCCTATCGTAACCATATGCCCATAAAAGGTCGTCCATTCCATACCGGAAATGATCGATATTCCGGTTTCTTGTTCCACGGCTTCTTTATCATTCAACCCTGTCATGGTATTGTGGTCGGTCAAAGCAAAACACTCGAATCCAAGCGCCTTTGCACCATTAGCCAGCTCTTTGAGCGTCTGTCTTCCGTCACTATGATAGGTATGACTGTGTAATTCGCAAGCAATCCAAGGCATGCCGCTTATTCCTCCTCTTGATGGATATGCAATGTGTAACGGCAGCTTTCAGTAACAATCGCATGCAAGCTTAAAGTAACGTGCCACATGCCTTCTACTATTTTACCGCTGACAAAGCCTGGGGAAGTTTCCAGCTCACTTATAAACAACAGCTGCTCTGGATCGTGCCGATGCCCCGCGCCGCGATGTCCCTTAGGGTCATCGACGGACACGGTGATTAAGTTTTTCAGAGGCAGGAAGGATTCCCATTTCGCCTGAATTCTCTCACGCTGATTAGGTTCCGTATAAGTGTTTATACTCGTAAAAATCATGGTTTTTGCTTGTTCCCGATCTTCTAAATTTTTGGGCTCATAAGCAAAATCGATCAACAGCTTACCACCAGGCTTAGCAAGATGAAACCGATACGAAATATGAGTTTTCGAAGAATTGGGCTGTACAATTCCCTGTACATTCAGAATAGGTTGAATCATCGTGACCTCGCGCTCTCTTCAGTGACCATACTCCGGATATAAAAGTATCCCATTACTGAACAAAGCAGGAACGTAAAGAATGCGATCGCCGAAGCTAATTGTTTTTCTTGGAACACACCAAAAACTTGTTCCATAGATACCCCCAGCATTTGTGGAGCGTTGGGTCCAATCAAAAACGGAGCCGTAAACGAGCCGATCACGCCCATGAACACAAAAGTAATGGCAACGAGCAAAGTCTTGTAAGTGAGCGGCAAAATGAAACGGACAAAGATTTGCAATCTACCTGCCCCTAAGTCCTTCGCGCTTTCAATGACAGAATTGGGGACAGCGGACAATGCAGACCCGAGCAGCATGGTCGTAAACGGAATGTTGAACCACAAATTAGCAATGATGATACCCTTCATATCAAAGATAATACGTGGCATCTCCCCTCCGTTGACCAGAAGTAACATTCGGGATACCCAGCCGTGGTTGCCAAGCAATTGAATTAAACCGTACGTAGCGATGACCGATGGGATAAAGATCGGAATCATGTACATGTTGCGAATCCAATTAACCATCGTACCGTTATTGAACCTCATATACGCGGCCAATGCATAGCTAATTAGCAGCACGATAATGACCGAAATAATCGTCACTTCCAGCGTAAAAATGATATTGGAGCGCATCAGTTTATCGGTAAACAAAAACGTATAATTGGATAAATCATAGCCGCCGGACTTATTGGTCAGGCTTTCTTTGAAGGAAATGATGATCGGAATGACGACAGTGACAAAGAGCAATAAAAAAGAGGGGATGACCAGAAGCAATCCCAGTATCCCCATTTTCACTTGTTTACTCATTGTGCAGCAACTTCACTTTGCCAGCGTTTGGTCATGTCTTTGTCTAGATCGCCGATATTGAAGGAGCGGAATCCTTCTGATGCACCTTTGAACGAGTCTTGAATTTCTTTTGACATACCTGAAAGCTTGATCCCTGGGAAGCCATGCATTTTGTCTACAACTACGCCTTGTGCCTCAGGTGAAAGAACGAAGTTCAGGAATTTGTAGACAGCATCCTTCTTTTCAGATAACTTAGGCACCATTAAGTAAGTTGGTCCGCCGTTAAATCCAGGCTTGATTTGTGCCATTTTCGTTGTTTTTGGAAGCTGTCCTTTAGCCACTTGCTCAAGTACCATATCCGACCATGCCGGAATCATATCAACTTCACCGCTCGTCATTAAATCTAAAGTCCCTTGGTTTTTCTTTGGATAAATACCTTTGCCGTAAACGGATTTCCCCAGATCCTTGAGCAGCGCAAATCCTTGATCCCATCCTTTTTCAACACTTGGATCGGAATTATGGATAGCCTCTTCAGGCAAGAATTTATAAAGAGTCGTTGCCACGAAAGAATTTCCGGAACCTCCAGTAGATGGATCATTGTATGCGAATTTGCTCGGATTTTTCTTGATCCAATCGTACAGTTCATCCAAATTAGTTGGAGGCGTCTTTACTTTGTCACTGTTATAAGCTAATACAACTGCAGATGAACGATAAGGAACAGCAAGATTGGAGATATCTTTTAACGTTTTCTCATCCACACCTGCCAAGTTTTTAATTTTGTCACCGGGTAAAGTGTCCCATAGGTCATCTTTTTTCCCCCGTGTTACAGTAGACAAGCCATCTTCATATAAATCGATATCGCCGGAGCCTTTGTTAGCTTGTTTGGCAGCAATAATACGGTCATAGGTTGGTTGTGCGCCTGTTCCTGAAGGAATATAGACCGGCTTCACTTTAACATCCGCATTTTGTTTCTCGAACATAGGAATCAGCGTATCCCACAGATCTTTAACATTTTGCGAGCCGGTAAAATAGAAGCTAAACTCGACAGGCTGTTTAGTGCCAGCTGCTTCTTTGCCCGGACTTGCGCTTTGAGTCGCGGAACCTGCATTTGTCGAAGAGCTGCCGCACCCGGATACAAAAGCAGCGGTAGCGGTCATTAAGGTCACTAACATAATAGCGGATTTCTTGCGAATCATAGATAATTCCTCCTTAGGATATGGGTCTAGTTTTCCGGATATGCTAATGCTCTTGCAAAGCTTACTTTTGCTTGTTGCCCTGTATGAAGATCCTTGACAGAATCCCTTGGTTGAAACGCCCGGATTGTGCCGTACTCCGGCAAATCGATGGACACCTCGGCATAATGCCCAAGTACCATGACCTGTTTGATCACTCCGGCAAGACCATGACCCTCTTCGCCATCTATAATCACATCTTCAGGTCGGACTGCCAGTCTTACATGTCCGGACAGATTTTTTGAATTTGGAAAACTCAGGTGCCCTACGGTCACACCGTCGGCTGTGATCACCCCTTTCAAAAAGTTCATTTTGCCGATAAATTGAGAAACAAACAGCGTGCTCGGTTCATCATAAATTTCTTGCGGGGAAGCGATTTGCTCAATATTACCTTGGTTCATGACGACAATGCGATCTGAAATCGACAACGCTTCTTCCTGATCATGGGTGACAAACACCATCGTAAGACCCGTCTTGGCTTGAATTTCCCGCAGCTCTTCTCTCATCTCGTGACGAAGCTTGGCATCCAACGCGGAAAATGGTTCATCCAGCAAAAGAACGGCAGGCTTGAGGAGAAGTGATCTTGCAACTGCTATGCGCTGCTGCTGACCGCCGGAAAGTTCACCCGGATATTTAAGCTCTGCTCCAGGCAAGCGAACCAGCTGAAGAACTTCGTAAACGGCCTTATCGATGTCAGCCTTTTTCATCTTGCGTATTTTAAGACCGAATGCCAGGTTGTCAAAAACCGTCATATGCGGCCATAGATTGTAGCCTTGAAATACCATGGATGTCGGACGTTTTTCCGGAGGCGCATTAAGCACGCTTTTGCCCTCAATAAGAATGTCACCTGAATCCGGGTCGAGAAACCCTCCAATGCTGCGAAGTACCGTTGTTTTACCGCAGCCTGATGGGCCTAGCAGTGTAATTAACTCGCCTTTACGAACATCAAGAGAGATTCCTGTTACGCCTTCTCCTGTTTTGTAGCGCTTCGTCAGTTGTTGAACGGAAAGCTGAATGTCCATATGTGCCCCCTAAAAGTTTTGTTGAGCATTGCTTCTAAGCGATTACTTCGAAACAAAACTCGCATCGGAAGCATACGCTTGGCTAATGGGTCTATCGTCATTTGAGTTGGAAGCCGCTGGACATAATATCTGCGCTCACAAAGCGCTGTGCAGCCAGCAGTAGGATGATCGTCGGCGCTGTCAAAATAATGGAAAATACAGCACCCGCGTAGGCCGGATAATCGCTGATGATCGAATACATGACGATCGGCATCGTTTTATAATTGGGGATGCCCACCAGAAAAGTACCCTGCGCTTCATCGAGCGAGTTAAGGAAAGTAAAGATCGAAGCCACGATAATGCCCGGCATCGCCATTGGCAGCGTAATGCTGCGGAATACGCGAAATGGGCTCGCTCCCACATCCCTGGCCGACTCCTCCTGAGCCTTATGCACATTGCGGAAAGCAGCGGTTGGAATCCAGGTCATAAACATGAGCACATTGATCATATGGATCAATACAACTCCTATCAATGTGTTCATCAGTCCGAGCTTATAAAAAAGCACGGCGATCGAAACATAGAGTCCCATTTTCGGAAAAGCATGTGTCAGCAGAAATGAGAACAAGAAAAACCGACTAAGTGGGAAACGTATGCGAGCAAACGCGTAGGCTGCCGGGATACAAAGCACAATGGACAGAGCGGTCACGATGGTTGCAATTCCAAACGACAAGCTGATCGATTTCGCGATATCCTCTTGCTTGAACACAAACGTCCACCATTTCAGTGACCATTCGTGCGGTAAAACATCCGGGTAGCTCCATTTGCCGGTAAAAGCCAGTATGGCCAGGTTGAGAAGCGGGCCCAAGAAAAAGATGACGAACACTACAAGTATGAGAAATTCCACGATTTTCCGTGGGCCTATCGCTTTTAAATACCAACGCATGCGGATTAACCACTCCTTTTCAATAGAAATTAATGGGTCGATTGTCGGACAATCAATTTGGGTACAAGCTGCTTGGGATTCTCAATGTTCGGTTCCTGACGGATGAGCTTGTCTAACAAGCTAAAGGCCTGAGTCCCCATCTCCTCTGTATTGACCCTGACGGTTGTTAAAGAGGGTGAGAACATAGCGGCAAAATCGATATCATCAAAGCCTACAACCGCTACCTGTTCAGGAATACGTACCGACTGCTCCAACAAAAACTTCATGGCGCCCAGCGCTATCATATCGTTGGTGGCAAATATTGACGTATACCTGCCTGCGCGAAATTGGTCCCAATTGCTGCGCATTAATTCATACCCTTCTACGAAGGTGGAAGTCGATGCATGTAAGATCGAAGAGGATGGGATCGAATCCCCTATTCCTTCCAAGTAATTTTTAAAACCTTTCAGCCTCAAATGATGGCTGCGATGCGTCTGTGGTCCGGCAATCGCGAAAATTCGCCGATGCCCTAATTCTGATAGATACTCAGCGGCCATCCGTCCACCTTCTTCGTCTTGATTCACAATATGGATGACACCGTCGACGTCTGTGGAGCCATTGACCATCACGTAGGGGACTCCGAAGTTAGTGATGTAATCAATGACGTTCTGTTGCAGGCGACTGATCAGAATCAGTCCGTCCACTCTTTTTTCCATCATAAAATCAGCGGAGCGCAGCGACATTTCGTGATCCGTTGTAACGAAAACGGAATAATTCAAACTTGCAGCTGTCATTAAAATGGCATCAAGGATTTTGCCGTAAAACGGATGAGATGCAATAGGATGATGCCGGCGATAAATCAGTACGCCAATGTTATGCGTTCTTTGTGAAACCATAGCCCTTGCCACTGCGTTGGGCTTATATTGCAATTCTTCAATCAGTTGGAGCACCTTATCGCGTACCACTAAACTGGTATAACCCTTTCCAGAAATCACTCGCGAAACTGTTGATTTGGATACTCCGGCACGCAGGGCAATTTCCTTAATCGTAAGTTCCATGCTGCAACCCCATTTCTTCGTGTGAGACCGTTCCCACATATCAAAAATAACGTATGACTGTTTTTCCTGTGTTAACCAGATGATAAGTAATTGTAAAGACTCAACTATAACCAAACATATCCATATACTCGTGAGAAACCATGCTCCCTAATAAAACAAAAAAAGCTCTGAGGATTCTATCCCACAGAGCCTTTCTATGTCCGGAAGTTTTCTTCCAACCTCAAAAAATGATTTATCCGCGCTACCAACTTGAATTCCGTTAAGATTGTAACCTCACCTTCATTTCAGAATTCAGACGATTGACTTCTCTAGCTCCAACAAATTATTTAAGCTTAAGGCTAAGCTATCCATTGGGTTTCCCGGACAATAGTCTTGTTCAACAGCAAACCACTCTACGCCATTTTGTAATCCCCATTTCAGAATCGGCACAAAATCGATTAAGCCGGTTCCGATTTCTGCGAAATATTGTCTGCCGTCTGCTGTCATATCTTTTAGATGGAGAATTGGCATGCGGAATGCATAATTTCGAATGAAAGACAGTGGGTCTTGACCAGCCTTTTTAACCCAATACGTATCAATTTCCGGATGAATTGTTGGATCATCGAGCACATATTCAAGGGCAAATTTCCCGTCAATCGTTGTATGAAATTCAAAATCATGATTGTGATATCCGGCTCGGAATCCCGTGCCGCTTACATTCGCAGCAACATCGTGTAAATCTTTGCGAACGCTGGCATAACCTTCAGGGTTCATCAATTCATTCGGTAACGAGTGACAGATGAAATCCTTTGTATCGAAAAGGCGTGCTTCCTCCAAAACAGCGTCTAGATCATGTTTCATACGATCCAAACCGACATGAATACCAGCAGTTCGTAATCCAATTTCTTTCATTATAGCGGCGATATCTGCAGCAGGGTACCCGTGTAATCCATCGATTTGAACGGCTGCCCAACCCATTTTTTTCAAATCTCTCAATACGGTTGGAAAATCCTTTTTGACTTCATTTCTCAGTGTATATAATTGTGCTGCTAATTTGTGTCTGATCATTTTACGATCTCCTCCCTTTGCAAATCTAGCCATTCGATCTCTTGAGAAGTTAATTCAAGATTCATTGAAAGTATCGAAGATTGAAGCTCTTCCGGATTCCGGGGCCCAATGATCGCACAAGTCGGAAACGATTGATTAAGGACATAGGATAAGGCAATTTGAATCGGTGTTACCTGTTTTTCCTTCGCTAGCTTCACTGCGCGGCGATAACGCTCCCAGTTATTTTCGCTATAGTAAACTCTCACCATTTCCTCATCAGCCCGATTGTCCGGCGAGAAATTCCCTGAGAAAAATCCGCCTGCCTGAGATGACCAAGCTAAAAGCGGCAGTTGATTACGCGAATGCCAGGAACAAGTTTCGTCGTCGGCCGAAACGCAGCCCTCCCACCTAGGCTCATTTGCCTTTGCAAGACTCAAGTTTGGACTGTTAAAAGCAAACCCAATAAGATTATGTGAAGCAGCATATTCATTAGCTTCCTGAATTCGACGGAACGACCAATTCGAGGCTCCGATAGCCCGTACTCGCTTAGCTTGAATATGTTCATTTAACTCTTCTATAATAGGCCCGACCGCTACGCTTGGATCATCGCGATGCAGCGCGTACAAATCGACATAATCAGTGCCAAGTCTTTCTAAGCTTT
Organism: Paenibacillus sp. yr247; assembly: GCF_900103825.1. Classification (GTDB taxonomy): domain Bacteria; phylum Bacillota; class Bacilli; order Paenibacillales; family NBRC-103111; genus Paenibacillus_E. The sequence goes on from NZ_FNIF01000004.1 coordinate 119,053, forward strand.
CCATTAAATCCTTGCGGATTGCTTGCGGATTCACCCGACGACCCGGACTGCCATCATCATGATGAGCGCCTTTGGTCAAAATAACGACATTCTCCCGGAGCTGCTTCTCTGCCAGCCATTGACCAAGAATCTTTTCTTTATTCCTATATTGATGTGCCGTATCAAACATATTGCCGCCAGCAGCGATGTAGGCATCCAGCATGGTCCTCTCCGGCTCTTCCAGCTTTCTTAAATCCCCAGTTCCCATAATTAATCGGGAGATTGCTTTCTCCACTCCCGGTATATGCATAAACTTCATATTGATCCCTCCGTCTGCGTTATACATCTTTTTTAAAATAGGCCGTAAGCTCAACTCAAACTTGAATTCCTTTTCGTTGAAGCGGTATGGCATCCAACTAAATATTCTGGTATCGTTACCAGAACGACGGTGAGAAGTCATCTGGTAGCGTTTTCAAACGGTTGATTAAAATACTCTGGTTCGCTTCCAGAACTAAAATTAAACTCTCCTAGTATCGTAACCTAGTATAGTTAAACTAATCGTAGAATATCTCAGATACTTTTATGTGTCAATTTGTTTTTTTCTGTTTTTTATAACATCTCTCTTAACCAATTATTCCCACCATTTTTACCATTTGTTACTACTTCATGCTTTTCTGGGCATACTGAAAAATAATTTTATTCTTAAATCAGAAATCAACTGATCCTTCGAATTTCATTATTGAAAGCATATTATTAATAAAAAAAGGGAGGTCGATGAAAAATTGATCCAGTTTAAACCGAAAATGGATCTCAGTACGGCAGAAATTTTTTTACAAAATGTTTTGAACGGTCCAGTTTCTGGTGTACAGCCGATCGAACAAGGCGAACTGAGCAAAGTTTTCAGCTACAGCCATCAAGGCAAGGATTTTGTTATCCATTTTAACAGCAGCAGAGAGGGTTTTGAGAAAGAGCGGTATTTGCATGAAACCTTCTCCTCCCAAGGAATACCAATTCCGCGAATCTTGGAGATAGGCAGAGCAAACGAATTATATTTTTCAATTGCGGAAAAAGCTTCAGGCAGGACTATCATCAGCTATCCGGAAACTGAAATAAAACAAATTCTTCCTGATCTTGTTGAACAATTTACAAAGATCAACCAAGTAAGATTAGGCCAAACAAAAGGGTATGGGTGGATTCAGCCTTCGGGAGACGGCTCCTATGATAGCTGGCTTGAATTTCTTATCTCTTTCTTTCGAGAAGAGCAATCCGGCTTTTGGAACGGTTGGTATGCGCTTTTTGAGCACAGTTTCTTAGAGCAGGATGTATTCCAGTACATATATGACATCATGATTGATTTGTCCAAGTGTTCACCCGAAAAACGTTATCTCGTGCACGGCGATTTTCATTTGGGGAACATGCTCACGAACGGACGCACCATTACCGGCATCGTCGACTGGGAGATGGCCATGTACGGAGATTTTGTATTCGATTTAGCCACGCAGCACCTATGGACACCGCAGCTGCAATTTCCCCAAATGGTACGCGGTGCTTGGGCAAGCGAAGGGCATGATATTCCCAAATTCGAGGAGCGACTTCTGTGTGCCCTGCTCTTCAAAGGCTTGGATGGACTCAGGTTCTTCGCCAAAAAAGGCGACCGGAATGCCTACGACATGGTGAAGAGCGAGCTTCTTGGGCAAACAAAATAAATCCCCATCCATTCATTCGGCACTTATTTCGTTAGATTAAAACTATATTTTCAAGGTCTGCCCATTAAAGCGTCAAGGGCTGCAACGTGGCAGCCCTTCTGAAATTCAACTACTATTCTTAGTAAATATAAGGTTATTTGAAAATAAAGCACCAATAGCTCCGGAAAATTCACCATTTTCAACAAAGATGGGGAACGCTCCTCTAAGAATTGTATAACTTTTCACAGTCTCAATAAGAAGGTTATTTTGAATAAATGAGGATCCAATAAAAACAACCGATGGTACACCGCAACTCTTTGCCGCAAGAACACTAGTTGTCGCTACGGTTTCGCCTACCAGTCCGATTACCGAAGCTAGAAGTTCTTCGTGCGGAACCTCATCTTTAGAATCAAAATGTAAAACTCTCCCAAAATTACTAGCAGTTAAGTCTCCCGGAATTGGAGGTTCTGCTCCCTCATAAATGTGTTTCACTTTCAAATCAATTCGATCTCTAACTCCCTTAGCTGCTAATTTAACGATAGATTCATAATCAGTTATACCGGTGAGCAAACGAGATAATCCTAACAAAGTACCGCCACCAACACCGGTTCCACCAATACGTTCATGTTTGCTACTCCCAACATGGTGTATCGAAGTGCCTGTACCCACATTAGTTAGTACATACTCTTGCTGTTTTGGATCGGATTTATGGAGAAGATATTGTACTCCGCGAATTGTTGCCTCAAACTCAACAATATGTAAAGGTTTTCGTATCATGAATGATTCAAATAAAGCAGCTTTGCCACCGGTGAGACAAATCTTTGCTCCTTCTAACTTATTAATCTTTGAAACAACTTGTTCTATTTGCGTTACAGGGAATTTGCTAAAACTAAGAGATTTATTTTCCATGCATACAACTTTGATTAACGTACCACCGGCATCAATTCCAATAAACATAATTGCTTTGTACTCCTCTCAATGTATCCCCATCAGTAAAGCCGCGTATTATAGCCTTCATTCAGTTCTCTTGCCACTTGTTCCGCAGTAACATCTGGGATCTTTGCATGATCTACCAACATTTGAGGAACCGAAGGAAAGAATTCTTTGGATAACCAAGAATCCGGGGACCATAGTCCTGATCTTATGAACGCTTTTGCACAGTGCGCATAACACTCCTCCACCACTACACCAATACCAAACAAGGGGCTACGACCATTTACAACACTCTTATCAAGAAGTTCTGGATCACGGCATACAAAGGCTCTCCCGTTCACTCTTAGGGTTTCTCCTAAACCTGGAATAATAAATAGAAGTGCAATATGAGGATTTGTTAAAATATTTTGAATTGAGTCCATCCTCCGATTGCCAGGACGTTCTGGAATAAATAAATGATGGTCATCGAGAACCATTACAAACCCAGGTGCATCTCCCCTTGGAGAAACGTCACATTGTCCACTCGAATTCGAAGTAGCCATTGATAAAAAGGGAGATTTGGAAATAAACTCTCGGCAATGCTGGTCTAGAGTTGGTATCACTTTATTTGCTGCTCTCTGGCTAGGATACCCATATAGAGAACGCAACTCCTCAAATTGTTCCTCTGTAGAAATGATTTCGCGAAATCCAGAACTCATACTTGCACCTTCAATCTTTGGATATACCAGCATAATACTTTATGTTAAATCAAGCTCCTAGCTTTAAACTCTAGATTTAGAATCTCTCCTACATAAGACGTGTCATATGTACTTGTTCCACAAATGAGGTAAATCCTAAACTCTCTAATAGCTCGATGAGCTCCTTATTGGAATCTCTTAGGTTCATGGCCAATCGCCTACATGAGAAAGATAATGGCGCATATAGTTCGTTTAACGCAGCTTTAAGGATATCTACCGCATCCGTACGGTCTGGAATCGATTCACATTGGTAAAGAACGATGGTTGTCAGGTTTCCGTCTTCTCCGAAAATACGCTTAAACAGTGCGTAACCAACCGCTTCATCGTCATTGGAAACGATTAAGCATTCCCCTTCTTTCATACTGGCCCATTGCGTTTGCCATGCTGAGAAATGCTTATAGAAAGACAGTCCTCTGACTTCAAGTGGTTGCCCTCTTTTTGTAATGTAACAGCGTGGATTGGTCGGTGCCAAAAGACTGGCGTCCAAAACTTCTGTATGCTGTAAACTAATTAGCTGCTCGGTAATTTCATATCCGACATATTGATAGAGATTTACCGCGGATTCGTTTTGAATGAGCGCTTCCAGAAAAGCGATATCCACTCCCTGTTCACGATACAACTGAAAGTTTCTTTCCATTAGTTTTTTTCCGATCCCTTTTCCCCTATGCTCAGGCGAGATGCCAGTGCCACCGTTCCAAGCCACTTTCTTTCCTTCAATGAATCGGAACCCATTCATCACGAAACCAATAGGTTCACCGTTTGCATACACCGCTAACGAGTGCTCTAATGAAAGTCCCTCGCTGACTACTCTTAAAAGAAACCTGTCCAAGTTCATAGTAAGATTTACAAAATAACCTTCGAACCCCTTGTTCCACAACGTCAAGATGTCTTCCGCCGATAATTCACTCATTTTTTTATAAGTCATCATAAACCTTTTCCTCCCGTTTTTATGCTTATATTTACCGTTCCGGAAGCATTCTGGATTAATTTGGAACATTGGTCACCTAGCACAAAATATTTGGTTATTCATGTTTCGTCCCTATGTCATTTATTTACATTATATAACGTAGGGAGTATTTCGTTAAGCATCTTTCTTTCCTTCCTTTCTTCCTATCATTTGTAATTTGGCAAAAATCGCTGTTCATGCGGCATTCCAAAAATTAAGTCGATAAATGCAGGAAAAAGATGATAATGGTAGAAACCATAACTTAATCTAGTGTCCTAAGCCCTAAACAGGAGGAATTTTACAACATGTCCATTGACCATAGATTAATAAATGAGTCTTTATTTATTCAAGCATTTAATTATGCACCGATTGGCATGGTTCTCGTAGCTGCGAACGGAATCTTTCTAAAAGCTAACCCAGCTATCTGCTCCATGTTAGGGTATTCTGAATCTGAATTAAAAAATATAACCTTTCAAGAGATCACTCATCCAGAGGATCTAGAGCTTGATATTCTATTCATGACCGAATTACTCGCATACAAACGCGATTCGTATCAGATGGAGAAACGGTATATTCATAAAAATGGACATATCGTATGGGCAATTTTAGCCGTTTCATTAGTCCATGATGACGAAGACGCCACTCAATTCTTTATTTCCCAGATTATCAATATAACCGATCAAAAGCATATGGAGATCAGCTTACGTGAGAAAGAACGTCTTCTGCATGAAAGAGATCTTCACTATCGATCCATTGTGAATCATAGTTTTGATTTCATTTCCATACATAACCCGGACGGTACTTATCAAGACCTATCCGCTTCCTATTATGAGGTTCTTGGGTATTCGTCAGAAGAAATGATTGGCAAACCAGGTTTGACATTTGTTCATCCTGATGATGTTCATAAGGGGACTCAGGACTATGAGGCTGTCCTTCAAACAGGTAAACTGCCTAACCTCGTTTATCGAATACGCAAAAAGAATGGTGAATATTTATGTCTTGAAGCAATCAGCATCACCATTACCGATCCTAACACGGATGAAATCATAAAAATTATCGTCGTATCCCGAGATATTACCGAACGAATGAGAATGATAAAAACGCTGGAGGAAACTCAAGAATTATACCGGATTATTTCAGATAACGCGCAAGATATCATTACGTTTGCTTCACCAGATGGAGTAACACGTTATATTTCACCCGCTGTTAGAAATTTACTTGGCTATGAAATGGAGGAATTGCTTGGGATACAATGGACCGATGTATGGCACCCAGAAGATCTAGCCGATTTTACTCAAATGGGTATCTTTCAAGATTCAGATGTCGATATTTTTAAATGCCGTGTTCGTCATAAACAGGGTCACTACGTTTGGTTCGAGACGACAGTCAAAATAATCCGCAATGAAAAAGGAGAAATCGCTCAAGTTTTGGGTGTAGGCAGAGATATTACAAAACGTAAACAAGCTGAAGATGAGTTATGTACGACACAAGAAAGATTAGAATCCTTCATTAAGAATAATGGGGATGCAATTTGGGTAGTTGACCGTGATGGAAAAGTTAAGGAAGCCAACGCTGCCTTCGAGAAGATGTTCCAGTGGCACTCCCAGGAATTAATCAACCAGACAATGCCCATCATACCTGAACATCTCAGACAACAGTCCTTCGCTCTTTGCGAGCAGGTCCTATCTGGACATTCGGTTATCGGTTACGAAACGATTCGACTGTGTAAAGATGGAACCTTAATCGATGTGAGTACAACATTATCCCCTATACGAGACACAATGGGGCATATTATTGGAATAGCTGGTATATGCCGCGATATTACAGAGAAGAAACAAGCGGAACAGAGTTTAAAGGCGACCAAAGAACAGCTGGAATCTTACATTGATCATAACGTTGATTCCGTCTTAATTTTAAATTTGGAATACAAAGTTGTAAGGGTAAATCATGCCTTTGAAATAACGTTTGGATGGTCATCATCAGAAATCGTCGGAACGAATGTGTTCGATCTTCCACTCATTCCAAATGATCTTAAGCCTGGGGTAGTCTTAGCGCTTGAAAGAATGCAACCCTATTCTGTCGAAACGGTTAGAAGGAAAAAAGGCGGAGACGAGATTCCCGTCATGGTATCGTTATTTACGATTCAGGATGAGGCTAGGAACCCCAATGGTTGGGCAGTTACCCTAAGGGATATAACCGCAAACAAGAATGCGGAAGAATTGCTGATCAACTCTGAGAAGCTGTCTGTTGCAGGTCAATTGGCCGCGGGAATCGCTCATGAGATCCGTAATCCCATTACAGCGATTAAAGGCTTCATGCAGCTCTTGAAATCGGGATATTCAGAGAAACAACTGTATTATGATATCATGTCTTCAGAAATTGAACGTATCGAAATGATTCTCAGTGAGCTGTTAATCCTGGCAAAGCCTCAATTGGTTCATTCCGAACGTAAAGATATTCGAATTCTTTTGGCTCAGGTAACCACGTTATTAGACACGCATGCCATTATAAACAATGTCCAAATAGTAACGGAATTTGAACCGGGTATCACCCATATTTTGTGTGATGAGAATCAATTAAAACAAGTGTGTATCAATTTCATTAAAAATGCGATCGAAGCCATGCCGCAAGGGGGAACCGTCGTTATTCAATTAAAAAGTAAAAGCGAAGATACGATACTTCTGCGTTTCATTGATCACGGATGCGGGATCCCTGAGCATATCCTATCTAAACTAGGACAACCCTTTTATACCACGAAGGAAAAAGGAACTGGCCTCGGCTTCATGGTCAGCAAGAAAATCATTGAGAATCATAATGGAACAGTGAATGTATTCAGCAAAGAAAATGAAGGAACTACGATTGAGGTCCGCCTTCCAACAGCATATTAACGTTGATCTTTATAAACGACAACAACTAGAAAACATAAAAAGCGGGAAGCAGCTGCAACTGGGGAAGCTTTTCAAGTTCATTTGAAAACCAACTCCCATGGTTCATACTTTGGCTTCTTATCGCTTCTCTCCTGAATACAATCGGCGTTATTCCAGTGGGAATCCAGCCTTATATTAATGAATTACTTTCATAGTAGAAACGGAGTGAAATGAACAAACAAGCTGCCCCCATTGAAATAGGAGCAGCTTGCTAGTTGTTACTTAGGCTTGTTCTCTAAGCACTCTGCGCATCGTTTTGCCTGAACTATTCTTAGGCAGCTCTGACATAAACTCTACGATTTTCGGTAACTTGTACTTGGCTAGTTTATCTTGACAAAATTGTAGAAGATCATTCATCGTCAAGCTTTCGTCCTTACAGACAACGAAGGCTTTGACCGTTTCCCCATAATTCTGATCAGGAACACCGACAACCGCCGCTTCGAAAATAGCCGGATGTTGATACAACACTTCTTCCACTTCTCTGGGATACACATTGAAACCACCCACGATAATCATATCCTTCAAACGGTCGACAATAAAAATGTAACCGTCTTCATCCATTTTGGCCAAATCGCCTGTATAGAGCCATCCGTCTCTCAATGAGGCCTCTGTCGCCTCGGGCATACCCAAATAGCCCATCATCACATTCGGGCCTTGCACTATCAATTCGCCAACTTCTCCTCTTGGCACTTCATTTCCGTATGTGTCGACCACTTTATTGGTCACATTCGGGATATCTACACCGATAGATCCCGGCTTACGCAAACCGCGCAGCGGGTTGAAGGCTGTAACTGGAGACGCTTCGGAAAGTCCATAGCCTTCGTTTACATGGACTTTATACTTCTCCTCAAACTTATAAAGAACTTCAACTGGCAGAGATGCTCCCCCTGCTGCACACTTGCGGATCGAAGCAAAGTCTTCTGCTGTTGCGCCCGAAAATTGAAGCAAGAAGTTATACATCGTTGGAACGCCTGCGAACATGGTCGCTTGCTGCTCACGAATCGTTTTCACCACATCGGCTGGGCTGAATTTAGGAACAACCAAAATCGTTGCTCCCGCAGCGATTGGGCCGTTCAGACAAACAGTCATACAGTAAACATGGAACATTGGAAGTACGGTAACGATCCGATCTTCATGACTGAGTTCAAACAACTCGCCAACTGAATGGGCATTGGTTGCCATATTGCGATGGGATAGCATGGCACCTTTCGGTTTTCCTGTTGTTCCCGATGTGTATAAAATGACGGCTAGATCATCTTCATTCATGAGAGCGGATTCAATATAATCTCTGCCAGCTTCCATTAACTGCTTCCAAGCAAATCCTGCTTGCACATCGCCTGTGTAGACTGCTAGTTTCAAGGTAGGCAGCTTGTCTTTAAGACTAGTTAACACGGGCTCAAGCCCAGGAATAGCTATAACAGCTTTTGCCTGGCTATTGTTCAAAATATAAGCGATTTCTTCGGACGTATACGTTGGATTGATGGGAACAACAGCCGCTCCTAGGTGTAGAATGCCGTAATAGGCAATGATAAACTCTGGCGCATTACCAAGCAGTATTGCTACCTTGTCGCCTTTTCCAATACCATGGGTTGATAATCCGGATGCACAACACTGAACCTGTCGATTCAGTTCCTCATAAGTTACGCTCTGATCACCAAATACATAAGCACTCCGCTCTGCGTATTTGGCAACACTTTGTTCCAAGTTCTTATTCAAGTTCAAACTCATGATACACCCTCTCCTCTTTGAACGGTATCAAATAACAAACAGATCAACAAATTCATTCACGGGTGTTAATTCAAGTTTGGTCTGGTCTAAGCATAACGCATAGATCTCTTTGCTCTGTTTAGAAGGGAATCTGGTTGCCAAATTGGCTTCAAATTTCTGTTCTAGCACAGGAATACCTTCCGGACGTCTTCTACGATGGCCAATCGGGTATTCGACTTCCACCTTCTGAGTGGATGTGCCGTCTTTAAAAAACACTTGTACGGCATTTGCAATCGAACGCTTTTCCGGATCGTGGTATTCTTTGGAGTATCTTTCATCTTCAACCGTTACCATTTTTTCGCGTAATGCATCGATTTTAGGATCGTACGCGACGGTATCTTCATAATGATCGGCTGTTAAATCGCCATGAAGAAGTCCAATAGCTGTCATGTACTGTAGACAATGGTCGCGGTCTGCCGGATTATGCAGAGGTCCTTTTTTATCAATGATACGGATGGCCGATTCATGAGTCGTAAGGATAATTTTATCAATTTCATCTATTCGGTTCTTCACCTGATTGTGAAGCTGCAAAGCGCATTCGACTGCCGTTTGCGCATGGAATTCGGCTGGGAAGGAGATCTTGAACAGCACCTGCTCCATCACATAAGATCCATAAGGACGTTGAAACTTAAATTCATTTCCTTTGAACAGCACATCGTAGAATCCCCAAGTTTTGGCTGTAAGAGCGGAAGGGTAGCCCATTTCGCCTTTTTGGGCCATGAGGGCTAACCGAACTGCTCGGCTAGTTGCATCACCCGCAGCCCAAGATTTGCGGGATCCTGTGTTAGGGGCATGTCGATACGTTCTCAACGCTTGCCCATCAATCCATGCATTTGACACCGCATTAATGATTTCTTCTTTGGAAAGCCCAAGTATAGAGGAAACAACGGCTGTAGATGCTACTTTCACTAAAATGACGTGATCTAGGCCAACACGGTTGAAGCTGTTTTCCAAAGCGATAATACCTTGAATTTCATGTGCTTTTATCATGCCCTCCAGCACGGTACGCATTGTAAGGGGAGCTTTGCCTTCAGCAACCCGTTTGCGGCTAATGTAATCGGCCATAGCCAGTATGCCGCCCAAGTTGTCGGACGGATGGCCCCATTCCGCAGCCAACCATGTATCGTTATAATCAAGCCAGCGGATCATGCAGCCAATATTGAACGCAGCCATAACAGGGTCGAGTTGATACTGCGTGCCTGGCACCTTGGCGCCGTTCGGAACAACTGTACCCGGCACGATCGGTCCAAGATGCTTCGTGCATTCTGGGTAACGCAGAGCAAGCAGACCGCAGCCTAACGTATCCATGAGGCATAAACGAGCTGTTTCATAAGCCTCTTTGCTATCAATATTGAATTCGGAAACATAATTAACAATGTCTACAATGACTTGATCCGGTTCGGGTCTAACGTTACTGATATGAGCTGACATTTCAGATCCTCCAATATGATGAATGATTAGTTGCGATGCTCGATTGGGAGCCAGGCTGTTGGTTTAGGACCAGTATAGTCAGCGCTTGGACGAATTAATTTGTTATTCGAGCGCTGCTCCATCACATGCGCAGCCCATCCGGCCGTACGTGAAATGACAAAAATAGGTGTGAACATCGGTGTTGGAATGCCTAGCAGATGATAAGCCGATGCGGAGTAAAAATCTAAATTCGGAAACAGCTTTTTCTCACTCCACATGAGGTTTTCTATGGTTTCCGAGATATTATACAAAGCCATATTTCCTGCTTCTTCACACAATTGTCTGGACCATACTTTAATGACATCGGAGCGTGGGTCAGAAATCGAGTACACCCGATGTCCGAAGCCCATAATTAACTTTTTCTCAGCCAGCATGTTACGTAAACCAACCTCAGCTTCTTCAGGTGTATCAAACTGCTCAATAAGCTCCATTGCAGCTTCATTCGCCCCTCCGTGCAGCGGTCCTCTCAATGTTCCGATTCCTGAAGTAATGGAAGAATAAAAATCGGATAAGGTTGCTGCCGTTACTCGGGATGCAAACGTAGATGCATTAAACTCATGTTCAGCATATAAAATGAGCGATACATCCATGCAGCGTTCATGCATTGCGCTTGGCTTTTTGCCATGAAGCAAATGCAAGAAGTGACCTGCAATGCTTTCATCGTCCGTCTCCGTTTGAATGCAAGTGCCGTTATTATGGAAGTGGTACCAGTACAACAGCATGGAACCGAAAGAAGCCATCAGACGGTCGGCGATATCAAATTGCTGATAGGCCGCACCTTCTTGTTCCACCGTTCCAAGCATGGAACAGCCTGTGCGGAGAACATCCATAGGATGAGCGCTCCCCGGCACCAACTCAAGTACATGTCTGACTTCTTGCGGCAGCCCGCGAAGCTTGGAAAGTTTTTCTTTGTATCTGATTAATTCACTCTGATTCGGCAGTTTACCGTATAACAACAAATAGGCGGTTTCTTCAAATGTGGCATGCTCCGCCAAATCGCTGATGGAATAACCCCGGTAGTTAAGTCCTTTCCCTTCCTTGCCTACTGTAGCAATGGCTGTCTGTCCAGCACTAATGCCAGCTAATCCACCCGTTTTTTTTGCCATTGTCATTTGAGTTCCCCCTTCTCTCCTTCGAATAATTCATCCAACTTTTTCTCATATTCAAAATATTTCAAGAAGTCGTAAAGCTCCATCCGGGTTTGCATAGAAGCAATCACATTTTTCTGCGTTCCTTCAGTGCGTATCGTGTTATACACATTTAAAGCTGCTGCGTTCATAGCACGAAAAGCGGAAAGCGGATACAGAACCATGCTTACGCCTGCTTCCCCCAGCTCCTCTGTCGTAAATAAAGGCGTCTTTCCAAACTCCGTGATATTAGCTAGAACTGGAACCTTGACAGCTTCCGCGAATTTGCAGTATTGATCTAGATCGTAAACGGCTTCCGCGAAAATCATATCCGCACCGGCTTCAATGTAGGCACAAGCTCTTTCAATGGCCGACTCTTCCCCTTCTACCGCCAAAGCATCCGTACGCGCCATGACTACAAAGCTCGGGTCGTCTTTTGCATCGACGGCTGCTTTAATCCGATCCACCATCTCCGCTTGGCTGACGATTGCTTTATTCGGACGATGTCCGCACCGTTTGGCCATCACCTGGTCTTCAATATGAACACCGGCTGCTCCAGCAAGGCTCATCTGACGAATAGTCCGGGAAATATTAAAAGCACTTCCAAAGCCTGTATCTGCATCAACCAGCACAGGAAGCGACGACGCGGATGTAATCCTCCGAACATCTTCAAGCACATCATTCAAGGTTGTAATCCCTAGATCAGGAAAACCAAAGGAAGCGTTTGCAACTCCGGCACCAGATATATACAAAGCCTTAAACCCTACATGTTCTGCCATCATGGCAGCGTAGGCATTCACAGCCCCGACCACCTGCAGCGGCTTCTCCGTTTCGAGCGCTTTTCGAAACCGAAGCCCTGGTGATTCTAGCTTACTCATTCTGATCCCCTCATTCCTTTTCTAATTAATGACACGGAAAGTTGATGTCCCCATGGCTGACAACTCACCGTTCTCACCCGTAATCGTGCCGCTGAGCGTTATCATTTTTCGTGATTGATGAACAATTTCAATAGTGGCAAACAGCTTGCCTTCCCTAAGTGCGCTAAGAAAGTGAACATTTATACTCGTCGTGACAACCTGCTCATTAGGTCTAGCCCGCATAGCGGCAGCGCCCATCGCGTTGTCGAGCAATGCGGAAAGCACACCGCCATGGACGATGCCTAGGACATTGAGATGATGAGGTAACAAATCCAAGCTAATCACTAGTTTATCTTCATCGGCACTCTCGAACTGGCATCCAAGATAACCCCAGAATGTATTCTCAATATCAACGAATGTAGGCTGCACTAAGCACTCTCTCCTTCAAGAAAGCAAAAGACTATATTGTGTATCTCTCAACCTGAATAACTCGTGCGGCAATGCTGCGTTTTAGTGCTAATGAATCCAGTGGATTCACTTGACTAAGCTTCTTCAGCACGGATAATTGCGTGCGTAATGCATCACCGGAGTCCATTGTCATAAGCGCTTCCTTTGCACGGGATTCAACTTTCTCAAAAGCTTCGCGTATAAATACTTGTGTCATCTCGATCGCATTTACCGCTTTGTCTTCACCTGATTTCTGGGCGATCTTCTTCGTGCGCAGCAGGACGCTTTCCATCGCGAATACCTGAATCATGATGTCAGCAAGGTGGCTTAACACCTCTTGTTCTTTATCTAAGGCCTTTTGATACTTTTGTACAGCGAGCCCCCCGACCATGAGGAATATTTTCTTCGTCATATCGATCAAGTGCGTTTCTTCTTCCAACAAGTCATCAAAGAACTGATTAGGCACAAATGATTGCAATTCGTTTTGCAGCTCAGCCGCTTTCTGAAACAACGGCAGCTCACCTTTGGTTGCTTTTTTCACGAGCGTTCCCGGAATAAGCAGACGATTAATTTCATTCGTCCCTTCAAATATACGGTTGATTCGTGAATCTCTATAAATACGTTCGATTTTGTATTCTTGAATAAATCCGTATCCACCATGAATTTGCACACCTTCATCCGCGATGAAGTTAAGCGCTTCCGAAGCGAATACTTTGTTAATCGAGCATTCAATTGCATATTCGGCAATTGCCTTCGTAGATTGATTCCCAGCGTCAGGAGCATTGTAATCGAGGTGCTGCAGCGATTCATCGAATAAGCCCGCTGTGCGGTAAAGCATGCTCTCCATGGCGTAATTGATGATATTCATTTCCGCCAGTTTTTTACCGATTAAAGGGAATTTAGCAATTGGCGTATTGAATTGTTTGCGCGTATTAGCGTACTTACTCGAAAGTTCGATGGCCTCTTTCCCAGCACCCACACACCAGGCTGCCAGTTTGTAGCGGCCAATATTCAAAATATTGAATGCGATCAGATGGCCTTTGCCGACTTCACCAAGCAGATTCTCTACGGGCACATGTACGTCTTCAAAATAGAGCGGACGCGTCGAGGAACCTTTGATTCCCATCTTTTTCTCTTCCGGCCCTAGTGTAAAGCCAGGTAAATCGCGCTCTACGATAAAGGCGCTGAAATCCGTACCGTTCACTTTCGCGTAAACGATGAAAACGTCAGCAAAGCCCGCATTGGTGATATACAATTTGGAACCGTTCAAAATATAATGCTGACCGTCCTCGCTAAGCACCGCGGTCGTTTTTGCGCCGAGCGCGTCGGAGCCTGATGCTGGTTCAGTGAGACAGTAGGCAGCGATTTTCGTCCCTGAGGCGAGATCTGGCAGATACTTTTTTTTCTGTTCAACGGATCCGAAATAGACGATTGGCAGCGTACCGATACCTACATGAGCTCCGAAGGTCAGAGAAAACGAAGAGCCTTTCGCAAACGATTCGCTGATGAGCGTTGAGCTTACCTTGTCGAGACCAAGACCACCGAACTGCTCCGGCACATCAGCCCCGAGAAGACCGAGTTCCCCGGCTTGGCGCATTAATTTTACGGATAACTCATAGTCTAGCTTCTCGATATGTTCGTCGTTCGGAACAACCTCTCCCTCGATAAAATCAAGAGTCATTTGGTTAATCATTCTATGTTCTTCCGTGAAGTCTTCCGGTGTTGTCACCTGAGAAAGGTCGAGATCTTCAATAATGAAACTGCCACCTACCATTTTTTTACTTGCTGTTGTCATGTGAATCGCTCCTTTATTCGTTATTGGGGATGAACTTCAAATACACCTGCTGCACCCATTCCTCCTATGCACATGGATACAATACCGTATCCGCCGCCGATCACATTCACTTTCGCCTCGTCGATGCCTAGGTGGCGAATGCTGTGCAGACATTGGGATGCGAATGCCTCATTAATTTCAAATACGTCAAGATGATCACAGCCGTACGAATTTATTTCATGAGAGCGCTTCCTCCTTGGCTTGTTTCTGTAATGGCAAATCAGTTTTCAGATCACCGAAAACAGCAAGCTCCAAAATCTCCGCGATATCACGGGCCTTCACTTGATCTTCAACCTCTTTCATTTTCGTGCCATCTTCCATCATTGTGAGACAGAAAGGGCAAGCTGACGAAATAACGGTCGGTTTGACGGCTAGTGCCTGCTCGGTACGAGCAACGTTAACACGCTTGCCAGCGCTTTCTTCCATCCACATCATGCCGCCTCCAGCACCACAACACATCCCGTTTTCACGAGATCGCTCCATTTCAACAAGCTCCACACCCGGGATCGCTCGCAAAATGTCCCGCGGTTGATCATAGACGTTGTTGTATCGGCCCAAATAGCAGGAATCGTGATACGTAATTCGTTCACTTACTTCATATCGAGGATTCAGCTTGCCCTGCTTAACCAAAAGGTCGAGCAGCTCCGTGTGATGCAGTACTTCTGCTTCAAGTCCGAACTCAGAATATTCATTCTTCAGTGTATTGAAAGTGTGCGGACAAGCCGTCACGATCTTCTTAACTTTGTATTTCTCGAATGTAGCGATGTTTTCCGAGCATAGTTGTTGGAAAAGGAATTCGTTGCCCAGTCTGCGCGGCGTATCGCCCGAGTTCTTTTCCTCATTGCCCAATATCGCGAAGTTGACGCCAGCTTCATTCATTAAACGCACTAAGGCGCGTGATACTTTGCGGCTTCGGTTATCATAGGAGCCCATCGAACCAACGAAGAACAAAATGTCAAAGTCAGGGTTCTCTTTCACAGTAGGAACCTGCAGCTCACCGTTTGGATCAATCTCCTGTACCCATTTGACTCGGTCGTTACGGGAGATCCCCCATGGATTTCCTTGGCGCTCGATGTTTTGAAGTGCTCTCTGCCCGTCATGCGGCATGCTGCCCTGGGTCAATACAAGATAACGGCGCATATCGACAATTTTGTCCACATGCTCGTTGCCGACCGGACATTGATCTTCACAGTTGCGGCATGTCGTGCAAGCCCAAATTTCATCTTCTGTCATTACATCGCCAACCAACTCAATCTCAGTCGCAGATTTATCACCGGCAATCCACGCATGCTTCTGTGCCTCAATGGTCGGAGCAATATCCGTTATACCTTCACCTTGCCATGCACCAAGCTTTTCCTCATATTGCATGGTATGAACGCCACCTCCGGAGAAAGCGAACTCTGGCACCCAAGGAGACTTGGATGTAATCGCTGTGCCTTTTTCCGTCAGATGGTCGCGAAGCTTCACGATGAGGTGCATGGGCGAAAGTATCTTTCCAGTGCTTGCCGCTGGGCAAACATTCGTGCAGCGTCCACATTCAACACAAGAATATAGATCAAGCATCTGCTTTTGCGTAAAATCTTCGATCTTGCCAGCCCCAAAGGATTCCGCTTCTTCATCTTCAAGATCAAGCTTGCTCAGTCTTCCAATTGGTTCAGTCTTTCGAAGCAGAATATTAATCGGAGCAGTTAGGATGTGAAAATGTTTAGATTGCGGAACGTATACGAGAAACGAAAGCAAGATCAACAGGTGGCACCACCATGCCGTATAGAACCCAACCGCTGCGCCTTGCTCAGACATACCTCTAAATGCAGCTGCAATTATGGAGGAGAATGGCGCGTAGCCGGAAGCAGGCAGTCTATCATGTACTCGCTCGAATGCAAGGCTGAACAGGACAGACAGCATGAGGAAGAAAATAAAGAAGACGACAATGCTTGGCTTCCAGCCTCTTTTAAGCCGTTTCAGCTTTTCCACATATCGGCGATATGCTGCATACCCCATGGCCAACAAGATGAGCGCCACTGTGATCTCCTGTATAAGCCCGAATGCCTCATAGCCTGGGATCGGCAGCCCGCGTCCGATAAGTCCTTTGAGGATTAAATCAAGAGCCCCGAACTGCAATATAATGAAACCATAAAATACGATGATATGCATGAGTCCGCTTTTACGGTCTTTCATTAACTTTGTTTGCCCGAATACTTGGGTCATGAATACGCGCAGCCGTTCTTTCGCTTCCTTTTTCAAACCCACCGGCTTCCCGAGCTTTACGTATAAATACCTATGATACACGGCCTTATAAAATAAGAACAAAGCGTACCCCGTGACCGCCAAAAATAATACCAACTGCATCCCTTGCCACATGATGTTGTCCATCTCCTTTACGTCATTGCGGTGTAAAATAAAGAAAAAATAAGCGCTTACAATATCAGAATAAAATATCATCCCGAACCCCTAAACAACGCCTTGACAACGGTTTTTAGGTATCATATGATGAAATTGAAAAAATGACTGACTAGTCATTCTCTAATCCCTATTTTATCACCGAGGTGTTTTAATTGACAAGGAAAAAAAATGAAAAGCATTCTGAGATCCTAAAAGCGGCCCTCGAAGTCTTTGCGGAAAACGGTTTTCACCGCTCTCAGGTATCCAAAATTGCCAACACTGCAGGTGTAGCTCAAGGTACAATTTATCTTTATTTCAAACGTAAAGAAGACATCCTTATCGCCCTCTTCCAAGAAATTATGAGCGATTTGGTTGCTAAATTTACCGTGGGTATCCAAGAAAGTAAGGATGTAAGAGAAGCACTGCATAAGATTTGCCACATTCACTACAGTGAAATGGAGGGAAATGTGAATTTGGCCCTTGTCACTCAAATTGAGCTTTTTCAAAGCGATCGCGAGCTGCGCAAAACAGTTGGTGAAACGGTCAAGCCTTATATTAAATTAATTGAGGAATTACTTCTGAAAGGGATCGAACAAGGACTTTTTCGCCCTAGCATGGATGTCAAACTTGTCCGATTGCTGCTTTTCGGAGCCATGGATGAGGTTGTTACTTCTTGGCTCATCTCGGGCCGTAAATATTCCCTTGCCGCACAAACGGAAGGAACCATTGATTTCTTCCTTAACGGCATTAGCAAGTAATTTAAGTACGTAAACTGAAAGGAGCCTATAAATGGATATTATCGTATTACTAAAACAAACCTTTGACACAGAAGAAAAAATAGTTATTCACAATGGCGTTATTTCGGAGGATGGGGTGAAATTCGTGGTCAACCCTTACGACGAGTATGCTGTTGAGCAGGCTATCCAGATTCGTGACGAGCTCGGGGGGAAAGTGACTGTGATGTCCGTCGGACCCGAACGCTCTACGGAAGCACTTCGTACTGCTTTGGCGATGGGAGCCGACGAAGCTGTACTGGTCTCGGACGACCGGATTCCTGTGGATGAAGCCTCTGTGTCCCGCGTGATCGCTGCCTATATTGGCAAACAGCCTTTCGATCTCATTCTTGGCGGCAACTTTTCCGTTGATACCGGAGCTGGTCAAGTGGCTGTGCGTGTTGCCAGGCTGCTCGGTATTCCACACACCTCTTCCATTACGAAGCTCGAGATCAACGGCCAAATAGCCATCTCGCACCGGGATACGGAAGGTGATCTTGAAGTTGTTGAGGTTCCGCTCCCAGCACTTTTCACAGCGCAGCAAGGTCTCAACGAACCGCGTTACCCTTCTCTTCAAGGCATTATGAAGGCCAAAAAGAAACCGTTCTCCCAACTGACATTGGAAGATCTCGGGCTAGCAGCAGATGAGCTAGCAGCCAAAACTGCGAGAATCGATCTCTCCCTTCCTCCGGAACGAAATACAGGAAAAATGCTGAAAGGCGATCTCGCAACTCAAGTGTCTGAGCTTGTTCAACTGCTTCGGCAAGAAGCGAAAGTGATTTAAAATAACCGAATCAATCATTTACGCCATCCAGGAGGAATCATCTCATGAGCCAAACTTTTCTAACTGTAGCAGAAGCCCGCGGAGGCAAGCTCCGTCAGGTTGCATTCGAAACTATTGCCGCTGCTAGCCTATCCGCAGCGCCCGGAGACACGATCACAGCGGTCCTGCTCGGTTCCGGCATTAGTGAACTAGCTTTCGATTTAAACGCGGCAGGTGCGACTAAAGTATATGTCGTCGATCACCAAGCGCTTGATGTTTACAACCCAGAAGCGTATATGATCGCCCTTAGCCAAGTATTGGAAGAAGTCAAACCAAATGTTGTCTACTTCGGGCATACCGCTATTGGACGCGACTTAGCCCCACAGACAGCCGTGCTGCTCAATGCCGGATTGCTTTCAGATGTAACTCATATCGAACGAAACGGCGAAGAGATTGTGTATACCCGCCCACTTTATGCCGGCAAAGCTTTCGAGAAGAAAACATTCAACTCCGGCATCAAAATCGTAACGGTACGTCCTAATAATATTAAGACTGCTGAGCCGAATGGTACAATGGGTGAAATCATTCCCCTTACTTACCCCACCCCTTCCCTGCGTACAGTCGTTAAAGAAGTGGTTAAAAAAATGTCAGGTAAGATTGATTTAACAGAAGCAAAAATCATCGTGTCCGGCGGTCGCGGCGTCAAGAGCGAAAGTGGCTTCAAACCTTTGGAAGATCTGGCTAATTTACTTGGAGGTGCAGTAGGTGCTTCCCGTGGAGCCTGCGATTCAGGGTATTGTGATTACTCACTGCAGATCGGTCAAACCGGCAAAGTAGTTACACCTGAAATCTACATTGCCTGTGGGATTAGCGGTGCCATTCAGCATTTGGCTGGCATGAGTCAGTCCCGAGTTATCGTAGCGATTAATAAGGATCCTGAAGCACCAATTTTCAAAGTTGCCGACTATGGCATTGTTGGCGACCTGTTCGAAGTTGTTCCAATGCTGACCGAAGAGTTTCGTAAAATTGTTGTGTAAACCTTAAGGAGGTTATGGCTATGATCGTGTCCGAAGAAATTTATCAGTCCTATGGTATGGATAAGGAAACCTTTATAACGTTTATGAAGGAAAGAAGTCAGAACACCGCTATTAGGACGCTTGGCATTGAATTTATGGAGCTTACTCCCGATCGTGTCGTGATGACCATGCCAGTCGGACCGGCATCACACCAACCCGCAGGGATTCTACATGGAGGAGCTTCTGTCCTATTGGCTGAGACTGCAGCCTCTATCGCATCCGAGATTAATATCGATAAACAAAAATATGCTGCCGTAGGACTTGAAATTAATGCCAACCATCTCAAAAGTAAAAGAGACGGTATCGTAACTGCTGTTGCAACCCCTCTTCACAAGGGTCGGAAAACAATGGTTTGGGATATTAAAATTTCCGATGAGGATAATCACATGATTTGTATTTCACGGTGTACGGTCGCTATCATTGATAAAAGATAATTTTCAGCTTACTAAATGATGCCTTTTCCATTAACAGCAGTTACAAAAAGCAGTCCAAAGATGAGTGTCTTGGGCTGCTTTTTCTGTTCTTATTTACTCCATGAAACATATAGGAGCTTATTCTTTAGAACCATCCACTGCTGCCAATTGGGATTGAACCACCATTTTTTGGTAATTATCCGAAAAATTCTTCTTCGAAGTCAGCAAGGTTCCCAGAATCCCTCCAAGGAATCCCAGTGGTATGGAGACAATTCCCGGATTTTTCAGAGGAAACATCGCTTCACGACGAATCCAACCGGAGGACGGATCCATCACATTGGGACTTAGAATCACGAACAAGATTGAAGCGACGAGACCCGTTAGCAGCCCGATAATGGCTCCTGTTGAATTGAACCTCCTCCAGTACAGCGTTAACAACAGTAAAGGCAAGTTCGCCGAAGCGGCTACTGCAAAAGCCAGCGAGACAAGGAATGCCACGTTTAACCGCTGCGCACCTAGAGCTAGCACGACAGACAACAGGCCGACCACTACCGCTGAACATTTGGCAACCAACATCTGCTGGGCCTCGGTGGCTTTTCCCTTTTTCAGCATACTGCTGTAAATATCATGAGAAAAAGCGGACGTAGCAGCTAGCACCAACCCAGAGACAACAGCCAGTATTGTAGCAAAAGCAACAGCTGAAATGAAGGCCATCCAAAACTCGCCTCCGAGTGCCTTCGCAAGTAAAGGGGCAGCCATATTATCCTCTCCCATTAGTAAGGTCCGGTCAACAAAAGCAGCAGCTCCAAAACCAAGGAAGATCGTCATCGCATAGAAAGCGCCTATCACCCATGTGGCATGAAGGATGGACGACCTGACGGTCTGCACCTCTTTAACCGTATAAAACCGGGAAATGATATGCGGCAGCCCAGCCGTACCCATTATCAAAGCCAAATTAAAAGAAAGCGTATCCAAGGGTCCCGAAAACAAGTTCCCAGGCTGCACAAACTTCTCTTTTAATGGGGTTGCTTGCGAAACGTAAACATATAGATCGAATAAATTCCAATTGAACCTTGAAAGGACCATCAAGCTGATCATGAAGGTACTGCACACGAGTAAAATAGCCTTGACGATTTGCACCCAAGATGTGGCCAGCATACCGCCAAAAGCCACATAAATTGTCATCAAACTGCCCACTACAAGGATAGCCGATGAATATTCCAGCCCAAGCAGTAAATGAATGATACCCCCGGCGCCAACCAACTGGGCAATCATATAAAAGATTGTGATCAAAATGTTGTTAATCGCGATATAACCTCTAAGATTTTTCCCTTGAAACCGCACTGCAATCGCATCCGCCATCGTAAATCGTCCCAGATTATGCAATGGTTCGGCGATTATATAGAGTACAATCACGTAGGAGGCTAGAAAGCCTATAGAATAGAAAAAACCATCAAAGCCATAAATGGAAATTGTCCCCGTGATACCAAGAAAAGAAGCGGCACTCATATAATCACCGGAAATAGCAAGACCGTTTTGCAATCCAGTGAGTCTGTTTCCAGCGACGTAAAAGTCATTCGTATTCATAGTACGTTTTGCCGAATGGTAAGTAATAACCAGTGTTCCGATTACTACGGCCACGAAAAAGACAAACGCGGAAATGTTCATAACAACCCGTCCCTTCCTTGGCTGCTCTTTATTTTCTACTAGAAGAATATCATAATTCAGCATTTAAAAGAGTAAAAACATGCAGCAAGCCTTAAAAACGGCTGACTGCATGTTTTCTGTAGCCAAGAAAAGAGCTGCTTACATGCCCGTATTAGCTTTGACTTTAATTTCCGTATATTTTACATCGTCTTTTTGCGTGGAAAGTATCGTTCCGATATAGGCGCCGATGAATCCAAGCGGAATGGAAATAATACCGGGATTGGCCAAATTAATAAGTGGATTGCCCTCCAGAATTGCCTTTCCAGCCACTCCCCAAATATTGGGGCCCACGGCAACAATAAGAATACAGCTTACAAGTCCACTCAACATCCCGACAATCGCACCTGTCGTGTTAAACCTTTTCCAATATACCGTGAAGAGAATGACCGGCAAATTGGCGCTGGCCGCAACTGCAAATGCGATGGATACCAAGAATGCCACATTGAGCTTTTGAGCAAACAGTGCCAAAATAATCGAGAGCACAGCTACACCAATTGAAGCAAAACGAGCTATTTTTAATTCTTCCTTATCCGTTGCTTTTCCTTTACGAACAATTTGTCCGTAAAAGTCATGGGAGAAGGCCGAAGCAGCTGAGAGAACCAGTCCGGTAACTACCGCTAAGATCGTGGCAAAAGCAACCGCGGAAATAAAGGCAAACAAGAAGTCCCCGCCAAGTGCTTTGGCCAAGAGCGGAGCAGCCATGTTACCGCCCTTATCAATAGCTGTGATATCCTTTGCGCCAACAAAGGATGCGGCACCAAAGCCAAGGAAAAGGGTCATGACATAGAAAATACCGATAATCCACGTTGCCGAGACGACAGAGCTTCTTGCCGTAGCTGCATTTTTCACCGTATAGAAACGAGTAAGAATATGCGGCAATCCTGCAGTTCCGAGCACCAATGCAAGGTTGAGGGACAGCGTTTCAACTGGAATCTTATACTTGTTTCCAGGATTTAAAAACGCCTCTTTCAAAGGGGTCGCGGTTTGCAGTTGTGTAAACATTTCCGTAATACTAAAATGGAATTTGGACAAAACAATGAGAGACAGGATCAACGTGCCGCCCATCAAAAGGACCGCTTTCGTAATTTGTACCCAACTCGTTGCCCGCATACCGCCAAACACCACATAAATGGTCATCAGAATGCCAACGATTAATACAGAGGAATAGTAGTTAAAGCCGAATAACAATTTAATCAAAGCACCTGCGCCTACAAGCTGGGCAATCATATAAAAGATTGAAATGGTGATCGTGTTTAATGCGGCAACCCCACGAACTTTCTGGTGTGAAAATCGCGCCGCAATCATATCTGCCAACGTATATTTCCCTAAATTTCGAAGCGGTTCAGCTACTAAATATAAGACGACAAGATAAGCAACTAGAAAACCAAGGCTGTAAAAGAAGCCGTCAAATCCGGTCAAAGCAATCGTCCCTGCGATTCCCAGAAAGGAAGCTGCCGACATATAATCCCCGGCAATCGCTAGTCCGTTCTGCCAACCTGTTAATCCTCCTCCCCCCGTATAAAACTCATTCGAGCTGTCTGTTTTTTTAGCTGCATAATACGTAATAATCATCGTCAATAAAATAATACAAAGAAATAAAATGACGGCTGTAGGACTCATAACTGATTACCCCCGATATCCGATTTTATTTCTTCGATTTTTCGGTCGAATTCTTTGGATTTCCTGGAGTAAATGATACAGAGTGCCCAGGTCATCACAAACTGTGCAAAAGCATACACCCATGCCCACGAAATAGGGCCGATTGCGGGATTATTCAATACTTTTGTGTAAGAGGTCAGGATCGGTAGCATAAAGTAAAAAACCAGGAAAAAAACTGTCATTGGGATGATGAATCGTTTCTTGCTGCCGATTAATTCTTTGAATTTTTCAGACTGTTCCACTTCTCCATATTGAATTGGCTTGCCGTTTGACATTGCATCGTCCCCTCCTCATGAAAGCGCTTCAAAATAATTATATGCTATTTTTTGCTCTCTGTATGAAGACTGTCGCGAATCGTCATATATCCCGCTCGAAGTGCCAAAAAAGGAGCATTAAACGATGTAACTATTCGCCTTTGAGCAGCCTAAACAACTCCTTGGCCATTTCCCGCGACACAGGGATTTGTGTTCGTTTTTCATTTTTCAAAATCAAATTATACGCTCCGTTGAACCAAGGAACCAATTCATCGATACTATTCAAATTAACCAGATAACTGCGATGAGGACGAAAGAAAGGAAGTTCCCCAAGCTTATTTTCCAATTCCTGCAGGCTGATTTTTGACATATAGATCTGGTTGGAAGACGTATAGATATGGATGCTCTTCTCCTCTCTCTCGGCATAAAGGATGGTTTCGGGATCAAGCAGAACATGCTTCTCCCCATCCGTTATCAATAGCTTGTTCCAATTCCTTGCTTTGGAAGAGAATAATATTTTGTTCGCCTGCTGTGTTGGAACTGGGATGTTGGAAAGCTTGCTGCGAATCCGCGCAAGTGATTCCTTTAGACGCTCGTGACTGTAGGGTTTGAGTAAATAATCAACGGCATTCAACCCGAACGCCTCAACCGCATGATCATCATGGGCCGTTGTAAACACAATTAGGGGCGCTATTGCGGCGGTTTTCAACATACGGGCGGCCTGGATACCATCTAATTCCGGCATCTGAATGTCCATAAATACGGCATCCGGCTCCCATTCGTTTACAAGCTCCAATAACTCCTTACCGTTGGATGCATTAGGCAGCAGCTCAACATTCTCTTCTTGCCCTAACAGGTAGGATAGCTCTTTACGGGCCAACCACTCATCTTCCGCGATCATGACCTTAATGGTTCTCACCTGCTAATTCCCCTCTCGATACTAATCCTTGGAATGCTAAACGTAAATCTACAGCCGCCGTCCGATTTATTTTCAATAAAAAGTCCGGATTGCTCACCAAACAAACCAATCAACCTCTGGTTGACATTGAAGACACCAATCCCGTTCCCCTCCAAGCTATTTACCGGTTCTTTACCCAATTTCTCTATCAATTCCGGGGCCATGCCGCTACCATTATCTTCGACTGAAATTTCTAACGAATGGTTGTTGTTTTTCACTTCTATTCGAATTTGCCCGCCGTGTGTCCTGTCTTTCAATCCGTGTTTGATACAATTCTCAACCAAGGGCTGCAGTGTGACGGGGGGAATCATAAACATCGGCAAGTCAGAGTCCAACTGTACTTCCATGGTTATTTGGTCCTTGAAGCGAATCTGGATAATTTCCAAATACGAGCTAAGGTGGATCATTTCTTGTTGAATCGAAATTTGTTGAGACGCAATAATCTTAATGTTAAGCCTCATGAAGGTACTTAACTGCATGGTGATATGTCGTGCCATATCAGGTTCAATTCGAATCAGGGAAACGATTGAGTTCAATGTGTTGAATAAAAAATGAGGATTGATTTGAGACTGTAGAATCCTCAGTTCGGATTCTTTCATCAATGCTTCCATACTCTCATGCATAGCCACACTGAGCTGATAGGACAGCAATTTACCTAATCCTTGGGCAAGTACGATTTCAACGGAACGAATTTCCTGAGGTTTCTTAAAATAAAGCTTGATTAATCCGGCAACACGTCCAGCCTGTTTGATCGGAACAATGATCGCGGCTCCAAGCACTTTATGATTCGGTTGTATTTCCTCATGGTTGAATGCGATTTGCATCTTGCCAGTGGCGATAGCTTGCCGAGAAAGCTCCGAGCGAATAGGCTCACCGGGAATAAGAATCATGGCACCGAACCCTACGTGGGCGAGAATCTTTTCTGAATCGGTAACAGCAACTGCTGCCGTCTTAAGCTCCCTTAGCAGCAATCGGGCAATTGCCTCTGCAGATTGGTAGGTTAACCCCTGCTTCAGATGAGGTAGTGCAGCTTCAGCAATGTGCAGGGCCCGCTGAGTTTCATAGGCAGCAGCGCGTTCTTCTTCCCGAAATACAACGCGCAGCATCGTTGTGAATATCGCGATGGAAATGCTGTTGGTGAGCACCATCGGGATGCCGATCATGTCTACAAGCTCAATAGCATTCTCGGATGGCTTAGACACAATAAGGATAATACCCATTTGCATGATCGGCGCGAACATGCCGATAAATATGGCTTTTGCTGAAGAAATGACCCGCTCCTGCAAGAAAAATCGTGCCACGCCGCCCGCTAAAAATCCGGTCAGCGGTGCGGCGATCCCGCCCGCCAAGCCTGTAAATCCACTCATTATATATAAGTGAACGCCAGTAATTAATCCTGCCCCGATCCCGACAATAGGACCTCCCATTAAGCCTCCGATGACAACGCCGACCAGAGCCGAATGGGCTAACGCTTGATTGGCTTGCAGAGGGAGTATCCAAAAGGACGAGGAAATGACTCCCCCCTCGATCACCACACCCGCATATGTGCCAAGAATGCCGAACAAACCAAATAAACAAATGAAATAAATGGTATTCATAATGGACATTTTTCTGTCCAAAAGCTGACGAACCAATGGTATTCGCGTAAGGATAAACGTCACGATCAACAGAATGCCCATTCGCTCAAAAAGCAGAAGTGTGAGCGCTTCCATAATCCCCCTCCTGCAACTCATTTTATCATAGAGAACTTAAGATGTTATCCACTACTATAACACGAAAAAAGTCACACGTTTGGTAAATAAATACCAGCCTGTGACATTTTTCGCGTTTTTCGGTTATCCAACAGATCATCTGTATTCCTGTGTAATACGTTTCATACTTAGAAGGTTAACTTCATTATCCAAGAAGTTCCTAACATGCCGTAATGCTTAAATCCAATTTTCTCATATAACCGAACTGCCATATGATTATCGGGGTCAACGCTTAAAGAAAGTGATTTATATCCATCGGAATTAGCCAGTTGAATGATCTCTTTCATAAGTATCGTCCCTATGCCTTGTTGTTTAAAATCAGGTAGTATAGCGATACCTAATTCTGGTGTTTTGTTATCAACAAATCCATATCCTTTATTCGTCTCGTCAAATAATCTATACCATACAGCCCCTACTGGTTTATCGCCATTCAGAGCAATTAAAGCTCTATCTCCTTTTCTTCCCCAGCCCTCATTGTATTTCTTGATATTAGCAGCATTTAGAAGTTCATCTTTGGAAGGCTTACCTTCCAATATATAAATTGACTCATAATGCATATCCATTAAAAAATTATATTCCTTTTGTTTCAATGGTCTTACAATTACCATATAGTCACCCCTTTGTAATTGGTTTTTTATTCTGCCTTCAACGTTTCATCTTGCAGATTATATTCCACATCTCCTGGAGTGCTTAATGTTACTACACATTGTAGGAGGATTAAAACAGTCCCTGAGGATAGGAATGTAGCTTGGAAGTATAGCAGTCTCTTCATGTAATCCCCCTCCAATACAATTTACCATATTCTAACTATTTGGAATGAGAAAAAATAAGTATTATTAAATATTCCAAGAAAAAAGAGCATGTTGTCTCGGCAACATGCTCTTTCCAGTTTATCTCTATTTATGTTTCTGTCCAAAATAGAATCCAATTGCCCCTTCAAAAGGACTCGTAATATATAAATAAACCTGCCTATTACAAGCTAATTAGCCATCAATAGTCAGGTTTATTTTTCATACTCTCATCTGTATAAGTGAGTTCATGTTTATATCCTTACGTTGTCTCACGTTCAATGACTTCATCGAGTTCTGAGCTATGCTCGTTTGCCGCGGCTATGATCTCTTGATCGACTTTATTTTTTCCCTGTATTTGCTCTGCTGCTTGTGCCTGATTGTTCAGTTGTTCTTCCACTTGGCCGGTGCCATGCGCTCCTTGCTGTCCACTGGTTGTTGTCATAGTTAGAAGTAGCTCCCTTGCTTTTTTTTAAATGGATACAACGACCATACTATGCTCAAATTTGTGGATTCTTATACAAATTTTAAACAGAATATTAGTAAATAATTTAATGTTTGCTATTTACTTTAAATAAGTTATAATATAACTGTAACTAATTTATTGATAGAAGGGAAGTTTTAAAATGGCAACTGTACTTTATATCACAGCACATCCGCATGATCACCAAACATCATTCAGTTTAGCGGTAGGTAAAGAATTTATTGACGCTTATCGTGAGGCAAATCAATCCGATGAAGTCATTCATGTGGATCTGTACAAACAGGATATTCCTCAAATTGATGCTGATGTATTTAGCGGTTGGGGAAAACTTCAATCAGGATCTGCTTTTGACCAGTTGAGTGATGCTGAAAAATCAAAAGTAGCACGTTTAGGCGCAATCGTAGATCAATTCGTGGCTGCCGATAAATATGTTTTTGTTTCTCCAATGTGGAATTTCTCTTTCCCTCCAGTTTTGAAGGCTTACATTGATGCAGTTTCCGTTGCAGGTAAAACTTTCAAATATACAGAAAATGGCCCTGTTGGCTTGCTAACTGACAAAAAAGGACTACATATTCAAGCTAGTGGCGGCGTTTATTCCGAAGGTCCTGCTGTTGCGTTTGAAAGTGGTCATAGCTATTTGAAGAAAATTGCACAATTCTACGGAATTCCATCTTTTGAAGGCATTTTTGTTGAAGGCATGGCTGTAGCGCCTGATCAAGCTCAATCCATTAAAGAAAAAGCAATTGTTAAAGCAAAAGAAGCTGCAACTCGTTTCTAATCATTTAATAAATCACAAAAAACCCACTCAATTAGAGTGGGTTTTTTCATGTATCAATAAATTTGGTTGTTTCCAGCCACTTTCGCGCGATACATGTTCCTGCTGCTGACACATTCGTCTATAAATTATTCCATTCTTTTATAAGAGGCTTTAGTTCATCTACGGTAGTATCTATAAACAATCTTACAATCTCATCAGTAATGTATACGGGTAAAATGTGAGGTTCATTTCTTTCATCTCTTAGGTTCTTAATCGTGCGTTCAGCATACTGTGATATTTCTTTGCTCGTAAGTAAATTAGGAATGGCGTATTTTCTTGAATCAAGCAAAGAGGTAAAAATTCTATTTGACCACTCTTCACTCTTATAAAGATTATAATCGATTTGACAAACCTCTATATTGTATCGTTGTATCCCAGTTTCGCTAACTCACATGAGTATTTTCCAGGTCCAGCGCCATTATCTAAAACATTCCCCGAGTTAGGCAAGTATTGCCTCATGTAATGCCAATTAATGGTGAACTCTAGAGGCTCCCGATCTAACCTTCCCTATTCATCAAAACTCGAATAATACGCAATCACATTTTCCACACGTATTCCCTCCCTTTTTGGAAACACAAAAACCCATCGCCTTCAAAGAGGCGATAGGTTCAACCTTCGCGGTACCACTCTTCTTGATTCGTAAACATATCTACGAATCCTTAGATCCCGATTACGGAGGTAACCCGTTAAGATCTACTATAAGTTCGATCTTACCGCTCATGGGCGAGTTGGGGAAACTATTGGCTATCTTGCACGAATTCGACAGCTCTTTGGGCAATAGTTGTTCCTTCATACTCCCAATCATTGCGTTATAATTTGAAATTTTAACTGATTAGCCTAGTATATATTTCCATTTAATCGTTGTCAATCCTAGCCGCCATATTTAACTTCAATCAAGTAAAGAGGATTTCCATCAGGATCACCAAAATAGGCTATCCGAGTTGCTTTGTCCTCCATGATAGGAGAAAATTCGACGCCCCGCGTTTGCAGAGTTTCCATTGCAGCAGCAAAATTCTGCGCTTCCAACCCGATTGAAATACTCTCTGAATTCCCAGGATTGGGGCCGTGTTCATTGGATGGGTGTAACCCGATTGTTAGTCCCGGGGCTTCGATTTGTGCCCAGCGCCCTGGTACTTCATACTGCAACCTCAGTCCCAATATGTCCACATAAAACCGGACTGCTTTGTTTAAATCGGATACCATTACAGTCACATTCCCATTTTTGTACAAGATAATCTCTCCAATCTTTGGTGCGTATCTCTAGTTCCTCTTGCGAGACTTAGAATGAATGCAATATATCGCATACATATACTGAATGCAAGTTATTCGTTAGCAACCCTGAAAATTTCAGACTTTAGTGCTCTTGAGCTACCCTTACACACTTTGGTTGGCAAAGCCGTCGATACGACCGTTTGATCCAATTCTGAAAACACTAGGCCATGAAGCAGGCCGATTAAAATCAATTTCTTGTTGTTTCCTTGCTTTTTCAAGTAACACCTCTACTCATTCAATATGGTTGTTGACTAACTCTTTAAGCATAAATACGTTAGACAAATCCATCATCAATCGTAAGTAGTTAAATGTTCTCGGTCTGGAGACGTAATCAGGCTGGCAATTCGACTTCTGTGGTTTGGCACTGAACAACCATTAAAAAACCCGCGATCTATGCGGGGTCATGCAATTTTGTTTAGTTTTATCTCTATGCAGATTCCATAATAAGCTTTAGAACAAACGCTCCAACTCGTCTACCAATGATCCGACATAAGCAACTGCGCTGCGGATCGGTTTTGCATCTGCCATGTCGACACCAGCATGCTTTAATAAGTCGAGCGGACGTACCGTACCGCCGGCCTTAAGAACTTCTAGCCAACGATCGATAACAGGCTGCCCCTCTTCCTTCATAAGCTGCACAACTGCTGTCGAAGCCGTCAAACCCGCAGCGTAGGTGTATGGATAAAGCCCCATGTAGTAATGCGGCTGACGCATCCAAGTCAAATTAGCACCCGGTTCTAATTCCACAGCATCCCCCCAGAACTCAGAGAGTACATTTCCTTTTAAAGAAGACAGCTTCTTCGCAGTCAGAGCCTCGCCCGATTCTGCAAGAGCGTATACTCTACTTTGCATGTCGCCTTCGAGCAAATGTGTCACGAAATTATGATAATACGTATTCAACAGCTGCAGTATAACCCATCGCTTCATCCTTGGATCACTAGATTGCTTCAAGATGTGCTCCGCCAACAGCAGCTCGTTCATCGTGGATGGTGCTTCGATGAAGTAGGTTGACGGTCGGAAATTCGTGTACCGTTGATAGCGTGCCGCGAGCATCAGGTGACCGGCATGACCGAGCTCATGCGCCAAGGTGAAGGCGCTTCTCATATTTCCGGCCCATGTAATCAAAATGAATGGATGAGCGCCGTATGGTGAAGCGCAGAATGCACCAGTTGATTTACCGACATTGTCTGCGTAGTCAATCCATCGCTGTGACAAGGCTTGTTCCATCAACTCTGTATATTCTGGTCCCATGACGTTCAGCGCTTCCAAGATTGTCGAACCGGCTTCTTGAGTGGTAACCGATGGATTGAATTCCGGATCAAACGGAGCTTTCAGGTCGCAAAACAGTAAGCGATCCAAGCCGAGCACCTTTTTTTTCAGCTTCATCAAACGCTGCATGTGAGGAGCAAGCTCCATGCGGATGACATCGAGAATCGTATGGTACATCTCCTTTGTCACCTGCTGAGGCTGCAAAAGCATATCCGTTACAGATACATATCCGCGCAAGTTAGCTGTCACGGTTTGTCTCTTCACTTCGGTCGCATAAGTTGCTGCGAACGTATTCTGATATTTCTCTAGCGTCATTGTGAACGATTCATAAGAAGCCCGGCGAAGCGTTGTATTCGCGGAGAATTCATAGTCCGTCTCAAAAAGGGCAAACGAAACCGGATGGGTCACGCCTTGTTCGTCGTTAACGGAGGAAAAAGACATGTCTGACAGCTTGCTGCGTTGATATATATTGTATGGCGCTCCCAGCACTTCACTAAGAGATGCCAAGACGGCCTCCGTTTCTGCACTCAACTGGTGAGGCTTCGTTTCGAGCAGATCATCCAGGCTTTTGCGAAATGGCTCAAGCCGCGGCTCTTCCTTTATGTATCCCTCAATTGTCCCATCGGGCAAAGCTAGTATTTCTGAACGTATAAACGAGAGCGCAGCTCCTATCCCGGATGTGGCGTCTCCCGAGCGAATAGAGTCCGCTTGGTTTTGTGGGTTACTCGTGTCTTCCGTGAAACGCAGCCTGGCGTATGTCGCCACTCGCATTGTCCTTTCAAGTAATCCTTCTTGTGCCTCCAGGCAGTCCGCCAGATGGCTCGCTCCGTTCTGCAAATTCCCCTTATATTGCTGTATATGAGTAGCAAGCTCTTGTAGAGTTTTCAGCTCCGTTTCCCAAGCCTGGTTGCTAGGGAACAGCTCGGAAAGATCCCATGTGAGTTCGATTGGCACTTCGTTTCTGAGCAATCTTTGTTTCATGATACCTCTCCTCCGATATGAATCTACTTAATTCAGTTTGAATTCAAATTTCATTATTCAATTCTTTAACAAATCCATCTTGATAACCAACAATTACTTTCGCAGCCATATTTACAAATAACCCATTATCAACAACACCTGTTATCCTATTGATCTCGTCATGGAGTTCTCTTGGCTGCTCGATACTTCTAAAATCACAATCAATAATGTAATTTCCGTTATCAGTCGTGAATGGATTATTTTCAAAAATTCTAAGTTTCGGAGTACATCCGAGAGCGCTAAGTTTTCTCAATGTTATTTCATAACCGAATTTCACAATTTCAACAGGTAAGGGGAAATTCCCAAGTCGATTTACGATCTTGCTTTCATCGATAACAATAATAAGTTGTTTACTTGAAGAAGCTACAATCTTCTCGCGCAACAGAGCGCCTCCCCCGCCCTTTATTAAGTTCCATTCATCGTCAACTTCGTCAGCACCATCAATCGTGACGTCAATTTCTTCTATCTCTGAGAATGGAATTAAGTGGATTCCCAATTCCTTAGCCAGGTTTTCTGAGTGAATTGATGTTGCTACAGCCTTAATATGAAGACCACTATTTATTTTTTTTCCTATTTCTTGAATTGCCCAATAGGCCGTAGAGCCAGTACCTAATCCGACAATCATACCATCTTGTATGTATTCCACTGCTTTTTCAGCAGCTGCTCTTTTGGACTCCACAAGACCACCCCTATAAATAAATTTATTGGAATTCCGAATATCGTTCTCAAATGATTTTACCACAATTAGATGACTGTAGTAACGTTATCGCTTTTTATTATGGTTTTTTTTGTAACTTATTAGTAACTTAATCATGAACTAAACGTTGAAGTAAACTCACCACTCTAGCCTATGCATGTCCCTTTATTTCAAAATACAAAAGAGGAGCGCAACGTAGCAAGCTAACCTTCGTTCATCAAAGGTATCCACTCGGCAGTTATTGTTTACCGTTATATTTCAATTCTACATTTCCTATTTCTATGAGATATTATCGTCTTCAATTGCACCCATTCTTATATACTCTATTATCTTTTTAGATTCAGTTTCAATCCTTTTTGTTCCCTCAGCATCTAACCACCAATTGTCTTTCCTTGTAGTTTGGTCATCTACTGGACAAAGCGTATACTCAATCCATTTGGGCATGTAGGTTTTTAATGTAAGATAAGACCTTCTCATGTGATAGGTACTAGTGACAACAAGGATTCTTCTTAAATTATGCAACATAAACGCCCTATCTAATATCATCAATGAGGAAATAACATTCTCTTTAGTATGTTTTGATTCTTTTTCTATGAGAATATCTTCGTCGGGAACACCTAATTCTATTGCTTTTTCCATCATTACTAACGCCTCAGCTTTATTAGACTGCCCTTCCCATACTGTTCCACCTGAAAATAGAAGTTTTGGTGCCCTGCCATTCTTGTATAACTCAACAGCCTTAGGTACCCTATATTTAATACTTTTGTTACTTCCAAAAACAAAAATACAATCACCAGATTGACCATCGTCCCCAATTCCCTCAAATATTAATTTTGCTATTTGCTCTTTTGTTAAATTATCGGGGTCAAGACCTGAAATTCTCATTATAAACGCCTCACTAAAATTATTCTTAAATACTACATATTTTATCATGTTCCAAGAGTTTTTGTTATAAGTAAACTGCCCGATAGGTTAGAGACGGAGCACACCTTCAGCGCATTTTCAGCAACCTTTCAATTAAGATTCAGTTGGCTACCCAGCCTATACTTCTAATTGTAAGACAAACAATAGAGAGGAAGGATGAGAGATGGGAGAAGGTCATATAAGAGGCTCGGAAAATTGGCACCAATTCAGAGGCAACTCTTATGAAGGCATGCACCATGGCTTTCATGGATCGCCGCTTCAGAGCATTGTAGGAATGCTAATCGTCGTTTTACTCGGATTTTTGTTGTGGAGAAGATTTCGAACACATAAGCAGAACAACTGGTTTGCAAATATCGATGCGGCCACGCCAACGGTTTCCTATCAGGCGCCCTTAAGTCACAAGGCGAACATGTTGGATGAATGGGAGCGAAACATACACAAGGAGGAGAAATCAAATGGGGATTTTTAAAAGAGTAAAAGACATTGCCTTAGCCGATATCAACGAGATGCTCGATAAAATGGAAAATCCGATCACCATGGTCAAGCAGTACCTACGAGAGCTGGAGGAACAAATCGCTACAGCCAAGACCGCACTCGTAAACCAGTTGATCGCTGAGCGCAAGTATGAAGCGTTGGTCAGCGAACTTGAACAGGTCATCGGGAAGCGTGTCCGACAAGCAAATCTCGCGCTCGACCGAGATGAAGAAACGATCGCACAGCAAGCTGTAGAAGAAAAACTCATTTGTGAAAAAAGGCTCCAAGTGTATCACGAGCAGTATCAGACAGTGAAGCAGCAGATCGTAATACTACAAGAATCACTGCATAAGTCGAAGGTTCTGTACGATGAACTGCAAGCCCAAAAGTGGTTTCTAATGTCCAGAGCAAATGGCGCCCAGGTAATGCAAAACCTGAACCGAGTCGTCGCTTCCGTAAATTCGGATACCATTCAACAGGTTTTTCCAGAATGGAGGAGCAGGTGTGGCTGATGGAAGCGAGAGCCGGCGCGGACGTACAGGTCGATCAGCTTTTTCACAATCCCGCCTCGTCTCGAACGAATACCATTTTCAAGTACGAGGTACAGCAGGAGCTAGAGCGGCTTAACGCTTCAAATAACAGCTCCTGCTTTATAGTTCGCCGCTTAATAACTGGGTTCAATATACACATTAAAACCAGAGTGGTTTTGGATAATTTCTTTTACAATCTCAGCTGGCAGTTTGAGTGTAGTGTCATAAATAAATTGGTTATTTGATGGAGAAGTTTCCATTTTGTTAAGTAGAAATAAAGATCGTTCTAAGGAATGAATATCCCCCCTTTTACTTAGACGTTCGATTAATTTTTCTTTATCAGCTCGTAGTACGACATAGTTTAATCTTACATTTAAATCTGATATATGTTTACAAAACCAATCAAGCTCATCCTCTACTACAAAATCAATGACTACGTTTAACTCATGTTGAATAAAATTCCTCGTTAAAGCAAGGATGTTCTTCCACGTTAGTCTTAACCGTTCCTCCCATGATGGATGTGATTCTCCCTTAAACATATGAAGTATATCATCGCCCTCAATAAGAACGCATTGCTTAACATTTTGTGCGAGTTCTTTCGAAATTGTTGATTTCCCTACTCCTAGCGGACCAGATATGAGATAAATTACGTGTTTCCCGCTTAACTCTTTCATTTCAAATTTCCTCCTAATCCAAATTATTGTTGGATAACATCATGTCAATACGAGGCACGCTCTAAAAGAGTGGAAAATGAGGGCAATGTTCTCTCAAGGCGTTACCAAGCTTCTTTTAGTTACTCCATTATTTTTGTAATAAAAAAATAATAGTAGAATACCGTGATTTCCAATCATTTGTCCCTTTCCGATTACATAAGTACTGCATTTGATAATCGATAGAAGATTGTACCCAGAGAGGACTGATTACAGTATGAAATATTTAATTGTAAATGCCGACGATTTCGGCATATCGCCCGGTGTTAATAAAGGAGTTGTAGAAGCCTATAAGGCAGGTGGGATCACTAGTACTACCCTTATGGTTAATATGCCTGGATTTAAGGATGCAATAAATTGGTCTCGCTCACTCCCCGATCTCGGAGTTGGTCTGCACTTTAATTTAACATACGGAAGACCTGTTTCAAACCCGAATAGCATCCCTTCTCTCGTACAAAAAGACGGAACATTTTATAATATTAAGACTGTTTGCACCAGAGATGAACGGGACATCGAAACTGAACTTACTGCTCAATGGAATCGATTTCTCGCTTCGGGTCTCCGGCCAACTCATTTGGATTCTCATCATCATATTCATCAGATTTTTCCTTCTGTATACAAGACAATGGCTCATTTAGCTGAAAAAGAGAACATCCCCATGCGGCGGTCACAAACGACTGATGAAACAGTCTATCCCTCGCCATTGATGACGGATTATGTAATTTTAGACACATATGAGAAACAAGATGGACTGAATCTTTTACTTCAATACCTCAACCAGCTTCCAGAAGGTACGACGGAATTGATGTGCCATCCTGGATATGCCGACGACATTCTGCGCGAAATCTCAGAGTGGACGGATGCTAGGGAAGCTGAACTGGCTGTTTTTCGTGATCCTGCAATCAAGCAAACATGTCAAGCGCTCAATATCCAGCCTATACATTACGGAATGCTAAGTTCAATTTTAAAACAACCTTCCTTAATCACCGGCCAAGAGTCCTTATCAAAAAAATCAGCTAGAAAAAGAAGAAACACTCTTGTATTAAAACGCAGACGGAACAAGATAAACAATTTTTCCAATAAGTTGAAGAAGAATAGATGGAAACCGAAGAGTAAAATGGTAACTTTCACTGCCAAATTCAAAACAACAAAAAAACGATCAATGCTGCGCGCCAAATCGTTGTTGATCCCTAAATCAAGACGAAAGAACTTTTGAGTTTCCATTTATCATAAAAATAAAGAAATAATAATGAAGAAGCATGTTACGCCTCCCGGCTGCAGCATGCTTCTTTAATATGAATTATTCAGCGAATAATAATCTCAATTGTATCCCTGAAGGATCTGTAACAGTCAAGACATCATCTAGATCAGTTGCTTGCACGCCCACGCTCTGCAGCCGTTCTAATGCTTCATTGCGTGTCTTCTCAGTAGGGAAAATTAGAGTGTAATATTCAAGCCCCGTTCCATTCGAAGGCCGTGATGGCGCTTCTTCGCCAGCCCATATATTCATTCCTATATGATGATGATACCCACCTGCGGATATGAATAGGGCTTTCATCGTCTCACTGGCATCAACGGCCACATCGAAGCCAAGAACATCACAGTAGAACTCCCTAGACTTCTGTAGATTTTTGACATGAAAATGGATATTTCCCATGGTTGAACCAACAGGTAGGCCGCTCCATTCGAAGCCCTCAGCTTCTTTCAGCACACCTTCCCAGTCGATAGGATCTGAGGCCATGATGTAATTGCCATTCTCATCGCGGCGCCAAGTGTTTCTGGGTCGATCGCAATAAATTTCAATACCGTTATTGTCTGGGTCTGTAATATATAAAGCTTCGCTAACTAAGTGATCAGCTTGACCGATGTGGATGCCGGATTGAATGAGATTGCGTAAAGAAGCACCAAGATCTTTGCGCGATGGCAGTAGGATAGCGAAATGATAAAGACCAGCAGCGGATCTTCGTTGAGTGACCTGTGCATGTGGAATTTCTTCTAGCAAGAGAAAAGGATGGATGCCATCAACCGTTAATTCTGCTTGCGTTGATGTGGATTGAAGGACTTTCAAGCCAACGATCTCTAGATAAAATCGAATGGAACGCTCTAGATTGGATACGTTCAATTTAACCAGACCAAGCTTGATATCTGGAGGTAATGTAGTGGACATGTAAAGCTCACCCCTTTTATATTTACTATTTATAATTTAGCCCACAAACTGCATTTGGCCTTTCATTTCGCTTTATTTACAAATGACTGAAAAGTAATGCTCAAAAAAATGATTTCGGTTTACTGCTGTTGCAATTTGATGACTACCAGCATCGCTTTCACGAAAGCTCATCATTCCAAGTCTCTGCTCAGTTTTAAAATCAACATCAATAAAACCTCTCTGATATTCACATAGTTGAGGTTCAAATAAACAAGCTGCTACAAGCGGATCATGGAATGTCATATCATTATTTTCCAACCATGGTGAGCCAAAATCTTCAACTGCTCTCATAATATCAGAACTAAAAAGATCATCTTTCTCATGTCTATTGAGCATAAGCTTGGTTGTCACATTGAGTCCAAAGGTTTTAATGATGGGCACGTTTGTATTGTAAACAATGGCACAAGCATGAGGATCTAACCATGAATTCCAGTTAGCCTCTGGCAAATCCAACCTATTTTCCGACTCTTCTGAAAACACACCACTCATGATATATAGTTCTTTAATCAGTTTAGGAATTTCGGGATCAATCAGAAAAAGCAAAGCAATATTTGTTAAATGACCTATGGCTAAAAGTGAGATTTCATATGGATTTTCATGGATGGTTTTACGCATAAAATCAACGGCTTGATACTTTTGAAAAGAAGTTTCATGCTCCCAGTTTGACAGTTTGACTGCGCCATCAGGTGTTGGATACATACCGCTAGGTAACAATTGCTTGTCCGTACCAGCATAAATGGGAATACTTTTACCTGCAGCCTTACAAATAGCATCAGCAACCATGGCTCTTTTTTCAACTTCTCCACCTACAGTGGTAACTCCTATTAGTTCACACGAAGGGTGACGAAGTAGATAGGCTAAACATAGAGCATCGTCTATGTCGCCACCAATATCGGTATCTAACCATACTTTTTTGGATGTCATACCAATTTCTCCTTTCGATTGTAATAACTGATGTTTAAATTAGTACACACCTTCAGCATTCCGGGGAAGATTTCTTACGTGATGCAGATGTGCTGTAACTCGTTTATCTTCAAGAACTGGATAATTAAAGCCGAAATGATGCGCAACATCCATTGCCGTTTCCCTAAAAAGATCGCACATAACAAAAAGCGCCTCCCAAATGTTCTCGTAATCTGCGTCTGGAAATGTTTGAACAAATGCCTCCCAATGCTTGGATTCCAGATATTTCTCAAAATACTTCCCGCACTTGCCTGGATCAACGACCAAATCGGTGCGTGAGCCTATATGCCACTGAAGCATCAAAGTCAGCATATCCCGTACAGGTCGGTCATACATAAACTTCGCATAAGGAAGTTCCATACGCCATAACCCTTTTGCAATATATGTACTTACCCACCAGAACTCATTGCAACAGTTAGCAAATTGTTTGGCTGTTGGAGGTTTTATCAAATAATCTTTAGTGCTTGGCGCTGGAAAAGGTTCTACTATACCGTCTTTATCTAGCAGCAGCAGACTTAAGCTGTCTGTTTTAAAGTCAGCCATTTTATTGGCAGCATAAAGTGTAAGATCAATGCGATTTCCATCAGTAAACAACATGAGAAATGCAAATCTGTCCTGAACTTGATATGTTGGAGATTCCATTTCATCGGGGGTCTGCATGATGAGTATTTCTCCGAAATTTTCAATCCAACTTCGATCACGAACAAAATGATCAATTGAGGACACGATAAAGACGATATCATAGTCCTGAAATATGTCGCGGGGAGCATTCGGATCAACACGTGAGCCGTTCATTATGACCGCGCGTACACGCTCGTCATCTTTGGCGAATTGGCTAATAAAATCAAGCATTTCGTTGTCATTTCTCATTTAGCTCTCCTCCCCTTTCACCCTGTCATTGAATTTTCATTGTATACAAATAATTCCACGTAGTTATTCAACTATCCTCCCGAAAGCGTAACCAATTTCCTATATGTTATATAAAAATATATTCATATCTCATATCAACCATGTAATGCGTATATAGATAGCAATTATGCATGAATAAAAAGGAGCTGATTCCATCCGCTCCTTTTTACAATTTCGGTTTACTGGAATAATCATAAATTACCCTGTTGTGCGTTTCAAAATAAAGAAAAAGAACTCCTTTCGGAGTTCTTCTCGACGGTGAATTAATTGATGGTACTTATGCATTGATCCTTACTTGGCTCGGTCATTACCTCATCCATTATTGCAGTACGTGTACTACATTAAGTGTTTGCGGCACATCTCCTCGCTTCTATATGGATTCAAAAACAACTTCCCTGGTATTTATCTCGTTGAATGTTCAACGGAACCACACCTCTCTTGTTTCACCGTCGTCAATTATTATGTCCGATCCAATTGATTCTATACATCCTGTTTGAATTATTTTAGTCCTTGCATAGCGCTAGCAATATTCACTTCTTATAATGCTTACATTTTCCTTGTGACAGGCTTCGGTAAAGGTGGATAGGAAGGCATGTTCCTTAGAGAGCGCATCGAGAGCGTGCTCATTATTCGTAAGGACCGCCTGACAAAGCCGATTCAAGTAATCTGATGCCATGTCAACACGTCTCTTCATCTCTCCCGATTCCGCAGTGGCTTGCCCATGACCTGGAACAAGCAAGTGTATTGAATGAGCATCGAACATAGATTTTATTTTATCCAGCGTTTGGCTATACGCCTTCGCGCTCTGATATATAAAAGGCAGTTCAAAATCCGATAAATAATCTCCTGGTATCATGACACCCAGAGGTTCGATTATGGTAATCAATCCATCTGCTGTATGTCCCGGCGCTTGATAGAAAGTCATAATCGTGTCCCCCAGACAAAGCTGCTGGCCATCCTCGTGAATCACGATATCCAGCTTTGGAAATTCGATGGGATAGTTTCTTACAATATAATTTTTGGCATCAAACTCCCGGATCAATTGAAGTTTATGTTCTTTCTTCGGATGATTCTGCAGTCCAAAACTCCCTATTGTTTTTGCATCTGGAAACGCTTGATAGCCAATGATATGATCGAAATCTCCGTGTGTAAAAAGAAGATACGTGTCCCGATCTCCTTTAATCGTATGTACATAATCTTGGATCGCCTTGACTTCATTCGAAAGCCAGTTCGGATCCACGATGAGCACCATCTCCTTGGTTTGTACAACCGTGGAGGTCGTCTGAAATAATTCGCTCTGGAACACCGTTAGGTGTTCATTCTGGTATTGAATCATAGGCGTTAACCTCCTCTCTTCTATCATAGCCCCCAGCTCCTGTTCATACAAGCTGTCAAGTACTAAGAGCTTTATCACAATAGTGGTGTTTATTCAAAAAACAGTGATAGTTGTACCCCATCTCAAAACAGGCCTTTGCTAACTGACATTTGTCCATTCATTTCAAATGCCATTGAAATACAATAGACTATCTTATAACAGAAGGGAGCGAGATGGAATGGGATATGCTGCAGGAAGTTGTTATAGCGGTGGTATCGGTACAAGTATGGCTACGGTTTTGGTCCTCTTCATTCTTTTGGTTATTATCACCAGTACTTTTGTATGGTAATTCGTAACACACCTTAAACTTTTTAAAAGAATACATCCTTCGGAGGAGGTGTGGGGATGTCAATCAACAAAAATCGGCTAAAATCCCTCATGGGCAAACATGTTTACGTTATGACACGCCAAGGGCAAGTTTTAGATGGCATTTTGGATAAGCGCACACATGACAAAATCTATCTTCGTTCAAATGCCAACCTCGTAAGCACAAGCGCATTTACACCATTTACACCGTTCAGCCCATTCTTCAACCCAATCACTCCACTTGTCCTTTTTGATTTATTGGCCATTGAGGAGTCCCCGTTTTTCTTCCGCAGGTCCCCGTTTTTCTTTTGAGAAAAACGGCATGATATTACGATGAAAGGAGTGACTGAATATGGGATATGGAACAGGAGGCTATAGCGCCGGTACAAGTTCAGCAGCAGTATTGGTTCTCTTTATTTTATTGGTTATTATTACTATGACTTTTGCAATATAATACGTATCAAAAGTTAATATATTAAATTTAGATCCTCAGCATGTTGCTTTGGATCTCTTTTTTTTGATCGAACGAATCTTGGGATGAATTTTGGGAAGCTTTTCAAGTTCCAGTATACCATGGGAAGTTCGGCTATCTCGATCGAAACGTTTAAAAAACCTTGAAGGAACTGGTATTGTCCATGTATTTTTTTAACCCCACACTCCTAAAATTATGACTCCGATTGTAATTACCGTTGAGGTAAGAATTCGCTGTATACCTTGTTTTTCTCTCAGAATAACAATCCCCAGTATTGTACCAAATACATTTCCTATCTCCCTCATCGGAGCTAACTGTGACAATGGAGCTAGAGATAATGCATACAAAAACAATAAATAACCGCCTGGTGCAATGAGGCCGCCAATCAAAATAAACCTCCAATTTGTTCTCAATTCTTGGTGTAATCCCTTAGATACGAAAACCGCCCAAGAAAGAGCAATTAAATTACCAATGTTTGTTGTCTCATTCAATACAACTGGAGATACATATTTCAGTGTTATTTTATCAACAGTGATATAACTGGCAATACAAATGACTACTGCTAAAGCCACTAAAGGGACTTTCAGTGAACTGACTGTACTTCGCATTAATTTTAGATGAAAGTATGAATTGAGCGCCCGTGAGGTTTATGAAGGAAGTATTCAAGTCGATTATCGTCCAAGGCAGGAAAATGAGAATGGCAACGATTTGGCAGAACCAAAGAAAGACATTCTTATTCCTACTCCTCTTTGTATAAAGATTCCAGATCGAATGAAGGAAACCTGAACTAAGGACAAGTAAGAGAGCTATGGCGACCATATCTCACGCCCTTTCCATCAAAGTAACCCAAACGATTCGCTCTCTGTATTACACGAGTGAAGCATGCAATCATGATAATACTTAAAGTTACTTTGATATCCCCATTGACTCCAAAACAGGTTAACTGCATCATCGAAATATTCCATTTTATCTCGTAATTCATATACATCGAACATTCAAATAATCCCTCCCAATCGTTCAGCCTCAGCCTTCCTAATGTTACTCTAATATAAGACAAGGTTATAGAGTAATGTTGAATAAAATTTATAAGAATTGCTGACAATGTT
The DNA here is from genome assembly GCF_900103825.1 of Paenibacillus sp. yr247. GTDB lineage: Bacteria > Bacillota > Bacilli > Paenibacillales > NBRC-103111 > Paenibacillus_E. Next base: position 161,820 of record NZ_FNIF01000004.1, read on the forward strand.
GGAGAATTAGTTATCGCGCATCACTTCTCGAAGTCGTTCGTGCCCACAATTCGGACAACTCGTACTTCTTTCTCTTTAAACACTTCCATTTGAATATACTGCCCGCAACTAAAAAAGAAATGATGTGAACCCCGTGCAGACTTCGTTAAAAATAAATTTAATGAAATGCGTGAATTTGTTAATTACAATTTTAATGACAGTGATGATGTCGGCATGTAAGCCTGATTCGTCCGCAACCGCAGGAGCAGCAGACGTTCATCCAGTCGACAATTCCGCACAATTCGCCATTCCTCCAACGGGTGAGATCGCACTCGCGTCCAAATTCTCGTATTCAAAATTAGAAACTACACCCAAGATGGAACGAAAAATACTCTACTCACTGAATGAAAACCAATTGTCCAAACCACTCACGGAAATCCCTTACTACCGTCAGGGAAAGTCCGAACTTTTACCTGAGACCGTATTCAAACAGTATAAGGAAGGACATCAACCGTGGTTGAGCAGTCCTGTCATTGTCGCATTAGTCAACTGTTCTAATTTGATATCTTTGGAAGAAGTAGCTGAGTTGCAGAATAAAGCCCAAAGCAGCGAGAAGAAAATCATAATTGATCCTGACAGGGTAATTACCGAAATCAGCTGCGAAACCCCTTATGTAAAGGTGCAGATGAGCAAACCCGGAGGTATTACCTACGACATTACAATGTTCAAGCCACATGGTACGGAAGTGCTGTTCGTTAAGGAAATTGTTGAAAATACGCCAATAAAATAGAGACTGGTTAAGTATTGGCCGAGATAATGTATGAATACATCGTTGAATTTTATAAGAAAACCTAGAGCAGCACCATCAACAACAACACTCCCTGCGACTCCGTCTGCTACCCCCGCAGCAGGCACCGAAGCAATTAGCAAGCAGCTTAAAACATTACTAGAGCTTGCCAAAAATGGCCAAGTACCTGGCATTAAGTATGCTGCTCATACAGGTATGATTGACGAGGTCAGGCATGCAAATTTTCGATGTCCGTTCAAGTGACCCTACTTTGCAAAAATTAACACTTAAAGAGATTGAGCATACTTTAGGCAAGCCTGCTGACACGAAATTAAATGGAAACGACACAATTTACATCTACATGGCCAATGAAGCATTTCAGCTTAAGTTCATTATCCCTAAGTCGACGGGTAAGGTGGACCATATTTCGGTCTTCTCTCCCAAAGATTCCGTAAACTCTATGGCTGAATAATATATTAATTTGCTAAGAAAATATAGAAAGAGCCTGCTGCATCGTCTGTGCAACGATATCTGCTGCATGTTGGCCGGAAGTCAACATTCTTGTCCCTTGTCCAGCCCACAAGGACATATAGTCCGCATTCTTTTGGATGGCGGCAGCATTGCGAATATCACGCGTCAGTGTGTTATGTGTTGGAAAAGGAAGCGGATCGATCCCGCTTGCGTCCCATTTTCGGATAAACTCGTTACCTATTCCGCGTGCTGGGCGACCCGAAAAAGCTTTCGTCAATACCGTGCTCTCTTCTGTACTTTCCAGTAGGGCCTGTTGATAGGAAACATGCGCTCCGGATTCGATTGCTGTCAGGAATCGAGTTCCCATCTGAACTCCTTGCGCTCCAAGTGCTAAAGCCGCAACAAGCCCCCTGCCATCCATAATACCTCCGGCGGCAATGACCGGAATTGTGACTCGATCTACAATTTGCGGTACTAACGCGAATGTGCCGACGTTCGCTCCCATGGGATGAATGGAGATGTCGAAAGTCCCCCGATGTCCTCCTGCTTCGCTTCCCTGGGCTACTACAGCATCACAGCCAGCCTGCTGAGCTAAGATTGCTTCCTGTACTGTGGTAACCATTGCCACAACTTGCATCCCAGCCAACTTAGCCTGCTGCATGAGCGGTTCAGGAAGAACGCCGAACGCGGTGCTGATCACAGGCACCTTTTCTTCCAATACTACCGCAAATTGTTTCTCAAAAAGGTCAGGTGACGTCACTCCTTCTTTATCTGCATGAGAAATGCCAAGCACGTCCCGTATCTGGTTCAGTTCACGTTGGACTTCCACGATTCTCGAATTGTCGTCGGAAGCGTGTACCACAAAAAGATTAACACCAAATGGCGCATCAGTTAGCTTACGAATTTCACAAATAGCCTCACGAATTGCAGCCGGCTCCATGTAGGCTGCTCCCAGTGTACCTAGTCCACCCGCATTGGACACGGAAGCCGTCAATTTCACCGTTGATGGCCCTCCTGCCATGCCTGCCAAAAAAATCGGATACCTGATGTGAAACCGCCGACACAGTTCTGTCTCAAATTCAATTTTCAAACGTTCATTCTCCTCTCCATGGATAGATTTACCTATTTTAATATTAACATAATTCGTTATTTTCCCCCAAATGCTTCTAGAACTATGCAAGTAAAAAGACAGCCTCACGGCCGCCTTTTTTTACCTTTTAAATTATTATTACAGCAATAGCTTTAAGCTCTTAAAATGTGATTATGACTCCACTCTCGGCTTTGTCGGGTCACAGTTCAGATGGTTCACTTCGGACACCCAGGACAACTTCGTCAAATAGTAGCATTCTTCCCTAGCCATATGATCTGCCATCAATGGCATCAAAGTACCTAGAATCTCCCGCGTTAACCCCATCTCTTCCAACTCTTTTAAGAACTCCATGAACAAAAGCATTTCTAACTCAACCTCTTTGTTAAACCAATTTAGTGCCGGGAAATTTCGAAGTCCCGTACGGGTATAGCCGGCTAATTCCACCGCTTTCAAATAAAACTCTTCGAAATGTTTAGTAAATTTGTTACTTTTTTCCTTTAGTCTCTTTTCCACCAAGTCCAATCTACAGCTAACAGAAGCTGCATGACCAAACGCATCCTGCAACCAAACCAAGTGGTGATGAAGTGGGTCTTGTAGCGGTGGAATTTGTCCTGCTTGCAGAGACTGGAAGATGGATAGTGCCTCTTCTACCTCATTGACCATATGGTTTAGGAATGTTGGAGGCAAATTGATTTTTATTTTTCCACTAAGATGACGTTTTAAAAGGTGTAATTTGAAGAAGCGTAATTCTTGCCCTTTTTGGAAAGCAGCCTTATTTAGTTCATAAATAGAATACACGGTTGACTCGGCTCTAACTGATTCCAACATACTATCAAATGATTGAATAAACATCTCGGCCCTGGTTAATTCCTCTCGCTCATCCGCCGTTAGTGATCCATGAATAAATCTGGCATGGTCCCCCAAGATCTGCAGCCAAAATCGGAGCTCAAACAAAGTTGCCGCCTCAAGACTCGTATATTTCAATTCTCAATGCCTCCTTAAGTCCTTTAATCACTTTTTGAATAAGGTATGCGCAATCGCCTATAGGAGTGATTTATTTACATTTGTAACTACAGTCCAAAACTAAAAATAAAAATGGAGTGCTAAGTATTAACTTAACACTCCATTTTTATATCGTCACACATGCCAAATTCCTTCTTACTCCTCGATCTTAAAGATGGAATCAATAATAATCGGAAGATTGTCTCTAACCGAAACCGCCCTTGGGAAAATTATACTACATGTTCCTGTTACTACGCATTCGGATCTACTTGCGAAACACCGAATAGCATTCGCTCATCTAGATCCCTCCAATTACAATTCTAATCATTACTTTATCACACAACTATTTGTTATAGACAATGAATTTGGACAATATTACCTATATAACCAATAATCCTCTAAAGCCGATCCATCATTTTCTATGGTACATTAATCCCATAAACACTTCATAATACCAAATATGGAATAGGGATGTGTCATACATATTGAAAAAATTAGTTGTTGCTACCTCAGTCGCGCTGACACTTTTATTTTCTACAGCTGGTTTAACAATGCCTACTACGGCTTCCGCAACAGAGATTTATGCTACAAATGGTCACAAGTTTGTAAATACAGCTAAATCTTATATCGGTAGAGTCACATACCGCTTTGGTACTAGGGATCCGCAGCATTTGACTTTTGATTGCTCTGCTTTTACTCAGTTTGTTTTCAAACAAAACGGGATTAGTATCCCATGGGGATCAAGTGCACAAACGCAATTCGGTTCTCGAGTTCCTGATAAAGCACATCTAGCCATTGGTGATCTTGTCATGTTCAGCGTGAATAAGCCTGGCCATATTGATCATGTAGGTATTTATATCGGAAATGGACAGTTTATCAGCAATACCAAAAGTTCTGGAGTTGTCATTTCATCTTTGAATACTGGCTACTGGAGTACTCGCTATATAACAGCCCGTCATTACTAGAATCAAATTATATATTAAAAAGAGAGCTCAAGGAATATATTTTCCTTTGAACTCTCTTTTTTCAATTACTTATTAGAGCTTTCAAGGATATGATTCAAAATACGTTGTTTTATTTCCATTGGGTTTTCAATTTGAAAAACAACTTTTCCAAATTCATGATTATTTAATTCAATACTAACTACATCTTTATGATTCTCATAAGAAATGAAACACCATTTATCCCCTATCAGAAAACGTCCTTCTCTAATATCAGCTATTGAAGTGCCGATTCTAAATTGAAACATGGATAATTCAAAGTCATCCATTGAAACATTTGTTATCGTCGAATACGGAATTTCAACTTGACGTTTCAATGCAGCAGCACTTATTAATCCCGATAGATGAAGAATTAGCGTATCCTTCGTAAATTCAATTGTTCTAGACATTTAACTACCTCCGCTTACATTTCGTTTTCGGGTTTGTATACCCCGTTGCCATGCGTCCATTATCCTCTATCCATTTTCTCTCCTACTTTGATGAAAGCACCTATAATACGATTGAGTATGAAAAATCGTTCAGCTTAAAAGCGTCTTTATTCATTTAGTTTAGTTTCTTTAATGAGATCTTTCTTCCAAAAATCTATCACAATATGGTCTGCTAGCTCCATGGAAGCCCATGAATTTTTATATTTAAAATCGTATTCTTCCATCTTTTTTATTGTCGATTCTACTTCTGATTTTCTTACTCTCAGTTCCATCGACACGCAATTATTAATAATTGTTATTAACTCATTCATTTGTTTGGAGTTTTCTGGAATCGTCATTTTCTTCTCACCCTTCTACTGATATGGCTCATATTAATGTTTGTATTCCATAATTATTCACCATACGCTAGCTTGGTAAACCTAAATATATTCCGAATAGGAATAAGCTGCCCATCTATATATGAGAATGATTTCATCTAAAATTGGTTTTGCTTTTTCTAATACTTTTCATTAGAATTATTACATTCGCTAACCACTTTGCAAAGAAGGAACCAATATGCCCTTTCTCAGATTTAAAGGTTTTCAAAGAGATTTCATTTCTTCGATTTCACCTATCATCATCCAGGAATTTTCAAAGGTAACAGGCGTAGTGCAACAAAAAGTAAAAATCGAGCTTCTTCTTGTGGAACAATTAAACAATTCTCCACAATCACTCGAAATACTTATGTTTCCTAGAGATCAGGAGATGCATGATAACATTGTTCAAGTACTGTATACCATATTAAGCGAGCATGGTTTTCCGGATGTTCATATCTTTTTTATCCTGCTATCTCCTCATCTGTACTATAAAGAAGGACAGCCATTAAAAACCAAGAATGAAGATCCAATCTCAATAACATGACGATATAGAGTGATAAAGAAAGCAAAAAGACACGCTTAAAGCGTGTCTTTTCTCTATTAACCTAGACCGATTAAGTCGATATTCATTTGTTCGTTCACTCCACGACAGGGAACCAGCCAGGGGCGTGCATAATCACTTGCCAGAGCGGGGCCGGAATCGCGAGACGCAGTTGATCATGCTTGCTCAGCGTCCGTTACCTTACCGTACCGTCCTCTTGGGATGACAAGTTGGTCATCGGCGCCATTTTGCCTCATTAGTTCTTGTTTTAATTTCAACAAGGCCGCTGCGTTCCGTGAAGTAATTGACCGAACACCCATCTCAATAAAATGCTTCATCTGCGCTTCTTCGTTTACCGTCCATATGCATACATCAAGGTTATTACTAGCTGTTATATGAAGCAGTTCGGCTTGAACAACACGGTAATTTAAGTTGATACCGAAGCAAGCCGTGCTTTTAGCATCTTCACAGCATATTTTCGCCGCTTCTTCGTAGTTCTTAGTAAGAAATAACGCAGGATCTACGTTCAGTAGCTTTCGTATGCGCGGATTGACGTGTTGAACTATTTTTGCACGTTCGGTCTCACATCCTGACAGTATGACCTGCTCCAATAGCCTGTTCTTCTCTATCCAATTGGAAATAGGTTCGATACAGGCATCAGATTTAAGATCCAGATTCATTATTTTACCGCAAGCCTGAAGGATGGGGAGAACCGACTCCAGGGATAGGATACGAATGGTCTCTCCTGGTGCACCATTATGGGCTTTGATATCCAACTTACTTAGTTCTGCATAATTCATTTGGGAAATCCAGCATTCTGTTCCATCTGCCAAGTGAACGTTATCGTCGTGGGAAAGCACAAGGACCCCATCCGAGGTTATTCGTATATCTTCTTCGATAATATCGACCCCGAGATTCAGCCCGGTTTCAATGGAAAGCAACGTATTATCCGGTGTTCCCATACAACCGGTGTGAGCTGTAATTAGTGGAAATGGCTTTATCATTTTTCACCTCTTCATTAAAATAAATCCATGTCACGCCTCTTTGTTAATGTACCTGCCTGACTCCTTGATGGGTAATGTCTAAAGACTTGCCGCCTGACTCGGTCCAAACCACAAAATCTAAAGTATGGATCCGTTCCATTGCCTCCATGAGTTTAACTGGACTTTGTACATGAAGGACGAATTGCAGCTGCATGGTTGATGCTTCTCCGGAGTCGGTGGATGCCCCTTTGCGAATCATCTTGACGTTGACAATTTGAATCCCCTCCTCACTGAGGGCAGTAGCTATTTGACCAAGTGCGCTGGGGTTATCGAGCGTCTTGATCGTCATCTCATGGTTTCTCCGGTTTCGCATGACATGTTTCTCCCACTTGTTAAGGACAAGCAAGCTGATTAATAGGAGTGTTGTGGAGAAAAAGGCTGCATATAAAAAGCCGGCGCCAACACATAAACCGATTCCTGCTACTACCCAGATAGAAGCAGCTGTTGTCAAGCCACTTATGACCGAACCATTGCGCAAAATGGCTCCAGCACCGATAAAACCAATACCGCTAATCACCTGAGCTGCGAGACGTGCCGGATCAAGCCGGACATTCGGTTCGTTAGCAAACTGGGAAAACCCATATATCGAGAGAAGCATGATCGTAGTCGACCCTAAGCAGACTAAAATATGTGTCCGGAAACCTGCCGCGTGATTATGCCATTCACGCTCTATTCCAACGGCTCCCCCCATGAAGACTGCCAAGACCAATCGAAGAAGCAGCTCGCCGTGGCTAATTGTCCAAATACTTGCTGTTGCCGTCATGCTAGGTCACTTCCTTCAAGAGAAATAAATCGCGTTTGTGAATCCAATCATTGTGCTCACGTTACAGAAAACACCGTGCATCTCAGCGCGCAACCATTGAACATCGGTTAAATCTAGCGCTCGGCAGACTTTTGGTAAATCACGGGTCAGTTTAATCGAATCCAGTTGTCCTTTATTACTAACCAACTTCATGTCTAACGCGTGATCTGGAAGCTCCCAATATCCGGTTCTTGCAGAGAAGTCAACACCAACTGTGATTTCGGTAAGCTGACCTGGGTTAAGCTTAACCTTATCCCCGATATCGGCCTTTTCACAACCCTCTGTACTTACACTGAGCTGCGGCAATGGTCCCATCGATACAGCTACCGCTCCGCGTTTTAGTGCGTCGAGTGCGGCCATTGCTAAGCCAGACGAAGAAATGACCGTATCCCGAATTCCCAAGTACGTTGCCGAAATAGGCTCAGAAACGGGATCGGATACGTGCCAATCTCTTCCACTGGTGGCTGCAATCCGATGACCTCGGTTCAATAAATCTGTCCACATGGCTAGCGCGCGGCTGTTATTCCGCCTTATGGATGGAAATAAGCCGGACCATACTTCGATATAATCGATATCGTTCCAATCAGACACTTCAAACTCCCAAAAACATCCCGTACACATTGGACTGCCTACACGAAATGGATGGGCTACTCCGACAAGTCCGCCTTGGCGGTGGACACCTTCTATGCCTCGGTGGATATGGAAAGGGCTCAAATTCCGCCAATCCACATACTCAGTTAAACCAAGTGTCAGCATATGTCCGAAAAAAGTCGTCCACTCTAGACCAACGATCACCTCGACACCCGTCGCCGCAACGACCTCATCCCGATTTGACAAGCCTGTCATCGTATTGTGGTCTGTCAAAGCAACCCCGCGCAAACCCAGTGCTTTTGCGGCCTCTGCAAGCTCCATAAGGGATTGCTTGCCATCGCTGTGAAAGGTGTGGCAATGCAGCTCAAATGGCAGCCATTGCTTCATTCCCCTTTACCTCCATCCCATACGTGAAGGCGATATCGGCATTGTTCAGTAACTATGCAATGAAGATTGATCATGATTTTCAGCTGCCCTCTCGGAAAGTTCCCTGGAATTAATCCGGGGGAAGCCTCTTCTGTCGTAATCGTTACGTGTTGAACCGGATCATGTCGGTGACCGGCACCTCGAAACCCGTTTTCATCATCAAATGAAAGTGTCATTAAATTTTGCAAAGGTAGAAAATCCCGCCAATTGTAAGAGGGTCTATGCTCTTTTAGAATAAATTGACCCAGCCCTTCCTTAATGAGCTCCTCAGCCTTCCCTTCATCCTCCAACGTTTTCGGTTCATAGGCGAATTCTGCATGCAGCTCTCTGCATTCCTGATGCAGGTGAACGGTATATGTAATATGGCTCTTGGAACAGCTTGGTGTAACGGTTCCATCCGCTTTGAGTAGTGTTTTCATTACTTGTTCCTCCTGCCACAATTTCACTCATCGTTATCAGACTTTCTCCATTTGAAAAAAACACCTCTCCCGTATAAGGGAAAGGTGCTCTCTCACTAGCATAACCCTTAATGCGACGAAACTTTGTCGTCCTTAATCATCGTTCGGATATAGAAATATCCCATAAAAGAACATAACACGAACATAAATACGGCGGTGGCACTGGCCAACTGTGTTTCCTGATAAACCGAGAAGACTTGCCGCATGGCAACCCCAAGAACTTGAGGTGAGTTAGGTCCAATCAGGAAAGGCGCTGTAAAACCACCGATTATGCCCATAAAGCTGAAGGTAATAGCTACAAGCATCGTGCGATAGGTAAGCGGTACAATCAGTTTGAAAAAGATTTGCATTCGCCCTGCTCCAATATCCTTCGCACTTTCAATCAAGGCGTTCGGAATTCCGGATAACGCTGAAGCGAGCAGCATCGTTGTGAACGGAATATTAAACCATAGGTTTGCTAGAATGATTCCCTTATAATCAAAAATGATCTTAGGAATCGATTCAACTCCGAGCGGCAGTAATAACCGAGATAACCAGCCGTGGTTCCCGTACATGTTGATGATTCCGTAGGAAGCGATAACCGAAGGTACAAACATCGGAATCATGTACATTTTCTTGATGCCGTTTACGATCCGACCAGTGCTAAAACGCATGTAAATGGCCAGCGCATAACCGATAAGAACGACCGCAATCACTGAAATAATAGTCAGCTTCAGCGTAAATAAGATGTTGGCTGACATTCCCTTATCGGTGAACAACTTGATGTAATACTGTAATGTATAATTTCCGTTATCATCTCTAAAGCTCTCGTTGATGGCCAGGATGATCGGTGCGATCACGACAAAACATAAAAGTAGGAAGGATGGGATGACAAGCGATAGCCCAAATATCCCCTGTTTCACATTTTTATTCATTGGCCTGCAACTTCTTGCTGCCAGCGTTTTTGAACCTCTTTGCCGAGATCGCCAAGGTTGAATGTCCGATAGCCTGCAGCCACATCCTTAAACTCATCTCTCAGCTTCGATGGCATTTCCGTCCATTTAATGCCTGGGTAGCCGTACATTTTCTGAATGATAACCGTTTGTGCATCAGGTGTAAGAACAAAGTCAAGGAACTTAGCTACAGAATCCAAGTGCTCGGATAGCTTCGGAGCCATCAGATAAGTTGGTCCGCCAGTGAAGGATGGGCTAATTTGTGTCAGCTTCGTCGTTTCCGGAAGCAGCTTTTTGCTGATTTGCTCAAGCCCTTGGTCAGACCATGCAGGAATCATATCTACATCTCCGTTTGCCATTAAATCTAATGTACCTTGGTTTTTCTTCGGGTAAACCCCTTTTTGATACATGCTTGGATGAAGCTCTTTCAGAAGTTTAAAGCCTTTGTCCCATTGGTCTTTCCATTTCGGATCCTGGCTCGTGTTCGCTTCCGGTGGAAGAAAGTTATAAATGGCCGTTTGCACAAAAGAATCACCTGATCCACCGGTAGCAGGATCATTATAAGCAAAACGACCTGGGTTTTTACGGATCCATTCGTAAAGCTCATCAGCTGTTTTAGGAGGATTTTTCACTTTCGCGCTATTGTAAGCCAGAACAACAGCCGAAGCACGATAAGGAATCCCCTTCCCTTCCAAGTTCTTCAAGTTGTTTTCATCAACTTTACTCAAATTAGGAATTTTCGTTTTATCAAATGCAGCCCAAAGATCGCCCTTCATGCCTTTGGTCAAGTCGCTCAAGCTGCTTTCGTAGAGGTCAATATCACCTGATTTCTGGCCAGCCTGTTTGGCAGCGGTAATACGGTCAAGGGTGGATTGGCCGCCGGATCCGGAATCGATGTAAACCATCTTCACTTTAATGTTCGGGTTGGCTTTTTCAAACATCGGTATGAGTGTTTCCCACAGCTGTTTAACGTTCAGAGAGCCTGTAAAGTAGAATTGGAACTCATCCTGCTTCTGTGTGCCGCTCGCCGGTTTACTGCCACCACTGGCGCAACCAACCAAAGATGATAACACCAAAACTGAAGCTAATGCCACACTTAAACGTTTTTTCATACTGACCATCCCTTATTCCTCCTTGAAATATTTATTATTTCTTAGGCTGACTTGTAAGTCAGAACCTTGGAAAACGTGACACTTACAAGCTGACCAGCCTGCAGTTCTTTCACCGCATCTCGTGGTAAAAACGCTTTCAACATGCCGCAGTCTGTTTCCAATGAAACCTCTGCATAATGCCCAAGTATCATCACTTGATGGATCTTGGCAGAAAGCCCCTCATCTGGTTTCACGAAGACGATGTCCTCCGGCCGAACAGCCACCGTGACCTCGCCATCTAGATATTCTGTGTTTTCGAATTGCAGCTGCTTGACATTCACTCGATTGCCGCTTGCGTTACCTCTAATAAAGTTCATTTTGCCAATAAATTGGGCGGTAAATAAGGTGCGAGGGTTGTCGTAAATCTCTTGTGGTGATGCCATTTGTTCAATATTACCCGCATTCATGACAACAATATTATCGGAAATGGAGAGTGCTTCCTCCTGGTCATGTGTTACGAATACCATCGTGAGTCCAGTTTTTGCTTGAATATCACGCAGCTCTTCACGCATTTCGTGACGAAGCTTCGCATCAAGCGCAGAGAACGGCTCATCAAGCAGCAGCACAGCTGGTTCAAGAAGAAACGCTCTTGCTACTGCAATACGCTGCTGTTGACCGCCGGACAACTCTCCCGGAAATTTCTTTTGGGATCCAGGCAGCCTTACAAGATCAAGCACCCGGTGGATAGCTTCTTCGATTTCCTTGTTGCTCTTTTTACGTATTTTCAAACCGAAAGCGAGGTTGTTGTAAACGTTCATATGTGGCCACAAGTTGTAGCCCTGGAACACCATGGCTGTGGGTCTTTTTTCGGGAGGCAGCTTCAATACGCTTTTGCCTTCGATTAAGATATCTCCTGAATCTGGCTCAAGAAATCCTCCAATGCTTCTAAGGACCGTTGTTTTACCACATCCCGATGGTCCCAGCAAGGTAACTAACTCGCCCTTCTTCACGTTGAGATTAATGTCTGAGACTCCCTCGCCTGTTTTATATCTTTTAGCTAAATTTTGGATGGATAGCTGAATCATGGGGTACTCCTTCCATGTGTGTGTATTTGTTTTATTTCATTTGGAAACCGCTCGACATCACGTCGGCTGACACGAATCGCTGTGCGGCAACTAGAAGGATAATGGTCGGTAGAGTCAAAATAATGGAAAAAACGGCACCGGCTGTACTCGGGTAGTCCGAAATAATCGAATACATGACAACTGGCATCGTACGGAAGTCAGGAATACCAACAAGATAAGTACCTTGTGCTTCATCCAAAGAACTGAGAAAGGTGAAGATCGAGGCGACCGTGATACCAGGCAGCGCCATCGGGAAAGTTATACTCCAAAATACCCGAAAGGGACTTGCGCCAACATCTCTTGCCGATTCCTCCTGTGCTTTATGTACATTTCGGAAGGCTGCTGACGGAATCCAAGTCATATACATCAAGGTGTTGACGATATGAATAAGGACAACGCCGAGAAAGGTGTTCATTAAACCAAGCTTATAAAACAAAACCGCGATTGAAACGTACAAACCCATTTTCGGGAAAGCATGTGTCAGTAGAAATGAAAACAAGAATATGCGGCTTAAGGGGAACCGAATTCTTGCAAATGCATAAGCGGCGGGAATGCAAAGAACAATAGAGAAAGCGGTTACAACAGTGGCGATCATAAACGATAGGCTAATGGATTTAACCACTTCTTGATTCGATAGCACGAACTTCCACCAATCCAGAGACCACGATTGCGGTATTGGCGCTGGATACTGCCACTTCCCTGTAAACGCTAATATTAAGAGGTTCAATAAGGGGCCCATAAAAAATGCAGCAAAAACGACTAGAATAATGAATTCAATCAGCTTACGTCTACCAAGTGCTTTGAAATACCATAACATGTGATTGCGATCTCCCCTTTCAACTATATCATCTTAATCTTAAACCGTTTTAATTCAGCCTCAGCAAAAGGGTAAGCGGTTACCCTCTCTCTATTATTATGAAGAATTACCAGCATTTTATCAACTGTTTTTTGGAAAAATTACTCAACTATTTCTGATGGTATGGATTCCAATTAGTTAAACAAAATTTAAATTGCTTGTATACACCCAATTAAGCGGAAATAACTTGCCAAGAATGTCCTTAAGCTCGCACGGAGCAGTCATTTGTGGACCGTTAAAGACAAGTCTTGTCGCTGCCCGAAACAAGCGTCAAGTGTGCGCTATCTTCGACACATTTCTCCACGCTCATTTTGAAGAGGGTGTCGACGTACTGTCTTCACCTGTATGTTGGATCCGTACAGACCGAACCCATGCTAACGACTCGGATGGAACAACCTTCTATGGATAGATCGCTATGCAGAAGGCCGACTAAAGTGGCCAAATTACCCGCTTCCTCCATCACGAGTAGGTGATCCGCATTTTCCTTTGCAAAAAGCGCCGCATAAGCGGTACCCATGGACCTCTGTCCGGGCTTCCGGAAGGTACGATCAGATAAATCGATCAGTCTATCAATTCTCTCTTATTAAACTATGATTGCTTGCTGATCGCTCTACTTTTTATTTCTGCCAAAAACTCATCCATACGCACAATATTTCCCGTCAATCGGGAATGCTCAGCCGCAAATATACTCATATGGCTGCTAACAGCAGCGGACGTAGAAATCGGTTTCTTACCCTCAAGAACTTCCTGCAAGTGACGAACGAAATAGCTCATGATTTGGAAATCACCGCCCCCATGCCCTCCTTCAACCCCTTCAGGCCTAATGATTTCCCTGCGTCCGTTGAAGCTTATCATCTCGATTTCATTTTTCTCCAAATGACCGCGGATTTCTCCCTCCGTCCCCATGAATTTAAAGGTTCGCGTGTTATCGTTCGTCAGCCCTGTCATTGTGAAGGCAACGGTCGTTCCATTAGCGAATTCAAAATTAACGATTTGGTGATCAACCACATCATTATCACAATGATACACACAACGTCCATAAGGGCCTTCCGTGATGGCCTTCCACCGCGCCTCCAACGTCGGTTCAAACGTAATGATATTTTGCGGAAACGTCGTCTTCTCGTTGTAGTATTGCTTGATTGCCGAATACGGACACTCGTTTTCAACCGCACATCCATCTGTACAACGGGCAGTTGCACCGACAGGAGCGTTTTCTTTTTTAAAATAAGCCAAATCCCCGAAGCTCGAAACCCGCGTCACATCGCTATCGATTAACCAGTGCAGTAAATCCACATCGTGGCAGCATTTTGCCAGCAGCATAGGGCTTGACTGCTTCGTATTTCGCCAGTTGCCTCGAACAAAGCTGTGCGCGTAATGCCAGAAGCCGACATTCTCATTCCATTGGACGGAAACCGTACGGCCGATGGCCTTTTCTTCAAGTAATTTTTTAAGTGTTTTAAAATAAGTCGTGTAGCGCAAAACGTGGCAAATCAGCATCAGTTTACCTGTCTGATCGGCGGCCTCCTGCAGCTTGATCACCTGATCAGGGCTTGGAGCAATCGGCTTTTCCAATAACAGATGATACTTTTTCTCGAGCGTTTTCATGGCTGGCTCAAAGTGCAAATGATCCGGTGTGCAGATGACAACCGCATCACACAAGTTTGGCACATCCAGCATGTCTTCCCAAGAGGCGAATTGCCGCTCTAACGGGATGTCGTGCTGCTCCCCAAAAAGACGACGTTTCTCTTCATCCGGGTCAGCTACTGCTGTAAATCGAATTTCGTTAGGACGTTTTTTGGCATAAACACCATAAGAGAGTCTACCACTGTTCCCTGCTCCGATTAATGCAGCTTGAATCATCGTTTTCATTCCTCCTCTAGGCAGTTACAATTGCAATATCTTTATTCACCCAGTTGATTGCGGAAATTGTCAAATATTGAAGTTAAGCGCTTACCTTTTTATTAAAAAGATAGACCACTCTACCTTTTCGTTCAAATGAAGCAGGCTGAAGTGATCTATATATGATGAATGGCAGCTGAGGAATTGCGCAAAACTAGTTCAGGCAGAAGCACGACTCTCTGCTTCAGCAATTTTTCTCCCTTGATCTCTTGCACAAGCAGGTCGACCGCTTGCCGTCCGATTTCATGTATCGGTTGGCCAATTGTCGTGAGGGGAGGATCAATAAGGGTTGCCAGGATCGTATTATCGAAGCCGACTACGGATAAATCAGCCGGAAGCTGCATCCCATGTTCTCTCGCTGCCCTTATGGCACCGATAGCCAGCAGATCGTTACAAGCGAATACAGCTGTAGGCCGCTCTTCAAGCAGAAGCAAATTCGTCATAGCTGATTTGCCGCTTTCCACGGTAAATCCGCCGGTAATAACGAAATGTTCATCCAAATGCAAGCCTGCGTTAGCCATGGCCTGCTTACATCCACGGATCCGTTCGCGATTGCTCATGTTGTCCATATCCTCTACTAGGATCGAGATCCGCTTGTGCCCAAGCTCAACCAGATGATTGCCCGCCTGATAACCCCCGAGATAATCATCTACCATGACTGTATCCACGGCTAATGTTGGCATTTCTCCTGTAATTAAGGCAATCGGAATATTTTGTTGAATCAATTTTTTTAAGAATTGATCATTTTGGATCCGGGTTGCGGAGATTATACCGTCAACCCTCTTTTGCGTCAGCAGAGATAAATATTTCACTTCTTTGTCCGGATCGTTGTCCGTGCTGCAAATAAATACGCTAAAACCATATTCGTGACCCCGATCCTCAACAGATCGGGCGATTTCTGCGAAAAAAGGGTTTGCCAAGTCAGGAAGTGTGAGTCCTATGGTGTAGGTGCTTTTCCCCGTCAAAGCGGATGCTACCATGCTAGGTTGGTAGTTCAATTGCTCCATTATGCTAAATACGTGCTTTCTCGTCTTATCACTGATCCTGCCTGTCTCATTAATAACTTTGGATACGGTTGCGATGGACACCCCGGCGGCTTGGGCCACATCGTAAATGGTCGGTTTCATTCCATGCCCCTCTCATGATTCATTCAAGTTCCTGACTTTCCCATGTTGGATCTATCATACGATAAGAACCGCCGCTCTGTAAACTTGAGGCAAATTTGAGGCTAAATCATTCCTTATCATCTCGCTGAGCTTTCGTCCTTATGAAATGATTCTAAACGTATGCACCTCAAAAGGTTTGGTTAGAAGGCGAAAACGATTCGAGCTTAATTGAATGATTTCCAGATCAAGCTCAAGAAGATTTGTTAATCGAACCTCGCTCACCAAATCAGGAAGGACAATTTCCACTTCTCTGCTAGATCCTGTACATTCACGAATTCGCAAAATACAGCCTTCCCCATTTTCTGCAACTTTCCAACAGCTGACAGCCATACTGTCTAGACCCGATGGTAAAAGTTCCACCACAGTCGCAGCATTCGGCTCAACCTGTTCGGCCGGAATCGTAACCGTCTGTGTCACGGTTTCTTGCGCTATTTTCCATACTTCTCCATCTTTCCAATCCCCTTCATGAGGCACCAATCGATATCTATAGCGGAGATCACCGCCACTCCATTGTGGAAAGTTAGTTCCCCACCAATTGTTGAATAGGTTGAAGTGCAGTTCTGGTTTCTCCGGCTTGTAATCATGCTCAAAATCCCACATCCCATTCTTCCCAATAAAAAAGAGCGGAGAATCAAGGGGAATGATCGCCATTCCTGCGAATCCATTAGAGATATCGACGAAATTCTCACAGCAATTAAGCAGTGTACTCGAGGAAGAAATGATATCCGTGAGCGGGTTAATGACGGATCCCAGCTTATTAATGCTGAACTGTGGGCGTTCCAGCTTGAGCGGGAACAAGATGTGCCCTGACTCAGCCAACGGCGTTTCTTCTTTATTTTGCAATATATATTCGAAGTCCAAATACGCTGAGTCATCCGAAATCGTCATTTTCCATTCGATTTCTCGAGCGTTTCCATATTCAGCAATTGATTCAGGATCTGAGGTAGCTGAACATACGATACCAACCGAACCGTCTTCTTCCCAAATACGGATATCCCTCAGCTGTGTTGTGAAAGTCAGCCTTTTTTGCTGCTCTGGGTAATCTGTTTTCCCAAAGTCATGTACGCCCCAATCGTAAAAGCGATAAGCATATTTTTTCAGGTATCGAGTGATTTCCTTACTTGAATAAATATCATAATTATATTGACCAAATCCAGTTTCTGCTCGCTCGTCGATCCATTCCTTACGAAGTCTCTTATCCCACAGACTTCGTATCCATCCCGTGCTTCGGTCAACCTTCACGATGAGAAAGGGATTTTCAATGACTGCTTCCGTTTCCGTCATATAACCATGTGATTGTCTTTCACTTGCATAAGCGGACGAGAGAGCATTATTCTTTTTCGTTGTATATAAGAGCGTCTTATAGCCCAATGCAGGCAGGTTGCTTATCTGAACTTCCGCTCCACCCTCGCATGCTTGTAAAGACAGCACTTCTCCGGTATCCGAGTCAGTCAGCACTTCGTCTTCGCCCGGAAGATCACGACTTTCGATGAATGCTTTTGCATGACGACTCCAGCCAAGATGATTATGTACGCGAAGTACTTTGGAACCTTTGCCCTCGGTAAGCCGCCCACTCGTTATAGATTCTTTCGCTTCGTCAAGTGCACTCTGCGCTTTATTCAAATAATCGGCTTGTTCTGCCCAGGATTGCTCCATTCGCTGATAGCGTTCACTTTCCTTTAACCTGAGGAATGACTTCTTATCATAAGCTGTTCTCGGAAACAGGAATGTCTTACAATCCATCCCCCAAGTGTGCTCACCAAACAGCAGCGTATGCTCATAGCTTTCGTCGATTTTGGCTTTCGCTTCCTTCAAGTTCACCAGTTTATGACCTGTAAATTGACTCACTGCAAGTGCACTCTCCACAGCCGTTACTTGGCTTCGAAGCTCTCTAACTCTCGCAACCTCCCGTGGAGCCGTCCCTACGCCATGAATCCACGAATCCGCCATATCCCCGCGAATAACCGGCAATTCAGGATTACGCGACAAGAAATCTTCGGCGAAATCACCTAAGCTGCCAATATGCAGCTCAGCATTTGAACCGCTTTCTCGAATGGAGGCCTTCATCTCTTCAATGATGCTGTCATCATGCGGTCCATGATTATCGCTTGTCTGAATCATGGCGAGCCACACGGGGTGTGTCCACTCCTCAGGCGGTAAAATGCCTGTACCGTAGGAGCCTTTGGAATAAAAGGTTAACAACCGCTCGCCATCTGGTCCTTCCCAATAAAAGACCGGTGGTACGTCTGGCGGTGTTGTAGCTGGATTGCAGCCAAGGTGAAGGATTTCCACTCCAGCCTTCTTAAGAAGGCTAGGTACTACCCAAGTATGACCAGGTACATCTGTCATCTTGGCATCCTTCGGGTCATACCCGAACTGCTCGGTTAGACCTTGCGAGACATACATGCCGCGAATCCATTCCTCTAGACCGCAAAATTCGGTATGTGTCGTATAGGGAAGTTTGTGCCAGATCAGCTGACGATTCTCAAGGTAAGCGAGTGCCTTTTTCTTATCTTCTTCACTGCTTCCTTTCAAAGATTGAAGCAGCGGCCATGCTGACATGGTCCAAACGTATTTTTCATGCTCGTCGTTATCTTTTGTTTTGTCACAAATATCGATGACTTCCTTCAGCATTTCGGACCGATATCTCTGAACTACATCTGACACCAAGCCCGTAAAACCAATGTCGAAATGAGTTTTAAATACGACGTAGATCTTCTCTAGTGTTGCATTCATACTTCTGTCTCCTTCTACCCGCTTGTTAAATACTTCTCTTACAGTTGAAGCTGGGCAACCACTGGATAATGATCGGAGGGATACACCCCGTCTATTTGCCTTCTATCCACTACAGCCTCAAGGACTTCCACATCAGGAGATACAAAAATATAATCGATAGGCTCTCCAACCTCGCCGCCTTTAAAGTCGTGTGCTGTCAATCCGATTGGACCGGATAACGCTGCGTAGGTATCCTTTAGCCATGTTTGTAAACCTTGTAACTCGGACTCCCCGCGAAGGAAGCGAATCGGCAAATCCGTTGGCCGGCTATTGAAATCTCCCATTAGAATAATAGGAAGTGAATATTCCATTCTATGAGCAGCTATATATTTCCAAATTACCTTGCTGCCGAGATCTCTGGCTTGTTGGCTTTGATGATCTAAATGCGTATTATACACGATAAAGCGCTTCCTAGACTCCCTATGCTCGAATTCTGCCCAGGTGCATACGCGCGGAAAACCACTATTCCAGCTGATCGAAGCCACTTCCTCGGGCGACTCCGACAACCAAAACTGTCCATACTGCTGAAGATCCAGGTCCACTTTTTTATAGAAAATAGCGCAATGTTCATTCTCATGTGCACCGAAGCGGCCTTCGCCGATCCAGTCATATTCGTCTAACTTTGGATGCAATTCCTGAAGCATGTCAAAGTAGCCTTCCTGGGTACCCAAGACTAATGGTTGATAAGCTCTAATCGTCTCCATAACACGATCAATGCGATGCGGCCAGCTGTTAGGTCCATCCCCAGGGTTGTTGTACCTTAGATTAAAAGTCATCACTGAACATTCCATAAGCACTCACCTTTCAAAATAAATCGGATTCGTTAGCATGGCCATCAACGTCATATTCACTTCATCGAAATGGCGCCATATTTCGACTCGATAAAACATTCTACCGTTCTGTTCGAACTCAAACACCTGTGTTCCTGATTGCGAACAAATCTCTGACCTCTCCGTACCGCGTTCACTGATCAGCTTGATTTGATCTCCCTCGCGCAAATTCTCTACACTTAATTTCACGGTATCGGATACATTTGCAGGCACTGTATGACCTGTCATGTATGCCCCACAAGATAATTGGGCGAAAGGTCCATCCGGTGAATAGCTAATCCCCACATGACCTTTATCAATCGCTTGTAGAATACCATTTACTGTTTTCGTTTCCGCATAGACCCAGGTGCAAGGCATAGCATGTTTGACAAATCGATCGGGACGATGAACATCACTGCCTCCTACGGCTACGAGGTGTCTGCCCGACGCGAGCTGTTCCTGCCACCAAGCCAACGCACGTTCATTACGCGCTGTCCAAGGGCCATTCCAAACTTCCCACCAGTCATGATCCACATTCAAATCCCATTCCCATGGACAAAAATCACAATGAGGATGATTGAGTACGATCTTAGCCCCCCGCTCACGAGCTGTGGCAATACGTTCGTTCACATCAGCTTGACCGCTTACCCGAAAATCATCGATAGGCTCTGCAACTCCAAGAAAATTGCTATGACCGAAGTTCGTCGTAAACTCCATCCCTGGTATCATGACTACGCTCGTATTGCGAGGATACGAGTAGTTTTGACTAACGGCGTTGTGATCCGTCATGGCAATGAAATCACAGCCAAGCTGTTCCATGATGGATGCATTTTCCTCTAAAGTAAACGTGCCATCGCTATTCACGCTATGTGTGTGAAGATCTCCTTTTAGCCAACGGGGTGTATGGAAATAAAACGTGATTGTTATCGTAACTTCGCAGCCTTCCTTCGGGACCTTATAGGCATTATGAAGAACTGCCCAGTCCCCGGAAGCCAGTTCCCCTGGCAAGTAACCCGGTGTCGCCTTTTCCAGTCCGATCGTGAATTCGGAACGGGCACCTCCGCTCCAGCCCCGCACTTTATGGCTGTCTCTCACTCCGAGATCAATGACAGGTTTAGCCTCTCCGAACGAATTTACAAAGAAGCTAACATGTATTTCTTCTACCTGGTCCGGCATTTCGAAAGGAACTTCAATATATGCACTTTGCTCCTCGTGCTTAATTTCTCTCCGATAAGAAGCAATCTGTTTTCTTCGATTCTCTTGCATCACGACGCTCTTCACGCTCCTTTTTCACATGATCATTTACTCTTTATTAGCTCCAACCAGAATACCTTTGACGAAATACTTCTGTACATAAGGATAAATAATAACGAGGGGTATCAGTGCAATCACAATCCCTGCCATCCTTACATTCGTTGTTACAATGAAATTACTTGAAGTAGAATCCGTATCCACGATAAGAGATTTTAATGCAATCTGCAGCGTGTATTTGGCATGATCGCTAATATATAAGAGTGCAGGCGTAAATTGATTCCATCGACTAACAAATTCGAAAAGGGTAACGGTAGCAAGTCCCGCTGCAGCCAGCGGTATATACATGTTGAAAAAAATTCGAAATGCTCCCGCCCCATCCATCGTTGCCGATTCCGACATTTCAACAGGTACGGACAAAAAGAAATTGCGCATAAGCAAAATACTGAATCCGGAAACCATTCCGGACATAATTAATGCTGTTAACGAGTTTAGCAAGCCAAGTTCTTTATTCACCACATAAAGTGGGATCATGATAGCTTCGCTTGGAATAGTCATGGTGAGTAAAATCGCTGAGACCATCAGCTTTTTGCCGGGTAAACCCTTTTGAATCAACACATACCCCGCCATCGAGCACAGAAATACATGGCAAACGGTCCCCACTAACGTGACTATGACATTGTTCGTGAAGGGCAGGTACAATTGCATGCGGTTCCAAACGGTTGAGAAGCCCTCAAAGCTGAATTCTTTTGGATATAAAATGATTCCCGGCTGCATGGAAGCGAAATTCGAAGAAAAGGCAAGCGCAAACGTATTTAACAGCGGGATGATCATCGTTGCAAGCAGTACAAACAAAAATAAGAAGTTAAACCCATCGAATAGTCGGCTTCCCCAGCCCGTATGTGGTCTGTTTGTATTCATGCTGTCCATTTCACCCCTCGTCATAGCGAATGATCGCTCTAGTTACAAACGTAATAATCAATGTAGCAAAGATCACTAGAAATCCTGCTGATGTCGCTAATCCAACTTTAAACTCCAAAATCCCTTTTTGATACGTATACATCATGATCACATCGACCTTTTTGGCGATGGCACCGTTTCTCATGACGACGATTTGATCAAAAATCCTCAAAATACTTAGTACATTTAACATAATGACTACTTTCATCGTTGTAACCAACGAAGGCAGCGTTACAAAACGAACCAATTGCCAGCGATTCGCGCCATCTATACGAGCTGCCTCATAAAGAGCGGGATTGATCGCTACAATGGTAGCTAAGTAAAGGATACAAATGAAGCCCATTTCTTTCCAAACGGAAGTCAGCACCATGACCCATCTAGCTGTGTCTTGACTAGACATGAAGCCAATCGGCTTTACCGTACCGAACAACTTAAGAATCCCGTTCACAATACCAGTGTCCGGAGAAAGCATAAGAATCCACATGCCACCTACCACAACCCATGAAAACAGATGAGGCACATAAACGATCATCTGTATCACTTTCTTAAACCATGCTGAAAGAATTTCATTGAGAGATAACGCTAGTATAATTGGCATAATAAAACCGATTAAAAGCATACCCCCGCCGAGAATCAGTGTATTTTGAAGCATCTCCCAGAAAGCGTGATCCTTAAGTACGGTCAAATAGTTGTCAAAGCCTATAAATGGCCTGTTTCCGATTAGCCTGAACTCTTGAAAGCTGATAATAAAGCCACGAATCAATGGATAATAGGAGAAGACAAGGAAATAAGCCATGATCGGAAGCATCATGATGTAAAGGGATTTGAATTTCCATACGGCTTTCAAACGAAGTCACCACCTTGCCTTTGATAGTCAAGGGAGTATGTGATCATACTCCCTTGTAGGAAAAAACTAATCAATCAATTTAGCTGACTTTAATTGTTCACGCATTTTCTTTACAGCATCTGCCGCCGGCATTTCGCCAAGAATCGCTTTGAAGGAATACTCGTTAATAATTTTCTCAGCATCTGCCCATTTCGGAGGTGTCAATTCGAGCGTAGCATTCTTCATGACTAGATCTTGAGCTTCTTTTACGCCTGGAAGCAGACCAAACGGATTCGGGAACTTTTTGTTATACCAGAAAGGTACACCATGATCCATCGCGTGATCTTTACCTGCTTGAGTAAGCTCATATTTTCCGCCGTTTTCTGTGTAATCATTATCTTTAATACCCATGCTGCCAAGCACAATACCCTCTTTGGAGTGCCACCATTCGATGAATTCAAAGGCTGTTTTAGGACTTTGTGCATTCACTGGAATTACCCAAACGTCCGGATCTCCACGACGCAGCATATATTTACCATCTGCTCCAGGTATCCCAGGCAGCCCCTTAGCTTCAAATGGGGTATTAGCATCCTTTAGCTTTCTAGTGTTGTTCAGCATTCCGACCCAAGCATCCCAATATGTAATCATGCCTACACGGTCAGCAAGGAATAAGTTGCGCATTTTGCCTGTATCGTTTGTTGCAAAGTTTGGATCCAGAATGCCTTCTTTATAAAGCTTATTCAGCCACTCATACACAGGAATAGCCGCATCTGTTGAATAAGGAACATCCAACTTCCCATCCTTCTCTACATAACGCTGTTTGAGACCTGCTCCGCTGAAGAAACCTTGTAATTCATACATGCCTGCTGTACTTAAACCGTAGGTGTCTTTCTTTCCATTGCCGTCTGGATCCTGCTCCGTGAAAGCTTTCAAGACCTTATAATATTCATCAAACGTTTTCGGCTCTTGCAGGTTCAGCTTTTTTAACCAGTCAGCGCGAACGATAGGCATCGTTCCACCTTGGAATTTACTAAATACACCGTATATTTTCCCATCTTTCGTTTTCACTTGATCCCACTCTTGCGGTGGTAAAACTTCTGGATCCTGCAAAGTTTTTGAGCCTTTTATTTGATCCGTCAAAGGCATTAGAATCCCTTGTGCGGTCAGTGTGTTCATAAGTTCCTTGCTCACTTGAAGAAGGTCAAATTTCTCGCCCGAGGATACGGCAGCCATCAGTTTCGTGTTGTAATCCGAAGCAGGCTTCTCCAGCTTCGCTTTGATGCCTGTCAAGC
This sequence comes from Paenibacillus sp. yr247, assembly GCF_900103825.1. GTDB lineage: Bacteria > Bacillota > Bacilli > Paenibacillales > NBRC-103111 > Paenibacillus_E. Next base: position 185,776 of record NZ_FNIF01000004.1, read on the forward strand.
GTTCAATTTCCTTTTCAAATAGGACATTTTCTTCCGGAGTTTTCCCGCCAATGACCGCGGACATCATGCGTAGGGAACGTTCCTCTTTCTTCCCTTCCGTCTTCGGCTGATCAGACATTTTTGGAGTTTCGGATCCTGAGTTGCTGTTAGTGCTACAACCCGCAGCTAGACTTCCGACTAGCAGTACCGCCACCATAGAACTTACGACTTTCGATTTCTTGGCTTTCATATTACCCTCCGTCTATTTGTGCTTGTATTGGTAAAACCTCTTTACAAAACATTAATAAAGCGCTTTCATTCGAAGTCTGTTAACCTCACAGAATCACACGATCTGCTGTAAAGTTCTGCAAGAATCGCGATAAATGATCTCTGCATTAACAATATGTTGTGCCACAGTCATTGGATCAAGCATTTTTTGAATTAAAATGCGTCCCGCCTCAGCCCCTAATGTTTCAGCTGAAAGCTCGACCGAAGTGAGCTTCGGTGTCATTTCCTGTGCAAGCCTTGCGTCATTGCTTAAAGCCACTATAGATAAATCCCTCGGAACATCAATGCCTAGCTCTCTTGTTGCACGCAGAATACCGAGCGCAACTCTGTCCGTATCAGCCACAACAGCTGTATAGGAAACCTTGTTAAAAGTATCCATGATGGACATATAGCCATAATCAGACGCTGTTGCATGCAGCTTCCGTGAGTAGTTCATCCTATTTTCTCTCGGAAAAGGTATTCCCTGCTCCTCAAAAGCTTTCATGATCCCGAATTCTCTATCAACGGAAACGGTCATATCGGATGAAGCGTTCAAGAAAATAATGGAATGGTGCCCTTGAGTCAATAAATATTTTCCAACATCATAGGCGAGTTGTTCATTGTTGTTATCGACGTAGCTAATTGAACTAATTAATGGATCAGGTCTTCCTACCAGTACTAACGGTATCCCCATTTGCTCATATCTCTCGATTCGATGATCATGCTTTCGGGGGTTCAGCATAATAACACCATCGACTGGATCGCTTGAAAATTGAGTGAGATCTTCGTGCTCAGGAAGTGTATCGAGCAGGATCCTATAACCGTTCTTCGTACATTCCTTTATGACGCCATTAAGCATTTGGATTTCAAACTGTGACATGGTGCCCGTTTTTGAAATCGGCATTTTCAAGCCTACAATCATCGTTTTCTTGATAGCCAAGCTGCGGGCAATATGATTCGGGTAATAGCCAAGCTCTTTGGCTACCGTAAGCACTCTTTCAGTCACCGGTTTACTGATCGGTCTCTTTTTACTAAAAACACTGGAGACAGTTCCTTTAGAAACACCAGCTAGCTTAGCAACGTCATCAATGGTAGCCATAATCCCACCCCCTCTTTATTCACTCATATAAGGATTCGTTAAAGCGGTTTAATTAAACCGGTTTAACTGCTTTATGTTTCCTATTATATTAGATATTTATTAAATTACAACAGGTTTTTTGTTAAAGCTGGGTAAATATTAGGAAAGCGGTTAACCTATTACAAAATATGGAGTTTGTCTTGTTTTAACGCGTTAATAAAACATTTACTTTCCTCTTCTTTCCTTGCCACTTTTTTTTCGGTAAGCTTTTTGATTGTTTAGGTTAGATTGCCTTATCAAACGAAACACTTCAAGCAGCACGATTTGCATGCTAATCCAAACGCCTCCGAAGGAGAAACCTGCCACAATATCACTTGGAAGCTGATTCGCATAAATCAAATCATTACACCCTACCCAAAGTAGAATAGCAACAAACGTAGGCATGATAGCGCTTTTCACCCATAAATTAGAGGCATGTCGAAATACCATGTACGCCGCATAACCATAAACAGTAATCGTAAATAGAGTGGGCTCTGACGGAAACCCCGATTCACTACCTATAACTAATCCAACTTTAAGGGCTGGTGGACTTATTCGATGAAAGACCCCGGTTAACAACTCTCCCCATACTTCTCCCCCCACAACAGATAGGAAAAGGAAAAGGAATTCTAGTGGCTTGTCTTTCCCTCTCCGTGCGATCCAGATCAAGATCAAGGCAGAAATAATTGTTACTGTCGGCAAACTAACGAGGACCGAAGCAGGTTTTGCCCATTCGAAAGTAATGTCCTCCGTTACTGATCCTGCAATCAAAGTCACGACTTCATTAAAAGTGTCGAATTCTTGTGCAAGATAATCTTGTATTAATCCCATTGTGAAAAAGAATAAGCATAAAAATACGAATGCAGTAAAAGCCACAATCATTTTAATGCGGCCAAATGAATGAAATACACTTACTCCTTTTTCCAGCCACATTTGAAGGGTACGAGCAAGCGAATGCTGATATTTCTTGATAACATAAATAGAAATCACAATCACACATAAAATCATAATACCCACAAACAAATAACGGGTAATGACTCTATGAAATTGTTCCCATTTGGGACCGAGCAACTTTCCAAGCGAAACGAAGGCACCCACCCATATGAAAGCACCCATATAAGAGTAAATAGCAAAGGTGCGGAACGGAATGCGAACGATACCTGCAAAATAACCTGTAAAATGCCTGACGCCGGGTATAAAATACGAAACCGCGAGGAGTTTATTTCCATAAACAGTAAACCAATGAGACGTCTTATTTAGTCTTTCTGGACCGAAATGAACATACTTCCCGTACTTATGAACAAAAGGCAGCCCAAGGCGATATCCAATGGCATAAGCCGCGGTCATGCCCAGGCTAGCACCGAGGCCCCCAATTACAATGCAAACAAATAAGTTTAACTTACCTTCATAGACCATCAAACCCGCTGAACTCATTAGAAGTTCTCCTGGAAGCGGCAAGGCGAGGAGTTCGAAGAACAGTGATACAAATAACACGATATATCCATAATGATGAAAGGCATTAGTGATCCAATTAACCATTGAAATGTCCCCTCCTTTCTCTAGAATACCCATTTAACCCATAAACTTTCAATAATCTCGATTTGAACGCCCTTTCCAATTGCACTAGAGAGATGAAACTCAATTCTTACACATATCATGGTAGAGAAGGCAAAGGCAAAGTAAATATTGGGGGGATTTAATCTTGAAAGCACTACTTCGGCTGGAGGATATCGGACCTGGGGGTTATTACGAAACCACGGAGAGTCAAATGAAATTACGTGCCGTTGCGGACTATTTATATATGCAAAGAGTGCCTTTTCACGTTGCTGTAATTTCTCGATTTGTCGATCCCGAGCGTGGAATCGATTGTTCTATCGGGAATCCCAATAGTGCAGCTTCCGTTAGATTCGTCCAAACCCTGCACACCTTGTGCGCACGCGGAGCATCGCTCGGCATGCACGGTTATACTCACCAGTACGACCAATCAATCAGTGGTGATGGCTATGAATTTGCTTATTCTGGCTGCAAGAAAGACTGCCCGCCGGATGATCCGATAGAATCGTTATCCTCCATGATACAATTTCAACAGTCTTACGCTTACAGAAGAATTCAACAAGCGTCGTCCGCATTTCAGGCGGCAGGCTTACGACCGAATTGGTTTGAAACCCCGCATTATGCCGCATCTGAAGTTCAGCGCAAGATTTTGGAGGCTTGCACCTGGTTGTTTTATGAAGACAATCCGGATGCCCCTGACAGCCGACAAGTGACTTTTCGCAGTTCAAGGTCAATTCTCGGGAAAACCTATTATGTCCCGACGCCCCTAGGATATGTTGGCGGCGACACCGTGGAACAAGACGTGAATCGGATGATCAGCCAAGTTAATCATTTCGGTGAAGATGATTTGGCTTCCTTTTTCTATCACCCGTTTCTCGAATTCCCCTATATTCACATACGAAAGTATGCTCCTCCCTATTATGAAGAAGGTTCCCCCCTTAAAAGGCTTATACAAAACCTGTTATCAATTGATCGGCACTTTGTATCAATCTTGGACTTAATCCATTCCTATATTTCGCCGCAATCGGTATAGAAAATTCATTCTGTGGGAAACTATTCGTTGTTGTTATGTTAAAAAAGGAGGTGTCACCATGCCCAAGCAAAATAATCAGGCAACCAAGGCGGAAGTACAATCTACTGAATTAAACAAAATGCCTGTCCCAGGTCAAGATGATACGGAATTTTCTGCAGAGGAAGCGGCAGAGGTATTTAAAGAAAATCAGTCCTCCAGTAGTAGATCTCAAAATCAATAATCATATAGGTATGCGAAAAAGCCCGGTTCACTTGGACCAGGCTTTTTCAGTTTGCCCCGAAATACACGGTATTCTATTCATAAAATGTCATATTGGATTTCTCATTTTTGTAATAGGTCAGCCTATCTTCTAAAGTGCCCGTATGAAATTCGAATTTATGCCCATCCGGGTCGGTAAAGTAAACTGAACGTTTATCCTGTTCGTCTCTCGTACGACCAGGGAGAATGTGTGCACCTAATTGTTCGAGTTTTTTAACCACAGCATCAAAATCTTCATCCTCCACAGTAAAAGCTATATGGGTGTATGAATACTGAATTTCATTACGCGGTATATCTTTCTCTACGTTTAACGCCAGCCAGATTCCATTTAAATCGAAATAAGCTAAGCTTCTTCCTTTGACCAACAACTTTGCATCAAATACATTTTGATAAAATTGAATCGACTTTTCTAAATCGGTCACAGAAAAAAGAAAATGATTTACGGAGCTGATTTTCAATTGTAGGACCTCCTGAGGCAAATATCTTACTATTTACAATCTTACAACAATCAACTCCCTAAAAAAACCATCCCAAAGGTTGGTCAAAGCTAAATATTTATCTCATCTTCTGAGGGTTGGAACAAGTCGATGAGGCTTTAATAATAAATCCAACCCATCAATGATCTCTTTAACAACGATATGACTAGCCATTAATGTTCCTGTGGCACAGCCTTCTTTTCCCAATATCGCAATTGAAAGATCCGCATGGCGAAACATAAGCTCATCATTGACCCCATTTCCTACAACAGCGATACCACCGGAAATCGTGTTGACAAAACGCCTTTTCTCCTCACACTGGTCGGTTTTTTCGATCACGGTTAAGTCCACTGGCAGTCCGTTGCATTCTCTGCTCGCACTTCCATTACTATCAGCAGTTAATACATGAATCTTTAATATTTGAGCTAGCTCAATAAGCCTTTCCTTAACACCTTCTATAAGCCGCCCGTCCAAAGCAATAGTCCCATTAAAATCCAAAACTAAATGGTTGATTTGCATATCGCCGTATCCTGGAATATTAATCTGCATCATATTTCTCCTTCAACTCCATTATTTCATGGTAGTAAATAAGTATTATTAAACTGTATTAGGTTAGCATGCCGTTTTTATGACTATTCATGAATGATTAACTCCATTTTGGGAATATTAACTAGGCATATAAAAACCAAAAGATAAGAGGGATGCTCGATGTCTGACCAAAAATCAGATCAACAACAAAGTGCTGAAATCCAAGCTCACAATGCTGTTGCTCATGCACTAAGCGATTTAAATCAAGCACAGACTGCTAATAATAATCGACGGCAGATTATTCAGTCTGCGCAGGAACAACTTGACCAAGCTCACGCACAATTAGCAGAGGCGCGAACTGCAAATCCGGATAGTGCTGATGAAGATATTCTCTCGTAATTCATACAAAGACGGCCCCTACAACCCTCGATTCAATTCGAGGGTTATATGTATACTTGCCCTCACGGTATTCTGTGGGGGTTCTATTCGTAAGCGTTTTAAACACACGATTAATATTAGATTAATTGGAAGAAACCACTTTTCATCGTTTAAATGATAATGTACAAAAAGTAATTTAGTTTTCCCGATTCATATAGAGTTCTTTAATCATTGGACCCATTGCATTAAATGCCGGAAACCACTTATGTACGGTAAACAACCGATTGACTCTCAAAACTTGCAATATGTTTTGCATGATCATCTTCCTATTGCTTCCTCCAGTACATTTCGACATTTCCCATAAATGCCCTCCCAATGAATTCCAGATCCATAAAAATTAAGGCTCGAGTGATCACTCAGAGCCTTGTCTTCTATACCCTTCCATCTGTATTTTTATACAGATTTTTGATGGTTAGTGTATACGCCGATAACAGAAAGTAAGGCTGCTACCCCATTGGCAATAGCATTCATATCGTCGTCATGAATAATGTCTAAACCATAGGCATTCAAAATCAGTTTGGCCGCCCCCAGTAAGCCTAAGGTTAACGTGAAATAGTTCATTTTCATATCTCTCACCTCCTATTTAAATAGGATGCTATATCATATGTGAGAGATTTGGTGACGGACAGGTCCAAATGGCAGGGTTCTAAAAGCACAAAAAGTGCTGCTACCTTATTCGAAGGTTCGCAGCACTTTTTATCAATCAATATACATTTAATGTGAAGCAGCAGGTTCGGCTATTGCCTTATAGTTAGATGAAATATACGTTACAGCGTTCGCTTCTGTTATGACTTGAGCATACATCATATCAGGTTTCGGATCGTGCAGCGTATAAGTGATGACGGCCTGACCGTCTTGACTAAACTGAATCCCATTGATTTCGATACTGTAGCCGGGATCAGGTTTATCACCTCTGGACAGCGTAACCTTGTTGACATCGTCGTTTACTTTTTCAACCGTTACCGCCACTTCTTCAACTGGAGCTGGTGGTTTCTGAGTATGAGCTTCCAGAACGCGGACAGCTTGATAAACCCAGTTTGCTGCTTCTCCACGAGTGAGCTTACTCTTCGGGTTGAATTTGCTATCTTTATCTAGTTGTGCAATTTTATAAAGCAGCAATCTCTGTAAAGTGCCTTGATAATCTATTGTGATTTGATCCTCATCCTTGATCGCAATAAACATTTTGACCAACGGGAAATTGCCTTTCTTTTCTAAAGCACGTACTAACAAATCCCCAAATTGTTCGCGAGTAATCGTCGCATTCGGGTTCACGTCCTTAGGGATCTCCAATCCGTGATAATGAGCAATGATGAAGGCATCTGCGTACCAAGCATCATTCGGAATGGTGGTATACGAGTCCGATGCTAGAGGCTGCTTTTTGAATTTCATCAGATCCAAGTTCAAATTCAAGCCTTTTACGATCATTTGAACGCTTTGAGCATAGCTAATTTTCCCTTTAGGAACAAAATGCTCGTTATCGATCCCGCTAACGACACCACGATCTTTTAAGGCTAGAACAGCTTCTGATTGTCCCTCATCTAAATCTGAGAAAGCAAATGCTGTTCCGAATGTCAAACTGCTAAACAATAAGGATGTCAACGTTAGTGCCGCTATTTTATTCATCTACTCTTCTCTCCTTCAAGTTATGTATTTTTCAACTCGCTTATGAGTCACCTTTCCTAACGTAGTATGTACGAATAATGTTGCAGCTTCTTTTCTGTAATGCAAAAGATCCAATAAAAATCAAAGTTCAAATTTTATTCCCTTTAAAACAAACAACCAACAGCCACTGGCTGCTGGTTATTTCCCTACATCGTTGGAGCATTCAAAGCTATCTGAATGTTTTTCAAGTCGTATTTCTAACTCCTTCTTTGACTCGGATGAGAAGTCCATTAGGGCTATGCAATGAATCGTCTCGCCTGGAAAAGCTTACATTGTTTCTAATAAGACTAAGATTATTAGATAATTTTGGAATTTCGCTCATATAATGATCTAAGCTTTCCCCGGACAGGCATGAATCTACATGAGAGGATAACAGTCAATGCAGAATTGGTTCATTATCTTCGTATACAATTTATTTACGAATATCGATAACGCCATCATGATTCAAAATTCACTTAACAAATTTAGCCTAAGGAGCAAATACAAGATCTATCTTTTAATATTCCTCTGCATGCTTCGCATCCTATATATTGCCTGCGTCCAATCATGGACGAAAGTGCCCTACATCAATATTGCAACGGGACTTATTATGTTCATCTTCTCCATTCGGATGGTCATGCCTAAGCAAACAATGAGAAGGCATTTTTCTTTGTTATGGATCTTTAGCAGTGTTGCCGCCTTAGATTTAGTCATGAGTATTGATAGTATTTTGCTATCAGCCAGACTGTCAGATAACGTAGCATTCATCACTATTGGTGTACTTCCGGCATTATTTCTCCTCTTCTTTTTTTCCTCCAAAATGGAAGAGTTCTTTGTCAAAATGCCCTGGATCGAAGTCGCCATCGCCGGCTTGTTAGCCCAATTAGCTGTCTTACAAATAAAAAAACAACCAGGCATCCTGGAATTACTACAAGATGAATGGTTCGATTTAATGGGTATAATCGCTATGTGCGTGATCTGTTTTATAGGTTGGTTTAATTTTTGGAAGAAGACTTCTTAATTTCCTCAATCCAAAACATTTTTAATCTCTTCTATACTTTTTCTGGCTCGGTTGTTGAGCGATTTCTTGTCTTTTAACTGAAAAAAATGAAGCTCATGCCCTGGGTCTACTATCAGTGGTTTTACAATAATATCATCTAGAATCTTCAACGTATGACGATAGGCCGTATACCGTATTTCTTTGGAAATAATATTCTTTAACGATTTGATTAAGTCAATTAGTTTCTCAGCATATATGAGTTTAACGATACTATCTGCTCCCATGATATGGCGGTATACGAATGCGATCACATTCTCAAGAATTCGGGGATCCGGATAATATTTAGCAAGGGATTCTAAACTAGTGATCGCTTCCCAGTCTCTAATTGATAGTTCATTCGTGAACTTATCAATCAGTTCATTGTACCAGTCAACTTCGATCTGTCTTTCTATATCGTATTTCTTATATTCTTCAAGTACACCTTCACGATGCATGTGAAAAAAACTACCTCGATATAAAGTGAATAATCCCTTAGCTCTCTGCTCTAGCTCCTCCATGATATCACCATTTCTATGTATATTCTTTCAAAAGCTTGATAAGCGCTGAAGCTCCTTCATGTTCAGGTGCTATCCTGATTGATTTTTGAGCAAATTCCTCAGCAGCATCTTCCTCACCGATTTCGTAATAGCAAATGGCCATATCATAGAGCACAGAAACGTCATTTTTGTACTCATTCTGTGTTTGTTCGAAGAATTGCAAAGCATCCTTGAACATTTCCATTTGATACAATAACGTTGCGCAGTCCAAAGCTAAGTCACGATTCACTTCCATAGGATAATACCCTGCCCACATCAGTAGAATCCCTTGACGAATATCAGCTAGTTCTTCCTCCTCACACGATGAAAGTAAGTCCGAGAAGCGCTTCGCACTTTGCGTAAAAATTTGAGCATCATAGCCACCCAATCGCCAAAAGGAAAGCAGCTGGTGTATCTCCATGTGATCCAAATGCGCGTCAAACCATTCTTTGATACTGAAAAAGTCATCCGGACCAAAACGCTCAACAAACCGCCGATAGGCTAAACGGGTATTGCCATAGCTGCGCGGCTCGGAAAGCATCAATATACACCCAATGTTCAAATGGTTATAAGGATGTGATGTAAATAAACACATGGCACCCTTTTGCTCAAAAACATGACCAATGGCATGATAATTTGCCGTCAGGGAAAAGCTTCCATGAAGAATCAGTTTGGGAGGCTCGTTATATTCCCAACTCTCTAAGCGGTGGTCGCCTTTATCCGCGGTTAGCAGGACAAATCCCTCTCGTGAAAGCAGATTAAGCCGGTCTAAACATTGCAGTCCAATAGCAGGAAAGAGGACATGTGAATCCTCCAGTTTATGCAAGTACAGCTCTATGATCTCGCGGTAAGGATAAGATTCCTGTTCATACTCAGCCGCTCTGCGATAATGACGATAATGATACTCGGGAATGACGCTCTTCAACCTATCCGAAGCACTAAGTTCGGCAGCTTCATCTGGATAACGAAGAGAAACCATACACTCATAAATCTTATTTTCATCGACATAAATCAGTTCTTGCGGGATACTGTCAAAAAAGTAATTGGCGATAATCAAGAGAGGCTGCTGCAAGTCACCCCTACGGATTCGTATCCCAGATTGCGTCAAGCTAAGCTCTGTATCGGTTACAGCATCAAATTGCGCAAAGTCTAGAACACCCTGCTCCACAAAGGGATATAAGCTGCGGTGCTGCTGCCAATAGGTTACATTTTGGATTGCCAAATCACTCATCACATAGCGAAATGGAGATATTGGGATGCCAGAATAATCCCTCAGCTCGCACAGTTCCTTTAACACGTGAAAGGCTAATCGGCCCGAGCCCGCGCCAAGCTCTAGAATCGTCACAGGTTCAGACTCAGATGTATAACCAAGTCTCGCTCGATCTTGAAGAAATCCAAATATTATCTCCGCATACGCTATAGCAATCATAGGGTTACTTGTTATATATTGTGGTACCTCTTCACTCTGCCAAGCACGAATTCCCTGCTGCTCATAATAAGCACGCTGAAGCTCCCAAATTGGCGCTTCACCGAAACGGTAGATCTTCTGTTCGCTATGTGTCATTCCTTTGAACCTACTTTACTCAAATTATGAAAAAACCATACCCATCTTACCATAAAATACCTCCTATACAAAAAAAGAAAGACAGTTATCCAGCTTAGCGATAACTAGCTTTCTACGAGAACAAGAAATCTATGATTTACATGTTAAATGGTATGCAATTTTTGATGTGTTGGATGTTGTAATGCATCTTTTTCTCATCGGCGGTGACGAGTTCAACAAAAGGGTGGGTCATTTTCTGCAGCAATCCAATCTTGTTGGAATTTAATCCGGAATCAAAACACACAATTTCTCCTTCTAAACCTTTCAGCAATTGTTCAAAAGTGTCCGGGAGTGCAGCAAACGATGGATCAAAAGAACTAGCAGTCATTTGATTTTGTGCTCGCATATAAGGTGTCTGGTGGGTTTCATAGGGACTGATCCATTTTAAGTGAAACTGAGGAATGTACATCACTTGATAGAGCGGTGAATAAAATACGAAATAATCTTGTGCAATATATCTTACATAACCATGAAGTGTCTGATTGTCGGATATATATATTTCAACGAATCGATCGATCGCGCTGCTTAAAATTTGCTGATAAGTGATCATCCCTGTTTGCATAATCGGGACAGGTGGTGGATCCATATTTGTTTTATCTTCGGTAGATAGTTTCACATTTTTAATATGGGCGGTTGGAAGATATAGATACTTCTTTTCCATGTAACTGACGATAACATCGGGTCCAACATCAATTAAATAGCCAATCTTTTCTCGATCCCCTTTCATCTCAATCTGTACCAACTTTCCGATATAATCGTTGAAAAAAGTCATAGTTGAATACCTCCTTTTTAATCATATTTTTAAAAAATCCATTCAACCCAAAAGGCAAGACATACCAACGTGAATATTAAAGCAGGGGGAATCGTTATAAACGTCACCTTGCAATAATCCTTCCAGCTTACTTTCACTTTATTTTGTTTTAGGATATGAAGCCAAATGAGCGAAGCTAGTGTCCCAATTGGTAAAAGTAAAGACCCTAGATCACTACCAACGACGCTGGCTAAATAGGTAACTTTTAAAGTCAGAGGGTCTAACTCCATACCGGTTAACGTGAGTGTTCCGATCATTAAGGCAGGGTGGTTGTTTACTAAAGTAGACAGGACTGTAACTAGTCCACCCATTAGCAAACTCCCATTTAATAAGTCCCCTAAAGCTAACGGCTTAAGATAACTGACCAGCATATGCGTGAGGCCAATATTATTTAATCCATAAATGATCACATACATGCCGAAAGCAAATACGAGAATATGCCAGGGAGTCTTTTTGACCATATCAGCAGGAGATATTTTGAGATAATACCAGCGCCAAGTGAGTAGAATGGCTGAACCTAGAACAGCCACGATACTGACGGGTATCCCGAAATAAGAGGCGATAAATAAACTTACCCGTACCATAAATACAAACAATAATATATTCCTCATAAATTTTGCTCTATTTTTAATGGCTGGCATCGCAGTTGAAGGTTTAGCGTGTAAGGGATGCTGTCTAGGTACTTTCGGATTTAATGGCAATCTCTTTGGCAGGATGCGATAGAAACTTAGGAATAGTAGGAATGCGAAAACTAGCAATCCCAATGTAGAAGGAATAAACATCATTAACGTATGCATATATAAATCCATTCCAACAATTTTGAGTGCAATGAGATTAACAATATTGCTTACACCGATAGGAGCACTAGAAGCAGTAGCGATTAGAGCACCAGAGAGTAAATAGGGTATTTTCTGATGATTTTTCAACCCCAGATTTTGAAGAACAATAATTAATATGGGCGTTGTAATCATAATGCTGCCATCGTTGTTAAAGAAGAGTGTCATCAGAAAACAAAGTAGGATGACGTACCAGAATAGACGGAGCCCTGAGCCTTTGGCTCGAGCTATCAAACCTTCAGCCGCCCATTGAAAGAATCCAAAGCTTTCTAATACGATTGCCATTACGATGGTAGCCATAATGGTGATAACAGCGTCACTGATGGTGTCTGTAATTTTTAGCAAATCAGCGAAAGAAACACTCCCGCTAAGAAGGACGAGTAATGCGCCTCCTGTGGCCGGAATCGCTTCATTCAATTCCTTAGGGCGCCAAAGAATGAGTACAACTGTCATTACAAACGCCGCTATCGTAAGGGTTATCATTGTGGAACCGAACATGATTTTTCACCCCGCTTTGAGAAAATTGATCTTAATGAATTTCTGAGTCCAACCCTATCGGGCGTCGATTCTCTTGATGTATGCCATATCCGGCATAGTCAAATCTTTGGAAGATAAAACGACTTCCTCCTCGAATTCTAAAGAAGGTGGCTTCACTAAAAAGAATAGTAGATTTCCCGCTAACATAATAATTAACAGGACGACCATTGTCATTCCCTCCCTTCTTCCCTTTACTACCATCTATCATTAGTAGATATTGATACTGTATGTATACGAGACCTGTCTATGTTTTGCTATAAACTGTTACCCTCATCTTTCAAAGATTCCACTCCTGTCTAGTAAATGAGAACTTGGAACAATAAAAAAACCAAATGCTACCCGGCATTTGGTCAGTTAAAGCTTTTCTAGTTCTTTGCTAATAATTGTTCGCCGTTCCTTCACGTAGTTCTGAATGAATTCGGGTTCACCTTTAAATTTTGAGTATGACCACTTTCTATTATGGTCTTTCAACATATAAGGAGCTATTGTACCGTGTAAATGCTCGATGATAGGAGATAACTGATTCAAAGTAAACGTGGTTTGCAGAATGGAAGTAAGAATTTGTTTATAACGCAGCCTAACGCTTGGGAATTCCATCAATTTATTGGTTAGACCGTTGTACCCTTTAATTCTCACCAAATCACTCCCGCATGCTTTCCCATAGCAGTTTCTCCCCCAAGTGCCTTCGTAATCCCAGGGAATGATGCGATATAATTTCGTAGGCTTATGGCGGTAGATCGCATAGTTCTGATCAAATCCATCAAAGTTTCCCGTAAAAACCGCACCTGCTAGCCATCGTAAATAATTATCAACATCCAAATTGGATTGCAAATAAGTAAACAATGGTTTACTAGTCAGTTTATTGATTTGGGAAATGAATGCGCTCAGCTCTATTTTTTCGTTGCTGACGCCCATGATTTGCTCATATCCTTTAAACATCGACGTCTTTCTCTTATTTTTTTCCGGGTGAAACAGTTCAAAGTTGGCATCATCATCTACGGCATAGAACAGGGATTGTGCACTAATCTGTCTCTGCCTGAAGAAGTTCTTGTCGACAGACTCTATTTCCAAATAAACCCCTTTTGTCTCCCCGTTTAGCTTCAACTGAAAATGTTCCGTTTGTGGGCTTGGGACGCCGATAAGTTGAAAAAATCGAAATGACAGCGCATTTCGAATCATCGAAGGATCGTCGTAATCTGCATTCAGATGGTATGTTTTCCCCCCACTTACAATTTCATATGATTTCTTCGCATACTCACGCGTGTGCCCCCCCCGATAACGGACCTTAATTGCATCGCGATTTCCTTTATCGATGAGTACACCGTTTACGAAGTGTGTACTCCAAACATCTGCATTTAGCTTTTTAAGCTGCTGCTCTTGGATTACGATATGTCGAATCGGTATCATAGTACACCGCCATTTCTACATAATAAAAAGTCTATCTATAATAGATAGACTTCCATCCTAGAGTAATTTATTCGAGATTAACAACGTTTGCCACGGCTCTTGTTCCCTCTTGATTTATTTCCGCGAGACTTGTTGCCTCTTGATTTATTGCCACGAGACTTGTTGCCTCTTGATTTATTGCCACGAGATTTGTTACCTCTTGATTTGTGGGGACCCATTTTTTTACCTATTGATTTGTGAGGACCCATTTTTTTACCTCTAGATTTGTTGCCTCTTGATTTGTTGCCTCTTGATTTGTTGCCTCTTGATTTATTTCCTTTAGATTTGTTACCTCTTGATTTGTTGCCTTTAGATTTGTCGCAATCAGAAGAAATACTAGCCAACATCTTCAAAACCTCCTTTAGTTTTAATAGTATAGTCTATGAAAGTAGGTTTGATTTGGATAGAGATATTGGTTGATATGGACAAATTAATTTATTAGTAAGTTCTGTAATTCATGTCTAGTTCAGTGTAGATTATCTCAGAAATATCGCAAATATAGATTGGAATCTAGTACCGATCTTTAGCGGATACATATACTTATATTACAAATGCGCAGCCATGACATGGGTTCTCGAGGTGAACACACAAGTTTTCGGCACTGCTGATAGAGAGGAGGTACAACTGTGGAAACTATGACTTTATGGATTGACAGGCAAGTAGAACTAAAGCTTTCGGGGATTCAACTGCCCTTAAAGGGAGTGCTGCTAGAGGTAAGCAGTGATCTTATCGTTATTTACAATGAATTTCATTTTTACTATATTCCAACGATCCATTTACAATATTTAAAGCTAGATCCTTATGCAAGTTCTTCCATAGACCCGCCTACCGAATATCCTTTTGATCTTCAATCCACTCCGATCTCCTATCGAAAGATGCTGATGAGCGCGAAGGGAATGTTCGTTGAAATATATATTACAGGCAATCAAAGTGTACATGGATATTTAACTCATATCATGAATGATTATTTTGCATTTCATTCCCCTGTTTTTCATACCATTTTCATTTCGATGAAGCATGTCAAATACGTGGTCCCATATCATCCGAATACGACACCCTACTCGATGAAAATCGAAAATTTTCTCTTGCAGCCCTCACAAGTTACGTTCTCACGCACATTTGAACAACAAATAAAAAAGCTAGAAAGTATGTTTGTTGTCTTTGATCTCGGAGAAAATTCGAGCAAAATTGGTGTCCTCCACTCTGCTGACCATCCTTTTCTTGAGCTTCATACAGCTACTGGAAAAACGATACTGCATAGCGAACATGTGAAAACGATTCACCTGCCCGCCGTGCGCAAAGGTGACAATTTTGCAGGACGCATGCTCTAACCTTGACGTCCGCCCGGACGTCATTTTGATTTACCACTTGGTAGTCCTGATTATGGCTGGCATCCGCACATGTCTAGTCGATTGGGCTTATTCCGACTCATTCAAACATCAGGCGATCATATGATAACCCCTCAATTCGATCCTAAGCGTATAGCCCGAAAGCTTTATGAAGCAGCTAGAGACTAGGAACAAGAAGACAATGTTTTTTGTTTTGGATTGGTTCGCAGCCAATTCAACATATCATCTAGCGTACGCACGGGCACGATTTTCAGTCCGGGCGCTCCTTTTCTCGCTTCAGACTCATTTGAAGCCGGAACAAAGAACACATCGGCATCCGTTCTGCTGATACTATAGGCTTTCTGCTCTAAGCCCCCAACAGGACCTATTGAACCATCTGGCTCCATAGTTCCCGTACCTGCCACATGATTGCCGTAAGTTACACCGCATGGTGTAAGCTGATCAATCAGGGTTAGAGCTAGCATCGCCCCATGGGAGGGTCCGCCCTCGTGTAATAAATAGTTATGATACCTTACTGTATCTGGAATATCATACTGCATTTCATTGGCAACTTGAATGCCGAAAGCTGCACGGTTAGGATCGTCCGGATTTACACGCGTCCCTACTGAGAGGGTAACTCGCTGTCCGCCGCGCAGCACCGAAACCGAAACCTGATCACCGGGTTTAGTTAATTTCATGCGATCTGTGAGCTCTTGAACCGTTGTAACGGGATACCCGTTTACTTGCTCGATCACATCGCCAAGCTGCAAGATACTAGCGGCAGGACTATCTTTTACAATAGCCGTGATGCGAACGCCATGTGAGGTGATTCCTTTTCCTTTGCCAATCTTCTGAAAAGCGATTGCACTTCCTGCGGCGTTTGCATCAGCCTTCATAGTCCTTACTTCTTGATTGTATTCGCCCAAAGACATGCCCAGATTCTCAACTTCAAATGTATAATTAGCAAAAAACTTCGCATATAGCCAATCGATTGGAAAAGCGGGTCGCTCAAAAACAAGCACACCAGAGATTTCTCCGTGCACATTCCCCCCATTTGCCTGCGCATAACGGTTCATATTTAGGGTCAATCCCGGATAAGTAACCAAATAATTCGTCGGCCAAAACAAAATTAATAACAGACACAAAGTTGAAATAAACGAGGTTATACTCTTCACAGGCAGCTTTCGACGCATCCGCTCATGGAAAAATAGATCAACAAAGACAAGTAACCAGGTTATCACAAAAGCACTTGCCGAATATTCAACCTTCTTCGGAATCGTGAGCAGTATGATTAAACTTACCAATCCTGCTGCGAATACAGCTCCACTTCTGACTCGCGCCCAAGCTTCTTTTTTTGACAACATATGCAGTATTGACGCCGACATCCAAATGAATGGAATCAAAGCAAGGGCATAAATCAATAGATCAATGACATCAATCCAGTAAATCCTTGCCCCAATTCGTAAAGGATCCGGCAGCCAAATTAACTCACCTGTTACACCTAATAAAATGGCCAAGACCATACCCAAATAGTAAAGACTTTGCCAGAATCTCATTCTGAAACACGTCCTTTTATCATAACTTGTTAAAAAAGTAGCAGACACTCCATGATTAGAGCATCCGCTACTTTTGGGGTTGGATGAGTGATTAATCAGCTTCTGCGATCTTATTAATCTCAATGAGAAGTGGCTCCCAGCCGACCTCTTTTATCGCATCCTGATAGCGTTATTCGCTATTCGGGACAGTGGCATAATCTCCCTGTGTAACCACTAGAAGCTTGCTCTCCTCTTGAGCTGACAACTGGTAAGTGACGGTCGTGTGATTTTCCGGAATATCTTCATATTCACTGTTAGGATCAAAGGTAGTATAAGCTAGAAAGGTGCCTGGCGCAATGCTAACGAACAATTAATGACTCAGCCATTCATACTGCCTCCTATTTATTAGTCATAGTCAACTCTTTCATGTATTTCACAACTTGATCGTAAGAGAGATTGCCACCAAAAATGTCCAATGCACTCCCAATAGTAATATCTAGATTTCCACCAGACAATTCTCTAAACAGCTCTATATCTGCAAATGATCTTGCCCCGCCTGCGTAGGTAGTTGGAATTGTAACCCATTCTGCTAACGTACTGACCAGACTTTGCTGAATACCGCTTTGTTTGCCTTCTACATCGACAGCGTGTATAAGAAACTCATCACAATATTGTTCAAGAAAACGAATATTTTCTTCATTCAGTTCGAAATTGCTTAATTGCTTCCATTGATTTGTAGCAACAAACCATTTGCCATCCTTCTCTTTACAGCTGAGATCTATGACTAATTCGTTTTTTCCTACCTCAGATACGATTTTATTTAGATTTCCCAGGTTTAGTTGGCCGTCGCGGAAAATATAGGAGGTCACGACAACATGCGATGCGCCGCGATCCAGATAGTAGCTTGCATTCTCAGCTTGAATACCTCCGCCTATTTGTAAACCACCAGGATATTCTTGAAGTGCGCTTACGGCTTCAGCTTTGTTTCCGTCACCCAGCATGATGACATGTCCACCCAGTAAATGATCCCGCTTAAACATCGCGGCATAATACGTTGAATCATAAGAGGAAACAAAATTCTCAATGATATCCTTACCCTCCGTGCCTAATGTTTCACCTACAATTTGTTTGACTTTACCGTTATGGAGATCGATGCAAGGTCGAAATTTCATGAAAATACCCCCACTACCTTTAAATGTTCCTAGATCAATTTTCCATTAATTATAACACACTCTTCAATTGGACCTACATTTCTAAATAAAAGAAAACCCCATCGATAGATGAGGTTAATTTGTTTATGCCGTATATAGGATTACTTCTTAGCAAATCCTTCTTCTTCCATGTATTCCTGAACCTCTTCATAGGTTTCAAAGGCACAATCCAGATTGCTCCCTGCATAGACATACCATAAATCTTCAACGAATGTTACGACGAGGAGATGGCCTTCTTCATCCATCCAACGCTCTTCCGTATCCGAATCAGTCTTTGGAACCTTTTTGGATGATTTACCCGTTAAAGAAAGAATCGACTTCTCGATAATTTCTCGCAGCTCTTCCGCACCAAAATCACGAATATTGATTAATCCTTTGTCGTCCGTAGCGTACCCTTTGACATATTCGGCATATACATAGCCATTTCCGTTTGGGTGCAGGTGATAAACAACCGTCTTCTTATCATAAGCACTGTCTTCATAATGAAAATTGATCCGGCCAAGTGAAACATTCTTACGTTGTAACTCCGGAAATGATTCCACGATTGCTAACTTTTCTTCTAAACTAAGCATACAAGCCTCCGTAATTTACTCGATAACCTGGATTTTAAACACGTTTTCCAATTTTCCGTCCGTTCTTTTTTTCAAAGGCACTTTAATATCTCTGCCGAGTTCTTTGAAAAAAGTCTCTACATCACATTGCACATTGGAAAGGATAACTTTGAATGAACCGTCTTCGACAATGTTCTGATTTGCATCTACAGGAACCTTAATATCAACCGCATATTTCTTCGTTAATGTGTTGATGTATCGGCTGAAAATTTCAATTAATTCCTCATTATTAAAATTTTCAATAACCAGTTTGCCTTTGTTCGTAAAATTTAAATGAACGTTCACTTTTAAATGCCCCTTTTCCATTAAACCGTTTATTTTCTTGTGGGTATAGAACTTGGTTGATAATCATATGGTTCTTTTTCGTTGAAAAGGATCCAATCCACGAGTCGGCTTTACATCGTACAAATAATGCTTCTCTTCTATTTTACTTGTTTTCATGCGTATGAAGCAATACAAAAGCCGAATTGATTTTGAAAATAAAAAAAAGCAGGTCATTTCCTGCCACTTTTTGAATTATATTGTATAATTATAACACACTTTCAATTATTCTAAGCCTTAATGATAAAATTATACGTAAAGGATGGTAGTCCACATGGCCTTTGGCGTAAAAAGAGAAG
The DNA here is from genome assembly GCF_900103825.1 of Paenibacillus sp. yr247. GTDB lineage: Bacteria > Bacillota > Bacilli > Paenibacillales > NBRC-103111 > Paenibacillus_E. The sequence continues at coordinate 205,180 of NZ_FNIF01000004.1, forward strand.
AACTTCAAGCATGGAAGGCTGCCGTGAGTCAAGGTGAGATTGCCTTTTTAACCCATTTCTGGCTAGATGATCGTTTTCCTGACATTCGTACCGTCACAAAGGTGGGCTGTTCTGATATTGATCGGTTATTCAATTGGTGTTTATCTCATGGGCTCAACCCACAATATATACACTATAGCCCATCCTATCCGCACTTCGACCTTTTCGGCCCCCTTCAAAAGAAAATATTACAGTTTGAAAAGCAATGGGATCAAATCGAGAAATATAAGCTTTAAACCGAATATATCTAAAATCCCTAGCTTCGTATAAATGAATTAACCGTAAGCTATACTATTTACATCTTAAATTAATAGTAAAATTCCAACAATAAGGAACTTATCATGATTCCAAAACTAAAAATTACTTTCGTTCTCATTCTTAGTATCCTAGCGTTACTTTGTTTCAGTGTTATTGCCTCCATTATTCAAGGTAAGTGGATCGCACAATTCGATCAAGCCTTGATTTCCGTCATTCAAGGTTTGGAATCACCTGAACTCACTGTTTTCATGAAAGTATTTACCTTCATTGGTTCAGGCACGATGGTGGTCATCCTCAGTCTCTCTTTCATTCTTTTTATTTATTTTGTTTTACATCATCGTTTGGAGCTCATTTTCTTTATTGTTGTCATAGCGGGTACTGGCTTATTCAATTATCTCCTCAAGTTATATTTTGCTCGTCAAAGACCCGACCTGCATAGACTTATACAAGAGACTAGCTACAGCTTCCCAAGCGGTCATTCCATGGAAGCCTTTGCCCTATACACGTCCCTTGCATTTCTGCTTTGGCGGCATCTCTCCACGCGAACCGGAAGAAGTATCATCATCATGCTATGCATCGGTATGATCCTTCTTATAGGCATAAGTCGGATTTATCTTGGGGTACATTATCCGAGTGATGTGATTGGCGGCTACTTGGCAAGCGGTATCTGGTTCACTTTAGCGGTATGGCTATTTCAGTGGTACAAAGAATACCTTGATTACAATAAAAAAGCAAAACGAATAACCTCCTAAATGTTCATATGAACTTCGGAGGTTTTTTCCTATGAGTCCTTGGTTTTTTTTCTTAAACGAGTCTCATAACGACTAATAGTAATAATAGAATACTCGCCAAATGTCAAGATTCGTTCACGGGCAGGCGCCGGGAATTCAGAATTATTGACATCTATTAAATCATCAAGTTCATTGTACCAGGGCAATAGATTCATTTTGATAATTAACACTTGGTTTTTCACTGTCGAATTCCACCTTTTCAACGCTATATTATAGTTTATTCGCGTCACGTTGCTAGTGTCCTAGATGAATAGCCGATAAAGGTTGTGTTAATCCCCAATTCTTCTAATTTCTATGTAAATGTCCCATAAACAAAGGACTAGAATCATTGACATTAGACCCGTTTAATAGGAACTTGACATTACAACTACCTCCAACCTACACTTTCAAACCAAAGTCCTTGCTGTTTTTTCTCTAATGCAACCCTTATGTAGCTAACCATATTATCCGGGAGCTCCATCAAGTGAAACCACTTCAATTCTGCGCATTTCTCTGGCTCTTTATTAATAATTTCGCCATTCCAGCTATATGCGATCAGAAAAAAGTCCACCCATTCCGAAGTCGTATTTTTACGATGCATGATACCGACGATTTCTAACTCAGTAGGCTCGATGTCGACCCCTGCCTCTTCTTTCGCTTCTCTTATGGCAGCAGAGATAACCTCCTCACTACCATCCATCCTGCCTGCAACAACACTCCAATTGCCGTCTTGAAATCCGGTATTTTGTCTTTTCAGCAGTAATACCTCTTCGTTTCGATAAAAAAATACGTGCACAGAACCGTATAAAATAGGTGCTTTCATCCTGATCCTCCATGATCTAGTTCGCCATAAACCCTGGTCATCTTCAATTTACCTACTCCATTGTAAAGGGTACGAAATGATTTGAACAACTTTTTTGTTCTTTCTTGAGCTAACACCTTTGTATTTAAGCAAAAGAGGGCGCTGATTAGCACCCTCCCGAGCTTCCTATTCATTTACATTCTGACTCTGAAACGATAAAGCAACATCTAAATGAGCATCATCACTTGGATATATCGCGATATCATCTTTCCCGTTTCCATCGAAATCTGCTACAGCTAACTGTACGTTTGCTCTTCCCCATGGTCCGAAAACAGAGAGCATCCTGTATTCGTTCTCCGTTGTTTGCTGATAAACACGGTTCGTTAAATTTTTAGAATCCCAACGTAAAATATCTTCCTTACCATCCCCATTAAAATCACCGAATCGGATGCTGCCAAGCTCATCGGGAATGTTCAGAGTCACTTTATTTAGCTTCCATTGCAAGGTCACCTTATCAAGCTCAAATTCCACACCTTGCGAGGTATTCTCTTTAAATAAAAACAGACTCTGCTGATCCTTGTTACGTAAATTTCTGACGATTAAATCCCTTGAGGAATTTGATCTGAACGTGTAGGGTTTGATCGCTTTAGCTTCACTACCGTGTAAATAGACACCTAGAAGTTGGCTTCGATCCTGCGACTGACCCGCAAGTACACAATCCCCATTCGTCTGACGCAATTCATATAAATCGTACCAACGATTTGCCGGAATCGTCCAAATTTGGTCGCGTGCAAAAGCACTCCCACTTGACGTGTAACTCTCAAGCTTGCCAGTAGGCCGAACGACCCAAAGTCCCTTTTTAGTTCGATCATTCCTACTATTTAGTGTAAAAGCAGAGCCATCTGTATAAGGAACGGATGCCCACACTTGTTGTGCAGGTTGGCTATCATTGCGTAATGCTTGGTATTGGCCTTGCATAACTGACATATTGGCGGTCTTCTTATCCCAGCTCACAATGTCCATTTGGCTTCTACCTGTTACACTTCCAATTTGTACAAGCGTAGATTTCGTGCTTCCAATCTTCAATCGTCCCGCTGGTGTAAAGGGTACGTAATCATTTATGGAATAGAACGGATAACCTTTTAAGTGAATTTGTGTGACGAGCCTTTGTAAAACACTTTTATTCTCTTCTGCGTATTGGTACGCCGGAATACCGTCCTTCATCACAGGTTCACCTAATTCATCTACGATCGGCTCCAGATGACTGAACTCCAAAAAAGGATGATAAAAAAAGGAATTAATCCGTTCCGTTTTCCCCATTTGATTCAGAATAAACTTCTCATCTTTACCGTATGGAATGTACGAAAGTGTAGTCGGAACGAAAACATTTCCTAATGATGGGTTCCCATAACCCTTGTTCAGGACATTCTCATATTGGGCCGCAGGTGGGTTGGGATTAAGGGTAACATCCGGCTGATAAAAGAGTCCAAAATAAGAACGAAACACCTTATCCTGTTCCGGAGTTGTATGATAATGCGGCGCTTCCCAGAAATGGGGGGTGATTCCTGCCTTGCGAAACCGTTTCAACCCCTCTTTCACCCGATTTTCGGCAAAAGCAACAGTTGCTGTCTCAGGCATATCACTCACATTGAATTCATTGCCTACACCTGATGCATGATGTCCATCCTCACGGCGAACATCTCCCGCCTGATGGGTATAACCATGCATGCCAATTGTTCCATTATGCTCGATTGCCTCACGAAGAACGGTGTCAAAAGATTGGATATAGCGATTATCCAATTGATCTATCGAGCGATCATAGCGCGTACCGTCGGCCATAATATTTATCCAACGCGGAACTACAGCCATACTGTAGTGAACATGCTGTTGATTCAAATAGTCGAGGACAGCTCTCAGCTTACCCAGTCCTTCAAGCGAGCCATAATAGCCACCTGGACCGATGTCCTCCAACCGGATCATCATGAATCGCGGATTATTGTCGGCTCCTTCTACGGTCATGATATGATATAAACCAATGAATAACCCACATGAAACCATGGCCGCTATCATAAATCGCAACCACGTACTTTTTTGTAATAAGATCCTCATAAAAGCAAACTCCCCCCAAGGATGCTGGACCATTTTATCTATATAAATAACGCATTAGTGCTATAAGTCTATTATTGGACGTGTTTAAACCAAATCCCTGCATATTCAGGTACGACGTGCCAGTTATTTGTCCTTACTTGATTTGCTAAATCCTCCCCGAAGAAATAAGAGGTTAACTGGCACGCTTCATCCACATCTTTGAACACGTAGTCAGTGCGAATGGAGGTATGCTCAAACCCAAATAATCATGTCTTGTCGGCTTTGTAACACCGGTACCCAAAGTCTCGAGAATGATTATCGTACCATCTGATCGAAGTATCCGTCTAATTTCAGACATCATCTGTTTCAGATTGTTTTCCCAATTCACTACATTCGAGCTAGCTAGGTAACACAAGCTCCAACCTGCCACGACGAGATCCTTGCTAGCATCTTCAATTGGCAGTTCTTTATGGTCTGCAACAACAGTTCGCCAGTTGGTATAAGGTGTTTGACATAACTTTTGTTCCAAAACATCCAGCATTGCCTTGGAATTATCCAGACGCCATAGAGAATTCGCTTCTGCTGCAAGAAAAGTAGAAAGCCTCCCCGTCCCTGCTCCCAAATCCACCACATCCAAATGCTTGTATGGTCTTATCTCATGAATCACCTTTGCTAAATCAGGTTGTTTACTAATTAATCGGTCATACGTAAGTGTGTTCTCTTGATAAATCTCAGGATCTCGGGACATGCTCATTACCTCCTTCAAGTTTTTCTTAGCATAAACCTTAACCTAAGGTTAAGGTCAAGGGTTTCATGTTAGTTGAACTTGATGAAGAGGAAATAATTGTGAATACGCTTACAAAATTTGTAATTTCAATCACTTTCGCTTCGTAAAATCATCTCTTTGTTCCCCTTCCTATCTTATCACTCACTTATCGAATTGGGAATAAAAAAGGATATCATAGCCCGGTTTGACTCAGTAGGGGTGAAATGCTACAATTCAAGCAAATTTGGTTTGAAACCATGATCGGAGGGGATGACCCTTGACCGTATTTGTCGTTTTTATCATTTATTTGCTACCTAAGATCTGCGTGAGATTAAAAGGCATCTTTTTAGCATTCCTCAAATTTACGTCGGGTTACACGGACCTCATTCATCATTTTTCATAGGATTAAAATGAAATGAATCGTGGGAAAAGAGGAACCTATCATGTCAAACCTATCGGCTGGAGCAGAGCATGCAAGCTCTAAGCATCAAAAGCTAACCCGCATGAAATTTTTACGTAGAATCCTATTCATGATTATTGGATCTGCCTTGGTTTCTATCGGATTGGAAATCTTTTTAGTCCCCAATAATATTATTGATGGCGGAATTGTTGGGATTTCGATCATCATGGCACATTTGACTCTTCTCCCAATAGGTTTATATCTCGTTCTGTTGAACTTGCCCTTCTTACTATTAGGATACAAACAAATTGGCAAAACATTTGCCCTATCCACATTATTTTCAGTCATCCTTATGTCCATTGGCACCACTTTGCTACATCCCGTTAATCCGCTAACCATTGATCCATTGCTAGCCGCAGTTTTCGGCGGTATTATACTTGGAATCGGAGTAGGGCTGGTTATACGCTCTGGCGGTTCGCTGGATGGTACAGAAATTGTTGCCATTTTAATTAGCAAACAGTCGCCTTTCTCTGTTGGTGAGATCGTCATGTTTTTCAACCTTTTTATTCTCGGCAGCGCAGGTTTTGTATTCGGATTGGATCATGCGATGTACTCGTTGATTGCGTATTACATTGCTTTCAAAATGATAGACATCACCATTGAAGGTCTGGATCAATCCAAATCCGTTTGGATTATCAGCGATGAATTCGACAAAATTGGGGAAGCTATTGCTGACCGATTAGGCCGCGGCGTCACCTATCTCATGGGTGAAGGAGCTTTTACAGGAGATGATAAAAAGGTCATCTTCAGTGTCATAACCCGACTGGAAGAAGCCAAGTTAAAGTCGATCGTAGATGAATTAGATCCCAAAGCCTTCCTAGCCATTGGCAATATTCATGATGTAAAAGGCGGAAGATTTAAGAAGAAAGACATACATTAGAGCCGCAATGAACGAAGAGGTTTAACAGAAACTCTGTTAAACCTCTCCGTTGCTTTTGTGCTGATAAAATTCAGTATCTCTTTTTCGACTGGGCTCATTCTCAGCCCCAATAGTACCGCAGGTCTACCTTCTGACCGAGCTTCGCACTTTCAAGGGCGCCAAGCACCATCGCCATGCTCTTGATGTTGTCTCGGCAGTCCGTCTCGGCACGGCGGCCTTCCTGCAGCGCCGCGAACATCTCGTCCAGACAGCCGGCGTGGCCGCTGCGGCCGGGCCAGTTCACATCCGCATCCACTCTCGTGTAATCGCGGATAAACTTGCCGTCCTGGTCGCCGCTGGCAACAATCTTGGCGTATGGTGCGCCGATACCGTCCCACATAGCGGTGCCCTGCTCGCCGGTCACACGCCAAGCCGCCTCCCAAGAGGTCGGCGCCCCTTCCGCGCACCAGGAGCCGCGGTAACAGAACACAGAACCGTCTGACATCTCATAGATGCAGATCGCAGAGGCATTCCCCGCGTACCACGAACCGGGCGGGTTGAATTCTTGGCAGTACACCGAAACGGGGTCTGCCCCAGTAATAAACCGAGCCTGATCGAACGTATGGATCGCCATGTCAAGAATGAGAGGGCTTTCCATCGCATCGCGAAAGCCACCAAAATGCGCCCCCAAGAAGAAGTCGGCGCCAATATACCCAACGCGGCCAATTGTTCCCGCTTGAATGATGTCCCGCAGTGCGCGGATGTTCGTATCGTAGCGGCGGTTTTGCATGACGGAGAAGAATTTCCCCGTCCGCTCAGCGAGCTGTACGATTTCCCGCGCTTCCAACATGGTGGCGGCCATCGGCTTCTCGCCAAAGACGTCACAACCATGACGGAGTGCTGTGGTGCACACCTGGAAATGGCTGGCCGGAATTGTGATGTCCAGCACCAGATTGGCACCGCTTTCTTGAATAGCCAGCTCCAAATTTGTATAGACGCCACAAGTGAGTCCATGGCGGTCAGCCATCGCCTGTGCGAATTCCTTCTTGATATCCACGAGCGCTACAATGCTGCTATCCTCACGTTTTAACATATACTCGACCCATACATTTGCCATGCCTCCGCAGCCAACAACTGCGATTTGATATGTACTCATAGTGCAAACACCTCCTATTCATTCTTCAATTCGTTTTTGTCATCATTCCTAAGTTGAGTGCAGCCATCGTTATCAATTCATCTTATCCCTTTTATAAGGTAAAATCTCTATCCAATCTTGTGCAAATAAGAATATTGTGTCATGCCTTTTCTACCGATACGGCTCGAACAAATCAAACATAAAGTGCATAGCCTCTTCCTCATCTTTTCCCTTCGTTAGCAAACGCAGCGTCGTTCCTGCTTTGATCGGGACTAAAAGCATTCCCAAAAGACTTTTCACATCAACTCTATGCTGCTTATGGTCAAGCGTAAAATCTATCGTAATGTCCGAAATAAAATGAGAAGACTTGGCGGAAATGGCCGATAAATCGCTTCGTTGTAAATCAGATTGGATTTCAAATTCATGTACTCTCATAGATTCACCCTCCTACTTGTTCTTCCTGCGATATGTCTTCCATTTGCGATAGCTTCTCCGAACAACATTTAAAGCAAAATTGGGAATTGGCATTTTACGCACCCAAGGATAATAGAAACGGTCATAGGCACTTTTTTAAATCGTTCCACATTAGACAATATTCGATTTTCATGAATCATGGTTTGTTTATTCCTGCTATGTGTGGTATTATACAAAGATATTTGTGTAAAGTGAAGTGTTGAACATGTCCTATTATTTATTGCTAGATTCCCATATAAAAATGAAGCTAATCCCTTGACCATCGGTCAAGGGATTTTTTTTCCTTGGGGAAACACTTCTGGAGGAGGTCATCATTGATGAACGGCGACAACAAATCATCCGTCTGGGCTATATGGGTATCCCTCATCAGCAACATCTGCCTCACAGTATTGAAAATCGTGATCGGATTACTATTTCATAGTGAAGTTTTATTGGCAGATGGGGTTCATAACGCAGGCGATATTATCGCCACGATCGCGGCACTAAGTGCGATGCAAATTTCCAAGCTCCCAGCCGATGAAGACCATCCTTATGGTCACGGCAAAGCGGAAGTACTAGGTTCGGGTTTTGTGGCCTTTATCCTTCTGCTAGCCGCACTTTATATTGCTTATCATTCTACAACCGCATTGTTCCACGAACCATTAGCACCAAGTTTAGTTGCCTTTATCGCAGCAGCTGTTTCAATGATTTGGAAATATGTTCTCTATGTATATTCGATGCGGATCGGAAGCAGAACGAATAGTAAGGGACTGATTGCAACAGCCAAGGATCACCTAGCTGATGTATACGCATCCCTAGCGGCTGTTATCGGAATTGGATTGGCTTTTGTGGGTAAAGCTTATAACTTTCACTGGTTATCCTATGGTGATGCGGCAGCTGGAATTATCGTTTCTTTATTAGTCTTGAAATTAGCTGTAGAAATGGGCAAGGAATCTTTTGATATCCTCATGGAGAAAACCGTTGATCAACAAAAGTTGCTCCAATATACGCTTCTAATCCAGGCAGTTCCACAAGTGAAGCGAATTGACCGAATTCGTGCAAGAGAACATGGACATTATATTTTAGTTGATGCAAGAGTTTCGATTCCAGGTGAGCTAACGGTACAACAAGGTCACGATATCTCCCGTGCCATCAAGAAATCCATCATGGAACAACACAGTGACGTTGATGAAGTACTAATTCATTTGAACCCTTGGTACGGAGAATGATTTACAAGTCCTTCAGGGACGAGCGCGTTTGTCAAGGTTGTATGCGAAGCTAACGTATAAAACTTATACTTTCTCCTCAACTCAAAAAGACGCTAGTCAGGATATTCATCCTGCTTAGCGTCTTTTTCGCGTTTTACACATAAGTAACCGTCGTAAACATCCCCCCGGTAGGTTCATTGTATGCTCATAATGTTAGGACTTACCAGAAAATATGTCACTTCTCCTCAAAGAAACGAAGATAAGCACCATAACCTTCTTTCTCTAAATCCGCAAGCGGAATGAAGCGCAGCGCAGCGGAATTAATGCAGTATCTGAGCCCGTTAGGCCCTGGTCCATCATTAAACACGTGACCCAAATGGGAATCTGCTTCATGACTTCGGACCTCTGTGCGCATCATGAAATGGCTAGTATCTGTTTTCTCCTTCACACTACCCTCGAATACCGGTTTCGTGAAGCTCGGCCACCCGCAGTTGGAATCGAATTTATCATATGAACTAAATAAGGGCTCGCCCGAAACGATGTCCACATACAATCCCTTTTCATGAGAGTCCCAGAACTCATTCTCGAATGGGCGCTCTGTCCCATTGTTTTGCGTAACTTCGAACTGCAGCGGCGTTAGTTTTTGCTTACGCTCTTCTTTATCCTTGGCTGTGTTCCAATGCTTCTCAATATAGGAATCACGCCCAGAACCTTTGCGATAGGCTTTATAGTGAAGCGGATTTTTGTGATGATAGTCCTGATGATAATCTTCACCTGGGTAGAAGGCTTCTGCTTCAATTCGAACGATTTCCGTGACGATAGGCCGATCGAATCGACCGCTATCCTGCAGCGCTTGTTTGGAAGCTTCGGCCTCCTCCTTCTGCTTCTCACTATGGGTAAAAATGGCTGTCCGATAAGACGATCCGCGGTCATGGAACTGACCTCCCGCATCGGTGGGATCAATCTGGCGCCAATAAGTATCAAGTAATTTATGATAAGGATATAATTCGGGGTCGAAGGTAATTTGAACAGCTTCTGCATGACCTGTTGTCTCCGAGCATACTTCTTTGTAAGTCGGGTTGCTCGTATGGCCGCCAATATAACCTGATACGACGGATATAATGCCTGGCAATTCTTCGAACGGAGTAACCATGCACCAGAAACAACCACCAGCAAATGTTGCCTTTTCATAGTTTCCTTGCTGAACATTTTCAACCATTTCCTGCTCCACCTCTTTCTCTTATGTCCCTTCTATCATACCAAAAGATTACTGCATAACCAAAAAGACACCGTTCAACCAAATGAACAGTGTCTTAGCTATGTGGCGAATGTGAGAACTTACAGGTTATTGAAGATATCCGTAAGAACAGGCACGATTTGCGATTTACGTGAAACTACACCTTTAAGCAGCGCTTTGTTGTCTACAAGCGTTACATTGTAAGCTTTCTCAACAGCATCAGCTTTACGTCCAAGCGCCAAGCCAACGGAATCATTGTTAAGAATGTCTGTAACAACAAACAGGAACAAGTCCAGGTTTTTCTCAGCGATGATGGCAGTTAGCGCGGATTCAATCTCAGCTTGCTGGGAAAGAACATCGTTAACATCAACAGCATTCACTTGTGCGATTTCAGCTTTATAGCTGCCCATTTGGAATACTTTCGCATCCAAAGAGATCAATTGTGCAACTGTTTTGTCACTCAGGTCTGCTCCTGCTTTCAACATTTCCAGACCATACGTTTCAGCATCCACGCCAGCGATTGCAGCAAGTTCGCGAGCTGCCGCCACATCTTGCTCCGTACAAGTCGGGGATTTAAACAGCAAGGAATCTGAAATGATTGCTGAAAGCATCAAACCCGCGATATCTTTATCAATAGTAACTCCGTTTTCTTTGTACAATTTATTCAGGATGGTTGCAGTACAACCAACCGGCTCTGCGCGATAATAAAGTGGGTGGCTAGTTTCGAAGTTGGCAATACGGTGGTGGTCAATAACTTCCACAACGCGCACTTGATCGATGTCTGTAGCACTTTGTTGACGTTCAACATGATCCACCAAAATAACATTAGCTGCTTCATTCGCAACCGTCTCTACTTGACGAGGCGCTGCAACTTTAAACGTATCTAATGCATATTGTGTTTCACCATTCACGCTGCCAAGACGAACAGCCTCAACCTCTTGGCCTAATTTCGTTTTCAGTGCAGCATAAGCAATTGCTGATGTGATTGAATCAGTGTCCGGATTTTTATGTCCGAAAATAAGTGTTTTTGACATGGTATGACTCCTTAACTGAAATAGTGTAGTGAGAATATTTAATCTCTATTTACGATTATACTAAAAAATCTAGGTAAATCCACTACTAAACCAAAAGCTTTAGTGTGAATTAAAGCTTCTGCTCACCCGCGAGAACTGCGCATCGCAAATAATAACTTAGGACCATCTGCACGATAATTGCCCGCTTCAACAAACTGCTGATACGCTTCAGATTCCATTGGGTAAATCGCGATTTTGCCTTCTTCATTGTAATGTACACCCCAACCATGCTTCTTCGGGAGCATAGATGCTCTTAAACATGGGTGGTTTTTTGCGAAAAGCTCTTTTCGTATTTCCTCGCCGCAAGCTTCAATTTCGCTCTGAGAGATTTGCTTGTGCTTCAGATGAACTTCATATATAAGCTCGCCCTGTGTATATTTATAAGGGTTCTGAGATAGCAGCTCGAATTGAATCAAATGAGTGGTTTTACTGTCTTTTTTCCCAGCAGGCACGATGCCCATTTCGACCGGACAGTCCGTAGAAACCTGAATAAATGTGTTAGTATAACTCATTCGTGCATCATCATAGGCCATCTCAGATTAACTCCCTCCTTCTGCCAGTTGAATCAATTTATTTACGGTTTCCCAATTCCGCGTCGTTGCGGACACACCTAATTTCTTTTCGAGGAAATTGTTGTTGAACTTTGATTCTCCATAGTTTTTACGAATGAGCAAATAAACCGTAAGCCCCTTGACACGGAACTCGTCCACATCATTTTGAAAAGATTCTAATTTCGCGATTGCTGCATCCGTCGCTGCTTGAGATAAAAAGGTTATATATCTTTGCTCATTCTCTTCGGTATTGATCATTTTGTGAGGCGTCAGCTCGACAACCTTTCGCAATTCTTCTACCGTTCGAATGACCACAGGAATATCAAAGGTAAGTTGGCTAATAAGTTCACTTACGATTCGATCTCGCACTACAGCTGCATCATCTTCCTCACAATCGAAAATGACATTTCCGCTTTGTATATATGTAATCACATTTTGATAACCCATGGATTCAAATATGCTTCGCAGCTTGTCCATCTTGATAATTTTCTGACCGCTGACATTAATTCCACGCAAAAGTGCAATATACTTGGGCATCGGGTAACCTCACTTCTTTTATAAATTCCATTATACACCAATATCCTCTTTACCTTGACTGACTGCTATGTCTTGACACTCACCACAGTACTTGATAACCTACTTGGCGAGAGGTGATTGATGTTGAAAGCTTTTAAACGTCATTGGTGGAAATGGGTATTCGCTCTTTTAGTCTTGATGGTAGCATTAATCTATTGGTATTTACGGCCTTATAGACCTGATATAGAGGCATTAGCAGCGATGAAAAGCACGGAAGAAATCACAGTGCGTAACGAAGGTCAAGTGATTCTTTTTGAACCGAAGAAGCCAGTTCAGCCGAGTATGATCTACTATCCCGGAGGATTAGTAGAGCCTGAGAGCTATGCGCCTTACGCTCAAGCATTAGCCCAAGCTGATCACCGCATATACATTGTGAAAATGCCCGTTAACCTTGCCATTTTCGGCGGTGATCGCGCTGCATCTATATTAGCCACTAAACATCAAGATGAAACGTTCGTTATTGGCGGGCACTCACTTGGCGGTGTGATGGCGGCCCGATTTGCCGCTATGCATGCGAACGAGTTAGCTGGCGTGTTTTTCCTTGCCTCGTATCCGGATTCCAAGGGAAGCCTTGTTTCGGCTAACTTACCGGTACTCTCCCTCGTTGGCTCGAATGATGGCGCAGTCAATCAGGATGCTTTGATGAAAGCGAAGGCCAATCTTCCCAATACGACGGAATATCATACCATCCAAGGTGGGAATCATTCGCAATTTGGAAGCTACGGTTTTCAAAGAGGCGATCTCCCCTCTAGCATTTCCGCTAAAAAACAGCTGGATGAAACGATTAAATTGCTCCTCAATTGGGAGCAAACCGCAATAAACCCTGTCAAACCAACTCAATAATCGAAGGTAAAGCGTCGTTCTCAGGACGTCGCTTTTATCTTCTTCACATAGCTGCAATCTTTTTCTCAAAGCATAAGCTGCCCTTGCTTCCTATGTATTCACCAAAACAATCAATTGGATAATAACCATATTTCGTATAAAGAGCGATTGCCTCCGGTTGAGGCGCTCCGGTTTCCAGTCTAATAATGCGATTCCCCCTTTTCTCAGCATGTTTCTCAAGAAAAGAGAGCAGCTGCGTCGCGATTCCCTGCTTACGATAGAAATGATCAACGAAAAACCGTTTCAGCTCTGTACTTTCCTTGTCAATAGGACGCAGTGCCCCACACCCTACGGGAACATTGTCTTCGAAAGCGACCGCAAACGTGATATTTTCCACAGAAGGATCGCTGAAATCCACAAAATGAATCTCTTCTACCGGGTATCTCTCCAATAAATCTTGATCTAACTTGGCAATCAAACCCAGTAGAATCGGGTCCGTATGATCGACTAATTTGATTTCCAAACTCATTTCTTTTCAAGCCTCCATCATATTGTTTAGATTGTAATTGTCATTGTGATCCTTTGTTGATTTTAGCACTTGATTGCCAACTTGCAAATATGAGTTCATGCAATATAATTGCGCATATCTTTCCAAGAAAATCAATTCAATAAATGCCTTATAAACAAACAATAAAGGACAGCACCCCCATGGAGTAACTGTCCCGATGTTTTCAATCTATTGATGATGTATTGAATTATCATCAGATATTTTTTTCATTATATATCCAATGAGGATTGACTTAAAAATAGGAAAGAAACTCGAAAAATCACTCTATTTATGTTGCTGTCATATTAGTTGAAGTTTGCGTTGCTGACTTTGTTAAGTTATTGAATACCTGATTGTGAACAAGTGCATTTCCGGCTTGTGTGCCGAGCCTCTGACCTAGGCTATTACCCAATATCCCCCCCACAACGGACCCAATAACTGTCCCAACACCCGGGAGAACCGAAGTTCCAAGAATCGCTCCGTATTCAATACCAGCCATTACACCGAATGCCCCTGTTACATTCCCCGTCGTTTTGACGGCAAATTCTTTTTTATCCATTTGTCCGTTGGACAAATTCTTCACATCTTGAAATTCAGATATACCTCCAGAAATAAGACCAGCCCATAATGAACCACCTTGTAACATGTTGATCTCTCCTTATCCTTTTATTTTACACAGTAGAAATTGTGCCCCATTGCTTTAAAAAATCATCCATTAGAGAGTTTCCAACATTTCCTTTTATATTTCATTAGTAATCGAATCATCTATCATCCTCTTAGTATCTTTCTGAACAGCTGGAAGCTCGAAAGTAGCCTCTTTTATTTGGTCCTTTATCTCGAGCCATGCTCCAGTACCTTTAACCGCAATTTTGCGTACGGCTTTTCTACCTTCTGGAGAAACAGCAAGAATAATAGCTGCTGCACCCAGGAGAATACCGAATAGTGATTTATTTTTCATATGCTAACCTCCATCAAAATTTATTTAAATAATTCCATAAAATGAAAATTTTTATACGAAGCAGATTGAGTTTTGGGAAATAAACACATGAATATTTGAATTATGGACTGTGAATAATAGCCAAATCAGTGAACAAGGTAATTTCAACATGGGTAAGGAGAGTAAAGGGATGTATTCATTGCAAAACAAGAACAGATTTCTCCACATCTTACCGGGGAGATTACGCATGGAAATCTGCGGCCTAAAGGGCTGTAAGCCTACTGCTGATCTACTTATCAAAAGCTTCTCAATTTGTAAAGGGATCTACAAAGCAGAGCCTTGTATGCTTACCGGCAGACTGCTTCTTCTTTACGACGAAAGGCGGATTACAACGCAAGATATTTTTGGGATTGTCCGAAATATAGAAGAACAGGTTTGCTTACAGAATGCACCGGGTTATGCTTTTGACCAGGCAGATTCAGTTGTGGATGAAGCGAAGCAAGAAGTTGCAGCTGCAATAGATCTTGACCTTGAACTACCTGAAGACATCAGGGTTCTGCCTCAAATGCAAAACCCAAATCAGAAACAATCTATTGGAAAAATCCCCCTCCCTCTCGCTTTATCCATGGGCGGGCTAACTGTTCTAGGAGTAAAGCAGTTGTTAATGGGACCTTCCGCACTGGCAAGAAGTCCGGCACCTTTCTACTTGTCGGCTTTCGTTTCCGTAGTAACGGGATACCCTTTTTTGAAGCGTGGAATTCAGAACCTTTCTGAAAAGAAAAAAATAAATTCAGATCTCATTTTAGGAACAAGTGCACTGGCTCTCGCACTTATACGAGAAAACTTAGTTGTGTTAGCTGGACTCAGCCTATTGCAATACCTCAACTGGAAGAGAAGTCAGTCTATTTTGCATGCACAAGAAGATATTTCTTTATCACCGGATATTCAAATATACAGTGAAAAGGCGAGCAAATTGGGAATGATTGCTGCCGGAGTAACGTGGGCCATTACCCGAAATCCGCTGCGGGCAATTGCTGTTCTTCTGGCTGCAAATCCGCGGCCAATAACCTTACCCGCCAAATGTGCCTGGAGTCAAGCTGAACTTGTTTCTGATGAAAGAAATTACGTAGTTCCTGCAAAAGGGTCATTGTCTCAACTTGCACGTACGAAAACAATCTTGATTGAAGATTCTTCTCTCCTTTTTGACCCTCCGGAAATTGAAGAAATAGAGTGCTTGACAACGAATGAGGATGATTCGGATAAAATTGTTTGTTATGCAGCGTCATTAATGGCAAAAAGCAGCCATCCTTGGAAAGAAGATATATGGAACAAGGCGAAACTAACATGCCGTACGATTCGCACTGCATTTCATGTGGAAGAAGACGAGCATGGAATCAAAGGAAAAATAAACGATTCTCGTATTATGTTTGGCAGTTTCAAGTATCTTCAGGAGCACGGCATTGATTGTACGGCATATGAACTAAAAGCAAAAAGACTGATGAAAAAGGGCAGCAGTGTCCTGTTTGCAGGAAAACAAGGCATAAAGAGCGGTGAATGTTTGGGTCTAATCGTCAGACATCAAGAAACCGCTATCAATGAATACGGCCTGACAGCAGCTTCCTTTATAGAAAAAGGCTGGCGCGTCCAGTTATTAGATAACAGTTTGCATATCAGCGATGAATTGCTCTCCAGGCATCATATGGACTTAAGCTGGTTGGCACTTGAACAGGGTGAAGTGATTGAAAAAATCGCCATTATGCAGCAGCAAGGCGGGGAAGTATTATTTATCTCAAGATCAGAGCAAAATCCAATCAATGCCTTTTTTAAAGAAGCTGGTTTAGCGACAATTTCTATCGATGAGTTGAAAAGTATTCAGGAAAGCGCTGCGTACGCCGAGATTATCAATCAAACGATAAACCATCATGTTTCCGTTACAAAAAAGTGGAATTTACTGGGGAGCGCTTTAGCAACGTTCGGAATGATAAGCGCACCCGTTGTTAATTTAGCTGCGGATGCGTTATCCCTTGTTTTTATGTCCAGATCCAAAAAAATAAGTGAATCCTTCCCAGCGGCACCAGCAAATATATTCCATCCTGAAATAGCTGCTGCTCTGGAAGCTCCGATTTGGCATGTCCTTTCAAGCGAACAAGTCACCGGGGATTTCCATGTTGATCAAAGGCTAGGTCTGACAACTGGCCAGGTTATTTCCCTCCGAAATCGGTATGGTTTTAACCGGCTTGACAGCAAACAGTCAACCCCATGGCTCGTCTCTTATTTGGGACAATTCAAGGAATTTACAACCCTAATCCTGCTCGGCACCTCTGTTCTTGCCCTATTTACAGGGGGGGTGTTCGATGGTATTGCTATGGGATCCATCCTACTCGCTAATGCTGCCATAGGAACGATACAAGAGAGGAAAGCCGAGAAAGTTGTCGAGACACTGAACCAATTTCAACCACCGGCTTGCAGAACAATAAGAGAAGGAAAGCAGGCGGAAATGTCCGCAGCGGAATTGGTACCGGGTGATATCGTTTCCTTTGAGGCTGGGGATCGTGTCCCAGCCGATATTCGTTTGATTAGTTCAAGGAGCTTGCGTGTCAACGAGGCTGCCCTAACCGGCGAATCGTTACCCATTGAAAAAAACGAATCTGCATTGACAGAAGATTGTCCACTTTCCGAGCGGAGCAATATGCTATTCATGGGGACAGATGTATGCTCGGGTAAAGGGATCGGTGTCGTTGTACATACAGGTATGCAAACCGAGATGGGCCATTTAATGTCTCTTATGAAAAATCATGAAAAAGAAGTCACACCTTTGCAGGAAAAGGTAACATCTATAAGCAAAAAGTTTATAAAAGGTGCTCTTGTGGCGGGGGGACTTGTATTCATAACCGGACTTCTGCGCGGCATACCTATTACACAAATGATTACGACTTCCATAACGTTGGCTGCTTCCGCTATTCCGGAAGGACTGCCCGTCACTATTACCATTGCTTTGAGTGCGGGAATTTTCCGTATGGCAAAGAAAAATGCGTTGATTAGAAAACTTTCATCCTTGGAAACACTTGGAAGAACAACGATCATTTGCACGGATAAGACAGGCACTTTAACTAAAAATGAAATGACAGTTAAGGCCCTTTCGACAGTTAATCGGGCATGGAGAATAACAGGCGACGGGTATGATCCGACGGGCCAGTTTGAAGAGCTCCTTCCCGAGGTGGCCGCCACTTCCGCAGCAGCTGTCCAATCGGAAACTCAAGATATTGAGAATAATCCTGATCTGAAGCGGCTTCTCCAAATTTGTGTGCTGTGTAATAACAGTAAACTCGAACTGGAGGAAGGAAGATGGATGACCAAAGGCGATCCAACCGAAGGCGCACTTCTCACGCTAGCAGCCAAAACCGGATTATGGGAAAAGGATATGTCCCATTGGCATCGCGGACTTGAAATACCGTTTGATTCGGGCACTGCTAAAATGAGCGTTGTTTGCAAAGATACACAGACCGAGCAGGAATGTTTTCTGTTTTCAAAAGGAGCCGTGGAAACCATTGTTCGCCATTGCAACCGATATCAAAAAAATGGTGAAATTTTTCCTTTATCGGATGAGCAAAAACAACTCATTTTACAGCAAAATGATAAGCTCTCAGCGGATGCCTTACGCGTACTTGCCTTCGCTTACCGACATATGGATGAACATACAGATGAAGAGGGAATTGACGAAAGGGAACTGATTTATGTAGGTATGGCAGGGATGATGGACCCTCCAAAAACCGACGTTGAACACAATATCCATGAGGCTATAGAGTTAGGTGTGAAGCCGGTTATGATTACTGGCGATCATCCGATTACAGCTATTGCCATCGCGAAACAGCTTGGCATCTATAATGGTTCTCAGAATGTTTTGACTGGTCATGAACTTGAACGAATATCGAATGATGAACTAGATCGGATTGTGGACCAAATAACTATTTTTGCGAGGGTTACACCGGAACATAAACTTCGAATCGTAACTGCCTTTCAAAACCGCGGACATATTGTCGCCATGACTGGCGATGGCGTCAACGATACCCCTGCAATCAAACAAGCCAACGTAGGGATTGCGATGGGACGATCAGGAACGGAAGTTACCAAAGAAACTGCGGATATGGTTTTGACCGAAGATCATTTTGGAACGATTGTTGAGGGTGTTAAAGAAGGTCGAACGATCATAGGCAATATCCGTAAAGCACTCGGCTGCTTATTGACTGGAAATTTAGCCGAGATTATTGTGACTAGCGCCGCAGTAATGATCGGGCTGCCGATTCCTTTAATTCCCATTCAAATATTGCTAATGAATTTGCTGACGGATGCATTGCCCGCGATGATTTTGGCTGTAAATCCGGGAAATAAGACCAAACAAACAAAGCGAAATGATATCGTTGATAAGGAATTGTATCAAAAAGTGATTGCCAGAGGAGTCCTTCTGGGATTAGGGTCAATCGGCTTATTTGCCGCAAGTATAGCTGCCGGGGCACCTGTTCCGGTTGCGCAAAGTATGGCGTTCGCGACGCTAGTTGCTGGACAACTGATCCAAACCTTCTCATGGCGTCAAGAGGGTTCGGAGGAAACGGTTCGCGATTGGACGAAGGATCGGTTTTTAATTGGTGCTCTTGGCATCTCGTGGATGACTTTACTTGCGGCCTTGTATATTCCGCCGTTAGCCGGATTTTTCCATACTACCCCCCTCTCGTTCCAGCATTGGATTCCAATCATCGGGGTAGCCGGATCTGTATCGATTTTATCAAAACCGCTGCTTTCCCTCATTTCAAGAATACAAGAAAACAAGTTGTTGCCATCCATAGGCGAATATGCGAGTGCTGCGGTGTAATAACCGCAGCGCTCGAAACTCGTGATTTCCCAATAAATATTCGAGGGTGAATAAACGTGATTCAAAAGAACATAGACAAAATTATTATCGGTACCGCGCTTACTATAGCGGCCTCAGCCATACTCCCAATTGCCAAATCTACCTTGCAGCCGATTGCCGCAGCCGGCATGCAGGGCAGTGGCGGCTTATTACAACGGGCCAAATCCTTACTTCAATTAGCTCGGGAAGAAGTGGAAGATATTATTGCAGAAGCCCAGTTTGAAAGAATGAAAAAGCAGCTTGATAAAGAAATCGCATTGCTAGATGACGAAGAGAAATGACATGATGAATGAGGTGAATACTGGCAACATGGAGCAGAGTATAGATTTTCATTTGCGAGAAGCTTTATCTCATCTGGAAGCAGCATTAAACCAAAGTGTAAGAAGTGTACTTGAGAACGAGGGCGCAAAAAAAGAAATTGGCTTGAAATGGGAGAACTTTCTTGGAGAATTTATCGGACTGGTTCGAGAAAAGGGTAAAAAGTCACGGATCAATCTTCTCAGCTGGATAACCTTTCCTCGGATTCGTTAACAACGAAAGAACGCCTCTTACGCAAAAATATGCGAACAGAGGCGTTCCCTTGCATTATTCCATCATTAATTTCTTTTGCGAGGGTATCAACTCTATCAAGTATTGGCTGTGCATACGCTACTGAATTTATTAGGCAAGTGATGCTTGAGGTATTCTTGATCTCGAATTTATTTTACACAGAACTGCCGACGCCTATTTTTGTCATTCATATAACTTTGTTAAGTACGTCTACTTCTTGATAGAGAAGACTCCAAGCTTTCTGCCTAACCAAATGTACAATGGATTCTTGATAGGAATCACCTCCCTTCCCTTTAAACTTACCGAGCGGGTAAGAAACGGCTATGCAAGGTGCTTGCCTCGTGCAACATGTTGATTCGTTTATAACCAATCAAATTCGACCTATAATAATAGAGATTTGTAAGCATTTCTCTAAGGTATTTTTCTCGCGGTTTCTCCTAAATATACGGGTACATTAACCGGCAATTAGAACCAAGAAACCATGCTAGTTTAAATTCAAAAGAAGAGCGTCTCCTTGATGGTGCTGGGTTTTGAACCCTTGGACAAACACCATCTTTCCGAGACGCTCCTTTTTTGACAAAGGCCATTTCTTAGGCCCTAAGGTTCAACAAAAAACGAGCTGAACGCCAATGCGCCTGCTCGTTTCTAGTTATTTCACTATCATTTTTCGTTAGCTGAGAATTACCAGTACCGAACAATTTGTTCGTCATAGGATTTTCAATGATGTGGAAGATATATTATACTTTTTAGAAATACATATTCAGGAAAGGACAAACCATGGAGCATCCCGCCTCGACGAACTACGAAATTGCGCAAGTTTGTTTACTGGCCGGCAAAATCATGTTGGAAAACGGTGGCGAAACCTATCGCGTCGAAGATACGATGACCCATGTCGCTGAGGGATTCGGCATATCAAATTCTCATTGCTTTGTGACACCAACCGGTATCATTTTTTCCATAGATGGGCCAGAGCAGACGACCCGACTAATTCGTATTTCCGCGCGATCTACTGATTTACATAAAGTGACTGTGGTAAATGCTGTTTCCAGACGAATCAGCCAAGGGGAACTGACGCCGAAAGAAGCCTATCAGTTACTTGAAGAAGTCGATGCTGCCAAGACAGGTTATACCGACTGGTTCAAAACACTATCCGCCGCTGTTGCAAGCGGTTGTTTCTTAATTATGTTCCAAGGGAAATGGCATGACTTCCTTCCAGCATTTATTGCTGGCGGGGCTGGCTTATGTTTCCTTAGCTATTTTAATCGCTTGGTACCTATTAAGTTCTTTGCTGAATTTCTGGCCTCATTGCTCATCGGTACTATGGCTTTCTTATTCGTGAAATTCCGGCTTGGACATGATCTCGACACCATCATAATCGGCTCTGTCATGCCGCTCGTCCCGGGACTACTGATTACGAATGCCGTACGGGATTTAATGGCCGGCCATTTCGTTTCAGGTGTTTCCAAAGGGGCTGAAGCGTTTTTAACGGCTTTTGCCATTGGTGCCGGCATAGCCTTTGTTCTATCCTTTTACAACGGGGAGGGAATCGCAGGATGATCATCGAACAGCTTTTAACGAGTTTCATTTCGACCGCGGCGTTCGCCATCTTATTCAACGTACCTAAGGGTACGCTCTTGCAGTGCGGTTTCGTTGGTATGTTTGGGTGGATGTTATATGTTTCTTTTCAAATGATTCCGCTAGACCCGATTTTGGCCACATTGATTGCCTCATTCTTCGTAACCGTAGTGAGTCAATTTTTTGCAAAAATATACAAAACGCCGGTTATTGTATTTAGTGTATCAGGTATTATCCCGTTAGTTCCCGGAGGCTTAGCTTATGATGCGATGAGGAATGCCGTCCTCAATCACTATGATCTGGCGGTGCAGCTTGCAGCCAAAGCCTTCATGCTATCAGGAGCAATCGCGATTGGACTTGTCTTCTCCGAGGTTCTTAATCAGCTGTTTCGTCGAACAAGACATTAAACGATATCATTTGAATCTTCAGAACCTTTTGATTGCGTCATCTCGGCGTTCTCTATTCACCATCTTGAGGATCAGGCTAAGCAAAACCTTTATGAACGGATATTTAAGCTGCTTAAGCCAGGCGGGGTATTTGTATGCCAGAAAACCATAACCACAAGCTCTAAGTTCTACCAAAGGGTTGGTTTTGCCACCATAAACCACATCATCGTTAGAGTAATAATGACATACCAGATTAATGCATTACGTAACTTATTCACCAGAACATGACGGTCTTCATGTGGCACGCGCAGCTGCCGAAGGATTGGCGAAAAAGCACGAGCAATAAAATATAACGAAACCACCATAATGAGCACAGTGACGATGATCCAAGACGTTTTCCACGTCCATGCCGTTAACCATGTAAGTAAAATTCCCGTCGCAACTAGAACATGCCCGGCATGCTTCGTAAGATGTACCGTAATTCGAAATGGCTCTAGGTGTTCGGGCAGCAGTTCGAACGGTGTGGAACGAATTCTTGCCAATAACGGAAACAGGATAAAATAAGGACCAATACTTAACACAACACTAAAGATGTGGATATATAAAAGAAGAACATACCAAGACAAAACCATCATCCATTCTATGTGAAAATTCAACAAAACAGTGCGGATCCTTAGATCCACACTGTCTTTTGTTCGTTATTATTCAGCTTTTTGAAATTCGTGTACCCATACTTTCATATGCGGCAGCCATGGCATACCGGGATGAATGGATAAAATACTATCACGATACTCATCAACGGTTGTATGGCCTTCTGCCTTAGCATCTTCCACAGTCAATTCACCCAATGATTGCTGGTAAACTTTGGTGACTGTAAATGCATTGCCCTGCAATTCCATCGTTTCACCGATATCTGCATAGCGTCCGTTGCGTCTGCAAGCTGTTTTTTGGCCAGCAAGCACTTTGTTAACTTCTGCTTCTTTCGTAACAAGTCTGTCAATCGAACATGTTTTTGGCGGTAATGTTTCGTTCATTTTATTTCCCTCCTTTTGGCAGTTTTCATTATAACGAATGAAAAGGGTTTTGTCGAACAAGCGCGGCTTCCTGTTGTTTTATTCTCTCAGCGCTTCTTTCAATTTTGTAGACATACTATCCATTGAGCCAACAGATGGCCGTTTAACTCCACGCAATTTGGCAATTTCTTGTTTTAATCTCTCGTTTTCCAACGTTAATCTTTCGATCTCTGCAACGAATTGTTCCTTTTCCATGACATCTTTATTTTCCATCGGTAACACCTGCCTTCCAGATAAAAATACCCCCTCGCCGCAAGCAGATCATCACGTCGGATTCTCTCCATGCGTCAAAGGGGTGTTTATTTATGTATTATTTTTTAAATTCTATCGTATAGAGTCGTCCTGTTTCTTCCCAAATTTCGCCTGGATCCAAGGAAACCAGACCCATTTGATCCGCTGGAAGATCTACATTTGGTGCATTCACCAGATTCATTTGCGGTTCCGGACAGAAGAAACCTTCCGAAGCGCCATTATTCCAGATCATCCATTGCTTGTAGGAAGTCCCTACATCATAAATCAGTTTGATACCTGCGCGTGAATCTGTCAACTCCATATAATTACGACCATTTTGCGGCAAGGTCGTGTAATGGTTATCCATCGATTCAAAGAAAGGCGACAAACCGCCTACTTTCATCTTCTCTTCATCAGCGGACAAAGGCTGAAACTCACCGGTTGGCAGCATTCTTTCATTCATTTTCCAGCGATTGCCGATCGTCATTTTGAACCCATAATCAGAAGCCTGACTGTTTGGTGCAAAAGGCGCATTGATCGTCGTGTGGTAAGCAAGCAAGCAAGGCATAGCCTCTTTGCCTTCATTATGTACCGATACATGCTGATGTAAACCAAACTCGTTCAATGTGTAAGTCAAGCGTATCGTGAACTCATGCGGTAAATAAGCATAAACCGAATGCCCTTCTCTTACGCGTAAAGCTAGTGATACACGACTTTCGGTTTCATCTGCACCGAATTTCTCAACAGCCCATGGAATATTGTGGACAAACCCGTGCAAATGATTTCCCGTTTTGGGTTCGTTGATTGGAAATTCGTAGACTTTGCCTTTCCAAGGGAACTTTCCATCCTCATACCGATTAGGCGGAAATAAAACAGGTATACCATGGATGACTGGACGTGCTTTAAACGCTTCCATCTCTTCCAGTTGAGGCTCACGTAGAAATCGATATTCCTTTTCTGTATCTCTAAACGCAATCAGATTAGCGCCAATTTCCGGCAAAACGGCTGCTTCGTAACGGCCCGCTTGTAACCAAATGGCCTTCTCCCCATGGAAAGTCCCTTCGTACGCTCGTGTAGTCATTTGCGTTCTCCTCCCACATCGCTGCCCATAAATTGGACAGGCTCATATAAATTACTTTAAAGCAAGTGAATCTAGGAAGTCAATGGATGAAAATAGCTCCAACATTGATAATGTGACTTTTACAACGAACAAGAAAACCGCCACCCTCAAAAGGGTGAACGGTCTTCGGTTTTACAAAAGGAAACCATTTTGTTTCCTCTAAATTAGCTTTTCCACGCTGCTTCGCTCCAGCGAAGTTCATTTCGGAACTGCAGAGGGGAAGTGTTCTTATTAATTATAACAACTTCCACACCTGCTAATTCCGCCCAGTCCACTAATTGCTCTGTACTTACATTATAGGAGAATACCGTGTGATGGGCTCCACCAGCATAGATCCAAGCTTCAGCCGAATCACGCAGCGACGGCTGCGGCTTCCATAGTACGCGTGCTACAGGCAATTTAGGCATGGCTTTAACCGGTTGAACAGCGTCCACTTCGTTAATAAGCAAGCGGAAACGGTTGCCCATATCGATCAGCGATGCATTCAATGCTGCGCCTGAAGAACCGTCAAATACGAGACGAGCAGGGTCAGCTTTACCGCCGATACCGAGCGGATGAACCTCGATTTTGGGACGAGTAGCTGCAATCGTTGGACAAATTTCTAACATATGCGCACCGAGCACGAGCTCTTGACCTGGCTCCATATGATACGTGTAATCCTCCATGAAGGACGTCCCTTTGTTATCAGCGACGATCTTCATGACACGGGTCAACGCTGCTGTTTTCCAATCGCCTTCCCCACCGAAACCATAGCCTTGCCCCATCAAACGCTGAACAGCAAGTCCTGGCAGCTGTTTCAGCCCATGTAAATCCTCGAAAGTCGTCGTGAATGCACTGAAGCCGCCTTCTTGCAAGAATCCTTTCAGCCCAAGCTCAATACGCGCTTGCTCACGAATGGCATCACGGACAGGACCCGCTGAGCGGCACTCTGGCGTAAAATCATAAGCTTCATTGTATTCTTCCATCAATTGATTAACTTCGGCTTCAGAGATGTCTCCTATGCGCTGAACAAGGTCACCAACACCATAGCCATTGATGGACCAACCAAATTTTATTTGAGCTTCCACTTTATCGCCTTCTGTAACCGCCACTTGACGCATGTTATCACCGAAACGAGCCACTTTCAGACTGCGTCCCTCTACGAAAGCAACAGCTGTACGCATCCACCCTGCAACGCGGCTAAGCACAGCTGGATCTTCCCAATAGCCGACGACAACTTTGCGGGAAATCCCCATGCGTGCACCAATGAAGCCATACTCGCGGTCGCCATGCGCCGCTTGATTCAGGTTCATGAAGTCCATATCGATCGTTTCCCAAGGGATATCGCGATTGAATTGTGTATGCAAATGAAGCAGCGGTTTGCGATACTCTGCAAGACCAGCGATCCACATTTTCGCTGGAGAAAAAGTATGCATCCATGTAATAATTCCTGCACAAGTATCATCGGCATTAGCATCCAGACATAGTCTGCGGATGGCATCTGGTGTCGTCAGTACGGGTTTGTAAATAAGTTTACTCGGAATCAACGAATTGCGGCCAATCCCTTCCGTAATTTGCTTGGAATGTTCCTCAACTTGAAGCAATGTTTCAGATCCATAGAGGTGCTGGCTTCCGGTTACGAACCAAAATACTTTCTCTGAAAAAGGGTTCATGGCAAATTGCCTCCTCGGTATTATGGAATGAAAGAGTCCGAATTAATGGCGGGCTTCCTCGCGGATGGAACGAAGACGCTTCATCACATCGTTCTCTCCGCGTCCGAAATAATCATGCAGCTTGTTGTACTCCTGATAAAGCTTCTCATAGACGGCAACATTCTCTGCGATTGGCTTGAAAGTTTCTTCACGTACACGTGCCATTTTTCGTGCAGCGTCAACGATATTGTCATAACCGCCTTTGGCAGCTCCAGCTGCTACAGCCCCGAACATCGCAGCTCCAAGTGCCGGTGTTTGTTTAGAATCGGCAATTTTAATCTCACGATTGGTCACGTCCGCATAGATTTGCATGAGTAGGCGATTTTTTTGCGGCAGCCCGCCGCATGCGAATAATTCTTGTACTTCAACACCATTATTGTGGAAAGCATCGACAATTTTACGGGTACCGAAAGCCGTTGCTTCAAGCAACGTCCGATAAATCTCCTCAGGCTTCGTCAAAAGAGAGTATCCGAGGATGAGACCATTTAGTTCTGTGTCCACGAGCACGGAGCGGTTTCCGTTCCACCAGTCCAAGGCGAGTAAGCCCGTTTCTCCTGGTTTGTAAGCGGATGCAAGTCGTTCCAACCATTCATGTACATTTATACCTTCTTGATCAGCGGCAGCTTGCACATAAGCAGGAACACCCTGTTCTACAAACCAAGCAAAAATATCACCAACCGCCGACTGTCCAGCTTCATAGCCCAAGTACCCCGGAATGATGCCGTCCTCTACAACGCCGCACATCCCTTCAACTTCATGCTCTTCTGTACCCAGAAGCATATGACAAATGGAAGTTCCCATCGCCATCATCAGCTTACCTGGAGTAACAACACCGACACCCGGTACTGCAGCGTGAGCATCAACGTTACCAACCGCAATAGCTGTACCTGCTTGTAGTCCCATTAATTTTGCCATGGATTCAGTTAGCTCACCAGCTTTGGTGCCGAGTGCCACTACATCACCGCGAAGCTTGGTTTCCGTTAAATCCTTTAGCCTAGGATCAAGGGCTTTAAAGAAATCTTTACTCGGATAGCCATCTTTCTTATGCCAAATTGATTTATAACCCGTCGTGCAGCTGTTACGTACAATTTCAGCTTGACCTGTCATTTGAGAAACAACCCAGTCTGTCGCTTCTAAAAAACGATCCGTTTGCTCGTAGATGTCAGGAGCTTCATTCAAGATTTGCCAAATCTTCGCAATCATCCACTCCGAAGATATCTTACCGCCATAACGAGGGAGGAAGGACTCTCCTCTGCTTTCCGCGATTTCGTTAATAAGGTTCGCCTCATCTTGAGCCGCATGATGCTTCCAAAGCTTCACCCAGCTATGAGGGTTATTCATCAGTGCTGGATTGAAACAAAGCGGCTGGCCCTGCTTATCAATCGGAAGCATTGTACACGCGGTGAAATCAATACCAAGGCCGATAATATCGGCCGGATTCACTCCGGATGCTTGCACGACTGCGGGAACAGACCGGGTCAACACATCCAAATAATCTTGTGGATGCTGTAAAGCCCAATCATACTCAAGTTTAATCCCAGATACGGGCAGCTTCTCATCAATAACGTTGTGCGGGTAAGAGGTTACATGATCCGCTACCTCTGTACCGTCGTTCAAGTCGACCAATACAGCACGGCCAGATTCCGTTCCATAGTCAACACCAATCGCATATTTCTTAGACATGGGGAGCCTCCTTCAATTTTTAATGTCTCTACGATCCAGTATATCACTTGTACGTACAAGTTGAATAGATGAAATTTTAAAGACATTTAGATGTTGATCGTTGACTCCCTGATGATTAATTCAGGCTTGTAGATTTTCCCTGTTTCACTTCCACTTGCTCGCTTATTCTCTATTATATCTATTAAAAGTTCTGCCGCCTCAGAGCCCAATTCTGTTTTAGGATGCGAAAGTGTCGTCAGCTTTATTTCTGTTGCCGTCGCTAAAGATGAGTCATCAAAACCAACCAATGAGATATCCTGTGGTACTTGAAGACCTAATGTACGTACAGCTTCGAGTAAATGAACAGCTAGCTCATCGTTATAGCACACAAAAGCCGTTGGCCGTTCATCAACCTGCGCCAACAGTTCAAGTGCGCTCTGGTAGGGCTTCTGCCTTTTCTCTTCCGTCGTATAATGAACGACCATTTCCGGCAACAACGGAACTTGGTAGCGGTGATGAGCACGAATAAACCCTTTCAGCCGGTTCACACCTTGCAAATCATCCGTTTTGAAAAACCCGGCAATGCGTCGATGCCCAAGCTCAATCAAATGCTCCGCACCCTTGAATCCACCCTCTTCATCATCCACGACCAAGGAGGGACAATTCATCTCGGGATACCGTTCATTGATCATTAAATAAGGAATTTGTTGATAGTCTAAGGAAAGGTAATAGCTTAAATTTGGATTGCCCTCCGCACTTTTCGTCGGTTCAATAATAAGGCCGCTCAGAGGCTGACTCATCATCATGTTGAGGCTCTCCTTCTCCTTTTCCTTATCATTATCCGTGGAAGACAAGAGCAGTCTGTATCCTCTCGCGCGAACGGCAGACTCCGCACCTCTCACGATATGCGGAAAAATATAATCGGAAATATATGTCGTCAGGATGCCGATTGTTTGCACATCACGGCTTTTTTGCGTTTGGGGTGTGGAAACGAATGTACCTTTTCCTTGCATTCGATACAACCAACCCTCTTGTTCTAGCTCGCCGAACGTCTGACGAACCGTTTGACGGCTCATTTGAAATTGCTCAGCAATTTCATTTTCCGACGGCATCTGATCATTCGGTTTCAGCTTCCCAGTATGAAGCCACGTTAAGATTTCCTGTTTCAGCTGCAAGTATTTCGGCAATTGCTTTTCTTTCATGTTTCACCTCAGGTGTTCGTTTCTGAACGTATTATAACATTCAGTTAACTTGTATGTACATATTCCAGGAAGATGGTTGATTGATAATTAAAGTGAATTTCTAAAAGGCGGGAGACTTTTGAAGGAATGTGAATCCGCTATTTGGGCGAAAACACTCGAATTCAAGATTAACAGGAACGTTGATCCACTATTTCGTAGTCACTTTCTCCTGATAGCCTTATTTCCTCCTTTAACTTACTCATGTTCCGCTAATTTAATTTCTAGCGCATATTTCACCTATTAGCGGATTGTTGTTCCTTTAATGCAGAAAGCCTCGAACAAATGAAGAAAAACCCGTGAGATCACGATCACGGGTTTAGTTGTTTTTTCTTAGCTATGATCGATTGGTAATTGAGCTGCATGTCTTCCATCTGGAGTACAGAAAAGTGTTCGATATCGAATACTTCCCTCACTTTATTCTGAATGTGCTCATCTTCGTAGAAAGAGAAAAACCGTTGTGGTCTATACGAGTCATTCTCCCATATCCCTTCGCTCTCGTACCCGCCATAAAGGCCCATATACAAGAAGCCGTCTGGCTTAAGCACACGTTCTATGTTCTTTAGCACTTGCAGGAGGCTGCTTTTGGGCACATGAAGTAAAGCATTCATCGTCCATACGGCGTCATACGACTCCGGCTCTAAGTCCAACGTGTAGAAATCCATGGCTAAGGCATCGAGTCCTTTTTCCCGACAAATGTTCACCATCTCTTCGGACAGATCGACACAAGACACTTGGCAGCCGTTTTTTTGCAAATAACTCGCTTGATGGCCAGGGCCGCTTCCAAGGTCTAAAATTCGCTTACCACCTCTATGATCAGCTGCGTGCAGCCTAGCAAGAAAGCGATCCATTTCTGTTACTTTCCAGGACTGAACGGCAATCCCATCCCGCAACCGGGCTTGTTGGTCATAGCTCATCTTGATTGTTTGTTTCATTTGAGAATCCATTTGAGAACACATCAGAGCTTTCTCCTCTCGGATCGCTTGGGATGGAAGCTTGAACTATACGTTTAAACGTCTTACTTCACCAAGGTCTTCTGTGCAGCATCCACGAGCTTATCGAACCATTCATCATCTTCCAGCAGCTCTTCAACCGCTTCGATATCCTCTTCTTTACCAGATTCCTGCAAAAAGTGCAGCGCATAGCTCCAGTCGTCTTTACCACGCTTGCTTTGAAGGGTAATTTCGTACGGATGCTCGTGACCTTCTACTCTGAACTCAACATGCCCGATATAGCCTTCTTCTTTACTGTGTTCCATGCTGGCTTTCAAAATTTCAATCATGTTCATCATCCTTTTCTATTAATTGTAGCCATGTCCAAATCGTGTTTATCGTGGTTTCCAGGTTCGTTGCTTCCTGCCATATATAGGGATTGTGATCTCTAAAATAATCGGCATGTCCACCTATTAAGGGCAACGTTCGTCGATGAATAGGTGCATGCTTCATACTATTCCAGCGGTGTACACCCAAGCGGGTCTTCGTCCAGCCCCCCCAGGTACCGAGTCGCGGTATAGGATCAATGGATTGATCCAACTGATTAGCTGCATTCAGATAAAGAACACAATGCTTCAGCGATGGGGGTATGGCGCATTTGGGCGATCCGATTTGGATCACACCAAGGATGGATATACCTTCCTTTACAAGCAAATCAGCCGCCTGGACAGACGCCACGGCGCCTGCGCTGTGGCCGATTAGGAGCAGCTGCTGTTCTGGTGTGTGGTTCTCGGTGATCAGCTTGATCAAGCTTTTGCCACCGTAAAGGGACGGCTTTTGATGGGCGTTGTTCCAAAGATCACTGGTAATTTCACGCAGCTGCCTTTGGCGTTGTCTGGTCCAATCCCCGTAGGGATAATGGACGATAGTACGGACACGTGAACCTGCTTGTTCATAACGAGCCGACAGGGCCGCGGCGAAAGCATCCAGAAAATGGGGTGCCGTAGCAAAACCAGCTGATACATAAATGACAATTTCCTCCGGTTCGGAGTGGATGGTCATGGATTGCTCAGTTCCCTTCTCGTGCAAATTAGGCTAGGAGCGCGGTTTGGCTCGATTTGTCGGTATCGCAGCCATCGGATCGTCAGGCCAGTAATGCTTGGGGTATCTGCCTTTGAGATCTTTTTTGACTTCGAAGTAAGCATCCCGCCAAAAGCTTGACAAATCCTTCGTCACCTGAACCGGTCGCTGTGCAGGCGATAATAAATGTAAGGTCACGGGAACTCTTCCCTTGGCGATTCGAGGGGTATCGGCAAGACCGAACATTTCTTGTAAACGAACAGACAAAGTTGGTGATTCGCTGACGCTATAATCAACGGGAATACGTGACCCGCTGGGCACCTGAATGTGCGTAGGGGCCCATTCTTCTAACCATCGGCGCTGCTCCCATGTTAGCATTTCTTCTAATATGCTTGTCAAGTTGAGACGCTCAAGAGCTCCCTTGCTCTTCAAGCCGTACAGATAAGGCCCTAACCAATCTTCTAATGTAGCAAGTAAAGTCGAATCACGCATATCGGGCCATTCGCCTTCAAGTCGATGTAAAAATGTAACACGCTGTTGAAGCTGCCGCGCACTGCGGGTCCAAGGCAGCAGTTCCAGAGATTCCGCTTGGATTCCGAAGATCAAAGCTTGTAAGAGAAGGTCCGGGTTCGGATCCTGCAAAGGGTTATCTTTGAGTATGATAGCACCTAGTCGTAGGCGCTGTCTCGCTTTGACAGAGCCAGTCGCCTGATCCCAAAGCACTTCTTGCTCCTTCAGTAAACGGTCCGCAAAGAGTTCAAGCAGCTCTTCTTCCTGAACTGGAGCTGCCACGTAAATGCGGCTTTCCGCTCCAGTGTCGTCCAACTCGGCGGCAACGAGATAACGCTCGCCAGATAACGTCTGCAGCTCAGGCAGCACCGCGCCGCGTCCGCTGCTGAGCAGGAACCTCCCCGTCGATCGCCGCTGTGCGACGCGATCGGGATAGGCAAAGGCGAGCAGCAGTCCGCTCGCCGAAGCCCTTTGAGCGCTCGGACGGATGCCGAGCGACTGCATGAGCGCTTTGGCTTCCGCCGCGATGCGGCGGCATAAGCCAAAGTCAACGTCTGCGCGCTGCTCGCCCTGCGCAGCGCGCCAGAGCACTTCGATGCGGGTGCGCACATCCGCATCTCTTCCTTCAGCGGCGCGCATGAAATCGCGCTCGCTCAGCATCACCGCGAGCTCGCACGCCAGGGCGCCGAGCTCAAGCGGGATGGCTTGCAGCACCATGTGCGCAAGCCGGGGGTGCAGGGGGAGCGGCGCGAGGCGCTTGCCATGCGCCGTTAGGCCCCCGCTCTCGTGCAGCGCACCCAGCTGCACGAGCAGTTCCTGCGCCTGCTGATACGCAGCAGCAGGCGGTGGGTCTAGCCAGACCAGCGCAGCAGGGTCTGGCACGCCCCAGGCGGCCAGCTCCAACGCGAGCGGCGCCAGATCCGCTTCGCGGATCTCCGGCGTGCTGCTCGGCGGGAGCTGCCGCTGCTCGGTCTCGGTCCACAGGCGGTAACACACGCCTGGACCGAGACGGCCGGCACGGCCTCTGCGCTGATTCGCAGAGGCTGCAGACACTGGAACCGTCGTGAGACGGGTCATGCCGGTGCGTGGTGAGAAGCGCGGGACTCGCATGAGCCCGCTGTCAATAACAACCGTAACGCCTTCGACGGTCAAGCTTGTCTCGGCAATCGAAGTCGCGAGCACGACCTTCCGGTGCCCGGGTGAACTTGCCGCCAGAGCTTGATCCTGCGCTTCTTGCGAGAGATTGCCATACAAAGGTGCGATTTCTACCTCTTTCCCTAATTTAAGGGCAGCAAGGCTGGCAGCGACACGATGAATTTCAGCTGCACCCGGAAGAAAGACAAGTAAGCTGCCTTCATCCACTTGTAAGGCGTGCTGAATACTTTTTACAACTGTTGCTTCTATTCCCGTTATTTTTTTGTTCAGATAATGAGTCTCAACGGGATAAGCACGCCCTTCACTTTGAATAATCGGAGCATCATCCAGCATAGCCGATACAGGTTTGGCCTCCATTGTCGCCGACATAATGAGAATACGCAGATCCTCACGCAGCAGGGTTTGTGTTTGTCGGCTAAACGCCAACCCAATATCAGCATGTAAGCTGCGTTCATGGAACTCATCAAAAATAACAGCCCCCACCCCGTCTAGGCCAGGATCTGCTTGGAGCATCCGCGTAAGAACACCTTCCGTTATGACTTCGATACGTGTGTTTGGTCCAACGCGCGTGTCATTTTTCACCCGATAACCAATCGTCTGCCCGACTTCTTCGCCGCGAAGCTTCGACATGTAGCGTGCAGCAGCGCGAGCCGCCAGTCTTCTTGGCTCTAGCATGAGGATCTTTTGGTCTTGAAGCCAAGGTTCTTGCAGGATAGCAAGTGGAACTTGCGTCGTTTTACCTGCACCGGGCTGAGCGACCAATACCGCGCATGAATGTGTTTGCAGCGCTTCTTTCAATTGAGGAAGTACGGATTCAATCGGTAACAAATTCATTAATTTCACTCCGAGCTGTCTGTAAGTCTTGATATCGTTTGCTCCATGCGTTTCGTACGGGTTTCCGCCAGCTTCGCACTTTGAATCCATGTGATATATTCTTTTTTATGGGAATAGGAGAGTTTATTGTAAACTAGATTAGCTTGTCCGTTTGCTTCCAGTAACACTTTGAAATCCTCCGGCAAATCCACGACGCGCGGCTCTACATCCTGATGAAGAGTAACCTGTACCCAGTCTCCGGGTACTTTACCAATCGCCGTACGAATCTGCTTGGTGTCGATTATTGTTCTGATTTCCTCCTGCAAAAACTGTTCCTCACCCATTCAATCGTGTATACTAGATTAGAATCTGGTCACTAAAGGAGAACTAAAAGATGAATGTACATGAAGCGATAACCAAACATTCGAATGCGCAGCATTTGCATCTCGTAAGATTTGCAGAGCTGGATGCACAGCGCGAGCAAGCAATTGACGCTGCTGTCGATCTGTGCAGACGCGGGCTCCCTTTTACCGTTGATGCGATCAACGCGATTACAGCCCAAATCATCGCCCATGCTAAAGAAGGTATTTCTCCGCTCCGTTCTTATGTATCAAAGGACATGGTGATTGATTACGTATACAAGGGGTAAGGAGATAAGTATCCATGGGTATTCTAACTTTTATTTCACTGTTAATTATAGGTTCGGCATTCAGTGCCGGAATCTTGCTCCTGTTTAAGCGTAGAACTGCTCTAGGGATTATTTGTATCGGACTCTCTATTGTATGTTATATCGCTTATGCCTACATAGCAAACAAGTACTTCGTTTAACGAATTCATTGGTGTTCAGAACCGATCGGGTCACCCGATTCGGTTCTTTTTCATTTAAACAATCCATTTTCTTTTAATGTACCAAATACAAGGTCAAAATAAGCGACAGGGTGCGGGACCAAATCATCGATAGTTAGGAACATACTGGTCTCAGCTAACCGGCCGTTTAAACTCATTTTATAGCCACTTGCCGCTAGTTGATTTGTTTCTTGATGAACTAAACGCTCTAGGCCCTCCGCACTTACGGCGAATAAACCGCAAACCTCATCTGCCTGCAAAGTATAATGATGAAGCGATTGATCGCAGCGATATATAAACACATGACAAAACTCACGATCAATGAGATCCTCCGAAATGATATCTTCTTCAGCAAACATTCCGCAAGAAATGAACTCGCTGAAATCAACCGTCAGCCCAAGCTCTTCCTCTAGTTCCCTCACACCCTCTTCCGTGGTTTCACCAGCCCCGAGATGCCCAGCACAAGATATGTCTAGCAAATTCGGGAACAGATCCTTCCCTGGGTGTCTTAACTGAAGTAATAGTTCAGGCTTTTGGCCCCCAAGGCTTACAATCCAACATTGAAATGTACGATGCCACAGCCCTTTAGCATGTACTTCTGAGCGCGGAGCCGTCCCAAGCCATTTCATCTTTTCATCATAAATGTCGAACATCTCTTCTGACTTGTTCAAATTGCTCGCATTCTCCCCTCAATCCTTCAACATACGTGCTATCTGCGTGTTATTTTCGTTATTTTCATAGCATAAAGATCATCTTCCAGCGAACCCATTCTCTCCATCATTGTCCTGCTTGCATCTTCTATGGCCTGATTATAAATAGGTGCAGTCAATTGTTGGAACATGTAATCGATTAATTGCTCCGTTGCCAAGCGTCCTAATGTAATACCGTGATCCATATCCAAATGGCCTTGCAAATCATCAATCAGCAATTCCTTCTCTTCTCTTGGCAATTTCAACGGTTTCATAAGGAGCGCCTCACTCAAAAACAGTCAAATCTATTTCTTGAAACCGGCTCACTTCTTTCATCCAACGCTCTGCGACATAATGGGTATGTACAGGATGGACATTGTAAGCCTCGTAAGCCGCTTGATCGGCAAATTCCATGGAGAATCCGTAGTCGTAATCGTTCTTCGCACTCACTTGACGAAATACTTCAAATTGCTCAACACCGGGGATTGCTGCCAGCTCTTGCGCGCTCCCTCTCAGAAATTGTTCCGCTTCCGGCGTATCTTTACCTGCGTGCAAATTAAAAACAACCATATGTTTTATATGTTTTGAAGTCATCGTCTCTCTTCTCCTTTATTATCCATTTACACCTATTATAGCGGATTTTGTATCAACGAACTATACAACCTGTTTGCTTCTTCCCTGCCCGATTCCGCCCTGCTTAGAGCTCGCTCGAGCTCCCACAGGCGATTCACTTCACTTGATTTATTTTCAACTTCTTCCCACATGACAATATGAGCTTTTTACGACTAAATTTCCTGCATGCAACCATTTTCTTTGGCTGCTGCTAACTTCTGTACAAGCTCCTCAATCATGTTCACATCATCCCTTTCAAAATTCATTTACCCTACTAGACGCTACCCAGCTTCCATTGATTTCAACATATTTCCTAATTATGGAGAATAAAATCAACCGCAAGTGTACACGTTAAGGCTGAACGTTAAACTGCCTGAGAAAGGATGAACAACATGGAAAACAAGAAACATGCCGGCAATTACACAGGGACAAAGAATATGAACGCCAAAAATCAAGACTTAGAGTTCGTGAATGACACATTAGAAAACGCGCCTAGCGTAACACCCGTCAACATAGCAAAAGACGATATCAGCGAAGATAATGAAGGACGGCAATTGAACCAAAAGTAAAAGGGTTATCCTCCAATAGAGCAGTCTGCTATCTCAGAAATTTTTTGGAATAGCGGATTGCTCTATTTGGCTTAGCTAAACTTGGCATCCCCCTCAACTTGCGATACTAGGAAATGAGAAATTATGGATTTATCTAGTCTTGGGGGAGGTTGTCTCATTGGAACAAGTCATCGTCATTGGAACAGGACCTTGCGGGTTGTCGGCAGCTATTGCCTTACAGCGCACGAGATTTTCATCGAAACGGGACGCATGCATGGTCTTGCTATCACCAAACATATCGTTTCAGAAATGAACCTCCAATCGAACTGATTGGAGGTTTTTATATGAAAATATTTCCCATTTTTCATAGATTACTCTTCCATTGCGAACATTTGTTTGGTATAATTAAAACAAGAACAAATGTTCCAATTAGATGAGGAGGTTGTTAACATGATGAACACCAGTCACAATTTCCGTTTTATAGAGAGAGATTATTGGTATCACAAGGCATTGTGTGACACTGACCATCTTCTTCCCGGACAGATTGACGCCATGTTGGACGAAGCACACAGCCATTACGCCGATTATACGTTCAAGTTTTATGACGACGGTTCGGTGATTATCATAGACAACGACACGAACAACCGCATTAAGCCACGAGAGCTAACTGGGGCTGTATATGACTTTTACATTCGCAAGCGAATTTATTTAATTAAATCAAACTTGATGGAGAAACAACTCCAATATGCCTAACAGAAGCTAAAAAAGGCCATCTGATATCGACAATTGTCCTTATCAGATGGCCTTTACTCTTTTATTTAACGCTATGATATCGAAAGCATGTTGGGATGTGATCGTTCACCATGCCAACCGCTTGCATATAGGCATAACAAATCGTCGAACCTACGAACTTGAAACCGCGTTTCTTTAAGTCTTTGCTCATAGCATCTGATATATCCGATGTGGCCGGCAATTGACTCATATCTTCCCATTGATTCTGGATTGGCTTCCCACCAACGAATCCCCAGATATATTGATCAAACGTGCCGAATTCTTGCTTCACCTTCAGAAAAGCTTTTGCATTCTGAACAACAGCTGCGATTTTCAATCGATTACGTACGATCCCTGTATTCTGCAGAAGCTCATTTAGCTTCTTATCCTCATAGTTAACAATGATCTGCGGATCAAATCCATCGAACGCTTCGCGATAGCTCTCTCGCTTCTTAAGAATCGTATACCAGCTTAGTCCCGCTTGTGCGCCTTCCAGAATAAGCATCTCGAACAAAAGGCGATCATCATGGACAGGAACACCCCATTCATGATCATGGTAATCGAGATATAATGGATCCTCATTGACCCAACCGCATCTGACAGTCATTTATACACTCACCTCATCCAGAAATAGAACGCATGTTCTATTTCATTATAAAACCTATACGAATAGATGTCCAGTTCGAATTAGCAAGGGGTAGGAATACCATAGAATTGTTTGGTATTATTCAGTATCGTCAGCGCTGCCTCTTCTACTGAAAGCTCGTGCAAAAGCGCAATCTGTTGAATTATGGCATGGATCATTCGTGGATGCGTCTCTTGTCCCTCAAAAGGGCCAACGAACGGCCATGGACCATCGGTTTCGACCATTAGCAACCTAATCGGATAACTGCGAACAAGTGTGCGAATTTCTTCTTCATAAAGAACATCCGGTGTTATGGAAATGAAGTAGCCGGCTTGAACCATACGCTTCACCGTCGAAGGAGAACCTTTAAACCAATGGAAATGCGCCTTTTTAATGCCATGCTTCTGGAGCAGGTCGCACACGATGTCCGCATCTTCATACACAGCATGCAAGACAACAGGCTTAGCGGTATCAGCCGCCAGCTTTAAGAAGCTCTCAAGCAGCGCAACATAAGGAGCTAATTCAAAAACATGCCCCTCAGCTTGAGCCTCTAGCCTCATATAGTAAGGCAAACCAATTTCACCAACAGCAATCATCGTTGAAACATGCTCACGGATCCAGGACATCAAATCATTCAGCTGATCTTCACTTGGCAGCTCTTGCTCAGGGTGAAAACCATAAGCTGCAAACACACGCTGTGGCGCAAGCTCGCGAAATCGATCCGTTGTCTTACAGGATGCCAGGTGTCTCGACACCGCTATTAACGCCTCGATTTGGCATTCAGATAATTCTGCCAACATTGTCTGCGCGGCAGATTCCGTATACATATCTAGATGAACATGAGCATCAATAGCTTTTATCATACGTAATCTCCTGACGCAATAACCCTTGAATATGCTGCCGAAGCTCGTGAAATTTCGATTCCAGCATGACAGCTTCCAGACGCGGCCTTACAAATGGGACGACCAACTCTTCTATAATTTTGGCCGGTTTGTTGGAGAGAACATAGATACGATCAGATAGGAACAGCGCCTCTTCAATACTATGTGTCACAAATAAAATGGAACGTTTGTTCTGTTCCCATATATTCAGCAGCCAGGCCTGCATGTCTTGGCGGGTTAACGCATCCAAGGATCCGAAGGGCTCATCTAAACACATGAGCTCTTGTGGACTAAGCAAAGCTCTCAGAAAGGAAACACGCTGCTGCATCCCTCCTGACAGAACATGCGGAAGCTCCTGCTCATAGCCGCCTAGCCCTACTTTCTGCAACCATTCTCTTGCTTTACTAAGCGCAGCGGTACGGGTTTCTCCAGCTACTTCCTGAGCAAGCGCGACATTCGACTCAATGGAGCGCCAAGGAAACAAAGCAGGCTGCTGCGGCATGTAACTAATCAAACCTTTGGTTCCGGTCACGTTTGCGCCATCCAGCCAAACTTCACCAGATGAAGGAGCTATGAGACCGCCAATAATGTGAAACAGGGTGCTCTTTCCGCTGCCGGATGGACCGATGATCGAAACGAACTCTCCCTCTTTGACGTGTAAAGAGATATCGCTCAGGACGGATACACGCTGTTTTTTGCCTGAGAACATATGATGAATGCCTCTAAGCTCTAATTTGCTCAAGTACTCAACCCCTTCCCTAAGATGACCGTTTCACGTTCCATCGA
Organism: Paenibacillus sp. yr247; assembly: GCF_900103825.1. Lineage (GTDB taxonomy): Bacteria > Bacillota > Bacilli > Paenibacillales > NBRC-103111 > Paenibacillus_E. Next base: position 244,440 of record NZ_FNIF01000004.1, read on the forward strand.
ATGACGAGCTTCTCAAGCGCTGCAATGAGCCAGAAGAATAGCAAGCTGAGCACGACAATCATAAGAATAGCCACAAATTCGCGGTCTGCTCGAAACGCAGATTTCTGCAAAATCATATAGTAACCAAGTCCAACGCCTCCACCTAGCCATTCCGCAATAACGGCACCCATCACACTGTATGTCGCGGATATTTTGAGTCCGGTGAAGAGAAAGGGCAATGCGTGAGGCAGCTCTAATTTATAAAAGATTTGCCGTTTACTGGCACCAATCATCTGCATGTAGTTATACATATTGCGGTCCGTTTGCATAAAGCCGTCTAACGTGGACATCGTCACGGGAAAGAAACAAACAAGAGAAATTAATAGTATTTTAGGTAAAATGCCAAAACCAAATAAAATGATTAGCAGCGGCCCCAGGGCAATCGTCGGAACATTTTGCGAGAGGATGAGGAGTGGATAAAACCCAGCCTTTAGAGCAGGTACCCGATGTAGACAGCTAGCGACAATAACGCCACCCGTTACACCAACAATGAATCCAATCAACATCAAACGCAGCGTCGCGAACGTGTGCAGCCAAACCCGCGGCATATCCGTTGTACCGTCTTTCCAAATCTTGAGCGGACTCGGTAACAGCCAGCTCGCTGTCCCTCCCCAAGTCACCGCAAGCTGCCATATAAGCAGCAGAAGGATGACCACAACGATCGGTGGCCACCCCGCTTTGAACCAAATCTGCTGTTTCATTATCTGTATTTCTCCGTCAATTTGTCCATGGAGGCTCCGGACGGATTGAAGTATATTTTCACTTGAGAAATGACGTTAGGGCTGCCCATCTCAATCATCGCTGCATTCATATCTTGAATGATAGCTAGAAGCTGGTCGAGTTCCCCTTCCATCGTCGTCTCCAGCGGGGACACGAAATATTTCACGCCGGATTTGGCGATAACTTCGATAGCACGATCTACATAAGGAATGACATCTTCATTATTTTTCGTTTTTGGAATGATTTGAATACTGACAAGTGCGTTAGCCACTATAAATGCCCCTTCCAACAAATCGTGTTATTTCGAGTTTACTGGCAAGAAATTGTTCGTAAATGCCGCGTCTACATCGATATTTTTTTCCAAAAGCTTATGGTCAAGCATCCAATTCGCATAATTTTCCCATACCACGCGTTTTTGTTCGCCCCAACGAGGTGCGTCATCTTGATAGCGTGGGCTTAGCCACTTTTGACTTGCTACAACAAGCTTTTTATCCAGGTCAGGAACCGCTTTGATTAATATATTAGCTGCATCCTCCGGCTTGTTAATAGCGAATTGATATCCTTTCGCTGCTGCGGCCATGAACGCTTTAACGAGCTCCGGCTTCTCTTTGATCATTTTCTCATTCGTTGCAAGAACAGGTGTATAGTAATCTAGTTTATCCGAATATTTGTTCAAATAAATCATGTTCAGCGGCTCGCCGCGCAGCTCGGCATCCACACCCGTCCAAGCGTAGTAAATCCAGGCGAAATCAATATCCCGCTTCACCGCAGTGAAATAATCGGCATCCCCGATATTCACGATCTTCACTTTACTTGGATCCGCTTTCTCAGATTGCATGAGAGAGTCAATCATCGCACTTTCGGAAGGTGCCCCCCAACCCCCATACGTTTTCCCTTGGAAATCTTTGGGCGACTTAATGTTCTTCGCTACCGGCGATGCAAAACCGGATGTATTATGCTGAATGACAGCGGCAATGGAAACCAACGGAACACCTTGTATCCGTCCTTGTGTAATGCTTTCTTGGTAACTGACGCCGAACTCGGCTGCCCCCGAAGCAATCATCGCATCGGCTCCACCTTCACCAGGCCCAATAATTTGGACATTTAGTCCCTCTTTTTCAAAATAACCTTGGTCTTTTGCGACGTACAACCCCGTGTGATTTGTATTCGGTGTCCAGTCCAGAACGACCTTCACGTCCGTTAGCTGCTTGGCCGGTTTGGCAGCCTGATTACCGCAGCCAGACATGGCAACAGTTAAGCTAACCAGCATAAGTGGTGCAATTTTCTTCCATTTCATTCTTTGTTTCCCCTCTCAGTACCTCTATTTAACCACAAGAAAAAGCCCCCGTTATCCGGGAGCGCCATTAGTAGAAAATGATAAACCCATCCGAAACAGACCGAATGGACGTGCATTTGTATGAATTCTCTACGCTGGCATTACCCAGATCAGATTAACGGTTAGTGACATCGCGGTCACAATCTCAGCCTGACTTCTCAAGCTCCCGTGGGTTCTTATTGGTTTGACTATACCATACCTCATGTTCGCTATGAATGCAAACAAAACAGACAACTGTTCGATTTTGAACAAAGGATGTCAGGAGTTTTAGTTCATTGAGTATGACAGACCGCATAACAGTGGTTTTCGCTTATATTTTCTATCTTTTTGCAAGGTTTAATTGCCACGAAACCCCAAAACGATCTCCAACCCATCCAAACTTTTCACTAAATGGGTACGCCCCAAGCGGCATATTTACAATTTTATTACTCCTTCTAATTAAGCAAGTAACCACTGTTTCAACTGTGATCCCAGCCGTTTCGCATCCTCGTATCCAAGCTTGTGCAAGGCTTCTAGCTTCTTAGGATCCTTCTCCATACGACTAACTACCACTTTGGATGAAGGTCGAATTACGATCGCACTTCCCTCAGCTTCCATTTGTTCAACGGTCTCGAGGGTACGATTATATATTTCACTCCGATTTACAAGCACATTCACAAGGCCGTTATACTGAGGGTAAAAGCTCTTGGCTAACCAACGCTGCTTAAATGGGCTCTTGCGATACCCCTGTTCTTTGGTCAGGACAATGATATGCTTTCTATTTCCGTCAGCGAGCGACTTCTGCACAGGAATCGGATCTACCAAGCCGCCGTCAAACAAAGTTCGACCTTCATAAAGAATCGGCTTGGCCACAAATGGCAGTGAACTAGAAGCCTGAATAATCGGCATCGTTTGCTGCATAAGCTGATGCTTCGTGTAATAAACAGGTTCGCCCGTATGCGCATCGGTTGTTCCAATGGCGAACTGCTGTGGCGAGTTATAGAATGCATCGTAATCAAACGGTACCAGCTTATTTGGTAATTCATTGAAAATGAAATCCATCCCAAATATGCTTTTATGACGAACCAAATTACGATAGCTTAAATATCGATGATCCCCAATGTAATCAATCGTTACTTTCTTATTACGTCCGGGCTGTTTTGAAATATACGAAGCGGCGTTGCATGCCCCAGCAGATACACCAACAACATAAGGAAAATACAAATCCTGTTCCATAAAGTATTCCAAGACTCCTGCGGTGTATACCCCTCGCATACCTCCGCCTTCCAGTACGAGTCCAATTCCTTCCATGGCGACACCTTCTTTCTTTCTGTCTGTCTCTAGCCCCTTACTAGCATACAGGAAATGTAAATTAAAATAAATGCTTCTCCATCTCCGTAAAAGAGATAAAGAAGCAGTATTCAACCCATTTTATTAGACGGATTCGGGGAAAATCCCAGATAATCTACGTTTTTGCTGAATTTTACGGATGATTAAACCATATCCGCAACGAAAAAACCCTAGTCTAAGAGACAAGGGTTCTAAATCTTTGGCCATCCAGATAATTAACGCCATTAACGTTGTTCCTTGTATAGCTCTTTGATCACCAAGAACTCATCTAAATGCTGAAGGAAGAGATCCACTATCACAGGATCAAAATGCCGTCCTCGTTCCGTCTTCAGCAAGTCCAACACCCTGTCCAGCTCCCAAGCCTTCTTGTAAACACGATCGCTGCACAGAGCATCAAACACATCCGCTAGAGCCGTTATACGGCCATAAAGGTGTATCTCTTCACCACGAAGTCCTTGGGGATATCCAGTACCATCAAAACGCTCATGATGCTGCTGTGCGATGATAGCCGCGGCATTTAGTACTTGCTTGTTCGAATGTTTCAGCATTTCATACCCAAGATTCGAATGAGTTTTCATAATGTCAAATTCTTCTTTTGTAAGCGATCCAGGCTTATTTAGAATCGCATCCGGAATACCTACTTTTCCGACATCATGCATTGGAGAGGCCAACCGGATGACTTCTGCTTCCTGCTCGGATAATCCGTACTTGATGGCAAGTAAGCGAGAGTATTCGGCAACTCTTTTCACATGGTGTCCCGTTTCCTGGGATCTAGTTTCCGTTATTTCGCCCATCGTATAGATGATTTCTTGCTGAGTACTCTCTAGTTCTTCGTTCAAGTAAATATTTTCGAAAGCCACAGAAACATTCGCACAGTAGATGTCGACCAAATAATGCTCCCACTCACTGAGTGCTTTAAAACCATTCATATAGATGACATTCTCCATCCCCATCTTACTTTGAAAATAAATCACAAAGCGATCTGAGGCGAAGCTGCTTTTTTGGGATTGAAAGGCTTGTTCAATCTCTTCGAGCACTTCATTAGGAACAACATCGCGTGCTCTGTCATCTTGATTGGAAGCATAATCACCGCTCGCTGCCAAGATATAAATATCCTCAACGCCTTTGGTAACTGCAAAACTACAATGAAGGGCATTTTTATGTAAATTAACAATGGAGGTCATTTGCGTCAAAACACCGGAGGCAAATTTCTTCATCGACTGCAACTCGAACAGGGAAGCAGATGACTTAATAATTTCCTCCAAACCGGCTCTGCTTTTCTCAATTGTCTTCAGATCTCGATAAGAGCGCAATGCTGTAACGACAGTGGTAAACAGCTTCTGTGTAGTGAGCTCTGTCTTTTCTTTGTAATCATTAATATCATAGTCCATAATGACAGTACGTTCGGGAGCTTGCCCAGGTTGACCCGTGCGCAAAATAATACGAATCGCCGTATTTTTCAATTCTTCGCGTATATACTTAACAATTTGAAGTCCTGCATCTTCGTGCTCCATGACGACATCTAATAAGACTAAAGAAGCATTCGGCTGTTGGATTAATAACTCTTTAGCTTCTACAGCTGAGTAAGCACTATGGAATTCCAGCTTCTTGCCATCAAATTCGAAATCCTGAAGAACCATCTTTGTCACTTGATGAATTTGCTTCTCATCATCAACAATTAAGATGATCCAAGGATCTTGTTCGAACGGGACTTCGGTAGCGGAATCCGACTCTTCTTCGTCTGCAAAAAGAATCTCATCCTGGTCCAATGACCCATCCTGTCTTATCATAAGTCGGATTCCTCCTCTTTCGGGATCGTTATCATAAATAAACTCCCGTGTCCCACTGTACTGGAACAATGAATCGTTCCGTTCAGTGATTGGGTAACGAGATTATAGACGATATTCATGCCTAATCCTGTTCCGCCTTTACCGCGGCTTGTTGTAAAGAAAGGATCAAAAATGTGATCCAGTACTTCCTGCGTCATCCCTTTGCCGTCATCTGTATAAGCAATCGTTATGCTTTCTTGGTAATCCGTAACACGTATGCTTAGGCTGCCTTCTTCCTCTATTCCATAGGCATGATTCAGTGAATTCATAACTAAATTCGTAATAATTTGCGATAAGGCACCCGGGTAGGTATAGAGAGATAGCTGTTTATCACAATTAACATCCACACGAAGCCTAGTTTTCTTGAGCGTTGGCTTTAAGCTTGCGATGATCCCCTCTAAATACTCCCTCAAATGAAAAGTGCGCTTGACTTCGACGCTTTGATCTACCGATATTTGTTTAAAGCTGCGCACCAAGGAAGAGGCGCGTTCCAAATTGGACTGCACCATTGCATTCGTCTCTCCGATGACAGACAGGAATTGCTCCAGGTCGGACTTTTTCATCTTGCCAGTCTCATACAAGCTCTGGAATTGCTTCGTCTTTTGGTCCAAATAAGTAATCGCTGTAACCCCGATCCCAATCGGTGTATTGATTTCATGAGAGACGCCGGCCACCAGGTTACCCAAAGCTCCCATTTTCTCCGATTGGACAAGTTGGTCCTGTGTCACTTGCAGTGTGTTCAACACGCTTTGAAGCTCTTGGTAGCGTTCATCCAAATTTTTGACCATGTCATTAAAGGCTTCGGATACCTCTGCAATTTCTGGGGAAGTCTTGAACTGCAGCTTTGGCAGCTCCCCTCCTTGTTTGACGAGAACAGCGGCTTCACGAAGCCGGCTTAGAGGACGAATGACGATTTTACGCAAAATGAGCCATAATAATATTGACAAAACAATTGCAACGCTAATGCCCACTATGAGAATAAGTTTCGTTCGATTTTTGAGCAGGTCAGCTTCCTCGGAAGAATCAAAAATAACCTCCACTGCACCTACAACTAAACCATCCTCCTGCAGAGGAGCAGTCAAGCGAACAACCGGTTTATCGCTTTGCGCCATGGGAACACGGTCAACAATCGTTTGATCCTGCTTAGGTATCACAACACTAGCAGGTTGCAATCGATTACCAACTTCCGAACGATTGGAAGCAGCGAGAATGATACCTTCTTTACTGTACAGCTTCATCTCAAGAACACGGTTATTTTTATATTGAATATAATCGAAAATTTGCTGCACATCCGTAACGGAACGAGATTCTTCATAACGCCCATTGATTGCTATTGTCATGCCGCTAATTTGACTCACATAAGCTTGTCGAATGGATTGATTTAAACTCATGGTATCGAAGACCATCATTGTAGAGAGCATACTCACCGTTACCGTAGTGACCAAGAAAACAATTCGTTTCTGTAGGCTCAGTTTCTTTTGCAGAAATGGCATGAGTGGGAGGCTCCTATTTCACTTCAAACGAGATCGTCTTGCTTACGTCGTAAGGGGTGTGATCGTTATTATGTAAGGAAACCTTTACTTCGTGAGGTCCTTTACTTAAATGCTCTAAAACTTTTTGCTTGTCTGTCACGACGATCTTTTCCCCTTTATCCAAGGAAACATGTACATGCCCTTCTCCCTGTAAACGCTGCTGATCATAATGCTCTTTGGAAAGCTTAAGATCCGTTATCAGTTGCAGGGTTGCAGCATCTCCGTTAACGACCGCACTTACCTCTAAAGTTGGTATATACGAATTTACTGGTGCCGAATTTGACTTTGACGTTCCACATCCGGAAATCATTAGTGTAATAGCAGCAATCACACAGAAACTTTTAATCATTTTCATCATTTCATCCCCTATTTAGACACTAATTGTCTAATCATGTCAAAAAAGCTATCCTCATTAGCTTATGAATAATCATGCGGTTTGTCTACTTTTATTTTGGAAACAATAGGCACTTTCCGTTAATTAATTTTGTATTCGAAATTTTCTGACTTTTAGTGTCGAAATATCATGAGAACACTCACATTTTGCGCTTCCCCAGGAAATAATTTCATTTCCCTAAATAAGAATGATTTCCTGAGCTTTGGAGCAATGTAGTAAAGTCGCTATTCTCGTTAAAACAATTTCACTATCCTTAGGAGGCACTCCCCTATGACAGACACCCGTATGTTTTCGCAGCAGGTTCAACACGCAATTGAAGCAGCAGATCATGCCATACTCCTCGCCCAAGACGCTGAGCATAAACTTCAAAGAGCCATTACTGAGGCTAACCCTGAATTTATACAATCTGCACAAGCTGCCCTTTCCCATGCCAAACATGTAGTTTTGGAAGCACAAGAGCAGCTCCAAACCTTCAATAATGAGCAGTATGGGCAGCAAATAAAGCAAACCGTTGAGCAATTGTCGCAAGCTTTTCAAGACATCGATGCCAATCATGAGAAGTTTCATACCCCAAAGCAAATCCGATAAGGGGCCCTATTAATGTAAAAGGTGATCGAAATTCGATCGCTTTTTCTTTTTATATAAACAATATGTTAAACTACGGGGGAAGGTTTTCAAGTTATTTGGGGAGGCACTACATTTCATGCTTGTTATCGGAATTGCCGGTGGTACCGGTTCAGGAAAAACTACAGTAGCTCGCTCAATCATCAATAAACTGGGATCTACGAACGTGACCTTAATTTCACAAGATAATTACTATCTTCATCATAGTGGTCTTACATATGAAGAACGGGAACGTATTAATTATGATCATCCACGTGCATTCGAGAATGACTTGCTGCTTAAACATTTAAATGAATTAAAAAATGGCAACGCCGTCGAAATCCCTGTGTATGATTTCTCACAGCATGCTCGTTCACAAGAAACGATTCGTATTGAGGTAAAGCCGATTGTGCTGCTTGAAGGCATTCATGTCTTAACCGATGAGGAGCTTCGCGGCGCTTTGAACATTAAGGTGTTCGTGGATACAGACCCGGATGTCCGTATCCTGCGTCGGCTCTCTCGAGATATTAATGAGCGGGGACGTACACTGCAATCGGTCTTTGATCAATATTTGACGACTGTTAAGCCGATGCATGATGCATTCATTGAGCCGTCAAAGAAATATGCGGACATTATTATTCCTGAAGGCGGAGAAAACCAAATCGGAATTTCAATGCTGACCATTCTGACAGAGCGGTATATGACAGACCAAGCGGCTAGCTATGAAATTGGCTAACACCGAAATAGACAATGAAAAAAGACACTCTCGCCTTGCTAAGGTTTGAGTGTCTTCCTTTATACAGATTGACGTCGAAAAATAAGTCCAGACAGGGCAAATAATACATATATAAGGCTTATTAAGTAAAAAATACTGGCCACGTTAATATAACGTATCGCCATTCCTCCAATTAGAGGACCAACTATGCTCCCCACACTATATTGAATAGAAGCAATGACGTTCGCTGTAGGCAATAAATGTCTAGGTAATATATCAGAAGCGTAGGCCAATCCTAAAGAGAAAAATGAACCAACCATGCCCCCGGCTACGCCGAATAAGAGTCCAATCCACCAAAGGTTAGCACCTGCGAAAGGAATACAAAGAAATGCGATGGAGCCAATGATGCCAGAGACAATAAGGATGTTTCTCCTCCCTACACGATCACTCCAAATGCCCAGCGGCAGCTGCATGATGAGACTACCTACCCCAATAATCGGCAGCAGTACACCGATATCAGATTCGGTTAGACCTACACGCAATCCATAGAGCGGAAAATTACTGTTCATCGAGGCTTCCATGTAGCCAAAAAGTAACGAAGTTAGGAGTGGAAACCAGGCTATGGTCAACACTTTCGAAGCACGCTTATGTACAGCCTCCACTCGTTCCCCTCGGTCTGGCCGCTCATTAGATCGCTTCAGTAAAAGTATCAGAACGATCAAGAAGAAGCAGCTCGTTATTAGAAACGGCACCCAAATACCTGCTTTGAGCAAGGTGATACCAATAGGTCCCAAACTAAAGCCCACGCCATAAGCCATTCCATACAAGGAGATATTACGCCCTCTACGCTCTTTAGGACTGGAAGTTACGATCCATAATTGAGTCGCATAATGCAGCGCGCTATCCCCTGCTCCCACAAGCAAACGAAGTATAAACCAGAATCCCACCTGCTGCCAAAGCGGGAATAAACAAGTTGCCGTAATGATCAGTCCCATCCCGACCACGATAACGGGCTTATATCCGTATCTTCGTACAGGCTTTTCTATGAAGAACATCGTTGAGAAGATGCCAATATATAGCGCTGTAGCATTCAAACCATTGGCATCTGTTGAAACACCCGATCGATCCAGCAAAATTGTTAGCAGCGGCATGAGCATGCCTTGACTCATCCCAGCTACTACAATAACAAGAATTAATGTGACTAATTTTCTATTCGAGTTCGATGAATTAAACGCCATTTCCAAGATCTAAGATCTCCCATCGCTCTGCGTATTCATTCAGCCTGCCATCGAGAGGAACGTGGAATTGGTTAATGATGACGAGTCTCACTTTTTTAATCCATTCCTTGAAGGAAGGATACGAAACGAATAGATTCGCATAGCGGTCACTTAGGCACAAGAAATAGGGTCCGAGACTTTTATCAGTCAAAAAGCTCAGAGAGGTATCCATAGGTGTGTATTTCTTACGTTTTCCCTCCCACGTATCCAAATCCAATTGAATAATGGTGTCCGCTTGCTTCAGAAGGCTTTCCAAATGCTTCACTCGAGCATAATAGGGCATCTTGCTGGGGATGTCCATTCTGCGAAGAGTTTCCTCATGCTGCGGATAAAAGATAGCACGAACGAACTTTCGTTCCTCCGCCCATGAAGTAAAGGCATGCAGTTCTGTTTCTGTCCAGTCCTCAAAGGTTTCGAATACAAATACCGTTCCTTTATGGGTTTGAGCTGGTAGTTCGTACCCGAAAGGTACTTTAATCTGCTCTCTTGCCATCGGTGTCCTCCTCTGGTTGTGTTTGCCTGTTATCAGTCTTGCATAGTTATATATTGTAGCATACCCTGCTAAGCTCCACGAAATGATAGTCCGTATTGGCTTTGGAACGCTTATTGCGATATACTTTCTAAGTACTAATATTCAATAGAGGGAGACCTATAGAATGAGAGATCCGCGACTTCAAACTTTTGCCCGAAACATTATCCGTTATTCAGTGAGTCTTCAGCCTGGCGAGAAAATTTTAATTGAAATGATTGGTGTCAAAGACCCCGAACTCGCCAAATGCTTTATCGAAGAAGTGTATGCCGTAGGCGGTAAACCCTTCATTGAGCTGCGTGATCCAGTCATTACGAGAAGTTTGCAGATGAAAGGCACGCAAGAGCAATTTAGCGAATGGTCTGAATTTGAGCTTGGGCGCATGAAGCAAATGGATGCTTATGTAGCAGTCCGCAGTGGAGATAATATTACGGAATCGTCCGATGTACCTGATGATCAAATGAGACTTTATTTGAAATACTTCCAACGTCCGCTCTTCGACGAACGCATTAACAATACCAAATGGTGTGTCATGCGCTATCCGAACCCTTCTATGGCTCAGTTAGCTGGCAAAAGCACCGAGGAATTCGAAGACTTCTACTTCAGTGTCTGCAATCTTGATTACAGCAAAATGGCTGTCGCGATGGAATCCTTAGTTGCTCTGATGAACCGGACAGACCGCGTTCGTCTCGTTGCCAAAGGCACAGATATTAGTTTCTCCATTAAAAACATTGGCGCCGTCCCTTGTTCTGGCTTGAGAAACATTCCTGACGGCGAAGTTTATACAGCACCTGTCAAAGACTCCGTTAATGGTGTTATCAGCTACAATACCCCTACGATCTATTCCGGTACTTCCTTCGAAAACATTGTTCTCCGTTTCGAAAATGGCCGTATTATTGAAGCTACCAGCAATGATACCAACAAATTAAATGATATTCTGGATACGGATGATGGCGCTCGTTATATCGGCGAGTTCGCAATCGGTGTGAACCCGTTCATCAAGCATCCGATGAAAGATATTCTATTCGATGAGAAAATTGATGGCAGCATCCACTTTACTCCAGGTCAAGCCTATGAGACAGCGGATAATACGAACCGTTCCTCCGTTCACTGGGATATGGTGCTCATCCAACGTCCCGAATATGGTGGCGGCGAAATCTACTTTGACGATGTTCTAATCCGCAAAGATGGACGTTTCGTCATTCCTGAACTGGAAAAACTCAATCCAGAAAACTTAATGTAATTAATCAAAATAAGCAGTTGAGGCTTCCGACGAATATCGGACAGCTTCAGCTGCTTTTTTCCATGCAATCATTTAATTGTATTAATTAATGTGAACTTAACCAAGCCAATGAAAAATGATTTGTTCAGGCGATTGATTAAGGGATGGCCGGTTAGCAGGAATGAGCAGATTCGCATTCTTTACTTGCTTGCTGCTGCTCGTTGCCCATGTTGAGTTGTGAATCTGAACCTCTGTGCCCTTGGGAACAAAAGGAAACAGCTGCTGCACATCCCTGTTCGTAAGTCGAACACATCCTAGCGATTTATCCATGCCGATCGAGCTCTCATCATACGTACCGTGGAGTGCAATTGCTCCAAGTCCCAAGCCAGCCTCTCCATAGCTCTGTGCATGATTCCCTTTAGGTTGTTGTACGCGGTCCATCACCAGAAAATCACCTTGTGGTGTGCGCCCGTTTGCACCAAGACCAATTTCTTTATCCCATAATAAATAATCGCCGCTGACCAGCTTCAAATGATGTTCAGCCTTATTGATTTCAATATGTACAGGCTCGTAAAGAACACGCTCAACGTCCGCCGAATTCGCATAAAACATCTGCGTTATGTCTGCCGCGGTGGCATCATAGAACCATCCCCCTCGCCCATTGAATACAGATGAGATGTCGTTAGAACCTGTATTCACCTCAAGAGGGATGAAGCTCAAATAATTATTTGGATAGTCCTGCAGGAGAGAATCTAAGCTGGCTGGGGTCTTTCCAAAATCCTTCTTATACGCTTCCAAAGCTGTACGAACTAAATTAGCACCAATCGCACTAAGCGGTTGGTGCTTTTCAAACTCGGGATTGAGGAAACGAATTTTCACCGTACGATCTGACACAGGGTGATATTGAGCAACAACAATCGCGCTCTTCGTCAAATCAGCATTGGTGAGAAGCATCGTCTTCCCTTTATTACTGTTATCTTGTGAAATGATGCCGTAAATGAGGATGCTATTATTCGGCATTTCCTTGGCTAGTTCTAATGCCTGCTTATGCAGCGCAGTTTCAATATCTTCCTTCTTGGTATTAGGGGCAAGGTACATGATAAACGGGACATCAACCGTTTCATAGGTGATATCACTCCCAACGCCCCAGACTTTCATTTTGGAAATCGTTTTGTAAATCGGGTTATTCCCCGCAAACAACAAAACTAATACTAAATTAAGAACAAAGAGAACGATGAGCAGTGTTTTCAGAAATGGCGGCAAAAGAGGTTTTTTCTCCTCAGGAAAAGCCTGCTGCAAGCTAACTGTATGTGCCGCTCGTTGTTGATCCAATTGATGAAGTGCGCGATTAGCAGCTGAATAAAACGGTGAAGGATAGGTTCTAAGAACCTCTTTGTAATGAAAAATCGCCCTCTTTAAATTCCCTTTTTGCTGAAATTTTTGCCCGATCTTATAATGAGCTTCCGGTGAATTGGCGTCCAAATATCGGATTACCTTCTCATAGTATTGGGGATCGGATGGGCTTATGAACAAGTTTTTGTGCAAATGAATCAGATTGTCATCGAGATAGTGACGAAATCGTTGGCTTTGGCGAATCATTTTGCTCCTCTCCGTTCAATAGGATAGCTTGTTCAAACTGGCTGTATGATACGATTAGTATCTCTGATACATAATGTATCATGCAAGAAAAATAAAGACAACTGTTTTATTGCTTCTCTGAATGAACACCTATCTTTTAGCAAAAGCTGAATCAACGGAGGTGATAAATGAATGAGTGGAAGAAATAATAAACCAAAGAATAATGGACCTGCCGGCAACCCTTCCCGATTAGATCAATTCGGAGATAAAGCCGCACAACAAGAAAAAAAAGAAATGAAGGAACGAAACAACAACAAATCGACTTGCTAAGCGGAAATCACAACTTCATCTCATTTCCAGCCAAATACAAAGACGCTCCCACCACGCCGATCGCGGTGAAAGCGTCTTTTCCTTTTTTTATTACCCCAAGCTTAATGTACCACTTGATTGTATGTCATAATCCAAATGGAACCGGCAACGATTGTTAATAGGATAACGAGGCCAAACAACAACGCCATGATGTTCCAGCGTGCGTTCTCACCCTCTTTCACGTGCATGAAGAAGAACAATTGAACAGCGAATTGCAAGATAGCCATCGCGAGAATCAATACTAATGTGCCTGTTTTACTCAGCATGTGGTTCATGACGGCAACCAGAGGAATGATAGTTAGAATAATCGAAAGAGCAAAGCCTATGATATAAGACTTCAATGAACCATGAGCGTCATGGCTTTCATGTGAACCCGAATGCGGTTGACTCATCTTACATCACCCCCATCAAATAGACGATTGTAAATACGAAGATCCAAACCACATCAAGGAAATGCCAATACAAAGAAATAACAGCAACTTTCCGCTTAGTTACCGCTGTAATACCTCTGCGTTTCAACTGCAGCATCAAGCCAATCATCCAGATCAAGCCAACTGAAACGTGTAAGCCATGAGTACCCACTAATGCGAAGAAGGCAGATAAGAATGCACTCGTACTTATTGTCGCACCCTCATGGTTAACCATGTTAATGAATTCCGTCAACTCTAGGCCAACGAACGACGCCCCTAGAAGCACTGTAACGGCGAGCCAACCGATTAACTGCTTCATGTTCCCTTTGTGCATACCAAGTACGGCTAGACCGCTTGTAAAGCTGCTGGTGAGCAAGATGAAGGTTTCAGCGATGATTCCTGGCATCTTGAATAGTTCTTCCGGCGTTGGTCCCCCGTTCGTGTTTTGGTGAAGAACGATAAAAGTAGCAAATAAGGAACCGAATAAAATACAGTCTGTGATCAGAAAAATCCAAAATCCAAACGTCTTGAGCGATTCGTGATCATGTTCATGATCGTGGGCGTGCTGCCCACCTTGCGCGGCTGCATGTGCCATTAACCTTTCGCCCCTTTCAATGCGGCTTCTGTTCGTCTCACTTCATCAGCCGGAATATAATAATCCGTATCATAGGAGAATGAACGTGCAATCATACAGATCCCTACACCGATTAATGCTGGAATTGTCAACCACATCCAATCAAAGACGAATCCGAAGCCTGCGAAAAACCACAGCGCGGACATGAGGAATGGAATGGACGAATTCTTAGGCATATGAATCGGTTCATATTGGATAGCCGCTTGTTTTTTAGCAGTGGAGCCTTGCTTCTCCTTTTGTTCCCACCATGCATCTGCCTGACTTACTTGGGGAAGTACGGCAAAGTTATAAATCGGTGCTGGTGAAGGAATCGACCATTCAAGTGTACGGCCGTCCCATGGATCCCCAGTAACATCTGGCTCTCTAAATTTGATGGAGTGGGCAATTTGCCATACTTGGAAAATGAATCCTACACCCATTAGGAAACCACCGACGGTTGATACGAGATTGAGCGGCCCCCAGCCCATATCGAAATTGTACGTATACGTACGGCGAGTCATCCCGTCTAAACCTAAGAAATATTGCGGCATGAAACAAACATAGAATCCGATATTCCACAGCCAGAAAGCCCATTTCCCTATGCGCTCGTTAAGTTTAAAGCCGAACATTTTCGGCCACCAATAGTAGAGACCGGCGAAGTAACCGAAAACCACACCGCCAATTAATACTTGATGGAAATGCGCAATAAGGAAGTAACTGTTATGGAACTGAAAGTCAGCTGGCGCAACAGATAACAGTACCCCTGTCATACCTCCGACAACGAAACAAGGAATGAACGCGACCGTCCACATCATCGGTGTCGTGAAACGAATTTTACCTCGGTACATGGTGAATAGCCAGTTAAATACTTTAGCCCCGGTCGGGATAGCAATCAACATCGTACTAATGGCGAAAAAGGCATTAACATTCGCGCCGGACCCCATCGTAAAGAAGTGATGCGCCCATGTGAAAAAGGACAATAAACTAATGATCAGCATGGCGAAAACCATGGATTTGTAGCCAAACAATTTCTTTTTCGAAAATGTTGAAACAACTTCTGAGAATATTCCGAATGCAGGAACAACCACAATGTAGACCTCAGGGTGCCCCCACATCCAAATCAAATTGATATACATCATCGGGTTCCCGCCACCACCCAAGGTGAAGAAATGCGCGCCAAGGAAACGATCAAGGAATAGCAATGCTAACGTTACTGTTAAGATTGGGAAAGCAAAGATAATCATGATACAGCTAGAAAATACGGACCATGTAAACATCGGCATCTTCATCAGTTTCATGCCAGGTGCACGCATTTTCAAAATCGTCACGATAAAGTTAATCCCCGTCGCCAAACTGCCGATACCGGATATTTGGATACCCCAAATATAGAAGTTTTCCCCTACCCCAGGACTATGCGACATCTCTGAAAGCGGCGGATAACTAAGCCACCCTGCATCCGGGGATCCACCGATAACAAACGATACATTGAAAAGCATCGCTCCCCAGAAGAACATCCAGAAGCTGAGTGAATTCAAGAACGGATAGGCTACGTCCCTAGCCCCGATTTGTAGAGGGACAACAATATTAAATAATCCGAACATCAATGGCATTGCCATGAATAAAATCATGATCACACCATGTGTTGTGAAAATTTGATTATAATGCTCTGCTTGCAGAAATTCGCTATTTGGCATCGCTAACTGCAAACGCATAAGCAGGGCATCCACACCGCCGCGGAACAGCATCAGGATCGAACAAATGATGTACATGATCCCAATTCGCTTATGGTCAACACTCGTTAACCACTCACGCCAGAGCCAGCCCCATTTCCTGAAATACGTCAGTATGAAAATCATCGCGATCATCGAGAGCCCAATGCTAACCTGAGCGCCTAGAATCATTGGATCGCCAGTTACGAAAAACTCTGATGCGAACTGTTTTATTTTATCCAACATGAGCTTGACTTCCTTTCCTATAAGCTTCGAACGATCATTTTGTCATTTTCATTTGACTATGATCCATTTGGCTGTGGTCCATAGGCGCATTTTTGTCCGTCGATTGAGATTTATTAATCGTCTCTTTCGTAGATTCTGTACCACCATGACCACTGTGAATGGATTGACCATTCGTATATTTCGTTACAATTTTCCCGAAAAGACCATCCGGGATCGAGGAGAAATACTGCACACCTGTCGTACCTGGTTTCGCTAATGCTTCGTAGCTTTCCATTGTAAGTTTGGCAGGTACTTTTTTCGTTTTGGCTACGAAATCATCGAAATCCTTCTGGGAAGTCGCATTAACATCAAACGTCATATCAGCAAAGTGCGCGCCGCTGAAATTCGCTCCCGTTCCAAAGTAATGTCCGATCTCATCTGCTTGCAAGTAAAGGGTCATAGCCATTCCCGACATTGTATAGATTTGTCCGCCAAGCTGTGGGACCCAGAACGAGTTCATCGGCGCATCCGAGGTGAGCTCGAACTTAATCGGTGTATCTTCCGGAATTTGCAAATAGTTGACTGTAGCAATACCCTGCTCCGGATAAGTAAACAACCATTTCCAATCCAACGATGTCACTTGAATCGTGACGGGTGGTTTATTGGATTTTAACGGCTTGGAGGGCTCAAGAGCATGTGTATACTTGATGGTAACAACAGCCAAAGTTGCGATAATGATAATGGGGATCGCCCACCAAACGACTTCTAAAGTCGTACTGTGCGACCAATTCGGTCTATAAGAGGCTTTATTGCCCTCTTTATCACGATACCGCCATACAATCCAAGCTGTAAGTGCAAGTACCGGTACGAGGATGATCGTGCACAACACAGTCGATAAGACGATCAAATCTCTCTGCTGAGCACCCACTGGTCCTTTGGGATCCAATACCATAGCTTGATCACTGCAGCCTGCCAACAAAACAACAATGGCGATCATCATAAAGGGCAACAGAGCTTGTACGAGTTTTCTCTTTTTCATCCTATTACCTCCCTATCCACAAATCTGCAAAATGCTTTTTCACGGTTTAGTCTTCTTGAATGATTTAAGATCTAATTCCAAGATATAAAAATTACTGTTAAAAGTACACGGGCACAAGTATGACTTAACAAATACGTCAATGGATCGACGTTTTACTGTAAAACAAATGTCACAGAACGTTTGTTGACTATGATGAAAAAGTATGAAAATCAAAAAGCCCTTCAAGTTACTCACTTGAAAGGCATAATCTAATATTCACCTGATTTGTTGTTTTTAGTCTACCTTGGAAGCTGCACGCGAATGAACCAAGTGAATCGCCGTCCGAATAACGTAAATGTGTACACTGCCTACCATGAAGCCAATACCGACCATCAAAGATGCATTGCGGTCACTAAAATGATTTATATTTAACAAGCTTAAAAGTAATCCTATGCCTAGCAAAGCCCATGCCGCTATCGTCATCATCTTCACTAATGGCATCACATCACGCTCACTGCGCTCAACACTGCTGACCGAAACAGCTTTAATTGCCATAATTATCACTCCAAACTGAGATGTAAGTGCTTTATAAAAGTAGTATAACACAAAATCAAGATTTGTTCATATTTTATTCACACGTTGATCAAGATTTGGACATAATTAGATGAAAGTTTAAGCTAGCACTATTCTTTTACTATCATTTCACTTTGGAGGGATTCAAATGCATTTTAGTGGACACCGGATATCCCGGGTTATTCCCCCTCATACGCGAGGCCATCGAGCAAAATGACGTTCCTTTTCGTAAATTGAACACGATTATAATTACCCATCAGGATATCGATCATATCGGAAGTTTACCAAATTTCATTAGTGAATCTCCAAATAAACTCGCTGTACTTTCCAGTGAAATTGAGAAACCGTATATTCAAGGCGAGAAAATGTTGATCAAAATCACACCACAAGGCATTATTGTTATTCATACCCCAGGTCATACACATGGGACATCTTAGTCTTTACCATATACGTAGCAAAACATTGATTGCTGCCGATGCTTTGGTTGTTTGCCCAATTTGATATTGAATCCGTCATTTGATACCACGGAGGGTTGTATACAGACAACGTTAATCAACGCATTGCTGAATTGGCAACTTTGGTGTAAATCATCCTTGATAAAGTACATTAGGTTAATACAAAAAGCAGGCTGCCTAAGTTAGGCAACCTGCTTTCACGTATGTACGTCAGACTACTTCAAAAGTGTGTAACCGCCGATAATTGGAAGTGGTTTTACTTGACCTTGGGCAGCCGCAACTATGCCTAGAATTGCAAAAATAAACAGCGCCAAGTTCGCTAAAGGCAGAAGAATCCATCCAATAATCGGAATGATACCCAAGACTACATTCAAAATGACACAGCACAGGAACAACGTAAGGCCCTGATTAGCGTGGTACATGGCAAACTTAGAATCTTTTGCAGCAATGAGCGGAATGAAAAACAAGATGTACGCAATTATGGCCATTCCCTTATTACTTTGGATATCCGTGGAATCATACATGGACAGCACCTCATTTCTCTGAGTTTACTATTCCATATATATTCGGAGTTTTACATTTAATCTATTGATTTTCACACATTTCGGAAAATATTTTTCGTTCTCATGACTTCCTTTAATTTCTCAACTCATGCCATAGACGAAGCAGTTCTTGTTCACGTGATGGATTCATACCTGCCAAGCGCACATTTTCTGGTGATCGACCTAGATCCCAAGCCAATGTGTCTTGGACAGTCTCAATTAACGGTCTTGTTGTTAATCCCGATTCAAAGGCTTTAGCGTTATCTAAAGCCAACATTCCGACTAAACTATCGCTTCTGATCCAAAGTGGCAGCTCCATCCACTGCCCTACTTCGTTAGCAACTAAGAATTCTTCAGACACCCAAGTGCATGCTGATGCGTTGCTGCTCATCACTCGACACGCTTCTACGACATCTTCCATTGAGTATTCGCTGCCGCTTGCATGCAGGGTTCCGACCGTTCCTTGTTCAACTAATCGAATGATCCAAGCAGACAAATCTCTTACGTCAATAAATTGAAGCTTCCGTTCTTTCGGTAAAGGAACCAACACATCACCACCGCGATGAAAACGGGAAGGCCAATACGTGAAACGATCGGATGCGTCGTATGGACCAACAATTAGACCAGGACGAATAACCAGTGTTTGGTCAGGAAATACTTTCTTCACCGCATTCTCACAAAGTGCTTTCAGAGCACCGTATTGCCGCCCTGGATCCATTGTTTCTGGAGATTCCCATTCTGCAACCGGCGCCGACTCGTTCAAATTCACTTGCAAAAGATCATCATAAACTGAAACAGTAGAAATAAAAGTGTAATGTTTCACTTGGTCCTTTAACACCTTTGCAGCGGCATCTACAACTTCTGGCTGATATCCACTTGTATCGATAACCGCATCCCAATGCAATTCTTGCAGCTGGGCTAGATCAACGTTACGGTCACCATGGATATGCTGAACCTGTGGAAATGCATGCGCATCATGCAGGCCCCGGTGAAATAAAGTTATCTCATGACCTTTTGCTAATGCAGCCTCTGTAAGAGCTCTTCCAAGGAATTTCGTTCCGCCAAGAATGAGAATTTTCATAAATTACCTCCAATGGTTGGATTGCCAGTTAATTTCATTCAAAACTCTTCTTACTTCCCTCACTTTATTCACATCAACCGGTTCGTTCACTTTAAGGTTAGTTCTAACACCCGTGCCAAGGTGGACACAAGGCACATGCGTAGCATGCACGAAAGACTTCAATCTTTCAGTTATGAGTCCGCTTCCTGCCATTATTTGAAGCTCATGGCCTTGCGTTAGGGTAATCAGTCGTTTTATTTTTTCCACGGCTTGAAGCGCGCTTACGGCTCCGCCTGAAGTCAAAATTGATCGAATTTGATTGTATCCAAGTAATGTCATAAGTGCCTCTTCTTGAGAGGGGACTTCGTCAAATGCCCTGTGAAACGTTACTGGTAACGGAGTGGCTTCGAGGAGTGTTTCAAGCGATCATTTTTTGAATATCATCCTTTAGCATGTGAAAGGATCGGCTATGCGGCCGAATCATGACATGTACTGGAATCTTTATAGAAGCAGCAACCTTTTGGACCAAAACCATACTTGGAGTTACGCCTCCCTCATGCCGGTTAGCTATCAGCTCAATTCGGTCTGCACCGCCAGATTCAGCGTTTAACGCGTCTTCCAAAGTTGTTGCAATCACTTCTAACAACACCATATCCCTTAAAACCTGCCTTTCATTGTATTACACACAATGCTCCCAGAAGACAGTTCAACAGCTAAGAGCGCCAAAATTAGGGCCTTCCATGAAGTAGGTACAACGTTATTCTCCGATCCTATGAGCCAACCATTTCCATCTACTGTAGCATAATCCGCGCAAGACAAAAACTCCTTAATCATGGATTAAGGAGAAATGGATGAAAGAAGTTTGTTAATGATTAATTTAAGTAGCAACCAGTTGTTGTTGATGTTGTTGTTGAACTTCAACAAGTTCTAGGTTTGAGAAAAAACGGCTTAGCTTCATCATTTTCTCCGTTGCTGCTAATTTAGGAAGCGGCTTGCACATAGACTTTCCTTTGTAACATACGATAAATAACAAATTCATCACCTGTCTTTCATTGAAATCTAACATGTTAATACATATTTGATCACATCTTCATTTTCACTTCATTAAAATCTAAATTTTCAGAATACATTTGATTTAAGAATTGAAAATGCTTTCAATGGAAACTAACTAGTCAGAATACCTGAAGAAGGGTGATGATTGCATAAATGATTACCCCAATACGGCTGTCGGATTGATGAACTGTCTAATGTTTAGTGCATTCCTATGAATCAGTTTCTTTACGGTATGTTGGTCTATTAAATTCCTCTAATTCCGACTCATTCGTGCTTCTAAATATCCTAACATATAAAGCTCCTATATAATACGAAAGACCCCCTCTAATTAGAGGGGGTCTTCCGTATTAAACGATGGCTAATTCTGAAAGCTTGGAACGTACCTTATCAATTAATACTAAGGCATCTTCTGCACGGTTCACAACATCAACACGGTCCATATCAACTATCAACACTTCGGACGCATGATAATGATTCATGACCCAGTCATCATAGCCTGACCAAAGCTGCCGATAATAATCAACCAATGATTGGTCTTGCTCGAA
Organism: Paenibacillus sp. yr247; assembly: GCF_900103825.1. GTDB lineage: Bacteria > Bacillota > Bacilli > Paenibacillales > NBRC-103111 > Paenibacillus_E. The sequence continues at coordinate 266,115 of NZ_FNIF01000004.1, forward strand.
GCTGCGTCCTCTTAGCCCGATGCGATGCAAAACAGTCTCGAAAGAAGCTTTTAGATAAACCATTAGGTCCGGCGCTTTCTTAGGAAGCTCAGCAAGCTCAGACATCATATTGTCGGCAAGCCCTTCGTAGACATCGAATTCCAGCTGTGAAATACGGCCTAACTCCCGATTGACTTTCGCAAAGTACCAGTCCTCGTAAATACTTCTATCCAGTACATTTCGATTATGTACTAACGCTTGTTTTATCGCCCTAAATCTAGTATTCAGGAAGTGTAATTGCAGCAGAAACGGATATCGCTTCTTCTCAATTTCTTCCGGAGATGCCGTGTAAAACAGCGGTAATATCGGATTATCATCTACACTCTCATAAAAAACGCTCGAATTAAGTTCTTGTCCAAGCAAAGTGGATACAGATGTTTTACCGAGACCGATCATTCCCCCAACCACAATCACAGCCATTTACCCCTTTCTCCTTCTACCCAATCATAATTTACCTACAGTCAATTCTTACAAAGCTTCCCTATTATACAAGGAATTCATAGTGGTGGGAACCCTATTTTTTTACCTTTACCTATCGCCTTCTTCTCGTGTAATCCGCTCGATCACAGCATGAAGATCTTCTGGCCTAAGCAATTCTACTGGAGATACGCCTTTTTCGAAGTGTAAATAATCGCCTTCAATCAGAATGACGTACCGTTCGCCTTGTCTGGCAATATGGACTTTACGCCCATAATCGGCTAGCTGGGCTTTTACACTAATATGGTCAAGCTTGATGCGCATTTCCAGATCTGGTTTCTGCTCCACCAAATAATTAGCGGCATCGATGACCTGAGTCGGTGTCCACTTCTCTTGGAGTTCTCGCTTTTCACTGGCTGCCCAGATTTCCAGATCCTTTTCTTCCTGCTCACGTTCCTCAGGCTTATGCTCATAGTCTCTTTCCAGCTGCTGCTGAACGAGTCCCAGCACTTGATGATGCAAGATTTCCGGCATCGACTGCTCATATTCTACATATTTTAGGAAATCCTCAAAGTAACGAGCATGTGAGGCTTGATGAATTTTGAGCTCTGCGGGCTCTAACATGCCTTCCTCGGGCATAAACGGATATTGGATCGATTTCATGTTTTTCGCATTAATCGCCATTTCCACTTGATTCAATAAGCTCTTTTCGTCTGTAATTCGTGCAATTTTCGGCTCAAAATCACATTTCAGAATAAAGACAAAAGGATCATCGAAATATTGATTGAGCCTCGCACTTGCGACAATAAAAGCGCCGCCCCTGACCGCACTTGTATTCAAATAAGCATTCAAGAGCTCGTCACTGACATTAAGAAAGTCCTGCTTGTTCTCAGCAAAGCGCAGACGCGCGAATACATTGTAATTCGGATTGCTTTCTAATTCGAAGCCTGGCTCCGTGATGAAACGTCCTATCTTCGTCGGCACCTGCTCAGCTCTTGGATTTCGCTCCACTTTACGTTTAGCAATACGTGCGAATTCACCATCCAGAAACTGCTGTAATGCGCTGTCTTCGTAATCGGTCTCATCTAGAGTTTGATAATGGCGATAATTTTTAGAGGATGCTATATCAGCACCTTCACCTTGGATCACAAAAAATGAGATATATTGAACTGCGAATTTCATGCTGCCTCTCCCTGTCAATCGTATTAAAAATAGGACAACTTTGATTGTACTTGGTCTAAAACCGAAACGCCAGAAAAAAATATGAACAGGTTTGTGATTGTTTATTTGTTCATGCTGTCACTAGTAATAAGTGCTACTTCATCAAAATAATAAGACAGAGGTGTGAAGATGATTTACGGAACCAAACTACTCGATACAGATATAGAGATTTTCATTGCAGCTCTTACAAAAACACCTGTCTACGTTTGGTCGTTAGACCCCTTTGGTGTTTATTATCAGGTAAATTCGGGTTTTATCGTGAAATATACACCTGATGAAGTACGAATTCTCAGTGAGAAAGACGCCACAACCACACAATGGTATTCTAGAGAAACGAATGAATTTAGTATCAGTTTTTAAAATGAAGAAACCGCCAGTTCCTGTTTATCAGGTCTGGCGGTTTTTACGTTCAATATTACGACATTTCCATTTTTTCCTGACCACTAGGCTGCGTCGGCAAAAACACATCAATGACGGTTCCTTCTCCGAAATGGCTCTGAATCGTCATGGTTCCTTTGTGCGCTTCGACGATTTTGAAACACATCATAAGACCGAGTCCGGTCCCCTTTTCCTTCGTTGTATAGAAAGGTTCCCCTAACTGCTTCAGACGCTCCTCTGGAATTCCGCATCCATTATCCTCGGTCCTGATCCTTATTAAATCGCTCCTCTGCAGGGAAACGGTCATTTTAATCAGCCCATCCTTCAGGATCGCTTCCATCGCATTTTTGACCAAGTTAATAAATAATTGCTTCAGATGCATCTCTGAACAAACTAACTTCGGAATTTCAGACTCAAACTCGAGTAACAGCTGCACATCACAAAGCACAGCCTGCGTATCAAGCAGCGCAATAACCGATTGTAAAATATCTTTCAAATCACTCTTTTTGTAATGAATCGCTTCTGGCTTGGCAATGACGAGAAATTCACTGACGATGAAATTAATCCGATCTAATTCGGACAGCATAATGTTAAAATAGTGCTGCTTCCCCTTCATATCGTTCTGCAGCAGCTGCAGAAAGCCGCGGAGTGACGTAAGGGGATTCCTGATTTCATGAGCAAGCCCCGCGGCTAACTGACCCGCGACGGAAAGTTTATCCGATTTGCGCAACAATTCTTCCGTTCGTTTTCGCTCAGTAATATCACGCGTGATACCGGCGAATCCAATAATCTCGCCCCTCTCATTCTTGATTGGCGTCTTCGTCACACTAACGTGCACAAGCTTCCCATCTTTACGAAGTCGTACAGTCTCTAACCCTGAGATTTTCTTACTTGCTTTCAGCATGTCATATATTTCTTGTCGCTGCTCTTCCAGAAAGTCTGGGTAAATGGGCAATGGCTGGTTCAGAAGCTCATCTTGATTCCAACCTAATATTTGCTCATACGCCGCATTGACAGACATCACTCTAAAACTCGGATCAAGTACACAGATGGCATCTGTTGTATTGCTAATAAAAGATTCCAGCAGCTCCTTCGTTTCTCTGAGCTCTGTTTCCATTCGTTTACGTTCCGTAATGTCTACACATGAACCGATCACTTCAATCACACGGCCATTTTCAAATATGGGACGTAAGGAAGTCAAGTACGTAATTCCACGGAATGTGGCTTCATACATGACATTTTCTTCACCGTTCCATGCCTTGCGGTAAGACTTATCAATACTGACGGCCATATAGTATGGCCAAATTTCATATAAGCCGTTGCCAATGATATGCGATGGCTTGTAACCGAGTCGATAGAGAAGCTCACCGTCACATAAAGTGTGAATGAATTTCCCTCGCATTTTCCTGAACTTCATTGTCATCCCTTGTTGTCTTCGAACCGTGTCATGAAGATCCTGCTGAGCAACTCTTAGTGACTCACGGTCTTTGTTATGCTGGGTGATATCCCTCGCGATAATATAAACGCCTTCGATCGTCCCATTCACGATAATTGGCACATTTTTCAAGCCTAGTTCAATCATTTCGCCATTCTTGTGCGTAACCTGAAGCATATAATTATCCGTTTGCCAAATGACGTTATCAGATGAGCCATGTTCTTGATTCTTCTGTCCCCAGAAATGGTTGATGGACTGATCCAACATATCCATCTCCGTAAAGCCCAAAATCCGTTCCATGGCAGGGTTCACACTTTTGATCAAACCGTTTAAATCACAGGTTAGAATTCCAGCAGGATTGTGCTCGATTAGCGACTTATATCGCTGCTCACTCTCAACAAGTTTTCGTTCCATATCGGATTTTCGCGACGATAGATCTCGAATCTGAGAAATATAATAAAGGGGTTCGTTGTTTGCATCTCTGATTATTGAAACCACGCATTCAACCCATATGATTGTCCCGTCTTTCTGTTTCATTCTTTTTTCAATCTGAATAGTACGCATTTCACCGGCCAACAATTGTCCTATTAGTTCAGGCAGTTTAACGGTATCTTCGGGTAAAAAAATATCAGTTATTTCGGTATATACTAATTCTTCTTCCGAGTATCCTGTAATGGCACTTAGACTGCTGTTCACCCTCATCCACAGTCCACCCATTGAAATAAGTGCCATCCCAATTGTATTGAATTCGAAGACAGCTGCAAATGACGGTTCCGTTCTCGGAAGCAGACCTTGAATATTGTCAGGATCTGCACTGTTGTTAATATCCAGCGGATTATTGACCATATTCATTCGTTATCTCCCATCTTAGAGATGCATTGGATGGCTTCCATCACAGATAATTAAATTCGACGAATTGAAGATTATTCCTTCCATATGGAACTTTTGAACTTCAAATCGTTCACGAAATGTTCCCTTGAATTTCCTCGGTTATGTTAAAATATAATGGTTCTCACTACATCTTAATGCTTCGTATAAGGAGGATATCGGATTGCCAAACACCTGGACACATCTCATTTTTGGACAAGAATTAATGAAACAATTGGATCATGCCAATATGCTGAATGATAAACAACTGAGGCAAGTCTTTTCACTGGGCTGCCAAGGACCAGATTTCTTGTTCTATCATAACTTCCTGCCTTGGAAAAAAGACAAGACACTAAATCAATTAGGAAGTCTTATGCATACGAAAATGTGCGGTCCGTTCTTGGAGGATTTACTTCGCCAAGTACAAGGCAGAGGGTTGTATAATCCGGCTGTTGTTTATGTGCTTGGATTCATCACACATCATATTCTTGATCGTCATATGCATCCCTACGTTTTTCATAAATCAGGCTTCAAGAAATGGGCTCACCAAAGATTCGAAATAATCATGGACACCCTCATTGTTCGTCGGAAGCTTGGGCTGCAGACGTGGAAAACTCCGGTTTGGAAAGAAATTTATGTTGGCGAAACGCTGCCGCTTGGTGTTGTTCCTGCCCTAGCCCACGCTGCTGCCAACCACTATCCTGAAACGGTATCGCATGTTACGGAGAAGGATTGGAACGATGCTTACTTCGACATGATTCGCGCACATCGCCTGTTTCACGATCCGAAAGGGATTAAACGAATCGTAACCCTCGGCAAAATATCGCCATTTGTATATAGCAAACATCCGGCTCCGCTTGATTATTTAAACGAAGCCAGGACGGTTTGGAATTGTCCTACATCATTAGAAGAAACGTACATATACAGCATATGGGACTTATGGGATATCGCTATGGAAGATGGCCAAACCGTCCTCCAAACAGCCATACAAGCGTTGCTTAGAGGTTCTGCTGCCGATTCTCAAGCATTTCATGATGTTCTCGGCAATCGCTCCTATGAAACAGGCAAAGCCTGTGACAGCGGATTGCAAATCACTCATGTCCAGCCTATGATTTAAAGCCTAGCATCATCAATCTGCTCAAGCCAGGAATCGATATGGCCAATCACCGAAGCCACACAGCCATCTTTAAAAGGTGAAATCAGCTTAGCTACTTGGGTAAGCTCCGTGAAGTTCAGGCTTCCGCCTTGCTGACAAAGTCTTAAGTAATCTTGCCACGCTAACTCTGGATTTTCATTAGCCCGTTTCCAGAATTGAAACGCACACACTTGCGCAAGCGTGTAGTCGATGTAATAAAACGGGCTTTTGTAAATGTGCGCCTGCTGCTGCCAGAAGCCTCCTCTTTCCAAATAGTCATTATCCTCATACACGCGATGCGGCAAATATTTGCGCTCAACTTCGCGCCATACTAGCTTACGCTCTGCGGGTGTTAGATCCGGCTGCTCATAGATCCGATGTTGGAACTCATCTACCGCAACACCGTAAGGAATGAATAAGAGTGATTCACTAAGATGCTTGAATTTGTATTTGTCAGTATCCTCCTCGAAGAACAACGACATCCAAGGCCAAGCGAGAAACTCCATGCTCATGGAATGGATTTCACAAGCTTCCAAGGTTGGAAATATGTATTCAGGCACTTGGAATTCTCGGCTGCTATAGCCCTGGAAAGCATGACCTACTTCATGGGTTAAGACATCAATGTCACCTGATGTTCCATTAAAGTTAGAGAAAATGTACGGTGCTTTGTATGTACTAATATAAGAGCAATAACCACCTACACGTTTTCCCTTCTTTGCTACTAGATCCATCAACCCGTTATCGATCATGAAGGTGAAGAACTCATTCGTTTCCGGTGAGAGCTCTGCATACATCTTACGAGCTTGTTCCACAATCCAATCCGCATCACCTTTAGGCGTCGCATTCCCTGAAGCGAAGCCAAACTTGTCGTCATAATAATGCAGCGTATCTACACCAATTCTAGCCTTCTGACGTTCTTTTAACTTGGATGCCGCTGGCACAATGTGTTCAAGAACTTGATTTCGAAATACGTCAACGTCTTTGGCATTATAATCAGAGCGGTTTAAACGAGCATATGCGAGTTCAATAAAGTTATTATATCCGAGCTTCTTAGCTATGAGAGTACGAATTTTCACTAATTGGTCATATAATTCATCCAATTTCACTTCATTCTCTATAAAAAATCTATATTTTACATCATTCGCTTCTTTGCGAACATTTCGGTCTGTTGATAATTGAAAAGGCACTAGTTGGGATAAATTTCGTTCTTCCCCTGCATAAACAAGCTTTGCAGAAGCAAGCAGCTTCGAATATTCACTGGCTAGTTTGTTTTCTTGCACGAGGTCTTCAACAATTTCTGGCGAGAACGTTTTCAAAGATAATGAGGCAATCGTAAATAATTGCTTCCCCCATTTGACTTCTAGCTCAGATCGATAGGTGGAATCTATAAGTGCTTTATAAAACTTAGTGATAAGACCTTGATATAAAGGCTCGATTTCATCGATATACTCTTGTTCAGCTTTGTAAAACTCATCCGTCGTATCCACCGAATGACGAATTCGCGCTATAGCCTCCATAGATTCCAGTTCACTTCGCAAGCTGACGATCATTTCCATCGCTTGGTCCTGCTCCTTGAATGAAGCTGCTTGCTTAAAACGTTCTAAAAGCTCTTTAAACTTAACTTCAAAAGCGCTAAAATCAGGTCGTACGTAATTGAATTCTTGAAATTTCATTGGTTTCACTCCTTTGAATTTTCGCCAGAAAACCGGCATTAATTTACATTACAGCAATACTATAAGGAAACAATTCGCTGGTCATTAGTTGATTGGCGACAGCTGGGTCTTGTTCCATGATCAGTGTTGCTTCTAACTCATTATCCACCCTGAGGATAACAATGCCAAATGTTTTTTCATCAAAAGTTTGCGTTCTTCCTGCTAAAATAAGCTCTCCTACCTCTTTCAATTGTAAGAGGTATTGGAAGTGCTCTTCAACAATTTTCTCTTCTCTTTCTGTCCAAATGCTGCGGTCTAGAAAAGCAGGTCGTAAACGTAAGACATATATAAATTCTTTTATGTCGCTCATTTTTCTCGCTCCTTTTCAAATAAATTTGGAATTTGCCAATCAATTTCCGAACTTCCAAGGTCCCTAAGAAAGGCATTCGCTTGCGAAAAAGGTTTACTGCCAAAAAATCCGCGATACGAAGAAAGCGGACTTGGATGAACAGATTTTATGATGAAATGCTTCGTTGTATCAATGAGAGACTGCTTGGCCTGCGCATGACTTCCCCAAAGCACGAAGATAACCGGCTGCTCCCGTTCACTCAAAGTTCGAATCACTTTGTCTGTAAACCGTTCCCAACCCTTTCCTTTATGAGAATTAGGCAATTCTGCGCGCACCGTTAGAACAGTGTTCAACAGCAGCACACCTTGTTCCGCCCATTTCTTCAGGTATCCGTTATCAGGGATATAGCAGCCGAGGTCGGACTGTAATTCTTTGTACATATTCTGTAAAGAAGGCGGCGTCGATATACCCGGTTTAACGGAAAAACTGAGGCCATGGGCTTGGCCTCTTCCGTGATAGGGATCCTGTCCCAAAATGACCACTTTGGTCTCCGCGTAAGATGTGAAATGAAGAGCGTTGAAGATCTCATTTTGTTCTGGAAAAATGGTTTGCGTAAGATATTCGTCTGCGAGAAATTCATGTAAAGCTTGGAAATAAGGTTCTTCAAATTCTGAATCCAATAAAGATGCCCAGTCGTTCATTAAATGAATCACACTTCGTCCCCCATTTACTCCGTCTCCGCGCCAAGTTCTCCCGTATCAATGTTTCTCAATACGATTCGTCCATCGACCGCTGTTCCATCGGCTAGCACGATCTTCAGTTTGGATGTTTTCCCTTTGTTTACGAGCGCTTGAACTTGAGCATCCGTCAAATTCCGTCCGAAGCTTTCTTTCCATATGACGAACTTGCAGCCTTCCTTATAATGGGAGCAGCCGTAACCCTTACGCCCCATAAATAGGGAACCTCCGCACCCTGGTCTTGGACATGCGGCTAGGAACGCACTCGTTCCATCTGATGGCTTGGCAAGGAACGCTTTTTTACTGGATGTTGCCGGTTTAGTCCCAGCTGCAGTCGCACTTGATCGTGCTGAACCGCGTTTAGCCCCTCCAGCAGGAGGTGTTTCACCTTCGAAGGCTGTTTTGGAAGCTCTTGCTTGCCCACGCACCTTTTCGACGATAAGTGTTGCGAACTTTTTCACATTGTGCATGAATTGCTCGTCCGAGGCCGTACCGCGGGAGATTTCGTTCAACCTGCGCTCCCATTGACCAGTCATCTCAGGTGAAGTCAGCAACTCAATGCCAGCGCCGCGAATTAATTCGACAACCGTTCGCCCCTTCTGGGTCAGAACAATTTTCTTACCCTGCATATCGATGTAACCGACCTTCTTCAGACGCTCGATCGTCGCTGCACGGGTAGCAGGCGTGCCGAGCCCCGAATCCTTCATTGCATCGCGAAGCTCCTCATCCTCAATCTGCTTGCCTGCGCTTTCCATTGCTTTGAGCAGCGTGCCTTCGTTAAAATGCTTAGGCGGCTGCGTATCTTTTTCCTTAACGATCGCGTCATGACAAACGACATTCCCTTGTGGATCAATAGAGAAAGGCTCGCTTACCTCAACCTCTTCGTCTTCTTCCTCTTCCTTCTCTCTGCTCTTCGTGCTCTTCGGCTTTTCTTTTTTCTGATCGGCATAAATGACCTTCCAACCTAATTGGAGCAGCTCTTTGACCGTGGTCTTAAACATTTCTTGCTCTACCTCGGTCATAACTGTATGAACCTTATACTCGGCTGGGGGATAAAACTGCGATAAGAAACGTCTTACAATCAAATCGTACAATTTCTGTTCATCCGGATTGAGGCCTGATGCCTTCCGATTTGTCGGCAGTATCGCGTGGTGATCTTCCACCTTGGTTGGATTGCAAATGAACTTGTTATTTTTATTCACCAGATTGCGGTTAGCCCCTTGCACAAGGTCGTGATAAGCCGTTCCTTGTAAGGCGGATAAAGACTTGTGCATTTCCGGGATATTTTGCTCGGTCACATAGTTGGAATTCGTTCTGGGATAGGAAATGACCTTATGCTTCTCGTAGAGTGCCTGAGCGGTATCGAGCGTCTTCTTAGCTGAGAAAGCGTACTTCCCATTCGCCTCACGCTGCAGCAGCGTCAAATCATACAATTTGAACGGGTATTCCTTCGTATCCTTCACTTCATAGGAAATGATCCGTGCCGGCTTCCCTTTCACTTTAGCTGCAAGCGCCTCAACCTTCGGCTGATCAGTCAAACGCTCTCCTTGCCACATCCCTCTATAAATGGTGTCGCCTTGTGTAAAATGACCCTCAAGCTCATAAAATTTGAGCGATGAGAAGGCTTCAATATGCTTCTGGCGATCATATATGAGAGCGAGAACTGGTGTCTGTACGCGGCCAACGGATAGCAGAACGTTATGCTTCGTCGTGAAAGCGCGTGAGCCATTCATGCCAATTAGCCAATCGGCTTCACTCCGAGAGCGCGCGGCACGCGTTAAATTTTCATATTCCGCACCGTCCTTTAATGTCGCAAAGCCATTTCGAATCGTTTCGGAGGTTAAATCGGAAATCCAGAGACGTTTGACAGGATGCTTGAGTCCAAGATGACGCTGGATGAGCGAAAAGATGTGCTGTCCTTCCCGACCGGCATCGCAGGCATTGACAAGCTGGTCACACTTCTTCGCAAGCTCTGCAATCACCTTAAGCTGATCATAGGTACGCGGGTTTGGAATCAGCTTAAATTCATCAGGAATGATCGGGAGGTGATTGATATTCCATTTTTTATATTTATCATCGTATTGATCAGGTTCAGCCAACTCAATTAAGTGTCCTATAGCCCATGTGATGATGTATTGTTCACCCTCTAAATAGGACCTGAGATTTTTGGCTTTCGGATCTATTGCGGCGGCTATATTTCGTCCCATGTCGGGTTTTTCCGCAATAATTAATGTCTTCAAAAGAGTATCGCTCCTTAATGAATCTTTCTGGGTGGATCTAATCTGTCGCCTCAGTGTATCCCACTTTATTACTGGCTGCAATATGGGAACGATCAAAAAATTTAAATTTGCCAACTAGACTTTACACCAAGTCCCTCCACTTCTCCTGAATATGATAACTGGAAAGATCAAATGAGGCCATGAGGCCATAGCAAACAAATTAGAAAAAATTTATGCTCCGAAAATTTCCAAGATGAGGTGCGAGGTGCTGATATGTCAATGAATCGAGTACGTACAGTAGGCAGCAAATGGGTCAAAACGAAGGTTCTCTTATTAAACAAAAAACTTCGTAAATTTGTTCCGGAAACAAGAATCTACAGTCAAACGAACCTGCTTCATATGTTAAATAAGTATAAGATGGTTTATGTCAAACCAATCAATGGCTCTTTCGGACAAGGCGTTATTCGTGTGGAAAAAAAATACAATTACCATTTTCAATCCGGGACAGTAGCTAAAACTTTTACAACATATCAAGGCTTATTCGCTGCACTGAACATAGCCAAATTAAACAGATCCTATTTGGTGCAGCAAGGCATTCATCTCTTAACCCATCAAAAGCGAATATTCGATATACGCATTATGGTACAAAAAAGCCCAAAGAAAAAATGGGAAGCCACTGGTTATATCGGTCGAGTTGCTCATCCACGCAAAATAGTGACGAACTTTCATAATAGCGGCAAACCGCTACCCTTAGAATTATTACTTGGCCCCTACTTAAACAATCAGAAGAAAAATGCTTATATCAAAAACTTGCGTCATTTAGGGTATCAAATTGCAACTCATTACCAGAAGATTTATCCTGGATTTAAAGAAATTGGGGTTGATATCGGTATCGATAAACAATTGAAGCCTTGGGTACTAGAAGTAAATACCGCGCCGGACCCCTTTATTTTCAACCAATTACAAGATAAAAAAATGTTCTACAAAGTTTTGCGTTATACGAGAGCTAACGGCCGTTTCGTTCCTGCAAAACGCAAGTAATTTGTTGTTCACCTTAACATCTGTCAGTAAAAAAACCTCCAGTCCCACTTCAGACCAGTGGAATTGGAGGTTCTATTGCTTTATGAGGAGAATCGACGCTGACGAACCATCATCTTAGCTCCTAACAAGCCAAGCCCGATAATAACAGCCGCGATTATGATCCATATAGGATGATTGAACTGTGTAAAAATGTGGTGCCATGCTTTACCGAGCTTTTGGCCGAGAAGAACAATAATTAAAATCCAAGCTAATGCGCCGAAGTACGAGATACTCATAAATTTGGCGAGCCGCATCCTCGTAGCCCCTGCGATGAAAGGAGCAGCATGCCTTAGTCCAGCTACATAATAGCCAACTAGAAGCAATATGGCTCCATGTTTCTTAAAATGTTCTGCCCATTTTTCTAATCTGCTCTGGGAGAGCTTAATCCACTTTGTTACCATGCTGATACGCTTCAATCCAATACTTTGTCCAAGAAAGTAATTAAGCGTCATCCCTGCACAAGCTCCAAGCCATGCAAAGCCGATGATACCACCTATATAAAGATTAGCTTTTAGCGCAATATAACCTGCGCCTAGCAGGATAATCTCAATTGGAAGCGGTATGCCAACAATTCCAATAAAAAGTAATAAAAATATACCTGCATACCCGTAATGAGTGATTACATTGATCATGGAATGATGATTCATTATACTTCACCTGCCTCGTATTGATCGTACCATAAGAATGAAAGAAGAGCATGAGAGGATGATTAAAAAAAGAATCGCCTAAGCAAATCGTTATTAGGAATTACACTTAGTGTATCCTTATTTGTATCATCTAATCTTATCGTGGCACCGCAATCCGTACATGCCGCTAACACCGTATTCATGACAGCAGCTTCACCCGGAGACCAAGAAGTATTCATTTTAGTTGTAACTTAATAGCTAGCTAGCTAGCAAAAACCTCCTTCCAGATATTTATCAGAAGGAGGTTTTTTTTTCATTTATTGTCACTTATATAACCTTGCTTTCTTCATGATCTCCGCTTTTTCCGGGAATGATAAGAATATGGTCCAAGATGAATTTTTTCTCTGCATTTGTTAAATTAGATTGATGAATCAGATGGACTACTTTTTCTTCAAGCTCATAGATCGTTTGTAAAAAATCGTCTAGGTTCTCCATTTTATCCTTCATCCGAATCAGGCCTCCTGCACTTATATCGACAGTGAAACTGGTTGATTAATCCTATGAATAATATCATTAACAATGTGAGCGGCAGCTTGGTTCCGTTGCAATCCTTTCATACGCTCTCTTATTTCTTCATATAAGCTAGGATGTTTAATTAAATAATTGATTTTACTTGAAAAATCCTCCATATTTGTGGAGATAGAGGCAACTCCGCGACTTGAAAGAAATAAAGCATTTTCCTTTTCTTGTCCGGCATAGGGCTTATAGATGAAAATAGGCAGTTGTAAGGCAAGAGCTTCCGTCAATGTTAATCCGCCCGCTTTGGTTACGATACAGGTAGCCCTAGACATCCATTGATGGACATTGTCAACAAACCCAAGAATGGTTATACCCGAAAATGCAGCAAATTGGTCTTTAAGTCTAAGCTCCAACTTCTCATTGCGACCACATACGACGACCAATTGGCAATTATCTAAATCAGCCAGGGAATGCAACATTTCCTCAATATAGCTGGTTACGCCGCTTTCCGATGCCATGATAAGAATGATGTTCTTTTTCTGACTTTGGGAGAAACTTCTCTCATTGGCGAACTCTTGACGCAAAGGAATTCCGGTAACCTCAACACGATCCTTGCTGAAACCTTTGAAAATGATTTGCTGCTTTAATTCTTCCGTAGCAACATAGTATTTATCGACATTCGGGTGTAACCAGGTAGCGTGTAAAGCATAATCCGTAAGTACGGTGAAATTCGTAATTCCCATTGAACTGCATACTTCTGGCGATGCACCGAATGGAAATGTGTTAACAACGACGTCTGGACGCTCTTGATGAATAAGTTCTCTCAATTTCTTTTGGCCAAGATAAGTCATCGATCTTTGGAATAAAGCTGTCCGTTTGGTTTCACGGGTTAAGTAATAGCTCCAACCATAATAATCGAGACCCATTCGTGAGATCTTTGTGCTTTTGTTAACAAGTGAAGTTGTAATGAGATTGATGAATGGATGGCCTTCTTTCATTAGGTTGACGATCTTCACATGTTCAACACCTTGGCTCAAGAATTGCTGCTGCAGCGCTTTAGAAGCCTGGAGATGACCATTACCATAGCTAGCTGTAAGTATTAATACACGAGGATTCACATTCATGCTTTTGAGAAACCACCTTTCATCGCATATGTTTATAGGCGAAACCGATAACCGGCGCCCCATACCGTTTCAATGTATTGAGAGTTGGATGCATCTATTTCAATCTTTTCTCTTAATTTGCGGATATGGACAGTGACAGTCTGTGAATCTCCTATAGCATCTAATCCCCATATGCGCTCAAAAAGGTGATCCTTACTATAGACCCGATTTGGATTCATGGCTAAAAAATAAAGCAGATCAAATTCCTTCGTCGTAAGGGTAATTTCTTGTTCATGAACGAAAACGCGACGGGATCCGTAATCGATTAATAGTCCATGTATGCGAATTTCTTCGTTATTTTCTTTGGTACCTATTAATCGCTCGTAGCGTGCCAAATGCGCTTTGACTCTAGCTACCAGCTCTCCGGGTTTGAACGGCTTTGTAATATAGTCATCAGCGCCGAGTCCAAGACCACGAATCACATCAATATCTTCTTTTTTCGCAGTAACCATTAGAATCGGAATATGATGTTTCTCGCGAATTTGCTTGCATACTTCGAATCCGTTTAAAAGAGGAAGCATGACATCGAGAATGATTAAATCATACTCCCCGCTGAGTCCTAGTTTCAGACCTTGCTCGCCATCCATCGCAATATCAACCTTAAAGCCGCTCACTTCCAAATAATCTCGTTCGAGCTCAGCAATGAGTTGTTCATCTTCTACGATTAATATTCGTTTCATTCATTTTCACCGTCTTTGTGCCTTTTGAGCGGCAAGTTGATGGTAATACAAGTCCCTTCGCCTTTCATACTGCGCGCTCCAATCGTTCCGCCATGACCTTCGATCATTTGCTTCGAGATCGCTAACCCTAATCCGCTCCCTCCGTTATTACTGTTCCTGGATGGATCAGCGCGATAAAAGCGATCAAAAATATATGGAAGCGCCTCAGCATCCATGCCTATTCCGTTATCTGTAATATCGATGACGACATGTTCCCCTTTTATCCTAGCATGCAGAGCGATATGTTTCTCTATTTTATTCATATATTTTAAGCAATTGTCCATAATGTTAGAAAAAACGCGTCTCATTTTATCCCGATCTATCGAGACTTGAATCTGCTGGTGTAACGCGATATCTGACTTATAATGAACGCCTTGTTTGCTAAGTTCAAAATCAAGTTCATCCGACCAATCCGCTAAAAAAGATGCGAAATCAACGACTTCAAAATTAAAGGGCAGACGCTTCAAGTCCAATTTGGAATATAGAAATAATTCATCAATTAAATGATCCATCTCTTCGGCTTTGGACGATATAATCTCGATGTATTTTTGTTTTTTGTCCGCGGTATCGGCAATTCCGTCACCTAAACCATCCACATAACCTCTAATAGCTGTAAGAGGAGTTCGAATATCGTGTGAAATGTTAGAAATAAGCTCTTTACGATTTTCTTCATATTGAATTTGGGTTTGAATCGATTCTTGCAATTGTTTTCGCATTTGTTCAAAGGCTATGCTGAGTTGCCCGATTTCATCCTTACTTGTTATCTGGACTTGGAAATCAAGGTCACCAGATTGAATCCTTTTCATGGCATTTTTTAACTTCCAAAGCGGTGTAATGATACTTCTTGATACAAAATAAGTTAACAACGTATGCGTAAGAATCAAAATTATAACTAGCGTGATAAATAGGATTGGGAAAAATTTCTGCGTAAAGTTGACTAACGGATTCACCTTATTAACAATGAAAACACTGCCTGGCTGTTGTCCGGCATAATAAAAGTTGAAAGAGTTTACTTCCAGTAACTCTCGCCCATAACGCTTGGCATCTTCCCTCTCCGGATGTCCAGGGTGTTTGAACGCTGGCAGGTGCTGGAGTACATCCGACTCCTGCAACGTTGGAGAAACATAAACAAGTGTATTCTCTTTGCGTACAACCAACCTCGAATCATTCAACTGCAGTTCTTGATCAATGTCCGCTAAATACCCTGAGTCAGCTAGAATGGACGGATTCTTCTCCGCGGTTCGTTTCATTTCTTTAAACGTGTGTTCCACATTCTGGTTCTCGAATAGTCCGACACCTGACCCGTATTGATCGCGGATACTTTGAAGATCACCACGAAAAACAACGACTAACAGAACAGCTGTAATAATCATAATAACGAGTGGAATTAGCAGCATGGCCGCATAAGAAAGCAATAATTTCAGTCGAATGGACATGAGTAGATTCCCCGTTTTTATACTTCTTTTCTATCAAATTTATAGTAACCAAGTGCCAAAAACAACATACAACTGGAAAGCAGGAACAAAGAAGTTGTCAGTAACTTACCCGCGGAAACGGTTTGACTCAACCATAACATATGCCAATCTGTGTACGAAGCTGGTGAAAAAGCCGCAACTGAGCTTAACAAGAATGGAGCAATTTTGGCTGCTGCGTATAAAACAAGTGAAAAGACCATGAAGCTGCTGGCACTTTTGAAAAACTGAGAAACGAATACAAACAAGGTTGACAAAGCTAACATTGAGACAAAAGCAGCAACATAAGCTTTCATCATATGAAATGATTCTGTGAAACTGGCTGATGTTCCTGCAAATAGGTTGCAAAAAAAGGTAACGATTCCGAGTATAATCAGGATTCCCGCAATACCAGTACCTAGGGCAGCGATTTTCGTACCAAATACTTGAAAGCGTGAATTCGGACGAAGCAGGGCAAGTTTCAACGTTCTAGATGCTACTTCATTGGGAAACAAATCCCCGGTAATCGTCAAGATAAACAGTGGAATCCAAATACTTGTGTATATCGTTAACATCTCAATCGGAAAGGACTGGCTTACGGCAATAAGTCCTAGAATGGGCTGTAGCGCGCTCAGTGAAATTGCAAGCAAGACAGGCAGTATTGCTGAAAATATTGCAAACATAACTACTTTCTTTCGATACAGCAGCAAGAAAAGTTCATTTAAGTAACCGGCGCGCCATCTATGCACAATCTTTGTCCTCCTTGGAAAGCTGAAGCTCATCCATATAGAACTGCTCTAACGATTGATTGCTTTGCAGCAGTTGGGATACGTACCCTTCTTTTTTCAAATGCCCCTCTACAACAATTCCCACCCGATTACATAGCTGCTCTAGTTCATGAATCATATGGCTCGAGATTAAGAACGATGTCCCCTTCTCTTCGGACAGCTGCTTAATCAACTTTCGAAACATCACCGTACCTTCGATATCCAGCCCATTCGTAGGCTCATCCAGGATGACAAGCTTAGGCTCCGGCAAGATAGCCGCAGCAAGTGCTAGCTTTTGTTTCATGCCTGTCGAATAGCCCTTGATCTTCTCCTTACGAACTTTAAGCAAGCCTACAAGATCCAAGACTTCTTCCATTCGCTTCGGAGTGACAGCAGGATAGAACCGAGCAACAAGCTCTAAGTACTGCCATGCGCTAAGAAAATCATGGAAATCAGCCGATTCAATCATGCTGCCAACGTGCTGCATACCTTGTTCAAACTGTTCGACAAGATTGGCATTAAACAATGAAATCGTGCCTTGATCAGGACGTATCAAACCAGTTATCAGTTTAAGAAACGTTGTTTTGCCAGCTCCGTTCGGCCCAAGTAAACCATACACGTCACCTTCATGTAACTGGAGATTCATATCACGAATTCCGCGTTCATTGCCATACACTTTGCTCAAATGAGCCGTTTCTAATATGGTGTTCATTTAGGTTCCCCCTTTTCATAAGAGATAAAGCAGATAGGCTCGGACAGGGAAGCCTATCTGCTATTACTTAATAAGTTTATTGATACTGTTATTTATTCGTCGTGTTGTTTACCTTTGTGGTCATGCTTCAATGTTTGTACGGTTTTACCAGCAAGATCAATGGTTTCAGGTGTTGTGCTGTTATAACCGGACAGATCCGCTTGTAAGTGAAGAGTAACTTGGTGCGCAGTTCCGCTGTCATCTTTACCAGAAACGGTTACGTCAGCTTCTTGATGAGAGATATAATTATTAGCATTAATCATTGCCTTAATGGATACTTTTTCAATTTTGATATCCTGCGTTAACTGTGGAGCCGCATTTTTAAGGTAATCTTCTTTGAATGGCAGTTCATTGGCATTTTCGGCATTATCCTTATTCTCGCCATCATTCTCTCCTTTGGTTGCTTCTTTAATCGCAATCGGAGCCAGCGCATTAACTACTGTAGGAATCTGAGCATTATCCAGTTGAATTGCGATTTCTTTGGACCCATCTGTTTTCGTATCAACGGCCACATAGTCCTTCAGATTACCGACTAAAGCATCAATAACTGTCTCTACTTGCTGTGGAATTTCAGTTTCGTTCAGCTTTTTCTCGGTTTTGTGTTTCTTCATGCCTTCTTGTTTCACGAAATACACATCGCTAGCGTTTGATTTAAGTACGGTTTGATCATTTTGCTTATAGAAGCTTAACGATTGCTGTGTACCTTTCGCCACCACATCAGCACTTCCGCTAGCCGTTTTCGTATCTAGGCTCACCTTGAAGCTCCCGTTTGCACTTGCAAGCACGTTACCGTTGTCCTGCAAGGCTGCTGCTGCTTGTACAGCAACATTTTGAACCGTTTTGGTGTTTTTAAGTGCGGATTTATATGCGTCATACCCTGATGTACTCGCCATTGCACTAAACCCGGTTGTTACCATGACAATACTGCTAATTCCAACAGCGCTACCTAACATTAACCACTTCTTTTTCATTTTTTCCTCCTAATATAGGGAGCTTTGAGTGGAGCTCAAAGTCTCTCCTTTTTGATTTGGGCTTACAACTACATCATAGCCAACAAAAATGAAAGGCTTGTGAACCATTTCTTAAATCTTTCTTAACTTTCTGCCTATAAAAAGCAAAAATCCGTTCAGCATCTGGACGGATTTCATACAGCTCACTATTTTGCTTACTTGGTTATATCTTTACTTACCAATACCTTGAACAGCAGAAACATCTGCTGTACCGCCTAAATAAGGCAGTTTATACAACTCTTCTAACGTCCGTAACACATTCAAATGAGTAATGTGCTGATCATATTTGGCTTGTTTGATCATCGGTCCAACAAAGATCGTTGGGATATGATTGTCTTTGGAGGAATCATCCTCATCCCACGTTAGAATGAGCAAACTATTATGGCTTTGAGCCCACGTCACATAAGGGCCGATGTTTTTTTTCAGCCAATCGTCAGCTGCTAGAATTGTGCCGTCATGCATATCATTGTCCAAATTAGGGATGACGAATGATACCGTTGGCAATTTGCTGTAATCCTTTGGAAATTGGTCAAAAGGCTTATTACTCTCTTTGGCTACATTGGAGAAACTAACCCATGGACTATGTTTTCGGCCATATTGATGATTCGTACACGCCGTGGAGCCAACCGCAGGTAAATCCTCTGAGTAGCCAGCGAACGAATATCCGGCCTTGACTAGCTCGCTTGCCAAATTAGCTGTCTTAAATTCATGGCCGCATGAATCATTTTTAACTCCTTGATCGGAGCCCGAGAATAGGACCAAATAATTAGGCTGACTTGGATGTGCTACTGCATAGGAATGCGTGAAGAATGCCCCTTGTCCAGCTAACGCATTTATGTAGGGGGCCGAGGCATTGCCGATCAATTTCTCATAGGAATGATTTTCTTCTACAACAATAACAACATGGTCGGGTTTACTCCCATCAGAAATGGCTGGGTTCGTAACTTTTGGTTGAACCGAAGCCGTGGACTGCGGACTTGGTAAGGGAGTTAGTGTTGGTAGCAAAACTTCTTGTTTAGCCGGTTGATTTGAACTTTCTGGTGTGACCGTCGGCAATGCAGCGGGTGTGGGCGTTTGAGTTGGTGATAATGTTGATGTTGTTGATGTCGCCACATGACCTTGATTCGGATTGGAGCAAGCCGTCACAAATAACAAGAGGAACGAGACCGCCATGTATGTTCTTTTCAAGTATAGTCCCCCTTCTTCTTCTCTTGCTTATCAAAGGAACGCATGAATTAAAAATAAAACAGCAAAGATAAGCCCTAATCGCAAATGCCATTTCCGATCAAGTCCTCGGTATCGAAAAACACCTGATAACGGTACTGGCAATAAGACAATGCCTGCGATCAGTCCACTCACATTGGCAAAGTCTAGCTTGAAACCATATAGAAAAGCACCCACGATATGCAGAATAATGACGCCGATTGCCAGAACAGCGAGAGGTGTATGGAGTTTCCGTATCAATCTTGATAAAACAATAGCACTTCTTTTCAGTATAAGCCATTGTTCCAGCCATCGTCTCTGTAACATTATTTTGAATACATAATACGCCAAAACTGCAAATAACAAAATCCTTGCTTGAGAGCCATAATTTTTAAATAAACCTTTGAATTCACGAGCGTGCCACTGTTCAGATGGCATATGGAACATGGTCCAAATACCAAATAAAACGATTAGCAGGGTTATTCCAAGACTAAGAAACACCCATTTCCGTTCTTTCGCCCACAAAGTCATCATTTCGATACCGATGAGCGCCCTTCATTCTTGCGCCAAATCTTTGACTCCATTACCTCATACAAATCAATGATTTGTTTCAGCCATTTCAGTGCCAATGACGAACGTGTAAAAAACTGATGTACCCCCACCGCGGCAGCTATTCCGATCACCGCGCCTGCTAGAACATCGGATGGATAATGGACCCCTGTCCAAACTCTGGAGAATGCAATACATGCTGCTAATGCAAGCCATAACTTTCCTTCTTTTCTCCGGAATATCCAAATAGATGTGGCAATTACGAAAGCCCCGATCGCATGGTCACTTGGAAAAGAGGCATTGGCAGGATGTGCGATTAATTGAAGGACCGTATGTGTGACAAACGGACGATCTCGGTAGAAAAAATGCCCAATAAGACCGCTGAAACCTAATGCTCCACATGCGGATATAAGGGATTCAGCAACCATTCGGCGCTTGACGTCATCCCTTGTAAACCAATAAATAACAACCCCGATATAAAACACATACTCTGCATAAGAAGCTAACAAACGCATAATTGGGTTAAGAAATGAAAGGGTATTACTTAATTGATTAATGATTTGAAACCAATGATAATCCAACTGAGAGAAATTCATTTTCATCATCCTTTACATATACTGAATGCCCTAACGACAGCATTTACATTGACTTTACATGATAAAGATGAAAAGAAAATGAGAAATCCATTATCCAACAATTTGGTTCATGGGTAATTTTATGCTTACCGAAGTTCCTACATTTTCTTCACTGCGGATGGTCATTTCGCCATGATAATTATATACGAACTGTTTGGCAATGGATAACCCTAGTCCTGTACCCGCAGTTACACGATTTCTTGCCTTATCTACACGATAGAACCGATCAAAAACATAAGGCAAGTCCGCTTGCGGGATTCCTATTCCATGATCTTTTATTGTTATTTCTACGTCATTTTTCAACTGACAACCATCAATGATGATCCGTTTGTCTTGCACGGAGTATTTAACTGCGTTATCCAGAACAATCAGGAGGATTTGCTCCAAATGCAGAGGGCTTATCGATAGGGATACATCTCTAATTTTCTCGGTATCCGTTTGAAATTCGAAATCGGGATTGAGGGCCTCAAATCTTTTAATAGTCTCAAGAATTAAGGGTTCTAATTGGATTGGCTTGCTTGTTTCAGATACAAGTTGAGATTCTACTCTCGTTAAGGTCAGAAGCTCTTGGACAATCCCTTTCAAACGCCTAATTTCTTGCAGCGAAGCTTCCAAGGATTCGTCTAGGACTGCTGGATCCGATTTGCCCCAACGATTTAAGAGAGACAAGTGACCTTCCAAAATAGTAATGGGAGTCCGCAGCTCATGCGAGGCATCCTCAACAAATTGCTTTTGTTGACGAAAGGAGATTTCCAGCTGATTCATCAATTCATTGAATAACTGCGCTAAACTGGATAATTCATCTCCATTTTCTATATTGCTAACACGTTCTGTCAGCCCTTTCTCCTTCACACTTCTTATGGTAGATGCCAGGGCTCGAATAGGACGCATCAATTGCCGAGCAAGAGCTAAACCACTGATGCCACTAATGAAAACAGCCAATCCCCCACTAATCAGCATGACCCATAATAACGTCTCACTAAAATGATCGAACGTTTCTAAATTGCTTGCCAACTCTAAAGTTCCAACGAACCTCTCTGTTGTTAATGGACTCCTATATATGAGAATGTGATCTTCCTTATAAGTGGTATCGAACAGCTCTGGCTCCGCAACAGATTTCGGTGAAACCCAAGTTTCTTCAAAATGGTTCGAAACCGTCAGGATAGGTTGGCCATCCTTCCCTATGATGCGTACCAATTGATTTTTCCCAATCATTTTCTCTATGTAGAATCGACTTTCAGCAACCTGTAAGGCATCCATCGCACTCGACTTCTCCTGAAAATAATCTTGAAGCTGCGCCATACTTACTTGAATCTCATCTTTCTCCTGATTCATCATCCACTGTTTGAGAACTAAATATTGAGCGAAATTATAGGTTGCAAATAAAAGGAAGATGAGTGCTGTTGCTCCTAGCATAAGCTTCCATTTGATGGGGAGTTGTCGAATTAATCGAGATAATCGTTCCATCATCGCATCACGTATCCAATTCCCCGAACCGTTTGAATACAGCTGTTTTCGCCAGCTTTATCTAACTTGTTTCGCAAATATCTGACATAGACATCAACAACGTTCGTCTCTACTAAAGAATCATACCCCCATACATGATCCAAAAGCATATCTCGCGTCAGCACAAGATTAAGGTTTTTCATGAACATCACTAAGAGATCGAACTCACGCTTGGTAAGCTCAACGATTTGTTTGTCTTTGTAAACAATACGGGCATCCATATCGACATTAATATCCTGAAAAGAGAATATGGCATGCGGGGATTTTCCCTCTAACTCAATACGACGAAAAATAGCCCTTATCCGCGCCAACAATTCCTCAATGGCAAAGGGTTTGGGCATATAGTCATCGGCTCCACTATCTAAGCCAGATACACGATCAACGACGCTATCTCGAGCTGTCAACATAAGAATCGGCGTCTTCTTGGCTGCCCGAATACGGCGGCAAACCTCTATTCCGTTTAACTCTGGCAGCATGATATCCAATAATATCAAGTCCCAATTATCATTAAGGGCTAATTCTAACCCGGTTTTTCCATCGTAAGCTGTCTGTACTTCAAAAGATTCATGTTCCAGTTCCAGTTGAATAAACCGAACCAAGTTTTTTTCATCTTCAATGAGCAATACCCGTTTCATCGACATCTCCCTTAATTCGTTAATCTCCTTACTATAAGCTAAATAGATGAGAGAATAATGAGAAATTTAAGCCCCAGAATTCTGGGGCAAAGTCGTTATTCAGCTTAAGTAGATTGGTTCAAAAGAAACTTGGCATATCGCAGAGGTGTTTCATAAGTGTGATAAAATGTCGTTTCCAGGTCTGCTTTTTTAAACGTGTATCGTTGGTCTCTGCCGTTTACCTCGATCAACTTAATGTTGCCATACGCATCAACACCAACATCTAATCCGATATCAGCCATTTGAGGCAATTTTATACCAATATATTGGGCAATAGATAGAGATACTTGCTGCAGTTCATGCTTTATTAGGGGGGAATAAAAACCACTGGAATCAAAAAGCTCCTCAACCCTTTTAACTTTCCCTCCTTTTGCCACATTAGTCACATGACGACCTAAAGCCGCGACTTTCCCAATCATTCCGGTAACTTGCCACTGCCCACTACCTCCACGCTGCACCGAAATACGCAGATCGTAAGGCTGTCCATTGTAAGTAGCTAACGGGATGGCTTCCTGAATCATGTAGTTTCGTTTACCCACTTTTTTTGCGATGAATGAAACAGCTTCCTTGTAAGTTACTAGCTTTGGTTTTCCTTTCATCCAGTACAGGTTCCAACCCCCGCCCTCTTGCTTGGATATTTTGATAATCCCATCACCGACACTGCTGCTTGTTGGCTTAATGAATAACGACGAATACTTCTTCAACGCTGTTTTTAATTGTTCTCTCGAATATTTAGTAGACTCCGGAAGGTACGTACGAAGCGAATGGTTGGCATATAGGAGTTGATGAATATGAAGTTTGTCGTAACGGTTTTGTTCGTTAAAAACAATGCTAGATTTAGAAAGCTCTTTTAATTTTTTTCTTAAAAATGGAGACAGGGCAATGGCTCGGTTATGTGTCACTTTAGGAATAGAACGTCTGACAAGCTTATAGGCATTATTTTCATAGTAATAGCCTAAAGCAGTTTTACCTCTTAGATGATGCAAACTCATATAAAAAGGCCTTAAACCATGATTTTCTCCTGCTATGTTGTACAGAGCTAAGCGTTCAGTTCCGGTTCTCCCTTTCGAAATTCCCAAGTAAGTTTTCAAGTCCAATAGAACACCTACCGTAGTACGCATCGAATCACCGCCATCCGAATATTAGAACTATGACAGTGTATGTCCCTCTTATGATTACTAACACGGTAAATACCTAAGATATCAAAATTGGGAAAGAGAAGGAATTATTTGCCATCCGTCGAATTTAGGCAAGGAGTATTTAATTAGGAGGGTGTATATGGCTAAGCGCGTTCAACTGCTTGTTGGCACCAATAAAGGTATTTTTATTTATTCCTCAACGGTGGAAAGAAAGAGCTGGTCCTTGCAAGGACCTTTTTTACCAGGGTGGGAAGCTTACAGTGTGCTTGGAGCTACACGATTTGGAACTAAGTTGTATGCCGGAACTTCACATGCCGCTTATGGTGCGACTATACGTGTGTCTAGCAATGGCGGTGAGACGTGGGAACAGATAACGGACAGCCCCTCATATAAGGAGGAAAGCGGCTTTTCTCTCAACCGCATTTGGCAGCTGGTGCAAGGCCCTGCGTCTGAGCCAGAGACGCTATTCGCCGGTGTCGAAGAAGCCGGTTTGTTCGTTAGCCGCGACAGCGGCCAAACGTGGAAGGAGCTGGATGGTTTAACGAAGCACCCCTCTCGCCCGGAATGGTTTCCCGGAGCTGGCGGCATGTGCTTGCATACGATCATCATGGATCCTGGGAATTCCAAGCGCATGTGGGTCGGAATTTCCGCAGTCGGGGTCTTCCGCACACTGGATGGCGGACTTAGCTGGAAGCCTTGCAACAATGGTTTAAACCGAATCCCAACAGGTCAACCGGATGAGAGTGTCGGATACTGTGTGCACAAGATGGTGCTTGACCCGGAAAACGCCGATGTTCTTTACATGCAAGAGCATAGCGGAGTCTTCAAATCCATTGACGGCGGAGACAGTTGGCTTCCGATCGAGGAAGGCTTGACCCTTCGTGAAGGTGATATGCCTTTTGGTTTCCCGATTGCCATTTCGCAAACGGGTGATTTATTTCTCATCCCGCTGGAAAGCAGCGAACTGCGCTCTATGCGTGACGGCAAGCTCCTGGTCTACAGGATGGCACGAGGTGAACACAGCTGGAAGCCAATCGGGGATGTGCTGCCTGAAGAAGAACGCCATGTCAGCGTACTGCGCGATGCCATGACAGTAGATGCACTCGAGCCTTATGGCCTTTATTTCGGAACTACATCAGGCGAAGTGTTTTGTTCACTGGATCGCGGGGAAAACTGGGAACAGCTGCCAGGACAATTATCGCGCATCCTAACTGTGAAAACAATGATAATGGAGGACTAGCATGCATATTACCGTCAGCATCCCCTCCTTGCTGCGCGATTGTACGGGTGGACACGTGAAGTTTCAATTGGAGGCGCTTACGTTAGAGGAGGCGCTTGATCAACTCCAAACAAGATATCCCCTGCTGCGAGTGCATCTATGGACGGAAACAGGACATGTCCGAAAGCATGTCCTGCTCTATTATAACGATACGAATATTGCCTGGCTGGATACCCTAGAAATTGTTTTGCAGCCCGGTGATCAGCTCATTGTCTTCCAAGCTGTTTCCGGGGGGTAAAGGAGTGATTGGTGTACGTCTTACTTAAATTACTAAGCCTTATTGTCATAGAAGAAATGCTCTGCCTGAATGCTTTCACCTAGCTCGATGATACCGTAGGAGTATTGCGGCTGCCTTCTTTTATCCGTCGGCGAGCCTGGGTTAAACATCAGCATCCCGTTAATCGTTTGCTGATAAGGGATATGGGAATGCCCGAAGATGACGATATCCGGCCGCTCAGCTTGGAACGCTTCTCGGGCTCTTTCTTCTGTCGTTTTACGAAACCCGTCTCCATGGATAAGACCGATTTCATAGTCGCCAAGCGTCAGTATTTTCCTCAGACCGAATCGTTCAATGATATCAATGCTGTCATTGTTACCAGCCACTGATTCACATGGAGCGATCTGTTCAACGAACTCAACAACGTGCTCACTCACCCAATCTCCTGCATGAATAATAAGATCTACGCCTTCTAAACCGGCAATGAGCGCATCTGGAAGCTTTTGAGCCCTTACTGATAAATGAGTATCTGAAATAACACCAATCCGCATAATGATCACTCCTTCGTGTTAATCCTATTGGTCAATTAAGTAGACTTAGATTCAAACGTTAGGTCATATTGTAGCATATTCGATGTTTGTTCGGCAGTTTGGTACAATAACACATACGAGCTTTGATTATGCCAAGGGGGACAACATTGATGAAAGAACCCATCGTCATACAGAACAAATTAAGAGAAGCTATGGGTCATCTCGAAAAAAGGTTCATGGAACGGGAAGAACTCATCCGGGTCTTGCTGCTGGCCATTATGAGCGGTGAACATGTCTTGTTAGTTGGACCTCCCGGTTCAGCGAAATCTCAATTAGCACGCGCCGCTGCAGATCTCTTTGGGAACGA
Source organism: Paenibacillus sp. yr247 (assembly GCF_900103825.1). Lineage (GTDB taxonomy): Bacteria > Bacillota > Bacilli > Paenibacillales > NBRC-103111 > Paenibacillus_E. The sequence goes on from NZ_FNIF01000004.1 coordinate 292,749, forward strand.
ACCTTACTACGATTATTTGTTGACCCGATTTACTACACCGGACGAATTATTCGGGCCTGTCTCCTTGCAGAAATTGAAAAATGATGAGTATATACGACTCACGGACGGCTATTTGCCAAGTGCTCGCTTTGCATTCCTGGATGAAATATTCAAAGCAAACAGCGCCATACTTAACGCACTCCTTTCGGTCTTGAATGAACGAGTCTTCTTCAATGGTCGAGTGAAGCAGCAGTCTCCCCTGCTATTCTTAATGGCTGCTTCGAATGAACTGCCCGAAGATAACGAACAATTAGCAGCGCTATACGACCGTTTTCTTTTCCGATTTGAAGTCGAATATGTCAAGCAAATATCCAGCTTTGAGCTCATGTTCCAGACACCTACCACGCCTCTTCCAACCCTCTTATCGACGGAACTGGTCAAGCAGTTGAAATTGCAAGCGGCCGATGTTCAATTGCCGGATGCCCTCATTTACATGCTCTTTCAATTGAAAACTGCGCTCCTAGAGAAAGAATATGTGCTTTCGGATCGTCGCTATCACAAGATTGGACATACATGGAAAATATCAGCAGCCATTCACGGACGCAGCACCGTCAATGTGTGGGATACCGTTCTCACCCCCCATATGTTGTGGGATTTCCCCGAAGATTTGGTTGAGATTAAAGCCATCTTCGACACGTTATTTCAAGACATGCTCAAACGAGAAATGGAACAAGAGCTTCCTCTGCTTCAGTACAACCTAACGGTTAAGAAGTGGTTGGAAAAAGAAGATGACTTACATGCCTTCCAATTTAAAAAAGAAATCGGCGACGCTTTAAACAAAGACGCCATAGAGCGTTTGAAAGCGACTTTGGAAGAGTGCCGCACGGAGCTCGAGGAAACAGCCCGAAGCTTACGCGGCAGACTTGTTTCCTGGCAGGACAAAGAAAAGAAACTGCCGGAATGGATTGCTTCTCAATCCATCTTTCTGCAGCATCCCGAGCAGTATGCCGTCAAATTCACGCACCTGCGCATTCAAGGCGAGCGCATCTTACAATCCATACAGGGCTTATATCGAACACTGTTTGACCGTGAAATCCCTGGAATCGTATACGACTATACGTTATAAGAGGTTATCTATATGATCATACGCTGCACACGGGTTGACAGGTATGTGTTCGAGGGCTATGTACATTCTTCACGTGTTGCACAAGAATGGATGCGTGAGGCTGTTCGGCAAGCCCCTTGGTTTACGCTTGAATTATTTGCTGATTTCTTTATGTGTTTTTATATGACGAAACCTGAAATCGACGGCACTGTCGAGGAAACACCTTTTCATCGTTGGATGGTATTGGCCCTGCGCAAGCAGTATTTCTACGTGTCCATTCATCCTCGCACGATCGGGCAGGTGAATGCCTCTTTTAAAACCGCGCTCAAGGCGCTGATGTGGCTAACAGAGTCCTTTGAAAAAGAAGTCAAACGCAGACAAAAGGAACAGAAGATGAGCGGCTTCGGCTTCGAGAAGAAGCAGCAGCAGAGCGGGCAAGAAGAAAAGAGCGTAAGCGAACGCCTCTCCGAGAAGCAAATCGAGAAGCTGCGGCTTGTTGGCTACACCCTTCAGCAGGGGAAACGAGCTGTTGAAGACAAGCAAGAAGCCGTCGATTCTAGGCCGCTTGTCGCCGAGGAGATACGCGCCCTGAAGCAGCGCATCTCCGAGCTGCAGAACGAGATGCGCACCGAGTTCATGAAGCGCGATAAGCTCAAGGCGAAGCTGCGCAAGGCGGAAGAGGAACTCGAGCGCCGCGAGCGGCAGCTGGGCCGCATGAGCGAGCGCGACCTCGCGGCCATGAAGGAAATCGAAGCCGAGCTGGGCGATTGGCTCGGCCGATCTTTGAAGGAGACGCTGTCCCTCGAAGAGGTGGACAGCTTTAACGTGCACGAGCTCGTACAAGCGAGTCAGCGGCTCGCGAACCGACGCTGGGGCAGCGAGCTGGGTAAGCTGCGGCGGCAGACGTTCGAGCACTACGTGCAGTGGATCGAGAGGCTCAAGCGCAGCAAGGATCTGGTGTCTTTCCTGCAGGAGGTGGGACGCAACATTCACCACCTTCGTGTGCAGCGCAAGAAGATGCGCTCACCCTACGTCCCGGAAGCTTACGATGATTTGCGCCAATCCGGCGATATCTCCCATCTGCTTCCGAGCGAAGCCAGCTTGCTCGCTGACGAAGATTTTGAGCCTTATTTTCTCGTCAAATGGATGGAAAATAAGCTCATGACCTATAACTATACAGGCTCCACCCTAGAGCCGCAAAAAGGTCCGGTCATCTGCATGCTCGACACCTCCCACTCGATGCGAGGCAGCAAGCTACGGCTTGCGCAGCTGTTTACCGCAACCTTCGCCTCCTTCTCCCTCCTTGAACGGCGAGATTTCGTTCTGCTTTTGTTCGGGGCGAAGGGTGAGCTCATCGAGCACGTGCTGTCTTATAAGCGGCCAGATTGGGACCGCTTCTATGGACTCGCTCAGCTGGCTTTCGGTGGCGGCACGAATTTCGATGCCCCCCTAAGTAGAGGAATGGACATTGTCCAACACCAGACGCTGTTTCAGGATGCTGACTTCGTAATGGTCACTGATGGTGTCGGCCAAATCTCTAAAGCAACGCTACAGAAGCTTGGTGCTCTTGGTCAGAAGAAGCAGCTGCGGCTCCATTCACTTATTATTGGATCAGCACGCCAACATCTCGTTCAGAAGTACGAAATCGTTGGTGTTTCTCATCAAGTGCGGTTTGCTACAGCTTGGGATGTTCAAGATCCAATAAAGGATGAGCTTCTGCTAGACGTGTTTGCTAAGCGATAGTGACGGAACTCAATAAAGCACATTGAGAGTAATAAAAAGCCTTCAATCCTACAAGGGAATTGAAGGCTTTTACTTATATAAACATAACTAGGGCACTGACACAGCAGGTCCTTCGTGTCGATCCCTCTTAATGCGTGGGGCCGGATTTGGGTATTGTGGAATTCCACCTGGTTCATATAACCAAGATTGGCCGTCGATTTCATATAGAACCATCCTGAAGCTTTATGAAAGGGGACGTATTCCCTTTAGACCCAATAAAAGTGGATATTTTAATAAATAGCACACCGTAGTTCCTTTAGCTACTTCCTTGCCCTATAGGCGTTGCTACGTAGGATACCACATAAAAAACCATAACATCTTCAATGAAGACCATCATGGTTTTAGTCGTTTATTATGTAATGGGGTAAATTCAAGCCCTCATCAAGTCTTTGATTGTCTTTAAAGATACACCTGTTTGATGATATACCTCAATAAGTGTGGCATGCGGATGGGTCCGAACGAAATCCTTCACTTTGTGTGACTCGTTCAAGAGCAGTTGGGCACAGGATTTACAACGCTTTTCAAGTTTCGAAATAAATACTTGTCCGCAATTTTCACAATTGCAAAGTGACATTTCTTCACACCTTCCTTTACCCGATTCCCGCATTCTATATCTATCTGATATAGAGTTCGAGAAGCAGTACACACTTCTGTGGGTAGTCGTTATTATATCTGAATCTCAACCTGGTCGCCTGGCTTAATCTCACCTGGACGTTCTACATAGGCGACGATGCCTCTGCTTTGTTGGGCAAGTTTAATAAATTGTTGGGTTAAGCTTTTGTTCCCGTAATAATTCGCGATCTGCTTCCCAGGCCCGGAACAGGGCTCGTTCTCACCTTCGCATACAAGTCCGCCGCCACTTGGAAGCAACATTCGAATGCCCATCGGAAGCTTCGTTAATTCAGGAACACCGCTCACGACAATATTGGCACCTAACCACTCCGGTTTAATTGTTTCTACACCTAATCGTTCTGCAATCCCTTGAAGCTCTTCAACGGAAACAATACTGAGCTGACGACGATTCATTATCTCTTCGCCTTTCTTGTACATAGGCTGCCTGGAATTCGCCTTTGCGAATAGACCATAGTGTCGGTCGCCTTCAATGCCACCAAAACGCAGCTCAACACCCTCTATTTCTCTTGTTACAAAGGTTGATGCGTCATCCGCGATAAGCACAGCCTCAACTTTTGCCATGATTGCCATTATGCTGTTCACCTGCTTTGTCCCATATTATACCACTTTCTGCTCCTATTCTACCAGTAAGTCGATAAATCCTGCTCTGGCCACATCACGCCATCTTGCCAACCAAGTACGAAAGCTTCCCATCGACGTGCTTCCGGGAAAATATCAAGGTCACCGAAATATTTGGCGATGGCCACATGCTGGGTAGCATGAGCCCGTAAGGCCGCTGCTTTTATCAGCCAATCATTCTCTGTATCAACTTCTATCGAAGGCCTATGACCTTGGGCTCGTAAGGTAGCCGAAGCGGCATAATATATCTTGCGAACACTCGGACACTTACCGCTTAAAACAGCCGCCGTTGTCGCTTTGGAGATGGTAACATGATCCAGATGACCATTGCCCCCATCCTCCGGAAAGGTGAATAGAATCTCCACTTCATGCCGCTGAATAAAAGCGATAACACCTGCAACTAACGCATCGAAATCAATCGCAGCAAGCTGACCATCCGGCCAGCCCAAGTGCTCCACGTGAGATAGACCTAGCATCACGGCTGCAGCATTCATTTCTTTCTCCCTCAGCCCAGCAAGCTCTGATTTGTCCGCAGCACGCTCAAACCCTTGTCTGCCTGCTTCACCTCGTGTTGCCAGCAGTAGAACAGGATTTCTCCCTTGATCGGCTAGCTTGCGTATTATACACGCGCTTAGAAATGTCTCATCATCCGGATGCGCATAGATGAATCCATATCGGGTTCCCATAAGTTCACTCCATTTTTATGTTATTAAGTAAAATCTGCTGGCGGATATGTCCTCTCGATCACAAAAATGGCTTGATCCATAGGCATCACCATCTCCTGTTGATCGTACATATCCAATAATCTAACTTGGTCTATCAGCCTTTCATTCTTCCCTATTAGGATGACAAAACGAATTCCAAGCACTGTCGCAGTGATCAGATGCTCACTCAATTCGGAATTTTCATCTGCCATTCTTACAGCTATGCCAGCTAATTCAAGCTCATTTGTCATCAGATAGGCTTCATCGAAAACTTCAGGATTAAGCCGTATTAGCATGGCTTGTTCATTAAGCATGACATTCGCATTTTTCTCTCTCCAACCATTTTTCATTCTTTTAACGTTTTGCATACTTCCACCTTTCCCTTCTAAACGAGATAAAAAAACGCGCCGGACCTATGGTCCTGCGCGAAATGCATCTCGCAGGGAGGCCAACGCGAAATGCGTTAGCCCACCCTGATATGTACAGGTGTGTGCTAACGCCTATGAAAATAATGAATTTGTACGAACCAAGCTGTGTTCATCATATATGATTCGTCTCCTTCACTGCAATGATTATCCTGATTATAGCGAGCTGCAGTCACGGATGCAACTGCTTTTTTCACTTTCCTATGCTAAGATAGCTACAATATCTGCTGCGATAGCGGTCGGCTCGGTACTAGCGCTGTACTGCTTAATAACTTTACCGCTCGCATCGACCAGAAATTTCACGAAATTCCATTCGATTTCTCCTGTGCGATAAGGCTCTGGGGTATGTGTCAGCAAATAAGTAAACAACGGATGAGCGTTTTCACCTTTCACATCCACTTTAGCAAATAATGGGAAGGTCACGTTGTAGTTGAGATCACAAAAGCTTTGAATCTCCTCATTCGTACCAGGCTCTTGTCCGCCAAACTGATTACAAGGGAATCCTAGAACGACTAAACCCTTATCCTGATACTGTTCGTATAAACTTTGGAGCCCTTTGTAATGTGGTGTAAGTCCACAAGCACTTGCTGTATTTACAATAAGCAATACCTTTCCTTTATAATCAGAAAGTGACTTCGTTTCTCCGGAAATTGTTTGGACATCAATATTGTAAATGGACATAGCTCACTACTCCTTCACATGGATAATAAGTACCTGTTCATTATAACATTGTTTACCAATGACCCCAAATGCCACGCTTATCGGTTTAGCTTCCCATATACTTACAGGTGTGATATATTGTTTACCTGTTTATTCGCAAAATAGACACCATCTGATCTTAGGAGGTAACTGATCTTGGACACAAAGACTCAAAGTGCCTATCAAGAAGAATTACATCGTCTCGAACAAACGAATATCGAAATTGACAAACAGCTCAAGCGACTTAGGGCGACTCCTGTTTATTACGGTCCGGATTTAACGGAACAAGCCCTGGAGGTCGCACGTGAGAATGGCCGACATAATTTAGCTAAAGCCGTCGATGAACCGTATTTCGGCCGCCTTGACTTCCAAGAGACAGGAACAGCTTCAGTCTCTCCCCTCTATATTGGTAAATCGGGTGTTGAGGATGAGCGAACAGGACAATTGCTCGTCATCGACTGGCGGGCTCCGGTAGCCAGTCTTTTCTATTCGTTTACCGGCGGACTGGACGCTGCTTCTTATGATTCACCGGACGGACTCATTGAGGGCCTCGTTTATCTGAAGCGCAATCTCGTCGTCCGTAAGCAAATTCTCCAACGCGTCGTAGATACCTATGATCGCAACGCAGACTCCTTGGCCGTTGGCGACGAGTTCTTGCTCTATCGTCTTGGCGAAAATAAAGATAATAAACTGCGCGATATCGTATCGACAATCCAAGCCGAACAAGACCGCATTATCCGCGCAGCTAAGAATACGGCACTGATTATTCAAGGGGTCGCAGGAAGCGGTAAAACAACTGTAGCTCTGCATCGCCTTGCCTTCTTACTTTATCAATACCGCGAACAGGTTCGCGCAGAACGGATGATCATTTTTGCACCTAACTCCATGTTCCTCGACTACATTTCCGGTGTCCTTCCTGAATTGGGTGTAGGTAATATCCAGCAAAGCACTTTCACAGACTGGGCACTTGATGTGCTCGAGCAAGAAGTGAAATTGGCTGACCAGACATTAACGCTTCAAACTTGGTTCTCGCTTGGCAGCAAAAGACCTCCAGTAGACGATCACGCGCCGGGACGATTTAAAGGGTCCATTGATTTCAGGGAATACTTAGATAATTGTCTAACCAAATTCGAGGAGTCTTATGTCCCTGCGGCTGATTTCATACCGTGGGAAGGAGCTACACTGCCGATTACTTCAATTCGTGAATGGTTTTTCGTAGAGAACAAGCATTATCCGCTTGTGAAACGCCGCGAGCGAGCGATTGCTCGGATCAAACGTTGGATGGAAATGCAGCTCGACAAGATTTGGGAGCAAAGCCGGAAGAAAGAGCTGAAAAAGAAAGCATCTCAGCGACTGCGTACGTACCTGACGGGTTGGCCCGAACATTCTGCATTCAGCTTCTACAAAATGCTGTTCACAGATAAGGGCCGTCCTGACAGCTTGCCTGTAGATTTACTCAACCAAATCCCAGAGCCTATTGTCACAGCTTCGCAAAAGCTTTTCAAGAAAAAAGAAGTGCAGCTCGAAGATCTCGCTCCACTCCTTTATATTTATACGCGCCTTTACGGCATTCCCTCGGATCGGTTATTCGACCATGTTGTGATCGATGAGGCGCAAGACTTTTCACCTTTCCAGGTGGCCGTCCTTGATAGTTATACACGAAATAGCTCGTTTACGATATTAGGTGATTTATCTCAAGGGATCCACGCTTATCAAGGCATCACGGATTGGAAGGAATTCTCCAGTTTATTTCAAGATGACGTAACCGGTTATTTCGAGCTTGAACGCAGCTATCGTTCCACGATGGAAATCATTCAGTTTGCCAATCAAGTGCTGAAACGAGGCGTCGAGAACCCGCTCCTCGCTGCTCCTGTGTTCCGCAGCGGCAACAAAGTACGTGTGCTGCAGACAGATCTCAAAGGACGCTTGCCACTGCTTCAGCATGCTATTACAACATTGCAGCAAGGAACATCCAGCACAATAGCCGTTGTAACTCGTACGGAAAAGCAAGCACAGGAACTGCATGATGCTTTGACAGTCGCCGGCATTGAAACGAATCTCATTACGTCTAAACAGCGTGTATACCGCGGCGGAATATCGGTTCTTCCTGTTTATTTGACCAAAGGACTAGAATTTGATGCCGTTTTGCTCATGGATGTTACATCTGGGCATTACGAAGCAACCTTCATGGATGCCAAGCTGTTGTACGTGGGTTGTACACGTGCACTTCATGAATTGTGGCTGATGGCTGCAGGTGAACTTTCTCCTCTAGTATCTGCCGAAGATCAAGAAATTGTGACAACCAATTATCCTGTATAAAATAAAGAAAGACACCTGTTCACAGATCATAAAGGATCGGTGAACAGGTGTCTTTTTAAATCTAGTAAGCTATCAGAACGCCGCCTTCACCTGCGTACGTACCAATAACAGTCCCCATATTAGAAAATAGCACATTGCGGAAAGGATATTTCGCCAGCAGCTGATTCAGAACTTCGCGCGCTCTCTCCTCGCAATTACTGTGCGCCACAGCAATCACATCTTTATCGTAATCGTGGATACTCTCTCCCACTTTGGCGATCATTCGTTTCAAGGCTTGCTGGGTGCCGCGGATTTTCTCCATCACTTCAATAGAGCCTTCTTCACTGCCTTTCATTAAAAGCTTAATATTCAGCACAGATGCAACTGCTCCACGTACTCTATCAAGTCGTCCACCTTTAATTACATTTTCTAACGAATCTAAAAAGAAGAAAGTACTTGAAGAAGCCACCGATTGTCGCATCACGTTAATCATTTTTTCAAAAGGGACTTTCGCCTCGGCCATTTTGGCTGCTTTATAGACGAGTACGCCAAGACCAAGTGAAGCTGTCTTTGAATCGATCACCTCAATACGACCTGTATAACCTTCTTCAAGCAGCATTTCTTTGGCCATTACCGCATGATGGTAGGTACTGCTTAGAGCAGACGAAAGACTGATAACAAGAATATCCTGATCTACCTCAGCTTTCTGATATTCTGCGAGGAAATGCAGCGGTGACGGACTTGACGTCTTAGGCAGTACGCTCTCTATTTTCATTCTCGCATAAAAATCACATAGCTCCATGTGAGGTGGCATGCTCTCTTCTCCAAAATGTACGGATAATGGAACGATCATTATCCCTAGCTCATCTACAATCATTTTGGGAAGGTCGCAACTGCTGTCTGTGATAATCTTGATTGCCGTCATTATGTGTCCACTCATTTCTTATTTTTTGGCGAAAACAATACCTACCGTAAGAGGGCCGCAGTGGCTAGATATTACGCAGCCGGCTTCGGTAATATGTACATGGTTCACCTTCGTTTGTTGTTCAATCTGCTGTTTAACGTATGCCGCTTCTTCAGATGCCAAGGAATGAGTTACAAAAAGAAACTCTGTGTCCATGATGTCCTTTTGCGCTAAGGCATTGTCCAAAAGCTGAAGGAGTGCTTTTTCCCGTTTGCCTCTTACCTTGTCTGTCGATATCATAGCGCCATCGATCACTTTCACGATAGGTCTAATTTTCAACAAACTCCCAATAAAATGCTGAACACTTGAACATCTTCCGCCTTTATGCAGATATTCTAATGTATCGATGATGAATTCAACTTCAATCTGGGAGATCAGCGGTACGATCATTGATTTAATGTCAGAGCTGCTCCAACGCCGCCTTCAATACGAGAAGACCGATCCCTGTTGATAGATTCCTTGAATCAATAACCGTTACCCTGCCATCCGGAAAACCCTCTGCTGCAATGGTGGCATTTTGAATCGTAGAAGATAACTCGGAGGAAAGCCCGATATAAACAATATCATCCCCACCTTGAATTACCGGTTCAAACGCACATTCGAAGTCTGCAGGAGACGGAGACGCGGTTTTGGGCAGCTTGCCTGCTTGATCTACCCATTCATAAAGTCTACTAGGTTTTATCGTAATGCCGTCCTTGAATGAATTGTCCTCGAAAATAACATATTCTATGGATTGTTTGTGTACAGTATAATAGAAATAGACTAAAAGCTCAATCATTCAAAATAACAGGTTCGCCTTAGAAACCATAGATTGTCATACCGCCATCCACGAACAGCGTCTGACCCGTCACATAATTCGCAGCATCCGAAGCGAAAAATACAGCAGGTCCTACCAGCTCTTCAAGCTCACCAACTCGCCGCAAAGGTGTTCGGGCAATAATTTCTGCCAGGTAATCAGGATTATTGAGAATTTTTTCGGTTAATGGCGTTTTGAAATACCAAGGTCCGATACTATTCACATTGATCCCATGTTTACCCCACTCAAGCGCTAGCACCTTGGTCATTTGGATCATAGCTGCTTTGGTAGCTGCGTATACAACGCCCGTACGAAGGGCAACCTGTCCTGCAACAGAAGCAATATTGATAATTCTTCCATATTCTCTTTGCTGCATGTGACGACCAACAATTTGTGAGCACAAGAAGGCAGATTTGAGATTCGTCTGCATAATGGTGTCCCATTCCTCATCCGTTACCGCCAGTGCTTGACTGCGAATATTCATGCCGGCATTGTTCACTAGAATATCCAGACGTCCAGCCTGTTCAATGATTTGATTTACAGCTGCTTCAATCTGTTCCCTGTTTGTGACATCAACAGGGAATGGATAGGCTTTTCTTCCCAAAGCACGAATTTCTTGGGCTACTTCCTCAATATCACTAGCTGTTCGTGCGAAGAGCGCTACGTCAGCCCCAGCCTCAGCAAGCCCAATCGCCAGCGCTCTGCCAATGCCTCTTCCTGCTCCAGTGACAAGAGCAATTTTATTTTGCAGTTGAAATGAAGGTAAAAACATCTTATCATCGTCCAATCTATTAGGTAGTAGAAAATATACGTGCAAAAGAAGGGATACCCATGGAATATTCCATTCGTGAAGAGAAAGCCAACGCTATCAGCCACGGGATTGGTGTGCTATTAAGCATTGCTGCCCTTGTGATGCTCATCGTTCATGCTTGTCTGCATGGCAATGCTTGGCACATTGTGAGCTTTAGCATCTTTGGAGCCACGCTAGTCACACTTTATACCTGTTCAACACTGCTTCACAGTATAAGGCATCCCCGTTTGAAGGATGTGTTCGAGCTTCTCGATCATTCCGCTATATATCTATTAATCGCAGGCAGCTACACGCCTTATTTACTCGTCACGTTGCGAGGCCCTTTAGGTTGGACCTTCTTCGGGGTTATTTGGGGCTTAGCGCTTGCCGGAATTGTCTTGAAATTTTTTTACGTAAAACGATTTATCTTGATTTCAACCCTTTGCTACATTCTCATGGGCTGGTTGATCGTTCTTGCCTTTAAGCCATTGTATATAAACCTGCCCTTCGGCGGTATTGTGTGGCTTGTCGTTGGCGGACTGTTTTATACATTTGGATCCATTTTTTATGTATGGCGGCGCATTCCTTATCACCATGCCATTTGGCATATTTTCGTGCTCGCAGGTAGCGCCTGTCATTTCTTCTCAATATTTCGGTATGTCATCTCTTCTTAATTAATGGACCAACTGCTGAAGGTGATGGAGAGAAACCGCATTCTCAACTTGACGTGCCAGTTCATCATACCCTTGTTCATTAGGATGGATGGCGTCCTCAGATAAATATCGCATATCTTGCCCAACAAATGCGTCATACACTTGAACAATATGAATATGCGGCTGCTCCAATTTGCGAAGAAATAGATTGAATCGCTGGACCCAATAAGCAGCATCAGGTACCTGTGGCAATGGATTGTACAACCCGATTAATACCATTAAAAAGGGTTTCTCAATTCCTTTCCGCAGCGCCTCTATTTGTACCAACAATTTCCTATAGTTCGTTTCATATGTTTGAAGCGCAGACTTTAAGTAAACAGGATCACCTTCATAAAAGAAAGGAATAGCCGCTTGTATTAAGTCATTACCGCCTGCTGTTATCGTAATGATATCCGCCTCTTGGACGTCCCTTTGAATTTGTGGATCGGACTCAATCGTTTCCAGCAATTGGCTAGTTGTGGCACCATTCGTGCCAGCGTGTTTCAATTGAACAGGAACCTTCAGCAAATGCTCTACCTTCTGCCGATAGATAGATACGAATCCATGACCTTCCGGAGCTCCAAAACCAACGGTTAGTGAATCGCCAAATGCCAAATAATTGATCGCCTTTTCCATTCCTATCCTCTCCCTAAAGCCTGACATAGGATAGTATATGCGTCAGCGCCCAGTTTGGGAAGGGACACTCTCACTAGTCACTCGTAAGTTTTTTAAACGTTTACATGCTGTTGAACATAATTTTCAATTTGCGCCTTTTCAGAAAATGTAAATTGAAATTCACAATCACAGCCTTCGTCATGAAGGACAATTTGAACAATTTCTCCTTCCAAATTGCAGATAACAAGAATAGATGGATCAATTAAATCCTCCGGAAACTCCTCGCCAGCCTCTTTATGTATACCCAGGAAAATGTCCCGCCATTGCCCTCTTATCTCTGATTCTGTGAAAGATAAAGTAAATCGGTGTTCAACGTGTTCGTCCCCATATTTCATCATCTGATATTCCCCCTGAACGGTTTCAAAGAAAACCTATATTTTACGCATACAATCGCTTACTTTTAACTGTGTTCTAATTGTAACCCAGAGAACTGTAAAGTGGTAGTTTGCCCTCCTTTATACTACAATGGAGCTAAGAACCATTCAACAAAGGAGCCTTCTTACTTATGAAATCCACCATTACCCAAACCATTGATAACAACGCGGACAGATTCAAAGCGATTTCCAGCTTTATAGCGGCGAACCCGGAGCTTGGACATGAAGAATTTCAGGCTTCCGCTCGCTTAACCGAAGAACTGGCCTATCATGGCTTCCAAATCGAACGCGGGGTCTTAGATATTCCAACCTCTTTCATAGCTACCTATGATTCCGGCAAAGTTGGACCCGTTATTGCCTTCTTAGCTGAATATGATGCCTTACCAGACCTGGGTCATGCCTGCGGTCACCACCTTATCTGTATGATGAGCATAGGCGCAGCCATTGGTCTTAAATCTGTCCTTGCAGAAACAGGCGGCAGTATACGCGTCTATGGAACGCCTGCAGAGGAAACTAAGGGCGCCAAAGTGCCAATGGCCGCGGCAGGACTGTTCGAGGATGTAGATATCGCTCTGATGGCGCACCCGTACTATACGTATGAGAAGTCAGGTGAATCGTTGGCCATGGATGCTATCCAGTACGAATTTTTTGGTCGTTCAGCTCATGCCGCTGCACAACCGTATGAAGGCATTAATGCGCTTGACGCCGTGCTTCAGCTGTTTAATTCCATTAACGCGCTGCGCCAACAAATCAAGTCTGACGCGCGTATTCACGGCATTATTAGTGAAGGCGGCAAAGCCCCCAATATTATTCCTGACTATGCAGTCGCTCAATTCTATGTTCGTTCCGCCTCTCGTACCTATACTAACGAGCTCGTCCAGAAGGTACTCCACTGCGCTGAGGGCGCTGCCTTACAAACCGGTTGTACACTTAAAACGTCCTTCTACGAGTATTCGTATGACGAGCTTCTAACGAATGAGACTTTATCAGCTGTATTCACTGAACAATTATTCGCTATGGGTATTGAACCGAAAGACATTGAAATTGGTAAGGACCACGGCTCCCTCGATCTAGGTAACGTATCCACCCAGTGCCCGACGATTCATCCTTTCGTCAAAGTAGTAGACGAGAAACACATGCTGCATACCAAGGAGTTTCGTGATCTTGCGATGCAGGAACCCGCGCTTAATGCCATGATTTTCACGGCCAAAGCGCTAGCTTACACAGCGTATGAAGTACTCAACAGTCCTGAGCTATTAAGTAAAATCAAAGCAGAGTTTGCTGCGGAGAAAAAATAACAACTCCCTGTCTAACATCTCAGCCCACATAAAAAAGCCTTACAGCCACATGAATATGAGCTCCTGCTCAGTTTGTGTGGCTGTAAGTGCCTTTAAGAGCCATTTTACAAACATCAGCCGAGCTCGATCGCTTTAAACCGTAAAACTTGTAGAAGAAACCTTATGTCTAATCTCTGCCTTCACTTTACGTTCTTCCAATTGGGTTAGGATCGCATAGAACATGACCATGCCAACGAAGCCGCTAAGCCCGATAAGAGACGCCATGATCCACGAAGCTACCCATCCGCCAAGTATCACACCAAAACCACCAAGCAGCATTGCCCCTTTATACACCATTCCAAATAAAGCCATATAAGAGCTTCTGGCATGGTCAGGCGCGATGTTGCCCAGATAGGCTTGTTTGATCGGCACATACATCAGCTCGCCAACCGTTGCAATGAACATCGAGAGAAGCAGCAGCCATGGTTGGTTACTGTAGGCGAGGTAGCTGTAGCCCAAAATATAACAAGTGTAGCCTATAAACAGTACTTTGCTATCCGAAAAGCGCCTCATCAATACCCCCATTAGGACGGATAGAACAACAACGAGCACCGTATTTTCAGTTCGGATAAAGCCTAGCATTTTCAGACCGTCGATAGACCAAGATGTCTCCACCCATGGGAAGAAGGGTACATTTACCATCTCTTTTCCCAGCCTAACACCGACATAATTACCAAGATGAAACTCAACGGATACAAGCAGCAGCGAGGCCATTGTGAAAATCATGAACGTCTTATCGCGAAACACCATTCGATAATTGACCCACATTGATTGATTCCCTTTCCGGCTGCTTCCGCTCCCGCTAGCCGTTTGTGGTTGATAGACTTCATCAATATAGAAATAGGTCACGCTGAGAGTAATCAAGCCAATCACGGACAAGCCAATGAACAGCTCGAACAAGTAAGATTTGAATAAAAAAGCACCCGCAAGTCCTGCAATAGCAAAAGATAAATTGTTCATCCAGTACATGATGGCGTACATGAATTTCCGGACATCCGGAGCCGTAACATCAAGCAGCATGGCTTCATTCGCCGGACTATGAATCCCCCAAAACATACTAACCAAAATCATTAGAACAAAGGTCATCCAAGGAGATTCAAGCCAAGGCGAGTTGGACAATGCCATTCCCATGAAACAGAGCATCCAACCAATTTCCGCGGTGAGCATTAGCTTCTTACGCCCAATCCGATCTGCATAGTAGCCGCCGATAATCCCAGAGACAACCCCTGCAAGGATGCCTAGAATAATGACAAGACCCGCATTCGTATCCCCTAATTTTCCGGAAAAATAGATCGACATAAACGGAAGAACCATATTATTGGCCGTACCGGATAAAAAGGAAAGACCAATTCTTAATTTGACATTACGATGAAAATCACGAAATCTCACGATATCCCTCCATGTAGGAAAGCTTTTCTGCCGACTGCTTATTTTACCTTCGTTCAATTAATATTCAAAAAAACTTACTGCTTTTCGTTACTGCGTAAAAACATGCCTACACCAACTAACAGTAGACATCCTGCTAAGAGCTGAACTGTTGTGATCGTTTCTCCTAGCAAAAAATAGGCCAACAAAGTGGCGCCAAGCGGTTCACCCAAGACGGTCATCGAAACGGAAGAAGCCTTCATATACTTAAGCAGCCAATTAAATACATAATGACCAAATACCGTAGGAACAATCGCCAATAGCAAGAAAATACCCCACTCTTTTACTGGGTATGCTGTGAAAGATGCACCTATGAACACGTTAGCGACTGCAAGAACAAGACCTGCGAATAAGAATACAAAAAAGCTGTAGACAAAGGCAGATATGTGTTCTCTCAAACTTTTGCCTAGAAGCATATGTAAAGCAACAGCAATTGTTCCAACAAGGGATAACAAATCCCCGTTTAGCGCTTTACCCGAGAACTGAAAATCTCCCCATCCAATACAAATGGCGCCAACAATAGCTACGCACATGGCGATCAAAGCAGCGCGGCTTGTCCGTTGTCCATAAAGAAGAAACGCTCCGAGCAGCACAAAAATCGGCTCTAATGTTAAAATAGCCGTTGAACTTGCAACTGTCGTATAGCGCAGAGATTCCATCCAAAATAAGAAATGTAAACCAAGCGCGATTCCGGATAACGCTGTTCTCAGCCAATCCCTCAGAGGAATTCTAGCAATCTCTTCCCTATAATTCCACAAAAATGGCAGCATTAAAGCATTCGTCATGAGAAGACGGTACATCGCGATAACAGAGGCAGGTGCATCTGACCATCTAACAAAAATGGATGAAAATGAGATGGCAATGATGCCGATTAGAAGAAACATGGGGATAGGTACTTTGGTTTTATTCATGGCATTCATGTTGAGAAACTCCTTGCTTGATAGATACCTTGTTGTTGCCAAATAAGTATATAGGAGGATCCTCGGCTTGCCAATCCTTTTTAAACATTGTTCAATAGTTTGTAGTCATAAAAAAGCCCTTAGGAGGTCCACCTATTAGGAAATAGGCAGCAGCTAAGGGCTTTTTTTGCATAGATTTGTTCGTGAAAATTAATCTAAAACAGCTGTGATATGTTTGTTTGTAACCGACCAGTGTGAAGTATTCCAAATTGATTCTTTATTTTTAAAATATAGAATTTGCGGTGACGCGTGCTTGATCCCAAGATCCTCCGCAATTTGATTGGATACAGGACGTGATTCGATCACCTTCACTAAGAAATAATCAACATCCCCATTTGGTTTACCGGACAAATACTCTTCGTATTCATCGAGCGCGCTTGCACTAACTGGACATGTTGTGCTGTGCTTAAGAATGACAGCCGGTTTCTCGGAAGAGCGTTCCAGAACTTCCTGCCACTCTTCTACTGTTGTTAACTCTTTCCATGCAGACATATGAACATCTCCCTTCCCATCTAAGTAATAATCATTATAAAATAAGCTGCAAGCTTATGCAAATCGATCAACTCGCAAATACCTCTACCTTACTGGTATAATGAAATTGTAAATATATCCAGGAGAGCATAGGAGGAACTTATGCAATCACCACCCCCGATCTCAAGACGTGCTTTTCTCAAGAAAGGCGCCGTGCTTGCAGGCTCTTTTATAGCTTCTGGTGGTCTACTCGGCAGTTATTCTAGCTACATAGAACCCAAATGGTACGAGTTCACACGCATTACCCTCTCATTTGAACGACTCCCCAATGCTTTTCACGGCCTTAAACTCTTACACTTCAGCGATATGCATATAGGACATTACTTTGACATTAAGGATTTAGAACATGTTGTGAAGCTCATTCACAATGAAACAGTGGATATTATCTGTTTTACTGGCGATTTATTCGATGCCGACATTAGTGAAGATCCTGTATTAACCAGTCAACTTCTCGGCAGCTTAGAGGCTCCCTTAGGAAAATGGGCCGTGCTCGGAAACCATGATAAATGGATTGGAACGAATTATACCCTCCCGATCCTGTACCAAGGAGGCTTTCAAACACTCGCTAATGCTTATCAGACGATCACCTACAAAGGACAAGCGATTCAGATTGCTGGCGTTGAGGATATGCTGACGGGTAAACCAGATATAGCGAAAACCTTGAGCGGAGCCAATGCTAAGATGTTTACCCTACTGCTATCTCATTGTCCCGATTTCGCTGATCAAGCAGCCGGCTACGCTATCGACTTGCAATTGTCCGGTCACTCACATGGCGGTCAGATCCGTTTGCCAATCGTAGGTGCGGTTTTTACGCCACTCGGAGGAAAGAACTACGTGAAGGGGCTTCAAGAGGTACCCGATTCGAAGATGCTTGTTTATACCACTCGTGGCATTGGTACAACTGCACTCCCCATTCGATTAATGTGCAGACCGGAGATTACGGTGATTACTTTGGAAAAACGAAAACCCTGAACGCTATGGCAGCGTCTCAGGGTTTTATATTTACTGTCTAACATGTAAAAATTGGCGGAATAAGAAGACAGCCTTTAGCTTTAATAGATCATTCACCTTTTTGAAATCCACCTGCAAGAGATCACTAATCTTCTCCAAGCGGTAAGTAACTGTATTCCTATGAATAAATAATTGCTTAGCGGCCTCGCTCACCTGACCGTCATTGCGTATGAACACCTCTAAGGTGCGAATCATTTCTTGCGAGTATTCGGCATCTTTTTCTAGTAATGGACGAAGAATTTTGGCACAGTAATCTTCCATCATCGCCGAGGGCACGTTCTGGAAGAGATGCGCGAATTCTATCGTTTCGAAATGAAGTACGCGATCGGGCAGTTCAAGCTTGGACGCCATTCGCTGCGTCTCGACACATTCCATATAGGCTTCTCTTAACGCTGTTGGCTTTAATTTCGTAGAGCTTGTATAAAAGGCCATTTCACCGGCTTCCTCAATGCATCCCGAATCCCCTGCGTACTTGGTCAGAAGCTGTGACAGCTCTTCCTCCGGGAAACCATCCACTTGATTCGTGGAATAGATCGAGAACATCATCTCCTTGAAAACAAAATGATTCCCTCGTAGGCTGCTTGATTTGGGATGCAATTCCATGTACTGCTTTAGGTTTTTGAGCTTCCCTTGGAGCTGTTCATCCACCAGGCTCCCTGGCTTACTCTGGCTAATGACACATTGATAAGCTCCTGTAAAAATCGATAACCCTCTTGCTTCTGACTGTTCGAGGAATTCCTCTAGGGACGTCCCTTTCTCCAAATAGCGCAGAAGTGTGTTTTGCATATCACGTTGTGCGGCAGCTTCCACATGAGAACGAAACGTATAACTCATATGGAAGGTCAAGATATCCGCAGCTTGCTGGAACAAGCCTTCCTCTACATTTGTAAGAAGCACTGCATCCGGCATAATCAACAAATGTCCAAGAGGCTCATCGTCTTGCTGATGCAATCCTACCCGGTACGCGCGATCTTTACCTGCATACACCCAGCCAGACTTTCGTTTCCACGGCCAGTTCTGGGCTAGTTGATCATGGCTCCATGCACTTGTATTATATAAAATTTGCCCTCTGGCTCCGACCATAGCTAATGGATAACCTAGAATATCGCTTATTAATTGGAACATGGAAAGCATATTATCCTGTTTTAGACCGAACTGCATCAGCTTCGTCTGCTTTTCAAGCACAGTTTGTAAAAGCTTCGTATTTCGTCGGTATTCGGCATTAAATAGAGCATTCATCTGATCGGAAAACGTAAATTGAAAAGGCATCTCAATAATCGGGAAATGCAGCCGATCCGCTTCGTCTACAACAATCTGCGGCAGCTCCGTCCAAAACCGCCCCAGTTTGATCCCTAGACCAGCAGCTCCTCGTTCATTTAATTTCCGAAGTAAATGAACCGTTTCCTGTGGACTATCCTTCATAGCAAAAGCGGTTGTGAAGAGCATCTCACCTGATTTCGTCCAATCTGCAATATCAGGAGCGTCCATCACATTGACTGATTTGACGATACGGGATTCCCCTTGCTTGCCAGCAACTAGCTTCGCTTCTGTTAAAGGATATATGGATAATGCCTCACGAATGGTAAGATGCATAGTGTATCCCCCTTATGCCTTTTAAACGATTATAGGATGACCTTGCCAATTCAGTCAATGGATTTATGTTAGATTACATGACATTAATTAAATAAATATGAATTTTACATGACTTATCCTGATTTAATGTAAGGTTATATTACATTATAACGAGTCTTAATAACGTAAGCTCACGCGAAAAGGAGGCATGCTTTAGCACATGCCCCTGTGTAAACACTTCACACCATCTAAATTACTCGAAACGTTCCTGTTCCCATCGTACCCAAATTCCCTTCACGGTCAATCACACGACCTTGGGTTGTTATCATCTTACGGGATTGATGAACAAGCTCGGCTGTTACTAAAAGCCTTCCCTCATACAGCGGTGCTACGAAGTGAACATTTAGATTGGTAGTGACAACCTTTTCATCCGGCCTTGCCATCATGACAACAATTCCCATCGCATTGTCCAGCAAGGAGGAAAGAACTCCGCCATGAACAATCCCTATCGGGTTCAAATGATGTGGCTTTGCATCCAAAGCAATTGTGATGATCTGGTCTTGCATACTGATGAATTCACAGCCAAGAAAGCCCCAAAACGTAGGCTCCGCTGATGCCGCTAATTGCTGCAGCCTCCTATTCACTCGTTCGTTAAAATCATCCATAGGATTCCCTCCACTCTTATTGTAAAGGGCTAACCCTTATGTCCACATAAGAAAGTATAAGTTTTTGGTTCCCAAAAACCGCTTCTTATTGGCGATAAAATCTCCATCTAGACGCGGTCACCCATATTTGAATGGCCTCGATAGAGGTTTTCTCATAAAACAGGAAGAGGCTTTTAAGCTTTCTTCTCTTCTTCTAATAATTGCCTACGCAGCACTTTTCCAATCATCGTCTTCGGCAAAGATGGACGGAATTCGACTTTTCGAGGCACTTTGAATGCAGCTAATCGCTCACGGCACCACAGCTCAAGCTCCTTCTCCGTTAGAGACATTCCTGATCTCAACACGACGAATGCCTTCACCGTTTCTCCCCGATATTCATCCGGTACCCCCACAACAGTAGCTTCCTGAATCGCGGGATGCTCAAAAAGAACCTCCTCAATCTCACGCGGATAAATATTAAAGCCTCCAGCTATAATTAAATCCTTCTTGCGATCAACAATGGAGAAGAAACCGTCCTCGTCTACACGCCCCATATCCCCCGTATAAAGCCAACCATCTTTGATTGTTAAGGCAGTTTCATGCTCACGCTGCCAATATCCTTTCATCACTTGAGGGCCTTTAATGAGAATTTCTCCGATTTCCCCTATGGGCACTTCTTCTCCCGTATTCACATCGACAACCTTGGCATCCGTATCCGGCAAAGGAACCCCAATAGAACCTATTTTCCTATAGCCCCAAACGGGATTTGAATGCGTAACGGGAGAAGATTCTGTTAACCCATAGCCTTCGATTAATTTACCACCCGTCAATGCTTCAAAACGCTCTTGTACCTCTAACGGGAGAGGCGCTGAACCGCTTACACAAACATTAATCGAAGAAATATCGACTTCTTTCACTCGTTTATGATTGATTATGGCAATGTACATGGTTGGCGCACCAGGGAAAATCGTTGGTTTCATCGTGTTAATCGTGTCCAAAATCAGATTGATATCAAACTTTGGAATGAGGATTAGCATTCCCGCCCGCAGCATCGATTGATTCAACAATACCGTCAAACCGAAAACATGGAAACAAGGAATTGCCCCCAAGAAACGCTCTTCTCCTATCCGAATTCGATAGCACCAGTTACTGGTTTGGTACGTATTTGCTATCAAATTGGTGTGAGTCAGCATAACCCCTTTCGAGATCCCCGTCGTTCCTCCCGTATATTGAAGAAGAGCAATATCTTCATCTGCATTCACATCCACGCAAACAGGAGCTCCAGAAGCAGCCCGCAGAAGCTTTTTAAAAGCATAAACGCCATCGCCATAGGTGACATCTAGCTTTGCGCCGTCTTTTTTCATTTTAATCGGATATAAGACATTTTTCGGGAAAGGTAGATAGTCCTTAATCGAGGTCACAATAACGTGTCGAATAGGCGTTTTCCCCTTCGACTTTTGCACACGATCAAACAATAAATCCAACGTTACAATTACGGTTGCCCCGGAATCTGAGAGCTGGTGAACCAGCTCTCTTTCCATATAAAGCGGATTCGTCATGACGACGATTCCACCCATCATGAGGGTACCGAAGTAAGCGATAATGGTCTGAGGACAATTCGGCAGCATAATAGACACTCGATCACCCGGACTCACACCCAATTCCCTTAAAACATTCGCAAAGCGATAAGACGCGTCAAGTACCTCTTGATAACGCAGCGTTTTCCCTAAGAAATACATGGAGGGTCGGTCCGGAAACTTTTCCGCGGAATCTACCAACAAACGTGCAAGATTTTGCTTAGGGTACTCGTAAGTCGGCGCCACTTCTTGCGAATAATGACGCAACCAAGGCTTTGCCCCACTCATACAAAACCATCCCCTTCAGGTTCTTGACATCGATGACTATACGATGAATTTCTCACCCTGAATTACACGTGCAGCGATGTCGCGTTTCAGACCAACCGTGTTAACACTGCTTCGTCTGGACAGCTTTTTCAGAATAGACAATTGAGTCCGAAGAACATCTCCTTCTTCCATCGTACTGAGCGCTTCCTTCGCATATGCCTCAATTTTGTCAAATGCTTCATGGACAAAAACCGTTGTTATTTGGATCGCATTCTTAGCCTTTTCTCCCCCTACCTTGTCAACCAGCTTTTGCGTACGGAGTAGTCCACTTTCTGCTGCGAAAATCTGGATCATAATGTCGGCTAAATTGCTTAAAACTTCCTGATTTTTTTCAAGCGCCATGCCATACTTCTGCACAGCCAGCCCGCCAACCATAAGGAATACTTTCTTAGCCATTGACACCAGATGCGCCTCTTCTGCCAGCGTACCCTCGAACGTTTGACCTGGGATGATAGAAAGCAGCTCAGCTTGCAGCGCTTGTGCTTTTTGCATCAAAGGCAGTTCACCTTTCATTGCTTTCTTCACTAAAGTACCCGGAATGAGCAGGCGATTAATTTCATTGGTACCTTCGAAAATGCGATTAATACGAGAATCGCGATAAATGCGCTCCACCTTATATTCCTGGATAAATCCGTAACCCCCATGAATCTGCAAACCTTCATCCGCAACGAAATCCAACACTTCAGAAGCGAACACCTTATTAATCGAGCATTCCAGCGCGTATTCGGAAATCCCTTTCGCGGAATGTTTACCGGCATCCAAACTCGTATGATCAATATCTTTGAGTATGCTGTCAAACAAACCTGTCGTTCGATACACCATACTTTCCAAGATATAGGTCTGAATGTTCATTTCCGCCAGCTTCTTACCGATCAATGGAAAACGCGAGATTGGCGTATTAAACTGTTGACGGGTATTCGCATATTTAGATGCTAATTCAATCGTTTCTTTGGAAGCTCCAAGGCAACCGGTAGCAAGCTTGTAACGACCAATATTCAAAATGTTGAAAGCAATCAGGTGGCCCTTACCGATTTCCCCAAGTAAGTTCTCCACCGGCACGCGTACATCTTCAAAAAAGAGCGGACGGGTCGACGAGCCTTTAATCCCCATCTTCTTCTCTTCCGGTCCCATCGTAAAGCCAGGATCACCTTTCTCCACGATAAAAGCAGTGAAATCGGTTCCGTTGATTTTGGCATAAACGATGAAAATATCAGCGAATCCCGCATTCGTAATATACAATTTGGATCCATTTAAAAGGTAATATTTACCGTCTTCAGACAAACGGGCCGTCGTCTTAGCCCCCAACGCATCCGACCCGGAAGTTGGCTCCGTTAAACAATAGGCTGCGATTTTTGCACCTGTGGCCAGGGCTGGCAAATACTTTTTCTTCTGTTCAGGTGTACCAAAAAAGACAATCGGCAGTGTACCTATCCCGACATGCGCCCCAATCGACAAGGCAAACGAAGAAGCGCGGGCCAGATTTTCACTAATAACCGTGGAGCTCACTTTATCCAATCCTAAACCGCCGTAAATTTCAGGTACATCTGCACCAAGTAACCCGAGATCACCCGCGCTGCGCATCAGCTTTACGGTTAAATCATAATCCAGCTTTTCCAGATGCTCATCATTAGGAAGCACTTCCCCCGAAACAAAATCACGTGTCGTCTCTGCGATCATGCGATGTTCTTCTGTAAAATCCTCAGGGGTCACTATACTGTGAAAATCCGTATCCGAAATGACAAAACTCCCGCCTACAACTTTGTCTGTCATGGTTCATCTCTCCTTTGAATTAATTTGTACAAGGGTAAATTTTTATGAGCACGAAGCTATGCTTGAATAGAGCATTCACGTTCCGCTAATTTGAATTTCGAGCCTTTTTCCTACATATAGAGGATTGTAATTCCTCAAACCAACCACATCCACATAAATCTCGCTTCTATTATAGTCAGTTATGCAGGGTGAACCTCGAAAACGCCCGCAGCACCCATCCCGCCGCCGATGCACATGGATACTACGCCATATCCGCCGCCACGGCGCTGTAACTCATGAATTAAGCTGGTTGTCAGCTTCGCGCCTGTACATCCGAGCGGATGACCGAGGGCTATCGCGCCACCATTCACATTCACCAATTCTTCGTCTAAGCCGAGCTCGCGAATGATATGGACACATTGCGAAGCAAACGCTTCGTTGATCTCATACAGTTTCACTTGGTCTTGGGTGATTCCTGCCAACTGTAAGGCCTTCGGAATCGCCTTCACCGGTCCAACCCCCATAATTTCCGGCTCAACGCCGGAAAGCGCGAAGGACTTGAACGTGGCCAGCGGCTTCAACCCGAGTGCTTCCGCGCGCTCGCGGCTCATCAGTACAGCTGCCGCTGCGCCGTCCGACGTTTGTGACGCGTTGCCCGCCGTCACCGATCCACCCAAGCTGAAAGCTGGCTTCAGCTTGGCAAGCCCTTCCACGGATGTTTCGGGACGAACCCCTTCATCCATGGCAAACACAAACTTCCGCTCGAACGCTTTACCGCGTTCATCGACACCCTTCACGCTCGTCTCTACCTTCACGATCTCATCCACGAACTTGCCGGCTGCAATCGCCGCAGCCGCCTTCTGATGGCTCCGCGTCGCGAAGCCATCCTGCGCTTCGCGCGAGATGCCAAAGCGCTGCGCTACTTCTTCGGCTGTATGCCCCATGCCCATATAAACCTCGGGCATGCTTTCGACCAGCCCCGGATGCGGAGAGAGCTTGAAGCCCGTCATCGGGACATGGCTCATGCTCTCAACGCCACCGGCGACAATCACCTCCGCGTGGCCAAGCATAATGCGCTCCGCCGCATATGCGATGGCTTGCAGCCCTGAGGAGCAAAAGCGATTGACCGTGACCGCCGGCACGGTTACCGGGAAGCCCGCATACAGTGACATCGTGCGGGCAAAGTTCAGCCCTTGCTCGCCTTCGGGCATCGCGCACCCGATGATGATATCCTCAACGTCCCCTTTGTCGAGACCGGGAGCACGCCGAATAACTTCCTCCAATACAGCTTTACCGAGATCCTCCGCTCGTGTTTGAGCGAAGCTGCCTTTCTTCGCACGCCCGACCGCTGTGCGCGTTACTGATACAATGACTGCTTCTTTCATCGATTTCACCTCAATATTAGTAGTTAATATAGATGAGCACCCTGCTCGTTTTGCAAGATCAGCTTCTTAATTCCGCAAGGCTTTCCCCTTGGAAAGCATGTATTGCATGCGCTGCTGCGTTTTCAGTTCCCCACAAAGACTAAGGAAAGCTTCGCGCTCTAGATCGAGCATATATTGCTCGGTGACTAACGTACCTGCCGGCACATTACCTCCTGCAAGCACATGTGCTAGCTTATTAGCAATTAATTGATCATGCTCGCTGATATAACCGCCTTGGCGCATTGTATAGGCAGCAATCTGCATAACCGCTTTACCGTTCTCGCCAACGACGCGGATTTTCTCTTGAGCTGGCGCCGTGTAACCCGCCTTTTCCAAGCGGAGTACGGCTTGCTTCGCTTCATAAATACGGTGATCCGGGTTAATTACGACCGAGTCTTGGGCACGCATGTACCCGAGTCGTTTCGTATCATGACCACTCGTCGACACCTTCGCCATCGCTACGGTTTCGAAAATCGCATTGATCCAAGGCTGAAGATCAACTTCCGGGTCACTAACTTGTGAACTTGCTCGAAGCGTCAACTCCTTCAATCCGCCACCGGCCGGAATTAAGCCGACTCCTACCTCAACGAGTCCATAATACGTTTCCGCTGAGAGAATAATTTGATCAGCCGGCATACAGGCTTCAACTCCACCGCCAAGTGTCATCTTGTGTGGCGCTGCAACGACCGGCTTTTCCAGCCCTTTGAGCTTCATCATCGAATTTTGGAATAAACGAATGATGCCATCTACTTCATCCCACTCGCCATCCTGCGCTTCCATTAACAGCAGCATAACATTGGCACCGACGCAGAAATTCTTGCCTTCATTCGCGACAACCAACCCACGATAGTTGTTTCGAACTTCGTCAACGCTTTGCTGAATCATCGTAAGAATATCTGCCCCAATCGCATTGTTCGGGGAGTGAAACTCCAAGCAAGCAACCCCGTCTCCAATATCAATCAAACTCGCGCCACTGTTCGAACGGATCACTTTATTTTGCTGTTTCAAGGCCTCTAGGGAAATGAGTTCGGGCCGCGTTTCAACGCCGCGATACTCATTTTTAAAATAGTAAAAACTTCGGCCTTCTCTGTTCTCATAAAAGCTGTTATGGCCAGCGGCAATCCACTCTTTCACCCACGCAGGCACCTTACTGCCTTCCGCTTCCATACGTTCCACAGAACGCTTTAGTCCAATCGCATCCCAAGTCTCAAATGGCCCCAGATCCCAGTTAAAACCCCATTTGAGCGCATTATCAATCTCGACGATTGAATCAGCGATCTCACCTAATTTTTCTGCCGAATAAATCAGTACTGGTTTCAAAATGTTCCACGCGAGCTCAGAATACCGATCTTTGGCGCCCAGCAAAGCCTTTAACTTACCTACCGTACCTTTCGCCTGCTTCGCAGCCTCCAACGAACCTGAACTAATTTTGCGGCTTACCGAATACTCCATTGTGTTTAAATCGAGTGATTGAATTTCTTTACCTGCTTCGGACTTCACTTTTTTATAAAACCCTTGGCCCTGTTTCTCCCCAATCCAGCCTTTTTCAACCATGGTTCTTAAAATGGCGGGCGTATTGAAAACTTCCTTCTCCACTGGTTCGGTCACAAGATTAAACACGTTATTAGCGACATGAACGAATGTATCCAGACCAACCAAATCCAGCGTACGGAACGTTGCGCTCTTTGGGCGTCCCATTGCCGGACCGGTTACAGCATCCACCTCTTCGACGGAATACCCATTCTCGAGCATCTCGCGCAAAGTAACTAAAAGCCCATAAGTGCCAATCCGATTGCCGATAAAATTAGGCGTATCTTTCGCTTTAACGACACCTTTCCCGAGCTGTTTCTCACAGAAATCTGTTATAAAATTAACGATTGCTGGGTCTGTCTGTTCATTTGGAATCACTTCCAATAATTTCATATAGCGAGGTGGATTAAAAAAATGAGTGCCAAGGAAATGCTTTTTAAATTCATCACTAGCGTTTTGGACCATCGCATTAATCGAAATGCCTGAAGTATTAGAGGAAACGATCGTTCCTGGCTTCCATACCTTTTCAATACGGCTTATTAGCTGCTGCTTCGCCTGCAAATTTTCCACAATAACTTCGATAATCCAATCCACACTGCCAAGCTTTGCTAAATCATCCTCCAAGTTTCCCGGCGTAATGCGCTCAGCAAAAGTTTCACTATACAGGGGAGCTGGGTTCGTCTTTTTGAGCTTATCCATCGCACTAACCGCTAAGCGGTTACGTACCTTTGGATGATCTAACGTCAGACCTGAAGCTTCTTCTTGCGGCAATAACTGGATTGGCACCATATCGAGCAATAACACGGGAATGCCTACATTTGCTAAATGGGCGGCGATACCGGAGCCCATCACACCGGAGCCGATAACGGCCGCTGTACGGATCTTTGTCATATGGAAATATCCTCCTACATGATTTTTTCAGTTGATAAGAAAGCATAATGTTTATACTTTAGCTTCGCATCAACCTTGACAAACGCGTTCGTCCCTTATGGACGACGGAGTCGTTTATCCTAGGGTGTTCCAAAAACAGACAAGGCAAGAATTTCAGCGATATCTCGCGCTTTAACCTGCTCCTCGACCTCCTTAAGCTTCGTTCCATCCTCCACCATCGTTAAACAATAGGGACATGCCGAACTAATGACAGTTGGATTCACACTTAAAAGCTGTTCAGTTCGCGCTACGTTAACACGTGTGCCTGCGGTTTCTTCCATCCACATCATGCCGCCTCCGGCACCGCAGCACATACTGTTCTCGCGAGAACGTGCCTGCTCAACCAGTTCTACCCCTGGAATCGCTCGCAGTACATTACGAGGCTCATCATACACTTCGTTATAGCGGCCTAAGTAGCATGAATCGTGATACGTAATGCGCTCTCGAACTTCATATTGCGGCTTCAGGCGCCCCTCTTTCACCCACACATCCAACAGCTCCGTGTGATGGAAAACGTCGGCCTCAAGGCCAAATTCGGGGTACTCATTTTTGAATGTATGATATGTGTGCGGGCAAGTCGTTACGATTTTCTGAACCTTATACTTCTGAAAAGTCGCAATATTGTCCGAACACAGCTGTTGGAATAAAAATTCATTCCCCATACGGCGAGGGGTGTCACCGGAATTTTTCTCCTCATTACCCAAAATGGCAAAGGAGATACCGGCCTCATTCATCAATTTCACGAACGCATGCGTAATTTTACGGCTGCGATTATCATAGGAACCCATGGATCCTAGGAAAAACAAGTACTCAAATTGGGGATTTTCTTTCACCGTACGAACACTAAGTTCATCATTCGGATCCACTTCTTTGACCCATTTCACACGATCATTCCGGCTGATTCCCCAAGGATTTCCTTGTCTCTCGATGTTTTGCAGGGCACGTTGGCCATCATGCGGCATACTGCCTTGCGTTAAGACGAGATGTCTGCGCAGATCAATAATTTTATCTACATGCTCATTTCCTACCGGACACTGATCCTCACAATTACGGCATGTTGTACAGGCCCATAGCTCTTCTTCCGTTATAACGCCGCCAATTAACTCAACTTCTAGCGGGTTTTGCTCACTATGACTTGCAAATGCAAAAGCCGGTACCCATGGGGACTTGGAGGTGATGGCGGCGCCTTTTTCCGTCAAATGATCACGCAGCTTCGTAATCAAATGCATTGGCGACAGCATTTTGCCTGTCGTATTGGCGGGACAAACATTTGTGCAGCGTCCACATTCCACACAGGAGTAAAAATCGAGCATTTGCTTTTGCGTGAAATCCTCTATTTTACCTACACCAAACGACTCCGCTTCTTCATCCTCCAAGTCCAGAGAAGCCAGTTTACCAGTAGGCTCCGTGCGTCGCAGCAAAATATTGATAGGCGCTGTAATAATGTGAAAATGCTTAGACTGCGGGACATAAATCAAAAATGACAGCAAGATCAGCAAATGCATCCACCAGCTGGCATAAAAGCCAATCGTCGCCGCTGTATGCGACATGCCGCTAAAAGCTGCCGCAAACAGCGATGAAATCGGCGTAAAGGCTGACGCTTTAAGCCCTTCACGTACCCGTTCAAACCCTCCGCTGACAACGACAGACAGCATCAGGAAAAAGATGAAAAAGATGACGATACTCGGCTTCCAACCGCGTTTCAGACGTTTTAGCTTTTCAACATAACGGCGATAGGTCGCATACCCCATTGCCAGAAGGATTAGTGCTACCGTTACTTCCTGCATCAGTGTGAAATAATCGTAACCTGGGATCGGTAACCCATGTCCAATTAATCCCTTCAGAATCAGATCAAGTGCCCCAAGCTGCAAAATGATAAATCCATAAAAGATCACAATGTGCATAATACCGCTCTTCTTATCCTTCAGCAGCTTCGTCTGACCGAACACTTGAATGGCGAACTCCTTCAGCCGCGCCTTCGCTTCCTTTTTCAAATTCACTGACTTTCCAAGCCTAATGTACAAATATCGGTGGTAAACAACACGGCCAAATAAATACACCGCATATCCTGTAACCGCTAAAAACAACAGAAACTGAATGAGTGAACCGGTCATTGAGGACCCTCCTTAGAGTTTTGCTTTAGCAAAACTGTCTTCGTAAGCATGAGCTGAGTTTTGCTTTAGCAAAACTGTCTTCGTAAGCATGAGCTGAGTTTTCGTGAGAAAAATGGCTTCGTAACTACTTAAGCTTGCATAAGAGGAACCACGATCCTCTATTTTACAAAAATGTATTCTCGAACTGGAATGGCAGGAACGTGAGGACGCTATTTTAGGAAATAACGGTTTTCGGAAGGCTAAAACAGTGAAATAACGCATTGTATTCCTCTAACACCTGGAATTAACCGGATTTTTTGCAAATAACGAATCCTCGTTCCTTTTAAAGCGCCCATCATGCATACTGTATCTTCACTAGCACATCCAATGACCTGAATGAATCTCCTAATGTGCTCCCCATCCAATTAGATAGCGCTTACATTCAACCATCGTAAAAAAGCAAGTTCCATATGACCCTATCTCCAGAGTTGAAAAATGCTTCAATGCGTGCTGTAAGCCAGCAAACCTTCCTACTTGCTTTTTTAAGCTGAATAAGTCGTTGACAAGGAGTACTACGTATTTTATGATGAAATTACAAAAATGAATGAGTATTCATTCACCAATATCTGTATTCTAACACCGAGGTGATCTCCTTGACAAGTAGCAAAAAACCAGACAAATATTATTTGATTCTCGAAGGAGCTCTGAAAGTGTTCGCTGAGAATGGCTTTCACAAATCCCAAGTCTCTCGGATTGCCAAGGAAGCTGGGGTGGCCGATGGTACCATCTACCTCTACTTCAAGAAGAAGGAGGATATTTTGACCAGCTTGTTTCAAGAGAAATTAGGCGAGCTTGTTGAGAAGCTGCACAATGGACTGAATGACCGAATGACAGCTAGAGAAGCACTGTACAAGGTCTGTGAAATTCATTTCAGTGAGCTGGAAGGAAATATCCATCTTGCTTTCCTTACACAAATCGAACTCAGACAGAGTGATCTAGAGCTTCGAAAAGAGATTGGTCTTGCACTCAAGAGATATATTATCTTCATCGAAAATATATTAGAAAGAGGGAAGAGCGACGGTAGTTTCCGTTCTGATATTGATGTGAAGCTTGTGAGACTGCTCATTTTTGGGGGAATGGACGAAGTCGTGACATCTTGGCTCATTTCTGGGCAAAAGTATTCCTTAACCGCTCAAGTCGGCCCTACGATTAATTTTTTCATCAAAGGCATCGAGTCTTAAAGGGCTGTATATCATGTATATTCAGAAAGGAGCTTGACTATGGACATTTTTGTATTGTTAAAGCAAACGTTTGACACGGAGGAAAAAATCGTCCTGCAAAACGGCGAAGTCCAAGAGGAAGGCGTAAAATTCGTCATTAATCCTTACGATGAATATGCGGTCGAGCAGGCGATTCAAATCCGCGATGAACTTGGCGGCAAAGTAACCTTGCTCTCCGTTGGTCCAGAACGCACCGCCGAAGCACTGCGAACTGCGCTTGCCATGGGGGCAGATGAAGCTATCCTTATTTCGGATGAGCGAATTCAGGGAGATGAGTTCGAAGTTGCCGAAATTTTAGTCCACTATTTACGTGGACAATCATTTGATCTCATATTAGGCGGGAATTTCTCGGTTGACAATGGGGCTGGGCAAGTAGCTATCCGACTCTCTTCTCTTCTTGGCATACCACATGTTGCATCTATAACAAAGCTAGATGTATCCGATGGTAATGCCATCGCTCACCGCGATGCGGAAGGTGATATTGAAGTCATTGAAGTACCTCTTCCTGCGCTGTTCACCGCTCAGCAAGGCTTGAACGAACCTCGCTACCCTTCTCTGCCGGGCATTATGAAAGCGAAGAAAAAACCATTCCAGCACTTAACTCTTGATGATATTGAGGGCGCTAATTCGGCAGTCGCCAAAACAAAACGCATTGAACTGACTCTACCACCAGAGCGTAAAGCGGGCCGCATTCTCAAAGGTGAGATTACACACCAAGTGACCGAGCTTGTGCAAGCATTACGCAACGAATCAAAAGTGATTTAATAAAGGGGAGGCTACATCTATGGGTAAAACATTTCTTGTTGTTGCTGAAGCTCGCGGCGGCAAACTGCGTCAGGTATCCTTTGAAGCGTTACGAGCTGCACAGCTTTCTGCGGCAGATGGCGATGTCATCAACGCATTATTGATTGGCGGCACCGGAAGCAAAGCACTTGCCGGTGAGCTTGCAGCTTTTGGTGCAGACAGCATATATACTGTGGAAGACTCTGCTCTGGAGAGCTACAACTCTGAGGCTTACTTGAGCGCTTTACTGGCTGTGACGGATATCGTTGGGCCAGGTGCAATCTATTTCGGCCACACCGCTGTTGGTCGTGATCTTGCACCGTTGGCGGCGGCAAAGCTCGCAGCCGGACAGCTCTCGGATGTAACGGCGATCGCGCGCAGCGGCAACAACGTGCAGTTCACACGACCGCTTTACGCAGGCAAAGCCGTCGAAAAGAAAGCGTTTACCGACCCGGATGGCACATGGGTCGTCACGATTAGACCAAACAACATCGCAGCCTTAGAGCCTGACGCATCGCGTCAAGCTCCAGTAATCGATGTTGCTTACCCGGCTCCCTCCCTGCGCAGCATCATCCGGGAGGTCGTCAAGAAAACGTCCGGCACTATCGACTTGGCAGAAGCCAAGATCGTTGTCTCCGGCGGACGGGGCGTGCGCAGCGCCGATGGCTTCCAGCCGCTCGAAGAGCTGGCTGCCGTCTTAGGCGGCGCTGTGGGGGCTTCCCGCGGAGCCTGCGACGCGGGCTACTGCGAGTACGCGATGCAAATCGGCCAGACCGGCAAGGTCGTGACGCCGGAGATCTACATCGCGTGCGGCATAAGCGGCGCCATCCAGCATCTTGCAGGGATGAGCTCTTCTCGCGTCATCATCGCAATCAACAAGGATGCTGAGGCGCCGATCTTTAAAGTCGCCGACTACGGCATCGTCGGCGATCTGTTCGAGGTCGTACCGCTCCTGACCGAGGAATTCCATCAATTGCTGAAGTAGCAGCTGCCTTCGCACATTAATCATCCCACCCCGATTGTCAGGCAAAGCCTGTTGTCGGGGTGGGTTTTATTTATCTTGTAATACCCCCACCCTTCCAGTAAACTCATCATACATAAGCGCTGTTTATCGCATCGAAAACGATCGTATCGTAGAATACTGGATTCAGATCGATCGCGAAGGCATCCGCCTGCAGCTCCAAAGAAACGCTTAATCGCTCTTCATTTTGACCACACACAAAAAAGCTGCCCCTCTCTCTGATCTGGACCCTTTGTCAAGGACACTTGAAAAAAGCCTTGTGTCTAGGCGGCTAACAATAGATGATTCCTGTATTGCACAGGTGTCATCTTTTTTAATCCCCACTGATATCGATTATTGTTGTAGTAGCGAATATAACGGTCAATCTCTCGTTGTAGTTCTCCTAATGAGGAACAATTACGATGATCAACATGGTCCTTCATGTGGCCAAAAAAAGACTCTTGAGGCGCATTGTCCCAGCAATTTCCTCGTCTAGACATGGATTGACCTAACCCTTTTTGCTTCAAAAGTTCTTGGTACTTAGGGCTCGTATAATGACTCCCTTGATCTGAATGGATAAATG
>NZ_FNIF01000026.1 GCF_900103825.1 Paenibacillus sp. yr247
AGTATAATACCTTAATTATACAGAAAAAAAGGTACAGCCTCCTCAAAAAATTGAGGAAATCTGTACCTTTGCTGGACTTTTTCAGTGGCCTCCTCAAGGGTTTGCTAGTTTTTTCGTAAAAATAAAATGACAAATAAAGTCTTGAAGTAGTTTTAGGGCTAAATTGACTGATTTACAAAATAGTTTTGAAGTACTTCTGACAAATTAATTAGGATATTTATCTGAAGCAAAGTAGCACAAAAGCAGCAACGATCCGTCGTCGGTTGGCGGCTCGATGTGTTTTCCTGACATTCTTTCAGCCAAGTATAGTCCGGCTTTGCGCAACTACTCTTAAAGATTTACCTTCACCACTAGATCTTCAGTCTATGTCCGTTTCAGAGGTAATTACGAGTTGGAGAAGGCATATGAAACGAGCGGGCGGTTCTACGGGTACTCAGAAAGCTGCACAGCTTATTTCACAAGCCAAGCAAGATTTAAAGCGGTTATATGTGAATGACTTCATTTTATTTTCCCGCGGGCGGAAATTAGAATTTAAAAGCCACCCATCAAATTCTATATATCAGTTGGACTTGCCGAGATTTCCAAAGTAACTTTTGTATCAGCCATGATTATCTGCTCCTCCTAACTTTATCTTAATGTTCATGCAATACATTAATGAGAACTCATTTAATTGGAAGTGGGGCATTCTCAGCAACTAGTTTCTGCTCCTTCATTTCTATCCAAAACTCTGATGGTATTACTTCCTTTAATGCAGCTACATCCTCCGCGATTCTTTCCGGCCTACTGGCTCCCGGAATAACAGCTGCGACAACAGGGTTAGCTAGCGAAAAGTGAATTGCAGCTGCCTTCACACTTACACCGAAACGTGATGCAATACTTTTTATTTTTTCCACTTTTGCGATGATTTCCGGAGATGCCTTCTGGTACTCGAAGTTTGCCCCTCCAGCTAGGATACCAGAACTGTAAGGCCCACCAACGACAATACCCATTTCCTCCCTTAAAGCGCTTGGCATCAATCGTTGTAAGGCCTTTTCATGATCTAATAACGTGTATCTTCCTGCTAATAAACTTAGATTTGGTTTTGCTTCCCCTAATTCAAGCGTAATTTCAATGGGTTCGACTCGATTTACACCTAGCCCCCAGTATTTAATGACACCTTCATCACGCAATTTTGTTAAAACTTTAAATGCACCTTTTCGTGCACTTTCAAAATGAGTCAGCCATTCGTCACCATAAAAATCCTGCGCAATATCGTGAACGAATACTATATCTAATCGATCGGTATTTAATCTTTTTAGGCTTTGTTCAATCGAACGCAAAGTTCCGTCTGCAGAATAATCAACGATAATTTTGTTTTTATTGCCGAATTCAAATACCCCACCTTTCTCACCAAGATCACGAGTGGACGGGTCTTCTATTTCATCTGAAATTACTCGACCAACTTTTGTACTTAGCATATATTCGTCATGATTTTGTTTAGATAACATTTGCCCGAGTCGACTTTCGGCAAGACCAGCGCCATAGAATGGAGCTGTATCGAAATACCGAACTCCTTGTTCCCACGCCGCCTCTATTGTCGACATTGCCTCTTGTTCTGGTATATTACGAAACATATTACCTAAAGGTGCTGTTCCAAAACCAAGTTTTTGTGTAAATAATGTTTTCATAAATGTTACTCCTGTTGTCTGTAAGAGTTAGTATTTATTTGTTGCTAGGTATCGTTGTCTAGTTGCAGATATTGCACTTTGCACTTCTTTTGATAATAATTTATTATTACCAAAATTGTTATTAAATATCAAAATCATTGACATACTTTCAAACCACTTGTTACTCCGCATATTTCCTCAGCCGTTGTTCGAACTATTATCTATGTTTTCGACATTTGAATATGCCTCAGTAACCAAAGGAATTTTTGAGCTGCAAAACATATTCTATGCTTCGAAGCGATATTTAATAAATAACAAAAACTAAATTTGATCATAAATTTTTTTATTTATTTATCAGCATAATCCGACAACTCCCTTAATAAGGCGACGTTGTTATACTATTGAACTCCATAGAAAAGAAGAATGAGCGACGGCTTAGTTGACCAGAACAATAAGAAGCGCATCCCTCTTGCACTTGGTTGTTTAAACCGTCTGTTAACTAATAGCAATTAGCCTAGCCCCTTTCACCAAAAAGCAAAGTTCTTGAAATGAATAATAACGTGAGCTTTCATCCAAAATATAGGCAAATCGGATGATGGGAACGAACAACCATGCCAAATAAGCAATTAAAACCAACTTCAATGAAGGATTTCCTTGAGGCTTGTCAACAGTCAAGTGACTTCGTTACGATAGAACTCTCCTTTATGCTTACTGCACAAACAACCTTTAAGCTTTCCTACTATAAAACTTTAATCAATAAAGAGATGTTGAACCTATCAATTCGATCACTTCAACAGGTAGAACCTTCACACTCCTTAATAACAATCGAAGAAATTGTCTCTCATATTCCAATTGAAGGAACTCATATTACCGATCAGATTGAAACTGCTCAATTAAGTGTGTTAAAGGGACTTGTCCTTGTACATAGTGATGAAGTGCCGGAGAGGTATGCTCTTGTTCCAATCACAAGCAATGAAGGTCTTCGTACAAGCAATGATGCGGATGAGGAATTTAGCGTCGTTGGGCCAAAGGTGGGCTTTGTCGAGGATATAGATATTAACTTGAAACTTATCCGTCTGCAGTTAAATACCCCTGATTTAATTATTAAAGAAATTTCAGCTGGAAGCATTTCCAAGACCAAGGTATCTCTGCTGTACCTTAAAGACGCTGCAAATCAAGAAAATGTAGCCAAAATAGAAAAACGTATTAGCGCTCTGAATTTTGATGTTATTTTTGATACCACTCAGCTGGATCAATTAATTGCGGATAATTCATTCACTCCTTTCCCACTTTTTATAACAACGGAGCGTAGGGATCGGGTCGTATATTCTCTTGTATTGGGTCAAGTAGCCGTGATTTGTGATGGCTCCCCTTACTTTATCACCGGACCTACGAATTTATTTGACTTTTTTCTGTCCCCAGAAGACTACTATACACCTTGGCTGCTTGGATCTTTTTTTCGCTTAATTAGAATTTTCGGTGTTGCCTTCTCTCTTCTGGCCACTGCCATGTATGTCGCTGTCATCACATTTCATTATGATATTATTCCCAAAGAACTGCTTGGACGACTGATTTATTCCAGACAAAGTGTGCCCTTCCCGCCAATCATTGAAGCCCTATTCTTAGAAATTACTGTAGAACTACTAAGGGAAGCAGGGGCCCGCCTTCCTAGTCGTATTGGTCAAACACTCGGTATTGTTGGAGGGATTATATTAGGTCAAGCTGCAGTTGAAGCCTCATTAACGAGTAATGTGTTAATTATAATTATATCTCTGTCAGCTCTAGCTTCATTTGTTACTCCAATCTATAAAATGTCTAATGCCATTCGGTTTTTGAGATACCCAATCATCCTTCTCGCAGCCATCTGGGGTAGTCTAGGGATTGCGCTTGGTATTTGCTTCTTACTTGTGCATTTGTCCCAACTCCGTTCATTGGGATATCCATATATGTCCCCTTTTTTTCCCTTACACACAAAAGATCTTAATGACAGCATCGTCCGTTCCTCTTATACTCAGATCAATTCAAGACCAAGCTATCTCAAGCCTGTTACAAGTCTTCGTTATAAACCTAAAAAGGCAACGATTAAACGTGATTTTGATGAGGAGTGACTGTCGTTGGGATTCAGAAAAAAGTGGAGCTGTTATTTGTTTTTCTTCGCTATGAGCATGCTTCTAACTTCCTGCAACAATAGTCAAGTCATCAATCAAATTGAACTCGTGCAAACCGCCGGCTTTGATTTGGATAACCAGACAGTATTATCCAGTGCACTTATTGGAGAATATAAGGAGAAGGAAAAAACGAATGTTAAATTGCTAAAGACCATATCCAATAACAGCTATAACATGATCCCGCTTCTGAATCTCAAGTCTAATAATCCAATCAAATACGGCCAAATGAGAATGATGCTCTTCGGAGCGGATTATGCGACGCACAATATTGGTCCGATACTGAAATTTCTCGCACAAGATGTATCCATTTCAGGTAACCTTAATTTAGCCGTGTCTAAAAATAAAGCTTCTGAGTTGTTAGCAGCAACGATTCCAGCGCATGATCCTTTATTTTTAATGAAAATGATCAACCAAAACTCGGATACGGCGAATTTGCCGTATACCGACCTGCAAACCACACTTTACAACTTCTTTGACGAAGGAAGAGATACCTATTTACCTCTTTTCTCCTGGGATGCGGATAAAAAACCACAGATAGATGGCATCGTTCTATTTAAGGATGATAAGGACGGAAAGCTGATTTCACAAAAGAGTAACGAAGATGCTCTATGGCTCAAAATGCTTGTTGAAAACAGTAAAAACGGTAACTTCATGTTTCCTTTGGAAGACGCAAAGAACGATAACGAGAAGTATGCTTTTGTGCAAATTATAGAGTCTAAGACTAACTTCACACCCATTCCAACCAAGGCCGTTTCACAGCAATTATATGGTTTAGACATAAACATAAATGTGAAGCTACAAATAAAAGGTACACTTCCTATTACAGAGAACAATCAATTACAAACCATGCTCGAAACATACATATCCAAAGAATTGGAACATTTCATCCAATCCTGCCTCAGTGCCAATATTGATCCGGTTGGGTTTGGCAGCTTCCTCCGGAGTAAAACCCGAGGCTGGAATGCCTCCGAATTTTACGAAGTCTACCCTTCCATGAAGACAAATGTCATCACGAAAGTGCAAATTGTTAAGGCAGGTATACAAAAATAACAGAATGGGGACAAAATTACGTGAATGGAGTAGTTAGCGATAAATTTTCTGTTTCACCTATCCATTTATTGTTTCTGATGTACGTAAGTTTGGTAAGTCCCGGGACAATGAGCTTCCAACATCATATCACTTTTGGCGCTGGGCATGATGCCTGGTTGTCGGTTATTCTGGCCACACTCTTTATCGCATTGCTGATTTGGATGATGTATTTTATTATTAATCGACAGAATCAGGGACAAGCAAACCTAGTCGCCATTAACAACCGATATTTCGGTAAAATAATGGGGACCATCATCAATGTTATCATGGTTATGTTCTTCGTATTTGGTTCGTTTGTAGCCTTCAGATATTATCTTCAAATCATCCATATATGGGTATTGCCACATACGGCTATTTGGCCTATTGGATTATTCATTTTGTTTATTGTGTATTACGCTATTTCCGGAGGGTTTCAGTCCATCGCAGGCTTATGTATGGGGGGGACAATAAGCATTTTTATTTTCATACTGCCTCAAATCTTCGTTGCCGCCTTCTCTCGCCTTCATCCGGATAACTTTCTTCCCATTTTTGATCACTCCATAACACAAATCGCCCAGTCCTCCAGACAAATGACGCATGAATTTGCTAGATGCGCAACTCTATTGGTCGTCTACCCCTTCATCAGAAGTCCAAAAAAAGCAACCCCATGGGCTTTTTGGGCGGTTTTGGTTAGCGGCCTATTGTATTTAACGTTATCTTGTATAGGTATCATGTATTTCAGTCAAGGTCAGCTCCAGCTAATTGCTTGGCCAACCTTGAGCTTGTATTCGACACTTGACTATCCAATTATGCAGCGAATGGAAACCTTGTTGATTACCGTTTGGATAGTTAAGATCTTAGCCATTATCTCATTAGGATTATGGGCAGCCTGCCATAGTATGAAACAAACGACAAAAATGAAGCAGCGAACTAGTTTAAAAATATTTATAGGTCTCATCTTAATTGTGTTTTTCCTTATTAGGAATGACGAACAAGTTCAAATCAGTTTCGATTTATACTCGATGGCAGGTGAATATATGATGTTTCTCTACATCCCTCTGCTATTTGCTATCTCTTTATTTATTAAAAAAACAAGCACATAACTGCTGACATAAAAGTTTTCAAGAAAATGGGCTGGCATTGTCGGAATCGGAAATGTCCTTTTTTAAATAATAATGACTATGTCCACCAAGATTTGTTAACGCTCCGAACACTTCAAAACCTTGTTTTTGTAACATGCTTCCGCACAAATTAAAACAGGGAGCAGCTGCCGCGGCTATCTTTTGAACGCAAAAAACGCATCTCTCCAACAAAGGGAAGAGTGCGTTTTAATTTAGCCTTTTTGTACCAGTTTTTTGGATAAATGTGATACGGCCGCTTCAGCCTCTTTATAGACTTTCTCAAGCTTGCTATAGGCGAAATCTCATATCTGGACATTCAAATCAAAGGCCTCAATCGGCAATCAAAAAATCCGCAATTTCTGCGGATGCTTATCGGTCTATTTTCTTGTTATTCGACATCCACTCAATCCCTCTCCGGTTTCTGGGACTTAATTTTGCGCTATTCCGTAGGTTGATTGAATATAGGGGTCTGCTCCATTATCCAAAAGGAACTTTGCAATTTCCACGTTACCCTCCGAATAGAGATTAAGATTTGAATAAAGGGCCGTTTTAACGTTAATATCATAACTATTTACATTCGCTCTGTACTGAACCAGAAGTTTTACAATCTCAAAATTATTACTACTAGCAGCATCTATTATTAATGATCTTTTATCGCCAACTTCGAACACAATATTAGGATCTATCCCCTTATTTAGCAGAATAGCAACAATCCCATTTAATTCTTTTGATTGTCCTTTCATTTGGGATCTGTTAATAACTCAACTTTCGCACCTTGAAAAATCCTATAAACCCTTGATCTGACGAGGAATTGTCACGGAAAAGAACAGAAAAACACCCAATCCTTTGGTAAAATTAAGCTACCACACAAAACCACCAAGGAAGGATGTTTCTCTTGTCTATCGTATCAAATCCCTCGGCTTCTGAAAAGCAATTAACTTCAAAAGTAGATTCCTTTTTTGCCCAACATCGGATCAGTAAATTGTTGAACAATCTAATTTTTTCAAGGAGTGCGGTTTTACATGCTTTGAACTGTTCAAATTCATTTTTTTGCTAGTTTTCAGCAACAAGAATCTATATCAAACGCTGAAAAAAGAAGATGAAGCTGCCCGGCCAGGAAAAGATAGTGTCAATCGCTTTCTGAATTCGAGCCAGTTCAATTGGCGTAAATTCTTGCTACTTTTAAGCAGTAGTC
Source organism: Paenibacillus sp. yr247 (assembly GCF_900103825.1). Classification (GTDB taxonomy): domain Bacteria; phylum Bacillota; class Bacilli; order Paenibacillales; family NBRC-103111; genus Paenibacillus_E. Next base: position 7,199 of record NZ_FNIF01000026.1, read on the forward strand.
TCATCGAAGCCAAGCTCAATCCCTTATCATCCAATGAATGTCAAACAACAAATAAGAGGCTTGAACTCCAGCGGCAAGTTCCTGCTGCAAATGTCGGCGTTCATTTCAACATAACGATTCTCTTGCTTATTTGAGCTGAGAAGCGAAAAACAAAGAGGAACAAACGTATTCCCATCGGACCATCCTAAGGTTAGCATACGAAATCCTCGAACAAACTTGCCCTTTGTATGGTCATGTACGTTAGCAAGAAGTTCAACAGTTTTACTACGGGCACGTGAAAAGAGCGAATCATCAAGAATAAATACCTTCACATCCTCAAACAAGGGATGTAGCAACAGCTTCTTTCATAGCCCATTGACATTTCTCAATCCACATAATAAAATATTTTTACGTAACATATTCTTTGTATTGGAGGCAAATTCTCCATGCTAAAAGATATTCAAGACAGTTATTACATCGAATCTCCTGAGCAAGCAACGGTCTTGCTGAACCCTCTTCGTGGGGAAATCATCGCTCAATTGATAGTGCCAGGGTCTGCCGCTGAAGTTGCTCGAACACTTGGTGAGACGGCCCAACGCATTAACTACCATCTCAAAGCATTGGAAAAAGCAGGCTTGGTTCAACGAGTAGGCACACGCCAGGTGCGTAATCTGGTGGAAGTTCTGTACAGAGCCATAGCCAAAACCTTTGTTTTAGCCGAATCGCTCAGTATGAAGCCTGAAACCTTACAGAGGTTGAAAGACCAGAGCTCACTTGCTCATCTCGTGACCACATCCGAGCGGATTCGCAAAGATGCGATGCTGCTTATGGAGCAATCCGATGTCGGTGAAGTAATTCCTAGTGCTACGCTTCAACTACAGGTCCATTTGTCTGATGAACTGCAAAGGCAAAAGTTCGTTGAGGAGTACGCTGCCATGGTACAGCAATTAGTGGATCGATACTCTGGCAGCAAGGACGGCAATGAAGCGTATCAAGTCTTGTTAGCCGTATATCCTAATCCGAAAGAATGAGGAGGCAAACGCCATGAGCCAAGAACAACAAACAAGTAAGCCGAGTGAGAGTGAGGCAATACCTGTTATTGCTTGGGAGCAAGCAGTTGAACGTACTCTTGAAACAACGGGCAGCAACGTGATTTCGATCGACTCTTATCGTCGTCAAGTTTCCTCGCCTTCTGAATCAGAAGCTACCGTCATCGTTCATGAATTTCAAACTTCTCATGGCAAGGAACCGATTCGTCTTATCATGGTATCCTCCGGGTTTGGCCAGAAGCTATCTGTGCAAAGTCATACCGTTCAAAACAAAGCTGCATAATGCACACCTCAAATAGAAAGGATGATTCCTATGAGTTTCATACCTATGGTTGTCGAACAAACTGCACGCGGTGAGCGCTCTTACGATATTTATTCCAGATTGCTTAAAGATCGCATTGTATTTCTTGGCACTGAAGTAAACGATCAAGTAGCAAATGCAATTATTGCTCAGTTGTTGTTCCTTTCCGCTGAAGATCCTGAGAAAGATATTTCGCTCTACATTAATTCGCCCGGTGGTTCCACTTCTGCAGGACTGGCGATTTACGATACGATGCATTTCATTAAGCCCGACGTTTCCACCATCTGTGTAGGTATGGCCGCATCAATGGGTGCCATTCTTCTGACTGCTGGTGCACCTGGCAAAAGATTTGCACTCCCTAATGCCGAGGTCATGATTCACCAACCATGGGGAGGTGCCCAAGGTCAAGCCAGTGATATTCACATTCGTGCCCAGCACATTCTCAAAACACGGCGAACACTTAACCGTATTCTTGCGGAAACAAGTAAGCAACCGATCGAGAAGATTGAACAAGACACGGACCGTGATTACTTCCTATCCGCTGAAGATGCGAAAACATATGGATTAATCGATAAGGTGATTGAGAAGATATAATAATTACTTCCATTGACAGGAAACCATTTGAAGGAATGAGAAGGCGTTATTTGGTAAAATCTCTTATATGGTTTTCCCCGAATAGGGGATTATAGTTCCGTTCGGAAGCTTTTCGGGTTTTATCGACAGAATGTTTGATGAACAATAAGATGTTTAGTTCAACATATTTTAGTTCAACATATATAGTTAAATTCAAAAAAAGACTACCATTGAGCGTGCCGCTCCCGGGTAGTCTTTTCGCATATTTGCTTTACATCTGCTAGCTTTAAATATGTATCACTTTATCACGGGAAATTGTCAGTTTTTCGTATCCACTTTCGGTGATCAGATACGTATCCTCAATGCCAACCACTCCGCGACCGGGGAAGGTGAACTTGGGTTCAATCGCGATGACCATGCCAGGCGCCAGCGGGTATTTGAACCCTTTGGCGAGAACAGGCAGTTCGTCTATTTCGAGCCCAATGCCGTGACCAAGGAATTTCACTTGGTCGGCGCCGTACCCCATGAAGTGGGCGCTTAGCCCCGCTTCGTGCACTTGATCCAGCGCGAGCAGATACAGATGCTCGGCGATAACACCAGGCTGCAGCCTGGATTCCGTAGCGCGGAGCACCTGCTCCGCCACGTCATAGGCCCGCTGCAGCTCAGGGTCTAAATCATCGATCACTAGCGTGCGCGTCTGATCGATGAGATAACCGTCGATCGAGCAGCCGATATCGACGAGGATCGGTTCGCCGCGTCCGATCAGCGCGCGGCCAGAGCTTTGCGGGCTGGACGGGTGGAGCCCCGTGCCACCGGCCGGCCCGTCAAAATAGGTGGGCACCGCTGCCGCAGCTCCTGCCGCTACCATTCCGGTTATCAACTCGGAATTGTACGCGCGCATGCGCATCAGCCCTTGGTGCCCGCGCAGGCGGAGCTGATGCTCGATGAGCGCCATCAGCTCAAACTCCGCCATCCCCTCACGAATGTGGGGGATGACCGCTTCCAAGGCTGCGTCGACGACACGCGCAGCCTTCCGAATCGCCGCGACTTCGTTCGGCGATTTGATCATCCGCTGCTCGCGCACGAGCAGCGAGCCGTCCTCCCAGACCGCGCCGGGCAGCGCGGCCTGCAAACGAAAGAACAGCTGGACGGGTAACACGTCCAGCTCGGTCGCGATCCGCAGCGGCGCAGCCGCGGATCCATCCGCGCATCGCGCCAGAAGACGCTCACCGAGCGTCTTCAAAGACCCCAGCGCTTCCACAGCCGCTGACGCTTCCTCCTCCGCTCGGACCAAACTTCGGCGTACGAGATAAAGCGCCTCGCCTTCCGCCGGAATAAACAGATACCCCGTCTGCATCGATCCGCAGTAATAATATATATCCACATTGTTGGCGACCAAGAAGCCGGACCATCCCCGCTGGATCATCTCACCCTGCAGCCACTGCTGTCTTTGCTGGAAAACATTCATACGTACCTCTCCTTATGCAGCCCTGAATTTACACCTCACCTTCTTATTATACATTCAAAATACCATCTCCGCAGAAGACTTAATCGTCCACGTAATCGGCTGCAAAACGGTATACGTTCGCGGAAATTCCAAACGGATGAACATAATCACTCCAGGCCGATCAAGTGTAACCGAGTAACCATATCCCGCATCCAAATACGTATAAGGAAATACCTCATTATCATTAACAATCTTAAATAATTCCACCACAACCCGAGAGCGTAAAAACGTATTTGGCAGCGGATCATTCATCCCATTCAATCTTAAATTAGTTTGCAAATACTGCAGCGCTGCGTTTCTTGCCTTCGTCTCATCAATAGCGTGAATGCCGCCTGCCAGCTTCACTTGATCACTTTGCTGAGCAGCCGCATGTACCGCATTATTCAAAGCGTGCTTTCCGTGAAAAAGCGTATGCATCGCCAACTCCTCATCCGTTTGCAAAGCAAATAGCGATAGATAAACCACACTCATCAAAACGAACAAAAGCAGTTTATACAAGTCATCACCTCGGGCCCTCAAGGTACATATTCACTCATTTTCATGCCCGCAGCGCCCATGCGATCAGAAGCAGCGGGAACTGTAATTCCGACAAGCTGATCAATCACAAAAAGTCGATGATACGGATACGTCATTTTCAAACTTAAGCCTGTCCCTCTCCAAACAGGCAGACTTGCATCCATTCCCCCGCCCCCTGTGGTCGTTTCTACCGTATAAACAAGATCCCCGGATACGAAGCCTCTTTCCTCCATTCGATCCCTAGAATCCTGAATCATTACGCTATTAATATAACCGTGCCTGCCGTTGGCACCGATTTCTAGCAAGTAATCGACCTCTTTTTGCAAAACAGCCTGTCTAACAATAATGACATGCTTATACACTGGTGCGAACATGAACCAGCAAAGCATCGTCGCAAACAAAATAAACACCAAAATCTGCTTCATGGGTTAATCCGCTCAATCGTCCCATTAATCCTTGCACCGCTGTTACTAACCTGCTGTCGGGTACCTGTGCTGCCCCCAACTACATTGTTATATATGACAATCACCACCATAATCAGCATCACCGTAACGAGGATCGATCTCAAAGCAAGCCTTCTATCATTAAGGCCTCAATGCCGTAATGTCTGTATTTGCTTGCGTTCCATGCGTTGAAATATTTCGTCTCATCCCTGTAGACCCATCATTTATAATCGATGTAAAAAGTAAAGCCACCACAATTAGCATCATGACTGTAATCAATATGTTCCTCATAAGCTCGCACTCTCCTTAGTTAATCGCATCAAATAATCGCTGACCTTCGGCAATCCACGGGTACATGAATACCCGAAAGGTGTTCAAAATCGGCAGTCCCGCTAACACAAAAAGCAAATAAGAAACGGTTTCTTTTTTACTGTCTCGGACCAGTTCCATTTTTTCTTTGTAGTCCTGAATTCGTTGCTTCATCAGTTCGTAATAACTGCCGTGTTCATTAAGCCTCAAAGCATTCAACGTTTCCCCAAAGCTATGCGCTTCATCCGTGCCTAATCTCGCTTTAAAATTCAAAATAGCTTCTTCCGAGCCTTGATACCATTCATTAAGCAGCAATTGAAAGTGTGTCCGGATCGAGCGCGTCTGCGTTACACATAAAGAAAGCTTGGCATGCAAATTCATATGAGAATCATTGTAATAGAGAAGGTGATGACTAATAACGTAAATTTCTCGAACAATCCGATGTGCTCGTTTTTCCTTCAATTGAGCCAGCACTTTTTTATCAAAAAATAAAAAAATCAGCATACACGCCGCCCCGACCATGACATAAATGGGCTGTATATGAAAAGTAAACATAGGATAATCCAGAGCTAAGTATCCTGCCGCACCAATCAAAAGTGCCCCACCCATCAACATTCTTCTCACACCTTCGTAAAGGTTGGCATTCATCCAAATACCGCACCCCAGCAATAGCTGCCGCTTTTCCTCCACTATTTTCGTACTCAATCCTAAACATGTGAACAACCATAAGGGAAGCCTCGTTTCTTGCAGCGCTCTTTTGACATGAAGAGACCTCCACCTCTTCGTCCGGACAGGCACATGCATGAAGCCGTGATAAATAACTGTCATGAAGAGAAGGAAGAGTAGTAAATTAGAAGCCATCTGAATAATCACAAGTTGTGTGCTATCAATAATCACAGAGCCAATCCCTCACATTCTTCGCATAGATAAGTACATTCCCATTAAAAACGAGATAAAAATAAGCAGAAGCGCATCTAAGATCATGTTTCGCCCACCAGGGTCAATAATATAGTACAAATAAGCATTCTCTGTGTTTACCTTGAAATTAATAAATAAGAATAAGGCAAGAAACAAAATTGGCGTAAAATTGGCAATACGAATCTCCAAAAGCCGATTTCTTTCCAACTGATCGAATCGCTGCGCTTTCCGCATATCGACGATTAACTCCTTTAGGCTTTCTCCAACAAAACTCCCTTCCGTCAAAGAAACACGCATAACGCCGACAAAATAATCGGCCCAGGTATGGCCTAAAGTGAGTGAGAAGATGCGCAAACTCTCCTCCGTATCCCGTTGTGTCATTAAATTACGATATAATTGTTCGAATACAGGCTTGATCGGATATAAAATTCGGTTTTCTTCTAAACAATACTTAAGAGCAATTTTCATATTCTTGTTTGGATCCACCATATAGTACTGATAGAAAACTTCAACGGCCGGAAGAAATTCCAATCGAGTTTGCAACCTGACACTAACCAGCTTCAATCGAAGCCGCATATACGGCAGCGAAACACAGATGGATGTAAGGATAAAGACCCCTTTTAACGTCTGGAAAAACAAAGTACCCGCTAAAAGTCCAACTAAAAACAACACGAAACTTAGCGTCAGCATAGACCGCATGCTCATTTTGGATTCGACGGATTCCATCATTTCCTTTACAGGCTTAAATAAAAGGCTCCTATTCCCCAAATATTCGCTGAATCTAGTGCCGAACGTGGAGTTTTTGACATAATGCAGCCTAAATCTGGCTTTGCGTTGTCGGATGAGTAGCTTTAAAAGGGATTGAATGAGTATATATACGAGTACAAAAAGCAAGATTAGAAAGACATATTTGGCGAAAATCATCCCATTACTCGCCTTCTTTCTCAATAATACCGAGCTTCATCAACAATGCATGCCCCTCTTGGTCAACCTTAACTATTTTCCGCGATGCATGATGCGACAATTTCCCGGGAAATGTCCAATCATCTGTCGACTTGTCATAAACTGCGAGATCTGTGACGCAAACCTCCTCATTTTCATACCGATATTCGACGATTCGCACAATTTTTCTTTTCAGATGAACGATCTTCATCTCTATACCGATTTGAGTAACAAACTCTGTAATCCGTTTCGTTAAACGCAGAGGATTCATCCCCCGGCCATCCAGCATGCACATATCCGTAATCGCATCAGGTACATCCTCAAGTTCACTAACATGGACTGAAGTAATACTGCCCTCGTGACCTCGCGTACAGGCCCTAACATAAAGGTTTGCATCATCATCCCTAATTTCGGCGTGACAAATGCGCTTTGGTGATTGCCTTAATGCCAGTTTAAAAGCTTGCAAACCGGAATGCCTCGGGTCCTCCTCGTCAATTTCGTATTCAACGATATTTTTGTGCGGAAAATCTCGCTTCAGATTTAACTCGAATCTCGATTCGATCGTAATAATTCTTTCGTTATCATCCATTTCGGCAATGATTGCTTTGATTAAATTGGTCTTCCCCGAGTTCGTTGGGCCAATAACGACCATGTTAAAATAAGAGCGAATCAAACAAAGAATCAGGTTTTCCATCCGGCTATCCATCGTGGCAAGTTCCGCAGCGGCAAGCGAAGCCAAATCAAACCTCTTTACGGTGTAAAAACGAATCGTTAATGTTGGTTCAGCTGTGAATCCGAACCCTGTCATCGTAACACGCGACCCGTCCCGCAGAACGACCTCCGCCCATCGCTTCCTAGGATTCAAAGTATCATTGTTAAAAAGAACCAGATTTTGTTGAATCCGCTCTAATTCACGTACGGAAGGCAGCATATACGGAGACGGCAATGCCATCCCTCCACGCACTTCAAAAATCTGTCTCCCCACAACCTGAATCTCCTCAAGTCCCTCCCTCTGCTTCAATACGAGTTCAAGCACATTCAACCCAATAATCTCAGCAAAAATCGCTTCAGGCAAAGTCGTATATCCACTAGTCCGTGGAGGCACATCAGAAAGCCTTCTTTTCGATACAAGATCATGGATAATCGCAAGCAGCTTGCCTCGATCCTCCTCATAACCAAGAATTGCACGATTCAAAGTCTCGTTATAAAGCTGCTTTTCTGCCTCCGTCCTTCCTTTCATTGTAACAAGCTCACCACGTATGTCCTGAACCCACTGGTTAAAAGTGGCATCTACTCCGGCCCCTGTTCCATCTTTCACTCCTGAAGTACTTTCAAATTCTCCTGCCACTCCCAATGGCCGCCCATTTTGCCCTGCTTCTATCCCCCCATTCCCAATTCTCTCCTGCCCATTACCAAGTCCAACTCCCTTTTCCGACTTACTTGTACCCGTACCTACCTCGGAAGCCTCTGTCTTGCGCTCATGCATGTAGGTTATAATCGAAAACCTTTCCTCATTCACTCCCTTCACCTCTTCCCTGCTTGATTTAGCTTGATTTAAGTGGCCGTTCGTCTTCCTGTAATGATCTTCTGCAGCCACGTGACTTGTCGTAAGCTCACCTTCCTTGGCAGCTTGTAGTAATCAATGAATTTACGTGAAACCGCCTTAACCTCCTCATGCATAGCATGGCTTGGCGCAAACATGTCCAGCAGCTTTCCTTGATTACAACGAGAAAGCGCATCAGCATGTCTGGAAACTTGACCAATGAAATGCAGCTGTGTTTCCTTGCGAATATCTTTTATCGTGAACTCGTTAGGTTTGGCATGTCGATCTGTTTGAACAGCCATTAATTCAAAGCTATCCGGCTGAAGGCCAAAAACAGAGCCAACCTGCCTGATCCACCTCGAAAAATCCTCTTGAAAATGGGAGATATCGGCTGTCGTTACAACAATTTTGCTATCTGCTTCCAGCAGCCCACAAACCGTCGCCGCATTGTCCCAATAGGCGTTAACCTCTATGACGCAGACATCAAAAGCACTTCGAGCTACTCGCAACAAATGAACAATCTCGGATGGTGAAAAAAACTCCGCCTGCTCGCGAAGCATATTACCATACAAAACATGTAACCCATGTGCCTCTTTCGGTTTATCGCACACTTGCAGCAGCCTTTCCGGTGTGAGGCTTTGAGCCTTCAACTCCGCTCTCAGACCATCCAGCGTAAAAACATGCTCGTCCCGGCCTAAATAACGATGAAGCTTGGAGCTTTTTAAATTGAGACATAGATACCCAACTTTCTTAGACGACTCCAACGCTAGCGAGTAGGCCACTCCAAATGAAGCCAACGTCGTACCTATGTTTGGTGTAGACCCGATGAATGTGATCAACTTTCCTTTAGGCTGTTGATTCCCCTGATCTCCCCCAGAACCATCCACCCAAGCCCGAATATCATCAGCAATAACAGCTGTGCTGCGCCCTGGCTGGATATAGTCAAGCCTCATCAACTTGCACATTTTCACATATTTTTCATTGATGGGAGCATCATGATAATTCGAAAGCAGAACAATTATTTTTATATCTGAGTACTGTTGCTGTAACCCCTCAAGGAACTCTACCAAATCTCCAAAATCTAGCTCCCTATCCGATATAATCACATGTGAAAAAGGTAGGTCATTTAATTTATTAGCGAGATCAACCGCAGCCGAGGAAATAACCCAGTTTAACGGTTTCATATAAACCACATTAATAATTTCATCAGTTAATCGTTGATCCGTTGAAAGCAAACCGATATGCATACCTCAGACCTCCTTTCATTCTCCTGCCGACCCTATGCTCCCATTCATTCTCCTGCCAAAATAGAAGAGGAACTGAACGCAATGACCAACTTTGCTTTCTTCATACTGCATAGTTGATCGATTTGGAGCCACTCACTCTCCGCTAAATTAAGGTTGATCTGGTCGATAGCCCCATTCGATTCCAACCGGGAAGCATACATCTTTTCCTTATCCCCGTCCACTTTGGACAGCAGATTAGAGTTCTTTGGATTGTCCACCTCGACATTGGCCGATGACTTCACAGAAGCAACCGTAATTTCCTTCTCATCAAAAAGCCTCCGCGAGCTGCCATCCGCCCCAGACATATAAATGCGCACTCGATCACCGGCACGAATACCATTCGAAACGGATAGCAAATACTCTTTGGGAATTTGAAAAGTAGCCTGCTGCTCATTAGGGAGCAGATGATATCGATTCACCTTCCATTTCAAAATAGGTTCATGTGTACCTAGCGGAATCAACGTCTCCTGCCCAATGACCTCCTTCAGGTTAGTCAGCATATTGCTTGTGTAGCTTCCCTTTTGAACAGCTCTGAACTCCACCATATCCTCACGAATCAAGACACCAGAACGGATAAAATCTTTCGGAACAACAACCTGAACCGTCTGCTGCAGCTCAACCTGATTCACTTGCAGCACATATACCCCATACACCAGCAGCGCCGCCATAACCGCAGCAACCAAACTAATAAGCAGGCTTCTCCTGCGATTCAATATCTCACCCCCTTTTCTTAACCAAAACAAAAAAAGAACGCAAACCCCGGAATTAAATCCGAAATCTGCGTTCTTCGCAAATCAAAACAATCTTGATATAAGTTCAAAAGCTACAATCTAAAAGTATCACATAAACTTCCATTTTTCAACAATTATTTACAAGGTATTTTGCATACTATCGTTACTATCGATCCCATCCATCTCGAATTGTAGATACCACAGAAAATAGTCTAGGAACAATTATGAGCAAATTGGCATGACAGGGATTGTAACCAATAAGTGACTCCGTCACCCCTATTGCACTTCGGTGAGGGTAGGGAGCGCGGGAATTGCTCCCCTGCGGGTTGTCGTGATGGCGCCTACACGGTTAGCGAAGGCGAATACGCGCTCAGCGACTCCCGCTTCGGCGAGCGCATCAACGATGCCCTCTGGCGTCACGCCCAGCAACGCCAACTGAAAGAGCATGCCGCCGACGAAGCTGTCGCCGGCGCCAGTTGTATCCACGGCTGCCACAGGCGTGCCGGGGATGACGACATCCTGCCGTGCGGTCACGACACGGCATCCCTGCGGGCCTAAAGTGATGATAATCACTTTAGGTCCGCACTGCAGCAGCTGCTGCGCCCCTGTGGTCGCGTCCACGCCGAGGAGGAATTCGATTTCCTCCTCGCTGACTTTGACCACATCCGCAAGCGGTAGCTGCGCAAGGATTTCTGCCCGAGCTGCGTCAGCGCTCGGCCACAGAGCCAAGCGAACATTGGGGTCGTACGACACCAATGCCCCAAGTTCTTTCGCTCGGCGCGCTGCGTCCAGCGTCGCGGTGCGGCACGGCTCGGCGATCAACGATACCGAGCCGAAGTGATAGACCGCTGCGTCTTCCAGCCACTGCGACTTGACTTCGTCTGCGCGCAGCAGCATGTCCGCCGCCGGGTCGCGAAAAAACAGGAAGTCGCGCTCACCATCCGCGCGCAGCGAAACAAACGCCAGACCTGTCTTTGCCTCGTCGGTCTGGACTACAGCCGTATCCACGCCGACTTCCTCCAGCGTGCGAACCAAGAAATCGCCGAACGGGTCGCGGCCGATTTTGCCAATGAACCTTGCGTCGCCTCCCAACTTGGCGACCGCCGCAGCGACATTGGCCGGCGCTCCGCCCGCCGCCCGTTGGAAGCCCGTAACGTCTGCCAAAGCCTGGCCGTTCACCTCAGGCACGAAATCAATCAATAACTCGCCCAAACAAACGATATAGCGTTTATCCATTCTCACATCAATCTCCTTTGGTATGATAACCTAACGCGTTCATCACATAGGTTGTGATTTGATTAATACGACACCAATTGCAAGGACAACATCGCGATGTTAAATAGCATACCTACGTTCCCAAACAATGTCAAAAACATTTGTGCTGCCATTTGGAAGCATTTGATTCGGCATATCCTTCGGCCGAGATATGCATCACCATCTGAACTTCACGATTTTAAAATCTATTACAACAGAAAAACCGTCCGGAAGCTCCGAACGGTTCTCGCTGTACGCGTTCAATTGGCACATCACCTTATTGTTTCATCCTCGGGTCCAAGGCATCCCTCAGACCGTCGCCTATCAGATTAAATCCTAGCACCGTAAACATAATGGATAACCCCGGGAAAATTACAGTCCAAGGCGCATTTTGAATAAACTGTCTCGAATCAGACAGCATTTTCCCCCATTCCGGCGTGGGCGGCTGTGCACCTAAACCGAGAAATCCCAGTGCCGCACACTCGATAATGGCGGTAGCGATGCTAAGCGTTCCCTGAACGATTATGGGAGTAAGACTGTTTGGTAAGATATGATGAAATAAGATGCGTCCGTCCTTCATCCCGAGCGCCTTGGCTGCCATGATGTATTCCTCATTCTTGAGGCTAAGCACCTTTGAACGAACCAACCTGCCAAATAGCGGGATATTTACAATAGCAATGGCCAGCAAGGCATTTTGAAGCGACGGACCGAGGACCGCAACGATCGCAATCGCAAGAAGAATGCCGGGAAAAGCGAGCAAAATATCGAATAGTCGGGAGATGAGCACATCTGCCCATTTACCATAAAATCCGGCTAATATACCAAGTAACGTTCCCGCCACCATAGAACCCAGTACGGACACGATGCCGACCCATAAGGAGATACGGGCACCATAAACGATTCTTGTGAAAATGTCCCTGCCCAGATCGTCTGTACCAAACCAGTGAGTCCCGCTTGGGGGCTGTAATCTGTCGACCAAAACAGGCTCTTTGAAATCATAATGCGTAATCCATGGAGCGATGAAGGCAATAATTACGAAAAATAGTAAAATAACGAATCCAGTCATAGCTATCTTGTTTTTGGAAAAGCTCCTCCAAGCGTCAAACCAGGGGTTCGATGAGCCGTCGGCCACGTTGTTATTCGTCTCTAGGCTCGTTACCACTTGCGACATGCCGTTCCCCCCTTATTTATAACTTATTCTAGAATCGATCTTCGCATAAAGCAGATCCACTAACAAATTAATCAAAACAAAGATAAAGGCAATAACCAGAATCCCTGATTGTATGACCGGATAGTCACGCGAACTAATAGCGTCGAAAATATATCTTCCTATACCCGGCCAAGCAAAAATGGTCTCCGTTAACACCGCTCCTCCGAGAAGCAGTCCGATTTGCAAACCAATTACGGTGGTAACGGGAATTAGCGCATTTCGCAGGGCATGTTTATAGACCACAAAAAACTGCGACAACCCTTTGGCCTTAGCTGTCCGGATGTAGTCGGAACGAAGCACCTCCAACATACTGGCGCGAGTCATTCGGGCGATGATAGCCATCGGAATGGTTCCAAGTGCAATCCCAGGTAATATTAAATGTTTGATAACTGTCCATAATTGATCCCAACGCCCAGCAAGCATTGCATCCAGTAAATATAGATTGGTGATCGCATTAAGCGGCTCCCGCGCATCCATTCGTCCAATGGAAGGTAACCATTGTAATTTTAAGGCAAAGACCCATTGCTCCATCAGTCCCAGCCAAAATACCGGCATCGACACGCCAGCCAGTGCAACCAGCATACTTGTGTAATCAAACCAAGAATTCTGCCTCCAGGCGCTGAAAATCCCGGCATTGACCCCCACGACAACGGCAATGAATATACTGGCGAATGTTAATTCCGCTGTAGCCGCCAAGTAAGGGAATATTTCTTTGGAAATCGCCTCTTTTGTACGAATCGACATTCCCAAGTCTCCGGTGGCCAGTTTCTTAACATAGTCAAAGTATTGGATATAAGCAGGTTTATCCAGCCCCAGCTCAAGTCTTAATGCGGCTACAGCCTCATTGCTTGCCTTTTCTCCAAGAATGGTTTCTGCGGGATCACCTGGAATGGCGTGAATGATGCTAAAAACGATAATTGTCATCCCTATCAAGACGGGAATCAACTGCAGCAATCGCCGGATTGTGTAAGTTAACATAATGTATCACCCGCTTCAAATAAAATAGGGCGGCAGTCAGAGACCACCGCCCTGCTTCAACCTATCTTACTTAAAAAATACTTCCGTGAACGCTTCAGAACCTGTCGGAGAAGGCACATAACCGGATAAGCCTGCTTTCGCTCCAATCAATTGGTTGGAGTGAGCGATCGGAACCCACGGTGCGTCTTTTTTGATGATAACTTGGGATTTTTTGTATAAATCTTCGCGTTTCGCTTTATCAGTAGCCGATTGTGCCTCTACAAGCAGACTATGAACTTCCTCATTTACATAGCGGCTGCGATTGTTTCCTGGGATGTTCGTTTTATCTAACAGAGTGTATAAGAAGTTATCAGGGTCTCCGTTATCGCCAGTCCAACCCAGCATGAACAAATCATCCTTTTCACCTTTTTTCACGTCATCCAAATAAGTTGCCCATTCTGGAGATGCAATTTTGGTTTTTACGCCAATTTTGGCAAAATCAGCTTGAATGGCTTCCGCCACTTTTTTACCGTCAGGCATGTATGGACGAGAAACAGGCATCGCATAGAATGTGTATTCTCCAGGAAGTCCGTTAGCATAACCCGCTTCAGCCAACAGAGACTTCGCTTTTTCCAGATCGTAAGGATAATCTTGAATGTCCTTGTTGTAACCCCAAAGTGACGGAGGAAGCGGATTAACCGCTGGTTCAGCAAGTCCTCCGAAGAAAGCGGAGATGATTGCTTTCTTGTTAACCGCATAATTCAAAGCTTGTCGCACTTTCGGATCGTCGAAAGGTTTCTTTGTCACATTAAACCCAAGATAGCCTACGTTGAAAGAAGGACGAAGAATTTTTTGCAAATTTTTATTCGCTTCAAGATTTTTCAGATCGTCCGGATTAATGCCTTCGGCTAAGTCAAGTTCGCCGTTTTGCAAAGCAGTGAAACGTGCGGAATTGTCCGGAATTGCGCGTACAATCACTTTGTTCAACTTAGGAAATCCTTGTCTCCAATAGCTCGCGTTTTTCTCTAAAGTAATAGAGTCGTTGCGTTTCCACTCTTTAAATACAAACGGCCCTGTTCCGACCGGCTCCGATTTAAACTTCTCTTTTTTCTCTTGAACAGCCTTCGGGCTGGCAATACTGAAAGGAGGCATAGCAATGTTTTGCAAGAACGGAGCTTGCGGCTTATTAAGCGTAAATTGAACCGTATTGGCATCTACGGCCTTTACCTCTTTGATAATGCTGGCCCCTTCGGCTCCAAACATGGAAGTGTAATAGTCGAAGGAGTCCCCTTGGAACTTATAAGGGCTTTTCGGGTCGCTCCAACGACTGAAATTAAATACAACCGCTTCTGCATTAAAGTCTGTACCGTCATGGAATTTGACGCCTTTTCTTAGCGAAAACGTATAAACTAATCCGTCATTCGACACTTTCCAGCTTTCTGCAAGCATAGGCTGCACTTCTGTCGTGCCCGCTTTGTATTCCAACAGCTTATCGAATACTTGCTGGGCGATTTTAATCGACTCCCCGTCCGTTACAATCGCAGGATCAAGCGATGCCGAGTCTCCACCGCGACCTACAATTAAAGTGTCTTGCACCTTCTTTTGAGGTTCTTGCTTTGTTTCCGATTTCGGCTGTTCCACCGTTTTCGTGTCCTTCGTGCATCCGGACAATGCGAACGACGCGGCCAAAATCAACACCATACCAGTAGCTGCCCATTTTCTCAACAATAACGCCTCCCTTAATCATCTTATTGTTTTATATATGAAATCTCTTCCCGATCACTAGATCAAGAATAGAGATGACACGCGACGTGATGATGTTCATTTGTTGAAAGCAGCTTAGGTCGCTCCAATATACACCGCTCCATAGCTGCAGGACAGCGGGTATGAAACGCACAGCCCTGAGGTGCGTTGGCCGGACTCGGCACGTCGCCCTCCAAGATAATTCTCTCATTTTTCACAAAAGGGTCTGGCGCGGGCACGGCGGAAAGCAGGGCTTGCGTGTACGGATGCTGTGGGTTTCGGTATAACTCGTGTTTGTCGGTAAGCTCCACAATACGCCCTAAATACATGACCGCAACTCGATCACAAAAATGCTTCACCACGCTTAAATCATGCGCGATAAAAATATATGTAAGCTGAAAGTCCCTCTGTAACTGTTTAAGCAAATTCAGAATTTGCGATTGAATGGACACATCCAGCGCGGAAACCGGCTCATCTGCTACGATAAGCTTTGGATTTAAAGCAAGCGCCCTGGCAATAGCGATACGTTGTCGTTGTCCACCCGAAAATTGATGAGGGTACCGGTCCAGCTGCGACCGATTCAAGCCTACGTGCTCCATCAATTGCAGTACCTGATCCAGCCGATCCTTAGAGTTTCCAATTCCATGGACGATAAAAGGCTCCTCTAATATTTTTCGTACCGTGTGCCTAGGGTTCAAGGAAGCAAACGGGTCCTGGAAAATAATTTGCATGTCTTTGCGAATGCCTCTTAACTGCTCTTTGGGCATGGAACTGATTTCTTTGCCTTCAAACAAAACTTTTCCTTCCGTAGGCTCGATAAGCCTAAGAATGGACCTTCCGGTAGTCGACTTTCCACAACCGCTCTCTCCCACCAGTCCGAAGGATTCTCCCTTCTTGACATAGAAAGAAATATCGTCCACCGCTTTGACGCTGCCGCTTTCCCGCCTCAACAGTCCGGAGTGAATGGGAAAATAAGTTTTTAAGCCTTGGACTTCAAGCAGATTTGAATTCATGATTTCATCCCCTTCATTGAGCCAGCCAGCATCTGCTGTAATGCCCCTTTTCCTTTTCCGTTAAATGCGGCATTTCAACATGGCAGCGGTCCATCACGTATTCGCAGCGGGGCGCAAAACGGCATCCGCTCTTAATCGATCCCGGAGAAGGCACGTTGCCCGGAATGGCGTACAAAACCTCGGTTTCAACATCCATTCGAGGGATGGATTGAATCAATCCCTTGGTGTAAGGATGCTGCGGATTCCGATATATATCGGCCACACTGCCTTCTTCCACCACCTTCCCCGAATACATGACGGCCACGCGGTCACACATTTCCGCCACCACTCCCAGATCATGCGTAATCAACATGATTGCGGTTCCAGTTTCTTTATTCAGCTTTTTCATTAGCTCCAATATTTGAGCTTGAATCGTCACATCCAACGCCGTCGTAGGCTCGTCGGCGATCAGCAGCTGCGGCTCACAGCTTAATGCCATGGCTATCATGACTCTTTGTCTCATGCCCCCGGATAATTTATGGGGATGCTCATTCACAATCGCTTCCGCACGGGGAATGCCTACTTTCTTCAGCATGGCGATTGAAAGCTGAGTCGCCTCTTTTCTGCTTAAGCCTTGATGAAGCTTAATCGCCTCCGAGATTTGATCACCAATGGTCAATAAAGGGTTAAGAGAGGTCATCGGCTCTTGGAAGATCATAGAAATCTCATTGCCACGCAGCTTTTGCATTCTTTTTTCTTTTGCCTGCACCAGATCCTCATCTTTAAAAAGAATGGAGCCCTTCACAATTTTACCAGGCGGCTGCGGGATGAGCCCCATGATCGATAATGACGTCACGCTCTTGCCACAGCCGGATTCCCCTACGACTCCAAGCACCTCGCCTTGTTTTATATACAGATCTATCCCATCCACCGCCGGCACTACACCGCGATCCGTAATAAAATGGGTATGCAGCCCTTTAATCTCCAGTATCTTTTGCATTAACCAACAGCCCCTTTGTAGATTACGAAATGAGTCATTTGGTATTCACGTAAGAAATAAAATCGTTAAACAATGACTGTTGCATTGTTTCTTTTTCGGTCATCATTTCAGGATGCCATTGAACTGCGACTACATAACTATGATCTGTCGATTCAACTGCCTCAACTAAGCCGTCTTTTGACCTAGCCGTAACCTTTAGGCTTCGGCCCAAGTTTTTCACGGCTTGATGATGATAGGAATTGACCCAAAGCTCCTCCTGGCCAACCAATCGATAAAGTTTTGAATCCTCTACGATGTGTACTGGATGCGTAGCCTGCCATTTACGGAACTGGCGATGGGAATGACAATACTCAATCCCCAAATCTTTCTCCAAATCTTGATACAAGCTTCCTCCGAGTGCCACATTTATTATTTGCAGCCCTCTGCATATGCCGAACACCGGCATATCCCGTTCCAAGGCACTATTGATCAGTGCCAATTCAAAGGCATCTCTCTCCGGCTCCAATTTGCCAAGGTAACCTTTGGGCTGCTCCCCATAAAGAATTGGATTTACGTCCGAGCCCCCCGTAAGAAGCAAGCCATCCAGTCGGTCAAGCAGTTTTTCGACTCCTATCGTTTCGAGTACCGGAAGGAGTACGGGAATAGCTCCGGCCCGCTCCAAGGATCTTGAATAATCATAGGACATCATGGCCATATCTCGCCCTAATGTTCCAAGTAAACCGTTACTTCCTGCCTCTGATTTATCCAAATAGTACCCAGTGAGCCCGATTAACGGCATAAATAGCAGCCCTCTTTTCAATTCTCATTGTTTAATACTGTAAATAATCGGAAATTTAAAACTTTAATAGGTTTGAAGTTACGGAGTTTAAAAGTATGGAAAGGAAAGGATTGTTTGCTCCAGATCATCATAAAAAAAGCTCTGGAGCAGACATGTACTGCAACATGCCGAAGACGGTGGACGTGAGAATATCCTGCTGTTTGGATGTCCGAGGGAAATCTATTAAATGGATTCGAAATACAAAAACTCATTCCATATTATGTATTCGTGAAGAATTACATATATCCTTTACCTCTTTATAGAAAGTTTGTTATTGAGCTAATCTGCTAGTTACTTAAATAAACAAAAGAGGAGCTGCCGCGAAGCAAGCCCCTCAAATATAGTTAAATTGTTGAGACTCACGGATTGTAACCTGTGGTCAATTTCGTCCGATGGTCTTCCTGGTTAAGCATCTGAATGCTTATGCATCTTGGTTTCTAATAAAAAACTAACCAAGAGAACAAAGATAACAATTGACAATAATAAATTCTCTTGCGGTTTTCCCTGGTTTACAATAATAAATCGAATTGTTGCCGTAATCCCGACATAAAGAAGATATCGTATAGGGAAATGGTAGTTCTCTTTGAAATATTTTAAAACCATCGAAATAAACGCGAAATAAAGAAAAAAAACTAATATATCCTGCAAAATATCATGAACGTTTAACATAGGATTAAAAAAAAATTGAATGATTTTGACAAGTTCACGGAGCATAAAAAAGGTCAGTATGAATCCAAGCAGGATTAAAGATCCACTTAGAATAAATTGAAACCCTTTAATGACAATTTTGTTGACTTCCATATAAATACTCCTCACTCGCTTAAGTTGAGCCCACCGTTGGGCTCGTAATCGTTATTCATCTTTTAATCCCTCGCCCATGGATTTTAATGACAGTGTTACCCTCTTTGCATAACTTTTTGAAGCATCGTCCCGGACTGCACATAATTCGTATGCCACGTTAACGCCTTCTCCAAAACGTGAGGGGTTTGCCCTCCCCTGGTCAGGGCTTCTTTATAGTAGTCCATTAATTGCATGCGGTACATTGGATGCGCACAGCGTTCAATAATTAGATCCGCACGTTCTCTCGGCGCTAACCCCCGCAAATCAGCGTATCCTTGCTCCGTGACTACCACATCCACATCGTGCTCCGTATGGTCTACATGAGAAACAAATGGCACAATACTTGAGATCTTCCCGTCTTTCGCAATCGATTTCGTGACGAAAATTGAGATTCGGGAGTTACGTGCAAAATCACCCGAGCCACCAATGCCATTCATCATTTGTGTTCCCAATACATGTGTAGAGTTCACGTTGCCATAAATATCGAATTCCAACGCCGTATTTATCGCAATCAACCCCATGCGTCGAATGACCTCCGGGTGATTCGAAATCTCTTGAGGCCTTAGAATGAGTTTATCGCGGTATTTCTCCAAGTTCTGGAAAACCTGTTTCATCTTCGAGCCCGAAAGCGTAATGGAAGAACTGGAGGCATAGCAGACTTTCCCTGCATCCATTAAGTCGAACACAGCATCCTGTAGTACTTCAGAATATACCTCCAGATCAGTAAATTCCGAATTTAATAATCCGTGAAAGACTGCATTGGATACCGATCCGATGCCGGACTGGAGAGGGGCCAGGCGGTTCGTTAAACGTCCCTTTTGAACCTCCCGGCGTAGAAATGCAATTAAATGCTGCGCAATCGTTTCCGTTTCCTTGTCAGGTGCCGTAATGGTTGAAGGGGAATCTGCCTGGTTCGTGAACACAATGCCCCGTACTTTTCCTATGTCTACGGGAATTCCCAAGGTTCCGATCCGATCATTCGGCTTCGTTATTTGAATGGGAGAACGTTCCCCCTGTTTACTCGGTTCGTACAAATCATGAAGTCCTTCTAATAATTGCGGTTGGGCCAAGTTGATTTCAACAATAATGGACTTCGCATGTTTAGCGAACACCATTGAGTTCCCAACGGAGGTCGAAGGGATGATCATGTTGTCTTCCGTTATTGCGATCGCTTCCACAATGGCAAAATCAATAGGCTCCAGCACTTGAGCGCGTACCAATTCCGACGTTTTGGATAAATGCTGATCTATAAAATAAAATTCGCCTTGGTTAATTTTCTTTCGCATTGTAGGATCCGCTTGAAAAGGAAGACGCTTATGCAGCAAGCCGACTTCAGCAAACAATCTATCAATATCTGAACCAAGAGAAGCCCCAGTATATACATTAACTTTCATTTTTTCAGTTTTCGCACGCTCAGCGAGCGCCATGGGAACCGCTTTTGCATCTCCGGCTCGAGTAAACCCGCTTAGTCCCAGCGTCATTCCGTTTTTAATCCAGGAAGCAGCTTCTTGTGCAGAAACGACCTTCTCATGAAGGTGGTAGTTTCGAATACGATCGAAAATGTTTTCCAAAGGGCTTTCCCCCAATTTATTTATCGTTTTCACCATTTTAACAAACGACAAAGAGGAGGAATGATTTTTCGGATGAAAATGAGGATAATCAGGACGGATCATGAATATTTTGGCCTGAAACAATGAACTATTCAGAAGCCAAGTAATTTCCGAAAATAACTGGTATATGATTGACTGACCGTAATTTTGGTTTCGTTTTTCATAATTAAGACCAATGTTGAGTGTGTATCGGGGTAGATCTCCTTTATATAGTTAACGTTAACGATAAAGGAACGGTGGCAGCGCACAAAGTAATCTTTCGGCAAAAGAAAATCGAACTCATTTAACGTATATTTATGCGTGCCGGTCAGTTTTTCGGTAATCACATGCGTCTTACGGTCACTTGCTTCCAGATACATCACTTCCGGAAAAGGAACTGGAACCCATCCCTCATGGTATTTTACCGTTACAACGGATTTGCCAGTCGTCAGAGTGGGAAAAATTGCAGAAACACATCCCCCCAGTTTCCCTTCATGGATCAGCGGAACCGCCATACCGTAATAGGGGACACCAAATAAATCCCGATCAATAAATTCGGAAATCTTTTGTTCTCCGGTTAGCGCTTTATGTGTAATCGTCCCTTCCTTGACGGGATCGCCTTTCTTAATTTTCAGATCGATTCTTTTACTTGGCCGATAATAAATATATTCCTCCGTATTTGAAACCGCGATGGAGACCTCATCCGAAAATAACTCACCGATAGCATCAAACATAGAATTCATTGTAAATTGTGTCATTCTCTGCACCTCCCCTCCATTTTAAAATAACTTCATGTCTGATTACAACGTTAAGGACATCTGTTTCCATGAAATAATGGCAAAAAAACGGCTTCGCATCGTTACGAAGCCGTTCTTCGCTTTTCTACTATCAGATTCCGTTCACTTTGACGAGCATTTTCCCAAGATTCTTGCCTTCAAACAATTGCAAGAATGCTTGCGGAACTTGGTCGAAGCCCTCCATAATCGTCTCTTCGTATTTCAACTTGCCCTCTGTAAGCCATTTCCCCAGAGCCTGAATGCCTTCGTTGGATCGGTCTGCGTAATCGAAGTAAATAAAACCTTTCATTAAGGAACGAGTTTTGATTAATTTCCTTTGAACACGCGGGCCGTAGTCTCCATCTGTGCTGTTGTACGAAGAAATTGCTCCGCACACGGCAATTCGGGCATGAGTGTTCAGCAGGTTCATAACCTCATCGGATATGGTTCCGCCCACATTATCAAAATAAATGTCGACCCCGTCCGGACAGGCTTGTTCAAGTGCCTGACTCAGATTACCAACTGTTTTATAGTTGATCGTCTCGTCAAAACCTAGCTCGTTCTCCAAAAATTGTGTTTTTTCATCCGAGCCCGCTATGCCGACAACACGTGCCCCTTTAATTTTTGCTATCTGGCCGACAATCATGCCAACTGCTCCTGCTGCACCCGATACAACAACCGTTTCCCCTTCTTTGGGTTGTCCAATATCCAGCAAACCAAAATATGCAGTGAGCCCTGTTAGACCAAGAACGCTTAGATAAGCAGACAGAGGGGCGATCTTTTCGTCGACTTTTCGCAGCAAAGCTGCATCCACCACATTGTACAGTTGCCAGCCCAGCATGCCAATAACCTTATCTCCAACGACATACTGGTCTGATTTAGACTTCACAATTTCACCAACGACACCGCCTACAATCGGCTCGCCCAAACGGTACGGTTCGGTATACGATTTACTGTCATTCATTCTGCCCCTCATATAAGGATCTACAGATAGATAGATGGAGCGGACAACAACCTGATTTTCTCCAGGCTCTGCAAAAGGCGCCTCTCTGATTTCAAAATTTTGCTCTGTCGGCATCCCTTCGGGGCGCGATAACAATACAATCATTCGGTTAATTGTAAGGCTTTTCATATATAATCCCTCCCACTATTCACTAAACGTATTCCAAGCTGTCCAGAATTTCTTTCAGACTTAACTCCGCACAAGCCATTGATGTATCTGCCACACCGTAATACATTTTGACGATACCGCCTTCTATAATCGCTCCACAGGAGAAGACGACATCTCCGAAGAAGCCATTCTTCTCATAGTCAGCTTCCGGTTCCATTACTGGCTTGCCCGAGCGGGCAATCACTTTCGACGGATCGTTCAAATCGAGCAGCACAGCTCCCATACAATAGCGGTGATCTAGTGTCGCACCATGATACAATTCCAACCACCCTTTCTCCGTCTTAAAGGGAACCGCTCCTCCACCAATTCTGCCGCTATCCCACATTCCCTCCCGAAGTCCAAGGAGATGCTTATGATTTCCCCAGTACAGCAGATTATCCGATTCTGCGATCCAGATGTTCGGATTTCCGATGCTCTTCATCGTAGGACGGTGTAAGGCGTAATATTTGCCGTTTATTTTCTCAGGGAAGATTAGAACATCCTTATTGTCAGGTCCAAAAATCATACCATGATGCTTCGTTGTGACGAAGTCGGTTGTCGAAACCATAGACTCCCCTATACCCACCGGTGATACTACAGAGAAGTAAATGTAGTACGTATCCCCCATCTGAGTTACCCGCGGATCTTCGATTCCAAAGGTTTCCTGAATGTTGGATGGATAGATGAAGGGCTTCTCATCCACTGTAAACTGGTGACCGTCTTTACTTCTTGCGATACGAATATAAGACAAGGAAGTCAGATATTCGAACGTCCCACTCTTAGACTTATTCCGGATAACGCGCGGATCAGTGAAGTCATAAAGATCATCGTCCTTGCGGAACTCTATAAGTTCCAATGCATTTGTTTCCGGGTTGTATACAGGGGCTTTCACAATATTAGGATCTTCACTTATAGGACGCTCTGCCACTCGCAGCAGCATCAGCACTTCATCCTTATAGGTGGCAATTCCCGCGTTGAAAGCTCCAATCACCTCAAAGTCTTTCCGGTGCGGTTTCACATCATACGGCGTAATCAACGGGTTCTCAGCATATCTTTGTATATTCATTGACGTAAACTCCTTAGATGTAAAGACTATTTTTCAAACCGGATAAAAGGATCCACAATCGTAATCCGATGTGCTTCTGCATCGCTTATTCCTGCATATAGGGTAGCCATCCCATCTCCATGGCGAAGGAGTCCTCCGCTAAATACTACATCCTGCAGATCAGGGCGCTTGGAAGGGCCTGGAACAAAATTGGCACGGCTTGCGATGAGCTCAATGTCTGTGCGCTCACCCGTCTTCGGATCCAAGGTGAACACCATAGGGTAATAATGACGGTCCTGATTCTGATCGTAACAAGCGATATGACCTAACACACCGATCTGTCCACCTGTCAGAAGGTGTGCCTCATTGGCTCCGCCCCACTCTTCATCCGAAAACTGATGATCAAAAAGGGGCGCTGCCTCAACTGCTTCCTTCGTTAACTTATCCAAAGAAGACACTTGGAAAAAGCCGATCTTACCCCGTCCACCCTTCTTCCCTTGAGGACGAGTAAACACCCCGATCTGTCCATCATGAAGCTCGACTAACCGAAGGTCCTTCATCCCGTCGGGTCCCACAAAGAAAGGTTTCAAGCTGGAAATATCCTTACCTTTGTAAAAAGCGGTTCTCCACATTAACGCATTTTCTTGTTCAGGATGAGGATAAATCTGTACGCC
Organism: Paenibacillus sp. yr247; assembly: GCF_900103825.1. Classification (GTDB taxonomy): domain Bacteria; phylum Bacillota; class Bacilli; order Paenibacillales; family NBRC-103111; genus Paenibacillus_E. Next base: position 31,343 of record NZ_FNIF01000026.1, read on the forward strand.
ACCCACTACAAGCTCTTGACCAATCCGTGTATGGAATGGATCCTGCAGCTCCAGCACGGGTGCGCCTTTACGAGGCAGCCATTCTCCGTCTTTTTCGACAAAAAAATACACTTCAGAGTGTTCACTGTCTCGCGACTCGACCCTGCCTGCAATGACCCATTCCCCTCCATCTTCGAAGGGAGCGGAAATATTGTATACGTCTTTGTTCCCTACACCGGTGAATGAAAGCTTCTGGGCATTCTTGATGTCCGCATCTTTTAACAGAAATTCCAGTAATAATTGTTCACAGTTTTTTAAACTAGGTTGATTAAGATCCACGGAAAATTTCCCCTTTTTCAAGCAATCTCGCAGTACAGTTTGTTTACTTCAAGCTGACCTGCATACCCTGTTGGAAGTTCTTACCGAAAATGATAAACAGGATAATGATCGGAATGGATAACAGTACCGAACCGGCATACAAAGGACCTGGATAAGTACCGTAAGGTCCGAACATCTGGGATAACAACACATTCAGCGTCAGCATGTCGTCACTGCGAACCATAATCATATCCCATAACAATTCCGTCCAACGTTCCATCAGCAGGAATAAGAAAATGACACTCGTAATCGATTTGGACATTGGCATCATAATTTTGTACAGAATCTGGAGATCTTTAGCTCCATCCAACTTTGCCGCTTCAATGAACACCGTCGGAACCGCCTTGAAGAAGTTAGTGTACATGAAAATCGCCCATAAGCTGACCCCTTTTGGAATAATCAGCGCCCAATATGTATCATACCAACCGAGCTTCTGAATAATCAAGAAGCTCGGAATGAGCAGGATAATGGACGGAAAGAACATGTGAAACAGAATAAAGTTATTCACTGTATCGCGTCCACGGAATTTAAGCTTGGATAGCGCGTAAGCCACCATCACCCCAAATATCATCATGAGTACTGTAGAGCTGATTGACACAATCACACTGTTAAGAAAAGAACCAAGCCAAGGTCGGGCTATTCCGGATTCTCCACCTGAAAACAACCAGGAGTAAGATTTTAACGAATAGGATGTAGGAATTAACTTACGATCAACTTGAGCCCAATCTGCAAATGAATTAAGCACCATATACAAGTAAGGGTATACCATAACGAGCAGAAGAACGGCCGCTATAACGTAACGCAGGATTAGCCTGTTTTTATTATTGCCTTTAGACCCAACCATTTCGAGCACCCCACTTTTCAAGCAGTTTTCTAATGATATAGATCGAGATAAAGGTAACTATAGAAGCCAGCAGAGCCACAGCAGAAGCATAACCTGCCTGCAAGTTCTTGAAGGCTTGGCTGTAAATTTCCATCTGCCATGTATTTGTCGCGAATTTCGGTCCGCCTCCTGTCAGCTGGTAGACCTCTGTGAATATCCCGAAGGTTACACCAAATGCCAGAATAAGCGTTGTATAGAATCCCGGATACAATAACGGCAGTGTAATCTTCCAGAAGCGCTGCTTGCCGGTAACCCCATCGATTGCCGCGGCTTCATACACTTCTTGATCTATACTCTCCAGAGCAGAGGTTAAAATAAGAGCGTAATAACCCGTGAATTTCCAAGCCATGATCAGTCCGACAATGAATAACGCGGACCAGGGTGTACCTAACCAGTTAATATGAATTCCGATCTTCCTAAGGCTCATGTTCAATGGGCTGTTATAGGACAGGAAACCTTTTACAATCAAGGAAGAAACAACACCGGAAGACAGATAAGGCAAGAAAAATCCTACTAGAAACAGACTTTTGTAACGTGGAAGACTGTGTACCAATATGGATACAATTAACGCCATTATAGAGACCAATGGTACGAAGACCATCATGAATTTATACGTCACCCAGAAAGCAGCATGAACGCCCGGTGATTTTATGGCTTTCATAAAATTATCTAGGCCGACATGTTGAAAGTCTGGAGCAATCAAATCCCAGTTCGTAAAGGATAGATAGAAGGACCACACTAACGGGATAAGGAAAAAGACGATCGAATAAAGAAGGTAAGGACTGGTGAATAACCAGCCCAACCCATTGTTGTTTTCTTTCAAATTGAAGAGCCCCCTTTATTTTAGTGCCCCTTCAATGGCTTTCTTCATATTAGCCCAACCTGTCGCAGGATCAATTTCACCGCGGACGACCTTATTCCAAGCTTCTTGTCCGATAATGGTCTGCAGATCGTTAAACTTAGGATTATCCATCGGAGGAACGGCATTAGGAACATTCTCCGCATAAGGTTTCAATTGTGCGTTCTTATCCAAGATAGCTTTAAAGGAGTCATTCGTTGTCAAGTCGTCACGCGCAGGCGGCAGCTTGGTTTGATCGAACCATTGTGCATCATTCTTAGGATCGGAATAAACCCATTTGACGAAATCTAGCGCTGCTGCTTGCTGTTCCTTCGTAGCGGAAGCATAAATAACTAACCCTTTTGTATCCGCAAAAGTCTTGGAAGTTTTCGGATCTGCACCATCCGGTACCGGAGGCATGGACAAGGTATAGTTCTCGTTGTATTTCATGTTAGGGAATTTCTCTGCCCAGTTCGTGAAAGTCCAAGGTCCCAAGTCAATAAACAAGCTGGTTCCTGTCTCAAAAGGATCGGCAACGTTCTGTGCCAGAATCCCTTTATTCTTACGAAGATCATCGATGAATTTAAGAGTGGCTACACCCGCGTTGTCATCTCCAACGAATTTGTTTCCTTCAATAAACTTATTTCCGTTTGAAGCGGCATCATAGATCATAAAAAAGTCAAACCATCTCTTCCAAGCGGTAGGATCCGCCAAATCAGCCTTGGCCCAGAAAAATTTATCCGGGTATTTCGCCTTCAACTTCGCATTCACGGCCATAATTTCACTGTACGTCTGTGGCGGAGTAGTGTATCCCAGCTCTTTCAGAATATCTAATCTCCAGCCGAACAGCATTGCATTGGAGTAGATCGGAAGAACATATTGATGACCATCGGCAAATTGCCAAGGCTTGATGGTACTTGACATCATACGTGCAGTAACGATGTCATTAAAGCCAGTTAAAGTATCTAAAGGTACCAATGCCTTACTTGCAGCTAATTGAGCACCAAAGCCACGGTTGATATTCTCTGAAATTGTAGGTGCGCTTCCACCGGCAATAGCAGCTTGGATCGTAGCCTCTGAGCTTGGGGACTCTTTAATGACACTAACATTAATCTTGACCTTTGGATTTGTCTGCTCATACGCTTTGGCCGTCTTCTGCCAAAAGGCTTGTTGAGTAGGATTGGTTGCCGCCCAGAATTCAATCGTGGTAACTCCGTTTACTGTTGAGGGTGTATTGCCCTTCTTCGAAGCGCAAGCGGTTAGCAAGGAGAATACCATTATGACGGCAATCAGCCCGCAAATATTTCTTTTCATCAATTTAGATCTCCTCTTTCTGTTGCTGTTGTTGTTCAAAACTTTGAAACTTGAAGCATTGATACTGGAATTTGTAATGTGATTAAAATTTATACGTAGTTTCTGCATTCATTGATTTTTTATGCTCTTTAGATTTGCGAATGCTTTATTCTTCACAACAAACAAAAAAAGCAACCCAATCCGGTCAAGAATCTCCGAAGTGAGTTACTTTTTTTATAGCGATTAACCAACTAACATTTCGCAATAAATCCACGTGTAATAATGACAAGCAAGATGAACAGAACAAGAATACTACCTGCTGATGAAGTGTAAGAACAGACAGCTACGGGCTTCGGGGCAACTGGTTTTGGAAAAACAAACGATGTTTGTTGGTAGGATGCGTGTAAATGAATATCATTGTGGACCGGGTGTTGCATAATAGGAGCTGGCGGCTGAACGGCTGGTAACGGCATAGGCATTGGCATTGGCATTGGCATTGGCATAGGCGTTGGCATTGGCATTGGCATTGGAGCTGGCATCGGATACGTTGGAGTTTTTACATATTCCATGAAAGAGCACCTCCTTATGTCTCGAACTAAGTTGTTATTGTTAAGGGTGGGTGAATAACTTACAACATCAGTCTATGGGGAAGCACCTACCTTGAACACGGTAAATACCCAGATCATCCAAAAATGGTTAGGTATCATGGGCGAACGAGCATACGAGCTGCTAACAAACGACAAAAAGGACTGTCCCTCATATCAGGGGCAGTCCTTTCGTTATTACACATATGGGTTGTTGTCTCGTTCGAAACCAATGGTTGTTTTGGCGCCATGCCCAGGATACACAACGACGTCGTCTTCGAGTACAAACAGTTTTTCTTGAATGGAGTCGAGCAGCTCGTTGTTATCCCCGCCGGGCAGATCGGTTCGACCTACAGACAGTTTAAATAGGACATCACCGCTAAACAGGTGTTTGTCGTATAAGAAGCTCACACTTCCGGGTGAATGCCCGGGGGTATGGAATACCTTGAGTTTAATGCCTAGGAATTCGAGCGTTTGCCCTTCATCCAGCGCATATTCAGCCGGTTCCGTTTCAATCAGAGCACCGAGATCAGGCCAGCGCGCTGAGCCGTTTTTCTTCGGACTCGTCAGCCAATCGGCTTCCAGATCGTGAATATACACAGGACAGCGTTTCAGCTTACGAATTTCATCGACACCACCAATGTGGTCAAAATGAGCATGCGTAAGGAGAATCGCTAAAATATCCAAATCGGCAATCTTTTTGATAAGGGACTTAGGGTTCATACCGGGATCTATGATAATGCCCTTTTTCGTTTCCGGATCAGATAATAAATACGCATTCGTGCTTACTGGTCCTAATACGAACGATTCTATGTTAATCATCTAAATTCACCCTTAGAACGACTCGATTAATTCACGAAGTTCCTTCACAATAACAGCATGATATCCGTTACCTTCACCATATTGACGGCCCATTTCGGCTCTGGCTAGTTGAATTTTTTCGTTATAATCTGCGGCTTCACGATCAGGATTTTCTTTCTTGAATTGTGTCATAATAGCTTGCACATTTTGGGGACGAGGACCCCAGTGTCCTAGAACAAAACCACCCGTATCTGTAAACACAATGATAGGAATGGATCGACCGCCGCCAGTCAGAAACTGGTCAATAACGTCGTAGTTTTGCTCCATAATCAACACTTCCACAGGAATACCGCTGTTCTCCAGCGCTTTGAAGACGACAGGTACGTTGCGAACAACGTCGCCGCACCAATCTGCAGCAATAATCAGACAGCGCAGATCATCGCGGTTGTTCAGAGCATCGAAATACGCCTTATCCTCTTCATTATCCCATTCAAATCCATTGTAATAAGCTAAAAATTGCTCTTTATTTTTCTCCATGCTGTCAATGAATTGTTGCGGCTTTAAGCCTGTGCGCAGTTTGTTTGCAAGATTCGTACTCATCGCTGCTCATCCTCCTAATATAGAGATCTTTGAACGTAGATCAAAGTCTCTCCTTTTTCGTGATTCTTCCTTTTTATTGTAACAAATTGAAACGTAAGCTCCAAATTATGGGACCGGCTTACGCTTTCCCTTTTCTTTTCAAATATAATTGATAACCCACATACGCAAGTGTCAAAATAATAGCTGCAATAATTAATGGTTTAATGAACGGCCCTGCTTTTTCATCAATCGTTTGCCAGTTATCTTTGAGCAGCATACCTAAGTAAACATATAGAATGGAGTATGGAATTAAGGCTAAACCCGTGTAGAGTGTAAACTTACCTAGGGGCATTTTGGCCATACCGCCGGGAAGGGATATCGCATGACGTACAATCGGAATAAATCTAGCTGTGAAGATCATCCCTGTTCCATAGCGGTTAAACCAACTCTCTGCTACATCAATATGATGCTTGCTGATGAGTAAATATTTGCCGTACTTCTCCAAGAAGGGTCTGCCTCCGTAGCGTCCGATCCAATAGAGCACAATTTGTGCTAATGTCCCGCCGATTACAGCACAAATAATAGCACCGATAAAGTTAATTTCACCTTTGGATACAAGATAGCCTGCATAAGCCAATAGCAGTTCGTTAGGGATTACTTCCAACATTAGTCCGAGGAAAATCCCCCAATACCCAAGCCCTTCCAAATAAAGCAAAACATTATGAATAAATCCACTCATCCATAAACCCTCTCTTCACATTAATAAAAACATTCTATCACAGACGAGCTCTTAACAACCAGTTTACAGCTTCCTATGGGCTAAAAAGAAAGAAATGATATGCTCTTTGCAGGCGATTCATAATCATGCGCTGACAAGCCTCTGCATAAGATGTACAAGTATGTATGTACAGGAGGCGGAACCCCAATGTCCCAAGTATGGATTGTTAAACGCAAGCATCTCTACCTAGCAGCCGCAGTACTGATCCTTCTCCTTTCCGGTGTGCTGTTTTTGAGCCGTGGGAAGATCCTTCCCACTCTGGCGGAACCCACTGCCGAAAGAACCATTCACATGGTTGTAGGTGAGTTCAAATCTACCACCAAAGACGGGAAAACGATCGAAGCCTATCGCTGGGATCCAGGCACCATCGTCATCCAAAAAGGCGAGAAAATCAAACTAAGCATCTACGGTGTAAACGGCGAGAGTCATCCTTTTCTTATTGAAGGAATGAACATTAGCGGGGAAGTCCAGAAGGGAAAAGAAACGGTTATCCATTTTACGGCCAATCAGGAAGGCACCTATCGCATTATTTGCTTGACGCACGCGGATATTGCTCACGGCGGCCCAATGATCGGTTATCTTGTGGTAGATTAGTAAACTCTTAGAATCAACCTCCTCAATTGGGCACCTTAGGTTCTAGTCTTCAGTGGCTCCGCGCCCGCTCCATGCATACAAATAGCATAGAGGGAGTGTGGATACCGTTATGAACAATAAGCAGAGTGAAAAACATAAGCAGCAGTTCCCCAGCGCACGTGGAATTCGAAGGGCTTGCAGCAAGGAATTATATCGTACAGTGAAGCGTTTGAAAATATGGATATCCCCGGCGCAACTCAAGGCCGCTGAGGAGCTTTACGTGAAAAAGGTCATGCTAAATCTTCCTTTTATCGTCGAGAACGGCAGTAACCGCAAAGCGCTTTCCGACTGGTTTGACGAAAACGTAGGACCGGAAATTGCTCCGATTTGGAACGTTGAGCTCGAGGTATTGAACCATGCGTTTCGCGACGCATTCGGCGGGTAAAGCAAAGAAGGCCATGGGTATGTTAGACATACGCCACGACCTTCTTTTTCATATGAAAACTTAAGAGTATTCAGGCAGCCATTTGCCGTGTGCTTCAATTAACTCATCACACATTGATTTGATATCATCTATCGACAGCTCTGCTGCTGTATGTGGATCCAACATTGCCGCATGATAAATGTGCTCACGTTTACGTGTGATTGCAGCTTCAATTGTCAGCAGCTGCGTATTGATGTTCGTACGGTTAAGCGCTGCAAGCTGCGGTGGTAGATCTCCTACATAGGTAGGCGTAACACCGTTGCGATCTACTAGACAAGGAACTTCAACGCAGGCTTCGCGTGGCAAGTTCGTAATTAAGCCGGTATTCATAACGTTACCGCCGATTTTGAACGGAATATCCGTCTCGATCGCTTCGAATATGTACGATGCATACTCATGGGAACGTACATGCGTTAAACTCGCATCGTTCACAAGGTCCTCGCGCATTTGTTTCCATCTGCTAATTTGCTCGATACACCGGCGCGGATACTCGTCGAGCGGAATGTTAAAGCGCTCAACCAGCTCTGGATAATTTCGTTTGATGAAGTACGGATGGTACTCGGCGTTATGCTCGGAAGATTCCGTAATATAATAACCGAAATTCAGCATCATTTCGTAACGAACCATATCTGAGTGCTTCTCTTTCTGTTTCTCAGCTGCCCGCTTCTTAATCTCCGGATAGAGGTCGACGCCGTCCTTCGTCACTTCAAGCAGCCACGCCATATGGTTAATACCTGCGATTTTGGCTTTAACCCCTTCTCGATCAATGCCCAAACTCTTGAATAGCTCTGGCACACAAGACTGCACGCTATGACACAAGCCAACTGTACGAACACCGCCATAAGTGTTCATCACATTCGTTAAAACAGCCATTGGATTCGTGTAATTTAGGAACAAAGCATCTGGGCATACCTCACGAACATCCGCAGCAAAATCCAGCATCACAGGAATCGTTCGGAGATTACGGAAAATCCCCCCAATGCCGACCGTATCAGCAATCGTTTGACGCAGACCATACTTTTTAGGAATTTCAAAATCGGTAATCGTACATGGATCATAACCACCAACTTGGATGGCGTTCACGACATATTTGGCTCCGCTCAGAGCTTCCTTACGATCCGTATACGCTTTCACAACAGACGTGCTGCCGCTTGTTTTTTTGATGTTATTCAGCATGTTGGCTGAATCCTGCAGACGTTCATGATCAATATCAAAGAGAGCGATTTCAAAGCCTTGCAGCGCGGGTGTGAGCAAGCAATCCCCAAGGACATTTTTTGCAAAAACCGTACTGCCGGCACCTAGAAAAGTAATCTTGGACATGTTATGAATCTCCTCCATTATGTGGTTTTTTTCATATCTTCACTATATCGCAGGACGCCTCGGAAGCATATGGATTGAACGAACTCCAATATGGACATTTGTAGTTTATTGATGTACCCTAAAAGCAAAAACAAAAAGAGGTTTCTATGAATCCGGATCATTCCTATTTCACCGTCAATATTAATCCACATCATAGTAACAGTGAGCTGTCCGTACTTTTCAGCGGAGAAGGCAAGCCCATTCCTCTACATAAAATGGGACCCGCTGTGCATGATTATTATCTTATTCATACGGTGCTTTCGGGTGAAGGTACTTTCGAGATGCACAATCGTACTTATCAATGCGCCGCTGGGGACACCTTTGTCATTTATCCTGGGGAGTTGTTCAGCTATACGGCAGACAGTCGTCATCCTTGGCACTATACTTGGGCTGCCTTTTCCGGTCGAGCAGCAGGAACGATGCTTTCGCAAATCGGCGTCTCACCGCAGCAGGCCGTCATTTCAGGGAGTAACCCCCGCTCCGTACGTCATCATTACCGCCGCATCCGCTCCTGCTTTCAGCAGTCTACTTTCCCTGTACTTGAAGACATGGAAGCTACAGGTTGGCTTCGCTTATTGATCCGAGAACTCGGGCGGACAAATGCCCATAGGATGACAGTTAAACCTACCTCCGAAACGGATATCGAGCGTCAAGTCGGGCAAGCGGTCCGCTACTTAGAGCTGCAATACACCCAAGCCGTCTCTATTGAGGAGCTCGCACGCACACTTGGCTACCATCGCACGTATTTATGCAAAATGTTCAAACTATCCACGGGCTTCGCCCCGATGCAGTATTTATTCAAAATTCGCATGGAACGCGCCAAACAGCTATTGGAGACGTCAATGACTATTGATCAAGTCGCCTCTTCGGTCGGCTTCAATGATGCACTATATTTCTCCAAGCAATTCCACAAATGGAGTGGTAGCGCACCTTCGGTGTATCGCAAAGAACAGAAATCGTTGTAGATGACTATAACGCACTCACGTTCCGTTTGGAACAGTCCAAGAGCTGCTCGGATTCAATAGAAAAAGCCTCCAACCCTAAAAATCGCATTGGGGCTGGAGGCTCATTCCATTAAATTTCGATATCCACAATTAAACTATCAACTCTGCCTACTTCTCTAATATACGCAGCAACCGCTTGGTGCTCCGGGTTAGGACCATAAGCGTACGTTAATTATAATGGAATAAGATTCATTCCAACTGCCTTTTTATTTCGCCGCCAGCTCAGCAATCTGAGCGGATAGTAGCACATGTGCGCCGGCTTGGCCTGACTTTGCGGATTTAATTAATCCAGTGGCGATTATTTTCGCATGAATGGGTCGGTAAGTCCTTAGTCTTCCAATCAAAAGTGGGGAAATTGCTCGTGATACAAGGCTTCCCAGCTTCTCACCTACTCGGACTTCATCTCGATCCCCTAGAATAAGAGAAGGACGCAGCATATATAGCGCACGGAGGTTAAGCGCCTTGAGTCCTTGCTCTACTTCTCCTTTTACCCGATTGTAGAAAATCGAGGATGTGCGGCTCGCTCCCATCGCAGTCACAATGGCAAAAGCATCTGCCTTACCTTGACTAGCGATTTCGCCCAGTTTAATGGGGTATTCCAAGTCCACTTTTCGAAATTGCTCTTGGGATCCGGCCTTCTTGATCGTTGTCCCCAGTGTACAAAACACATGAGCATGTTCCATGACAGAGGGTTCAATAATAGCATCTAGATTGCTGTAATCCGTTACGATTTGAACCAACTTCTCATTTCCACGGAGATGACTGACTTGTATGTTTTTACGAACCAGCGCAATTACTTGATCATAGGCACTGTCTTCCAAAAGCAGCCCGATCAGCTCACGACCAACTAATCCGGTGCCGCCTGCTACAATAGCTGTCATTCCCATAATGTGAGCCTCCTAGAGCTGTATTTAGACTTCCCAGTCGTTTCTCAGCTTCTCATAAAGCTGGGCTGCGTAAGCGGCAGGATCTTGCGTAAACCCGAGGTCATGTTCTAATTTCTTCGCAAAATAGTGAGCGATCGGTACCGCTAACTCCGCTAATCTTACATTAGGCATCGTAGGTATTCGCTCGACCCAGGCCTGCAGAAGCTGCCAATCCTTTGCAGAGATCTCTTGTCTTTTACTTTCCTCAATCTCCAATGCAAGAACGGGATAGTTCTTTTTGTAGATCGCTTTTTCCAACTGTTTACGACGTTTCATCCGTTCAAAACGGGCTTCAATCACAACAATAGTTCCGGCTACCATATCGCCGATGCGCTTATCTTTCGAGCTTAAGAAGATACTGACTGCACCTAAAAAGTAGAACGTTGGCATGATATCAAGCAAACGGAACAGGTTGCGAATCAAGATTGATAATAACGTAGCTGATTGACCGTTGTTTTGAAGCACTCGAAGCCCGAGCATTCTCTTGCCAGGTGTTTGCCCACCCATGAAAGCTTCCGTGCAAACGAAGTAGCCCAAGTTCAATACAATCCATAGAACAATGGAAATTGCGATTAAATAATCGGCAATGGCAGGCAGCCAGTCCCCCGAATATAACCTGCTCACCAAAATAACGAACAAAAATAGAATGCCATTGATCACAAGTAAAATCAAACTATCAATCAAATGCGCTAACGTCCTGCTGCCAATTCCTGCGGTATGAAATTGTAATTGCACCTGCTCAGGTGTAATAATCGTTATTTCTTTATCCAGAGACTCGTTCATAGTATCTCCTTACGATTTCAAAATTATGGTAAATGAACTCCATGATATGATAAAATGAACAAGCAAAACTGGAAGAGTACTACGAAAACTCAGGAGGCACCCCATGGATATCTCGCGCTTTATTCGAGAACATAAACCGCAATGGACGGAGCTTGAAGAGCTGCTGATTCAGCTTAGTAAGCGGACGAGCAGCCTGCAAGCTGGCCATGTGAATAGATTTACTGAGCTTTACAAAGTCGCATCTGCTCATTTGGCTACCTTACAAACTCATTTACCTGCGGATGAAACAACGATATATTTGAATCATCTTGTGTCCCAAGCCCACAATGCGATGTATAAGGAAAGTAATAAAAGCAGCACCCAGCTGAAGGAGTTCTTCCTTCACTACTTTCCATCACTTATCCAAGCAAGAAGCCTCTTCATCGGCTTTGCCCTTATCCTATTCCTGCTGGGAGGGCTGCTGGGCTTCCTGTCCGTTTGGAACGACCCGCTAAATCTATCGATGATCATGCCTGGCGCAATGGCCGATAGCATTGATCCTTCCAAAACGGCCGGTTCACGTGGGGACTTACATTCCCCCCTCGTTTCTACAGCCATTATGACGAATAACATTCGGGTCGCTGTCCTTGCCTTTATTAGCGGTATGACGCTTGGTCTCGGCACCGTCTATTTAATGATTAGCAACGGCCTTATCGTTGGAGCACTTGCTGCCGTCTTCATGCAATCAGGTAAGAGCTATGTATTTTGGGCCTACATACTGCCGCATGGGATTATTGAGCTTACCGCTATATTTATCGCAGGCGGAGCCGGTTTATATATGGGCTATCGCTTTTTCGTTCCGGGACCCTATCCGCGCAAGCTGCGCTTTCTGGAATCGGCCAAGGAATCGGCCCAACTTCTGATCGGCACCATTCCTTTATTCATCATTGCAGGGATTATTGAAGGATACATTACACCATCCACTTTGTCGCTAGAGGTTAAATATCTCATAGCCGGAGTCACATTGTTCATCCTCGCCCTTTATTACGGATATGGCATTAGTAAACGATCTAAAAACAAACAATTAACGCTATAAATGATCTCTCGATTTCAAATCTAAATAAGCATTAACGGCGCTTAGTGTCAGTTGGTCGGCAGGGACATCCATCACGGGGATGCCTTTGCCGGCCATTTTGGTTACGTAGGCGTAACGATCCGTAGTAAATTTGTGGGCAATACTTTGCCGGTAAGCCTGCTGGCTATCCTCTGCACGAATACGCACCCACTGATGGATAAGCGGATCCTGCAACGATAAGAGCAGCACATGATGACTTCTGCGCAGCCGCTGTACATAGGGCAGCATCTCTTGATCATACAGATAGCTCTCCATATCGGAAAATAGCACAACAAGCGAGCGTTTTTTCAGAAAACGCAGCACATGGGAGAAGGCGATCTGTGTACTCGATTCAACAAAATCGGTGCGAAGATCATAAACAGCCTTCGTTAACACCTGCAGATGAGGAAGTCCTTTTCCAGCTGGGACGTATACTTTCACTTGATTGGAGTAAGCGATTAGCGCAACTTGATCCCCTTGTTTAAGTGCTACAGCTGCTAGTGTTAAGGCGGCTTCCAGCGACCGATCCAGCTTCACTTGACCTTCAAGCTCAATGGCCATTTGACGACCGCAATCCAGCACTAACGTTACAATCTTTCCTTTTTCCGGCTGAAAAAGGTTCGTCATCAGCTTCGTCGTGCGAGCAGACGCTTTCCAATTGATATGCCGGATGTCGTCGCCTTGCACATAATCACGGATATAGTGAAACTCTGATCCGCTGCGCTGCTTTTTGAATAGTCGATGGCCTTCTAGAATTAAAGCGTCTTGAACGGCGCCAAGGACACCTCGTACCTGAGATAAGTCCGGATAGATCTCAATGGTATCTTCTTGCTCCAAGCGCACTTGTTTCTTCCAAAGCCCCATGCCTCCAGAGTAACGCAAGTATACGTGTTCGAATACGTATTTCCCTCTTTCAAGAGCCATGATTGTATAGAAGAAGGAAGCAGATGTTCCACGGAACGCGCCGCTTAATTGGTTGCGTACCATACGAAATGGAGGAGGCAAATGATCCGTTACCTCCACTTGAACAGATTGCAGTTCCTTGGATTCAAGTTCAAGAGTCACCTCAAAACTGCTTCTGACATCCATTTGCTGCGGAAGTTTGCGACGGATAACCCAGCTGCTGCGTTTAGGAAGGAGCAAAAGATCAATAACGCTAAGCACGATAAGCAGCCCGTTGCAGCTCCAGAATACAGGTTGGACTGCATCAAAAACGGAGGCAATTAATGTGACTACGGCACCTACTACTACAAGAGCAATGAAACGGAAAGTTGGCAGGATAAAATCCTGAAACAGAAATTTATCGAGGAACCGGAATAGAGCCGAGCGTCTCTTGGATGATGTGGTCACTTGTTCCGCCCTCCAATTCCGCTTGCGGTGTGAGCAGCAGCCTGTGCCGCAGCGCAGGCCGCGCTACAAGCTTGATATCGTCTGGCGTGACATACATTCGACCATCCAGTAGGGCCCAAGCCTTACTTGCCATCAGCACGGCAATACCTGCGCGCGGACTCGCTCCCAGCTGTACCCGTTTGGACTCGCGTGTTTTGCGAATGATTGTGGCGATGTAGGTGTATAAGGACTCTTCTACAACAACATCGGACAGCTGCTGCTGCAGCTCGGTGATCCGCTCAGGGGTCAATATGGCCTCAAGCGACTCCTCATAATGCTGCTGAAACGGTACGTGATTACGGAGAATGGCGACTTCGGCTTCTTCACCGGGATAGTCAAGCACCAGCTTGAACAAGAAGCGATCGAGCTGTGCTTCCGGAAGTGGATAGGTGCCTTCGTACTCAACGGGATTCTGGGTGGCTACGACAAAGAACGGATTAGGCAGCTTGTACGTATTCCCTTGGATCGTCACCTGCCGCTCTTCCATTGCTTCGAGCAGAGCCGCTTGTGTCTTCGGTCCGGAACGGTTAATTTCATCTGCCAATAACACATTAGTGAAAATAGGACCTTGAATCGTCGTAAACGAATGATCCTGCATATGATAAATGACGCTGCCAGTAATATCACCAGGCATCAAATCTGGGGTAAATTGAATTCGGCGGTAGCCGCCGCCTGATAATTCCGCAAGGGTGCGCGCCATCTTCGTTTTCCCTAGGCCCGGCACACCTTCAAGCAGTACATGACCGCCGGCTAATAAGGCGGTGACGAGCAGCCTTATATTCAGCTTTTGGCCGAACAAGCGCCGCTCCATTTCTTGAATGATTTCATTCATTACGCTCACTCCTTCTCCAAGTAGGCGATCATTTCGCCCATCTCCCGCGTTCGCTGCACGAACGCTTTGGTGCTTACGCCCCGCTGCTTCGCAGCGCGGGGCTTCGCAATGCCGCCGCTAGCTGCCGGCGGCTCCTCCAGCAGGCGCGCGAGCTGCGCCGCCTGCGCCTCAGACATGCGGCCGCGCGCAGCTTCAGCGGCCTGCAAAGCACTTGCGCTGGGGCTGAGCCCCCAGCGCTGATGCAGCAGCTGCCGCAGGAACAGCTGCTGGTGGGCAAGCGCCTCGCGCTGGTAGCTGAGGCGCTCGTACCAAGCGGCGACGGCGTGCACGCCCTCGTCGCCGCGGCGAACCGTCCACGCCCGCGGCGTGTGGACGGGGCCAAAGCGCTTGCCGCGCAGCCAGAGCCACAACAGCAGCGCGAGACCAAGCTGTACGCTGGCGAGCACGAGCCACGCGGGGTAGACGGCCAACAGTCCGGGCTTCGTCCCGAAGCCGTGATGAGTCTCATCGACCCACACGGCGTCCCAGGACTTCGCGAACAGTGGCCAGATCAATTCAAAATGGGACGCTTGATCAATCCTCCCATTCTGCATCCAGTTCGGGGTCAGCACCACGGTGATGCTGCCCAATCCTTCCTGGGTGCGGCTGGCGAGCACGCCGCGTTCATCTTCGAACAGCGCCCGCCCGCTTCCACCGGGCTTAATCCGGTAGGGAGTATCCACCTTACCCGTCAACAAGCCCTCAGTTGGTGTAAAGTCCGACAAGACCCTTATGGTCGAGACAACTTCCGTACCGTCTATCGCTCTCTCCCCAGCACCATTCTTCTCTTCCCCGCCACCCACAAACACAGTCCCCCAAGGCTCCCACCCTTCGGGATTGCGATCAAACAGTACAACATCATTTCCCTTCCGGACCCAGCTCAGCAGCTGCTCTCGATCTGCCTTCGTCACACCCAACGGCTGTATGGCAACAAGCAGCATCTTTTCTCCATTAGGCAAATACTTCCAACCTAACCGCCATTCCTTTATTGCATGCTGTTTCGTACTCAACAGCTCTTTCCAAGCTTTCGTACCGTCTACATCCGCCGAGAAGGACAGATTTGGAGGTTGGTCAGGGAGCTTCGGCTTTACCAGCCAGTAGCCTAACCCGAGAAACAGCAGGATACTGAGTGCTAGTCCCACATGCAGCTTATTCAGCCCTTTCATGTGCATAGCCCCCCTCCCTGCCGATAACACGGGCAACTTGTTCATACATCCATGTAAACTGTTCTTCCGTCACAACTTCCTTGCCATACCAAATACGCTCAAAGAGCAGCGAGCTATCCTGAAACAATGGGACTAGCAAAGAAGCTGTACCTTCGAGCTCCGCCGCATACTCCCAGTTCGTCTTCCATTTTTCCACACGAATCATACGCTGCGCTTCCAAAAAGAACAGAAGAGACAGAAAGACGGAACGCACACCCTCTCTCCAGTCACCTGCCCCTCTAAGTTCCGCTGCTTGCTGCCAATAAAAACGGTAAGAACGGCTAATTTCTCCTATCGGCAAGTAAGCCTCAGAACGGATGCGCTTTTGCCAAATAATTTGCTTCAAGAACCAATAGATCGCAAATGCCGCAATCCCAAGAAGCGAGATGACAACACCGATGGTAAGCCAGTCTGTTACCGACTCGGATACTTGAAAATCGGGGAGCCAGCTCCGTATTTTGCGAAATGCTGGCTCCAACCATGCCCAGAAGGAGCCATTCTCTTTGACAGCATAAGCGGTGTATTCATCTTGCTTTAAAATTTGTTGTAATTTCTCTTTATCCTCTTGCAAGGAAGTCGCTAAAGCAGCATTAATCATTCTTTTTATCCAAATCAATCGGTATCGTACTTTCTATCAACGATTCAAGTCCCAATCCTTCATTACGCACCTTCAGATCGAAAAAGCTAACCGCATACGGCAAAAACCATAGGGACAAAACTAAGATTGAAATTAAGCTTTGTAACAACTGAGCCCATAATCCTAAACCAAAGACAGCAGCAATAATTAGTTGAATAACGAAGAGAAAAAGATACAAAATGAGAGTCAGCACAACATACATCCAAAATAAACGCCAGAAGCTGCGTCGGGTTAATTTCCAACTGCGTCCTAGACCAATGGACTCTTCTCCCAGTGCAACAAAAGGCAAATAATAGCACCAACGAATGAAAAAATAAGTAAAGGTGAAGATTGCACCTAGACCAAGAATGACGAAAAAAATAATGGTTAGTGCCATCGCACCTCCACCCAAACCTCCTATCGCACTTGAGAAGCTTCCTCCTATTGCGAAAACGATAGCAAAAATAACAATAACAATAGCAAGACCTATATATAATCCAAACATAATGAGTGCATCCAAGAACGTACTTCCCGCTAACGGCCAAAATCGACGGAACGATTTCTTCAATAGCTGCCCGACTCCAGGTATTTCTTCGCCAAAGAGGCTGGCTTTAACAAGATGAACGACGGAAGCTGCCGAGGCTGGCATGAGACCAAGAATCATGATGGGAACTAGAACCAACACTAAAAGGAGGGTTTTCCATATGTCTCCTGCTTGCATTGCAGTATTCTTTTGTAGGAAAGAACCAGGTCCAAACATATCCTGCAAGGATCCACCGTTGCGAATCTGATCAAGAATAGATGCCGATGTACTTGCCGTCTCTTGATACGTAAGCAAATGCTGCAGTAAATAAAATGGACCGAATAAAATCAGCATAATCAATGTTAATTTCACGAAATGCCTGCGATACAATTGGAAGCTGCGATCTAATATTCTTCCAATACCCATTGGTCTTAATGGTACGTTTTGCATGGAGAACCCCCTAAATGTTGGTAATTCATATACTACCTGACTATTATACACTAAACCCTCAAATTTCTGACCATCAAATTGTACACAAAAAACTAGATCAATTTGAAATCATCGATCTAGTTCTACTCTGTTTCGTCCACCGGATTTCACACGATAAAGTGCGTGTTTATATTTGAAAATAGGGCTTGTTTCGCTTATGCTAATTTGTAATTAGAAATGAGGTTGTTTTCATATGAAAATTCTTGTACTTACCGAAAAACCGAGTGTCGCCAAAGAAATTGCCCGTGTCCTCGGCTGTAACCAAAAGCAAAAACACCATTATGAAGGTGCCAAATATGTCGTTACTTGGGCGCTCGGCCATCTCGTCACCCTTGCAGAGCCCGATGATTACGATCCCAAGTACAAAACCTGGAACCTGGAAGATCTCCCCATCATCCCTGAGCGCATGAAGCTTAAGGTGATGAAGGAAACATCGCAGCAGTACCGTGCGATCGAACAGCTCAGCCGCCGGGGTGACCTTGCAGAGCTGGTCATTGCGACGGATGCGGGGCGCGAAGGCGAGCTCGTCGCGCGCTGGATTATGGAGCTGATCCGCTGGAAGAAGCCGTTCAAACGGCTTTGGATCTCGTCGCAGACGGATCAGGCGATTCGCGAAGGCTTCGCACAGCTGAAGCCGGGCACAGACTACAACCGGCTGTATCAAGCAGCCGTCTGCCGTTCCGAGGCCGATTGGTTGATCGGCCTGAATGTGACCCGCGCGCTGACGAGCAAGTTCGGCGCGTCCTTGTCTGCTGGGCGTGTGCAGACGCCCACGCTGGCTATGATGATCAACCGCGAGGCGGAAATCCGGGATTTCCGGTCCGTCGACTATTGGTTGATCGAGGCCGATCTGGGCTCTTTCCGCGCGGTGTGGCGAGACCCCAAAACAGGCGATACGCGCATTTTTGACCGCGAGCGCGCAGATGCCTTAAAAGCGAAGCTGCAGGGCCAGAGCGGCAAAATCCTGCACGTGCAAAAAACGGAGAAGCAGATTCCGCATCCGCTTGCTTATGATCTAACCGAATTGCAGCGCGATGCCAACCGCAAATTTGGTTTCTCAGCCAAACAGACTTCGAATGTGCTGCAAAGATTGTATGAGCAGTACAAGTTGGTCACCTATCCGCGTACCGATTCACGTTACTTGACCTCGGACATGGTGCCGACCCTGCTTGGCAGGCTCAAGGGCGCAGCTATTGGCCCTTATGCAGCGCTAGCGGCTCCTTTTATACGCAAACCGTTAACGATTACGAAACGCATAGTCGACGATACCAAGGTAAGCGACCACCATGCAATTATTCCAACCGGTGAAGCCATTTCGCTCGCCACCTTAAGCGCTGACGAACGCCGTCTCTATGATCTCATTTTACGGAGATTCCTAGCCTTATTCTGCGGTCCTTGCCGCTATGATGAAACCAAGCTGACTGTGGAAATAGCTGGAGAGAAGCTGTATGCATCGGGTAAAGTGGTTAAACAAGCCGGTTGGAAAGACGTGTACGGAGCCACTGATTTCACTGATCCAGATCGGGAAGAAACCGAGTCTGATGACGACTCGGCTCAATTGCTGCCCCAAGCTGCCGAAAAAGACGCCGTAACCGTCCGTAACGCCCGTCAATTAAGCCGCCAGACGAAACCGCCTGCCAGATACAACGAGGCCTCCTTGCTTTCTCAAATGGAAAAATGGGGCCTCGGCACGCCTGCTACACGCGCTGACATTATTGAGAAGCTTGTGTCTTCCGACACTATTGAACGTCAGGGCTCCTTACTCGTTCCGACAGGTAAAGGCACTCAGCTCATCGAGCTCGCTTCAGAGGAGCTTCGCTCTCCTGAACTAACGGCCCGCTGGGAGCTGGAGCTTGAACGTATATCCAAAGGCAAAGGAAGCATGGAGCATTTTCTAAGTGGTATTCGCAAAAAAACTGCGGAGCTGGTCGATGAGGTTAAGAAAAGCTCTGCAGCCTATAAACCGCATAACTTAACAGGCAGCAAATGTCCGGATTGCGGGGAATACCTTCAGGAAGTAAAGGGAAAACGCGGCCGTTACCTCGTCTGTTCCAGCCGGGAGTGCTCCTATAAGCGCGAAGCAGACGGACAGCTAACCAACCACCGTTGCCCCCAGTGTCATAAAAAGATGGAGATCCACACCGGCAAATCCGGTAAGTATTTTCAATGCCGTCCTTGCAACGTGGTTGAAAAAGTAGACAACGAGTCCACCGGCGGCGGCCGACGCGCCTCAGCGAAAGCAAACCGACAGCTGATCGAGAAGTTTTCCGATCAATCCCAACTAGGGAACTCTCTCGCTGACAAATTACTAGCTGCGCTGCAGCAGAAGAAGGACGAGTAAACTCACTTTCTACAAAAAAACCAAGCGGTGACTTTCGCCATCGCTTGGTTTATCCTTCTATTGCATGCACATTCACTTTACCCTTTACCGCTAGTTGCAGCTGTTCCAACGTTGTTATTCCCAGACTTATCAGCGCTTCTCCAGCTTCCATATGGACATTCGCTAGTATATGCATACTTGTATTGGGTACAAGTGATTTCCGAAATTCATGAAACAAGACGGCATTGTAGGTTTTAAGGACCGTCATAAATTCAACCGTTGGAGGAATAAAGGCACGATTTTCGGAAGATTTCCAGAAAAATTCCCTCACATGCATAATATCAGCACCCGTACGATTCAATTTACGAATCATCACAAAAAATTCATCGATTAGTAACTGTTTATCCGCCCTCATACTTTCATCCCCCAATCTAACGTCAACTCAGTCTAAAACCGACTAATTGAAGGATATCACAAATGGTACTTTCGATCTAGACGAATAGTTAAATATACCTACTTTTAGTGAACTATTTTTTTTCGTAATAAGTTATGCCTATACGAGAAAAACATATCCAGCACAAAAAATACCACACCCAAATTAATAGCTAAGTCTGCCAAATTCATCACCCCATTGCCAGAGCGAAACACGATAAAATCGGTTACTTTGCCAAATAACAATCGTTCAATCCCGTTACCAATAGCCCCACCCACGAAAAAAGCGGCTCCACACTGCTTGAAGATTCCTTGGATGCGTCCTTTTTTCCAATAATATAAAATACCAATAACAATCAAAACAGCAAGAATGCCTAAATAACGAGCCCATCCTTGTAGCGTACTGCCTGCTGCACCACTATTTTGATAATACGTAAACGAAATAATGTCTTTATAGAACGGCATGGATTCGCCAACCTTCAGTATAGACCGTATCCAATACTTCGAAATTTGATCAACGGCTGTCACCATAACGATAATGAGATAAAATAACATGACACTCCTCCTACGTAAATACCACTTTAATATACCTATTTTACATGATGAGAGCAGTAAACTGCGAATGTTGCGAATGTCATGAAAAAATGAAACACAAATAACTACCTCAGATCCTGTCTGCGGCAGCTTTATGGACTGCATTTGTACCAGCTATCAGATTAGGGTCATAAGCGTTTTCAACAGTTCTCCCGGAGAGTTTACTAGGTAATCAGGATTTCCACTGAGCAGTAGGCGCGGAGAGTCGTAGCCCCATGTAACAGCAACGATAGGAACGCCTAATTTCCTACATGCCTCTATATCCCTTAATTCATCGCCGACATAAATCATCCGTGAGGGGGAAGTCCCCCATTGTTTCATGACTTTGCGAATAGAATGATGTTTACCGAATATATGTTTGGCCGAAATGATCTCCTTGAACGCGTCGTCCAGCTTGTTGTTTTTAAGGAACAGACGAATGTTCTCTTCAGAATTGGAGGAGAGAATAGAGCTTCTCACTCCTTGAGCGGACATTCTGGCAATGACCTCTTTCATCCCCGGCACCACATGGAGCATACGAATATTTTCTTGATACAGCTGTCTTCCGGCGATGATGAGCTGTGGAATTTGTAGAACCGGGACACCCAGCCGATTTACCCTTTCAGAGATTGAAAGTGAACGTAGAAGTGCAAGGTCCTGATCACGAATCCTGCGAAATTGATACTGCGCAGCCAATTCATTATAAAGCTTTACAAGTAATGCTCTAGAATCGACCAGTGTCCCGTCAAAATCAAAAAGGATGTGTTTTACCATTCGGTTGTAAATAGAAATAAGGCCGGCCCCTCGGGCGGCACTTCTTTTATTTGATTATTGGTAAATTCCTCAAGCGGATCTACAGCGATATGTGGATTGTTAACGAGCCGCAGATCTTCCCATATACAGGTTACGCCACGTTCATAACCATCCGCATCACAAGCAAACATTTTACAGCCTTGACAGAATTGCTCCTTCTGCTGTGCATCAAGCTTCACAATTTTATTACGAAGACAGCAGTAAATTTCATTGTCTGCATTACATACATTAACATGAGTAATTAGAGCCATTTGCCAGTCAACTCCTTGCGGCACATTTTGTGTGTAATAGTAAGTTTATAGCGCTACTATTAAGTGTATGACAGTTTTTTGTAAATGGAATAACATTTATCATGACAAGCTCCAAAATTTGTTACAATAAGAAAAAGCTACAGTCCGATTGGAGGAACTCCTTTGCAAATTTGGTTACATTATGCCATACCTTTTCTATTCATTGGCTTCTTTATTTATCGGCGAACAAAGCGTACCATTGGTTTTCAAAAGCTTTCCCGAGGCCGACTCAAGTTCCGTCTTACCCTCTTCAGTATCCTTGGACTCATCATCTTCCTGCTGGGCTTTGTTCATCCCATCCACTTTATTGGTTATATCATCGGCCTAGCGGCTGGTATCGGTCTCGGACTCACCGCGATTCGCCACACCCGCTTCGAGCATCGAGCGGACGGCTGGTACTATCGCACCCACTTGTGGATCGAAATTGCTGTCCTCGTGCTGTTTCTTAGCCGAATTGTTTACAGATTGGCCTTTATCACCCTTTCAGCCGACCCAGCTAACATGAATCCGGCAGATCCAACCCAATTTACGAAAGACCCCGTGACAGCAGGTGTCTTCTTTATCATCGTGTCTTACTATATTTTATTTTTCGGCTACTTACTTCGCGAAGAGGCCAAATTGGATACAGCTGCTTTGACTGCGGACAATACAAGTGAAGGCTCAAATCCTCAGGCAAACGTGGATATCGTCAAGTAATAGGCAAAATAATGCAGCCCGCTCTCATAAGAGAGCGGGCTGCATATCCTCGGTCATTACCATCAAATTGAAAAGGCTATGACGCAACATCAATCCAGGAAGTCCGTCTTTACCCACTTAGAAAACGCCGCGTTCCGCCTACGCCTCGGCGGCTTTGGCAAATTGTGTGCTGTACAGCCGCGCGTACAGCCCATCAAGTGCGAGCAGCTCGCGGTGCGTGCCCCGCTCAACGACGCCGCCCGCTTCGATCACCAGAATGTGATCGGCGGCCAGCACCGTGGAGAGCCGGTGCGCGATCACGAGCGTCGTGCGCCCTTGCATCAGCTCCTCGAGCGCCGCCTGCACATAGGACTCGGATTCCGAGTCCAAGTGCGAGGTCGCCTCATCGAGGATGAGGATGCGCGGGCGCTTTAGGATCGCGCGAGCAATCGCGATCCGTTGGCGCTCGCCGCCGGAGAGCCGGTGGCCGCGCTCTCCAACCATCGTGTCGTACCCTTCGGGGAGCGACATGATAAAGTCGTGGATGTAGGCCTGCCGGCATGCGGCCTCCATCTCCTCACGCGTAGCGTCCTCCCGCGCGAAGCGCAGGTTTTCGCCAATCGTCGCGTGGAACAGAAACGACTCCTGCGTCACGTACGCGATTTGCGCGCGCAGCGAAGCTAGTTGAACGTCGCGGACGTTCACGCCATCGACCTCGACGATTCCTTCCGTCGGGTCATAAAGCCGCGCGATCATCCCGATCAGCGTCGATTTCCCCGCGCCGCTAGGTCCGACGAGCGCGACCATTTCACCCGGCTGCGCGTCAAACGTCACGTCCTGCAGCGCATACTGCCCAGGCCTATAAGCAAAGGAAACCTGCTTATAAGTCACTCGACCCGCGACCGCCCCCAGTGGTCGCGCATCCGAATGATCCAGGACATCTGGTACCATGTCCTGGTATTCGAAGATGCGCTGGAACACGCCCAGCGCAGTGCCCACCTCCACTTGCAGGTTCAGCAGTGTACCTACAGGCATGTATAACCGGCCCAGATACGCCGCGAAGGCGACGATCGAGCCCAGCGTCATGCTTCCGGATATGACGGAGAAGCCGCCATACAAATAAATAATCGCTGTGCCTAGCGGCCCCAGCGTACTCGTCGCCATCCCGAACCAGCGGCCGGCGAGATTCAGCCGCAGCTCCAGATCCATCACCTTCTGGTTCATCGCAGTGAACTCGATCTCCTGCTGCCTCTCTCTACCGAATATACGCGTCAACAGAGCACCAGAAATCCCGAAGTTTTCACTCAGCTGCGAAGTTATATCCGAGCGCACCTTTTGCGTTTGCAAACGCAGCTCTTTTCGAAGCTTGGATACTTTTTTCACAGGCAGGATAAACAGCGGAAGAATAAGCACAGAGATAATAGCCAGCTTCCAATCAAGTGCAAACAAAATGCCAATCGTCGAAACAACAATAACGATCTGTGTTATCGTGGACACAACCAGCGAGGTCACTACACTCTGCACGGCCTGCACGTCTCCCGTGATCCGCTGAACAATTTCGCCCGACCGAGCATCTGTAAAGAAGGACATGGATTGCCGCTGCAAATTATGAAACAGCGACTGTCCCAAATCCCGAATAACCCCCTGGGTTACTTTCGTATTGAGGTGATTTTGCCATACCCCAAGCACTCCGCTCAATATAGGAAGTAGAAGCATCAACATCGCCATCTCTGCCAGAAGTTTCATACCGCCCTGCGGGATCGCTTTATCAATAATTTCTTTCATCACCAAAGGAGGGATTAAGCCAATAACAGCTGCAAGCAGCGCCAAACCTATTATTACCAGCAGCTGTCCCCAATACCCCCGGAACAGCCGCCAAATCCTTTTCACCGAAACATCCTTCAGCATCGCTTTAGGCCGATTCCTATCGGATAGTCGCCCCATGCCACCTGGTCCCATCACTCATCTCTCCGTTCTATCCTAAGTTGTCTATGATATGGGAAACGCATACCTAATAGCTTTCGTCACTTCATCTGCCATCTTCAATACGCTAAAAAGCGATGTCGTTTGAAGGACATTATACTGTCTAGGCCCATCTGCATTTACAATAGCTGCGATCGTATAATCTCCAACTTGGGGCAGCACTTTCCCTACAGATTTCCCCGGAGCCAAAGGCTGATTAGATACTTGGTACATCCCCACAGACAGCTTTTGTCCCAAACAAGCATCGATCGCAATGACTATACATCCTTGTGGAATTTCATGCAAACGTACCGCCAAGTTACTAGCATCACATGGCGCTTCCAGCGTCCCAATCACATTCGGATACCCCAGTTCCACAAGTCTGCTTCCCACAAGCGGGCCGAGTGAATCACCTGTTGATCGATCTGTCCCTATACATACGAAAGCCACCCTATTCGGCTTCATTTCCAGCTTTTTCTCAATACCTTTAAGAAATAAGGCCAAGCGCTCGCCATTCATCTTTTTCCAATACTGCTCCCGCGGTTCAATCCGTTCTTCCCCCATCATTTCCTCCCTTACACGCATTCAGCAAAATTTCCCCTCACTCCTGATGAATGATATAATGCGGTCAACTTCTATTCTTTCATAAGGAGGTACACCATGTCCACCATAGGTATTATCGCTATCCTGACCCTCCTCTACTGGCTTTATATCACTTTCGATGTGCATAAAGGCATACATTTGCTACATACACTGCCCAAATCCACGAAGCTCCCGGACAAGCCTCCACTCGTTTCGGTCATTATAGCAGCCAAAGAAGAGGAGCGTACCATCTTAGAAACGGTCCAACATCTTCTCTCGCAAAATTACCCGCGCCTCGAGATCATCGCCGTTAATGACCGCTCCCAGGACGCAACCGGCGTCCGGCTTGAAGAGCTGCGTAAGTGGTCACAGCACAAAACAGATATTCACACACCCCTGCAAATCATTCATATCACCCATCTTCCAGAAGGCTGGTTAGGCAAAAACCATGCCCTCTACCAAGGGTATCAGCAAGCGAGAGGCCAGTATTTACTTTTTACAGATGCGGATATCATTTTTGCACCAGGAACGATATCCGATGCTGTTACTTATATGAAGGAACATGACGTCCAGCATCTCACGTTGACCCCGAACATGATCGTACGAGGCGCTCTACTCCAAGGGTTCGTTCATTTCTTCCTCTTCTCGTTTTCCTTATTCGTTCGACCTTGGCGAGCTAATGACGATAATGCCCGTGGACAAGGAATCGGAATTGGAGCTTTCAACATGGTCAGCCGCAGCGCTTATGAAGCGATAGGAACGCACAAAGCGATCGCACTAAGACCTGATGATGACCTACAATTAGGCATTTTCCTCAAACGGGCTGGATTCCGACAAAAGGTTTTGTCCGGCAAACACATCCTTCAAGTTGAATGGTACCGCTCCCTCAAGGAAGCGATCGTTGGATTGGAGAAAAACCTTTTTTCCGGCTTTCGCTACAGCTATGCCATTGCTTTACTCGCTTGCCTAGGACAACTCGTATTTTTTATCACCCCTTGGCTTGGCCTTGCTTTCCTATGGGATTGGCGAGGAGCCATTTATGCAGTCGTTGTCTTATTACAAATTTGGCTATACCGCAAGCTAATGTCCCGTCTCATGAGCAAACGCGGTGATGAAGCCTACCTGCTTCCGATCAGCGCTTCCTTACTCCTCTACACTATCGCCCGCTCGGTTTGGCTAACTTGGAAACAAGGTGGCATCTATTGGAGAGGAACGTTCTACTCCCTGCGCGAATTAAAAAAGAAATAAGTTCAGAAAGGATGTAGCTTTTATGCGTCTTAGGCGTTTCCGTACTTTTACTCACATCGCGATGCTAAGCTGTCTGCTCTCGGCAGCCGTTATTATCCCTGCTTCTACTTCTGCTCAATGTACTGTTCAAACACAGAGCCGGACGATTACCGATAACGGCAAATCCTTTACCGCCCAGTGGGTCACCGTTGATCTCACCGACCCCTATTTACGCGTTAAGCCCGTAACCGCATAGGGCGGCATTGGTCACGACGAGTCATTCACTTCCATGTTAACGAGAAATCATGCGATTGCCGGGATCAATGGAACTTTTTTTGACGCTTATGAAAAAGATGATACCCAACGTTACCCGAATGGTCTACTCATTGGCTCCGGCAAAATCATGCACTCGGGCATTAACCCTGCCTTTCTCGTTTACGCCGACAAAACCGCCAGCTTGCAGCGGATCCAAACCGAACACCAAATAAGCGTTACTCATCAGAGCAAAGCCTACACATTCACAGCTTGGGGTGTGAACAAATATTACGGAGATTCGGTGAATGATCAAGTCGTCTGGTACACCCGCGATTTTGGGCCGACGATCGACTTTCCTAACTCAACCAAAGTTGTCCTCCGTGAGGGCAAAGTCACTGCTATTACAACGGAGAGGGTCAATATTCCTGAAGATGGACAATTATTTTTAATCGGAAATAGTTCCAACAATAAGACCTATGTACTGCCAAATATCCATATTGGCGATACGGTAAAGCTTACATCATCTCTCCAAAATCAAGATTCAGGAGCTAGCTCCCTGCTTCCAACGGTGGATGCTGCGATTGGCGCAGGCCCGCATTTACTCACCAATGGCGTTGTAGATTTAGATGTTAAGCGAGATGGATTTACCGATCCCAAAATCACAACGGGTGCGAACATCCGCAGCTTTATTGGGTTAGACGCTTCACATCAGCTTGTTATGGGTACACTCTCAGCTGCAAGCTATTTATTGCAGGAGACAAGTATGGTGCCTTTTCGCGGCATTCTGGAAAGAATCGGAGCCAAGTTTGAATGGAACGGTACATCTCGTACATTAACCGTCCAGCATGGTTCCAACCAATTTCAGCTTCAACCTGATCATTCCGTTATGATATGGAATGGAAAGTCGGTTGTACTTCCGAAAGCTCCTACGATCATAGACGGTCATATCTATATGCCACTTCGGGCCATCATCGAGTCCTTGGGTGGACACATACAGTGGGATCCACAGCTTTACCGAGCATCTCTCACTTTCTAATGAACACGATTCATGCGAACAATACGATAATACAGTTGGCTGCTCACCTCTTGCTCCACTTCCAGGTAACCTTCCACATGCACATAATCACCCAATACAAAGGTGGATGCATCGGCAGACCCAGAGTGCGTCAGAAACAGGAGAGTGGCTTTTTCATTACCTATTACGAAGCCTGTCTGCTCCTTCACTTGAAATTTATCAAGAACTGTCCCGTGGTGAGACCTCGCGATATGATGAAACCGCCAAGACTGGTCTTCTTTTATAATAAAATAAAGTACACGATTTCTCTGATTATTACTGAATTCCCTCGTCACACCAATCATGCAAACCTTCTCGCCTAACCTAAGAAACTCATCGATTTCATAGGATTTCAATCGCAAGCGGAGCACATTTTTATGTTGGATGTAGGATTCCATCTCTTCTATCGTTATTTGATCTTTCGGATCTTGCTTCGTTGCGTAAAATACTTCTTTAATAAACGTATCTGTTTGCAGGCTTCGTGCCCCTTTGAAATGGTTATACGTGCGGAAAAATTGATGAATGACTTCACGTATCTCTTCTGGTATGGCAGGACCCTTATCCACGGTATACATGCTATCTGCTCTATCCGAATGTCTTCTTTTATGAAACCAGCTTTTCCAGACACTTAATTGCATGCGTTCGTGTCACCTGCTCTTTCTTTCTTCCAAACATTTCTTCATTATAGGCTAAAAGCCATAAAATTTCGATAAAAATCGCAAAATTTCGCGCAAAAAAAAGAAACACCTGTCTTCTATGCTTTCTTTCGAAAGATACATAGAAAACAGGTGTTCGTCGATACCTTTGTTACAGAACTCTTTTAGCTCCTACATACCTTGCGCTCCAATAAGAGCTGGAAAGACTCTCCACAGCCACGCCTCTAGAAGAAGTAGCAGAAATAAATTGATCATTGCCGAGATAAATGCCCACGTGATTAACGGTTTTTGCAGCGAAGAAAACCAAATCCCCGACTTTCAAATCTTTCACGGAGGTTCCTACTTCACTATGCATCTCAGCCGATGTGCGGGGCAAATCAATGCCTTTGGCTTGAAAGACGTAGCGCACAAAACCCGAGCAATCGAACCCTCTCGGTGTCGTACCTCCCCAAGCATAAGGCACTCCCATGTAGGCATTTGCCGTTTGAACAATTTGTTCCGTCATGGACGGAAGTACCGGGGCGGCGACTTTGGGTGCTGGCGGGGGAGCGATCCAAGCTGGCTTGTGCGATTTCCCATCCACATCCACAATCGCAATCTGGTTAGCCTCGTTCCACTCAATCGGGGAACCGAAGGTTTCGGTTATGAAACGCAGCGGAACGTAAGTATTACCTTGATTGATGGTTGGGCTGCTTTCCATACTGATCTTCTTGCTGTTCACAATCGCTTGCTGCTGATCCGTGATCAATAAGATCGACTGCTGCTTATTCACCAGCGTGACCACGATTTCGTCTGCTTGCTTCGTCCAGCTTACTTGATAGCCTAGCTTCTCCGATAGCACACGCAGCGGCACTTGCATGATGCCTTTGTCATCAATGTAAGGCTGCACTTCCGGAAACTTCAGCAGCTCATCATTGACCTGCACTTTTACAGGATGATCAGCGGGTGATGCGTGAACAGCGGGTGCTGTGAACAAGGGTACTGCTGCGCATATTAATGCGCATGAACAAATAAGACGTTTAGAAAAAGATTTCAAAGCTTTGCCTCCTTGAAGCCTCCGAGGTTAGTTGACGGGTTCGGGAAGAGGTTTTCCCTAGCTCGCTCAGTTAACTAAAGTAGCTGAGCATTCATTCACCCCAAGTAAAGAAGTCCCCCGTACCGGAGCTATCGCTGCTCCGAGATTCGGCATTTTTTGTCTATTTTAGACTAGCATAATTCAATTCGTAGTTACAACCTTTTCGCAATGGTAAGTGTTTCCATAGAAAGGAAAACGACCGTTTCCTTTTAGGGAAAGGCCGTTTTAACAAGAAAAAAATGGTTCGTTATTTAACGAATAAAGCAATTGCTTTTAAACAAAATAGTACTATGTATGTTTATCCTTGGAGGATATGTATGAAAAAAACTCTGCTCATCTTATTTATCTTCTTAGTATGCTTTCAGATGAAAAGCGTATTGAGTAAAGCAAATGCCGCTATTGAAGAAGATTCATCCATTCAAGAACAAAGTTCGCCACAAGTTGAATCCTATTCTTCCGGTAGAGGAAGCTACAGGTCACCATCTGGATCATTTTCTGGAGGCACCAAAGGCGGCGGCTATACGACCGGTCCGCGATCCCCTTCTTCGAATGTGACACGGAATCCGCAATACCAGCAGCCCTATCAACCAACAAACCGTTTTGGAGGTTTCTTTGGCGGATTAGCGGCAGGAACTCTGATTGGGCACTTTTTAAACCCTTTTAGTGGATTAGGACAAGGTTATGGCATGGGGGGAGTCTCGATACTTGGGATATTGTTTTGGATCGTTATTATATATTTAGGTTATAAATTTTTCAAAAGTCTCAGGAGAAAACAATGAAAATAATATTCAATGAGCAAGATCTAATCGATTCGGCCTGTATATTTGCTGCTGATCGATATAACCAAATGATTCATCAGCTTCAAGCAGAAATCCAGCATGAGAATGGGAACGGAATTACAGCAGTAGTCGCCTTGCAAAACAGCAGGGAAGTTTATCATCTTACCGAACAGGATCTTATTGACGGATCAGCTATTTACTTAGAGAAATATCATAATTTCAATCCGAATCAGCTTTCAGTTGAACTAATATTTGAACCAGATCAAGGATTTTCGGTAATCATTGAAAAAAATGATTAATAACCCTTAGCAAAGAATAGGGAATATTGCTTGAGCTATTTACGAAATAATAAAGTGGTAAAATGAATCCGAAAAAATCGGGGTGAATATATGACAAATAATAAACCGAAGGGGCACGTTGAATTCCGACAGCCTGCCGCTAAGCTTGTTGCCGATATACCGGGAGATGAAGTGATGCGTGCGCATTTGGATGAAATGATTCAAAATGATGGCTATCCGGGAAGCTGCTCCATTATCGATACCAAAAATAAGGATCAAGAGTAAAACAAACGAGCTGAGCTGTCGTTATCTTTTCCCTTACCCGTTCAAAAAGAAAAAAAGATCACCCGAAGGTGATCTTTTTTCTTTTAAGCGCGTTAAGCGGGCGGCGGGAATCGAACCCGCGCGATCAGCTTGGAAGGCTGAAGTTCTACCATTAAACTACGCCCGCGTCTTATTAAATTGATGGTCGGGACGACACGATTTGAACATGCGACCCCCTGCTCCCAAAGCAGGTGCTCTACCAAGCTGAGCTACGTCCCGAAGCGTTTTAGTGATGAAAAATGGCGCGCCCTGAGAGATTCGAACTCCCGACCTTTTGATTCGTAGTCAAATACTCTATCCAGCTGAGCTAAGGGCGCTTAGATAAATGCGAAGCATTTATAGCTTCGTAAGCCTAAACTTAATTTGGAGCGGAAGACGGGGATCGAACCCGCGACCCTCGCCTTGGCAAGGCGATGCTCTACCGCTGAGCCACTTCCGCATCATGTTAATTGCTTGTCACTTGGATGATGTTTCTCCGAGGCGACAAGGAATAATATATCAGGATTTCAGGACAAATGCAAATGTTTTTTATTACCTATTCTCATTTTATGAAAATACCACCGAACGGCAGCACTTCTTTGGCAATTCGACGCAACAAGCTATCACTTTTCATATGCTCATCTAATTTACGATCCGGCTTACAGGGCTGCATCAGTACATTCCCTAGCCCTGTCATTTCCCAGTGGTAATTCATATGCTGGCTGGCCAGCGTATTGCCGTAAACACACAACCGTAACTGAGCATTCCGCGGATAAGCAACAAGGCAGCTAATATCGACATATAGGGGCTGCTTCGCATCCAAAGCCGTTTGATAAATGGGTCCTGTGGTCAGAAGTCCTAATGTGCCAGGTCCTTTGAACTGCATTTTCACGAGATCTTGCGTGATCAATGTATTTTTAACATTTTGCAAATGAGAAGTGAAGCTGACACCCTCCGTGTAAAATAAAACATGTCGGAACTCATACAAAAGATCATCGTCAGGACCGATAGGCACAACAGCCATGCTATATCCTTCAGGCAGCCCAAGCATCAAGTTGGCTGGACCATGTACACGTGACTGGATCAAACGCTTCTTCCTATACATACTGGGCAGCTTCATTAAAGAATCTTCTCTCTGCTCAGACTTCCCTTGAAAGGCTACGATTTGGTTCGGATGCAGCACATGAACGGACTCGTCCTGTTCTATGCGCAATGTGGCCATCCTTGCATGTGAGCTTGCTTTCTCGAAGCTTACCTCCATTGCATGCCGACCTCCCCACAAACTACACATCATCTACTTCATTTGTCGCTTCTGTCTCCGCCATACGATAAAGCGAAACACACGTCCAAATACAAAATAAAACACAATCAGCAAAGCAGCGGTCACAACCATATAGGTTATTTTCCGATTTCGCTTCTCTTTATTGAGCGCCACCTGCTCCATTGCCTTCAAGCGTTCTTGTAATTGCTCATTTTCTTTTTTAAGTATTTCGTTTTGCCCGAGGAGTCGTTCTTCTGTTTCTTGCGAATGCCGTATCGTTTCCGAAAGCTTGTCCTTCTGTTCTTCTAATTGCTGTTTTGTTGCCTCATAGTCCTTCTGAATTTGCTGTACATTCTCTGGGAGTTGATAAATGTCTTTAACCCGATCCAACCAAGAGGCTTGGACTGCAGCAACAGGATACATAAAACCAATCAAGATCACAAGTATGCCTATAGCTTTTCCAATGCCAAGGATTTTACATATCCGCATCTGCCGCCCCTCCCTGCGTTGTCTCGACATTTTCTATTTTACCGCAAAAATCACCCCGTCACCACTTCTGTCGACTGCACAGAATAGCAAAAATCGTCTTCATTTTCGAAGACTCCACCTTCCGAAGGAACGATATACTCTTCTCTCTATTCCTCCAAAGGGTTCTTTCCCCCACCACAAGCCTTCCAGCTTGGCAACAGTGAGGTATTTCTCTTCTTTCCTATAGACAGCCCTTAATACTATACGAAAGCGTGTGGAGCGCTTCAGTCGCATTTGTGAGGGCGACTCCATTTAGATCTAGTAGACCAAAGTCGCTCCGCTTACGTCACATAACCCAAGTAGGCTCGAAAACAAAAGCTGCGGCTTCGTTTGTGCTGTGTAATAGGGTTTTGAATAAGTTTAAGCGTTTATAGGCATAAAAAAACTTACCCCTCGCAACATATCGCGAAACAGGTAAGTTTTCGTCTCATGAAATTCGTATGTAATTATACCGCGGCCGGAGGCGTGAAAGAACGCTGAGCAAATTCAGCATCCAACATATAGAAGGCATTACTGTCTTTATCAATGCGTTTCAACTTATTAATAATGCTGTCAAACATTGCTTCTTCCTCTACCTGCTCATCAATGAACCATTTCAAAAACTGCATGGTCGCATGCTCTCTGTCGTTTAGAGCTAGATCAGACAAACGATATATGCGTTTTGTTACTTCTTGTTCATGTAGGTATGCATGTTCAAAAGCATCTAGGATTGATTCGTACACATTCACAGGCGTATCCATACCGGCAAAGTTGACTTTTTTTCCACGATCATTTATGAATTTAAAAATTTTCATCGCATGGAATTTCTCTTCTTCAGCTTGTACAATAAAAAAGTTCGAGAAGCCATCTAAGCTTTCCGCTGCGCAATAACCAGCAATAGCCAAATAGAAATGCGCGGAGTAAAACTCATAGTTCATCTGCTCATTGAGCGATTCCGTTAGTGTATCGTTTAACATCGGTGCACACACCCCTTTTGTATTGTTATCTTTTGCGTATTCCCCATACATACAAGATTACCAGAACACCGCATACAAATACAAATGGAAGTAACAATTTTAAAAGGTATATATTCATACCATCACGCTCTCAGCCCGAGATTCAGCAATAATTTGTTTGATCTGAGCATATAGTAAATCAGGCGAAGCTGCACATAACAGTTCTTTTTTCCCAATCATGGCGATGCATTCTTTTTTACAATGCTTGCAATTACCTAAGCAATCTTTCTTTTTTTGCTTCAGGTCTGGATATTCATTTTTCAAGGACTTATATATTTGTTTGGATCCGAATTTCTCATTTCTACAGCAGTATTTAATCGTTTTCATGTTCGATCTCTCCCCGCCACTCACATCTACCGCTACATCTGATATTAGTGATAATAATAATCAATGTCAACTGTAAAGTTTTATAAAAAAAGAGTTTTCTTTTGTCCTTGTAAAAAGGATGAAAGAAAACTCTTTTTGCGATGATGCGGTCAAGAGGACTCGAACCTCCACGGGGGGTTAGCCCACACGGACCTGAACCGTGCGCGTCTGCCAATTCCGCCATGACCGCTAATAGGAGTGGGCTTTGATCCACGATCTGCGACCAAAGATCCAAATATTTGGTGAGTCATGTAGGATTCGAACCTACGACACCCTGATTAAAAGTCAGGTGCTCTACCAACTGAGCTAATGACTCATGTGCATAAATAAAAAAATGGCGGAGCTGACGGGATTCGAACCCGCGGTCTCCTGCGTGACAGGCAGGCATGTTGGGCCACTACACCACAGCTCCACACTAAGTAAAACACCTTTTATAGGGATCTTTTGATGAGTATCAAAAGTCTCTCCTTTTATAAGAGGTTGGTTGCGGGGGCAGGATTTGAACCTGCGGCCTTCGGGTTATGAGCCCGACGAGCTACCGGGCTGCTCCACCCCGCGTCAATAAGCATATGTTATGAAATCCAAGCAAAGCAAATCTTGCTTTAGGAATCATGATGGAGGCTGACGGGATCGAACCGCCGACCCTCTGCTTGTAAGGCAGATGCTCTCCCAGCTGAGCTAAGCCTCCATGGGATAATGTTTTGCGCCCACGCAAAGTTCTCGGATTAAGCTTCGTCAGTTTTACGTCACTTTGTGAGGATTATTGGTGACCCGTAGGGGACTCGAACCCCTGTTACCTCCGTGAAAGGGAGGTGTCTTAACCACTTGACCAACGGGCCTCGTCAACAGGCTTTTCTTATGTAAAAGTATATATGTGGCGGAGAGAGAGGGATTCGAACCCTCGAGACGCTTGTGACGCCTACACGATTTCCAATCGTGCTCCTTCGGCCAGCTCGGACACCTCTCCATGAAAAGCCTGGTATGTTATAAAAAATGGCTCCCCGAACAGGACTCGAACCTGTGACAACTCGATTAACAGTCGAGTGCTCTACCAACTGAGCTATCAGGGAAAACTGCTTGGCAACGTTCTACTCTCCCAGAACCCTGCGGTTCAAGTACCATCGACGCTGGAGGGCTTAACGGTCGTGTTCGAGATGGGAACGCGTGGGTCCCCTCCGCCATCATCACCAAACAGTCAAAGCGT
>NZ_FNIF01000079.1 GCF_900103825.1 Paenibacillus sp. yr247
CCAACACCGGCACCAACACCAGATCCGACACCAGCACCAACGCCGGCACCTACGCCAGCTCCGACACCGGCACCAACACCGATACCGGCACTAACGATAACTTCAGTGGCCCCTAACTCGGGATATGTAACGGGTGGAGATATTGTATATGTATTCGGCACGGGATTTGTATCTACGTCGCAAGTATTGATCGGTGGTAAGAATGCTCCGATTGTGAGCTACATATCTTCCACTGAAATGTCAGTTCAGGTGCCTGCAGGTAATGCGATCGGCAGCGTCGATGTAACCGTCATAAACCCAGATGGACAACAAGTTACATTGACAGGAGGATATACATTTATTGAGCCTCAGACATTGTATCCGGAAATTACGTCAGTTACACCGAACACAGGTGCAATCACAGGCGGTAACCAGGTCTATGTCAACGGGAAAAATTTTAAAACTGGTATGACAATATTTGTAGGTGGAAAACAAGCGTCTACTACATATGTATCAGCAACGCAATTTCTAATCACTGTTCCAGCAGGTGCTAGTGTTGGTATAGTAGATGTTGCAGTAGCGGATTTGAACAATAACTTAGTCACGCTGACAGGTGCCTATACCTACACCGCTGTTCAGTATCCGATACCAACCATTACGTCGATTGTGCCAAATAAAGGACTTGTAGCAGGTGGTGAAACCATCTATGTAAACGGCACGAATTTTGTAAATGGCATCTCACAAGTAACGATTGGCGGAAAACCTGCTTCTGTAACCTATATGAGCAGAACAAGCTTGATGGTAATAGTTCCGGCTGGAGATGCACCTGGAAAAGTGGATGTGAAAGTGACTAACGTTACGAATGAAGCTGTTCTTACTCAAGGCTACGAGTATACGCTCCCGGCTGTTAAACCAGTAACTGTAACAACTGTTTCTCCTAATCAAGGAAAAGTTTCGGGCGGAGATATCGTGTATATCTACGGTACGAACTTTATGTCCGGTGCAACTGTAACATTTGGCTCAAACATTGCTAGCAGTACTTATGTAAATGCTACGACAATTAAAGTTACTGTACCAGCTGCTGCTGCTGCAGGAAAAGTTGACGTAACCGTAACGAATCCGGATGGCGGTACCGGTACGCTACCGCAAGGTTACCAGTACACGATCATTACACCGACAATTACAAGCTTGTCACCAAACCATGGTAACAAAGCAGGTGGAGATGTTATCTACGTTAACGGCACGAACTTT
>NZ_FNIF01000022.1 GCF_900103825.1 Paenibacillus sp. yr247
CAAACGCGAACTTACTTTTTCCCGTTATAACCCTCACATCTTACTGTTTTGTATTTGAAATTGTGTAAGGAATTCCGATTACATTTATCATAATACTAACTTACATTAAATTAGTCAATACTTTTTTTATAGTAAAATATTTTTATAAAAATCATAATTAAAAGCATTGAATTTCCTAATATTAAATTGAGAATGCAGGATTGAAGTAGAAGGAAATAACACAAATGAATTAACTAAAGTCAGTTTTTTTGTAAAACACAAATCAGGACTCTTGAGTCACTTGTCTTCACGCTTAATGACTACGATTGGAGTTGAGATGACCTGAAAAAAGTTTGCAATAGGAAATTTGGTTCAACCAGCGTCGCAAGTGAATGTTTCGCCTGCTCCTTCTGCTTCTGTGACAACCGCAACTTCTACAGTTCCTGCAACTCCCTCTGCACCTACAACAAGACGGATTCGATAAACAAATAACGGCGTTTTGCAGCGTACGCGGAAACAACTCTGAAACAAATTTCTGTCTATCAGAATGCTGGCATTAATGTTACTGTAAATGGTCATTCTATTGTTGCCGCCGGCATTGTCCAGAACAATCGTAAGTTGAAGTAACGGCAAGCCTGAGGGCTACCGTTAATTGGTGTTTTTATATCTTAAAGTTTGTTATATTCCTCATCTGAGACTAGCTCCAGCCATTCCCGGTATACCTGCAGTGATTGCAATATGTTCAAACCAGCTATCCTTCGTAGCGCCATGCCAGTGTTTTACACCGTCGTGGGTTACAATAACATCACTTGCTTGTAAGAATTGCGCAGGTTTCCCTTCTTCTTGGTACCAGCCTTCGCCGCCAGTTACTAATAAAAGTTGAAACCCATTTCGATGGATATGCCAGTTATTTCTGCAACCCGGTTCAAAGGTCACGTTCCCAACTCCAACATTAACTTTAGGACCGGTAACCAACGTTTTTAGGTAACTTTGTCCCACGAAATATTTTGCATATGCTTCATTCTTCTCTCCCACGGGAAAATCACGCCATTTTTTACTTCTTCATGTTTTGCCATTTTGGTTCCTCCAATAAACATCATTAATATTTGTAGCTTCTGGCTGATCAATTTCTATAAAAAGTGCTCATTCATTATTTGTTTACTTTAATTTTCCGCCAAAGACCGGGAAGAAGCTATGCTCACCATAATTCTGGATGGCCTCAACATTCTTCAAAGTCTCCATATCTGCATCGCTGATAACAAAATCAAGATCTGCATTGATTCTCATGTGATTTGGATTTGCCGTCTTAGGAATTACTACAAGACCAAGCTGGATATCATAACGAAGGCAAAGCTGAGCAACAGATACTCCATACTTATCAGCTATTACCTTAACCTCTCCATTATCAAGGATTACACCGTGTGCAATTGGTGAATATGCCTCTACCAGGATGTCATTCTTCTGGCAGAATTCAATTAACTCCAAAGGAGTATTACTCACATGTGCCAATATCTGATTTACCATAGGCTTGATCTCATAGCTCGCAAGAATATTCTCTATATCGTCCTGAAGGAAGTTAGAAAGACCGATTGCCTTTGCTTTGCCTGTCTTATAAGCATCCTCCATTGCTTTCCATACTTCTTTGTTTTCCTCGAAATAACGATTCTCCTCACGGAACTCACTCCAAGGCTGTGGGCTGTGGATTATCATAAGGTCAATGTAATCTAGCCTCATTTTTGCTAAAGACTCATCAATGGATTGCGTAACTGCATCATAGTTCTTTGCTTCAGCTGCAACCTTTGTCGTAATGAAAAGTTCTTCTCTGGCGACACCGCAGGAATGCATTCCCTTGCCTACACCAGTTTCATTCATATAAGCCTGAGCAGTATCAATATGGCGATATCCGATAGATACCGCATCACGAACTGCCTGTGCCGCCTGTTCATCGTCAAGCAGCCAGGTACCAAGACCTAATTTTGGAATTATTACACCATTTGATAATTCGTAAGTTTCGTTAAACATGTTTTTGTCTCCTTTGCATTGGTATATTTTTTGTAGTACCTTGTTCTAAAAACTCGGTTTTCCATTTCTCGTATTACAAATTTCCTTAAATAAAACAGAGATGCTTGACTCTCCAGCGTTTAATATATCTTTAAATTTCAGGAATAATTTCATTAACGCATGCTAATGCGTTCAGCGTTCTCGGAAAGCCTATATATGGAAGGCACTGGTTAATAGCCGTGATCAATGTTTCCTTGTCATTGCCCACAAGTGATTAGCTCACGTTGTTTATTATCCAGATTACCTTGATAAAAAATTTCTCCAAAAATAAAGCGGCTCAGGATTTCCTGAAAATCCGGATCCATCGTATAGGCTGCCTGTACTGTGTCACCAAACAGCTGTTTGTACTATTCTTTGCTTTTTTCCACTCGGTTCATGAATACACCTCCTTATTCTGTTTTTGACGAAAGGAAATGACCGCTAACATAACGGCTATCGCAACGGATACCGCTGCAGTCTAACTTACCGCGTGTACGGAATAGTTGTCGGCAGCAAGACCACCTATTCAGCCGGCAACCGCAATGCTGATCTGCAAGACGGATCCGTATAAGCTCAGCATAATTCCTGAAGCTTCAGGCGCCAGTGCCACCAAGTTAAACTGCAGCCCCGGCCCCGACGACCAAGCAGAGAAGTCCCACAGCATAAGAAGCGGAATGGTGACAGCAGCGGATTCGGCTATCGTCGAAAGCAAAGCGAGCGCAACCACATGGACAACCATGCCGCCTAATAGTGACTGTGGAATCCCAATCCGATCTGGTCAAAAAGCCGCCGAATTTCGAGCCGACTAAAGTTGCGATACCGAAGACGAAAAGAGCAAGACTAATCTGATGCGCTCCCATCGTTGTTACATTGAGCAGAAAAGGGACAATATATGCATAAAGAATGGCATATCCCAATTGCCAGAAAAAAGTGATCCCAAAACCCGTCAATATAATTGGGCTCTTCACAAGGGCAATCTGCTTGCCGAGTGGAATAGGAACTTCTCCCTCGGTGGAAGGAATCATTCGATACACTGCGAAAACTGCGAACAATCTAAGTATACCGATACCGACAAAAATAAATTTCCAACCGAATGACGCTGCGATTACCCGTCCGATCGGGACCCCGACAATTAGTGCGGCGCTAAATCCGATGAGAACCGTGCCGATTGCTCCAGCTTGCTTTCCGGGTGGCGCGAGTTTCGCAGCTATCGTTTTGGCGGCAATTACAAAAACGCCGGCACCTATCGTCAGATGATTCGTGAGACGATCAGAAAGCCGAACCCCGGAAGCGTGATGGTCAAAACGCTTCCGAGCACTACGATCCAGAGCGAAACGATCATTAACTTACGCCGGTCCATTTTCGCTGCTGACATTACGAATAGTGGGAGCCGATGGCGTTTGCTATCGCAAATACAGTGATTAGCTGTCCAGCCGCTGCCACTGAAATATGTGCCCATTGCGCTATATTGTCCAAACTACCGGCGATTACATACTCCGAGGTACTGACAAAAAAGCTGATAAAAGCAAGCATATATATTTTTACTGTGTTTTGCATATATCTTAAGGTTTGGATAAACGAACGAATTTCTTTGTTGTTAATGCTTCATTTTTGGCAGGTGACATTTAAATTTAACGTAACTTTATGCATAAAAAACGGCATATAACAGAAAATACCAAAAAAAATGAAGAATGGGTGAAACACGCAATGCTGATTACGAATGCCAAGGACATTGAGGAATTAATCTCGCTCTCTAAACGGTCCAGTGACTTCATGATAAGTATGATTACGTTCACCCAGCCTCCGCTGAAGATTTGTTATTATCAGACATTAATCGATGAGAAAATACTCCAACAGCATGTATTCCATGCGCTGGAACATCAGAAAGCAAGCAGGTATGAACTTAAACATCTAGAAGCAATCAAAACGTACCTTCCCATTGACGGCATTCAAATAACAGACCAAATCGATGAAATCCAATCTAAGCTGCTTAAAGGATATGCCATTGTTCAACTGAAAGAGAATGACCCGATATGTGCGTTAGTTCCGTTAACAAGCAAAGAAGGGCTGCGCCAGAACAATGATACGGAGAATGAATTCAGTGTTGTCGGACCGAAAGTAGGTTTCGTTGAGGATCTGGACACGAACCTTCATCTGATCCGAACCCAGCTTAATATACCCAATCTGATTGTGAAGATAATGACGATCGGGAGTTTGTCCAAATCCAAAGTAGCCATTATTTATATTGATGGCATTACGAATAAAGAGAATGTTGCTACGATAGAACAGAGGTTAGGGGATATCGACTTTGATGTGGTGTTCGATACAGCGCAATTGGATCAGATCATCTCCGACAATTCCTTATCACCTTTTCCTTTATTTATATCCACGGAACGTAGAGACCGAGTCATTTATTCCTTGATTTCAGGCCAGGTTGCGGTGATAAGCGATGGATCTCCCTATTTTATTACAGGACCTTCGACGTTGTTTGATTTCTTCGTCTCTCCGGAAGATTATTATTTACCATGGATGCTTGGATCTTTTTTCAGGGTGATCCGAATCCTTGGCGTCATATTCTCGCTCTTTGCATCAGCGCTGTATGTAGCCATTACCACTTTTCATTATGAGGTAATTCCTAGGGACCTGCTTGCTCCTCTTATTTTCTCAAGACAGAATGTCCCGTTTCCTCCCTTTTTGGAGGTTCTTTTCTTGGAGATTACAATAGAGTTTCTTCGTGAAGCGGGGGCTAGGTTGCCGAGCAAGATCGGTCAAACACTTGGCATTGTAGGTGGCATTATCGTTGGACAAGCAGCAGTAGAGGCGGCTTTAACCAGTAATATTCTCATTATCATAGTCTCTTTATCTGCTTTAGCCTCCTTCGCAACCCCTATTTACAAGATGTCTAACACCATCCGATTTCTGCGGTTTCCCGTGATTATCTTGGCCGCTTTATGGGGAAGCTTAGGCTTGTTAATCGGCATCAGTTTAATACTCGTTCATATCACACGTCTAAAGTCCCTAGGAATTCCTTATACAGTACCTGTATATCCTTTGCGTCTAAAAGAATTTAATGACAGTTTCATAAGATCCTCTTACCAAGTTACCAATAAAAGGCCACAACATCTGAAGCCGGAAAACATGTTAGAATACAAGCCTAAAGCTGCCAAAAAGAAAAGTGATTTTGATGAGGAGTGAGTTTGCATGAGAGGAGGAATTTCTGGTTATAGTTTCTATAAAGCCGTTATAGCTCTGACCTCCTGTTTTATTGTAACTTCCTGCGGCAGCCAGCAAATCATAAATAAGATCAAGATTGTGCAAACCGCTGGTTATGATATGGCGGGCGAGCGCGTAAAATGTTCGATAATTTGCGCAAATTACAAAGAGAAGGGTAAAACGGATTTACAACTCTTAGAAACGAAATCCGATTCTGACTTTGATATGATACCAAGATTAAATACGAAGACGGATAAAGCCATTCAATACGGCCATATGGGATTGGTGTTATATGGGAAAAACTTTGCGGAGCAAGGCATCGGCCCTGTTTTAGCGAGTTTCTCTCGAGACGCCAAGATTTCAAGCCGAGTCCAGCTGGGAGTATCCGAGATGGATGCTTCGGAATTGCTCGCTTTCGCAAACAAATCACAGGAATCGTTGTTTTTAACGAATATGATCGAACAGAATATGAAATCAGGCAGCTTACCACAAATGAACTTTAAGACACATCTGTTTAATTTTTATGGTGAAGGACGGGATTTTTTCTTGCCTTACTTCATATTCGAGCGTGACAACATTAAGATCGATGGATTAGCCTTGTTTAAAGATGATAAATTTGTAACCAAGGTGGGGAATCGGGAAGCTTTCATTCTGAAATTGCTAACCGAAAACTCTCGAAACGGAAGCTTACTGATGCCTCTGAAAGGGTCAAAATCAGGGCCTCATGATTTTGTGCTAATGAAAAGCGTTACTTCGAAAGTTAACTATAAATTCATTTCTATAGAACCAGTCCCCTCCATATTCATAAAGCTTAAGTTAAAGGTAGCTGTCAAAGATATCCCAGATTGGTTGCACTTGTCATCGAAAGAAGAATTTTCACTTTTTGAACAGCAGCTGGGGGAATACATAAAGCAAGAAGTCGACGACTTCATTTCGCTTTGTAAGTCGAAGAAGGTGGATCCGATCGGCTTTGGTGACTTTATCAGAAGCAGGTCCAAGGCTTGGAACGAAAAGGACTTTCAAGCCTCTTATCCATTATTAAAAACGAATGTAAAGGTTGACCTCGCTATTGTTCAAAGCGGTGTCGGGGAGTTGTAAGTTAAGTTTACCTATACGGGGAGGTCGAGATCATGGGTAGTGCAGTAAGTGATAAATTTACCATTTCTCCTTTTCTGCTCTACTTTCCCCTCTACGTGAGTATCGTAGATATCGGCATGATGAGTTTTCAACGCGAAGTAGTGAATGATGCAGGTTACGATGCTTGGATCTCTGTCCTTATTACAGGAATAAGCATTCAGATCATTGTCTGGATGATGTACAAGATTCTATCCAGCCAAAATCAAACGAATGCAAGTATCCTCTCCATTAACTGTGCCTATTTCGGCAAAATGATCGGAAACGGCTTGAATCTTGCGATCATTCTCTATTTCATCCTCGGTGCATTCGTTACGTATAGAACGTATATTGAAGTCATTAATGTTTGGATATTTCCCGCGATGCAAATGTTACCCCTCAGTCTGCTTATTCTTGTTGTCATTTATTATACGGTATCTGGAGGCTTTCGAACCGTTACAGGGATCTGCTTCTGGGGGGCCATCAGTATATTTTTATTTATTGTACCGGTAGCTATTATGCTCACACCGTATCTGCATCCTCAAAACTTATTGCCATTATTTAACCATACAGCCGCGCAAGTCGTTGAATCTTCAAAATCGATGGTACAACAATATTTAGGAGTCGAGGTTTTGCTGGTCGTGTACCCGTTTATTCAGTTACAGGCTAAGTCGCAAAAGTGGGCGCAGTTAGCGGTGTTAACCTCGACCATGTTGTATCTTTTGGTGTTGTTTGTTACATTCATGTATTTCAGCCAAGGTCAGTTATTAAAAACGATATGGCCAACACTCAATATGATCTCGATACTTCAATTTCCGCTTATGCAAAGACTGGAATATCTCGTTATCTCTGTATGGTTTATTAAAATGCTTAGCAATATTTCAATAAATTTGTGGGCTGCTTGTCACAGTTTGAAACTTTCTTTGCGGACGAAGCCTCGGATCAGTTTACTTATTTTCTTGGTGTTATTTGTGATAATGCAGTTGCTCGTCAAAGATCGAAACAGTATAGATGCGGTAGCAAAGGTGTATGCGAATATTGGGGGTTATTTAATTTACATCTATATTCCGATTTTGTTTATCATCACTTTGGTCAGGAAAAAACTCAAACTGACAAAG
Organism: Paenibacillus sp. yr247; assembly: GCF_900103825.1. Lineage (GTDB taxonomy): Bacteria > Bacillota > Bacilli > Paenibacillales > NBRC-103111 > Paenibacillus_E. Next base: position 7,464 of record NZ_FNIF01000022.1, read on the forward strand.
CAAGGGCAGCCCACTACTAGCCAATGATGTACACTTATTAACTAGGCTGAATACAACGAACCCAGAAGCGGTGTGCTGCTGGGTTCGCTTTGTACTTAATCCCACTGTTGTTCATATTCATGAAGTGCGACCGATAAGCTGGCTGCATCTCCGACATTATCTTTTAAACCCGAAGGAACTATTCGGCAAACACCCAACGAAATCGGCAAAGCCTCGCGCTTCAGCTCCTCCATGACAAGGGGGGCAAGCATAGATTCCTGCCGTTCATAGATACTGCCAATAACGATGGTATCGGGATTGAGGATATCAACCAGGATAGCAAGTCCTCGGCCTAGCTGTTGACTAACGGTACGGATAACCATCAACGCAAGCTCATCTCCGGCATGTGCGGCTTCAAACACATCTTTCGCTGATAGCTCATGAAGATGATTGTCGATTAGGAGAAGTGTCGATTTCTCCACAAGTCCCCCGTCCTCCACCATCTTTTGAGCCAGTCGAGCAATCCCGCCACCGCTGCAAAATCCTTCGAACGAACCTTGTTTCCCATAGCCTAGAGGTCCATCTTCCGCTAAACGGATATGCCCAACCTCGCCGGCCATATCGTTTGCGCCCGCATAAATGCGACCATTTAGAATAATACCCGCACCCATTCCTGTTCCAAAGGTCAAAAAGACCATATTGTTCGATCCGCGTCCGGCTCCCCATTTCCATTCCGCCAATGCACAGGCGTTAGCGTCATTTTGTAAGCCGACGGGAACACCGAAACGTTTTCGAAAGGGAGTTAACACATCAATCCGGTCCCAACCCGGTAAATTCGGCGGTGACAGCACGAGGCCCTCCCTACTGCTTAAAGGACCGCCGCAGCTAATGCCGATGGCTTGTAACTCACCTCTCGGGTTGCGCTGGAGCAATTGTTCCAGCGCATCACCTAGCTGCACCAGTGCTTCTTCCGGCGTTGCCGGAGTCGGAAAACTGATTTTATCCAAAATGTTAACCGTCTCGGAAGCGCTGGTACCTAACACTGCCGCACATTTGGTGCCTCCGATATCAATTCCACCTAGCAGGAGACTCATACTCATACAAAGAAAGCCTCCTCCAGCATCATGCATAACACATGGTAGATCGGAAGATGGCGTTCCTGAATGTCTGGTGTTGAGCGATAAGGTACACGTATGATGACATCGCATGCGCCGCACACGTCTCGGAAAAATTATTCAAGCAGTTCATACGATTTCCCCCCGCTGAGCGAAGCTCCGACAAGCAAATACCCGCCGTCTACAAACGGACGCGTTTCCAACATCGGACATTCGATATATTCTGGAGAATACACAGATATCTGTGAGCCGGTTCCGATATTTACAAGCAAAGTACCAGTGAAAGAGGGAACGGCACCCAGGAAGCTTGCTTGGTTATCGCCAATCGCACAGATTACGGTTTTCCCGTCAGCCGTTTGTCCCGTCGACTTTCTTTCGATCGCAAGTTCCGGTAGAATGCTGGCATCCATCCCCGCCTCGCTCAGTTTTTGCTTGTCAAATTGCCCCTTCTCCAGTGAATATAGGCCTATGCTTGCCGCATTCGAGCTATCCATCAAAGGTGCAGTTTTCCCGCACAGCTTCATGGCTAAGTAATCACCAATCGTGCACAGCTTCATCGCACCTTTTGGAATTTCGCCTTGCTTCGTCATATAGAAGTGCGTAACCAATCCAAATCCGGTATTAAGCGGATAGCCTGTTATTTCACTCAGTGTTGATGCGTAAGTTTTACCGGATGCCGTGAGCAAATCTCCGCGGCCGTCCTGCCAAGTCAAGAGCGGGCTGACCGCATGACCCTCTCCGTTTACATATAATACGCCGTGCATTTGACAGGAAATACCAATTGAACAAACGTTTGTCCAGTCATCCTGACATTCTTCGATTTAATGATATGACCAACTCTACGATTCTATCTGCATTCTGCGTACGTTCCCAAAGTTTCATAGATTGCAACGCTGCATCATTTGCTTTGGATACGAGTCGAACTACGTGTCCATCTTCTGCATTCGTCACAATGATACAAATCGATGTCGTGCCAATATCAATTCCCGCCAAATACATAAGGCACACTCCCTTCATCGTACGTATAGATCTAAATGATTTTCATAGGGTAAGGATGCTTGTGAAGCATATAGGATTAATCCAATGCACAGTTTGCCAACTACAACAATATAAGGCTTTATCAGGAAATTATTCGCCTTTCAAGCTTTTGAATTGATAATCTAACGGGTTGCCAATCTAGCATAAACAATAAAAAACACCATCATTTCTCCAATAATCACGTAATTAGGTACAACGACACACATATCTATTAAAAAGAAACTTCCGAGCAATCCTAAAAAAATAACTAAGTGAAAAGGTCTCAGCTGACGATGTTTATGCCTATATCGATGAAATACGATGGATGTTGATAGGAAATAAAGCAGCACGGATAGGAAGACAAATCCTAACATAAACCGATAGGCTAGTTGATCCATGAATAATAGTTGAATCGATGCCGCTATTGTACTCATGGACAAATAAATAAGTAAATGAACATAAATAATCGTTTGGCCGGCCGTTTGCATTGCCTTATCTACTTTCTTCTCTATATTCTCGAAATACTGCCACCACATCGCAATAACCAAAATAAAGGCTTGAAAAGCAAATAATATAGATTGCCAAGTTCCATCACTAGACTGTAAAACAGCTAGCGTACTAACAACTAGTTCGCCAAGCAAAATAAGTGTAAACAAGGCGAAGCGTTCCAGCAAGTGATGAGTATGGATAGGTGTTTTAACCATGAACCGTCTACCGATTAACGGCAGGATAATATCTACGGCTATTCCTGCGTAAAGAATCGAATAACGAAACCAAGAGTCAAAAAAAAGTGATGCGGTGGATATCACGATACCTATCCAAAACCGTGTACCCAAATACCGCGCTGTCGCTGCCCGGTGTGAGATTTCACTTTTTTGTACGACTACATATTGAATGGCTGTCAATACTCTGGAACCAATGTATCCTATGAAAAAAGGGACGTAGTAGCGATCGAAATCGGTAGATAGACTAAACGTCATGGTGAGCACAAAAAACAATTGAAGGATCATAAATATCCGATGAAGGAAGACGTCCTGACCATATCGATTATTAAATAGCGTTTGACCCACCCACGCCCACCAGATTGGAATGAAAATCAAAACAAATTTTGCTATGTACTCGATAGAAATATATCCGTTGTCAGCATGTAACAAAACATGGGTTGCCTTCGACACCGCCGCGACAAATAGCAGATCATAAAAAAGCTCCAGCCAGGTTACTTTCTTCTCAATGTTCAATTTGACCCTCCATTATTGGCTATTAGCGCCTTGTTCTTGCTGTACCAATTATACCGAATAAAAGCAAGTTCTTCGCTATTTTTTTCACACGAAATAGGTTCCAAATAAGCAGGACTAGAAGCACTTACTAGAGTACCGGCGAATCAAGTCAAGTACAATGGATGATCTTTTAATATTCGTTTCCTGTTCGCGGCTGATTAGTTGAACACCCATGTATGATGTTTTAAATCAATAAGCATACTAGATATCAGATCAATTAATCAAGGAGGTGCTTTCATTGAGTAAACCATGGAAATTGCCAATTAAGATACTGTTAGTCGGATCTTGCCTGTTACTTCCAGTTACTGCATGCAGCAGTCCCCGGAACAAAAATTTACAGCAGCAAAGCATTACTAATCAGCCCCTTTCAACGATTTCTCCGAATGTAACGACAAAGAATGCTAACCAGAAATTTGTAGTAGCTGAACAGAGCGCAAGTCAGCTCACTAAGGTGCCTGGAGTTCGTCAAGCGAATGTACTTGTTACGGATAGAACCGCTTATGTTGCTGTTGTTCTTGATAAGAACCTATCTTTAACAGCTGATTTAGAAAATCAGATTTCTACTCAAGTAAAATCCGTAGATCCGGCAATTGATAAGGTATATGTTTCTGTAAATCCTGATTTCGTTGGCAGGGTTAATACCTATGTTAGTGAAGTAAGAAGTGGAAGACCCATATCTGGATTAGTAAATGAATTAAGTGATGTGGTTTATAGATTGTTCCCAAAAGCTCGTTAGAATCAAGCTGAGCTCATGAATGGCTAAGCTTTAAAACCCCCCTTGACTAATGTCAAGGAGGGTTTCGTCATATTTATTGATGTTCAGCCCCTACCTATTTCTTTATTTTAGAAAAAGATGAACATGCTCCTCACGATCTATCTGAGCCAACAGCACCTGCTTTAGCTCGACGTTCCTCGCTTTCAACTGCCGCTGCACCCATGCGCCTTCTTTGCCGATCAGCTTCAGGTTATCGTCCATGATATGGCCATCTATGATCCCCGCCACCGGAAAACTGGAATTGGCAGACTTTTTCAAAACGGAGATACTTCCATCTGTCTCGAATATCGCCGTCTCGATTTCATTTAGATGGAAGCAGCTATTTTTCCGCAGCAGCATCAGCAGATCATCCACAGTCAGCCGAGTTTGTTTCATTGTCTGAAGATGAATTTTTCCGTTTTCTACGATTACTTGCGGCTTGCTTTCCATGATTTTCCTTCCGATCTTGCTCTTGAGGGAGATGTAGTCCGAACACAATGTAAGCAAGGAGAAAAGTGATAGTCCGATCACTCCTATCCACAGCGGCAATGTATGATTAAAAATCATATTGCCGCCGATCGCGCCGAACGCAACCCCACATACAAAATCAAAGATAGTCATGTGCGAGATTAGCTTCTTTCCGAGCACCTTCGACCATCCCAGCATAGCGATGTAGGTGATAATAACTCTACATATTAGTTCGAAATATCCCATACTGCCACCTACTTAGTTCGTTTTATCACTCAATCTAAACATAAACATCTTATATGATGCCCAAATTTTAGCAATTGATGCTGTGCTTAAGTTATTAGGTTTACGTTTTCGGGCTTATTTGTGAAGATAATTGCCTAACACATACTGCTCCAAGCTCCAATAATATACCTTGAGTACTAAACTTAAGGGAGTGATTTTCAGTGAAGAGACAAATATCCAGAAAAAGAAATCTAGTTAGAATGCAGACGCACGTTCATGAATTTGAGGGCAGTACGAAATTAGCAGAACAAGGTGCGGATAGACATAATCATCGTTTTGCTGGTGTTACAGGTCAAGTGATCCGTGTAGGAAACAGTCATGTTCATGAAATAGATCTTACACATACAGATTTCTTGAATCATTTTCATAATCTCAGAAGGATAAGAACTGGCCCAGCAATTTCAGTTGGCAACGGTAAACATGTGCATTTCGTATCAGGATCTACTACACTAAATGATGGTCATGTGCATCAATTTAATTTTGCTACTTTAATTCAACAACCTCTTGTTTAAATAAAAAAACAAAGCTGCTCCAAACGGAGCAGCTTTTGTTGTGTTATTTATGAGGAGACACTATCCTATTCACTATACTCCGATCCAGTTGCGCCCGTTTTCAAAGTAGATAAAGAGAGTATCGCGGAAAGGGAAATATAGACAACCTTGATGAACTAGCAGCTTGCTTGGATTCGCACCTATCCGAAACGGATACATTACTTTCACTTACGTAATCAAAATGGCCGCTGACCGACTGAAGAACTACTTGATGGCGGCATCAACTTCCATGAAATAATCGCCGCCACTAAGGAAATCGGCTACGAAGGCTGGCTCTCTCTCGAGCTATGGCATCCTCAAGAAATCGAGCCGGTTCGCACCATGATCGAGGGTGTAAGCCGCTCGATGATGTATTTACAACAGCTGCTCGAAAAAGCATGAAATTCCATTTCGAGGCTTATTTAAGAAAACGGGAGCTCCTTCGGTTCGAAGGTTCCCGTTTTTTCTGATATCGTGTTCGCTATTGGTATCAGTCTGCTTTGCTCAAAAAACCCCGAATTATCTTTACAAATTCATCCGTTTCTTCTAAGTAGCTTACATGAGAACTATTTTCAAAAATATGCAGCTCTGAACCCGGCACGATAGATTGGTAATATTGCGTCGACTCTGGAGCCGCTTCGTCATATCGGCCACATACGAAGAGCGAGGGCATATCGATTTTATGAAGTTGTGGCGTGCAATCGTAAGTTTTTAGATTACCTGTCGGACAGAATTCGGAAGGTCCCCACATCGTCATATAAACTTGCTTATTTGCTTTTGGACGGCTCTGAACGATGACGGAAGGCCATGGATCAAGTCTGCACACATGTCTATTATAGTAAGCTTTCACGGCTTCTTGATACTCTTCCGAATCCGTTGTGCCTTGTTCCTCGTTACGCGCAATGATTCGTTGAACATCTTCCGGTAAATTTGCCAAGAGGTAATCCGCGTCTTTTTTCCAGCGTTCAGCGCTGAGACATGGACTTGAAAAAATGACGCTGCGAACGCCCGAAGGCTCGCGCTCTATTAAATACGATGCTGCAAGCATGGTCCCCCACGAATGTCCTAAAAGATGAACCTCTTTCAAATCAAGCGCTCGCCTTACGCAAGCCAACTCTTCCACAAACCGTTCCGTTCTCCACAATGAAGGATCCGTTGGTCTATCCGAATTTCCCGATCCAAGCTGATCGTAGAAAATGACAGACCTTTCGTCGGCTAAGGCTTGAAGAACCGCCTTCAATGGATCGTGTGTATTGCCTGGCCCGCCGTGAAGCACAACAAGAGGCGTTTTATTGCCACTCCCTACGCGAATATACCAAACCCTGCCTCCAGGGACATCAATAAAACCTTCACTCCGTAACAACTTGTCTGCCTGCACTACTATTCCCCCAGTTGCGATGTTTTCTTTGTTGTCTTCGATATCATACATATTTCCCTCTCTGATCACTGAAGTCCTTCCATTATCTCTCCTTGCTGCTACTTTTTTTGACTGCATAAAAACGGAATTGTTGCCTTTTAGTCACTAGCCCACCTTGCGCGTGATACTCAAATCAAACCGAGGTTTGAGCAACGTAAATAACCTTAATTCATCCAGCCGCTGATGGATGAATTAGGGTTAACTTTTTTAAGTCAAAGTTAATCTGAAGGAAGTTTCTCGAGTTTCTTCAAATACGTATGCCCGGCGTTCAGCACCTCAATAATTCGATCCACATCATAGACGCTGCCACGCCACGTCCCCCCGCTGGCTGCCTGAAGTGCCGCCCAGAGTCTGGTATCGTCCGGCAGCTTTGGATCAGGCATAAGTTCTGGATGCGAGGTGCGCGCAGCAAGGATTGCAGCTCCTTCTTCCGGACTGAACCGTTCCTCCTCTTGTCCTATGAAATTCACGCTCCCTTCAAGCCGGAATAAATCGATCGTCACCTCGAGCAAATCCCCGTTGCGAAGCTTGCCGATTGGGCCGCCGGCGAGCGCTTCCGGACCTACGTGCCCAATGCACGCCCCCGTTGATACACCTGAAAATCGTGCATCTGTTAGCAGGGTGACATATTTGCCGAACGGCAGATGCTTTAACGCTGAAGTAAGCTGGTAGGTTTCCTCCATTCCCGTACCGGAAGGTCCTCTGCCAATCAATACCATGATGTCTCCTTCGACGATTTGTCCATTCTTAATCGCGTTTACCGCCAATTTCTCCGATGTGAATACCTTGGTACGACCGGTATGGCGATAAATGCCATCTTCCCCAACCACTTCAGTATCGATGGCCGTGGATTTAATGACGGAGCCCTCTGGCGCGATGTTACCTGTCGGGAATGTCACTGTCGAAGTAATCCCCATGCTCTTCGCTTTGGCAGGACTCATAATGACGTCATCCGCATCGACGCCGTCCTTTTCCTTCAAATGCTGCCGAATCTGATGTCTGCGTTCCGACGACTCCCACCAATCAAGCAGGACGCCCAGGCTTTCGCCAGCAACGGTTTTCACCGATTCGTCGAGCAGCCCCAGCTTCCGCAAATGGAGCATGACTTCTGGTACGCCGCCGGCCATGAAGACGCGTACCGTGGGATGATATTCTGGACCGTTGGGCAGCACACTGACCAGGCGCGGTACGCTTTTGTTGATTCGATTCCAGTCCGACACATCGGGAATGCGGCATTTCGCCGCATGCGCAACGGCCGGAATATGAAGCAGCAAATTTGTCGAGCCCCCGAATGCCGCATGCACGACCATCGCATTTTGAATTGCGGCGTCGGTTAGAATATCTCCCATCCGGATGCCGTTCGACTGCATCCAATAGATGGCTCTGGCGGATTGCCTAGCGATATTTTTCCACAGCGCTTGTCCCGAAGGAGCGAGCGCGGAGTGCGGCAAAGACATGCCTAGCGCCTCGGCAACGACCTGCGCGGTCGCCGCCGTGCCAAGAAACTGGCAGCCTCCGCCAGGCGTCGCACAAGTGCGGCAGCCCATATCTGAGGCTTCTTGTAAAGATATCTGGCCTTGCGCATAACGCGCGCCGATCGTTTGTATTTTAGCCGCATCCTCCCCGTTCGTAGGCGGCAGCGTCACACCGCCGGGAACGATGATACCCGGCAAATCATGGATGCCAGCCAGCGCAATCATCGTCGCTGGGAGTCCCTTGTCGCAGGTCGCGATGCCGATCACACCGCTGCGCGTCGGCAACGAACGAATGAGCCGCCGGTATACGATAGCAGCGTCGTTGCGATACGGCAAAGAATCGAACATGCCGGTCGTTCCTTGCGAACGACCATCGCAAGGATCGCTGATGTAGCCTGCGAACGGAACTCCGCCCAGCTCGCTAATCTCAAGCGCCGCCTCTTTCGTGAGAATACCGACCTCCCAGTGGCCGGTATGATACCCCAGAGCAATCGGCGTTCCGTCATCGGCCCGTAATCCCCCTTGGGTGCTGAGAATGAGCACTTGTTTCCCGTTCAATCGCTCTGGCTTCCACCCCATCCCTACATTCTGACTCAAGCCGAACAGATCTCCGCTAGGCCAATTCAGAAGCATGTCGCTTGTCAAAGGCAGCGAGCCCTCAGGCCCTGCCGCATGGGTTTGCAAATTATAGCTTGCGGGATCTTCCTGACCCATGATATATGTCAATGCTTTACTCATTGCGCAGCCTCCACCTCATTGGGTTATTTCCAACAGACAATAGTCTCTCCGGATAACGCATCGGATTGCGGTCCGCAGAGGAACATGACGATGTTGGACATATCCTCCGGTTGTGCGACCTTCTGCAAGCGCGAACGGTCATCTTCATCCGATACAGTGCGTGTCGCCAGAAAACGAGCCGTGTAGGTCGGCGCCGGGGAAATACAGTTGACGTTGACGTCGAATGGCCGAAGCTCTTCGGCTAAGCTTCGCGTATAATGGGAAATACCCATTTTGGCCGCAGCGTAAATAATGCCCTCAAGAACGGGAACATGACCAGCAATGGAGCCGACATTCACTATTTTGCCGGAGCGGCGCTCGCGCATATGAAGTCCAGCAAACTTACACGCATACATCGTCGACAATAGGTTTCGCTCCACAACCGAGCGAATATCCTCCACGGAAATGTCTAGTGCGTCGTTAGGATCTGGGCGCGGTGTATGTAACCCGATGTCTCCGCCGGCATTGTTTACTAATATATCAATCGAGCCGAGCGCTTCAATAGATCGGTCGACAAGCGCTTTCACTTGTAATGGATCTGACAAATCCGCTGCGATAAAATGAGCCGCAACGCCGTACTCGGCAGCGATTTGTTGCGCCACTGCGCTGCCTGATGCCGCCTCGTTAAAGCGGGCAGCAGCTTCTTCATTTATATCATGAATGATGATATTGGCTCCCGCACGAGCCAAATCCAATGCATACTGCTTGCCAAGACCTCTGCTGGAACCGGTTACAAGAGCATTTTTACCTCGCAAATCGATTGTCGTCATCCCTATCACCTCTTCAGATTATTGAACAAACAACAGTCAAGCGTAGCGCTTCATGAGGTTCGATAAATAGGCCATACCCACATTCATCTCTTCCAGTTCGTAAGCAATAATTTCTTCTGGCTGCGCGCCTTTTTCGAAAGGAGTTCGCCAATCGCCCTTATTTTTGGCGTGATCCTCGACAAATCGGAGTAAGCGAGTCAACTGAAGAGCGGTGCGTTCAGGGTATTCCGTCCAAAAATCCTCCTGCAGCACACGTACGTGTCTCGCTTCTAAGGCGCCGTGCTCCACAGACATTGTGACCTGAGGATTTACCTCGTTCAATATTCGGAGCAACTCGGGGAAATTGATCACTCCTTGTCCGAGAGGTTTTCGCACCAGCCTGTAGCCTTCTTCTGACGAATAAATCGCGTATTCCTTGAGATGCACGTTTTTCACAAAAGGAGCAACGCGCCGGAAAAAATCGACCGGTTCTTCGGCAGTTGCCAGCGGATTCCCTGTATCGAGCGTAATACCGAACTTATCAGAGCCGATGCTCTCGCATAACCAGAGCAGTTCTTCAGATGCCAAATCCTGATGGTTCTCGACGGCAAGATTAGCACCTGCTGGAGCAGCTGATTCCATTACCTCTTGGAACGAACGTAAGATCGTCTGCAGGAAAGGCTTCCACGAGCCAGCCATATGTCGACGATCACCGCCGAATTTAGCCCCTCCGACTAATGTTCTTACCGTTAGCGCCCCCACTCGGTTAGCCAGCTGAAGCGCCTCTTTGAGGGCTGCTACGTCAAATCCGCTTGCGGCTATATTGATGAATAGCCCTCTGTCACATGCATACTCGGCCGCTTCGTCGGGATCGCTGCCCTTTAGAATGTCCAAAGGAATTTCACTGCCTTGAAGCCCATAGGATTCAGCCATCTGGAGGAGACCTTTTGCCGTAATACGTGTTCGGTTTGCTGAAGGGTGAATACCCATGGCATACACGGTTCCATAAGCCGTTAGTCCGAATTTCATATCGCTCATACCTCCCTTAAGTTCATCATTCAGAAGTCCAGCCACCATCAATAACGATTGCTGACCCGGTCATGAAGCTGGACAGATCTGAAGCAAGGTAAACCATTAACCCTGTCAATTCTTCGGGTTTCCCCCAACGCTTGATTGGTAGATGATTAAGGAAAAATTGGTTCGCATCCGGATTGTTAATGACGGCCTGGTTGATCTCTGTTGCGAAAGGTCCCGGGCAAACGGCGTTAGCCGTTATATTATGCTCTGCCCACTCTAACGCCATGACCTTCGTCAGTTGAATTAATCCACCCTTGCTGGAGCAATAAGCGGACCGTTCAGGGAGCGCCACCGTACCAAGCATGGATGCGATATTGATGATTCTGCCGAACTTTTGTTTAATCATTTGTGGAACGACCGCTTTGGCACACAAAAATGGCGCTTTCAAATTCGTCGTCTGCACCAGATCCCAACTTTGTTCGTCATATTCGAGAATCGGCTTGCGCACGTTGACTCCGGCATTGTTAACCAAAATATCCAAACGCCCGAACGTTTCCACTACTTTATTCCTCATGACTTGAATTTGATCATAGTCCGTTACGTCGCAGACAATCCCTAACGTTTCCTGCCCAGTTTCCTTGCGGATCCATTCAGCGCTTTCTTGCGCTTTGCGCTCATCACGGCTTGTGACAACCACGCTTGCTCCTGCATTCGCTAATGCACGTGAAAATTCCAGCCCAAGACCCTGACACCCGCCTGTTATGAGCGCAACTTTCCCATCCAGCTTGAAATCACTCATAGTTCTGTACATCCCCTCACATCCGTTTTTCTTTTCATTTCTATTATAGTCACGTAGTTTATGGGACAGAATGGAATATTTTTAGGCACATCCGTAAATATTTTGTTTTCGGTGCCCCAACCGGTTTATTGGAAGCGCTATCATCACATCCAGACATAAGTACAAGACCAATCGTCAACAAAGGCAACAGACTTTGCTTCTTATGAATCATTTAAACTTCCCCCAAATAGAGATGCTGTTTCGTGATACGGTTTTAATTACTTCCATTATATCCTATCTTTTTTTTAGATAGTAGTATAAAAAGGTCAGCCAGATTGAGCTGTAACCCGAAAGATAGACACTTTGAAAAAAGTGCCCGTCTTTCCTGCAGCAGCAAATACGAGTGAGAATACAACAGGCAATGTCATTGCTTTTTTTAGTTTGGACATGTCGCCCCTCCTTTTTTGAATCCGTTTACATTTAGATTATAGCCCCTCTTGAGATTCCGGATGAATGGATAATTTTTAGGCGTACCCTAAATATTTTGTGATCTATTGTTTACAACAAAACAGCAACCCGAAACTGTAAAAATACAGTCTTGGGCTGCTGTTCAACAAATAAAACCCGCATTATGCGGGTCATTATCGGAATTTTCTATTGTATTGCCACACGTGCGCTATTCCTCTTCATCTTCTTTCCGTTCCCAATAACTTCCCTCACCAAAGTAATCCTGACAAACGTTGTCAAGGTTCTGCAACCTATCAATAAATCCTTTTAAATCACACGTATGAAAAGTATCTTTAAGTTCTCGATTTTCTTCTGTAACTGAATATACGTGAATTTCTGTACAACCATCCCATCTAACATTAACATCAAGACACTTATCATCGGTTTCCAGTTCTAGAGCTACAGTCCCGCCATCTTCATCTCTTTTATGTTTCGTTTTAATAATCCACAATGTAAAACACCACCTTTTGTAATATGATAGCCAAAAGTGGAACCTTTTAAAAGCAATTGTAAAGTCCAGCTTGACGTTATCATTTTTACATTAGGGCGCTATTTCAGTGACTTTTGTTGAAGTATTAGCAGCTTCTAATCTGAGTTCTCATTAACCTGCCGTCTTGTGAACTCATAGAAAGCAAGGGCATCCTCCGAGGTCGGAAATCCCGCCTGCGCGATTTTATCGCTCCCCCCGCCTTTCCCATTGCATTTTCCCAAATGCGCTTTGAAGAACGCACCGCAAGAAAGGGTAGAACTGCCGTTATGTGCAAAAACAACTTTATTCTCCGCAAAAGTAGCGAGCAGCACCGGAAGATCGCTTTCCGAAGCCAGCTTCACTGCCAGACTTTGTAAATCTTTAAGAGACTTTTCCTCAAACACATGCGCGACCAGATTGCCCTCTTGGCTTGATAACAGCTCCTTCGCCACATATCTGTCGTTCTTCTCTTTAAGATCCATTAGCTCAGCCTGAAGCTGCTTCTGCTCATTCTCCCACTTCTCAATCCGGTCGATAATCTCGTCTTTACCTGTGTTGAATTTGGATGACAGCACGCCCAAAATCCGCAGGCTCTCATTAAACTCTTCCCAGGCGCGGTATCCGCATTTAAAGTAAATCCGAGTGTTTCCCTTCTGTTTTTCCGCTTTCAGCAGCTTAATCATTCCAATTTCGCCTGTTGACGAGACATGCGTACCTCCGCATGCATTGTACTCCACGCCTTGTATCTCGACAATTCGAATATTTTCCGTCACTTTCGGCTGTTTGACAAGCTTCAGATGCGCCACTTCTTCTTGGGTGACGAAATAACTGACGATGCTGCGGTTCTGGTAAATTTGCCGGTTCACTTCATTCTCAAGTGAAGCCAGCTGGCTCGGGGTCAGCTCCGGCTGCTCCACGTCGATGGTGGAATAATCGGTGCCCAGATGAAAGCTTACTGTCAAGGCCTGATAGAGGTCGCGGCATACAGCCGAGAGCAGGTGCTGACCACTGTGCTGCTGCATATGGTCAAATCTTCTGTTCCAATCGACCTTGCAAGTCACCTTCGTTTCTTCGGGCAGACGTGCCAGCTTATGCAGCACTTTATCCTCTACACTGATCACATCAATCACGGGAATCCCGTTAATATGCCCTTCATCACAGGGCTGTCCGCCCCCATGCGGATAAAAAGCCGTCTCCTCAAGGATGACATAAAACCCGTCTTCTCTTTCAAGGGTCTCGCTGATAAGAGTTTGCCATTCTGTCAGATAGACGGAATCGTAATATAGCTTTTTTGACATGACTATTTTCCTTTCTATTCTTGGCTTCGGCTGCGCCGAGAAACCGTTCCAACACGATCTATTCTTTCCTGCCTAAGGTAAAGGCCTTCATCGTTTCGGTAAGTCCGAATTTTAATGATATCCACATCATCAACTTCTCAGTTGATCTTTATGCATCGTATGTTTGTCAACTCTGAGTAGCCAGTCCATCATCAAACTCGAAAGTGTCACCCTTTGCTCAATTTGAATCATATGTCCTGCTCGATCGAGTATTGCAAAAGATGCGTGACTGAATTTCCTCAAAAGTTTCATGTGATCTTCATAACCGACTATAGCGTCTTGCCTTCCCAAAACGATAAGTGTTGGCTGTTCTAATTGTTCAACATTGCTAAACGGCTCAAACTTATAATAATAGCCCTCTTTCTTCCAATCGGAAGCTAAATTCCCTTGCTAACATGACATTCCATTTTAAAGTCTCCCTGGTTGAAGGATTAGGGCCATTCGCTCCACTCAGCTGATAAAGTTTCCGCAAGTGTTATACATCCTCCGATTTCGTCAATTGCTTTCCTTTTTCCATCAATAAAATAAGTGTTCCTACCATTCCGAAAATGGAAGCAGCGATTAATAACCCGGAAATTGGTATGTAATTGGAAAGTCCAGTACTTAATAAAGGGCCGATGGAGCCACGAATACCGAAGAGCATTAAGTGCATACCAAACACGACCGCCTCACGTCCAGGAACGACCCGAAGTACATAAGCGAGAATACCGATATCCCAGATTGCATCCCCGATTCCCTGAATTCCGCTGCCAATGATAACCGCAGGATAATTCCCAAAAATACCGTAAAGTAGTGGGACAATCGTGAACGCTCCCAAACCGTAGATAAGCGTTTGTTTAGCAGAAAATCTATCGATAACCCATCCAACAACGAAATAGGCCGTTAATAAGCAAAAATAATAGGAAATACGTGTAATCCCAATTTCTATATTGTTCAAATGCAGTTCTTTGACTTGGATGATCTGAAATAACGGACTAGCCAATATGTTGCCAAAACCCGTCAGTGTCGTTGCCGCAAAAAACACCATCAGCTCTCGGTGCTCTCTCACAAGCTTGAGTTGTTCCTTAAAAGAAGATCTACGCGTCGTTGCCTTTGTTGTTGAACCGATCTCCTTAACCCTGGCCAAAGAAAGAATAGATAATACACCGGTTATAACCGCTGCGATCAGTGGCCCACTTGGTCCTGACTTATCCGTCCATGAACCGACCAAGTAAGCAAGAGGGATCATGATGGCCCCCATGGCAACTCGAACATAGCCCATTAGCCTTCCTCTTAATTCAGGCTGGTACATACGTGTTACTAGCGCAGCATACGCTGGTGCTTGAATACCCATCAGAAATTGAAACACAAGTGCGGTCACAACATACACGATTGGAGCACCGAAAAACGCCGGAAATAACAATAGGACTCTTCCTATCAAATTCGGGAGGATGACATAAGGTTTTGGGCTCGATTGTTCGATCCTCGCCGCCCATATTGGCGAGAAAAGCAATCCAATAGCTGGGGCGGCTGCCAAAATCCCTACTTCCAAGTTCGTAGCCCCTTGCCTAATAGCAAGTGCGATATAAAACTGATTAAAGACCACATTAAATAGACTAAATAAACATGCCGCGCCAAAATCACTGTATAAGTTGTGTTGGGTTGCTGGGCTCATATGCAAGCCTAGTTTTTGAAATATTTTGTTCGCTATCATTGCGGTGATTACTTCCCTTCCGTCTTCTCTCCCTGATAACGGAGTGTGATCATATTGGGTACATCATGAAATTAGTGTAATCTATTACTTCCGATAATTAAAGAGTTGAAAATGAAGGAAATATATGAATTGGCATGCTTATTTAAATCCATAGTTGTCCTCTATCAAACTCATACTACTTTGAATATGTTATAGAATCAGGTTCAAAAGGAACATCTATACCATGGAAGGTGAAGTGGGTGAAGTGATCACATCAAAACGTGTTACATTATCAACTGGTATTTTGCGGAGGCCAAATAAAACGAAGTTTGCTCTGGTTGATGTAGTTAACTTGAATAGAGAGCGTTCCCGAATAGTAACGGTTCAAGTATTTGACTGGTCCACCGGGTCACCAATTCCCTTGAAGGTAAATCCTTGCGGGGAAAAGGCGTGCAGTGTAACAGTTGCACCTAATAAATCGGTTTTCTTGTTTGCTGATGTGTCGAAGGTAGGGTTTAAATATGAGGTTCGCATAACATAGCATGCTGATCGCAAGCTGGTAACTAATGTATTTGGTGTTACGAATGCTCCCTTTACACCACAAGAAGGCGATACAGTGCTTCAACGCAGCTTAATAAGAATAAGATAGGTTAGAAGGCTGCCGACCATTGCTGTTAGCAGCCTTTCAATCTACATGCACACGTATATGCTGTATCGCATTGTAGCCATAACCTTTTACATTCCAATCTGCCAATTCACCTTGAATGTTACCTGCTGCATCCGCAGCTCTGACTTTGATGTCGTAGGTTCCGGATTCAGTTACATGCCATTTCCAACACCAACGCCTCCAAGAATAAGTTTCTTGTGGCTCCAACCAGGATGTAGGCAGCCACGAATTTCCGTTGTCTGTACTGATCTCAACCAGAACGACTGGATCTCTGCCCGATATTGCTGTACCCACAACCCAATTTACCCCTTTTGCCAATACTTCCTCGTCGGTTGGTCGAGCAATGGTTGAATTAAGACTAATCGTTGTAACCGGTTCGGGAGTTGATTGAGCTATTGGGGTTCGATCATATACATAATCTACAACTTGGAAAGGGCCTTGAAATTGCTCCTCAGTAACTGTAATTTGGTGAAGCCATTTGACTGAGGCCATTCCATACCATCCTGGCACAATCAGTCTGGCAGGATACCCGTGTCGGAAAGGCAGCGGTTTACCATTCATATAAAGGGCAATAATGGTAACGGGATTTATAGCCTGATCAAGAGGCAGGCTTCTTATATAGGAAACCTCGCCAGGCATATCCGTTCTAACTCCCCTATCCATGCCCTCGAATGTCACTTCACGTGCATTCATTTGAATTCCGGCTACATACAGTAAATCTACAAGACGAACACCTCTCCAAAGAGCATGACTTATTGCGCCTAGCTCCCACTGCTCTCCGCGTGTTTTGGGATGAAAAAACGCTCTTTTGTTTCCAGCGCATTCGAGCGTTACAGGCAGTGTTGCTTGCGGCATTTTTAAGAGATCATGATAAGGGAAATAGACTTGTCTGTTTACACAACCTTTAATACTTAGTCCCCAAGAACGCATATCCACAATCGGATACTGAAAATGATTTCGGATATAAAACAAATTTTCTGGAGTGATACGACTGGATAGTGACAGCATTGGGAATTCTTGATTCTCTGGCATCATCTTGTGTGTAATCAAGTAAGGCGAATACAACAAGTTAATCAACCTTTCTTATAAAAAAGTTCTTACCAAAAGGTATGGGTCAATTGTTAAATTGAGACTCATATTAATGAATAGACGAACCGATTTTTTTGGTGATTTATGGTATTTAGGACCTGTTTCAATTGAGATAAAAATTCGTTTCGGGAGGGTTCGCAACATGGTTCATGTTGTCTTGCTTGTTATTCTTGTTGTTATCGTCACGCTGCCTCCGCTCGTTTTTTTCGGTTATATGTATGCCTTATCCAAAAAACCAAAGCATTCCATCATTCGCTCACATCCGTTCCTCGGCTGGCTGCGTTATTTGCTTGAAAAACTGGGGCCTGAGTTCCGCCAGTATTGGTTTGACAATGACACGGAAGGGAAACCGTTCTCGCGGGCAGATTTTGTTGGTGTTGTGTATGCCGCGAAATATCGGACCGATCTTATCTCCTTCGGTGGCAGGCGCGACTATGAGAAGCCTGGTTTCTATTTGTCCAATGCCATGTTCCCGAAATTGACGAGTGAGCTTAGGGTGGATAACGAAGGGGTTATACCCGGAAAAAAATATATCATTACCAATGAAGGGCTGTTTACAAGGAAGGAAAAATTCATAGATGAGCAAGTAAAACCTTGGCTGCTGCATGATGAAGATGTCATCATTGTGGGTGAAAACCGCAAACATCCTTGGCGGCTCAAAGGTATGTTTGGTGCTTCAGCCACTTCCTTCGGAGCAGTCGGCGAGCATTATATTCAGTCCACAGGGAGCGGCGCATTCGTGGCTAACGGCTCTTGGATCAATACTGGAGAAGGCGGAGTTGCGGACGTACATCTAGCCACGGGTGTCGATGTCATCTCGCAGATTGGGCCTGGTATGTTTGGCTTCCGAGATGATAGGGGCCGATTCTCCATAGAAGAATACAAGCATAAAGCTAAAGTCTCAAACATCAAGGCATTCGAGCTAAAATTTCATCAGGGGGCTAAAATTCGCGGCGGGCACCTCGAAGGTACGAAGGTCACTGAAAAAGTCGCTAAGGCTCGTTTAGTCCCCGTAGGAAAAACGGTGAATTCGCCGAACCGATTCGAATTTTTAACAAATCCAGAGGAAGCTCTCCGTTTCATAAGTACCTTACAAGAAGAGGGCGGCAAGCCGGTGGGCGTCAAAATCGTCGTCGGGGATCCGAAGCGGCTTGAACCGTTTTTTCAGGCCATGCTTGTGTTGGATATCTATCCGGATTTCATTACCGTCGATGGATCCGAGGGTGGTTCTGGAGCCACCTTCAAGGCGATGGCGGATGGCATGGGATTGCCGCTCTTTTCCGCGCTGCTCATCCTAGACGATACGGCAAGAAAATTTGGCGTACGTGACCGTTTCAAAATTTTCGCCTCAGGTAAACTCATTACACCTGATAAAGTAGCGATCGCTCTGGCGCTAGGGGCGGACTGCGTCAACTCTGCGCGCGGCTTTATGATGGCCAATGGCTGCATCATGGCGATGCAGTGTCACACCGGCAAGTGCCCAACTGGCATTACAACGACTGATTTCAAATATCAAGAGGCATTGGCGCCCGAAGAGAAACAATGGCGTGTGATGAACTATATTCTTCAGTTGAGGGAAGGCTTGTTTTCGCTGGCTGCCGCCTGCGGCCTAGATAGTCCCCGTGGATTTAGACGAGAGCATGTCGTATTTACAAACGAAAGCGGCCATAGTGTCCGAATCGTGGAATTGTTTCCTTACCCAGAAGAATCCATTTCGAGTGTCACCTAAAATCTAGAAAAGGTCAAACGATGTTTAGTCGTCTGACCTTTTTTGAATTATGGAACAAATCTTCTAAGCAACCTTGGCCTAATTCGAGATCAATGTTTTAGAGAGTATCCTTTACTTCAAGCCATTCAATACGAACTGGGTTTTCCATTGCTTTAAGCACAATGCGGTGTAAACCTGGTTCAAGGCTGAAATTTCCATTCACACGGACAATTTCCCACGGTTTTCCTTTGGC
This sequence comes from Paenibacillus sp. yr247, assembly GCF_900103825.1. Classification (GTDB taxonomy): domain Bacteria; phylum Bacillota; class Bacilli; order Paenibacillales; family NBRC-103111; genus Paenibacillus_E. The sequence goes on from NZ_FNIF01000022.1 coordinate 26,804, forward strand.
AGAAGCCTGACCTACTGTTGTTCCATCGACCGAAACAGTCAGATAACCTCTTTCGATTGGTGCACTTAAACGTATATCAATTGTAAAAAACGGCGATTCGGAATTAGTATCATTTGTTATTTCATATGCCAGCCAGTCTTCGGCGGCTAATTGTATACAAAGACGTTCATCTGCACTCCAGGATTCACCACCTCCATGCTGAAAATTTGGTGACATCCTCGATCCTTCTATAAATTGGAGGTCCGTACCATCGTTTATCCGAAATCCAATACTCTGATCCGAACGATTTGTTACTCCATAGCTAACGCCTTCTCCTTTGAATCCATAGAAGATCGCCGGTATGCGAACGGAAGGTTTGCGAAGAAGTGAATGAACGACCTCTGGGTGGTATACACACTTATCGAAGGTAAGGTTGTCCAAATATTCCCACAAAATGCTTTCTGCTGTTTCTTTATCCGGTTTGTTGCCGCCTTCTAGATAATCTATCAATTGCATCCACTTCGTAGGCTTAATGATCGAGCAAGGCGAGTTATCGGTGTCCATCTTTTTCCAAGTCCAAAAGTTCCAGGAAATATCATGGTCTTCGAACAAACGGAATGCACCTGCATACCAGTCTTTATTATTCTCGCCGCCTTCCCCCATAAAGATCGGTACATTCCATTCCTCTTTTTTATCCAAATAACCCTGAATGCTTTCAGTATCAGGATTGTTCCAATATTTATGAAACTGAAGCATTAGATTATCGTCGATTTTTTCCGTAAATATCGACCAATCGGTCGACCAGTGAACGCCTTCGAGAATAATTAAATGACGGTCATCCACTTCTCTGATAGCTTCCACGATATCACGATAAAGCGGCATAACTTTATCATTATAGGCAGAAAACCAGTCAGGCAGTGGCTCGTTTAGGAGGTCATAACCCGCCACAATCCATTCATCTTTATACCGCCGTGCCAGCATTCTCCACATATCGACTGTACTTCGTTTGTTCCGCTCATCTGTGAATAAATCAGGCCTATCAAACTCCGAGTCATCAATGTTCGTTCCCGTTTGGCCGCCTGGTGCGCCATGCAAGTCCAAAATCACATACAAACGATATGTTTTGCACCATGCGATCACTTGATCAATAAGTTGCAAATGGCTCTCTCTATAACGATCCAGTTGGCCTTCCTCAAGTAGGAATCTAGCGCTGATAGGCACTCTGACAGAGTTAAATCCTTCTGCAGCAATTTGCCTTATATCCGCTTCTGAAACATAACGTTCATAGTAGATTTTCCAAAACTGTTCAGATTTTTCCTTGCCAATCAACTCATAAATCATGCGTTCAATTCTGCGAGGACGATCTCCCTGTTTCGGAAAACGCCACATATATCCTTCAGGAAGCAGCCAACTACCGAAACCAACGCCGCGGAGTAATACTTCCTGCCCTTCGCCGTTTATCAACTTTTGACCCTTCGCTTTTAAAAATCCGCTTACTTCGTTCCCGTTAAATCTGTTCAACGTATGTTGCCCTCCTCCGATTTCTTTTTTGTCTGGAAGCAAGAAATTATCCTTTTATTGCACCGTCCGCAATACCTCTAAGAATAAATTTTTGCAGCAACAAATAGATGATAATAACAGGTAACATAGTAAGAATTAAGGCAGCCAAAATGGCAGACCAATCATTATTTCCGTACTCGCCAAAGAGCATATTAATAGACAAAAGCAGCGTATATTTATCGGAATCTGTTAGTATTAACAGGGGCAGCAGGAAATCGTTCCACATCCAAAGTAAATTCAGAATCGCTATCGTAGCCGTTATAGGCACTAACATAGGGAAAATAACAACGAAAAATAATCTAAATTCGCCGCATCCATCGATTACTGCCGCTTCATCCAAATCACGAGGAATTGATTTTACAAAACCATGATAAAGAAAGATTGCAAAAGCAACGCCCAAACCAACATACACCAAACCAAGTCCAATTAAAGATCCCTGTATATGCAATTCTTTAGCAATTTTGGTCAGCGTAATGACGATTGAGTTGAATGGAATTAAAATTGACATTGCGAATAAACCAAAGAAAAAACCACTTAACTTGCTTGATGTACGAGATAGTTTATAGCCGGCCATTGAAGAAAATACGATGATACCTACCAAGCCAATCATTGCAACATAGAACGTATTCCACAAACTCTGCATAAATTTTACTTTTCGGAAAGCATCCGCATAGTTACCAAATTCAAAATGAGCAGGAATTGCCAACATATTGTTCATCATGGCGCCTTCCGTCTTTAGGGAATTCAACAAACCCATATAGATAGGGAACAGCGTAAACACAGAAGCAACAAGCAAGAAAAGAAAAATAAAGGCAGAACCGACTCGACGTCCAAATCTCACGCGAGTAGCTTTCATGCTTCCTAATTCAGCACCTGGCCGGCGTCCGATATTCGCTCTACCCGCATTCGCGTCTCCGTTACTCATGCCTCTACCTCTCTTTTCTTCATGATCTGCAATTGAATGAGTGTTATTAGAAATACGATCAAGAACAAAATCATTGCTTTTGCGCTTGCATAGCCGTACCGAGTATTCAATTTAAAAGCTTCTTCGTAAATATTCAGTGCTATGACTTGTGTAGACCTCCCGGGACCTCCGCCTGTGAGTGCAAACACAGCATCAAAAACTTTAAACGAAGAATTTAGTGTAAGAAAAAGTCCGATTGTAAGCGCAGGAAATATCATCGGCAGCGTAACGTTACTAAATACTTGGAACGGACTTGCCCCATCGATCGCCGCTGCTTCTCTCAAATGCTCCGGTACGCCCTGAAGAGCAGCGATATAAATAACCATCAGATAGCCAACCCCGCCCCATAGTGAGAGGATTAGTACCGAATAAAAGGAAAACGTGGGATCGCCAATCCATGACCGATCCAGAAAAGTGAATAGGGTATGTTCAGCCAAATAAGGCAATACTTTAGTGAATATGAACAACCACATAAATCCACCAATAATAAGGCTGATCATGTTTGGCATAAAAAAAATAGTGCGGAACCACGATTTACTACGCCCCATTGATTCAATAAAAACCGCCAACAGCATAGCGAATACATTTTGCAGGACAACCATAAACACAACAAATTTTAAAGTGAACCAGATCGATTTCAGAAAGTTGGGGTCATCCGTCAACGCTTCAATATAATTACTAAATCCTACCATTTCATAGGTAGGATTTAGTCCATTCCAATCTGTTAAGCTGTACCCGATTCCCCCGAAAGCGGGGGCGAGTACAAATGCTGTATAGAAGAGGAGTGCTGGAAATACGAAGGCTAACAGGATGACCATTTGTTTTTGTTTTTTTGTTATCTGCATCTTTTATCACTCCCGGTCAACCATAAACTGCATTTATTTATTATTCTTAATTGCATTTGCCCATGTTTTATCCATTGTTTTAATGAAATCTTCTTTTGTCGTGGTTTTTGCATAGTAGCCTTGCAGCAATTTTGCTTGTTCATCCGTTACACCATTCGGTAACGAAAGATCTTGATATGATTTACCCTTGGAAGCGTATGAAGTAGCTTCATCGATCCATGGTAATGATTTGAATTGATGAACCTTCGAAACCGGATTGAATTTCAATTGCTCAAATAGTGCAGAGGAATCCTTTTCGTCAAGAATATAGTTAGCCAAATCAAGTGCTACTTCTTTATTTTTACTAGTCGGTGAAACAGCAAGTGAAGTAGATGTTGAGAGATTAATCATTGTTCCTTTTGGATCATTGCTTACCGGCAAAGGAGCAACGCCTAACTCGAAGTTCGGGTTAACTTTCAATATCGCTTCCGATTGCCATGGACCTTGCACCCACATAGCTGCTTTGCCATTTGCAAAATCTGTGGAGCCCGCTGCGCTGCCAACTTCAAAAGGCTTAGCTGTGCCATTTTGCATAATAATGTCGATGATATTGAAGATATCCGCTACATCTTTATATGAAGCCTCGCCTTTATTCATTTTATCAATCCAGTTAGGATGTTCCGAGGTCACAATGCCTCCAAGAGAAAGAGCAGTCATAAGTTGAGGTATCCAAGACTCTTGGAAGGATAACTCAAAAGGTACTACTTTATTTGCTTTTAGCTTTTCTACAACCGCTTTCATTTCATCTAATGTTTGTGGAGCTTTAAGTCCGAGATCGTTGAATATTTTTTTATTATACAAATACCCCCATTCAAGGCTTTCAAGAGGTGCTGCTACTACCTTGCCATCTTGTGTAACCGTTTTCTTTACACCATCGTATAATTGATTAACGAATGGTTGACTAGACAGATCAGAAAGATAACCAGCCTTGTAGTAAGTTGGGCCGTCGGCAACCGCATGAAGCGTAAATAAATCTGGTGCATCACTGGAAGCTAGGCGAGTTTGCAAAATTTGTTTAGCTTGATCTGGGTTCGGCATTTCTAGCTTAATGGTTACATCGATATTTTTTGTCTGCATTTCTTTAGCTTTAAACTGTTCGAAGTACTTGTCGAATTGATCTTTAAACCTTGGGAAGCTCATAAATACCTTCAGTTCTACTTTCTTAGCTGGCGCTGGTGTGTTAACGGCAGTTGTAGACTGTGCGTTTCCATTTCCAGCAGTGGATGTGGATGTGGATGTAGATGTGGAATTGGACCCGCATCCTGCTGTTACTGTTAATACCGTTGCCAAAACCATTCCAAAATGAAGCGCTTTCTTCATGTTTCGTTCCCCCTCTGTTATTTACTGCTCTTTTAGTATATAAGAGGCGCCTCTCCTTATCATTTCAGGATATTAGCTTCCGTAATTGTATTTTATTGATATGCCTTATTCTTCATTTCGTAATTCGCCGGGCGTCAGCCCGTAATGTTTTTTGAATACGCGATAGAAATAAGCAATATCCGAGTATCCCGTTATTTCCGCTACATTCTTGATTGCCAGCTGATGTTCTACAATCAGTTCTCTGGCTTTCTCCATCCGTCTGCGGATGATCGTGTCAGATATATTCTCACCGGTAAAAGATTTGAATGACCGGCTTAAATGTTCCTTGCTAACAAAAAAATGGTGTGCAATCGTATCCAGTGATATCTGGTCTTGATAATGCCGCTCGATATAGGCCTGCACCTCCGTGAGGTCAAGTCTATTCTTGTTTTTACGTAACGCTTTAATGGTGTTAATTGCGTCCATGTATATGTGACCGATTCCCTCAGTCGCTTGCGGAATTGAATGCCAATTCTGTAGTGACCATTCTTCGTTCTTCTTGTTCCATATGTGGTCAAAACCAACCTCATTTTCTGATATAAACTCTTCCAACATACGCGTATAATCATGTCCTACTTTAATCAGCATATTTCTGACTGGCATATTTTGAATTGCTTTTTCCAGAAAATTCTCCAGCTTCTCAAGAGTATGAAAAATAGCGGATTCATTTAGTTCAAGTAAATATCCGTAAATTTGTCGCCGGTAACCGAGATACAAATCTAGAAAGCCGCTATCCGTAAATATAAGAGGGATATTCCAAGTCCCATTCTCTGACGTCCTCGCTTCAACCAGTTCACTTACACACTTTTCCAAGGAGGCATTCAATTCATCTGGATCAATTGGTTTAAGTAAATAGTCCACCGCCCGCGAGTGGATAGCCTGCTTCAAGTAGACAAAATCGTCATATCCGCTCATAACGATGATCTTAAGAGTCGGAAATTGCTTATTCATCTCCTTTAGCAGCTCTACACCTTCGATACCCGGCATACGCATATCGGTCACAACAATATCTGCCTTAAGTTCCTCTATCTGCTTGAGTCCTTCCGTACCATCCTCCGCCTCACCTACTACAAATAGCTGCAGCCGCTCCCATTCCCCCAGTCTTTTAACTACTTCTCTAGACCAAGGTTCATCGTCAATAATTAATACATTAAGCATTTTCTCCACCTCGCCTTTTTGCAGCAGGCAATGTCATCATGACGATTGTCCCTGCTCCCTCTTTACTGAATATCCTGACACCATAGCCATTACCAAATTGCAGCCTCAACCGTGTATCGACATTCTTGAGACCGATTCCTTTTCTTTTTCTCGGCAACTCGGCTGCTTCTTCTAATCGAACATCAAGGGCTGATATGTCATTTTCTAAATGAACCCGAATTTCATGCAGCTTATCAACAGCAAGTCCGACTCCCTCATCTTTTACTAATAAGATAATCCTATTTCCAATTTGCTTGACTCGAACCTCCACGTTCCAAGCTCCCTCTTTTCGCTGTAACCCATGCTCGAACGCATTTTCCACAATAGGCTGGAGTATAAATTGGGGAAGCTTGGTATCCAGAGCTGTTTCATCCACTGACAAAATAACTTTACAGCGGCCGATAAACCGTTGTTCTTGAATAAAAAGGTAATTTCGCATATGCTTCAGTTCGTCTTCCAGCAGGACCATATCGCCTCCTGAACTAATTGAATATCGGAGCAAATCGCCAATAACGCGAGTAATTTTATAAATTTCAGGAGCATTTTTCGACAGCGCCATTCCCCCAATGAGATGGAGTGTATTGTTCAGAAAATGAGGATTAATCTGGGCTTGAAGCGCCATCAACTGCGCGTTTTTCACGTCAATCTCCCTTTGATATTCGATCTCGATGAAGTCCTTTATACGTTTCATCATATAGTTGTATCCACTTTCCAGTAGACCGATTTCATCTAGACTTTGCACTGATTTCATTTCAAAATTATGAACTTGTGCCATCCTCATCGTTCGGGCCAAGCTAACAATAGGCCGGCTAATCCTTAATGAAACTAGAATTGAAAGCAGAACAGAAACAGCTGTAAATATACCTCCTGTCCAAATACCCGCTGTTATCGTCACTTGCGCACTTTGCGAAATTGTCGTTAGTGGAATGGCTTTTACAATCGTCAATTTACCGTTGTCTACCTGCTTCATAAAATAAAAGTAGCTCTTTGTTCTAAGAAAATTCAAATCTGAATTCTTTAAATTCAACTTCATAACTTGATCTTTAATTTCACTCGAGCCATCCGTTCCTGTGGAACCGGATAACATGTCTCCTTCGTCATTAATTAGGAATACATGACTTTCAGACTCCGATTTCAGAATGTCGCTAACTTCCTTCCAAACGTCTCTATTGATACGGACAGCTAGTCCACCCAATAGTTTCCGATCCTCGAATCGATTCATACTATGAAAAGCATAGATCCCGTTACCGGACTGTTTGAAATACATATTGATCGGACTCCCTTGCAATCGACTCCATGCGCCATTATGGATGTCCAGAAACGAAATTATGCCGCTGTTTGCAAAATTAACCGAGACCGCCTTCTGATTAGAATCGATATACAAAATAAGTTCATCTACTTTACGAGAATTGGAGTGAAAGGTGGTTGTAAGTGTATCTTTGATATAATTTTGCGTTCTGTATTGAACACCAATATCTGAACTATCGATGTCATTCAGACCAGCCATTAATGTCTGATTAATTTGCAACGTGTAAAATAAAATATCAATCTGCTGAATCAATTCAAATAAATACTGATCTGCCCACAACAAGCGGGAATTGTTTGCACTAATGATTTCTTTTTCTACCGAGTTTCGCGTATTATCCGTGGCAATCCACGTTACAGTAATAACCGGCAGTGTTGTTAAACAGATCATAAGTACCATCAAACGCAGACGAATGCTAATTCGCTTCATAAGCTAATTCCTTTCATCCCTGTCTTAAAAATGGGCACAGTCCTATCACTATTGTCGATTATTATTCGACCTACAGTTAGTCCTCTCCTTTATGTCACTATCATTTACACTATATACACGAAGCTCAGGTCCAAATAAGTTAGATATTTCCTTATTCGCCACAAAAGTAGAATATATCTGATTCATATTATGTTTATTAATATAACAATATCTTGCCTTAAGTTAGACTAAATCAAATTAATGTTAGATATATTGACGTTAAAACTTGAATCTATTAATATAGAATATAGTTTAGTGCGTTTGAATATAGTTAAATATGGGATAGAAACCAGTATTAAGATTTTAAACCGTTTTCACGAATTTCTGAAAGCTAAACCTGGTAAATTCCTTTTTACATCATGTTAATTTACATAACATTATTCAGTGAGAATTTTATTAATTTAACCAGGGAGGCTGTACCATGAATTTGAAAAAGAAAGCTCTATTGATCTCAGCTTCGGCACTTGCTATAGGTTTGTTAGCAGGTTGCGGAAGCGGAAGCACAAACACAAGTACAACTACAAGCACTTCCACAGCAGCTGCTGTACCAGCCAAAAGTGGCGGCGCTAAGACCGTCATTAAAATCGCCACCCAATCACCTTTGTCTGGAGGAAGCGCTGTTCAAGGCGAAGCTATTAAACTAGGTGCGCAGCAATCCTTGGAAGATCACAAAGCTGAATTTGACAAGCTCGGCTTCGATCTGCAGCTCGTCCCTTATGACGATCAAGGAGATCCAAAGAAGGGCGTTGCGAACGCCGAAATTATCGGCGCGGACCCCACAATCCTCGGAATCGTGGGGCATATGAACTCCGGCGTAGCCATCCCTTCCTCCGTCGTTTATGAGAAATACAACGCTGTCATGGTATCGCCATCCAATACGGCAACAGAAGTGACTGACCGTAACCTGAAAGTCGTGAACCGTATCGTCGCCCGGGACGACTTCCAAGGACCTGCAGCAGCTGAGTATGCTGTGAAAACGGTAAAAGCCAAAAACATTTTTGTCATTCAAGACAAAACCGCATACGGCCAAGGCTTGGCGGAAGCCTTTAAAGACGCGGCGACGAAGCTCGGTGCCACGATTTCAGGTTACGAAGGAATTACCGTAGGCGAGAAAGATTTCAACGGCGTGCTGAACATTGCGCTTAACAAGAAGCCAGACTTCATCTTCTTCGGAGGGCTGTATGCCGAGGGCGGTCTGCTCATCAAGCAAGCACGCGCCAAAGGCATTACGGTGCCGATGATGGGCGCAGACGGTTGGGATTCTCAAGGTTTGGTTGATACCGCCGGAGATAAGGTGAAGGATGCCTTGTACGCTTCCATCTCCACGGATATTACAAAAACGGCAGAAGGAAAAAAATGGGCCGATCAATACAAAGCGAAATTCGGCAAAGGCCCTGACGGTTACTCGGCGTACGCTTATGACTGCATGTCTGTTATTTTAGAAGGTATTAAATCAGCTGCTGCCGCAAATGGCGGGAAAGTACCTACTCGCGATAAAGTTCGAGATGCCGTACGCTCCACGAAAGATTTCCAAGGTGTCGCGACAAAAATCAGCTTTGATGGCAAAGGTGATAACACTTACGCTAAAGTATTCATCTATAAATTCGAAGGTCCGACATATCCGGGAACTATGATTTCCGAAGTAAGCAAATAATTTAAATGTTATGATCTAACCTAAGTAAAGAGGTATGTGCTTGCTTTGACGCCGTACCTCTTTATGGTTTTTATTCCGAAAAGGAGGGGCTTCATGTTCTTAAACATCCTTCACACACTCCCACAAGTATTGATCGACGGCCTTGCTTTAGGAGCTATTTATGCGGTCGTCGCGTTAGGCTATACCATGGTGTACGGCATTCTTGAGCTGATCAATTTTGCACATGGTGAGGTCTTTATGACCGGTGCATTCGTGGGCACATCGGTCTTATTTGTATTTCATTCGACAGGCTGGCTTGACGGTATGCCGGGATGGATTGCTTACGTTCTAATCCTCGCTATCGCAATGCTTTTTACGGGGATTCTGGGTGTAGGAATCGAACGAATTGCTTATCGGCCTCTCAGGAAAGCGCCCAAGCTGATTTCGCTGATTTCCGCTATCGGAGTTTCCTTTGTGCTTCAAGATCTCGTTCGCTTTATTTCAGAGTTGAAAACAGGTAACTACATTGTAAGCGGCATCACCTTATACGACAAAAATGTGAAAATCGGCACTTCCTCTCTTGGCTCTTGGCTCGGCGACGCGTCTTTGAAAATCAATACGATTATTATCATCGTGGTAGCCGTATTGCTAATGGCAGGACTGGACTTCTTTGTTAATCGTACCAAATGGGGAGTCGCCATGCGCGCAGTTGCGCAAGACCGTGAAACAGCTTCGCTGATGTCGATTAATGTGAATAAAATTATCGTGCTCACCTTTTTCATTGGTTCTTCGTTAGGTGGCGCTACAGGGGTATTATTTGCACAGCAGTACGGCACAATCGATCCGTTTATCGGATATATTTTAGGCTTGAAAGCCTTCACTGCCGCAGTGCTTGGAGGTATCGGCAACATTCGAGGAGCAATGTTCGGCGGGCTGGTCATCGGCCTATTGGAAATGTTCGCTTCTTCCAATCTTGGATTACTGACAAGCGGCAGCTTTGGCGCCGAGTATAAAGATGTATTTTCGTTCATGATCCTCATTATCGTACTGATTTTCAAACCTGAGGGCTTGTTCGGAAGAGCCGTCAAAGAGAAGGTGTAGGTGTAGGTGATGGCGATGGATAAAATTAAACAGGTATTGTCGCAAAACACGAAAATTCAAGCCCTTATCCTTGTAATCTTCGTCGCGCTCACGTCATTAAGCGTATATTTGACCGCTAAATCCGTTACCGCATTTTTATTATTATTGGCCTCTCTTCTCATGCTTTACTACACATCTTTCAGCAATGGAGTCAAATGGATCATCGGAGGCGCCCTTCTCATCTTGATCATTCCATTTGCTACATCGGGAGGAGCCGCCTACGATTCCTATATGGAAGTCGCAACGCAAAGCGGCATTTATATCGCGATGGCGTTAGGGCTGAACATCGTTGTTGGGTTCGCTGGACTTCTGGATTTGGGATTTGTCGCCTTCTTCGCAATCGGGGCGTATACGTACGGTATCTTTTCCACCGCTCAAGCGAATCACTTCATACCAGGCGATATTTTCCCGCTTTCCGGTTCCACGTTTTGGCTGTTTATTTTCATTGGCGGTTTTATGGCTGCGCTGTTCGGTGTTCTTCTCGGTTTACCGGTGCTTAGGGTAAAAGGAGATTATTTGGCTATCGTCACGCTCGGCTTCGGGGAAATGATCCGAATCATCTTCAACAACCTTGAGAAACCGGTAAATATCACGAACGGTGCTATGGGTATTTCATCGATTAAGCCTCCGAATTTGTTCGGTTATGAATTTACGCATCCTCATCAGTTTTATTTTATCGTTATCGCGATCTTGGCCTTTGTTATTTTCGGAGTCAGGAGATTTGAGCATTCCCGGTTGGGGCGTTCTTGGAAAGCGGTTCGGGAGAACGAAATTGCCGCGCAGTCGATGGGGATCCCGTTAATCCGCACCAAGCTAACCGCGTTCGCGGTAGGTGCTTCCTTCTCTGGGATGATGGGCGTCGTATTTGCCGCCAAACAAACGTTTATTGATCCTTCAAGCTTTACACTCCTTGAGTCCACGACCATTTTGGTCATGGTTGTTTTAGGTGGAATGGGGAGCGTTCCAGGGGTTATTCTCGGAGCTGCACTTGTTACAATCCTCAACCTGCAGGTGCTGACGGAATTCACGAACTGGTTGAATCAATTGACGCTGCAAGGAGTGGTTCACGTTCCTAATGCCTTATCCCCATCCAAAATGCAGCGGTTTATTTTTGGCGCAATTTTAATCCTGATTGCTATCTTTAAGTCTAATGGATTGATTCCTGCGAAGAATCGCAAGGTGAACGAAAAGCAGATCCAAGACCGCATTTCATCGGCATCAGCTTCATCTTTAGGTTCCGCACAGCAAGTCAATCAACAAAGCGGAGGGATCGCCCCATGACCGTCTTGTGTGTAAAAAATCTGGTCAAACGGTTCGGCGGATTGGTTGCCGTAAACAGTGTCCATTTTGAGTTTCAGAAAGGTAAGATTTCCGCTGTCATAGGTCCGAATGGTGCCGGAAAAACGACTTTTTTCAATATGATCACCGGTATTTATACACCTGATGAGGGCCAAATCGAACTGGAAGGCAAGTCGATCGTGAAGGTTAAGCCGGATCGTATAACGGAGAAGGGCATAGCCCGTACCTTTCAAAATATTAGGTTGTTTGGGAATATGACCGTTCTCGAAAATGTGATGGTCGGTATGCATATTCATCTGAAAGCAGGTATATTCAGCACACTATTGGGTCTTCCCAAGGTTCGGATTGAGGAGCAAAAAGCGGTGGACGATGCCTACCGGATGCTTCAATATGTAGGTCTCGAGCCGCTGCTCAATGAAAAAGCAAACAGCCTCTCATACGGAGCGCAAAGACGTCTGGAAATCGCGCGGGCATTGGCGGCCAAACCGAAAGTGCTGCTGCTCGACGAACCCGCTGCGGGAATGAACCCTCGCGAAACGGTGGAATTGATCGGGCTAATCCGACGTATTCAGCAGGAGTTGGAGATATCGATCATTTTAATTGAGCATGATATGAAACTCGTCATGGATCTTTCCGATCACATTCTCGTACTGGATCACGGCGAAAAAATAGCCGAGGGATCTCCTCGTGAGATTCGTTCGAATCCACGAGTGATCGAAGCTTATTTAGGTAAAAGCGCAATAGAACAAGAGGTGATTTCATGAGCTTGCTGCAGCTTCAAGAGGTTCAGGCTTACTATGGCGGAATCCACGCATTAAAGGGAATTACGTTACATGTGAATGAAGGGGAAATTGTAACATTGATCGGTAGTAACGGAGCAGGGAAATCTACAGCACTTAAATCCATTTGCGGGCAAGTTAAAACAAAGGGCTCCATCCTATTTAACGGAAAAGACATCTCCGCTTGTCCGCCTCATCAAACGGCGCTGGATGGCATTGCTCATGTGCCGGAGGGCCGGCGCATTTTCCCTCGTTTAACTGTAAAGGAAAATTTGGAAATGGGCGCGTTTTCAGTGAAGGATAAAAAAGTAATCAAAGAGCGCATGGAGCAGTCCTTTGACTATTTTCCCCGTTTGAAAGAACGGTTGAACCAAGCCGGCGGCACCATGAGCGGCGGAGAACAACAAATGCTTGCGATTGCCCGAGCGCTCATGATGAAACCGAAGCTATTGCTGCTCGATGAGCCATCAATGGGATTAGCACCGGTCATCGTAGATCAAATCTTTGAAATCATTCAAGAACTGAACCTTAAGGGGATGACGATTCTGCTCGTGGAACAAAATGCATATCACGCGCTGCAAATCGCTCATCGCGGCTATGTCATACAGACCGGTGAAATCATTTTAGAGGATGACGCTAAATTACTGCTTGTCAACAATCTAGTGAAGGAAGCTTATTTGGCTGGATGAAATCATCTCTCCCGATGCTTTACGGCATTCTGGCATCCTTCTTTTTCTCCTTCTCTTTCATCATGAACCGTGCCATGGAGCTGTCTGGCGGCTATTGGATTTGGAGTGCATCGCTTCGTTATTTATTCATGCTTCCTATTCTTCTTGTGATTGTTATGATCAGGGGAAATCTGCGGGTGCTGCTTACCCATATGCAGAAGCAATTATGGACATGGATGGGCTGGAGCTTAGTCGGATTCGGATTATTTTATGTGCCGCTATGTTTTTCCGCTGCCTATGGACCGGGGTGGCTTATCGCGGCTTCCTGGCAGGTTACTATTGTTGCTGGTTCATTACTTGCCCCGTTGTTCAGCAAGGTCATTGTAACAACAGACGGGCCTATACGGATGAAAGAACCAATTCCGGTAAAAGGTTTGCTAATGTCACTCATCATTTTATTTGGCGTAGTGATTATACAATTGGAGCATGCCAGTCTTCTCTCCTTCAATGATGTTCTTTTAGGGTTAATACCGGTAATTCTCGCTGCTTTTGCTTATCCCCTTGGCAACCGTAAAATGATGGAGGTTTGCGAAGGGCGGCTGGATGCCTACCAGCGCGTCCTTGGGATGACATTAGCCAGCCTTCCGTTATGGATTCTGCTTTCAATCTATGCTCTTTTTTATGCCGGCACGCCGAGCGCTGGGCAAATTGGCCAATCGGCAATTGTAGCCATCTGTTCAGGAGTCATTGCAACAGTACTCTTTTTCTCTGCGACCGATATGGTAAAAGGGTCTGTAAATCAATTAGCCGCTGTAGAAGCGACGCAGGCGGGTGAAATCATTTTTGCAGTTGGAGGGGAATTAGTGCTTCTTACAGCTGCATTTCCTTCAGCTCTGTCTTGGATAGGTATGATATGTGTCGTCTTAGGGATGATCTTTCATAGCTTGATGTCGGAGAAAAGGTAAATAGGATTCAGAGCAAAAGAAGATAACTTCTGTACTGGGATTGGTCTCCGTAAACGGTCGCTCCCGCAAAATAAAAAAGAAGCTAAGTCTATCCGCTGCTGCAAATTGACTTAGCTTCTTAATACATCGACTAGCTGGAGGAACCTTGACTTTGTTCGAGCTGTTTTACCGCATTACCAAAATGGTTGCGTACCTGAACGAGTGTATCCGAGGCCTTCTGCCTGCTTACTTTAAACATCAACATCAGAATAGCGACTCTTGCATCTCCCTCAGCTTCATTTCCATAGCGCCGCGCAGTTTCTTCATCAGCGCCGGTTGCTTCTTCTATAATCCGTATGGTACGCTCCCTGAGCTTCTTATTAGTCGCTTGAACGTTTACCATCAAATTGCCATAAACCTTCCCCATTTGGATCATTGCAGTCGAGGAGAGCATGTTGAGTACCATTTTTTGCGCCGTCCCAGCCTTTAACCGTGTTGATCCGGTAATAATTTCTGGTCCAACGGGTACTTCGATCGGATATTTCACCACTGCGCTCAATGGAGTATCCCGATTACAGCTAATTCCGACTGTCGCTAAACCCAGACGGTTTGCCTCTCGCATAGCACCGATAACATAGGGTGCAGTCCCGCTTGCTGTGATGCCGACGACAATATCGCCCGCTCGTGCAACATCTGCAATGGCACGTACTCCAGCCTCCTCGTCATCTTCAGCGTTCTCAATCGCTGCACGAATCGCTTTTTCCCCACCAGCAATGAGGCCGTTAAACAAATCCGGCTCTACACCGAATGTAGGAGGACATTCCGACGCATCCAGAACACCCAGTCGTCCACTGGTTCCAGCTCCGATGTAGAAAAGTCGGCCGCCGAGGGTCATCGCTTCAACAACCGCTTCAGCTGCATTGGAGATTTGCGGTATAGCTCCACTTACCGAGTGAGCTACCGTTTGGTCTTCTTCATTCATTAAAGTCACGATTTCCCGAACACTAAGTCGATCTAGTTGATGTGACTTTGCATTTCTCTGCTCGGTAACCGTTTGATTCTTCTCTTGTTGTACCACGTTACCTTGCCTCCTTTTCATGGATATTTGGCTTTGCCTTTATCTGTCAACTGAAGACAAATGCTGCTATCCGTTGTTTCATTAGTTCCGTTAATTCAAAGCCCCGTTCCTGCAAGGCAAGCAGATAAGCTCCGATCACCGGCGGCCGCTCAAGCAGCCGGACGTCGAACACGCCGGACCGCATGGTCGCTGTTTGCATAAAGCGTTGTTCGAACATTTGATCCGAGAATAAGCCTCCCGTTATCACAAGAGGGATCGTATTCTCCACCAATTGGCTGCTCTTGCTTACCTCATCTGGCAGCTGTATCGCCATGGAAGTTACTACAGTCCGAACCAACTCTTCGAGCTCCTGAATCGCTTCTTCCACCAACTTAACAGCTATCGGATCTCCATCTGCCGCAGCCCGCATGACAAGCTTCGATCCATCCGCGATCGTGGTGCGTACATTGTCCTGGCCATAAATGGTATTGATCAATTGCCCCGGATGCTGTAAGGACCAACGTTCAAGTACTAACCTCGTTAAAGTTGTAGGCTCCCCCCGGCCGTCATACGCCCGCATGACAGCTATTAGCGCCTTCCGCCCAAGATCAAACCCGCTTCCTTCATCACCGAGTAAATAACCCCAACCTCCGACTCGTACAAACTCGCCCGTTGCCGGATCGAAACCATACGCGATCGAGCCTGTGCCTGAAATGAGCGCAATGCCCTTCTGCCCCCAAGTTCCGGCAGCCAAAGCGGTTACTGCATCATTGTGTACGGTGATTGGAATGCCTTCCGGCAATTCGGATTGCAGCCAGTCGACAATCCGCTTTCGGTCTTCCGGTCGGTCACTCCCGGCAAGTCCGAGGAAGATTCCGCCTAATCGGGATACGTCCGTACCCGAGCGGTCTAACACATCCTTGATGAGAGTGAGCAAAACCCGCTGCACATCCTCCCAAGGTCGGGATTTCACACTGCTGGATTCTCCCCGGCTTTCAGCTAATAAGTTGCCTTCATGGTCGCCGAGGATACATACCGTTTTTGTCCCTCCGCCGTCAATACCTATATATTTTCTGCCCTCATATTCAGCTGGCAATAATATACCTTTCGCACCCAACGTTTCGGCCATACTACTTCACCGCTCCTGCCGTCATGCCTTCCATAAACTGTTTCGATGCGAGGAAAAACAAGACAATCATTGGCACAGAAGCCAGCGTTAGTCCAGCGAACAGCATACTTAAATCCGTAGAGTACTGTCCGAATAGCGACAGCATGCCGACCGGTATCGTCTTTTTCATATCGTCTTGAATAAAAATCAGCGGGAAGAAAAAATCGTTCCAAGCCATAATAAAATTCATAATCATGACCGTCCCGAGCGCTGGGCGGATAAGCGGCAGCAAAACGTGCCACATCACACCGAAATCCGAAGCACCATCGATGCGTGCTGCTTCCTCAAGCTCCTTCGGCAGCGTACGGAAAAAACCGGTTAAGATCAGGACAGCAAGCGGCAATCCGATCGCTGTATACACGCTAACAAGTGACCAAATGCTGTTCAACAGGGAAAGCTGCTTCATCAAAAGGAATAGCGGTACGATCCCAAGCTTAATAGGAATCATCATGCCTAGGAGAAAGAAGAAGAACAACGCACCATTCCAACGGAATGGGTATCTTGCGATATAAAATGACGCCATAACGCCAAACAGCAGAATCAAAGCAACAGAAACGACGCTTACCACGGCACTGTTCCAAAAATAAGTTCCAAAAGGAATTTGATGGATTAGCTTACTATATGCTGTAAACGATATGGAAGTCGGCAGCGACATCGGGTTTTTCAAAATTTGGATATTCGTCTTTAATGAGGAGGTCAGCATCAGAAAGATCGGATACAAACTGACCAGTGCCCCCAGGTACGCCGCAACGTATTGGAGCCCCCGAACTGATTTGTTGGTTTTCATGGTCTGCCTCCATTTATAGGGATCTTTGTGCGTAGCTCAAAGTCTCACCTTCTTATTGAGCCGATTGGTTCCTTGTGAAGTACAAGAACAAAGCGGATACCGTTGCGATAATGAAAAATAGTACAACTGCCAATGCCGATCCAAGGCCCAATGCGACTGAGTCGCCGCCTGACGAGCCGCCAAACGCAATCCGATAAAAGAATACGGCGAGCGTGTCGGTGGCGTTGTAAGGTTCCCCTTGCGAACCTTCCATGGCATAGATGAGTTCAAACGCTTCGAAAGCATGGATAAATGTAAACACGGTAATAATGATAAGCGACTGGCTCATCATAGGCAGGATTATGGAACGGATAAGACGAAAGCCTTTTACTCCGTCCAGCCGCGCTGCTTCAATGACTTCCGGTGAAATAGAGTGTAGACCGGCGAGAAAAATCAACATGGAGAAACCAATGCCGAACCAACTGTTGACCAGTGTAATTGATGTTAGCGCCGTAGCCGGATCGCCGAGCCAAGGTTTTGCCCATGAAACAAGACCGATCTTTTTGAGCAGCACATTGACAACACCATTGTTTGGATTCAGCATTAGCTTCCACAAAAAGCCCACCACGATGACTGAAAGCAGCCTTGGCAAAAAGTAAGCCATTTTCAGAAAGCTCGAACCCTTAAGTTTGCTATAAACAAGATAGGCGAGCACAAACGCAAGCACGTTCTGTACAGCCATCTCTACAGCAAAATAATAAAGATTATGACCGAAAGCATTCCAAAACAAATGATTGAACGGTTCTTTCGTAAACAGGCTTACAAAGTTGCCAAGCCCTACAAACTCCCCGCGAACGAGACCTTTCCAGTCAAAAAAACTGTAACCGAACGCCGAAATGATCGGATAGATCACGAACAGAATGTAAATTGCGAGGGCAGGAACCGGGAACAGATGAACTGCTCCCTTTTTCCACCCGGACGATTTTGCCAAGTTATTCATGTGCCCCCACCCCTCTTATAACTTATTTTTTAGGCTTAAACCATGTATCTGCGCTCTTCTGAACTTCTTCCGTCACTTGTTCTGGAGTTAATTTATTCAAATACATGCCTTGAATCGAGTTTTCCAAAGTAGCTTTTGTCGTAGGGTTGCCTGCATTGAAGTAAACAACCGCTGCATAAGGTGTTGAGATTGTGTCTGCATTCTTAGCGATTTTGGCTACAAGCGGATCTTTCGCCGCCACACCTGGGATTGTACTTGGTTTTTGCAGTTCGTTTACAGCAAGCGCTCCAAACTCTTTCGTTGTCAAAAACTCCATAAATTTAAGAGCTTCCTGCTTATGAGCAGATTTCGCATTCACTGAAAACGAGCCGTCTACCCAAGTCGTAACCGTTGGCTTGCCGTCTGCTTTCATCGGCGGAACTGGGAACACATCCATTTGCAGGTCCGGATTCGTTTTCTTCATGACCGCATACTCCCAATCACCCATTACCATCATAGCTGCCTGCTCGGTAACAAACATGTTCCTCATGTCGTCCATACCAACCCCCACATAATTATCTGGGAAGTAAGGCGTCAGATCTTTCAGCATTTTAATGGAACTTACATATTCCGGGCTTTTGAAGTTCGCATCGCCGGCAAGTACTTTCTTAATGAAATCTGTGCCGTAAATGGAAGGTGCAAGTGTACCTTGAGTCAGGGAAAGAATCCAACCTTCTTTTGAACCGAAAGCAAACGGAGTTACTTTATTTTTTTTCAGCGTATCAGCCGTTTTCAATAACTCATCCCACGTTTTAGGCTCTTGAAGATTATATTTTTGGAAGATTTTCTTGTTGTAAAACACTTGTGTCGAGCTGAATACAGTTGGTACGCCGTATACTTTACCGTCTTTTCCTGTTGCGGCCAGCAGAGTGTCCTTAGCGAATACGTCCATTCCTTTAAGGCTGCTTAGCGGCTCCAAGTAACCGGCATCTGCCAACGCAGCACCAGCAGCATAAGGACGAAGATGAATAATATCAGGACCGTTTCCACTTTGCAGCGCTGTGTTTAGGGCTGTGTTGTATTCCGTATTTTTGGTCGGCTTGAACTCGATGTCAATGTTCGGGTTGTTCTTCTTAAATTCAGCAATGATTTTTGCGTAAGCTTCCGTATCTTCAGTACGCCAGCTGCCCATTGTCAACTTCACTTTTTCCTGTGAAGCTGCCGTTGGTGCCGTAGTTGCTCCTCCAGGGGTTGTGCTAGGAGTTGCGGTGTTGCTGCTGCAAGCGACCATCAGGGATGATGCTGCTACCATTGTTACTAATGCCCCACTGAATAAACGTTTCATTTAGAAAAGCCTCCCTTTAATGTTTACTTATATGTTTAACCTCATACAGAGGATAAAACCGCTTCATGCAAAATCGGACGGAGCTCACGGATCTTGTTATTTCGACCGAAATGAACCGCGTTAGTAAGAAATACGACGCTTAATCCCTGTTCAGGCTCAATCCATAAACTCGTTCCGGTAAAACCTGTATGACCAAAACTTCCCATAGGCCAACTTTCTCCGCAGCTCGGAACGCTTGCGGGATCATGCCATACCTCCCAACCGAGTCCGCGGCCACGTACGGAATGCGCAGTGGCTTCTCGCATCAGCGAAGGAGGAACTATGCCCCATTTTTCCGGCTGTAACCACCATGCCGCATAGCGTGCCAGGTCGTCCGCTGTTGCGAATAACCCAGCGCTGCCGGAAACACCGCCAAGATGGAAGCTCTTTTCGTCGTGAACTTCACCGATGATGAAATCTCCATCTACCTGTTCGGTAGCGGCAATGCGATCTTGGAGTTCAGGGCCAGGGGTAAACAACGTATTGCGCATATCAAGCGGTTCGAATACATGCTCCCTGACGAAGCGATCCAGCGGCTCTCCTGAAACACGTTCTATAATGATCCCCAGAAGGATCATACCGAGGTCACTATACAGTTTGTCCTCACCCGGTATAAATAGAAGCTCTTGCGTCAGAATTTCATCGATAAGTCCAGTCCGGGCCGCTTTGCGCGGAAGATAAGGCAAATCCGGCGGCAACCCGGAAGCATGCATCAATAGATGGCGCAGTGTTACCTGCGGATAGCGAAATTCAGGCAAGTAATGCTGCACGGAGCTATCCAGCGATAGCTTCCCTTTGGCCACTAGAACGAGAATTGCTGGAAGCGTTGCAGTTACCTTTGTAAGGGATGCAATGTCGAACAAAGTATCAAGATGAATCGGACGTTCATTTGTGCCATCCGAATACAATCCATATGATTTTTGGAATCGTAAGCGGTTTGATACGGTGATGTCAAGCACGCCTCCCGGCAGTAGCCCGTCACGAAGCCAACCTTCCACTAAGCGGTCCACCTTATCCATTGCGTTTCCCAACCTTTACCGCTTGTCGTGTCTTTTCCAGAGATTTGATGCTCTCATCATAATGACGGCCAGCGATTCCAACATACAAAATATCGATCACGTTCAACTGAGCAATCCTAGAAGACATTGCACCGCTACGGATACTCTTCTCTAAGGTACTTACAAACAGCTGTATATCCGCAAGCTCCGATACCGGATTTGATCCGAAACGGGTCAACGTGATGATAGAGGCACCGTTATTTTTAGCGACAGCCAACGAGCGAATCATGTCTTCTGTTTGGCCCGAATAGGAAATGCCGAATACTACATCGCCGGGAATCAGATTAGCTGCTATAGTTGCTTGTGCATCAAATCCTGTACCGATTTCACACCAGCGATTAATACGCGTTAGCTTTTGATTGAAATCTTTTGCGATAACCGCGGATGCACCTATACCAAAAATGCCGATTTTCCTTGCACTGCTCAGCGTATTAATGGATTTTTCCACACTTTCCGGAGAGAGAACCGTTAACGTATCTTGGATAGAAACAATATTGTTGTTGGTTACCGATTTGATGAGATCTACTATCGATCCATCGGTACGGAATTCCTGATACGATTCTGTAGGTAGCGACGATTTTGATAAATCACCGGCGATCCGCAGCTTTAATTCCTGAAATCCCTTACAGTGAAGGGACCGTGAAAGCCTAACTATCGTTGCTTCACTTACGTCAGCGAACTCCGCCAACTTTTGTACGGAAATGCTGACTACCTTTTCCGGATGTTCCAATATATATTGTGCAGCCCTGCGCTCCATCGGCTTTAAACTTCCCATAGCCGCTTCTATGCTTACTAATCCACCTTTTAACATGGGCATCACCCTCTACGGTTTCATTTGTAACTTTGATTTGTTACTCATATTATAACGAGTTTTATTTCATTTTGTAAATATATTTTTGAAATTTTATTTCACTTTCTGTGTCGATGACACGCGACATAAAGTAAGCCATGAAACCAGTTGGTTTCATGGCTTATTCGAGTTGAAGAGAAAAGCAATTGTCCATCTGGACCAATATATTCAATAGAGTTGTATAATGTCGATTTGCTGAATTCATGATCTCTTTCAACTACGCCAACAATCAAGTAAGCACTCGCTGCTTTGGCTATTTCACCAAGAGCTTCTATATCATCTCCAGGAATTTCAATAGCACTGTTCCAGTACCTATCTCAAGCAGAGGCCTTATCGAAAAGTGTAGGAGCAGACTGCACGACAGCCACACGAACTTTACGCTTCTTCTTTATTCATTTCCCCCTTATTCATTCCTATTAATTCATGTTTGAATCTCTCGCAAAATACTTTGCTAATTCAATAATCATAGCTCCCATACGTTCGCTTTCAGGTGTGATTATGAGTTTCAAGCCTTCATCTTTCAAAGCTTCGGCCGTTACTTTTCCAACCGCGACTGCCTTTACATGAGTGGAAAACGCTTCTCGAACGGTATCAACAATCCCTTGCCGTCTTGCATAACCAAATAGATATCGTACCTGCACCGCGGTTGTGAAACAAACAGCTTCTATTGAACTTGTTGAAAGTTCATGACACAACGTCTCCAATGTGGAAGACTCGGGTTCTATATGGCGATAAGGCAACAATGGAATGACATTCGCCCCCCGCTCCTCTAAGAATTGAATCAATGTTGGCTGAGGTTCTCCATGCAGCTGGACAACTACGGTTTGGCCTGAGAAATCATAGGAGATCAAACGGTTAATTAAACCTTGCGTCGTTCCATCCTCATCGACGACTTCTGGTTGTATACCTAATTTCTTTAGTAGGGCATATGTCTTATATCCACGTGCTGCTACTTTTGCTTCTTTCATCTTTCGAATCAAGATTGAATGAATTCCCAACACTTCTGCAGCACCCAGCAGTGTATCTGTTCCAGTACCCGTAGTGAGAACAAACCAATCCACCTTATTATTCACGCAAAATAATAGTTCTTGTTTTACCGCTGTCTCATCAAAGTATAAAAGACCTTGTAAAGGACGAACGATAGGGATTCCTCCCTGTTTATCAATTAATAAGCTCATTTCATCCGTTTTTCTGGAACCAGCAATGACAATTTTCTTTCCGCTTAACTTGTCCATCTCTTTATGAATCCCCCTTTATAAGCGATTATCTTTATTATTACTCAACTCCAATTTGCTAGTTGTAATCATCATATCGGTCAATGACTGCCATGTGACCATCCAATTATGTACAAATTGCCCCATCCAAGTTCATAATATTGGAACATTAGACTCAAACTAATCTAAATTCTCATCCCTACCAGATGATATACTAATTTTGCTTTATATTTCTTAATCCCTGGAAATACTTTAATGAAGGTGATGAGAGTTGATGTGGAAACCAGATAGATCAATTAAAAAACCAATCTACCAGCAAATCGCAGATTTCATGGAACGTAGAATATCATTTGGAGAATTTCCACCGGGAAGTACACTCCCTTCGGAAAGAAAATTAGCAGACTACCTTGAAGTAAACCGCAGTACGGTTGTACTCGCGTATGCAGAACTGCGCGCTTCTGGCATCGTTGAGAGTGCCAAAGGAAGCGGTACAAGGGTGACCAAGCACAAATGGGGAATTGCCCCCAAACAAACTCCAAACTGGAAAACCTATGTGGAAGGCGGCACCTTCCTACCGAATCTTCCTTTCATTCGTCGTATTCGTGAGGAATTGCGTAAAGGATCAGGTATCATCGACTTTGCGAGCGGCGAATTATCTGACGATTTATTTCCGAACGAAATCGTGCGCGAGCTTTTGCAAAAGCAACCCTTTCAAGAGCAGCTTGGCTACGATGACCCGCAGGGCTATTCCCCCCTTAGGGAAACCCTCGTTTCGTTTCTCGAACAGCATCTTCATATCCATAGCACAGATTCGTCCATTTTGATTACTTCTGGCTCCCAGCAATCTTTATATCTGATTACACAGTGCCTTCTTAGTCCTGGAGACGCCGTTGCCATCGAAGACCCCTCGTATTGTTATTCCTTACCTATGTTTCAATCAGCGGGCCTCCGTTTATTCCGTTTACCCGTGGATGACCGCGGTATTAATCCCGAGGATATTGTCACCTTACACCGTCAGCACAGGATACGCATGCTTTTTTTGAACCCGAATTTTCAAAATCCAACAGGCAGTGTTATTGCTCCAGAACGAAGAATCAGATTGTTAGAGATTGCCTCTGAGCTTGGAATACCTATTGTCGAGGACGATCCTTTTACGTTGACTGCCCTTAACGGGGATCCTCCACCCACATTGAAATCGTTAGATCAGACTGGCAATGTCTTATACATAGGTTCCCTATCCAAAATTGCTGCATCCGGTTTACGTATCGGTTGGTTAATAGCCCCTCAAGCTGTTGTGAATCGTTTAACCGATGCTAGGCAGCAAATGGATTTCGGTTTGAGCCGCATTCCACAGTGGGTAGCCAACCAATTTATTGCGGATGGGCATTGCGAGAATCAAATTAATTTATTACGCAAGGGATTATTGAAGAAAAGAAATGAACTTATGCGTGGTTTACAAGATATAATGAGCGATTACATTACTTATACACCTCCAAAAGGTGGGCTTAACCTCTGGTGTAAAATCAATCGCGAGGTAGATGATTTCAAATTGCTGGATGAGGCGATCAAAAGAGGCGTGCTTTTCGTTCCGGGAAGTGTTTATGGATCAGATCAGGATTGTATTCGCATTAGCTTTGCAAGACCACGTTTCGAAGAGATTATTCCAGGACTTACACATCTATACGAGGCTTTACAAATTCATTGTAAATAAAAAAATGACCACGTCATCGCAATCCCCTGCGAAAACGTGGTTCTATTTATCCGATTGAGTACCGAATATACGCTAGCAAGGCTAACAATCCGGCAGCAATTGCAATCACATAAAAAGATGTAAGGCGAACCCATTTTGTACCCATTTTCTGGAAATAAGTTTGATCCCCTTCACGATTCTTACGAGAAAAACCAATCATAAAAGTAGTAACTAAACCAAATAATAAGATAATAGAAAATATCGCATAATAGATATACATGTCCATAAGATAGCCCCCATTTTTATTTATTTGATATCTCGATGACAAAACAAATTATAAATGAAAAAGATTTGAAATTCATCAACCACTTTGGACTTTTTTATACCATCCAATTGCTAGTTTAACCAACATCAACGAAAATATGCTAAACCACGATGGTTACAGCCATCATGATTTAGCTTGTTTCATATTCCTATCAGGTTCTGAATTAAATCAAGTTCAATAAATTAGCTATGGATGATTAAAGGTACGACTTTGCCTTTATTGACGTCGATTAAACCAAAGTCCGTAATTTTGAGAGCAGGACTTACGGGTAAAGAATGCGTGCTGATTGACATAATAGGGTTATAATGGAAGTAGCCTAACGATTCCATGGCTTTACGCAGGTGTTCTACTTCCTTGGCTACTTGCTCCAAAGGGACCTCTGTTAAAATACCGCCGACAGGCAATCTAAGGCTGGCAATTACTTTGCCATCCTCAACGACGCTAAAGCCCCCTTGATTATTGATCACTTCATTAGCTGCAATCATCATATCGAGGGGATTGTGCCCGACAACAAGCAAGTTATGGTTATCGTGAGAATAAGTTGTCGCCACGGCTCCTCTCTTGATCGTATCGCCGCCGATTAAACCATAAGCGCGATTTCCATTTTTCCCGTAGCGTTCAAACGTAGCGATGAGTCCGCTACCGCTTTCCTGCCAGCAAAGCTTCCCTTGCCGAACTTCAACCTCGACCTGATGTTCCTCTGTAAATGTAGATCCATCCTTCACCCTCATCACGCGGCATGCATAACGATCATCCGCTGCTCCGATGTTGACGGAGAAATCCGCTTCCGTTAACGGTAACATATGAACGCTTTGATAATAGTGTGCCGGAAAGGCGGGTGAGCTTGTTGTGGGGGTGTAAGCCTCATGTACATCGTATACCTTACATCCGTGCTTGAAAACTTGGTCTATCGTCAGCTGCTCCAGATTGGAAATCAGCTGAAAATCACCAATTTTCCCGGGCGCTATAACGCCGCGATCATACATCCGCATCCTTTTGGCTGGAGAAAGCGTACTGGCATAAATCGCCTGCTCAGGCTTCATGCCCATCTCGATTGCTTTACGGACAATATGGTTCAAGTGCCCTCGCCGTTCAAAGGAGTCGGCCATCACATCATCGGTAACAAAGCAAAAATGCTCGGATACCTCATGCTCCATCAAATACGCCATCACTTCAGGCGTCATCGATTTTTCTTGAATTTCTATAAACATGCCCGCGGCGATCCGAGCTTCCATACCTTCGATCGTCTGATGCGTATGATCGGAATCCACCCCGCTGTAGATCATCCGATGCAAATCCAAATCCAGTAGTTTTGGAACATGTCCTTCAATAATGAGATGAGGATAGTGGCTGCGAATATGGTTTAGGATGTGATTCGTTTTGCTGTCAGGATCCGTTATGACGTCTACGTAGTTCATGATTTCGCCTAAACAGATGATTCGTTCCGTACGAAGCAGCTCGTCCAAATCCTCAATTTCAATTGCGCCACCAGTCGTTTCCATCGAAGTGGCAGGAACCGAGCTGGGGATGGCATAGAACATGTCCGCTACACAATGCTGGCTAGCCTTAATGATTTCCTTTACCCCATCTAGTCCGAAGACATTTGCGATCTCATGAGGCTCTGGTACGATCGTCGTAACACCATTGCGAATGAGTCCGTAGGAGAACGTTTCCGGTGTGACCATGGTGCTTTCAATATGCAGATGGATATCAATGAGACCAGGAATCATATAGCGCCCTTCCCCGTCCAAGCGCTCGGCCGCTTCAAAGCTTTCGGCTCCTCGCTTCCCAATATATAGGAACTTTCCATCCAAGATGGCTGCGTTGCCTTGAACGAATGTTTTAAAGTAGCTGTTATAAATCTGTACATTCTCGATCAGTAAATCTACATGCATATGTCTTCACCTCCAAGTACACTACTTAACTAACACCAATTTCTCGCTTGGAAAAAGAAGCCGAACCTCTTGACCGTTGTGATACGGAAGTTCCATTTCTTTATTCACTGTAAAGTCTCCCAGCGCCGTCTCGACGACGTATTGATAGCTTCTCCCGAGGAAGGTGCTGACTTTGATGCGGCCTGTCAATCGATTCGGGCCTTCCTCGATTTCATCTGACATTCCGATTACGACATCATCTGGACGAATAGCCCCTTGCTTACCCAGTTGTTCTCCCTTGCTGGCATGCTTAGTTACGGTGAACATATAGTCCTTCACCTTCAACAAAATTTCTTCGTTTCCATCAAATCTTGTATCGAAAGTAATAAAATTCGTAAATCCGATAAAACGAGCCACGAACTCCGTTTTCGGATATTTGAAAATCGTTGCCGGAGCGCCTAGCTGCTCAATGATCCCTTTATTCATAATCGCAACCTGATCCGAGATCGAGAAACATTCTTCCTGATCATGGGAAACATAAACGGTGGTGATACCCAACTCCTGCTGAATGCGGCGAATCTCCACCCGAGTGTTAATGCGCAAATTGGCGTCCAAATTACTGAGGGGTTCGTCGAAGAGCAGCAGCTCCGGCTCGATCACTAGTGCGCGGGCAATGGCGACCCGCTGTCTTTGGCCTCCGGAAAGCTCCTTCGGAAAGCGCTTCTCGAAGCCTGACAAGCTTACGCTATCCAGGATGTTCCGGACACGTCGATCAAGCTCCGCTCCACTCACCTTCCGAAGACGAAGGCCGAAGGCCACATTATCGTAAATCGACAAATGCGGGAACAATGCATAGCTCTGAAACACGAATCCAAAGTTCCGTTTGTTGACGGGAACGTGTGTGTAATCTTTTCCGTTTAATGAGAATTTGCCCGCCTTCGCCTCTATGAATCCCGCGATAAGCCGCAAAGTCGTCGTTTTCCCGCATCCACTTGGACCGAGCAGCGAGATCAGACTTCCTTTTTCAACACTCAGGTTGAAGTTCTGCAGAATATATTGCTGGTCATAGGCAACCGATATATTTTCCAGTGATAGCAATGCCATGGATGAAAGCCTCCGTTATCGTTTGGTGAAGTAGGATAAACCCATCAACCGTTCAATGATGAACATAAGTACCGCAGTGAAGATCATTAGCAATACAGAAATAGCCGCAATCGTTGGGTCAAAATGGTTCTCTACATAGGTCAGCATCTGGATTGGCAGTGTACTGACTCCGGGTCCCGTCATAAAGACCGAGATGTCGACATTATTAAAAGATTCCAAAAAAGCTATTAGAATGGCAGCGATAATACCGGATTTGATGTTCGGCAAAACCACTTTGAAAAAGGTTTTAAGTTGACTGGACCCAAGACTTAGCGCAGCTTCCTCGATCGCAAAATCGAAGTTCGATAAGCTTGATGCAATAACGCGGATGATAAAAGGAAGCATGATCACCGTATGCCCAATCAGCAATGCTGCGTATATCGGCAGGTGATACATGACAATAAGGTACTTGAGCATCGTAAACCCAAGGACGATACCAGGAATAAGCACCGGGGAAATAAAAACCGCATTCAGTGCTTCTTTCCCCTTAAACTCAAATCGGCTTAATGCATAAGCCGCAGGTATACCGATCAGCAGCGCAAACAAATTACCGATCAGCGATACGAAGATTGAGGTGCCCGCAGTGGTCATGAACATCTTGACTTCCAGAATGTTGCGGTACCATTTTAAAGAGAATCCTGTCGGCGGGAACTTCAATATACTCCCTGGTTCAAATGAAGCAAATGCAATAATGACGAGCGGCCCGAGCAAGAACATATAAACAAGAAGCGTAAATAAGGCCAGCCCTCGATTCTTCTCCCGCATACTTCTACCCCTTCGGATTTAATTTAGCAGCTAGTCTGTTCATAATCGCGATGACCACAAAGGTGATCACGATCATAATCACGGCAATAACGGAGGCGAGATACCAATCGTTAAGAGTAATCGCATTCTGATAGAGGAATGTGGAAATGACCCGCTGCTTGCCTCCGAGCAAAGCCGGCGTCGTATAGGCCGTCAAGCTTCCGACAAAAACAAGAATACTTCCTATAATTAATCCGGGTACGCTAAGCGGCACGATGACCTTAACGAAAGCCGTAAATCGATTAGCCCCCAAGCTCTCTGCCGCTTTGATCAGATCCGGATCTATATTCTCAAGAACACCGACCAACGTAATAATAATGAGCGGCAAAAACAAATGGATGAGACCGATCATCATCGCTGCCGGCGTATACAAAATATCCAATGGTTCCTTTATGAGACCGATGGTGATCAGAGCATTGTTGAGTAATCCTTTTTTTCCCAAAATAATCATCCAGCTGAACGACCTGACAACCGAGCTCGTCAGCAGCGGAAAAATCGCTAAGGCAAGCAGGATCGCCTTTTGTCTCTGACTCTGTTTAGAGATAAAGTACGCTACCGGAAATCCAAGCAATATACATAGGAGGGTGGTTACCAAGCTGACACGCAGTGTCGTCCACACAATTTTGAGAAAGTAAGGGTCTTTGAAGAAATTCAAGTACCCTCCAAGCGTAAATGTCCCTTTATCGATAAAAGTCGAACCTATCGTAAGAAGGATCGGAACCACCATGAAAACAGTCAGGAACAGTAATCCCGGCAGCAATAATAAAGTTAAGTGGGTTTTTTTCATGTAGCTTTTCTCCTGTTCATGGGTTCGCTAGGCACGCAGCGCGTGGATAAAAAGCTGGAGAAATTCGTCAGCCGATACATCGGTACAAACATGAACGTTAGCCTCTTTGGACAAGCGATTCTGAAAATCACATACCGTTTGTCCGTCGCACAGCTCACTTTTAGTTTCTACATCAACGTAATAATGGCGTGTAGTGACAAGCTGTTTATTCAGAGCAACTCCGACGGCAAGAGGATCATGAAGCGCACATGCCCTGACTCCGTTGCGTTCATAGTACCGCTGCATATAGTCCGCCGTGCTTTCCTTAATATATCGGCTTAGTAGAGAATCCCCGAGTTCTCGGATATGCTCCTCTGTCAGCAGAGCCTTACGGGTCACATCCAACCCTACGAGCGTTAAGGCTGGAAAACCTGCTTGGAAAACGATCTTTGCCGCCTCAGGATCGACGTACATGTTGTACTCCGCAGTGGGCGTCACATTGCCGAAGCCTTGGACTACGCCCCCCATCACAATCACTTCTTTCACCTGATGGATCAGATCAGGATACTTCATCACAGCTAAGGCCAGATTTGTCAGCGGCGCAGTCATGACCAAAGTGACTTCTCCAGCATGCTGCTTCACTTGGTCCACGATGAAATCGGATGCATGCCCATCGGCCACCTTCGTATGAATCAGCATGTCACTTAAAGCTCCGCCAAGCCCGTCTTTACCATGGACGCGATGCTCAAAAAAAGTAGAGCGCATCAAAGGCCTGTTTGCTCCTTTAACGACGGGAATCTTCTGCTCCATCCCAAGTAATTGAAGGATCTTGCATGTATTCTTAGTCGCTTGGTCCAATGAAACGTTTCCGTTCACTGTGGTGATGCCAAGTACATCCATTTCCCCGCTGCGGACAGCTAATAGGATACCTAGAGCATCGTCTACTCCCGTATCTACATCGAGGATGACCTTCTTTTGCATGACTAAACCCCCTTTAAGTCCTCATGAAGAAACCAAGGGTATATACACGATCATATACCCTTGAATGTTTATTTATTTTGCAACTTCCTTGTTCCAGCGGTCAATCCACGATTTAAGATTCTGATTGACAAATTTCATATCCAATTTGTGAAGCTTGCTCACGACATCAGCACCATAGGTAATCCCCTGAGCTTCTTCATCCGAAAGCTTAAGCGTCGTGTTCACAGGGGAATCCACTTTCGCTTTAGCTGATTTCTCTTGGACATCCTTGCTTAAATGCCAGTTGATGAAATCTTCGGCAAGCTGTTTATTTTTACTTCCTTTGATGACATTGACCGTATTCATGACGGCATATGCCCCTTCTTGCGGGGAAATGAACTTCGTTTCTGGCACAGCCGCTTTCAGATCCTTCACATACACTTCCATGATCGGACCGGCAGCAATCTCCCCTTGTGCAAACATGTTAACGAATTCAGAGGTCTGACCGTAGTATTTGACAACTCCTTTGTTCAGCTCTTTAACCTTTGCAAAAGCTTGATCCTCATTAAATGTAGTGCTTCCAGCAACGAGAGAGGCAGCATCCAAGACCATTGGGCCAGTTGTAGACGTAATGCTAGGCAATGTCAGCTTCTTAGAGAGCTCTGGACTCCAAAGATCGCTCCACGATTTGATCTCTTTCCCGGCCGTTTTCGGATTATAGGCAATACCCAATCGACCTATCGTGTACGCAGGACCGTAATCTTCTCCCAGTGGTGCCTTGGCAAGATCGTAAATATCTTTTAAATTCGGAATACGACTTCGGTCGATCTTCTCGAACAATCCCGCTTCAATTCCTTGTTGTGCGTAGTAGTCTGATAAATAGATAATATCTACTTTTGAACTGCCTTGTTTCACTTTGTTTAAACGTTCTGAGTTGTTTCCGATTTCCAGAACGATTTTGACATTATGCTCTTTTTCAAACGGCGCATAGACATCTTTCTTGAAGAAATCATCAGAAAAACCCCAGGTGGAAATGACCAATTGTGTAGGTTCCCCTTTAGGTGCCGCTGTAGGCGCTGTTGTAGCCGCACTCGTATTTCCCGGATCCTTTGCAGGCGCTGTTCCGCATCCCGTCAAGGCCAATCCTACTACAGATAAAGAAAGCAAACCACGAATCATTTTTTGTTTCATTTTCATCGTCCTCCCAAGATTTATAATGTATGATTTGAATCGTGAATCTCTTGTCAAATTTGAAAAAAAGAAAAGCACTCTTGATAGAAAGAATCTTCTAACAAGAGCACTTTTCATTGTAAACAATGTAAAGAGACAGCTGCTGGTATACATGCGGTTTCCTCTTAAGATAGATCAAAAGAGAAACACCGTCTACTAGCCTATTCAGTTTGTTTTAGAATAATATTCGTAATGGCCCACTGCGTCGGCGGATCATAATCCCTTAATACCGCATCCATAGATAAACCCAGTTCTTGCTCCAGTTTTTCCCGGATTCTCTTCTTGTAAATCGAGGACATATAAAAATCAACCTCATGTTTTAACGTGGGTGCCTCACCTTCTAAAGCAGTGGAGCGCGGTGAACGGCGATGCTTTGCATGAAAAGTAATGATATTCTGATCCAGCGATACCTTCAGTAATGTAGTACCAAACCCGAACAACTCTTTGGAGATCTCGTTATACAGGTGACATAGCTTCTTCTTGTATTCATTAGTATCTGGTAGGGACATGAAATCACCTTCAAGAACAATAATCGACCCATATTCATTTTTTAACTATCTTAATAATACATAGGATTTCTGAATTAATCAAGAGAATCGTTCGTGATTTTATCGAAAAAATAAGCTTTAGTAGCCCTCATCACTTTCAAATAATGTAATTTTCCGAATGTCACCATTAATTATTAGACTAACCTCCACTTGCTCTCTGAACGATCAGAACTCAATTTTTCCAATCATTATCAATAGACAGATATTCGATGATTGCAGAACTTTTTTTAGCCATGTCTTTGATGGGCAATACTCAGCAGACTTCCATTATAGAAAACCAGCTATCGTACAAGAGCATAAAGATCCTTTTGTGACAAAAGTCTCAATCTATACAACATCATTTAAAGGATCAAGTGAAGGACGTATCCATCTAATCCTTTTTCTTATATCAGAAAAATCACTCCGGTTAACAACCTAAAATAAGTTCATAACTTGACTGCTACTGTCCTTTATCGGTCGTTATTGTCAAATAAGCTGGATCAGGCGAACCCAATCCAGCTTCTCGGCTCTTATTGGGTTGCTTGGTGTGTTAACGCAAAGCTTTTAATGTACCGCTCCAGACGACGACTTGATCGAACAGCGTGTTGGCGGCTGTTCCTGATGAGGTGCGGGTTTCAGAATGCGATAGTTTTCAAAATCCGTAAACTGCCGCCTTATCTTCCCATTCATTAAAAGAAAGTCAATGGCGTTTTTGAGAGCTCCGGATATGGCATGATTATTACGAATTGATTGCTTCTGACCAAGCCCAAGTATGCGGCTTCGTATATTGACCCAATATAGGCGGCTTTGGTTCATTCCTATAGCGGTAATTTGAAATCTGCAATATCCACAAGTTCGTATTCAGCGTCACTGCGTTTTTGTGATATCTCGTGTACCCATCGAGCGATTGCTTCATCTTCCAATACTTCGGAACTCCTAAGCAAGCGGCAATGTTACCTCGAACCGTGTTCCATATCCTTTACGAGATGTGGCTGTTATGTTTCCCTTGTGATTTTCAATAATCCGGTAGCAGATAGATAATCCAAGACCTACACCATTTTCTTTTGTTGTAAAAAATGGATTCAGGATTTGATCAAGTTCTGCCTTCGTCATTCCCACGCCATTATCTTCAATGATGATCTTAAATTCTTGATTGTCAGTATCTAACTCAGTACACAGTTGAATAAATCCATTCTTTGCAATGGATTCGATTGCGTTCTGAAGAAGGTTAACCAATACTTGTTTTATCTGAGAGGGGTCAATCATCGCTATCGTTAATTCGTCATCGAAGATTGCAGTAATTGATGTGTTTTTTAAAATGGCTTGACTATCCATAAAGCGAATGGTGTCTTTCAAAAATTCCTTCATATCAATTGCTCTTCTCTCTGGGGTACTAGGCTTAGCCATGACTACAAAATCCGAGACTAACTGCTTCATACTTTGAAGCTCCGTATTAATTAAACCAACGTAATTTTTAAATTTCTGTTGATCATTTGACTGCTGTAGGAGCTGGAAAAAACCAATAATTGATGTTAATGGATTCCGAATCTCATGGGCTAATCCAGCTGCCATTTTCCCAATTGCCGAGAATTTTTCCGAGTTAATCCATTGCCTCTCCAAGATTACTCGATCTGTGATATCGCGAAACTGAGCGAATGCACCAAGCAATTCACCACGTTCATTTAGGATAGGCAGCACATCAAAGAGACACACATTCTCTTGATCTAATGAATAACGAAAAGTGAGCTCAATATTTTCACATGGCTTACGATATTTAAGTGCTTGATAGAAATAGCTACCAAAATGTTCAAATGGAAAAACCGGTGTGCCTGTAACACTCAATCGATTTCTTCCCGTTATTTTTTCAGCATAAGCATTAAATTCTGTAATGATTCCTCTCTCATCAGTCATGATGATACCATTACGCATATTATTGACTACAAGCTGTTGTATGAGGTTTTGATTATGATTGGTGAGGCGTAGTGACAATTCTCGTTCAATGGAGTCAACCATATTTGCAAGCAGTGCTAAATAAGTGTGATTATGGTGCTCAACAGAAGTCATGATTGAAATAGCGCCTGACAGATTGTGGTAATTTGTAAAATGGAACGGTACGCAGTAACAAGCAGCATTTTCCAACATCGTATGGTAGTGTTCCGCACCAATAATTTGAATAGGCATTTGTTCTTGAAGTACCAGAGCTACCACGTTCGTCCCCATAAATTCTTCATCACATTTAATACCATCTTGGATGCCTAGCTGATTTATCATCGACTTCATCGTCTTATCCCCATAATTATCTAAAATGTAGCCAGTGTCATTGCTTACAACTATTAGATGAGGCGTCCCTGACAAGAACGATAATATTTTTTCTGCAAAATAATTGGTGACAACAAGGATATCCCTATACTTGTCCTTTTCTTCTTGAAGTTGCATTGCTGTCAACTTAAACCCCGGAGTAGGTATCTTCGCGGGATCCATCCCCTGTTCCAAACACCTTTGACGGGAATTTTCGATCCATTTATTCATAGGATTCTCCTCAACTTAATAACTACATCAGATATCAGAACAATTCAAAATGATAAATTTTAACGGCTGCAGAACGAATGGCAGTTGAATGAATTTGGCTGACTCGACATGAAAAAGCTCCCATCGGTTTCCGAAGGACTGCGGTTCCTTTGTTATTCGTGTGCAGCAGGCCCTGCATTAGAAGAGACCCAATGAACGAACCGCATTACTTCAGATATGATATTGGGTTCGGGAAGGGTAGTATCGGTGCGCCATGCTCGTGACTGGTCGACTAAGGAACGCCATTGTTCGGGAAAAGTTTCAAGCGCCCATGCAACGGCACATTGTTTACTGCATACATCGCCACACATCAACGTGTACATGGCTCGACACATCGTCTCCACCACATATGCTTTGTGACTGAGAGGAAGACGCCATGCGGGGTCGTCCAATTGGTTTGCCCAGTCTGCCCAATCACGTAATCGAACGGATACAGCTAAGCGGATTTCGTCCACTGAAATCGGTTCGATGAGAGTTTTTGGGTCGGGACCGATGAGAGTAATTCCGTGTTCGCGCACAGTCCAACGTTCTAAAATCCAGTTGGCATGATGTTCACTCGACCTTAAGAAATCTCCTCTCTCTATGGTCGGATACCGTTCCCCTGCGCGGAAGCGTTTCAGAGCGATATGGTCGATGTACGCCCCTTCCAGTTGTTGGGCATACACGTTCGAGAATTTAGCTAGTCGGGTATGAAGAGCGTCCAGGACAGCAAACTTTTCTTCTGAAACGGGAAGTTTGGTTACAGCCAAAAAGTCAAGATCGCTTGTAATAGGGTCGAAATCACCTAAAGCGAGTGAACCACGAAGATAAACACCAACAAGTTCGTCGCCAATCGCTTCTTGAATGCCAAGCAGTAAAGTTCGCAGCATCTCAGTCACAGGATTTGGAAAGAGGCTTTTCATTTCTGGAAAATTTGATAAGGACATGAAATTCCCTCCAGATAGCGAGAATAGCTTATTGTTTAAACGTAGAAGTTATATTCGGCATTCCGCAGCTAAATAGTATTCGCAATTGCAAAGGAATATGAATCTCAAACGGGGGCTTATTTAGAGGTCTCATCATAATAATTCATAAATAAAAATAATCTTATAGATAGTGCATTGTTATCTCACTTCTGACTAGAAATCTTGCATTAATACCCGTCTGTCCAATTCCCTTAGATATATAGTAAGTACCATATTGATTAGTATGAAGACCTTTATATATTCCTCTCCTAGGTAAATCACCTGCATTTTTGATTCTAAAAAAATACGGGATATTAAATTGTTTACCATGAAGATGCCCAG
Source organism: Paenibacillus sp. yr247 (assembly GCF_900103825.1). Classification (GTDB taxonomy): domain Bacteria; phylum Bacillota; class Bacilli; order Paenibacillales; family NBRC-103111; genus Paenibacillus_E. The sequence continues at coordinate 62,633 of NZ_FNIF01000022.1, forward strand.
CCATTAAAAAGTCATAGTCTTTATTTAATTGTAAGACTACGTTAGGATCGTGGGTAATAACGACTTTAATTCTACTGTGATCAACAGTTTGGAACGATGCTTCTATGTTGCTCATGCCTGAATCAAAATCATCAATTCCAATTAGCTCAAATTGATCTAAAGGTACCGATTCATTAATTAATAAATGCAAACCATATTTTCTTAGTAGATTGATTAAATCCTTGACGTTTTTTTGCTGATAATCATGGTTTCCGAGTACACAATAAATTGGCACGTTACATATAGTCAATGCTTTTAGATACATTTCTAGTTTGGAGAGACTTTTTCTGCGTTTGGTAAAATCACCCGTAATAAAAATATAATTTGGATTCTCGCGATGAATAATAGTTGTAATTTTCGATGGACTTATTCTTAATCGTTCTACATGCAAATCACTGATCTGTAGGATTTTCAAATTTAGATTCAGAGAGTGTTTAATCTGCTCAATCTTTAACCATTGTGTAGGTAAGATGAAACTTATATAAAATAAGAGTATTAGAATCACTATGGATAAATAAATCACTTCACCATCCTCCTATATCCGTCCAAACGCTGTGATGGCTTGAAACTCCTCTGGCGAGAATATTTCCAGATCGAGTATCCCCCTATCCGCCTCGGATTTTAAGGTCATCTTCAACCAGTGACTGAGGATTCGAACGCGCCTTCTATTCCCTTCCTGAATGAAGTCATATTGGCTCTCTTCCAGCAAGTGCACAGCCGCAAACACGTCATACATCAAATTCACCAACTTCTTGATGCCAGCGGATTGACGGTAACCATCAAACTGCCCATATTCTGCTAGGATTTCACTTAAGCGATGTATATGTCCGTGGAGTTCATCACGAAGATCGTGCAATTCTACTCGTTCAATCTTTGCAAGTGTGCTTTGCAGCGCTGCGACAAACGACTGAGAGCCACCTTTTTGCAAGTTTTTTAGCACTTCCAGCGCCTGCACATTAGCGGAGCCTTCCCAGATGGGGTTAACGAGCGCATCGCGCAACAGTCGAGCCAGCGGGTACTCTTCAATATAACCGTTACCCCCGTGCATCTCCATCGCTTGCTTTGCTGCGGACACTCCAAGTTCACTTAAACGATACTTTGCTAAAGACAATAAGATTCGCATAACAGTAGTATCGGCTGCAGTCCCAGTGCCATAGGTGTGAACTTGGTCAAACAGCCGTATCATTTGAGCAGAGACAGCCCATCCAGCTTCAATTTCTGTTATGATATCAACCAGCGTTTCTTGAACCATCGGGTAGCTCACGATTGGATGACCGAATGCGGACCGCTGCTGTGCGTAAAGCATGGCTTCGAGAAAGGCGCGACGCGCAACAGCTAGGCCGCCAAGGGCAGTGTCAATTCGCGACACGTTTAAAGCCTCGGCCATGTATTTAAATCCTTCCGATTCAGAACCGATCAGATAGCCAACTGCGTTGTTCAGGATGAGCTCACCGCTGGCGACCGCGCGCACACCTAATTTATCCTTGAGCCGGCGAATCGTTACACGGTTGCGGTTTCCGTCTGGCAGTGTCCTTGGCATCAAGAACAAACCGAGTCCGCGTGTACCCGGCTGGTCGGAAACGCGAGCCAACGTGATCGCGATTTCAGCGTCACAGTTGCTGGCGAACCACTTTTCTCCTGTGAGGAGGTAGTGATTTCCTTGCTTGACCGCTTTCGTTTCCGTTGCACCGACATCAGAACCGCCTTGAATTTCAGTCAAAAACGTTGCTCCTTGGGCAAAAGTATCCCAATTGAGCGAGGCTAGCCGCGATAAATAGGTGCGCTTTTGCTCTTCAGATCCGAACTTTTCAAGGACGAACGCCGCCGACTGGGACAGAGTCACTGGGCAGGCGAATCCAGTCTCGGCTTCACAGAGGAGATACAGCAAAATACTATTTACGAAAAATGGAAGGGTCTCAGGAGCATTTAGGTCATATCGATAGGCGACTACTCCCGTTCCGTAACCGTCCTTCACGGTTTGCAGATAACCTTCGTTGTACCAAATCTCGTTAATTTCTTCTCCCTTGCGATTGTAGCGAATCAATTTCGGTGCGCCATCACGATCCGTGTGTACAGCACGTGTATCAATCGGTCCAGCAGCAAGGCGGCCAGTCTCGACAAAAGAGTGTTCAACATATTGCATGACGGTTTCCGATAAATAACGCTTTGCGTACCGGGTCAAAATGGGATCGTCTGTGTACCAATTGGCGTCATTTGCGACTTTCCACTTTGTATAATCGAGCATAGCTGATTCCTCCGATTGACAATATTAGAAGCCAGTTTATTACCACATAATCAATTCCTTATGTAACATCCATTATCATTAACCTATTCGTTTAATTTATCTTATAATCCTTTAGTTCTTAGGTACTGCTTATTATGCTGCCCGTTTAATAAACAAAAAGCAGGTACCACCGCTACCTGCTCTTTAATGTTATTCAACTATAGTTACCCGTTGTAATGTGAAGTCAAGTGTCTTCCTGTCTTTGCAGACAGATGCTCTTGTATGTTTATAAATAGCATCTGATACAGATTCTTTAATGATTGTTTGTAGTTCCATTCCTCGATTCCCATTCTTGTTTTAATGAATCTCCAGGTGACTCTAAAATCTCTAACAAGCTTATTGGGTTTAATAATAAATATGAAGTCTGCCTTCATAAAACTTTCCTGTCCCCACGTTATGTATCTCGTCATAGACCTTCTCTGTTCTCTTCTCGATACTCCCGTGGTGATAGGCCGGTTAACTTACTGAAGAGCTTCGAAAAATAATGCAATGACGAAAATCCGTGCTTGTCTGCGATCTCGGTAATGCTCAGATTCGTAAAGAGAAGGTCGTCTTTCGCCCGATTGATCCTGAATTGGATGACATACTGTGTTGGTGGCAATCCAGTTGCCTGTTTGAACAAATCAAAAAAGTAACCACGGCTTATGCGTAGCTCTCTATAATAGATTTCCAAAGGCCGCAGATTGCCTTGTACCAGATCCTGATCCAATCGCTCGAGCAACTTGGACATGCGGAGATTGGGGATATGCTCCTCTTTCAGGGCAAAAGTTAGAAAAAACTCGATAAACTGCTGAAAGCTGCTCTGGACCTTTAAGCTGCGAACGAATGTCCGCTCGTTTGTATAGTGATTTTCAGTATAAAACTTCTCGAAAAAATCGATCCACAGCTGCAGCTTCTCCACTTTCATATGCTCGGGTAAAGAATAAGGAAATGCAGGTCCGATCAGAGTAGGAACCAGTGTTGCTGCATCAAAACAGAGCATGCTAGGGTGGGTGAACTCGGCCCGACGATCTATGTATGACCAATCGAAATAACAGCATACATGGACCATTGGGTCTCGACTGTCGGCAACCCAATGGTGGAGCTGCCCTGCTGGTATGTACACGAGAGAGCCGGCTGCCGTTTCATAAGTGCGACCACTTGTGTGAATGACACCTCTTCCCTCGCTGATCAAATATAGTGAGGAGGCATAACTGATCCGATTGTTGCTAGCCTGTCCTTTGGAGAAGGGGTACCGGGTTGCAAAGTACACGTAAGGATGTAAGTCAGCGAAATCCATCCACGATCACCTCCTTATACGTAAAATTAAAAGTATTTGATATGACGATTGTACAAATAATTGACGATTTTGCAAATACAAAATAAGCCGAATACTGTAGTATTTATAAGTGAAGAAGAAGATATCTAAGGAGGATTTATAATGTTAGAAAGCAATTATTTGTTGACAGATGAGCAAATGATGCAATTTATTACCAAAGGCTATCTCGTACTTCGAAACGATATTCCTCAACCGCTTCATCTGAGCATCATGAACCAGATCCATCACGTTATGCATAATGAAGGCAATCCTGGCAACAACATTCTGCCCCGTGTTCCGGACATTCAGCAGCTGTTCGATACGCCGATCGTCAAGGGAGCCTTAAGCAGTGTACTTGGTCCGGATTATTACATGCATCCACATCGCCACTGTCATTACAACCAACCGGGAAATGAGACGCCGGGCGGCGGAAAATGGCACAAAGACGGCTATTGGTCTTCCATGCGCACCCATCGACCGTGGTGGGCGATGATTTTCTATTACACCCACGATATTACTGAAGATTTAGGGCCTACTGCAATCATGCCAGGTACCCAATACTACGAAAAATTTATCGGCGACCGAGGTGAGACGCTGCTGCCCACAGGCAAGGCGGGTACTATGGTGCTAGTGCATTTCGACCTGTGGCATAAAGCTTCGCTTAATGTATCAGAGCTAGATCGTTATATGCTTAAGTTTCAATTTCTCAGATTGAGCGCACCAGAGTTTCCGAGCTGGAATCATCAAAGCAGGGAAATGATTGTACCGGAAGGAACACCCGCTATCCATATGAATTTATGGCAAGACGTATGGGATTGGCTCCGCGGAGAACCTGCGGCAAAGCAGGGTAGCACGACAACGACCGAGGAGCGATTGTTGGCATTACGGCAAGAGCTTGAGTCAGAAAATGCGACCGGTCGCGGGCGGGCAGCGGACGAATTGGGACGCATCGGAGCAGCAGCAGCTTCTTGCGCCCCCTCACTTGGGCCTCTATTAAACGATCAAGAGGAACCTACCGCTTTGAATGCAGCCTATGCGCTTGGGCAACTTGGAGCACAAGGGATTGAAGTGCTAATTGGGCAATTAACGGAGGGGTCGAGCCTGACAGCGGTACGGGCCGCATACGGATTGCAAAGCGCTGGCATTGAGGCGATTCCCGAGCTTCTCCGTGTTCTGAAGCATGAGGATGAGAAGCGCAGGGCGTTGGCGATTTTCGTACTCGGCATGATAGGATCTTCCGAGAGTGAAGTTGTACCCTCGCTGATCTCAAGCCTAGAGGATCAAAGCGAATGGGTTCGCCGGAATGCGGTTGAATCATTAGGTATGATCAAGAATGCTGGTGAACAGGTTATTTCGGCATTAGCGAAAGTATTGAAGGATTCTCTACGATACGAAACTGACTATGCTTCAGAATCGAATAATACGGAATCGAAAAAATCGTATGCAAGCCATCAGCCATACATTACCAATAAGCTCGGATATACTGCGGCACTTTCACTGCTGCGCACCGGTAATGCTGGCGATGTGAAGGAAGCTGTCCGCTCCTTGGAGCAAGCGCTTCACAGCAAAGACCGTTACGTCAGAGCTTATGCAGCGGAAGCACTCACCCATCTGCGAACGGAAGAAGCGGTTGATATCTTGATCCGATATTACCGCTCTTCCCGCTGGTGTCCGGATACAAGTAAAGTCAGTACCTTCTAGGGTGCCACTACCTTACTAAATCATCAAGAAAGCGTAATAAACACAATAACACCAGCGTCCTGCTGTTGTTGTGTTTCAGATTCAGCCCATAAGTGTACTAAAAGCCATCGGAAAAACCGATGGCTTTTGAGCTGAAGACTCCACTTCATTGATGACGCACTGCTTTGTGCCATCCTAGAATCAACTTGAATAGCGCCTCTTTCGGTAACCGCAACGCCAGCATTTTGCAGCTGCATGCCTTCCCTGTTTAGCTTATCCACAAACAATCTCTGGTCAGGACTTTATAGTCATTGAGAATGGATGCCCTATTCAGCTCGTATAACTGATGTATCATCGCTTCAATTACCTGCAAGCGAAGATACAAAATTCATGCTGATTGATCTGCCATGATATTTGAAATGGAAATCGAAGGTTATTACTGAGGTCCCTCCTATTTTAATAGACTTTCCTTTACTTTAATTTCTTCTTCCCTGCATCCGAAATCGCGACATCCACTTTAATGTCACCTAAGGTCACCTTCGACATCGGGAAATCCTGCCCCGTCGTTAACTTTTTCCAGTCTTCGTACCGCTTGCGAAACATATTTTCTTCAAGATGGTACACATCTACATTATTCTTCTGTCCCGCCGCGAAAGTCGAACGAATCTCTGACTCGATGCTTGCTCTGGCTTCAGACCGGAGTTGATCTATTGTCATTTTGACGTTCAACTGATTTACAGTTGCGCGAACTTTAATCAGAATATTGTATACAGGCTCTCCGTTAGACGCGATTTCTGATGAGATTTTTACCTTCGGATCCTCACAGGGAAGAAGCGCTTTAATGTGTCCTTTATTATCATTCAAAGTGAGCGGTGTGCGAGCAGTTTTCTCTTCAAGCCAACGCATTCCCAAAAGATCATCCTTGGACATCCAGCGAGGTTTCTTTCCAAGATGGATAAATATCGCTCCGTTCTGTGTCATAACTGGCAATTTACTTTCGCCCTTTTTCCACTTTTTTTTATCGATTGCAAGCGTCGGAATACTGATAGAAGCACTACGTTCCCTATAAAGTGCTGCAAATTCCAGCATCTTGATCGGCCGGATCATCGAATGTTGTTTATAGTTGCCTTCTGGAGCGTGTAGCAGCGTTATCAAGGGAGTGCTGGGGAATATCGATTTAAGTGAGAACAAATCCCCGATAGGTTCCAGTGTCGTATACAATAAGGGGGTGTATCGAGCCTCCGTATATCGCTCAAAGGTGTCCATCGTTTGAACCAGATCCTTCTGCAATGCTTTATCCGTGAACACCACAGTCATGTTATGCCCAACAAAAGTTCGCTGCTGGGAGCTGTTGTACAGATCATTAAAAGCCAGTGCGAATGACGAGCCAGCGCCTTTATTTACCCAAAGGTTAGGTTCGCCTTTGGCGCCCTCCATTTTGCCAACTGTAGAAAAATCCATCACCTGAGTGTATACGACAAACTGATCATCTACATAATCTATACCGAGTGCTGAGATATAGGAAATATCCTGCATGACTTTATGATCCCAGCAACCAGTTATGCTTACTAGTACACATATTGAGAAAAGCAAACGCCCAACCATGGTTCTCATTGAGAATCGTCTCCCTGCTTTTGCTTTGTTTTCGTTTTTAGAAACTTGGGTGCTCTACGGAGAAACGGTTTCGGAAGCATGAGGTAGGATTTTAGCAAGTCAAGTTTCTTTGGATCTACCCAATCAGCCATAAAAGGCATCCCAAATGATTTCAAAGTCGTAAGATAAAGCAGGATAAGGAAATTAGCTACGACAAACCCAACAAAACCAAGCACGCTTGACGAAATCAAAACAATGACTCGCATAAAGATAACCGAACTTCCAAAAGCCTGGTTAACAAGCACGAACTGCGACATCAATGTGATCGCAACGATGACAACAACATTCGCCGGCATGAGTCCGGATCGGATCAACGTATCACCAACGATGAGTCCCCCGACTACGGTCACAGTCGGTCCAACCGCTTTTGGCAAACGCATCCCCGCCTCCGCGAGCAGTTCAAAAAGTATTAGCATGAGAATGACTTGAGCTGTCGGGGGAATTGGGATGCCATAGCTATTAAGTGTAAAGGTTGCTAATAAGTGAAAAGGAAGGTGATCCAAATGATATGAAACTAGACTGACGTAAAAACCGGGCAATAATGCCGCAATCAGTAATCCGATATACCTAAGTAGGCGCTCAATCGTTACATAATAAAACGTCATGTAAGTGTCTTCAGAAGACTTGATTAAATACAGGATGTTTACAGGCGCAACTAAAGCGGCAGGAGCGCCGTCGATCAATATACTAAAGCGCCCTCGCTGCAACGACTCCACAACATAGTCCGGGCGTGTAATGAAGCTTATTAACGGCACTAATGAGAAAGGTGAGTCAGCCAACAATTCCTCTAGCGGGGAAACACCGTTAACGATGTCAACGTCTACGGAGTTCAGCCTTGCTCGTGCCTCTTCCAGCACTTCAGTGTTTATCACATCGGACAAATACAATAACGATACTTTGGTTTGACTTCGTTTCCCAATCACAAACGATTCATTACACAGCGTCGTACTCCGAACTCGTTTCCTAAGCAGAGCGACATTGGTTTCCAAGGACTCTGTAAACGAGTCTCGCGGACCTTTCACCGATACTTCATATACGGATTCCTCCGGTTGGCGCTGTGGAACTTTGGAAAAGTTTAGCGAGAACAACTCTTCTGTCTGTCCAAAATAAAGCAGCAATTCGCCCGCAAAAACTTTTTGAACAATTTGCTGCAACACGACATTTTGATTCTCCTCAAGTAAGACAGGAATCAAAGGCAGTCTGTTGCTTTGCTCCAATGTTGGAATTAATAGATTTACCTGCATGGAATCAACCAGTCCCGTACAAAACAGGAATAGTACTTTTTCTTCATGAGGCTCAATTCCGAATCTGTGCGTCTGTAACTGCACATCTGCGCAAGAGGCGAACAGATTACGCAGATCTTGCTCTTGAATCCTGACAGACATAATAACTCACCTTGACTTCGTTTGGACTCTGAAACTTACGAGCAGAAAAATAAGCGCGATAAAAATGATGAGCGGTACAAACACAGTAAAATACTGATTTTTTACCATCGCATAGAAATTGATATCAGATATAGGTAGTATAACAAGCACCAAGATTGCGCAAGTGATCACCCACAGCGTGACGTTCGAAGTACGTTTGTATTTGAAATTCATGACATCTATACACAGAAACAATGAAATGGAGATTCGGATTAACGTTCCCGACATCCATTGATATATGGATAAAAAGTCCAAATGTTCAATGTACTTTCCGATCTCCACCAACCGCCATTGTTCAAACGCCGGGTATCTCTGATCCGCAGCGAGCTGCGGCCCAAATTCCGTAATCGCTCCAAGTGCCGGACCAAGCGTAAGCCCTGCAAGGCACAATCCCACCAACACCAAGTGCCATAGTTTGACTTGATGCTTGATGTGCTGCTGAAAAAGGAGGAGGAACAGCATCTCGATATATCCACCAGCTTGGTAAAAGCTTCCTTTCCATACCGGTCCCCAGCCATTTTGCAACACAGGCAGAACCCAAGAATAATGCTTATACGGTATGTTTGCCGTCATCACTAGAATCCCAAAGAAACATACAAAAGGTAGTATTAATGCAGACAATATCGAAATTGAAATAATGCCGGCCCTTGCTGTTAACGAACATAGGAGCATTATTGAAATGGCAATTACATAGCGCGGAGTCACACGCAAGAAGTTTGTAGAGAGCATGTAAGTTATATCTTTCAAAGTGATGAAAGTAACGGCCATGAAAAAGAGGAGCAAAGGAATCACAATCAATAAATATGCTATGTTCCCATATCGTTGTTTAATTAGCAGTGTCAATGATTGCTGCTCTGTTTTTCGCATAACGTAGTATAAAATACCAAGCCACAGTAAATTTAGCGGGATGGCAACTAGTACCGATATCCAAGCATCTCGCCCAGCTTGGTCGAGCAGCAGTGGAAGTACAATCACATGATTCATGAGCCCTGTCGAAAGGATGATGATCATTAAAGCTGTACTTGTGGAAATTTTCGAAGAACTCATGACCATCAAACACTTGATCCACCTTATTACTTATTTTAAGGTATTGTTACCAATATCCTTCCACATTATTCCTTGAAAAAGTGAAGCAAATCATGATGCGAATCGATGCGGAAAAGCACAAGATCATTCGTATGGCGAGCTGTGCTAGGAGAAATCTTGTCCATCACTACAAAAAAATTCACGAAGCAATGATTGCTTCGTGAATTTTTCTAGTAATATAAGAGACTCTTTGAAAATCATTCATTTATTTAGAAGCTATTTTAACCTGTTCTTTTTTTAATTTTTCTGGAGTAACATTATCACCGTTCGGATCAATAATTGTAGAATTCAAGAGCAAACTATCTATAGATCCACGAAATATTTGAAGATATTCCTTACGCAGATCTGCTTGTTCTGCTTTTTCAATGTCCGTTAATCCAATTTCTTTTTCTTTTCTTGAAAGCTCATTAATTTTATTTAAAATGGTAAGCACAAGGATCCACTCCCTTTTTGTCATGCTTTTATCATACAGTTACATTTTGTGTTGATGGTGCGGTTGGGCTCCGTTTGGAGACTCGCTAGGCTGCTGAACGACTGTGCTGCCATTACTAGGGAATGACCAAGTGCCGGAAGCTTCATTGTACACGCCGCCGATGGATTGACCCCATTCCATATTTTGAACGTGGATCTTTTCTCTGCGTTCTGCGGAAGCATTGAGCCATTCTTCACTGTTGTAAGTCATTTTCTCTTTGATGAACAAAGGATCGCCATTTGTGGTCAGCACATGATCGTCAGAAGCATGAATGTGGCCTTCAACTGGCATTAATGGCGGATTCGCTTCTGGGTTGAACTTGTTATCGCCAGAACCGCGTACATGCATCAGCATGCCGCCCGGGTATACGCCGTCATCCGTCGCGGCCAAGGAGTTATGGTCGTGCCATGGCCATACGCCGTCCCGGCCTTTTACAAGAACGTCGTAGGTTTCACCAGGAGCGATATTCACAGTGTCCATATTGTAAGGCTGAGGCACTTTGTAACCGTCCTTCGCGATGACGATGAAGTGCGTTCCGTGAAGATGCATAGAATGGGATTCAAAGCCTGCGTTGATCAGACGAACGCGGGCGATCTCACCATCTTTGATCACCATATCAGGAACGGAATTACCCGATTTGCCGTTAACGGAGTAATAGTTGTAAGTTGGTTTTGCAGCGGCCTTTGACGGGTCGCGGTGGGTATCCCACTCGTCCAGCATCATGGTAAACTCTTTGTCCCAGCTTGGCTTTTCGGTGTCATCAATAACCAAAGATCCGTACATCCCCATATCCTGGTGCAGAGATGTTTGTACGTGACAGTGATACCAGTGAGTACCTGCTTCTTTGGCTACAAACTCATACGTGTAAGATTTCCCAGGCATAATGTAATTCCCTGTGATGTGCGGAACGCCGTCATTCAGCATATCTACACTGGTAATACCGTGAGGGTGCAAAGAATGCGGCTGTGTCGAATTGTTTTTGATCACAATGCGGACCAGATCGCCTTTTTTGACGCGAATTTGAGGGCCTGGCACAGTGGCAGGCTGCCCTTCCAAACCGTATGCCCATGCTTTAATCTTAACGCCATCGGTCAATTCATGTTCGATCTCTTCAATGTGCATATTAAACTCTCGAACTTGTCCGGTCATTTCTTCCTTTTTCACTGTTCCGCCGATCCAATCCTTATGCATCTGTTCGACAACATCGTCGAATGTCCAGTTTTGCTCAAGCTGACCGGCCGCCATAACTGGAGCCTGTGACCGAAGGTATGAACTTCCTGTCAGAACGGAGCCTAATAAAAAGACTGCTGCAATTTTCAGCGTTTTTTTCATAGATTCCACTCTCACTTAACAGTTATTGTGGTATTCATAAAAGGATGAAAGGTACAGTAGACTTTGTATACACCCGGTTTATCAAAGGTGTAGCTATAGCTTTCTCCTTTTTTTATTCCAGCTCTGTTTTCCTTACTAGAGTCGAATAGACCATCGCTGACGATAGTGTGCGGAACATCTTCTTCGTTCATGAAAGTTACTTTCGTGCCAGCTTTCACAGTCAAGGCTTTTTTGCTAAATGCAAAGTCCATAATGTGAATCATTTGTTCTCCGACTGGCATCAGTTGTTGCTTCGCCTCATAGGCGCCAAGCAAGAGTAGATCGCGAGTCGCGTTGGATACACCACCGAAACTACCTTCAGCAGTTGGGAATAGTTTCAATTCAAGAGCGAGCGCTACATAGCCTTGCGCCCAGTCAGAAACGGTTTTATCCATGAAAGTTTTGCCTTGGGCATCAGCATCTTTGCCCAGTACGCGAACAAGGAAAGCAGCCAGTTGTTCTTTGGTTACTTTACCTGCTGGGTTATATGTGCCTTCCCCATAACCGTCAGTCACACCAGCAGCTTTCAAAGCTTCGATGTAAGGGAGCGCATAGCCGTTAGCTCTGTCGTCTATACTAACGTCAGTGAAGCTTGATGTATTCAAGTCTTTGTTGATATCCAGACCCATGATCAATGCTGCTACTTTCGCGAATTGCGCACGGTTCATTTCATCATGAAGACCAAATGCCGTATCGCTTACGCCATTAAATATGCCGGCGCTGATCATTGTATCGAATTTCGCTTTTGTCGCTGTATCCAGATCTTTCAGATCCGTGAAGTCAGCTGATGTTTTACCGAACGCGACGGAAGAGAACATCGACAGCGCAATTGTTGCAGAAAGTACTACAAATAAGCTCTTCTTCATATAGTTTATTTCCTCCGAATATTTGAGTTTATGCTTAATTGCCCTTAGCATAGGGATCTATACACTTGACTTGATGAAAAAATTCACGAAGCAAAGTGTTGCTTCGTGAATTTTCAATCAGCTTTCGATTAATGTCCTTCTTTACCGCCAAACATAGCTTGTGAGTAAATAATGCCTAATCCGTATGCGCCGCCGTGTTCTTTGGCAATATCTGTTGTCGCTTTGTAAGTTTCCGAACGAGCCCAGTCACGTTGCAGCTCTAGCAAGTATTGCTCCCAAGTGATTGGCGTTGCGCCGGCTTGAATCATGCGCTCAACCGCCATATCGTGCGCTTCTTTCGATACGCCGCCTGAAGTATCGGTTACGATATACACTTCATATCCTTGATCGATCGCGGAAAGAACGGCTGACAAGTCGCACACCTCTGTCCATAGACCAGAAACGACTAGTTTCTTTTTACCGTAGCTGTTAACTTTATCTACGACTCTTTGATCTTCCCAAGCATTCATTGTCGTACGGTCAATTGG
>NZ_FNIF01000014.1 GCF_900103825.1 Paenibacillus sp. yr247
CGATGCTGCATAAGCCCCAACAGCAACAGAGGCTGCGATAATTCCGGCAAGACCAAGTGCAATCAATAATTTCTTTTTCAAGTGAATTCCTCCTCATTTCGATTCCCCATTAATTCTGTAATACTTACGCCAATTCCTACCAATTAGTTTCATAAAATTTACATTTATCCAACGTTCGGTATTTGTTCTCTTCCACAAAATTTCTCTTACATAGATAATACGTTTTCGTGACGAGGTTTTGATAGTAGGGTAAGACGAGGGATTACTCCCTCGGACTCCCCGTCAAACCGTGCATGCGGATTTCCCGCACACGGCTTTCCTTCGTCAGTTCCCCATCTTCAGGAGTGAGTTTTCTTCATCCGTCGCCAGACTGCGCCTATTTCACTCCTGAATTAGAAACGTGTGGTGAGTAAGTTTGTTAGAAATACCATTCCAGCCTGTTCCAACACTTTGTTAGGAATCAGTGAATTAAAAACCGTAGATTTCTTTTGGCGCATAAAGGCTCGCACCCTCATGCGCGTTCATTCGTCTAAACGTTGAAACTTCTTCTTTACATTCCCTATGCCGAAGTAATTACCAAATCCTCGCACAATTTCATTTAATTTCTTGAGCATTCCATCGAGGTTAATCCCTTGTTGCCTGCGGGTGACTTCCCGAATCTTATCCTTGTACTTCTTCACTTTAGCATCCGGTAGTATCAGATAATCCTTCTTGAAGTCGAATCCTAGAAATCGAAATCCTTCATCAAAATGCACAACCTTCGTTTTCTCAGGATGCATTCGTAGTCGTAGTTCGTCTTCCAAAATACTCTTTGCCGTTAGGTATGCTTCTTCTGCTTGTTCCTTTGTCTTGCACAAAATAACTGCATCGTCTGCATATCTTACCACAGCAAAGCCCTTCTCCTTCATCCCCCAGTCGAAATGGTTCAAATACAAATTTGCAAGCAATGACGACAGATTTCCGCCTTGTGGAGACCCGATTTTCGTTTCATGGAACTGGCCATCTTCCATGAATCCCGCCGTTAGCCATCCGCGAATGAGCTTCAGAACTTTCCCGTCGGTGATTCGCTCATGCACTTTTTTCATCAGTAATTCGTGTGGAATTTCATCGAAGAAAGACATAATATCTAGGTCAACCGCATATTCGTATCCGCCGCGTTTTGCGCGTCGAATCGTATTTATTGCTTGGTGCGCCGAATATCCTGCACGAAAGCCAAAGCTGTAGTAGTAGAAGTCTTGTTCGAAAATCGGCTCAATGATTTGGCGTACCGCTTGTAGACATACACGTTCTCGGATAGTCGGAATGCCTAAAGGTCTTAACTTCCCGTTTTCCTTCTCGATGTAATGCCGCCTGACAGGATCGGCTTTGTACCGATCTTGATGCAGTAACAATCGTAAACGTCTTAAACCAATGAGGGGTAGCTCCAAGAGGGGGCGTCCCGCCGATGGCGAAAGAACGCTAAAGGATAAAGGACTGCCGGCGACCTGAGTACGTCCCTGTAGGGCAGAAACAGTTTTGGGAGTCAAATACAACCATTACTCGGTCACCAATGATATTTCTTACTTTGCCACCATAGTGCGCACCAGCCTTTGCCATAGCTAGAACAAATGATGAATATAGTTTGGCCATACTTATTCACGGATTGATGTGAAACCTTCAATTGAGCTTTAAGCATCATGGGAAGGGCAGGATGAACAGGAAGAACAGGCTTGCCCCAATTAACAATTTAGGTCATCACCTAAGGCTTAACCGTCAACTCGCCATATACTGATATTGCCAGCCAGCCACCACATTTGTCATCTCAAAAACACCTCCTAGTCGCGGATAGGGGGTGTCTTTTACGTTCAATATCCGGGGATTACGTAGATATTACCGACTGAATACTAACTTTAACTTAGGAAACAAATTTTTATAAAATTTTCAGGACTTCCGAAGATATTTCACAAGAAAGGCTCCTAGGAGAATACTCCCAGGAGCCTCTTCTTTACTGTGATGACAAGGTTACCAACAAAAAGACATAGTAACGATAACCAAAAGAATAAAGAGAACTAAAATCTCTACACTGCTAGTGCGACGAATGCCGTCTACCGCTATTCCCATATTCAACACTCCCTCTTTAAAAGATGATAATTACCTTTTATTTTATGTCCGGATTTTATCCCTTGCTTGGACATATTGACATAATCTGTTGATGATAAATATCGAACAGCACTTTCACATGCTGGCTCCCAACCTGCTTGACAATGTCAAATGCCTCTTTCGATGAGGAAAGAAAATAGCCTTGATGGTCAACAATAGTGTTTAACGGCTCAACTAACAGCGTAATGCCCTCTCGTTCCAGCAGGGGCAAGCAAGCTTCCAACCCATCAATCAACGATTGTGTCTGCTCTGCTCTTGATACCCCTTCTTTGACACTTTGAGCAAAATTTTGCTTGCTGTAAACAGCACAACACAGACGGAGAGCTTCATTGTCATCCTTCTTTCATGAAGATATGGCGTAAGTACATAGCATTCTGATCTCTCATCATTGTAAGGTAAAATAAAGCAGAAGAAAATAAAGGAAATATCACCCTAGGAGTTTTATCTATGATTCGTTCCCTTGCTATCACAACTGACTTCACTGTGCTCCATGATGTCCCTCTCAAACAGCTTTTAGACACGAATATCAAGTGGTATTGGGTCGACTTTCATAATCCAAGCGAAGAAGAAGCCTTGCATTTAAAAGAGCATTTCCGCTTCCACCCGCTGGCGATAGAGGATTGCTTTTACTTACTGCAAAGGCCGAAAATGGATCACTATGAGAATGTTCATTTTTTTGTGATGCATGCGATGAATGCCAAGACGCTGGCTGCTGAAGAGGTGGACATGTTTCTGGGGAGTAACTTCATTGTGACTTTTCATTTACATGATTCGAGGGAAATCGAGGATGCTTGGTGCCGGTTGTCCGAACAAGAAAACTTGCGAAGTGAAGGCCATATCTATGCGGCCTACTTAGTTCTGGATAATTTGGTTGATCAATATTTTCCCAGTGTGTACCAAATTGAGGATCAACTTGATGAAATCGAAAACAACGTACATTCAGAATCGATTGAAGTTTTAATGAACGATATTTTTGAAATTCGTTCTAGATTGTTAAAATTACGCCGCACCATCGTGCCTATGCGTGATCTGTTATACAGAGTCATAAATACGGAGCGTCTCGATCAACTTCGCGAGCATCTCGTCTTTTTCACAGACATTCATGATCATCTGCTCAAGCTTTCTGAAATGATTGAATCGAACCGAGACATGACGGCTGATATGAGGGATAGTTACATCTCTTTGAATTCAAATCGGATGAATACGATCATGAAAACATTGACGGTTATCACCACCATTTTCATGCCTCTAACTTTCATTGCCGGAATTTATGGGATGAATTTCTCTTATATGCCCGAGCTGGAGTGGCACTGGGGATATTTTGCAATACTTTTGATCATGATCGGAATTGGTTTCGGTATGTTCGCCTGGTTTTGGAAAAAAGGCTGGTTTAAATAGGATTTAATCAGTCCCCTGAGTTTGCTGCTTTCTTCGGACTTACCGCATAAAGCAGGATAAACGATATGAGGATAATGGCACCTGTCCAGCACCAGGCAAATGTCTGGTTGCCAGATTCAACAGCAATATAGATGGCTGTCGGCAGCGTCTGTGTACGATGTGGAATATTGCCTGCAATCATCAGCGTCGCGCCGAATTCTCCAAGTCCACGGGCAAAACCCAGCGTATAAGCTGTTATGACTGAGCGCCATGCCAAGGGTAAAGTGATAAGGCGCAGCACCTGCCATTCACTGGCTCCCATTGATCTTGCCGCCTCTTCTAAGTCACGATGGACGGAAGCAAAGCCTGTTTTCATCGTCTGATACACTAATGGAAAAGCGACCACGACCGAAGCTACTACAGCAGCTCCCCAAGTAAAAATAATCGGCTGATTAAACATGCTTTCCATCATCTTGCCAATCCAGCTTTTTTTGCCGAGTAGGACAAGCAGAACAAATCCTACTACCGTAGGAGGAAGCACGAGCGGCAATAGAAACACCGTTTCCAGCACCATCCTCCCTTTGAAATTCCGCCGCGACATCCACCAGGCAAATAAACCGCCAGAGAGTAGAACCAAGAAGCTGGAGACCACAGCAACCTTTAACGAGAGAAGGATCGGAGAGGCAAACTCAAACCAATCTACTTGTATCCTCATTTAGGAATCGTAAAGCCATATTTCATAAAAATAGCTTGGGCTTCTTTCGATTCAAGAAAGGTAAAGAAGTCTGAGGTCTCTTTCTTATGCTTGCTTGCTTTGACTATACCTGCCGGATAGGCAATCGGAGTGTAGGACTGGGTATCAACGCTGAGCGCTACTTTCACTTTCTTCGAAGTAAGTGCATCGGTTTTATAGACGAAGCCCGCTTCCGCGTTACTGGATTCCACATAGGTAAGCACTTGACGCACGTCTTTGCCTTGAACGATTTTGCCTTGCAGCGGATCCCAGAGCTTCACATTCGTCAGCGCTTCCTTCGCATAACTGCCCGCCGGAACCGTCTGTGGTTCTCCAACCGCCAAATGCTTGATATCGGGACCCGCCAAGTCATTTATTTGGTGCAAAACTGCTTTGCTATCAGAAGGAACTACGATAACCAATTCATTCATGAGCAAGTTCTTCTGCTCCGAACTATCGATTAGCTGTTTGTCGATGAGCGTCTTCATATTTTTCGCTGCTGCGGAGAAGAACAGATCGGTTGGCGCTCCCTGTTCTATTTGCTGCTGAAGAACACCGGACGCACCAAAGTTGAAATTCAGTTTAATCTGTTTATTTTTGCTCTCATAGGCGGTTTGCACTTCTCTGAGAGCATCCGTTAAGCTGGCTGCCGCTGAAACGGTCAGCTCCACTTTTTCTGGCGCTTGAGTCTGAGCATTACTCATTGAGGACTGTTCGTTCTTAGGGGCGCAGCCTGCAAAGAGAATGACTGCCAAAATAGAGAGACTGATATAATAACGACGATTAACTATTTGGTTCATGCCGCACTCCCGTTATATGGATGTAATATGAATCTATTATACGAAATCATCTCATTTCAGTAAATGCGACAAAAAAGGAACCAACACTGTGGTCAGTTACCCGAGGCCATTTGAAGATGATGTGATAAAAGAGGGAATCAGTTGCTCTGTTTAGCCAATCCCGCATCTACATTCTTTTTCACTTCATCGAGAAGCGCCTGTGCGTCCCCTTTACCATGAATCGCCAAATCTTGTACGCGCATCGTTTCGTTCCAAAGTAAGGCACCCGCCGGTGAAACCGGTCTGGTGAAGGCTGTCGGCATTAGATCCAAGAAAACTTTCAGATTTGCAATTTCGGCCAGTTTCAATTGCTCGTTAATGGCCGGCATAGCCGTAATATCGTTACCGGCATTCGGTCGTTTCGCCCAGAGCAATGTGCCTTCCTTATGGGCTACGAATTTAACGAATTCCCAAGCTTCCTTCTCATGCTTGGAGCCCTTCGGAACGACATACGACCAACCTCCCGCCCATGTCACCGATTTATTGCCTTCAGCCGCCGGCATCGGAGTTACGCCCCAATCGAAGTTAAGCTTGTACTTCGCCAAATCGTTCAGAATCCAGTTGCCGTCGAACACGAAGCCGACTTTTCCCGTCCAGAATGGATTCATGTCCGTTTGTCCCATGGCGTCAGAGAAGCTGGTCAGGTTGCCGACATCATACTTCTTGGCGTAACCGGCCATCCAAGCAAGCGCCTTCACATTCTGCGGATCGTTGGGAGTCAAATTATGATTGCCATCCTCCCATTTGCCTCCCCAGTTCCAAGCTTGCGTATAGAGAAATCCCTGGTTCATCCAAGGAATGAATCCGACTTGCGAGTATTTGTTGTTGCTTCCTTTTTTGAAAATTTTCTCGGCCATTTGATCCAATTCTTGAATGGTTTGCGGCGGCTTGTTCGGATCAAGCCCCGCTTCTTTCATCAACGTCTTGTTGTAAAACATACCACGATTGTCGGTGCCCCAAGGCAAAGCGTATATCTTGTCTTTATAGACGGTTTCGGCCCAAAGTCCTTTATAATAATCATCCTTAGAGATGCCGCTGCCCTTCACATAGGCCGTTAAGTCCGTCAGGGCACCTTTCGCCGCCCAGGAACCGATCAAGAATCGGTCGAACAAAGCGACGTCGGGAGGATTGCCGCCTGCGATGGCTGTAAGCAATTTATCCGAGGCCTGTGTCTGGCCTGTCGTCTCCACAAATGTCATTTTCACTTTTATGTCAGGATGCTGCTTCTCGAATACGTCGATAACATTAGCTTTGAAAGCTTTTTGGTAGTCTCCGCCCCACGGAAACCAGAAATCAATCGTAACAGGTGCGCCCGAGTCTTTGGAAGCTTTGTTATTTGCAGCTTTCGCATCCGTTCCTTTACTATCGCCGCCAGAGGATGCCGTGTTCATCGAGCTGCTGCAGCCGGCGATCGTCAAAGTCATCGCCAGGGTTGCCGCCAAAGGAAGTGTTACAAACTTTTTACCCCGCCAACCTGCTTGTACCTTTTCATTGTTCATCTTTTAACCTCCTCTTTGTCTTATACTCACTTCCGAGCACTCCTTAATTGTATGCGTTTTCATACATGCTCCGAAACGAAGGGACTTTTGTTTTAGTGTGTTTTTTTGTTGTTGGGTCGGTTAAAAAAGGAAAAGACTCACAGCTAATGTGCGAGTCTCTTCAATGAACGCCGCAGGAATGGACTGTGTGGACCGTTTATTTCACTTCCGCAATGGATACCCAACGCCCTGTCTGAGCGGATTTCTGTACAGCTTCGAGCACGATTTGATTGTTTAGGCCGTCTTCGAAATTGGGCGTCGGATTTTTGCCGTTGGCGATGCCATTCATTAGTTCCGTGAACAGATTGATAAACGTATGCTCATAGCCGATAATATGGGCAGGTGGCCAATAAGCTCCTGCGTACGGATGAACCTCCTCCTGGCAGTTAATGGAGCGGAAGCCCTGCATGCCCGGTTCGTCCTCGGCGGAATAAAATTGCAGCGTGTTCATCTGCTCCATATCCCAACGGATCGAACCCCTCTCGCCATTGATCTCGAAGCGGTTTCCGTTGCGGTTGCCGCCGGCAAACCGCGTAGCTTCAAAAACGCCGACAGCCCCGTTCTCAAAGCGGGCCATGAAGATGGACGCATCGTCCACATCAACTTCCCCAAGCTCTCCTCCCTTGACATTGGCGCTTAAGCCGCCACTCATTTCGCCAATCGGCCGCTCCTTGATGAAGGTTTCCATCATTCCGTTTACTTCCTTAAATTCCCCTACCAGAAAGCGGGCAAGGTCAAGCGAATGGGCGGCGAGATCTCCATGCGAACCGGAACCGCAAACTTCTTTTTTCAACCGCCACACCAATGGGAAGTTCGGGTCCATAATCCAGTCTTGCAAGTAATTCGCTCTAATGTGATAAATTTTTCCGAGTCTTCCTTCATCGATCAGCTTCTTGGCGTACTGAACGGCCGGAACAAAGCGGTAATTGTGGCAAATCATATGAATGACCCCCGCTTTGCGCACCGCCTCCAGCATCCTTTTCGCTTCCTCCACGCTCATGGCGAGCGGTTTCTCGCACAAGATATGCTTACCGGCTTGCGCAGCGGCAATTGCGATTTCTGCATGGGCATTATTCGGGGCGCCGATGTCGATCAAATCAATATCGTCTCGTTCGATCAGTTTGCGCCAATCGGTTTCGTACGATGCCCAGCCCAGCTTCTGCGCTGCCGCCTTCACGCCTGCCTCGTCGCGTCCGCAAATCGCCTGCATCACCGGAACCCCGTCGGTGTCAAAGTAGAAAGGGACGTCCCTGTAGGCGTGAGAATGGGCCTTGCCCATGAATTTATAGCCGATCATACCAACCCGGATTTGTTTTTTGCCCATAGTCATATATCCTCCTAGTATTCATCTTTTATTTGCTGCCTGAACGTCCACTAAATTTTTCCCCATCGTCGTGCGTTGATTGCCCATGCTTTCCCTCAACTAATCATTACGCTCATTCAGAAGAGAAGCCCATTGAGCGGGAGGAATCAGATCAACAACCGCTTTAATTTTAATATTGGCAAAATCGATATCCGGCACTTCTTCGATGGACAACCGGTTTGTTTGGAGCATGCCCAGCATGCCGGGATACTGTTTTTCAATGTCGCGAAGGCGCTTGATGGCAGTCTCAAAATCGTGATGCGACGCGTTAACGGATCCGATGACACATTTATTTTTAATAACCATTTCCCGATACGTCTGATCGCTAGGAAGGTCTAGGCGGCCGTTGCCCGGAGTAACCCCAAGAAGCGCCAGGATCCCGTTATTGCTGAGCAGGGGGATTGCTTCGTACCCGAGAGGGGCGTGCCCGCTGCATTCCCAAATCATATCGAAGCTTTTGCCCATTTGCTTCAAGTATTCCGTCAATCCGGAAAAGAATGGTCCGTCGACGGAGGATTCGGCTTGTCGGTATTGCCCTCCGATGCTGCGGATGATGTCAGCGTTCAAGCTCTCGGAGTCCGATTTGGACCATACATACGTGTCAAATCCAAGAACCCTGCATGTCAAAGCCGCCAAAATGCCCAAAGGACGGAGCCCAGAATAAGTACCGTCCGAGGTCTCCAAATCATGCGCTGCTGAATCTTCATCGTCTGGTTCCATACCTTCTCCACGATGCTTTGCGGTTCCACAAGAACCCCATACGGCATGCACTCATTGGGAACTTTGACGATGTATTTCGCATTCTCTACAACATACTCGCATATAAAGCCGTCAGCCCTTGCAATTCCCCGCTCAGTATAATTGCCGGTTTGGCAAAAATCCTGCCGTCCGTTACGGCAATTGGCGCATGTTTCTTCGCTGCACGGTCTTCTTACTAGCGCCGTTACAAGATCTCCCGGGGATAGTCCGGATTCGGCGCCAGCTTCCGCAACAATGCCTAACAGCTCGTGTCCGATCACCATTTCCGACTTGCCGCCCGGATATCTGGCAAAGTTTTCAACGATGATTTCCCGGTCCGTTCCGTCGAGCCCGACGCAGAGCACCCGAATGAATACGTCCTCCGGACCCGTCACACCCGGCTTCGGGACATTCGCCATCGCAACTTTCACTCGGGCCTCTTCGTCCCTGATCGTAATCGCTTTCAAAATCATCACTCCTTAACCAAATGTTCGGAAATTTTCCTTCTGATGAAGGAGACGGACCGCTGCATTTCGTCCAAGCCGTTCACTCCGTCCTCAATTGAGATCCAACCGCGGAAGTTCACAGAACGAAGCCCGGCGAATATCGCATCGTAATCGTTCAAACCTTCCCCGATCACGCCGTGAAGCAGAGCGGATGAGTACCCGACCGAATCGTGATGCTTTAGCTGCTCCAGGGTGTACTCCGGCTTTACATACCGGTCGCTCGCATGCATGGTGACGATTCTGTGCTTCACCCGCTCCAGTAAAATGAGCGGATCTTCTCCCGCCACGATGGCATTAGAAGGATCGTAATTTACGCCGAACCAAGGCGAGTCGATTTGATCGATAATTTCTAGAAACACGTCCGACTGCTGAGCGAACTCAGGAAGCGTCCAAAATCCGTCCTTGTAATGATTTTCCATAACCAGATGAACGCGATGTTCTTCGGCGAAAAGCAGCAAATTGCGTATAGCGTCTACTGTCCAACAGATACCTTCCTCACGCGAAACTTCGGGCCTTCTCTGCCCGGATAACACTCGGCAGCTGCGAAAAGACTCTGGACCGAGCACACTCATCGCCCAAATCATACGTTTCATGTGCTCGATTTCATTGGAGCGGAACTCCGGGTCTGGGTGGGTGAAATCCGGCGACGAGCACATCATCGGTATTTGCAGTCCTTGCCGTTCGGCTGCGGCTTTGACTTCAAGCAGAAACGGCTCCGTCAAACCCGGTAAAAATCTCGGATACATTTCCAAGCCGTCTGCTTCGAGCGTTCCCGCCATTTCAATCCAATCAAACAAACTCATGGCGCCGTTCGATAATAAGTCGATGAAACCTTTTGGAAACGCCGCAATTTGAGCTTTGGCATGCATGTTCATTGCCCGACCTCCTTATACCGATTGTTAATCGTTTTTCACCCTTTCGACGATCTGCCGCAGTATTTGCTTCAGCTTCTCTCTGTCTGTGCTCGGTTTAAACTCTTGTTTATCGATAACTAACGGAGCTCCGATGACAACAAGCGGGGCACCGAGCTTTGGCATTTCCGCTGCTTGATCAACCGAAAGCCCTCCGACAGCCTGAACGGGTACGGATACTGCGCGAACTACCGCCTGCAGGTGATCGAACGGCGTCCGCTCCGGGTCCTCCCCTCTCTCATCGAATCCGGTATGAACGATAATATAATCCACGCCGTTCGCTTCGAGCATCTTGGCGCACGCCACCGGGTCAGGGGCTGCAAGGATGTCACCCATGACGGAAATTCCGTAATGTCTCGCCGCCTTCACAACTGCACGGATTGTTGCTTGATGGGCAACACCCATCACGACTACGTGCGTTGCACCGGCCTTGGCCATCATTTCCGCCTCCAAATATCCACCGTCCATTGTCTTCAAATCCGCTACTATCGGATGATGGGGGAATGCCTGCCTTAACGCTTCGACCGCATACAAACCTTCGCCGAGCAGCAGAGGTGTTCCCGCCTCGATCCAATCAACCCCCGCTTCAACGGCGACCTGAGCCATTTCCAGCGCGTCCTCTATGTTGGTCAGATCCAATGAAATTTGCACAATCGGTTTCATGATAGGAACATCCCTTCCAGATTGAATGAATTAATTTAATTATATAAATGGTTTATTCAAATATGTCCGATCGCTATCTTAAGGGAATGACCATCGTTACTTTAGTACCGACACCGGAGGTGCTTTCTATGACCAGTCCGTACTCCTTACCATAGGCTAATTTAATTTGACTATTGATATTTTTTAGTGCAAAGTTATGTTCCCCGACCGGTTCGTCGCTCTCCAGCGCTTCCATTAGCTCAGCCATTTTGCCGGGCTCGATCCCTATGCCGTCGTCCTCGACTTCGAAATATAGAATCTGCTCTTCGTTTCTCCAACTGATGTCCAGCCGACCTTTCCCTCTCTTGTTTTCCAAACCGTGATATATCGCATTCTCCACTAGTGGCTGAAAGACGAATTTCAATACATTGTAGTTCAGGATAGCCGGATCCATACTCATATTGACCATGAATTTGTCCTGATATCTCACTTTTTGGATGGACAAATAGCTTTCCAGCAATTCCGCACTTTCCTTCACGGTAACAAAATCTTTCCCCTCGCTTAAGCTAATTCGGAGATATTTGGACAAGCCGAAGATCATCGTGCTGATCTCATCGACTTTATAAATACGAGAAATCCAGTGGATCGAATCCAACGTATTGTACAAAAAATGAGCGTTGATTTGAGAAGCCATCATCTTCAATTGCGTTTCTTTTTTTAATAACTTCTGAATATAAACTTCATCGATTAAATTTTTAATTCTCGTGACCATCGTATTAAAGCTGTGAAATAACATTCCGAATTCATCGCTTCGTTCATCTGCTATTTGTACGTCGAAGTCGCCTTCTCTCGCCCTACGCATGGCTCGGAGCAGCATTGTCACCGGCCTGTGCGTTTGTTTGGCGACTACCAAAGCAAGCACGATGGCCACAATTGTGAATCCAACGACGAGATAGACAGTGTAGTAACCGATTACACTCGAATCGCGCACCAGCTCTTGGATTGGGGCCATTCCGACAAGATTCCAATCGTTGATCTCCGATTTATCGTAAACCACTATCATCTTCTTGCCGTCTACCTCGTCCGTAAAAACCCCGCTCGATGCCGAGGGGAGCTCTAGCCCCGACTGCCGCATGAGGTGAGAACCGTTGGAGTCGGCTACGACCGTGTTATTCGAATCGACAATAAACGTTGTGCCGTCCGCGTGAAAGTCGACCTCTGACAAAAATTGCTGGATCCGTTCCGGATCAAACTCCATGATCAGTACACCCAAGAACTCATTTACATGGTCAAAATTTTTGATCGCCCT
Organism: Paenibacillus sp. yr247; assembly: GCF_900103825.1. GTDB lineage: Bacteria > Bacillota > Bacilli > Paenibacillales > NBRC-103111 > Paenibacillus_E. The sequence continues at coordinate 12,096 of NZ_FNIF01000014.1, forward strand.
ACCGAGAACAAAAACCGGTTTATTGTCATCGCTGTTATTTTGTTTCATAAATGTCGGACGAATTCCATACCATACTACCTGACCGTTCGCTGCTATAATTTGCTTGTACCATTCTTGAGTTTTATGATCGTTACCAACCGACGGAAGCTCCGCAAAGCCGTTGAACGAATACCTGTAGGAGGCGCTGCTTTCACCCAAAATATAAATATTAAGCGTGTCGTTCTTCGCGTTGACCAGATTGGACAAAAATTTGGCGATTTGCTGATTGTTGTAAGTTTGTTCGTAGCTTTCCTGGTATTCTCCGAGAATGCCTCTCTGGATTTCTTTGTAGCCAAAAACGATCAGAGAGCGGTTAGCATACTCATTCATTAACAATTCGAGACGTCTGTTAGCCTGCTGAACGGTTTGCAAAGCGACCTGCGATACTTTGGAACGAATAATGTCATTAGCTTTATTATAAGAGAGATACCCCATGATCATAATGGAAATGGACATGCTGACAAAATAAAGAATAAATAATTTATACCCTATAGAACGCCATTTTAAATGCGTATGAAGATTCAAGCACGTCCCTCCGATCAGTTTACAGTACACCCAAATCCCAATACTGGGTCGGGGTGATCCCCTCCTGGTCTTTAAAGATGCGCTTTCATTTGTTAGTTTCCCGTTATGAAAGAGTTCCAAATATAGTTGTCTGATAACTTATTTTACAATATCTTATGGAATTCGAAATGAATCGAAAGTCTTGGAGCGGTGGCGATAATAATGTCGATAATGGTCGTTAAAATCAACTTAATTGGGCTATCCATTTTTTAACATAAGCTGCTGTGTGCCGATAACCGCTGTCATCGTCGCTGAAATACCCCAAAAAATTCATGGCAAAAATCAAAGAATAATAATCGACGATTTTGCGATGCTCCTCGGTTAATCCCCAGATCCGGCAAAGTTCCTCTATATAGAATAGATCCGATTCATGAATATCGGCAATGATGGAGGTTTGAGTAAGTGAGATCATATATAAAGGATCCCCGTAGCAAACGCAGTCCAAGTCGACTATTCCTTGCAGCTCCCCGTTCAGCATGATTACGTTTTTTGTTGTAATGTCGTCTAAAAAACAAACAGGCCGGATGTTATCGAAGTAAGGAGCAAGACGGTCCAACTCTTGAACCGTACGTTCAACCTCTGCCGTCGATACTTCATTCAGAATATTCGGCAAACCATTGTGTAAATCTCGATAAATGATATCTTTCCATTGTTTAAACTCGCCTTGGTCGTTGATCGGAACCCAACCGTACCCAGTACCAAGGGGAAGCTGCGCTGCTTTCTGCTGAAAAGAAACGATGGTTTCGGCCAGTTTCGTCATTTGGGTTTTCGTCATTCCTGCCAACTCGAACCTTAGATCGCGACCCGGGATCTTTTCTAAGATCATATAGTGAAAAGGGTACCGTTCTTTCGTTAAGTCTTCCATAATGACTTGTGGGACAGGGAGCTGCAATTCGCCCAAAATGGAAATATTTCGGGATGTTCCTTTTAATACAAAGGGATTTTCATTACATCGAACGATGACCTCCCGATCGGGCAGAGTCACATTATAAACCGAGTTGATGCGGCCGACTGTCATCCTCTCCAAATGCAGAGCTTCAATCCCGAACGCTTCATGTACGATTTTCATCAGAATAGAATCCATGGCCGGAACATTCATATCGTTTCAACCCCCTCTTGCATGGGTCAAGTTACTTATTTTTATTATACATTCGGCCTGATCTATAGCTGTAATTGTTCTAAGCTTAATTCTATATAATTGATCTCCCCATATATCTCTCATGACTTCATCCTCAAGTGATATTTTGTCAGTCGAAACCGCAAACAGTTCTCCGTTGTATTGGATTATTACCTTATTGTGATTCTCATCTTGCAAGACAATGCTTCCTGTACTTTCGATTTGCGGAGAGTACGGAGTCATCAAAATCAGTGAAATATCGTCTGTAGCACGCTGCAATTGAAAGTTGTCCTTGATTTCAATACATGAGTGCGAATCACGAATGAGACTTATTGAACGCATCCAGCTTTTAATCTCGGCAGAATCAGGGTAGGCTCCCGCTATGTCCATCGATAACGATGCTATCGTATCTTCTTGGTGATAATTGACATCATAAGCTTTATACTGTCTTCCATCCAGTTGTTGAACCCCGTTTACAATAGGTAGATTATGGTAGGCTGATTGCATCGCCCATATTGTATATCGCTCTGAAAAGAATGATTTCGATGTATATGTCACAACGCCAGGATCTATAATCATTGGGGAGCCATCACAATATACGATGAATTGGCCGATGTCATTGTGATTATGGCTTTCATCGTTGTGCCCACCCTTAGCGGCGAGGTATAACCCCTTGGACGAGCCCTCCTGCTCCCGTGCCACCATCACTTGTATCCCGTCAAGCCACGCATCCCTGATGTAAGGAGATTCTCCAGTGTAGTGCAGTATTTCCGTATAATTGAATAAAGCTGGCAATAGACGAAACATGGCCGGAAATTCTACATTGGTTGCTTCCTCTCGCTTTTTCTTCAGCACCATTGCTCCCAGTCCAGACAGCCTGGCATCTTCAATACGCCGCCCATATCGGTACGTAAGTTCAGCGGGGATATGTACCTTCGCCGAACTGTCAGCAAAGTTGGCATAAAAAGAATCATCAATAAAAGCCTTGTAAATGTAACGGCCTATTTGTTGAATAAGAGGTTCTTGGTATACATCAATCTTTCCGCCGGAGACTCCGTAAAGCAGTTCCAGACAATCGAAAAGCGTTCCTCCCGCAAATATCCAATACTTTGGTCCTTCCTCACAACCACCATCTGAATGGAGTCGTTGAATATAACTATCTAAACTGCGTATCGCTTTTACCACTGCTGCTTCACGACGCTGCGGGTCGTCTTCCAAGAGTAAAAATGCGGATAAGCAATTTGAATTACACCACGGATTCCAATTATTCAGCATCCTCTCTTGATTGAATCCCATCCACCAGAAATCAGTCCGGTATAAATATGGATCAAGAACCCGTTTTTTAACTTCGAGTTGTATACGCTCGCATACCATAATACTAATTGCATCCAATTTGATTTTCAGCAGATAATACGCCCACGCGAGTAGTGATGCAGTTTCGGCTGAGAACAATTCAATGATCTGATCAGACACATCTGGAAGCTGGTCCTGTCTCTTCATCATATAGCCATGTCCCGGGATGCCCCAGAATGTTTCTTCACAAATACACCAAATCCCGTTGATGATGTCATCCATAAAGCGCCCCTGGTTCTCGATACATTCGGCAACGATCAAAGAAGCTAGATCCTGTCTTCGCTCCAAGGAAACTGTGTCATATCTAACACGATTACCAGTTCTGCTGTAATCCATATATTGAGTGGCTGTAATAGCAGGCCATGAATAATTGAGCTTACTCTCACCTTTATCGATCCAAAACTTCTTAAGATTTGCTGGTAATTTACCCCATTCATTACGCTCCGCAATTGTAGGAAACGGTTTGTAATTCTCCCGTGAAAGCAAAAAATCTCTAAGCTCTTCAGTAACATAACGCTCTGCTAGCATTGACATCTTCCTCTATATCTTTATATGGTGGGTAAATTTAAAACCGCTTGAGGGAGACCCTCAAGCGTAAGCATACTGAATTGTTTCTTCGTTTCGCTTATCGGAGGCCAATGATTATATATGGATAACTTGACCGCCGTTAGCCGCACTCTTCCAGGCCGCTTCCGTCAAACGCGCAATTCTTAAGCCGCAGCTGGACGGCGCAGCAGCTTCATTAACTCTGCCGAGGATGAGATCAACAAAATCACGATTGGGATCACTGGAAACCGGGAGTTCTTCCGATACTTCGACAAGTTCTCTTTGCCCTTCCTTGGCGACGAATATTTTATTATTGCGGTACAATACGGTTCCCTTATCGCCGTGAATAGACACATCCTCATGCCAACCGATGCTGGCGCTTCCGACAACATTGAAAGTCGCGATTGCGCCTTCCCGGAAGCGAACGGTGACGGCCGAGTCGATATCGACTTGTGATCCACGGTTGTCAATGCAAGCAGACACACTTTCCGGTTCGAGACCGGTAACCCAAAGCACAACGTCAAGAAGATGGCTTCCGGAATCATTCAACTGCCCGCCGCAGGATAATGCAGGGTTTTGCCTCCAAGTACCTGTCGTACCTTTCAGCCAACTTTGTGCCTGATAAGCGCAAATGAAATTAATTTTTCCAAGTTCTCCGTTTTGGATCAAGTCGCGAATATAGATGTACGGGCCCATCAGGTGGCGCTGGTAGGCAACGGCGAGATACTTGTTTACACTTGCCGCATGGGCAATGATGCTTTCCGCGTTTTCGGAGCCGTCGACAAACGGCTTCTCCATTAGTACGTGTAAGCCGCCGTCCAAGCATGCAATTCCTTGCTCAAAATGCATGCTATGCGGCGAGACAATAATGGCTGCATCGGCATTTGCCAGTGAGATAGCCTCCCGGTAGTCCGTATAAACCGCTACATCCCTCAACTCAGGAAAACGCTCCTTCACTTGTTCGACTGCTGCAGCTGAAGGATCCGCCAAAGCTACAATTTCAGATTCGGGTACTTGCAGCAATCTTCGAATGTGCTCTCTTCCCATTCCACCAACGCCAATCATTAAGAAACGAATTTTTTCCATCTAATATCCCTCCGTAAATGTAATGTAATGGTTTTATTGCAATCGAAACCGTTAATTCCCGTTTCTTCGCGAATCAAATCCGTCGCTTCTTTCGCTTTCCGCTCCTTGGTCGCGACCCGTAAATAATGCTAACTTCCCCTCCAGATAAAATTGTTCATAAGCCGAGACCCCCATTGATATGAAGTTCGGTGCCGGTGACTTGGCTGGCTTCGTCCGATAATAAAAAGATCGTTCCGTATGCCATATCTTCAGGCGTTTGCATACGGCCGCTAGGTATGTAATTCTCAGCCATTTTCATTAATTCTTCCTGGCTTAAACCCCTGTTCTGGTGCAGCTCTATTTCCCCTTCAGAGGCTACCCAACCGACGGTCACCCAATTGGACCGGATACGATCTCTGCCATAGTGGGCGGCGATGTGACGGTTTAAAGTAAGCATCGCGCCTTTCGAGCAAGAATAGGCAGCGAGCTCCTTTCCACCTTTATAGCCGTTCGTGGAGCCCATATGTACAATGGAGCCGCCGCCTGTCTTTAACATCGACTGAATCGCGTACATCGAACAGAAGAAAGCGCCTTTCATGTTGACGGCAAAAACCGAATCGAAAAGCTCCTCCGACGTATCCACCATCGTTCCCCTGGGGAAGATACCGGCATTATTGACCAAACCGTCGATCTTGCCGAAACGGCCGACCGTTTCATCGATCAACTGCTTGCATGCCTTTTCGCTGCTGATATCCGCTTTTACAAACAACGCTTCGGTACAATAGGTTTCCTGGATTGCTTGGACAACCCTTGCTCCGTCTTGTTCATTTCTGCCATTGACGACAACAGTTGCGGCCTCGCTCGCGCACATCAAAGCAATGCCTTTCCCGATGCCTTTGGTTCCGCCTGTGACGACGACTACTTTTCCGGCAAGCCTGTTCCCCATAGATTTCTCTTCCCCCATCCTTATCTGGTTTCAAACACATCCTTAACTTGATAAGTATCGGTTACCGATTCCAATCCGAACTTGGCAACGTCCAAGGCACTCTTCGTACCGAAGTCTTCAATAAATAATTCCAACGACAAGTATCCTCTATAGCCGATATCGTACAGTGTGCTCGCGAATTGTTGCGAAGGCGCGCAGCCAGCGCCTGGAAATACACGGTTCCGGTCGGCTATCACATCTCTTGCCGGCGCAGCGGGATAATCGTTCACATGTACGATGCCAATCCGTTCCCCGTTCAAGTAAGCAAGATTTTCTACCCTGCTGCCGCCCGTATACATATGGAACGGATCCAGCAAAATTTGGGCATTCGGTGCGCCGCTTTCCATCGCCACATATATCGCTTCGCTTAAGCGGGATAATTTCTTGGCCCTGCCCCAAAATTCCAGATACGGCTTGATCCCGATTTTGCGGGCTAATTCCGAGAGCATGGCAAAACTTTCAGCCATGCTTTCCAGGGAAACACGTTCCACATTGCCGAAAGGAGGAGCGGCTACAGCAGCACAGCCGAGTTCCGCAAGCATCACCATTTCCTTCTCCGCCTGCACGAACGCTCGCTCCCGTTCCGCTTCGTTCTCGTCCGACCAAGCAAAAAAGGCAATCGCGTTAACAACCTCTATTCCCGTGTCCGTGATGTATCTCTTCAATTGTTTGACGGTTCCTCCGTTGGACAAATAAGCATCCAGATCTTTGACCCACAGTTCTACCCCTGCGTAGCCGGCTTCAGCGGCAATTCGCACCTGCTCTTTAACTTCCAGTTTGAAAGGAAACAAGGTTGACGCATTAAGTGCCGGTTTAAATGGAAACATCACGACTTCTCCCTTTTGCCATGAAGATCACTCGTTAAGGAGTAACTTCAATAGTCTTTTTTTCGTTGTTGCTCTTGATCCCCAGTTCAATCAGCCGGATGGCCATACGCGCTTGCTCCGGTTTAACCTCAAGCTCCGTTCGGCCGATGATGGCGTTGTAAACATTTTGAAAATACGTTGTGTAAGAGCCCGGTAACGTCCGAATGCGGCCGATATAATGAAGGCCTCCGATGGTGGTGTTCAGCGTACCCCACATATCTTCCGGCTCCGCCCCCCAGTTCGGCTTCAAAGGCGTTTCTCCGTGGATCAATGCTTGCTCCTGCGGATCAGTGCCGTATTTGACAAAAGAGCCGTTCGTTCCGTGAAGCGTATAACGCGGACCGCGCTCACGAACTAGTGCTGAGGACTTTAGCCGGACGCTTAGTCCGTCTTCGTAGCCTAATACAACATTGAAGTAATCGTCTGCGATGGCATTTTCACGAATGATGCGTACATCCGCTTGAATCGTCGCCGGCATACCGAACAGGGACAGCGCTTGATCGAGAAAATGAGCCCCGAGATCGTAGAACACACCGGTACCCGGTGCACCGCTGTCCCGCCAGTTTGCTCCCACGCTTGGACGGTACGAATCCCAACAAAATTCGGCTTCGCTGATCCTGCCCAACATGCCCTGGCGGACAATTTGCCGAACGGTAAGAAAATCGCCGTCCCAGCGTCGGTTATGGAACACGCTCAGCACTTTTCCCTTTTCCTTCGCAAGGGTGATTAGCTTATCCGCTTCATCGGTTGTCACCGTAAACGGCTTCTCTACGATGACATTCTTTCCCGCCTGAAGAGCATCCTTTACGAATTCGTAATGATCGGTACTTGGAGTCGTGACGACAATCAGATCGATGCTGTCATCCCGGTATAAATCCTGGACATCACCCACAACTTCCACCCAGGGATACCGTTCCTTGGCTGATGTGCCTCTTCTCTGCACCACTTTTGCCAGCTTCAAATCGGAAACAGCTGCAATAACCGGCGCATGAAACGTTCTGCCCGCGAATCCGTAGCCGATTAAACCTACGCGAAGCTCGTTGCCCATTCATCCCTCTCCCCGATCCGTAGACAGCAGATGCCTTATTTCCATACCGCTGAATAAGATCCAATTTCGTCAAATTACAAAAGTTGATCTACAAGCTTTCAAACGGAACTCGGCCGCTATTCCACCAGCCCGGTGCGCTCCACACCCTGGATGAAATATTTTTGCAGGAACAAATAGACAAGCAACAGCGGAGCGACGACAAGGAACGTGGCCGCCATTACGGTCGGCAGACCAAACGTTTCCATCCCGTGCGTGGCGGATGTTTCGTTCAGCGATTGGTACAACCGTGGAAGCATCATCGGCAGCGTGTATTTGTCCTCCGAAGTCAAATAGATGTTAGGTTCGAAGAAGTCGTTCCAGTGCCATACGAGTGACAGCAGCACGGTTACGACGATGGCCGGCGTCGTCAGCGGTAAAATGATTCGCCAGTAGACTCGGAAACTGCCGCAGCCATCGACGCGAGCCGCATCCTCCAGCTCCCTGGGCAAATTGCGGAACAGCTGACGGAAAATAAAGATAAACAGCGCCCCACGAAGTCCGTTAGCAAAAAATGCAGGTACAACGATGGGCGCGAACGTGTCCATCCAACCCATTGCTTTATACTGGATAAACAGCGGAATGATCACCGTTTGCGGTGGAATGATGAGCGTAAACATAGCCAGCATGAAAAGCGCCTCACGCCCTGGAAATTTGATCCGGGCGAAACCGTACGCAACGAAAGAGCAAGCAAGCACTTGGCCGACAACACTGAGCAGGGATGTAGTCGCCGAGTTATAAAAATGGTCCCAGTACTTAAGGCCGACGATCCCGTACGCGTAGTTTTGCCACGCCATGCTTGTCGGAATCCACTTGATCGTGAAATTCAGCAGGTCGGGAGGCGTTTTTAGGGACGTTGTTATCATATAGATGAATGGATAAAGAAAAACGAAGGACAAATCGATCAGCAGGCAGTAAACGAAGATCCGGTACACGATGCCGAACCAGCGGCTTCTGCTCGCCAACCGGCTCGCAGTGAGCCGCAAGAAGCGGGGCATCCTTTCCAGAGCAGCATCAGGGTGCCGTGGCGCTGATATTCCATCTGCGTTTTTCATAGACTTCGGTCACTCCTTTCATCATTCTCCGGAATAAAAGATGAAGCGTCTGGACGCGGCGAATATGATAACAATGATCACAAAGATCAGCGCAAAATAGATCCATCCAAGCGCTGCCGCATAGCCGAGTTCAATCTTGACGAATCCGATATCGCGAATATACAGCATTATCCGGTTCGTTACATCGGTAAAGGAATCAACCAGCGTGTAAACCAAATTGAGTAAAATGACGGGCGATACGAGCGGAAGCGTGATTTTCCAGAACATCTCCCATTCGGTTGCCCCGTCACATTTAGAAGATTCGTACAGAGACGGCGAGATACCCTGCAGCCCTGCCAAAAACAGCAAAATCTGCACTCCTGTTTTCCAAAAGATCAGCGTCAGGCGGCTAAGCAGGTCAAACACAAACTGTGAGAACGCCGGCCCCATATAAATGAATGCGGACTCCGGCAAGCCGATCCCGTTTACCAGTGTTTTCTGGCCTACACCTGCATAAAGCAATTGCTGCAGCACCATACCTGAACCAATCAGCACCGGGAGGAAGAATGAGGCACGGAAAAACGCACGACCTCTGATTCTATGGTTCAGCAAGATGGCGATGAAGAGCGAGAACACAATGATTAAAGGCGTGTTGATGACGGTGTCCTGTATGACAGAGACGAACAGCGGCACAAACTGCGGATCCAGTACGAACGCATGTTTGAAATTCAACCAGCCGACGTATTTCAACTGAAAGCTTCCTACACCTTCCACATCATGGAAGCTTAACCACAACGAGTAGACGAGCGGAAACACCATGAACAGCAGAAACCCGACGAGCCACGGGGAAATGTAGACGTAGCCGGCAAGCATCTTTTTTCGCTCCAAACCGATTCGCTTCACATTTACCCCTCCTTCGGCAAGACAGCATAATTTTCTCCGAGTACGGAATGGCCGTCAATTTGGGTGGCGTCTGTTCCATAGTTAACGATAACGCGTGTTCCGTCCTCGTAGGTCGTTTGAAACACACGGTCCTTCAGCTTGCGGTGGTCGACCATCGTCTGCGACCAGGAGCCGCGGAGCTTATCGCTCATTTCTTTATACGTCTTGACAACGGTGTTGGACCAACTGCTGTAACGGGAGCTGAACAACTCAGCAAAGAACGTGTCCTTCAGTTCGTCCGAGTGTTGATAGGTGAGCTGATAAAACGGCATATATCCATATTCCACCATTTTCAAGAATTGCATCTGCGGATCGTGGAACAAATTCTGAGGTACGCCGGAATAAGGAATCACCCCGTGGATGACCATTTGGTAGAAGGGCACTGTTTCGTCCGTGAAGAAAAACCCGCTGTCCTGCATCCCCAAGCTGAAGATCCGGTCCGCGTAAGGAAGAACGTATGCATTCCCGCCTGTAACTGCCGCTCCGCCGAACTGAGAACGCGATTTGCTCATCATCTCCATCCATTCGGCTGCGGTTCCTTCACGAGTCAGCGGATAAATGTCATTGTAATCAAAATAATTCATCGTTCCGAACGCATCGAATTGCATTCCTGAGACCGGCAGCGATTTTAAATTTTTGAGATAGGTGCTCTGGAAGAACAAGTTCCGCTTGCGGGCGTTCAACAAGTACGAAACATTATACGGATCCGTCACCGGAAAATGATTCGCCCCCTTGATGACGTCGTCGCGCTCCGAGAAGCTGCCATTCGAGCCTCCCTTAAACGCGTGTACAAAGTCGTCCGTCAAATACAGTCGCACACCATTCTCTTTGGCCATGCGGGATAATGCTTCCAGGCCATTCATGCTGCCCAGCTGGGATGAAGCAGGCAGCTCCGAGGGCAGGAAGCCGAACCCTTGCTTGGTCCAGCCAAGCAAATTCGCAGATATCGATTCGATCCCCTTATCGTGAAGATCCTTCAAGATTTGTGCGGCTTGCTCGAATGTGGTTGCCGGCAAAAACCGGTCGGACAGGATGCGTTGTTGTTTAATCCCCATCAGCAAGTCGACGCCGAGCGGAATAGGATCGCCTTTCTTCATTCGCGGAACCAGGCCCTTTTCTTTAAGTAAATAGCCGCGGTATGAGACGGCCATATGACTGTAATTGGCCTCATCCCCGCCATAGAACAGGTAACGTACCGTATGGTTTTCGTGCAGCAAATTTTTCTCAGCCCGAATCGCCAAGTTTCCGTTTTGTTTCACGGCTTCATAGGACCTGCGGTATGTTAATTCCGCCGAAGTTCTGTTCAAGTTAATCAAGTAACCGCTGGGGGCATAAACGACGGATGAATCGAATTCTCCCTCCGTAATGATTCCCATAAAGGCATTGTTCTTCACCTTCATGCCGAATACCGGCAAATACGCATTCTCCGGCCGATTGTAGTCGTTAAACGAAATCTGATCGGAGCCGAATACAGCTGAGCGATAGGGCTCCATATATTGAGGATGATTCGGTTTGAAATAAGATATAGCCCCAGGACCGTCAGGATAAAATCCGTATCCCTCGACTTCATCGCCGGCCGCTCCGAAGAACGGCAGCGGTGACAATCTCATAATCACGTACTCCTCCGATTCTTTGATCGAATCCGCCGGCACGTGAACCTCCAACCCGCCGTTCTTCAGTTGAAATTGCATGGTGAAGCTCATTTTCAGCTGCTGCAGATCGTAATGCACCGATATCCCGTTCTCAATCGGCTTCGACTCCATCTTCGGCTGCAGCAAGACCGAGTTCGATTCCAGCACTTCCAATGTAGGCGTGTTCGGGTTCGTGTAGCTTAAATGGAAAATCGATTGGCTGTCCCCCTTCCACAAATCGTTCCCGTCTACATTAGTATCCTTGAGCGGATAGGCCGAACGCCAAACGTGTCCATCCCGTTTATCCTTAACCTGAAGGGCCGAGTCCCGGGAACGGAAATACAGCTCCAACCGATCGGTCTCTGCAGCCTTGGTGAATCCTTCATCAGACGGCAAAATGGTAACTCCGGCGGCAGCAGCATCAGTTTGTTTGGCTTGATTGGCTCCCTGAGCCACTGTTCCCCCAACGGACTGAGCGGGAAGGTGCTGACGAATTTTCATGGCAACGATGATGATAACGGCCAGCACGGCGATCCATAGGATCCGTTTGATCCAATTTTTCTTCATTTGTGAGGATGTCCTCCCCTCAGTTGAACTGTAAATACAGCACTTCGTTATAAACATCCTTCACGAACATGACGACGTGGTTGGTCAGCGCAAAGATCAAGCCGATCGTCGCCCAAAAGATAATGAGCGTAAACAGGCTCAACAGCGTGACGCCGATCGTTTTCTTCAGGGAATAGTCGTTCATTACTCCAAGATTGATAACCAATAATCCCCCGACCCACAGCCAGACGATCCATTGCAGCACAATGTATAAATACATTTCGTCGCGTGTCAGCACCAGTGTCAACGCTGCGATCGGGAGAGTAAATACGATGTAAGGGATCATGGAATAAGCTACAGCGAGCAGGACGTTGCCGAAAAAGGTTTCACCGTCCATAATCGATGTGATCAAATAACAGCTGACCGCCCAAGACAGAAGCGGCAGGATGATACGTGCGATTTCCAGCATCATATTTGCATCTTCGGGCTGCAGGCTGGCGACGTGGAAGGATGTCATCAGGATGGATGCGACCCGGACGGCAAACGTAAGCAGCAGCAGGATGAATGCGGCAGTGAAGCTTCGATAGCCGCGCAGCTCGCGAAATCCGTCGGCCGGGTGGAACAAGACGGCTAAGCCGATCTCGAGCGGCCGCCAGACGCGCACCAGTACAGAAGTATTCCCGCTCAATAGCCTAACCTCCTTACGATCATTTGGGCCAACCCGCGGAGCCTCTTGAAGATGAAATAAAGAACATACAACAGCAAGGCGAGAATCAGCAAAATCCAACCGAAGTGGTTCTTCATATATTGTCTGCGGTACTGCCCAAAGGCGTCGGAGTAGCCCTCCTGGTCCCCGGCCAACTTAAATTCGGCCATCGATTCCTGCCATCGCTCCTGCTTATAAAGCGCCTTCGCCACCCCGCGATGTGCGAGCGGATAATTCTCATCGATCTGCAGCACCTCATACCACGGCTTCAACGCTTCTTCGTAACGTCCGTTGAAGTATAGCGCGCTCGCCTGATGAATCAATTCCGAGAAGCGCGTCGATTCGAATACCTGAATGTTATTGCGGTCCCGGTCTAAAACGAAGAGTCGCCCTTGCCGGTCGACCCCGATGCTTGAAGGATATTCGAACGTTCCCTTTACACTCCCGTGTCCGCCAAATACGGCGAGCAGATTGCCTTCCTGGTCGTACTGGTAAATTTTTCGCGTTGTGGCGTCCAATGCATTGATGATGCCGTATTGATCCACCGCGATGTCGACGAAATAAGGAAGCGCCAACGAGCCGGATTCAATCGACTTCTCCCCGTAAAACGTGTCTTTCTTAAAAATGTTGATCCCCAGCGCGTTTAATTTTTTGATTTGATCCTTATCGATGAGTACCGTCGGAGAGTAGAGGTATCCTTCCTCATCCATCGTCAAATTCGCATGCTGGGGCGGAACCGCCTTGCTCAGCTGCTCTTTCTGTTCCGGTGTCGCCAAGAGCCGGATAAGGAGCTGCTGCCAGCTGAAAGGAACGTGATTGGCCGCGATGTAGCCGCGGAATTGATTGTTGGCGTCAATCATAATGAAACCGTTCGGGTCATTGCGATCCAGTACATTCAAATATCCTCGCTTATCGATCAACACTTTGCTCGGTGAAAAGTTGGCGTTCCCCTTCATGAGTGACGTCTTCGGCCGAACGAACTCCTCAATTTTAGCGCCCTTCGGATCGAGGTGGATGATCTTGCCGTTTCCTGTATCGGCGACGAACATATCGCCCAATTCATCGACGAAGATGCCTTCAGGTCCGTTAAGCTTTACCCCCTGCTCTTCCCCGAATATTCCAAGCACGCGGCCATTCGGATCAAGTTTTACGATCCGGTTGTTGCCCGTATCGGCCACGTACAAAAGTCCTTTCGAATCAATAAACAAGTCGCTCGCTTTATTAAACGGTTTCTGCCCGATATTCATGATAACCTCTCCGACCGTATACGCTAGCGGGATCGGCACTCGGTAATCATGAAGCGGATCGCGTGTATAGGATATTTGCGGCATAGCGCCGACAGGTTCACCTACAAGCAGCAGCAGAAAGACGAGGCAAAAAAAACATGCCGAGGCGCGTCGTAACATCGTCTCACCTCCTACGATTTAATGCCGGAGTACGCCATCGTATTGATCACCATTTTCTGAAATGCAAGGAAAATCAAGATCGGCGGCAAGGTCACGAGCAGCGTACCCGCGGCCACCGCTCCGGAGCGGGCCACGGTGCCGGGCCCTCCGGCCAGCGTCTGCAAGGCAAGCGGGAGCGTCTTCATCGATTCGCTCGTCGTAAACACAAGCGGCGTGAAATAATCGTTCCAATTGGCGATGAATGCAAAAATGATCAGTGTGGCCCAAGCAGGACGGCATACGGGCATAACCACCCTCCAAAAGATTCGCCATTCCGAGGCCCCGTCGATATGCGCGGCTTCAAGAAGCGCATCCGGGATTTGATCGATGAATTGCTTCATCAAAAAAATGTTATATGCCACCGCCAGCTTAGGCAGTACGAGCGACCAATATGTATCCAGCATCCCGAGGTTGGAAATGACCATATAGGTCGGAATTTGCGTCACCTGGGGTGTGAACATGAGCGCTGAAATAATGACGGCGAATAAGGCGTTTGCTCCGGGCAGACGGTATTTGGACAATACATAGGCACCCAAGCAGCAGATCACGAGCGTCCCTACGACGATGGTGGCAGAAACGAATATGCTGTTGAAGATGTACCTTGTGAAAGGTACGATCGAGGTATCCGTCGCCGTCAGCAGGTCGAAGAAGTTGCGCATCGTCGGCTTGTGTACGAAGAACCGCGGCGGGTACAGAAACAGCTCGTCCAGCGGCTTGAATGCCGTAGAAACCATGTATATAATCGGCATTGCGGTGAACGAGACAAGCGCCATGATGAACACATACAATAGGGCGCGTTTCAACGACGCAGTCAACTTTCCGGCGCGAATGATCGGCATACTCCCACTCCCCCTCACTCTTCTTTGGACGAAAACAGTCTCATAGCGATCCGTCCGAGGCCGAAGGTTACAAAAAACAGCACGACGGCGATGGAGGACGCATAGCCAAGCTCAAAGCGGATAAATGCATAATCGTAAAGATGGCTGATGATCGTGTGACCGGCATAGTTCGGGCTCGGCATGCCGGCCATCGCGACGGCGATATCGAAGACGCCGAACGAGGCCACGATCGCGTTGACCGCCCCGAACAGCATTTGCGGCTTCATGAACGGAACTGTGATATACCAAAGCTCCTGAAACTTATTGCGGATTCCGTCGATTGCTCCCGCCTCATACAGCTCTTTAGGGACGTTCTGCAAACCCGCCAGAAAGACGAGAAATCCGGTTCCCATACTCATCCAGAGAGATACGATGATAACGACTGGAAGGATCGTCTTCGGATTGTCTACCCATAGCACCGGCTCGCTGATGATACCCCAATTCAGCAGCCAGTGGTTCAACATTCCGTAGCGGTCACCCGAGAAAATATACAGCCATACGACCGAAAGCGCGATGGAACTCGTAATGGAAGGCACATAGAAGGCGAACGCGAATATCGATCGGCCGCGCAGCTGGTTGATCACCCAAGCGAGCACGAAAGATAACAAATAGCTGATTGGCCCAGTAACAACGGAAAAAATGAACGTATTTTGAATCGCCTTGATAAAGATGTCGTCATCCAGGAACAAGATCTTATAGTTGGTCATTCCGATCCAGCGGGCGGGTTGAAGCATATTATAGTAAGTGAGGCTCAACCGAATGGAATCAAGAACCGGAACGACCGTAAATACAATGAACAGAACCAAGAACGGGCTAAGGAACAAGTAACCGGTCAGCACCTTTTTCCAGCGCGGCGACAATTTCAGAATGCTTCGTTCCCTGCGCTGCAGCGCCGGCCGCCCCGTCTGTACATTAGGAATGCCGCTTAGCATACCGTATCCCTCCTCTCGTGCGGTATATTAGGGAGAAACTCCGAATTCTTTTTGCTTCGCTTCAAGTTCTTTGTTGATGTCTTTGACTGCTTGCTCCAGCGACTCCCTCACGTTCTCGCCGCTTAACACAACCCGGTTCCACGCGTTGGCAATATGCCTTGTCGTGAAATAACCACCGGGGACGAACGGCTGCTCCTTAAAATATTTCCACCCTTCGCTTAGCGCCTTCAGATCTTCCTCCGGCCACGGAAGCTGTGAGAACGCCTCCATGTTGGCCGTGTTCCAGCGCGCTTCTACGCCGAGCAGCGCTTCCAGCTCCCGGCCAAACTGGGCTTGCACATCCTTGCTGGTCCACCACTTCAAAAACTCCCAAGCTTGCTGCTGCTTCTTCGACTGCTTAAAAATAACGACGGATTGTACCTGACCTCCCGCAGTACGGTCGATTTCTCCGTTCGCCTGAGCGTGTCCGGGTGCGGCGGCGATACCCCAGCGTCCCGCCAATTCAGGCGCTGCAGTCGACAGCAGGACGTAGGTCCAATAGCCAGATAAGCCAATGGGCATTTCACCCGTCCTAAACCGGTTAAACAGATCGGCATAGATGGGAAACTTATAGTTAGTATAGAGTTCCGTCCATTCTTTAAAAGCTTTGTAGGCTTCGGGAGTATTCAGTCCGGAGCTTTTGCCGTCCGCCGTATAAAATTCACCTTTGTTTTGGTATAAAAAAGTTGCAAAGCCGAGCGGCGAACGGTCCTGCGGATTGGTCGGCGGGTAATAAAACTGCATGCCGTTCTGCTGCAGCACGGGTATCATTTCAGCCACTTGATCCCACGTCTGCGGGACGGACAGCCCGAGCTCTTTCAAGATGTCTTTTCGATAGATCAAAATGTTGAAGTCCTGCGTCTCCGGCAGGGCGTACACGCCTTCGTTGTACCGGAAAGGCACCATGGCTCCGGAGAGAAACTGCTTCTCTACGCTGTCATAGCCCGGCAGCTTCGACAGATCCACGGCCGCGTCCCGAATTGCAAACTCAAGCGGCAGCTGTTCGCCGACACCGGTAGCGACATCCGGTGCTTTGCCTGAACTGGCGGCCAGAAGAAGCGTGTTGACCGAGCCGGAGTTTAATTGGCCGGCGGGAAGCGTGTTAATGTTCACCCGAATTCCCGTCTTTTTCGTGAAATCCGATTCAATCATTTCTTTCATGATTTCCGCCCATTCCCGGCCACGACCGACCCAAACGTCAAGGACGTCATCGTCTCCTTTTCCGCCGGATCCACCCTTATACACGCTGCCGATACCGGTGTAATCTTTGCGGAACGAAGTAAAAAAGTTCTTCAACGTGCTGCCCATTTTTTCCCATATGTTGGATTTGACACCGGGCCATTTCACGTCGGGAGCGCTGATCAGGAAATAATCCATGACAAGCGGCTGATTTTGCAGATCGATCAACCAGGTGCCCAAATTTGTCAAGCTGTTGTTTAAATCGTCCAACTGACGCGGAATCGAATCCGGTTTGAGGACCATGCGATCAAACAAGTTTTTCATCATCAGCAGACTGTTCGCCATGCTCGTATCTTCCTGAGAAATCGCGCGCAATGCGTCGATCTGCAGGCCAAGATTGCCGGCTAACGCCTGAATATCTTCCAGCAGTCCCGGAATACGCTTATCCAGCTCGTATTCGTAATTCGGATCGGGCGTAGGTCCGGTTACCATAATAATCCGGCGGATGATGTCAGAAAGCTTCTTCGAGTCCGTAGTCAGCGATTCGACGATCGGCTGGAACGGTCCGATTTGCGCTACCATCGTCAGCTTGTGCTCACCTTTCGTCAAATGCACAAGATACGGCTCGTTCGCGCTTTTGCCGAGCGTTTCGATGCGCCAATCACGGGAATAAGTAAAAGGATACAGCTCCAACTCCTTAAAAGGCGATTTACCGTCAATCTGGATTTGCCGATAGGAAGGAAGCCCGTTTCCCCACCACTCGCCTACTTTCAAGCCGATTTTGTAAAGGCCGTCCTCCGGAACCGTGAAGCTCCAGGCCGCGGATTGTCCGCCTTTACGCCAGCGCCAATCGCCGAACACGTTCAGCCGGAATTTCAGCTCGCTCGCAGGCTCGACCAACGGATCGCCATTCGATTCCATGCGGACGGTGGGATCGGATTTGACCGGATTGTTCTCCGCCTGAACCTTGATGTCCACCTTGCTGACCGGCTTAAACCCGGAAGCGTCGTAAGAACTTTTAACCTTGGCGTAATCCGGTGTTTCCAACGCCGGAGCAAGCCTGATTTGATCGAATGAAACCGGTTCCTGTATAAAGCCCATGCGAATGACATGCTTGCCTGCACTTAATGAAAATTGAAAAGGCTCCGCGTACAATCCGTTGCCGTCCGTCAGCGGTGCGCTGACCCAAGCCGCTTTCTCAACTTGGCTCGGCCGTACGTCATCACCCTGGTTATTCTGCGTTGGTTTCCCTTGGTCCGCCCAAATTCGATAAAAGTATAATCGTTGAGCTTCACGGAAAGGGGCGTCGCCGTCAATGGACAGCGACCGTTCGATGGGCAGCCGTTTGCCGGGCATCGGATAATAATCGAAGGTCAGATTATACAAGCCGCTTGCAGGAACATCGACGGTCCATTCGATCCAGTCCGTGCCTTTCTCCCAAACGAGTGTCGGTTCGGATCTGTCCCCTACAACTTGGGAAGTAAGAGCCGTACCTCCAAAGGCCGAATAGGAATTGGCAGGAAATATGAGATCCTTTACGGAGTCTTGACGGTTACCCGTTTGCTTGTATTGCCCGGCAACTTGCCTATAAGTCGGTTTTAAAATGGAATCTACATCAAATTGATCGGATGTTGCCTTGCTTTGGTTGCTATAGCGGTCTCGAAGCCGCTCTGAGGCTTCCATATGCTGGATTGCGCTTCCGATCGTCATGCTAAGCAACATAAGCGTCAGCGCGACGCCCGTTATTTTCTTCCAAATCGAGCCTCTGGGGAAAATGTGAATCAATCATGTTCACCCCGTCTCTTTCATGATTTCATGCGGTGGCGTTCCATATTATTACTAAACTGAGGCGGCTATTTCCAGCAAACGATCGTTTCGCCGCTTAATGCATCGGATTGCGGTCCGCATAGAAATAAGACGATGTTCGACATATCTTCCGGCTGCGCGATGCGCTGCAGACGAGAGAGATGTTCTTCGCTTTCCACGCTCCGCGTAGCGAGGAAGCGGGCCGTATAGGTCGCCGTCGGCGAGATGCAGTTGACATTGACGTCATACGGACGCAGTTGTTCGGCTAAGCTGCGCGTGTATTGAGAAATCCCCATTTTCGCCGCAGCATAGATAATGCCCTCCCGGACGGGGACATGTGCGGCAAGCGAACCCACGTTCACGATTTTTCCGGAGCGCCGCTCCCGCATATGAAGCCCGGCAAATTTACAGGCATACATGGTTGACAGCAAATTGCGTTCTACGACCGCTCGAATGTCTTCCACTGAAATATCTAGGCAGTCGTTCGGATTCGGGCGAGGCGTTCTAAATCCGATATCTCCTCCGGCGTTGTTGACCAAAATATCAAGTGAACCGAACGCCCGGATGGACTGCTCGATGAGATCTTTCACTTGCGCCGGGTCGGATACGTCTCCGGGAATAAATGTAGCCTTAACGCCAAGCTGAGCAATTTCTTTGGCCACGTCGCTGCCCGACGGCGCTTCATTGAATTGTGCCGCCGCCTCGTTATTGACATCGTGTATGATGACATTGGCTCCCGAACGCGCCAAATCCAAAGCGTACTGCTTGCCGAGGCCCCTGCTGGAACCCGTTACTAGAGCGTTTTTGCCTATCAAATTTATCGTTGACAATGTAGTCACCTCACCCTAAGATTATTCATTGTTTATTCGGCAGCCACGCCAGGACGCCCTGAATTTTTGCGTCCCAGTATGCCCAATCGTGGGAGTCGGGTCCTTCGTCATACGTAAGCTCAAAGCCTGTGCTCTTGCAAGCCTCGCGGAAGATTTGATTATCTTCTCAGAGTTCGATCAAATTATTTTCTTGAACCTCTTGCTCGGCTGAGAGCGGAATACGGAATGTCTTGATCTCGCATTTCCCGAATCGCGCACTCCATTTCCGTTCGAGCATAGGAATTTCTATCGTTGCTAATGCTTCTTTGCCCGAGGTTTCGTAGCAGCGTAGGATATAGTCCTGTCCGTCCTCCGCTTTTTTGAATGCCGTGACGACAATTTGCTCCGAGGAGACTCGAATCCCTGCGAAACTTTGCGGCAGCACACCGCGATGATACGTCTCCACGATAGAGACTGGCGGGACATTTAATTCGTAGGCTTTTTTTACAACCTGGGCATCCTGCCAACTGCCGGCGTGGGGAACCAATCCATAATTGAATTCCTGGACGCCTTGATCCATAAATTCGCACCATTCGTCCCTGACGCCAAAGTGATCCGCAAAGATGGGACTGCGAACGACCGTCATCCTAATCTCATTCTCGAATACATCGAAGCTGTATTTGCTGTCGTTCACTAAAGCCAACCCGTAAGTTTGATCCGCTGTTCCTTCCGTTAGGCCTGTGACGTCGATCCACTGCTGCCCCGGTTCTTCTTCCCCATTCGCGGGACGCTCGATATGTCCGTACGGAATTTCGTACGTTGCTTTCATTTGCTCTACGTTTACTGGAAAAGAAAGCTTGAGCATTTTGTGCTCTTCGCGCCAATCTAACTTTACTTTAACTTCAATCTCGGGGCGGTCCTGATATAGAATAAAATCTTGCCGCAGCACCGAGCGGTTGTAACGGCTCGTCACTCGAATTCTGGCGCGCAGAGGTCCTTTTTCCAACAGGCGAATCTCAGCATCCGCAAATTTGCCGATTTCGTTCCGGAACTTAAAAATGCCATGACTCCATGTGTCACTATCGTGCTCGTCGATGACGACCGGCACGGCGCCTCTGCCTTTGAGCACGTCTTGCCCCTGCCTCTTATCGATCAACCGTTTGATATACCCGGTATGCGGCTCAAGCTCCAGTCGGACGTAATCGTTTTCCAGCACGTTCTCTTCTGTTTGCAGAGCTAAATGAGATGCCTCCGCTTCCTGCGGTTTGTCCCGATACATCCAGTAGACGCGGTACCCGAAAGCGGGAATTTCGCCCATAAACAAAGTGTCCCACTTATCGGCGGAGCCATTCGTTCTGGAGCCCCTCACCGTTTGCACGCATACCGGAGTTCCCTGATCGTCCGTGATGCCTCGCACGTTCTTGTTGACTTGAATAGGCGCCTTGATGTCCCAGGAGAGCGGATTGAAAACGACGAGAGGAATTCCCTTGTCCTCCTGCTCCCAAAGCACCCAATCCTTGTCCTTGCTTAACGAGGCGACGCCTTCCCGCATCGTATTGATGGACCACGATATTTTTTGCACCGCTGCGTTCAGCGTGACCGAAGCAATATGAAGGGATTCGCCATAAGCCTCGCGGGCGTCCTGATAAGCCTCCTTAATGCTGCAACCTCCCATAATATCGTGGAAATGGTTGAACATGACATTTTCCCAGCCGTGCTGCAGCTTCTCACCCGGGTATGGCAGCGTAAGCATGTGATGGGCCATCGTTACGAATTTCTCCGCAGTAAGCAAGCGGTGTTCGGCACGGCGATTGTTCGCTTTCGTTTCGGCATGGGTGGAGTAACATCCGCTCGCATGGTGCTGAAGATCGTCCCTGTGAATCGGTATGGATTCGCTGTGCAAAGCGCTTATTTCCGAAAAATAGCGATTGGGTGAGCTTAAGACGATCTTATCCGCACCAAGCTCTTCCTGAAGACGATGAATCGTCTGCAGGTTCGCGATCGTAGGTCCGCCCCCGTGGTTGCCGACGCCGTAAAAATTCATATAACTGCATTCATGCTGCTCAGCTAAAGCTGCCACGGCGCGCGTCTTTTGTTCAACAGGATCGCCGTCCTTCCACCAGTTGCCGTAGCTGTAAGGGATTCGGAAGGTCATAACGCGGCTGCCGTCGCCGCTTTCCCACCAGAACAAGTCGCTGTCCATCTGCTTTTCATGCTCTCCGGGCCGCATAAATACATAGAAATCCATACCGCTTTTCTTTAATAATTGTGGTATCATGCCATGGTGCCCGAACGAATCGACATTATAGCCGACTTTAGCCATGATGCCGAATTTCTCCAAGTAGTAACGTTGGGAATAAAGGCTATGGCGCGCGAATGACTCCCCCGAGGGGATGTTGCAGTCGGGCTGGATCCACCAGCCCCCGACTACAACCCATCTTCCTTCCTCAACCCTCTGCTGAATCTCGATAAACATTTCCGGAGCGTTCTCTTCTACCCACTTATAGTAAGCAGCGCCGGCGCACGTAAAAATAAAATTGGGAAATTCCTTCAACCGGTCCAGCGCAGAGCGGAACGTCGCCTTGATTTCCGCATATCCCTCCTGCCACTGCCATAGCCATACCGGGTCCAAATGTGCATTGCCGATCATATGGATGCGGGTCTCTTGCGACATGTTCATCTCCACCTTCTGTAAATCCGTTGGTTATTTGAAATACATAGCCAAATGCTCCGCTGCCTTGACGATCCCTTCCCGTTCCTTCTCCAGCGTTCCCCAGAACCGGTGATCCTCGAGCTCGATACTGACTGCGCCTTGATAGTCCAGACGGTCAAGTCTCACAGCGACTTTACTCCATTCCACCGCGCCGTGTCCGGGAATCGTATACCGCCACGAGCCTTCAGAAAATCCGTATTTCGCGCCGAAAGTCGCTGGTAGAATGCCGCATTCATACAACTCATCATGCAGAATCTCCGTATCTTTCCCGTGGCAGTGGTTGATACGCTCGCCGAATTGTGTCAAAGCTCTTAAATAGTCGATTCCGAGGCGCACCATATGGGAAGGATCGTAATTGAGGCCAAAATGCTTGGAAGGGATCGCCTCAAACATGGCGCTCCACATTTCCGGTGTACATCCGATCGTCGGATAGTGTGGAGCCGGTCCCGGCCAGCCCTCGATGGCGATGTAGACCCCTTGGCGTTCGGCGTGACGAACAAGCTCTGGGAAGGTGTCCTTCCAGATGGCGAAGCTCTCTTGGCGAGGAGTCGTATGATCCTCAGGCACAAGACACATGAAC
The DNA here is from genome assembly GCF_900103825.1 of Paenibacillus sp. yr247. Classification (GTDB taxonomy): domain Bacteria; phylum Bacillota; class Bacilli; order Paenibacillales; family NBRC-103111; genus Paenibacillus_E. The sequence continues at coordinate 34,955 of NZ_FNIF01000014.1, forward strand.
ATCACCCTTGCACCGAGCGCAGCCATGTCGGTCATCTGCTGCTTGACCGCTTCCGCCGCTGTCTCCCGTCGGGCTTCATTTTTACTCAACAATGCGGCAGTCTGTGCGGCATCGACGGAGCCTATGCCGATTCCCGCTTTTTCGCAAATTTGCAAGACTTCCGGATTCAGTTTTGGGACGTCAAGCACGTCCAGGCCTGCACTAACGGCCCATGCGGCTACTTTTTCCATTCCTTCAGCGCCGATCTTTGGCGGAATGCGCATTCCGATTTGTACGTTCATATTAGTCTCTCCTTTTGTTGGGTCATTCTTCTATTCAATAAGGTTTATATCCAGCTGCTTGATAGATCATTTCAGTGAACTTCACAACTTTTAGAGCAAAGGAGCCCGGCACCTTGACTTCATGGCGTCCGAGAATCGCGTCGATAAAGCTTTTATCCTGATTCGTCGTTTGCTTCGGCAGCTCTGGAACGACAGGCTCCTCGCCCAGGCGTCGGATCGTAATTTTGCCGTTGTCGTAGAAAATACCGCCTTCTTCGCCGCAGAATACGTAGGTCTCATGCCAGCATGGTGCGTAGCCGACAACGTTGAGTCCTGCTACAGCGCCTTCGGCGAAGCGGATCGAAGTAAAGGAGTCGATCTCCACCGGAGCTCCCTGCAAATGCAGACTCGGCTTAACTTCAACCGGAGTAAGGCCCGTCGTCCAGAGCAGCACGTCGATGATGTGGCTGCCGGAATCCATCAGCATGCCGCCTCCCGAAAGCTCCGGCACTTGTCGCCACAAGCCGGTTGTTCCCTGCTTCCATTCCTGGTACAGGGAAGCAGTTATCGAAGTCAGCTTGCCGATTTCTCCGTTTGCAATAGCGTCACGTATGAACAGGAACTCCGGCTGAAAATGGCGCTGATACGACACCTGCAGCACTTTTCCCGCCTTTTCCGCGGTAGCGATCAATTGCTCAGCTTCCTCCGACGAACAGGTCATCGGCTTCTCAATTAACACATGCAGCCCTTTATTCAGCACATCGGTCGCTTGCTGGAAATGCAGAGTATGCGGAGAGCAAATGACGACGGCGTCCAATTCCACCTGCTCCAGCATGGCCTGATACTCCGAAAACTGCTTTACACCGGTAAGGCTGAACTTGGTGGCGAATTTCTCCCGGTTTTCGGAGCTCGTGTCCGTAATCGCCTTTATTTCTACCTCTTTCAATTCCAGCAATTGGCGGGCATGCCATTGGGAAATGCCGCCTGTTCCGATCATACCTACACGAATTGTGCTCATGCTGCTGCACCTCCTGATTTATTTAATTCCTGAGAAAGTAATTCCTCGGATAAACGCCTTTTGAACGAAGAAATACAGAAGGATAATCGGAAGCGTAATCATGACCAGCGTAGCCATCATCATCTGCCATTCGGCCCCGTGTTGGGACTTGAAAGCCTGCATGCCGAGCATCAGCGTATATTGGTTCTCATCCGACAAGTAAATCAACGGTCCCTGATAGTCCGTCCAGCTGCCCATGAACTGGAATAAAGCAATCGTCAATAAAGCGGGACGGCATAGCGGAAGCATGATTTGCCAATAAATGCGAAGTTCGGAAGCTCCGTCAATCCGGGCTGCGTCTTCAAGCTCTTTGGGCAAGCCCATGAAAAACTGCCGGAGGAGGAAGATGAAGAACGGAGCGCCGAAAAAGGCCGGCAGCCACAAAGGGATATTAGTCCCTACCCAGCCGAAGTTTTTGAATGCGATAAAAATAGGAATCATGGTTACCTGGTAAGGCAGCATCATGACAATGAGCGTAATCGCAAAAAGCGGCTTAGCACCCTTCCATGGAATTCTGGCTAAGCTATAAGCGACAAGTGGGCAGGATAATAAAACCGCCACAGTCGCCAGACCTGCAATCGTAACCGTATTCGACAAATATTTAAAAAAAGGAATATAGTCAATCGCTTTAGGATAATTGCTCCATTCCATAACGCTTGGAATCCACACAGGCGGCCAAAGAAACAATTCGCTGTTCGCCTTGAGTGAAGTGGAAACCATCCATAGAAACGGCGACAGGAAAAAGGCGCCAACCACAATTAAAGAGAAATGAGCAAATACTTTTTGAAAACTTCCAAGTCTTGTGCTTCCCATGACGATTCCCCCTCCCTATTCTTTTCCTTGATAATGGACCCAGCGTTTCTGAGAGACAAAGATTAACGCCGTTAAAATGACCACGATTAAGAAAAGAATCCAGGCCATGGCAGAAGCATATCCCATCTTTAAATAGCCGAAACCGTTCGTGTATAAATACATCACGTAAAACATCATTGAATTGGCTGGTGTACCCTGTCCGTTCGTGAGTGTGTAAGGCAGAACGAAATTTTGCAGAGCGCCGATGGTGCCAATAATCAAGTTGAAAAAGATGACTGGCGTTAACAGGGGCAACGTAATGGTCTTCGTCCGCTGCCATGCGTTAGCTCCATCCACTTGGGCGGCATCATAGTAATCTTGGGGGATATCCTGCAGACCCGCTAAATAAATAACGACCGCTTGCCCTGTCCCCCACAAGCTCATTAGAATTAAGGATGGCTTAGACCAAGCTTCACTTCCAATCCATGGCGGTCCGGAGATGCCGATCTGATCCAGCCAATAGTTCACAAGCCCGAATTGCGGGTTTAACAGCCAGAGCCAAATGATCGTCGTCGCTACAGGCGGCACCAAACTGGGGATAAAAAATAAAGTTCTGTAAAAGCCTTGACCGCGAATTTTCAAATTCAGAAGGAGGGCTAGTCCTACACCTATCACTATGCTCAGCGGGACAAAAATCACCGTATAGTACAAGGTATTATAAATACTGACCCAGAAGACCTTATCTTGAAAAAGTGCCGAGTAGTTATTGAATCCTACGAACTTCCCCGGCTCCAGGATGCTGTAGGAGGTTAAACTATAGTAAGCTGACATGAATAACGGAAAGGCGTGAAAAAGAAGCAAACCGACAATCCATGGTAACGCGAAGATCAGACCGAACAGGCTGAGCTTTTTCTCGAACCGGGTTTTCCTTTTCTTGGCGACATCAACTAAAACTGTCATTTTTTTTGCGGGAGTTTCGATCGCAGACAATTCTATTACCTCCTTTTGCACGTCTATTCTGTGAGATAAACCTCTTTCGAGATCTTTTGAAGATGATGCGGTAAAAGAGGGAGGGCTCAGCGTTCGCCCTACCCTCCTTATTTTTACTTTAATGCTAGTTATAGGAATTATTTGCTTTGCTTAGCCAATTCCGCATCTACATTCTTTTTCACTTCATCGAGAAGCGCCTGTGCGTCCCCTTTACCATGAATCGCCAAATCTTGTACGCGCATCGTTTCGTTCCAGAGGAAGGCGCCTGCCGGAGAAACAGGTCTAGTGAAGGCTGTCGGCATTCCATCAAGGAAAACTTTCAGATTCGGAATGTCGGACAATTTCAATTGGTCGTTAACTGACGGCATAGCTGTAATATCGTTACCGGCATTTTGTCGCTTCGCCCAAAGAAGTGTACCTTCCTTATGCGCTACGAAGTTAACGAATTCCCATGCTTCTTTCTCATGCTTGGAGCCCTTCGGAACGACATACGACCAACCGCCGGCCCATGTCACCGGTTTAGCGCCTTCAGCCGCCGGCATCGGAGCTACACCCCATTCAAAGGTAGGCTTGTATTTCGCCAAATCGTTCAGAATCCAGTTGCCGTCGAACACGAAGCCGACTTTTCCCGTCCAGAATGGATTCATACCCGTTTGTCCCATGGCGTCGGAGAAGCTTGTCAAGTTGCCGATATCATACTTTTTCGCATAGTCGGCCATCCATGCGAGTGCTTTCACGTTCTGCGGGTCGTTAGGAGTCAAGTTATGGGTGCCATCCTCCCATTTGCCGCCCCAGTTCCATGCTTGCGTATAGAAGAAGCCTTGATTCATCCAAGGTATGAACCCAATTTGCGAGTATTTGCCGTTGCTGCCTTTCTTGAAAACTTTCTCGGCCATTTGATCCAGCTCTTGAAGAGTTTGCGGCGGTTTGTTCGGATCAAGCCCTGCTTCTTTCATTAATGTCTTGTTGTAATACATGGCCCGGGTGTCAGTTCCCCAAGGCAATGCGTACACTTTATCTTTATAAACAGCTTCTGCCCAAAGTCCTTTATAATAATCTTCCGCTTTAATACCGCTGCCCTTTACATAAGCCGTCAAATCCGTCAGGGAGCCTTTCGCCGCCCAAGAACCGATCAAGAAGCGATCGAACAAGGCAACATCTGGGGGATTACCGCCTGCGATGGCGGTCAACAATTTATCGGAAGCTTGTGTCTGGCCCGTAGTTTCAACGAATGTCATTTTCACTTTAATGTTTGGATGCTGCTTTTCGAATACATCGACAACATTCGCTTTGAAATCTTTTTGGTAATCTCCGCCCCATGGGAACCAGAAATCAATGGTAACAGGTGCGCCCGAGCTTTTGGTATCTGCAGTTTTGGTATCTGTAGCTTTCGCATCCGTTGCTTTACTATCGCCGCCAGTAGATGCCGTGTTCGTCGAGCTGCTGCAGCCGGTGATCGTCAAAGCCAACGCCAAGGTTGCCGCTAAAGGCAATGTTACTAACTTTTTACCCCTCGTACTTGCTTGTACCTTTTCATTGTTCATTTTTTAACCTCCTCTTTGTCTTATACTCGCTTCCGAGCACACCTTAATTGTATGCGTTTTCATGTATGTCCCGAAACGAGGGGACTTTTGTTTTTAGTGTGTTATTTTTGTGTGTTTATCTGATGACGGCAAAAACACACCTCTTTTATTTGGTAATAGGAAGACGAGCAACCATCTAACCAAAGAAAGGTGTGTAATTTCGTTATCTTAATGGAATGACCAACGTGACTTTAGTACCAACACCAAGAGTGCTGTCTATGAATAGCCCGTACTCCTTGCCATAAGCTAATTTGATTTGTGTATTAATATTTCTCAGCGCAAAATTATGTTCCCCGACTACCTCGTCGCTTTCCAGCACTTCCGTCAGCTCCGCCAATTTTTCGGATTCGATCCCGATGCCGTCGTCCTCAACTTCGAAATAAAGAATTTGGCCTTCCATTCTCCAACTTATGTCCAACCTGCCGCTCCCCCGTTTATTTTCCAAACCGTGATATATCGCGTTCTCCACCAGCGGCTGAAAGACGAACTTCAATACCCGGTAGTGCAGAATCTTAGGATCCATATTCATATTGACCATGAATTTGTCCTGATACCTCACCTTTTGTATGGACAAATAACTTTCCAGCAATTCGGCGCTTTCCTTTACGGTAACAAAATCGTTTCCCTCACTTAAACTGATCCGGAGATATTTGGACAAACCGAAGATCATCGTACTAATCTCATCAACTTTATAGATGCGGGAAATCCAGTGAATCGAATCCAGCGTATTGTATAAAAAATGGGCGTTAATTTGAGACGCCATCATCTTTAATTGCGTTTCTTTTTTTAATAGCTTCTGAATGTACACTTCATCAATTAAATTTTTGATTCTCGTGACCATCGTATTAAAACTGTGAAATAACATGCCAAATTCGTCGCTTCGTACATCCGTAATTTGTACGTCGAAGTCGCCTTCTCTCGCTCTGCGCATGGACCAAAACAGCATCCGTACAGGCTTGTGCATTTGCTTGGCAAACATTAAGGCAAGCGCGATGGCCACAATGCTAAATCCAATGACAAGATAGACGGTATAGTAACCGATTTCTCTCGAATCGCTAACCAGGTTTTGGATCGGTGCCATTCCGACAAACTTCCAATCGGTTATCTTCGATTGATCGAAGACAACCATCATTTCTTTGCCATCCACCACGTTGGTTAAAAACCCACTTCGTATAGAAGGAAGATTCAGCCCGGAAGGCTGCATGAGACGGGAATCATTCGAATCGGCTACAACCGTGTTGTTTTGATCAACGATAAACGTAGTGCCTTGCGCTTGAAAATCGACCTCGGACATAAAATTCTGTATCGGTTCTGGATTAAACTCCATGATGAGCACACCTATGTTCTGATTGATATGGTCGAAATTTTTGAGCGCCCTACCGAGCACAAAAACCGGTTTATCGTCTTCGTTGTTTTTTTGTTTTATAAATGTCGGACGAATTCCGTACCATACCACCTGACCGTCAGCAGCTATAATTTGCTTGTACCATTCTTGAGCTTGATCGTCTTTACTAACCATTGGAAGCTCCGCAAAGCCATTGCTTGACAACCGAAAGGAAGCGCTGCCTTCACCAAGAATATAAATATTCAGAGTGTCGTTTTTCACGTTAACCAAATTGGACAAAAAATTGGCGATTTGCTGATTGTTGTGACTTCGATCATAGCTTTCCTGATATTCTCCGAGAATGCCCTTCTGGATTTCCCTGTTACCGAAAACAATTAGAGACCGGTTAGCATACTCGTTCAATAACAATTCGAGACGTCTGTTAGCCTGCTGCACGGTTTGCAAAGCAACCTGCGATACTTTGGAACTTATAATGTCATTAGCTTTATGATAGGACAGATAACCCATGATCATAATGGACATGGACATGCTGACAAAAAAAAGAATAAACAATTTGTAGCCTACTGAACGCCATTTTAAATGCGCATGAAGATTCAAAACCGGCTCCCCCTCGGTCAGGTTACAGTTCGCCCAAATCCCTGTACTGGGCAGGGGTCATCCCCTCCTGGTCCTTGAACAGCTTGACAAAATGCCGGAAATCCTGGTAACCTACCTGCTCGGCGACCTCGTATATTTTAAGCGTCGAAACTTTAAGAAGGTTCTTGGCCTTTTCCATCCTGAGGCGAATTAAATATTTGCTGAAAGTTTCGCCTGTTTTCTCATGGAATATTTTACTGAAATAAGATGGATTCAAAAATAGATGACTGGCAACCCGATTCATGGTAATCGGTTCCGTATAATGCACTTCCAAATACTGGATTGCCAGTTCGATGGACCTTTTTCGATTTCCACAGGCGTTGTGGACATGTTGATATTGGCGGACAACCATCAACAGTTCGTCTTTCATTTCTGACAAAGTACAGTAAGGAATAAAGAGTCTTTTTCTGCTGGAGTATTGCTCTGAGGGGTGACTTGACTCCAGCTTCTTTTCAACTTCATAAAGCAGAGTTGCCAATCCGTTTCGTAACTGATGAGGAGGATATTTCTGTCGACACGTTTGTAAATGAGCAATCAGCTCGTCAATCAATTCACTAAGCGCCGTATCATCGCCCAATTTCACCACATGCACGAACCGGTTATCCCAACCGTTAGGCCCCGTATATTCCTGAACCTGCAAAGATTGAGGCTGCTCCAATCGCTCTGCTTCGTAAACCCTCCCGTAACCGTCATAAAATGCGTAAGCGCCAGCGTGAACAGCTTCTTGGAAAGATGCATGAAGGTTGGCGATCTCGCTCAATTTGCTTATCCCGACATTGATCCCGATCCCCAAGCACCGTCGGCAAACCTCAACGAGGGATTCTTGCTCGCTCTCGCAGTCACCCTCATTGAATGGGGACTGTAAGATGACGAGATCCGTATCTTCATGATAGTCCAAAGGGCATGTTATCGTCTTCTCCTCTGCTTTTCCAATTCCTTTAGCTATATTGCCTATGGCATAACGAAGCAAATAGTGCTCCTTCGGATTATTTGAATGCGGCCCCCAATCATACACTTTTACACATATCACTTTCAGCCGATTGGGATCCAATTGGATGTTAAGCCGATCCCAAAGAGTTCTCAAGTAATGATTTGAAGCGCTTTCATTCATTAGGAGCGTTTCAAGATACCTCTGTCTGGCCAGAGGTAAGCTTTCTCGAATTCGTTCTGACATCCGAACAAATTGACGATGATCTTCATTCTCGTGCTTGATTTGTGAGACGCATTTACGCACAACGTCCAGCATCTGCGTTTCTTCAATTGGTTTAAGCACGTAGTCGGACGCCCCGTATCTCAAGGCCATCTGGGCGGAACTGAAATCACTGTATCCGCTAATAATAATTATCTTCGACGGCAGATTGCGATTCTTGACTGTTTCAATCAAAGTAAGACCGTCCATTCGCGGCATTTTGATATCCGTGATGATAATATCCGGAGTCTGGACTTGAATTAATTTTAAAGCCTCTTCTCCATCCTCCGCTTCACCAAGCACTTCGATACCTTCCGCTTCCCAATCTATGGTTGAACGTAAACCTTGACGAACCCATCTTTCATCGTCAACGATCAATAAAGAATACATAAGCACTCTCCTCTTTTTTGATCATAAGAGTTTAATCCAATATGCATATCTTGTCTTCTACCATACTTTATAATAACATAATACTGGATTTGAAAAGAAACAGAAATCTTGAATACCGTCTAAACTGCTATCTTGAGATAAACTATACTTTACGTACGTAAGAATCAAATTATACATAACAAAAAGACGCTTTTCAGCGCCTTTTGAAATTTATATTTTATCTAAGTTCTCAAGTTCTTTTAGTTGTAACTCCAGTTTATTTTTAATTTCATCTATTTTAGTTTCTAACCAATCCTTAGTGTACACAGTCATTAAGGCTTCTTTTGAAGTATCAATTGCGTTTATAATAAACTCAATATCAGATTCGGTTAGTTTATAATCATTCAATAAAATCATCTCCTTACATTGATAAGTATTAGTATATCCACTTTGAAAAGCCCTTAAAACTTGCAATACAAAGGTAAATCTTTATGAGTCGTAAGCAGCATCAAATTCAATTATATTGTTATCTTCATCAAGAATATATATTTGTGCAAATCCAGCAACACTTTGTGGTCTACCTTCGTACGGGATATCTGCTTCCTCTAACCATTGTACTGTGTTTTTGTAGCTTTTAACCCAAATAGCAAAATGTCCATCAACAGAATCAATTCCACTTGAACGTAGTGTCTCACCTTTTGGATGTTCGAGTAAATGAAGCTGCTGATCACCAATAGCATACCATACGCCTTTAGATTTAAATGGTGGACGTTCAATTTCTTGGAAATTAAGGACTTCTGAATAGAATTTCTTAGCTTTGTCTAAGTCTCTTACAGCTAGACTTACATGATGTATACGTTCAAACTCGATCATATTTTTTAGCTCCTGTTAAAATAGTATTTTCTTGAACCTCTCATGACTAAAGTCACGAGATTCTTGGGTAGTCCCTTCTAACGAAGAGAAGTTTACCAAGCTAACCCTGTCGTTCCGACAGTTTGTGCAAAGGCTAAACAGCCAGTTTACACGTTAAGCAGTCTTTTACCTTCGGCAAGAATATTTAGACTTGCATTGAAGTCTCTATCATGATGCGCTCCACAATTGGGACAGTCCCATTCGCGCAACTTTAGGTTTTTAACGTCTTTGTGCTTATAACCACAGCAGGAGCATAGCTGCGAAGATGCGAATGTTTTACCCACAGCCACAACTATGCGACCATACCACTTCGCTTTGTACTCTAGCATGGAGCGAAACATCGACCAGGAGACCTCGCTAATTGCCTTGGCTAATTTGTGATTTTTCATCATATTGGATACTTGCAAGTCTTCAACCACAATGATGTCGTGTTTTTTGACAATATGCGTTGAAATCTTTTGCAAGTAGTCCGTACGAACATTCGTGATTTTCTCGTGAATACGCGCTACTTTGATGCGCTGCTTCTTCCAATTGCAGCTGCCTTTCATCATACGTGAAAGTTTACGCTGTGCCTTTGCCAGTTTCTCTTCCAGTATGCGAAAGAATTTAGGGTTGCCAAACAAGTCTCCACTGGATAAAATTGCAAAATCTTTCAAGCCCACATCGATGCCAACTTCTTTGCCTGTTTTGGGCAACTCATGGATTTCCACTTCCACAAGTACAGATACAAAATATTTACCTGAAGGATTGCGTCTAATTGTAGCGTTCAGGATACGCCCTTCGACTTCACGGCTTTTGGTAAACTTCACAAGTCCAAGTTTAGGCAACTTGATCTTATTATCTATAATTGCCATGTTTCCATTTGTGTAGTTTGTTTGGTAAGACTGTACAGGATTCTTCTTGCTCTTAAACGTAGGCGCATCGTTTTGTTTTTTGAAAAAGCGATTGTAAGCATCACTTAAATTCCTCAGTGCATTTTGTAGTGAAAATTTGTCCGGTTCGTTCAACCAGTCTATTTCTTGCTTTAGTTGTGTGAGTTCAGCAGAGCATGCTCCATAACTTAAACCTTTACCTGTTTCTTTGTATGTGTCGTTCCATTGGGCAAGAAAACGATTAAACACAAAGCGACTGCATCCTATCGTCTTGTTAATGAGTGTTGCTTGTTCTGGCGTGGGGTAAATGCGGAATTTGTAAGCTTTGTGATGTAGCATGGTGAAAACGGCCTCCTTTCGTTTTGGAATATACATCCATTATAGCACGTATGTTCGCTTTAAAGCATTGTTTATTGTTTGTACTCGTTTCCTAAACATGTGTCGGATAGTTGACGTGGCAAAAGCCACGCCCTATCCGAAGTTTTCTTATTCACGACTGAAGTCACGAGTTTGCGAAAACTGTTTATCAATTATATACGAAATTCACAACCTCATTAACGCTCTTCGTTCAGCTTGTGGTTTACATACCATACAAACTCCAACGACTTTACCCTGTTCGTCTGAATAGAATGATAGTTTCTTGTCCTTTTTACGACAAAACGAACACGTTTGCTTGTTCATTCTTGAAGATTTTTTACCATGTAAAGACATTTTAACAATCTTATTAGTCTCAACCTTATCTCTAATTTTCAATGTAATTTTATACACCAAAAGAAGGATAAGAAGTAGAATTATAACTAGTACTATCCATTTCATGGCTCAACCTTCCCTATATAAAAAAAATTTCAGATAATCATTACTTCACATCAATTTCAATCCTAGTTTATTTTCGTGGCGTTTAGTTAAGAACTTCTCGACTAATTGGCTCTCCGTAGGCTACATGCCAATGTAGATGTTTAGAATCTTGATATTTGCCAAGGTTAGTCAGTACACGACATGCGCCATGTTCTGCGATCACATCTGTCGCTACTTTTTTTATTACATCAAACAACTCCAACAAGAGATCATTGTCGATCTTTTCTAACGCAAGCAATGATACGATGTGTCTTTTCGGTATGACCACAATATGAACAGGGTAGAAGGGGCGCGTGTGATGATAAGCAAGCACGTTTTCCGTTTCAACCACTTTGTTTACTGCCGTATTACCGCTTAACACTTCTTCGCAGTAGAAATCTTCTGTCATGCGTCTACCTCCAAATTCGTTCAAATTAAACTTTAGGAAAATCATTACGTTTGAGCGTCGTCCCTGTTATTTGGTGTGCGAGTTTGTATTCCTCTATTAATTCAATGTTCTTCTTACGATCCCTGGCGTATTCAATTATGAGCTGTTTTATGTTTGGATATAGCACAACGCTGTCTAGCTCAGATAATGGAACCCACCTGACACCAGTCTGATTTAGGTCTGGCTTCTTGGGCAAAGACGGTCGGGAACCTTCTTTTATCTTGCAATCGAACATCAAACTCAAACCATGCGGTGATTTGCTTTCATAGTTAGTTATAAGGTGCGGCGAATGCTCTGAAACAAACGCAAGCTTTCCTACTTCAATATCTACGGAAGCTTCTTCCCACGCTTCTCGTTTCACCGCTTCAATTACTGATTCTCCGCGCTCAACTCCACCAGCAGGAAGGTTGTAATGTAGTCCGTTTTCGTCCTCAAATTCAACAAGGAGAACAGCATCGTTTTCGATAATAAGTGCGCACGCTCTTACCCTGATATGATAGTTCATCTCACCATCGCCCTTCCATCGCTTATTGAAAGTCACTTAATACGTTTGAAAACAATGCGCGCCACGAAATAAATAATGCTTCTCTTATTGAAATGGTTTAGCAGTGCGTCCAACTACACAGACCTTCGGAAAATTTACTTAAATAATAATATGCAGTCAAAATAATAGCTATCAGAACTATAGACACTATGAGTATTACTATCTGATCACCTCTAATAAAGCTAATTTATAATTTATTTTACCACATGTTTCCACTTGTGTAAGAAGCACTTTACTAACTAATGAGAGTATTGGGTTGTCATTAAAAGAATCTAATCCTTTCAGACGCAACAAAAAAACGGCATCGCGTGGATACCGCTTTTTTAATATTTCAATTCCCTTTGATTGGATAAATTTCTTTACCTTTTTCATTTACAATAAAATAATCTTCTTTATTTAATTATTTCTCAAAAAGTTTTAAGGCTTCCATTGAATATCTATGTTCTGGCTGCTTAATGCCTATATCTATGTAAAATCTATTGTTGGATTCTTCTTCTGTTCATTTATCAAACCCTTATTTATCAAGGGTGTTAATCCTACACAAAAAAAGGAACCCAGCCAACGGGGCCGGGTTCAAAAAGTTTATATTAAAAAGGGGGTCTTGGTTATTATATTACCTCCCAAACATTATGAAACCATAACAGGAACATTTCAATTATGTTACAATTTTGGAAGCGTTTTATTATTGTACTTCTTTTACTTTGTACACAAAATTAGTTGCACCTACGCAAGGTCTAGCATATAATAATTAAATTAGAATAATTATAAATAAGGAGAAACCATATGAGTATAGAATACGACTACCACCATCTTCATCATGTGAAAGAACAGAGCAAATCAAGAAAAACATTATGGGTGACCCTCATACTGACCGCTTTTTTTACTATTATAGAAATTGTGGGCGGGGTGCTCTCGAATTCGCTTGCGCTGCTATCCGATTCGGCCCATATGATTTCAGACGTCATAGCTTTGGGATTAAGCATGATTGCTCTGCAGCTTGCTACGCGTCAGCCTAATGCTCGTTTCACATTTGGCTTCCTGCGGTTTGAAATTATCGCTTCTTTCCTTAACGGATTAGCACTCTGCGTCATTGCTTTGGGAATCTTCATCGAGGGGGTTCAGCGTATCATTCACCCCCAGCCGATTCAACTTGGACTTATGCTTGGAATTGCCTCTATTGGTTTCATCGTTAACCTTGTGCTCACGTTAGTTCTCCATAATAGTGTGAAGGAAGAAGACAATCTGAATGTGAAAAGTGCGTTGTGGCACTTTTTCGGGGATCTACTTAGCTCCGTTGGGGTCATTATCTCTTCCATTGTCATTTATTACTCAGGCCTTCTCTGGTTCGATCCTCTTATTTCAATGGTCATAGGGGGCATTATTTTTACCGGCGGCAGCAAAATCATTCGGGAATCTTACCTTATTCTCATGGAGTCGGTACCTGAGCGCTTCAACCTGGATGAAATTCGCGAAGAGATTGCAAATGTGGAAGGTGTTGAGGATGTACATGAGATGCATCTATGGTCGGTTTCGACCGATCACTATTCATTAACTTCCCATGTGTTCATCAGTCCCAACATACAACCCTTCTGTGTCATTCTTGCAATAAATGAGACGCTGAAGAGTAAATACGGCATCGAGCATTCCACGATTCAGATTGAACACGCCGATATTAATCCCCATGGGGATTATGGCAAAGAGTTCTTGAAGCATCAAAGACAAGTGAGTAGAAATGAACTTCCAGGCTCACTGCCTATCCTTTAACTATGATTCTACCTTATCAGATCACGTTGCATTCCATACAATATTAATAAAGACCATTGATCACTCTTCCATAGTGATCAATGGTCTTTATCATTTCCTTGTAGACTTCCGCACGATCATCTCCAAGTCAATAAACAGTTCATGTCCATGGGCACGGGGCAAATACTCTTCCAGCAGCTTCGTGCTTTCCTCATCCAAGTCTTCACCAATCTGCCGCATGAGAAAAGCCGCAACCAAGCTTGTTTGCAAATCGACCGGCATGTCAAAGCTTGTTATGGAAGGAAAACTGGCCTTAGAAAACAGTTCATTGTCCATGCCAATCAGCTGCACTTCCTCTGGCACTCGGATACCTCGCTCATGGCACACAGCAAGTATCTCGAACGCCAACGCATCATTAAACGTATAGATGCCGATAGGGCGCCTATCGCCACTCAAGCGCAGCGCTTCGTCCAGCGTGCCAACAACATCTAGTTCGCCCGCATCTAACAGCGCATGCATCGTCGATGATTCTGCAGAATCGCCAATTCCTGCCATAAAACCCTGAATGCGCTGCTCATTGGCTCCCATCCCTTTGCGCCTGCCCGCATAAATTATCGAGCGACAGCCGCATTCTTGGAAATGCTTTACAGCTTCCGAGGAAGCCTTTGCGAAATCCAAATTAACAGCCAGTTTTACGATGTCGCCAGGCCAACCCCATCCATTAAAGATGACCAGCGGTGTGCCCTCACCGACTAACTGCTGAGTCGACTGCATACTCATTGCCAAACCATGGCTCACTAAGCCGTCTACTCTGCGCTGCAGCAGGTGCTCCAGATGACGCTGCTCAATCTCTGGATCCATACCTGCCGCTGAAAATACCGATAAATGATAGCCGAAACGGTGCACTTTCTGTTCCAGCTTCTCCGCAAACCGTCCATAATAGCCGCCAAAATGCGGAATGATCAGCCCTAACTCATAGGATCGACGCCGACTAAGGTTTGTAGCCATCACGTTGCGGCGATAACCTAGCCGAATAACTGCTTCTTCTACTTTCCGTATCGTCTCCGGCGACATCGGCACCTTCCTGCGATTTATAACATTGGATACAGTAGCAATGGAAACGCCTGCTTCCGAAGCCACATCTACAATTGTGGGCTGTTTACTTTTGCTCATTGAACTTCCCTCATTCTTGAAACGCTTTTACTCATTTTATCGATAAGCAAATCACTCGTCAAATCCCGCTATTCTGTGCATTCCAAGAGCAATTCGCTATATGGTAACATTCGTTCTCAAAGAGCCGATCACAATCAAAGAAAAGAAATGGTTCGGACTCGTTACGCTAGGCGGTCTCCTCTTCTTCTTCCGCAACGGCGGGCTAAAAGTTACCGCTGGGCTAATCTTGGCGGCTTACCCTCATTCAAGTCATTGCCTTACTCCTTCTCTTTGTTGGCCTCATCCTGGTCAAGCTATAGCTTCAAATTGAAGTAAAAAACTTGGCCGTAAAACGGCCAAGTTAAGTCCTTAATCCTCGTGATGCCCAATCAGCGAAATAATCTGCTTCTTCAATTTAATAAAAGACTCCGAATCCTTCACGTCTTCTACTTCACGCAGTCCACGCGGGATTACGATCTCCTTACGAATCGTGCCCGGATGCGCCTGCATCACATACACACGCTGGGAGAGGAAGATCGCTTCCTCGATATCGTGCGTGATGAAGACAACGGTCGTTTTCTCCTTCTCCCAAATCCGCAGCAGCAGCTCCTGCATGGAATTTTTCGTCTGCGGATCCAGAGCCCCAAACGGCTCATCCATCAGCAGCACGTCTGGATTGTTCGCCAGAGCCCGAGCGATGGCGACCCGCTGTTTCATCCCGCCCGAGAGCTCCTTCGGCAGTGATCTAGCGAACTTCTGCAGCCCGACAAGCTCCATGAAGTGATCGGATATGGCCCTTTTTTCGAACAAGGGAACCCCCTTAAGTGTCAGTCCGAACTCGATATTCTCCCTTACAGAAAGCCAAGGGAACAACGTATACGACTGGAATACCATCCCACGGTCAGCCCCAGGACCATCAATCTCATGCTCCGAGATACGCAGTGTTCCTGAAGTCATCGTCTCTAAACCTGCGAGAATACGTAAGAGAGATGACTTACCGCAGCCTGACGGTCCAACGAAGCTAACAAACTCATGCGCGTCTACGTGGAACGAAACTCTGTCCAACGCAACAAACTGGGATTTCTTTGTACTATATACTTTCGTCACATCCGAAGCTGTAATTTTGCTCATAACCAGGACTCTGTCATCAGAGGGCTCCATATTCAAAGCATGCATGATTTAACGCCCTCCTTCTAACCATGGGAAAAATCTACGGTGACAATATGCAAATGTACGGTCCGTCATTAATCCGAGCAAACCAATAGCGATAATCCCAACGAAGATCTGATCCGTATTGAGAAACCGCTGCGCCTTCATAATGGAAAACCCCAGGCCGCTGCTGGCCGCAACCAGCTCAGCAACCACCAGATACGTCCACGCCCATCCAATAATTAACCGCATTGTGTTCATCAGATCTGGCAGCAGAGCGGGAATAAGCACCCTTTCGATCACCTGCCAGCGATTCGCACCAAGCGTATATGAGGTTTGCAGCAAATCATTGGATACCGAGCGTGTATTATCCGCTACCATCAGCATGAGCTGGAAGAAGCAGCCAATGAAAATCACGATGACCTTCGCCCATTCACCAATCCCCGCCCAAACCATGATAAGTGGGATGAAGGCCGTCGCTGGCATATAGCGGATAAACTCAGTCGGAGGAACGAGCAGCGCTTCGGCAAAGCGAAACGTACCAGCCAGAATACCAAGCGGTATACCGAGCAAACAAGCAAGTAAGAAACCCGCTCCTACTCGAAAAATACTTATCCCCACATGGTTCCAAAATACAGAGCTCTGCAGTTGAATCATAAATTGACGAAGAACTTGATCCGGTGTAGGCAAGAAAGTGCGATTTACAAAGTTACCATAGCTGAGTACACTCCAGAACAGCATAGCCAACACAACAATCAGCACGATACCCGAAATATACGTTCTACGATTAATATCGCCCCGTATGGCAAACAACGTTGATTTGCGTCTTTTTTTGATAGTCGTGTCCATAGAGCACCTCACTTAGCTGTTATTTCTTACGCTCCTTCAGCACTTCATCTACAAAGTGTCCATCTAAGAAGCTTTCCGCCTTCGGAATGGAAGTCAACATATCTAGTCCTTTCAAAAACTCCGCTGTCTTCTGCGACGTGAAATGGAGAGATCCGTAGGAATCGCTTTTTTGAAAAGCTTTCACATTATCTTCCAGTTGGAAGATTTTCACACTATCGACACCCGCTTTATATTCATCCACCGGCGTCTCTGCTGCCTTCGCCATAATCTTTAATGACTCTTCCGGATTTGCCTTCCAGTAATCCAAGGCATCAAACCAGGCATTAATGATTTTCTTCACATCATCCGGACGATTCTTCGTTATTTCTTCTTTAAAAACTAGCAGATCAGGAATAAGTCCCGGTGTATCCTTGGAGGAGAATAGCAGCTTACCCTTACCCTCTTGAATCGCTTTGCTTAAGAATGGCTCCCATAGTACCGCGGCATCCAAGTTGCCTGAAATGAAAGCAGGCCCTGCATCGTTGACTGTCATATTCGTATAAGCAACATCTTTCTCTGCAAGACCCTCCTTTTCAAGTGCGGTCAGCATGAGAAGATGATCGACCGTTCCGAGCTCAGTCGCCACTTTTTTACCTTTCAAATCCTTAAGTGAATTAATGCTTGGCTTCACAACAACGCCGTCTCCGCCATTAGAATTATCGTTCACTAGAACAGCTTTCAGTGGAATCCCTTTACTCGCCGGAGCGAGCGTATCGCTTAATGTTTGGCTGTTTGCATCGACTTTACCTGACGTAAGTGCAGATAAGGAATCGCTATACACAGGGAACCAAACGAGATCAACCTTAACCCCATTTTTCTCGAAGAAGCCCTTCTCCTTCACTAAATACCAAACAAACCAACCCGGCCATGGACTAAGTGCCAATTTAATCGGCTCTCCGCTTCCCCCTGTTTTCGTGCTAGTTGCCCCTTTACTCGTACATCCGCTAACTAATGTAAAAGTCAATAACAACGCCATCATCAGAAATACCATTCTTTTTCTCATTCCGATTCTCCCTCTCCCTATTTACTGGTAAAAAGAAAAGCCCGGAACGATATCATGTTCTGATATCCTCCCGGGCTTTTATCCCTCCGTGTGCACGATGAAGTTCACCGTGTGTCTTCTCTCGGACCTGACCAACAGCCTTCATTCTGTCGCGGAACCCTAGAAAACAAGTTTGCTATGAGGTTGTTACGAAATCTTACATTTGTATTTATCATACTTATATCGTGAGAATATGTCAATATACATAACACTAATAATTAATTTGTTGTCAAAAACCTCTAATATGTAATAATATATAACATAAATGTCCTATAAACGGAGGTGTATACGATGTATTCGATCCATTTCCATATTCGTATGTTAGATAACAAGCTGCTTCAACCTACACCTAAGCCATTACCGGGCCCTTCTGTATCTGATCTGCAAGAGGGATACCCCACATTCCAGCATTCTCTACTGATTGCCCCTATAGATAAATTTGATTCTACCAAAACAAAAGCTTTCCCCTCTGGTCATTAACCTCTTCCACTTACAAAAAAGCCCGACACCCTGCGGATCAGGGTATCGGGCTTTTTTCTTGTTACAGACGCTTACACGCCTAACCATTTTTTGAATAAATGCTTTGTTGTATCTGCATTCAGCGCTGCGATAGAAGTCGTCAGCGGAATGCCTTTCGGACAGGAGCGAACGCAGTTCTGCGAGTTACCGCAGCCTTCGATTCCACCGTCTGTCATCAGCGTATCCAAACGCTCGTCTTTGTTCATTTCACCTGTTGGATGAGCATTGAACAGACGAACTTGGGAAAGCGCTGAAGGTCCGATAAAGGAGTTTTTGTCATTCACGTTAGGACAAGCTTCTAGACATACACCGCATGTCATACATTTGGACAGCTCGTAAGCCCATTGACGCTTCGACTCCGCCATACGAGGACCTGGTCCAAGATCATACGTGCCATCAATCGGTACCCAAGCTTTGACTTTCTTCAATGCATTGAACATCCGTCCACGGTCAATTACAAGGTCACGCATAACTGGGAACGTGCTCATTGGAGCTACGCGAATCGGCTGTTCCAGCTTATCAATCAAAGCCGAACAAGCTTGGCGCGGCTTACCGTTGATAACCATAGAACAAGCTCCGCAAACTTCCTCGAGACAGTTGGATTCCCAACATACAGGAGTCGTTTTGTCGCCATTCGCGTTTTTCGGATTGCGCTGTACTTCCATCAAACCGCTGATGACGTTCATATTGGAGCGATACGGAATTTCAAATTCCTCGGTATAAGGTTTCGAATCTGGACTCTCTTGACGAGTCACGATAAACTTCACTGTTTTTTGTGCGCTTAGTGTCTCCGCCATGATTAATGTCCTCCCTTTTTCTTCTCCGTTGAATAGTCACGTTTCCGTGGCGCAATCAGCGATACATCGATTTCTTCATAGCTGATTTTCGGGCCTTCCGGCGTCCAATCAGCAATTGTTGTTTTCATGAAGTTGTCATCATCACGCTCTGGGAACGCAGGCTTATAATGCGCACCGCGGCTCTCGTCACGCATCAAAGCGCCAAGCGTCATCGCTTCAGCCAACTCGAACATGTTCCACAGCTGACGCGTGAACGCAACCCCTTGATTGTTCCAACGAGCTGTATCTGTAATGTTGATATTGTTGTATCTTTCTTTCAAATCCTTGATTTTACCAATTGTATCTTCCAAACGATCATTGTAGCGAACGACCGTCATGTTAGCATTCATCATTTCACCTAGCTCTTTATGCAGAACATAGGCATTCTCTGTTCCGTTGTTCATTTTGAGCAAGCTCTCGTAACGGTCTGTATGACGCTTTTTCTCGCGATCGAAAACGATAGAGGATGTATCCTCGGCATGTTTCTCTAAGCCACGGATATACTCAACGGCTTTAGGCCCGGAAACCATACCGTCATAGATGGCCGAAACGAGCGAGTTCGCGCCCAGACGGTTCGCACCGTGATGCTGATACTCACACTCACCTGCAGCGAATAAGCCGGGAATGTTCGTCATCATATTGTAGTCAACCCAGATACCGCCCATGGAATAGTGAACCGCAGGGAAAATCTTCATCGGGATTTTACGCGGATCATCGCCCATGAATTTCTCGTAGATTTCCATAATACCGCCAAGCTTAATATCAAGCTCCTTCGGATCTTTATGAGAAAGATCGAGGTAAACCATGTTTTCGCCGTTAATACCTAGCTTCTGGTCTACGCATACCGAGAAGATCTCACGAGTCGCAATATCACGCGGCACCAAGTTACCGTACGCTGGATATTTCTCTTCGAGAAAATACCAAGGCTTTCCGTCTTTGTATGTCCAAATACGTCCGCCTTCCCCACGTGCAGATTCGGACATCAAGCGAAGCTTGTCATCTCCGGGAATCGCCGTCGGGTGAATTTGAATCATTTCACCATTCGCATATTTAACACCTTGCTGGTAAACAGCGCTTGCTGCTGTACCTGTGTTAATGACCGAGTTTGTTGTTTTGCCGAAAATGATACCAGGGCCACCTGTAGCCAAGATAACCGCGTCGGATGGGAACGTTTGAATCTCCATGCTGCGCAGATCTTGAGCCGCAATCCCACGGCATACGTTTTCTTCATCCAGAACGGAACCGAGGAATTCCCAGTGCTCGAACTTCGTTACGAGACCAGCTGTTTCCCAGCGGCGTACTTGCTCGTCTAGGGCGTACAAAAGCTGTTGTCCTGTCGTTGCGCCTGCGAAAGCCGTACGGTGATACTTGGTTCCGCCGAAACGGCGGAAGTCGAGAAGACCCTCTGGTGTACGGTTGAACATAACGCCCATACGGTCCATCAAATGAATAATACCTGGAGCCGCGTCACACAAAGCTTTAACAGGTGGCTGGTTTGCTAAGAAATCCCCACCGTAAACTGTATCATCAAAGTGCTCCCATGTAGAGTCACCTTCACCTTTAGTATTCACCGCACCGTTTATGCCGCCTTGCGCACATACGGAGTGGGAACGTTTAACAGGAACCAAGGAGAACAATTGTACATGAACCCCTGCCTCTGCTGCCTTAATTGTCGCCATGAGTCCCGCAAGGCCTCCGCCGACGACGATGATTTTTGAATTAGCCACTTTCGTTCACCCTCCCTTAATGCCCCGTATGCGCTTCTACCGGAAGCTGAAATTGCGTATCTGTAAATGCAGTCAAAGACATGATAAACATTACGGACATCACAACGAACAATGCCATCCAAATAATGGAGGAGTAGCGTTGCGCGCGCGGTCCAACTGTAATTCCCCAGCTAACTAGGAACGACCAAAGTCCATTGCAGAAATGGAATGTCGCAGAAACGATACCTACTACATAAATCGTGAACATGACCGGATTCGTCGCAATATCATGCATCGTTCGACCAAGTTCTTCATGTGCTACGTTCCCCAAGGCAACCTGCAAACGAGTCTCGAAGAGATGCCAAGCAACGAACAAGAACGTGATAACACCGGTAACGCGTTGAAGCATGAACATCTGATTGCGGAAATAACCATAACTCGACACGTTATTGCGTGCTTGATAGGCTACATAAAGTCCATAAACGGCATGGTAAAGAAGCGGAAGCCAGATCCCCACGATTTCCATGAGT
Organism: Paenibacillus sp. yr247; assembly: GCF_900103825.1. Classification (GTDB taxonomy): domain Bacteria; phylum Bacillota; class Bacilli; order Paenibacillales; family NBRC-103111; genus Paenibacillus_E. The sequence goes on from NZ_FNIF01000014.1 coordinate 56,351, forward strand.
AATACTAACGGCAAACCGTTCAACCAGTTAATTTGATCCACAAAGGCCGCAGGCCCTTTCGTTGCTTCATAGTTAGTGAGCAAATGCTCAATAAGGAAGAAGCCCACTGGAATTACGCCAAGCAAAGAGTGGATCTTTCGAAAATAATACGAATTACCCATAATGTAACCAATTCCCCCCTCAACAAAATTTCATAAACTAACATCCGACATGTTTAGACAAAACAGCCACATATCATTGTACTCTCGCCGCAAACGAGCGTCAACCCATAATCATCCACGCCTATTTTACGCCTAATCAGTGAGCGAATATACACTGTTGTCCAATAAATGTGAATAAAAAGTGACATGTACATCGTACCTCTTTAACGCTTATAATGGAAGTGCCGTTTTTTTATATACGCTTATAACAATATTGCATATACCAATTCATGCGGAGGTTGAAAAACCATGGAGCTCTTGGATGTTTTCGCTGTTGTTGTCGAACAAGTAAGCCTCAATAAAGCGTCTCAGCTGTTGAACATATCTCAGCCTGCTCTCTCACGCAAAATAATGAAGCTGGAGGAAGAGCTGGGCGTGGAACTTTTTATCCGCAAAGGGAAACGGCTTGAATTGACTAAGGCCGGTCAAATTTGCTACGACCACGCTTTAGAGCTGCGCCATCTGGAACGCAAGTTCAAACAGGCGATCCAAACTTACAAAGCAGCCGGAAGCCATACATCTATCACGATAGGAGCCAGTTTGACTACCCTGCAAGTCACACTCCCCGATCTCATCACGGACTACTTGCAGGATTATCCTCTAACAGAAATCAAGCTTCTTACCGGCAAGACACATGAAATCGTTACTATGGTGAAAGAGAACAAAGTCGATATCGGCATCGTTGCCTCCCTGATTAATGCCTCCAGCCTTCATTGTGAGCCTTTGTTCGATGACCATTTATGTCTGGTGCTGCCTCTAGGGCATCCTTTTATCGATCGTGCCACAATCAAAATGAACGATTTAAACGATTTGCCCATGATCCTCTTTTCGAAAGGCACTTGGTATCGCATAATGATGGATGAGCTGTTTAATCGGTTTACCATCTTCCCTAATGTCCAAATGGAGATCGATTCTTTCGAGGCCATCATCCGGCTCGTTTCCACCTGCAAAACAGCTACCTTGCTGCCCAAATCTTACTTACGCGAAGACTTAATACGGAATAACGAGTTAATGCTGCGACAGTTGGCCGAATTAGAGCAGACGAAGCGAACCACTTCGCTCATCTACTCGGACCATACTTCGGATAACCCCGAATCTATGAAGTTCGTCGCCCAGGCGATTAACTACTTCGCTAAGCATAAATAAACCTCTACTCCATGCTTCTTGGAAAAGCTACGAGTTAGAGGTTGTATAATCTTCAAAATTTGCCATTACCGAGAGTTTCGGGCTCACCAGGCTTAACTTCAAGCCCCAGTTTTCTCGCAAAATAAGCCGTTGTACTAGCCTGAAACAGAATGGTGATTAACACCGCCATAAAAGTAACACTGGCTATAAGGTCACTGTGCGCTACCCCCATTCCTGCTACCATACCACACAAAGCTGCTGGAATTACACCTGTTTCTCGAACCCAGAACATGAACAAGATTTCATTTCGCCTCCACTTTGCTTTGCGGTCTGGCCAAGTACAAATCAGAACAGTAAGTGGCCGCGCGATAAACATGAATACAAAGATAACACCTAAGCTCGTCCAGAAATGAGCGAGAATTAACGGGAAGTTAACTTGACTGCCAAGTAGGATGAAAATGAGCATGCGCATGATAACGGTGATATTTTCCGAAAAATGGTCCATTTCATGCCGTTTATCTTGCATATTCAGCTTGAACGTTTCGGCATTCCCCCAAATCAACCCTGCTGTAAAGGTCGCCATGAAACCACTAACGCCTATCATTTCTCCAGCCATATAAGCACCTAATGAAGTAACGACCATTGCTATTGTTGTGTAGTCCCTCAAGAAACCAAGCTTCAAATGCGCTGCCATGAACGTCATCACGTATCCAATAGCAGCCCCGAGTAAGAGCCCCCCAAGCGCAGTCTTCACAAAATCAAGGGTGCCCGACATCAAAGAGACCTCTTGTGTACCTAAAATGATGGCTATTAATGAAAAAGTTAAAATAGAAGCTGTCGCATCGTTAAAAGCAGATTCACTTTCCACCGTCTCTCTAACTTTCGTACGAATCTTTACCTGTTTAAATACAGGGATGAGGGTAGCAGGATCAGTGGAGGCGATAATCGCACCTAGCAATAAAGCATAAAGCCACGGTAAATCCAACAGCAGATGAGCAACAACAGCGACGGTCCCGCAAGTGATCAGTACGCCGGGAATGCTCAATAAACTTACCGTTAGCCATACTTGGCGTAGACCGGCGAGTTTGATATTACGCCCCCCGTCGAAGAGGATTAAAGTAGAACCAATGACGAGAATAAATTGATTGGTGAATGAAGTGCTTGACTCATTAATCCAATGAAAAGCTTGTCCCGCGAGCATGCCAGCTATTAGAAATAAAGCAACGTCAGGCAATTTCAGCCATTGAGCAACCTTGCCGAAAAACATGCCCAATCCAAAAATGAGAACGAGTAGGATGAGAATGTGCTCAATGAGATGCGTGATCGTATTATCCATTATCCGATAACTTCGCTTTCGAATTTGTTAATTTGACTATTTGTACCAATAATCACCATCAAATCATTCTCGTTGACTACATCCGTTGCGGTTGGCGCGATAATGACCCCTGTTTGCTTATTAATGGCTACAACACTGCAGCCAAATTTGGCACGTGGATCTAATTCTTTAATAGTTAAACCACAAAGTCTTTTGGGTACAGACAGCTCAGCAATCGTGTAATCTTTCGAAATCTCAATATAGTCCAGTAAGTTAGGAGAAACCAGCTGATGGGCTACCCGAATCCCCATATCTCGCTCGGGATAGATAACACGATCGACACCTATTTTATGCAGAACTTTACCGTGCAATTCGGACAATGCCTTGGCAACAACCTTTTTGACCCCCAAATCTTTGAGCAAAATGGCTGTTAAAATACTGGATTGAATGTCATCTCCAATGGCAACAACGGCACATTCAAAATTACGTACCCCCAAAGACTTTAGCACTTCCTCGTCTGTCGCATCGGCTACTACGGTATGGGTAAGTTCATCACTCAATTCGTCAACGGCTTCTTCATCTTTATCAATCCCAAGCACTTCGTTGCCCAGCTTCATTAGTTCCTTGGAAATACTTGCACCAAAGCGCCCAAGCCCAACAACCACATACTCTGTCTTCTTCATCTTGTCTGTTTCCCCTATCCAATCGTGATTTTACCCTCTGGGTATCTATATAGTTCCTTCTCTTGTTTCGGCTGCAGCGCATAGGCGAGTGTGATCGGGCCCAGTCTTCCGGCAAACATCGTCAAACTAATCAGGATCTTGCCAAAAGTAGTTAAATCGGGGGTAAGTCCCATGGTTAATCCCACGGTCCCGAACGCCGAAGTCACTTCAAACAAAATTTTCAATAATTGTGAATGTTCTGTCGTTGATAACAGCATCGTTACGAAAATAACTAAAAATAAAGCCATCATTGTCAAGGTGATTGCCTTGAGAATACGATCTTTCGCTAACCGATAACGATAAATAACAATATCTTCTTTTCCACGAATCATCGTGACAATGGCAGCGATCAGAATAGTGAATGTGGTTGTTTTGATACCGCCCCCTGTAGAGCCGGGAGATGCACCGATAAACATCAAAATAACAATGAAAAATTGAGAGGCTTGACGCATCGCACCCATATCTACGGTATTCGGACCTGCTGTTCGCGGAGCAATGGATTGAAAGAATGAAGCTAGTACTTTGCCTCCCAAATCAAGCGAGCCTAATGTTCTGTTATTCGTATATTCGAATATAAAGATGATAAGGGCTCCAAGCACAATGAGAAGGCCAGTCATACTAAGCACAACTTTGGAGTGCAGGGAAAGCTTCTTTGTCTTGCGATAATCCATTGCATCGGACATCACAATAAAGCCAATACCCCCAAGAACAATAAGCGCCATCGCTACAAAGTTGACCACAAAATCATCCACATAACCTGTAAAAGAAACGAAAGGTGCATCCACAGTCCCAAATAAATCAAACCCTGCGTTATTAAACATGGAAATGGCGTGCCAGATTCCAAAGTACAATGCTTTGGAAAAGCCGAGATCAAACGTCCAACGTACGGTGAAAATAACGGCTGCAATCGCTTCAATGGATAAGGAGTAAATGATGACTTTACGGATCAGACGAACGATGCCTTCCATGCTGCCTTGATTAAAAGCCTCTTGAAGAACTAATCTCTCCTTGAGGGTAATTTTCTTACGGAACACAAATGCGAGCAACGTTGACATCGTCATGAACCCTAATCCGCCAACTTGGATTAAGCTTACAATCACAATCTGTCCAAACATGGTGTAGGCACTCCCTGTATCTACAACAACAAGCCCTGTTACACAGGTAGCGGACGTCGCTGTAAAGAGTGCATCAATAAATGGAATAGACTGCCCTGTTGCTGAAGCAAATGGGAGAGTTAGGAGGCCTGCTCCGAGAAAGATGATGGCTGCAAACCCAAGGACTAGAATTTGAGGTGGCGTCATCTGCCAAAAATTTAACTTTTTATTCATTGAGCCTCCTGTAATATGCAAAAACACGGGATTTCCAATTCCTTCAACGGTAGCGTTCCCCGTTATCTTTAAGAAATTCGGCTTATCATTCGATGATAGGTATTATATAACCGTTTGGGGTTCTTTACCACCGAATTGGCATTCTTTTTAAACTGTGGTAACGTGGAAGCTAGGGTTTCATAAATGTGAATCTAGAAGGGAACTTCGTTATGCTAAGGCCGAAATTAAACCGTTTTCTACTCATCCTTGCCTGTATCGGAATAACGCTTTATGTAGGAATATCTGCTTTATACGGACTTCAAACCGAAGAAGCGCCATCAACTGAAAATCCCTCGATTTCGAAAGTGCAAGCTGCAGATCGTGCTGCTAGCTTTGTAAGTGATCGATACGCTCTACAGGACACTCAAACATTCGTTGTGTATCAGTCCAAAAAAGAACGCAGCGGTTATTTGCAAAAGGAGCATCTGTCAGAAGCCTATAAGATGACCTATGGGGAGCGGTACCCCGTTGATTACTATCAGGTTAGTGTAGAAGATAAGAAGACGAATCGTCAATTTGAAGTTGAAATTAATTATACAAATGCAGCGGTCATCGGATGGCGCGAAACGCAAACTTCGACTGAAAGTTTCATGATTAGTAAACAGAAAGCGGACATTTTGGCCAAGCAGGAAATGCGGGCACAAGGGCTTGATCCGGATGAGATGACGCTAATCGATAAACCGGCAACTGAGGAACAAGCATACGGAACGATCCTATATTATGAAAAGCAATCCAAACCAATTGGCGAAGCGAAATTACAAGTTCGCGTTGAATTCGACGATAAAGACCTAACCGGCTATTCCGTTTTGTTCAGCTTACCAGCCTCTCATCAAGCCTGGCTAGAACAGCAGGATCATTCCGCTTCCGTTATGACTTGGATCTCTATGGGTTTCACAGTCATCATGACGATTGCCGCAATTGTTTTTGCCATCATCTATAGAAAACATATCAAATTCAGCAGAGGCTTGTTATTAACCGCTATTTTCTTAGCTATTTATATCTCTAATAACATGAATATGTATCCTGCATTTAAAGCCGTCAGTGGCGCCGTGAACAATGAGTTGATGACATGGGTAGCCATTATTTTCATGAACGTTGTGACCATACTGCTCGGTATTTCGCTCTACTTTGCTCTAACCGCCGGTAATGGATTATGGGATTCTATTGGTCAGCGGAAATGGCCAGCATGGAAAGAAACAATATTTGGCACACAAGTTTTTCACGGCATGGGGCGCGGCTATTTGCTTGCCCTCTTCATCTTAGGCGTTCAGCAGGTCTTGTTCTACACAGGCGAAGTGAACTTTGACGTTTGGGCCGTAAATGATCCGTCTGATTCAATCCTTAATATGTTAGAGCCTCGCTTCTTTCCGCTAATGGCCTGGGTTGCGGCGATATCTGAAGAAGCGACCTACCGACTGCTCGGTATCATCCTATTTAAGAAGCTGTTTCGCAATAACTTTATTGCGGTGGTTATTCCCAGTGTGATCTGGGCGGCGAGCCATACCCAGTATCCCATTTATCCCGTCTATACACGGTTAGTCGAGGTTACTATCATCGGCATTATTCTTGGTTATGTCTTCTTGAAATATGGTTTCATAACCGCCGTATTCGCTCATGCGAGCATGGACAGCATCCTCATGGGGATGTCCCTTTTCTCCTTAGGACATGTGAGCGATGTGCTCGCTGGCATTTTCTATATCTTGCTGCCTGGCTTGATTGGCGTCGCGCTGGCCTGGCTGCACGGAAAAAGGCGGAGCCCCCTTATTCCTGGGGAGCCGCCGCCTCGCCTTGAAGTGCTTTGAGAATCTCGCTAGCTAATTTCTCACCTATACCTAGAGGCTTGAAGTCATGTACTTCAGCCTCTTTTATTTTGCGTACCGAGCCGAAATGCTTCAACAAGGCCTTCCGGCGTTTCTCCCCGATTCCAGGAATCGCGTCCAACTGGGACGCGATCATCGACTTCGCTCTCGTTTCTCGATGGAAGGTGATCGCGAATCTGTGAACTTCGTCTTGAATGCGCTGAAGCAGGTAGAACTCCTGGCTATCGCGCGGCAAGGGAACAACCTCAGCTGGATCTCCAATCATAAGTTGTGCCGTTTTGTGCTTCGCATCCTTGACCAGTCCGCAGATTGGGATGAATAGACCTAATTCGTTCTCCAGTACATCAACCGCCGCCGAAATCTGCCCTTTCCCTCCGTCCACGACGATCAGGTCAGGCAGCGTGAGATTGTCTTTGAGCACACGTTCGTACCTGCGGCGAATTACCTCGCGCATCGTTTCGTAATCATCTGGTCCAACGACCGTTTTTACTTTATATTTGCGGTACTCCTTGCGGTCGGGTCTACCGTCGACGAAGACGACCATTGCAGACACCGGGTTCGTCCCTTGAATGTTCGAGTTATCGAACGCTTCGATACGGCGAATCGTTCCCGTGCCAAGCCATTCGCCGAGATTCTCGACGGCTTTGGTCGTGCGGCGTTCATCTCGTTCTACCAAGCGGAACTTTTCATCCAGGGCGTTACGGGCGTTGTCTCTTGCCATATCGACCATTTGCTTTTTCAGCCCGCGCTGAGGGATATGCACCTTGACCTTCAGCCAGGATTCAAGCGCTTCGCGGACATCCTTTTCTTCGGCCTCAGCTTGGGCAACGGCCTGTGTTGGAGCTCCCGCTTCTGCAACTTCAGCAGCAGGCGCCGGGGCATCTGATGACTGAACAGGCACCGGCGGCAGGAAAATCTCCTTCGGCAGCGCCGGATTGTCGCTGTAGACCTGGGTGACGTAGGTGATGAAGTCATTGTACTCATCACCGTAATAAGGAAACAGCGAGACATGCCGCTCGATAAGCTTGCCCTGGCGCATGTACTGGATGTGAACAGCCATCCAGCCCTTGTCAACCGCGTAGCCGAACACATCGCGGTCTAGCGCATCTGCCGTCGTGATCTTCTGCTTCTCCATCACGGCGTCGATGTTCATGATATGATCGCGCAGCTCCTTCGCGCGCTCGAAGTTCAGTTCCTCCGCTGCGGCCAGCATTTTGGCCGTCAGTTCTTCCTTAATAACATCGTGTCCCCCGTTCAGGAAACGGCTGATCTCCTGCACCATCCGCTCATTCGTCTCTGCGGATACATCGAACTCGCAAGGCGCCAGACACTGCCCGATATGATAGTATAGGCATACTTTCTCGGGCATCGTCTTGCACTTGCGGAGCGGATAGAGCCGGTCCAGCAGCTTCTTCGTCTGCTGGGCCGCAAAGGCATTTGGATAAGGGCCGAAGTACTTCCCCTTATCCTTAAACACCCGCCGCGTGACTTCCAGGCGCGGCTGCTCTTCGTGTGTAATCTTGATATAAGGGAACGTCTTATCATCCTTCAAGAGTACGTTGTACCGCGGATGATGCTGCTTAATCAGATTACACTCGAGAATCAAAGCCTCCATGTTCGAGGAGGTAATAATATATTCAAAGTCGCGGATTTCGCTGACCAATTTTTGCGTTTTCGCACTGTGACTCCCTGTGAAATAGGAACGCACACGATTTTTCAAAACTTTAGCTTTCCCCACATAAATAATAGTGCCTTCGCGGTTTTTCATAATATAACAGCCTGGTTTATCTGGTAATAGGGACAGCTTATGTCTAATCACTTCTAAACTCTGTTCGCGGACTCCGGCGTCCTCATGCTCATTCTCCGACATGCTTTCAAATCTCCTCTCGCGCAAAAACGTACCTAACTTGTGAGCAGCAGCTGCTCCTAGCTTCTATTTTAAATACTCCCCCATTCTCGGAAACAAAAAAAAAGCTCCTTTTCAGCATAGCAGAAAAAGAGCTTTTTCTCACGAACAATTGTTTCTAGTTTGAAACAAATTATTGATGACGAGTTACAACATTTTTTAGAGCTTCTTTGGATTGGAAACCAACCACTTTATCAACAGGCTGTCCGTCTTTGAAAACGATCAGTGTTGGAATACTCATAACGCCAAAGCGAGCAGCGGACTCCGGATTGTCATCCACGTTTACTTTTGCGATTTTCAAGGACTCAATTTCTTTATCAAGCTCTTCCAAAACAGGAGCGATCATTTTACAAGGTCCGCACCAAGGTGCCCAGAAGTCTACAAGTACTGTACCTTCTCCTTCAACTTCAGCTTTAAAACTGTTATCAGAAACATTCACGATTGACATGATAGTTCCTCCTTCTACTAATGGATTGGATTTATAACATCAAGTAGTACATTGCTACCGATGAACGTCAACATGTAAAGTATACCACACCAGTAGGTCATTTCAACCAAGCCATAAGTTAGCAAAAAGGTTGACTTTGACATTACTTAGTAGGCAAACCTACTGGCAGCCCTTGAAGCCTTTGCTGCTCGATATACGCGATACGATCCTTCAAATTAGCTTGCAGCATCTGCAGCATTTCCATCTGTCGTTCGATGTCTTGGAGCTTCTCTGTATAGAGCGGCAGCAAATCATCGCACAACGACTCCTGATTTTTCATGACACAGTTTAGAAAGCTTTCAATCTGTTCGGTCGTAAAGCCTAAGCTCAAATAAAACTGAATGGTCTTCACGCGCTCAACAGCCATCTGGTTGAACACACGGTATCCGTTTTCTTCACGTTGTGTCGCAATTAATCCTTTGGCCTCATAGTACCGCAAGGACCGAATGCTGGCACCGGTAAGCTTGGATAACTCACTAATCCGCATGGTCTTCACCTTTTTCCTTTTCCTTGATCAAGTAAGGATGCTCTTATTGTAAACCATAACACTAATGTTAGAGTCAAGTCTTATTTTACACTTTCCGCTGCTATCTGTTATTGTTTGCATAATTGTCACTTTGATAAGCTTTACAACTTTCGACGAATTTGGGTATACTAAGCTTAAACATACGAATGTCGGACGTTAGGGGGTAACCACATGAGCGATCCTAAACACCCTGAGCTTCACGTATATGAAGAACCGCGTAACGATTTCATGGATGTAGCTATTGGGTTTGGCGCTTTCTTTGGCTTTTTGTTTGTAATTGCAGCCATTGCTACCGTGATTCAAGTTATGAAATAGGATTATCTAAGCAGTAAGAGCACCGCTTTACATTCTATGTGAAGCGGTTTTTTCATGCAGATGCGGGTGTAAGAATGCGATGGAAAATAATAAAAAGCTGCAGCAGATAATTTCATCTGTGCAGCTTTTTTCATTTCCCGCGTTTGTTCGTACCGGTCACCTCAACCACATCGACAAAAGGCCGAATACGGTCCATAATCCGCTGTCCCTTGTACTCCTCGTCGCCATCCTTGTTGGTGAAGCTGAAATGCTTCTCCAGATCAGCGAGCGCGTAATTCGATGTGAAAAACGTCGGCTTACGATTCATCCGGTGATTCACGATAGCGCCTATGACATGGTCTCGCAGCCATGGATTCAGATTTTCAGCCCCGATATCATCGAAAACCAAAAGATCCGTTTCCTTCAGGAGATCAATCGTCTCCTTCAACTTGTAGGGCTCCTGGAACATTCCTTTCAAGTCCTCGGCAAAATCCGGCATATAAACGATAGCGCCAGTCATACCGACTTTGGCCAACTGGTGAAGCATGTAGCCCATTAGAAACGTCTTCCCTGTACCGAACGACCCAGATAAATAAAGCCCTCGAGTCTGAAGCCCTTCTTCCATCGTTAGACTAACATAGTCGTTAATTTGCATAACGGCTTTTGCCCGACCCAGATCCGTTTCAAGGATATCCCCGAAAGAGTAGCTGCGCGAAATCATCCGCGGATCCACGTGGAAGGTGCGGATTCGGCTGCTTATTGCATCCTGCAGCTGTTTGGAGTTGAATTTCTTACAAGCTACTTTCTCCTCATGAATAAACGGCTTTTCATTAATTGAATCTGCGGTTAGCATCGTATAATGACCCGTCATATCATTCGGACAGTTTTCTAAGCCAGGGCAATTTGAACAGCTTTTGAACTCTGTCACATATTGGTACAGCTTGTTCATATTAATCTTTATTGTGTAGTCATCGACAAAAGGATACTTCTGGCGGAACTTGTGAACTAAGGCATCGTCCATGACAACCCTAATTTTAGCTTCCGCTTTCCGTCTCCATTCCGAATCCGGCATTGATTTGAGTAAGTGAGACAAGGATTCCATGCTTCCTGCACCTCCTTATAGTTCTAGTTCTCTTGTACGTTATTTAAAATAATTCTGTATTTCTTAACTGTATTTTAGCTCTTACGATTAAATCGCTCGTCCAGCTTCTGCGCCATCCTTCTAGCAGCCTCCAGCTCTTCATCCGTCAGCCTAGAAGACGCCACTATGCCAGCATCCGGCACAACAATCGGAATGTGCGGCTTCTGCGTCTTGCCCTGTCGGCCTCTAGTTACACCGCCGCCGCCAGCTTTGGCAGCCTCTACTTTGGAAGCGGCCTTCTGTTTGTAGCTGATTTTCTCACGTACGTACTCCACTGCTTGTTCGTATGTAACAATTTGCTTGCCTAACATATCCGAAGCGACAGCTTCAATCGAAGATTTTGCCCACGAGCGGCGGTCAATGTGCAGGAAGTGGATCAATACATTAATAACTTCCTCATTCAATTTATAATTCAGATCAATTTTCTCAAATATATTAAGTACGCCGTCCGGAATGGAGCCCTGAGTAAAAAACATTTTCAAGACTGCCGTGTACGGCTCGTTTCGCATAATGTAATTGTATTGATGATCCGTACATTCGCCGCGCAGCTGCTGCGGCACTTCTAAATAATATGCCATCTCAACGGACTTGTCTCCAACCGTGCCTTCCGAGATATCCGCAGCTTCACCCTGATCTTTCTCTTCCGACCTGGATAAAGTGCGCTCTCGATCCTCGTCTCGCTTCTTGCTCTGTCTGTAGAAAAGGTTCGCATTATACTGCAAGAGATCCATCTGCAGCTCGCCGTCTTCGGCGAATACGCCATCCTCGTCAAGCAAACGGCATGTTTCCTGAAGGGATAAATTATACTTCTTCGCTACGATATTAATCGCAGCCATCTGATCCGGCTTATGCTTGAGAGCTTCGACGAAAACCCGATTACTCGCTCCTCGTGGGAACCTCATGATAATATCGGCATATAGGAAGCCTTTGGTTGTTACGTCCATGCGAGCATCTGACTGTTTACTCGCCGAGGCCTCATACAGCGCCTGCTCCAGTTCATAATCTACCACTTGGGTGTTGAGACGGAACAAATCATAGAACGGCACAGACAGATTCTCTTCACTTGCGTCACGGCACTCTTCCGGCTCCGGCAAAAGCAGCTCTTCCCGAAGAGAAAGGAGCATGAACTTACCGACTTTATCGCGAAGCAGCAGCGTTAAATGCTGATTGCGGAAAAACTCATTGGGTCCAAGCGGCTGGAACAATGTATATACGAAGACATAGTCTTCTTCGCCCGGCAGAAACTTGCGGTTTGTCTGCAGAAGGCCTATAGCTTCAAGCTTCGAAGATTGCTCAATCAGATATTTGCGCCCTCGCTCTCCCTGCTCAAGCTCGAGCAGCAAAAACAGCTTTCGCTGTTGTTCTAGCGGCGAATATCCGACTTTTTCTGCACTCATCTGCTGATAGAGTGCTTGATAGAGACTAATAGCCAATCCGCCTATCATAGGCTGATACATCATGGCTAGCATTTTATAATCCAGACTGCTCAAAGAAAACTCACGGTTCACACAAAACCTGTGGTTCTCAGTGAAATGCAGTATATTCGTCATTCGCATCCCGTTACAGCACCATCCTGCCTCAACTCAACCGATTGCAACTATGTAAGCTTCTCGGTTTCTATTCTCTTAGTCTACCACAAAAATCGACACGCTTGGTACCTCCTAGAGAAAAGATAATATTACCTAAAATGAAAAAACCAACCTCTCGGTTGATTCAATGAACAGACAGATGACTTTCCTGTGCTTCCTCTCCATACATGACCGGATTCAGTTTCCTCGCAATTGCTAAATCAAGCAGCACCCGCTCTGTTTGCTGATCTTCCAGACTTTTCACCCACAGACGGATCAGGTCATTCATCTTAGTAGGGTTCTTAATCGGAATTTGATGCTTAGCATCCTTAATGAAATAGAGCGAGCTATGCGGCAGCTCTGAATGAAGTAAGTTCGCATACCGATGAAAGGAGCGGTCCATCTGACCATAAATCAATAGAATCGGATGCTGGATGCTTCGGAGACGACGTGTACATGTATACGCAAGGGACTGCTCGTAATAGGATTTCACATCATTCGCAGCATCGCTTAATGAGCTCTCATACAGATTGTGATAAGTTTTATCCTTATCCGCATTTCCAAATGCGATTGCTTTTCTCAGTAGCTTCATGAGTACACCTGAACTCGCCATCCACGAAGCGAGCCACATCCTGCTTTTGTTATAGGAATCCGTTAATTCAGACATCCCGCTAATCACGATTCCCCCAAGTAAACGTTTAGGGTACGTAAGATGAGCTTCCAATACCAACGAACCACCTGTTGAATAACCACACAGGAAGACTTTTTCGATTCCCAAATAATCCAGAAGCTGCCTTATATCCTCGACAATTAGGGCATAGCTGAATGGGCGTTCTGACGACTTACTGGCTCCGTGCCCCCTGATATCAAAGGTAATGACTTGGAATTGATCCGATAGCTGTTCTCTTTGATAGGCAAAAGTTTGTGAGGTTATTAAAGGTGGATGAATAAAGACAATCGGGGTGCCAGTCCCTGTAATCTCATAATGCAATTTCGTTCCGTTCACATAGGCGAAAGGCAAAATAGTCTCCTCCGTTAAGTAAAGTTAGGCAACTCCACCTTAGCGTGACCAGTTCTGCTTATTTTTATGACATTAAAACATTTTGAATCCTCTTATGCGCAGCGCTTTAATCGCCGATCCACTTAGAATAGCGCCAACCAAACCACCGATGGCAGGAACGATATCTACAATCGTAAAGCTCTCGCCGCTGGATAAAAAAGAGGCAGATCCCATTGATCCGTAAATCATCACACCGATGACTAAAGCGATAAAAGCATAGAGTGGAAACCATGTGGTTTTCATCAGCATGTTCAAAATAAAACCCAGTCCAAAAAATAACACCATCATTAAGACAGTGGCAATAATCATTTGCAGCAATGTATGTTCCCCCTTAACGTATAAGAAGCTCGTTCATCTATTAGCTTCCTTATAATTGTAATCCACGAAATGGCACAGGTAAAGTGTACACAAATTGAACTTTTCTATCTTCACCCTTTGTTCATTTGCCCTTTCCCCATGAATTGGATACAATGTAGGGGATATTAGCCTTGAATGGAGGAATACTCATGAGTGAAGCCGTACAAACGCTGGAAGGCTGGTATGCGCTCCATGATTTCCGTCTAATCGACTGGAACGCATGGCATGCCGCAACCCCACAGGAGCGTAAGCATGCAACGGACGAGCTGAATACATTCCTGTCCCAGTGGCAGCAAATCGAAAACGATAAACTAGGCAGTACTGCCGTTTATAGCATCGTTGGTCAGAAAGCCGATTTTGTATTCATGCAATTGCGCGAAACACTGGAAGATCTGAATGACCTGGAAAATGCTTTTAATAAATCAAGCTTTGCCGCCTTTACAATCCCGGTCTATTCCTATGTATCCATCGTAGAATTAAGCAGTTATCTCGCCAAACCAGGTGTCGATCCTGCAGAAGATCCAGAAATCCAAGCTCGTTTAAAGCCTATTCTGCCTAAAGCGAAGCATATCTGCTTCTATCCAATGAATAAACGTCGTGATGGTAATGATAACTGGTACATGCTCCCTGCCGAAGATCGCAAGACGATGATGCGCAGCCATGGCATGATTGGACGTACATACGCTGGTAAAGTGAAACAAATCATTACAGGCTCTGTTGGACTAGATGATTGGGAGTGGGGCGTTACCCTATTCTCTGATGATCCTATTCATTTCAAAAAGCTCGTTTATGAAATGCGTTTCGATGAAGTAAGTGCACGTTTTGGTGAGTTTGGCGACTTCTACGTCGGCAACCTGCTCACAGCTGAAAAATTTGCTAAATTAATTCAAGCATAATTGATTAAGTGAAAAGTGAAGGACCTTGTGTCTTTCACTCTTTTTGCTGTTCAAGCTAATGCTGCAATTGATGGGTTTTGTTTTAATCAACATTGTACACATTTTTGAAAGAGAGTAAACAGCCTGTGATGATTAATGAAGCAAAAAAAAGAAAGCTTGCCCAATGAAGAGCGAAGCTTTCTTTCAGTTTAAATTGTGTTATTCCTCATCCTCGTCGTCACGCAGAGCAGCCTCTAATTCAGCTTGCATCTGAGCTTTGCGTGCCAGATACTCTTCGGTATCCCGGTCACGCTGACGGCCTTTTTCCTTCAATCGTTCAATCGCAGGAAGAATGAGAATATCGATTTCTTTTTGTACAACAGCTACATGATCATAACGTTTCTCAGTCTCTAAGAAGTGACCGACCGCAATCAGAGCATTGTAACGATCCAGTTCATCCCGGGTAAGAAGTCCTCTTACTTGGACACTGCAGTGCCGCATGGCGATCCCCCCGTTTGTTGATGATGACTAGAAACGTCCTTTACGTATAACGAGCGGAATTCCGCCGATAATGTAAAGGTATCTCATATCAACCACTTTTTTCATCATGGCTGCAACGTTACCTTTCAGTTTACGAGACCCAACGATACCAATAGCTTGTCCTTTACCCAAAGAAGCAACTGTACCTTTGTTGGAAAATTTGAATGTTTTCATTTGCGAACCGCGAATGGAAGCAATCAGGTTGTGCGCAACAGCTTCACCTTGCTGCATAGCGATTTGAGCTGTTGGAGGGAATGGTCTGCCTTCATCGTTCATGACGATGGAACAGTCACCCACTACATAAATGTTATCGAATTGAGGAGCACGCAGGTGCTCGTCAACTTTTATTCTGCCGCGCATGGTCTCGAACCCGGCTTCGTCAAGCATATGGTTTCCGCGGATACCGCCTGTCCATACGACTGTAGCTGCTTTGATGAACTCATCGCCAGCAATCAGAACACCTTCTGGTGTACATTCTTTAATTGCCGTCCCGATTTTAAAAGTTATGCCTTTGTCAGTTAAAACTTTCATTGCATATTCAACAAGCTCAGGATCGAAACCTGGCAATGCGGTTGGTGCTGCTTCAATATTATAAATCTTCACGAGGGAAGGATCGACGTCGAATTCTTTGCAAAGCTGTGGAATACGGTCAGCAAGCTCACCAATGAATTCGATTCCGGTAAATCCTGCTCCACCGATAACGAATGTCAGGTAATCTTTGCGATCTGGCTCACGCTTGTACTTCGCGAATTGATACTCAATATGCTCACGAATGAAGCGAACGCTATTGATACTGCGGATGTTCAACGCGTTTTCTTTAAGTCCAGGAATACCGAAAGTTTCAGCTTCGCCACCAAGACCAACAACGAGGTAGTCATAAGATAGCGTACCATCTTCAAGAATAACCTTTTTCTCATGCGGGCGAATCTGTGTAACCGTAGATTTCACGAAATCAACTTTAAATTCATCAATCAATTTCAAAATGTTCACGCGTGCATTTTCAGGATTATCTGTCCCAGCAGCAGGCATGTGAAGATGAGTTGTAATGTAGTGATAGTCATGTTTGTTTACGAGTGTTACATCAGCTTCATTGTAATTCAGTTCTTTTTGCAAACGAATTGCAGAAAGAATCCCACCATATCCGGCGCCTAAGATAACGATTCTTGGTATTCTACTCATGTCTCTCTCACTTCCATATCCGATTTTATAGTCCTATGGTTTCTCTATCTTGTGAAAAATTACACAAACGGCTTCAAAAGTAGTATACTGCTTCTAGTTTGCACTCACTCGCAGTGAATTATGATGAAACAGGATGAATTTAATCACAACATGCTAAACCGATTCTCATGATATAATATAATTTTCATAAGTAAATATCAAGTGCTATTTTGCTTTAAAATAAGGCATACAAGCCATTCTGGCCTGTCCATCCAATGTAGCCATAACTTATCATATATATAATTGATTTATATAAAGAAATCGTACTTTTCCTGTTTCCTTCAATAGAAGAGAAGATTATAATGAAATAATGATTGTGAAATACTCAGAATAATGACACATTAAAGGAAATGAATCGGAGGAGTTTAACAATGAACGAGAGAGAAACTCAAGACATCGTGGATATTATCGTAGTCGGTGGTGGCCCTGCTGGGATGTTCGCGTCCTTCTATGCTGGTATGCGTCAAGCATCCGTGAAAATTATCGAAAGTATGCCGCAGCTTGGCGGACAACTTGCAGCTCTATATCCTGAAAAATATATTTATGATGTTGCTGGTTTCCCAAAGATAACCGCACAAGAATTAGTAAACAACTTGTTAGATCAAATGAAACATTTTCCTATCGATGTTTGTTTGGAAGAGAAAGTCCATCAAGTCATCAAAAAAGAAGAGCGTCTCTTTGAAATAACGACAGACAAAGGCACGCACTTTAGCCATGCAGTTATTATTTCAGGCGGGGTTGGCGCATTCGAACCGCGTCGTCTTGAACTACCGGAAGCCGCGCAATTCGAGAAGAAAAACTTGCATTACTTCGTTAGCGATTTGAATGCTTTTGCTGGCCAAAAAGTGTTAATCAGCGGCGGCGGTGATTCTGCAGTTGATTGGGCTTTGATGCTTGAGCCTATTGCTGAGAAAGTTACTCTTATTCATCGTAGAGATAAATTCCGTGCGCATGAGCACAGTGTAGAGAACCTGATGAATTCCAAAGTAAATGTCGTGACGCCAACAGAAATTACGAAACTTCACGGTAGTGACCGTATTGAGCAAGTTACACTTAAAGATATCAAATCAGGCGAAGAAACCGAACACGATGTCGATGCTGTTATTATTAACTTTGGGTTCGTATCTTCCCTTGGACCGATTTCTGAATGGGGTCTTGACATCGAGAATGGCTCGATCGTTGTTGATTCCAGAATGGAAACGAACATCTCAGGCATTTTCGCTGCAGGCGATATCACCACTTATCCCGGTAAATTGAAATTGATTGCTGTCGGCTTCGGTGAAGCACCTACTGCGATTAATAATGCTAAAGTATATATCGACCCAAGTGCAAAGCTTTCACCAGGACATAGCAGTAACTTAAAACTTTAATCTTTCTACATAAAAAGGGGTATTCTATACCTAATCTTCGGATTAGGAGGAATACCCCTTGTCTTATATATGTCCGGTTTGCAATGGCCTGCAGGAATTGAACACCGAGTGCCCTGTTTGTTCGCATCAGATGAATGATTGCGGCAGATTGAGTGACTATCTCGGTCCATACTCCCCTTATCGAGAGATTGATGAGATCTCCATGTCGGATGGGACAGCTGTACAGCATGATCAATGCCTTCATCTCGTGAATTGCTCCGACTGCCATTACAGTTTTACCATCCAAATAAGTTCATGATCTATGGAAGTAAGTGCTGTTGGAAGTTGGGGAACCTTTCTAATTTAGCGGTGTTTCAACCTTGATGTAAACGTGCAGTTTCAAATTCCGTCTTTGAATTTCTGCGAGCAACAGATCAACAAAATCAGATTCCAATCTCAAATCCAGTGCCTTGTAATAGGAGTCGATCAACGTTTCGTCGCTAATTTGTCTCACTGAAATCACCTTTATTCTATAATTTGTAATTATATTATCACGGGGGCAAAATTAGAACAAGCGTTCCGTTATCCACAGAACATTGTGCATATCCTGTGGGTAAATTGTTAATATGTCACTTAAACTCTTTAAATGTATAGGGGATACTGTGCATAAAGTTATACACATGCTAGACTCTCTTTCTACTGATAAAAAAAAGTGATCAGTAATCCCCTTTTTTTACTCACACTTAACAAATCCTTAAGGTTCTTCACAAAATTGAAAAGAAATTTTAATCGTCACTTAATATTCGTAGCATACAATGGTAGTAGAAAGTCAAAACAAAGGAGAGAATGACCTTGATCGTCTACGATATAGTACTAAACGGTGAAATAAAAGAAACAATTAAACCTCGTAAGAACCGATTGAAAGAAATCTATACTTTTATGCTAGAGCAAACCAAGCTCATGAAAGCCAAGTATGGTGATAATGTTAAAATTAAAGGCCGCATCGTGTATTAGGGAACTGCCCCCTGTATACACTCGCGGCCTTTTTCTTCATTTGAAAATAGATGATCCCCTCACGATGCAGAACTGTTAAAAATCGATATTAATCATAGCCCCCTTTTTCAGGAGTATCGCTCAATGCAGCTTTGACCGCAGCGTCAACAGCATTTCTTATTCCACGCGTTCACGTTACTACCAGTCTTCAGAAATTCCAAGACATTTATAAAATACACAAGCTTGGAAGCTTCGTAATCCGCAACCCAGAAATTGCAAAAAAAGCCCCATTGAAGAAGCATTCCCTTTTTCTCCAGCATCTTCAATCGCTTTTTGCAACAATTCTAACCACAATCCATTTTGAGAAAATTGATATTAGAATATAAAGTGAAAAAGAATATATGCTTGGAAAATTATACTCAGAATACAAGAGTTCGTAATGCAAGTAGAGCGATGCAAACGATGGTTTTTTATAGGACTAAATTCCGAATGTTGACTCACTAAATCACTACTATTCATTTGTTGAAATCCAGTTAATAAAATAACACCAATGTTTAGCTTAATCAAGCAAAGGGTAACTCCTATCACTAACTCGCCTTTCCCTCTTCATTAGCATATACAAAAAACCTCCTAAAAATGTGTATTTGCATCATACACATTTTTAGGAGGTATCAATTAACAATCCAAAACACTGCTTTTTAGGGTTGTGTTCACCGAACTTCTTCAAACACCCAAAATCCCTAATTAAGCCTCGACTTTATCGTCACATTTCTCGACTAAGCCCTCTTCGTCCTTCACCTTGAAGGAAGAGCCACATCCACACGATGCTACGGCATTCGGGTTATTTATGGAGAACCCTCCGCCCATCCCTGCGTCTGTGTAGTCGATCTCAACACCGTATAAATATTTGGAGCTATCATCGTCCACAACAACCTTCAGGCCATGTATGGTAAATACTTTATCGTCATCCTTCTGCTCATCGTCGAAGCCCATGCCGTAAGAGAAACCGCTGCAGCCTCCGGCTTTTACGCCTAGACGTAAGAACAGGTTCGGTGATTCTTCTGAAGCGAGAAGCTCCTTAATTTTATCAGTCGCTGATTCACTAATGTTAATCATAACGTAAATCCCTCCCTAAAGTTCTCCTTAAGGAAAACTGCATTATACATAAGTTTTCGTAATGCTTACTATCAAGTATACTCCTATTCAACGCATTGCTCAAGGGCAGCTATATAGATATTCATTGTAGCCATAAGCTTACTGCTTAGGTTGCATAGCGTAATACTGCAATATTAACTGATCCAGATCCCGACTGCACTGCTGCACGTCAGGATGCAGAAAGCCGTAGACATTACCCAAGGTAACCATCTGGCCTCGAAGCTGTTCTATGGCTATATTCAATCGTTCCTGCGGTTCGGTTACGAAATATGTCAGCACGTTATAATCACCTTTTAACCCTACGTAATCACATTGCAATAGTATACAGGAATTTGTTAATATTGGAAATAACATTTTCCTAAATGATAGAAATTTCATAGTTTTATATAGATTGTCAATTTATCTTCATCTTCATCATATTGCCCCTCCCAACGCAGAGGTTTATAATGGGATGGATGGTTTGCACGTATAGAGAAACTAAGCGGAGAGACTTTGAGCTACGCTCAAAGATCCCTATATTAGGTGTTGAATTCCCGAACCGAACTGGCAGACAGGTACGCGAGCGACTTACACCGCACAGGCGCATTTGGTCTTTATCAAGCTCGATGCGTCGATTCAGTATGAGCTTTAATTTGTATTCATAGGAGGAATTAGGATGAGTGTTATGATCACAGACCCGATCAAACGGATGGCAGAAATTGCGGACAAGGTTGAGAAGGGTGAACGTCTATCGCTGGAAGATGGACTATTTTTGTATGAATCAGAAGATCTACTGACCATAGGTCAATTAGCGAACAAAGTAAATACACGAATGAACGGGAACAAGGTTTATTTTGTGCAAAATATGAGCTTGTACTTCACGAATGTGTGCGAGGAGCATTGTGCTTTTTGTCATTTCCGCCGCGACGAAGGTGAAGAAGGCTCCTATACGCTTACACCGAGCCAAATGTTAGATTATGTCGCTGAGAACTTTAATCCGGAAATTAAGGAATTTCATATTAGTCAAGGGCATAATCCCCATTTGCCTTTTGAATATTACGTCGATTGTATTCGCCAGCTGAAGCAAGCTTACCCTGCTGTTACGATTAAAGCTCATACAGCGGCAGAAATTGAATTTTTCTCGCGTATCAGTGGTCTCAGTTACCGAGATGTCCTCAAAACGTTAATGGATGCAGGTCTGTCCACACTTCCAGGAGGAGGAGCCGAAATTCTAACCGAGCGCTATCGTACGAAAATGAAGGTGGAAAAAGCATCCACGGAGGAATGGCTCGACGTACACCGTAATGCCCATCAACTCGGAATGAAAACGCATGCCACGATGCTCTATGGTTCGATCGAAACGAAAGAGGAACGCATTCGTCATATGATACTTTTGCGTGAGCTGCAGGACGAAACAGGCGGTTTCCTTGTGTTCATCCCGAATTCTATTCAACCGGCAAGCAAGAATGCAGGCCTCAAAAAACGGGTACCTGCCTGGGATGAACTGAAGACCATTGCGATTAGCCGTTTGATGCTTGATAATTTCCCTCATATTAAGGCTTACTTCATCAACATTGGCACCAAATTGACCCAGTTGTCATTCACCTTCGGTGCTTCTGACGCACACGGTACGATTGTGAAAGAGAAAATTTCCCATGCAGCTGGTGCTTTGTCACCTGAAGGTCTTACACGAGATGAACTTGTATGGCTAATTCAAGGCGCAGGACGCGTTCCAGTTGAACGTGATACCTTTTATAATGAAATCAAAGTTTATTAGTTATACTAGAGAAGAGATATCGTTCAGAAGGGATATTGGATGGAATGAAAAAGTTTGTAATTCTCGGAGGAGGTTATGGCGGACTGACCATAGCCTTAAACATGCTGGAAAAGGATTTACCGGAAGATACAGTACTCGAGCTTATTGACCGGTGCCCTTTTCAAGGACTAAAAACAGAATATTACGCGCTTGCTTCAGGTACAATTGCTGAAACACATATTCGAGTTGCTTACCCGGATGATTCGCGGTTGCTTCTAACTTATGGGGAAGTCTCGGCGGTCGATCTGAACAACAAGCAAATTCTATTTGAAGACAAAGAACCGATAACCTATGACTGGCTGGTTATCGGTCTGGGTTGTGTGGATAGCTATCACGGAATTATTGGTGCTAGGGAGAACTCTTGCAGCATCCAAACCCTAGCACAAACCCGTGCTACTTATCAAAGCATTAACGACATTGCGCCTTATGGACAAATCTCCATTATTGGAGGAGGGCTAAGCGGTGTTGAAATGGCTGCAGAACTGCGCGAAAGCCGGACTGATTTGAACATTCGCTTAATCGATCGCGGTCCAAGCTTATTATCTGCCTTCCCTAGCAATCTGCAGCAATACGTACGTGAATGGATGATGGAGCATCACATCGAACTGCGTACTCAAGTATCGTTGGTACGACTAGATGGCGGAGAATTGTACAACCAGGAAGAGATTATTAAAACAGATGCCACGATCTGGACAGCAGGCATTCAGCCTAATCCAATCGTAGAGGCTTTGAATGTGCCCAAAGACCGCCAAGGCCGTATTATGCTCAACGAGTATCACCAAATCCCAGATCATCAAGAAGTGTTCGTTGTAGGTGACTGTGCGTCCTTGCCGTTCTCTCCAAGTGCACAAGCCGCGCAAGCGCAAGGCAAGCAAATTGCTGAAGTGATGCAAGCGATTTGGAAAGGCGATACACCGCGTCTTGGTAAAATCAAGCTCAGAGGTACGTTAGGTTCATTGGGTAAAAAAAGCGGATTCGGCATCATGGGTAAACGTACGCTAATGACAGGTAAAATCGCTCGTATGCTCAAAAGCGGTGTACTGTGGAAGTCCAAACGCCACTTCGGATAAGATTAGTCACCCAGAAGATCGTACATCGCTTCAATTTCTTTTATTTTTTCTAAAATGCGTTCGTGGAGAAGATCTGCGCTTTCAGCTGCAATGATTTCGCCATTCAAGAGCGCGTAGGGTTCCATATAGCACTGTCCGCAATTGCCTAGACAGCCGTATTCAATGACGTCATAGTCAGGGTTTTGTTCCAAGGCTTTCATGACTTTATCGGTTCCATGGTGCATATTGCTGGCACAAAATTCAATGATTGGTCTCATAATAAAAATTCCACCTTATGATGATTTCAAGTTGAAAACCATTTTCATTTCAACATTATTGTAATATAATAATAAAAGAAAGGAGATGAATCAAATGACTGAAAAAACAAAAGAAGTAATTTATGATGAAGTCCTTGAGGTTTTAGATAAACTCCGTCCTTTTCTACAACGCGATGGCGGTGACGTAGATTTGGTTGATGTAGAAGACGGTGTCGTTAAGCTAAAACTTATGGGTGCTTGCGGTAGCTGCCCGAGTTCGACGATTACGTTGAAAGCTGGTATTGAACGCGCATTGGTAGAAGAAGTAGAAGGAATAACAGAAGTCGTACAGGTATTCTAATACGACTATATCATAAGAAAGAGCTTACCACTATGGTAAGCTCTTTTTGGTATATGAAAAGGACTAGTTTTTACGCTGGTTTAGCACCGGTAATGGCTGGATCGGATCCAACCCTCCGGAAATATCCATTATGTTCCCTGTAATGAAATCAGATGCGGGTAAGCAGAGGAAATCTATCACTCTAGCAACGTCTTCACCTGTTCCCGGTCTTCCCACCGGCGTTTCCCCATCCACTTCCAGACGTGCTTCCTGCATCGTCCTTTCTTTGTTCTTACCTCGAATATCACCAGGGCATATCATATTGACGGTAATCCCATGGCTTGCTTCTTCTTCAGCCAATGTCTTCGTAAAGGAAACTAAGCCAACTTTGGCTGCCGCGTACACAGCACGATGCGTCCAACCTCTAGCTTCAGCTGCCTTTCCGAATCCAAAATGGATAATTCGTCCCCAGCGTCTTTCCCTCATCATAGGCAGAACCATGTGATCCAGCTCCATGACACCTAACAAATTACCGCGCATGAGATATTCAATCTCATCGACGGCGTAGTCGGCGAAAAAGCGCCGCTCTCTGAAAAAAGGGCCGGCATTATTCACAAGAATATCAATCGGTCCGAGCTGGGATGCCGTTTCCTCCACCATACGGACAATGTCCTCGCGTTTAGCGACATCACCTTGGACGGCCACGCTCCGAACTCCCAAATCCTCTAAGCGAAGGACGAGTTCCGCGGCTTCCTTTTCACTATTTACGTAATTAACAGCTACCTGACAACCCCGTTGAGCTAGGGTTATGGCGGTCATTTTGCCCAACCCCTTGGCGCTGCCTGTAATAAGGACCGTTCGGCCTCTTAATTCCATGGTCCTCTTACCCCTTTGCAATACTTGCCGTAATATAAGAGAAAGCTATTGTTAAGGTTCGGCACACCATATCAAATCCCTGCTGGAGATCAGCGACATTCGTTTTGATATTTTCAACGTGAATATGATCTCCAGGGAACGGCACTTTTTGCATAAGATCATCCAGCATTTCTGCATTAATATAATGTATCTCCATATTTCGTTGATTGCGCAGTCGATCTAGCGGCGATTTATAATCCATTTTGAGGTCGTAAAGTTGGATCTCCAGCGGACCGTGAATCTTCTTTTCATGCATCCGGCGCAGTACAGTAAAGTACGAGAAACGTGACTTAAGAATCTCCGTTTTCAATTCAAATAGATCATTCATAAACGTGCCCAATTTGTCCAATATCGAAAACAGCCGAATGAAGGCATTTTTATAAAAGTAAACAAATCGATGATATGCTTCGATCTCTTGTGTGTTCATTTCCTCTAAAAAGGCTTTACTGATATGTTCCGCATAACGTTCGCAGCAATATTTACTTTGTTCCAACTCATCCAAAGCATCAATAAACCCCTTGCTCCAGATCGCTTGCCTATGATACTTGGGATACTCTGAAGTTAAGTGGCTATGCTCCTTGGATTCCAACAATTGAATAAACGTTCTCACCGCATTACCGGCGTCTAGAAGAAGTCCGCTATCTATTCGTTTCGGTTCGTTGAACAATACTCGCAGCATGGGCACACCCCCTTCTTGGCAAAATAGTGCAGAGAGATCCCGACCGGCAATCTGTATCTTAAGCGAACGGGAACGATAATAGAAGTAAGTATAGACCCATAGGATCGGAATCATACTTGCGAAGCGCAGCCCGTTAACCCCGCATGTGGATTAAAGGAACGAACCCGCTCCGACTCATGCGAAATATTCCTTCCAGCGGCTATCAACAAGATCAACGATATCTTGCCGCGGGAACAGCTCATCTGGGTAGCCCGGTTTCATACGAGCATCAATCACGATAGGAACCTCATAAGCAATGTGATGACGATTCACACTTGATTGTGCATACATATCACTTGCCGGATTGAAGCGCGTGAAGACGGTCCACAGGAATTTCGTTTGATCATGTGCGATGCCGCTGGCGTCATCCACTAAGATGACAAGCGGCCACTCTGTTAGACGGCTTGCCGCATTTGCCAGCAAGCGCTGGGGCAGTTCCGGTTCCGCCGCGTAAGACGCGCCTGAGACAAGCAGACAGCCGCCGCAGTAAACGGCGATGTCCTGGATCTCAGGCAGCTCACCTGCGGAGTAGGTCCTTGGCAGCTCGCGTACAGGATCACCTGTGCCGAGCAGTACCGCTTTGCTTCCGTGATTGAGTTGGCCACCTGTATAATCAAGCGTATCATGCGATGTTTTATTGAAAACGAACAAATCGCGGCCTGGGTCGAAACGCTCCAGCACCGTCTCCAGCAGCTGCGTGAAGTTAGCCAAGACCGTCGGCTGGTCCGTGACGATCAAGAACTTGGTGAGCGACAGTTGACCCTCACCCAGAATGCGGAACGCCGTGCCAAGCGCTTCACGGCTGTAACTCTCGCGGACGACGGCAGCTGCGAGCGGGTGGAACCCGGTCTCTGCATACGTCCACAGATCTTTAACCCCCGGCATCGCCATCGGAAAAGCGGGCTCGAGCAGTCTTTGCAAGAATTCACCAAGGAAGTAATCTTCTTGGCGCGGTTTGCCGACGATCGTCGCCGGATAGATCGCGTCTTTGCGGTGCCATACATGATTCACGTTGAACACGGGGAAATCATGGATGAGCGAGTAATACCCGAAGTGGTCGCCGAACGGCCCTTCAGGGCGTCTCAGATGCGGCGGTACGGAGCCGCATATTGCGAACTCCGCCTCGGCCACGAGGCGGTGCCCTCCATGGGGGTTGTCCACCATGGGGAGCTTTTGCCCGAGGATGAGCGAAGCTAGCATTAGCTCGGGCAGGTGCTCGGGCACCGGTGCGATCGCCGAGGCGATGAGCGCTGGCGGGCCGCCCAGGAACACGGTGACGGGCAGCGCTTGGTTACGCTTCTCGGCTTCATGATAGTGGAAGCCGCCTCCCTTATGTATTTGCCAATGCATCCCGGTGGTGAAGTCATCATAAACCTGCATGCGGTACATGCCTAGGTTATGATGACCGCCATCTGGATGCTCAGTGTAGACGAGCGGCAGCGTCACGAACGGGCCGCCGTCTTCTTGCCAGCTCGTCAGGACAGGCAGTCCTGCGAGCGGATTCTCACGCTTCAAGCCGCCGAGGATCGGCGCTTGGTTCGGTTGCACCTTCTTCGTTCCAACCTTCAGCAGGTCGAGAATAAGGGCTCTTTCGCCCCATAGTGCTTTGGGCGTCGGCGGCATCAACGTATTCGTCGCATTGATAACCGCTTTCATGAATTGCTCCGGTTTCGGACCGAACGCGAGATCGACGCGTCGTGTCGTTCCAAATAAGTTAGAGACAACAGGGAACGAGCTGCCTTTGACGTTCGTGAACAACAAGGCTGGTCCTTGCTCGTCGATGACACGGCGGTGAATTTCGGCGAGTTCCAAATTCGGGTCTACAGGAGCAGATATTTCGATCACTTGTTTTTCGCTGCGTAAAATGTCAAGAAAAGCTCGTAAGTTCGTTGGTACCATGTATGTTCCACCTTTTTACTGTGAGATAGTAGGCGCGTAAACGTAATAAAAGGAAATAGCCTTCCTTTAGAAGGCCTCCTCTTCCATATAAGCAGCCCTGCCATGCTTCCAAGGAGCTCGCCTGTCAGGCATTAAGCTTTGCGGTCATATAGCGTTAGTACACATAGATAACATAAGAATCCAAACATGCATGAGACAATAATCGCATGCAGCATGCCGGTAAATAAATAAGCGACTTCATTGCCCATCGACCAGGTCACAACAGCACCGCTAATTACTTGAAGCGACACTAAAATTAGCGCCCATTTGCTGCCAAGACGCAGCTTGTCTGAGCCATGATAATAACGTTTGGCTTGCAGGTAGAGAAACAGAATACAAATAAACAACAACAATGCCGCTACACGGTGGGTAAAAACGATACCGGTTGCCCCGCTGAGCTCAGGAACTACTTTCCCATTACATAGTGGCCAGCCTGAACATCCACCTGTTGACACTGTGTGACGTACAAACGCCCCCAGATAAACAACGACATAGCTGTAAACAGCCGTAATCCATACGAAGGCTTTAAAGCTGCTGCGAATGACCGTGTCTCTTTGAAATTGCCCCCATGAAGTAAACACAAGTGCTAGCAGCAAAGCAAATGCAAATGCCAGTAGCGATAGTCCGAAATGGAGTGCCAAAACGAGTGAGGATTGGGGCCATACGACGGCCAAAGCACCCATCGCTGCTTGAATCAGCGTCATCAAAACCGTACCGGAGATGAAAAATTTCGCATCTTTACGTTTCACATAACGAAATACTAGGAAGAATGTAGCAATCAGGATTAACGTTACAATCCCAACAACTAAGCGATGGCTGTACTCGATGAACGATGATATCGTATGCGCCGGAACGAATTTCCCATTACACAGCGGCCACTCATCTCCGCAGCCTCTGCCTGCGTCAGCCTTCGTAACCAAGGCGCCCATTGCAAGAATAAGAAACATGCCGATGGCCGAAAGATTCGCTAATCTTTGAATCAATTTTTGCATGATTGCACCTACTTTTATGTCGTTACTTCTGTTGATCATGTCGAATAAAGGAGTTTCGCTTTCAATTATAGCTTTAAAAAGATAGCAAATCCATTCGCAATTGTTACAAAGCTCCGAAACCACACGACAATACCGGCATGATGTAAAAATACAGCTAATTCCGTTTATTTCGGAGTCGAGCGCTAGTTGACAATCGCCAATATGAAAAAACGACTCCCCAAGGAGCCGTTTTTTTCATATTGGCGATTATGGCGCAAGTGCGCTGGATACCTCAAGAGCCCGGTCTAGGAACTGTTCAATTTCTTCGCGAGTTTTACGCAGTTTACTTACGAAACGAACGAGCTCTTGACCTCCACGGAAAGCAATAAAGCTCGGAATGCCAAGGATGTTCAACTGCTCACAGAGATCAGGTACTTCATCGCGGTCTAATTCAATGAACGTGATGCGACCAGCATAGGCTTCCTCCACAGCCGGCATGAAGGGTTCAATAAAATGGCAGTCATTGCACCAAGTTGCTTTGAATATGGCAACGGTCAACGTGGACTGCGAGATTTGTTCGTGAAAAGCTGGTTCATTGGAAACTTTAATCATAGCGAGCACCTCATTGCTTAGGAATTTATTAACTTATAGCATGCCCAAAAAATCGTGTCAAGATAAAAAAGTTGAAGCTATCTTGCGCTTTTTTTAATTTACATTTTTAGTAAAAAGTGATATCATATAAATATCAATTCGATATTTAATAAGAAAGGGTGTTGCAGGCATGAAAGAAACGAACGCATGGTCAATGAATGGATTTCTCGGATTATTGTTATTTGTTATAGGCGGCGGGGTGGGCGTCTACCTCCTTACGCAAGAGCATTTTGTACCAGGCGTTATTCTCCTTGTTCTCGGATTAGTCTTTGTTTCGACCATCACTGCAGTGCAGCCGAATGAAGCTTCTGTCATCACCTTCTTTGGCAGCTACATGGGTACGATTCGCAAGAGCGGCTTGTGGTTAATTGTTCCTTTTTCAACTAGAAAGAAAATTTCATTGCGTGTGCGCAATTTTAACAGTGTAAAACTGAAAGTGAACGATATCGAAGGAAATCCAATTGAGATTGCGGCTGTCATTGTGTTCAAAGTTGTCGATACGTATAAGGCTCTTTTCGATGTGGACAGCTATGAGAAGTTCGTGGAAATTCAAAGTGAAACGGCGCTGCGTCATGTGGCCAGTAAATATCCGTATGACCGCTTTGAAAGCGATGGGTACTCACTCAGGGGGAATGCGGATGAAGTTGCTGCTGAGCTTAGCCTTGAACTGCAGGAACGACTTTCCGTTGCGGGTGTTGAAGTCATTGAGTCTCGTCTGACTCACCTTGCCTACTCGACTGAAATTGCCAGTGCCATGCTTCAACGCCAGCAAGCTTCTGCTATTTTGTCCGCACGCCAAATCATTGTCGACGGGGCTGTCGGTATGGTGCAGATGGCCATCGCTCGGTTGGAATCCGAAGGTCTGCACCTGGATGAAGAGAGGAAGGCGGCCATGATTAACAATCTGCTTGTTGCGATTGTATCGGACCGCTCAGCGAGCCCGGTCATTAATACCGGTTCGTTGTATTAACGGGAACTGCTATGGCTCCTAAGAAAAACTTCGCACTCCGACTCGATCCCAAGCTCTATGAGGCATTGGAACGTTGGGCGGAGGATGAGTTCCGAAGCGTTAACAGCCACATCGAATATTTGCTGCGCGAAGCTCTTCATCGTACGGGACGTGTGACAAAGCCAGGACTCGAACAACCGAAAGCCGCTCCGGTAAAAACGGAAGAGTAATTTTAGACAGACCCAAAAATAAGCCTCCAAAACCACTCTAAAAGTGGAATTGAAGGCTTATTTTCAAATTGGTAAACTTGTCCTGATTTTCTCTATAACTCTCACATAGCAGCAAGCACTTTAGCTCACAATATAGGGACATGTTGATTACAGGGCCTGGATGGAGGATAACATTGTGGGAGAAACGGCTAAATCGGGAAAATGTAAGGATCGAGGTATGTGGGCTAAAATGAGGCTGCTCCCAAGCGCTTTATTGCACTTTGTTAATCCTATCAGGAAGAAGGCCGATGCTGTCCATGACCCCATTCCAGTCTCAAAGACATCCATTCGGCGACTTGAAGCTCTCTGGAAGTCACAATTGGAGTTTTCACAAGCGGGTGCAATCAGTCAGATGGCCTCCTCTGAGGAAAAGCTCATCTTGAACCGGATTAAAGATAAGACTCGGCATGAAAATCGAAATAATGTCACACGGACTGGGGCGTATTGGACCGCATACGAAGAAAATCCAGAGCTTCACTGGGCACTTCTTGCCCATATGGTTTCTCGCAATGGCGGTTGGTGCATGACAGACCTGCGCGGGGAGCTGCTGCCTCATTTATTAAACAAGACGATGACTGTGCACCTTTTTAATTTCCTGGAGCGAGCCAACGGCTTGATTTTTCATGATGCTTATCCGCAGCTGCTTCTTTATGCCGAGAGTAAAAAGCAGCAGCGAAGCTTGTTTCATCTGCTTCCTGCTTTGAACGTATCCGCATGGATGCAGCCGGTTTGGCAGGATTACTGGATGCATAATGAATCCGCCGTGCTTACCATTTCGCTCATCATTAACGAACAGAATTTCATCGAACAACGTGTTGTTCAGAATGCCTATTACCAGCAAACCGTTTTAAATACGCCGCTTTTCAAAAGCCAAGCATGGCTCCAGCTGAATCAAGTCGGGTTCCCTTTTTCCTCCCTCTTACAATCTGCTTCTAATCAAGATCCTTCTTCGCATTTAGCTGGACTCATTCTAGAGAATTTCGCTGATTTATCGGAACGCATCGAATTCGGGAAAAGTTTGTATGCCATTTTGTTTGGTGTTCCAGAGGTTTATCAGGGCGTATTAAGCTTTGCTGCTTCAACCTCCCACACGGGGTCGCGCGCTGACTATTGGCCGCACCTTTATACGCCAACAGGAAAAGCCTCCCCCGATAAAAAATATCAGGAGAGGCTAGATGGTTGTGTATGGAAGCCTGGTGCAGCTCCCCTGTACAGTCCTCCACTCGCTCAAGCATGGCCCGACCAACCGCTAGAGCTTGTACAACCCGGTGATTGGTTCATCGATCTAAGGAAACCGCTGCAGCACATGCGTGCGATTCCAGTTCCCGTTCCATTTGATATGACCAATGAAGTTTATTTTGGATTAAATAAGATTGAGCTCGCTATACGTGCTTCTGAGATGCTGTAGCTATAACCGGATTTTCTCAAGATTAAGATCGTTTCAATATCCGACTTGCTTTGGTAAGCAGCTTCTGCAGCGGAGCAGGAAAGCTCTTCACGTCGTCCTTCGTAACAACACGCGTAACCATCAGCAATAATGGATATAAAGCAGCCGTGAAGCCACAAACAAGTACAGCATTGATTCCTTCATTTAAACGGTAGAAGCTAGTTGGCTGCACATACGTATGAGTTAGCCATTCTCCCCCGAGACCTAGGATGACTATGACAACAATGGAAAGCAATAATCCGATGAAACGCCGTCCGAGAATCGTGAAATCGACTTCTTTTCGCAGCGAGCGCAAATTAAGCCAAGACATTGCGATAAAGCAAAGGCCTGTTGAGCCGATGATCCCGTAGATGCCAAACCACTTCGCAAGAAGGAAGCTCCCTGCTAGCTTAACCGCAATACCAACGGCAACGTGTATCATCAGCGGCTTCATACGGCCCATGCCCATCAGGACAGCGCCTGAAGTCTGCATAACGATTTGAAACATTGCGCCCAATGTAAGCAGTGATATCATATGAGGTCCGTGACTCATGCCAAATGCGGTATCCTCATGTCCGAACATGAAGAAGTCTAACGGACGAGCAGCAATGGCGATAACCAACACAGCAGGTAAACCAGAAAGAATCGAGAGTTGAAGCACCCTTGTTGTCTGATGGCTAACTTGCTTCATATCTTTGCGGGAATACGCTGATGAAATGATGGGAACGACTGATTGACTTAGCGCGATGGCCAAAATAATCGGAATTCCCGCCAGGGATTGGGCACGTCCTCCTATAATACCGACCAGCCCAAGCGCTTCACTCCGGCCGATTGTACCCTCTAAGAGTGGGATAATGATAGAAGTGTCGATGGCATAAACTAGGGTAACCGTCACCGAGAATATGACAATTGGAATCGACAACTTTAGAAGACTGCGATAGATCTCACTGTAAGATATTTGCTTTTGAAATTGTGTCGATTGGGCGCTTCCAGCTGCTGTCTCTTCTGCCGCAGCTTGAGAAACGTTCCTTTTCAGCGACAGAGCATCTCTACGTTTTAGCTTCATGGCATAGTAAAGCATAACGGCAAGTGCCGCTACTCCACCAATGACCCCACCGAAAGATGCGCCAGCCACACCCCAACCTAAGCTGATATTCAATAAAATAAATGCTAGTCCAATTGAGGTAACAAGCCTGAATATTTGTTCCACTACTTGCGAAATCCCGTTCGGCATCATGTTTTGTCTGCCTTGGAAATAACCGCGCATAATGGCAATGAGCGGGAAAAATAGCATAGCCGGCGCTATTGCGCGAGTAGCTAGTGTAGCATCCGGTCCACCATGCGATATTTGTTCAGCATAGATCGGAGCAAAGACATAAAGCAGTGCGGTCATGATGACTCCCGCTACGATTGCAAACCAGATCGCCGCACGATAAATACGTTTTGCTTCGGCTGGTCGTCCGATCGCATACTTTTCCGATACCATTTTGCTTAGCGCACTCGGGATACCCGCTGTTGCAACAACAAGTAAGATCGAGTATAGATTAAAAGCAATGGAATAGCTGCCCATTCCTTCCTCATGAAGCAGGTGCACCAGCGGAATACGCTGAAAAACGCCGAGAAACCGCGCTACAAGCGCGGCCACGGTGAGAATAAGCGTCCCTTTTACAAGAGAATCTTTCGTTTCCTTCGTCAAGTCCGTTCCTTCTCTCTGATCCAGTATTCATTCAATCATGCCATCTTTAATCAGAAAACCCAAATAAAAAAGAGGATAATCATCACCAGCTGCAGCGCAATTTTCACTGCACTGCTTGCAAAGAAACCGAGGACAGAGCCGACTCCGGCGCTAATCGCCTTTTTCCATGTCGTCCCGATGATGATTTCACCAATTACTGCGCCTAAAAATGGCCCAATGATTAAGCCGAAAACAGGGATAACAAAAGGCCCAACGATGAGACCAATTGTGCTTCCGATGATAGCCGCCTTCGAGCCTCCAAACTTCTTGACCCCTAAAGCCCCTACAGCGTAATCTGCCACCATGATGATGACGACAATGAGGGACTGTATGAGCCAGAACCAGAAGCCGAACGGCTCAAAGCTAACCAACCAACCATAGAGGAAGAAAGCTCCGTAAATCGCTAATACACCTGGAAGCACAGGATAAACAGCACCAATCATGCCAATCACAAATAATAGGATCACTAAACTCCAGCCTAAGGCTATCATTCTCAGCATCTCCCTCCATTCTTGACGAATGCGGTACCTTGTATTGGGCTTCTATGTCTGCAGCATGTAAGTTTGAATTATTTTAGCCACAGCATGTTCATTGTTGGTAACGGTTGTGATATCCGCAATACGCTTCACTTCATCCTGTGCGTTGCCCATGGCAACACCCAGACCAGCTTCACGAATCATCGAAATGTCGTTCTCACTGTCCCCCATCGCAATAACTTCGGACATCCGAATGCCTAGAAGCTGGCATACAGCCTCCACACCTCTAGCCTTTGTGATCCCTAATGGGTTTAGTTCAAGATTAGTCGGATGAGAGTTTGTTATTTCAAGTGTTCCCCATCCCTCTACGATGTTCCGAATTCGCTGCAATTTCGCAAGATTTTCTGTGAAAAACCCGAACTTTAACCATTCCTGACCGTCAAAGTCCAAGTCTTCACTCTCACGATTGAAGACGCCTTGCACCGAATAAGCCCACCACCAACTATCTTGCTCAAGTGCTATCGCGTGCAAATTGCGCACCGTTTCCGTAGGAAGCAGGGTTCGCTTTAGTAATTTATCAGGCGACTCCCACACTTCACTCCCATTCACCACGACAAGGGGCGTGGTAAGCCCCAATTCCTTGATGTAAGGCATGGCGCTAATTGCACCGCGCCCTGTTGACATGATAACAATCTTACCTTGCCTTGTGGCTTGCCTAATCGCTTCTTGATTCTCAGCTGATATTTTCTTGTCCTCGTCCAGCAGCGTACCATCCATATCGAGGGCAATTAATTTAAAGGGTCCCACGTTTCTCCCATCCCCTGTCTCTACGTCATTAGCAGACTTAGTAAGCAGCGAGCACTTTCTTAGGCAGTTCTTCCATGAAAGTCATATGCCAGAGGGCAAAAATATAGATAGTCCAGATGCGGCGAGCATAGTCGCCCTGACCATTGCGATGCTTATGCAGCATTCGTTCAACAGCGTCCATGTTGATGTAATCCTCAATCCCACTGGACTTAATTTGCTCCAGAAGCACATTGCCCATAGAACCTTTCACCCATTCGCGCAGAGGTACCGGGAAGCCCAGTTTCGGACGATTCAGAATCGGATCCGGAATGATACCTTCCATAGCTTTGCGGAAAATGTACTTCGTAGTACCGTTCGCGATACGGTACTTCGCCGGAATGCGGCGTGCCACATCGAACAGTTCCTTATCCAGGAAAGGAACACGCAGCTCAAGTGAATGCGCCATCGTCATCTTGTCAGCCTTCATGAGAATATCGCCAGGCATCCATAGATTCATGTCGATATACTGCATTCGGCTTACCGGATCGAGATGCTTCGTCTTGTTATAATAATCTCCAGCAATTTGAACTGGATTCTTATAGGCGCGCAGCATTTCGGAATCGAGTCGCAGCACTTCCGCTTTCATATCTTCGCTGAAGATTTTGGCATTGCCGAGGAAACGCTCCTCTAGCGGTGTCGTGCCGCGCAATACATAGTTGCGGCCTTTCACACTGCTTGGCAGCATCCGCGCGAAGCGGTTCAGCACTCGCTTCAGAGAAAGCGGCAGCTGGTCGATCGGACGCAGCGATTGCGGCTCGCGGTAAATGCGGTAGCCGCCGAACAGCTCGTCCGCGCCTTCGCCGGACAGCACAACCGTCACGTGCTCGCGCGCAAGCTGCGCCACGTGATAGAGGGCAATGGCCGAAGGATCGGCGACAGGCTCGTCCTGGTGCCAGATCGCCTTCGGCATCGTACCAAAGAAATCATCCTGCGTGATGATTTTATCGTAATGCTCTGTGCCTAGTGCCGCAGCTGTTTGGGCGGCAATCGGCGTTTCATTGTTGGCTCCTTCGAAGCCAACGGAGAACGTGCGGATCGGTTCGATATTCCGCATATGGGTTGCAATTGCCGTCGAGTCGATCCCGCTCGATAAGAAACACCCGCGTTCCACATCACTAACCATGTGGTGCTTGACGGAATCCTTCAACGTTTCACGGATTTGCTCCACATAATAGTCAAATGGACGCTCCTCCGGTTCAAACATCGGATCCCAATACTTATGTATGGACATTTCGCCGTCAAAGGTAACCTTCACGTAATGCGCAGGCGGAAGCTTATGTATGCCATGGAACATCGTGTTTGGCTCAGGAACATATTGAAATGTCAGATAGTTCAACAAGCTGTCCGTATGGATCAACCGGTTCATGCCATCCGCGGCAAGCAAGCTCTTAATTTCCGAGCCGAACAAGAACTGACGGTCATTAACATGATAATAAAACGGCTTAATGCCGAAGTGGTCTCTCGCTCCGAACAGCTGCTTCTTTTTCTTGTCCCAAATGACGAAGCCAAACATGCCGCGCAAGTATTTGACACATTCCTCTCCATACTCCTCATAGAGGTGAACAATAACCTCCGTATCGCTATGCGTGCGGAATTGGTGCCCACGTTCCTGCAGCATCCCGCGCAAAGATTTGTAATTATAAATTTCCCCGTTAAAAATAATCCACACGGAATCATCTTCATTTGCCAATGGCTGATGACCTTCTTGGATGTCAATAATGGACAAGCGGCGAAAGCCAAGACCAATCCGATTGTCCGTCCAAAAGCCGGAATCGTTAGGTCCCCGATGAACAATAACATCTGTCATTTGCTGCAACATAGCAAGAGTTGGTTCTCTATCTTCAAAATACATCACACCTGTAATACCACACATGGTGAAACTCACTCCTCCGTACCATTCATCAATCATTCTCTTGAACTACCGATACATTAGTATACCATATCTGTCCGCCATTCTGGAAATACGATGAAAGTACGTCATAAGCTAAGAACTATAGAAAGATGATGGAAATCAAAAGTCGTTTTAAAGAAGCGGATAACCGGTTTTTTTTCATACGTTTCCACCACCTTTCCTCTGTGCATAAAAGTTTACCTCGTGCAACTTTATAAGTAAAAAAGGTTCTTCCCCCTAAGTTAGAATATGCTTAAGGATGAAGAAACGTTCCTCCCTTAGTATAAAGCTTGCGATAAGTGAGCGGTGAACCGCGCTTATTCAAATTAAAAAAGAAGCTTGCCGCGGGCGCGGCGAACTTCTTTTTTTCCATCCTATGCAGATCTTACCAAGGCCTCTTCCCGCCGCCTAGCTTCGTTAGAATGCCATCGTTCGCAGCATCGTAAGCCTGAAAAATTTTAGCTGCTATCGGAGATGCCCCATAGCGCCCGAACCCGCCTTCTGGCACAACGACTGCTATCGCCAGCTTCGGATTCTCAACGGGAGCGAAGGCCACAAATACAGCGTTGTCGAGCGTACCTCCTGAGACGGCCTGTGTCGATGTACCTGTTTTCCGCGCCACATTATAGGGAAGATCCTCGATCCCTTCCGCTCCACTTTTCATTCCATGAATAATTGTGTTCCAGTCGCCCTTTGCAAACAAGGAGGTCGAATCTTCCATGACTTCTGGCTCGACTTTTTTGACCAGTTCACCTTCAAAGCTTCGAATTTCATCTACAAACAAGGGTTTCATTTTCTTACCTCTGCTGGCTAGTGTAGCAGCAAACTGAGCAAGCTGCAGTGTGGTCGTTTTCTCATTCTGTCCCCAAGAAGCGTATACCATAGCGGACTGATAACTATCTTTTTTAGCATTTTTAACAAAATCATTCGAACCCACACTCTCATTCGGCAATCCACTGCCTGTTTTGACACCGATACCGAATTTAGCTAAGTATTCTGCCCATTTATCGGTTACATTCTGGTCTTCCCCACCGTATTTTTTATAAAATGGAATACCCACCATAGCAGACATATACGTGTTAGAAGAATGTTCAATAGCACCAGAGGCGTTTAAAGCTCCATATGCAGTTTTCCCTGAATTTGAAATTGAACTTGTAGAGTTCGCCTTACCAAAAGAAAAACTCCCAGTATCATAGTAGATTTCGTTGGCATTGAAAAGATTCTCCGTTAAACCAATTAACACTGACAATGGCTTGATCGTTGATCCCATGAACACGATGGATGACGGGTGTTTAGGACGATCTTTATCCGTGTATTTCGGATACGCTGTTGTGATCGACCCATTGGCAATATATGATCCGATTTCATCTAATGTTGTCTGGGAAATCCCGCCCGTCCATTCATTCGAATTGTAGTCTGGGAAATTTGCCATCGTTACGACACGGCCAGTATCCACCTCCATCGCGACAGCATAACCAGCCTGGGCATTGGCGCCAAATTTGATAAAAGCGTCATTCCGGGCATATGGTGTATGCAGAAAGTCAATCTGATCCTTAATCGCCTTCTCAGCGGTTTTCTGAATATCCTTATTGATGGAGAGATACAAATTGTTACCTTTAGTCGGTTTCGTCACTGTAGCTCTGCCGATAATTTTCATCGCGGCATTAACAGGGTATATTTTGGAGCCGTTCTTCCCTCGAAGATCATCTTGATACATACGTTCGATACCGTCGAAGCCTACATTTTCAGTATCAAGATATTCCTTGCTGTTCGCATTATCTTTATACATATCCTTCGCTTTTTCCGTCGAGTAGCCTTTGAGATATCCAATTAATTGCGGAGCAATCGTCGTTGTTCCATCATCGTCCATTTCATAGGTTCGGATGCTTTCTTCCGTTACTTCCAGCCATTTGAATTCATCACGATGTTCTAGCAAATAAGCGATTTCCTCTTTGGACAAGTCAGTCTTAATTTTGCGAGGCACCCAGTAATAACTGGGATCCTTCACCTTATTTTTATTAATATCATAGCCAAGGTCCATAGAGAGTACGATTTCAGCCGGATCCAGCTTCTTGGAATCCTTTTTGCCGTATTTATCAAACACATCATTCTTTAGTTTGTAGGCCATGCGTATGACTTCATCTTTGTCCTGCTGTGACGGTTCGATCCGGAAAAACAAGGACTGCACGGGGATGGTATAGGCAAGAGGCGATTTTGTTGAATCATAAATGTTGCCGCGAATAGGAGCAATCTTGTTGGTCTGATTCGTATTCGTATTCTCTGCCGCTTTCAGATCTTTGGCTTGAACGAATTGTAAGATGGCCAGACGCACGATTAGGACAGAAAATAATAAAAACGTTATAAAGAAAAAAATATTGATCCGAAACGAAAAGTGCCGCTTTTTGGTAATTTCTTTTTTCTTCGGATCATCCATAATGGATGACTTCATCACTTCACAGATCCTTTCTTACTCAGGTGGCTTGTTCATGAAACAGTTCGAGCAGGGAACGAATGCCTTCCCCTGTATGATAGGAATAGCGGATAATTCGAACGGCATCGATACCGACCTGATTCGGCGCCCAAATATCATTCGTTTCATGATCGCCAATATAAAGAACATCCTTCGCCTCTAACCCAGCCCTATTCAAGGCAAGCTGGAAAATCGCCGGATCCGGCTTCTCTAGACCGACCTCTGTCGAAACGATAACGGGATCGAAATAATGCAATATTCCCTTATCTTCTAAGATGGCTTTCAAGGTAGGAGCAAAATTACTAATTATCCCGATTCGAAAGCCTTGAGCCTGCAGTTGGTCTAAGAATGGTTTCACATCTTCAAACAATTCATAATACTCTGGTGCCGTGAAAATATCGTATAGCTCATGGCAGCATTTGAATATCTCTTCCTCTGTCCATTCCTCATGAATGCCCAGTTTATGAAGCACATATTTATATAAGTTGACCCAGAATTCACGATCTGACTCCGGACTGCAAGCCACGAAATCATCCTGTTTATTAACATAATAAAAAAGACGAAAAGCTTCCGTAAAAAGTTCACTAATATGCGCTTCATCTCGATTCACAGAGCGCAGTTGTAAATACTGTTTCAATATCGTTTGGGCTGCGGGAATCGTCAGTAAAGTGTCCCCTGCATCTAAGTAAATCATCGGGTATTCCTGAATTGGTTTCCGCATACAAACTCCTTCACCTTAACTAAAAAATTGCACCTTATTAGTTTACCACATTTAATTAGCGATGAGAAAAACCTCCGTTATATATCCATCAATTCCCTTAGAAAAGCTACCATATAAACAGAAAGAAGCCTCCCCTTTGATCACTAAAGGAAAGGCTGCCTGCTTATCTTATAATAACAACATATCTAGGCATCCTTGACATGCGTTTGATCGAAGTTTGGCGGATTGAACCAGTTGCCACCACTTGCCACCCAAGTGGAATCTAAAGGCACCCAGCGGTCGGACTCTTTCAAGTAAACCTCATTCCAAGCGTGAGGTCCGTAGCTGCCCTGCCCGTCATAGCCTAGACCCGTCACAACTTTCACATCAAGGCCGATGGATCTGGCCATCTGGGCATATAACCTGGAGTAGTCTATACAAACCCCTTCTCGGGTGTTGAAGGTATCCTCTGGTGTCTGTTCCTTCCAGATCCGCTTCTCTTCATACAGCTTTACTTTATTCCAATCATATTGGATACGGCTGCCTACCCATTTGTACAACAGCTTGGCCTTCTCTTCATCCGTTTTACCGCTAACCGTTACTTCTTTGGCCGCATCTGCGATATTATTGGGAATCTTTGCGTCCAGAACTTCATACTTACGCTGTAGAATATTCGTAAATTCCTGTTCCACAGCACGTGTGAACACGGGCACCTTGTCTGCAATGAAATCACCTGTGAAAGGTGAAATAACCTCCTTAGCCCCTTTTTGATACATCTGAGACGACTCAATATAAGGTGTGACCAAAGAGTGCGGGAAAAGCGTCACATAAATAAACAGCACAGCAATAAGAATGAGCGCTCTAGCGAATCCGGCAACGGAACCAATGGCTCCGCCAGAAACTGAACTGATGAAGGAGTTGCTGCTCTCCCGATAGGGATTGCGTTCAGCCAGCCACGGCCCCATTAAAGGATCAACCAAAAGATTCAGGAATTGCTTAATGATCATATAACCGAGTAAAAACAATACACCAAAACGCAGCAAGGGGAAATCACGGATACTCGTCATGGCGGTATAGTAGGTTTGTTTAAGGAGGCCAATGTCTACCGAAGGAATTTGCAAATTCTGACCTTTCAACCAGGTTTGCATCAATGGCGAGACCAATTGAACGCCCTTCCACGCAATAAACATGGACAGAATGACGATGGCCGCCTCCACGAGCATGGAGAGGAGATGTTTAGCTGATCCAGATCCTCCTCGGAAAAACCCTTGAACGACAGAGCCTGCAAATGTGAGAACAATCAAGATGGATATTAGATTTATCGAAGATGCCTGTAACCAAGTCATATCCGTCATGATTTCTCACCATCCTCTCTGAATAAAGTTAATATCTTTTTACAGCTTTGCATTCTTCTTTGCTTGCTCGACGAAAGCATTAACCGCTGCGTTCGCGTTCATCTTGAACGATTTTCCAAGAAAGGTTACTTGGACTTCGTCCGAACCTGCCTTGCCTTCTACCTTCAAGCTCTTGGTTGTCACAATAAAGGAACCGTCGGGATTCGCTTTGAACTGGGCATCTTTGGCCTCAGAGGTCAATGTGCTAAGGGCCTTATCTTTCACTTCATCTCCGACTTGTGAAACCACGCTTGCCCCAATATCCTTTATTTTATCCTTATAACTAGCTCCATAAACGATGAGAGCCCCCACAATTGCGATAACTACAATCCATTTTACCACTGTTTTCACAATCCCAATTACGATAAAAAGCACAATAATAGCGGCCACAATTAAGTACCAACGATCCTGCGCAAATGAAATCCACTGATCCAATCCAACCCCTCCTATTTATCCAAAAGTCCCTTCCTATCATACTACAAGGGCTCCTTAGTCTTCATCTCTTTTTTTCCTTAACTGGGCTAACTTTCGTTCTATATCCTCCGTTTTATCGGCCCTGCCTCTTGTCTTGCGAAAAGACTGTCTCAACCGAAAAATCAGAAAAATAGCTCCACCAGCGAGCAAAACAATCACATATGAGTCCATCAAGTCCTCCTTAAACAGAATTGTGTCTTTTGTATGGAAAGGTCATATCCATGGGACGAGCGGCGTACATCTTAAGAAGAGACAAGACTAAATAATCGAGGTGGTGAGAACATGCGAACAGCAATTTGGTTGTACTTATTTATGTTTGTTGCTTTTTTCGATTTGCACGCGCAGTACCCCATCTTGTCGCCCTTCGCCTTATCCTTAGGAGCAGCTCCTTCTTTTATAGGGTTAATTATGGGCGTATACTCTATTACACACTTGCCCGGCAATCTAATCGCTGGCTATGGCGTGGACAAATACGGCAGTAAACTATTCATCGTCTTTAGCCTGATTGTAGCAGGGATCATCTTGCTTTTTCAATCTAATGTAAAAGATCCTTGGCACTTGCTATACATTCGATCGCTCAGCGGATTCGTACTCGCCTTCTTATCCCCTGCTTGCTTATCCTTACTTGCGCGTATTGCCAAAGACCGCATCCATCAGAGCAAGCTGATGGCAGGCAACGGTCTCATCCACACCCTAGCCTCTGTGGTTTCCCCCGCCGCAGGCGCTATCTTAGTTGCCAAAATCGGATTTACTACAGCCTTCTCCGTCTTGGGTTGGATTCTGATAATCACCGGCCTACTAGCCATCTTCGGTGTGAAAGAAAAGCAGCTATTGGGGCAAACATTGAGCAAATCCCCGGCTCTAGATCATCATGGTCACGGCATGTTGAATGATGAATCAGACCTTCCGGCCGGGCTCTCCATTCCATGGTTATTTTTTCTCATTCCGATGGCACTCTCCTGCTCGCAAGGCATTCTTTTCTTTGAGCTTCCGCTTATGAAATCAGCTAGAGAATCCATCCTCACGTCCGGCGTGTTTTTTACTTTAATCAGTTTAGGCGCCTTGTTAAGCATCAGCTTCTGGTTCTTAAATAAGGTGCCGCCGTTTATCCGAACGGTTAGCGGAAGCTTATCCCTTGCGGTTGTTTTCTTTGGATTAGCGATCAAGTGGCCCATCCCTCTACCTGTTTCTCTTTTCTTGATCGGTATGGCGAAAGGAGTCATTTATCCAGCCTTAGCTGCCCTCCTTGCCAGTATAACAAGCAGCAATCGATATGGCCGCGTCTTTTCCCTGCTTTCAATCTCCTACTCCATTGGCGCCTTTATCGGTCCAATGATGGCCGGACAGCTTCGCGACCACATATCTTCTTACTTTATCGCATTCTTCGTATTAATGCTGGCGCTTTCTCTCTTACCTCTGCGTACCTTTAAATCACCTGTCACGACGTAATTTCCCGATATTAGGACGGCTTGAGCTATCAAGCCGTCTTTGTGCTGTCAATACATGTCATTTCCCGGGAAATGACACCGCATAATTTGACCAATCGTCGAATGAAATCCTTGGATCACTTACGAAAACGGGTTATACTACAAAAAAACCTGAATAGAGGAGATCCCATGTCGATAGCTATCATTGTAGAAGGTAAAAACGACAAAAGCCGCTTAAGACG
The DNA here is from genome assembly GCF_900103825.1 of Paenibacillus sp. yr247. GTDB lineage: Bacteria > Bacillota > Bacilli > Paenibacillales > NBRC-103111 > Paenibacillus_E. Next base: position 99,302 of record NZ_FNIF01000014.1, read on the forward strand.
CGTGGTTGATGAAAGTGTCTTGATCCTCTGCACCTTTGGAACCCCTAGCTCATTAACTCTTGAAGAATTGAGAAAAAAAGTAGGACAAAGACAAGTTTTCTTATTTACCGATAATGACGCTTCCGGCAAAAAAATACGTTTCCTGCTGCGAGATACGTTCCCAGACTCCGAGCAAATTTATACGCGTAAAGGATATGCTGGCGTGGAAGGAACCCCCGAGGAATACATCATTCAGCAATTAGAAAAAGCAGGATTGGATGAGTATATTATATACCCTTCTCCAGATTCTGCTTATGAATAGTTAATGCTATGAAATTTTGATTTACTTCCCTTTAGATAGGGTCACGACATCTTTGACAATATGGTCTACATCGAGCTCTGGGTTGCTTGCATCATAATAATTGCGGAGATTTCCTTTCGGGTCAACCAGTAAAATTGCGTTCGAATGCGAGAAATTCCCGTCCTTCTCTTTAATCACCATAATACCGAAATCTTCCGCAAGTTTGTGAATCTTAGCTTCCTCACCCCGGAGGAACATCCACCCTCTTGGATCTGGCTTGGATTCGAATTTGTTTCCAAACTCCTTGAGCACCGCTGGCGTATCTCGGTTAGGATCAACCGTTATTGATATAATTTCTGCCTTCGTACCAAATAAATCTTTTTTCTTCAAAGATTCCTGTACTTGTGTAAGCAAGAAGGTAGTCGGCATACAAACATCCGGGCAGAAAGAGTAGAAGAAATACACTAGTCTAACCTTGCCGTCTGTATCTTTAGAAGCAACCGGTTTACCGTCTAAGTCCTGAAGTTGAAAAGAAGGAGCTTGTTTCATCGCCGTTAAACGTTGGTCAGGCTCACTGCTGTTCGCCCACAATTTATAAGCAAATGAAGCAATCATGGCAAGTAATATAGCGCCTAGCGCTAGCTTGAACCAATTTTTTTCAAAAAACGTACTCATCACGTCGCCTCAATTCTAACTAATCTTCACAGTATCAACAACCATGAGGATTGATAAAAGTGTCAAATACATAATAGAGAAAAGAAACATGCGCTTAGCCCATACCACTTCAGCCTCACCTGTTGCCTTGAAACCTTTGACACTCATAAACATCCAAATCAATCCTAAGATCGTGGATCCGATCAAAAACAGATAACCCACATAGCCGTAAGCCGTTAACATCACAGTTACAGGTACAAGTAAAACAACATAACGCACCATGCTAATCTTGGTCACAAAAGAACCCTTGACTACAGGTAAAAGCGGGAAACCTGCAGCGCGATATTCTTCCATACGGCGAATTCCAAGCGCCCAAAAATGCGGAGGCTGCCACAGGAATAAGAAAGCAAAAATCAGAATCGCACCTAAATCGACCGTTCCGCTTACCGCGCAGTACCCAATAACTGGAGGCGTGGCACCAGAGAAAGCACCAACGAATGTACTCCATACCGATGTTCTTTTGAACCACGCCGTATAGAGCCATACATATAAGAACAGTCCAAGCAAACCGATTAATGTAGCGAGAGGAGAATTCGCGCCAAAGTATAAGACACCCAAGCCGATCGTTCCTAAAATAATACCGTACCAGAGTACGACATTCGCACTTAGTCTCCCGCTTGGAAGAGCTCTGTTCTGCGTGCGCTCCATTTTCGCATCCATTTCACGGTCCAAGTAATTGTTAAGAACCGTTCCGCCTGCCATCACTAGGGCTGTGCCCAGCATTGTCATAATAAGGTGCGTCCAACTCACATCCCAACGTGCTGCAACCCAATAGCCCGCAAAAGCTGTCATTAAATTGGAATAAATAATGCCTGGCTTCACCAAGCGATAAAAATCTTTCAAAGTCACAGGCTCTGCCGATGATTGCTTATGGCTAGCATCTATGGATTCGGTTCCAACAGACCCTTGTGACGAACCGTTCGAAACGCTTTCGTAGCTTGCTTGATTTTCCACGTAATTGCCCTCCTCTATGTTGAACTTCCGAACTAATTGAATTATGAACACATTCATCATACCAACCCATACACCGTTTGACAATGAAGTGCAGCCAGTTGTCATGATATTGTCGATTCTCCTTCCAGTATGCGTGGAAAATGATCTACCCATTCGATTCCAATCAAAAAGGAGCCCACTGGGCTCCTTATGAATGCTTATTTATTAACCATCAACGGGGTTAATGCCAATAAGCTGCGGCGAATATCATGCCAAGCTTTCGTTAAGATAAACTGCAATTCCCAAGCATGTCTCCCCATAACCGAGACGATCAGACCATATTTATGCGTAAGACTGGCTCCGATACGAACCTGGACGCCTTCAAGCCTTTCAAGACGCTCCCGAATGCCTTCGAGATGCCGGTGTTTGAGGCGATCCGAATAAATGTACAGATTACCAAGGTGGGTTTCCTGCTCCCAGCACCCAGGAGCTGTCAGCTGCATCGTTTGAGGTTCAATTCTTTGGTTCTGATAGAAAATCAATTCATTGCCGTACCAGACTTTCATCCGATTAGTATAACGGGCGTACTGAAAGATTTCACCCCGCTGCGTTCGCCCCGGACATACTATATCCGAGAAAATGAATGCAGACCCTGGTGATAAATGAACGTCCATGTCAGCGGATAAGCTGGCATCCTTATAGAGCATCAATGGCTCTGGGATGTATTCCAGCATCGCGCCTGCTTCCAAATGCAGCGTCTGGCACTGCGTGCTTCCTTGATTAATCTGTGACGGATGAACCTTCGTGAACGATTGGTTCGTTAGAAAAACATGTGCACCCTCTCCAAGGCTTACGTTGATTTCGTAATGATCTCCCGACATGAGTCCCGGGGAGCAGTCCATCAAATAGACGCCCAGTTGTTCTGTAGGCTGGGCGCCCTCGATAATCGCTTCGTTCTCGTAACGAAACGTTTTGGCGATTTTGAGCGGGGAGGCGTGGTATTTGTGGACGAGCCGCGTAGAGCCGCTGCATACCGCAAATTGAGCCGTAATCTCCCCGGTCACCCTAGGCATGGCTGAACTCCTGCTCCACCCATGTGACAATGTCATCCAACCCTGTACCGCCCATAAGGTTTGAGAAAATATAAGGACGGTCGCCGCGCATCTTCTTCGTGTCCGAATCCATCACTTCCAGGCTGGCGCCAACATATGGGGCTAGATCGATTTTGTTAATAATGAGCATATCTGAACGCATGATGCCTGGACCGCCTTTACGCGGGATTTTCTCGCCTTGTGCCACATCAATAATATAGATGAAACGATCCACCAGCTCCGGACTAAAAGCTGCAGCCAAGTTGTCGCCACCGCTCTCGATGAAAATAATATCGAGATTCTCGAATCGCTGCTCCAGCTCTTCAATGGCTTCGAAATTCATCGAAGCATCTTCCCGGATGGCCGTATGCGGGCAGCCGCCTGTCTCCACCCCGATAATACGATCCTCAGGCAGCGCCTCGGAGCTAATCAGAATGCGGGCATCTTCCTTCGTATAAATATCATTCGTAATCACCGCAATACTGTATCGGGTGTTAAGTTTCCGAGCAAGACGCTCCACCAATGCTGTTTTGCCGGAGCCCACGGGTCCGCCGATACCAATACGCATTGGGCGACTTCGATCCACAGCTGGTTTCTCCCAGTGGTCGTGATGATGACCTTGACCTTGACCTTGACACATCGTCATTCCTCCTCAAATTGGATTAGGGCATTACTTACCCCTATGAACACTAAGACATGAATAATCGCGAATATAGTGTTTCGTGCTGCATCATAGCCAGGTCTGCAGCCGGCGAATTCGTATACGCATCCAAAGGATCTAAATGCGCGACTCGCTGCCACTCGCTTCCGGTCAGGGGAACCAGCTTCGCTAGCAGGATCTGTCCTTGAGTTTGCCCCATGGACATGAGTCTGAGCGCGCTGTTGATACAGGTCATAATGCAGCTGTATAGATAGCCTTCCGCCGCTCGATCCAGCGGTACGCCCAAGTGATAGCTCACCCATCCGTGAACAATCGGATGATTGGAGCTGCAGCGCCCGGCCTTTACAGCCTCATCAAGTGGCAGCCAGTTCAGCTCGGGGTACATCGAACGCGACAGTTGAAGCAGCCTGCGCCCCATCTTTTGAATGCCGCTCCTTGCTTCACTAGACACACGCTGCACATGCAGCATATGGTCGATAGCCCAAAGCTGATCCCATTCCTGTTTAGGAATATGGTTGTAGGCTGCTTTGATAACCATCGCATCAGACGATGCCCAGCTATTTGCGAGCATCGTTCCAATATAGGATTCAAGTTCCTCAACCGTTTCTAATCTCCCTTGCTGAACAAGCGTTTCTAAGCCAAAGGAATGAGAGAACCCTCCAATAGGTAAGGCCGAGTCCAGAAGCTGCTGATAGGCGAGCCAGTGGAACTTCGGAATTGAATCCGCTTTTGATGTGGTCGTCTCGGGTATTATCTTCTCTATTGTTTTTGTCGCAGTTGTTGTGGTCGTTCTGGTAGCCATCATTGCCGTCACCTCGATCAGAGACTTCCCGCTCTTTTAAAATAAGAAATATAACTGCGCCATCGGCAGCTTCGTCGCCGGCTCACATGTGATGGCTTCCCCATCCACTTTCACTTCATAGGTTTCTGGGTTTACTTCAATAGAAGGTGTTCCATTGTTATGAACCATGTCTTTCTTCGAAATATCACGGCAGCCTTTCACGGGCTCAATACGCTTTTGCAAACCTAACTTCTCAGCTATGCCGCGATCATAAGCAGCTTGAGATACGAAGGTAATCGAGCTTTGAGTCAATGCTTTACCGAAAGCCGCAAACATTGGTCGGCCGTATACAGGCTGCGGCGTTGGAATAGAGGCATTCGGATCACCCATTTGTGCGTAGGCAATGCTGCCTCCTTTGAGCACCAGATCCGGCTTAACACCGAAGAACATCGGACTCCAAATGACTAAATCCGCGAATTTACCAGGCTCAATTGAACCGACAAGGTGCGAGACACCATGCGTGATAGCCGGGTTGATCGTATACTTTGCAATATACCGCTTGATGCGAAAATTGTCGCCATCTTCTGTATCAGGAGCCAGCGGTCCACGCTGTTTCTTCATCTTATCAGCCGTTTGCCAGGTGCGTATAATGACTTCTCCTACTCGTCCCATGGCCTGGGAATCCGAACTTAGCATGCTGAACACACCTAGATCATGCAGAATATCTTCCGCAGCAATCGTTTCCGGACGAATCCGCGAATCCGCGAAAGCGACATCCTCGGGAATACGGCTGTCCAGATGATGACACACCATGAGCATATCCAAATGCTCTTCAATGGTATTGATCGTATACGGACGTGTTGGGTTTGTTGAAGACGGCAATATATTAAGCTCGGCAGCTGCACGGATAATATCTGGCGCATGCCCCCCGCCCGCTCCTTCTGTATGATACGTATGAATCGTACGGCCTTTGATAGCCGCTAATGTATCCTCCAGAAATCCCGCTTCATTTAGTGTATCGGTATGAATGGCTACCTGAACGTCGTATTGATCCGCAGCTTCCAGACAAGTGTCTATAGCCGCCGGTGTCGTTCCCCAATCTTCATGAAGCTTCAAACCAATAGCTCCCGCTTCAATTTGTTCAATTAAAGGTGCCAGAAATGAGGCGTTGCCTTTACCCGTAAAGCCCAAATTCATCGGGAAAGCTTCTGCTGCTTCCAGCATCCGCTGCATATGCCAGGCACCAGGCGTACAAGTAGTGGCATTCGTACCTGTTGCAGGCCCCGTCCCTCCGCCTATCATCGTCGTCACGCCGGAGGAAAGTGCCGTTTCGATTTGCTGAGGACATATAAAATGGATGTGGGAATCGATCCCCCCAGCCGTCACAATTTTACCTTCACCTGCAATAACCTCTGTGCTTGCTCCCACAATCATATTTGGATGCACACCATCCATTATGTCCGGGTTCCCCGCTTTACCAATACCGACGATATGACCATCCTTGATACCGATGTCACCCTTGACTATACCCCAGTGGTCGATAATGACAGCATTCGTAATCAGGGTGTCCAGTACACCTTGATCTCGGGTAGCTCCACTGGATTGACCCATCCCGTCACGAATTACCTTCCCACCGCCAAATTTACATTCATCCCCGTATACGGTGTAATCATGCTCAATTTGCGCCCAGAGCTCCGTATCTGCTAAACGTATGGCATCACCCGTTGTAGGACCGAACATCAACGCATAACTCTTACGATCTATTCGATTCACCGGGAATCCCCTCCCATGCTTGCCATCTTACTCTCACAGCACTAGACATATCCCCTTTGATCGCTAGTCCTTTGCTTAAATTATTGAGCCCATAAGACAGTTTGGCCCCGCCCAGTTCTACAAGCTGAATGGGCTTCTGTTCCCCCGGCTCGAACCGGACAGCCGTACCCGCGGGAATGTCCAATCGCATGCCGAAGGCTAACTCTCTCGGAAACTCCAAAGCTCGATTCACCTCAAAAAAGTGAAAATGCGATCCTACCTGAACGGGACGATCTCCTGTATTCGTAACGATAACGTCTACCGTTTGTCTTCCTATATTCATTTCAATATACCCTTTAGTTGTTCGATATTCTCCCGGAACCATCTTCTCGCCCCTTTCGATCATTCCATTCATTTTTATGGTTAGGTTATTGGTTCGTGTACAGTCACTAGCTTCGTACCATCGGGAAATGTAGCCTCTACCTGAACCTCATGAATCATCTGAGGTACACCTTCCATGACTTGCTCTGCACACAGAATGGTAGTGCCGAACGCCATCAATTCAGCAACTGTCAACCCATCCCTTGCTCCTTCCATGATTTCAGATGTTAGCAGCGCTATACTTTCTGGATAATTCAGTTTTAAGCCTCTGGCAAGTCTTCGGCGTGCTAAGTCAGCAGCTACTGTAATGAGCAGCTTTTCTTTCTCTCTCTCCGTTAAATGCACATCTTCACCTCTTCAAAAACCGAATAATAGTAATCCTTTACACTTATTATATTCGGGTATTCAACGATTGTAAATCTTTAATGTTATGTATAGTGACATAAAAACTGTATTCATCAAAGGTTTTTTTCGTTTTCATGTAATTTTAACAAAGAAATTGCTATCATTTGTGCGTTTTTCACAAAAAAGATTTCATTTATGTCATATATATTGACACAAACTTGTTTTCCACTTTATCATTAGCGTGTAATCCAAATCTTGTAAGCAAGGGAGTGGGACATGAATGAGAGAGATAAGAAACAAAGGTAAGCTCACAGTAGCTTTGAGTATGGCTTTGATGATGGTTATGGCTGGCTGTGCGAAAACCGAGCCAACTGTATCCACAACTTCACCTATGGCGACTAATGCCGCTGCGTTAAAAGCGGAAACGAAGGATGAGACCGTACCTGTTGGTATTCTTCACTCTCTGACAGGGACCATGTCCATTAGTGAGGTTTCGGTAAGAGATGCCGAACTCATGGCGATTGACGAGATTAATGCAGCTGGGGGACTTTTAGGCAAGAAAATCAAACCCGTAATTGAGGACGGCGCATCCGACTGGCCGACTTTTGCAGAGAAAACTAAAAAGTTACTGCAAAAAGACAGTGTCGTAACGATTTTTGGCTGCTGGACATCCGCCAGCCGTAAAGCGGTACTTCCGGTCGTCGAGCAAAACAAAGGATTACTTTGGTATCCGGTACAGTATGAAGGTGTGGAATCATCACCTAATATCTTCTATATTGGTGCAACTACGAACCAACAAATTATCCCCGCAGTAACTTGGCTCCTGCAAAACAAAGGCAAGAAATTCTACCTCCTCGGTTCCGACTATGTATTCCCAAGAACAGCCAACAAAATTATTAAAGAGCAATTGAAAGCTGAAGGCGGCACACTCGTAGCGGAAGAGTACACACCACTTGGACACACAGACTACAATACAATCATTAGTAAGATCAAAAAAGAAAAACCGGATGTCATTTTCAATACACTGAACGGAGACAGTAACGTAGCCTTCTTCAAACAATTGAAGGATGCAGGCATTACATCCAAAGACTTAACAACGATGTCCGTAAGTATCGCTGAGGAAGAGGTTCGCGGTATTGGAGCGTCTGTCTTAGATGGACACTATACGGCTTGGAATTACTACCAAACAACGGATACGCCTGAAAACAAAAAATTCGTAGAAGCTTACAAAGCTAAATACGGAAAAGACCGCGTTACCGATGATCCAATCGAAGCAGGTTACACAGCCGTTTACCTTTGGGCTGCTGCTGTGAAGAAAGCAGGCTCCTTTGAAGTAGAGAAAGTGAAAGCCGCTGCCAAAGGTATCGAGTGGAACGCACCGGAAGGTAAAGTAACGATTGATGGGGAGAACCAGCATATTTCCAAAACGGCACGTATCGGCCAAATCCAAAAGGATGGGCAAATTAAAGAAATATGGAACTCCGGTCAAGCCCTCAAACCAGATCCTTTCCTCAAAACATACCCATGGGGCGGGGAAGTAACGAAGAAATAAGGATGACAATTAGAGTAATTATTGGAACCAGGTCTGCCTAACGGCAGTCCTGGATTTCATCATTTACTTGGAGATTACTGGGAGGGATTGTCATGAGTCTGCTGCTTCTTCAATTGTTTAACGGACTGAGCCTAAGCTCCATCCTGCTCTTAATCGCAATTGGTCTCGCTATTACATTCGGCCTTATGAATGTAATGAATATGGCACATGGTGAATTCATCATGATCGGCGCTTACATGGCTTATCTGGTTCAGATGTGGTTCCAGAAATTTCTACCGACCTCCGCATTCGGCTGGTATTTCATCGTTTCGTTAGGTGTTGCCTTCGCTGCAGCCTTTTTCATCGGTTGGCTGCTTGAGGTTTTTCTCATTCGTTTCATGTACGGCAGACCGCTAGATAGCCTGCTTGCGACATGGGGGGTCAGTCTTGCCCTACAGCAGCTTGCACGCTCCCTCTTCGGTGCTCCGAATGTGGCTGTTAAAGCCCCAGAATGGCTGGAAGGCGGATGGCACTTGACTGCCGACCTTATTCTTCCATATAAACGTCTCTTCATTATCGCTTTGGTTGCTCTATGTATCTTCGTCATTTATATGTATTTATACCACTCTGCCGGAGGCAGACGAATGAGAGCTGTTATGCAGAATCGTGAAATGGCCGCTTGTCTGGGTGTTTCCACACGTAGAGTAGATGCTCAATCCTTCGCGTTTGGTTCCGCCATGGCGGGAATTGCTGGATGTGCCTTAACGCTGCTGGGACCGATCGGACCAACGATTGGCACCTACTACATTGTTGATGCTTTCATGGTTGTTGTTCTTGGTGGAATCGGCAAGCTAATTGGTACCGTTGCTGGAGCATTAGGTATTGGGGTTTTCAATACAGCTTTGGAATATACAACTAGTGCTACGCTTGGTAAAGTACTCGTCTTTACACTTATTATCGCCTTCTTGCAATGGAAACCGATGGGACTTGTGACGATGCGTTCAAGATCCTTAGATTGAGAAAGGATGTGACATCTTCCATGCTCTTAGCCGGACAATCCAAGATCAAACTGACCGTTTATACCGTTTTTTTAGTCGCTATCGCATTAGCTCCCCTGTTCTTATCTGAATTCCGACTTTCGCTTCTTGGCAAGTTTCTCGCTTATGCCATTATCGCTATGGGAATTGATCTGATTTGGGGCTACACCGGCATCCTAAGCCTCGGTCACGGTGTCTACTTTGGACTTGGGGCTTATTGTATGGCTATGCACCTGAAGCTCGCCGCGGCACCCGATCAGCTGCCTGATTTCATGTTATGGAGCGGTGTCGAAAACTTACCTTGGTTCTGGTTCCCTTTTCGCTCTGCTGGCGCTGCGTTCCTTCTCGCCCTCATCATACCTATGATTGTCGCATTCTTCTTGGGCTATTTTACATTCCGCAATCGAATTAAAGGTGCCTTCTTTTCCATTCTATCTCAGGCGCTTGTTATTCTTACCGTTACGTTGTTCGTTGGCCAGCAAGGGTATACAGGTGGAACCAATGGACTCACCAACTTTGACACTTTTCTAGGCTTAAACCTACAAACGCAATCAACAAAGCTTTTATTTTTCTATCTCACCTTAGCTGTTGTAATCGTCGTTCTTCTCCTTTGCAGTTTGCTCGTCACCAGTCGTATGGGGAACATTCTCACGGCCATTCGAGATGGGGAACAACGGGTCCGCTTCATCGGCTACAATCCCGTCACTTTTAAAGTATTCGTTTACTGTGTTTCGGCAGGATTGGCCGGACTGGGCGGCGTGCTCTTCGTTCTTCAGGAGGGGATTATCTCGCCCGCGCAAATGGGGATCGTCCCTTCTATTGAGATGGTTCTATGGGTCGCCATCGGCGGACGCTCAACGATCGGCGGCGCCTTTCTCGGAGCGTTGATAACCAATGCAGCCAAAACAACGTTCAGTGAAGCCTACCCAGCCTGGTGGCCTATCATGCTTGGAGCCATGTTCATCATTGTCGTTCTATTACTTCCCAAGGGTATCGTCGGTACGATTACACATTACACCTCTAATTGGAAAAAAACCGTGCTTCCTAAGCCGATTTCTTCATCGCAAGAAGCAAGCTGACCATACATCACAATGTGCTTTACGAAACTTGAAGGAGGAACACCCAATGCTAGGACAATTAGCGAAGCAACAACCTGTAACCGGCGAGAAAATCCTGAATATAAATGGGCTTGAAGTGAGCTTTGATGGATTCAAAGCCTTAAGCAATCTGGACTTTTCCTTGCAATATGGAGAACTTCGTTTTCTCATCGGACCTAATGGAGCAGGTAAAACAACCCTCCTGGATGTCATTTGCGGGAAAGTAAAGCCTTCGCAAGGTCACGTTTATTTCAAAGATTCGATAGACCTTACCAAGCATCAAGAACACCAAATCGCACAGCTAGGCATCGGACGTAAATTCCAAGCGCCTTCTGTCTTCTCAACGTTAACTGTATTTGAAAATCTGGCTCTGTCCATGAAACAGCAGCGTGGTCTTCTCAGTGCTTTATGGACCAAAACTACGAGTGAACAGAGGGACCGCTTGTACCACAGACTCGAGATGATAAGCCTGCAAAGCAAAGCCAAAGAGCGCGCAGGGTCACTCTCTCATGGCGAGAAACAGTGGCTCGAAATCGGGATGCTTCTCATGCAAGAGCCTGATCTGCTGCTGCTTGACGAACCCGCCGCCGGCATGACGGATAGCGAGACTGAGAGAACCGGTGAGCTTCTTCACGAAATTGCAGCTAATCAGACGATCATCGTTGTAGAACACGATATGGCGTTTGTTCGCCAATTCGCTAGAACTGTAACGGTGCTCCATGAAGGCACTGTGCTTCGGGAAGGCACGATGCAAGATATCCAAAACGATGAAAAAGTTGCCGAGGTTTATTTAGGAAGGAGAGAGGAGCGCGGTGCTTAACCTCCAGAAAATAGAAGCTGGATATGGCGAGAGCATGGTTGTTCGCAATGTGAACCTCCAGGTGAAACCAGGCCAAATCGTTTGTCTATTGGGACGCAACGGTGTAGGAAAATCAACACTTTTGAAGAGCATCATGGGACTTATTAAGCCAAAGTTCGGCTCTATTTACTTTAATGAACGAAACATAACGTCATTTCCTACGGATCGACGAGCCAAATCGGGCATCGGCTATGTACCGCAAGGCCGTGAGATCTTTCCACAGCTTACTGTTGAAGAAAACCTATTACTCGGTCTTGAAGCTGCAACAGATGGAAGAAAAAAAACCCCTGACTCTCTCTTCGATACCTTTCCTGTTCTTCGTCAGATGCTTCACCGCAAAGGGGGAGACCTTAGCGGCGGGCAGCAGCAGCAATTAGCAATAGCACGCGCCTTAGCCCTTGGACCAACGCTGCTGCTTCTGGATGAGCCGATGGAGGGCATCCAGCCTTCTATTGTTATGGAGATTGAAGCCTTCATCGAATCTATCAAACGCAATCGAGAAATCGCAGTATTGCTTGTCGAACAAAGCCTAGAGTTCGCTACAAACATTGCCGATTACTACTATGTATTGGACCGAGGCAAAATAGCCGCCGAAGGTCGTACCGATCATCTGAACGAAGAACAAGTGAGAAAGCATTTAACTGTATGATTTTGCAGGCAAGACTTTGAACCCGATGTGATCGTACTTGATACTGGGGTGTTGGTTATAAATTTCTATTCACGTAAGCTCCCCATGGAGCTTTTTTTGTTTGGGAAAATGAAATGAAAACAGTCACCAAATGGGCAGAAGCACAATATGATGATTATGGAAAATGACCCAATCAATCTCATGCAGTTGAAAGGAGTGACAACAAGAGATGGCGGTCATTAAGGCAAATACGAATGATAAACAAATACTTGCCCGATTACTCCGAGCTGAGGCTGAGGGTGAAGGTGAGATTGGTATGCTTTGGTGTCGGAAACGTAGGCGTCAATCGAATTAGAGCCAACTGTCTCGACTTCAGAAATATCCTCACCATTCTTCTCCCCTACGGTCAAAGATTGTCCCTCTGCGTTTGGTACTTTCGGTTAATCGTTACGAACACAACCATTGCTTCACATTACAGTACAGAAGAAAGCTTTCAAGAGGAAAGCTCAAGGAGGATTTAGATTTATGTTGAATAACCCTTACAAAATAGGCAACCAAGCAAACCCGCAAATGCCATTTGGTTATCCATATCCAGCCTATCCAATGCCAACAGATAAAATGGTACCCCCTACACCAAGCGGTGCAGTACTCCCGCCAACTGGCGGCCTGCAAACAGGTGTAAATGTACCTGGTCAACTTCCGATAGAACAATCTTACATCGAAAACATACTTCGTTTGAATTTAGGCAAGATGGCTACAATTTATATGACATACGAAAATAACTCGCAATGGAATGCCAAAATTTTCAAAGGCAAATTGGAAGCCGCGGGACGTGATCATATCATCATCAGTGATCCAGCTACCGGCATGCGCTTTTTATTGCTCATGGTAAATCTAGATTACATTACGTTCGACGAAGAGCTCCAGTACCTTTATCCATACTCGGGCGGTGTTGGTCCACGAAGATAAAAATTAAAAACAAATATAAAACCGCTTGCTCGATGTTTGAGCAGCGGTTTTTTGTCATGTTGAAGTCACCTGTGAGAAATGCCAAATATGAAGTTTGCGCAGACCCCCTTCAATCCAATCTTCCCATGCGGCTTGGTGTGAAGCACTTACGCTACCATGTAAACGATCTTGTTTCAAAGAAATGTACTCCTCGTAGGTAACTCCGTTCCAAATTTCTACAAAAAGTCCGCATTGATCTGTTCCTTCCAACAGCTCCAAACGCCCTTCCCGCCTCTGCCATTGCTGCATATAGATGAGAAAGGACTCCCGATAAGTGGATTTTATGGCATACTCTACAAAAACTTTAGACATTTTTAGACCTCCCTCTGATTTATTTTTTGCTCTAAGATGGTAAACTAATAAGAAGACGGAAAAAAGACCATGCTTCAATGTTTACGAAGAAAGTTTTCCTACAGAAAACTCAGCCCATGCTTACGAAGAAAGTTTTCCTACAGAAAACTCAGCCCATGCTTACGAAGAAAGTTTTCCTACAGAAAACTCTTAGGAGGAAACCCACTTGGACACAGGCACTCATCTCGTTATTGGTTTAGGGTTAGCTGGACTTTCGCAAATTGACCCTAGCGTTTCGGCGGACTCAGCAGCGACCACTGCAGTCTTCATCGGAACGGTCATCGGCTCTCAAATTCCGGATGTGGACGGGCTGCTTCGTTTTAAAGGCAACGCCACTTACATTCGTAACCATCGCGGACGTTCTCATTCTTTGCCAGCATTACCTTTATGGACGCTGTTGATCACCGGAGCACTTGCTCTTTTCTTCCATGGAATTCCCCTGCTGCACCTTGGGATGTGGGTAGGTATCGCCGTTTGTTTTCATGTTTTCACGGATTGCTTTAACACATATGGCACACAAGCGATTCGACCTTTTTCAGAAAAGTGGATATCGTGGAACATTATACACATCTTTGATCCGTTTATCTTTTCAAGCCATATCGCTGCAATATTCATGTGGTCATTCCACGTTGCTAGCCCAAAACTTGTTTTCCCAGCCTTGTACGGGATCATCGCCGTTTATTACATCTGGCGGTCACTCGACCATTACATCGTGGAGAAGGGGCTTTATCGCAAAGACCCCACCTTTCAACCAGGAGATAAATACACACTTATTGTAACATTCAACCTCTACGTGTGGAACGTAGTGAAACGAAGAACAGACGGAACCTACCAATTGGGTGAATTTAAGAATTCAAAGCTTAAATGGATAGATACAGTCAAATGTGAAGAACATCCAGCCATCCAAGCGTCTATGAGTCACGAAGATATTCAGGCCTTGCTCTACTTCTCCTCATTTACGTGTGCGGAGGTCAAAGAACACCGCTGGGGTTACGAAGTCAGATGGGCTGATGTGCGCTACCGCCATCGCAAACAGTACCCGTTCGTAGGGGTAATCCTCATGGATCACAATTACCAGACACTCGACTCGTATGTAGGTTGGGTGAATGACACTAGACTTGAGAAGAAGTTAAGAGTGGATCTTTATTAGAAAAGGGGCGCGTCAACCAAACGCGTCTTTTTTACGTTTACATAAACAAACAAAAACCCAGAGGTTTTTAGGCCTCTGGGCTTTATTGTTACATAAAATAGGAAAAGCTATTAACGAAGTCAGGCATCCTAACGGAAATTGGATTGTCCAGCCAGCGTTTGCTCGGCAATTTGCACTAAGCGACGAGTAATGTTACCCCCGATTGCACCAGCATCGCGAGTAGCCATATAACCCATGTAACCATCTTGAGGAATTTGGATGCCCAGTTCTTGAGCTACCTCATATTTCAATTGATCTAAAGCTTGAGTGGCTTGTGGAACTACCAATGTGTTACTGCTACGAGATTGTGCCATAAGGATCAGACTCCTTTCAGTCAGCTATGATCTTTGATGTATTTGCAAGCTTGCAAAGATAGTATGTGGAGGAAATGAATTTATATGCACAGCGATCAAAAAAGTTTAAAATAAGAAGACACTGTTCAAACTTCTAGAAAGTAGGTCACGTTTATGAGTAAACCGCTCGCTCTTCTTTTCGCTGTTGTTGGCACCTTACTGCTCGCTTCTATCAGCTTATTCATTGCCCTTAGACAGCCTTGGATGATTCTAGTCTGTTCTATCATCTCCTTAGGATTTATCGGATATGGATTTGCCGTCAAAGCGAAAATTCGCAAAAGAAACACTCGATTATAGATAAGAACAAAAAAAGAGCTCAAACAGCCACAATAGCTGTGCGAGCTCTTTTTGCAAGTTAAAGGACGACGAAGCCCATTCGCTTCTTCACTTCGAGCAAGGTTTGATCTGCCACTTCAGCGGCCTCCTGCGCTCCTTTTTTCAAGATGTCGTATATTTCGCCTGTACTGCGAATTTCGCGATACCGTTTCTGAATCGGCTCCAGGACCGCGACAAGGTGCTCAGCCAAATCCTTTTTGAAAGGACCATAGCCTTGCCCTTCGTATTTGGCCTCAATCTGAGCTACACTCATCTCAGCAAAATGTGAATAGATCGAGATCAAATTACTGACTTCCGGTTTATTTTGAGGATCATACATCACTTCACGGCCAGAATCTGTGACAGCACGGCTAAGCTTCTTTCGGATCACATCAGGCTCATCCAGCATGGCAATGAAGCTACCCGCATTTGGACTGCTTTTACTCATCTTTTTGGATGCATCATCTAAAGACATAATTCTCGAACCAATCTCAGGTGTGTAGGGCTGCGGCATCACAAACATTTCACCAAAACGGTTGTTGAAACGGTTCGCTAAATCGCGGGTCAGCTCTAAATGCTGTTTCTGATCGTCACCTACCGGGATAAGGTCAGCATTATACAACAGGATATCTGCGGCCATGAGAGATGGATAGGTAAAAAGGCCGGCACCAACGGAATCCTTGCCTTCGGACTTATCTTTAAACTGTGTCATCCGCTCAAGCTCGCCCATATGGGTTAGCGTCGTCATGATCCAGCCTAGCTCTGCGTGCGCGTGTACATGGGATTGTAGGAAAACAGACGCCTTATTCGGATCCAAACCTGCTGCAATATAAAGTGAAGCTGCTGATTCGGTTTGCTCCTTCAAAGCTGCTGGATCCTGTGGAACCGTTATCGCATGCATATCCACCACCATAAAATAACAGCGATGCAAATGCTGCAGCTTCACATAGTTGCGAAGTGCGCCAATATAATTGCCAATCGTCAGCTGTCCGCTGGATTGCATACCCGATAATACTCGTTTCATTTGATAGTCCCTCCTATAAATACGTAGCTTATTTTATCCAAAAAAAACAACAAAAAGGCCTCTCCCCGCAAGGGACGAGAGACCGTGGTACCACCCTAATTTGTCCGCGAACAAGCATCTAAAGTATGCGCTGTTCCATAAGACCTTCAAGCTCTGATAACGGGGAGCTACCGTTTGGCATACTTTGACAGATGTGGATGATCTCCCGGCCTAATTTCCGGTAACCTGCATACTGTGTTCAGCCTCAAGCTCAAGGATCCATTCAGCTTGTTCGTTTCGCCGGTTCACACCAACCACCGGCTCTCTGAGAAACGGGAGACAAACTTACTTGTTCCTATCATCGCTTACTGATTTTATATTATTATACACCCTGAATTTCCATTGTCAACCAAGGCATTGTCCTATCCCAGCTTGGTTGTACATAAGATAGAGCATATCCTATTCTTCGGACAAAGGGGTGTCAACGAATTGTCATCAACTCTATACCGGTGGAGTCTTCCTATCTCCACGGTGATTTGCGCGTTTCTCCTTATCCTCATTGTGACAACGCGAGAGCTGCCTCACATGGGTCTGGTGATTTATGAGATCAGGCTCGTCTTTCAAGCATTCATGGACATTTTTCTCGATGCTTTGCCTTTTATGTTATTAGGCGTCCTTCTATCCACCGTCGTTGAAAACTACATTCCTGAAGCTTTTATCAGAAGAATGACACCCAGACACCCACTTGGAGGCATCTTATTTGCCTGTGTACTTGGGATCATGTTCCCGCTCTGCGAATGCGGAATGATTCCTTTCGTTCGCCGTCTCATGCTGAAAGGAATGCCTGTGTATATTGCCGTCATCTTCATTTTGGTCGGACCGATTCTCAATCCTATTGTCTTCGCCTCGACATTCATGGCTTTCCGCGGCGAGCCCGCAATGGCTTTTTCGAGAATGGGGCTTACATTTGGCGTTGCACTTATCGTCGGACTTCTATTGACACGCTTCCTGAAGAACAGCCCTTTACGCCAACCCATCCAAAACCAAGCACACGCGCCTCACCACCATAATCACGATCATAACCATAGTCATAGTCATAGTCATAGTCATAGTCATAAACATAGTCATGACCATGACCATCACCACGGCCACAATCACACACACGGTGACAATCGTATGATGACTATGATCAGCCACGGTACCACTGAGCTGTTCGAGATGAGTAAATACTTGATGCTAGGCGCTTTCCTAACCGCACTTATCCAAACATTTGTCGCCAAAGAAAGCTTGTCGACGATCGGGCAAGGTCCTTTCATCTCTCATGTGTTTATGATGGGCTTTGCCTATCTGCTGTCGCTGTGTTCCACTACGGATGCCTTCGTGGCTGCCTCCTTCGCCACGACGTTCTCCTCAGGCTCCTTACTGGCTTTCCTCGTGTTCGGTCCGATGATTGATGTTAAAAGCACCCTGATGCTGCTATCCATCTTCAAAGCTCGATTCGTGCTTACTCTCTCCATCGTCGTTGCTGTTACGGTATTGACAGGGTCCCTGCTTTTCATGCATTTCTTTTTAGCCTGAATGCATTCATAGGTAGCTAATCTTGATACACAATTAGTACTATCCATATTTTCGCATAAAAAAGGAGCCCGCTTCTATCTTTACACTGGTACCCATAGTCTGGACACTTTGAAAAAGTGTTCAGACTATGGGTACCTTTTTTTTGTATACTAGAGTAAGCACCGGAGGGGATTACATCATGTCTAAAAAAATCTTTAACGAAAAAGACCGAATGAAATTATCAACCAATAAATATGTTGTCAAGATAAGTGAGAAAGCAATAACCTATGCTGATGAATTTAAACAGTTGTTCATCGATCAATACATGGAGGGGAAAACCCCTTGGGAAATCTTTGAATCAAACGGTTTTGATGTAAACATAATTGGAAAGCAACGTGTAAAAGCATGCGCCAAGCGTTGGAAGAAAGCATACGGAGAAGATGGAATTA
>NZ_FNIF01000056.1 GCF_900103825.1 Paenibacillus sp. yr247
CACGGTTCCAGGAGGCTTCGTACTGCCCTATATCAAGCTGTACGATGTGGTATTCGTAGTAATAGAAATAAAAAACTAAGAGCTTATTATGATAAAAAGCGTGCTGAAGGAAAGCTGTTCAAAGTAGCGATAATTGCTTGTGTGAATAAACTCCTCCACTGGATTTTTGCCATCTTGACTACTAAGGAAGCGTTCCGTTTAGAGTAAGCAGCAAGAAATAGAAATATATGGAATGTCTTTCCGTGCTTTATGGGACGGTTCTTTCCAATGCACTTTTTTAAGTATACCACTTCATGAATCCGCCATTAATAATTAAATATTGACAAGCTATTAGCTGGAATAGCGTAGTGAGGCTATCAGAAAAATGAATCGTTAACTGCCGTTCCATCTTTACTCGCGATTATGCGCATATGTTTGTGTCGTAAAACGATTATGCACATATGTTTGTGTCGTGGCTTCGCGACACAAACATATGTGCTTTCAACTAAAAAATCCCCTATTTACGGGGATTTCAAAACACCTATGTTTGTGTCGCCAGACAACGATCCCCTTATTTTACCTCAGTCGCGGCAGTCATACGTGGCTAAAGATATATGTCTTGTCTAAAATCGGCAATGGATATATGTTCTTGTCCACGGAGAAAGACAAGAACATATATCCATAAAATAATAAAACCGCGCAGCACGCGGGTCCATTAGGATATAATTCTTTCGACCTACAATTCATCACGACACCACGTTAATATGATATAAGATAGGTATTTATCTCAGGAGGCGTGATCTTGTTCAGGCTTGCTTTACTCCTTTATCTACCTCTACTCATATCTCCTCTTAATATCATTAATGTGCTTGTAGAATGGGCTACCAGGCTGTTTTTCTCATCGAACACATCACATTCGACTAAGCCGATTGTGCTCCCTTTTTTTATGATCTTGGCAACAGCTCGTAATCTGGCGTTCCAGACTGGCTTTAGAAAATTGATTTTTAATTCAATGGTGGTCATCGTTTCGTTTTCTGCTAAAGTGGACGCAAAGGCAACACCCATTGCGGCATCAGAAATATCACAAAGGACGCCACCATGAAGAGTTCCCATAGGATTGTGATACCGCTCGGAAGCTTCCATTTCAAAGACAGCCCTACCTTCCTCTAATTCAACCAGTTGAAAGCCTAGAAGTTGACCGATTGGTGGCTGAGGTAGTTCACCTGACAAGATTTTTTTCATCTGTTCATAACGATTCATGACATAACCACCTTTTTTTCTTTCGCATCTTACTGATCTCGAAAAACGGGCGCTCTCTTTTCTAGAAAAGCAGTTACGCCCTCCTTATGATCATTGGATGCTCCCATGAGCCGCTGCCCTTCTTCTTCCCAGCCTAATACCGTATTCAAATCATTATCCAAGCTCTTATACATAATTTCTTTCATCTTCCCGAATGCCAATAGAGGCTTTTGCACAAGCTGCTGGGCAAATAAGCGAACCTCTTCGTGAAAGTGGTCTGCCGGTATCGCTTTATTGATTAATCCGATGCTTTCCGCTTCCGTTCCATTCAGTATCGAACCAAGCGCGGAAAGCTCCAATGCTTTTGCTAACCCTACGATTCTAGGCAAAAAGAAATGTGCCCCAGCATCCGGAATGAGCCCGATCTTAATAAAAGCTACCGTTAATTTCGCCTCTTCCGTCGCCAGGCGGAAATCGCAGGCAAGCGCAATGCTTAGTCCGGCGCCCGCAGCTACCCCATGAATGGCAGCAATAATCGGCTTTCGTATTTCCATCATATACCGCAGAAGCTTATTATAGGTCTGGCTTAAAATGTCTCCGTAATCCATTCTTTCTTGAAAATTGATACTCGTCAAATCAGCTCCGGTAGAAAACCCTCGCCCTTCTCCTGTCAGGACGATACAGCGGACATCCGGATTTTCATTTGCGGCTGATAAAGCAGCATAAAGGTCTCTGTGCATCTCAAAATTAAAGGCGTTGATCGTTTTGGGAATATTCATCGAGATCGTAGCCACATGGTTTTCTATGGAATATTTAACGGTATCGAACACTGTGTCGGCCCCCTTATTTGTTTTTCGACAATCTTGCAGATAATGAAGCTTCCGCTTGCTTAAACTCCTGACGGAGCTCTTCAACCAAGTCGGCTACAGGCATGACCCGCTTAATTGCATTTACCCCCTGTCCTGCAGACCAGATAACCTTCCATGCTTTATTTTCATTATGATTCAAGTGTGCGACGTTCACCGATTCTTTCTTCTCGAGCTTTTCCGGGTCAAGACCGGCTTTCCGGATACTTCGGATAAGGAAATTGCCCTTCACACCGCTGAATGCATCGGTATAAATGATATCGTCCGACGTCGACTCAATCAGCATATTTCGGTAATTTTCGCTTGCTAATCCTTCGGAAGCGGCGATGAAGCGTGTGCCCATATAGGCGAAATCGGCGCCAAGCGCTGCTGCGGCGAATATGTCTTGTCCTGTTGTAATACAACCGGCCAAAATAACGGGCCCCTCCCAGAACTCGCGTACCCCTCCCATAAACGCAAAAGGATTAATGGTACCGGCGTGTCCTCCTGCACCTTGGCAAACAAGGATAAGTCCGTCCACGCCTGTCTGCGCTGCTTTTCTAGCATGAGTTAACGTGCTGACATCCGAGAATACCAACCCTCCATATTGATGTACTAGCTCGACAATGGGTCCCGGAGCTCCCAGCGAAGTAATGACGATCGGCGGCTGATATTTCTTAATCAGCTCAACGTCCGAACCATATCGCGTATTCGTTTTATGAACGATAAGATTCACCGCCCATGGAGCGATTCGCCGCTCCGGGTCTTTAGATTTCGCCGCTGCAAGCTCTTCTGAAATTCGTTTCATCCATTCATCCAAAATATCGGTTGTCCGGGCATTCAATAATGGGAACGAGCCGATAATTCCGGTTTTACAACATTCGATAACCATTTCCGGACCGGAAATAAGAAACATCGGAGCAGCGATTACAGGTAACGTCATTTGTTCCGTAATGTGTGATAAATGATTAGTAGACATTTTCCACCGTTCCTTTCTCAACTTAATCGTAACAAATAAATAAAAGCGTTTACAAAACTCCGTCTCTGAATGAGTATTCATTCATTTTCATCTATATTCTACCATCTTAAGGGTTGTACTGACAACTTTTGATTTTTTACATCAACACAACAACGGAATTTAATATCAAATAAAAAGTTTTTACATACCAATAAATTACAGGTATAATTTAATTGCAACCGTTTACATATAAATGGGTACGTGAAAGATGCTATTTTCATTCTAAGGGGTGCTTCTATTGATTCGATCAAGTATGATGGATTATCCGCTCACGTTGAATCATATTCTGGAGCGGGCAGGCAAATTGTTTGGCACTGTTGAGATCGTATCCCGTCTACCGGATAAATCTTTGCATCGCTGCACTTATGCAGATGTGTACGATCGCTCCCGGCGTTTGGCGGAAGCGCTTCAAAAGGCGGGAATACGGCGCGGCGATCGGGTGGCTACGCTGATGTGGAATCACTATGCACACCTCGAAGCCTACTTTGGTATTCCAGCCTCCGGTGGCGTTCTGCACACATTAAATCTTAGACTGCACCAGAATGACATCGCTTACATCGTGAATCATGCAGAAGATCGCTTTCTGATCGTCGACGATGTGCTTTTACCGCTTTTGGAGAAATTTAAGGATCTAACTTCATTTGAACGGGTGTTTGTCGTGAATTTGACGGGGCTACCCGTTTCCGGTTATGAGAGTTACGAAGATTTTCTGGAAACAGCGGAGGGACATTTTGAATATCCCGATTTGGATGAACGGGAAGCAGCAGCGATGTGCTACACATCCGGCACTACCGGCAGGCCGAAAGGGGTTGTCTACTCTCATCGGTCACTCGTACTGCATTCTCTAGCGTGCGTCATGAAAGACTATTTGTCGATCGGCCAAAACGATGTCGTTTTGCCCGTAGTGCCGATGTTTCACGTCAATAGCTGGGGTATTCCGTACGATGCGGCGATGGTCGGGGCGAAACAGGTTCTCCCTGGTCCTCACCTCGATGCGGAAAGCCTGTTGAACTTGTTAGAAAGCGAACAGGTTACGACTGCCGCAGGCGTACCGACCATATGGATGGCAATCGCAAATGCTTTGGAGAAGGAGCCTGAACGCTGGAAGCTCAAAAAAATTCGCATGATAGTGGGAGGCTCCGCAGCTCCGGAGGGATTGATTCGCACCTTGGACCGCTTTGGTCTTCCTATCGTCCATGCATGGGGAATGACGGAAACAGCCCCTCTCGGCACGGTAAGCTACTTAAAGGACAATATGTTCAACTGGTCGGAAGAT
Source organism: Paenibacillus sp. yr247 (assembly GCF_900103825.1). Classification (GTDB taxonomy): domain Bacteria; phylum Bacillota; class Bacilli; order Paenibacillales; family NBRC-103111; genus Paenibacillus_E. Next base: position 4,358 of record NZ_FNIF01000056.1, read on the forward strand.
CGACAATATACAGTTCGGGCCAAACAAGGAATAGCAGCGCCATTCGTCGAAATGCGAATCGTAAACGATAAAGGCGAAGCGCCATGGGATGGGGTAACCATGGGAGAGCTCCAGGTTCGCGGTCCTTGGATTGCCGGCACTTATTATGGAACCGAAGATGCGACGCAAGGCTTTACAGCGGACGGATGGTTTCGGACGGGCGACATCGCTACGATCGACTCCGAAGGCTTCATGAAAATAACGGACCGCATCAAAGATTTGGTTAAGTCCGGAGGCGAATGGATCAGCTCTGTGGATTTGGAAAACAAGCTGATGGGGCATCAGGCTGTGGCCGAGGCTGCCGTATTTGCCATACCTCATCCCAAATGGAACGAACGTCCGGCTGCGGCGGTCATTCTGAAGGCAGGTATGCAAGCAAGTCCGGAAGTGCTTCGCGCATATCTCGAAGAGGAATTCGCTAAGTGGTGGCTGCCGGATGTGTTCCTATTTGTCAATGAAATTCCGCGCACTTCATCCGGGAAATTCTTGAAGTCGGCGCTGCGGGAACTCTACAAAGAATGGGAATGGAAAGAAGCGTCGAACGAATAGGAATCAGATCATTGTGCGTCGGCACACAGTCCGTGCGCATCGGAAAAAAACATGTTTCGCCGCACCTCTTCGAAGGACATTTCCCTTTATCAGGTGTTTCGGGTGGATTGAATACAAGGAAGTCCCGATGACCTACCTATCGTCATCGGGACTTCCTTGTGATTCTTGAGTTATTTCGAGTTTGCTTCAAATGATAATCGTGTCTGTGATAAAGGGTTTGCCCCCTCGTCTACTACTCCTCTTTCGGCCACCCACCCCATATGCCCATGCAATTGCCGTCCGGGTCGACAAATTGGAAGCTGTAGCCGCCGCCTGGTTTATAGACCATCTCCTTGACGTCAGCGCCCTTCTGTTTCATCTCTTCGTAGAGTTCGTGGATGTTATCCACTTGGAAAGAGAAGAAAATCTTCCTTTCTCCTTTGGCGGAGATAAACTCCATTTTCGGAACCTCATTCGTAAGGATCAAACCGAACCCCATCCCGTTCACGTTTAGCCAAGCTTCCTCATCACCTTCGTTGTAGGGGAAGCAGAAGCCGAGCCCGAACATGTCCGTATACCACTCTACCGATTCCTTCACATTCCTTACCGGTACTTCTATTACCTGAAGATGAAATTTCTTTACCATCAACTACGATCCCTCCTAAAATGGTTCTTCAATGGTATATAACGGTTCCATGAACGTAAAAGAAATGGTCATCCCAAAACTTTTTTCGAGTAGATTCTCATTAATTTACCGTTCTGATCAAGAAATTCAAAGTAGATGTACTACTCCTGCATGCAAACCTTGGCCACGTCGATTCTACGATTGCGAAGCTGCCAATACGAATTGAAGATTTGCAGGCTGTTTCCGCTTCGTATGGACATCGATTCAACGTACATACGCACCTCAATATTTTGTTTACTGTTTTTTTCTTGAAAGAAATACTTAACTCCTTCAGCAATTCGTTGAGCAAATCTGCCCGTTCGTACAAAAGGCTGCACGCAGCAGCCTCTTTAGGTTTGTTCAGCTATCGTTCTTCGTTAGCGTAACGCGGCTGTACCAATTGTTTCATTTCATGTAGCGATATTCCAGGAGATTCTTCAAATTTGAGATTTTCTGCAGCAGCTTCTCCCCGACATTGGTTTCCCTCACCAGCTTCCGCTCCAGTTCTTTGTCCACCAGCCTTTTTACAGACAATACGTCCGTTCCGTTACATAACACATCTTCTTTTGAATTAAATTTCTGATGGGCAACGAGCTGCATGCCAAAGGAATTATATAACAAGGTATATCCGGCTATGCCCGTTGTAGATTGATAGGCTTTGGAAAAACCGCCGTCAATGACAACCATTTTCCCGTTTGCTTTAACGGGGTTCTCTCCACGAATTTCTTTAACTGGCGTGTGGCCGTTAATGATATGTCCATGATCCGGATTCATATCAAACTCCAGCAGGATTTTCCGGCAGATCTCCTCATTTTCACGCAAATGGTAATAAGGGTTCTTTCTCTCCTTATAGGTTTCTTTATCTTGGATAAAGTACCGTTCAAAGGTGGTCATTTCTCTCTTTCCAAAGAGCGAGGAACATTCCCCTGTCCAGATGTACCATACCATATCTGTAGCCAGATCATCCGTCTCTTCCGGATGCGCAAAGGCGTAACGTAAATAATATTCAAAAACATCGAGCAGCTGACGGCCCGAATAAGTCTTGTCTTCAATTTGCATTTCTTCCATGTTTCCTTCTTCATCCAAAGGAATACAGCCGTGAAATAACAAATTCCCGTTGTATTTTAAATAAAGGCTGCCCTTTTTCATAAGAAAATTCATATGTCTGGCCAGCTTTTCGGAATGCTGAACGGAGAACAGCAGCTTTTCCATCACCTGCTGTTCTTCCTCCAGCAACTGTTCAGGCTGCTGCGGATTTACGGTTGCGAAACAGGTGTTTTCCAGCGGGTATGTTTTTCCGCCGATCTTGATTTCAGTTTTGTCGTAATCGATCTGCTCAAGCAAAAGCCTTTTAGACATATTAAAGTATGGGCGTCTCTTGATAATCGGGATTTCAAGCTTAAACTGGATCATGGCAATGGCTTGATGAATTTTGGTAATCTGCAGGATTTCCTGCTCCGAACCGTTATGGTCGGTCTGCAGCTTCGGTCTAAAGGCCGGATTGTCATCATAGTATTTCTCCGCCAAGTTCAGCAGTGGGCGAAGATTGATTCCATATACGTCTTCAATGATGTCCAGATTGTCGTATCTGGCGCAGATCCGGATAATATTCGCAAGGCAGACCAAGGAACCCGCATAGGCGCCTATCCACAGGACATCATGGTTCCCCCACTGAATGTCTACAGAATGGTAGTTGATCAGCGTGTCCATAATTTTATCAGGGTCCGGCCCGCGGTCATAGATATCTCCGACCACGTGAAGATGGTCAACCACCAGGCGCTGGGTCGTATAAGCAAGGCCGATAATGAGCTTGTCCGCCTGGCCCAAGGAAATAATTTGCCGGTATATTTCCTCATAATAAGGGTCCTTATTGTTGGTCGAATCCGTCTTGTATAGAAGCTCTTCTACAATATATACAAACTGCTCCGGCAGCGCTTTACGCAATTTCGAGCGCGTATATTTGGAAGAGGCATAAGAAATGAGCTTAAGCATTTGTTCAATCGTTTCTCTGTACCATCGGTTCAAGGCTTGTTTATTGCACAGGTCTCCTTTAACCAGCTGTATTTTTTCTTCCGGATAATAAACTAACGCAGTAAAGTCATTGATTTCATGATTCGTCCAAACCTCACGGAACAAGTCTTTGATTTTCTCTTTTACGGTACCCGAACCGTTTCTTAGTACATGCTGAAAAGCCTGGAACTCCCCATGCAAATCACTGACAAAATGCTCAGTTCCCTTGGGAAGATTGGAGACCGCTTCAAGGTTGATGATTTCTGTTACAACTTTTTCTTCCGTATCATATTTCTGGGCCAATAAATTTAGAAACTGCGCATCCAAAAGAGATGTCCCCCTTCAAGGAAATATGGTGATGTATAAGAGGTTTTTTAAATGGGGCTAGCCGCGTACCTTTAAGCTTAGTGTAAACAGTAAAGGGAAAAACATTAGGTTTCCGAGGTTCCCTTTGGTACGCTTACTAACAGCTATTATAACTGAAACTTCCCACGCTTTCCTGCCCTTTAGCTTAATGATAAAATCAACATCGAGTTTTAACAGAGCCAAAATCAAAAAAAGCCTTGCAGGGATGCTTTCCCATACAAGGTTTCTTCGACGTTATCGAACTGTTAAGGTATTAAAGATATCCGATACTCCTCTCGTCTCCAACATACATATCTACGTATCAAATAATCAAATTGTGTGTGGTTATACTAACTTTAGCCTTAGGAGGCGATTAACTATGATAAGAGCAATGTGGATGGCCAAAAACTAACCCCATGTTTACTTCACCGGGCTTGGAGGGAAGTTAATCGAGCCCGTGCCGTCTGGATCGACGAGTAGACAATCCAATTACTTTACAACCCATTCTCATTTCGAGAGTATAGAAAAGCTGCATTAAAACGGGATCATTACACTTGTTTGTTTTGTGGTGTGGACGTCCCGCAACGACTGTAGATCATATTGTCCCTTCAAGCAAAGGAGGCTCAGATCTTCCCCAAAACTTACTCGCTTCTTGCATGGAATGCAACACGAAACGAGGAAATCGTTCAGCGTTCTCCTATCTTTTAGAAAAAGTACTTTCCGTGCCGAATTCTTTAAAGCTCTGTTACCGCATCATTAAAGCTAAACATAACCATCGTCGAGCGAACTGATGTAAGTACTCTTCACCGCCTTGAGGCGTTTTTTATCTTTTGCCTGTTTTCGAGGAATTTATTGTTTAGCAGATCGAAA
>NZ_FNIF01000036.1 GCF_900103825.1 Paenibacillus sp. yr247
TACGAGCAGCCTGGTCCGATTCTGATAATTCGCTGGAGAGCGCACCGATTGGACATCCACCGTGGTATTGACGCTCAATTTGGAGTTGCACAATCGCATTGCGCCAGGATCGCAGTGCTTCCATGCTGTCCAAGTGGCTCAGCAGAGGCTCCTGCGAAGCCAGCACATACTCAGTCTGATACACAACGACCGCCAAAACGAGGTCACGCTTCTCCTCGAAGTAATGGTACAGCTGCGAAGCACTCACCTGAGCCTCCCGCTGCACATCCTCGACGGTTGTACCAGCTACTCCACGTTCAAACATCAGTTTGGCCGCAGCGGCGACGATTCGAGCACGCGTTTCCTTTCCTTTTTTTGTTAAACCTTGTTCCTGCTTCATATCAATTCTCCTTTCCATAACGGCTGAATATCAGCAAATGTGACCTTCATGTTTTTGAGAAAGAAGGATACAACCTGCTTTTTTTTGAATAGGTTCGATCTTATAGCCGAATCTCGAATGATACTTTTCAATGAGTACTCAGAAAGGTTGATTCGTTCAAAAAATCTCCGGAAGGCGTATGCCCCCGGAGATTTTTTATAGATTCATGCTTTGCTTGCCATCGATCGGGCGACGTCGGCGGCGCTGATTACAGCCAAAAAATGATACCCAAGATGGGGGAGGTAATAAACGTTCTTCCATTCGGCCGTAGCAAGCTCGTTAATGCGAAGTCCAGTACTTACGAGGAGAAACAGAAGAGCGTAAGTAAAAAAATCACTCTGTTTAAAATGCTCGAGCAACGCTTTTACTTCATGCTCATAGAGATCGCGGTCGACTAGTTCATCGGCCGGCTGCGCTACTTTTTTCATGAGACGAGTGAGGTCGGAATCAATCGCTTCCTTTATATATATATACCTTAGAAACTGTTTGACGACAGTTGCTCTTTTTCGAAATGAAGTATTGGCATATCGCGAAGCGAGAACGTCCTGATAAATAAGAAGGTCTTCCGGATCCATCTGCCGTAGTCCACCGTAATTCTCTGCAAAGTCCAAAAAATGCAAAAGATCACGAAGATATTCTTTTTTCGTTCCTTCCGTTCGACTGGTTCCATATGTGGGTTCGTCATGTAGAAATAGATACATAAGTAACCTGTCAGGCACATTTGCCCAATCGGTGTTTTTAAAATGCTCAGCGCTTAATTTAGTAAAAATGGAAGGGTTAAGCCATTCCTTTGGAGTCACAATGTTAGATAACGGGGTTAGGACTTCTGGGATCGGTATTTTATTTGACTCAATTATCTTAATTTCTTTAATAGCAATAGGTTGCACCCTACGTCCCCCTATCTAGAGAAGTAAACACTACACTAGTAGTAGTGAGGAAAATATATCACTTTACTTTGTATCGTATCATATTCGATTTTTAATTTATAGGTGAAATAATTGATAATTTTGGCATCTTATATTCAATATCATAATTTAAATATTTAATAACGATATTATGATATTGACTATGGTAAATTATGGTGGTAAAATTTACATCAATTAAAGCGTTATAGCATTAAAGTATTAATCTAGATTTAAGGGGAGAGGGAAAAAAATGTTTACAGTAAAGTTTGCTTCAAAACGAGTTGAGAAAGAAATGAGTGCTTTTAATAAAGAAGATAGGTTAGCGATTGAACGTGTGATCCAAGAGCTCTCACTTAACCCACGTCCTATCCATTTGGACTATGGATCAGTGAATCGATGTACAGAAGTGAAACGTGTTAAAGCAAAACGAGTGAGATTGTTCTATATGATTGACGAGAAGAGGGAGGTTGTACAAATCGGGAAGATTGAGAATCGTGATTCGCATTGTTACGGAAAAGATCCTCGTGAATGGTTTCGTGCCAGTTAGAAGAGTGAAGGATTAGAGTAGCTTCTGTTCCAATTGCAGCTTTTGCCTTTCCAATTCCTCCAATTTACCTAGCAGTGTGGCATTGGAGATGCCATTTGCTATGGCGTTGACTATGTTCGTAACCTGACATTCGATGCGCCTCTAAAGTCTTGGTTTGGTGTTCTTTCTCACCTTTTACGCTGGAATCCTTGGATTATAAGCGTGTAGGAAATTTTCGAAAATAAAAAAATATTGTCAAAAATCAAAAACTAGGTTATTATACGAAATGTAAGCGCTTGTTCAACGGAAAACATACTATTTCAACCGAAAGGAGTAAATGTGTTAGAATTGTACATTAAAATCTAACCGCTTACATTTATTATGAAATAATATTATCAAAACGAAAACAGAGGATTATTTTTCAATTCGATAAAACGACAAGTTGGAAAGTCTGCAGCCAGCAAAAAAGTGCATGAAAGTTAGTTTTTTTACTTAAAAATCTAACCGCTTACATTTATTACGAAATATTATTATCAAAAACAAAACAGTGGATTTTTCGATTCGATAAAACGGTCAGGTTAAATGTCTGCATAGTAAGAAGAAGCGTGATGAATTGATGTGTTCCTCAGACTTACAGAGAAGTAGTTCGGTGTGTAATGAAGTTATTACCTTCTGTCTAATTTGCAAGGAAGAAATCAACGTCGTCATTATTTCATGTGTCATCTCGATCGATACAAAGTGGGTATTTTAGTTGAAAGCAATTGTTTTTTATCTCATATCAACTAAATGATCAAGCACTGATTTTGAGGTTGTGCCAGAAAATGACTTAAAAAAATCGATGAAAAGAGGCAATGCCAATGAGGAAATTATTATTCGGCAAAATTTCCACTATCTTGCTCTTAACAATGACGGTAACAGCTTGCGGTACAAATCCTTCAACTTCTAAGTCTTCAACATCACCCGATGGCAAGCCAACCACGCTTACATTCGCTGTGGCGGAATACGATGCGCAAATGAAGACTGATATGCAAGATGTTATTAATCGCTTTCAAACTGAGAATCCAAACATCAAAGTTAATTTGCTTACAAGCAACTGGGATGATTTCCATGATCGACTCGTAACATGGATTGCAGGAAATCAAGCGCCCGACATTGCCAATTTGTCCGGTTTATGGGTCGGTGAATTCAATGATATGGGTGTCCTTCAACCAGTTGAGCAATATGTGGACAAGCCGTTCCTTTCGAGCTTCTATCAAGCTCCATTAAATTCGTTTAAAAAAGATGATAAATTATTTGGTTTACCGTTCTTCCTTGATCCGCGCGTTCTTTATTACCGCAAAGATCTGTTCGCACAGAAAAACTTGGCTCCGCCGAAAACTTGGGATGACATATACAACGCAGCTAAAGCATTGAATGATCCGCCAAATGTATATGGATTCGGTGTTGGTGGCAAATATCCAAACGTAATGACGGGCTTTGAGTATTTCTACTTTAATGCAAGCCCTAAAGTGGCACCTTTACATTTCGGACCTAATCATGAGCTTCTATATGATAGTGCAGATGGAGTTAAAGCGCTCTCATTCTTAAGTAAATTAGTTTCTGAAAAATTAACGAATCCAAATCCGACGGATGTAGAGTGGGAAAACGGCGTTCAACCTATTTTCCAATCCGGAAAACTGGCCATGATGATTACAGGTCCTTGGTTTGCAGGTATGCTGGATCAAGATAAGAAAGTGGAATATGGTATGGTACCAATGCCGACCGGGGAAGCGAACATGCAATCACATGCTGTCATGGAACCGGATGTCATTTCAGTATTCAATGGGGATAAAACGAAAAAAGACGCGATTGGAAAGTTCCTTGCGTATCTTTATAAATCGGACAATCGGTTGACATTTGCCATCAATCACGGAAACATCCCTGAAATCGAATCCGTTGGGAAAGATCCGAAATGGGCTGATTTACCTAATAATAAGTTTTTTGCTTCTCAATTGGATAATGCTATCAATAAATACTCGGATACCGGGAAATACGGCGATCAGTTCGACCATATCGTTACGGACGAAATTCAAAAAATGTATCTAAAAGGCCAAACACCGGTAGACGCATTGAAACAATCTGCGGCAAAAACGAAAGATTTATACAACAAAAAATAGTCAAAGCAAGCTTCATTAATGAAAAGAGGAGGTAGGAGTGTGCAATGTCTATAAAATCGGAAAAGACTCATAACCACGCCTCGGCGGGCTCTGAACGAGAAAAAGGAAATATTTGGAAAAAGTCGTTCATTGGAAAAGTACTACCGTATTTATTAGTCCTGCCGCTTCTCCTGCTTGTCTTTTTAACGATCGTATATCCGATGTTTGTAACATTGCTGCAATCGGTATCAAAGGTTAGCAGGATCGGCAAAATCCAATCTATTGGATATTTGGGCAACTACAAATCCATATTTCAATACGACGGACTTGGCGGCGTAATTTGGCAAACCTCTTTATGGGTCATTGTAACGGTAGGCGTAGCATTTGTTCTCGCTTATTTGTTGGCCCTGTTGCTAAATAACAATTTTCGCTTCCGCGGTCTGGCCTATATGCTTGTCATTTTACCATGGGCTGCTCCATTAAGTATTGCCACGTTGTGTTGGATGTGGATATTTCATGGGGAACTGGGTCCGTTAAACCAAATTTTAAAGTACTTTCACATTATTAACGCTAATCATCATTGGTTAGGTACACCTAGCTCTGCGATGATCACGGTGTTGGTTGTTGGGATTTGGTCCAACATATCATTTATCGTAGTAACGCTTCTTGCAGGGCTTCAATCGATCGGGAGCGATATTTATGAAGCATCCTCTTTGGACGGAGCGGGGCCAGTCAGAACATTTTTCAAAATCACTTGGCCGCTTATGCGTTCCGTTAATCAGTTAGTTATTGTTCTCTCTGTACTGTGGTCCTTTAATGCATTTCCGATTATTTGGATTCTAACTAAAGGAGGACCGGCTAATAGCACTGACACCTTGGTGACTCTGATTTATAAGCTGTCTTTTGTTCAAATTGATTTTGGCCAAGCGGCTGCGTTCGCGGCTTTTACATTCTTTATTATGGTCATCTTTACAGTTGTATATTTTGTCATTAGCGGGGGTGAGGATAAATCATGAGCCAATTTAAAAAAAATAGTTGGGCCAGTGCTCGATGGTTTTTCTTAATTCTTCTAATCATTGCTTTAGATTTTCCGTTTTTCATTATGTTGATCACTTCCTTGAAAACGAAAAGTGATGTTTACGCTAACTTGACTATTTTACCGTCAAAGTGGATGTTTTCAAATTTCAAAGCATTATGGAATCAAGTGCAAATGGGTGCCTTCTTCACGAACAGTATGAAGATTTCGTTTGGAACCACTGCATTGGTTCTAGTGATCAGTATTCCAGCGGCTTACGCATTAAGCAGATTGGAACTGTTCGGGAAAAAACGATACTTGCTCTGTTGCTGGTAGTCCAAATGTTTTCTCCGATTGTCATTCTAGTACCGTTGTATAAGATGTTCTCATCTTATCATCTACTAGATAATCAGTGGTCTTTAGTTATTGTTAACAGCACGTTTTCCGTTTCATTCGCTGTTTGGTTCATCTATACCTTTTTTAATAGTGTGCCCGTTGATATTGACGAAGCGGCACAAATCGACGGCGCCAGCCGGCTGCAAGCTTTGATTAGAGTTATTGGTCCATTGGCTTTGCCGGCTATTATGACATCTGCGATCTTTACATTCATCAACGCTTGGAATGAGTTTTTGTTTGCCTTGACGTTCATTCAGAGTGAATCCAAAATGCCATTAACTGTAGGCCTGTTCAGTTTTGTTGGTAGATATGACATCCAGTGGCAGTATCTAATGGGTGCGGCTTTGATCAGTACGCTGCCAGTTCTTATTTTGTTCTTGTTAATTCATAAGCAATTGGCGAAGCAAATGATGTCAGGAGCAGTCAAATAGAATAAAGGAGCTTATAAAAATGAAAATTGCTTGCAGTTCACAATCCTTCGATTTAGCGTTACTAAACGATGAAATGAGTTTAGAAGAGTTTTATTCATTCTGCTCGACGTTCGATTTTATTAAAGGTGTCGAACTGGAAGATAAACATCTTAAGTATCCTCATGACGCTGAATATTTAGCACAAGTTCTTGAACTCAGTAAAAAATTTGGATTGCCAATTGTTAATCTGGCTTTCGATTGTAATTTCGGCTATAAGTCGGAGGAAAAATTAGAAAAGGAATTGGTTCGTGTCCGCACGTGGGTAGAAGTAGCCAAAGCGTTGGAAATTCCTCGATTCCGATTGTTTGCAGGTTGGCCCGATGAGAATAAGGAAAATCAGTGGCCGAAAATGATCGAGTATTTGAAGCAAGGTGCGGCGATTATCAAAGAAGCAGGCATGACGGTTGTTGTGGAAAACCATAATCATGGCGGTTTTTTATCTAACAGTGATGATGTGGTTAGAATGTTTGATGATGTTGGTTCGGATGTTATTACTCTTTTGCTTGATACGGGTAATTATGTAGACGAGCTTCCAGGTGTTTTGAAAACAGCGAAGTGGTCTGGACATGTGCATGCGAAAGTAAAGGAAATCGACGATACCGGAAGACCGATAACGATTGATTATCCTCCAATGGTGAAAGTGCTCGCCGAGAACCAATATAACGGTTTTCTGTCTATTGAATACGAAGGTGACTTGGAACCTAAGCAAATTGTGAAAAGTTTCGGAAATTTTTTAAACGATCAGATCAAATTACAATCAAATTAAACTAGAGGAGTGTAGAGAAAATGAAAATTGGTGTAGTTGGCGCAGGTAATATGGGTGGTTTGCACGTATCATTGTTTAAAAACCGTACAGATGTAGAGTTTGTAGGGGTTACGGATATCGATCTCGACAGATGTAACAAATTCAGTGAAATCCATGGCGGCAAAGCATACAAAAATGTACAGGAAATGATTCAAACCGGCGGTGCGGAAATCGTGTTCGTCACGATCCCAAACACGAAGCATAAACAGGTTATTTTGGACGGATTAAGAGAAGGGGCTGTCGTTTTTGGAGAAAAGCCATTCGTAACCAGCATTGCTGACGCGGACGAAATCATGACAGAACTTGCGGGCAAGCAAAATCGTTTGTATAACGGATTTAACCGCCGTTTCGCACCTGTATACGCAAAGGCGAAAGAACTGGTACAACAAGGTTTCCAAGTGCGTTCCGCTAATATTATTATGAACGATGGAGATATGACATCTCCTCCTTGGGTCACCAATACAGCATTAACCGGTGGTTTTTTGTATGATACAACGATCCATATGTTCGATATGGTCCGTTTCCTTGTAGGAGAAATCGCTGAAGTTCGCTGTATTGCACAACAATGCCATTATCCGCTGCAAGATAATTTCTCGTTCATATTCACTACTACAAGCGGGCAGTCCATTGTAATGAGTTCGAACGGCCATGCATCTTGGGCATATCCTTCCGAGCGCATTCAGCTTTGGGGCGATCATGCAACGATCGTTACGGAGGAATTGGACAATGTTATGCACTGCGGTTCCAATAAATCTACACTTGAGATTACGGACGTGAAGAACTTGGATCGCAACATGAAATGGGGATATGCGCAAATGCATGAAGATTTCTTAGGTGCAATTGCAGCAAATCAACCGTTCAGTATTACTCCTGAAGATGCCTATAAATCTGTGCTTATCACAGAATCATGCTATATTAGCGCCGCCAACGGCGGAAAAGCAATTCAATTATAGGAGGGCGTCAAGATGAACTTATTTTATAACTCACAATTAGCTATTTCTCCGATTAATTGGACGAATGACGATATGACGGATCTTGGCGATCACTACTCCTATCAACAAATCATGGATGAAATGAGAGATTTGGGATTTAAGGGTACGGAACTTGGTCGCAAATATCCTAAAGATGTCACCACACTTCGCAATGAGCTTGGAAGCCGTGGGCTTACGCTAACCTCCGGTTGGTGCGATATTTTGTTCTCTGATCCTACGGCTGCCGATTCGGAGGCGATGGATAAATTTAAAGCGCATGTATTGTTTTTGAAGGAAATGGGTGCCCGTTACGTAGTAACGGCCGATGGCGCAGGTTCCGTTCATTGGGATCCGAGGGAAGATCGCTCGGAGAAGGGTGTTCGCAAATATACAGACGAGCATTGGGCTTCTCTTTGTGAAAATTTGAATGCCGCAGGCGAATTTTGTCGCTCTCATCGAATGACGTTGGTATACCATATTCATGCTGGTACAGGCGTGGAAACGATGGAAGAAACGGACCGCTTATGTTTAGGAACGAATCCGGATGTAGTTTCACTGCTTGTGGATACGGGGCATTTGTACTATTGCGGTGTTGATCCTGCTGAAGTCGTTCGTAAATATGGCGACCGCGTCAAATATATTCACTTAAAAGATGTCAGACAGGACGTATTGGATCGTGTAAAAAAAGAAGATATCAATTTCAACGATGCGGTGCGCCTTGGCGTATTCACTGTGCCGGGGGACGGAGTTATCGATTTCAAACCGGTTTTCGAGGCGCTTGCTGAAGCAAATTATCAAGGGTGGCTGGTCATTGAGGCGGAGCAAGACTCGTTGGTGGCAAATCCGATTCAATATTCGAAAAAGGCGCAGGAATATATACATTCCCTAACGAATTTGAAAGCATAAGAAAAGTTAATGGGATGAGGTTGAATCTTCATATGTCAGTTACCATCTATGATGTTGCGAAAGAGGCTGGAGTTTCCGTAGCGACTGTATCCAGAGTCATCAATCAACTTGACGGTGTCAGAATAGCTACTAAACAGCGGGTTTTGAAAGCGGTCGAGCAGCTTCAGTATCAATATAATCCGGCCGCGGTAGCCCTTGCTACGGGAAAAAGCAATGTGATCGGCCTTATGATACCCAATATCCGCAATCCATTTTATGCCGAGGTGGCAGAAGGAATATACCGTGAAGCCATGAACAAAGGAGTAAATGTAATCACCCTGAATCTTCTTGACGGCGAAAATTCAGACGAAGGGCTTCGGCTTCTGAACCAATACTCAGTAGATGGTTTACTGGCAATGGATATTTCCAAAGAAATGCTCGGCAAGGTTTCAAGTCTTGTTGAGCATGTAGTTCTTGTCGGAAATGATTATCTTGACGGCAGAACAAATTGCATTGTGACCGACAATTTTACCGGCATTCAGATGATGATTCGGCACCTCATAGAATTGGGACACGAGCGAATTGCGTTACTCTCGGAAAAATCCGGATATGATGATGTGAAAGACCGTATTCGCGCCTACCAATATTGTATGGAAGAGGCAGGTCTATCGAGTGCTAGGCACGTGGTTTATGCCAATGGCGCTGATATTGAAAATGGTGAAAAATCAGGGAAAAAATGGATTAAAGAAGGCTTGCATCATTCTGCAGTCGTGGTAACCAACGATATGTTGGCTATAGGACTTATAAAAGCGCTGAAATCGGCGGGAATGAGCATTCCACGTGATATTTCAGTTGCTGGTTTTGACGGAACATGGGTTTCTACCATCGTTGATCCCACTTTATCCAGTGTGGTCCAACCTAAGTATGAGATGGGGACTTCAGCTATTTCACTAATTATGGAAAAGATACAGTCTCCCCTTTCTTCCCCCCGTAAAATCGTATTAAGTCCAACCTTACAGATTGGAGGTACCACGGCCGTACTCAATACTCAAAACTGACGGGAGAACAGCGATGGAAACAATTCGTCTAACGATGTCGCAAGCGCTGGTTAATTTTCTGGATAACCAATATATCGAAGTTGACGGTCAAGTATATAAGTTTGTGAAAGGCGTCATGGGGATATTCGGCCACGGTAACGTGACGGGGATTGGTGAAGCCTTGGAACAGCATACAGGCGAGCTTCAATTCATACAAGGTAAAAACGAGCAGGGCATGGTACATGCCGCTTCTGCTTTTGCCAAACAAAACAATCGGCTGCAAATTTTCGCTTGCACCACCTCGATCGGACCGGGCGCGCTCAATATGGTCACCGCGGCTGCGACTGCGACTGTAAACCGCATCCCCGTACTGCTTCTGCCAGGCGACAACTTTGCCTGCAGACAGCCAGACCCAGTCTTGCAGCAAATCGAGAATCCGAGCGACTATACGATTTCTGCTACTGACGCGTTTAAGCCGGTGAGCAAATATTGGGACCGCATCGTAAGACCGGAGCAGTTAATGACAGCGGCACTGAACGCGATGCGCGTGCTGACGGATCCGGCGGACACAGGCGCGGTTACACTCGTTTTGCCCCAAGATGTACAGTGCGAATCGTATGATTACCCAGTGGAATTTTTCCGAAAACGCGTGCATTCCGTTCAGCGTCGCGCTGCAGCAAGCGCAACCTTAAAGGCGGCGGTTGACCTTATCGCGAGTAAGAAAAAACCGTTAATCATTGCCGGCGGGGGTGTACATTACGCGTTGGCTGAGAACGAACTTGCCCATTTCGCGGAGACCTTCGGCATTCCGGTTGGCGAAACGCAAGCAGGTAAAAGCGCGCTGCCGTGGAATCATCCGCTTAACGCAGGCGCGATCGGGGCAACTGGTACTTTAATGGCCAATATACTCGCCAAAGATGCGGATCTAGTCATCGGTATTGGGACAAGGTTCAGCGATTTTACTACAGCTTCTAAAAGCGCATTTCAGAATCAGGATGTACAATTTATAAGCATCAACGTTAATGCTATGGATACGGTGAAGCTAAATGCGTTCGGCGTGCAAGCCGATGCCAAAGAGGCGCTCTCCGCACTGCATGCTGCGTTGTCACAATTAGATTACAAGACCACTTATGAACCTGGGTATATGCAATCACTTAAGGAGACATGGGATGGGGAAGTGGACCGGTTGTACGCCATGGAATTGGAAGAGGGACTTTCTCAGACACGCGTGCTTGGGGAAATCAATCGTTGGATGGATGACAGCAGCGTGATCGTTTGCGCAGCAGGCAGTCTTCCGGGCGATTTGCATCGTCTGTGGAGAAGCGTACAGCCGAAAACATATCACATGGAATACGGATTCTCTTGTATGGGTTACGAAGTTTCGGGTGCTTTCGGAGTCAAATTGGCAGAACCCTCCCGCGAGGTTTATGCCATGGTGGGTGATGGGAGCTACCTGATGCTGCATTCTGAACTTGTAACGAGCATGCAAGAAGGTTATAAGATTAACGTGTTATTGTTCGATAACCACGGTTATCAATGCATTCATAATTTGCAAAGAGCGCATGGTAGCGAAGGCTTCGGCAACGAATTCCGCTACCGCTCGGAAGACACAGGAAGCGCAAAAGGACCATACATGCCGATGGATTTCGCTGCTCAAGCCCGCGGTATGGGAGCTAAGACATATACGGTAACTACGATTGCCGAGCTGCACGAAGCGCTTGAGATGGCGCGGAAGGAAACGGTTTCGACATTGATTGATATCAAAGTATTACCGGGTACGAACACGTCCGGTTACGAATCTTGGTGGCGTGTGGGCGTAGCGGAAGTATCCACGAGTCCCAAGGTACGCCAGGCCTTCGAGAACATGCAGACAGAAGTCGCGCAGAGCAAGGAGCGGGGATTATGGGCAAATTAATTGTTCCTTGCCAAGACCAAGCGGCAGCTGACGGAAACGTACTTACGATCACTCCTGAATCTGCGGGTTGGCAGTACGTTGGCTTCAAGGTCTACAAACTACTTGAGGGCCAAGAGCTGAAGCAGCAAACGGAAAACACGGAGGTTTGTCTGGTGCTGCTTCGTGGCAAAGCAAACGTCGAGACAAGAAAAACGAAGTGGGAAGCAATCGGCGAGCGCATGGATGTGTTTGAGAAGATCCCGCCATACTCGTTATATGTCTCTTCCGATGATCATTTCATCATAACGGCATTAACGGATGTGGAAGTCGCGGTTTGCTCAGCGCCAGGGAAAGGTACCTATGAAGCAAGGCTCATAGCACCGGAGAATGTCGGCGTCGAAATCAGAGGCGCTGGCAATATTGAGCGGCTGATCCACAATATTTTACCTGATCAGCAACCAGCGGACAGCCTCTTAGTCGTTGAAGTTTTCACGCCGGAAGGGCATTGGTCCAGCTATCCCCCACATAAACATGATCGTGATCTCTTCCCGGAAGAGACTTATTTAGAAGAAACATATTACTTCGAGACAAATCCGAGTCATGGTTTCGCCATTCAGCGTGTTTATACGGATGATCTGTCCCTGAATGAGACCATGGCGGTGAAGAATCGTGAAGCGGTGTTAGTGCCGAAAGGTTATCATCCCGTTTCGGCTCCTCCGGGCTATGAGGTTTACTATTTGAACGTGATGGCCGGCCCTGTACGTTCGTGGAAGTTTACGAATGATCCCGAACACGCATGGGTGATGCCGCATAAGCTTGCGCAGAAACCGTTAGGGAGTGAAGGCAAATGAACAATTTACGATTTGATACTTCAAAATCCATAGATTTTATGGCGGTTGGGCGCCTGTGCATTGATCTGAACGCGAATGAAATCAATCGGCCGATGGAAGAAACCGTCACATTCACCAAGTATGTCGGAGGCTCGCCTGCCAATATCGCAATCGGCATGTCCCGACTCGGGATGAAGACTGGCTTTATCGGAAAAGTCGCCGATGACCAAATGGGCAGATTTATCATGAACTATTTAAATAAAGAGGGAATTGATTCTTCTCAAATTGCTGTTGATGATACGGGATGCGTGACAGGTCTTGCTTTTACTGAAATCAAAAGCCCGTCCGATTGCAGCATTCTCATGTACAGGGACAATGTCGCGGATTTAATGCTGCACCCGAAGGAAATCTCCGAAGATTACATTAAGCAGTCGAAAGCGCTGCTCATCTCCGGTACCGCATTAGCTAAAAGCCCATCGCGCGAAGCCGTATTCATGGCGCTGGAGTATGCCCGCAAGCATAATGTCGTTGTCTTCTTCGATATCGACTACCGACCTTATACATGGGTCTCCAAAGAAGAAACGGCTGTTTATTATAATCTTGCTGCCGAGAAGTGCGACGTCATTATCGGTACAAGAGAAGAATTCGACATGATGGAAGCGTTAGAGAGCGGTGCCGATCAGAGTGACGAACGGACAGCGGGCAAATGGTTTGACTATCAGGCCAAGATTGTCGTGATTAAGCACGGCAAAGACGGGTCGATCGCCTATACCAACGAAGGACAACAGTTTAAAGGCTCCATTTTTCCAGCGAAGGTAGTGAAAACCTTCGGCGCAGGAGACTCTTATGCAGCAGGGTTCATATATGGTTTGATGCAAGGGTGGGAAGTGTCCGCCTGTATGAGATACGGCAGCGCAGCAGCTTCCATTGTCATTTCCAGCCATAGCTGCTCCGATGCGATGCCTACCGCCGAGGAAGTTGACCGCTATATTGAAGTAAGCCTTACAAATGAAATCGTACTCTAATCCTACTGAAAGGCAGGGAATATCAATGTCATCTTCAACTCCAACTACACAGCAAGTGACAACTCTTAAAAACTTAATTGGCGGACAATGGGTGGAATCGTGTTCCACGCAAGCGGATGCTGTCATGAATCCCGCAACGGAGGAAATTCTAGCATACGTGCCAATCTCTGGTAAAGATGAAGTGGATTTAGCTGTCAAGGCTGCCGAAGAAGCTTTTAAAACATGGAGTAAGACTGCTGTACCTAGAAGGGCGCGCATATTGTTCAAGTATCAGCAGCTTCTTGTTGATAACTGGGAAGCATTGGCGAAGCTGATTACGCTTGAAAACGGTAAATCTTACGAGGAAGCATACGGCGAAGTGCAGCGCGGCATCGAATGCGTGGAATTTGCAGCCGGGGCTCCGACGCTCATGATGGGCAAACAGCTGCCGGATATCGCAACGAACCTAGAGTCAGGAATGTTCCGTTACCCGGTCGGGGTTGTAGGCGGAATTACGCCGTTCAACTTTCCGATGATGGTGCCATGCTGGATGTTCCCCCTTGCTATTGCTTGCGGAAACACCTTTGTATTTAAGCCGTCGGAACGTACGCCGATACTTGCAAACCGCTTGGCGGAATTGTTTGAAGAAGCAGGCTTGCCTGCTGGCGTATTGAACGTGGTTCACGGTGCACATAACGTCGTTAACGGTTTATTAGAGAATCCGGGCATCAAGGCGATTTCCTTCGTTGGTTCTCAGCCTGTTGCCGAATATGTATATAAGCAGGGCGCAGCCCATGGCAAAAGAGTACAGGCATTGGCAGGCGCCAAAAACCATTCCATCGTCATGCCGGATGCCGACCTAGATCAAGCAGTGAATCAAATTATTTCCGCAGCATTCGGTTCTGCTGGCGAGCGCTGTATGGCTTGTGCCGTGGTTGTTGCTGTAGGCGACATCGCTGATCAATTGACCGCGAAGCTGACTGAAGCTGCGGATAAGATCAGAATCGGCAACGGCATGGAAAAAGGCGTGTTTCTGGGTCCGGTCATTCGCGACAGCCATAAACAAAGAACAGTTCAATATATCGAAACGGGCGAAAAGGAAGGGGCAATTCTTGTTCGCGACGGCCGTACCGATTCGGCGGCTTGCGAGAAAGGTTATTTCGTTGGCCCGACGATTTTCGATCATGTTACTACGGACATGAAGATTTGGCAGGATGAAATTTTCGCGCCTGTGCTTTCCATTGTCAGAGTTGAAACGCTGCAGGACGCGATTGAACTCGCGAACCGTTCGGAATTAGCAAACGGAGCTTGCTTGTTCACAACAAGCGGCAAGCATGCTCGCGATTTCCGCGAGAATATCGATGCAGGCATGCTCGGCGTTAATCTGGGCGTTCCCGCACCGATGGCCTTTTTCCCTTTTTCAGGTTGGAAAAAATCGTTCTATGGCGATCTCCATGCGAATGGTTCGGATGGCGTAGAATTTTATACTCGCAAGAAAATGATTACCTCTCGCTGGTAAGATAACAAGTGTAGAGCAGGAGGAAAGCAATCATGAAGCTTGTATCCATGAAAGAAATGCTGGCCAAAGCCTTGGATGGGAAGTATGCCGTAGGCCAGTTTAACGTGAATAATCTGGAATTTACGCAGGCGATCCTGCTGGCGGCCCAAGAAGAAAACGCTCCTGTCATCTTAGGGATCAGCGAGCCTTATATCCCCTATTTGGGCGGATATAAACTCGTTACCGCGATTGTGCAGGCCTTGGTTGAAGAATGGAAGATCGAGATACCCGTTGCCGTTCATCTAGATCACGGTTTGTCGTTTGAATCGTGCATCAAAGCGATGGCCGCCGGATTTACTTCCGTGATGATCGATGGCTCCCATCATTCTTTGGAAGAAAACATCGCGGTAACGAAAAGAGTGGTTGAAGCGGCACGCGCGTTTAACGTTTCGGTTGAAGCCGAGCTAGGTCGCATCGCTGGAAGAGAAGACGATCTGGTTGTCCAGGAAGCAGATGCCATGCATGCTGTTCCTGCGGATTGCGTAGCATTGGCGCGGGCTACAAGCATCGACTGTATTGCTCCGGCGCTCGGCTCAGTCCATGGTCCTTACAAGGGAGAACCCAAGTTAAACTTTGTACGCATGGAAGAAATAAGAAAGCAGACCGGAATACCGCTCGTGCTGCATGGCGGCACAGGCATTCCTTCGAAGGATATTCAGCAGGCAATCACACTCGGTACGGCGAAAATCAACGTCAATACGGAGAATCAAATGGCTTGCACGTCCGCCGTTCGTCAAATTCTGAGTGAATTACCTAATGAATATGATCCACGTAAATACCTCGGACCAGCGCGCGAAGCCGTGAAAGAAACGGTGAAGCGGAAAATGAGGGAGTTTGGATCATCCGGAAAAGCTTTAGTGTAAATTGAAACGAAGTAAAAGGCGGCTAGCTCGAACGAGACTTAGCCGTCCTTTTGTAGTTTCCAGTTGAACGTACTGAAAGTGGAAATACGGAAGGTTTGTTTTATTTCCGGAACAGGCGGAGATGCAGACGGGCATAAAGAACATAATTGTCGCAGAAGTTATTAGAGAAAATGATGACGTAATATGGTGAGGAATTGGTGCTGATAAAAATAGCAGAGATGAGTGATTCTGGGCTATGACTATATTGAGAAACGAGTTGAAAAAGGGCTAAGATATTTTCAAGGGGCGGGGCTTTAGAGAAAGGTTTGGGACGCCTGGGCTTAAGCCGCCTCCCCGAATAACCTCAGCATCACGCGTCGTCGAATTGTGGATTTGCCAAGGTAATCGCGAATGGTTTCCAGATTATAACTTATGATAACTCTACTCGCACCCTTATTGGAACTGCTTATATAAATTCGGATATGACAGAAATCTCATTAGAAATTAACAGTGAGAAACTCTTAATTTTAAATGCAGGTGGTACTTCTGTTATCAGCTATCCAGCAAATAATTTAACTGAAGCCGTGCAATTAAACCAAAAATTAAAGGCAAGTTAACAGTATACTATGTGGACAATGAACCATTTGTCATTCCGCAAACGAGAAACTTTAGTTCAACAAAACGCGGCAGTACAAATCTTATTTCGAACTGCCAAATTTTTTGTTTAAGTATGCCCCCAGTCTAATACTTTATTTTCCATGTCTAATCTGACATCCGCTGTGTGACAACAATATTTTTCAAAAGTATTCTCAAGTTTCCAGTGACACTTGTCTCCCCATTAAGTATCCGGAGCAGACTAGAAGCTTTCATTTTCGTTGAACCAGCATTTATACGTTTTATTAACTTTGTTCCGGGTGTGTTTAATCCATCCAAACCAGTAAAGTAGTATTTATAGCCCAACTGGTCGCCGATATCAATAAGAGCATTATTATATCTTCCATGAGGGAAACAAAAAAGCTTTTCTTGAATCCCAAGCTTTTCTTGTATGATTTTTTCTGCCTCCGCAAGATCAGACTTTACCCGTTGTTTGTACTCTTCGTTGGTTTCCATCCTGTTTTTTTCCTCTAAATAAATAGGATTCGTTAATGGGGAAATAGGTTTTCCATTTTGATCTATTGCAAAGTCATGCGATTTAAATGTGTGGGAATAAAAATCGAGACCGTCAGCCTTCATTTTTTTAATTTCGTCCCAATTCAAAAAAGGCGTTCCGGGATTCGTTCCTAAATAGCTGACGATAATAAAATTGGTTGCAGACATTTTCTGCTCTTTTAAGGCAGAATAAGCGTATTTGTAGAAAGATTCATATCCATCATCAAAAGTAATTACCACTGCGTCCGGAGGCACTGTGCTTTTACCATTAAGAAAATCAATAAAATCCTTCATGGAAATTACATGGTAATGATTCACCTTAAGTGCTTCTAGATGGCTTTTAAATGTCTCGGGTGTAATTGTATAATCGGATGCGTTAGGATCAATATTGTGATATTCAAGCACGGCAACACGATTGCTATAGTGGTATCCACCAGTACCTTTATACCGATCATTTAAAACTGAATAAATGAAGATCAAAGAAACAAAAGTTATAAAAAAGAATTTAAGCAAAGATTGTTTCGACATATTGTGGCAGTCCCCATCTTTCTAGTTGGTTCTTGTTTTTGAATGCAGAGGACAGTGGTGTTTACTTTCGAACATATCATCGATCCACACAAACAATTTTTATTGTAATTCTTTACTTGGTTCAATTCAATTTTTGTGCAATCAGACTGCTTATTTCAAATATTGAAATCATCGGCGGCCTATTCCGCTAACGGAAAACGTTTGCTCAATACACACCTTAAAAGGCTGCCGGCATGATCGGCAGCCTAGCAGTTATATGTTAAAATAAGGAAATGTGAAATCTTGAATATCTATATAGTTAGACACTTAAGGCAGAAGGACAATAGCCAGAGTCCAATCTTACCGACGTTGGTTTAATTCAAGCCCAGAGACTCGCTTAATTTCTGCAGGATAAAAATTTAACGGGATTATATCTAGCCCTTTTGTAATAGCTTATCAATCAATTATTCCATTAGCAATGAACATATTGTCGGGTGACAAGAATATCGTCCGATTGCCAATAAAGTCATATTATATATATATCGAAGGGTAATAAACTCCCATGAAAATTAAGAAGCTCTGGTTCTTAAGAAGTTACGCAATTGCTTGGTATCGAACCAACCGAATCAAATAACCTAGGTGATGTTGTTGTTAGACCTAAGAATGACAAAGAACGACTGTATTGCCTTTAATGATTTGTGGAGGGACCTGGGTGCTTACCTTTGTTCCATTTAAAAATAGTTGGGTCAAATCAGCGGCGCTTGAAGTTGCTGGATGATGAAATAGAAGGAAGAGCGCCTTTTTCATTATGCACCTCATAGTTGTATTATTTTCGACAAATTCCAACAATCAATTAGATGCAGAATGATCGAAAAAGTTGTGATCCAAAATAGATAGATTTATAAATATTACGGTCCAAGATTGATGAGAGCTTTCCCTTGAGTTGAACCTCTAGTGGGTTTTGATCCGCAATCAGCGCAGCAAAGAATATGGCCATCATGATTTTTTGAGATAAGTTTCCCGTAGAGAGGATTTGGAGACGAAGGTGTCGATAAAGGATATTGATTCCGTTAAGAGTATTAAAAATACCCGAGATCATGAAAAAACTGTGCCGATTTAGATCAGGTGGCAAGTATATCATTGAAATTTTGAATCCAGGCTAAGTGACAAATAATCTAGTACCAATTTCTGAACGAAAAGAACAGGGAATAGTCATACGAGAAGCGAGAAGCCTGGTAGACGGTATGTGCGAAAACATATTGCAATATCAAAAGAAGGAGCGTCTGATCGGAACTATTTGGAGCAAGTGATACTTTAAGACAAGAGTAAACTTCTGGCTATGCTAAGAGCATATTCCAGTAAAATAAATGTACTCTCAAAGTATGAACTTGAGAGTACATTAAATAATTATTTAGCAGTTTCGGGTTGAGGTGAGGGGGCGGCCTCTTTAACCTGTACTTTTTCTCTAAGATTGTGCCAGCCTAGTGCCGCAAAGTATAAGATTCCTTCAACAGCGGTAATGTAGAAACTGACAGGGGCATTCGAATAGTAACCCAGTATAATTCCAGCCCAAACCCCCAGCACAGCTATGACTGAGGAGCAAATAATCATTTTGGGAACGGAATGAGTTAAGTATCTGGCAGCCGCGGCAGGTGTAGTCATGAGTGTGAAAACAAGAAGCGCCCCAACGATTTGAACGGCTTCCGCAACGGCTACGGATAACAAGAGCAGAAATCCAATGGAGATCAAACGTATCGGCAGGCCAGCCGCCTGAGCTCCTAAAGGGTCAAATGAATCGAACTTTAGCATCCGGTAGCCAATGCAAAGAATGAGCAGTACGATTACCGCAAGAGCTGCTAATTCCCAAACATCTTGATAACTGATTCCGACTACACTACCGAAAAGCAACGAAAACATTGTACTCGCCTGTTTGGTGGATAAGGACAGAAATAGGATCCCGAGTCCCAGAAAAATGCTCAGTACAACGCTTATCGAGACATCACGGCGAAATACTTTAACTCCTAACTGTCCAACGGCGAGTGCGCTGCCTACAGTAAATAAAAGAAGCCCGGAAAGTGGATGCCAGCCCATATAAACGGCAAATGATGCTCCTGAAAAACCTATGTGCGAAAACGTATGGGCAATGAAGGAGAGGTTCCTCGCAATGACAAATACTCCGATTACCCCGCACATAATCGCTACAATCGTTCCAGCAACAAAGGCATGTTGCATAAAATCATAATGAAACACGAAACGTTACCTCCTTCTAAGCAGAAACTACTGAGCTTCTCCATGGAAACAGATTGGCGGAACGGTATCTTTACCCGTAGAAACTACCAGCAGTTTGGACCCCATCTTCATGATTTCTACTGAGTTCCCGTAGAGCTTGCTCAGTACTTCAGGCTGCATGACTTCTTCCACAGTCCCAACCGCATAATGTCCATGAGTTAAATAAAGAATCCGGTGTGCGTATCTTGCAATCAAGTTAATATCATGACTGATGAACATCACGCTAACTCCACGTTCCCGGCAAATCCTAGCTACAACCGAAGCCATATGTTCTTGAGCGCCAGGATCCAAGTTGGAAGTCGGTTCATCCAGCAAGAGTATTTGAGGATTCCTTACCAGGGCTTGGGCTAAAAAAATACGTTGTTTTTCTCCGCCTGAGCATTTTCCTACCGACTTATTGGCTAAATGGTAGGAATCCGTTAGTCGCATCGCTTCTGCAACAATTTTTTTATCGTTTGCAGTTGACCATGGACGGAATTTGTGAGGCAAACCCATAAGAACGAAATCCCAAGCAGTCATTGGAGTTTCAGGATCAATTTGGCGAGATTGTGGAACATAGCCAATTACTGAAGAGGGTGTTACCGATTGATGATTGCTATTCCTGAATTGCACATCACCGCTTTGAGGTTTAATCATATCCAAAAGCACTCGAAATAATGTAGTTTTTCCCGCGCCATTTGGTCCGATAATTCCCAGAAATTCTCCCGGTTGCAAGGCAAAGGATACATGGTTCAAAATTTGTTGTCCGCCAAGATGTACGCTGACATCCTCAATCAAAACTTCACAGCCCATTTAGATCTACCATCCTCTGAAATTAAAGACTTGTTTATTATTGTATCACTATTTAGAGAAAAAAAAGAACTCTCTCGCTGAGAGAAAGTTTAATTAAGTGTGTTTATAATTTCGATTTTTATTTTACACCAATAGCATTTTTGACTTCGTTTAATTGATCAGTCATCCACTGTACGTAATTTTTTCCTTGCGGTTCTGTTTCTGTAACATGAACGATAGGGATTCCATTCTTAGCAGCCAGGTCAACCATATTTTTTACAGTGGGGCTATCCACTTGAGTATTCTGAACGAAGAATTTAATTTTTTTCTCTTTAATGTCATTTTGTAACGCGGCGATATCTCCTGGACCGGGATCTGCTTCTTCTTCAATCGCTTTGGCGAACTTAGGATTTACAGCTTTGAAATTTAGAGCCTCAGACATATATTCAAACACCGGTTCTGAAACGGCTATAGGTGATGGTGAGGACTGCTTGAGTTTTTGAACCAAGTCACTTAATGGTGCCAAGTTGGTTTTGTAGTCCTGGGCTCTCTTTTTAAAGGCGTCTGCTTGACTTGGGTCGACTTTGGCTAGCTTATCTGCAAGTGCATCTGCAAGTTTTGGCATACTAGTGGGATCATACCATACATGAGGGTTATCTCCGTCTTTTTTACCGAGGAGCTCGCTTCCGACTTCGATGATAGTTTTAGAACTGGAGGAGGAGCTTGCTTTCAGAAGTTTATCCATCCATGTATCATAACCGACTCCCACATAAACAACGAACTGAGCATCGTTCACAGCTTTTGATGTATCAGCTGTAGGTTCGAAAGCATGTGGATCCGCATCAGGATTATTGATAATGGAGGCAACTTCCACACGATCTCCACCTATGGCAGCTGCAACCTCACCTAAGAAATTTTCAGCAGCAACGACCTTGATTTTAGTTGCAGGCGTTGGGGTATTTGCGGTTGTAGAAGCTGTATTGGAATTTTCAGTAGGCGTACTGCTTGGTTTTGCAGCCTCACTAGGTTTGGATGAATTCCCGCATCCTGATACTAACAAAGACAAGGAAAAGGCAGCGGTTAAGTAAGTTATAGTCTTGCGAGTATAAGCAGTGTCTCTGGTTTTCATCTCATTATTCCTCTCCCAAAATATATCTGTTTAAGTATGTAACCATGATATAATAGTAAAAGTTACGAATATCTATAATAGTAATCTTTATCATTATGGCTGTCAAGATAGTAATTTTTATTAATAAGAGTTTGAATAAGTCGGTTAAGTTGGGTGGAGAACCCAGTACTGTTGACATAAAAGCGTGATATCTTACACTATGAACATAAATAAGATTGCTTCCGAGGGCTAATGAATATGACCGATGCATTTACTTTGCAAAATATGCTCGATTCTATGGTTAAAAAAGGCTGGCGAATAACAGAGCAACGTCGTAGACTTGCAGAACTTTTTGCTAAATCAGAAGGATATTTATCACCCAAAGATGTATACGAGTATTTGCGCGAGGATTATCCGGGTGTCAGTTTTGACACCGTTTATCGTAATTTACGTTTATTGAGCGAGATGGGCGTATTAGAGCAGTTTTATTTTCTGGAAAGCGGATTGAAATTTAAAGCTAATTGCACAACGCACCATCATCACCATCTAATCTGTGTGAATTGTGAAAAGACAGTAACCTTTGATTATTGTCCTATGTGGAACGTTCAGGGACTGCCTGGAAATTTCGATATCGTCAATCATCGGTTTGAGATTTATGGAATTTGTGAAGAGTGTAAAACAGAGGAACTCAGTTAAAGTTGCTGAACGGAAATAAGAAAAAGGGTAGATGGAAAAGTCCATCTGCCCTTTTTCTTATTTTCTATTCATTTTTATTTAGTTCAGGTAACGGATCAAAGTTAGGATACACATACGGTGACTTTGGACTTGGAATTTTCTCGATTTTTGTAGCGTGAATTTTAAAAATGTCGTTATCATTATAATTCCCTTTTTCAATTGTACCCGTAACTTTGACCCAAGAGTCTTTAGCTAAATTATTTGCTGTCGGAAATTCGGTAAGTACACCATAAGGGGAGGCATCTGCAGAACAACAGGATACAGCAAATCTGCCAACAATGATTTGATTGGTTTTTAATTCCTTTTCCCTGTATACAAAACCGGTTAATTCAATTTTTTTACCAATAAAATTTTCTTTGAACAGGTCAATTGTCGATAAGACTTCCATATAAATTTCCGGTTTAACTGTGATAAGATCCCTTTTGTATAGAATCAATCCCATTTTAGAGAAGTCTTCCGAAAATTCATCAGGCGCTTTAAACATTTTCTGCAACTGCTCGTCAGAAGGCGCTGATGTGACTGTGTTATCCGATTGAGTTGTTTGACTTTTGGTTGCACTGGCCTCAGATCCTGATTGATTGGATTCCTTAACGGGTGAAGGCTCGATTGTTGGTATTGGCGTTGGAGAAGATAAAGTACTTGCAGTTGTTTGTTGAACACTGTTATCTAATGAAACAGTTGATGCCGCTAATTGTTTCGTAATGTTTTTTGCTGCAACACTTGTAGTGAGATTCATGCCTTTTTTATCAGCCAATGAGCTGCTCATAGCCGTACTTGGTAATAAAAATCCTAAACATAAAGGTAGTATAAACAAACTGTAAGCTATCGTATTTTTAACAGGTGATTTAGATGGGGGATGTTCGCAACCACATGAAGAAGCAGAATTTTTACCCCAGATCGAATTTATGCCGAGATATACCTGATAAATGGCTATTGCATAAAGCAAAATACTTGAGTATTCGACATATTTTTGCATGTGAGGAGCGATATAGAAAATCAAACTATCTGTTTTAACAAGGTATACAATCAACATTGCAAATCCTAATAAAATGATTGCACGAAGAAAGTAATGTGAGGTTTTTGTGTGACTATGTTCCATGTTAACTCTCCTTAGAGTTTTAGTAAGAAAAACTGGCTTCGTAGGCATTAGCAATACTTAAATTAAAAGTAAAAATGTTCAATAATCATAGACCCGGCAAGTGTGAATACTGCAATAAGTAGGCTGAGCACCAAAACAAATTTTTTCTTGAAAACAGAGAGAAGCATAAGTGTACTTTTGAAATCAAGCATAGGTCCTACAACCATGAAAGTAAGCAACGATCCTTTTGAGAAAGTATTCAGAAAAGAAGAGGCCACAAATGCATCAGAAGTAGAACATAGTGATAAAATATAAGCAAATCCCATCATGAAAAGGTGAGAAATAATAGCGCCATGACCAATGGAAACAAGACTTTCACGTACAACAAAGGTTTGAATGAGTGCAGTCAGCATGGCGCCAAACATGAGAAATTTCCCCATTTCAAAAAATTCCTCAGCTGCATGTGAGAGCATAGATGATAATTTATTATGATTATGGTCATGATCATGTTCATGACTTGAACCAATGACGTGAAAACTGGACAAACTTCGCTTTAATGGACTCTTTTTTATGGTTTTATATAAGATAAGACCAATGAAGCTTGCGACAATAAAGGCGAGTCCCATTCGTGCATATAAAAGGTCGGGATGTGTGCGAAAAGCCATAAATGTTGCAGCGTAAACGACCGGGTTAATGATAGGTCCAGTCAAAATAAATACCACCGCGACATAAACCGGCATTCCTTTTTGAATAAGCCTCCTGACAACAGGTATCATTCCACACTCACATACGGGAAAAATAATTCCAAGTAGGCAAGCAAATATGATTCCTAAAATTGGATTTCGAGGAATCAAGCGTTGTATAAGCTTTTCAGAAACAAAGACTTGCAGGATTGAAGATAGAACAACGCCAAGCAGAACAAACGGAATTGCTTCTAAAATAATACTGATAAACATCGTTTTAAAGGTCTGAAGCGTATTAGATTCCAAAAGAGAAGGGATCCGAATGTTATTATGTAAAAAAATATAGAGAAGAAAAAGAACGCTAATTGTGAAAATTACATTTCTGCTCCACCTAATCAAAGATATTTGCATAGAGAATGCTCCTATTAGTTAAGTTTACGATAATTTTATCTTATGCAAAAAATTCGTATATAAGACTAGACTCCGAAATCACTCCTTCCATAACGCGAACGCTGTACTTATTTCTCAATGACTGCGTCTGCCTTATAATATCTCTAGAGATTAGCGAAGTTTACGTAGGCTCAACTCAGTAATGTGGTGAAATGCGACCATTCAAGCATTCAATGAGTACTAAGCTCGCTGAGAAGAATAGATGGGTCGAGTCTATAATAGGCGTAATTCCTTAAATCAAGATGAAAACTAGATTTATTTCTGATTAAAACTCCGCGGTAGCCGAAAACTACAAACTAGTTAGTGTTTTTTGTAGTTGCCAAATCTTATGTATGTAAGATGAGTGGTTGATGATTGTAAGAGAAATAGAGCAAATATTGACGGCTTATGAAGCTAACGAAAAACGATAGTGCCGGTTGATTATGACGGTAAAACGAGTACAGTCTACATTGGCAAAAAGCCTGTACCAGGGACGGTAATGCTGACAGATCTGTCTTATGCAAGAGCAAATACAGAAGGATTTAATTTTAATAATTTGGGACAAGTGGAATGGTAATAAGCCATTCTCGCTTGCGAGCAAACCATATAATGCAGGCATCGGAAATTCAATTGGTGGAAGCTATACGAGTCAAGATGAGGGAGCTTACCTTGTTTATAACCTTGATTCGCAATATAAACATTTAACAGGTGTATTCGGACTGATGATCAAATGAAAAATTCCGTTGAAAGTGGTGATAAGCTAGTCATTTATGGAGACGATAAGAACTTTATCGTACGAAGGCTGTTCTGGCCGGTAACCCCGCGAACATCGATGTTGATATTACCGGTGAGAGTGTTCTTACTTGATAACTTTCACATTAAAGGTATCATTACTTTGAAAAAATCTGTATTTGAATATCCGACGATACCATTGGCTCTAATCATATTAGATCATATAAGGGGATACTTGGCTTACTTCCGCGAGTAAAATGGGTGAAAAACCTTATTTATCAAGGTTTAGCTCAATGTTGATATGTAAACAACGTATTCGTCTTGACAATGACGTTCGTTCATAAAATAAGGCGACGTTCATTTTTCAGGAAACGCATTAAAATATAGAAGATCAAGCAACCATATATGAGCATCATTTCAACAATAGATTGGCGGGGTAGATGAATAACTTGAAATGTCAGTTTGGCTAAAAATAAGCTTACAGCAAAAAATAAGATGATGACTATCGTACTGGAAGTTAATCCTTTTAGGATCCCTTTCGTATAGGTTCTCAGTGTGTTCATATTCCATAAGGCTGCAATCAATTCCAGGGAAAGTATCCCGATGGCGGCTCCCGCATAGGTGAATCCGGGAATGGCGATTAAATAATAATTGAGCGTCAACGAGCAAATAACACCGATGATTAGCCCAATGAGAGGTGTTTTTTTATCTCCGATTCCCCACAAAGCAATGGTAGAAAGTTCTCTAATTCCTGACAATAAGGGAACCAATGACATGTAGCGAATACCAGTTTCCGCTAAACCGTTCGAAAATAACAAGTTCGAAAGATCATTGGCGTAAAAGAACAAAACCAATGCAGACCCACATCCCCAGAGCCAAGCGATTTCCATCGCTGATCTTATACGCCTAACAAATCGGTCCTGCCGTCCTGCTTGCCAATCTGTTGTTATTTTGGTAGATAAAGTGTAGGCCAAAGCAAATATAACGAGCGTAGGCATATACACTATCGTTGTAGCCATGCCTGTAATAATACCGTAAACGGAAATCGCATCGGAGACACTCATACCTGCAGCTTGCAGCTGGTGCGGAATAATGATAGCATCGAGAAAATCAGAAACAGGAACAATCAAACGCGTAGCAAGAATGGAAAGTGACGTAAAGATAAACAAAAAAATACTAGGCTTTTTCAACCGCTGCGAAGTTGTTTTTTTATTGTTAAAATTCAGTTTGTGATTGGTAGAACTTACTAGAACGATCAGCAAAAAGCATAAGGCTATAAAAGCACCAGCAGGAGCTCCTAACATCGAGCCCCCGACAGCATTAGGAATACCGAACCGTAACCACGCAGTTGTAATAATAATCATCACAGCAATGCGAAACAACTGCTCAATAATCTCTGACACCGCAATTAATCCGTAATATTCCATTCCTTGCAGGAACCCGCGTAAGAAACTGAGAAACGGTACGATAGCAATAGCCGGTGCAATACATTGTAAGGCGAATTCAAGATGAGCATCGCCTAGCAGTAGAGAGATAGGTGTTGCAAGACCAAAACAATAAAACCCCAACACCACGCCAGACAAGGCAAGAAAAATGGCCGATCCTTTAAATAACTGCCACCCTTGTTTACGATCCCTAGCAGTAGAAAGGGAAATTGCCGTAGGAAATCCTCCTATAATGAAGGTAAGGATAAGCGCGTACACAGAATACGCCATTTGATAAAGTCCAATACCTTCGGATCCGAGCAACCGGAATAACATAATTCGCGCAAAAAAGCCTAGTACCTTTACAAGGAAAATGGCACCCGTACGAAGTGCCATCTGTGTTGCCAGTTCGGGTAATCTCATGTTTTCACCTCAAATATCTGTAACGCCTTGTCCTAATTATCTTATTGCACAAGCCACTCAGATATGATTCGAGGTGAGACAAGTCAATCATTAATTTGAATCAATAAATATTTCGTGTTTTTATCCCACCCGAGGTCGAAAGGCACACGATATCGGTCCGCTGTATGGGAATTGACAAGCGGATATCCATGGTAGTCAAAACCAACCAAGATCGAAAAATGATCGATATCCCCATTCATTTCATAAGCAATTAAATCTCCCGGCTTTAATGCCGCAACAGCTCCGCCCGAATATTTCTCAGTAGGCTTAATTACATCTGTAAAATAGCCTTTGGCGACGAGTCTGCCATACCCGCTATGCAATACGAAGTTTTTGAATGAATCCGTCCGTACCCAAGCTTGGCTCCCCTCTGAATGGTAATGCCAACCTGATAGCATTTGCAATCCGCCGCCTTCGTCCTTATCCCCGAGCACTTGAGAAGCAAAGTTGGTGCAATCTCCTCCCTGATAGGTATAATCAAAATATTTTTTATTATAACGATGATCGTTACCAGCCCCCCATGCAGCACCTGCATATTTATTGGCATATTCTAATGCCCGTTCTCTATTGTATCCTCTCTTTGCTAATTCGCCGGTTTGTACGATATTTGTTCCGGATTTCAAGAAAGAGGGATTTGGAAATCCATTGAATTCTGGTATTAGTTTCGGATTTTCCGTAAGCGGATCGGTATACCATTCACGGAGGACCAACCATTCTCCATTCATTTTTTTAAGTGTCAATACATGCCTTGTTCCTATGCCGAAGAACTGGGAATTGTAGTTGTCTGTTTTGTACTCATAGCTTAATTGTAAGCTTTGGTTTAACGAAACCCTAGCCTGATTCCCTTCTTTTTTGATGCGGTTAATTCGGATGCTGCTTTTCGCGACGGAAAAAACGATGCCCCTTTTTTCCGCCCAAGTATTGATGTATTTGCCCCTCAACAGTTCATTCTCATATGCATACCGGCCTATTTTGTCCGTTTTTTCATAAAAACGATTGATAGCTTCCGGTCTTTGATCAATTAAAAACCGGGTTCTTTCATTGAATAGGTTTATTAAGAAAGCGCGTATATCCTGTGTCTCATCGTCGGCGTCGGTAGCAAAAATGTGGACCGGACAAAGGAGTACGACCAAGATGATCATAAGCCAATTCAAACGTTTCATATTCATAACTCCAATAGATACCTCCGGTAGAACATGACATAAATATAAAGACTAGCCCATCCTATTTTGACGCTTACCAAGGAATCGTATCCATGAAAACTGAATTAACCGCAAACAAAACATCCAATAAAGTTTTGGTAACAAAAGAGCAGCCGGGGAGAATTCGTCCCGAACTGCCCCTTAGTCGGTGAAAACAAAGAAGGTTTACATTTCTATTCGCGCCTAACCCGAGATTACTCTTCTGGCAAGCAGGTAATGCTGATACCAATACTCCCCTTCTTTTTTATCCTTATGAATATTACTAATGATTACTCCAGTTCCTTGTTCATAGGTATGGAGTATATGCCCATCCCCCATATAAATGCCGACATGTCGCACTTTATTTAATCCTGTTTCGTTCGGAAAATCTTCATCTGAGAAAAACATGATATCTCCTTTGCGCAAATTTATAAACGGTATCTCTTGTCCTTGCACTGCCTGTTCTCTTGCGTTATAGCCTAATTGAATACCTTGTTGAGCGTAAAGATATTGAACGTAAGAAGAACAATCGAACGCTTTATCATTAAATCTCTCTGCACCGTAAACATAGGGCGCTCCCACATAACGAACCCCCTCTGCAATAATCGCATCAGCAGTCACTTCCCATTGGGCTTTATCTGCCGCTTCTTTAACCTTAATGGGTCTCACATCATTAGCAGCGTAGGGTTTAGCCCCATCGGTTACATCAGACCCTTTTTTAAAACTACAAGCGGACAATCCCCCAAAGATAAAAGTAGGGACTAATAGTATCTTTATTATATTTTTATATAATCTTTGCTTCATATAACCACCTCCCATAGATAGTTTTAGTGTGATTTTTGAAAAGAATATCTACTCTAAGTAAATGGTGGCTATATAGCCAGAAAAAAGTAGAGATTTTTCTTTGCTAAAAAAAGATAGGATCAAAGCATTGCTTAATCGGGTCTAGCTGTTATCGTCGCGTCGAAAACATTAGGGTGAATTTTAGCGAATTCAATTAGTTAGTTGATTTTGAAGAATTTAAGGGTTGCTAATTCAAGAGCAATGCTTCAATAATGAAAAAGATTAAATGGAAACAATTATTAATTATGCATCCAGTAGAGTTGTTAAATCCGAAAAGGGGATGCCAAAAAGCAATAATGAATAAATCAGAATAATTTAACATAAAAATTCCCGAACCACTAAACAAAGTGGAACGGGAATTTTCGTTTTCTGAGTTATTTTTGGATAAACTCTTTACAGTTAGAATTAGAATCCTTTATATTGCGGTTCTTCTTGCTCAATTTGGTGCACACGAGGATTAACTTGGTCAATAACATTCTGAGTCTGCTGCGCGGCGTTAGTGAACAATGTTTTTGCTTGTTGATTTTGGGTACTCAAAGCAAATGTTTCAAAACTCGCTTGAGCACTTTTCAATGAAGCTACGGCTGTTTTCAATTGTAAAGCAACTGTCATTCTTTTCACTCTCCATTTGTAAAATAAAATACTTTTATAATATGGCGTATTGGTTAGAAATAATGAATTTTTAGGATTCAAATGCAGCAAGTTCAAAACCAGCCCCAACTCGACTGGGGAGAGGTCACCTATTTTTTTTCTGGAACCGTTCAATGGGATAACAACTAGGGATGATGTCATCTAACGGGTTTTTCACTTCAAACTCAAGTTTATCGGTAATTCTTTATTCATGTATGTAGGATTAAAGGTTTTATGGCTTAAGATAAGGCAACATTTGTTAAGGCTAGTTTGTATAAAACGATCTATCTAATGTCTATTTAATAAGGGCTTCTTTTAGAGAGGCAAATCTTGAGAATGCTATTCTTAGAAATATAAATCTCGAAAGAGCGTATTTCAAAAATGCTCGCTTATTTAATGCTGATTTGCGAGGGCGAGGGGCATCGGGAATTGACACAATCCATGCTGCTTGGATTAATGTAGGTCCAGAAGGTGCACCTCAGAGGCTTGAGGGAGAAGAAATGCGGCAATGGCTGCGTAATGCTGTAGATTGCTCAACTACCATGAAAATTAAAAATCTGGCAGTCGAAGAAAAAGAACAGCACTAAAGAAGACGCAGTTAATATCTTAAACCACATCATTTACCTCTGTGTGCTTAAGAGTTTTTAGTTCCCCTGTGGTTTTACATATCACATGATATTTCATCGTTCATCCCCCATAACCTATAGTACAAACTCCACAAATGCTGGAGAGCGTAAATAGCCTTTTCGAGTCCAATTCCTTATTTTTACCTTCGCTTTAAGCTCAGGTCTCAGGTAGACGTATTCGTCGTCCTCAGCAGCTGCCAGGCTGTCTTTTACGCTATAGAAAGCCTTCCGCTGTTTTGGTGTAACACCTAACTCAATTATCCCGACTGGTTTCATGCTCCCATTGCTATCAGGGATAGAAGCAAGCCATCCAAAATCACCTTTGCGAGATCCAGTGATATATATATCAATGTACGTCCAGTTTATTATTTTAAGCCATTCTGACGAACGATGGCCTACATAAGTACTATTTTTTAACTTTGAAACCGTTCCTTCCCATCCCTGGGATCTTATTTGTTTGAACAATGCAATCCCTGCACCATCAAAATACGGTATTTTCGAAATATGTGGATTCGCGGGTAAGACAATGTCCGTTAAAATCTCTTTTCTTTTTACTAAAGGTAGGCCTCGAAGATCCTCTCCTTTGTATCGGAGAATATCAAAAATGATGTAGTTCGCAGGTAATTTCTCTGAGAGCCGGCGAATTTTATCCGTTTTCTTTGCCGAAAATCTCTCCATGATAGACTCAAAGCAAATTGCTCCGGAGTTTGGATCTACACATGCGACTTCGCCATCTACTAAGATATCTTCCGTAAAGGGAACAGATAATAACTCTGGGTATTGGATTGTGTAGTCATTGTTATGGCGTGTGAACAGACGTGTCACACCCTGAGTATGTGAAAGCAATAGTCGAATTCCATCAATTTTTGGTTCGTGGATATAATCATTGCTATCAAAGGGGGCGTCTACCTTCTCGAGCAACATTGGCGGAAGAAACGCTTGCAAGTTCGTAGATTTCTTTGGTGACATAGATAACACCTCTACGGTAATTATACCGTGCTGGTTGCAGTATGTAGAGTCGAAACTAATGGGCATGCATGAACGTTTTTCCTAGAGACCGCGCATTTCAACACCAAGAACGGTGGCACAAGAAGATATTGATGCATTAGTTCAAATCTTAAGTAGAGCTAAGGGACAAGGAGCATTAAACTATAGCAAGATGTGAATGTATAAATCATCCTTTCACTCCACATAATACGAATACACCAAGAAAAGGAGTGATAACATCATGGCAA
This sequence comes from Paenibacillus sp. yr247, assembly GCF_900103825.1. Lineage (GTDB taxonomy): Bacteria > Bacillota > Bacilli > Paenibacillales > NBRC-103111 > Paenibacillus_E. Next base: position 31,574 of record NZ_FNIF01000036.1, read on the forward strand.
GCAGAAACACATTGGTAGTACAACAAGCAAAAGCAGGGATAGACCAGTTGAAGTTCGAAGTCGCGCAAGAATTGGGCATAGCGCTCTCGCCGACTGGATACAATGGAAACCTTGCTACACGCGATGCTGGCTTCATTGGAGGCAATATCACTAAACGATTGGTACAAATCGCTGAACAACAATTGTCAGGCTCAGCAGCAGGCATCAGACGCTAATTTGATGATATTTGCAAGCAAAAAAGGCTGCTCTCACCGTTTCCTTCTGTGGTGAATACAGTCTTTTTGTGTTCTCATAACAACTTATAGATATATTTATGGAAAGAACCATGAAAATAGTGAATAAAATAGGGTTGTCACATAGATAGATTTTACAATATAATTACTTTAAACAGTATGCCTCGGGAGAACGACTCAAGGGCACGCCGCTAAAAACGGTGTGCCCTTATTTTTTCGAAGAAAGGGTGCTGCAGTATGATAGCGCTGGTAGTGGATACGAAACAATTTGAACGAATCCCTTGCTCCACATGTGAAGGGGATTCGATAAATAGCCTTAGCTGCTTTGCTTGTCTTGGGGCAGGAGAGTTGCAGCAGCTTGTCTTGGTTGAGATCGTTGAGTATCTGGAAGAAAAGGGGAATGGAGAATGAAGTTTATTGACATGTTCTCTGGCCAGCAGGGAACGATTATTTCATCGTTAATCTTATTGCCCATCTTAATTCTGATGTGTTTGATTACCCTGAATCTCTATAAACAGCGGAAGAAGACGTCGTACTTTACTTTATCAATTGCATTATTCCTCACACTTATCAATCACGGATTGACGATTACACAAGCATTAACTGGGAATCCTCATGTTCCTTTTCTCAGTACCCCACTAGTTAGTCGAGGAATTACTGTCTTAGGGGATTGTGCCATTATTATCATGATTATTGGATTTTATCAGCTGTATCATTTTATCTCAGCAAAGGTGCAGTGGCTCGTATTCGGAGTATGTGGTCTTACGGCGGCCATGACCTTTTTCTTCCCAACCTGGATTGAGCACATCGCTAAACTTCTATTAATTGCTGGTGCCTTTGTTTTATTCGGGGGGAAGATTGGCAAAGACTATAAATTTAGATGGGCCGCGGCACTGCTCTTTTTGACGGATGCGATTCGATTTTATGCTCAATTCCTTGCCAAAGCCAATTATCCCTGGATGCCGTTTTTCTTGAATACCCTGCCTGTTGTTACATATTCGATATTTTTTTTCATCCTACTGGAGCGGGTTATCGAAGTGATGCAGAAGTCGTACATATCTTCGATTACAGACGCTTTAACGGGGCTTTATAATCGGCGACATTTTTATTCATCTGTCGACAAAGCCGTTAGTCTTGGGCGGCCATTTTCCATTTTGTTCTTGGACATTGATAGCTTCAAAATATTGAACGATACGAAAGGTCACAAAGCCGGTGATGATGTCCTAAAGCAGGTCGCGTCTATATTAAAAGAAGAGCTCGATGGGATCGGCATGGCCGGACGTTATGGAGGAGAAGAATTAGTTTGCTTGATTACTGATGTATCCCACGATATGAAGCAACTGACCGAGAGAATTCGTTTCCGGATTGAAAAAGAGACAAATCCCCACGTAACTGCAAGTATTGGGTACTGCACTTTTGAGCGGGGGATGACTACAGAAGAAATCATCAAAAATGCGGATGGAGCGATGTATCGGGCTAAGACGACAGGGAAGAACAAGGTTGTTCGGTTTGCAGCAACAACAGCAGTAATTTAATGAAGGAAGTGGTGAAGGAAAATAAAGTCTGTTAGTGAAATTTGCAAAAGTAAACGTATCCTTACAAAGCCTTGATTTTACTGAGGTTTTCGGATAGTTGTTCCAACGGTGCAGGAAAATAAAGATTGTTAGTGGAAAATAAAGCGAGAAATTCCATTCAGTGCTTCGATTTATAGGAATGATTTAATTGCTAAGATTAATGAACATGCAACTAAATAGGGTTTGAAAATAATAAATCATCACTAAACTAAACTTGTGGCAGTACCCGCAACGCCTACAAACAAGCATTATCAGGCGTGGAAGCGGCCTGATAAAATCCTGACTCTAAGCCATCTAAACCGTATTTACATGGACCTGATTTTATACCATTGATGAAAGTATTGCATCTCAATGGAACGGAACAAAAAAAGCAGCGGTAGTCATGGACGAATATTATCGTCCTAGTCTGCGCTGCTTTCAGATTGAAAATCAGTGGATGCAACCTTCTCATGTACGCGAGAAGGCTGGAGATGGTTCGGGTATGTACATAACGGGAAAGAACCATTGTGGAAAGTAGGAATTGGTCTAATATATATTACTGCCAACGCGGAGAACCGTAAGTAACGGCAAGTTTTGGCGGAAGAAGCTCGCTGAAGCTTTGGGAGGAATGGGACTTTGAAGCTACATTACGATACTCCGATGCGTTTCGGTATGATACTACAAACCGTTAAAACAACTCTCGCGGCAGCCTTGTCTTGGGAAGTGGCAACTCAGTTTACGTCTAATAATTACCCATACTTTGCGCCATTAGCCGCTGTTTTAACGGTACAGATTACGGTTGCTGATTCTCTTGAAAAAGCTATGCAACGAACAGTAGGGATCATTCTCGGAGTCGCCGTCAGTTTACTTGTCGGGCATTGGTTCGGTATAGAGACATTATCTATTTTTCTTGTGATTTTGCTCGGAATGATGATATCTAATGCCTTGCGTTTAAGT
>NZ_FNIF01000035.1 GCF_900103825.1 Paenibacillus sp. yr247
CTATGGACAGAGGTGTGCGACTTGTCAGCCGTTCTTTCCGCGATCGATCAAGGATATGAAGTGTATATCGTAACCGATACTTCAGGCGGCGTATCGAAAGAAGCGCACGATATGGCGGTTAAACGCATGATTCAAGCCGGAGCAACACCAATCACATGGGAGCAATACTTGCTAGAGCTGCAACGTGACTGGGCTCGTTCCGAAACGTACAAAGCCACTACAGATATTGCCAAAGAACACGGCGGCGCATACGGATTAGGCATTATTTACTCGCAAGCTATGTTTGGCGGTAAAGAAGGACATTAATCGAAAAGCTTATCGAAAATCACGAAGCAGAATTTGCTTCGTGATTTTTTCATCAACCTAAAAAATACTTAACGATCTTAAATAATTTCTGACTGCTTGAGGAAAGGTAGACACTTCCTGAAGATGTAATCCCTATATTGAAGCAAAGATATGAAGGTCACAGCGAGCGTATATGCGGATGGAACAGGCTCCGCTATCGCTTCCGTCGTGCTGAATTCTATCGCATCGAATGAGCCTGACAACGGGCTCGGCGATGGCGATACGGTAAACCATTCAGGATGCGGCAGTCCTCAGCGGTCAAAACCTTCGATACGATGTTGGCCGGCATGAAGGCTGCAGGAAGCGAGAAAGTTGAAAAGATCATTAATGACAATTATCAAGCCAGACTGAAGCTTTGGAAATAAGTCATCTGCGCGAGGAACAGCTTGCTCGAGCTATTCCTCGCGTTTTCCAAACCACATGCAACTAAAGGGATTAGAATTTACGCTCCTTGAAGCCGTGTTACGGAGACATTAATAATACATAGATGAGATTGGGAGTTATTGAAGTATCATTGAAGAGCATATATTTGTATAGCAAAAGTGGTATGTTTGTGTCGCCGAACGGACAATAAAGATGAGATGATTGTAAGAGGGGAAGAACATACATCCACAGCGATTCGCGCACAGCGCGTTTTTTTATTTTAAGGATATACTTGGTTGCCATACACTTTTTTGACAATGGATTGTACATTCAGATTTTCCCATTGCAGAGTCATCGAATACTTAGGCCAGCAATAACAATTTTCTTTTTGCCGAAGTTTTTACTTTATCTACAACGTGTTGGTCTTCCCACGCATTCATGGTTGTACAGTCGAGGTGGTGAGAGCTTTTCTCTCTGGATTACCGCAACAAGTTTCTTCATATGTTCAGCCTAAGGACGCAGCAAGAAATTGAAGGCTGTCCAAGACTCAGATTATTCACCCCGTGATGGAACTAACTAGTAAACGGCATGAATCGACCGGCAGAAGCATCGCGCTCTTTGAGCGGCTTTCAATGATTATGCATGGGGGACGCAAGTGATTATTAAAACCTGGTTTAACCGCTTTTCCCGCTTTTCCACAAGTTTCACGAGCAAGTGGAGCGCTGTTGATTATTGAACGCAATTCCGGGATAAAGTATGTTGATCAAACCATCGTATATATAACGCATTTTGTATCATGGGTAGTCGTAGTTGGGATTTCTTACATTTTCATCACAACAGAAGGGGAGATCAACAATGATTTGGTTGTTTATATGGGCTTTCCCATAGGGGAATTTCACAAAGTGATGATGAGAGCCATTCGATATATGCAGGACAACTACCGGAAGGATTTGAAAATAATAAAAGATACAGATTAATATAATGTTTCTGAATTGGTAAGTGTTTTCTTGAAATTCTAGGCAGCCATGATTTAAGTATGCTAAATGGTGAAGCAATGAGACCTTTGTGGAATCAAAGAGTTTGTGCTGGCTTATGGTTCCAATCACGTTTTTACGAATTCAGTCATTAATAAAACAGTTGCAAATGTAGCAAGCGAATCGCAGTTGATTGTCACCCGGATATAAGAATCAATTCTGAATGCCGAAAATTGTGCAAACATCATTACAGTAAATTTAAATAAAATCGTTCCAGTAGATCGGAATACGATCCAGGATGAATTCACTAATCAATACTTGGTTACCCAAGTTGATACTCGGTTGGATTTGGATTTGCTATTTTTCCCGGATGTAGAGGCGGCAGCTTTTCTCGAGATGAATAACCAGCTGTATACAACAAATAAGTGGAACGCGCATTGAGGATCAGTTCGGCTTTGAAAGGTTGAAGCGAAACAATTGCAGTATCAATAAGCTTAATTGGAGGTTGAACACATGCAAACGTTATTCTATCGCCAACCCGCACACAACTGGAACGAAGCGCTGCCGATCGGCAACGGCCGTATTGGGGCTATGGTATTCGGCGGCATCGAGACGGAGCGGCTTCAGCTTAACGAAGATACGCTATGGTCCGGCTTGCCGAAGGATGGGAATAATCCGCAAGCAAAAGAAGCGCTGGGCAAAGTACGAAACCTGCTGCGGGAAAGTCGTTATGTCGATGCGGAGAACGAGTGCCGGCACATGCTCGGTCCGTACACGCAATCGTACTTGCCTTTCGGCGAATTGAGTTTGCGCTTCCGCCATGGAGATGTAGGTGCTGATTATACGCGCAGTCTGGATTTGCAGAATGCCGTTACCAAGGTCACTTACCGTATCGGCGAAATCATGTATACTCGAACCTGCTTCGTGTCGCATCCCGATCAATCGCTTGTGATGCATATCGAAGCCAGCCGTCCCGGAGTAATCTCTTTTACGGCCCGACTGGATAGCCAGCTTCCTTTTCACACTTCCTGGAGCGGGAAGGAATGGATGTTGCATGGCATGGCTCCGGAGCACGCCGACCCTAATTACTTCAACACTTCCAATCCGCTCATCTATGCAGATCCGGACACGAGCGAAGCGATGCGATTCGTAGGGAAAGTGAGCGCGCGCGTCGCGGAAGGAAATGTGATTGGCGATCATGATGGCCTACATATTTCAGGTGCGACCGACGTTACCCTGTTTTTTTGCGCAGCTACCAGCTTTAACGGTTTTGATAAACAGCCCGGCTCGCAGGGGAAAAATCCCGCGGAGCTCGTCTCCTCCTATATGGACGCGGCACTTCGGCAACCGTTCGGGCAGCTCTACGCTTCCCATACGGACGATTATCGCAGTCTCTTCGATAGAGTAAAGCTGGATATAGGCCCTGCACCCGAGGAAGCCGCTATTCCTACCGATCAGCTTATCGCCGAACAGGGGAGCCAGAGCAAAGCGCTGATTGAGCTGCTGTTTCATTACGGGCGTTATCTAATGATCGCCAGTTCTCGGAGCGGTACGCAGCCGACGAATTTGCAAGGAATATGGAACCGCGATGTGCGTCCGCCTTGGAGCAGCAACTACACAATGAATATTAACGCGCAGATGAATTATTGGCCGGCGGAAACGTGCAATCTGTCCGAGTGTCACGAGCCGTTTCTTTCCTTCGTCGGCAGATTGGCCAAGAACGGAGCAGAGACCGCGGCGATTAACTACGGCTGCAGAGGGTGGACGTCCCATCACAATTCGGACATTTGGGCGCATACGGCACCGGTCGGCGACTTCGGGAACGGAGATCCGACTTGGGCGTTTTGGCCGATGGGTGGGGTATGGTCCACCCAGCATCTATGGGAGCATTATTTGTTCAACCGCGACGAATCGTTTTTGCGCGATTACGCCTATCCGCTATTGAAGGGGGCAGCGTTATTCGCTTTGGACTGGACGTTCTCTAATGAGCAAGGGTATTTGGTCACCGGGCCTTCCACGTCGCCAGAGAATAAATTCAAAGTGGGAGTCAGTCAGGCAAGCGGGGTCAGCACGGCAGCCACGATGGATCTTATGCTGCTGTGGGAGCTGTTCAGCAACTGTATCGAAGCGACGGAAATTTTGCGTACAGATGAGGAGTTCTGCGCTGAGCTGCGCTCCGCAAGAGACAGGCTACTGCCGCTGCAAATCGGCAGAGAGGGCCGACTTCAGGAGTGGAGCGTCGATTTTGACGACACGGATCCTTATCACCGGCATGTCTCACATTTGTTCGGGGTCTACCCGGGACGTCAGCTAGGTTCAGAGCATAATCCGGAACTGTTTGCGGCGGCAAGGCGCTCTTTGGACATCAGGGGGGACGATGGCACGGGCTGGAGCTTGGCGTGGAAAGTATGCCTTTGGGCGCGATTGGGAGACGGGAACCGGGCAGCTGCTCTATTCCCTAATTTGCTTCGGTTGGTGAAAGAGGATGGGGTGAACTACCATCACGGAGGGGTTTACGTCAACTTATTGGATGCCCATCCTCCTTTTCAGATCGACGGTAATTTCGGCGTAACCGCGGGCATCGCGGAAATGCTCCTGCAATCACATCACGAGGCGATTGAGCTGTTGCCTGCCTTGCCGGATGCGTGGCCAACGGGCAGCATAAGCGGCTTACGTGCTCGGGGCGGCTTTGAGGTCAGCGTGAAATGGGAACGGATGAAGCTTGCGGAGGCCGAAATTGTATCTCGTTTGGGTACACATTGCCGCGTGCGTGCATCGGTTCCTCTGCGGGTCATCGATGCCGACAGTGGGTCGGTGTTAACGACGGGAGATGATCATAACCAGCATGTCGAGTTTCTGACGGAAGCGGGAAAGGTGTATCGGATCATCCCAAAAAATTTATAGTTATAGCGGTTTTGGAATAAAGTTGCGATGGTCACTCCGGTTGTTCCTATGGGAATGGCGCAAGTATTTGGATATGTATTAAAACACCACATGCGAGCGTACAGCTTCCAGGCTGCTGCGCAAAATGCTGCCAAGAAAGCGAGTGGGTTAAAGATGACAGACATGGCGACTGATCCGCGCATTTTTTTGTCGATCGATAATTGCTTCGCGTCCAAGAGATGGACTCGGCCTTCCGAATGGATTAGACTAATCCGGTCCATGGGCGTCCGATTTATCGAAGCGAGCGCGGATAACGAATGCGATCCTTTATACTGCAGCAAAGAATATTTATCGGACTGGATCCGCGAAGTGAATGAAGCGAGCCTCGCCCACGGGGCGCAAATCGCCAATGTGTACTCCGGTCACGGCACCTATTCAACGCTTGGCTTAACGCATACGGATCCTCGCAACCGCGAGCATATGCTGCGCAATTGGCTGAAGCCGATGGCGGATATCGCCTCCGGGCTGTCGGCGGGAATCGGCTTTTACTGCCATGCTTTCGCAGACGCGGTGCTCCAGGACCCAGCGGCTTATACCGAGATGGAACATGAGCTGTACGGCTCTTTAGCAGAAATGGCGGAATATTGCGCCGAGCTCGGCATTCCCGCCAGCGGGGTGGAGCAAATGTATTCGCCCCACCAAATCCCGTGGACGGTCAAAGGAGCGGAGAAACTGCTGAAATCCGTTCAGGCGATATGCGGACGGCCATTCTACCTGACGATCGATACCGGCCATCAAACTGGGCAGCGCCGATTCCTGAAGCCGAGCTGCGATCAAATCAAGGAATTCGCAAGAAGAATTAGAACCGGCCAAGGGGCGCAATCGCTCCCCTTGTGGCTCGGGTCGTCGTCGGCCTATCGCCTCTTTGATGAACTAGCCGCCGAATCGGGCGCGAGCGAAGACGAGCGGATCGAACAATTGTTGCAAGATTTCGATCGGCATCCGCATCTGTTCGCCGAATACGAGGACGGCGATCCTTACATTTGGCTGGAAACATTGGGCAGTTACTCGCCGATCGTCCATTTGCAGCAGACGGACGGCTTCGCGTCCGCTCATCGGCCGTTCAACGCGGAGAACAACGGGAAAGGGATTATTGATGGAGCCGAGGTGCTGCGCGCGATCGCCCGGGCTTACGGGAGGGAGCATGCGGACGGATTGCCTCCAAGGTGCGCCGAGGTCTATTTGACGCTGGAAATCTTTGCGGGAACGAGCCAGACGAATCAAGCTGTTCTCCGTGGTATGCGAAGCTCGGTCGACTATTGGCGGAAGCTTGTTCCCCAGGACGGGATGAATCTTAGCGAGCTCATATCCCTATTACCGAACAGGAGGGAGTTTGAATAAATCACCGATGGGGACAACGGGTAACCCCACGCTCAATGTGAGCAGACTGAGGTCTGCTTTACTTACAATAATGCTTTTCTTATTTGCAAGAACCCGTAGCGGCGGTTTTTACATGTTGGATTCGTTGGAGGAGGAGGATCCATCTAGTTAAATTAAGAAAAGGAGGTGCATTACAAGACATCTATTATCTAAAAGTCAATGTCTAAAGATAAAGCATTGAGAACAGGATTTTTGTTCCAATGCAGTGACCGCAATTCCCGTCTTCCGTGATTGCACCATTGAAAGCGTTGTCAAAAAAAGCCTGCGGTGACGATTTTTTGAGGGTGAGCGTTTATGCGGATGGAACCGGCTCCGATATCGCATCCGTCTTGCTGACCTCGATCTCGTCAAATGATCCTGACAACGGGCTCGGTGACGGCGATACGACGAACGACATTCAAGACGCGGTGATCGGAACATACGACACATCGTTCAACCTCCGCGCGGAGCGATCCGGTAAAGGCAGCGGCCGAATTTATACTATCACTTACACAGTAACCTGTTTAGCCGGAAACACAACAACCGCATCGACTCAAGTGGTCGTTTCCTCACAGCGAAGGCAACAACAATAATAATAACATTAATTATAATAAAAATAACAAATGAATGAGCATAAGCGCTTTTGATGAATGTATAAATGATAACTTCACGGCATTCATTTAAGCTTAGGAAGGCGCGTTCTATCGTGGTAGCTTTCCACGAATTCCTTGCAAGGCAACTACAAGTGGTATCAAACTAAATTACAAGGAAAATCAAAATGAGGTCGCTCCTCTTTTGTTTATTAAAGTAAAGGGCAGTAGAGCGTGGCGGATACTTCCAGTGGATAGGGCCGTTAAGAGTTAGCTTTAACCTGATAATACGGAAGGCAGGATAGTTTGAAGTAATCCTTTACGTTAAATTGTGGTTAAAAAGCCAAAGGTGGATTCAATGGAGAACTGTTCGCAAATAATGGGAATTCCAGTACCGAAAATAACTATGGAAGATACAGTCCACATAATTGACCAAGTAATAACGGAAAAAAAAGCGGAACTGTTCCATGTGGTAACACTAAATCCAGAAATCACCATGTCCTGTCAACATGATCCACTGCTCCGTTCCATAATAGATGAGGCGGGTCACCTTACCGCGGATGGAGCTGGTATTGTCATGGTCTCCCGTTTAAAAGGGAATCCACTTCCCGAACGTGTTACAGGATGTGATCTTCTAATCAATTTATTGGAGATAGGGAATAGAAATAATTGGTCGTTTTATTTTCTGGGCGCGAACGAGATGACTAGTAAAAAGGCTGCAGAAGTAATAAGTATGACTTACCCAAACATATCCGTTTTGGGTAGACAGCAGGGCTTTTTTGATCAGAGGGATGAGGTACAAATTGCAGAAGAAATTGCGACCTTGAGTCCCGATGTTTTAGTAGTTGCACTTGGAGCCCCAAAAGCTGAATTTTGGATACATAAGTTTAAAAACAAATTAAATGTTAGGGTTGCTATTGGCGTTGGAGGAAGTCTCGATATCATTGCCGGGACAGTAAAAAGAGCACCAGTTATATGGCAGAGGTTAAATGTGGAATGGCTTTATCGATTAATAATCAACCTTTTAGATGGCGAAGACAATTAATTTTGCCTCGTTTTGTAATGAAAGCATTGTTGTTTAAAGAAAATAATCGTTTATAACGGAACTTCAGCTTAATTTGGAGAAGGCTGCCGACAACGCTAATAACGGCAGCCTTCTCCGTTAATTATGATAAATGCTGGGATACAGGACACAGATTTCTGATTACAGTAATATAGTTAGAAATGATATATAAGCATTGGTGATGAATGATAGTGAAAAACGATGAAAAGCTTGAAAATATTTTGAAGAATGGTGAAGATACAGAATTAATAAGAGCCCTAACATCAAGCGTAGATCCAAATACATTTATTCAATATAGCCCATTAATTAGACTTGCCACACATTATAATCAGCCCAAGCTGGTTCAAATTTTATTATTTGCAGGGGCGAACCCGGATATTGGCGATTCAAATAGAGGGATGACTGCTCTAATTGATGCTGCATACAAGGGTTATAAGGATATTGTTAAAATTCTCATACCTTTCACAAAAAACATTAATTTTGCAGAAACTGTATTCGGTCATACAGCATTAATGGGAGCTTCAAGAGGGGGAGAATTGGAAATTGTTGCGCTTTAAGTGTAAAACGGCTCTGACAAAAATATAGTTAATAAGTATGGATAAACTGCTCTTGACCTTGCAATTCAAAAAGGGTTTGAAGATAAAGTCAGCTTTCTTAAATAACAATCATCATTCAACTACCCTGAAAATCTATGCGGCTTGCTTGGTAATCGCAGATTCATTCATTCGCGAGCTTCCCCAAGGCTACGATACCGTATTGTCGGAACAATTGCGGCTTAGCGGCGGACAAGTTCAGCGATTAGCTATATCCAGAATGCTGCTGAAAGAAGCTCCTTGTCTGCTATTGGATGAACCGACAGCAGGGCTCGATATGGAGAATAAGGAGCTCGTGAAAAAGTCATTGGAACAATGGGGAACGGATCGTACAACCATTTTAGTTACCCATCAATGGGATATGGTTCGTTCCGAAGATTGTATCCTTATGCTCCAGGCTGGCAAAATGGCAGCTTACGGCAATCATAATACCTTGATGACCGACAATATTATGTATGCAGATATGATGATGGCCGATGGAGAGGTGCATGACATCGAGTCAAATGCAGGAAATCAGGAGGGAATTGCCGGATGAGCACATTTCGGCGTATTCTGCTATTCATGAAGCCTTACCGGCTGCAAACAGCTTTGGCAATTGTGCTCGGGTTTCTCACACTCGGAGCCAATATCGGACTTATGGGAACTTCCGGTTATTTAATCGCCTCCGCAGCTCTTCATCCGGAGACAATATTATTGTTATGGCTGCCTATCGTTGGTGTTCGATTCTTTGGTTTGTCAAGAGGCGTGTTCCGTTATTTGGAACGGCTCGTATCCCATGATCTTACGTTTCGGATACTGTCTAATATCCGAGTATGGCTGTATGGGTGCTTGGAACCCCGGGGGGCCGATTTGCTGGAGAAGGAACGAAGCGGGGATGTACTTGGATCCGTTATCTGCGATGTAGATCAAATGCAGAATGTATTTTTACGTGTGATTTCGCCGCCGATTGTTGCCGTATTGACAATGGGTCTCGGATTTGGAGTTTTGGCCTGGTATGATCTTCGACTGGGTTATATTCTCGTAGTAATGATGCTTGCAGCAGGGCTAGGAGTTCCTTATTATAGCCATAAAATTGGACGCTTGTATGGGATGTCATTGGTGAAAGAACGCGCAGAATTATTCGCGGGAACCTCTGATCTCGTGATGGGGCTCTCTGAATTGATCGCGTTTGGAAGAGCGGACGAACACATTCAACAATTAGAGAAAACCCAGCTTCATATGGATGGACTGCACTCTAGGATCCATCGGATCGCTTCGGGCTCAGGGGCTGCCATTATGGGATCAGCCCGGCTGGCGATGTGGCTTGTTCTGCTCACGTCAATCCCGCTGGTATTTCAAGGCAAGATCAGCGGTGTGGCGCTTCCAACATTGATGTTGGTCACTGTAGCCTGTTTTGAAGCAGTTACGACGCTGCCCGCGGCATTTCAGAATCTGGGACAGACACTGTCGGCGGGGCTTCGGTTATTTCGTTTGGCAGATCAAGCGAATGTATCCTCAATGACGGGAGATGGACACTCGATATCATCCGAATCGTTTGACCAATGGAGAACCTCCTTTCAAACAGTTGAAGTGATATTTGATCGCGCACCTTACAATATGCGGACGGATCTGTTGCGCTTCAACAAATGACGTTTTCTGTGAGCCCAGGTAAGCACGTTGCAATCGTTGGCGAAAGCGGCGCAGGCAAAAGCACGATTTTGCAGTTGCTATTAAAGCTTCGGCCTTATCAAGCAGGGTCTGTCAGGCTAAATGAGAAAGAAATAAAAGAATTGCCGGAAGATACCGTTCGTCATTTGTTCGCCGTTGTTACTCAGCATGTGCAGCTATTTAACGCTACGGTTATGGAGAACTTACGTTTGGCTGAACCGAATGCGAGCAGGGAAGAATGCATGCAAGCAGCCAGGAATGCGTTCATTCATGATCGAATCGAGGCGCTGCCCCAAGGCTACGATACCGTTCTCGGAGAGTGGGGAGCACGTTTGTCGGGAGGAGAGAGGCAGCGGCTGGCTTTAGCCCGCGCACTGCTCAGAAACTCGCCCGTTTTTTTATTTGACGAACCGACAACCGGTTTGGATCCATTGACAGCTCAAGCTTTCGTGCAAGCGATGCGGTCGATTTTGAAGAATAAAACGGTTATTTGGATTACACATAAGCTGGATGGATTAGAAGTCATGGATGATATTCTTTTCATTCGTGACGGTACAGTTTGCGAGCAAGGCACGCATTCCTTATTGATACGGCAAAAGAGCGGCTCAACACGAAAATAGCATAACTCGAAGCTGCTAATAAACCTGCGGTGTCCGATAGGGGGTAGTTGTTATAAACATCTTTCCTATCTCGCTAGTAAACTATTTCCATTCCGCTTTTCGCGATTTGAGCAGCGTGACGTTTATGGAACTCTTTCCAAAATATGCCTGTACTCTCCAGCGCTACGTGAGTACAACCATGCTTTTTAATCCAGTCGATTAACTGGAGTAGAAATACGGGTTTAATAGAGAACGTTTGAATCTCCTTTCCTTCGGATGTCACTGTACATACAGTAATGGAATCCTTATGGACATCCATGGTACATGCTCGTTCATTGATTATATCCATTAAAATAATCCTTCTACGGCTTAGAATATTGAGGGGCTGGTCGTTGGAGTCAGACTAATGGATAGGCTCTAACGTACCATAGTTGATCGACCTTCCTCTCCCAGCCGTAGTAGCATTATTGACGGTTTTAATCTCTTTTTTTCATTTTCATGCGCTGGTCTTGCGCTGCATGAACGGCTTACTTCGGGTTTCAACAAAAACATTATGAAATTGATTCCTGTATAATAAAAATTAATTTTTTTATCATGTTTTTAAATTATTTTAATTTCAGCTTTAAGATCATAAAAATATACTGTATGAATATGGTTAATATTAGGAAAGGAGAGAATTATGTCTCACCCTCTAATTACAAATTGTCCGGTTTGCAGCAACCAATTAAAAATTACAAGGTTACAATGCTCCCATTGTCATACAAAAATCGAAAATGAATTTGAGCTTTCCAAATTTGCCTCACTTGGCCAGGTACAGCTTCACTTTATTGAAATTTTTCTAAAATGCCGTGGAAACATTAAGGAAGTTGAAAAAGAACTGGGGATTTCCTATCCAACCGTTCGAGGGAAATTAGATGACATCATTTTTTCCCTTGGTTTTACCCCCAATAAGAAATCTGAAATCGATAGGAAAAAGATTGTCTCAATGCTTGAAAAAGGTGAAATCATTGCAGATGAGGCTATTTTGTTATTAAAAGAGGAGGAATCTTATAAATGAAGGACGAGATTTCAAGAGTATTAACGATGGTGGAAGATGGGAAAATCGATAAGGAAAAAGCGACTGAATTGATTAACGTAATGCAAGGGAAAAATAGAACTATCCAATTAAGCAAGGACAAACCTTATGTTAATAAAATGCTGAAAATTAGAGTTACTTCGGAGGCGGGTGACAACGTAAACGTTAATTTACCAATTAAACTTGTTAAAGCCGTTTTAAAAGTCGGAACTAGCATTGCGGAGAAGATTCCTGAATCTGAAAAATATGTCAAGGATATTAACATTGACTTGTTAATCGAAGCCATTGAAAATGAATTGGACGGACAGATTGTCGATATTACCTTGGCTAGCGGTGAAAAAGTGTTCGTTGTGATTGAGTGATCATATGATTAAGATTAGAATTAGAACGAAAGATAAAAAATTTATAGTTCCTGTCCCATACCCTATTTTAACGATGCTTAGTATGATCCTAACATCGAAAAGGTTGTTACGATTTGCGAATAAAGCGATAGAAAAAGAGGGAAAGAGCTTTAAAGTTCCTCATATAAATAATAAAGATTTGAAACCATTGCTGCAGGCCTTATCAGAACATAAAGGCTTACTAGTAGTAGAAACTAAACTTAATGATGGAACCGAAGTTACTGTCCGGTTATAAAGCATATTCCTTGTGCAGGGATTATGCTTTTTTCTTTGTCAAGGATGCGCTGCTGTTTAGAATTCTATGATGTAACTTTTCCGCTGCATCAACCAGATTGAATCGGCTGCCTTCTATACTACTTGCAGGATTGGTCGACACACTCTGATTACCCAATGTTATTCGAGCGTTGCAACTTTTGGGCTTGATGCAGAGATGCAAAAAATGAGCTTATAGCATTCGGCTACATTGCTGGGATGGGATTGCAGCATGGCTACATGGAAGACATAATTGTACATCCGCAATTTCAGAAGAAAGGAATCGGACAAGCCTTAGTAATGAAATTACTTGAGGAGCGGAGCGTGTCGGGTTAGAGATTGTACTTTAACTTATGATTCAAAGCTTACTGCATTCTATACAGCGAGCGGGTTCATACCTTGTTTAGGAGGGCTGTGGAGAAGAGAAGACTGAACTAACACATGGTTCATCTCAAATTACAACTGAAATGAGAGTAATAAGAAATCTGATACATTGTTAGCTCTTGAAACGAAGACTCCTTTTTAAGAGATTATGTGAAACAGCCTGCCAAACGTTCTTGATCGAACGTTTTGGCAGGCTGTTTTATCTCATTTTAGTTATCTTTATCGTTAAAGTTACCGTGTATTTTCACAGATACTGCAGGACTCGTTACTCCTTCATATGAAGCGAGTACGGTCACTTCTCCCTTTGCTAAGGTGCGCAACTCACCGCTATTAGTAAGGATTGCTTTCTGTACATCGCTGGATGTAAAAGCAGCGTATGCAGTTAAGTCCGCAGTAGAGCCATCTGCATAAGTTCCTGTTGCTGTTAGATGAGCCGTTTCTCCGGTTTTAAGCTTCTCCGGCAACCCAGTAATTTGGATGCTAACAGGTATGGCTGGTACAACTTGTACTTCGATCTGAGCGGATTTACCGTTGTAAGTGGCTGTCACAATGGTTCTGCCCGCTTTATGAGCAGTTAAGGTACCGTCAGCGACAACGGAAGCAACCTCGGATGCGCTTGAAGTAAAGCTTACTCCGGAAACGATGTTAGAGCTGGATCCGTTTGTGTATTGGCCGCTCACCTTCAGCAGTGAAGATTCTCCAGCCTTAAGCACGCTCGGTCCATTTGCCGAAATGCCGGTTAAGACTAGGCTGCTATTGTTGTAATTATGGAATTGCATGTTAGGGTAATAAACATTCAAGATCTTGTCATAAGTCCAGCCCTTACCTCCAAGCATCGAGGCGCCGAATTGGCTCATACCTACGCCATGGCCGTTGCCCCCTCCAAAGAAGGTTACGCCCGTCACTACACCGTTAGCATCTTTGGCAATGTCAAAAGTAAAGAAAGCGGAGTATAGGATGCTTGGATTTTTAAGAATTGCACTTGGGTCATAATCCGTTGCGCCGCCTTTAGCCCGAAAAGCTAAAATGTCAGGTCCTCCAGTAAAGATTTTACTCGGCCGGATTGTAAACCGGATGTTGAACTCTTTAATGATCTTGTATGTACCGGTGCTGCCTTCCACAACAAGTTCTGTGAGATTGCCTCCAGCGCCTCGTTTGGCTACATACATCGTTTTGAAAGTTCCAATCCCTTCGGCAGGAATCGGGAGGCTTTGGAACGAGCCGTCTGCAGTAAGGGTGAGGATGAAGTTAGGGTCTGCAGCATACCTCAAACCCAGGTTGGCGTTGATCGTTTTTTCTAGCTCCTGTTTTGTCAGACCCACTTTCCAACGGAAATATAAGGAATCGGAGTCATAGCCCTTATAAGAAAGGTTTTTGTAAAAGGCTCCAACTGCCGCTTCATCTTGTGTATTCAATTGGAACAGCTTGCTGCTGTCAGCCGTATCGAAGGTATAACTTCCTGCTGTTAAATATGGAAGCGGAGTTCCAGGGAACTGATTGGTAACGAAGTCTGACCATACTTCATGCTTGGAAGCTCCGAACCCGCCGGAAGTTGAATAGAAGCGGGCGTCAACCAAGTCCTGACCGCTCTTCATGATCTGGCCTGCAGTCCCGTTGATCGCTTGAGTAGTCAATGCATTTTCTAGTTGATTGTTATAGACTTGGCTAAGCGTACTATCATCAATATGGAAACCTTGGTCTGCGAAACGGCTGGATAAAAAATCAGTTAGCGCGTAAGTTCTTGCAGCCACGGCTTGCGCTTTTAATGCCTCCAATCCGAAACTGGATGGCATTTCACTTGGTACGACCTGATATAAGTATTCTTCCATTCCCACTTCGTTGATTACGCGCAGCTTATCTTGGGCGGGGTTCAAGAACAGTTCCATGACACCCCGGTATTGAGGAGGAGCGCTTAGAGCTCTTTTTATGGAAGCTATTTGCAACATGGAAGTACTGCTGGCGGGAATTGCGTAGAGTCTGTTAGAGGTTCGGTACACTTCTACATCATTCACGGTTACTTTCATTTTACCGTTGTCAGGGGAAACGGAAAGCAGGCTTCCGGCTGCTATTTCAAAAGATTGTCCGGCGATTTTATCCGTCAACTGGAATCCTTGCGCCGATCGGAGATCCACTTTGGCGTGGTTCAGCTGTGTCATATCTGCGATGTTAGAAATATCAGCACGAATCCCGACACGCATCACGTTCATCGGAGTTTCGCCTTGAAGGACAATCCGGGAAATTTGACCGGCCGCATTCTTGAAAACCTCCGCATTTTTTGCGCCGACCATGACATCGCTTAAGCTTTTGGTAAACCATTGTCCATTCACATTTTGAAAGACTTCTGCACTATCAGATAATGGAAGAGTGCCTGTGAATTCTAGCTCCAGAGTACGGTTAGCCGTATTTTTTGAAACGATCTTTTCTTTTAACGGGGACAGATCAGTCGTCTCTCCATAAGCAGCCGATACAGCGCTTACATAACTGAATGCCAAAAGAATACAGAAGAACAAAATAAGAGGGCGGAAGACAATTTGTTTCATTTACTTTAACTCTCTCCTTCGTACCGCATTTTTTGAAATAAAATTTCAAAATTCATACTAATAAATGAAATTCCATGAAATTTTGTTTCAAAGCCAGTATAACTTGAATTCTATCACTTGCCTATATGTCTTTTATACTAGAATAGGTAACGACAAAAACCGACCATCAGTAAGAAGAAGAGTTGTCGGGATACTATAGCTGGATTCCTCGCTGAAGTTGATGACATCTGACAGTACCGACATCCCAAGAAGATCATAGAACTCGGCGGGCTGAACTTAAAAAAAACACATCGGGCAAACACAAAGGGCAGACCAAGATTACGAAGAGAGGCAGAAAGCGCTTACTCATCGCGCTGTGTAACAAGCTCATTCGGTTTAGAGAAAGTGGAGATCCAAAAGTGGGAACATACTTTAACACAATATCCATTTTTAAAAGAGGATGGTCTAGATAAGCATTTAACAGAAAAGAGATTCTCCATAGAGGGAGTTTAGTTGAAGAAGGAAGTTCGGATTGAACCCAAATGCGTTTCGCATTCTCTAAATGAAACGGTACCCCGCCGACTTTAGCAGGGTACCGTTTCATGTTTGATTCTGTTTTTTTAACCTTCTACCATTACGGCACCCATGCCCAACTTACTGGCTTTTCCGTTATCAGACGCCGTGTTCGAGCCTAAAGTATAAGTGAGCTTCGTTCCTTGCAAAGAAAGCGAAAGCGGTGTGAATATTACATCCACGTATCCGTTCCCAGCAAATCGCTATCCTTGTTTAACCAGGTTTTCTGCTGTGCGGAAAGCCAAGGAAAGAATCGTCAACACCGGGTTAACGCCACCATTGGTCACGTGTACGGAGCCGTCGCTCACCCAGAGATTGTCGTATCCGTGTACGCGACCGGAGGGGTCGGTGACTGATGTTGAAGGGTCATCACCCATGCGCAGTGTTCCCGCCTGATGCTGCCCAGCACTAAGCTCTCCACCTGGCCGGGTTCGCCAAACCTGACGTGCTCCGGCAGCCCAGAGCCAAGCCTCCGCTTGCTCTGCCAGCATGGCTGCGGCTCTAAGAGACTCGGGATGGACACTTCCCGAGAGTTGAGCCACTGGCATTCCGAAGCGATCTTTGACCGTTGGGGAGAGCAGCACTCTTGCCTCGGGGGTAGGAATATCCTGGATCGGTCCCTGAACATGACTAGTGCGCAAGTAGCTCTCGCGCATCGTTTCCTTGCCTGCGCTCCCCCATCGCGCCGCATCCGGAGCAAGTGCTCGATACCAGTGAACAAGCGGAAGCCAGATGAACTCGTTGGCAAGCATCCCACCCCCGACAATCCCGCTCCCGTTACCATGGGCAAAGCGACAGGTGGCAATACTCACCCCAGGTCCGAGACCGTCTTGAACTGGCTCGTCAAAGAGGGCGTAGGCACCAGAATAGACATGACCCTGAAGGTTCCTTCCTACTTGTCCGTACCGATTGCCTACTCCTTGTGGTTCTGCATCGCTTGCCGAATAGAGGAGTAGGCGCGCACTTTCGATGGCTCCGGCTGCAACCACCACGTGTCCTGCTCGCACCTGCAGACGTTGGATAGAGCCCGCAGCCGATTGCACAAGGCGAACCCCAGTGGCGTGCCTTCCTGCCTCGGTGTCGATTCGCTCCACCAAGGTATCGCAAATCAGGTCGCAGTTACCGGTAGCGATGGCCCTCAATAACATCGTATTGTGGCCGCCGTTCTTGCTATTGGTCGGGCAGGCAAACCCGACACACTGGCCGCACCGCCCACAGGCAGGTCGACCGTCACGTTCGACTGAGTTGATGAGGAGAGGAACAGGCCCCACGTCCCATCCGAGTTTCACTGCCGCCCGAGCCAATCGTTCTGCTTCCAGCGTCTTTGGCAGCGCCGGCATTGGATAAGGGCGATTTCGCCTCCCACGCCCAGTGTGGGCATCACCGTCACCAGAGACACCGACTTCCCACTCCGCCCGCTCGTAATAAGGTTCGAGTTCATCATAGTTAATCGGCCAATCGCTGAGCGAACTCCCGTCCGGAATCCCATAGCGAGTCGCCATACGAAAGTCATCCGGATGAAATCTCCATGCCTGTGCTCCGTAGACCCGTGTGCCGCCGCCCAACGTCATCGCGTTATTATGATAGTTGCCTTCAAAGGGGGCTGTAATCCGCTCGTCTCCGTTGGCCAAAAGAATCGTGCGGGGATTGCCTTCCAACCCTGGTCCTGTGTTGTGGCCATATTTGCTAAAACGATGATTGCGAACATGATCGCTGCCTACTTGATTGTAGCGAAGCCAGCTTCCGCGCTCTACGACGAGAACACGAAGCCCCGATTCGGCCAGCACCGCCGCCGCTACAGAGCCCCCTGCACCTGCTCCCACGACGATAACATCATAATGGTCTCGGAGCTGATCGAAGGTCCGTTGCGGTAGGTCGGTCTCTGGGACCGGTGCATGGATTTCAGGGACGGGCCCCGGACGAAATCCAATCATGTCCCACGACTTACCCTCGCGATTCCCGCCAGCCTCAGGACTTCCATAGTAACCCTCTATAACCAGACTCAATAAGGTGGCAAAGAAAAGTTTAGGCGAAACGGGCCAGTTCCGAACACGATCAAGCTCAAGTTCCTTTAACAGCCAATCTTGCTCGTTAACCGAAAGTTCCGAAAACGGTCGACGATGGAGAGCTATTGCTTCTGCATCCAGTGCGCGAAGTCCGGGTTCAATCAAATCCATCCAGGTAGCGACATCCTCGCCTGCACGACGTTCCAGGTATCCCAGAACTCCCCCTTCGGTTGCCGATGGCCATATATCTTTCGGAATCATCCGGTCTGCGACCGCCTCCAAGATAGGGCCTACCTCACCCGAAAAATAATTCTGATCGCCGAGTTTCATCTACGTTCACCACCCAATGAAGGTCTGCTTACATTTAAATTACTAATCCTCATGAACTTTCTCTCCTTTTCCCGTTGCGACCGTACTATTCTATGAACAGTTTCGATCGCTTACATCCCCGCACTTACTACTTTGTAAACGGCGTCAGGAGGGAAGGAGGATGTAAGCGCTTCTAATGTTTAGTCTATCACGCGCGCTAGGCTCACCGCTAGACATTTGGTCTGCGCGCGCAAAAATAGAACCAGCCCAATTCCTGATCAGTGGAAATAACGTCATGAACGGATGAACATAAATTCACCACGATGATACTGAAGATGAGTAATATTTTGCTCACCTCCAACGACAAAGCAGACTGCCGTGGCAGTCTGCTTTGTCGTTGGAGTAAAGGGCAGGATTATTTAGCTATAAACGTACTCAACCAAAATGTTATTTAAAAATAACTGACGTCAGGGTCGGGGGATTGCTTTTGTTTTGGAAAAAGCAATCTTTCGATATATGGCGAAGATTGACCATGCAGTCGAAATTTTTTCTCGATCTCAACAGCAAGTTGTTTTGCTTGTTCTATGGAAGGGTTCGGAAATGATGAGATTGAAAGCCATAATCTCTTATATCCATAACTTCCTCCTAATATAGGATTAATTTCATCCTAATTTATATGTTGGTGATGTACCTTTGGTTACATCCAACGAGAAAGAATTCAACTAGAACGTTAGTTCCACCACCATTCAGTGGGCAGGTAACAAAACATTAATTTTTCTTGTCATTACATCACTTAAGGTGGTAAAATATAGCATATAATGAATGAGTATTCATTCATAATTAATTGTGTGTAAGCGCTTTATGTATGCCCGAAATTAATTATCTTGAGAGGGTGGGGTAAATTGTCAACCAATACACTATCGCGAATAACTGAACAAATGACGTTACCGGTGATCGCGGCTCCGATGTTTCTTATTTCTAGTCCGGAGATGGTTATTGAATGTTGTAAATCGGGGATTATCGGCTCGTTCCCTTTATTGAATGCACGAACAGCCGATATTTTGGATGATTGGATGAAACGAATTACGGAAGAGCTCGAGGCGGCTAAATCTAAGGAGCCCGAGCGCCGTATTGCTCCCTGGGCGGTGAATCTTATCGTTCATAAGACCAATACGCGGTATGATTCGGACGTTGAGCTTATTAAGAAATACCAGCCGCCGATTGTCATTACATCGCTTGGAGCTCCGGGGCCCGTTGTCGAGCTTGTGCATCAATATGGAGGGCTTGTGTTCTCGGATGTCAGCAATTTAACCCATGCCAGAAAAGCCGCTCAGACATGCGTTGATGGACTTATCCTTGTCAGCCATGGAGCAGGAGGTCACGCTGGTGCCATTAATCCTTTTGCTTTTATGGGAGCGGTACGCGAGTTCTGGGATGGAGCTATCATATTGGCCGGCTGTATTACCAGCGGGCAAGACGTTTTCGCCGCCGCAGCTCTTGGCGCCGATTTTGCTTATATGGGCACCCGTTTCATTGCCGCCTCCGAAGGATTTGCAAGCGAAGAATACCAAAATATGCTGATTGAGTCGACGTCAGACGATATCATTTATACTGATGCATTAAGCGGTGTGAAGGCCAATTTTCTTATTCAAAGCATCCGTAATGCCGGTCTTGACCCTGATAAGCTCGAGAAGAAAGAAGCGGTGAACCTCTCACAATTGAATAAGCCTGATAATAAAGCATGGAAGGACATCTGGTCTGCAGGACAGGGGGTTAATGCCATTAAGCGGGTTATGCCTGTAGCCAGTTTGGTTGAAGAGCTCTGTCAGGAGTATAAACAAGCGGAAGTCTCATTAATGGCACGATCGTCGAAAAATTTGTAGGGGGCTGACACTATGTTTGAAACTGTAAAATATGCAATAGAAAACCATGTGGCCACAATCTCGATGAATAATCCCAAAACGATTAATGCCATTAATTTGGAGATGCACAAGGACCTGTATGCTGCTTTCTCAGCCGCTAATGAAAATCCGGATGTCCGCTGTATCGTCTTGAGAGGAGAAGGAAAAGGTTTTTCATCCGGCGCCGACTTAACGAGTATGAATTTTCAGGAAAGATTTGATTACGGAGACTATTTAAGTCAAACCTATAATAAGCTTCTGCGGTACATGATGGGCATACAAAAGCCAATTATTGCTGCCATTCATGGGGTAGCTGCAGGTGCAGGACTAAGTTTTGCGCTTGCCTGTGATTTCCGCTTAGTGACGAAAGAGGCGAAATTAACGGTAGCTTTTATTAAAATTGGGCTAATTCCAGATGCGGGGGCACATTTCTTTTTGCCTAGAATCGTGGGATTGGCAAAAGCATTAGAGCTTTCCTCGCTTGGTTCCATTCTGAATGGAACGGAAGCGGAAAACATAGGTTTGATCAATAAAGCGATTTCAGCTGACCAATTTAACGAAGAGGTTCGTTTGTTTGCTCAGCAGCTTGCCCATAAGCCTCCGTTAGCATTCGGGAAGATGAAAGAAATTATGTATAAAAGCTTGGATAGTGATTTGAATACTGTATTAGGCTGGGAAGAAGAAGGACAGCGGCTTTTGGGGGCATCCAAGGATCACGAGGAGGGCGTAGCTGCTTTTTTAGAAAAGAGAGCGCCTGTTTTTCGGGGTCATTAAAGGAAATAAGCTAAAATAGGAGCTCTTCGTTCCTGCTGCACCGATTCCACAATGATTTTATAAATAAGAGCTAATAAACGAGCTAATAAACATTATAATTAAGGGGGATCAAAGAAATGGAAGGGTTTTCATTGACACTGCATTCCATGCTGGTAAGAGCCTAGACGTTGTTTCGAAATAGAGAGGTGGTCTCCCGAGCCGGTGGGCAAATATTTCGTTATACGTACAAGGATTTTGCTGAACGGACGAGACGGCTTGCTTCCGCTTTGCCAGGCGCTTGGCGCTAAACGCGGCGACCGTATCGCCACATTTGACTGGAACGACCACCGGCATCTTGAAGCATATTTCGCTATCCCCTGTATGGGTGCTGTCCTGCACACCGTAAACATTCGTCTGCTCAACGAGCACATCGTCTACATTTTGAACCATGCGGAAGATACTTTTCTTTTGGTCGACGAAACTTTGCTTCCCGTTATCGAAAGGATCAGCAGCAAGCTGCACACCGTTAAAGGATTTATCGTGATGACAAATCAAGAGAGTCTTCCTGCCGCCTCACTTCAGCCGGTCTATTCTTATGAACGGCTCCTC
Source organism: Paenibacillus sp. yr247 (assembly GCF_900103825.1). Classification (GTDB taxonomy): domain Bacteria; phylum Bacillota; class Bacilli; order Paenibacillales; family NBRC-103111; genus Paenibacillus_E. The sequence continues at coordinate 21,259 of NZ_FNIF01000035.1, forward strand.
GCGGATGAAAACGCAGCGTACGAATTTTCGACGGATATTCATGAAAGCGCTCCTGCAGGCATGTGTTATACTTCCGCGACGACCGGCAACCCGAAGGGCGTTACGTATACGCATCGCTCCATCTATCTTCATAGCTTATGCCTCGGACTTACGGATACGTTCGGTTTGTATCGAGCGTGATACGGTGATGCCGATCGTTCCGATGTTCCACGTCAACGCTTGGGGACTGCCTTTTGTGTCACTCGGATAAAAAGCAATTTGGTGAAGAGCTCAAAGGATCAATTGCTGGACATCCGTTCCACGCAAGGGCTGCTCGTTCCAGGAGTAGAAATGAAAATTGTCGGAGCAAACGGCGAAGTCGCATGGGACGGCAAGGAAATGGGCGAACTGCTTCTAAGAGGTCCCTGGATCGCAGAGGAATATTACAAGGATGAACGAACGGAAGAGGCCTTTCAAGACGGCTGGCTGCATACCGGAGACATCGCCGTAATTAATGGTGAGGGGTATGTGAAGCTAGTTGACCGTACGAAAGATTTAATCAAAAGCGGCGGTGAGTGGATCTCTTCCGTCGATTTGGAGAATGAGCTAATGGCGCATCCCGCCGTTTTTGAGGCGTGCGTCGTAGGAATTCCTCATGAAAAATGGGGGGAACGCCCGCTTGCCTGCGTTGTGCTTAAGGATAACGCTCAGCCGGCAGGAAAAGACGAGCTTCTCCAATTTTTAAACGAGCGTGTGGTAAAATGGTGGCTTCCGGACGATTTCGTGTTTCTTCCATCAACAACACTGCCGAAACGAACACCACCCCAATCGACCATACCTGAGATTGCACCGTCTTGCACCAATAGTTCTGGCCCATCAACGCTGATAAGCTGTAGGCGTGGGTGTGATCCTTTATACCAATCCCGTACGGGGTAAAAGAATGCTTTCTTTCAAGAAACCGGATGTCGAACAATTTTTCCGTACATATGCAATTCAAGATTTTGCAGTCAGTACCCTTCGATCCCCGGCTACCGCTAACTTACGACCACACACAAAAATGAGGTCTACCAGAAAGATCTGGAGACCTCTTAATACGATAGGGCAGAATAGTGAAAACAACTGCTTTTCTTCCAAAGTAAAGACACAATCAGTAGAAATCTGGCAAGCAGTTGACATCGGGCAGGTTATTAACTAGTATATGTTTAAGTGTTTGAACATTTAAACAAATATTCGCAAGTGAATTTGGAGGGACAATACATGACGATGACCGCATTAATTACGGGGGCGACAAGCGGTTTAGGATATGAGTTTGTAAAACTGTTTGCCAAGGATGGCTATAATCTTGTTCTTGTCGCGAGGAACGGACAAACACTGGAGGAAATCAAGCAAACCTACACGAATGTAAAAGTTACCATCATTTCTAAAGATTTAAGCGTGCCTGGCGCGGCTAAAGAAGTATTTGAAGAAGTCGAAAAACAAGGAATTTCCCTCGATGTTCTGGTTAATAATGCCGGTTTTGGATTATTAGGTAAGTTTGATGAGCTGGATATTCACGAACAATTAAATATGATTCAATTAAACATAACTGCCTTGACTGAATTGACCTATTATTTCTTGAAACAAATGAAGCAAAGGAACAGCGGCAGGATTCTGAATGTAGCAAGTACTGCAGCATTCCAGCCGGGCCCATTAATGAGTGTTTACTATGCGACGAAGGCTTATGTACTTTCATTTTCAGAAGCACTTGTGGAAGAGTTGTCAGATAGCTCAGTTACGGTTACAACCCTCTGTCCAGGTGCAACGAAAACCAACTTCGGTTCTGTTGCAAATGTTGAGGGCACAAAAATGTTCAGTCGGGCGATGGCCTCCGATATCGTTGCAAAAAAAGGGTATCAAGGAATGATGAGCGGAAAACGTGTGATTGTTACTGGTGGTTTAAATATGGCAGGTGCGCTTGGGGCTAAATTTATGCCAAGAAGTCTGGCCGCTAAAATCGCCAAGTATGTCGCAGGAGAAAAGTGATTTTCCCATGTTTTTGGCTTTAAATAGGGGGATAAACGAATTATGACACAACAAGCTATTGATGTATTCAGGGCATGTATACCGCTATTTAATACCTTAAGTGATCCTGCAAGGCAGGATATTATTCTTTTGCTGGCTGAACGAGAACTTTTAAGTGTAAATGAAATTGCTGCGCACTCGAACCTTTCACGTCCGGCGATATCCCATCATTTAAAAATCATGCGCGACAATCATCTTGTGAAAATAGAACAAAAGGGCACACAGCGATATTATTCGCTTTCTTTAGATCAAAGTGTACAGCAATTGAAACAGCTGATAAATATAGTTGAGAGTGAGTGTATACTTTAGCAAGGTGCAGATTTGATTTGAATAAGAAGACCTTCATCACACCCATCAAAAGGTGATATGGAGGTCTTTTTTCCATGCGCCTTTAATTAATATCACCAACTCAACTACAAGTCACTTACGATCAGCCAGTCGACCAAATGAAAGGAACTGAACCAAAGAATTATTGGATTCAGAGCATAATGGAAGAAATGCCTACAGGAATTGCAACACTTGGGAAATAAAAATACGCGATTTATACTTTCATTTAAACAGTCTATTCCTCAAGGGAAGGCTTATAAAATGATAATTTGTTACGCAACAAAACCTGGCGCACCACCGTATAGTGAAGATAACGGATCTGCTAATCAAGCGACAGCACGACATTTTCTCGAGATGCCGATAAAAAGAATCGTTAGTAGTCCACTCAAAAGGGCTAAAGAAACGGCCTTAATCATCGCAAAAGAAACAAACACAACGATTTCTGAGGATATTCGTTTACGGCGATCCATCCATTGAACATGTTGTCCGACGAATAGCCGTGTACCAGGAAAATGAGCGCTAGGAAAAAATGAAGTCTTTCTACAGTCAAATTCCCGTTCGTATGGCTTACTTGAAGCTGGGGGAGTGGAGCGAAAACATTTTTATGCTGACACAAACCGCGCATAAGCTCGCCTTTTTTTCCGGGAGGCTCATTTTGGCGCATAATCGGATGCTGTTTCCGAACCGAAAGCAGTTCATGTTCGCATTTGAGAAAGCGCCGGAGAAACCGCAAGGCTTCATCGAAGCGATGGAGCTGCTGCTCAAGGAGCCGTCGATTGCTCATGCGGAAGCGCTGATGGATTTAACGTTCCGGTTCCGGAAGTGGGAAGTGCCGCAGGAGGGCGAGTTTGCCCGTTTCAGCAAGGACAGTGAGCAGTATTGGCTAACTAATACGACGATTGCCCCTGAAGACTGTTAAGATCAATTGAGCCTAAACAGCTCACTTAAAGAACTATTCAAGACATCACAATATAAAATAAACAAGCAACTCGACATCCTCTGTCGAGTTGCTTGTATTTAAAGTTTATGAAGTGCCGATTCAATTTGTATTCCAAACTTTGTGTTCTTGAACTTGTCAAAACGTGGATTTTTTTCTGATATCAAGCATAACTTTGCGGACATTAATAAAACGTACAACAGTGAAGAGTTACTAAAGTAACGGAGAACTATAGTGGAGGAGTTGCTTTGAAGCGGCTCCTTTTTGATTTCCGTTAAATTAACTAAGCAAAACGGTTTAAAGCATTGGAAATTAGCGTTGTTGTACCGAAAACAAATTCTCTGGGGCATCAAGGATAAGATATTGAATTATTTTCGAGTTGATACAAAAGAGAAGCTTTCAGGTAAAACAGTAAAAGCTGATTCTCAAACCATGATTTCAAAACTGGATCCGAATGAAAAAATAGATGGGAGGAAAACATTTAAGGTTGTTGCATAATATAACATAAAGGAATAATTATCCTTTCTTTCATTTAGGAAAGCCTTACATACAAAATTTATCTTAGATTGTTATACAAATATTAGAAAGGAGTGAAAACAATGAGCGAAACGAACCGAAATTTTCCAATATATTTCAACGGATACGTGGGCAACGGTGACTCAATGAAAAAGATTGCTGAAACTTTATCAAAAAACAATAGCCCCATTAAAACATCTGATTTTGATAAACACAGACACTTGCTTTGTGGAAATCCTTTTTTTTATTCTAAATCAGAAATAATCGTAGTGTTTGACCTCTCGTATCCGTTAAGTTATAAACTTAGTTAAAGTTAGTGGGAAATCAAGGTTAATGGTGTCACCGAAGTATAGCGGATAAAATTTCCTAATTATGGTATTATGATTTCGGTGATATCCTTAAAATGGGAGTGGATGCGTTGAAAACATTACCTTATTGGCTAACGAATCATCGAACTCTCGCCGCATAAAAAAGCGCTCCATAAAGGAGCGCTTCTGCAGACTTATTCGAGCGACGGCTTTTTGGGACCGATAACGTATACCGTAACACCGCGTTTTACGCCGAAGCGATTCGCATACGATTCACTTTCGTAATATACGTCAATTTTTTGTCCCTTTATCGCACTTCCGGTATCCTCCGCCCGGCGGAATCCGATCCCTTCGATATAAACCCACCATCCGAGCGGAATGACGTTGGGATCGACGGCAATCGTACGCCCTTCCGTAACATGCGTACCGGTGAAAGTGATGCCGTATTCCGCATCTCCGTTGCTTTTTCCCGTTGAAGCGACGCCTGCCGTAAACGCGGTCAAAGTGATATTTTTCATGATTTGTTTGACGGGGAATGTAACGCCGTTCTTGGAAACTTGTCCCGATGCGGAGAGCGCGCTTACTGGCTTCTGCGTTCCAACGGCGACAATTTTATTTACGCTCTCCGTGCTTACGAATTTATCCTCTATCGTTTCTGTGACCAACGCGCCGTCCTCGAACAGGGTTATTTTATTTTTCAGCAGCACGCCTTCCTTACCTTCTTGAATCGTTTGTTCTTTGCCGGCCGGCAAATTCGGGTCATACTTTGTTTCTACTTGATATTCAATCGGTTCGGCGACTTCATTGACCGTCTTATGGACTCTGACAACCTTAATCGCCGTATTTTCAGACACGCTTGCATGCAGATCGGGAGTAACCTTATCGAGATTTCCGAGAGTGACGTTCAAGTCCTGCAGAGCGCGTTCCACCGTTTTTCCGGTCGTGTACATCGTCTTCGTCTCGCCGTCGGCGGTCAACTGAACCGGCACGGTATGCTCAATGGTAACGCGCTCTCCGTTCGCGAGTTTCGATTCCGGAGATGCGGAGAGACGATCTCGCGCCACGACGGCAATTCCTTGTTCTTCAAGAAAACGTGCCATCACCCATTGCCGAGTATATACTTTCTTCTCTTGCCCGTTTACTACTAAGGTAACGTACTTCGCAGACGTACCGTAGAGCAGCAGCAGCAATCCAAAGATGCCCAGAACAGATAGGAATGCTGTAATCATAATGAATTTCAAATTTTTATGCTTCCATCGCAATGCAAGGGACATGCCGGATGATCGCTTTAATTGGGTCTCCTCATATTTGAATGCTCCCATTTGTTCGGTCCTCCTTCAAGCCCGCCATCCGCGTGTAATGTATGACACATGACGTGACTTTCGTTTTTTGTTAGTAGTCGTAGATAGTTTTGTCCATTCACCTTCCGGAAATATGAAATGAAAAAAGACCGCGGAAGAAGAGGTTCTTCCCGCGGCCTTATTCCAAAGAATAATAGATACGACAACCGGTACCTCTCTTCACGCTTACGAGGTTAGCTGACGGATTCGGACGCGAGAGTCGCCCTACTCGAAAGAGAAAATTTCGTTTTGGACAAGCTGCCCGAACATGTCTCTTCCAAGATTCACCCCAAAACATTGGTTCCCCCGTTTTCCTTACGGAAACTCAGCGATTACGAAAATATCGATATAGCAAGTTATTAAACAATACTATGTAGAACTCAAAAATTAAGAACCCGAAAAACCGCTTCATAAAGCCAAGCTTGCGGCATAATCCGTTACCAGATTCGTCACCAAGCATTCCGCCGAAATCATGCAGGAATAGCCCTGGATTATCATTTATATTTGTATTAAGGTTCTAGGATATAGACATTAACGTCTTGAATGCCGAAATGCGATACCTTTTGTCCACTTCCTGGAAGGAAAATATCAATTCGATTCCCTTTTATTGCGCTTCCTTGATCGGTAGCGTAAGCAATCAAACCGTCACTAGGCAAATCCTTGTCAATGTTATTATAGCCTGTAATCAAAACCTTGGATCCCATTGGAATGATAGATGGATCTACAGCTATAGTTCCCAATTTTAGAGGATTTCCATAGTAATCAATAGGACCCCAGCCATTTTCAGAGGGATCACTGGAGTAAGCAGTGGCTTTCACTGAAATCTTCTTTTTAAAAGGTTGAGCTTGTCCTGCAAGCAAAATGGAGTAAGAGGATGCCGATGTGGAAGATACACGAACAGTCTTCTCTGTTAATGCTGAAGGCAGCGTCAAAAGTAAACCAGGGTATAAATTGTTTGGATCGACTTTAGGATTGGCTGCCATAAGCTGATCTAAAGGAAGCTGCAGCCTTTTGGCTATGATCCAGAATGTATCTTCATCCTTTACGGTGTAGCGTAGATCTGGTAGATTTACAAGTTCCCCGGATTGCAGATTCAACGGATTAATGTTTGGATTTGCTTTTAGGATCGATGCTAACGGAATTTGGTTAGCACTTGCAATTTTCCATAAAGTATCCTGGGGTTTTGCCTGATAGGTAGAGGCGAATGCATGGGTTCCAAGGCTAGTAATAGCAAGCCCTGTTGCTAGAGCGAAGATCGTTTTCTTAAAATGTCGTTTCATGATGCTCCTCCTTTTAATAAGCCTGCGAGGTTAGTTGTCGGGTTTGGGATGAGGATACATCCCCTCGTCAATGCGATTCACCCCAAGACGCAGCTACGTCATAAAGCTCCCCCGCACTTTGGAATTATGTTTAGTTCTTCCAGAGTTTTGGCATTTTTCTTAAACCATCGTACCATAAGCATCTTTTTTCATGAATATGAAATTAGTGGTAAAAAAATTGGGGAAGACCAAAAGGCTGTAAATTTGGGCACACGGATCAAATGGCAACCTAAGATTTATTGGGATGGTGATGGGCATTGTTACCGCTTTTCGCTAGACACCCATCACCTTGCTGGAAGCCAGAAGCTGGCTTTCCGCCCGACATTACCCCCTGAAATCGACAGAATTCGACGAATCGTTATAAAAGCTATGCATAAGGAGTGAATCACGATGGCGAATAATTACAAACGCTTCATTCAAAATCAATTCGAAAAAGCGAAGTCTACCGCTTCCGAATTCATTTCTTCAAGAAGTGAAGAACAAGAAGAAGGCACTATAGAACTCAATCCACAATATTATGTTAGACTGAAAGCAATCGCCGATATGCAGCATACGACCGTGCAAGCGATCGTCAATGGAATCATTGTCCAATACCTGGCAAGCGCCCCATACGAATCAACCCCCATCTCAGTGGATCAAAAGGAAGATAACCCGCTTCTGTATTTGGTTGGAATTGCCAAACTAGAGGATTAAGGAGTGCTGACATATGGATAACCACTTGAACATTCAGGATGCAATTTTTCTGGATGAAACAGCTTTAGCCGCTTTAATGAACCCTGAAGACCCCCACTATGCGAAAGCCCGTTCCCTGTTTCTGGATTTGCATGATCTTGAACGTAATTACATGACGACCAATTCCATTATATTTGATCTTCACGAATGGCTTCGCAATGAATACAGCTATCAGCAGGCGGAATATTTTCTGAATGCAATTGATAAAGCAGTGAGTAAAGGCAAGCTGGCGCTCATCTCCAGCGGCCCCGAATTTGAGGGAGAATCGCGCAGACTGCTTATGGACAGGCCCGAGCTCCGTTTCTCGCTCAGCGAAGCATTCACTGCTGTGACCATGTCCTATTATCAGGTAAAACGCATCTTTACTTTCAATCGTAATTTCATGATGCTTGCCAATTTGGATAAGGATATTCGAATCATTCCATCCAATTAAAAGCCTTAAAACAAATGCAGCCTTGCCCTCTTGAGAGGCCGGCTGTATAAAATTGCCTTCATTACGTTAACGGGCAGTAGTGTAACAAACTTATTTGTTCAGGTTTACAGGAAATAAATCAGTTGCAACGAATTGTATCGAAATGGGAATCTTGTCGCTAGGAGAAGACCAGGTATGGAGTACCCATAAAATAATGGTTTAAAGGAGATGAAGTATTGAGAGCGCATAAATTACGTCCTTTTATCCCGTCAGGTGCAGATTACCCCCATGCTGTGCAGTTCTATACAGACCTCGGATTTGAAAAAATTTACTCCAGTGATGAAGGTACAATATTCAGGGTTGATGAAACGGAATTCCATTTACAAAACTTTCATAATATAGAATTGCAAAATAACTATATGGTGGAATTATGTGTGCAGGACTTGGATTCATGGTGGAAGCATATTCAAAGCACAAATGTAGTTGATAAATATAACATTAGAACTAATTCCCCTCAAATCCAACCTTATGGTAAGCGTGCAATCCATCTTATCGACCCCGCGGGCGTTCTCTGGCATATTACCGAATAACAAAATATAAAAACTGAAATACATACAAGCAGTCAGCAGCCTTAGTTCAACTCTCTCGGTATGATTTGATATTCTCACGCAAGGTCGTTTATTCACAGGATTTCATCCTTTTTAGATTTGGATGATCCCGTAATAAATTGTTTCTGCAGGGGGATGAGAACCTTGAGCCAAGAAAAGAATAAGCTGCAAGAAAAGATCAAAAAGACTGGTGGAAAAGCGGTCAATAAAGTAACAGATGTGACTTCGCATGAACAGATGGAAGGGTTGGCTGAGTATGTTCTCAAAGAGATGTAATTAATCAATGATGCCGGAGTCACACGAATAATCAGAGCAAGCTTCTGTAAGCCATGGAATTTTTTATTGGTATGGGAGCCGCCACTAATAGGAAACTAAAGTTGACAGATCAAAAACGAGCAGACTGCCGCGGTAGTCTGCTCGTTTTATTGAAATTATGTCCCTTCAAAAGACGAAGCAATCCAAGTCGCAGAAACCACTTCCGTGATGATGGTTGCAATGATGTGCACGTGGCATATGAATCCAAGGACCACCGCCACCTCCATCATGTGGGGCTTTATAATAACCGTCAAAGTAATTGATCGGCGACCAGTCTGGACTCGCTTTAGGAGCTGGAGGCGACAATTTTGCGAATTCACGGGCTCCATACACAATCTTTCCGCCTACGACCGTCAGCACGGATTCGATGCGTTTGATTTCCTCGTCGGAGACACAGAAGAAATCATTAGACAGGATCGATAAATCTGCATAATAGCCTGGCTTAATTTGGCCTTTTACGTCCTCTTCCTTCGAGAACCAGGCATTTCCGGCTGTATACATACGAAGCGCTTGGTGTCGGTCAACCCGATTGGAAGCAGGGTACAACCGCAGGCCACCAAGTGTTTTTCCAGTAACCAACCAATATAAGGAGACCCACGGGTTATAACTAGCTACCCTTGTAGCGTCTGTTCCGACGCCTACATGCAATCCATGTGAAAGCATTTTTACGATGGGCGGAGCATGTTTAGCTTCTTCAGCTCCATATCTGTCGACGAAATATTCCCCTTGAAAGGCCATCCGGTTTTGAACTGCAATGGAACCGCCTAGTTCGATGACACGTTCCAAATCCTTCTCTCGGATCGTTTCAGCATGGTCTAATATCCACCGCAGATTTTTAAATGGAACTTCTTTATTTACACTTTCAAACACGTTGAGGAAGCGAGTAATGTCCTCGCCATATGTGGCGTGGAGCCTGAAAGGCCATCGCTGTTGGACCAGCAGCCGGACAACGTCATATAATTCATGTTCCATGACAGCAGGTAAAATCGGGCGAGGTTCAGAAAAGTTTTCGTAGTCAGCCGCGCTGTATACAAGCATTTCACCGCCGCCGTTGTGCCTATAGTAAGGGCTGCCTGTATATGGCTTCGTTGTAGCAGTCCATGATTTAAAATCTTCCAGTTCATGGCCTGGATGCTGCGTAAACAGATTGTATGCTGTGCGAACGGTAAGTTCACCGTTATTGTCGAGTTCCTGAAATACTTTATAATCTTCCGGATAATTTTGGAATCCGCCGCCGGCATCGATGACGCTCGTCACGCCAAAGCGATTCATTTCCCGCATGAACAGCCGCGTGGAGTTCAACTGATCTTCATAGGAAAGCTTGGGTCCCTTTGCTAAGGTAGCGTATAATATCGTCGCATTCGGCTTGGCGAGAAGCAGTCCGGTTGGATTGCCATTGCTATCCCGCTGAATTTCTCCGCCTGGCGGATCTGGCGTATCTTTCGTATACCCAACCGCACGCAAAGCTGCTTTGTTTAAAAAGGCTTGGCGGTATAAGTTTAGAATGAATACGGGCGTATCCGGAGCAATTCGATTGATTTCCTCCAAAGTTGGCATCCGGCGTTCCTTGAATTGAAACTCCGTCCACCCCCCTACAACTCGAACCCATTGCGGTGGTGGCGTACGGTCTACTTGTTGTTTTAACATACGTAAAGCATCAGCTAATGATGGCACTCCATCCCAACGAAGCTCCAGGTTATAGTTCAATCCGCCACGTATCAGATGAATATGGGAATCATTCAATCCTGGAATCATAAGGCGCTTGTTGCCATCAACAACTCGAGTCCTTGGTCCTTTATACCGCATAACATCGGAATCTCTGCCCACAGCTAAAAAGCGGTCTCCTTTAATGGCAACTGCTGTTGAAGTGTGTCTAGATTCATCCATGGTTACAATGTTAGCATTATGGATCAATAAATCAGCTTCAAGAAATTCAGGCTCTTGTGGCATACTTTTATCCTCCTCACCGCTACTGCAATCCTTCTTCAATTTATTCATTACATTGGCAAATAAGAATTCAAGCCATGATTTATGTCAGAAGGCAAATTTCTAATTATTAATAAAACAAAAAAAGAGCCACGCGGATTTGGAAGAACTTTAGCTTAATAAAGAGACAAAGGCAACCGGCCAGATATTCGGTTGCCTTTTCTCAACTAACGTGCAGAAGAGTGCAATAGAACTGCACTAGAATAGTGTGAACTCACTGTTTACAGTTGGTAAATTTTATGTAATAATTTGAAATGACTTATCAGAAGGTGGTATCTTCATACCAGCTACATGGTCGTTTAATGCATCCAAGATAAGAATTTTCCCTCTTTGATTCTTGGACGTGGAAACGATACAGGGTGCTTTGGCATCCATTATTTGTTTAACTAGTGGGGGCCGGCTACATTTACGGCATATGAATGTTATTGTTTGAAATTACGACGAATGTCTAAGGTAAAGAGAAAGCAATTCTTTGAATAACAATGAAAGTAAATAAAGGCAGGATAGGTGGACCCAAATATGCGTAATTCACCGAATATTTCAGAGAAACATCTTCGAGCCTGTCTATACGACCAGTATAACCTGAGCCCCGTCACGCTTGAGTTTCTTCCACGGGGACATGATTTCAGCGCCGGAGTGTATCGTACTATAAGCGAGCGGGGAACTGCCTATCTGCTTAAAGTGACATCTAGGCCTCTCTATGAACCACGTTATCTGATTCCCGCTTTTCTCAAAGATCAGGGTATTACATCTGTCGTTGCTCCCATTCCAACCATTAGTGGTTCTTCTTGGACCCAGCTACAGGATTGGGCTGTGTCCGTCTTTCCTTATATTGAGGGGAGCACGGGTTTGGCAGGGATGACGCAGGAGCACTGGAAGGAAGCGGGGGCTATCTTCAACCATATTCACCAGGTCACCCTGCCCCATACAGGCTTCGTGTCATTGCGCAAGGAGACCTTTGATCCGACGGAATACGTGCAATGGGTACAGGACTTCGAGATCGAACATGCACACTCTACTGGTAGAGATGCCACAGAGCGCGCATTTCTATCCTGTTGGATGGAGCATCGATCCACGATACAAATGGTGGTAACCTCTCTGGAAAAACTGGCAGAGGTGCTTCAGTCACTTACAGTCCCGCACGTCATTTGTCACGCTGATCTACATGCATCCAATTTGATCTGCGATCACGCGGGGAACGTGTTTGTGATTGACTGGGATGAGGTGATGCTGGCTCCTAAAGAGCGCGATTTTATTTTTGTCCGTCAACCACATGCTGATGTGTTTTTTCAAGGGTACGGAGTCGCGGAGATTGATTGGAAGGTGCTTACCTACTACCTCTGGGAACGCGTCGTTCAAGACCTCATTGAATGTGCTCAGAACGTGTGTTTAAGGGATGATTTAGGAGAAGAAAGCAAGACGTATGCAAGCAAAGCGTTTCAAGAAATGTTAGCCGAGAAGGAGGGTGGGCACATTGATGCCGCCTATGCGGCGGCGGACCATCTGCCGTTTGACCTCAGCGTTCACATCAAGAAGAGATCTTGATGTAAGAGAACTGGTAGACGAAGGCAACCTGACGAGTGGTAAAAGATCTCGGATACATCTGACTTATATTCTTATCCAAGTTACCATCTTCGTCAGATGAATTTGCAAATCGACAATGGAGGGCTATCGAATGGTAGTCACAATTGAGGAGTTAAAGGACAGGAGGCTTTTATTCCTCCTGATGGTATAACGTTGCATCACGTGTGCACCAAGGAAAAGGTAGTAGATGTCGGGTGACAAGAACATATATACATAAGGAGCCGCTCAGTTGCGGCTTTTTTCATTTTAACGATACAAGTTCTTGTCAAAGAGAAAAACACAGTTGTATAACTGATTTACACAACACCAATTACACTGGAATTGAATTGATTTTATTGAATCGCAGGGATATGCCTCCTGTCGTCTGGGCGATTGATGATGCCCATGAATATACCTTTTACTTTCCCAGAAATTGCCCGAGGATTGTTTATACTAGGACTAATGAAATTTCCGATGAAGATAACAATAAATTTTTTGGTTTGACCAAATCGGATATTGTAGTTGCGGTTGAAACTGACTGGTACGAACGGATAAAGAGTACAACTATTTATAGTTATAGATTACCTGCCAATACTTTTCAATTGTTTGATGAATTTGCTGGATACTACATATCCACTCAAATAGTAAAACCAGTGGAGGTTGAACGAGGCCACTGAAAAAGTCCAGCAAAGGTACAGATTTCCTCAATTTTTTGAGGAGGCTGTACCTTTTTTTCTGTATAATTAAGGTATTATACTTAGCGGGTGATTACGATGATCAAAAACCAACAGTCGATGATTTTAAGTCCATATATGGAGATTTACAACTTAGTTGTTCCCAAGGATAATTTACTGAGACAGATTGAAGAACTCGTTGACTTCTCGTTTGTATACGATGAACTGAAGAGAAATTATTGTTTGGATAACGGTCGAAACGCTATCGACCCTATTCGTATGTTTAAGTATTTATTACTAAAATCTAT
>NZ_FNIF01000064.1 GCF_900103825.1 Paenibacillus sp. yr247
ATCTTCCCATGAGGTACTCCACGGTCTAAAAAAGCTTGTGCATGGCTCTCTCCCTTTGATACATCCAAACCAATGACTGGATTCATAACATCACTCCTGTAGTATTTTCACCGGCAACCCCTAACCTTCTTGTCTTCCACACTATCGCATGTGATACGGGATTCATGTCCCAACCAGCCTAACCATGGTTGAACAAGTAGGGGGGATGAACTGAATAGCTCTCGGGATCCAAGTCCCACGGGCAGAAACGTTCGATCCCCGGCTACCGCTATCTTACGACCTTTCAAAAAAGAGGTCGACCAGAAAGATCTGGTGACCTCATAATACGAACGGGCAGGATAGTGCAACAATAATTTCCAAATTGCGTCTATATTTTCGACTGCACAAACTGGAGTGAGGTGATAGTTTGAATAAAAAAAACTTAGCTGTTATTTTATTTATTTGTATTATATTCAGTTTGAATGTACTACGCCCTAATATGGCGTATGCATGTAGTTGCGGCAATCCAGGCATCTAAAAAAGATTTGAACTATCTAGTGTAGTATTCACAGGTACGCTAATAAGCAAAGATAAAGATGGCGGGAACATTTTTAGTGCGGATAAGGTTTGGAAGGGCAATCTCACAGATGGATATGTGTATAGTGGGTTCTATGGTATGTGTGGGACAGAATTTGAAGTAGGAAATAAGTATCTAGTTTATACAGAAAATCTTAAAGGAAAAGAATCCACCAGTATTTGTAACGGCAATAAACTGATTACTGAGGCAAACAAAGATATTCACGCTCTCAACCAATTAACAGAATCCGCTTGGAAAAATAAATCATTACTGATAATTGCTTTTGTTTTCTCAATATTAATCTTAATAATATGGAGAGTTAAATTGAGGTTCAAAAATAAACGTCCCTTACGCTAACGCAGAACGATAGTTCAACCAAAACAAGGAGCAATCTGCCACGGCAGCTGCTCCTTGTTTTGATTAGGTTAAAGGGCAGTATTGCGAAATATTGCTTACATTTAGAAAGCTTAGTTCAACTGCGGGTTGAATATTATAAAAACTCAAATACGCGGTTATTGTTCATTCCGTATAACATCAATTAGAATTTGAATTAAACAAGGAGCGTGAAAAATTTATGAAAGAGACATTGGCAAGAAACATAAGCAGATACCGAAAGGAAAGAGGATTAACACAAGAAGGGCTCGCGCAAAGACTCGGGCTTAGTTTTCAAGCAGTTTCAAAGTGGGAAAACGCTCAGACAATGCCTGATATATCTGTAATGCCCGAGTTATCAAAAGCTTTGGGGGTAAATATCGACAAACTTATCGGGTATGTATCGCAAAATGAACAAGTATCTATTTATGAGGAGGAATACAAAATACAGGGGTACTATTGGGGGGTTGAACCGAATTCAACATGTTATCGACTCATCCAATTAGTGCCACCGACTAAACATCTAAAGTTGTTAGATATTGGTTGTGGTGAGGGGAAAGATTCTGTGTTTTTCGCAAGAAATGGATACGATGTTACGGCATTTGATATATCCGATGCTGGTATTGAAAAGACCAAAAGGCTCGCTGATAAAATTGGTGTGCACGTTAATGTGTTTAAAGCAGATATTTTGGATTTTCGCTTGGATTCTAATTTCGACATCATCTATTCTAGTGGCGTTTTAAATTATATAAAACCGGAGTATCGTGATGAGTTATTTAATAATTACAAAAAGTTTACAAGCCAAAATGGCTTTCATTCGCTTAATGTATTTGTAACTAAGCCCTTTATAGCACCCCCGCCTGAAAAGGAACCCAATGCGTTTAAATGGCATTCTGGTGAATTACTTGCACATTATCAAGACTGGCTTATCGAAGATAGTTCGGAAATTGTATTTGATTGCAATTCGTCGGGGATTCCTCATAAACATGCAATGACTAAAGTTATTGCACAAAAAATTTCCACACTAAATTAACGGGAAACGTTTGTGCAATAAGAAACCTTTAAGAGGTTGCCGGCATCAATCGGCAGCCTCTTAAAGTAACGGGCAGTTTAGCGTGGTGGCACCCGTGGTTAGGACCTGTAATCACACTTTGCATAAAAAATAATTTTCATATTATCTATTTCGACATTATCTTATATCTGGTTCAACTATAATGAGAGACACATTCGTACAAGAAGGAGTGTTTCAATTAAATGATGAAAAAGGTTGCAACAACGATCGCGATCGCTATAATGGCAGGTACATTGTTCTCATCTTCCGCCTGGGCCAAGAGCGATCAAGCAAGGAATCAGCTTGTGGCTTTGGGAGATTCCATCACGTACGGGTATAATTTAGGGGTGGATAATGAGACCCCTTCAGAGTTCGCGTTCCCTTATCTAATGAAACAGGATGCGAAGCTTAAAGTTAACGATCTGGCAATACCTGGTATTACATCAATCCAGTTATTGGACGTCGTACAGCAAGATAAACTGATCCGTCAAGACGTGAAACATGCCGATTACATAACGCTGGACATCGGAAACAATGACTTGCTGCAAGCAGTCGCTGCCGCCACAAATAATGGGGTTTTAAACATAGCAGCACTGCAACAGAACTTGCAGAATGTTGTCGTTCCCAACCTGTTATATAAACTTAAAAATACGATTTTAGAAATCCGGTCTTTGACGGATGCTCCTATTGCGGTCTATAACATTTATAATCCCTATCAGGTCACCAATCAACCGATGTACACCTATTCGGAGTTACTGCTGACCCAACTAGTCAATAATAACTTGGCATCCTTAATTGATTCGCTTAAAAGCTCGGGCATTGATAATCTCGCGTTAGCCAATGCGTATTTGGCATTTAAGGACAAACAGAATCTCTATGTGCGGCCAAATGACGTTCATCCAACGATCGAAGGCCAGAAAATTCTTGCGGAAATAGGCATAGAGGCACTTGGTCTATAGGAAGCCCCAAACTCTGAGAGGAACTATAGTTCAATCATCACATGACGGCAGCCGGCACACGATCGGCTGCCGTTGTCCGTTGAAGTAACGGGCAGTTATGCGAAATAGTCACATTTGGCGATGGCAATGTTTGAAGGTTTTTTTTGTTTAGATTAATTGTCAAGTGGTTGGTGATAATAACAAGAAAAAAATGAATACTTGGAGAATCATGTATGCAATTTTTTAATAACGATTTTGTTAAAATATTATTATTCCTTCTGCTTGTTAGGGGGGGCGAAATATTGGGGAGGCGATTATTCCCAATAAAGCGTTATTATCCCTTCTTAGTTTGGCTAACTATGTATATAGTTGCGATGTCAATTCTTTTTTTAATGCCAAGAATTAATGGATGGTTGATGATGATAATTCTGTTTATCGTAGCCACAGCGATAAACCTGCTTTTTCCATTTAAGTCCTTGAGAGAAAAGGATTGAGGACAATTGTTGTTGAACTAACGCAAAACGATAGCTTCATAAATACCCGGTTGCTGGCATACTAACTATTCTATTTGTAGCCGGTCAACAGGCTTCATCGTTTTATTTACAGTTTTATTACGTCAGGTCCAGATTGTTCGGATAGTCGAGCGGATTTGTTCTCAACGCTTTGGCTGAAACGTCCAAAATTATACATTTGTTTTTGATAGCTGCTTCTTGCTGATTTCCTGGATAATTGAACTCAACTCGTTCGTAACGGTTCAATTGCTGAGATTAATCATATTTGAATGTACTTTTTTATAATCATGGTTACATAGAAATGAAAACTCGGCTTTCTAAGACTCGGGGGGAGTGTATTGTATGCATATCGATTTAACGAATAAAACAGTTCTAGTTACCGGCGCTACAGGTGAATTGGGCCGAGTTATGGCAATAACATTGGCGGCTTGCGGAGCAGATTTGGTGATTCATTATCTTAAGAATGAGGCTAAGGCGCAAGAGCTTGTTCGTGAAATTGAGGCCATTGGTCAAAGAGCGATTGCAGTGCAAGCCGATGTTACAGATGGGAGCTCCATCGCGACCATGAAGGAAGCCATTACGCAGCAGATGCAGCACGTTGACATTGTGGTGGCCAATGCGGTTATTCAATACCAGTGGACGAGCGTACTCGAGCAAAGCCCCGAGGATTATCTCAGTCAATTCGAGTCATGCGTAATGCAAAGTGTTCATTTGGCCAAAGCGTTCCTGCCGGCTATGATCGAACGAAAGCAAGGACGATTCATTGGCATTAACACTGAATGCTCCATGCAGAACTTTCCGACGCAGTCGGCGTATGTGGCTGGTAAGCGTGGTATGGATGGGTTATACAGGATTCTAGCCAAAGAAATTGGTGAGCATCAAATCACTGTCAATCAGGTTGCTCCCGGATGGACCGTCAGCGACAAGGTCAGAGCTGCAGGTACGGAGCGCAGCGCTTCGTATGAGCAAAACGTTGCGTTGAAGCGCAGGGGGACCGATCAAGAGATCGCCAATGTTGTAGCTTTCTTAGCATCCGATCTCGCTAGCTTTATAACGGGGGCTTATATTCCGGTCACCGGCGGCAATGTAATGCCTGCAATCTAAACAAGTCAGGAGGACAGAGCCTGTGAGCTATTATAATACGTTTGTCGGCTGGATCCGGGAGACGTTACTTAAATGAACCTTTGGCTGCCGTTTCGGCAGCCTTTATTGCGTTAACGGGCAGGAATGCGGAGCATTTGGAAAGAACTAAAATACAGAGGTGACAACAATCAAAAAATGCATCGTACTTAACGAAACAATGCTTAGTTTCAAAAAACCTTGGGCAATTGCTGGGGGATGGTCAATTGACCTTTTTCTAGGAAAAGCAACAAGGGACCATGACGATATTGAAATCATTATATATAGAACCGACCAATTAGTTATTAGAGAGTATTTGAATGATTGGAATTTTAATAAGGTCCAAAACGGAATTATAACCCCATGGAAAAGAAATGAGATATTAGTACCCCCTATACATGAAACCTATGCAGAAAAAGGATTTGAGAAAATAGAAATACTTTTAAATGAATCTAATGCTGAATATTGGATATACCGTAGAGATACTCGAATACAACGAGAATTTAATAAAACAATTTTGACTACAAATAGCGGGATACCTTTTCTAAGCCCAGAAATTACTTTATTATACAAATCGAAAAATCCAAGACCAAAAGACGAGATAGACTTTAGAAACATTTATGAATACATGAGTATAGAGCAAAAACAATGGCTTCAATATTCACTGAAGCTAATATATACTGAGCATCCCTGGATTGAATTATTGAGCTAACGGAGAACTATAGCTCAATAGACATCAGGAGAAGGCTGCCGACAGCATAGAACGGCAGCCTTCTGTTTTAACTGGCAGGATTGCTTAATAAATTTATTACCTTTAATTATTAATAGTAATATTGTAAAATTTGCGTAACTGTAAAATGATGGAGGATAAAATCGTGGTTACAATTGAGGATTTTATGAAATTAGATATCCGTGTCGGTACTGTAATTAAAGCAGAACCTTTTCCTGAAGCTCGAAAACCTGCAATAAAATTAGAAATCGATTTTGGTGAGATTGGAATTAAAAACTCATCTGCTCAGATTACAAAAAGATATGAATCAGAACAACTTATTGGACGTCAAGTAATCGCAGTAATGAATTTTCCTATTAGACGTATCACAGGTTTTAAATCAGAGGTGTTGGTTATCGGGGGTATTCCAGCAGAAGGTGATGTGGTTCTCTTAAAACCAGATGAACCAGTTAAAAACGGTACACCAGTTGCATGAGTATTAGTGGATACTGAATATCACTAAAGGTATAAATTTAATTGAACTACCCTGAAAGTAACCAATCACGATGCGAATTTTCATTAATCTGTGGTGCCTCATGAGGGGCATGGATGGCTAACGGAGAACTATAGCGCAATATAATATTGCAACATACAACTGCAATAAGAATACACTTAGGAGGATTCATATGTTGAGAAGGCATGCCTGTATTTGGATTGCTCTTTTACTTATCGAATTAATTTTCTTGTATGATAAGATTCAATCCATCGGATTCTCTGAAAGTGCAATATTCCTTTGTATTGTGGTTATTTCAACGTTAGTTGTTGGTGCCACACTAATTAATATTTATCATAATAAACACTAATTCAAAGATTAGCGGGGCTGCCGCGTTGCAGCTCTTTGCTGCGTTAACGGGCAGGAGAGTTCAACTACATAACCGAATATTTCCAATATCATAATATTTGCGCATACTTTAAATATTACGCTAGTTGAAAACCCAACATGATTATCCGCGGGATCCATGACTAAAAAACAAAACTATATGGGGGAATTAATTTGAAGTTATTTCAAATTTCAGACGATTCAGGATTAGTAATAAAGTTTCTAAATTAACAGGCTACAGGGAAATTGAAGGTAAAATTGAAGTAACCGATGGTAGGTTGTGTCTTATAAATTACGAGAGTTTAACTATGGGTGCACAGTTTGAAGATGTTGTTTTACCTGAAGAGGAGTTAGAGGATTGTGTTTTTGAAATAGTTAATGGAATATATAAGACTAAAATAATACAAATGTTTGATCCGAATGAATCTAGTAATAATGTGAATGTACATTTCATACTTGAATTTAATCAAATAAATGAGATTGAAAGTAACTGGAAAGTAATACCTTGGTTTAGAAATTGAGAATAAAATTAGGGCAAGTATATATCTGAGGGGATTTTGTTACACGTCGTTGAACTAACGGCGAACGATAGTTCAAAACGAAAGGGCTGCAGAGTGGTAGCCCTTTGCTCAGTTAACGGGCAGCATACCGTGACGAATGACAGATTTTATGATGGCATGGTAGGTTGTAGGGAGAGACAAAGACCAACAAACGGTTAACATTTAAGTACTGGACAGAGGTTCAAAATCCTACATTACCAATCATTACGACAGTATCGTCAGTTGCGTACTGGTAGCGCTTCTGATGGTTCTTTTGCTTTGACTAGATTCATTTATCGAAACCATCTAATAAGAACCGGTTTGGCATGTTGAGGGTGCTTCGTAGGTTATGATAAGATTATAAGATATCAAGAGAGAAATTGAGGTGAGAAGCTTGGACCGACTTTATGATATGTTACACTTTAACTCGGAGTTTGTAGAGAAGAAGGAATTTGAAAAATATAAAGCATCTAGATTCAAAGATAGAAAGATGGTTGTTGTAACTTGTATGGACTCAAGGCTTACCGACCTTCTTCCCCGAGCGTTAAATATTAAGGATGGAAATTCCAAAATCATTAAAGATGCTGGAGCGATT
>NZ_FNIF01000052.1 GCF_900103825.1 Paenibacillus sp. yr247
GTTCGACAGCACGCTGCCGCTGGCTTGGATATGCGCGGCTTTCTTGTCCCCCAGCAATCCTTTTGGGCCGACGCCGGCCTCGTACTTGAACGTCTTGCCGACGACGCAAACCGCGTCGATATACGCTTTAAGCACGGGCGGAAAGCCGTAATTCCAAACCGGATTCACGAACATGTATTTGTCCGCAGCCACGAATTGATCGACCAGCTCCCCGAGACGGCCGACTTTGGCTTGCTCGGATTCGCTCAGCCGGTCAAACGGAACTCCTTCGCTTAGTTTGCCCCATGCGCCGAAAATTTCGCCGTCAAGCTGCGGAACGTTCATCTTGTACAGGTCCAAATGCACGACCTCGTCGTTCGGGTTCGCCTCGCGGTATGCTTCGACGAATCTTTGGCCGACGGACAAGCTGAAGGAAGATTTTGCATCGCCCGGATGTGCGGTAATGTAAAGTACGGTTGCCATAATATAGTTCCCACCTTTAGAAATTTTTTCAGGAACATTCATTCCTGTATTAATCAAAAATATTTTATATTGCCGGCAACATAAATATAACACACATATACATGGTTGGCAACATAAATTGATTCTGTGTCTCAGGTGAACACGAACGGGCAGTAGAGAAAACCAATGAGCTAGTCGTAATATCAGAGGGATGTATGGTAAAATTAGGGCATAGGCCATGAATTAAAGCTCTTTCTTAATATATTAAATAGCGACCAAAGCCCAGAGCTTCCCGCATACGGTGCATGATTTTTAGTAAAATTATACTATTCAAAAAAGTGAATCTAAAAGCATATTGACTCTTATATGTTAATATAATATGATATATTAATATAAAATATTTTATTTCAATGACGGGAAGCCAAAAATGCTTGAGTTCCTCGGCTAATGTTTCATTTTTTTCAAAAAAAATAATCGATTATTGATTATCAATTGGCTGTGGAGTACCTTTTGGGGCATGTATTCAATTGAGTGGCTCATGAACTAAAACCCATCTGAATGCAGTAGTAGAGATTTTGTATGTTTTTTAAAGAAAGCCGGTTTGCAGTTTACTTAATTGATAGCGCTTTCAGATCTGTTCTTTAGGCGGAACGGTGGAAGTTGGAGATTAAATAATAGCATTATTGGGGCATTTTTTGCAAAAAAATAATCGATTATTGATTATCTATTTTTCGCGGAGCACCTTTTGGAGCATTTTTTATTTGTTGGTAAACCCTGGATGATGCCAGCTGTACACCAAATAAGGGAGGTGATAAAGTCCAGTCTAAAGCCGGTAATGTGCAAGTTGAAGCGATGAAAAGTTGAACTATTCATTCAATCGGAGGTGTGAGCAAATGAGTAATTGGGGTTTTCTTAGTTCCCTAAAGTCATCGGTTAAACACGTTTTATCGCAAGGAAAGTATAATAAATATTGGTGCAAAGTAACTTTAGTTCTATGTTCTATAGGAATTGTTTTATGTCCCGGGGCTGTTTCAGCGGCTGCTAACGTTCAATTTAACACAGTCAAAACAATTGATTTGCCTGGTAAAGGAGGAAAAGGTGATATTGTCGCAGCTGATCCCGTGGCTCACAAAGTATACATAGCCCAAAAGACCAATAACAATATTATCGTAGTTGACTCTGATACCAATACGGTTTCTGCAGTGGTTTATGGCACTATGATGGGTAACGGAGTAGCATTCAGTCCTGATTATATCTTTGCAGCATCCGAATCTGACAATAATGTTACCGTTATTTCCAAAAAGGATTGGTCTATCGTAACTAAATTAGATGCATCTGGTAAAGCATCTGACGGCATCTATTACATTTCCAAAGAAAAAACAGTTGCTGTTGTTAACGATGAGTCTAATAATATGACTTTCTTCTCTGCTACAAGTCCATTCAAATCATTGGGAAGTATCTCTCTAAAACCGGATGATCCCCAATCTGGTCCCGATATAGGGGTATACGTTGAACAGACGAATACGATCTACCAACCAGTTGATAATAATGTTTTGGTTATTAATGCCAACACGCATAAAATCGAAAAAGTTTGGACATTTGACATTCAACTCACAAAACTTGGCGGTGCAAAAGGTATCGTCTTTGACCCCGTGAAAAACGTTCTTTATGTGGGCACAACCAACAAAAAGATTTTAGTCGTAGATCCCAATACAGGGACACTTGTAGGAACTATTGCAGCTTCAGCTGGTCAAGACCAATTATCGGCTGATTTCCAAAATCGTCTTCTATTTGCTGGAGAAGGAGCGATTGGAAAAGCGGCAGTGGTAGATATGGATACAATGGAGCCATTACCTGACTTAGATCTCGGTGGCGTGGATGCTGGTGTGCATACGTTGGACGTACTGCCTGGCTCAAGTACACTTTATGCTTACCAAGAAAAGGCCAACAAAGTACTTGCCATAAAGATTAATAAACCGACAAAAATTGTTCCACTAGCAACAAGTCCTGTAACAGGTTTACCTCTATTACCAATTGCTGCTATCGCGCTATCCTTAATTGCATTCGGGTTCTTCTTTTTACGTTTTAAACGGCATACTGAAAAATGAGGAAGCAAGAATGGGGAGAGTAGGTAATACGATTGCTTGGTCATTAATCGTCAGCGGGGTCATTCTTCTGACTCTGCTGGCCGTTTATTTTATGTATGGCAAATGGGAACAACACCGTTTATTAGCGGTTCAAAAAGTAATTGACTTAGACTTCCACCCCGTATCGGAAGTATTACCTACGACAGAAATCTTAAATATAAAAAATATAAATCCAGAGCCGGCCGTTTATAAGGGAAAACCTATAGAAGGTGCCTTGATTGGAACGCTCGACATTCCTGAAATTGGAGTAAAAGCAGCGGTATTTGAAGGTACAAGTTCTTCCATACTGGCAAAAGGACCTGGGCATTTGAATACTAGCGTATTTCCTGGAGAGATCGGAACTAGTATCGTAGCTGCTCATAATATAACAACATTTCATCGCGTCGGTGAATTAAAATTCGGTGACGAATTTACTATGGATACCGATGCTGGAAGCTTCCGATTTCGTGTAATTTCGTTTGAAACGGTAGAGGTAGGAGCGGATGTATATGAAACCTCTTATCCTTCTATGATAATTGAAACTTGCTATCCTTTTGATGCAGTATATTTAACTGATAAGCGCTATCTGGTCCATGCAGCACTTATCTCAAGCCAACTTGTCAGTCATGAAGATACAAACCATACAAAATAGGAAATGTATGCAAAATTAAAAACATATTTACATAAGAACCTCTCCAAATCATTTGGTGGAGGTTCTTATGTGAATGCAATTAGAATGACAGAGTGTTATCTCATCTCTTGAGTAATCCATATAGACTCTAAATTGGTGTTAAAATGGTGTTAAAATGGTGCTAGATTGGGGATAAATTGGTGATAAAACCTCTCCTAACCAACTAAAATGAGCTAGGCGAACAACAAAAACCCAGTAAAATCAAGGCTTCAGCGGACTATAATAGCTTCTATCAAACTCGCCTTTTGGCTCGCATACGGTGTATGTGGAGTGTACAGAGTTTCATGACGATTTGCTTGAGTAACCGCTCATCTTCAATATCCAGAAACAGATTCGTGAGCTGAAAGAGGAAAATGAAATCTTAAAAAAGGCGATGCACTACTTCGCGAAAGACCGTCGGTAAAATATGCTTTCATTGATGAACACCGCTCCGGATACCGGCTGGAGAAGTTGTGCAAGGTATTCAAGGTTTCTCGAAGCGGTTATTACAAATGGTTGAATCGTCCTGCTAGTGAACGGGAGCGTCAGCACAAAGAATGGACAGGCCAAGTAAAGGCGGTGTTTGAAAAGTATCGTCAGTTATATGGGAGTCCCAAGGTCACTCAGCAACTCAACCAAACAGGCACCTCCATTTGTGAACGACCGTTGCCCGGATCATGAAAGGGAACGGTCTGCGCTCCAGAACGGTGAAAAAGTACAAAGCAACAACCAATTCGAAACATAACTATCCTGTCCAAGAAAACGTGTTAAATCGGGCTTTTTCCACTCAAAAGCCGAATGAGAAATGGGTAACTGACATTACCTATATTCCTATAACTGAGGGCTGGCTTTATTTGGCGAGTGTCATGGATTTGTATTCCCGCAAGATTGTAGGATGGCATATGAGTGATCGAATGACCAAGGAATTGGTCTTACAAGCTTTAAAGCAGGCTCATGGCCGTCAGCAGCCTGGGACTCCTGTTCGGTGAAGGGATATTTATGATGTCAGGATATAACAGGGGATGAAATAAATTACGAAAACTATAAAGAATTTGAAGAAAAATATTACACACATTTTAAATATTTGAAGAATGATGGTTTACTACGATCAGCGTTACTAAGAAAAAATAACTCAGTAGTACATTCATGGGATTTAGAAGGAGAATAGCCAGGTATGATCGAGGTACATTCACCTTCATTATTGAACTACCCTGAAAATCTCACATAGCAGAGCAATTAAAATGGCAATACGAAACTAGGCGCAGCTATGACGTTTTTTTCAAAAGGCTGCGTCTCATGTTTTAATATGAGCGAGGCATTATGAGGCGTTGGGAGCTGAGATTGTTACGGTAAAGCCAAGGCTCTCTAGCCTACGAATGCGTTCCACTATGTAGAACGATTCGATACCATCTGTCGTAAAGTTTATCACTACCTTGTACCAGGGGGGACTTTCGTGCTCTCGGTTGAACATCCGATCTTCACCGTGCTCGCTGCACAAGACTGGTACTACGACCCGCAAGGCGAGAAACTGCATTGGCCCGTCGATAACTACCATACTGAAGGTCCACGACAGCTAGATTTCTGGATAATGATGTCATCAAATACCATCGTACTGTCGCCACCTATGTTAATGCATTAATTGATTCCGGCTTTAGAATTACGAAACTTTCCGAACTTCAACCGACCCAAGACATGCTGGATAAAAATCCAGCATGGCAAGAAGAAATCCGTCGCCCGATGTTCCTATTAATTGCGGCGGTCAAAATCTAGCTCGAAATTGGCGAAACAATAATTTTTTATGTTGAGGACATTCAGGTTAAAGCAATCGTTGAGTACGATTTGGAAGAAGAATGTTGGTACGGCAGGCATATCGAAGAGGTTATTACGGTACCTATGGAAGTCGCCGAAGCCAGAGAAGATGGATTTATTAATGGGAAATACTTTGGTACTTGGACAACTAAAAATAATATTGTAAGGAATATGAAGGAATTAGGCTTGTCAGAGGATATCATTCAAAAAGTATGTGGGCCATAGCTATGGTGACATTAGAAGTCTGTAATTATTAAAAGAGTATGGCCCGGCAGCCGCCGTTTGTTACGCTAACGGAGAACGTTAGTTCCATAAGATTGTACCATCTAGGCTGCAGGCGAATCGCTTGGTGGCCTATTCCGTTAAAGGGTAGTATTCGTTTCCCGTGAAGGATATTTATGGAAAATACCGAATAGTTTAACGAAACCAATATCGATTAACAAAAGTGAGGAAGAATATGAATATAGTTCTTATAGGTATGTCTGGAGCTGGTAAAAGCCTTTAGGTGTGTTACTTGCAAAAGCTTTAGGAATGGATTACGTGGATACAGATATTGTTATACAACAACATGAAGGTAATATAATTTGGAGAGCTATTCCTCTCTTTGATCAATTAATAGTGCGAAAAGGGTGATTTCATGGTTGAACCATCAAAATTGGAAATGTATGCGGACCTTGCTGTACGGGTTGGTGTGAATTTGCAACCAAGTCAGATTCTCGTAATTGGACAAGATACCCTTCCAGTTCCGATAGAATGCTTTGAGTTCGTTCGGTATGTAACACAGAAGGCATACGCAGCAGGCGCCAGGCAAGTTTACGTAAATTGGGAAGATCCTGAATTAAACCGTATTCGATTAGAGTCTGCATCTGAAGATTCATTAGATGAATATCCGCAGTGGAAAGTAAATTGGATGGAATCCATGTTGGCGGAAGGTGCAGCCTTTCTAGCGATTTTTATACCGTACCCCGACCTCTTGACCGGGATTGATCCCGCGAGAGTAGCCCGAGCCGCCAAAGCAAAAGCCAATGCTCTAAGAAACTTTGTGAATGAATATGCAAGTTTAAAGACAAACTATTGCATCCTCTCAGTCCCTTCAAAGTCTTGGGCTAATAAGCTGTTTCCTACTCTATCCGATGTAGATGCCATGAATAAACTGTGGGATATTGTACTGGAAATCGTACGCATTGATACGGATCATCCATTCCAAGAATGGAAGACTCATGTGTCTGAATTGGGTAAAAGAACGAAACTCCTAAACGATTACAGATTTACCAAACTGCGCTATTCAGCCCCTGGTACAGATTTGACCGTTGATTTGCCAGATGAACATCAATGGATAAGTCTTGCCACCGTAAAGAATATAAACAATGTACCGTTTCTTCCGAATCTTCCGAGCGAGGAGGTATTCACAGCACCTCACCGTACTGGTGTTAACGGTACGCTTCGAAGTACAATGCCATTATATTACGGTGGAACAATGATTAATAACATTCAATTGACCTTTTCAGAGGGTAAAATTGTCAACTATTCTGCCGATGAGGGATTAGCAACCCTGAAAGGAATCATTGCATCCGACGAAGGTTCCAGCTACCTCGGTGAAATTGCTCTGGTGCCGGTCACTTCTCCGATAGCCAAGCATGGCATATTATTCATGAACCCGTTGTATGACGAAAACGCCTCATGCCACTTCGCCATTGGGAATGGGTACCCATCTAGTATTGTGAACGGGCAGTCTATGAGCCCAGAAGAACGGTTAGAACGTGGATTAAACCAAAGTATAACCCATGTTGATTTTATGGTTGGTTCGAACGAACTCAACATTGATGGTGAAACAAAGGATGGTAGGCGAATACCGATACTTAGCGCTGGAAATTGGGTTCTGTGAAAGAAAAAATACTGTCTGCTAAGGTAGATTGAGATAAGACGGCATTTTTAGGTCAGTAACCAAGAAATGATTACGCTAACGGAGAACTATAGTTGAGGATCTGCTTCGCGGCAGATCCTCTTTTGTCCATTGAAGTAACTGGAAGAATTGCGTGGTAAATAGTATATAATGAGAGTAGTTTATAGGGGGTAGTTTAATGGATTTTCATATAAAACCATATGAAAGTGTTGGTCCTATTTCGTTGGGAATGACTAAAGAACAAGTCAGGAGCGTAATCCCAGAGAAGGCAGATGAAAAGCATGATATTCGGGGGGGATATACTGACTTTTTTGTTAATTCGGTTGTTTTTGCTTACTATACAGAGGAAAATGGATTTTGCGAAGCTATTGAGTTTTGTCAGCCAACAAAAGCTATATTCAATGGAAGACCTTTAAATGGGGTTCCTTTTATAGAAGCAAAGAAGTGGTTGGAACAATTTGATAATGAGTTAGAATATGAAGACAGTGTAGGAGTTACATCATATAAGCTTGGTATTGGACTTTATGCACCTGATTATGATGAAGACGAAGAGCCTGGAGCATTTGTAGAAGCAGTAATCGTTTTTAGAAAAGGGCATTATGACTAGTGGAAATCACAAGAATCATTGAACTACCGGTGAACGAGAGTTTAATAACCCACATCAAAAGGCTGCCGCGAGAACGACCGGCAGCCTTACTGGCGCTAACGGGCAGCATACTTGAAGTAACTTAGGAGAAATTTCGAATTAAAAGATTCTTTGGAAAATCTTTATCATATAACCATTCGCAAAGTATTAATCGAATCCCGATCGATGGCGCATCCTCAAAATTTTGAATACCTCAAAATCTTTCTATACATTGTTTTATCTTTAAGCGTGTTAAAAATACTCATATCTGGCCCAGTATTAATCTCTAGAATCCATGGCTTCATATTTGAATCAATAGCAATATCAACTCCAAAAGCTTTTTTTCTTCTATAACTTTTTCCAAGAACAATACTCGCTTCTCTCCCTAAAGATTTAATCCTTATTATAAAGTTTGTCCTATCGGCTCCTCTGAGATGTGATTTGAGTAATGTTTCTATTGGAAATGGTGTGCCTCCACTGTGGAAATTAGTTACTATCTTGCTCGGTTTAGCCAACCGCCCAATTATACCTGTCGTTTCGAGTTGTCCACTTCTGTTCTTTTGCACCATAACTCTTATATCAAATGAACGACCGTCATGTTTTAACAAATCAATACCTTGTTGAACAACATAATTGTTTTTATATAAGAACTTGTGAAGAGAATTGGATAAAGCATCAAATGTATCATAATTTCTTGAGGTAGTTCCACCTCTTAATACGAACCCATTTTCCGTTTTAGTTATCTTATATATTCCACGACCTCCGGTGCCCTCATCTGGTTTTAAGTAAAGGGAGTCATACTTTCTTATCATATTAAAGATGTTAGATTTTGTTGCTGCTTCTGTGTCAGGTAGTAATGTGTTTATATTGCTATATTTTTTCATGAAATTATGTTTTCCTAATTTCCCCATTTTGTATTTCACCTTTTTCACTCTATCTACCTCCTACATATCATTTAGAGGTAGTATATGCGAACAGGTTTACATGGGGTACATGCTTTAGAAGGCTTTGGATCTCTGATGGAGGACATTTTTGCTTTGAAAAGAATCAAACTACAGCCGAAGACTTCGGCTGCTGTTCAACTACCCTGAAAATCTCACATAGCAAAGAACTAAAAATGGCAATACGAAACTAGGCGCAGCTATGACGTTTTTTTCAAAAGGCTGCGTCTATAGTTTTAATATAGCGAGGTATTTATGAGGCTTCGGGTGCAGCGATTGTTACTGTAAAGCCAAGACTCTCTAGCCTACGAACGGATTGTTTGACAATGACATCTTGCTGTCGTTTTTCGAAATAATCAGCACCTAAATCTCGGTAATCTTCGTTGCGAGTTAAAAGATGATAGGCGATCTTCATGATTGCGTGTGCAACAGCAACAGCCGCTTTACGACCACCTTTACGTGCTGCGATTCGCCTGTATAGGGCACCGAGATAATTGTCAGATCTGCATACGGATTGTGAAGCTTCAAGAAGTGCCGATTGGAGATATTTGTTCCCTTTGCGAGTTTTCGAGGGTTTTCGTTTACCAGCACTTTCGTTGTGTCCAGGCACAAGACCGATCCATGAGCAAAGGTGGGCTGCACTTGGAAACCGCGAACCAACATTTGTTCCAATTTCAGCTAATATTTGTTCAGCCGTACGTCTGGCAATCCCGGGAATCTTGAAAAGGGTCTAGCCGTTTGGCTACCTCCGCATCCAATTCCGTGATTTGTTCATTGAGGAAATCAACGTGGGTAAGCATTGTTTTTAGCATGAGGCGTTGATGTGAGCTCATCTTACCCCGAAGTACAAGTTCAAGTTCTTCCTTCTTTTTCTTCATGACTCCGCGTGCAAAGCTAGCAAGTTTTTCCGGACCTTCTTCGGCATTAATCATCGCATTTATCATGTCACGACTGGAAAGCCCCATAATATCTGTGGCGACAGCAGCAAGTTTAATGTTAGCTCCTTCTAGAACTTTCTGTACCCGGTTATGTTCACGAGCTCGTTCTTGAATTAAACTGCGCCGGTAACGAACTAACTCGCGCAGCTCACGCTGGTTCCGATCTGGAATATAACTTGCAGTAAGTAATCCGTGACGTAACAGGTCTGCAATCCATTCAGCATCTTTCACATCCGTCTTTCTACCGGGAACAGCCTTCATGTGCTGGGCATTTACGACAAGGTATTGAATGTCCTCGGCTTCAAGTAAGTTGACGATAGGTTTCCAAAAGACGCCTGTACTTT
>NZ_FNIF01000013.1 GCF_900103825.1 Paenibacillus sp. yr247
GTGACATAGGCTTGTTTGCTGGCCAGGAAATTATGCTTATGCAGTTATGGGAGCAAGATGAGCAATCGCAACAAAGTCTGGGCCGCACAATGCGACTGGACCATTCAACGGTGGCCAAATCGGCTCGACGCCTGGAGGATGCTGGATTAGTCACTCGTTCACGCTCACCAAAGGATGGGCGTGTTACGCTTGTAAAACTAACAGAAGCTGGCCGCGGGCTTGTAGCCAAGGCCACTGTCGTTTGGACAGAAATGGAAAGGATAACGGAGAAAGGACTTACGGAGCAGGAAAAAGAGCTGTTAATCTCTTTATCGCAAAAGATTTCAGCTAATATGGAAAGTAAAATGTAACTGATCGGCAATGACAAGCGCATCCATTCGGATCATTCTTAGATGGACTTTTGTCGAGATTCTCCTTGTTTCTTTTGGTGGTGGCCGGATTCACCATGACAACGTTTATGCCCTTGTCGGCAAGCCAATTAGCCAGGTTTGACCCGTAATGTCCAGTCGGCTCCATGTCAATGATGAGTCCCTGTAAACGGTGTTTCTGTTTCAGGCCATCGATCCACCGTACTAATTTTTCGAAGCCTTCAATTGTATTTGAAAATGTGAGATGACGATTAGAAAGTACGATGCCGCGAAAATTAGTCGCTTGTGCGACATGAGTTTCCTTCGCAATGTCGATGCCCACAACAAGATGAGGAGTGGTAATCCGTTCAATACGTTGATTTTGTCCGTCTGTTTGTTTAAACTTCATAGGGAGAGCGCCTCCTTGATGGTATTGGGTTACAAACCCGTCGACAAACCCATCATACCGAGGCGCTTCTTTTTTGACAAAGGCTATTTCTTAGCCCTAACGGGAATGTTTAGCTGAATGCCGGCATTTTCATTGAATAAAATAAACCGAAACCCCTATTTCCCAAGGAGTTCCGGTCTTATAAATACTAAACATCTGTATATAATCGCCCATCCCTAAACCACACAATCCGCTTCGCCTGCTGGGCAATCAATAAGTCATGCGTAATCAAAATAATCGTCCGACCTTGTGCATTTAATTTCTTCAAAAGCTCTAAAATCTCATTACCCGTCTTCGAATCTAACGCTCCCGTTGGTTCATCCGCCAAAATGATCGGAGGATCTCCTGCCAATGTTCTCGCAATAGCAACACGTTACTGCTGTCCACCAGATAGCTCTGATGGAAAATGCTTCTTGCGATCCAGCAAATCCACCGATTCTAGTGCATGTAAAACGAGCGGCTCTCTTTCCTTTTTGCTCATTCCCCGATAAATTAAAGGCAATTCCACATTCTCATAAGCATTTAATCTCGGCAGCAAGTTAAAGCTTTGAAAAACGAAGCCAATCTTCTGATTGCGAATCTCAGCAAGCCCAGAATCCTTAAGTAAGTTTATTGCTTGACCATCCAGGTCATAGATACCTTTATCTACAACATCCAAGCACCCGATGATGTTCATCAATGTGGATTTGCCGGCACCAGAAGGGCCCATGATAGCCACGAACTCTCCATGTTCAATATCCAACGAGACGTCATCTAACGCTTTAATGGTTTCCTCGCCCATCGGTATAATATTTACTGGCATTTTCAATATGAATTAAAGTCATGAACTTCACCTCCATTATTTGATCCCAAATAAATGAAGTATGCCATTCATTATCCTTACCGCTTCGCCTTAAAAACTCATGATAAAGCTTCATAAGAGCCCTTTTCTCTATCCGCGACACATACGAACGCGAAATTCCAAGCTCCTTCGCAATCTCCCGCTGCGTCCGCTCTTCGCCACCCAGTTCCAATCCAAACCTACCCACGACAACCTCTTTCTCACGCTCATCCAGTATCTCTAAATTCCGATATATCTTCGACTTCTCTATCTTCAGCTGAACCTTATCCACCACATCATCGGCCTCCGTGCCGAGGATATCGATCAACGTAATCTCGTTCCCCTCTTTGTCCGTTCCGATGGGATCATGCAGCGACACATCTTTCCGCGTCTTCTTCAATGAACGCAGATGCATAAGTATCTCGTTCTCGATACATCGAGCCGCGAACGTTGCCAGCTTCGTTCCTTTGTTCGGTGAGAACGACTCAATCGCTTTTATTAACCCTATCGTCCCGATCGAGATCAAATCCTCGAGATCTTCGCCCGTGTTGTCGAATTTTTTGAGGTTGTGTACTCGAAGCAACGTAAAATTCCTCGTTAAACGCCTAACCTCTGTCGACTTGGTGGTGATTGAGTTTTGTTTGTATATGTGCAAACGTATTATCTTTACTGGCAAAGTATCGAAGTGTTGCGATGCTGGCATCTAAGGTTTTATACAAAAAGGTACTTTCCCGGTTATTCCGGTGTGCCTTTTTTTTTGAAGAACGATTTAGGTAGAAAGGGTTTGAAGGGCTCTCCTATTGGGGGATCCGTCTGATTGGGAATATCATAGCTGCGTTACCATTTAATGACTGTAGGGATTCTATTGCAAGAATGAATTACTCCAGACTATGTGTTTATCAATTAATTCTATGCAATTAATCCGAATATTTGGTGGATGAGTTGAACAACAAAAAGAGGCGGCGAATGTTTACATGCTCGATCTGCCCCTCTTTGATCATATGCATTTTTTCAATTCCTTGTAACTTGTATTCTGTTAGCACATTCTGACATAATTTCTACCACATCCTGATAACTTTGACGATTTTGAAGATACCTTTTGAACCAGAACTTCCTAGATACTGTGAATTATAGAATTGACACCCGATGCTAGAAGCAGTAGAAAAGTCACTCGCCGGAACCAATTTTGGCTGATTCTCTTATATAACACAGAACCGATTACTTGGCCGATAAAAATCACAGGAATCAGCGTCAAGAACTCGAGCAGGTCAGTCTCGAAACGCCCGCTTGCAAATTGAAGTACCAAGCTGATTGAATAGACAAGACAGTAAAAGGCAATGGACGTCCCGCGAAAAATTTGTTTATCCAAATTTTTCGCGGTCAGAAAGAGGACGATAGGAGGGCCCGGCATTCCAATGCTTGAGGTCAGAAAACCGGACAGAAACCCAATCCGTTTGCCTTCCCCCATTGGAAAGGAAATCCGAACCCTCATGAAGATTGCAGACATGATGATCGAGAAGCCGACGATCATCTTCAGCCACATCATATCGGACGTGTAAAACAAAAGCCCACCGAAAGGTAATCCTAGCAGACTGCCTATAAAAAGACGTTTCAACAAAGGTCTGTCGACATCATTCCATACTTTTGGAAGAGAGGACAAAGAAGAACTCAAAGACAAAAACATGCTTAGAGAGATAGCATAATGGGCTGGATACAACAACATCAAGAGGGGGATGGCTATAATAGCGAATCCAAAGCCTGTGCAGGATTGAATCAAAGTCGCCAGCAAAATAATGAGAAATGTGAGCATCCATTCCATATCCGATTCCCCCTTTGTAGTTCAAGAATTTCGGACATTTCGTAAATCACGCCTCCAGCAACATCATTGCCGTAAACCCAGCTTTTGAACAAGATAATCTCTGCTTATAGCTGTACTTTCAAAAGGAGTAATGCCGGATTGATTGAGCTCAACTGTCAACCACCCGTCATACTGAATGGCTTCAAGTCGTTGTTTAAGATCAGGAAAATCTAAAATCCCTGCCCCCACTTCGCAGAAAAGTGAATTAACGGGTAGATTTTCCGGGCGGTCTTCCCGGATAAGTTCGACAAATGATGGAGACACATCCTTCACATGAAGATATCCAATTCGGTTTTGATACCGAGTGATAAGTTGACCTAGATCTACGCCTGCAATGGCTTGATGCGCTGTATCGATGCATAACTGTAGATGGTGTGAGGCCGTCAATTCTAGGATAATCTCGATTTCTGCTTCATTTTGAATATCTGTTTGGAGATGTGGATGCAAGCATGGAACAACTCCGAATTCATAACAAACGTCCGCCACCTCACACAGCGTCTGTGCTGCCACGTTAAAGTTCTCTCGTGTATAATTCGTTCGCGGCCCTGTCGGACTCAGAATCATTCGGTCGCTCCCCACAGTAGCCAGAAATCTAGCCACTCTGGCGCAATAATTCACAATGTCTCGACGAAATGATTGTTCACCGAATCGACCTCCCCCATGAAGACCGGAAAGGATCATCCCACGAGAATCGAGCAACTCCCGAAAGTCCTCTATTCTATCTTCATACTCGAAGGCCATCCTGGTGAATACTTCACATCCGTGAAAACCAAGAGCGGATACTTGATCCAATCCAGTTATATATTCATTCCCCCATGTACTTAAATGACATGATAGCTTCAACGTAATCCCTTCCTTCGCTTCATTGAATTAATTAAAAAAGGATCGCTTTACAGATGCATATGCCAAAGTTAATCAGTTACAGAAAACGCTAGCGATAGACCATTTTTCGCGGAAGATTGATAAATATATTCGATAAGCTTCACTGCATTTCTTCCGTCCTCACCGGTTACTAGCGGTCTGCGATTTTCCTTGATCGATGCGATCACATCTTCGATTTGGAAGCGATGATAATCACTGTTGATATTACTTGGGTCTGTGGATCCCCCTCCGACCTTACGATCCTCTGGAAATTGCGGGAGAGGGGCATTGGGTACCGTCCAATGAGTAATTTTGGGTCCTTCGATTTTGATTGTACCGCTCTCCCCATAAAAGTTAAGACTCGGGGTGAAGCCAGGTCTTATGCTGGTTGAGCACATGATGGTCGCGAAGGCCTCATTTTCCATTGTTAGCATAGCAAGTCCCATATCTTCTGCTTCCATGTTATGGGTCATTGTAGCTATCCGTCCAATTACCTTTTTCGGTTTCCCTGCTATCCATTGCAAAAGATCGATAGAATGAATGCCTTGATTCATCAAGGCGCCGCCATCCTCGGCTAATGTACCGCGCCAATCCGCAGAATCATAATAGGCCTGAGTGCGGAAAAAAGGTCTAAAAACTTCAATTAGCAGGAGTCGACCAATTTTCCCGGATTGAACAACATCGTGAACGATTTGATGATGAGGGATAAAGCGGCTTTGTGAAACAACAGAAAGCTTGAGCCCTTTTTCCGCAGCTAACGATATCAATGCATCGGCCTCTTGGGAGGTCATTGCAATTGGTTTCTCCACAAGGAGATGTTTGCCGGCATTCAGTACATCCATGCCGATGGCATAATGGCTACCACTGCCAGTTGTCAAACAAATGATATCGATATCACGATTTTGCAGCAGTTCACGATAGTCAGTGCTCCAAGAACAGCCAATCGATTCCCCAAATGCTCTAGCTCGTTCTTGTGATCTACTTGCCACGCCTACAATTCGTGTCCCTTCTATCCCCCGAATTGCCTCCGCATGCACACCGGCTATTGAGCCACAGCCAATAATACCGAAGGCATAACTCATGCCCATTCCTCCTTAAACCGCTCCCTTAATAGTTCTAAAGTAATACGGGTTCCATCCATTTTGCTGCCGCCTTTAGGGGCAAAATGGGTCTCGATTGTATAAAGACCGGTATAACCATCTTGTTTCAAGGCGGCCATCTGTGAGTTCAAAGGCTCATCTCCTAACGCTACATACCAATGCTTCAAATGAAAGTGAACATATAGATCCCTCACATACCCGTAGCCTTCCGGAAAAGAGGAACTCCATCTTTCTTCATTACCAGGATCCCACAACACCTTGAGCGCTGTGGAATTCACTTCATGCACCATACAAGCCACCTCTTTGGCATAACCACCATTACAAGCATGTTCATTTTCTAATAGCAAAATAATACCTTCGGCCATTGCCATAGCTGCGGCTTGTCGTAAATGCGTGATAATTTCTCCCAAATACTGCTCAGGTTCCTGTTCACGCCAAAATGAGAAAATCCGAATGTATGTTGTCCCCCATTTTTTTGCCATCTGAATGGCCTTATGCAGCATATCGTAATGTGCTTCGACTGTTTGAGCACGGTTACCAAATTGATCCCCTATAGCAGTAGGACGGGTGGGATCCAGATGACATTTGAAAATGGGAGATGAAATAGCAGAAATAAATAAACCGCGACGTTGCACTTCTTGAAACACCCTATCCATTTTATCGTCATCCAATTCCATTACATTGATTCCATCTACCATACGGATTTCCACATGCTTCAGTCCATTATGTGAAATCCAGTCCAACGCTTCTAAAAAGTCTATCGAAACCTCATCGGTTATGACCCCAAGTCTATCCCAGAACAACTATTGTCCCACTCCTTGCTAATTGAAATCGCATAGTTCTCCGGTTTTATAGGTTTGCAAAATACAAATACGTTGATTCTCCCATCTGAAAACAACAATATCCGCCGGGGCTCCAACGGCTAATCCGTCCTTCACGGGTAAATCCATAAACAGCGCAGGCCGCAAAGAGGCCATATCCCACGCTTCTGACAATTTACATAGTCCATTGGATGTCAGACGCCCGATTCCCCAAGGCAGCATTTGAGCCGAGCCCGCCAATAAATTCGGTTGATCCTTCAGATGGAGCTTCCCCTCAGGGGTTTTGACAACATAAATCCGATTATGGGAATGATATTCTCCTGCCGGCATCCCTGATAAATGATTGCTATCGCTGACAAGCATCGCCTGTTTGCCCTTTACTTTCATTACGACCTTCAGAAATGAATCAGGCAGATGAAACCCATCTGCAATCAAGCAGGACCAGAGGTTGTCTTGAGCTAGCTGCTCCCAAATGTAATTGGGGTGACGCGGAAGCGTTAAATGAGCGCCATTCCCCAAATGCGTTGACATTCTAGCACCTGCTGTTACAGCCTCGCGAATTTGGCCCGAGGTTGCGGCTGTGTGTCCGATTGAAACCGTAACGCCGCTTTCTGTGCATTTCGCTATAAAATCTGCCGAATCCGGCCACTCCGGTGAAAGCGTAAGTAGCTTGATTAGTCCTTTAGCCGATTCCTGCCAGCCTTGGAACAAATCCCAATCATGTGACTGCACATAAGCTAAACTATGCGCTCCACGCGGACCATCCTCAGGTGAAATAAAAGGCCCTTCCAAATGAATCCCGCCGATGCAGGCGGCTGTGGTTGGATCTTCCGCACATGCCGAAGCAATCGTAGTCAATGCCATTTTGAGATTCTCATTCGAATTGGTCGTAACTGTGGGAAAATAACTCGTGACCCCTTCCCGCCACAGCTTCCGTGTAATCCGCTTGATCCGCTCACAATCGATTGGAAAAGAGCTGAAATCATCATCGTCGTATCCATTAATTTGAAGATCGACTAGCCCTGGACCGATAATAGGCAATTTTTCCTTTTCCATCTGGATTGCTTGAATGTCGGCAATTTTACCATTTCTAATGGTAATCTGAACTGGCAGGTTAGTCACGTAATGTATTCCTATTAGTTGCAGTACTTGGTCAGACTTCATATCATCCCCCCCTATTCCTTCAAGGATCCTACCATAGCTCCTTTTACAAAATACCTTTGGATAGAAGGATATACGAGCAAGATCGGAATGGTGGCAAACAGGATAATTCCTGCCTTCATTTGCTCGGGCGTAAAAGCGCTCAGCAACGAATCGTCGGAGCCAAAGGTACGGCCCGCATCATCCTCAACGATGAGTCGTTTTAAAATAATTTGCAGTGGATACATCGATTTGGCTCTGATAAAGATCAACGCCCAAAAGTACGAATTCCACTGGCCCACGGCATGAAACAAACCGATTGTGGCGACTGCTGGCATCGATAATGGAACAGCAATGCGTCCATAAATGCCAAACTCGCTGCATCCATCCATATATGCTGCATCAAAGATCTCGGCAGATAGCCCTTGAAAAAAAGTTTTCATAATAATGACATTAAACGCACCGAGCGCGTTCGGAATCATTAAAGCCCAAAGTGTATTTTCCATCCCAAGACTACGTACTACCAAATAATAAGGAATCAGCGGTACGGAAAAAATGAATGTGATTATGATTCCTTTCAGGATCCAGGTTTTCCCCGGCATAAAAGGTCTGGATAAAGAAAATGCAATCGTTGAAGTAAAAAAAAGCGTAATTATCGTACCGACAACAGTAATATATATCGTGACCGATAAAGACTTCCAAAGCTCCGGTTGTTGGAAAATATATCTATACACATCAAAATTGAATCCTTTTGGCCAAAAATATACCTGATGGGTGTCCGCAAATTGATGCGAACTTAACGAAATTGCTGCAAGATTAATCAAAGGAGCAACCATTATCAGGCTTAGCGCAATGAAAAATATTCCGTTTATTGTATGAAACAATTTTTCCGACTTGTAAATTGGCATTGTCTTCACCCCTAGTAAATGCTGTCACCGGTCAGTTTTTTACTGAGATTATTCAATCCCACAATTAAGAAGAAGCCAATAATTGACTTGAACAGTCCAATTGCTGTTGAGTAGCTAAATTGGGCGCCAAGTAGACCGATTCGATAAACATAAGTATCAATCACTTCTCCGACATCCCGAACAAGCGGATTCAGAAAGACAAGCACCTGTTCAACATTGGAGTCCAATAAATGGCCGATCCGCAGTAAAAACAATACCACAATAGCAGGCATCAAGCTGGGCAACGTAATATGCCAGATTTGCCGCCATCGGCTCGCTCCATCAACCACAGCAGCCTCGTATAAACTGGGATTGATTCCGGCAATCGCCGCCAAATAAATAATCATTCCCCAGCCTACATCTTTCCAGATTCCGAGGGAAACTAGAATTCCCCTGAAATAATCCACCTGTGTAATGAAATCGATATGGCTTAAACCGAACCAATCCATAAAGTTGTTGACCATCCCTTCAATACCAAGCAGGTTTAGAAAAATCCCCCCAACTATAATCCAAGATAAAAAATGGGGCAGGTAAAGAAAGGTTTGCACCTGTTTCTTAAACCAGATAAGCCTTATTTCATTCAGTAGGAGTGAAAGCAGCAAGGGCGCAGGAAAGCCAAAAATAATCGAATAGAGCGCCAGCACTAGTGTGTTTTGTAATATGTGAAAGAATTCGGCATACGTAAACATCTTTTCGAAGTGTTCAAACCCGACCCAAGAACTGTGGATCATCCCTTTAAACAAATCGTAATTCTCAAATGCGATGATGTTCCCAAGTAGGGGGATGTATTTGAATATCAAAAAGTGGAGTATGCCGGGAAGCGCGATAAGAAAAACTGCCAACCTGTGATTTGCTTGAATCTTTTTGATCATAGGAATCCCCCTTTCTAATGATAGAATCTGTTTCGGAAGCATAGGTTGGATGGAAATAGGTCAAAAAAATTATTTTTTATAAAATTGTTTATACCAAGCAGTGGACTCTTTAATAGCTTGATCGCCGCCGTGTTTCTTCCAATCTGTAACGAAGTTAGCAAACGCTGTGTCAAGCGGCTCGCGTCCGGTAACGACCTTGGCAAACATATCCAGGTACAGCGAACCTGCCTGCCAGCCTAATTCAGGATGTGTCTTCATCGTCAGTAGAATTGGCATATTAATGTCTTCATGTTTGATCGTATTGATTTTTGCATATTCGGTAGCCTGATTGACAGAGGCGGCGTATTTACTTGTATTGATTAATAGAGGTGAAATCCTGGCATCACCTTCCGGATTGATCATCACTCGGAAAAACGTAGTGACATTCTTTGCTTTATTAACTGCGGTTTCTGGGTCAAAATTGATTTTGCCATTCGTTTCCGTAAAGTTTTGATCTTTAATCCCAAAGGCGAAAAATTTATTTTTCTCAGGATCGCTAGAATGCACCCAATCGAAAAATTTAATGACGTCTTCGGGATACTTGGATTTGTTGGTAATGGCATATACGGCACTAATTCCAGTTGATTCCGGAACTAAATTTGCTTTGCCCTGTGCATTTTTCACTCCTGGCAATGCTGCAATATCAGCATTTGGATCCGTATAAGCATCATGGTTGTCGCCGTTCATCAAATCCACCGATTGGTGACTCCACATCCCTGCTTTTCCTTGATGAATCTGCGTCACCCAATCATTATTTTTTAATGTAAATAAGTCTTTATTGATGTAACCTTTGTCATATAGCATCTTGTAAAATTTAATGGCATCCTTCATTTCCGGAGCAATTAAATTTGGTATTAATTGTCCGTCCTTGTATTGCCAAATACTTGGAAATGCATTGAAGTAACCGAAGAACGAATAGGAAAAGTCGAGATTTTCCCGCATCAGATAAGGAATCTCATCATTTTTCCCATTCCCGTTTAAATCGTGAGTTTTTACAGCTTCGAAGTAGGCTAAATAATCGTCCATGGTTTGCGGTTCTTTCATCCCGAGCTTTTGCAGCCAATCTTTGCGATACAGATCCACCAAAATGTTCTTCGCAGCAGTCTTTTTAGGAATTCCGTATATTTTTCCATTGGCATTCACTTTCGGATCATTCCATGTTAC
This sequence comes from Paenibacillus sp. yr247, assembly GCF_900103825.1. Taxonomy (GTDB): domain Bacteria; phylum Bacillota; class Bacilli; order Paenibacillales; family NBRC-103111; genus Paenibacillus_E. The sequence goes on from NZ_FNIF01000013.1 coordinate 10,418, forward strand.
TTCGGAAATATCCTTTTTAAGGTTTGGAGCAAATTTGTCGATCAAGGGCCCCAACTCAAGAAATACACCGTTTTCGACAGCTGTGGGATGCGCCCCATTGCTGATGTTATCCGTCCAAATGGCATCTGGGAGATCACCCGAGGCAAACCGGACAGTCAGTTGTTTAAAATAATCGTCATGCCCCAAAATCTCAAATTTGATATTGTACGGTCGACCTGAATAATTGCTAAACAGTCTCGACATTTCTTTCGTATACATGTCATCTTCCTTGACACCTTGTGCATATTCGTTTGCACCATCTTGCATCAAAATGGTAATGTCGATCGGGGTGGAGGTTGTACTAGCATTTGTTCCCACTGCACCCTTCGTATCGCTCGAACTGCTACTGCATGCAGACAACAATGTAAAACTTGCCATAAGAATCGGAAATAAGATAAACCTTGTATTCCTACTCAACTTTTTCATAAACCTTCCCCTCCAATAACCGATTTCTATTTTCATAGTAACGGTTATCAAGCATCGCGAATATGGATATTGTTATTGAATCATGTACAATTATGAATGAATTATTCCATGGAATAGAGCGCTTATATTTATTAAATGATTCCCATATTCGCCCGATATTCGGTAGGCGAGAACTCATATTTCTTTTTAAACACTTTTGCAAAATGTGTATAATCACTGAATCCAATGGCATGGGCAACCTCATATACTTTGAATAACGGATCATTTAATAGATCAAGAGCCTTCTCCATCCGAAGTCGATTGATATATTGGGAATAGCTGATACCAACTTCCTCGCTGAAGCATTTGCTGAAATAATTTGGCGACATTCCTACGGACAACGCGATATCCCTTAAGGAAAGCGTTTCATTCATATAGGATTGATGAATATTGTCCAATGCGTTGCGAATCGTCTTATGTGTTCCCCAATTTCTCATACCGCGAATGTTTTCCATCATATCTATAAGCGTCGCTTGTACTTGCTCGTACAATTTATCGTGGCGACCGAGCGCTTTCAAATTCGTGTATTCCACATAGTGGAAGCGAGAACCGCTTAATTCCCCCAGTTCCGCCATCAATAAGGTCAATACATCCAAGTACATCTCATGCATCATGATCAAATGATACCTTTTATCGACAAATAATTGATGAAGGTCTTTAAGTTCACTAACCATAGCATCCCGATTTAATAGCCAAATGTGGCTGGCTAAACGGTGAATGAAAGATTTGGAAGTCGTATACCAATCACTTTTTTCAAGCAGCTCCTGCTTGTGCTTAATCAGCTTTGCGGCACATCGCATCAAAGTAGCAACTACCTCGTCGGTATCGATTGGCTTCATTAAGTAGTCTGAAGCACAGTTCCATAGGGCTTGGCGGAAGTAGTCCGTGCTGCTGTACCCAGAGATGATCACAATCTCTGGAGCAAGTCCTCGATTCTTGATTTCCTGAGCCAGCTCAAATCCGTTAATCACCGGCATGTGGATATCCGTAATCACCAAATCGGGTTGAGATTCCTCCATAAATGCCAGGGCTTCCTCCCCATTATCTGCTGTACCGATCACTGTAAAATCCGGGAGCTCAGTTTCTATAATTTTTTTCAAGCTGCGTTTGATTGGTAGTTCATCATCTACAATCAGCACTTTAAACATCGATATCCCCCCGAGGAAGCATAATGTCCATTACTGTTCCATTCGCATCGGATTCGCATATGTTCAATCCAAACGGCTCTCCGAACGTCAAGCGAAGACGGCTATGCACATTCCATAGCCCGATACTTTGTCCATGTAAAAATCGACTTTCGGAGACAATCTGATGATTTGTCATTCCTTTAAAGAGAGTGTTCAACATTTCTTTCGTTTGGGTTTCCATTCCTTTTCCAGCATCTTTAATCGTTAATACATAGGCGTTCTTTTCTAATCTCCCGCTAACTCCAATATATTTCGATTTTAGTCCATGCTTTTCATAACCGTGCTTAAATGCATTTTCAACAACCGGTTGAAGCGAAAGCCGAACGGTTTCAACCTTTCGTAAAACCTCATCATCTACATTAATATCAAGAGTTAGATTGCCGTAACGTTCCTTCTGAATGCCTAAATAAGTAAGCAGATGCTCAAATTCCTCTGCCAGTGACACTGGCTTTTTTAGTTCGCCCAAATTAAAACGCAGCAATTTAGCAATCGCATTCACCATTTTACTTATGGGCTTGATTCCCGCTTCAATTGCGTAAGAATTGACTACTTCTAGTGAGTTATACATAAAATGCGGGTTAATTTGGGACTGTAACAAAAGAAGCTTGGATTCCATTTGCTTCAATTCCATTTCTTTTTCCTTCAATTCAGCATGTTGCACGACCTCCAGCAACCTCTTGATTTCTGAGACCATTTTATTAAAGCTCCAGTATAAGCCGTTAATTTCACTGTGATTATGAGTAGCGGGCGCTCTGACTTCAAGATCGCCCAGCTCCGCTCTCTTCATTAATCTCCGTAAAATCGTAATCGGATAAGTCAAGGAAAGGGAAAAGGAAAAAATAACGATTACGGCTAATATAAAGAGCAATATACCAATAAAGAAGGTCAGTTGATTTAATCGACTCAGGTCTCCATTCAATTCTTTTAGCGGAATTCGATCAGTCAGCTGCCACCCTGTAGATGCAAAACTATCGTATAAAACCAATTTCTTCTCTCCGTGCGAGGAATCGATATAAAAGCCACTGCCACTAAGCTTTGGGTAATCAGGAAACTCATCAGCCAGCGGCTTTCCCCATGATTGCTGGTCCGGGTGGTAAATAATGTTCCCTATTGAATCGGTTACCCATAACTGGTCCGATTGTCCCAATTTGATTTGCCCTATCATTTTTGACAGGTCGCGATAATTCAAATCGATGATAAGCATCCCTACCGACTTGTAGGTAACGGGATCGATAAGGTTTCGTGTAATGGTTAGCACTGGATTAGAGTTAAGGAAACGTATGCCAACAATATTAAAATTTTTGCCTTTTATACTTTGATTAGCATATTTCTTATAAGCACTTATTGAACTGGCGTCTTGATTACTGCTGACGGCCGTACCATTTTTGGCGACAATTGATAGATTCGTGACATCGGTTCGACCGGATACTAGATTAAGAAACAATTCGTTGTTTATACGTCGATTCCAGAGATATTGGTCATAGATATCATTTGGATCTGTATTCAGAAAGTTTTTGACGAGAGGGGATGTTAGGAAGGGAGAGGTTTCCTTTTCCAATTCCTTGAAATAGGAATCCAAATGATCGTTCATTTGTTGGATCATTTGCTGTGAAAAGCGGATCACATAATTCTCAATGATTTGAGTCGAAGTGTTATACCAATAAAAACCCAAGAGCAGAAAGGGAATACCAAAAAAGATAAATACAAAAAGGATCATTTTTTGGTTGATGGTAAACGTATATTTATTATGCATACATCCCCCTCCTTTTTAAAAACGCAAAGACATTTATACTTTATGTTATATAATATAACATTTTAATTCATTAAATAAACTGATTATTTAAACATTTATTTCAAACAATTTTAGCCCTAATAATGCCTGTTATCAGACATTTGTTAGGGCCATTTTTCCACTAATGATTACAAAATTATTTCAGCTTCATCTCAACGGTGTTATTCTCCGTATGACTCCATATCTACATATAAACTGCAATCCGGATGCTGGCGCAGAATGGTTGCCGGGCATGCGATACTAATTGCTTCATTTAAAGTACGCCGCACAGCTACCCGCTTGGATAAGCCTGGCACCATGCAGAATAGATGTTTACCTGACATTAGTGTCGGTATGGTCAGAGTCATTGCATGAGTCGGTACCTCACCGATTTCCGCGAAACAACGATCATTCACCTGTTGTTGCCGGCAAGCCGTATCGAGTTCGACTACTTTAACAGTTTGCTCATCTTGAAAATTGGCCACGGCTGGGTCATTAAACGCGATATGTCCATTCTCACCGATCCCTAGGCAGACGATGTCAATCGGTGCTTGCTGCAAAAGAGCGGAGTACCTGGCACATTCTTCTTCAGAAGATTGTGTGCTGTCAATCAATAAAACTTCTCTAGGTTGTACCCGATCGAACAGTTTATTGCACAAATATCGAGCAAACCGCTGTGGCGCATCCACTGAAAGCCCGATATACTCATCCATGTGAAAGACCGTAATGCGTGACCAGTCTATGCCCTCTATTGTGCAAAGAGTCTCTAAAAATTCATTTTGGGAAGGCGCTGCCGCGAAGATCATCCGCAACTGCTTTTGGCTAGCCAACAATTCTTTTATTTTAGCCGCAGCATCTATACCAGCAGAAACACCCAATGATCGTCTGCTATCAAATACATTAACCTTTAGTTTGTCGAACTGTTTTGTTTTTAAAGGCTCAATTCTAATCGCTTCGATTGCTTTCACCATCCTTATTTTACAGCCTAACGGTTTTGCCAGTTATCCGGCTTTCGTTAGCAGCTTCAATGAATCTAATGATTTCGATCGTTTCCAGAGGATCTATATCAGACTTGCCCGTGTTGCACATCTTGATTATTTGTTCCAGCATGGTAACGTATTTCGACTTTTCCTCAACTGAAGTATCGATGAACTCGGTTGCTTTTTCCCGATGGATCCAGACCCCTTGGCTTTTATTGAGCAAATGATTTCCACGCATGCTTCCCACTCTGCCATCTTCCCAAGTCCCTATAACAATATCGCTAGCCTCACCAGCAAAAGTAATAACCTCTTTACAACCACTTCCGAGCAAAGCATATAGACATTCAACGATATGAATTCCATACCAGAAAAAACCTGGCTGCGTCGACTCAAAAGCAAGTGTTCCAAAACAATCCACGTTCACAATAGCCCCGTAATCATTGTTGGTTTTTGCCTGCAGAATCCTCTGCGCATACCGCCGAACAGAGCAACTCATCACGGTAACCTTATAGTGCTCGGCAATTTTCATAATAGCAACGGCATCTTTATAACTTACCGTTAAAGGCTTATCAATAAACACTGGCTTCCCGAATGGGGCAATTGTGCGGAATAGATCGAGATGGGATCGTCCGTCAACGGCTGTTAAAAGAATCGCATCGGCGAAATCGGCAACTTGCTCAGGCGTATCGACTATTTTAATGCCGTAATTATCACGAAGTTCGCTTGTATAACCCTCTACGCGATCCATGCTGAGCTTAAAATCGGACGAACCACCTGGATAACCGATCACTACCCTCCCCCCAGAAACGTGCTGTTCATTTTCAGTTTCGTTTAACAACTGTACAAATATTTTTACATGCGATGTATCAAGTCCGATCATTCCGAGTTTTAGATCTGCCATTCAACACCCTCCAATGAAGTTTAGGCTAATCCCAAACCGATATATACTTTAATAATCGCTTCCGCAATATCGTCTGCATCTGCTTCTGTTAACATCGGATTGATGGGTATGTGGACGTAGCGTGAAAGCAAATTTTCGGCTCTAGGACACATCCCTTTTTCATAAATGACAGGATGACGGAATGGATAATTAAAAGGAAAATGATCTCTATCCACTGTTTGCTTATTCATCAAGTAAGGGATCATGTATACAGGTTTACCGCCGTACATTTTAAAGCAGGTTACGCTTTCAGCTTCTACCGCACGGGAAAACTCATCTGCTTTTTCCGAGGTTGGCAAGAAAATTCCCAGAACAGATCGGCTGTCCCCTTCAATATCCATGGATTTACGCAATTGAATTCCCGGTATACTCTCTTGTAGTTTCTTGCAAATCGAACGATGATGCTTCTGCGCAGTTGAGATGATGAAGTCAAGCTTTTTCCACTGTTCGAGAAGAACGGCACCCGTAAGCTCACTCATTCGGTAATTTTGACCTACCATACCATTTGCTTCATCCGTCGTTTCCATTTGGTATCTCGATTTTTCCCGAAATCCACCCTGGTCATGATAACGAACGGCCCGTTCAAACCATTCTGGATTTCTTGTAGCAATCGCTCCACCCTCACCGGCAGTCAAAACCTTCTGCATTTGAAAACTGTAAGCACCTATGTCACCGATGGTACCGGCCTGTTGTCCTTTATACTTCGTTCCTAGTGATTGGGCTACATCCTCAATTACGTAAATAGAATGCTTGCGGGCAAATGCCATAATCCGATCCATATCACATGGATTCCCGTTAATATGAACAGCTATAATCGCCTTAACTTCCTCATCGTAAATCCTATCCAAATCATCCGGATCCATATTCATGCTTTCATCTATATCCGCATAAACCGGAACAGCGTTGCAGCAGATAACCGAACCAGCCGTAGCAGTAAACGTATTGGCGGGTATGATCACTTTATCCCCATAACCAATACCGAGTGCTTTTAAAGCTACAATTAGGGCAGAAGTTCCAGAGGTTACACCCAATACATACGGAACATTGAAATCAGCTGCCATTTGATCTTCCAGTTGGGTCACACAATTCAGGGAATTCAAGCCATAATATCGGAAAGGCGATTTCGCAAGAACGACTTGTTCTACAAGCTTCGCCTCCTCTTCTCCAAGTACGAGTCCGCCGCGTACCATGGGGGGGAGTGGTAAGTTTCGAACAGCTTTACCACCGTGAATCGCTAATTTTTTTTCCATACCTAATCCCTCCTGAATCATTTTTTTACATGTTAACTATTTGTTCAAAGATTGTTTGTTCCACGTCGGGGGTCAACGGTCCTCTTAGATCGTGCGTCAAGACTATTTCCGTTTCGTATCCACCCTCCAAAGCCATTTTTGCGGTGGGAATATAAGTGGATACCCCATTACTGTAGCCAAGCACAATTGTTGTCTTGTTCAAAAATAATTTTTTGATTTTTAAGGAGTATTCTGTAGAAACCTCCCCCTCCATAGCGATTAGCCTGGTTTGACGGTCCAAATCCCAGCACTGAATGTAATGCTGGATACTGCGTTTTTCCGTACCTTCGCGGATCGCCCGAATCATCCTTCGGGCGGCACGTTTACGCGCCTCGCCCTTTGTTGGGTCAGTTAAAATCGACTCTATTTCGGCAAGGCTCATCTCCGTAGTTTGCAGCTGTACATCAACTAACTTAGTGCGAAAATCTCCGTTTATAATTACGCCGTTATCATTGTTCAGTAAGCCGACTATTTCGTTAGCAAACCCTGACCCTATCTCTTGGATTTCATCCTCAGTCAATTTCTTAAAGATATCGCCGCACGCACTTTTTCTCGGCCTGAGCTCCGCCGCACATCCTTGGATAAAAATGGCGATAGATTCAGGGAAATAATTTTCTATTTCAACACGTGTAATCCCAACATAATCAGATGAAATTTGGTAGCTGTTACGGCATACAGGGTGGCACGCATAAAAGAATAGAATCCCTCGCTTAGTATGATTTGTATCGCTTAACTGAAGCACAAGTAAATCATTATCGAATTCCCCATTATAGTTTGGCGCGAACTTCGTACCTTCTGCGGTAACCAATCTCCGATTTAACGCCAAATTTGAAGTCCCTCGGAATAGTTGAACTGTTCCCTCAATCCATTGCTTCATGCCTGACAATACCATTTGCACAACTTTATTCTTGATAAAGAGAAAGTAACGGATATCTTCAGTAAAATTGACATCCTCTTTGGTTTCCGGCCACTTTTCCTGATCGATACTGTAGTTCCCCCTCCTAAGATCGGGGTCTTCGCCAGTTACAAATATAGAAGAGTGGGTATGAGAAAAGTTGATTAAAATATCATCCTCCTGAAAACCAAAATTACGTTTCAATTCGTTCTTCATTCCAGTAACAAAACTTCGATCGCCGCCTAAAAAGTCAAAGGTAAGTATGAGTAACGTCTTATTGGACTTGAGTAAGACAACCTGTGCATATATCGGATCAAGTACGCCCTCACTCTTTCGATTTCTATCTCCATAACCCGCTAAAAAAACCGGACGATCAGGTGTAATATCTTCTTTCGAAAGAAAAAATTTCATCAGGTACATCAAATCCTTCCTATGGAACCTTAACTAAAGTAGACAGTTGCTCTCGAATAGCATCCTCCAATCCAGCATCAAAGGGAGCGGGTAAACCGAATCCGACAATAAAATCATTTGATTCGTAGCCCCCTTCCTCAACCTGCAGCCGTGTTGGCAAGTAGCCAATCATGCCGTTGCTGTAAGGAACGGGAAGAATCCTACCGCCAGACATTGCTTTGATCATGAGCCCGTATTCAACCACCGCCTCCCCATTAAATGAAAGAAAGGAGAGACCTTCGGCTATGTCTAAGCGTGTCATTTCCAAATTTCGATAGGGCAGCATCCGCTCTGGTTCCTTCAGCAGCAAAGCCGCCCAATCGGACCTTGCACTATTGTCATTTTTCGACAAACTAATTAAGAAGTCCCTTCCAGGAAGCTGCTGCAGATTGAGCAGGGTTGTCATTCTCATCCCGGTTAACGAGCGTGGAGCGAGCTGCTGCATACTTGTTTGCAAAACGGATAAAACCTCATCCGCTAGTTGTCTGCCATAATGGCAAACTTCATAATCGCCCCCACGATAAAAATCACCGTCACGAATCAATCTCGGTCGAATATCCCCGCAGCATCCCTGCAAGAAGGCGGCTACACTCCCATTTCCTATGCTTTGCTCTACATATTGCATGGCTTTGCCCGGAAATTCGAAGGAAACTTTATTGTCATTTGTCGTTGTTGGGTGGCATGTATAATGGACGAGAATGGCCTTTGTAATTTCATCGGATTTAACGAAACGAATGACATTGACCTCCGGATCCACAGGACCTTCTTCGTTTGGCTTCATCATTATTTTACCTTCAAACCACTTTCTGCGATGGATACCAATGGAACATTTTCCTAATCCGCGTTCCACCCGAACAGGCTCCATTGTGCTCCAAGCCAGCTCAATACCGGCGAACAACTTGTCTTCAAGGGTGTCGAGATAATCCAGATCTACCATGCCGATGCGTGGAAAATACGTACTCGTTTGTGGCCCAGAATGCGTATGGGTGGCATTCAAAATTACATGATTTGGAGAAATCCCCCATCTTTCTTGTAATCTGCCATAAATACCCTGCATCCTGTCTGAACCCCACCAAAGGAGATCCGCAGAAACAAGTAAGCTGCTGCTAATTGTAGTATCATTCTCCGACCGCTCCTGAAAAAAATAAATTGTAGCATATAGCGGATGATTAACCGCATCAAATACAAAATTTTCTCTGAGTGCATAGCCTGCAAGCGGAATAGGCTTTTCCGGTGTTATGTCTACTTTTGCAACGCCAAGAATTAAACTCATAAAAGCACCTCCTTCTTGTTTCCAGTTTATTCCACATTCCTCTGGATAATTTTACTTAGTCATAGTTTAATAAAACAGACTTTAAACGGATATGTTTTTTTTAACGTAATTGTGTGTTTTAATGAATGAAAATATGGTAGTCTTGTCAATTTAGTGAAATGAATTGCGGGATAAGAAAAATACAACTTCCATACGCGGTTTCAAAACATGCAGGAATGCTGAACAGTTGTTGAATTGAATCAAGTGTTACTAGGGTGAACCGTAAAAAGTCCTTACGTTAGCGGAAAGGCAGAATCGAACAGACCCTCATGTTGAAAAGGTCTGGCAGCATATCCACTTGAAATTAGCTAGAAGAAGTTATGATAGAAACGTGCGGCTACTGGAAACCAAGGGCTGTTGCTACCGTAATTCAAACCGATGCTTCGAACCTGGAACCAGACGGACTGCCATGAAGACGATGTTTTGGGAGTTTGTAAAATAGACTGTGTAAACGGTTGTGGTGCAAAACTTTAATTCATGATAAGCATATATGTGAATTTCTGCACAACCATCCCCATCTAACATTAACATCAAGACACTTATTACTTATTTCCAGTTCTAGAACTACTGTCCCGCCATCTTCATCTCTTTTATGTTCTGTTTTAATACGTTCTGATTCTCGATTACTGCCATCATAAGACGCCCCTGAAAAATAGACCAACCAGAAAACTCTGTTGATTGAATGATAAGAAAAAAACACCTACTCTCTATGCAGACATACAATCGTCATGCATTACAGAATAGGTGTGTGAACAGTATCGTTTTTCATTATACACATTGAGCAACTGAAATTAATAAGTTTTCTCTGCTTACAGCAAGCGGGATATTACAGTTTCCGCGGCTGACTCGAATAATTGCTCGATGTTCCGGTCCCAACGCGATGGATAACCCCACGTGCGCCATGCATCCACCTCGTAGCCTCCCTCGTCGTACATCGATCGACGCGGGATATAGCCGATTTGGGCATGGCAATAGCCTAGGGTAATCAGTCTCATCCGCGGATGACGTTCCTTCACGCGAAGGCCGTAAGCGGACGTCACCTCTCCAGGCTGACCCAGGATATAGACGTCGCCGATCCGAAGTCCGTGAAATCGGGCTTCTACGCTCTGGGGCCAAACAGGCTCCTCCTGAAATCGCTGCAGCTGATAGCGTGCCCAGCGGGCATCGCCGAGATGCGTGCCGCAAGCACGTTCCTCAAGCTCGGCACGGGCAGGGAAATGTTCAAAGGATAGATTACGAGAAATGGTGAAGCTGGACAAGGTATTGCCCGATATGGGTTCCATTTTATGGGCTAATATAAGCAGCACTTTCCAAGCAAGACAGCGACCAGTTGCCTCCATGTCCTCCCATTGGTCATCCAGAAGGTAGCGTTCCTTCTCGCTGCTGTGGACGCCGATCACGGCATCGGCACCGCAGCCCTGAAGGAACATAACCCGAGCGCCCAATACGCGAGATTCGATTACCCGACGCGCAACTCCAGGATATTCCGCCGAGAAAAGCAAATTGTTCGTCATGGTAGGATGACAGCCATAGCTGAACAGAATGAGTTTACAGCTCCCATCGGGAAGGTAAGCTGCCAATACGGGCACCTCATGATCCACAGCAGCGAACGGGTTCGCGGCGAACAGATTTACGCCATCTTTGATCAGACGACGTGAAACTGCTAGGTCGCAGCTACCGCTTCCGAATGAAAACGATACGGTTTCTAGATTCTCCTTGGCCGCACGGCACACCTCGACGACATCTTCGAGCAGCGTTTCGAAATAATCCGGGGAGAATACTGCATGCTCAAAGCCCGGCGTTGGCTCCCTGTAGAGCGGAGCGCAGTGGGTGTGGGTCCAATGGACCAGCACCTGATCGGCGTTAAGCCCCCAAGCCTCGAAAAGGCTTTTCTGCAAGGCATCGGTCCAGGCTTGAGTAATACCGACTTGATCCAATACAACCATAATGTGGTCGAAATCAGAACTTTGCAGCCATGCCACTTGAGCGCGAAGCTCGTCCCGGACCCCTTGCGAAGGATCCGTCCGGCTCGAAAAGCCCCCTAACCAAGTGCCGACGGGAGGCGTGACAATACGTTCAGCAAAACCCAACTTCATTATGTTCATCCTCCCTGCTCATCCATATACAAGTCGGTTTAACCATACCCGTCAACTCACTAAACATCTTAAGTTCGCCTGTAACTGGATCGACTTCCAGCGTGACAATCGAATCGGAATCTTTATTGGCGACAAGTATGAAACGCCCATCCGGGGTCAACGCGAATGCGATAGGCGTTTTTCCTCCTGTATGCGTATGACGAGGCGCTGATAGCGTCCCATTGGAAGGGTCGATGCGAAAAACCGCGATGCTGTCATGTCCCCGATTCGAGCCGTACAAAAACGTTCCGCACGGTGAAACGTGAATATCCGCGCAATAATTGATACCGGTGTAACCGGACGGAAGCGCAGAAATGTACTGAATCTCCGTAAAGGATAGACCATCACATGAATAGGAGAATACGCTGACAGTGCTATCCAGCTCTCCGATCACATACAGGATCTGTAAAGTAGAATGAAAAGATAAATGGCGTGGCCCCATTCCAGAGCGAAGCGCTATATCAACCACTTGCTTCAACGATTTCTGTCCGGGCCCCGCCTCATATACGATTAAACGATCAATTCCAAGGTCGGCGACAACTGCATAAGGTCTCGCCGGATGTTGAACCACCGCATGCGGATGCGGTTCTTCCTGCCGGGATGGAATGGGGCCAGAGCCCGAATGTAAGGACACGTCACTGACGATATCCAACGCTCCATTTTCCCGGATCGGCAGCAAAGCAACGTTTCCGCTTCGATAGTTCGTGACAAACAACGCGCTTCCATCCGGATTTATGCTCAGGTGGCAGGGCAGACCCCCATGAACCGGCTGTCTGTTGATCTCGATCAGACCTTCGGTTGTGTCGAACCGATACGCGACAATGCTGCCTTCATGGAATCCCGCAGCAGCATACAAATAACGACCAGCTGGATGGTGAATGAAAAAAGAAGGATTCTCGAGACCGACAATCGGTTCCGTGACTTGAAGCGCTCCCGAAACCGAATCGAACGTAAACCGGTAAAGGTTTGGAGCGTCCGTTCCCGCATACGATCCTACATAAACGGTAACCTTGTGATTGTTCACTGCTAACACAAAAAACGACTCCTTCCGCTTCCGCTAAACCTCTACGTTAGACACCAGAGACGGGCAGCCCAAAGCCGACGAAATCCGCTCAGCCATCTCCATTACCTTCTTGCCGAATTCCGGAATACGGGCGACCGGCAGCTCCCGGTGCAGGCCAATGATACTAATCGAAGCCGTCACCTCGCCCAAGTGGTTCCGGATCGGCGCGCCGATACACCGCACTCCCAGCACTTCTTCCTCATCCTCTAGCGCATATCCCAGCTCACGTACGGTCTGGAGCACCGCCTTGAACTCTGCCATTGTAGCAACTGCTTTTTCGGTTCCTCCCCCTAGTCCTCGGGCCGCTATAATCTCATCCACCTGCTCCTCAGTCAGGAAGGCTGCAATCGCTTTGCCCACGGAGGTCAGGTGTACCGGTGTCCGCTTACCGACGTAAGTGTCGAACTTAATAAAGCCTGTGCCTTCCACTTTCTCCAAATAAACAATATCCGTGCCATCCAGCATGGCCAAATGAACCTGTAAACCAATTTCATCGCGAAGGGCTATCATATACGAAAGCGCGGTGGACCGAACGTCCAAATTGTTCAGAACCCGGCTGCCTATTTGAAAAAGCCGCAGTGTGGCACGAAATTTACCCTCAGGAGTTTTTTCGATGTATCCCTTCATCTCTAGGTTCTCCAAAAGAACAAAAGCACTGCTTTTGGCCAGCGATAGCTGCTCGTAGATATCAGCAAAGCGCATCCCTTGGGGGGATTCGCTTAGAAGCTCCAAAATCTTGAATGCCCGGTCAACATTTGGGATCAACTGGGATTTGGATTCCCTTTTATTCATCGTTTAATTTTCCTCTCCTTTCCATAAACTTGCACTAAGCCGTTTATGGCCCCGGCTGCAACGGTAGCAGTCCAGATCGCTGCAAAGCAACGCACCTGCATTTCGCTCTAACAGGTCCATAGTCGCGGAGATCACATCCTGCCCGGACACCCACTGAGCTAGCCCCTTTCCGATCAAGCCGTCTCGAATCACTCCACGCTGACGAAGAGAAGCTTCGATAACTCCGAAAGCGCGGCTGCAGCCTGGGTATTCAGTTAAGTTCACTTCCTGTTGAATGTCTCCCGCGATTGGGATACGGCTGGGCCAGCGAGGGTTGAATGGAATATCCAAATAAGGAACACCAGCATACGATTCACCTACGTGAACCGTAGAGTTACTCGTATGACCTACACCCAGCAGCAGAATGCCGCCACCCGCCTTGGCCACTTTGTCCATAGGACTATCGATACCTAGACCCGGTACTTCGTGATGTCCTTCGCAGAATTTCGCGGCATCCTCGCCGATAGCCGTCACCGAATGGGTAGGGTGATGGGAGCGAACGGCGCCGCGGCGTATCCGTAGAACCTCGTTTAACATGCCTGTTCTGCCCGGTGTCGCTCCGGGGTCGAAGATATCATTATTGTACGTGAAAGTGGGTGCCATCAACAAACCGCTTTTTCCAATGCACTCCAGCAGCGCGTCAAGAACAGTCTCTGCGCCGCCCTCGACAGGGCCGAGGCTGCGAAGGGAACTATGGATGACGAGGCGGGTGCCGGTATGAATGCCTAAACGGCGGAACGAATCAACCAAGGACTGCTTCGTTAATGCCAGCGGCATAGGGAGATCACCTCCATTCATTCGTCCCGTTTTGTCAGCCGATTCAATGGAGAATACGCAATCACGTCAATCTCCACAAGAGCTTTGGGCAGAAAGCTGCCCACCGTAGTCCTTACGGGTTTGGGGGGTGAGAAGTACGTGCCGTAAACCCGGTTGAAGGCCTGGAACAAGCTCATGTCCTTAAGATGAACCGTTGATTTTACCACGTCATCGAGCGTTGCGCCCCCCGCTTCAAGAATAGCAAGAATATTTTCTAACGTACGTGCCGTTTGCTCCTCAATACCCTCCGCCAGCTCTCCGGTCGCCGGATCTCGCCCAATCTGCCCTGAGACGAACACGAAGTCCCCGACCCTCAACCCTTGAGAGTACTCGCCTACCGCAACCGGCGCCCGGTCTGTCCACAACTCCTGCTTCCCCATGCTCATTTCCTCATCCTCCGTTAATGCTTTTAAGCCAGATTAAGATCCGCCAAAATGTTGTTGTTCAATAGAGCCTCCATATCCTCGGGCGTGAAGCTTGGGAAAGGCATCTTTTGCGCATATTCGGTCATTTTCCAAAGTCCTTTGATCGAGTCATCAACGGTGCAAATCGGGTAATCCGTTCCGAAGATTAATTTTTTCCAAACCCCGTATTCTTTAGCCAACGTGAGGGAGTTATAGAGCTGCCACGGCCGATAATAAAGCGCCGAGACATCGGCGTAAACATGGGGATGCTTACGGATTACACTAATAGTCTCGTTCTCCCACGGATGACCAAGGTGCGCAATGATGATTCTGAGCTCAGGGAAAGCCAATGCAATTTTCTCCACCTGCTCCGGGTGTGCCCATTGCATGGGGGCCCGGCGTGGGAAAGTGGTTCCTTGATGGGTCAGAATCGGTACCCTGTTATCCTCGCAATAACGGTAAATTCGCAGCATCCTCTCGTCCATCGGATCGTAGGCTTGGTAAATGGGACTTGTTTTCAGCCCCCTAAGGCCCAGATTTTGCACGCATTCCTTTAGTTCATCCAATGCATTGTAGTCATGCGGGTCCACACAGGCAAACCCGATCAGCTTTTGCGGATCCCTCTGGCAATACTCAGCTACGTATTCGTTAGGCACTTCAAACCCCAGGTGACGGCTGCGGAAGGCCAGTACGATACATTTATCAACCTGCTTCATTTCCTCGTAGTGCTCATCCGGAGTAGTTCGTTGTACGGGTTTGCCGCGCATTTTAAAGCCTTCAGCCAAATATTCGGTACTATAATGTTTCGGTTCTCCCAAATGCGTATGGTAATCTATCAATGCATGCCCCTCCCAATCTGCCATTCTACTTCGCCATTCTGTGAAATTCGTTGCAAAGTCCCCTCATACGGAAAAACGATAGCGTGGTACTTCAGTGAGCGTCGCTCGTAAGGGGCGAAGAGCAGCGCGGTACCATTGGCGACAGCGCCAGCAAGTCCTGGCAGCTCCTCATCCGGGATGCTGCTGAAAGGCTCAATCCCCATCGTGTAGGCACGGCCGAACCAGGGAGCGTCTGCACTTCCGCCCAACTCCTGCCAAATCCAAAGGTATGGCCAGTGCTCAAGGGGCCAGCTCATGCCAAAGCCCATACCGATCCGCGAGTTGCACGCCGCCGCCCAGCCTTCGGCCAGTTCGGCGGCAAAAAGCATATCGGACGCAGGGTACTCCCGAGGTGGCATGCGCCGTAAATCAATCGGCTGACCGTTTCTTCCAGGCAAGTACGGCCATGCCCCAGACGTCCCGGGCACCACCCGGCCTGGCAGGTCCTCCCCGGAAGGAGAGCGGGAGATACGGCAAGGAGGCAGATGCAGCTCCGTCTCCGGTCCCAGAAACGGCTCGCCCAACGCCGGATGCTGCCCCCACATACAGTGCAGCGGCTGCGGGCTCAGATTCTCTACCGTCTCCTCAATCTCCAAGATCCCGCCGCCCCGCTTGAGCCGCAACGTACGCTCCATGCGAAACGGCAGTCGTTGAGCCTCAACACGCATCAAAAGAGCCACCTCTTCAGGAGTATCCTTAATCACCTCATACTCCCAACCCATAAGGCTTACTTCACCATGCGTCCCCTGGTTAGCGCCTTTGTAGACAGAGGCTGCACTGCCGGCCGGAAAAACCGTTTGCCATCCGCCGGGGTAGTGATCAATCCAGTTCCCGCGCGGATTGGCCACAGTAGGTATCCAACTGCCCCATGTACGCATCCCCCAAGGAGCCCGAAACATCACATCCACATCCAGTGGCTTATAACGAAATTCCACTATGCTCCCTCCTTGATCGAGAAGCAGCGTGACCGCCAGCGTTTCGTTCTCCATCATCGCGATCCGTTGTCCCCGATACATGTAGTCGCAGCTAATGCGAGCACCGTTGATGCGCGGTACGTACATCGTTATCCCTCCCTACTGATTTGCCGATGCTTTTTTTCGGGCTTTCCTAACGAACCCTGTAATGCTCCACCTTCTGTTCGTCGAGCTCCACTCCCAGTCCCGGCCGTTCCAACGGCCGCGCTTCTCCGCCTTTGATCGGCAGCGAATCCTGCAGAAGCATGTCTTCATAGAAAAACGGTCCAAGAATATCACAAGGATATTCTTCTGCTCCAATTCCTTGTGTCGCCATGGCGAGATGAATCATCGCCGCGCTGGCAATTCCGAGCTCGAGATTGCTGCCTACCGTACAGGTAATGCCTGCCGCTTCAGCAACCGCAGCCACTTTGCGAGCAGGACCGATGCCGCCGCCTTTGCCTACATAAAGAGAGAGGACGTCGGCGGCGCCAGTTCGTACAAGAGCCATTGCATCCTGCGGCGTATTAAGGCTTTCGTCTGCGATGATCGGAACGGGTACCTTCCCCCGTACATCAGCGAGCCATGTCATATCCAGCGCAGGCACCGGCTGCTCGGCGAAGTAGATGCCTGCCTCATCATACAAACGGTTTATCGTTTGTACCGCCACTCTGGGTGACCAACCGCCATTGGCGTCTACACCTAATTTAACCGCTGGGCCAACTGCCTTCCGCACCGCTTTGACACGGGCAACGTCTTCCTCATGCCCCGTCCCTACCTTCAGCTTCATCTTGCTAAAGCCCTGCTCCACCGCCCAAGCCGCAATCTCTGCAGCCTTATTCGGCTCTACCCCAGTGACAGAAAACTTGGTGGGTACGAATTCCCTTACTGGTCCCCCTAAAAGATGATAGACAGGGAGACCGGCAACTTTGCCGAGAATATCCCATAAAGCCATTTCTAGAGCAGCCTTGGTAAAGGTGTTATGGGCGATTCGTTTCTGAATGCGCTGCGTCAATACCTCAATGTTTAAAGGGTTTTCCCCGATCATTAGAGGCGCAAGGAAATTCCGAATGAAATGTTCCGCCGTCACTTGATCCTCGCCGCTCCATCCGGGCGTGCAGGAGACCTCTCCCAAACCGATGATGCCTTCATTGGTATGAACTTTAACCAATAAGAATGGCGAGACCAGATGGTTGCCTCGACCAGAACGTATAGCACGTTCCGGGTGAAGAGGGACTTGCACAGGAATTGTTTCAATGCGGATTATTTTCAACAATTTCATCTCCTTCCTTCAACGGATCTGCCTAATAGTCGAATAGCGTTTGACCCTAGGATCCGCTCCTTGTCTGACATCGGTATTTCCAGAGCGTCAAATTCACGAAAACGGTAATCAACATAAGGCTGTTCGGCTGTATGAAACAGCCCGCCGTCCGTACCGAACACAATTTGTTCCAGCGGTACCTGCTCGACGATCTGCTTCATGGCAAAGGGCGGCGTCGCACACATACATAGGTAGACGTTGCGATGTCGTCGACCCGCAGCAATCGCT
This sequence comes from Paenibacillus sp. yr247, assembly GCF_900103825.1. Lineage (GTDB taxonomy): Bacteria > Bacillota > Bacilli > Paenibacillales > NBRC-103111 > Paenibacillus_E. The sequence continues at coordinate 28,375 of NZ_FNIF01000013.1, forward strand.
TCTGGCCAGAGATCGTGAAGTCCGGAATGCCCGAGGATCACTTTAAGCTTCGGGTGGCGCGCCGCAAGTTCAGCAATCTGCAAGGGCGAGGAGTAGGGAGGCGTACCGTCATGAAAGAAAAGTGGAATTCCTAAAGCTGCAGCTGCATCACAGATAGGTGCCATAAATGCTTCTAGGGGGCTGAATCCCTGCAGCCAATTGTGAAACTTAACCCCCCTCATCCCCAGCTCGGTAACGCATCGCTCCACTTCCTTGTCAGCTCCCGATTTACGCGGATCCACCGTACAGAAGGGCACTAGCCGATCTGGAAACGATACGCACCACTCAGAGAGGTAGTCATTGCAGGCGATCGGATCCTGCCAAAATCCGTCTATTGTAAGCATCACACTAATATCGATTGCATGTTTATCCATGAATTCGATATAATCCTCGGACTTATAAGGATAGGTGCCGTCCCCAAGCCTTCCTGGCTGGTGAACGTGAAAGTCGACCTTCATGATCATGCCTCCTGTCATTCTAAAATCCGATGCAAGGAATCAGCGGAACCGCGCGGCCAACAGCCGCTCCATATTTCCGCCTAATATGGCTGCCTTCTCTGCTTCGGTTACATCGATAGCCCTGACCTTTTCCACCTCGAGCGTCATACGAGAAACAGGATGATTGCTGGAAAATATAATACGCTCAGGCCCAATGACCTTACATAGGCGGGCCATCCCTCTCTCTGGGAAATCATGGGCAGTATCCCCGTATAGGTTGGCTGCCCTTTCCAGAGCGGGAAAGGCATCGATCCAAAAGTCCGTCTTGCCGTTTTTTCCCATGATAAACGAAACTTCAGGGAAAGTTAACGCAAGCTCTGTGAGCTGCAATGGCAAGGCATAAGCCGGTGTACCCGTGTGGACATAGACTGGTGCGCGATGACGGGCGGCGACTTCGATCAGCGGATGAACCAATGACTCCATGATCATGAATCCTTGTAGTGGCGGATGCAGCTTGACTGCTGCCGCCCCCTCCCCCAATGCCCTCTCCAGTTCAGCAACAGCCGCCCCTTCGTACCAAGGATTGGCTGTTGCATAAGCGAGAAACCGGTCCGGATACCGCTTAACAAGTGCGAGCACCCGATCATTGCCTTCCCGGTTGTGAACGGCCATCTCTCGGTCGATCGGGCTGATCAACGCTCGGTTAATGCCGCAACTGTCCATCTGCTCCAATATACGTTCCGGAACTACACGGTGGTAGCGTCCTTCACCGATCTGTACATGCGCGTCAATATTCACGTTATTCCCTCCTGGTTCATTTCCACAGGGTTCCCGGTTGCCATCGCATCGGCGATAGCTAAGGTGAGACGAAGACTTGCGATGCCTTCGCGACTGCCAGGTACAGGGGTTCTACGCATTTGGATATGATCCGTAAACTTGGCAAGCTGCGTCCGGAAGCAAGACCGCGCCCTATCCTCTGACAATTGCACCCGCTCGGTTACCTTCCCCTCAATGATAACCGCTTCATTGTTAGTCCGGTCTAAATAAGCCATTCCGCCCGGTCCCAGGATTTGGAATTCACCCTTTGGCAGGTGCGGGTAAAACCAACCGATTTCCAGCTTAGCCCGATCACCGTTAGCAAACTCAATATGGGCGGCATTATAATTGGGCGCAGGGAATTCAGGGCTGGAGGTCAATCCGTAGGCGACTACCCTCACAGGTGATGAGCCCGTTAAATAGGCCAAATAGTCCGCAGCATGGGCGCCATCGTGAATACAAGGCGGTCCATGGTGTAAAGTGTTTAGAATACGTCCGTAATGCTCAGGGTCACCCTCAGGGTTCAAAATCTCGTCGAATATACCAAGTCGGATTTGCAGAGGATGGCCGAGCCGGCCTCTGGCAATCCAGCTTTGCAGAGCCTCCATTAACGGACCGTGTCGGTATGTAAATCCTACCTGAAGCAAGCTCCCGCTTTGCCGTTCGGCGGCCGCCATTTTCTCCGCCTCTGCAACCGATGTGGCCATAGGCTTCTCGCACAGAACATCCTTACCCGCGTACAGCGCATCGATTGTAATACCGGGTGTCACCCAAGGGGGTGTGCAAACTAGAACTGCGTCCACATTTGCATCAGCTAGAATGCGCCGGTAATCTGTCGTATGATATACGTCGCCCGAAATGAGTGCGGCATGCTCCGCCCGTTGCGGGTCTGCATCACAAACGGCGGTCAAACGAACCACTGGATTCTCCATCAAAGCGGGTAGGTGCTGCGCCATAACAATATCGCCGCAACCGATAATACCAATACCTATAGTACGGTTAGACACTGAGTTTCCCCCATTCGGCGGTTAAATTTGAGGCACGGCCAGATCGCTGGCGCCTGTCTCGGACATGATCGCCTCGGGATAGTAACGGCGAAGAATCTCCAGTCCTAGGGCAGCCCGCCGTACCTTCTCTCGACATTGAGCCACGGCCATCTGCTCAATATGAGCGCCGCTCGGATAAACATTTGCTGCATTGCGAAGCCCGAATTTCACATAGACAGGTGATACGACACGCACAATTTCCGGAATTTCATAGAAGCGGATCGCCCCGCCAAACTCATCCGGGGACTCCACATAGAGATCCAATGGGATGTTGACAGCTTGGCGGATTGCCCCCAGCCTTGCAAGTGTAAGTGACGAGGGTACATTGTAGGTGCCCGCTCCCATCTCCTCGATATGTCTGATCGAGACAGGGTTTGCGGCGCCCATGGATACGGATACCTTAACCACTAAATTGGCAGGCAGCTGGCCTGCTTTCTTCATCTCGTTTACAATCAAAAGGAGCCCCTCGTCGGCTACCAATACTCCGCGGAGCCCCAGTCGGCAGCCGCGCTTGATGTCCTCCAAGGCATAAACCAGTTGATCCATCCCCTCATGGCGCAAAGCTTGACCTTTACCTGACGGGGTATGACTGGCAGACGTAATATCCCAAGTCGTGCGTGGCCCTACAAATAAGCTCACTTCAATACCATGGCCGGCCGCAAGCGCGAACATCTCGCGGATTTCCGCATCGGTACAGAGCATAATACCGCTTCCTTGAGAAACACGATGGATGGGCACTTCATACTCTTTTGACGCCTCTATTACAGCAGCAAGTACGTTTGGACCTTCTACGCTTGGGATTTCAATCCTGACTTGGGCACCATCTGGAAATCGTTTGGTCGAATCGGGAAGATCGTGAGCATCTCTCGTAGGAAAACCTAAGCCTGCTAAAAACTTATAAGTTTCTTCCACAACAGCACCTCCAATAAAATTAGTTCATTATTTTGAAATGAACTTCAAAAATGATTAAAAAAAGTATAATATAGAACTCAGACATATGTAAAGGAGGTTTTTTCCATTGCAAACATCCAACGTAAGACCCCAGAGCTTGCGATTCCACGAATTGACCCGAACAGAGATTGGACAATGGGCACCCGAAACGACCGTCGTGCTGCCTGTGGCGGCGATTGAGCAACACGGACCGCATCTTCCAGTCCAGGTAGACTCTTTATTGGCTGAAAGTATCTCCATTGCTGCCGCCTCGCAGGCCAATCGGGATATTCCGATTGTGGTCTGTCCGGTCGTCGTTTATGGCGCCTCGCATCACCATTTGATTTATCCCGGCGCTTTATCTCTTTCCACTGAAACACTGCTTCGAGTGCTGAAAGACTTAACCGATTCCTTAGTAAGTAGCGGCTTCCGCCGAATTTATCTCCTCAATTCCCACGGCGGCAACGAGGAGTGCGTAAGGCTCGCTGCCCGCGAGCTGGCCCTGCGTCACCCGGTGATTGCAGGAGCCGCATCCTATTGGACGATCGCTTGGGAGACGATCTTGCGGGAGGGAGCAGCGGCGAGCCTTGGTATTGTGCCCGGCCATGCCGGAGGTTTCGAGACATCGTTAATGATGGCCTTACATCCAGAGTTGGTGCAAACCGATCTGCTTCCTCTGCCGCTCAATCGCCCTATCCCTTCCGTGCACAAAGACCCGGCAGCCGGACCGCTCATCCAGCGTCATGGTAGTTGGGCAGCCATAGACGGCTACAGCGATAACGCAGGCCAGGCCAGTACCGAACACGGGAAGCTGCTGCTTGATCTTATTAACCGAGCTGTAGCCGAGGAATTTGTCCGATTCCATCAACTAACATGAAAATGCATCAGCTAATGTTATATATTCTAACATTAACTTCCGTTTTTTCCCACTGAAAACGCTGTTAGTTCTTGTCGAATTTTAAAATGATGTCTCTTTACATAACATATCATTGTTTTTTTCGCATTTTTGTCTTGAAATGATGTCATCAACATGCTAAATTAATTATAGAATCTTTCTCTGTACTTAAGTTCACCATATTGAACCAAAGGGGGAACGACATGCAAATTAATTTAAAGCATTGTATTAGCTCCATTCTCTTAACTGGTCTCTTAACGACGACCGCCTGCAGCAGTGCTACTCCAGCCTCGACTGGCGACTCCAGTGTCACCAGTACTCCTTCTCCTAGAATGCAAGCAACAAAAATTAAAGGCGGCCCGCTGGAAGTAGGAGCCCTATGGCCCGAAGGATCCGATAATTTTAAAGCGGTCCAACGTGTAGGCGATAACTTGACAAAACAATTCCCAGGTACACAGTTGACGTACACTTTTTCTAATACGAAAGCCCGCCCTCAACTCGAACTGCGCTGGAAAAGCGGCGATCCGTTGGATGTTGACAATATCTTCAACGGAGCCAACACCAGCTCCTATCACTGGGTGGAAGAAGGCCAACTGAAAAACTTGACCGACACCTTGAAAACGACCAAGCGCTCCGATTACGACGGCAAAACTTGGGAAGATTCGATCATGCCGCTTTTCCGCTCGTTTGCGCAATTAAAAGGCCAGTATTATGCAGTTCCCGATCAGGCAATCGTATTAGGACTCTATTACAATAAAAAGATGTTCGATCAGTACGGACTCAAACCTCCGGCCACATGGGACGACTTGATTCAGGTTTCCGCTGCTCTGAAGGCTAAAGGAGTAGATCCAATTGCTGTCACTGGAACAAACAACGGCTATATGGGCATGTGGTGGGACTATTTGCTGGAGAGAGAGGTCGGTACGCAGGCGGTGATGGACGTTGCTTGGGGCAACAAGAAGGCCGCCGATAACCCTGGCTTCCTGCGGGCTGCAAAGAAGTTGGAGCAATTAGTGGGCGATGGCGACTTCCTGAAAGGCTTCGAGGGGACAGACTTCACCGCCGCACAGACTGAATTTTTCCGTGGCAAAGCCGGCATGATTCTAATGGGCTCATGGCTTGTAGGCGAGATGAAGCAGTCCATTCCCGCTGATTTTCAGATCGGAATCGTTCCGTTTCCAACGGTACCGGGTGGCCAGGGTGACCAAAAAGGCGTTTTCGGCACGGTCTTTCAGTGGAGCGCCGCCGATAAATCGAAGAACCCGGAACTCGCAGTCGAATATCTTCGTACCCTTACTTCTAAAGAAGAGCAGACAACACGGGCCAAAGATCTTGGCTTCATCTCACCTTACGAGGGCGTCCCGACCCCCGCTTCCATTCCCGGACTGGACAGCATGCTGAAGGATGCGGCGAACGCCTCACTCACCTACTACTACTATGGGATCATCTTTGACAAGCAGCGGGCTGATGCTTGGTACTTGCCTGTCACTCACCTGTACTTCAAGAGTGTCAAAGCGGAGCAAATGGTGCAGGAGATCGATACCAATCTCACTCGACTCCGAGGTCAGTAAAACATCAATGAGCGGGGAGGCAATCGCCCCCCCGCCACTATTTTTTCTCAGGAGGTTCGTATGCTGGAGAGATTACGCCAACGCTTGTTCTGGCCATTCGTTCTGCCGGCGATTGTGCTTTATACGGTCGTACTCATTTTACCAATGGTGCAGACGATTCTGTATTCTTTCACTGATCGCTCCTTGAAGACCAAGTATAGTTTCGTAGGTTTTAAAAATTATATTAACGCCGTCCATGACCCATTTTTCTGGACGTCTTTACAGCACACGCTGATCTACACCGTCCTTAGCTTATTTATGCTCTTCGTGCCTGCCATTTTTTTGGCTTGGTGCCTGTCCCAGCCCATACGCATTAAGCGATTTTTTCGATTTATTATCTTCACGCCGGTGGTCATATCGGTGTTAGTCACATCCCTGATATGGAAATTTTTCCTCAACCCCAATTGGGGGCTGCTCAATGCCTTACTAAAAGCGATAGGCTTGGAATCGCTTGCCACCCCGTGGCTGGGGAATACCCATACTGCGCTATTAGCAGTAACGGTAGCATCTGTCTCGCACAGTATCGGCATGTATGTTGTACTTATCTCCGCAGGTCTGGAGCGCATTCCCACCGATATGTACGACGCCGCTAAGGTGGACGGAGCTAACGACCGACAGCAGTTTTTTCACATAAGCCTCCCCCTTCTTTGGGACGTCCTGCGATCCTTGATCGTTCTATGGATCATCCATGCTATTCAGGCTTTTGCTTGGGTGTTCGTAATGACCCAAGGCGGCCCGATGAACTCAACAGAGGTCGCAGCTACATATGTATACAGCATCGCTTTTGTTTCCAACAAGTTCGGATACTCCACTGCACTAGCTACGCTGATGATGTTTGTGATCATAGTGATCACCTGGCTTGCGAATCGCTTGAATCGTCGCGAATCCTATGAATTTTAGGAGGTTGATCAATGTCTCTCGCAATCCGGGCTAAAATGTTGATGATTTATCTAATTCTCGGCTTCTATACTTTCCTCACGATTGGGGCTTTTATCTGGGTTGCGCTGCAGTCTCTTAAGGCCAATTCCGAATTTATCACTTCTCTTCCCTGGCAACTCCCACAAACATGGAAATGGTCCAATTTTGTTGAAGCCTGGCAGCGCGCCAAAATGGGCTCGTATTTCGGCAACAGCATCGTAATCAGCTTCATCTCGACGACGCTTTCCCTGATTGTCGCAACGCTGGCGTCTTATGCACTTTCCCGAATTCGTGGCGTAAAATGGGCAGGATTTTTGCAGCAATTTTTCCTCGTGGGGATTATGCTGCCGGTCATTCTGGCCGTCGTACCCCTCTATTTTCTATGGGTAAATCTGCACTTGGTAAATACCAAGATCGGGTTGATCATCATCTACACAGGGTTAATGCTGCCGTTTTCTATCTATTACTTGTCCGGATTTTTCAAGTCGATTCCACACGAATTGGAAGAAGCCGCAGCCGTTGACGGGGCTCCGCTTCTTCTATCCTTTATCAAGATATTCCTTCCTATGGCCGGTCCGGGGATAGCCGCCGTATTTGTAGTAAATTTTCTATGGGCATGGAACGAATTCTTTTATGCACTTGTGTTCATAACCCGCTCGGTCAATTATACCGTCGCTGTAGGTCTATATTATCTAGATGTGAACGCTGAAGTTACCGCCCAGTGGGTATACCTCTTCGCTGGGATGTTGATTGCGCTTCTGCCGGTCTTAATTCTTTATATGCTGTTGTCAGACCAAATCGCAAAGGGATTAACGGCAGGAGCCCTTAAAGGATAATTCATACAATATTAGACAGGAGCTGTAACAGATGGAAACCTATCATAATCTTATCGGCGGACAATGGACCGCATCACGTTCGGGACAATTGCGCCCCAACCTCAATCCTAGCCAAAGCTCAGAGATTTTAGCGCAATTTCCGGATAGCGACCCGCTTGATCTGCAGGATGCGGTCTCTGCTGCAGCAGCAGCTTATCCCGGATGGCGGAGAATGGGTCTCTTGGAGAGAGGGGAGATTCTGTACCGGGCCTCCGATTTGCTTGCATCGCGAGTCGATACAATTGCCCGGGACTTGTCCCTCGAAGAGGGTAAAACATTTACTGAGGCCAAGGGGGAGACGATGCGAGCGTCTGCAATTCTGCGCTACTACGCTGGTGAAGCACGTCAGGAGACGGGTGAGGTATATGCTGCAGCCGACCCCCGCACTATGCTCTATACCCGCAGGGAACCACTCGGCATCGTCGGGGTAATCACACCTTGGAATTTCCCTATCTCTATTCCGGCTTGGAAGATTGCCCCAGCTTTAGTCTACGGCAACACGGTGGTATGGAAGCCGGCGGATTTAACACCTCTGACGTCCTATCACCTTACACAGGCGCTTTTGGAAGCGGGTCTCCCGGAAGGCGTACTGAATGTCGTTTATGGTCGGGGATCTGTCTTGGGTGCCGCCTTAGTGAATGATCCACAGGTGCGCGCCATCTCCTTCACCGGCTCCAACGGCGTTGGTCGAAGCATTGGTATTTCATGCGCCTCGCGTGGAGTTAAATACCAACTCGAAATGGGCGGAAAAAATGCTGCGGTTGTGCTTTCCGACGCCGATCTCGAACTTGCTGTAGAAATGACCGTTCGAGGTGCAATGCGCTCTTCAGGTCAAAAGTGCACCGCCACGAGCCGAGTGATCGTTGAAGCGTCATTAATGAACTCCTTCACTGAGGCGTTGGTTGATCGCTGCCGTAATCTGCAGGTCGGCGACCCGTTTGATCCTAAAACTTATTTGGGACCATTAGCTTCGCTCGATCAGCAACAAACAGTTCTCAAGTACATTCAAATCGGTCAACTCGAGGGCGCACGCCTATTGTCGGGCGGAGTTTCTCTCGACTCGAACGGCTATTTTGTGTCGCCTGCAGTCTTCACGAATGTAAAGCCTGAAAGCCGTCTTGCGACGGAAGAGATATTCGGCCCAGTGGTTTCCGTTGTCTCTGCAGCCAACCTTAGCAAAGCCATCTCACTCGTGAATCAAAGCAGCTTCGGCCTGAGCACAGCGGTCTTTACCCGGGATATCGCCAAAGCCATGCACTTCATCGATGAAGCGGAATGCGGCATCGTGCATGTTAATTCCGAGACGGCGGGCGCGGAACCGCATGTCCCGTTTGGAGGCATGAAGGAATCGAGCTCCAATTCCCGGGAACAGGGTAAATCGGCCAAGGAATTTTACTCCCAGCTCAAGACCGTCTACCTCGACCGACCGTCCATAACAGAATAAGCTGGGGGTACATTTATGGTATGGACGCTTACGTTTCTCATTATTGTGCTGGCAGCCCTCATTCAAGCCTGCACGGGATTTGGCTTCGCCATTATTGCCATCCCGCTGTTAATATTGCTTTATCCGGCTCATTACACCATCACATTAAGCGTGCTTCTGTCTTTTATTTCTTCCTTATCGACCCTTCCCAGAGTTCGAAAGGATATCGACATAGTTTTGCTGAAACCGCTTATTACAGGCAGTCTGCTCGGATTGCCTCTAGGCGGGATTTTGTATTACATAGCGGACGTGATGTGGCTCAAACTGATCGTCGGCATCTCGATTATCGCGGCTGCGGTCTTTATGATGCTTCGGATTTCTATTCCCTTGGGTAATGGCAAACGCATTGGGTTTCTATCAGGCTTTCTGACCTCGAGCGTCGGAATGCCCGGACCGCCCATCGTACTCTACCTGATTTCGAAACGTGTAGACAAGAACATTTTTCGAGGCACGTCCATGGCCTTCTACTGTCTTGTCTATCTGGTCAGTCTGATTCTTCAGCTTGCAAGCGGGCGTTTCGAGACCGACCTGCTTCAGGACTTACTGTTGATACCGGCGATTTTTATTGGTCAGGCGATCGGTATCACTCTGCATAACAAAATCAACCAAACATGGTTCCGGCGCGTAACGTTTCTACTCCTTCTTGCAACCGGCGTCAATTCCTTGATTCACAGTGTATAGATGAAAGGGAGGTGATCACGCATGTAACATCGGTCACGCTTGCCTCTAAACTATAAGCCTATTATCTAAAGGAGTGATTTCATTTTATGCAAAGGTTAGTCAAATCGTTGTTGATGAACTTCGTGCTGTTGTGCCTATTCCTGGCGGCTGCCCTTCCGGCTTCTGCGGCAAGTTCAGAACCGGGGATTGCGATAGGACTTCACCCCGGAACGGTCGGATGCCCGCCCGGTACTGAGCAGCCAGCTCTGAGCGCCCTGTACAAGAACCGCGTAGTTGAGGCATTGACAACGTCCCAAGATGTTTACGGCCAACAGATTCTTGCCAAGCCTGAAGGTCCCACTTATGACAACGTGAAGGACTTCTTCACACCCATCATGTACGCGATTGCCCCCGCTGCGCAGGGAGGGTTTTTAACAGATACGGGAGTCTACTACATCCCGTTCGGGCAGCCGCAACAGCTAACCGCCCGCGGTGACTTGGCTTTGACCGTAGCCGATGGCAGTCAGATTATCTCGAATAAAGCCGATAACCTTAGCACTAGAATTTTTGTCGGAGCGGGAGGTCAAGAGCAATTCGGCTCCTGTCTGGCCAACTTAAGCACTCCTGCATTGTACAAGGGATATCTCCCGATCCTTCAGCTGCAATACCGCGATCATGACGGGATCGAGTATCAACAAGAGTCGCTCGCGACCAACCTGCCAGGCACTGATATTGTAGCCAGCTACGTAGAAATTACGGCCGACCGTGACAAGTCGGGCCATAAGCCCGCTAACATCCGGTTCCAAGTATGCAGCAGCTGCAATCTCCACCAAGAGGGGAATCAATTGGTCGACGAGCAGGGTCGCACATATCTGTATTTCAGCCCTGGTGCCACGCTCAGCAATTCAGATCTGGTCTACAACCTCGATGCCCCAAATAATGAAAATAATTCTGTCTATATCGTGAGGCCGGTCACCCCGATCGTCAATGCACCCGCGATCCATGTGGACAAAGGCGAACAAAAGCGGGCCCGGGTCGAATCTGCGGCTTACTGGGAGAACCGATTATCGGAAGGAAGACTCTTCCAAGTTCCAGAAAGTAATGTCATGGATGCCCAGCGCAACCTGTTGATTCAGGATCTGCAGATGACTTGGCGCTATAGCTTGGGAAATGCCTATGAGGCCTTCTATCAGCCAGAAAGCAGCAGCACGATGGGGGTGCTCGGACGCTATGGGTTCACCGGCGTTTATAAACGAGCCTTGCAGGACTTATTGCCCCTGTCCAAAGGCAGCACCCGCCGCAACTGGGAGATCGGCGAGAAACTCTCTCATGCTGCTGACTATTACCGCTTAACGGGCGACTCCTCTCTGATTATCGAAAATCTGGCGGCGTACAAAGCTTATGCAGTCGATCTGGCAACACAGCATGCCGGCGATCCCAATCATCTGCTGGCGCGTCAGCAATACTCAAGCGATGTTAAGGGCTTGGTCTACGGACTGCACCAAATCGGAACTGCGCTCTTCGGCCTGCAAAATATGGTTTCCGTCTGGAGAGAACTGGGGGAAACTGATCTGGCCGACAAGTACGCACCAATTGCAGACGATCTGCGCGTCTGGTTTGATAAGGCCATCAAACAATCCAGCACCGTAATGCCAGACGGTAGTCTCTTCACTCAGGTGATGCTGCTGGACAAGGAAGAACCCTATGACCATCTGCCAACGACAGTTCTAGGCAGTTACTGGAATCTGGTCGCGCATTATGGATTTTCAGCTCAGGTATACGCTCCAGAATCCCCGGAAGCGAAAGCTACGCTCCAATATCTCTACAACCATGGAGCTCGCCTATTGGGGCTATTAAAGGTTCGGGACGGTGCGATCAACGACGTTTACGAGACGGAGCAAGCGAAATTTCTCGCGGATAACGACCAATCCGATCAGTTGGTTCTCAGCTTATACAATCAACTGGCTCACGGCATGACCAGAAACACCTTTATTACCGGTGAAGCGGCAAGTGTCGGCCCCCTTGCCTCCAAATGGCCCTTGCAGTTCGGCGCCTGCGAGATCGGAACCTCCTGCACCCCGCCGAGCTTTGAAAACGGTTGGGCACCGAACGAATACTACCGGGGGATGTACCTCTCGCCGAACACCGCCAACAACGGTTTCTTCTTGCAGCTCTTGCGGCTTATGCTGATCAATGAAATGACCAACAACAAGGGGGAACCGCAAAGCTTGCAGTTGGCCTTTTCCACGCCGAGGGGCTGGCTTGAGAACGGTAAAAAAATTCAAGTTCACGACGCCCCTAGCCTATTCGGGCCAATCAGCTATACCATTACCTCCAAAATCGAGCATAACCAAATAATGGCCGACCTCGATGTACCTAGCCAGAGACCCATCGGTAACCTTCAACTGCGGCTTCGTATTCCTGCACATAAGCAGCTAATCGGCGTTGAAGTAAACGGTTGCCCTTACACTAAATTCAATTCCAGTACCGAGACGATTGATCTGACAGGATTAACGGGCAAACTCATCATACGTGCTGACTATCGTTAACACGAGTATAAGTCTCCTGGGTCAGGCTTACCTCTTTGAGTTCTGGTTCTTATCTATACTTATTTACGATTATGGCGATCGTCATTCGGGTACTTACCCTAGACGATCGCCTTTTTTACAGGAATAATTTAGCTCCTTTAATGTGAAAAAACAGGCTTAGGTAACAGATATCCCTAAGCCTGTTTGTCAACACCCCTTAACCAATCATCTATAGTAATCTGTTGATTTCCGTGTGATATTTTTATTTTCCCCCTTTATCCGCTACAATTTCACTCAGTAGGTTAGCTGTCAACAAATCATTTTCATTAATCGGAATTCCAAGTTTTTTACAATATTCCACTTTATTTGCTTCTGCGTTTTCTAAAGCCATCATCGAAACCTACAACCATGATGTATTTACTGCATCATATATTACATTTTCTTTCATTTTAAATTTATCCATTATGCTTTTTATTAATTGCCATCTGAGTTTTGAAGTAATATATCTGAAAGCTCTTCATGTACAATTGCTAAGTGAAATCCCTTCAAGAAGACTGCTTTTCCGAGTCATTTAAACTCGCTTGAACTGCTCATTAATTTGCTTCTTCAGTACCAAGAGCATCTTGCGAAACTTGATAAATCGATAGTGGCTCTGGCTGAAGAATTAATGGAGTATGATTTAATCCAATCGATACCCGGCTTTGGAACCAAAATTGCTGCAACAATAACCCGAAATAAAATCACCAAAAAATAAGCGCTTATTTAGACAAAAAACGTGCAGAAGGCAAACTGTTTAAAGTAGCCGTAATCGCTTGTGTAAATAGACTGATCCACTGGATATACGCGATCTTAACCAAGAAAGAACCTTTCTACCTAGACTGAGATCCACACTTGCTGAATTGATTTTTTAATTCACAACCGTGATATGGACAACGAAAATCCGATTATATTGTCGGGCTCGTTCTTCAATGAATTCCGTAGGTGCTTCCAAAAACTATCTTGGTGCCATGTATAGGCGAACATTAGCACGAAAAGGTAGGAAAAGAGCAGTTATTGTAGTGGCCCATGCTATGCTAAGAATCATTTATTATGTACTGACAAGAAAAGGATAAATGTAGACTTAGGTAAAGATTATTTTGATAAGCAAAAACTTGGAGCTATTGTACGGAATTAGGTTCGAAGACTTGAAACCTTATGCTATAACGTTACAATTTTAGAAGTGTCCTGATCTACTGATCTCCAATATCATAGCGTTGCGCATTTTAAAAAAATGAGTGAGCGGCGCCTTATTCTTTGTCTTTTTACCGAGTAACCGAAGTTAATTTTCATGGTAGTTGAGCGACTTACAATCTGTCTAACAATTTAACGAACACAAAGATGACAAAAAATATGCTCTCGTTCTCTCTGTTATCCACTATAATCCTTTGAAGAAACTATAGGATTGCACCATTTTATGCTTAAAAATTGCAAAAAAGAGACCTCTCAGTGGTCCCTTTTTAAATAACATCCACAACAAATACACGACTCCATATCGTTGCCTTTATGCTATCGTTTGGCGATTTCTTGCCTGTGCTTGTTCAGCCAATCGAATCCTTTGGAAATAATTCCGTCGATCGGTTCGAGCGCAGTGTCCGCAGCAACTTGGTACATACCTGGAACCGCTGTGTCTAGAAGTCCCATCAGCTTGGTTTGGATTTCCGGCACATGCGACAAGACCCCACCCTGCAAAAACAGCTGAAACGGGTCGTTCACCATCTTCAATTCCTTCAAAACCGCCATTACGCCGGAGAAAAGCTCCTGCGCCGATTGTTCCACGATACTCATGGCGACGGCATCTCCTTCATCCGCGCATTTCTTGACGATCGCTGACAGATCCGCAACTTTATCAACGGAATACGCTTCGCCATAAATCCAGTTGTACAAATCCTCGGCATTCTCAAGGCCCAAAAAGGTCAGGATTCCGTCGCCAAGAAGTGTTGTCTCTCCTCTGCCGTCGAGCATTTTAAAAACGGATGCAACGGCTTTCGTACCGATCCAATACCCGCTGCCTTCGTCTCCAGCCACGTGGCCCCAGCCACCGCTACGCACATAGCGTCCCAATTCATTTACCCCACATACGATAGATCCTGTTCCTGAGATGACCAATACGCTGGGCTGGCCTCCTGCTGCGCCGAATAAGGCAATCAAGGCATCATTTTCGACGATCACTTTATTTGCCTCAATGCGCTCGCTTTTCAAAACGTCCCTAATGATACGGGTCAGTACCTCGTGATCCCGTTCCGTATCAAGGCCCGCCATGCCGAAAACCGCACATTCCACATTTATCGTTTCCGGATCGTTTCCGGTTATTACTTCCATTTGACCGAGCGCCTGAGTGATCGCCTGTCTGAGCGATTCCCGGGCACCGGTTTCCCCTACCGTCTGGTAGTTGCATCCGTCCGATCGTCCTTCTCCAAGCAGGCTACGGTCAGATCCGAGAAACATGGCCAAGCATTTCGTTCCTCCACCATCGACAACCAGCAAGGGCACTCCAGTATTTCTCACTCTCTCACTCCGTCCTGACAGCGGTTCTATGTGCTGTCTCTATAATCTATTCTATTTTAATTCGTCAAAAAAAGAGGCTATGCTTTGAGTGCATCGCTATGAATGTCCCACTGGCCACCAGCAAATGAAAGCCGATATGTGCGTCCGCGAAATTGAATATGTTTGAAGGTGCAGTCTCCCCAAGGTGGCGTGTGAAGCGCGAGCTCCTCATCCTCAAGACGCGGCCACAAACCTGCTCCGCCCATGAGCATGGCGGCTGCGGGCATTGCGCTCCACCCTTGCAGGTTGGAACCTTTGCCGTATACAGGCCCGTAGTACTCGATTGGCGTCAGCCATCCGTTCTCCAGAGATGCCTGGAACCAGCGGGTTAGCGGATAACGCCAGCCCTCGTCTTTGGCCCATAATTTGGCCCACGCATAGATCCCGCTCATATACGGCCAGTCGCCACCGTTGTGGTAACGATATGGCGCCATCGTTTTTTCGACCAGGTGATGCACATGTTTATAGAATGGATAAACGGCCATGGTCCCCCAATCGCCGAAAAGCTGCTCCTTGTTGTTGCGGGTTTCCAATTGCGCTGCCATTTCAGCCAGCAAAGATTGCTGCTCCGCTTCATCCAGAATGCCGTACAAAATCAGCAGCGACAATTCGATGGAGATGTTTGGTTCGACGGCTCCATTGCTATTTTTATAATTGAAGAAACCGTCTTCCTTCATGAGGTGCTTTAGCTGTTCCTGCGCACCTCGGCTGCGGTTTCCGTAATCGTCCGCCTTTTCCGTTTGCCCCAGCAAGCAATAAATGGACGACGCCCCGGACAGGGCGCGAATGTACAATGCCAGATCATACACCGCGTAGCCTTCGCGGAAGACATTATCCGCCCAGTCTCTGCGGTTCTCAGGCTTCATAAATAAGTAACCGTCCTGAGGGACGAAGCTTGTCAGGTAACCCAAAGCTTTTTCCATCAATGCTTCTACGGTGTTCCCGTTGACATTCTCCTCCAGCAGGCTGAAGTCTCGCGTCCACGCCAAATAATCGTAAATCATCATGGCAAAAAACGAAGGCGAATCGTAATGATCCGGCCAAAACGGCTCGTACTGTCCGTTATCCTGATTGTAAATGACGGCACTTGGGCAGGAGCCATTTTCCAGAATCCCGTTAGCCAGCGTCAAAATCTGGCCGCGCACCCAATCCGGTTTGTACGGCAAGGTTGGCAGAAGCGTCCAATAACCGTCACGGAAGTAAGTCCGCGGCGGACTTTGGTAATCGATTCCCGCGAAATAGCCGCGAAAGCCCCCGCCCAAATCCTTGAAGGAGGACAGCGAAGCGTTCAGGCAAAAACCGTACAGGGCATTCAGTTCTTTGTCCCTGGAGCTGAAGGTTTCCTCCAACCAAACATTCTCTTTGTCAACAGCGGCAGCGGCGGTTTGACTTGCCGCGAGCCATGCATCCATTTGTGTTACGGCTACAGCCGCGCCTGCTGTAATGACAAATACCAATCGTTCCGTCTGCCCTGGAGCAATCGTCAACCGATAGTGGATATTGCATCTGCCGTCTTCATGGACAAGCTGTTCCAGTGAGTGATTCGAACGATACTGTAACGAGAAATCCTCAGCTATCGTCATGGTAAAGCCCATGGAGTTCTCGGGCGTTACCGCCGGAACGACTGCTTCCGCTTTCCGGAACCGCCGGATGTTGTAAGAATAATAGGATTCCACGTCAATCTCGAATCCGAAGTGCAGATCGAACGTCACCGCGCTGCCGCCAGTATTATGAACCTGATAGACGGTATACAAAACATTCTCATTCGAATGGCAATACTGCTCCACGTTCATGTTGACAGAACGGAAAGTGTCGTAGGCGATCCGCTGTTTTTTTCCACGGCAGGTCACTTGCTTGCGTACATCGTTATGGGTGAGCTCGCCGTTAACGCTCCAACCGCAGTACCAAGACGCTTCTTTCAGCATTCTCCATTTGCCCGCGACCGAATATTTGCGAATGCCGCCGATACCATCATATTGAGCCATCAGCATCGTATTCGACACGTCGTATTCGACCGGAACATGCCAAAGTCCTGTGGAGAGAGTTCCTCCCTGAATATGTTCGTGTTTCATGTTTGCTCCATTCCTTTTCTATGGCTTTTATTTGTTAGAGCCTTGCACTAAACCACTTACAAAATGCTTCTGGAAAACCAGGAAGACGATAATAATCGGAATAATGGCGATTAAAGCATAGGCGGCCATAGGTCCAAGCTCGCCCATGCGCTGTCCCATTGCGTTCCTCAGGCCGACAGGCAGTGTTCTCATTGTATCGGAAGATGTAAGAGTTAAGGCGACGATGAATTCGTTCCATGTGCGGACAAACACGAAGATCGCAGACGCCGCAAGTCCCGGTCTAACGAGCGGTAGCATAATCATGAAAAATGACTGCATACGGCTGCATCCGTCGATCATACCTGCTTCCTCGATCTCTTTGGGCACTCCCTCGAAAAATCCGCGCATGACGAATACGACCATCGGAATGCCCGTCGCGGTATACGCCAAAATTACCGACCACAGGGAATTGAGCAGGTGCAGCTTGTGCATGATCACATAAAGCGGAATAACCGTCAGCAGAGCCGGGATCATCCGGGTGGAGAAAATCAGATAGAACCCGAAATTCCTCCCGGGAAATCGCAAGCGGGCGAATGCATAAGCGGCTAAAGAACCGAGCAGCAGCGAGAAAAACAAGGACACGACCGTAACGATCACGCTGTTCATGAAATAATTCGGGATCGGCGAATTGTGCAGGGCCCTCTCGAAATTGATCGTCGTCGGGTTTTTCGGCCACAGCGTAGGCGGATATGCCGTCCATTCACTTTGCCCCTTAAAGGCGAGACCGGCAATCCAGAGCAGCGGAATGACCGAAATGAGCGCCCAGAAGACGGCAATGATATAGCTTCCGTAGACAAAACCTCGATTTGTTTTCATTATCGGTTCTCCTATGATTAATCAGACATCGTATCTTAGTAGTAATTTTCGGTTTTCAAGCTTTTGACGTAAATGAGGCTGAGCAGCGCATTGATGATGAACATCAGCACCGCAATCGTAGATCCGACTTCAAATTGACCCGTTTTGAAAGCTGTGTTGTACATATCGATGCCGAGCAAGTTCGTTTGGTTCATCGGACCGCCGCCAGTCAGCGCAAACACAAGGTCGAATTCATTCAGCGTGCTGATTGAAATCCAGATCAGATTCACCAGAATCGTAGGCTTCAACAGAGGAAGCGTGATTTGGAAAAACTTCCGCCACAGCCCCGCCCCGTCGACTGTCGCCGCTTCATAGACGTCATTGGGAATCGACTGAAGACCGGCAAGCTGCATAATCAGGGAAAATGGCATCCCGAACCATATGTTCGCAACAACGACCATCGCCATGGCCGTTCCGATCCCAAGCCAGGCGATCGGTTGATCGACAATGCCCAAGGACATGAGGAAATAATTAAGCAGTCCGGTCCGATTTGGCACATATAACGCCTGAAAAATGACCGCGATAACGACCGGAGACAGTGTCCATGGAATCGTAATCAGCACCCGCAGCGTAGTTGTCGCTTTAATTTTCTGATTTAATACAAGCGCAAGCAGAAGGCCTAAGACAAACTGGCCGAGCACGGACCAAAACGTGAAGGAGAGCGTTTTGACGAGTGAGGACCAGAACTCTCCGTCCTTCAGTACCTTCACATAGTTGTCCAGACCGACAAAGTGGTTATTCATGATCAGGAAATCGCTACGGTAAAAGCTTAAATATGCAGCATAGAAAGCGGGAAAAAAGGCGAACACGCCGACAAACAAAAAGACGGGAAGCAGAAGCAGCACGGCTATAGGCAAGTCGCTTTTTCGAAAGCTGGGCATAAAACCAAAATCTCCTTCCAGAAAACAAGAGCGGCGCTTTTATAATTGAGCGCCGCATCCGTTCAAATTTTATTTATCAATCTTGGATTGAGCCGCTTTTTGTGCGTCGTCAAGAGCTTGCTGCGGAGATTTCTTACCCGACAGCGCCTCCTGTACGGCGGTACGATAAGTTTGGGACAGCACTTCGTAGCTAGCCGTCTTCGGACGCGGACGCGCATTCGGAACGACGTCGATGAATGTTTTGAAGATCGGATCGGAGCTGAAGATCGGGTCTTTGTAAGCCGATACGCGCATCGGCATGTTGCCGGTGCCGTCTTTAAAGATGTTGACTTCGTGCTCCGGGCTCGTTACCTGCTCGATCCACTTCCAGGCCGCATCCTTCACTTTGGATTTGTTGAAGATGACCCACGTACCGTAGCCGACCGCCGTATATGGCTGGGTTACCTTCGCACCGTCCGCGAGCGGGATCGGTGCGGACAGTACGTTGTCCTTCAGATTGGCCGCTTTCAGGAAGCTGGCGTCCGAACGCCATTCCCAAGAACCGACGATCGCCATCGCCGTTTCGTTACCGATGACGGCTTGAGCGACTTCCTTCTTCATTCTCAGGTAGCTATCGGGGGGAGCGACTTTATTTTTTTGCACCAAGTCGGTCATGAATTGCAGCGTTTTCACGACTGGCTCGCTGTTCAGCGCCGGCTTGCCGTCCGCCGTTACGAAGTCTCCGCCGAGATCCCAAATGTATTGGAGTGAGTTCATCGACGTATGCTCGGAATTGCCGCCGTTTAGGCCTAAGCCATATGGAATGCCGGTTTTATCTTTGGCCGCCGTCAGCTTCTGCGCATCGTCAATCAATTCCGACCATGTTTTCGGCGGCTTGTTCGGGTCCAGACCTGCCTTTTCGAACGCATCCTTCCGATAAAGCAGCGTTCTTACGTCGCCGTCGCCAGGAATACCGTAGGTCTTACCATCAAATACGACCGAATCCCATACCGCTTTCGGAAAATCGTTCTTCTGACCCCACTTCTGAACGAATTCATCCAGTGGAGTGATGAGGCCGGATTTCTGGAATTCCGCGAGCGACTGACCATCAATGTATGCCACGTCAGGCAGATTGTCCGCTGAAGCGGCAGCCAATAATTTGGTCCGTATGTCGTCGTTAGTAATTTTCTCGATGTTCAATTCGACATTCGGGTTTTCTTGCTTATATTTTGCAAGCACGATGTCCATCGGCTTTTTATATTGATCGGCATAAGGATCGGTCCAGTCCCAAATCGTCAAAGCTTGCTTTGCCAGACTGGTTGGCGCTGGGGAAGCATTATTTGGAGCGACCGTGGAGTTCGCGGTATTATTCGTGTTTCCATTCGAGCATCCTGCCATACCGATTGCCATCATTGACGCCAAACTAATTCCTAACCATTTTTTCATGTGTAAACCCCCATCATAAAATGTATTTGTTTCACGTGCTTTCAGAGAACCAGACGGTTCATATCTTCCAATACTATGGCGATCGCCCCTAATGCTTCCGCTTCCTTCTTCAATGTACTAGACATGATTTGAAATGGAATCGGGACCATCTTTACCAGTTTCCTGCGGATTTGCTCCACCCAAATATGACCCGCTTGCTCCATCTCACCTCCCACTATAATAACCTCTGGATTTAACATGCTGGCCATATTGGCGATTCCCAGTGCCATGTGCGTGGTGACAGTATCGAGCGCAGTCAGCGCAACATCGTCGTGTTTTTCCGCCGCCCATGCAAGATCATCGTAAGAGGCTATACCCTCTGACGGCTTCCGCAACATCGTCGATTGCCCCTTGTCGATTTCTGCTTGGATCAAAGCGCCAACCGCGTGAAGCGAAGTGCGGTTCTCATACGTACCGAAGGTGGAGATGCGGTTAAACTGCTCGTCCTGCCAATCACGAACATCGTAGAAGTAACCGATTTCACCCGCCGAATAACGATAGCCTCGTACCAATTTGCCATCGGTTATAATTCCGGCGCCGACACCGGTCCCAAAGCTAACCATCAACAGGTTATCGACTCCTTTGCCGGCCCCGATCCATCTTTCGCCCATCGCCGCCAAGTTGACGTCGTTGTCGATATACACAGGTTTATTGAATTCGCTTTCAAGAACGTCCCATAGAGGAACCTGAATCCAATTCAAAGAAGGCGCTTGCAAAACTATTCGATTGTTAATGTCACAAATACCCGGAACCGCCACGCCTATGCCGATCATATCCGCAAGAGGGATCCCGGAAGCTTCGATGCTCTCCTTCGTGAAGGCGATCAGACGCGAAGTTATATCCCCTTTACCGACAAGTGTATCCGTTTTCGCTTTGAAAACTAAATTGCCCATTAAATCCGAAATAAGCAGCAGCATTTGATTGCCGCCCAGTTCAATACCGACGACATAGCCGGCTTTCATGTTAAAAGCGAGATGAGTTGGCCTTCGTCCTCCGTCCGAAGTTGAACTACCTGATCCAATTTCTTCCACCAAACGCAGCCGAATCAAGTCATCAACTAATGCAGAGACGGTGGACTTGCTGATTTTCAATCTTTTGGCGATATCCGCCCGTGAAATCCATTCCTCGCTGCGGATCAAATCCAAAACCAAGCTTTGGTTCATCTTCCGCATGAAGTTTGTGTTGGCAGTAATAATCTGTTTATCTGCCAATGAGCATCACCCTTTACTTTAGTTCGTTCTGAGAACGAACTAACTGGAATAATTTCATCATAAATCCAATCTCGTTCGGCTGTCAACAACAATTTGGGTTTGATGTTCCTGCACGAGCGAAAGATACCTTATCGGGTGCTTGACATTGGTGATTCAACACTAAACGTTTAATTCTATAGAATTAAACGAAGCGAACAAGTAAAGTGTTTCCATTTTATAACTTTCATTCACGCAGACTATTCACTAAACTCCCTATTAGCGCAGCAGCTCAATGCAACAGAAAAAAGCCGCGATTTACGCGACAATTCAAAGATTATATCATTAGTTTGCCAAGAGTCTATTTTGAAGCATACTCGATCCGGGGGATCAAAATGAAGAAATATCGTTGAAACCTGTCTTATTGCCCAGTTAGATTAAGCAAACGATCAGGAAAATGGAATTTCATAGCATTCTCGTCCTTTAATTGCTGAACTGCGATAGGGTAAGCTGTTTTTTATCAACGGTAATCATACGTGCCGATTGATTCTGTGTTAAGTCGATGCTTTCTTGAAAAATCGTTTGGCCGCAGGAGCATCTCGATTTACAGCCAACATGAAATCAATTATGTTTTCTTTTGATGATTTCATTTCAAGCATGTAATCATTCTTTAGAGCTTTGCACCACAACCTTGTTCTTTCTAAGATTATCTAGTGCTTCACTCCTGCCTCATCTAACCGTGCAAACCTCCAATTAATCGGGGACAATGACGATATGGTCCAACCGGGATTTGGATCAGGCTGGTTATTCCTTGCGAAGTCATCTTGTAGATCTCATCACACAATCTGGCATCAAATCCGAGAAGCGGATGTCCCCCTATCCCAATGGCGGATGCCGCCAATAGTAAACGCTGCACGAGCATCCCCGCTTCCATCTGTTGGATGCGGTATCCCCTATACCCCAGGGATGTTACGAGATGACCTTTGTCCCCTGCCACATGAAAGCATAGCGGAACTTGGGACAGATTCACATTGTCGGAGGGCATTCCCTGCTGCAGCTTTAGGCGATGATCTCCATGACGTACCCGTCGCAACGTATGGGCAGCGCTATCATAATGGTAAGCGCCGTCCGGAATGCCGTCAACGTTATATAAACAGCCGTACAGCGAGACGCGAGAAACGGGGTTTTCATGGGCTCCATCCAAATCATTCCGATACCTGAAAGAAGCCGTTGCCTCCTGCAGCAGCGAAGCCAACTGCTCTTGGCTTATTTTGCCCATAACAAAATCACCGTCCGGCGAAAACCGCTTTCGGCTTATTGACGCCAGATCATACGTCAACCGTTTCATTTGGGGCAAAGCCACTGCCTCATCCTCGCAGTGAACGATCTTTTCTTTGCCGATTTCCCGTATCGACCGAAGCGATTCCAAAAGGGATGCTTCGTTCATCTTGATTAGCATCGGAGACTCCTTGACCCTCCGGGATCGGACATAGTGATCATGCTGAACCGCCCTCAACTCACTGCATAATTCGGTGGCGGAGCATCCCCGCTCTCCCTCATTCCTACCCGCAAACCATTGGATCGCAGGCTCCGCCGACAGCGGAATCACCGCATACACGCTCTCCTCTCGTTCCGATATCCCAAGGAGATTATTCACGGCCCGATCAAGGAACTGGAAATATACGCCCGACGCGAAGCCGAGCCGTTTCGCCACTTCCAAGAGCTGCCCGATTAACGCACCCGCGTCCAGTCCTTGCAGGCGGTAGGAAAAGTTATTGTATTTAAAGAAGTTTTTCCAAAACAGGGTAGATACAAAAACAGTACAAAAGCAAGCCGACACGTCACAGCGATTGCCAAGAGCTCGAGCTAAATAAGAATCGAAGTTGCCTTTGCGCAGCAACACCAAACGGTGGTGCGCCGCATCATAATGATATACCCCCTCGGGCAAATCCTCCAACTTCAGATACACGTATAATTCATTTGGATATAACGCTCCCCCGGAGGGAACAAACCGCCGGTACGACTGCAGCAGGCCAATGTTTTGTACCATGGAATTCGAAGCAGGGACTGACTGGGACAATTGAGTGAGCCCGAATATATACCAGAGGAAATGACCCAAATGGCGAAGGTCGGGCCTCAACAGCGCTTCACCGCCATCAAGCGTCAGCGGTACTTCCGGAGATAACGGAATCACAGGTAAACCACGATAGAGCTTATATGCAAGCGGTCCGTCTTCCCAATCCACCACCAAGTCCGGCGGTTTGGTCTTGTCAATGTCAAAATGCAGATTGTGCAGAAATGCCTCCAGACTCATGCTTCTCCCTCCCGATATGAACGAGGGTGTGAACCACTCCACGTTTCAACATTTGATACCATCGTTCAAAAACTAAGGAAACGGATGCGGATATGGATTGAGATGTTCTAGCATGAACGGCTTTTTCGCATATCCGAGTTCGACCGGCACCCTCAACACCCGCTCCAACCCTGCCACGCGGGTAAAGCGATGTCCGAATGTCATCGGCAGCATCCCCGGGATCAGCACCTTCACGCAATGCAGTCCATTTCGAATGATTTCCGGCGCAGACAGATCCACCACAATCACATCTAGATTCAATCGGCGGAACGACTGAAGAAGGTCTTTCAGATCTTCCGTTAAATCAGCATGCCTTGCCCCCCGCTTGAATTCCTCTTCAAACGATCGAATCGGGCGATTTTCTTCGAGCAGAAAATGCAGGCGCTCCTGCGCCTGCGGCAAACCGTACAGCAGTGAATGATCTTCCATCTGCTGCACCAGGGAGGAATCGTGAAGCATCCCAACATACGCCTCTCGGTTCGCCTCGAATTTATTATCAAGATTCAATACCATGCCGGCCAACTCGTGAACCGCGCCTTTCACCGCCCGTACTGGATCAGGATGAGCTCCGGCAGCACATATAAGATTTACCCCTGTTTGTTTCCTGTTTTTCGCTATACCCCAAACGCTTGGGATCCCGTGCTCCATCGTTGAGTTGTAGAAATACACATCAAACCCCGCCACAGCCCGCAAACGATCGATCATCAGCCGTAATTCCCGGTCATTAGCGGAATAAGGGTCAAGGCGCGGGAGAGGCAGTTTCGCATACCATGCCATCAGAAACGAATCTCGCTCAACTACTTCCAATATGCCGTAAAAAATAGCCTCCTCCAAACTTCCTCCTAACGCGCATCCGTTGGAAGACTCCGAAACGAAACTATACCCGCAGCCCATGCTGTAATAAGCGAGCTGCTCCGGAACCAGAATCGGACGCTCTTGTAAAAACGAATAGCCCCATACCCAATCGATAGGGTGGTCAGGATCAAATTTTGTGAACGGAAACCCCGGCTGAGCATACTGTTCCTTCGTATGCCCCCCTACCTTGACGGGGTTGAGCGCTTGATCTTCCAGATTGCGGAAGCTGCCATGGACAACCGTCCTTTTGCCTCGGGGCGCCAGACCGCAATAACGTTCCAATCCTTCCAAAATGGCGGTCAATTCGCTCACCGCATAGGAATGAGTCCTACCTGCCGTTCCTACGTCTTCAGCGATCAACGGCAGATTCACGCTCACATCGGCAAATGGCGATGCAATGTCAACCATTTTCCCATTCAAAAAGCCGGTCCGGTAATCCAGATAGTCTTTGGTCAGGACTTTATTCAGTTCATCCATCGGGCGGGAGCGATAACTGTCTAAGCTTATCTTCGGACTTGGTTGCAACGAAATGCGGGCTGCTGCCGATGAATCGTCAGGCAATCGACTGCAAACCGTGCACAGCGGGTCAGGGAGAAAGAAGTGAAGTGTGCTCTCCATCGTTTTCAGGTTGATCAAAAACAATTTCTCTGCCAATTGAACCGGTTTGTCCTGCAACATCCTCTGAGCTTCCGCCACCAGCAGGTGAGCTACATGTAAAAGTCCCGTACGCGAAGCCCAAGCATCTCGCGGTACTCCCCCATTCGCATCCAGCCTCCGTTGCAGCGCCCGCATCTCCCTTCTATCGCGCCCAGCCATGAGGCGTCGCATGTCCGCACATTGGGAGCACCCCCGTGTCCCCGGACGAACCAGAGGCCCGATCACGCCCTCGCCAAAAGAAACGAAGCCTCGCAGCCAAGGGATGCCGGCCCGCTGCAGCAACTCTTCAGCCTTTTGATGAACGTAAGGATGCCACCCATCGTGCAGAACCAGAGCCAAATCCACCGCTTCCGGCACTCCTGCCTCGAAATCGATCTGACGCACGATCTCGAATTGGGCCGACAGTTCTTCGTACACGCAGTCAGCCAACAACCCATCTCCCACAATCATAACGATGGCGCTCACTGGGGACCCTCCTCTCGCAGCAATACGCCGAATACTCCTGCCATTTCTTCTTTCAAAAATGGTGCTACTGCCAAATCGAAGACCACGAGCCGCTTCCGGTTCTGTTCCAAGACCTGCAAGGCGGACAGCAGAACCTCCGAATTTACCGTCAATTCGTACGATGGGATCCCAAGGCTTAGAGGCAACTGTTCCGCCAGACATACGGACGGAATCTCCAAGTCTTGCGATGAGAGGCTAGTCGGTTGGTTTTGTGCCTCCGACAGAGCCTGTTGCAAAGCATCCCGCAACGCAAGAGTTACATTCAAGCCTACACCGCCATACCATCGATCACTCGTACCGACCCACACAACAGGGAAACCGGACACTGCCTCTCCCAAGCCAATCATCGGCGCTCCCTTCATCGTCGTCAAAGCCTGCAAATAAAACTCGCAATATTTATCTTCAATCGCAGACAATTGTACTCGAGAGACAGAAGACAACTGACACGTCAGTTCCTTGCCCAGCACCTTGGCCAAACA
Source organism: Paenibacillus sp. yr247 (assembly GCF_900103825.1). Lineage (GTDB taxonomy): Bacteria > Bacillota > Bacilli > Paenibacillales > NBRC-103111 > Paenibacillus_E. The sequence continues at coordinate 54,541 of NZ_FNIF01000013.1, forward strand.
CCTTTGCAACCCTCGTCCAATGCCTTCCGCAACCGTTTCTCCCGCTCCAACGCCGATAAATTCCTGAGGTTCTATCCTGCTGCCCTCTGCTTCCTGATAGGTGGATAACGTCGAAACGAGCAGGCCTGCCATTCGCGAAACATACGCTTCAATTCCGGCCAGCCCTGCTTCCCGCCGAGCTTCCTCGTGCGTCAGATTGGTACAAACAATGTCCGACAGCAGCCTAGCCGGCCCTTCCGATAGCGGATCGATTGCCTGAACGCGACATTGAGATAGCGGCAGCTGCCTTAAGTCCCCTTCCTCCCAAATATGAAAAATTCCTGATTCCGCCGATGTCAACCGGCTGAAGTAAGGAAGCAAACCGCTCTCACTTTTGCTTGATCTCCGTTCGAGCTGCAGTTCGTAATCGTGAATCCATTCAGCTGCAGCACGTCCGGTCACAAGAGGATGGGGCTCGAACTGTTGCCATTTTCCTTCCAAAGTCTCCAGATTAAGCAGGAAGAATGAATTACTTTGTTCTAAATCGATCGCTTTCGTAATCTTTTTTAATAATTCAAACACGATCACATTCGCTAACAGCGCTCCCGCTGTGGAAGAAAAGGTGTGCAGCTGGGGATCTTTGCAAATCGCGGATTCGTGTATGCTGCGCCACGCTGACTCCCAGCAGCCCTCAGAGTCCAGATGCACAAGAGGGCCCGCCATACCCGCCTGCTCCAGACAAACTGCAGGAAGAAACACTTTCCTCTCCTCCCTGCAAACCGAATGAAGAATCCGCAGTTCCTCGATATTACCGTGCTGTGACACAAACAAAATCGAATCAAACGGCCTCACAACTTCCCGCCAACCACTAACCCCCTCCTTCTGCAGGGTAACCTCCTCTATGGCTACCTCGGGGTCGGTTTTATGAGCATGTGCCTCCAGTTCTAGCATCCGTTGCCGATCGGTTGGCTCTGAGCCCGACACCAAAACGTGAAATTTGGGCAGTCCGGATTCAAGCAGAGCGGAAATAACTGAGATTAAAAATGGGCCAGATCCTACCGCCAATACCTTGGACTGACGATAGGACTGAAACCGATACGCACCGGAGTTACCGAAATGGTCCAAAAATTCAATTTGAGATGCATACTTTTTAAGAACCTCTTCAGACAATTGATATGGAGTGTCTTGGCTCACATCTCGTACAAACCCATTACGATATAACATTTCTGCAATTCCATAAACCTGGTTCCGGTGTTGGTCCGGCAATCCGTCAGTCAATTCCTCCAAACTAAGCTCCCCGTTGAATATCGGTATCAATTTTTCAATCCACTGATCGATCCAGTCTCCTTCCATGCGGAACGAGCTTACATTGTTTCGAAAATACACACTACCGTTTGGATCAGGGAGAAAAAACGAATCCCTTTTCATCTTCGGCCGCATCGAAGGGTTCAAATTTGACATTCTATTCCTCCTCCGTAAGCTGTTCTCAATCTGTTCCAACTCATCATAAGTAATCTTATGTTCGGCTAATTGTCCCTCATGTCTTATTCTTTATGAGAAGCCCCTGCAGCCAATGTAGTGAAGCGTATACTTTTAAATAGACATGAAAAAAAACCCCTCGGTTGGCTGGTTGGCTGGAGGGGCTTTTCTCTTATGTCCTCAACGGTGGCAGTTATGACAGTTTTGGCAGTTATGACAGTTATGACAGTTGTGGCATCGGTGACAATTAAAGCAATTGGAGCAATTGAAGCAATTGGAGCAATTGGAGCAATTGAAGCAATTGGAGCAATTGAAGCAGTTAAAGCAATTAAAGCAAAAAAAGAAGCATAATCGAGCATCTTGCTGGCTTTCAGCGTTCCAAGGTGTCACCTCGCTCGCCTTGAAATCGGAAACATTCAGTTGCTGTAGATCATTTTTGAAATCATTCATTTGCTCAAACCTCCGTTTAATAAATAGTTGTACCGGTAGCATAGTCTGGCACTGGTAAGAAGAAAAGAACCAAGATAATCAGGAAACAACTTCCCCTATGAATTCCGCTATTTATACGACTACCCCATGACAACATATGAATTTAGTTCCGCTCTTGTTACTGATCTAAATGCCTATATTCCGCTCTTTATTACCTAAATTTTGGAAATTTATTAAAAGTATGCTGATTTCCTATCAAAATTGGAAAAAGTGTGTGCCGGGTGGGCTCGTCCAGTCGCAATCTTGGATGAATGAGACGGAATAAGTGCTACAGCGGGATATGCTTCTGAGAGTGTTTCAGCGGTGTGTTGGTTCTCTCTTCATTCGTACCGCATGTTCACTCGAGCAACAACACATGGACATCCAATGTAATGTAATCCTGTGTCATTTTACAATGAAGGCTATATTCGGGATAGATCTCAATCGCTATCCTGCCATCCATCGGGAAATATTGCATTGGTGCCAGGAAAGCACCAAGGAGAAGACCATTTCCGATCAAATCTTATCCGACAAAAGAGAATCCATTGGATGGCACTATTATCCCCGAACGATCACTTCGTTTCTATGGACGGTATGAATTTGAACCACCCTCATAAGAACGTCAGTTCTTATTACACTTTAGATATAAAACCCTAGTAAATAATTAGGAAAATAATCAGAGTCATGTCCAAATTTTCCAAAATAAATATCTGCGTCAGGCTTTTGCCTGACGCAGATATTTACTAACCTGTCTAAAAATAAGTTTAACTTAAACTACACCAACCTTACCGCTTCGCCTTATAAAACTCATGATATAGCTTCATAAGAGCCCTTTTCTCTATCCGCGACACATACGAACGGGAAATCCCTAGTTCCTTCGCAATCTCCCGCTGCGTCCGCTCTTCGCCACCCAGTTCCAATCCAAACCGCCCCACGACAACCTCTTTCTCACGCTCATCCAATATCTCTAAATTCCGATATATCTTCGACTTCTCTATCTTTAGCTGAACCTTATCCACCACATCATCGGCTTCCGTTCCGAGGATATCGATCAACGTAATCTCGTTCCCCTCTTTGTCCGTTCCGATGGGATCGTGCAGCGACACGTCTTTCCGCGTTTTCTTCAATGAACGCAGATGCATAAGTATCTCGTTCTCGATACAGCGTGCTGCAAACGTTGCCAGCTTCGTCCCTTTGTTCGGCGAGAACGACTCGATCGCTTTGATCAATCCGATCGTCCCGATTGAGATCAGATCCTCCAGATCTTCTCCTGTGTTGTCGAATTTTTTGAGGTTGTGTACACGAAGCAACGTAAAGTTATTCATTTGTTTATACGGAAAAAATCCAACTAATTTCATCATTTGAGCATTCTCGAAATATAACTGGATTTTATCCTGTTAAGTTTTATTAGCTGGAGGAATTCCAGTTAATTAGCCTCGCCCTCTACATCTGAGTTAAAATTAGCAGGAGGTTTTCCACCTAAGTAACAAACGAGTAAATATGCTAAAGAGTAGAGTACCTCCATTCCCACGATCATCGTGAGAATGAAGGTTCTTGATTATTACTCGGTTAGAGTTCGTTTTGAATCTGCTGGCTAAGCCACATATCATAATCAAGCAGCATCGGCCGAAGATGCGAGAAGCCATTTTCAAAGATGGACCGATACAACTTGTGCCGGTCAGGATTGTGCGTGTACACCTGCGATCGACCGACTGGGATAACACACATCGCTTCTTCGAAAGACCGATAAACGCCAGAGCCGACACCCGCTGTCAATGCAGCCCCAAGCAGCGTTGCTTCCGGCAGGTCGGGATGGTGCAGCTCGATGCCGGACACGTCTGCTTTGATTTGCAGCCAGTGTTTATTTTTGGCACCTCCACCGACAACTACCAGCTTGTTGATGGGCTCTCTGCCAACTTTTTCGGCTTCCAGCCGCAGCCATTCCATTTGGTAGGCGTTTCCTTCCAGAATAGCTTTGAACATGTCGCCTCGATGATGGCGCGCCGAAAGCCCGATCCACGCTGCTTTAGCCAAAGCATTTGTAGAAGGAGCTCCACAACCGGACAAATACGGGTAGTACAAAATACCGGTCGGACTCGGATCAACCTGGTCGAGCAAACTGAGGATATCGGCATACGACAGATCCCCCGTATCTATCAAACCCCTCAGCCACTCGACCGAGCCACCTGAAGCAGAGTGACCACCCATCCAAAACATTTGGTCAGGCAGCGGATGCCGTCCAAATGCAAGCCCTGACTGATAGTCGTCCATGCCGAGCACGCGTGCTCCGAAGTTTCCAACCAAAGTTTCGGCTGTACCCATCGAATTATACACATTCCCGCGTTCCGGCTGACCGATTGTCAAGGATGCGCACACATGATCATGGCCAGCAAGACAGACGCTTATTCCAGATCCTAAACCAAGTCCCCGGCCGATATCGGGCAGCATGGTACCTACTGAAGTACCCATTGTCACCACGGTTGGGAAATGGCTTTCCTCTAGACCAAAATGCCGAATCAATGGCAGATTCCACCCCCGTTGATCCACGCGGTATACGAAAGTTCGGGCAGCAAGAGTTTCTTCTTCCGCGAACTTCCCCGTCAGTAAAAAAGCAACGAAGGAGGAGACTGACAGCCAGACGCTCCCTTTCAGCGCCGCAGGCTGCGAATCCTGAATCCAAAGCAATTTCGACAACCCTTGTTTAAAGGAGGGGTGAAGTCCGCTTTGACAAAACTGCTCGAACGGGTCTATCTCCTGTTTGATCCGCCTCTCTAACGGGACTGCACACGTCTCAAACCAAGGAATGATCATCGTCTTGGCAACCCCCGTTAAACGATCTACAAGCAGTCCACTTTCGGCCATACTGGTAATGCCTACGGCATGAATCGATCCGACACCCGCCGTGGCCGTAACCACTTCGTTGATCAGAGAGCTAATCGTATTCCAGAGATCCTGCGGATCATAATACACATAGCCTAGCGAATGCTCGTGCTTCCTGTTAGGCCGAATTGCTGTAGCCAGCAGTTTCCCATTCTCATTCGCAACCCCAGCTTTTATATTCGTTGTGCCGATATCTAGCGCTAAAAACAATAATGTCACCTCATCCTGAGAAAGTTCCCGCGGTCACGATGCGATGATAAGAGCCACGTCCAAGCGTCCCTTCCCTCATCATCCACGGGGCATCAAAAAAGAGCCGCTGTTCCTCCAAATAAGTTCAGGGTATTTTGTGATATCACGTGAAGAAAGATTTAGCCACGGACGAAGAGGGGCGGTTAATTCCCGCCCCAAATATGTCCGTGGCTCGATGATCATGATTTGGAGTCGGCTTTAGCCAGTTCCACCGCGCAGGCGATTCCGGCAAAAAAACCTCCAATGATGACGACATCTCTTTCCTCCAGTACCGGGATGTCCGCTTCCCAATGAATCGTCTCTTCCATGTCATCTCACCTCAATTGCGTTATTCCGCTACTGAAAGAACAACCAGCAACTTATCTTCCAGAAGTGGAACCTCTACTTCAAATAACTGTTCAGAGACAGATACAACAGGAAGCGGCTTGCCGTTTAACTTCACAGTAACTGAGCTACGCTCTGACACGAACCGGAACGTCCCGCCTTCCTTTAGTTGAAGGGAGACATGTGTTCCATCTGAATTCAATTCGCTAACAGCATCCGTAGCAATATATTTGTCAGTTAAACCAATTGGCGTTACAGGACCGGCAATCGGAATGATCAAGTAAAGCGCACATTGTGCCGGCTGCAGTTCGAAGGCAATTTGTTCGTTAGAGCCCAAGATCTTCATCTCACCGGAGAAATGTTCGTAGAGCACAAACTGATCGCCTTTTAATCCTGGAACGTCAGACGGACCAATCGTTCCTTTAACTGCATCCGTATATTTTCCGATGTGGAACGCGGCAACGACACCTGATGTACTAGCTGTATTCCATAACTTGAGCGGCACTGTTTCATTGGTAGGATCTAGGAATAAGATATCTGCCGTAGGGTTTGGCGTTTGCTCACAGCGAATAATCCGACCGTTGCCATAAATGAGCGGCCATATTTTCGAAGTATCAGTGTTGCCTGGGGCATCACTGAAATAAATAGGTCCGCCGCTGACCGACCGAAGCACAGCATTTTGAATATCATCGTGATTCTTGGTCCAGTACATATCCCAGTCACCATAATAAAACGCGCCGTGATAGTACGAATTGTACGCATTTTGCAGAGCGTGTTCTGCGAATCCAAATTGATCTTGTGGTACGAAATCATCGCTGTTGCGGGATACAGAGGATTTAGGGCGGTGCCACATATTTTCTGCTGCCATCCCCATACAGTTAATGATTGTATTATTATAATGCAGTGAAGCAGAAGCTTCCAGCGCCTGATGAGCCGCAGCAGCAGCTTCACCGATTGCCCACTCATGCTTCGTGAAATTCAAGACGGCGCTTTGGCTGTCGACTTTTACAAAATCAACTCCCTGACGCTCCAGGAAAGAATGCCAAGCATGCCAGAAACCAAAGCCACGGCCCGCATCCGGGTATGGAATTAAGCTTCCTTTGGCATTGCTGTACAAGTAGTCACTGTACTGTTTCGCGAGTGGAGAATCCGGATGTATGCCGCCCCAATAGCCTGCAATCGTATGCCACACACCAACCCAGCGAATGCCATGCTGATCTTTGAGCTGACGAACCGTCTCTGCGAGTCCTTGTGGGAACTTCTCTTGATCCGCTTCAAAAGATGAAAGCTTTTTGTCAATGGTTTGTGACCAACCATCGTCAATCATCACCCATTGAACAGGTAGACCTGCAGTCTTCAGCTCTTCAGCTTTTACCAACAAGCCTTCTTCATTGACTTGATGATAGAAAGCATCCCAGCTGCACCAGCCGAGGGATTCGAGGATTTCAGGATAAGGCTTCTGTGCGCGAGGCAGCGTCGGGTAATCAAGAACTTGCAGCGCAGCTTGCACTTGTTTATCTATAAGTTTGTAAGGATCCGTTCCAGAGCCTAGCACAAATGAAAAGGCTTCACACCCAGTTCTTCCGCCTTGATGAGAGGAAACACGGATTTGCAAGCCGGAGGCTCCGCCGCATACAGCCGTACGGAACACAGGACCGCATACCGGAAGCAAATGATAGTACACTTCTTCCTTACGCCACAACAAGGATTGAGTACGTTCGGGTAAAGTCGACCATTCCTTGTTAAAATGAGGACGCGTCCACCAGTCTTTATGCTGATAGTTGGCCATCAAGCCGTCCGTTTGCGCCATCTCCCCAGCGTTAATGATTATGCCGTTCTGCCCAGCAAAGCAAAGCTGCTTGCCGAAATCGTTGGCATTGTTAAATTGCCCCTTTACTGACGCCAACACAAACGTGTCATAAGCGCGAAAACAGAGCTGTACGAGAGCCGTATCTTTCTCATTACAATAGGTTTGATTCGTCTCCGTGTATGCTCCGAGTTCATCCGTTCCGACAGATTCTTCGCTAGCGCTGTACATTAACGGAATAACCGGACCGGAGTCTGGCGAAACCGAAACGCCGATCCGACCTAGAACAGCCTGCAAGCTATTTGATCTTATATCATTTCCTTGTAACATAGAGACCTCCTTTATTTCCGTTGTTTTTCATATTCATGAAGCGCGACCGATAGACTGGCAGCATCTCCGACATTGTCTTTTAGGCCTGAAGGAACAATTTGGCAAACACCGAGCGAAATCGGCAATGCTTCGCGCTGCAGCTCCTCCATCACAAGAGGGGCAAGCATCGATTCCTGCCGTTCATAAATACTGCCAATAACGATGGTATCCGGATTGAGGATATCGATAAGAATCGCCAGTCCTCTGCCTAGCTGCTTACTAACGGTATGAATGACCATCATCGCCAGCTCATCACCGGCATGGGCTGCTTCAAACACATCTTTCGCGGAAAGCTCATGGATTTGCTTATCGATAGAAAGCAGTGTCGATTTCTCCACATCTTTACCGTCTTCCACCATCTTTTGAGCCAACCTAACGATCCCGCCACCGCTGCAAAATCCTTCGAATGAACCATATTTCCCGTAACCTAGAGGTCCATCCTCCGCTAAACGGATATGTCCGACTTCACCTGCCATATCGTTAGCACCTGCATGTAAACGGCCGTTTAGAATGAGTCCTGCACCCATGCCGGTTCCAAACGTCAAGAACACCATGTTCTCCGAGCCGCGGCCGGCGCCCCACTTCCATTCCGCTAGCCCGCAGGCGTTAGCGTCATTTTGCAAACCGACAGGAACTCTGAAACGGTTTCGAAATGGCGTACAAACATCGATTCGATCCCATCCCGGTAAATTAGGAGGCGATAGAACAAGGCCTTCCTTACTGCTTAAAGGCCCGCCGCAGCTAATTCCGATCGCTTGTAATGTCCCTGCGTTGTTGCGGTGCACCAATTGTTCCAGCGCATCACCAAGCTGCACCAACGCCTCCTCAGGCGTCGACGGAGTTGGGAAACTGATTTTATCCAAGATGCTTACCGTCTCGCCCGTACTAGCCCCCAGTACAGCTGCACATTTGGTGCCGCCGATATCTATTCCACCCAGCAGGAAACTCATGCAAAGAATGCCTCCTCTAGCATCATACATAGCACATGGTAGATCGGAAGATGGCGTTCCTGAATGTCCGGAGTTGAACGGTACGGTACGCGGATGATGATGTCACAAAGCTCTTTCAATCGGCCTCCGCCTTCACCGGTGAGCCCAATCGTAGTGACCCCCAACGATTGGGCTACCTGCGCCGCATGCACGATATTGGCTGAGTTCCCCGATGTGCTGAATACAACGAGCGTATCCTCCGGTCTGCCATAGCCGTATACCTGCTGCGCAAACACCATGTCGGCCGCCACATCGTTATTGTAAGCCGTTGCAAACGCCGTATGGCTGACAAGCGAAATTGCCGGAAGCGCACCCTGCAAATGATCCGCCAAGTACATCCCCTGCTCTTCGCCGTGAATCATCAATTTCTCCCTCTGCTCCAGAGGTAGTTTACGCGGGGACATAAAGCCTTTCATCAATTCGCCCACGACATGCTCACAATCTGCTGCACTTCCTCCGTTACCGGCAAGCAGCATTTTGCCTCCCTTTTCAAACGACTGCTTCATGGCCTCAAATGCTTCTTGGATCGAAGCGCGGCAAGGCTCCAAATCAGGATATTTCACAAGTAGCTGCACTAACGTTTTACTCATACACCATTCTCCTCTCTACAAACATGGTTCGGTTTGTTTCAAATGCGCAATCGCTTCTATGAAAAAAGGTTCGCTGCCGAAGCTGCCTGATTTCAGTACCAAAAACCGCTGTGGCGTTTGGAGTGTTAAGCAGGACGGCAGGCCTGGCTCTATTTCTTGCCAGATACTTAGTCCGCCAATGCCAAGCTTATCACACACAGCCGCCGACGTTTCCCCTCCTGCGATAAGCAGGCGTTGCTGTCCTGTCTCATCGACAACAGACTGCACCACATCAGACAATGCATTCGAAACAAGGACCGATACCGCAGTATTATCGAGTCCACGCTCAGCGCCCATCACTTTCGTCTCTGCCACCTTTTGAGGATTATTAGAGGCGTGAATAAGTACGTCTTGACCTTCCTCGAGAAGTCGCGACACGTCTTCGACGATTTTATCGCAATGCGCTTGTTTCTCCAAAGGATCAAACAATAACAAAGAATCTAGCTCCAACGCTTGCAAACCATGCTTTTTCGCATAGGTGATCTGAGCAGCGCTTTGCGGCATTAAGCTCCCTGCGGCGCATAACACAGCCGATCTACCAAGCTCAGGAAGATGATTAGCACCATCCGTTTGAAGAGCATCCGGCTTTTCAAACAAAGCTAATTCCTCCGCCAAAGCCGAGCTGCCGCAAAGGATTGGCTCATCTTGAACGGCTTGAGCAATTGTTTTCAGTGATTGCTGATCGCGCACATCCACGATTACATAGTGAAAGCCTGAACGCTTCATCTCAGCAATTTGCGCCTTCAATCCATCAGCGCCTAGTTCGACGGTATCAATAGTTATGAGTCCTACACGGCGTTTCGTTTGAGATTGTAATATATCAAGCAAACTGGACTTACGCATCGGATGCACAGGGTCGTTACGAAACTCGGATTCTTCCAGTTTCTTTCCATGTACGTAATGGATGCCTTGGAGCGTAGTACGTCCATTTTTCGGAAAACCTAGCACCACAATGCCAAAAGATGCCTCTAAGGCATCTAGCATGGCATCGAATTCTGCTCCGATATTGCCACGGAAAACGGAGCACGTTTTATTAATATAACGTGCACACCCAGCTTCCTGCAGCTTCTTCGTCATCTGAAATACTTTATCGTAAGCTTCATCCGGGGTATCCAATCGGGAGTGCGTATCGAGGACGAGCACTTTAGGCTCGTTTCCCTTGCTATTCGCTCGTCCCTTCCAAGCTTCCATCGGGTAGACATGTGTGGTCATGTTTGCCTTGGCATACATAATGCCGATGTCGTTAGCGCCTGTAATATCGTCTGCGATAATACCGATCACTCGGAGAACCTCCTTCTTGGCCTGTAGCCCGACTCGTTCAAGAAGCTTTGAACCACGGCCTCTGGCAGCGTACGCAGGGAAATGCCTGAGCTCTTCGCCATCACATACATTTTGCAAGCCATTTCAAGCGTGTGCATCGCCATCCGGGCTTCCTTCACGTTCTTGTCGTAAACGAGCACGCCGTGATTTTCGAGGAACAGCACGTTGGCTTTGCAAGCTTTCTCGCGTACTGCTTCACCAAGCTCGTGAGACCCTGGATGAAAATAAGGCACTCGCTCAATGCGCTCCAAGTAGTACATCGTTTCAACAAACCATTCGGATGGCAGATTTTCTGCCGAACAGGCCAGCATTGTGCTGAAAAAGGGGGAAGCATGAAGCACTGCGCCTACATCAGTGCGAGATTCATAGATCGCTTGGTGCATGGGCACTTCCTTCGATGGCTTCTTCCCTTCTACAGATGCCCAGACACCCTGCGATAATGAGCACTCAACGAAGTCGTCTTCACCCAGTTCCCCTAGATCAGTTCCGCTTGCGGTAATCAGATAATGGTCATCTTTGGTTCGCGCACTGATGTTGCCGGCGTTTCCCCAAGCCAAGCCGTTATTCAACATGTATCGCCCGGCTTCCTGCAGCTGCTGCCAAACCGATGCTTCCATTTACTCCACGTCCCATTCCAGCATATTGGTTTCTTTGATCGGTAATTCTGGATTTTGCGGCACGCGGAACGTTTTAATCTCGCATGGTTTAAAATCCGCCATAATTACGCGGTTCCATCGCGGCAGTTCAATCATTGCTGACGTTGCTGATTTGTTCGTCTCATACACACGTAAGATGAGATCCTTGTTATCTTCAGCTTTCTTAATCGCGCTCACAATGATATTGTCGCGGTTTACATTCACGAATGAATCGGTTTGTGAAAGCTCCCCTTCGTGGAACGATTCAATCACCGCAATCGGCTTGCAGTTCAGTTCCGCTGCACGTTTCACCGTACCCGCCTGCTCCCAAGTACCTTCGTGCGGCAGCAAAGCGTACGAGAAGCGTTGAATACCTTGATCAATAAAGGAATACTCACCGTTAGGATCTGGCTCATATGGCACATGGTGCGCGTAGATTGGACTTCTGAGTACCGTCAACGCCATGTCGTGGTTGTGAATGCTATAGCTGTATTTGGCATCATTCATCAGGCTCAGACCGTACATGATATTCCCTTTTCGTGTCACGCCCGAATAGTCAATCCATGTTAAACCCGGCTCTTCTTCGCCGTTATGTTCCCGTTCAATCGTGCCGTATGGAATTTCATACGTTTGCTTGCTGAAGATCACATTCACAGGGAAAACCAACTTCAGCATTTTGAAGGACTCACGCCAATCCACCATCACCTGTACATCGATTTGATCGCGATCCTGATACATAGCGAAATCTTGAACGAGCTTGGAGCTGCCATACTCGCTGACAACACGGATGACGGATTTCACCGGGCCGTGCTCGACGCGGAACACTTTTTTCGCTTTAAACGTGCCGGCTAATTGGTTAAAATGCAGCACATCATGGCTCCATGTATCCGATTTATCATCAAGTACAATCGGTTTCGCACCTTCTCCTTTTAAAACTTCGTGATCGACAACTTTATCGTATAAGCTTTTGATATAGCCTGTTTCTTTATCGAATTCCAACCGGAATCGCTTATTTTCCATGACCAGATCACTGGCTTGAATGGGTTCGTCAACCGGTTTATGCGAAATAGATTCCGCTACCAGTTTGTACACGCGATATCCCATGGAAGGCAGATCGGCCATGAAACTTAGACGGAATCGGCCATTGGCAGACGCTTGGGATTGTACCGTTTGGAACGGTACCGGATTCCCTTTGTCATCCAGCAAAACGGTTGTTGGCTTGATTCCGCCAACTTCCAACTCTACATTCACTCGGCTTTCCCATGCATGCGGGTTAAAGACAACAATTGGCTTCATCGTAACGTCTTGCTCAATGTTGATGTTCCAAGATAAAGACTGAACAGCATAATTGAGCGAACGGTCAGCAATAGCCATTGCTTCCCCGTACAAATACATCGCATCTTCATAGGCAGGCTCCAGGCTGGTTCCCGCCAAGATGTCATGGAATTGATTAAAGAGCACATTTTTCCATGCTTGGTTGAACTCTTTCGGATAAGGTTGACCTGTAATCCATGAAGCCAGCGCCGAGTATTTCTCTGCGGCCATGAGGCGATTCTCCGCTTTGCGATTCCAGTGCTTGATCCCGGAGTGAGCTGCGTAGCAGCCACTCGCATGGTGCTGCAAATCATCATGAACTACCGGAAGCTGTAAGTTCTTACTCTCCATCTCTTTGAAGTACGCATCGGGCGTCGCAAATTCGAGCTTAGGCAGCGATGGATCCGCATTCATGCGGCGAATGCTTTCAATATTTTCCTTCGTTGGACCGCCGCCATGATTACCTACGCCATAGAAGAGCATCAATTCATTGAGCGGCTCTTTGAACTCGCCCAGACAGCGGCGAACATGGTTTTCCAAATCTTTGCCCCAAGACAAATATTCATACATGATGCGGAAGGTCATGACTTGTGAGCCATCATCCGATTCCCACATGAACAGACGGCTTGGCAGCCCTTTCTCATTTGGCATCGGCCGCATCATCACGTAATAGTCCATCCCGCTTTTCTTCAGGATTTGCGGAAGCATACCGTTGTGCCCAAAGCTATCAACGTTATAGCCTACTTTAGCCGTTACGCCGAATTTCTCTTTGAAATAATGTTGGCCATATAGCCCTTGACGGACAAAGGATTCTCCGTTTGGAATGTTGCAATCCGGTTGAATCCACCAGCCGCCCACAATGTTCCAGCGCCCTTCCTGCACGCGTTTTTTAATTTCCGCGAACATGGCAGGCTCGTTATTTTCAATCCACTCATACATCGCAGCTGAGCTGGAAGTGAAAATAAAGTCTTCAGACTCCTTTATTCGGTCTAATGCGGAACGGAAAGTTGCTTTCGCTTCCTGGAATCCTTCCTGCCATTGCCATAACCAAACGGGATCCAGATGGGCATTTCCTATCATATAAAGCTTATTTTCTTTCATCGCGAGAATCCTCCTTCTTTATTTGTTAAAGACGTCCACTTTTCCTGCGCTGCTCAAAAATTCATTCATTTCTTCCATAACTGTTTGCGTAACGGCATTTAAAGTGATAACCGGTGAACGCGTGGATGTTTTCGTCATTGTTGATATCTTCTTTTAACTGCTTTTTATATTAAAAAGGCTTATAGCTGCTCCATCACTTGTTTAACCCGCAGCATACCAAGACGCGGTGAGCTGAGGAATTGCTTTTGCTCTTCGGAAGCAAATTGGGAGATGACTCTTGCCATGGATGCCTGCGCGAGCACGACGACACCCGTCTTGGCTGCAAGGCTGCGGAGTACGGCAGCGAGCTCCTCATCATGACCTTCTTTATCACCAGTGAGCAGCTTCTGATATGCTGACTTCGCCACAATCGATTCAATCCGCACATCTTTGCCGGCCTGCTCGGCTTTACCTGAGATGAGCCTTTTCGTCGGCTGAAGCGTTGTTTCAAGCGTTGCCGCTACGCCGATCGTTTGCGCCGAACTCACCGCAAATTCCGCCATCGCATCATCGATGCGGATGATGGGAATTTGAAGCTGAGGCTGAACACGAGCCACTAACTCGCCAATCGACGAGCAAGCACTCAAAATACAGGAAGCTCCTGCTTTTTCCGCAATCAGGGCATATTGACGGAAACGATCTTCAATCTCATCGATTTGACCGCCGTTTGCCGCAAGCTGCGGCAAAATGGAATCATCTACCCAGTTCATCACATGCACGCCCGGAAGAAGTTCCGCCGCTAACGCTTTTAAACTATCTACGGTTACAGGGGTCGTATGAATAATAGCAAGCTTATTTGTCATCTGAATCACTCCTTTGCATCCTTTGCAGTGCTTCTGCATAATCGTTATATAAACCGCTGCCGACTGCTGCATGAACGGCTGCTCCAAAAGCGGCTTCCTCTTTCACCTTTGCAAATGTGATCGGCAGCTGCCATTTTGAGCTTGCCAGCCGCTGCATGGCCATATTTTTGCGTATCCCATTGCCGGATACAGCAAGCCTTGTTAACTGGACGAGGAGGTCTGCCGGAAGCCCCTTCGTAAACCCGTCCAGCTCATCCAAAATGCCATGAAGAAAAGCAGCAGTCAGCTTCTTTGCATTGAAATTATCCGGCCGAATGCCTTCTATGATTCCGGTCTTGTGAGGGTGCTCTCTTGTTCCAAAGAACTGGGTTCCTACCCGCAGAGGCGGTGACGGGTCCTTTAGTGCTTCTTCCGCCAAGCGATTCATCACTTCATACAGTGTTCGTTCTTCGGTCTTCCCGAATGCGCCGCACACATCACGAAAAAATTGTTCCAGGAGCTCGTACGATTTCCCTCCGCTTAGAGAAGCTCCTACAAGTAGAAACCCGCCATCAATAAAGGGACGTGTTTCTAGATTAGGACATTCGATATAATCAGGTGAATATACAGATACCTGCGAGCCCGTCCCGATATTCACAAGTAAAGTGCCTTTGAATGACGGAACAGCGCCCAGGAAGCTGGCTTGGTTATCGCCGATCGCCCAAAGCACCTTTTTCCCGTCTGCTGTTTCTCCCGCCAATTTTGCGGTGTGGGCAAGCTCAGGTAAGAAACCGGCTTCCATCCCAGCCTCAATCAGCTGATCCTTGTCAAACTCTCCGTTCTTTAATGAGAAGAGGCCGGTGCTTGCTGCATTCGAGCTGTCTATGAAAGGAGTCTTTTCCCTGCAAAGCTGCATGGCTAAATAATCACCAATCGTGCACAGCTTCTCTGCACCGCTTGGAATTTCGCGTTGCTTTGTAAAGGAGAAGTGCGTAACTAAGCCAAATCCCGTATGCAGTGGATAACCTGTTAATTCACTTAGCGTGGACGCATACGTTTTACCGGATTCCAGCAGCAAATCTCCACGGCCGTCCTGCCAGGTAAACAGCGGACTGACAGCGTACCCTTCCTTGTCCGCATACAGCACGCCATGCATTTGACAGGAAATCCCGATCGCCCCTACATTGTTCCAGTCATCCCGACATTCTTCTATTAGCTCTCTTACGAGCTCTACAATCCGATCTGCATTTTGGGCACGTTCCCAAAGTTTCATAGACGGCAGCGCGGCATCGTTCGCCTTGGATAGGGTACGAACTACACTTCCATCCTCCCCATTCGTCACGATGACACAAATGGACGTCGTGCCTATATCAATTCCTGCCAAGTACATTGGGGCGTACTCCCTTCATCGTTCTAACCGTTCTAACTCTTGTTATTAAACTCTCGGTCGAAACAAGAACCAAGTGAACTTGAACTAAAAAGTGGTCGTATTAGAAGCCCTTTAGGATTTCAATACCACCACAAATTTCTACCTGTTACTTGCCGTTCATAAGTCTTCATCTTGCATCAATTGTTTAACGGGACAAACCATCACTTTGACACCGCTATTACGAATATCGTCAAGAATGCGCGGTTCTACCAAATCGCTCGTTACCAGAATATCAACATCTTGAAAGCTGGAAAACGAGATGAGTCCCTGCCGCTCGAATTTACTATGATCAGCAACGATTACAATCTTTTGCCCTGCAGAGATCATGGCTCGTTTCACTTCAGCTTCGTAGAGATCAGAGCTTGTAAACCCTTTACGCATGGATATCCCCGAGGCGCCTAGAAAGGAGAAATCCGCATTATATTTCTGCAGCTCCAGCTCCGCTTGCGGACCCACAAGGCTCATTGATTGCTTAATTAGTTTTCCACCAATGACAAAGACAGAAGCATCTTCATTTTGACTGCTTTCTTCAGCCACATTCATTCCGTTCGTAACCACCATCAGGTTCTGTGCATTACGCAGGTGACGGGCTACGCACCAAGTTGTTGAGCCGGAGTCAAGAATGACAATTTGATTGCCTTCCACCAGAGATGCTGCCATCTTCCCTATGGCATCCTTCTCCTCATAATATTGAAATCTGCGCTGCTCGACAGGTGGAATCACTTGTGAATTGTTTTGCAGTTCTTCCATCAGGATGGCGCCACCGTAATTTTTTTGGATGATGCCTTCCTGCTCCAATTGATTCAAATCGCGGCGGATCGTTTCTTCGGAGACATTGAACTCCTTCACCAAATCAGCGACCCTGACACTGCGCTCCTGGAAGAGCAATTCTTTTATTTTGGTTCTACGATGTATGGCTATCATGACCAATCCCCCTCTAATCCTCGAATATCTTTTCACCTATTATTTTCCGTATCAGAAAGGGATTTCTGATTTGGGATTTCCCATGGGGATAAGAACTATTGTGTATTAGAATTATTCGGTTATTATACCGTTTCTAATGTCATTTTTCTTTGAAAGGTTTGTCAATAGAGTCCCCATCCAAAGCCCCACATAAAGCGGATTGCTGCTGTATATATCAAAATATGTGCTGAATCGGGCTGTTCCAAGCAGAGATTTCAAGCTTTCTGTCAGACTCCTGGACAGAGCTCCATCTAACGTGGATTAGCTTGCTTTCGCCTGGGAATAAGCTGAAGGCATTGTCTGAATAATAGACGAAGCCCTCTGCAAGGATAGGACGGGAATCCTCCAGATGAACTTGAAAAGCTGCCCCAGTACCTATATTCGTAAGCTGAAGCTGCCAGATCGCCCCTTCTTCAAGAATGGTCTTCTCCACCTGTAGACGGGTTTGCGGCAAGCTGAGCATTGGCTTTAAATTTGCGCTAGCGCTAAAAGGATAGCAATTGTGGCTTATGACTTCATTCGCAGCGTTCATGAGATGGATGCGTAAAAAAAACACATGCTCCTGCAGTTCACACAGGGGAAGCTCTAAAGTCCCTAAATACTTTACACCATTCGGCACTATTTCTCCTTGCCATTTGGCTTCAGAGTATACGCGTCCGCTTGCGCCAACTAGGCTCCAATGAGAGGTTAACTCACCAAGCCTGTTGAGTTCCGTCTGAATAGCCCATATATCCGCTTTTAATGATTCTTGTCCCGCCCAAGCAATCCTATCGAAGCTAGCTGAAACATGAATCGCTTGATAGGCTCTTGCCACCGCGTAGTAAACTGGCTTAGGAGTCGTAAAGTAATCCAGCGCGGAAGTACAATAAGCATTCGGGAAGGGCTCATTATACTGCCAAGGAAGAGTCCCGCTATTTTGCCACATTCGACGAAGATTAGATTCTATGGCATAGCGCAGCCCCTCTGCTTGCAGCAGCTGACTTGCCCGAATCAGCACTGCCGGCTCTAACAGCTGATTTCCGAATGATGCCTGCATCATCGGTTCATTAATCCACCATGAACCTCGGTGAAAGTAAACAGGATTGTCTCTTGTTGCCGGCCACTGTTTAGGTTCAGAAATCGTATGGTTCAGCGTCTTCAAATGTGTCATTCCCTCAACGCCGAACTCACTATGAAGCAGCGAGGTTCCTTTATTATAGAGCTCATAATGTTGTGACAATCCCTGAAACTCCCATGGTCCATGTACGTCATGCTGCCCGGTTGGATCCTGCACAATGTTGGTTAAGCTATTCTCGAAGCAGCGTCCGGTTGGCGACGTCGGCAGCCAAAGTGCATCCGGATGCAGCGTTTCTACCACTTGCCGAAGCGCTCCGAGCACAGGCTCGGAATCATCAAGCGGCCGATCTTCGCTATCCTGTAGTTCATTTCCTCCACACCACAGAACTAGAGAGGGATGGTTCCGCTTTTGCGGAATAATTTGTTCAGCTTCCTGAACCATCATCGCGATAAAACCCGCATCTTCGCTCGGTTTATTAGCAATACCTGAGCTGGATTGGATGAATTCCTGCCAAACCATGATCCCATTTTGATCGCAAAGTTCATAGAAGGCATCCTTTTCAATCAACCCTCCCCCCCATACTCGCAGCATATTCACACCGGCTTCTTTGGCCAACGTCAACAGTCGTTCCAGCTTAGCGGGCTGTAACCTGCCATACATGACATCCATAGGCACCCAGTTCCAGCCTTTCATGTACGTTTTATGCCCATTGACCGTCAGAATATAGGGTCTAGCCGTTGGATCGGGAGTATCATTATGCTGCCATTCCACTTTGCGAATGCCAAACTTTGTTTCTTTGAAATAACTTAGCTCGCAGCTAGCACGCCCCTTAGGGTTAGTTAACTTTTCAAATACATTAACCCGTGCTTGATACAAGTGTGCTGCTCCAGAACCGTTTGGCTGCCAAAGCTGTGGATGCTCCAGCTGCACAGAGGTTGTGAGCTTGGTTTCCCCCGCATCTAACGAATGATCAGAGACGATAGTAGTAAGTTGCTCATCACCTGATAGAATGCAAGTTTCCATCCGGACTTCCGTTTGTTTCCCAGAGGTGAGTACCGAGGCAATCGTCAGGTTAGCAAGCCTAGAATCATCGGAAAGATTTGACCTCACGTAAACATCCTCAATACGAATGGGACCTGTAACCTCCAGATATACATCATCCCATATCCCTTGATGAATCATCCGCGGACAAAAATCCCACCAATAGGTCATCCGACTTTTATGCTCGCGAACATAGCTCGTTTTACTAACCTGGGGCTGCTCATCCGGTGCCTTTTCAATTACAACAGACAACAGATTCGTTCCGCCATAATGGAGGGTGTCCGTGACATCGAATACAGCAGCCGTAAACATCCCTTTGTGATGACCAATTTTGGTGCCGTTGAGGAAAAATTGCGCTTCAAAATCAACACCTTTGAAGTGGAGTTGGACGCTCTGTCCTAAAAGTGAAGCATCAACGTCGAACGATTTCTTGTAAATCCAGGTCCGTTCAGGCACCCATTCAGCCAAGAGGCTATTCCGTTCAAAATAGGGATCGGAAACCTCACCATTTTGCCATAGGTCATAGAGGACGGTTCCAGGAACCGTCCCTTCCCTCCACCAGCGGTAATCCTTGGTGTCGGGTTTCTCAGCATTGCGCCAGATCCAGTCCTCACCGAGGAAGTCTTTATAGAGCCAATCGCTGCCGTTTAGAAGAATTTGTTTCACTGCCATCGCAGACACCTCCTTACCACTCGATGAGATCCGTCTCCATTACCGGAAGACTCGAATCGGCAGGAACTCGGAAGGTTTTGATCTCACAAGGACCGAACTTAGCTGTAATCTCACGATCCATGCGGGGTAACCGGATGGTGGCTACGGTCGTTTCACGGGTTGTCTCATAAGCACGAATGATCAGATCGCTGCCCTCTTCGGCTTTTTTCACTACGCTGACGATGATATTATCCTTATCTACCGTCAAATAGGAATCCTTCTGCGGAAGCTCTCCCTCATGATAGGACTCAATGATCGTTGTCGGACGCTGATTAAGCTCCAAGGCATGCTTGACCGTGCCAGCCTGTTCCCAGCTTCCTTGGTGCGGCAGCAGCCTGTAAGTGAACGTTTGAATACCTTGATCGATGAAGGAATAATGACCATGCGGGTCCGGAACTACTGGATCATGATGGGCATAAATCGGACTGCGAAGCACGGTCATCGCCAGCTCTTTATTCATAATACTGTAGCTGTATTTTGCATCGTTCATCAGTGAAACACCATAAGAAGTCCCTCCATGTTCACCGATATCACGTAAAATGCCGCCGTAATCTACCCAGCTTTGACCTGGCTCTTCTTCTCCATTATGCTCCCGCTCTTTGAAGCCATAAGGGATTTCAAAGGTCTGCTTTGTAAATACCAAATTTATCGGAAATACCAATTTCAGCATTTTGAACTGCTCACGCCAGTCTACGGTCATTTTGACATCGATATAATCCAATTCTTTATATAGGGTGAAATCTTGTATGATCTTAGAGCTGCCATATTCACTTGTGACCCGGATCACTGATTTAACAGGCCCATGTTCGACGCGCTGCACGCTTGTCGCAATGAAATCGCCAACTTTATTGTTGAAATGAAAAACATTATGACTCCAAGTATCCGACTTGTCTTCAATAACAACAGGTCTAGCCGCGGGGCCTCGGAATACTTCATATTGTACTTTCTTATCAAATAAGCTGGAGATGAAGCCCGTCTTCGGATCGAATTCAAGGCGTAGCCTATCATTTTCCATCGCATAGTCGTTCGCTTTGATAGGCTGCGCTCCCAATTTGGTTTCCTGCGAGGTTGTCATTACCTTATACACGCGATACCCCATAGATGGCAGCTGCGCTATGAAGCTAAGACGGAATCTGCCGCCAGCCGTTGCCTGAGATTGTACCAGTTGGAAAGGAACCTGCTTGCCAGTCTCATCCACCAACGTTGTCGTATCCTTAATGCCGCCAATTTCAAGCTCAACATTTATACGGCTTTCCCAAGAGTGCGGATTGAAGATTACGATCGGCTTCATGCCTTCTTCCTGTTCAATCCCGATATTCCAGGAGAACGACTGAATCGCATAGTTCAAGCCTCGTTCTGCAATGGTCATCGCTTCTCCGTGCATGTTCCGCGCATCCACATAAGCCGATTCTAGACTTGTACCGGCTAGGATATCATGGAATTGATTGAACAGCACATTTTTCCATGCGCGGTGAAAGTCTACCGGATAAGGTTGCCCGGTCACAAGTTCAGCCAATGATGACCATTTCTCCGCAGCAAGGAGTGTATTCTCCGCTTGGCGGTTCCAGTGTTTGATGCCCGAATGAACCGCATAGCAGCCACTGGCATGATGCTGCAGGTCGTCGTGGACAACCGGAATTGGCAGCTGCATGGCTTCCATATCCGCGAAAAATTCATTCGGAGCCGCCATCTCCATCGTCGGAAATTCAGGCAGCGCATTCATGCGTTTGATGCTGTTGATGTTTTCCTTTGTTGGACCGCCCCCATGATTACCAACCCCATAGAAAACCATCAAGTTGCCGAATGGATCTTTCAGCTCTTCCATGCAGCGGCGAACATGCTTTTCAAGGTCTTTACCCCAGGTACAGTACTCAAACGGAATCCGATAAGTCAGCACACGGCTGCCATCATCCGATTCCCAGTGGAACAGACGTCCTGGCAGGCCTTTTTCATTCGGCATTGGACGCATAAAAATATAGTAAGGCATACCGCTTTTGAGTAAAATTTGCGGCAGCATGCCGTGATGTCCGAAACTGTCGACGTTATAACCAACTTTCGCGGTTACGCCCAATTTCTCTTTAAAATAACGCTGGCCATATAAGCCTTGACGGACAAAAGATTCCCCTCCGGGAATGTTACAGTCCGGTTGTATCCACCATCCGCCAACGATTTGCCAACGGCCTTCCTGTACACGTTCCTTGATCTCTTCAAACATTTTTTTGTCGTTGTTTTCAACCCATTCATAATTGGCAGCCGAACTGGAAGTAAAAATAAAATCATCATATTCTTTCATTCGATCGAGAGCAGAACGAAAGGTTGCTTTCGTCTCTTGGAAGCCTTCCTGCCACTGCCAAAGCCATACCGGATCCAGATGGGCATTCCCGATCATGTAAAGTTTTTTATGTTTCATGATTTCCCCCTACCTTTTCTCTGGTTAGTACTGAAACGTTTCATACATGGGCTTAAACCAAGGGTTAAAGTAGACGCCTAGCTGTTTTCGTGCTTCAGCTACTTTCTTTTTGGCATCATAAACCAAAGTCGGAGGCAAATGACCGAATGTCATCAAGTCAAAATCATAGGTCAACAGCCTATCCAGGGAATGACCCCATGCTTCAATATCGGAACCGACTTTGGGATGGTAGCCTCCCCACAGGGTATCTCCGGCAATTAATACTTTGTGAATGCCATCGTTAAGCAGCAAGGACACACTCCCCGGAGAATGACCAGGAGTATGAATAACTTCCAGAGTGAACCTGCCAATTTGCAGCGTCTCTCCATCTTTTAGCGTCCGATGAACCTGCAAGGCAGGAAATGGCTTGCCATAGATAAAAGCACCCGTTCGATCGTAATCGCCTTGCTCTACTTGCTCCCGATCTGACTCGTGAATCCACAGCTCAGCGCTGCTTTCTTCTGCCAACTGCGCAAAGCCGGATACATGATCCCAATGACCGTGAGTCGCTATCACCTTCGTAATGTCTTGTGGCTGCAGCCCTAACTCCTCCAAGTTACACTTTAGCGCCGGATAGCCTTCCGTACCGCCACAGTCAATTAGCACAGGCTCGCTGCCGGTGAGTAAATAAGCACTCGCGTCCCACGGATGGGTTAGTTTATCGCCAGATATAACATAGAAATCTTCTGCAAGTTTAACGGCTTTCGACATTGGCTTCCTCCCTTTATTCGCCCGGAAGCGATGAACAGTTTCTCCCTTTCCGCACAGGGGATAAGGTTTATTCCACTTCAATTCGCACTGTGGCTAAGCCCCATGATTGAATCGGAATACGGATAGAACCGTCTGACGCCAGCGGCAGCTCACTACGTTCATTCTCAAGAAGGTCAGTGAGCCAAGCTGCTGTAATGCGTTTCCCCGGAATGGACAGGCTTGGCCGTTGTTCCAATCCTGCAATCTCCTGCAGCCTTACGATAAAACCGTTTGCTCGTCTTGCCTGTTTCCATGTAGTAATGACCGCTTGCACGGTGTCCAGCTTAGCCAATGTGCCTCCAGACACATTGGCATAAGGTTCCGACATTTCACGGAAATCCTGAAAGCTCATCCGCTGTGCATACATCGCTTGTCTCGATTGCCATCCGATCCGGTAGGCTTGATCTAGAGTCTGTTTCTTACCACTGGATAAGAAATAGCGGAAGCGGATCGTTCCACCTTGCGAGCCTTTATAATTGGTATGCCAATAATTATTCAACACATAAGAGAATACCGTTCCTCCGCTCAGCTTCATCTCCTTAGGCCATTTCCCTTGCACGATATTTCCTACGCAGAACAAGGGTATATCCGGTGAAGCGATGTGAACGGCGGCATGTTCCTTCTGCACAATGATGCCTGTTTGCAAAGGCAGCCATTCTTTGCAGCCTCCTGGAAGCTGGTCCTTGTCCCAATCCATCCAGCCGAGCTGAGAATCCGAAAGGACCTGTGCATCCGGTAAGCTGCAAGGGAATGCAATATAAACGGCTTCCTTGTTCAGCCTCTCTTCTTTCTTATAGCTGTAGCTTACTTCCACTTGCTTGGTAAGATGGTACAACGTCCATTCGATCTCCAACTCACCGTAAGGCACAATGCCTCTGAGCTTGACGGACTGACCATATGAAAAGGACTCCGATTTCATTTCGATTAGCATAAACTCGGTCAGCACCTGAGGGTCGCCATCCGGCAAATCAGCTTGATTACTCATCAGCCTAGTGCCTTCTCCGCCCTCAGCATACAGTAGCTGTCCAAAGCCCCATGGGCTGGACGCATCTGCAAGCTCCTGATCAAGCGCCTTGTCGAGCCAACTCGATATACACCCACGATTCAAATCGATCGTTATTCGATAACCATCATTTTCCATCGTATACGTGCAGGGTGCGTTTTCTGACATTTCATGGTTAGCCATCTTTTCTGTAAGACTGGCAGCCTCTTTATTCTGCAAAAGAAACCGCCTATAGCTTAGTCCAGGAAGATCTTCCACCCATAACTCGACTACCGCTTGGGAAGGAAGAACCTTGATAGGACGCATCGGAATCTCCTCAAGCGTCACCGGATGCAGGACGATCTCCTGCGGAGCAATTTCAACCTGTACCTTTCCGCTGAAGGACCAGCTATGCGGATTATATACGACAACTTCTCGTCCATTGTTGTTCCAATTCAAGCTGTGTCTTGTCGCCGAAGTATGCAACAAACGGTTTGCCCACTGATATGCGCTGTCGGCCATGTGCTGTTTAACAGCCCATTGGTCCTTTTGAAGCAGCGCTTCCGGCTCCGTTGCGCTTAAGAAAGCGCCCCAGGTATGCTCGTCATAAAGCAGCACCTCCCGCCATGCCTCATCATATTGCTTAAGCGGATAAGCCCATCCCTCGCTATGAATAACGGCGAGAGCTTCCAACCTTTCAGCAGCGGGCAGCATCGCTTGCGCTTTCCTTGTTTGGATGGTAGGCGTGATCGATGACCCAGCACCATCCTCCCAATAAGCGCCTCCGTCGCCTTTAACCGTATGCAGCTTGGAGGCATATTCGTTTTCCACATATTCGAAAAACTCACTGACATCACAGGCAATCAATTTCGGGTAAGTATAATCACGGTTCCACTGCTTTACGAAGTCAACCGGCTGTGGATCCATGTCTGTATTGTCTGCTTCCTGGCCATATAATAAAACAGCATCAGGCGCGTAATCTTCTCTTTCAAATTCTTGCAGCCACATATCGAGACCGCGCTCAGCGGAACTCACCATTGGGGGACTTCCGCATACTTTGCGCAATTCGCAGTACATCTTGGCCAACCAGCAGAGAACCCGACCGCCTTGCGGTCCTTCCCAATAAAACGGGGACAGCTTGTGCAGACCGCCATTCAAGCGAAAAGGCCCGCGATCCTGATTATTCGCATGAATCAAATATTTGATCCCGCTGCCTTCCATGATTGCCGGAAGGGAGCTTGTTAACGATGCAACATCCACTACGGCGTTAATTTTCGGCCTCATACCTGCCGGCTGTAGCAAATCGTTTACAAATTCATGATTCCGAATCAAATCCTCAAGCCCTGCGAATTGCGTCAATAAGTCGGCATAATTGCCTGCCAGGCTGATTTTGCCTGCTTGTAAGGCCTGAATTAACTGCTTATTTCTTCGGTCATCCCGGGTTGCTAGGTACGTTTCCAGCACCCAGCCGGCATCCAAATGATAGGTAAAGGCCGGTTCTGCCGGATCAGCTTCCTTCTCAATGATATCCAAGGCGGTGTCCACATTCCGGCACAGCCGTTCAGCAACCTCCCACTGGCGGTGGGTGTAGCCAATGTCTGTATGCGCGTGAGGAGTTATGTACACCTTCCACTTTCTTCTTCGGTAGAATTCACCTTCACATCTTACTTCCTTACCATCTAGGGAGCCTTGCAAGACGTAGGTGACAGGGCCTTCGCCATCAAAGCATTCAAAGGTGAAATGAACGTGACCCAAAGCGACCGCTGACAGCTCGATTGAATGCTCTTCGCTACGGTTCGATCCGCTAATGTGCAAGGTGAGCTCACCTTTGGTTAGGCTTGCCGCAAGCTCCACATAGAGGTGGCAAACATTAATGAGCTCGCCTGAGGCTGATCGTCGATAGAGCACAGAGGATTGAACCTCCACGCGGTTCAACACCGAATCTTTCCGGCAGCTAACCGGAGAAAATGCAAGCTTTTGATAGAGCAAACCCGCTCCATTCGCCATGCGGTCTAAGCGTTTTATGGCTTCGATCCGATCAATGACGAGAATCTCCCCTCCGTCATGGCAGATGAGCTCGATCTTATTTTTGCCTCGGGCTAGCAGGTGACCAGGTACAATAATCTCTGCTTTGCCGTCCGAATAGATCGTTGTATGAAGCCCCGACTGTAGAGCAATTTCTCCGGATTGGGACGGTGTGGGACGGACATAAGCATAACCGGAGACGCCATTCACGCTTATTTCCAAATAGGATGCTCTTGGAGCAATCACTAGATAGTCGATCGTTAATACATAATTCTGGGCAAGCTGCTCCTCTAAGTTAAACTGAATCGTATAGGGATGCAACCTGTAACCCCCATCGGGGTCAGCCTCACTGGGATGAAACATCGGCCATTTCGTGCCCTTTGTTGTGCTGCATTTGGCATCTGCATCCCAGATGATGTCCCCGAGTCGATTGGGAACTTTGTAATTATCAAAAAGATCTTCTGCACCGCTTTCTGTCGAACCAATGCTCCATATCACTTTCTCTTCCATTTAAGCTCCAGCTCCTCAGTCATTTACACATTTTTGTCCTAAACAAAATGATCTGCCTGCGCTTTGCTTCCCAAGAAATGACTCATTTTATCGATGACTGTGTTTTCAACAGCAGCTCTCCCTTTTTCCAAAAGCGAAGGTTCCAGCGCCTTACATTCTGCATTAGTCAGCCTTTCCTCCCGTCCCAATGCGCCTAAGAAAGCAAGCTCAAGATCTGTTGCGATGTTCACTTTGCTCACTCCGCCGCCCGGTAGACGAATCGCTTCTGCCATCATGTCAGCCGGCACACCTGATCCACCATGCAGAACTAGATGAATTGGCGTAAGAGAGCGAATAGCTTGCAGTCGATCGACATCGATCTTAGGCTGTCTAACCATGTAAACACCGTGAGCTGTTCCGCAGGAAACGGCCAGTGCATCAATGTTTGTTTCATGAACGAAGCGTTGTGCTTCCTGTGGGTCGGTATACAATTCTTCGTCCTTATCCGTTTCCACAAAATCCGTCGTACCAATCATACCGAGCTCTGCTTCAACCGAGACGCCCTTAGCACGCGCATAATCCGCAACCTCTCTGGAAGTGGCAATATTGTCCTCCAAATTTTTCTCAGAGGCATCAATCATGACCGAAGTAAAACCGGCGTCAATCGCTTCAGCAATGGTCTCCAGTTCCTTCGTATGATCGAGATGTAGGACAAGTGGTACAGTGATTCCTTCAGCAACCACTTTTTCATAAAATTCATCTGCGAATTCCTTTGGTGAGATGCCATATCGGATCAACTCTTTATGAGATATTTGAACAATAGCCGGTGACTTCATTTTCTCAGCTGCCCTCAAAACAGCCGTGATCATTGGTGTATATCTAGGGGAAAACGAGCCAATGGCGAATCCGTATCTCTCGGCAACCTCTAAGGCTTGTTTTAGTGTAAGGACGTTTTTCGGTCTTAATCCAGTACTCATTGTGATCTCTCCCTTATATCTGATTATTTTTACCTTTTTGTTTCAGCAGGAAAGCTGATGGCAAGCGTAATGATTTCTGCGCCTTTCGCATGTACGGTGAACGCTCCGTCGGCATCGATGATCAGGTCATTCGTCTCCATCGGCTGCTCATTCAACTTCACGTAGCGTACCTGCTGAGGTGTTAACTTCATTTTTACTTTAGCAGCGGTAGCCTTCTTAGACGTATTCCAGAAGCGCAGGATAAGCGCATCGTTCTTTTCAGACTTTTTACAAGCGCTGAGCATGAGCGTATGATTGTCCTCCATCTCCAGCCAACCGCCTGTTTTTTCTAAATCGCCTCCATGCTTGCCAGTTACCGATCCATAGCTAGCTGATAAATATTCATGTGCTCTTGTATACGAATTGGCTTCCAACCAATCTCTTTGATGAACGAGGATTGCATACTCCGCTTCATTTGCTCCAAGGCTCTGCGCATTGGGTACAGGCGTTTCAGGACCTGCTCCGCCAATCCTTATCAGTGTATCTTCACGGGATAACCAGCCTACAGCCCTTAATAACGTAATAGCTACCGTACCCTGCTCATCATCCAACATGTCATACTCGGTCAATCCTTTATTGGCCATTGTCATTCCTTTATCTCCAGAGATAACACTGACAAAGCCCTGTTGAGGCTTCTGCGGTACATACGTTTCCGGCCATCCGTTTCCGGCGTCCAAAATAGCGGCATTTCTCTCCACAACATCGAAGTGCCCTTCGGCATGCGAGATCTCGAACTTTTCACCCAGCGGGAATAACACCCGCAAGCGATGGTCTTCCGCTTGATTGTTCCATACTGTGCGAACATCCACTCTATCGGATCTGGCTGCCAGCGTTACATAATTCGTAATGCGGTAATCCGTGTAGGCCGATTCTCTGCTTAACCGATCACTTCTAATCTTCTTAGGCAAGGACCAATCGATATCCACTTGAAGAGTTACTCTCGCGTACCCCGTCTCAGCTGCCGAAACATGAACCTTAACGGAAGTATCCGTCGTACGAAGCACTTGATCAATCAAGGGAACTGCGTAATTATAGGTGTCTCCTGCGTCTCCACCACTTTCAAATGCGCCTAAGCCTTCATAGATGTGGCCACTTCGTTTGTCCGTGATTCGCAGCGTACCATTTCGCGGATTGACCTCCACTCGAAGGAAGGTGTTCTCCAGTGTATTCGGTCCGATTTGCAAATCGGTTATCAGCTCACTGCCCTTGATCTTGGCAGATGGCTGCAGGGCATTGAAATAGACCTGTTTGGGATCAGATGCTGTTTCTCTCTTACGCAAGGAGTAAGTCTTATAGCCAAGACCTGGAAGATCTGCAGCCGGAAAGCTTACTTCTGTGTAAAAATGTTTATCCGTCATTGGCTTCATGCCGCTGACATCCTTCACTTGAAAAGGAACCTCTTGTCCTTCCGGGTCCTCAAGTACATAGGTTCTAGGATGAATCATAAGCTTACGATCCACCCAAACGGAAGCCGTGTCGCTGCGCGTCCAGCTGAGTGAATTATGGATAACAATCGCTAGTGCATCTTCGGCCAAATCGCTTGTATTTATTCGATTGTTGATGTGCTGAATGCTTTTCTCCGTTAAAATGTCGGCGATTTGTTTAGATTGCGCGAACCTAGGGAGCATCTCCCGATGTACTTCGTCAATACTGCATCCGCAAATGCTGTCGTGTGGATGATTCTGAACAAGAAGCTCCCATGCCGTCCATAGGAGTGTCGATTCATACTTGCGGCCGCTTAACCAGGCAAGCGCTGAGAATGGCTCCGCGTATCGTTCCAAGGCAAGCTGCCCGATGAAATTATGCCGTTTCAAGTAAAGACGGGCTGATAAAACGCCGGGAAGTACATGAGGCAGATCTGCTCCGAAGTGACGAAGCTCGCCTTTTATTACATCCAACGAATGATTTTGACCACGAGCAGCTTCGATAAAATCCTTGGTTGTCCCCCAATGTAGCTCTGCGATCTCTTTTAAATCTTCGCCTACCTGCTTCATTAGTCGCGGCAATCGCGTATCGATGAGTCTGTGATCACCGCCATATGGCATTAGCAAGCAATCCGTCGTTGCCCGGGGAGCCCAGCGTTCGAGCGATTTCCGGACTCGGCCATAGGTTTCGTCATACGTCTTGAGCGGATTGTCAAAGTGGAGAAAATCCACCATATAATAGCCATCTGGAAACCAGTAAGTGATGACTTGCGTGCCATCTGGAGCTTCCCATAGAAACTCTTGTTTAAATTCAGTTGAAGCTCCACCGAGCCCTCGCCAAACCATCGCATTGTCGATTCCGAAGCCTTGAAGAATCTGCGGCATTTGCGAGATATGACCAAATGTATCT
The DNA here is from genome assembly GCF_900103825.1 of Paenibacillus sp. yr247. Lineage (GTDB taxonomy): Bacteria > Bacillota > Bacilli > Paenibacillales > NBRC-103111 > Paenibacillus_E. The sequence continues at coordinate 84,151 of NZ_FNIF01000013.1, forward strand.
GGAATGTAGCCGACATCCAAGTTCGGATAGCCGAGCTTTTCAGACATCCGATTACCCAGCATCAAATTACGCACATGTGCCTCACCGCTAACAAGAAACTCATCCGGCAAGATGTACCACGGACCGCATTGAATACGGTTTTCATGGATAAAACGCAGAAGACGATCTTGATTTTCAGGCCGAATCTCCAGATAGTCCTTCAGGACAATCGTTTGACCGTCGAGTAAAAAGCAGCGAAACTCAGGATCGTTATCCAGCGTATCCAGCAGTTCATCGATGAGCTCCACCAAACGGATGCGGAAATCCTGCATTGTCGCCCACCATTCCCGGTCCCAGTGTGTGTGGTGGTAGATAAAAACGCGATATTTGCGATCCAAGCCTGTTCCTCCTTACCCTTTCGTACCAGCGCTAATGTTCATACCCTCAATAAAATATCTTTGGAAAATAAAGAATATTGCAATAACCGGAATCATCACCATGACGGAGCCCGCCATCAGTAAGTGCCATTGGCTAACGCCTGAACTTACCTTAAATGCTTGTAAACCAAGCTGCAGCGTATACTTTGATTCATCATTCACATAAAGCAGTGGTCCGAGGAAGTCATTCCAGGCCCCTGTAAATGTACCGATCGCAACCGTAGCGAGTGCAGGTTTAGCAAGAGGAAGCATAATGGAGCGCCAAATATATAAGTGGTTTGCGCCGTCGATTTTAGCTGCTTCTACCAAATCATTTGGGATACCCAAGTAAAATTGACGAATTAGAAAAATATGAAATGCGCTTCCAAAAAAACCTGGAATAACTAAGGGCAAGTAAGTCCCAACCCAATGTAATTTGGAAAACAAAATGTACTGTGGAATGAGAGTCACGAATCCCGGAATAATCATTGTTCCAAGAATTATCGAGAACAGCAGCCCTTTCCCTGGAAAACGAATCTTAGCAAACCCATAAGCGATGAATGAGTTTGAGATCACATGCGCGAACACCGCAACCGAAGCAATCAACAACGAATTCGCCGAATATCTCGCAAAATTCCCTGCCTCCCACGCCGTTTTATAATTGGACCATTCGAATTTCTTAGGAAACCAGGTCGGCGGATATGTGACGACTTCTGTCAACGATTTCAAGGATGTTTGAATCATCCACCAGAACGGCATTAGAAAAGACAAACTGCCAGCAATGAGAATAAGGGTTACGACCCATTTGGAGATCCTTTGCTTGGTCTTGCGGCTTTGATGGTACGATTTCTTATTTACTGCTGCAGCGACGGTCATCGTGAATCCCCTCCTTCGTAGTGAACCCAATACTTCGACATCACCATATTAATGATGGTAACGATAATTGCGATAACGAATAGGAACCAGGCCATCGCCATGGCATACCCCATATCAAATATTTTGAAAGCTTTCAGGAACATATGGAGATTAAAAAATAATAGCGAGTTCGCAGGAGATCCCGGAGCGCCAGGGTCATCGGCCATCACGTAGCCTTCCTGAAAAATTTGGAAACCGCCAATCAAGCTTGTGACAACATCAAAGAAGATAACCGGCGTAATCATCGGCACCGTGATATGCCAAAGCTTACGAAGGCTGGATGCGCCATCAATTTCAGCCGCTTCATACAGGTGATCGGATACACCTTGCAGCGCCGCTAGAAACAGCAGCATCCCTCCGCCAACAGCCCACATTTTCATCATGACAATCGCATTCTTCGTCCAAGCTGGATCTGTCAGCCAAGCAGGTCCTTCGATCCCAATCCAGCCGAGAACCGTATTAATGAGACCAGAATCAGGGTTTAGCAGCATCATCCAAAGCATATAAACAGCTACACCGGATAAGACGGTTGGCAGGTAGTAAATCGTCCGAAACCATCGCATGCCGGGAATTTTCACATTCAGTAAAACGGCAAGAATCACAGAGCCCATAGTGGTTAACGGAACGGCAAGTGCTACGTAATAAAGGGTGTTTCTGAGTGATTTCCAGAACAAAGGATCTTCTGTGAACATGCGTTTGTAGTTGTCGAAACCAATAAAGTCCATGCGAGAGGTGATGTCATAGTTCGTAAAGCTAGCGTATAACGAGAACAAGAGAGGACCAGCAGTAAAAACCAGAAAACCAATAAACCAAGGGGCAACGAAACCATAGCCTTCCAACGCTTCTCTCTTGTCCAACGACCATTTTCTTTTTTTCGGATGGGTAACTTTATTCAATTGGGGATTCACTTGTGTCCCTCCTAACAGTTTTCTTCAGAACACTGGCATCGAAGCATAAGCTTATGATAAAAGGGTGGAGCAGTAATACACTACGACTCCACCCTTATGATCTACTGCTTATTTTGTATTTTGTTTGACCAAGTCTTCAACCGCTTTCTGAGCTTTATCCAAAGCTTCTTTCGGACTTTGCTTCCCTAGAATCGCCTCATCAATTTGTGGATTAAGCAGGTTAGCAAAATCAGGTGCTGTTACAGGTACTGGCGCAAGCACAGTACTTTTCAAGTTATCTACTGTAAATTTGTAGATTGGATCCTTGATCAGCTCCGGATCATTAGATGCTTTAATATTGGATACGTTATCGAAGTTGAACTGTGCCCAATATTTCTGTGCATCAACATCCGTCATATACTTCAAGAACTCCCAGCTTTCATCCGGATGCTTAGCGCCAAACGGAATTTCAATGGTAAAACCTCCACCGACGCTCCAGTTTCCGCTGCCTGTTTTGTATTCAGGCATTGCAGCAATACCAAAGTCTTCTTTCTTCGCAGCAAAGTCACGGATTTGGGTCCAGAATGTGCCCGCATCAATTTTCATTGCTAATTTCCCAGCGATAAGCGGATCGTTTGTTTTGCTTCCAAAGCTTGCTTTGAATGCATCAACTTCCTTTTTGCCTAAACGGGCATCCCAGCTGTTATACCACTCAAGTGCAGCAATCCGTTTTGGTGAATTGATATAAATACCTTTGTCGTCTAGCCAAGGTCTTCCGTCATCCGCATTATTCAGGAAAATATCTTGGCCTCCTGCCAAACGAGGATGATAGCCTAAGCGCTCAATTTTACCGTTGTTAATTTTATCGATTTTCTTGGAGTACTCTTCCAACTCAGCCCATGTTTTTGGCGGTTTTTCTGGATCGAGTCCTGCTTCTTTGAAAATAGCCTTATTGTAGAATAATACGCGAGTATCTGTTACAAACGGCAAAGCATAAACTTCGCCTTTATACTGCATCGCATTGTATAAGTGCGGGAAGAACCGATCTTTAATGTTATCCTTCGCCAAGTAAGGCGTCAGATTCGTTACTTGCTTCTTGCTGGCACGCTGGGCAACTTGGCTAATATCGTGAATGATGACATCGGGTGGATTACCAGCAGCAATGGCAGCTAGTTCCTTCGTCCAACCATCTCCATAAGGTAAGAAAGTATGTTTAACGGTAATGCGATCCTGAGAAGCATTAAAATCACTTATAATTTTCTCAATAATAGGACGGCGCGTTGTGGAACCCCAGTGAGTCCAGAAATCCAATGTAACTTTACCCTTCGGTTTCTCTACTGCAGCACTTGCAGCCGGACTAGCACCAGTACTTGCACTCGGACTTGCATTTTTATCCGTGCTGCAAGCAGTCAACACTAATCCGGTGCTAAGCGCTGTGCTTAATAGAACCATCATGGATTTGTTTGTTCTCTTCATACGGTTTCATCCCCCTAATAAAATGATTAGACGACCAATGCCACATAGCAGGTTAACAATCCCACATAATTAAACGCTTACAATGTGGCTTCTTGAAGCCTATAACCTTATAATACTCACAACGCCTACATTGTCAACAACTTTTCAAGCGCTTACAGATGATGTTTTGTGGCGAATAGCCTCAAAACCCTCATAAGGCCACATTTTCAACAGGAAGCATCCACAAACTTACAAAAGAAGTAAATCAAAAAAAATCCCCCTGCATCCAAAACGGATGGGAAGATGTTTCTTGTTTCACTATTCGCTAGTCTGACTAAACATTCTGCCGCCGATCATCGTCCATTCAACTTGAAAATGTTCGTCCAGCAAAACCAAGTCGGCATCCGCACCGACTGCGATTCTCCCCTTCTGTGGAAGGCCTAACAGGTCCGCCGGTGTCCGTGACGCCATGGTAACAGCATCATGTAGGGAGATGCCTAGCTCCACTGTATTTTTCAATGCCTCATTCATTGTTACAGTACTGGAAGCAAGCGTTCCGTCCTGTAATTGCGCAACACCACCAACAACCTTCACGGGGTGCCCGCCGAACTGATAGTCCCCGTCGCCCAGTCCCATCGCATGGAGGGCATCCGTGATGAGTACCATCCCATCTGCCCCTTTGATCTTGTGCATCAGTCGAATAATTGCGGGATGAAGATGTACATGATCCACAATTGCTTGCAGACTAACATGCGGCTGATCAAAAGCAGCGACAACCACACCGGGTTCTCGGTGGTGTATCGGACGCATACCATTGAAGCAATGCGTGATATGGCTTGCACCTAGACGAAAAGCCTCTATTGCCTCGTCATACGTAGCATCCGAATGAGCAATCGCCACGATAATTCCACGATCTCGCAAATAGGAGACAAGCTCCATTCCTCCGGGCAGCTCCGGGGCGATCGTGACCATTTTCAAGAGTGAGCCCGCTTGCTCCACGACCCGCTCCATTTCCGCTCGGTCCGGATGCCGAAGGAAGGCTTCGTTCTGCATCCCTTTTCGTTTTACATTCAAATACGGACCTTCTGTATGAATACCGACGATCGACGCACCACGCTCTTTCCCAGCCACTTTCTTGACATTGTCTATCATGTTCAGCAAATCCTCCAGTTTGGAGCTTACCGAAGTAGCCAAGAACGATGTGCAGCCCGTGGCAGCGCATGTCTCCGATACCACTTCGATACTTTGAAGGGTGCCGTCCATCATGTCATATCCTTTTGCACCGTGAATGTGGACGTCAATCATGCCAGGGATAAGCAGCTTTCCCTCACCATCGAGAATCTCATTACCTTCCATGTGAACAGGTATACCTTCGTGAATGGCAGTAATTCTTCCTCTATCAACACGCACAGAACCCTTTTCGATGATCACCGTTTCAGCAACAATTCGGACATTAGTAATCCATTTTGATGAGTCCAATACGATTCCTCCCGTCTACTAAAAAATTCAGGATCAGTATACTAGAGTCTATTAGAAAAAAAAAGAGAATAAATTACCCCTTAGGGTTAGATATCGACGCCTAACGGGTTGCTAATCGCGCATAAACGATAAAAAACATCGCCATTTCTCCAATAATCACATAATTGGGTACAACAAGTCATCGTGAGCTTTGGATATCTCAACATACTTTTTGTAACTCCTGCCGAGATCAACGGCTCTTTTAGTTATATCACTCAAGGTATTAGATGTGGTTAACTCATTTAGAGATATCAAAGCGTCTTTATCGTCTAAGAGTTTTGTTTCTAGATACAATTTCATGTAATCGGAATATATCTTACTGTTTTCTTCTTGGTATTTAATTAATATTTCTTTAGATTTCTTACTGTCCAATTCTTTTTTTGGTTCTTTCCATCAATATTTGCGCATTGGATGAGGTATTTGCTATTTTTTTTTGATCTTTCTTCCTAGCCCTCAGCATCTCAACAGGACGCCTCAGCTGCCGCGCACACTTCGTCAATACAATCAGCGCCCCCTCCACGGTGTAGATACAAATTGTGTATGTTCGGATAATTTTCAGGGAGCCCATCAGGCTACCTCTCATTTGATCGAATTATGCCATCCACTTGTGGGATTGTTGGCTTGAGCTTCCTAGCCTCATCAATTACGTTTGGATAAACGGCGATTATTCGATACCCAAACCTTTGGTCGAACTCATTTTCACTAATATCTTTCTTTAAAAGCTGTACAAGTGGGGCTATTAGAAATTTTGGAACTCCAAATCAACGAATACAAGATACATATAAGGAATATTTACTATGTAAGAAATGCGAGGATATATTTAGTATAAAAGAAAGGACTTTTCAAAAAACATTTTTTATTCCATACCACAAAGGGATAACAGTATTTCAATATGATGAACAACTTCAATATTTCATGATTTCTGTCCTCTGGAGAGTTGCTATAAGTGGAATAAATAATAGTGTTCAAAAAGGCACTGTTGCTGAGCATCTGCTACACGATTTGAAAGAAGAATGGCGAAAGTATTTGATCGGGAAAGGCAATCCGCCTATTAATACTTACCTACATCTCTATTTGGTGGCCGATCTTGAAAATGTCTTCCCTGAGCAAATTGATGCTAGAGAACGTGTCTACTCATATTTCGAACGAATACTAGATATACGTACGATTTCTGGACAAGAAAATATTATCATCTATGCAAAATTACCTGGAATCTTACTCGTTTCAAATATAGGAACACCCGATTACGGCTTTGTAAATACTGAAGTAAACTCTACAGGTACTTTTACAAAGGGACAACAAACAATAGCATTCCTCTTAGTGATAGGAGTAAAAAACAGATACATGAAAGATTCCAGAATGCTCAACTAGATGAACTACTAAAACATGAAGATATTCTTGTGATGCTTAAAGACTCTGGTATTCAAATGACCATTGATTAGCACATTTCTAGCTTTACTAGAATAAGGAGCCATTCCTGTAATGAAGTAATTTGAGCTTTGAATGAAAAAAGCGCCTCTAGTATACTGGGAATCGTTGTTCCGACCAAAGAACAATACCCACATACGAAATGTTTGTTCCCCAAAGCACGCACAGTAAGCTTATCCAAGCGTTCATATCGAGCCTCCATCTAAATCGACTGCAATATGAAGTATAGAAGGCCTGATCTGTTTGTAGATCTTGGGACAGGAAGTTTCGATTTTGAGCACGTATACCAAAAAATCAAACAGTTGGGCTATGTGAAATATGCCTTCGTTGAAAGCGACGGGGAGCGGGCAGACAAGTTCCGGAGCATTGCGAATGATAAAATCCCAATCAATCTCATTCAAATTAACCCCCGGCATGATCCCTTCATGAGCGGCAATTGGGTTTAAGCCCAGCTCGGCAAGCTTCTTCTTCAAAGCAGGCAAAGGGATTGAATCGCCAAATCGGGCGCCGTACTTATTAGTAGCTATCAACTCGACGTTTCTGTAACCGCACTCCGCTACCCGTTCCAGGGTTTTAAAATAATCCTCATTTAAGGCTTGATTCACAGAAAATAAATTGATTCCAATTTCCATGCCTTATCGAACTCCTATCCTTAAAATTAACATTTTCTAAAGATAAAAGACTGTGTTCCAATTAAGCTTCAGGCTTATTTCACGGCTCCTCCAGTCAATCCGGTTACGATTTTTTCCTGCGCAAGGAAATATACAAGCAGGATCGGCAGGCTTGCCATCGTCAAAGCCGCCATTAAGGCCGGAACATTAACGGTTAGCTCGCCGTAAAACTTTTGCATCCCGAGAGGAAGCGTCATGTGTTCAGGACTATTAATTAATACCAGTGCAAAAATAAACTCAGTCCAGATATGGATAAAATTATATATAACGATCGTAGCTATAGCGGGAGTCAGCATGGGAAGAATGATGCTCCAGAAAATGCGGCCATGCGAACAGCCGTCGATTTCTGCCGCTTCCTCCACCTCACGGGGCAGCTCGGACATAAACTGCGTTAAGATGAATATCGAAATCGGCAGCCCAAAACCGACATACGGCCCAACGAGCGCCATTAAGGAATCGTAGTTCCCCATATCTTTCGTTAATTTAAAGATTGGAATTAATGTGGAGTGAATCGGCAGCATCATCCCTGCCACAAACAGCATGAAAAGCGGCTTGCTTAACCCGAAACGCATACGGCTTATTGGATAGCTCGCCCAGGCGGCTAACAACACGATCAATAACACGGACAAAACCGAAATATAAACGCTATTCAAAAAATAGCCGATGAGGCCCATCCGAAACGCAAGCAAGTAGTTGTCAAATCGAATGGCCGTGAATAGGGAAAACGGATCCGTGAAGAACATCTCCTGCGTTTTAAAGGACGTCATAACCATATACAAGAAGGGGTAACCGGTGAAACCGAGCAGTATGACGGCAAATAAATATAACGGCACGGATTTGAGAGCGCGAATCGCCATTAGTAGGCCCCCTTCTTTTTCCGGTTGAATTCTACATATTGAATGATGCCGCCTGCCAAAAAGGCAATCAGGAACATCATAAACGCAATTGCACTCGCATACCCCATATTAAAATTGATAAAGGCCTGCTTATACATGTAAATCCCTAATAATTCCGTTGCATTATTTGGCCCGCCGCCCGTCATGATATAGAAAATATCAAATGCTTTTAAAGAGCCTACCACGGCCAAGATCGAAGAACTCACAATAGTGGGTACAAGCATCGGGAAGGTGATATGGCTAAAACGCGCCCATGCTCCCGCCCCGTCTATAGAAGCAGCCTCGTATAAATCCTCTGAAATGCCAACCATCGCCGCTTTGAACAAAATCATGTAAAAGGGCGCGTACTGCCAAACGATAACCAGCAGAATGGATGCCATCGCCGTTTTACCTTCACTCAGCCAAGCGACATTATCCATGCCGAAGAGCCCAATCAGCTTGTTGAGGGAACCGTTTAACGGATCGAACATGAATATCCAGAGCATACCGATCGCCACGGTAGACATGAGAAAGGGCATAAAGTAAACCGTTTGAAAAAAACGCAGCCCCCGAATGGAAGAAAAAAGCAATAACGCCATCAGCAGCCCTAACGGGATTTGAATAAATACAGAGGAGAATACAACCTTAAGGTTATTCGCAAGAGAAGTCCAAAACTCCGCTTCGGAGAAGAGTCGGGCATAATTAGCAAAACCGACATAGGTTTTATCGGGGCCGCCCTTCCATTCAAAAAGGCTATAGTAAAAGGTCCCGTAGATCGGATATAAAATGTAGATAAGGTATACGAGAAACGCTGGCGCAATGAACCACACGACGGTCAGCCTCTTGGACCAGACCTTTTTCTTTGCCATTGCCAGACGGGACTTGCTGTCGACAGAAGACGCAATCGTAGTATCCATAATCCTCACATCCTTCTTTTTAGAAATAAGGGGGGATTACGCATCCCCCCTTATTGTGCCGATGAAATTACTTGAGCATTTGTTTGGCCTTCTCTTCCATCTTCTTGGCCGCCTCTTCAGGCGTGATCGACAATCCGAACAACCCTTGCGTTGTGTCCTTGTGCAGCTCGCCAAGGTCCGGCGGCAGCGTCTGGTCATAAGGCCAGAAAATCGATTTCGCTTGCTTGACCTGTTCGGCTATCCTCTTGGCGTATTCATCCTTGTAATTCACACCGTTCACCGCAACGACGCTACCCGTACGATCCGAATAAGCCTGAGCCGTTTCCACGGTGGATAATTCCTTAACCAATTCGATCGCCAGCTCCGGATTTTTCGACTTCTTGGAAACTGACCACACCGGTGCTGTAGCGCCCTGTAAACTGGAAATATCTCCTTTGCCGCCCTGTATCGACGGGAATGGGAAGAAGTCCAGCTTTTTCTCGAAATCCGGCTTCTCCTGCCGTACATTGTTAACAATCGAATTGGACATCAGCATCATCGCCGCTTGACCTGTATAGAGAAGCTGGCGTCCTGCACCGGCGTCGTAAGGAACGCCGTTAAACCCTTTGTTGAAGGCATCCCGCTTGACAAGGTCCTGGATATATTGGCCCGCCTTCACATACCCCGGGTCGTCAAACCCTCTGCCTTTACGCCCTAAAGCACTGTTGAACATCTCAGACCCTTCCAAGCGATCGGCAAAATACATCAGATAATAAGCTCCCGGCCATTTGGACTGATTCGTTAAGGCGAGGGGGATCACTTTATTTTGCTTCAGCGTATCGATGACCTTCGTAAGCTCATCCCAAGTAGCTGGAGGCTTGAGTCCGTTCTTCTCAAAGATCTCCTTGTTGTACCAAAACTCGGCTATACTCAATCCAAGAGGCAAGCCGTACGTCTTTCCGCTAAAGGTCGCATTGTCGAGCGCAACCTTGCTGAAATTGTTCGCGTCGAACTTCCCAGTAATATCCAGAACGTTACCTTGATCTACAAATTCCTTCAGCCAACCTCCGCCCCAGGAATGGAATACGTCGGGCGGATTACCTCCGGACATGGCTACGGCAAACTTTTGCTTGTAGGTGTCGTTAGGTGTTTGTAGTGACTTGACGTCCACATCGGGATGCTTCTTTTTAAATCGTTCCACCGCTTCCAAATATACTTTTTCTTTATCGCCCGGATCGATGTACCAAAATTCTAACGTTTTCTTCTCGCCGGATTGCCCTGTGCTTGCCGTTTTGGTTTCGGCCGGTTTGTCTTGCTTGACATTGGTGGTTTGCGGGCTCCCGCACGCTGCCAAAAACATCATAGATAATACGGTGATCGATGCTGCTACCTTCTTCATAGCCAACCTCCCCAAAAGTTTGATCTTGAAAGCCATTCATCTTGTAGTCTAATTCGTTTCTTCAGTTTTAATTGTAAGGATAATTCCAGTTTCACTAAAGGGGAGAATCTTCGTATTCATGTTAGAAAATTTTCGGTTAAGCCTGCTCCCGGTATTCAGAAGGGGTTTGCCCGTAATGCTTGCGGAACAGCTGGCTAAAATATTTGACATCCTCGTATCCTAGTGATCGCGAAATATCGCTAACTTTGACTGACGGATCCTTCAGCATTTCCTTGGCGAGTTCCAGCTTCTGCTTCACCAGAAAATCGATAAAGTTGCTACCGGTTTCCTTTTTAAAAACCTCGCTAAGATGGCCGGGATGAAGATGCACGTGGCGTGCGGCTTGGACCAAGGTCAGCTTCTGGCTGCCTATATTAGCCCTCACGAAAGAGATGACACGCTCTACGTAACCAGTCGGTCCCTTGGACAGGCTCTGCCGGTATACATTCATCACGGCATGCAGGTACTGCTGCAGCGAATCGCGAAGCGTCGTCTCGCCGTTCTGCTCTCCCCATGAGGTGAAATCAGGAATCCGCGCCTGGCCTGTTTCGGATTCGCTTGCCACCCTCTCTAGCCAGCGAAAACCGGATATCGCAAGCGATTGAATATACGAAGATAACGAATCGTATGTCGCATCGGGATGCACCAAATACTCGGAAATGCAGGAGCCAATCCATTGGTTAAGCCGCAGCGTATCGCCCGACAGCAGCAACTGCGACAGTTCGGATTCTTCTTCGCGAGAGCAGAGCGTTCTCCAGCCCTTACGCGTCTTGATCTGCTCATAACTCCAATTCCGTTCCTGCACGTACATCGTCCAAAATTTCGAAGCCTGTACCGCGTTCCTGTACGAAATATTCAGCTCATTCCCGCTGTTTACAGGAGTGCCTACTGCACAATAAAGGGTGCATTTCAGCAAATGTTCGATTTTGGCAGCTAATGTCCGGTATCGCCCTTCCACACGCCAGCCTTCCTCGACCCTTAATACAACTGCCAGCATGGAGGTCATATGCATCGTCTCGCAAGGAATCATCTCGCGCAGCATGTTATCGACCGCAAATTGCAGCAACGGTCTGTTACTGTCCTTATCCCCCCACCCTGCCGCCCTGATCAAAAGCACCTGAAGCTGCGTCTCTTCCGGCTTTAAGAGCGGAAAGTAGTCGTTAAGCAGATGATTTCCCTCGCTTATGCCTTCCGTCAGCATTTTTTCAAGCCACCGTTTTCGTATTTCTTTATCTTTCAGAATCGCTTGACTCTGTGTCTCCCACTTATTGCGGATGCGCTGCACGGCACGGTGCACGGCTTGAATAATATCTGCCGGCCGGCTTGTTTTCAGCAAATAGTCGCTCACCTCGTTGCGAATCGCCTGTTGCATATATTCAAAGTCATCATAGCCTGTCAGCATGATGATCTCTACATTAGGCAATAGCACCTTCGCTTCTTTAGCCATCGTCAGTCCGTCTTTTCCGAACATGCGGATATCCGATAGGATCAGGTCCGGCCTTTCCGCCGGCATCCGCTCCAAAGCCTCCTCAGCGGACTCAGCAGGCGGCAGGAAGGTAAACCCGAGCTGCTTCCAGTCGATAACCTTGGAAAGGCCTTCCCGAATAATAATTTCATCATCGACGATCATAATTTTCATGTCTATTCTCCTTTACCGGAATGATGAACGATACCCTGGTTCCCAGATCCTCCTGGCTTTCAATGGCCAACTCAGCAGAAGGCCCGTAATGGAGCAGAAGCCTCTCATTCACGTTTCGCAGCCCATAGCTTACGAACGGGACACTTGGCTGTTGATCCATCGACTGCTGTGTATCAGCGATCAGTTTGTCGAGTACAGACTGCGGCATACCGACGCCGTCATCCAGTACTGAAAAACGAATAACCCTGTCTTCCTTAACTGCGCTGACATAAATGGTCCCCCTCCGTTTAGCCTTTTGCATGCCGTGAATCATCGCATTTTCCACCAAAGGCTGCAGAAGGAGCTTTAGCATAGGCAGGTCTTCAATCCGATGGTCAATGTCGAACTCCAGGTCGAATGTATTAGGAAAGCGGATGGATTGAATGACCGCGTAATTTTTGACATGCAAGATTTCTTGCCCCACGGAGCAATAGTCGTTTCCTTTATTTAAGCTAAATCGGAGAAAATCGCTGAGCGCACCGACCATTTCGGCAATCCGGTGTTCATTGCTTATCAGCGCGATCCAATGAACAGATGAAAGAGTATTATATAAAAAGTGCGGGTTGATTTGTGCCTGCAGCGCACGGATGTCTGCTTCTTTTTTGCGGCTTTCCATCTTGATCAGCCGCTCCTTCAGCCTCTTAATATGCTCACCCAGCTGATTGTAGCTGCCGACAAGCTGACCCACTTCATCCGGAGATTCGAACTGATACAGCGGTATGGGCTCGTTCGGATCGATTCGTACAAGCAGCCGCCGCAGCACCTTTAACGGCTTCGTGACGTGGCGAATGAAAAACAAGTTCAAACCAAACGTCAACACGGCCGCCAAGCTTACTGCGCTCCCCGTCAACAGCCAGATGTAGCGATATTCCTCCGTATATAGCTCGTACGGTACAAGACCGACCAGCGTCCAATTCAGATCCGGTATGCGCTGATAGAGAACCGTCTGTTTATTGTCATCCCTGCCATAGGTAAACGTACCGTGGATCTTCTCCCATGCTGCCGGTTCGGAACCGGGGAATAGTTCCTCCCAATGCCGGGAGAGCCAGTCCTTCCTGTTCCCCGACATGACGATGCCTTGCGTATCGAGCAGCAGCAAGTCTCCTTCGCCCACGCCGAAATTCGGCTTATCGAAATAACCGGAAAGCTCTTTCACATTAATACTGATGCATATAAAGCCCAAAGGCTCGAAGTTATTTGTGCTCTTGACAGCGCGTAAGAAGGAGAACGTATATTCAGGGCCGTTCGTCGAATTCGCCAAATAAAGGGTAGTCCACTTTTTGCCGCTAATATTCCAGTCCTCAATAACCTTGGACAAATTGGAGAAGTATATATTTTGCGTGTGCAGTGGCATCGTTTTGTTTATGGAATAAATCGAAATATTGGATATATAGGCCTTAGATTGGATGAGATTCGTCGTTAATGTCAGAATGCGCTCGCGTTCGGGAGAATCATAATCGAAACCGCTCATGTATTGCTGGACGTCCTTATCGCCTGTGAGAAAGATCGACATATCCTCGACCTCCTGCGTGATAAACCGGACGTTAGTCTGAATGCGACTAAGGGCGTCCATCCCCGTTTGCTTCGTTTTCTCCTCGCTGATGCGGGCCGAAGTGAAGAAAGAAAATGCCCCGAGTAAAAACAGTGGAATGGTCGTGGACAAAAGTATCATGACGGTAAGCTTCACTTGCAGCGATCTTCTTATATATTGTCGCATGGGTTCCTCCGTGTCGCGTTGCTCATCGGAATTTGCCAAGCACATTGGCTTGCGTATCTTGCAGCTTCTGGGCTATCGTCCCCGGACTGCCTCCCTTAAACAGCTCCTGAATGCCTTCATTGAGCGTTTCCACCGCCGCAGTTGTCAGCTGCGTTTCGTAGGCGGGCAGCAGCTTCACCTTTTTCATGAGGTCATGCAGCTCAATGAATAACGGGTGTGCAGCCGTACGGTCTACATCGATCCGATAGCTTACCAGCATATGGCCGTTTAAAATTTTCCTTTGTGCTTCAGGACTGGCCATCGTGTAAATAAGCTTTAAGGCGGCATCCCTGCGTTCCCCTTCCAGCTTGGCGTTTAACGCAAAGCCTTTTCCCACCACGCCTGAAGTGGCCATAGGCTCCCCTTTGCCGCCGTGAATCGCGGGAAGCAGCGTAATGTGCGTTGATTCCAGCACATCCTTGGGCGCTTCCGCAATTAAGCTGCCGACAGCCCAGCCCCCTTCGATAAACATCGCCGCCTGCTTGCGAAAATACATTTGTTCCATCTGTTTGCTGTCGATGAAGCTGAAATTGTCTTGAAACGCTCTGGCGCGAGCCAGCTGCTGCATTTTTGCAAGCGCATCCATAAATGGCCTGTCGGTAAACTTCGCTCCGCTCTGCGACATCACATCCATGAACCAGCCGGTTCCCGTAATCCGATCGGCAAGCGTGCTGAAAATACTCGAGGGAGCGACCCAGGCCGATTTGTTGCCGAGCGCAATCGGAATGACTCCATGCTTATTGAATGTGCTGATCGCTTGAATCAGTTCTTCCCACGTTTGAGGGATCGGTACACTGTATTGATCAAATATGGCTTGATTGTAAAACACAAGAGACGTAGGAGATATGGTCATCGGCACGGAATATTTTTTATCCTCTACCGTGAAGGAGTCAAACGATCGCGGCTCAAATCCCTCAGCCCACTTTGAATTCGCTTTCAAAAAATCGTCGATTGGCTGAATAAGCCCGCCCCTGACGAATTCCCGTGTCATGGAATCGGGACCGATCAGGAAAACGTCAGGAAGCTCGTCCGCCGCAGCCATCGTCTTGAGCCTCGATCGGTAGGCATCCGGGATCACGCTTTGCACGCGAAGCTCGATTTGCGGATTATCCTTTTGAAACTGGGAAAGCAGCTCTCTCATGGTGTCCGAGGCTGAATCCTGCGCTGCCCAATCGTGCCAGACGGTTAGCTTTATTTTTTTCGGTTCAGCGTCTGCTTGTGCTGACGGAACGGGAGAGGCCGCCGATGTGCAGCCTGCAATAAGATAACAGATGGCGACCAAAATGAAAATTTTCCAGATTCCGGAAGAAATGTATCTCATGTATCTTACTCTTCCCTTCGTCTTTCAATATACAAAATATCTTATCATATTTTCATAGCCGACGGAGTATCGAAACAGCTTATGCGCTTCATCGCGTCCAGTTAACTCGTAAATAAGAAAAACCGTCAGGGAACCCCCGTGACGGTCCTTTTAAACCGCGAGCCAAATTTCTCAATAAATATGACACCACCACACCCAACCAAGAAATTAGGAATGTTCCCCATTGGAAAAAGAATAAATTGATATTCCCCGATCGCCATAATTGTCATCTAGAAAGTGTATGAGAACTACTTATTTAATTCAAGGTGGGCTGCATTTTTTTTAAAGAGGCAAGATGCAGATCGAAACTTTCAAGCATCTCGGTCTGTCGCAGTGGTTTCGAGCAACCACAGGCCTCGTGCTATACGTAGAAGTCACTGGTTTAATCAACTTCGAAATGATCTTTTGATTTGTATTCGTTGAGAGGAGCGATTCACGGCATATGAATAAAATATGGACCAAAAACTTCATCCACATTTCGTTGGCTATGCTTTTATTAGTTATGGCATTTTATATATTGATTCCGACATTGCCCATATTCATCAAGCAATTAGGCGGGACGGAATCGCAGGTTGGACTCGTCACAGGGATTTTTACTCTTTCAGCTGTTTTGGTTCGCCCCCTCGTGGGAGGCATGGTAGACCGTTACGGTCGGCGTCCTTTTATGATAGGCGGGTTAATTCTCTTTGCACTTACCATGTATTTGTATGATTGGATAGGGGGATTAATTTATCTTGTAGCGTTACGCATGTTTCATGGCGTCAGTTGGGCAATTTCGACCAATTCTATTGCGACTGCAGTAACTGACATCATTCCGAACAATAGAAGAGGAGAGGGAATGGGATGGTTTGGTATGTTCACAACGTTAGGGATGGCCGTCGGACCGGTTGTCGGCGTGTGGATCACAGAGAATTATTCCTTTCACGCTCTTTTTCTGCTGGCTACAGGGTTTGTCATTGCAGCGCTTTTGATAGCATACGTGACAAATATTCCTTTTCAACCCCGAAACGTCTCAGGGCCTATATCCTATTTGGATAAATCCGTTTTTCCGACCTCCTTGGTAACATTTTTTATGACGATATCGTTTGGGGGAATTATTACATTTATGCCGCTTTTCGCTGGAACAATAGCTGTTAACTCCGGAACATTTTTTCTGGTTTACGCTGTAACGCTTACCCTCATTCGACCGATAGCAGGGAAGCTTACAGATCGTTATGGCGAGGCGATCGTCATCATTCCTGCTCTTGGTATGAGCATTGTGGCTACTTTGACGTTGGCAGTTTCTTACGGTCTCTTCGGCGTACTGGTCTCGGCAGTCCTATATGGCATAGGATTTGGCGCGGCGCAACCGGCTCTGCAAGCCGCTACGATAAACCTTGCGCCGCCTGATAAAAAAGGGATCGCCAACGCTTCTTTCTTTACTGCATTCGACTTGGGGATCGGTCTTGGATCCATTCTGTTAGGAGGGGTCTCTCAGTACATGGGTTACCGTGCGCTGTTCTGCGTTGCCTCGATATCGGGAATTGCGGCCTTGCTTCTTTTTTCAGTGTACGCGAGGGGGTTCCTCAAGAACAGAAAAAACTCGAATAAAGAAAGAATAAATCGGTCGCTTAATTGAATATAAGTAGCATCTTCTGAAGCATGAAGGTGCAAAGGTCGTTTTAACAGGCCGGAATCAGGCCACGTTAAGCTCGATCAAGAAGGTTTGCATCACAGCTAATATGCCTGCTGTGGATAATGTTTCGGACATTAGCGACTCCATCGGTATGGAGTGCGATGTTATCGAGGAAGCCATAGTCGACCCTAAGACTATGGAGAACGAAGTGGTAGTGCTGCTTTATGGTGATGAAGTAACTCTGTACCCCGGCGAGTACGAGGTAGTAGAGGAAGAGGAAGTATGTGGATGACTGCAAAGGTTCACACGACGTATTGGTTATACAAGCTGAATTTTTCGAAACACAAAAAAATGCCTTCGTATTTCGAAAACCGGTTTTATTTATGGTACGTCCGAACGTTCATTTCGGATTTCTTTTAATGTAATTACCGCTAATCTGCCCATTTATTGAAATTTTCATTGAATAACTCAAAGAAAATAATACAAACCGGAACCCATTTCTCGGAGTTCCGGTCTTTTAAATATTAAACATCTGTATACAATCGCCCATCCCGAAAACGCACAATCCGCTTCGCCTGCTGAGCAATCAAAATGTCATGCGTAATCAAAATAATCGTCCGTCCTTGTTCATTTAGTCTCTTCAAAATACCCAAAATCTCTACACCCGTTTTCGAATCCAGCGCACCTGGTTCATCGGCCAGAATGATCGGCGGATTTCCAGCCAACGTTCGGGCAATAGTTGCACGCTGCTGCTGACCGCCGGATAATTCCGAAGGAAAGTGGTTCTTGCGATCCAGTAAATCCACCGATTCTAATGCCTGCAGAACGTATGGCTCTCTTTCCTTTTTCGTCATTCCCCGATAGATCAAAGGCAACTCCACATTTTCATACGCACTTAATCTCGGCAGCAAGTTGAAGCTTTGAAAAACGAAGCCAATCTTTTGATTGCGAATCTCAGCAAGCCCAGAATCCTTAAGTAAGTTTATTGCTTGACCATCAAGGTCATAAACACCCTTATCTGCGACATCCAAACAACCGATTATGTTCATGAGTGTGGATTTACCAGAACCAGACGGGCCCATGATAGCCACGAACTCTCCATGTTCAATATCCAACGAGACGTCATCTAACGCTTTAATGGTTCCCTCGCCCATCGTATAATATTTACTGGCATTTTCAATATGAATTAAAGTCATGAACTTCACCTCCATTATTTGATCCCAAATAAATGAAGTATGCCATTCATTATCCTTACCGCTTCGCCTTATAAAACTCATGATATAGCTTCATAAGAGCCCTTTTCTCTATCCGCGACACATACGAACGCGAAATCCCCAGCTCCTTCGCAATCTCCCGCTGCGTCCGCTCTTCGCCACCCAGTTCCAATCCAAACCTACCCACGACAACCTCTTTCTCACGCTCATCCAATATCTCTAAATTCCGATATATCTTCGACTTCTCTATCTTTAGCTGAACCTTATCCACCACATCATCGGCTTCCGTTCCGAGGATATCGATCAACGTAATCTCGTTCCCCTCTTTGTCCGTTCCGATGGGATCGTGCAGCGACACGTCTTTCCGCGTTTTCTTCAATGAACGCAGATGCATAAGTATCTCGTTCTCGATACATCGAGCCGCAAACGTTGCCAGCTTTGTTCCTTTGTTCGGTGAGAACGACTCGATCGCCTTAATCAATCCAATCGTCCCGATGGAGATCAAATCCTCTAAATCTTCCCCAGTATTGTCGAATTTTTTGAGGTTGTGAACACGAAGCAACGTAAATGTTTTATTGCCGTGATGAGCCACCTTGATGAATTGATAATGTTCCATGAAATTATCTGTGTATTTCAGCAGCCAATCTCGATCTTTTTACAAGGTGAACTTATAGGTGAGAATGTAATAATTGAATCTCATGATGAAGAAATTGTATTAAGCACCATTGGAGAAAGGTTCGTTAAGGCAAATTGTCAATTTCTTAGTAAAAGATAATTCCAATACCATACTCATAGTCATAGAATATAGTTATCACTAAGAAGAATAAACGTAATAATAAAAGGTCAGTCTGCTGAAGCTGAACTACCTTCACTCCAGCCTTGATCATGCTCTTTTCGTTGATATTCCTAAGAGAAAAAATAAGTACCTTTCAGTTCATCGGATTAATCACTTCATTTATAGGTGTCCTGATTGTTTTGACCAAAGGAAACCCGCTGCTAGTGTTTCATACCCAGTATAACAAGGGCGATGCAATCATGTTTCTGGTCATGTTATCCTGGACAGTCTATTCATTACTTGTAAAAAAAGCAAAGGGCATTCCATCTGTTACTTTGGTAGCGATGAGAGCGATTGTTGGTAGTATTCTTATGCTTCCTTTTTTATTTTTGCAACCACTTCAGTATGAGAAAGTAACTTCATTCGGCATTATAGGGATTATATATTTGGGGGTATTCCCAGCAGTCGACTCGTTTATCTTTTGGAATCAAGGCATTAAGGTGTTAGGTGCAGGAAAAGCTGGCATAACCATGAATTTGATTCCTGTTTTTACAGCTATTATTGCGGTTTCCTTAGGTCAGGGCCTGGTGATTTCACAAATTGCCGGGGGACTAATTGTGATAATCGGTATGTTACTAACTTCTATAAAACGGAATCAAGAAGTTTCTCCCCAAAAGGTATAATAGTTAAATCAGCATAAAGAAAAGTATAAATAAGCAGAAATTATGTTAAATTAGATAAAAACTTTTTAGTGGGAGGTGCGTTGCAATGACACAAGTCAACTTCAATTTAAACGGAAAAGTAGCTATCGTTACCGGTGCTGGACGAGGGATAGGGCGAGCTATTGCAGAAGGCTTAGCACAAGCGGGAGCAGATGTCGTTTTGACTGCTAGGACTGAAGCTGAGGTGTTGGAGGCTGCAAATGAAATACATAATGCAACAGGACGACGTACGCTTGGCATTACTTGCGATGTTACCGACAAAAACTCCATTGATTCAGTTGTTCACCAGGTTTTGGATATTTTTGGAAATATCGATATATTAGTTAATAATGCTGGCGCGAACGTTCGTCATACTGCATTTGAATTGAGCGAGGATGAATGGGATTTAGTCGTCGATACCAACTTCAAGTCCGTTTTCCTCATGTCTCAAGCGGTTGGCAAGCATATGGTTGAGCGCCAAAGCGGACGTATTGTCAATATCGCTTCCGCGGCTTCTGAATTAACATTATCCTTCTCATCGGCATATGGACCAAGTAAAGCAGCTGTCGTGCATTTGACGAGACAGCTCGCCAATGAATGGGCAAAATTCGGCGTTACCGTAAACGCAATTAGTCCTTGGTTTATTCGAACTGCCCTTAACGCAAAGGCTCTTGACAATCCGGATTTCAAGACGTTAATCGAGCAACGGACGCCAATGGGAAGGTTTGGCCGATTGGAGGAAATGATCGCACCTGTTCTATTTTTTTGCTCAGAAAGTTCGGGTTACGTAACTGGGCAAAACTTATTTGTTGATGGGGGCGTTACACATAATGGAGTCTGATTAGAATTGGAAAATGATTAATATCGCTTGAAATCTCAAAAACAGAGAGAGCGGATAACCATTCCGCTCTCTATTTATTTATGTATGTACACTCAGTACGGGTGCATCTATAGGGTGAAATCCATAATGAGAACTGGCGAGCGCCTACTTTTAGCCAAGGGCAAGGCTATGTCAAAACAAAACGACTTTTGCTCAGAAGGTTGTGTTATTCCTTCATCTTCATTGGAAAAATCCAAGAAATTTAGGTTGCGATATGTCTCTTTAAACGCGAAACGAGCCTAGAAGCGATTCTAGGGCTCGTTTTTTGACTCTTTCGGTTATTCTGAAAAAAGCGGTCTTTGCACGCCTTTTTAGTTGGAATGTTCGCTGGAATACATTATTTTCTTAAGCTGCAAGATCGCCGCAGCGCTTCCATGCTGTCCAGTTGGCTCAGCAGAGGCTCCTGGGCACTCAGCACTTTGTTCGGTCTGATAACACTCCCCAGCTGTAGCTGTACCATTATTTCAAAGATAAGCGAGAACTCGTTCTGGCGGTTCCCTCTGTATGTTCTTATACCCGTTCCACCGGTTACTTGTGTAGCATTGCAAAAGTGTTTTCATGGAATCGCATTTTTTTATATGCTGCCTGATTGTCCATGTGAATGTGGGTGAAGCAATGCATATACGGACCGTACAAAGGGGGTGTTGACCCGATGTTTCTCCCCTAATCGAACGGCGTATCCGTGCAAACTTTCTAGTTCCAGAGGCAATCCATTAACGAGATCGCGATACATGGATGATGTCATAGTTCTCGAGGCATTTGCGTATCTTCCCATTATTTTGGTTTTAATGTCCTTTGGGAAAGTAATGCCCTCCGCGCGAGCAAGCTGAGCCAACTCATCCAGCATATCTTGTAAAAAATGCGAAGCTGCTTCATCGGTCAAAATATCGCCCAGCGGCTTTCTTGTCGCCGAAGTCATACCGCTGAGTACGGTCAGAAACATATATTTCTCCCACATGTCTCGTTTGATGTTGTCGCTAAGCGTCACTTTGAAATCGCAAGACCGTAGCGTTTGCATCAGTTGCATCGCAGCCGCTTCGCTGTCCGTGTTAAGCGCTCCGAATAAGATTTCCTGCATGGGACTCGTTTGTACGATTTGTCCTTCCGCGTCGAGCGTCGATTCGACATAGCTCAATCCACCCAGTACTGTTCTATCGCCGTAACGTTCCACCAATCGTTCTGCCGCCTCGATCCCGTTGAGGAGAGGTACCACCTTCGCGCCTTGCGAAACCCAGACATCGAGCGCCGGGAACGTACCTTCCAGCTGATACGTTTTGACAGCCACGATGATTATATCGGGTCGCCCCGCTTCCTCCGCGCTTTTGGTTAATTTCGGACGAACCGAAAAATCACCGTGCATGCTGCGTACACGAAGCCCATTTTCACTCAACTGCCGAAACCGGTTTTCTCTGACGAAAAAGCTGACCGGAACACCGGCTTTCATCATTTTCCCACCGAAATACCCTCCGACCGCGCCTGCTCCGACGATGACGATATTCATACTATCAACCTCTCCAATTGCTTTTTTCTTTATTGTAGACATTATCCGATATAGTGTAAAATGATTAAAAATAAACACATCATCACTATCAGTGATATCTGAAAAGGATGTTTCCATTGGAATTATCGGATCTTTACATTTTTACCGCTGCTTACGAGGAGGAGAACTTATCTCGCGCAGCGGAGCGTTTGGGGTACGTGCAGTCGAATGTCACTACTCGTCTGCGCAAGCTAGAGGAAGAATTGGGCGTTTCTTTGTTCCAGCGGCATCCACGTGGTGTTGTGCCGACGGAGAAAGGACAAATTTTTTACGAGCAAGTTTACGACATTACCAAACGTCTGGAGGAAGTGATCAGTAGAGTTCGGTCCACAAGCTATCCGAGCGGCCCTTTGTTGATCGGCATCGTGGAAACGTTCGCGACCGGCCGTTTTATGACGAAGCTCGCCGATTTTCAGTCCCGGTATCCCGACGTCGAGCTGACCCTGCGTACCGGATCTTCCCAGGAACTGACCGCCCGGGTGCTGAAACGGGAACTGGACTGCGCTTTTATAACGGGGGAGGCAGCATCGAAAAAGCTGGCGTACGATTTCGAGCATCCGGAAGAAATTCGCTTGGTTACAAATTCTAGCAAATTCCCCGACGACTTGGCGAAACAAACGTGGGTTGTATTTCCGAAAGGCTGCCTATATCGCTCGATTACGGAGCAATGGTTAAAATCCGAAGGGTTGACAGCCCCGAAATATTTGGAGATTGGTACGCTTGAAACTCTGCTCAATTGCGTCGACTCCGGATTCGGCAATTCATTGTTGCCGCTATCCGTGATCAGTAATACTCGTCTGCCTCTGAGCAGCCATCCGCTGCCCGAGCAGTATAAGTACACCAAGACCAGCTTTATTCGCCACAAGGACCGCTTTGTCAGTAAAGCGCTCAACGCATTTCTCGAGACGTTCAAACCGGCAACACTTGTTTTATAATCGCTCGAGACTGATGAATTGTTCATCTTCAAATCCTTGCGAGAAAAAAACGCACCAGCTCAACACTTGCCTTCACCTGTGGTTTCTTCACACAATTATTATATAAACTTAAGGTTGGTTTAAGCAATCTTAGCTATTCTAAAGACGAACCCTTTTACATCAATGAGACCCCGGAAATTGGACTTACAACCTTGGACAGTTGTAGGTCTAATTTTCATTTTGCCTTGATTTCCTTAAGTGATTCAACATCTTAACTAACCTCACAACAGACAATAAGGAGTTATCACATGAATCATGTAACACTAATTTATATTTATTTAGTTATTGCTCTACTCATCACAAACATTCCCATTGTAGGAAAATACATGGCTGTCGCTAATACAATTATCCATGAAGCTTCGCATTGCTTAAGTGCTTTACTATTTAGCGGTAAGGTTCACTCAATGTCTCTATTTAGTGATACTAGTGGGGAAGCCAGGGTAAGCACCAGAAACTGGATGTCAAGAATTTTAATTTCGTATGCCGGTTATTCGGGATCATCACTCGCTGCAATTGGTCTTTACTTTGCTTTATCCAAGGCTAGATATGAGCTGATCCTAATATCTTTTATTGTGCTCCTGCTAGTTTGCTTGTTATTTTGGATAAGGAATATATATGGACTAATATGGGTAATATCCTTTATTTGTATTATTGGATTTATCGTTTATAAAGATTTTGGCATATTAATTTTGCATGCTAGCTTTTTACTATCAGCAATCGTTCTTGCACAATCTGTAAGTTCTTCATTTATAGTTCTGAAACTCAGCATTCGTGATAGTAAAAATGCTGGTGATGCAACCAATTTAGCCAATGCCACCTATATACCTGCTCAAATCTGGGGTTGGTTGTTCTTTGTCCAATCACTTTATGCTGCATATTATATATTTGTACACTTCGTCACTCATTAGGCAACATAATAGAATTAATCTATAATACTTCAATAAGCACAACAAATAACCATCTCAAAAGAGCAAGTTATCTAATCAATTTGATATTCCCACTAGCTTCGATCTTAAACGCTGGCTTACCCATATCAGCACCCTCGCTAATAAAGCATCGGATTCGGCAGATCCGTATGATCCCGCTTCATACAGATGGAGCGGAATCAATTTCTCTTCGAATGCTTCTAAGATGGGTTGAACCCATTTCCATGACAATTCGACTTCGTCCCAATGCGCAAAGAATGTGGGATCTCCGTGCAAAGCGTCGTAAATTAAATTTTCGTAAGCTTCGGGAACATCGTCTTGGTGCTCATGAAAGTCGATTTAAAGGGGCATAAACTCCCCTTTATGCTGAGGATCCCTCGTATTTAATTGCAGCGTAATGCCCTCGTTAGGACTGATTTCAATTACCAGGAGATTAGGGACTTTTCCATCGGCAGTTGCTTGTGAAGTCTTAGATATCTCCTTGAACTCAATCACGATCCGCGTTGATTTCTCCTTCAATCTTTTGCCTGTTCGGATATAAAAAGGAACGCTCTTTTTGTAAGATTGGTCCATAATGCCTGAAGGACCGGATTTTGCTGCAGAATCTCAAGCTTTTTCACCATCGCCTTGTCGAGATAAGGATCGATTCGGAAAATTTCATGCTCCTCAAAAGCTTTGCTCAGCTTCGAGTTTAAATCCCGAGCAGATTGCAAGTTGTGGCCGAAAGGTTTCTCGATCACCAGACGCTTCCAACCATTCGCGGAACCGAGCCCGCTTCCCTCAATGTTAGCTGCGATCGTTTCGAAAAATTCAGGTCCAACGGATAAATAAAACAGGCGATTCGGCGAAATGCGTAGCTCCTCTTCCCTCTGTTAAATCAGTTGTAACAACTTCTTATAATCTTCTTTACAGCCAATATCTAGAACGCAGTAACGGAATGCGATCAAGAAAGCTTTGATCAATGCATTATTGTTCGCTTCGCGTCTGGAAAAATTACGAATGGATTGTTCGACACTTGCCTGAAATGATTCATCAGTCAGTTCTCTTCTTCCAAGACCAATCAAGTTGAACGATTGCGGCAGCTCCCTATCAACAAACAAATTATACAAGGTAAAAAGGGGGTGCCCTCAGATCGTCACTAGATCTGAAGACACGCCCCTTTTTCTGAACCTAGGCGGAGAGATCTCTCATTACGCCTCTCGAATCACTGTCAATAATTAAATTGCGGTTTGTCCTCCGTCGACGGCGAGGTTTGCTCCGTGAATGAAGCTGGAACGATCCGTCGCGAGGAAGACAACGGCCTCAGCAATCTCATCCGCTGAAGCAGGGCGGCCTGCCGGTGCTTGGGCAGCAAGCTGATCAAGCCCTTCGCCCATTGCATCAGTGCCTTCCGTACGCGTAGGTCCGGGGCTGACGGTATTGACACGAACACCACTTGGGCCATATTCAGCCGCCCACGCTTTGGTAAGAAGACTGATTGCAGCTTTGCTCGAGCCGTAAAGACTCATGCCGGACATTCCGTAATCGGCGACCATTGTCGATATGTTGACGATCGAACCCTTGCCTCTTTCCGCCATCAGCGGTGCCAGTTCGGCGACGAGAAAAAATGGTACTTTGACGTTCAGCGCATACACGCTTTCAAAATCTTCCTCTGTCGTTTCATGCGTCGGTCCGAACGGAAAGATCCCTGCATTGTTGATAAGAATGTCGACTCGGCCGTTACCAAGTTCGACTGCTCGCTTTGCCAGGCTTCGTGCGCTTGACGCATCGCGAAGATCCGTCTGCACGAAATCTGCCTTACCTCCCGCTGCGCGTATTGCTGCAACCGTTTTCTCGCCGCGGTCCGTATTGCGCCCCGTAACCACGACATGGATGCCAAGCGCGGCGAGCTGATTTGAAACCGCCCGGCCGATACCACTTGTTCCCCCTGTAATCAGTGCTGTAGATTGATTCGAATTCATGATATCCTGTCTCCCTTCATTTTTATGGATTAATTAATCCATTCTTCAAAACAAATACTATCAGACTATTTTTGGATTGTCAACTCCATTTTCTAAAAATTTATTGTGCAATATTTTATGATCTTTCATTCATTTATCGCATTCCGTTCATATCAAGCTAACATTTAGGCAAAATTGGCCTTGACGTATACTTTTCGCATAAAATAAACATGATAACATCGCATGCATTTAGGCCTAAGTAAACCTGGTTAACCATTCATACAATAAGGAAGCTGGAAGTTAACTTATTGTATGGACGGAGATACATATTTCTAACGAAGCGAAAACGATGAAGGTGAACAATATTAGCCCGGAACTGATGGAAAAGCTTGAACGGCTAACGGCCGAGAGCGGCTTAGAGACTCAGGATGCGCTTATAAAGCATCTGGCGGCGCTGTACGAACTGAAACAACTCAAGGTAGGTAACGGCAGCGGATATGCGAAGCAAATCGAAGAGCTAGAGTATCACACGCGTCGGAGCGTAGAACTGTTCGTCGGCATGATAAAAACGGAGGCGGCAGAACGAATTGAGCTTTCCAAACGTCACGACGAAACGCTCGGGGATCGCGCTGCGACAATAGTAGCTCAAGAGCTAGTAATTATCGATTTACAGAAAGTGAGGAAGCAGCAGACCGAAGAATTGGCCCGACTACGTGACGAAATCGCGAAGCTCAAGCAACAACTGAAGTCGGACGTCGGAAAGATGCCTCCCTCCAAAACATAAATCTACCCGTTTTTGCTATCGTTTCCCGTACCTGAATAATATATCGATTATTGGCAATCTTAATTTCGGAAAAAATCCATGGAGGTCTTTTCTTATGTCTGGATTGGAAAACAAGGAAGATATGAATATCGACATTGTTAACATACTTACCATTAATGGTGGCAAAGTCAAAGAAGTGTCGAAAATAGGTAAAGGAAATCACGAAAAAACAGAAGTTAACGAAGGGGAAGCAAAAAGGATAGAAGAACAAGATGATATAAAAGAAATTTATGGGCTCGGTGATAATGATGAATATGCTGGATAGCCCTGCATAATCGCAAAGCCATTCAGCGCCCCCTCTTCGCCGCTCGGAATACCCGCACGGATAAAGCGGAGGCGCTTGGCTTGCAGTTCTTTATTTCTTCTTTGCTTATCGGGGAAATATGCGTTTCCGCCGTCGATGAGAATATCCCCTTCACTCAAGTAAAAAGATTAGCCGTGCACCTAACGATGCTTGAATGAGTCGGCTATGGAGCTTTCCGCACAGTCTTTATATCTTGAAGAGGAGGCAGGCCAAAAAGCCTCCGGTATTCTCGATTAAATTGCGATGGACTATCATAGCCGACTTCACAAGCGGCAGTCGTTACATCCATAGAACCGCTCAACATGATGCGTCTTGCTTCCTGAAGGCGGAGCAACTTCTGATACTGCAAAGGGCTCATTGTCGTGATGGCTTTAAACTTATGATGCAGTCCCGAGAGGCTCATGTTAATTGATTTTGCAAGCTCCTCGACGGTAAAGGAACGAGTGTAATTATTTTTAATCCATTCGATGGCGTTGCCGACTCCGTCAGTTTGCTGGTTTAAGACCGCCTGTTGGAAAAATAAGAGCCCATTATCTCGTGACAGTAGATGGAATATCATTTCACGCTTGATGAGTGCAGACAGAAAGCGTGCTTCTTTGGGTTTGTCGATAAGCTTCAGTAACCTCATAAGTAAGTCAAAAGTGTCAGCATCGGATTTTCCAATGATCGCTCCGGCGTTCAGCTTAGTATCCCTTGGTTTCATGCTGATTTCAGCCTCCATCACCACAGAAGCGATTTCTTTCGACGTAAAATCAATGCGAAGACAGATAAAAGGTGACTTCTTTGTAGCATCGATGATATTTTGTGATGCAGGGATATCAATCAAAGATGCAAAAAATTCGCCCGGGTAATATTGAATGAGGTCTCGGCCAAAGTGAAGTTTCTTTGTTCCTTGAAGAAGGATACAAAATGAAGGGGTCACTATATCAGGAATCGGCGTAGTTTGAAGGCTTTTACGGAAAATTGTAAGAAACGGAATGAAGGTTTGCGTGCTACCTTCTGCAGTGGTAATCCTTTCCGACATCGCAATGATTTGATCCAACGCCTCTTGATGAATGGAGATGCTCTCTTCCAATAAAGTGCCGAGTTTTTGGTCTGACATTCAGTTTTACCTGCCTTTGTTGTTATAAGTCCTTTTGGGAACGGAACTTCCACCACTCTGTTCGTTCTCTTCACTTCATCGTAATTTTTAAATCCCTCTCCTTATTACAAATGTGTTAAGGTCTGCTGTTACAGTCGGTGACCCCGATAACGTCTCTTTACTACATAATTTATTTAATCATCAATGAATATAGTGGATAGTACTATCGCTTGGCGGCCGCCGTACGAGCACCGATAATGGAGTAAACTTCCAACTTTCCGGCATCCATCGTAACGACCTCTCCTCGTACTCCGATTCGCGCAATTGCTTTAATTATCTGCTCCAAACTCGATGATTTTAGTCGAAAGCGTAGTTCCATTCCCTGTTCTCCAATAGAATGAGACGCTTCTTTCATTTCCATCCCGACCACCTGAACCTTTTGCTCTTGAAAGATGTTCATGATATCCTCGATGATACCTGAGTTATAGACAACATGTATTACTACTTCATGGTGACTGCGTCTATGCAGCAACTTCCGCTCCCATTTGGAAAACACAAACAAGCTTATGAGCACGAGAGCCGTAGACAGAGAGGCCACGTAGTAGAAGCCTGCCCCCAGACATAAACCAATGGCTGCTACAATCCAGATGGAGGCTGCCGTCGTAAGCCCCGTTATCACGTTACCGTTACGCATGATGGCGCCTGCACCTAGGAAACCGATTCCACTAATGACTTGTGCTGCAAGCCGGGTTGGGTCCAATCTGACGTTCGCTTCCGCTACGAATTGGGAGAAACCATATATGGAAAGCAGCATAAGTGCGGCTGAGCCTAAACAAACGAGTATATGTGTACGAAACCCAGCAGCATGACGACTCCACTCCCGTTCGAATCCAATGAGCCCGCCGCAAAGGAGCGCAAGCAAAATTCTGAGTGAATATTCAACGTTGCTTATATGCCATACACTATTCATTTTAATTTCCCACTCTCCGATCGGTCCCTGAGGCGTGAAGCTTTTAATTTATTTTCTTTTTTCCATAATTCACTGGCAAGAATCTCAATGATGATCGTCGTGACACCGATCCATCTAAGGAACGGCCGTTTCTCGCTATAACTTCGCTTCTTCTTCATGAAACAACTTTAACGGGCTGCCCAAACGTTGGGACAGCTCAACGAGTTCCCCCATGAGCTTCCATATAAAAAATTTGGATGCTTCATTCAATAAATTACCGTCAGCATCGAACTTTTGTGCCGCTTGATCTATATTTGCTTCTTTCCGGTATAAAGTCACGGCGCCTTGGTACTGCAGTTGACTCATGATAAGTTTATGGCCGCCAAACGATTTAAAGCTTCCCTTCGAAGCTCCCAAAACCGCTACCGGTTTGTTCATAAGCGGATAATCGTTTAACGCATGTAACCAACCCAACATATTGGTTAATGTCAGTGAGCATGTATAGATGTGATTCGGTATTGTGATATACAATCCGCTGCTACACTTAATCGTGTCGGCAATCTCGTATATACATTCCGGTATTCCGTACTGATCGTTAAAGACGGGCAATGTTGTGACTCTTCGCACTTCGAAGGTCGTATCCTTCGGCAGCAACCGCCCGGCGGCATCCAACAAAAGTCGATCGTAAGAAGTCTTGTATCGGCTTAATGAAATTCCAATAAAATGAAGATGTGTCCTCATTCGAAAATAATCCTTTTCAATAAAAATATGTAACTTAACCCATAAGTTTGACGCTTTTGCAAGCTTATGCTTCCAAATTACCGCGGCAAACTTATGCTTCCAAAAATAAAGAACCCCAGATAAATAAAGGGTTCTAGAGCTTTGTTCAACCCCCTAAGTTTGGACACTAGCCATGTTCATTCTTGCAGCCTTGTAATATAACGCAATTTTTTTCGGCTTTAGCCCCAGGGGTTACCATACGAAGTTTTCCTTTGGTGGCCAGTCACTGAGGCTGCCGTGAATGTGCTCATTGTTGTGGTAGCGGATAAATCGATCCACGCGTTCCTACTCCAAGTTGCTGTGAAAGGACTCAATATAGACGTTCTGGTTGAAGTGTCCAACTGGTTTAGTGGGCTATATAGGTTCTTCCTCTAAAGCTATAATTGATTTCATTAAAAAACTTAAGTTAATTTACGGGTTCCACATTCAATATGTCGTCGAAAGGAAGCCAATCAATCCCTCGATCATGTGATAATTTTATTCGACGGGTTACCTGATCGATTTTAGTAATTATACCGATGATTTGATGGTTATTTGTTTCATTAATTACCTTTATTTTGACGAACTGTTGATCTTGAAATGCCTGGATTACTTTCAAAGCAATTTTACTAAGTTCTCGATTTTCAAAAAGCATAACTTTAAAACACCACCTCATTGCAGTTTTGTAATTTACTTCCATCTACATTGCCCTTGGAGCCAGCGAAGCTGGTACTACCCTAAATTTTCAATTTAGCCGTTCCGCCAGACGTAGAAGTCGACCACAACCAAAATAATCGAAATCCGGACAAATTACGAGGTCTGTGAAAAGACAAAAAAACAAGCTGACAACTAAACCCGCTTACATTGTAGTGTAATGGTATTGATTCCCAAGATTAGCGGCCGTCCGGGCCATAGATAATCAGTGTCAGACCGCCGTCAACACCGATGATCTGGCCTGTGATGAAGCTGGCCGCATCACTGGCCAGGAACAGCGCAAGCCCTGCCACATCCTCCGCCTGCGTCAGACGACCAAGCGGCGTGCGGCTGGTCACGTTCGTTTTAAACGTCTCGTATTCGTCCTTGGCATAGAAGCGCACCGAATCGGTCTCCACTACACCAGGAGAGATCGCATTGCTCGTGATGCCCTTCGGTCCAAGCTCTGTCGCCAGGTAGCGCGTCAGCGATTCAAGAGCAGCCTTTGCCGAGCCGATATTGGAATAGTTCGGAAGCGTAAAGCGGCTGCCCAGACTGGACACGGTAATAATGCGACCCTGTCTTCCTTCCATCAACGGTACGGCGCGTTGAACGCCGTGAAGAACACTTTTGATTACGACCTGATATGTCCGGTCGATATGGTAGTCTTTCGTTTCCATGGCGGGCTTAAACGCAGTGGCGGCCGCATTGGCCATGAAGACGTCGAGTGCTCCCCATTCCTGCTGGATTGTATTGAACATCGCGTCGACCTCGGCCGGGGATTCAAGCTCCGCTTTGCACACGAGAACTTTTGCGCCGAGCTTGCGAACCGCTTCGGCTGTCTCATGCGCTGCGTCCGCGTCTCTACGGTAATGAATGGCTACATCCGCGCCCTCCTTGGCGAAGGCCAGGGCGGTCGAACGTCCGATGCCCCGTGAGCTTCCTGTGATGAGCACTTTTTTATCCTTGAACGACTGAGACAATAATATCGCAACCTTTCGATCGTCAGAAATTTTAAACACCAGTTAGATAATACGCCGCTCATCAGATCGTGCAGGAAATCTCGTAGGCTTGGCGGATCGCTTTGGCGGCGTTCAGCTCCGTCGCGTCACTAACCCCTCCGACCCATTCGATGTCCGGGAGGCCTTTCAGCTCGTCCGACGACATCACGACCCGTGGCTCCTGGCCCGTACAGAGCACAATCTGGTCGGCCGGTAAAAACTGCTTGTCCTCGCCGCTTTCCAGCCATACGCCGTCCGTGGTGATCGAAGAGGCGTGAAAGCCCTTCATCATCTGCACGCTTCGACGTTTCAGTTCGCTAAGCAGCACCCAGCGGGATGTGGGTCCGACTCCCTTGGCCACCTTCTCCGAACGGGAAACGATTGTGATACTTGCTTCCGTCGGTTTCTTGGCTGCGTATCCCCGCTCCGCGAAGAACGCTTCCACTTCCGGACGAAGTCTCATCTGTTCGGCGATATAATGCGCGACGTCGCAGCCGATCCCGCCTCCACCCACAATGACGATTTTCCTGCCAAACGGACGGGCTCCCGATAAAATGTCGGCATAAGTGCACACATGCGGCAACTCTGCACCCTCCAGAGCTTCCGAGACATAGGGCTTCACGCCGGTTGCAATTATGACTCGGTCGTATTTTTTCAGTTCGTCGGCGGACGGAGCCGTATTCATCCGTAAAGTGACACCTAGACGCTGCAGAGCAACCTGGAAGTAGCGAATCGTTTCTCGAAATACCTCTTTGCCGGGAATTCGCGAGGCGAGCAGGAATTGTCCGCCCAGACGGTTCTCCGCCTCGTACAGCGTAACGCTATGACCGCGTTCAGCCGCCGTTTTGGCCGCCTGCAGTCCAGCGACGCCTCCGCCAACCACGGCAACTGCAAGCGTGTTATCCGACAGCGTAATGCCAAACGATTCCCTGCCCGTGCGTGGATTGACTAAGCATCCGACCGGTTTGGGTGGATGTCCGAGCGTATGGTCCAGACACGCCTGATTGCAGGAAACACAAAGGTTCAGACCTTCACGGTCGGCCTCCGCGATTTTCCGCGCAAACGAAGGATCGGCCAGCCAGGGACGGGCGGGCGCAACAAAGTCCATGTCTCCCCGTACGATCACCTGCTCGGCCATCTCCGGCGTATGGATGCGGTTAGCGCCAATAATCGGGATGGAGACCACGGTCTTGAGAGAGGCCGCCACGTGGGCATACGCTCCGGCCGGCACAATCGCCCCGACTGTCGGAATCGACGATTCATGCCAGCCGATCCCGACATTCAGTGCGTCGACGCCGCTCCGCTCCAACTTGCGGGCGAAATCCAGCGTCTCCTCCCGGGTCGTGCTTCCTTCCATGCAGTCGTCGCCTGACATCCGGTAAATGATAGGGAACTCGCGGCCTACCCGCTCGCGAATACCTTCGACGATCTCCAGGCATAGCCTCATTCGGGCTACGCTGTCTCCCCCGTACTCGTCGGTACGCCGATTCATCAGCGGCGACATAAACTCGTTCAGCAGGTAACCCTCCGAGCCCATGATTTCAATCGCGGCAAACCCGGCCGACGCCGCAAAAAAAGCGCTGTCGGCAAATGCTTCCTTTAATCTGTCGATATCCTCCCGCGTCATCTCCTCGGGTATTTCCTTCGTAAGTCTGGAAGGAATCGGACTGGGCGCAAGCGGCGCGAGCCCCGTCTCAGCGCGAGTGGCGTATCGGCCCCTGTGGGCCAACTGCAGTGCTAATAGGCCGCCTACCTTGCGGATAGACGCGGCAAGCTCCTCGAGCTGGAGCAGGTGGTCCGGCTCGGTCAAGCAAAACATGCCCTGCCCGCCCCCTTCGGGAAGCACAGCGGCGTTACCGGTCATAATCAGCGCCGCCCCGCCGCGCACCCGCTCTTCGTAGAAGGCAATCAGCTGTGGAAGCATCTTCCAGTCCCCCTCTATCCCCAAATGCATCGCGCCCATCAGGATGCGGTGCTGAAGAACAAGCGATCCAATGCGACCCGGCCTGCGCAGTAAAGATTGTTCCATTGAAAGCCTCACTCTCCCGCCAAAATATGCTTGGCGATAACGGCTTTTTGAATCTCGGCCGTTCCCTCCTCGAATTTTTGAGCCCGGGCGTCGCGGTAGATGCGCTCAATCTCATTACCTTTGAAATAGCCGATGCCGCCCCAAATCTGCTGCGCTTTGTCGGTTACGCGCTGTAGCATCTCCAGCGCGTACAGTTTCGCCATCGAAGCCGGCGGTGGGGTAAGAGCGTTCTCGTCCTTCAGCCGTCCCGCGAACGTGACAAGCTGGCGGGCCGCCTCTATGTCGGTTGCCATCTCGGCGATCCAGGTTTGCACCACCTGGCGCTGGCTCAGCGGCTTGCCGAACGTCATGCGCTCGCGGCTGCGCTCGATCGCCAGGTCAAACGCGCGCTGCGCTAAGCCGACGCAGGTCATGCCGACACATACCCGGCTCGGATCGAGAAATCCGTTCAAGGCTCCAGCCAGTCCTTGACCAACCTCGCCCAGCAGATTTGCCGTCGGGACTCGGGCATCTTTCAAGATAATGCGGGCATGGCCCGTACCCGTGAGACCAAGCGTCGGAGGCATGGCCTCGATCTCGACGCCTTCGGCCAATCTAGGGACGAGCAGGGCCATAGTGCCCTCATACCCGCGGGTACCCTCCATCCGGGCATACAGCATGAGATAATCGGCGGTGTCTCCGAACGTAATCAGCCATTTTTCACCGTTCAATATGTATTCGTCACCTTGTTTACGTGCGGATGTCTGAATATCGGCTCCGGATCCCGCATTTGGTTCCGTTAGGGCGAAAGCCGCTGTAATCTCGCCGCGAACCAGCGGCTTGACGAACCGCTCCTTCTGCTCGAAATTCGCCAGGAAATCGATCGGCCGCCAGATGCCGTTGATGACGTGAACCACCATCCGAAGAGAACCATGGGATTGGGAAAACAGCTCCAATAGCTGCAGGTATTGGGTAAAACTGAGGCCGTACCCGCCGTATTCAATCGGTGCCGCAAGCCGAAGGTAACCGCGTTCCCGCAGTTCTGCCCAGATGTCCAGGCCGCACTCCCCGGTTTCCTCGATCCGTTCGGAAAGCTCTCGCAGCCTGCCGTTTACATAGGAATTTACTTCTTCTTTCAAATTTTGAAATGCAGCATCGTTCATACCAATTCCCTCGCTCGTTTTACATAGTTTCCAGTACGACAGAAATGTCCTGACTTTGACCGCGTCCGGCTTGTGTTGCAGTTTTTTCGTCTGCCTTAAGCTTGTCCGCTATCATTTGTCTTAGCACGTATTTCTGAATTTTACCCGTAGTCGTTCGCGGCATCTCCTGTAATGTCTCCAGCCGTTCAGGCCAATAAATTTTAGTGACGCCTTTGTCCTTCAGAAAGGAGGTCAGATCTTCAATCGCGACGTGGCAGTCCATATTGTTCAATGTGGCGTAAACGCAAATACGTTCATTAAGCCGCGGACAGGGCATGCCGACCACGGCGACGTCACGCAGATCCTCCATTTGATAAAGCAGGTTCTCGATTTCGGCAACGGGAATTTTGATGCCTCCCCGGTTGATGATGTCTTTGACCCGTCCCGTGAGATGGAGATTTCCCGCTCCATCGATGATTGCCAGATCGCCGGTGTTGAAGAAGCCTTCCTCGTCGACCGCCGCCTCGTACCATTCCGGATGGTCTAAATAAGCGGTGAACATCGCGGGAGTCTTGACCTTAAACAGCCCTTCCTGGCCTGGCGGCAACGTTTGGCCCTGCTCGTCGGTCACTTTCATTTCCCTTCCCGCGATAATTTGTCCGTCGGAGTTCCAGCACGATTCGTTGTAGCTTTTCACCGATCCGACGCTGATCATGCAGCTTTCAGTCGAGCCCCAGCCGCCGGCAACCTTGCAGTTCAACCGCTCGCTCGCCTCCAGTGCGAGCGAGCGGGGCACAGGCGCTCCCGTCGCGATGAAGATCCGGAGCCCTTGCGGCGGCCGCTCTTCACGGGTCAGGTCGGCAAGGAACGGCATCGCCGCTTGAACGAATGTGGCGCCGTGCTCCTCAATCGCCATTCGCGCTTTGGCCATATTCCATTCCGCCTGGCATACCTGAGTGGCTCCGATATACATCGCCATGATCATGCCGTACAGAAAGCCCGTCTGATGCGCCATCGGCGACGGAATCCAAAGTGTGTCCTCGGAAGTTAGCCCCAGGCCCTCCACATGTGCGGATACGCCGTGACTAAGCGTACCATGCGTGTGAATGACACCCTTCGGCTCGCCGGTTGTGCCCGACGTAAAAAGCAGCTGTGCTGGACTATCCGAGCCGGGACGTCTCCGCTCAAGCTCATCAAAGTCCGGATCCTGATCGGCAAGTCCGCCCAGACAGCGCGTCAAATCCTTAGGGTCCCGCGAGTCGACTGTAATGAAATGCTCCATGCCCGGTATTTCGGAGCAGACGCTCTCGATCAGCGGCCCATACTTAAAGTTGTGGAACGAGGTTGGAAGGATCAGGAGCCGGCTGCGCGACCTGTTCATGATAAACGGAATTTCCCGCTCCCTCAAGGCCGGGAGCATCGGGCAAGCGACAGCGCCGATTTTCCAGATGGCTAGCGTCAGGACAACGAATTCCCAACCGTTCGGCAACAGATAGGCGACGTTCTCGCCCGGCTGTACACCACGGTCGATCAATCCCTTTGCCACACGGTTGGCGAGATCGTCCAACTCCCCCTTGCTCAGCACAATCTTCGAGGTATAGCTCAGGTCAACGATCGCATCTTTATGAGGGGCGGCATTGACAAACCGGTTCAAAAATAGCAGGTCGTTGTCAAGTTTATTGGATACCATCATACACTAACGAGCTCCTTCTCCCGCAAATCGCTCTGCGCGGACATCATGTCCGGCATCGCATGGATGCCAAGAAGCGACAAGTGGTCGAAGAATTCCGGGTATGAGATGCGGTAAGCGTTCGGGAAAGTTAGCTCGCAGCCCACGCCGGCGGCTCGGAGCGAAGCAAGTGTAAATGCCATTTGCACCCGGTGATCGTTGTACGTTGAAATCGAAGCACTCTTCAGTCCACTTACCCCTTCGATGATCAGGTCGTCGCCGACTTCACGGATGTTCGCTCCCATTTTATTCAGTTGAAGCATGGCCTTGACGCGGTTGGACTCTTTCATGCGCCCGGGGCCGATATTTTTGAGCACGGTCTCCCCTTGGGAAAGGGCCGCCAATACGGATAATGACGGAATCAGGTCCGGAATGTGACGCATGTCAATCTCTCCGACGCCGACCGTTTGAACAGCCGAGCGCAGGATACGAACGTTATTGCTTCCCTTATCGTAGGCAAGCGGTACACCGAAGCTCTCGATGATTTCCAAAATTTTTCCTTCAGGATGTGTTCCTTTCCCTACCAGTCCTTGTAGTTCGATGTCCGCCGGGAACAACGCAGCTAGGACGAGCAAGAACGCCGCCGAGGATAAATCCGGCTCGATATGGACCTCGGCGGGTTGATACTTCTGGCCCGCGGGTACTCTCCAGCGAGTGCCGCTCGAGTCCGTCTCGACGTGGATGCCGAACTTCTTCTGCATGTCAATTGTAAGCTGGACATATGTTAGCTCGTTATGCGGTGGCAGCGCCTCGATGATCGTATCCTTCTCGGCGAACGGAGCCAGGATCAGGAGGCCCGATATCCACTGGCTCAGCGTGCCCGGAATTTGGATAAGGCCGCCCTTTGGCCTGCCAGGCTCAATGGTAACCGGCATTTTAAAATCGTTCGCCTGCCACTGAACCCCCATCGTGCCGAGCGCCTTGAGCAGCGGTCCTATCGGTCTTTCCCTAAGCGCCTTGTGACCGTTATAGACGGGCGTCATGCCTTTGGACAGGCTTCCTAATCCGAGCATGAACTGCAACGTCGAGCCCGAACTGCCAACCCGGATTTTTCCATTGGTCGGCTTATAAGCTCCGCCCCAGACGCGATACCCGGATTCACTCGGGCTCACCGCAATACCGAAATCCTTGAGAGAATTAAGAGTATCCCGGATATGTAATGCTCCGGATTTGCCGTGAATGATAGTTTCGCCCTCGGCCAACGATCCGAAAATTAATGCTCTGTGTAAATGGTATTTGGATGGGGGGACTGCAACAACTCCTTGTATTGATCCGTTATGGGGATGAACTTTTAATCTTTTCAACGATCTCACTCCTTATATTAAAATGTACGAGGAGCAGTTCCGCCTGGCCCAGCAGAAGCGATTCGGCGCCTTCAGCGAGAAAACGCATCCGGATCAGATGGAGATGCATCTGTTTAACGAAGCGGAAGTGTTTGCTACCCTCGAAGGGCAAGCCACCGACGGAACACATCACGTACGAGCACCAGGCTACCCCTTGTAGCTCATTGATTATCACGCCATTTCGAGTACCGTTTCGGCAACAACTAAGACGCGAATCGTAGCATCAACTAGCACTTTTCAGTCCTACTATTGCATCGATCGAGATGGCACATTCGACAAGAGCGGACCGAGTCCTTCGGCAATCGTTAGATGATTGAAAACGGCGTCACGGAGCCTTGAATACGGGAGCTCTGCCAACATCGCCGTTTGGACCGCGGCCACGATCTCTCCGGCCTCGGAACCGATCATCGTGAAGCCGAGTATGCGGTCGTCGCTCCCACTGACAAGCACCTTCATGAAGCCTTGTGTTTCGTCCGTCGCAAACGTCCGCAGTACTTTGCTCATCGGCAGTTTCGCGACGCGCACCGTGACGCCTTGGCGCTCTGCTTCGCTTTCGCTCAGTCCAACCCGGGCAAGCTGCGGGTCAGTGAACATGCAGTATGGAACCAGCCGGTCGCGAGTGTTTCGGTTCCCTCCAGCAAGGTTATCCCTGATGATTCGGAAATCGTCTACTGAGGCGTGCGTGAAATGCGGGCTACCGGCACATTCCCCGATCGCCCAGACACTGGACACAGTCGTTTCCAGCCGTTCATTAACGCGAATGTATCCGCGTTCGTCCAAGTCAACGCCGGCCTGTTCAAGTCCGATATCGGCGGTGTTGGGAATACGCCCTGCCGCGACGAGTATGTCGCTGCCTTCGATCTTTTGCTCACCGGAAGCCGTTCGCACGGTGACGCTGACTTCCTTTCCAGATCGGCCATCCACGTGAAGTGTCTCTGCTCCCAATACAATTTGAATACCTTCGCCGCTTAGAATCCGTTGGATTTCCTCTGCCACATCCGGGTCTTCTCGGCTCATAAGTTGAGGCCCGCGCTCGACAATCGTCACGCGGCTGCCGAAGCGACGGTATGCTTGGGCCATTTCGATACCGATATATCCGCCTCC
>NZ_FNIF01000047.1 GCF_900103825.1 Paenibacillus sp. yr247
GCTCATTCAACTAACAGAAAACGTTAGTTGCATAGAGACAGACAAACAAAGCAGGCGCCGTGGCGACCTGCTTTGTTTATTAAGGTAAAGGGCAGAATAGTTCCAATATGTGGCAACATATAATTGGTAATAAATAATGGACTCTGGTGAAAACAAAGGTCTGCAAAGGGAGTGCTACTGTGATTTTAATTTTGTAGCTAACAAAAAATAGGGAGGAGGATTAATTACCTCAGCATGGTATAATATGTAAGTCCATTCTAAGAGATGAGGTGAATAGACCATGACTGATTATACGAAAAGTAACCGCGTGCATTGGAACGCCCGCACCGCCGTCAATGCCGCCAGATACGATATCGCTGGGTTCAAAGTAGGCAAATCCACTCTGAATCTGATTGAACTCGAGGAACTGAACGATGTAGCGGGTAAGTCGATGCTGCACCTCCAATGCCATTTTGGTTTGGATACGCTCTCCTGGGCTCGTCTTGGTGCTCACGTTACCGGGGTAGATTTTTCCGAGGATGCAATCGCGCTCGCCGAGCGTTTAACTCAGGCAACAGGTTTAGACGCGCGTTTTATATGCACGGATATCTATAAGTTGCCTCAGGTACTCGAAGATAAATTCGATATTATCTATACGACAGGCGGTGTCTTGTTTTGGCTCTCCGATCTGGGTCAGTGGGCGAAGATCATCGCGCATTTCCTCAAACCAGGTGGCATCTTGTACCTACAGGAGGAGCATCCGTTTCTCAATGTCTTTGATGATTCTGCCGATGTAACGGATTTGCACACGCGTTACCCATACTTTCATACGGAGCAACCCATTCGGATCGAGGGTTTTCTGCCTTTTTCCGATCCTGCGGCCAATCAGCGGAGCGTCGAGTATTCCTGGAGTTTTAGTTTCAGCGATATCGTGAACGCCTTGATCGCTGCCGGCTTGCGCTTGGACTATCTTCATGAGTTCTCCCATGGGAGCAACCGACGTTTCCCGTTCATGGTGCAGAGCGAAGAGGGGCGATGGCGATGGAAAGACTCCACCAACGATATTCCACTTACGTTCTCGTTGCAGGCCACAAAGGGATGATGAAAGTATCAAAGTGCGCCCTCGTATCCCCAGTGGTGTGATCAAGCAGCAGCCAAACCAAATGAAAATGCTTTAAGCTAACGAAGAACTATAGTTCAACCATAAAGGCTGCCTATCTGTGATATGCTCCCCGAATAGTAGACAGGTGAAATAATAAAAACCTGCTGCAATGAGGGGAGCATTTTCATGTCTAAAATTCAATACCGTGCTGAAGAGAAACTCGCCATTATCGAAGAGATCGGCTGTGGCGAACTTGGCATCATGGCCGCTGCGTACAAATATGGGATTTCAAAAACAACCTTGGTTAAATGGCGTCAGCGGTATGAAGTCTATGGCTTGGAAGGATTAGAGGTTCAAACTGAGAACCGCAGCTACTCCGCAGAACTGAAGCTTCAGGCGGTGATGGATTACCTCGACGGACATTTATCTCAATACCAAATCATTGACAAATATAAGATTGCAAGTCGGACGCAGCTTTCCGACTGGGTGAAGAAGTATAATAATCATAGCAGCTTAAATGCCTACAATGAGGGAGCAAAGGCTATGACGAAGAGACGTTCTACAACTTGGCAGGAACGACTGGAGATTGTTCAATCCTGCCTCACACATAACCATGACTACGGGAAGACAGCGGAGCAGCATCAGGTCTCCTACCAACAGGTCTACCAGTGGGTGAAGAAATACCAGAACGGCGGGCAGGATGCCCTACAGGATGGCCGGGGGCGAAAAAAGGCAGATGAGGAGTTAACCGACGCAGACCACCAAAAGCTTGCGATGAAGAAGCTGGAGGCTGAAAATGAGCATCTACGGACAGAGATTGCATTCTTAAAAAAGTTAGAGGAACTCGAAAGAAGGCGACGCTAAGTTCAATCCGACAGGAGAATATCTATCTTACGATTCAAGTCTTTCAGCAGGAAACCAAATCCAGCGTGAAGGTGCTATGTGAAATTGCAGAGATTCCACGTTCCAGCTATTACAAATGGCTACAACGCAAACCTAGTGCTCGTGAACTGGCAAACCAACAACTCACAGAAGCGATGCTCTTGTTGCACGAAAAAGTTGGCGGCATCTATGGATACCGTCGACTAACCCTTCATTTACGCCGACAAACGCAGCAACAGATCAACCATAAACGCATCCAGCGTCTTATGGGACTTAAGGGAATTCAGTCGGTGATTCGCAGAAAGCGAAAGAAATATGCACCGTCATCTCCTCAGCACATCGCAGAGAATCTGTTAAACCGTAAGTTCCACGCCGAAACACCAAATGAGAAATGGTTAACTGATGTCACGGAATTCAAATATGGACATGGTCAAAAGGCGTATTTAAGTGCCATTTTAGACCTCTATGATAATACAATTGTCTCCTACGTACTGGGGAAATCCAATAACAACAGTCTCGTGTTCCAAACCTTAAAATTGGCGATGCAAACGGCCACAAACAGCACGCCTATGCTTCATAGTGACCGTGGTTTTCAGTATACCTCGCTAAGCTTTAAGAAGCTCCTGGAAGGCAAGATCGTACAGAGCATGTCTCGAGTTGGCAGATGCATTGATAACGGCCCCATGGAATCCTTCTGGGGAACCCTTAAATGTGAGAAGTATTATTTGCGTCGTGTATATCCAACCTTCGAAGAACTTCAAAAGGACATCGATACCTACATTCATTTTTACAATAACGAGCGCTTGCAGGCAAAACTAAACGGCCTTAGTCCAATGGAATTCAGGACCAAGGCCGCTTAACTGATTTTTATTATTTGTAGTGTCTACTTGACGGGGGGCAGTTCAGAATACAATTTCCAAAGGTTTTGCTGCTGTTTTGCTTTTAAAGGCTTTAAAAGGGGTGGACTTTTAAAAACTTATATTTTTGATGATGGAAAATACAATCATATAATGTGTAACAATATAATATTTTTTATTGTGACACAAGGGATTTTCCTTGCTTATTGACATATGTATAAAATACTCTGTAATCTACATATTCACAAACGCTAGAAAACGATAGTAATTCCGCTACATTCTATGGGTTGTGACACAATAGATTCATATCTATTTAGAGATAGCATAAAGCTGTCTTTTTTTGTCGTTTGTTGTCGCCCGGTTTTAGCCCAGCAAAAGACCGATAGTAGCATTGTCATCGGGTGTACCAAGCCAATAGCCGTAAGATAGGGCCACTTCAACAAAATGTTGCAAAGCCGCCGGCTCGGGAGGACCCGGTGGCACGGAATCGGCCGGGCGGCCGATTTCATTAAAAAATTCCCCCATTTTCACCGTCGATGCAATCAGCAAGGTTACATTTTCACTCGTGGAGTTCCTCCAAGCGTGTTTCCGGTTTCCCGGAATATCAAGTGTATCGCCGACCCGATATACAGTCCATTTATCTCCTGTCCAGGCTTCAATCTCCCCAGAAAGAACAAAGAAGGTTTCGCGATCCTCATGACTGTGAATAGGCACGAAAACGCCAGGCCCAACCTCGCCCTTCATCAGGCAGTAGGTCTGATCGTCCGATAACTCCGTTAAGTGCTGAATGCGCGGTCCAAGTACATCCAAAACTTCTGACATAGAATATTCTCCCTTATAAAGTATAATTTTTGACACTGGTACGCTTTGTTAGGATTGGTACAATTGATGATAACGCGAGCAGGATAAGGGTGACTTCATATACTCATAAAGGGGTTGTATGTTGAGCGCTGCGCTTTTTCGTAAATAACCGGTCAACCGAAACCGCCGATTGCTCAGCAACAATCAAGTACAGCAGAATCAAAATAAAGCCGATATCTACCTCATACCCCGTCGTTTGGATGCTGCTAACAAGTGGGGCAGATAGTTTCGCCGAGAATATAGCTCCGATCATCAAGATGATAAGCAACGCAGATACATAACGAGTAAACAATCCCAAAATCAGCAAAGCTCCGCCCACGAGCTCAAGCGTCGCGACGACATAAGCCAAAAATCCCGGAAGGCCCAGCGAAATGAACCATGCTTCTACATTGTTAAGTCCAATTTGACACTTGACGACTCCATGAGCTAAGAATATGACGCCCATCACCACACGCATTACAGTGGATACAACTGCTGTCCTAGTCATTCTTTTCTCTCCTCTTATACGTAAAAGTTTTACATCATTACGACGATTTTGCCTCTTACATGCCGCTGCGCCAATCGACCCAGCGCTTCCGGAATTTCCTCCAGCGAGATGGTCTCCCTAACCATCGGATCGATTGTGCCCTCCAGCATGAGCCGCAGAAACTCGTCGCCCATTCTCGCCAAATCTTCTTCCTCTTTGCGGCTGCCGCCGCCGTGTGCGCCGTTAAGCATCAATTTATGAATCGTAAACGATTTGTCGAAAGGTAGAAAATCGGCGACGACCTCCGGCGCCCCTGCGACGCAGGCGAGCTGGCCGCCGAACGAAAGCGCCGTCAGATCGCTTTGGGCAGTCGCGCGGTTGACCGTGTTCAGAATAAGCTCGGCCCCTTCGCCGCCCGTCAACTCCATAATGCGAGAGACGACATCTTCTCGGTTGTAATCGATAACGTCGTCTGCACCGAGCCGTTTCACATAATCGAAACTGGCCGCCGAAGCGCTTGTCATGATGCGCGACGCTCCGATCGCCTTCGCGAGCTGGATCGCATAGCCGCCTACCCCGCCGGCTCCGGCATGGATGAAGACGGTTTGGCCCTGCCGAATGTTCATTTTGCGGACTAACGTCTGATATGCGGTTAAGCCCGCGCACGGGAAAGCGGCCGCGTTGACGAATGAGATCGGTTCCGGAATTGCGGAAACAGTATGCGCCGTCGTGACGGCATACTCGGCATAGCCGCCGTGCTTCTTTGCATCGCCGTGATAGACGACTCGGTCGCCAGATATCCAGGTCGTTACACCCGGACCTACTGCATCCACGATTCCGGCGACATCGACACCGGGGACAAACGGATACGTCCAGGCGGGAAGACCGTTCGCAAGCACTTTATAGTCGACCGGATTAAGTGACGCTGCCTGAACGCGCACGCGAATTTCGCCCGGACCCGGCTCTGGAACCGGTAGCTCCATGAGCGCAAGCGTATCCGGCTTGCCCGGTTGGTTAACTGCCATTGCCTTCATTGTTACCAACCGCCTTTAGAGAGAAAGTGTTACTGCTGTTAAAAGCAAGATGAACCGCCATAGCCTTCCCCAAAAAGCCGACCGTTAAAATTTTTACCTTTAGCGTTGCTGCAATCAAAAAAATAGCGAAGATTACGGATAAAACCCACGTCCCCTAGGTGTTCAATATGGAACTCTGACGAGGATCATTTTATTTGGCGTCTAATTCGGCGACGGTATTAGCGATGGCAGTGTACGGATCGAGGGCGGCATATTCCGCCTGAACCCTTTGAGCATTGTTCAAGTAACTCGGGTCCGAGAGCACGTTCTCGACAGCCTCGCGGATGGCAGCCGGGGTCGGTTTTTGGGTCTTGAGATTGATCGCGGCGCCTGTATGGGCGGTGCGGGCGTTGCCCTCGAGCTTGTCTTCGGTTTCACCCGCCAATACCATCGGCACTCCGAAACTTAGGGCTTGCTGCGTCCCGCCAAATCCGCCGTTCGTGACGAGCACGCTGGTGTGCGGGAGGAGATCAACGAAGGGTACGAATTCCACTACGCGGGCGTTGGCGGGTACGTTCTTGATCTCGGTTTTGCTGCCTGTCGCCGCGATGACGAGAACCGGCAGGTCGGCAAGCGCTTCTAGAGTCGGCTCGATTAGATGGCTGAAGTCGGTGTTCGCTACGGTGCCCTGGG
The DNA here is from genome assembly GCF_900103825.1 of Paenibacillus sp. yr247. Lineage (GTDB taxonomy): Bacteria > Bacillota > Bacilli > Paenibacillales > NBRC-103111 > Paenibacillus_E. The sequence goes on from NZ_FNIF01000047.1 coordinate 5,854, forward strand.
TTACGACAACCACTTTGTTGGCAGCCAAGACATCGGGCCACCACTCCGGCAGTTGGGCTTCGACGGAAGCCGGGGTCGGGAGCGCACCGATGAAGCGGACGGACGCAGGCAGGTCCGAGCGCTTATAGCTGAGCTCTTCGACGGAGAGCTGAAGATAGCTGTCCGCGCGAGCGGGGGTGTCAAAGAAGAACGGGATCTCCTCGGTTGCGCCGAGATCGTTCAGCACCTTCTCATAGAGCTTCTGTGTCTCGCCAAAAATGGTGTCCTTCATCAATGCGTTGTGGGCGATGTTGCGCGCGCGTCCCTCTTCCGAGCTGTCCGGCTCGAGTCCCATACCAAACGGCGCGGCGTCGATGCTCGAGAACATCAGCGGTACGACGCCTACGACGATAAATCCTTTCGCTCTCACGCCGGTTGCGCCGAGCAGAGCGGGTGCAAGCCCGTTGATGGCAAATAAGGTCTCCGATAGCACGACAGCTTGGTCGTCACTGTATTTCGCCAGTACACGCTGAAGCGTTGTGTACTGGTCGGCCATGGATCCGATGAAGTAACGCTGCGTGTCGTAGTTGGCTTGGTCCAGACCTTGGAGGGCGAGCCGCTCGGGGTCGTTGAAGTCCTCTGGTTTGAGGTCGGCGGAACCTAAGAATGGCACGAATGCGGCGCCAGTCTTCTCAACGGCCTCCTTGAAAATGGTACCGGTAATGATGCTAACCTCATGGCCGCGGTGGATGAGGTCTTTCGCTATGGATAGCATGGGTGAGACATGGCCATATATACTCGTAACGGGGATGATGACTTTGGTCATTGTTGAGCCTCTTTCTATTGCCATAAGGGCAATCTGTTAATCCCGATGACTTACCTATCATCATCGGGACTTCCTTGTGGTTCTTGAGTTATTTCGAGTCTGCTTCAGCCGAACGATCATACCATGCGTTGAGTTCTTCAAGTCGTTTGTTATAAGCATCGCGAATCGTGTAAGCAGCTTGAGAACCAACCGGAAGCCGCAGCGGGACATTGCCGCTTTTGATTATGGAAATGATATATTGCACCGCTTTGGCCGGTTCGCCGATCTTGATGTCCGATAGTCCTTTTTCATAAGCTTCGTAATACGGAATGTACTCCGGCTTTTTCTCAGTCTGCTCCAACGAGTGTCCGAGAAACTCGGTTGCGAACACAGCCGGCTCCACGATCGTCGTCTTGATCCCGAAGCTTGCGAATTCCTTCGCGAATGCTTCAGAGAAGCCTTCGAGTGCAAACTTGGAAGCAGCGTAAAGGCTGAACGGCGGAAAGGACACAGCTCCGAAGAAAGACGAAAAATTAATGTAGTATCCCGATCCCTGACGCTTGAACACGGGAAGTGTCGCGCGAATGACATTCAGTACGCCAAATACATTGACGTCGAACTGTTTCCTGATTTGTTCTTCCGTATATTCCTCGAGCATGCCGAAAAGTCCGTATCCCGCATTATTCACGACAATATCGATTTTTCCGAATACGTTAACGGCTTCTTGAACGGCGGCTTGAATTTGGTCCTCCTTGGTAACGTCCAGGGCAGCAAGATGGACACGATCCGGTGCCAACGCTTTAAAGTCCTGAATGGCGTCGAGTTTGCGTGCTGTAGCGACTACTTTATCTCCAGCTTGAACGAGCTGCTCCACAAAATGGTGGCCGAATCCTGTCGAAGTTCCTGTAATAAACCATACTTTACTCATCTTTTCTTTTCTCCTTTTACTTGAGATCGATCGGTTATCTTGCTTGTTACAGTCTTATGATATTTTTTGTTATCAACTGCCTGATGAATTGAAATTACTCTTGAAATCTCAAAATAAATCCGACCGTTCGTTTTTAATTATACAAGATTAATTTCGGTTGTCAATATACAGGTTCGCGAACTGAACTCTTTATCTGTTGATTAACCTCGCGGCGGTTGAATCGATAGCAGAATTCATTAGATACAATTGCAAGTGCTTCGAATAAGTCCGTGAAAAGTACCGCTGATTAAATCTTTAGCGTTGGAAATGACTATATGAAGCAGCCATTTGAGATGATCCGGATTTTCTACAGGGTTAAACGATGAGAAATGTTATACTCTAAAATTTTGATGATATTTAAAAGGAGATGATTACAATATGAACGAATTGTTGGAACTTACGGTAAAAACACACGGTGGCTTGGATCGCTGGAAGAAATTTTCGAAAGTAAACGCCCACGTAGTCCCCGGAGGAGTGCTCTGGCATCTCAAAGGGAACCCTGGTCTTTTGGACGATTACAACCTTGAGGTCAGCACATACGAACAACACGTGATTTTCACTGGTTTCTCTGCAGCAGATAGACGCAGTATTTATACTAAGGATAGGGTTTCTGTAGAGAGCATGATCACCGGCGAGACAATTTTTAGCCGTGACAATCCACGCGCTTCATTTGTTGGTCATGTTCTGGAAACGCCGTGGGACGAGATGCATGTGGCATATTTCGCAAGTTATGCTATGTGGTTGTATTTAACTCAGCCATTACTTTTTTGCTCAATCTAATTTCATTGACAAGGATAAGCAGAGAGGTATAATAAAAACGAACAATTGGTCTTGAATAGATGGTGTGTTGATAAACAACGTTGTTCTTAGAGGCTTAATCAAAACTAGAGGGTGATTGCGATTAGAAAAGGTGAAATTACAAAAAAACATATAATTGAACAAGCCGCAAAACTGATGAATCAAAAAGGTTTTATATCTACTTCACTTTCTGAAATCGTGGAAGTAACCGGGATGCAAAAGGGAGGAATTTATAACCACTTTAAAGATAAAGAAGAAATAACATTACAAGCTTTTGATCAATGTTGTAACCTAATGCGACAGTACATTGAAAGCGAACTCCTTTTGAAGTCATCTGCAAAAGACCGTATTTTAGCTTTTATTGAAGCATATTGCTCATTTAGTGATTATTCTTCCCTGCCGGGAGGATGTGCGATTATGAATGCGGGTGTCGAAGCAGATGATGGAGAATCGCCAAAACTGCTGGAAAAAGTACAGATCGAGATGCATTATTTAATTAAGTTTCTTGAAGACATAATAAAGAATGGAATCGAAAACAAAGAATTTCATGCCGAGGTAGACCCTCAAAAGACAGCAACGCTGATAATGTCTTCTATTGAGGGAGGTATTCTTTTAAGACAAATATTTGCCGAGCGGTCGTATATTTTAACGGTGAAAAATCATTTATTATTCTATATAAATCATAAGCTCTCTATTTAAGTAAACAAATATAATTAAATTGTAAATATTTGGTATGTGCAAAATCAATGAATACCGCAGTTACGAAGTGCCAAGCTAGTTGTAGGTACTTAGATTATCACAATTGTGTCGATGACTATTACAGTATTTCGTCGGACTTCACAAAGCTTGTCGGCCATAGGTATACAATGTTTTGACATATTTGGATCAACCTAACCAGCTGCTGCGACAAGCAAGCGGCTTATTTTGTTTTCCAAAAAAACAAGCCACCGGCAAGGTAGGGTAAAGAAAGAGGACGCTCCCTCCAAGGCAATAACTAGGGAGAAGAGTATTCTAATATTAATGATATTTTTAAAGAATGTAAATAATGGTAATAATAAGGATTGGAATATTGTATGTCAGAAATCTGGCTAAGTATGAATTCTAAGGAGAGTTTGTTTCGATACTTGGGCTGTTGAGGATCTTAAGAGAGAGGGAGGGGAGATATTGTTGAAATATATACCAGTTGAGATTGGGTTGCGTGCGGGCAAAAGAAGTTCTATATCTCAGAGACGACTATCGTTATGTGTTGGCACCTGGTTCGGGTAACCGTGTAACTACAGCTCGAGTATATGACTTTGCTCAAAAGATACGAGATATCTATAAAAATGAATGGGCCACCGGCAGAGGTATTTAATGCGGCATGTAGGGAAATACACCTTGATTTCGATTCATCATTAAACTAACGGGGAACGATAGTTGAGGAGCTTGTCATCGTGGCAGCTCCTCTTTGGATTGTTGAAGTAAATGGCAGGATAATGAAATTATTCGTATTATACATTAGTGGAACTACGTTACTCTTTCCTACTTCCAAGCCACTTAGGTCAGGGGTTTAATCGTTAGTTTAGTCACGTCTGGCATGAGCGAGTTTGAGCGTTAAGCTTTGTGCCCATTTCAGGAATAGAGCGCCGACGACCAAATATCCGAAGTATGCATAGTAATTAATTCTATAACGATATGTATAGCTTTGAGCCTCATTCTCAACCTTACTTTGAAGTTCTTTCAATTTTTCTGCTGAAACCGTCCCTTTACTCGTTTCTTCACGAATCAAGCTGTCCCATTTTTCACTATCGGCAGTGGTAATCGCCTTCATCTTAACCTTATTGGAATTGTATTTACCTCAATTACTATTCTTATAAAATATCCAACTAACTTAGATTCGGTAAACGAATCAACATTTAGTATTTATACCCATTATGGAGAATTTAGACGTTCTTCTTCTGAAGATTATTTTAAGGTTAGTGCTATTGCCCGTAGTAAAGAGGGAATAAATTCGCAAACAGAAGTATTATTTCTTGACGTTGGAACTTTCGTAAAAATTGGGAGGAAGTAAGGATACTATTTGCATTGCTGGTCAATTACACTTAATGGATTCCGCTAACGAGGAACTATAGTTTAATCACTACATGACGGCAGCCTGCACACGATCGGCTGCCTTGTCTGTTGAAGTAAACGGGCAGTATACAGCAATAGGAAATTAGTGGTAATCTAGTTTTGTTAATTTAAATAGGGGAGGACGATGAAGTGGCTCCAAAACATATAGTTTCTGCGGCAACAATTGTAGTTAATGAGCGTAACGAAATACTATTGATAAAAGGACCTAAACGAGGATGGGAAATGCCAGGAGGGCAGGTTGAAGAGGGTGAATCATTGAAAGATGCAGCGATAAGGGAAACAAAGGAAGAGAGCGGTATAGATATAGAAGTGACAAAGTTTTGTGGTGTTTTTCAAAATGTAAGTAGTAGTATTTGCAACACTTTATTTTTAGGCAGACCAGTCGGAGGAGAATTAACAACTACCCCTGAGTCTTTAGAAGTAGGATTTTTTCCAATCGAAACAGCATTAGAGATGGTAAATTGGGGAAATTTCAAGCAAAGAATTGAGCTTTGCTTGAATGAAGAACTTCATCCTTTTTATGTTGAATTTTCCATTCCGCTTAAGGATTGCTAGAGCGCCATAAGTTTTTTCCTTCGGATTGCGGTTAACCTACCGGAAAACGATAGCGTGGAGTTGCCAAAGGGCGGCTCCTTTTTGATGTTCATTAAAGTAACGGTTAGATTTGATTAATAGAAATTATAGAAGCTGCCGAACACCGGCGGCTTCATTTGGCTAGGGAAGTGGAAAAAGTTGCGGTTATTTGCTTCCTAATTTCAGGACATTAGGGAATGAAGGAATTTGCAATGGAGTAACGGATAATTGATATTTAAATTCCAATATTTGGATGTTGATGAAATGGAATTAAAAGTTGAACGTTTAGATTTTGTAATGGCTGACATTTCTGAGTAAAGATTTCAGAAGATTAAAGCTGAAGAATTAAATTTTGACAATGTCAATTTGGCAAAAACGCAAATTAATAATGCAAATATGAGAGGGATGGCGTTAAACGATGTGAATATGTCCGAAGTTAGAATTTCGGATGCTAATCTCTCAGGTGCTGAAATCAAAAATGTCAATTTTAGTTATGCTGTTATTGACCATGTTCATTTATTTGGTACTGAATTTCGTAATGTTATTCTTCCTATGGAGGGTGATGGTAATTACAATTCCAATGGTGAATATAAACCAGTTAGCTTTATCAATTGTGACTTATCTAACGGTCAATTAACAAATTGTAATTTAGCAAATCTGGATATTCGCGATTGTGATATATCTGGATTGAAGATAAACGGGATGTTACTAGAAGACTTAATTAATAAAAAGTAAAAGATGAATCATGATTTCCTAACGGGGTATGTTAGAAAAAAAATCAGCGAGGCGTCCGACACAACTTTTCGGTCGCCTCGCTGACTAACTGGCAGGATGACGCAGGAAATTTATTCCTATGTGTTGAAAGTTATACGGGTTCATAATTGAAAATAAATGAGGTGTGTTTTTTTGAATGTTTTGACCGGAATCGATGTACATTGCTTTGACTATAGAAAAAGCCAAGTTGAACCCGGATGGATTCAACTTGGCTTTTAGTGCTTATTGAGCTGGGATCATCGGATGACTACTGTGCAGAGTCGGTGATCCTATTGCTGCCGGTTCCAATACGGCTTCATATTTGGATGAAATATATGCAACGGCTTTCGGGACTGTGATCATATCGGCATACATTTGGTCCGGCTTCGGGTCCTGCAGCGTATAGCGAATCACTGCTCGTCCGTCCTGTCCGAAACTGATGCTGTCGATCGCAATGGCGTACCCTGCATCAGGCTTTTCGCCGCGGGACAGCGTCACCTTGTTCACATCGTCGTTCACTTTCTCTACCGACAACTCAATTTTCTCCGACTGAACCGGCTTTTGCGCTTGCTCTAGGACTTTGATGGCGTTATAAATCCAAGCCGCAGCCTCGCCGCGAGTGAGCTCGCTCTTCGGGCTGAATTTTCCGTCTTTGTCCAACGCGACGACGTTGTAATGCACAAGACGCTGAATGCTTCCTTGAAGCTCAGGAGTGATTTGATCCCCGTCCTTGATTTCCACGAACATTTTCACCATGGGCAAGTTCGCCTTCCTTCCCAAGGCGCCGTCCAGCATGTGTGCAAACTGCTCGCGCGTCATGACGGCGTTCGGATTGACGTCTTTCGGGATATCGACGCCGTTGAAATGAGCGCGAACGAATGCATCCGCATACCAAGAGTCATTCTGAATATTCGAGAAGAAGTCCGAAGCGGCGGGCATTTTCATGAAACGCATCAGATCCAAATTATGACCGAATGCTTTTACGATCAATTGTACGCCCTGCGCATAGCTGATCGTTCCTTTCGGTGCAAAATGCTCCGAATCCATTCCGCTGACGATTCCTCGATCCGTCAACTCTTTTACTACGGCGGATTGGCTGTCGTCCACATCCGTGAAAGCAAACGCCGTCCCTACAAATAAACTGCTTGCCAAAACTGCAGTGGAGAGTACTGCTACTGTCTTTTTCACTTTTGGTTCCTCCTAGTTTTTTTTCTCGATGTTTTCGAGAGTTATTTTTATAACGTTGCGTACTCTTCAAATGTTGCAAAGCTAAAAAAAACTACGACGGAATAACCAACGCACTGTACTTTTCCTCGAGTTGTTTCAGGTAACTTTCTGGGGTTCGACGGAAACGTCGACGTAATACACTATCGCTAAGACGTGCATTTCATTGTGCTCGTTGTTCTTTATATCTTTCATAAGGAACCAGACTGAGTCGAACAGAAAGGTCTTTTTGCTTGAGGGCATCGTCCACGAGTACGATATAGTCTCCGTTGCGAAGAATATATTCATTCCAGTTTCTTCGGCTTTGTCATAGGGCGGTGGCGAGTCTTAGTTTGCCTGTAAAATCGCTCGTGATCGTTGTTGGTGAGGGGAAGAAAGGAGAAGTCGTAGCACGAGATAATCCTAGAGATATTAAAAATTTTATGATCTTTATGTGTAGGGAGCTCGAAGAAAGTGGCGAAAACGAACTTGTGGAGTAAATCCAATCCTGGATAAGTACCTCACATACAACTTCATCAGAGTTTTTGGGGGAATTACTCAAACCCGTGGAGAAAATAATGGCAAATAGTAAGGTACCGGAACCTGCTCCCATTGATTAAGGATGTTCAGCTACTGCTTAAAGATAACTCATTAGAGTATATTGTTCTTGATTATCCTTTTGCTTATTTGCACAATGAAATGCGTGAATATATTGATATGACTATTTATATTGACACTCCACTGGATATTGCTATGGCTAGACGAATTCTAAGAAATTACAAGGAGAATCCCATTGAAGATATACGTAATGATTTAACAAATTATTTAGTAAGAGGAAGAGCGGCTTATTTGGAAATGGAAAGGACAGTTAAACCAAATTCAGACATTGTTATTCAGGGGTATTTCAATCCATCCTTCATT
>NZ_FNIF01000011.1 GCF_900103825.1 Paenibacillus sp. yr247
ATCCACTATTACAACCACAAACGAATAAAGGCAAAACTAAAAGGCATGAGCCCGGTACAGTACCGAACTCATGCGCTAAAGACAGCCTAACTATATACTGTCTAACTTTTTGGGGTCACTTCAATGCGACAGCTCCTTTTTATCAATCATTAGTCGATGATTTGAAGAATATCATCGATTTCTTTGCGCGCCAGTTTACCTGGGCTATCCTTCGGATAACCGAGCGCAATGACCATATTGATTTGACATTCTTCTGGAATGTCCAGATAAGTTCGGATCTGGTCTTGAGCCAGCAGCACCGGGCCCGTCATCGGGCAGGTCGCCAAGCCTCTGGCATGCGCGGCAAGCATCAAGTTCTGGGAGGCTAAGCAGGAGCTCTTAATGCCTTCTTCGGCCCATACCGTGTCTTCGACGAGCTGAATCGGATCAAAGATACGATCACGGAACTTCGACTCGTATGGTGTCGCTAAACAGATGATAAGAACAGGAGCATCGGAGAATGCTGTAGCATAGGGACCGAACGACTTCACAAGTAAGCGGGCTTCTCTCGAAAGACCTCTCTCCTCGGCAGCTGCCGCACGAAGGTGCAGCTGGTCCCAGGTCAGTTGTTCAATGTGTTTGATCTTCTCTCTATTTCTTATCGCAATAAACTTCCACGTTTGGGAATTGGTATCGCTAGGTGCATATCGGGCGCAGTCGATAATTTCACGAATATCCTGGATAGCAACTTCTTGCTCTGTAAAGTTTCGAACACTACGGCGCTCTAGTACAATTGTCTTGAAATCGTTATAATTCATAAAAAACGTTTACCTACCTTCGCTGCTCAAATTATTCATTCGATGTGAGGATTCTATTGGGGACTAATGAGTATAAGCTTAAGTCTGTACTTTGATACTTGGTACTAAGACTTTATCCTTATTATAAGGCAGTTGCGTTGGCAGCACAACCGTATGCCAACACTTAGATCTTTATGAAGTTTGGTTCTCTCGATGTTTCCATCCGATTCATTGACCACTAGGCATACTTTCATCATTTTGAAATAAATGAGTGCCTAAGAATCCAATCGCCGCTACGACCGACAAGCACGCGGCAATGACGTAGACTGTGCTTCCACCTGCGAAATCATAAATCCAGCCACCCAGCGTCCCGCTGATTAAACCTGCAATACTAGACCATGCAACGGCGAAGATGGCTTGACCCGAAGAGCGATATTCATCCGGAATGATCTGGCTAATGTAGCGATTAGCTGTAAATAAGAAGATTCCGAACGTCAAACTGTGCAGCATTTGAATCCCAATCACCCAGGTAGGATCTTCAATAGAGCCCATGATGAAGAAACGAATGGCATATACGAAGCCAGCAAATGCAAGTAAAGGTAACTCCTTAAATCGGTGTCCATGCTTACTGAGAAAGAAGAACACAGGGATTTCACTAAGAGCGGAAGTCATCCAGGCATAGCCAATGAGTGAGTCCGATGCTCCAAGCTGCCGCATGTATAAGGCTAGGAATCCATCATTGAAACGATGAGAAACGGACATGATGATGATCAGCACTAAGAACCAGATAAACTTTTTGGAGCGAATGATATTCACCATGCCGCTGAATGCCATCTTCTTACCGCCTTGACGTGCATCCTTTAGCAGAAAAACAATAACTAAGGAACATGAAATGGTTAACAGGCATAGGATGGGTGTGAGTCCTGTACCATAGTGTCTAAGAACCAGACCGAAACCTCCGGCAGATACGGCGAAGCCGATGGATCCCCAAACTCGGAAGGATGCGTAGCTCTTGCCGCTAGTCCGAATACTCAACATTAATTGACTGTCATTCAATGAGTTTACAGGCTGTTGGAAGAAGAAAAACATCGCTAAGCAAACGTACAGCAGGGAGAACCACCCTGCTGTAAATACCAGTATGGCTGTAATCAGTTGTCCAATGATCAGAATGATCATGATTTTCTTAATGGTTTGGAAGCGATCACTGAGGAAACCCCAGAGTAAATTGGTCGCAATCCCAATTAGCGGCCCAATGGCATAAAGCAGCCCAATCTGAATCTTGGAATATCCTTTGTAATCAAAGTAAAGCGGGAAAAAAGTGACCACAATGCCCATTGTCATAAAAAAGGAAAACGTGAACAATCGGAGAAGTGAATCACGTGATTTTATCAAATTAGATGTACGCACTGAAGTTATCACTCGATTTCATTACATATTTTTGGTTGAAAGATTCGGTTGGGGGTCCTCGGACGTTCGTTTGAGAACATAAACCACGACAAACAGCTCAGCCAACATGCCGATGGATTGCGCTAGTGCACCAATCATCCCGTTCCAGCCAGGTACCGCCCAAATTGCGACAAAGAGTGTTGATACAGTAACCAAAGCATTCGCAGATTGAGAAAAAACCATGATTTTCGTTTGACCCCGGAGCATAATGATACCGTTCATATAATCGAGCCAAGGGAATACAATCGTCATAATCATAAATATACGCATGGCATGCAGACTTGCATGCATAAGTTCCGAATTAACACCCATGACATGGGTCATAAACCAAGGTCCAAGAGATGTATAGGCAAGTATAGCGATGAGTGTTCCCGGAATAAAGCTAAGAAGGAATATGAAACGGAAAACAGTTCTAGCATCTTTGCGATAGAAATTCAAAACAATTTGATGAATGTAGGAAAAGAAACTCAAAACTAATTGAGTTAAAGAAACGGCAATTGCATAAGAGGAAATCGCCAAATGAATGTGAGTTGTTTTACCTAATATAGCATTAATGGCTGGTCCTATGATGACGGCAATGACCGAAGAATACAAGAGAGGCTTATAGAAGCTGAAAATTTGTTTCTTGGTTTCAATCGGATGATCAGGCGCCTTCTCTGGAATGACCTTCCGAAGTAAGCTAGTCCCTTCCCATATAGCAACCAGGGCTTCAATAATCATTCCCACAAGGAAAATGATTGCGCCAACACGGCCACTTGATACATTATTCGTGGTAATGAAGTATAACGACAACAAGTACATAACAATGATTCGCACACCCATACCAATGGTCAACCATTTGGTCCGCATATTAAAAATAATAATACCGTGAAATAAGCATCGCAGTCCGGAAAAAATGCTTACGTACATCAGGATGCGATATACACTGAGCGTAGTTTCCAATAATTCGCGTTCAACGCCAAAAAAATAAAGAAATACCCATTCTCCAACAGGTGTGTAGCATATAATGAGACCAATCAGGATAATGCACGCGAATACATATGAACTGACCGCTGCCATTGCTCGGAAGGAGATGCGGTCCCTGACGAGGGCGGAACAAGCTTGTCTAAGCAAAATAACAGGTCTCTCAGTTATGCCTATCAAGCTTAAGGGCAGCGCGTAGCTGGCGATGACCATCTCGGGATTATCCGCCCGGGCCAAGGTGCTGTTAATAATAACGTGCGAGAGGGTAACTAGTGTTGCAGAAAGGCCGAGGGGGAGAAAAAAGGAGATGAGCTGTTTCCATGTGATGTTTTCATTAAGTGTCGAAGCGGTCATCAAATATCTCTCCTTACTAAAATTCCCTGTTAAAACATTATTTAAGTATACCAGAAAATGAAATCAGGTTGACATACAATTTTAACTGGAAACCCAAGGTTTGAAGTGATACATTTAAAGGTAGAATGTTTCTTGAACTAGTCGCAGCTAGTTTTTACTGCAAGGAGGTATAACAGAAGAATGAGCTGCTATTTTCAGTATGATGCCAGACTTGGCATTGAGATACCCGTGTTAGAAGTAGATTGGGAATCTTACCCGTCTGATGTACGTGTTGATATTTTATTGTACTGGGAGCAAATTCGCGGTGCGATTCCAGACCGAATCATGAAGTTAGAGGCAACGATTATCAACAAACAAAATCAGCTGAATAAGGAAGACGATTTTCCAACATCATGCCGTTTGAATTCCGAAATTGCTGATTTGGCTTCTATCATAAATGATCTACACCTTTGGTTCCGAGTTAATCAGGATTTGGAATCGAAAACCCACCATTAATGGTTGTCAAATGAAAGGGAGAGTGACTGGCATGCCTAGCAATAAAGATGGGGCCAACTGGCTGGAAGCTATTGCGAAGCCGCTCTTGGAGCATTTACCTGCTTTATATCCGATTGAAGAATGGGATGTGGAGATGGATGCTCACATTGAAGCGCTGTTACCAGCTATGATTACCCAAGGCAGTCCGGAACAAGAGCCGTATGGAATGGCGATAAAAGCAGGTCTCTATTTATTGAATGAGAGCCTTGATAAATCGCATGATATTGCCCAGGAAATTACGAATACTACAGGCAGTTATTGGCATGCCCTGATGCATCGGATGGAGGGCGACTATAGCAATGCGAAGTATTGGTTTAACGATGTCGGTCATCATCCCATTTTTTCTAATTTAATTGGGTGTGTAAGAGATTATTTGACTGTGAAAGACTTAGCAGATTTGGACAATGAAGCCCTAAGTCAGAAGCTTGAAGTACTTATTACATCACCGGTATGGAACCCTTCTGTATTCATCGACGTGGTAGAGTTACAAGTGTCTCTGGTTCAGAATCCAACTGTCGATAGCTGGTTGCGGCATATTCAACGCTATGAAATGCAGTTATTGCTGCAATATTGTTATGAACAAAGTTGTGGAGGAAGTCTGCTTGAAGCAATTGGACAGAAATAGCGCGAAGGTACCTCAAGGCCCGCTCAGATTAATGGTTAGGGTGTATCGTTACATATTGCCGGATGTTAACGACCAGCTTTCCATGTGGAAAGCAAAGGCGGAGAACATCCCCGATATCGAGCTGCGTACCCAAGCATTAGCCAGCATCGCAACGAAACAATTTCATTGTCAGGGCGGCGCTGTATATGCGGCTGCTAACTTGTCGATGCGTCATATATTAATACCGCTGATTGTTGCATTCCAGACGATTAGCGATTATTTAGATAATCTATGTGATCGCAGCACCTCACTGGATCCTCTAGATTTCCGGCAGCTGCATCAATCGATGCTGGATGCTGTTGATCCTTCTAATCCTTTGAACGATTATTATGCCTACAGACAAGAGAAAGAGGACGGGAACTATTTAAGCGATCTTGTCAAAAAGTGTCAGTCCTGTATTCGTTTACTGCCCTCTTATGGACATGTAGCCGATCAGGTGCGTGATTTTGTGGCCTTATACTGCGATTTACAGGTGTACAAGCATATTCGTAAAGATAAGCGGGAGCCTGAGCTGCATCAATGGTGGGATCAACATCATCAGAAATATAGTCAGATTGCTTGGAATGAATTTGCTGCAGCTACTGGTTCGACGTTAGGCATGTTTATGCTTTTCCTAGCCGCTTGTGATCCTCATTTGAGTGAAAAGCAGGTCGATTCGATTCGGGAGGCTTATTTCCCCTATGTATGTGGACTTCACATTTTACTTGATTATTTAATCGATCAGGAAGAAGACATTTTGGGCGGAGACCTGAACTTTTGCAGTTATTACGAATCCATGGATGTAACCGTTGAGAGAATTGCTTTTATCGTGCAGGAAGCTCGCAGCAAAATTTTGTTCTTGGAACATCCACGATTTCATCGTATGATAATCGAAGGTTTGCTTGCACTTTATTTGTCGGACCCTAAGGTCAATGGACAACAACAAGTCAAGAAAATATCGAAGCGTCTTATGAAAAATAGTCCGTTAACCCGGTTGTTTTTCTGGCTAAATAGCGTGTACATCCGTACGACATCATGAATGTCATTCATAAGAACCTGAAGGAGGAAAAGAAATGTCAGCAGTAAAGTCAATTGCAGTTTTAACAAGCGGAGGAGACTCTCAGGGAATGAATGCGGCTGTTCGTGCGGTTGTAAGAAGCGCATTATTCCATGGTCTCGAAGTGTATGCCGTTCAACGTGGATACCATGGTCTTATTAACGATGATATTCGCAAAATGGATTTACGCAGCGTTGGAGATATTATTCAACGCGGGGGTACAATCCTGCAAACGGCTCGCTGCAAAGAGTTTTTGACGCCGGAAGGACAACAAATTGGAGCCGAAAATCTACGTAAACGTGGCATCGATGGTTTGGTCGTTATTGGTGGGGATGGATCCTATCAAGGAGCTAACAAACTAAGCAAATTGGGTATCAAAACAATGGGATTGCCTGGTACGATTGACAATGACATCCCTTTTACCGACTTTACGATCGGTTTTGATACAGCGGTAAGCATTGTTGTGGATGCGATCAATAAGCTTCGCGATACGATGACGTCACATGAACGTTCATCTGTTGTAGAAGTGATGGGACGTCATTGTGGCGAGATTGCTCTTTACGCTGGACTAGCTAGTGGCGCGGAAACGATTATCGTTCCTGAAGTTGAGGTTGACATTTATGAAGTCGCCAGCCGTATGAAGGATAACTTCTCACATGGTAAGCGCCACAGTATCATTCTCGTTGCTGAAGGAGCGGGTTCAGGCGAGGTTATTGCTAAGCAAATTACAGAGTATAACGGTATTGAACCTCGTGTAACTGTTCTTGGCCATATTCAGCGCGGCGGAGCACCTACGCATAATGACCGAATTCTGGCTAGCCGTCTTGGTGATTTTGCTGTTCGCAAACTGATGGAGGGCGATTCCTCCAAAGCATGCGGCGTTATCAAAGGTGAATTAGTGGCTACTGATATTGACTTAGTTGTAAATACGAAGCGTGCATTTAACACCGAACTTTACGAATTGGCAAGCCGATTATCTCAATAGGCCTAATTCGAAGGTATACTATTGACCTTCATGTGAACTTCGTCTATAATAGCGAACAATATATAAAGCGAAATTATGTCTGTGAAGAGCATCCAACTCGGAGACGTTTATGATCGGAATGGCTGAGCATACATTGCCTCTCTCTAAATAAACCGGCATCGCCCGTTATCGCGGAACCAAGCGGATGGTGACAAACTATTGTCATCATCAAGTTGGGTGGCACCGCGAGCAGAACGCTCCTCGTCCCAATCGGACAGGGGCGTTCTTTGTCTTTTTCCCACAATAGAAAAGGAAGCGGTGACCGGTATGTTGGATATGAAATGGATTCGCAATCATCAGGATCAAGTAAAAGAAGCAGCGATAAGTAAAGGTGTGGAGTGTCCCCTGGACGAGCTTCTTGAGGTTGATGAGAAGAAAAGGTTTCTCCATCACGAAGTGGATCAGCTGCGAACGGAACGCAATCGTGTATCGGCACAGATCGCGCAGTTCATTGCACAGAAGAAAATGGGAGAAGCTGAGAACCTGAAGGATCAAGTTCGCGGCTGGAACCGAACATTAATGGAGTACGAACAGGAGCTGGCGAAATATGAAGAACGGTTCAAGGAGCTTATGCTTACTGTACCGAATCTGGTTTCGCCTGAAACACCGCTTGGGACTTCAGATCACGATAATGTAGTGTTGAAAGTAGTGGGGCAGCCCACCGTGTTTGAGTTTGAACCTCGCGATCATATGCAGATCGGTGAGGAACTAGATATGTTCGATTTTCCTAGAGGCGTAAAGGTGGCTGGCAGCCGTAATTACTACCTCAAAGGGATGGGGCTATATTTACACAGAGCTGTTCAACAGCTTGCGCTTGACTTGCTATCAGATCGAGGATTCACGTTGATGGACGTCCCTCTGATGGTTCGCGAAGAGACACTGGTGAATGCGGCTTTCTTTCCCGCCGGGAAGGACCAAACTTATGAATTACAGGATGAGAATAAATGGTTAGTTGGTACGTCGGAAGGTCCTTTGGTTTCGTATTATGCGAATGAGATCGTTGATATATCGGAGGGTCCTATCCAACTGGCAGCGGTATCGAACTGCTTCCGCAAAGAAGCGGGATCGGCAGGCAGAGATGTACGCGGATTGTATCGTGTTCATCAATTTGCGAAGGTCGAGCAGGTGGTTCTTTGTGAGAATGATCCAGCTATTGCGGATCAATTATTGAATCAAATCACACGAAATGCAGAAGATATTTTGGATTTACTTGAGCTTCCGTATCGTATCGTTGCGGTATGTACCGGAGATATGGGCGCCAAAAATTACAAGCAGTACGACATCGAGACTTGGATGCCAAGCCGCAATGCGTATGGAGAAACCCACTCGTCGTCGAGCCTTCTTGACTTTCAGTCGCGCCGCAGCGGATTGCGTTACCGGGATAAGGGCGGTGAGCTTCGCTACTGCTATACACTAAACAACACAGCTGTCGCAACACCGCGAATTCTGATTCCTTTACTTGAAAATCATCAGCAAGCAGATGGTTCAATCAATATTCCTCCAGCCCTTAGACCATATATGAGAGGGTTGGCAGTTATACCAGGCAAATAAAATAACGTACCTCATCGCTAGGAAAGAATTCCGCTTAGGGATGAGGTGCGTTATTCTAATAACCTTCTGTCAGATTAACAACATTGATCATTTCACTTCCATCTAAAAAAGCTCTTAAATTATGATAGAAAATGGAAGAAACGCGTTCCGTATAATGAGCTGAAGCTCCAGCAATATGCGGAGTAATAATGACATTTTTCAAGCTCCACAGGGGTGAAGTTGACGGTAATGGCTCTTGTTCAAAAACATCGAGTGCAGCACCTGCCAACTTGCCCTCTTGAAGCGCATGTACCAAAGCTTCTTCATCGATCACATCACCGCGAGCCAAGTTGATTAAGAAGGCACTAGGTTTCATTAGGCTCAGATGTTCTTTGGTTAAGAAGCCTCTTGTTTTAGCTGTACTAGGGAGTAAAAGAACGATGAAATCACTTTGTGAAAGTAAATAGGGAAGACCTTCTTCTCCGCTAACGGTCGAATCGAAAGCAGGCTGAGGCGTACCCGAACGATTATACCCGATGACCGTCATATCGAAAGCTTTTGCTTTGCGTGCAACAGCTTCGCCGATTGCACCTGCACCTATAATACCAAGCGTTTTGCCATATAACTCTCCAACTTTTATCTGACTGTCCCACACTTTATTTTGTTGGAGCTCATGGAGAAGATTCGCATTACGGATCCATTGCAGCATGAGACTGAGCGTGAATTCACTCATCTGGATCGTATGTACACCTCGAGCATTGGTCAGTAGAATATTACGTTCAGCAAACTCTTGGAGAGGAAGCTTATCAACTCCGGCGGATAAGGTTTGCATCCATTTAAGCTTAGGAGCCTGATTTAGGATGTCCGGATTAATGCGACCAGCCGAGATAATGACATCAGCGTTAACGATCTGTTCTCCAGCTTCACTTGAGGATTTAAACCAATGAAACTCACAGCGTTCCTGCAAGTCTTTCGGCATTTGCTCCTGCATAGAAGTTAAATCCATTCCAGTGATGGCGACAATATTCATTCCTACTCCAACTCCTATAAGTTTCTTTGATTGTACATATCCATTGCAATTCTGGTAATATGAATCCTTGATATATGATAAAACAAAACGAAAATTAAAGTAAACAAGGAGCAAATTTATTATGTTTATGTAACGAATGGAAGTTTAAAGATCCTTGAGCAAAAGCGTGTCGATGTCGGTTCGGGCTATGTCATTGAAACAATAACACCCTGAGGGCATTAAGCGTCCTCAGGGTGTATCCTTGCTTAATAGTTCACATTAGGTGTGTAGTTGTTATTGGCATTCCATAAGAGGAATTCATCTATCCCGTTTTCTTTCAGAGCACGTATTTGCTCTTCCACTTCATTTTTGCCATATTTAATATAACCAGGTATCCAAGAAGCGGTGAAATCTTGAATCCAAGGTCGTACGATCGGCTTCCAGCCTTTTTTGTCAATCGCTTCAAGCTTTTTGATTGTATCCTTAGAAGCTCCGTTAATGGTAACAAAGGGAGCCGCATCCGGCACTTTGGAGCCAAACCAGCCTGTGCTATAATGACTTGGATAAATCATTGGTGCGATAACATCGACATTTTGAGAGATTTTCTCAAAATCCTGACCAATGCCTTCGGCTGCAGGAACAGATGCTGCATAGCCGAATATATCAACCGAGACACGAACTCCAAGCGGTTGTAATTGTTCTTTGGCATACTTGACGAAGGAAGCGACTGCATCAATACGTGAACGCTCATCCTTGGTATATTTGAGCGTGTCTGCTCTTTTTTCGAAGCCTTCAGGGAAACGGACGTAATCGAATTGAATTTCTTTAAATCCTGCTTTAACCGCCTCTTTGGCAACAGCGATATTGTAATCCCATACTTCTTTGTTATATGGATTTACGAAGCTGTCAGGTGGATTTTTACCGTTGCCCCAGAGGTTGCCATCCGGGTTGACGAAGGACCATTCTGGCTTCTTTTTGGCAAGCACCGTGTCTTTGAATACAACGATACGGGCAATGGGGTAAATGTTATGTTCGTTAAGTGTGCTCATTAAACCAGGCATATTACCAATGATTTTCTGAGTTGTTCCCATCGCATCAAGTTCTGCATTGCCCGTTTCCCATGTAATATAACCCCAATCATCCTTTGCATCGATGACCAGTGAGTTAAGTTCTGTGTCATCAAGCAGCCTCACAAGGGTGTTGAGACGAGAACCTCCGGCACTATGAGCGGTGGAGTAGATACCTTTGATTTTAGGCGCGTCCTTCTGCGGATCTTGTTTGTTAACAGGGGCGAGAGGATCTGTTTCTTGGGATGGTGCGGGTTGAACGATTGCTACTGCGTTCTTCGCATTCAAAGAAGCTTGCACGAGCTGTTCAAAACTGGCATCCGGGTTAGCGGCAGTAACATTGCCCCAAATAAGGGCAAGTGAAGCGAGTAAAATTTCCATGATGTATAAGTCCTCTCCTATCTTGTTCTAGCTTTATTATAATGCAAGCTGGAAACTACGCACAGAGGAAATTTGTAGAGGATTGTAGAAAGAAGGTAGACGTTGTTGAAACTTGATAAACAAATTATTTCATTGTCTGGTGTTAATTTTTTTTACTATGCTTCTAGTGCTATTTTATTGCCGTATTTACCATTATATTTGCAAGTTAAGGGCTATTCAGCCAGCGAGATTGGACTGTTAATGATGATTGGTCCGTTCATCTCGATATTCGCACAGCCGTTCTGGGGATATGTAAGTGACCGATTTAACTCTGTGAAAAATATCGTTTTCTTGCTTTGGGTCCTTTCCTTATTAGGAAGCTTTGGACTATTTTTAACGAATGGCTATGGGCTCACGCTTGGATTTATTTTGCTGCTTTATTTCTTCTTGCTTCCTTCGGTACCACTCATTGACAATTTGGTCGTCAAATCAACAGCACATCGTGGAATGTCTTATGGATCAGTCCGATTATGGGGCTCTATTGGATTTTCGGGTGTTGCTTTAGTATCGGGTCTTTTGCTCGATGAATTTGGTGGGGTGGCCAGCATTCCTTATTTTTATTGGGTTCTGTGGATCTTCCCTTTCCTGCTTCTTGCTTTTATTAAGGATGAGAAGGGCAGCGGACAGCGGATAACATTAAGTGCGATCAGCGTTATTTTCAAAAATAAGAGCTTCTTATGGTTTATGTTAATGATTCTGATCATATCAATCCCACATCGAATGAATGATGCATTGTTAGGCTTATATCTCAATAAACTTGGTGCATCGGATGCCATGGTCAGCTGGGCGTGGGCGATTGCGGCATGCAGTGAAATTCCAATATTTGCTTTAATAAATCGATACATTCATCGGTATCACGAGCTAACCATACTAGGCATCGCTTCAGTCTTGTATACCCTGCGTTGGTTACTTTACACGTTCATAAGCGATCCTTGGGTGCTAATTGGTTTGCAAGTGACACACATGTTCACCTTTGCTGTTTTGTGGATCGTCGCGGTACAGTATGTCGTTCGTTTGCTTCCCGAACAATTCGGTTCAACGGGTCAATCGATTCTTGCCATGGTGTTCATGGGCCTAGCCGGTATAATCGGTGGCGCGGTGGGGGGGTGGTTAAGTGAGCAGTGGGGAGGCGCAAGCATGTATGTGTTTGCGACCGTGATGTCGGCAATAGCGGCAGGTATGTTCTTTGGTACACAAGCGGTTATGCGCGGTAGGAGCTAATTGTTAATAAAAAACACCCGGCAGCAAAATCACCGGGTGTTTGGTCATTATTTGTGTACTTGTCCTGATTCGTTATTCGTGACTTCTGCAGGATTAATCTCTTTACGAACCGGTACAGGCTGATCATCAGAAGCTGTGTTACCGCCGTTCCCATTCGTTGCATCCTTGAATTCACGAAACATTTTGCCAAAACCTCTGCCAAGCTCAGGCAGTTTATTAGGCCCAAACAAAAGAAGGGCAACAATTGCAATTAAGATGATGTGCCAAGGAGATAATGCTCCCATATTAGACACCTCCAGTATTTTATCTTAGTTCTATTATATCATGCACTTATCATAACCTATATACCCTAATTATTACAAACTCCATAACTTTGTATAAAAAAACGATTGTTAACCAGAAAAAAGACGCCCTTAATGGTAAAGGGCGTCTTTATGATGTTCCGTAATACTGAACTGAATAATTTCCATGACATCTTCTGCTTCGAGCGCCTCTATGCCAAACCGGAGGACGATCTCGGAGTCCAGCTCATAGCTGGTTAAGAAGGGGTACAACTCGGGTGTTAATTTCATTACAATCCTGGATAATTTGACTGTCTCCACAAGCATCACCCTTCCAATCAAAAGATTAGAATAAGAACTACGCCTGAACCACTCACGATGAAAACCAGAACTATATGAAATTACAATCATTATAACACAATTCAACTGGGAATAAAGAGGCGGATTTCACGATGTATTACTTAAGCTTGCGGAATTCGCCGACGACACCGACCGTTTCTACAATATTTACGAACGCTCTTGGATCTATTTTCTTTATTATTCGTTTTAATTCAACGAGTTCATAACGGGTTGTGACGGTCATCAACATATCGTGCTGCTGTTTCGTATAAGCGCCTTCCGTCTTAACTAAAGTGACGCCTCTAGGAAGTAAAAGCAGCTCGTTTATCAACTCATCCTTCTGCTTCGTTACAATAAACGCGGTTACTTTGACGTGGCGAATATGTATCGTATCGACAACTTTACCACTAATATATATTGCCAGCATCGAATACAGTGCAAGGTCCCAATTATGCTTAAAATAGCCGAGTGCAACAATAACTATACCGTTCATAGATGAAAGAATAGTACCGAGTGGAAAGTCGAATCTTCGGGTCAAAATCAACCCTACGATATCAAATCCGCCACTAGAACCGCCAATTCTTAAGGTAATACCGCTTCCTATACCAATGAGCACGCCCCCAAAAACTGCACCCAGCATGGGTTCCTGCGCGACATAGCTTGTAGGAAGAATTTGCATCAGCCATACCGTTAAAATAACAGATGCAACGCTAATCATAATGAATCTACGACCAATTGAAACCAATCCCCAAATCATTAATGGCATGTTAAAAAATAAATATAAAAAGCCAATGTTCAAGTTCGTAAAATAACCGATAATCATAGCAAATCCCGAAACCCCGCCGCTAAGCAGTTGGTGAGGGATAAGGAACATGTTGAAGCCAACCGCGACAAGCAGTGCGCCAACTAAAATTATGACGGCATCTAGCGCCTTTTTCAAAAAAAATCACCTCTAAAATAGTATGCAGCATAATGCAAGTATAATTCATTCTTCTAAAACTTCAATGTTTATTTAACCAATGTTTAATTAAAATAGATGGAAATAAAAAAAGCTGTGTCCATTTCTTGGACAACAGCTTTAAGTAACTAAGGTTAGCGTCTTTTGAAGGAGCCTGTTTTCTTAGTTGTGCTGGGCATACTGGTTGATGGTTTATTCACCTTATTTGGTGTAGAACCATCGTTTTTGCGTGTTGTGGAACTGCTGCCAGAGCTTGGTGTGCCTGTGCCGGTCTTGAAGCTGCCCGTTCGATCCGACGTTGTAGGTTGCTTATCCTTAGATGTGTCTGTTATAGGAGCAGTCGTATTACCGCTACCCGAATTATAAGTTGGTGTTCGGGTATAGCCTCTATAATCATAGGAACCTCTGTTATTGAACCAGCCCCCGCCGAATAAGGATTGAAGCAGGGTTGCTGTCAAATAACCTTGTAAGAAGGAGGAGTCATAATGTGTCTTGGCATATTCAATACTGTCGATTTGAACAAGAGTGTTCTTGCTTTCTTTAGGATCCTTTTGTATGTTAATGACTTTATCGTTATAAACCAGGAACATTTGATCGTCAGATTCCTTGCTCTTTTCCTTCGGTGATTCTTTCGCTGCTAGTTCGGTTGCTACGGCAGGGACACTTTTTCCCTCTACGGAATAAACCTTGGAAAGATTATTGCCTTTACCATCGACACTAACTAAAGGGTATTGGTCTTTGACATAACGTCCGGCATCAGCGCCACACGCGGAAAGAAGGGCGATGATCAATACGAAGGATAACCATGAAGTCCATCTTTTCATTTTCAGTAGTCCCTCCTTTCCAAACATTTACTAATGATAACATAGGTTATTTAAGGCGTCGATTTCAAAAATTTTATCTGATTGCCTGGTGTGCGTTCTCCTTCAAGAGCAATAAATTTGCCATCTTGCCACTGAAGGAAGAAAAATCTGCGGTCAGGTCCAAAATAACGCCAGAAGATGATATCATCACCACTGCGAAAATCCGTATTACCTTCTGTCCGCGTAACATCATTGCGGTGAAACTCCAATTCGAAAGTAACATCACCGTCTAACTCCAATCGTGTAGGCACGTCATTCGGATCATCTAATGCGCCTTCAACGAAACTGCAAAGAAAACAATCGTAAGTTCTTCCTTTTTCCACAATCAGACACTGAATATTTCTGCCGCTTTGTAAATAATAAGCATAGCGATGTGGCGCAAATCCACGGTCAAAATAAATGACCTTGCCGGAAACGACATATTCCTCTAAGTCTACATTAACAATATCCCCAACTCGGACATCTTCAAGTGGATTGCCAGCGGGTGTTGTCACAGGTTCTTGTTTTTGACTGCGCAGGATGCTGCTTACTCGTTTAAATATGGACATTGAAAACTCTCCTCTGTTCCGTTTGTTGTTCTACATTGTAATACGTTTAGCTTATGCGTTAGGTTTCGTTCTCATATGAAAGACGCCTCTGGAAATGTGTGTATGACTTGTGCTATAATATTTTAGATGTTCTTAAGGGCGGCCAATTGGATCATGGAAGATGATAAATCGAAAGTGTATTCCACCAAGAAACTATAGATACGGATAGGAAGTCGTACTTAAGGGTAAAAAAGATACAAGGCATTAGCCTGCCCTGTACAAAAGGAGATTGAATATATTTGAAAACATTTCAAGAGTTTGGTTTAGAACCAACGATTTTGCGTGCGATTACGGAGATGGGCTTTGAAGAATCTACACCAATCCAAGAAAAAACGATTCCTTTGGCCATGGAAGGCCGGGATTTGATCGGGCAAGCGCAAACAGGAACAGGAAAAACAGCTGCTTTCGGTATTCCGCTTATTCACAAAATTAATATGAAAGAAGAGCGTATTTCAGCTTTGATCATGTGTCCTACACGGGAACTTGCCATCCAGGTTGCGGAAGAGATTGAAAAACTCGGTCGTTTCAAAGGCATTCGTTCCTTACCGATCTATGGTGGACAGGATATCGTTAAGCAAATTCGCGCTTTGAAAAAGAAACCACAAATCATTATTGGTACACCTGGTCGATTACTTGACCATATCAACCGTAAAACAATCAAGCTTGATGATGTACAAACGGTTATTTTGGATGAAGCGGATGAAATGCTTGACATGGGCTTCATGGATGATATCCAATCCATTTTGAAATTGGTTCCAGAAGAACGTCACACGATGCTGTTCTCTGCAACAATGCCAGCTAACATTCAAAAATTGGCTCAACAGTTCCTTCGCAACCCTGAGCACGTATCGGTTATCCCGAAACAAGTCAGTGCTCCGCTGATTGACCAAGCGTATATCGAATTGCATGAAAAGCAAAAATTCGAAGCGCTTAGCCGCTTAATTGACATGGAAGCTCCTGATCTTGCTATCATTTTCGGTCGTACAAAACGCCGCGTTGATGAATTAGCAGAAGCTCTACAAAAAAGAGGCTATGCAGCTGAAGGTCTTCATGGTGACTTGTCCCAAAATCAACGCGATAATGTAATGAGAAAATTCCGTGATGGAAGCATTGATGTACTGGTTGCAACAGACGTTGCTGCGCGGGGTCTCGATGTATCAGGCGTAACTCACGTTATTAACTTTGACCTTCCGCAAGACCCAGAAAGCTATGTTCACCGTATCGGTCGTACAGGCCGCGCTGGTAAAGAAGGTACAGCTTGGACTTTCGTAACACCTAGAGAGATCGATCACTTGCACTTCATCGAGAAAGTTACTCGCCACAAAATTAACAAAAAACCATTGCCTAGCTTGGCTGAAGCCATTGAAGGTAAGCAAAAAATGACAGCTGAGCGTATTCTTGATGTGCTTCAAAATGAAGCGGAATTCGAATTCAAAGGCTTGGCGATTCAAATGTTGGAGCAATACGATTCCGTTAACCTGCTTGCAGCCGCGATGAAGCTCCTAACTGGCGACAAAAAGGAACTGAATATCGAATTAACACCGGAAGATCCGATTCGTGCAAGAAAGAAAAAATTCGACGTACGCAGCTCTGGCAGACGTGTCGGCGGCGGATATGGTTCAAGTTCAGGTTCAGGCGATCGTCGTCAAGGCGGCGGATACGGATCTGGATCAGGCGGTTCCAGCAGCTCGAATTCCCGTTACCCACGCAAGGATAGCAGAGATTATGGATCAAACAGAGAAGGCGGAAGCAGTTCCTCTTCCAGAAATCGTGAGTACGGAAGCAACAACGCCGGTAACCGCGATCGTTCCAGAGCTCCTCGTAAAAGTGAAGACACACTAGTAAATAAATAAGGGTTTCGACCCACAAAAATAAAGGCGGAGATCCCAGGGATCTTCGCCTTTTTTACAAGGGTTGCTTGAATTAGATTACGAAGGAGCTAGTGATGATAACCAGCAAGATAAAGAGAACCAAAATGGCACCTGCGGATGTTCCAACTGGATGAGACATAGTATCAACCTCCTGAGTAATGAGTTGGGGGTGGTTCGATTTGACAATACTATACTATGTATAAGAACCTATAACGACTAGACGTCTACCTATATGTTGAAAAATAGGCTATAATTAAACCATAATGTGAAGATAAGACAAGTTAAATGAAGATGTATAGACCATCAACGTAGAAAGTTTCCTGAAGGAAACGCTAAGGAGGAAGCGGTTTTGGAGTTTAGAGGAGTTATGGGAGGATTGTACAGGATTTCGGAATGGATTATGCGTTTATCGGTGATTAATCTGCTCTGGATGCTGTGTTCGATTCCGGTTTTCTTTTTTGCTTTTATGGGCTTGGTGAGTCAATCGCCTGATGCGTTGAAGTCGATGTTACCGATTCTTGCCATTTTGGCACCGTTTACTTTATTCCCTGCAACCTCTGCGATGTTTACCGTAGCTAGGAAATGGGTCACAGGTGAAGAAGATGTCCCCCTATTGAAAACATTTTTCCGCGGATATAAGGAAAACTACCTACAGAGCATGGTTGGCGGCATTTTCTTTGTACTCATTTTCATTATTATTGGAGTGAACTATTTCTTTTATTTGAAGCAGGGGAGTTCACTTAAAGTGTTGGCTGTATTGTTCATTGCTTTCACAGTCATTATTGTCATTTCTATGTTCAATTTCTTTTCAATTTTGGTGCACTTGCACATGAAAGTATTACAAATTCTGAAGAATGCCGTATTGATTACAATTGGTAATCCAATTAATTCGATTGTTCTATTGCTTTGTAACGGAGCTATCATTTACATCTGTTTGACCAAATTTAATTTCTTCCTTGTCGTATTCTTTATGGGAAGCATTATGGCAACCTTCTCGTTCTGGCAGTTTAACCGGAGCTTCACCAAGCTGCAAATGAAGCAGCAAGAGCTTGAAGAGAAGGAACAACAGAAGCTGGCTGAGTCACAAGAAGAAGAGCAAGCACAAAGCGAAGCTGCGACTGAAGTTGAAGGGACAGAAATAAGCTTGCATAAAAAAGATGAGAATGAAAAAGAATAATGAGTAAACCTACCAGTTGATAATCAAACGGTACGGCACTATAATAAGAACTACAAAAGAATCCTGCGATGTACGTAACGGTTTTAAGTTGTTTTAAACCAATGACTGTTTCTAGGGAGACCTATATTGAAGTGTGGCTGACATGCCCTCGAAAGGGGACCTCAAATACACCTCTGCGGACACCCACCTGCGAGAGCGGGTTTGAAGCACCAAAACCGGACGGCATAGGCGGGTTTCTTTGCGTCTATTTAGGTGAATATAAAGAAGATATCATGAAATTAAAAAAAGCGGTTGAGCAGGTGTTATGCCTGATCAACCGCTTTTGGGTTATTAATGACCAGCTAAATCGCTTAGCTGATGAAAGGTACTTTGAAGTGTGCCATAAAGACTGCGATAAATTTGATAGTAGGCCTCATATTGTTTCTGATTATCAACATTTGGGTCTATGCGATCCGTGACGTGAATCCATTTCTCACAGAGAGCAGTTATATCCTCCTGAAGCACGCCGGAAGCAGCCATGATGGCGGCGCCATATGCAGGGCCGTCTGTTGAATTAACTGTGACCACGGGGATACCGAAGATGTCGGCGATCATTTGACGCCAGAACGGACTTCTAGCGCCGCCGCCGTTCACACGCAGTTCGGTGACTTCGATACCGGACTCACGGATTAATTGCAGGGAGTCGCGAAGCCCGAAGGTAATGCCTTCGAGAACGGCACGGGTGAGATGATCTTTACCGTGCCTCAGATTGAGGCCGATGAAGGCGCCGCGGGCCTTCGGATCGGGGTGTGGCGTCCGCTCCCCGGATAAGTAAGGCAGGAACAATAAGCCTTCGCTCCCTAGGGGAGCCTTGGCGGCTTCAGACGTCAAGATCTCGTAGACGTCTTTGCCTTCCTGCTGCGCACGCTCAAGCTCCTCGTGCGCGAAGTGGTTGCGCCACCACTGGAACGAGCCGCCTGCGGCCAGCATAACTCCCATGCGATGCCACTTGCCTGGCACACCGTGACAGAAAGAATGAAGCCGGTAAGCTTCATCTACTTGGTAGGTGTCGTCATGTACAAAGACGACACCAGACGTGCCAAGCGCCACCGAGGCGATGCCTTGGCGTACGACGCCTACTCCTACGGCGCCGCATGCTTGATCGCCGCCGCCAGCGACGATCGGCGTGCCTGTAGCTAGCCCGGTTAGGCTAGCCGCTTCCGGCAGCAGATGTCCGGCCACGTCGCCGGACTCAAACAGCGGCGGCAGCCATTCCATCGGAATGTCCAGCCGCTCGGCGACGGTCTGCGACCAGCTGCGGTGGGCGACGTCCAGCAGCAGGGTGCCGCTTGCGTCGGCCATGTCCATGCCGAATACGCCCGTCAGGCGCAGCCTGACGTAGTCCTTCGGCAGCAGCAGATGACGAACGCGCGCGTAGTTCTCCGGCTCATGCTGCCGGAGCCAAATGACCTTGGGCGCGGTGAAACCGGTTAGCGCCCGGTTGCCCGTAAGTCGCCCGAGCTCGGCTTCGCCGACGGTCGACTCCATGTAAGCGCACTGTTCCGCAGTACGCTGATCACACCAGAGCAGCGCAGGCCGAATGACCTGCTGCGCCTCGTCAAGGAATACCGACCCATGCATCTGGCCGGAGAAGCCAATGCCAGCCACGGCTTCGCCAGCGATGTTCGTTTTCGCTAAGAGGGCGCGGATCCCCTCCACGGTAGCGTTCCACCAATCTACGGGATGCTGCTCTGCCCATCCTGGGTGAGGCTGCTGAAGTGGATATTCAACGCTATGGGTGCCAATTACATTCCCCGAGTCATCCACAAGAATGCATTTAACTGCAGAAGTTCCTAAATCCAAGCCCATAAAATACGTCACGAAGATTCACCCTTTGTTGGTTGAGTAGTAGTAGATTTTTTCACTATCTTTGTTTGTTTAATAAATATACAAAGAATAATCGTATATGATATTCGTACGAAATAACAGAAATCCTTCTTTTAAACGATTATTTATTTCCATAACAAGTTCATTTCATGCCATTGGATGCCACCATGCACAGAAGCCGACGGAGCTGCATAACGAAAGCCATGTTGTTCATAAAATGAAATCAAATGCTCCTCACACATCAAAACAATTCCTTTTAAACCTTCTTCTCTGGCTATGCGGATGACACTTTTGAGAAGAGCAGTGGCAATACCTCGGCGTTGATAGGTAGGAAGCACCGCGATGGTCAGCAAACAAAAGTATTGACCGTTTACGGCAAATTCGACTCCTTGCTTGATGCTCTCATCAGCTAAATCTCTATGATGAAGCTTTACACCATTGGTTACGCCGACGATTTCATGCTCTGACTCGATTTCTGCCACAAGAAAATAACTTCCAAACACTTGCTTTCTCATCTGAAAAGCTTCTAGGGTAGCGGCTGACTCCTTTGTATAAACGATGCTTTCAATTTCATGAGCCTTCCTAATTTCCTGATCATTTGCAACTGGACGAATCCTCATTGATAAGTAACTCCTTTTTTTGATATTTTTCCCATGGGAAAAATAATTTCGTATGCACATAACTGTTTGCCTATAGCATAGTATAGGAATATGTAGTATAATTCTAAAATAAAAGTTTCCTACGGACAACATTATTGGTCTTGCGAAAGAAGGAGATAAAAATGGAAATAGCATATAAAAAACCAGAGCATGAGCTCAATGGATGGAAGGGCCAATCATCAATGCCCAGCCTACCTGAAGTTCATCAAAGTATGCGCGTACCGAAGAAAGCAGGTTTTTTCCGTAAGCTGCTCGCATTTGTAGGCCCCGGTTATCTCGTAGCGGTAGGGTATATGGATCCAGGCAACTGGGCGACTGATTTAGCAGGTGGTTCCCAATTCGGATATACACTTCTATCCGTAATATTAATTTCAAACTTAATGGCAATTCTCCTGCAAGCCTTGTCTGGCCGCTTGGGTATTGTGACAGGCCGAGATTTAGCGCAAGCATGTCGTGATCATTATAGTAAGCCTGTCTCATTCGGACTCTGGCTATTATGTGAGCTCGCCATTGCAGCTTGTGACTTAGCTGAAGTCATTGGCGCAGCGATCGCTTTAAATTTACTTTTTGGTCTGCCGCTTATTTATGGCGTTATTCTTACAGCGATAGATGTTCTATTGGTTCTTTTACTGCAAAAAAAGGGTTTCCGATACATTGAGGCCATGGTTATCAGTCTGATTGCTCTAATTACTGTGTGTTTCGTGATGGAACTGATATTCTCTAGGCCTGATTTTGCTGCTGTGGCTGTTGGCTTTATTCCTACAAAGGAAATTGTGACGAACCCAGCTATGTTATACATCGCTCTTGGTATTCTGGGAGCTACGGTTATGCCTCATAATTTATATCTACATTCTTCTATCGTCCAAACGCGCAAAATCGAGCCTACAATAGAAGGTAAGCGTGAAGCGATTAAATTCGCAACCATAGATTCGACTGTAGCTTTAATGTTGGCTTTGTTCGTCAATGCGGCAATTTTGATTCTTTCCGCAGCCGCTTTTCATTCGGCAGGCAAAGAAGTAGCTGAAATCCAAGATGCGTATCACCTACTGGGACCTATGCTTGGCACTGGTGCCGCGAGTATTTTATTTGCTGTTGCTCTTCTAGCTTCGGGGCAAAATTCCACACTTACAGGGACGCTAGCTGGACAGATTGTGATGGAAGGCTTCCTGAATATTAGACTTACACCTTGGCTGCGCCGTTTAATTACACGAATGATTGCTATTGTGCCTGCTGTTATCGTAATTGGAATTAAAGGAGAGAGCGGTGCTACGGATTTACTTGTTCTCAGCCAAGTGATTTTGTCCTTGCAGCTATCATTTGCCGTTATTCCACTTGTTACATTTACTTCGGATCGTAAGAAGATGGGAGAGCTTGTAACTCCAAAGTGGATGATCGTACTCAGCTGGGTTGTGGCTATCGTGATTGCTGGTTTGAATGCTTACTTACTGTATAGCACTTTTTTTGGAAATTAAAAGTAATAACAATGGACATATTGGAGTAGGAATCCCTCTGATTTCATTTTCCCTCTTTTTCTTAAGCCTAAACAATGGTAATATAGAGAGCAGTGTAGAAATGGCAAGTGGTCTATAAGCACTTCATTGAAGGGGGAAAAGGCTTTTGCTTAAGAGAACTTTAATCGGATTACTTCGCAGTCATGAAATGACCGGAGATAAAGCCAAAGATCCTTTGCTTAAAACAAGATATTATAAGCTACCTAAAGAACAAGTATGGGAAGAAGTCATTGCCGTACTGAAGAAAACACCGGGCTATAAACTTCTCCACGAAGTTCAAAATGTAGGTGAAATTCTCGCGGAACGCAAAACAATGACAGGTAGAACGCAAGATGTTACATTAACACTATTTGGGATTAATCCCGTAAAAACCGCGGTAGACATTTATTCAGCTTCCCGAGGCTCAATGGGAGATCTGGGATCCAATTATCGCACAATTATAGATATTTATAAACAATTAGATCGAAAGCTTGCATCATATAAAATTGAAGGATAATAAAAACAGCAGGGAAGCTAGGCCTCCTTGCTGTTTTATTTGTGTCTATTAGACTAATTTTTTTACAGCTTCAACAGCTGCTTCGTAATTAGGATGAGCTGTCATTTCGCCCAGATACTCTACGTATTGAACAGTGTCATTCGCATCGAGAACAAAAATGGAACGCATATCAAGTTGAAGCTCTTTGATCAATACGCCGTAGGCTTCGCCAAAGGATTTTGTTTTGTAATCAGACAAAGTCACAACTTTATCGATACCTGCCGCACCGCACCAGCGGGATTGTGCAAAAGGAAGATCAACACTAATTGTCAGAACTGCCACATTGTCGCCTAGTCCTGTTGCTTCTTCATTGAAGCGGCGAGTTTGTGCGTCACAAACGCCTGTATCCAAAGATGGAACAACACTGATCAGCTTTACTTTGCCTGCATAATCTGCGAGGGAAACTTGAGTCATCAAATCTTTGTTGACCGTGAAGTTAGGTGCTTTGTCACCAACTTTAATTTCGGGTCCTACCAAAGTAATCGGATTGCCTTTAATGGTAGCAACGCCAGTACGTTCTTGTGCCATATGAATTGTTTCCTCCTTTATTTTCCATGCTAGATAACAACTTATTTATTATAAGCTTTTTGAACTTAGGTTGTCCAATCGATACGGTGAGGCTATAATTTAGATGCTTAAGACTGTCACAAGTTCGTAATAACGTAATAAAAGTCGGGGGATTTATCCAAGTGGAATTAAGACAATTACAGTACTTTGTAAAAGTTGCTAGAAAGCAGCATGTGACCCAAGCCGCGGAAGAAATGCATGTGGCACAGTCGGCCGTGAGTCGGCAAATTCATCTGCTTGAGGAAGAGCTGGGTGTTAATTTGTTCGTGCAAAAAGGTCGTAATCTACACCTTACCTCGGTAGGACATTTGTTCTTGAGCCGAATAGAGGGGATCTTGACGGATTTGGAACGAGCTGTTGGCGAAATGCATGAATTTCTGGACCCAGAAGCTGGGGAAATTCGCATCGGGTTTCCTCATAGCTTGGTTATCAATTTGCTTCCTTCAGTTGTTGCAGCCTTTAAAAAAGATCACCCTAACGTTAAGTTTAGATTGCGTCAAGGGACCTATGCATCTTTAATTCGAGATGTCACAAAGGGAGAGATTGACCTGGCGTTCATCTCGCCATTTCCGGAGTCGCATGAACATGTTATAGGTGAAATTTTGCTAACCGAAGAGTTGTTTGCGATTATTCCCTCCAATCATATCCTTGCTGAATATACTTCAATACGACTTGAGCAGCTCAAACATGAGCCATTCGTTATGTTTAGTGAAGAATATACACTGCGTGCAATAGTGATGGAAGCTTGCTTAAAAGCGGGCTTCGTTCCGAAGATTGAATTTGAAGGTGAAGAGACCGATACCATTCGTGGTCTTGTTGCCGCGGGTATGGGTGTTAGCTTACTGCCCTCTATGGCTTTAATGGAAGGCGGTCAGATGCAGCCAACCAAAATTCGAATATCAGATCCGCAAGTAACTCGAACTGTCGGTTTAATTAGCCGAAAGGGTGAGAAACTTCCGTTAGTGGCAGAAGTATTTAGACGGTTTCTGCATGAATATTTTCAATAAAAAAGCTCATCTTGTGTGTGACAATGCACAAGATGGGCTTTATTATTAATCGTCATTATTACGTCCGTTAAATATCATGATATATTTCAGGAGCTCGAGAACCGATATTAACGCTGCTGCGACATATGTCAGAGCGGCTGCATTTAATACCTTGGCTACCCCGCGCTCTTCTTGATTGGAGATGAAGCCTTCAGCGATCATTAAATCACGGGCTCTTGAGCTAGCGTTGAATTCTACTGGTAATGTTACCAATTGGAAAGCAACAGCTGCTGCAAAGAAGATGATGCCAAGGCCCAGAAGCCAAGGGATTTGTTCGAAGAAGAAGCCGGCCAATATGAGCAAGGGAGCTACACCGGAAGCAAAATTAACAACTGGGAACATGTGATGCCTTGCCACGAGCATAGGGTAATGAACTTTGTGTTGAATCGCATGCCCAACCTCGTGACAGGCGACGGAAATTGCTGATACGGAGCTTTGGTAATACACGGGTTCCGATAATCGAACTGCTCTGGCCATAGGATCATAGTGGTCGGTTAAGGTTCCTGGCACAGCTTCTACAGGAACATCGTAAAGTCCGTTAGCATCTAGCATTCGCCTTGCTGCTTGAGCCCCTGACATTCCTGAGTAAACTGGAACATTTGACCACTTGTTGAATGTTCCCCGGACTCGAAACGAGGCCCACATAGAAAGAGCGAATGCAATAATAATGAGAAAATTCATAGGGTGAAATAATAACATTACACATGCCTCCGTATTTCGTTATGAGAACGGATTTTTACCTAGAAGAACGATTAGCGCCTCAATACATGCTGCAGTAGGCTGCGTCAGTATACGGTAAAGCTTCTTCATTTGATTCGGTTTCAACTGTTGGATGATGGGTCCCAGTTCTTTAGCTTCTTTCATTAATTGCTCTAGATGAAGCTGGATGGATGTCAGCTTATCTCTCACTTTATCATCGGGGGACACTTTGCTCCATTGTTGTAAATTTGCTTTGATTTCCTCTAAGGTATATTTCTCGTTCTTCATTGATTCAATACGTTTAAGTCGATTCAAGGTTTCATCACTATAAAGGCGGTAATTCGTATCTGATCTTTTCTCGGGTTCAATCAAGTTCAACTTGGTGTAGTAATCAATGGTTCGAGAACTGACATCGGCAAGTTTGGCTAGTTCTCCGATTTTATAAAGTTTCTCATTCCCCATAATAAGTTCACCTCTACTCCAATGTTATGTGCAATTTACTTCTGCTAATAATGATACCTGATTACAAACCGTACAGTCAAACGTGATACTTATAAAAGCTGACATTGGTTTAAGATAGAAATCGTAAGTTCTAATTGAACTATGAACGAAAACACGAATTATGCCTGTGGGATGTCAGGTTATTTTTCGTATTTTTCATTTATCTCGAGAAAATCCTATTGTCAAACCCATTTAACCTGTATATAATGACATTAAGAGTTTCATTACATGTTATTTAATCTAACATTAAAGGAAGTGGTCGTATGGTTAAGAAGTTGTTGTTAGCTTTCGGCGTTATGGCATTATTGTTCCCTACTCTCGCATTTGCAGCAGATGAAGCGACAGTACCCCAACTTCAAAGTGCAATCGATGCCGTTTGGGTTATGTTAGCAGCTATTTTGGTTATCTTCATGCAAGCTGGTTTCGCCTTATTAGAAGCAGGGTCAACTAGAATGAAAAATGCCGGTCACGTAGCCGGTAAAACAATCTTAACTTTCGGATTATGTGCCATTGCTTTCTGGGCTGTAGGCTTCGGTTTCGCCTTCGGTGACGGTAATGCATTCTTCGGAACTACAGGGTTCTTCGTTTCAGGCTTAGAAGATCAAGCTGCAGCGTCATTCGGATCTCTTTCTTTCTCTGATGTACCTATCGGAATTAAATTCTTGTTCCAATTAGCTTTCGCTGGTGTATCCTTAGCGATTGCATGGGGCGGATTTGCAGAAAGAGCGAAGCTTCCTGTTTACTTCATCTTCGGAATTTTATTTACAGTCGTAATTTATCCAATCGTTGCTCACTGGGTATGGGGCGGCGGCTGGTTGAGCAAGCTTGGTATGCAAGATTTCGCGGGTTCAACGGTTGTTCACCTACAAGGTGCAACAGCAGCGCTCGTAGCTACCATCTTGTTAAAACCTCGTATTGGCAAATATAATAAAGATAAAACGCCAAACTTGATTCCTGGTCACAACCAAGTGTTGTCTGTACTCGGTGTTATCATTCTTTGGATCGGTTGGTTCGGCTTCAACCCAGGTAGTACGCTAAGTGCAATGGGCGATGGCTTCTTTGGTTACATCGCATTGACAACGAATATGGCTGCTGCGGCAGGTGGAGTTGCGGCTCTAATTATTTCTTGGATGTACTTCGGCAAAGCAGATATTCCTAGTATGTTAAACGGTGTTCTTGCAGCGCTTGTTGCTATTACAGCAGCTTGTGCATTCGTAGACACTTGGGCTGCTCTCGTAATCGGTGCAGTAGCTGGAATTGTTACATTCTTCACAGCGCAATGGTTTGAAAGAGCAGGAATCGACGATCCAATCTATGCCTTTTCTGTTCACGGTATCGCTGGTATCTGGGGTACACTTTCCACTGGTTTGTTCGCTACACCTGAGCTTTCAGCGAAGGTTGGTGTCGGTGGTGCAGGATTGTTCTACGGCGGTGGATTGCATCAATTAGGAATTCAAGCGCTTGGCGTATTCGGGGCTTTGATCTTCGTACTTGTTCTTTCCTTCATCATCTTAGGAATTCTTAAAGCTACCGTAGGACTTCGTGTTACTGAAGAAGAAGAAATCATTGGTCTGGATTTGTCTGAACATGGTTCTTACGGATATCCAGAACAAATGAAAAAAGCAGCTCAAAGCGGCGTGTCCGTTTAATACCACATACACTTTCTACTACAGTAAAGGGGATGCAACATGAATCATCTCTCAATGGAACAGATCCTGGAGCGCATCTATCAATCGGAACAGTTCGATGAGATGCGAATAACCAGAGATCAGGTGCATGAGATGTTTCGGGAGCATCTCCTTTTCTCTCATTCACCTGAAATTGGGCGAAAAGTGAATAAAATACATGATGCCTTCATTTACAGGACGATTGAACTAGCTGAACATTTGTTGGAGGATGAGGGATTCGGGAAACCGCCCGTACCTTATGCATTTATATTGTTCGGCAGTGGAGGTAGAAGCGAACAAACGCTTTGGAGTGATCAAGATAATGGGCTCATTTATAAAGATAGTGAGGATTACACAAAAGAAGAATTAGATGCCTATTTTATTAAACTTGTAGAATGCATTCTTCATGGTCTGGATATCTTAGGCTATCCGCCTTGTGAAGGTAATGTGATCTCGAGCAATAAGCAATGGCGTAAGTCATTAACCACGTATGAAGAAATGCTGATGACATGGTTTAATGAGCCGGATTGGGAAAATATTCGTTATTTGCTAATCATGGCTGATATGCGCTGCATCTTCGGTTCTCAAGCTTTGGCAGATCAGCTCAAAAGTGAGTTCCTTGCCTATGTTCAGCAGCATCCGAGTATTTTGAACTTTATGTTATCCAATACCCTTCATCACAAAATATCATTGGGTGTATTTGGGCATTTGATTACAGAGAGATATGGGGAGGATGCAGGCGGCTTTGATGTTAAATATGGCGCCTATATTCCTATCGTGAATGGGATTCGGCTGCTTGCTATCCAAGCAGGTATCATGCACTCATCAACATCGGAGAGAATTAAGCAATTGAAGGAAAGCTCCTTTATTCCCGAACAATTAGCTAATGAATGGCTGGAGGCTTTTGCAGCAGCTCTTAAGCTTAGAGATTTGACTCCTTATCAGCTTGATGATGAGAAGTATTCGACTAGAGGCAGGCTGGGTGCTGATCAATTGACCAAAGAGGTCAAGCAAGAGTTAAAACAATGCTTACGCACTGGGATAGAATTACAAAAATATGTTCGAAAATCGATCTTTTCACGCATAGAGAAAGAAAAAGGTTAGATCAATCGGTATTCATGTTTCTTCGTGTAGGGAGAGGTGATTCGGAATGAAAGACATGCGTCCGGCTGGTCGTATGTGGCATTTGTACAAAATGGGAGGTCTCACACCGGCTATCACGTCGATGTTTGATGTACAAAGTGCTCAACAGATGGCTTTTATACGCTCCATGTTGAGAGAGCAGCGGAAGGATTCCTTGTTTGAGATACCGCTTCACTCGATGGAAATCGTTGTGTTTGATTTGGAAACGACGGGATTTTCTCCTTATAATGGTGATGAAATTATTTCATTCGGTGGTGTCTCTGTCATCGGTGGTGAGGTGCAGCATAATCAAACTTTCTATAGTATGGTGAATCCGAAGCGCAAGATTCCTGAAGAAATTGTTAATTTAACGGGCATAACGAACGAAATGGCCGCTGAGGCGCCTGATTTAATAGGAGTATTGAGTGATTTCTTAGAGTTTGTTCAACAGAAAATACTGGTTGCTCATGCAACTGGGCATGATAAAAACTTCTTGAATTCCGCCCTTTGGCGTACGTCCAAGGTGAGTTTATCTCATCGCGTTCTTGATACGATGATGATTGCCAAATGGTTAATGCCAAAGAGGAAAAACTTGAGCTTGGACTCACTGCTTCACGCCTATGATATTCCTATAACGAATCGTCACCATGCACTTGAGGATTCCTTGATGACTGCGCAGCTTTGGTCGAGATTCATGGAGGAAATAAAGTCGAGAGATGTAGATACCTTAGGCGATTTGTATGCCTTATTGAG
The DNA here is from genome assembly GCF_900103825.1 of Paenibacillus sp. yr247. Lineage (GTDB taxonomy): Bacteria > Bacillota > Bacilli > Paenibacillales > NBRC-103111 > Paenibacillus_E. The sequence goes on from NZ_FNIF01000011.1 coordinate 29,047, forward strand.
CCATCACTGACCGATTACAAACGCAAGTTTGTGATAAGAGGTTGGAGTGGCTTTTTTTATTTGGTAAAGTTGTAGTTCAGGTTGCTCGGGATGCTGTAAAGATAAGATCCAATAGGTTGGGATCGAATGCCAAAGTGTTTGAAGATCCATGTTGGATGGAACTGGTGGAGCCGTTGGGTGCGTATGAAATAGGCCGATCACAGGATTTATGCTGTCCATAAGGAAAGGAATCATCTCTTCAGGGTCCAATTCGAAATGAATCCGCGGGTTTTTAGCGCAATTGCGCAAGGGGACAAAGGAACGGGCTTGGAGTATCCCGTGCTTTTCTGGGGATTGTCCGCCAAGTATGAAGCCGCACGCTTCTTCGGGTAGCTTTTGCAAGCTGTGGAGAACAAGATTAATATAGAGCTCCTCATTCAGATGTACGATCACCTTGACTTACACCTCGACATCAACAAAAATGCTAGAATGAGGTAAGTATATCACGCTTTTCCTTTCAGTTCCCCTTTGGGTTTTATGAAGAAGAATACGAGTGCAAGCATGAGAAGCGCCATTGAAGATACTGTGATGAATATCGTTTTGTGCGAAATGTTCATAAGCCATCCGAATAGGGGGGGGCCGAAAGCTACGCCAATGAAGCGGAGGCTGTTATATAATGATGTGATCATACCGCGCTGTTCGCGCTCTACAGAACCGGTAATCAGCGTGTTTAAGCAAGGGAGCAGAAGACCTGTTCCAATTCCGCTTAATGTAAGTAAACCAATGAAGATGTAGAGATTGGCATTTAAAAAAATCGCTAAGGCTAGCGATACCGTCATCAGGATAAGTCCGATGTTCATTAACCAGCGCATCAATGTTCCATTTTGTTTGATTTTGGCGCCAGTGGTATAGGAAGTAATGACCATGCCGAGAAGGGGGATGGCAAGAATAAGTCCCTTACGAACACCTTCGATGCTGTAAGGCTTTTCTTCTAATATTTGTGATAAATAAAAGAGAACGCCGAAAAGAATAAATAAGGTGATGGAGCCAGCGAAAAACGCAGGGATGAGCCAGCGACCTTTTTCCCGAAGAATGTCCCCAATTTGCTTCAAGTAAACTTTAAGAGGATCAGCTTTCTTATCTTTGGGTGGTTCTTTAATCAGGAAGATGACAGCAAGTAAAGCTAACAAGCAGAAGATGGGAAATGCGAAAAACGGTGCAAACCAAATCATTAGAGCTAATAAGGAACCTAATATCGGGCTTACGACTTTGCCGGATCCGTTAGAAGCCTCTATGAGCCCAAGTGCTTTGCTAGCATCCCCTCCCTTATATAAATCGCCAACAAGCGCCATCGCGATAGGGGCTGTACCGGCTGCTCCTAAGCCTTGTATAGCTCGTGCTATGATGAGTATAGGATAGGAATTCCAAACGGCACCAAGCCCTGCCAGAACTCCTGCAGAGCCGTATACGATAAGTGAAGGGATGATAACAGCTTTACGTGTAAAACGGTCAGATAAATAACCGGATACAGGAATGATAAGACCGGCTGTGATAGAGAATAAAGTGATAACAAGAGAGCTTTGGAACCTGGAGATGCCCATCTTTTCCTGCATGTCAGGTAAGATGGGGACTAGCATCGAATTACCTAGTACGAGGACCAAGGGAATCGTTGCGATTGCGATGTACTCCCAGATGTGGCCTTTATTTGCTTGCGCAGTTTTTTTCATGATGAAGTTCCTTTCCGTAGGAGTCGTATGTTTACTTTTCCCAATTATGGTCAAAGCATACTTTGCGCCTTCTTCGATGTTGGAATTTCTGGGGATTTGGAGATAATATAGACAGAGTGGAGGTGAATATGCTTTTGAAAAAGAACGTATTCGTGATCGTCTTGGTCGTTATTTTAGCTGGTATTGCTATTTATCAAAACGCCCAACGCGAGAATAAAGAGACGCTTATGCCTACTGAGCAAGCGCCCAAGGTAAATTTCTTGGCGCCCTCGTTTACATTAAAAGGGCTGGATGGGAAGGACTACACGATTGGCGGACCGCGTGAGAAGCCTCTTCTCGTCAATTTCTGGGCGTCTTGGTGTGGTCCTTGCGAGGAAGAAGCACCGGATTTGGTGGATGTGTATAACAAATATCAAGGGCAGTTTGATCTTTATGCGGTCAATGTGACGCCTGGAGATAAAATGGAGAATATCACGAAGTTTGTGGAAACGTATAAATATCCATTCCCTGTATTATTAGATAAGCAAGGAACGAACGCTGATACATATCGGGTAGTCGCCATTCCGACCAGCTTTCTGATTGATAGAAATGGCGTTATTCGCGAGGTCATCCATGTACTTTCGCCTAAAGAGTTGGACAAGAGAATTGCGGGTCTTATAAAAGGCTAACGAAAAAAGCTGCAAGATGGCCTAGGCGGCCTACTCCTTGCAGCTTTAGTTATTGGAAATTAATGATTGACTAGACCAAGTCGCTCTTTCTGATCTTTGTTCGATGGCTCTACGCGTTGTTTGCCAATAAGGGCATAACGTAAGCTATCGACGAGTGCATACCAACTGGCTTCGATGATGTTGCTGGACACGCCTAGTGTGTTCCATGTTGTATTGAAATCAGTCGATTCCATCAGCACACGAACTTTCCCGGCTGTTGCGCCTTTCTCATCGAGAACACGTACTTTATAGTCAGAGAGATGGACGTTCTTAATATCAGGGTAATATTGGATGAGCGCTTTACGTAATGCATTATCCAGTGCATTTACTGGACCGTTGCCTTCAGCCGCGGTGTAGATCGTCTCGCCATGAACCTTCACTTTAACGATGGCTTCGGAAACAACGGATTGATTCGCGGACTTCTCGACAAGCATTTTGAACGATTCCAAAGTGAAAATCTCTTCCAGACCTTCGAACGCTTCACGCAGCAAAAGTTCAAGTGTGGCATCGGCTCCTTCGAATTGGTAGCCTTGATGTTCAAGTTCTTTAATTTTCTCAATGACTTCTTTAGTTTTCTGATGTTCTCTATTAAAGTCTAGGTTCAGTTCTTGCGCTTTCACAAGCACATTGCTTTGACCCGCAAGCTCTGAGACAAGAACACGTTGTTTGTTGCCGACATCTTCTGGCTTGGTATGCTCATACGTACTAGCATCCTTAAGGATGGCCGAAACGTGAATGCCACCTTTGTGGGCAAATGCCGCGTTACCGACATAAGGCTGATTAATCGGCATATGCATGTTGGCGATCTCGCTAATGTATCTCGAAACTGGCGTCAATGATTTCAGCTGATCTACGGAAATAACATCATAGCCCAGCTTCAACTGAAGGTTAGGAATAATAGAGCTAAGGTTGGCGTTGCCGCAGCGTTCTCCGTAGCCATTGATGGTACCTTGGACTTGTCCTGCTCCAGCTTGAACAGCGGCAAGGCTGTTTGCTACACCCAGTTCGCAATCATTATGAGCATGAATACCTACTGGTGTAGTGATGTGCTGTTTTACAGTAGTAACAATGGAGGTGACTTCTCCGGGTAATGAGCCACCGTTGGTATCACAAAGGACAATCCAATTGGCCCCTGCATCCTGTGCTTTTTTGATCGTTTGCAGCGCATACTCCGGGTTATTCTTGTATCCGTCGAAGAAATGCTCAGCATCGTAGATGACTTCAAGTCCGCAGCTTTTTAAATAGAGGACGGAGTCATAAATCATGGCCAGATTTTCTTCCAATGTGGTTTGAATGGCTGTATGAACATGGAAGTCCCATGACTTACCGAAGATCGTTGCTACTTGAGCTCCTGACTCAACGAGTCTGTTCAGATTAATATCTTCTTCAGCTAAGGAATCTTTGCGCCGCGTGCTTCCGAAGGCTGTGATTTTCGCATTTGTGAACTTCATGTCGCGAACACGCTCAAAAAATTCAATATCTTTGCTGTTGCTGCCAGGCCATCCGCCTTCAATATAATGAACCCCGAGTTCATCGAGCTTGCGGGCGATTTTAATTTTATCCTCGACAGATAAGCTGATGCCTTCTCCTTGAGTTCCGTCTCGTAATGTGGTGTCGAAGATTTTGACTGATGTTGGCATGGGTTCCTCCTTCAAAAGCTAGCAAAGTGACTTCGTTGGTTGATGTTTAGGTTGGTGTGCTTGCTTTAAAGCGCTAATGTATAATTTTCAATTATACCATAATAGTATGGGTAAGGACATCATAACGCAAAAATACGTTTGCTTGATAGAATATTTTTTTGTATGCTGAAAATGGCTCTAATCTATAGTCTTTTGATCGTGGGAGGGAATGTGAATGGTGACGGTGGGGCATCATTATCCCAAGCAAGGTAGAGTCATTCTGCATATTGATATGAATGCGTTTTATTGCTCTGTACATGAGGCTGTAGAGCCAGATTTATATAAAGGAAAGCCTCTTGCTGTCGCGGGAAGTGTAGAACTTCGCAAAGGAATTATTGTTACTTCATCTTATGCGGCGCGTGCATTAGGGATCAAGACAGGCATGCAAGTTAGGCAAGCGATGAAATTATGTCCTGACTTAATTCTGATTCGGCCTGATTTCGAGCTGTATCGCAGTTTTTCTAGGCGCTTTATGCAGATAGCTTATAGTTATTCACCTATGGTGGAATCCATGTCAATTGATGAGTGCTTCGTTGATATAACAGGGTCCAAGCAGTTTGGAACCCCACTAGAGATAGCGAACAACATTCAGCAAAGGATTATGGACGAATTAAAGCTGCCTTGTTCGATTGGCGTTGCACCCAATAAGCTGCTCGCCAAGATGGGCTCAGATATGAAGAAGCCGAACGGGATTTTTGTTCTGCGTCTGCGAGATGTGCCTTCCGTATTATGGGACAAACCATGCAACTATTTATATGGCATAGGCAAAAAGACGGCGGAGAAGCTGACCAGGATCGGCATTCATACTTTAGGTCAATTGGCGGCCCAGGATGAGGCGCTCTTAAGTAAACATTTTGGCATCTTAGGTCCTCATTTGAAGCGTGCTGCTAACGGTATTGATCACTCATTGGTTAACCCAGAGCAAGAACAGAGTAAATCGATTGGTCATACTACGACACTGCCGCGGGATTACACCGATAGAAAAGAAATCCATCGTGTTTTCCTGAATCTTGCTGATCAAGTAGCGAGAAGACTTCGCAAGCAGGAATTGATGGCATCCACAATCCAAATCACGATTCGTGATCCTGAAATGAGGACAATCACACGATCTATTACCTTGCCGACGCCAACTGAACATATGGACGATATTTATAGAACCTCATGTCAGTTATATGATCATCAGTGGGAGGACGGCAACCCTGTTCGACTGTTAGGAATTACAGTGCAGAATCTAACAATGAAGGAAGAAACATTCGTTCAGTTGGATTTGTTCGACTATGAGAAACAACCCCGTAGAGAACATTTGAACCGCATTATGGACGGGCTTCGGGATAAGTTTGGGGAAAATGCGATTCTGACAGCAGGGATGATGAGCGATGATCCTTCCGCTTTTATTAGAAATCATAAGGCGAGAGGGACTTCCCTGCAAATGGACCATTTGCGGAACAATCCCCTTCATAAGGAAGAGGAGACGTGATGAAGGATGGCACATTGTATCGGATTTGCCGGTTATTCGGGGAGCGGTAAAACAACGCTAATAGCCAAGTTGGTTGTGGAAATGAAGCGGCGCGGCTATCAAATAGCTGTAATGAAACATGACGCGCATGGACATTATAAAGAAGCTGCAGACACGGATTCAACGATTTTTGTAGAGTCAGGCGCAGAAGCAGTTGTCACCTTATCTCCAAACGTGGTTCATGTGTATGAGAAAAAGCGAAACCCAAGCCTACGAGAACAGTTAGGTATTTATGCGCATCTTGACTATGTTTTTATTGAAGGATTTAAGAAGGAAAAGCATCCAAAGATAGCCATATTTCGTACAATAGAGCAGAGTGAAATTATTCAAGCTCTTGAGCCTGAACCGATTGCTGTTGCAACGGATATGGACTTCCATGCTCCTGCCTTACCTTCGCTCAATTTAAACGATATCGATGCAATTGCTAACTTTATCGAACAGTATTTTGAGGTTTATCAATTTTAAGGTTTGAACTTTGTCCGTTTTTATATTATATTTTACAATGAGGATAATTTGAGGAGGAGTAGAATCATGGCAAAGTATACATTTGTTGATAAAGATACTTGCATCGCTTGTGGCGCTTGCGGAGCTACAGCTCCAGACATCTATGATTACGATGATGAAGGTCTGGCTGAAGTGATTTTTGATGGGGACGGAAACAAAGGGGTAACTGAAATCCCTGAAGATCTATTTGACGATCTGCAGGATGCACAAGATGGCTGCCCAACAGATTCCATCAAAGTTGCGGATACGCCTTTTAACTAATCATAAACCGAGTTTTGTGGAGTCATTCCCAGAATGTCGGAAGAGCTCAGTTCCTGTAAAGGAATTGAGCTCTTTTTTTGCTGTTTATTGTATTAAATTGTAACAATTCATTGCCATTTATTACCCGTCATCTTACAATGAACCTAGTAATCATATGGGAGGATCTTATGAGTAGGAAGAAATGGATTCAAACATTGGCAGCAGGACTTGTGTTGATGTTGTTATCGACATATTTCTACACGGTGAACTCAAGTGGTTTGTTTTATTTTGTCGAGGGTCCCCTTCAAGATATTTTGCGTAAAGCTAAATCGGTTGATGAACGTCAGCCAGAGGATCGTATCAAAATTGTTAAAATTGATGAGAAATCTCTCAAAGAGATCGGAAAGTTCCCCTGGGATCGTACCAATTATGCACAATTGATTGAAAAGCTTGAGCAATCTGGCGCAGCAGCAATCGGTATAGACGTGGTCTTGGCCGAACCTTCGAAAAACCCCGCCGACGATAAAGATTTGGCCGATGTTTTAGCAAAATACCAGAATGTCATCATGCCTGTCCAAATCAACTATCCCTCCATACAAGAGCAAGCAGGCGATCTCATACCTGAGAAAGTCGACAACCCCACACCAACTTTAACAATCAGTAGGCAGCAAATGGCACATATTAATGTGTTTGTCGATAAGGATGGTAAGGCTCGGAAACTGCCTGTTGGGCTGCCGGATGAGAATGGAGTATACATACCTGCATTTAGTGTTGCGCTTGCTAATCTCGTCCTTGACGAAAAGGACAAGATAAAGCGAGATGAGGCAACTGGACAATGGAAGCGCGGCAATATCATACTGCCAACGAACGAAAGAAATCAAGTGACGACAGAATTTTTCACACTGCCTAGGCAGAAAGTAAATGCTACGACAGGCTATGAATTGCTCTCTTTCATTGATGTTATCAACAGTAAAAAACCTTTGCCTTTGCAAGGCAGTATTGTTCTTGTAGGACCGTTCGTTACTGCCATGCAGGATGAATATCCGACGCCGATCAGCTCTGTCAAAATGTTTGGGATCGAAATTCATGCCAATATGATTCAAACCTTGCTAGAAAGTAAGTTTTACAAAGATACAAGTAAGCCTGTTGGCGTTGGCATTATACTTCTGATATCTTTACTCGCTATCCTCTTATTTGAGAGATTTAGAGGGAAAACAGCACTTATTATTTTTCTGGGCATGTTCGTGATTTATGGTGGCATATGGTTAACTTTCTATATTGCTGGATCAACCTTTGCTCCCCTCGTATATCCACAATTTGCTTTAGTTACAATCTACATTTGGTCATTAGTGAACCACTACCTGGAAGAGCGTAAAGAACGCAATCGTGTAACAAGTATTTTCGGAAGGTTTGTTTCCAAAACGGTTGTGGACGAGCTGCTTCAGTCCGGTGAAGATGTTAAGCTTGGCGGAAGCCGTAAAGATATCTCACTTATTTTCGTAGATATTCGTGGGTTTACCCCAATGTCTGAACGACTTGAGCCGGAGCAAGTTATTCAAGTATTGAATGAATACCTGGATGTCTGTACAAAAGCTATTTTTAAATTTAATGGAACACTGGATAAATTCATTGGTGATGGCGTTATGGCGATGTTTGGCGCTCCGATTGCATATGAGAATCACTCCGAAATGGCCGTTCGCGCAGCTATTGAAATGAAGTCACAAGCCAACTTTCTTGAGCAGAAATTGATTGAGATGTATGGCATCGGGGTGAAGTTCGGGCTCGGCATCCATAGTGGACCTGCAGTTGTAGGAAATATTGGTTCTGAAAACCTAAGGCTGGACTATACGGCTATCGGGGATACCGTCAACTTGTCAGCTAGATTAGAAGCGAATGCGAAGCCAGGCCAAATTCTAATCAGTGAGCAGACCTATGCGAGGGTCAAAAACCTGTTCGAGATCGAATCTATTGGCGAAATTAAAATAAAAGGAAAAGAAAAGCCCATTGCGGTTTATGAAGTCATCGGAAATCTCTAACAAATGAATACTGGGGAGGAATTCAGTATGGGAATATCTAAGAAATCATTTGCTTCATTATTCTTAAGTTTTTGTTTAGGGTTTAGTTTGATATCAGCGCTGCTTGTTAAGCCTGTGGACGCAAAAACCGTTCGGGTAGCTGTTGTCACGTCTTTATCCGGTGATGTTACGATCAAAAAAGGCGGAGGCTCCAAATCATACGACGCTTATGAAGATATGAGTTTAAACCAAGGCGATACCGTTTATACGGGAGCTAGTTCATCCGTAACGCTTAATTTGAGCAATGGGGATTCGGACGTAACGTTAGGTGAAAATGCTGAGATTAACGTGTCTGATCTCAATACCTCTGATGGAAACAAAAAATCCAAACTTAAAGTTTGGGCTGGATCGTTGTGGGTCAAAGTGAAATCATTAGCAGGTTCTGATGATGAATTCGAAGTGGAGACGCCAACGGCTGTTATGGGTGTGCGTGGAACGCAGTTCTTCGTTACTGTAGATCCGAAAACAGGCGGTATTAAGATGGCGGTTGGAGCTGGAAAGGTCTCTGCATCAACTGTGACGAATGGCTCCGACTCTACTCAAAAGACTTCAATTACATACTTATATCCAACGCAGCAAATTTCTTTGGATTCCAGAGAAGAAACGAAAGATCTGTCTTTGAAAGTAGATTTCCTTCATTTAGATGATTTTATTAGGGATGCATCGCCAGATGTCATTAAAGAGATTATCAAAAACAAGGCGGATATTGATAAAGAAAATGATGAGTTTATTGCTAAGAAAAAGAAAGAAATTGCAGATGGTAAAGTCGTAGAAGATCAGACTTCATTAGTTGTGAAGAACCAAGCTGAGCTGGATAAAGTGCAACAAAACTTAGACAATTTGATCGGAAATATTGCTAAAAAAGCATTGGAAAATAACAAGATCGATAAATCTTCAATGGATAAATTGATCGAAGAAACGAACAAAAAAATTGTTGAACAAAATAAAAAATTAGATTTAGATAAAGTAAAAGTGCTAGATAAAACTGCGGGTATAGACCCGGAAAAAGAGAAGAAGAAGCAAGAGGAGCTTCGAAAGCTTGAAGCAGAGAAGCTAAAAAAGAAACTTGAAGTAGAAAAGAAGCAAGAAGAGCTCAAAAAACAACTTGCAGCTGCACTCAAAGCATTGGAAGAGCAAAGAACAAAGATCCTAGAAGCGACGAAAGCGGCAGCAGCAAAGGCGAAAGCAGAAGCTGAAGCAAAGTTGAAGGAGAGTCTTTCTGATGTAGAGAAGAAAGAATTCGATAAAGCGAAGAATGGGACGAAGACACCAGATCCAGTGCCGGGAACAGGTTCAGATTCAGGCTCAAGCGATCCAGTTCCGGCAGTTAGTTTGGTTGCTACCGCGGATCTAAATCCAAACAGACTTGGTTTTTTTAATTTGGATATTAAATTAAGTGATTTTGTTGGGGATCATGATATTTATGGCGTAGAAGTACATTTGCTTTATGATGATAATACCTTTTATAATGCTGCTCCGGTAATAAATGGGAATATTTTCAATTTCATCAACAGCGCTGATCATATTAAAGAATATAAGGGCTCCAATCAAAAAGAACTTGTCTATGCAGTGACCAACTTTGGAAGTACAACAAGGAATATTGCGGTTAGCGGTACTAAAAAACTTGTGACGATTCCAATGTATGGATATGGTTCTGAAACAATAGCAGTTGGCAAAATTGTCATTGTTCGTATGAATGGCTCTTCCGTTCAAAATATCGAAATACCTGTAAATAGTATATTACCAGCAATCATAAATACGAGGAGAAACGAATGAAACGCTTAAAACATATGTTAGTTGCATCCCTAGTGGCTGCGACCTTCTGGGGAGGTTCATCTGCATTGGCAGCAGGATTGTCTGCCGATGCGCTATTATCTAGCAATGGGCAAATCCTTGCGGATGTGTCGACCTTAGCGGGAATTGGTGATTTTGAAGATGAAAACGGTGATGCTCTTAGCGCGGCTTTCCGTGCTCCGGGCAGTGTTATTCAACTCCAGGATGGCAGTATCCTCGTCGCTGACACACGGAATCATCTGATTCGTAAAATTTCAGGAGGGAAGGTTACGACATTCGCAGGTCCAGAGGTTGTTGTGACAAAAAATAGCCAAGGTTTTCCGACTGGAGGACTTGTTGATGGAAAATCGTCAGAAGCCTTTTTCAATGAGCCAATAGGTTTAGCTATTGATGCCAAAGGAAACGTGTATGTGGCTGATTCGGCGAATAACGCAATCCGCAAAGTGGATACGAATGGACAAGTTTCCACACTAGCTGGAAATGGTGTCCCAGGCAATAAGGATGGAAAAGGTGCTGAGGCAAGCTTCAATCACCCGAGTGATGTTGCGGCCACAGCAGATGGCACCGTTTATGTCGCGGATTCACTCAATCATGTTATACGTAAAATCTCAGTAGATGGCAGTGTTTCTACCCTTAATGCGGCTTCTAATCGCGCAATCCAAATTCGTCCAGGTGAAGCTTCTTTCACTGGAGAATATCAAGATGGCAGCTTAGCTGCAGCGAAGTTCAATGAACCTGCAGGATTGGTTCTCGATAGCAAAGGTAATCTGTTTATTAGTGACACAGGCAACCAACGTATTCGTTATATTGACCTCCAGTCAGGAACAGTGACTACGGTTGCAGGATCGACTCCAGTTGTAAGCAATAATACGATTTATGATAAAAATGCGCTGTATGCAGGCGGAGACTTTGCAGATGGGGAGGCGCTTAAAGCGAAGTTTGACTTCCCTAAAGGACTTGCCGTAACTTCCGAAGGCGGGGTTTTAATTGCAGACAGCCTGAATCATGCTATCCGTTATCTGCTAGATGGAAAGTTATCAACGATTGCAGGAACGGTCACCACAGGCGAAACGGACGGTGTAGAGCAAGCGGCTCAGTTTTACAATCCTAACGACGTGCTTATGACGGCTCAAGGTAATATCGTGGTGGCGGATTCCTCTAACAACAAAATTCGTAAAGTCGCTCCTTATCAATTACCAGCAAATTTAGAAAACAATCAACAAGTAAAAGTTGTAAATGGCGATAAAGTGATTTCCTTTGATTCACAGCCTGAAATTCAGGATGGACGTACGATGGTTCCAGTTCGTGCAATAAGCGAAGCTTTTGGTTACGGAGTCAAATATGTCGAACAAGCTGGGAAATCCGTTGTACAACTCATCAAAGATGATGTTACGGTAGAGCTTACGATTGGTGAAACAGGCGTTGTGCGAAAAAAAGTCGGTCGAGATGACATTAAACAAGTGACGGATGTTTCTCCTTATGTGAAACAAGATCGCACGTATGTGCCGGTTCGTTTCTTCGCAGAGCAGATCGGGTTGGATGTTCAGTGGGATGCTGCCCATCACATAGCTATTTTACGAACGAAATCATATGTGAAGTAAAAAATGTGCAAAACGGGCTCGGCAGGGGAAACCTTTGTCCGAGCTCGTTTTTTTAACTTCAACTCATAGCAATATTTGCCGATAAATCAGTTAGAGCGCGCGAGTCACGAAGAAGCGATAGGAGGTTTCTAGGTTGAAAGAGAATAATCGCAATGATCAGTTGGAACGATTTTTCCAGCATAATCCGATCGAAGATCCTCTTTATCTCAAAAAATATGTTAAAGATCATCCTGATCATAAAATGGCGTGGTATTTGCTTGGCAGAGAATATGCAGCGCAAGGAAAAGAAGGCAAAGCGGCATACTGTTTTGCACAGTCTGGGGAGATCTATGAGGCATTTGAATGTCAGAAAATAACAATTGAAGGTCCACTGCCCTCATACCCTACTTCAATCTCAAAGAAAGACACAGAGCCTTCTTCTAAAAGGAAAACGAGCAGTATGGGGAAATGGTTGCCCTTAATGGTTATTCTGCTTCTGCTAGCAGTTCCTGCAGCAATGAATTTAGCGAATGAGGATATAAAAGGTTTTCCTACTGAGGTTGTCAAAACTAGTTCCCTTTCGATAGGCGCAACTCCGTCAGCGATTCCAGCGACTGAAAAGCAGGAAGTTCCTGCTGGAGCCAAGCTTTATTTCTCTGATGGGGACTGGAGTAAGAAGCTGCAACGAGTACTCACTTCTTCAGGAACAGGGGAGTCTGTTATCATGGAAGCTCCCAGAAGTGCTGACGGTAAATGGAGCGAGTGGAACAGATCGGTTAAGCCTCTCATTAGCGTAGAGACCCAAGTTGGAGGCGGAAGTACTGCAGCGCTTAAGTACTACCAGTCTCAGATATGCTCCTGTCAGGTTGCGGATAGCTCTGCACTTGTTCCGGTCATAGCCAACTGGATGAGCGAACGCGAGCAAGCTATTGTCTTACAAAGCACGATTCAGGCGTATCAACTGAAGACGGGATCGCTGCCAGAGAAACCAGAACAGCTTACGAAGCCTTACCCGGATAATCTCTTGCCAGGATTAGCACCTGAGATGCAGGAGGCGTTTCCTCAAGTTGTAAGTAAGTTTAATGAAAGTGCTAAAACTGGAAAAGCACAGGAGTCGGGACAAACGACGGATAAAAACGAGCAGTCGAAACAAACGCTCAAAGAACAAGCGATGCCTGCTAGTTCGCAGTCTAAGTCATCCCCTGATCCGCTGCGTGATCCCCTCAGAATTGTAATCGACACGGATCAGCATCGTTTGGCACTCGTTAGTGGTGAGTTTATAATCCGCAGCTATCTAGTTGGCCTAGGGGGCGAGAAAACGCCGCAGGGCGATTTCAAAATCAGTGAAAAGGTCAGGGATCCAAATGGTAAATCGAATGGAGAGTTCGGGAGCCGGGGGATGACCTTATCGGATACGCTATATGCTATTCATGGTACAAATAAGCCTTCCAGTATCGGGAAAGATGAATCTCATGGATGTGTTCGCATGCAGCAAGCTGACATTGAAGAACTCTATAATATGGTACCGCAAGAAACGAAAGTGACGATTGGTAAGGGGGTTTTACCTGCGGTTTCGGATGGTGGAAACGGCAATGAGGGAGGCAGCCCTGGAATCGGAGCTGGCAGGGGGAAGCCGGATCAGTCCTTTAGACTTCCCTTACAGACCAAAGATAGCAATCCCGGCAAGAAGTATAAATGGCTTGATTAACCATTTGGATTCATACACAAAAACCGTCTGAATTTGCTTCGGACGGTTTTTGTTTTAATGCGTTTACGGTTAGAAATTTACCCTTGACAAACATCTAGAAAGCGGTTACAATTCAGAACGTGATGATTTCAATCATTTCTGTCCTAGTCATTTGTTCAAAATGAGCAGTAACGTCATAGCAATGATGACAACAAGCAGAATGGATCCTGTCCAAATGATGGCTTTCTTATTTACTTCATCTTTGGCTCTGCGAGTGGCTGTTATCGGTTTGCGTTTGGACATAAGAATCACCTTTTTCTTAAGATTAAACGATATGATCTATCATATCACAAGTATGGGCGTTCATAGAATATGATTGTAAATGAAATTTCAAATCAAGTATTGACGGTCATGTCATTTTATTGTAAGATTTAATTACACGCATCACGAAAATAATTTAATATGTCAGTTTTAATAACATGTAACCGTAAGGGCATTAGTTATTGAAGAATGCAAGTTTTCTTCTATAACTATGCCCTTTTTTTGTTTTTTCAAATATTGAAGGGGGTTGGTAGCAAAAACGACTAAGGAAAATTCAACCCGGTAAACAGGAAACGCCATAAATAACAATCAGACTTATTAAAAAAGGGAGAAGATGAACACATGAACATGAAAAAATTTTCAACAATGGGCTTGGCTGCATCCATGGTACTCGTAGCTGCAGGTTGCGGTAAATCCGCTGCTCCGGCTGAAACAACAAAACCGGCTGCAACAGCGGCGCCGACAGCTGCTGCTACAGCGGCTCCAACTGCTGCGGGTCCCAAAAAATTATCCGGTGATTTTGAAATCCAATACTTTGTCGGCGGTTTTGGCGACAAATGGTGGAAAAAAGTTATTGCTGATTTCCAAGCAGCTAACCCAGATCTGAAAATTAAAGAAAGTGCGGGACCAAAAATTAACGAGCAAATGAAGCCCCGCTGGATCGCTGGTACCCCACCTGATTTCGTATACATCGATGGACCTGAATTGTTCGATCGTCAAATGGTTACAGACGGACAGTTGGAAGATTTGACTGACTGGATCAAAGACGCGAAGAACGTTGAAGGCGAGAAAATCATTGATTTGCTTGCTCAAAAACCACAAGAGTTTGATGGTAAAATCTACAATATTCCATTCGTTATGAGTTCTTGGGGTATTTTCTACGATAAAGCCCTATTCAAAGATAAAGGATGGGCTGAACCGAAAGACTTCGAAGATTTCTTAGCTGTAAGTGAGAAAATTAAAGGTGCCGGAATTAATCCATTCATCCATACTGGTAAATATCCATACTACATCAACGGCGGCGTATTGTTCCCAGCAATCGTATCTGCTAACAATAACGACTACAAATTGCTACAAGATATGGCTACAAACAATCTTGAAGCTTGGAAAAACCCAGCCATTATCAAAGGTTTGAACAAAATCGTTCAAATGCGTGATAAAGGTTACATCGACAAAGCATCCGTACAAATCAATCACACGGATTCCCAATCCTTATTCCTGCAGCACAAAGATGCCTTTATCCCGAACGGCCTGTGGCTGCCAAACGAAATGGCCAAAGACGTTCCAGCAACTTTTGACTTCGGCTTCATTCCATCCATTACACAAGATAAAGGTGGAAAAGTTGTAGCAAACACGTCCACAGCAACTTTTTGTGTAGCGAAAAAAGCGAAAAACAAAGAAGCGGCAAAAGCGTTCATGCAGTTCGTATTCTCCAAAACACAAGCTTCCCAATGGGCTGAGCTTAGCGGTGCTCCTTCTAACATTAAAGGTGATATCTCTTCTTCCAAAGCGCCTAACTTCGTTAAAGACGCTGCTAAATTCTTATCTTCACCTGATACGGTTGTTGTGCCAACCGTTTCCTTCGCGGCAGATGTAGACAAAGCTATGCAAGATGCATCTGTTGCTTTAACAATCGGAACGATCACGCCTGAAGAGTGGGTAAAACGTGTTTCTGATGTCGTAGCAAAACAAAAGAAATAATAACTAAATGAAGCAGAGCGGAGAACAAGGAAGGCAATGGCCTTAGGAGTTCTCCGCCATTTTAATGATAGGACGGTGAGGATAGAATGAAGACCAACTCAAAAATGTGGAAACGGAATTTGTTCATCGCTTCATTCATCATTCCGACTTTTCTGTTCTTCTGTGTGTTTACGATATACCCTGTTATACAGGCTTTACAGAAGTCATTCTATGATTGGTCAGGAATGTCAGAGAATAGTACATTCATCGGATTCGATAATTTCGTCGAATTATTTAAAGATCCAATCGTACTAAGAGCCATCGGGAATGACTATTTTTTAGTGGCTGGTAAAGTTATTGGTATTATGATTCTGGCGACTTTCTTTGCTGTTGCTTTAACACGTTTCAAATTGAAAGGCGCAGGCTTCTTCCGAGCGATATTTTTTATCCCGAATGTAATCTCTGTTGTTGTTATTGGTGTACTCTGGAACTTCATCTACAATCCGCAAATCGGCTTCTTGAACGCATTCTTGTCTCTTTTTACAGGGAATAAAGTAGATATAACTTGGTTAGGATTTCCACAGCATACGATCTGGATGTTACTGCCCCCTACGATTTGGGCTGGTATCGGTTTTTATATGATTCTGATGATTGCTGCAATCGTGAATATTCCTGCTTCCTACTATGAGGCAGCTAATATAGACGGAGCTGGTCAATGGTCGCAATTCCGTCACATTACCATGCCGCTGATCTGGGAGCAAATTAAGGTTTCCATTGTTAATATCGTAATTACGACACTCAACGGGTCATTCGTTATTGTTCAGTTAATGACGAATGGCGGACAACCTGATAATACGACCCAAGTAATGGGATCTTATCTGTATCGGATGGCGTTTCAACAATATCATTTCGGTTATGGAGCAGCCATTGGTGTCATGATCTTAATCGTTTCACTGATTACTACCCTTATTCTGCAGCGTATCATGCGCCAAGAAGCAATCGAAATGCATTAAGGTCATCCAAGGATAAACGGCACCGTCGTCCTTCAGGACGAACGCGTTTGTCAAGGTTGATGCGAAGTAAAAGTATAACACTTATACTTCCTTATCAACTCAGAAAATGATACTGAAGGAGGGGAACCATCGTATGGTCATCAAAAATCCGTTAGCCAAAATGTTTGTTTGGATCATTCTCCTTATTTGGAGCGTTGCTGTCCTGTATCCATTAGTTTGGACATTGCTCGATGCACTCAAAAATAATGAGCAATTTTTCTTAAATGCCCCTTGGGCTCTGCCCAAATACCCGCTGCTATGGTCGAACTTCTCCTATGTTTGGAGTAAATATAACTTTAGCACCTATTTCATGAACTCCATTGTTGTCACCGTTGGAAGTACCCTTCTGGGTATGATTCTTGCCGCGATGACTGCGTATATCCTAGCTAGGTATGATTTTAAAGGAAATAAAATCCTCTTTACGATTTATGTCTCATCGATGATGATCCCGTTCGCGTTAGCTCTGATTCCATTGTTCTTCTTGCTGAATGATTTGCATTTGATCAATACGTGGTTGGGCTTAATTCTTGTCTATGCAGCACTTAATCTTCCTTTTGGTATCTTCCTACTTGTGGGCTTCTACAAATCACTGCCCAAAGAAATTGAAGAAGCGGCAATCATAGACGGGACATCCCATTATGGTACCTTCTTCCGCGTCATGCTGCCGTTGTCACAGCCGGGTCTTATCACCGTTATGATTACGAATATGCTGAATAACTGGAACGAGTATTTCCTTGGTGTTGTCCTGACCAATGAACCTACCAAATACACGCTGCCGATCGGCCTTGCCGTTATGCAAGCTGAAATGCAATATCGTGTAGAGTGGGGGCCATTATTCGCTGGACTGCTTATTACAACGCTTCCAACGCTGATTGTTTATATCATTTACCAACGCCAAATCGCAAGTGGGATTACAGCGGGAGCTGTGAAATAACTGCACACAGAGTTGCATAGAAAAAACACCTTATCCTAGAGGATTTTATCCTTTCGGGTGGGTGTTCTTTCTACTATAATTGGGGTAAGGCAAGAGCAAACAAGAAACGGCCAAACTTGTGGGCTTCTATAGGTGACATGACATGAGATCGATGTATATATTGCAGAAAATTGGACGTTCTTTGATGATTCCGATTGCGGTGCTGCCTGCGGCATCTATTCTTTTACGTATTGGGAAAATGACTTTTAGTGATCCATTTCTTATGCAGGTGGCTCAGATCTTTGAGTCTGGCGGGAGTGCGATTTTTGATAATTTACCATTCATTTTTGCGATTGGTATTGCCATTGGGCTGACTTCCGGCGACGGGATTGCAGCCTTGGCAGCTGCTGTTGGTTATTTAGTTTTCGACAATGTTCTGAAGCACTTTCAAACGGGAACCGATTCTGCCGATCAACTGGACATGGGGGTATTAGGCGGTATGCTCGTCGGTGTGCTGTCGGCTGCCTTCTTTAACAGATTCCAACATATTCGGCTGCCCAAAGCATTAGGATTTTTCGGAGGGAAGCGATTTGTTCCATTAATAACGTCTTTGGTTATGGTTTTTCTTGGCGTGTTGATGGGTTTTATCTGGCCTCCCGTACAAAGGGGCATTAGCGTTATCGGTTTATGGATCGTTGATAATGGAAATATCGGCGTATTCATCTATGGGATCATGAACCGGTTGCTTATCCCAACCGGATTACATCATATTATTAATAATATCGCATGGTTTCAAATCGGAGATTTTAGTACGCCAACCGGTAAAATCGTACATGGCGATATCTCTCGATTTTTCGCTGGAGATCCAGAAGCGGGCATGTTCATGACGGGCTATTATCCCGTGATTATGTTTGGTCTTCCAGCCGCAGCCTTAGCGTTGATTAGAAGCGCGTCTCCTTCTAACCGGCAGCTTGTTGTTCCAGTCATGCTGAGTGCTGGCTTGACCAGCTTTTTAACAGGTGTAACGGAGCCAATTGAGTTTACATTTATGTTCGTAGCGCCAGGCTTATATGTGATACACGCTTTGTTAACCGGCTTTTCCATGTTGATTATGAATATCCTTCAGGTGAAGATGGGCTTTGGTTTTTCAGCTGGCTTTATTGATTTTGTTCTCAACTGGCATGTATCTACGAAGCCCTATTGGATTCTCATCGTTGGTATCGGGTACTTTATCCTATATTATTTAACTTTTCGTGTGTATCTTCATTACTTCCCGGTCAAAGTGTCTAGTCGGGACGATACAGCTCAGCTAGAAACAGAAGAAGTCACGGGCGCAATCGAAACGAAAGAAGATCGCCCATCCAGCATTCTAAGACATATTGGCGGGCCTTCTAATATTATCTCAATTGATGCTTGTATTACACGCCTACGCTTGTTGGTGAATGAGGAGAATCTGATCATGGATAGCGAGCTCAAGGAGCTTGGTGCTATCGGGGTTATCAGGCTTGGCAAAGGTAACGTACACGTTGTGTTCGGTACTGAATCCGAACAAATTCGTGAGAGTATTAAACCTATGCTTGTTGATACGCAAAAAGACAAATCAGGACGAGCCTTAGAACGCGGAGGTGTCTTATGATTGAACGGACAATCATTCATGTACTGTCACACAATGTGGTGATGGCACATTTGACATCAGGTAAAAATTCGATTGCTTTTGGTAAAGGGATCGGATTCAAGAAAACGCCAGGTATGCTTATTAGTGAAGGTGAAATCACACAAGAATTCCTTCTACATACTTCGGAGGTTCTCAAGAACTATGAACAAATTTTGAATGCGGTCGATGTGAAAATTATCGGAATTACGGAGGAAGTCATCGCTTATGCACAAAGCATGCTGGAAGGCGACTTCTCTGAAACGATTCACGCCTCGCTAGTCGATCATATTAATTTTGCAGTCGAACGGCAGAAACGCGGGATTTTCATCACCAATCCTTTTGCATACGAAATTGGATATATGTATCCAGAGGAATACAAAGTAGCCAAGAAGTCCGTTGACTTCCTCAATGATCATCTGGATGTTAAATTACCGGAAGATGAGGTCGCCTTCTTGGCCATGCATTTCAATGGCGCTCGCAAAAAAGAGCAAGCTTCTGATTCCCTAGCGGTAGTCAGAGTGGTATCTCAGACAATTGAATCTGCCAAAGAATTAGGTTTTAATTTTGACGATTCGTTCTCAACACTGCGGTTCATTAGTCACTTGAAAGGTGTTATTGAACGTGTTAAACAAAAAAAGACACTTCAGAACTCGCTGCTTGGAAAAATTAAAGAAGAGTATGGAGACACCTATGTGAAAGCGAAAGTGTTATCACTGATGCTTAGTGATTCTCTTCAATTAGAAGTACCTGATGATGAAACGGGGTACTTGACGATGCATCTGGAACGGCTGCTTCAGCGAACAGAAGCATAGGCTTGTTATAGTTCGAATGGATTCCCTTGCAACCTTCATGGAGCAGGGATTTTTTGTTTGAAAAAGAGGTTTAAGCCTTACAGTGGATTGCATAATTGCACATTGTCAGCTAAACTGACTGTTAGAGTCATTAGAGAACGGAGTGCATAGGACATGCTGTATAAAAAGCTAGGAAAACCGATCTTGTTCCGAATGGATCCGGAGAGGGCGCATCATCTCACAATAGACGGTTTAAGTGTTGTTGGCAGCTTCCCAGGCGGGAAACAATTACTCAAATCGATGTATGGAGTGCCTTACTCACCACTCATGGCCCAACAATTATGGGGACTACAATTTGCAAATCCGATAGGTCTAGCAGCAGGTTTAGATAAAAATGCTAAGGCGGTTAAAGGATTCTCACAACTAGGCTTTGGTTTCATGGAAGTAGGCACAATTACACCAAAGCCACAACCGGGCAATGAGCTGCCGCGGCTATTTCGTCTTCCAGAGGACAAGGCACTTATCAACCGAATGGGCTTCAACAATGTTGGTACAGATGAGATGGCGAAAAATTTGATAAAGACAGGAAAGCGCGATATCCCTGTAGCTATTAATATAGGTAAGAATAAAACGACGCCGAATGAACAGGCCGAAGAGGATTATAGGGCCTGTATTCGGGAGTTGTATACATATGGCGATTTCTTTGTAGTGAATATTAGCTCACCAAATACACCGGATTTGCGTAATTTACAGCATGGGAATGATTTGAAGCGATTGCTTGATGCGGTTACAGCCGAAATGCAGCTTCAGCAGGAAAAGAACGGTCACACAGGTAAACCTGTTTTGGTTAAAATTGCGCCGGATCTCACTGATGAAGAGCTTGAATTAACCGTAAAAACGATTAAGGACAGCAGTATTTCTGGGATTATTGCCACCAACACAACGCTGAGCAGAGAAGGGCTCGTACATTCGAATCGCGAGCAAGCAGGCGGATTAAGTGGAAAACCTCTTACTGAACGATCCACCGAAGTCATCAGACGTGTCTATCAACTGACGGAAGGCAAGCTGCCGATCATAGGGGCGGGAGGAATTTTTACCGCGCAAGATGCCTATGACAAAATACGGGCTGGTGCCAGCTTGGTGGAGGTTTATACAGGATTAATCTACGAAGGTCCCGGAATTCTTACAAGCTTAAATAAGGGGCTTCATAATTTGCTAAAGAAAGATGGGTATACACATATATCCCAGGCAATCGGCGCAGATCAGAACTGACTTCATTCGGAATGGAGGATAAAAGGATGGATGGACGAGACTGGAAGAAATTTCTCCTGCCTTACGAACAAGCAGTAGAAGAGTTGAAAGTAAAGTTCAAGACGCTGCGTAGTGAACTCAAGAGTAGAGAAGAGTATGCACCTATTGAATTCGTTACGGGACGTGTTAAAAAAATATCCAGTGTGCTAGAGAAAGCGAAACGGTTGAACGTGCCGATGGATCAATTAGAGTCGGGTATCGAGGATATCGCTGGTATTCGGATTATGTGTCAGTTTGTAGAAGATATCGAGCGTTTGGCCGTGCTTATTCGCAGCAGGCAGGACATGAGTGTAGTCTACGAAAAAGATTATATTACGAATAAGAAACCGAGTGGTTATCGCAGCTTTCATATTATTATTGAGTATCCCGTGCAAACTGCTTTAGGTATGAAACGAATTTTAGCCGAAGTACAGATCCGGACGCTCGCGATGAATTTCTGGGCTACGATCGAGCATTCTCTGAATTATAAATATAAAGAGCAATTGCCTTCAGAGGTTAGAGCGCGTCTTAGCAAAGCCGCCGAGGCTGCTTTTCTATTAGATCAGGAAATGTCCAGCATTCATGGCGAGATTGTTGAATCTCAAAGGATGTTTGAAGATAACTCGAATTTAATAAATAAAGTGCTCAATAACATCCAGGAGCTTTATTTCTATCATAGATTTCGGGAAGCTGCTCAATTTCAGCTAAGATTTAACGAGATTTGGGAAACGGAAGATGGGTTGAGTGATCTGTCGTCCGACATTGAGGCTGCAATCTCCAGAGCGAAAAAAGGAGATCAAAACTGATCTATGGGTGCCTACGATCGCTTATATGTAGAATATTTGTATTATTTTAACGATCGGCGTGACTATTTTGAATGTCATGAAGTGATGGAGGAGCTTTGGCTGGAGGAAGGCCGAAGCCCTTTATACCAAGGTCTACTGCAGGTTGCAGTGGGCCTTTATCATCATGCGAATGGTAACGTAAGCGGTTCCATAAAGCTCTTTCGTGCAGGTTTGGATAAGTTATCGCCTTACCCTGCACATGCCCTGGGGATCGATTTGGAAAAGTTGATTCAGGATAGCCAAGAGTACCTAAGCAAGCTGCTGCGTATTGAGGTTGAGCCGTTCGCCCCTTATGATTTGGACATTCGCATCCTAGATGATGAACTGAGTGAACTTTTTGCGGAAGTGAAGCGTCATCCACCCCAGCATGATGTGGAGGAAGGCCATGATTGAGGTTCGTAAGCTGAGCAAGTTTTATCAATCAATGTTTGGACATTTGGGCCCGTCCTCTCTAAAAATTAGGTGAATAACAAAAGCAGCGGAATCTCCGCTGCTTTTGTCGTAGGATTAACCTTTATATTTTTGGAAAAAGGCTTTGAAAGTCTCAGGTGTATTGCCACCAGTTGCTCCCGACTCAGGGACACCGCCAACAATTCGCTCAACTTCTACACCATTTTTGTAATAAACAAGTGTAGGTGTTGATTCGATCTTATATTTCTGCCAGCCATCTTTGAATTCCTCCAAATTGAACTGTTTAACATCAATACCAAGCTCTTTTTCCATTGGAACTAGAACAGGGGTCGTGATTTTACAATGCGGGCAGGTCGAAGCGTAATAATATTGAAAAAATGTTTCTTTGTTCTTCAGTCTTTGATCCAAATCTTTAGGTAAAATTAGGTTCTGATAGTTTGGATCATTTAATTGTTTCACGGTTTCCGGATTTAATTTGGATGCCGCAACGCCATATGGATTGCCAACGTTGGCTTTGTCCGATGAATTGGTAGATTGCTGATTAACGAAATATAAGCCTCCAAATAAAATGACTACAATGCCTAGATACAAAAGCAGCTTCTTCATGAGTGCACCTCTTTATAATGTTTACTATCTTCTATTTTCTATAAAAAGTATAGCATATCCTGTTTATATTTTGAAAAAAATTGGCTGTTTGGTGACAAGTCAGCTATAATACCGATAGGTTATTGAACGAATGGGAAATGAAGGATAAGAACGAAGAAGAGAGATTGAAAAGATAAAGATTTAAGATGAAAAGATAAAAATGAAAGAGAAGATGTCGAATGACAAAGCAGCTGCCTGCCCTTTTTAGGGAGAAAATGATTGATTTATTAGGTGAAGATGAATTTGAGCAGTTTCTAGAATCGTATGACCATCCGAGAACGTTTGGATTAAGGGTGAACACGGCGAAGATAGATAAGGCCGATTTCCTGGCAAAAAGTCCATTTGGGCTGAGCGCGGTACCTTGGGCTTCAGAAGGGTTTTATTATGAAGAAGGCGAACGTCCTGGGAAGCATCCCTATTATCATGCAGGACTTTACTATATTCAAGAGCCTAGCGCGATGGCGCCAGTGGAATTGCTACAGGTACGACCTGGGGAGCGAGTACTTGATTTATGTGCTGCGCCTGGTGGGAAATCGACTCAAATAGCTGCTAAGCTTCAAGGCGAAGGAGTTCTTGTCGTAAATGACATTCATTCCGATCGTGTGAAGGCGCTTGTAAAAAACCTAGAGCTGCTAGGTGTACGGAACGCTGTCGTTTTGAATGAGAAGCCGGAGCGGATGTTAAAGGCGTTCCAAGGTTATTTTGATAAAATATTAATTGATGCTCCTTGTTCAGGTGAGGGGATGTTCCGCAAGGAAGAAGAGATGATGCTACAATGGGAGCGTCATTCTGTGCAGGAATTTGCTAGTATGCAGAGGGTACTGCTTGGACAGGCTGCACAAATGCTTGCGCCCGGCGGAATGATTGTGTATTCGACGTGTACGTTTTCTCCAGAGGAGAATGAAGCGCAGATTGCAGAGTTTTTGGACAAGCATCCGGCGTTTGATGTGGTTCCGGTTGAAGGTTTTGGCTCTGGACGGCCGGATTGGCTGCGTGCGCCTTGGTGTGAGGAGCAGTTTTCAACCCGCGCTCTGGAGGCTGTAGTGGGGACGGCCCGGTTGTGGCCGCATCGCCTGCGGGGCGAAGGGCATTATGTTGCCGTGCTGCGACAGGATGCTGTTGTGGAAGCAGGAGATGCCGGGATAGATGCCGACTATGTGTCGGCATCGGGAGTGGGGAAGCGCAGCGGCCGCGAGGCGCTGCGGGGGAAGGGCCGCGCGGAGACGTCGCCTCGCGCGTTAGTGAGCTTGGAGCCGCTTGAGGCGTTCTCGGGCGAGCTGCTGCGCAGCGAGCCCTTCGCCCTCTCGCGGCTCGTGTGTTACGGCGAGCACGCGTATGCGTCGCCGGCAGGCTTGCCCGAGCTGCACGGACTGAAAGTCGTGCGGCCGGGCTGGTACATCGGCGCGCTGCACCGCGGCCGATTCGAGCCGTCCCATGCGTTAGCCATGGGACTGCGCATGCTCGAAGCCAAGCGAGCGCTGAGCTTGGCTTCGAGCGACGAGCGAGCCCTTCGGTACCTGAAGGGCGAGACGCTCGAGGTCGCGGAGAGCGAGATCATCCGCGACCCGGATGTGACCCAGGCAGCCAAAGGCTACTGCCTTGTCTGCATTGAAGACCATCCCGTCGGCTGGGGCAAATGGCACGACGGGATGCTGAAGAACGAATACCCGCCCGGCTGGAGGTGGACCTAATCGGTCATGAAACAAACACAACGGCTCGATAAAATACTCGCCCATGTGGGCATCGGCACGCGCTCTGAACTCAAACGCCTCGCCAAAGAAGGCGCGATTTTCGTTAACGGCGTGAAAGTTAAAGACAGCGGTATGCAGGTGAATCCCGATACCGATATCATCAAGGTAAACGGAGAAACGGTTCTGTACCGGGAGTTCGTTTACCTGATGATGAATAAACCGCAGGGGGTCGTTTCTGCTACAGAGGACAATCGCGACCGCACGGTTGTTGATCTTTTGGATGCAGCTTATGCGCCATTCGAGGTTTTCCCGGTGGGGCGACTGGACAAGGATACAGAAGGCTTCCTTTTGCTAACCAACGACGGGAAGTTGGCGCATAACCTACTCTCTCCGCGTAAACATGTACCTAAAACGTACTTCGCCAAAGTCGAGTGGGAGGTTAGTGAAAAGGATCGCGAAGCGTTTTCCAATGGTGTTACCTTGGACGACGGCTACGAAACGCTCCCAGGTATTTTGAAGATTTTAAAGATTGGGAACGAGTCAGAAGGGGTACTCTCAGAAATCGAGCTAACGATTATGGAGGGCAAATACCATCAAGTGAAACGGATGTTTCAAGCCGTCGGCAAAAAAGTTGTATACTTGAAACGGATTTCGATGGGACCACTTGCGCTAGATCCAAGCTTGGAATTGGGTCAAGTGAGAGAGTTGAGCGCTGATGAACTCCTCGCTTTACGTAATGCTCACGAATCTCAAAATTAGAGATTTACAAAACTACTAGTATATGGTATTTTCAAACAAGAAGAAATATTGTGTGCGTGCGGAAGAACCGCCCATGTATCGCTGTGTGCTATGCGATTGCTGGGCGGTTTTTTGTATGCATTATTGGATCTTTTAGGTGAAATAGGTAGACATTTACAGGAAGTTAGTGCGATACTACCGATAATGGTAAGTCTCGTTTTGAATTTAATGTATGACCAATAGAAAGAGGCGATTTTTGTGAGAAAAAGGTTTTTTATTATTTTAAGTGCGGTACTTTGCGCAGCATCCATAGGCTATGATGCGATCAATTCATCAGCACAAAGCCCTATCAAGTTCACGGACACATCCCAGCATTGGGCGGAACAGTCCATTCAAAATGCAGTGGAGAAGAAATACGTTGATGGTTATGAGGATGGGAGTTTTAAGCCCGATGAGCCAATTAGCCGTGCAGAGTTTATTAAAATGCTATCTTCAGCAACTGGTGAGAAAGTAAATAAGGTAGAGGGGAATGACTGGTACGTTCCCTATGTTTACAAGCTAAAGGAGCTTAGTATAATCCCAGTGGAATTTCCAGAGAGGTATACTGAGCCACTTCAACGTTTTGAAATGGCTATGTTAAGTGCTCGGAGTGTGGATAAAGCTCTGAAGGGAACTATGCTTGATGCTGTGAAAATAGGTTTGATTCATGGTATCAACACGACAGATTTAGCACCATATGGTTCAAGTACTCGTGCTCAAGCGATTACGGTCATAGAGCGTATTTTGTCTGCTAAAAAAGGTGAGAAGTTACCTCTAGATAAGTATGCGATTAGTCAGGCACTCATTGAGGCAACGAATAGTAATGTCGAATATGCTCTTGGACTAAAATCGCAAAATATTGGTAAAACATGGAGTGCGGGGCAGGGTGCTACGGTTACTTTAGACCGAGTGGTCATCGCAGATCCGTCCAATGAAAATGATCCTTATATGGCATATATCGATACATCGAACTGGTATCGTAATGTAGATAAAAATAGGGATGTTGTGGTATTAAGTAAATTCACAGTTAAAGTAGACAAATCGGCTGATAATAATTTTAATTTATTTGTAAATCAATATATCACTTTATATGATCGAACTGGAACTTTACTACTCTCGAAGGATGGTTTACCGAGAACTATCCGTTTCGCTGTCCCAGGAAGTTATTCGGGTTATTTAGCTTATGGTATTAATAGAGTTGATGCTAAAACAGGCTTAACTTTTGATATGGTTGGCAATAAGGTTGTAATTGCAAAACCTTAGGAGGATATTACATTGCGTAATTTAGTTGCAAAAATCATGTTTTTTCTAGTAATAACTCAATTGGTAACCCCTTTTATTGATAGTTTCCCTGTTAATGCTGTTAGTAATAAAACGTTATATTATGACTACGAGCAAAGTCAGTTTAAGGAATCACCTGTCAATTCACAATATTCTGCATCACTAATAAAACAGATAAATAAAGACATTAGTCCTTATTTATCTGGTAATATTGCTTCCGTAAAAATTTTCAATAATGGGGCTGAAATAGCATGCTCGAGTTGTTACACGGGCTCAACAATTAATATTTCTTCGATAAATGGAACTAAAATACCAGTATATGGTATCTCTGAAACAAAGCCAGGACATCAAATTTATAGACAGCCTCCTGGGGAAATATGGGAGCATAAAGGTGAAGATACCCCTCCAGTGGAGTTTAATGGTGCTTCCGGAAATCCTTCTCCCTATGCAGGACTAATACCGGCTCTAGGCAGATATAGATATACTGTAAATTCTTTTGATTATCGAGATGTAGGTGGCTCAGAAAATGGACCCGATTTACGTTATACCTATGATTCAAATCAGTACAAGATATCTGGAAAATCTGATTCAACTGCAAGTGGTGATATTGAAAAAGATTATGGCAAAGAAGGATGGGCAGTTACAACTGCGTATGAAGTAGATCGCCCCAATCGTTGGTTTTTAGATGAATCTTTAGTCAGACTTGAGTCCGGATCACCTGAAATAACCGATGGTGATAAGTTGGTGCAGAGTACCATTGCAATCGTTGGAGCTGTCCAGCATTCAGATTCACAGGCAATTCCGTTATCTTATGGGAAAGGGAAAGCGGATGGCCAAGGGATGATTAGAACAATGTTAGCGCTTGACGGTTCAGTAAACCCAGTAGATTATGAGGAACTAGATGCACTTACAGGAGGCCAGACGCCTCCTTATGGTTTACTGCGTAACTATCATATGTACGCCATCGGCAAATGGAAAGGAACCACCTATAAATACCAAACCTACATAGAAGTCACTTTTGTCCCACCCGACAAACCCGACCTTGCTGCCTTATCCATCGACGCAGGCACATGCGTACTTTCAAACGTCAGTACCAACCTCACCATCAAGTTCAAAAACTCCGGTGTATCCATCCCTAACGGAACAGCCTTCCAAGTAACCCTTTCGTCCGACGGCGTAGTATTCAGAACTCTATCCTACTCATCTGGTTTGGCATCTGGAGAGACCATTACCGAGATCGTCCCCTATACCTTCATCGGAACTAAAAGCCTAACGTTAACCGTTGACTCCAATGACAATATCTCTGAAACAACCTCCTCGAATAACGTTCTTACTCAAATCATCACACCCCAAGCTAGCTGTACACCAAGCGGGGGTAACTTCAGTGGTAAGACCTCAGCCGATAAACCCGCAATTCCATGGAAAGATTCCAATCTCATTAAAGCCGATTGGACGATTCCTTCTGGCTGTGCGCCAGTTCGAGGAAGGTTCATTTTATCTCAAATTACGGGTGAATATATTCAATATGGTTGGAGTGCGCTCAACAGTACTTCCGTTAGTGACATGTCTATTTTTGCTTACGGGATGATGGGTTTTACGGGATATCCTGGGAATATGACAAGCGGAGAAGTGGTTATCGAGTATAAACTTGAGGATAGCTGTGGAGGAACATCTTATTTCTATGATGGAAAGTTTACAGTTGGTCCTAAACCCCCTAATAGACCTCCACAATTCGAAATCGGTTGGTTTCCTGATAATGACTACTTCAGCCGTACACCAATTTCAGAGGCTGTTGTTGGTGACAAGTTAAATGTAAGGCTTTTGCCTGAAGTTGCACCAAACCATTATGATCCAGACGACGATATTGTATCTTTCGAGTGGTTGTTCCCAAATAGCTCAAGTACTTGGATCAAGAGCTTTCCTTCTATGGGCTATTTAAAAGCAGAGGATAAACTAACATGGCTAACGGCATCAACAGCAGGTGACCATACGATTACGGCGAAAATGTGTGATGATAAGGGAGCATGTACGCAAAAGGATGCGACTATAACAATCATGCGTCCTGAGCCTATTCCTTGTATAAACGTTCCCAGTCGTGTCGTACAAAATCGTCCTCTTGCACCTAACGCTGTTAATGGTGCATGCAGCAGGGCAGCCAAAAACAGAACAATAACTGAGTATTTCTGGACGAATAAGTTACCCGTTTATCCCAATGTAGGCATAGAAACGGTAACCCTAGAAGTAAAGGATAATTACGGGGTACGCAGCTTGCCAGAAAATATGGCTATTAAAAACATTAACGTAGTCGAGGATAAACCTCCAGTTGCAGTTATCAATCTGCCTCTTTTCGCGGTAAGGGGAAATGTTCCTTTCAAAGATATCTCGTATAGTCCTGACGGAGATGTGATTGTAGAAACGTCTATTACGTACGTATACGATAGTAATAATGACGGAATTTATAACGATCACCTGCCGTTGAATATACCAATATCTGTTGGAGGATCAGCTTCCCTTTCTGCTACGAAGGTAGGTAAGTATAAGTTAACAGTAAAAACAAAGGAAGATTGGGGTTTAACGGATACCAGAAGCTATGTGGTTGACATTAAAAATGATTCTCCCGAAGTAGCCTTCACGGTTACGGGCGCGAATCCAGAACCTCCTAGGTATACTACGATAAACGAAAATGAAATGTTAATGGCATTTGGTGATCAGTGGCAAGGTTCAACATTAACGAACTCTAATCTACATAAAACTAGGGATATCGGTTTGACCTATAACACGTTCACGAAAGGATTTACATCTCATTATGGTAAGGCTCCATACAAAGCTCCTGCTAGTGGCCTAGTATTTACTAACGCATCTATAACCGTTGGACTTGACGTTGGAAGTAGTTATTACATTCCTCCTTTGTATGGCACACAGTACTTAGGTAATAAAGGCGGAGTAGCTGTTCGGGGTAGCATTCCTTACACTTTACAAAAGGTTGATTGGCAGTTTAAACCTTATGGGCAACCTGTAACTTCTGATTTAAGTGGGCTTTATACAGCGCCTACTGCAAGTAACACAGGAAATTACCTAACATATGACGCAAAAGGCGGAAGCTACAGTTTATCCTGTAGATACTACTATGTTGATTATAGCTCCGATGATGACGAGTATCATTGGTGGTGCGATTACACTAGAAAAGATGCCTCTGGGAATGTTTCGTGGGTGAAGAGCTTCGAAAGTACGTACTATTACATAATACAATATTTTTCCCTGCCAACTCAGCCTTATCAAGTGGCTAATGGCAGCTATATGGAAATTAATGATGATGGAACTAAGATTAAAATACCTGCTGTTCTTGAAAACCCAAGTTATTGTTACTGGTGCGCTGGCGATCCGTCGAAGTGGTACGACGTAGAAACAGGGTTAGAAGTTCCTACTGGAACAATAACTAGACCTAGTGCGAGTAGCGGAGCGATTTATGAGGACTCGCAAGTAGCTGTCTACGGTCATCAAGACTACACGAGCATTTATAGCAATTCTAGCTCTAGTAGTAGTGGAAGCAGCTCTTCTGACAGAGGGACATATACCAATTATCTTACTTCTTATAACAAAAGTACTGGTGTTACTAAACAACTAGATGTAAGTGTTGTAAACCATGATGCCAGTAGTCAAAGCCATGATGGTAGTGTTATTAGGGGAGACGGTTGGGATAGAGACACTGCTACGATGGTGCAAGTAAAATGGGATGTTTCTGGGGATGGATATGTTTATATCGTAGACGGCCTAAACAAAGTTATCGTTGCTGATAAATATGCTGCTAAGATTGCTGAGTATACAACGTCTAATCTACGTCCAAAAAACTACCATAGTAATGAACAATCTCTATATGAAGACAGACAATTTACCATAACCGCATCTGGATTTGGAGCTGGCGGAGAATATTACTTACATCTGCAAGAAAGATATTACAAAATTAGACGATATAATTTCGTTTGGCAATCTTGTGGCTCATGCAGTGTAGGTAGCTATGTATCGAGTTATGACGAAGATACAACTGGCTCTTATAACAAGTACTATTACTACACGATAAAAGGAGCGATTGCTAGTCCTAACGTATATGCATCCTCTGAGGTAGGACAAATCCTTAAAAAGGGTACAGATATTCCTGATGCAGATTACTATTTTGACTTTATGCAGACGAGTATTAATAATAGCATAAATGCCCCTTCTGGATTTAGTTTTAGGGCGCAAAATAATAATAATATGTATAGGTTAGAGATTACATCCAATCGAGTTGCTCTATCGAAAATTGTGAATGGCAATCGTACTGAACTGAGATCAAGTCCGATTAACCTCAATACGACTGATTTCTTAAACCTTAAGATATCTGTTAGGGGAGCTAAGATTAAAGTTAGGTTAGGACAGCTGCCCATTTTCGAAGTATCTGACAATACTTTCGCTTCTGGTACTTACGGAGCGTTTATGGGAGGCTTCGGGTCTCATTTGCGCAACGTGTACGTTAAAATTCCAATTGTCGATAACACAAAGATAAGTGATACGGGAATTGCAGGGGAAGTTTTAACCTATGGAACTACCTACAATGACCCTGAAAACGATCCTCATCTTATTATTAAAGACAAATGGAAGTATGAGCATACAAATTCAACTAAATTTTTAGATGCAGGAGATGGATTGAGCGGTTTATCCTTTTATAACGGTCAAACCGTAATGGGTGATCCAGTGAAAGCACTTGATAAAGTTGGCTTATATAAGTTGATATATATCGGAGCTGATGATCCTTCTCCTACTGGTTTTGCTTATCCTAACGCAGCTTTTGCTGAGTATTTATCCGAGTCTGATCCATATTCGAGAAACGTCCTAATTCATCGCAGGCCAATAGGCGTTATATCTTGTAGTCAGGATATTTACTATAAAGTCACTTGCGATGATTCCCAAAGCCATGATCCTGATAGATGGTTATCGACTGATAATTATTCGACTGAACCGACTGGAATTAACTATGCCACAACAAAAGGGATACTTGATCGCAGGTACGAGCATGTTCTACCTGACGGAACAACGGTATCAGGACTTATAAACAGAGTCACTGAAATGGGATTATACACATTTAGGGTAGCTGTGAAAGATGAATATGGGGCATGGTCTGACTGGGCAGAATCATATATCTGGTTAAATACTACTCCCGCGAACCATGCGCCGTTTGTAGACATAACTAGCCCCGCTAGTGCTGACTATAATAACCCGTCTGGTGCATCGAAAACTAACCCACTACTTACTTGGAACGCGGTCGATTACGACGCTGATAGTTATATTGTAAAATCTGAAATAGATATTCAATATTACTGGTATGATTACTATAGTAATCCGCAATATAGATGGGTAAGTCAATTCTACCCTCCTATATCTCCTAGCAGCAACCTAAGAAGTGACGGAGTTACAGTCGGATTAAGTTATACAGTTCCAATGACTTTACAAGGTTACACGTATAAGGTAAGGATTAGAGTTCAGGATGAAAAGGGGGCATGGTCGGAGTGGTCGGAGAAGTATTTCAGTCAAGGATTCCCACCTACTGCTAAACTGACTTTCCCTAACGGAACGCAATCAAATCCTACTCCCATCACTAGTGGGATATTAATACCTTCTTGGGATCAAAATGATCCAGATGTTCCGACTACTTATAGTAGTTTTAACTATAGAATACTGGATGCAAACGGTGTTCAAGTTACTTACGATTATTATGGGTATACGAATAATGCATTAAGAGGAGGCAGCTACGCCCACTGGTGTAGTTATAATAGCAATTCTAATAGTTGGAGTGGCTGTGATTACGAGACTACAGCCAACTCTTGGACAGCCCATCCTACAGAGCAATTTGGGTTATCCGTTATTGCTAATCAACTTGGCCCTTTTCAAGTTCAGGTAAGAGTTCATGATGAGAAGTATTGGTCAGGATGGTCTAACTCTGGATGGTTTACAATGAATAGACCTCCTTCAGCGAGTATGACAATTCCAAGTGGAACGCAGGCTGCACCTACCATTTTCTCTGAACTGCGGCCTACGTTTCAATGGAATCAAACCGATCCAGATCTGGGTACAACCTTCACCTATTTTCAAATGCAAATCACCAATGAGGCCAACGATGCGGTACTAGATACTGGGCAGTTCTACCAAGGGACTACTTCAAACTTGGGCAGCTGGAAGAGCAACCAGGATCTCCCAGCTGGTCAAAAACTCCGAGTCAGAGTTAGGGTGTTCGATGGGGTTGCATGGTCAGATTATTCAGCGCAAACTTGGTTTTATATCAATCGAGCACCAGTAGCCGAATTTGATTGGTCTCCGAAGCCGGTTTGGGAGGGCGATGTGGTTCAAACCACCAATACCTCCTTCGACCCTGATGGCGATATATTATCCTATCAGTGGAAGGTTGAGCAACCAAATGGGGCGATAATGAATTTTTCTTCCAAGGATATTTCGCATCAATTCCTAAAACCTGGTGTTTATAAAGTGACGCTAACCGTGTCCGATGGACTTCTTCCAAATACCACTGTAAAAATGATTGCAGCCATCCCCTTGACGATTCAGTCTGACGTGACATATACAGATAATTGGCTGCTTTTACATGAAAAAAGTGGCCACCGAACGGTGACCGTACCTAAGGATTTCTACTCCGGTGAAATTTTCGTTGTTTCTAGTAAAAGCTCACCTGCCCCTGTAGATGAAGTAACGGCATGGATCGATACAACCGGTTTAGATGGGCATTCGATTTATGTGTCCGAACGATTAGTGGCAGCAGGAGATGCTGCTTCGTTTAATGGGAAACTTTTTGATGCTAAATTCCAGTCATTTACGGAGGGCTTGCCTCAAGGCTTGCAAACCATTCACTTTCAAATACGTTACCGCAATGGTGTTGTGAAAACGGAGGATATTCCAGTCCAAATCATCGGCAATGTCAATAAATCAGTCGGTGTTCATCGGGTTCAATAAAGAAAGGCGGTTATCTTCGGATAACTGTCTTTTTTATGTAAAAACGGTGAATACAAGGTTGTCCTATGGTACAATAGGTCGATAAAAAGGTGAAACACAAGGGAGAGCGAAAACCTTGAAATATCGATTAATAGCACTAGATGTAGACGGAACGCTTTTAAATGATCAGCATGAATTATCCGAGCAGACGATAGAAACCATTCAGGAGGTACACGACCAAGGGTGTCATATCGTGCTATGTACCGGAAGAGCTCCTAGCAGTACGCTGCCCATTCTTCAACAGCTCGGGCTGGAAGGAACGATGATTACGCACAATGGGGCGGCAACGGTTCATGCAGATGAACGGGGGCAGACGTTAGTTAATGAGTTTGCTTTTACGCTTCCAGAAATTGGACCGATGTTGGATTATGTACGTAGAGAGGGCATTCATTTCGATGTATGTACCTCATTTAACATGTACATTGAACGGGTTGGTGAGTACGAAAAGCAGATGTACAAGAAGTTTCTGGTCAACCCAAAACTCGTAACAGATGTATCAGAGCTTGGGCTGCCAATTGTCAAATTTACACTTTTTAGCCAGCCTGAGGTGCTGGATCGTGTTCAGACGGAATGGGAAGAGCACAAATTAGTTGGTCATTTGCGTATGATTCGCAGTGGCGATTTGTTTATTGATGTGATGAGCGCAAAGGCCAATAAAGGCAATGCTTTGAAAGCTTTGGCCGCATCTTTAGAGATTGATCCAAGTGAGATAATGGCTATCGGAAATTATTATAATGATCTGGAAATGATGGCATTCGCAGGGCTCGGTATCGCTGTAGCGAACTCACCGGAAGGCGTTAAAGAAGCCGCGGACGCTATCACCTCTTCTAATAATGATGAAGGTGTGCATGAAGCCCTAGTAAAGTACTGTTTATAATATAAAATTTCGATAAAATCCTCAGTTTTTGAGGATTTTTGTCGTTTCAGGGGTTCTTCCTAATAATTGGCTATGGTAGAATGAGGAAAGAAAATTCATAACGGTGGTGTAATGATGGGGAATGGGAAGAAAGCTTTTAGTAAAAAAGAGAAAATAATAGGAGCAATTGTTATTACGGCGATGTTGGCTCTGCCTTTTATAGTTGCTCCTGTGCAGCAGGGGTATGCATCAAATACTGAATTTCCTACATCTACTCCTACTCCTACTCTTACATCTATTCCTATATCTACGCCAGTGGAAAAAATACAGACCATTGTTGTACCTTTGAACGGGACGAAATATATTGACTTAAATGCAATATATAACTCCAAAAATATGTATGTCACACCGGATAAAGATAATGGGAATGTTGCGAATGGCCATATCTTGGCGGGGAGTGAAGGGATTTTAGAAATAAAAGGAGGTTTAGTAGGCAAGGCGACTTTTACTGTTTCTGGAATAAGGTATGAACCATCTTATTCGCAAATAACAGACACTTTTGAAGTCATCGTAATTCCTAATAAAGGAAATGCCGATGAATTTAAGTTTGATATTTCGAATGTTGTTAATCTTATGAAAGAATTTACACAATTTCAGACCGTTGATCAAGTACAAGGATTGCTTAGCAATGTCGATCCTAAAACAGTAATGAATATAAGTCCATTTAACCATGAGCCTTCTAATTCAGCTCCTTACCCTAAAATAACCACTTCTAAAATTGTGGGAACAGTACAAAACGTTATTCCAAGTTGGAAAATTGCAGATCAAATTAATCATTTCTTTAATGATGATAATGACGATATTTTGCATGTATATTTTCTTGGTAATAGCACCGAGAATATGCAAATCAACACAACAGAAGATGGCAGTGTAGAATTAATGCCACTAAGATCAGGTGATTTTGACTTAGATGTTCTTGTTGCAGATCACAGTGGGGGAATGGCGAAGGGGAAGATCCCATTTCATATCAACAATATTGAGACTTTTTACTTAGATACTGGAACTTCTATTACCGTAGATTTATCTAACTATTTCTCATTTATAAATGCTAATACCAATTTTAATCTTATTGGAGCCTCAGATTATGTGACTATTTCAGGTACTAAAGTTACGTTTACTCCAACTCCTGATACTTTGACTAAGACTTATACGATATCAGCCGTTAATGGAGATAACAGAGAAGATCGTAAATTTAGGGTTACTCTTAAGGATGGTTTAGTGAATAGAAGTTTGATCTTAGGAAGTCAATTAAACTTGAATTTGCAAAGTTTGTTAGTACCTTTTACCGGTTCTTCTGTTACCTATTCGGTGTATTTAAACAGTGCATCGGTCACAGGACTAACTTATGGTATTGATCATACAAATTCATTGTATTTAAGTTCGGAATTTACTACAGAAACGAATAATCCGATAGACCTCACGATTACAGCTAAAGATGAAACGAATCATGTAACAATTAAAGATAAATTGCAAGTAAGTGTGATTCCAATGTCTAAAACTGAATCAAATCGTGGGTTTAAAGTTGCGCAATTATTTACAAATGAAAACGAATGGACAGATGCTGTTGTGAGTTCTTCGCCAAGACTTAAATGAATCTTAGTAAATAATAAAGGGACGGTTCCGCTGTCATGTGCTATGACACTGGGAACCGTCCCTTTTGCATGTCACCATTTGCTTGGGAGATTGTTAGGATTACAGAAGAAAAGAACGAGTGATGATAACCAACAAAATGTAAAGTACCAGTATTGCACCAACGGACGAATATGCTCCTACAGCGGACATGTATAAATCCCTCCCCTTTAACACTGTAGGATAGCATATGAAATTATAGTCAGATGTGTATAGACGTTTACCCTGAATACTCATATATTGGACGATGTTGGGACAAGCTACAGAAGAATCATAAGAACTGTAGAGGAGGCGAATAAAGTCGTGGCCGATATTATGCTTAGACCCGACCTGAAAACAGCAGGCGGCGAAGTCTGCGATATTATGTATAATGGGGAATTTGTCGGTACGTTAACGCTAGTCTACAGGGAATCGGATCGACTCAAAGGCTCGATCCATCTGGAGCAGCAGTCCATTACGATCGTGGACAAGAAGAAGGTTTATCAATTCGTCCAGGAGTACGTTCAGAATGTCAATGATGCACTAGGCATCAAGGAGTGTGAGGTATTAGTTAGTTATAGTGATTATGATTTCGTTATCTCGACTGACCATGCCTTACAAACAGCAATGCTCGAAGAGGACTTGATGTCGGATGCCCACGACCATGACGATGAAGTCGATTATGAGTGGGAGAGTGATGAAACCCGATTCGATGATATCGACGCAGATAGTGGACCTGAGCGTATGGATATGATTCAGGAACGTAAGAATCAACGGGGCTATGAGCTTGTCATTGTAGGGGAAAATAGAAACCGAGTGGAGTATCATGTATATGATAAAGACTCGGAATTGGTTGCAGAAGTTGCTATTGATATGTACGGTTCCGATGTGATTGGGGAAATAATGTGGCAATTTGATCCTTTTGATGAAGAAATGGATATGGTGACTGAGCTCGTAGTCGCAGATTTCAATGAGGATGAAACGGACACGTTCATTTTCAATATGATCTATAATGGCGAAACAATTGATACGGTTGAATTAACACATATTGATTTATTAGATTTGGTTGATGACATAAAGTCAGATGTGATGATGCCTCCTGATCAAGAGGATTACACAATTATTTTGGCGAGGGATGACGGAGATACACTGACTTATGAAATTTACCAGCAATCCTATGGTGGCTTACCAATTGGTACCGCAACGGTGGATATCAGTTCACGTCAGCTAACGGGCTTTATTGATTTTCGTGAGCCGGGAGATTCGGATGATCGAGAGCTTATAGCATCATTACTGCTTGAAGAATTGGATAAAGAAAAAGAGTATGAAACTTTCAATGTATCCATGCTGTATCGAAATAAACTAATTGACGAAATTTGGTTCGAAACGGATCAATTTCATTGAACTAAAACAATAAAAAAAGGCATGAACTCCCATATACTTATGGAAGCCATGCCTTTTCCTGTTCGTTAAAAGGAGTTGGAAACGGTGATTTGATCTAAGGGTAGACGACCTCCAGATCTGGCAGGAGCAGCAGCCAAACCTACGCTAATCAGCATAACAGGCACAAAACGTGCAGGAACGTTGAAAGCTTCAACGAATTTGCCAGCATCGTAACCACCCATAGGGCAAGTGTCGTAGCCAAGTGCTTTAGCTGCAATCATGAGCTGCATAGCAGCTAGGGAAGCGTTACGAATAGCTTCGTCACGAGCAACTTGCGGGTTTTGATAAGCCCCTTCGATTTGAGCGATAAGATTGTCTTTCAATTCTTTCGGTATGAAGCCAGCTTCTACAGCCGGACCAAAAACGAGTTCAGCATTTTTGTTAGCTTCAAGATCGCCTAAAATAGCGATAACAACGGAGCTTTCTATGATTTGCTTTTGTCCATATGCGATAGGAAGCAATTTCTCTTTTTGAGCTTGATCGTCAATAACGAGAAGCTTCCAGTGTTGAAGATTCCATGAGGATGGAGCTTGTGATGTAGATTTCAACAGCTGCTCTAGATCAGCTTTCGGCATTTTATGCCCTGTTTGATATTGCTTCACGGAATGACGGTCTTGCAAAACTTTTAAAACATCGGATTGTACTTGTGTGCTCATTAGGTTTTCCTCCAGGATAATAATAAATTCTCTTTAGTGTGTTTCTGTTGCTGAAAAACATTCAATAAAATATTGGGGGAAGTGTCTCGAACTGTAAACAACTAAACATTAACACTTTACTGTAAACATAAATGTTATAGTTATTGTTGTCAAGATAGTCTTCCGCGATGTCGTAAAATGTTGGATAATGGAAGCAAGAAAGGGGATGTTCCTCTTGAAAATGACGCAAAAAGAGCTGAGTCACCTTATTTTCTTGTCAGAGGTTGTCCTGACCGGGAAAAAGAAGAGCCTTATGGATGAGACACTACAATGCTTGCTTTATATCGTAAAATCGGTTGAAGAAGTAGAGCTTCCAGATACCGTTGTCGATCAAATTGAAAGTCTTACGGCTTTAATTGAATCGGATTTACGGAATGAGAACGAACGGATTCAGGAAATCCGCGGTCATTTGGACTGGTCACAGAAGGGAAGACGGAATCCGGCGGATAGATTGTGAGAAATGGTCTCCTCATGATATAATGTAAAGTACTGTTTTTTTTCATAATATGAGGTGATAGATATGAGCTATGAAATCCCCAGAGATGTGCAAATGTTGGGGCGTGACATCCAAGAGAACCAATTAAAATATCATCACAAATCCGTTTTGATTTCCAAAGAGTTTACGTTTGACAGTGCGCATCATTTGCATTGTTATGAGGGGAAATGTAAAAGTCTGCACGGCCATACCTATAAGCTGCAAGTTATTATGCGCGGTAAAGTGGATAGCCGGGGGATCGCTATAGATTTTGGGGATATTAAACGTATTGCGAAGGAACGTGTGATTGATCGGTTAGATCATAAATATTTGAATGATGTGCTGCCGGCTATGAATACTACCGCTGAAAATATGGTCGTTTGGATGTATGAGGAGATTCATCAAGCCCTCCTTGAGGAGCAGCTATTTCCTGCGATTGTGCTGGAAGAAATCCGGCTGTGGGAGACGCCGACCAGCTACGCGGCGATTACACGCTCGATGATGGAGGAGGAGGTATAATGCGAGATATCCGCATTCCGATGGTCGAGATCTTCGAGACGGTTGAAGGCGAAGGAACCCGCGCTGGGTTCCCGACAGTCTTCGTCCGTCTTTTTGGTTGCAACCTGCGCTGTACCTGGTGTGACACCAAGTACAGTTACCCGCCCGCGGAAGCGGAGAACGTCATGACCATTGCTGAAATTATCAGCAAGGTCAGTTCGTTCCGCTCCCGGCATATTTGCCTTACCGGCGGCGAGCCGCTCCTGTACGGGGAGAAGTCGCTCGCTCTGATCGACGCGCTCGCAGAACTTGAGCAGGTCGATGACCTGCATATCGAGACGAATGGCGCGATCGATCTTGCATTGTTTCTGGAGCGGATCGCATCACCGAAGGTGAGATACATCATGGACTTTAAGCTGCCCGACTCTGGCGAGATGGAGCAGATGATTGTCAGCAACCTCGCCCTGCTGCGCGAGCAGGACGAGTTGAAGTTCGTTATCGGCAGCGAGCACGACTTCCGCACCGCGGTGGAAGTGCTTGAGCAGCATCCGACAAAGGCGCTGCCAATGTTTAGCCCGGTGTGGGAGACCATGCCGCCGCGCAAGCTTGTCGAGCTTATGCTTGACGCAGGTTTGTCCAAGGTGAAGCTCAACATGCAGCTGCACAAGATTATTTGGGATCCGGCGATGCGCGGTGTTTAATCGTGGGTTAGCCGTGGTATCCCTTTTTTTACAACCATAAAAAAGAGGTGGCAATATGAACGCAAGCAATGAAAACAAGAAAAGAGCCGTCATTATCTTAAGTGGCGGATTAGATAGTACAACGTGTATGGGACTTGCTAAAGAGGCTGGATACGAGCTATATCCGCTATCTTTTGATTATGGTCAGCGTCACAAGATCGAAATCGAGAATGCCAAGCAAGTTGCTGAGCATTATGGTGTCAGCCAGCGTCATAAGATCATCAAGCTTGATTTCTTGCGTGATTTCGGCGGCAGCGCCTTAACGGACGATAGCATCGATGTGCCGAATGTTATGAATGGAAATGGGCATGCAGCAGAATCAGAGGAATCGGAAATCCCAGTTACCTATGTTCCGGGACGCAACCTGCTGTTCCTCTCCATCGCCACATCTTATGCGGAAGTGACAGGTTCCGAAGCGATTTATATCGGCGTGAATGCCCTTGATTACAGCGGATATCCGGATTGCCGTCCGGAATTTATTCATAAAGTGGAAGAAGTTATTGCTCTCGCGACCAAGGTTGGTGTTGAAGGGAAGGGAATCTCGATCCAGACACCTTTGATTAATTGGAGCAAAGCGAAGATCGTAGCAGAAGGCTTGAAAATCGGTGTTCCCTACGAGCTTACCACGTCCTGTTACAATGGGAAAGCCGAAGCGTGCGGCGTTTGTGACAGCTGTCGTTTACGCTTGAAAGGCTTTGAAGAAGCAGGTTCTAAGGACCCCATTCCATATCTAACTTAATTATCGTGCCAGATGAAAGGCGGAACGTTTCGTGACCAGAATCATGGTGGTGGATGATGACGCAGATATCAGAGAGCTGATTCGCGTTTATTTGGTTAGAGAAGGCTTGACTGTGGTACAGGCAAGCAATGGACAAGAAGCGCTCAGCATGCTTGAAATTACACCGGCGGATTTAGTCGTATTGGATGTTATGATGCCCTTGATGGATGGTTGGGATTTATGTCGCGAGTTAAGGGCGCAATACGACGATCTGCCCCTTTTGATGGTGACTGCCAAAAGCGAGTCGATCCACAAGGTGAAAGGGTTTCAGCTTGGTACGGACGACTACCTCGTGAAGCCCTTTGACCCTGTGGAACTGGTGATGCGTGTGAAAGCTCTGCTGAAACGCTATCGAATAAATGCCGCTCAGACAATCACACTCGGAAATGTGATAATCGATCATACAGCATTTGAGGTTCGTTTGCAGGATCAACGTCTGGCACTGCCTTTAAAGGAGTTTGAACTTCTCTACAAGCTTGCCAGCTATCCAGCGCAAATCTTTACTCGTGCTCAGCTTATTGAGCAAATCTGGGGAATCGATTATGAAGGCGATGACCGAACGGTTGATGTTCATATTAAACGATTGCGTGAGCGTTTTGAACCATTGACGGAGGAGTTCCGTATCGCAACTATTCGTGGACTTGGTTACAGGCTTGAGGTGAAGCATGATTAAGTCGCTCTATCTTCGAGTCGTGCTGACTTTCTTGACGATTGTTGTGGTCAGTGTTTTGGTTGCTTTTCCGCTGGCGATGAGCTTATTCACAAATAGAATTACGACAGGGTTTCAAGATGAAATGCTTACGATAGGCAAGCAAATAGTGACGTTAAGTGAAGAGATTCAGCCGAAGAATCTGGCATCTTTTCTGGGGGGTAGTAATCGACTGAATGATAACTACAGCTTTACTTTATTTAATGCTAAGGGTGAGCCCATGACGGAGATTCCTTTGGACAAAAAAGGGATTCCTCGTATTCAAGCTTCGGAAGTGACCTCTGTATTAAATGGAAGCATATATAGAAGCTTGGACTATGGCGTACCCAAAGACCCCATCAATCGGATTAAAGTGGGACTGCCTCTTCAAGTTGGTGATAAGACCTATGCCCTTTTTATTAATCCGATTTTCTCTGAAGCGGTCCGACGTCAAATCCAGACAGCCATTATTTCCGTCCTTGCGATCGTTCTTATCGTCGGCAGTTTACTCATTCTGATCGCTTCTCGCTATCTGGTGAATCCACTGAAGAAATTGACTCTGGCTACGGAGCGATTAGCTCGGGGGAATTTCAATGTACATGTGTCTGTGAAGCAAAAGGATGAGCTAGGGCAGCTAGCTCAAAGCTTTAACCATATGGCTGGTGAACTGAAACAACTGGAACAGATGCGGCAGGACTTTGTTTCGAACGTTTCCCATGAAATCCAATCACCTCTTACGTCGATCCGCGGCTTCTCTAAAGCCTTACGAGGTTCGGAAATTGACGAAGCGGAGCGCGGACACTACTTGGAGATCATTGAACGAGAAAGTGAGCGTTTATCCCGTCTCAGTGATAATTTATTGAAGCTGGCTTCATTGGAATCAGAGCATCATCCTTTCAACCCAACCACATATGATCTGGATGAACAATTGCGTAGAATTGTTGTCTTTTATGAGCCTCTATGGTCGAGTAAGCAATTGGAGCTTGATTTGAAACTTCCTCGAGTAAAAATTACCGCGGATGCAGATCAATGGAGTCAGGTATGGATGAATCTTCTCGGTAATGCCATTAAGTTCACGCCCTCACACGGAACGATTCGAAT
Source organism: Paenibacillus sp. yr247 (assembly GCF_900103825.1). GTDB lineage: Bacteria > Bacillota > Bacilli > Paenibacillales > NBRC-103111 > Paenibacillus_E. The sequence continues at coordinate 71,860 of NZ_FNIF01000011.1, forward strand.
CCAATTGGAGCCGCTAAATGATCATGTTCTCATCCGAATTCAAGATAGCGGTATGGGGATCGCGACTGCTGATCAAGAACGGATTTTTGAACGATTTTATAAAGCAGATGCATCCAGACAGCGCGAGACAGGTGGAAGCGGCTTGGGACTTGCGATTGTCCGGAAAATTGTTGAACTTCACCATGGTGCCATTGAGGTGCAGAGTGAGATCGATAAAGGAACGCTGTTTACCATTTCGATACCTATGATGACTTATCCCAATAAAAGTAAGCTCTAAAAACCTTGGATCAGTTTCTAAGGTTTTTTGTTTTGTTCATATTGGGTTCATATTGAAACTGTATGGTTAGCGTATAAAAATTTGATGAGAATGTGTTAAAGCTTGTCATGAGGGGAGAGCAGCAATGAATCGATTAACCCATTTTTCCATGAAAAATGTCTCTGCTTTGTTCATTATTATTTTCATCTTGTTAGGGAGCGGCGTCTATGCGGCCAACAAGCTCAAAGTAGAGAACTTACCTAACGTTTCTTTCCCTGTCGTCGTCGTCAGTACGACCTATGCGGGGGCGCCAAAGGATGTCATGGATGAAATTACGGCACCAATTGAGAAAAAATTAGCGAATTTGGCTGATCTCGAAAATATGAGCTCCACGTCGAGCGATAATCAGTCGATGATTATTATTCAATTCAAGCAGAATGTGGATACGGATAAGAAGAAGCAGGATGTCATTTCCTTACTTCAAGAAGTGAAGCTTCCGGCTGCGGCAAGCGCGCCGAAAGCTTCCACATTTGGCGCTGCGTCCTTCGCATCCAATTATTTGGTCGCTTATGCGAATAACGGAATGAGTCAAACCGAGCTTGATAAATGGTACAAGGATACAATTAAGCCTAGTTTGGAAGGAATCGCAGGAATCGACCATATGAACGTTATTGGCGCACGTGATACTTCGCTTGACATCGAATTAGACGCAGATGCCCTAGCTGTTTATGGACTTTCGCCATCACAAGTTAGCAATGCAATTAATTCTGCTCTGACCAAGAGTCCGATCGGCAGCGTAGAGATTAGTGGGAATAACAAGATGGCTCGTGTAACGGGAGATCTGAACAGTCTATATGAGCTGGAAAAAATTGAAATTACTTCGTCCAAAGGCGATATTATTACACTCGATCAAGTGGCCAAAGTAAAGGCGATCTCAGAGTCGAATTTCAATGGGCGTCTAGATGGAAACCCAGCGATTGGTATGATTCTGTTCAAAAGCAGCAGTGCCAATGCGGTTGAATTCTCGGCCTCTTTGGAAAAGCTGATCCATGATTGGAAAACAACAATGCCTAACGTAACGTTCGTGAACACGTTCGATAGTGCCGATCAGATTAAGGCATCGATCAATGGATTGCTGCGTGAAGGTGTTATTGGCGCCATTCTGGCATCATTAATGATTCTTCTATTTTTACGTAATGTACGCATGACAATCATCGTTCTTGTTTCGATTCCGCTATCGATTTTGATTACCCTGCTGCTCATGTGGCAGTTCGGTCTCACACTGAATACGATGACGCTTGGCGGTATGTTTATCGCTGTCGGCCGCGTGGTTGATGATTCCATCGTTGTTATTGAAAATATTTATAGCTCCTTAGAAAAAGCACAGGAGCGTAATGAGTCCGTAATCAAGCTTGCTACGAAGCAAGTTTCCATGGCAATTACATCTTCTACGTTAGCTACAGTAGGGGTTTTCGCTCCAATGGGTATGGTGAGCGGTATCGTGGGCGGTTTCTTCAGACCCTTCGCGATTACACTCGCTTGCGCGCTCTTATCCTCATTGTTAGTCGCTTTAACTGTTATTCCAATGCTGGCTAAGCTCCTGGTGCTTCGCAGTAAAATTAAACCGCATGACAAATTCAAGCAGAGTCGTTTCATGACTTTCTATGAATCCGTATTGGAATGGTCTTTGAAACACCGGATCAAATCGCTATTGATTACGGGATTAATCTTTATTGTAACGATCGCGGCGACGATTCCAGCCTTATCGCTTTCCTTTTTACCGAATAGCAAACCTTCAAAAACGATGTATTTTCAAATAAAAATGCCATATGAGACTTCATTCGAAGCGACAGACTTGAAAAGTAAAGAGCTAGAAAAAACATTGATGGATACCAAAGACAGCAACGGTGAGCCTGTGTTCAAATTCGTTGAAGCCTTGGTCGGTTTCACAGGTAATGATGCTCAGCGGACGCCGTATGCTTCGCAAATTTATGTCGAGGTGAATGATCAGGTCGATCCTGCTGCTGTGAAGGAGCAAATGAAGACGTATATCCTTTCTGAGCTTCCAAAAGGTTCTGTGGTTGAGCCTAAGCAGCTTGGTGGCGGAGGTGGTGGCATCTCCAGTACGGATTTCTCTTATTCCCTTAAGGGGGAGGATCAGGATCAATTAATGAAAGCTGCAGCACTGGTCAAGGAAAAGTTGCGAACATTCCCCGAGCTTAGTGAGATCGAGGATAACTTAAGTGATGCCAAGACCGAGATCCAGATCGCTGTGGATCAGAAAAAAGCCAGAGCCTATGGTTTGAATGCAGCGACGGTTCGAGATACAGCGCGTGCGTGGATTCAGAAGCAGAGTTTAGGTGATCTGAAATTCGATAATGTGACGTATACAACGACCGTATCATTAAATAAATCGGATAAAAACTCGTTAGAGAAGCTGGGTACTATTCCGTTCACAGCAGCTAATGGCACCACCGTTTATCTAAAGGAAATTGCTAACATTAATGAGATTCAATCAGCCAACTCGCTAGCAAGAGAAGGACAAAAGCAGCTAGTGAAAGTGACAGCCAAGATCAATGTTGAAAATAAAAATGGTGTGAGCATGAAAGTGTCACTCGCTTTGAAACAAATTGTGCTTCCAGAGGGTGTATCCACAGAGGTTAAAGGGGTTTCAGCCGATATCAGTGACAGCTTCTCGCAATTATTCCTGGCAATGGGCGTCGCGGTAGCCATGGTTTACTTGATTATGGTACTGGCCTTCGGGAATGCAGGTGCGCCTTTTGCCATTCTGTTCTCCCTTCCATTAGCCGCGATTGGCGGATTGTTGGGACTCATCATTACAAGAGAATCACTCAATATTACGTCAATGATTGGCTTCATGATGCTGATTGGTATTGTTGTAACAAATGCTATCGTTCTAATTGACCGTACTCAGCAACTGCGGGAAGAAGGCTACACCGTGCGGCATGCTCTTATCGAAGCAGGTAAAGTGCGTCTTCGTCCAATTATTATGACAGCAGGAGCGACAATTGTTGCGTTGCTGCCACTTGCAATGGGATTGTCCGGAGAAGGCGGATTAATTGGTAAAGGTTTAGGTATTGTCGTTATTGGGGGGTTAATTACCTCAACGCTGCTAACCTTGGTTGTGGTGCCGATTATTTATGAAATGATCGAAGGCTTTAAAGGCCGTGTTTCACGTATGTTTCACCGGGATAAAAAACACTCAGAACCGAAGCCGGCAGGCTTAGATGTATAAGAAACGCGAAAAATGCTCAGGAGGCACAGAAATGAAGCTAAATTCAAGTCATCCAATCCTAAGAAATCGTACGCTGCGTATTTTCACGCTTCTGACAGTCGCGGCCATCATGGCAGCAGGCTGCTCGGTTCCGGGCAAAGCCGGCCCAGCTGCTGCGCAATTACAGCCAAGACCGCTCAAAACAGAAGCCATCACGAAACATAAGATCAGTACACCGATCGAGCAGGTGGCCGATGTTGCTGCTGGTACTGTGCTGGATGTCTCCCCGAAAGCAAATGGCGAAGTGCTGCAGGTTGTGAAGAAGCGGGGGGAATACGTTGAGAAGGGTGACGTACTCTTCGTCATAGATAGCAGGGACGCAGAATCAGCGAAACGTAAAAGCGAGCTGTCTCTGCGAAGCGCGCAAGAATCTTTGCAGAAGGCACAAGACGATAAAGTGAACAACCGCAAGGACTTGGCTGACGCTGTAACTCGTTCGCAGGTTACTTATAAGAATGCGCAGCAGGAGTATAACAAAATGCGCAATGATTTTGATGCGGGTCTCGTTACCCAGCATCAAGTTGACCAAGCGAAGCAAACTGTCGATAACGCCAAGATGAGCATGGACTCTTCGCAAAACAAATTAACCGCCAATGATAATTCCAATACAATTGCCTCTATTGAAACTCAAGCGGAAACAGCTCGATTGTCTTTGGACGATGCCACTCGTTCACTTGATAATTACAGTGTAAAGGCGCCGAGCAGCGGAGTTTTGACTGATTTTAACGTGGTGGTGGGGCAAACGGTGTCCGCTGCTGCCGGTAAAGTCGGGCAAGTCCAGCAAATTGATCCGATTAAACTCAAAACGGAGTTATCGGAATCGAACTATCAATTAGTTCAAGGGAAAAAGGAGCTTGTTTACTATAATCCGGATAGTCCGGATAAGAAGGCAACCGCGAAAATCAGCTATCTGGCCCCTTTAATGAGTTCGACAACCAAAACGTTCACGCTCGAACTGGAAGTTCCTAATGCGGATCATCTTTTACAACCTGGCAAACGCTTCATGGTACAGCTTACAACGGATATGGAAGAGCAGGTTACTGCCGTTCCAACATTAAGTATTATCCGAGAAGAATCGGATACCTTCGTTTTTGTAGAGCAAGGAGATCTATATCAGAAGCGGAAAGTGAAATTAGGCCGTATCAACGGGGAGTTTCAAGAAGTGCTTGACGGTGTGAAGGATGGCGAGAAATTGGTCATTGCCGGACAGAACACCCTCAAGGACGGACAAAAAATAGAGACTATCGGGGCACAATCGCAACCGACTACAACACCAGCAGCTAAATAGACATCTGCGACATTTCACATTGAGGAGCGTACTTACATGAAAAAGAAACCATGGAAATCTAGCTTGACAGCCATCGTGCTGGGTACAATGATCGTTCAAGGCGGCACGGCAGTTTGGGCAGCAGATACAACAACTCCTGTTGTCACTGCACCAACCGTCAATTACGGATTGACCAATGATATTCGTGCTGCGATTAAAAATGTGGCCGTGACGCCAACTGCGTCCGGTTCACAGCTTGCAGTCACAGTTCGTTTATATAATGGCGGCGCGACGCAGAACCGAATTCCCGAACACGAGCTTCGGGTTCAAACCACTAGCGGTGTTTCGTATACATTGAAACCAAGTGCGAGTAATAAAGAAGCTTTGCAGCCTAAAGAAATCGGCGAGCTCGTGTACATGTCTTCCGTGGATAGCAAGGAAATTGGTCAAATAGATCAGCTTTCTTTCGTCAATGTTGATATTTATTCGTATCCCAAAGTGGAAACGACACTTCTGGCCATGCCGACTAAATCCGTGTGGTATGGGGGGACAGGAAGTGCTGCTTTGCAGAGCCTTGGCAGCTTAACATGGGGCGAAGCTTTCACTATTCCTGGTGTTAATTCGGAACTCGTATATACGCCAGTAGAAGCTTCTATGCAAAATACAGCAGCAGGCCGCGCGGCTGTTGTAACGGTTTTGGCTAGTAATCCTGGGGTAGGAAGAGAAACGGTTCCTGCTTTCCGTTTGGACGCTCAGTCGGAACAGAAGAGCTATGAAGGCAAACGTTCCGAAGCAGACCCCGTGAACTTGGAAGCCGGCGAAAAGAAATACATTCATTTTGCCATTCCAGTGGAAAATGGTGTGACGTTGTCTAACCTGCTCGTCTTATCGACAGATTCGTTTGTACCCAAAGGTGGAGGTCAAGCCACAGCGCTAGCAACAGGTAAGCTGGCTATCGCTTGGCCAAAAGCTGAACAAGGGAATTCTGCAGCAGTCCCTTATACAATCGGTGATCCCATCGTTTTTGATGCGTTAACCAAAGTGATTGATCAGAAAACCGAAGTATCGCTTATGGAGCTGCATCTGCATGAGAATCCTGGTGAAGGCTACCAAACTGCAGTTGCTAAGTTCAAATTAACGAACACGAGCACGACGCCTTCACCCGTTCCAGCTTTCCTATCGGAATTGACCAATGCGCAGGGGGTTACCTATCAAGGAGCTCGTCAAACGAATGTCACGACGCTCTTAAATCCCGGATTAAGTTACGTGGTTAGCTATTCGTATATTGTTCCACAAACGGAAGAGGGCACTAGCTTCTCCTTGAAGCTGCTCGATGCACAGGCCGCTGCCCCTTATACAACGACGATTGCTGCGCTGCAAACCGACGTTCAGAAGGAAGAAATGGACTCTACAATTTCCTTGTATCCGTTCAATCTGGCATTCAATGATGTGAGTGTGAGCACACAAACGACTGCGCAATTGATGTACACGTACAAGTTCCGACTCGATCTGGGGATTACTCAGAAGGAAAATGTCGTAGTTGACAACAATTTCTCTAAATTGAGATTTGAAATCGTCGATAATGTCGGACGTGTTGTCGGTTCTAAGGATGCCTCCTTCACAGGTGTGAATAAATTAATCAGTGGGAAACAAATCCTGGATGCAACGAATATTACAACGGATCAATTCAGCTATCCTTTCACTGTGAATGTTTATGAGACCATCGAGACACAGAATGGAACGGCTAAACGGTTACTAAAAGTTATTAAATAATCACACGAGCTTTAACAGATTTTGCATAATCGGAAGGTGACATTCCTACCGCCTTCTTGAAATCCCTAGAGAAATAGTGAATGCTGGCATAACCTAACATGGCAGCAATCTCAGAAATGTTATACGGCTCTTCTCTTATTAGGGTTTTGGCTTGCTCAATCTTAAGTGATTTGAAGGCTTCCAAGACACCTGTCTGCATTTGAGATTGGAATAGCTCCTTCAATCGACTTTTGCCCAAATGAAAGGTTTGGCATAAGTGATCATGCGTAAAGGATTGAGAGAGATTTGCTTGCATATAGGCTATGATTTGCTGAACAATTCGTTGTTCGGCTTTTTCTTTATGAAGGGATGACTGCTTAATAGGGTCCTGCGCCGATGATTGCTCCTGATTTCGAATAAGGGTGATGAGCAAGACCTCTAAATAGGATTTGATCACCTGTTCACTGGCGAATGGCGCCTGCTGGTTTCTCACCAGGTTATGAACGGATGGCCGGTCAAAGGGAGGAAGGAATGCCTGAAACCCTTCTTGGATGATTAGGGATAGCATATTTCTTTCCCGATCTCCTAAAGGCACAATCTTATTCTCGAAATAAGTCATCGCAGGGGACTTGCATTCGAAGGATATGACGATGAGGTTTGGCGGTTTATGCTCATGCTTAACGCTAACGGTATGAAATTCCTCGGGTTTGTGAAAGATCATATTTCCTTGGCGCAGCATATGAATGTCATCATCAGCGCGAACCTCTACTTCCCCTTTGTCCACATATAGAATCTCCCAAAAGTCGTGCTGTTCCCCCTCAAATACATAGCCTTTCGCATATTCAAAATAATGAAAGGAGATGAGGTTTTGAATGGTAAGTGATTCTTGTAGTCGTATCCTTGGGAATTCCATGCTGTCCGCCCTCTCAATGGATCAATTTTGTTCAATGAACCCAGCCTCATTTTAACATACTCGTTTTTGTAAAGTGCAAATAAATCGGCTTTTTGGATAAATATTATCGATCGCGCCTCTTTTATAATTAATGCTAGAGACGGAGGAGATAACAATGAAAAAAGGAATTAATATTTGGTCATTTCCAGGCTCGCTAAATGTGGAAAAAAGTATCGCCTTAGCTAAAGAAGCGGGATTTGACGGAATTGAGCTGGCTTTGAACGAAACAGGAGAGTTAAGCTTGGAGAGCAAAGAAGCGGAAATCAACAAGTATCGTCAGATAGCAGAAGAAACAGGCACTGCGATCACTAGCTTAGCCAGTGGTTTATACTGGACTTACTCCTTAACAAGCGGGCGTTCACAAACGCGCGAGAAGGCGAAGGATATCGTTAAGAAACAGTTGGAGCATGCCGCTATTCTGGGTGTTGATACGATTCTTGTCGTGCCCGGAGCCGTGGGGGTTGATTTCATACCAGACTCCGAAGTAGTTCCTTATGATCAGGCCTACGACCATGCATTGGAAGCGATCCAGCTGCTTTCGGATGAAGCGAAGGCACTGAAAGTGTCGATTGGGATTGAAAATGTATGGAACAAATTCTTACTCTCTCCTCTTGAAATGAGAGACTTTATTGACAAAATCAACTCTCCTTATGTAGGCGCTTACTTTGACGTTGGCAATGTCTTGTATGCCGGATACCCGGAGCATTGGATTTCGATTTTAAATAAACGGATCAAAAAAGTGCATTTCAAAGATTATCGCCGTAACGCGGGAGGCTTGCACGGTTTTGTGGATCTATTGGCCGGTGATGTCAATTATCCGGAGGTTATGAAAGCTCTCCAAGCTATTGGATATAACGACTATGTCATTGCTGAAATGATTCCGGGCTATGCGCATCATGGCGAGCAGATCATTTACAATACATCAGGAGCTATGGACGCAATTTTGGGGAGGGAGAAATCATGCTGAGAATTGGATTAATTGGATTAGGCTTTATGGGGCGAACGCATCTGGAAAATTATGTGCGTCTCGAGGCGGAGGGTGTGCCGATTCATGTTGTTGCCTTGTGCGATATCGACATCGAGAAGCTGAAGGGTAACGCGGCTGCTGGCAACATCAATACCGGATCGTCGGGGATTGATTTCGATCTTTACAATAAATATACGAGTGTGGCCGAAATGATTGAGAAGGAACAGCTGGATTGTGTGGATATAACACTTCCCACCTTTTTACACAGAGATATCTCGATTCAATGTTTGAATCATGGTCTTCATGTATTGTGTGAGAAGCCGATGGCGATGAATGCAGATGAATGTCAAGATATGATTCAGGCAGCTGAAGCAAGTGGGAAACAATTGATGATTGGTCAATGCTTGCGATTTTGGCCAGCCTATGAATATCTGAAGCAGCTGGTTGATAATCAAACGTTTGGTAACGTGCTGGGTGGTTATTTCTACCGTGGTGGCGGAACGCCGACCTGGGGGGCATGGTTAACTCAGAAAGACAAAAGCGGTGGAGCCCTGCTCGATATGCACGTTCATGACATTGACATGATTCATTGGTTGTTCGGCAAGCCTGAGTCGGTATCGAGTCTAGCACGGAATGTAGTTCCTGGCAGCGGATATGATGTGGTGTCTACCAACTATTTGTACGAAGATGGCAAAGTTATTAATGCACAAGTCGACTGGACGCTTCAAGGCGACTATGGATTCGAAATGCAGTTCCGGGTTAATTTCGAAAAAGGGAATGTCGTTTTCCATGGTGATTCTTTACAGGTGAATGTGAACGAAGGACCTGGATTTCGTCCGGAGTTATCCGCAGAAATGGGCTATTACCATGAAATCAAATATTTTGTTGAAACTTTAATTCACGGGAAAAGCATTTCAACAGCAACTTCTTTCAGTACCATGGGCAGTATTGAAATTGCAGAGGCTGAAATGGAATCAGCGGATAACCGTGGAGCGTGGGTGAAGGTTAAAAAGGGTAATTTGTCTATTCTCAAATAGCTGGGTACGAATGAAAAACCTTGGAAATCAAAATTGATTTCCAAGGTTTTTTGTAAGATTTTTAACTGCCAGGATGTTTATTTGCATCATCAATACCATTATTGCTGCTGCTATTATTTTTATTGTTTTCACTTGCTTTTTGACTTTTTTGTTTATTGGATTGATTTTTTTGTTGGTTCGACATTAGTCCACATCCTTAGATTATATTTAAAACCTTCATTATTGTGAGCAGTCTCAAGATTATTATTCAATTTTAGTTTCGTTGTAGTGATTAATTCCCTTAGGGCAGCTGGAGACGCAAGATTTCCCGTGTTAATGGCATGGCAAAGCAAAGCGTTCGTGAAACCAATTGTCACAGCCGTGGCCAAGTAAGAATGACCAAAAAGCACAGGAACCTCAAGGGTCAAGGTTCCTGGGCTTTTTAGGTCTGAGTGGTGACATGCACGCGGCTGCTGGTTGGCTGGTGCAATATTAGAATATTCAGGTCTCTTGTAAAAGAATTGGATGTTTTTAGGTGATAGTAGAAAAAATGCTAGTGTCTATTAAATGCTTTATTTTTTAGAGCCTGTATAAATATGAATAGCATCTCGCAGAAACTCTGCCGTGCCCGGCTGATTTTCATCATAGTGGGCCTTAAACCGTTCGTCATCCACATACATTTGGGCGAGGCCGGCATGCGCTTCTTTGCTGTATTCGCTCCAGTAATAGGATAACCACTGCTTATGCAAATCTGCGGCTTTTTGTGCTATATCGCTAGCGGGGTCGCCGTTTTTGAAAGCTTCCGCTAATGTAGCGGTCACTTCATTCGCCAATCTTGTTACCTCTTCATGCTCTTCTTGGGTCATATTCTTTAATTTTTGATTTGACTTATTAACGGTATCATCACCATACTTCTCACGAATTTCATTCCCGTAATTGTTCTCGTTATCATCAATCAGCTGTTGCTTGAAGCCTTCAAATTTCTCCTTATCGGTCATGGTTATTCTCCCTTCAGTTAAGGCAATTGTTTTTTCAACATTTGCAATCAGCAAATCTAATTGTTTTCTTTTGTCGAGGAGCTGTTCACGATGTTCTTTGAGGGCATTGGCTCCATTGAAAGAGGGGGCTGTTACAATTTCTTTAATACTGTCTAGACTGACCCCTAGTTCTCTGTAGAACAGAACTTGCTGCAGTTTGTCTACTTCCGCCTGACCATAGATTCGATATCCTGACGAATTGATTCTTGCCGGCTTAAGAAGTTCAATCTCATCATAATACCGAAGCGTTCTGGTGCTAACCCCAGCCAACCGAGCCAGATGCTGTACGGTGTATTCCATCTGTTCACCTCCTGACAACATAACAGTACAGCTTTACGTAGCGTAAATGTCAAACACTTTTTTGTTATACAAGCCTTATTCTAAGAATAGGATAATTGAGGGATGTACGTATAACCAAGAATGGGTGATTGAAATAAATACGTTGCTAAGTTTTTTACTTTTGGGATTATCTCTGTCAGCTCCTATTGGCCCTATTAATGCAGCAATGTTGGACAGAGGTATTAAGCGAGGCTTCCTGCATGCTTGGCTAGTAGGAATGGGAGGCATGCTTGCTGATGTTATATTGATTATCCTCATTTATTTCGGACTTGTTCATTTTCTAACAACGCCTTTTATGAAGACTTTTCTTTGGCTATTCGGCTGTTTTATTTTACTATACTCAGGAACCGAAAGTTTGATTGGCGATGGGAAAATTAAAGGAGAAGGTTATAGGACAGCAGAGACGCTAGCGAAATCGTTTTTCTCCGGTTTTATCATGGCCGTTACCAGTCCCTTATCCATACTCTTTTGGCTAGGTATCTATGGGTCGGTTTTAGCGGAAACGATTGCTATATTTGATAGAAATCACGTATTGTTGTATACGGGGATGATGTTCGTAGGGATTTTGATGTGGGATATTGCAATGGCGTCCTTAGCCAGTACGTTTAGGAGATTTCTAACACCTCGTTCGCTCTCAGCCATTTCCATCGTCTCAGGGCTATCCCTAATCGGGTTTGGCATGCATTTTGGGATAAAAGCGTTCCATGCCCTGTTAGGCTAGGCTTTAGGCCGCACCTCACGATTATCCTGTTTAGGCTTGAATTTCATCCCTAATGTAACCAAGCCTATGATTATGATAAATAAGAGGCTTATCCAAAATCCCGCTCGACTCGTTGGATGAAAGACAGTACCTGCGATTGCAGTTAGGATCAGGACCATGCCAGTATATCGTTTGATCTTTCCCCACACGGATAAGTGTAATAACCGGCCTGAGGTTAGAAGGATAAAGAGCCAATTCAATAGCAGCATAATTCCAGCCGCCGTTGTTACATATTCAAATAGCTCCTCCGGTAATGCAAGAGCCATGAGCACCGTTGCACTTACTCCACCAGCGGTAAACCCAATAGCGGGTAAAGGCATCTGTCTGTATCCTTTAGTTTGTTTGGCAAATATCAGGGGGGCATCATGGTCTTTCGCTAATGTGACTAAGATCGTTGTTACCGCAAACAAAGATGCAACCATCGTAGAAAAGCCCGCAATAATTAAAATAGCATTGAACGCATGCGGGACAATAGAGAGATTGTAAGTACTCAAAGCAACCTGAAACGGGCTTTCTTTTCCCTGCAAGGCATCCAAGGGGATTAAAGTTAAAGCAAGAATAAGCGATGCGACATAAATGGTAGTTATAAGAAGAATCATGATGTTCCCTGCTTTAGGAGCCTCCTCGGGCCGCTTCAATCTCGTTGCCATTAGACCCATGACTTCGATACCGCCAAAGGCATAAAAAGCATAAATGAGTGAGGACCAAGAACCAATTATCCCGGCTGGCAAAAGGGTTTCTTTTGTAATAGGGAACTTCGGCTGATGTTCGCCACCCCTGATAAATCCAAATACCGCGGCCCCTGCGATGATGAGAAATATAACGATGGCGGATACTTTGATAATAGCAAAAACATGCTCCGAACGTTCAAAAGCATGAGTCCCGAGCAAGATAACACCTAACCCTAACAAGGCATACGCCGTTGCAAAAATCCACATGGGTATCGTTGGAAACCAGAATCGGGTAAACAGGGATAGAGCAGTTAATTGACTCCCCATAATCAAAAGCTCTGAGCTCCAATAGACCCATCCACTGGTGAAGCCTGCCCAGCGTCCAAACGCATTCTTGGCATATGTCCGAAAAGATCCTTGTTGGGGATCCTCTCCCGTCATTCGGAACAAAACATCAAAAACAATATAGGTGCCAATGGCAGCTAGAATATACATGAAAATGACAGATACGCCGCCCATTTTGATGCCAATCCCTGAACCTAAGAAATAACCGGTACCAATCATAGAGGCAGCCCCAAGCAAGGCCAGCTGCCACCACTTCATAGGAGCTAATTTACCATTCTTCACATTATTGGACATATTGCCTCCTAAAACTGTTCAAAAGGTAAGAACAGCTGTTATTATAGCTTGTCCATTGGTAAAATATACTTTGGGTCATGCCATCCGGGCGAACAGCATGCCGTCTTTTAGAATGACCTCATATGAGGCGAGTCTAGCGCTGGGCACATTATGACAACGTCCGGTATGCCCTTCAAATGTCCAACCATGCATCGGACACTCAAGCTCTCCGTTTTCAAGTTCCACTGTGTAGCCAGCATGGGGGCAAACACTAGACAGTAAGTTATAAGTGCCTTCCTCCTCCGTCAGAAAGTATCGTTTGCCCTTTACCTGGACCTCTGCAGGAAACGTTGTAAATTGATCCTTCGGTCCAATGATTTTTTCCTTCATGAATAATCTCCTTTTCAAATTGAGTTAGCTAGATTATAATCTACAGCTGTGTTTATACCAAGTGAGAGAAGTAAGTCAACCATACAAAGGAGTAACATAAAATGAACAAAAACAATCCTTTATTAGAAGCATTTAATCAAACCAACTATCCAATAGGTGGCAATGGCAAAAGAAACATTCAAGTATTAAAAGAGGCATTAAACAGTTTTGATGGAAATCTGGACAGCGATAATTATGGGACTGGCAAGCTGATAGAAGATTTTCAAGAGGAAATGGCAGCGTTTTTAGGCAAAGAATCAGCTGTATTTTTTCCTAGTGGAACTATGGCGCAGCAAATCGCCTTACGAATCTGGTGTGATCAGAAGGGCATAAAGAAAGTGGCCTATCATCCCTTGAGTCATTTGGAGATCCATGAACAAGATGGGTTGAAAGAATTGCACCATATCGAATCTGTTTTGCTGACGGATAAGGACAGGTTGATTCGACTGGAAGATGTCGTCAATTTGCAGGAGGATATTGCTTGTTTATTGCTTGAATTGCCACAACGTGAAATTGGTGGGCAGTTACCGGACTACGAGGAACTTGTTGCCATTTCTGCCTATTGTCGCGAAAAAGGGATCAAATTACATCTTGATGGTGCACGACTTTATGAGATTCTACCTTATTATCAAAAGTCAGCTGTTGAAATTTGCGAGCTTTTTGATAGTGTATATATTTCTTTCTATAAAGGAATCGGAGGGATTGCAGGGGCCATTCTTGCAGGTGATGAAGCTTTTACAATAGAATCCAAAGTATGGAAAAGACGTTACGGAGGCGATTTAATCAGCCTTTATCCGTATATCCTCAGTGCCGGCTACTATTTCAAACAACGATCGCATAAAATGGCGCAGTATTATGAGGAAGCCAAAGAGCTTGCAGGTTTCTACAATCAGTGCTATGGGGTTGAAACAAAACCAATAGAACCTGTGACTAATATGTTTCATGTACATGTAAATGTGCCAAAAGAGAAGCTCGAACCTATATTAATATCTTTGTATAACGAAACAGGAATTGGCTTAACCCATTATTTAAGAGAGAGCAGCGAGACAACCTGTTATTATGAGGTTACGATCGGTGATCGCTTTGCAAATATACCTAAAAAGGAGCTCAGGAAAGCATTTGAATGGCTCGATGGAAAGTTGAGAATCAGCAGTTTAGATTATTTGTGAAAAAGCCACACTGGGTGCTAGGGGGGATCTGTAATGCTCTTTACATCCATTAAGCCAATGATCGTCAGTATCGGTAAAGAAGCTTTTAATGACGAGAACTACATATTTGAGCCAAAGTGGGACGGTTGGCGAATCCTTTTGCACAAGCAGGGGACTCGTTTTGAGGCTTATACACGTAATGGTCAAATGGTTACAAGCAAGTTTCCAGAGTTAAAAGAAGCAGCTGCTGCAATCAGGACTCATTCGGCTATTTTAGATTGTGAGGGAATTGTATTACGAGCTGGTAGACCCGTATTTGATGATTTTTCTTATCGTGGTCGAATAAGTCATTCTGCCAGAATTAGCAGTGCGGTACACACACATCCGGCAACCTTCGTTCTATTTGATGTCCTGTATACAGATAAAGATCATTTGAAAGAACCATTGATGGATCGAAAAAAGCGGCTAGGCGAAATCGTCGATTCTACGTCAATTATTATGCCGACGATGTTCGTTGAAGGGCAAGGTAAAGCGATGTTTGATTTAACGAAGGAACGAGACATGGAGGGCATCGTTGCTAAGCGAAAGGATTCGAAATATTTTCTGAATACCACAAGTAAGGATTGGCTTAAGATAAAGCATTTCAAATCTATTGATGTTGTCATCTTGGGGTACAGAACGAATCCTTTCGGGCTTGTTATCGGTTTGAATTTCAGAACGGTGAAGAATAAGCCCGTTGGTGTGGTTGAGTTTGGTTTTATGCCAGCAGACAAGGAATTATTTTTAGTGTTTGGTAAGCAATTGAGTACGGCAACAGATGAGAAAACGCAGTGGATCGAGCCGCGGTTGTGCTGCCGGATTGAATATCTGGAAAGAACGGATACGCACCAATTAAGGACAACGGTCTTCCGTGGATTTTTGCTGGATAAAAAGCCTGAGGAATGTATTTGGGAATCTTGAAGTGGTAACATAGATACGAGAACAAACGGAACCGTTAGGGCAGCTTCTAGAAGTAAAACAAGCAAGACAAGCATTTTATTCCAGGCTATTGGCTGATTGGTCGGAAGAAGAATCCCGGAGCTTTGGCGACCAACGAGAAACATCCAGTTCTTTCGCAGGTTCAACAAAGTCATTAACATGATGAAATGCCCGCTGGGAGCAGCGGGCATTATTTAATAAAATGAGGTATGATAAAATAAGCTTAAAAATTACCAAATTACGAAGGAGAGATTGTATGAACATTATTTTTCATGGACAAAGCTGTGTTGAGATTCGGTTAGAGGGCCACACGCTCATCATAGATCCTTTCTTAAACCATAACCCTCAGGCCGTAGTGAAACCGGAAAACATTAAGGCAGATTACATACTCGTCACGCATGGTCATGGCGATCATGTAGGTGACTCACTCGAGATTGCAAAGCAAAATCAAGCCACCATTATTGCTCCCAATGATTTGGGGAGGTACTTGTCTTTTCAAGGAGCACAAACCCACGGAATGGGGATTGGCGGAGAATATCAGTTTCCTTTTGGTAAGGTGAAAATGACAATGGCCTTACATGATTCTTCTTATAACCCGCCCGGTTCCAAAGAAAATATATACACGGGTATGGCTGCTGGTTTCCTCATTACAGTGGAGGGGAAAACGATATACCACGCAGGGGATACAGGCTTATTTGGAGATATGCAATTACTGGGCAAATTAAATGCCATTGATCTTGCCTTCCTGCCGATTGGAGACAACTACACGATGGGCCCCCGCGATGCCGTTATCGCCGCCAAGTTCTTACAAGCAAAAATGGTCATACCTATGCACTACAACACCTTTCCTATCATTAAGCAAGATCCACATGCTTTTGTTGAAAGTTTGGCTTCTGAGGGAATAAAAGGTATTGTGATGGAACCTGGTCAAAATCTAGCATTCTAAGAAAGATGTAACAGCCATTAGAGGGAATCATTGAAAATGTCATAGTGATTGACTATCCAATCATGAAATAAGGAATAAAGAAGGGGACCCGAGTGAAAATAGCCTTTATTTCGGATATACATGGTAATTCTATTGCACTTGAAGCCGTTCTAGAGGACATAAGGAAGAAGCAGATTGACCGAATTTATGTTCTGGGAGATCTTTGCTACCGCGGGCCGGATCCCAAACGATCTCTTGCATTGATACGTTCCTTACATACCAAGGTCATTAAAGGGAATGCGGATGAATGGGTTGTTCGCGGCGTAAACCATGGAGAAGTCCCGGACCAGGTCATTGAAAAGATGAAAATAGAACGGGAGTGGACGGTAGCCCAATTGGACCAAGCGGATATCGATTATTTGGAGGGGTTGCCGTCGGAATTGATGCTTGATATCGAGGGCACCTCCATCCACGCGTTCCATGCGACACCAGATAGCTTGTTCGAAGTTGTTTTGCCGGGCGCAGGTGACGAGGTACTGAAATCAAAGCTCATGTTTGCGTCGGATGCGGATATATTCATTTATGCTCATATTCACAAGCCCTTCATTCGTTATATGGATGGCAAAATACTGATGAATATCGGAAGCGTAGGTCTGCCTTTTGACGGGATGCCTAAAGCAGCTTATGCCATTGTGGAAATTGATCATGGACAAATTCATACATCGATCGAGCGTGTTCCCTATCGGATTGAAGACGTGGTACAGCAGTATGAAGAAGTGCAGTATCCGAATGCTGAAATGATGACAAGAATTGTTCGAAATGGTCTTCTGAAATAGGCTAGACGCAATGGGAAAAAGGAGAACGTTGAAACAAGGCAGGAATCAAAAATAAAAGGGAACTAGCCATTAAGGCCAGTTCCCTTTTCGTACTTTATTTACGCATATTCTGCTCATTGTTCGTCAGTTTTAGTTGACTGCCGCTCTTTCCAGAATAAGACGGTCAGCATCCGCTCGACCCACTCTTTATCTTCAGCGGTTAATACAAAACCATCGAACATGAGCTCATTCTCACGGAGGAAACGGCGCAAGTTGACGGGATTACTTTGGAATTTCTGTACGGATTGGGACGGTTCCAGATATCCAGCGATATCCATAAGCTCGGAATAGGAGGTGTTAAGCCCTTCTGATAGCTTCATTAATACTTCCGGCGAAGGGATGCCGCGATTACCGTTCTCCAGTTGGGAGATGTAAGCTGCCGAGACACCTGAACGATCGGCAAGCTCACGAATAGTGAAGCCTTTCAATTTGCGCATATCTTTTAATTTGTCGTAAAAATACATGTACTCTCACCCTCACGCACGTAAGTAAACATTAGTTAACAATTTGATAGTAACAGTTAACTTTAGTAATTACAATTGGGGTAAGAAGAAAGAGGGAAAGCTGGCGAGCCTGTTTAGTCGTATTTTTTGAAAATAAGTACAGCGTTATGTCCGCCGAAGCCGAATGAATTAGATAGACCGACGTGTAACTCTGCACGCCTTGCCACTAGAGGTACATAATCCAGATCGCACTGCGGGTCTGGATGCTCGAGATTAATCGTCGGAGGAATAAGGCCTTCTTGAAGCGTCTTGATGAGCGCGACGGCTTCAACCCCGCCAGCTGCGCCAAGCATATGGCCAAGCATCGATTTGTTCGCGCTGATCGGCACGTCATAAGCTCTGCTGCCAAGCAGCCGCTTGATCGCCAGCGTCTCTGATAAGTCGCCGCCAATCGTGCTTGTCGCGTGCGCGTTGATCGTATCGATCTCCTCGACCGCAAGTCCGGCGTCAGCGATCGCTTCGCGCATGGCTCGGTACGCCCCCGAGCCTTGAGGATCGGGCGCCACGATGTGGTAGGCATCCGAGGTTGATCCATAGCCGACGATCTCGGCATGGATGTGGGCTCCCCGCCGCTGGGCATGCTCGAGCGACTCCAGCACAAGCACGCCGGCGCCTTCGGCAGCAACGAAACCGTCGCGCTGCGCGTCGAACGGGCGGCTCGCCTGTTCCGGCGCGTCAGAACGCGTCGACAGCGCCGTCGCATTACCGAAGCCCGCCAGCGCGAGGTCGGTGATCGTCGCTTCCGCGCCTCCGGCAATGACAGCATCCGCGCCTCCGCGCTGGATTAGCTTAAAGGCTTCGCCGATGGCGTTATTACCCGTGGCGCAAGCAGTCACAGGCGCCAAAACAGGCCCCTTAGCGCCGAACAGGATGCTAACCTGCGCGGCTGCCATATTAGCGATCATCATCGGAACGACGGTCGGACTCACGCGGCTTGGGCCGCGATCAAGCAGCGTGCGATAATTCTCCAGCATCGTATGAATGCCGCCAATACCGGATCCAATGTAGACGCCTATACGCTCCGCGTTACGTTCATCAAGGATAAGCCCAGCATCCTCGACGGCTTGCTTAGCGGCAGCAACGGCAAACTGACAGTAGCGATCCATACGGCGAGCATCACGTCGACCGATCACCGCTTCAGGGTCAAAGTCGCGAACTATTCCAGCAAAATCTGTTTCATAAGCAGACACATCCATCGTATCAATTTTCGATATGCCTGATTTCCCCTCAGTTAGATGGTTCCAGAACGTCTCTACTTTATTACCTATCGGTGTAACAACACCCATTCCTGTTATGACAACACGTTTCATATAATCAAACCTCCTTAGAGTGTTACTTCAGTAAATCTGACATCGTAAGTATTTTCACTCACTTTCACTTAGATTGTCACAGTTTTTATCCTATTACAAGTAACCATTTATACGGGTATAATGACTAATAGGATAAACATGTTGGGAGGCATTTGAGATGAATACGAGGGAAAGGTTGCAAGCTCTATCTGAATTTCTGACTGCGCATCGCGCCAAGATACAACCCAGTAAAGCAGGACTGCTGGTTGGCAGTAGAAGACGGACACCTGGTTTGCGCAGAGAAGAAGTCGCGACAATTGCAGGTGTTAGTACGACCTGGTATACGTGGTTAGAACAAGGTAGAGATATCAAGATGTCTGCCCAGGTTTTGGATAGGGTTGCTCTAGCTTTACAGCTCAATGAAGATGAACGTCAATATCTATTCATGCTAGCTCTTGAGCAGCCTGCGCCAACAGCTGTTGTGGACAGTGCGCCGACAGTAAGTCCCGCTCTAAATCGCATTTTAACAGAGCTGCACGATTGTCCAACGATTATCTCTGATCGCAGATGCAATATCGTCGGATGGAATCAAGCCGCAGCGGCTGTTTTTCTTGATTTTGAACAAGTCCCGTTAGAGGAACGGAATTTAATATGGCTGCTTTTTACACGCAAAGAGCTGAAAGCACTGGCCGTGAACTGGAGTGACTTTGTACGGGGTTTTCTGGCGATATTTCGTTCCTATTACGGTCAATATGTAGGAGACAACTGGTACAGTGAATTCATTCAGCAAATCAGTGAGCGGAATGCGGATTTTCGAGAATTTTGGAATCATAGCGATGTTAGCTCTGCGCCGGAGGTTTTTATCGAATTCCGCCACGCGAAAGTCGGTAAAATGCTGTTCGATTTGACCACACTTCAGGTCCAAGGGTCAACCGACCTTCGCTGCAGCGTGTACACTCCGTCCGTTGGCTCCGATACAGATACGAAAGTTAGACAACTGATGCGCAAAATGGATGATCAAGAACAACATTCCTAGTTTGATATAAAAATATACTAATGTAAACAATAGTTGTTGCTTTAGTAAATAATAATGATATAATAATATTTATTAGGGGAACAAAATGAGAACGGGGGTTGAGCGGTATTGCCGATGCAACGGAATGGAAACAAGTTCTAGAACAAGGAGGAATGTTACTGTCATGACCGAAACGAACAACAATTTGAATATTTCAAGCTATGAGCCGGACACATTGGTCATCGAACTCTTCAAACAGGCGGTTGATGGTAACGACCCAGAGATGCAAGATGCAATATATGAAGTGATGAACTCCTCCGATTGGACTAATGCCAAGCAGAATAGAGGTATAAAAACCGAAATCCGTTGAGCATCAGCCTCGGAGTCGCTCCCAAAAAATTTTATTTCACCTTGCGACGGCGGGGAGGATGGTGGCTATGAGAATTATGGCCAAGACCGAAGTGTTTATCAAAGCGCGAATTATTAAGGGTTACTCCCAAAGAGAGTTAGCGAAGCATTCGGGCTTAAGCCATGCTTATATCAGCTTACTGGAACGATCAATAAAATCGGTAGGACCTGCGACAGCGAAGAAGTTGAGTGATTTACTCGGTAAGGATTTGGAGGATTTATTTCGGATTGAGTTTATGTGAAATAATGTAAATAAAGAGAACAAAGCTTTATCCAATAAATTGCCTGTGGATCAAGCTTTGTTTCATTTTCTTATTATGCAGTAAAACGGCCAATCTGCAAGCGCAACGACTGAGACATTTGATTCAGCACATACGCTTGGTTCGTCAGTTGTTCAATGGATTGCAGCTGATCTTGCGAAAAGTCGGAAATCGTTTCAAACCGCTCAAATGAATGTTTCGTAATCGATGAAATTTCCGTAAACGTTGCAGCCGCTTCCTCTGAGCTTGCTGCAATTTGCTGTGAAGCTGCTGAAATGCCTTGAAATTTGACCGGAGATCTCAGATACCGAATGAAGGATGTTCTGGAAAGAGGTATTTGTATCCTCCACAAAGACCTGTCCCAGATGTAAATCTTCCTGAACCTGTAACATCGAATGTACCGTTTGCTCTTTAACCTCTTATACTTGTCGAATGAGCTCGGAGATGACATCCACCGATGAGGATGACTGTGCCGCGAGCTTCCTTGTCTCGTTTGCTACTACGGTAAAGCCCCGCCCATGTTCACCAACTCTTGCTGCCTCAATGGATGCATTGAGCGCCAGCAGATTGATCTGCGCCGAAATACCCTTAATGACCTCGATAATTTGACCAATTTGCTGCGAGTACTCGTGAAGCCTTTTCACTGTCCCTGCTGTGTGATTAAACGAGGCTTGCAGCGATTCCATCTGATTCATGACCTTATCCATCGCCTGATAACCTCCTTGCGCATTCTGCGTAGATACGAAAGAAGCATTTGTTGCAATTGCGGATGATTCTGCAATCCGCTGAATACCTCGGTCATTTCCATTATTCCTTTGGAGCCATCTTCTGTACGAGTAACCTGATGCTCAGCCCCTTTGACCGTCTCTGGCCGGATACGAGCTTGATCTTTCCATGATTGGGGTCGCTATTTATCTTTTCTTAAATGGCAGTTATCTAGTTTCAATTGATTCTTTACTCAAAAAGGGACCCAAAACAGCACAATAAGCGTTAACTTTACTGTATAAGAGAATGAATCTTGTAAATAATAGTCTGGTGGTGTGAAGAAGGCTGCTTTTTGCGGCTTTTTTCCATATTCATTTCTTGAAACCTTTTTTCAACTGAAATTTTGTTTTACAATATCTTAATTGAAGATAACGGAGGGATTTTAACGTGTCACTTCAGACATCAGGCATTCACCACATTACTGCTTTTGCTAGGAATCCACAAGAAAATGTTGACTTTTATGCAGGAATTTTGGGTCTTCGGCTAGTCAAAAAGACCATTAACTTTGACGCTCCCGACGTGTATCACCTGTATTTTGGGAATGAAGAAGGAAGCCCAGGCACAATCATTACATTCTTTCCATGGCCGAACTCGGAGAAAGGAAGAATCGGTGGGGGGCAAGTAGGCATTACCACCTATGTAGTACCTCCGGGTTCACTCGGCTTTTGGGAAGAACGGTTAAGAAACTTTGATATTGCGTGTACGAAGGTAAACCGATTTTCTGAACATTCTCTTCAATTCTCGGACAATGAGGGCTTGGGTCTTGAACTTGTCGAACGGGAAGAAGGAGCGAACAGTAAATGGTCCTTTGACGACATTCCCGTGGATAAAGCGATAAAAGGCTTCGGCGGGGCAATTCTGTTCAGCATGAACCCAAAACAAACGATGGATGGACTAGAGAACATACTAGGATTGAAAAAGGTTGTGGAGGACGCAACCTATGCTCGTTTTCGCTCAAACGGAACGATCGGCAACGTGATCGACGTTCCCTTGGCTAGCGTGGATTGGGGCATCGAAGGTGCGGGAACCGTTCATCACATTGCATGGAGGGCGAAGGATTTCGAAGAACATGCGATGTGGCGAAATGAAGTCGAAGAATATGGCTACCGCGTAACCCCCATTATTGACCGTCAATATTTCAATGCGATTTACTTCAGAGAGGGCGGCGGCTTACTTTTTGAGATCGCTACGGATCCACCGGGATTTGCCCGTGATGAGAAGCCGGAATCGTTAGGAACCAAATTGATGCTGCCCGAGTGGTATGAACCCACTCGTTCACAAATCGAGGCAAACCTTTATCCTATCGAAGTAAGGGCCTTGAAAAAACACAAATAACTAAAGCATAAAATGATTGGGAGCATAAGCGCGGCCATTTCTTCTAAAGGAATGGCCCCTTAGCCTTGTTTACAGCCATTGTTCAGCCCACTCCTCAACGACTTTGAGGGCTCTGCCTAGTTCAATGCCTTTTCTTGTCAATGAATATTCGGTTCGAATTGGGCGCTCTGTTATGACATTTCGAATGATGATCCCGAATTCTTCAAGTTCCTTCATACGTTCATTAAGCATGCGTTTGCTAAGATCCGGAATATAAGCGTGAATTTCGCTGAACCGTTTTGGTTCGTCCATTAATGTATGAATGATTAAATTGACCCATTTTTTTCCTATTAATTGGTGAGAAAGTTCCACCTTTTCACATAATAGTTTACTTTGCTTTTCGTCACTCATATCGTCACCTCATTCGTTTGAAAATTAGTTATTATTTGTTACTTGGTTATACTAATATAACATAGAAAACGCTGTCATTCAAAGGGCATAAGGCATTCACAATTTGGACATTTTTTTAGTTGACTTGGTCATACCCGAGGTGTATTATTGGGAATATAAAGTATGTAGGTTATTAAAAGTAACCGAATGGAGGGGTGGAAATGAACAACATAGACAACTTGGAAAACTTGGCCAACATGACTTTTGTTTTGTTTGGCGCTACGGGGGATTTAGCAAAGAGAAAGATATATCCCGCGCTTTATAATTTGTTTATTGATCAAAAGATGCCAAAGTCATTCTCGGTAATTGGATTAGGCAGAAGAGAATTGTCGGACGAAACCTTCCGAGTTCAGATAGAGCAATCCTTAAACACATTTTCCAGAAGTGATGCAAACGATCCTGTCATTTTGAAGGCTTTCCTAAGTGCTTTTCGCTATAGCGTGCTGGATGTGAATCGTGTTGAAGATTACCGTGAACTGTTACAGCTTGCCCAGCAGCGTGAAAAAGAATTGAATATTCCTGAGAATCGAATGTTTTATCTTTCGGTGGCTCCCGAGTTTTTCGATATCATCGCCTCTAACATCAAAGAGAGCGGGTTAGGTTCCACACAGGGATGGAAGAGACTAATCATTGAGAAGCCTTTTGGCCGCGATTTGAAATCGGCACGTGAGCTCAATGAGAAATTGAGCCATACCTTTGAAGAACAGGAAATTTATCGAATCGATCATTTCCTCGGGAAGCCGATGGTACAGAACCTTGAGGTTCTCGAGCATTCAAACCCTATTCTTCATGCACTCTGGACGAATCGTTACATATCAAACGTTCAAATATCGGCGAATGAAATCGTAGGGGTTGAAGGAAGAGCGGGTTACTACGACCAAGCCGGGGCGATCCGGGATATGTTCCAAAATCATATGCTTCAGTTGCTGATGATGACAGCAATGCAGCTTCCTGAGGGAGCAGACACCGAACTAGTCCGTTTCAAAAAGAAAAAAGTTATGGAATCACTAAGGCCGCTAACGAAAGAGGACGTTGTTCAAAACGTTGTCCGCGGACAGTACACGCAGGGGGTAATTCAGGGCGAATCGGTTCCGGGATATGTGAATGAGCCAGGAGTTCCCTTCGCTTCGCAAAATGATACCTTCATTGCAGTTCGACTATGGGTCGATGATTATTTTTGGAACGAAGTCCCGTTTTATATTCGTACCGGTAAACGGATGAAGGAGAAATCAACACGGATCGTGATTGAGTTTAAAGAACCTTTAGCGAAGCTTCAACACAAGCCTCATGAGACTTCAGCACCCAATCTCCTAGTGCTTGATATCAGCCCGGACGAGGGCATTTGCTTTCAATTAAATAGTAAGGATCCCTTGCATAAAGGCGAATATGAACCCATCCATTTCAACGTTAACACGAATCACAAAAATACACCGGAAGCTTATGAAAATTTGATCTACGACGCTATCCGCGGGGATTCCACATTTTTTGCCCATTGGGATGAAGTTGAGTTGTCATGGAAATGGGTGCAGCCGATACTGGATGCATATGAAGAAGGGCTTATTCCACTTGATTCCTACGAGGCGGGCTCCTATGGTCCAGAAGCATCCTCACGATTATTGGCGGAAGATGGAAACAAATGGTGGCTAGATACTGATACTGATACTGATACTGAGCATGATATGAAATCAATTCAAGGAGAACAACATTATGAGTATGAACCACAACGTTGAGCAATTAGCTGTGAATACGCTCCGAACTTTATCCATTGATGCTATTAACTACGCGAATTCCGGCCATCCGGGATTGCCAATGGGGGCTGCCCCGATGGCTTACGCCCTATGGGCCAATCATTTGAAACACAATCCAAAGCATGCCAAGTGGTTTGATCGAGATCGTTTTGTTCTCTCTGCCGGTCACGGTTCCAGCCTGCTGTACAGCCTGCTGCATTTGACAGGATATAAAGTAACCACCCAGGATTTGCAGCAGTTTCGTAAGTTGAATAGCAGAACCCCGGGACACCCTGAATTCGGTCACACGGAGGGCGTTGAGGCTACAACCGGTCCACTTGGACAAGGGATTGCGATGGCTGTTGGGATGGCAATGGCAGAAGCTCATCTTGCATCCAAATTCAATCGTGATGGTTTTCCAGTTATTGATCATTATACGTACACGCTAGTCGGGGATGGTTGTTTGATGGAGGGGGTCTCCTACGAGTCGATGTCTATGGCCGGTCATATGAAACTCGGCAAATTGATCGCTCTCTATGATTCTAACAGCATCTCTCTTGACGGCGAATTAAATCTATCTTTCTCGGAAGATGTTCGAAAAAGAGCGGAGTCGGCCAATTGGCAATACTTACTTGTCGAGGATGGCAATGATGTCGCAGAGATCACCAAAGCAATTGAAACAGCCAAACAAAACTCCGAGCAGCCGACCATCATTGAGATTAGAACGGTGATCGGCTTCGGAAGCCCGAAAGTTGCCGGAACGAACAAGGCACACGGTAACCCGCTAGGCCAGGAGGAAGCGAAAGCAACAAAAGTAGCGTATGGCTGGAATTATGAAGAAGATTTCTATGTTCCTGAAGAAGTGAAAGCTCACTTTAATCTGCTTAGACAACAAGGAGAGGCTGCAGAATCCGAGTGGAATCAGTTGGTGGCTTCCTACAAAGCAGCTTATCCTGAACTATACCAAGAACTTGAGAATGCTATTAGTGGAAAGGTTTTGCTAGATGCGGCAGATATTCTGACCTTCGATAATTCGAAAGCTGTTTCGACTCGTGTTGCAAGCGGTGAAGCCATCAACCATTTCGTCAAAATTGTACCTTCCATATTCGGAGGAAGTGCGGATCTGTCCCATTCAACAATGACGGATATCAGAGGGGAGAAGAAGTTTGCGGTTGAGTCCTATGCTGGCCGCAACGTTTACTTTGGGGTTCGAGAACATGCAATGGGTGCCGCGGGCAACGGAATGGCACTGCATGGGGGCGTAAAACCATTCGTAAGCACCTTCTTCGTTTTCAATGATTATATGCGTCCTGCTATTAGATTAGCTGCCCTTCAAAAATTACCTGTCACGTATGTATTTACGCATGATTCGATCGCTGTCGGAGAAGACGGACCGACTCACGAGCCTGTAGAACAATTGGCTGCTCTGCGGACAATTCCAGGACTTACCGTTATTCGGCCGAGTGATGCGAACGAAACAGCCAATGCTTGGGCCTTTGCGCTGCAGCAAACGGATGGCCCGGTAGCTTTAGTGCTGAGCCGCCAAAACTTGCCAGTATTTGAACAAACAAAGGCAAATACGGATCAGCTTTCTAAAGGAGCATACGTTCTGACAGAAACAAATGATCAGCCGGATGTTATCCTCATAGGGACTGGATCTGAAGTTTCCTTAGCAGTGGAAGCCAAGAAGGAATTGGAAAAAGACGATTTTTCTGTGCGCGTCGTCGCGATGCCTAGCTGGGAGCTTTACGAACGTCAATCCCTGGCCTACAAGGAATCTATTCTTCCTTCATCGATCCACAAACGGCTTGCGATTGAAACAGGGATTTCTTTAGGCTGGGAACGTTATACAGGATTGAAGGGTAGAGTATTGTCCATTGAAACATTCGGAGCTTCCGGGTCTGGAAGCGAAGTTCTTGCATACTTTGGATTTTCGGTGAATCATGTCGTCCAATTAAGCAAAGATTTGCTTAACGAATAGATGATTAATAGAGATAACGTATAGACATTCGTTATGGAGGGAAACACAATGAAAGTTGGATTAGTCGGACTAGGCAAAATGGGATTAAACTTAGGTCAAAATCTTCTTGATAATAAACATGAAGTTGTTGCATTTGATTTAAATTACCAAGCGGTAGAGGAAATGAAGGCATTTGGAGCCAAAGGGGCGGCCAACTTGAAGGAGTTCGTTCAATCCTTGGAGCACCCAAGAATTATTTGGATCATGGTTCCACATAAAGTTGTCGATTCCGTTATCGATGAGATTTCAACTCTATTATCCGAAGGCGATATTATCATTGAAGCCGGGAATTCCCATTATAAGGAATCCGTCAATCGTTACAATCAACTTAAAGGAAAAGGCATAAACTTCCTTGATGTCGGCACTTCCGGAGGTATGGAAGGGGCAAGAAACGGAGCATGCTACATGGTAGGCGGCGACCCGGAAGTATGGTCTGCCGTTGAACCGATATTCCGTGATACAGCCGTGGAAAACGGTTATCTGTATGCAGGTAAAGCAGGCAGCGGACACTTTCTGAAGATGGTTCATAACGGGATCGAGTACGGCATGATGGCGGCGATCGGAGAAGGATTCGAAGTGTTGGAGAAAAGCGATTTTGACTTTGATTATGAAAAAGTGGCCCGCGTCTGGAATCACGGTTCCGTTATCCGTTCATGGCTCATTGAGCTGATGGAGCGCGCCTTTTCCAAAGATTCCAAGCTGGAAGAGATTAAAGGGGTTATGCATTCCTCTGGTGAAGCGAAATGGACGCTGGAGACGGCTTTCGATCTACAAACGGCTACTCCGGTTATTGCCATGTCCTTGCTCATGCGGTTCCGCTCATTAGAGACCGATACGTTCACAGGCAAAGTCGTTGCGGCGCTTCGCAATGAGTTTGGCGGACATGCAGTAGAAAAAATAAGCAAGTAAATACATCATCATACTTTATAATCGGGAGGCAATTATTATGAAATTTTTTATTGATACGGCCAATGTTGAGGATATTAAAAAAGCGTATAAAATCGGTGTATTATCCGGTGTTACAACGAATCCATCTTTAGTCGCTAAAGAAGGCGTGAAATTTGAAGACCGTATTGCTGAAATTTTACAGCTGGTGCCTGAAGTTGAATCTGTTTCTGCCGAAGTGACACCAGAAGCTCTTACAGCTGAAGATATGATCGCGCAAGCAAATGAATTGATCAAGATTAATGGCGGTGACAAGAACATCACGATCAAGCTTCCTATGACTTTAGATGGGTTAGAAGCTTGTCGCTATCTGACTAAGAAAGGTGTTAAAACCAACGTCACTCTGATCTTCACGGTGAATCAAGCGCTCTTGGCCGCTCGTGCAGGTGCCACATACGTTTCCCCATTCTTAGGCCGTTTGGATGATATCTCAGAAGATGGTGTACTGCTAGTTTCGAAAATCGCTGAGTTATTCCGTATTCATCAGTTAGATGCACAAATTATTGCAGCTTCTGTTCGTCATCCAGATCACGTAACCCGTGTAGCAATGGCTGGGGCTCATATTGCAACAGTTCCTTTCAGTGTTATACAGCAGATTTCGAAGCATCCGCTGACCGATCAAGGCATGGAAAAATTCGCGGCTGATTGGGCAAAAGCTCCAAAAAATTAATCCTGTCTGCGATTACTCCACAGCAAGTCAAATAAGCCGTCCTTATTTAATAAGAAGACGGCTTATTTGCTTCATAACTTGAGGATATATATCTATAATGCTGTGTTATAAAGAAGAAAATCACGAAGCATGGAAATTGCTTCGTGATTTTTTATTAAGAAGAATAGTTTCGAAAATTGAAGATACTATGATTTTTTTCATCAATTCAATAGGGGGTATAAGAGATGAAGCAATATAATTTGTCATCTTCCGAGTTTACGATTTTGGAATTGTTATATACTAAGGAAGAAGAAATCCTTTGCTGCAAATCGGTGAAAAGATATTTTCAATGAGTCTCAGCAGATAAAAGCTCTGGCACTGTTACAAAAGAATAGTTGTTTTGCTTTAAATACGAGATGATTTGAGGCAAAGCTTGAATCGTGTTCGTCAAATTGCCTCCTTTTCCTCCAGCTGAGTGCTGTAGGATAATGGCCCCTGGTGTAACTTCCTTTTTGACAGCGTTGATGATTTCTGCGGTGCTTTTTCCTTTCCAATCCAAAGTGTCTACAGACCAACCTATGAGGTGGTGTCCGGTTGAAGCTGCATCGATTCTAACATCATTGTTTACCGCGCCATAGGGAGCTCTGAATAAAGTGGGTGAAGCTCCACTAATGTTTCGGATGACATCATCGGTTTTCGTAATTTCATTGCGGATAAGTTCATTAGATAATTTGAGGAGATCAGGATGATCCCAAGAATGGTTACCAACAACATGTCCTTCCTGAACGATTCGTCTCAACACAGCTGGGTATTTGGCCGCATGTTCGCCCACAACAAAGAAGGTAGCCTTAATCCCATTCGCCTTCAAGATATCAAGAATTTTCAATGTGTATTTATCATCAGGGCCATCGTCAAAAGTTAAAGCGACTTGTTTTTTTGTCATCGTTACATGATTAATAACACGCTCATCTAACGCGGAATCCATTTGTTTTCCGATAGCAGCTTGAACGACTGAACTTACTGATTGGCTAATCGGAGCAGGAGAAATAACAGATGGCTTAGGAGTTCCACATCCGGACAGGAATAAACAAATCGCTATACACATTAGGCTAAGTTTAACTATCAAGAAAAACACTTCTTTCTACTGCTTGGCAGCGAATGGTTTTATTGAAGAGTTGTAGTTGGACATGTTGATGCCGCTCCACAAATTTTTATTTACCACTTTCTCAGGGTGGTCAAATACAAGGAAGGCTGTTGGCAAATATCGCATGCCGTAACTGCTGGAAGGTCGATTCACAACCTGACCATCATTAACTAACACGGAAGAAGAGCCTCCGTCTAGATTGGCAGCTGTAACAGCCCCTTTTTCTAATAATAGCTGTTGGGCATCGTAAAGCGTTGCTCCAATTGAATAGCCTGGTTGTCGTCCGTCAATAACGAGAAAGATGATTGTCCCGTCTTTCGTTTGAGCCATACAGGTTCGAGGAGCGATTCCCCAACCATCCGCTTCGTTTTTCACAAGACCCTTGCCGTTAACGATAAATTTGGGTTGGAAGGTGACGGCGTCTTTAACCCCCATTTTGACCAATTCACTAGGTTTATAGCGCCCTGCAACCATCACACCATTTCGATCAAGGCCAACAACATTGACAGGGTCTTCCATACCTCCATCACTGTAGAGAAGTTTTCCATCTGCCATTACAATACCTATGGGTCTAAAACCATTTCCGTCATAGTTGGGATCATCAAATGCACCTCCATTTACGCCAGCAATGGCACCTGTTCGTTTAACCATACTCAGAATTTGCTCTCCTTGTCCCATGATACTTGTGGTTACGACACGGATCATTTGGGGATTGTGAACATAGAGTAAATAACCTTTGTACTTTTTGTTCGTGATGGGCTCAACGTTTACTGCATTGTTCTTTTTTGTTGACACCAGTACATTGTGATTGTCCTTTTCCATCCCCATAGCGTCGAATTTTTTCATGTATTCGTCTACTCTACGGTTGAGTTCGTTCTCACCAATTAAATATTTTGCGAAGTCGCGGTGCTGCGACGTTATTAGTGTATCCGCAATCATGTAACGATAATTAGTTCCGGATGCCGAGAAATAGAACCAGCAAACAAAAGAACAGATGACAAAGAGAAAGATAAGGATAAAAAAGCGCATATAGCGCTTGCGTCGCGGCTTAGGAAGTAGAGTAGGGCCAGATTGAGCTAATGAATATCCTTGATAATCATTCATGTAAAAACACCTCTTTCCAATCATACCTACCTACTTTAATATAGATTCCTTAAAATACGATGAAAAAAGACAATATTTTCACATATTTTCAGCTGCAAAATAAAAAGAGCCGAATTAGCCTGAAATGGCTGCTTAACGGCTCTTTATGCGTCTTACCATTATTGATGGTCATGAGGTTCCTGTTTTTTTGCATATGTTGAGATGATCAAGCGTTTTAATTCTTGCAGTTCATTCTCGATTCGGTGCAAATGACTTTTCATATCATCGATTTCTTGTTCCGCTTTATAATTGATTGCGAAATCAATTACGGATTCATGTTTGTCCCTTGAAGCTTGCCGATTCTGACTCATCATGATGACAGGAGCTTGAAAAGCTGCAATAAATGACAAGCATAAATTCAATAGGATAAAGGGTTCAGAATCGAAATGAGAAGTGAACGGCAGGGTGTTCCAAATGATCCATAAGGCAAGGAAAACCGCAAAATAAATGATGAATCTCCAACTTCCGCCAAATGAAGCTAGCCGATCTGCAAGCCGATCTGCCCAGCTCGTTTTACGAATGTATTCTTCTTCCAGATGGATAAGAATGCTTTTTTCATAGTTATCAACTAGGCGATCAATGCGTAAAGCATCTGTAGGATTGATATCAATATCAAAGCCTTGTAATTTACTGTCTTTCATTTGTTCTTTGGTCTGGAAATATTTTTTGGCCATCGGTTACCCTCCTCATATTCGCCTGAGGAAGTCATACAATAAGCATGATAAATTACTTGAGCTGCAAACTTTTCACAAGCAGTCTGTAAGTCAAGTGGGATGCATAATTGGAGACTTCCTCGATGCCTATCGGCCCTTCTTCACTTGAACTCGGACTACCCATAGAAAAGTTTCAACTCCTTTTATTCTTATTAAATACCTTTTTTATCATACTCTGAACGGAAGCTATTGTACATCGGTATTTGACCTATTTACCCGGAGCTTTACACGCTGTTGATCGCTTTGTAAATTAGTGGTATGTTGAAATGGATGATCTCATGTTTCAACAGAAGGAGTAGGATGAAATGTCACAAATAGTAGAGACGAATTATAAGAAAGAGCTAAGTGACTATGGTTCACGCATGAATCGTTTGGTGGATGAATTTGAAAGTCAAATACATAAACAGCTGAACGAGAAATATGCGCAGTCAACGAAATGGTCCGATAAGCTTGCTGATAAAATAGCTTCCTTCGGAGGCAGTTGGAGATTTATTAATATTTTTTTTGCTGTTCTCGCTTTGTGGATCGTTCTAAATTCGCTCTCTTTTACTAAAATGATTCATTTTGATGAATCACCTTTCATTTTATTAAACTTGGTCTTATCTTTCCTTGCTGGCTTTCAAGCTCCAATTATCATGATGAGTCAGAATAGACAAGCTATTAGAGATAAGAAGGAAACCATCGTTGACTATGCAATCAACTATAAAGCGGAGCAAGAAATTGACGATATGCAGGGACACTTGCATAGATTAGAGGATGATTTTGCTGCTTTTAGGAGAGAAGTAAAGGAAGATTTGGCTGAGATTAAAAGACTTTTAGAAAGTAAATAAACGGGATACCTATCCATCTATTGGATAGGTTTTTTTGTTTTATTCGGGCCTTTTGTCCTATGCATTCTTGTGACTCTCCCTATTTTTACACATTTTTCACATTTCAATCACACTTCTATCATCAATGTCAAATATGATGGAAGAGAGTATTTGCCCAAATGAATTGAAGTAGACGGAGGTTTCCATCCCATGAGGAAGTACAGTTCACTCAAGAGTACCACAATCATCGCAGTCGTTACCGCGATAACCGTCACCATAGCGGGCTGCAGTACGGCAGCAAGCACCGCGAAACCAGGGGCAAACGGGCGATCGGGTACACGCCAAATGACAGTAGAAACACAAACTGTAAAATTATCGGACATCGGTGGCGGGCAAATATTTACGGGCTCGATTACACCAGCCTTCACAACGAATCTTTCTTCCAAAGTGAGTGGCCGCATTACTTCCCTTGATGTGAATGTTGGGGATAAAGTGAAAGTCGGACAGTCTTTAGCGCACATTGATACGACAGTGCTTCAGCAATCCCTCGAACAGTCGAAAAGCGATCTTGCTTTAAGTCAAGTGCAGTATAATAAAACGGTGAATGATCAAACGAATAGTTTGGCTTTAGCTCAGAAAGCGCTCGCTGTTCAGCAAGCTGCTTACGAGAAAACCATCAATGATCAGAAGAATGCAGTCGCTCTCGCGCAAACCCAATTAAATAATGCCATAACGACGCAGCAAAACTCTATTGAAACAGCTAAACAAGGGGTTTCTACTGCACAGGTTGGATTCAGCAAAGCACAGACGGATGCGGCTACCGCAGTAACTGTCGCCCAAACAAACTTGAACTCGCAGTTGGACAGCTTATTAACAACACAGAATAATAATATTAATACATACCAACTAAACGTACAACAAGCAGTTGCTGCCTATAATACAGCTGTACAGACAGGGAAAGACATTGACAATGCATTCGCCAAGTTGCAAAATGCACAACTTACGCTGCAGCAAGCGCAGCAGTCCCAGTATAAAGATACACAATCGGCCCAGCAATCGTTGACCAGCTTGCAAAATGCGTTGTTGACCGCACAAAGCTCACAAGCCGTGCAAGTTGCTCAGGAGACTTTGAATTCTGCGCTTTTAACGCTAGCTAACACGCAGGCAACGGCTGCAGCTCAGCTCGATCTCAGTCGTACGCAGCTTGCACAATCACAATCCTCTCAGGATATCACTAAAAATAGTGCGGAAGCTACGCTCGAGCAATCCAAGCAAGCGCTGAAAACAGCTCAGTCTACGGATTCCTTGCAAGTAAGCGCTGCCCAGCTTCAGCAATCCCAAACCAAATTAAAAATCCTAAGCGAACAACTTCAGGATGGTGTGTTGACAAGCCCGGTTACAGGGATTGTAAGCTCGATTCTAGTTCCTGTCGGACAGAATACAGGGCAATCTGCTGTCATGTCCATTGCTACAGTAGATCCTGTTTTGGCAACAGTAAACATATCTGAGGCATCTATTGGCAAAATCAAAACGGGCTTATCCATGTCGGTTAAAATCCCTACTTTGAATAAATCATTTGACGGATTAGTTTATGCCATTCATCCAACGATGGACCCTACGTCCAAATCTTTTCTGGTAGACATTAAAATTAATGATGATAACCATGAAGTATTACCTGGCATGTTTGCGGAATCTTCTCTCAAAAGTGAAGGCAAACAATCGATTGTAGTTCCTGCTGATGCGGTGCTAAGCCAGCCAAGTGGTAATGCTGTATATATTGTCAAAGATGGCAAAGCGTCGAAAGTGCTTGTGAAAATTGGTGTGATGACAAGCTCATCTTTTGAAATTACAAGCGGCCTGAAGGTTGGAGACGAGCTCGTTGTTAAAGGGCAAGAGCTGCTTTCCGATAACGTTCCGGTTCAGATTAACCAACCCGGACAAGACGCTGGTGCTGGCAAAGGCAGTGGACAAGGGGGCCAAGGTCAGGGCCAAGGTCAGGGCCAAGGCAAAAACGGAGGCCAAGGTCAAAGTGGCCAGGGGCAAGGTCAGGGCCAAAACAGAAGTGGTGGTCAAGGACAAGGCAAAACTGGAGGACAAGGCGGTCAGGGTCAAAATGGTCAAGGCACGCAAGGTAAGGGAGCTGACCCGTCAGGGGCAAAGCCGAGCGGCAATGGCGCTGACGCAGCAGCTCCGAAAGCGGGGGCTGGACAGTGAAATTAGCTAATTTCTCCGTTCATCGTCCTGTCACCATCTTGATGATCATGATCGCGCTAGTTATTGTTGGTTCGATTGCTATTCCACTTTTACCGGTTGATCTTTACCCGAATTTGGAAATTCCATCAGCTACTGTATCTGTTTCTTGGAGTGGCGCATCGCCAGGACAGATCGAACAGCAAATTACGAAGCCAATCGAGAATGCGATGGCTACCGTTACAGGTGTAACTAGTATTTCATCCAACTCTCGGACAGGTTCAAGTAACGTTACCCTGCAATTTAATTATGGTACGAATATTGATCAGGCTACGCTAACGATGCGCGACAAATTGGACCGTGTACGAAGGCAGCTTCCTTCTGATGCGGATGCACCAGTCGTATCGCGTGTTGATCCGAACAGTACACCAATCATGACACTAGCCTTGTATGGCAAAACCGATCTGGTTACACTGCGCGACATTGCAGATAATATTGTTAGTCCTGATGTTCAGCGTTCGGATGGTGTTGCATCGGTTGGTGTCACCGGCGGGCGTGTCAGACAAATTCAAATTCTCGTTGAACCGAGCCGATTGCAGCAATACAATATCTCTTTCAATACATTGGTGTCAGCACTCGGCAATGATAATTCATCCATAGACGCCGGACTTGTCAATAAAGGGAGCCAATTGGTGCCTTTACATATTGATGGAGACTTTAAATCAACAGCGGATATCGGCAAAGTACAAGTTCAGCTTGGCCGGGGCCAAACGATCGCTCTGAGCGAGCTTGGCAAAATCATTGATACTTACCAAGATGTTACGCTAGAAGCCCGCAAAGACGGTGAAGTCAGTGTTAGTCTCTCCGTGCTCAAGCAATCTGACGGGAACACGGTTTCCGTGTCTAGTAATATTCAGAAGTCACTTCAAGATATACAATCCAAGCTCCCGGAAGGTATGCATATTGCGATATTGAATGATTCAGCCAAATTTATTCGCGATTCTTTACGTACCGTTGTTGAGCATACCTTGCTCGGAGGCGCGTTTTCCGTCCTCATTTTGTTGTTTTTCTTGCGAAGCGTAAGAGCGACGCTAATTATCGGCGTCGTTATCCCAATTTCAATCATAAGCACATTTAGTATGATGTACTTCGGTCATCAAACGATTAACACCATTACGCTTGGGGGTCTAGCGCTTGGACTCGGTTCACTTGTAGACTTCGCTGTCGTTGTCTTGGAAAGTATTTTCCGCAAAAGACAAGAAGGCTTATCTCCCGAAGAAGCCGCCAAAGTGGGAACGGCCGAGGTGGGAACAGCGGTTATGGCTTCGGCACTCGCACAGATTGCAGTTTTTGCGCCGACAGCATTTATCAGTGGCTTAGTGAAACAATTTTTCTGGCCTATGGCGCTTGTGGTTTGTTTTTCTCATATTGCCGCATGGTTTGCTGCCGTTACTTTAGTGCCTATGCTAGCGGCCAAAATTTTGCGCCGTAAGGTTGATGAAGAGCTGCCAGCCGGTAGAACTTTCAACCCTTTTATCTGGTTTGGTCGGGGGATGCAGCGTACAACTCATTTGTATAGCAGGCTGCTTCGGTGGTCGATGCTTCATCGCTGGGTCATTATCACTATTACAGTCGTGCTATTCGCTGCCAGCGTATACTCGGTTCGTTTCGTAGGTAGTGAGTTAACACCCAAAACAGACCAAGGGCAAGTCAACATAAATATTAACCTCCCGCAGGGTACGGACTTTGCTGTGACGAACAAAGTGGCTGCAACATTGGAGTCGAGATTGAAAGATGTGCCTGAAATAGACACGGTCTTTACGTCTGTTGGTTCTGCTGGCGGAGGTGCATTCCAGTCCGCATCAACAAACACGGGTAGTATTCAAATAAGGCTGAAACCGCTCAGCGAAAGAAAGAAAAGCACTGACCAAGTAGCCGAGCAGATCCGGACGCTCACAACGGGCTTTGCTGGAGCTCAAATAGGTGTGAATGTCCCATCGGGTGTTCGACTGCCAGGTCTTGGTGGTGGCGGAAACTTTGGTGGCGGTGACATTCAAGTTAATTTATCTGGGCCGGATTTAGCGATCTTACAGAAGTTAGGTGATCTCGTCGCTCAAGAAATCACTTCAGTAGACGGCACACGAAATGTTCAAAATACGCTGGACCGTTCGATACCGCAATTTAATTTAACGATCGATCGCGATGCAGCGGCTCATTACGGCGTTTCGCTAAAAGACGTGATGACTGCCTTGCGTACGGCTTATCAGGGCAGTGTAGCTACACAGTTTAAAACAGCCAGCTCGCAAATTTCCGTTCTTGTGAAGTATCCGAATGATTTTACGAATAAGCTGGAAAATTTCAATAATGTGACGATTAATACCGCAGCTGGTACGGTTGTGCCTGTCAGTCTGATTGCAAAGGTTGAACCGGGAACAGGTCCAGCGCAAATTCGCAGGCAAGATCAGAACCGTGCAGCTACTGTGCAAGCTTCCGTTTTTGGTGCTTCCGTTGGGGAAGTATCTGCGTTAGTGAAACAGAAAATCGATGCAATTCAACCGCCCGATGGTTATCAGGTTACTATGGGCGGTCAGCAAACTAGTCAGAACGATTCTTTTAAAAGCTTATACTTGATTCTGATCCTATCCATTGCTTTGGTGTACATGGTTATGGCCAGTCAGTTTGAATCATTGTACGGCCCGTTCATTATCATGTTCTCTCTGCCGCCTACATTCGTGGGCGCCATTCTCGGACTAATGGTGACACATCGAACCATTAATATGAACTCCATCATTGGAATGATTATGCTGATTGGGATTGTCGTTAATAATGCCATTGTATTAATTGATTATACGAACCAACTGCGAGCCAAAGGTATGCCGTTATTCGATGCTTTACTTGAAGCGGGTAAAGTTCGCTTGAGGCCTATTCTAATGACAACAGCGACTACCGTACTTGCGATGCTGCCGCTTGTCATTGGATTTGGCGACGGTGCTGAGACACAAGCTTCCATGGCGACAGTTGTTGCTTTTGGTTTGACCTTATCCACACTGATCACCTTAGTTCTGGTTCCAGTTGTTTATACACTGCTGGACAGTTGGAAAGATGGCATCGCGAGAAGATTTAAACGCAAACCTGCAATCGAGCAGGAGCACGGCACGACAGCCTCGTTATAGGAATAAGCGCTTTCCAAAAGGAAAGCTCTAAGGAGAAGGAGCATGAAAACAGTGAAACGTAATGTTACTTTCTGGCTGCTTGGTTTTCTGCTATTTAGTTCCTTTACGGCTTTCTCGGTATTTCCCGAGAAAGCTTGGGGGGATACAGTCAGCGCTACTGCCGGAACATCAGATATCAAACCCGCTTTTA
Organism: Paenibacillus sp. yr247; assembly: GCF_900103825.1. Classification (GTDB taxonomy): domain Bacteria; phylum Bacillota; class Bacilli; order Paenibacillales; family NBRC-103111; genus Paenibacillus_E. The sequence goes on from NZ_FNIF01000011.1 coordinate 109,852, forward strand.
TCCAGCAAATCAGAGGTGGGAAAGGTTTCACGGTCATTTTGAAAAAAGACGGGACTGTTTGGACATGGGGGAATAATCTTCGCGGTAAGCTGGGATCAGGGCTTAACAACCGCAATCAGGCAACACCCATAAGCGGATTATCAGGAATTACCGCAATTGCGGTAGGTCAGTCTCACTCTTTAGCGCTCAAATCGGATGGTACTGTTTGGTCTTGGGGTGAGAACACATTCGGTCAGTTGGGCGATGGTACAACGATGGATCGGTCATCACCTGTCCAAGTTGCTGATCTTACCCATGTTACGGCCATTTCGGCGGGTAACTTTCACTCTGTTGCAATCAAAGACGATGGTACAGCTTGGAGCTGGGGAGATAACACGTACGGCCAACTAGGTGACGGTACGAATAAAGCCCAAAATAAACCCGTCCAAGTAAAAGGCAATATCGTCTCCGTTAAATCAATAGCGAGCGGCGCTTACCATACGTTAGCGATTGATCAAGATGGCGTTGTATGGGCCTGGGGCGATAATTACTTTGGCGAGCTTGGCTATGGATATGATCAGAATCGATTGAATACGCCTATTATGGCTACAAACTCCAACTGGCATATTACACAAATCGCTGCCGGTTTCGATTTTTCTTTAGCTCTCAAGGACGACGGCACCGTACTAACGTGGGGGCTGATTGATTCTGATCCTACGGCCTTATATAATGCTGTAACGTCCAAAACGCAGGATGAACATAAATTCCCGGTTCTTGTCATCGGCTTGGAACACGTCACTCAAATAACGGCAGGGAATTCGCATGCTGTTGCTTTAAAGAATGATGGCAGCGTCTATACGTGGGGTGACAATACCTCAGGTCAGCTGGGTGTAGGCACCGGTTATGATGGAAAAACGTGGAATCAAACTTTCCCTGACCATGTTAATGGTCTTCCCGAAATAGCGGGAATAGGGGCAGGTTCCAATTTCACTTTTGCTATTGGTAAAGATGATAGTCTTTGGGCGTGGGGAAACAACAGTTATAGCCAACTGGGGGACAAGACGCTGAACAACCAAGCTTCCCCCGTTCAAACGCAAGTGAATGTATGGCTGAATCCTCCGGTGCTCCAGCCAGGTGAAGGAACGCTTTTGATTAAAGCTCCCCAATTACAACCCCTTACAGCGAGTGATAGTGATACATTTGTAATCAAAAATAATCGGTTGTTCGGTTGGGGAAGTAATACATTCGGTCAATTGGGAGATGGTACCCATACCTCTATCATATCACCGGAAGCATTAAGTCTAGAAGGGATCGCTGCAATCGAAGCCGGTGATGCTCACACGGTGGCCGTAAAGCAGGATGGAAGCTTATGGACATGGGGACAGAACTTCTTTGGGCAATTAGGTGATGGAACAACAACACCAAGCACGTCGCCTGTTCAAGTGAATTCATTGAACGGCGTTGTGTCCGCGGCCGCAGGAAGTAATCATACAATTGCGCTGCTTAATAATGGTTCCGTATGGAGTTTTGGTGACAATACGTATGGTCAACTTGGTCATGACAAATCAGCCTCGGCAAACCAAATTATCCAGCTATCGAATATTGTTGCCATCGCTGCGGGCTCCAATTTTAATTTGGCCTTAGAAAATACCGGGAAAATATGGGCCTGGGGCGATAATACCAGTGGACAGCTAGGGGATGGGACGCTTGCCAGCAAGCAGCAGCCTGTACAAATTACTGATCTAGCTGGTGTTGCAGCCATTACAGCCGGTAAAAACTTTGCACTTGCTTTAAAGGATGATGGCACGGTGTGGGCGTGGGGATACAACGCATTTGGACAATTAGGTGACGGAACAACTACTAATCAAACGAAGCCTGTTCAAGTGACCACATTGCCTTCTATGAAATCCATTTATGCAGGTTCCTATCACAGCCTAGCGATCGCAAATGACGGAAGTGTGTGGGCTTGGGGCCAGAACCTTTTTGGTCAATTAGGCGATGGTGCTAAAATTAATCAAAATAAACCGGAACAAATTAAGGGTATTGTCAAAGCGGATGCCGCTGCCGCAGGTGGGACCCATAGTATGGTTAAAGAAATGGACGGCACGATCTGGACATGGGGAGGCAACTATACGGGCCAACTCGGGAACAATGCCTTAACCAATCGCAGCCTACCGGCAATCGTTACGGGATTAAGCGCTACTTTCAACGACTTGTCAGAACACTGGGCGAAAGATATTATTCTTCAAGCAGCGGAAAAAGGGTACGTGAATGGCTATAGCGACGGAAGCTTCCTTCCTGACCGCGCCATTACTAGAGGCGAATTTGTGAAGCTGGCTGTTACCGCCATGCATCTGCCAGTTGCTGCAGATAAACCAGGCGGAGCCTGGTATCAGCCCTATATCGATGCTGTACAAAAGGCGGGATTCCTGCAAGCAGGCGACCTCCAAGAGGGCTGGGATCTTCCCATAACTCGTCAGGAGATTGCGACAGTTGCCCTTCGTGCAGTAAGCCCGGATTTGCAAAAAAACAACACCGTTCTTGCGCCAAACTTTGTGATGAGCGGAGCAGTTAACAAAGGGATTTTACAAGGTTTAAGCGAAGGAAGGTTGGCGCCGGATGAGGCAACAACAAGAGCTCAAGCGGTTGTTGTCATGGAGCGTATTGGGAATGTTCGGCAAGGCATGACGCTGCCAGTTGATCCGTTAGCTGTAGAACAAGCCAAGTAAATGAGGAGTCATGATGTGCGCTTCTACCCATAATCAGGTATACTATAGCCTGCAGATGAAAAAGGGGTGACACGATGTTCACAATTACGAGTTACACGGTTGAATTGGTGAAAGATCCGTTTAAGATTTTGACAGGACAGCGGTATGAATTTCTGATTGATATTGAGGTTGAGGAAGATGATGAGCTGCACTCCGATAGCGGCATATATATCAGAGCGATTTATAATGCGGAGGAAGGCAAATCATCACTCATGAAGTATGAGTTGTATGAAAAAACGACGGAGCTTTATCTCGATTTCGAGTTGGAAGATGAAGAGGTTGCCATCGTAGCTGCTTTTTGTCAAGAGCATTTCCAGGAAGCTCTCGAATAAGCGCTGGATAGTAAAAAACAGTTATTCCAGGTGACGAGGTCATCTGGAATAACTGTTTTTTGTCATTTTTCCGAGTGTAGTGTAAAACTAGCTTTTACAGTAAGATGAATGTGAAAGGAGGAGGTTTCGGGCAATCAAGGCAAGTCCCGATATTTCTGGATTTCCCTAATTATTTAGTTGGCCACTAGGCGTACTTCACCACTTTGTTCTTACCGCTTGTTTTGGCTTTATACATGGCTTCATCCGCCTGTTTAATGAGTTCCTCGGCACTTATTCCATTTTTGTACTTACTATAGCCGATACTTGCGGTTACGATCGTTTCCTTCTCGATCCGACTACGAACGCGTTCCGCGAAAGCATCCATTTTGACACTAGGATCCGTCACCATGACAACCATCTCTTCTCCGCCATAACGGCCGGCAATGCCGCATTCCTCTGCTTCTTCTTTCATAATCTGGGCAACCTGCTTGAGCACATCGTCTCCCATCTGATGACCTTTGGTATCATTTAATTTCTTGAAATTATCAATGTCGCTGAACAAAATGTACACGGGTAAATGCCTTTGAACGTGCTGTGTGACACGGTTGTAGAAAAATTTGCGATTATATAGACGTGTAAGCCCATCCGTAATGGATGAATTATAAATCGCTTGCATAAGCTCAACAACACGATCAAAAAGCAGCATAAATAGTAAAAAATAAAAAATAATCGGTAAGATATTCCCTGCAATAGTAAGAAGAGGCTGAGCGTTCCCATACATATAGGCATTCACAAGATGATCAGACTGAATGAAAAAGTAAACCGTCAGCGCCAACTGATATTTAACCTGTTGACCAATATAGGGCGGAATCATATAGAAACAAAGAAAGATCAGCACAAACACGTAAAGTTCGAGACCAATGTCCTGCAGCAGCCTTACCTGCTGAATGGTTCCGTTATACATTTGTGGCACACTAAAATGAAGGACAGAAACGACAAAACCCATAATAATCAAACCATAGAAGAAGATGTACTGCTTCCGATTCGTGCGATTGTATAATTGATAAATACCCAAATTAATAAGTACAAAAGAGACTATTTTAAGCATTAGCAGCATGTAGGCGGTTAAGCTTGTATCTATGGCGCTGAGTGATAAATATAACTTGAGAAGGTATTGGATGCCTACAATAACAAGGGAGATGGTCATCGACATATAACCTTTTTTGCGACGATCCAGAAATAAACGAAGAGAGATGACGAACATAAGTGCAACAATGACAAACACAATTGTATTCGATATTAATGAAGCTAAGTCACCGAACAGCAGATCAACGACGTCCATACTTTCCTCCAAGATTTTCTTTTTTTCGACAAGCAGTGACTCTATTATAAAGGAAAATGGGAGAGAGGGATAGAATCGATTGATAGAGCTCGAAGTTGTTCTCTTTTCTATTCGGCGCACACAAGTTACAATAAGAAGGTAAGCTCAAGGATTTGGGAGAGGGGCTCATGCAATGAACATATTGCAAGCATTGTTTTTCCCCCCGGAACAGCCGGGTGGGGTGTCATCCATGGTTCCCTATATATTGGACCGTTTTAATAAAAAAGGCTGGGAAATGGAACTATTTTCGCTACCTAAGCGGATTCGGGGCAAGGGTACAGAGGAAGTGGAATTCGTCACTTTCGATTGGCGGAAGTATGCCGGGAACCCGATCATTGATAAATACATTCAGACCTACAAGGATTATGTTTGGTGGACGAAGCTGAGAATTTCCAAGAAGTATGACATCATCCATGCTCATCATCCGATTGTCGGACTTGTCATGAAGCAGATTTATCCGGAAACACCCGTCATCTTGACCATTCACTCCAGCTTTGAGAGAGAGCTCATTTTGAATGGGCGAATTCAGGAAAATGGTGTGGAGCATCAATTTCTTACACAGATCTATGGGGAGCTTGAAGCGAGAGTCGATCAGATTATTACAGTCTCAAACTCGTTCAAGCAATATATAGCGGAGTACGTGCAGGATAGTGAACGGATAGGCGTTATTCCAAATGGTTTTGACGAGAAGCGTTTCCGTCCGATTTCACATGAAAATCAAGTGACTCAGTTCATAACCGTTTGCCGTTTAGTTCCTGCGAAAGGACTTGATACGCTATTGATCGCTTGCGGAGAACTGAAAAAGCGTGGACATCCCTTCGTTTTACATATTATTGGTGATGGACCTAGCCGAGAAGAGCTGGAAAAGCTTGCAATTCAGAATAACATCTATGAAGATACGATTTTTTATGGCTATATGCTGCATCCAGAGGAGTTTATGCCGTTCTTCGATGTATTTGTTCTGCCTTCACGCGCGGAGGCATTCGGATCGGTATTTGCGGAAGCGGCGCTGTGCTGGTTAGCACTGATTGGAACCGATGTAGGCGGAATTGCCGAGCAAATTGAACATGGACATAACGGCTTGCTAGTGCCTGTTGGCGACGCGATGGCGCTTAGCTATGCTTTGGAAAAAGTGGTCATTGATCCTACATTCCGCTACAATTTGGCACGAACTGCTTGGGAGAAGGCGAAGAAAACATACTCGTTGAACCGAGTGCTGCGGCAGCTGAAAAGTGTGTATGAGAGTTATCAAATAGCCGGTGACGGTGAAACGAAGAAGGATGAAAGTGAGCAAGGCGAAAAAAGCTGAATTAGGAAGGCGTTAAAGACATGAAACGACTGCGGTTTATGCATGCCGCCGATCTGCATCTGGACAGTCCGTTCAAAGGCATGTCGGCGCTGCCTGAACGGGTTCATGAGCGAATGCGAGAATCGACATTTGGAGCGCTCAAGGAACTCGTGGCTTTAGCCATACAAGAGCAGGTGGATTTTGTACTCATTAGTGGGGATGTTTACGATTTATCAGATCGTTCCCTGCGTGCTCAAATTCGCTTTCAGAAAGCACTGGAGCAATTAGCTGCGCAGGAAATACCTACTTATGTTATTCATGGAAATCATGACCCGGAGGATGGACGTGCCGCGAAGCTGGTTTGGCCGGCAGCTGTCCATTTTTTTGCGTGCGATCAGGTGGAGACGATCAACGTTGACAAGCCGAATCGCGGCGTCATTGCCCAGATTCATGGGATATCGTATCGAAGCTCGGCGGTAACGGATAATTTAGCTGTGAAATTTAGAGCGGGCCAAGAAAACGTATATCAGATTGGCCTTTTGCATACGAATGTTGACGGTGATCCCGGTCATGATAATTATGCCCCTTGCAGTAAGCAGGATTTGCTGCGTGCAGGTATGAACTACTGGGCGTTAGGCCATGTACATACGAGGAATGTGCTGCATGAGCAGCCGACAATCGTTTATCCGGGAAACCTGCAAGGCCGAAGTATTCGGGAAACAGGACCTCGCGGATGTTATATCGTAGATATGCCGGAGGATGGAAGACCTGAGCTAACCTTCTATGCGTTAGATCGGGTGCGTTGGTTTCAGGAACGGCTGTCGGTTGTTGGCATACAGACGGAGCAAGAATTGAAAGACCGGCTGGGGGATCAGCTCGAGCGGATTCGGGTAGAGGCGGACGGCAGAGATGCCGTCGTCCGTATCGTTTTGGAAGGTCGCAGCGCGGTTCACGGTCTGCTGCGTAAAGGGCGGGCGCTTCAGGAGCTGACCGCCGAGCTGCGAGCGGATGAAGCAGAGAGAAGCCGCTTCGTTTGGGTGGAGTCGATCGAGGAACGAACGTCTAGTGAGCTCGACCTCGAACTTTTGCAGCAGGAGAAGAGCTTCCTTGGCGATCTCCTGCGGTTTTCGGCTGCGCTGCGTGGCGATGACGCAGCGCTTGCATTGTTTGCCAGCGAGGCGTTGACCGCGCTGCAGAGTCTGCCTCAGGCAGCCGGAGACCCCGCTGCGGCAGAACCTGAACGGCTGCGCGAGTGGCTGCGCGCCGCAGAAGAACTGGCCGCGGATTTACTAGCCGCGGACGGGGGGTGGACTGGATGAGAATCGTATCCATACAGGTGGACGGCTTCGGCAGCCTGCGAGAGCGGCAGCTTGATACGGACAGCCCGCTGGCGCTGTTTTATGGCGCCAACGAAGCGGGCAAGAGCACGCTCATGGGCTTCGTCCGCGCGGTGTTGTTCGGCTTTCCGACTCGTCAGAACAAGTCAGAACGATACGAGCCGCTCGGCGGCGGCGCCCATGGGGGCGCGCTAACCCTGCTCGATGAGCAGGGGCAGCTCATTCGCGTCGAGCGCTACGATGCGCCCGCCGCAGGCGGCAAGCGAGCCTCAGCTGGGCTCGTCAAGGTCACCCTCGGTGATGGGTCCACCGGGGGGGAAGACCTGCTGAACACGCTGCTGGGCGGCCTATCGGCCGACCTCTTCCGCAGCTTGTTCGCTTTCGGTTTAACCGAGCTGCAGGAGCTGCGCACCCTGCAGACCGACGAGCTCAGCGGCTATCTCTATAGCGCTGGGCTTGGTGTGAGCGGCTCGGCCATTATGGAGGCCGAGCGCAAGCTGACGGCGCAGGCCGACGGCCTGTACAGACCTCGCGGACGCAATCAGGAGATGAATCGTCTCCTGAAGGAGCTTGAGGGTCTGGAGCAGTCGCTGCGCCGCAGCCGGGACCTGGCAGCCGACTATGATCGGCTGCAGGCAGAGCGCCGCTCCGCGGAGGAGCGCATTGCTGCCCTGGAGCAGCAGCAGGAGGCGCTGCGTGCGGAGCTGCATGGGCTCGGCCTGGCCGGCAAGGCGCGAAGCGGATGGATCCGCTTGCGTCAGATCGGCCGGGAGCTTGCAGCGCTGCCTGATCTGGCGGGCTTCCCCGAGCACGCCTCGGCGAGGCTTGACGCGCTTGAGGCGGAGCTGGAGCGCATCCATGCGGAGCGCTCACGGCTCCAGCTCCGGCAGATGGGCTTGGAAAATCAACTGCGCGCCATCCAAATCCAGCCAGATCTGCTCGTGCATCAGGTCGAGCTGAATCATTGGCTGGAGCAAGCATCCACATATGAAGAGCAGAAACGAAGTAGGGACCAATTGCGCGTGGAGCAGGAACACCAACGCGTATACATAGACAGGCTGCTTAAACAAATAGAAGTTAACGGGGAGGAGACCGATTTAGATTTAGCCTCTTTCTCGGTGTCCATTTCCCTGCGCGAGCAGATACGATCTTACAAGGAACGGTTTCAGAAATGCCGTTCCGATGAACTGCGGGTACGAACAGAGCTTGAGAGTATTGGGCAGCAGCTCGTTCGTGTACAAGATACCATTCGGGGCTTGGAATCCGATTTACGGTTAGTCCCATCCCGCCCGGATGGAGTAGATCCAACTATTGCCATACAAAGAATGGCCAGAGATTATGCACGATGGCAGCTGCTTGTGAGGGATGTAGAGCATCAAAAAGAACGCGATGCTGTGCAGAGTCAATTTCAGCTTGGCCTAGAAGAAGCAGAGAAAGCAAGCAAAACCGCCACGCGTAGACTTCGTCAGCGCTTCGTGGTTATGACCATTCTATTGGCGGTCATAGCTCCTGTCCTGCTGTTATGGCAGGGCAACTGGGTAACAGCTATATGTGCTTTCCTTTTATTTGCTGGTGCTGCTCTCTATATCCTTGTTTCCGATCGTCCGGCTGCAGAGAATCGCTCATCTCGAGCGATGACTTCATCCACAAAAGAAAGTCTGGGAGATGAAATTCGCGAACTTCACGATCTGGAGCGCTATTTACAAGAACAAATATATTCATTTCTTCAGCAGCAACCAAGTTATGACGAAGCTGCAGCAGCATCTTCTGTCGATTCACTGAAAAACTCTGGTCGCTCCGCTTCTATACCCCTACAGGCGTTCCAGCCTCAACTGGATGCTTGGATGAGGGAAGCTGAGCAAAATAAACATCAACACAGCGAGCAGCTTCGTAAGCTAGAGAAGCTGCAGGATGCTAAAGATATGCTGAAATCCCTTCAGCAGCAAGAAGAGCAGCGAAGAGCTTTTTACGATCAACTCGTGACAGAGACGAATGAGCTGCAGACGGATTGGATTCTTTGGCTGCAATCGCTTAGATTAAGCACTCGGTTATCTCCGGATGCTGCTCTAGAGACGATTCAGACGATCGAGCAAGGGCAGGAAAGGCTTAGACAGCTTCATAAGTTGGAGTCCAAGCTTGAGTCGCTATTGACTAGCATTGATCAGTACGAGAATACAGTCGCTGAACGTCTCCAACTCTCCCCAACGGTACGTCATGAGTCCGTATTCGCGCTCAAACGCTGGAAAGAACAAGAGCAGGATCAGTTAAAGCTGCTTGCAGACAAGAAGCATGGTGAACAGTCTTATTCAGAAATCCTGCAAGAGCTGCACCTTCTAGATGCTAACGAGCAGCGTACTAAGGCGCGGCTTGAGCAGCTTTTGCAGGAAGCCTCTGCTGGAGATGGTGAGGAGCTGCGCATTCATCAGAGAGCGCAGGAAGAGAGAAAGAAACTGACCGAGGAGCAAATCCTCCTGGAATCTTCGCTTGAATCCTTACTTAGCCCTTCCTTACTTGCCAGCTATATGCAGCTTTTGGAGACAAAGGGAGAAGAAGATATTGCAATTGAATTGGTATTGCTCCAGAATCAACTAACGGAAAAAGCCAACCAAACGAATGAACTTCGTGAGGTTGTCGGAAAGCTTGCCGGTCACATTGAGAAATTGGAGCAAGGCTCCGAACATGCCGATTCTCTGCTGCAAGCTGAGGCTTATCGGGCCACGATTCGGCAGCAAGTGGATCAATACGCGGTCGCTTCATTCGCTTCACTGCTTATGAAGAAAGCCCGCGATGTGTACGAGCAGGAACGTCAACCTGGTGTGCTTTTGCGCGCATCGGATTACTTGGCGAAGATGACGAATGGTGCCTTCACCCAGGTCAAAGCGCCATTCGGTGAGCAGCGTCTAGTAGCGATTAGAGCGAATGGGCAATCCGTTGACACTAGCCAACTTAGTCGGGGAACAGCTGAGCAGCTTTATTTATCCATGCGCTTTGCGCTTGTCGAAGAATATGCAGGGAAGGCTATTTTACCGCTTGTCATGGATGATATTCTTGTTAATTTCGACGAGGAACGAATGGAGAGCTGTTTGCGTATTCTTGCAGATTTAAGCAGCAGGCATCAAGTGCTGTTGTTTACATGTCATGGACATGTGCGAGATGCGGCAGCCCGATTCATTCCAAGACACCGATTAATAAATTTATAGAATGTAGACATTGGGGTCATGGGAAACGGTTTATGCACATACGTTGAAGAAAAAAGCTGGAGGAATCGGAAGTGGAATCAGGAAGCGATAAGAGGAAAGAACATCGGGAAATTACGTATCAGGTCGGTTGGAAGAAGGGGAAGATCGAGTGGGATGAAGGGACTTCCGAAGTGTTATCCGTTCATTCTCTCAAGCCAGTAGAAACTCTGAATAATGCGGAAGAAAAACATCTACAGCTGCTCTGGCTACCGGCCATGAGCCTTCCTAGCTGGCTGCTTTTGCCCATCCTCTATGCGCTTCCGGCCTTCTGTTTTATATTAACGCTTGTTCTCATTTATGGTTTGCGGCATGGCTAGCAGCAAGTGAAAGGTTGAAGAAAGGGGGAAGAATGCATTATGAACATGCTTTTAGCCATTATCGGTGGTCTTTTGGGCCTTTTTGTAACAGGGGCAGCAATTTATACGGCTTGGATGATACATCAGCTTTGGAGACAACAGGCGGCGGCACCGAAGGCTGCAAGCCAGGTCGAGATTGCCGTTAAATACTTTTCGAGATGGACGATCATCGATTATGCGGTAGTCGGTTTATTTATCATCGGTCTGATACTTTTGTTAGCCGAACTTTTTGCTATCTTGCGCGATCAAACAGCTCTTGCTAGTTTTCATTTTTCCTATTTGCTCACGGGCATTATTATTTCTGCTATGGGTATGCTCTTGTTGTTTGTACGATTAGTTGTTGTCCTAGGCTTCATCAAGTCAGGTGTTTTACATCGCACGGTTACGGTTGCGCCAAATCATCAGAACGAGCCAGACAACACTGATCAAGCCAAATAAGGGATACAAGGCCGAAAGCAGCGTTTTGAAACCAATTTGACTTACCAAATAGCTAAGCGCTAGGATGCTGACCAGCAACAACTTAGGGTTCAGTTTCGTGCGCTGTTGAAGCTGCAAGGACAAGCCATAGGCATCCGCAATAAACGTAGTGAAAATTTCACCGTAAATGACGAGTAAATAAGCAATTTGTGGTACGGCCCCTAATCGGTTGATGATATTTCCCATTGGGATTTCGTATTGCGCGATACCTGGCATTTGCGCCGATAGCGCATAATGTGCAGATAGCAGAAGCAGTCCAATGCCTGCACCGCCTAGTAATCCTCCCCAGTAAAGCACCGATCGCTTGCTAATTGATGCTCCCATTGGAACAAGAACAGCTTGGGCCATGGCTAAGTTAAAGGCTGTATAAAGGAACGGAGCAAACCATATTTTTCCAAGCGAATCATCACTTGTAATGCGCAACCAGTTTCCTGATGCTGGCGAATGCCACGTGTAGACGACGATGACCAGACTAAAAAGCAGCATAATGGGGACTACGATCGAGTTGACCGTCATAATGGCTCCGATTCCGCGGGATAATACGAAATAAGCAAGAACCAAAGTAACGAGCAGTCCAGTCTGATAGGTGAGGTGAAGCTGTTCCTCAAAAACAGTTCCGCCGCCTGCAAGCATAACCGTTGTAATTCCAAAGAGCACAAACATCGTGAACAAGCTAATCCAGTTGCCGATTCTTTTGCCAAAAATAACACGATTCAAATCTTCATAGGACGCCGCTTTCAAATCATGAGCCATGAGCATGAGTTTAATGCCAATCCAAATGAAAAGAAGGCTGGATAAGGCTATTGTCAACGAGGCTAACCAACCATAACGTGTGAAAAATTGCAGGATCTCTTGTCCAGAAGCAAACCCTGCTCCAACAACCGTTCCAATATAGGTAAAGGCAACTCGGACGATCTGGGATCCTGTTCGCATTTATTGCCCCACTTTCTTTCGTTTGGTATAGTACAAGGTATGTTCATAAAGACAAGTGCATGACTGCAACTTGGGGCTAGCTCTTGTTTTTGATAAAATGAGAATGAATAGGACGACGAAGATTCGGGAGTGTGTCTTTTGTGAAGGAAGCTCTTTATGATTTCATAGGTCATTATGGATATATTGCGCTGTACATTTTGTTATCTGCCGGTATTGTCGGAGTACCCATACCTGATGAGACCTTGATGGCTTTTGTAGGCTCACTGACCGCACCTGGAGGGCCCTTTGATTATGTAACTACGTTGATTATCATTTATGCAGGTACTATGACAGGGATGATTGTTAGTTATCTAATCGGTCACCGGGTTGGTAAACCATTTCTGTATCGCTACGGAAAATGGTTCAAATTAACACCAAACCGTATTGAACGAGCAGAAGGTTGGTTTCACAAATACGGGCTTTGGACCGTGTTTTTTGGATATTTTGTGCCTGGGGTTCGTCATTTCACTTGCTACTTGTCCGGTGTAAGCGGGGTTAAGTTTTATAAGTACATGCTCTATGCGGGGACCGGGGCGCTGCTGTGGTGTACAACTTTTTTAACTTTAGGCCATTTTATTGGGAGTAATTTAGATGGTTTATTCCATTTGATTCATAAATATATGGGGATAAGCTTACTGAGTTTAGCCGTATTAGCTGTCATTGGTGTCTTGATTTACTTCCGGCTCCGAAAGCGAAAAGCTGTCTGATAACCAAAGCATGAACAAAAGACCATGAATGTCATCCTTTAGAGGAGAATTCATGGTCTTTTGTTGTAATCTGAGTGAATTAACGGTCTGCGAATAGCTTTATCGATTGGATGGTGTTCTCTTTCGGGTCAATGTCGAGCTTTAGCAGTGTACCTTGTGACTTGTAAGAGAGCACATAAGTTGTGTTTGTATCTGGTTTACCCAGAATGGCAATCGCGTCTTGGACTTTCTGACCTAGGTGTAATCCGCGGAGCCCTGGATCAATTTCAGCGGTATGAACATCAACGAACTCAAGAGTGTCCTTCTTATTAAATCCTACGGAAAAATCGATGAAGTCATAGACTTGAATCGGATCGGTATCTTCATCCATAATGAATTGTTTCTTTGCTTTCCCAAACCGATCCAGCACCACATTCTTATTCGATCCAAGCTTCAAGCCCATCAGGGTTGGTTTTTCCTGCTGATACGCATCCTCAGCTTTAATCTTTGGCTTAGCGGTAGCCTTTGCACTCACAGGTGACTGAGGGATATCCGTTAAATCCCCTTTGGATGTGCCGGCGACTTGTGCTTCATGCTTTGTTATTGTGTCTTCCGATTTAGGTGCAGCTGATGGAGCTGCTATTACGATCGCAGGAGGTGTGCTGTTTGGAGTTGCGCTATGAGATTGGAGATGGATGGATGAATCTATAGTAGGCTGAACGGAAGGAGCAGATGACTTTTGGCATCCAGCTGCCAGTAATGATGCAATCGCAACTGGTACACAGCCAAGAATGAGAGGTCTTATAAGGTTATTCATCGTCATCTATCCTTTCTGCCGAATAGTTAAAGCGAAAATTGCGACATTACTTATCATACTGCTTTCCGGTTCCTAATCTCAATGCATCTAGATACCCATATGTGAGCAATTATAGACGAATTTTAAAAGTTGAGCCCTTCATGAATATAGACACCTAGTAGGCAGTAAAAGTTTCACTCCATAACGACGATATTCACAAATTGGGACTTGAAACCTACTTCGTCAATATGGTAACTTACTCATAATAGACAGGATTAGGGGGCTAGTATCATGGAATTGTTAAAACAGCGAATCCTAGAGGTCGGTGTGGTTGTATCGGATAATGTGCTAAAGTTGGATGCCATACTTAATCATCAGGTAGATCCTGCGCTTATCATGGAGATGGGTAAAGAGTTTGCAAGATTGTTTAGAGAAACGAAGCCGGACAAGGTGTTAACAGTTGAATCATCCGGCATTCCGATTGCATATACAACTGCCTTTCATCTCGAGGTTCCCATGATATTCGCGCGTCGCAAGAAAACGCTGACCATGGATCAAGACACATACAGTGAACGTGTACCTTCCTTTACGAAAGGGATTGTGACGGACATTATGGTATCCTCTCATTTACTTCGCAAAGGGGAGCGGGTTCTGCTGATCGATGATTTTATCGCAAATGGAGACGCGGCACGCGGATTAATTCGTATTATTGAAAAAGCAGAAGCGGAGCTAGTCGGTGTAGGCATTGCGGTGGAGAAATCATTTCAGGCTGGTGGAAGCTCAATTCGCGAGCGTGGAATTCGTGTAGAATCCTTAGCTCGAATTTCCTCACTGGCGAACGGGCAGATTACTTTTGACTGATTTTACATTATGTCGATGTCTTCCCTGAAACCGATTTATCCATTATAATGATTACAAGGTAAGAGAGGAGGCTGACATCTATGGGTATTGAAAATGGTTCCATCGAATATTTTATGACAAAGCTTGGGGAAGCCAAAACACATTTTGAACGTGCTCTTGATTGTAAGCATACAGAATTTGATGACCTGTATCCGTATATGATCGAACACCCTCAATTTTTCTGGTACAAACGCTATGTAGCCTGGTCTGAGTTGTTAACCATCGTGAAGCTTTGCACAGAGCTGACGATCGAGTGGGAAGAGCAATTCTCCGTGGCACAAGTGGAATATATTCAGAAGCGCGTAATGTCTAGCAAAGTCCTTGATTTCTGGTTCGAGACGAATGACTCGAAGGAACACGTTAGCTAATTTATCCCCATATACGAAAGAGGCCAATGGATCCGCAGAGGATTCGTTGGCCTTTTTTTCAATTGTAATCTCTCAGACGCCATTTTCCAAAATGTTCATGCTTTCAATATGCCTTTTCGTTTGTTCGGAACCCAATTTGTGCAGTGTTCGATACACTTCCGTTAAGTAATAATCATATTCCTGATTGGGCTCATTGGAGTAATAAACTTTCCAAGGAAGCCATGAAGATTCATAGCTGCCTTGGGATGAGTTATCGGTTTCCTCAAAGAGCTCCTGCAGTTTATCAATTTCTTCGTCTGTAGCCGATATTTCGAATTCAAAATTCAGTGCTTCTTTATTTTCTAAAACTTCCCCTGTGCCGACGTTAACGTAGTACGTTTTTTTATCCAATACAAAACCTCCCATGCTGTAAGATTAGCTTTGTTTCGTCATTGTTAAGTTATCCCGAGTAAAGCTGATTTATGTAACGTTTAAACTAAACAGGAATTGGTGTATGCTAAAGGAGTAAATTTGGAGTATTGGAGGTAAGAGGATGATATCCGAAGAACAACTAGATCTTTATCGCGTTGAGAGCACTTTGCTCCGCGTTATACGCGATGTTAGCCCAGCGAATGATGTCCGCGGAATTGTGGTTGCTTGGGATGATGAGAGTGTGTTAATCCGCAAGAAAAACCGCAGAGTCGTAAAGCTTTCACGCGGATATGTGTATCAACCTCACGGCGACGAAAGACCGCCTGAATACATGCTTCCGCAAGAGCCAATTGAACCTGATACGGTTTCTGATGATGACGAATAGGGATGTACTAAGCGAGATGGAGATTCCTATCTCAGGTATTCATATGGATTTGGTTAGCTCACGAAAAGCTACGTATCTCCGAATTTGCAGCGACACTCCTATGCGGACGTTGAATTCTTCGCCATGGGGCGGTGGTTTCGGCACGCATAAGGTCATGTTGAATCGGCAAGTAGACAAGCTGTATAACGAAGCTGATCCCCTACGAGAGATGGACGATTTCATCCAAAGTGAGGGCTTGAGTCCCCAAGAAACAGCTGGTATGCTGACCGCGGCTAGGGTGAAAGATGTTGGCTATAGCGCCTTAACCTGGGGGGCGGATGAAGCCGCAGATATCAGCGAATATGACCGGAAACTTTCGCAGCGGTTAGGGGAGGAGCTCCTTCACGTTTGCTCATGGGTAACGGTTGGGCTTGGGAACAAAGCTAGAGCTGGCGCGGAGCTACCTGCCGCTTCGCTTTACCCTGGGACCATTAACACAATTGTCGTAATTAATGGCAGTTTAACAGATGCAGCGATGGTCAACGCTGTCATCACGGCTACAGAAGCCAAGGCGGCAGCGCTTCAAGCGTTGGGCGTCCATGTGGATGGTCAGACAGCTACTGGAACGACAACGGATGCCGTGCTGATTGCTACAACATGCCGCGGTCAAACTTACAGCTATGCCGGTACAGCGACAACGCTAGGCTACCTGATTGGAAGAACCGTTTATAAAGCTATCATGGCTTCGGGACAATTGTATGAGAAAACGCCCTACTGATCCTCATGGAATTCGTAGAGCGTTTTTGTTTTTTTTGGTTAGCTAGGATCTACGGAAAACGCCGTAAGCTACCGCTGCTGTAATCGCATCTAGACTAGATTCATCCTCATCTTCACTTTTGAAGTTTGGATCATGTACAATGGCTTCGGCTTCACCTTCGGTTAGTTCCCGTTGATTGCCTGTATATTTCGGTTCAAGGGCTTTAATTTCTTCCTTATCCATCAGTCACCCCTCCTTTGGGGATAGGGTTTGGAGAGGCCGAAGGAATTATACATGAATTGTAAAAAGTTTCGTTGACTAGCTTTCAATTCCCATGTTATATTAAATTTTGTCACGGCTATTACGACTTCGTTCATAGAAGCCGCACATGCGATCATGGCGGAATTGGCAGACGCGCACGGTTCAGGTCCGTGTGGGCTTACCCCCGTGGAGGTTCGAGTCCTCTTGATCGCATCAACTCACTGCAACCCTTTCAGATGAAATCTGAAAGGGTTGTTTTCATTATTTCCTAGGAAATAATGTCGATTGGCGGCAGCAATCTTTGTTGCAGCGAATGATCAAGAAAATCCACTCCGCTTTCAAATGAGTAAGCTTAACTCCGTATAGCGGTTTTCATGAAAAATAGGTATAATACATAGTATAGATTGTACATGTTTATAAAGGAGCTGAAATTTTCATGGATAGAACGATTACGGTTACACATTCAGGCAGTTTTGCTCATGTTCTTCAAACGTTTGCTATTTCCCTTCTGGTTTCCTTCGTTGGGACATTAATCGGAGCGATTGTCGTGCCACCATCGATGATTATGCTTTTCATCATTGCAGAGGTGGTTATGCTGGTTGCCGCTATCGTGATTCGGATTCGCGGTAAGCATATTGGATACGGATTTCTTTACGCGTTTACGGCCATTTCAGGAGTTACCTTGTATCCAGTCATTATGCATTATGGCGGTATGCTGGGGGCGAACGTAGTATCTGGCGCGTTCTTCGCGACTGCGGCGATCTTCGCCGGGCTCGCCTTCTATGCTCACCGCTCGCAGCGTGATTTCAGCTTTCTAGGCGGCTTCTTGTTCGCAGGAACAATTGGTCTCGTGCTCATGAGTGTCATTGGCATGTTCGTAAGCTTTGGTTCTGTCATGAACCTGGTTTGGTCGATGATTGGCATCTTGATTTTCAGTGGTTGGGCTCTCTACGATGTGGCGCAATACCGCAATGGTGTAGCTGCGGAAGAAGTTCCTTTGGCTGCATTAAATATTTATCTCGATTTCATTAATCTCTTCCTGTATATCTTAAGATTCCTAGCATCCATTGCTGGTATTAACAGGGATTAGAGAAATGTTAGAAACACCAAAAAAGCACTTTCGAATCTTACCGACTGGTGGGAATCGAAGGTGCTTTTTGCTTTGTGGCTATCCGGGAGAACGAGCTAAGAGCTCGTTCTGAACTTGGTCGTCATGGTAATAAGAAATATCTCCGCGAAAGCTTCGATTAACTTCCAACAGGGTATGCAGTAGTAGGATGAGTTCAGCATGGCTCAACCGAACGGTGGCTGCCTCTTCTTTCTCGTGATTGCTCAGTTTCAACTCAAGCAGATGATCGAATTTATCCATTTGAATTTCAATCTGATCAGTTAGGAGCATCTGTTCCCACATCCAATACACCTCTTTTTCGCTAAATGCTTTTAGTATATGCGGCAGCAAGGAGAATAGAAGCGTATGGACGTTACATGCTCGATCGATTTTTTTGATACAAGCACGATTTTCTGTCTCTCTTCATACAATTTAATGATCCTAGAAGGGTAGAGAGGAGATGACCTATGGCGGCTTGCAGTACATGGACGTATAGAGGTATTTCGTCTTCAGTATTTAAAGCCTTACAACAAGTCGGCAGAAAACAGGGATTTATGATTCCCAACGCAGCTTCAGGCAAGTTCATGATTACCGTTGTTGGCATGAATGTCGGTTTTCAATATGCATGGGATACAAATGCTCAAACTTTATTATTGCAGTGTGATAACAAACCAATGCTGCTAGGTTGTGGTACAATTAAAACTTTTGCAGATAAAATCATTGCGGAAAGTGGCGGAAAGATCGGTTGAACCCATGTCGCCCACCTGTCTATTGCGTTTAAGCCCATGTCTCTCTGGTTAAAATAGGGAGAGAAGGCAGGTGGGAGTATGGCAAAAAGCGATGAATTGGTAAAGTACATAACTCAACAAGTAGTTACGTATATAGACACACCAAGGGATGTTCGTCAGCAGGCTAAAGCCATGAACAAGGAACAAAGGGAAAACTGGCAGACACGCTGGTTCGGCATGCTGCCGCTGGCCGCTCGGATGCTGATTGACCAGGTAAAACCTAAGAAGTGAAATTACGAAGCCTCTTGCAAATGATCGGGAGATTGTCATAACCTGATTGTTCTGCGGGAGGTTTTTTATGTTACCTAGCGAATAAGGGAGGGGATGAAAACATTTGAAAGTAGGAAGGATGAAGTCACAATGAAACTTGAGAAAAACACTAAACTTGTCATGATCGGTGATTCGGTAACGGATTGTGAGCGTACAAAGCCAGTTGGCGAGGGATTGTTTGGAGCTATTGGCAAAGGTTACGTTTCTATTGTGGACGGGCTGCTTAATGCATCGTACCCAGAGCTGCAAATCCGTACAGTGAATATGGGAAACAGCGGAAACACGGTGCTAGATCTCAAAGCAAGATGGCAAACGGACGTCCTTGATCTGAAGCCGGATTGGTTATCCATCATGATAGGCATTAATGACGTATGGAGACATTTCGACTTACCGCTTCAAAAAGAAATTCAGGTTGGCAGTGAAACTTATGAAAAAACGTTAAGAGAGCTAGTAACACAAACGCGTTCGCATGTAAAAGGGATTGTACTGATGTCGCCATTTTACATAGAACCTAATCCACAGGATGCCATGCGCTCCAAAATGGATCAATACGGTGAAGTCGTGAAAAAGATTGCCGAAGAAACGGGCTCCATTTTTGTGGATACGCAGGCTGCGTTCGAGCCTGTACTTCAGGTCTACTACCCTGCATACCTCGCATGGGATCGTGTACATCCGAATCATGTAGGGCATACCGTTCTAGCCAATGCTTTTTTGAAAGCTATTGATTTTAATTGGAAATAAGTCGAAAAGCCTTAGACCTCTCGATAGTGGTCTAAGGCTTTTATTAGGGGTAAATATGTCCTTGTCTTAACGCCGCCTCCAGTAATACGTAACGTGGACCAACATGATCTAAAGTGAGGTAGGAATCCCCATCTTCCCATAGCTGGTAACCAAGAATTGCGAGAGGCAGTGTCACTTGACCTTCATAAAGCTCGGTGACATAGGTTAGCTTGTCCTGCAAGTTTAAAGCGTTTTGAAATTCCTTGAGTCCGGTCACTGAAAGCGGATTCCCTTGGACCCAAGGAAGACGATCATAGGGATCGAAGGCAGGATATAATACCGTTGTGGCTTTGCCCTGTAATTTTGTCCCCTTAATTAGAGTGTCCGTAAGACTAGGCTTAGGCTCATCTTTGAGCGGAAGCACTTCACCTGATTTGGCATCTAAATAATACGTTTGGTCTTGGATATTTACTTTCCATACAGCTGTTAGTGAATCCATGTATAATCGGTTTTTCATGATCATTTCATTTTGAATAAAATCAGAGTAAGAGGTAGTAGCTGGAATGAGTTCCTGCTGTATCAATGATCGATACAGCGTGGTCAAGCTGAATAATGGATTGTTACCTGTTCCGTATTCGGTTAACCGGAAGGAGCCATTTTCTGTGGCATGTACGATCATGTAGCCAACGTCTTGTCCATGATCTGTGAGGATAATCACCCATCCATGTGTGCCTGGCCCGAGAGGATAACTGTTCCAAGCTGCCGTTTGCCAGCCTTCAAATCCCTTTTCGTGAGCGAGGGTTGCTCGCCAACTGTTGATCGTAGCTGCCAAAGAGGATTCGCTCCGCAAATCCGGTATTGGTTTCGTCGCTGTGTTACTTACTATTGTTTCCTTTGCCGTTTGTGTAAGGCTTGTCCTATCAAGACCTTCACCCACAGAGGTTTGGAGCGGTATGAATAATAAACTGCTTACACTAATTAAGCAAGCTGCTGTCCATGTTGTCCACAGCTTCATCCTCGTTCACCTACCTATCGTAACCTCTTTTATATGAATCTATTGTAATTCTTATGTTTTAAAAAGATTGTTAGAACCTGTAGCGTTAATTTTGCGATGTTTTAGCGACTGACGTCAGTTCCTGGGTGTTCGCCCAGCGTTCAAATGAAACAATCCGCAATTGATGACAGAGACGACGATGCGCGGCTTGTGCTGCCAGTCGATTTCTTGCAGACGATTTCGGCATTGGGTTTCGATTTCGTCTCTTTTGTCAGGCTCTGCGCTCAGCAGAAGACCGTTGTAATAAGACTCAACACGGTCGATCTCACTGCGATGCTGTTCATTCGCTTCGTCAGCCCAACTGTGGTCGTACACGCTGATTTTGCGCTCGAGCGTCATTTCTAGGGCGTTTATGGCTTTGGGCAGTGAAATCGTATCAGGCAAAATATGACTATTCGCAGGCAGCTTTGGTGAAAGACTCTTAGTTAGCACATGCTTGTGAAAATGCTCCCGGATTTCGCCGCTATTCAGTTGGATGGCAAGGGAGTGAATTTCGCTTCGCTTGCGGTCGCAAGCAAGTTCAACCTTGTAATTGACACATAACCAGGTGTCATAAACAAGCGATGCATGATACGTAGCTCCCGTCGGGAAGGGTTCTTCGAACAAATGAACGAATCGTCCCCGTTCACGGACAATACTGAACATTTGCTCTAAACGCCTGCTGCCGAAGATAACTTCGTCCTGCGGAACACGCGTGGTGATCGTCGTCGGAACGAAGCCGAAATAGCGGCCAAGAATGCTGTCGGAATTCTCGTCAGGCGCTACAGGGGATTGACTTGACCCTTGACCTTGAGATTGGCTATGGGCCTGGTTAGGAAACCCTCCATTTGGAGGGTTTTTCACTGCGGTTGCGGCGACCTTCGGTTTGGACTCTAGCTTCATTTGTTCAGGATCTAAAATGAATTTATAGGTCATCGTTTCGGCGGGAGCCCCCGTTCGTTCCACGAAGCTCCAATAATAAGGACGACCTGTCATCTCTTTGTCCGCTTCCGGAGACAGCTTAGTGGTGACGTAGGCGGGTGATTTCTCTATGATCGTGCAATTATATGCTTCAAGAAAACGCATGACGAACGTGTGAATGTTCCGTTTGTTCATGGCCTTACCTCACCGCTTTGCATGCCGTAGGAGGCATCGATAACGCCTTGTATTGCGAGTCCCTGTAAAGGATCATTTTGTTCAACTTCCAATTTGACCTCGGTAATCGATTGGCCTAACTCATCGATCTTTCTACGTATATCTTCGCTTGAACCTGACTCCATAATCATGCGGAACAACGATGTTTCGAGTGAGCCTTTCTTTTCGATCTTCTCCAGGATGGTATCAAGTTGTCCAATAACCAGCTCAAACATATTGATTTTTTCGTGCAGTAAAGAAAGAATATGTTCCTCAATCGTATTATTTGTAGATAAGTTATAAATGTTAACATCGTGCGTTTGTCCAAGACGATGTACACGGCCAATGCGTTGTTCCACGCGCATCGGGTTCCAGGGCAGATCGAAATTAATCATGTTATGGCAAAACTGCAGATTAATTCCCTCACCTCCAGCTTCAGTTGCAACAAGGACTTGTACACGGTTGCGGAATAAATCCATCATCCAATCTTTTTTTCCGCGATTCATCCCGCCCCGATAAGGCACAGCTGTAATTTTGTGTTGTTTTAAATAATTCAGCAAATACTCTTGCGAAGCTCGATATTCCGTGAAGATGATGACTTTATCATTAATATCTTGTATAAGCTTCATCGCGGTCTCCGCTTTGGTGTTTGCTTTAATACTGCGAATCAGCTCGACAAGCTCCCATATTTTAGCCCGAACCGGCGAATCCTCCGCTGTTTTCTTAAAAAGATTGACGAGAGTGATGAATACGGCGTCCCGAGAGCTGCAAACCTCGCGCTGCAGAGTGATGAGCGAGAGCATGCTGCTGAGATCACCGGCACTTTCCTCATATCGTGTTCGAACGAAATTCGTTACACCATCGTAGAGAGCCTGTTCGTCATCCGAAAGAGTGAGAGGGATGTTCTTCACAACCCGTTTGGTATAATGAACACCGCCGTCGCCGCGGCGGTTGCGAATCATTACCTTGGATAGCTCCTGTTGAAGCTGAACCTCGTTTTTCGGTATCCTTTTACCTACGACGTAATTGGATTTGAAGCTGCTTTGAATCCCCAGTTGACCTGGTTTGAGCAAGGTGATGAGGTTGAACAACTCTTTCAAGTCATTCTGCACCGGTGTGGCGGTGAGCAGCAGGCAATATTTTTTGCGCAGCTCATTCACGAAAGTGTAATTGGTCGTTTTCTTATTTTTTAGCTTGTGAGCTTCGTCCACGATCAGCATGTCATATTCAAGACCCATCACAATTTCTCGATGCGGGTCGCGTTTGGCAGTATCCATGGAGGCCACAATGACCTCGCTTTGCTTCCACATATAGGCTTTTTTATGAGCGACGGCCGGAATGCCGAATTTAGAATTCAATTCTCGAACCCATTGCAGTACAAGGGAAGCTGGGACAAGGATAAGTGTCTTGCGCACCAGGCCGCGGATCATGTATTCTTTTAAAATCAAACCAGCCTCGATCGTTTTCCCAAGTCCAACCTCATCGGCCAATATGGCGCGGCCTCGCATCTCGTTGAGCACACGTTTCGCCGTATCGATTTGATGAGCCATTGGCTCAAGCTGCCCCAGATGGACGAGGCACTGCATCTCGTCAAACGTAGAAATAAGCCCCGATTCTTCCGATTCGTAGGCTAGCTGGTAAAGCGTCCAGTCGTCCCATGGACCTCCTCCGCGCACACGATTATCCAGCTCAGTAAACCAGTCCCTCTCAAAGTGCATATCAAGCTGATTATGAATGGGGCGAATGTTCTCTTGCTGTTCATGTTGACGCATAGATGTGCCCTCCTTAGAGTTTGCGCAGCAAAACTGACTTCGTAAGCATGAGCTGAGTTTCGTAAGAAAATAACTTCATAAGCTTGCGCTGTGTTCGTAAGAAAACTAACTTCGTAAGTGTGAGCTGAATTTAGTATGTACGCCATTTTGCTCAGCAGCTAATTGCCGAATACGTGTTAGTATGTCCAGAAGAGGCGCTTTCATAACTTTTCCATGCAAGATGCAGTAAAACTGTAGGGAAAGTGTAACTGTCGCTAACATCGTAAGCTAGTACAATTTTATGATATGATAAGAATTGTCTTTGGATATCAAAGTGGGAAAGGGTGACCGAAAGAGATGACGGCATGGCGTTTTATACATACGGGAGATCGTTCTCCTGCTGAAAATATGGCTTTAGATGAAGCAATTCTAACCGCTCATAGTGAGGGAATCGTACCTCCTACGGTTCGTTTTTTCGGATGGAATCCAGCCACATTGTCGATTGGCTATTTCCAAAAAGCATCGGAAGTCGATCGGGAAGCAGTAGCTAGTGAGGGAATTGGCTTTGTACGTCGTCCTACCGGGGGGAGAGCAGTTCTGCACGATAAGGAGCTGACGTATAGTATAATTGTCGCTGAGGATTATCCGGGCATTCCCCGCAATGTGACCGAAGCTTACCGCGTGCTGAGCGAGGGGCTGCTGCAAGGATTTCGGGCGCTCGGACTTGGCGCCGAAATGGTGCAGCTCGCGAGTGATGAGGAGAAGGAGAAGTACGCTTCCGCTGGATCAGCGGCTTGCTTCGATTCCCCCTCGTGGTATGAGCTTGTTGTTGAGGGACGCAAAGTCGCCGGGAGTGCGCAGGTTCGGCAAAAAAATGTCGTGCTGCAGCACGGCTCCATCCTCCTGGATATGGATACTGATCAGCTGTTTCGAATGCTGCGCTTCTCGAACGAAAAGGTGGCGGATCGTATGAAACAGAGCTTTCTTAAGAAAGCCGTGGCGATTAACGAACTGCTTCTAGCGCAAGGGAAAGAGGCGGTGACACTGCGTCAGGTCGAGGAAGCGTTTCGTCGTGAAATCGCACTGGGGCTTGGCGTGGAGCTCGAAGAGGCTCCGTTGACACCATACGAGGTTGAACTGACCGATCAACTCGTACGTGAGAAATATGGTACGGACGAGTGGAATTTTCGGCGATAAATGAGAGAAGCAGGAGATTTGATTTAGGGATTTAGCGATTTAACTGGAAAACTTCCAGCTAAATCAGTGTTTGCAAGTCTTTTGACAAAAAGAGAGGAAATTAACGAGGGGATTTCCAGTAAAATGGATGAATAACGCTCAGATGAAGAAATTAGCATGATTTTTTCCCGTTAATCAAATCGAAGAAAGAAACCTATGGCATAAGCCTTAGGTTCTTTCTTCGATTTGGCGAATTATGACATAATTTACTTTCAAAGCGCGAGAGATTATATGCTTGAGGTAAGTTCTAATTTAAGCAAAAGTACGTTCAAACTCGTTTTGCAGCCTGCGAGTAAGCTGACCGGGAGTGCCGGTTCCAATTGATTTACCATCAATCTGTATGATTGGCGTAATTTCCATCGTAGTTCCTGTAATAAAGGCTTCGTCAGCCTGCAAAAGCTGCTCCGTCGTAAATGATTCTTCTTTAATCATAATCGCGAGGGACTGGGCTAATCTCAAAACGACTGCTCGGGTGATGCCATGCAGAATTAAATGGTTAGCGGGATGCGTGTAAAGTACGTCATCCTTGATCATCATCAAGTTAGATGCGCTGCATTCTGTAACAATACCATTCCGATGCAGAATGACTTCTTGTACACCGTGATCGAGTGCTGCTTGCTTGGCCATGACATTAGGCAGAAGATTGAGCGTTTTGAGATCACACCGCAGCCAGCGGATGTCCTCTAAAGTAATCGCGTTAATCCCATTATGTATAGAAGCGATAGGTCTCTGCACCTCGTTACAGTATGCGAGCAGAATCGGTTCGGCTTGAGTGGGGAACGGATGTGCACGTGGAGCTTCGCCTCGGGTGATTTGCATATAAACAGTGCCTTCAATAAGTTCATTTCGCAGAACAAGTTCAGTGAGAATCTGTTCGATTTTTTCAATGGAAAAAGGCAGCTCTATTCGGACTTCACTTGCAGTTCTTTGAAGTCTCTGCATGTGAGCATCTTGCTCGTAGAGCTTTCCATGATAAACTCGGAATACTTCATATATTCCATCTCCGAAATAATAGCCACGATCATCAGGTGAGAGACTAACGTCCTTCTTGCTTAAGAACTCATTTTTATAAAAATACATCTACAACATCTCCTTAAGTTTTCGTAAGCATATCCTATAAAAAAATATCGAACAAACGTTCTAAAATGAGATAAAATGTGTTATCCTATATATAGGTTAGCAGAGGTATTCGTGATCGTCAAAACGAGCTGCGTACTTTATCGAATTTACCATGAAACAACGATTGAATTTGAACATTTTGATCGTGAAAAAGAGAGCATTTCAAAGAAAGTCTTAGCTAAAATGATTAAGGCATGTCTTAATGACGAAATTTGGTTCTTTAGCCATTAGAAGATCAATATGTAGTGTTGTATAATGGATTTCACACACCATATATTGTAATTTTACATAAATTTCATTAAAGAAAGCTTGATTTTATTCGCAGCTGAATCTGTAGCTTATTGGGAGGGCATTAGTAATGGGGATTGTACAGTCAAATAAGAAGTTGGATGGTTTAAGCGAGAAAATATTTTTGGATCGCTATGCACTCAAAAATGCGGATACGAGTTTTGCTAAGGTGGGCGATACTGTTCTCGTTTTGACAAAGGACGACCCCAAATTCCCAGCTAAAGAAGTTGGCGAAATCATAAGCCGTGACGGCGATATCGTGAAAGTAAAAACACGCAGCGGTGAGACTGTTGAATCCTCGGTTGAAAAGCTCACGCTAAATATAGAGAAGTCACCGGAAGAAATGTGGGACCGTTTGGCCGGTGCTATGGCATCTGTGGAGGCAACTCCTGAGAAGCGTAAAGAATGGACAGATAAATTCAGATATATCCTCGATGATTGGAAGCTTGTACCCGGTGGACGCATTGCTGCAGGTGCGGATGCAAGTGACGAACTAACACTCTTTAACTGCTATGTAATTCCGTCTCCACATGATAGTCGTGGCGGAATAATGAGTACCCTTACGGAAATGACTGAAATTATGTCACGCGGCGGCGGAGTCGGAATCAATTTGTCTTCGCTTCGTCCACGTCGTTCTGTTGTGAAGGGTGTTAACGGCTCATCCAGCGGCGCTGTTTCTTGGGGAGGTTTGTTCAGCTATACAACTGGCTTGATTGAACAAGGCGGGAGCCGTAGAGGTGCCCTTATGCTGATGATTAACGACTGGCATCCTGATCTTGAAGATTTCATTACGGTGAAGTCGACGATGGGTCAAATTACGAATGCGAATTTATCCGTTTGTGTAAGCAATGGATTTATGAAAGCCGTTAAGGAAGATCTCGAGTGGGAGCTTGTTTTTCCTGATACGACAGACCCTGATTACAACGATAAATGGGATGGCAACCTAGATGCTTGGAAAAAGCTAGGTAAAGCCGTTAAGCCTTATCGCACCGTAAGAGCACGTGACGTTTGGCATACGATCATCGAGTCCGCTTGGAAATCAGCAGAGCCAGGTGTCGTATTCATGGAATACTACAACCAAATGTCGAATAGCTGGTACTTCAATCCAATTATTTGTACGAATCCATGTGGGGAGCAGGGGCTTCCGGCTTGGGGAGTTTGCAATTTATCTGCTATTAATCTATCGAAATTTTATGATGCGGAGAAGCATGACGTGGATTGGGCAGATTTGGCCAAAGTTGTCCGTTATTCAACTCGTTTTCTCGATAATGTGATCGATAAGACTCCTTACCATTTTGAAGAAAATCGTACGAATCAACAAGGTGAGCGTCGTGTAGGACTAGGCTCAATGGGCCTTGCGGAATTGATGATTAAATTGAAAATTCGTTATGGAAGTCCGGAATCTCTGGTGTTTTTGAACAAAATCTACGGCTTTATGGCCAGAGAAGCTTATCTGGCATCGGCTGAGATTGCCGGTGAAAAAGGATCTTTCAAAGAGTTCATTGCAGATAAATTCCTTGAGAGCGGCTTTATGAAAAACATGACCAAGGCTTTCCCTGAAGTCGGTGAAGCGATAAAGATAAATGGCATGCGCAATGTTACGGTGATTACACAAGCTCCTACTGGAAGCACGGGTACGATGGTTGGTACATCGACGGGCATTGAGCCTTACTTTGCATTTGAATATTATCGCCAAAGCCGTCTTGGTTTTGACAAACAATATGTGCCGATTGCCCAGGAATGGAAAGATGCTCATCCCGATCAAGAGCTGCCAGATTACTTTGTAACATCCATGACATTGACGGCAGAAGATCATATTCGTGCACAAGCTGCGATTCAAACATGGGTAGACAGCTCGATCTCCAAAACAGCGAACTGTCCGGCCGATTTCACGGTTGAAGAAACGAAACGCTTGTATGAATTGGCTTTTGATCTGGGTTGCAAAGGTGTAACCATCTACCGCGATGGAAGCCGTGATGTGCAAGTATTGAGCACGAGCGCAGAGAAAAAGGAAAATAAGAAAGCAGAAATAGCTCCGGTAGCCGTTGCTGCCGAGGCCGTGAAAGAAGAAGATAGCCTTGTTAAGCTATCAGGAGAACTTGCAGTAGATGTTGATGCGAAGACCGAGCAAGTATTCGATAAACAATATAAGCGCCGCCCGCAAATTCTACGCGGTGCCACATATAAAGTGAATACACCTTTCGGAATGGCGTATATCACGATTAACGATATGAACGGTACGCCAAGCGAAATATTCCTCAACGTAGGGAAAGCAGGCTCCGATGTGTTCGCTATGTCAGAAGCACTAGGCCGCGTGTGCTCCTTGTTCTTACGTTATGGCGACCATGGCGACAAAGTAAAGCTGCTCGTGAAGCACTTGAAAGGCATCGGCGGCTCCGGAGCCATTGGTTTTGGCAACAACCGCGTCGAGTCTATCGCGGACGCAGTTGCCAAAGCGCTCGAGCAGCACGACGAAGTGATGAACGAGCAAGACGACGCGCGGAACTATGTGACCGCGACGAGTGAAGTTCTAGATGCGCCGCCAGTGCCGCATGTTGCGAGTCATAACGGGCATTCCGAATCGAGCGCAGCTAGCGTCGCATCGAAGGACTTGTGCCCGTCCTGTGGATCCGCTTCGCTGGTCAACAGCGAAGGGTGTAAGAATTGCATCAACTGCGGCTATAGCAGGTGTTCATAGGATTGAGCCAGGGCGGAAGCCCTGGTTTTTATTGTCAAATTCCATAATTAATTAGAATTGTTCCATAATTCCTTAGACGGTTTGTTCCATAATTTCTTAGAAAAATGATTTTATACATCAAAATGAATAAATATACAACAAGGTCAGTCGGCTATGCATTGTTATCCTGATGAATCATTGGAAGGTTTTTTGTGTAGACTGGCTCTAATTAATCATCGTGAAGTTTTTGAGTTGGGCGTAGGGACTATTAAAAAGGATGCGTCTGAAAAACAGATTGAAAAATATCTTGACTCAATATCTGTATTGGCTGGACAGGATATAACAAAGGACTATTTAATTACATATAGGTGGTTTCTCGAAGGACTTACCCTACCAGAATGGAAAAATCAATTGTATTCCCGATTTTGCCCGAAATGTGTAGAACAAAGTACATATCATAGAGCTAACTGGTCGTTAACACATCATACGTATTGTTATAAACATTTAATCTATTTAATAGAGAATTGTTCATATTGCCAAAAGAAAATCAAAGTTGTTGATATAACAAAAGGAAAATGTGGTTATTGCAATAGCAATCTGAAGCATTCTCCGGTGCTAAGTATTGGTAAGGAGCCCAAATATCTTACAGAAGAAGGAGATTTTAAGAATATAGATTCACCATTTTTACAGCATTCTTTAAGTATAACTGAACAAATTATTCTAACTCAGTGGCTTTCATATTACTTGGTAATGAAAACAGATCTTTTTAATATAACTTTAAATTCAACTGAGAAACAGCGGCTTGCTTCGAGAGGATATTATCATGATATAATTCAACAATTTAAAATTATGTCACTTGCAAATGATTTACTCTCAGCATGGCCATCTAAATTAGTTATATTTTTAAATATACATTTCAAAGGGTCGTTTGATAGAACTAAAGATTTTATGTTCAAATTTGTGTACTTAATGCGTGATAAAAACTTGAAAAATGTGCTAAGAAAAACTCATATGCGTGAGGAGAGCTATAAAAATATTCGTTTTGAGCAAATGAATTACGATCGTAACTACTTATTTGTAGAAGACATTATAGAAATTTTTGGGATTCCAGAGGAGCTACTCCAACGAGTCTTAAACAAATCGCAAATTGATATAATTTATCATCCAAGAAATAATCTTAAAATAATTCATAAAGATTATATCCCAATGATACAAATTGAGTTTAGTAACTACGATGAAAAAATAGGGTTTATCTCACTCAGTAAAGTAGCTATAAGATGGAATGTTAGTAATATAACTACAAAACTAATATGTGAAATGTTTCAAGTTCCAACGCAGTATTTACTTGAAGAAGTGTGTTACGAACTCGCTTTTATAGAGAGACTTGATCAAAAAGTAACTGAGTATATTTCTGCGTATAATTTATTAGATAATTGTATATGGAGTAACAAGACCATTAAGGAATATTTAAAAAGAAAAAATATTGAGGTAGTTTTCCAATCCAGTATTAACAGTTGGGACTATTTATATTTTAGGGGAGCTGTGATAAATGCAATAAATATGATGAGTAATAATAAGAGTGATTATCTCGATAGAAGTAATGTGATTAATCAACTAGGGTTTGAGCTTTTCAAGGCGGGGCAACTTGATGTATATTACTTTTCGAGTGGGAGCAAGGGATCTCCATTTTATTATAAATTAGACGTACAACATGTGATAAATATGTATGAAGTATATAAGAATGTAAAAGAAGTTGCTAAATATCGTCATCATGAGATAGTTAGACGAGCGTTATATGGGGAGAAATAAATTTTTGTTTTTTTGAAATGAACCGAGGAATTAAAGTATATAAAAAACATGGCGACTAGTAACAATCGCCATGTTTTTTTATTCATACATTTCCATTAGTATGTTCTTTACTTTTTTTACTTCACTTGATTTTAAAGATAGTAGCAGATTTACAATTTGCTCTAAATCATCTGATTTATCTTTGGTTCGACTATTTAGTCTCGTATATTCAAATAAGTCATATAGTCCAACATTCAAGGCAGTCGCAATTTTAGAGAGATTTAGAACTGAGATGTTCTTTTCAGCACGCTCTACTCCACCAATATATGTATAGTGAAAGTCAGCCAATTCTCCTAATTGCTCTTGTGAAAACCCTCTTTGCTTCCGTAATTCACGTATTCGTTCACCAATTAATTTTAAAGTAGGATCTGACATTGGCTACACCTCTAATTGAAGTGTAGTCAAGATACATGAAGTCAAACATGTGTCTAAATGTATTATCAAACTTAAAATACTATGTATATGTATTATAACTCTAGTTTTTGGTGATATTAATAGTAATAGATTAATAGGAGGTGTTTATTGTGGAAAAATTGTTTGATTTATTTCCACCAGAGAGAGCAGAAGTAACTGAAAATGGGTTGTTCTTCAATGGAAATTTGTATTCATGCAGCATCGCAATCAAGGAGCAGTGGTTTTTACTTAAGGAGGATATATTTAGAGAGATTCCTATTTATGTAGACAGAACTGATAATGAGTATATTTTAGTCTTGTTGAATGATGGTAGTCTTACAATTGCTTATAGAATATTTGATGAAACAGTGATGAATGAACAAAATATACTAATTTATCAAGAGAAGATTAGAAACCTAAAGCATCAGTTGAAAAATCGGAAAAGAGCAAGAAAATGAATTTAAAAAATCAACTCGATATATATCAAGATGAGAGTCTTTCGAGTTATCTTTTCAGATTGTCTCAGTGTAATCATTATCCGAGTGTTACTTATTTGGTGGATTTTCTTGGTTTATCAGCGTACCAAGCTCAAAACAATGAATTCGATCAAGAAGCATTGAGTAAGCTTATTGACCTGAATGAAGGGCTTGTAAATTTTGGGATTTACAATGGGTGTAATTTGGAAGAACGAGTTGGAACAGAATTGTACACTAGAATTATAATGAAAAATAAAGTGAAGTACTGTCCATTGTGTATTCAGGATAAATATTTTCATCGAACAATTTGGGTAGGGATACCTTGTCATTTATGTATTGAACATAGAGTTAAATTGATAGATCAATGTCCTCAATGTGGTTACTTAATAAGTATGGCTGCATTTATTAGTCAAAAATGTGATAAATGCTCCTTTGATTATAGAGAAACGGAATCACTTGTAATTGAGAATACTATTTTTGTAGAATCACAATCACAAATATATCATGGATTTTGGAATGGAAATTTTTTAGTATTGAAGAATTGTAATTTTACTAATTTCTTTAAGTTAGCATTCCACAGTTTTCATTTACTTAATGGAGCCTCAGATTATAACTCGTTAACGTCAGAGGAATTATTACTATTTTATAACCGTTCAAATGGTGAGAAGAGCGGATTTACCCTAGCAAATGCGCTAGCTAATATCTATTGGATGTTTAATGCTTTCCCAAATCATTTCTTTATTGTATTAGATGATTTCTTAACTCGTAAACGAGGACAAGCAAGATACGAAAAGTTAAAAGCATTTGAAGAGCTCTTTAACGATCAAGCTTTTTCATGGGTCGAAGAAGCTTATAATTCATATTTTATCGATCAAATTGATATGGGAAATGTAAGGAGAGATTTTTCAATATTTAAGAAAAACCCTAGTTTACTATTAAAAAGAACGAAGATGCGGAGAGAAGAAGTTAGACAAAACACTGGAATTGCTTACGAAAAGCTCCATGAATTAAATGATTTTAAGGAGTTGCAGCTCGAAACAAAATTAACAAATGGGCAAGCAAAGTATTTAATCGAGAAAAGTACACTTGATACTTTTTTGAATGAAAGGCATTCACTTATTTCAAGAAAGGAAGCTGGGTTAATCTTAGGGATAAATACATATTCAGTCTCGAAAGTAGTTAATGCGGGTTACTTAACACCTATTCAAGTTGCTAATTCCCCAATAAAACAGTTTCAACTAGATGAAGTGAATAAGTTAATGGAGCTTTGTTTGGGTCAGATTGAAAGTAAGCTTAATACTAATTTTATTAGATTTCATGATGTGCTAATCAAATATTCTACAAGTTCGCTAACAATTGTTGATATCATTGCGTTTACGTTATCAGGACATCTCAAGCCATCACGAATTATACCTGGGGGCAATTTAGTGGATAATTTTTATGAAGAGAATGAAATTAAGGCTTGTTTGGAATTAGTCAAGAGAAAAAAACAAGAAGAAGTCGGATATTTCTTTCAAGATGTCATGAAAAAACTAAAAATAGGAGAGAAGAGGTTATGGAAAGTTTTAAATGAAAATGGAATAGCGGCTAATTTCACTTTGCATATGAAAGATGGAAGAAAAAGATATTACTTTAAAGAAGATACGATTTCAAAAATTCAAAAATGTTTAAGCAGCCCTGGCTAATGAAATAAAAATATTAAAGAAGGGTTGGTTGCAATTGAGTCTAAAAGAAATATTAAAATTTATCCAGGATGGTTCATATTTGAAACTAAAACAGGAGGAGGAAAAGTTATATCTTTTAAAAAATATGATCAGGGCTGAACAGGATGAACTAAATTTAAAACGCATTGTTTGGAAAGAACATGGAGTAATTGGTGAGTTTGAAACCTGTAGGCAATACAGTTATAACCACTTGGATTTAAATGTATTACTTCTTGATCTAGGGATTTTACACCTAAATACATTTGTTAGAAGTGAAGAACTATTGGAAGAGGATAAGGAGAAATTAAAGGATATACAAATTCCTGGAAAATATTTTTTGAGATTTACTGCTAGTAATGATCTTAGAGCACAGATATCAGATTCGCAATATGACCCAAATTTAAATAATATTAGATTAATTGAAAAAGTTGCACTTTGGAGGGAATCTTATAATAAGTTTGAGTTACTAAATAACCATTGGAAAAAAGTAAGGTTGAAAGTTCTAGAATCATCTGATTGTAAGTTATCTCAAAAAATAATATTTACTTGTGGAACGCTTTCAATTGTTGAATCACCGGCAAGATATAGAACGGATAAGGTAGTTGACATACTTGGAATAGAGACAATATTAAAAAAGTCTAGAGTTGATCAAGAAAAATTATGATCTGGACCCTTTGTCAAGGACACTTGAAAAAAGCCTTGTGTCTAGGCGGCTAACAATAGATGATTCCTGTATTGCACAGGTGTCATCTTTTTTAATCCCCACTGATATCGATTATTGTTGTAGTAGCGAATATAACGGTCAATCTCTCGTTGTAGTTCTCCTAATGAGGAACAATTACGATGATCAACATGGTCCTTCATGTGGCCAAAAAAAGACTCTTGAGGCGCATTGTCCCAGCAATTTCCTCGTCTAGACATGGATTGACCTAACCCTTTTTGCTTCAAAAGTTC
>NZ_FNIF01000063.1 GCF_900103825.1 Paenibacillus sp. yr247
GATATTTTGCTGGACTCTCGCTCATTGTCTCACCAGTTGTTCAGCATGTATAAAGGTGATCTAGAGTGGGAGAAGGGAAGAGCTCTATTTGTTTCTACATCCTGTGCAGGTCTTCCCATGTGTGTACCCTTCTTCTTAGCACGTTCATGACCTTCTGTGGTGCGGTCTACGATTAAGTCTCTCTCAAACTGTGCAAATGCACCTAGCATGTTAAACGTTAGAGACTGCATTGGACTTGCCTTCTCAACAGCTTCAAACATCAGATTGTCCTTCAAGAAGTGTACATTGATACCTCTATCAAGCAATTCCTCGAATTGGCTCTGTTAACCTTGATTGTTGATTTTCAACCGTAAGAAAAACCGCCCTATTATTATGCGGTTAATTCTGAACTATCGATTCTCGTTAGTTGAAGAACGACATGGTTTTTTTCATATCTGAGCCAAAACCAATTAAATATCTATCCAAATCACTCACCGACATTTGACTTTACTATATCAAATGTCCAAACAATTTATGAATTAGTTTCATAGAATTATATATATATTGATGGAAAGGGGGAAAAAGTATGAGCTTTGCAGGACTTCATACTTCTACTGCTACGAAGGGTGTCTCTATTATTGCGTGTACAAATAACTCCAAATTTATAAATAATGTATTTAGTAATTATAATAATCAGATTTGGATCAATAAAGAACTGATTATTATCGTTAATCGAGATGATGTTAGCCTAATTCCTTACCGAAATAAGGCTAAGCATCTCAAAAATGTATCCATTTACCGTATGCCCGAAAAAATTTCACTAGGAAACTGTTTGAATTTTGCCATTGCCAGAGCTAAATATGAATATATATCCAAGTTTGATGATGATGATTATTATGCACCGAATTATTTAAGGAGAAGTATGAGTGTTTTAATGCGAAAAGATGTAGATGTTGTTTGGAAAAGCTCCGTTTATGTTTATCTACATTCAAAAAAAAGCTTGTTTCTTCGTAATCCTAACCGAGGAGATAGACTAGTCGGATTTGTAGCCGGCGGAACGATTATGTTTAAGAAAAAGGTATTCAATCGTGTGAAATTTGCAAATATATCATTAGGTGAAGATGCACGGTTTTTAAAAAAATGTAGAGCTAGAGGATTTAAAGTTTATTCTACAGATAAATTCAATTATGTTTATATTCGAAGAAAAAATCCAAAAAGCCATACTATGAAAGTGCAGGATCGTTATTGGCTTAAAAATAGCAAGCTGGTCAAATACACTCTGAACTATAAGGGCCTTGTAAGGCAATAACTAATAAGGGTTGGTGGTGGCCTGGAAATGCGGTTTGGAAGATAACTCTAGATAATTAAGGAGAAGAGGGTTAGTTTCCATAAAGACAAACCAGTTTTGCGAAGTCAGATATTGACATAATCAAGCGAAAAACGGTCGTCTGTAAACAGACGACCGTTTTTCTTTATTATTTATTCGCTTCGTTAAAGATGCTAAGCGAATTATTTAGTGCAGATTTGCACTTGTCGGCATTAGGGTTTGACGAACGAACTGACGCTAATACCAAATCAATAGTTCCATCAATTTTGGTCCATGTTGTGCCATCTATTTTCCTAAGCTTAGGCTCAGAAGTGTCCCATTGATGTTCCAAACTGTCTGCGCCTTTTTTCGCAGAAGCAAAGTCATTTGAGTTTACAGCGTTTAACATATCCGTTTCAATTTTAACAAAATCGGATAATTGTCCGGCTAATTTATTTTGTGGGGCATCAGCTTGCGATTTTCCAACTGATGTAGTTTGTTGAGAATCGGATTGAGATTTTCCAACTGATGTAGATTGCTGAGAATCGGTTTGCGAAGTTCCAACGGATGTAATCGTTTGTGAAGAATCGGTTTGCGTTGCTGATTGATTTGCTCCATTGATGATAGTAAGCGAATTGTTAAGTGCGGTTTTGCTCTGGCTGGCATCAGGTTTTCCTGAACGAACGGATGCCAATACCACGTCAATGGTTCCATCAATTTTGGTCCATGTAGTGCCATCTATTTTCCTAAGCTTAGGCTCAGAAGTGTCCCATTGATGTTCCAAATTGTCTGCACCTTTTTTTGCTGAAGCAAAGTCATTTGAGTTTACATTGTTTAGCATATCCGTTTCAATTTTTACGAAATCGGATAATTGTCCAGCTAATGCAACTTGTGGAGAAGCCGATGTAGCTTGTGCATAATCGGTTTGCGATATTATACGATTGCTTAACCCAACATAACCGCCTATACCAGCTACTAAGAAAATACACAGTACCACAGCGGTTTGCGTCAAAACATGTTTCTTGCTTCCATTTGCTTCGTTTGTCTCTGCTAGTTCACTTTTTGCCAATGTATCAAATTTTGTAACAGCAAGAAAAACGATGATCGCTAAAATAGCTATAAGAAAAATGACACTAGTAACTGTTGTCCCCAAAGCCAACGCGCCATTCTCTTTCGGTTGAGACAGGTAATCTCCTAATGATGCTCCGAGTGGACGAGTAAGAATATACGCGATCCAGAACGCCAATACCCCATCAAGCTTCAAAAATTTCCATGCCAAGAATACGCAAGCTATGATGATAAGAACTGCTGTTCCTGTGAGAAGATAGCCTAGACCGAGTTGTTCGGAAAATAAATCGCCGACTGCCGTTCCAAGTGCAAATGTGAAAAGAATGGTTAGCCAATAGAAAACTTCTCTTTTTCTTGTAAAAATCGAGTGGATCGATAGTGTCTTTTCACTAAGATACCAAAAAAGAAAAGTTAATCCTAGTAGCACAGAGAAAACTAGTGTACTAACCTCAAGAGGTATTCCAACATTGTCTGTCAAATTATCAGTTACCAACGTCCCAAATACGCTAATAAGCACAACCGTTAGCCAATAAAGTCCTGGAACATATTTCGTTGCTCTGAATTGAAGAATCAATACGATGAAAAACGCTACTCCCATAGTTATTGTAGTGACAGTTAAACCAAATCCGAGACTGAAATTGATGAAATCCGCAAATGTTTCACCAACAGTTGTGCATAAAACCTTGATTATCCAGAAGAAAATAGTAACTTCTGGCACCTTGTTAAGTAACATTTTCAATTTATTTTGGTTTGCTTCCATACATAATTTCCTTTCTTTGAAGTGGTTTCCCACAACATAATTTTTAGTTTCCCCTCAATCTATAAAAGATATCTGTAAAAACACGTTTTAGTGAGAATAAAATAACATTAATATAGTGAGATTAAAATTACATTAAAAACTATTAGCAATTTCACAAGTAGACCAGCTAATGAGCCGGAACTGCTTTTTAGACTTGTATTTCTTCAGATCCTCTACAATCTCTCTGACGAGAGTATCATTCAGGAATCGCAGGTTAACCTCGCATAAGTGGTTTGTGGGTCTAAACCCAGAAGACACTCTTCCAGATTCATCACAGCTATCTCGTTTTCGTAATCACCTCTTAGGTGTAAGTCAAGTGGACGATGTGTTAAAGAGAGTGGTTAAGCAAAGCAATGTATCGATCAAGGTCTTATCAAAACCAAAACTATCATTATGGATGCAACTCATACCTAGCCGCGAGCCAAAAACAACGCCCACTAGATGTACTTCGAGATGCTGCCAAACGGCTGTTTCGTACGGTAATCAAACGACATCAGAAGTTGCAGAAGAAACTACCTACAGTACTTGTGGTGAAAAGTGATCAAGAAAATGCCGAGCAAGTTATGTTACATTACTTAGCTGAATTAGGAGAAAAGATTAAGATTGAAGAAATGGTTCATGATCATGAAGGTGCCCTATCCGAGAAACTGCGAATCGCGAAACAAATTGTAGAGGATGAGCGCTTGCTTTCTCAGAAAGGGATTCTTTCAGCTGTAGTTCCGGATGCAAGGTTTGGATGGAAGAGCCATACAAAATCATTCTTTGGTTACAAAGAGCACTTGGCCATGACGGAAGAAGAGATAATACTGCATTTTCATCCTCCGTGATGCAGCGTTGGTCTTGCGCTGCATGGACGGCTAACGGGCAGCTCAAACAATTTGTTCAGCAATAGGCGCTCGATGAAGAGGACAGGACGAGAATAATTCGCATGTCCACTTCACATTTTTAGTTTATTATTTTCTTTGATTAATTTAAATTAGAGCTTTCACGTTCGTCGCCAAATTCTCTTCCGTAAGGTAGTATTCCTTTATCAAACGTTTTCGCCGTTGGCTAAAGCAGCAGAATCAACCTAGTCCATATCTAAGCAGTTTGCGAACACACTTACTGCCCGTCCCTCGGTTTTAAGGGTTAATTTCTTACGTATGCTCACTTGTTCGCAGGATTTCACGGTCTTCTTTATTTTCCGGATTGCTGTTTTTACAAGATCTGTTCCTGACATTAAGCATGAATGGCGACATTAGGCAATAGCCGTCTCAATAAAAAGGCCATTGAATAACATAGAGAAACTGCCGTTACATCATACCCCATGAGGAGACGTAAAATGGACAAATGCTGGTTACGTTGTTCAAAGTGTTTTCAGAAAATTGACTTTGATCTAATAGGACGATGCATATGTAAAGGAACATTATTAGTCGAATATGATTTAGAAAAAATAAATCTACTCTTCAATAAACAAATTTTAAAAAAGCGCTCAATTGCTTCATTATGGAGATATCACGAGATACTACCGATCCGGAATTTTGATTCGATCGTTACTTTAGGGGAAGGCTGGACACCTCTCGTGCGCCTTCATTCGTTGGAGAAGAAGCTTTCTCTCAAACAGATTTGGATCAAAAGAGAGGAGCAAAATCCAACGGGGAGTTTTAAAGCTCGAGGATTTTCTGTTGCGGTTTCGCTATTATCCGTAAGAGGAATCAAAAAAGTAACCGTACCGTCAAACGGCAACGCAGCTTCAGCTCTATCTGCCTACGCAGGCAGAGCCGGCATGCAGGCCTATGTATTTTTACCGCAAGACTGCCCTCCTCAGATAATAGAAGAGTGCAAGCATTATGGTGCCTTTACTT
The DNA here is from genome assembly GCF_900103825.1 of Paenibacillus sp. yr247. Classification (GTDB taxonomy): domain Bacteria; phylum Bacillota; class Bacilli; order Paenibacillales; family NBRC-103111; genus Paenibacillus_E. The sequence goes on from NZ_FNIF01000063.1 coordinate 4,997, forward strand.
TCTTGGTAGACGGCATGATTCATGACGCCGGCAAAATCATAGAAGAAGGGAAAACGGAACAAGGATGGTTTAATGCGGGAACTCTGCAGGAACCAGGCAGGGTCGAAGGCAAGAAAACGATGGGATTTGAAATAGCGGAGCAATTAAATTGGAAACTACCAGATGTTATTGTATATCCGACCGGAGGAGGTTCCGGAATCATTGGGATTTGGAAAGCGTTTCATGAACTAAAAGCATTAGGGTTTATTAGAGGTTGCTTACCTAGATTAATTAGCGTACAGGAAGAAGGATGTCAACCTATTGTTGACGCGATGGAAAATGCCTCTTTACCAACAAAACTGTCGCTTCATTCTGCAACAAACCCTACTGGACTGCGCGTCCCTTTTCCCCCTGATTTAGATCTTGTCGTGTCCATTTTAAAAGAAACGAACGGCGCTGCCATCGCTGTCAGCAAAGAAGAAATCCGTTCAGCCCAGCAAACATTGGGATCCCTCGGCATCTCTTCTTCTCCTGAAGGCGCGGCCACGTTTGCGGGTTTGCTCAGGCTTCATGATAAAAAAGCGATTACAGAGAAGGAAACGGTTGTTTTATTCAATACTTCGCATGCGCTTAAATATATGCCTTGGAAACCAAGCGACATGGCTGTCATAAGGAACTATTCGGAGTTTAAGAGTCTAATATAAATCATGGACATCGGGGGAATGTAACGGATGCCAAGTATTGAATTCAGGGTAGATAAATGGAAAATGCATCGTTTTTACTCTAAAAATCCCGCCATCGCCAAGTATTTACCTCCTACAAAACCGCTTACTCAGAAGACACTTTTTTCTTTTTTGAGCCAATATAAGAACGTTTACATCAAAGCTACTAGGGTGCATACGGGAAGGGGGATCGTGAAAGCGTGGAAAAGCAATGGCGGGTATCGGTTTGTCAAAATTAAAGGCAAAGCAGAAGACGCTTCTTCGACCCAGGATCTGTACCGGAAAGTGAAGAATGCTCTCCCTATGCGAACGATAATCGTCCAAAAAGCTATCGATTTAGCTCCAATCAACGGTAGAACCTTTGATATCCGGGTGATGATGATGCGCGACGCAAAGCGAAAATGGCATTATAGCGGTATGGTGGCGAAGGTGGCCGGTTCTGGCAGCATTATTTCCAATGTCCGTCGCGGCGGCGGTTATGTCTTGACCGTTGAGGACGCTCTAAGAAAGTCGTTATCATGTGGTAATGAACGCGCGGAAAACATTAAAAAAGAACTCATCCAGTTAAGCCACCGCATTATTCAATATTCTGAAAAATATCCTTTTTTTTCTTATCAAAGTGGAATCGATTTGGCTGTGGATAAACAAGGAAAAATATGGATTATAGAAGTAAACCTGCACGATCCATCGCACGGACTTTTTAACAAATTGAACGACAAAACGTTTTTTAAAAGAATCAAAAACCTGTATTGGTCCTATCGGAAAAATAATACACGTCTGATATAAAATATATAATTTTCAACAAAATAAAGGTGGTATGTGAATATGAAACCATCGAAGCAAAAACCAAAGAACTATAGTTGAATAAACATTAATTGACGAAGCTGCTGACACAATCGGCAGCTTTATTACGTTAAACATTCCTGTTAGGGCTAAGAAATAGCCTTTGTCAAAAGAGGAGCGCCTCGGTATGATGGGTTTGTCCCGGGTTTAAAACCCAACACCATCAAGGAGGCGCTCTTATTATGAAGTTTAAACAATCCGAAGTACAAATCAACGAATTGAACAAATTACCACATCTCATCTTGTTGTAGGTATCGATATGGCTAAGGAAACTCATGTGGCACAAGCTACGAATTTTCGCGGAATCGTTCTCTCGAATCGTCACCTTTCATTTAGTAACACCATAGAAGGGTTTGAAAAGCTGCAGCGTTGGATAGAGGGACTTCAGGAAAAGCACCGTTTGAACAGTGTTATCATTGGCATGGAACCCACAGGACATTATTGGTGGAACTTAGCGAATTGGCTTACAAACAGAGGAACGAACGTTGTCTTAGTGAATCCAGCCACAAAAGAAACAAGGAGAATCGCGATAATAGTCCTTCCAAGAGTGATCCGAAGGATACTCTTGTCATTGCGGATATTGTAAGCCGTGGTTATTATTATGAACATACGCGACAAACCCAAGAGTTCCAAAGACTTACGTACCCTAATGAGCGATCGGGAGTTCTGGGTCGCCTACAGCGTCCGGTTGCAGAATCGCATTATCCGTTGGTTAACAAACAGTTTGCGAATAGTTGGTTTATTGTTCTTTTCGTTCTTTCCGCGCTGTTGTGCTATAATCTGCTATCGATCATGAGCCAGTAGCAGAACAACGTTCTACCAGAAGTTATGTTAAGCGTGCTTTTCATCTTCATTATTTTGTAGTATCTTTATTATTAACGATTCTTAATATACGAAATAAGCGG
>NZ_FNIF01000001.1 GCF_900103825.1 Paenibacillus sp. yr247
AGTATATTGTTCTTGATTATCCTTTTGCTTATTTGCACAATGAAATGCGTGAATATATTGATATGACTATTTATATTGACACTCCACTGGATATTGCTATGGCTAGACGAATTCTAAGAAATTACAAGGAGAATCCCATTGAAGATATACGTAATGATTTAACAAATTATTTAGTAAGAGGAAGAGCGGCTTATTTGGAAATGGAAAGGACAGTTAAACCAAATTCAGACATTGTTATTCAGGGGTATTTCAATCCATCCTTCATTGTGGAACGAATATTGGAGGAAGTAACTAATAGGTTATCCTAACTCAAGTGACAATAATAGAGAAGTTTCGTTCATGAGCTGGTCGCGGTGACAACAAGCATCATGTGCTGCGGCATCCAGAAGGCATATTGGATTTTCTTTTAGATAGAATGGAAACAGTATCCCATTTAGTTATAAGAAATGATGAATAAAAGTGAGTCCTATCCTGGTTCAACTAACTCAGAATGATAGCGTAATAAAAAGACAGTCAAAGACTTTAAGAACTGAAGTCTTTGACTGTCTTTTTTTGAGCAAACGCTGGTGTTTCAGTTTCTGAATTATGGAAAAAATATATGAACGGGATATTACATCTCACTCGGAGGTGGAGGTTTGACCTTACGGCTGATTAGTGCCATTATTTGCTGGTTTATCGCCTTCATTGTTCTTACATTAGGCATAATTGTTGTTAAAAGTGAAAAACACAAACAAGATACTATTGCCGAAGAATTAAAATTACGTGATATTCAAGGTATTGCCGATTCATTTTTTGTATGGATAATCTATTTTGTCGTTAATTCAATTGGTGCGTTATTAAGAGCATTACCTTGGTGGTTAGTTAAAATTATTTATATTCTACTCGGTATCGGGTTTGTGTATTTAGGTATTAAGTGTATGGGCTGGTTGGATTAATTAGAGAAAAACTATAGAGTGATAAAGTAACACAGGGCTGCCGAACGATTTGGTAGCCCTGTTACGCTATGGGCAGATTTGCTTATTAAATACCTGGAGACTGTAAACGAAATAGGAGCAGATTGTCTAAGTGCATCTGCTCCTTATTACAACAACTAATTGTTAATTTAACGAACTATCTCCCGGTTCTTTTGCCGTTAACAGAACCCGCCGGTCATCTTTCGAAATAGCGATTATTAGATATCAAGCTTACGGTTACTGATCCATTTCACCATTTCAGGATCGCGATGTGAAAAGAACAGGCTTTGGTTGGTATCTAACGCAGTAATCGACGCGATATCCTCTTGGCTTAATTGAAAATCAAAGATATTGAAGTTTTCAATAATTCTTTCTTTACGAACAGACTTGGGAATTACAACGACTTCTCTTTGTGTCAACCAGCGTAAAACCACCTGAGCAACGGATTTATTATACTTTTCAGCTATTAATACCAATACCTCATTATGCAACAAGTTATTTTTTCCCTCAGCAAAAGGCGCCCAGGACTCGATCTGAACATAGTTCTCTTTCATGAATTTCGAACTTTCGATTTGCTGGTTGAAAGGGTGCGTTTCGACCTGGTTTACGGCAGGAACTACTTCATTATGAATAATCAAATCGATCAGACGATCCGCATGGAAGTTACTAACTCCGATTGCACGGACCTTTCCTTCCCGAGACAATTCCTCCATAGCGCGCCAAGAGCCATGCACATCGCCAAATGGCTGATGAATTAAATACAAATCCAAATAATCCAATTGCAATCTTTCCAGTGATTTTTCAAATGCTTTCTTTGTACGCTCATAACCAGCATCCTGTACCCAAAGTTTCGTAGTGATAAATAGTTCCTCTCTTGCCACGCCACTCCGTTTGATTGCTCTGCCAACCGCTTCTTCATTTAGATATGAGGCAGCTGTATCAATCAGCCGATAGCCCGCCATAATAGCGTCATAAACGCTTTGTTCACATTCATTTTGATCTACAATCTGAAAAACACCAAAGCCGAGTATAGGCATCTCAACACCATTGTTCAAAATTACTTTTTGCATATAATATCCTCCATTTTTTAAAATTATTTGTAAATCGATTCGATCTTATCTGTTACATTCATAACAGGCTCACTCCGTCGCCACGCGTTTCGAGAACATAAGGGTAAGCCCGAAGGAAACGGACGCCACGACGACCGCGCAGAGACTATAATCCAGCAAATCAACAATATCGACGATCCAGCCACGGCAACTACTCTGATATCGGCGCCAACTGTAAATCCGAGCTGTACGAAAGTGCTGTTTATGCTGAGCATTATACCGGAGGCTATAGCAACGTAAGCCATGCTAGTGACGAGCGTGCGCGCTGCCAGTCCGATCCGCCAGAAAACCACCAAGTTTGGATCCAAGGGCAATCAAGGACAAGAAAATAAAGTCCTAGACTACCGCTATTTGATTACCGAGTGTGCACTGTGTCTAATTCCATTTCCGCATGGGATCTTGTTCTCCATAAGATCAATAGCACTAAAATCACAATTGCAAGACAAATCCAATAAACATGACGAAACCCTGCAAACTGGGCAATGATACCGCCGCCCAAATTTCCCACTAACCTTCCTATAATGGACCCGTTGGAATAGATGGTTGTGGACAGCCCTGGTGAATTAGGCAGCAAATTCATGAAATAGCTTAGTCCATTGCCCAAGACAATCGCTATAAACGTTGCCTGCAGAAGCTGCGCTGCGATCAACTGCCAAGAATGGGTCGATACACTTAAGATGATGTAATAGATAACAGCGATAACGCAGGCGATCATCATCAGGGTATGGTTCGATATCTTTCTGCTCAGGGCACCGAGCACAAGCATAATGGGAATTTCCAGACCAGCGCAAACACTAACCACGAGTCCCACATCCGTATGCGTACCATGAAGCTCATTCACAATAAAGAGCGGTGTGTTGAACGAGTTAATGGTAATGACTGCAAACAGAAAAATAAAGGCGATAAACGGCTGCCAGATCTGCCTGTTTTTGAGCGAAGCGGTACCTGTACTCTTTCTCTTTCCGGTATTGCTTTCAACTGCTTTTTTTTGCAGAAACAGGAATACCAGAGATGCAATGGTAAGATAAATGGTGGATGTCCCCAGAAAGAGACCCTTGTAGCCCATCCATGTCAAAAACAATGTCCCGGCTAACGGTCCGACTAAAAATCCAAGGGAAAAGAGAGAGCGGAGTGTGGACATGGCAAACGTCTTGTCATCGGGATTGCTTACATTTGCGGATTCCTGTGCATAGGCAAAGATTTGCGGCATGACAGGAGCCCCTAATCCACTAAAAAGACTGACAACAATCAAAAGAATAAAGAAGTTATGAAACACTAAATACGATGCATATCCTAAAGCCGATGAAATTATGGCAAACATAATGATCCATTTTCGGTCCAGCTCGCGATCCGAACGATTAGCAATGAGCGAGTTCACCACCACGCCGCTTAATGAACTCACCGCCATGAAAACGCCAAAGGCTCCCGCATTCATTCCAATATCTTCTGTAAAATACAGGGATAAATACGGCATTGTGATCGAGATCCCGGTACCGAGCAGCAGCATACAAATGACGAATAAACTGTATCCTTTGATCGCAAATAGTTTTTTTAACCGTGTATACAGCTTCTAATCCTCCTTCGTTTCCGTAGTGGAATCCATGTATTACGATCAAAAGAAGCGTAATTTTTCACTTACTTCTGCGATCAGCATAACAGATTTCACCGCCCGATTTTCTATCAAGAACGCCCATGATAATGGATAAGGGCGTTCTTGTCGTTTCTTATATTAAACCGCACCAACTACGGGATGGGGAACATACGGCTCCTCCAATGACGCAATTTCTTCAGGTGTTAACGTAATCGATAGAGCACCTACGGCTTCTTCGAGCTGAGACACTTTCGTAGCACCGATAATAGGAGCAGAGACAGGTTCTTTCTGAAGCAACCAAGCAAGTGCGATATGAATACGGGGAACGCCATGTTTTTCTGCGATTGCTGCAACACGCTCCACGACCAATCGATCCGTATTTGCTGTCGCATCGTATTTAATTTTTTGCATTTGATCGGTTTCGGAACGAAGCGTTGTTTCCGACCAATCACGCGTCAGTCTTCCTGATGCAAGTGGGCTATACGGAATCACACCGATTTTTTCTACCTTGCAAAGCGGCAGCATCTCCCTCTCCTCTTCACGGTAGATGAGGTTTAAATGATTCTGCATCGACACAAACTGGGTCCATCCATTTTTCTCGGCTACATGTAGAGCTTTCAGAAACTGCCATGCGTACATGGCAGAAGCACCAATATATTTTGCCTTACCAGCCTTCACAACATCATGCAACGCTTCCATCGTTTCTTCAATGGGCGTATTGTAATCCCAGCGGTGGATTTGATAAAGGTCAACATAATCGGTTCCCAGTCTCTTAAGGCTCTTATCAATCTCACTCATGATTGCCTTTCGGGAAAGCCCTGCACCATTTGGACCTTGATGCATACGTCCATGCACCTTAGTCGCGAGAACAATTTCATCCCGATTGGCATAATCCTTTAGAGCCCGTCCAATAATTTCCTCACTGGTTCCGTCTGCATACACATTCGCCGTATCGAAAAAATTGATACCTAATTCAATAGATTTTTTTATAATAGGACGACTGCGCTCCTCATCAAGTATCCATGGATGATGCCACCGCTCTGCTACACCAAAGCTCATACAGCCAAGACAAAGCCGGGATACATCCAAGCCGGTATTTCCAAGTTTCACATATTCCATTTGTCGATACGCTCCTTTGTTTCCTTTTGTTAATGGGGTATAACCTTATTATGCAACAGATGAAAAAGCGACCGTTATCCCATTCATGCCAAATGATTGCCTAATCCTCTCGCTACACTTATGTAACTGACGAATATGGAATATAATCGAATTATAAGGAATGACGGAACAAGGAGGTTCTTATGTCTGAAATAATAACTAAACAGCAGAATGAACTTGCCAAACTAATTGAGAGGTATTCAGTACAGGACGGAGTTCACGCAACTGCCATTCCGACTTTATTTTTCATACGTCGATCTAAATTGACCGGACCAAGTTACGGAGTTTACAAACCTTCCTTATGCATTGTGGTTAAAGGGGCGAAGGAGGTATGGCTGGCACAGGAGCGCTTCAAGTACGATCCTGCAGATTACCTTATTGCATCAGTTGACTTGCCGGTTACTGCCCAGGTCACTGAAGCTTCTTCTGACGTTCCGTATTTGGGTTTTAGACTTGAATTTACGGCGAGTGAAATCTTAGAGGTTTTAAGTGATTCTGACATTCGAATCACCTCGAAAGGAAATGTTGAGCGAGCTATGTTTGTCGGTAAGATGGAGTTACCTATAATGGATTCAATATTCAGATTAGCTTGTTTGCTAGACAATCCGAAAGACATTCCGTTCCTTGCACCTATTTACACAAAGGAAATTCTGTACAGGCTTCTTCAAGGACAGTATGGAGTTGCGCTGGCACAAATCGCAATGGAAGGAAGCGGCACCTATGGAATCAGGGATGCCATCGAACAAATTAGCAATAACTTTAAAAAGCCTTTGCGCATTGAAGAGCTTGCAGAAATAGCCAGCATGAGTATTTCTTCTTTTCACAGACACTTCAAAGAGGTAACTGCTATGAGCCCTATTCAGTTTCAAAAACAACTGCGATTGCAGGAAGCACGTCGCTTGTTATTAACTGAATCAGCAGATGCAGCTGATGTGGCATTTCGAGTAGGCTATGAAAGCCCCTCTCAATTCAGCCGCGAATATTCTCGCATGTTTGGCTTCCCACCTAGACAAGATATAAAGCGCTTAAAAGCATAAAAGGGTTTAAAATAAAAACGAAACCAGTTAAGAAAGATACTCTAAGCAAAGCTGAATTGAGTTCGGGGTTAAACTACCTTGAAAATCTCACATAGCAAAGAACTAAAAATGGCAATACGAAACTAGGCGCAGCTATGACGTTTTTTTCAACATCTTGCTGTCGTTTTTCAAAATAATCAGTACCTAAATCTCGGTAATCTTCGTTGCGAGTTAAAAGATGACAGGCGATCTTCATGATGGCGTGTGCAATTAAAGAATGAGTCAAAATTAACCAACGAGAGACAAAGCTAACGGAGAACGATAGCATTCGTGAAAGCATTTTAGATGCTATAGCTGATGATGGCACAATTGAAATTGTATTTCCTGATAACAGTAAAATTGAGGATTTAAAAAATGCAGAGGGAGAGCAGATTGAAGACTACTGGTTTATGCTTACGAAAAAGGGGCGTATAGAGCATCAGAGCATTGAGTTTGAACCTGGAGATGAAGATGAAAATTAATTACTCGCTGAACTAACGGAGAACGATAGCACAACGACAATAGGCTGCCGACATCATCGGCAGCCTGTTCGGCTAACGGGCAGGAAAAATTTTGGGCAATGATTTCTACTTGATCGGATTTTCCGGAAGAAGCCTGAATGGCTTGGCTGCCCAAATCGTTTCTTGTGGCGAAGCCATAGTTTAACACCTTACATGTTTGCGTTTGAAACCAAGTTGCCCTTTATCTACTCCCTTTTGAATATTTTCGGAAGCATGTAGGAAACTACTTTTTTTCTTGTCCCGTTTGACTTCTACTGGGCCTACTGCCTTTGCGGTCTCGACCGCCTTATCATGGAGCGGCAAATAGGATACCCCCACTGTGTAAATAAAAGTATTCATAGCGTATTTAGTTCTTTCGGGAGAATCGTGAATCGTATTTCTCACAATTTCAAGCATATTGGCAATTTTGCTTTTGGAAAATTCACCGTCCGGGCGATTACCCAAAAGCCAGCAGTAACAACTCCAGCCCGCTGACATTCTCAGTTCTTCGCCGCTTGCGATCCATTTATCGGCAACTTCTTGAGCAATATCTGTTTCTGCCAAGGTTACTGCAACCACATAATCGGACAGCATATAAAAATAAGCCGCATCCATCCAACGCTCAAAATCCGCTTCAGTCATTGCATTTGGGTCTGCAATTATGCCGGCAAAGTACATTGCGTCGTAGTTCCCTGTGGTGTAAAGCTGCTCAGCCAAAGGTTGATTTATTTTAATTTTCTTGGCGATGGGCTTCATATCGCCTGTAGCCACGCCAAAAAGCGGTTCGTGCGCGCCATTGGATGCGTATATTTTCTTGGTTCGTTCCTTGCCGAGAGCTTCAAGCTCCTGCATAACCATTTCTAAATTCATTGTTTAACACTTCCTTCTAATTGGAGGTTTTCCCTTAAGGTTTATGCTATCTATTAAGACTATATCAGATTTTGCAAGTTTTTTTAATTGCACTTCCATCTGAGCAGGAAGCAGAATCAGTCTACGGGCAGTTTCTCTAAAAATGAAGTGGAAAATACCGAATTTCAAAAGGGGAGTTGCAACAAACAAACGAATCTGGAAAATGAAAATTATTTTATTGGCTTGAATTTTGTTAGCTTCGTTAACGGGTTGCTTAAATGAGAAGAGAGCTGAATAGTTGATCGGTACAGAAACTGTCCATCACTCAACTACCGGGAAACGATAGTGGAGGATCTAGCATATTGGCAGAGCTCCTTTTGTGATTTGCGACCCTTAATAGGTATTTCTCCCGAAGTTTATAGGGACAGCTTAATGCCGTTTCCTATTTTTCGAGCGTGTAACGCGACATCTTGAGTCGGATCAACACCCCTAAATTTGTAATGCTGCATGTCATTGCTATGTGCGGCGCGTAAAAGGAAGAGGAGGTTATCTTGAAACATGAAGAAGAAACTACAAGCTCTTATCTGTGTCTGTTCCCTTGGTGTAATGGGGATGGCCGCACCGGTCGGTGCGCAATCGTTAGGACAGGGCACACAAAGTGACAAAGTACTGGATTTGCAAGAACGATTAAGCGCACTCGGTTACTTTAACACAGGAATTACCGGGTATTACGGTAACCAGACTAAGAATGCGGTAAAGAAATTTCAAGCCAGCTATGGCTTGTCAGTTGATGGTGAAGCCGATTCCTTAACTCTGTCTAAACTAAAAAAAACGATTTCACCCAAACAGTCGGTGCTGGACGAATTGGCGCGAATCATTCATTCCGAAGCCCGAGGGGAGTCCTTTTTAGGACAAGTTGCCGTGGGGGCTGTTGTTCTTAATCGAGTTAAGTCCAAAGAATTTCCTGATTCCATCACAGAGGTTATTCATCAGCCAGGTCAATTCTCAGCCATTGATGATGGCCAGTTTAACCTTAAACCAAATTTATCAGCCTACCGCGCGGCAAAGGCCGCTTTGAATGGTTTGGATCCAACAACAGGTGCGCTTTATTTTTACAATCCTGATATTTCCCAGGCATCTTGGAGCAAAAAAAGACCCGCCAAGATTACCATTGGTAATCACGTGTTTACCCTTTAAAAGTAGATACAAGGACAAAAGTCGCGTATATCGCGGCTTTTTTTGTTATGAATGACATTAAATATAATTCGTAGGCAATGACTGGAAAGTCAAGAAAAGGCTGAGTCGGTTATCTTGCAGCTCCCAGAGGTGAACGGCAACCTCCTGTTACCATTCCCAATTGGTTGTAATATTCTTTTATATTCACAATGGTCTGACCTTGGGTGACCTGGGCAATCATCTGATCGATTGCTTCAACATTTATGGTTCTGCTCTCCAGAAGAGCATCAAAGGTTTGCTTGATTTCTTTAGGAAACACATTTCCGACCATACTGGACAAGCCATTACATCCACCTATTACAATATGGGATACTAGGTTTTCATCACCTGCTGCGAACCGAACAAACGATTCAGGAAACACCGTGTCTCTATGACGATGAACGTCTCCTGCCTCCTTAAAACCCAAGATGTTTTTATGTCTTCTTATTAAATCATGCAAAGCCTCCAGACTCAAATCAAAACCTGTTCGGGAAGGATTGTTGTAAAGAATCACATTCTTGGTTGTGTGTGTGAGCAACTCATCCACATACAAGATAGCTTGTTGCTGGGTCGGTTTAATGTAAGGAGGGAATCCGATCATTACTATATCAAAGACCGATCCTTCAAGTGCTTGGATTAATCTCACTCCGTCTCGGGTCCTAGTGGATGCAACGCCAAAAATCAATTCTAAATCCAGAAAATGCTTCTGATTGAAATAGTCTATGATTTGCAGTCGTTCCTCGATGCTCAATGAATGCTGTTCCCCTGTTGAACCTGAAACAAACAAAGAGTTGATTCCGTTTTCTTTCAAATAATTGACTATTGGCTCGAATCCCTCCAAATACAGGCTTTCATCTTCTCGAAACGGAGTAGGTAAGGCAATATGAAAATTTTTCATGTAGATCAATATCCTCCCAGCCGAAAGTTAGCTTTGCGAAATCGGAGCAGACGTTGAAAACTATTTTGATGCGAATCGCCGTGCGATCGCCACGCACAGTACGACACCGATATTTACTATAAAGATAGGCCAACCAATTGACTCGTGCAAAACGAGAGCCGAAAGCAGCAGGCCGAAGAAAGGCTGGAGGAGTTGTAACTGCCCGACCGCTGCTATACCTCCCTGGGCAAGACCACGATACCAGAACACAAAGCCGATGAGCATGCTGAACAGGGAGACATAAGCAAGGCTCAAAAGTGCGGAAGCACTTATACCCGCCCATGAAACCGGCATGTAATAAAACGAGAGCAGTGACATAACGGGAAGCGACAGAACGAGCGCCCAGGAGATCACCTGCCAGCCCCATAGCCTCCGTGAGAGTCGTGCCCCTTCCGCATAACCGTAACCGCACACGATGATAGAAGCCAGCATTAACGCATCACCGACCGGCGAAGATGTAGCCCCTTGTGTTAGGGCGAATCCTGCTACAAGGGAGCTGCCTAGAGCTGATAAGATCCAAAAGGTTGGTCGCGGGCGTTCACCGCCCCGCAGTACGCCGAAGATCGCCGTCGAAAGCGGCAGAAGCCCAACGTAGATAATTGCATGCGCGGATGTGACGTACTGAAGCGCCAAGGCTGTCAGCAGTGGGAAACCTACTACCACGCAGAGTGCTACTAACAATAGCGGAACGATGTCGCTTCGGACAGGCCGTTGTTGCCGGAAGATGAGGAGAAGCATTCCCGCTAACACCCCAGCAATTGCTGCACGGCATACGGTGAGGAATAACGGATCAAAATCCATCACAGCCAACCGTGTTGCAGGTAGCGAGCCGCTGAAGATGAGCACGCCCAGGAAACCATTGATCCAGCCGCTTGTCGCTTTGTTCATTACAATCACCTCAAAAAAATTTTTATACAAAAATGCACTCGACACTTTGAGGTATCAAGGTACGAAAAATATTTATAAAATACACTCCTGTTTGATTATTTGTATTATATTAGATACAAAATACTATGTATATTGACCAATTATCCATCTGTAAGGGTACAGATGGTAGACCAAATTATTCAAGTGGGAGGCATATTTATGAAAAATAAAAAGGATTCCATTCAGCAAATCATCCGTTCGGACATAGTCAATGGTCTCATCAAACCCGGTCAGAAGTTGCCTTCCATCCGTATGCAGAGCCAAAGATTCGGTTGCAGTCTCAACACAATTATTGGTGTTTATCAGGAACTCGAAAATCAATATCTCATTTATTCACGTCCGAAGAGTGGTTATTTTGTCGTAGCCAAAGAAGCGCTTGTTCCCCTGCTGCAAACAAAACGAATCGATTTTGCATCAGCGGTTCCCGATCCCGCGTCGATCCCGCAAATCGACTTTCGTCAATGCTTGAACAAAGCGATGGAATTATTTGAGACGTCCATATTCACTTATCCCGATCCACAGGGTTTGCTTTCTCTTCGCCAGGAGATCGTGAAGCTTTTTCAGCAGCAACAGGTTTTCCCTTCGGCACAGCAAGTTTTTATATTTTCAGGCGCTCAGCAAGCTCTTCATCTTCTAGCCGGGATGCCTTTCCCAAACGGAAAAACCAACATTCTGGTCGAGCAACCAACGTATTGGGGAATGCTTGCTGCACTTAAGACACAAAGACAAACCGTAATCGGTATCGAAAGAACTCCTGCTGGGATAGATTGGGTAACTTTGGAGCGCCATTTTCAAAGTAATAATATAAAGTTTTTTTATACAATCCCACGTTTCCATAATCCGTTAGGCACTTCTTACACAGCGGAAGACAAACAGCGACTGGCAGAACTCGCCAAAGCCTATGACGTTTACATCGTTGAGGATGATTATCTTGCTGATTTGGAAACAAACAGTAAAGCAGATCCTATTCACGCTTATAATGGAGCCAGTCATGTCATTTATCTCAGAAGTTTTTCCAAAGTGATGCTGCCCGGATTAAGGCTTGCTGCGGCTGCAGTACCAGATTCGTTTATTCCTGTACTCCAATGGCATAAACAAACGGCGGATCTAAGCACCTCAGTGCTTTCTCAAGGTGTGCTTGAGATTTATATGAAGTCCGGGATGTATGCTCATCATGCAAAGCAAATGAAATCCTTGTACAATCATCGCATTAAACATCTAAGGGAAGTTTCACAGCGATTACTGCCCAAAGAGTGCTTATATACCATCCAATCTTGTGGAGGGCTCTTCACTTCAATTCACCTTCCGGACTCCATTCATACAGAAGATTTGGTCAAACGATTGGAGAATCGTGGCGTTGATGTACTGGCAACCGATAAGCAGTTCCTTTCATCTTTCCCCAAGCTTAACTTGCTGCGCCTTAGCATCATTCGGACCGATGAGCAAGATATTGAAGAGGGCATCCGCATCATAGCCGAAGAACTGGAGCGTGCCCAATATACAAGCAGTTTCCCTAAGCCATTCTTTCGGTTATGAGTAGAAAAGGTAATTGGAAATTTAATCGAGCAATAAGAAATGATATTTCAGAGTTTTTATACATACTGTAGAGGTTTTTATAAGTATTATTTAGATAAATACTTATTACTAGGAGTGATGGTCAATGAACGTATGGTTGATGAAAACAATTAAAAAGTGGCCGACCCGGTTCTTATCTTCTTCGTATATCGCAATTGACGAGCCGGGCGTCGATGAAGATTACGGTACGTTAACGGATCTCCAACGACAGCATTTGTTTGACCAACTCAAAGCTAACAACTCGAAAAGACGCTATGGACACATCAAGCGATTCTTTGATCAGTTTTATGATGAAACGGGTGATGGAGACGTTTTGGTGCTCGGTTTTGGTCAAACCACGAAGTTTTACGTTATTGCGATCGTGAGGCTTAAAGGTAAGCCATACTTCCATTCCTCAACCGGTAGCGAGGACTTACGCCATCGAGTTGACTTTGATTTGATCTGGCATGGTGAACCGTTTGAGGTTCAAGAATGGGGAGGGGCGAACCGTCTGGAGAAAATGGATACACCTGATCGTCTTAAGCAGTTTATCAGCATTTACACGGATATGCAGGTGTACATGTGAGATTGCAAGAACTCCCATGAAAATTAAATCCGCTTAAAACCTCAAAAACCATTTCATCATCTGTGGTGCGGCGCTTGCGGTGCATGGATGGCTAACGGGTAATGAGAGATCAATTGGTGGAACGGGCCTAGAGCTAAATAAACAACAAGTGAAGGCAGCCGGCAAGATTAGAGCGACTGCCTTCACCGCTCATTACATGTTTAGTGTTTTTTTACGGGAAACGATAGAATAGCGGAGGCAGGATAGTACAATGAGGTATTGAGGGGGGAATAACAATGAAAATTGATCCAAACAAGTTTGAGTTTGGAATCGAAAAAGAATATGCAATAGTTTATAAAGAACGTGACTTCATAAGTTACTTATTAGCATCACAACAGATTATAAATAAAATAAAGTCTATGAAGGATATTCATGAAAATCTAGTGAAAAAAGTGAGTTATTTGTTTAGCAAAGGCTGGGAGATACATCCTGAATATTCCAATGCCTTAATAGAAGTCGTATCTCCTCCATACACCTTGGATAGTTTTGATGAAATAATAGATGGTTTTCAAGTTTTTGAGGAAGTTGTATGTAATTTGTTAGTAGACTTGAAAGAAAAAAACACAAATCTAAAAGGAGAGATTTTATTAACAGATAAATTTAGTTCTTCGACAGATACATTCATTAACTTTAAAAAAGAAAAAATCACTGATATTAAACAAATTATACTTACGGATGAAGTTGTTACTTTTGTAGGAAGTAAAAATCTAATTCCCAATTCCTTTAAGAAAATTAATGATTTAAATTTACTTTATGCGGGGTTTATTTCTACTCATGTTACACTACATCCTAAATATTGTTCAAAATGGGACATTAAACATGAGGCAGAATACTTTTGGAGCTTATTAAATCTACTGTTTTTGTCTGAATATGATATAAATGATAATACCTTTTATGATAAAGGTAGAGATGAAATCCGGTGTTCAACAACACCCCGAAGCGAACTAATATCATGGGCGGATAGGACAAGTATCCTCTATGAAAAAAGTATTAAACAAATAATGGAAGGCGATGCTCAAGAGAAAGTTGATACGTATAATCTTTTTTTAAATGAACAACACAAAGGAAACCGAACTTATTTAGCAAAAATAAAAAATATTGAAGAATGGCCATTATTTGAAATTAGAAGGTTTCATAGTGGAATATCAATTAACTATATGAAAGAATTTTTATTAAATGCAAGTAAGATTATAATAAACCCATAAAACCTGACACCAAGAACACCACATTGGAAAAGACTAGTGGGCGACTACTGGTATTAATAGTTAGGAGAATAGGCCACCGAGCGATTCACCGGCAGCCAAGATGGTACAATTTTATGGAGCTTACGTTCTCCGACAGTCTTATTGCGTCCTGTTTTGAAATGGATTAATGTTCCGGCTTGGCTTTATTTATGAAGCGAGATGAAGTGCACAATCAATTTATTGATCGTATCTTTATCGATAAAAGGAGCAAGACCGGTCAGAAGATCCGGACTGAGACGCTCCAGTTCCACTTGCTCGACAAGCATTTTCACGGTTTCTTTACCTAAAAAAGGAGCGATCGACAAAATAATGTTCGCATCCATTTGTCCGTCGATAGCTTGTTGTACAAGCCCCATTAAAGTATCTCCTTCAATAAACGGGGCGAGTTTCCGAATCACATCCGCATCGACATTTCCTTTCCCGGCTTGCTGCACTAAACGATCCACGTCCTTTTTGCCGAGAAACGGCGCAATTTTATGAATTTGGTTTACATCCAGTGTACCTTCGAGCGTTTTGTCGACCATCCGGCTTAATGTATCTGCACTGATAAATGGAGCAAGATGATGAATAATATCCCAGCTGAAGTTGCCTTCCTCCACTTGCAAAACCAACATATCTATAGTTTCTCGTTCGAGAAAAGGAGCCAGTTTCACGATGTGGTCAATGGTCAGCCGGTTTACTTCCGATCCCTCCGTGATCTTATGTAAAGTGCTCGGCTTCAGCATAGGCGCAATATCTATGACTTTATCGACCTCAATCTGGCCTTGATTAATCATTTCAGCGACTTGCTCCGGCCGGTTTTCTACAATACGTTCCACAACGGACTCCATGATCGTATCTAAAGATTCTTTTCTTTCTCCTCCGTCCAAGAGTTCGTCAACCGATTTATCGAAAAACTTGGCCAGCTGAGGTAGCGTACCGATGTCTGGCATGGATTCACCTCGTTCCCATTTAGATACCGCCTGATGACTAACATTCAATTTGTCAGCAAGTTCTACCTGGGTCATATCTTTTTCTTTGCGAAGATACGAAATATATGCGCCAATCTTTTGCAAATTGAGCATTTCAAGCACCTCTCAAATTGGAAATTTTTACAGCTCTCACTGTGTGAACAGCATACCACATTCGCAAGAAGACGTTCCATCAAGCGTTGGTAGAATGATTAGATCAAAGCTCTGCAACTCATAGTTGAATGTTCATGTAGAAGCCGAAAGGGAACGACATTCTGTTATGCACCGTGGTCGCCCAAATCAGACTAACGGATGGGCCCTGTGGTGCAGCGCTGTAGGCCTCGGTCTCCGGACGGAGACCAGGGTCGTTCCCGGGGATGTTTTTTACCTTCTCGAATGGAAATATAATGGAATTATTTAGAAGACGGAGGGGATGTCGTGAATAACACGGTATATGACGTGCAACAGGTGTGCCAGACATACAATAAGGGCAAGATCAAAGCAAACGAGGACATCTCGTTCCGCATTTCCGAAGGGGAGATTTTGGGCATCCTCGGGCCGAACGGCGCGGGCAAGACGACTTTAATGAAGCTCATGGTCGGCCATTTAAAGCCGACGTCCGGGCGCATTTTGTTCTATGGGGAGGACGTCGGTGCGATCACGAAAAAAGTGGCCGGATCGGTCGCCTACTTTTCCCAGGAGCCCCATGTGCTGCACGCTCTGAAGGCATGGGAGGCTTTGGCGTATACCGGACGGCTGAGAGGCATGGCCAAACGCGAAGCGGAAAACGAAGCCGAGGCGCTGTTGGAACAGTTCGGCATAGCGGAGCTGCGGGACAAACCGCTCAAAAAGATGTCCGGCGGACAGAAGCGGCTGATAGGCATCGGAACCGCTCTGATCGGAGAATCCCCCGTCCTGATCCTCGACGAGCCGACTAACGAGCTCGATCCTCAGAACCGCAGGCTCATCTGGAGTCTCATCAAAGAGAAAAACCGCGCAGGTGCGACGGTGCTGCTCGTCACCCACAACATCCTTGAAGCTGAACAGGTCGTCGACCGTGTCGCCGTCATCAACTGCGGCAGGCTACTGGCTATCGACTCCGTCGGGAAGCTGAAGCAGCGTGTCGACCAGCGATTGAAATTCGAATTAGCCCTCGAGCCGGGGGGGGAAAGAAGCGGTGGCATCCGCGTTTAAGGATTGGGGTTTGGTGCAAGACAACGGAGAAAATCGGTTGGTGCTGCTCGTCGAGAAAAAGGAAGCAGGCCGTGCATTGGATTTCATCGTATCCCGACCCGAGCTCCGGATAGAAGATTTTGCCGTCAAGCCGCCGAGCCTCGAGGATGTCTATTTTCACATCGACGCGGGCGCGGAAAAAGGGGGCGCCGCCGTATGAAGACGACCGCTGCAGAACCAGCCACGATGGAACGATTAACCGGTCCGGGCAAATGGTTGACGGAGCTAAACGTGCTCATCCGCATTCAGTTCGCGATCGTGAGGGACAGCTGGGCATGGATCGTCGTTATGGCTACGATGTTCCCTCTCACGACTGTCCTGTTCATGAAGTTTTTCACCGAAAATCCGAGCGAGGAAACGTTGATCCGATTGATTGCAGGCAACCTCATTTTCGGGATTATCGTCATGGGGATGAACGGCATGGGGCAGGATATATCCTGGCAGAAGCATGCCGGGCATTTCACCTTTTACGCCTCGCTGCCGATCTCGAAAATCAACTTCGTCCTGGCGAATTTGGCGCGTGGAATGATGAATACGATTCCGTCGTTCCTTATTCTCGGCGCTATTGGCCAGTGGGTGTACGGCATCCAGTTCCAATACTCATGGGGGATGCTGCCGGTTATTGTTTTATCGATATTCAGCTGCGTCGGCATCGGCGTCGCCATCGGGTTCTGGTCGCCCAACCATCAACTAACCAACATGCTGGTTCAGGCGCTGATGATGGTCGTCACTTTCCTGTCCCCCGTATTGGTGGAAATGAGCCGTCTCCCCATCCCTCTGCAGTGGTTCTCTTATCTACTGCCATCCACTTACGCCGCAGACGCGATGAGCATCGTTTTTCTTCAGGGATGGACGAAGGACGTCCTTGCAGACTGTATCGTGTTGGTTGGCTACGGCTTAGCTACGTTCGCCATGATCAACAAGCTCGTGAAGTGGCGAATGAACGACTAACGAGCATGCAATAGATTCAAATTAAACCGTCATCCAATTCCTTCATTCCCCGCCGCTACCGGATTCCCCGTACATCTAATTCAATCACTCCGGCTATCCGCCAAATTACTCAGCGAGGATGTGGAAGTCAATAACTAGGCTAATGTACGGTCAATTGGTTATTCACCTACATAACATGAAGTACGATTGAATTTAGAATGATATATGCTTTAATAAGGAGCGTGTTTCAGTCATGTTTAGACCGCAAATGGATTTTGAAGGAGCTCTTAGACAACCGCCACAATCTCCCCCGCCGGCATTCGTCCCGCCAAAACCTGATGTTTCCTACGCCATTGATTGTATATTTGAATATACCTATTTTTGGCTAAGAAATGGAGACCAATTTTGGTTTTATCCGATTTATGTAGGGCATGAAGGAGTCGCAGGTTACAGATGGAGCGGAGCATATTGGTATTTTTACGGTATCGATTCGAGATTCATTGATGCCGTTGCGTGTCCTCCAATTCCTACGCTTTACTGAACAAATTTCCATTCGTACTGAAGAAGCCGAGAGAGACCTGATCAAGGTGACTCTCCCGGCTTTTTTCCCTTTGGCAGATTGAATCTTTCGCAAAGTTGCCGCCTTCTCGCTAACTTGATTTCTTCCTGCGCTTGCTAATCCATTTATTCAAAGCAGTTCCGCCTCCGCCGACAGCGTGCTGCTGTTTGGTTCCTGGACAATGACAATCACTTTGCCATGACGACGCGTTCGGGGCCGGGTATTGCCATGATAAAGTCCGCCATTGGCGCCATTCAACCTTCGAGGCTGCTGGTAAATTGAATCCGGCAGCCTTTGCAGCGCTGACGGTCAGAATAACGTGACAAGACTCAAATTGACAAAAATCATTGGGGAATTTAGACTTGTAAGCAACTTATAAGGTCAATTATGTTCTTGGTTTAAATGTTAAATCGATTCAGAAAGGAGAAAGATCTTTTATGAAACAGAACAAATATGACGATTCAGAATTCTTCGCGAAGTACAGTCAGATGTCTCGCTCGATTGGTGGACTGAATGCTGCTGGGGAATGGCAGGAACTCCGTGCAATGCTTCCTGAGTTACGTGATAAAAAGGTGCTTGATCTTGGTTGCGGCTTTGGCTGGCATTGCTTATATGCGCGAGAACAGCATGCCCGTTCGGTGGTTGGTGTAGACCTTTCAGTGAATATGTTAGAGCGCGCCAGAGCTATGACCAATGATCCGAAGATCGAGTATCGACGGCTCGCGATCGAAGATATCGACTTTAACGCAGGGGAATTTGACGTGGTGATAAGCTCTCTTGCACTCCATTATATGGAGCGCTTTGATATCCTCTGTCAGAAAATTTATCACTACCTTACACCTGGGGGCACTTTCGTGCTTTCGGTTGAACATCCGGTCTTCACCGCGCTTGCTTCACAAGATTGGTACTACGGTCCGCTAGGCGATAGATTACATTGGCCTGTCGACGATTACCACCTTGAAGGTTCACGGCAGGCAAGGTTTCTGGACAATGATGTCGTCAAATATCATCGAACCGTCGCAACGTATATGAATGCACTAATTGAATCAGGCTTTAGAATTACGAAGGTTTCCGAACCTCAACCGACGCAAGAAATGCTGGACAACAATCCCGACATGCGAGACGAAACCCGTCGCCCTATCTTCCTCATGATCGCAGCGGTCAAATAATAGATTTGAATTGAAGCCATTAGAAGATTTAATAGAGTCTCGATGGTATAATTTAACAGAGAACGATAGTGAAAAGAAGGCAGTCGATCACTTGTGGATCGACTGCCTTCTTCCTAAAGTTAACGTTCTGTATTCTCCTTAGGCTTTGAAATTAACTTAACTATTCTCGCATCGATATAATCAATTTCAAATTCACCAAATAATTTAATTTTTGATAGAACATATTTCGGGAAATTTGGCGAATTAATTTCAAGATTATTATCTAGTTCATTATACCAATAAAGCAAATTTTTGTTAATTACTAGAATCTTTTCTGATGTCATAATATTATTCTCCTCTACCATAGTTTTATAATCATTTTATGAGTAGATAGATAATAATGAATGGACAAACCACTAAAAAGTTTAAACTCAACGAATGGGGGTAGTGCAGTCGTTTTTGGTTTGTTTTACAAACAGTTGCAGATACGTTTGCCAGCGTAAGATCGCTCTGCTCCGCCAAGTTGTTAAAGCATCGATGCGAAAACGGCCAAGGTTTCGCCATTTGTTTACAAGGCTCTCTGGTCAGGAATATACTGTAAATACATTTATGTACTGGATGTACAAGCATTGATCACGGGTGGTTTCGTTGCTTGCCTGCGTCCGCTTAGGATGGATTGATGTAAATATGCGTACTAGGAAGGAAGTAAATTTATTATGAAGCTACGCTGTGCGATATTAGACGACTACCAGCAAGTGGCGTTGACTGCCGCGGATTGGTCTCGGATTTTGGACAAGGTGGAGGTCAAGAGTATCGATCGGCATATCGATCAACCAGATGAGCTGGTCGAACAGATCGCCGACTGCGAGATTGTCGTGATTATGCGTGAACGGACTCCTTTCCGCGCATCGCTTCTTGCCCAGCTTCCCCGCTTGAAGCTGCTTATTACCACAGGCATGCGCAATGCGTCGATCGACCTGACCGCAGCCGCTTCGCAAGGCGTTATCGTTTGCGGCACTGGAGGCGCAGGCAACGCAACCGCCGAACTCACATGGGCTTTGATTTTGGGGCTCGCCCGCAGCATTGTGCTGGAGCACAACGCGATCCGCAGTGGTCAGTGGCAAAGCACTCTTGGAGCGGATTTGTACGGCAAGACGCTTGGCGTACTTGGACTCGGCAAACTGGGCAGCAAGATCGCCAAATTTGGCCACGCGTTCGGCATGGATGTCACGGCTTGGAGCCAGAATTTAACGAAAGAGCGTGCCGACGAGGTTGGAGTGAGATTAGCCGTTTCCAAGGAGGAGCTTCTCGAGAGCAGCGACTTTGTGTCAATTCATCTTGTGTTAAGCGACCGGACAAGAGGGTTGATTAGTGCCGCAGAGCTCAAACGTATGCGTCCTTCGGCATATCTGATCAATACGTCCCGCGCTCCGATCGTGGATCAAGCTGCGCTTGCCGAGGCTTTGCAGAACGGCTGGATCGCCGGTGCCGCGGTAGATGTGTTCGAGGTGGAACCGTTGCCGAAGGACGATATCTACCGATCGCTTCCGAATCTTCTCACTACGCCGCATATTGGCTATGTATCGAAAGCGAATTATGAGGCTTTTTATGCAGACGTGGTTGAAGATATTGAAGCTTATCTATCCGGATCGCCGGTTCGAACGATTTCTTGACCCTTTATTTTTGTGTTATTGACTGGTTGGCAAGCCGAAATTAATAATACTCGATTAAAACCCGCCCAAAATGCGGGTTTATTTCTTTATAGGTACTTTATACCGATTGTCGCAGGGGATTTGGTAAGTAGATCATGATTATGAAACGTATTTATGGGAATTACAACCATTAGTGACGCAAAAATCGGATGATAGGCGAATAGACTATACGTATAAGGGGGAACGTCCATGGATAACATCGGAAACCGCTATACACTCGATCAACCGCTTAAGCGGATGAGGAACGGGCTGTTGTTAAGAGGGATGGATCTGACCTTCAATCGTGATGTTCTTCTATATACATTCCAAGAGACCGACGATTTAGCGCATCAGGAAGCTTTGCGTTGGCTGAGAAAAGCGTCCCAGATGTCCGACGAGCATTTCATGCACATTCTGGACGCCGGTTCGGAAGGCGGAACGTTGTTCGCTGTTCTTCAGGCGGTAATGGGAAGACCTTTGTCTGATCGGCTGAAAGAGTTGGAGATAACGGGCCACAAGGCACTCACGTATGTGTACGAGCTGGCCAAGGGCATTCGAGAAACTCGCAGCAAACGGCTGCTGGAATGCTCCGTCGACGCGGAAAATCTGTGGATTGAAGATAACGGCCGGTTGCGGATCATGAATTTTTGGACAGAAGGGAATAACGGACGACGGGGTGTGCCTGGGCTGGCTCTGCTGCTATACCAGCTGGGTGCCAAAACAGATATCCCGACATCCTCTATTAGCGCCTACTCATTCGAGCTGAACCGGTTGTTTGCGGATTTGTCGGATGTAACTCGGGAACGTGCCATAGCATTGGCCTGCAAGGCGTATGAAGGGATATGCACGCTTGCCGATTTTCAGCAGGAGTTGGAAGGACTGCTCGGAATCGGCGGCGAGAGGAAGGAGCCACTTCTTACATCGGCTTTACCGGCCAACGAAATGATGGCGACAAGCGGGCAGGAGCGGAAAGCCGCCCTGCGTGAGCAACATGTTGCAGAGCCTAAAACCGGGGAGCCTCAGGCGCGCATCAGTGCGGCTTGGGACCGTAGAATGGCAGAACTACGCGAGCTGTTCCGCGAATCGTTCCAGCTGCGCAAATGGTATCTGTTTGCTACCGCCGGCTTCGGTGTGCTCGTTCTGCTGCTCTGGCTGACACTGCTTCCGCACCCTGACCATGTGAAGAGTTCTAAGTCGCAGACAATTCCGACGCCCGATCCCACAGCGGTATCGGTGAATCGTCCCGAGACATCGAAGCCTTCCGGATCGGCATCCCCGATGCCGAGTCGCACGGCCGCACCGACGGCTAAGCCTTTAGACGCCGAAGTTCAGCCAGCAGACGATGGCGCATTACAAGCCAAGGCGGGCGTCGTCCCGGATCTGGTCGCTCATACAAGGGAGGATGCCGAGAAGATGGCAATTGCTTCCGGGCTTCGATACCAGTTTTTCATGGAATCGAACGCTGCCGTCAAAGGGGCCGTGTTCAAGCAAGACCTCACTCCGGGAACTTCCGTCAAAAATGGCGACCGCATCACGTTCTGGGTGAGCAAAGGGAAGTAAGTCGTTAGGGTTTAGAGCTCCTTTAGGCAGATAGAAAATAATACAAAAGGTCAGTTTGCTTTTTGCAGACTGACCTTTTTTTATTGTTTTCTTATCAGGGGGGTTCTATTAGTAGACGTCCTTTTTGGTTTCTTCATGATACGATGATGGAAATGTGAAGATGCGTGATATATGATGAGAATAGAAGGGAACGTGACCGAGAATGACAGAAGAACGATTAGCTGTATTAGAAGTACATATCGATCAGGCTGGTTATGATGAGGTTCCGGATATTATTAAACAGATTCATTTTGATGTTCGAAAAGGTGAACTAGTGGGTCTGTTAGGTCCAAACGGAGCTGGAAAGAGTACGACGATTAAAAGTATCCTTGGTTTATTGAAGGATTTCAAGGGTGAAATCTCCTTTATGGGTGAACGAAAAAGCTACGCTTACATTCCGGAGCATCCAATCCTATATGATGAGTTGACACTTTGGGAACATATGGAATTCGCGGCTTCCGTCTATGAAATGGATCGAACGGTATTCCTAGAGCGTGCAGATGATCTCTTGCACAGGTTCCGACTGTTGGATGAAAAGAATCAACTGCCCGGGAAATTTTCAAAAGGGATGCAGCAGAAAATTATGCTAATCCTCGGCTTTTTGAATAAACCAGATGTGTATATTGTAGACGAGCCTTTCATTGGATTGGATCCGAAAGCGATTAAAGATTTCTTAGGGATGTTGGATGAGGAACGCAAGCGCGGTGCAGGCATTCTGATGAGTACCCATGTGTTAGATACAGCAGAACGGATTTGCAGTTCGTTTGTGCTTCTTTCAGGTGGCAGATTGGTAGCTAATGGAACACTGCAGGACATTAGGCAGCAATGCGGCATGCCTGACGCGCCATTGTTCGACTGCTTCCATTCGTTACTATGAAGGGGGAGAATGGGTTGAAGAGCAGCTTTCAGGTTTTCACACGAAGAGTACGTTCGGATTGGCATTTCCAGTATCGGGCTTTGCGAATGGCTGTGGATTGGATCATTGCGATTTATTTTGTCATTCCACTGATGATTGTGGCTGGCTATCAATATTTCTCTTGGTGGGCGACTCAGCCTTCTTGGTTTAGTTGGATATCGATGTTTATAGTTACCATGGTCTTCTATCTATTCTCTTGGCTGGGAACCATTCGATATTTTGTTGAGGAGGGGGACCAACTTTTCCTCCGACAGAATCAGAATTGGTTTCAGCATCTCATGTTACTCGGCTATAGATACTCTCTTGTATTGCAGGGAATCACGACGTTAATATTGATGCTCGTATTTCTTCCTTTATTAGTTCAAACGTATTCCTATAGCGTGTTACAAGTTATTTGTTTATGGTTGCTTACCTATTTGCTGAAAATTAACATAGGCTTGCTTCGCCAATTGCTTACACTTCGTTTAAATGGCATTGTGCTTTGGTTGTTGCGGATTGTGGTTTTTGTAGGACTTTTCTTTTTGTATCAAGTGTTAGTTACGGAGGTTAGTCATAACAATTACTATAGTTGGACAGCTTTTCTTCTTTTTCTAGTGCTGGTTGTTTTCTTAAGCAGAATACGGCTGCAAGAGAAAGGGGCTTTCTTCGCTGATATCGCCAGAGAAAGAGATTCACGGATGCGAATTGTCTCTCTGATGTTAATTCGTGTTGTCGAGCGGAAAAGAAAACCGACACGGAAGTATCCCCTTTTATTCGGGAAGTCGCAGCGCTTGTTCAAAGGGAAAGGTGCTAGCAACGGAATCGCTGATTTATTAACGAAATCCTTCTTTAGAAATGGTACGCAGTGGAAGCAAACGATACAGTTCGTCGTTGTGATCAGTGGAGCTATGTTTATTTTGCCTGGTGCCCTTAAAATTACGATCTGGATCCTTGCTGCATGCCTATTGGTATTTTGGAGAAAATCATTCTGTAAAGATGAATTAACGGCACCGTTTTTGACTCTTTTTCCTATACCGGACACAAGTAAACATCAAGCTCTCCAATCTACAATTCCTATCCTTGTGCTGCCTGCGCTGACCTTAATCAGCTTATGTGTGGGGATCTCTTTCTTCACCTGGTGGGGACCTATATTGATGATCGGAGCTGCAATTCCGTTAGCTTATGGGACTTCTTCTGTTTTTACAAGTTGGTATTGAGTAGGCACAAAAGAGGTCAACCAGAAAAAACTGGCTGACCTCATAATACGAACGGGCAGTTTTGAAAGTGGAGGTAGATGCTAATTATGAACAAGCGTTATAGTTTCAAGCAAAATGAAATCGAAAATATAATTAATCATTTTGGTAAAGATTTTTATGAAAAAGTATTGAAGGATATTGAAGTATATGCTGATATATGGACTTTAACCTCTTTTCAATTAATTCCTTCATATTCTGCAAAATTAGTTTTTAAATGCTTTTCAAAAAACTTTGGAAGCGTAGTGCTTAAAATAGGCAAATCTTCTTCTGAAGAAATAGTTACAGAATTTAATACTTTGTTTCAATATAACGGCAGACGATTTTGCAGAGTTTTTGACGCTGATATTGAAAACGGAGTCATACTTGAAGAGTGTGTACAGCCGGGGAATCCTTTAAGGAATGAGAGTTCTCTTGATAAAAGACTATCTGTATTTTGTTCCCTATTTGAAGGCTTGCATATACCGCCCGCTAGGGCAGAAATATATCCGACTTACACAGAGTGGGTCGATAGGATAACAGAATACATGAGCAAGCGGCAAGATTGTAAAGAACTATATTTGCACATGAAAAAAGCAAAAGAGATATGCTTATCGGTTTCTACTTTGTATTCACAAAAGATGCTGCTTCATGGCGACTTTCATCACGATAATATTTTACTTGGTAATGATGGAGAGTATATAATCATCGACCCTAAAGGCGTAATAGGCGATCCTGTATTTGATGTTCCACGGTTTATATTAAATGAATTTGGTGATGAAATAACTACGGAATTATATAAGAAAATAAACGATATCATATGCATCTTAGAAAAAAACTTTAATATTCCAAACGACATATTAAAGAAATGCCTTTATGTGGAAACTGCAATGGGAATATGCTGGATGGTAGAAGACGGCTCAACCCCTGAGGAATTTCCGAATCTTATAAAAATTGTTGCTTTCGCAGAAACAATTTTGAATACTTGACATATGCTATATATTTATTAGTAAATGATTACAATATTTTCCTTAATGGAAGGAGAACATGATAATGGAACGCAATGCCGGATTGGATATCGTCCGCAGCACGGCTATTTTGCTAGTAAGACGAGGTGAACATACATGTACGAAAACATTATAAAGGATCTATTACTAGAACAATATTCAATGCATGCTGAGCAAATCGAGTTTATATCCCACAGCAACAAAATAGTTTACAAGGTTTATGGTACAAATAAGGAAGAGTACGTCTTCGATATATATTTAAAAAGAGAAGAAGAAGGCAGCACTGCAAATGATGATAACAGCAAATACTTTACTCCTGCAGCTATCGCTTCTGAAGTGCGCATTTTAAATATTTTGAACGAGAAGTATCCTGAACTCAAATCTCCATCTCCTATCAAAAACAAAGATGGCCAATTGCTATCTTCGATTACGGTCAATGGAACAAGTGCACAATGCTTGTTAAGAAATTTTATTGCCGGAAATGAACTGGTGAAAGGCTCTGAACAGTATGTAAGCCAAGCCTACAATGCAGGTGCAGTAGCTGCCAAGCTGCATCAATGCTCCAATCAGCACTTACAGAGTGAATACAGCAACAGACCGGTTCACAGGCAACAATATGTACAAAACATAATACATACAGTAGAGCTAGGGATAGATGCCGGTACGATTACAACTGCCCAAAATGCTATAGTTAAGGAAGCGTTGGAGTTCATCATACAAAGAATGGATGAGATGGATCAAAACCCGTATTACACCGGCATCGTCCATACGGATTTGCGTGACGCTAACTTTTTATCGGATGGGGAGAAGGTGATTCCGATCGATTTTGGGAGATGTGTTTATGGCTACCTTCTTTATGACTTAGGAGAAATGTGTGCACATATGGGAGGGGACGACAGCGAAGTACAAATGATTAAAGGCTATCACTCTATACGCAGGCTTACTCATTATGATATCGTCACCATCGAAGCTTTCAAAATTTTATTTATATTGAGCGTTATAGCAGAATTCATCTTACAGAAGGACAATTCTTACGTATCCAATACGCTGAAAAGATTAACCGAGACGGATCTAGTACACCTACTTTCCAGTGAACCGGTTATTCCAAACATTAGAAGTGTTATATAACTAAAATGGTCTCCTTCGCTCCGATAAGATTTAAGAAAGAAGCATCAAGGACGTTCAGTTGTTCTTCGATGCTTCTCATAATACTGACTATGTGCTTACTTATGGAACGGTTTTCGAATTTTCTGGCGGCGGTCGCTAAGAAATACCCCTCTAAGTTAATCGGCATCCGCGTTCAGGATCTCTACGTCGAAATGCGGAACGATCGGCAATTGCGGATAGTCTTTGCGCCAATTTAAAGACTTCCATATGTTCGGATGGAACGCCTTTATTTGCATGCCAATGCCGAGAGCGTCGCAATTCGCTTTTTGCAAAACCTTGATCGTCGCTGCCGCCGTTTCCTCCAAATGAGTGGCCAATTCTTTTTCCATTCGCTCTACGTAATCAGACTTTAGCAAATGAATTTCTTGGCCAAGCTCGATAACATTAATTTTCAAACGAACCCTGATGCCTACCTCCGGCAATCCGCTCGCTTCCGAGCGCACGGTGATCTTCGAATCCACTTTTTGGGCGGAAAACGCATAAGTTGTTCCGTCTACCTGCCCCGTATGCGGTTGTCGTGCCTCCCCGTTTTGTGATAAATTTACGGCAACCTTTTTCTTTCCTTTTCCATGCCCACCTAAGAACATCACCATTCGAATTTGCTCTTTGCTAAGCTTAACCCCGGTACTCTCGCCTTGACGGAATAATAAGGCGCCGTCCAACTCTAAACCCGAATCGCTTTGCTTCACCATCGGAAGCAACATATCTTCCAATGGATCTCCATGGGATAGAATAAAATGCATCATGGAAACGGTGGGTATAATTCCGTTTGTTTTCAAAGACTTATTAAACAAAAACATGTTACGTGCAAATGTTTTGCTCTCGCTCGATTTATTTTTTATAAGCTTAGACACGGACCCTTCGTATACGACAACAGAGGTATTGATCGACGTATTGCGGGCGTGGAGCAAAAATGCAAGCTCTTGGAAAGGAGCATTCGCAACGAACTTTTCACTTAATAAAAAAACACCCGTGTTGATCCCAGAGAATGGACCTCGATCATGGTACACTCCTTGTTCGAAAGCTTCGACTATGTTCCTTCCTTTGAGCTCCGTCGTCTCCGAAAACGGCTCCCCTCCTCCTTGCCCCGCTTTCTTTAGCTTTGTGACGACGAAATTGAGCAGGACGCCCCCGCTCTTCTCGTCCAAGTCAACACCGGCAATGTCCACCAGATTAAGATCGCGCAGCGGCAAGCGATCCCAGCAGCCGGTCAACAGCAGCAGCGACAAAATGACGATTGCTGCTTTTTTCATCCTACACCCGCCTTTCCCCGTACAAGTGAAGTAAGCAACAGCACGGTCGGCACAATCATAATGAAAAACATCGAAGACATATCATGGTATTTGATAAATCGGAAAATCCATTGCCGGTCGGAGCCCCATATCCCGATCGAGAAGCAGACGAATGCCAACATCCATACGAGAAGCGGATGGTTTCGGATTTCTTTGCTCCGGATGAAAGCCAAATGACGGGCGGACAAAAACAGATAAACATAAACGGTTACCGTGGTCACGCTGAACCAAATCGTCATGAATAGAATATCGAGGCTTTGCACGATAGGCCATCGAAATTGCCGTAGAATGAACACCATCGGCTCGGCAATGGACTTCTGTTGGTTTTCGCTGAAGTTGTACGTCACAATGAACGAAATCATGACGTAAAAAAAGGTCGTAAATCCATTGGCGACAGACATGGCGATCATGATATCCTTCTTCTTGCGGCATTTTACGAAAGGAAAAACGTACAGAAGAAGCTCATATCCCGCGTATGCCCACACGGAAGGAATAGCATCCTTCATAATCGCTCCGATCCCATGACTACCGATCGGCAGAAAATGACGCAGGTCCCCTTTTCCCGTACCACTTATAAATACGATCACAAAACAAATCAGAAACATGAACATAATCGTCTGTGTAATTGTGACCACCGACCGGAGCGTAGAAGAAGCGATATATGCGGCGATCGCTGTCGAAATCCCGATGATCACAAACCAAGGGGTCGTAAATAACACCCATCGGTTGATGATATCGGAGTAAGTGACAAGGACCATTAGACTCGACTGGGCGAAGAACAAGGCAATCAAGACGTTCAGGACCGACCCGAGCGGCTTTCCAACGATCGCGAATATATATTGGGGCAACGGCCGATCGGCATATCTTTTGCTAAGCTGATAGATGATCAGGATGACGACTTGAGCCATCCCCCCCCCGATCAATAAGGACATCCACGAATCGTAACCCGAGTGTTTAGATTCTGCGATGGGGATCGTTAAAACGTGAGCGCCGATTTGGGTCAAAATCACGAGACAAATAAGCTGTTGAAGGGATAGCTTCTCCATGCGGATCATTCGGTCTTTCCTCCCGATGCCTTTATTCTCGTCTCGTCTTGCGCCAGGCTTTCCTTCGGACGTTTTTTCAAGCTCCGGAGCGGCCCTCTGAATATCGTGTCCCTGATCGAATCCCCGCTAAAACCCGAGTAAAAAAACGGAATGCCCATCGTATGCAACCGGGCCAAATGCGTCAGCACCAAGAGTAAGTAAAGCTCAAAGCCGATCAGTCCGAAGGTCGCGGACAAGACGATAGACGGGTACGGCAATAGACGGGCCGCGATACTCATTTCATAGGATGGAATGATAAAAGAAGCAACTGCCGTAAACGCTATTACGACGACCATCATCGTGGAAATCAGATTGGACTGTACGACAACGGTACCGATCACGATACCGCCGACGACGCCGATCGTCTGCCCGATCGGGCTTGAGAGACGGACGGTTGCCTCCCGCAGGATTTCGAGCGTGACTAGCATGAAAATCGCTTCGAGTACTGGAGGCATCCCGACGTATTGCATGGAGCTTTGCAGAGTCAGCAAGATTTCGAACGGGATAATGCGAGGGTCAAAGGTGACAAGGGCCACGTAAGCGCCGGGCAAGCTGATCGCAAGAATAAAGGAGACGACCCGAAGAAACCGTAAGGTGCTGCCGAACAGCCAGTTGATTTGATAATCGTCGGGGCTTTGGAAGAACGCCCAGAACGAAACCGGAACCATAAGGCAATCGGGTGAACCGTCGGTCAAAATCGCGATTTTCCCATCCATCAGGTAAGACCTTACCCGGTCCGGTCTTTCGGATACGAGTATTTGCGGAAACAGCGAAAACTTTCTCTCTTGGATCAACTCTTTGAGAAAACCGGGCGCTTCGACGTAATCGATGTCGATGCTCCCGATCCTGCGCTCAAACTCCATTACGACGTCTTCGTTGGCGACGGAACGCAAGTAAAGGACGGCGACTCTCGTATCCGATCTGCGACCGAGTTGATAGTACTTTACGACAAGATCGGGCGTCGCGATCAGCTTGCGCATCAAATTGAGATTGGTATCCAACTTTTCGATCAATGCTTCGTTGGAACCGCGCAGCACGCGTTCGTTCACCGGAATGTTGACCGAGCGTTCTTTTTTCAGCTCTGTTCCAAGCAAATAGAGCTTCGCTTCGCCATCGATTTGGAGCACCGTCTTCCCTTTCACCAGCGCTTTCGACCCAACCGATAGAATATCCGTCTCGATGTAATCCAGAATGGACACGGCTTCGCGGACGCTGACGGCGTCCGTGTGATGAAGCAAAGGGCGAATAATATGGTCTTGCACAACGTCAAAATTGATCATTGTATCTAAATAAAAAAGTCGGAAATGGCAGTCGTCGACAGCGAAATCACTCGATTTGAAGTCGGAGCTTTGTGATAGCATTTCCTTCAGCGACTTCTCGGTATTATCTAGAGATGGATCAGCTTTCAATAAAGATCTCCTCTTCTCACGAAATTTTTCCTTATTTTACACTCATACTCCTATTCCTATTCCGATTCCTATTCCTATTCCTATCTGATGGAGCGATCTCGCGGGGGGGGGTACTTTCAAGCATTTTGACCTGCTCTTTTTCGCAGAAAGGGCTATGCGTATCCATCGACCGACTATGAGTAAATTCGTATTCAAGTTCATAAAGGCGATTCTGTCAAGCAGGGGATGGTGATAGCACTTATGGGCAGCACCGGAAAGTCTACAGCACGTCACCTGCACATCTCTGTGATCGTCAATGGGGCGTATGTAAATCCGGCCCAATTCTTAACACCTAATCATTAAGAAGGACGTGGAAGCGATATGAGAATGATCAAGTATCTCATTATTGCCTGGCTGGTACTGCTTCTTGCTGTATTGGTGATTCCTCTATTGGTGAATCACAATAAGCTTGGTAACCCTATTCCTCGAGCAAACACTGAGAAGAATACTGAATGTAAGCAGCATTTCCCACAAAACCCTGAAGAGATCGAGACTTAAAGATACCATTACGCATTTTTTGGATTCCATCAATAACGGTGATATCGAAACTGTAGTAAGCTATATTGAGCCATTATTTACTACTTCTCAGATCATTACCTCTTTTTAACTTCTTTCCGCCATAATATCCATGCAAGCATTCCCATTGAAATGACCGTTCCTGCTAATCCAAGTCCCATGTCTTTTTGAGTGTCGAGGACATCTCCTTGCAGACCGATATATTCCCCGCCTTTTTGCCCAGCCACAAAGGAGGCCCCCATTTCTAAGATTTCGAAACAGGCGCTCCAACTGAGAACGACTGCCGCGGGAATGGCATAAGACCAAAAACCGCGCTGTGCGGCGGCCCGGGTTAGCAATTCACGGACTGGATATGCACAGAACAAACCGAATGCGAAATGAACGACACGATCGTAGTAGCTTCTCTGGGTATGAAACGAAGCTTTCAGCCACATGTCGAAAGGTGTGCCCTGATATGTATAATGAGCCGCATAGGTATGTGAGCAAAGAAAAATAAATATGAGCAAATAGGAAAAGTTGGAGAAACGGAAAACTTTATAAGTGAAAACAAGGACAAGCTCGACACCAACGGGAAGCAAACTTTCCATAAGCCATAGCATCCGGTCAGACGGAGAGATGGCCATGAATCCCCAATACACGGCAAAAACGAAGATCATTAGGTGCAGTGACCAATTGCGGGAAAACGGTATGTTCGGGTTCGTCATCATGTTCGTCTGTTCCTTATACATAGAATTCTTAATCATAAAAGTCCACCTTTCTTTGTTATACTTTGGGAAACTAATGAGTTGATTTACATAGTGTAGACAAATATGTAAACATGATGCAGATTATTTATGCCGGACACGTTTGCCGCCTATTGGATCATCTACGTTTAGTCTTTGGTCATATTTTTCCTTCAGACGCTTATGATGAAATGGGGGCTGAAAATCAGTGGACGACCGAATACATGAAAATCTAAAGTGCGTACCGTTTGGCATCCGCATAATCGCCTTTTTGTGGGATTATGTTATCATTTTGGGCTACATCATCCTGTTGATAGGAGTATCTTTTCTTGTACGACCGTTGGTGATTCCGCTGTTTACGACAAATGCTTTGTTAGCGGAGATCACTGGGTTTCTATTCATTACACTGCCTGTATATCTTTATTTTGCTGTCTGTGAGGGGTCGAAATCACATGCAACATGGGGTAAACGAAAAATGGGGGTTGTGGTGGCTGACATTTACGGTCAACCAATCGGATTCGGATTTTCGCTTTTTCGTTCTGCACTTAAATTTCTCCCTTGGGAGCTAGCCCATTTCACCATTTGGCACATGGTGATTCCTTCTGAGTACCCCAATTATTTAATTTATTCATTATTGGGGACGGTCTACGGTCTGGTTCTTATTTATTTGATAAGTCCATTATGGAACAAAAATAAACAAACTGTTTATGACTCTATCGTGGGGACTGTTATAAGGTACAAAGATTAAGGATTCATGGAGCCCCACTCTCAATTGTTGCCCGACAGATTCTCCATAGAGGGAGGTTAATGCAACTCAAAATAATCAACTTGTACCCGAACTAATTAAACGTGATAAAATAATGGTGATTTGCAGTTGAAAAAATGAGGAGTGTTAGGCATTGTCTCAACTTGAGTTTTTGGCTATTGCCAAACCAAAGCGTGAGAATTGGTTGGCAACAATGACACCGGAAGAAAAGATGGTCATGGGAGAGCATCTTGAGTATGTTCGACGAATGTTTTCAGAAGGAAAGGTTGTTTTGTCTGGTCCTTGTTTAGATGGGACTTATGGGATTATTATTTATAAAGCTGACTCCCCAGAATCCGCTCAAAAAATGTATGAAAATGATCCTGCAGTTAAAGCAGGTATTATGGATACTGAGCTACATCCGTACAAAGTAGGGGTAATGGAAGGGCGTTAATGACTACGCTTTTTTGTGCTAATGAAACATAAGGGCTCAAAAATATGGTATAAGAACAGGCTGCCGCGGCTTATCGGCAGACTGTTCTGCTAAGTCGTCATGCATTATCAAGAATAAATCGAGGAAGTGTTAATATGGTTGAAAAGGTATTTTGGACAAGCCCGTACTTAACCGAATTGGGCACTTGCGTAACTAGAGTAAAAGCTAACGATATCACTGTGAACCGAACCATTTTTTATGCTTTTTCCGGCGGAAGTTGTATTAGAATTGGTATATAAGAAATTAAAGGGTATCGAAAAGATAGGCGCTCATATCGCTCAAGATAAAGCACGACATAAAGTCATTGAGGCAGACTACGATATTATTAGCGCATTCGATGATGAAGGCAATGGAAGGCGGTACTGGGAGATCAAAGGATTTTCAAAAGTTCCATGTGGTGGATCTCACTTGAAGAAAACAGGCGAAATGGGCGTCATTAAACTGAAACGAAATAATATTGTTCCAATAACTGAAAAGACCTCTATGAAATAAAGAATAAACAGCGACTTGTTGTCAAAAGGTACGTGCTTAACACTGAATTACCTATAACGAAATGAAAATCAGACCTACACCGTTTTAAGGTTGTAAGTCCGATTTTCCTTATTTTAAAGGGGGTCTGTTTATATAATAACCATGATTTATTAATCAAAGATTAAAACTAAGTAACGATTGTGTTAAAAACATAGGTGATAAGAACATCGGTCAATTATCTGTGTGGGGAAAAGAAGTTGGGAGAGAACCTGTTACGGCGAATTTAATTCGAAGAGGACTCTTCCAGTAAGGGATCCCATTTTCCCGCAAATCCCTTTCATGGGCGGCATGCCTTCATAAAGCCAGGGGCTACTGCCGAAACTTGGGGGCTGCATTTCTTCGAGCTAGCTAATGCGCAAATTCATTCGCACCCAGAAGCGCTGCAGCGCCTGACCTTTATCCCAGGTGCTTTGCAGCATGTTGCTTTTGCGCTTCAGGATGAAGCTGCCAGCCTGCTAATGAGGAGCCGGTTGGAGGACTTCAGTGTTGAAATGACCGCACTACTGAGCAATGGACCGACGAGAAGCTTTGGATTTTTCGATAACAACGGCATTCAATTGGAGGCGATATGGCCTAAGCAGCAATAATTTCTCAGAAAACTGTTAAGGAAATAATTACTTAAAGCTGAATTATGAAGCTGCCGTATATGATTCCTAGCTTCATTACGTTAACGGGCAGTTTTGTGAAGTCAGATATTGACATAATCAAGCGAAAAGCAGTCGTCTGAAACCAGACGACTGCTTTTCATTTTTATTTATTTGCTCCGTTTAAGATACTAAGCGAATTGTTAAGTGCAGATTTGCACTTGCTTGCATCAGGGTTTGCCGAACGAACTGCCGCTGATACCACGTCAATAATTCCATCAATTTAGATCCATGTTTTTCCATCTATTTTCCTAAGCTTAGGCTCAGATGTGTCCCAATGATGTTCCAAATTGTCATTTGTAGTGGGCTGCTTTATAGAAAAAAGTGTATAAACTAAATTTCCACATTTTCATCTTCGTTACACATCGAAGCCAAACAAAAACGCCACCCTTAAAGGTGTGACGTTTATTTATTATTTAAAGTACACGGCGTGCCATAGCATAATGGTTACTCCACCAACCGTGATTCATATCTGAGATTGTAACGCCAGGACTACCGTAGGTGTGCAGAACTTTACCGTTACCAATGTAGATACCTACATGGTGAATCGGCGAATAAAAGAATACCAAGTCGCCGGGCTGCAGCTGATTCCGCGGCACGAACTTACCTACTTGCGATTGGGCTCGAGAAGAACGAGGTAAGTTGATACCGTATTTTTTGAATACGGTTTGTGTGAACGAAGAACAGTCAAAAGTACGAGTATTTCCTGACGCCGAACCGAATCGATACGGAGTATGCATGTAGTGTTCGCCGGTAGAGATGATATTATCCGAAATCGAAGCAGCGTGAGTTGCTGTTGGTGAAATCACCATTGCACCGCCTATGAAGACGGATAAACTCAGAGCAAAAGTCGCGATAGCTTTATAGGCTTTTTTCATGTTGTGTATCCTCCCTTGTTGGCTCAATGGCCTTTGTTTTGTTGACCTGTGACCACTATAGCATACATTTAACATCCTATAATTTACCTTAATGTCTGTTAAAGTACTTGCCGCAACGATTCAATAGACTTTATTAGAGTTTGCTGAGAACTGCATGAGTTGATTCTTCTTGACTAATAAAAAGGCCAAACGGAATATCCGTCGGGCTACGCCCCAACGCTGCTCCATAATTTCAATGACTTTTGGAAATACTGGATTTGTAAGTGTTGTAGTCCGAAGGTTACCAATTTGTATAGATAAAAAAAGGCCCAAGCTTCTTTAAACAGCTTGGGGCTTGATATTATTTATTTTTTCCCGACGGCGTAACTGTTGGCGTTTCCCCTAGAGCAGCGCCTGGTGTTGGCGATACGGAAGGCCTGCCAGTTGGAGTAACGGCTGGCGTTGGCGAAACGGTAGGTTTGCCTGATGGTGTTCCGCTAGGCGAAGGCGTCATGCTTCCTACAGGGGATGGAGACGGAGTCTCGATTACGTCAGGCGTTTGCGTGGGCTCGGGAGTTCTTGTAGCAGGAGCCTTGGCATTTGGAGTAGACGTTGTTTTGGGTTTATTGGCATGCTGCTTTTGCATGTCCGCAATATAATCCGGATTGTCGTAAGCACCGCCCGGATCAATCTTCGACAAACCATCCCAGATATTCGGAACTTGAATCTTATCCGGATGTTCAAAGACGAGCAAGGCGGAAGGCAGTCTGCGTTCGCCATATTTACTGGACGGCTTAGTTATGAGTTCTCCATTTACAACCATCTCGGAGGAAGCGCCGCCGTCTAGGAAGCCAGCGTTAATGCATCCCTCTGCCAGCAACAAATTCTGTACTTCCTTCAACGTCGCTCCAATACTGTAAGGAGGTTGACGCCCGTCGATGACCACGAGAATAATGACGCCGTCAGCACGCTGACCAATGGCTGTCCGCGGGTTGAGGCCATCTCCTTCGATCGGTAATGCCTTACCGTTCGCAATCACGCGAGGATAGAACGACACTGCATCTGTAACGTGCATCTTCAAGAGTTCGTCAATTGGATATTTACCTATAACGAGCTTACCTTCCTTAGTAAAGGCAACTACGTGCTGTGGAACGGTTCCGTCCACGCCGGTGTACAAAATTTGGCCTCCCGACATTATGACACCGACCGGAGCAAAACCGTTGCCAAGCCCTTGCGGATCGTCAAAGCCGCCGCCGTTCACGCCGGCAACCGCACCCGTGCGCTGTACCATGGAAGTTATGCGTTCTCCTTGGCCTACCGTGTTAGGTACGACAACGCGCAGAGCTCGCGGGTCGTAGACATACATTTTTTTGCCAACCCAGCCTGAACCTGAGATGTCTTCGACTTTAGTTAATTCACCTTCATGTTTGCGGATCGTAATTGCGCTCAAATCTTGCGGTTCTTTGGCATTTGCATCGCTCATTAAGCCGATCGCGTTGATCATTTCATCGCGTTTCTTGGTACCGACGAAGATCCAAGCCCAGTCGCGGTGTTGCGTTTCGATGACAGTATTAGCCAAAAACATGCGGATATTCGTCCCTAGTGGAGTCATATATAAGAAGGTAGTGCTAAGGAATCCAAACAGCGCAGCTGCGCCCAAAATTCGCTTCAGCCAACTCCAGCCCTGTATTTGTTTGTACGTAGATGTTGCAATATTCATGGTAACTCCTCCTATTTTATTGATTTATGCTCTCTCTAAAAAAATCTCACTAATTAAATGTTAACTTTAGCAAACCAAATTACATTGTAACACTCCGTATTTTTAATGACATTGGTATTTTTTGAAATAATTGTACTCTGACTGTATATAAGACGTTAAAGGACAGACTAAGTATACTCATTCGTCTGTCCTTTCTACGGTTAAACTTATCAATAAATTATTTGGATTGGCAGTGTTTTTAACTGTTATTCGGGTTTAGGAATAATAGTCCATTCCGCTAACGGGAAATGATAGCTCAATAAAAAGGCTGCCGGAAAAGTCGGCAGCCTTCGTTACGTTAACGGACAGAATATGCAGGTTATTGTTGTCTGACAGCTAGTTGCCCGCGGCTTTCACTGGTTCAGGTTGAATGCTGCCCTTCAACTTAAACAGTGGTACGAGAATGGCCACGCCCACTAGGAAGAATAAACCTGCGATCAAGAACAGCGGAACGAGTGAAATCGCGTTTTTGATCGCCCCGGACAGCATCATCGTAAAAACCATCGAACCCATAAACAGCGGAGTCAGAATGCCGTTTACCCGGCCGATGAACGATTCCTCCGTATTTTTCAAAATCAACGTATTGATCCCGATCTGAATGCACGGCATTGCGCCCCCGCATATGAACTGGAGACCCAGCGTGAACCAATAATCCGTCGAGAGCCCCATGGCGATCATCACCAAGCTGTTGACCGCCAAGCCGAACGCTAGAAGTTTCTGCGGCGAAACTTTGCTGGAGAAGCTCATAACCAGCATGCCGCCAATAATCATCGCCACGCCGTTGACCAATAGGAACCACTGCAAATAATTCTCCGGCTTTCCAATCCGCTCTGTAATGAGGAAGATGCCCATCGGCTGAATAAGGCCGAAAGCGAGCCCCGCGGCAATATACCCGCCGCCTAGTGTACGGAGTATAGTGCTGGACCATACATAGTGGAACCCCGCCTTAATGTCTTCCAACAAGTGTGACTTTTGTTCCTCACCTTCGTCTTGACGATCGCGTCGCAGGAAGGATAGCGAAGCAGCCGACAACAGAAAGGCAACGCCCATTATGCCAATTGCCGTCTCGATGCCATAGCTCTGGTAAACGTAGGTGCCGACTACCGGTCCGAAAATCATAAATACCGCGAACAACGTTTGATATACCGACATGCCCATTTGTACTAAATGTTCAGGCACATGCACCCTGAATAGCTTCATGCCGGCGGGTTGCGAAAATTGAGATAATGTTGTAGACACTAACGTCGCGAAAAATACAGCTTTCCACGAACCGTTCGCCATTGCAAAAAGCACCGCGAGAATGGAAATCGCACTTAACAGGTCGCACCACACCA
Source organism: Paenibacillus sp. yr247 (assembly GCF_900103825.1). Lineage (GTDB taxonomy): Bacteria > Bacillota > Bacilli > Paenibacillales > NBRC-103111 > Paenibacillus_E. Next base: position 37,555 of record NZ_FNIF01000001.1, read on the forward strand.
TTGTCCTTTTCGGCCTCCACCGGTCTGCGAACGTCCCTCCAATAAACGAAAATACGAATATCGGTGCGAACTCCGCGACGGAGATAAGCGATACGGCGAACGCGTCGTTATTAGTCATTTTTTTGACGAAAAGCAGGATGGCGATATTTCGCACCCAAATACCGATTTGCAGAAATAACGTGGACATAAAAATCGCTTGCACGAACCGGTTGCTAAGCAACGAGGATGCCGAAGCAGATTGATTGACAATCATGAATCTCTTCCTTTCATTTATCGTTTTTTCTTTGAAATACAGTAGTTCCCTATAAGTAAATTTTACAAGACAGTCTATTTACCAAAAAGGTTCGCCAGTACGAAAGATCCCTCCGTCCCGAGACCGATTCCTCTTCTCTTATATTAGGTAGCTTTTTTTGTTTTTTTGGGTAAGATGTTTGTATGAATCGAAAGGAGCAAAAGACAAATGAAGAATAACAAACCAGTAAAATTGGATGATCTAGTCAGTGAAATTGAACTTAATATTGATGATACGTTTACTTTTATAAACACTAAAACAGGAGAAGTTATTACATTAATGAGAGAAGAAATCGGGGCTGCTGAAGATGAAAAGCCAATCGGGAAATTTCCTGAATGGCAAAGGGAGAACATTGAAAAAGCAATTAGCATTGTTGAGGATGAAGACGGGATCTACGTTGACTTCACATTGAGAAACGACATCAACGAATATGAAATGATAGAGGATTTTATTGGGACTCTAGTGGATGAAGATATTCGAGAAGAACTATATGAAGCTATTCAAGGAAGAGGAGCATTTCGGAGATTTAAGGATGGGATTATAGAACATGGTGTCGATAAACAATGGTACAAGTACAAAGAAATTAAGATAAAGGAACTAGTAATTGAATGGTGTAAGGAACAGGATATTGAAATCCAGGCATAAGAATGGCACCTATTCCTGCGTTATTCAACGTTCCACTCAACATGAAAGCTCCCTTTGAAATCAAATCCATTCATGACGAGCCGGATAACCCCGTCTTTACGTATTGGAATTTTTGACCAATACATGCTTGTGTATTTGGATTCTGCAAGATTATTGGACATGCTGACCTCGTGGCCGTCCTCGTCAAACGTTCTCATGCTGTAGCTTTGGTTATTCCCATGTGTGGCTTGGATGGTCAGGTTGATCGTCTGTCCTTTCATTACGAGAATCGGAATCTCATGCTTTCCGTTAAACATTTCGAATTGAACGTCATAAGAAGTCGCGGTAGCCGACTCTACCCACTGCTTTTTTATCGTAAAATCTTGTTTGGAAATGAAAAAAAACGCTAGCGGAATAAGAATGGACAAAACGATTCGAAACCAAACGATTCGTTCGGCGATCAAGGTGCCGCCAAAAAAAATAAACGCCATGATCGTTGCAAACACGCAGGCAATGTATCTGAACTCATCATCCCCAGGCAGCACCATAAAATAGATGAATGCAGAGGCTCCAAATAAGGCGGCTTTTACGAGAATGATGTTTTGCTGGATCCACCGCGTCAGGCCATCGATCAATATCGAGGATGCAACCCCAAATACCCAAAAAAATAAAACCAACGGTTTTGAAAAGACGCTTTCCGAGAATGCAACCCCGTCAAAATGGCGGCTTAGCAAAACAAGCAGCGCCATGATTGTGTAGGCAAATCCGGCCCCTGCGAGTTTAGACAACAAGTAATTTAAGGCGAGCAACCCATTCGATTTGCCCAAAATTAATTTCATCAAAACCACCCTTCCTAACTTGATCGTTTTCTGCGAGAATTTTTTAACGTTATTCACTAATACGCAGACGCGTCGGTGACAATGCCTGACTGGATGGTCATATTTAAAGGGATCAGTTTGCCGCGTCAGCTAACGGGCAGCATGGTTTAACAAACCTCCACGCCAATTAGCAAAAAATGTTATAATATGGATAGTAAATTGACCTTTAACGATGTAATCAAACGATATCAAACGATGTGATCTTGGTTTAAGACAGCACTTTTTTCAAGAGGAAAGTGAGAGAATCATTATGGTAAAACCATTGTTGATTATTGTGAACGGTCTTCCTGGTACTGGAAAGACAACCTTAGCAAGACGGCTTGCAGCAGATGTGCGTTTTCCATTGTTTTCTAGAGACGGTATATATGAGACCCTCTATGATGCCCTGGAATGTCAAAGCAATGGATGTCCCCCTTTGATCGGATCTTCAACGTTTACCCTCCTCTATTCCTACGCAAGTTCATTGTTAACAGTTGGACAATCGTTGGTGATTGAGGGATTTTTTGGTCGACCGGAACTAAGAAGTGCTGAGTTTCTCCAACTGAAACTTGCTTGCGATTTTCAGCCATTTCAAATAGTGTGTAAGACAGATGGGGAAGTCCTCTTGGAGCGTTTCCTTATGCGTATGAATTCCGTAGAACGACATATCGGTCATCAAGATCTGGAATGGATTGAACAAGAACAAAACAAAGAGCGGCTCTTACAGGGACATCTTATGCCTCTTGCGCTCGGTGGTACGGTCGTTGAAATCGACACCACTACTCCTCACAGTTTTGATTATGCTGAACTACTTCAGCAAGTTCGAGCTGTTCAAATCAACACGTAATCTCACCTTGCAACTTTGGGGTGAACATTTGAAAAAAATCCGTGGGTACAGAAAGTTCTATTTGGTCGAAAAGTTGAAATAGAATTTGCATGTGAAAAGGGTATAATAAATTGGTTTTAGGTAAAAGAAAAGACGAAGAAACAAAATGACAAATGAAACAGGAGATATGATGACAGAGAAAAAAGCAATCATAAAAACAGGATGGAACTTCGACAACAGTTATGCTCGTCTGCCGGAATCACTTTTTACGAGGCTTAATCCAGCTCCTGTACGCTCACCGAAGGTAGTTATTCTTAATGATCAGCTGGCAACAACCCTGGGGTTAAACGTCCAATCGCTGCAAAGCAATGATGGCGCAGCGGCGCTTGCCGGCAACCAGATTCCCGAAGGCGCTTTGCCTCTTGCTCAAGCATATGCAGGGCATCAATTCGGGCATTTTAACCGGTTAGGGGACGGCCGGGCGCTGCTGCTTGGCGAACAGATCACTCCCCACGGTGTGAGGGTTGATATTCAGCTTAAGGGTTCAGGTAGGACGCCATACTCCCGCGGGGGCGATGGTCGAGCGGCACTTGGACCGATGCTGCGTGAATACATCATCAGTGAAGCCATGCATGCGCTTGGTATTCCAACAACACGCAGCCTAGCGGTGGTAACAACAGGTGAATCCATAATCCGTGAAACCGAGCAGCCCGGTGCAATTCTTACCCGCGTGGCTGCCAGTCATCTGCGCGTAGGCACCTTTCAATATGTTTCAAAATATGGCACTGCCCAGGAACTCCGAGCCCTGGCTGACTACACATTACAAAGACATTTTCCGGAAGTTGACACTGATGAGAACCGCTATCTTATCCTGCTTCAGGAAGTGATTAAGCGTCAGGCCTTGCTCATTGCCAAATGGCAGCTCGTTGGCTTTATTCATGGGGTGATGAACACCGACAACATGGCTATTAGTGGAGAAACCATTGATTATGGTCCTTGCGCCTTCATGGATGCCTATGATCCGGCAACGGTATTCAGTTCCATTGACATGCAGGGGCGCTATGCCTATGGCAATCAGCCATATATTGCCGCGTGGAATCTAGCCAGATTTGCTGAAACCCTATTGCCTTTGCTGCATGACAACGAGGCGCAGGCTATCAAGCTAGCCGAGGATGCGATTGCAAGTTTTTCCGAGTTGTATCACCGTAATTGGTTCGGGGGAATGAGGGCAAAACTAGGAATCTTTTACGAAGAACAACAGGATGAATCTCTTATTAAAGACCTGCTCAATATGATGCAGAAGTATCGTGCGGACTATACCAATACCTTCCGTGCATTAACTTTTGATAAACCGGAAGATACGGCCCTGTTTGGCACCACGGAATTTGCTCAGTGGCATGAGTTGTGGAAGGAGAGACTAGGCAGGCAGCAGGAACCAAAAGCCTCCTCACATCAGTCGATGCGCAGCAGCAATCCTGCGATAATTCCGCGCAACCACCGAGTAGAAGACGCACTAGAAGCCGCAGTCAAACAAGGAGACTATAGCGTGATGGAGAGGCTTCTTGATGTTCTTTCGAGCCCTTACGCGCACTCCCCCGAACAGGCTGATTACTTTACTCTGCCTGCGCAATCAACCCATCCTTATCGAACCTTTTGCGGTACCTGATATTGAAGCATTAGATCATATTAAGCAGATAAATTAAATCACCGTCATTTTCTAGGTTCAATGAACCCAAGAGGATGACGGTGTTTTTTGTGGAAAGAAGCTTTGTTCGGAGTGCCTTGAGGAGCCGGAACACTCCGTCCATCACCAATTCGTGGAATCGAAAACCTACAGTAACGGTGTGATAGGGGGGACATATCGGGCCCGAGCGAGCTGGAGACTAATCTAAGAAGCAGCCGTTCATGTTCCGAAAAGGGAGGGTTACCGCATAGTCTGTGTAGGCACTAATCGCTTTCGATTCCGCTGCTCGTTCAGAAGCAAAGACATGAAGGAATGAATTGCTTGCGTTTCTTCCGTTGAAAAGTCTGTGAAGGCAAGATTTCGGGTCTCGAGTGGGTCTTCTGTCAGATTATATAGCTCGTATTCATCTGGCACTGGTTCGGTCTTAATTGTAATGCTGCAGCGGTTTGAACCGTTTCCTTCGAAGGTTTCAAGCGTCACATCGCTAGTTCCCGGCTGGCTCCAAAATTGATCGTTGTCATAGTATCGGGAGTATTTCCATAGTTCTTTCTTCTGATGCCTAGTTAAAGATACGAGTATGGTTTCGATGTGATTCGGTTGGATGACAGCATAATAAGGAATTCCAAGCGGATTAACCTGATGTTGACCGCGCGTCACGTCGTCATCGCTCATAAAGTAAACGGGTTCGTCAGGATTGTTATTGTCACGACTGAGGTCGAGTATAGAAGGAGAGAGATCACGTCCGACTAAAGGATGCACTTCGCTGAACCTTTTCCGCAAACGATTGTGGAGTTCCTCCACGTCTGCATTTGCCAATCCTAGAAGTGTCGGCAGGAGATCAACGTGGCTTGTAAGGTTATCGAAATTTTCATGTTGCGCAAATAAATGCGTGTTATGAATAATAAGAGGCACATGGATCATCTCTTCGTAAGCGCAATACCATTTTTGATGCAGATACCCATGAGCGCCAAGTAAATCTCCATGATCCGATGTGAAAATGACAATCGTTTGCTCATAGAACGAAGACTTTGTAAGGCTATCGAAAACCTTATTTACTTGCTGATCGGCTTTTTTTTGCAGCTGGTAATATAACTTGCTGTAATGAGGTTGGTTCCAAATCGGCTGCAGCGCTTGCGGATAGGTTGCCCGGTAGCTTGCCTGGCATCGTGGTTTTGTGCTCAGAGATTCGAATAGGGTTGGCGGGGGGCTCGGCTGTGGCATAGGTTCTACTGCAAAATTGAACATTGGATGATGTGCTGTCAATGCTCCGTATAGCACGATATCGTGAGGGTTCACGAAAGACGCAACAATGAGCCATGGTTGTATATCACCATCGGCCCGTTTCTTGCGATCAAGGGACTCGATAAGTTCAACCACTTCCTCCGCATAACACACGTCGCGGCCGCTTACACCGATGGAAGCGGATGAAGCGGAGTTCCTGGGATTTTTCCCGTGTGGCTCCGGTCCGACCCAACCTGAGAATCCGTAATCATCTAGTGGATCAGCCTGAATATACAATTCTTCTTTCTTTTTATCAGGGATACCGGTTATTGACTCATAACTCGTTAAGCTTTTGTGCGTGCCTGGCGTGACGATGTCTTCATGGGAAATATGCCATTTTCCTTTGTAAAAGGTACGATAGCCTGCTTCCCGGAAATAATCGCCCATGGTTGGCACGGTGTTTTTGTTTAACCAAAACATATCGGAGTCGAAGGCTTCCTTGGCGATCCCGTCCGTCTGACTGACACCATGGAGAGATGGATACTGTCCGGTAAATAGTGTGGCCCGACTGGGACAGCAAGCCGCACTGCCGATGTAATGTCGATGAAATTCAAGACCATTTGCTCTTAAGCGCTCGTGTGCAACGAGATTGTTTTTGCGCCATTCTTGAATTTCATGATTCTCATATACAGGAGGATATCGTTCCTCATCGACGAGAATGACAAGAAAGTTAGGCTTCTGAAGACTTTGATTGTGCTTCATGATAAGTTGTAAACATACTGTTTTAGCATTATGGCCATTCGTCCATTGTTCATGTTTGTTCACTCCGTTTTCCGTTTTTAGAGTATATGAATTGGGACTTTTGTCCAATGCATTCCGTTCGACGACGAGTCTATGAAGGTGATCTTCGACATCCCTTGTTATGCTTAAAGTTCTAACTGGCAGAATAACTTAGTAGCATTTTTTTATTCTTATGGATGTTACTTTTCAAAAACGGAGATTTTCTATAATCTCAAGTAAGTTTTTTGTTTATTAAAATAACAGCAGAAGAATAAATGATAGGTTACAATGAATAGGCATAGAGAATAATCTAAAATTTAGGAGGCTTGAGAAGAATGAGAGATTCTTTTGTATTCGGAATGTTGGCCAAAAACCGTGGTCGGTTGCTTCAGTTGGTTGAGGGATGTCCAGAGGACAAACGCAATGTTGTGCCTGAAGGCTTTAACAACAGTGTTCATTGGCAGATCGGACATGTTCTTACGGTTACTGAGCGCTTGGTGTTCGGTCTTGCAGAACAAGCTCCGGTCCTTTCAGCGGACTACCAAACCTTTTTCGGGAACGGTACGAAACCAGCAGATTGGCAAGAAGAACCGCCTGGATGGGATTTATTAATGGCTCAGCTGAAAGAACAATCTAACCGGATTTGCGAGTCGTTGAAGGACAAGCTGGAAGTGTCAGTGAAGGAGAACTTTCTGAAAGCTGAGTCTGTAGGAGAGTTGATCGTCTCAAGTGTGCTGCATGAAGTCAATCATGCCGGTACCATCTCCGCTATGCTGAAGGTGCTGAAATAATTAAACAGAGTAAAATAAAAACAGCAGTTCATAGGCTTACGGACTGCTGTTTTTTGTGTGTGCCAGCATGGATGCTACATAGGTTAGCGTACGTTGGGAGTGACAACGCAACAAGTAAAAGCCCTTACTGCCGAAAGGGTAGGAAAGTAAATAGAGCGATCGTATTAAGCACGAGGAGCACTATCAAACTTACCTTTGTGTGTCAAATCACAGAAAGGCTTTTTATCTGATAGTCCACAGCGACAGAGAATAAAAGATTCTGTGGTCTCAAAGTGATTCCCTACTGCATCCACCATTTCTACTTTACCCATAATACGTAATGGACCGTTATCATTTACTTTAATCGTTACATCGGACATACAAAACCAATCCCTTTCTATTTATGATCTTGGTACAAACACACCAGGTGTCCCTTCAAAATACGAAGCAATCCAAGTCGCAGAAACCACTTCCGTGATGATGGTTGCAATGATGCGCATGCCAAACGTTTTTCCATCTATTAAGTCATCGCATGTCTTTTAGTATGGCAATCCCTTACTTCAATTTATTCATTATAATTGGCAAAAAAAATTCAGCCCATTTTATCAATAGAGGATATACCGATAGAAAAACTCCCTTTGAGGCCTAGACCACCAAGGGAGTTATATGCACATTAATTCATAATTACTTATTATTTAGATAAGGGCGAGGATCAATATAGTTCATTTTATTTCCAGTAATTCCAGTTGCAACAGCAAAATGCAGATGAGGACCTGTCGACTGACCATCATTACCAACTACAGCTATTTCTTGACCACGCTTTACTTCCTGGCCTACAGATACATGTATTCCATCTCCATACATATGACCATATATGCTCATTAAACCATTTGAATGTTTAATAACAATCCAGTTGCCAAATCCAGTTGCTTTCCCAGAATAAAGAACAATCCCATTATCAACCGCAACAATTGAAGTTCCAATAGGTGCTCCGATATCGATTCCTGCGTGAAATTCCTGTCCACGTGGGCCAAAATCCGATGTAATTAGGTGGGAAGAAGGAACAGGCCAATCCCAGATACCGTCACTGAATAACATTTTTTGTAATGCAGCCTTAAGTTGTACCTCAACATCAGGGGTAAGCTTAGCATCAATACTCGTCAAATCTTCTTCTTCTTTCTGAGCAGTATCAACTTCATTCAGACTTTTCTTCTGTAACTGATCTAATAAAATTAGTCGTTCATTTATCTTTTCTTCTTGTGCAGCCCTTGCAGAATTTAGTGTATTCCGCTGTGCAAAGAGCAGATTTTGTTCTTGGTTAAGTTCTTCATTCAAGTTTGTTAAATTTGCTTTGTCTTGCCCCATGGATTCAATGATTTGCTTATCCTGTTTAATAACCAATGTCAACATACTAGCCCGATTAATAAAATCACTAAAATCAGTAGATCCTAAAAGAACATCCATAAATGAAACAGATATATTTCCGCTTGTATACATATTACTCAGGCGATTCTTTAATAAATTATTGCGAAAATCAATGCTGTGCTGGTTTGTTGCAATATCTACTTGTACGGATTCCATTTTAATTGTAATTTTATTGATATCGGTTTGCAGGTCATTAACCAATTTATCATATTCAAAAATTTGTCGGTTAATCGTAGAAAGCTGACCTTGGATCTTTTCTTCTTGACCATTAAGTTGTTGGATGACTTGTAGCCGATTATTATATTTTTCTATTAACTCTTTGACCATCAGGTTGGAATCTACTTGTGCATGAACTATATTAAAATTGGAAACCAATAACATCATGGTGATAATGAAATATATTAAAAGTTTTTTGGTTTTCATCATATCATCCCTTCGAGTATTTCCATGAAGTTTCGATGTCTGATGAAATGATAACTGCTCGACATAATAAGTATATAAGCTAAAAAGCTAAAATGTCATTGGAATCTTGTGGGTTACTTTTAAATAGTGATATCTGCAATTATTTGAAGCCTGCTGCTTTTGTTGAACTAAAGAAAAATTGAACGATAATGGAGGCATCTCATTGAGTCAACGCTATCGAATTACAAGAGCATTTCAGGAAAATAACAATTCGCCGCAAACAATATCTTTGGAAGAGTGCAAACGGTACTTTACGTCCAAACCTGATTTTTCCTATACTTCAGTGTTTACGGTGACCGGATCTACCAGCATGTCCATTGAGGGAGATTTTTTCATGTGGAGCTACGGCGATACAAAGATCCCGTTCCGGCATTATCAGGGAGATATATATGTATCCGGCACCAATGAAGCAGTGATACCCAAGATGATTGAGGTTGCGAGCGAATTGGGGGCGGATTTGCTGGAAGGGTAGCTAAGAATAACTCAATCAGACCGCATCATCGCTGACTCGGTCCATAAGCTTGATGCACAACAATAGAATTGGAACAATAACAATGCAATAAAGAATTCAACTTAACATTGACAAAGTATATCGAGAAAGCTATGATATCTCTTGTTGATTTAGGAAATTAACAGGAGGTGTTTTGAAAATGGCTGTTCCTCAAAGAAGAACGTCCAAAACACGTCGCGATAAGCGCCGTACTCACTTTAAACTGGTTGTCCCAGGAATGGTGAAGTGTGAACAATGTGCAGAACTAAAAATGGCACATCATGTTTGCAAAAACTGCGGTTCATATAAAGGTAGAGAGATCGTAAAAGCTCAATAATAATATGAATTGCATCGAAAATGACACTTCTAAACAATTAGAGTGTCATTTTTGTTTTATAAAGAAAGATAAAAAAGACTGCATTCACCAGGAAATAGTGATTGCAGTCTTTTTTGAGATCGGTAACCGTATCAGTGCGTAGATGTTGGAGCAGCTTGATACTGTTGTGGATGCTGAGTATGATGAGCTTGATGGTGATGCATAGGATGGTAAGCATGGTGATGCATAGGATGGTAGGCATGGTGATGCATAGGATAATAGGCATGGTGATGCATAGGATGGTAGGCATGGTGATGCATAGGATGATAGGCATGGTGATGCATAGGATGGTAGGCATGGTGATGCATAGGATGGTAGGCATGGTGATGCATAGGATGGTGAGCATGGTGATGCATAGGATGATAAGCATGATGCTGATGGTGCATAGGATTATGCGCTCCAGGTGTTACGGAAGGCTGTTGATGAATAGGGAGATTATCCCCCGTCCATGTCGGAGTTTGTGGAACTGGATGGAGAGTCTCCGTTCTTGTTGCAGATTGATAATTAGGGAGGTTAACCTCCGTTGATGAATTACGTAATGTCATGTTTTTTCCCCTTTCGGTGTAGGCTTACGTCATCCTATGCAAGGATTAGAAAGTAGGGCACATGTCTACGAAAATTGGGCTCAGCGCTCACGAACATATATCCATTCCCCTACTTTCGCAATAATGAGTTTGTTCTGTCTCCTACTTTGAAAGAGCGCAAAGTAGGAAAAGTCCGGATGAACATAACGATCCGTCAGAAATGCAGATTTTGTGCTGCCTGGTATTCTGTGATTATTCAGGACGGTAATAACTTCTTCCTTCGATGCGATTCCGAGGCCATAACCATGCCCATAAAAGAAACCGTTCTCCCCCAACATGACGACGTTTTCTCCTTTTCCCCAAGGAATCTTAGGTTCAAACTCGGGGTTCTCAAAATAGAGCACATCACCAGTCACGGCTTCCTCATTAACTGTCCGGTCGATGAGATGCAAATTGCTGTTAGAATGATAATCAAATAATAAAAGATCCGAAATCAGAAAATCGAATTGCATAGGATCTATGGACTCTAATATGGCTTTGTATAAAACAACGACGACAGCCATTGAACATTCGAAAGCGTATAAGGTTCCATTCGTGAATATATCCCTTATCGCATCTTGTGGAGTAACGCCACTTTTCAACTGAAACCTGCCCTGATCTGTAAGGTGCCAATACGCGGGGTTGCACATAGAGTTTTTGAATTCAGCAAAATAGACACCGCTTTTACTCAGCGCTCTTGACGACTCCACGATTTGGGTTCGCATGTACAGTTCAAATAACAGGGTATAAACCGAATCATACCGATACTCAAGAGGGCTGTTCTGCTTCTTTTGATAAATGGTTAGTTCTAACTCAGACAGTGTACCTTCTCCAAAGGCTACTTTGCTGGTACCTTCGATTACGATCATGGACTTCTCCTCATTTTGAAAGATCAGAAAGAGTGATTCACCTATTTTTATGTGGATTATTGATTTTATGTGCTTGATTATTTCCGGAAAATGGTAAGGATATCTAATTCCGATGAAAAAACACGGAATTAAGTATTGCTATTTTCTACGACCGTATTTATACTGTTATTTAACACTGGTTAATAGAGATAGACTACCAAAAAATAGGAGGGTTTAAATCATGCGCAAAAGTACACTATTTACATCGACGCTTATCGCTTTGGCACTTATTACTAGCGCCTGCGGTAAGCAAGATGCAACGCCTCAAACATCTCCGGCTGGCTCGCCTGGCGCGAGCGCAACTGCTCAAAGCGGAAAGCCAAAAGACGGGGGCAATCTGGTTATTGCCGTAACAGCCGATCCAGAAGCAATGAACCCCATCTATGCTGGAGACCGGGTCACGCTTACTATAGATCAAGCGTTATATGCTCCGCTGTTCCAAATCAATGACGGTAAAAAAACATTCTACTTGGCAGATAGCTTAACGGCATCTCCGGATTTTCTAACCTATACACTCAAGCTTAAAAACAATTTGACTTGGCATGATGGACAAAAGCTGACTGCTGACGATGTTGTGTTTACGATTGATAAAATTCTAGAAGAGAAGCAGCACAGCTTTTTGAGAAGCTCTTTTGTTATCGGCGATAAGCCTGTACAAGTGAAAAAAGTGGACGATACGACAGTTGAATTCAAGCTTCCTCAAGTAACGGCTGCTTTCGAAGGCGCATTGGTACAAGTGTTCCCGATTCCGAAACACATTTTTGAGAATGAAATGGATATCCAGAAAAGTGACAAAAACAATAAACCCGTTGGTTCCGGCCCATTCAAATTCAAAGAATACAAGCAGGGTGAATATGTAACACTGGAGCGCTTTGACGGTTACTTTGGCGGAAAACCTCACCTAGATTCTGTCATCTACCGTGTAGCGAAAGATCCGAATGCATCGAACCTAGCGTTGCAAAATGGTGAAATCAACCTGAAGTTGATTGACCCTCAAGATTTTAAGAAAATCAATGATACAGGCAAATTCACAACAATTCCTTATTTCGAGGGACGTTTGGCGTACATGGTCTTCAACTTGAATGTCGATGCGTTGAAAAAGAAAGAAGTTCGTCAAGCGATTGCTTACGCGCTGGATAAAAAACAAATTATTGAAGCTTCCTATACGTCTTTGGATTTCGCAGACCCTGCTGCTTCCATTTTGACGCCAGATACGCTGTTTCAAGCTAAGGATATTAACCCGTACAACACAGATGTTAACAAAGCAAAAGAACTGTTGAAAGCAGCGGGCGCAGACAAGTTGAAACTTCGTCTGGCTTATGTGAACTCCAACAAAGCGCAAACGAGTCAAGCGCTGTATGTTCAACAAAAATTGAAGGAAGTTGGCGTAGAAGTTGAGCTTCAACCGTTAGATTCAGCGGCCTTCTCCAAAAAAGCGTTGAATAAGGATAACAAAGATTTTGATATTTCGTTCGGCGGATATATCATGGGCTTTGAGCCGGATGCTTATAAATCGCTTTACATGAGCACAGAGCAATATAACTACTCTCACTACAGCAACAAAGATTTCGATTTGCTATGGAATCAAGCAGCGATTGAAACCGATAAATCAAAAAGAGCTGAACTCTACAAGAAAATCCAGCAAGTCGTAGCGGATGAAATGACGGTTTACCCAATAGCTTATACCAAATCCATTATCGCTATTGATAAGAAATATGATGGTTTGAAAGAAGCCGTGACGAAGCCTGTAGTTATGTTCGAGGACTTGTCCAAGATTTACGTTAAATAAGGTTGAGAAATAACAACTGAAACCCTGATAAATAAGCTGATATTCTATCAGCTTATTTTCATTCAGGATGCGATGGAGGAAGGAAAGGGATGTATCAAGTTATTGGGCGAAGACTTCTTCAATCCATACCGATGCTGTTTTTTATTTCAATTGTGTGCTTTGCATTGATCAAATTTGCTCCGGGCGATCCTGTACAGTCCTTTGTCACGCCGAACATGAAGCCGGAAGACGTGGAGCGGATGCGCCATAGTCTCGGGCTTGATCAGTCGAACTATGTACAATATTTCTTATGGTTAAAGCACTTATTAACGGGCGATTTGGGCTATTCGTTGATCAATAACAGGCCCGTTTTAGATCAAATTATATCGAGACTTCCGGCTACGGTGGGCCTGATGGGGGCGTCGCTCGCAATCGCGGTGATTTTGGCTGTACCGCTGGGCATGCTGGCTGCGGTCAATAGGAATCGCTTCGTAGACAAGCTGCTAAATATAATTTCGTATATTGGGATATCGATACCAACCTTTTGGTTGTCGATATTGCTAATCTATATCTTTGCGCTTCAATTCCATCTGCTGCCTAGTATGGGCATGAGGACAATTGGGCAAGACACTGTCTTTGACATTATCAAGCATGGGGTGCTTCCTTGCATCGTTCTCAGTTTTAGCTTTTTATCGGTATATATCCGTTATGTGCGATCGAATACGATTGGTCAGCTGAAAGAGGATTATGTCCAAACTCAGTATGCGTTTGGTTCAAGCAAGTTGCAGATCTTGTTTCGACATGTGATGAAAAACGTGTTGTTGCCTATTATTACGCTGCTGGGGCTTTCCTTCGGCGATCTGATTACGGGAGCAATTATTACGGAAACGGTATTCTCTTGGCCGGGTCTAGGTTCCTTAGGTGTAACCGCAGCGTTCGGATTTGATTATCCGATTATTATGGGTATCACGATGTTTTCTTCATTAATGCTAATTGTGGGCAATTTGCTGGCGGACATTTTGTACAGCGTAGTTGATCCCCGAATTAAGGTTTAGAGGTGAACAGATGAACAAGACGAGATGGAAAAACATCTTCTCTGAACTGAAAAGCAACAAGCTTGGCTATGTGTCGATTGCCTTTCTTGTCATTTTTATTTTTGCTGCCATCTTTGCCTTCTTAGCGCCTTATGATCCTAATCAGATCGTTGTGCAGGATCGAATGCAGGCTCCGAGCAGCATTCATTTCTTCGGTACGGATGATTACGGAAGGGATTATTTTTCCAGAGCACTCTATGGCGGTCGAATCTCCCTCATGGTCGGTTTTCTGGCGATGGTTATCGCAACAGGCTTCGGGACTGCACTAGGGACGATCAGCGGTTATTTTGGCGGATTGCTCGACAATTTGCTGATGCGGGCTGTGGATATTTTAATGTCAATTCCGACGTTCCTAATCATGCTAATTTTAAGCGTATATTTAAAGCCTGGGGTAGGCACTGTCATTCTGATCATCGGGCTATTGACCTGGATGAACACATCCCGATTGGTGAGAGCAGAGACGCTTTCGGCTAAGGAGCGCGAATTTGTCCTATATGCCAAGGTGTCCGGCCAAAGCTCTTTTAAGATTATCAGCAAACATATCATCCCTAGCATCTTGCCTACCGTCATTGTTTCGGCAACGATTAATATCGCATCGGCGATTTTGATGGAGTCTTCGCTCAGCTTCCTTGGCTTGGGCATACAGCAGCCGAACTCGACTTGGGGCAGCATGCTGAACAATGCGCAGGGTTACTTGAGCGATGCTCCTCATTTGGCGATTTTCCCGGGATTGTTTATTTTGCTGACGGTGCTTAGTTTCAATGTGCTCGGAGATATTTTTCGTGTAGCCTTTGAGCCGAAGCTGAATCAGAGGTAGCGGGGGAGTGTAATGAAGATGAGCAAAGAATTGCTGAAAGTGAGTCAGTTGAGGACGTCATTTTTTACCCGGGATGGCGAAGTCCAATCCGTTAGAGGGGTATCTTTTGCCGTAGAAAAAGGTGAAGTTGTCGGGATTGTCGGAGAATCGGGGAGCGGGAAAAGCGTGACAGCGAAATCGATTATGTCCTTGATTGGGCGGCCCGGTAAAATTGTAGACGGTGAAATCTGGTTTCAGGGTGAGCAACTGCTGGATAAAAAGGAAAAAGAGTGGAGAGCCATTCGCGGCAACCGCATTGCGATGATTTTTCAGGATCCGATGACCTCGCTGAATCCGGTGTTGACCATCGGCAAGCAAATGACTGAGGTTATTGTGCGCCATAAGCGTGTTTCCTTTTCGGTCGCAAGGGCGCAAGCCATCGAAATGTTGGAACGCGTCGGTATTCCTTCACCGGAAAGACGGATCGATCAATATCCGCACGAGTTCAGCGGCGGTATGAGACAGCGCGTCATGATCGCGATGGCCTTATCTTGTGAGCCTGAGCTGCTCATCGCCGATGAACCGACAACTGCGCTGGATGTGACGATTCAGGCCCAAATCTTGGACTTGATGAAGGAGCTTAAACAGTCGACTGAGACGGCGATTATGCTGATTACGCACGATCTGGGTGTTGTGGCCCAGGTGTGCAGCCGCGTCATTGTCATGTACGGCGGATTGATTATGGAGGAGGGGACAGTGGAAGATATTTTCTACAGCCCGCAGCATCCCTATACGAATGGCCTGCTCCGTTCGATTCCGAAAAGCGGACAGAAGGAAAGACTTACGCCGATTGAGGGAACAACGCCTAATTTACTTAACCCACCGACTGGCTGCCCGTTTGCCGAGCGTTGTCCGCATGCGATGGATATTTGTCAGCAGATGCCTCCTGTTTTTTCACTCAATGAACATCATCACACGAGCTGCTGGCTGGCCGATCCAAACCGCGGTGAACAGGCATAAAAGGCGTAAAGGAGGAGAAGTCGTTGGCACAAGATCAAGTACTTGTCGATGTACAGAATTTGAAAAAATATTTTCCGGTCAAGAAGAGTCTATTCGGGCGCAGCACGCAAGTATTGAAAGCGGTCGATGATGTCAGCTTCCAAATCCGCAAGGGGGAAACCTTGGGATTGGTCGGCGAGTCCGGCTGCGGCAAATCGACCACGGGGCGAAGCATCGTTAGATTGTATGACTATTCATCCGGCCATGTTTATTTTGATGGTCATGATTTGGCCGACATGAAGGAAAAGCAGCTGAAGCCTTTTCGTAAAAGAATGCAAACGATTTTTCAGGATCCTTATTCCTCACTTAATCCGGGTATGACGGTTTTTGAGCTGATCAGTGAGCCGATGAACATTCACGGCACTTACACAGAGAAGCAAAGAAGAGAGTTTATTGCGGGATTGCTGGATAAGGTAGGCTTGAAAAAAGAGCATATGAGCAGGTACCCGCACGAGTTCAGCGGCGGTCAAAGGCAAAGGATTAGCATTGCGCGGGCACTATCGGTTCAACCGGAGTTCGTCGTTTGCGATGAACCGATCTCGGCTTTAGATGTGTCCGTTCAGGCGCAGGTGGTCAATATGCTGCAGGATTTGCAAGCCGAATTCGGTCTGACGTATTTATTTATCGCGCATGATCTTTCTATGGTTCGCTACATTTCGAACCGGATTGGTGTGATGTATCTTGGTCAAATTGTGGAAATGGCGGCAAGCGATGAATTGTATGAGCATCCAAGCCATCCGTACACGCAGGCGCTGCTGTCTTCGATTCTTGTAGCGGATCCTCGCTCTGCGACGGAACGGATTGTGCTGCAAGGCGATCCGCCGAGTCCGCTGTCTGATGTTGGCGGCTGTAAATTCCGCACACGGTGCTCACATGCGACAGAACGCTGCGCCTTGGAGTCACCTCGCTTGAAAGAGATTGCGTCGGGACATCAAGTCGCTTGTCATCTATATGATTAAATAGGAGGGTATAACTATGTCAGCTGTTAAGCTTTCGCAGCATGATGCGCTAATGGTCGAATGCCTGAGGGCGCGGGGGATTTCAAGTCAAGCGCTGCTAGATTTGTTGAAGGACGGCAAAGGCGATGAGTTGCAGGCCGCTGCCGGGACGGATGATTTTGATTTTAAGGAATTGTTAGCGTTCCGAGAAAATGGCTGGGAGCTCTTTGAGCAGGCCGTGCTGAATGGGTATGAGATCAAGTTCAATACGCTGAACGGCATTCGATATTTAGTACGCGTGAAATACGGCAAAGAAATTGAGCGTAAGTCTCGCCCGGAAGGCGATTATCTCGACGATGTTGAGCTAAGCACAAAGGAATTGGAGGAGCTGCGGGCAGTACTCTCGAAGTTCTGGACGTTAACCGAAGTGAAGCCGCACGAAGTAGAAGGTTTGCATCATATTCGGATTGCGCTGCCGCAATAGTCATTGGGTCGACTAACGTTTGTTGGTCGGCTTTTTTTGTGATCTTTTAATTTGCATTGTTATGGGCAACGTCAACGTGTTGACTCCATAATATGGTATGATTATAAGCAGACGGTTTGTTACATGGAGACATTTGAAAGCGTCTAGTGAGAAATGAGGCTAAGATATGACAACCTATAACGTTAGCAATATGTTCGATGGTTACCTCTCGGAACTAAAAACCACCTATAAGTTTGACCAAGTTGTCTTTGAGAGAAACAACAAGTATTACGTTTTCTTTAAAGGCTTAAAAAACGGATTAATTATTGATCTGAGATTTAATATCGATAATAAGAATTTTGAAGCATACGATTACAGTAAATGGTCACCCTTATAAGTCCCTATTTATTGAGCTTGAGTAAAAAGCGCTAAAGCTCAACGAAAGAGTAACTATAGCTCAATAAACGACCCAAACAAGGCTACCGTTAGATCGGTGGCCTTTTCTCAGCTAAATGGAAGGTTTTTCATGAATTTCTTTGGTTTATCAATTCGTTGAGTCGAGGAAAGTTTCTTTCGTTTAAGCAGTACGAATAAATTTGTGCAGGAGCTGCGTCGAGGCGGCTTCTTTTTGTTCTCATTGAAGTAACGAGCAGATTAGAGCAAAAAAAAGAAAAGAAAAGCCCTATTTTAAACATTGTGTTGACATTCCAAAAAAATACATATAACATACGTTATATAACAAGTGTATTTTTAATTTGGAGATGTAAATATGCCCCCAAGAGCAGAGATTACTAAGGAAAAGGTTTTAGATGCAGCGTTTGAAATTGTACGAGAAGAAGGACTTGAAGGTCTAACAACCAGGAGTATAGCGCAAAGACTTAAATGCTCAACTCAACCCATTTATAGCGTATATGGAAATATGGAAGCAGTAAAAGAAGATGTGTATAATTTGGCAGTTAATTTTGCTCTTACCAACATCAAAAAGTATGAGAATGAGAAAAATGAGCCTGTAATGAACCTGGCGATCGGTTGCCTTCTTTTCGCAAAAGACGAAAAGCAGCTATTCAGAACGGTATATCTTTCTGATCTTAGAAAGTATGAAAATGATAAACTTAAAGAAGAAATGTATGCGGCCTTCTTGCGGCTTGATGATCGGTTTAACCTGATTACAGAGAGCAAACTCCAGAAAATGTTCTTGAAACTTACCATTTATTGGATTGGTATTGGCACGATGATTAACACCAATTATTTAGAATTGGACATCAATGAGGCTACAGAGATGATTGAAGAAATGTATGATGCCTTAAAATTGAATGAAGGTTTAACAAAACAATAAAGTTCTATACAAAGGAGTGTGATAGTTTTGCAAAAGTTACCGCCAAGCTTTGAAAAATCTGATATTGAAGCATGGTTCAGGACTTATTCCAATCGTTTGCACAGTGATCCGATTCCGTTTTATGCTTATTTACTCGAACATGAGCCACTATGTTATTTAGAAGAACCCAGGGTTTGGGTGGCGTCCCGATACGAAGATGTCAACCGGATCTTGAAGGATCCATTGTTCGTCCGCGAGTATAAGAATGCCGTGCCGAAGCACCAACAGCAGGAATTGCCACCTCCATCTAAAGAATGGAAACCGGTCAATGATCTGCTGGACAACTGGATGCTGTTTCGCGACGCGCCGACTCATACTAGACTGAGAAGGATAGTCAGCCATGCCTTTATGCCTCAAACGATGGAACGGCTAAAGCCGAAAATCCGCACTATCGCGGGGTATCTAGCCGATCGGATGGTCGAAGACCGTCAGCACGATTTGATCGCGTCGTTCGCTTTTCCGTTGCCTGTAATCGTCATTGCGGAGCTGCTTGGTGTGCCGCCAGAAGACCGTGAGCTATTCAAAAATTGGTCGCATACTTTCGCGAGGGTGCTTGAAGGCGGTGACCAACCAGCGGAATTTGCACAACAAGCCAAAAGAGCCGCAGAAGACATTTCCGATTATTTCCGTTGCTTGATTGCGGAAAGAAAGTCCACTCCACGCGAAGACTTGATCAGTGAACTGGTAACTGCTCAAGTGCAAGCGGACGCGTTGACTGAGCAGGAACTTATAGCAACCTGTGTGCTGATGCTCGTCGCCGGCCATGAAACGACCGTGAACCTGATCGGTAATAGCGTTTTCGTGCTGCTAAACCATCCGGAACAGCTTGCCCGACTGATTGAATGCCCAGAATTGATCACCTCCGCCGTCGAAGAAGTTTTAAGATTTGAAAGTCCTGTACGGTCGACAACGCGTATAGCATCAGTCGATTACGAAATTGGAGGTCAGACGATCCGTCAGGGTCAGACCGTGAGTGTGATGCTTGGAGCGGCCAATCGGGATCCCGCTCAGTTCGAACAGCCGAACCTGTTTGATATTGGGCGCTTGCCGAACCGCCATTTGGCATTCGCTTCTGGTTCCCATTTCTGTCTTGGCGCCCCGCTTGCTCGCATGGAAGGCGAAATCGCGCTGGCTGTGCTTCTTGAACGGTTTCCACAATTACGTCTCGCAGACAACAAGCCAAATTGGCGTCCAAACATTTTGTTCAGGGGATTAGAGTCGATGTCGCTAAAAAAAAGCCGTCAAAGCGATGGTAGTGATACAATACAATTATTTTGAGGCGATGTATAGTCACGGCTTTTAGTGGAAAAATAACTGAAAATGTGTGATTGGGGGTGTAGCTGTGACTAAGAAAAATGTGCAATCTCCAACAATGAAGCCAAAAATAGAACAGAATAACATGGATTTAACAAGTGAGACTGTTATGGCAAATGAACAGATGGATCGGGAGTTTAACGGGGAAGAACAGGAAGCTATCCCTTCCGAAATGAATGCAGCTTGGATAATTCGCAATTAGTGAGATATAAATCTCATTTCTTCCGCAAAAGCAAAAAAAAGGCTCTTCCAACGTCGAATCGACAATCGGAAGAGCTTTTTTATCTTTATGTTAATCCTTATCCAATCTACTCCTAAGCCGACCATTACCATCAAAGGGCGGTCGCCTATCTTATTGGTAGAGGTATATTTTGTTGAAGTTTGATGGTGATGTTGATCAAATCTAGTAGAACTTTGTTTTTGATGTCGAATTCTATGTCAAAAGTCATATGGAAGTATTATAGAATAAGTGTCATATATTTCTAAAAAATCAATCTATTGCACTATATATTAAAATTTTTTAATAGTCTAATCTTAGTTTAAGAATGTAATATTTTTCATATAATATGAAAGCGTATACATATATTAGCGGAGAAGGTGAAGAAAAAGAGTATTAGTAGATTGATATTATCAGGCTGTATTTACAGTTTGATTATATAAAAAAAATATGGAGGTTGACTAATGAGAACAAAGTTGGCAAAACGAATTACATCATTAACCCTCGTTTTTACCGTAATTATGTCTTTATTTAGTAGTTTGGTTTTTGCCTCACCTGAAAAGTCAGTAAAGGTAACAAAGGAACCGCCCTCGAAGGAGATCGTAAAACTTATTCCAAGTGAATCGACAGTCTCGTTCTCTCTTTCTAAAGGCAAACACGATTTAAAGGCTGAAGCAGAGTATAAGGATGGTTCCAAAGCTGATGTTACAGCAAAAGGAAAATGGACTTCACTAGATGAGAAAATTGTAACAGTTGCTAGTGGAGTGCTAACAGCTGTGAATGCAGGGTCTACACATGTACAATTCAGTCTTGGTAATGCGGTGTTAAATGTTGAAGTAAATGTTACTCAAGATGCGCATGTTTTAAGTCAAAATCCAAATCCTTCAGAAGTGAAAAAAATGGTATCGCTCGTTTTAGCTGCACCTAGAATAACATTCATAGATGAAGGGGAAGAGCGTCCTATCGCTTTGAAAGCGCTTTATAGCGATGGTTCGATGGAAGACGTAACTAAATTAGCTAAATGGGAATCAAGAGATCCGTCGATTGCTTTGGTTGAAAATGGCGTATTAAAAGGGATCTCACCAGGTGATGTTTCAATGAGAGTAACTTACTCAACTTTTCCACTGATAAACTTCTTTGCTTCTATAAGAGATGTTCCAGAAAATGTAACGGCGCTTCTACTTTCGGCTAGCAAGTTTAGGTTAGAAACCTCTGATAAGCCGGTTCAAGTATATGCCATTACAAGGGACCCCGAGAGTAGAGAGGTTACTTCTTTAGGAAGTTGGACAACGACAGATCGTAATGTTGCTACCGTTAGTAAAGATGGTCAGATTACCCCAGTTGGAATAGGCCAAGCCTATATATATTTTAAATACGATAAATTGGTTGATGCTGTACTTGTTAATGTTGTTAAGCCGGAGAAGCTTGTAACTGATGAACCTGCTGTTGAAATTTTGCCAGGTGCAAATTGGCCGGTTCAATTAACCGAAGTATTCAATAACGGAGAGTCAGAGAATGTAAATCCAAGTGAAGTGAAGTGGACTGTCGAAGATAGCAGCATTGCAACGGTAACGGATTCAGGATTAATCATAGGAGGTAAGACAGGTAAAACAATTGTGACAGCTTCCTATAGATCAGATGTTCTTCCTCCAGTTAAAATTGAGGTTACTGTCACCAATAAGCTTACTACTCCAAGAGTTATTGGTGTGAAAGCTTCTCCATCAAATCTCTCCATAGGTGTAGGTGAGGAAGCGCCAGTTGCAATAACAGCGATTTACAGTGATGGGAGCACGGAGGATGTCACAGCTTCCGTTCAATTGTTCTCCGACAATCACTACGTAGCTTCAGTTCAGCAAAATTATGGTGGTACATCAAAGGTTATTGGTCAATTGAGTGGCGCAACCGTTTTGCATGCTATCTATTATAATGGTCGTCACACTGTAGATATCCCGGTGGCAGTCGCGGATAAAGACGGTCAGAGGAAGGCTCCAACCCCTGAATCGATTTCTGTTACACCAAATATGAAAAATATGGTGGTACATCAACAGCAGCAATTGGAGGTAAAAGCGAGCTATACGGACAAATCTGTTGTAAATTCGACTCCATCTGCGGTTTATAAATCATCTAATCCTGATGTTGTTAAAGTTAATAAGGATGGCCTACTTACTGCTGTAGGTACTGGTACAGCCATAGTTACCGTAGATAGCTCTGGTTACTCAAAGCAGATTCCTATTGCCGTTTCAGAAAAACCTTCTAAAGATTTCGTGAATAAAATTGTTGATCTGATTCCTAGTGAAACTAACATCTCCTTTCGGTTAGCCGAGCGCGCGCATTCGTTTTCTGTAAAAGCAAAATATCAAGATGGTTCAACAGCTGACGTCACTTCAGACTCAAGATTCACATCACTAGACCCGAGCATTGTTACAGTTAAGAATGGTGTTCTTACAGCGGTTGCACCAGGTACAACTCAGGTCCTTATCAATCACGGGACAAGCACCGAAATCTTGAAGGTTTCAATCCTTTCTGAAAATAATGCATCTACGGGGGATTTAAAAATAGAATCATTGCTTGTATCCTCATTGGATGTTATTGTTCAAAAAGATAAGCTTTATCCCGTACATGTTTTCGCCCAATACAATGATGGGACTCAAAAAGAGATTACGAAGTCAATCCAGTGGATTTCAGAGGATCCTACTATTGCTGGTGTTACAGACGGGAAATTTACTGGAATGAAAATTGGGAAAACGACAGTTAGTGCAACAATTGCAGGTTTCCCTCCTATTCAAATTCCAGTAAAAGTAACAGAAAAAGAGGGACCAGTTAATTTAGTCGGAATCACTAAAAACATACTGGGAATGCTAATACAGCCTGAGGCAGGAGCTCCTGTAGATGTGGACGCCTTTGCGGAATATACAGATCATAATATCGTTCAGGTTGATACTGATGGGAAGTGGGAATCTTCCGATGAGAAAGTAGCAACTGTTGATCAGAACGGGGTCATTACATGGGTCGGCCCTGGTGAAGCATACATCTATTTCAATTATGGAGGTTTGAGAGATTCTGTTTGGGTAAGAAACACAAAGCCTGTAGCTTTAATTTCATTTCCCCGCAATGTGATGTTAGAACCTAATAAGTCGACGGACGTGTCTATAATTGCTTTCTTTGGTCATCCAGGCAGAGATGGTAATTGTGATTGTTTTGATGTTACTAGCCTAGTAAAATGGACGGTGGCGGACGAATCGGTTGCAACGATTTCTGCTGATGGACATATCATCGCTCACGCTGTTGGAAAAACGACGATAACTGCTACTGTTTTTGGTATGTCAACGACAATTAATGTTGAAGTCGTAGCAAAGTATCCTACATTTACATTGGGGATAAGCTCTTCGCCGGGTTATATCGTAAATTCAATAGGCTCAACAAGTGAGGTAGTCATTCATGCTATGTCTAGCGATGGAACGGTAAAAGACGTTACGGCTGATGTCACATGGAGTACGTCTAGTCCGGAAGTAGCTGAAGTGACCGCTGATCATAAGATCGTAGCGAAATCAGAAGGAGCAGCTGTGATATTTGCGGAATATGACGGATTTAAAATAATTATTCCTGTTGTAGTTAAACCTAAATAAATAATGTCAATTTTGAATTATGAAAAAAGAAAGAAAACCTGTTTACCGGATAATGTTCGTTATTAATAAGTGTATCCATATTGGAATTGAAAATTGAATGAAGTATTGCCTGCAATATGGTTAATTTCTCATTTCAAGTGAGGCGCAAGAATGAAGAAGCTGAGATCAATGATCCAGCTTCTTTTTTATGTTATTTTTGTTCGATGAGGGGAGCTAATTAGGACTGGCTGTTTCGCCACGCTCTTTTTGCAGAGCTATATTTAAATAGCATTCGCAAGATAGGGGGCACCGCGAAGAAAATAAAAAACGTACGAAACAGCTGATAGCCTGCAACAATGGATAAATTGGCACCAA
This sequence comes from Paenibacillus sp. yr247, assembly GCF_900103825.1. Lineage (GTDB taxonomy): Bacteria > Bacillota > Bacilli > Paenibacillales > NBRC-103111 > Paenibacillus_E. The sequence goes on from NZ_FNIF01000001.1 coordinate 61,837, forward strand.
TTTCGTGCGCAATAATCCCCATTTGATCCATCCCGCCTGGAGCGAGGCTGAGCAAGGCAGTTGACTTGGATATGGGTTGCAGCTTCATAAAGAATAAGCTTAGTCCAAATGATCCGATGAGGAGAAGCACGCTGCTGCCAATTGCAAGCGAAATCGTTTGAAGCTTATGGCTTAATTGGCCTGGCTTCAGCATTAATCCAACATTGATGCCAATCATGATTTGGGCTGCATGAATAAGGCCGGTTGGCAGTGCGGGACCTTGAAGTCCTAAAAACTGCACGACAGCTGTACCTAAGGCAGGTCCGAGTAAGAATGCGGTGGGAAATTTGATTTTGTTCCCTAGCAGAGCACAGCAAATACTGACTGCAGCAAAAACGATGATGTTCGACAGCAGCTCGCTCCAGCTTGCGGATGAAGTGGTAATGGCAGTAATAGAAGTTTCTGCTGCTTTATGATTTCCCAATATCGGACTAAACACTAGCAGGGGTACACACACGACAATCATTATCAGACGTATGACTTGCGTTACGGTGACAATGGTAAGATTGATGCCCTCGGTTTCCGCAGCCATGATGACCATTTGTGTAAGACCGCCAGGTATGCTTCCCAGCAGTGCAGTTTTGAAGTTGATACCGGACAGCTTGGAAACAAGGAAAGCGAGTACCACGCAAAGCAGCATTAAGAGAAGGGTCATGAGCAGCATAGAAGGCAGCTGGATCGCCATTTCATGCAAAGCTGTCGCTGTCATTGAAAGACCAATCGTATAGCCCACAATGACGAGTCCCGCACTTCGAATGGGGGTAGGCCATGCGTAACGATCCTTGAACACATTCGAACCAATCAATACCGCGATCATTGGACCGAGCAGCCAGGGAATTGGAATGTGTAGGAGCTTGAACAAGCAGCCGCCTAGAAGGGCAGTCATAAGCGCTACGACGAGCTTTACCGTCTTTTTGATGGTAATCGTTTTTCTATCCATCTGGCCGAGTCACCACCTTGTTATTTAATTCATAATCCCAAAAAACTAATCAATTAAGTTGGCCAGTGTATAATTACCAAGTACCTGTGTAACCTGTGTGTTAATATCACACATAATGATCTGGAATGCACTTTTTACCTTCTTGCCAAACACATGATCTCCGGTCGTATCCAGCATGCGATTCCACACGGGCTCTTCTTCGTGAAGCGCAGTATAAATTTGAAACAGCGTTATTTGATCAGGCCTTCTTGTCAATTGATAACCGCCGGATCGGCCTTGTCTCACCTCGATGATATCCGCCTCTCGCAGCTGTGATAAAATTTTGCGTAGCGCTGTCGGTTCACACCGGATTTGATCTGCAATTTCCGTGCTGGAGCATTGCTCAGAATTCATAGCAAGTACGATAAGTGCTTGCAGCCCAAATCCAAATCTCTTTAATCGTGCCACGAGTAAGCTTCACACCTTCTGTTGATATCTGTGCTGATTTTAGCACATTTAATTCTGGAATTCAAATGGGGAGAATGTGCGATAATTTTCGCTTAAACAAGCATATAAGCCAGGCTGTCGGACGGATGTAAATGATTGGGGAACAATATTTTTTTTCATTTTGAATGAAAATCGGTTATTATGTTTAATGAAATAAAAATAGAAAGTGGGATCAATCGTGGGCCGAAAGTGGAATAACATTAAAGAGAAGAAAGCCTCTAAAGATGCAAATACAAGTCGAATTTACGCTAAATTCGGACTTGAAATTTATGTAGCAGCACGGAAGGGTGAACCTGACCCTGAAGCGAATCGTGCTTTGAAAGTTGTTCTCGAAAGGGCAAAAACCTACAATGTGCCGAAAGCAATTATTGATCGCGCCATCGATAAAGCAAAAGGCAGCTCAGATGAAATTTATGAAGAGCTTCGTTATGAGGGCTTCGGACCAAACGGTGCGATGGTAATTGTGGACACACTGACGAATAACGTGAACCGTACAGCTTCAAGCGTACGTGCAGCATTTAGTAAAAATGGCGGTAATATGGGTGTAAACGGCTCAGTCGCTTACATGTTCGATGCCACGGCTGTCATTGGTATTGAAGACAAAAGCATCGATGAGATCATGGAAATTTTGCTGGAAGCGGATGTAGACATTCGTGACATTGTTGAAGAAGATGACATCGTAATGGTTTACGCTGATCCGGAGCAGTTCCATGCTGTTCAAGAATCATTCAAAAAGGCTGGAATCACGGATTTTTCCATTGCTGAACTGACGATGTTAGCTCAAAACAACGTCACTTTACCGGAAGAAGGACAAGCCCAATTCGATAAATTAATTGATGCTTTGGAAGATTTAGAGGATGTGCAGCAAGTGTATCATAACGTGGAATAACCAAAAAAATTGCCTCATAAAACAATAAAAAAGGCATGATTCCTGTTCGCAACAGGAACCAGCCTTTTTTTGTATTCTACCGTAGTTAACGAGAATTTGAATGAAAATTTGGATTACAGTTTTACAACATTCTCGGCTTGAGGTCCGCGATTGCCTTGAGCTACATTAAATTCAACACGTTGTCCTTCGTCCAGTGATTTGAAACCATCGCCTTGAATCGCGGAGAAATGAACGAATACGTCATTTCCGCCCTCCACTTCGATAAAGCCAAACCCTTTTTCTGCATTAAACCATTTTACTGTACCTGTTTCCATAATTAATTACCTCCAAAGATTTATTTAACATGTTTTTTTAAACAAAAAAATCACACATTGAAAAAGGAACCATTCCACAAATGATCACCTTTTCAATATGTGAGTTTATGTTAAATCTGTTATAAAATCATCTTATCACACAAAAGTCTGCAAAGCAAATTAGCGTGGATCCAACGAGGGTGTGAACACTACACAGGCCGTGCTCAGGCCTTGATATCTCTATTGGAGTGGGTTGCACCCAGCCAAGTTGAACCGGATGACATCTGGTTCAACAGATTCACGTTAGGTTAGCGAACAATTTTTACTGACACAACAAGAATGCCAATGGTTCAATCGGCAGCCTGTTGTGTTAACGGGCATTTTTTTTCAGTAAGTTTTTAAATAAAAAGGGGAATTAAAGCTGGTTAATGCAACTTGTTCATAGCGATTTATCAGGCAATATTCTCTTTGACGAACCCCATTATTTGAATCAAGAAGGGAAGTCCATAGAAACAACTGTCAACAAGTTCTTTATTCCGATACCGGGCTTGCCAATGGAAGTCATACCATAGGAACAAAAGATGCTGGTTCTTCTGAAGCAAAAAATGTAGATGCATTACTTATCAGTAAATGATTGATTAAGCTGTTGGTTGAAACGAATCGAGCGTTAAGATCGCAGGAATAAAAGGGTTCTTAATTGTTGACGATATAACTTATTTTAAGTAAGATAAGCTCGATTCCTATATGATTCCATGAACCACGAGGAGGCCTTTATGATCAAAGAACCTTATCATTATTCTAAAGAATTTGCACAACAGCTTGATAAAGAAGATGAGCTGGCACGTTTTCGAGATGAATTTTATATAAATTCGGAATCGATCTATCTCGATGGCAACTCATTAGGCCTGTTATCCAGACGTGCTGAGCGAACTTTGTTGGAAGTAGTTGATGCATGGAAAACGCAAGGAATCGATGGTTGGACACGAGGTCAATACCCTTGGTTTTATCTATCAGAAAAATTGGCAGCCTTAAGTGCCCCGTTAGTTGGTGGATCAGAAGATGAAGTAATTGTGACTGGTTCCACAACCACGAATCTGCATCAGCTTGTGGCGACTTTTTATAAGCCTGAGGGCGACAGGACTAAAATTTTGGCGGATGAATTGAATTTTCCATCTGACATTTATGCCTTACAAAGTCAATTGCAACTGCATGGGTACAACCCGTCTGAACATTTGATTCAGGTAAAAAGCCATGATGGACGGTTTATCGACGAAGACGATATAGTTGCGGCCATGACGGATGAAGTTGCATTGATCATCTTGCCGACAGTACTCTATCGAAGTGGACAATTGCTCGATATAGAGCGTTTAACGTCGGAAGCTCATGCTCGAGGGATCCTCATTGGCTTTGACGGCTGTCATTCTGTAGGATCGATTCCTCATCACTTGAGTAAATGGGATGTTGATTTTGCCTATTGGTGCAACTACAAGTATCTGAACAGCGGACCAGGCGGTGTAGGAAGCTTATACGTAAATCGCAAGCACTTCGGTCGCTCACCAGGCTTGGCAGGATGGTTTGGTTCACGAAAAGACAAGCAATTTGACATGGAGCATAATTTTGTTCCTGCGGAGACGGCTGGTGCTTTTCAAATTGGCACACCGCATATCTTAAGTATGGCTCCTCTTATCGGATCTTTGGAAATGTTCGCAGAGGCTAGTCTAGAGAAGCTCCGAAAGAAGTCTCTACATATCACCGCATATTTGATGGATTTGATCGAACAAGAATTGGTTGGAATGGGCTTTACAATCGGGAATCCAAAAGATGATCTGCGTAGAGCAGGGCATATCAGTTTAGAGCATGAGGAAGCTGCCCGGATTTGCAAATCGCTAAAGGAAAATCGGATCATACCCGATTTCCGAGCTCCAAACATCATTCGTCTTGCTCCCGTTGCACTCTATACAACATACTGTGAAGTGTGGGATACTGTGCAGCGATTGAAAACTATCATGGTTGAAAAGCAGTACGAGCAATTCGAAAATACACGCGACGTAGTCGCTTAACAAGCGATCAACAGTGGACAAATCATTTGTCGAAAGGAAATTGTATGACAATTTTGGATATTTCTCGACCATTGAAAGCAGGAGTGCCGACTTGGCCAGGAGATACGCCCTTCTCTTATGAGGTTAGTTGGACGAAGGAACAAAGCGGATCGGTAAATGTCGGAAAACTGACGATGAGCATTCATACTGGTACACATATTGACGCTCCATTCCATTTTGACAATGATGGCCGGAGGGTCATGGAGCTGGACTTGGAGCTATACATTGGACTTGCACGTGTTATTGACGTATCTGGTAAATCGAGCATCGGTGCAGAGGATTTGAAGGAGTATGATATAGACGGTGTCGCTCGATTACTGATTCGTACAAATTCTTGGTCAAACCCGAAGAAGTTTCCAACGGATATCACCTATCTGCGAGCAGATCTAGGACCTTATCTAGCGGAAAAGGGAATTCGACTCATCGGTGTGGATGTACCCTCTGTTGATCCACTCGATAGCAAGGAGTTGTCTGCCCATCATGCCCTGCATGCACATGACATTCATATTTTAGAGGGGATCGTTCTGGAACACATTATGCCTGGCGATTATGAATTGATAGCGCTTCCCCTTCCGCTTGTCGAGGCAGACGGAAGTCCTGTCAGGGCCGTTCTTCGCCCCTTGAAATAGGGCAGACGGTCTCAACTGGCATTTGATCGATGAGTAATTTGTCCTCTCAGACATAACATAATCCATAGTAGGAGTGAAATACGTGTCCAATTCGGAGAAACACGAACAATCCCAATCAAGAGCAACTGAGTCTAATATCCATAATGACTTTTCAAAAGAAATGTCCTATGGAGACTATCTTCAACTCGATAAAGTGTTGTCCAGCCAGCAAAGGCTATCCGGCCATCACGATGAAATGCTGTTTATCATCATCCATCAAGCCAGCGAACTTTGGATGAAGTTGATCTTGCACGAACTGGAAGCAGCTCGTCTTCTCATTCAGCAAAACAATCTGGAGCCGGCCTTCAAAATGCTCGCTCGCGTCTCTAGAATCCAGCAGCAATTGATCCAATCCTGGGACGTCTTGTCAACACTGACTCCAGCTGAGTACATGCAATTCCGTAACAGCCTGGGACGTTCATCGGGGTTCCAGTCTTTCCAAAATCGGCTCATTGAGTTCATGCTGGGGGGCAAGCAAACCAAGGTTCTGTCCGTTTATGAGCATCAACCGGAGCTCCATCAACAGTTGAGCCAAACGCTCCACGAACCCAGCCTCTATGACGCTGCGATCATGGCTCTTTCTATGCGAGGTTTAGAGGTCGATCAGCAGTATTTGCAGCGGGATTGGTCAGAGGAATACAAGGAAAGTCCGAGCGTCAAAGCCGCTTGGTTGACAGTGTACCAAGACGTTGAACGCTACTGGGATCTATATGAACTTGCGGAAAAGCTTGTTGACATCGACAGCCGTCAACAACAATGGCGGTTCAATCACATGGTGACGGTTGAACGGATCATCGGATTTAAGTCGGGGACCGGAGGCTCAGCTGGCGTTGAATATTTAAAACACGTAGTTGCGCAGCGTTATTTCCCTGAATTATGGAGTCTCCGCACAGATCTGTAAGCTTCATCTACATGAAGCATTTGTCGAGTGGCTTGAGCTGCGTCATGGAAGTATCGAATTGCTTCAAGAGCGGTGGAATATGTCGCCTGAACAGCTTCCGGCTTTGGATGCCCTAGAGGACCAGCCAGCGAAGCTGATGGATACGGTGGCCGAGCTGGATAACGAGGCAACTTATGCGTTTGCTTTGGAGAAAGAGCGTTCCGTTCTCTTTGCAGCAGATGCGCTCGGCAATCTTATCTCCGTATACCGTCCGAAAGAAGTCCATATTGAAAGGAGTTAAACGATGAGTACCAAGAGAACCGCTCATATCATATCTCATACGCACTGGGACCGGGAATGGTATCTGCCTTATGAGAAGCATCATGTTCGTCTCGTAAAGCTCGTAGATATGCTATTAGATAAATTGGATCAAGATCCGAATTATCGCAGCTTCTTTTTTGACGGACAAACGATCATTCTGGAGGACTATCTTCAGGTCAGACCGGATCAAAAGGATAGACTGGCCAAATATATTCAAGACGGCCGCATTTTGATCGGTCCATGGTATATTTTGCAAGATGCATTTCTAACGAGCAGCGAAGCCAATGTACGAAATATGCAGATCGGACACCAAGATGCGAAGAAATATGGCCATGTTTCGAAGATTGGTTATTTTCCCGATACATTCGGTCTGGTAGGCCAAACGCCGCAACTGATGCAGCAGTCCGGGATCACGAATGCTTTGTTTGGCCGCGGTGTGAAGCCGACAGGCTTTAATAATACCGTCTCTGAAGGTGACTACGAATCGTCATTCTCGGAGCTGCTTTGGGAAGGACCTGATGGTTCCCAGGTGCTCGGTATTCTTTTCGCCAACTGGTATTCAAACGGCAATGAAATTCCTGTAGACCGGGAAGAAGCGAAAGCGTACTGGGAGCGGAAGCTGGCGGACGCGGAGAAATACGCATCGACTAGCGAACTGCTCTTTATGAACGGCTGCGACCATCAGCCGGTTCAGTTGGACTTGCCTGAAGCGATTCAGGCCGCGCGCGAGCTGTATCCGGAAACGACCTTTGTTCATTCGAATTTTTTCGATTACTTGCAGGCTATACAGCGTTCCTTGAAGCATGAGCTTTCTACGGTAAAAGGCGAGCTTCGCAGTCAACGGACGGACGGTTGGTCTACACTCGTAAACACTGCTTCAGCACGTATTTACTTGAAGCAGATGAATCAGCTGGGGCAAGCAATGCTGGAAAAAGTGGCTGAACCGTTGGCCGCTTTCGCACATGTCCTCGAAGTCGGGGAGAAGTACCCGCATCATCTGTTCACGTACGCTTGGAAAACACTGATGCAGAATCATCCGCACGATAGCATTTGCGGCTGCTCCGTGGACGAAGTGCACCGGGAAATGGTGATGCGCTTTGAGAAAAGCCGGCATGTAGCGGAAGCGATCGTCGATGACAGCAAACGTTCGATCGCTGATGCTGTAGATACGTCAAGCTTTGCACAAGCGGGTGAATGCTCATTGCCGGTTGTTGTTTTTAATACATCCGGTTGGGAGCGTACCGGCGTCGTGAGTATCGAGCTAGATGCCTTGCGTTTGTACTTCCGTGATGGATATTCGCTTGAAGAAGCTAGCGATATTGTAAAAGCAGCGGATATTTCAGGCAGAATGCTCGTGGATGAGCTTGGGAATGTCATCGCATGCACGTTCGAAGATCTCGGACTGCAATTCGGTTACGATTTGCCGGACGACAAGTTCCGTCAGCCATATATGTGCCGAAAAGTGAAGCTGACTTTTGAAGCTGAGAATATTCCAGCATTAGGGCTGAAGACGTACGCTTGGGTTAAAAGGGGAGATGAGATTTCTGTTTCCTCAATGCTAACGGATGACCGGGTACTGGAGAATGATGCGCTTAAGATCGAAATCGCGGATAACGGTTCCTTCACGTTGACAGACAAAATGAATGGTCGTACCTACAGGGATTTAGGCGTCTATGAGAATACAGGGGATATTGGCAACGAATATATGTACAAACAGCCTGATGGCGAGACGCCTTTAACAACTTACGGCTTAGCTGCGCAAATCCGCGTGTTAAAAGATACGCCTTATCAGGCTTCTCTAGAAATTGTACACGACTGGGAAATCCCTGCGTCAGCGGACGAATTGCTGGATGAAGAGCAGCGCGATTTGATCTACTACCCGTACCGAAAAGCGCAGCGATCGGCGCGCATGGAACCTATGCAGATCCGAACCGTTGTTAGTCTGAGCCGCAGCGGCAAAGGGGTAGAGATCGAGGCATCCTTCAACAATCAGGCCAAAGATCATCGCTTGCGGATGTTGTTCCCAACTGATCTGGTCACGCAAGTTCACCGTGTCGACTCCATGTTTGAAATCCCGCAGCGAGTCAACATGCCGGCAGCTGAGTGGGAAAATCCAAGCAATACGCAGCATCAACAAGCCTTCATTGAGGTAAGCGATACGGGGGCAGGTCTTGTTGTTGCCAACCTCGGATTGAACGAATATGAAGTTCTGCGTGATGGACGCAATACGATTGCAGTGACGTTGCTTCGCGCGGTTGGCGAGCTAGGCGACTGGGGCTTGTTCCCGACGCCGGAGGCGCAATGTCTGGGAGAGCACAACGTCAGAATGTCCATCATTCCGCATAACGGAGATGGCGTACAGTCGGGCGCGTATGCAGAAGCTTACCAGTTTCAAATTCCTTGGACTTTATGTCAAACAGAAGTTCATCATGGACGCATTGCACCTACATTTGCGCCATTTGAGTGGGAAGGCGCAGAAATGGCGTTCTCCTCTATGAAAATGAATGAAGGAAGTGGCGATCTGCTGCTCCGTTGGTACAACATGAGCTCCCAAAATACCGAGCTCAAGCTCAATTCCAACATTCTACACTACTATTTCTATAAGAGCACGATTATGGAAGCACATGGCCCGAGTATTGAAGTTGGCGCTGAAGGCCAAATGTCTTTGCCGATTGGTCCTTGCGAAATTGTGACGATCGGGATTAGTAGATAGTAGAAAAAACATCTAGACAGCAAACTGAAGTGCACCCTTTATAGTAGTCATTGGATAAACACTCCCTAGTGTTGAATAAACCGATGAATATTATAGGGGGTGCTTTTCGTGATGGCAAAAAAGAGACAGCCCGACAGTGAAACTGATCATAGAGGTAATGCCGAGGTAGGCGATGATAGCTTCAAAGTCTGGAGCGAGTCATATGAATAAGGTTAATTTTTTTGATATCTTTTCGCGAATTTTGTCGATTGATAGAGAGTAGGGATTTCTACATTAATCAGCAAAACACGACTATTAGAAGAGAAGGGGTGTAATATATGCTAGATCAAAAAAGTCCATCTATTATTCGGAAAAGTCCATTGAAAACGCTATCATGGTGAATTAAAATTATGTCTATCTCATAGACATCCAATTTGTCCCAGAGTAGATGCATCTAATTATTTGAGAGGAGTCGATTGGAAGAATGGTAAAGAAAAAAACATGGGGTTTAACAACCAGCTCCGTCCTCACGCTAACGATGATTCTAACTGCTTGTGGAGGTGGCAGCTCTTCCGAACCGGCTGGCGGCAAGACAGCGGATGCAACGAAGGGACCAGCACCTAAGGCTGGAAATGGTGAGGTTATCAAATTAAAGTGGAGTACTTGGGGGAATCCAGGAGAGTTAAAGCGCTTTTACGAACTGACAGATCAGTATAACAAAGATCATCCGAATGTGAAATGGGAGCTAGTAGCAGTACCGAACGACGGCTACGAAGAGAAGATCATTACTCAACTGCAGGGAGGTACTGCACCAGACGCATTTTATGCTGGAGATCAGACCGTCGTTAAACTCATTAGTAACGGTTCAATCGAAGAACTGACACCCTTGATGAAATCAGGAACGGGCCCAATCAAAGCCGAGGATTTTGCTGAAGGATTATGGGGCGGATCGAAAAAAGGCGATAAAATATATGGAGTCACAGTTGACTGCAATCCGTTAGTGATGTACTACAATAAGACTGTATTGTCCGAAGCGGGTATCACTGACGATCCTCAGAAATTGTATGATGCAGGGCAGTGGAATTGGAAGAAGCTACAAGAGTTAACGGAACAGCTGAAGTCTAAAAATAAATATGGACTTGTACTTGAAGACTGGTCATCTCCGATCTATTCATGGGCAACGATTAACGGAGGAAAAGTTTACGATAAGCCTCAGGATGGCAAATTCATTGGAGATCAGGATCCGAAGACGCTGGAAGCATTCCAATATCTCGCGGATAACACAAAGAACAAAAACTTCGTATTCTCCGGTTCACTTCCTAAAGGACAAGGCCCTGATGCTATGTTCATGTCGAACCAAGTCGGATTTGGAATTGCAGGTCGTTGGTGGGTTCCGCAGTTTAATGCGAACACTTCATTAAAATACGACATTGTTCCTCTGCCAACGAACACTGGCAAAAAAATGGAGCCGGCCGGCATTCCAACAGCGTACATGGTTATGAATAAAAAGACAGCTCATGCTAAAGAAACTTATGAATTTCTCTCTTACTTTGTTTCCAAGGATGGTCAAAACTTCCGTCTTAAAGGGGGGAATGCAGTTCCTTCGGTAAGCGGTGTAGATGATCTCGTATTGGATAAGAACGCACAACCGGCACATGCTCAATATTTCCTCGACGCTCGTGAGATTGGTTACGCGTTATGGCCTTCCGAATCAGGTGTTCCGGGAGCTTCCGATATTGTGAAAGATAACTATGATCTCTTGTTGTTAGGGAAGCAGGATGCTCAAACGACATTAAAGAAAATGAGTGAAGGTGTTAATAAGAAGATCGAAGAAGTAAAAGCGAAAAAATAAATAAGATGCATTATGGTAAAGTGTGACTGAGGAGGGAAGGATGTATGTATTCCATCTCTCCTTTTTTATTTTTTCTAGAAACAATTCATATGGGAGGATTTGCATGAACCGTAAACGTTCTAATGTATTCTGGGGGTATTTCTTTATTGCCCCACAATTAATCGGACTGCTTTCCTTTTCACTTATCCCTCTGATCACAACCTTTGTTCTAAGTACATTAGATTGGGATGGATTTCAGGCTGCAACCTTTATTGGATTTGATAATTTCAGTTACGCTTTTCATAATCCTGATTTCCAAAAGGCACTAGTGAATACCCTCTATTATTCCTTATTAACGGTTCCAATGGGTATTTTACTTGCGATATTGGTTGCTGTTGCTTTGAACAAAGTGAGATATCGAGTTATGTACCGGTTGTTTTTCTTCATGCCGGTAGTTACAAGCTCTGTTGCCGTAGCGATTGTATGGATGTGGCTGCTTAATGGTGACTTCGGTATCATCAATTATCTGCTGCATAGCTTGTTCGGCATTAAGGGTCCACAATGGTTGACCGACTTGAACCTCGTCCTGCCGTCTTTGGCGATTGTAAGCATTTGGCAAAAGCTTGGTTTTAACATGATTATTTTCCTGGCTGGTTTACAAGGAATATCCAGAGATTACTATGAGGCTTCCATGATCGACGGTGCATCCAAGTCCCAGCAATTCTGGAAAATTACTGTGCCCCTTTTATCGCCAACTACCTTGTTTGTTACTATTATTGGCATTATTGACTCGTTTAAAGTCTTCGATACTGCTTTCGTTATGACGAGCGGCGGACCAGCAAAAGCCAGCTATACGATTGTGTATCATTTGTACGAGCTTGCATTCAAAAACTTTCAATTCGGCCGCAGTGCGGCAGCGGCAACTGTGCTCTTCGTCATCATTTTGATTTTCACCATGACACAGACATATATTTCTCGCAAATGGGTCCATTACGCGGATTAAGGAGGATTTCACATGAGAACGGTGAAACAAAAAATGGTTCCAACAGGAACCGTACCCAGTAAGCAGAAGAGCAGCCATGTTGGAAGTAAAGTATCAACCATTCTTCTGCATGTTCTGTTAATTCTAGCCTCAGTAGCGATGTTTGGACCGTTTTTATGGATGGCATTCAGCGGCTTAAAAGACTTAGCCCAAATCTTTCAAGTGCCGCCAACCTTATTTCCGAATCCATGGAGATGGGAGAATATTAGCCGATCTCTAACGGCAATGCCATTTGATAAGGCATACATGAACAGTGCTTATATTTCTGTAATCGTCGTACTCGGTCAATTGTTAACATGCTCGATGGCTGCTTTTTCTTTTGCCAAAATTGATTTTCCATATCGTAATGTGCTATTTATTCTGTTTCTTTCTATGTTGATGGTTCCCGAACAGGTTACGATCGTACCACTTTACATCATTCTGAAAAATCTCGGCTGGCTCGATACTCATTTATCGCTCATCGTTCCGGATGCATTGTTCAGTGCTTTTGGTGTATTTCTGTTGAGGCAATTTTTTATGGGAATCCCGCGTGACTTATCAGAAGCAGCTTACGTTGATGGTGCGAACATGTGGAAGATATACTGGCGTATCATGATTCCTCTCATTCGTCCAGCACTAGCTTCGTTAGCGATAGTTTCGTTCCTGGGAAATTGGAACAGTTTTTTTAAGCCAGTTATTTTCCTGAGCTCAACTGACAAGTACACAGTACCTTTGATGCTTAGTACGTTTAAGGGACTCTATGTGACTGACTGGACTTTGATGATGTCCGGTTCTGCTATTGCCGTCATACCTGTACTGCTCGTTTATCTTGTGCTCCAACGTAATATTATCGAGGGCATTTCTATGACGGGCATTAAGGGTTAATGTGAAAATAAACATTAATCGGATATTTTTCCTCCAATCGTTCGTCAGGAACGATGTGTTGGACACGTGGGTCAGCGTATTCTTTACGGTATTCGGTCGCTGTCATACCGTAATAGGCAGTAAAAGATCGCGAGAAATAGTGATTCTCAGCATATCCACACTGCGATGCGATTTCTTTAATACTAAGTGTACTATGACGGAGCATATGAGAAGCGCGTTCTAGCCGGAGTTGTATGATCATTTGACGCAAAGGAATTCCAGTGACACGTACGAAGACTCTCGTAAGGTGTTCATGAGATAACTGGCAATGGACTGCAATTTCAGCTACGGTGATAGGTTCGAGAAGCCTGTTACGAATATAGGTTAATGCTTTGCTCACCACGAGCGGATAGGCGGGGTCGATAACGGCCTCTTTTTTATTTTCTAAATATTTCCAAGAGGGGATAGAAGTGTTTTTGCTTATATTGCCCAAGTGTTCAAGCTCGCTAAGCAGAGCTGACAATAAGATATTGCACCGATTGGTATCTTTTTCTCCATGAGCGATGTGCAGGATTTGGCTGATCATTGCCGATGGTAGTCCACCTTCCCTAACCGGTATTACATCAGAACCAATTGAACTAAGTAACGTAGGCGCGAACCATTCACCACCACTAAAATGCAGAAAAAGATGACGAGTAGCTGCAGTCTCTCCGAAATGATAGCTGTGAGTATCCCCGGCTTTAGTAAGAATCCAACTGGGCTGATTTAATGTATAAACTTGATCTCCCTTTCGGTAGATCGTTCCTGTTCCCTGAGGAAAAAACAACAACTCGTTATCGTCTAAAATACGCGGTCCCAGCTTCCAGTTACGCCGAACAACAAAGTCACCGCAATAGTGTAAAACAGGCAAATTTTCATTCAATTGAAGGCACCCTTTCTGATCAATAAAATCCATTGAAATCCTATCTCTGTCTATTGTAAACGAATTCATATTAAGAGAAAATGAAATTATTCAACACTCATTAAAGGAGGGAACAAAGTTGGAAATTACATTTACAGGAATTGCGAATCCACATGAAATTGGAGCTTTCAGTGTCGATGCAAACGCTAAGGTACTGCAGCGGTATAGGTTCATTCATGAGCGTCTTATGTTTATAAGTGCAGCTCAGCTGCCTGCAAGACATAATTGGGATCTCAAAACTGCGATGGGACGCCACATCTATGAGGATGCAGAAGCGGCTGATCAACTTCGTACACGTGTGAGTCATCTGCGTACGCCTCTTGCTAACGTTGGGCAGGAACCAGATCCAGCCTTAACGCTGCTTATGGACGAAATTCTTCATGCTCGTACAGATTGCGAATGGTTAGCTGGCGTGTACACAGTGATTAAACCAGCGCTTATTGAAGCTTATAGGAGCCATATAAAGCGTACACAACAAATTGTCGATCAGCCGACTATCCGCATATTACGCTCTATCCTTCTTGATCTGGAGGAACAAGTAAATTGGGGGGAAGCGGCAATTGCTCACCTGAAAAACGAGGGTGAATGGGACGAGGCTGGTACTCAAGCAATGTGTACGTTATTACAGCGATGCATCCTTGCAGCAGGTGGAATGAGCAACGAAATGAAAAGGTCTTCTGAAATACCAGAACGTATAAGATCATTCCAGGTCTATCAATTGCCCAAAAAATCGCAACGAGAAGCGTGTATGGGTGAAACAACCCTTTACCGAACAAGCATGGGAATGAAATTCGAGAAGCCGAATGAGGACAGACTTGTCGGTATGATGAGAGTACGTCAGGAAGAGATGACCGCGGCGGAGCTGATTGCGGCTGTGTTATGGTCACAAAAAGGAATGCCGTGGGCATTCTATCGGGACTTAGCAAGACACTTGTGGGATGAGGTTCGCCATGCATTGTTTGGTCAGGCAGCCCTAGAGGCTGAAGGGTTGAATTGGCGTTCCCGTCCGCAATATACGTCTGATTATGATATCAATATAGAAAAAATTCCGAGTGCACAATACGCGTGGCTAACTATTGGGATTGAAGAAGGGGCGATGAAGCGCCCGGGGAAAGTCGGGGAATTTGAATTCTGCAGGGATCAAGTGAAGCATCCATTAATGACTCAGTTCCAAGATTACGATTGGGCAGATGAGGTGGTTCATGCTTCCTTCGGCCGTACATGGACTCCGGAGCTGTTCGGTGAAGATCTAGGATTTATACGTGAAGTTGCGAAGCATGAGCTTGATCATTTTTTCAGTGAAGTTCGAAAAGCAGAAGAGATAGCTGCAGCCGAAGAGAAAATATAGAGATGTTATTCAAAACAACAGCCTAATAGAACCCAAATGACACCTGACAAATTTGCAGGTGTTATTTTTTTATATATTGACAATAATGAGTTGATTTCTTATCATTAAATTAATTAATTAATCAAATTGATTTATTAATTATTTGTAAATGTTGCTGTCCATGTAATCTCTATGGGATAGCAGCTTCTAAGCTGCTATCCATACGGCTATGTTGAGCTTGAAGAAGAATTCAATGTACGGTTCAACAGTTTCAATTCATGCTTTACCCGGCAAAGGGTAACGGAGTTACTGCTCCTTTTAATACCCGGCGCATAGCGCCATAAAAACAAAAAACGAGGAGGAAGATCAATGAGAAAGGCAATACATGTATTATTGGTTGCGAGCATGATGGCGGTAATCGCTTCAGGCTGCGCGACGAAGAAAGTAGAAAATGCTGCAAGTACAGCATCGAGTAACGAAACGAAACAAGCAGCAGGTGACAAAGATAAGCCTGTAACATTGACGTATTGGCATGCTTATACTCCGGATAAACAGAAAGTATTGAAGGAATTCATTAATAAATACAAAACCGTTAAACCGAATGTCGAAATCAAAGAACAGTTCATAGCAACGGGCGAAGATATGTTGAAAAAAATTCAGGTTGGTCTTGCTTCTAATGAACTCCCTGAGCTCGCCTGGGGTTTTCCGACATGGACTGGAGTTCTTGCTTCAAGCAATAAAATTGTTGAAGTAGGAAATCTGATGGATAATGACATGAAAAAAGACTTTTCAGCGGGAGCTTTGGAAGCGAATAAGTATAAAGGTAAAATGTACTCTCTTCCGATTGAAGCTGGAGCATTGGTTCTCATTTATAACAAAGATTTATTCAAAGCTGCAGGTATTGCATCCGCACCGACAAATTGGGACGAGCTGCTCGACTCAAGCAAAAAGCTAACGAAAGATGGCTTTTATGGCGTATACCTTCCAATTCAACCTGATGAACGCACAGCATGGACTTGGGAAACATTATTATGGCAGAATGGCAGCGATTTGGTAAAAGACAATGCTATAACGTTTGGCGGCAAAGAAGGCGTTGAAGCTATGCAGTTTTATACAGATATGATTGCAAAGTATAAAGTCGCTCCAAAGGAAAAGATTGATGTCGATGCTATGTTTAATAGTGGAAAGCTTGCAATGGTGATAGGTACACAAGGTGCGGCAAAAGCTTATTTGGACAAAAATCCGAACGTAGGCGTTGCACCGCTTCCAGGTAAGAAGCAATTGGCAACCGGGCTTGGCACAAATACTTTGTTCTTGTTCAAATCAACACCTGAGAAGGAAAAAGCTGCTTGGGAATTCATGACTTGGATGACCAATTCGGAAAATAATGCGGAGTGGACGATGAAAACAGGTTATGTTCCAGTTCGCATCTCGTCCGTCAATACACCAGCATATAAGCAGTTCGGTGCAGCAAACCCGGGACACTTAATTGCCGGCCAGTCGTTAAGCAACGGCTACACGCGTCCGAGCGAAGAATGGTATCCGAAAATGTCTTCAGCTATTAGTGAAGCTATTGAAAAAGTTGCCTATGGGAAAGCGTCTGTTGAAGATGCTTTGAAAGAAGCAGTCCAAAAGAGTCAAACGGCAATGAAGTAAAAGAACTTCATGCTGATGCCCAAAGTCTAGAGACTTTGGGCATCTTCAAAAAAATGATGAGGAATGTTAAATATGTTTTTTTGGTTGGCAATACCGGCAGTAGGATTTCTAGTATTAATATCGTATATAGTGTGGATACACTCTATGCCTAGGCTTACGAAGCGTGAGAATGCATTAATTGTCTTAGGATACCAGTGTAAGGATAACAAGATCCATAGGTTATTGAAAGAAAGACTCGATGCTGCCCTTGAACTCGATAGGAGATATCAATTTCCGGTTATTATTTTATCCGGAGGTGCACAAGCTTCAGAACGCTCGGAAGCCGAAATCATGAAGGACTACATGATCCAAAATGGATTGGATATTAGAAAAATATATGTAGAAGATCAGTCCTTAGATACCATTCAGAACCTTGTCAACTGCAAGGAAATAATGAGCCGACAAAGCTTGCGTACGTGTGTTATTATATCGAATTCTTTCCATTTACGCAGAATAGGTTTTATTGCTCAAACGCTGGGCATGCATGCTAACTTTTATGCATATCGAACATTCAGTGTATTACTTTGGCAGATCCTTCCGACGTTAAATGAATTAAAAGCATTCCGTATTACTACACGTTTGTTGAGGGAAAATACGATTACTAAATTAATGTGAAGATAGGAGAATTCTCCTTGAAATGGAATAAACTCACCCCATATTTTCTTATTTCACCTGCATACTCTCTTTTTATTGTATTTTTTATACTGCCTGTCATACTGTCTTTCCAGCTTAGTTTTTTTGAGTGGAATGGTTTTTCCGCAAACAAAGTGTTTATCGGAATTGATAATTATAAACGTATTTTATCGGATTTAACTTTTTGGAACGCGATGAAAAATACGATGGTGTACACGTTTTCGACTGTACCGCTTAGCTTGGCATTGGGGCTCTTGTTTGCATTGTTGTTAAGCGGCGGTATAAAAGGCACCAGCGTTTTTCGCGCGATTTATTTCATGCCGATGATTATTTCGATGGTAGCTATCGCCGTCGTTTGGAATTGGATATACAGCCCGAATGAATATGGTCTTGCCAATGCTGTGCTTCATGTATGCGGTATTCCGATGCAAACCTGGCTTAGTGATCCTAAGCTCGCACTTGTGTCTATTATTGTCATGGGTGTTTGGAAAAATATGGGGTACTGCATGGTTATTATGCTTGCAGGACTCAAATCGATCTCCCCTTCTTTATATGAAGCCTCTTCCATGGATGGGGCTGACAAATGGCAGCAATTTCGGACCATAACCGTCCCCATGCTAATGCCAACGACAACTTTTTTATTAATAGTTCAAACCGTCCACTCCTTTCAGGTTTTCGACCAAATTAATGTGATGACCAAAGGCGGCCCGGTAGGCTCAACGGAAGTCATTGTTTCTTATTTGTATAAGCTAGGTTTTGATCAATTTGAGATGGGATATGCGTCAGCGGTTGCTTACGTTTTGTTCGTAATCATTGTCGGTATCACCTTAGTGCAGCGAAAATTACTGGATCGGAATACGGTATAGGGGAGGGAAATAATGGCGACGTTCAAGAAAGCTTGCTTTGGCAGTTCCTTATATATTTTTATCATTGCAGGAGCCATATTTACGTTGATGCCGTTTATTTGGATGATATCCACTTCGTTGAAGAGCCCGAATGAAGTATTCAGCCTTCCTATCCAGTGGATTCCGAACGAATTGCGATTTGACAATTATACAAGAGCGATAAGTGCTTACCCGTTTGCAGGCTTTTTCAGTAATAGTTTTCTTGTAAGCGCCGGGATCATAGTTGGACAGCTTACAACGTCCATATTGGCAGCTTACGCTTTTGCGCGTATGGAATTCAGAGGGAGAAACTTCTTATTCGGATTGTTGCTAGCCGGCATGATGATCCCTGAGCAGACGATTATGATCCCGGTCATTCAGCTATTAGGTAAACTCGGATGGATGAATAGCTTTCTTGGGCTGATCATCCCTTTTACGTGGAGTGCTTTAATAGTATTCTTATTCCGGCAATATTTTGCGGGTTTGCCTGTTGAAGTAGAAGAAGCAGCAAAGATGGATGGTCTGCGTACGATAGGCATCATATTTTTTATCGTATTGCCGATGTCTCGAGGAATTATTTCAACAGCAGTCATTCTCATATTCACTTATGCATGGAACCAATATCTATGGCCGTTATTGATTACAAATAAGGAGTCGTATTACACGGTACAGTTAGGTTTATCGTATTTTAAAGAAGAGAATGCGATTCAGATGGACTGGACGGCGCTGATGGCTGGTACTACACTATCTATAATGCCGATGATCACCATTTTTATTATTTTTCAAAAACAAATTATTAACAGCATTGCGTTCTCTGGCAGTAAAGAATAGGAGCTAAATAACTGGAAAGGTGGACACTATATTGGCAGCAGCATCAGACGTGAATGTTTGGATTCAAAACGATTGGTTACAGGCTTGCTCCATTCATGGAGTTGGGGAGTTTAACGAGGATGTTCTCGTAATAAACGAGAAAGCAGGTATCTTTGGCGTTATTGATGGCGCAACCGCAATCAGCAATCCACGAAGCTCCAGCGGAGAAAGTGGAGGTTATGTTGCATCGCGCATATTGGCGAGTGCTGCAGAACATGCTGCATCCAATATGAGCCTAAAAGAACTAGTGTTGGAAGCTAATTTAGAACTTCGCCAAAGAATCGTATCTGAAGGGATCGATATCAAACAAAAGGAAGCGCTCTGGGCCGCTGCTTTTGTTCTATTTAAAGTGAATGAAACAACGATTGAGTTTGCGCAGGCTGGTGATTGCATGCTCTACGCAAGGTACATCAACAATGAAGTACGTACGATTACCCGCGACCAAGTCCGTCCCTTCGATCGAATCACATTGCAAAAGCGGGTTGAAGCACGTCGGAGCGGCTTAAGTACACATGAAGAAATAATGGAATATGTGAAGCCATATATTAACTTGAATCGCAATAAAACAAATACGTTGGAAGGTTATTCCGTCTTTAATGGAGAAATAGAATTGGAAAACTTTATAGAAACAGGTACAATTAATCGAGCAGGATTAATAAATATATATGCGTTAACGGACGGGCTGCTGTACCCTGATAATGATGAAGCCGAGAACAATGTGCATGGCATGCTGGATAGGATTGATCAACTTGGCTTACAAAATTATGCATTGGAGCTAATTGCAGAGGAAGAGCAGGATTTGGAATGTGTGAAAAATGTAAGGCATAAAATATCCGACGACAAGACGGGCATTGTCTTGGATCTGAGCAAATGATACGGTTAATTGAAACATTAGAGTAAAGCGGGTGTGGAATGATTACAGTTAAACGGACCCATAGTTCGAAAATAATGAAACAGATCAATCAGCAGCGAGTTTTGCAGATGATCCATTCCGAAGGCCCTTTATCAAGGGTAGAAATCTCCCAGAAGCTCGGCTTGACTCAGCAAACGATTACAAATATCATGGGACGGTTGCTGGCGGATGACATTGTGGTGGAAGACGAACCGGTTTCATCTCCCGGAGGTGGACGCAAGCCAGTACCGTTAAGGATCAATACACGGGGCTTACATGCGATTGGCATTGAAATTGCTGTTAAACATATAAGTGGTTTTTTGGTTGATTTTGAGCGGAATGTACTCTCCCAAGAAGAGGTAACCATACAGGAGTTCCGCGATGAGCACCATACGTTGGAATGTGTGACCCATGTAATTGATCAATTATTGATGAGTTTATCCAATCATTCTACGATACAAGGGATGGGAATCAGCATCCAAGGGTTGGTTGATGTCAATGAAGGAATCGTTCTCAAAGCGAAAGAATTGAAGTGGAATCATTATCCTCTTAGAAAATTGTTGGAGGACAAGTATCCTTTTCAAGTTTACTTGGAAAATGACGTAAATATGGTGGCCGTAAGTGAGAATTTATCCGGGATGCTATCGGAATCTTCGGATAATATCATCATTAAAATTGACAGAGGCGTCGGTGGTGCGATTGTCGTAGGGAAGAATTTATTTACAGGCCATAATCATGTAGCCGGCGAGTTTGGTCATTATAAAGTTGCTTACGGCGATGCTGCATTGCCTTGTCATTGTGGGGGACAAGGATGCCTGACGACAATTGCTTCCATCGGAGCGTTGGAGCAGCAAAGCGGGTTGAATTTCGTTGAAATGAAGGAACGACTGCAGCGAGGCGACGAATATTTGCAACAAATCATTTTGGAATCTGCCGACATCATTGCGAATATGGCGTCCAATCTTGTAACGGTTTTTAATCCAAACTGCGTTTTGTTTCTAGGCATATGGTTTGAACTTGCTGGAGAATCTGTTTTTCAAGAGATCGAACGAAAAGTACGGGAAACTTCCCTCAGTCATTCCAATCAAGTAAAGTTAATGGTTCTAAAGGATAAGTTGGAAGGGGCGCAGCTTGCTTCCAGTGTGGTTATAAAACAATTTTTTATGATTCCTACAATGAATTAACGAAGTTAACACCAGAAGCGCAAAAAGCGCCACATTTGCAATTTATGAAATTTTTTTTCTCTACGATTAGAGTTATTTTATTCGAATGGAATTGTCCGTGATTCCGCTAGTGCCCGAATATCTGACCCGCAAGCATCTCTATTACTCTAAACACATACACTGTTATAACTAAGCAATGGTGTGACGAGGAGGGGTACAGTTGAGATATACAGTGCAATATATACCTCTAAGTAAGATTAAGCCGGAAAGTATCATCAGTAAGACCTCACTACGTAAGAAGGAGTTAAAAAAAGTTGCACAGGATCTTATGCACCTATTGGTCGTGCGTAAAAGCAGAAAAGAGGGTGGTTACATCATCCAAGGCGGACATCAACATTTCGATTTCCTCAAAAAGCACACAAATAAAAGTAGTGCTGTTTGTCTTGTCGATGAAAGCAAGATTTCAGCAAGCGTTGGAAAAATATTAGATCGCTTCCGCAAACGACAACTACCTTATGATGTTCCTTACCTCAAACCGGATCGGATTGCAGTCAACAGCTGGTCTATCATTCGTACTTTTCTGAAACGGGAACCCCGTTTTCGAAGGCTTTCCCGTAGACAGCAATTGAAGGTGCTTCGGCTTGGTATTCAATATAGGAAAACAACTATGCTATCCATGCAAGCAAAAGTAGAAGATCTATTAAAAAAGATAGTACTCTGATTATACTAAGCTAATTGGGAAAGCCACCCGGCCTTTAGACTTACATTTGGAAAGCCGCGAAGCAGGAGGGATCCCATCAATAAATAATAGTTATGACCAAGGACTAGCGGTAATTTTACGCTAGTTTTTTTTATTTATTTCGGCAAATTGTAGTTTTAGGCCATTGCTTTTGAGAAATCATCAGTTTTCAATTATAAAATCACAACTGGTTTATTGTTTTTACGCATATGGAATTCAGAGACTATCCAGTAGTCTTAGGTAAGAGATGCATCTCACCATAAAATAACTGGAGGGTCAATGAATGAAGAAAATATTAGCTTCTACGATGACTGTCTTGATGATGGGTACAATGATTGCTTGTTCCTCTCAGACGCAAACTGCACCTAATTCAACGAAAGAAACGCAATCGCCAGCCGCAAACAGCACCGTAACGACATACCCAATCAAAACGAATAAGACACTGACGTATTGGGGCGAGATCGTTAGCAATTTAACAGGTGTTAAAACAACACATGATGAAGTTCCCTTCTTCCAAGAGTGGCAGAAAAAGACAGGTGTGCCGCTCAAATTCTCTGCACCGCCGTCGGGTCAAGGGAAAGAGGCGCTAAACGTGATGCTGGCGTCCGGAGATTTGCCGGATATGATCGAATACAACTTTCTTTCGTTCCCGGGTGGACCTGAGAAAGCCATTAAAGACGGTTACATTCTTAAACTGAATGATCTGATCGATAAGCATGCGCCGAACCTTAAGAAATATTTGAAAGAGCATCCTGAAATCGACAAAATGGTAAAAACCGATAACGGCAGCTACTATGCGTTTCCTTTCATTCGGGGAGATGAGTATCTTCAAGTATTCCAAGGCCCAATTATTCGCAAAGATTGGCTAGATGAGGTAGGTCTTCCTGTACCGGAAACGATTGATGAATGGACAACTGCTCTTAAAGCGTTTAAAGAAAAGAAAGGAGCAGCTGCACCTCTTTCTTTCATTAGTAAACCGAACTTTTTCAATGACTCTGGTAATGGCGCGTTTCTAGGGGCTTTTGGGGTTAACCGCAATTTCTATTTGGAAAATGGACAAATCAAATTCGGTCCGGCTGAGAGCGGATACAAAGATTATCTGGCCTTGTTCCAAAAATGGTATAAAGAGGGCTTGATAGATAAAAATATAGCCACCGTAGATACGAAAGCCCTGGATGGAAACTTCGCTTCAGCCAGCACAGGCGCAAGTATTGGGAATGCCGGAGGCGGTATTGGGAAATGGCAGCCGATAGTCCAAGCAAAAGATCCGAAAGCTCAATTGGTCGCAGCTCCATACCCGGTATTGAAAAAAGGAGACTTTCCTAAATTTGGTCAGAAGGATAAACCTTATTCTTCAGGGGGTATCGTCGCCATTACGACTAAAGCGAAAGATCCTGAATTAGCGACGAAGCTGCTGGATTATGGATATAGTGAAGCAGGAAGGATGTTTTTCAACTTCGGTACGGAAGGCGTCAGCTATAATTTAGAAAACGGTTATCCGAAATATACAGATTTATTAATGAAAAATCCGGATAAATTGGCTCCGGCGCAAGCGATGTCGTTGTATGTTCGCGGCAGCTATAACGGTCCGTTTATCCAAGATAAACGATATGCAGAGCAATTCTTTGCTTTGCCAACCCAGCGTGACGCTATCAATATTTGGAAGAAAACGGATGTGGACAAATACAGTCTGCCGCCGCTTACACCAACGCCGGAAGAGAGTACAGAGTATGCTAAAATCATGAATGACGTCAACACCCTAGTCGATGAAATGACGTTGAAAGTCGTTTTGGGAACCGAATCTGTAGATCAATATCCAAAATATGTGGAGAAAATGAAGTCCTTGAAACTGGATCGCGCTATTGAAATTCAAAAGGCAGCTTTGGATCGTTATAACAAAAGATAATGAGGAGTTGAGTGGAGAGGGCCCCGTCCTCTCCATCCATTCAGAATGAGGTGAGGGAATGATGGAGAATACGCAACCACTTAAGCGTATTGAAATAGTAAAGAAAAAACCGGGCATAAATCGATATGTCCGTGATTTTATATTGAATAAGTACTTGTATCTGATGATGGTTCCGGTACTTGCCTATTATGTTGTTTTTCATTATGCCCCGATGTATGGCGCGCTTATTGCCTTCAAAGAATATTCGCCCATGAAAGGAATCATGGGCAGCGAATGGGTTGGATTTAAACATTTTCAAGATTTTTTCAGCAGTTTTTACTTCTGGCGTATTTTAAAGAATACGAGTGTCATTAGTCTGTACTCGTTGATATTTGAATTCCCGGCGCCTATTATTCTGGCGTTGTTAATCAATGAAGTACGCAGTAAGATGTTCAAGCGTGTGGCTCAAACGATTACGTATATGCCTTACTTTATTTCGCTTGTTGTTATTTGTGGAATTATCACCGATTTTACCAATGCCGATGGTGTGATCAATAAGATTATTATGGCTTTTGGGTATGATGGCCAAGCGATGCTGCAGAAGCCTGATTTATTCCGTCCCATTTATATCCTATCGGAGATTTGGCAGCGTATTGGTTGGGAGTCCATCATTTATATTGCTGCATTAATGAGTATCGATCAGGAGCAGTATGAAGCAGCTCGCATGGACGGAGCAAGTCGATGGAAGCAGATCATTCATATTACACTGCCTGGCATCATGCCAACGATCGCCATCATGTTCATCTTGCGAATGGGGAATTTATTAAATGTCGGATTCGAGAAAATTATTCTCCTCTATAATCCGGTCACGTATGAAACGGCGGATGTCATATCTTCTTTCGTTTACCGTAAAGGATTGCTTGAATTCGGATGGAGCTACAGCGCAGCAGTAGGCTTATTTAACTCTTTAATCAATCTCATTTTACTGATTTCAGCCAATTATATCAGCCGCAAAGTAAATGAAAGCAGCTTATGGTGAGGTGAACCCAATGAATAGAGGACCGAGTATTCTTGAAAGATTTTTCGATATCGGCATACATCTTGTTCTAATCGTCCTAGTGGTTGTCACTTTATATCCGCTGATCTATGTGATCTTGGCATCCTTTAGTGAGGCAGGTCAGCTTGTGGCCCATAAGGGAATGCTATATAAGTCACTGGGATTCAGCATAGAAGCATACAAAGGTGTAATGAAAAATCCAGGTATTCTGATTGGCTACAGAAACACACTGTTTATCGTCGTGGCCGGAATAACGGTGAATCTCATGATGACAGCGTTGGGGGCTTATGTGCTGTCAAGGAAGAATGTGATTTGGAATAAAGTATTTATGATCATCATCGTTTTCACCATGTTCTTTCATGGCGGTTTAATTCCTTTATATCTGGTTGTAAAAAATGTAGGCCTTCTGGATTCGTTATGGGCTACAATTGTCCCATTTGCGATTGGTACTTTCAATTTAATTATCATGCGTACGGCATTTATGGCTGTACCCGATAGTTTAGAGGAGTCGGCCAAGATCGATGGGGCGAATCATTTCACCATCTTGTTCAAGATCATTATTCCGCTTTCCATGCCGGTCATTGCTGTTATGATTCTGTATTATGCGGTTGATAAATGGAATGCCTGGTTCTATGCATCCGTGTTTATTAAAAGCAGGGACTTGTTCCCCTTACAGCTTGTGCTCAGGGAGATCTTGATCGCGAATTCTACGGATGGAATGTCTGTTGGGGCGGATGCGGGTGATCGTCATCAGATCGGTGAAACGATTAAATATGCGACGATTGTCGTAGCAACTTTGCCAGTACTTTGTATTTATCCTTTTGTACAACGATACTTTGTAAAGGGGGTTATGGTAGGTTCTTTGAAGGGGTAACAACGTGTAGCGGTGGTGAATAGAGTTTTTGTCAATCGGTTTTGTCATTTTGGATATTCCTCCCCTTGCATTAAGAGGTATAATAGAGGAAAGTGGAGACATTCCCTTCAGACCAATATCCATCAATCATTGGGAGGAGATCCAACTGAAGATCCGATTTCTTTGGCAGAAGCGAAAAAGCATTATTTTTACTTGGTTAATTTCATATAGCGCGGTGTTGTTCGTCCCGATGATGATGAGCTTGATTATATATGCGCAATCCAGTGAGGCATTAAAGAGTGAGATTCATCGTGCCAATGATTCCTTATTAAAACAAGTCCGTTATACGATAGACAATCAAATTGATTTAATGAAACGATTGAATATGGAGATCACTTGGAATGAAAAGCTTCGAACCATCATGTACTCGAACTTATCTTCAAACGAGGATCAATTCCTCGCTTTTCAATTGGTGAAAGAATTTAAGATGTACCAAACCTCCTATGCAACAATCGATGAGTTTTATGTCTCTTGGGATCAGGAATCCTCGATCCTGCGTCCGGGCAATATCAGAGATATGAAGACAGCTTATGAAACGATTCATAATACAGGACAGCTAAGATATGAGCAGTGGTTAGATACAATTCATAATGCAACAAATAACCAATTCCTATTACTGCCACGCGCAGATGAGGCTGTTCCTCAAACATCCATCGCTTACATTGCCCACCTGCCGAAGGATTTGAATGGCAAACAAACCGGTTCTGTTGTCGTAATGGCCGATATGGATAGATTCCAGAAAGCAATTGAAAGCATTTCCGGGTTTAGTGGCGGACAAGTTTTGATTCTTAATCATGATAATCAAGTTCTTCTCTCCAATTTACCAGTGTCGGTCAATGAGAACCTTATTTTAAAGCAATTGATGGATAAGGATCATGTCATGCTAACACCGGCGAAAAATGGGGATTCAGAGCTATTTTATATGCAGTCTGAGGTATCTGATTTAAAATATGTGCTAGTTATACCAAGTCGTACATATTGGGAAAAAGCAGAATATGTCCGTAAATTTACGTATATCAGCATTATTATTAGTTTAATGGGGGCAGGCGTACTGACATGGTTTTTTATGCGCCGCAATTATTCGCCCATTCAGCGGTTGGTTCAGTCGCTTTCTGATAAGAATTCCATGGAGGAACGGTCAGATGGAAATGAACTTAACTTCATTCAAAGAGCCATTTCGCATACGAGAAGTGAAAAAGATAAAATTGCTTTGCAATTGCAATCCCATCACCACGTGCTGCGTTCCAATATGTTGAATCGGCTCCTGAAAGGGAAGATGGATACACTGATTCCATATGAAGAGGCCTTCAAATCGTTCCATATTGATTTAATCTCTACTGATTTTGCGGTCATTTTATTTGCTGTTGAGAATCAGGAAAGCCTTTCCTCCAATTTACCGGGAATGGATATGAACGAACGAAGAAAACTGATTCAGTTCATAATAACCAATGTCGTGGAAGAGCTGGTTGGGCATCGCGGGCATGCAGGTTATGTGGCTGAAGTAGATGATATGATGGTTTGTCTAGTGAATTTTGCAGATATCGAAGCGGCAGAAATGAAGCAGGACCTCCACTGGATTGCCAAAGAAGCACAGCGGTTTTTAATGCGATTCCGCATGGATCTTACGGTATCGCTCGGTGGTATACACGGCTCCCTGTTTGGAGTCGCTGAAGCGTATAGTGAGGCATTGGATGCTATGGAGTATAAGATGGTTCGGGGAAAAAGAGAGATTATTACTTACGATGAAATTCGGATCGATTCCACGGATCAGCAGCAACTGGGGGGCTATTATTATCCCCTTCAGGTAGAGCAGCAGATTATCAATCTGATAAAAATTGGCGATTTTGAACAGGCTCGGGCGAGTATGAACGAAATTATGGAACGGAATTTTAATAAGCCCCTCGTATCACTGACCTTGGCTAGATGCCTCATTTTCAACTTTGTCGGTACGATGGTGAAGGCGATCAATGAACTTGGAGACGGTGACAGCCGTATTTTGGGGGACAATCCGTTGTGGATGGATAAGATCATCGCCTGTGATACCATTCTTGAAATGCAGCAAGAACTCCAAACCTTGCTCAAAGAGGTATGTGCGTTTGCGACGGCAAAAATGGAGACAAACTTGTCCAAGGAACGTGCAGAGACGCTGCGTGAACTTATAGCGAAAGTAACCCATTACATCGAGGAGCATTATCAGGATTCTAATTTAAATGTGAATACAATCGGTGAACGCTTCGAGTTAAAAGGTAGTTATATCTCTAAATTGTTTAAGGATCAGACGGGTGAGGGCCTGTTGGATTACATGACAAGAGTTCGCATTCAACAAGCCAAACGCATGATCAGTTATAAGCAAGATTCCATATCCGATATCGCCAATTATGTGGGTTACAACGAGGTGGCAACTTTCATTCGAGTGTTCAAAAAATATGAGGGAATTACACCTGGAAAATTCAAGGAAATGAACTGACTCACGTTTGGCATTCAGGCCATGGAGGTTGACCATATGAGTAAAAGACATATAAGTACCTCAATCATTCTGATGTGGGTAATTGCCCTTTTGTTATCGGCTTGTACTTTTGAAAATAACTCAGCAAAGCCTGCAGAGCCAAGTTCAAACACGAGGAAGGTAGAACAATCTGATCAAGGCAAGAAGGCGCTATCCTATTGGTCTGAACTTAACGGCAATGCGGCGAGTGTCAAACCGAATATTCAGGATATACCGTTTTTCCAAGAATGGCAGAAGAGAACGGGGGTAAGGCTCACCTTCATTCAACCGCCAGCTAATCAAGCGAAAGAAGAGATGAATGTTTTATTAGCGTCAGGTGATTTGCCGGATATGATGGAATATGAGTGGGATAACATCCCCGGAGGCCCTGAGAAAGCGATCAATGACGGTTATATTTTGAGATTGAATGATGTTATAGACAAGCATGCACCGAATCTAAAAAAATATTTAAGTGAACATCCGGAAATAGACAAACAGATAAAAACAGACGCTGGCAGCTATTATGTGTTCCCATTCATACGGGGTGATGATCTGCTTCGGACCTATCAGGGGCCCATTATTCGGCAAGATTGGCTTCAGGAGCTTGGTCTGCAGACGCCGACAACAATCGAGGAATGGTATACGGTTTTAAAGGCTTTTAAAGAGAAAAAGGGAGTCGCCGCTCCATTGACATTCTTAGGAGTTCCCAATCCTTTATTCGGCATTGAGAGCGGTGGTTTTGTCGGCGCCTATGGGATAAAAAAAGGGTTCTATTTGGATAACAGCCAAGTGAAGTTTGGACCTATGGAAGAGGGTTACAAACAGTTTCTCGCTACATTTCGCAAATGGTATGCAGAAGGATTGATTGACAGAAATATCGCTACGGTTGATACTAAAACGCTGGATTCCAATATGACTTCAGGAAGAAGCGGGGCAACCATATGGAATGCTGGCGCAGGAATTGGAAAATGGCAGCCAATTGTTCAGGAGAAAGAAAAGAATGCTTTGTTCGGGCCCGCACCATATCCAGTGCTAAATAAAGGAGATAAGCCTAAGTTTGGGCAACGGAGTTATGCTTATATGGGGACTGGCGGGGTTGCGATATCAACCAAAAGCAAAAACGCAGAAGCAGCTGCGAAGATGCTTGATTACGGGTATAGCGACGAAGGTCATATGCTATTCAACTTCGGGATTGAGGGAATTAGTTATAATATGAAAGGCGGATACCCGACATATACGGATTTAATTTTGCGAAATCCCGATAAACTCGCACCATCTCAAGCTCTTTCGATGTATAACCGAGCTAGTTACTTTGGTCCTTTCGTCCAAGACGTTCGTTATTTGGAGCAATATTACACACTGCCCCAGCAAAGGAATGCCATTCAAATCTGGTCGAATACCGATGTAGATCGTTATGTGCTGCCGCAAATACCGAAGACTGAATTAGAAAATGCAGAGCTTTCTTCCATCATGATCGATGTCATGACGCTTGTTGACGAGATGTCGTTGAAAATCATACTTGGCGTGGAACCTTTGGACGCCTTCAAAAACTATGTTAGTAAAATCAAAGCATCCAAAATTGATCGTGCCATACAGATCCAGAAATCAGCTTTAGATCGATATTATAAGCGTTAAGAGTTTGTATAAAAGGGCTAATGCAACGTCTATTGACAATGTGTTAGCCCTGTTCCTCCGTTATTCCGAATTTGAGAACTAAATAAAGCGTCTGCGTCTGGAGGAGGAAAATATGGTCTCTCGATACTCATTTTTCATCAGATTAATCACATTCATTACATTGATCAGTACGATTCCACTTTTGTTTCTGGGTGTATACGCTTTCTTTCAATCCACTTCTGCGGTCCAAACCAAAGTCAATGAAGCAAACATTTTCATTTTGCAGCAGTCGCAAAGTAGGGTCGAGCAGATTTTAAAAGTAATCGATCAAGTATCTAGGCGCTATGCAGAAACTCCTTTTGTCGTTGGTTCCATCTCCAAACGGATGGAAATTGAAGACTTTCAGGACATTGATTGGCTTGTTAAAGGGCTTCTTGGTGTGCAAACCTATGAGTTGGGTGTTAAGGATGTGGAATTGCATAGTCTACGGAATGATTGGTATATCAAAGACGGGGGCTTTTATTTTGGAAAGGATACTTCCCAAAAATCCTTTTCTTTGGACTCCGCATTTAACTCCCGCTGGTCCCCGGAGTTGGATCCGGCTTTTGCAGGCATTAAGCTGGTGAAGACAATCCCAACCACGACGGCAGATCCCAAGGGATATTTGTCTGTTCGTGTGTCCAATATCGAGCTGGCGAAGCTGCTGACAGGCGGCTTTTCGACCCGGGAAACGATGATTGTTGACGACAAGATGAATATCATCATTCATACCGATGAGAAGAGAATCGGTCAAAGCGTTAACTCCGAACCATGGTCGCAAGAACTGCGGAACACGGGCAAGACTCAGGGGTATTTTAACAGCACATCGCTTGGCAAGCCGTACAGTGTAGTCTACAACCAATCTATGTACAATAACTGGACTTATGTATCTATTATTCCCATAGAGGAAGCGAAAAAGGAGTCTGCCAATATCGGATGGGCAACTTTGACAGCCTGTCTGCTTCTTTTGCTTTTTACTGCTTTGCTGTCCTATTGGGGCTCAAAACGTATATATTTCCCTGTACGCAGCTTGATGGAATTCACGATGAGGCAAAGCAAACCATCCGGTGATGAAACGGTAGTTAAAGACGAATTACAGTGGATTGGTACACAGTTCGCTTCGCTGCATCAATCGAAAGAACAGCTGGAAGGGAAAATGAAGATGCAGTCAGGTCAACTCGTCGACTACTTCATGTTAAAGCTCTTCCAAGGAGAGTTGAACCGTAGTGAGCTGGAGGGAAAAGCAAGTCAGTTTCAACTGCCTGCTTGGCGTCGATATGCGGTTCTGGCCATACAAATCGATACCTTAGCGCAAACGCGTTACGATGCCAATGAGCAGGATTTGCTATTGTTTGCGATGAACAATATAGCCTCCGAATTGATCCCGGCACCGCAGCGCATTCATGCGATGCCTATAGGTAATTATCAGGTCACATTGGTCGGGAGC
This sequence comes from Paenibacillus sp. yr247, assembly GCF_900103825.1. Taxonomy (GTDB): domain Bacteria; phylum Bacillota; class Bacilli; order Paenibacillales; family NBRC-103111; genus Paenibacillus_E. The sequence goes on from NZ_FNIF01000001.1 coordinate 93,464, forward strand.
GATGCCGAGAGCCACGGGGCTCTACTGAGTGAGTTGAGCGGTCTTGCTGAGTCCGTCCAGCGGGCTGTTGATGAATTTTTGGGACTCAAAGTCAGTGTAGGGATCAGTCGTCCGTATGAGATGATGTACGCAACACCGCAAGCATTTCTTGAAGCCAAAGAAGCACTGCAATATCGGATTCGACTTGGGGAAAAAGCCATTTTGCATATTGGTGATTTGAAGCCGCAGCAGGCGTCTCAGCATTACTATCCGCATCACCTGGTGTCGAAGCTTACACAAGCCATCACCTTTCTCGATAAGGACGAGGCCGGAGAACAGCTTCATCAGTTTATTCATGAAGTGCTTAGGGTGGCTAGTGAACCCACTCTTTATCGGATGTCATTTGCCATGCTTCTGACAGATCTGGTGCGCTTTGCTTACGACATGGGTGCTGCTGGAACCATGGTTTCCCAGGATCACCGAAATAAATATGAGCAGTTATTCAACTTGAAGACGCCGGAAGAAATCGAAGATTGGTTCAAGTCGCAGATGATCGCCCCCATGATGAAGTTAACTCGAGATGTGCATGAATTTTCCGGTAAAAGCATCTCTCGTTCCGTAATGGATCTGATCCATGACAATTTTGACAGCGATCTCACATTAGAGCAATGCGCGATGAGGTTGAATTACAGCACACATTACATTCGCCGGATGTTTCGTAAGGAGACCGGCATGAATTTTAGCGACTATCTGGCAGGGTTTCGTCATGATATGGCCAAAAGCTGGCTGAGTGGGACAGAAATGAAGATTACAGAAGTAGCTGAACGTTTGCAATATACGAATGCGCAAAATTTTATTCGTCAGTTCCGCAAGCTGGAGGGGATGACACCAGGTCAATACAGGGATCAGAAGTTGAAAGAGCTGTGTGAACAGAAAGGCTGATTCCAATGATTATCTTAAGGAACGCTAGTGATTATCAAGCACAGTTTGCAGCTATATTTTCCGTAAATCGCAAGTGGAGCGCTGTTGATTATTGAACGCAACTTTCGGCTTAGGTAATCTGAGGCTATCAACCGAATCAAGGAGGACAATGGATGGTGGAACTGATTTCTTCGCCGATCAAAGCGGCAGCCAGGAGCAATGCCCGCCACAGGTTATTAGCGAGGCTGATTAAAAACAGATGGCTGTACCTGATGGCAATTCCAGGCATGCTCTACTTTATTGTGTTTAAATACTTGCCAATGTGGGGGCTGCTTATCGCCTTTCAGAACTACCAGCCTACACTGGGAATGCTGCATAGCAAGTGGGTAGGGTTTCAGCATTTCGAACGATTTTTCTTTGATGCTTCTTTTTTAATGCTTTTCAAGAACACGCTCATCTTGGCTTTTTATAATTTAGTTTTCTTTTTCCCGCTGCCGATTGTCATGGCACTCTTGTTAAATGAACTGAGGAAGGAAGTGTTTAAGCGCACCATTCAAACCATTATTTATATCCCGCATTTTGTATCGTGGGTCGTCGTAGTGGGGATTTCTTATATTTTCTTTACGACTGAAGGAGGGATTGTCAACGATGCGATTGCAGCGTTGGGATTTCCTAAAGTAGAATTTCTGATTTCAAGCGAATGGTTCCGTACCATGATCGTTTCGCAGGTCGTTTGGAAAGAAACAGGTTGGGGAACGATTATCTTTCTGGCTGCATTGGCTGGGGTCGATCAGCAGTTGTATGAAGCTGCTACCATTGATGGCGCTGGCCGATTCCGGCAGTTGTGGCACATCACGCTTCCAGCTATACGAAGTGTCATTGTCATCCTATTCATTCTAAGACTCGGCTCTTTCCTGGATACCGGGTTTGAACAAATCTTCCTCATGCTAAACGCAATGAACCGCGATGTAGGCGAAGTATTCGATACTTATGTCTATAATGTGGGTATTCAGCAGGGCCAATTCAGTTATAGTACCGCAGTTGGATTGTTCAAATCGTTGATCGGACTGATGCTTGTTATGGGTGCGAACCGGATGGCCAAAAAATTCGGCGAAAGCGGTTTGTATTAAGAAAGGAACGGTTACTGATGATCAACAAAAGCTTAGGCAGCCGTATTTTTGACGGTGTCAATTACACATTTTTAATTTTAGTTGCTTTGGTAACTATTATTCCCTTTATCTATATCGTGTCCGTCTCATTTGCGGAACCGGCGGAGGTGCTACGGCGCGGGTTTATTCTATTCCCAACCTCATTCTCGCTCGAAGGGTACAAATACATATTTTCCACTAGCATTATGATCAGGAGTTTGCTTGTTACTGTCGGAATTACACTTGTGGGGACATTTATTAATTTGTTGTTCACGTCGCTGCTGGCGTATCCATTATCGAGACAGGACTTTGACGGTAGAAAGACATTTATGATGCTTATTGTATTCACGATGTTGTTTAACGGCGGCATTTTACCGACCTTTCTCGTCGTGAAATCGCTCGGAATGCTTAACAGCTACTGGTCACTTCTCATACCCAATGCCATTAGCGCTTTTAATCTGATCGTCGTGGTGAGCTTTTTTCGGCAATTACCGGAAGGTCTTGAAGAGGCAGCAAAGATCGACGGCTGCAGCGATTTGGGATTGCTTTTCCGCATCGTACTCCCGTTATCGGCACCGGTGCTGGCAACATTTGCTTTATTTTACGCCGTAGGACATTGGAATACATTTTTCAATGCGATCTTGTACATCAATGATGCTAAAATGTGGCCGATCCAAGTTTGGTTGAGGCAAATCGTGATCTTATCTCAGGGAGGGATCGGCGATTCCACCCAGTTTGATCAGAATTATATTGCTCCGCCGTCGCAAATTATTAAGATGGCTGTTATTGTCATCTCTACTGTCCCCATATTGATCGTATACCCTTTTCTGCAGAAGCATTTTGCCAAAGGGGTTATGCTAGGCTCTGTCAAAGGTTGAAATGGTTTTCAAAATTTTTATCACATAAAATAGAATAGGGGAGGCAACACCACAATGAAACGTCAATTGAAAATGAGAAAAACAGGAATCACAGCAATTAGTGTTATCGTAGGAGCAACGGCATTGCTCACGGGTTGCGGGAGCAATTCGAGTCCGACAGCAGGAGGAACTGCTTCGAGTACTGCAGCGAGTACCACAGCGAGTACCACAGCGGTAAAAAAAGAACCTTTAAAATTGAGCATAATGACATTAATGTATGCTGAGCCTCCGAAGGCAGACAGCGATGTGCAAAAGAAGGTCGAAGAATACACCAACACCAAGCTCGATATCTCTTGGGTACCGAACTCCTCCTACAAGGACAAGGTTAATGTGACGATCGGTTCTGGTGAACTGCCGAAGGCCATGCTCGTACAAAATAATAAGGATTCTAATATTCTGAGTGCTATCCGTTCAGGTATGTTCTGGGAAGTTGGCACGTATTTAAGCGAGTACCCTAATTTATCCAAAATGAATAAGTCGGTATTCGATAATATTAAGGTGGATGGTAAGATTTATGGATTGTACCGTGCCCGTGATTTAACGACCTCTGGGATTATTTTTCGCAGCGACTGGTTGAAAACGGTTGGTCTTAGTGAACCGAAAACAATAGACGATCTTTACAACGTTCTAAAAGCATTTACATTAAATGACCCAGATAAGAACGGAAAGCAGGATACCGTAGGCCTAACGGAAGAAAAAGTGATGGATGGTTTTAATACATTGGCTTCCTACATGGGTGCTCCGAATGGCTGGGAAGTGAAGGACGGCAAGCTGAGCCCGGATTTCCAATCACCTGAATATTATGAAGCGATGAAATTTTACAAAAAACTCTATGACGAGAAGCTCATTAAACAGGACTTCCCTGTGCTGAACAACCAGCAGAAAAAAGATGATATAAATCAAGGCAAAGCCGGCGCTGTAATTTCCAACATGATTGATGCAGCGGGCTACCAAGCAACACTTACCAAAACGTTTCCTGGAGCAGATATCGATGTGGTGAGCCGCATTAAAGGACCAAAAGGTGAAAGGACATTCGGTGGTCAAGGCTATAACAGTGTATTTATGTTTCCGAAATCAAGTGTGAAGACAGAAGCTGAACTGAAGCAGATCCTCGGATTTTACGATAAGCTATCTGACCAGAAAATGCTTGATTTGTTAGGGTGGGGCATTGAAGGAAGACATTATAAGATAGAAGAAAACAAACCGGTATTCATCGACCAAAAGCTGCAGGACACAGAAATTGGATCCAGTTATCTCCAATTGCAAGTAGCGAAATATACGGCTAAAACGACAGGGAAAGAAACACAGTTGATGGAAAAATACGGAAAAATGATTAAAGATAACGAGGCGATTGCCGTTAATAACCCATCTAACCCGCTTGATTCTAATACGCAAACGACAAAAGGCAGCGAATTAAAACAGATCATTGAAGATGCCCGTACTAAATTTATTTTGGGCAAGCTGGATGAAGCGGGATGGAAGCAGGCGATCGAGCAGTGGCGTAAAGCGGGTGGTGATAAAATTATCGAAGAATTCAGCGCACAATATGCGAAGAATGCGAAGTAAAGATGTTTAAGGGGCAGTTCTGCCCACTTCTTAAGAATCCAATCCAATACATGGTTTCACAAAAACAGTCCCCGCAAGAGAAGGGGACTCGTTCTTGCGATGCATGGTAAACGCTTACATTTTATTAAAACTTATTAAGGGGGTGATCAAACGGTGTAAGGACAGCCAGAAACCGAACATAACGGGCATAAAAAATCTAATTAAAGTGACGGAGGTTCATTTGATGAAAAAGAAGGTCGGTTGGAAGTTGTTAGCAACAGTATGGATGTTTATGTTAGTTCTATCATTTGTTATGCCTATTGAATCGGCACATGCAGGCACACCTTGGAGAAGTTCGTTATATCCATCTAATTGGACCCCGGGGTTTACAGATGCGCAAGGCAGGTTTTTTCAGGACTTTTCTTATGCGGGTTATTGGAGAGGTGAGAAAAGCATCCCAACCACTCCGCCAGGCGCCACCTATAACGTCGTAACCCAGTATGGGGCGGATCCGAGCGGGGCCTTAGACTCTACGAATGCCATTCAGAATGCCATCGATGCTGCCGGTGCCGCTGGAGGAGGCATTGTGTATTTACCTGCTGGCACGTACCGTGTTAAGCCGCAAGGAACGAATATAAGTGCACTCTGGATAAATAAGGATAGTGTCGTGCTCCGGGGTGCAGGAACATCATCAACGTTCATTTACAATGATTCTGCGAGTATGCGCAGTAAAGCGGTCATCCGTGTTGCGCCGGTAACGTCAGCAGATTGGTTTACGCCAACGAATACCCCTACTTCCGTTCGAAGTGATCTGCATCCGCTGTACACGACAATTCCTGTTAACAGTGTTAATGGATATTCTGTAAACGAATTTGTTATCGTGCACTCCGATGCAACGGATGCTTTCATTGCCGAGCACGGTATGACCGGTAAATGGGACGCATCCGTGAAGGGACCGACGTTCTACCGGAAGATTACAGGTATTGATGCTTCTACCAACACGCTTACAATCGATATACCTATTCGTTATGACGTGAAAACAAGAGATAATGCCCGTGTATATAAGATTGGCGATGCAATTGCGGAAATAGGAATCGAAGACTTGTCCGTCGGCATGAAGGAGAATCCGGGAACGGGATGGGGAGATTTGGATTACAACGTACCGGGCACGGCTGCTTACGATGTGCATGACTCTAAGGCGATAACAATCGAAAATGCCAAAAACGGCTGGGTGGATAACGTCAACAGCTACAAGCCTAGTTCGAATAGCGGAGATTTTCACGTGTTATCCTATGGGATTTCGCTCAATCAATCTCGTACAATTACGATCCAGAATACCAATTTTCAGAAGCCGCAGTATAAAGGCGAAGGCGGCAACGGATACTTGTATGCCATAAGGGGCTCGGATAACTTGGTGCAAAATGCTACGGCCACGAACGGAAGACACAACTTCAATTTCAGAAGCATGTGGACGAGTGGAAACGTCATCACGAGCAGCACATCGAACTTCCCTAGATTGGCATCGGATTTCCATATGCATTTAAGTATGGCCAACTTATTCGATAACATGACGATGAACGGTGACTTTATCGATGCCGAGTATAGACCGTTCGGAACGGTAGAGCATGGATGGACGACAACGCAATCGGTAATTTGGAATACAAACGGTGTTGCGTACTACTCCGGACAGTCGTCCATTGTGACATCGAAGCAGTGGGGTCAAGGCTACGTGATCGGAACACAAGGGGCCGCAAACGGTGTGACATATACGGTATCGCCTACGGATGGCTCCGCGCCACAGGATCTGGTAGAGGGTATCGGTACGGGAGTGGATTTGATGCCGCAATCCTTATATTTGGATCAAAAGGCGAAGAGGGGCTTCCCCAACTATACGACGATTCCTGCGAAAATCGAAGCCGAAGACTTTAGCGCGATGAGCGGCATACAATTGGAAACTACGACGGATACGGGCGGAGGACTAGACGTAGGTTGGATTGATGCGGGCGACTGGATGTATTATAACGTCAACGTACCGACAGCTGGAACCTATACAGTGCAATACCGCGTGGCCAGTCCGAACACTACCGGTCAGATTCAATTACAGTCGGGTGCAACGGTATTAGCAACAACAGCTGTACCGAATACGGGAGGCTGGCAGAATTGGCAAACCGTGACGACTACTGTAAACCTGAACGCAGGACAGCAAACCTTGCGTGTGTATGCAGGCGGATCAGGGTTTAACGTTAATTGGATCAATTTTGCCGTACAACAACAACCGACAAATTTGCTGACAAATCCCGGTTTTGAAACAGGCGATCTGACTGGATGGTCGGAATGGCACCCAACCGGTCAAGTGTCGGCACACAAAGTAGACACGGATACCCCACGCACTGGAAGCTATAAATTAACCCATTGGGCATCTACCAGTTACCAACAAATATCGTCTCAAACGAAGACAGTTCCAAACGGACTCTATTCGGTCAGCGTATGGGTACGCTCCGGCGGGGGACAAAATGCGTTGCAGCTATTTGCGAAAAACTACGGTGCCGCTGAACTGGATGCTGTTATTGGATCCGGCCCAGTATCGACTTATACGAAATATACGATAGATAACATCCAAGTGACGAACGGCACCATTGAGATTGGTATTTGGAATGATGCGAACGCTGGCAACTGGGCGGCATTCGATGATTTTGAATTAGTACAAAAGTAAGACGTAAAAAGTGAATCATAACAAAACGGCGCTCTAAAAACTAAATCTAATTCCTCTTTGATAACGGCAGAAAAGATCAAAAGTCATTCAACAAAAGATTAATAAGCAGCGGCAGCTAGGAACGTTGTTTTCATGTTCTTGTCTGCCGCTGATTTCAGAATTTCATCGCCTTGGCGTTGATGTTGATTTGATTATTTTTTTAATTGTCAAGGTGGCATAGTAATAACCACTATCACCAGGTCTGCAGTTATATGCCTTAAAGGCCAATGAAGTCTATAATATAGTAATAATTGGGATCCCCACTCCAAATACTAGTAATAAATTTTTGCGATGAATTCATTTCTTTCTCCATATATGCTCAGTCAACTTCAAATGAGTCGTCATAGAATAGAAGACAAGGGACGAGTACGATGAGAGGAAGTGCTTGTGAGATGAAGAAAACAAAATATAAGTCCACTAAGAGACGATCGAGGAACAGGGAAATTGCACAAGTGACTGCCCAAATTAAGGATGTTATAAATAAGGTGCCCGTTCTTATTGTTTTAAGGGATGGAAGTTGCTACTGTGGCATTGTTCGTGATCTGCAAGGTCAAGAATTACTTTTTGAAGGTGTAAAGGGGAAAAAGACTCTCCCTAAAAATTCGACTAAGGCTGATGTAAACATTTCAGGAATAGGTGGCTTGGCTGGCTTGCTAGGTAATTTGGGTGGTTTGGGCGGACTTTTTGGTGGTTTAGGTGGTAAGGGAGGCGGAGGTTTTTTGGGATCTTTGGGCGGTTTCATGAAAATAGGTATGGGTATGCTTAAATTCATTGTGCCGTTGATGAGTGGCTTTGGGATTTAACCCATAAGAATCCAAAAGAACTGAGAGAACCACAACTCATTTGACTTTTTATTGAACTTGGTGTAAAAATGAAGTAACTGAATGTTCTGAATAAATTCATTGACGAGAACGAGTACGTTAAGCCCTTGTCCCCCAGAGAGTTGGCCATGCGCTGGAAGCCAACGTTCAAGACTTAGCTGAAAATCCTCTCCGAGAAGGAAAGCTGAAGCAATCGAGTAAGCTGCCCCGGGAATCCCACCGTTAAAAGGGCCGCGTATGATAGTACGTTGGGTGAGGTGTCGTATGATCGTTTACTCCAAGATCATTACGAAACAAGGGTGGTATCGCGAGTTAGAATCTCGTCCCTTATGGGACGGGATTTTTTTTGTTTTGCCAAAAAACCAATAAAAGGTGGAAAAGGGATGACAAGCTTGAGAAAAGTTGATGTAAAAGAAAAGGCAAGAACCCGTGAACTACGTGTTCTTAAACAGTGGGAACTAAACGACACGTTTCACCAGTCAATAAAAAATCGCGAGGGAAAGATGAACTTTGTTTTTTATGAGGGGCCTCCGACAGCAAATGGAAAGCCACATATCGGCCACGTTCTTGGGCGAGTAATTAAAGATTTCATCTGCCGTTACAAAACCATGACTGGATACCGAGTTGTCCGTAAAGCCGGATGGGATACGCACGGCCTTCCAGTAGAGCTCGGTGTGGAAAAACAACTGGGTATCTCTGGGAAACAAGAGATCGAAAATTATGGTGTAGCCAAATTCGTGGAGATGTGTAAAAGCAGTGTATTCGAGTATGAGAAGCAATGGCGCGAGCTTACCGAAGGCATTGCTTATTGGACGGATATGGATAATCCGTATGTTACACTTACAAACGATTATATAGAGAGCGTGTGGCACATTTTATCCGTGATCCATAACAAAGGACTGCTATACAAAGGTCATCGCGTTAGTCCATACTGTCCTGATTGTCAAACGACACTGAGTTCTCACGAAGTGGCTCAAGGTTATGAGGATGTAAAAGATTTGAGTGCTACCGTTAAATTCAGAAGCAAAAGCAGCGACGAAATCTTCCTAGCATGGACGACAACGCCTTGGACGCTTCCTGCAAACGTCGCGTTAGCTGTCAATAAAAACATCGACTATGTCAAAGTAAAACACAATGGTGAAGTGTATATCCTTGCTGAAAATCTGGTGGAAAAGGTCATGAAAGATAACTACGAAATCTTATCTACGCATAAAGGATTAGAGTTTATAGGTACTCCTTATGAGCCTCCTTTCGGTTATATTCAATTGAACAAGGGGCATATCGTCGTAGAAGCAGATTATGTCAGTGATACGAGCGGTACTGGTATCGTTCATATCGCTCCGGCTCATGGTGAAGACGATTACCATACGACCCGCAAGCACGGACTGGATTTCTTGAATGTAGTCGATTTATCCGGACGCTATACAAATCAAATCAGCAATTTCGCTGGTCGGTTCGTCAAAGATTGCGATGTCGATATCGTGAAAAACTTGTCCGAGCGTAATTTGTTATTCTCCAAAGAGCGTTACGAGCACAGCTATCCTTTCTGCTGGCGGTGTAAATCTCCGTTGCTGTATTATGCTACTGAAAGTTGGTTCATAAAAACAACAGCGGTCAAAGATCAACTAATCGAGAACAACAGCAAGATCGACTGGCACCCTTCTCACCTTCGAGAAGGACGTTTCGGCAAGTTCCTCGAAGAGCTTGTTGATTGGAATATCAGCCGAAATCGCTATTGGGGTACGCCTCTTAACGTCTGGGTGTGCCAGGATTGCGGTTCAGAATATGCGCCGGGAAGTCATAAAGACCTGAGAGAAAAAGCGGTGCAATCGATTGACGAGAACTTGGAGCTTCACAAGCCTTACATTGATGAAGTGAAGCTACGTTGTTCTTGCGGTGGCACGATGGAACGTACTCCGGAAGTAATCGACGTATGGTTCGACAGTGGGTCGATGCCATTTGCGCAGCATCATCATCCATTTGGCGATGAGAGGCAGTTCCAAGACCAGTACCCTGCCGATATGATCTGTGAGGGGATCGATCAAACAAGAGGCTGGTTCTTTAGCTTACTTGCAGTATCTACGCTTTATAACGGGAAATCACCGTACAAAGGGGTTATTTCTACAGGACATGTTCTGGATGAAAACGGACAAAAAATGTCCAAGAGCAAGGGAAACGTCGTTGATCCTTGGGAAATCATCGATGAGTTTGGTGCTGATGCTTTCCGTTGGGCTTTGCTTTCCGACAGTGCACCATGGAATAGCAAACGATTCTCTAAACAAATTGTAGCCGAAGCAAAATCCAAAGTGGTCGATACGATGAACAACACGCACGCTTTCTATGCGCTCTACGCTACGATTGATCAATATAAGCCGGAAGAGTACCCTGCCCGGCCTTCCATAAACCAATTGGATCGCTGGGTTTTATCGACGTTGAACAGCACCCTGCAAAGTGTAATAAAAGGGTTGGAAGGCAATGACTTTTTAAATCCAGCAAAGCGTATTGAAAAGTTCGTCGACGAGCTCAGCAACTGGTATATTCGTCGTTCTCGTGACCGTTTCTGGGGCAGCGGGATGACCGCGGATAAAGTGTCCGGGTATCAAACACTGCGAGAAGTACTACTGACTTTGGCGCGGATGATCGCCCCATATGCTCCGCTAATTGCCGAAGACATTTACGGTAACCTTGGTGGTGAAGGGAGCGTGCATCTGGCGGACTACCCAAAGATTAACGAATCCTTAATCGATTTGACACTGGAAAGCGACATGGAAACAGCAAGGCAAATTGTTGAGCTGGCTCGCAGCGTTCGAAACGAAACGGGAATCAAGACTCGACAGCCTTTGTCTGAATTGATTATCTCACTTGATCATGATTTCAACCTAAGTCGATTTGAGGATATCATTAAAGATGAAATCAACGTCAAAGAAATTCACGTAGAACAAAATGACATCGGCTACGTTGACTTCAATTTGAAGCTAAACCTTAAAGTGGCTGGGAAAAAGTACGGGAAATTCGTCGGACCGGTGCAAAACCATTTAAAGCAGTTGTCCACTTCAGAAGCTAAAAATGCTGTTGATAATGGTTATCTAGAGTTTATGATCGACGGAGAACTGCTGCATATAACTCTTGATGAGATCCTAGTAGATAAGCAGGCAAAAGAAGGTTTCGCTTCCGCAACTGGTTACCAGATCACAGTGGCTCTAAATACAATGATAACAGTTGAGCTTGAACAAGAAGGCCTTGTTCGCGAAGTCATTCGCGCTATTCAGGATTACCGTAAGAAGCTGGATTTGCCGATTGAAAAACGCGTCAACCTTGTTCTCAATGTTGATGCACAGATGAAAGAAGCGCTTGAGCGTTTTGATCATGTGTTGAGTGAGAATGTACTGTTATCCGGAGTTAGATATGCTAAGGAAACCGACATGGAGCCAGTCTCGATCGGGGATAAGATCATACACATGCTAATTGAGTGAGAAATTGGAGATTCAAAGTCTTAAATAAATTAGGCTGCTGTTGAGTTTGTGACTCGGCAGCCTTTTTTGCTGTATTATTACATAGAAAGCCACAATCTGCATAAGATGGGTCTGAACTGTATCTTTATATCCATAATGTGCAACATTAAAAGGCTGGCGATCAAGAATTTGAAAGTCAACCAAATGGAGATAGATGGGGTGAGGATCGTCATCGATCAGATTAATGATTCGCCAAACTTCAACGGTATGTAATTCAATTCTTTCGGATATTTGATCCGTCCACATTTTTCCATCAGTAAATTCAAGGATCGACCATATTGATCCTTGATTCTGACGAGCAAAGCCGGTTGTCGGCACAATGTGTAACTGCCAACAATCCATAAGAATTGTCAGCAGCGAAAAATTAAGACTGATTAAGTTACAACAAACTCAACTGTAACTGGGGTTGATGGATCAAGTACGTCTCCACCTGGAATAGTAATCGACGTAGTGGTAGCTGTTGAAGTATCAGCAGTCTGAAGCATAGCGTTAATGTAAAGATTGTAATACGCTGGGGAAGCTGGGAATGCTGTAGCAGCTGCTCCGGTGTCAGCTGTGAAAGCTGTAGCTGCAATCGCAAACGTCGCACCTGTACCTGTCCCAGCTCCTATTGTGGAAGTAAACCTTCTGCCAGCAATAAAGGGTTTTGTTATCGGCATCTTCTATCACCTCTCTTTCTATCTCTATTAGATGCTAGAAGACGCAGCAGGGGAAGGGCGAATCATTGAATGAGTAAACCTATTTTTATGAGACTTGGGCAATGAATTGTATGGTTTCAAGAGTAATCGGCGTGCCCGAATAAATAGTGCTACTTTGGGGGTTCAAGGTTAATGTATTTGGGCTTACGCTATATACGTTTCCCTCTTGCAATATCCCGTTGATAAAAAGATTATTAAAACTATTTGGACCGAGGCCTGAAAAAACGGAAATTATATTTCCAGCATCGTCTTTAAATAGATTGGCCGGAAAAGCTTCATGGGACGTCAAGACTAAATCTGAACTCAGATTATAAATATATCTATTAACCGCAGGTATAATGGTGACTTCGGGGAGGGGGCCTGGTGGTCCTTGTGGCCCCGGCGGACCTTGTAATCCTGGAAGACCCTGTTCCCCTGGAGGCCCCGGCGGGCCTTGTAGTCCCGGAAGACCTTGTTCCCCTGGAGATCCCGGCGGGCCTTGTAATCCTGGAAGACCTTGTTCCCCTGGAGATCCCGGCGGGCCTTGTAATCCTGGAAGACCTTGTTTCCCTGGAGGCCCCGGCGGACCTTGTAATCCTGGAAGACCTTGTTCCCCTTGAGTACCTGGAGGGCCTTGTAATCCTGGTGGTCCCTGTATTCCTTGCAGGCCAGGCACATAAACACGACGGATGGCCTTCTTTCGCCCAGATTTCCTTCTGATGACCTTAAGCTTTTTACGTTTATTTTTCCTTTTCAGAGCACAAATTTTCCTGACGGGCACGCCTTTTTTTCTCTTTAAGAGGATGAATTTACTCCGTTTTTTCTTACGGTCTTTGCAGTCCTTCAAATAAGATCACCTCCCACGTCAGAAATCTCCGGCTTTTTACCTTGATTTATTTCCATTTTATTTCTATGCCTATTTTATGCCATCAAACACTTTGAAGAATGGTCATTTAACCAATAGTTAATAGACTGAAATCTATCTTTCTGAAAATAGGCAATTGAGCATATCGATCAGGAACATTTGGGAGTATTCGTTCCTTCGGCGCAACATAATCATTGTTAATTAATAAAATAATTCTAATATGGTTATCATTCAAGAAGAAGGCGTACAAAATCGCACGCCTTCTTCTTGTCACAACGTATGCTTTTAAAGCATCACAATATACTTAAAACGCATTTTTAGTCCGCGAGGACTGGGACGGGTTCGTTCATCAATCATACATAATCATGCCAGTTCCTCTTACTTTGCTATTGCTTTAGCCAAGCGTTGCTGAGCAGCATAGCGCCGCGAGTTGATTCGGTTTCAGCCAAGTCATTAAGCATGACAAAGTCATGGATAATGCCTTGAAAACGCACTGAAGTTACTGGAACCCCAGCTTGTCGAAGCTTGATAGCGTAAGCCTCTCCCTCATCTCGTAATACATCTGCTTCATCTGTAATGATTAGTGCTTTAGGAAGCCCTTTTAATTGCTCATTAGATGCACGAAGCGGAGAGGCGTATATTTCTTCTCTTTGCTTCGGATTGGTCGTGTACTGGTCCCAGAACCATTGCATCGAATCGCGACGGAGGTAGTAGCCTTTAGCGAACTGATCATAGGAAGCTGTATCGAATGCTGCATTTGTTACAGGATAAAAAAGCAGCTGCTTCTCGATTTTCGGACCCTTGCGTTCTTTGGCCAGTAGCGTAATTGCTGCTGAGATATTTCCTCCGACACTATCACCGGCTACCGTAATTTTTTTCTCATTCATCCCGTACTTCTTGCCGTTTTTAGCGACCCAATCTAAGACCGTGTAAACCTCTTCTAGGGCAACTGGATATTTGGCTTCAGGTGAGAGACTAAAATTTGTGAAAACGACGGCTGACTGTGAACCTACTGCAAGCTCACGTATTAGGCGATCATGCGTATGTGAATTACCCAATACCCAACCACCCCCGTGACTATACAGAATTACGGGTAGATTTTTTGGTGCGTTTTTCGGTTTAATAATTCGTATGGAAACCTTTCGAGTAGGTCCGCCTGGAATCGTTAGATCTTGTATATCCACAGGAGGCTTTTTAACGGGACCGGATTGAACTTTATCAAGAGCCTCACGGGCTTTTACTGGGCCAAGGTCAAACGGATACGGTGGGTTAGCGGTCTTCTCTACAACCTTCTGAGCTGCTGGTTCAAGGAAGACTTCATTCTGCTTCACGGGTTGTTGTGAAGGTTCTGAATAATTGGAAATTTTTGCTTGTGTTGGATTGGCTAGAGATGTTTTTACTCCATTTGAATTCATTGAACCGCAGCCAGACGCTACAAGCATGAACGTTAAGCTCGTTGCTACTAATGTTATTCCTTTATTCTTCATAATTAACTCCTCAATTAATGTTATATTTAAATAACATTTAATGTTATATTTAAATAACATTTCCTGAGACAAATATTCTTATGTATCACCTCAAAACAGAAGTTTTGACTTCGTCTTATTCGACAATTATGATGCACGTACCGGTTGGCACGATGCCTCATGAGGATGTCATGAAGGCCATCGATCTGCTTGGAACAGAGGTGGCTCCTCGGGTTCGAGAAGAAATATCAAGATGGGAAGCAGTGAACGAAGCGAAGATGTAAACACAGCGCCTTGTCAAATATTAAAATTAATCGAAGGAAGGCTGCCGAAAAGCATTGGATCGGCAGCCTTCTCATTTAACGGGCAAGATAGCTCAATATAAATTTTTGTTGATTGATAATTACATGTGGAATAAAATGGGTAATGATCAATAGTGTAACTTATATCTGAAAACTAATTGAAACCGATTTCACGCTATACTATAATGAGTTGAAAACGATACCATTTTATTTTTGAGCATGAAGGATATTAAGGACATATCGATCACGAACAGCATTAATCAATGTCTGCATATCGCCGTGTTTTGCAGTTTTGAATGAAATCGATTTCAGAAAATGGGGTGACGATGTTGAAAATAAAAGCGTCCGATTCCAGCGTTAAATTCTCCGCTTCAATTTTTAGATCTTTTAGTTTGACCATCGCTTTAACTATTGTGGTGTTGTCGGGAATTCTTCATTTTTATTTCGAAGATATTTCCCTAAAGCAGACGTACAGCTCCACAATGAATACTCTAGCACAAACAAGCCAAGAGGCTTCCATCATGGCGGTTAATGCCCGCACCTTTGCCAAACAAATATATAATGACATGAATGTGTCCAAGTTGCTTTACTTCTCGTCGGGAGACCCTCTCGATACAAGCACGGCGATGGCTCAGCTGAACTCCTATCGGGCTACTTCCCTTTTCATCGATTCCATCTACATTTATAACTACCAAACGGATACGTTCTATACGAGCGCCGACATCAGTGCCAATTCAGTCTGGAAGGCGAGTGAGTTTTACGATACGACAGCCGTTCAAATGGTGAAGCATGTTTCGGATTACAAGACGTTGATGCCGATCCCGCGTAAAATTCCGTTTGAGAGCCTCATGTTGAACAATCAAGAGAAGGAACGGGACTGTTATACCTTCCTGTTGTACGACACTCTTTCCCATAAAAATGAAAAGAACGTCATTATCGTCAATATATCCGAAACGCAAATGCACAAAAACATCGACGGCATGATCGCCAATTCAGACAAAAACACCTTTATCATCGACGACCGCGGAACCCTTATTACGAACAGCTGGAAGAATGCCATGCTTACGGAACTGACCAATAAACCTTACATACAAGAGGTGCTCAGAAGCGGCGAATCCGAAGGATATTTTGTGTCTGATGCGGATGGGGTTAAATCCTTGGTGACTTATACAGCACCTGACGTTCTAGGCTGGCGTTATATCAGGATAGCACCTTACAGCGTCATTACAAGCGGCATCAATCATATGAGGATCTATACCATAGCGATAGCGGTTGCTATTCTATTACTCGGACTTCTGACCTCCTACCTGATCTCGCGTAAATTGTCTTTGAATGTAAACCGCAAGCTGGTGAAGCTGGTGACACTGGAGACTGAACGAAGAAACCATTTCATGGCTTTAAGGCAAGACCTGGTTCGCAATCTGCTTTTAGGATCGGGAAGCGGTAATCCGCCTGGCTTAGAAGAGAAGTTCAAGCTGCATGAAATTCGCTTGGACGCCAAAAAGCGTTTTGCTGTTATCGTGCTGAAGATCGACGGTTACCGGGAGCTGGTGGAGAGATACAATGCTGGCGATAGAAGCTTGCTCAAAATTGGGATTATGAACATCGCCCAGGAGCTGTTGAATCCCTTCTGCCCTTCCTTTGCCGTAGATATGGGAGACGACCGCATTGCGATTCTGCTCAACGTACGTGAACCTGCACCTGATAGTTATTCAGTCCTGCCTGAAAGTCTATGGCGTCAAATTCAATCCTCCGTGGCGGTGTATATTAAAGTATCCGTATCGGTCGCGGTGAGTACGATCGGTGAAGATGCACGAAGCGTCAGCCGCTTATACGTTCAGGCGACGGAAGCACTATTCCATCGGTTATTTTTCGGACATGGGTGTCTTATTTACGCGGAGCAAATCGAGTCGCTCAAGAGTAAACCCTATGTTTACCCGATCTCGAAGGAGAAGCTGCTGATCGAAGAACTGATGCTGTGTCGGATTGCCGAAGCGCAGCGCATATTCCGTGAGATCGTTGAGGAAACGGCCGGCTATTCCTATATGTCGTATCATCTGGCTGTTTCGCACTTGGCTTTTGCTGTAAATAACGCTGTTTCTACCATTCAGAAAAACAACGATATATCCTGGGATTTAAATATCAATGCACTTCTTTCCGGTCTAAATGATGCAGAACTGGTCACCGACATGTACCGTCCTTTCTTTGAGGTATTCGAGCACGTCTCCGCTAGTCTAGAGGATAAGAAAAACACGCGGCACGACGAGGTGGTAGGCAAAATTATCATCATTGTGCAGCAGAAATATATGCTTCAGGAGCTTTCCCTGGACGGGATTGCCGAGGAGATGGGCTTGTCTGCAACGTATATCGGCCGTTTGTTCAAGAAGATTACCTTAAACACAATCCTGAACTACATCATTGAAGTGAGAATGGATAAAGCAAGAGAGCTTCTGCTTACTACCGAACTTCCCATAGGGGATATTGCGGAAAAAACAGGCTTCTCGAACAGTCCGTATTTCTACAAAGCTTTTAAGAAAATCAACGGCGTCACTCCGGCTGACTTCCGCAAAAACGGACGGCTGCAGGACGAAGTGGTCAGAGATATCAGTTGAGTGCCCTGTATAGCGGAAAAAGTGACTCAGTGCGGGGAAAATAACCCCGCAATGAAGCAAAAAATGATAATGATCGCATATTTATAGTTGCTCCTTCCTTGGAAAAAGGCCTAAGATTGGCCTTGCAAACAACAACATACACAATCCAAGAAGTTTGGAGGTGAGTAAGCGATGACGGCTTTAAAAGGCTTCTGGACTGAATTGTCCAGGAATAAAATCATGTTTCTGATGGTAGCTCCCGCGATCCTATTTTTCATCGTTTTCAGCTATATTCCCATGGTGGGTGTATATCTGGCCTTTACGAAGTTCAGCTTCGACGGTGGGATTTTTGGCAGCGAATTCATCGGTATTATGAACTTTAAGTTTTTGTATCAATCGGGTACGCTTTGGAACTTGACTAAAAATACGGTCGTGTACAATTTGGCCTTTATTTTTATCGGTAACTTCCTGCAGTTGGTTTGTGCTATCTTCCTAAGCCAGATTGCCCACAAATACTTTAAAAAAGCAACGCAATCCATCATGTTTTTACCGTTTTTTATCTCGTGGGTTCTTGTAGGAGCTTTCGTATTCAACCTGTTCAACTCTGATACTGGCGTGATCAACACACTGTTGAAGCAGCTAGGGGCGCAGCCGTATGACTTCTATCTGAATACGGCACCGTGGAAGTACATCATTGTCTTCTTCAATGTCTGGAAAGGTCTCGGCTACGGAACGGTCATTTACTTGGCCGCCATTATGAGCATCAGCGATGAGTATTACGAAGCGGCTGAAATCGACGGAGCTAATATTTTTCAACAAATTCGTCACATCACGATTCCGCTTTTGACTCCAACCTTTATTTTGCTTGTCATTTTCAGCCTCGGGGGCATTCTTAAAGGGCAGTTTGACCTGTTCTATCAGATCATTGGCAACAACGGCATGCTCTATGACGCGACGGATATTATCGATACGTATGTGTATCGGGCGTTGGCGGTAAATTTTGATATTGGGATGGGATCTGCTGCAGGCTTGTACCAATCGTTCTTCGGCTTCCTGCTAGTTATGACTGTCAACTTTATTGTGAAAAAAGTCCGCGAAGATTACGCATTGTTCTAAGGAAATGCTTACGAAGCCAGTTTTGCTAAAGCAAAACTCTTAGGAGGGACTACCGTGAGACGTAAAAAAGACTCGGCGACGATTGCTTTTATGGTCATTGCTTATGGAACGGTAGCGCTCCTGACCGTGCTCTGCCTACTGCCGTTCTGGTTAATTATTTCAGGTTCGTTTACGTCGGAGAATGAAATCATCGGGGAAGGGTTTAAGCTTTGGCCGAACGAGCTGTCTATCGATGCTTACAAGGCCGTCTTCACCAACCCCGAGCAAATTTTTCGCGCCTATTGGGTGACAATTTGCCTTACTGTCATTGGAACTATCTTTGGCTTGTTCCTTACGTCCATGGCGGGATACGTACTCGCTCGCAATGATTTCAAATACCGTAACTCAGTCGCATTCTTCATGTACTTTACGACGCTGTTCAGCGGGGGCTTGATCCCGTGGTACATTCTCGTCGTTAAGTATCTGGATTGGAAAGACAGCTATTTGGCTATGCTGGTTCCCGCACTCATTAGTGCCTGGAATATCATTCTTATGAAGAACTTTATGAAATCAATTCCGGACTCTATCGTTGAATCGGCTCGGATCGATGGCGCAAACGATTTTACGATCTACAGCCGCCTGATCCTTCCCTTATCTACGCCAGGGCTCGCCACGATCGGACTGTTCCTCGCTCTTGGTTATTGGAACGACTGGTTTACCGCCAACATCTTCATCACGACGGAAAGCAAGTTTCCGCTGCAGTTCTTCTTGTACAAGATTCTCGCGAATGCCGCCGTACTGCGTACGGACATCGCCGCAAATTTGGCTGCCGTCAATTTCAAAGCCCCTGCCGAGACGCTGAAAATGGCTGTCGCCGTCGTTGTTACAGGGCCAATCGTCCTTCTGTATCCATTCGTGCAGAAATACTTCGTAAAAGGACTGACTATCGGCGCAGTCAAAGGTTAGAACCGGTTACACGGCTAACATAGATATCGTTTATCCATTACTAAGGAGGAGTCATAAATGAAAAGAAAGATCGGAATTATTCTAGCTGGCGTCATGCTGGCAGCGACGGCCTTGTCGGGTTGCGGCAGCAGCAGTAGCGGAACAAAGCCGGAAGCAACAGCACCTGCGAAGACAGACGCAAACCAGACAGCTGCACCTGCACCGAACGGACCGGACATTTCGAAATCGGTTGAGCTCGTATGGTATCTGGTAGGTGATGCCAATAAGGATACGCCTAAGGTTATGGACGAATTCAACAAAATGCTGAAGAAGGATCTGAACGCAACCGTTAAATTGAACTTCACCACTTGGAATGATTGGCAGACGAAGTACAACCTGCTGCTAACGGCAGGTGAGAAGATCGATATGATCTTTGCCTCCTCTTGGGCAGGCTACTTCAAGTATGCGAAGCAAGGTGCATTCACGGATCTGACAGCAATGCTTCCAAAGTACATGCCTCAGGTTCAAAAGCAAGTATCGGCGCAGGATTGGAGTGACGTCACCATTGGAGGCAAAATTTACGCGATTCCGAACACGAACCCGGAATACACGCCGAACGGTATCGTTTACCGCGAGGACTGGAGAAAAGAACTGAACCTTCCGGAAATTAAAGACCTTTCTTCCATCGAGGCGTACTTGGATGGCATCAAGAAAAATAAGCAAAACGTTATCCCGATCAACGGAAGTGCATGGAACGAAGTTAGTACCTTGTTCTCTGCAGTTAACGGTTACCAGACGATCGGCGGAGAGAGTGGTGTTGTCGTAGCTAAAAACTACAACAGCCCTAGAGATATCGTTGCTTACCCATTCACTCCGGAATATGAGGCATGGGTTAAGAAAATGAAGGAATGGGCAGACAAAGGCTACTGGTCAAAGAACACGCTGTCCTCCAAGCAAGAAGCGGGTGACCTGATCAAGACGGGCACGGGTGCCGTCTACTGGCGCAATCCCCCTGGCGCAGCGGGATTCATTACTGACATACAGAAGAAAGATCCGAAGATGGAACTTGGCTACTTCCCTTACACAAGAATGCAAGGCTTTGCAATGCCGACGATGGCTATTGCCAACGCAATGGCGATACCGAAGAGCGCAGCCAACCCGGAGCGTTCGCTCATGGTACTGGAGAAGATCAGGACCGATGCGAAGTATTATAACCTGATCACCTATGGCATTGAGGGCTATCACTATGATTTGATCAATGACGGTAAAAATATCGTCACTCCATCCAAGAGCCAGGATGCTGCTAAAGTTCAAGGCTATGGCATCGCTGATTGGGGCTGGAGAAATAAGCCTCTTATGAAAACCAGCGTTGGCGGTTGGGATGGACTGGATAAGCTGAACGAAGAATTCTCCAAGATGAGCAAGCCGGACATTTTCTCGCCGATATCCATGGACTATGATGCTGTGAAGACAGAGTACGCTGCTGTAAATCAAGTCATTGACCAATACGGCAAGCCGCTCATGATGGGATTAGTTCCGAACGTCGACCAAGCCATCAAGACTTACCAGGATAAGCTGAAAGCAGCTGGCATCGATAAAGTTCTCGATTATGTTAAGAAGCAAGCTACGGCTTACTATGACGAAAAAGGCATTAAGTAAGAGAAGAATAACAAATAAGTAAAGAGCATGGGGCCGAAAGGGCAGCAGCCGGCGTGATCGCCTGCGGCAGGCCGTCGGCCTCTTATTTTTTAGAATCCGATGAGGAGCTGAAGTTATGAGTAACGTTCAAGTATGGCAATCGACGATTGATGAAACAAAAAAACTAACACAGATGGAATCGATTTCATTTTCTGAAAGCAAGGAGGAGAGTACTGACTACGTCATCACAATAGACGAGGCGGTCACTTATCAACAGATGGACGGTTTCGGAGCATCATTTACTGATGCTTCGGCCTGGCTGGTTTATCATGCGTTATCAAAGGAGCTTAGGGATGATCTCATGCGGAAGCTATTTGATCGGGAGGACGGCATCGGGATTTCGTTCATACGTCAGCCGATGGGTGCTAGTGATTTCGCATGGAAGATATATAGCTATGACGATGTTGAGCCTGGAGATAGCGACCATGAGCTTGCACGTTTTTCTATCGATCACGATCGGTCATACATTTTACCTGTTATCCATCAGGCTTTGAAGCTTAACCCTAAGCTCAAGGTAATGGCTTCGCCATGGAGCCCACCGGGCTGGATGAAAACGTCTGAGACAATGATTGGCGGTACGCTGAAGCCGGATTGCTATGGGGTGTATGCAGACTATTTCGTCAAGTTCCTTGATGCCTATCAAGCGGAGGGGATTCCGATCTATGCTGTTACGATGCAGAACGAGCCGGGCTACGAGCCGAAGGAATACCCGGGGATGATTGTGAAGCCGGCGGAGGAAGCCGCGTTTATCAAGTCGCATCTGGGACCTCGCCTAGCGAAGCGGGAGCAGCCGACCAAGATCATGTGCTACGACCATAACTGGGACGTTCCCGGCCATCCTCGTGAGATCTACGAAGACCCCGAAGCAAGCAAGTATGTCGCCGGAACAGCATGGCATGTGTATGGAGGAAACCACGAGGCCATGTCTCAGATCAAGGAACAGTTCCCGGGCAAGGATGTTTGGTTTACCGAAGCGTCCGGAGGGCAGTGGATTCCGCCGTTTCACGATGCTTTCATGGACCAAATGAAGCATGTTATCCGCACGACAAGAAACTGGTCGAAGTCTGTAATCTGGTGGAACATAGCTTTGGATGAAAACAACGGACCAACCGTCCTGTCCCGCAGCACGTGCCGCGGGATCGTCAAGATCAATCAGCAGTCAGGCGAGCTTACGTATAATCTTGATTACTACACCCTCGGCCATATCAGCAAGTTCGTGAGTCCGGGTGCTTATCGGATCGACTCGAATACGTTTGAAGATGACTTGGAAACGGTAGCGTTCCGCAACGAGGATGGCTCCAAGGTTCTGATCGTTTCGAACCGGACGACGAAGCCGAAAACGTTTGCTGTTACAAGCGGTGAATGGACCTTCGCGTATATCATTGATGGGAAAGCGGCTGTTACCTTTAAGTGGGAACAATGATGAGTAAATCAATGCGAACACCGATTGTGGAGAGCATTATTATTCAGATTCTGACCGACCCTGAAGCAAGTAAATACATTTCTGACAGTACTAAGGCGATCTCCTATAACCCGGAGTAAAACAAGCGAAAATTGAGAAACCATATGCTTCACCAAGAGGTGTTAGATTAGGGTTGTGCCAAATTGTTGTTCAACTATCGCGAAACGATTATGGAGGAGCTTGCTAAGCGACAGCTCCTTTTTCGTTTGTTTGAATAAAGGGCAGCGGGTCATAGTCACCCGCTCGCTTTATGCTCCAAAGGTAGTCCAATACATAGGGCGAGTGAGCGACGGCGGCAACTTTGTATCGACATCGCCCTAGGTTATTACTGAATATATTTTCCGCCAATTGTGCTGCTGTTCGATCAGAGCTGTTCGGATCATTGATTTCCGAAGAAACGGCAAGGTTTGAAATTTGTGGATTATTGGGATAATAGAAGAAGCGGAAATTCGAAATATTCAGGAGGAAACAAAACATGTTGATGAAATCAAAAAAACTTTTTCAAACGGTCTCCTTTCTAGGTGCAATTGTTATTGTATCGGCGGGATGCGGGGGAAAGGCTACTCAGCCTATAGACAATGCTTCTGGCAATAAAACCCCTGGAACAACAGCTTCGGTCAATCTGCTGGAACAAATAAAGAAATCCGGAAAGCTCAAAGTCGGCTTAATGGGAACCTATGCTCCTTACAACTTTTTGAACGATAAGCATGAGGTGGACGGATTTGACGCGGACGTGGCCAAAGAAGTCGCTAAGCGTCTAGGTGTCCAAGCGGAATTCATTACTGGGGAATTCTCCGGTTTGATCGAAGGTTTGCAAAAAGAGAAGTATGACGCTTTGGTTAGTCAAGTGACAATTACGGACGATCGCAAGAAAACAATGGATTTTTCCATGCCGTATATTAAAAATGCTGTGAATGTAATTGTGAAGAGCGATAATACAACCATAAAGTCGATTGACGATTTCAAAGGTAAGAAGGTTGGCGTGGGGCTCGGAACGAACGATGAAAAATATTTGAGGGAAGTCGTTCTTCCCAAAGTCGGGACTTTTGAAATTGCCACCTACAACGACGTTATCACTTCTTTGACGGATTTGAACGTCGGAAGAATCGATGCGACGATTAACAACGTATTCGCTATTAAGCCTCTAGTAGATAAAAATAAATTTAAAATTAAAACGGTTGGTGAGCCTATAAAAGTAGATGCAGCTGGCATCCCCGTACGCAAAAACAATCCTGAGCTTCTCGATGCCATAAATAAAGCATTGACTGATATGAAGTCCGATGGAACGTTTAAAACCATTTTCCAAAAGTGGTTTGGGGTGGACCCGAATATTTAAAGGGCATTGAACGGAGAGGATGAATGGAATGGATCTGGTTTTTAAAAACATCCATTTTCTTTTAACGGGTGCCTACTACACCTTGCTGATTACGCTTGTCTCGATGTTGTTCGGTTTTTTCATCGCATTGATCGTGGCTATTGCACGTTTAAAAGGGAATAGGCTCATCCGCGGTTTAGCCCAAGGGTACGTTTCCATCATTCGCGGAACACCGATCCTTGTTCAGATCTTTATTATATATTACGGATTACCAGATTACGGAATTAATTTTGGACCGCTCACAGCAGCTTATATTTCGCTCAGCATCAATATTGGCGCTTATTTATCGGAAACCTTCCGAGGCGCCATTCTTTCTGTGAGCAAAGGACAAACGGAAGCAGCGCTGTCTCTAAACTTGTCGCCTTGGCAAACGATGCGTAAAATCATTTTGCCGCAAGCAGCCAGAGTAGCAATTCCTCCCATGGGCAATACGTTTATCGGGATGTTGAAGGAGACCTCACTTGTTTCGGTAGTTACGGTCACGGAGCTGCTTCGCTCAGCACAATTGCTTATGGCTCAATATTATGTAGCCATGCCTTTTTATATTGCGATAGCCCTTATGTACTGGGTTATGAGTATGGTCTTTTCTAATATCCTAAATCGCATCGAGCTCAAGTTATCCAAGGCTTACTAAGGGTGTGCGTTGATATGATCGAGGTAAACAAACTGAGTAAGAGCTTTAGTGAGTTAGTCGTTTTGCAAGATATACACATACAAATTCGTTCTCAAGAGATTGTTGTTCTGGTGGGACCTAGCGGATCTGGGAAAAGCACACTGCTGCGCTGCCTCAATGGACTTGAGGAGCCGAGCGAGGGGACGATTCGCGTGGGCAATACACGGTGGGAAGCCAGTATGGGTGTCCAAGCCAAAAAACAAGCGTTTAGGGACATTCGTTGGCTAACGGGCATGGTGTTTCAATCTTTTAATTTATTTCCGCATATGAACGTATTGGAAAATGTTATTATGGCACCTATGATTGCGAGAAAAATACCTAAGGAGCAGGCTGTACAGCTTGGCGAAGACTTATTATCAAAAGTAGGATTGTTGGAAAAGAAGATTGAATATCCTTCCCGCCTTTCCGGGGGCCAGCAGCAGCGGGTTGCCATTGCTAGGTCTCTTGCTATGAAGCCGCAAGTCATGCTCTTCGATGAGCCGACATCGGCTCTAGACCCGGAGCTAACCGGAGAAGTATTGTCGGTAATGAAACAGCTGGCGACAGAAGGAATGACCATGATTGTTGTCACCCATGAAATGAGGTTTGCCAGAGAAGTGGCCGATAGGGTGATCTTTATGAGCGATGGTAAGATCCAAGAGGAAGGCGTACCCGACCAATTTTTTGCAGAGCCTAAGACGGAACGTGCTCGTAAATTTTTACGGCAAATTGGAGAATAGACTGTAGGAGGGTTATATCGTGGGCAATAACAAGGAAGAACATCTGATGGAGATTGCTGCGAAATCAAAGGAGATTATGGAAAGAGATAATCTTGATGCGCTTGTGGCATCTAGCTGCGAGAACTTCTATTACCTATCCGGTCACCCGAGTACCTTTATGTATACATTACGAATGAACGAAGTAGCTTTGGCCGTGATGTTTCGTAATCCCAACAGAAAGACCGTCATCATTATGAACGAGTTTGAAGCTGCTGGCATTCCGGAGGATTTGCCGAACTGCGAGGTTAGAACTTATCCGACGTGGGTTGATGTGGATGACCCTTTTGAGCTTAAAGGAGGCCAATTCCAAGGAAAGCGGCCCACAGCTCACCAGGTACAAGAGATGTTCGGGATGCTTATTCAGGTGTTGGGGGAAAATGGAATAGCGAGGGGCAGAGTTGCTGTTGAGCTGAATTCCATGCGGTACCCTTCAGTAACGGCTTTACAGCAGGCTGCCGATAGTTTGGAGTTGCTGGAAGCAAGCGCCATCTTTAGCGAGTTGCGTGCCATCAAGACGCCTTGGGAGATTGAACAGCTCCATAAAAGCTGTGCCTACGCCGAAGCCGGCATTACAGAAGCCGTTCGAGGGATTCATGTTGGGAGCTCCGCTGCCGAGATCGCTCACGATTTTAAGCAGGCCCTTATGAAGAATAGAGAGGGATCTACCTCCCGATTTCATATGATTTCCGTCGGGGCCAATTTTGCGCCGGCGCATGTGTTCGATTCGCGCTCAAGCAAGCCAGGCGACTTGATTAAATTTGATGTTGGCGTGGATGTGGAAGGCTATGGATCGGATATCGCTCGAACTTTTGTTCTTGGCTCTCCTTCAAGTACTGTGGAACGTGTGTACAATGCTCTAAGAATCGGGCACGATCATCTTGTTCAACTGATTGAACCGGAAAGGTCCATGCAGTCAGCCTTTGACGAAGTAATGAGCCTGATTCGCCGCTCAGGATTGCCGAATTATAACCGAGGACACTTAGGACATAGTGCGGGTTTGAGCCTAGCCGCCGAAGAGGCTCCATTCATTAGCCCGAATGAGAACACTGTCTTCCGTTCAGGGATGGTGATTTGTCTGGAGACGCCGTATTATGGTTATGGTGTTGGCTCGATCATGATTGAAGATATGGTTCTGGTGACGGAAAAAGGTTGTGAGCGGTTGAATCTCTTGTCCAAGGATCTTATTTCGCTTTAAAACACGAAAATACCGTTTGCCGTGGTTCGTTCTTTACCCATAATGAATCGGCTCTATCCGATTTGAACCGCCGATAGACAAATATCCCATTAAAAGTCGCTAATATTGCGGCTTTTTTGTTTTATCTCTTTCCCGATGGTAATCAAACAATGAAAAGGGTAAGGGCATCACGAAGATGTTAACGCTAGAACGAACGTGAGCATGGCTGCGCGGATCAATAACATGAAGTTGCTCAGTGCAGTTAATGAGCATATCATCTTTATCGCCTTTCGTCCCCAATATGTATTTAAATGTATTTGAATACATGCCCAATGGTCCCAAGCTGGAGAAGGCGGTGGTCCACCAGCACCGATTAACTCTTTCAATGCCCCAACTATTACCGAGGTTCATTTTAGCGGCTCCGTTATAGACGAGAACGAGACTTAGTTCGTTTTTGTCCATTTCCAATAGTATCAAAGGAGGATAATCATGATCAAAGAACGATTACTTAAGTGATATGATTTTCATCAATCACCTAACCCGATGGTTCCCGTTGGTTCAGTTATTGCTACTCTTGTTCTCCCCGTGCTGCCTAATTCTGTTGGTACGGAAGTTCAAGTCGTTTCGTGAAGAGCTTAACGAGACAATCGTTTGGGATTTTTAAAAAATCAAAACACGTTTAATAAAGGGTTTTGACCATTAGAGATCGAATAGACCTACAATCACTTGTTTGAATTAGGGGATGCTTACTCATGAGACTGAAAGAACATCTAATTGATTCCTTAATGAATTTAACCAACGATGGGATTGTAGTCGTTGATATAAATGGAACTGTGTTAGAGGTTAATAAGAAGTTTGAAGAGTTACATGGCTGGACTAGGGAAGAGGTTATCGGGAAAGTATTGCCGATGACACCTGATAATTATAAAGAAGATGCTCTTCGATTATATCAGTCTTTATTAAACGGCGAGCAAATCAAAGATTTCGAAGCGATAAAACTCAGAAAAGACGGCTCTACATTTTACGCGAATGTTACGGTTTCACCTGTGAAAAATAATGAAGGATTTGTTATTGGATTTGTCGGTGTGGAAAGGGATATTAGTGAAAAGAAAAGAGTGGAAGAAGAGCTTTTAGAAAGAGAAAAACAGTTCAGAAAGTTGATTAAACTTAATCCTGAACCCATTGTTCTGCATAAAGATGGGTTCGTCCAGTTTGCGAATGATGCTTGTTGTAAACTTTTTGGTGGTGCTTCATCAGATGAATTCAAAGGAAGATCTATCTATGATTTTTTCTCTTCATCTGAAAAGGACAAGGTTGTAGCGCGACTTCAGCAGGTCATGCAGTCGGATAGCTACAGTGAATTTATAGAAAGAAGAATGCTAAAGTTAGACGGAACTTTTTTTGATGCAGAAATATCCTCCATTCATGTCTACAAAAATATGGGGATTCCTGTCGTACAGACCGTGATTCGTGATCTCACTGAGCGCAAAAAGTCGGAAGAAGCGATCATTAGGTCTGAAAAACTGTCACTCATTGGTCAATTAGCAGCTGGGATAGCACATGATATACGTAATCCATTAACTTCCTTGAAAGGTTTTGTACATTTACTTAAGGCTAAAAATGCAGACTATGTTGATATCATGATGGAAGAACTAGAGCATATCAATTATGTAGTCAATGAATTTATGACTCTGGCGAAACCACATCTGAGTTATTACATGGAGAGTAAGACTCAAGAACTTGTTCAAAGTGTAATTGGTTTTCTAAAACCCCATGCTCATCTATATAACGTTCAAATACAGATGGACATGGATCAAGACTTCCCCGCAATTTATTGTATACCGGACCAAATCAAACAAGTTTTAATTAATGTATTAAAGAATGCGATAGAGTCTATGCCTAGTGGTGGGTTAATACAAGTATCATTCAAAAATCGAGTAACTCAAGGCTTGGTAATCTGCGTCGAAGATCAAGGTATAGGCATTTCTGAAGAAAGGTTATCCCAGTTAGGGGAGCCGTTTTTCACGACAAAGGCTAATGGCACCGGTTTAGGGCTAATGGTTTGCAAACGTATTATCGAAGGACATGGGGGCAAATTGTCCATTCAGAGCAAAATTAATCATGGTACTACTGTGGAAATCGAACTGCCTTTTAAAAAATAAGAACAAGTGTTGAGAGCTTTCAACATTGCAAAATAAATGGAGTTGCCCCTCTGCGGCTGCTCCATTTCGCTTTTCTAAAGAGTTCATCAATATCTACATCTTCAACGCTTTCGATAATGGTAATCGGCTTTGTTCAACAACTTTTATTTTGCTGAGATATTGGAATATATTGGTTTTGTACTATGGGAAAGGAAAAATTAAGTGGAGTATCGAATTATTGTTAAATGCAAACAATAGGTGTTTATTTAATATTGTGAGGGTAAAACAACATGGAAAAAAGATCACGAAAACTAGAAAGTAAAGTATTATCAACAAATTTGATGAAACAAATGAATAATATATTTGACTTATATTTTAATAATACAAATGTCAGCGTTGCTGTGATAGATTTGAATTTTCAAGTTTTGATGGTTAACAAAGCTTACGAAAAATTGTACGGATGGTCGAACGATGAAGTAATTGGAGAGGCTTTATCCACGGTTCCTAGCCATGTAATAGAGCAAGTAAAGAACGTTCACCATAGCGTTATTCGAACTGGTCAGGCGCAAAGTTATGAAACCCTTAAACTTAGAAAAGATGGAGATTCGTTTCATGCAAGCGTTACGGTTTCTCCACTTAAGGACAACATCGGCCATATTTTTGCACTCGTTGAAGTTGCAAGAGATATTTCAATTAGAAAAATGGAAGACGAGAAACTTAAGGAAAGCGAAGAGCGATATCGTAATTTAGTCGAATTATCACCTGAACCGATCGTCGTTTACAGCGATTCCATTATTGTTTACGCAAACCCAGCAGCGTTAAAGTTAGTAGGTGCGGAGGATGAAAGACAATTACTAGGAATATCGGCGTTAGATTTTATTCATCCTGATTATGTAAATGAGCTTCAAACGCAAGTAGAATATCTTTTGAAAGAAAAGAAACCATCCGACATCATCGAAAAGAATATAGTACGGCTTGATAAACAAATTATTAATGTTGAAATTAGGGCTGTGCCTATTGATTACCTTGGTAAACCATCAATTCAATTGCTGTGTAGAGATATTACACATAAAAAAGTAATGGAAAGCATAGTTCGCGAACGAGATGAAGAATACAGGCGAATGTTAAAACTTCTTCCCGAGCCAATCATCGTACATCAAGAAGGAATTATTTGTTATATTAATGATGTAGGTTTGAAGTTACTGGGAGGTCAATCACTAAGCGATATTATAGGTAAAACCATCTATGAATTCATTCATCCCGATTATCACGATACGGTTAAAGAGAGAGTTATTTCAGTAGTATTAGTTGATACCTATAACCCTTTTATAGAGCTAAGTCTTTTGGGGATAAATGGAGAGAAGATAGCAATCGAAGCCTCATCTGTTGTTCTGCATTCATATCTAGAAAGACCTGTAATACAAACGGTTCTTAGAAATATAACTGAACGGAAGAATGCAGAGGAAATGTTACGACAATCTGAAAAATTATCCGTAGTGGGGCAGCTAGCGGCGGGAATCGCTCATGAGATTAGAAATCCTCTTACTTCGCTTGTTGGGTTTTTACAGCTGATAAAGAGCGCATCGCATAAAAAAGTATTAGAGTATGCTGATATTATGCTTGTTGAATTAAATCGAATAAACACTATTGTGAATGAATTTATGTTAATTGCTAAGCCCCAGAGTAGCAAATTCGAAGATAAAAACCTTTACGAAATAACCGGGAATGTTGTTGCTTTACTTCAGCCCCAAGCCCTTCTACATAACGTGGAGATTAATTTCGAGAATAAGAATGATGTCGTTTATATTGTGAAATGTGATGAGGGTCAACTTAAGCAAGTGTTTATCAATCTTATTAAAAATTCAGTTGAAGCAATGCCTTATGGCGGTAGAATTGAGATCGCCCTTCAACGTCTAGGAAGAAGCAGAATGCTAATTAAGCTTAAAGACAACGGTGTCGGTATTGCAGAGGAACTCGTACCTAGACTGGGTGATCCTTTTTTCACTACAAAAGAAGAAGGAACCGGACTGGGATTGATGGTTTGCTATCGTATTATCGAAGCTCATCAAGGAACAATGAAGGTTTACAGTAAGTTAGGATTAGGAACTACAATTGAAATTGAACTCCCTTATGTCGTATAGGGCACAAAAACCCAGAATTACTAATCTATTTTGAAATAAAACTTCACAAATTTGTCGAAATATTTGTCGACAAATTTTTACAAGCTTTTACAGCATCCTATTCTATAATAGGTATACTAACCATATTGAACAGAATTGGTGTGAATTGGGGCTATGGAACTACTATTGTTACAAAAAATCGAAGCATTGCGTATTAAAATGATAGAAGAAGCACATATACACGGATGTTTTACACATGAAAAAGTAGTTGCGCTTAGTCAACAATTAGATGAATATATTGTTATTTATCATGTGCTAAAATGAAATTATTTGCGTATCTTCGCGGGATTATATACGGTAAAAAGCGCCATAGAATTAAGGCGCTTTTTACTCGTTAATATAAGATTTTATTTATACAATATATCTCCACGCAAGGAATCTACCTTATCTAATGCTTTTTCAGTATCATCTGTACTCACGCCAAAATGTACTAGGGCCGAACGAAGATGTTTAATAATAGCATCGAAGTGAGCAGGTTGTAAATCCATTCCTTCGTGTACCTTTGACATAGCCCCGCCAGTGTACAGATTAGGTCCTCCTAACGCAAAACTAATAAATTTTGATTAATGTTTTCATCTCCTCGAAAATGTTCTTATATGATTTTATCCATAAATTAGCATATCAATTCAGATGTGGAGTTTTTGCACTATACGATCAATGGATTCGATGACGATGGTCTTTCTATTCGTTTTTTTCGAAATTCAGATGGGGAACAGCCATTGTATCGCTTGAAAATGCGAATGAACTGGGTAACATTCGGAAAGCCGGATTGAACGCCGATGTCTGCTATGTTGAGGGGTTCGGTTAGCAGTAGATGTTCCGCTTTTTTGATTCGTCTTAAGTGAAGATAATCGACAAAGGACATGCCGATGCATTGTTGAAAATATTTAATGAAATAATGATACTCTAAATGTACGAGTGGAAGTACATCATGAATTCGAATCGGATGGACAAACTGTAATTCTATGTAGTCCAAAACAGGTTTTAGGCGCTGCCAATCAGCAGGTGATATGGGAGTGATTGCGGGTGTGTGACGAATGAAAAGAGCAAGCAGCTGTTTGAGGGCACCATTTATTGCCACTTCGAATCCTGACTCCATAAAGCAAGCTTCATGATAAATCTGGATTAATAGATTTAACATAGTTTCCTTAACGACTTCGTGTTTAGATAGAACTCCGTTTAATCGATCTAGCGGTTCTGATAATTCCAATAAGATTGGTGTGTAATCTTTGGTGTACTGATCTAGTTGAGCTAACATGTCAAATTGAAGGACGATCTGTTTAACCGGTTGATGCCGTTTAGTGCGATGCAATCGTGACGATCCGATAATTAGCAAATCTTGTTCTTGCAATTCATAAACGTTATCGACGGTTTCAACCTGCATCGAACCTTCTAGCAGCAAAATTATTTCTATTTCTTTATGATGATGCCAAGTGTTCCAAGAATAGGAGGTTAGAGGGGCTAGAGTAATATCCCATATTTTGTAGCGGAGCAAAGGGTGATGATAATTGACGTGCTCATTCCTGGCATTTTTATCTATACAAATTCCTCCTTCATCGAAGACAGTTTAGTATGATTAAACGACAGTTCTGTGACTAGTGTGTACCCTTATTTAGAATTACAGTAGGGATAGAAGAAAATAAAGAAGATAAGGGCTTATCTTTTGAAAGCGCTGCCATTTTCGATTCAATGTAAAAATTGCATACGCTGCAATGCACGGTTTGGTGCAGCCTGTAATCTTTTCAATGTATCACATAGAAGGAACAATTTCCAACGAAGAGTTATAACTTGTCCAACTTGGATTGAGACACAGAAAAGTAAAAATGTGTGTACAAGGGAGCTGTAGGATGAGTTTGTACGTTGTTATGCCCAACAACAAAAGCCCACCGCCAAATTCAGTTCAGGACCCTGGAGTTAATTAATTGAATTCCAATTATAAGGGAGTGTTTTTAATGATGAATAACAAAAAGTATCCCTCATTTTTTGTAAAAGTGTTATACGTCTCTATAGGTTTGCTAGGAGTACTCAGTGTTTGTCTGCCTCAGACGAGCGTCGTCCAGGCTGCTGCTCCGGATAACAACGTCATGTGGAGTGGACTATTTCATGATCAAGGGCAACTATATGATAGTAACTTGGAGCCAACGGATACACAGAGTGTGACATTGAAGTTCCGTACATACACAAATGACATAACAACCGCTAATATCCGTTATTACGATTCAGCAGATAGCACCTATCATTGGGCTGCCATGTCAAAAGTGGGTAACGATGCCACTGGTAAATTTGAATTTTGGCAGGGAACAATACCTGCTAGCAGTTCGACCAAACACTACCATTTCCAGATCAATGACGGATCGAAAACAGTCTGGTATGATGCCAAAGGTCCTTCCGACACAGAGGGAACTACGCGCGATTTCTATATTATCCCGAATTTTAAGACGCCCGATTGGATGAAGAATGGCGTAATGTATCAAATTTTCCCGGATCGGTTTAATAACGGAGATACATCCAATGATGTACAGACAGGTGACGACAGGTATAATGGTAATCTCGCGGAAAAGAAAGCCTGGGGCAGCAGTGTTGTTGCAGATACGGGTTATAGCAATAGTCTCGTGTTTTTCGGCGGTGATTTGGAAGGCATCAATCAAAAGTTGGGTTACATCAAGCAGACACTTGGTGCAAACATCATTTATATGAACCCCATCTTCAAAGCGCCAACCAATCATAAGTATGATACGGAAGACTATTTAACTGTAGATCCTGCATTCGGATCCAATACACTTCTGCAAACACTTATATCGAATATTCACAGTACAACGAACGGCCCAAAAGGATATGTGGTACTGGATGGTGTTTTCAATCACACGGGCGATACGCACCAGTGGTTTGATAAGTACAATAAATGGCCGACGCTAGGTGCCTATGAGTCACAAACAAGTTCATGGTCCAATTACTATACATTTCAAACCTGGCCTACTACGTTTTCAACATTCGGCACATCAACCCGTCTGCCAAAATTGAATTACGGATCGACCGGTTCGGCACTTCGTAATGATATGTATAATAATAGCGGTTCGGTAGCCAAAACCTATCTAGGTGCCCCATACAGCATTGACGGCTGGCGTTTAGATGCTCCACAATATGCCGATGCAAATGGTGGGAACGGCAGCAATAGCACCAATCACACCATATGGAAGGAATTCCGAAACGCCGTGAAATCCGTCAATCCCAATGCGGAGATACTTGGTGAATATTGGGGAAATGCGTCAGCTTGGGCTTCTACTGGTGATCAGTGGGACGGCGCAACGAATTTTGACGGGTTTACACAACCGGTATCCGAATGGATAACTGGCAAAGATTATAGCAACAATACAGCATCGATACCAACCACCCAGTTCGATAGCTGGTTATTAGGAACGCGTGCCAATTACCCGACAAACGTGCAACAGGTTATGAGCAATCATCTGGGCAATCATGACATTACCCGTTTCGGTACAAGGGCTGGCGGTGACATCTGGAAAACATATTTAGCCCTATTTTTCCAAATGACTTATGTCGGAACACCGACCATTTATTACGGGGATGAATATGGCATTCAGGGTGGTGCGGATCCAGACAATCGCCGTACGTTTGACTGGACACAAGGTACGACTTCGAACAGCGCCGTCTCGCTGACGCAGAAATTAATCAGTATTCGGAATCAGTATCCCGCTTTGCGGACTGGTTCGTTTATGACGTTGATAGCGGATGATTCGACTAAAATCTATTCCTATGGCCGGTTTGACAATACGAATCGAATAGCCGTTGTCTTAAACAATGACTCTTTTCGAAAATCTGTAACGGTTCCGGTATGGCAGCTCAGTGTTACAGACGGTAGTACATTGACCGATAAAATTACAGGAACCGTATATACGGTTCAAAGCGGTTCGGTTACGGTTTCTGTCGATGGCCATTATGGGGCCATTCTTGCTCAATAGAACTTAGTTTTAATATGACAACCTCCTCCCTCGTGGAGGAGGCTGATCTTTGATGACAGATTGCTGTCATTTACCAATGATATAATTCCACAATGCGGCATGGAAAATGAATTCAAATGACAGTTTTGTATCATTTATCGCCAGTTCTGTCTCTTGAGAATTATCTGGTGTAGACTTACAATTAACCTTAATACATGTAAACGCTTACTTGCTTTAGATTGAAATAATTAAGGGGGTTACGGGATGATTAATAAAAAAGTTCGTTTTGCAGGAGCACTGTTTGCAGCCGTAATACTAGCAGGAAGTGTTGTCGGTTGTGCTTCTTCGAAAGATGCTATATCCAAAGATTCATCTTCAAAAGCAGCCGCTACATCCAATACGCCAATAGACTTAAGTGTCATGTTTTACACGTCTGCCAACATTCAGATTACGCATGATAATAATGAAGCGATTAAATTTCTGGAACAGAAATTTAATGTTCATCTCAATATTATGGATGTACCAATCAAAGACTACGAAACGAAGCAGAACACAGTTATTGCATCGGGGAGCTTACCTGATGTGATGGTTTGGAGCAGCTATCCGAATGCAAACTTAGGCAGTTACATTAAACAAGGCGCTTTCATGCCATTAGAGAAATACATTGATGCTACGCCCAATCTCAAGCAATTCCCTCAGCAGATTTGGAACAATCTGAAGGCTCCTGATGGTCATATTTATGTGATTCCGAGACCCAGACCGATTGTTCGGACAGGGGTAGTGATCCGTAAGGATTGGTTGGACAAACTTGGCTTGCCAATTCCGAAGACAATAGACGACTTTGCGAAGGTTGCGGTTGCTTTTGCCAAGAATGACCCTGATGGCGATGGCAAGGAAAATACATACGGCATTGCAACTGACATCAAATTACAAAATGTACTTCCCCTCTTTTATGCTTTCGGTACAGGTAACGAATGGCTCAAACAGCCGGACGGAACCTTAAAGAATTTTGCTATAGCAGACGGTAACAAAGAAGCTCTTCAATGGATGCGCGATTTGTTTGCCAAAGGCGGTTTGAGTAAGGATTTCCCTGTTCAGCAAGGGATTGTGAGAAAGGAATTGCAGAGCGGCAAAGCAGGAATGATGATTGAAAGTTATATCATTGACTATGCACAGGATATCGCTGCCTTGAAAAAGGTAGATCCTAAGGCGCAGCTCATCTATATTGATCCCCCTGTAGGAACAACAGGCAGCAGCGGATTCAACGCGGGCACTGGATTTGCAGGAGGCTGGTTAATTCCTGCCAAAGAGAAGCCTGAAAAAGTTCAAAAAATAATGGAAATCTTAAATTGGGAAGCCAGTCCTGAGGGGTATCACTTTAACAAAGCTGGCATTGATGGTATCCATAATACCAAAAATGCAGATGGAACATTTACAACAAACGAAAAGTATATATCAGACGACATTAAGGAGCTCATTATGATCTCTCCTTACGATATCTACAGCTATGTTGACGGAGGTGCTCCTGCAGATGTGCAAAAGGTTCAACGTGATGCGCTTGATATGATTAAGGACAAAGGACTTTTTAACCCTGCCCCAACCTTCTTAGCACCAACATCCATTGAGAAGAAACCAGATTTAGATAACTTAAGGCTGGATTACTTCATTAAAATTATAACAGGTCAATTACCGATGAGCGCCTACGACGAGTTTGTTGCAAAATGGAAAGCTGGCGGTGGAGATCAAATCACCAAAGAAACCAATGACTGGTTTAAAACCCAAGGCAACAAATAATTAGGAGACTTCTTCGGGTTACTCTTGCTGTCGTTTTTGCAGCAAGAGTAATTCATATCGTAAGAGACCATAGAAGAATAGGAGGAGACCTGTGAATCAACAGACAACACAAACTCTGGTAAAGAGAAGATTGGCATCAAAGTCGATAGCGATATTACAAGATTGGGACCTTTATCTGCTGGCGATTCCCGGGGTTTTATATTTCGTTATATTTAAGTACCTTCCAATGTGGGGAGTTCTATTATCCTTTGAAGATTATAGTCCATTTTTAGGTTTTTGGGAAAGTCCTTGGGTAGGGTTCAAACATTTTATAACACTATTTACTTACGAACACTTTTGGGAATTACTGCGTAATACGCTGTTGATTAGTTTCTACCAGCTGCTTTTTTTCTTTCCAGTACCCATTATTCTCGCGCTGTTACTGAATGAAGTACGCTATCTTGTTTTTAAGAAGCTCGTCCAAAGCGTCATTTACCTTCCTCATTTTATTTCGTGGGTTGTCATTGCCTCAATGACTTACGTGTTGTTGTCAGGCGGAGGCGTTGTGAATCATTTGATTCAAGCGTCAGGAGGCCACACCATAAATTTCTTGTCAGCGCCTGAAATGTTTAGGATCCTGATTGTTTCGCAAGATATTTGGAAAGAAGCTGGATGGGGAACGATTATTTATTTAGCGGCTCTTTCAAGTGTTGACCCAATGTTATATGAGGCGGCAGTTGTAGATGGGGCCAATCGTTGGCAGCAAATGTGGCATATTACGCTGCCCAGCATCCGAAGCACGATTATTATTTTGCTTCTTCTTCGTCTAGGCCATGTTCTTGACGTTGGTTTTGAACAAATTTTCTTAATGCTCAACACGCTTGTTCAAAATGTAGGAGATGTATTTGAAACCTTTGTGTATACCAAAGGATTAGTTGGAGGCCAATTTAGCTTCGCATCCGCAGTCGGCTTGTTTAAATCGGTTATCTCTTTAATTATAGTAGCCGGAGCCAATTGGTTGACGAAGAAATCAGGTGAAGAAGGGATCTATTAGATTTAGAATGGGTGAGGAGGGGCAACCAACATGATTCATACCAAAGGAATAGGAAGCCGTATTTTTGATGGGGCGAACTATCTCTTTTTACTCATGATAACATTATTAACCTTTATTCCTTTTTACTACATATTAGTGGCTTCATTATCACCTATCAAACAAGTATTAACCTCTAGTATTATTCTGTGGCCGGAGGAGTTTACCTTTGACGCTTATAAGTTGATTTTGTCCACTCCGGCCTTTATAAGAGCCTTGTTTTTTACCATCTATATTACAGCAGCCGGAACCGTTATCAATATGTTGTTTTCTACATCTTTAGCATACACCTTATCCAAAAAACGTTTTCGTGGACGCAGAGTGATTCTGATGATGATCTTATTTTCCATGCTTTTTAACGGGGGAATGATTCCAACCTTTTTAGTAGTTAAAGGAATGGGAATGATCGATTCAATTTGGGCATTGTTAATTCCGGGTGCCATTAGCGCTTTCAATCTTATTATTTTGAAAAACTTCTTTATGAATATTCCTGAAGCTCTTGAAGAGTCAGCAAGAATTGATGGGTGCAGCAATTTGGGCGTTCTTTTTCGAATCGTATTGCCATTATCACTTCCTGCGCTCGCGACATTTACGATGTTTTATGCAGTTGGTAACTGGAATCAATTTTTTGCGGCCATTATTTACGAGAATAGTTCAAAGTTCTGGACCTTGCAGGTGGTTTTAAGACAGCTGGTGATTGTTGGCGATACCACAGGGTACGGACAAACAGTTGATGATTTGAATAAGGCTGTTTTCCCTGAAACATTAAAGTACGCAGCCATCATTATCGCCACAGTTCCCATTTTAATGGTATATCCATTTTTACAGAAGTATTTTACTAAAGGAGTATTGTTGGGCTCGGTAAAAGAATAGGGATGACGTAAACATGAAGTAGAGAAAAAACGGGAGCGTATGGCTTCACGGTGTATTCTGAAGGAAGTTGACCGTGATCACCTGGGGAGGGAAAGTCTATGTTTAGGTTAGGTTTAATGGGATGCGGAGTGGTAGCTAATTATGGACATATCCCTACAATAAAGGATTCAAACCAATTCGAGCTAACTGCTATTTATGAACCTGATACTACAAGAACAGAAGAACTGAAAACGAAACACAATATACAAGTATATACAGATGTGGAACAGTTTTTTCAAGCAGGTTTTGACGCGGTAGTCATTACCTCTCCGGCTCCATTTCATTATCAGAACGTAATCGATGCAGCTCGCTTTGGAAAACACGTGCTATGTGAGAAACCGCTCGCTATGGATGATCGAGAAGCGGCAGAAATGATTGATTTGATGGACAAAGCCGGGTTGATGCTGTTTACAGCTTTCGATTATCGATTTAGCCCGGTTGCTCAAAAGATTAAAAAAATCGTGGAGGATGGATCCATTGGTGACATTGGTTCCTTGAGGCTAAGTTATATTTGGAATAATCATGGTAAATATTTGAAAGGCGACCAATCACCTCTTCCATTGAATAAGCGCCGGGTTGGTAGAATGCTTGAAGGCGGTCCCATGGTTGATTGCGGTGTTCACCAGATTGACCTAGCTAGATGGTGGCTTAATTCTGAAGTCATACTTCATCACTCAGAAGGAGCTTGGGTGGATGAATATGAAGTTCCAGACCATATGTATCTCCATTTGCAACATTCAAATGATGCCCATACGATGTTAGAGATTAGCTACTCTTATTGTTATACAGCCAAAGAACCTGTTTCACACTTTGTATATGAACTTATAGGCACCGAGGGAATTATACGCTATGATCGAGAATCTCAAATATTTGAGATGCGGAATTCAACGAGTACAACTCGGTTTCCTTTTGCTCGAGAAAAAAACTTTCCAGGGATGTATGAGGCATTTGCTGAAGCACTTGAAACCGGTAAAACGGGGGATATGCCCACTGGTTTAGATGGACTGATTGCAACCCGGATCGCTCGAACGGCAACAGAGGAACTTGTGCGGCGGCGGCGGGCAAACATTAGATCATGAGGCTAACATCGAAAGAAAAAAAGTTCTTGAACTGTAATTCATACTTGTCGTACAGTTTTAATATACATGTCGATGTCGAAGCTGGCCCTTCATCCTGTTGGGCTGGCTTTCATTTTTAAAGGAGGCTGTGGAATATGGATGCGAACGATGTCGTGAATGGAAGAGATCGCATCTTAAACGATGTTTTATTTCAAAAAGGAAAGAAGGGGCTGACAACGAAGCTTTACTCTTTTTTGTTGTTTTATGCAGTCATCTATATGGGGAACGCTGTTTATGGTACATTTTTGCCGGTTTACCTGCATAACGCAAAGTTTTCTCAAGAGCAAATTGGGATGCTCCTTAGCCTTGGGCCTTTGGTTGCGATGTTCGGCCAACCGGTATGGGGGGCGCTCGGGGATCGAGCCAAGACGAAGAATAGCGTACTTTGCTTCCTATTGATTGGCAGCGGCGTTTCGATTTTGTTCTTCCCGCTCTCGCAACATTTCATTTACTTACTTGTGTTAATATGTGTGTTTATGTTTTTTCAGACATCTATATTTGCAATTAGCGATGCGATTACGTTGGAAGAATTGGACAGGCATCCCTCGTGGAGCTTTGGTTGGATTCGTTTAGGCGGCACAGTGGGCTTCGCAGCAATGTCTCTTGTTTTCGGCATCGCAGCCAAGTCGTACATTGGCTCGATGTTTCCCGTCTACGCCGGAACTATGGCCGCCGCATTGCTGCTCCTCTGGCGCTTTCCGCCAGCTGTCAGTCGTCACGCTAACGTCACCGGCAAACGATTTCGGGAGCTTTTCCGAAACGGTAAGCTGATGTTTTATTTGGGTATCAACTTTGTTGTTCAAATCACCTTGGGTTACTATTACGCGTTCTTCCCGATCTACTTCAAGGAGATGGGAGGAGACAGCATGCTGCTGGGCTGGTCGATGGTTATTTCTTCGCTTAGCGAACTGCCGTTTCTTCTGTATTCCGGCAAGATTTTCAAACGCGTCTCGATATCGGTACTTCTAATCGTTGCCGCGCTTGCGTCCTCCGTCCGGTGGTTCTTGTTTTCCGTAATTGGAGATCCTCTTTGGATATTGCCGGTGCAGGTGCTGCATGGAATTATTTTCATTGTGCTGTCCGTCACACTTGCCACGTTTATCAACCGTGAAGTGCCCTCGGAATGGAAGGCCAGCGGTCAAACGCTCAACGGTTTGCTCAGCCTAGGAGCTGCTCGCATTATTGGCAGCTTCTTGGGTGGAATCATGAGCTCGGCTTACGGGATGAGACAAGTATTTTTATATAGTTCATGGGTGTCGATGTCCTGTGTTATTGTATTCGGACTCGTAATATTGATCCGTAGAAAAGACAGAAAGATCTCGGCGCATTGAAAACCTACATTGCTCGGGATTAAATGTCTTTGAAAGCTGCGGAGTTAATCATTGATAATGGTAATAGAGCGAAGCAAATATCCATTTTTTTGATGGGAAAAGCGAAGATTTGCAGCAGGGAATTACTTTGGGTATTAAACATGATTCTTATTGCTTAATAATGCCCAAATAAGTGTCTGCTTACTATAAATATAATGAAATACTATAATAAGAAGAGAAGAGGCTTGTGTCCAACAATTTATAAGATAAATTGAATAAATGAGATTCTTCTAGGAATATTAAAAGGGAAAGAAAAAAGGAGGATAACTAATATGGCAAATGTATTGTATATCACAGCTCACCCTCATGATCATCAAAACTCTTATAGCTTAGCAGTTGGAAAAGAGTTTATTGAAGCCTACCGGGAAGCTAACCGCAACGATGAAGTAATGCATCTTGATCTATATCAAATGAAGATACCTCATATTGACGCAGATGTATTTAGCGGATGGGGAAAATTAAGTTCAGGTACTGCATTCGAGCAGTTAAATCCTGAAGAAAAAGCAAAAGTTAGCCGTCTTGGTGAATTGGTAGACCAGTTCGTGGCGGCTGATAAATATGTATTTGTTAATCCAATGTGGAATTTTTCTTTCCCGCCAATTATGAAAGCTTACATTGATTCTATATGTGTTGCAGGGAAAACTTTCAAATATGTGGAGGGAAAAGGACCTGTAGGCTTACTTGGAAATAAAAAAGCTTTGCATATTCAAGCAAGTGGAGGTGTGTATTCGCAAGGACCTTCGGCAGACTTTGAGATGGGTCATCGTTTTTTAAATGTCATCATGAAATTTTTGGGTGTTCCTGTGCTTGAAGGGATCTTTATAGAAGGTATGGCTGTAACACCGGATCAAGCGCCAGCCATTAAAGAAAAAGCAATTCAACAAGCACGCGAATTAGCTAAAAGGTTTTAGAACCTCCAGTATAGACAAGCCTTTTTGATAGTATCCCCTTTAAGTAGACAGTAAAAAAGAGACATTTACTGTTATAACTTGAAGGGGATTTTTCATGGGAAAACTCCTCATACATACCAAAGAGGAATATATTGCGTCCAGTATCGTGTGGCGAAATTACCCTTTGCATAAATTGATTGATTGTGGGAGATAAATATGTTTCGAGGTGTGGCTACTTCAAAAAAGGAGAGAAAAAATATGGATAAATTGTACACGGCGACTGCAACGGCTGAAGGCGGAAGAGAGGGGAAAGTCACATCCAGCGACGGGGTCATTAACCTTGATTTGAGAGTTCCTAAGGAATTAGGGGGCCCTGGCGGACTTGCAACTAATCCAGAGCAGCTATTCGCTGCTGGTTATGCCGCATGCTTCGATAGCGCGTTGAAGCTTATTATTAGAACGAAGAAGATCCAAGTGGAAGGTACGAAAGTAACCGCGAGTATTTCAATCGGCAAGGATTCGAGCGGCGGCTATGAATTGGCAGCCAAATTGGACGTTTCAGTCAATGGAGTAGATGCCGATGTTGCCAAGGAATTGGTTGATGCTGCCCATCAATTTTGCCCATATTCCAAAGCAACCATGGGCAATATTGAAGTAGAGTTAAACGTCGTCGGATAATCCAATTATTAAGGGCTCATCCTTGGGATGGGCCTTCGCGCTATATAGGAATCTTTATTTCGAATATGTACATATTAGTAGTAATAATACGAAAGTTAATCAACTTTTCCTCGAATATAAAAAAATGAAGTTCGGAGGTGTGACGAGTGCAGCAAGGAAATTGTGATATATCCCCTATGAAAGAACAGTTGAAACAACTCTTGAGCCACATTACAACTGAGATTCAACGCAGTTTGGATAACTTAGAAAATGAAAACGAATGCCTTTTAAGTCAATTTAGCGAAATCCGAGAAGCCTTTAAAAAAGTCGAATCCATAGCCGCTTCATTCTATTTGCAATGTTATTTATCATCTTTTACAACCAATTATTTAGACTTGTCCATTAGCATTCAACATCTGTCGGAACGCCGGCATGGTGCATTGATCGTGATTCAGAGGAACGATCCGCTGGATGCTTTTATGCACTCTGGCATTACGCTGGAAGCTACGTTGACTTACTCGTTATTGGAATCCATTTTTTATCCTGGCAGCCCGCTGCATGATGGAGCCTTATTGATTCAATCCGATCGAATTGTTTCGGCAGCGAATGTCTTGCCAGTATCTAATGTGACGGTTGAAAAAAAACTAGGGACACGACACCGTGCTGCGATAGGTTTGACAGAACGAACCGATGCTCTTGTACTCGTTGTTTCGGAGGAAACTGGAAATGCATCCTTTGCCTATAAGGGAGTCCTGCATCCCATTAATTCTATTGAACCAATGATCGAGTCGGCGGCACGATAGATTCAAATCACTCTTTTCTGAGCAAAAAAATGTTCCACCAAGAAAGCAGATTGCGGGAAATTCAATCCAAGCTGCCACGCCCCTACGCCCCTAAGACGGTAATCGACGACTAATTGAAATTTTGCGGCACGGGCTCGCGCATCTTCAAACCACACTATGTGTCTCTTACCATTCTCGTCCCAATATGAAAAATAAGGTTGTTGGTGCTGAGTGGAATATTGTATCTGCACTTCATACCTCATAGCTGCTTCAGTAGCGGTTGTGACTGAAACAGCTTTAGCACTGATTGCGTTTCCGTTGCTCATAGTCCAGTCATATCCATATCTAGGTACACCAAGAATAATTTTATTCCGGGGCATGCGTAGCACAGCATAGTCGAGGGTTTTTCGTATCTCATCGATCGGAGCTACAGGTCCGGGACCGGAATGTTTTTCATGCCAATCATAGGCCATAATGAAAACGAAATCCACCACAGCACCGATTCCGCCGTAATCATAACCTGGATAATCACTATCGCTTTTTTTTACATGAAGGGCAACCGATGTGAAGTATCCCTCCGGGCTTAAACGATCATTTAATGAGCGCAAAAA
Source organism: Paenibacillus sp. yr247 (assembly GCF_900103825.1). GTDB lineage: Bacteria > Bacillota > Bacilli > Paenibacillales > NBRC-103111 > Paenibacillus_E. The sequence continues at coordinate 137,620 of NZ_FNIF01000001.1, forward strand.
GCCGGTATACAAATCTCTTTCCCCTGCATTCACTTGCTCAAAATCAATATTAACTCCAGCGTAATTTTTTGTTTTTATCAAGTTATAGATATTGTTAATTAGACGGTTCCTTAATTCAGGAAAGTTAAGTACTTTTTTTGTTAATTTAGGACTGAATCCTCCCGCGGTTAAATTTGTAATTGTCGCCAGAGGGGCCACTTTATGATTCCTTGAAGCTCTGACGGCGAGTTCATCATTGTTTAGAGTGCTCAAATTCCCTTCCTCGTTAATGTGATATTCAAAAATGCCAAAGTAGGCATTATAAGCAGAGAAGCTGCTGGCTGTCGCTTCAATTTGTTCGGGTGTGACAGGAATGATATAACTCAAGCCTTCTTCTGGATATTTGGTTCGCGGCGGTAAATACAGCTTTATTCCAACGGACAAAATATCGCTTTCAAGCCCGTTTGCAGTACGCAGGGTTTCCACGGGAACCAAACTCATTTTGGATATCTCGTATAACGAATCTCCGGGCTGAACAATATAGACGGTCGATGGAACAATCAAAGCTTGACCGGGGACCATCATCTCATCTATCAAGCCGTTTACGTTACGAAGGGTGTCGAGGGGAAATTGATATTTTGAAGCAATTGAAAAAAGAGAATCTCCATTTTTCACTATATAAATGAACATATGAAATTTGTCCCCCTCCCTATAAGAGAAAAGATACTATCTTCAAAAGATATTCATAGGAAGGCATGTTTCAGTACCACGCAAGCTATCCTTATCGTTCTTTCTTCCGCTAACCTCAATGCAATATCCGCTGCCTTTAATCCTCTTCGTATGAAACAGATCGCCGCATGCATGCTGCAGCTTAAAAATCGGGATTTGATTGTGTAGGCCTTCTTAAAAAACGTGCATTAGTAAGTCACAAAATAAGTGCGAGTCCGTCCATTTCCGGCATATGAATATCAGTAAGGATCAAATCGGGCTGAAAGTACACTAGCTTTTGCAGCGCATCAATGCCGTCTGCAGCGCCGACGATCTCGATAAACGGTGTATTCGCTTTATGGATCATACGGATGATACCGTTTAAAGTGATATGGAGAGGAGATTCGTGAGGATGCAGCACATTTTGGTGGAAGAATACCGCGGTGGCGTACTTGAATGCACGCATGCTGGCCATTTATGTGGAGTAGACGACACGGGAACGATACGGTATGCGATCGGCAATCCGCTGCATATGACTTACTTGCGTTCAGCGGCCAAACCGTTTCAGGCGATATCGGTTCTCCAGCACAGCATCGAGAACCGTTTTGGCTTTACGGGCAAGGAGACGGCCGTGATGGCCGGATCGCACCGAGGCGAACCGTTTCATATCGAAGCCGTCGAATCGATGCTCCGCAAAATCGGGCTCAGCGAAGAAATGCTCGCCTGCGCTTCGACGTATCCGTTGAATGTAGGCGCAAGGGATGACGTCGTTCGGCAAAACAGCCCGAAGCGGCGGGTGTATCACAACTGCTCCGGTAAACATACTGGGATTTTGGCGCTGTGCAAAGGGTTGGACTATGATCTCGAATCGTATTGCGATCCCTGTCATCCCGCCCAACTGCACATCTTGCGCACGCTTGCGTCGATATCCGAGATGCCGGAGGAGCAAATCCCGATTGGCACGGACGGTTGCGGATTTCCCGTCTTTGCCCTTCCTCTTGATGCGACAGCCAGAGCTTACCTGAAGCTGGCATGTCCGGATCTGATCCCGGACGCACAGGTCAGAACCGCGGTCGAGAAACTGAGCGGGCTTATGAACGAGCACGGGGAAATGATCGCTGGCACCGATTTTATATGCTCCGTGCTGCTGCGGGACGCCAACATCGTGGCCAAAGGAGGCGCGAAAGGCGTTTACGGCTTCAGCCTGAAGAAGGAACGTTTGGCGTTCGCTTTGAAGGTGATGGACGGCTCCGAGGAGGAGTGGCCGCTTATTATTGCGACCATTCTGGAGCAGATCGGCTACTCGAACCGCGCAACGATCGACGACTTATACCGGATTTCGCAGGTGCAAATCCGCAATGACGCAAGCCGACCCGTCGGTTACAGCAAGGCGGTATTCAATCTTACAGCGTATCATGAAGGGGCAGCCCGATGATACCGAAGACAGCCCTTATCATCTGCATTGGGCAGGGAATGGTGATACAAGAGTTATTCACAGCAAGTACGTCCTGGGAAGGAGCTGCCACGGTAGTTCCTTTTCGCTTTTTCCGCCGTAGCTTACGCTACATCCAGTCTGATGAAGCTCTATAAAACTTCGATGTTCATTTTATATTAAAGCAAACAGGCAGCATAGTTGAAAAGGGGTCACATAAATAAACTTTTTCATTTGAAGGATAAATTAGTTTTTCTAGAGTATTTAATAAGAAACATTATTGATCATTCAAGAACTAACCAAAAGGGGATGGTTTGTTTGATAAAACTTTTAAAGTATGATGATCTTGCATTATTTAAGAAAGATGTAATCTCTTTCTTAGAACAATATGAAGCTGAAAACAATTTAGTATTAGGTGTCTTGCAATCTTTAAGTGAAAAAGATGAAAGGCCTCGTTTTATGGCTGCGATACTAAAAGACAATGACATAGGGTTGGTCTTACTACAAACACATCCTAGGCAAATTATCTTATCAAAATCTGTTTCTTTTACATCAAAGGAAATACACGTTATAGGAGAAGAATTGAATAACACAATTCAAGAAATACCTGGTTTTATAGGTGAAAAGAAATTAACAACTGAACTAGCTATGTATATTTCTAACGTTAAAGGGACTCAAGCAAGTGTCCTAATGGACCAAAAGATTTATAAACTAAAAAAAGTTGAGAAAAAAACAAATACAAATGGAAAGCTCAGGAAAATAATTGAAAAGGATCATCACACAATTAAAGAGTGGGTGTATCAATTTTGTAATGAAACTAACCAACCTATAAGTTTAGAGGAAGCAGATAAAAGAGCTAAAATAATGATTAATAAAGGAAATCTAGTTGCGTGGGAAGTGAACGGAGAATTGGTTTCCATGGCTAATGCTACACGTCCAACCCAAAATAATATTACAATCAGCTATGTTTACACCCCGATTAGCGAGAGAAAACAGGGATATGCCTCTGATTGTGTTTCAGCATTTACTCAATTCTTATTAGATCGTGGTTATAAAACAACAAGCTTATACACTGATCTCAGCAATCCTACTTCCAATAAAATTTATGTTCAAATTGGATATGAAGCGATCATGGATTCAATCGTTATCCTTTTTAAATGAAAGTATTGAAAAGTCGAATTTTGTGTTCCATTAATGTCACGCTATTTCAGTACCCTCCACCTGTCTCTTCCGTTGAATGATCGTAAGATGATAGGGATGAAATGGTAATCAAAATTAAACTTACGCGAAACGATTGTGGAGGAGCTTGCTTGGCGGTAGCTCCTTTTTCGTTTGTTGGAGTAACGGCCTTGAAGGAATTTTTCTGCGAAGTTCATACATAGGACGTTAGTTGAATTACAACGAAAAATATAAAAAAATAAAGGAAGTGCTGCTTAATGAGAGTTACTGTATTAGGTTGCGGAAGATGGGGATCTTTTTTATCATGGTATGCTAATAAACTAGGACATGAAGTAATTTTATGGGGAAGAGAAGCATCAAAAAATTATCAAAGATTATTAGATAGTCGAACAAATGATTATTTAGTATTATCCCAAAATATACGTTTAACGAATAAAATTGTTGAGGCAATTCAATTTGCCGAAATCATATTTATCGCCATTAGTGCTCAAGAACTTAGAGGTTTTGCAAAGCAGTTAGATACTATGGGAATTACAAATAAGATTTTTGTTTTATGCATGAAAGGACTTGAAATGGAGTCTGGAGAAAGACTCTCACAAGTTTTTATGGAAGAAATAAAATCACCTATAAATTTAGCAATTTGGGTTGGACCTGGGCATGTTCAAGATTTTATTAATGACATTCCAAACTGTATGGTTATTGATTCAGATAACATGAACATAACTAAATTGATTGTAAACAGCTTCGGAAGCGAGACTATAAGATTTTATTATGGGCAAGATTTGTTAGGCAATGAGATAGGTGCTGCGGCGAAAAATGTAATTGGAATCGCGGCTGGCATGTTGGATGGATTAGGTTATACAAGTTTAAAGGGAGCCTTAATGGCTAGAGGAACAAAAGAAATTGCGAGATTAGTTAGAACAATGGGAGGGAGCGAATTAACTATTTACGGTTTAGGACATCTCGGTGACTACGAAGCAACGGTGTTTTCTAAGCATAGTCATAATCGACGTTTTGGTGAGGCATTTGTAAATAAGGAACCGTTCGGGAAATTAGCTGAAGGAGCAGCAACCGTAAAAGCATTATTGCGATTGTCCACTAAATATGATGTGGAGCTGCCAATTTGTCAGGCTGTTTATTCAGTAATCTCTGAAGGTAACGACCCAAAAGAGCAGCTAATAAGATTATTTATGAGGCCCGTGAAATTTGAAGGTATTTAATTAACATGCATATTTAATTAACTCAACAGATTTTGCTTTTTCTTAGACCCGTTCGAGAGGTCGGTGTGGCAAAGGAGGTAATTTGACGCGAATCGGGTCTCTGGGTTGCACCTCATCATGCAATTCCGATTGAATCAGATGTGCTTGGCGTAAATTCGGCTGGGTCGGATCGAGCGCAACCCGAGAGCGATAGGCTTTTTGCAAAGACAAGCCTTCAAATAATTAATGTTATTTTCATGTATCTTTTTTGCAAAGAGAGTACAATAGAAGTAGTTCACAATTTAGACAAAAAATGATGGGAGTGATTTTTGTGAAACTACTCAAAAATTTTCTTCAAGGTTTTTTTTATGCTTTTGTCTCAATTGGTGTATTGCCATTTTTACTTGTGAAAAGTATTCTTGAATTGTAATACGGAAAATAACAGTGGAGAGATTCTCTAATTTATAGTTGAATCTCAAGTATATCGGGGATCGTTTCATGAATTAACTCCAATCAGTTCAGCTGGTCTGAACTGATTGGAGTTTTTTGTACGCTTGGCAGCGCAGCAACCATAATGAACAAGTTCGCAGGAAAGCCTCAAATCGCATTTTGAACTGAATTTCGTCGGAACTTTCGGCATCTGCGTCAACGCCATTGCGTTCAGCTTCGACAACGGTGCCACCATCCCTGTGGATGGCGGATTTATGGCTTACTTTGGCAAGTGCTGATCAATAGAGCGGCCAACAGGCATATAGATTGCACCATTAACATCTATAATTTGTGCAATGACTTCGTCCGATAGTAGATTGCGTCCATCGAGTACAAGGGGAAGGCGCATATGTTGAATCATGCGAGGCCAATCCAGACTTGCAAACTGCGGCCATTCCGTCATAATAATTACGGCATCGGCATTCCTCACCGCATCGTAGGGAGAGTCCATCACGTTAACACCATCTGCCGGAACATAGTGGACGACTGGATCGTAGGCATGAACTTCGATTCCATGACGCTGACAATGGGATAATAAGGCGAGAAAAGGAGCATCCCGAACATCATTCGTATTCGGTTTGAATGAGATGCCTAACACGCAGAGCCGTTTGCCAATAGGGTTCATCCATATCGAGAGAAGCTTTGCGAACATCCTTGAAATACGCTGATCATTAATTTTGGCGGTTGCCTCGAGTAATGGAAGCGAGCAGCCAATAAGCCTTCCGGAAGTGAGCAGTGACTTCAAATCCTTTGTGAAACAGGATCCGCCGTAACCGACTCCTGCTTTCAAAAAGTCCGGTCCGATACGTTGGTCAGATCCTACGCCTTCCACGACTTGGCGAATATCCGCGCCATAACCTTCACATAAATCGGACATCATATTTGCAAACGAAATTTTCATGGCCAGAAATGCATTGGATGCATATTTAACAAGCTCGGCACTGCGCCTATCACATACTTGAACAGGGGCATTAATACCCTCATATAACTGGCGAAGCAGCGTCTCTGCATGGTGTGATTTGCAGCCGAAAACAATACGGTCGGGCTCCAGAAAATCGTAAACGGCACTGCCTTGCCGTAAAAATTCTGGATTATAGGCAACTTCAGTAAGAAGACCCGCCGCATGCAGGCTCACTTCGAGCTCGTCACAGGTTCCAACAGGTACGGTACTTTTTATAATAACAAGCGGTGGACAGATGCCGGATTGCATCAAATGACCAAGCACTTCACGAATTTGCCTAAGATCTGTATAGCCATCCACTCGGGTGGGCGTGCCAACTGCAATCATTAGGGCATCAGCACCGGCGGCCGCTCTAGCAACGTCTGTGTCAAAGAACAATTTGCCGCTGTCACGCGTGTCTGCCAGCAGCGTATCCAGTTCAGGTTCCCATACACTCAGCTTACTTTCCATCAAGCCATGGATGACCTGCTCTCGGTCGACTGCCGTAACTTCATGACCTAGCTTTGCAAAGCAGACGGCTGCCACCAATCCGACATAACCCGTTCCTATTAAAGTTAATCGCATTGATTATCCCCCCTTCAAGCAGAGTAAAATCCCGGTTTCTTGCCGAGCTGGCGAGAATCAATAATTTGTTCGTAGTTCCATAGCAGCTTTTCAAAGATAGCGTCCCAAGAACGTCCAAGTGCGAAACTCCTAGCTTCTATGATGAAACTAGCTAATCGTTCTGGGTCATCCGCCAACGCGCAAATCTCCCGAATAAACGAGTCAGGATGGCGAGGCGTGCACAAAACACCTGTCCGCCCAGACACAACCATTTCACGAACCCCTCCGCTATTTGCGGCAATAACGGGTAAGCCCGATGCCATTGCCTCCAGTGCGACGTTACCGAACGTTTCGGTACTGGAAGGAAAGATGAATAAGTCAGCTGAAGCATAGAGCTGGGCAAGTTCTTCGCCGCGCTTGTAACCAGCAAATGTCACATTGTCCGGTGCTTGCTCTCTCAAATCGGGGAGAAGTGGTCCGTCTCCAACAATGAGCCAATGGACACGTGCTTTCAACGAATCAGGTAATGTTCGCATGATTGCAATTAATGTATCTATATCTTTTTCCGGAGCAATCCGGCCCACATAAAGTAGTAGGATTGGTGCTGTAATGCCGTATCGTTCACGAACATCGTTGCTTTTCTTATCGGGTGTGTACAAGTCGCAATCTACACCTCTCGACCAAAGCAGCAAGCGGCTTAAGCCATGCAAATGGAGTGAATCAATGGTATCGAGAGATGGAGCGAATGTGGCGTCGCATGATTGGTGAAACCATTTCATATACGCCCAGTATAAGGGGACAGCCTGTTTCATCCGGTAGTATTCAAGATAGCGATCGAAATGAGTATGATAGGAAGCTACATGCGGAATTTGGTGCTTGCGAGAGTAGTGAAGGCCACATAGGCCGATATTAAATGGAGTTGCCAAATGGAGCAGATCGGGGCGGAATCGGTCGAGTTCAGTGTGTAAAGCAATGACGTTCGGCAGTGCGATTCGGCACTCGGGGTAAAGAAAGAAGGGGATACTGTTAATGGGGCGAACTGGATCGGGGTAAGCAACATCATCAGTGCATTTTGGTATAAAAACGAGATGATCAATGCCACGGCGATGTAAGTAATCAGTTAGCCGCCCAAGTGTGAGAGCTACGCCATTCATTTGAGGAACAAATGTGTCGGTAAATAACGCGAGGCGCATGAGTATCCCTCCTACAGTTCCTTTTATATCATTAGAATAGCATGTGATTATTAGAAGAACGTCAAACTAATGTTAAATCATTTTTAAGAAAGTGGAGGGATATCTTGAAAAAACTAGTGTACATAAGTGCCATTCTCGTTACATTAACTTGCTTTAACGTACATGCTGTCCTTGCTTTTGATGGAGCAGAGGTGTTTGATATCCAGAAAGGTGAGGTTGTAAAAACATTAAAGCACTCTGCAAAGTTTGCAAAGTGAAGTTGAGAAATGGTTATCTTCGATTTCTGGAGCTGTCGGCTCATTGAATATTGAGCCTGACAATGGGTTAGGAATAAAGATTGAACTCGCTCCTCCTCTGAAAATCAAAAATAAATGGATTACGGGAACAGTCGCTGAGGTAGTATTGTTTATAAGTCAAACGGAGACGTACTATCCTACGCTTTTAATATTCACAAAGGAGGATAGCGTAATCGCAGTAAGTATCAATCATGATTTAAAGGTTTTTTTGAAAACAAATAATCTTTATAATCCAGAATTAAATCTTAACAATCCATCGAATAAAAATAACAAACAAAGCCCCATGACGACCCCTATTTTCTTCCAAAAAGTTGTTGCAATATACGTAATTTCGATGTACGATACAGCTATTAATAAAACGCTTACAATTCCGACGTTCCTTTATTAAACCGGTTTAAAGAGAGGGAGATCCATGTCTCCTTAGCTCGAAAATATTAAGCGCTTACAATTATTTTTTTGTAAATTCAATTAAATCGGTTTAAATCAAAATATACTTAACATGATTTATGACCCGCAGAATGACTCATTCATTAAACCGGTTTAAAGTTTAATCTACTAGGAGGTGAAGGGAAACAATTTTCAGTGTTTGATGAGGAAGATTGAAGTACCAGTATAATCATGGAGGGGATAGGCTTGAAAAAAAACAGGTTGTTTTTTGTAATGATGATGTTGATTTTGGCAGTTGTTTTTGTGGCGTGTGAGAGTGAAAGTGATCCAAAGCCAAGTTCAGCCGTTCAGGCATCTAAGGCGCCTGTTGCATCTGCTACTGTGAAGGCAGACGGCTACAATGAGGCCCCAATGTTAACTAAGCTAGTCGGATCAGGTTCACTGAAGCCTGTGACTGAACGGATGCCGGTTAAGGAAGATATCATGGTTGAAAAAACATTGGACGAAATAGGGAAATACGGCGGGGATTGGAAAATGCCTTGGGGTGGACCTAATGATCGTTGGGCTGTTGGTCAACCTACGGAGGAAGCGCTTTTCCGCTTTAATAAGGATGGAAGTACGGTTGAACCAAACGTGGCCAAAGGCTATGAAGTCAATAAAGACTCAACTGAATTCACCATCCATTTGAGAAAAGGTATGAAGTGGTCAGATGGAGTGCCTTTCACAGCCGATGATGTCATTTTCTATTGGGAGCACATGCTCACTAAAGAGACTTTCGGCAAAAAAATATATGATGCTTATTATTCTGTCGACCCTGTAACAGGGGAAAAGGCATTAGCGCAAGTGACCAAAGTTGATGATTATACCTTTAAGGTTGTACATAAGTATCCCAGCGTGCAGTTCTTGGAACGCGTTGCCATTGATAACAAATGGTTCTTTGCACCGGCACATTTCCAAAAAACCATATTGCCTGAGTTTGTAGGTGATGCGAAGGCGCTTGAAATTGCGAAACAATGGGGCTTTGCAGATGTGAAGTCTTTCTTGGTAGCAACGGGCTATTACTATTGGGTAAACCCGCAAATCCCGACCTTAAGAGCTTGGGTAGCTAAAAATGACCCTAATAGTGATCAGTTTATTATGGAACGCAATCCCTATTTCTGGAAAGTTGATAGCGCAGGAAATCAGCTCCCTTATATGGACCGTATCGTCGCTACCAAAGTGCAGGATCCGGCTCAAAGAATTCTCGGCACATTAGCGGGAGATTATAATCTGCTTGATTTTGATTTTAAAGATTTCACTGTACTGAAAGAAAATGAGAAAAAAGCTGGGTTCCGGGTAATGCCTTGGACAACACCAACCTGGTCAAGTGCGGGTCTTCAATTTAATCAAACAATTGCGGATCCCAATCTGCGCAAGCTGTTCCAAGATATCCGATTTAGAGAAGCCGTTTCCGTTGCGGTCGACCGAAAGGAAATTTCAGAGATCATTACGAATGGTTTAGGCGCACCTCAACAAGCCGCAGTTCCTGAAGGTTTGGTTGGTTACCAAAAAGGCTGGGCGGATCAGTGGAGTAAATTTGATCAATCGCGTGCGAATCAACTTTTGGATGAAATAGGTCTGACTAAACGTGATAAGAACAATTTTCGTTTAAACGCAGACGGCTCTGATCTAACTGTCACGATTATTGAACCGAGTACAAATTCGGCAAAATTCTTGGAATTAATAAAAAAATATTATGAGCAAGTTGGCATTAAGGTAGATCTGAAAGTTGTGGATCAAGGAACTCACAATGATCTCAAATATGCGAATAAGATTCCAGCAACCACAGAAAATATTTCTCTCGTTAATGTAGCTTTTCGACCTGATACATTAGTGCCTCTGAGAGTATTGACACCATGGCTTGGAAATTATGGATTGTATACTTCATCTAATGGAAAAGACGGAGTAAAACCAGAAGGTGATGTAGCGTTAATAATGGATTACTGGAATAAAGTTAAATCATCTACAAGCAAAGAGGAAATAACGAAATGGAGTAATGAAATCATTAAGCTCCATCAAAAGAATCAGTGGATTATTGGTTATGCAGGCCCAACACCAAAGTTGATTGTTGCATCAAACAAAATGGGTAACGTACCTAAGGACTTAGTCTATGCAGATGAATTCCGCAGTATGGGGCATGCTCATCCTTCACAATTCTTTATCAAACAATAAGTTAGTTCTTTACTAAATAATGGGGGAGTCCAACTTCCCCCATTATTATTTTCAGGTGGCATCATCGAATTAACCGGAGAGGATAGGATTGAGATGCTCCAATATATTGTAAGAAGAATCATTTTGGTAATACCTGTCGTTTTTTTTATTTCAATGATCGTCTTCTACATCATTCAGCTTCCGCCCGGTGACTATGTATCGACTTATGCGGCGAAGATGTCTGCGGCAGGCGATGTAATGACACAAAATGATATGGATGTAATGAGAGCTAGCTTAAAGTTGGATCAACCTTGGTTTATACAATATTTGGAATGGATGAAAAATATTATTTTTCATTTTAACTTCGGGTATTCTTTTAGCTATAACAAGCCTGTTATGACCGTAATTTCGCAATACATGGGGTTAACGATTATCGTCTCTCTGGTGACAATGGCTTTTACGTATTGCGTGGCGATCCCGATCGGTATTTACTGCGCTGTAAAGCAATATTCGATAGGTGATTATATTTTTTCAGCCATCGGGTTTCTGGGTATGGCTACTCCTCACTTTTTGATGGCTATTATCTTAATGTATCTGTCTTATGTGTATTTTGGCGATCCCTTGCTAGGTCTATTTTCGAGTGAATTCGCAAATGCCGGATGGTCGATAGATAAGGTTTTTGATTTGCTGAAGCACATGATCATCCCTGTTATTGTTATTGGTTTGGCGAACACAGCAGAGCTGATTCGAGTGATGAGAGGTCAAATGCTGGACGAATTGAATAAGCCGAATGTGGTGACAGCAAGATCAAAAGGCTTATCAGAAACGAAAATACTGCTCAAATATCCGACGCGAGCTGCGATGAATCCGATCGTGAGCACTATTGGATGGTCCCTAACATCGATTTTCACAGGTTCGACGATTACGGCAATCGTACTGAATTTACCCATTCAAGGCCCAGTTATGTATAACGCATTATTAGCTCAGGATATGTATTTGGCGGGAACCTGGTTATTGTTTATGGCTGTCTTGACGGTTATCGGAACATTGATTTCGGATATTTTATTGGCATGGCTCGATCCAAAAATTCGTACAGAGTTCAGAGGTATGTGACCATGAAAACTATTCCAATATTAGGAAGACAACGACTAAACACAATTAAACAAACAAAGAATAGCGATGTATATTATAGCTCACAATGGCGACTTATGTATCGCAGGTTAAAAAAGCATAAATTAGCCCGCATCAGCCTAGTGATTCTCGCCTTTTTTTATATTGGCGCCATTTTTGCCCAATTTATCGCGCCTTACGGCTTGCAAAGCTATGACAGTAAATATGTGAATGCGCCTCCGGTTAAAGTGAGCTTCAAGGATGCAGAAGGCAATTTTCACTTTAGACCGTTTGTGAATGAGCTCAAGTCAGGAAGAGACCCAGTAACACTGCGGAAAATGTTTGTGCAGGACGAGAAAGTTCGCCATCCGGTCCGCTTTTTTGTGAAGGGTGAAAGCTATACGTTTCTAGGCTTGTTTTCAACGAATATCCATCTATTTGGCGTGGATGAGCCTGGACGCATATTTATGTTCGGTACAGACGGGATGGGCAGAGATTTATTATCTCGTGTTGTCCTAGGAAGTCAAATTTCATTAAGCATCCCTCTCATTGGCGTAACGATAAGCTTTGTCTTAGGTTTGTTTATCGGGGGGGTATCAGGGTATTTCGGAGGATGGATTGATTCGGTTATACAGCGGTTTATTGAAATCATTCGTTCATTTCCGACGCTCCCTTTATGGATGGCATTGTCAGCTGCAATACCAGCTCGAGTTCCCGTTGTAACCATGTATCTGTATATCGTCATCATTTTCGCGTTTATCGGTTGGACGGAATTAGCTAGGGTTGCAAGAGGGAAGTTTATATCTTTAAAAAATGAAGAATATGTTCTGGCAGCCAAAATAGCCGGCGTTAGCGATGCGAAAATCATTATTAAGCATCTTTTGCCCGGGTTTATCAGCTATTTGGTTGTGGCAACGACACTGGCCATACCCGGTATGATTCTTGGTGAGACAGCAATGAGTTTTCTTGGGCTCGGGATTCGTTCTCCTGCCACCAGCTGGGGAGTTCTGCTTCAAGAAGCTCAGCAAATCGAGAATGTCGCTTTGTATCCATGGAAGCTAATCCCTTTAGGCTTTGTCATCGTTACCGTTTTAACCTTTAACTTTCTTGGCGACGGATTACGTGATGCAGCGGATCCATACAAGAAATAATCCATATTAGAGTAAAGCGAGGGGATATAATGACATCTCAAGCTTCCGTTTCACAATCCGAGCAACCCCTTCTGTCCGTCCAAGATCTTAAGATTCGAATTCAAATGGATAATGGAGAAATGAAGGCCGTGGATGGTGTTGATTTTGAAATAAAAAAGGGAAAAACACTGGGACTTGTTGGCGAGTCAGGCTGCGGGAAAAGTCTGACCAGCAGAGCAATTATCAGCATTAATCCAAAAGAGTGTGAAACCACGGGGAAGATCGTGTATCACTCCGACTCTGAGAAAGCCTTAAACCAATTGGATTTATTATCTTTAAATTCACGCAGTAAACAGATTCGTTCCATTCGAGGCAGAAAAATTGCCATGATATTTCAAGAACCGATGACGGCTTTTTCACCGATGTACACCATCGGGAACCAGATCATGGAATCCATTTTAATCCACCGCACCAAAAATAAAAAAGAAGCCAAAAAAATTGCGCTAGAAATGCTCAGTAAAGTGGGAATCTCCGATCAAGAGAAACGTTTTGACCAATATCCGCATGAATTCTCGGGGGGAATGCGTCAGCGAGCGATGATCTCGATGGCCTTATCCTGCAACCCCGAATTGTTAATTGCCGATGAGCCCACTACAGCACTTGATGTAACAATTCAAGCACAAGTGTTGGAGCTTATGAAAGGACTTCAACAGGAATTTGGAATGGCCATTCTGCTGGTGACTCACGATCTTGGGATAATAGCAGAAATGTGCGATGAAGTAGCCGTCATGTATCTAGGGAAAATCGTCGAGCAATCGACAGTGAAAGAAATTTTCAACAATCCCAAACACCCATATACCAAAGGTTTACTCAAATCTATGCCAAAACTATCCGAAAATAGACATACACGTTTAGAATCCATCGAAGGAACAGTACCAATGGCTACCAATATGCCTCCAATGTGCGGTTTCTACGATCGTTGTAAAGATAGGATGGATGGTGTATGCAATACACAAGCCGTACCGAAAACGCGCATATCCGATAACCATATGGTTAGATGTTTTCTTTACAAGGATGAGGGTGAAGGAGAATAAGTATGTCTAAACCTATATTGAAAGTAAATCATCTAAATAAGGATTTTCAAGTGAAATCCAAGAATAAGCTGTTTAGTAAGCCTTCATCCATCCGAGTGTTGAACAATGTTTCATTTGAGCTTTTCGAGGGGGAAACCCTAAGCATTGTCGGCGAATCGGGCTGTGGTAAAACGACGTTAGGCCGTTGTATTGTGAGAGGGATGGACGCCACATCAGGGCAAGTCATTTATCATCCTGAAGGCGAGGAGCAAGTTGATTTTTTGGGGCTGCGGGGAAAAGAATTCAAGAAATATAGAAAAGATATTCAAATGATCTTTCAGGATCCCTTTTCATCACTGAGTCCAAGAATGAGCGTATACGACATTATTTCCGAGCCGCTGCTCGCTAACTTTAAGCTGACGAAATCGGAATTAGATGACAAAGTTACCTTAATCGCGGAGAAGACTGGATTAAATGTCAGTTACCTCAAACGATATCCCCACGCCTTTTCCGGAGGACAAAGACAACGTATTGCCATTGCAAGGTCCCTTATTTCAGAGCCTAGACTCATCGTATGCGATGAAGCTGTATCGGCGTTAGACGTCTCCATTAAAGCCCAAATTATTAACCTGTTAAAGGATTTGCAAGAGCAGCTACAGATTACCTACATTTTCATCTCTCATGATTTGTCCATCGTTCAAAACATTTCCGACAGGGTCGCTGTCATGCACTTGGGGAAAATTGTAGAGTTGGCACTGGTGGATTCACTATTTGACCATCCCAAGCATCCTTATACCGAGGCACTTTTGTCGGCTGTACCTGAGCCGGATCCCAATAATAAGAAGGATCGAATTATCCTCGAAGGAGAGGTTCCGAATCCGGCTAACCCTCCAAGTGGATGTCACTTTCATCCCAGGTGTATGTATAAAACCGACAAGTGTATTCAGCAAGAACCGGAGCTGCAGGCTATAGACGAATATCATTTTGCTGCATGCCACTATGCAAACAAATTAAACTTAAGAGGTGTAACCCATGAGTCATAATACAACGAATGATACGACAACGATTGATATGAATGCTAAGAAGCTTATTGTTTTTCTGGACTGCGGGGATACCATCATTGATGAAGGAACTGAAATTAGAGATGACCACGATGTTGTCATTCAAGCCAAAGTGATCCCAGGGGCCGATATTATGGTGAAGACGCTTGCCGAACGTGGATATATACTGGCCCTTGTAGCCGACGGTAGGGCGCAATCGTTCAAAAATATTTTAACGCAAAATGGATTGTATGATTATTTTACCACGATGATTTATTCAGAGACGATTAAAGCTTCTAAACCAAGTCCGCGTATGTTTAAAGCAGCGATTGGAGCGTTGGAACTCAGTGAGCAGGACTGCTCCCGGATTGTCATGGTTGGCAATAATTTGAGCAGGGATGTTAAAGGGGCTAATCAAATGGGGATAACGAGCATATTCTTAAGCTGGACGCCAAGATATCCTAAACTACACGCAGACGAAAGTGAAATACCCAAATATACAATCAGCCATCCGTTGGAGCTAATCGATTTAGTCGAGCAGCTCAATGAAAAATTAGCATAAATGGGTGGTTTCCTGAAGGGGTGTTTATCAAGATATGGCTAAAATAGATGATGTTGCGAAATTAGCGAATGTCTCCAAAGGGACAGTGTCCAATGTTTTTAGCCAAAAAAGACCCACAAGCAACGAAGTAAAAGAGAGAGTAATGAGTGTCTCCAGGCAATTAAATTATGTGCCTAATCATATTGCGCGAAGCTTGGTCACTAAGAGAACCATGGCGATTGGGTTGACAATCCCGCATGGCAGCTTCTTTTTTAGCGCATTTCATACGCAATTCATCAATGGGATTATTTTGGAAGCATCCTATTATGGATACAGGGTCTTACTTGATATGATTCCTTTGCAAAAAGTACAAACTCCGTTCTTGTCGAGTTATCCGATTGATGGTGCTGTAGTTATGAGCCCAACGAAAGATGATGAGCGTATCAACCTTATGCATTCTGAGCAAATCCCCTTTGTTACGGTCGGTAGAGTCATGAATTCAAATGTTACTAATGCTTATAACGTGGATAATGATAATCACACGATTATTTACAGAATTTGCAAATATTTGATAGACAAGGGTCATCAAAACCTGATGTTTTTAAATGCGAACGAGTTGATGACGGTGTCAATTGATAGAAAAGCGGGCTTCATAAAGGCGATGGAAGATCATCATCTTGTAGTAGAAGAACACATGATTCACCATAAACCTGACCTAAGTTCAAGCGAATACATGGACTATGGCTATGAGGAAACGATAAATATCCTCGGGAAACAAATGAAAAACGTAACAGCGATTATTGCGGATGACGACCGTACGGCATTCTGTGTTCTAAATGCGATCAAGGATCTTAATCTCAGGGTGCCTGAAGATGTATCTATATTCGTCATATGTGGAGATCTCTCCATGATGGTTCAATCGAACCCCTCGTTGACCAGCATGGATTTGCAGCCTTCGGAATTAGGAGCTCAATCCGTCAAACTATTGATGAACCAATTAGGCGTGTTGCAAGGTGATTTCCCGGGAAATGTAATTATTGAAAGCAAAATTATAGAAAGAAATTCATGTTCGACGATTTAATATATCTGGAATGTTTAAGCCTAATCCGTTCAGCTGCGGTTGAACAGGTTAGGCATGTTTTCATTGTAAACTTGTTTTCTTTACACAATATATCGTGAATGATAAGATAAAATCATACACGATACATTGTGTGAGCTTGAAATAAAGGGGGCATTCATGCATGAATGATTTGAAGCTATGGTATTCAAGCACTGCATCGGACTGGTCGCAAGGGTTACCCATCGGAAATGGGAGATTGGGAGCTGTCATCTTTGGGGGAATCGAAAAGGAAACCTGGAGTATAACAGAAGTCACTTATTGGTCAGGACAACCCGAAGTGATCAAGAGTGATTCAAAGGGTAAAGCCGATCTTGCGTTAATGAGGCAGCAGTTCTTTGCTGGTGACTATAAGAAAGGCGAAGAGTTAGCTCAAAGATTCCTGCAGCCTCCGAAGCAAAACTTCGGCACTAATTTGCCAATGTGCCATATATATTTGAATGTTGATCATCAAGGTGAAGCCTTTCAACGTGAACTAAATCTCGATAACGGCATCTTACATATTTCATACCAATCCAACGGCAGCATCTTTACGCGTGACGTTTTTGCTTCGCATCCAGATGGCATTGTGGTGTCGCGCTTATGCAGTGAACAAGCCGGAAGGATTTCATTTACTCTCGCAGTCGAAGGGCAGACGAACGATTTTTCGGTTTCGAAAATGGATGCCGATACGATTGTCTTTCATGGACAAGCGACGGAAACAATTCATAGTGACGGCAATTGCGGAGTGTTCTGCCAAGGCATGATCAAAGTGGTTGCTCAGGGTGGATCAGTCATCGTAGAAGAAGACCAAATCATCGTAAAAAATGCAGATGAAGCATACATCTACTTTGCTGCTAATACCGATTATGGGAAAAGGGATGAGGACTGGCTTCATGAATCAGAGCGCCAATTAGCACGAGCAATCGCGCATGGGTACGTACGGCTCAAAGAAAATCACATTGCTGATTATCGCCGCTTGTTTGCTAGAGTGAATCTTGAGTTAGGGCATTCAGACGCTGCCCGCCTTCCAATCGACGAAAGAATAAGGAATCTCCAGAACGGCCAAGATGATGATCCGCAATTATTTGCTTTATTTTATCAATATGGGCGATATTTGATGATATCCGGATCGCGGGCAGACTCCCCGCTGCCTTTGAATTTACAGGGCATATGGAATGATGGCGAAGCCAACCGTATGCAATGGAGCTGCGATTATCATCTGGATATTAATACACAAATGAATTACTTTCCAACGGAAGTGAGCAATTTAGCGGAATGCCATCTTCCTTTGATGGCCTACATTGAGAGTCTCTCAGTCGCCGGTAAAACGGCTGCGCACGAATTCTATGGATGCGAAGGCTGGGTCGCACACGTATTTTCTAATGCTTGGGGGTTTACGTCTCCGGGATGGGAAACTTCGTGGGGACTAAATGTTACAGGCGGCTTATGGATTGCTAGCCAACTGCGAGAGCACTATGAATTCAGCTTAAATCGAGAGTTCTTAGCGCAGCGAGCTTATCCAGTGATGAAAGAAGCCGCAGCTTTTTTTCTGGACTACATGACTGTTCATCCGAAATTAGGCTGGCTTGTAACAGGACCCTCCGACTCACCCGAAAATAGCTTCTATATCGAAGACGACGTTTACCAATTGTCGATGGGCTCAACAATCGATCAAGTATTGGTGCGGGACTTATTCGTCTTTTGCTTAGACGCTGCCGAGCTCCTGCAAGTCGATATGGAGTGGCAACAAAGGCTGAAGCAGGCCATTGGTAAGCTGCCGCCTCTTCTTGTAGGTAAGCGGGGGCAATTGCAGGAATGGCTGGAAGATTATGAGGAAGCCCAACCTGATCACCGCCATTTATCCCATTTGGTTAGCTTATATCCAGGTAACCAAATCACCGTAAGAGGAACACCGGAGCTGAGCGCCGCTGCAAGAATCACACTAGAGAATCGTATGTCTCGCGAAGAATTGGAGGATGTTGAGTTCACGGTTGCCTCATTTGCTGCGAGCTTCGCCAGGTTAGAGGACGGTGAACAAGCCTACAAGCATTTAACCCATTTGATCGGTCAATTGTCCTTTGATAACTTATTAACCTATTCCAAGCCAGGGATAGCCGGAGCGGAGAAGAAAATATTTGTCGTGGACGGGAATTTCGGGGGGACGGCAGCTATAGCGGAGATGCTGCTGCAAAGTCATGCCGGAGAAATCAATTTGCTTCCTGCTCTTCCAAAGAAATGGCCTACAGGTAAGGTTTCAGGTATACGGGCCAGAGGGAATATAGAAGTGAATATTGTTTGGGAGAACGGTGAGTTGAAGGAGGCCATTGTCCAGGCATTCTCTGCGGGGCAAACATTTTTGCGCTACCGTGATCAAACCGTTCCTCTTGTTCTGGCTTCGGGTTATATCTATAGAATCGACAAGCAGCTGAACGTAACTCATAAGGAATAAGGAAATCTGTATGGTAAACGACCCAATTGTACCTATGCGATAATGTCCGGTATCTATATAATCAGTCGTGTAGTAAGCGCTGTCATATTAGATGAGGTGCAGTTTGCATGGACAGCAATCCGGGGGTAGAACTGTTGAATTCACTAGAGCAAGCGCGCAAACATGCGATTATTTACGATCGTCCGGCGGCTACCTTTTTTGAAGGGGCATTCTTCCGAATGGAACGTGCACGGAAAAAGTTCTGCAATCCGGAGGACGATATTCGGACACAACCGCATTCGACTTCATGGGAGCGATGGGCATTTGTTTTGAAAATTTTGCCTTGCCCGCCGTTATCAATGGCAGGCTCCCGGCTTCAGATCCACAATCCTTGGGAAAAGGGTGCCAAATGTATACACAATAGAGGGGAAGAAATGCTGTCAGGGGACATCATCACGGTGAATACAATGAAAGGTGAACATATTCGCTTTCTATGAGCTTAAGCATAATGTCATTTATGAAAATCAGAAAAGACCCAGTAAGGGGTTTTTTTTGTTAAAGAATCGTGCTAACTTGTTAAAGAACGCATTCCGAAACCTCCAAAATGGAAGGGAGAATTGCCAGTGCCCAAGTATTCCAGATTATTTCGAAGGTTTCTGATCTCTTATATCGTTATTTTGATCATCCCCAGCATAGCGGGCTATATGTCATACCGTACTTCGATCAATGTCACGCAATCGATTTCCATTGAGAATAATGTGACGCAGCTTCAAAAGAGCCAAGAGATTCTGGAACGCAGAATGGCCGAAGTTGAAAGCTTTACGAGACAATTGGCTTTAAACCAAGACCTGAGTGTACTTTTGAACGAAAAATTGGTAGATGATAAAGCAAATGTGTATGGGATCTGGAAAATAGCGAGAGATATAAAGGCCTACAGCCAAACGAATGATTTTTTGAAGCAATTCTATATTTATTTGACTAATTTTAACGTCGTTGTGACGCCAGGCAATGCTTATTTTCGCCCTGAGCATTATTATCAGATTTCACATTACAGCAATCTTTCCTTGGACGAATGGAAAAGAACGATATTAGAGAAAACGCATAGAAGCGAAATCATGCCGCTAAGCCCGTTTGTGAATAACGGAACGCAAACCTCAGTCATCACCTTTATGCAATCACTCCCATTAGACAGCTTCAGTGATTCTTCACCGGCTACGGTTGTCACAATTATTGATGAACAAACTATCAACAGTGTACTGTCTGGTTTAAGAGATCAAAGCGGCGGTTGGACACATATTAGCGATGCGCAAGGACATACCATTAGTTTGCAAGGTATCAGTCAACAGGAGATAGAGCAACTATCCGCTGATACACGCTTTGGTAAAGACAAGGTCAGTCAATTTTATAAAGATGATCTGGTGATCACAATTCGTTCCAAATTAACGGGGTGGGTATACAGCACGGGTATTCCAAAGCACGTTTTAATGGAGAATGCGAATAAAATCAAGTACATTACTTGGTCTGTAACCGGAGTTGCTCTGCTTATTGGACTTTTCGTCGGGTATATGCTGTCTTATCGAAATACAGTCCCGATTAATAGGCTGCTTAATGTGATGAAAGAGCAGTTTGGTAAGGAAGCAACGACAGAGCGAAACGAATATGATTTTTTGCAGGGAAATATATCCAATATCATTACCAACAACAAGCGCCTTGAGTCTGAACTCAATCGGCAGCTTCCTTTAATTCGCGATGCTTTTTATAAAAGGTTAATTTCGGGAGAGTTTCAATCAAAGGATGAATTGATCTCTGTTGCCGCGCAGGCTGACACAGGGTTAAATTTGAATGCCGGATATACGGGTATTTTGCAAATTAATGGATACTCCAGAATGGAAAGCGTTGAAATTCTCAACGAGCTGAATGCGGCCAGACTCATTTTGAAACAGATTTTAATTGATGCAGGCAGCCACTTGCATATTCATATGACTGATTTGGGTTCAGATCGCATGGTAACCATATTTACTTCAGGAGAAAGGGATGAAGGTGAAGAGGTTGGCAAGGAAGATATCGAACAACTCGTGGCTAATCTCGCCAACCTGGCCTTTACCGAATATCGAATAACCATTACAGCAGCACTAAGTGATCCGTTTTCCTCAGTCATGGAGATCAGCCGTTCTTATGAGCAAGCTAGGCAGGCCTTGGAATACGCCGTATATATGAATAGAAAAGGAATCGTTTGGTACAGTGATACAAGGATAGAGAGCAATACGTATTATTATCCAATCGATGTGGAGCTGCGATTAATTAGTACGATTAGAGCAGGTGATGTGGCTGAAGCCGAGCGGATCGTAAAGTCGATGATCGAGCAAAATACGGAAAATCGCGAGCTATCTGTGGAAATGAAGCATCAGTTCATTGGAGAAGTGAAAGGAACGCTGCTTAAATTACTCGACCAGAAGGCTCTCATGGAGTCCACTATGTTCGAGAAAATCAAAAATCGGATAATTAGCATAGGGGCCACTGAAGCCATTGAGCTAATTTCGCGTGAAATCAATGAGATTATCTTAGCTATGTGCGGTCTCATTACAAGCAAAAAGAACGATGCACACATTAAAACAGTGAAGCAAATTAATGAATATATTGCTGAAAAGTATTCAGATCCCGATCTAAACTTATATCGGATTGCTGAGATTGTAGAGCGTCCAGAAAAATACATCTCGCAGCTATTTAAAGAGGTAACGGGGACGAATTTATCCGACCACTTGGAAAAAGTTAGAATGGACCACGCAGCAATCTTGTTGAAGAAAAACCAGTATAACGTCGACGAAATTGCTTCGCATGTCGGTTATAATAGTTCACATTCCTTCCGAAGAGCGTTTAAGCGAGTCATGGGCGTATCGCCAAGCTCGTTCAGACAGTCCGCAGAGGTATGAAAATCCTAATCGCTTAGGCGGTTAGGATTTTTTTTGCCTAATATAGCTGCAGCAAGGATAAATGGACGTTCGAATAGGAAAAATGCCCGCTGAATTCGGGTTATTTGTTTGTAAAACGACGCAATTGTACCTATACGGCAACCATAATAGCCCCCTATAATCAGCCATATAGAAAGCGCTGTCATACTTCACTAGGAACTTAGGGGTGAGCATTTTGGAAAAAGGAATTGTAATGGAACACAGCCGAGCGGCGCCTAGAGAGCGTAGAGGCCTCCTCTTAGCAGCGGCAAAGAGCTTTAGAAAACATTGGCAACTTTATCTTATCGTGATTCCGCCGGCCTTATTTTTCCTTATTTTTAAATACTATCCGATGTTGAATGCTGTCCTTGCTTTTAAGGATTACAACGTCACCAAAGGGATATGGGGAAGCCCATGGGTGGGATTCAAACATTTCAGGTTGTTTTTTGATAATCCGATTTTCTGGACGTTAATTAAAAATACCCTGCTCATCAGCGGTTATTTGTTAATCGTCGGTTTCCCAATTCCAATTTTGTTAGCGCTAGCACTCAATGAAATACGCAATGGGAAGTTTAAGCGGTTTGTTCAATTGGTATCTTTTGCTCCTTATTTTATATCCACCGTTGTTATGGTATCTATCATCATGCTTTTTCTAGCTCCACGGCTTGGCTTCGTTAATGTCGCGATGAATTATTTCGGACTGGGATCTATCAATTTTCTCGGTGAACCCGGCATGTTTCGCTCGATCTATGTTTGGTCGGATATTTGGCAGACGGCGGGCTATTCGGCAGTTATCTTTTTGGCTGCGTTAGCAGGAGTCGACCCTTCACTTTATGAGGCAGCCAAAGTAGACGGCGCTTCTCGCTTTCAGAAAATACGTCATATTGACCTGCCAGGCATCTTGCCAACCATCACGATCGTTTTCATTTTGAATGTAGGCAGTGTCATGTCGCTTGGCTTCGAAAAGATCTACCTGCTGCAAAATCCGCTGAACAAGATTAATTCTGAAGTGATTGCCACCTATGTGTATCAGATTGGGCTATTGAATGCTAACTATAGTTTTGCTACTGCGGTTGGATTGTTTAATTCTGTAATCAATTTAATTCTGCTTGTTGGTGTAAATATGGTAGCTAAGCGATTATCGAATACGAGCATCTGGTAAATAATGGAGGAACCGAACGATGAATACGATGAAAACAACGATCAGAGAATCGGTTGGCGATAAACTATTTTTGATTTGTATCTATGTGATACTGAGCCTCCTATTGGTTATCGTTTTATATCCGCTGATTTATATTTTTAGCAGCTCGTTCAGCAGTCCATCGGCGGTAACTTCAGGCCGAGTATGGCTTTGGCCGGTAGACTTTTCCGTCAAGGGATATGCAACTCTCATCGAAAATCCGAAAATTGTTACAGGCTACGCCAATTCACTTTTTTATACGGCTGCCGGAACGATCATCAGTGTAGCGCTTACGATCATGATTGCTTATCCATTATCACGTAAAACTTTGTTCGGAAGAAATATGCTTATGATGTTAATTACATTCACGTTGTTATTTAGCGGTGGATTGATTCCTACTTACTTGGTTGTGAAGCAGATGGGGCTAATCGATACCAGATGGGCCTTATTGATTCCTAACGCGATATGGGTATGGCAAGTGATCATTGCGAGAACGTTCTTCCAATCCTCGATTCCGGATGAATTAATTGATTCGAGTGAAATAGATGGATGCAGCGATCTCAGATTCATGTGGAGTGTCGTGGTTCCGTTATCGAAACCGATCATAGCTGTTCTGTTCTTAATGTACGCTGTGGGTCAATGGAACGCTTACTTCGATGCCCTTATTTATCTCAAAACCGCCAATCTTTTTCCGCTTCAGCTCATTTTGCGCAGCATTATCATTCTTAACAATAGCTCAAATGCCACAGATGCCTTGAAACAGGTAGAAAGACAGCAATTGGCAGAGCTTTTGAAATATTCACTGATAGTCGTGGCAACGCTTCCAGTACTCGTCATCTACCCGTTTGTGCAGCGTTACTTTGTTCAGGGGATGTTGGTAGGTTCTGTAAAAGGGTAGTGGAAAGAGGGATAACATGTCCGATTGAAGAATTGAAAGGGGTGATTGACTAAAACAAAGCGCTAAGGATTAAACGATAAGCAAGCTAGTCAATTCAAAAAAGGGAGCGGATACAATTGAAAAGAAGATCGGTCAGTACATTGGTTTTCATCTTGATGTTCAGTATAGTTCTTGCCGCATGTTCGAGTAAAGACGAGACTTCCGCATCAACGAAACCTTCTACAGAGACAGCATCGCCAACTGCAGCACAAGCGGCTAAACCCGTTGAAATAAGCGTCTTTGCTCAACAAGCGAACGACATGGATTTGAAGACGAACCTGTTCACTAAACATTTGGAAAGCAAATTTAACGCTAAGTTTAAGTTCGAAATCATTCCTTATGATGGGGCCAAAGAAAAGCGTCAAATCTCCTTGGCGAGCGGCGATTATCCTGAGGCGTATATATTAACGGCCTATATCGACCAATTCTCACAAGCTGATCTTCTCAAGTTCGGTAAGCAAGGCGTTCTGCTTCCATTGAACGATTTGATCGACCAGTATGCACCCAATATTAAAAAGGCGATGGAGAAGGATCCAACACTCAAAAGCTTCATCACTGCGCCAGATGGAAAAATATACGGACTTGGCTCCTATACGCAATGTTTCCACTGTTCTTACCCGAACAAAATGTGGATCAATACAAGCTGGTTGAAGAAATTAAACCTCGAAATGCCGAAAACGACCGAAGATTTCAAGAAGGTGCTTCAAGCTTTCAAGAAGAGCGATCCGAACGGCAATGGTAAAGCAGACGAAGTTCCGCTTAGCGGATCGATTGAGGATTTCGGAGTGCGTGTCATTCCGTTCCTGATGAACGGCTTCATCTATAATGACGACCGTAATTACTTGAACTTAGTTAACGGTAAAGTGGATACTGCGGCCAATAAGCCGGAATGGAAAGAAGGACTTGCTTATATTAAATCCTTGTACGACGAGGGCTTGATCGATCCAGGTGCTTTTACGCAAAATGCCGAAGCTTTTAAGAAAATTGGCGAGAACGCTGGCGGACAAATTCTAGGTGCAGGCGCGGGCATGCATCCAGCCATCTTCGTTAACATTGATAAAGGAAACAAAAATTCAGCTGATTATAATCCCGTACCTCCGCTCACAGGACCGCATGGTTCATTCGCAACGCATGATGGAGGCGGCTTAACTCCGGGTGCGAAATTCGTTCTTACGAATAAGGCCAGCAAAGAAGCACAAATCGCGTTAATTAAAATGGTTGATTATATGTATACGACGGAAGGTCAAACGAATGCAGCATCGGGTATGGAAGGCATTGATTGGAGAAAACCGAAAGATGGCGAAGTGGCTC
The DNA here is from genome assembly GCF_900103825.1 of Paenibacillus sp. yr247. Taxonomy (GTDB): domain Bacteria; phylum Bacillota; class Bacilli; order Paenibacillales; family NBRC-103111; genus Paenibacillus_E. The sequence continues at coordinate 162,973 of NZ_FNIF01000001.1, forward strand.
TAGGCAAGGGAGTTACCCCTCAAATTGCAACGATTCCAACTGTAGATGGGCAGCCTCCTCGTAATGCCGGATGGAGCGGTATGGGGCACTTCTACCAGCCGAAGGAGTACAGAGATAGTTTCGTACAAGGGACGGATGTTTACGACTCCGCCAACTACGAACGCAGACTATACGATGCGACGCTCTTGTATCAAGGTCATGAGCCGAAGGAACTATTCCCGATGTGGGCAATTTGGATTGATCCAGCACTCACAGACGAAGCAAGCATTCTACAAACAAACATTAAGAACTATATTGATCAAAGTTCGCTTCAATTTATTACAGGAAATAAGGACTTGACGAAGGATTGGGATGCTTATGTGAAGGGTCTTGAAAACTTGAAAGTGGGCAGATACCTTGAAATTCTGCAAAAGGCTTACGATACGGCAGCAATAAAAAAATAACGATCGATAAAGAAGTGGCCAGGTGTTTGTTCTAGAAATAAAACACCTGGCTTTTTTTACGAATTTTAACGCTAAAGGGGATCTATGATGTGGGATATATGATTAAGAAAACTAGATTGTGGCTGCTGGTTTTTATTTTCTTTATCACTTTGTTTGCTGTCTTTATTCCGAAAGGGCAACTTGTACAAGCAGCCGATAATGGTTTAGCGCAAAAACCATACATGGGCTGGAGCAGCTACAGCATGCAAGTGTATAACAGCGGCAATTGGATTTCAGCTGCACAGATTATGGCGCAATCTGACGCTATGCATGCGATTCTGCAGCCCCATGGCTACAACTATATTAACGTAGATGCAGCCTGGAATGGGAGTATGGATGAATATGGACGTCCACAACCAAGCACTACCTTGTATCCGAATGGTCTTAGTGAAGTCATCAATCATGTACATAACAATGGGCAAAAGTTTGGTCTCTATTTCATACCGGGGATGTCGCCGACAGCGTATGACGCCAACTTGCCGATTTATGGTACCTCCTGTCATGCACAGGATATCGTGGTACTTCCATTAACTACGGCGGATTATTGGAATATAGGTTATAAAATTGACTTCTCTAAGCCATGTGCTCAAAGCTATATCAACTCCATTGCCGATCAGATTGCCTCCTGGGGTGTAGATTTCGTGAAGTTCGATAGCGTAACCCCGGGCTCCGGACATAATGACACGTCCATTGATGCTCGCGGTGATGTCAAAGCCTGGTCCCAGGCACTCGCCCCGCACCATATTTGGTTCGAGCTATCATGGGCACTGGATATTAACTACGTTGACACTTGGAAAAAGTATGCGAATGGATGGCGTGTCGACTGGGATATCGAATGTTATTGCGGAAAAGCGGGATTAACCAATTGGGCTAATATCGCGAGGCTATTTCCGCGAGCTGGAGAGTGGTGGCGCCACGCAGGTCCGGGCGGATGGAACAATTTCGATTCCTTGAATATCGGTAATGGTTCCATGGATGGCATTACACCGGATGAGCGGCAGACAGCGATGACTTTATGGGCTATCTCATCGGCTCAGCTATATACAGGCAATGACTTAACCAACCTGGACGAGTTCGGCATTAAGCTGTTGACGAACGATGAGGCAATCGCCGTCAATCAGGCTGGTAAGCCGGCACATCCCGTATCTCTCGCATCCGAGCAGCAGGTCTGGTATGCGAACAACGGTGATGGAACCTATATAGTTGGACTGTTTAACCTGGGAAGCACGAATGCAGCGGTCACCGTCAATTGGAGCGATATCGGTTTAAGCGGCGCTGCCTCTGTACGTGATTTGTGGAGTCATAGCGAACTTGGCGTGTATAACTCGAGCTTCAGCTCAGGGGATTTGGCTCCTCATGCTTCTCGTTTGTTAAAGGTTACATCGCAAGGAGGCGTTTCCTCCATCAATGATGATGATACGGGAATTTCCTACACGGGCGATTGGCAGCGAAACAGCAACAGGGGACTGGGTGCTACTCAGAATCTTGCCATAACCGTGATCGACTCATTGGCACAAAATAGTATGATCAGCCCGTCAACCGGCAATTTTGATAAAAATTTAATCGCCCAGACCGATGTAACGACTTCGATGACTTTGAATGGAAACACACTAAGTGGTATTTCGAATGACGGTGTAGACTTGGTGCTAGGCACCGACTATACGGTTTCAGGCAACTCGGTCACGATTAAGAAAGGTTACCTTGCTGCTCAATCGGTCGGAACTACGCAGCTTACTTTCACTTTCAGCGCCGGAGCTAGACCGATTCTGGACATTGCAGTAAGCGACACTTCGCCTAAGAACAGCACGATCCTTCCAGCGACTCGAAATTTTGACAAGAAGATATCGCTGCAAGCGGATGTTACGACTACGATGCTACTAGACGGTAATCAGTTTAGCGTAATAACGAATGGCGGAACACCGCTTGTGTTAGGCACCGACTATACCGTATCAGGCAATACATTAACGATCAAGAAGGAGTACCTAGCTCTACAACCGCTGGGGACAACGAACTTGCTTATTTCCTTCAGCGCCGGAAATCCACAGACGCTCGCCATTGTTGTAAGCAACACCTCTCAGGGCGGTTCAATTGCCATTAATAACGACGACTCTGGGATTACGTACTCGGCCGCTTGGCAGCGAAGTACGAATCGAGGGCTTGGCGATTACTTGAATGATGTACAATTCACCGAGAGAAATAACGAATATTTTGAATATGCCTTTACCGGAACGGGTATTGAATACGTGACAGAAATGGATTCATCACAGGGCGATGTAGATATTTACGTGGATGGGGTATTTAAACAAACAATTAGCACTTATCATTCGAGTCGTTTAGCCCAACAACCCGTCTATGGGATTGCAGGATTACCCAACGGTCCTCATACGCTTAAGGTTGTGAAAAAATCAGGTTCTTATATGCTCCTTGATAAATTGCGAGTACTCATCGGTGATCTGATTAATCCTGTTACGGGAAGCTTTGACAAAAAGTTAACGGCACAGGCAGATGTAACGATTACACTGACTCCTGGCAGCTATACCTTCAGCGGCATGGCTAACGGAGGAACCACATTGGTTGCGGGGACCGACTACACGGTATCGGGTAACGTCGTAACGATCAGAAAGGAATACCTTGCGGCTCAACCCATTGGTTGGACGGATCTGACTTTCTCCTTCAGTGGGGGAGCCACCCAGACACTTCCAATTAAAGTAAGCGACAGCTCGGTTACGATTACGCCGATTTCTGTTAACGATAACGATCCTGGTATTGTTTACACAGGCTCTTGGGGATATAGCAACAATCGGGGACTCGGAGATTATAACGATGATGTTCATTACTCCGAGGCCAACAACGATTACTTTGAGTATGCTTTCACGGGAACGGGCATCGAATTGATTACGGAGAAAGATAATTCGCAGGGCGATATCGATATTTATGTAGATAACGTGTTTCAGCAAACGGTGGGTACATTTAACAATGGCCGGTTAGTCCAACAAAGCGTTTATAGTATTTCGGGACTGCTAAACGGTCCTCATACCATCAAGGCAGTGAAGAAATCAGGGTCTTATATGCTGTTGGATAAATTGAGCGTGACTCCATCAGCTGCGGGCGGCACAGTTACGGGAAGTGTGTACAGACAGGTGTCGGCACAATCGGCTCAAGTGGTACCATCAATTATGTCGATACAGTTGACTCCGTCGGTAGCACCGGAAATGACCGTACAAACGGCTTCAGCATCCCATGGAGCAACGGCTAGTATCAATGATACTAATGCTGCCATTCATTATTCCGGTTCATGGGGATATAGCAATAATCGAGTATTTGGGGATTATCTGAACGATGTTCATTACACCGAGACGAACAATGATTATTTTGAATATGTCTTCAAGGGAACGGGCATAGAGTTGATCACTGAGAAGGATACTTCGCAGGGCGATATCGATATTTATGTTGATGATGTATTCAAGGAAACCGTGAGCACTTATCATTCCAGTCGATTAGCACAGCAAACGGTGTACAGCATTTCAGGGTTGCCGAGTGGTTCTCATACGCTCAAAGTGGTGAAGAAATCGGGATCCTATATGCTGCTGGATAAATTAACGATACTTGTAGGCGATCTGATGAGTCCTGATACAGGCAGTTTTGACAAAAAGATAGCTGCACAGGCGGATGTGAGTACTACGTTGTCACTAGGCGAGTATGTACTTGATCGAATCGACAATGGCCGAACTACCCTAGTGCCAGGCACCGATTACACATTAGTAGGCAATACGTTAACGATCAAGAAGGCATACCTTGCAGCGCAGCCGGTGGGAACTACGAATCTGACGTTCGTCTTCAGTGGGGATTATCAGAATGACGTGCATTTTACAGAAACGAACAACGATTATTTCAAATACACCTTTAAAGGAACCGGAATTGCGGTTATTACGGAAAAAGATGTTTCACAGGGTGAAATCGACGTTTACGTGGATAATGTTTTCAAACAAACCGTTAACACGTATAATGCTTCGCGGTTAGTCCAACAAACGGTGTACAGTATTTCCGGTCTTTCCAATAGCTTGCATACGATCAAAGTCGTAAAAAAATCAGGCAGCTATATGCTGCTGGATAAATTAAGCTTTACGGTTGCGCAGGTACCGACAACTGCTGCCGTAACAACGACTGGGGTTTCTAAAGTCAAGAATTCAAGTGCAATAATTGCCGGGAATGTAACCGCGGATGGAGGAGCTCAGGTCACTTCGAGAGGAATTGTGTATGCAACAGCACCAACTCCTACAATAACTGGTTCCGGATCAACCAAAGTTACCATTGGCTCTGGATTAGGCGTGTTTAGTGGAAAAGTAAATAAATTGAAACCTAATACGACGTATTACGCCAGAACGTACGCGACCAACTCAGTGGGAACGAGCTATGGAGCTGAAGTTACATTTAAAACAAGTAAGAAATCGGAGAATCAGGATGATCATGGGGATGATGATCAGGATGATCACGAGGATGGTGAGCAGGATAATCAGCAGAAAGAGCATGAAAACCTACATCACTAAGTCCAAGTAAATATCTAACCCTTGCGGTGAACAGATTCTCTAAGAGTTAAGCCATAGGTATCTGAGATATCGAGCTCTTCTTGTTGTCAAGGGAGGGCTCGATATTTATTATTTGATAACCCACAATCATACATGATATATTAAGTGTAAAAAGAGTGAGGGTATCACATGGGCAGTAAAATTAGTCGTGTTAATTTAACCGAAGAAATTTATCGGATTGTCAAGGAAGACATTTTAACTCATAAATTGAAATCCGGTGAAAAAATTAACATTGATCAATTAGCGCGCGATTTAGAAGTAAGCAACATTCCGATTCGTGAGGCCCTCTCCAGATTGCAATCGGAAGGGTATTTGAATGTCATTCCTTTTAAAGGCATGTTTGTGAATATGATGAGTGTCAAAGAGCTGGACGAATTATTTGAAATTAGAATGCAGCTTGAACCGCTTGCTGTTGAGAAGGCCGCGCTTCTTATACCTGATGAAACACTGGAACGGCTGCAAGAAACTATGAATTCCCTTCAAACTCAGCAATCACCGAACTCGACTAACGGTTTGGGGACAATTAAGGAAATGAACATGTCTTTACATGGCACTATTCTGACCTATTGCGATAATACCAATTTACAGAATTTAGTTAGGGGGTATATTGAACAGATTCAAAGATATTTGACTTACATCCAATTAAATTTAGATATTAATACCACGAATGAGGAATGGGCGGAACATAATGCTATCTTACAGAAATTAAAGCAGCGAGACCCCAAAGGCGCATCCGATGCCATGTTCAAGCATATTAAAAATTCCCGCAAAAGGACGAATGCTCAGTTTATGAAAGCAGGTAGTAACGAAACATTCGTTTTGGAGGAATAACGCGATGCAATTAGAGGGGAAAGTAGCTATTATTACTGGCGCAGGTTCAGGAATTGGCGAAGCTGCAGCCAAATTATTGGTTAGCCAGGGTGCGAAAGTGATCATAGCAGACTGGAATGAAGCGGAGGCAAATCGTGTCGCTAACGAAATTAATTTGATGCTTCCGGGGGACAAGAGCGCACTTGCTGTGCATGCAGACGTTTCATCGGAACAGCAAGTAAAGTTTTTAGTGCAGCAGGCCCTATCTACGTATGGATCTATTGATATTTTATTCAACAATGCAGCTGTTATTTTAGCGAAAGAATTGGAAGATATCACAGAAGCAGAATGGACGCGTACACTCGATATAAACTTGAAAAGTGTCTACTTAATGATCAAACATTGTATTCCTGAAATCAAAAAGAGTCGTGGCAGTATCGTAAATATGGCTTCATTAAACGGTTTGCTGGGACAGCGGCAAAATCCGGTTTATTCAGCAACAAAAGGAGCAATTGTAGCGCTGACCAAAGCGTTGGCACTTGATTACGCAAGGGACGGCGTTCGTGTGAATTGCATCTGTCCAGCAGGTGTTATGACTCCTTTATTAGAAAAATGGATTGGTCAACAACCGGATCAAAAAGAAACTGTCAACGCATTGAATAGCATGCATCCGTTAGGAAGATGTGCAACAACGGAAGAAATTGCGAATGCGGTTCTGTATTTGGCTAGCAGCCAGTCGAATTTTATCACGGGGATTGCTTTGACGGTGGATGGTGGTGCGTCTTTAGGATACTGAAAAAGAGGTATTGTAGTCATTTCCGCGACAATTATCATACACGATATAGGATGTAAAGGAGAGTTGTGATGACCCAAAACGTAGGAATGGAATCACAGGTGACTGACGAAAAAAGAATCGTTTTTCTTGGGGACAGTATCACAGATGAAGGGACGTTTATCGCTTTTTTGGATACTTGTTTGCAACAGCATACGCCCGAGAGTAATCTTACATTCATTAACCTTGGCGTAAGCAGTGAAACTGCCTCTGGATTAACTGAGCCCGATCATCCATTTCCGCGTCCATGTATCCATCAACGATTAGAAAGGGCACTGCAAGAAAGCAAACCGAATTGGGTTGTTTTGGGGTATGGAATGAATGATGGCATCTATTCTCCATTTTCCATAGAAAGGTTTCAAGCTTATCAAGAAGGTATTCTTGAAGCCATTAGTATCATACGTCAAAGCGGGGCAAAAGCCATCGTTATGACGCCCTCGCCATTTGATCCCGAATCAATGAACGCAGAGGTTCTTATGCCTTATGGTCAGGAAGCTTACAGTTACATGGCTCCATATGCTCTCTATAATAATGTGCTTAGAAGCTTTGCTAATTGGATACTAACTTTGGATCAAACTGCGGATGAAGTCGTGAATATATACGAACCGCTTCTTCAAAATAGCGAACAAGAACGTAAGATGAACCCTGGCTATCGTTCTGGTGACGGTATCCATCCCAATTCAGGGGGCCATTGGATCATAGCTAAAACGTTATTAAGTCGTTTATTTCATGTTACCTCGGAGCAGATACCAGATTTCGTAGAACAACCAGATAAATCGCAGTTATTTCAGTTGATTTTGCAGCGGCAAATGTTGTTAAGCTCGGCATGGAAAGAACATGTAGGTCATACCAATCCTAATAAAGCGGAAGCTTTGCCACTGGAATTAGCCTTGAGAAAAGGCGAAGAGATCACAAAGCAAATTCGGATGATCGCTGCGAAGTTATAATTAAATTCATACATGATATATGATATTAAAGGAGAAAATGAGATGAAAATAACAAAAGTTGAGAGTTTTATTCTGCATGTTCCGTTGAATCCACCTATTACTGATGCCATTAATTCACCAACTCATTGGGGACTGCCCGGTGTATGAATTTTCACAGATGAAGGTATTACAGGCTATGAATATACGGGGACTTGCGCTAACGGAGATAAGTTGATCACGGATACGACGGAAGAATCTTTGAACCCAGATGATATCCTTGGACATAAAAAACTCGCGGATGCTTTAAACGTGCCCATCGCGCTTGGCGAGCATGTCTACAATAAGTATGCATTCCGTGATTATATACACGCCGGAGCCGTTGAATATGTTCAAGTAGACTGCACTCGAGTAGGAGGCATCACGGAATGGCTTCAGGTTTCAGGTCTTGCTGCAGCATATGATTTGCCTATCGTCCCGCACGTTGGTGATATGGGACAAATCCATCAACATCTCGTTGCATCAACGCAGAATGCGCTTATGCTGGAGTACATTCCGTGGATTCGTGATATTTTCGTTGAGCCAGCTACCGTTAATAATGGGTACTATGTCCTTCCACAAATGCCGGGAGCATCCACGGAGGTCATTCCGCAATATTTTGACAAGTACCGGGTAAAGTAGAGGGGACATAAGCCGCTCTTAAGCAGAACCTCACTGCTTAAGAGCGGCTTTTTCCACGCGTTGACGAACCAAGCGGACACAATGCTGGATTATGCCGAGCGGCAAGGGAATATGGACGCATTGATCGAGGAGATGGTACATTTGTTTTTCTATGGGATCGCTAACACCCCTCATCAGACCGGTTAATAACCGGTCATAAAATGGTAATGTTGAATAATAGGACATCCTCCAAGGACTTTATTATCTACGGTTGGATCGGGTTCGAGAAATGAAAAAGCTAAGTTGGACCTTATTACGGTCTAACTTAGCTTTTTGGGTTTGAGTCAGTCTCTGCTGGCTTCGTAGATTTTTTGGGCCAGCCGCTTAGGATCCGTTTTGGCTGTGGAGATATGATCCCCATGCGCTTTGATGAGTCGGAACAAACCCAGTCGGCTAGACATATGGGGATGCCAGCCAAATCCTTCGCCTTGCGGAAGCGCGTTGTCTTCTGTCAAATAGAGATAGCTTTTCGGCACATTGAGACCATAAAATTTTTTAAGATCCAACTTTTCGAATAGCGGTTTTGCTGGTTCTGGAGTAACTTGATTATAGATTTGTTGAGCCAAACTTAAACTGGCCAGATTGACGAAGGTTTCGCGAAAGAGCGGAAATGGCAGCATGATCGTATCATCTTTAGAACTTTCTCTAAGCTGTTGAAATGCTTGTTGTGTCGGAGGAGGAAGTTCATCGGTGACCGATTGCCCATCTTTCAAAACAAACGCATTAAGGAATACGAGCCGCTTAATACGATCAGAGACAAGTTCCGCGACTTTCTGAATCAACGAACCGCCGAAACTATGTCCGACGAGTATGACCTTACGTAAATTCTTCGAAGTAATGAAATCGGAGATGCCTTGGGTATTGTAGCGTGAGTCACCGCTTTGTTCGGGTCAGCGCCATGTCCAGGATATTCAGGTGCATAAACGGTATGCCCATGTTTGCGTAATTCCGCAGCGATGCCATTCCAGTAGCTGGCGTCGGCCCATGAACCGTGAATGAGAACAAACGTAAGAGGCTGTTGCTTTACTCGAAGTTGTTCTTCGTCCCAAAGCGCATCTTGAGTTGGATAAGATAACGGCCAGGGTTGAGCATAGGGGGGATAACTAGGGGACCAACGCAAGTCGGATGGATAGGCTTGCCCCCAGTAATAGGGCCAGTTAGAATGTTGAAAAGTCATGTTCATTTGTCCTTTCGTATCTAGATGTTTCAATGTATGCCCAATTTTCCCGATAGGTTCGAGTCTAGATACGAACAAAAAGCCTGCCATCATCCCAAGGGGGATAAAGGAAGGCTTTTTGTTCATTATGAATATGATTTATTTAGCTTTATCAACAAATTCAGTCGTATACGTTTGATCTAATTTAATGCCCGCATCCTTTAATTTTGGATTAATTGCGGTCAATACCTCCAGTACTTTTTGCGGTGCATCGGCAGGCATTTTTCCATCGACTGAGAACATTGGCAATGTACCTTTAAGCGCAGTCAGATACATATCTTTATCGCCGGCATAGTATTCCTTCGGAAGCTTATCAGCAATCTCCTCAGGCTTATGCGTATTGATCCACTTCAACGTCTTCACAAAAGCATTTGCCAAATGCTGCGTAACATCGGGGTGCTGCTTGACATAAGAGTTCATCATATAAAGAGAAGTTGACGGGTAATTTCCGCCTAGAGCTTGCTTCGTTCCTTCAACGGTGTTCATATCCACAAGCACCGAAGCTATATTCTTAGAAACTAAGAGAGACACGGTTGGTTCCGTTGTGACCGCAAGATCAATGTTCCCTTGCTGCATGGCAGCTATCAACGTTTGCCCTGCTCCGACAGGGATTGGCGTATAATCCTTGCTAGTATTGCCGCCCTTCGTAACTAAGTAATTCGCCAAGAAATTGGTGGAAGAACCGAGGCCCGTAACTCCGATCGTGTGGCCTTTCAGGTCAGGCAAGCCTTTGATCTGATCCTTTAATTTATTGGAAACCATGAGCCTTTCACCTGGGATTCCTGCCATTTGCACGACGGATTCAAGCGCTTTGCCTTTGGACTGCATATCAATGGTATGGTCGTAGAATCCGCCAACGCCTTGGATTTCTCCTGCAATTAATGATTCCTCCGCAGATTGCCCAGCTGCTTCATTAACCAGTTCTACTGTAAGACCCTCATCCTTAAAATAACCGAGATTTTCCGCCAATTTATAAGGCAAATAGATGACTTTTTCCAGGCCGCCAACCATAATCGTAACTTTAGGCATCGTTGCCTTACTCGAAGCTTGCTGAGAGGATCCGCAGCCTGTTGCAAGCATCGCGAGTAGGGCCATACTGGAAATACCGATTAGAATCTTTTTGTTTCTTTTCATGTTTATACCCCTTTTCAAATGAGTTATATTATTACTGGCGAACATAGCGCCACGCAATAAACCTTTTTTCTAGCTTATGAACTGCCCAGTTCGCAGCTAGTGCCGTTATCGAAAGCAGCACCATTCCCGCAAAAACACCAGCTGTGTCAAAAGCCCCCTGTGCCTGGGAAATTAAGAACCCAAGTCCTTTGGTAGATCCGATGAATTCTCCGACAACAGCGCCTACAAGCGCAAAACCGAAACTCGAATGCAAGCTGGAGAGAATCCAGGTTAATGCCGAAGGAACAATCACATGTCGGGCAAGCTGCCTGTTATTGGCGCCAAGCAGTCTAGCATTGTTAACCAGATTTTTATCCACCTCTCGAACTCCTTGGAAAGCGTTGAAGAAGACGATGAAGAAGGTCAATGTCACCCCTAGTGCGATTTTAGAAGGCATTCCCAGTCCAAGCCACAAAATAAAGATCGGAGCGAGGACAACACGCGGAAGCGCATTCAACATTTGGATATAAGGGCCAAGGACGACAGAAAGCAGTTCATTTCTTCCTAGAATGTATCCGCCAAAAACACCCAAGGTCACACCAATAATAAAGGAGAGAATGGTTTCCTCAAATGTTACGATAAAATGGATGTACAAGGGGCCTTGGCTTGTTCCCTCGGTAAACCAGTTAACAATGTGCAAGAAAATTGCAGACGGACTTGAGAAAAAAAACTTATCAATGATTTGTTGATCGGCTAGAAATTCCCAAGAGCCAAAAATGACGATAGCCAGAAGAATTTGCAGCGTCAGATTACGGATTCTGATTTTAAAAGCATGTTTGCGAAGATCCCTTTTTCTTGCATTAACTTCTTCCTGAGAGTTACTGCTTATTGCTGATATTGTGTGCATAGCTAATCATCACCTCATCACGTAAATCATTCCAAATTTGTTCGTGCAGTTTCATGAAAGCCGAATCAAAACGAATCTCAGCAACGTTTCGCGGTCGCGGTAAATCGATTTTGTAGTCACCTTTGATCGTCGCAGCAGGCCCTGCACTAAGCACAACAACCCGGTCACTAAGGGCAATAGCCTCTTCTAAGTCATGTGTGATGAAAAAGACAGAGGCGGACGTTTCCTCCCAAATCTTCAGAAGCTCGTTCTCCATGAGATGACGCGTGTGGACATCAAGTGCTGAGAAAGATTCGTCCATTAGCAGAATCTGCGGCTGTACAATCAGGGTTTGAGCCAAAGCCACGCGCTTTCTCATCCCGCCGGAAAGTTGATGGGGATAATACCCTTCAAATCCTTTGAGCCCTACGATCTCAATCCATCTCCTTGCTTCTTCGTAGGCTTCACCTTTATCTGTTCCTCTTAAACGTAAACCCAGGGACACATTGTCAATGACCGTTTTCCATGGGAATGCGTTTTCAGTTTGAAACACGCAAGCGGCAATTTTATTAATGCCTTGGAGCACTTGATCTTGAATTCGGATACTGCCCTTGGTTGGCGATTCGAATCCGGCAATGAGACTTAAGGTCGTTGATTTCCCGCAACCAGTTGGTCCAACAATCGCAACAAATTCGCCCTTTCCTACCGTCAAATTGATATCTCGAAGGACGGTGTGAACTTCGCCGGACGGTTTCAGAAATTCTTTTGTAACCCCTTGCAATTGTATCATTGGCTTTGCAATTACTTTTGCTTCATAACGAACGGGTACCGTCTCTAGGTTCATTCTTGCTGCCTCCTGACGCTTGCTTATTATTTGATAACGTTTACAATGTTGAGTATAGTTGATCTACAAGTAAGCGTATACATTGTGGCAAAAAGTTCATTATGCGCAATAAAATTAGTTTTCACAATAAAACCAACGGATAGAAATCGAGGTGCGCCAGGTGCAAACGAGGAAGCCCATGACCTTAAGATCGAAAATCAACATTTTAGTTTTATTGAATATTTTGTTTGTTTTGTTATTAGTTTTGTCCGCGATTTCCTACATTACAATTGACAGGAAGTTTAAAGAAACAGGTGATCAAGCCCTGTTCCTGGCACAAACAATTGCTGGACTGCCCGAAGTCGTTCAAGCTCTTCATCAGCCAAATCCATCATCGCTCATTCAGCCCCTTGCGGAAGAGTTACGAAGCAAAACAAAAGCCGAATTTATCGTCGTCGCCAATATGAATTTAATCCGATTCAGCCATCCTAATCCCAATAAAATAGGAGAGCCTTTAGACGGAGAGGATGCAGCCATTGATCAAAAAGTACTGCATGGTGAAGAGATTCAATCCACATCTGGAGGAAGTCTCGGACTTACGATCCGTGCAAAAACACCTATATTCGATGAAAGTCACCGTCAGATTGGACTTGTATCCGTTGGTTTTCTTGTTGAAAATATTTGGAAAGACATTTACAACATACTATTGAAAATTGCTATTACCGGAGTTGTCGCCCTGCTTGTTGGCCTCTTCGGCGCTTATTTGCTTTCCGGACATATCAAAAAGCAGATTTTTAATATGGAACCCAATGAAATAGCGTTTATTACACAGGAGCAAGCGGCTATTTTGAATTCTATTCGAGAAGGAATAATCGCCATTAACAGTGACGGCAAAATTACGACCTGCAACCTAGAAGCCAAGAAGATATTAGACATGGAGAACTTGCAAATGAATGGAAGGGATATTAGTTCCATACTTCCAACATCCCGCTTATTGGAAGTGCTTGAAGGAGGAGTCGTTCACAGGGATGAACCCATGATCCTTGGAAATACGCTAGTGATTACTAATCGTCTGCCCGTACTTTCAAAAGGAAAAATCATTGGCGCAGTGGCCACATTTCGTGATAAATTACACCTAGACCAGATTGATGAACGGCTTGCTGATATCGGAAAGTATGTGGATTCGCTGCGAAGCCAGAGGCATGAATTTATGAATCAGCTTCATCTGATTTCCGGATTGATCAAAATGAAAGAATATGAAATGGTCAATGAATTAATCGAACAGATTAATGAGGAACAGCAAAATCTATTGAGCTCTTTCTTATCCCAAATACATGATCCTGCTGTTATAGGCGTTCTGATTGGTAAGATGCATCGCGCCAAGGAACTGGGCATCCAGCTGATTGTTGACTCCAAATCCGTACTTCCGGATCCTTGTCCACATCGAGATATTGTGATTACACTTCTAGGAAATGCCATTGAAAATTCACTTGAGGCCATAGCAGAAAGCCATTTAAGGGCAAATTCGAATGAAATTATTGTAAGTATCCAAGACGAAATAGAGCATCTAACCGTTTCTATCCAAGATACCGGTCCCGGAATTGATCCAAAGCTGGGTGAAGATGTTTTTAAAGACGGGGTTTCAACAAAAGGAAGCGGGCGAGGATTCGGTCTTGCTTTGCTTACCCGTTTAATTTCGAAAGCGGGAGGCGACTTATCTATCGTCAGCTCGTCATCGGGCTCGATTTTGAAAGCCACTTTACCTAAGAAAGGAGGAGTATCGAGTGGGTAGCTCATATCGTGTAATCGTCGTCGATGACGATTTTATGATCGCCAAAATGCATGGTAAATTTATAGCTTCGCAAACCGGATATGAACTTGTGGGTACGGCTTGCAATTATGAACAAGCTCTTTCTCAGGTTACGGAACTCAGTCCTGATCTGCTTCTTCTTGATGTGTATTTGCCGGATCACTCGGGAATTGATCTTGTGCGGACGATTCGCAGCCGCAATCTGCCTTGTGACATCATTCTTATTACGGCTGCCAAAGAGCGTGAAATTGTCGAAGAAGGATTTCGACTAGGCATTTTCGACTATTTGTTTAAACCCTTTGATCTGGATCATCTCCAGAGCACACTTATTAAATATGCGCAATTTAAAACGCGGTTATCGTCCTCCGATCAATGGAATCAAGAGTCGTTGGACAACTTGAAGAAACTGCGCGCACCAGACGCAACGACCAATCCCTTTCAAAAAGGTATCGACATTCGAACCTTGGAACGAATTAAACAATATTTGCTGGAGAGCAGTGAATTTCAAAACGTGGACCAGATTGCCCAACGAGCTGGCGTTAGCCGTTCCACCGTACGCAATTATATGACCTACCTAGTTGAAGAACATATCGTCGAAGAACTTCTCCAATATGGTACAATCGGTCGTCCTCAAAGGCTATATCGGATGAAAGCATAAGACGAATAGAAAAGTGGCCATTGAATCAATCGGCCGCTTTTTTTACTGGAACAAAGTGGAATTATTTTGTTTGACAGCCCTACATATTAACGTTAATATGTACATGAAATCATCATATTAACGTTAATACAGCAGCTGATGCAGTGCCTGCCAGAGTACACAGAGGTGAGTAAAGTGAGAAGTCGTGTTACGCAAGAAGATATCGCAAAGGAACTAGGATTGTCCATTAATACGGTATCATTGGCATTAAAAGATAGTAACCGTATTCATGAAGAAACCAGGTTCAAAGTTCAACAGGTGGCAAAGAAACTTAACTATATTCCGAATTCGATTGCTCGTTCTCTTGTTCAAAAGAAAACGAACATCATTGGCTTTGTATTACCGAAGATTACAAATACCATACATATGGAAGCTGCTCAACACATAGAAAGAAAATTATTAGCTAATGGTTATAATATGATGCTAATGACGACAGACAGTGATAAAAATTATGAAGCTCAAGCCTTGGATATTTTGTTGTCCCGTCAGGTCGATGGCATATTCCTGTTTCCAACCAATAAAGAAAACCAGGAGAAAATGAAGTCGATTAGAGACGCTAATTGTCCAATTGTTCTTTTATCCGGAGGAGAATTTGAACTAAGCTGCGATTCTGTTTATATGAATCAACAAGTTGGTGCATATAAGCTAACAAAGCACCTAGCGAAACTAGGGCATCGTCATATTGCTTTTATGTATGGCGGTGCGCTCAATACTGAGAAATTCAAAGGATATACGAAAGCGTTAGAGGAGAATAACGTGGAGTTCAAGCAAGAATTCGTCATTCCTGTTCAAAATCTCGGTTATGAACAAGGCTACCACGGGGCATCCGTATTATTTAAGAGAGGGCCTGTGTCAGCTATTATCGCATCAAGCGATTATTTAGCGCTCGGCGCGCTTCGTTGGTGCCGTGAGCAAGGATTGCGAGTCCCAGAAGATGTTGCCATTGTTGGCTTCGATGATTTGGAAGCTGCTCGCTATGCCGAGGTTGCATTAACGACAGTTGCCTACCAAGTGGATAAGCTGACTACACATGCTGTCGATCTTTTGGTTCGTTTAATTTCTTCTAAAAAAAAGATTTCATTAAGTAAACCGGTGAGGATCGAAATCGAGCCTTCACTGGTAATCAGAGAATCATGCGGAGGGATGAAATGAGAATTGCAGCGCAGCTTTATACGATTAGAGATTTTTTGAAAACTCCTGAGGATATTTCCATCAGCATGAGAAAAATCAAGCAAATTGGTTATAAGGCCATTCAAGTTTCCGGAATAGGACCTATCGGTGATGCGGAATTAAAAGAAATTACGGAACGCGAGCAGCTGACCATTTGTGCCACACACGTCCCATATACAGACTTGATTCACAAGCTGGATGATGTCATAAAAAAACATGAAATCTGGGATTGCAAATATGTTGGTTTAGGGGCTATGCCACCGGAATACCGCAGCAGCAAAGAAGGTTATTTGACTTTTGCCAAAGAAGCCTCGGAAATTGGAAGGAAATTAAAACAAGCAGGACTCCAATTTGTATACCATAATCACGAATTTGAGTTTGCCAAATTTGATGGGAAAATGGGTATGGATATCCTCATGGAGGAGACAGACTCCGACGACTTCCATCTTTTAATGGATCTATTTTGGGTGCAAGCCGGTGGGGCGGATCCGATCGAATGGATCAACAAGGTTAAAGGCAGAATGAAAGTTGTTCATTTGAAGGATTTTGCGATAACGAGTAACCGAGAACGGCGATTCGCCGAAATTGGTGAAGGGAACATGAATTATTCTCGCATATTGGAGGCTTGCCATCATATTGATGTAGAATGGGCCGCCGTTGAGCAAGACGATTGTTATGGTCGAGATCCCTTCGAGAGCTTGACGATAAGCTTCAATAATTTGATCAAACTTGGCGCTGAGGCATAGGTTGTTCCATATTTCGGTGATAGATCACTAAAAAGGAGTGATGGAGCATGGAAGGGTTATATGCGATCTTCATCGGTTTTATAGGTACTGCGGTGGAGTTTGTTGAGGCAATGACCGTCATTTTAGCAGTCGGGATGGTTCGGGGCTGGAAACATGCCATAGGGGGAGCAGTCACCGCATCCATCGTTCTGGGGTTGCTTGTATGTCTGATTGGTGCACCGCTAGCTCAAATTATCCAAATCAGCTGGGTTCAAATTATCGTCGGTTTATGCTCACTTTTGTTTGGGATTCGTTGGCTGCGTAAAGCCATCCTGCGTTATAGCGGATTAAAGGCCATTCACGATGAGGAAAAAGCCTTTAAGGAAGAATTAAATCGTATGCAAAATGCTGGAGTTGTCAAACAAGGGTTTGACCGATTTGCATTTATGACGACCTTTGGAATTACAATGCTTGAGGGACTTGAAGCTATTTTTATCGTTATTACATTCGGCCTTAGCCTTCATGCGATGACATTTACCGTATTAGGCGCTATTTTAGCTACAGTAGTCGTTATTGCAGCTGGCTTTATTGTGCGTAAACCGTTATCCAAGGTGCCTGAGAATACGATGAAATATATCGTAGGTGTGATGTTAACCAGTTTCGGAGCATTTTGGACGGGTGAGGGATTCGGTGTCATTTGGCCTCAGGAAGATGCTTCCATTTTATATATCGCTTTAACGTTATTCGTATTTTCATATGTCATGGTAAAGCGTATTAAGAATCAATTACAGGGTAGAGAGCTTAAGAAAAGCAATAGTAGGGGGTTTGAAGTATGAAAAAAGTGCTGAACATCATTTGGGGTCTATTTGTAGATGATGCCCGGTTAGCCATAACCCTTGTTATTAGTTTAGCAGCCTCTGCCTTAGTTTCAAAAATGGGATACCCATTCATCGGAACGATATGTTTGTGGGCGGGTTTACTGTTGGCACTTTTTATTTCCATTGAACATCAACTTTTTTTAAAACTTCAATCAAAGAACAAATAATCCTACCTTCAGAGAAGAGAGACTCCGATGCTGCAGAAAATGAACAGAAACTTGGAAAAATGGATGCCCCTGATTACACCGACAAGTGTTATTTTAGGAATTATACTAACGGTATGGTTAAAGCCATTTAGTTATTTAGTTCCGTGGATCTTCGGATTTATGACGTTTTCAGGAAGCTTAAGTTTGAATTTCAGAGATTTAAAAAGAGCATTGACCCAGCCGTTTCCGATTTTCATTTCTATGGTTGCACTGCATGTTCTCATGCCAGCAATGGCTTGGGCCATAGGCCATTTATTGTTTCCTGGAGATGCTTATCTCATTACAGGGATGATTCTTTTGTTGGTGGTCCCTACAGGCATTGTTAGTTTTATGTGGGTATCCATCTATAACGGCAATATCGCGCTCACCTTGTCGGTCATTTTGATAGATACGCTTCTATCACCTTTTCTCGTGCCTTTTACCATGCATATCTTGGTAGGCGCACAAGTGAAAATGGATATTTTCGGGATGATGCAGGGGCTTCTCCTCATGGTTGTTCTTCCTTCCTTGCTGGGTATGCTGTTAAACCAATTGACAGCCGGAAAGGTTAAAGAAACTGTCGGTCCCCGCATAGCTCCCTTTTCCAAAATAGGACTTGCCGTGGTTATTGCCATTAACAGCGCGGTAGTTGCACCCTACTTTACTAGAATAGATGGCAGATTGGTTTTGACTGCGTTCGTTATTGTTTTGATCGTTTCATTCGGTTATGTGTTGGGATGGCTGATGAGCAAATGGTTCAAATGGGACAGAAACATCATGGTAACCATGGTGTTCAATTGCGGCATGAGAAATAATAGTGCGGGTGCTGTGCTGGCGATATCCTATTTTCCACCGCCAGTCGCGATACCTGTTATTATTGGTATGCTGTTTCAGCAATTGCTGGCTTCAATCTTTGGACAGCTGCTGTGCAAAGAATCTGCTCCAATCAAATTAAAGCCCGTTTTAGACAATTAGAAAGGTGGATATGAGTTTATGAATAAACCAAGAGTACTTGTTCTCAAAAAATTACCGCAAGAAGTGGAACAGTACATATCAGATCACTGTGAGATCATTCAGGCCTCCAGTGAGACACATAGTCTTGAGCAGTTGAAGCAGTTGCTGTCAGATGTAGATGGACTGCTCCAATCCGGTTTGACTATTGATGAAGAGCTGCTGAAGCACGCTTCTAGGCTTAAGATAGTCAGTAACGTTTCGGTTGGTTATAACAATTTCGATACGGATGCCATGAAGAAATACGGTGTGATCGGTACTCATACGCCTGATGTGCTCGACGATACTGTAGCCGACCTCGTACTCGCCTTGATGCTTGCAGCTGCGCGCCGCACAGCGGAGCTGGACAGCATGGTCAAACAAGGAAAATGGGATCAGCTCAAGGGAGATGAGGAGCTGTTCGGTACCGATGTACATCACGCCACGCTTGGAATTATCGGAATGGGGCGGATTGGTGAGGCCGTTGCCAAACGAGCGAAATTCGGGTTCGATATGAATATCTTGTATGCAAATCGAAACCGCAAACCGGAAGCGGAGGAGAAATATGGAGCACAATATCGGACCCAGGAGCAGTTGCTTCGTGAGTCAGACTTTGTCGTAGTGATGGCGCCGTTGACTGCATATACACATCAACTGATTGGCAAAGAGCAATTCCAAATGATGAAACCAACGGCTATTTTTATTAATGCTTCACGTGGTCAATTGGTGGATGAGAAAGCATTAATAAAAGCGCTCAAGGAGGGGCTTATTCAAGCGGCTGCTTTAGATGTATTTGAGCAAGAGCCGGTTGACCCCAATAATCCTTTGCTTGCTATGTCGAATGTGGTGACCTTACCGCACATCGGCTCGGCTACCGCAAAAACCCGTTTTGACATGGCCATGATGGCTGCTCATAACGTAGTTGCAGGTGTTACGGGCGATTCTCCACGAAATATTGTACCGGAGTTGAAACCAATTTCTCTTTAATAAATACATGAAATATAAGGTAATTCAACTACTTTTTATAAAGCGTTATTACGCAATTACGTAATTACAATGCAAGAAAAGACCGTTTATTGCCTTGGAAATGGCGATAAACGGTCTTTCTTATTAGATGCACTTTACTCCGATGAAACAGCCACTTTGGGTCCGCGGAATTTGTAGAAAAAGGCCACACCGATGAGAGCCAAGCCATTGATGGCAAAAACCAAAGGAATTCCGATCCAGCCACCCAAAAAGCCGCCGATAATCGGCCCGCTCATGGTACCTAATTGAGTAGCGGACTGATTTAAGCTGAATGCTCTGCCTCTAAAACTGGAATCGGTAAACTTCACGATTAAAGCATTCAGCGCAGGATAGACAGCTGCAAAAAATAACCCGTAGCTAAACCTCAAAATACCAAAACCGAGCAAATGATGGGTTCCTAATTGCAGCAGATTACCTATGCCTCCGCCCAGAAGACCGATAAAAAGAGTTTGGGAGTAGCTGATTTTTTGTCCGATTTTGCCCCATTTCGGTGCTGCAATCACGGTTGCGACGCCTACTGCTGAGAAAATGATGCCCGAACTCAGTGAGGCAGAGCTTTTACTGCCTCCCATTTGCAGTACATAGATGGTGAGCAGCGGTTCAATGATCATGACCGATGTCGCCACCAGCATGGTGACACCTAGAATGATCATAAAAGGCCTGTTATGCGCAGCCGACTTCAAATCATCCATCACACTCGACCGGGCGGCCGAGCGATTGAAATTTGTTTCTTTGGCCCCGAACAGTCCGATAAAGGCTGCGATCAATACGACACAGCCCGAAACCAGAAAGGATTCTCGGTTGCCCACCCAGTGGCTGACGAATCCGCCTACCAGCGGCCCTATTACACTTCCGGCAGCACCTGCCGTTGACATTACACCCAGAGCATACCCAACTTCTTTTTCCGGCGTATTCGTGGCAACCAAGGCAATAGAGGCAGGAACAAAGCCGGCAAGCAGTCCCTGAAGAATCCGCACGCCTAAGAAAAGATAAGGATCGTGAACGAAAAAGGTCGCGAAATAAAGTACGCTCAAACTGAACCCCGAACGAATGAGCATCGGTTTGCGGCCATACTTATCCGCGAGCGATCCCCAGAAGGGTGCAATTAAAGCGCTGGCTAAAAAGGTGATGCCAAAAGTAATGCCAGACCATGCTTCCAACCCTTTATCAATACCTAGCTCCGTATGAAGAAATATCGGTAAAAAAGGAATCGATATGGTATATGCCATTCCACAGAAAAATACACCGATCCATAACGTAATCAGATTACGCTTCCAGGAAAATTCCATGCGCTTTACCCCCTGTTGCTCGATGACTGAGCTTAAATGTTCTGAAAAAAGGAGCGGCTAGGGCGTGATATCACGGTAACGATGGCGCCCAGAAACTTCCAGATACCCAGAATCGTGATGAAGTAGAGTGGGTAACCGAGGTGGTTCATTTCCGCCACTTGTTGCTCCCCATGGGTAGCGAAGAGGAAACCTCCGATGACGAAACTCGCCGGGCCGAAAATCGTGGTTACCCAGTATGCGATCGTCTTTATTTTTTCTTTTTTCATTGCTTGATCTCCTATTCTTTCATTAACGATTCTATTTAATCGCACATGATAGAATTATAGCATATAACATATACTGGGATAACTAACAATGACATTTAAAAGGGAATACGGATTTTTATTGATATCCCTTTTTTTTAAAAGAAATAACTAATGGGTTCATTCTTCTGGATTCGACTTGTGAAGACTTGTCCCGTCATATAATCAAATCGGCCGTTATGCTTAGGACATTCAAAATTTGATGCCAGCCATTATAATGCAGACAAGCAATGAATATTATTATATTAGGCGGAGGATATTTGGAAGCGCTTCCTGATTCGGTAAGCACTACCAGTTCTTTCATAAATCAATTTGGGAGGAATAAGAAAATGGCAGGAAACAGAGCGGTCGTATATAACAAACCAGGAAGCGTAGAAATTCGAGATACGGATTATCCAGATCTTATTTTGCGCGATGGTCCAGGCGTTAACCCGTTAAACGTAGGGCGCAAATGTGAACATGGTGTTATTCTGAAAGTCGTAACGACTAATATTTGCGGCAGTGATCAGCACATGGTTAGAGGAAGAACAACGGCGCCATCAGGTCTGATATTAGGACATGAAATTACGGGTGAGGTCATTGAAGTCGGTCGAGATGTGGAGTTTATCAAAAAAGGAGACCTGGTTTCCGTTCCGTTCAATATCGCATGTGGACGCTGCCGCAACTGTAAGGAGCGCCATACAAACGTATGTCTGAATGTGAATCCGGATCGTCCCGGTTCGGCTTACGGCTATGTAGATATGGGGGGCTGGGTAGGCGGACAATCCGAATACGTGATGGTTCCTTACGCTGACTTTCAGCTGCTGAAATTCCCAGATAAAGCGCAAGCGATGGAGAAAATTC
This sequence comes from Paenibacillus sp. yr247, assembly GCF_900103825.1. Classification (GTDB taxonomy): domain Bacteria; phylum Bacillota; class Bacilli; order Paenibacillales; family NBRC-103111; genus Paenibacillus_E. Next base: position 185,279 of record NZ_FNIF01000001.1, read on the forward strand.
TCGATTTAACGATGCTCTCCGATATTTTCCCTACGGGTTATCATGGCGCAGTTAGCGCAGGCGTTCGTCCGGGTTCGACTGTATATGTTGCCGGTGCAGGTCCTGTGGGTCTGGCAGCAGCGCACTCCGCTCAATTGTTAGGCGCAGCCGTTGTAATTGTAGGCGACTTGAATGCGGAGCGTTTAGCTCAAGCGAGGAGCTTTGGTTGCGAAACAGTGAATCTGCGTGAGAATAGTAATTTGGTCGAGCAAATCGATCAAATTTTGGGCTCACCGGAAGTAGATTGCGCCATTGACTGTGTAGGCTTCGAAGCCCACGGTCATGGGAAGGAACACGGCGAAGCGCCGGCTACCGTACTTAACTCCATAATGGAAGTAACTCGCGCTGGTGGAAGCTTGGGTATTCCGGGACTATATGTCACCAGCGATCCCGGTGCTGTGGATGAGGATTCCAAAATCGGTACACTGAAAATCCGTTTCGGACTTGGCTGGGCGAAATCCCATACGTTCGTAACTGGACAAACGCCGGTTATGAAATATCACCGCGACTTAATGATGGCGATTCTCAACGGCAGGGCGCAAATTGCAAAGGCCGTTAACGCAACGAAAATCTCACTTGCTGAAGCACCTAATGCGTATCAAGAGTTTGATCGTGGCGCTTCTCGAAAGTATGTTATTGATCCTCATGGTCTTGTGAAATAGTGTATTTTCGACTGCACCCTCTGTCAAAGGGATATGCGGGATCTAAGCGATATCCGAATCAATGTAGCATACGGAACGCTGCTTTTGCATCCCACAATCATTTGCGTGATTGTGGGCTGTTTTTTTAGACTCTAGTTAGTGGAACCACGATCCGCTATATTCCTCCTCATCTTGAATTCGAATATTTTCCGACCAAATAGCAAATCCACGTTCCTTTCTACGTGCACTTGTGCAAAAAATAGCATCGGAGGCAGCGCCTCAGGCTTCTCTTTTGGATGACTGTAAATCTCAAGAAGAGGTTTCTTTAATGTAGTATCGAAATAATCAGGAAAGGATAGATCGAAGTCAAAATGATAGAGGAGACAAGGAATGAAAACTTTAAAGGAGCCACAAAAGAATGAAGGTCGCAACGTGATAAGCATCCTTGAAACTGTGGATATACAAACTGGCGAACGCACAGTTTTGGCGAAATTCGACTACCTAATTGAGGCGCCGAATTGGACGCGTGACGGCAATCGACTCATTTATAACAGCTTGGGACGCATTTATTCCTTCGATATCTCTAAGCTTGAAAGTACAATGATTGACTCCGGATACGCCACGCATTGTAACAACGACCATGTGCTATCGCCTGATAATTCACAAATAGCGGTAAGTCACCACACGCAAGAGGATGGCCAGTCCCGCATTTACATTTTTCCCCTTAAGGGAGGTAATCCTGTCCTCATAACCTCCATGGCACCTAGCTATCTGCACGGCTGGTCGCCTGACGGCAGCAAATTAGCTTATTGCGCAGAGCGGAACGGTCAATATGATATTTACACCATCCCCGTAACCGGCGGTGTTGAAACGCAGTTAACTGATTTCCCCGGTTTAGATGATGGACCCGAATACTCGCCAGACGGAAAGTACCTTTGGTTCAATTCGGTACGCACTGGCCTTATGCAGGTGTGGCGCATGAACGCCGATGGGAGTGAGCAGACTCAGATGACTTTCGATGAAAGCAACAACTGGTTCCCGCATGTGTCCCCCGATGGAGAGTCCGTAGCGTTTATTGCTTATAATAAAGATGATGTTGCTCCTGGAGACCATCCCGCGAACAAGAACGTCGAAATTCGGCTGATGTCTAGCGTTGGCGGCCAATTTCGTACGTTGGTTAGACTGTTCGGAGGCCAAGGTACGATTAACGTCAACTCTTGGTCGCCTGATAACAAGCAGCTAGCCTTTGTTAGCTATCAATTGAAGGATTAGAGGAAGGATTGTAACGGAACGGTGCAACTGCTGGTAGTTACTGTACTTTGCTTATTCTTATTTGTATAACCCTAAACTGATTAATAAGTTGTCCTAGACTGCCATTCGCATCCGTGCCGACTTTCAAATCCACAAGCCGGCCAACCCATCCGCAGCTCAAGGCAATCAGAGAAAAAAATAAGTACATTCCTCAGCGTTTTGTTCATTTGAATATACATGATTAAGAAGCACTAGCGGAGAGATTATCAAAATTTTTTTTGTATAAAATTGTTAGGATCAGTACGTTAGAAAAAAATAGTTGTAGCAAATTAAAACCTGTAGTAATATCGAATTAAGCGCTTAACCTATCTGGGGATTAAGTGCTTAAAAGATGGAAGATTAAGCGCTTAATCCCTCGGGATAGAAAAGGAGATTGAGATACCTATGAGCACAATCCGATTAACGATGGCACAGGCATTACTTCGATTCTTGGACAGTCAATATATTTCAGTTGATGGGACCCAGAAGAAGTTTGTTGAAGGTGTTTTCGGCATTTTTGGGCATGGCAACGTAACAGGGATTGGCGAAGCATTGGAACGAAGCGCTGGTGATCTAACTTATATCCAAGGAAAGAATGAACAAGGAATGGTTCATTCCGCAATCGCTTTCGCCAAGCAAAGAAATAGGCATCAAATTTATGCTTGCACCAGTTCAATTGGTCCAGGAGCATTGAACATGGTAACAGCCGCAGCTACTGCGACAGTCAATCGGATTCCGGTGCTGCTTCTACCAGGAGACAATTTCGCGTCCAGACAACCAGACCCGGTGCTTCAACAATTGGAGTCCGCTGAAGATTATACGATCTCGGCTACCGATGCATTTAAGACGGTGAGCAAGTATTGGGACCGGATTGTTAGACCGGAGCAATTGATGACGGCTGCTGTGCAGGCCATTCGAGTATTAACAGATCCAGCGACAACGGGCGCTGTTACATTAGCCCTGCCGCAGGACGTACAAGCGGAAGCTTATGATTATCCTATAGCTTTCTTTGAGAAGAAAGTCCATTATATCGACCGTCGTCCAGCCTCTGTAGATGCTGTGAAACGTGCTGTGGAACTGCTGAAAGGCAAACAGCGGCCGCTTTTGATCGCTGGCGGAGGTGTGCTTTATTCATCCGCCACGAAAGAGCTTGCCGCATTCGCAGAAGCATTCGGCATTCCCGTAGCAGAGACGCAAGCAGGCAAAAGCTCTTTGCCTTGGAACCATCCGCTGCAGGTCGGTGCTATTGGCGTCACCGGATCGCTGGCGGCAAACCGACTCGCTCAAGAGGCAGATGTTATCATCGGCGTAGGCACGCGGTATTCTGATTTTACGACGTCTTCCAAGTCGGGATTTACCCATCCTGACGTGCAATTTGTAAACATCAACGTAAGCGGGTTTGATTCAGCGAAGCTAAACGGGACAGGGATTACAGCTGATGCGAGGGAAGGACTAATCGCTTTACAGGAAGTACTTGCCCAAGCTGAATATAGAACCAGCTATGACAGCGAGGAGATTGTTAATCTCAAGCAGCAATGGAATAAAGAGGTTGATAGCTTATATGCCGCGCAGCATGATGCTGGACTTTCGCAAACCCGGGCGCTAGGCGTTATCAATGAAACGATTGAACCTTCCTCGGTAATCGTATGTGCTGCTGGAAGCCTGCCTGGGGATTTACACCGGCTTTGGCGACCGGTCGAACCTAAGACTTACCACATGGAGTATGGCTTTTCCTGTATGGGTTACGAAATAGCCGGGGCTTTCGGAGCGGCGCTTGCTGAGCCGCAGCGCGATGTATATGCCATGGTAGGTGACGGCAGTTACCTGATGATGCATTCAGAGCTTGTCACCAGTCTTCAAGAAGGCCGCAAAATGACGGTACTGCTTTTTGATAATCACGGTTTTCAATGCATACATAATCTCCAAAGAAGTCAGGGCAGCGATGGTTTCGGCAATGAATTCCGCTACCGCTCGCAGGATTCGGGCCGTTTAACTGGTGAGTACCTCTCGATTGACTTCGCAGCGCATGCCCGCAGCCTTGGGGCTAAGGCCTACAAAGCTAGTACGGCAGAGGAGCTGAAAGCAGCTTTGCAGCATGCCAAACAAGAAACGGTGACGACACTAATCGAAATTACAGTTGTACCAGGTACCAACACGGACGGCTATGAGTCATGGTGGAATGTCGGAGTGCCTGAAGTATCCGTTAGCGACAAGGTCGTTGCAGCGCACGAAAATATGAAGGCCCGCATTCAGGCGGTAAAAATCATTTAGCGAGAGGGGAATCCAAGTATGGTAAAGCTGCCTTTCAAATTGGGCATTCATCCGATTAATTGGGTGGGCGAGGACGTCAAAGAACATGGCGCCGATACCACGTTCGAGCAAATTGTTGACGAAATTCAAGCTTTAGGATTAACCGGTACGGAAATGGGACGCAAATATCCAAGCGATCCGGTGATTCTGAAGGCAGAACTTGCAAAGCGCGGCATCGGGCTTGTGTCGCAATGGAAATCGGTGTTGTTCTCCGACCCTGCCTACCGGGAAGAAGAGTTGCTGGCTTATCGCAAGCATGTAGAGTTCCTCAAAGAGATGGGGAGTACTGTCATTAGCACATGCGAGGTTGGAGGATCGCTGCATTTTGACCCGCGGCGCACACCGAATGAAAAGGAAGTGCTGCGCTTCGATGAGGCAGCTTGGAGCTCCTTGGCTGAGGGACTGAATGCGGCAGGAGCCATCGCTCAGGAATATGGCCTCAAGCTGACCTACCATCATCACGGCGGAACGGCTGTGGAGCAGCCGGAAGAAATCAACCGTCTGATGGAGCTAACTGATCCCAAATTGGTGTACCTGCTGTTTGATACCGGCCACGCCTATTATGGCGGAGCAGACCCGCTTACCGTGCTGCGTAATCATTACGACCGGATCGCCTACATTCATTTGAAGGACATTCGTCAGGATGTGCTGGATCAAGCCCGTGCAGCTAACGCGGATTTCGTTACCTGCATCCGTCAAGGCGTCTTCACCGTTCCAGGTGACGGCTGTCTGGATTTCGGTCCGATTTTCCGGGAATTGCTGGCTCGCGGTTATAACGGCTGGGCAATGCTAGAGGGGGAACAAGATCCCGCCGTACATCCGGCATACGAATATGCCAAGAAGTCGCTTGATTTTATCCAAACTCTTATTTCCAAAGAAAGCAGGTAGAGAAGCCATGACATATGTTTCCTTTCCTACGAATAAGCCGCTCGATTTTGTAGCAATTGGACGGTTATGCATTGATTTGAATGCGAACGAAATTAACCGGCCGATGGAAGAAACGATGACCTTTACCAAATATGTCGGCGGATCGCCTGCGAACATTACAATCGGAATGTCACGCTTGGGGCTAAAAACAGCCTTTATCGGAAAAGTCGCGAACGATCAAATGGGCCGTTTTATCACGGATTATTTACATCGCAACCACATCGATACAACCAACGTCGTGACGGATACGACTGGCGCGGTGACGGGACTTGCCTTTACAGAAATTAAAAGCCCTACCGACTGCAGCATTCTGATGTACCGAGACAACGTGGCAGACCTCAAACTGACGCCTGGCGAGGTGCAAGAAGAGCTCATCGCAGGGGCCAAGGTACTTTTGATTTCCGGAACAGCACTTGCGAAAAGTCCTTCTCGGGAAGCGGTATTCCAAGCATTGAATTATGCCAAAAAGCATGGTGCAATCATCGTTTTTGATCTTGATTATCGGCCTTATACATGGTCTTCGCCGGAAGAAACGGCTGTTTATTACAATCTCGCTGCTGAAAAATGCGACATCATTCTCGGCACTCGCGAGGAGTTCGATATGATGGAATGCTTCGAAAGCAATGCTTCTCATAACGATAAGATTACTGCTGCCAAATGGTTTGATTACTCGGCTAAAATCGTCATCATCAAGCATGGGAAGGAAGGCTCCATTGCTTATACACAAGACGACGAAGGGCATCGGGCAAAGAGTTTCCCGGCGAAGGTCGTCAAAACGTTTGGCGCGGGTGATTCTTATGCCGCCGGCTTCCTTTATGGCGTGATGCAGGGCTGGACGCTGGAAAAAAGCATGGAGTTCGGCAGCGCAGCCGCTTGTATCGTTATTTCCAGCCATAGCTGCTCTGATGCAATGCCATCTGCTGAGCAGGTGCATGACTATATTGAACGCTGCAATCGAAATGAAATTACGGCATCTTAACCTATAAACGAACCAATCGAAAGGGGATTACGACTATGACACAAGTTTTGAAAAACTTGATCGGGGGGGCTTGGATCGACTCTGCTTCCACCCAAACTGAGGCTGTATTTAATCCGGCAACGGAAGAGATTTTAGCTTATGTTCCGTTTTCAACCAAAGAAGATGTGGACCGTGCTGTGCAGGCGGCGAACGCGGCTTTCCAAACATGGAGCAGTACCCCGGTTCCGCGCCGTGCGCGCGTACTTTTCAAGTATCAGCAGCTCCTAGTTGACCATTGGGAAGAGCTGGCCCGGTTAGTTACTAAAGAAAACGGCAAAAGCTACACAGAAGCTTATGGCGAAGTGCTTCGCGGCATCGAGTGTGTGGAATTCGCTGCAGGCGCTCCCACGTTGATGATGGGTAAACAGCTTCCGGATATCGCAACAGGCCTGGAATCAGGTATGTATCGCTATCCGGTTGGCGTGGTCGGCGGCATTACGCCATTCAACTTTCCAATGATGGTGCCTTGCTGGATGTTCCCGCTTGCGATTGCTTGCGGCAATACATTCATATTGAAGCCTTCCGAGCGTACGCCGCTGCTTGCTAATCGTCTGGCTGAGCTGTTTATGGAAGCAGGCTTACCTGATGGTGTGCTGAACATCGTTCATGGTGCTCATGACGTTGTGAACGGCATTTTGGAACATAAAGACATTAAAGCTGTCTCCTTCGTGGGCTCTCAGCCTGTCGCTGAGTATGTGTACAAAACGGCATCGGCGCACGGGAAACGGGTACAGGCGCTTGCCGGTGCTAAAAATCATTCCATCGTGATGCCGGATGCAAATTTGGATTTAACGGTCAAAGAAATCATTAATGCTTCCTTCGGGTCCGCAGGCGAGCGCTGTATGGCGTGCTCTGTTGTGGTTGCGGTTGGTGAAGTTGGTGATGTTCTGGTGCAGAAGCTGGTTGAAGCAGCAAACAAAATTACGATCGGCAACGGTAATGAAGAGGGCATATTCCTTGGACCCGTCATTCGCGGACCGCACAAGGATCGGACACTTCAGTACATTCAAACCGGTGAAGATGAAGGCGCGCTGCTCCTTCGCGATGGACGTAAAGATACAGCATCCGCTGGTGAAGGCTATTTCGTAGGCCCAACGATTTTCGACAACGTGAAATGTGACATGAAAATTTGGAAGGATGAAATATTTGCTCCTGTGCTCTCCATCGTACGGGTAGCAAACCTAGAGGAAGCTATTGCTCTGGCGAATCGTTCCGATTTCGCTAATGGTGCTTGTATCTTCACGGATAGCGGCAGCAGCGTTCGACAATTCCGCGAAACGATCGATGCCGGGATGCTCGGCGTTAACCTAGGTGTCCCAGCTCCTATGGCGTTCTTCCCATTCTCAGGCTGGAAAAAATCGTTTTATGGCGATCTCCATGCTAACGGAACGGATGGCGTTGAGTTCTATACCCGTAAGAAAATGGTTACAGCCCGCTGGTAAGGCTTAATGGGCTGCTTCATATAGAGAAGGAGTGGAAAACATGACGCTCGTTTCGATGAAAGATATGCTGCACAAGGCGCTGGAAGGACAGTATGCTGTTGGGCAGTTTAATTTGAACAATCTGGAATTTACCCAAGCGATTCTGCAGGCCGCCCAGGAAGAAGAGGCGCCTGTCATTCTCGGTGTAAGCGAGGCTTATATTCCCTATATGGGAGGCCTTCCTTGCATTACGGGGATGGTCAAAGCATTGATTGAGCATTACAGCATTACCGTACCGGTTGCGCTCCATTTGGATCACGGCTCAACCTTTGAAGTGTGCGTGAGGGCTCTTCAAGCCGGGTTTACCTCGGTTATGATCGACGCTTCACACTACTCGTTAGAAGCTAATATCGAGGTGACCAAGCGGGTTACTCAGATTGCGCATGTGCTGGGGGCAACGGTAGAAGCAGAGCTCGGACGGATTACCGGACGAGAGGATGATCTGGTAGTTGACGAAGCCGAGGGAATGTACGCCGTACCCGAGGAGTGTGTCAAGCTTGTGTATCAAACCGGTATTGACTGCTTGGCGCCTGCTCTGGGCTCGGTGCATGGTCCTTATCGGGGGCAGCCCAAACTTGGTTTCGAGCGGATGGGTGAAATTCAGCGGTTGACCGGACTTCCTCTTGTTCTTCATGGGGGCAGCGGTCTGCCGGATAGCGAGATCAGGCAAGCGATTCAGCTTGGGACTTGTAAAATCAATGTGAATACAGATAATCAATCGGCTTGTACAGCAGCGATTCGCAGCTATCTTAACGAACATCCGGAGGCTTACGATCCGCGCAATTATTTAATTCCGGCGCGGGATGCGATAAAGGATGCCGTGAAGGCGAAAATTCGTTTGTTTGGCAGTTCAGGTAAAGCGGGAGGAAACGCACAATGAAAAAGATTAGAGTTGGTATTATTGGCGCGGGGCGCATCGGGAAAATCCATACCGACAATTTGTTAAGATTGCCGCAGGTTGAAATCATAGCCGTGAGCGATTTATTCGCTGGACCGGAGCTTGAAGCTTGGGCAGCTGATAGAGGCATTGAGCAGGTCGTTACAGACAGCAATGTACTAATCGCAAATCCTGATATTGACGCTGTGTTTATTTGTTCATCAACCGATACACATGTGCCGCTAATTAAGCAGGCAGCGAAGGCAGGTAAGCATATTTTTTGTGAAAAGCCAGTTAGCATGGACATAACACAAACCGAGGAAGCGCTCGAAATTGTACGTGAGGCTGGAGTTAAACTGCAAATCGGCTTCAACCGGCGGTTTGATCATAACTTTAAGCGCGTACGTGAGCATGTGCAGGGAGGTACGATTGGTCAGCCTCATATCGTGAAAATCACATCGCGTGACCCCAACCCTCCACATCCCGACTACATTAAGGTTTCCGGTGGCATCTTCATGGATATGATGATTCATGACTTCGATATGGCACGTTTTGTAACCGACAGTGAAGTCGAAGAAGTCTATGCTCAGGGGAACGTGCTGATTAATCCGGTATTCGCGGAGCATGGCGATGTGGATACGGCGATCGTAACGCTGCGATTCGTGAATGGCGCACTCGGCGTCATCGATAACAGCCGTCAAGCGGTATACGGTTACGATCAACGAGTGGAAGTTTTCGGATCCAAAGGCAGCGTCGCTGTGACAAATGACCATCCGAATACAGCGGAGATCAGCACGGCCGAAGGGATCGTACGCGACAAACCTCTTCACTTCTTCTTAGAACGTTACAATGCGGCTTACGTGGAAGAGACTCAAATGTTCATTGATTGCTTAGTAAACGGCAATCCGCTGCCTGTGGAAGGATTCGATGGACTTCAAGCTGAACGAATCGCCTTGGCAGCCAAGCTGTCCAGCCGTTTGAAGCGTCCGGTGAAAATCAGCGAAATTACCGAGCTGTTAGCGCAGCAGTCGGTATCCTTATAAGAAGGAGGGGACATAATTATGTCAGATCTGATCGTGAAAGCCAAACAACCCGACCACGAAGGTGTTGTCTTGACAGTCACTCCCGAGTCTGCCGATTGGGATTATGTGGGATTCCAAGTCGTCAAGCTTGCGAAAGGTCAAGTTCTTCGCCGTGAAACCGGGAGCAATGAAATCTGCTTGGTCCTGCTAAGCGGCAAAGCCGATGTATCGACCAAGCTCAAAGCTTGGCAAGGAATCGGTGAGCGGATGAGTGTGTTTGAGAAAATACCTCCCTATTCAGTTTATGTGCCTAACGACGATTCCTACGAGATTTGTGCGTTGACGGAAGTGGAGCTGGCAGTATGTGCCGCTCCCGGCTTCGGCCATTACCCGGCAAGGCTGATAGAACCGAGTCAGGTTGGTGTAGAAACTCGCGGGTACGGAAATATCGAACGCCGCATTCATAACATACTCCCTGAACAGGAATTAGCTGACAGCTTGCTTGTAGTGGAGGTTTTTACACCAGAAGGGCATTGGTCCAGCTATCCGCCGCATAAGCATGACCGGGACTCACTTCCGGATGAATCATTGTTAGAAGAGACGTATTATTTCCACGTTCAACCTGAGCAAGGGTTTGCTATTCAGCGGGTGTATACGGACGACCGATCCTTGGATGAGACTCTCGTTGTTCGCGACGGCCAAACGGTGTTAGTTCCTAAAGGCTACCATCCCGTTTGCGCGCCTCCAGGTTACGAAGTTTACTACTTGAATGTGATGGCGGGTCCTACTCGTACTTGGAAGTTCCATAACGATCCCGATCATGCCTGGTTAATGACGAAGCCTCGCGAATAGCGGCTGCACCCGCAGGTTGCAACTTGGATGCCTTCTAAGCATAATAGAACATAAAACTTTACGTACCAGCAAGAACCAACGATGGGAGAAACAAATGAAGGCAACCATTTATGATGTGGCCCGTGAGGCGGGTGTATCCATAGCAGCAGTATCGCAGGTGATAAACGGTAAAGGGAAAATCAGTGAAGAGCGGCGAAACGAAATTTTCCTCGTCATGGAACGTCTTAATTATCGACCTAGTGTTATTGCGGCTGCGTTAACCGGCAAAAAAACATTCACCCTCGGGCTGCTCGTTCCCGATATTTCTAATCCTTTTTTTGCTGAAATTGCGCATGCGGTTGAAGATCAAGGTCACAAGCTTGGCTATAGCATCGTTATCTGCAGTACGCATAACGAGGACGAGCGGGTAGAGCGGTATTTAACCCTCCTTCAGCAAAAAAGCGTAGACGGTATGATCATCGGAACAGGGATGGATAATGTGGAGCTGCTGAATCCCTTAGCGGATAAGTCCATTCCGATTGTTTCCATCGCGCGGGAGATGTCCAGTCCTTATGTTCAGACCGTGCATGTCGGGGACTTTGCCGGGGGCAAATTAGCTGCGCAGCATTTGCTTGATCTAGGTCATACCCGGGTAGCTGTGCTTGCCGAGCATTTGAAGGTCAGCAGCAGCCGGGAGCGAATTCGCGGGTTTCGCGAAGCATTGACGTGTGCTGATCTCGAACTGCCGGAAGCCTTAGTGAAGACAGGCGGCTTCGATCTTCTCCGCGATGGCAAGCGCCAAACGATGGAGCTGCTACAGCAGGTGAACCGTCCTACGGCGCTCTTCTGCTGTAATGATTTGCTTGCCATTGGTTCGCTGCAAGCCGCCAAGGAGCTAGGTCTGCGCGTCCCGGAAGATTTGTCGATTGTCGGCTTCGACAATACGATTTTGGCATCGGTCACCGATCCGCCATTGACGACGATTGCTCAACCGATCGAGGCTATGGGCAAGTTGGCCGTTGATCTCTTGATCGCTCAGTTAACGCATCCATCGGACGCTAAACTGACGCATATCCTTGAGCCGGAACTTGTGGTTCGGAAGTCGACTGGGACGATGGCGAGAAAATAGAAAACATTAAGGTCAGCCTGAATCGGCCGACCTTTTTTATTATTTGACGAGTCGTGATAGCGGCTTTCTATATTCGAAAGACTTTTTAATGAAGGGAAGAATGATCTAATGAATGCACGTCAGTTTTCCATAATTGGTTGTCAGCATGCACACATTGGGATTTTTATTAACGAAATGCTGGAATTAGGTTACACTTGCGCAGGAATCTATGAAAATGAAAATCACGGGTTAGCTCGAAGCTTTTCTGAAAAATTTGGGATTCCCATCATAGAAGATAAAGAAATTTTGTTAGGTGACTCTATTGAAATCGTTGGTTGTGCATCGATAAACGATGAAAAAATAGATATCATTGAATTGTGCGAGAGTCGTGGTAAACATGTCATGCTGGATAAACCGGCTGTAACAAGTCCGGAAGGACTTGCACGTTTGAGAGCAGTTATTGAAAGAGGGCAAATTCAAATCGGCATGCTGCTTACAGAACGCTTTCATCCAGCTATTTATACATTGAAGAAGCAGATTGAGCAGGGAGTTTTAGGAGATATTGTATCGATGGGGATGCGAAAGCCTCACCGTTTGGATGTATCCAAACGACCGGCATGGTTTTTTTCAAAACAGCAATCAGGCGGTATCCTGATCGATCTGCTTGTTCACGATTTCGATCTTCTTCGATGGTTTACCGGGAAAGAAATTGAAAAGATAGAAGGATTTATTGGGAAAACGATGTTACCCGAATATCCAACCTTTTATAATACAACGAACCTTCAAGTTGTTATGGAAGATTGTATTGTAGCCCAGTTATATGCGGATTGGCATACGCCAGTCCGAAGTTGGACATGGGGAGATGGCCGGATTTTTGCGACAGGAACGGAAGGTTTCGCAGAGCTGAGATTGCAAGGCGATCCTTTTGTCAAAGAAGATGGTATCATGATTCAATTAACGAATCAGGAGCCGGCTGAGCTTGTTCCTCTCATTGATCCTCCTTGTTCGATTACGGAAGATTTCATCCGTCGTATTCAGGGGCAGGATGCCATTTTGACACAAGAAGACATTATGAAAACAACAGAAGCTACTATTACGGCTGATGGACAGGCAAACTATGTAAATATCTATGAGAGGAAGCTGCAGCTATGAAGGAAGTAACTACAACGAAATTTGCCATTGTTGGATGAGGAGTCATTGCACCTGATTTGGGCCAGAGATTGGAGATTCACGGTGAAAGGGTTTCTGTCATTTATTAAAGAGGATGATATTGAATTGTTAAAATTGGAAGAAATTATACTTGGCACCTACGAGTCATCCAAACGACAAAGTGAAGTCGTTCTAAACAGCTCAAATAGATCATAAAAAAGTGGTGGTTACCATGAATATCCAGGGTAAAAGATTTGATACAAATGAAGCCGTAGAAGTGGAGTTAGCGGATGGATTCATCGTATCCGTCAAACCGATTGACAATGACGCAGGGCTTCCATGGATTTCTCCACGGGCAGTTTTGATAGGATAAAGCAAGCAATGTCAACGATTGCAAAGGCTTGCGAGGTAAATCCTAGTGTCTGTCTACAAATCAGTCATAGGCATCCATTTAGAGGGACCGTATGTTTCCGAGGAAGACGGCCCCCGCGGTGCACATGATAAAGCCTATGTAAGGGATCCGGATTGGGAGGAGTTTGCCCAGTGGCAGGAAGCTTCGGGTCATAGAATCCGCTTGGTTACCCTTGCACCGGAACGAAAAGGAGCTATCCACTTTATTAAAATGCTGAAAGAAGCCGGTGTTGCCGTTAGTATTGGTCATACATGCGCTAGTCTTGATGTGTTGGAACAAGCCGTAGCTGCAGGGGCGACATTGTCCACACATCTTGGGAATGCATCCCACCCCGTTTTACCACGGCATCCCAATTATATTTGGAATCAATTAGCCGAAGATCGGTTATGGGGGACCTTTATTGCAGACGGACACCATTTAAGTCCAGCTGTCTTAAAGGCAATGCTTCGAGCCAAACGGGATCAAAAAGCAAAGGTAAAAGGTTACGAATATTCGTCCCATATCGGTATCGATTGGCAATGAATCCTTAATACGGTTAGTATTTACTTCGTATGGTTATTTCATCCAAATTCATCCATATCGCAAGTCCCCCTTCATTAGATGTTCTCCAACGGCGGCAGGTATTTCACTGGAAGCAAGAAGAAAGTTGAAGCATTAAACTGTAAATGGATTTCAAATGAACAAAGGGCTGCTCCAAAGTCATGTAAATGGCTTCGGAGCAGCCCTTTGTTATAGAGGTCGCAACGGCAACCCAAATTGTCCCTATAATTAATTTATTTACATATGATCCAAATGAACAGTCATTTTCAAAGCATCCGCACGGACGCAGGCTTCAAGCACCTTCTGATTCTCATATCCATCTATGAAGCCCGGCATATCGTCTCTTGGCGTGCCAAGCAGCAGGTTCAAAAAGTCATCCCACTGCGTGGCCTTAACATTTTCCGGCACCGTCATAATTTGGCGTATGAGTTGTCCGGTGGATGGCTCTTCATAAATCCATAGGAGTTCATCCGGTTTCTCCGTGCTGGCATGAAGCGTACCGATATCGCCATAGATCGATGCTTCGTGCTGATTGCCAGAACCGATAGCGTTCCGTGTCGTTTGAAACACGCAGCGAATATCCCCTTCAAGTCGCGCTTGGAAGCTGGCAAAGTCGTCGACTTCCACCTTAACCAATTGTCCGGTAGATGAGTCTTTCCTTTCAGGAATGATCGTTTGCAGCTGGGCCGAAAGCTCTTGGAAAGATCCGAATAAGTAATGAGCCATATCAATCATATGTGAACCCAAATCTCCCAAAGTTCCTGTTCCGGTAATGTCTTTATTAAACCGCCAAAGATAAGGAACGTTTTTGCTTGCGGCACCCCAGCCCTGTAAATATTGGAGAGAAGCGCTGCGTACAGTACCAATCTTTCCTTGAACAATCAGTTCCTTCGCATAACGAAAGGCTGGCGTATAGCGGTAGACGAAGCTTACCATTGCAGGCACAGGATTTTCCTGGTACAGCTGGAGCAAGTGCTCAGCTTCTTCGAAAGTTCGGGTAAACGGCTTCTCGGCCATGAAAGGCTTGTTTGCTTCCAGACAGGCTTGAATGATCTCAGCATGAACGTCATTTGGTGTCACTGAGGCGATGACGTCGACTTCAGGATCGGTTATTAGCTCCTTATAATGGCTAAAACATCTATGAGCCGGAAGCTGTAATTGCGCGCCTACCTTGGCGAGTGAGGCTTCGGATACGTCACAAATGGCTGTAATACTGAAGTTCTCGATACCTTGAATGTGGCGGATATGGGATTGTGCCATGCCGCCTAAGCCGATTAATCCGACTCGAAAATGTGTTCTAAGTGTTTCATTTCTCTGGTTCATAAACAGCTTCCTCTCAACGTTATTAATATTCATTATAGGCATGCTGTTAGGATCACGGCTAGAGCCGGAGGGTGTCTTCTTTTCCTCATATTCGAGCAAAATAATACACCTGCCCAAGCGGTAGTCCTGATGCCATCTCGTATTATAAAAATATATGACACCATCATCGAAATGAAAACGGTTTCTATCGGAATATGCAAAATACATAATAAAGATGCAGCAAAAACAAAGGAGGACGAACAAGATGAGTTCAATGAAAAAAGTATCGATTGGGGTCTTATCCACTGCACTAGCCTTTACAATGACAGCCTGTGGATCCAGTACAGAAACGAGCAGCACAAGCAAATCTTCGGAGAAGCCTGCAGCAGAAACCAAGGCCCCGACTACAGACAAAAAAGTAACAATTGAATACTGGCATACGTATAGCGATGCGGAAGAAAAGCTTTTAGTTGAAGAGATCAAGCCGCTCTTTGAAAAAGAGAACCCGGGTATTGAGCTGAAGCTGACTCGAATGCCATACGAAAATCTGAAACAGCAGGTGATTACCAGTGTTTCAGGGGATGCAGCTCCTGATTTGATGCGGATGGATATCGTATGGGTGCCTGAATTCGCCAACATGGGTGCGCTGCTTGAGGTAAGCAAGATGGATGGTTATAAAGAGATGAAGCCGAATTTGTTCGAAACACCAGTGGCGACGACCTATTTGAAAACCAAAAAAGGTGAAGGCTATTACGGTCTTCCGGTCAATACGAATACGAAGGTAGCCATTTATAATAAGGCCATCCTTAACGAGATTGGTAAGAAAGAAGTTCCGAAGACGATGCAAGAGTTGGAAGAATATGCAAAGGCTGCAAAGGCGAAGGGGAAGAAAGGAAGCATTACGATAGGCGGCAATTACCCTTGGGCTATGATCCCGTACTTCTACAGCCTAGGCGGCAAATTCACAAGCGACGATTATACGAAAGTAGAAGGCGTTTTGAACGGTCCGGAAAGCGTAAAAGCCCTTGAAACGATTGTTCGGTGGAATAAAGAAGGCCTTATTTCCCCGCCGATTTTGGGAGGAGAACCTGGTACTTGGGATGGCATGAAAAACAATGATTATATGATGATCGATGATGGTCCATGGTTCTATAGCTTGCTGATGGCCGAGAAAGACTCAAAATTCAAGCCGTTAGAAGATACAGTGAGAGGATTAATACCGGCAGGTGACGGAGGCGGGAAATCCGTTGTAGGCGGCGAAGATCTTGTTATATTCGCGAGTTCGAAGCATCCGAAAGAAGCGTGGACGTTCGCCAAGTGGATGCTGGGTGAAGCACCGCAAAAAATCATGGCAAAGGTAGGTCTTATCCCTACCAATAAAAAGGCAGCCGCCGATCCGAAGGTTATGGAAACTCCTTTCATTAAAGAGTTTGTGGAACAAATGAAAACAACAGTAGCCCGTACACCGATTCCGCAATTTGGCGAAATGGATAGCATCATCTCCTTGGCATTCGAGAAATCCATTCGTGGCGAAATGAAACCGCAGGACGCGCTGAATGAAGCCGCCAAACAGATTGAAGCAGTTCTGAAGAAGTAAGATTGACAGCTCCGTTATCTGAGCTTTGCAGCCTGCACTTCATCGGGCACTCGTCTGATGAAGTGCTTTTTACCAAGAAGGGAGTGATTGAAATTGGAGATTGGAACCAAGGGCAAGGATATAGCTACGGGAAAGATGAAGCCAGTAAGCTTTGCTCAACGTCTCCATAAGGGATGGAAACAATGGGCGGCTGTATTGCCGTTTATTCTTCTGGGTGTGGTCGGCACCGCTGTGTTCGTCATTTACCCAATGATTAAGAATATGATCATCAGTTTTCAAGATTATTCGATTATGCCGAACGCCGCAAATTCGTTTGTCGGATTCGATAACTATAAGCTGGCTTTCAACGATCCCAGTCAAAAATTTTATATGGCGGTCAAAAATACGATTCTCAACGTCATTGTCACGGTGCCGATCAACTGGTTTCTGGCCATCTTCTTCGCTGTACTCATCAACATGAAATTTGTGAAGTTTAAGCTTGCATTTCGTGCCATTTATTATTTACCCATCATTACATCGTGGATTGTGGTTGCGTTTTTGTTTCGATTTCTGTTCGCAAGCGGAGAATATGGGTTCATCAACTACATCCTTCTGAATTGGCTAGGTGTCATTGATAAACCGATTAATTTCCTTGCGAATTACTGGACGGCTATGATCGTCATTTGGTTATTTCATATTTGGAAAACAGTCGGCTGGGGTGTGATCATTTATCTTGCGGCACTTCAAGGCGTTTCCAAGGATTATTACGAAGCTGCCGAGATTGATGGTGCTACCGGTGTGCAGCAGTTCTGGAAAATTACTGTGCCTTTACTGACTCCGGTCACAGCTTTTATTTTAATAAATTTGATTAATGGCGCCTTTAATTTCTTTCCGCAAGTATACTTTATTTCAAAAGGCGGACCCATGGATCAAACCCAGACTTTGCCTAGCTTGATGTTTATTCAGGCTTTCTCGAACTTTAAGTTTGGTTATGCGGCTGCTATCAGCGTAATGATGGGGCTCGCGATCTTTACTCTAACGTATACGCAAATGAAGAAATTTGGCAATCAGCGCTTTTTGTAGCAGGAAGGGGAAAATATATGCAAACTAAGCTGATTTCAAAAATTGTCATTTATGCAGTCATCATCGTGGGTGCATTGTCATTTCTATTTCCCTTCGTATATATGGTTCTAACCAGTTTTATTAAGGGAGCTTATTCGTTGCCTCGGCCCAAAGAGATTTTTTCCGTTGTACCTAATTTATATAACTTCCAAATCGTACTTGGGAAAAATAATTTTGCCACCTATTTTATGAATAGCGTCATTGTAACGTCTGTCTCAATGGTAGGAAGCCTGTTTTTGGGGGCGCTTACCGCTTACGGCTTCGCTAGATTTAAATTTCCGGGTAAAGAAGCGTTATTTCGGATGTTTCTCCTAACCACAATGATACCGGGTGTGATTAACATCATCCCCCAATTCCTGATCATCAAAAACCTGGGGCTAGTCAGCACATTTAGCGGCTTATGGCTGCTTTATATCGGCGGCGGCGTTGTTGGGAGCACATTTTTCCTTCGCGGCTTCTTCGAAAGCATTCCCAAGGAACTAGAGGAGTCGGTGTTAATGGACGGAGGCGGGAACTGGCGCATTTTCTGGAACATCTACCTTCCACAATCGCTGCCTGCGATTGGAACCTTGGCTATTTTCTCCTTCCAGGGCACTTGGGAAGAATATTTCACCGCTCTTGTTATTTTGAAAAAGGAGTCGCTGCGGACGCTGCCTATCGCGTTGCAGGCTTTCAACGATAAGTATGCGACGAATTACGCTCAAGTATTTGCTGCTTCGATCATTGCGTTGTTGCCCGTTATTCTGATCTATTTAATTTTTCAGAAGCGCTTTGTGCAAAGCGGGTTTAATGAAGGCGGTGTTAAAGGGTGAAGTGGTTATGTTTTCGACAATCGGTCTGTGCATTGGCCGTGTGTGCAGTCTTCCTGGCATCAGGTTGCAGGAATCAAGCAGCCATAGCGATAGAAACGGTGTCTGAAGGACATGTATTCAAACAAATTACGACGGATAAAGCCATTTACAAGACTGGCGATGTGGTTAAATTTACGCTCACTTTGCAGCAGGCGGTTCCTAAAGCTACCTTGATAGTTCGATATAAACACTTAAATGAAATGATTAAGGCGGAAGAGTTACCTATAAAAGGCGACCAATTGTCATGGGAGTGGACGCCTCCTCAGGCGGATGGAAAAGGCTACATGGCTGAGTTGATTGTGAAACAAAACGGGGTGATGACAGATCATACGAACATCGCTATGGATGTTTCGAGTGAATGGGGCAAATTTCCCCGTTACGGGTACTTGGCAGACTACCCCTCAATGGATGAATCAGCTATGGATAAGGTCATCGACCGTCTTAATCGGTTCCATATCAATGGTATCCAATTTTATGACTGGCAGTATAAACATCAGATGCCGATCCAGTGGGATAACGGAAAGCCCGCCAAAGCATGGAAGGATATAGCAAACCGCCAAGTGTCTTTTGATACGGTAAAAGGTTATATCGATTTGGCACATCAGAAAAATATGAAAGCCATGAATTATAACTTATTGTTCGGAGCTTATGAGGATGCGGACAAGGATGGCGTAAAGAAGGAGTGGGGACTGTTCAAGGATCCACTTCATAAACAACAGGATAAGCATCCTTTGCCGAAATCCTGGGCAAGTGATATTTATTTGTTTGACCCTTCGAATCCCGAGTGGCAATCCTATTTGTTCCAAGAAGAGAAGCGAACCTTTGCGGCTTTGCCGTTTGACGGGTATCACGTCGATCAGCTAGGGGATCGCGGTGCGTTGTGGCGTTACGATGGGAAGAGCATCAACCTCAGCACCACGTATGGGGATTTTCTCAATAAAGCCAAAGAAAGCTTGAACGTCGACCTTGTTATGAACGCTGTCGGACAGTATGGCCAAGGCTCGATTGCCCAGGGTCCGGTCAAATTCCTTTATACGGAAGTGTGGGAGGGACATCCCCAGTTCCGAAATTTGAAAGACATCATAGACCAGAATGCAAAATATGGAAAGAATCAGTACAAAACGGTGTTTGCTGCCTATATGAACTATAAAGCGTCCAATGCTGCCGGAGAATTTAATGCGCCCGGCGTTTTGCTTGCGGATGCCGTCATGTTCGCCTTAGGGGGATCCCATTTGGAACTTGGCGAAAACATGCTGTCCAAAGAATATTTCCCTCATAAGAATTTGAAAATAACGCCAGCCTTAGAGGAACAACTGGTGACCTATTATGACTTTCTGGTCGCATATCAAAACTTGCTGAGAGATGGTGCTAAAGAAACGTCCCTCGAGCTTAGTTCCGCTGCAGGTCTTCAGCTATCGAAAACCGCGGAGAAGGGCAAGATTTGGGCGTATTCCGTGGAAAAGGACGGAAAAGATATCTTGCATCTGATTAATTTCACAGATGCTACAACGATGAACTGGAACGATACCGACGGCAAGCAAGCGGTTCCCCAGCCGAAGGACAACGTTGTCATCACAGTGCAGACCGAGAAAAAGGCGAAAAACGTTTGGCTCGCCTCACCAGATTACGTTAACGGTTCACCGGTAACGGTGAGGTTTAAACAACAGAACGGTCATCTTGACCTGACCATTCCTCATTTGAAGTATTGGGACATGGTCGTCATCGAGTATGAATGACCACAGACGTATCTTGCTCTCAATATTTTTTCCGGAAAATTATCGGGATTTTCCCTTTATATCACTGAAAGGCATTCAAACGATGAGTTTAACTGGACTTTTTCCTGTTAATCCAGGTAATCCAGTATGCCACGGACTAGCTCATAGCGTACGGCCCTTTCGCCTTTACCTCGAAGTGCAGGAATCAGCCAGCCCGCTCGACGTCCTTGGGTCGTAAGGACTGAGTTTGTTGGAGTGCAAGTCGGATGAGTTATTTCTCTGCTAGCCGTGCACGAGTGACGGGACTCTGAGCAGGCTGATAGCGGCTAAGCACCGTACGCAGTAAGGCGATGCACTGATCAGGCCGCTGTTCGACATCATCAAATGCGAAGGAAATGACATGGTAGCCAAATGAATGGAGGAAGGTTTCGCGATTGAGCTCGCTGCAGTATTTTTGACGGTCCATGTCACGTACGTGTGAGGCGAAGCCTTTGATCTCAAATAAAATCTTAGCTAAGCCAGACAGCCAGGCTAAATCCGCAAAATGCCCTCTCTCAAGCCGTCCACGGCGCTCGCCTGTTCTGTGTTCTATATGTTGCTGGATAAAAGCTGTGTACGCAGCATCAAAATTCATCTACTCATTCATCTCCCTATATAAAAATAAAAACGTCCTGTCTCCACTCATTGGAATGGAACAGGACGTTCTTCGTCACTTCACCTTAATTATACGAAATAAAAGACACCCTTTGAGAAAAAAAGTTTACTGAATCTACTCTTGAAAGGGATTACAATTAAGGCGGATACGTCGCCATTCCTAAAATTTATGGTTGGGGTCCTGCTATCTCTTCATGTACAATGAAAAGACTGTAGAATAACGAAATGGGAGGAACCATGATTCGAACCCATCGATTTACAAACCGTTTTGCCGTCAAAATGATCATGGCGTTTCTAATCGTTAGTTTGATTCCGATCATTTTTGCCAGTGTCTCTTTTTACATGGAATCGACCTCTATTGTGAAGAAAAACGTCCGAGAATCCACGATTCAGCTGGCCAAGCAAACAGCGGATTCTTTATCTTTTATTTTTAATGTTGGGAGCGATACCTCCGACTATATTTATAGTGATCCTAAAATTCAGAACACAGCCTTGCGGATGAGCAGCAGTCCGCCTGACGAACAAAACCGAATGAATCAATACATGAGCACGATGCTGAATAATATTGTATACTCCAATTCCTTCGTCAAAATCGTGTATGTCATGAAGGAAGACGGGAGTGGCTGGGGCAGCGGAGCGTTTTCGGTGAATAAATTAAGACGTGTAAACTTAGCTGAAGAGGCATGGGTGAAGGAAGCCAAAGCCAAGGATGGAGAGCTTGTTTGGCAGGGCCTGCAATACGACCGTTTCAGCGGAGCGGGTGATAATACGGATTTGATTCTTCCAGTTGGAAGAGTTTTGAAAGATTTTCAGTCGTTAAAAAACATTGGACTTGTCATGGTTAACCTCAATGGGCGCTCGATTTTGAATACAATTAAACAGTTAAAACTCGGCGAAACGGGAACATTTTTCGTTGTAGATGGGGAAGGGAAGATCATGATTGATTCCAATCTCCGTCTTATCGATAAAAAGGTGCAGGAACCGGAGCTGCTTGAACATATTGTGGGGAATGACGCAGCTGAATTCGAATTTACGTTAAACGGCTTAGCATATTATGGGGTTAAGCAATATTTGAACAACGGTTGGATGATCGTCGGTACGGTTCCAGTTCGTGAAATTACAGGGCAGTTAGATCGCCTGCAAGCCAGCATTTTCCTGTCCTCCGGACTGTTCGCCTTACTGGCCATTAGTATTGGGCTTTTCATTGCAAACTGGGTCATCAATCCGATTAAGCGTTTGACGAGGGATATGAGAAAGGTCCAACAAGGCGACTTAAAAGTGCGGACAGATATTGAGTCCTCAGACGAAATCGGTCTGCTAAGCAAGCAATTCAACAAGATGCTGCAGGAAATCGAACGCTTGATGGACCGTGTCGAGGAAGAACAGCAGCAGAAGCTGCAAGCGGAGGTACGGGCCGTGATGCACCGGATTCATCCTCATTTCTTATACAATACGCTTAGCACGCTTCGGTGGCTGATCAAATCCAATCAAAATGAACGAGCAGATAAAGGGTTATCCGCCCTCACGCGGCTCATGGAAGCGAATATGGGCAAACGCGGCAACATGATTACCATCGTCGAGGAGCTAGATATTATCCGGAAATACCTGGTAATTCTTGAATTGCGGTACGAGAAAAGATTCGTATTGGAGGTTCAGCTGGATCCGGGCGCAGAGTCCATTGTGATTCCCCGTATGCTGCTGCAGCCATTGGTAGAAAATGCGATCTTCCACGGAATCGTCCCGAAGCAAACGGATGGTCTTATCACCATTTCGGTCCGAGTAAGAGATGAAACAGCTGAATTGATAATTTCGGATGATGGCTTGGGGATTCCTGAAGAGAGGATTGAAGAGTTGAATGATCTCAAAACGGCCATTGAAAAAGACACAATCGGTATCGGGCTGCGCCATGTGTATGATACGTTGTCGCTTCAATACACCGGTAGAGCGGAATTCACAATCGAAAGTACCCTACAAAAAGGGACAACGATTCGCATACTGCTCCGAAAACCTGAAGGATTGAAAGGACAATTTGAAAAACAGGGAGGGGATTGAGATGTACCGAGTTCTCATCGTTGATGACGAGCCGGTAATCCGCAATGGCATCAAAGCTTTTATCAATTGGGAGCGGGAAGGCTTAACTGCAACAGCCGATTGCGCCAATGGAATGGAAGCTCTGTCTTTGATGGAAAGCCTCCCGGTGGATATTCTTATCACCGATATTAAAATGCCGTTGATGAATGGTATTCAGTTGATGCAGCATTCACTACAGCTATATCCCCACCTAAAGGTCATAATGGTTAGCAGTTACACCGACTTTGAATTCGTAAGAGAAGGACTGAAGTTAGGGGCCGTTGACTATTTATTGAAACCCACGCTGGAAGCGGAAGATCTGCTTGCCGTTCTAAGGCGATGCATCGCATCTCTGGAAGAGGAGAAGAAAAGGCAGTCTAAGATATCTCGTTCGCAATTAGATGCCGTTTACCGGGATCAGAGGAAGTTTGAGCATGAGTTGAAAAGGCTGATCGTGTTAGAGCAGGAATGCGATTATAGCTGGGTTCCCGGATGGATGAAAGACCGGATAACCTGCGTCTATATGATGCTGGATGATGCTCAGGAGCTTAGGGAAATACACGGTAATCTGCATACGCAGCTGCTTTTGGAAGATTTGCAGGAATCGTTCTACACAGAGACCCAGGAAGGAGTAGCAGCGCTAGTTACCTCGGATAACAGTCTGTTTCTTTTGCTCCCGAAAGGATTGCAAGAGGTTGAACCGCTACTGCTCCAATGGAAGCAATTGTTAGCGCGTAATTTCGGAGTTTCCATAACGCTAGGTATCTGTTCCCTGCAAGGAATCCATGAAATACGCCATGGCTTTGCCGAAAGCAGACATGCCAGTCAAGAAAGGTTTTTTCAAGGTTTAGGCAAAATATTTTCTGCAAACGCAGCGCAGGGGTTACCTCGCAGGCAGCAGGATGCCGAGATCGACGAAACGCCGGATTGGGCGGCGCTCGCTGAGCAAATTCGAGGGCGCACAGCGGCCTCTAACCTCATCAAACAAGTTCACAATCGTTGGAGCGGAGGGCGACTGGACCCTGCTCGAATCAAACATGAAGCATGCAGCTTGCTAACGGAAACATGTCAGAACTCCGTAGATCTCGGTACGCTCCCAGAGCAGCTTGATCATGTAAGATCGGCTGAAACTCTCGAACAGTTAGAGGGTATTCTGAGCCGTCTTTTCGAGGAATTCGAGAGGGGAACTGCGATGAATCTGCCGGATAAAGGGTATAGCGGTAAGTTAATCACGAAAGCACTGAGCTATATGAATACCCATTATACCGAGGATTTGACTTTGCAAAGCACAGCCGATGCGGTTCATGTTAGCAAAAGCTATTTCAGCCTGTTATTTAAGAAGCAAACCGGACAAAACTTTATCGATTATCTCATTGATTTGAGAGTGCGAGAAGCGAAAAGGCTTTTGGTCTTGAATGATTTTCGGATTTATGAAGTGGCGGAAGCGGCAGGATTCAATGACGTGAAGTATTTTAGCAAACTATTCAAAAAAATGACTGGTTTTACGCCGGTGGAATTTAGAGAGAAGCATCAGACTTCTAAGTAATTAGGTGAATGGGGGGACATGCGATGGCTCGACAGTGGGTTTCATTAGTACTGCTCCTGCTTTTAGCTACGGGCTGCGGTCAATTCGAGGTTATATCCGATCCAGATAAGGTAGAGGTCCTTCATGGAAAGCAAAATCACATCATCGAATTCTGGCATACGTATAGTGATGAAGAAACTCGGCTTCTCGAGGATAAGCTGGTTCCCGAATTCGAACGGCAATACCCCGCCATTCAGGTGAAAACCGTTCGGCAGACGAGCAATGAAGAATTGAAAAACACGTTAATCGCACGTGCCTCATCCATGAGAGGGCCGGACGCAGTTCGGATGGATATCGTTTGGGTTCCGGAGTTTCTGAGTAAGGGACTGTTGGTGCCATTGAACCCGTTCCCTGAATTTGAATCGATTCGAAATAAGCTGCGGGGCGAAGTCATGGATATTGGATTAAATCAGGGGCAATACTTCTCGTTGCCGATGAATATCAATACGAAAATAGCCATTTATAACCGCAAGCTACTGAATAAAGCTAACCTATCCGAACCTCCCAGTTCATTAGAGGCAGCATTTAAACTAGCCCGCGAACATTATTTTACCATTGGTGTAAGCGGACTTGATACTTGGAGTACACTCCCTTACATTCATAGTTTAGGCGGGGAGTTAACCAACGAAACGTATACGAAGTCCTCCGGGTACTTGAATGGTCCTGGGACGATACGTGCGGTGGAACGCTTGCTTTCCCTGTATAAGGAAGGAACGATCGAAAATTCCATCCTCACAGGTGACGGAGATAATTGGGATGGTGTCAAGGGGGGCAATGTTCTGATGATGGATGATGGTCCATGGTTCTACAGTGTATTTAATGGTCAGGCATTGGACAAAGCCATTCAAACGACAATTCGAACTCCGATGCCGCATGACAATGGTCCGGCCTCTATTATCGGCGGGGAAAATCTAGTCATTATGAAGGGGAGCAAGCAGCCTGAGGATGCGTGGATTTTTGTAAAATGGTTAACCGGCGTGGAAGCTCAGCTTGTTATGGCTCAAACAGGGCTAATCCCAAGCAACATGGATGCCTATAAAGCACTGACTTATCAAGAGGGATCGTATATCCAACCCTATGTGGAGGCGCTCGATTATGCTTTCGTACGGCCGCCTTTAAAGAATTGGACCAAAATCGATGAAGTATATACGAGGTACATGCGCAATATTTTTCAAGGCGATCTATCCGTAGTGGAAGGTTTAACCCGTGCGGCTGCGGAGATCGATGGATTATTGATCGGTCCGGATCATTGAAGACTAAGGATGTTACCCCAAAGTTCTACCCTACAATCCACCCTGCATATAAATAGAAATAACCAGACTGCAAGCGCAGACTGGTTATCTTTGTATGTTTGCTGGGAGGACGATGACCTATGAATGCATTAATCATCTGTATGCTGCTAGTTCTTGGGTCATGGACGAATGCAGATAAACGGGAAGATTATTTAACTCAGGTTTGCTCGACGGTAAATGAAAGCGCAATCAATCGGCCTCCGATTGATGCTAAGGTCATTCATTACACAGGGCAAGCCCTATTTCTCGTGTATCACCATCTGGACGATGAGGAGTCCTTCGTTACGATTACCCCTACCAAATTTAATCAACATCTGCAAATGTTAAAGGAAAAGCATTACAATGTCATCTCAATCGAAGAGTATGCGTGCTTCCTCGAGAAACGGAAGTCGATTCCGCCGAATGCAGTCGTGATTACTTTTGATGATGGCTATCGATCATTTTATGAGAAGGCCTATCCACTGCTTAAAAAGCAGGGATTTCCGGCAACCAATTTTGTGATCGTGAGTTACATCGATTCAGATTATCCCTCATTACCTTTTCTAACTTGGAAGCAAATGAAGGAGATGAAAAAGGACGGATTTAGTTTTTATTCCCATACTTATAACCTTCATCAAAAAAAGTCCGGTGACTCTATGAATCCGGTGCCAATGCTAACCAATCGGATCTACTTGGCGCAACAAAATCGGTTAGAGACCGAGGAGGAGCGTAAACAAAGGGTCGGAGAGGATCTTCTGACAGCGGAATGGATGTTAAAAACACAGCTCAGCAATCAGCTTTCCATGCTCTGTTTCCCTTTCGGTTATTATAATCAAACGACAATAGATGATGCACAGGAGCTAGGAATCCGGTATTTTTTCACAACGAAGGAAGGTATTAATTCGGGGGACAGCAGAGAAATATATCGGTTAAATGTCGGCATGCCCTATGTTAATGCAGATGTCTTTATGAGGAAGCTGCAGAGTTATGATCGTAGAGAATCCAGTAAAGTAAAGGAGTAAAGGAAATAAGGGGAGGATGTTCAAATGAGCGTACCACAAATGCAAATACCTGAAGCAGATGCATTGCTGCAAGATGTGATTACGAACGAGCAGGCACAATTTTTCCTGGATAATGGCTTTCTGATCCTACGCAATGTGGTGGTTGGTGAAGAGCTTCGTCTGCTGCAGGAGCAAACGATGAAGGTTGTAGAGGTAGGAATAGCGGGCGGCGGAGATGAGGATTTCCTATACCGAGACAGAAAAAATGGGGATCGAGTTTACTGGCGAACGGAATATATCATTAACAAACAAAGCGTCAATAAGGCACTGCTTGCACATCCATTCATTCTTCGGTCGGTTGAGAAGCTCCAAGGGAAAAACTTCATTCCTACATGGGATTCCTTGGTTGTAAAAATACCTGACCAAGCGGCTAGTGTGCCTTGGCACCGAGATGCAGCAGTACCTGAGGGCTGTACAGATCCACGGCCGATCTTTAACGTCGACTTTTATTTGGACGCAGCAGACCTGAAGTCGTGTCTGTGGGTGATACCCGGCAGCAATCATTGGGATGCCGCTGCATCGGTCGAGCGCTGCTTGCTTCCTGGCTTTGACTTTACCGACGCGGTGCCTGTGCCAATGAACCCTGGCGACGTTATTTTCCATAACATTCAACTGCTTCACGGCTCACCGGAAGGGGAAGGCAATGCGCTTCGCCGAACCGTTTATTACGAGTTCCGCCCCGGTGAAATTGAAGCTGAATTTGGTCCGCATACACTCGAGTATCTTGCGCTGAAGCAGCATATGCTGGTTGATTGTATCCAGCTTCGTAAGCAGGCTGCTTATACGAGAGGCGAGAAGCCTTTTGTATACAATCCGGATGGTGCGTTCGCCATTGGTGAGAAACAAACACCGAAGACATACCGCTATCCTCACAATCATTATTGGAGAAGCTGATGCCTTTACGAATATATCAAATTCGCACAAAACAGGGTTAAGCTTTGCCCAGTTTTTTTCTTGAACATACGTCCGAATGTATGTACATCCGAATAGAAATCGAGCGAAATACACAACGATGGAGTGGCGCTCATTTGGTCGGTGAAACAAAAGGTCTCCGCGCCGCGTTTCGTATTGATTGTCGCCGACGGGGTAATAAGCGAAGCCGTCCACTGATGCGCTGCCGGAAGTCGTGTACGAAGGACATGTGGGCCAAATCAACAATGTTTTGACAGCGATTGAAACGTGTGCACCTCTATTGATCGATGGAACTAGCGGGCGACAGACGCTCGAATTGATTACTGGGATTTTATAAATCGGCCAGCACCGGCCAACTTGTTAAATTCCCGATTGGGCCGGAAGATGCTTTCTATACGCGTGAAACAAGTCTGTAGAAAACTTCGTAAACCTTTGATTGCAGAGCTCGCTGGCCATATGCTCCAAGCGAAGCGGCTTGAAGAAGCCGGGCTGGAACCCCGATTCCCTGCAAAAAAAAGACTGCCGCGGGCAGTCTTTACTTAAAAGGAGAGTATGCGTTCGCATGCTCCTCTTTTTATTATTCAGCTGTGACCTTTTGCAATTTAGCAGGATTGTTGATCTTGTAAGG
This sequence comes from Paenibacillus sp. yr247, assembly GCF_900103825.1. Classification (GTDB taxonomy): domain Bacteria; phylum Bacillota; class Bacilli; order Paenibacillales; family NBRC-103111; genus Paenibacillus_E. The sequence goes on from NZ_FNIF01000001.1 coordinate 213,671, forward strand.
TACTGGATGTTTAGTTAGCTTCTTCGCTACAATTTTACATTCGAACGAGATCGTGTCCCCGATTTCCAGTTCCATTTTTTTAAGCGTGTTACTGTGGCTGGACCAGGCTAAGCCGATCTCCGTTTCAGGCTCTGTAATCGCAGCCGCTTCGTAGATAATTACTTCATCCTCATTATCGGAGAAATTGTTCGGTACCGTTGTAAATTCCTTTACAGTAGCGACCATTTTCACTTTTTCTTCAGGGAGCTGAAGCTTTGGCGCTTTCTCTTTTTTGGCCTTCCCCTTCGCTGGCGTTGGCTCTGCGGCTTTGGGTTTTTGAGCTTCTTGCTGTTCAAAGGTCGATTCTTCAAAGGCAGGTTCTACGATAGCTGGAGCTTCTACTTGCAGTGTCTCAAGCTCCAAAACTTCAACCCCTGTAGAGTCTTCAGCAGCAGCTGACCTCTGGTTGTAATTAGCTGCTTGCATTTCCTTGAGGTATGAGGGATGGATACAGTGGAGCTGCTTATCATCGAATTCAATGACAGCGGTCATTTTATCTACAAACCCAACAATGCTGCACGGCAAATTCATGCCATTACCTTTGTAGAAAAAAACTTTTGTTTTGGACGCTTTCTCTGAAAGCAAGCCCCATTCTTTACATTGTTCAAGCTGATCGGTTTCGTCTGCGAAGGTGTTAAACGTTAGGGGCTGAATAGTGAATGCATGGACCATAATTGCTCCGCCTTTCTTTTCTTATCTATTGGAAAATAATCATTGTTTATTCTAAGCGGTAATCATCGGTTTTCTCTCCGTCTTCCCATATCTCCACGAAAAGGGCCCCGCAGTTTTCAAAGTCAGTTGGCTTTAGAGATAGCGCTTTCTCCTCGTCAGTGCCTACATAAACATTTTCCATTCCTTCGCCGTCGAAAGAGAGGATTACGTAAATTTTCATGTGCCAAAGTGCCTCCAGTAATTTGATATTGACCATTATAACACAATCACGGAAATGTTCGCATGAAGCGGCACGACGCAATCCTTATTTTTCATCCCTATGCAGTTATTGGGCTTTTCTAATGGGGTTAATAGCCATTGCGATGTTATTTGCTAAATAGTAACAAAAATTGTCTTTGATCGACCTCTTTGGATAGGGCGATGGCAATTTTTTAGGCTCGAATGTTGCTGAATTTTGTACAAACGTTTGCGCAACTTTTTGTAGAACCATGATTTAGAACCAAACCAGGCTATTTTTTATAATGGAGATGATTGACAATAAAGCGTTTTCACAATATAGTTAATTAAAACAATGCTTCTGGAAATGCTTGTAAAATCTAAGGGCAATGCTTCCTAAGTGGTTTTTAGCTTGGGACAACCCCGGTATCTCTTTTTTGAGATAACGAGGTTTTTTTGTTCAAATGGGTGGATTTTTATTAGGATTTGCGCAATCGTTTGCGCAATATCTGCATAGATGGCAATTTGATAGCGTTTGAATTTTGAGAAATCAAACCAAGAGAGTTATCCGCAGGCATTACCAGCCTGTTAGATATAAAATTTTAACCTAGGAGGCATTGCATTTATGAGGGTATTGTCATTCAAATGTAGCTTTTCTTACACAGCGCTCGTTACTTCCCTGCTATTGATGCTGCAGCTAATGGCTGGATTATTTCCGACAAGGGCTTTTGCTGCGGATATTCCTGTGGAAACAGGTGTAGAACAGCCAGGTGGAAGTACACAATGGTATTTAGCGGGAAGCTTTCAAGGTTGGAATAACCAAAATTCTGACACCAAGATGAAGCATGTCGTCGGTGATTACTACGAATATTCGTACAATTTTGAACCCGGTCATTATGAATTCAAATTTGTTAAAAATGGTACTTGGGATGGTTTTAGCGACAACGGCAACAACTTTGCCTTCGATTTGGCGGCCGCTACCAAGGTGAAATTTTATATCAACGAAGCTTTGCAGAAGGCAAAAATTTCGATTCCAGGCGTTCATGGCTTGGAGCAATACGTGCCCCAACTAACAGTGAATCAATGGCCAAGACTAGTTGGCAACATTCAAAAGTTGTTTGGTGAGCCAGAGTGGTCTCCTGAGAATGCGGCACAATTTTTTGTGGACTATAAGCTGGACGGTACAGTCTATAAGCTTCAACGGACTATTCCTCCAGGCAATTACGAGGCGAAGGTCACATTTTCAAATTCATGGAACAATAATGATTATGGGGGCGGGGATGGGAACCTCAAGCTAGTAACCATTGATGAGGCAAACGTTACCTTTTCCATTGACTATTCAGCTGTAAATAAGATATTAACCCATGATTATACGCCTAAGGATAGCGTGTATGATGGTCAAATTAAGAAAGATGGCCTGGCGTTTGACAGCCGTTCCATTACCTATAAAAAGCCTTTTGGTGCTATAAAAGCTGGAAATGAAGATCTCACGTTGCGAATTTCAGCAAATAAGGGCGATGTTCAATATGCGAAGGCAGAGCTGACAGCGCCGGACGGTCTTTCGAACGATTTTATGATGAAAAAGGCAACAACAGTTGGAGATAAGGACTATTTCGAGATTGTAATTCCCAAAAGCACCTTTGTTGGGAAAATCGGTATTTGGGGATACAAATTTATTTTAGTAGACGGAGCAACTAAAATAGAGTACGGGGATGATGGCTCCAGAGGCGGAACCGGCAGCACGAGTGATGAGGGGGCTTTGCCCTATGATCTGACCGTCTATGATCCGAATTACCAAACGCCGGATTGGATGAAAAATGCGGTTGTTTATCAAATTTTCCCGGATCGATTCTTCGACGGCAGCCCCGATAACAATCGGGCAAAGCTCATAGATGGTGCGAGAGGTGCTTTGGAAAACCAGTATGCAACCTCCAAAGGCGGGCAAAAGCTGCAATATTTTGATGGGGGCGTAACAGGTGATCCTGCGGCTAGTCAGGTATGGGGATCATGGGGGGATATCCCGGAAAATCCAGATCGGAAGACACCGGAGAACGCACCTTATTATCCAGATGCCAAGACAGATGGCGCATGGACGAATGAATTCTATGGCGGGGATATTCAAGGCATCCAGCAAAAATTAGGCTATTTGAAAGCGTTAGGTATTACAGCTGTCTATTTAAATCCTGTATCATGGGCGGCTTCCAATCATAAATATGATGCGACCGATTACAAGCACTTGGATCCTATGTTTGGCGTTCCTGTATATAATGCAGCCGGGAATCCTGCCTCGGGATTAGACTATACGAAGACGCGCGAAGCATCGGATACAGCGTTTCTAGCATTTACTCAGGCAGCGAAAGCTGTTGGCATCAAGGTCATTAACGATGGGGTTTTCAATCATGTTGGGGATGATTCGATTTATTTTGACCGTTATGAAAAATACCCTGAAATTGGGGCTTACGAGTACTGGTCTAAGGTTTACGACCGGATGAATACGAAGAGTGAAACAAAGCAGCAGGCGGAGACCGCCGTTAAGGCACTTTTTACTGCACAAATCAATCCATTGACGGGACAAAATTACCATTATCCGGATGATTTCAAATATACGACTTGGTTCACTGTATGGAATGAGAAAGTCAAAGACAGAGATACGACAAATCTTCATTACAAATATGATGCATGGTGGGGTTATGATTCTCTCCCTGTTATGGATGCAAAGGATCCGCAAACTGTGGCTACTGAATTGCTCCCAGCGGACACAATGTCCCTGCCTGGGCAGCATGAGTGGAACAATATCGACTATCGCGATATGGTGATTGGTCATAATGTTTCAGGGCTAAGTCCAGCTCAAGCGCAAAAAGAGATGCAAGCTGCAAATTCGCAGAGATGGCTCTGGATGGGGGCAAATGGCTGGCGCCTGGATGTTGCACCTGATGTATCAAGCGGTACTTGGCAAAAGTTTCGTGTGGCCGTGAAATCAACGAAAGGTCTGCAAGATGCCAATGGAAATCTAATCGAAGATCCGGTTATTTTAGGTGAAGAGTGGGGAGTTGCAACGAGGTTTCTGCTTGGTGATCAGTTTGATTCTGTCATGAATTATCGCTTCCGTGGAGCTGTTCAAAACTTTATGAAATCCGGAAATGGCAGCGCGCTGAATGAGCTGTTGGAATCGGTACGTGAGGATTATCCGAAAGAGGCTTGGCAAGCGATGCTGAACCTTGTTGATTCTCATGATACGACTCGTTCGGCGACGATCTATGATCATCCGGAGTGGGAAGAAGAGCATCTTCAGATTGCTCCGGAAGCCAGCACAAGTGCGTTAAAGCTGCAAGAGCTTACGGCGATTTTCCAAATGGGATATCCGGGCGCACCAACGATTTACTATGGGGATGAAGTAGGGCTAACCGGAACGAAGGACCCGGACTCCCGCAGGACGTTCCCTTGGGAACGAGTGACGAAAAACACTGACGGGACATATACCGGAAACGGGAAATATTCAGAAATTTTAAATGTGTATCAAAAAGCAGCAGAAATTCGCAACCAAAACGCCGTTTTCCGCACAGGGGACATGAAAGTCGCTTATGCCAAAGATGATGTGATTGTCTATGCCCGTAAAAATGATAAAAAAGGTGCCTTGCTAGTTATTAATCGTAATTCGGCGGAAGCAACCGTAAGTGCGGATGTTACTGGATTCCTACCCGAAGGGTTAACGCTGAAGGATCAATTGTATGGTCAAGTACAAGGCACAGTCGTAAATGGACACACCCAATTAACGATTCCGGGTCAGACAGGGTTAATGATGGTATCTACGGCGGATCTGCAGGTTGTTCCACAAGTGGTGAACAGTATGGCTGTGGGTGGCAATCATAGCGTAAATCTGACATGGGATGCCGTTTCAGGAGCAGAAGGCTATCGAATTTACCGTGCTGCTATTGAAGGCGGGCAGGTAACAGTAGTAGGAACATCAACAGCAACCTCCTTTGAGGATGGGACCGTTGTTAACGGAACGAAATATTACTACGCCGTAACAGCGATAAAGGGCAATGGAGAGAGCTTCTTAAGCGACATGGTTTCTGCAACACCAGCTTTCCCTATTAGCTATATAGGTACACCTTCTTCTGTTACGGAAGATGTGTATTTGCAAGTAGGTCATACCGTTGGGAAAATCACAGTGGCGCTTGGCATCGATGGGTTAACGAATGATCCAATCTATTCAGGCAAAGAAGCAGCGAATCTTTTAGCAAGCTTGGCTTATTATAAGCAAGGCTCTGATCCTGCATTTGCACAAGAATCTAAGCTTCGTTATGAATCGGATTCGTCCGGCAATAAAGTATATTGGGCGACTTTTGAGCCAACCGAAGCAGGTGTATATGATTACTTTGCTAAGGTATCTATGGATAACGGAGATCATTACGCGGCTTCGTCTACCGTGACTTTGCAGGTATATGCGAATCAGAATGATCAAATACCGCCTGCAGCTCCGACACTTTCGAATATCACGGAAGAGTCAAATCGTGTACATCTTAATTGGAATTTGGCAGATATGGCGGTTTCTGGCTTTGAAGTTTATCGCAAAACGGTAACAGAGGCCACTTATCATAAAATTGCCACGCTCCCTAAGACACAAATTGATTTTATCGACTACGCGGTCAGTAACGATACGACCTATACGTACCAAGTGGCGGCCTTCGATGCAGCCTATAATCGTTCATTCTCAGCCGAAAAGGTAATAACACCCAAATTAGTCATGGTGGACGTACTGCTCAGATTGCATCTACCTGATTATACACCATCTACGGACGATATTTTCATCGCCGGTGATTTTAACGGATGGAATGCGAGCGGTAACCAGCTTCATGTGCCGAGCGGAGCGACGGACCGCAAAATCGTTGAATACAGCTTCAAGATGATGGCGGGTAAAGCGATTCAATACAAGTACACAAGAGGCCGCTGGGAAACGGAAGCCTTCACAAGCCACAAACGGTTAGCCAATGATACCGAAGATTATGGGAATTGGGCGTACAGCTCGACGGACACGAATATGAGACTAACGATCGCGAACCAAGGCGATAGCAAGATGGTCATCGATGATACCGTGCTTCGTTGGGTAGATATGCCGATGACGATCTCCATGCCGCGTATTTCGTTTGGTGATAATATCGAGTATGCAACGGCTGACAGCACGATGAAGCTTAAGGCGGTCGTTCCTTACGGTGTGAATTTCACGATTAATGATCAACCGATTCCAGCCGGAAGTATGGATGCTTACGGGAATGTAGATATAAACGCCATTCCGCTGAATATGGGTCTGAATACGTTCAAGCTTCATATTGAACCGAGTGAGGAAACCTTGAATCAGCCATGGTATACCGATAAAGGCCGTAAGGGGCAAGCTACTAAGACGGTGGAGATAAAAGTTACTAGAACGAGTGGGGAGATACCGACAGACACATTAGCACCTGTGAACACAAGTGTTAAAATTTCGGCGGATTCCATTGCAGAGACAGCTTATACAAATCGGAGAGAAGTTACATTATTGCTGAAGGCAACGGATGCCTCTCTCCCGCTTAACATGATGGTTTCGGAAAATGCAGCTTTTACGGGAGCAGTGTGGGAGCCTTTCTCGGCAACACGTTCGTTTGTATTAACTGATGGGGATGGAATAAAAACTGTCTATGGCAAATTCAAAGATGACGCAGGGAATGAAGCGGAAGCTGTGAGCGACAGCATCATTCTGGATACAACAGCACCAACGCTTCAACTTACTGTCAACAAGGCGACACTTTATCCGCCGAACCATAAAATGGTGCAGATCCAAGTCACCCAGAAAGCTAATGGTGCAGATGCTGATATCGCGTCTATCGTCCTAGCCTCAATTACTTCAAATGAGCCAGATAACGGGCTTGGAGATGGTGATACGGTGAACGATATCCAAGATGCGGTGCTCGGAACCAATGATACTTCATTCAGTTTGCGTGCAGAACGTTCTGGTAAAGGAAATGGCCGTATATATACGATTACGTACACAATCACCGATATGGCCGGTAATGCAACAAACACATCAGTCCAAGTAGTGGTTCCGCATTAAGTAAAAATAAAGCAGAAGCACTCACTGTAAAGGTATGGGCCTTAGACCTTAACCCAATGGGATAGTTATATCTACAATTTGCTTCAACCCTAAGATATTGATTGTAACAAGCTGCCTTTAAGGCGGCTTGTTTTTTTATAATTGATGTTTATTTTACATGATTTCCTGTGAGAGAGCTCGTCGACATTCGTGCCCATCCCGCCAAATGGGTTGGCTTAAAATCACCTCAATGTTCATATATATCAATACATGCTGGATCTCAAATGGAAAGGGAAGCACTTTCATCCAACTGTTTTGTGGAAAGCGAAGGAGGGATTTCGAGGATGACGATTTTGGCATTATGTGTAATCGGATGTCTGTGTGGTTTCCTTTTATTTAGAAAAAATGTGCTCATGGTCGGCCATGGAGCAGGTCTGGATAAAGTGATGCTGTCTATCATTATTCCTGCCAGAAATGAAGCGTATAATTTACCTCATCTCCTCCACGCGCTCAAGATACAAACTCTTGAACCCTTTGAAGTTATCGTTGTTGATGATTTTTCCGAGGACGAAACGAAGGAAATAGCCGAAAGTTACGGGGCTACTGTGATTACCAACTCCTGCCTTCCTCAGGGATGGACGGGCAAAAACTGGGCCGTATGGAATGGGTATTTGCATGCCTCAGGTAATCTCATTGCTTTTCTTGATGCGGATATCAGGTTAGCTCCGCGCGCGCTGGAGTCATTGGTTAAAGCTAGAAATAAAGCGGGAGGCGTCATTTCCGTCGTTCCGTTCCATTATACGGAGAAATTAGTTGAAAGACTTGCGTTGATCTTTAATTTTCTGGGTACATTCGCTTTTACGTCTCCTTTTGAAAAGAAAAATCCGCAAAAGGGTCTCTATGGCTCCTGTATCTTAACAACAAGGGAAGATTATGAAACAATTAAAGGACACGAAAGCATCAAGTCGGAGATGTTAGATGATCTGAACCTTGGGGCTGCATTTAGGAAAGCTGGGATCCAGGTAACCAATTTTATTGGGTCCGGCTTGGTTTCTTTTCGTATGTATTCTCAAGGAATCAAAAGCCAGATTCAAGGCTTCGGTAAAGGAGCTGTTCTAAGCACGTCCACTTTGAGTGTGGGCACCATTGTCCTTATTGCCATCTGGGTTGCCGGACTGATTGTTTCGGAAACCTTCTTTCTATTTATAAACACTTCATGGGCGTTACCCCTATTCATCGGTTACTTATTATATATGCTTCAGCTATTTTATCTCGTTAAATACGTAGGTGTTTTTGGATTCATCATGCCTGTGTTGCATATTCTTTCGACGTTATTTTTCATCTTTGTCATGCTGTATTCCGTCTATCAGGTCGTATTCCTCGGGCATGTATCATGGAAAGGACGGCAAGTCAAAGTAGGAAGCAGGCGGGGGCAATGACAATCATTTGGACGATTTCCGCATTTCTATGCGGCTCTTTCATGTTTTCCTACTGGCTCGGTCTGATCGCTCGGAAAAATTTGAAAACTGTCGGCGACGGAAACCCAGGGGCTTTAAATCTGTGGAAGGCAGCGGGGTATAGGTGGGGGATTGTTGGTATTTTACTCGACTTTTTAAAAGGATACCTGATCGTTGTATTTGTGATGGGAAATGAAAGTTTCCAGGGTTACGAGATCGTCCCGATCGCCCTGGCTCCCATTATCGGGCATGCCTTTTCTCCATTTCTAAAAGGTAAAGGAGGCAAAGCGATAGCAGTCACCTTCGGTGTTTGGAGTGCCTTGACAAGGTTTGAAGTTTCTCTTGTACTAGCTGTGATTTTGGCTGTTTTACTGGTTGCAACCAAGATAATATTCAAAGGAAAGCCCTTATCCAGTGTGGCTGACGGTTTGCAGGTCATTATCGGTATGCTGCTTGTCGGTGTTTATGTATACATGATGGGTTTTTTGAACGCAATCCTGTGGTTTTGGGCTGGGAATTTGCTGCTGCTCGCTTATACGCACAGATATGAGCTTATTGCCAGTTTAAAGAGAAAGTGAAGGAATATAAGAAGGATCTCGGCGATGATGCCGAGATCCTTTTTTGTGTTTATAATCACAACTACTTGATTACATACTAGTTCCGACAGTGGGAAAAACTAGGATAATCAGAAAGGAGTGACCCATTCCCATGGATGATATCATAACTTTGAAAGAAGAACGCTTAAACGCATTAAGCCACGGAATCGGCGCTGCGCTAAGTGCCTATGGCCTTGTTCTACTTCTACAGCGATCCGCTCTATTTGAAGATTACGCCTATACCCTAAGCAATGCAATTTATGGCGCATCCTATTGCCTAGTTTATTTGTCCTCAACGCTTTTGCACTGTTCTCGCTCACGGAAATGGGGCGAACGCTTCGAAGTGTTGGATCATGCTTCAATCTTTATCGCCATTGCAGGCTCGTATACCCCATTCCTAATGATAACATTGCAAGGAAATTTGGGTTACACTTTATTGCTCCTGATATGGGCGCTAGCATTCGTAGGTGTCCGCTATGTTCATTTCATAATAAGACGATTAATACCCTGGGGACTGTTATTGTACTTGCTGATGGCTGGCATAATGGTTTCGTTAATCAGCCCGTTACGTGAACGTCTTCCCTCGGTGGCGCTAGCTTGGATCTTGTTCGGAGTCGTTCTTTACACCATCGGATTACTATTCTTTCTTTGGAAAAGATTGAGATATCATCATGCCATTTGGCATGTGTTCGTGCTCGCCGGAAGCGGCTGCCACTTTATTGCGGTTTACGCTTATGTGATGCCTGCTGTTTTATAAGCTCGGACCGATACGGTTAATACTGAATTCTTGATGTCCCAGTATCTCTGCCTTTGTCAGTTTACCTTCAGCCACTTCACAGATTTCCTGCCATATTTGTTCACCGGCTTGTTCCAAATTTAATAATCCGGCAAGCATGTCGCTTACGTCCACATCCATATTATCTTCCATGCTGGAATAGGTGAATTTATTAGCGGTAATTTTGACCACTGGGACAACAGCTGAACCTGTTGGTGTTCCACGGCCCGTTGTGAAGCAGACGATATGTGCCCCGCCTGCAGCCATACCGGATACACATTCAATATCGTTTCCTGGTGAGTCCATAAAATATAAACCATGCTCGGGAATATGCTCGGCGTAGGCGATCACATCTTCAATGGGTTGCGTACCGCATTTGCTGATACAACCCAACGATTTCTCTTCAATCGTAGAAAGTCCTCCAGCAATGTTGCCTGGACTCGGATTCCCGCCGCGCATATCGGCGCCCATGCGTTCGATTTCCTTTTCGAAACGATGGATAGCGTCGTAAAGCTTGTCGCTTGTTTCAGTTGAAACGCAGCGGCTGGCCAGTATGTGCTCAGCACCAATAATTTCAGTGGTTTCCCCGATGACGATACTGCCCCCAGCATGAATCAATTTGTCCGCGGCCACACCTAATGCAGGATTGGAGGCTAGTCCGGACGTGGCATCCGAACCACCGCATTTCACGGCCACCTTTAGTTTATTCATAGGTACCGGAACCTTCGGCTGCTGTTCCAGGCGGGTTAACATTCTTTTGGCCATTTCGGCCCCATGTTGAATGGCTTTCACAGATCCCCCGATGGATTGGATGTCAAAAACCTCCACTGGTTTGCCTGTTGCTTTAATCGCATCGGCTAGCGCAGTGGGGTCGATGACCTCACAGCCCAAACTAATAATAATCGCAGCACCAACATTCGGGTTTTTCCCCGTTCCTGCTAAGACATCAAAGGTTCTATTCTTGTCATCCCCAATTTGACTGCAGCCGTGCTGATGAGGAATAACGACCGCTCCGGGTGTCATTTGTGCGATTCGATTGCAGACATGGTTCGCACAAATCACAGTCGGAATGATGATCAAATGATTACGGACACCGATGTCCCCGTTTTCTCTCTGATAACCCATAATTGTATTCATTTCGCACACTCCTCGGCATAGTTAGGATTCATTAGATTTCGCCATATCGCCGCGACCGCGCGTACCCTCTATATTGTGAACATGAACATGCTCTCCAACTCGAATATCTTGGGTCGCCTTACCAATGATGTCCCCATATTTATATACCTCGGCACCTTGCTTGATGAATGCAATGGCTACTTTATGCCCGAATGGAATGGCGTCCAGCAATGATAGCGCTTGCACACTTGTACCCTTAAAGAAATGAATTGATTCACCGCTCCGCATGTCGCGCAGTACGGTCGCAACATCATCCTTTTCGTTCATAACAAGACTATCTGTCCCGTGAATAAAGTCATGTGCCATGACATTCCCTCCTTGATTTTTGCTTTAGCAAAACTTGCATCGTAAGCATAACTAGTTTCACTTCTAGTTTAAGGAAGTTAAATGGAATTGAATAGAGACTTTTCTCACTCATGTTAGCACAAGATTAAGATGATGTATGGATAGGCTCTTGTTAAGTTGACTGCTGTCTTCGGCGAACCCCCCTTTTTAGCCTTCTTAGGATGGTTACGGTAGAAACGGATCGGATAATTGCTGTCCCAGAGCGGCGTTTTTTTCATTAAATCTTGGGGATATGTCATGAGCTTCCTCTCTTTCATTTCATTTTAGAACGATTCTGCGCCTTCATTCCAAATCCGGTTTATACTCACTTCGGGTACATCTTAGTTTTGTGCTAGCTCTGATTAAGATCGTCTATTAATAGTCAGAGACATAATTCTTATAATAAGGTTATAGTTACCGCAATCATACAATGCCAAGGAGGCAGGAGCAGCTATGCAGGATAATCAACCATTATTATTAACAGATGAGCAAATGAGAGAGTTTATAACAAACGGGTGTCTCTTACTCAAAACGGATTTTTCCCGTGCGTTTCACCAAAATCTTTTGGAACAATTAAACACGGTCTATGCGGAAGAGGGGAATCCCGGCAATAATTTGCTGCCTCGTATTCGGGAGCTGCAAAAAGTATTTGATCACCCTGTTGTGACAGGTGCGCTAACTAGCGTGTTAGGACCGAACTATATGATGCATGCACATAGGCATGGGCATTATAACGCTTCAGCTACCGCAGGAGGCTGGCATAAAGATAGCTATTGGGGCTATAACCGTATGCGCAATCACCACCCAAACTGGGCGATGATTATGTATTTCCCGCAAGATACACCTGTGGAATTAGGGCCAACTGGCATTATGCCAGGAACGCAAAATTACGAAACACGTACCTTTAAATCGAATGATCAAGAGGGGGAAGTATTGGCAAGCGGTGAAGCGGGCACCTTTGCGTTAATTCATTATGATATTTGGCATCGGTCCACACCCAATGTATTAGGGCAGCCGCGCTATATGCTGAAATTTGAGTTCATGCGCACCGAGATGCCGCAACATCCTAGCTGGAATAACCAAGAACGAGCATGGAGGAAACCAGCTAACCTGCAGTTGCCGATAGCAGAGCATGAGATCATGTGGGAAGAAACCTGGAACTGGTTATCTGGGGAAATCGGTAGTCTCGCAGGAAAAGCCGCCTCTGATCCGGAACAGATCAAGGCGTTAGCTGGTAAGCTGAGTGGTTTCGAACCAATAGCCATCAATGCATCCTACGATCTTGCACGCAGAGGGCAGCAGGGCGTCGATGCCTTGTTAGAGGGACTTTATAGCGGAGATGCCAATGTATCGCGAATTTCCACTTATGGTTTGTCGGTTTCAGGAACCGAAGCCGTTGATGGGTTAATAGCTGCTTTAAATCATGAGAATGTTGAGATCGTTACTCATGCTGTGTTTGCTCTTGGTGAATTAAGAGGATTAGCGGCGAAAGCTGTGCCTGCTTTAATTAACCTGCTCAATCATCCAGCTGATCTTATCCGCTGCGCCGTAGTTGATGCACTTGGATTCATGGACACACCGCTTGATGACATCGTGTCTGGCTTAGTTCGATGCCTGCAGGATGAGAATGCGCAAGTCCGCTTCATGGCGAGCTTGTCCTTGTCCCGATTTGGGGCTTCAGCGGAAGCGGCAGTGCCTCAATTGGAAATTGCACTAGATGATGAGAACCGGTACGTTCGTGCCCATGCAGTGGAATCCCTGCATTATATCGGTACGGAGCGGGCAAAGAATACGCTGATCAAGTATCTGCTTAACTCGCGCTGGTGCCCTACAACGACGAAAGTAAATACGTTCTACCCGTAAATGGGTAAATAGGCATAGGAAAGAGGGCAAAATTAACTTTTGCCCTCTTTCAGTTGTTTTATGGCTCACCGTTTATTGTTATCTGTCATCTTTGGTTTCAAGTCACGGAAAGCCGTTGGCTTGAAACCTGTTTGCTCTCGGAACATGCGGGAAAAATACGATAATTCAATCCCAAGTGTATCGGCGATTTGTGAAACATTTAATTCTGTTGTCATAAGTAAGTCCTTAGCCTTTTCCGACCGCAAATGATTCATATATTGAATCGGAGAATAACCTGTAAATTGTTTGAAGGCATTAATAAAGTAATTTGGGTGGTAATGCGCAATCCGGGATAACGTATCCACAGACACATTATCAGCAATATGCTGTTCCATATACTGCAGCACATTGTTCATTTTTTCGAAGGTTGGGGTAGAAGAGAGACTAAGCTTGACAGATTCACACTGTTCTATAAACTCGGCAATACATTCCATCAGTATCGCGTTTAATCTAAATTCAGAGGTTAACTCGTCACTCTCTTTATAGGCGATGAGGCATTCGAATTTTTTTTGTAGTGCTTCAGGATCTTTAACCGTAATGAATGTAGATGTTTGTAAAATCTGAAACAGATCCAAATCCCCAATTTTCGCCGTGAAATGGCACCAGTATTTTCCAAAGGTATGGTCACTCATCGTTCCATAGGCTTGATCACTTCCAGCTGGAAGCAGATAAAGCTCTCCCGGTTTCGGATAGTACATCCGATCACCCACTTTTACATAGCCTTCTCCCTCGCGAATAAAATATAGCCTATTAAATTGACAGGATGGATTCTCATCCTTCCAGGATTTTTGTACTTTGGTATAAGCCACATAGGATAAATCAAGCTTCGCTTTGGCGATATATTTCTTCCAGAAGGTGCGTTGGCTAGCATTCATGCCCGTCCTCATTGGCTCATATTCCTTTCACGAAAAGTCGGCAAATGCCTTCAGTGAATTGCTCCTTGCTGTATCCGAGAACTTCTCTGTGATACAAGTACTGTCCCGGGAGTAGGGAGGCAAGTAATGTGCTAACTGTCAAAGTCACATCGATCTGCTCAATCTCGCCTTGATGAACGGCACGAGTTAACAGGGGGGAAAGGATGTTCTGCAGCCGCACGTAGATCGGCTTTTTGTGTAAAAAAAAGCTTCGTTTGTCGGTATACATTGTGTTGATTGCAGAAAGCAAAGGGGCTTTATCATCTATAAAATCAATGATCCGAATAATGGCATCCGAGAATTGGCTCATAGCAGTTATCTCGGGAGAGGGATCGGCTAGAACTGCTTCCAGAGAAGCAAGGAATTGGTTTGTTGTTGAATGAAGCAGATCGCTGCAAACCTCGCCTATATGGGCGTAACGGCGATACAGTGTACCCTGGCCCACACCCGCCTCTTTGGCAATTTGATGCATGGTGACGTTTTCAATTTCATTGGTCTTGAACAGGCTTCGGGCTGTAGTGAGAATACGTCGTCGATATTCCGAATCACGTTCTTCACGTCGACCGCAAGCTGGATGTGCTTCTATATCTACTTCATATAATGATTTCTCATGGTCATTTGTATGCTTCATACGAATACCTCCTAACAAACGATCTTTCCTAAAAAAGAAACATTTGACATTGCGGACAATTGTCCGTAATATGATGTTGCGGACAATTGTCCGTTACTATTGTAGCACGATGGTTTGGATATGTCGAAGGAGGAATAAAACAATGAGTCAAACAGTAGCTTCCGGTGGAGCAGAGCCGGAGTTTAAGTTTTCGAGTATTCTAGTGCCGCTCATCGCCATAATTTCAGGTATATTTATGGTCATCCTCGACTCGACTGCGATGAATGTCGCATTGTCGAAGTTGGTGATAGATTTTAAAACGGATTTGCCAACGATTCAGTGGACCGTAACGGGCTATATGCTGGCCACAGCGGCGGTTATCCCGCTAGCGGGATGGTTATCCGATCGGTTTGGGGCGAAGAATGTGTTCCTTACATCTGTACTTCTCTTCACAATTGCTTCAGTCTTATGTGCAACGCCGAACAGTGCAGAGTTGTTGATTACCTTCCGTATACTTCAAGGTTTAGGCGGCGGATTCGTCATGCCCGTTGCCATGGCGTATGTATTCCGGCTTAGTCCTCCGAATAAAATCGGTCAAGTGATGGGGATGCTCGGTGTACCTATTTTGTTAGCGCCTGCGATTGGACCTATCTTGTCCGGTTGGCTGGTAGAGTACCATTCCTGGCATTGGATTTTTCTAATTAATCTTCCTGTCGGTATCTTCAGCTTTGCATTCGGATTATGGAAGCTGCCATCCGTAGCTCGTAAGAAGGTAGCTGGTTTTGACTTACCAGGCATGATTCTTGGACCTATTGCTTTCGCTGCGTTATCTTATGGTATCACACAAGGTGCAGCAAGCTGGACTTCCGATAAAACGCTGGGTGGGATTATCATCGGCACAGTCGCATTGATCGCATTTATCATTGTCGAACTTAAAGCCAAAATCCCTCTGTTAGAGCTTCGTGTGTTTCGATCTGTTGATTTTTCCTTCAGTATATTTGTGCAGTGGGTACTGCAATTTTGTTTGTTTGGGGCTATTTTCCTACTTCCGCAATTCCTTCAGCAAGCCCGCGGGTATGGTGCTTTCGACACAGGGATGACGTTATTCCCGCAAGCGATAGCTTCAGGCATCATGATGCCGATTGGCGGTTACTTATTTGATAAAATCGGTGTTCGCTGGTTGGTAGTTGTTGGACTTAGTCTTGTTTCTGGTGCGATCTTTCAATATTCACATGTGGATTTAACAACAGAAGGACATGACTTAATCTTGCCTCTTATTATGGCTGGTTCGGGTATGGGCCTGATGATGATGCCGCTTAATTCGCATCTAATTAAGAAAGCTCCGCATGATTTGGTTAGTCGAGTCACTTCCTTGACTAGCGCGATGCAGCAGGTTATCAACTCTTTTGCAGTGGCTACCTTAGTTACGATTCTCTCCTCGCGCGTGACGTCATCGATAGCTGAGAAGAAGATTCCAATATCCGGTCCTGCAGATATGCAAAAGGCAATGCTTGCCGTAGCGCCGGAAGCATTCGGACACACTTTCCGCGTTATGCTATTTATAGCAATCGGTGGTATTTTCCTAGGATTGTTCCTCCGCCGGGGCCAGCATCAACCGGCTGAGGCTGTGAAAAATGAGGTTGTATTAGAAGGACTACATTAAACAGCTAAGGTACATTTGCATTTAAGGAAATAAAAGCTGCAAGAAAGTGAGGGTTGTCACAGCGACTATTACTTTCTTGCAGCTTTTTACTTAAGTAACAGGTCATTAAGTACAGGAAAGTTCAGCTGTAAGTAATGTAAGCAAAAGTCTCTTCCAACCATGGAAAGAGGCTTTTTTTGTATTCCTAGTTGAATTTCCGGTACTTTCCCGGGGATTGGCCTGTCGCCTTCTTGAATAGATTCTGGAAGGCTGTTACACTTTCATATCCAACCAGCTCCGCGATTCGCTCGACCGAGAAATCGGTTGTGGCAAGATAGCGACGGGCTGCGTTTATCCGCTGCCGAATAGCAAATTGTATTGGGCTTTCCCCATACAAAGCGCGAAACAAATGGCTGAGGTGAGAC
The DNA here is from genome assembly GCF_900103825.1 of Paenibacillus sp. yr247. Classification (GTDB taxonomy): domain Bacteria; phylum Bacillota; class Bacilli; order Paenibacillales; family NBRC-103111; genus Paenibacillus_E. The sequence goes on from NZ_FNIF01000001.1 coordinate 230,486, forward strand.
GGACTGAGATAGACGTGGTCGGCGATTTGCTGGATCGTGAGCGGCTCATGATAACGCTCCTCGATATAGTGCTTTGCCTTGGTGATGGCTGTATGAGTGGAGAAACGAGCCGTTTTAACTGGTGAATAGCACCTGGTTCTGTGCAACTCCAAAATGAGCAGCTCCAACAGAAGCCCCGCGGTTGTTAAATCCTCGGACCACCCGTTCCCAGCCTCCTCGCATATTTCTTGAAACAGTCGCTTAATCCGATCATAATTCGAATGAACCGAGAAAACGGGTTCCTCTCCATCAGCGTACAGGCAATTGGGAGCCACCCCATCAATCTGTAAAGAATGGAACCCAACATAATAAAAGAAAAAAGTTTCCTCTAACCGCGAACGCTCCTCATGCCAAATATTTGGGTGAAATAAGACGATATCCCCGGCACGTGCCAAGTAATACTTACCGTCAATCCAATAGTCCGCTTCCCCCTCCGCAAGAAAGAGAATCTCCATGATTGTTTCGTGGCGATGAAGCGGAAAATGGAAAGCTTCCCCCACTTTTCTATGAAAAGCGAGCGCTCCTTCAAAGATCGGGCGATTTACGAAAAATCGGCTCATAACAGTCCCCTTTGCAAGAGTGAATAAGATTGCAGCAGTCTTCAGAATCGATTCTTTCATAGTAATAGCGTACCATGTAAGCAACACTCAGAACAATTATGAGGGAGGTTTATTCATGCACCATATAACAAAAATTAACAGGATTGAAGAGGCCGTGCAAGCAATTGGCGTTACCGAGCAAACGCTGACTGAGGAGGAGAAGAACAGCCTCAATGAGAAGGGCTTCGTTGTGTTTACAGGCATGCTTGACGCAGCAGAGCTTGAAACATTACGCGCCAAATATGAGGAACTTATGGAGAAGGAGGGCATGAACGCCGGCAAGGAGGTGCATCAGGAGGAGGGGACTCGCCGACTATCCGACCTCGTCAATAAAGGCGAATGCTTCGATAGTGTTTACACAAATCAGAAACTGCTCGCTGCCGTCTATCACGTGCTGAAGCGGGAGTTCAAACTCTCCTCCCTGAACGCTCGTGATGCTATTCCCGGCGCCGGGCTGCAGGCGCTGCACGCAGATTGGGGCTCGCGCGAGGAGTTTGAGCCGTTCCACGTCTGTAACTCGATCTGGCTCATCGATGATTTCACTCCGGATAACGGGGCAACCCGCATCGTTCCAGGCACGCACAAGCTCGCCGGCTACCCTCGCGATTACGGGATTGACCCCCGTGAGCGTCACCCGCAGGAGGAACTGATTGTAGCGCCAGCCGGTTCGGTATGTGTCATTAACTCACACCTTTGGCACGGTGGAACTCTCAATCGAACGACGAAGACTCGCCGTGCCATGCACGCATATTTCACAGCACGAGAGCATCAACAGCAGCTCGATCAAGCTGCGTATATTCGCAAGAGGACCTATGATCGCCTAAGTCCTGCGGCTCGGTACATTTTGGACGTATAGAGTAACTGGCCAGCTGACGCTTTAGCAATTCATGAATACTGAGGGAGGCATTATGCATGCATGAGCTTGTTGGTCATTGTCAAAAATGTCTTAAGCAAATTTTCTGTCATAATGGGTTTCTTAATGGCACTGTTTTGGAAGATAAATCCTTAGTCTGTTTCGATTGTTCAGATCAAGAGCATGTACACAAAAGCAAATAGATTATGGATATAACGAATAAAAAAGGGCTATCCCTGGTCAGTTAAGACTTTAGGGATAGCCCTTCGTATTACCTCTTGTGCTTTACTCGTTAGAAAGCTTAAAAATCTCCAGCAGCTTGAAGAACAAGCTGAGCAGAATCGCAACTATGGTGGCTAGTGCCATTCCTTTCAGTTCAAAATGTCCCAATTTCAGCGTTGCTCCGCTAAGTCCAATGACAAGAACAACAGTTGTCAGAATCAGATTGACCGGTTTAGAATAATCGACTTTAGTTTCCACCAGCATGCGGATCCCCGAAGCGGCAATAATGCCGAACAGCAGCAAAGAAACGCCGCCCATAACAGGAGTCGGAATGGTTTGAATCAGCGCCGATATTTTCCCGACAAAGGAGAGGATAATTGCCAAGATCGCCGCTCCTCCGATAACCCATACAGAATATACGCGGCTAATCGCCATGACACCGATGTTTTCACCGTAGGTTGTATTTGGTGTTGAGCCGACTAAGGATGACAGGATCGTAGAAATGCCATTACCGAGTAAGGATTTACTTAGACCAGGGTCTTTGGATAAATCTTTTCCTACCATATTCCCAGTTACAATCAAGTGGCCAATATGCTCCGCAATGACAACAAGAGCTGCAGGAGCGATGATTAAAATACTCGCCAGATCGAAGGTTGGGCTGTAGAAGGTGGGGAGTCTGAACCACTGCGCAGCTCCTAATGTTTCTCCGATATGTACTAAACCAAGCAATGCTGCAAGTAGGTAACCGGCAACAATAGCCACCAAAATAGGAATGACCTTCAATAGTCCGCGAAAGACAATGGAACCGACTACACCAACCAAAAATGTGAAAATAGAAACCGATATAACGGTAGGATCGGGAACCCAGGCTTCCTTCAAATTAGCCGGAGGAATAATACCTGCCATGGTGGCGGCTGTAGGTACCAACTCTAAGCCGATTACAGACACGATCGCTCCCATTGCGGCAGGCGGGAATACGACGTCAATCCAGCGTGTCCCCACGACACGAATCAACAATGCTACGATCGTAAAAATCAATCCGACGACTAGAAATCCGCCTAACGCCGAACTATATCCTCTAGAAGCGAGGACGGCAAAAACAGGGGAGAGGAACGCGAAGCTTGACCCCAAAAAAGCCGGTATTTTTCCTTTTGTGATTAAAATATAAAGCAAAGTACCTATTCCGTTCATCAGCAGAATAGTGGCTGGATCGACTTTAAACAAAATAGGGACCAGCACGGTGGAGCCAAACATAGCAAATAAATGCTGTAGACTAAGGGGAATACTTTCGCCTATGGAAGGGCGTTCATCAACTTGAATAATACGAGACACGGTAGGAACTCCCTTCTTTAACTTCTCGTACGATATCTTACCATAATTTGAAAGCCATGGTCCATAGTCAGATAATCACTCACCACTCCTTACGAAGCGTAAACAAATCGTGAAGCTCTTCGTTCGAGAGTTCAGTAATCCAGCCTTCGGAGGTAGAGATAACGTTCTCGCTCAGACTCATCTTGCTCTCGAGCATTTCGTCGATTCGTTCCTCCAAGGTGCCGAGGGAAATGAACTTATGCACCTGAACGTTTCGCGTCTGTCCCATCCGATAAGCGCGGTCCGTGGCCTGGTTCTCTACGGCAGGGTTCCACCAACGGTCGAAGTGGAATACGTGGTTGGCTGCTGTCAAGTTGAGTCCGACTCCGCCCGCTTTCAGCGACAGAACAAAGATACCAGGACCCTCTGCGGTTTGGAACGTGTCGATCATCTTATCGCGTTCCTGCTTGGGCGTGCTGCCGTTCAGGTATAATACAGGCTCGTCTAGCTGTGCCCGCAGTACGTCCGCCATGATACGACCCATGCCAACATACTGAGTAAAAATCAGGCAGGAGTCGCCCTCGTCCCGGAGTTCACTAACCATGGCAACGAGCCGCTCAAGCTTCGCGGATCGCAGGATGAATGCTTCACGGATTCCCTCGGCAAGCAAAATTTCCTCCGAGAGATTAGCTTCTTTCGTTAGCAGCATGGGGTGGTCGCATAGTTGTTTAAGCTGAGTTAACGCCGACAAGATCGCTCCTTTGCGCTCCATGCCTTCCAGCTTTTGCATTCGCTCCATGAGGTTCTTGACCGCTTGCTCATAGAGAGCACCTTGCTCGGCGGTGAGGTTGATATAGACTTTCATCTCCAGCTTGTCAGGCAAATCGAGTTGGATAGCGGGATCTTTCTTTTTTCGGCGCAGCATAAAAGGTTTGACGAGTCTCTGGAGCTGTACCGTCCGCTCCTCATCGTGGTGCTTCTCAATCGGAGTAGCAAAACGATGTTGAAACCCGCGCTGGTTCCCGAGGTAGCCGGGATTTAAGAAGTCGTAAATCGACCAAAGCTCCGACAATCGATTCTCAATAGGTGTCCCTGTCAGCGCAATGCGGTGCCTCGCTTTGAGCGAGCGGACCGCTGCCGATTGTTTGTTTTGGGGATTCTTGATGTTCTGGGCTTCATCCAGACAAAGGGAACTCCACACGGTTTCCTGCAGAGTCTCTTGATCCATCAGCGCCGTTGTGTATGAGGTAAGCACAACGTCCTTGTCTTTCAAAACCTTAGAAAGTGCCTCGCCGCTTAATCGTCCCTTTCCGTAATAGAGCAAAACCTTTAAATCCGGAGCAAAGCGGGCCAGCTCTTTCTGCCAGTTGCCGAGAACGGAGGTGGGGCAGATGAGCAGTGCAGGGTGATCGGACTCCGATCTATGATGCAGTAAATAAGTAATAAATTGAACAGTTTTGCCGAGTCCCATATCATCGGCTAAGCAGGCGCCAAGTCCGAACTTTCTCAGGAAGCTCAGCCATGTGAATCCCTCATGCTGGTATCTGCGAAGCTCAGCGCGTAACTCCACAGGTACTGCGATTTCCTTCAATTCCGAAGGCTGTCCTAGCTGACGCAGCAGCGCCAAGAGGTGCTCATTCAGCTCGACTTCCAGCTTAAGCCGTTCTTCCTTCTCCGTTTCTTCTGCTTCTGTAAGACTTCCCTTTTGCAGGTTCTCTTTGTCCGATTCACTTAAAAGGTGGAGCTGAAAGATATCCTGCAGGGACAATCCTTCTTTCGGGTCAACACTTGCCATGAGCCTGCGGATTTGCTCCAACAGAGCCGGGTCCAAATACACCCATTGTCCACGGAATCGGATAAGGCGTTCATTGCGGCTAAGCAACTCTGCGAATTCAGCTTCGCTCAGGTCAGCATCGCCAACGGCAATCCGCCAATCGAAGTCTACTAAGGCATTCAGTCCGAAAAGTGACTGACTTTTGCCGCCTGCTTCGGAGGAAACCCGTGCTCGCAGCCGAGGCTTCCGCTTCGAGGCAGCTTCCCACCAACCTGGCAACATGACGTTCCAACCGCCATCTAATAAATATCTGCTGTCCGTTGTTAGGAACGACCAAGCCGCTTCATCGCTTAACGGCTTAGCCAAGAGCTCGCCGCCGCTATTCCCGCTAGGCAGAGCTTCTGTCAGTCTTTTCGCCCAGCTAGGAGAACGCTCTAAGATATACGGGCTCCATGCACTGGCCCAAGTACCGGAAGCCTGTCCGTCTACGGATAGGCGAATCGGCGTCAGCACCGATCCATCACTCTTGTCCTGCAGCACCAAACGGAGTCGCCAATTGTCCTCATCTTCGTCCGGTTCTAACAGTTGCAGAGCTGGTCGAAAGGGAGCCGTATCCGGCCTCCAGCCCAGAGCTGCAAGCCATTCTTCCTCGGTGAACGCATCAGCCGAGGAAGGTGCAGACTTCGACCTTTGGAACAGCGCGGGATAATCCCGTCGAAGATCCGATATGGCGGCTTCGTTTGCATAGTGTTCCGCCGTAACAACGGCGGAGAAGGCAGCACGTAAACCTGACATTTCCTCACCTAAGCCATCTAAGCTTTTTAGAGTATCCCAATCAAGTTCTTTCAGCGCATCCGTCTTCGTATCCCAAGTCCAAAGCAGATTCCCATTCCGGAAGGCGTTGTAACTTGGTAAATAACGACCTGTTTTTGCTTCTCGGAATAGAATTGGCGCCACTTCTAGCAGTATCTTTGTGGATTCATTTCCTCCTTCCCAGCAAAGGATGTCCATGAAGTAAGGATCTGCAAAGAAGGGCAGCACCATCTCTACAGGGAGGACTGTCACCGTCAAATCCCCGGCATGCTGCAGGTCCAGAGTTGTCCCATAGTAAGATGGTTCATGCCACGCGAACAATAATTTTCGGAATTTTTCGCCTGACACATCACGTCCGTCCTGTAGACCCCAAAGCAATGCATCTCCGCTTTCCGTTAAGGCCATATACAAAGTCATTTCATGCAATTTCGTGCTCATCCCAGTAGCTTTCCTTTCCTAAGTTCCTCTTGCAGCGCCCGCAGTCTGCTGTGTCGTTCCATGAAACCAGAAAAGAAATTCTCCCATTGTTCGGTTTGTTTCATCTTCTTGTACACTTTTTCCAGCCTTTTAAGGAGCCTGACCGCCGATTTATAATCATGACGGTTTTTTAAGCTGACATAATGGTCCACCGCTTGATGGTAATAGGGCAGAAGGAGCTTTGGTGTTTCCTTCTCAATCGGCTGCAGCACACGGATTCGATGATAGAGCGGGTCATGACCTTGAAGGATCTGCATTTCCAGCCAAGGCTTCCATTTTCCTTGTTCGTACAGCAATTCCTCGATAACCCGGAATGAATGGGGTAACAGCTCTTCCAGAACTTGCCACATGTGTTCTTCCGCTTGAGGAAAGTGCTGAATGGCTTTTTTCCAATATTCTGTGTAAGCATCGAGCTCTTTGGTTCGTTTGGTATTGAAGAATGTGGACGACCTTCTAAGCCAGAACACTAACTCTTCCCAGTTCTGGGTGTCATAGAGATGGTTCAGGAATGGAATAAATAGTTTGGCCGGTGCCTCTTTAAAAGAACCATTCGCTTCTAATGCCTCCCAGGCCTCCCTACTCTTGGATTGCTGTAGGTACAAGAAGGCCTTTGCGGCTGAGAGGGAAGGTGAGGGTTTATCATTTATCATTTTCTCAATGATGTCTAATTCCTTCGATACAAAGTGGTCAGCCTCGGAATCGGGGGCAATCCAATATTTCCAAAGCACTGTATATACGCCATAATCCTGATAACTATGGCCGGATTCTCCAGCCATCTGCTGATTTAAATAATTTAACGTCTGTTCCATTCGTTCTCCGGAGTTGGAGAGGTTGATAATGGCTGGTTTTTGCTTAAGCCAGTTATGAAACTCATCGTAATTCCGGTATAAGGTGGAAGAAGTATAGTAGTTTACGCTGCCTTGTGCATACTGTGCTTTTATTTTTCGCAGGATAAATAATTCCTGATACATGTCAAAGAAGATCCGATCAGTATCGGAAAAAGGAATAAAGATCTTCTTGAAGTTTTGCAACTGATGCCGCAGCAAGTCAACGTAATTTCCCTGATCATATGTCGGTTTAACAGAGGACGTGTAATTGTCCAGAAACTGCTGCCAGCCGGTTACATCCATCTTAGGCAATTGCATGAGAGCGGACTCTGATGAAGAGATGGAAGAAGCCCGCTTGAGATGTAGTTTGGCATTCATAATTTGGGAAGCGGGGTAACCCAGACGGTCAGCAAGCTCCATCCAAACCGCTGCTAGATGCTTGCAGGAGGTTTGAACCGGGCACGTGCATTGACTCGCCCTGAGCTTGTCTAAGTGCAGAGTAACACTATAATCCTCTGACTCTTCCACTCTCGCCTGAACCACTCTAGCCTCGGAAATGCTCAAGGTAGCTACCCGCTGCTGTTTAAAATAAGTAAACCCTCGACTAAGAGTAACTTCATTATAAGTTTCGGCTATGTACTCGAGCAGTTTCAACCATTGGTCATCGTTTAAAACGGGAGAAGAACTCATAGGAAAGCTCCTTGCTAAGAAATAAAGTAATCTAACAACCCTATTAGTATAATTATTGAATGGGAGAATGTAAATTTCGTTGCCAACATATTCAAGCCCAGTTCTCTAAGATAAAATGTTATCATATGATCCAAAGGATACTAAGCTATTTTCCTTCTATTATTTCGTACATATGAATGAAACAAAAAATAGCCCAAGCCGGAATCATATTTACTCTCATAAACGTAAGTCCGCCCTTGACATTATATACTGTAATAATTATAATTACAGTATAGTGACCTTACAAATAACTCTAAGGCGGTGTTGGATGATGAATTTTAAAATCAGTGATTGGGTTATGGCAACTACAAATCAAGATGAAATGATACATGGCTATGTTGAATCCATTGATGTACTTCAGGGGTTAGTTCGTGTATACGTAATTGCGTCCGACCGTGAATCTACGATTGGAAAACCGATGGAAGTAAGCCATCAGGATGTAAAGAAATTGCCGGTAAGTACATTTGATATAGAAGAACAAGTAAAGAGTTTAATTGATGTTGCTCTAACAGCAAGAGACGAGCAATGGTTTTTCGAGTTAACAGGGGAATTATTCGCTATTCAACGAAATGGGGCGAAACGCGACGAACGTGATGTGGTTCCGTCGTATTATTTTCATAACCGATTAGGTGTTGACCAGCTTTAATGTATCCAATAAATAGGAAGCCAATCCATAGACATGCCGGGCATGTTGTCTAATGGATTGGCTTTTATTTGTTAGACAGCTTAATCAATTCATGGAAAACTCAGAATTTTTTGTTCATCTTTTGCAGAACATACAAGAGATGAACGAATGCGTTCCAAGGTGCGAACGTTATTACAAATTTCCGCTGCCGATGGGATCGAAGACAGCATTTAATAACATCTGCTTATTGTACAGGTGCTTTGTTTGAAGACGGTTGCCCTTTTCCCACTTCCGCGGCAAACAGAGTTTGCAGTTCAGAAATCTTTCTTGGATCGGTAAGATCCACTTTGTTTAAAAAATAGTGCTCAACGAGTAGATCCCATGTGGGGACGACCTTTTGAGCCGTCATGGCTCGAACGGCTGTCTTAACCAACCTTCTTTCCTTGGCGTTGGCGTATACGTCGATGTACTGCTGCTTGCGCTCGAAATCTAGCTCGGTAAATATCGCTCGAAATACCTCAGCTGTCATACGGGCGTCATCCAATGCCCTGTGGGCAGAGCCCTCAGCAGCAATGTTAAGATCGAGTAGAGCGGCTTCGACACTCACATCATTCGTCACATTTTTATAACGGGTAAACCCCTTTAATAAATCAAAATAACTGGCATCCATCCAGAAAGTATCATCCAATTTATGCATCCGCGTATCATACACGATACGTTTCAAATCCTCGCCACCCCAAGTAATGAGCAAAAAATCTTTACTACGATTGAGCCAGTTGATGAAATCCATAATGACTTTACGAAAGCCGTCGGCTTGATCGATGTCTTCTTGGGGAATTCCGGTTTTTTTCTTAATAAATCCGTTCAATTTGGAGAAATAAACCGGTTTGACCAAAGATGAAAACAAATCAATAGGCTGGAGTGTGGCATCGAGCCTAACTGCTCCGATCTCAATGACCTCCATGGGTAAATCGCTCGCAAACTTGCGGCCGTTAAATTCGATATCCAATATAATGTAGTCCATGATGCTGGCCCCCGTTCTATCTCTGTTCTTTCCATTTTATCAGAAAATGCTTAGGATGCCATCTTTCCTTTTCCATAGATTGCACTCAAAACCAAACTAAAAAGCAGGCCGATAAAGGACATACCTGAAATCCATAGATATAATAGCTTTCCACCGAAGCTTTCAAAGAACCATCCACCTAAATAGGAAGCGACAATACCGGAAACCCCGAAGAAAAGTAAAGCAAGCACCGTCTGTCCTGTTGCTCTCCATTCTTCAGGTACAATGCGGTACAAATATTGGATGGCAGCAGAATAAAATATCGGGAACGTGAAAGTTTGGAATAGCTGCAAGTAAACTAAAACATGAGGTTCGGTAATCCACGCGGATAGAAAGAAGCGAATAAAATAAAACACAGCAGAGAATGCAATGATGGCTAATTCTTTCCCTTTGCGAAGCCACCAAAAGCTTAAAGCGAACACAAGAATTTCACTTCCTGCTGCCAGAAACCAGGCTTGTCCGACTAAGTCAGGGCTGCCGCCTAATTTTCGAATATAGACGCCGAGAAAAGTATCGTTGATCCGTTGAGGCACGGCAACTATAAATATGAGTGCCATGAACCAAATGGTTTCTTTATTTCCTAGGAAATTACGTAAACTTTTTAATGTAATTGGTTTTCCAGTTACAGGAGCATCAGGCAGTGGCAGGCAGATCAACATGCTGATGACGCCGATACCTGCGAACAGGAAAGCCAAGCTATTAATTCCAAAATAGTGAATTGCATAACCTACGGCCAAAGACATAACGGCATAACCAATCGCTCCAAAAGTCCGAATGGAACCGTAACTTACTCCATTAGCTTCCGCTGTTTGGAAATTAAGACTTTCCGTCAAAGGATCGAGTGGCATTAAGAAAAAATACATAAGCATCGTAAAGAAAAGAAGGACAATAAAGCTATTTGAGGCGTATAACAAGTACCCTACGATGGTAGAACATCCTAATAGGAGTAACATAACCTTTTTTATTGTTTTTGTTCGGTCACTGATCATGCCCCATAACGGCTGTGAGAAGATCGTAATAATACCTCCCGTTCCTATAATGAGACCAATCTTCGTTGCTGGAAGCCCTTGAGCATCAAGATAGACGGGAAGAAATGAAATAAACATAGCCAGTAGTGCAAAATACAAAAAGTTAAATGAGCGTAGTAGATTTGAAGAATTCATGATGACCTTAACCTTCCCAGATGAATTAGCACAATGCTTCTGTAAAGATACATTCTATCATGCCGCTCTGAAGTTTCCAAAACAGCGGTTAAGATCTCATCATAGATGGATTCATCCCCGTTACTTTTTTATACTGCCGACTAAAGAAATAAATACTCCGATAGCCAAGAGCTTCTGAAACCTCCCCAACGTTCATTCCAAGTTTAAGAAGATAGGTAGCACGTTCAATTCTTTTCTCGATTATGAAAGATTCAATTGTTTGACCCATGATATCCTTGAATTTTAATGAGAAGTAACGTGGAGAAAGATGGGCAAGTTTAGCTAAGTCATTGATGCTATGTTGGCGTCCTGGATCTTGCTGAATATGGGCAGCGATGTCCAGCATAACTCGATTAATGGAACGACGAGCAGAATCCCCGGGTGTTTGGTTAGCTAGGGTTTGACGTTCAAATAGCAGCAATAACAGCTTAAGCAGCATTTTTGCTTCCTCTTCATGTCCGTATGCTTGGTTCATTTTAACATCAATGAAACGGTTCAAGTAGGGCTCATGAAATTCAGAAGGATCGAAGTTGACTAGTGAGGGGAGCGAATAAAGGGATGTTGAATCCCCCTTTGTGCTGAAGTGAATATAGGTAACTGTTAAGGGCCGTTGCGGGTTATGCCTGGCGCTCGTAAAGTCTCCGGGCCGAAAGAGAAAGCAGTCCCTTTGACGGACTTGATGGGATGTACCATTCAAGATAACCTCGCCTTCGCCGTTCCACACATACCAGAAGTCGTAATCATCGAATGGCTCATTTTCACGACTCCATTTCCAATTGGGTTCACAGATGACTTTACCGAAATAATCGTTAAGAATGAGCTCTTGCGAAGTGAAAAAAGACATGAAGTGTTCCCCCGATTTGTGTAAAATAGTGCAAATTGAAATGTGAATTAATGCATTTATTTTACTACCTTCTGTTCCTATAATAAAGATATGAACAAACAAATTATTTAAACAGAAAGGGATGACCTAAATGACAAGAATCGGCTCTCCTGAAGAAATCTCGGCACACCTGTATCGGTATGATCATGTTGCGGAAAAATTGAAAGGTATTGAAAATTGGAGCCAAGATCAGCTTCTGCATTATCGGAATGATGGGTATTTGGCCGTTGAGCATGTGCTGAATGAAAGTGAAATCGAGGCCGCGAAAGCTGCCCTGCATGAGCTGATTTTTGTAGATGCCAAAGGGGCTCAGATACAGTTCACCAAGCCAAGCAGTGAGCTGAAAACGGATGAGGAACGTGAATTAGCTGTCCGTAAGGTCAGCGAGTTCGTTGAAATCGAGGAGCGGTTGAAAAGAATTGCCTATCATCCAGCTGTTCTGGCTGTCGTTCAAGATATTCTTGGAGATGAACCTCGGCTTGTTCAGGATATGGCCTTACTCAAGCCTCCGCATGGCGGGGGTGAAAAGCCTTGGCATCAAGATATGGCTTATGGAAACCTTGCCTATGAGAAAGCAGTTGTTGGTGTGTGGATTGCGCTCGACGAAGCAGCGCTCGATAATGGCTGCATGCACGTCATCCCGGGCTCACAAGCAGATGGCGCGACACCACATTATGCGGTTCGAGACTGGCAAATTTGCGATTCGCATGTTGCCGTTGAGAAGGATATAGCTGTGCCATTATTGCCTGGAGGAGTCCTTTTCTTCCACGGTTTACTTAAACATGGAACACCGTATAATCTTTCTCCGAAGAAACGGCGCGCCTTACAGTTTCATTATGTGGGGAAGTCAGTTCCTAAACTAACTCCTAAAGAGTATAAGCGTTTCTTCACCAACGAAATGACCGGTGCGGAATGTTAATGTTTGTCCATATTCCTTCATATTCCAATCTACGTAAGGACGGTTTACAATTGGAGAAAGGAGTTGATGCATAATGGGAGCACAAACTGTGCAACTGGTTCTAGATGCCAAAGCCATATTGGCTGAAGGTCCATGCTGGAATGCGGAACAGCGTTTGCTGTATTGGGTTGATATTGTAGGTGAGAAGTTTGGCAGATTTGACCCCGAAACAGGGAAAAACGAGGATTTCTCTATTGGGGAATACGTCGGTGCGGTTGTTTGTGCCGGAGAAAATGAGGTTGTGTTAGCTACACAATCTGGATTCCAAACATATCAGATGAAGCAGCATGAGCTTACGCCTCTCATTGATCCTGAATCACATTTGCCGAGAAATCGGTTTAATGACGGTAAATGTGATTCTAGAGGTCGATTCTGGGCGGGAACGATGGAAATTATTGAAAAAGAGGCAACAGGTTCACTCTATGTTCTGGAGACGGATCTCAGTTATCGCAAGGTTTACGAGGGCGTCGGTGTATCCAACGGGATCGCTTGGAGCTTAGATGAAAAAGAAATGTACTATATTGATTCAATGAAAAAGCTAGTACTTGCTTTCGAGTTTGATGTGGAGAAAGGGGAAATCAGCAACCCGAGAATACTGATCGATTTTCGAACTGAAAAAGGGTTCCCTGATGGGATGACGATGGATGAAGAGGGGATGCTATGGATCGCCCATTGGGATGGTTGGCAGGTATCTCGCTGGAATCCCCAAACAGGCCAAAAGATGGACAGTATTGCAGTTCCCGCAGCTAAAGCAACCTCATGTGTTTTCGGTGGAGATGAACTAGACACTTTGTACATAACAACTGCCCGTAAGGGTCTACAGGTAGATCAACTGGAGGAGCAACCTCATGCTGGAGGCATTTTCGCGGTAAAGCCAGGTGTGAAAGGCACGAAGACGTATTCATTCGGAGCATTTGATGAGATCAGAAAGCGTAGGTCCTGAAAGGCTGGTCGATGGGAGAGACCAATTTCGACACCTTATCGCGCATAAATAGGCTGGTTAGGTCAATGTAACTAAGGACTTCTTCATCTAACGATTTCACATGCTTTGTGATATTGTTAAGTGGCCGGTACGCTCAGAAACAGTCACAACCATGACCATTATGAAATGGAGTGTTGTTCAGATGAAGATGTACCAATCCGTTGACTATATCAAGCAAGATGAGAAAATTGCGCTATACAAGCTCCACCAGCAGGTCAATGAACCTGAGCACACACACAATTTTATCGAGTTGGTCTACATTTGGCAGGGTGAAGGTTACCATGAAGTGAATGGAAAGTCATTCGCCGTGCAACGTGGGGACTTTTTGTTCATGAACATTGGGGATAGACATTCATTTGCAGTCCAGAAAGACATGCAGTATATGAATATTTTATTTGATCCTGAATTCCTAAGCGAGCAGTTAAGTTCGACAGATACTACCTCCCACTTTCTCCCGCTGAAGCTGTTCCAGGAATTCAAGGATTCACTGGACAATCCGTCGCCCCACGTAACATTTAGAGGGAAATGCATGATAGAGTTAGAGCTGTTGTTGGAAACGATGTATACCGAATACTGCGCTAAAAAGAGCGGCTACTTAGCTATGCTGCATGGGTATGCGACGCTCCTGCTGGCACGCATGTTCCGAATGATGCAGCATAATTTACTAGACTCAGATCTGCGAACTGCCTATCACATGCTGCCGCAGTTGCTATCGTACATAGAGCAGCATTATGCAGGCCATATTACACTGAATGACCTCGCAAGAGAAAGCTTTTACTCCCCGTATTATTTGAGCAAAATGTTCAAAGAATGCCTGGGGTTCACATTCACAGAATATGTGCACGATGTCAGGCTTCGGGAAGCGAAGCGGATGCTGCTGGAGACGGAGGATTCTGTCGAATCTATCGGTCGCAGTGTCGGATATGAAGATAAAACGCAGTTTTTCCGCTTGTTTAAGCAATCGTTAGGGATGACGCCTCAACAGCTGAGAAAGCAAATGTAAAGCAGAAAATATGTAAACGCTTACTAACGGTGGGCTATAAACATGATGACTTAGATTCGTGTCCGTGAGTAAGGGAACAAGCCCACTGACCACTGGATGTAGAGAAGGACTTGGCCATTAGGCCAGGTCTTTTTTTTGCGGAACGATAGTTCGATATCATGCGAAAATAGTCGGCATATCGTCATCTGACATTTGTTTTAGATCCTATATATAGTCTTCAGCCCTTTGACTTTGTGTGACTTTCTGTAAGTTTGTTTGACTTCACGCTGTGAGTCTAGTAAATGGCACCAAATCATAAATGCAAGTCCAAGCTTTGTTCTAGGGAGAAGATGATTCCTAGAGGTTTTTTCGCTTTTCCAAACCCTTTGATAACGATTTTACTTTAACAATAGCCGGCAGAATCGGTCTAATCTTGTCGGATCTTAACGGTGAGTAGTGAGTTTAGTGAACATACTGAATTATCAGAAAATATGTTGATTAATTTGGGTTTTCACCATAACAATGGTGAGGAGTCCACAAACTCAAAAAAACAATTTTAGGAAATCGGAGGGTTGCGTATGAAGTCAAGGAGGAAGTCGATTATTTTACTCCTGGTTTCTGCACTCATGTTGGCTATTGTACTCTCGGCGTGTCAAGACAGTCCTGCATCCACAACACCAGCGCCAACAGTTGCAGCGGTACAAGAGACGAAAGCACCAGAAGCAACAAAAGCACCTGCCGGCGGGGGCGGACAACCAGCGCAATTGACGGATTTTAAAGATTCACCCTTCTTAGCGGGGAAAGGTCTACCAGCTGTGAAAGATCGCTTACCTAACGATTATAAAATCACAAATGAAATACCGGAAAGTCAGATGAAGTACGAAATCGGTTCATACGGCGGTGTATTGAGAACGGTTACATCCGCACCTGACTGGGATGCTGATGTTTTCGTTATGAACAACGAGCCGCTATTAAACACGCCAGGTATTTTAGGTGACACGATCACAGGTAACGTACTCAAAGATTTTAAGGTCAGTGATGATCAAAAAACGTTCACCTTCACCATGCGCAAAGGAATGAAATGGTCCGATGGGCAGCCAGTAACCACAGAAGACGTGAGGTTCACGGTTGAGGATATACTGAATAATCCTGAACTAACACCGATTTTCCCTGTTTGGCTGCGTGGTGGCGGTGTAGCGGACGCGGCTCCGATGAAGCTTGAGGTAATCGATGATATGAACTTTAAGCTGATTTTCGACAGACCATACGGTGGTATTTTGATCCGTTTCGCGATTCAAGGCTGGCGCGGATACACAGAGCTCATCCAACCTGCGCATTTTCTCAAACAGTTCCACAAGAAATACACAGCGTTGGATAAACTCGAGTCATTGATCAAAGAAGCCGGCTTCCAGCCTGGCGAATGGTTTAATCTTTTCAACGATAAAGATATTACAAACTGGAAACTTACGAACAGGAAAGCCATCGGTTTCCCAGTTCTATACCCATGGGTCATGACAAAAGCGACGGAAAGCGTATCGACCTATGAACGCAACCCGTATTACTTCAAAGTGGACGCAGCTGGCAATCAATTGCCGTATATTGACCGCATCCAAAGTTCACTCGTACAAGACATTGAGATCGTAGGCTTGAAAACGATTTCGGGCGAAGTCGATTTCTCAAGGGAGTCGGCAGCTTTGATCAAAATGCCACTCTACCGAGAGAATGAAAAGAACGGCTACAAAGCTTTACTTGCCAACATGCACGTGACGCCGACCGATGTATTCTTGAATCAAACGTTCAATGATCCAAACTGGCAAAAAGTTGTTCAGGATGTACGCTTCCGTAAAGCGTTGAGTCTAGCTCTAAACCGTAAAGAGATCATCGATACCGTTTATTATGGCTTTGCGAAGCCGGGCAGTATTGAAGATCCAACCTTCGATCTCCAGCAAGCAAACAAACTGCTCGATGACATGGGCCTTACAAAAGGGGCTGACGGCAAACGTCTAGGACCTGATGGTAAAGTGTTTACCATTCCCTTCGAGGTCGGAGCTCAAGCGCCGGATATCGTACCGCTGACCCAATTGATTGTGGAGATGTGGAAGCAGCTTGGTCTGAATGTGACGATGAAAACCATCGACCAGACGCTATGGACGACTCGGAATGCGAATAATGAAATGCAAGCTACGATGATCTGGACGCATACACCGCTCTGGTATATGGGAGATTGGGGTACGGGGCTATGGGGACCGCAGTGGGATCTCTGGCGTACTTCAGGCGGTAAGCAAGGTAAGGAACCGCCGGCAGACGTGAAGAACCTTTACAAAATGATCAATGATGCCGCTGCTGCAAATCCAGACGATGCGAAGAAGAAAGTAGCGGAAATTAAACAAGTGATGAAAGACAACGTTTACTACTTCATTCCGATTTCAGAAGTGAAACAGCCGTTGATCGTCAATGCGAAGCTGCATAACATTCCGAATGACACGAGCTTTGCCATCGCCGCAGACTTCAGTGGCGAGCAGTTCTTCTTTGGAAAATAAATAGGAATGAACCTATGTGAGTCCGGACGGCGGCAAGCTAGTCGATCTGGGCTCCACGGTTCGTTTCATAGACAAGGTACATTTTTGGAAGGAGGAATCGCATGCTAAATTATATCTCCTACCGGGTTCTACAGCTCATTCCGCTGCTTATCGCCATCAGCATTATTGTTTTTGTGATTATTCAGCTTCCCCCTGGGGATTTTTTAACGCAATATATTGCACAAATAAAGCTAAATGGAACGGCGGTATCAGAGAGTACGGTCATTAACCTTCAGCAGCAATATGGGTTAGATAAGACATTAATTGTACAATACATCATTTGGGTGAAAAATATTTTGATGCACGGTGACTTAGGTCGTTCCTTCCAGTGGAATCTACCTGTTGCTGATGTCATCGCTCCAAGACTTGCGCTGACTGTCATCATATCGCTCATTTCCCTTATATTCGTTTGGGTGATTGCGATTCCGATCGGTATTTATTCGGCCACACATCAATATTCGGTACTAGACTATGTGTTTACGTTTATAGGCTTTATCGGTCTTGCCATGCCTGGTTTCCTTATTGCCTTGATCATTGTTTATTTCATTTTCGCCCAGACAGGTGTTTCCATCACAGGGCTGTTCTCGCCTGAGTTTGTGGACGCCCCGTGGAATATGGCCAAAATCATGAATATGTTGCCAAGGCTCATTATTCCTGTTGTTGTCATTGGGATGTCAGGAACGGCCTCCCTGATTCGGATTACGCGTGGAATGCTGCTGGATGAATTGTCGAAGCAGTATGTTATTACGGCAAGAGCCAAAGGCGTACCAGAGGGCAAGCTGCTGTTTAAATATCCTGTTCGCTTAGCGATTAATCCACTGATTTCGACCATCGGGTGGACATTACCGGCACTTATTTCCGGTGAAGCGATCGTATCTATTGTACTGAATTTGCAAACAACAGGCCCAATGCTTCTAAAAGCCCTAATGTTCCAAGACATTTATTTAACGGGCAGCTTCCTGTTAATTCTTAGTGTGATGACGGTTATTGGGACACTGCTATCCGATATTTTGCTTGCTTTCGTCGACCCTAGAATACGTTTCGGGGGTGTTGGAGAATGAACGGCATCACTGCGATTGCGAATCGGTTACGCAGGTCAAAGGCTAAGAAGAAAAATAGGCTTGGAGCAGACAATCAATATGAAGTAGCTTCACAGTGGCAGCTGATGTGGTGGAAATTCATCAAGCATAAGATGGCGGTTTTCTCTGCGGTTGTGCTGATCCTGTTTTATTTGGTGGCGATTTTCTGTGAATTTCTGGCACCTACGCTGCAAGAAGCCAGGTACTCAGATTATAAGAATGCGGCCCCGCAAAGCATCCATTTCGTTGATCCGAACACGGGCTTTCAGCTAAGGCCTTTCGTTTATGGGATGACGGAGAAGGTCGATCCCAAAACATTTAAACGCACATTCTCGGAAGATACGGGAAAGAAATTCGAGATCTATTTTTTTACAAAAGGTGAATCATATAAGCTGTGGGGACTCATTCCTATGGATACGCATCTGTTTGGACTGAAAAATCCGAAGGATGCGCTCATTCTGATGGGGACAGATAAGCTGGGACACGATCTATTTTCACGGATCATATACGGAGCTCGCATATCCTTGTCGTTCGGTTTGCTGGGGATTGTCGTTACACTCTTTTTGGGCTTATTGCTAGGGGGTATATCCGGCTACTTGGGAGGCGTTACCGACACCGTTATTCAGCGAACTATCGATTTACTCATTTGTATCCCGACGATTCCGCTTTGGATGGCACTGACAGCCGCATTACCGAGGGATTGGTCAGCGCTGCAAACTTATTTCGGCTTGATCCTCATATTCTCCATTATCGGTTGGACAGGACTGGCCCGAGTTGTTCGGGGGAAAATATTGTCCCTCCGCGAGGAAGATTTCACGATGGCTGCGAGACTTGCCGGCGCAAGCGATTTCCGTATCATCCGCAAGCATCTGCTGCCCTCATTCGCCAGCTATATCATCGTGAACGTTACGCTTTCGATACCTGGCACTATTTTAGGAGAAACGGCATTAAGCTTCCTTGGAATTGGACTTCAAGCTCCCGTTGTAAGCTGGGGCGTGCTGCTGCAGGATGCACAAAACCTGGAAACACTAGCCCATCATCCCTGGCTGTTGTGGCCCGCTGCTTTCATTATCATGACGGTTTTAATGTTTAATTTCCTTGGGGACGGACTGCGGGATGCGGCAGATCCATACAAATAGGAGGTGGAGTGAATGTCAGAACGAGATACCGTCATTATGGAAATGAAGGACGTGAAAGTTCACTTCCATTTGGATGAAGGCGTGCTGAAAGCCGTGGATGGGATCGATTTGCAAATAAAGCGCGGTAAGACACTTGGCATCGTTGGAGAAAGCGGCTGCGGCAAAAGTGTGACTTCGCAAGCGATGCTTCGCATTGTGCCGAAGCCAGGAGAAGTTGAGGGTGAGATCAAGTTGTACCGTGGTGGCACCGCCGGTCTAAAGGGTGAAGCCGTTGATCTGGCGAAGCTTGATCCACGGGGCAAGGAGATAAGGAATATCCGGGGCGACGAGATCGCCATGATTTTCCAAGAACCGATGAAGGCTTTCTCCCCGATCCATACGATTGGCAATCAAATCATGGAAGCGATTCTGCTTCATGTCACAGAGAATAAGCAGGAAGCTTACCGCATGGCGGTGGACATTCTGAAGAAGGTTGGCATGTCGAATCCCGAGCAGCGGCTCAGCGAGTATCCTCATCAGCTATCAGGTGGGATGCGGCAGCGGGCCATGATAGCCATGGCATTATCCTGCAATCCCTCGATTCTCATTGCTGATGAGCCCACGACCGCATTGGATGTGACGGTCCAAGCACAGGTCCTTCAGCTGATTAATGATTTGAAAGCCAATCACGACACCTCCGTTATTTTCATCACCCATGATCTCGGTGTGATTGCCGAAATGTCGGATGAGGTTGCTGTAATGTATTTAGGGAAAATCGTGGAGTATACCGACGTGGACTCCTTGTTTCATAATCCGAAGCATCCTTATACCAAAGCGCTGCTGAACTCTATCCCTGCCATCGGAAGGACGAACAAAAGGCTGGAATCCATTGAAGGGACCGTGCCTTTCCCGATGAATTTACCCAAAGGCTGCGGCTTCTATTCCCGCTGCAAGCAAGCTGTTGACGGTGTATGCAATGTAGCCGATATCCCGTTTATTCAGGTCAATAAGGATCATAAGGTTCGCTGCTTAATGGTTGAAACGGAGACTAAAGAAGCCGAGGTGGTCTCATGAGTGTTCAAACGGATGAACTCATACTGGATGTCCGTTACATGCGAAAATATTTCCCTATTAAGAAGGGGTTTCTGCAAAAAAACGTCGGCTACGTCAAAGCGGTCGATGATGTTCAGTTTCATATCCGACCTGGGGAAACGTTTGGTCTGGTTGGTGAATCAGGTTGTGGGAAGACGACTCTCGGACGCTGCATTCTTCGGGCTATTGAACCGACGTCAGGCTCTGTCTTATTTCGAGATCGTCAGGGTCATATGCAGGACGTTTTACAGCTGGATTCCAAGGAATTGCGAGCTATTCGACGGGATATGCAGCTGATCTTCCAAGATCCTTATTCCTCGCTTAATCCTCGGATGACGGTGCTCAACATTATTGCTGAGCCTCTTGTATGCAATGGCTTGACACATGGAGAAGAACTGAAAGAACGCGTAGCTGATCTCATGGAGATGGTTGGCTTAAATAGCCGACATCTCGAACGATACCCTCACGCCTTCAGCGGAGGACAAAGGCAGCGTATCGGCATTGCGAGAGCTTTGGCCACTGAGCCCAAATTCATCGTCTGCGATGAGGCTGTGTCTGCTTTGGACGTATCTGTGCAGGCGCAAATTATTAACTTGCTGCAGGATCTGCAGGAGAAGCTGAACCTATCGTATCTATTCATTTCGCATGATCTTGGCGTTATTCAACATATTTCAAACCGAGTCGGTGTTATGTATGTAGGGAAAATGGTGGAGACTGCAGCAACCAAGGACTTGTTCGCCTCACCGAAGCATCCTTATACAGAAGCGCTGCTTTCTGCCAAGCCTGTACCAGATCCGCGTAAGAAGTCCAATCGAATTATCCTGTCAGGGGAAGTGGCAAACCCAGCTAATCCGCCCTCAGGTTGCTATTTCCACCCCAGATGCGCTTATGCCAAGGACATTTGCAAGAAGCAAGCCCCCGAATTAAAAAAAGCAGGGGATGGGCACTACGCTGCCTGTCATTTTGCAGGGGAGCTTACACTTAGGGGGGCAGCCTCCATATGACGTATATTATCATTCTTTTGCTAGTCTTCTTCGTCTGCCTAAGCCTTATCATGCTGGGATCGCTTTGGTATATGAAAGTATTGTTGGAGAAAATGCTTGGCAGCAAGCTGCGAGACTTGGAGACACTTACGGTTACAGGTTCAATTCCTGAGGCGTGGACTGCCAAATACGATCGGCAAATGATCCGCTATCAAGAGCGGGGGAAGATAAAGCAAGTCAAGCGTATTCAACAAACAGCAAGAAAGGTTTATTTGAACAAAATCGGTAAGCTGGCAGCTCATGTGAGGAGAACAACGCTGGTTGAAAGTGAAGAGGTTCGCAGCCATACCCTGCGTATACTGCAAAGGGTGGAGAGGGAATGGAGGGACGCGGTGACGTATGGATCCTTTTCGTGAGATGAAACAGAAGGATACAGCAGCAGGTTTTATTTCGGTGGGGTTAACGATCATCACCTCCGTGTTGGGCATACTCAATTGGTTTGAATTACGAAGTCTGCTGTTGGCATGCTTGGCCTTTTTCAACGTCAAAGCATCTTCCTGGCAAGGCATTGATAATTTTACCTTTCTGCTTATGGGCGTTGGATGGCTCGCGTATGTGTTTTACGGTCAACATTTTTTGAAAAAGAAGGCTGCAGCCAAACAGGTTTTACAAGCTGCGGCAATGCTTTTTGCCTTCCAGTTAGGGCTCTTATTTGTGTGTAATCTCCTTTCACATGTCCTGCTGAAAGTTGCCTTTGAGTCCTACATGATGCTTTTTTTAGTCATCGAAGGCACTGCGGCTCTCTTATTTAGTTTGTTCGCGGTTAAGGCGGCTCGCGGGCGAGCCCTACAATAATTCCTCAATGAAGGTGGGTCAAACTATATGGATATAGGTGTCGTATCGCGCAGCTTTCCGCAACTATCGAACGAAGAAGTGGCGGTTCTACTAGCTGAACGTGGATTCAGGTGGACAGAGCTTTGTTTCTCACAGACGGATTCCAATTACTGGCGATATAATGGGCGGAGTGATCTTAGCGACTTAACGGATACCAGAAGCCGAGAAATTGTAGAGACGTATCGGAAGCATGGAATTGAGGTTGCATCGATTGGCGTATTTACGAATTTGCTGGAAACGGATGACAGGGAATTAGAGCTGAACTTGTACTATTTTGAACGACATATGCAAATTGCCGCTTTAACCGGTGTACCGATCGTGGCAACGGAGTGTGGATTCACCCCGGGAAAACGAGGCATTCAAGCGGATACCTATGAAAAGGATTTCGAACGGCTTGTGCAGCAGGTGAAGTGGCTCGGAGAGCGCGCCGGACATTACGGCATCAAGCTCGCGATAGAACCCTGCGTCTTGGATGTGGTACCGAGTGCGAAACGGACCGCTGATTTTCTCGCACAGGTAGGATCGCCGCATGTTCAAGTGCTGCTGGATCCAGCTAATTTGATTGCGAATAACTCGGAAGAGGAAATGTTCCGTTATTTGGCTCCACATTTGGCGTATTTCCATGGAAAAGACCGGAAAGTCAATGATACTTATGGACGATGTGTTGGAGACGGCGATATCGACTGGGGTAAGCTATTGAATTTGTATCACGAATACACCGAAGGCGTACCGTTTATTTTGGAGTATGTGAATATAAACAATTTCTGCGAAATTCGAGATCGGGTGATTGCGTTTGATCAAGCCCGCTAATCATCCAAATACGAAAATCGGAATTCTGAGGCTCTGGGAGGTGTTTGATGATGCTAGTCGCGGAAAGGGTTCAGCACATTCTACGGCTGGTCAACGAGCGAGGGAGTATGCGCGTCACTGAACTCAGCCAATTGTGCCGGGTAACCGAAGAAACAATCCGACGTGATTTGGACCGCTTGGAAAGCGAAGGACGACTGATGCGCAGCTATGGCGGAGCGATCCGCTTGCAATCGCAAACGTCAGAAACGTCCTATCAGCTGCGAGAAACGATTCATGTTACGGAGAAGCAGCGTATTTCGGCTGAAGCCGTCAAATATGTGGAGCCGAATGATCGAATCGTCCTTGATGCGAGCTCCACGACTTGGCACATGGCGGCGCAGCTGCCTGATATTCCTCTCACCGTTGTCACCAACTCCTTGAAAGTGGCTTTGGTCCTTAGTGAGAAAAAGAATGTGAGTGTCATCAGCACAGGAGGCATCCTTGTGCCTAATTCGCTTTCTTTCGTTGGACCGCTAACGGAGCAAGCTTTGGATGAATACCACGTCAATAAAGCGTTCGTTTCCTGCAAGGGCGTTCATATGGAGCGTGGCATTAGTGAATCGAATGAGATGCAAGCCAGGGTTAAACGAAAAATGATCGGCATGGCCGAGCAAGTATTCGTCCTCGCTGATTACAGCAAATTTGATATGCAAGCATTCACGATGATTGGCGCTTGGAATCAAATTCATCATCTAATCACTGACGAGCAAACACCATCCGATCATGTACAGCTACTGCAGCGTAAATTCATAAACGTCATTCAAGTGCCGAACTGCTAGGCTGATGAGAATTACGAAAATGGCCTAATCCCCATGTAAGATGGCTGAAACCGCAATGAAAGCACGAGCAGCAAGCCTTATGATGAAGGTAGAGGCAGAGAAAGGAATCGTAGATATGGTCAATCAATTGCGACAGAGTCAATTTATGAACGATAAGCAAATTCCGTTTACCATCAATCGCTGCTTTCATGATCAGCAGAATACCCCTTCTGTTCATTCGCATGACTTTATCGAACTCGTTTATTTAGTCAGCGGCCAAACAGAGCATTTGTTTGAAGGCGAATCTTATCGGATTCAAGCTGGGGATGTGTTTATTATCAATCCTGGGGAAGTACATACGTACCGAACGGAACCCGGTGAATGCATCGAGATTATTAATTGTCTATTCACGCCGGAGCTTATTCATGAATCACTGCTGAAAGAATTAGGCGTGTCACAGTCCATGGATTTCTATTATGTGCATCCTTTCTTAAACCCTCGAGAACGCTTTCATCATCGTTTAAATTTAGTTGGCTCGGCCTCCAGTCACGTCCTTTCTCTGCTGGAGACCATGATTACAGAGTGGGAGCATCACCGTCCGGGATACTTAACGATCATAAAGCTGCAAATGCTGCAGCTGCTCATCCTGTTGTCGCGCTGCTATACGGATTCAACGAGTAAGGAAAAAAAGAGTTCACGGACAGCGAATCATACGATTCTTGTTCGCCGTATTACCGGTTTTCTAGAGCGCCATTTTGATAAAAAAATGACCATCCCCGACTTGTGCGAGCTGTTTAATGTGAGCAGCCGTCAGTTGAATCGGGTTTTCAAGCAGGAAACAAACCAGACCGTGACGGAGCGGATTCATGATATCCGAATTGATCGCGCGAAGCAGTATTTGGCAGAAGGCGATGAGAAAGTCATTCATGTTGCACACCGTGTTGGCTAC
Organism: Paenibacillus sp. yr247; assembly: GCF_900103825.1. Classification (GTDB taxonomy): domain Bacteria; phylum Bacillota; class Bacilli; order Paenibacillales; family NBRC-103111; genus Paenibacillus_E. The sequence continues at coordinate 255,126 of NZ_FNIF01000001.1, forward strand.
GAGGACCCAGCCTTTTTTACGCAATTGTTTCGGCGGAAGGTCGGTTGTTCGCCTGGCCAGTATCGCGATTTACACGGGTGAGTTCTTGGGAATTAAAAGAGTTTCATTAGAAACCAGTTGCTGGAGGGATCAATTATGACGTTAAAAGTCGGGGTTGTCGGGATCGGTAATATCGGTACGATACATGCGAACGTGTACAAAGAACATGCGAAAACAGAACTTGTCGCTGTTTGTGACATCGTCAAGGAGAAAGCAGATGCGGCTGCGGCCAAATATGGCTGCAGCGCTTTTTATAGTGTGAAGGAAATGCTGGATAGCGGCATCCATCTGGATGCTTGCTCGATGGCAACCAAAGGGGAAGAGAACGGCAGCGAGCACTATCAACCAACGATGCAGCTGCTGGCAGCGAACATTCCTGTTCTTGGTGAGAAGCCGATCTCTAATCGGATCGATGAAGGGGAGCGTATGGTGGCGCTGGCGAAGGAGAAGCAGCTGCCTTTTGCTGTGAACTTGAACCATCGATTTACACCGGCAGCCTTGCGTGCGAAAGAATGGGTGGAAGAAGGCCGCCTCGGTCAATTGCATATGATCAATATGAAAATGTGGATTAATAATCCGGTAGAAACGTCCCCGTGGTTTCACTTGCGTGCGCTTCATCCGCATTCCTTTGATGTAATTCGTTATTTCTGCGGCGATGTGTCGCGGGTAGCCGCATTCATGATGAAGGGGGAAGGCCGGAAAATCTGGTCCAATGCGCAAGTGATGCTTGAGTTCGAAAATGGGGCCATCGGCAACCTGGTCGGAAGCTATGATGCCGGGGCAAGCTACGGCTTGGAACGATGTGAAGTCGTCGGATCCAAGGGCCGGTTCGTGCTGGATGATGCTTGTGAGCAGTTAACATTCTATCCACGTTACAGCATTGCCACGGAGAGCTATACCTATTTGGGGGGCATGCGTAACTTCAACGAAACGTTCAAAAGCCGCATTAGCGATTGGATTGAACAGCTTGATGCAAAGGTGCCTTATGATCAAATCAATGGCTCGGGCGAAGAAGCGTTGAAGGCGCAAACGATTATCGAGGCGGCCATACGTTCATTTGAAACATCAAGTATCGTTGAACTTTAATTAGGGAGGTTGGAGTGCATGATTCAGATAGGTATTAATTCCGTGTTATTCAAGGATTTTGATTTTGCGACAGCAGCGCAGCATATCAAGCTTTGTGGATACGATGGTGTTGAATTGTCAGCCATTAAGGGGATGTGCGAGCATTTAGAGCTTGATCGGTGGCGTGAACAAGCTGGAGAGATAAAGCAGATCGCAGAGGAAAATGGGCTTAAGCTGCTTTCGATGGAAGTAGCGGAGCTCAGTGAGACCCGACTTCCGCTCGCTTTCGAAGCGGCAGCTGAATTAGGTATACCCATCGTTAATGTGGGCCCTGGCGGTAAATCGGATGTCGAAGCGGATCTTTTATTCACGATCGAAAAGCTAAGACGGATGGCAAAGATGGCGGGGGAATATGGTGTTACACTTTGTGTCAAAGCTCATGTGGGCGGCTCAATTTATAATACCCCAACATCATTAAGAGCTATAGAGTCGATTGCTGATCCGTCTTTCGGCATCGATATGGACCCCAGTCATATTTATCGAGCTGGTGAGAACCCTGAGGCCGCGCTGCCAGCCGTGATCTCACGTGTTCGGCATATTCATATCCGGGATTGCAGCGGCAGGCAAGCAGGTCCGGGAACGATTGACAAGCAGGCTTGCGGGCGCGGAGATATTGATTTAATCGGGTATTGTAAAGTACTTACGGATAACGGCTATGAGGGTCCGGTATGCCTTGAAGTCATTGGAGCGGGCGGGCATTCCCTCGCACAGGTATCCATTGTAGCTGCGGAAAGCTATGGATACTTGCATGCAGTGCTGCGTTCTTCAGGCGCGAGATAAGGCTAATTTAACGAAGAAGGAGTAGGTTATATGACACCTAAAATGCCGAATTTACTGTTGTTGGGTATTGATAGCTTGCGTCGAGATCATATGAGCAGCTATGGTTATCACAAGCTGACGACTCCGCATATCGATCGATATAGTCAAGGCGGCGTGTTGTTTGAACAGCATTTTTCCCCGAGCATCCCGACAACCCCTGGGTATGCTTCTATGCTTACAGGGATGGATTGCTTCGGCACAGACGTTGTTGCCCTGCGGCATGGCGGAGCTGTTGGGGATCATGTGAAAATGCTCTCCGAGCTGCTGGAGGAGAACGGCTACAATACGACTTGTATCGGATTCACAGGAAACCCGTCAGCACGCGGTTTTCAGACGTATTTGGATTTCGAAGGCTGGGGGGCTGACGAAACAGGCCGAAGTCCCAAGGCAGATAATTTGAATCGAGTCGCGATCCCGGAGATGAGGCGTTTGAAGGAGGAGGGGAAGCCATTTTTTCTTTTTCTGCGTCATATGGATCCGCATTCCCCGTATTTGCCGCCCAAGCCGTTTGAACGGATGTTCTACGAAGGCAATGAGTGTGATCCCGACAATTATTCTTTGGATGAGCTCTACGCCTTTAAGCCATTTGCGGATTACTTCAGCTCCTGGTTCCCTGAAGGCTGCACGGATAGTACGTATATCGATGCGCAATATGATGGCGCAATTGCTTACATGGATGCGGGGATTCAGTCGATTTTTACTGCGCTTACCGCGCTTGGGATTGAAGACGAGACGTTGGTTGTCATCACGTCCGACCATGGTGAAACGCTGAATGAACATGATTGCTACTATGATCACCATGGCTTATACGAAACAAACTTGCGTATTCCCCTGATTCTTAGATTTCCGGGCAAGCTGCCAGCAGGGAAGCGTGTGTCCAGTTCCACGCAAATTAAGGATGTAATGCCTACAATAGTTGAGCTGCTGGGTTTGGATTGTGGAATTTCTTTTGATGGCCGCAGCTTATTACCGTTAGTGCGAGGTGAGGAGCGGGTACCCGAAAGTGAAATGTATATCACGGAGTGCACATGGATGCGCAAGCACGGCTGGCGGACGCCGGAATGGAAGCTGATCGTGGCGTTGGAGCCCGATCTTCATTTCAAGCCTCCGATTGAGCTGTATAACTTGGTTCGCGATCCAGAGGAGCTGCACAATGTGGTAGACGAAGAGCCTGAAATTGCAGCCTTACTTATGAAAAGATTAGAAGCCCATATTGCTAAGCGGGAAAATGAGACGGGCCGCGAGAATCCGATCTACACGAATCTCAACTGGCATGGACTAGGCTGCGGTCCGTTCAAAACGTCGCAGCAAGCTTTCGACTCCATGCATATCGGATCCCCAAAGACGGCGAAATCGCTGCAAACCAAGGACGAGGAAACGGACGTCGAAGCGGATATCGAAGCCGAAGCGGTGTCGGAAGCCGAAGCGGATGCTGAAGTAGAAACAGAAGAAGTGGAAGCTGATTCAACATGCTGAAGGTGGCTGTCATTGGCGTCAATCACATCGGACGGATTCACTGCCGCTGCTATAAAGAGCACTCAGATGTGAAGCTTGTAGCAATCTGTGATCTTAACCAGGAGCTTGCTGATTCGGTTGCCGCTCAGTTTGGCGTTAAGGCCTATTATGATGTAGATACGATGTTGGAAGTCGAACAGATCGATATAGTAAGCGTGGCTACCGGCGGGATCGAAAATGGCTCTCATCATAGAGAGCCTGTTATGAAAGCTATTGCTGCAGGTAAAGATGTCCTGGTAGAGAAACCGATTTCGAATCGCTTGGAAGAAGCGAGAGAAATGGTTCAGTTTGCGAAGGAAAAAGGAGTTCGTTTCGGCTGTAATCTCAATCATCGCTTCACTCCGGCAGCAAAGAAGGCAAAGCAATGGATGGCTGATGGTGACGTAGGCCACCCGCTCTTTGTGAACATGAAACTGACGATTGGCAATCCGAATGAATCCAGTCCCTGGATTCATTTACGCGCACTGCATCCGCATTCGTTGGATGTTATGCGCTATTTTGCCGGAAATGTTCGCCGTGTTCAAGCTTTTCTGACTAAAGCCCCCAACCGCACGGTTTGGTCAACGGCATCTATTAATTTAGAGTTTGCCTCTGGTGCTGTAGGGCATTTGATGGGAAGCTACGATATGTTTGGCACCCACCCGATTGAGGCCTGTGAAGTGGCTGGAGACCGAGGGAGATTCGTTCTCGATAATGTGTATGAATCGCTTACTTATTATCCTCACAGGCAGGAAGAGCTTCGGGTTTTCCGAAATTCGATCATGACTGGGATGCGAGGCTTCGAGGATACGTTCCGGCTCCGACTCGATGCTTTTATTCAGGAAGTGAAGGAGTGTGTCTCCCCAGATCATGTCGCTGCTTCCGGTGAGGATGCCCTTGCCGTCCAGGAAATCATTGAAGCGGCTGTTCGTTCTCATCTTGCCAATGGTGCTGTTATTGAAATCTGATGAACATCCATCTCGAGTGGACCGATCCGAAGGAGGAAGGTTATGAGTGAACAAGGTGAGGTGCTCTGGTTTACAGGTCTTTCAGGTTCAGGGAAATCGACGACGGCTCACGCCTTGGTTGAGCCACTTCGTGCTTTCGGCAGGAAGGTCGAGCTGCTGGATGGAGATGAACTTCGAAAGACGATATCGCGAGGTCTAGGCTTTAGTCGTGAGGATCGTATTGCTAATATTCAACGAATCGTGTTCATTTGCAAGCTGCTATCTCGCAACGGCGTTACCGTCATTGTATCTGCGATTACCCCCTATGCGGAAATGAGGGAACATGCCCGAGCGGAGCTGCCCGGTTATGTCGAAATATTCGTTGATTGTCCCTTAGAAGAGTGTGAGCGCCGTGATGTGAAAGGGTTATATGCTAAAGCTAGAAAAGCTGAAATTCCGCAATTTACAGGGATTGGAGATCCTTATGAAACACCCGAACAGCCTGACATCGTGATCCGTACGCATGTTGACGAGGTCGAGAGTAATGTAGCCTTAATCATGGACTACATGACGACGAAAACGGGACGGAGTGAAGCTGTATGAACATTGTCTTTATTTCTTTGGACACCCTGCGCGCTTCACGGTTGGGCTGCTATGGCTATGCGAAGCCGACGACTCCTTACATGGATCAAATTGCGGCTCAGGGCGCATTGTTTGAAAGAGCGTATGCCGCCGATATTCCAACGGAAGTGGCCCATACAGGTATTTTCACGGGAAAAGTTGGCCTGCGAACAGGGATTGTCGCGCACGGTTCACCGTTGACTCACCTGCCTAAGAAAGAAACATGGCTCCCGTCTCTTTTGCAAAACCATGGCTTCACGACTGCAGCTGTCGATAATTTATATCAACTTAAGGAATGGTTTGCGAGGGGATATCGCTATTACATTAATTCCGTCCAAAAGAAGCGCAGCATTGATGGAGAAACCGTGAATCAGCTGGCTTTTCAATGGATTCGTGAGCATAAGCAGGAAAATTTCTTTCTCTTTCTTCATTACTGGGATCCACATACGCCATATCAACCGCCTGAAAACTATGTTGCACCGTTTTATGATCAGAGTCGTGACCCTTATGATCCTGCGAATCGCAGTATGCAAGCCGCATATAATCATGCGGCTTACCCGTTTTTCAAACACCATCACTATGATTTACTAGGTCCTGTAACGGATGCTTCTTATTTAAACGCCTTGTATGATGCAGAGGTTCGTTATCTCGATGATCGTTTGCGTGAACTGGATGAACGGTTAATTGCAGAGGGGTTATATGATGACACCCTGTTAATTTTGTTCGGGGATCATGGTGAAAGCTTAACGGAGCATGATATTTATTGGGATCATTGCGGTCTATATGAGACAACTGTTCAAGTCCCGATGATCATGAGATGGCCGAGACGTATTCCAGCCGGACGCAGAGTCAAAGGGTTAGTGCAGCAGGCGGACATGATGCCGACGATATTAGAAGCCGCTGGTATAATCGTACCACCTTCGTTGGACGGCCGCAGCTTGTGGCCGAGCTTGAGGGGGGAAGCCGATGGCACGCATGACTTCGTTTATTTGAGCGAATGTGCCTGGCAGGCGAGCAGAGGTGTGGTAACGAGGGACTTTAAATTTATTCGCACGTTAGACGCCGGACCTTTTGTACGTCCATATAGAGAACTATATGATCTGCGTTCTGACCCAGAAGAAGCGAGGAATTTGGCCGAAAGTTCCGCTTCGATTGCGAATGATCTCGCTTATCGCTTAGATGAATGGGTTACCCAAATGCTGGATGGACGTGTAGATCCTATGCTTACACAGATTGAAGCCGGTCTCCCCTTCCGAAATCGAATTCATGAGATTCTCCAGCAGTATGGCCTTACTTGGTCGGAATGGATGCAAGATCCAAGACGTGATCGGTTCGATGAAGCATCCGCGGTCCGACATGCAGGGAGGCACTCGTCTTGACTAAGCAGGCAAAGCAGCCAAATATTCTTATCATTATGGTCGATCAGCTTAGGTATGATTGCCTTGGGTATAGCGGGTTAGCTCCTGTCGCGACGCCTCACATTGATGGGCTGGCTTCCGGCGGCATGTGGTTCAACTGCGCTTATAGCCATATTCCTGTGTGCGGCCCAGCGAGACAATCTTTCGCGTGCGGCAGGCGAGCTGAAGCCTTCGGCGGGCTGTGGAACTTCTCTCTTGGCTTGAAGATAAGTGCTTTGGAGCCCACTGCTTATTCGTGGGCTCGCTCCTTACAGAAAGCGGGTTATCGCAATGGTTATATCGGGAAATGGGATGTTCATCCAACCTATGACCCTACCTTTTACGGTTATGACGAGTTTGTACCTAGTGACGAGAGATACCGAGCATGGCTGAAGGTTCGTTATCCGGAGCTAGTATACAGCAACGGCTACTTCGGAGAAATAGATCCTTTACCGCTTGCGGATACCCGCTCGCATCAGACGGCAGAAATGGCAGCAGCTTTGATGAAACAGTTGTCGGAGTGTGGCTCCCCTTGGCAGCTTCGGGTAAATTTTCAAGAGCCGCACCTGCCTTGCCGTCCGACAGCCGAGTTCGCTGAACGGTATGCACCCGAGAGCATTCCAAAGTGGGGGAGCTTTAGCGAAACGTTCGCGGATAAGCCATATATCCAAGAGCAGCAGCTTCGGAATTGGCAGATCGAGAACTTTGCTTGGGAGGACTGGGCGCCTATTGTAGCCCGTTATTATGCCATCATTAGTCAATTGGACGATGCAATAGGCAGGCTTTTAAAAGAGCTGGATTCCTTAGGGAAAAGCGAGGATACGGTTGTGATATTCACATCCGATCATGGGGATATGTGCGGTGGACACCGTATGATGGATAAACACTACGTGATGTACGAGGATGTCGTGAAAGTTCCGCTCATTATACGTTGGCCTAGTGTCATTCCCGCCGATAGTCGCTGTGACGATTTCGTGCATTCCTTATTGGATCTACCTCCGACACTGTTAGAGATTGGCGGATCGACTCTGACGGCTGATTACCAGTTCCACGGTGAATCCTTAATGCCATTGATTCGCGGTACCCAGCCCGCCCAATGGCGGAATGAGGTCATCGCGACTTATAATGGCCAGCAATTTGGGCTCTACACGCAGCGAATGATTCGCAACAAAGAATGGAAATATGTTTGGAATTGTACGGATGTCGATGAGCTCTATGATATGATTAACGATCCACATGAACTTCGCAACGTCATTCGGCATCCAGCAAACAAGAGCATTGTTCAGGAGCTTCGCAAGCGACTGTATGATACCTTGTTTCGAGAGGGCGACGGCTTAGTTCATAATTCTTGGATGCGTGATCAATTGCTCGAGGGACGGAAAAAGTAAGACGACTATACGCCAGAAAGCCCCTTAACACCGGATGCCTTCCGGGATAAGCGGCTTTCTTCATCGTTGGATCTATGTGTTAACGTTTTCTCACAAGCTTAGTAATTCGGCCATCCGAAATCCACTCAGCCACATAGACATTGCCTTGGGAATCAACGCAAACGCCGTGGGGAGAGCTAAATTTATCAGGACGATAATAGCTTTTAGGAAGATTAGGCCAGCCTTGCTGTTTATAGGCTTGTTGGTCCTCGCCCAGATGAGTAATCAAACGGTCATTTTTGTCCAAAATCGTAATCCGGCTGTCTAGATCTGGCAGATATACTTCATCTTCGAAAAAGTAAAAAGAACAAGGAAGATCGAGATTGTGCTCAACGAATCGGATATGCTGGCCATCGAGAGAAAATACTTGAATACGGTGGTTTCTGCGGTCAGCGACGTACAGTTCCGGTTCTGCTCCACGAAGGTTGACCGATATGCCGTGAGGTTCAATCACTTGTCCAGGCTCGGAGCCCCGTCCGCCCCAGGAGCGAATGTAAGTACCTTTCGCATCGTAGTGATGAATGTAAAATTGACCGTATCCATCCGAAACATAAATATCTCCGTTAGGAGCTACACAAACATCTGTAGGCACGTATTTACGCTCAGCATCATATAGATCAGGCCGATCTGGGGGAGATATCCGCAAGAGCACTTCCCCGGTTAACGTCGTTTTGACAACTAAAGCGCGCTTCGTGTCAGCGAAATACAGGTACTGCTGACCATCCGCATCGCGATGCAAATAAAAACCGTGCGCACCGCCTTCGAATTCGCTTCCCCATGCATTCAGAAATGTGCCATTCTTGTCAAAAACGACGACAGACTCTTTACCCGTGTGATGGACATATACGCGATCTTCATCGTCTACACAAATGCCATGTGTGTAACCGTATTGGATGCCCGCTGGCAGTTGGCCCCAGCCTTCTTGTACGGCATAAAGATGTGAAGCGTTTCCAATAATAAGTTGTTCAGACATATGAAACCTCCTTAGTGGATTGACAAGCTACTTTACCATCATACACCAAGCGAAAAGAAAATAGTTCCATAATTAATCTTGATGTTAGATATCTGTGAAAAGTGCAACTAATGATTGGAAATCTCTAACGACGGTGAAGACCGGGAGTTGCTACAATAAGGATATACTTTTAGAGGAGGGATCAGTCATGCTAACACAGGAACAGATCAAGCAATTCGATGAATTGGGGTTTCTGAAAGGCGAAGTCGTTTTATCTGAAGAAGAGGTGGAAGCCTTACGTGATGAACTGGATATGGTTATGGAAGGAAAATCCGTCAAAAAGCCAATCCTTAACCGAAATATGCTTGATAACTCCCATTATGGGATGACGATAACGAAGAAGGAAACGGTTGTTCAAATCGTGAATATTTGGATGGCTAGCGAGGTTTACCTGCAGCATGCTGCGAATCAAAGGATTTGTGAAGAGGTTGCGCAATTAACGCGTACGGACACCCTTCGGATCTGGCATGATCAGATTCAATATAAACCGCCTGTGATGGGAGGCCCGACGAATTGGCATCAGGATCACCCGTTATGGCCTGTTCTTCAACCGGCCGATCTCGTTAGCGCGTGGGTGGCCCTGGATGATGCTGTTATTGAAAATGGTTGTATGTGGATGGTGCCTGGCAGCCATAAATGGGGTAATCACCAAAGGTATTTAAGCAGTAACGACCAATTCATGCCGGTTCACAAACAACCTGAGCTTCTTCCTGAAGGGGCGAAAGTGGAAGCGGTTCCTTTTGAAATTAAGAAAGGTCAGGTTGGTTATCACCACAGTCTCACTTGGCACGGCAGCCCGAAAAACCGCTCAGAATTAAAACGCAGGGCGATAGCAGTTCACTATATGCCGGGCCATACGTATTTTGCTCCGACAGGTAACCATCCGATGGAGCCCCATATTCATGTGCAGCCGGGTGAAATTGTGTCTGGTGAGAGTTTCCCGGCCGTTTATCAAAGATAAAAATAATAAATAGTCCCCTTTCCACTTTGATGTGGAAAGGGGACTATTTGCTTTTTACAGATAGGAAAGAGCTTCTCCTGCGACAGCTCCAAGTAACACGATGATCCAAGGCGGTAATTTCCAGAATACCAACAGGCCAAACAAGACGATGACCAGTATGAAATCGTAGGGACGAAGTATTGCTGTTGTCCAAAGCGGGTTATAAAGAGCCGCAAGCAGTATGCCAACAACGGCCGCATTAATGCCAACTAAAGCGCCTTGGATTTTGATGTTAGTCCGTAAGGAATTCCAGAAAGGCAGGGCCCCAATAATGAGGAGATAAGCAGGCAGGAAAATAGCCAAAGTACCTACTAGTGCCCCTTTGGGACCGTTAATCATCGCACCAAGATAGGAGGCAAAAGTAAATAGCGGACCCGGAACGGCCTGTGTAGCGCCATATCCAGCCAGAAAGACCTCTTTGCTTACCAAGCCCTGCGGTACCACTTCGCGTTCCAACAGTGGAAGGATGACATGTCCGCCGCCGAAAACCAAGGAACCCACCCGAAAGAAGGAATCGAAAAGGGAGAGCAGCTGCGAGTGCCATAGACCGCTGATGAGTGGAAGAATAACGAGCAATAGCGCATATAGGACTAGGCAAATAATCGCAACTGAGCGATTAACGCGCACATGAAGGGTACTGTTTTCTTGTTTTGCTGCGGTTTTGAAGGCAAATACCCCGATAAGTCCGGCAAGCACAATAATAATAACTTGACTATAAACGGCTTGCCACCACAAAGTTACCGAAGCGGCCGCGATCGCGATGGAGGCCGTACTTTTATTGGACGCCAGTTTTTTTCCCATACTGAGAATGGCTTGAGCGACAATGGCAACGGCTACGATTTTGAGTCCGTGAATCCACCCGCTGCTACTGACATCCATAGCTTTCATCAGCAGAGAAAAAAGCAGCAAGACGATAATAGATGGTAACGTAAATCCTAGCCAAGCAGCCGCTCCCCCAAGCAAACCAGCTCGAATCGTCCCGATACCAACACCCACCTGACTGCTGGCAGGACCGGGTAGAAACTGGCACAGAGCGACTAGGTCGGCGTAGCTTTTTTCATCCATCCACTTTCGTTTCTGAATATACTCATGGTGAAAATAGCCAAGATGGGCAATCGGTCCGCCGAAGGACGTGAGTCCCAATTTCGTTGATACAAGAAGAACTTCGAGATATGCTCTTCGTTTACTTTGTATTGGTTTTGAAGCGTCTTCCAACCTTAACCCTCCCTTTAGCACGTTACATATAGGATAAGTTTATCGGAATTTCTAATGAATATCTATTGACTATTGGCTTGTCTGACGATCAAAGCGGTTGAACATGATATTGTACATGACTGCAGATAAGACTGCAAGTCCGGCCAACAGGGTGAAAGTCCAAGAGAAGCCAATCCAATTGCTAATAGGGATCGATAAAGGGGCTATGGTGCGTCCGAGCGTAAACCGTAAGCTTGATGCTGCGAAATATTGACCTCGCATCTGCTCTGAAGCCAGTCTTGATACGAAAGCTTGCTGTGGACCTGCAGACATGAGCTCGGCAAGCGTGAAGACGGCAATGGCGAGGGTAAACCCCCAGAACGTAGACATTTGACTGAACATTGCGATGCCTAACGCATAGAAAAGTGCTCCGCCGATAAATACATATCGATCCCGGTAGACTAGCATCCACTTGGTCACAAGAACGGTGAAGAGTGCGACAAAAAGGCCGTTCTCGGACACGATCATACCGAACAATTGTTTGCCAGACACCTGCAGGATCCAATTCCCGTAAGAGAATATAGTTGTCGCATGAACCGTTTCTTGTAAGAAAACAGGAAACAACAGGTCCAATTGCATGAATGTCTGGGAAAGTAGGACACCTGCAATGATGAACAGCAGAAACACACGGTCGGCAGCGATAATCCGGTAGTCGCGCAATTGTACTGCCAGGAACCGATACCATGGTTCTCCGACATTTACACGATGGCGATTAGCCAAATGATTCGGAAGCGTTTCATGTAAACTGCGGCTCATTAACACAGCGAGAAGAATGCAGAATAACGAAGCCGCTGCCAGAACAACATACGGATTGTCTTCGTATAAGATGGATCCAAGCAAGGGGCCGACAACGACTGCCATGTTAGCAGCCGTATAGAAGATGGCAAATACGCTGGACCGGTGCTCTTCCTCAACGACATCAGCCACCATTGCCTGACTGGCAGGCCAATACAGGGAACCGGACAGGCTTGCAAAACTGAACCCGATGAATCCAATGATGGGCATGGATAGCAAAGGAGAAGCGGCGAGTGCGAAGACCCCGTACCCGATTGCTTGACCATAAGCGGCAATAACCATCATCCGTTTTCGTCCAAACCGATCAGCACAATAGCCCCCTAGCAAATTGGCAAAAACAGATAGAGTTTGTGAAAGGATCAGCAGCAGTCCCGTCCAGCCTTTACCGAACGAATTTGCAAAGTAGATAGATAGGAAAGGAAAGAATGCCCAAAAAATAACGTTAAAAGCTGCTTCTCCGCCTAAGCGGATTTTTAAATTGATGTCCCAATCTCTTATTTTCATTTTCTGACTACCTCTGGCTGTAAAGTGTTTACTTATCATACTACCGATCTTCGTGTTGAAACAAGGAGGAATGTTAATTGTAATTTTTGTAATAATGAATTCGCGTCGTGGAGCATGGGAAATGTCCCGAAACACAAATAAGCCCTTAACGCCTCTTAAAGGGGCGTAAGAGCTGAAAAGTTTGCTTTTTCGTTATCGGATCAATTTACTCAAGTTCATACTCTTTCATCTTATTATATAGGGTACCGCGGGAAATGCCGAGCAGCTTGGCGGCTGCGCTTTTGTTTCCTGCAGTCTTGGCAAGCGCTTCTTCAATCAGGGTGACTTCTTCCTCATCCGAGACTTTTGCTTTTAGTAAAATAGCGGCGGAATCGGCTTCAAATGGTGCTAGGCTAGGCTGTTGATCCTGTAGGGCTGATGGCAGGTGATCCAATGAGATCATATCATCATCGCTAAGAATGATGCATCGCTCGATAACATTTTTTAATTCTTGGATGTTCCCTGGCCATGAATAATTGGTCAAAGCCAAGACGACCTCTGGAGAAAGCGCGGGAACAGGCTTCTGATATTGCAAGGAAAACTGCTTGAGATACATATGTACCATGGCAGGAATGTCTTCCGTTCGATCGCGTAAGGGCGGGATTCGAATGGAAATCACATTAAGCGCATAGTAAAGATCAGAGCAAAATTCCTGATTAACCAGCTTGCTGGCTAAATCCTGTGTGGTTGCGATAATGATCCGCGTGCGAACGTTGATAGGTTGACTCCCGCCTGAGCGAGTAATGGTTTGCTGCGTAAGGTAATGGTAGAGCTTAGCTTGAATCTCCAAGGGAAGCTTCTCGATTTCGTTAATAAATAAGGTGCCGTCTTTGGCTTGCTCCAATTTACCGGCTTGTCCGCTATCACTTCCTGTGAAGGCGCCTCCTTGGTAGCCAAATAATTCGGCTTCCAGTAATCCCGCGGGTACGATCCCGCAATTAACAGTCAAGAAAGGCTGCTCGGATCGTGAACTGGACTGATGGATAATATGAGCTAGCTGCTCTTTGCCGACACCCGATTCCCCAATCAAGAGGACGGGTGTTTCTGTTGCGGCCACCTTCTTGGCCCATTGGATGACCTTGCCGATAGCGGGACCTTTTCCTTTTATTAATGTAAATAAATCTTCTGTCTGCTCTTTATGTGGAAGTCCGAAGGAATCAGCTGTCGTTAATTGTTCGTTCAATCGCACCAATTGAGTGATATCTTGTTCTGTTGCAATGCCTCCGATGATTTGACCCTGGGCATCTCTAATCGGTGAAGCATTAATGAGGACATGGGTATCCGGCCGAGGACGGTGGTATGTATTTCGAATCATGCGTCCTTCGTCCAAAATTTTCAGGACCATCAGTGTTTCCACATCAAAGTGTTCGCCAATGCGCTTGCCTAAAATTTCTGCACTTGGTAGGTGATAGAGCTCTTCAGCGACAGAATTCCAGCAGATCACAGCGCCGCCCCGATCAACGACCGTGACAGCATCGGTGACGGTTTCCGCGAGTGCAGTGAAATAAGCAGACCACTTTTGCTGCTCCGTGACGGCCGCGCTTAAACAGGTAGATAAAGGGGAGTATCCCCGAATTGTTCCTTCCTTATCCTTAAAAAGAAGCGGTCGGTTCGTCGATTGTTGCAAATGTGGCAAAAGGTTATTTTCGTCCAAAGAAACAATCGCGGATACAAAATATCGGTTGTTTTCTACTATAGTTTGAATATTCACCCCGGAAAAGGACGCCATAAGGCCGGCATCTTCTGGTGTAAATAAGCAGGTTTCGTTGTTCCAATGGGTGATAACCGCTGTTCCTTTGTGTAAATAGGAAGAAAGCACTTCGAGCGTTGTTTCTACAGGGAGTGTTTGTATCTTGTTGTTCAACGGAAAGTGTTCATTTTTGAACATAGTTGACCTCATTTTTGTAGCATTCATTTGCTTTAAATTTACCATGAAAGAATGGGTGATTCAACACAAGAAGTCTTGAAGGTGAGTATGATGAAGGTATGGACGCAAAATATTGTTTAAAAACAAGAAAAATATACACATAAACAAATAGTGTTCAAAAATAAAATATAGTTGTATAATATAATCATGAATTAAACACTATTGTACAAATTCCTTTGGAGGAATAACACAGATGGAACTCATAATGAAAAACATGTTTCAATCTTTAGGTAAAAGCCGCACAGCGAATCGTTTAGCGAAAAAGTATGGTTTACGCTTCGGGGCAGCACGATTTGTAGCTGGAGAAACCATCCATCAATCCATTGAAGCCGTGCGAGGACTTAATCAGGATGGTCGCGTAGCGACCCTGGATCATTTGGGAGAGTTCGTCTTTAGTGAAGAGGAAGCGTTAGAATCAGCAAATATGTGTATACAAACGTTAGATGCTATTGCCAGTTCAGGTGTTAAATCCAATCTGTCGCTTAAAATGACCTCACTCGGGTTGGATATTAGCAGAGAGCTATGTGTAAATAACATGAAACGCATTCTTGATCGCGCGCGCTTGCACAATAATTTCGTCCGGATTGATATGGAGGATTATGCGCATTGCCAAATCTCCCTAGACATCTACAGAGAGCTTCGGCAAGAATATGACAATGTAGGTATCGTTATTCAAGCTTATTTATTCCGCACCATGCAAGATATCGATGATTTGCACACACTTGGAGCCAATTTGCGTCTTGTGAAAGGTGCCTATAAGGAATCTCCGCAAGTGGCATTTCCAGAAAAAAGCGCGGTCGATGAAAATTATAAAAAAATCATTCAAAAACATCTCATGAACGGTCATTATACAGCTATCGCAAGTCATGACGAAGCCATCATTAACTTTACTAAGGAATTTGTAAGTTCAAATGGTATTTCTAGAGAACAGTTTGAATTCCAGATGCTGTTTGGTATTTGTGAAGATTTGCAAAAGCAATTAGTGAAAGAAGGGTACCGGGTTCGTGTTTACGTACCTTACGGTGTGGATTGGTTCGGCTATTTCATGAGAAGGCTAGCCGAGCGCCCAGCAAATGTCTGGTTTGTTCTGAAAAATATGTTTAAGTAAACCCAAGGTTCCCATTCGGAGAGGAGATATACGATGAATACATTTACGAAGGTTAGTCCATATGCCAATGAGCCATTTACTGATTTTGGTCTAGAGGAAAATAAAAAGGCCCTGCAGGCAGCTATTGCTAAAGTGAAAAGTGAATTGGGTCGTGAATACCCACTATATATCGGTGAAGAGAAAGTCGTTACAGAAGCTAAAATAACTTCGATTAACCCTGGTAACGTGGATGAAGTGATTGGTTACGTCAGCAAAGCGGATCAAGCGCTAGCTGAAAAAGCAATGGGTGTTGCCCTCGAAACGTTTGAATCATGGAAAAAGGTTCCCGCTAGAGAACGTGCAGAGTATTTGTTTAAAGCTGCTGCATTGATGCGCGCTCGTAAGCACGAATTCTCAGCGCTAATGATCCTAGAATCAGGTAAAAACTACGTTGAAGCTGATGTAGATACTGCAGAAGCTATTGATTTCATCGAGTTCTATGCACGTGAAATGATTCGATTGAGCGAAATCAATCAGACTCAGCCATTAGCTAAAATTCCTGGTGAGAACAACCAAATTTCGTATATCCCATTAGGCGTGGGCGTCGTAATTCCACCATGGAATTTTCCGCTTGCGATTTGTGTAGGTATGACGATTGCGGCTGTTGTTTCCGGTAAT
This sequence comes from Paenibacillus sp. yr247, assembly GCF_900103825.1. GTDB lineage: Bacteria > Bacillota > Bacilli > Paenibacillales > NBRC-103111 > Paenibacillus_E. The sequence goes on from NZ_FNIF01000001.1 coordinate 271,291, forward strand.
ACGGTTCTGCTGAAGCCAGCATCGACCACACCTGTCATCGCTCACAAATTTGTCGCTCTTATGGAGGAAGTGGGACTTCCTGCCGGAGTTATCAATTTCATCCCGGGCAGCGGAGCGGAAGTAGGAGACTACTTAACGACTCATCCGAAAACTCGTTTTGTTAGCTTTACCGGCTCTAAGGAGATCGGTTTGCGTATTAACAAGCTGGCCGCGGACACGGTTCCGGGTCAAATTTGGATCAAGCGCGTTATCGCTGAAATGGGCGGCAAAGACGGTATTGTCGTGGACGAAACAGCGGATCTGGGCGCTGCTGCAGCTGCGATTGTAGCTTCTGCCTTTGGTTTCCAAGGACAAAAATGTTCAGCTGGTTCACGAGCGATTATTGTTGAATCCGTCTATGACGAAGTAGTAGAAAAAGTCGTTGCACTGACAAACCAGCTGCAAAGCGGTTTACCTGAGCTTAATTTCGCAGCAGGTCCAGTCATTGATAAAACTTCCTACGATAGAATTTTAGATTACATTGAAATAGGTAAACAAGAAGGAACGCTGTTAGTAGGTGGCGGTAAGGCTGAAGGAAATGGCTATTACATTCAGCCAACAGTATTCGGTGATGTGAGCGGCAAAGCCCGTCTGATGCAGGAAGAGATCTTCGGGCCTGTTTTGGCCATTGCGAAAGCGAAGGACTGGAAAGAAGCAATCGCGATGTACAACGATACGGAATTCGGTTTGACGGGTTCGTACTTCTCCACGAATGAGGAGCGTATCTCTGAGGCTTTGGATACTGTACACTGCGGCAACTTGTACATTAACCGTAAATGTACGGGCGCATTGGTTGGTGTTCATCCATTCGGCGGATTCAATATGTCCGGGACAGATTCCAAAGCAGGCGGTTACGACTACCTCTTACTCTTCACACAAGCGAAGCTAACATCCCGTAAAATATAAAAGATAGAGTCGTCCCTCAGGGAACTCCCATGAAAAACATTAGATTGATCCTAAAGAACCTTAAAAACCACTTTGAAAGTGGGCTTAAGGTTCTTTTTTTGCGTTAGCAGATAAAGTTGCCTCACCGTCTCCTTCAACTCCTTTATCCTATGTACCGGGTTACCATCTATCTGCGTGAAACGGAACGGTCATTCCTCTTTGAAGCGGGAAAATGCAGATTATAACAAAATAGCATACCCACGTTCCGCCTCTTTCCATTGCAAAAGCCCCGAAGAGTTGCTCCTTAGAAGTGGATTTGAGATAATGCTCTTAATGAAGCTAGAGGATAGGGGATGGCATTTTTGGAAAAGAAGAAAAATACGTTTGCATTTATTGGTTCATACGCGGAATCGAGCAATCCTGGGGTATACACCTGCCAATATGATGAAGGAACTGGAAGTTTGGACATCATTGACCAAGTGGATGGTTTGCAAAACCCAACTTTCTTGACGGTGGATGCGAGAAATTGGAGGCTCTATACCTTAACGGAGGGAGTCGACGTAAATCAGCAGCGCTGCGGTGCGGCAACTTCTTATGATATTGATTCAGCAACCGGGAAATTATCGTTTCTGAACAATGAGATTACGCTGCCGGCGACTACGTGTCACATTACGCTGGATCATACGAACCAAGTGGTGATGGTAGCAAGCTATCACGGGGGAATGGTAGGCTTGTCTCCGGTGTTAGCGGATGGAAGCTTAGGTACAACAGCCGATATTCAGCAGCATAAGGGCACCAGCGTCCTATCGGTGCAGGATAGACCGCGAGCTCATTCTGTTTTTTTGGATCGAACGAATCGTTTTGCCGGGGTCTGTGATCTAGGTTTGGATAAAATCATTCTATACAAGCTTGATATCCCTGCGAAACGGCTTCTTCCTCATAATGAAGTACAAGTAGCACCCGGCTCGGGTCCGCGGCATTTTGCCTTCCACCCTTCCTATGCTTACGGTTATGTAATTAATGAACTTAACTCCACAATTACGGCATTCAGCTACGATGAGGAAAGAGGAGAGTTGACCGAAATTCAGACGGTATCTACACTTCCGGATTCGTATGAAGGGGAAAATGCTTGCGCAGATATTCATATATCTCCGGATGGAAAGTTCCTTTATGGATCTAACCGTGGACACGAAAGCATCGTCGTGTATGCCATTGATACTTTCACAGGTAAGCTGACCGTTGTGGAGTATGCTCCTACGCTAGGGAAGCACCCGCGAAATTTTGCGATTTCTCCGGACGGAGGCTATCTGCTGGTTGCTAACAAGGACACTGATACTATCGTTTCATTCTCAAGAGATGCCGAAACAGGAAAGCTGCTTCCTACCGGAAGTGTACTTAAGATGTCTAAACCGGTTTGCATCAAGTTTGCCGTTATATAATGACACCATTCACTGAGCGCGTCATTCAGATTATTAAGTGTATCCCCGAGGGAAAAGTCATGACCTATGGCCAGATCGCAAAGCTTGCTGGAAGTCCTAGGGGAGCCCGGCAAGTTGTGCGGATCTTGCACGCGATGAGCAAGAAGTATCATCTACCTTGGCACAGAGTCATTAATGCAAAAGGAGAAATTGCGATCATGGATGATGAAGGATCTCATATGCAGAGCTTTTTGCTACAAGCTGAAGGCGTTTTAATAACGGATCAGCGGTATATTTCTCTTGCGGACTATCAGTATCAAATGGAAGAACATGCTTAAGTTTTACATAAGCAACCTCACATTTTGCAACCGCATTGAGCTTTTCTGATGAAGATGAAGTAAGTTGATCTTTGTCGAATCATGTGAAAACCCTACCCTATTCGGTAGGGTTTTTGTTGTGCTTTTGCCCATTAATCCAAAAAAAAAGGCAAGGGAGTTACAAAGTCTAAAAGATGAGAATAGACTATCTGTATCAGTAGGCCATACGGACAGGAGGCATTCTATGAATGAAAGAACCTTATATCTATTCGATGGCATTAATAAAGGCTCTGTGAAAATCATTGTCGAGCAAATCATGAAAATAAATCAATATGACGATGACAAAGATAAGAAAGAAAAAGACTTCAAACGCCTGCCTATTGACTTAATTATTAACAGTAATGGGGGGAGTGTCTATGATGGTCTAGGTTTGATCAATGTGATTGATAACAGTAAGACGCCAGTGCATACATACGTGTATGGACTTGCTGCAAGTATGAGCTTACTGATCGCTGTTAGTGGTCACAAGAGGTATTCAGGCAGACTCAGTACATTCATGTATCATTCTGTTTCCAGTCATATCGACGGGCATTTGGAACATTTGAAGAATCGAGTGGATGAAACGCAAAGGCTGCAGAACATTTATGACGAGTACATCCTAGCAAAATCGAAGCTGAGTGCAGATGAGCTGCTCAGTGTACAGGAGCATCAACGTAATTGGTACATGAGTCCTGATGAGGCGTTATCGTTAGGAATTATTGATGAAATCGTATAGGGAATGCGAAGAGAAGCCTAGGGGATTCTCTTTTTCTTTGTTTTTTCTCTGCTTTTGGTGTTTAATGAGAGAAAGAGAGAAGGCTGGCAACGGTTGTTGCCTCCTAGGGAAAAGGAGATTCATACTGTGTATAAAATTGTATTTTTTGATATCGATGGGACCTTAGTTAATGAAGAAAAACAGGTTCCTGCCAGTACCGTAATAGCCATTCGACAATTAAAGCAGCAAGGGATTGAACCGGTCATTGCTACCGGACGAGCTCCCTACTTCATTAAGCCTTTGGCTGAGCAGCTCGGGATCGATTCCTATGTGTGTTTGAACGGGGGATATGCTGTTTACCGGGGAGAACCGCTCTACAGACGGATAATCGCCAAGAGCAGTATTGAAGCTTTAATCGAACTGGCGTCGAAGCATAAGCATTCTCTGGTGTTTGAAGGGGAGCATTCCTACTTCACGGACACGGAGGACCATCCTTTTGTGATTGGTTCGGTTTCCTCATTGAAGGTGGATTTGCCAGGCTATGACCCGGATTTCTGGAAAACGAACGATATTTATCAAATCTTCCTGCATTGTGAAGATACAGATGAACACTTGTATGACCACTTACAATCCGAATTTAAGCTCATCCGTTGGCATCAACATGCGATAGATGTTTTACCCGCCGGTGGGTCAAAAGCCCAAGGGATTGCAGCACTGTTAGAGCTTGTTGGTTTGAAGCCGGAAGAAGCGGTAGCTTTCGGGGACGGATTAAATGATATGGAAATGCTCTCGTATGTTGGCTTCGGTATCGCGATGGGGAACTCACATAAAGATTTGCTTCCCTATGCAGATTATGTAACAACACATGTGGATGAAGACGGAGTTCGAAACGGTCTCATTGCAGCAGGGCTGCTGTAGAAGAGATAAGAATAAACACAGGGTGAATACGATGAGAATAGCTTTTTTTGATTCAGGGATAGGCGGTATTACGGTCTTACACGAAGCCATGAAGCAATTGCCTCATGAGGATTTTCTATATTTCGCTGATACTCTTCATGTTCCATATGGGACTAAATCGAAGGAAGAGGTTTTTACTTTTGTCAAAAAATGCGTCGACACAATTAGTAAAGAAGATGTTAAAGCCCTCGTTATTGCTTGCAACACAGCAACTAGTATAGCTATTGCTGAATTAAGAAAAACCTATGAGATGCCAATCATTGGCATGGAACCCGCGGTAAAGCCAGCTCTTGAAATGAACCGTTCATCTGGTAAAAGAGTGCTAGTATTCGCTACTCCTTTAACGCTCAAGCAGTCTAAGTATAGGGACTTAGTCTCTCGTATAGATGACATGGGCATGGTGGATTCGCTGCCGCTGCCGGAATTAGTTGATTTCTGTGAGCAATTAATTGTAGAGAGTCAGCAAATCATCGATTATTTTCATACCCAGCTGATACCTTTTGACCTGAGTTTGTATGGGACAGTTGTTCTTGGATGTACGCATTATCCCTTCTATCGGGGTGTTTTAAAAAAGATTTTGCCAAGTCATATTCAAATTGTTGATGGGAGTGCGGGTACCGTCAATCGGTTGATACAGATATTAACCCATCGTGACCAGTTGTTCGGGCGGGGAGATGGCGACCTCAAATTTATGTGTTCGAACAACGATACTGCCTACATTGAGAAGATGGAAAAGGCGTTGAAAATGCTTCGAAATGTTGGCGAGTGAAGGCTTGAAGACAGCAAAAAGGCATTGTTAGGCAGCTATGCTGCCTAACAATGCCTTTTTTTGTACTTAGAATGATTTGCGGTGCGCTACATCACTCTTATTTCAAGCAGCTCATAGCTAATGACACCCATGGGTGCATCTACACTAATTGTATCACCAACAGACTTGCCCATGAGGGAAATTCCCAGCGGACTTTCGTAAGAAATTTTATTTTCATTCACATCGGCTTCAGAGGTACCCACGATTTTATACTCGATTTTCTCAGCAAATTCCACATCATTCAACACAACGATAGAGCCTACTTGAACTTTCGAAGTGCCTACATTCTTAACAACACGAGCCTTCTTAAGCATACGTTCAATCGTTAAAATTCTCGTTTCCATGAAAGACTGGTCATTTTTGGCGGAATGATACTCACTGTTTTCTTTTAAATCGCCATAGCTAATTGCTGTTTTAATACGGCTTGCTAATTCTTTGCGTTTGACGGTTTTTAAATCTTCAAGCTCTAATTCTAAACTGCGTAAACCCTCTGGGGTTAGAATAATCTCGTCATTGGCCATTTTTACAGCTCCTCATTTACTCGATACTAGTTATACTACTAAAGTAACTGGGTCAAGTAAAGCAAGTTAGATAACAATAAATGTCTGGTTTGTGCCTGTTTCATAATTGGATGCTGGGATGAAAGCAACTTTTTAGGAAGGAAAGGTGTCTAATGAATGGTAGATTTTTCCTTAATTAATCAGGTTAGGATGTGATTAGGTCAAGATGATTAAAATGAAGTTTGTCCCAATTGCGATGTTTGCCGCCGGATTAGGATTGGGCGGTTTGGCACATCGTTGAAATTATAGCAGAGTAACTAAAATGCAGCTCAACTCCAATTGGAGAATGGACTGTATTTTTCGTCATATTTAGCGTTACCCCAATGTCTCTGTTGCTATGGAATTCTTCCCTATATTTACAAACGATTTGATACCAGTATATTAATTGATAGACAACGCTTTCTTATCCTACTATACTACTGAAAGAGGAATAAACCTCGATTTGTGTCGAAAAAAACTAACTTTATTTGACGTCTACTTTGTAGTATCCAGTTTACATTAAAAAGAAAGTGTGAAACTTCATGAGAATCAACACCAAAGTCATTTATGTGACATTTATTATTGTTATTTTGTTGCTGGTTACGAATAACACCTCGTATTATTGGTACACGAAATCTCTCTTAACGCAAGCTTTATCTGAACGTATGGAATCGACCGCGAGTCAGATCCGAACATCCATTGAGCAGTCAGAGGAAGGCTCTTTCTTTGTAGAAGATTTGATTGGTGAGAATCTTCGATCGGTCGCACTTTACGCCAAGGGTCAGCTTAATCCGGACATCGACAAGGTTACCAATGAACAACTCGTTCAACTTGCGCAGCAAACGGGAGTCGATGGTTTTTCACTGATGAAGCGAAATGGTGATGATATCATGGTGGGCAAGTCTTCCGAACCCAAAGAGCTTAAGATTAAGAGTACCAAACCATTCGGGTACTGGTTTACAGCCTTTAGCCAACTGTTAGACAACCATCAGGTAACGATTCCTGAGGGACAAAAACTGCCTAATTTCTGGTCTGGCATTTATGAGGTTCCAGCTTCCGGTTCAAGTGATGTTAGTAAGTTTGGCTATTATTATGATGGTACCACCAATTATATTGTGTGCGTGTTTGTAAATGCAGATAAGATTGAAAGGTTCAAGAAAATTGTTGGTGCAGATACGATCGTGAAGAAAACGCTTGCAGCCAATCCTGATATTATGGAAATATCCGGATTAAACGGGGTGACTTTTGGTACAAAGCCCATCGAGTATAAAGACAGTAATGGCGTTCCATTCATATCGGTTTATGACCGCCCAGTTTTATTCGGCACCTATAACGTAATGGATCTGAAAGACTTGGATTACTACAAGGAGTCTATTCTAAGCAACAAGCCGGTTAGTGTTGTGGAGAACTGGAATGGGAAACCTATCCTGAAAACGTTCCTGTTTGTTCCAGTAAAGAAAAAATTAACCGAAGTACAAAGGGAAGTTCCTTACGTGATTGCAATCGTTTCGGATTATCAATCGATTCAACGTACCTTAAACAAGCAGCTAGTTCAACTTACACTTCTCATCGTCTTGTTTACGGTTTTTAGCTGTATGTTTATTTACTTGATTTTCCGATTTATTACGAAAAGCCGTGAAACAGCCGTCAAATCCACACAAGAGATGTATATTCAAAACGTGGATCTGATGTTTGCTACGATACGCAGTCAACGGCATGATTTCCTAAATCATGTGCAAACCATGTATGCTCTGCTTTCTAAAGGGAAAAAAGAAGACCAAATGAGATATATGAAGGAATTAATTGAAGAAATCAATGAAGTGAACGATATTATTCGAATAGGTCATCCAGCTATCGCGGCTTTGATTCAAGCCAAGATTGCACTTGCCATGAGAACTAAAATCGACTTCAATTACCAATTTACCGGCCTGGAATGCTTATCATTAGGGGTTAAATCCGTTGATATCGTGAAAATTATCGGAAATTTGATTGATAATGCCTTTGACGAGGTAAATCAATTTCCGCAGGGTGAACGCGAAGTGACGGTGAATGGATGGTCAGAATTGAACCATTTGAAGATCTCCGTTTCCAACCCGGTACAGCCCGATTTCCAAGTCGAGGATTATAACCAAATGTTTTCGATTGGATACAGCACCAAAGTTGACGGTGAGCACCAGGGACTAGGATTGTCTGTTGTAAAGGAACGCATCGAGTATTACAAAGGGACCATTGAAGTGTCCGTGGAAGACGGCTGCATTTGTTTCCAAATATCGATTCCAATGCAGTAATCATTGCTTCAATGTCTACATATAATTCCTCTATCCCCTTCCTTTCTGCCTTTGCAGAGGGTGAGGGGATATTTTATTTCCTGTATCCATGAACATCCATCCGAATTTTTGATTGACACAGCTTCAGAAATGAGATAAATTTCTCATTGTAGTAATTTTTACGATTTAATGCTTGGGGATAAATACCGGTTTCATGCAAAGGTAATGTCTTCACTTCAGCTATAGTAGTAATATTTACGTTTAAACAAGAAAGGAGTGATTTTCATGCTAGTGGCCTCGATGAATGAAGTGGAATTTGGATACACAGATGTACCCTGCCTGCAGGATGCAAGCGTAGAGATCCAATCTGGTGAGTTTGTGGCTGTTACAGGTCCGAATGGAGCGGCCAAGTCAACCTTGCTGAAATTGCTATTGGGCTTATTGCAGCCATGGAAGGGAAAGGTTTTCTTATCTTCTACGAACAAGAATGGCGTGAAACTGCGTGTAGGTTATGTGTCACAGCAAATCGCAGCCTTTAACGTTGGATTTCCCAGTACGATACTGGAGTTTGTAAGATCGGGCAGATTTGCCAATGGTTCTTGGCTCCGCAAGCTTTGCAAAGAAGATGATCAACAAACGGAGAAAGCACTCCGCCAAGTTGGTATGTGGGAATTGCGCAACCGTAAAATTGGCGAATTATCCGGTGGTCAGAAACAGCGAATTTGTATTGCGCGAGCACTTGCTCAAGAGCCGGATATGTTGGTGCTTGATGAGCCGACGACGGGTATGGATCAAGAAAGTCGCTTTGGCTTCTACGAATTGATGCATCATCAAGTTAAAGCTCATGGCCGTACGGTTATCATGGTGACACATGGGCTCTCGGAGGTTGCCCCCTACTTAGATCGCATTATTGAGCTAGAGAGGAAGGAGGATGGCGGATGGAAATGCTGCACTACGACTTCATGCAGCGGGCATTTTGTGCCGGTGGGCTAATCGCTGTAATTGCCTCGATTCTTGGTGTCTATCTGATGCTTCGTAGACAAGCGCTGATGGCTGATATGCTGTCCCATGTTTCTCTGGCAGGGGTAGCGGGAGGTGCGTATTTACATATAAATCCAACGTTAACGGGCTTTGTAGTGGCTACTTTAGGAGCAATTGCCGTCGAATATGTGAGGAGATCTTATAAGTCCTATAGCGAGATTTCGGTTGCCATCATAATGGTTGGCGGTCTATCCACGGCTGTTGTCCTAATGAGCCTTAATCAGAGTATGAATAAAGGATTCTCCACTTATTTATTTGGTTCCGTTGTTGCCGTTAATGAAACGGAGCTAATCCTGATGTTGGTTGTTGCCCTTATCGGCGGTTTGTTCTTTTATGTTTTTCGACGTCCGCTATATCAAATCACCTTTGATGAAGAAACAGCCAAAACCAATGGGCTTCCTGTCAAATGGATCTCGTTAAGTTTTAGTGTACTAACGGGTATGATTGTGTCCGCGGCCATGCCAATCGTCGGCGTTTTGCTTGTATCTGCACTTATTGTTTTGCCTGCTGCTCTTGCAATTCGTATTGCGTCGAGCTTTCATGCAGCTCTTTTTCTAGCCATGAGTATCGGTTTACTGGGTGTATTTGCTGGTCTAACAGCTTCTTATGAACTCAGTACACCGCCGGGCGGTACGATTGCACTGCTTCTTTTATTATTTCTGATTATGGGTATGAGTCTGAAGAAAATGTCAGTGAAGTGGGGTAAAGCTAGAAATAAAAAGAAGCTAGAGGAAGACATTTCTTCGATTAGTATCATCCCCCGTTTGTCCAAAGAGTCCAATTTATTATCTTTTAATAACCAGGAGGAATAGCAAACAATGAAAAAAACATGGGTTGGGCAATCACTCGTTTTAACAGCAGTATCCGCAGTCCTTTTATCAGGTTGCGCATCTAGCCCAGCATCAAGCAGCGGCAAATTGAATGTTGTTACTACCTTTTATCCGATGTACGAATTCACGAAACAAGTAGCTGGCGATCACGCTAACGTAATAGGGTTAATTCCAGCAGGAGCTGAACCTCACGATTGGGAACCGAGTGCTAAGGATATGGAGAAGGTAAAGAAAGCTAGCTTATTTGTTTTCAACGGTATCGTGGAGAGCTGGGTTGATCAAGCACTTCAGAGTGCAGCGAATGATAAACGTGTGGTTGTCGAAGCAAGTAAAGGAATTGATCTGATGGAGGGCTTGCCTGAAGAGGAAGCAGATAAAGATCATAAGGAAGCTGAGGGAGCTAAAATCCTAGATCCTCACGTATGGCTTGACCCTGTTCTCGCGCAAAAAGAAGTCGAAGCCATTCAAGCTGGCTTGGCGCAAGCAGACCCTGCAAATAAAGAGGATTACCGCAAAAATGCGGATGCTTATATCGCAAAACTTAAATGGCTAGAGGAGTCCTTTAAAGTGGGTTTGAGAGATGTGAAACGCAAAGAATTCGTTACTCAGCATGCTGCTTTCGCTTACTTGGCCAAAGAATATGGTTTGAAGCAAATACCCATTGCCGGACTATCGCCGGAACAAGAGCCGTCTCCAGATAAAATGGGGGATATCATCAAATTTGCCAAAGAAAATAAAGTTCAAACCATATTCTTCGAAACGTTAGTCGATCCGAAGATTGCCCAAACCATCGCTAAAGAAATCGGCGCTAAAACAGCTGTGTTGAATCCTCTTGAGGGTCTGACAGCCGACGATAAGAAAAATAATCTGGACTACATTAGCATAATGAAGGAAAACCTGGAAGCTTTGAAAAAAGCGTTAAACGAGTAGAAAATAAAGCATTCTACATCAACTCGATCTTTAATGGTAAAAATTACGTATATTACAAGGCGTGGTTCTCATGCAAAATAACAAAATACCATCCAAAGTGGTCATGTGGCTGGCTACACGGAATACTGCCTCAATCATAGAAATTATTCATAATTAGGAGGTGAGCAGCATGAGAGTTATAATTACACTAGCGTGCACTGAAACTGGAGACAGGAATTATACGACGACGAAGAACAAAAGAACGCAAACTGCACGTCTGGAATTACGTAAATACTGTCCACGTCTGAAGCGTCATACGCTTCATCGTGAAACACGATAAAGATAATTAGGAATTTGGCAAGTGAGGGAGTCCGGGCTGTTTGGTTCCGGCTTTCTTTGATAAGTAGGATTATGGAGGTCAGCAGGTATGGCGAGCACGATAGTTAATGAGGGTGGCGAAATTACGCTTAGTCAGCATACAGAAGCACAATGGAAGCGACGAGAGGAAGAACTTATCGCGTGGACAGCGAGAGTGAAACAACGCAAGCACCCGAAGCAAACGAAGCTGTTGGGACATTTCCATGTTGACGCTGAATTGTTTGACGCGCTATCTCTATTACTTGCCAAACAAGTACTGACCGAATACTCCTGCGCCGGAGTGAGCCCACTCGATGAGCCTGAAGACCATTCGTTATATGCGTATATCACGTTAATTGCTTCTGCCCGCACAGAACGATTTGTTCAACTGGCCATGAAACGAATGAATCACCGGCTGTTGGTTACTTTCGAGCCTGGGCGGAACCGATACGATCTCTCATCCTTTTACATAGGTCACAACCGCTCATTCTGCCAATTAATCCAGCAATGTGCTGAGTTATTTGAGTTTGTCGAAAACGAATAGGAAAATACCCTTATATTTCTATAAAGGCATCTGCAGAATTTGGGGAAATAAATGAGCCAAAGGGATGACTAAGCTGACTGCCAAGAGTAACCAACGAAACACCGTTTCACTCGTAGATCCGGTATCAATGGCTATAAATTTAGGGAGTAGACGGATTTTGAACGGAATTGGCCAGAACAGTTCGACCCCTCTTTCATTGAGTAAATCGATAAGCGGATGAGACCCATAAGCAAGGATGAATACCCAGAAATACAATGCAGGCAAGGGCATTGCCATCATGATTAATAGAAGTAGAAAGAGCAAGGAATGGGTGACCGTCCTATGCTTAACCTTCAGAAGGCGAAGCAGAGCGGATAAAGGAAAAAGAACCTTGGCCATTGTAGATCCCGGCTTATCGACATCGGCTAACGTGCCGGCTAAACAACCAAGCAAGAGAGCACCAGCCGCATCCCAAGAGAAAAAGCTAATATCTTGATATGTGAGAAAGATTTCCGCGGAAATGAATCCGGCAATACTGTGTGTTTTTTGCAGCATGATTAAACCCCTACCTATACATAATTTAATTTAACTTTATATGATTCGGAACCGATTCGTTTTTTTGGGGGGGATATCATCAAAGTACTTGGAGCCGCGTCATTACGTTTTCTTTTCTTTTTCATACCTTTTTGATTATGCGTTTATACGTTATAATAGTCATATAGTTGAATAGAGAAGGAGCACACTCCGATGCCAGTCTTCAATGCCATGGAAACGATAGTCATCAACTTATTTGATGAGTTTCAAAAGAACTATGAAATGAAATGCATTTGCAATAAATGTAAAGAAGATATGCTAGCTTTGGTCTTAAATAATATCCCCCCTAGATATACCTCGAGTGAAAAGGGGCAGTTATTTATAAAAGGTCTTTATATTAATCCACAGCTGCAGTCCGATGTGATGCGTGAATTAATGGAAGCGGCGAATATTGTGGAACATCATCAACAACATCAAGTGGAATCCTAGAAAAAATCAACAAGGCTGGTCTCTCACAAGAGGCCAGCCTTGTTTACTTCAAATTACAATATCACTATCTGAATTAAATGTTCTATCAACCAACGGCTGCCATTACCGTTTCTTTAAGCTTGTCTTTCCATGGGGAATCAATAGGCAGTGACTCTAGAAGCTCTTCGGCTTTATTAGCAAATAGGAATTGAATCGTTTTGGCATACTCAATACAACCTGATTCATTGATATATTGCTGGTACTCAAACTTCAATTCGATCAGTTCTTCCCTGGTTATTAATCCGTTATAATACTGATGAAGAGGGGGAAACTTATCTTCACTTTGCTTTAGTAAATACAGGATAGGCAATGTCTTTTTTTTCTGTAAAATATCATTTTTTTGATCGATACGCGTGATATCACGCGTATCATTGTTTAGTTGGGCTGCGAGTCCAACGTACTGAGCGATTTCGTTGATATGTGCTAGGATAGCTGGATCACATTCCTCTAATCCGAGATAACCCATGCAGAAAGACAGATGGATAAGGGACGATGACTTTTCTTGAACCATCGTTATGTAATCATTTTCCGTTGCTACGGAATGGTTCAAATCCCGATGTTGTCCATTAATGGATCTTGCGATAAGCTGCAACACTTCGGTCATATGGGTAGCTTTGTTCTGACTGATCTCACCGATAGAAGCCATAAGAAATGCGATAATGGCATTTAAGGCGTAAGTCCGATCACAGGTCATCCACGGTTTATCGCTGTTATCCTGGTCCTGCAAATCATCCATGATATCGAGAGATAAAATGATGAGCTCCGTTTGCGCAGCAGCGGCGTAAATATCCGGTGACCCCCCACCCAACATATGATGACAGTTGATTGTGAAGTCGGACCAAATGCTCCCGCCTTCACTGATTTTATCTTTGACAAAGGTTTTTAATAAGGCATTCAAATCGGTGACGTGAAAATACACATCAATAATTCGGTACATCTCTGAAATGACACGTTGATGCATTACGGCCTCCGGTTGACATCGAAAATATGCTTGAATTGATTAAACTTATCTACCGCTTGTGCTCTAGATTTCACGCCTAATTTCTCATATATTTTTCGAATATAGTTATCGACGGTTCGCTTACTCATATGCACTTCCTCGGCCATCTGCTCATTCGTTAAGCCTTGGACAATCATCGTCATCATACTCACTTCATCATCGTCCAATAAATCCGTCTGATGCAAATTCCCACTGGAAACTCTCATTTTGTGAAAAACAGGAACTGGCACGACCGTAAAGTTCTCTAACAAAAGGGTAACTAAGCTCTTGATGAGCGTTCCGCTGGACTCCTTAGAAATAACGGCACTAACTTCAAGCCCGATCAGATGGTTGTAAAGATGTGATAATTCAATACCGGAAAAAATGACAAGGTGGGTAGTGGGATATTTACCTTTAATGATTTTGGCAACTTCATCTCCGTACTGGTCAGGAAGATTAAAATCAAGAAAAATAATATCCGGTACGTGCAAGTCCACTAGTTCTAAGCATTGTTTTGCAGTAGCCGCAATCCCAACAATCTGCACACCTTCAATCTGCTTCAAGGTACTCGATGTCGCTTCGGCCATTAACGGGTGATCATCCACGATCAGAATCTTCGATTGCTTATTCATACAGCGCTTCCTTCCTGATTAGGTATGGGGATCCGAATGGTGAGTTCTACTCCGCTTCCCTTATTGGATTGCAGCTCCAAATGCCCGTTTAGATGTAAAACACGGCTCTTCATCTGTTCTAGCCCAAAGCCTGAATTCGCGATTGTGCGGAGTCTCTTATCTTTGGCAAGCGCTTGTGGATCCAAGCCAACGCCATTATCTTTATAAAATAAACAAAGGTAACTTTCTATCACAGCCAATTTAATGGTGACTTTGGATGCTTTAGAATGCTTCTTGGCATTGTGCATAAGCTCTTGAAAAATGCGGAAGATGTGCTTTTTTATTTCCATATCCATACTTTCAATGACCGTTGATCCTTCAACATGGAAATGAGTTTCATACTCATTCAAACCAATATCCAGATCAACCGTGGCTTGAATGGTTTGAATTAATCCAATGTTTTGAAGCAAATGCGGATTTAATTCGAAGCAGCTTTGGCGTAAGCTCTCATTCACCAAATCCAAATGCTTGATGGCTTGAAGCACCTGCTGCCGATCCTCATTATGTTCGATATACGAAATCAGCTTTCTTCGAATGAGCAAAATATCCTGCATGGTCGTATCGTGTAGATCGGCGGCAATGCGATAGCGTTCTTGTTCCTGTAATTCAAACAATGACTTCCGGAGCCAAACAAAATCTTGCCCTGCTTGCTCATTTGGAATTTGAGAGGCTAGCTCGTGCAGCTTCATCGTTAGCTTGCGAATCAAATAAATATTTTCCAAACTTACGGCCAAATAGGAGATGATGAGATTTAACCATTGCCTTTCCTCTAGGCTTAACAAGGTATTCGTTTTCTTTCTGGTTGTAACTAAATAGCAGGCATATTCTTCATTTTGATTAATTTCAAAGACGGAATACGTTGAATCATCTAGTTGACCATCACGTAGACATTGTTCAATTTCCTCTAAATCCAGGTCACCCTCGCCAATGGATTCAATCGAATTCTGGTATTGAAACACAATGGCTCCTCCATAAACATTCAGTGTACTCACGATATCTACCAGAATAATATCTTTTAATTCACGGAAGCTCTTGATCGTTCGCAGATTTCTCGCAATCTTTTTTAGCGCCAGCTGCAAGTAATATTTTCTTGGGAACATGATGACATCTAATTTAGTGACAAAATACTCTAGTAAATACAATAAGAATGAAATAATCGTTAAAATGAATAAAAAGCTAAACAATAATGTCTGAAAATTGGCTTCCGTGTTGAAAATGAAGGCAATTAATACAATAATAATAGCACTTGGAACCATCGATATCAGTGTTGTGTAGAGAATGCGGCGGAGTAAAATATTAATATCATACAGCTGCTTTGTGACAATCATGTAAGAGAACGAAATTGGAAAAAACAACATGAAAAATCCCGTATAAAGAGGTTCAACGAGTGGTTTGTCCCTGACCAAAATCGGAATGAACGATAGAAAAGCCAGCGGTGCGGCCGATATAAATAGGGCGAACCATACAAGCTTAATGATGGCTTGAATAGAGGAATTTTCACGACGATATTTGAAAAATACATGGATAAACATGATGACATTGAGCAGAAGACCAAATAAGAAAAATAATAAAACGCAGAAATAGTCTAAATTATACAAATCATACGTATCTAATGAACTAAAATATATAAATCTTCCTATAAAAGTAAGAAGCATGATGCCGTATAAATAAGTAAGAAATTTAGTTGGTAATTGAATAGCGCTTTTTTCTTTGAAAAAAAGGATTAAAAAATGAAGAAAAACTAGCGGTACGATCGTGACTAGGTCACTGATGAGCACTTTAGACAAGCTATCCCCTCGGGCCGAAGGAGGAATACACATGAAAATAACACCAGTAATTAGAAAAACGAGTGATAAGAATCGAGCTGATTTGGAATTAGGAATTTTTAAATAGATTAAAAAAGAAATACAGATACTTAATATTTCGCCAAATAGAGAGATATAGTCAAAAGCAGGCTGTACTTTATCACTTAAGGTAATCCTAATTTCTTGATTGTTTCTAGAGATTGTAATACTGTTGGCCTGCTCTATGGTTGCCCACTTTCTAACTGTCATATCTTCATTGGGATCTTTATCGTTCACCCTAATAATTTTGTCCCCAAGCTGCAGACCCAAATTGATTCTTGTATTCTCAAATTGAAAAGAACTAATTCTCCATTCAAATTGTTCGTTTCGTTGTAATTGGATGCCATAATAAGAATAATGAAAGGTTAAAAATAAAAACCAGACCTGCATGCCGATCAAACTAAACAATAAAAGTAGTTTAAACACGGTATATCGCAACCACTATCTCTTCCTTTCATACACTGCTATAATGGTATTATTTACTACTTATTTTTTATGGGAGGGTATGAAAATGATTAGTGCTACTTGGTCACCAGAACTATCGAGTATCATCGCATCACTTAAACAGTTAGATCTACGTGAAAGAATGTCTGTATTGAAAAATCTAGCTGTAACAGAGTCTTGGAACGTTTCTCAAGAAGAAAAACAAGCTGTGTTAAAAGCCTTTTCAAAATCCGAAAAAGAGCCTGCTGCAAGTCCTTGGTTTTAGTCTGACTTTCTCATTTCTTAATTTTACCAAATCTATCAAAAAGATTGCAATTAGATTTTTATTATCTAATTGCAATCTTTTTATTTTGCGCAAAAAAAAGTGCGCGTTTATGAGATCGTGGGGTGCATTTACGTAAAAAATTTTTGCGCTGTTATTAAGTGCGCTTCAAGATAAGATGGAAGTAGCTAAATTTCCAATATAATGAAAATAAGGTGGGGAATTCATATTGAAAAATGAACAATTTGAGTGCATGTTTGATTCTGTGTTAACGGACGTTGTGAAGCAAACCTACAGTAATCTTTCCTTGCCCTCCATTGAACAAATTCAAATTTCGATGAAGAAAATGATGGATCACATTGAAGCCAATCACGGATGGAGTCCAGGTATTGATAGATAAGAAAACTTGAAATCGATAAGCGATGGCTCGCTTATGAATACATATATAGATAAATTCAGCAGTCTATTTTCTCTTTGAGGAGAATAGGCTGTTTTTTTATTATATCATGTCCGCTATAATATTTGTAAACGCTATCATGAAACGAGGGAAATGGATGAAGACTCGTTTGTTTGCTCTAGGAATGATTGTCTCTCTGTTGCTTAATGCGTGTCAACCGCAATCAATAACGTTCGTTCCTAAAAAGCAGCCAAGGAGCAGACGCTTACATGGATACATCATTTTGATGAGGAAGGCGCACGAAAATGGCTGGAGGTCGGAACGCAGTTATTTACCAAACAGCATCCGGCGGAACTTCCATTGTTGCAAAAAGTAAGCATCCGGAGCGAGCTCTGATGGTCTACGAGCTGATTCGTCAAGATCCGGAAGTGTACCGACTGATGATTTACGGCTTGGAAACGCAGAAACGACAACAACAATTGAAAAGCTGCAGGCCTACAGACGTACATTGGGCGTAAATGAGCTTTCTTTTCGCAAAGAAATCGTACGCTGGGGGATTTCTCTATGCATTGCGGCCGAAAGCTGATGGATCAGTTCCTTTCTATGCCAAATCGTCCAACGGCCATTCTGTGTATAAATGATTACGTGGCCATTAGCGCGATGAAAACAGCTATTTCACGGGGGATGCGTATCCCCGAGGATATCGCCATTGCGGGGTTCGATGATACGCAACTATCTTCGGCGATGAATCCGGAGCTCACAACCGTTTCGCAGCATAGTGAACAGCTTGGCAGGCAGGCGATGGCCATTTTATCAAAATTGATTCAAAAGGAAAAGGTGGGGAGTATTCAATGGCCGACAAAACCAAAGTAGCTGTCTATTATTTTCCGAATTATCATATTGATCCGCGCAATGAAGCTAGGCATGGCAAGGGTTGGACGGAATGGGAGCTGGTTAAGCAAGCGACACCGAGATTTGCAGGACACCAGCAGCCGAAAGTGCCGTTGTGGGGTATGGAGGATGAAGCTGATCCGCAAGTAATGGCGCGCAAAATCAAAGCCGCAGATGAGCACGGCATCGATGCGTTTATCTTCGATTGGTATTGGTACGAAGATGCTCCTTATTTACACGGGGCGTTGGAGCGTGGTTTCCTAAAAGCGGACAATGCTGACAAGCTTCGCTTCGCTCTCATGTGGGCCAATCATGACTGGCTCAACATCTTCCCAGCAAGTAAAGAACGTAACTATGAGGTGTTGACCGAAGGTACAGTCATGGAGCAGCAGTTTGTGCAAGCGACCGACTACATGATCGAGCATTATTTTCATCATACCTCTTATTGGCGAGTGGAGGGAGGGCTTTACTTCTCCATTTATGAGCTGATGAATTTGGTTAAAGGACTGGGTGGCAATGTGTTAGAAGTTCGACGTATTCTCAGCGATTTCCGTACAAGAGTAAGAACTGCAGGACTGGGAGAGCTGCATTTGAACGCGATCGTATGGGGGATCCAGAACCTCCCTGGTGAAGAAACAATTACCGATGTGAACGCGCTTATGGATTTGCTGGACTTCGACAGCATCACGTCATATGTCTGGATTCATCATCAAGAACTACCGCATTACCCAGACACGGAT
Source organism: Paenibacillus sp. yr247 (assembly GCF_900103825.1). Lineage (GTDB taxonomy): Bacteria > Bacillota > Bacilli > Paenibacillales > NBRC-103111 > Paenibacillus_E. The sequence continues at coordinate 290,225 of NZ_FNIF01000001.1, forward strand.
TACAGTGCTTACAGGGAGCTAAATATAGCTGATTTCGTCAAATTTACGGAAACATATACACGGCCTTATTTTCCAAATGTATCAATGGGCTGGGATTCTAGTCCTCGCACAGTGCAAAATGAAAGTCATGAAAATATTGGATATCCGTATACCCCAATCCTTGTCGAGAACACGCCGAAGCAATTTAAACTTGCTCTTCAACAAGCTAAACAATTTTTGGAGCAAGGACGCACGAATCCACCTATTCTCACGATAAATTCATGGAATGAGTGGACCGAGGGAAGTTATTTGGAGCCTGATACGGTTCATGGTATAGGGTATTTGGAGGCCATTCGTGATGTGTTTATAAAGGAATAATCTAATCCGATTGATTTAAGGAAAAGAGCCTTAAATCTCCAATCAATCGGAGGATCAGGGCTCTTTATAATGAGTTACGGACTTCCTTTACTTACCCAAAACGTAACATTGTCGCCCTGCAGCCCTTGAATACCTGGCTTAGGATCTTGTCTAATGACAGTTCCCTTGGGCTGATCATTCGCTTCAATCACATAATTGTAATGAAGACCGGCAGCTAAAGCTTGCTTCTCGGCATCAGCTTGAGTTTGACCGATCAAGTTCGGAATCACGACTTCCTCCGTTTTTTTGTTCGCATCCCCAACAGGCTTCGTTGTGGTTGGGGTCGCTTCTGGGCTATTTGAAGGCGGAATAGGTGTTGCGGTTTGAATCGGTGTCACAACCACCGGAAGTTTTTTATTGGAAGAGGGCCAAAGCGCCCAAACGGCAACGATAACAACTATAACAGCGGCTGCTCCTAGTCCTGCCTTACTTAAAGCGCTTAGTGAAAGGGCTCGCTTAACTGTTGCTGATGGGGCATCCTCCTCTTCATCAGCCTCATTCGCCTCTTGGTTTTTGTAGTTACTTTGCAAATGTGTAGGAATAGCATCGTACTTCTGACCGGAAGTCGGCAAACTGCGCAAACCAAAAATTAACGAAGAAATTGAAGCCTGACCTTGGCAGATGAGTTTAACCAGCTTAACTATAGCTAATTTTTGCTCGGGAGTTGCAGATGGGATAGGAGCACGTTCCAGATGCGTATGCATGACTTCAAAAGCACCCGTAATTGTCTCCGCACCAGTAAAGAGCTGAATCATTAATCGACAAAGCCCGATGGCCCCTTGTGCCTGGGGATCGCCTAAGTCCCAGTAGTTAATGACGGATAGTTTACCGTGATCGTCTAACCATAGGTTTTCAGCCCCTACTGAAAATCCTGTAATCCGCTCTTCCAAAGCATCAAGCAGGGAAACCCCTAGATCAGCGATCATCGCGACGATGTGATTGAAAGACCATTCTTTATTGTTGACATGGCGGGAGAATAGCGAGCCTGGTTTTGCTTGCAAAATAATTGTAACCGAATCTTCCTCTACAGAGGTGTCTAGGATATGCTGAAACCCTTCATGTATGAACGCCGCTTTATGATGAAGGGTTCGCATGTAATCTGCGCCAAACTGCCCAGGTTGAAGCTGTATTTTATAAAGGAGAACCTTTCGAGTCAGAAATAAATCATCACCATAATTCAGAGTCCCATGAGGTAAACTGACGATCTGCGTACCCGGCACATATCGTGTACCAATCTTGTTATGCATGGAATATCCATCCTCTCTTGATGGCATCATTAGGAATTGCCTCTATTATATATGATTCGGTGTGATATAGGAATTTAGGTATTTTGTTATGAAAAATAACATATTAATCCAAAATCATTATTGGACTTTATAATCGTTTATTTGCTTTAGATTAAGATGTGATTTTAGCGGCTATTAGCGAACTTCAGCACGAAGAGTTGGAACAAAGAGAGGAAGATAGCAGTTATTTCATTGACTTTACTGTACACCTTTTTCCACCGTATTGAAACAAGTTTGAGGAAATTGAATGGAAAAGCAGAGAAGTTGCTGCGCGTGTTTAAGTAACAATATCCCGCCCTGGAGCAAATGAATAAGGAAGACTTCTACGAAGCCGTACCAAGCTGGTGAGATACAGCTGATCAAGGCTTTTTTTCTGTTTCTATTGAACTAAAAGTCTATGATTCAAATGACCTAGATGATATGATAGTTTTACAGATATTTTTACAATATGATCCAAATTGAGGGGGAAAATTGGTGAAAAAAGTCGCTATTTTGGGCGGCGGGGTCGCTGGGATGAGTGCCGCGCATGAATTAATCGAAAGAGGATATGAGGTGTCCGTATACGAGTTTAAAAGTATCCCCGGAGGGAAAGCGAGAAGTATGCCGTTCGTAGGAAGTGGAACCGATGGCAGGAAGGATCTTCCGGGGGAACATGGCTTCCGCTTATTCCCTCGCTTTTACAGACATGTCATAGATACTTTGAAGCGAATTCCCTATGAGAAAGGAACTGTCTATGATAACTTAATGGAAGTGACACGGTTAGATATTGCCACCTATACGGCACCTCTATTGCCGCTGCTAGCCAAAATAGAATTTAATTTAGATAATTTTCTAGTTGTCATCAAGGATCTGTTCGATAATGGATTAGGTCTAAGCATGGAGGATATGGAGCAATACGGACGAAAGCTGTGGCAAATCATGACGAGCTGTGATGAACGTATTCGAGAGGAATATAACCTCATCGATTGGTGGAATTTCATTGAAGCTGACAAACAATCTCCTGCATTCCAAAAAATATTCGCTGGCTTTACCAAAACCCTCGTTGCTTGCCAATCCAAAATCGCGAACACACAAACAGTTGGCCCTGTGGCTGTTCAAATGACACTTGACATCACAACACCAGGCACTAGCTTCGTTCGTCTTTTGAACGGTCCAACGAATGATAAATGGGTGAACCCTTGGCTGACATATTTACGAGACCGTGGGGTTGACTATCATTTAGCTGCAAAGGTTGTAAGCATCGATTGCGTGGATGGCGTCATTCGCAGCGCGAAGGTGACGGAGCATGGTAAGACTTTCGAGGTAAAAGCTGATTATTACATAGCTGCATTCCCTGTTGAAGTGATGGGTAAATTCGTTACGGAGTCTATGCTTCAAGCAGACCCTTCGTTGGCTGGTGTGCAAAAGCTCGTTGATTCTGTCGCGTGGATGAATGGTATACAGTATTATTTGAAGAAAGACTTGCCTATCACACATGGTCATGTCATTTATTTGGATGCCCCATGGTCGCTTACTTCCGTTTCCCAGAAGCAATTCTGGCCGGATGTCGACCTTAGTGCTTACGGCGATGGCACTGTGAAAGGCGTTCTATCCGTGGATATTTCGGATTGGGACGCACCAGGGATATTATTCGGTAAATCAGCTACGCTCTGTACCGCTGAAGAGATTAAAGCCGAAGTATGGGCACAGATGAAGTTAAGCTTGAACGTGGATGGCGCCGTTATTCTAGAAGACGACGTACTGCATTCGTTTTTCCTGGATACGGATATCCAATTTGAGAATCCCGACCATGCATGCACGAATATGGAGCCCCTGCTCATTAATCGTATAGATACATGGGAGGACCGTCCAGAAGCAGATACCGCTATTCCGAATCTGTTCCTTGCAGCGGACTATGTTCGAACAAATACGAATCTTGCGACGATGGAAGGCGCCAATGAAGCGGCGCGTCGTGCGGTTAATGCAATTTTAAAACAAGACGGTTCAACGGAAGAGCCTTGCGAAATATGGGAGATGTACACATTTGAGCTTGGCCATATCGATTTATTGAAACCTTTTCATCATCATGACAAGCGACGCTTCGAGAAGGGGCTTCCTTGGGATGGCAAAGTTTTTTAGTTGAAAAGAAAGTATGAGTTTTATACTTTTGCTTCGCATCAACCTTGACAAACGCACTCGTCCCTAAAGGACGACGGAGTTGTTTATCCTTGAGAAGTACCTAGCAGCAAGTTATACTAGGAGGATTTTATGCTAATTTTGCCGGAATACGAGTTGATCAGACAAATCTATCAAGGTGAACGGACAGTACTGTATCGTGCTGTTCATAAGCCGTCTATGGAAAAAGTGATTATCAAAACCCTGCGATCTGATTTTCCGGTTTCTGCCGATATCGCTAGATTGAAACGAGAGTATGAAATTGGTAAAATGCTGGACATTCCCGGCATTGTTAAACCACGGGCGTTTTCCAAGCATCAAAACAGCGTAGCTCTCATCTTGGAGGACTTTGACGGTGAAACCTTGTCAGCTTATTTCCCTGTCTTTCGTAAGTCACTAAAAGATTTTTTAACAGCGGCTATTCAATTGGCCAAAATCGTTGGCGATATTCATCAGAGGTATGTCATACATAAGGATATTAAACCCAGCAATATTATAATTAATCCTGATAAACAGATCATGAAGCTGGCTGATTTCAGCATTTCCTCCTTCACGAGAGAACGTCAAGAAATGTTAGACCCTTTGCTGTTGGAAGGAACGCTAAGTTATATGTCGCCTGAGCAGACAGGCCGGATGAATCGGATTATCGATTACCGTACGGATTACTACTCCTTAGGAGTTACTTTCTACGAAATGATCACAGGACGGCTTCCGTTTCAAACAGAAGATCCAGTGGAATTGATTCACTGCCATTTCGCGGTGACACCGGCTTCTCCGGACAGCTTACGGATGGACATTCCTAAGCCGCTTTCCGATATTGTTATGAAGCTTCTCGCTAAAAATGCGGAAGATCGATATCAGAGTGCTTACGGCATCATTCAAGATCTCGAACATTGCCTAATGATGAGCAATTCGCCTGAAGAAATGAAAAGCTTTACCATAGGACTTTACGATATGACTGACATGTTCCAGATCCCTCAAGGATTGTACGGACGAGCTCAGGAAATCGAGAAGCTGTTGTATGTTTATGGGCGTGCAGTGCATGGATCGCTGGAAGCCGTTTGGGTGACAGGCGAGTCTGGATATGGCAAATCGTTTCTGATCGCTGAAACGATGAAGACGATTATGAAGGACAACGGCTGGTTCTTATCCGGCCGATTTGAGCCGAACAAACAGCATGTCTCGTATCATGCGTTGTCCAGGGCACTAAGGCAGTTGGTCCGTCAGCTTCTGACGGAGAAGGATCAACAAATCGAAGAGTATCGCGGACGTTTGCTCAAAGTACTGGGAACGAGCGGTAAAGTATTGATCGAACTTGTTCCAGAGCTTGAGCTCCTAATCGGTGAGCAGCCTAATGCGAAACAGCTTCCTCCGCAAGAAACACAGAATCGCTTGCATTTCTTACTGCAGCAATTTCTGTATATCTTCTGTGCGAAAGATCGGCCTATCGTGTTGTTCCTTGATGATTTGCAGTGGGCAGATGCTGCTTCTTTGCAGTTCCTTGATCTGCTCTTAAACGATTCTCAGATGAGGCATTTCCTCTTCATAGGCTCTTATCGCAGCGAGTATGATACCAATTGGTTATCATCCACACATGTTCAATTGCTGGACAAGCTGCCAGAGCGCCTCGTTGCGGAACGGATTATGCTGCAGGCACTTGAGATCGGCGATGTACAGCAGTTGGTTGCAGAGTCTTTGAAGACCGAGCAGCAGCAGGTTGCTGAGCTGGCTCAACTCGTCCTGCAAAAAACCGGAGGCAACCCTTTTTTCGTCAAACAATTTCTAGCTGCCTTGTATGAGCAAAATTTGCTCACCTATAGCTATGAAGCAAATCGTTGGATATGGGATATGAGTGAAATTCAGAAGCTCAGAATAACCGATAATCTAATGTTCCTCCTAGCTGAGAAGCTGCAGCGCATGCCGCCTAGAACGCAATATTTATTGCGGCTAGCTGCTTGTTTGGGTGCTTCATTTGACCTGGAGGCGCTTGGTATTATCGCCATAACATCATGTACTGATGTTTTGCAGGAATTAGAAACTTCGATCCAAACCGGCTTGATCATTCCCGTTGGTACGGATTATAAGTTTTTTAATGAGATGCAAGGGAATTCAGGTGCACAAGACATTCGTTTTATGTTTGTACATGATTCCATTCAAGAAGCGGTCTATGGTTCCATCGAAGAATCAATACTGCCAGAGATGCATTTGAATATCGCGAATAAGCTGCTAGAGCTCTTACCGGATGATCAGGTGGAACAGCGATTGTTCGATATTGTTAACCATTTGAATATGGGTTCTGGCTTGTTAACAGAGCGGCAGGAGCTTATCGAGCTTCTAGAGTTTAATCTCAGGGCAGGACGCAAAGCGAAGTCCTCGAATGCTTATCGATCAGCGCTGCAGTATTATAATAAAGCATTGGTGATACTGAAGCTGGTAGAGGGAGTGGAGTTAGCTGATCTCAGCTTCTCCATTCGGCTTGAGAAGTCTGAGGTGCTCTATCTGAATGGTCAGGCGGATGAGGCTGAGACATCGTATGAGCAGTTGCTCTTAGATGCCCGAACGGATGAACTAAAGCTGGAAGTGTATAACTTACAAGTTATTCTGTATACGAATGTAGGTAAGCAGCATAAAAGCGTGGACGTTGGATTGAAAGCCTTAGCTGAACAAGGCCTTCGCATTTCCAAAGAGCCTACGGGCGTTAACATATTTCTTGAATATATGAAATTGAAAGCCATGATTGGACGGAAAAATACCTTACAATTGTATGATTTGCCGATTATGGAAGATGAATACCGATTCAAATTAATGAATTTAATGATGAGTATCGCTGTTTCTGCTTACTTCGTAAATACGAATCTATTCGTATTGTTCATGTTCATCATGACGAAGCATGCGTTGAAATATGGAAATACTAAGGTTATGGCCTATGTGTATGGGTCATACGGCTTAATTCTAGGATCCGGCTTTGGGAATTATCAGCTAGGTTATCAATACGGTCAGCTTGGCGACAGAATGAATGCCAGATTCCAATCCCATCAGTTCCGCAGCAAAAGCCATTTCTCATTTGGTTTGTTCGTCACTCCTTGGGTAAAACCGCTGCAGGTGTGTTTGGAGCATTTGAAGGAGTCGTTCAAAAGCGGAATCGAAGATGGTGATTTGGTGTTTGCAGGATATGCCCTTACCTATCAGGTTTTGGTGAAGGATTTTCAAGGTGTTGCACTCTCGGAAGTGCAGGAAGATTTAGCTAAAAACTATCGGATATTGGAACAAACCAATCATCACGACACGCTTCTTATGCTAGAAATGCTTCGTATGGTCATTCACAATTTGGAAGGGAAAGCTGCGAATCCCCTGATCATCGGCAAAGATGAGGAAGAGGAAGAACGGTTTGTCCGCAAACTGGAAATCCATCCGAATCAAGTCATTTTACATGAGTATAAGGTTAAAAAAATGATGCTGTATTATTTGTTTGGTCAATATGCTGATGCCTTAAAGACCGGCAAGGATACAGAACCTATGCAGTCTGTTTCTTTCGGGTTATTCCATATTCCTGAAAATTATTTCTATTATGCTTTATCGATTACCGCGATGTATAAAGACGCATTGATCTTCGATCAGAAGATGTTCGCTAAACAAATGAAAAAGATGCTGCGCAAGATGGATATATGGGCTACCCATTGTCCAGAAAATTTTTTACATCTCAGCTTATTAATGAGGGCCGAGTGGAACCGTGTAACAGGCCAATTCCAGAAAGCGGAGCAAGATTACGAAACGTCCATCCGGCAAGCCCGGGAGCAGGGCTTTATCCAGCATGAGGCGATTGCATGTGAGCTGGCAGGAAAGCTGTATAAGGATGCAGGCCGTGAAAAGATTGCCAAAACGTATTTCATCGATGCGTATTACGGTTATTTAAGCTGGGGCGCGAAGGCCAAGGCCGATGAGTTAAAGCTGCGTTATCCGAACTATTTAACATCGCTCAAGGAGCAGCAGGATTGGAGTACTACGAATATCAGTGACTATTCGCTGCAGGCGCTTGATTTTATGACGATTATGAACACATCTAGATCGTTGTCAAGTGAAGTCAACTTAGAACAACTGATCAAGCGATTGATGGAGATTGTCACGTACTCGTCTGGCGCAGAGAGAAGCATACTTGTCTTGAAAGAAAGAGACAGCTTATTCGTGGAGGCTGAAATGCTTGCCCTAGATGGTAAGGATTCGTGCACCGTAAGCTCTGTTGCACTTGAAATCAGAGAAGATCTCCCGGCCGCTGTGATTCAATTCGTTGCACGGACTAAAGAGGGTGTCGTACTTGATGATGCTGCGAATAAAGGTTTTTTTACACATGATCCTTATATTCGGGCTGCAGAAGGTAAATCCATTTTCTGCGAGCCCATCCTGCATCAGGGCAATCTAGTCGGCGTCTTTTATCTTGAAAATAATTTGATTCGCAATGCCTTTACATCGGACCGCCTTGATATCATCAAGCTGTTGTCTGCGCAGGCGGCTATTTCTATCGAGAATGCAAGACTCTATAATGATTTGGAGTCCAAAGTCAAAGAACGGACAAATGAGTTAATCCTGATGGAGACGTCGCGTCGCGACTTGTTGTCCAATATTTCACATGATTTGGGCACACCGCTCACATCCATTCAGGGGTATGTAGAGGCTATACTTGACGGAGTTATTCAAGAACCTGAGGAACAAAGAAAGTACCTTTCGGTCGTTCATATGCGGATTGTCGGAATCCAGCGACTCATTACTGATCTCTATCAGCTGAGTCGACTAGAGACCAAGCAATTCCATTTTCAGCTAGCACCCGTATCTTGCGAGACGATGGTTCGCCAGCTCTTTGCGAAATATGAGCTGGATGCAGCGAATGCGGGAATTACCTACACACTGGACATGGCGTTATCGGAAGGCGAAGAACTGCTTTTAACGGTGGACACGGATCGTATTGAGCAGGTGTATGCAAATATTTTGTACAATGCGATTAAATTTTCAGCTAAAGGTGGATTCATCGATGTTCGGGTAGAAATCAAGGATGAACCGCGCGAGTTAGTTATTCGGGTTACCGATACCGGCGTGGGGATTGGCGAAGAGGATCTTCCGCACATTTTTGAAAGGTTTTACAAAGTTTCCAAATCACGCAGCACGTCCGGCGGGAGTGGCCTGGGTCTTGCGATAGCGAAAGAGATTGTCCAGTATCACGGCGGGCAGATTTGGGCGGAAAGCCGACTTGGGAAAGGCTGCAGCATCTCGTTCTCGCTACCCGTACATAAGATTTAACTTCAAGTTATGTTAATCTCTACCCAGAAGAGCCGTATACCTCATATGATCTTATGTGCGGTTTGCGGTTTTTTGTGCTAAGGACGAATCGTAACTCTTGTATGAATGGGGACAAGTGCGGCTAGCTCAAGTACGTCCTGGTTGTACATTCGGATACATCCATGGGATGTTCTCTTGCCAATAGAAGAGGGATCATTCGTACCATGGATACCATAATGCGGCTTACTTAAACCCATCCAGAGGACACCGAAAGGGCCACCGGGATGTGGTTGTTTATTGATAATGAAATACTCACCCGTGGGTGTTTTGGTTACCATTTTACCTATACCAACAGGGAAGCCTCGTACAACGCGATTTACATCCAACAGATATAATTGAAAATCAGATAGATCGATAATAATACGGTAATTGGGCACGGGAACATCACCTCGGTCTATCATATGTACGTTTGTGATAAAAGAACAGGGCATCTGCTGGGGGAGGACCACGAAGTGGGTTTTTTTATGTAGAGGCACGTTTTCGATAATAAATTTTACTTGTGGTATACTTCTTCTTTAGATAATAGTCATCAGTCATCAAAGGAGATACAGACATGCAATCATTTTTACAGTTTAATCCTACTAGATTATGGTTTGGAAAAGGGCAAGTTGAGCAGTTAAAACAGGAGCTTGGCACGACCGGCAAAAGGGTATTGCTCGTATTTGGCGGCGGGAGTATTAAGAAAAATGGCGTTTACGAGGCTGTTAAGCAGCAGCTTGAGCATATGCAAGCAGAAGTATTTGAAATGTCAGGTGTGGAACCTAATCCAAGGCTTACGTCTGTTCAGAAGGGTATAGACATTTGCCGTGAGAAGGGAATTGAGCTCATATTAGCCGTTGGCGGGGGCAGTGTTATTGACTGTGTCAAAGCGATTTCTGTGGGTGTTTACTATGACGGAGATGTATGGGACCTCATTACACGCAAAGCCGTCCCTACCAAAGCGCTGCCTTTTGGTACCGTATTGACGCTTGCAGCTACGGGTTCTGAGATGAATAATATTTCTGTTATTACAAATTGGGAGAAAAATGAGAAGCGTGGTTGGAGCAGCCCTCTAGCTTATCCGGCTTTCTCTATTTTGGATCCTGAGTTCACTTATTCTGTTCCTTTGGATCAAACGGTTTATGGCATCGTGGACATGATGTCGCATGTATTAGAGCAGTATTTCCATCGTACGGAGAATACGCCCATGATGGATCGCTTTATGGAGTCTGTTCTTTTGACAGTCATGGAAGCTGCTCCGAAGCTGCTTGCGAATCTGAGTAGCTATGAGTATAGAGCAACGGTAATGTATGCCGGGACGACAGCATTCAACGGGCTGTTGTCCAGCGGCACGGATGGTGGAGATTGGGCATCGCATCAGATCGAGCACGGACTGTCCGCGATCTATGACATTCCGCATGGCGGAGGGCTCGCCATTGTATTTCCGAACTGGATGAAGCATTGTGCAGAGGATGATCCATCCCGAATGAAGAATGTGGCGATGGCTGTTTTCGGTATCGATCCAACCAGCAAGACCGATCAAGAAATTGCGCTCGAAGGGAGTGACGCGCTGCGTGACTTCTGGAATTCCCTTGGTGCCCCGAATCGACTAGGGGATTATGGAATCGATGATTCTAGGCTAGAGGAATTAGTGCATAAATCCTTTATGAAAGAAAAAGTGGGGCAATACAAAATTACGACGCGGGAATCCGTCAGAGACATTTTGATGCGATCCTTCTCATGAAGTATTACTTATATGTTTTGGCAGGCGCCTGCAGCTTTGGACTGTTGTCCACGTTTGTAAAAAAAGCGTACGAGTCTGGTTTCCATGTTGGTGATGTTGTTGGCAGCCAAAATCTATTTGGCGTTTTGATGATGTGGATATTAGTCCTCGTTACGTCAAAATCGGCAAGAGGCAATAGCTCTACGACAACGAAATATAGAGTGTCCCCGCGACAAGCATTGACGTTAATGGCTGTTGGTACAACGTCGGGATTAACCGGCATACTTTATTACGCGGCCTTACAGTATATTTCTGCTTCTTTTGCTATTATCCTATTATTTCAATTTACATGGATGGGCATCTTACTGGAGGCCATTATGGAGCGTAAACTTCCCGCTAAAGATAAATTAATCTCACTTTTCATTTTGTTTGTTGGGATAATAATGGCAAGTGGTTATTTAAAGGGGGGGCACGAGACTCCTTCTTGGCTAGGGATTATCCTTGGGCTGTTATCTGCCCTTACTTACGCATTATTCATTGCGTTCAGCGGCAAAGTTTCAAGCGACGTCGCGCCAATAACACGCAGTGCTATCATGCAATCCGGATCCTTAATTCTGGTTATGTTGGTGTTTCCGCCCCATTTTCTTTTTAATGGATCCCTCCATGAGGAATTGCTGCCTTGGGCGCTGCTTCTTGCCTTTTTCGGCGTCGTCATTCCACCGTTATTTTTCGCCATTGGCGTACCCCGGATTGGCGGAGGGATGGCAACAATCATGAGTGCTGCTGAATTGCCCACAGCGGTAATTATGTCCTTTGTTGTGCTAAACGAATCCGTGAATGGGTTACAATGGTTGGGTATTATCGTCACGATGTTCGGTATTGCGCTGCCTGAGTTGATGAAGCGAAGTAAGCGGCTGCTCTTAAATTGAGATAAGGTGAACTCTGAATCGTTAAGATTTGGTGTTCACCTTTTTTTATGCAAATGTTTACTTGAAAAAGTTTGAAAAGTTCATAGTTCTTCTAGATTATTCAGTTTTGATCGGAGTGGAGACCGAGAAAGCTTATTGATGTCTCCGGCGGCTCCAAAGCAAACGGTGGCGCGGCCATCCAGTGGACGGAAACCGGTGGCTAAAACCAGTAACGGCGAAATTGCTTAGACTCTTTGAAATATGGAAATCTTTGTGTAAGACTGATAAACTTGAAGAGTTCACATAAATAATGAGTAGGGGACAGGAGGTCACAAGTGCCATTCTTAAAACGAGTTGCTTTAGATTGGTCCCAGTTGTCACAAGCGGATAAAGAACAATTTCCATATAACATACCAACAATTCAATCTTTCGATGAATATAAATTTGAATCAAACGTTACATTTTTTATAGGTAATAATGGCTCAGGTAAGTCAACGTTTCTCGAGGCAATTGGTGTATCCTGCGGATTTAGTCTTGTGGGTGGTAAGGATTTAACGATTACGAAAGAAAAAGATGACCTGTCTTTATCGAATATCATGCAGTTGTCTTGGTTACCTAAGATTAATAACGGATTCTTTTTTCGGGCGGAGACATTTGATACGTTTGCGGGATATATCGATGAATTAGCGAAAGAACCCTATGTCGGGCATTCCGCTTATGCACCCTATGGGGGTAAATCATTGAATCAGCAGTCGCATGGACAAGCCTTTTTGACTTTTTTCCAAAACAGATTAGATAGGAAGGGCTTGTATCTATTAGACGAGCCGGAGTCGGCTTTATCTCCGCAAAACCAATTGGCGTTCCTGAGAATTATTTGGGAATTAGAACAGTCCAATCAAGCGCAATTTATTATTGCAACGCATTCTCCAATCCTAATGGCTTACCCAAACGCGCGGATTCTGCAATTTTCGGAATCAACGATCGATCCAATCGCTTATGAAGAGACGGATCATTTTAATTTGACGAGGGATTTTTTGAATCATAGAGAGCGGTATTTTCAGACTCTGTTTGAGGAAGATGAGCGTGATATCTAAGCTTACTTTAGACTGATGATGCAATATCAATATCCGTTAAGTCATACGTACTTGCGAAAGTGTTTGGGTGCTGACCTTGCTAGCAAGCAGCGTCATGCCTACATTTCCATCGTTACCGCTATCGCTAACCGAAGAAACGGAAAAGATACGCCTTAGACTTCGTTGCAAAATGAGTCATTATAAAACCATTTTCGTACAAAAAAGATATAAATGAACTAAAAATAAAAAGAGGCCTTGAAGGCCCCTACATCCATCCATTACACATGAGCTAATTGTTTAAGCTCAAGCTTTACCGTCGTTAAATACGTGAGTTCCGGTGCTGCGAAAAAGTCAGCCAATCGCCGTAGTCTCATATAGATCGTACGTAAAATAACAGAATCCATTTCAGTTATCATACTTCGGTTTGCAACAAAATCTTGTAGGCTCACCTTGATGAGATAATCGCTATCTTTTAGATCGGTTACGGTTTGTTTAGTTGGATGGTCATTGTAATTGACTACGTATTTCGTTTGTTGGAGTGCATTTTGAAACAACTCAACGCAAGTTCTCGTTATTTGTACTTGCTTCTTTACCCCCAAAGAATCGGTTACAGTAAGCAATTGATTTTTGGCATCTAGTGAATTCTTTTTCAAATAAACAATTTCGTGAGCGTCAATACCCTCTGACAGTAAGCGAATAATGATGGCATCTTGTGGATTGATACATCCGTTCTCAATTAAATGAATTTTTTCTAGTGTAATAATACGAAATCAGCATCCTTTCAAATGTAAAAAATTGGATTTCTGTAAACTTTCAATCTGCTTTCAGTAATAAGCAACTATATATCCTATGAGAACCGCGGATCGTTTATGACTATACCCGTTAAAAAAACAATTTTAATAAGGAAGAAGGGGATGCTTGATTTATGCAGAAGATGGTTGATAAGGAACAACTGCTGCGAATGATTCCTGTATAGGTGGCGGGAATATGTACAGCACGAATGTGAAGTGATCTTTTAATGACGGAGAAGCTCACAAAAATGGGCTTCTTTTATATTGCGACCTGCTGGGGCGACATTCGTACCGGCTTTTTTGAACATTCGGTTGAATGAAACCGCTGTCGAATCTGGACTTACCAGATTTAGGTTAAAACACACCTGAATTGGGCATTTACTAGGAAGGAATAGCCCGAGTACAACTCAGCGATCCTCTTTTATGTATCGACATACTGCGATTTGTGTGGGATTATGAGAGAAAGTGAGTTGGACAATAGGGGGAGCCATAATGAGTTTTACACGGCCGACAGCTTTAGTAACCGGCGCATCGAGCGGATTTGGCTTATTAACGTCGATAGCTCTAGCTCAAAAAGGGTATCAAGTTATAGCGTCAATGCGTGACCTAAGCAAAAGCGAGCGTTTACTCAAGCAAGCCGAACAAGCAGGCGTCATAACTGCCATCGAAACGATGGCCCTAGATGTAACGATCCAGGAATCGATTGAGCAAGCTGTTTCTGATATCATGAACATGTATGGCAGAATCGACGTTCTCATTAACAATGCCGGCTTTGCTGTTGGTGGGTATGTGGAGGATGTGCCGATGGAAGCGTGGAGATCGCAGCTGGAGACGAATGTATTCGGTGTTATAGCGACAACGAGGGCTGTCCTCCCTCACATGCGCGCCCGTAAATCCGGCTGTATTATCAATGTGAGCAGTGTGAGCGGGTTATCCGCATTTCCAGGCTATGCGCCCTATAGCACTTCAAAGTTTGCTATTGAGGGCTTCAGCGAATCGCTTCGCTTGGAGATGATGCCCTTCGGTGTACGTATCGTACTTGTGGAGCCGGGTGCCTATCAGACGGAGATCTGGCGTAAAGGTTTTGAGGCGATCCATACTACAGAATCTTCTCCCTATTGGAGTGGGCTCAGCAAAATGCTCGACTACTCGAAGAGAGCCTCCGCGACAGCACCTGACCCACAGGAAGTGGCACACAAAATTGCACAGATTGTGGACAGCCCGCGACCAAAACTTCGTTACCCGCTTGGGCGCGGTGTGAAGATGGGGCTTCGGGCGAGGAGTCTTTTACCATGGAAATGGTATGAAGGCTTGTTGAATCGATTATTGAAATGAAGTGAAAGTAAAAAGTAAGTATAAACCAAGGAGTGAAATGAATGTCTCGCAAGTGGGAAAGAATGGTAAGCAAAAATGCTAAAAAAATAAATAAGGATCGGTCTAAGCAGGGGATTCCTCCCATTTCATCGGATCCAGATCGAGCGGAAGTATTTAAGGGGCGGAGCATCATACTAGCTTCATTTTTTGTTCTGATTTCCATTTTACTATTGGTTACTTTAACCAAAACAAGCGGGGACACGATGTATTGGTATACGACTTGCAGCTACTTGGTGGTAGGTTTTTTCATTTATTTTATTCGTCGTCCTTATTTGAAGGTTAGTAAGACGAGCCTTTCGAAGAGAGGATTAGCCAGAGAGCTGGTATTAAACGCGGATAATATTAAGGAAATCGTCTATACTCCCGGCCAAGTGGTCATTGACTTGAATGGCAAGTCACCACGCTGGGTTTATACCAAAACGATGAATCGTTTCGATGTAGCTGCCATGGCTGGTAGATTGAAAAAGTTTGCGGAGCAGAACAAAGTTACTTTTGTAGATAAAACGGTATAAGTGTGGGTAGCACCTTTTGCTTGCTTCCTAGAGGTGATGCGGCTCAACTATACGAATAAGAGTCCCTATCAACTTCTTTTCCCTCGACAAGTAGCGAATACAGTGAGATAAGAGTCCGTAGGGACTCTTATTTGCTATAAATTGAGTTTGGAAGCGGCCCAGCAAGCCAAATAAGAGTCATTATCAGCTTCTATTTTCGCTAAAAGCAGCAAAAAGGGTGAATAAGAGTCCTCACCAGCCTTTATAACCGCTAATCATATTTATCATCATCAATTCTAAGTACATTGTCGATAATCAGCTCAGCTTCAGTCTCGAAATTTAAATGTAGCGGTGCAGGTAAGAGGTCCAGGATCTCCTGCGTCATATCCAAGTCAAGCAACTCATCGATGGTTTGAGGTCGTGGGTCTAATCCATAAACCCATTCACGGACCGCGTCGATGAATAAATAAAAGGAGGATTGGAATTGATCAGCGATAGCTTCCTGCTCATCATTTTGCGATGCTGCCATGGCGTTCCAGTTTCTTAGTGTGGTCATTAAAGCTTGCTCTACATTTGGGTTCATTTTATTCTCCTAAGAGGGTCAAAGGTGTTTACTTGTTTCCTAGTATATTAGTCTTACACTGTGGGCGTTAAGATTCTGGTGGCGGAGGTGTGGAAGGCCATTTCATTCGACTAAGCATGTAACGTCCGCTATTCCCATGTCATTGCAATGGAATACCGTTGGGCATCGATAATTTCTATCGTCGCTTCAAGGCCTGTGTGGACGTTCGAATCAGCAATTCTGAAGGTAGGATCATCTTCCGATTCTCATGTATAACTTCACCTTCAATGCGCTCAATCAGCAGCTGCATACCAAGCGAGCCGAATTGATATGCCGGCTGCGAAGCCACGGTCAAGAACGGGTTAATCGCACCTGCCATGCCGAAATCGTCGAAGCAAACAATCGATAGATCACCTGGAACCTGCAAGCCGCGCTGTCTCAAGGATTGAATGACACCGACAGCCAACATGTTGTTGGCCGCGAAGATGGCTGTAGGCGGATCTTCATGATGAAGCAGTGCGTCTAGAGCTGACTCATCTTGAAAGTCACGATAATTTAAATGTACGACTAACGAGTCCTCCACCGATAATCCATTAAGCAAATGTGCCTCGCGATACCCTGTATAACGCAAGCGAGCCGTAGATACATCCTGTGAACCGTTAATCATGGCGATGCGGCGATGCCCGAGACCAATTAAGTGGTCAACAAGCTTTCTCGCACCTTCCTTACTGTCCCCGAGTACCATATCTGCCTCAATGCCAGGAATTTCACGGTCTAATACGACAAAGGGAATCTGATGCTTCTGCAGCTGCTCAAGATTCTCGAGAGAATGATCCCCGGTTGGCGCAAATAACACACCATCCACACGAGCCGATAGAATCATATCGACGTAACCTTTCTCTTTCGCATAATCCTCGTCGCTATTTGCAAAAAGCAGCCGATATCCAGAACGCATTGCTGCATCCTCTGCGCCGCGGGCAAGCGTTGTATAGAACGGATTCGTAATATCCGTAATAAGCAGGGAAAGAATATTCGTCTTTTGAAGTACCAGACTTCGAGCCATTGAGTTCGGAATATAATGGAGATCTTCCATTACTTTTCGCACTCGTTTACGCGTTGCTTCACTGATACGGCCTGTGTTATTGATAACCCTTGAAACAGTCATAGCCGAGACACCGGCTTTTTCAGCGATATCATAAATTGTAATCACGTTAAGTCACCTTTTCATCTCATCCTATTCGTCTATTGTATAGAAATTAAGGATTGACAGCAAGGCTTAAAGTTGATAATTTTGAGTTATCGATAACACTCATTTTTTGAGGAGGAATTGAATATGCTAAAAGGAATACCTTCCATTTTGTCACCGGAGCTTTTGAAGGTGCTAATGGAGATGGGACATGGCGATGAAATTGTTCTAGCTGATGGAAATTTTCCTGCTGCAAGTCATACGAATCGTCTTCTGCGAAGCGATGGACATGGTGTACCGGAATTGTTGAAAGCGGTTTTATCGTTATTCCCGCTTGATTCTTACAGCAAACAGCCTATAGCTTTAATGGCTGTTGTCCCAGGCGATACGGTGAAGACACCGATATGGGATACATACAAAGATATCGTTTGTAAACACACGCCACCTGAAATTGAGTATGTAGAACGATTTGCGTTTTATGAACGAGCGAAGAAAGCCTATGCCATCGTGGCAACGAGTGAAAAAGCTTTATACGCCAATATTATCTTGAAAAAAGGTGTAATAAGTCCGTGATTTAGATTACCGATAACTCTACAAAAAACGAAGTTTTTCAGCACAATTTGCATGAATCCATAAACTGAGGAGGATGAAGAAAAATGACAAACAGTGATTACAGATGGAAGCAAGAGTTCCCGAAGATCGGTATCAGACCAACGATTGACGGTAGAAGGAAAGGTGTTCGTGAATCGCTTGAAGATCAAACGATGAATATGGCCAAAGCTGTTGCAGCTATGCTTAGCGAAACATTGAGATATCCGAACGGCAAGCCTGTAGATTGCGTCATTGCTGACACTTGCATCGGAGGGGTTGCTGAGGCTGCGGCGGCAGCAGATAAATTCACAAAAACCGGCGTAGGCTTATCTATCACTGTTACCCCTTGCTGGTGCTACGGGACGGAAACGATGGATATGGACCCATCCACACCGAAGGCGATTTGGGGCTTTAACGGTACGGAGCGTCCAGGCGCGGTATACTTGGCCGCTGTCTTATCCGGTCATGCACAGAAGGGTATTCCCGCCTTCGGTATTTATGGCAAAGACGTACAGGATGCAGGTACAACCGATATTCCGCAGGACGTTCAGGAGAAGCTGATTCGTTTCGCTAAGGCGGGACTTGCTGCTGCATATATGAAAGGTAAATCGTACCTGGCCATTGGCTCAGTCTCCATGGGGATTGCCGGTTCAATCGTGAATGAGGAGCTGTTCCAGAATTACCTAGGCATGCGCAACGAATATGTCGATATGTCCGAATTAGTTCGTCGAATTGATGAAGAGATTTTCGATCCGGAAGAGTACCAATTGGCGCTGGACTGGGTAAAAGAAAATTGTACAGAAGGACCGGATAAAAATCCTTCTGAAATTCAAACGACGCGTGAAAAGAAAGATAAAGATTGGGAAACTGTTGTGAAAATGTCCTTGATTGTAAGGGACTTAATGATAGGAAATCCGCGTCTGGCCGATCTTGGGTTTGGCGAAGAAGCGCTAGGACATCATTCAATTCTTTCCGGGTTCCAAGGACAGCGTCATTGGACGGATCACTTCCCGAACGGAGACTTCATGGAAGCCATCCTGAATACTTCCTTCGACTGGAACGGCAAGCGCGCACCTTATTTGGTCGCAACAGAGAACGATAGCCTGAACGGCGTAGCGATGTTATTTGGTAATCTGCTTACGAATACGGCGCAAATTTTTGCCGATGTAAGAACGTACTGGAGTCCTGATGCCGTGAAACGCGTAACCGGGCACATCTTGAGCGGCGCAGCTAAAGACGGCATTCTTCACTTAATCAACTCCGGTCCGGCAGCACTGGACGGCACGGGCGAACAAACCCTTAACGGAAAACCGGCAATGAAACCTTATTGGGAAATCACGGATGAAGAAGTGAGCAAATGTTTGAAGGCTACCTCCTGGCGTCCTGCTTCCGTTGAATATTTCCGCGGTGGCGGCTATTCCACCGATTTCCTTACGAAGGGCGGAATGCCGGTCACGATGTCACGCATCAACTTGGTGAAGGGCTTAGGCCCCGTGCTTCAATTGGCAGAAGGCTACTCCGTTGATCTGCCTGACAATGTTCATCAACAACTAGATGATCGCACAGATTCGACTTGGCCGACGACTTGGTTTGCTCCTATTTTGACAGGTGAAGGCTCATTTACGGATGTTTATTCGGTTATGGATAATTGGGGATCTAATCATGGATCGATCAGCTATGGTCACATCGGTGCTGATTTAATCACTTTGGCAGCCATTCTAAGAATTCCTGTTTCCATGCATAACGTTGCGAAAGAGCACATTTTCCGTCCTCGCGTTTGGAGTAATTTCGGAACTTCGGATCCAGAAGGCGCTGATTTCAGAGCTTGCAACAGCTTCGGCCCCTTATATAAATAATTAGGAATTGCACGAATTGAGGTGACATCTGTGGGCACTAACCAGTTGAATACGCTAGCTGTCGATTTTGGGGCTAGCAGTGGCAGAACAATTCTGGGATGTTGGAATGGTTCCAAACTTACAATAGAGGAAATTCATCGCTTCTCGAATGACCCTGTTGAGCTGGGCGGCAGACTGTACTGGGATTTCCTGCGACTTTTCCATGAGTTGAAAAAAGGGATCCATGCCTTTAAGCAGCATGCTTCGGGCAGCCAGGCATCCATTGCTGTAGATACGTGGGGGGTGGATTACGGCTTCGTTGACGGCAAAGGTAAGCTACTTGGCAACCCGTACCATTATAGGGAAGCACGCAATGCAAGAGCGATGGACGAATTGTTACAGCACACTTCGGAGCGAGAATTATACAGCCGTTCGGGTATACAGCCCTTATCTTTTAATACGATTTTTCAGCTTTATGCTGAGAGCAAAGAACAAGGTTTAACACTTGCTGATGATGTTCGCCTTTTACTCATGCCAGACTTATTTCGGTTCTATTTATCAGGGATTCGTTCCACCGAGTACACGATTGCCAGTACAACAGGGCTGCTTGATCCAAGGGCGAGAGACTGGGACAGGAACCTTTTACAGCAGCTTGGTATGCCCTCCAGTCTGTTTACAGATCTTGTGATGCCAGGAACTATACAAGGGACTCTGCGCAAAGAAATCGCGGAGGAATTGCAGGTCGGAGCCATGCCAATCGTGACTGCGGCTTCACATGACACGGCTTCAGCTGTCGTTTCTATTCCTTCTCTTGAAGGAGATTATACGTTCATCTCCTGTGGCACTTGGTCATTAATGGGCGTTGAAATCGATCAACCAATCATAACGGAAGACAGTCGACGCTTTGGATTCACGAATGAGGGCGGCGTTGAACAGAAGATTCGTATGCTGAAGAACATCATGGGGCTTTGGCTTCTTCAAGAGTGCAAACGGCAATGGGAGCTTGAAGGGGATTCAATAAGCTTTGCTCACATGCAAGAGATGGCGAAGCTGGAGCCAGGGCTGCAAAGCTATGTGGATGCGCAGGACCCTGTCTTTCTTGCACCGGGAAATATGCCGGAAAGAATTCGCCTTTATTGTGCACAAACATCTCAATCCGTGCCACAAACGAAAGCGGAGCTTATCCGCTGCGTAGTGGATAGTCTTGCTATGAAATTCAAACAAACGCTGGATGAAATCGAGCAGCTGCTCTCCAGAAAACTTTCAACTATTCATATGGTAGGCGGAGGGATTCAGAATCAGCTGATTTGCCAGTTGACGGCGAACGCCACGGGACGCCCGGTTATCGCGGGACCTGTGGAGGCAACGGCGATCGGCAATATTATGATGCAGATCAAAGCGCATGGCGAAGTCCAATCGCTGGAGGAAATCCGCCAAGTCGTCAGAGACTCCTTTCCGCCTGAGCGGTATGAGTCTCAGGATGAGGCTCATTGGCAGCAAGCCTACCAAGCCTATTTGCAAGTCATAGCAAAGAAATCAGTAAGGAGCTGAAGGCGTTATGTCTGAGCAACAAGCAAGAGAAGAATTGACCAAATATGCCCGTAAAAGTGTGGCCAAAGGCCTCGTCGTTGGGCCTGGAGGAAATATTAGCGCAAGATGGGAAGATACGATGTACCTTTCCCCGAGCGGTTTTGCATTAGAAGATATAGAGCCGGAGCAATGGGTGCCGGTAGATATTCCAACGGGCAACATTCTGGATACAACCTTCCGTCCTTCATCTGAAGTGCTTATGCATTTATTCTGCTATCGCGTTAATCCAATTATGAAAGCCATCGTACATACGCATCCGGCCTACTGTATTGCATTAACACTCGTTGATGACGAGCTTCCGATGTTGTTTCCGGACCAAGCGGCTCTAGTCGGTGACGTTGCTTTTGTTCCGTATGTCGTTCCGACAACGGATAAACTAGCCAACCTCGTAGCGGAGAAGGCCGACCGTTATAGCTCAATTCTGCTAAAAAATCATGGTCTTGTCACGACGGGTAAAAATTTACGGGAAGCCTACTACCGAACGGAAGTTATGGAAGAAAGCGCGAAGATCTACCTCATTGCGAAGTCTGTTGGTCAACCAAAAAGGCTGACTGAGGAAGAGTACAAAGAGATTCAAGGCTTGGAAAGCGAAGCTTACCGCGTGAATTTATTACAGCAAATGAAATAATGGACTTCTTAGATACTCCCGTTCTCATCGAAATGATGGGGGCGGTTTTTTATTATTTTACCGAACAAAGGACACGATTATCGTAATAACACACATGTTAATGCCAATTGTTGTACACGAGGTGGCCGCATGGCTAATATTTTAGTTGTAGATGAAGAGCCGATGATCTATTGAGTTGATTGAAAATATATTCATGGAAGATCCCTCTATTCCGATCACGCGGAGGCTTACGTTCGATTGCAGCTTTTACGCTATGAATGTGCGTTTAAGGTGCATTGGAATGACGAAGAGGGAACGAAACGTTTCCTAATGCCTAAGGTCGTTCTACTGCCGATTATTGAGAATGCGATTCTGTATGGCATTAAGAACATGAGCCATGATGGGGAATTATGGATTTCAGTAAAGCGTGCTGATGATAAAATCATCAGCAATGTGGAAAAAAATGGATATCAGCAGGCTGATAAAGAGATGCTTAACGCGATCCTGCACGGTAAGGAGAATAATCGAGGCTTTGGCATTATTTAATGTTCAGAAGCGGATCCAGCTGCGTTTTGGCGAAAGTTATGGTTTACATTACAGTCTCAGAGAAGATCAAGGTGTTCAAGCTTGGATCGAGCTCCCAGCTATACTTGACGAGACCGAATTGAAATAGCCCAATTATCAAGGCCGCTGCCATTTCTTGAGGTGAGCTAACGGCGTATGCCGGATACTGCATATCTTGAGCGGTCAACTGAAGATTAGCCTATTCTAGACTGTATTAGAGGAGCGACAATCCGCTAATATGTAAATTATAGGCTAATAATTACATTAGCGGAACATGAATAAGTTAATCGACGAATGAGGACGAGCCGAGGCGGTTATTGCGAAATAGAGGATCAACATTCCTCCTTTACTCGATTTGGGTGTTTTCCGCCCAAATAGCGGATTCATGTTCCTTCTATAGTCTCCCATGTCACACAGCAAAGAACCTAGCGGTGATCTGATCCGCTAGGTTCTTTGCTGTGTGACGTAGTGAACTATTAATTTTGCGGCATACCGGACTCCGCGTCAGCTCTCGGTTTGTTATCTGTGATTTCCACATAATTATCAACCGTATCTAGGACTTGGCTAAGCTGCCATCGGCTAAAAATAATACGATCTGAATAAATAGCATTATATGTACTTTCTTGTTTACTAATTTTAAACCCTCGGTAATTCTCATAAATGGTTCTCATTATGATCTCTCCCTCGCTTTGATGTATATCTTAAATTATCATCATTCGAGCATTTTTGGTAGAGGTGTAAATTGATAGAAATTGTCTAATCCTGACTTTTTGAATTTAAATATGATTAATTGCTATGAAAATAGGATTCTATCACCGCAATTGTTCAAAAAATTAGCGATTTCAGAGAGCGTATTGGCGTTTTGCTCCAAGAGCAGCTTTGCTCCATTCATTTTCAGATTCTGAATATAGTTGCATCGGCTTAACGCCTTAAGTTATACCAAACTGTTTTGAATGGATTCTTTCTAATAACCAGCAAGTTTTCTTGCGAAACTCTAAGGAGGAACAGATATGAAAATCGAGCGGATTTTTGTTATTCTGTGCTTATTTATGTTACAGTTATAAAGAGGTGATGAAAGATGTTAAAATTGGGGATTTTGGACCAATCACAAATAGGAGAAGGGCGTACAGCTGCTCAAACGCTGGTTGAAACGACCGAACTGGCGCAAGAAGCGGATAAACTTGGGTATACGCGTTATTGGGTGTCGGAACATCATGCTTCACAGGCGCTTGCTCACTCAAGCCCAGAGGTACTTATCGCTCATTTAGCTGCAAAAACGAATCGGATTCGCTTAGGGTCAGGCGGCATCATGATGCCGCATTACAGCGCATATAAAGTAGCAGAAAACTTCCGTTTATTGGAGGCGCTGCATCCGGGACGGATTGACGTAGGCCTTGGTCGCGCGCCCGGTGGCATGCCGATCTCAACGCGCGCCCTGCAAGAAGGGAAATATACGAGTGTAGATCAATATCCGCAGCAGGTAGCAGACCTGACAGGATATTTATACGATTCGCTGCCGGCCAACCATCGCTTCGCTGAGCTGCACGCGTCTCCAATCATTCCGACAGCACCGGAAATTTGGTTGCTCGGTTCTTCCTACGACAGTGCCAGTATTGCTGCTAAACAAGGCGCTGCCTTTGGTTTTGCACAATTTTTTGGCAATGCCGATTGTGAACAAGCGCTGCAGATTTATCGAGAGGAATTCAAACCGTCTATTTTGAATGAAGAGCCACACTCCCTCGCTGCGGTCTTAGTCGTTTGTGCGGATACGGAAGAAGAGGCGAATCGATTGGCGACAAGTACGGATTTATTCTTCCTCTCGCTTGGCCGCGGCGCGCTGCTGCCCTCATTCCCATCCGTGGAAACGGCAATTAGCTATCCGTATACGGAAGCTGATTTAGCCCTTATCCGGGGTCGCCAACACAAGCGTATTGTTGGCACACCACAGCAGGTAAAAGCAGAGATTCTGAAGCTGAACGAGGCTTATAAAGCGGATGAGATTATGGTTGTGTCTCCAATTCATGATGTGCGCGCACGGATCCAGTCCTATAGGCTATTAGCCAAGGAGTTCGGGCTGCAGGGATAAATTTTCTGTCTAACGTAAGACGACAGGAATTACTTTCAATCATATAAATATGAAGCAGCGTACGATTAACGGTGGCTGCTTTTTTTACTATAGGTATGGAGTGTCTTGTTGGAACGATGAAAAATAGTTACATAAACTCTACTTTTCAGTTCGACAGCTAGCTAGTGATTATTGTTTATTTAAAGCATGAATTTGCGTTTTTTTCCTCGTGCCTTTACACTTAAAACAAAAATGGAGTGGTGAAATGAGTAAAGGCAGAGTTTGGAACAAGGGTAAGCGCAACGGTGGTGGCGGACCAGCGGCCGGAACAGGTTATAAGGAAAAGCTAGAGGCCTCTATGCAAGCAAAGGGTAAAACCGTCGAAATTATTGATCAAAAAAATCCGATTAATCAGGTTCAACGAATGAATCGTGAGAATTGGGTTGAGAGGCCCGTTCGAGTTAACCGCGAACAACCTAAAAAATAATCCAAAAGCCTATTCAGTCTCTTTATGAGTGCTGGATAGGCTTTTTATTAATTAAGCGGGTTAGTTTATGGACGCGATTCTCAGATAACGGAGAGAACGGGCTTCTGATTTTTAACCCAAAAGGCTTCTTACGTATTGAACGGTTTCGTCAATCGTATCATCCGCAAGCTGTTCTAAAGAAATGTCGATCCCCGGTTTAACCCGATGCAGCTTCTCCAAAAACAATTTCGTTTGGAAAATGCCTTTGCCTGATCGCACCGCTTCCAGCTTGTCGTTCTGAACGACAACATCCTTAAGATGGGCAAGAACGATGCGATCACCGAAAGCAGCAAATGCTTGATCCAGGAAGGCTTCTTGTGACACAACAGCTGTGGGAGGCAGCAGATTCACTGGATCAAATACAACACCCAGATTGCTGGATGGAATCTCTTCCAAAATCCGAACCATTTTCTCACTAGTAGATAATGTATGAGTGAAAACGGGTTCGAGTCCAATGAAAACACCCCAGCGTTCCGCTTCTTCTGCTAATTCCTCAACCGTTTGTTTGAGTATCGCCCAACCAATAGTTTCATATCGCTCAGAATCCTGCGCCAGGTAAGTCGTTAAGTCAGCTGTCTCCGTTGCCACGATGGAAGTGCCGAAGTCTCGGGCGAAGCGCAGATGCTCTTTAAACCGATTGATTTCATGACGCCGTTGCTGCGGATTAGGATGGATCGGGTTGATATAGCAGCCAAGCACGCCAATTCGGATGCCAGTACGATGAAATTGCTCGCCAATGTGGTTGGCCAGAGCTGGACTCAGCCTACCGAGACTCGTGTCAATATCACTAATCGCTTTGCTGAGAGCCAGTTGAACGAACTCAATGCCTCGCGCGCTGAGCTTCTCTGTTAATTGCTTCAATGGAAGATGTCCAACGGCATGGGCTAACGTACCAATCCCCATCTATCTAGCCATCCATCCGCCGTCCACGCACAATACGTGTCCGTTCATATAATCCGACGCATTCGATGACAAGAACACAACAGGACCTTTCAAATCATCTGGTGAGCCCCAACGGCCTGCCGGAATACGATCT
Organism: Paenibacillus sp. yr247; assembly: GCF_900103825.1. Classification (GTDB taxonomy): domain Bacteria; phylum Bacillota; class Bacilli; order Paenibacillales; family NBRC-103111; genus Paenibacillus_E. The sequence goes on from NZ_FNIF01000001.1 coordinate 316,290, forward strand.
GTAATGGATTGTGTGCGTTTCTCATCTTTCAGAATTGGAGCTGTGTTATTGGTAGTCATGTAACCAGGAGCGATTGCGTTGATCTGGATACCTTTACCAGCCCATTCGTTTGCTAATGCTTTTGTAACACCAGCGATAGCATGCTTACTTGCTGTGTAGCCAGGAACATTAATGCCTCCTTGGTAGGTTAGCATGGAAGCGATGTTCACGATTTTGCCGCTTCCGCGCTCAATCATGTGACGGCCAATTAGCTGGCACAAGAAGAAAGCAGAGTTCAAGTTCAGGTCGATCACATCGTGCCAATCTTGACGTGCATGGTCAACAGCGGGTGTACGACGGATGATTCCGGCATTATTCACGAGAATATCGATGCTGCCGTAGATGCCGATGGCTTTGTTCACAACATCCTCAAGAATGTCTTCGTTGCTAAGATCAGCTGCGATTAGCTCGGCTTTGCCGTCCAACGCTCGGATTGCTTCGACCGTTTGTACGCTTTCAGAAGAGGAAACAGCAATAATGTTAGCGCCTGCTTCAGCAAGGCCGATAGCCATTGCTTGACCAAGACCACCGGAAGCGCCGGTTACGAAGGCCGTTTTTCCTGCTAAATTAAATAGTGTCATGATGGATACTCCTTTTCACTATTGAGTTACGATCTGGATGCCAGCATCACGGAACTGCTGGGCGGTATCAGTGGGTAGGGCACTGTCCGTTAGGATCATGGCAACCTCGGACAATGCAGCAAACGTTCGCAGGGCGCACTGGCCAAATTTGTAATGATCGGCAACGGCATAGACCGTAGCGCTGGATCCGATCAATGCACGTTTATAATCGGCATGATCACTCGTGTAGATGGTAAAGCCGTGCTGCAAATGAACGCCAGTAGCAGAGATAAACGATTTCTGAATGTTAAGCTTGTTAACATACTCCACTGCTTCAGGACCTGAGAGCATATTGCGCAGACGGTAGCCACCAGGAACAACCAGCCGGATTTCTTCCTTATGCACGAGCTCGGAGATAATGTATAAATCGTTCGTTACAACAGTAAGCGGCTGATTATCCAGCCGCCTAGCAATTTCAAGTGTCGTGCTGCCGCCATCAAGGGCAATAATATCCCGTGGCTGAATGTGTCGCAGAGCAATCGTCGCAATCTCCGATTTCTGATCGGCATGCTTAATGATCGGCTCCTTCGCTGAAAGAATACCAAGCTGATCACTCTGAGCGAGCATCGCACCGCCATGAATGCGGACGAGCAGCCCTTTCTCCTCGAGCTTGGCTAAATCTTCGCGAATCGTTTTGCCCGTAACGTCCAGTCGTTCGCTAAGTTCGTTAACGGTTACTTCTTTCTGCGCCAGGAGTATTTCCATAATGGTTTCATATCTGCGTAAAGGGTTCATCGGTTGTCATCCGTTTCTACATAGGGTTACCGATTATTTTAAATCTTTCATGGCAACGGCGTCCATATCTTCGAAAATTTGATTTTCGCCAGCCATGCCCCAGATAAAGGTATAATTGTTCGTGCCAACACCACTATGAATGGACCAGCTTGGAGAAATAATAGCTTGCTCATTACGCATTACGACGTGACGAGTTTGTTGAGGTTCACCCATCATGTGGAAAACAACGCTGTCTTCAGGCATGTCAAAGTAGAAGTAAACCTCGGAACGACGATTGTGTGTATGGGAAGGCATTGTGTTCCACATGTTACCCGGCTTCAGAAGTGTCATACCCATAACAAGTTGACAGCTTTTCACGCCGCCTGTGTGAATGTATTTGTAGATTGTGCGCTCATTGGATGTATTGATGCTGCCTAAGTGAGTAGGCGTAGCTTCGCTGATGGCGACTTTCACAGTTGGATAGGTTTGGTGAGCAGGTGTTGAGTTGAAATAGAACTTAGCAGGCTCAGAACCGTTGTCGCTTGCAAACATAATTTCTTTAGCTCCTAAACCGATATAAAGGCCGTCCTTAGGATCCATGGTAAATACGGTACCATCCACCGTGATCGTACCTCTTGCACCAACGTTAATAATTCCGATTTCGCGGCGCTCTAAGAAAAAATCAGCGGCCATTTCTTTTTTGTCAGCTTGCAGTTGAAGCGTGCCTGTGACTGGAAGAACACCGCCAATGATAAAACGGTCAACGTGGGAGTAAACCAATTTTATTTCGTTTGGTGAAAACAAAGAGTTAATTTGAAACTCGGCTTGTAGGCGTTCAGTGTCAAATTGCTTAACTTCATTCGGGTGTGATGCGTAGCGGATATCCATTGTATAATCTCTCCTTGTAATTGTTTATTTGTGTTGATATGAGTTCATATAGGTTTAATTTACTCCAATAATGGGGTTTAGGCAAGGTTTTTTGGAATGATGTTTCAAAAGTTTCTGAAAAGGTGAATAAAGGATGCGGAATAAGGAAACAACAACCCTACAGGAGGTTAGCTTATGGATAAAAGTCATTATTTCGATCACGTGAGTAACGATACAATTCCAACTCAACCTAATGAAGAAGACACAACGCCGACCGATATGCTGAGTGAGGCCGTCGAGGAAATCATGGATAATGTAAAAAAGGCGTTCTCGACTAGCGATCCAGATGAACGGGATTAGGAAATGGAAAAGCTTCTCTTATGAATGACGAAAGAGGACCATGGAGTCTACATTTGTAGACTCCATGGTCCTTTTTCAGTGCCCTTATTTTTATTTGGGATGTTTTTGATGCAGACTTATGCTCTGCTGTTGCATCTGGAATACCCGTTAGAGCGCATCATTCCGGCCAGTTTGATACATCCTCCATTGGATAGGGGTCATGCCTGTAATGCGTTTAAACACGGTGGCGAAATGTTGACTTGACGCGTAGCCCAATTCATTGGCAATCTCTGTGACAGTATCCGTGCCTTCAACTAGGAGTCCGCAAGCTTTCTTTATTCGCACTCGTTCAATATATACCATTGGGGGAAGTCCAGTGTATTCCTGGAAGGTGCGAAAGAAGTGGGATGGGCTGATCCGAACAAAGCCAGCCAACTCTTCAATAGTGGGGCGCCATTGAGGCTCATCGTCAATTCGCCTTCTCAGTGTATCAAATTGATGCAATAGATCATTGGCTAGCAAAACAATTTGTTGACTAGGTTGAAGAATACGGAGCAGCAATCCGAGCAAAGCATGGCGGATAGAGGCGGATCGTAAGGGACTGTTGGAATTTAAAGCATTCCTCAGCTGTCGGAAGACGTCAATAGCCTGCAGGCCAATGTGGGTAACTCTGGGCAATGCCTCTAATGCGCGTTTGAAGCACTCACTCTCGTCTGGCGGCAAGCGCAGCCAGTCTTCCGAATGCGGCGGTGCGACGATGAACCACCAGAACCGGCTAGGTTCAATCACGTTGAAGCCCCCGCGATGAACCTCGCCGGGGATGGTGTGAAACACATCGCCTGCTTTTGTCTCATAGACGTGTCCGTCCAACTCCCAGCTAGCTTTGCCTCGTTCAACCAATACGAATTCGTAGCCGGCATGCTTATGATAGGAAAGGGGCAGTGCAGATCTAATCTCATCGAAGCCGAAAAGGAGCAGCTCCGGAACTCCTGGTATGCGACCTTCCGTATTGATGTCGTAAGTCCAGCGTGGACTTTGTTTTTCAGGCACGGGGAGGACCTCCTGCTAAGTTCAGTCGACTGTTCTTGTTTGTCTTATATGTTTTTCATACTACTAAGTAGCTCTATGAACGTCAATATACTTGGGATTAAGTATGATGAATGCAAGACGATGAAGGAGGGATTTACGATGACTTTGCAAGCAGAGAGAGCTTACAAAATTACTGCTCAGGATAAGGATACATTCAATCAGGACGGCTACTGGATATCCCCGAAGCTGCTGGACGACGATCAAATCGAACGGTTGCGACGAGCGCATGAACGGGTGTGGACTGGCGATTACGACGGCGATGGGCTTCCGATGAACCATTACCGTCCGAACCCCAACCCCGATTCGCTGCGTAAGCTGGATAACGGATGGTGGATCAATGACGAGATCCGAAATATCGTCACGGATCCGTTTATCGGAGAGCTTGCGGCTGATCTGCTGGCAACCGATGAAATCCGGCTGTGGCACGATCAGGTTATTTATAAGCCAGGTGTCGGCGACAAGGAAACTCCATCAGGCAACGTTGGCTGGCATCAGGATTATGGGTACTGGCAATGCTCCAGCAATTCAAAAATGGTAACTGTATGGATTGCGCTGCAGGACACAGATCTGACTAATGGCGGGATGATGACCATTCTAGGCTCTCACAAGTGGGGACTGATACCTGATAGCAACACTTTCTTCAATCCGAACATGGAGGAGCTTCGGAACAAATATGCGGCAGGTCACGAATGGGTCGAGGAGCCCTGCATTCTGAAGGCAGGACAGGCAAGCTTTCATCACGGCCTTACGTTCCACGGGTCCGGTGCGAATAAGACGAATGAGCCGCGTATGGCTGTTGTTGCACATTTGATGCCGGGCGGCACGAGCTACCGCGCAGGCGTGCAGCGTCATGACAATATCCGTCTGTTAGGACCACGCCCTTTTCAAGGTCAACCTTTTGCAAATGAATATTTTCCGGTTTTGTTTAAACGATAATTAAGGCGCAAAAATGCAAAATCCCTTCTTTATGAGGGGATTTTCTTTTTACCGATCGGCGGTTACAATTGCCTTAATGATGACGCAGCTTTTCTGGAGATGAAGCACATGACGAATCAGTTGGAACCAATTAGCTTCAACCATATCGATACCGCTACGGTCGGTACGATTGTATATCCACCGGGTGGCAGGTATGGTCCTCGCATACAACAAGATATTCAACTTGTTTTATTACATACTGGTTCAATGGAAGTGGCCATTGATGGAGTTGTCTTCAGACTGGAGCCCGGCAATGTGGCTCTTCTGAAGCCTGGGCATATCGAGCATTTTGCATTCGCGGATAATCAGGACAGTTGGCATCGGTGGGTGGCTGTACGCGTTCAACCACTATCAGTGGATGATGTGAAAGCTTTGGAACAACTTCCGTTTAGCATTCCAATTTCTGAACATTTGAACCGGATAACAGACCTCATGCTAACCATCCGTTCCGAGCATGCCGATACAGGTACCGTGATGCGTAGTCTGGGCCATACAGCGATTCAATTGTTTATATCCGAGTTATCCAAAGCGCAGCTTCAGAAAGATATTCATCCTTCTGTTTTACGAGCTAAATCTTACATTCATCAAGCGTTTAAGGAAGAAATCGGTTTGACGATGATTGCCGCGAAAACGGGAGTTTCTGATGAGCATTTGGTTCGGCTATTCCGTAAGTACGAGCACACGACGCCGATCAAATACGTGTGGCATTACCGTGTTTTGCGGGCTATTGAATTACTCACCCATACAGGGTTATCGATATCGGAAATAGCACAGCGCAGTGGATTCAAAACGAGCTACCATTTCGCGCGAATGGTGAAACAGCAAACGGGAAAAACCCCATCAGAAATAAGGGCTTCCTCTTGGGGGAAAGGAGATTCGTAATGCAGAATAGAGGTACCCTTTTCCCGGCATTATTGACCGAGCAACATAGCCATCCTCAAGTGGTAGCCTACTATTTTAAACAATGGCAAGGCTTCTATATGTCCTTTCATCGCCATGATGCAATAGAAATAATGTATACCATAAAAGGATTCTGTGAGGTTGAAATTCAGACCCAGCCAGCACATACCGAAACGGTTAGTCTCAAAAAGGGTGAATTCATCATCATTAACGCTAACGTATCCCATCGTTTGATCGTAGACGAGGCTAACCCATGTAGAATGCTAAATGTCGAGTTTCGATTCATGGAGCAAAAAGGCGTGTACCCGTCTATTCAACAACTGGCAACCGAAGACAAGCTGTTGTCATCCCTGTTGGAGGTCGAATCTACCTATTTGGTACTTCGGGATCCCGATGAGGTATACCATATCATGAAAAGCTTGGTGCTTGAGCTGGATAAAGCAGCGGCCAAAAGTGAAACGATGGTTCTATTGCTCTTCGCTCAGCTGCTTATTCGGATTGCGAGGCTTTGGCGGGAATCAGTAAGCAGCCGATTGGCGCAAAGTGAGTGGTATGTGAAGCAAAGTATGGATTATTTGCATCAAAACTATGACCGCGATATCCAAGTGAAGGACATTGCGGGAGCCGTCAATTTACATCCGGGCTATTTACAACGGATTTTTAAAACATTAACGGGCCAAACACTGATGTCTTATTTGACTGTCATTCGGATGGAAAAAGCCAAAATGCTGCTGCTTGAAACGAATGTGCCGATTTCAGAGATATGCGATTATATCGGGGTCGGAAGCCGTCAGTATTTCCATATGCTTTTCAAAGACTATACGGACATAACTCCAACCGAATTTCGCAAATCGATGAATACTCAAAAGTGGGATTATCCAGAAAAAAGTTAGGATTTTTGACAAATCACTTCCGATGAAGTTAGGAATTTGATAACGTTTTCTCATTCGCGCTTGATACAATGTGAATTGTAGATTAAACGACAGAGAGGACGATAGAAATGTCATTTAAGGTAGCTTTTATTGGAGCGGGGAGTATTGGATTTACACGCGGACTATTACGGGATTTGTTAGCTGTTCCTGAATTTCATAATGTTCAAGTGGCTTTTACAGACATTAATCAACATAACTTAGATATGGTAACCGAGCTATGCCAACGGGATATTCGTGAAAATGGCTTAGCGATAGAGATTCAAGCGACTACAGACCGTCGTGAAGCATTGAAAGATGCGAAGTATATCTTGTGCACGATCCGTGTGGGAGGTCTGGAGGCTTTTGCGACCGATGTGGATATTCCGCTGAAATATGGCGTGGACCAATGTGTGGGCGACACGCTGTGTGCCGGAGGTATAATGTATGGTCAGCGAGGCATTTCGGAAATGCTGCGCATTTGCCAAGATATCCGAGAAGTGGCTTCGCCTGATGTGCTGCTGTTAAATTATGCGAATCCGATGGCCATGATGACTTGGGCTTGCAACAAGTACGGCGGTGTGCGGACGATTGGTTTATGTCACGGTGTGCAGCATGGACATAAACAAATTGCAGAAGTTTTCGGCTTAAAGAAAAAAGAAGTGGATATTATTTGTGCGGGCATCAATCACCAAACATGGTACGTACAAATTCGTCACAACGGCAAGGATTTAACAGGCGGCTTGCTTGAAGCCTTCGAGAATAATCCGGAGTTCACGCGTACGGAAAAAGTGCGAATCGACATGCTGCGCCGTTTTGGCTACTATAGCACAGAATCCAATGGACATTTGAGCGAGTATGTGCCTTGGTACCGGAAGCGCGCTAGCGAAATCCATGATTGGATTGACATGGGCAGCTGGATTAATGGCGAAACAGGCGGCTATTTGCGTGTATGCACGGAGGGGCGAAACTGGTTCGAGACGGATTTTCCGAATTGGATGAAGGATAAGGCATTCGTTTACGCATCAGAGAAACGCAGTGAAGAGCACGGTTCCTATATTATCGAGGGACTTGAAACAGGACGCGTGTATCGCGGACATTTCAATTTGGTCAATAACGGTGTTATCTCGAACCTGCCGAATGATGCGATCATTGAAGCGCCGGGTTATGTAGATGGCAACGGCATCTCGATGCCGCATGTTGGAGACCTGCCGCTTGGACCGGCAGCTGTGTGTAATGTCAGTATTTCCGTGCAGCGGCTAGCCGTAGAAGCAGCTGTTCATGGCGATGATAAGCTGCTTCGTCAAGCGTTTATGATGGATCCGCTTGTGGGAGCAGTGTGCAATCCCAAAGAAATATGGCAAATGGTCGATGAAATGCTGGTCGCACAGGAGGCATGGCTGCCTCAGTATGGTACGGCTATTGCCGAAGCGAAACAGCGCCTTGCAGCTGGAAACCTCGTTCCGACGCGCAACTACGAGGGCGCAGCTCGCTTGAAGATGAAAACAGTGGAAGAAATGCAGCACGATCGTGAGGCAGCGAACAAAAATGCGGGTGAAGCCGACAAAGGGAAAGATCGTGCATCGGTAAACTCGTAATGTTCGTTTAGAAGCAAGTATGTTCAATTAGGTGCTTGTCAGATATAATTAAAAAGTAAGTGAAGGGCCGCTTGCGGTCCTTTTATTTTTTTCTGGGATCGTTCTATTACGAAAGGGGAAGTCAGATGTCTAATATTGGCGTATGGGAAGCAGCAGAGCCAGGCGTTAAACGCTGCATTCTAAAAGCTGAAGTTGGTTTAATGATGATGGAGGTTCATTTCGAGCCTGGTGCCATCGGTTATCAGCATTTTCATATTCATGAACAAATGTCCTATTGTTTAAAAGGGAAAATTGAGTTTACCATAGATGGTGTAGTGACAGTAATCGAGCAAGGCCAGACGGTTTACATACCTAGCGGAGCAAAGCATGGTGTTACGGCATTAGAAGAATCCGCTTTGTTAGATGTCTTTACACCGATTCGTGAAGATCTTGTAAAACGTTAACCAGTTGCTCTAGCAACTGGTTTTTCTTTCCAAAGCTATATTGTATGCGTTTTCAAATCGACGGAGTGGAGGCTAGAGATGGGGAGAAGAAGTCGGAGAGCGTGGATATGGTTTTACCGAAGCTTGTGGGTGAAGGGGTCAATGCCAAGGTACAGCTTCTCACGGAAGCCAATCGCAATTCCCATGAAAGAGAACCTGATGAGGAGCAGCATTGTCACTTCCTCCGACCAGAAGAAAACGAAGTCAAACAGTTTGCGTGTCATAACCTGTACGGTGACGATGATGATCATGCTAAGTGCTTTCATTAGTTGCGACTTTAGTATAGCGCTCCTTTCTACTCGCAGGTACGCCATAGCTTTTAGTTTTTTTTGTAGTTTTTTAGATTGTCAGTTTAAAATACAGGATTGAGCAGGTGTCTTGAGACAGCCTGCTCATTTTATTGAAGGGCACTTTACTTTAATATGTGCGAAATATTTGCTCAAGATGAAGAACTAGGTGTTCAAGATAGTCCTGGATAAGCCGCTCTAACGTGACCATCTTTTCGTCGCCAATCTTTTCATATGAATTGCATCCCCATATAAATAGCTACCCCCCATATCATGCAGGCAGAAACCTTGTTTAATTTGGCGATGAAATGCCCATTGGAATCTCGCTTACCCACTAGGAGTCCCGCAAACGCCAAACCAAAAAACCAGAGCTAGGAAACTAGTGTAACGCTTTAATTCTCTTTTTAAGTATAGAAATGGACTATGAAGAACCTAAGGGAAATCTATATTTGCGGAAACAGATAGCTGAGTACTTGCTATTAGCCGATATAAAGAAGGCTATAACGCTTCGCTGCTCTATACCATTTCTTCTTTTCATAACCCTACTAGCACGCTGATGACTGAGGAGAGACGTCAAGAACTGATGAAGATTTGTGCCGATGAAGGTCTCCCGATCATTGAGGATAATGTCTATAGGGAACGTTAAAGGCTAGGGATCCCAATACATTGGTTCTCTATTTGAGGAGCTTGTCGAAGACCTTAAGTCCAGGGCTAAGGATTGGTTGGGTGGTCGCCCCAGAACCCGTTATTGAACGATTAGCAGATATCAAAATGCAGAACGATTATGGCTCGAGCTCAGTATCACAGTGGGCGGCAGCCGAATGGCTCGGCAGAGGTTTGTACAAAGAGCATCTAGTCTATGTTAGAGAACAACTGAAAATTAGACGGAACCTAACTGTTCAGTTGTTGATGACCTATTTTAAGGAGATTGCCATATGGTCAGTGCCAACAGGCGGTTTCTATATTTGGCTTCGCCTCACCGTGGATGTACCGATGCATTTGCTGTTTGAGCGAGCTTTAAAAGAAGGTATTTTGTTAAATCCTGGTTCGATTTATAATCGAAATGCAGGAAGCTATTTGCGTATCTCCTACGCTTATGCCAAGCTGCATGAACTAGAATGGGGTATTGTGCATTTGGCTGACACGATTAAAGAGTTGTTTGGTAATTAAATTTGCAATGAAGGGGAATTCGATATGTCAAAGAACAACAAAATTGAACCCGAATCTAACCTTCCGACCGGGCTAGCCAGTCCGGCACGTCGTGCACTCGCCAGTGCTGGATACTTGCGGCTTGAGCAGTTCAGTAAGCTGACTGAAGCTGAAGTCTTAAAGTTGCATGGTATGGGACCAAAGGCGATGGAGCAGATCCGTAGAGCCTTGGCCGCCAAGGGCCAATCATTCCTAAAGTAAAATTATCGATGAATGGTGGAGACAGTACAAATGACGAAGAATAAGACGGCTTGTGTAACCGGAACGGATAGGGGAATTGGTCTAGCGATTACCAAGGCTCTACTACGTGAGGGGTATACCGTTTATGCGGGGGGCATTATGGAAAACAACGAAGAGATGATCCTGCTTGCGGAACAGTTCCCTAGACAGCTACACGCATTCAAATTGAATGTGGGGATGGACGAGAGTGTGAAGGAAGCAGCTATTTTCATCAAGAGTATGACCAATAAGCTGGATCTCCTGATCAACAACGCGGCGATCCTCGGCGATACGGAGAAAACGGTGGAAGACGAGATCGATTTTGACGAGATTCAGCGAGTGTACAACGTGTCTGCCCTCGGCGCAATCCGGATGTCGAACGCACTGATTGAGCCAATTATGAATGGCGGAAAGCTGATTGTCAGTATTTCTTCGGAGGCCGGCAGCATCGGGAATAGCCATAGAGAAGCTTGGTTCGGGTATTGTATGGCCAAAGCGGCTCTTAATATGGGTTCCACGATTATCCATAACAAGATCCGTAAGGAAGGCGGACGTGTCATCCTTCTTCACCCCGGTTGGGTCAAATCATATATGAGCGGCACGTGGAACTCAGCCGGGACGTATACGTCAGAAGAGGCCGCAGAGAACATTTTGAAACGGATTGAGGAATTCAAGTACAAGGTCCACGAAAAGCCGATTTACATCGAAGCGGACACGGGTAAAGAGTTGCCTTGGTAAATGAAAAGAGGAGGGAAAGGCATATGAGCGATAAAACGAATGTACTATTGATTGGTGATGACACCGATGCTCCATGGCATCCTTTGGAGCCGGCAAGACAGGAGCTGGAAGCGATTCTTAGCGGCGAGTTTCAACTTACAAGTACAGAGGATTATAACTGTTTCGCGGAGTTGGATCAAAGTCAATTTCCGTTATGTATTTCCTATACGGACTGTTGGAACCGCGACCTTACAATGGAACAATCTGCAGGTCTTCTACGGTTTGTGGCAGGTGGCGGAAGGCTGCTTGTCATCCATAACGGCATTTCGCTGCAGCGCAGCTACGAGCTGCTGCAGATGATCGGCGCAAAGTTTATCGGGCATCCTCCTTACCAGGCGCTTAAATATTACAGGACAGCAGAGAATCATCCATTACTGGAGGGTGTCGAGAACTTTAACATGGATGAAGAGCCGTATTTGTTCGATTTTGACCCCTTCACCCCCAAAACTGTTTTCTTAGAGTTCGAATTTGCCGGAAATCGTTACCCTGCGGCCTGGGAACAAGCTTATTGTCTCGGGAAAGTCATCTATTTACAACCCGGTCATCACGCACCGTCGTTTAAATCGGAAGCATACAGGCGGTTAGTGCTCAACAGCGCGTGTTGGTTGAGCGGTCGGAGCTAGATGAATTAAACCTTGCAAAAAGCATGATTGATCAACGGGCATTAACATTGTGCTACTATTCAAAAAGATATGTGTTAAAATATTCCATAACGAGTGTTTAAAGGAGTGAGGGCGATGGAACACTATTTGTTCAAACAACTGTCCTTCGTGAGGGGCCAAATCTTAAAAACGGTGGAGGGGTTAACGGAGGAAACTGCCGACCGAATCCCCGAAGGGTTTCGGAATACAATCCGTTGGCAGTTGGGGCACATATTTGTCGTATTGGAACGGTTCGCGTTTCAATATGCAGGACTTCCACTTCATTTGCCAGAAGGGTTCAAGGAGCAGTTTGAATATTTTTAAATTAGGGAAGGGTGATCGCATGACGAATAGCGGGAAATTCGCATGGACATGGACCATACGCGAAGAAGATTTGGAGGAATATGTCCGTATGCATCTGGCTCCATGGCCGGAGATTATGGAAGAGCATAGAAAAGCCGGCATTCGGGATTATTCTATCTTTCAAAATGGTGCACAGTTTTTCTACTGCTTCTTGTGCGATGATATAGATGCTGCATTTGCTTACTTAGCTGATAGTGAAGTGTGTAATCAATGGAATGCGATTACCTCGAAGATGGTCGTTGGTTCCTTTGATTTCCGAGAAGCCGTGCCGATTCAACCAATGCGTGAAGTGTTTTATTTGAAATAAATAGGCGTAGAGCCTTGGGAAGCATGTGCTTCCTAAGGCTCTTTTTTATGCAATCTTGCAGCAACAGCGGAGGTGGATTTTTTTCAATTATCAACCGACCCCTCCAAAAATAAGAATCATGTCGAATATGTAGGAGAGTAAATAAATCCCAATTGAGGAGCCATTATTATGAAAATGAACAAGCCCTGGATGATTACAGCTACATGCATTGTTGTATCTAGCCTTATGACTGGATCTGCTTTTGCAAAATCCGAGAATGGCAATAATGCTGATAAAGCAGATACGTCCAAACCAGTCGTAGAACTAAATGTGAAAGTTAATGGGGGTAAGGATGCAACTGTAACCTCCGATACTTATGGTAGCCATGGCAAAAACGGTTATTTAGGTCTTCTTCATGCGCTCGAAAATGTAAAGGATAAGCCAGCCGGAGCTGTTATTGCCGATCTTCTTTTGACAAACTACGGTGCTCACATTAGCGATCAATTAAAGGCTGAGCTTGATGCGATTAAGGAGCGGGATGCTGCTCTTTCTGCTGTTGCCGATGTATTGGACGAGCAGGGTAGTGTAACTGATGCGGTTTATGTTCAGAAGGAAGCAGTAAAAGCAAACATTAAGAACCTGAACTCCTACAAGAAACTGGGCAAGCTTTTTGAAAAACTAGGGAAAAAAGGCGTGCTATTGTATGTGAATGGTGAGGAGCCTGCTTTGGAAGTTAATCCTTTCATTAAAGATGGCAGCACGTTGGTTCCATTCCGTGCGATTTCGGAGTCGCTAAAAGCCGAAGTGACATGGAACGCGGAAGAACGTTCGGTAACGGTTACTCGTGGCGGAATTACAGTGAAGCTTTTTATCGATAGCACAAAAGCTTTTGTAGATGGTAAAGAAGTAACACTGGAAGTTCCTGCAGTCATCGTTGAAGGCAATACTGTTGTACCGGTTCGTTTCATTAGCGAAGCTCTAAAAGCTACTGTTAAATGGGAAGAGGAAACGAAGTCAGTTGTGATTTACGAGGAATAATAAGTTTATTATTCATGTGGAGCTTACCTTCGGGTAGGCTCTTTTCATTTAAGCCAAAAAACGGAGTCCCCGTCGCTTATTTGGAAACTTTCGGTTCGGCAGGTAATCGCGGCACAGTTAATCTGCTCAGGACAACTGTATATTGACGGGCTACAAAGGAGTCCCATACAAACGGATTCAAGGCTGGGGACAAGGGTTAGGACTTACTTTCTTGGCATCCTTGCTCAATTGCAAAGACTGTTAGGAGTTAATCGAGATGAGTGTAACCAATCTCTTATGCGCTATCTTGTTAAAAAGCGATGGTGGATCTATACAAAACGCTATTTAGAAATCTATCAAAAAGTTATGAAAATAATAGTTTAATCTAGCGCGCACGCCATTAGGGATGCAACGTTTTTTTGCACGCTCTTGCCTATGGATGAATACACTAGAGTACAATTCGTGCTACACAATTACGGTGTATCCTGAAACCGAGAAGCCTTACCGCGTAGTCATTGTGCGATATGACTTTCGATTATTGGAGGGGTAAATAAGGGAATTTAGGGAGGTAATGATTCTATGTTGAGTGTGGCAGATGCGAATAAAATCATTGCTTTTTTATCTGCGGCGTATTTGGCAACCGAAGATACAGTAGCAAGAGAAGAGTTTCATCGATTGGCTAATGAGCTGAGGAAGGCATCCGGTCAGCCATTGGAATAAGTAGGAATCTCATTCGAAATGAGGGGCGGCATGAATGCCAAAAGAAAAGCTGATACTGCTTATATTAGTTCTGTTCGTTTTACTCACTCTGATCCTCAACAGTTTGTTTTAACCTAAAAACAGCCGTTTGCGAGAACTCGCAGCCGGCTGTTTTTTAGTTTTTCGGACTAGAACCCTTTGTATTGAGGTTCTTCGTTTTCCAGTTGCTGCACCCGGGAGGCAACTTGATTTACGATGTCTTGCGCGGATAGAGCCGCAGTCTCATACAATTGTTTAGCTTCTTGATTCTGTGTGCTTAGAGCAAACGTTTCTAAGCTGGCCTGCGCACTTTTAAGTGAGGCCAAAGTTGTTTTTACGTCAGAAGCTACCGTCATGTTGTGCACCTCTTTTTTTTTTTTAATTGCAACCAAATGGCTTTGGCTTTTTCATTTGTTTGCGCTCATTAATATGCCCTGACTTCTCGCTGTCATAATTAACAATTAAATCCAATCGGATTCGATGATAGATGACACTTAAATTGTGCATAATGATTTTGTTTAGCGTTATAGGAAGGAGAGAGGGAAAGATTGTGGCAGATTGGGTATATATCATTGTCAGAGCGTTTAGTGCACTGGTCATTCTATTTGTACTAACGCGAAATTTTGGGAAAAAACAAATATCTCAACTGACTTTTTTTGAATATGTCCTAGGCTTAACAATTGGTGACTTGGCTGGATCTATGTCAACCGATGTCGAAGCTAATTTCGCGCATGGGCTCATCGCTTTACTTGTCTGGTGACTCATCCCTTTTGCTCTTGGATTTTTAACGCTCAAAAGTAAGACTTTACGCCTTTGGTTTGAAGGTAAAGGAACAGTTGTCATTAAAGATGGCAAAATATTTGAGGATTCTTTAAAAAAAGAACGTTATGCGGGGGATGAACTGCTCGAGCAGCTGCGCACAAAAAGTATTTTTCGAGTTGCCGAAGTATAATTCGCAATGCTCAAGGCTAGCGAGGACTTAAGTTGTTTTGCTAAAAAGTGATCTACAACCGCTGACACCTAAGCATCTTGGTATGAAGTTGATTAGCAAGAAGCCAAAACAGACGGTTATCATGGACGGTAATATCAAGATGAGTCCTTGGCTGCGACAGGAAGAAGTCGAGGATGGCTACATAAGGAACTGGTTAAGCTAGGAGTAACGAAGGAAAATGTATTCCTCGCACATGTAGACACGAATGGTGAATTAACCGTTGATCTCTATGATGGCAAGCGAAGCAGATGTATGAAGTATGTTCAGAGCAGTTAATGAAGGTGATTCGAGACCTTTCTACGATTCTGAGAACCTAGATGCTCGAAGGAGCAGGAGGGAATGTATGGCCAACAACAAGAAGAAAAACCTGACAATGACTCAGCAGGAATATCAGAACTTAGCGAAGCTTAAAGAGCCCAAAAGACCCGTTCTGAAAAACTGTATGCGAGCCTTTTTGGTTGGAGGAACCATTTGTTTAATCGGTGAATGTTTTATGCAAATGTTCATTAAGTGGTTTGGTTTCACGGAAAAAACAGCAGGCAACCCAACGGTTGCTGTATTAATTATCATCTCTGTTATACTGACCAGCTTCGGAGTGTACGATAAAATAGCTCAATGGGCTGGTGCAGGCAGCTCTGTACCTGTGACTGGTTTTGCGAATTCGTTATGCTCTGCAGCGATTGAGCATCGAGCGGAAGGACTTGTACTTGGTGTAGGCGGCAATATGTTCAAGCTAGCTGGCTCGGTTATCGTCTTCGGAACTGTAGCAGCTTTTCTGGTAGGAATCGTGCATCTTATAATTATGGGCGGGAGTTGACCGTATGCTGAAGGGGCATCAGAGCTGGGTCTTTGAGAATCGCCCCGTCATTCTTTCGACGGGGACGGTAGTAGGACCTGATGAGGGCAAAGGACCCATAAGTGATGATTTTGATTTCGTTCATGGTGATTTGACCCTTGGTCAGAAGACATGGGAAAAAGCTGAGAAAGCGCTGCTCGAAGAAGCTGCGCAGCATGCGCTTGATTGCGCCGGGCTTACCGGCGGTCAGATTCAGTTCTATATTGGAGGTGATCTGATGAATCAGATCATCTCCAATACCTTCGCTGTTCGTACGCTGGGCATGCCCTATCTCGGCATATTTGGCGCTTGCTCCACATCGATGGAAGGGCTAGCGCTTGCCGCGCAGCTGCTGGATTCAAGTGCCGCCAACTATGTGATGGCGGGGACCTGCAGCCACAACTGTACGGCAGAGAAGCAGTTCCGTTATCCGACGGAATACGGATCGCAGAAGCCTCCGACAGCGCAATACACAGTAACCGGCGCTGGGGTCGCAGTGCTGGGGAAGACGGGTGACGGTCCTGTCGTCACCTCAGCCACGATCGGACGGATCATTGATATGGGAATCACGGATCCGTTTAATATGGGCGCTGCAATGGCTCCGGCGGCAGTAGATACGATTCAAGCTCACTTTCGTGATCTGAATCGTGAGCCTGGTTACTACGATCTTATCGTTACCGGCGATTTAGCTACGGTAGGTTCCGATATTGCCCGTGAGTTATTTCAAAAGCACAAGATTCCGATCGACCAAACAACGTATGATGATTGTGGTTTGATGATCTATCATCGAGACAAGCAAAACGTGCAGTCGGGAGGAAGCGGATGCGGTTGTTCGGCAACCGTCACTTACGGCCATTTACTTAAGCGCATCAAGAAAGGGGAATTGAAGCGAATTCTAGTCGTAGCGACTGGAGCTTTGCTTTCTCCACTTTCCTTTCAGCAAGGGGAAAGCATCCCTTGTATTGCACATGCTGTTTCTATTGAGTCTGGAGGGTTGTACGCATGAGCTTTTTTTGGGCTTTTGTTATTGGTGGAGCCATCTGTGTATTCGGCCAACTATTGATGGATATAGGGAAGTTAACACCAGCACATACGATGAGCACACTAGTCGTTCTTGGCGCTATAGCAGACGGCTGTAACTTGTATGATCCATTCATTGAATTTGCTGGTGCGGGGGCAACCGTTCCGATTACCAGTTTTGGCAATGCGCTTGTGCACGGAGCGCTTGAGGAACTGCATAAGGATGGATATATTGGTATCATAACCGGCATTTTTAAAGTAACCAGCGCGGGTATTTCGGCGGCTATCATATTCTCGTTTTTGGCTGCTGTATTTTTTAAACCTAAAGGATAAATAAATGATTAGGCAAGCAAGCCCCTTCGGATAGAACCGAAGGGGCTTGTTTTGTGTCTAATCGATCAGAAGAACGCAATACTTCGCATGGTTAATTTTAACAAATAAGTTTAGAGGAAATACAAGTATACGGACGAAAAACTTTACTGTAAACTGGATTTACGCACTTTTTCTTAACTATTCTGAGAAATACGGACATATGGGCGTATTTTCGCCTATTGGTAGCGTTTAAGTAATAGGCAGTGCAAAACACTCAGCACCGCTTTCGAAGAAAGTTTGCAAACAAAATTCAGCTTATGCTTACGACGTAAGTTTTCTTACGAAAACTCAGCTCGTGCTTACGAAGTAAGTTTTCTTACGAAAACTCTAAGGAGGATCAACAAATGGAAACTGCCACCCATCATCATGTAGAAGTTCTAGCTAGGCTGAAAGCAAATTTAGAATCATGCATTCTTGGCAAGAGCTCTGAGATTGATTTATTGCTTACCGCTATGCTGGCCGGCGGACATGTTTTGCTTGAAGACGTTCCAGGTACAGGCAAGACTGTGTTGATCAAGGCTCTAGCTCGATCCATTGATGGCCAATTTCGCCGCATTCAATGTAATCCGGATTTATTACCTTCCGATATTACAGGTGTTTCTATATATCATCCTAAAGAAGAGAAGTTCCTGTTCCGTTCAGGACCGATTATGACGAATATTTTGCTCGTAGATGAAATTAATCGGGCAACAACCAAGACGCAGTCTGCTTTGCTGGAAGCCATGGAAGAACAGCATATTACGGTTGACGGTGATTTACACGAGCTTCCTTCTCCCTTTCTCATGCTGGCCACCCAGAACCCGATTGATTTCGAAGGCACCTATATATTACCTGAAGCGCAGCTGGACCGATTTATGATTAAGCTTAGTCTAGGATATCCGAGTGAAGCCGCTGAGAAGCAAATGATTGCTACCCAGAGCAAGGTGCATCCGATGGATGCCCTACAGGCTATCATGGATACATCTCAGGTGCTAGCGATACAAGAGCAGGTCCGTCAAGTCCACTTGGATGAAACGGTAGCAGATTATTTAGTCACTATTGCTAGAAAAACACGTGAACATCACGCTGTTTTCCTTGGAGCGAGTCCAAGGGCAACACTCTCATTAGTATTAGCCTCCAAAGCTTTTGCTTTCTTGGGTGGAAGAGACTATGTGATACCTGATGATATCAAATACCTAGCTCCTTACGTTCTAGGTCACCGGATGATTCTTCATTCCGAAGCCCGTATGGACGGGGCCACGGTTTCTTCAGTTCTCGGCGCGATTTTCGAGCAGGTACGCGTGCCGGTTCGATTGGAGAAGTGAGCCTATGAATCGACCGGTATTCAAACGATTCGGGGAACGTCCCCGGTTTCCGGCAGCTCTATGGCTACTTATTTCGTGCTTCACGGCTAGCTTATTCTTCCTACTTTTTCAAGGAGGTAAGCTGGCCTCCATGCTTTTTATTATCATCACACTATTGTCAGTGTATTTGCTCTCTGGCAATTGGAGCGGAGTTAAACGTGCACTTGGAACACGCAAACTTACAAATACAGGGCAGGAAGCACAGCTTGAAGCGGGGCAATCTCTGCAGATCAGTATTCAAGTACAGATTCCAGGATACTGGCCTATTCCGTACATGATGATCAAAGACCAGCTTATTCGTCAGAATGGGGAAGAAGCCATATTCGAAGGGTCGCTAGTCCCAGATTGGAAACGTAGAGGCGAACTATTTTACAGTACACCTCCTTTAAGAAGAGGATATTACCGATTTGGTGCGACGGAGTGCTTAACAGAGGATATTTTTGGTTTTTTTCAACATAAAGGCCTTATTCAGCTCCAGCAGCCGATCACTGTGTATCCACAAACCGTTACGATTCGGGAGTGGGCGCAATTTCATCAAATGCTCAAAGGTATGCAGCATCATTCTACAACGACGAGAGCGCATCGTGAAACGACGCAAATTAATGGTGTCCGCGAATACATTTATGGAGACCGCTTATCACGTATTCACTGGAATGCCACCGCTAAGACAGGTACGTGGAAATCCAAAGAGTTCGAGCGAGAATCCCTGCCTAAAACGATTATTTTGTTGGACCGAACTGCCCGTGCTTATGCGGACGCAGACGAGTTTGAACTGGCGGTTTCTGTTGCAGCTTCCTTGTTTCGCTATGGAGCTGGCCGTGACTTGGCACTGGGATTGCTTTCGATTGGGAAGGAATCCACGTATTTTGAACCGAAACAAAGTCAGAATCATCACAAGCATATATTAAAACATTTAGTCGGTGTAGAAGCAGATGGTTATCATTCTTTAAATCAAATTATGAAGGAACACTCGAGAGATTTGCCAGCTGGTTGCTTCTTTGTACTCATTTCTCCGCAAAAGGGCTCGGTGATGCTGCAGGTACTAACTCAACTGGAGCATCTCCAGATGAATCCATGCCATATCTGGGTTCATGCACTACCCTCTCATGCTGTCAAACTGCAAGGAACGGAAAATGAAAGCACGCAGGAGGATTGGATAAAGGCAATTCGCTCACAAGGTTATATGGGTTATGAGGTCAGTCATTTGGCGGACTTGCCTAACCTGTTGGGAGGGGCGAAACGTTATGCCTAACTCAGTGTGGAAAAGGATCTTACTTACCGATTGGGAACAACGAGTAAGCGCTATTCTTACAGGTATTTTTCTTTATCAATTTGTGATTTGGATCATGAAAGAAGATGGTTTATGGTTGCCGGAAACCGTCGCCTTTGTGACCGGTACCCTGGGAATTGTAGCAGCTACTTACCTCATACCGCATCTGCACCGCGGATGGCGAACCGTAATCCAATTTATATTGATTCTATGGCTACATGGATTGGGTATGAGCTACCATTTTGTCGCTGTGCATGTGACGACTTGGAAAGATGTTCTGAAGTGGATTGCTCTGAATGCGGGGCAGCTGGAGCCATTCATCTGGTTTAGTTTGACCGCGTGGATTGCTTATTTGTTTGCCATGTGGTCAGTACAATCGAGATTACGTGTGTTTGTCCTTATCGTTGTTAGTATTTTGTTTTTCGCCATTCGAGATTCCTTCAGCATGATCTTTTTGTGGCCGCAAGTGGCTATGGTTATATTCTGCGGTTTTTCACTGCTGATGGTGCGGCATTTTTCTCTACTAAAGAAGCGGGCACCCGTTATTTGGGAAACGATTACCGATTACCCATCTTCCCTCGTTGTTCCTATATTATTGATTGTCAGCATCACCTTTTTAGTAGGTCTATTTGCACCAGCCGTGAATCCGATATTAACGGATCCTTATACGGCTTGGAAAGTGAGCCGCGGCGAAGCCGTCCCTCTGTTAGGAAAAGGAGTCAGCATCACGGCATCTACAGGCGATACTTCCTCCGGCTACAGTAGAGATGACAGCCGGCTTGGCGGCGGGTTTCGGTTTGATTATACGCCCGTAATGACTGTCGAGACGAGTAAGCGAACTTATTTCCGTGGCGAAACAAGAGCATTGTATAATGGAAAAGGATGGGATCTTAGCCCTACAGAGCGGAAATTACCTATCAATCGTGTAAACGTTACTCCGCTGCCGCTGGACACGAGATTTGATCAATCGCTTTTGAAAACGAAAGAAGTGACACAAAAAGTTGTCATGGATAGAGATGACGTATTTCCCGTTTTATTTGGGGGATTTGCTATCCAGAAAATTGTGGAAGTGAATAAAGGTGAGAACCCGTTTCAACGCATTTTATGGTCGCCTCGCCAATCTGAGCTTCGTTTTGTAGGGAAAAGTAATTATCCTCACGATTATACGATCATTACGCAGGAACCCATCCTGGACGTAGCGTTATTACGAGAAGTCAAATCAGACTATGCCAATCAACCCGATTGGGCGGAGTACCTGCAATTGCCTGCTGACCTTCCCGAACGAGTAAAGCAGTTGGCAATCGACATTACCAAGACCGCGACGAATCCTTATGATAAAGCGAAGTTGATCGAGAAGTATTTGTCTGAGCATTATCCGTATACGAACACGCCAGATGAAAGTAAGGGTAAAAGTAAGGATTTTGTGGATCGTTTCTTATTTGAAGTGAAGCAAGGGTATTGTGATTATTACTCAACGTCCATGGCTGTACTCACCCGTTCGATTGGGCTTCCAACTCGTTGGGTGAAAGGTTACTCATCAGGCACTTCACCGATACCTGAGCAATATAGAGATTTTGGCATCTTGAGTCAACTGGGCAAAGATATAGATATGGATGGGGCAGGTACTTATACGGTTAGAAATTCAGACGCTCATTCTTGGGTAGAAGTGTATTTCGAAGGCTTTGGTTGGATCGCCTTCGAGCCGACCTCCGGCTTCAAGTTACCGAATCTGTTCCCAGAGGAAACCCCGCCGCCTGTTGACCTATCTACGGAAAGCGATCCTGTTACTTTGCCTGATTCAACCAACCATGCTCCAAGCCTAACATGGCTATGGCTGACGTTAGGCGGTGTAGCAGCTGCCGGAGTTGTTGCTTTAGTTCTATTCTTTATCATTAAAAGCGACTCTTGGAGAGCATGGCGAACCCGCAGGAAACAAATGCAGGTCGTTAATTTTAATCAAAAAATTATTGTAGAATTCGAGAAGCTGCTGCGATTAAGCCGTCGCAAGGGCTACACAAGACATGAGCACGAAACGATGCGAGAAGCGACCAAAAGGTGGTCGAATCAGAGCAAGTGGATGAAAAAAGAGCTGGAAACCGTGCTCGAGCTGTTTGAACGCGCGAAATACAGTCAGGCAAATTCCACTGAAGTAGACTTCCTGACCGTTAGTCAGTCTATTACTAGATTAAAAGAACAAATGAAATAAGCCAAATAAGCCACTCTCCTTAGAAGGGGGTGGTTTTCACTATGAGAGGAGTTTACTAATATGGCCTTTATCGATTGTCATTTTTATTCAGATTCCCTTGGTGTTTCTGCCTCAATGAATGTCATTTTGCCGCAAGCGGCTCAAAATCAAATCGGGTTAGCATCTGCCGTGTATGGCAAAAAACATCCCACGCTATATTTGCTGCACGGATTGTCAGATGATCACACCATTTGGATGAGAAGAACCTCGATTGAACGTTATGCATCGCAATTGGGAATAGCGGTAGTTATGCCGGCTGTTAATCGCAGCTTTTACACAGATATGGCGGCGGGGCCGAAATATTGGACTTTTATTAGTGAAGAATTACCTGCTTTAGCACGATCTTTTTTCCCGTTGGCTGAAGAAAGAGAACTGAATTATGTGGCAGGATTGTCAATGGGCGGTTATGGCGCAATGAAACTGGCGCTAACATATCCAGAGCGTTTTGCAGCCGCAGCAAGTTTGTCGGGTGCATTAGATGTAGTAAGCATAGCTTCGAACCTCCCGGACGAATTCAAACTGATTTATGGAGATACGTCCAAAATTAAAGGCAGCGGGAATGATTTATTTTATTTGGCAGAGAAGCTGTTAGGCAAGGAGGGAAAAGCTCCTCAACTCTATCAATGCTGCGGAACGGAAGACTTCCTTTATAAGGATAATATTCGATTCCGCGATTATTGCCATGAATTACATATCGACTTGACCTATGAAGAAGAGCCAGGCGAACATGAGTGGGGCTACTGGGATCGTAAAATTCAAAACGTATTGAACTGGTTACCGCTTCCTGACCGCTCCTAGTGGGAAAGTATGTTCTTTTCTTTTTGCAACGTGAGGGGCACTATGGTATAGTTTCTCGTATATGTCGAGGAAGCAGTTGGAGGGAATTTGTTTGCTGAAAAAACTTTTACCCAGACAGTCCGTACATACAATCTATGATATTGATGCCACTCATCTATGGGGATTTGGTGTTCGCGGTATTATTACTGATCTCGATAATACACTCGTAGGCGCACGTGATCCGCATGCGACTCCTGAGTTAATAGAGTGGTTGAAACGCTTGCAGAAGATCGGATTCAAGGTAGTCATCGTGTCCAATAATAATCATGGTCGGGTATCGAAGTTTGCGGAGCCACTAGGCATTCCCTTCATTCACCGTGCTAAGAAACCAACAAACATTTCATTCCACAGAGCTATGAAGCTGCTTGGTACGAATGCCAGACAAACAGCCGTCATAGGTGATCAAATGTTAACAGACGTTCTTGGAGGCAATCGGATGGGGCTTTACACGATCCTAGTTCAGCCAATTTCAATTAAGGATGAGGGTTTTTTTACAAAAATTAATCGTCGTATTGAGAAATGGGCTTTATCTAGGATGAAGAAATAGGAGGTTTCATGAGTATAGAAACGATTAATCATTGTGCGGGTTGCGGCGTATTGCTGCAGACAGAAGAAAAGAGTAAGCTCGGCTTTATTCCGGCTGATGCGATGCAGAAGGAACCGCTAATTTGTCAGCGCTGCTATCGTATAAAGCATTATAATGAATCTTCGAGTATCACATTGCAGCAGGACGACTTCCTTAAATTACTGGGACATGTTGGTCAAACAAAAGCTCTTGTTGTGAAAATCGTGGATATTTTTGACTTTGAAGGCAGTATGATTAGCGGTCTTGCACGCTTTGTTGGTACGAATCCCGTTCTGCTGGTCGTAAACAAGATCGATTTACTGCCGAAAGTGACGAACGCAAACAAGATCATTAACTGGGTACAGCGCAGAGCTAAAGAGGAGAACCTTAAGGTTGTTGATATCGTTCTGTGCAGTGCGAAGAAAAATATAGGCTTTGACCGTGTGATTACAGCTGTGCAGGAATATCGCGGTAACATGGATGTCTATGTTGTCGGCGCAACGAATGTCGGTAAATCGACACTTATTAACCGCTTAATCAGCGACTACAGTGATTTGGAATCTGAGCTCACTACGTCACAGTACCCGGGTACGACGCTGGATCTGGTAAAAATCCCGTTGGATGATGGCCGGTTTATCGTTGATACACCCGGTATCGTGCACACACATCGTCTAACCGAAGTCGTGAAAAAGCGTGATTTAGCCCGGATTATGCCGGATAAGCCGCTAAAACCGATGGTGTTTCAATTAAATGAAGCGCAAACGTTATTTTTTGGTGCATTAGCTAGGTTTGATTTTATCAAAGGCGACCATCAGTCATTCACGTGTTACACCTCTAATGCGCTTCAAATACATCGTACTAAGCTGGAACGGGCTGATGAATTATACGAAGAACACAAAGGTGTGATGCTTGCGCCACCTAACCTTGCGGATTTGGATGAGCTTCCTAGGCTTGTGAAGCACCCGCTGCACATTCCGAAAGGGAAGCTGATGGATGTGATGATCTCCGGTTTAGGCTGGATTAAAGTGAACAGCTTAGCTGGAGCGCAGCTTGCTGTTCATGCACCGAAAGGGATTAAGGTTATTACGCGTGAGTCTTTGATTTAGGGGGAAAAGAGGAGACCATGGAGAAGAACCGGACGATTGACAGTCATACGATTTTATATGGGGTATTCGGAGATCCGATTCGTCATTCCCGTTCACCGATTATGTTGAATCGTGCTTTTCAGGAAACAGGGATTAACGCTGTTTACGCTGCTTTCCACGTTCGTCCTGATGAACTTGGCGATGCGGTTCGCGGGATACGGGCGTTAGGATATCGCGGTGTCAACGTAACGATTCCACATAAAGTGGAGGTTATGCAGTACCTGGATGAGATCGATGAAGGAGCTAGGATCGTTGGTGCGGTAAACACCATCGTTAATGAAGCTGGCAAGCTAATCGGTTACAATACAGACGGTATTGGCTACGTGCGATCGTTGAAGGAAGAAACTGGCATCGAATTGACAGGAAAAAGTGTTCTTCTCCTTGGAGCCGGCGGAGCAGCCAGAGGCGTTGCCTATGCGCTTGCGAAAGAAGGAGCGGGCCGCATCTACATCGCGAATCGAACCAAAGAACGCGCTTTGGAGCTTGCCGACACAATCAGCGCTTATACCAAAGCGATCGGACTTGGGATGGACGAGCTAGGACATGTTGTAGATGAGGCGCAATTTGTTCTGAATACAACTTCTGCCGGCATGCATCCTTATATAGATGAGCTTCCATTACCGGTAGAACTGCTGCGAACGCATCATCTAGTTAGCGATTTAATTTATAATCCGCGAATTACGAGGTTTCTTCGTGAAGCGGAAGCTATTGGGGCCAGCATCCACGGCGGACTCGGTATGTTTATTTATCAAGGTGCTTTTGCCTTTGAATATTGGACTGGTACTCCTGCACCCGTTGCAGTAATGAGACAGGTGGTAGAACAGTCGTTAGCTGAATAAGTATGAATAGAGGGACATCTATGTTAACAGGCAAACAGAAACGTTATTTGCGCTCAATGGCGCACCATTTAGATCCGATCTTTCAAGTAGGAAAAGGCGGCGTGAACGATCACTTGATTCGTCACATTCAAGAAGCTTTGGAAGTTCGTGAATTGATTAAAATTACCGTGCTAAACAACAGCGGAGAAGATCGTGACGAAGTCGGCGCCGAATTGTCCGAGAAGTCGGGTGCAGAGCTTGTGCAGGTTATCGGAAAAATTGTTGTGCTCTACAAAGAATCGCGTGACAAGAAGAAGATTGAACTGCCGCGCTAAAGAGGTGGAAGCATGCTTGTCGGAATTATGGGAGGCACCTTCGACCCGATTCATACCGGTCATTTGATCGCGGCGGAGCGAGCGAGGGTGGGAGCAGGACTGGACGAGGTATGGCTGATGCCGGCTAATGTAGCGCCGCATAAATCGATTGCGCCAAAAGCAACGACTCAGCAGCGTTGGGAGATGGTGTGCCTTGCTGCGGAAGGCAATCCTTTTTTTCGTCCAATTGATATCGAAATTAGTAAAGGCGGCGTATCATATAGTATCGATACGATTGAATTGCTATGCAAGGAATATCCAGATACGGAATTTGCTTATATTATAGGTGCAGATATGGTTCAATATTTGCCGCAGTGGCATCGCATCGATGACATCGTGCGGCATATTCGTTTTATCGGTTTAGCCAGGCCAGGCTATGAACTCGATACAACGCATATGTCTATGAATATTCGTTCTCGCGTGACAATTGTACCTATGCCGCTTGTAGAGATTTCATCAACAGCCATTCGAGAGGAAAGGCAGCGCAGTAGATCAGTCCGTTACCTTGTTCCAGAGGCGGTGAATGGTTTCATGGAGGTGAACCGATTGTATGAATCGTGAGGAACTAATGGTAGCGGTGAAGGAACAAATGCCTGAGCGACGCTGGCTGCATACACTCGGTGTGATGGAAACAAGCGTTATTTTGGCCAATCGTTTTGGTGGTGACCCTGTTAAAGCCGACCTCGCGGCGATTTTGCACGATTATTGCAAGTATTGGCCCGTGCAGGAACAAGCTAAGATTATTCGCGAGAATGGTTTGCCACAGGACTTATTGGACTACGATAAGGAGCTATGGCACTCCCATGCTGGTGCTTATATAGCTGAGGCACAATTTGGAATCCATGATGAGGAGATACTTGATGCAATTCGATATCATACCTCAGGACGTGAACAGATGACATTATTGGATAAAATCGTTTGCTTAGCGGATTATATGGAGCCTGGGCGCGATTTTCCAGGTGTGGATCACATTCGTGAAATCGCGAATCAAAGTTTAGAGAAGGCTCTAGTCGCCGGTTTTGACTCCACAATTAGCTTTTTAATTGCCAAAGGCAAACGGATTTATCCGCTTACCATTTTGACCCGAAATGATTTGATTGAACAAATAAACAGATAATATTTGGAGGATGATTGAATGAGTAAAAACCCTGAGGAAATTTTGGCTTTTGTTGTTGAGGCTGCTGAGGATAAAAAAGCGGCAGATGTCGTAACCCTTAACTTGCAAGGCGTTTCCCTTATTGCCGATTATTTCGTTATTTGTCACGGGAATTCAGAAACACAAGTGCAAGCGATTGCCGGCGAAGCTAGAAAGAAAGCGCATGAGCACGGTGTAAATATCAGAGGCTTCGAAGGTATTGATACAGCAAGATGGGTGCTGCTTGATCTAGGGGATGTTGTTCTTCATGTCTTCCACCGCGATGATCGTGAATATTATAACATTGAAAGACTTTGGTCCGATGCCAAAGTTGTGGAGCGCGTATGAGACTGGAAGCAGGATCCCTTGTTACCCTAGAGGTGGCGAGGGAAGTTCCGCCTAATGGTTATTTCCTGAGCGACGGCTATCAGGATGTCCTTCTGCCTTATGCGGAGATCGTGGGTAAAATTAAACCTGGAGACCAGGTGGAAGCTTTCTTATTTCACGATACACAGGATAGACTTATGGCGACAATGAAACGTCCGCTTCTCCTCATGGGCGAAGTTGGGTTGCTGGAAGTTGTAGATATTCACCCTAGATTTGGTTATTTCCTTGAAATGGGTCTTGGTCGCAATCTACTTCTTCCTTACCGACATGTCCCGGAATTAGAGACGCTGCGTCCTCAGGTGGGAGATAAGGTATATGCTACGTTAGCTCATGATCGACAAGGTCGTTTAATCGCGAAGCTAGCGCTGGAGGAGGATTTGGCTCCTCTTTGTGTTCGCGCTCCTTCGAGTTGGGGTAATCAGTGGGTCAAAGCACGTGTGTATAGACCCCTGCAAATAGGTACCTTCGTCATTTGTGAAGCCGGTGTCCTCGGGTATGGCGTTATCGGTCTAATCGCCGCTCCGGAACGAACACGTTTGCTGCGCGTAGGTGAGTTGGTTGACGTTCGGGTTGCTTTTGTGCGTGAAGAGGATGGACGAGTCAATCTATCGATGCGGCTGCCGAAGGAAAAGGGACTCCATGAAGATGCTGAGCGAATAATGAGTGTCCTCCAAGAGCGACCTGGGAAAGCGATGCCCTTTTCCGACAAAACATCGGCAGACATTATCAAAGATCGGTTTGGCCTAAGTAAAGCGGCTTTCAAACGTGCATTAGGCAAGCTTATGAAGGACGGGCTCATCTATCAGGAGGATGATTGGACCTATCTGAAACAAGAGGAGACCCAAGGCTAACATGAGTTACGAAAAATTTGCCTATACCTATGACCGCTTAATGAACAGCATGCCATATGATGAATGGCTTCGTTTTGTTAAGGAAAGCTTTGAACGATTTGGTATGCAGCCTTCTACGGTAGTGGATCTAGGCTGTGGAACCGGAAATTTGACGATACCGCTAGCCTTGGAAGGGTACCAGATGACGGGTATTGATTTATCTGAGGACATGCTGGCAGTCGCCGAGCAAAAATCAAATGAGCACAACGGTCAGCTTCGCGGAGGCACCATTCGTTGGGTACAACAGGATCTGCGTGAATGGGACCTCGGTGAACAAGTAGATGCGGCACTATCCTTCTGTGATAGTCTCAACTATTTACTAGAGGAAGAAGACATCGTAGATGCTTTCCGTCAAACCTTTGAAGGGCTTAAGCCGGGAGGTCTATTCCTTTTCGATGTTCACACGCCGGAGCAATTGTTCGCTTATGCGGAATCTCAGCCTTTTTTCCTGAATGAAGACGATGTTGCATACATATGGACAAGCGAGTTAGACGAGGAAAGAGTACAAATTGAGCACGATTTAACCATATTTGTCAAAGATAGTAGTGGCAGGGATACATTCCGACGCATCGACGAAACTCATCAACAACGGGCTTACTCTTTGCAATGGCTGGGGCAAATGCTGTTGGCTGCTGGCTTCACTCAGGTACATATGGCAGCTGACTTTACATGGGAGCAACCAACACTGTTGACCGAACGAGCTTTCTTTGTTGCTAAGAAATAAACCCATAAAGGCCATCGCTGCTTGACAGTTCGGCATTATTTTACATATAATCAAAGCTAATCAGATGTGCTTAAAGCTTAGAAGAGGACTAGTAACTTGTACAACATCTTTCAGAGAGCCGGATGTAGGGTGGAAGCCGGTAGATGTCAGTCTTGTGAACTCGCCTTGGAGCTAGAAGGTGAATCACCATGTAAAGCGGAGAGACTTTGAGCTACGCTCAAAGATCCCTAAAGCGGAGAGACTTTGAGCGTAGCTCAAAGATCCCTATAGCGGAGAGACTTTGAGCTACGCTCAAAGATCCCTATAGCGGAGAGACTTTGAGCTACGCTCAAAGATCCCTATAGCGGAGAGACTTTGAGCTACGCTCAAAGATCCCTATAAATGGTGCTAGCTGGATCGTCTCACCCGCGTTAAGGGGCAGAGTGAACACAGACAAAGAATGTCTTGTGTTAACTAGGGTGGTACCACGGGAATCTAACCTCTCGTCCCTAGCGATATCCGCTAGCGATGAGGGGTTTTTTGGCGCTTACAGCGCTTTTGAATCACGAAGATGAATGGACTGCAAGGTTAGTCGGTGATTCCGTCACCTGCTCGTCTAAGCATTCAATGGCCGTATACAGGGAGGAATTACACATGACACAGGAAACCAAAGAAACAAAAGAACTGCAAGGTTATAACCCGCAAGCGATTGAGCCGAAATGGCAAGCTTATTGGGATGCGAAGAAAACGTTCAAAGTGCTGGAAAATTCGGATAAGCCGAAATTTTATGCGCTCGATATGTTCCCCTACCCATCCGGAGCAGGCTTGCACGTAGGGCATCCTGAAGGCTATACAGCAACGGATATTTTATCGCGTTTCAAACGAATGAGAGGCTTTAACGTTCTTCATCCAATGGGATGGGACGCTTTCGGACTTCCGGCAGAGCAGTATGCGTTGGATACGGGGAATGATCCGCGTGAGTTCACGAAGAAGAACATTGATACGTTCCGTCGTCAAATCAAATCACTCGGCTTTTCATATGACTGGGATCGGGAAATTAGTACAACAGATCCTGAGTACTACAAATGGACGCAATGGATTTTCATCCAGCTGTACAATAAAGGACTCGCTTATGTGGATGAAGTGCCTGTGAACTGGTGTCCGGCTCTGGGTACTGTTCTTGCCAATGAAGAAGTAATTGACGGTCTGAGCGAGCGGGGGAACCATCCTGTTATTCGTAAGCCGATGCGTCAATGGATTCTGAAAATTACCGAGTATGCTGAGCGTCTGCTGGAAGATCTTGAGGAACTTGATTGGTCTGAGAGCATTAAAGATATGCAGCGTAACTGGATTGGTAAATCAACGGGCGCAGAAGTTCAATTTGCCATTGAGGGACACGCGGAGAAAAGTCTGACGGTATTTACAACACGTCCAGATACTTTGTTTGGCGCTACTTACTGTGTATTGGCACCTGAACATGAACTGGTGCAGCAAATTACAACGGTTGATCAAGCAGCTGCCATCAAGGAGTACCAAGAGAAGGCTTCACGCAAAAGCGATCTTGAGCGTACGGATCTCGCGAAGGACAAATCAGGTGTTTTCACAGGGGCTTATGCTGTCAATCCGGTGAATGGCGCGAAAGTGCCAATTTGGATTGCTGACTATGTACTTGGCGGTTACGGTACAGGAGCTATCATGGCTGTTCCGGGCCACGATCAACGTGACTGGGAGTTTGCTAAGCAGTTCGATTTGCCGATTATTGAAGTTGTGCAAGGCGGAGATTTAGAGAAGGAAGCTTATACTGGGGATGGCGCACACGTCAATTCCGGTCCGATCAATGGGATAAACATTGAACAAGGGATCAGCCATATGATCGCTTGGTTGGAGCAGAATGGCAAAGGCCGAGGCAAAGTAACCTACCGTCTGAGAGACTGGCTCTTCAGCCGTCAAAGATATTGGGGGGAGCCGATTCCGATTCTTCATCTTGAAGATGGCACAATGAAGCCTGTCCCGGTGGATCAGCTGCCGCTCCTGCTTCCTCAAGTTGATGAAATTAAACCATCAGGCACTGGTGAATCACCGCTGGCGAACGTGTCGGAATGGGTGAACACGATCGATCCGGAAACAGGTATGAAAGCTCGCCGCGAAACGAATACGATGCCGCAATGGGCAGGCAGCTGCTGGTATTATCTGCGTTTCATCGATCCTCGTAATGATAAAGAGTTCTGCTCGCAGGAGCTTCAGCAGCAATGGCTGCCTGTAGATCTTTACATCGGCGGTGCGGAGCATGCTGTTCTTCACTTGCTGTATGCACGTTTCTGGCATAAAGTGCTTTATGATCTTGGCTTTGTTCATACCAAGGAGCCTTTCCATAAACTTGTAAACCAAGGGATGATTCTTGGCGAGAACATGGAGAAAATGAGTAAATCTCGCGGCAACGTTGTAAATCCGGATGATATCGTTAACGATCAAGGTGCGGATACGCTGCGTATTTACGAAATGTTCATGGGACCACTTGAAGCAACAAAACCTTGGAACACAACCGGTGTAGAAGGTATTTATCGCTACTTGAATCGTGTGTGGAGGCTGTTTGTTGACGAGAACGGACAAATACAAGCCAAGATCAGCGCCGACGAAACACTTGGCAGCGAAACATTCAAGCGGACATGGCACCGTACGATCAAAAAAATAACCGAGGATTTCGATGCCCTTCGGTTCAATACAGCGATTAGCCAAATGATGATCTTTGTCAATGAAGCGTATAAAACGGAACGTTTACCGCTTGAAGCAATGAAAAATTTCGTTCAGATGCTATCTCCGATTGCGCCGCATTTGGCTGAAGAGCTTTGGGAGAAGTTGGGCGGCACAGAATCGATTACTTATGAGCCGTGGCCAACTTACGATGAAACATGGACTGTCGATAATGAAATTGAGATAGTGGTGCAAGTGAATGGCAAAATTGTTGATCGTGTGATGATATCCAAAGATACAGATGAAGCAGCGATGGAAAAAATCGCTTTTGATCTCGACAAAGTCAAAGAAGCGACCGCCGGAAAGGCCGTTCGCAAATTAATTGTTGTAAAAGGAAAGTTAGTGAATATCGTTGTAGGATAGTAGGAGAAAAGTTGACTATTGGGAAGGCAGCTGCTTCAATGAAAATAGAAGCTCAGCCTTCTCAAGGTCTTCTTCATATTTAGCGTGTGTAGCACAAATGACTCGGGAAAAAACTCCGGCAAGCTCGTCGTCCAAGATGCGCAATCCTTCTTCTGTGATTCCGCCCGGTACAGAGACGCGTTTTTGCAAGGAGGCAGGGTTGAAGCCCCCGGTTGTAAGCAGTTTTCCCGTGCCTAGCGTCATTTCGCTGGCTAGCAATGTGGCTTCCTCAATCGAGATGCCGGTTACCTCAACAGCTGCATTAATAAACGATTGAATGAAATTGGCTAGAAATGCAGGACCGCAGCTAGATAGATCCGAAGAGATTCGCGTATAATTTTCGGAGACACGTATTGGTGAGGAGATATGGGCAAATAGGTTTTCAAGCCATTCTTTATCCTCAGGCTGCATGCGATTCCCATGAATACATAATGTAGCACCACTAAGCACATAGTTTGTGATACTTGGAATAATTTTGCTTATTTTTGCTGGGAGATGACCTTCCAGATGTTTGATCAGGACAGGGCTAGTGATGGATACGATTAATTGAGAGGGGAGCACGTCCTCTTTAATTTCATCAATAACCTTCTTGAATTCAGACGGCTTCACACATAGAAAGATAAGATCGCTCCCCAGTACGACATCTCTATTCGACCCGGCAACCTGAAGCCCAGGATATGTCTCCGCAAGAAGCTCGACTTTTCGAATTGTTCGATTTGCAGCAATAATTTGCTCCGGATTGAAAGCGCCAGAATGAATGA
The DNA here is from genome assembly GCF_900103825.1 of Paenibacillus sp. yr247. GTDB lineage: Bacteria > Bacillota > Bacilli > Paenibacillales > NBRC-103111 > Paenibacillus_E. The sequence goes on from NZ_FNIF01000001.1 coordinate 349,202, forward strand.
ACGCTTCAATCAGAATACTTCCCATACTCCCAGTACCGATGAATCCTGCTTTCATCTAGTAATCCCTCCCGAAAAAAATCAGTCATTTTCATCTATAGTATATAGAACTGGGTTAGTTTTGGATACCATTCGGATGCTTTTTCATGTATATGCTCACTTATTGGCGATTATGTTAGGAGGGAATTCGTGGATTTATTTAGTTATAAAAAAGGGAGGATCCTGCTCATTTTAGCTGCGATCTGTTTAATTGCTTTCGTAGTTTGGCCCTTCTTACTAGGAGGCAGATCTACGATAGAAACTGAATTTTCACCGATGAATGCTCAGATGCAAGCTATGATATCTCATGCTGCGGAGGAGCCAACCCCTGAAACAAAGCCATCAAATACGCCAGACTTCAAGTCGACAACACCCACACCCATACCCACACCCATAGCCAATGCTAACAAACCTGCAAAACCTTCTGCCACACAACCAAAAGCAAGTTCTCCTCCCGCACCGCCAACCAGCCAATTGGATCTTAACACCGCTACGCTTGAGCAATTAATCGAGCTGCCTGGGATTGGAGAAAGTAAAGCGAGGGCGATTTTGGACTATCGAATGCAAAAAGGTAGATTTAGCCGGATTGATGAGCTGACGGAAGTGAAAGGCATTGGAGAGAAAATGCTGGTGAAGCTGAAGTCATTCCTTTATGTCACTTCGATGTAGTCCTTTCTTTTATTTTGAGAGAAAATATGAGAAAATACTAGAAATGAAAAAAGGATACAATGACATCTATCATTGGCCATCGGAAGGAGAGGGCAGCTCCGTTATGTACCACCGTAAAGATTGGGATACGTATTTCTTGGATATTGCTTATATGGCGTCCACACGTTCAAGATGTAATCGACGGCATGTTGGTGCTGTGCTGGTTCAAGGTAAGAAACTGCTTGGTACAGCTTACAATGGTGCCCCAATGGGTGTACCTGATTGCACGGAAGCAGGTTGTATGCTTGTAGAAGAAATCGAGCTAAAAGTGGTGGCTGATATCGAGGAAGTCATTCGCAAGCAGCGCTGTATCCGCACCATCCATGCAGAGCAAAACCTGCTGCTGTTTACGGATCGCGAAGATCGCGAAGGCTCAATCGTCTATGTCACCGATCAACCCTGCTGGACTTGTGCGAACATGCTGGCTAACAGCGGTGTGACGGAGATCGTTTTCCATCGTGGCTACCCGAAGGATCATGAGAAAGTAAGTCACTTAATGGAGGCCCGAGGCATTGTCTTTCGCAGAATGGAGGGATACGAACCTCCACACGGCACTGTATCTGACGTTGTGAACTAATCATATTGAGGAAGAACCTCTTTCTAGAAGCAGCCTTTGCCGGCTCTAATGGAAAGAGGTTTTTATTTTTCAAGGAGGAAGAGGGGATTTCAAATGAAACGACCAGTTGTTATAGGATGCTGTCTGTGGATAACTGGCTATGTGCTCGCGCTTTATACCGAGCTGCGGTGGTTGTCTTTGACAACGAGCGCGCTGCTGCTAGCCGCGCTTGTCGTCATCTATCTGCTGCGGCTGCCTGGCAGACAGCCGCTGTGCGCCCTGCTGCTGGTCGGTGTAGCCTACGGCTACTACCAATGGACCGACCAGCGCAACGTCACTACGCTGCTGCCGCTGCAGCAGCAGAACCTGGACGGCAGCGAGGTCACGCTGCTCGGCCGATTCAGCAGCCCTGTCACCGTCGACGGCGACAGGGCCAGCTTCACGATGGAAGCCGCGTCCATCGGCTTCCAAGACGATGCTTTCCCGCTCGGCGGGGAAAGCGTGCAGGTTTCGCTGCGCCTGCTCCAGCAAGAGCAGCAGGCGGTGGCAGCGGGCTGGCGGCGAGGCGACGCCCTTACGCTGCACGGGACGCTGAGAAGCCCGTCCCCGTCCCGCAATTTCGGCGGCTTCGACTACCGCCGATACTTGCGCCTTCACCACACCCATTGGCTGCTCTCGGCCAAAGGGGTGGATCAGGCGCAAGTTGAGCCAGAGGCTATGCGCATAAGCGTTGTCCAGCTGCTGCGCTGGAACGACGAGCTGCGCAATGCTCTCAGCAGGCGTATGGACCTGATCTTCCCCGCATCGCAGGCGGGGTTCATGAAGAGCATGCTGATCGGTCAGACAGATGATCTCGATCCCGAGCGATTCCAGCAATTTTCGGAGCTCGGACTGACCCATATTTTAGCCATATCGGGCTTGAATATTGCTGTATTTCTGGGTGTTTGCATCTGGATCATGCGCCGATTAAAGCTAACCAAAGAGACTTATCTACTCATCTGTATATGGTTATTGCCATTCTATATCCTACTGACTGGGGCTTCACCGTCGATTGTACGGGGCGGACTGATGTCTATGATTGCCCTCTACGCAGCTCGGAGGGGGCTGATTAAGGATGTAATGCATATTATGGCGATCGTCGCATGGGTCATGCTTGTGTGGAATCCTTACTTCTTGGTGGACGTCAGCTTTCAGCTTTCTTTTTTAGTAACACTTGGTCTCGTAATTGGGGTACAAAGAGTAAATGAATTACTCGTCCCGCGGATGTCCTCGCCAATCCTTAGAAACACCGCCTCCATTACCCTCGTTTCCCAATTAATATCCTTTCCGGTATCCATCTATTATTTTAATCAGTTTTCCTTATTGTCTTGGCTAGCTAATGCTGTCTTGGTTCCTGTCATTAGCATGGTTGTGTTCCCCGCAGGCTTGGTTGCTGTATTTGTGGGGATCCTCTATGTTCCGGCTGGCAGCAGCATCGGTCTGCTCATTTCGTGGTTAAATGAAGCGATATTCTGGTCGACAGATAAACTTCAGCATTTAGACCAATTCAAGTTGTTTTGGCCGGCGCCAAGTTTACCTTGGATCGCTTTTTATTATGGTCTTCTTATTTTGAATTATTGCTTATGGCTGCGGTTGTCTCAAACAACCGGGGCAGGGCTTCCCATTGTTTTGGTCAGCGTCAAAGGAATTAAAAAAGTAAACATACCGTTGTGGTTAGGCTATGCGATAGGGGGCTTCCTTCTATTGCTATGGATGGGTTATTCGCCGGAACGCTTTAATCGTTCCGGTCTTGTTCAATTTATCGATGTTGGTCAAGGTGATGCTATTCTGATTCGGACGCCTTATGGGCGGCATATTCTGGTCGATGGAGGGGGGACTCTTACATTCAGGAAGCCGGGAGAAGGGTGGAAAACTCGCAAGGATCCATTTGAAGTTGGGCAAAAGCTGCTAGTTCCTCTGCTCAAGAAGCGAGGAGTTCATCAGCTTGATCTTGTCGTTCTCACACATGAAGATGCCGACCACAGTGGCGGTTTGCAGGCTGTCATGTCGCAAATGCCGGTCAAAGAGTTTCTCTTTAATGGAACGCTCAAACCGGGAGCAAGCATTGAGAAATTATTTGAGACCCTGCTAACCCGGAAAGTACCGCTTTTGCCTGCGAATTCAAGCAATTGGATTCAGATTGATCCGCTTACAAGACTGCAGGTTTTATTTCCTTTGGAAAAAAAGAATCAACAGATCGAAATTGTCAAAAAACAGAATTCTCAGTCCGTCGTTTTCCTAATGGAGATGCAGGGGACTCGTTGGCTTTTTACAGGGGATATGGAAAAGGAATCAGAAGCCATCATCGTTGACTATTTAAAAGAAAACCCCTCATTAGTTAACATTAATCCAAGGAATAATAATAATAATCACAAAGTCGACGTACTGAAAATCGCTCATCATGGCAGCAAAACGTCCACGACGACTGGGTGGCTCGATTATTGGAAGCCTTCTTTGGCTGTCATCTCTGTAGGCGCAATGAATAGTTATGGTCATCCAGCTCCTGATGTGTTAAATCGTTTGGAAGAAAATAAGATACAGGTGTTTCGAACGGACCAGATGGGTGAGGTGCAGATTGAAGTGAGGAATGGCAAGCTTTACAGTAGAATGAAGCTATGAAGCGTTAATTCGGGGCTTATCCATCGGCGATTAATACGTGGACGCCTTTTCGCATTTCACTATTTCGTAGAAAAAAATCCAGCATTGTATGCAAACTAGATTTACTTTTGGCCACATCGCTTGAAATGAGCATTGCTTTGTTTCAAACCACTGGGCACCATCATTTGATAGGTGCCTTTTAGGTGTTTTTCGCATTTGTTTATCGATTGCTCCACCCTATTTCCACGCGATCCCAGCAGCACGTAGGGAGATAGTGAGTGAGAGTACGGCGACGATGGCAATAGGTTTCTTTCAAATAGCTCATCTGTAATATTTACCACTTATAGTAGATTTACACGATTCTTCATCCGGTACTACACAAACATAGTACTATCTCAACTTTTTACAATTGCTTACAATGAAGAGTAATTTGACCGAAATAAGAAAGGGGATGAGCGGATCCGTCTGGTGAGGATTAAACTAATCCGGTTCTATTACGTCTAAGAAGTGTATTTATTCAGGAAAGTTTGTTATTCTGGTAGTTGCAAGACTGCCATTATTTTTATTTTTTTATTCTAAAAGATTTGCAACCTTATGAGGCGCTGCTGCGTCTGTAAGATTGCAAGAGGGAGGGATCCCAGTGGTAGCACCCGAACTGGTAAGATCAGCTCAAGCCGGTGATCGTGATGCTCTCATTACCCTATTGCGAGAAATTGAATCTCACGTCTATCGAACTGCTTATTACATTTTGAATAATGAACAGGATGCCCTTGATGCTTCACAGGAGGCGCTCCTTCGGATTTATTCAAAAATTGACTTATATGAAGAAAAAGCGTTATTCAAGACGTGGGTGCAGCGGATTGTAACTAACATCTGCATCGATAAATTTCGCAAGGTGAAACCTACGGTTTCTATTGATGAGCATGATATGACCTTTACTGCAGAGCATAATGTTGAATATGAAATTATGACCGACTATTTAGCCAAAGATATTCGAGAGGCAATCGACAAGCTTCCCGAGCACCATCGATCTGTTGTTGTTCTCCGTTACATGCAGGACTTTTCGTATCATGAAATTGCAGAGTCGCTTAACTTACCGCTTAATACAGTGAAGTCTTACTTATTTCGAGCTAGACAGCAATTGCAGTCGCTGCTCCAAGAATATCAGAAAGGAGGTGTTCGGGGATGAATTGTCAAGAGGTGATGGAACTTATGCAAAGACAACTGGATGGGGATTTAGATGCGCAAGAGGAAAATGAGCTTCATGCTCATTTGGCGCACTGTTTGGACTGCGTACAGAAGTTTGAACGTTTACAGAGATTGTCCGGTGAACTTGCCCAATTACCTAAGGTTATTCCTCCATATAGTTTGGTCGATGCTATCCTGCCGCAGCTAGCTGATATCGATAGACAAGCCGCGGCGTCCATTACCGAAAAGAAGGCTGTCTTCAGCACGAATGTTAGCCAGATAGATCATGGACAGTCCCCCAAACTCCCTTGGACACGCCGATTCGGATCACAGTTCTCTTGGAAATTCGCAGGCGGAGTCGTAGCCGCAGGCCTCATCCTTGGTTTCTTTGCATTTAATCTGAAGCATCCTGTATTAGATCAAGCAGATGGTTTGCTGCAGCCGAGAGCCAAATCCGAAGAGAAAAGTGCTGGACAACAACGCAGCACGGCTGCCGTCGATCCGAACCTAGTTCAAGATGCAGACAAGAAGAAGATTGCGGGCAGTGCAGATACAAAGGTGAAAGCGTCGAATGACGCAACCGCCAATTCTCTGAAAGAGACATCGGTTCCGAAAGCATCAGCTGCAAGTGGTTCAAAACCGCAAGCTTCATCAGACGCGAATCTGGAGGAGCCAAAAGCCCTCAATCAATCAGGGGCCGCGAAAGATTCAAGTGCAACACACATGACACCTTCGACCTCAGAGCCGGAACGGATGAAGGTTTCGAAGTCTACATTGACGAATTCAGCGGCTAGTCCCGGAGCTTCAAGTAAGCAGCCAGACGAGCCTAAGGATGCGAATCAACTGAAAACTACGGAGCCGACACCTGCTCCTATTGTGAAGAAGTGGGCGAGTACAGGTGATGTCGGGGGGATGCAATCTTTGACTGTTCCTGCCGGCGAGAATCCATTGAAATCAACTACGGGCGCTTTCGAGGCTATCGTTGAAGACCAGCATGTAGTGATCAGGAACAGTTCTTCCAATGAAATTGTATTTGCGTCCAAGCAAGTTTGGCAATCTAGTGACCGTATCACGCTAGTGGAATGGTCCAAGGATGACAAATTATTTTATCAAGTTGAAAGCGGAGGCTCACTCCAAACTATTCTCATCGATTTAATTATGAAAACAGAAATAGTTAAGTAAATTTATGAAATGAACGCACCAAAGGGATGGTACCTGAGTATGTTGTATGAGAGGGAAGCAAGGACGTCTTAGCGGTTCGTCCACACGGTCTAAGGTTTCTAGAGCCTTTAACCGGTGTTTAAATAGACTAACACAGGGATTACTTCAGGGTCTTAGGACTTTGACGTAATCCCTTTGTTGTTGGTAAAATGAAATCAAGGAGTGAACGCTAGCTATGGATGCAAAGAGAGCATTGAAAGATATACAAGCAGGGCGCCCGGCTCCGGTTTATTTATGCTACGGTCCTGAGAAATATAAAATGAGAGAATTCATTCAGGTATTAACCGATTTGCTAATTGAGCCCGAGCACAAAGAGTTTGCGGTGAGTAAGTTTGATTTAAGTGAAATCAGTCTCTCCAGTGTGCTTGAAGATGCCGAGACGCTTCCTTTTATGGTTCCTAAAAAGCTTGTCATTGCTAAGAATGCGCTATTTTTCACTGGGGCAAAGGAAAGCACGAAGATCGAGCATCACTTGGATCGTTTAACCGAATATTTGAAGTCTCCCGCAGAGCATACCGTCGTAGTGTTTACGGTGGATGCAGATAAATTGGACGAGCGCAAGAAGATTGTTAAAGCGTTAAAAGACCTGGAAGCAGCCGTTCCTTTCCTTTCACTCAGCCCGGAAGAGCTGCAGCAATGGGTGGCTAGACAAGCGCAGCAGCTGGGTTTTACATTCACAGGGGAAGCCGCAGACCAATTGATTCTATACACTGGCGGCAATTTACAATCCTTATCGGCGGAAATTGAGAAGATCTCTTTATATGTAGGAACCGGCGCTGAGGCAACGGTGGATGTCATTGATCAACTCGTGGCGCGCAGTACGGAACAGAATGTCTTTATTCTTATAGAGGACATTGTGAATGTAAGACTGGAACGGGCTTTTGTTATTCTCGAGGAACTGCTGAAACAGCGCGAGGAGCCGATCAAAATCGCATCGCTCATCGCGAGACAGTTCCGTATCATGCTGCAGGTCAAAGAGCTCAGTAAACAAGGCTATTCCCAGCAGCAAATGGCTTCACAGATCGGTTTACATCCTTTTGCGGTGAAGGTGGCAGAAGGTCAATCGCGCAAATACGATATCATGAAACTGAGTTCGATCATGTCGCAGCTGGCTGATCTTGATTTCCAAATGAAAACGGGGAAGATCGATAAAGTTTTAGGTTTAGAATTATTCCTTCTTAGGCTCGCTGCCTAGGGTGAATGAACGGAAAAAAGTCCAGCTCTCTGGTATAGAGAACTGGACTTTTGCTTTATGTCCTTGTATTACGCTTGGGCCGTAAGAGCGTTCAGCTTTTTAGCTAGACGGGACTTCTTGCGGTTAGCGGCATTTTTATGGATTAAACCTTTAGAAGCTGCTTTGTCTAATTTCTTAGAAGCGTTAATCAGAGCATCTTTGGCAGATTCAACATTATTGCTTGCAGCAGTTTCGAAAGCTTTCACAGCAGTACGCAAAGCGGACTTTTGGGAAGCGTTACGAAGACGGCGCTTTTCGCTAACTTTTACTCGTTTAATAGCGGATTTAATGTTTGGCATGAAATTCACCTCCTACTTACAAAACACGTTCAACGTTACATTTGTATGTTTGCTGACAACTTTAAGTATTCTACCATGCAACAATTGAAAATGCAAGAGCTGTCAATAGGTTTTCAGTGGTCTTCTTTTTTTGTATAAGGGTTAAAAAATCGTCACACAATAAGGGATGCAATGCACCTGAGAAAGGGGAACTTCTATGGACTTAGGCTCTTTTACAACACATACAGATCTTGCGCTAGACGCAAGGGATTTGGCTCATGCAGCCAATCAGGGGCAACCGATACCTGGCATTGAACAAGAGTCGAAACGCGAAAACGGGATTCGGGTCACCAAGATCAACGTAATGAATGAAGAGGGCTCTAAGGCGCTTGGTAAGATGCTCGGTCATTATATAACAATTGAAGTACCTGCTCTTCGGGAAAAAGATAGCCAATTGCAAGACCGCGTGGCCACGAAATTAGCTCAAGAGTTTGAGCAGTTTTTGCGTGAAATCGGCATACCCAAAGATGCTAAAGCGCTCATTATCGGTCTGGGCAACTCTAACGTTACACCCGATGCGCTCGGCCCCTTAGTTGTACAAAACGTAATGGTAACTCGTCATTACTTTGAATTAGTTCCCGAGGACGTTAGTCCAGGCTATCGAGCCGTCAGTGCTGTATCCCCAGGGGTGCTTGGAACAACAGGGATTGAAAGCAGTGATATCGTTCAGGGAATCGTTGACAAGTCCAAACCTGATTTCATTATTGCTATTGATGCACTGGCTTCCAGATCGCTGGATCGGGTTAACACGACGATTCAAATCGCGGATACGGGCATTCATCCCGGTTCAGGCATCGGTAATAAACGAAAAGGGCTGACGAAAGATAACCTCGGCATTCCAGTTATAGCTATAGGTGTTCCGACTGTTGTTTATGCCTCAACAATCGTCAATTATGCTTTCGATTTAATGCATAAGCATTTCAGGGAACAGACAAACAACACAGGTCAGATCCTCGGTCTTATTGATAACATGCAGGAGGAAGAAAGGTTACTGCTTGTCAAAGAGGTGCTTAACCCCGTTGGACACGATCTGCTTGTCACTCCGAAAGAGATTGACCAGTTTATTGAAGACATTGCCAATATTATTGCCAGTGGCCTAAATGCGGCCTTACATGATGCAGTGAGTGTCGAGAACGTGGCGGCTTATACGCATTAAATCCTTTGCAAAGCCTTTGTCTATACTTACAATATTGCATACTTAGGGCCCCTAAAGGGGTTCTATTTGCGTTTTCTCTGTTTCTCTATCATAAAAAATCTAGTGTTTCGGTTCTATCGACGAGGCTCGTTTCATAGATTGAATTAAGATAGATTAGGAGGAATCAAACTATGAAATGGACATCAGCTACACTGAATCTCAGCCATGTTCGGAAAACGTTTCAGAGCGCAAGTTCCGTCGGAAAAACATTTTTTATTCTCAGCACAGCTACCCTAGCTCTCTTTGTTCTGCTTGGTGTAGGTGGTTTCCTGCAGAATAGAGTCATGACAACCTCGCCTGTATCATCCATGAAAAGCTTAGCCGCAACCGTTACAAATCAATTTTTTATCGATATGCTTGGCATGGAAGTGCCTCATCTACATAAAGATCAGACGAAATTTACATTTTCTCAGCACAATGTGTTTCATTTCGCCTTCCAGTTCATGACGGACATTAATCCGAGTGATCCCAGAAGTCTTGTTGCCAGTGAAGTGCCTGGTATGGATGCGAATAAAACGACGGTATTGGTAAATGGGAGTGCCACGAATCCAAGCGACCCTATTGACTACAGCCCAACAAATCCCCATGATCTGGAAGCTGAGGCAAGGAATCCTCATCAATCACCAACGCCTGTATCTACTCCGGTGGGCACTCCAACACAAATAACTAGCCCAACAGGACAGCCGCCCAAAACCGCAGGGGATAATGTGGCATTTATCTACCAAACCCATAGCAATGAATCATTCTTACCAGAGCTTAATGGGGTTACGAATCCCGACAAGGCTTACAGCGATAAAGTCAATGTCATTTCTGTCGGTGATAGGTTAGCGCAAAATCTAGAGAAGGACGGCATTGGCGCCGTACATTCACAGACCGTTTACCCTAGCACAGTTAAAAATTTCGAATATCCATACTCCTATAAGTATTCTTTAAAAACACTGCAGGAAGCAGCTGTCACACATCCGGATTTGCAGTATTTCTTCGATATCCATAGGGATTCTGCTGCACGCAATAAAACGACGGCAACGATTGATGGCAAGGATTACGCACAAGTGTATTTCATTATTGGTGGTAAAAATCCGAATTGGAAAAAGAATGAGGAATTCGCAAACAAGATTCATCAAGTATTAGATGCGAAGCATCCGGGAATATCCAAAGGAATTCATGCGAAGGAAGCTAATGAAGGCAATGGTTTATATAATCAGAACTTTTCACCTAATAATATATTGATTGAAGTGGGCGGTCCTTACAATACACTCGAGGAATGTTACCGAACTACGGATTGGCTGGCGGAAGCCATTTCAGAAGTTATTTTGAATGCGAAGAAAGTCGATGCACCGGTTGCTACCCCTAAACAATCATAGAAGCTATGATTAAACTGAATTTTTGTGAAAACACTCAGTTTATACTTACGAAGCCGGTTTTACTAAAGCAAAACTTTTAGGAGGGAATTTAAATGAGGCTGAGGCAGTTTTATATTAAAGTGACCTTGTTTGGGTTGCTGCTGTTGTTCTGTATTTTATTCGGAGTCAGCTTGGCGTCAAGCGGTATGGAACGCATACAAGGTCCTCAGCCTTCCTCTAAAGCTGCACAAGAAGCTGGAAAAACACCGCCTGGGAAGGTGACTGCGGTTAAGGCTTCACCTTCGCCAACACCCATAGGAGACGTGGCAACGAAATCTAAGACTGCCGCGAAACCAGAGGTAGAAAAAAAGGCAGAGCCCGTTGCCGATCATGATAATTCATTGAATCATGTAGGAAATAAATTAGGGGATCTTCTGCAGATTGCTTCGCATCATGGAATTAAGTTGTTCGTCTCCCTGTTCGATGCCGTTTTAGGGAAAGGTTAAGGGTGCATTGCTGCAACTTCTCACAACTGCTATAATGAAAATTATTTGCATGTAGTGGGGGTTAGTCTTTAGCATGACGGACATTCGAGAAAGACAACAAAGAATTCGCAACTTTTCAATTATCGCTCATATCGATCATGGCAAGTCAACGCTTGCCGACCGCATACTGGAATATACAGGTGCATTGTCATCGCGCGAGATGCAGGAGCAAGTGCTGGACCAGATGGATTTGGAGCGGGAACGCGGGATTACGATTAAGCTTCAGGCAGTTAGATTGGATTACCGAGCTGATGACGGCGTAGATTATATCCTCAATTTAATTGATACACCGGGACATGTAGACTTTACATATGAGGTATCCCGAAGCCTTGCCGCTTGTGAAGGCGCTCTGCTGGTTGTAGACGCGGCACAAGGTATCGAAGCGCAAACGCTTGCTAACGTGTATCTGGCATTGGAAAATAATTTAGAAATTTTACCTGTTATCAATAAAATCGATTTACCAAGTGCCGACCCGGACAAAGTGAAACAGGAAATCGAGGACGTGATCGGACTAGATGCCAGTGAGGCTGTTCATGCTTCTGCAAAGGCCGGCATTGGAATTAAAGAGATCATAGAGCAGATATGTCAGAAAGTGCCGGCTCCGCAAGGTAACCCGGATAACCCGCTTAAAGCGTTGATTTTCGACTCTCATTACGATAGCTACAAAGGTGTTATCGTTTATGTACGGGTCATGGATGGCTCGATCAAGGCAGGCTCCAAAATTAAAATGATGGCAACGAATAAGACGTTTGAAGTTATTGAAGTAGGAGCTTTCAAGCCTAGAATGTCGGCAGTTCCTTCACTCGAAGTTGGAGATGTAGGATTCGTTGTAGCCGGTATCAAGAATGTAGGAGATACACGAGTCGGAGACACTGTTACTGAAGCGGATCGACCAGCACCTGAAGCGCTGCCAGGCTATCGCCGTATCAACCCGATGGTATTCTGCGGACTATACCCGATTGAAACAACAGATTACAATGATCTGCGTGAAGCTTTGCAAAAGCTAGAACTCAATGATGCTTCGCTCCGTTTCGAACCGGAAACATCGACAGCATTAGGCTTTGGCTTCCGTTGTGGATTCTTGGGACTGCTTCACATGGAAATTATTCAGGAACGGATTGAACGTGAGTTCAATATTCCACTGATTACGACGGCGCCAAGCGTGATTTATCGCATCACATTAACGAATGGCGATGTCATAGACATCGATAATCCATCGAACTACCCAGATCCACAGCGAATTGATTTCGTTGAAGAACCTTATGTCAAAGCATCGGTTATTGTTCCGAATGATTATGTAGGAACGATTATGGAACTGTGCCAAGGCAAACGCGGCGAATACATGAACATGGAATACTTGGATACCAATCGTGTGACATTAACATATGAGATTCCGTTATCCGAGATCGTATATGATTTCTTCGACATGTTGAAATCGAGAACAAAGGGCTACGCGTCATTCGATTATGAAGTTTCTGGATATAAGAAATCGAATCTCGTGAAAATGGACATTCTTCTGAATGCAGAGCAAGTGGATGCGCTCTCCTTCATCGTTCATCGTGATACTGCTTATCATCGCGGCAAAATCATTTGTGATAAGCTGAAAGAGCTAATCCCGCGGCAAATGTTTGAAGTGCCGATTCAAGCAGCGATTGGACAAAAGATCGTTGCTCGTGAGACGGTTAAAGCGATGCGTAAGAACGTTCTTGCCAAATGTTACGGCGGTGACATTTCCAGGAAGCGTAAATTGCTGGATAAGCAAAAAGAAGGTAAGAAACGTATGAAGCAAGTCGGCAGCGTAGAGGTGCCGCAAGAAGCGTTCATGGCCGTACTCAAGATTGACGAATAGAGATGTAATGAATGAGAAGCTGGGGTGGCAGAGTACTCTGCCCCTTGGCTTTTTCTCAGGTAGAAAGGAAATACCCCTATGTTAGTTACCTATACGGCTCCAACAGCTGTCTATATTCATATCCCGTTTTGCACAAACAAATGCCATTATTGCGATTTTAATTCTTATGTGCTCAAAGGCCAGCCAGTAATGGAGTATTTGGATGCGCTAGAGCGCGAAATGGAGCTTACTGTAAGAAATAATCCACCTGCCAAGGTGGAAACGATTTTCGTAGGCGGGGGAACCCCGACCGTACTGCTTCCAGATCAGATGGAGCGGTTTCTGCGAATGGTTCGAACGTATTTCCCTGCGGATAGTGCCGAAGTCGAGTTCTCAATGGAAGCAAACCCAGGGACGACGGATGAACACAAGCTGGCTGTCATGAAAGAAGGCGGCGTTAACCGGATTAGTTTCGGAGTTCAATCGTTCAATAATGATTTACTTGCGGCGATTGGACGTATTCATAATACAGATGATGTGCATAGAAGTATTGAGAATGCCAAAAAGCTAGGATTTGATAACCTATCGATTGATTTAATGTTCGGGCTTCCCAAACAAACCGTTGATATTATGCAGGCGACTTTGGATGAGGCATTATCTCTGGATCTTCAGCATTATTCTATCTATAGTTTAAAAGTAGAAGAGAATACATTGTTTCACACGTTATTTAACAAAAATCAGCTGCCGCTTCCAAGTGAAGATGAAGAAGTCGATATGTATGAGCTCATCATGAAGAGGTTGGAAGCTGCGGGTTATAAACAATATGAAATCAGCAACTTCGCTAAACCGGGTCGAGAGAGCAGACACAACTCCATGTACTGGCGCAACCGTTCCTACTATGGACTCGGTGCAGGAGCTCATGGCTACATGAATAAGCAGCGTCATGTCAATATAAAGGGAATTCAGCCTTATATCGATGCTGCAAAGGTAGGTTTACCGATCATGGAGCAATTTGAGGTAACTCGGCAGGAAGCAATGGAAGACTTTATGATGGTTGGCTTACGGCTATTGGAAGGCGTCCGGAATGCGGATTTTATAGATCAATTCGGAATCACCATTGAATCACAATTCGGGGAAACCTTGAAGCGGTGGCTGCAGAAACAGCTGCTTGAACAAACGACGGATGGGTATCGATTATCCAAACAAGGCATACTGCTTGGCAACGAAGTCTTTGCATCCTTCTTATCCTAGGTTAGTGTCCCCATGGAGACTCATTTTAGTGCAAAAAAACCTTGTGCAAATATACGGTTTGTTGTATATTTATTCATGAATTCACAAGCGAAACGGCGCTAAAGCACGAGGCGCTAGTGTGGGTTTTATGCATTTTTGTTGCGATTGGTGGGATGACAGTGAATTCATCAACTACAGTGTCCGTTAGAAAAGCTTCTATAAGTGATATTGCGAAGCTTTATGATATTATTCAAGGCTATGCCGAGCAGGGAATTATGCTGCCGCGCAGCAGAGAGATGCTTGAGGAACAGATCGATACCTTCATTGTTGCTGAATTCGATGGTTTGCTCATTGGCTGCGGCTCCCTAACACGACTTGGGCCTGATCTGGTTGAGATTCGCTCACTAGGAATGACCCAAGGCTATAAAGGTCAAGGAATCGGCGGTAAGCTTGTTGATTTCTTGGTTGAAGAGGCAAGGAGCCAAGGAATTATTAAAGTAATGGCGCTCACATATGAAGTTGCTTTTTTTCAAAAGAACGGCTTTACACTAGTGCCGAAAGAGATTTTCCCGGAGAAGGTTTGGAGAGATTGTATGCATTGTAAAAAACAGTATTGCTGCGATGAAATCGCCGTACTTAAACGCTTGGATTGACTTGACAACAGACCTTAGGGTCTGTTATTTTTGTATTAGGATTTAGCACTCACTAAATACGAGTGCTAACGAAAGTGAAAATAGTGATTTGTGAAGAGGAGGGGTACGCTATGTTGACAGAACGGCAGCGCATGATTTTAAGTGCGATCATTGATGATTATGTTCGTTCAGCAGAGCCGATTGGTTCGCGAAGTATTTCGAAACGGGGCAATGTTGGGTTTAGTCCGGCAACGATCCGTAACGAAATGTCCGATCTCGAAGAGATGGGTTATCTGGAGCAGCCCCATACGTCCGCAGGCCGTATACCCTCGCACAAAGGTTATCGCTATTATGTTGATCACTTGCTCCAGCATGGTACCTTGCATAATAACGATTTGGATTCGATGAAGGGTGCTTTTGCCGAACGTATTCAAGAGATGGAAGGTGTGATCCAGCATGTTGCGGGGATGCTCTCCAGTCTCACGAATTATACATCGATCGTGCTTGGACCTGAGGTTTTCAGCACAACGTTGAAACACTTGCAGATCATACCGCTCACAGAAACAACAGCCGTCGCGATCATCGTTATGAATACAGGGCATGTGGAGAACAAAACCGTTTCCATTCCTGAAGGCATACCGATGTCTGAAATTGAAAAGGTCGTCAACATTCTGAATGCAAGGCTGAAGAATGTGCCGCTGATTCAGTTTAAATCTAGGCTTTATAACGAAATCTCGAACGAGTTAAGCAAATATGTGAATGGCTATCAAGAGCTTCTTTCGGTTGTGGAAAGCGTGCTTCAAAGCAATGAGAAGGATCGCGTATTTCTAAGCGGTATGACGAATATGTTGACCCAACCAGAGTTCAAAGACGTTGAGAAGGTTAAGAGCATTTTTGACCTATTGGAAGAAGCACCAACCCTCATTAAATTGTTTACACCGTCAAATGAAGGCATTGAGATCAAAATTGGTGCTGAAAATAGTATTGAAGCTATCAATAATTGCAGCTTAATAACGGCCTCGTATTCGATCGGCGGCAAGCCCCTTGGTACGATTGGGATTTTGGGGCCTACGCGTATGGAGTACGGCAGGGTCATTAATTTAATGGAACATTTGTCTAAACACCTAGAAGTCGTACTTGGACGATGGTATGGCAAATGAGCGGGATCAAGCCAGTGCATAGCGAGGGCGAGGAGCGCTACTCTACGCTTGTCAATAATGCTGCAGCCGTAAGAGCGATTTGTTCTGCGGTTGAGGGGACGCTTGGTCCTAAGGGACTCGACACCATGCTTGTAGGCGGGCAGGGTGACGTTATTATCACGAATGATGGTGTGACGATTTTGGAAAAAATGGACGTCACCCATCCCGCGGCGAGGTTGATGATTCAGGTCGCACGCAGCCAACAGCGGCAAATCGGCGACGGGACAACGACAGCGACAGTACTCGCTGGAGCGCTAGTGCAAGAAGGCGTTGCGCAGGTGACGCGCGGCGTACCAGTCGCGAAAGTCGTCAGCGGCATGCTGCAAGGCATCGAGCTGGCGGTAACAAGCTTGGGACGCCGAAGCCGCGCGATTGTGGGATTAGGAGATAGCGCGCTGAAGCGCATTGCTATCACTGCAGGTAGGGAGCAGGCGGACATCGCTAAGCTCATTGTTCAAGCTGCCGAAGCGGTCGGCGAGGCGAAGCTGCGCGAAGACGGCTATCGCTTCGCGGACAGTGTGATCGCCCATGAAGAGGCGAGCAGTGAAGTGTGGACCGGCATTCTGCTGAACCAGAAGCCGATGAACCTGCATCTTGAGCAGGAACTGCGAGATGCCCGAATCCTCGTGCTGCATGATGCACTGGAACCTGAGGCGGTCAGCGAGGAATCGCTGGTTACCGAGGCAGGCTTCCAGCGATACATGCAGCTGCGGGAGCAGTTCCGCAGCAGCCTCGGCTTGCTGCTGGAGCTTGGTGTCGGTCTGATCGCATCAGACCGAGGGGTTGACCCTGAGGCGGAGCAATTCTGCTCCGACCATGGCATTCTCGTGCTGCAGCGGCTCTCCCGCAGGGACCTGCAGCTGCTAAGCGAGCACACCGGCGCTAGGCCGGTGCGGCGCACGGCGCTGCGCAAGAGCGCGCCGGAGCTCGGCGCCGCGCTCGGGCACGCGGGTTATGCCGCGTACGACGAGCGGCTTGAGCGTGTTCGCGTGGCGGGCGGTCACGGCGAACAGCATGTGACCGTGATCGTTGGCGCGGCAACGCGTGAAGCGGCGCACGAGCGCTCGCGCATTGCGAAGGACGCCGCTTCAGCCGTTCAAGCCGCCGTGCGCGGCGGATACTTGCCCGGAGGCGGCGCCGTTGAGATGGCGGTTGCCCATGATCTCGAGCGTGTGCGCGAGACGATGAAGGGCATGGAAGGCTTCGGTGTAGCCGCAGTTGCGGGTGCACTGCGTAAGCCGCTGGCCCAGATTGTCGTCAACGCGGGTTACAATCCGCTCGAGAAGGTCGAAGAGCTGAAAGCCGCGCAGATTGCGCTGGAAACCGATAGCCTCGGCATTGATTGCGATACAGGGCAAGTGACTGACTTCGTCCAAGCAGGCATTGTCGATCCAGCTGATGTGAAAATTCACGCGCTGCAGGCGGCTGGAGAAGTTGCTGCTGCTGTACTGCGTATTCATACGGTTATCAAGATGAAGCAGCCTTTTGAAGAGGTCTAAAGCTGGGTAAACTAACGTTAGAGAGATCATGTTGTATTATGTTTAGGAGGTGAAGGACAATTGAGTACTGGAGATAACAAAACAGCCGAGCAAGACGTGAACACTACATACGCAGCCGAAAGCGAGCAGGCCGCTGAACAGCAAGAAGAAGTGGCTCAGCAAGCGGAAGTTTCCGAGGAAGCGAAAGAGCTTAGCGAATTGGAAACGGCGCGTATGCAAGCAGAAGAAAACTATCAGCGTTTATTACGCGTTCAAGCGGACTTCGACAACTTCCGCCGCCGCGCTAGAGCGGAGAAGGAAGATTTCGCGAAATACGCTTCGCTTAAATTGATTGAGCAGCTTTTACCGATAGTAGATAACTTCGATCGCGCGCTGTCATCAAGCAAAGAGACGAAGGATTTCGAAGCATTGGTGAAAGGCTTGGATATGACGTACCGCGGAATGGATCAACTGCTAACAGCAGAAGGGCTTAAACCGATCGAATCCGTTGGTCAGCCATTTAATCCAGAATTCCATCAAGCGGTTATGCAGGTTGAATCCGAAGAACACGAAGAAGGTATCGTGGTAGAAGAACTGCAAAAAGGGTATATTCTCAAGGATAAAGTCATCCGACCAGCAATGGTTAAAGTTAGCGTGTAAGGAATCTTATCATTCTAAAATTCAAATAAACTAATATGTTCCATAGGAGCAAAAGGAGGCAGCTTTACATGAGTAAAGTAATTGGTATTGACTTAGGTACAACAAATTCTTGCGTTGCCGTAATGGAAGGCGGAGAAGCCGTCGTTATTCCTAACCCGGAAGGTAATCGTACAACCCCTTCTGTCGTTGGTTTCAAGAAAGATGGCGAGCGCGTTGTTGGTGAAACAGCAAAGCGTCAAGCGATTACGAACCCAGATAAAACGATTAGCTCCATCAAGCGTCATATTGGTACAAACCACAAAGAGCACATCGATGGCAAAGATTATACGCCACAAGAAATTTCTGCTATTATCCTACAAAAGCTGAAAGCTGACGCAGAAGCTTACCTAGGGCAAACAGTCACACAAGCAGTTATTACAGTTCCTGCTTATTTCAATGACAGCCAACGTCAAGCTACGAAAGATGCTGGTAAAATCGCTGGTCTTGAAGTTTTGCGAATTGTCAATGAGCCAACAGCTGCAGCCCTTGCTTATGGTTTGGAAAAAACAGAAGATCAAACGATTCTTGTATATGACCTTGGTGGCGGTACATTTGACGTATCCATCCTTGAATTAGGCGATGGTTTCTTTGAAGTTAAAGCGACAAGCGGGGACAACAAGCTTGGCGGCGATGACTTTGACCAAGTGATTATCGATTACCTCGTAGCTGAATTCAAAAAAGAACAAGGCATTGACCTGAGCAAAGATAAAGCAGCGGTACAACGTTTGAAAGATGCAGCTGAAAAAGCGAAAAAAGAGCTTTCCGGCGTTCTGACAACAACTGTTTCCCTGCCATTTATCACGGTAGCTGATGGCGTTCCTCAGCATTTAGAGTTAAACTTGACGCGTGCGAAGTTCGAAGAGCTTACTGCTCATCTTGTTGAAAGAACGCTTGGACCAACTCGTCAAGCACTTCAGGATTCCGGTTTATCCACTAGCCAAATCGATAAAGTTGTTCTTGTCGGTGGATCCACACGTATTCCTGCCGTTGTTGATGCGATCAAAAAATTGACTGGTAAAGAGCCTCATAAAGGCGTTAACCCGGATGAAGTTGTTGCACTCGGCGCGGCTGTTCAAGCAGGCGTACTGACAGGTGAAGTGAAAGACGTTGTTCTTCTTGACGTAACACCTCTTTCCCTTGGTATCGAAACAGCAGGCGGCGTGTTCACAAAAATGATCGACCGCAATACAACAATTCCTACAACGAAATCACAAGTGTACTCCACTTATGCAGATAACCAAACTAGCGTAGAGATTCACGTGCTTCAAGGGGAGCGCTCCATGGCTAGCGGTAACAAAACACTAGGTCGTTTCATGCTTGGTGATATTCCTCCGGCTCCTCGTGGCGTTCCGCAAATCGAAGTTAGCTTTGACATCGATGCGAATGGTATCGTTAACGTGTCTGCACTTGACAAAGGGACTGGAAAAAGCCAAAAAATCACTATCACTTCTTCCAGCGGTTTAAGCGATGCAGAAGTTGAACAAATGGTGAAGGATGCGGAAGCTCATGCCGAGGAAGACCGTATTCGTAAAGAGCTTGTAGAAGCTCGCAACGAAGCGGACCAGCTTGTATATTCCGTTGACAAAACAATCAAAGATCTTGGTGACAAAGTAGACCAAGGCGAGATCGATAAAGCGAATGCTGCGAAAGAGAAAGTAACTGCTGCTCTAGCAGGCAACGAACTCGAAGCGATTAAAAAAGCAACAGAAGAGTTAACAGAAGTCATCCAACAACTGTCTGTGAAGCTGTATGAGCAAGCTGCTCAAGCACAAGGTGCTGAAGGCGCTGCTGGTGCTGGCGAAGCCCCTAAAGGCAGAGAAAATGTTGTAGACGCGGACTATGAAGTTGTTGACGAACAAAAAAAATAAACATATCCTATAGAGATGAAGTTTAAAAAGCCGACTTTTTAAACACATATTTAAATAAAAACGTATGAGTCAAAGCCAATTGGAGTTTCTCCGTGTCTTTGACTTTCCGTTTGTAGTCTTGAACATGGGAGTGGAACAATGAGTAAACGTGATTATTATGAGGTGCTTGGGCTAGGCAAAGATGCTTCGCAAGAAGATATCAAGAAGGCTTATCGTAAATTGGCGCGTCAGTATCACCCTGACGTGAACAAAGCCGCTGATGCAGAAGATAAATTCAAAGAAGCGAAAGACGCTTATGATGTTTTGAGCGATGATCAGAAAAAAGCCCAATATGACCGTTTTGGTCACGTTGATCCTAATCAGGGTATGGGCGGCCAAGACTTCAGCGGCGGCTTTGGCGATATTTTTGATATGTTCTTCGGCGGTGGCGGCGGTGGAAACAGGCGAAACCCGAATGCTCCGCAGCGCGGGAACGATTTGCAGTATACGATGACCATTGAGTTCAAGGAAGCGATTTTCGGGAAAGAAACCGATATTCATATTCCTCGAACTGAGAATTGTGATACGTGCAGCGGCAGCGGCGCTAAGCCAGGTACGAAACCGGAAACTTGCGGAACGTGTCATGGCAGCGGACAGCAGGAAGTTGTGCAGAACACAGCGTTTGGACGTATTGTCAACCGTCGTGTCTGTTCCACATGTAATGGTCAAGGAAAAATCATCAAAGAAAAATGCGGAACGTGTCATGGCGCTGGCAAAGTCAAAAAGCAGCGTACCATTCACATCAAGATTCCAGCTGGAGTTGATGATGGAGCACAACTTCGTGTATCTGGCGAAGGAGAAGGCGGAACTCGCGGAGGCCCAGCAGGCGATCTCTATGTGGTAATTCGTGTGAAGACACATGAATTCTTCGAACGTGAAGGCAATGATGTCTACTGCGAAGTGCCTTTAACATTCATGCAGGCAGCTCTAGGTGATGAGATCGAGATCCCTACGCTGACAGAGAAGGTTAAACTCAAAATTCCGGCTGGTACTCAGACTGATACCTATTTCCGTTTAAAAGGTAAAGGGGTTCCTCACCTCCGCGGCTTCGGCCAAGGGGACCAACACGTGAAAGTTATCGTGATGACGCCAACGAATCTAAGCGAAGAGCAAAAGGATTTGCTCCGCCAATTTGGTAAACAAAGCGGGGAGCATACGCACGAGCAGAACCAATCCATTTTCGAACGTATGAAAAGAGCCTTCTTAGGCGATTAAGGTATAGTTAATTGAAAACGACACCCCATAGGAAGCGATTCACAGATGATAGTCTGCGAATTGCTTCCTATGGGTGTTTTTACTTATAAGAGAAATGTTGACATCGCCTTAACATAAACAGGAATATTTTACACGGAGTAAATTTTTTATGTACCCCCTCTTAATCTTTGAGCCGTATGCTAGTAAAGGTGAAATACTAATTTTGGAGGGAATACAATTGAAAAAAAGCTTAAAACAAATCATGGGTTCCGGTTTGGCAGTTTCATTATTGGCTTTTAGTTTAGCCGGAGTGGCATCGGCTGCTGAAACAACAGCTTCTACTCCAGCGGCGCCATCCAAAAACTTGATTGTCCTTATTGGCGATGGCATGGGCCCTGCTGAAGTAACAGCAGCGCGTTATTTCTCCAAAAAGTTTCTAAATAAAGACCGTCTTGAACTTGATGGCGGCTACTATGTTGGTAAAGCAACAACATACTCCCAAGCAGGTCCTTACACATCTGAATCCGGAGCAGTGACAGACTCAGCGGCAGCGGGGACAGCATTCTCTACAGGAAATAAAACGTATAACAACGCAATCAGCGTATCGAACGGTGACGTTGCGAAGCCATTCGGTTCAGTTGTAGAAGCAGCTATTAAACAAGGTAAAGCAACTGGTCTAGTAACAACAGATAGTATTGTTGGGGCAACACCGGCTGTGTGGGCTTCCCACGTTCGTCAACGCGGCAATCAAAATGCCATTGCTTCCCAATATCTAAGTAGCGGCGTGAACGTATTCTTTGGTGGTGGTAAAACAAACTTCATTACGAAGGATGAGAAAGGTAAGCGAACGGACAAAAACATCATTCCTGATTTTGAAGCGAAAGGCTATAAAACAGCTTATGATAAGGCTGGGTTAGATGCAATTCCGGCAACTGCCGGTAATGCTCTCGGACTTTTTGCTCATAACGAAATTCCTTATGTGCTTGATCGTGATTATAAAACACCTAACTTACCACAAATGACGCAAAAAGCACTCGATATTTTATCCCAAAATAAAAATGGTTTCGTCCTGATGGTAGAAGGCGGTCGTATCGACCACGCTGGACATGCGAATGACCTTCCAGCAAACATTCAGGAGACGCTGGAATTGGATGCCACGTTCAAAACATTAGTGGATTTCGCGAAAAAAGACGGCAATACATCCGTTGTTGTAACGGCAGACCATGAAACAGGCGGTTTGTCACTCGCTAGAGACAACGTGTATGAATTGAATGTGGATCTGTTTAACAAAGAAAAACGTTCCTACGAAGTTTTAGACGGTATTTTGAAAAATGCGCAAACGGCTGACGATATTCGCAAAATCGTAACTGACAACATTGGTTTCACCGATTTATCTGATGAAGAAGTTCAATTGATCCTCAAAGGTGACGGGTCATCTTATGGTCGTGCTGGCGGTTACAACGCAGTCGTTTCCAAACGTCTTGCTGTAGGTTGGACGGGACATGGTCACACAGGCGTTGATGTAGGTGTATGGGCTTACGGACCAATTGCTGAACTTGTAAAAGGCGATATTGATAACACGGATATTGCTAAAAGCGGTGCAAAAGTTATTGGTGCTGATCTAACAGCAGCTACGAAAGATCTGCAGGATAAATATTTATACCCACTTTTCAAAGTTACTCGTGATAGTAAAACATTATTTACAGCGAGATCTTTGGCTGAATCCTTGGATATCAAAGTAACTTGGGATGAAGTTTCCAGAACGGTTACACTGATTAAAGACAGCCAAAAATTAACTGTTCTCGTTGAAACAGGCGCAATTACTGAGAATGGCGCAGCAAGCACTCTGGTTGGAAATGTTGATAACGGCAAACTGTATCTGCCGCTGGAAGCATTCAAAAAATTGACAGGAAAAAGCTTGACGTGGGATTCCCTCAATGAGCGTATTGTGAAAAACTAGTTTTGAGGAAAAAAGATTGGACAGGGGGCACATTCCTCTTGTCCTCTTTTCCTATTTAAGGTCATCTGAATAAGGAGTGTTACCATGATTGATTTGCGGGGAATTTCTAAGTCTTTTACGATACAAGGCAAAAGCTTGCCTATTTTAGAAGTTGCCGAATGGCAGGTTCAGAAAGGTGAGAGATTAGCGCTTATTGGTCCAAGCGGAAGCGGAAAGAGTACTTTACTGCACCTGCTTAGCGGTGTGATGACACCGGATCATGGGGAAATATGGGTGGATGGTCAGGCTTTACATCAATTATCAGAAAGTAAACGAGACCGTTATAGAGCGGATAATGTAGGTTATATTTTTCAGGATTTTCATTTAATTTCATCTCTGACGGCTAAACAAAATGTGGAATTGATTGTTCCACGAGAATGGACGAAAAAGGAAGCCGCTGAGCAGTTAGACTATTGGTTTGATCGAGTCGGATTGAAGGATCGTCAGCACCATCTGCCCTCACAATTATCTCGCGGGCAGCAGCAGCGGGCGGCGATTGTCCGAGCATTAATCGCAAAGCCACAGCTCATATTAGCCGATGAGCCGACAGGAAGCTTGGATTGGGAGACAGCGGGGGATATTATGTCGCTGCTGCTTGAGATCTGTGGAGATGAGCAATTAACTTTGCTAACAGTTACACATGATCTGCATCTAGCAGATAAGTTCCCCAAACGAGTGCATATTCAGGATTTGAATGACTTATATAGGAGAGAAGCAGTATGAAACTAGTCTCATTGCTTTGGAGCAATATTTTGCATCGTAAAACGCTTTCTCTCCTTACCATTTTCTCTGTTGCTATAACTGTAGCTCTTGTTGTATTTCTATTGCTTTGCAGTCAGGGTGTGGAGCAGGGTGCCGAGAAAGGATATGGCCCCTTTGAAGTGACGATCGGTGCGAAGGGGAGTGCTACTCAACTTGCGCTGAATACGTACTATCATATTGGGGCACCTACAGGCAATATCCCTTACACATTATTGGATGATGTGCGAAAGGATGAACTTGTAGACACGGCTTATGCCATGACAACGGGAGATAATTATAATGGCTTTCCGATTGTAGGGATGGAACCCGGGTATTTCGTTACTCGCTATGGTGCAGATAAACAGATGGCCAATGGAAAATTATACGATAAGCTGGGTGATACAGTCGTCGGTTCACATGTGGCAAGCACGTTGGGGCTTCATGTTGGAGACAAATTTCAAGGGGCTCATGGATTGGTCAAAGGTACTGATGACGATGGAGATGGAGCGGAGGAACATGATCACCATCATAGTTTCACCTACACGGTTGTAGGTATTTTACCGCCTCTGATGACTTCAGATGATCGAGCTGTATTTACAACACTTGATTATGCATGGGCTGTTCACGAGAGTCAGCAAGGGGATCATAAGGAAGTTACAACGATTTTGGTCAAACCAAAGTCACTGTTGGGTGCTCAGTCGATTAAAACGAAGTACGGACAAATAAGCAATGTTCAGGCGATCTATACAAGTAAAGCGGTAGCAGATGTCGTGAATGTTGTAGATAAAGGAACGCAGGCACTAAGTGTTGTTACGGTTATTTGCATATTGCTAGCTGCTGGTTCAATTCTGCTATCCCTGATTGCGGCTGTGAATGAGCGCAAAAAAGATGTCGGTCTTCTACGTCTAATTGGGAAATCCAAACGTTTCATCTGGGTATCTCTGATTGGAGAAGGGGTTCTCCTGACTTTTATTGGGCTATTAGCCGGATTATTGATTGGTCATGTCGGTGGCTTTATAAGCCGTGAAGCCGTGTTTGAATATTCAGGACTGCAAATTCAATCTTGGAATCTAATGCCGGGTGAATGGCTTCTCGTTGTCGGAACCTTGCTAATTGGTGTAATGGCATCTGTAGGACCAGCTTTGCAAGCGTATCGCGTTGACCCACTGCAATTATTTAGGTCTTGAGGTGAATATATCATGAAAAAAAAACAATCTATTGTGTGGATGAGCATGTTAGCAATACTAGTTATTGCTGCAGGATGCGGTCAGAAGAATACAGAAAAGGCCGGCCAATCATTCGGTAGTGCAGTGATATCGGTTGATTCATCTGTGCTCCCTTCTCCGAGTGCTGCTGTATCTCCTTCAGAGCAACATCTGAGTCCATCTGCTAGCCTTGATGCTCAATCTCCACCCTCATCTCCGACACCATCGGCCCTGGCAGAGACAGTTAAGCCAGAAGTTGTTCCTGATAAGCAAATGACAGCGGGTGAGACGCCTAAGGCTTCTGTACAACCTAAAATCGTGACAAGTCCTTCTTCTACCGAAACAAACGAAGCGAAGACTGGCAAATCTGCAGCAAGCACTACGATTGAACCAAAGCAACCGACTTTGTCGAATGAGATTAATTGGACACAGTTTTTTGACGATGACAAGCAGGATAAACCTTCAAGTAAATTTTGGGATATGAGTGGGAAAACCGTACAAATTAAAGGTTTTATGGGCGAAGTACTTTCCTTTGATAAACATTGGTTTCTGTTAATACCTAAACCTGGAGCGGAATGTCCATTTGATAATGGGGATGAGACCTACTGGAATAAGATCATGATCGTCTTTGTTCCAGATAATGTGAAACTGCGTTACACATCGGGCCCACTTCTCCTTACAGGTAAACTCGATGTAGGGGTAAAGCTTGATGAATCGGGTTATAAAACAATGTTTCGTTTATACGATGCTTCGTTTGAGAAAATCAAGGAATAGTCATAGGTTTACTGAAGCATAAAATAAACTCATTTTGGCACAATAAAAACTGGGAAGTTATACGACAGTTTTTAGGAGGTACAAATGATGAGTCAGAAAAAGAATCAACAAGAGCAGCGTCAATTACCTGTGGTAAAAAACGAGGATGTAGAATTTGCGGCAGAAATCGCAGACGAGAATGATTTCGAAGCAGCTGAGAGAGCGCAAGCGGCGGATTACAGACAGGAAGAACAGTAATGGCGGAGAAAGGTATTCTGGCTTATTTTCATTCTCCGGAGCAAGCCGAGGGAGCAGCTTCCAAGCTAAAGGCGCTGCGTGCTATTGATGTGCAGGTTGATCGGTTCGGCCGATATGCGGGCAGTGGATTGCAATCAGTGATGAATCCCTATGCGGGGGATTTCGGCAGCTTGGGTAAGTTAACCCAGGCCGCGGATGTGTCGACGCCGGATGAAGGGATCCTGATTGCAGCTGACCCAGCGGCAAGCGGTTTAAGTGATGGTGGCGGTGGCGGTGTAACAGGAGTCGACATTGTACTGGCTGCTGTCATCGACGAAGCTGTATATGAGCAGGCGGTCCGTGTTATACAAAGTGCCGGCGGCTCCATGTAAGTTAAAACAAAGCATCTGTTTATACAGGCTAAGGCCTGTATAAACAGATGCTTTTTGTTTGTGCCATTTTACCCAAGAAGCGAAGTGTAGTACAATGATCAATGTGAAAATAGCCCATTAGGGCCCGTTTAGCGAAGGTGAAAACCGACAGGAGGAGCAATACCGATGCTTTGGCAAGAATTAACTGTACATACGACAGAAGAAGCAATAGAAATGATTACGAATTTTGTTCATGAACTGGGCGCCGGGGGCGTTTCCATTGAAGAATCAGGAACATTAAACAAAGAACGGGACACCTCGTTTGGTCAATTGTACGAAACGCCGTTTAACGATATCCCGGAAGGAAGAGCTGTAATTAAAGGTTACTTCTATCATGGTACAGATATGGAGCCAATTATGGCCGATCTGAAGGCGTCGGTTGAGCAGCTAAGCGAGTTCGATATAGATACAGGAAACCCTATATTCGAATTGAAAGAAGTAGACGATGAGGATTGGGCGCATGCCTGGAAGCAGTATTTTAAACCAATTCGAGTGTCCGATCGCTTAACGATTAAGCCGACATGGGAAGAATACACGGCTTCGCCGGATGAATTGATCTTGGAGCTTGATCCGGGAATGGCGTTTGGTACAGGTACGCATGCTACAACATCTCTTTGTTTGAAAACGCTGGAGAAGGTGCTGCAGCCTGGGGATGATGTTATTGATGTAGGAACCGGTTCCGGCATTCTGTCCATTGCTGCTGCAAAGCTTGGTGCGAAGCATGTGCTAGCAGTCGATTTGGATCCTGTAGCCGTAACGAGTGCCCTAGATAATACAAAACAGAACCAACTCGAAGATAAGATTACCGTTAAACTTAGTGATTTACTCGGTGTATTGAAAGAAAGTGAAACGGAAGGCGCTGCGCAGCTTGGTGTGACAATTCCTGTACAGTTGGTTGTTGCGAATATTTTGGCCGAAGTCATTGTTCTTTTCGTAAATGACGTTTATGAAGTCTTACAGCATGGCGGATATTACGTAACTTCGGGGATTATTACAAGTAAAGAAGCAGATGTTGAAAAAGCACTAATTGCAGCTAAATTCACGATCGTAGAGAAAAACTATGACTCGAATTGGGTTGTGATTGTAGCTAGAAAGTTGTAGGTGTCCAAACATGGGAGGATTATTGTTTTATGACTGGAGTACATTGCCGTTTGTTATTCTAGTCCTCGTTCTTTCTTTTACGATTCATGAATTTGCGCATGCGTATAGTGCTTATAAATTAGGAGATTCTACGGCTTATCAGTTCGGAAGAGTTTCCTTAAACCCAATGGTCCATCTGGATCTTTTCGGTACGATCATGCTGTTGATTGCTGGTTTTGGTTGGGCGAAGCCAGTACCTGTGAATCGCGGAAATTTCAAAAGTCCTCGTTTGATGGGGATTATCGTAACTGCGGCGGGACCGTTAAGTAACTTGATTCTTGCCTTTATAAGTTTATTTGTATTTGCCTTATTCCAGAAATACGGTTGGTTAGAAGGGATGTCGAAAGGGAGCGCTAGCGCAGTCCTCATCTTTTTGAAGTTAATGATAACTACGAATCTAACCTTGTTCCTGTTCAACTTAATTCCGATCCCGCCGCTTGATGGTTATCGAATTATTCAAGATTTAGTGGATTTAAGATACACGGAATCGTTGCAAAAGTTTGAACAATGGGCATCGGTTGTTTTCCTGCTTGTTGTGTTCGTTAAACCACTGCGTCAAGTAACGTTAGATCCTTATTTAAGCTTGGGCAACGACATCATACGCCTATTTTCAACGCCGATAGCTTGGATATTAGGAATGTAAATACCAAGATCATCCCCTTGTAGATTTTCTATTTCAAAAAAGGTATGATGGGGAGTGGAAGTTTCACCAAACATCGAAATGAACGAAGATAGAGAGGCTTTGACCATGCAGCGTTATTTTCTCCCGCCTGAGCAGTTTCACGAAGCTACACATACAGTTACCATAGAGGGAGACGACGCGCACCATCTTATACGAGTCATGCGAGCAGACATTGGAGACAAGATTATTTGCAGCAACGGTGTAGACCGTGAAGTGCTCGTTCGCATTTCTGAACTGGATAAAGGGCATGTGACCGCGGAAATTGTGAAAGAACTGCCTATGAATGCTGAATCGGCTGTTCAGGTGTGGATTGCGCAGAGCTTGCCCAAAGGCGACAAGATGGAAACCGTTATTCAGAAAGGGACCGAGATCGGGGCAGCCCGGTTTCTTCCTTTTTTATCCGAACGAACGATTGTGCAGTACGATTCAAAGAAAGAAGCCAAACGGACTGAACGTTGGCAAAAGATCGCCAAGGAAGCGGCGGAACAAGCTCACCGGAATCGTGTGCCGCAAGTTGAATCCGTTTATTCCTGGAAGCAGCTGCTGCAGCGTGCGAAGGAAGCGGATGTTGCTTGGATTTGTTATGAGAAGGAAGATGGTCAGCAATTGAAGCCGGCGATTCAGGAAGCGCAAGCCGCAGGTAAGCTGGGACAAGGGAAACAAGTGTTGATTGCTGTTGGCCCTGAAGGTGGTTTTACGGAGCAGGAAATTACGCAGGCTGAAGAGGCGGGATTTCGTTCTGTATCGCTGGGTGCACGAATTTTACGCACGGAAACTGCTGCAATGGTAGGACTTACGTGTATTTTCTATGAAACCGGAGAGATGGGAGGATAAGCGTTATGGCAACGGTAGCGTTTCATACATTAGGTTGTAAAGTAAATTTCTATGACACAGAGGCCATTTGGCAGCTATTCAAAAATGAGGGTTACGAGCAGGTCGATTTCGAGCAGACAGCAGATGTTTATGTCGTGAATACATGTACGGTTACGAACACAGGAGATAAGAAGAGCCGTCAAATGATTCGCAGGGCGATTCGTCGTAATCCGGAAGCCATTGTTGCTGTAACGGGCTGTTACGCACAGACATCACCAGCGGAAATTATGGCTATTCCAGGTGTGGATATGGTGATCGGGACACAGGATCGGGAAAAAATTATTCCTCTTGTGAAACAATTTGAACAGGATCGTCAGCCGATTAATGCCGTGCGCAACATCATGAAAACACGTCAGTTCGAGGAACTGGACGTGCCTGATTTCGCCGATCGGACTAGGGCGTTTCTCAAAATTCAAGAAGGCTGCAATAACTTCTGCACATTTTGTATTATTCCTTGGTCACGCGGTCTGATGCGCAGCCGTGAGCCGCAAAGCGTGATTGCGCAAGCGGAGCAGCTTGTGGCTGCCGGTTATCAGGAAATCGTCCTAACGGGTATTCATACAGGCGGTTATGGTGAAGATATTGAGGATTACAGCTTGGCGAAGCTGCTATGGGATCTGGATAAAGTCGAAGGTTTGAAACGGATTCGTATCTCCTCGATCGAAGCCAGCCAAATTACAGATGAAGTCATTGAAGTTCTTAGATCCTCGGATAAAATGTGCCGTCATTTGCATATCCCATTGCAAGCGGGTAACGATCAAGTGCTAGCTCGTATGCGTAGAAAATATACAACGGCTGAATTTGCTCGCAAAATCGAGCGTCTTCATGAAATTATGCCGGATGTCGCGATTACGACTGACGTCATTGTTGGTTTCCCAGGTGAAACAGAGGAAATGTTCCGTGACGGCTACAAGTTTATGGAACAAATGAAGTTCTCTGAGATGCACGTATTTCCTTATTCCAAACGGACAGGCACACCTGCTGCGCGGATGGAAGATCAAGTTGATGAGGAAATCAAAAATGCCCGCGTTCATGAGCTGATTGATCTTTCCGAGAAAATGCAGCTAGCTTATGCGCAAAAATTTGTAGGTGAAGTCCTTGAAGTCATTCCGGAACGTGCCTACAAAGGCGCTCCTGACAGCGGATTGTACATGGGTTACTCAGATAACTATGTGCAGCTTGTTTTCCAAGGCTCCGAAGACATGATCGGCCAAGTGTGCCGCGTTAACGTAACAGAAGCTGGCGTAAATGAAAGCAAGGGACAGTTGGTACGTGCTTTAGAAACAGCTAATGTCGTAAATTTGTAGAAACTTTCTTTCGGCGATAAACTTACCTCTAAGCGTGGTCGCTCATCCGTGAATGACTACGATAGAGGTTTTTCATTGCAGGGTTACAAAAATTAAGGCTTATAAAATAAAATAATGATGAGGTGCATCAAATGAGTACATTGAGCGCGAAAGAAATTGCCAAATATATTGATCATACGTTATTAAAAGCTGATGCGAGCACGGCTGCGATCCACAAATTGTGTAAAGAAGCGGCTCAGCATCACTTTTTTAGTGTTTGCGTGAATTCGCAATTTGTTGGAACAGCCAGCAAAGCATTGGAAGGTACAGACGTAAAAGTTGCCGCGGTTGTAGGTTTCCCGCTCGGCGCAAGCTTGAGCGAGGTGAAAGCATTTGAAGCGGCTAAAGCTGTCGAACAGGGTGCGGCTGAAATTGACACGGTGCTGCCGATCGGTTTATTGCTAGAAGGGCAATATGACGCTGTTCGCTCTGACATCAAACAAGTTGTTGATGCTGTAAAAGGGAAAGCCATCGTTAAAGTGATAATGGAAACAGGCTTTTTGAATGATGAGCAAAAAGCCGCAGCTTGCCGACTTTCGGAAGAAGCTGGAGCTCACTTTGTGAAAACATCAACTGGCTTTGGGCCTGGTGGGGCTACAGTGGAAGATGTTCGCTTAATGCGTCAAAACGTATCCGATACGATTGGTGTAAAAGCATCAGGCGGTGTTAGAGACTTGCAAACCGCTTTGGCGATGATTGAAGCAGGGGCGACAAGATTAGGCACCAGCTCAGGCGTTGCTATTGTGAACGGAACTCAAGACGCTTCCACGTATTAAGATAACAAAGCGGCAAGGCCAGTACCGAGCAGACGACATTGAATATCGTCTGGGAACGGGCAATCTGCTCAGATGCATTGTTGGCGAAAAAGGCTGAAAGGCTGACGAGCTGATGGATGAAGGGGTAAAATAGAATCGCACCTCCGATATTGAGGAGGATATGCGACCAGGCGACGTATCGACCGGCGCGGGAACTGCTCATGCCGGCGATAAGGGCAGTTACACAGGTGCCAACATTGGCACCAATTGTAATCGCTACGCCTAGCTCGACGGGAATGCCCTGTATGGCTGCGAGGCCCATGGCCATCGCGATGACGGCTGCGCTGCTGTGTACAAGAGCGGTCACCGCAGCGCCTGCGATGATACCCCACAGCAGGCTCTGCTGCGCCTCCTGGACAAACCAGGCGAAGAGACCGCGGGACTGCAGCGCCGGCCCGATGGTTTGCATGATCTCGATGCCGAGCAGCACGAGAGAGAAGCCGCTGGCCGCGAGCGAGCCGTAGCGGACGCTGCGCAGCCAGCTGCGGCCGCCTGGCTGAGGGTCTAGAACGAGGCCTTGCGCCACTGATGACGGCAAAGGCCCGGCAAGCCAGCTCGCCAGCCAAACGCTGGCGCTAGCGAGCAGGATCGGCACGCCGATGCCTCCAAGGCTGAGCCCGATCAGCTCGGTGGTCAGGCACGTGCCGATGTTTGTGCCGAGAATGACGCCGAGTGTTCTCGGAAAGGTCAGTACGCCGGCGCCTACAAGGCCGATGGCAATCACGGTAATAGCGGTGCTGCTCTGGAGCGCCGCCGTTAGTACAGTGCCGGTGGCGAGACCGCGAACCGGCGTACGGGTAAACCGTTCCAGCCACAGCTGGAGGCGGGGGCCAGCCCACGTTTGAAGCGCTGTTTCCATAAGCTTCATACCAAATAGAAATAAAGCTAAGCCTGTCAACACAGGCAGGACGATGGCATTTATCATTGCTGCGGATCTCCTTCGCGAGCTTGCTACTCATTTTCAACCAATATATGTGACCGTACAGACAAGCATGACAAGCAAGCTGATGAGGGTGAACGGTTTCACACAAAGGACGGCTAGGATCATAATGGCAGCAGTATTTTTACATAAAAAACGTAAAGCTCGTTTGGAGCAAGGACACCCATGGGTATACAAAAGTGAAATTGAGCGTGTTGATGGAGCAATAGAACCAGGACAGCTTGTACCTGTTCAAACGCATCTAGGCCAATACTTGGCAACGGGTTATTATAACGAAGCTTCCCAGATAACGGTTCGAATCGTATCGTATAAACCTCTTGAAACGATGACAACTGAATTTTTCGTTGAGCGGTTTACACGCTGTTTACAGCATCGCAGCCGCTTTGTAAAAGGGGCGCAATCATATCGTTTGGTTTACGGTGAAGCTGACTTTTTACCTGGGCTCATTGTAGATAAGTTCGAGGATACGCTCGTTGTTCAGATACTCACAATGGGGATGGATCGCTGCAGAGAGCAAATTGTAGCTGCATTGGTTCAGGTCGTAAAACCGACTGGCATATTTGAACGCAGTGACGTGTCGGTTCGTGAGCTGGAAGGTTTGAAACAGACCAAAGGCTTACTTTACGGAAAGTGTCCAAAGCATGTCGATATTCTTGAAAATGGCCTGCGCATTCGAGTTGATATTGAGGAAGGTCAGAAAACCGGCTACTTCTTCGACCAAAGAGAGAATCGCGCTGCCATCGCTCCCCTGATGACAGGATGGGGCCATCGAAGCGGTATTGAACTTAAAGTGGTTGAAGAAGATGGCGGGAGTCAGAAACTTCCTGTCAATGCGAACGGTAAAGTCGTTACGTTTCCACACTGGGACGGCGCTTCCGTTCTGGAGTGTTTCTCACATACAGGGAGCTTCACACTCAATGCTTGTAAATTCGGCGCGAAAAAAGTAACCTGTCTGGATATCTCGGAGCATGCCATTGAAAGCGCTAGAACGAATGTTGCTTTGAATGGTTTTGAAGAACGCGTTGAGTTTGTGGTCGCGGATGCTTTCGAATATTTACGTACACAGGTTAAAGGCTTGGACGAGCGAAAAATTCGAGCACACGCTGGCAGTGGTCAAGCAAAAGTGGATACTTCGAAGCCGGTTTCCGCAGGCGGACGGACTTGGGATGTCGTTATTCTTGATCCTCCTGCTTTCGCTAAAACCAAAAGCGCCGTTGAAGGCGCCTGCCGCGGCTATAAGGATATCAACTTGCACGGCATGAAACTTGTGAATGAAGGCGGGTATCTCGTAACAGCGAGTTGTTCGTATCATATGCACCCTGAGTTGTTTCTAGAGACCATTCACGCAGCGGCAACTGATGCAGGTAAGCTTCTGCGTTTGGTCGAGTTCCGAGGAGCTGGCATGGACCACCCTCGCATCCTCGGTGTAGACGAGGGCCATTATTTGAAATTCGCGATTTTTGAAGTACGGAGTAAGTAGAAGGTTGGACAGATATGAGTTTGAGAAGCGAGGCTATTGAGCCTTGCTTTTTTTTCTGAGTTATGAATTGAGTAGAGTAAGTAAAAGAACGACATCTCTAATATGTGAAATATGCTCTAGATTAGCGGAACAGGAGTACGTCAATTGGCGAAATGAAGACTATCCAGAGGCAGTAACTACAAAATAGAGGATCCACGTTCCTCTTAAATCTCGAATTTGAGTGTTTTTCGCCCAAATAGTGGATCCACGTTCCTTCCAATGTCTGCCGCCAATATCGATATTCAGTGGTGAAGAAGCGAAAGTGTCCTAGCGAAACCGAACTGTCATTTACAGATGTAACTTTTTAGCGCAATAGGGGAATTCTCCTTTAGATAAGTGTATTTTTCAGCCACATTTACAAAACAAGCGACCCAAGAGCTGAAGCGCTTAGACAAATTATGAAGGAATTAGCATCGGAAGATTCGTGGTTTGAACTGGCTATTCACGTTGAAAAGGTGGCAGTCGACTTGTTATCTTCCTATAAACCTGGCAGGAAATTGTATGTGAATGTGGAGTTTTATGCCGCTGCAGTTATGCGAGCGATATCTGTACCGTCATCCTTATTTTCGCCAAACTTTACACCTAGTCGAATGGTTGGCTGGACAGCTCATTTACTGGAACAAGCAAGCTGTAACCGGATTTTCCGGCCACAATCTGTGTATATGGGTGAAATGCCAACAGCGCTCCACCTTCCATAAAATTAAAGATATCAAATAATAGCTGTATTCTCGGTCATGAAAATGAGCAGGATACAGCTATTTTTTTGCAAGTTGAAGCCCATCATCTGCCACACCTCTTTTCTACCAAAAGTATGATAGAATAGGAGAGATATAATCAAAGAATATGCTTACGAAGCAAGCTTTCCAAGGAAAGCTCTAAGGAGGCCCTGTATGTCCATTCGATTCGTGATCGGCAGAGCCGGAAGCGGTAAAAGTGAACGTTGTTTAAGAGAGATAAAGCATCATTTGGCGGCAGAGCCAGAAGGTCATCCGCTTATTTTATTAGTACCGGAACAAGCTACGTTTCAGGCGGAGCATGCGCTTGTCTCTGATCCTTGCATTCGTGGTATGATCCGAGCGCAGGTGCTAAGCTTTCATCGTTTGGCATGGCGTGTCATGCAAGAGGAAGGCGGCACTGCGAGGCTGCCCATAGATGATACAGGAAAAAAATTGCTTCTTACGAGCATTTTACATAAACATAAAGAAAAGCTTCGCTTATTCGGGCATTCGGCTGAGCAAATGGGGTTTGTAGACCGGTTGAATCAGCTTTTTACGGAAATGAAGCGGTATTGTGTATCGGCAAAGCAGTTGGAAGAGCATGAGAATAAACGTGTTGCTGCGCTTGGAGAGAGTGGTTTGCTGCGTGATAAAATGCACGACATTCAGTTGATCTATCGCCAATTTGAATCGGAGCTATCCCGTCAGTACTTGGACGGAGAGGATTATTTGACGCTGCTAGCGGAGCAAATTCCATATTCCGCTTATTTGCGTTCAGCATCGGTTTGGATCGACGGTTTTCATGGCTTTACGCCGCAAGAGTTTGCGGTACTAGGAGCACTATTCTCCGTTTGTAAACAGGTGACGGTTACGCTTTGTCTCGACCGGGAGCTGCAGGCTGGGGATACGCCGGATGAACTGGATTTGTTTCACCCTACTGCGACGACGATGGTACGG
Source organism: Paenibacillus sp. yr247 (assembly GCF_900103825.1). GTDB lineage: Bacteria > Bacillota > Bacilli > Paenibacillales > NBRC-103111 > Paenibacillus_E. The sequence goes on from NZ_FNIF01000001.1 coordinate 384,724, forward strand.
ATGCAAGAACTCGTTTGGCAGCTTGGCCTCGGTGCAGCGGAAGTTCATCTTTTGGCGCCGGAAAACTCACCGCGCTTTGAAGATAGCCCGGCTCTTGGCTATTTGGAACGGAATTTTGACCGGCGTATTGGCGGAGGTGCTCAGCGATACAAGCCTGCGCCCAACGAACGATTACATGATCAGCTAGTCATTGCGGAGGCTGTCCATCGACGTGCCGAGGTAGAGGGTGCCGTACGGGATATGCTGCATCTTGTTCGCGAGCAAGGAGTACGGTGGCGTGAAATTGCGGTCATGGTGCGAAACATGGAAGGCTATCAGGATTTATTAAAAGCGGTGTTGACTGATTACGAAATTCCTCATTTTTTTGACCAAAAACGGACGGTTCTTCATCACCCGCTTGTTGAATTTATTCGTTCAGCTTTGGAAGTTGTGCAGCACAATTGGCATTATGATGCCGTTTTTCGTTGTGTCAAAACAGATTTGCTGATTCCATCCGAAGAAGCGTCCCAGCGGACAGAGCTTGATAAATTAGAAAACTACGTATTAGCGTTCGGCATTCAAGGGTATAGATGGACGGACGGCAAGCCATGGACCTTTAAATTCCGAGCCAATTTGGAGCAAGCCGACGAGAGTGTGCAGGAGCAAACGGCTGAACTGGAATCCTTAAATACAAGCAAAGAGTGGGTCGTGAGGCCGCTCCTCGCCTTTTCCAAACGCCTTCAGCAAGCTCACTTCGTTAAAGATCAAGTTGAAGCTCTATATGAGCTTCTAGTTACGGTACAGGCTCCTGAGAAATTAGAGGCATGGAGTCAGCAAGCGATCTGTGAAGGAAAGCCAGAAAAAGCCCGCGAACATGGTCAAATGTGGAACAGTGTCATGGATATGCTGGATCAATTGGTAGAGACGATGGGGGAAGATGACCTGACGCTGGAGCTTTTTAACGGACTTATTGAGACCGGTATGGAAAGCATGAAGTTAGGCTTAGTGCCACCTTCAATGGATCAATTATTGATTGGGAGCATAGATCGGACACGTTCCAGTGGAATTCGATATGCTTACATTTTGGGTGTCAACGATGGGGTAATCCCTGCTCAAATGGCTGAAAAAGGGGTCCTGACGGAAGCGGAACGGACTGTTCTGACAGAATCTGGCTTGCCGATGGCTGATGGGAGCCTCCGTAAGCTGCTGGACGAGCAGTTTATTGTGTATACGTCGTTAACGGTGCCAGGTAAAAGGCTGTGGATGAGCTATCCACTCGCAGATGAAGAAGGGAAATCCCTCCTGCCATCGGAACTTATCAAGCAGATGCGCCAGCTTTTTCCGGGGACTGAAGCCCCGCTTTTGCTTGCAGAACCATCTAACGAAACGCCGGAAGGCGAGCAGGCGGAGTATATTGCGCATCCCAACCAGGCCATCTCCTATTTAGCTGTACGCATGAAGCACTGGATGCTGGGCGGAAGAATGGCGGACCTATGGTGGGAAACGTACAATTGGTATGTCGATAAGCCGGAATGGCGAATGAAGCTTCAATCCCTCGCTCAGGCGCTGCAATATACGAACAAAGAAAAGGGACTCAGCTTAACAACAAGTAAGCTTCTCTATGGTCAAAATCTGCGAGCGAGTGTTTCAAGGATGGAGAAGTATGTGGCATGTCCATTCTCCCACTTTGTTTCTCATGGCTTAAGACTGCAAGAAAGACGTGTTTACCGATTGGATGCACCGGATATCGGGCAATTGTTCCACGCCGCTTTGAACCAGTTTGTCCAAAAACTCCAGCAGGATCAGCTTGACTGGGGCTCTCTTACGGCGGAGCAATGCATGGAGCGTTCCGCTCAAGTAGTGGACGAGCTCGCACCAAGGCTCCAAGGAGAAATATTACTCAGTTCAAGCAGGTATGCGTACATTGCAAGAAAATTGAAGCAGGTCGTGGGAAGAGCTGCTGTTGTGCTCGGTGAACATGCGAAGCATGGGCAATTTGAGCCGCTTGGGCTGGAAATTGATTTTGGACCGGGAAAAGAATTGCCGTCTTTGACCTTTGAGTTAGAGAATGGCTGCACCATGGAAATTATCGGTCGAATCGACCGGGTGGATCGAGCGGATGGCGAGCAAGGTGTGCTTTTGCGCGTTATTGATTACAAATCTAGTCAAACCTCCTTACAGTTGTCTGAGGTGTATTACGGTCTTTCTCTGCAGATGCTGACGTATTTGGACGTCATTATTACGCATGCCGAGCAATGGCTGGGTATTGCGGCGAAACCGGCAGGCGTCCTCTATTTCCATGTACATAACCCAATGCTGCAGCAAAAAAATGCGCTTGATCCCGCCGCAGTAGAAAAAGAGCTGCGTAAACGTTTTAAAATGAAAGGTTTAATCACTGCTGATGCAGGTGTGGCTGGTTTGATGGACGATGAGCTGGTTAAAAGTGCGGGTCACTCTCAGCTTATTCCTGTTGCTTTGAAGAAGGACGGAAGTTTCTACTCAAGCTCTTCCGTAGCAACGGATGAACAATGGGATACCCTCCGTAAATATGTGCGGAAACAGGTTAAACAGATAGGAACCAGCATTACCGATGGCCATGTCGATATTGCCCCGTACCGTCTAGGTAAAAAAACAGCTTGTTTGCACTGCTCATATAAATCTATTTGTCAATTTGATCCCTTGTTTGAAGGCAATGAAGTTCAAGTCTTAAAACAACGGGGAAAAGATCAGCTCTGGTCCGAATTGGAGCAAAAGGTGAGCCGATGATTAAGGCAGAAAGGAGTGTACATTAGTGAACAAACAACAACCTAAGCCTCCCGGCAGTACTTGGACGGATGATCAATGGGATGCGATTACACTTAAGGGTCAAAATATGCTGGTTGCCGCTGCCGCCGGCTCAGGCAAAACAGCTGTACTTGTCGAGCGGATTATACGACGTATCTCGGATGAGTGGGAACCCATTGACGTAGACCGTTTGCTTGTAGCTACGTTTACCAAAGCTGCGGCATCGGAAATGAAACATCGGATTCGTGAAGCACTGGAAAAAGAGCTGATGAAGCAGCCGCATTCGCAGCATTTGCGCAAGCAGCTCGCATTAATGGGGCGCGCTTCGATTACGACACTGCATTCTTTTTGTTTGGAAGTTGTGCAGCGTTACTTTAGCCTCATTCGTCTAGATCCTGGCTTCCGCATCGCCAACGAAACGGAAGCCGAGCTTCTTCGCCAGGACCTGCTCGGCGACATGCTTGAGGAGTATTACGCCGCGAGCGGAGAGAATAGCGCCTTCTGGCGGCTGGTCGACTCGTTCAGCGGCGAGCGTAACGATGACGCGATCATGCAGCTTATTCAAAAGCTGTATGATGTGTCGCGCAGTCATCCATGGCCGGAGTACTGGCTCAGGGCGACGGCTTCGATGTTTGGAGCGCCCGCACCGCAAGAGGTGCCGGAAGAGGCGGCCTCCGTTATGCAAGAGGCGCTGCCTTATGTTGCCGCTACGTCTGCACCCGCGGACTATTCGATCTGGGAGCAGAGTCTGATCCGCGACTTGTCTCTGGAGTTGGAAGGAGCTGCCGACTTGCTGCGACAAGCGCTGCAAATCGCAGATTCGCCTGGCGGACCGGCTCCGTATTTGGATAATTTACGAGAAGATTTGCTGCTCGTAAACAATTTGCTTGAAACGACCACCTATCCGTGGTCTGTCATGTATCTTGGTTTTCAGACTGTAGAGTTTGGAAAGCTCAAAGCGTGCAAAGGCGATGACTACGACAAAGAGCTGCAAGAGGAAGTTAAAGAGCTGCGCAATAAAGCCAAAGAGCAAATTAACAAACTGCAAGAAGAGCTGTTCGGTCGAACACCTGAACAATTTCATCAGGAAATTGCCGAGATGGCTCCGCTGCTGCACACGTTAGTGGATCTGGTTGTTGATTTCGGACATCGTTATCAAGAGGCCAAGCAAGCTAAGGGTTTGATCGATTTTGCCGATTTGGAGCATTACTGTTTACAAATTCTTAGCGCACCTGGCTCTATTCCTGGGGAATTGTACCCATCCGAGGCTGCTCAGGCCTATCGCAAACAATTCGCCGAAGTGCTTCTGGATGAATATCAAGATACGAATCGCGTGCAAGAAGCTATTGTTGAATTGATTTCTAATACGAAACCTGGCAACCGTTTTATGGTAGGCGACGTGAAACAAAGTATATATCGGTTCCGCCTTGCTGAGCCCGGTCTCTTCCTGGAGAAGTATAAGTCGTACCGTTCTAATAAGGATGAAATGCCAAAAACGACTTCCGAGGGTGGAAGAATTGATTTGGCGCGTAATTTCCGCAGCCGGATTCAAGTTGTCGATGCGGTGAATTATCTTTTTAAACAAATGATGAATGAAACCGTGGGCGAAATCGCTTATGATGAGCGCGCTGAGCTCGTTTATGGAGCGGGCTATCCGCCGTCTGGTTCAGACTGTTCGGTGGAGATGCTGCTCGTAGACCGTGGGACGGATGCTTCGGACAAAAGTGAATCGTTCACTGATGACGCTGAGGATCAGGAATTCAATCCGGATATATCTGGAAACTCGACCGAAGCAGCCTCTGATCCCTTACTGGAAGCACAAGAACTGGAAACAGCTCAGCTGGAGGCACGTACGATTGCCCGCCATATTCGAGGGCTGCTGGGTGCTGGGGGACAGGAGGTGTTTCTGGTTTTCGATAAAAGAACAGGCGGCGATCGGCCTGCGACCTATCGGGATATTGTTATTTTGCTGCGGGCTACGCAGGCTTGGTCACCTATCATCATAGAAGAACTCAAAAAACAAGGTATACCTGCCTATGCGGAGCTAAGCACAGGTTATTTTTCGGCTACAGAAGTAGAAGTGATGCTTTCGTTGTTAAAAGTCATCGACAATCCCTATCAGGATGTGCCGTTGGCTGCTGTACTTCGATCTCCGGTTGTGCAGCTAACGGCTGAAGATTTAGCGCAAATTCGGGTCTCGGATAAATCAGTGCCTTTCTACGAGTCTGTCTTAAAGCTAGTAAGGAGTGAGAAGTCAGTTAATAACGAAGTACTTCTACAAAAGCTGAATTTTTTCCTAGAACTTCTGGAAAAATGGCGGAATGAAGCTAGACAAGGCTCTTTAGCAGATTTAATTTGGAACATCTACAGACAAACGGGCTATTACGATTTCGCTGGCGGTTTGCCGGGGGGATTACAAAGACAAGCCAATCTAAGAGCACTGTACGATCGTGCGAGACAATATGAAAGCACCTCCTTGCGCGGATTATTCCGTTTTCTACGTTTTATCGAAAGGATGAAAGAGAGTGGCGGCGATCTAGGGACAGCGCGTGCGCTCGGTGAACAAGAAGATGTCGTCCGCATCATGTCGATTCATAAAAGCAAGGGACTGGAATTCCCTGTTGTATTCGTGGCAGGCATGGCCAAAATGTTCAATCAACGGGATTTGAACGATGCTTTTTTACTGCATAAAGAGCTTGGTTTTGGTCCGCGGTTTGTAGACACGGCTTTACGTGTAAGCTATCCGACATTACCTTCCTTAGCGATTAAAAGACGAATGAAGCTGGAGCTGCTTGCGGAGGAAATGCGCGTCTTATATGTAGCTCTAACAAGAGCGAGAGAGAAGCTGTATTTACTTGGCACTGTGAAATCGCTCGATAAGCTACTGCGTGGTTGGGGGCGTCACCTGTCTAGGACGGATTGGTATTTGCCAGATTTTGAACTGGCTAAAGCAAAAAGCTATCTCGATTGGGTCGGACCTGCCCTGCTTCGTCATCCGGATGCGACACTTTGGAGAGAGCGAATTGGCATTAGTGAGGCATCCTCTGGGGTGCGTTTGCTTCAAGATCCTTCGCAGTGGAAGTTGACGGTGATTACACCTGAGAGCTTGAACATGGAAGAAACGCTGGAAGATGAGAGCCTAGTACCAAATGCTGATCGTTTGGAGGGCATTCGTAGTATTCAGTCTGTACCTACAGGCGGCGTATGGAAGGAATGGCTGGATGCGCGGCTTTCTTGGGAGTATGTATACCCGGATGCGCCTAAGCTTTTTGCTAAAACGACTGTGTCGGAAATGAAGCGTTTATCTGAACTTAATCGTATTGCGGGAGAAATGGAATTCCCATCTGCAACAGATACTGCTTCTTTAAGTGAATTGGTCGCATCAGTTGGAAGTATTAAACCAACGGCTTCTATTTGGCGAAGGCCCAGATTCATGGAAGAGAAACAGCTAACTGCGGCTGAGAAAGGTACCGTTGTACATGCCGTCATGCAAAACCTTTCTCTTCAGGAAGTTCCGACAGAAGAAAGTATACAGGCAACTCTCGCGGAAATGCTGAACAAACAAACACTTACGCTAGAGCAATGTGATGTTGTAGATATTCCAGTTGTACTGCGCTTTTTCCAGACAGAGATTGGGATACGGATGGTACAAGCAGCGAATGTTCAGCGAGAGGTTCCGTTCAGCTATGGTTTACCTGCGGATGAGGTATACACGGGAACAGATCGTTCCACGACAGGTGAGACGGTGCTTATCCAAGGGGTTATCGATTGTTTATTCGAAGACGAGCTGGGGCTCGTACTGGTTGATTATAAAACGGATGCGGTGAAGGGAAGCAGTGATGCGGAGCTGAGGCTGCGTTACGAGAAGCAAATATCGCTGTATACGCGAGCCGTGGAACATATTTGGAAGCGTCCTGTAAGCGGGAAGTTTCTATATTTCTTTGATGGGGCGAAATTATTGGAGATGTAAGTTGGGGGATGAGTTATGCGAATTTTACACACGGGCGATTGGCACTTTGGCCGAACACTGGAAGGGCGCAGCCGTTTGGAGGAACAGACTGCTTTCGTAGATGAGCTCATACGAATAGTTCAAGATCAAGCCATCGATTTGGTTTTGATTGCAGGAGACATTTATGACAGCGTCAATCCTCCCGCTGCAGCGGAGCAGCTTTTCTATGAAAGCATTGCGCGATTGGCTGAAGGCGGTAAGCGTCATGTAGCTATCATATCGGGCAACCACGATCATCCGGATCGGCTTGCCGCTTCGGGCCCGCTTGCAGCTAAACAAGGCATCACGCTTATCGGGTTGCCTATATCCGATATTCAGTCGATCGGTGTCGCCAGAACAGGGGAGTTAGCTCGTTTAATCGCACTGCCGTATCCATCGGAATCGCGTTTAAAGGAACTGCTTTCGGATGTAGCGGAGGAGGAAATACTGCGCAGTAAATATTCCGAACGTGTCGGGGCATTCATTCGCAAGCAGGCTGCTTTTTTTGAAGCAGATACTGTGAATTTGATCATGAGTCATTTATACGTTCTCGGCGGTCATGAAACGGAATCCGAGCGTCCTATCCAAGTAGGTGGCGCCTATACGGTTGATACAACTGCCCTGACGGCTGGGGCGCAATATGTTGCGCTTGGCCACTTACATAGACCGCAAAATGTGAAAGCAGCCTCTCCCATCCGTTACTGTGGTTCACCTATCGTTTACAGCTTCTCGGAAGCAGGACAAGCTAAATCGGTCACGGTGCTTGATCTAGCACCAGGGCAGGTGGCGGAGCCTAAGGAGATTTTTCTAACTTCGGGCCGTCCACTTGTGAGTTGGAAAGCCAAAGAAGGCATAGGGCAGGTACACCAATGGTTGGATGAACGCCGTGATGCTTCCGCATGGATTGATCTGGAAATCACGATGACAGAAGCTATGTCGATTGAACAGATTCAATCACTGCGCAGAGCATACGATGGCTTCATCCATATTCGCCCGATTTATCCGGAGATGGAGGCTGTCAGAGCAGCCGTTCCCAAAGCTGATCTGTCGATGGAGGAGCACTTTACACGCTTCTACTCGCGTCAAACTGGCGGTGCACAGCCTGAACCAGAGTTGGTTCGTTTATTTCTAGAGCTGCTGCAGGAGAAGGAATTGGCGGATGCGGCTGGGGAGTAATTCGGAGGACTGCGGTGGACGATGAAGGACCGGGGCATTAGATGTAGTTGCTTGCAGAAGTTAATTTTATGCCCAGAAAGTAGTTGTGGATAACTTTAAGGAACTTAATAAAGGTTTTTGTTGAAAGGAGGACTTCATTATGCGTCCAATTCAGTTGCAGATGTCCGGGCTTCAGAGTTATCGGGAATTACAGACGATCGATTTTAGCCAATTGGTGGATGCAGGCGTGTTTGGCATATTTGGGCCGACGGGCAGTGGAAAATCATCTATTCTGGATGCGATCACGCTATCGTTATATGGAAAAGTAGAAAGGGCTAGCGGAGGCACGCAAGCGATTATGAACCATGCGGAGCAGACGTTGTTTGTTTCTTTTACGTTTGAGCTTACGAATGCGGCAGGTACAGAGCGTTACCATGTTGAACGGCAATTCAAGCGTGGAACGGAGATGTCCATCAACGGAACGATTACTCGGCTTTTACATATCAAAGAGAATGAAACCGTCGTACTAGCGGACAAAGCGGGTGAGGTGAATCAGCAGATACAGCACATTTTGGGGCTGTCTATGCAGGATTTTACGAGAGCCGTCGTACTTCCGCAAGGGAAATTCGCAGAATTTTTGACATTGACGGGCAAGGATCGCAGGCAAATGCTGCAAAGGCTTTTCCACCTTGAACAGTATGGAGATCATCTGAGCGCGAAGGTTAGCTCCAAAGTGAAAGAAACGGACAGCTCCGTGAAGCAGTTTGCAGCTGAGCAGCAGGGACTTGGCGATGCTTCGGAGAAAGCGCTGCAAGAGGCGAATGACAGACTCCGGGAAGCGGAGCAAGAAGCGGTTAGAAGTCGTATTCATCTAGAACAGCAGGAAAAACGTTTTGACGAACAAAAGCAAATATTTCAATGGCAGCAAGAGAATGCGGCGCTTGAATTTGAGAAGCAAAAGCTGCAGGGACAAGAGGAACTAATCCGGGAGAAAGAGCTGCTTCTTCAAAAGGCGGAGCAAGCCGAAAGGGTCAGACCGTACCTGGAGCAGCATATTTTGGCTTCAAAAGACGTACTTACTGGTCAAACGCAGCTTACAAACGCAGTAGCGAGTCAGCAGTCAGCGGAAACAACGTACCAACAAGCCACTCAAAAATTCGAACATGCGCAGCAAGAACTGGCGTTACAGGAAGGGCCGCTTTTACTTCGTTTGGACCAACTACAGCAGGCTCTCGTTATCCAGCAGGAGCTCGAGCAAATTCAGCAGCAAATACAAATCGCTCAGCAGCATGAAACTGAAGTGAAGGCGACTTTAACGCTCTTGCAGACTGAAGTGACGAAAAATATAGAAACGAAACAAAAAGCAATCCTCAAGCAAACCGAGCTGAAAGACCAACTGAAGCAGGTGGAGACTAATGCGGCATTCAGACAGCTGTTGCAAACTGCGGTTCAAGAGAAAAAGGCGATTGAACAGCTTCAAGTTCAAGCGTTTGAAGCTCAGAAGGCCAAGGAAGGTAAAGCTGGCGCGCACTCTGCTGTGGAACAAAGTCAATTGCTATTGGCAGCCACACAGCAATCTTTTCAGATGAAGCTGACGGGATGGCTGAAGCAATCACATGAAATCGGTGTTGATGTTCAAATGCAAAGCGCAGCATTCACTGAGTTCATTCCCGCTTTACAAGTTTGCATGGAGAGACAGAAGCAGCACTGGAAAATGCAAGAGCGTCATGCATTGGCTGCGATACTGGCTGGTGAACTGGTTGATGGGGAACATTGCCCTGTGTGCGGGGCGATCGAGCATCCATTCAGGCATCGTGGTGAAGAAAGTACTGAGGGTGTAAATCTGTTTGAAACGGATGCAACAGAGAAGCTGCTTCGGCAAGGAGATGAGCTGCTTCAGCTGGCGAAAGAGCGTCAATTCACCCACCAGCAATTGCTGCGTAGATTGACGACGGTCAATCAGCAGGCCGTTGATTTGGCTGCACAGTATGCATCTGGACTAAAACAAGGTGAAGGCTCAGGTGGACAACCGCCGATGACATGGGGGGAGGCGGCTGCTGGGAAAGAAGAAGGCTCAGCCGTGATGATTGGAGAGCTTCAAGAAGACAGCAGTTTTGAAGCTTTGTGCATGGAATGGAAAGACATGGAGGCAAGAGCGGCTTCCTGTATTTCCCAAACCGATGAGCTTGAACATTCGTTTCAATCTTTGCTGAAAGAGCAGGCAGCCTTTGAACAGCAGGTTGTACAAGCCAGTGCCCAGCAGCAAGCGGCAGCGAGCTTGTTAACGGAAGCGGATAGCAGGCTGACTGCAATAAAGGCGGCGCTAGGTGAGCAGTTAATTCGCTGGCAGGAGCGTTTCGCGGAGTTATCATGGGAGGCTGTTGAACAACAGCTTGAGCAGCTGCTCGCCAACGAACGACTCGCTGAGGATTTACGAGGCCGTATTGAGAAGAGCATCCCGTTTCTTGATGTGCTGCTAGTGAAGATCGACGAGCTCCAGCATGCCGCATTGGAGCAGGATCGCACCGCCCTGCAGCTTCACGAGCGGCTGCAGGGCCTGGCTCAGCTCGCGGCTGACAAGTCGCGGCAGCTCGATTTGCGGGCGCCCGGCGCGGCTGTGCCGCAGCTCATCGCGGAGGCGACCTCCGCACTTGAGCAGCTGCGGCAGCTCGCGCAGCAAACCAAGCTCGCGCACGCTGCCGCGCAGCGCGAGCAATCCCTGGCGGCGCAGCGCTACAGCGCCGCCGCCGAAGCCGCTGCTGCCGCCGCGCGGCAGCTGGCGCAGACCGAGCGCGCGCTGCATGGCGCGCTCGCGGATAACGGCTTCGCGTCACGCGAAGCCGCAGAAGCCGCGGCGCTGGCGCCCGAGCAGCGCCGCCAGTGGGCGCAGCTCGCGGCCGAGCACCGCGAGCGCGAGCAGGCGCTGCGCGCCCAGCTGGCGCAGCTGGCAGCGAAGCTGCAGGGCCGCGTGCTGAGCGCGGACGAGTGGGCGCAGACGCAAGCGCAGCTGAGCGCCGCGAAGGCAGGCGCCGAGGCTGCGCTCGAGACGCGGGCCAAGGCGGCGCAAGGCGCGAGCGAGCTCGCCACGCGGCATGCGCGGTGGTGCGAGCTCGAAGCGCGCCGTGCTGAGCAGGCGACGCAGCTGGAAAGGCTTGGCAAGCTGCAAGCCGTGCTCAAAGCCAATGCCTTCGTCGAGTACCTTGCCGAAGAGCAGCTCATGCAGGTCAGTCGCGCAGCTTCGGAGCGATTGGGTGAATTGACGCGTCGACGTTATGCAATTGAGGTCGACTCGGGTGGTGGCTTTGTCATCCGTGATGATGCCAACGGAGGCGTGAAGCGCCCGGTTAGCACGCTGTCGGGTGGTGAAACATTCCTTACCTCGCTGGCATTAGCGCTAGCCCTATCGGCACAGATTCAGCTGAAGGGGGAATACCCTCTGGAATTCTTCTTCCTCGATGAAGGCTTTGGCACGCTTGACCAAGATCTGCTGGATATGGTCATTGGTGCGCTTGAGAAGCTTCACATGGATAGCCTAGCGGTAGGCGTCATTTCCCACGTACCCGAGCTGCGAGCTCGCCTATCCCGTAAATTAATCGTCCAGCCAGCGGAGCCATCGGGTCGCGGGAGCCGTATTGTTCTGGAAGAACATTAAATTGATGTTCTCGTAATTGTTTGCGTTTAATTTTATCGTGAGAGATCAAATGTACCAGATGAATGGTAAGTGGTCTTCTTAATCATACGGAATTCTTTAATCACTCTTAATCGTTGTATTCTTTAATTTATTCTCTCAAATCCAACCCAAGGCTAACGACGGCTAACCCTAACCGTCGTTAGCCTTTTTTCCATACGAAAAACCATCATCTGTAGGTGATGTCATCAAGCCGATTCGTACAAGTTGGCATACAATGCAACATCTTTACGGAAAAGGAGAATGTGAATGGCTACATTTCATGAGGCTCTTAAACATAAGAACAGAATTTCCCCCGTTTTACTGAAGAGATCGGAGGTCATGGCTGTTGGTGTTGGCTATGCAGATCCAAGCAAACCGGCACTAGGTGCAGGCGTCATTGTCTACACGCATCACAAAATCGTCCCCTCCAGCCTTAACAGCCTCAAAGGAGCAGTGGCCAAAGCAGGCACGGCGGTTCCCGTTCGTTTTGTGCCCACAGGGATGTTCAAAACGAATGCTTCCGTTTCAAAACCAAAAGCCATCAAGCCGACACTTTTTCGCAATAGAATTCGTCCCGTGCCAGGCGGTGCAAGCATTGGTAAACCGGATCCGTCCGCCACAGGTACGGGAGGGGTCATTGTAATCAGAAACAACCAACTCTATATCCTGAGCAACAACCATGTACTCATTAAAAACAACACCTCATCTTTCTCAGCAACACTGCAGCCAGGTTCAGTGGATGGCGGCATTTCTGGTAGAGACACAATAGGAAGAGCCTTCCAATTCGTCAGATTACGCCCAGGTGCAGTAAATTTCCAAGATTCAGCGATTGCGATTCCTAATTCGAACAGCTTGTTGAATCCGCGTTATTTGGTCAGTTCATCGGGGCGGCTAACTACAGTTCCTGGTCATTTGTTAAGCTACCCTGTCGGTCTCCGAATGATTAAATCGGGACGTACAACGGGATTTGTCAGAGGAACTGTAGAATCCAATAATGTGGATGTCCGCGTTTTCTATGGGGGGACGCTAGGGACACTACTGTTCCGAAATCAATCTATTATTCGTGGAAATACGGGACCTGTTTCGCTTCCAGGTGATTCAGGTTCCGTTTGGCTTCGGGCAAGTGACCGATTTGCTGCAGCACTCAATTTTGCGGGAACGTCAAATGGAGTCCGTTCGATTAGTAATCCTATTGGTACTGTTATGTCCACGTATGGTTTGCGTATTGCCGTTCCGGCTCCGGGGGGTACCTTCAAAGGCGGAGTCATTAAAGGGATTGCTCCGCGAGGCAATCATTCTTACGTTCAGCCTTTAACAGAGGAACAGCGTAAAAGTATACGTGTTGTCCAGGTCAAATCCTCCAAGTAAATTCTGAAAATTCCATCCTGAAACCAGTGAGGTTAGCCTTATTGGTTTCATTTATTTTTCTTCAAAAGCGCTACTTTAGTTCATCCAAAACGTATCTAGGTATGGGCACATAACTTACAACAGGGTTGAAGGGAGTCATCTTTTCTTGAAAACAATTGGAAAAAGAATCGGAATCATGATGTTGGCTGGAGGAATTATCGCAGCTAGTCTGGCAAGCGTACCTACACCTGCTCATGCAGATATCGTCTGGGATCACTGGCAAAAAGCAGAATCACTTACTGCTAGCGGGAATAAGGGGGAAGCCGTTCCTCATTGGCAGTTTCTGGCTAATCATTATGCGAGATCGGGTGAATGGGAAAATGCAGCTCTATTCTATGGAAATTTGGCTGCTTATTATGATGCAACCGGTGATTACGACCAAGCGATTCGCTATTATGAATTAGAAAATGAGTACTGGGTGAAAGCTGGGAAAGACTGGGGAGCTGTTAAGCTGCAGCGTGCAGATCAAATTCGAACGACAGTTGAATTGTATCGTCAGGATCGTAATCAGACAGCAATTCAAGAATTAGCTTTGCCAAAGAACAGTACACTAGCCAAGTTTGAACCTACATACGGCACTTATCTAGGGGTTTATTCAGAACAGGATCCCAAAGTGGGAAACATATTTACAAAGACGGAATCCGTTTATGGTAAAAAGCATGCTATCTATTTGGCCTATGCACATTGGGGTCAAGGTTTCCCAGCGATGTACGCGAAGAGAGCTAAAGATGCAGGCGGAGCCTTACAAATCGCTTGGGAACCTGACGATGGTTTAGATCCTGTTACTGACAGCGCCTATTTGCGAAAATGGGCACAAGATGCTAAGGCGGCAGGCATCCCGATCTTCTTGCGTTTTGCTGGGGAAATGAATGGCGCTTGGGTTAAATGGCACGGAAACCCTGCCCAATATATTGCGAAATTCCGAATGCTGCACGATGTATTTGCTGCTGAGGCTCCGAATGTCGCGATGGTTTGGAGTCCCGGTGATGTACCTGCGAATGATATTGACCCTTACTATCCCGGAGATGCGTATGTCGACTGGGTAGGGGTTAGCTTATATATTGAACCTTACGAAAATGGGAATCCAGCTCTGCCTTCTATGATTTCTACGAGTAACGTAGAAAGGCTGACGAGGCTTTACAACACCTATTCGGACCGTAAACCGTTAATGTTAAGTGAAACAGGCGTCCCGCATTACGCCCATTCGGCAGTTGAAGATTTCACAGAATGGGGTAAACTCAATCTGCAGCGTTTATATGAGATCATGCCTTATAAATATCCAAGACTAAAGGCCATTACTTACTTTAATGTGGATCAAAAAATGGAAAATGCGAAGAACGACTATTCACTGTCCAGCTCTTCTGTGATCCAAGATTACTATAGCAAGTTAATTGCTAATCCGTATTTGCTTTCCAAAGTAACTGATTCAGCTAAACCTGCAGATCGTATTGGTTACGTACCCGTTGATGCGAAACATCAAGCATTTTCCAAACAAACCAAGTTAATTCCGTTTGTCAAGATACCTGAGGTTTACATTGGTAAAGTAGAGTACGTCTTAAACGGACGAGTCATTGCGATACAATCGGACCTGCCGTATGGACTGGAGCTGCAAGCCGGAGATGTTCCGGAGGGTTCCGTCATTCAAATTCGGGTATATAACAAATCCGGTAAACAGACAGCTTTGCGTACCTTCGGTTTATCCTCACAAGTATCTGTTGAAATTGATGGGAAAGAGCAGAAATTTGAGCAAGCACCTGTCATTGTAAAAGGATCAACATTCACTCCACTTCGTGCGATTTTCGAAGCGATGGGTGCAACGGTGGATTATGAGGCAGCAACTAGAACGGTTACAGCCAAAAAAGGAAGTACCTCATTACGCCTAACTCTTGATGAGAAAACGGTGTATGTGAACGGCCAGGCTGTTCAGTTAGATGAGCCAGCACAGCTGGTTAACGGTTATACACTCGCGCCTGCTCGATTCGTCGGGGAAACCTTTGGCGGCAAAGTCGCGTGGGATGGCACAAGCAGAACGGTTACGATTACAACCAAATAGAAAAATGTCTTCAAAAAATAGTAGCTGTTTCATCGCCTGAGAAGAAAGTCAGAGCGTTGGAGCAGCTTTTTTCCTATTTATTAGGAAGATGTAGATACCCATGTTGTATTCTCTACAACAATTCCCACGCATAAAAGCTATTTGCAACTCGAAGTTGCAGTTCGTACAACATTTGGAGCCAATTTGATGCAAAATCGGCAATATCGCGCCCAATTGTTGTACATAATGCAACAACGAAGGGTGAAAGTAGGGTTCTAGGTAGCAATTGTTTAGTTAAACGCGTAACTGATAAATCAATTTAATAGCAAAAAAGATAGCGCTATCATATTGTAATATTGGATATTGTGTCTTATAATCTAGTTAAACGTGTAACTAAAGAGGGTTGAGGAATGAAGAAACCAACAATTAAAGATGTAGCCAAAGTCGCAGGTGTTTCAGCAGCCGCAGTGTCCTATGCATTAAACGGCCGAACGGATAAAGTCTCCAATGAGACGATCGAGCGAATTAAGAAAATTATTGAAACCTTAAACTACATACCGGATTTCTCAGCGAGAAGTTTAGTAAAGAACCAATCCAAGTTGATTGGTATCATGATTCCACAGACAGAATCTCATAAGCAGCTAATACTTGAAAACCCTTTCTATAGCGAAATGATAAGCGGCATTGAGGGCAAGCTTCGCGAGTATGGGTACCACCTCTTGTTATCTGGCGTTAACCAAGGGGAAAGTTATCTGGATTTATCCGTTCAACGTAATCTGGATGGTGCCATTATGATGGGAATTTATCCGGAACAGTTTTATGACGGCTTCAAGAAAATTAATATTCCGATTGTCCTGATAGACAGTTACATTAACGACAGTTATTTCAAGCGAATCGGCATTGATGACGAATATGGCGGATATTTAGCGACGAAGTATCTGATTGATAAAGGTCACTCCAATATTGGACTCGTGACCGGAGCGATTCGTAAAGATGGTGTTGTCGAGAAGCGTTTCCTCGGTTACAAACGTGCGATTCGTGAAGCGAATTTCTTTTATAATGCAGACTATGTGTTTGAAGAATCCATGAGTTATGAGCATGGTGTGGCTGCGGGACAGCTCATTGCAAACAAGTTTCCCGAGATCACTGCTGTATTTGCTACGGGGGACATGGTCGCATTCGGAGCGATTCGGAGCTTGATGGACATGGGGAAAAAAGTCCCGGAAGACATCTCCGTCATTGGCTTTGATGATATCACGATGTCGAAGATGTTTATCCCGCCACTAACAACAATCCGGCAAAATATCACCGAAAAAGGGGCTATTGCGGCTGAGCATCTCATCAACATGATTCAAGGCGGCGCCCAGCAAGAAGCGAATGAGATCATGCTTCCGCTAACGATCGTAGAGAGAGCAACAGTTAGAGCCAGGAATAATTAACATGTAGGAACACCGGGAAAGGAGAGCGTCATGGTCGGACAAAAGAGATTTTCCAAAGCAGTTGTCATTATCGGATTTTTATTGCCAAGTTTAGCGGGATTACTTCTGTTCCAACTCATCCCGATGCTGTCATCGGCGGTCATCTCCTTTACGAATTGGGATTTGTTAACCCCGGCGAAGTTCGTTGGGGTGGATAATTACACCGAAGCTTTGCAGGATGAGAAAACGCTTACATCACTTAAGAATATTCTTCAGTACATCCTTGGTTATTTACCCTCTGTTCTTGCTTTTGGTTTACTGTTCGCGGTTTTACTGAATAGGAAGCTAAGAGGAATTAAGCTTTATCGGATCTTCATCTTTGTACCCGTCATCACCTCGTGGGTAGCTGTTTCCATCGTATGGCGCTGGCTGCTGAATGGACAGAGCGGACTCATTAACTACCTGCTGTCGCTAATCGGAATTCAAGGACCTGTATGGCTGCAGGACTTCGTATGGGCGATGCCCTCCATTATCGCAGTTAGTGTATGGAAAGATATCGGTTATGTGACCGTCATTCTTCTTGCGGGACTGCAGGATATTTCGGACGATTATTACGAAGCGGCGACAATTGATGGCGCAGGCGGGTTTGGGCAGTTTTTCCGTGTAACGTTACCGCTGCTCACGCCTAGCATCTTTTTCGTACTTGTCATATCGCTCATCAATGGCTTCCAGCTTTTTGATCAGGTGCTAGTTATGACAGGCGGCGGTCCAGCTGGGCAAACGAGCACGCTTGTGCAGCAAATTTATGGGAATGCTTTTCAAAGCTATAAAATGGGCTTTGCCTCTGCGCAGTCATGGATCTTATTCGTCATTATTTTCGCCGTCACCATCGTTCAGCAGCAGCTTCAGAAAAGGTGGGTTACCTATGACAGATAAATATATGCCGTATCGGAACTTGCTTTCACACCTCATTTTGATTGTGGCGGCTGTCGTTCTCATGTTTCCTTTTGTCTGGATGCTGTCGGGTTCCTTTAAGGATAACTTGGAAGTCGTCCGAATGCCGCCTAATTTAATACCCGATACATTTAAATTCAGCAACTACGTCGAGATTACGAAATACTTTCCGATCTATCGCTTTTTGGGCAACAGCGTAGGTATTTCCTTAGTGACGACCGCTGCGCAGATCGTTGTATGTGCGATGGCTGCATTTGTTTTTGCTAAAATACCGTTCCGAGGCAGGGAGACTTTATTCGTTCTCTATTTGATCACGATGATGATTCCTATGCAGGTGACGATGACGCCACTCTTTATCGTGTTTCAAAAACTGCACCTGACGAATACGTATCTCGGTCTCATTTTGCCAGGAATCTTCAGTGCTTACGGGACTTTCCTGCTTCGACAACACATCATGACCATTCCTGATCCGCTGATTGAGGCAGCCAGAATGGATGGAGCTTCTTATGTGAGAGTATTTATGAGCATCATTCTTCCGTTTAGCAAACCTGCTCTTGCGACGCTAGCCATTTTTGCTTTCATGGCTTCTTGGAACAATTTTTTATGGCCGCTTATTATTACGAGCGATAAGGAGTTGATGACACTTCCGATTGGACTAAGCAAGCTGCAAGGCAGATGGGCGACGGAGTGGAACATTTTGATGGCGGGGAATGTGATTAGCTTTATACCGATTTTCATTGTGTTTTTATTCGCGTCGAAATACTTCATTAAGGGAATGACCATGAGTGGGGTTAAAGGATAATGAGAGGGGTGATGGAATTCGTTGAGGCGTAAGTGATGAAAATGAAAATGACAATCGTGAGTTAACTAAGAAAATTCATACGAAGAGAGGGTTTAAAGATGGTTACTAAAAAAACAGGTTGGGTCGTTGCGTTAGGTATGGTTGTTTCTCTTGCAGCTACGGGGTGTGGAGCGGATACGAAAAAAGAAGCTACGCCGACGCCAAAACAAGAGCCTACAGCAGCTGCTATGGGAGCAGCAACACCAGAGACAAAGAAGGAACCGGTTACCCTTAAGTTCATGCAGTATACCGCAAGCGGTTCTCAAGAGCAGACGCTAGGCGATATGGTGAAAGCGTTCGAGTCGGCCAATCCTGACGTGAAGGTCAAAGTGGATATCGTCGATTACAACAACTACTACACGAAGCTCAATACACAGCTCGCATCGGGGGATGCGCCTGACGTATTTGAGGTTGGTTACGAAAACTTCGTCTCTTATGCCGCCAAAAATACACTAAAAGACTTGACGCCGATCATTGCGAAGGACACGACGTTCAAGCCGGAAATCTACAAAGGTCTTGCCTATGACTCATTCAAGTATAGCGGTAAGCAATATGGAGTCGTAGAGTCATTTTCAGACGTAGTTCTTTTCTATAATAAGGACTTGTTTGACAAAAAGCAAGTTGAGTATCCGAAGGCGGATTGGACGTGGAAACAAGAATTAGAAGCGGCTCAAAAGCTCACCGACGCCAAAAGCGGCGTATGGGGAACCTATTCGCCAATTCAATTTTATGAGTTTTACAAAACAATCGCTCAGAACGGCGGAGGCATCTGGAGTGCAGATGGCAAACCTACTGTAAACAGTAAAGAAAATATTGAAGCCTTGAATTGGATGCTGGATAAAGCGAAAAAGTATAAAGTTTCTCCAGCGCTTAACGACGATACTTTTAACCAGCCAGATGCTGACTTAAATGCATTTAAAGCGGGTAAGATTGCTATGCTGCGTGGCGGAATTTGGAACTTTGGCCGCTTTGCGGATGCTCCGTTCAAATGGGATATTGCACTAGAGCCTGGTAATACGAAGAAAGCGCATCATTTCTTTGCGGATGGCCTTGTTGTTTCTGATAAAACGAAAAATGCGGAAGCGGCTTGGAAATTTATCAAATTCATGTCTTCCGATCCTTCTGTTGTTAGCAAACGGATTGAGAAGGGCTGGAGTGTGCCGGCTGTTTCGGATGAAAAAGTCATGGAGGCTTATTTCAAACAAACGCCGCCAGCTTCGAAGAAAATCGTACTTGATGCATTAAATTCGCTTGTACTGACACCAGTAGGTCCTATTCCGGACAAATGGAACGACTTGACGAAAGCGATCGGCGACGAGCTGGACAAAGCGAAATTGAAATCCGATTACACAGCGGAAAAAGCACTCAATGAAGCGCAAGCTAAGATTGAAAAATTAGTAACTAAATAGCATAGTGCGGACATAGAGTCGGCAGGGAAGGGGCATTGTTGCGGCAACGGCCCCTTTCTCATTCATACACGGATGGAGTAGGAGGATTTATGGTGCAAACAATAGATTCAAATCAGAATGTTAAATACTTTTTAGATGAACATACGGGTCAGGTTACGATTTCGGGGCAGCTTGCCACTTTTCGAGATATTGCATTTTTGAGTTATGCGCTTATTCAGCGAGGTGAGGCGGAGCGTGTATTGCCTGTACTGCGTTTGATGAACAGCGATCAATTTAAGGGAAAGTTGGCGCTAACGGATGCGGCGCTCCGGATATGGGCTTTCGGTGAATATCTCAAGGTAACGGAAGATCAGGATTTCAAATTGGAGATCGAAGGGATTATCGAGGAAACCGCCTTACTTCTAGACAGCAATTGGCAGAAACCGCAGCCTCATTGGCTGCAGCACGGGAACGAAGGCATTTATTTGAGCCATTTAGCGATGTACTTCGCTGCGGTTCAAGCGAATATTCAGAACGGCGTTGGCGAGCGGGGTGTGCGTTTACTGAAGGCGATTCGTGAACTCGTCTTTGCCAGCTTCATTAAAGAGGGCCGAGTCATTAGCGAATTGGGTGATACAGCGATTCATGGGGATATCCTCACAGCAGCAATTCCATTCGGTATGCTGGGTATTGAAGACCGCATTCTAATCGAAGCGTTGTATAAATTGGAAGAAACACTCGTAAGTAAAGGGGTAAGATTCAAAGCTGGAGACACCTTTTATGGAGGCTGTGAGCGATCCGATCTTACCTGCCTGTTGGCGTTATACTACGCTAAAAAGGGGGACACAGTTCGAGCGAAAGAACTGTTAGCTCATGTAGAGTCGTTTCGGAAGGAAAATGCGAAGCTGTATGAAGTAGACGCTTCTACAGCCAAGGAGCCTTTGTTGCTGGCTTATTGGCGTGAACATGCAGGAGAACCACCCGTCAGTACATGGGGTGGCGTACTGTTGGAGCTAGCACAGGCTGCGCTTATTTCAGGTGATGTCCGTAGTGAAAGCTTGCACAGCGTCACTCTGGTGCATCAACCGACGGGTTACGATGACCCTTACGTCATCTTGCCTTACGAGCGGTTTCCTCGTCATCCCGAAGCGGGGGATTCGGTGCTTGTGCGCCTCCTGACTCAGCCTTTTCAGGCGAGTCAGGTTGTGACTGTGCAGTCCGCCGTTAATGGCATTCCGGCGGCCGAAGCCGTGACCGCCGTCATGAAAGTGACAGACGGCGGAGAAAAGGTCTGGGAAGCGCAGCTGGGCCCTTACCTCGCAGGTGACGAGGTCAGCTATGCTTTTGCGCTTCAGAGCGGAAGCAAGTCGCTGAGTTCAGCGACTTACCGCTTTCAAGTGCTGGCATGGACGGCGCTGGAGCGCGTCCATGAACTAAATTCGACGACGGATGGCTTCGTCGTCGAATTGGCTTACGGTGCGGCGGGTACTCGCACCGCACAGCTGTCTTTCCGTGCCGACGAGAGCGGCGCGATCAAGCTGACGTTCGCCGCAGACGGCGAACGCTCTCTAGGTGCGCCGGCGCAGCGGGCGGCGCTGGAGGTTGGACGCGCACGGCTGGAAGCCGAGGTGCGCGGAGGCAAGCTTGCGCTCGCGCTGCGCAGCACGGAGGGCGTGCTGATGGAGGGCTTCGCCGCTGAAGGGAAGCCGTTTATCGAGGCATTAACCGACGGCTCGGGAAGCCTGCATAAGCTTCGCTTGAACTTGAAAACGAGCCCGGAGCATCGCTGGTTCGGCATGGGGGAACGCTTTTCCCATTATGAATATTCGGGTCATGAAGTCGATCAATATGTGTACAATCAGTACCGAGATCAAGGATTGAAGACTTACATGCCGGTTCCTTTTGCGATATCTTCCGGCGGGTATGCGATCTTCGTGGATACGGCGCTTTATTCGACTTTCCGCTTTCATACACGGTTATCTGATCTTGTGGAAGTGGAAGCGGACGTGTCGCAGGCGAATCAACAGCTGGTTGCCTATTTATTTGCGGAGGAGCCGCTCGCGATGGTTGGACAGTTTACCCAGCTATCAGGCAAACCTGTATTACCGCCGAAGTGGTCGTTTGGACCGTGGATGTCCAGCAATAACTGGGATTTCCAGGCTGAGGTTTTGAAGCAGGCCGAGCTAACGGCGAAGTATCAGATCCCGTCCACGGTGCTAGTGATTGAGCAATGGAGTGACGAGGCGACGTTCTATATTTTTAACGATGCGCAGTACACTGTCAAAGACGGTAATCTACCGTTTAGCTATGATGAATTCCAGTTCCCGGAATGGGGCCGTTGGCCGAATCCAAAGGGGATGGTTGAAGAATTGCATGAGCAGGGCTTGAAGGTGCTGTTATGGCAAATTCCCATTCATAAACATATGTATGGCGTTGCTCACGGTCAGCGCGATCAGGATGAAATTACACTGCTAGAGCAAGGTTACTGTGTGAAAACGGCGAATGGGGAGCCGTACACATTGCCTTATAACTGGTTCAAGGATTGTCATATTCTTGACTTTACGAACCCGGAAGCGGTGAAATGGTGGTTTAATAAGCGCCGATACCTCGCAGATGAAATCGGTGTGGATGGTTTTAAAACCGATGGCGGCGAGTTCGTCTTCGGTCACGATTTACAGTTCTATGATGGCTCTACAGGCCGCGAAATGCGCAATTTGTATCCCAATTTATATGTGGGCAGCTATTACAATTTTATCCAGCAGTATGCCAAAGACGGAGGCATTACTTTTAGCCGGGCGGGTTACACGGGAGCACAGCGGTACCCGATGCACTGGGCTGGCGATGAGCGCTCAACCTTTCAGGCCTTCCGCTCTTCGATGATTGCCGGGTTATCCAGCAGCATGTCGGGCATTGCGTTCTGGGGTTGGGATCTGGGCGGCTTTCATGGGGACATTCCGACAGCGGAGCTGTTTATAAGATCCACCCAAATGGCCGCTTTTTGCCCTGTCATGCAGTATCATGCCGAGACGAAAGGCGAGTTCAATCAAGATCGAACGCCGTGGAACATTGCTGAACGAACAGAACAGCCGCTTGTCATCGATTTATACAAAAGGTACGCAGACATTCGGATGAACCTCTTGCCTTACATTTATGATCAAGCGATTCGTACCAGCCGAACGGGGCTCCCTATGATGCGTGCCATGTCCCTTCAATTCCCTGCTGATCCGCATTGTACCGAAATGATTAGTGAGTACATGTTTGGAGAAAGCTTGCTGGTCGCTCCCGTTACGGAGGAAGGTCATGGTGCTAAGGAGATTTATTTCCCGGAAGGGTCATGGATATCTTTGTTCGACCAGGAAGAAGTTCAAGGTCCTTGCTTGATGAAAGTGGCCGCACCGTTGGAAACTATCCCTGTTTATCAGAGACAGGATAGTGTTATTGCGCTCAATCTCGCTGAGAATTATTCGCTTGGCGATCATGTGGGCAATAGCGTAAATGGTTATGAGCATTTATGTTTCCGAGTTTATGTTGTGGGTGAGCTGGAGGCAGAGTTTGAAGATGACCTAGGCAATCATGTGACCATTTCAGCAAAAAGAGTAGGCGGTCAGATCCGTCTGGACTGGTCAGGCAGTCTTAGTGTTAATCAACCAATTACTTTCGTTTTACATCAACCGAGTGGTGTATCCGTAGTTACGTGTTCAGAAACGGAACTATCACCAGTAGATGATGTAGAACATCTGCTTCCTGGTCATTATTTGAATAGACATAAGAATCTACTTATAACTGTCCAGGAACCGGCAGGAAGTCTGGTGATAGCGCTGTGATTTTGTTCGGGTTCCCTCACTGTGGAGATTACACAAAGTCGTACCTTACTTGGAGCAGCGGCTTACCCGCTCGTGTTAGGTTTCAATGTGTTGAACTGAGTCAAGCCCGATTATCTATGCGCGAGGTTTCCTCTGAATTGTGGGAGCAAGCTCTTCAAGAGACCTGTCAATACGTCAAGCAGAAGCTGATGCCTGGAGAAGAATATGTGTTTATCGGCCACTGCTGGGGCAGCTTGCTTGCTTTTGAGGCCAGTCATCGCTTGAAAGCAGAAGGAATCGCTGAGCCACGGCACTTATTTCTATCTGGCTGCAGTGCCCCTCATCTTATTCGGCCTCGCGGTGTATCGAATGGCATGCAGGGGGATGTGTCCGCGATAGGCTGCCAGCCTGTGGAGGAATATCGTGGTCCATTTAATCGAGAGCAGCTTCGTGCTAGATTCAGTGTTTTTACAGGTAAGAAGGATGAACATGCGCTCGTTGATTATTTGGCGGAGTGGAGTCGTTATACGGCGAAAATATGCGATGTGCACGTTTGTGAAGGCGATCATCGCTACTGGCAATCGGATTCAAACAAATGGCTGCAGCTCGCACAGACGATTGTGGAAAGGGAATATCTGATTTAACCATACGGCGGTCACGATTGATTGAATAGGATTCGTGGCCGCCCAAAATTGAATGGGGATGCTTGGAGCAGCGCATGCACGGCGAGGAATAACTGTTGTTGGAGCTTCTAAGTCATTCATGTTTAGCAAACAAATTTCGGTAAAATTTGAAGCCTGGGTCCGTATGAAGAATACGACGCCGACGACGGCAAGAGCCGAAATTCAAAACTATGGCGGATCAGCCATTTATGCGAACATCAGTAACAACGGTGTTTGGAAATATATCAGCGTAAGTGATATTATGGTGACCAATGGCCAGATCGATGTTGGATTTTACGTGGATTCACCTGGTGGAACTACGCTTCACATTGATGATGCGCGCGTAACCAAACAATAAACAAAACAACCAGCTCCCCCGAGAATGGGGGGCTGGTTGTTTGTTTATTCGTAATGATCATCTATCATGTTGGACGAATTATACATGTTGAAGTGCTTGCTGAACTTCTTGCACAATGGATAAAGCCGCGGTGCGGGCACTTGAGAAAGCACGCTCTGCAAGCTCTCCCTTACCTGTACAGCCGTCTCCGCAGAAGTAGAAAGGAACGTTTTCCACGCGTATCGGTAGCAGATTATTGGAAGCAATGTTTTTCACGCTGGAAACCATCGCTTTCTTGGAAACACGTTTCACGGCTGTGACATCGCGCCAGCCTGGATAATGTTTATCAAATAAAGCTTCCATTTGGAGGTTCTTCTCTTCCAGGTACGCTTTGCGCTGCTCCTCGTTATCGAAGCGGTCGCTTAAGTATGCGATACCTTGCAGCAGCTGACCGCCTTCTGGTACTAGTGTGTGATCCGTCGCTGAAACATCGCTAATGAATAGCTTGTTATCCATGTCGCTGATGTAGCTGAAAGGTCTCGCAACAACACGGCTTAACCCAACATCATACACCATGACTTCAGTTGCAGTATTGGATTCATATTGAGCAAGGAAAGGTTCCCAAGCTGTACCCTTCAACAGTTTAACTACTTGCTGAACGGGCATCGCGAAGATGACTTTATCAAATGAGGTTTCACGGTTCTTGGTTTGGAGAATGAACTTACGATCCGCATATCGGAGGCTTTCAACGCCTTCTTGAATGGCAATTTCCCATTTGCCGGACGTTGTCAGCTTTTGCTTCAGTTGATTCGTAATGACGGCCCAGCTTCCCAATATATAATTGACTGGCTTCGAGGAAAGGAACAAGTTGTGATAGTACTCGCTGATTACCGCTCCGGAGACGTTGCGAGCATCCTCAGGCGTAATGAAGAAGTTGGAGCAAACCAGATGCTCCCATAATTCTTTAACATCTTCATCCGCATTGGATTCTGCCAAATAATCTGCAAGCGTTGCGTAGTTTTTTAAGTTGTGAATATTCGCGATAATGGCTGTGATTTCACCGACGAACCTTACCTTTTGCATCGTGCTGAGCAGATCGGTTTTTAAGAGGTTAATAGCATCAAGCGGTGCTGCTGTTAGTTGATTATGCTTCGCATAAAAAACTTTGCGTTTATCTACTTGCTTAGAAGAAAAAGATAGTCCAAGCTCTCGCTCCATGTTTGTTATTGTATGACGATCAATCCCATAGATGGCATGTGCACCATAGTTGAGTGTGAATCCTGCTTTTTCATAAGTAAAAGCACGCCCGCCAAGCTGCGGACTCCGCTCGAAAAGAATGCCTTCAACATGCGGGTTCTCAGATAAATAGGCGGCCGCTGTTAATCCTGCAAGACCTCCGCCAATAATTGCTACTTTCATTTTGTTTTCCTCCTTGGGGACTGTTTCTACCTGCAGACGGGCATAAGGCTCTTGGGAGCGAATACCCACCCAAATCCAGGCTAAGTTATTTTTCATCATGGAGAGTAAATCGGCATCATCTTGGTTGCACCAAGTACGGATTGTTCCCGTATACATGCAAACGAGCAGTTCAATTTTTCTAGGTTCTGGAAGCCAATGTAATAAGCTTTCAGATAGTATGTTTAGTTGCTGCATTTCTTCCGTTTTTACGGTTTCATTTTGCAAAGATAAAGCTTGTAAGCTGCGGATTAGCCGTGGTGATAAATGAATGTTAGACGCTAAGTCTAAGAATAAGCGATTAATATGTCCTTCAAGGGATTGGACCTTGGAAGGAGGCTGCTTCACCCATTCTTGAATCAATTGGCTTTGTTTGCTATAAAGGGCTGAGATGATGGCATCTTTGCTCTTAAAATAATGATAAAAAGTTCCCTTAGATGTTCTTGTCGCTGCGATGATATCGTCTACGGACACATTCTCATAGCCTTTTTCCATAAACATCGTTAATGCGATTTCCATCATCACATCACGCTTTTTGCGGGTGGTGGCTCTCATGAATTGACTCATCCGCACACTCCGTTTCAACCATCGATTTATTCCTATTATATGCAATAATAGACTCGCAGTCTACAAATGAATTTGTCGATGTATTAACAAGTGCGGAGGAAAAAATAATCTAAATGATTGTTTCCCGTGTGATGTCGTTACTCAAGGTCTATACTTTAGATTAGAACCACACGAGAGGATGAAATTAAGACTTGATTAAAGCAGATCTAGGATGGAATTCTTTTTTTGAAAAAGCATTTGAACCTTACCTTAATGAAGGATACAGAACTGGACGAGTGTCCTTGGAACATAAACATATGTATCGCGTGCAGACGGAAGCAGGAGAAGCATTGGCTGAGGTTTCGGGTAAAATGCGTCACCTAGCTCTGCGTCGAGAGGACTATCCCGCCGTAGGAGATTGGGTCGTTCTATCCATACGGGAAGAGGAGCAGCGAGCAACGATCCATGCTGTACTTCCGCGTAAAAGTAAGTTTTCCCGTAAAGTAGCTGGTCAAGTCACCGAAGAGCAAATTGTTGCCACGAATGTCGACACGGTGTTTCTGGTTAACGCGCTTAATCTGGACTTTAATGTTCGGCGAATCGAACGTTATCTTGTGCTGGCCTGGGAGAGCGGGGCAAATCCAGTTATTGTTCTAAGCAAAGCGGATCTATGTGACGATCCGGAAGCTCTGGCAGCAGAAGTCGCGGCTGTTGCAGTTGGAGTGCCCATTCATATTATTAGCTCAGCCGCTAATCGTGGACTAGAAGAACTTGCAGCTTATATTTCTCAAGGCCAAACGGTTGCCTTGCTGGGATCGTCGGGTGTTGGTAAATCAACCTTGGTGAATCACATTTATGGGATGGATATTCTAGACACAGGGGATATTCGAGAAGGTGATGACAGAGGGAAGCACACAACTACGCATCGTGAGCTCATCACGTTACCCGGAGGAGGCATTTTGATTGACACGCCTGGTATGCGTGAACTTCAGCTGTGGGATGCGTCAGAGGGGTTAAGCACGTCTTTTCAAGATATCGAAGAGCTCGCAAAGATGTGCTTTTTTCAAGATTGTAAGCATGGAGATGAACCTAAATGCGCTGTGAAAGGCGCTCTTGACGAGAGGGTTTTGGCCCTTGATCGCTTTCAAAGTTATGTGAAATTACAGAAGGAGCTTGCCTATTTGGCGCGCAAGGAAGATAAAGGACTTCAAGCTGCTGAGAAAGCGAAATGGAAGAAGATTCACCAAGCTCTGAAAAGCCAGCATAATCGTTAATCCAATCGCAATGAGATGAGCAGATGTCGATGATGAGAATTTATACTTAGCTGTTCCTACAGGCGGTATGGATGCAGAACAGATGAGGGCATTTTTACTTTCCTTTTGCGGGACTTCTAGCCTTATCGCTACTGCCATATTATTAATAGAATAATCTTATTTCTTCTTGAAACATCTTACAGAAACTGAGATGTTTCTTTTTTTTGCAAATGTTCCATTTAAATGGAGCAATTAGATTGGATTTTTTTATTTGTTTCCGATAAAATTAAAAGTAGAAGTTTTATCGAAAGCGGGGGACAAGTTCAAACATGAGTGATTGTATTTTTTGTAAAATTATCGAGGGGGAACTTCCCTCGAAGAAAGTGTATGAAGATAGCGAGATTTTAGCTTTTCACGATATTCAGCCAGCCGCGCCTATTCATGTCCTCATTATCCCAAAGAAACACATTGCTTCTCTAGCTGTTGCGGGAGCGGAAGATTGGAATATCATTGGGCAGATGCAGCGTGCAGCTTCGCAAATTGCTAGAGAACTAGAGGTTGTAGAATCAGGTTATCGCGTTATAACAAATATCGGTGCTAACGCTGGACAAATTGTGCATCATCTCCACTATCACCTTATGGCTGGGGCGCGATTATCGCCTTTAGGGGTACACAATTAATCTTCACTTTTAGGAAACGTAAGGATTCGATTGACACCCTAATTACTATCACCTATAATGAGATTTGATGAACCGTTTTATCTTAGATGGTCTGTTCGGAGGGAGGGAAAACTGTTGTCAGAAACTCGAGTTCGTAAGAACGAAACTATAGATGCTGCACTTCGTCGCTTTAAGCGTTCCATCGCTAAGGATGGCATTCTAGCAGAAGTTAAAAAACGTAAACATTATGACAAGCCTAGCGTTAAGCGTAAGCTTAAATCTGAGGCTGCTCGGAAGAGAAAGTTCTAGGAGGCAACATGAGCTTAAGCGATCGATTGAACGAAGATATGAAGCAAGCGATGAAGAGTCAGGACAAGTTCAAACTCTCTGTAATTCGAATGGTCAGATCAACGATTAAGAATTCAGAGATTGATCTGAAAAGAGCCTTAGATGACAATGAAGTGCTTGACGTTCTAACTCGTGAAATCAAACAGCGTAAGGATTCCCTCCAAGAATTTACAAAGGCGGGCAGAGAAGATCTGGCCGACAACCTGAGGGCGGAACTTGTTATTTTAGCTGAGTACATGCCGCAACAGCTTTCTGAGGAAGAAGTGAAAGCCATTGTACAGCAGACCATCCAGCAAATTGGTGCTTCTTCCAAAGCGGATATGGGCAAAGTGATGACGGCATTGATGCCTCAGGTCAAAGGACGCGCTGATGGTAAGCTTATTAATCAGTTAGTCCAACAATTATTAGGTTAATACTAAATATGTTTGACAGGACCGAGCGGATGATAATCCTCTCGGTCTTTTATTTTTTTTCAAAACGAAACAGTTTGTGTGTTGAAACGTACATAGTAGTGATAAGGAAGATTCAGGGAAGGAGTGAAAGATGATGTTTGCAGAAAACTTATCCGCCTTTCTGACTCATCCAATTACAGCGACCTTATTATTAATGGTAGGCATAATTGGTATCGCACTGGAGCTGCTTTTTTTTAGCGGTGGCTTACTCGCGTTAGCGGGGGTAGTTGGTTTTGCGCTATATTTTCTCGGCTTTTATTTGGCAGGCTTCGCTGGTTTTGGCGATTTGACTGTTTTCGGCATTGGGTTGGTCCTTCTTATCTTGGAGTTGGTCGTTCCCAGCTTTGGCATTCTAAGTGTTTTAGGTGCTATATGTCTCTTTGGCGGTGTACTGATGGCGTCTTCAGATCCAAAGGAAGCTGCGATGATGCTGGGTATAGCCTTGCTGGTCGCGATCGTGGTAATCTCCTTCGTAATTAAAACCTTTAAGCACCGCGGTGTTTGGAATCGTTTTATTTTGAAAGAACAGCTTACGACAGACAAAGGTTTTACATCCAGCCCGGATCGATCGTATTTGATCGGTTTGGAAGGGGAGGCCATTACACCGCTCCGGCCGGCTGGCACTGCAATCATTAACGGTGCACGAGTGGATGTCGTGACGAATGGCGGTTTTATTCCTAATGCTAGTAAGGTTGTCGTTGTGGAAGTAGAAGGAGCTCGTGTTGTCGTACGTGAGACTGAACCCAAAAACGCTTAGGAGGAATCATGAATGACTTTAGAACCAGGCTTGTACTTGGTACTGCTTGCAGCCATCATCATCATAGCACTTTCGGTATTACTAAGCATTGTACCCGTGATGCTGTGGATTTCAGCACTCGCTTCAGGTGTACGGATTAGCATTATTACTTTAATTGCCATGAGACTTCGCCGCGTGACCCCTAGTAGAATCGTTAATCCAATGATTAAAGCCACGAAAGCGGGCATTGATTTAAGTGTTAATCAGCTGGAGAGCCATTTTCTTGCAGGCGGTAATGTTGACCGGGTTGTCAATGCCTTGATTGCCGCACATCGTGCTAAAATCCATTTGGAGTTTGAACGAGCTGCGGCTATCGATCTCGCAGGACGGGATGTCTTGTTAGCGGTTCAAATGAGTGTAAATCCACGTGTCATTGAAACACCTAACGTTTCAGCAGTGGCCAAGAACGGAATTGAAGTTAAGGTAATTGCTAGGGTCACGGTTCGAGCAAACATTGACCGCTTGGTTGGGGGGGCTGGCGAGGAAACGATTATCGCCCGTGTCGGCGAGGGGATTGTAACTACGGTTGGCTCTAGCGACTCCCACAAAGATGTCCTGGAGAATCCAGATTTGATCTCTCGAACTGTTCTGGGTAAAGGTCTAGATGCCGGAACGGCATTTGAAATATTATCGATCGATATCGCTGATGTGGATGTGGGTAAAAACATTGGCGCCCATTTACAAACGGAACAGGCGGAAGCAGATAAGCGGATCGCTCAGGCGAAGGCTGAAGAGAGACGTGCAATGGCGGTTGCTGCCGAGCAAGAGATGAAAGCCAGAGTTGTCGAAATGCGTGCGAAAGTTGTCGAATCCGAATCGCAGGTACCCCTTGCGATGGCAGAGGCGCTTCGCAGCGGCAAATTGGGTGTTATGGATTATATGAATCTTAAAAATATCGACGCAGATACACAAATGCGCTCTTCACTAGGCAAAATAAATGACGGTAAGAGTGAGAAAGAATAATAGGTTTATGAGGTGATCTGTTGGAACAATTCATTGAATTTTTGTTTAAGCACTGGTATCTCGTTATTATCGCATTAACCTTTTTCTATCAAATCCGAAGTAAGTTGCGGCAAGTAAATCAAGGGAGTCCGAGGACAAGCGGGATGCCAACGTTTGGAGATTCTTCTGATGGCGCTACGCGGCCATTTGAAGCCAAGAAGCCATCACAGAAGGGAAATGGATCGACCTTGCAAAAGGAACGCGTACAAGATGAATATGGGCGTTCTAGCGCTGTCAAACCGGTTTCAACTATGCCGAAACAGAAGGTATCCCCATTCGGCTCTCCTGCTCAGGTGAGCACGGACAGCTCATCTATTTATGCAGATGCTATTTCAACCCCGAGTTCTTTCCCTGATGAGCCGAAGCAAGATCAGCTTCTTCAAGGAGTCGTATGGGCTGAAATCCTTGGTCCACCAAGATCTAAGAAGCCTTTTCGCAGGTAATGGCATGATAAAGAACGCCCTCCCCGAGTTATCGAGGCGGGCGTTTTTACTTTGCAGTTTTTTCACATAAAACCAGCTCTATCCGCATAAATTTGGTAGAAAGTCTATGCGCCTTTTCTGTCGCCATGATCATCTAGTTAGAGGGGGTACTGCCCAGCTATGCGTCGCTTGACCCGCAAATGGAACCAGTTCACGGCCAAGATCCTTGATCTTCCCCAGGATGTGGTGCAGGACTTGCCACGAATTACGATGATCGGCAACGTACAGCTTTATGTAGAGAATCACCGGGGTGTGCTTCATTTTTCCAGTGAAAACTTGAAGCTCGAATTAACAAAAGGGACGCTAGAAGTGTTCGGCAGACACTTGGTTATTCGAGCAATTCTTTCGGAGGAAGTTTTTATTGAAGGCTTGATCGATAATGTGAAATACATGCCATAGATGGAAGTGTTGACCAAAGGATCAGGAGGCTGAGTCATGAAACAATCACTGTTCATTGCCCGTTTGCGAGGGTATGTGCGTATTCAAATACGGGGCAAGGGGACTGAAAAGTTGATTAATCCCATGATGGAGAAGGGCTTCTCCATTTGGGATATTAAAACTGCAGATGAGGGGAAGCTGGAGCTCTTTATCCTGATCAAAGACTTTTTCAGACTTAGGCCGCTGCTGAAACGGACAGGCTGCAGGGTGCATGTACTAGAAAGGTACGGGCTTCCTTTTATAATGGACAGACTGGGGCGGAGGAAGGTTTTTTTTGGAGGGATGGCAGCTTTTATCATTGGTTTGTACGTATTGACCTCGATCGTATGGCAAGTTAGCGTGGAAGGAAATGATCGCATCTCTGAAGCGGAAATTTTGCAAGCTGCATCTAAGCAAGGGATTCATACGTTTCAATGGAAATTCAGGCTGAAAAAAGCAGAAGATCTATCGCGCGAAATTCAAAGCATGCTGCCTAATACGGCTTGGGTTGGTGTCGAAATTCGCGGTACACATATTACGATCAAGGTGGTCGAGGCAACCATTCCAGACAGCAAACCCTTGATGAATCCAAGGAATTTAGTAGCTTCAAAAAATGCGCTAGTTACAGAGATCTTGTCGGATAAAGGAAAACCAATGGTGAAGCCGAATACGTATGTAAGAAAAGGGGACGTGCTTATTTCTGGCACTATTGGTGATGAACAGAATAATCTAGTTGTGGTCGCGAGTGGTAAAGTAAGGGGCATCGTTTGGTATACCTCCCGAATTGAAGCTCCTCTTACGAAAACGTATAAGGTGTATACAGGTGAAGCTACAAATCGGAATTATCTTGTATTGGGTACCCGAGCACTGCAAGTAAGCGGCTATGGCAAGCTGAAGTTCGAGCATTTTGAGACGATTCCGGAGCGTAAGACGCTTGCCTGGCGATCATTTGCACTTCCTCTTGGTTGGCTTCATGAAAAGGTAATGGAGGTTCATATCGCCCAGGAGCCTGTTGAGCCCGCAAATGCAAAAAAGGCCGGCTTAGAGCAGGCTAGAGCCAATTTGCTTGGAGCCGCAGGAGCTGATGCTAGACTTGTAGGTGAAAAAATTTTGCATGAAAAAACAGAGAATGGTAAAATTTATATAGAAGTGCATTTTGAAGTCGAAGAAAACATCGCCGAAGAGCAACCAATTGTCATACGAGGAGAATGAGACCTGTTGGTAGAATACGCACAATCTGTAAAAATAACTTTGAAAAATCCGGCTGAAGGGCTTGCTTTGTTCGGTCCACAGGATAAATTCTTGCATGTGATCGAACGGGAGATTGCAGCACAAATCTATACGCGCGAAGCCGAAATAACGATACAAGGAGCTGCTGCGGAAGTGAACTCACTTCAGCAGCTTTTTGAGGTTCTCTTGCAGCTCATCCGTAATAATTACACGTTGACAGAGCGGGATGTCCATTATGCAGTTGAACTTGCCAAACAGATGAAAGCGGAACAATTGCTTGATTTATTTAAAGGTGAGATTACAAGCACACACCGAGGTAAACCTATTCGTGTCAAAACGATCGGACAACGAAAGTATGTCGAGACGATTAAGAAGAAAGATATCGTCTTCGGTATTGGGCCGGCAGGAACAGGTAAAACTTATCTGGCCGTTGTGCTTGCCGTAACTAGGCTTAAAGAAGGCGCAGTCAAAAGGATTGTATTAACTCGCCCTGCTGTTGAAGCGGGGGAAAGCTTAGGCTTTCTACCAGGCGACCTGCAGGAAAAAGTTGACCCCTATTTACGACCATTGTATGATGCTCTTAATGATGTCTTAGGACCTGAGCAGGTCGCCAAGTCATTAGAGCGAGGCCTCATTGAAATTGCGCCTCTGGCATATATGCGCGGGAGAACTTTAGATGATTCTTTTATCATCTTGGATGAAGCGCAAAATACAACACCAGAACAAATGAAAATGTTTCTGACAAGACTTGGTTTCGGCTCCAAAATGGTTATTACTGGGGACGTCACGCAAATCGATTTGCCGCGAGGTAAATCCTCCGGACTGGTAGAAGCTAACCGAATTCTTAGTGGTATCGAGGAACTTGGCTTTATTTATTTTGATGAGCAGGATGTTGTTCGACATTCCTTAGTTCAGAAAATCATTGTTGCCTATAATGCTGAAAAGGATAAGTAACTGAGCTAGGTTGTTAGGTAGAGAGGAATGACCTTCCGCAATGAAAAATGAAGTGCAAATGAAAGGTAAATTTCATTACCAGCTGAACGGATGGAAATACAGTACGGGTGTACGGGTACTGTTGTTTCTCTTGCTGGCGTCAGTTTTTTATATGTCTCTGTATACCAAGCTTGTACCCCAAGTTTATGATATTGTATTAGGAACGACCAGTGAAAAAACAATCTATGCCCCAAGACAAATCGAGAACGCGATTGCAACAGAACAAGCAAAAGAAGACGCAGCCAAACGCGTTCAGCCTGTTTATCGGATTGTGAATCTCAAAAATGATACGATTATTGATGCCATTTATGATAAATTATTTCAAATCAATGCCGATGAAGAAGTGAAATTTGATGATAAAGTTAGCATTTATCGCCGCGTCATCCCACAGCTGATTAGCGATTTGGAAAATCAGTCCATTAAATCGCTTCGAGCTAGCGGTCAATACAATGATTCGCTTCTCGAACTGATCCAGCAGGGACTTGCAGAGCAGCAGTATCCGCTGCCAGAGGAATCTTATTTTAAACTTCCGAGACTGACTAAAGATGATTTGACAGCCATGCGCCCTGTAACCAAAGACATTGTCACGAAGCTGATGAACGATCAGATCCTGGATGCACAGACGGCGCGGGCCAAAGTAGCTGAGCTCGTGAATACTTCGAATCTGACGAAGAATACTTCTCGTGAAATGGTTACTGAGATTGCAAGAGGCGTCATAACGCCGAATAAATTTTTTGATCAAAAGGGTACAGATGATGCCAAAGGACAAGCAAGAGAAAGCGTAAAGCCCGTATACATTAATAAGAACGATGTGCTTGTCAAAGTCGGGGAAGTAATCACGGAAGAGATATATGCTAGACTGGATAAACTAGAGCTTCTTAAGGACAAAGCAAATCATTTGCCGCAGTTAGGTTTGGGCATACTCTCAGCTTTATTGTCTTTCGTTATTTATATGTTTGTCCGGCAAAGCTCTCTGCCGATCAAATACAATAATTCTCAGCTTGTAATGCTCATTCTTATCTTTATTATCAATGTATCTTGCATGAAAATAATATCCTTGGTCCAGAATTTGGACTATCCTTATATTGGTTATCTTGCACCAGCAGCATTAGGCAGTATCTTAATTGCTATTTTATTGGATGCTCCGCTGGCGTTTATTTCATCGGTCTTATTTTCTTTAATGGCAAGTATTATTTTTAATACGGAGCATGTTCTGCTTTTTGATTTCCGGTACGGTTTAGTTAGTTTGGTTGTTTGTTATAGTGCGGTATTCACGATTCAACGGGCAAGCCAACGCGCTACGATTTTGAAAGCCGGTCTCATGATTGCATTTTTCTCCATGCTAACGATTGCCTCGATGCTGCTGATGGAAGACCACTTTCATCAAAGAGAAGCCCTCATGTCGCTTTCCTTCGCGTCTGCAGGCGGCTTATTAACGGTTGTTTTCGTCATAGGGTTACTGCCCTTTTTCGAGGTTGCTTTTGGTATTTTGTCTCCGCTCAAATTGGTGGAGCTCTCTAACCCGAATCATCCTTTACTGCGAAAACTGCTTACGGAGACTCCAGGCACTTATCATCACAGTGTCATGGTCGGTAATTTGTCGGAGGCCGCCGCTGAATCCATCGGAGCCGATGGGCTGCTATGCCGCGTAGGTTCCTATTATCACGATATTGGAAAGACGAAACGACCAAGCTACTTTATTGAAAATCAAACGAATATTGAAAATCCGCATGATCGTATTGATCCAAATTTAAGTAAGTCGATCATTATTGCTCATCCTCGAGACGGCGTTGAAATGCTGAAGGATTTCAAAATGCCGAAGCCGATTCGAGATATTGCTGAGCAGCATCATGGTACCACGCTGCTTCACTTTTTTTATCATAAAGCAGTGAAGCAAGCCGAAGATGAGGGTAGCGAGAAGGAAATCCGCGAGGAGGATTTCCGTTACCCAGGGCCGAAAGCGCAATCTAAGGAAGCGGCTATTGTAGGTATTGCAGATAGCGTGGAGGCTGCGGTTCGTTCACTTCGTAATCCAACGCTTGAACAAATCGACTCGATGGTGCACAAAATTATTAAGTCCCGGTTGGACGACGGTCAATTCAATGAGTGTGATCTCACACTTAAAGAGCTTGATAAGATCGCCAAAACATTAAACGAAACCTTATTAGGTATCTTTCACGCAAGGATTGAGTACCCAAGCGAACTGGCCTCTAAGAAGTCAGGGACTTAATGATATTTAGTGAAAAAGCTTATGCTTACGATGCAAGTTTTGCTAAATCCAAACTCTTAGGAGGGCAAATCATATGGCAAGTATGGATTTAACGTTAGAATGGAGCAGCGAGCAGGATGTGAAAGAAATCACGCCAGCTTTCATTGCAAAGATGGAAGAGCTGCTGCGTTTAGCTGGTGAGCTTGAAGGTGTTACGGAGGGTGAAGTTGCTCTTACATTTGTAGATGATGAAACGATTCAAGAACTAAATAAACAGTACCGTGACTTAGATAAACCGACGGATGTGCTCTCTTTCGCGATGAGCGAATTTGGAGAAGATGAAATTCAGATTAACTACGAGGACGATGTTGAGGGTGCTACGGAGGGGACTGAAGACGGTGAGACGGTTTCCGAAGGATTCATCGAACCTTTAGGTGATATTATTATTTCGGTTCCCCGAGCCATCGCTCAAGCAGAAGATTATGGACATTCGGTTGAGCGCGAGCTCGGATTTCTGTTCGTTCATGGATTCTTACACTTAATTGGCTATGATCACCAAAGTGAAGAGGAAGAGAAGGTCATGTTTGCTAAGCAGGAGGACATTTTGCTGAAGGCAGGTTTAACGCGCTAATGACAGACGGCTTCCGTAAATGGCGAAGGAGCTTCCGATATGCATACGAAGGAATCAAATATGCTCTAGATACGCAGCGCAATATGAAATTCCATTTTTGCGTTGCTTTTCTTGTTTTGTTGGCAGCGCTTTTTATTCACTTGCCCAAAACGGACATTCTGTTTATTTTGTTAGCCGTAACCTTAATGATTGTCACTGAACTTATTAATACAGCAGTGGAAAAAACGGTGGATTTGGCCATGCCAGAACGCCATCCATTAGCTAAAATAGCAAAGGACGTCGCCGCGGCGTCCGTATTGGTGTCTGCAGGATTTGCTGTGATTGTAGGTATGATTGTTTTCTATGAGCCAATCGACCTCCTGCTGCGTACGTCAAGAATGCAGGATACAACAACGATATCCGAGGGAACGATATGGGTACTTATTGCCCTCGTTGTTTTGACAGTTATTGTGATTGAAACGCGTTTCTCAGATAAGGGGAAGTTAGTACGCCCCAGCTTATTCACAGCAATCGCCTTTGCGATTGCTACTGTAATTGCGATTTTCGTTTCACAGACGATTGTCGCACTGCTTGCATACACATTGGCTGCACTTATTTTCATCATGTTATACGACAAAAAAACGAGACCCTTTCCTGCTCTATTCCTAGGAGCATTAATAGGCGCAACGGTTGCAATCCTCGCTTTTTCCTGCCTAAACATGCTATAACGTAAATAATATAAAATGAAAAGAAGGTTGATGGCTATGAATCAACAGGAGCTCATTCAACACGCGAAAGAAGCGATGAAAAGAGCCTATACGCCTTATTCGAATTTTCAAGTGGGTGCCGCGCTTCTTGACGCAGACGGTCAAGTACACTATGGCTGTAACGTGGAGAATGCCGCATACGGACCGACCAATTGCGCTGAGCGTACTGCATTATTCCGTGCGATCGCAGATGGTCACAAGGCAGGTTCCTTTCAAGCAATCGCAGTTATGGGGGATACGGATGGTCCTATCTCGCCATGCGGTGTTTGCCGGCAGGTGCTAGTTGAACTCTGTGAGCCGGATATGCCGGTTTACCTTGGAAATCTCAAAGGTGATTTCGCGCAAACTACTGTGTCCGCCTTATTGCCGGGTGCTTTTACAACGAAAGATTTGCATGTAAATGGAGGATAACTAGAAGTGGCTAAAAAAGAATTTAAATCAGGCTTTGTCGCAATCATCGGACGTCCAAATGTAGGGAAATCAACACTGATGAACCAAATCATCGGACAAAAAATTGCTATCATGTCAGATAAGCCTCAAACAACAAGAAACAAAATTCATGGGGTTTATACATCAAATAACGGTCAGATTGTATTCCTAGACACGCCAGGTATACATAAACCGACTTCCAAATTGGGCGATTACATGAGTAAGGTGGCACATGGGACGCTTGGTGAAGTAGATGCGGTCCTCTTCTTGGTTGACGTTGCTGACGGAATTGGCGGCGGTGATCGTTATATTATTGAGCAGTTAAAGCACATTGAAACTCCAGTAATTTTGGTACTTAACAAAATCGACCTTGTTCAGCCTGAAGCATTGCTAGCGATAATTACAAATTATAAAGATTTGTATAATTTTTCTGAAATCGTGCCAGTTTCTGCTCTCAAGGGGAACAATGTAACAACGCTGTTGGAACAAATTGTCCGTTATTTGCCAGAAGGTCCGCAGTATTATCCAGCTGATCAAATTACCGATCACCCGGAACAATTCGTATGCGCTGAACTCGTACGTGAAAAAATCTTACATTTGACCCGGGAAGAGATCCCGCATTCCATTGCGGTCCAGATTGAGGACATGCGTGTCGAGCCAAATGGTATTGTCCATATCTCAGCTGTTATATTTGTTGAGCGTGATTCACAAAAAGGCATCGTCATTGGCAAACAAGGAAGTTTACTCAAAGAGATCGGAAGACAGGCGCGCCGGGATATTGAAACACTTCTTGGTTCCAAAACCTTCTTGGAGTTATGGGTCAAAGTGAAAAAAGACTGGAGAAATCAAGACAGAGTGCTGCGAGATCTTGGTTTCCGCAACGACTAACAAGTAATTCCCTAACAGTTCCAGTTTTTTTACCGCAT
The DNA here is from genome assembly GCF_900103825.1 of Paenibacillus sp. yr247. Classification (GTDB taxonomy): domain Bacteria; phylum Bacillota; class Bacilli; order Paenibacillales; family NBRC-103111; genus Paenibacillus_E. Next base: position 423,716 of record NZ_FNIF01000001.1, read on the forward strand.
AGAGAAACTTCCTCTGCACATCCTATGGTTATCACGTTCGATGGGGAGGATGCTGAACATGAAAGACTTTTCGTGGACGTATTTTTCAAAGACCGGTGATGTAGATGCCTACCTACTGTATAAACAAGTCTCCGGGGAACCCGGAATGGACACAAATGTACAGGAAGAAGATCAAAGTAACGAAGAGCCGCTCGAAGGACTGAATATGTAAATTAATAGATCGTAAGTTCAGAGCGGCATTCATGGGGGAAATCATTTGCTGCGCAGCGTACAGGGAATTGTACTCCGTAGTATGGACTATGGAGAGGGAAACAAGATCATTAGTCTATTTACTCCCGAGCTGGGGAAAGTAGGTGTCATGGCTCGAGGGGCGAAAAAAGTGAAAAGTAGGCATTCCGCCGTTACGCAGCTTTTTACGTACGGCGATTTTGTTTTTTTCAAACAAAGGGGTCAAATGGGGTCTTTGAATAGTGCCGAAATTATCGAAGCCCATCATGTTCTGCGAGAAGACTTACATATGTCCGCGCACGCTTCTTATTTGGTAGAAATGACGGATCGCATGCTGGGTGACGAAGAAGGCAGCACTTATATATTTGAACAACTGAAAGCTGGATTAATGGCTATTGAGGAAGGCAAGGACATGCAAATTGTTGTTCACCTCTATGAAATGAAAATGTTTGATCTGGCCGGTTATCTACCCGTAACAGATGCTTGTGTTTCCTGCGGAGAAACATCGGAGATTACTAGCTTTAGCCCAGCAATGGGGGGGACCTTATGCAAGCGTTGTCGATACAAGGATGCTGCAACGATTCCTATCGGTGATGGAACCCTTAAGCTTTTAAAGATATTTCCTCGTCTAGACATGCGTAGACTTGGCGCAGTTCAGGTTAAGGATGAAACCAAGGCGCAGTTGAAAGCGTGTATGCGGGCTTATATGGACGTACATATCGGTGTACAATGGAAATCTAGAGGCTTTATTGAACAAATGGAAAAGTACAACATATAGCGAATAGGTCTAATTTGACATGTGATGTAGGCTTTGATATGATGTGGTGGAAAACACCTCGCCCTTGTGCTGTCCGCATATCGGTGAGTTTTTTTATGCTTTCGTTCTGTTCTAGTTTACTTTACATACAAATGACTAATGTAGGGCCTCGTCCCTGCTGAAAGGGGCATAGGGAAAATGGACCATGCACTACCAACTCGTGTATATGTGGTTTCCGATTCTGTTGGGGAAACAGGGGAATCTGTCGTACGTGCTGCTGCGATGCAGTTTCATCCTGTACCTGTGGAGATAGTAAGAGCCCCGTTTATCCATGACTTTGAAGGAATCGATAAGGTTATCAATGCTATTCGGATGCATGGCGGAATTGTCGTGTTCACATTGGTTATTCCTGAATTACGAGACGATCTCATTACCAAGGCGAAGGAGTACGGAATTCCGTATATTGACCTACTGGGGCCGGTCGTTGCAACCTTAGGTCAAGCCTTATGCCAAGAGCCTCGCAGACAACCGGGAATGATTCATCCACTGGATGAGGATTACTTCAAAAAAGTCGAAGCTGTTGAATTTGCAGTCAAATATGATGATGGTCGTGATTTTAGCGGGATACAGAAAGCGGATATTATTCTCTTGGGCGTTTCCCGGACATCCAAAACGCCGTTATCCATGTATTTGGCGCACAAAAGATTTAAAGTGGCGAATGTCCCATTAGTTCCTGAAATGCAGCCGCCTGCTCCCATTTATACTGTTTCAAAGGATAAGATCATTGGTCTGCGAATCGACCCGGAAAAATTGAATGTTATACGTCAAGAACGGCTGCGGACACTGGGGCTTGCAGAAAATGCAACCTATGCAAATGTAGAACGTATTAAAATAGAACTGGCTTTTGCTGACAAAATTATGAGCAAAATCGGTTGTGTGATTTTCGATGTGTCAAACCGTGCAGTCGAGGAAACAGCGAGTCTAGTCATGGATCATATTGAACGAGTGCAGTAAGGTTTTTATGTTTAATCTTGCAGGATTTTTTATAAGTTCATCGTATATAATAGTACGGTGAGATTTCTTCTAAAGGGCAGGGGCTGAACCGAATGCGAACGAGAAGTATTATCGTCGATGCCGATGCTTGTCCTGTTAAATCTGAAATTGAGCAGGCAGGTAGGCAGTTTGGTGTACAAGTTGTACTAGTTGCTTCTTTCGATCACCGGATGAAAGAGAATCCGGGCGTTAAAGTCGTTCAAGTGGATCGTTCGGATCAATCTGTTGATTTATATATTGCCAATCAAATTCACGCAGGAGATATTTTGGTGACACAAGATTTCGGACTTGCCGCTCTAGGATTGGCTAAGGGATCTATTTGCTTGACGAATCGAGGGCAGGAATATACGGATAGTTCGATTGATTTCCTATTGGATCGTCGCCACGTATCGGCCAAAATGCGCAGAAGCGGTAAGCATACAAAGGGACCAAAACCTTTTACGGATGCAGATCGTCAAAATTTTCTACATGGTTTGACAAAACTTTTAAAATATTTGCAGGAAATCGAAAACAAATAGCGAATAGTAATTAGTCGGAAAAGCGACCTGAATTGTAGGTGGAATAAAATGAAGTACGGACGCATACCTGAAGAGGTCATTGAGGCTGTACTCAAGCGCCATGACATCGTTGATGTGATTGGCAGGCACGTGCATTTGAGCAAGCAAGGGCATTATATGAAGGGACTATGTCCGTTCCATTCTGAGAAAAGTCCATCATTTACCGTCACACCCGAAAAACAAATTTATCGTTGTTTTGGTTGTAATGTAGGCGGAAATTTAATTCGTTTCATTATGGAAATAGAAGGACTTAGCTTCTCTGAAGCCGTTACCAAGCTGGCTGAAGATGCGGATATCCCAATCACTTGGGAAGAAGCATCTGAGGAACAAAACGAGCAGCAACAAGAAAAAGCAACCTTGCTAAAAGCTTATGATTTTGCTGCAAAACTGTATCATTATATTCTTGGTAACACCGAGCAAGGCAAAATAGCAAAAGGTTATTTGGCCTCAAGAGGAATATCCGATAAGCTGATCGATACCTTTCAAATTGGCTATGCGCCAGCTATGTGGGATACACTTGTTCAACAGTTAGATAAACGAGAGTATGATTTAGCGCTGATGGAAAAGGGCGGCTTAATCTCTGCCAAACATGAAGGTAATGGTTATGTGGACAAATTCCGGGAACGCATCATGTTCCCTATTTGCGACTCTACTGGTAAAGTTATTGCATTCGGCGGCAGATCGATGGGCGATGCACAGCCCAAATATTTAAATAGTCCGGAATCGGTTCTCTTTAATAAGAGCAGGACGATGTACAACCTTCATTTGGCAAGACCCAATATGCGCAAGCTTCAACAAGCGGTTCTCTTTGAAGGCTATGTGGATGTCATAAAAGCCTGGGAAGCGGGAATCAGCAATGGTGTTGCCACAATGGGAACAGCATTGACTAAGGAACATGCGGCTTTATTGAACCGTAACGCTGACCAAATCGTCGTATGTTACGATGGAGATAACGCGGGACAATCTGCTGCTTTCAAAAGTATTCCTATCCTAGAAGAGACGGGCAGCCGAGTCACTGTCGCAATGCTGCCAGATGGCAAGGATCCTGATGATTATGTAAGAAACTATGGTTTTGACCGATTCGTACGGGAGATTATTGAACCTGCTGTACCATCGATGAAATATAAGCTTCTGTACATCCGCAAAAACTTTAAGTTGCATGAGGACGGTGACCGACTTCGTTATCTGCAATCGGCTGTTAAATTAATCAGTGATCTTCATTCTCCGATGGAACGTGAACATTATTTAAAACAGTTGGCTTCTGAATTCCCAGATTCCTCGTATGAGGCGATGAAGTTAGACCTCCATGAAATCTTGCTGCAATCGGAAAAAAACCGACCAGATGGGGATAATAAACCAATTCTGTGGAATAATGTTATGAATAATGGGAGAACAGCGGAACGAACACGCAAGAAAACACCTTCTCTTTTGCCCGCATATCACAACGCAGAAAGATTAATTCTAGCGGTTATGATGCATGATCGCGACGTCTGCGCACATGTGGAAGCACAATTAGGTGATCAATTCAATGTTGAAGCTCACGCAGTCTTAGCTGCTTATTTATATGCTTACTACGCTCAGAATGCTGAGCCGGATGCAAGCCGATACATTGCCATGCTGCAAGACGAACAGCTGGAGAGCTTGGCCAGTTCCATTGTTATGATGGGAGCCGGTCATGGAATAAACGAACAAGTGATTGACGACTATATTCGCCAAATTCGCAAAGTTCCTATGCAAGAAGAAGTTGAACGCAAGAAAGAAGAACAAGTTCGTGCCGAACGCGCGGGCGACCATCTTAGAGCTGCACAAATTGCAATTGAAATTATTGCCCTAGAAAAACGATTGAAGTCAACGTAGAATTACTGAAATGACTAGGGAGGAGGGAGTCCGTACTATGGCGAATGATCAGCGTACAGAACTAGAGACAGAGTTGACCCTGGACCAGGTGAAAGACCAGCTTATTGAGCAAGGGAAGAAGCGGTCCTCACTAACTTACAAGGATATTATGGAGAAATTAGCTCCCTTCGATCAGGATCCTGAACAAATCGATGAGTTTTTTGAACAACTTTCAGAGCAAGGTATCGATGTAGGGAATGAATCTGATGAGGATTCCTTGAATCCTGAAGAAAATGAGCGCGATGAATTTAACTTTGATGATGATCTGGCCTTACCGCCGGGGATTAAGATTAATGATCCAGTTCGGATGTATTTGAAGGAAATTGGTCGTGTACCGCTTCTTTCCGCGGAAGATGAAGTAGGGTTAGCCAAACGGATTGAAAATGGGGACGAAGAAGCTAAGAGACGCTTGGCAGAAGCTAACCTTAGACTGGTCGTTAGTATTGCCAAAAGGTATGTAGGTCGTGGGATGCTGTTTCTGGACTTGATTCAAGAAGGCAATATGGGATTAATTAAAGCCGTTGAAAAGTTCGATCACACCAAAGGTTACAAGTTCAGCACATATGCTACTTGGTGGATTCGTCAAGCCATTACTCGTGCCATTGCAGACCAAGCGAGAACGATTCGTATTCCGGTACATATGGTCGAAACGATTAATAAGCTTATCCGAGTTTCCCGTCAATTGCTTCAAGAATTAGGGCGTGAACCAACGCCGGAAGAAATTGCTAAAGAGATGGATTTGAGCACCGATAAAGTACGTGAAATCATGAAGATTGCACAAGAGCCAGTGTCTTTAGAGACGCCAATTGGTGAAGAAGACGATTCTCACTTAGGAGATTTCATTGAGGATCAAGAAGCACTTGCTCCAGCAGATGCTGCCGCGTATGAGCTTCTAAAGGAACAGCTTGAGGACGTTCTAGATACGTTGACAGAAAGAGAAGAGAATGTGCTTCGTTTACGTTTTGGTCTAGATGACGGACGTACACGTACACTAGAAGAAGTTGGTAAAGTATTCGGTGTAACACGCGAACGGATTCGTCAGATTGAAGCTAAGGCATTGCGGAAGCTGAGACACCCTAGCCGCAGTAAGCGATTAAAGGATTTCTTAGAATAAAAAACGCTGTGAGAGGGCCCTGCCAGTTTCGGCGGGGTCTTTTTTTTGTCATTTGAAAACTATACTAAAGACTAAGCATAAAATCACCGATAAAGTAGCTAGGAAGGTGAGCGATTAAATGGATGCAGAGAAACGAAAAGTGATTGTAAGGGAAATCGATCATTGGCGCAGAAGCAAATTGCTTCCTGAACATTATTGCGATTTTCTGATGAACTTGTATGTGGATGAGACTACCCCGAAACCTGCTTCATTAATGGGTGTATCAGCATCTTCGGTGGCAAACAGTAATTGGAAAATATGGTTGGGTATTATGGTGGTGATTGGCGCTCTGGCCTTATCTGCTCTTAATTTTAACTCTTTTGGTTTGCCAATGCAAATTGGAATTTCCGCGCTTTTTGTCATCATTTGTTATGCGTTTGCATATCGGCAATTCAGTAAAGCACCCGTTATCTCTTATTTACTTTGCGGTGTATCTTCGATTGCCTTGCTGCTGCTTGGTTTGTACTTAATGAATATGTATGATGTGAGTTCTTCCTATAACTATGTTGGTTATTTGGCTTTTTGCAGTGTAGTATGGCTGTTTAATGGGCTAGTAGGTCGAATGGGCATTTTCCAGTTAACTGGATGGATAGGTTTAATCGGCACGTATGGCTGGTTATTGCTGCACAAGCTGGATAGCCCAGGTTGGTTCTCACTTGAAATAAGTTGGATTCCGGTTAGTATTGTACTTATATGGATCGCTTGGCTTGCGCATCATACGAATAAGCAAGCTGCTGGCGTGCTTCTTTTAGTAGGTGGTATTGTTTGGTTTGCTCCTGAGGCATTGACATTTCTTGTAGATGTCGATATGACTTCTCGCGTCATTCAATTATCGTTTACGTGCAAGTTAGTTTCAGCGGGCGTGGCATTATTTTTGCTGCGTAAAAAATGGGTAGAGTGGGTAATGTAACGTATGGTGAAATTATCGAAAAGACTGCAAATGATTGCAGAGCGTGTTCCCGTAGGATCAAAGTTAGCGGATATTGGTTCCGACCATGCCCTATTGCCAACCTATTTGGCGCAGCAGGGTATTATTCTGTTTGCTGTAGCAGGTGAAGTCAATCCTGGACCTTTTGAAGCGGCAACGCGCCAAGTGCTTGAAAGCGGCTTATCCAAGAAAATTAGTGTAAGATCTGGTGATGGACTCGCGGTTATTGAGGCTGGGGAAGTGAATGTCATCACGATCGCCGGGATGGGCGGGAGTTTAATGGCGAGTATATTAGAAGCTGGGAAGCACAAGCTGCAAGGTGTGACTCATCTAATTTTGCAACCTAATGTTGGTGAAGATCATGTTCGACGTTGGTTGCTCGAGCAGGGCTGGAAGCTAGAATCTGAAACGATTCTAGAGGAAGACGGCAAGATTTATGAGATATTGACAGCCGCTGCAGTTCCGGTTGATGAGAGAGGAACATTAGAAGCTCTATATTCGGTACGTCAATTGCCGGGGGGGGTAAGTGTTACGAAGGAGAGATTGCTTCAAATGGGCCCATACTTTATTAACGAGGCTCCTGATGTATGGTTTACCAAATGGGAAAGCGAGCTGGAAAAGTTAACCATGATTGAAGGGCAGCTCCAACTCTCAACAGCAGAAGCATCCAAAATGAAGGCTGAGCAAGTTGGCCAGGAGATTAGGGAAATCAAGGAGGTAATCGCATGTTTGCAAAAGGTCAAACCGTAATCCAGCTGTTCGAACAGCTGGCACCGAAGCATTATGCGATGCCTGATGACAAAATTGGCCTACAGCTGGGCTCTTTGCAGAAGGAGATCCAAAAGGTTCTTGTTGCTTTGGATGTCACCGATGAAGTGGTCCAAGAAGCACTTCAGTTGGGGGCAAATCTCATCATTGCTCATCACGCGATCATTTTCCGACCGCTCGCTCATCTGCAAACAGACACGCCTGCAGGTCGCTTATATGAAAAATTAATTAAGCACGACATCGCTGTATATATTGCACATACGAATTTGGATGTAGCCGAGGGCGGAGTCAATGATATGATGGCCGACAAACTCGGCTTGACGGAGCTTACCCATTTGGAGGATGTGCATACCGAAAAGCTGCAGAAGCTTGTTGTTTTCGTTCCTGAGACGCATCATCAGGTTGTACTGGATGCCCTCTTTACTGCGGGAGCGGGATGGATAGGTCAGTACAGCCACTGCAGCTTCAACATCCCCGGGACGGGGACGTTTCTTCCGCAGGAAGGAACGCATCCTTATATCGGGGAAGCAGGCAAGCCTGAACGCGTACAAGAAGTACGCGTAGAGACAATTGTAACCGCCAGCGTGCAGCGAAAGGCGGTTCAGGCTATGTTGAAGGCCCACCCCTATGAGGAGGTGGCCTATGACCTCTACCCGATGGACCTCAAGGGTAGAGTGTTCGGTCTAGGCCGTGTGGGCAAGCTGCCCGCGGCTTCAACGCTTCGCGAGTTGGCGGAGCTCGCGAAGCAGGTGTTCGACGTGCCGGCTGTGCGCGTCGTCGGCGATTTAACACGGCCCATCCGTAAGGTGGCCGTTCTGGGGGGCTCTGGCGGCCGCTACATGCGGCACGCCTTGTTTGCCGGCGCCGATGTGCTGGTCACCGGCGACATCGACTACCACACCGCGCACGATGCGCTCGCGGCGGGGTTGACTTTGATCGACGTTGGCCATAACGTCGAGAAGATCATGAAGCGCGGCGTGGCGGATTATCTCGCCGCGCAGCTGAGCAATACGGCTACGCAGGTATTGGCATCCGAAATTCATACAGAGCCATTCCAGTTCATCTAAAGATGGCAATATGTCTTTACTTATTACCTTGCAGATGGTATTTGAGGGAACGAACAACAGTTGTGTTTTAAAGACAATCCTAGTATACTAGCAAATGCATCGGAAAGTTTGACAGACAATCGCTGGCTGTGGGTAAGCCACAGCGAGAGGAAAGTCCGGGCTCCATAAGGCAGGGTGCTGGATAACGTCCAGTCAACGCGAGTTGAAGGATAGGGCCACAGAAATGGACCGCCGATGGCGCTTCTGTAAGGAAGCGCACAGGCAAGGGTGGAACCGTGGTGTAAGAGACCACGAGGTTCTATGGTGACATAGATCCTGGTAAACCCCACTTGGAGCAAGACCTAGAGGAACGCTAGCCGCTTTCGAGGCGGCAGTCTTAGCCTGAGACGCGTTCGGGTTGGTCGCTTGAGCTGTGCAGCAATGTATGGCCTAGATAGATGATTGTCACTTCAATGGTGGCAGGGGACAGACGCCCGTTATGACCACTGGAAGTACAGAACCCGGCTTACGGCAAACTTTCCATACTGTCGGTTACCCGCAAGGCTTAGGCCTTGCGGGTATTTAATTTGAGTAATAAAAATCCTGGTAGTGCAATGATAGAGAAAAAGGTTGATCAGCCTGTTGAGCTGATCAACCTATTTTTACTTACGATTGTGGCTTGCATAGAGCAAAAAAGTAGTTCTAAACGTAAATGTCAGACTTACCACGCATAGTTTTTCGAAATGAGGTGAATCTGCCGAAACCAATTTTGTTGCCAGTTAAAACTAGAGCTTGTTTTCTGCTCAGCTAATTGTACGGCTTTGACAACATCAATTAATCCGAAGCCGAAGTACTTGTCTTTTCCTGTTGTACCGAGATCTTGTGCTGTATCTCTCATGATTTGATACACTTCGGTATTTTTTAAACGCGGATTCGTTGATCGAATCAGGGCGGCCAAGGCGGTTACATGCGGGCTAGCCATGGAAGTTCCTGATAAAGCGGCATATTGATTGTTCGGATAAGTACTCGCTATGCTAACACCAGGAGCTGTGACATCGATGTAATCTCCAAAATTAGAAAAGGGAGCTTTCTTATTCTCTGAATCACTCGCAGCGACAGCGAATACTTCATCGTAAGCAGCTGGATAGCCTGGTCTTTCTGTATTATCATTGCCGCTTGCCGCGATGAGTGCCACGTCTTTGTCAAAAGCGTATTTAACGGCATCATGCAGAAACCCTGAGTCTGCGTAATTCCCTAGGCTAAGATTCATCACTTTAGCACCATGGTCAGCAGCCCAGATAATACCTTGAGCGACAGAGTAGGTGCTGCCTGCACCTGTTTGGTCTAGTACTTTAACTGGAAGTACTTTGTTGTACCACGTCATACCGGCCACACCTAAATTGTTATTTACTAAAGCAGCAATGACACCAGTAACATGGGTACCATGTCCAACATCATCCTGTGGTTTGTCATCACCGCTGATGACATTGTATCCAGGTAAAAGTTGATTTTGCAGATCAGGATGCTGCAAGTCGACGCCTGTGTCAACAACAGCCACGATAACATCTTTTGCCCCACGGTTTAATTGCCATCCTTGTAAGGTTTCAATTAGAGGGAGGTTCCACTGATATCTACTAAATAAATTATCATTTGGTATGAAATTTGGTGTAATATTCTTTAAATTTGAGCTTGTTGCGTTATCATATCCGGAATTACTTGAACCACTTGAATCGCTTGTATCTCTTTCCTGATCATCATAATAATCGTTAGTTAAATACAGGAAATGAGGTTCTACATAGGAAACATCCCATTTTTTGAAATAAGTCATCAAAGATTTTGCTTCCATACTTTCTGTGCGAAATACATACGTATAACCCAGTCTTTGTACAGAAATGGCTTTAATTTCAGTTTTAATTTGAGCGAGTTGAGCCTCAGTGGGATCCAGCTTGAAACGAACCACAACTTCATTTTGGTGATAGTGGCTAGTCCCTTGATTATCTTCCGGGTGATCAACCACTTTATCTTTTAAGGTGTCGGAATCCACAGACTCGACTTTCCAGCGGTTTTCGTTCGGAAATGGCTCAAGTCGTAAGTTTTTTAATTGGTGGTCTGTTATTTGGTGAAGAATATCTTGATGGATAACACCAATCAGCGAGCTGTCACCGGCTGTCGAGGGTGTACCTTGAACAAAATAAATCTGCTGAGCGGCACCGAATTTAGGTGATTGATAATGTTGGCCTTTATCGGTAGCTGTCTTCGCTTCTTTCAAAAAGCTATTTGCTTGCTCCCTATAAGAAGCGGGCAATTCGCCTGCTTTTACCCCTTGATCTAACGGTTGGTTTCGTTTCGACCAAATAAGGACATTCATCTTTTCATGCTCAGATTTCATTTTACTAATAACTTGTGCCGCGGGCTCTCCGGCTTCAATTTTGCTAAGCATTTTCGAATAATCAATCGAACACTGGGTTCTGCATAGATCATCGGTTAGCTTAACGTCCTGCTCCAAAAGAGCTAACTTCGCCGTTGTTTCGTACTTTGTACTATACACTTCCGGTCCTGGTTCCTTCTCTTTATTTGAGTGTTGTGGAAAAAGGATGATGCCCAAACCAAGAATTAGAGTCATAGAAGATAGATAACGCCACATAAACAGCCCCTCCTTCTAACGTACTTTGTATTCCGCTGAAGAAAACGAATTACCTTTGATTAGAGTGAGGCGCAGAGGTCCGTTTTATGCATGGAAAGTGGAGTTTTACATATACCTTTTCGGGTCAATTTATGGTAGGATGGGAATAGCGCAATTATAGGAGGTCTTCATAAATGGCTGTTTTTAATGTGAAAAATATTTGTGATTCAACGCGTACGAAGTTAAAAGAAACAACTGCCAAAATGGAGCTGTTTTTGAATCAACATTCGCTCTCACTGTTAAATGTGGAGAATGATCCGGCTATGGATGAGTTTTATCGAGGTTATCTACAGGATACTCGTCATCTTTTAGTTTTTTGTGAAGTGGCTTATGAGAAATTGGGCGTTAGCTTGCGACGTCCTACTTTTAATGTAGATTTTTCGGAAAAAGTACTGTATGAGGTTTACCATACATGCGTCAATACATTTTTCTACCCTAAAAATGAATGCTATTCCGAAGATGGTCGTTATGCTTACACAGGCCAAGACGCTATTCGTTTTCGTAAAAAACCTTCACGTGAAGTGCGTGACTTGACGATTGAACTGTCCAAAGTGTTCGAGGAGCTTCGTGAAGATCTTGCCTATTATGAAACAGATTACATCACTCAGCGCCGCATGCAAGGCGAAAAAGTATAAATTAAATAAATTTACAAATGATAAGAAGGGATGCGACTACAGCGCATCTTTTTTCTTTTAAAAGGGGACTTGGTGCATGGAGCTTGAACAATTAATCAACAGCAGTATCTCGATTATTAAACTGAATCAGCATCCTCGCGGAGGTTATATAGCATCCCCACTTTTCACACCTTACTCATATAGTTGGCTGCGAGATGGCACTTTTATTGCCAATGCGATGGATCGCGCACATGAACCGGAGAGTGCTGCACTTTTTTACAAGTGGGTAGGTCAAGTTCTGAAGGACAAGCGTTCTCGTGTAGATTCATTAATTCAGAAACATGAACGCAAAGAATGGATAGATCGCTCTGAATTTATGGGAACACGTTATCATTTGGATGGTCGTGATGATCTTTCGGAATGGGGACATTTTCAATTAGATGGTTATGGAGCTTGGCTGTGGGGGCTTACGGAGCATGTCCGGATTACGGGGAATCCAACACTGCTAGAAGAATTGCGCGAGAGTATTGAGATTACGGTTGATTACTTGTTGACGTTCTGGCATTACCCGAATTTTGATTGCTGGGAAGAGTTTCCTGATTATGTTCATCCGGCTACATTGGCCTGTGTGTATGGTGGTTTAAAAGCCCTCGGTGACCTTGAACATCGTTCACAGCTGCTTGAGAAAGCATCTATGATTAAGCAGTTTATTCTTAATCACTGTGTCCATGAGGGTCGCTTCGTTAAATCAATTCATTTCTTGGAAGAAGTATGGCAGCCTGCCTTAAGCGCTGTTGATTCAAGTCTTCTTTGGCTTTCTGTGCCATTCGGTGTTTGTGAGGTTAGTGATCCTATTATGTTGAAGACGGTTCAAGCTATTGAAGCTGACCTGAAACATGGTGGTATTCAGAGGTATGTGGATGACCGCTATTACGGTGGCGGTGAATGGCTGCTGTTAACCGCTTGGTATGGATGGTACCAGAAAGAGCTAGGTAACCGTGAAGAAGCTCAGCGCTGCTTAGATTGGATCATAAGTAAAGCCGATTCCCTTGGACGTTTGCCTGAGCAAGCGGCTGACAGCTTAAGAGAGCCTTCTGCTTACCCCGAATGGATCGCCAAATGGGGTGAATCGGCGCTGCCGTTGCTTTGGTCTCATGCGATGTTCTTGGTGCTTTCTGACAGCTTAAAAGGAGCATAGTCAACCCTGATAGCGGGCAAATTGTTAAAGGGGTGATGACCATGCCGGATGTTAAATGTTCAGTTGCTAATTGTGAATATTGGAAGCAAGGCAACAACTGCAATGCAGGCACCATTATGATTGAAGTTGATCAGCATGCTTCCGCCAATTACAATGAAGAGTTTGCCGACGAATCATTTGATACTGAGCATCAAGACGCAGCAAGCAAAGTAGCGAATACTTGCTGCCACACATTCAAAGCAAAGAAGAAATAGTAAGTATTGCACAGCATGGAGGCAGCATGAAAAAAAAAGACGTTCCTTTGGACAAAGCCACCAAGGAGCGGTTCCAGAAGGAGCAGCTCCTAGCTGAAAGCGGATTGAATCATAAGGAAGAATACGCAGCCGAAATCGCAGCACCTTCACGGAAAATCAGCAACGCCGAACAGTATAAAATTAGAAAACCAGAGAGAATTGAATCCCGCTCTGATGTTTCTGATGAAGAAGTTGAGAATTTAGTAGAAGCTGTCACGCGCAACAAAGCAGTCGGTTATGTTGCCTTGTTCGTTGCATTAGCTTCGCTTTTTGTATGGCCTGTTCTGCTTGGTATTTCAGGTATTGTGCTCGGGGTTATAGCGTTTCTTATGGGAAACAAGGGACTTGGGTCCTGGTCAATCGCGCTTGGTTTTATTGCCGTCGCCGCCTATTTTTTGTTAGTGCCCTATTATGCTTGACCGCTCTTAAGCAAGCCGAGTAATCGGCTTGTTTTTCTTTTTTTCAGGAAAAAAACGTGTAAATTCGGGTTTCAGAGTGATAATTAGCGGGTAAAGACTCATAATGGCATCATATTAACGCCTATACTCCCGTTTGCTCGTACTATTTGACTTCAGGAGTCATATTCGCACCTTTGAATGATTACAGTATTATTATATAATGAAAGGTGATATTTCAATTTTAAATCGAAATTAAGGGAGGTGTACCTATACTCCTTGGTGCCTCAACCGCACTTGATAGGGGATAGGTAAGGTATTGGAAGATCCTTTGCCCGAAACGTTAATTAGTTTTCTGTTAATGTTTGGACTGGTGTTATTAAATGGTTTTTTTGTCGCTGCGGAATTTGCGATGGTTAAAGTAAGAGGTAGTCGAATTGATTTACTTGCTGGAGAAGGCCGCACCAATGCGAAATTTGCACAAGGAATCATGAGCAATCTCGATGCGTACTTAGGTGCTTGTCAGCTCGGGATTACACTTACTTCGTTGGGACTTGGTTATGTCGGAGAGCCGACGTTCGCTAAAATTTTGGAACCGTTATTCGCTCCGCTGAATTTGCCAGATTCGGTATTCCACACGATTACTTTTATTATTGCTTTCTCCTTAATGACAACTTTGCATATTACTTTAGGCGAACAGTTCCCTAAAACGTATGCGATTCGTAAAGCTGAACAAATTACTCTGCTTTCTTCAGGACCAATGATCTTATTCTACAAATTAATGTACCCATTTATTTGGATGTTGAACGGGATATCCAACTGGATGTTACGTCGTGCAGGTATCGAGCCTACAACCGAGCATGAATCGGCGCATACCGAGGATGAAATTCGAGTCCTCATGAAAGAAAGTCACAAAAACGGACTTATAGATAAAACAGAGCTCACGCTTGTTGATAATATATTTGGATTTTCAGAGACGACTGCCAGGGAAATTATGATTCCAAGAACTGAAATGGAATGTTTATATGCCGGACTTTCCTATGCTGAGAATCTTGCAATTGCCATTAAAGAAATGCGTACGCGCTACCCGGTATGTGATCCGGACAAAGATAATATTATTGGCTTCGTCCATATCAAGGATTTGCTCAAGCCGGATGCGAACCTAAAAGGAATTAAGAAAATTATCCGACCGATTACCACGGTCCCGGACTCCATTCATATCAGTGATTTGTTAAAAATGATGCAGAAAAGAAAAAGTCAAATGGCACTGCTCATTGATGAGTACGGTGGGACATCAGGTCTTGTTACACTTGAAGACATTATGGAAGAAATCGTTGGTGAAATCCAGGATGAGTTCGATGAAGAACGTCCAACGATCGAAATCAAAGATGAAAATACCTTCTCCATTGATGGTTTGCTTCTGATTGATGAAGTAAATGACTACTTTGGCCTTGAAATTGAGTCGGATGACTATGATACAATCGGTGGTTGGATCTATTCGCAAACCGAGATTCCGCCTAGCAAGAACCAGCAAGTAAATTACCAAGACGAGTTTATGTTCATCGTTGATGAAACGGATCATTTGCGAATTTCTCGTGTCATTGTAAGAAAGTTGTCAGAACAGAATGAGTTATTACAACAAAACATTTCATGAAATGGAAGAGGGACAGTCTAATGACTGTCCTTTTTTGTGTCTATAATGATTGATGTTTAAATTGGGGATGGTCGTCAGGGCACAAACCGTGTACAATGAAAACAACAATGAATGACAGAAACGAGGTCTGACGGATGAACAGCACGAACAGCATTGACCCTAGAGTAATGAAAGAATTGCTCCAGCTTCAACTGATGGGTAAATTGAGTTTGCTGTCCGGTGACACTGCGACATCAAATACGGACGATTCAAGCGACTTCAGCGCGCTGCTGGATACCGTCATGGGACAAACTTCGGCAACTGGTCTTGTAGGTCAGGACACTTTTAACGCCATGCTGGGTAAAACAACGACGAATAACGTTCCAAGTTCTTTGGCTGCTTTGAATAAAGCTTATACACCGCTACAAACGGTAAGTAAAGCTTTATCAGCCTCACAGTATGACGGTTTAATCCAAGCAGCAAGTCACAAATACGGTGTAGATTCCTCGTTGGTTAAAGCGGTTATTCAACAAGAATCTGAGTTTAATCATCAGGCTGTATCGCCTGCAGGTGCTAAGGGCTTAATGCAGCTTATGGATGGGACAGGCAGCGGTTTTGGAGTGACGAATCCGTTTGATCCTAAGCAAAATGTTGATGCGGGTACACATTTCCTGAGCAACTTAATTCAGAAGTACAATGGGTACGAAGGGGTTGCCCTAGCAGCCTATAATGCAGGTCCCGGACGTGTTGACCGATTAGGCATTAAGACTGATCAGGACTTGGCTAATAAGCTCCATCTACTGCCAACAGAGACACAAGCTTATGTGTCCAAAGTGATCGGTCACAAGATGAACTTTGCTTTATAATTAACAAACTAATAAGCTGATTTTCGCATGTGTTATGCGGGAGTCAGCTTTTTGTGTTATCAGGTTTGCTTGAGTTATGGCCTATTTTAGGCTTTAATGATGAAAGGAAATTAATTTGATTGCGCGGCAGCAAGGGCGTGAAAAAAGGGGAATCAGCTAGATATGCTTTATTTGGATTACGCGGCAACAACACCGCTATATGAAGAAGTGATTGATACGATTGCTGAAGTGATGAAATTACATTATGGAAACCCATCTTCGATCCATCGGTTAGGCGTTCAAGCAGAGAAGCTGCTGCAAAGCTCTAAAGAGGTGATTGCAGGAGTCTTAGGTGTGCAGCCTTCCGAAATCATATGTACTTCCGGCGGAACGGAAAGTAATAATTTGGCGATTAGAGGCGCAGCCTACAGCTATCAAAATCGTGGAAAGCATCTCATTACTACACAAATTGAACATTCCTCGGTGAAAGAAATGTTTCTCCAGCTGGAGCGCGAGGGGTTTCGAGTCACTTATTTGCCTGTGAATAAAAAGGGGTGTGTAGAGCTAGAATCCCTTAAAGCAGCAATTTGCGAGGATACTATCCTTGTAAGCGTGATGTACGTTAATAATGAAGTAGGTACAATTCAGCCAATACAAGAAATTGGCCAATATCTTTCCAATTATCCCAAAGTATTATTCCATGTGGATGCGGTTCAAGGTATCGCGAAGCTTCCATTTCAACCAAAGGAGTGGGGGGTGGATCTTTGCAGCGCATCTGCACACAAATTCCGAGGTCCCAAGGGAGTTGGTTTTCTGTATCGCAGAGATGGCGTGCAGCTCAAGCCGTTGATTGTAGGGGGGGGGCAAGAATATGGCGTTCGCTCCGGTACGGAAAATGTTCCACTTATTGTAGGGATGGCGAAAGCACTTCGACTCTCGGTAGACAATCTTCCAGCAAAAATAGAGCATAAGTATCAGTTAAGGCGCATTATTGTGGAAGGAATCAAATCCCTCCCAGAGCTCACCCTTACGGGTTCCGAGCAACAAGAGGATATGGCGCCTCATATTGTCCATTTTGCATTTGCTGGTATGAAAGCTGAGGTTGTCGTTCATGCTTTAGAACAAAGACAAATATACATTTCAACAAAATCAGCCTGTGCTTCGGATGAATCTGATCCAAGTACAGTAATGCTGGCGTTAGGCTGCAGTAGGGAGCTGGCCGTTAGCGGACTCAGAGTTAGCTTTTCGGATGAACATCAAGAAAAAGAGGCGAAGCAATTCGTTACTGCACTACGGGAGGTCGTGAGAGATCTCGCTCCTATGCTAAGCAAACCATCCATCAGAAAGGAGAAGCGAAGATGAAACCGGATTGTTTGATTTTGCGTTTTGGCGAGTTGACGCTCAAAGGAAAAAACCGCAAGCGATTTGAGCGAAGCGTGATGACTCAAATTCGTAAAGTTTTAGGTTCTTTTCTTGAATTAAGGTATATTCCCGAGTACGGACGCGTATATGTGGAGCTAGGGGGAGCAGCTTATGAAGAGGCTTCAGCGGCTTTGCAGCGAGTTTTCGGACTTGCATCGTTTAGTCCTGCTTACCATGCTCCTATGGAGACCCACGCCATTCAAGAGACGGCGCTGCGTATAATGCAATCACTGCCTAAACAACCAAAAACCTTTAAAGTGAGCGTTCGCAGGGTGAATAAATCATTTCCTCTTGATTCACAGCGAATGAATTATTTGGTGGGAGGCTATGTGCTGCAAGCGTGTCCTGGTTTGCAAGTGGATGTTCATCAACCTGAAGTGGAGCTTCGGGTGGAGATTCGCGAGGAGCAAGTTCTTTTGTATGCGGAAGTGATTGAGGGGGCAGGAGGATTTCCTTCAGGAACAAGTGGGAAAGCGCTGCTGATGCTTTCTGGGGGTATTGATAGTCCGGTAGCAGGTTGGTTAGCCATGCGGAAGGGACTTACAATGGAGGCCATTCACTTTCATAGTTATCCTTACACAAGTGAACGCGCGAAGGATAAAGTGATTGAACTGGCACATCAGTTGTCTGCTTATACAGATTCTATCAGGCTTCATTTGGTGCCATTTACAGATGTACAGACATCCATCCACCGTGCGTATCAAGATAATTTATTAGTAACACTTATACGAAGAGCGATGTATCGCATTGCGGAGCAAATTGCAGACCGAGAAGGTCTAAGCGCGTTAGTGACAGGTGAAAGCTTAGGACAGGTGGCCAGTCAAACGCTGCCAAGCCTGAATGTCATAGGGCGTGTTGTAACGGTACCGCTTTTACAGCCTTTAATGATGATGGACAAGCAAGAAATCATTCGAATTGCAGAAACCATAGGCACCTTCCCGATCTCTATTTTACCTTACGATGATTGCTGTTCCTTATTTCTTCCCCCATCCCCAAGTACCAATCCTAATCTTCGAATGGTTGAGAAGATTGAGAGCAGTATGGACTTCTTACCGGAATTAATAGAGAGAGCAGTATTGCAAACGGAAACGATTGAAATTGTTCATGGACAACTGAAGAAGGTGTCAGATCAGCATTTATTTTGAATGGATTTCGCCATCTTCAGACGGTGACTTCGTCACCAGCTCGCCATGCATCCCGGGAGGTTGTAAAGCATGATTGAAGCGCTCATTTTGTTTTTGCAAATTATGTTAATCAACATTGTGCTTAGCGGAGATAATGCGGTTGTAATTGCGCTGGCGAGCAAAAATCTTCCACTTGAACAGCGCAAGCTTGCGGTATGGTGGGGGGCCTTCGGGGCTATCGCATTACGGCTAGTGCTGACGTTAGTTGCAGTAAGCCTGCTAGATATCCCTTATATTCAAGCAGGGGGATCCATCCTCTTGTTCTGGATTGCGATAAAACTTCTTACGGATGATGACAACCATGCGAATGTGAAGGAAGCATCCACGCTCGGTAAAGCCATATGGACTATCATTGTTGCGGATTTCGTTATGAGTTTGGATAATGTATTAGCTATTGCGGCAAAAGGGAATGGGAATAATACCGTGATCATTCTAGGTATTGGACTCAGTATCCCCATCATTATTTGGGGAAGTACACTCGTGATGAATCTGCTGCAGAAATATCCGATTCTTGTGTTTATGGGAGCAGGCATTCTCGGTTATACAGCGGGCGAAATGTTTGTTAAAGATGAGAAAATGATTGATTGGTTGCTGCACGATTACGAATATCTACATGTCTGGATACCTATTGTGGCCACAGTACTCGTGATTACGATTGGTTTAACTGTTAAATGGATGAGATTATTTCAATTCAAAGCAAGAAACGAATAGAGGATATGGAAAACCGCCAAGCTGATAAGTATTCAGCGAAGCGGTTATTTTCGTGTATAAAATTGAATTTTTTTTCGGCGGATGATGCGATGATTGAGATTCAATCCGAAGTTGGTTTTGGTGCTTCAAATGTCAAACAGGGGCGCTGGACACCCGTTACGATGACATTACGTAATCAGGGGGCAGACTTATCCGGAGATGTCGTGTCCCAATCGGAGCAAGGATTTCAGTTATGTACAGCATGTCGAACTTCCAAAAGGCAGCATGAAAGTCGTAACGATGCTCTTGCCTGGATACGCTTATACGAAAAGCAATAATACGATAGCCTTTTATGAGATATCGTTAAAAGGGAAGAAAATAACGTTTAATGGAAAAGCCTACCTAGAAGCATTCCATTTACCTAAAGAGACTTTGCAGATTGGGGTTCTAGCCCGAGATGTAGATACCCTGAACTTCCTTTCCTTACTCAGTCAGTCGGGCAATTTTCGAGACCCATCCATTCTGCCGCGTCAGGCGGGTATGACTTGGTTATTTTCGGATTTTTTGTATGAACAGGGCATCGAAGATGCGCTAAAGTACTAACTTGCTGCCAAGCAGGAAGTGGTTGCTGTCCAAGTCCTTGCTCAGGAGGAGCTTGACCCGATTCTTGCAGGAGAGCTGAGATTAATAGACAATGAGACCGGAGAAGCGAGGGAAGTGGCGATGAGCAGAAAAATGCTTCAGGCCTATAGGGAAGCTGCCTTTCCGTATACGCAATCGCTTAGGGGTTTTGTTATGAACGCGGCATCACATATTTGCTTGTAGTAACCGATGTATCTCCAGGGGATTTCCTGCTTAGCGAGCTGCGGCGTAACGGATTGGTCCGATAATCATAGATGAAACGCATCCTTAATGCTGAGCCAACTGAATGCTGCGCCGAGCTTGCCAGAAGCACCATCCATAAATAAGGATGAACACAACGATGAGTGCAGTCGAGTAGCGGTACATCAGTGCATAGCTCCCACTAAAGTTGGCTAGAGCTCCCAGAACCATTGCTCCTAACCCAATGCCAAGGTCATTGGCTGAGAAGAAGGTTCCGTTGGCCGCACCACGGCGACTCGGCGCCGCGCGAGTAATCGTCCAAGCCTGTAGAGCAGGCTGTAAGGATCCGAACCCGACACCATAGCATAAAGCTGCTACAGCCAGACTCATTTCCGAGTGTGCATAAGAAAGAAGGAGCAGTCCGGAAAGGGTGAAAAGAGCGCCGGGCAAGAGCACCCATTCGGGTCCTTTTCGATCAAAAAGCACACCCGTTATAGGTCTTATAATAAGCACCATAGAGGCATTACATAGGAAAAACCAACCAACATTCGAAATGCCGGCTTCGTGGCCGAACAGCGTAATAAAGGTAACTATGCCTCCATAACAAATAGCCGTACATAGCAATAAAACCGAGGGAAGTATCGCCGTTCGTTCCCATAAGCGATCCATGAGCTTCGGCCGTTGAGCCGACTTTTCGAGAGGCAAGGGTTTGGTATAGGGAATAAAAAGAGAACTAAACAAGGATAGCAGTGCTAATAAGGTTGAGATCAGAAGCACGCGAGGGAATCCATAGGTTTGCATCAGCCATAAGCCGGTAAGCGGAGCCAGTGCCATAGCAAACGTATTGGACAACCCGTAATAGCCCATACCTTCTCCGCGGCGTTTAGTAGGGATAATATCGGCGATGACGGTACCTAAGGAAGTCGTTGACATGCCCCAACCGATCCCATGAACAAAGCGAGCGGCAAGAATAAGCGTAATAGCAGCCATATAGGAATATCCTGCAATCGTTAGCGCACAGATCGCAAGTCCTACTAGAAGTACTTGTTTTCTTCCAAGTAAGTCAAGCGCTCGCCCAGCAAAAGGGCGGGTAAAGAGTGAGGAAATAGTAAATATACCCATGACGAGTCCAACTTGTACATCGGTTCCGCCTAACTGCGACACATGCGTAGGTATCGTTGGTATGAGCATTTGAAAACTAAAGAAGAGCAGTAAGTTTGACATTGAGGTTATTAGAAAGGCTTTGGTCCAAAGCGATTTCCTTTTCTTTTTTTCATTTACAGATAATTGTTCCATGTTACCTCCCATGTTGTACATAAGCAAATCTATTAGACAGGGGGAAAATCGGGCTGCACGTGTAGTAGTATACCCAAGCTAAGGAAAATAGAACGCAAGATAAAACGAACGTCCACCGCTCTTGGAAAGGTGAGCAGGAGACCAATCGGCCATGACGGCATTTCCGTCGACAATTATTGCTCCTGCTTCGGGCGAAATCAAATATCTTTTTTGACATTGATGCCTCAGCAAGTATGCAGACATCAACGGGGCTTGGAACAAGGCTTGAAGAAGCGAAGCGAGGTATCCTCACTTACGTACTTGAAGAAGCCCAGAATCGTACCTAGTCGCTTTTAGTCGTGAAGGATCAACCTGAATTACTTCTACAACGGGAATCAAATGTTTCTACTCTCCAAGCTGCTATGGATAAGGTTACTCCCTTTTATGGCAAAACGAATGTACAGGAGTCCCTGTCCTTAGCCTCCGCGTTAACCGGGGAAGAATCGGATGGGGAAGTACGCATCTACACCGACAGACAGTGGTGGAAAAAGCCGAGGGGATCACCTTTTCCATCCCGGTTAACATTCAGGAGCCTGGAATGCAGAAGCGAGGAGGTGACGAAGACACCGACCAGTTGCAAGAACATAATACAGTTATAAATGTAACGATTTCTCATTTCGATGTTAAAAGCATGGAGAGTGTGGGGCGGGCAGCCGGATGCTCTCGCTGGAGCATCCGGAAGAAGCCTTCGCCTTGCTTCTGCAGCGCAGAAGCGATTGACTCCCATCAGCGAGTACCTGCTGATGGCGGCGCTCGCGCTGCTGCTGATGGATATCGCAACGCGGCGCATTACTCTGTCGCCCGGCCTGTGGGCTCGGGCGTTCGCTTGGAGGCGGGCCGCTCCGGCAGGCCGGCCACTTCAGGCGGAGACGCCGCTGGCGCGTCTCTGGGAACGCAAGCAGCTTGCAGAGCACGAGCTGCAGCGTAAGGCCGAGCGCCCTGAAGTAGGCGGCGCTCCACAGGCCGCAGCTGTGATGCAGCTGCTCCGGATCCACCGGAGGCAGGTCAAACGCGGCCGGACAGCATGAGCCGTTTGCTCGAAGCCAAACGACGAGGCCGTAAATAGCCCCAAACATCTAGCAATTTCTGGCCAGGTACGATAAACTATTTGCTGAAGGGTGTCGAATTTGATGCCTCATCTACATGTGAATTAGGAGGGAATTCGTATGGCTAGAAATAGCTACTCCATTGGTATCCTATTAATTGGCCTGGCCGTTCTGCTGCTTCTTGGTAAAATAGGCGTTTTTCAAGTTCTTCTTTCCTTTTTTTGGCCGCTTGTTTTACTCATTCCAGGGCTGCTGTTTCACTTCATGTTTTTCAATCGATCCCTGCCCGCAGGTGTACTCGTACCTGGAGGTATATTGACGACTTATGCTGTCATGTTCTTTTTCTGCAATATATTTGGCTGGGGTTCTATGAGCTATCTATGGCCGGGGTTTATTCTCGGTGTCGCCATCGGATTATATGAGCTTCACCTGTTCGATCGTGGAAGTGATCGCGGAGTTCTTATAGGGGCAATGGTACTGGGAATCATTTCAACTGTATTTTTCGGGTTAACGTTACTCATTAAATTAGGGATCTATGTAATCGCTTTGATCCTTGTGCTAGCTGGACTCCTTATGATTTTCCGAAAACGAAATGTGTGGTAATCTCAGGGAGAAGCTTGTAAAAGTTTTAAGTAGATTGCCTTTTACCTTGCATAATGTCGAGAAACTGCGTATAATAAGGGTAAATGTCAAGCGTCGGCGCTTTTGTCCGACGCTTGTTTTATGAATAGAGACGAAAATTATAGGGTAGAGAGGGTTTGACAATCATGCACGCAAGAGACAAGATTCGCAATATTGCTATTATCGCACACGTTGACCATGGTAAAACGACACTCGTAGATAAATTACTTCAGCAATCCGGAACATTCCGCGAAAACGAGGCTATTCAAGAAAGAGCGATGGACTCCAACGATCTCGAAAGAGAACGCGGTATTACCATTCTAGCAAAAAATACAGCTATTAATTATAAAGACTACCTTATTAACATTGTAGATACTCCTGGACACGCCGATTTCGGTGGTGAAGTAGAGCGTATCATGAAAATGGTAGACGGCGTTTTGCTTGTTGTTGATGCCTTCGAAGGCACGATGCCACAAACGAAGTTCGTTCTTCGTAAAGCACTTGAGAGCAACCTCTCTCCTGTTGTAGTCGTTAACAAAATCGACCGTCCGAACGCTCGTCCTCAAGAAGTTGTGGACGAAGTTCTTGATCTTTTCATTGAACTAGGTGCTACGGATGAGCAGCTTGATTTCCACGTTGTATATGCATCCGCATTGCAAGGTACATCAAGTCTTGATGCTGAGAAGCAAGATCACAACATGGAAGCTATTTATGAAACGATTGTTAGTCACATTCCAGCTCCAACTGAAGATGTTGATCAACCGCTTCAGTTCCTTGTTACATTGATGGATTACAATGAGTACTTGGGCCGTATCGGCGTAGGCCGTGTGAACCGTGGTAAAATTCGTCAAGGCCAGACCGTTGCTGTTATGACGCGTGAAGGCGGTCAGAAGCAAGCTAGAATCGAGAAGTTATTCGGTTTCACAGGCTTGAAACGAATTGAGATTGAAGAAGCAGCAGCAGGGGACATTATTGCGATTGCTGGTATCAAAGATATCAATATTGGCGAAACAGTAGCAGATCCTGCGAATCCAGAAGCATTGCCAGTCTTGAAAATTGATGAGCCAACTCTTCAAATGACATTTATTGTGAATAACTCACCATTTGCGGGACGCGAAGGCAAATGGGTTACTTCCCGTAAAATCCGTGAGCGTCTGTATAAAGAGCTTGAAACAGATGTCAGCTTACGCGTTGAAGACACGGATAGCCCGGATGCTTTCATCGTATCTGGCCGCGGCGAGCTTCATTTAGGTATTTTGATTGAAAACATGCGCCGTGAAGGCTTTGAATTGCAAGTTTCCAAACCAGAAGTTATTATCCGTCAAATTGACGGTCAAAAAATGGAGCCGATCGAGCGTTTGATTATCGACGTTCCAGAAGACAGCATGGGTTCAGTTATGGAAAGCTTAGGCTCCCGTAAAGCGGAAATGGTCAACATGATCAACAACGGCAGCGGCAACGTTCGTTTAGAGTTCTTAATCCCAGCGCGTGGTTTGATCGGTTACAGAACGAACTTCTTGACATTGACTCGCGGCTACGGCATTATGAACCATGCTTTTGACAGCTATGGTCCATACCAAGGAGCAGGCGTAGGCGGACGTCATGAAGGCGTGCTTGTTGCCAGCGAATCTGGCGTATCCACTTTGTACGGAATCCTTTCTGTAGAAGATCGCGGTATCTTGTTTGTTCATCCACAAACTGAAGTTTACGAAGGAATGGTCGTTGGCGAGCACACGCGCGATAATGATATCATCGTTAACATCTGTAAGGAAAAAGCGGTAAACAACATCCGTTCAGCGAATAAAGAAGAAACAGTAAAAATGAAAACTCCACGTATGTACTCTTTAGAGCAAGCGCTTGAGTATTTGAATGATGATGAGTATTGCGAAATTACACCGAAATCCGTTCGTATTCGTAAAAAGATTTTGAACAAAAGCGAGCGCGAGCGTGCTGAGAAACACCGCAAAACAGCTGAAGCAAACGTTTAGTTCACAAAGTGTCCATAAAAAGGGAAGTGTCAGCCATTGCGCTGCATTTCCCTTTATTTATTTGTGCGTTTGAGAGATAATGATATTTGACTTTACTTTTTTTATGAAATGGAGTGTATGTTTGTTGACAGCATTGAACGAGTGGTTTGGAAATCACCTATACATCACTTATTTGTTAATCTTTATATTCATGTCTTATGTGTATAACAAAGTTTTTCGTCAACGCAAATTGCCGATTCTCAAGACAGCCATCATTTATGTGCTGCTGGCCATCGGGTCGGTTATGCTGCTTGTCTTTCAAATTGTAGGACTACCTATTGTTCTCTGTTTGGCAGTAGCGATTTCGTTAATGTTTCTGGTTCGTATTCGGTATTTTATCGAGAAAAGAAGCGGGAATAGACCGACCTAATACATACCCATAGGATATGCTTACGATGTAAGTTTTCTCACGAAAACTCAAGATAATGCTTACGATGTAAGTTTTCTCACGAAAACTCAAGATAATGCTTACGATGTAAGTTTTCTCACGAAAACTCTAAGGAGGGGCAAATGACGCGATACTGGTTAACTCCGATAGTTGGCTATTCTCCTTTGGTATTAGGGGCTGATCGTATGGAATGCACACCTATACCGGAGTTGGAAGCTTTCCGTGAGATAGCGAATGTGAAGCATCCCAGATTGCTATCTATGTTTAAATCTAGTCTTCTGTTAAGCGACGATGAAGAGATATGCGGTTCGGAGCTCGTAGAACTGGATTTGTCGCAGCGTGAGGGCGTAGTGTTTGATGGTAATCATTTTCATCTATCGCATTGTGCAGAAGCCTTTCTGGACCGTCTACTTAAGCGCCAGGAAGCTTTGGATATGGTATCCTCGATTGATGATGGTTGTTTGGAAAACCATGCTCAACACATCATTTGGAAAAATCAATGGCTTCGTTGGCTGGAATCTGGCTATGACGTTATTTTACTTAGAGAGGATGGGCGCTAAGATGAAACTCCAAGACACTTTTTTTAACTGGCTGCAAATGCATATCGTTCATCAAGCAAGACCGGATGATGAGGCTGCCAAGGAAACGCTCGATTTTTTTGAACTTATTTTGCGCGAGGATCATGGGGTTAGTCAATTAGAAATTGTGGATGATGCGGATCGGATGAAAATTCATATCGCCTATGAGCATAAAGGGGTCAAAAGTAAACAAAGCTTTGATCGTGAAGCTGCGGAAAAGCTGCGGGATGATATTAATTCGAATCCGATTTACAATAATCAATAGAGGTTCACTTTGACGACATAACTTTTATAAACAGACGTACAATAAGGTATATCTGGGTGGAAAAGGAGTGTTCACATGAACCGAAAATAGATTCGTAAAGGTGGAACGCTTGCCACCAGCTATGCTATACTGTAAGTGTAAGGAGCGTTTTCAACCACCTAGTAGGAGGCGCAAACGATATGGCTGAACACATCACAGCTTTACCGGAGCAATTGATTGATCGCGCCCTAATGTTGACCAAACCTAAATATGAGAAAACTTGTGCGAGCCGAGTAACTGCCCAGCCACCCGGCCAAGTTTTTGATGCGATAAAAAAAGCCTAGATCTGCTTATGTGCAGTCGAGGCTTTTTGTTATCTTTCCGCGAATTATCGGTTCGGACTTCCAGCCTGATTCGCGTCATTAGGTCCTGGACTAGCGGAGGGATTGCGAATATCACGTGGAAGCTGCGGCATCACACGGCCTATGATATCAGCCATTTGCTCAGCGAATCCAGTAATCGGTCTTCCTGCTTGGATGTTATCCCGGATGTTGCGCAGACGTTGGTCTAAATCCAGATCTGCTGTAACAATGGCATTCACACCGTATGGATCTTTCTTGAGCGCTTCTGCTACCGAATATTTGACGGTACCAATTTTTGCTCGGTCCAAATCCTTTCGAATGTTGATGCCGACAACAGTGGTATTGCCAAAGACGACGCAATGCGAGCTTTCAACCTCTGGGATACTGGTGGCTAGGTTTTCTAAACGTTCTGCAACAGCTTTAGAATCTTTTATTTCGAGCTTTTGTGGGGCGATTTGTTGAACTTTTACTTGCTGATGATTCGTATCTTGAGAGGGGGCACCATTTTTCGGCGCTTGACTACAGCCAACCGCGAGAGTCAGTACTAATAAAAGCACGCACAATAGTCTCACTAGAATCTTTCCTTTCCTTGAATCTCGAGTTTAGTTTGTCCTGTACAGCTAGGTTGTATGTATCAAATATAACCAATGATCTAACGCCAAATCTGGGAGGGGACACACCAATGAAAAAAATTTACGTGTTGGATACCAATGTACTGCTTCAGGACCCTAATGCTTTATTCGCGTTCGAAGATAATGAAGTAGTCATACCCGCCGTGGTGTTGGAGGAGATCGATTCTAAGAAACGAAATGCGGATGAAATAGGCCGAAATGCGAGACATGTTTCGAGATTGCTGGATGGACTAAGAACCAAAGGAAACTTATCCGATGGTATCACTCTCGAGCGTGGCGGCAGCATTAAAGTGGAGCTCAACCATCGCAGTTTTGCTAAACTGCAGGATACCTTTGCAGAATTAACGAATGATAACCGGATTCTTGCCGTCGCGCTCAACTATCATTTAGAAGAGCAAGATAATGACTTTCCGAGGCCTGTTGTTATTGTAAGTAAAGATACATTGGTTCGTATTAAAGCAGATGTACTCGGTATACCCGCACAGGATTATTTGACCGATCGCATTGTCGCACAGACGGATATGTATACAGGTTATATAACGCTTTATGTGCATCCTTCCATCATTGATGAATTTTATTCGTATCGCTTCTTGACTGTGACATCACTAAATTTAGGGTATATGCTTCATCCTCATGAGTTTGTCATTTTGCGGGATGAGCTGGGTTCTTCAAAATCAGCGTTGTTGAAAGTGACGACCGATGCCAAAAAGCTGGAGCCGCTCTTCATGAGTAACGATCCCATTTGGGGGATTGCCGCGCGAAATGCGCAGCAGCGCATGGCTCTTGAACTGCTGCTCAATGACGAAATCCCGCTCGTCACCCTGACTGGGAAAGCGGGTACAGGTAAAACGCTGCTTACATTAGCTGCGGGTCTTATGAAAATCGAGGATGACCGTAAATACAAGAAACTGCTGATTGCTCGGCCTGTGGTTCCAATGGGCAAGGATATTGGTTACCTGCCTGGTGAAAAAGATGAAAAGCTGCGTCCTTGGATGCAACCGATCTATGATAATTTGGAGTATTTATTTGATACCAAAAAACCGGGGGACATTGAAAAAGTACTTGCGGGTCTCGGGAGCATTCAAGTTGAAGCCCTGACATACATTCGCGGCCGTTCGATTCCTGGTCAATTTATCATCATTGATGAAGCGCAGAACTTATCCAAGCACGAGGTCAAAACGATCGTTTCCCGCGTGGGAGAGGGCAGTAAAATCGTTCTTCTTGGTGACCCTGACCAAATCGATCATCCTTACCTAGATGCATCGAGTAATGGTTTAACCTATGTTGTTGAACGATTCAAGCAGGAAGGTATAAGCGGACATATCACACTGGAACGTGGTGAACGTTCTCATCTCGCACAATTAGCGGCCGATTTACTTTGAAATCAAAAATCCCTCATTCCCAATAATGGGATGAGGGATTTACGTGTTCTATGGAAGTATTTCGATGCGGCATCGATAGGCCTTAGCAATACCCTGCATAAGCTCTTCGAGCTGGCGATCCACGATATACACATCGCGATCCTGATCTTTGTACTGAGCGAGCAGGTGCTCTTCAACCTGAAGCGCAGCTTGATCGACATCCGCTTGTGGACTATCCACGGTAAATCGAAATGAAACGACCAGTTTATCGTATAGATAGTTGATCTCCGCGCGGCTTGTAAACCCATAATCGCTGAACAGATCGGTCAATTCAGCGTCATCCGGCAGCAAACGCAGATCCATCAGGTTCGTCTCAATGTTGTAATGAGCCATAACTTCAAGCGCAGCAAGCTTTTGTTCTTCGCTGCTGACAATAAGCATTTCTTTGTCGCGGTCGAACAGTTCGACTTTGCCCGCAAGTGCTTTAACAATCTGTGCATAAAATCCAGGTAGTTTTCCTTCGGGCAGATCCATCAAAAGGCCAATTTTCGATTCCATTGTACGTCCTCACTTTACTTTGTTATCCTCTGTTAGTTTACAAGGATAATTTGAGTTTCACAACTGCGGTGCCATTCTTCGTTTCAACACTAACGACATCGAGATAATTAACTATTTTTTTGGGTACGAAGCCAAGCTGAAATTCTTTCGTGAAATCTTCAATCGTAGTATCAGGCAGCTGAAAACCATTGAATTCAAGTTTATCCACAGCAAAGCGGACTTCATTCATATCGGGATTTTCCTTCAACAAAAACTTTCCTTCTATGGCAATCTGTACATTATCCTTTTTACCTTTAGCGACAATGTAGCCGTCTGCAAATTCAAAGTTCAAATTTTGCAAAAGTTCATTTTTCGAGTGAAGGTATGTATTGAAATCTTTATCGCTAATCGTAATAACTGGATTTTTAATGGAAGATAAGTCCATAAATTTATTTTCTTTTGTTACGTACTGCGGCAGCTCGCGGAAAGCCGCGGATAAACTATCCAAATACTCGCGGAATAAAGGGATGCCTTCTTGTTTCCATTGGTCATTTAAGCTTTTGATTTGAGCTTCTATGACTTGGGCCTGAGCGCTTACGGCCAGTTGTTTGTCCAATTCTTCCTGAAGTTTAACGAGTCTCTCTCGCTGTAAGAGAAATTTTTCTTTCGTCTTTTGCAGCTCGACACGAGAAGATTCGAGTTCTGTTTGAAGATTTTTCAATTTGTTAAATGATTCGGTGAAAGCAGAAAGAGCGCGATGATCGTTCGTAATTATCATTTGCAAATACTCGAACATTCGTAAGGCATCTGCAAAGGAACTAACGGTAAAAAGGAGCATCCAGATCGAATCTCGATCCCCTGTATAATAAGCTCTCATCACTTTGCCTGCATGTTTTCGTGTACTGTCCACATTGCTACTCTGCTTGACAATATTTTGTTCATTTTGCTTGATTTGAACGACGATTTTAGCATCTTGTTCATTTAACCGACTAACCTCTTTATCAATTTCGAAAATAGTGAGTCCTTTTTGGATGAGTTCTTTTGCTTCGTCTATTGAAGGGCTTTTTTCTTCGGCTAATACCATGTTAAACGGCAACGTTATTTGAGTTAGCAGTAGAATTGACAACATCATAGCTATGAATTTATATTTCATTGAACGAATTCTCCCCCTATGAACAGATTATCATATTTCTATTAAATGAAGCACAAAAAAATACTTACCTCTGGGGAAGAGGTAAGTATTTTGCCTAACATCTATTTTTTTACTGGCGCAATTAGTTTAAGGATATCATCGAAGCTCTTGACGTTTTTCGGTACTTCCTTTGTCAATGGAGTCGCTTGATTGATAGCATCGTAGGTTTGGTGAAGAAGGATATGGTTATCCTGAGTTTTGCTGTCAACGGTTATGGTGAAACCTACATCAATTGTTTGGTCCCGAATAAAGCCCTTGTCATCAATGGCTACAACCATTTTACCTGGTGCTTTAAGCTGTATAGCATTAAGTTGTGTTTTTTTGAGCTGCTCGACTTTATCGGCTGAAAGAAAGCCGTTGTTTTGTAAGCTTCCAAGAAACTCCGGAAGCTTTGTTTGCAGCAGGGTATTCAATTCTTTTTCATTTTTACTCGTAATCTCAACGCTGATGGATTTAGCGGAAGATCCGTCTTTCAGCTTAACCGGCTCTTTTGCTTCTTTGTACCACTTCGCGTCGATGCCGCCAAACATAAGATTTCCGAGTGTGGTTGATAGCTGAGAGGTGTTTTTCAAGGTGTCGAGTGTTAACTGGCTTTTACTGTTCTTACTCATTTGCTCCAAATCGATAGCGTAGTACTCGTCAGCCGTCTTATTTAATGCTGGCATATTAAAATACAATTTGCTATCTTTAATGAGAATTGGAATCTCGAAAGGGGATGTTGAGCCCTTGGGCGTTATTTTCAAGTCCGTTTGGAATTGGAGCGGCTCCACATTACTAATCCCTTTCCAATCAATCGTGCTTTCTCTGATTAAAGACAAAAGCCCATTCGTTAAAGGGTTTGACGACTTCATCAAGCCATCACTGATAGCTAATGTTGATCCCCCATCGAAGGTGTAAGATTTCATTTCTTTTTGTTTACTCAGTGATTGTTCGAATGCTTCTTTGACTTTCGTGTTGTCTGTACAAGCTGTCAACGATACAAGGCTAATAGCCGTTACCGCTGTGATGGTAATCCACTTCTTTGACATGCTATTCTTTCTCTCCTTCCATAAATCCTTCTCCATTATAATGGTTTCCTATTGGTTTGTCTGTAAGTAAACAATTGGAGGTTTCTCTTTGAACAATCAGCTCGGACATCCAGATGTTGTGAAAGCCTTGATAAAGGCAATCCAGTTAGAAGAAAATAAGGCCATCACATTCCGTGACTATATGGATATATGTCTATACAGTGAGCCACAGGGTTATTATCGAAATGAGAGCCCTAAGATTGGTAAGCAAGGGGATTTCTATACCAGCTCTTCGGTTGGTTCCGTGATGGGGGAAATGGTGGCGGCATATATTTGTGCGCAGCTGCATAATGAAATTCCTAATATGGAACCAATTCATATTGTTGAGTGGGGTGGAGGTAACGGCCGATTGGCCCTTCACCTCATAGATGAAATGAAGCGAATCGCTCCTGCCATTTACGCTCGTTTAACTTATACAATCATTGAATCTAGCGCTTATCATCGTGGGCTGCAGCGAGCTGCACTCGAGGAGCATGCCCAGATTACTCAATTCACTAGCGAAGCAGAATGGTTTGCTGAAATGCCGCAAGCACACGTTTTTGTTCTCGCTAACGAACTTCTAGATGCTTTCCCGGTCCACCGAATTCGCTATAAAGACTTGCTTTTCAATGAGTCCTATGTCACTTGGCAAGAGGAGGAACAAATTTTCCAAGAAATTTGGCTTCCCATCAGCTCCAAGCGTATATTAGACTGCATAAGGCGTTCCAAGGTTCAATGGTCGGATGGTCAAATTGGTGAGATTAACCTAGACGCAGAGGAATGGTTCTCGCATGTATCCAAACGCATTTATAGCGGGAGCTGCATTGTCATTGATTATGGGGATATAGAAAAAGAACTGTATGCTTCTCATCGTTATAATGGAACTTTAATGTGTTATCGCAAACATCAGGCTCATGATAATCCATGGATCCACCAAGGCGAGCAGGATATGACTTCTCATGTAAATTTTAGTTCTTGTCAAACCGCTGCGCACGAAAGTGGGTTTTCTTTCTGCAAGCTTCAGACACAGCGGGAGTTTCTGGTGGAACAAGGAATATTGCAAAGGCTCCAAAATCACTTTGATCCGAACCCTTTCAGTGATGTGTCTAAGCGGAACCGTGCAATCAGGCAACTTTTGATTAGCGATCAAATGAGTGAGCTGTTTAAGGTGTTCATTGCAACCAAGGATTAGCGGCTTAGCGCCGTTCAGAAGGACGAGCGCGTTTGTCAAGGGCTATGCGTAGCGAATGAGGGGCAAACTAATAATCCCATATCAATGGAAAAAAGGTGACCAGCTGATTAACAGCCGGTTCACCTTTTGTTTGTTGTTGTTATGGTTGTGGGTATTAGACAGACATTTTGAAAAATGACCAGTACGTAAATCCACTGAAGGAAATAATCATATATCCCCAGAACAACAATATGTAAGTTCGTTCTGACAAGCGCATATAGCCTAGAATAACGAATACGGCTGTTTGAAAAAAGAAAATTAGAGACATAGGTATCATATCGCCAGCTAAGCTCATCAGTGCGATAACAAGTGTCCAAAAACCAAGAACCCGAAACATGCGATCCATTCTCGTTACATCCCCCTCTCGTACCACGTTGCACTTTAACTACAACACATTATACCTTTTGAACTGAGTAGTGTAAACCGTCAAACGGTGACGAAATTGAAAACATTTCATCGTATAGTAGTAGTATGTCTTTTTATCGGAATCCCATGTATGAGTGTCAAAAAATTTGGCAATACCATTTAGTATCAAATAGATTCTATGAACTCTAGTACGGGCATAGAAATAGTAATAATGGCACGAATCAATTTATACCTGCTCTCTACGAATTGATTCTTCTTTAATCATACTGGAAGCAAGCCCGCACTTATCGCATGCTATCAGCTTTCAGTTAGATGCATCTGTACATTATGTTAGGAGGTTTGACCTTATGTCGGCAATTAGACAAGATGCTTGGAGCGACGAAGACGACTTGATCTTAGCGGAAGTGACACTACGTCACATACGAGAGGGAAGTACACAATTATCTGCGTTTGAGGAAGTCGGAGAGCGCATTGGACGTACAGCAGCTGCATGTGGTTTTCGTTGGAATAGCTTTGTAAGGAAAAAATATGAAGCAGCTATTCAGATTGCCAAAGCTCAGCGTCAAAAAAGGACGCAGCTCAAGAAACATGCAGCCGTCTCAATTTCAAGTTCTTCTATTGGGCTGCTTGATGGTCCGGAGATATCTACAGGCAAAACGGAGGCATTTACCGAGGATTCGTTATCCATTGATGCTGTCATCCGGTTTTTGAGACAATGGCGAAACACATATCAAGATATGAATCGTCATATTAAAAATTTGGAAAAAGAACTGCAGGACAAAGAAGACGAACTAGATAGACTTGGCAGAGAAAACAATAAATTGAATAAGCAAGTTAATGAAGTTGAAACGGATTATCGTGTTGTGAATGATGATTATAAAGCGCTGATTCAGATTATGGACCGTGCTAGGAAAATGGCCTTCTTAGTTGAAGAAGAGGAAGAAGAAAAGCCGCGGTTCAAAATGGATGCGAACGGTAATTTAGAAAGAGTAGAATGAGTTAATTTTCAGTCCTTCCAATAGAAGCTTCAGAACAAGGAGAGCCCTTGGACTGAGGCTTTTTTGCTGTATAATGAGGACTGTAACTAAGAGGGGGATTGAATTATGCGCATCATGATTATAGGCGCAGGCTCTTTGGGGCTTTTATTTGCAGCTAAGTTGTCTGCCTTTTGTGAACATATGACTGTTATTGCAAGAACGAGAGAACAAGCAACAGAACTAGCTCAGCAAGGGATTGCGTTGGATGGGACGGAAGAGAGATATTTGACTACAAGAAGTGGAGTCATAGAGTTTGGCTACTTTATTGAAGAAGTGAAAATGACTAATAACTCTTTACATCATTTTGATTACATATTTCTAATGGTCAAACAACCTGCAATTACACAAGAATTAGTAGACTATTTGAAAACTCACATGTCTACGGATACCTACCTGGTAAGCTTCCAGAACGGGATTGGGCACGAGGAGATGTTAGGTGGTGAGTTCGGGAGGGATCGATTGCTGCTTGCTGTTACAACGGAAGGGGCAAAACGAGAAGGCCTCACGGCTGTTTCTCACACAGGACATGGAGTTACTTATATGGGAACTGCCGAACATATAGATCAGTTTGCCAATTCCGCGCAAATTTTGTTGGTTGAGCTGCTAGAGAAGGCAGGATTTCAAATAATGATGTCGAACAACATGGAAGTAAGGATTTGGAGTAAGCTGATGATAAATGCAGTGATCAATCCGCTTACAGCAATTTTGCGTGTGAAAAATGGGGAACTGCTGGTTTCACCTTGGACGCGCTCGCTCATGAGAGCCCTTTATCAAGAAGCTTGCATCGTGGCGGAGGCCAAGGGAGTTTTACTTCCAGATGAACTTTGGGACTCGCTGCTTGGTGTCTGTGAAGCTACAAGTATGAACCATTCCTCAATGCTGCAGGATATTGAACAGTCCCGTCATACAGAAATAGATCGTATAAACGGAAGCTTATTGCAGATGGCAAAAGAACTGAACCTCGAGCTACCTACTCACGAAACCATATACCAATTAGTGAAAGCCCTAGAATAAGTAGGTGGTTCATAATGATGAATGTGCTAACAAATTGGATTTCAACCTTATATGCGATCTTAGCTGTGGCACCATTTATTACTTTTATCTTTTTATGGTTTCTTGTTTTTGTTTTTCTTAGAGATAAGAAGATGACGACAAGGCTGACTATGGATGTGACGACAATCTTCCTGCTTGGCTCTGTTTCATTAATGTGGAATCAATTATTTCATACGAATTTTGGATTTTGGTTAATAACGCTCGTGGTGCTCATTGCTTTTGGGATCATAGGTGGCTACCAAACACATCTGAAAGGGGAAACGGATTTGTTAAAGGTAAGCAGAGTAGTTTGGAGACTTAGCTTTCTGGGTCTATCGGCACTCTATATCCTGCTATTTTTTCTGCATATCGGGAAAAATTATATTTTTTCTACGTAATTTTAATCTTTTTTGCGAAGAAAATGTAGAAAAAACAGTTTTTTAGAAGATGTTTGTAATATTTATTAAAGATTTGTAGAAAATAACAATGAAATCCGTCTAGATTTTATTGACCGATGGTTGTATAATTGGAACCGTGAAGCACCTTTTCTTTATATGAATTTAACAAAGGTGAATTAAAAAAGTAAATTAATTCTGGACAAAGCGTGGTTATATGTTATAATTCCTTGCGTAGAGTCTAGTAATTTTTTTTACCAGAGGTTCAAGTTAGATATTATGACATGTCTGAAGCGGTTTCATTTATTTTTGGGTTCAAGGTGTAAGGTTTATGTAAATAAAACTATCAACACGCACCTAGCCATAGATGTCTAGACATACATAATTTTAAAGGAGGAGTTTTATGAAAGCGACGAAGTGGGTTTCAACAGCAGTAGCATTAACGCTAATGGGTAGTGTAGCAATTGGTTGTGCTAAAAGTGAGGTTACACCTTCCGCATCTCCAACAACTGGGGATACTAAAGGTACAGCTGCTCCAGCTGCCTCTAACAAACCACAAGAAGTAAAAATTAACTTCACGGCAGAGCCGCCTGTAATGGATAGCTCCAAAGCTACAGCAAATGCAGCTTTTACGTTCATTAGCGCATTTAACGAAGGTCTTTTTCGTACTGATAAAGACGGCAAAGCAACGCCTGGACTTGCAAAAGACTTTCCTAAAATTTCTGCTGATGGTCTAACGTACACGATCGATATTCGTGACAATGCGAACTGGTCTGACGGACAACCAGTAAAAGCGCAAGATTTCGTTTATTCCTTCAAACGTACATTGGATCCTGCTACTAAAGGGCAATATAGTTTCGTAGTAGCTTGGATTAAAGGTGGAGAAGCTGTTACTAAAGCAAAGACTCCTGAAGATGTTAAAAAAGCTCAAGATGCACTTGGTGTAAAAGCAATTAGCGATAAGCAACTTCAAATTACACTTGAGAAACCAGTTACCTTCTTTACACAAATGCTTGCGTTCGGAACTTTCTTGCCACAAAGAGAAGATTTCGTGACGAAAGCTGGCGATAAATATGGAGCAGAAGCTGATAAAGTAATCGGTGCAGGTCCATTTATTTTGAGCAAATGGGATCATGGTCAAACGCTTGAACTTGTTAAAAATGATAAGTACTGGGATGCTGCTAACGTTAAACTTACGAAAGCAACGATCAACATCGTTAAAGATTCTAACACGGGTCTTAACCTGTATGAAACTGACGCGGCTGATTTGACTGAAATCAATCGTGATCAATTGAAACTTTATGCTGGTAAACCGGACAACTTGCCTAAACCTGAGTTGACTAACTCTTACCTGATGTACCAAACGAAAAAAGTTCCTGCCTTGGCTAACAAAAAAATCCGTCAAGCGCTAGGTATGGCGATTGATCGTCAAGCTTACGTTGACACAGTTCTTGCTAACGGTTCAGTAGCTTCCACAGGTTTAGTACCAGGAGGCACTTCGGATGGCGCTGGTGGCGATTTCCGTAAAACTGCAGGCGAAACTCAACCGAAATTCGATGCAGCTAAAGCAAAACAATTGCTTGCTGATGGTCTGAAAGAAGCTGGATTAACAGCTCTTCCAAAAATGAAAGTGAACGCAGATGATACTGAAACTGCGAAAAAATCACTTGAGTTCATCCTTGCACAATGGAAACAAAACCTTGGATACGAAGCTGAAGCGAACCCAGTTCCACACGCACTGCGTATCGAATTGTCCTCCAAACATGATTTCGAGATCGCTCTTTCCTTATGGGGTGCGGATTACAACGATCCAATGACGTTCTTGGATATGTGGGTAACTGGCGGAGAGTTTGATGAAGGCGACTACAGCAACGCGCAATATGATACGTTAGTTAAACAAGCTCAAGCAGAAGTAGATCCTTCCAAGCGTGCGAAAGCATTGGTTGATGCTGAGAAAATCTTAATGGATGAGCAAGGTGTATCTCCACTTTACTTCCGTACTCGAGCTTACTTGAAAAAGCCTTCACTTAACGGGATAATTCTACCATCCTTTGGACAAGAATGGGAATTGAAATGGGTTACTATTAAGTAATCTAGAGTTGAATAGTAAGATGTAAAAAGAAGGGGCCGTTCGCACCTCGTGGGAGCGGCCCCTTCTAAATTTCTCAGCTGTTAATTTTAATAAAGGAGGAGCAAAATGGTTAAGTTCATTCTTCGCCGTTTCTTATATGCGCTTATTACGTTATGGCTTATTGCATCATTTACATTCGTATTGATGAAAAACTTACCAGGTAATCCACTAGGAGAAGGCTCTGAACGGATTCCTAAAGCTACGAAAGAGATGCTGATGAAGCAATATGGGTTAGATAAGCCATTATGGGAACAATACTTGACATTCATGAACAATATCATTCATGGCGATCTAGGAGCTTCCTTTCAATTCCCTGCTCACAAAGTTACTGATATTATCAAACAAGCATTTCCTTCTTCACTAGAACTTGGGTTGATTTCAATTGCTATTGCTATCATTGCAGGTCTTACTTTAGGGATTATTGCATCCTTGAAGCATAATAAAGCAGGCGATTACACCGCAATGTTCATTGCGATTCTAGGTGTATCCATCCCATCATTTGTTCTCGGTCCAATGCTTTCTTATTATATCGGTGTAAAATGGGGAATTCTTCCTGCAGGTTTATGGAAAGGTCCAAGCTATCGAATTTTACCAGCGCTTGCGCTTTCATTCGGAACGATTGCCATTTTGGCACGTTTAATGCGTACTTCGATGCTAGACGTACTCAATCAAGATTACATTAAGACTGCAAAATCAAAAGGTTTATCCAATTTTACGGTTGTTGTTAAGCACACAATACGAAATGCGATATTACCAGTTATTACAATTATCGGTCCAATATTTGTAAACGTTATTACAGGTACGCTAGTAGTTGAACAAATCTTCTCAGTGCCAGGTTTGGGTAAACACTTTGTATCATCTGTTTATTCCAACGATTACACCATGATTTCTGGATTAACGATTTTCTATTCAAGTATTCTTATTCTAGTAATCTTTATCACAGACGTAGTGTATGGCTTTGTAGACCCTAGAATTCGTCTTGGGAAAGGCGGGAAATAATTCATGCAAACTCCAAATAATACAACAGAGAACAACTACAAGTTTGCTCCCGTTTCAAATAAATCTTTAACTGGCGAAAGAATTGTAAGACCTTCGCTCAATTATTGGCAGGACGCATGGAGACGACTTAAGAAAAATAGACTGGCTATGGCTGGCTTAATTATATTGGTAACCTTGATCGTATTAGCGATTATAGTACCTTTTGTTTCAAGCTACGATTATCAGACGCAAAATTTAAAAATAAAAAATATAGCTCCTAATGGTGAACATTGGTTTGGTACGGACGATTTCGGCCGCGATGTATGGACTCGTGTATGGTGGGGAACACGTATCTCCTTATTTATTGGGATTATAGCAGCTATAATTGATTTGGTTATTGGTGTTCTTTATGGTGGTATTTCTGCTTACTATGGCGGGAAAGTCGATGAAGTGATGCAACGTACGATTGAAATCGTATATGCGATTCCTTTCTTGTTGATCGCTATTCTACTTATTATGGTTATCGGTTCCGGTATTCCATCTATTATTTTGGCTATGGCAATAACGGGTTGGGTTCCAATGGCGCGTTTGGTGCGCGGTCAAATGCTTACGCTAAAAGAACAAGAGTTTGTGCTTGCATCTCGTACACTTGGTGCAAATCCAATGAGAATTATTATGCGCAGCCTGATTCCAAATGCGTTAGGTATCATCATCGTGCAAATTACATTTGTTGTTCCAGCTGCTATCTTTACTGAAGCATTCCTAAGCTTCATTGGTCTTGGAGTTAAACCGCCGCTTGCATCGCTCGGTAACTTGCTATCTGACGGCGCCAATTATATCCGGTTATATCCGCATCGCCTTATTTTCCCGACTATTATTTTCAGTTTGATTCTGTTAAGCTTTAATTTACTCGGAGACGGGCTTCGAGATGCGCTAGATCCGAAAATGCGTAAGTAAGAAGGGGTGAATTATGATGAGCACCAATAACAATTTACTTGAAGTAAAAGATTTGAAAGTTTCTTTCCGTACGTATGCGGGGGAAGTACAAGCTGTTCGCGGCGTATCTTTTTCTTTGAAAAAAGGTGAAGTGTTGGCGATTGTAGGTGAATCCGGCTGCGGTAAATCCGTTACGGCACAAACGCTCATGCGTTTAATTCCTACTCCGCCTAGCTATATAAAAAGCGGTTCTATCATGTTTGACGGGAAAGTAGATATTACCAAGCTTTCCAACAAACAAATGGAGAAAATTCGCGGATCCGAAATCGGTATGATTTTCCAGGATCCAATGACTTCTTTGAATCCGACTATGAAGGTCGGCGATCAAATTACAGAAGGTTTGATCAAGCACGAAGGGTTGAGCAAAAAAGCTGCAACTGAGAAAGCAATTGAGATTCTCAAACTTGTAGGTATTAATTCACCTGAGGGTCGTATTCATCAATATCCGCA
The DNA here is from genome assembly GCF_900103825.1 of Paenibacillus sp. yr247. GTDB lineage: Bacteria > Bacillota > Bacilli > Paenibacillales > NBRC-103111 > Paenibacillus_E. The sequence goes on from NZ_FNIF01000001.1 coordinate 463,866, forward strand.
TGAGCTATCAGGTGGTATGCGTCAGCGTATCATGATCGCTATTGCGCTTGCTTGTTCGCCTAAGCTACTTATCGCGGATGAGCCCACAACGGCTCTTGATGTAACAATTCAAGCTCAAATCATTGATTTGATGAAGACGATCTCTGTTAAAACGGACTCATCCATTATCTTAATTACTCACGACCTTGGTGTCGTAGCTGATATGGCTCAACGTGTTGTCGTTATGTATGCAGGTAAAATTATCGAGCAAGGTACTGTAGATGAAATTTTCTACGATCCGCAGCATCCGTATACATGGGGCTTGCTTCGATCGGTGCCTCGTTTGGATACGAAGAGTAATGAAGAGCTAGTACCAATTCCGGGAACACCTCCAGATCTATTCGCGCCTCCAAAAGGGTGTGCTTTTGCAGCCAGATGTCCATATGCAATGAACCATTGCTTGGAAGAAGATCCAGAACATACAACGCTTTCTGAGACACACAGTTCTGCGTGTTGGCTGTTACATCCAGATGCACCGAAAGTTGAACGTCCTGTAGGAGTGGGAGGGCATCAACATGTCTAAAACAAATCAACCAATATTGCAAATTCGCAATATGAAGAAACATTTTAATCTTGGCAGCGGTAGAGTGTTGAAAGCCGTTGACAATTTCTCAATAGAAATTAACCGCGGTGAAACATTTGGTCTGGTAGGAGAATCCGGTTGTGGAAAATCCACAGCGGGCAGAACGATTATCAAGCTGTATGACGCAACAGAAGGCGAAGTTATTTTCGACGGTGAAGATGTTCATAAGTTGAAGGGCAAGAAGCTAAAAGAATTTAACCGGAATATGCAAATGGTATTCCAAGATCCTTACGCTTCTTTGAACCCTCGTATGACGGTTGGAAATATCATTGCTGAAGGTATTGATATTCATGGTCTCTACAAAGGTGCTAAACGTAAAGAACGCGTGATGGAATTGCTTCGCGCTGTTGGTTTGAACGATGAGCATGCCAACCGTTTCCCGCATGAGTTCTCAGGCGGTCAGCGTCAACGTATCGGTATTGCCCGTGCGCTTGCGATTGAGCCGAAATTCATTATCGCGGATGAGCCAATCTCTGCTTTGGACGTTTCCGTTCAAGCTCAGGTTGTTAACCTGTTCAAGAGATTGCAAAAGGAAATGGGTTTGACTTACTTGTTCATCGCACATGACTTGGCGATGGTGAAGCATATTTCCGACCGTATCGGCGTTATGTACCTAGGTAACCTCGTAGAGGTGACAACGTCTGACGACCTTTACGCAAAGCCGCTGCATCCTTACACACAGTCGCTGCTATCTGCGATTCCGATCCCGGATCCAGAAATTGAGCGTACACGTGAGCGCATTATTCTTGAGGGAGACGTACCGAGTCCGTTAAATCCGCCTAGCGGATGTCCGTTCCGTACACGTTGCCCGCAAGCTATGCCACAATGTGCAGAGTCAATGCCACCAACAAAAGAAGTGGAACCGAATCACTTCGTTGCTTGTCATTTGTATTAAGTTTATCCAGCCGTCCCTTAGGGGGCGGCTTTTTTATCGTGTACTTATTTTCAATTGTAATTATTAAAAATACAGTTTTGACGATTGCTTGCCTTACGTGTACAATCAAAGGATAGCTGTTTTATTTGTTATGAAGAGGGGACACTAGTCGGATATGCAAATGGAAACTTTTCATTGGAAAAAAAATCAGATTTTAGCGGAAGATTACATAGCTCAATCTGACAAAGCAAAAGCTTTATTTCCCTTTCATTTTGGAAATACGGAAGATTGGCAGTCTCGAGTGAACTGGTTAGACGAAGGAAAGACTTCACTTCTAGCCGATCGCGGACGCTTGGTGCAAGTTTTGCAAACATATAATAAGAGAATAGGAAATGCCCAGGCAGCTATCGATCATATCGCAGCTCTGGCGGATAAGGATACACTTGCAATTGTGGGGGGCCAACAAGCTGGGTTGTTCGGTGGTCAGCTGTTAGTATTGTATAAAGCCATTACTATTCTTCAATTAGCGCGTGAATGGAGTGGGAAATTACAACGATCGGTTGTACCGATTTTCTGGATCGCTGGTGAGGATCATGATTTTGATGAGGTTAACCATATGTATGCGCTGTCTAATATGCAGCAAATTGAGAAAATCAAAGTTGATCATCCGACAGGGAGACGCACGTCCGTCAGTAGGCTCCCTATTGATCCTGAAGCTTGGCAAGATGCCTTGACAGCGTTGGATCAATCCTTAATGGATACAGAGTTCAAAGCTACTTTAATAGCGAAGCTGCAAGCCACTACGGAAGGCGGGGCGACGTTATCCGATGCTTTTGCTCGCTGGATGGCTATCCTGTTTGGTGAATACGGACTTGTCCTCATAGACTCCGATGAACCTTCCCTTCGTGCATTGGAATCGTCCATGTTTGAGCAGCTTGTCGTTCAAAATGAGGTACTCACTGCATCACTCCTGAAGAGTCAGGACGAGGTTAAGCATGCAGGATATGGGGTTCAAGCAGAGATAACGAATGATGGTGCTAATCTGTTTGTATTTGCAGGTGGACAGAGGTTACTGTTGCACCGTGAAAATGAGCATTTTACAGATAAGAAAAAGGAATATAGCTTTACTAAAGAACAGCTTCACGATTTAGCGGTTACGACGCCTGAGCAGTTGAGTAACAATGTTATGTCCCGGCCTCTGATGCAGGAATTTCTGTTCCCTGTGCTCGCTACTGTGCTAGGACCTGGCGAAATTGCTTACTGGGCCCTCACGAAGCATGCGTTTGAACAATTTGGCATGAAAATGCCGATATTGGCGCCACGCTTAGAGTTCACTTTGATCGAGGGTACGGTTCAGAAGCAAATGAACAAATATGGCTTTTCGTTTGAGGATGTGCTTGAGCGTTTTGAACGGAAGAAACAAGAGTGGCTGGATGCTCAAGATACACTACATTTGAATGAGCGTTTCGATGCCGTGAAAACGGAGTTCCGTGACATTTACGAACCTCTTGTTGAATCGCTAGCTGTAATCAACCCCGGTGTCAAAAAGCTGGGAGAAACGAATATGATGAAAATCCTAGAGCAGATCGATTTTTTGCACAATAAAGCCGGAGAAGCTTACAAGATACAATTCGAGGCGACGCTAAGACAGTTAGAACGCATTCGTTTAACGATATTACCGTTAGCAAAGCCGCAAGAAAGAGTGTATAATGGGTGTGCTTATATGAATCGATATGGGAATGATTGGCTCCGAGATTTGCTTGAGACGCCGGTACCTGTTGACGGTTTACACCGTGTTTATTATTTATAGGAGGAAACTAACATGACAAATGTTGAAAAAAGTATAGTAGCTGACATAACATTAGCACCTGAAGGTCATTTGAAAATTGATTGGGTCCAGGCGCACATGCCTGTTTTGAATCGTATTCGTGAGCAGTTTGAGAAAGAGCAGCCTTTTAAAGGGCTGAAAGTGGCCATTTCCTTGCATTTAGAAGCGAAAACAGCCTATTTGGCCAAAGTAGTGAAAGCCGGCGGAGCTGAAGTAACAATTACAGGAAGCAACCCGCTTTCTACACAAGATGACGTCTGTGCAGCACTTGTAGAAGATGGGATTACGGTATTTGCAAAATACAATCCGAGCCCGGAAGAATACAAAGAATTGCTGATTAAAGCACTCGAAACTAAGCCTGACCTGATCATTGATGATGGTGGCGATTTGGTTTCAATTCTTCATTCGGAACGTAAAGATCTGGCTGTGCAAGTTCGTGGCGGAGCTGAAGAAACAACAACGGGTATTCTTCGTCTGAAGGCGATGGAGAAAGAAGGCAAGCTCGAATTCCCGATGGTCGCGGTGAATGATGCATTCTGTAAATACTTGTTCGATAACCGTTATGGCACGGGTCAATCCGTATGGGATGGCATCAACCGTACAACGAACTTGGTTGTAGCAGGTAAAACCGTTGTTGTTGTAGGTTACGGCTGGTGCGGTAAAGGTGTGGCGATGCGTGCTAAAGGATTAGGCGCGAATGTAATTGTGACGGAAATCGACGCGATCAAAGGTGTCGAGGCGTACATGGATGGTTTTGCTGTTATGCCAATGCTGGAAGCAGCGAAATTGGGTGATTTCTTCGTAACAGTTACAGGTAACCGAGATGTGATTCGTGGTGAGCACTACAAAGTAATGAAAGATGGCGCTATTCTCTCGAATGCAGGCCATTTTGATGTAGAAGTTAACAAACCAGAGCTGGAAGCGTTGTCTGTTTCCAAGCGTACAGTTAGACGCAACATTGAAGAATACCAACTGACTGATGGCCGTAAAGTATACATACTTGCTGAAGGACGCCTTGTTAACTTAGCTGCAGGCGACGGTCATCCGGCTGAAATTATGGATATGACGTTTGCGCTTCAAGCCATGTCCCTTAAATATGTCAACGATGAGTACAAAAAACTAGGTAAAACGGTTGTGAATGTACCTTATGTGTTGGATGAGCAAGTGGCTAGATTCAAGCTGGAATCACTTGGTACTAGTATTGATTCATTAACAGAAGAGCAAAAGATGTACCTAGACAGCTGGGCAGAACATTAAGAAAAAAGGAAACCTTTCAGACCACTTTTTTAAGTGGGCTGGAAGGTTTTTTTCTCTTCATATGGACGTTATGTCTTAAATAGTATGGATTTACCTCTGTATCGGCAATTATTTGATGAAGGGACTCGGCGACTTGCAACTTTTCCTCGCAACACCCGTTTATAGGGTGTATAACCTATATTTGGTAGCGGGGAGATGGCAAAATGGGGGTCTTAAAAAGTAAAGAGATCAGTATCTTCATGTACCGCAGTATTACTGCTAAGAAAGCAAAGAGGATTAGGTTTGGTCGGAAAATTTCTTTCCTGCTTGCCACGTGTATGCTAGTAATAAGCCTGCTTTCGGGATGCAGTGCATCGAAAAGTGATTCATCGAAATCATCGGCGACTGAGATGAAAATGGGGACATCTAGCAATGAAGCGCAACCAGAAGCCCTACGAGCAGATGACAAGAAAGTTGTTGCTCCTGCTGCAAAGGCGGCAAGCGGGCAAACAGGTAACGCGAAAGAGACCGCATCAATGGCAAATCAATCGCCGGCTGAGGTGAAAAATGCGCCAATTACAGTCATGCCGGCAACGGGAAGCGATGAAGCTGGAGGATTTAATCGTAAGTTGATCTATCGAGCGAACTTGGTAATGCCAGTTGAGGATTACAGCAAGGCTCAGACAGCGCTCCGTGATCTGGTAGCGCTGAGTGGGGCTTACATTTTGCAATTTTCGGAAAATGCGAATACGGGGGAACGTGGCGGAACGTATACAATTAAAGTCGCGGCGAATGGATTTGTTTCCTTGCTGGATGGCTTAGAGAAAATAAGTCCCTCACTCCAAAGGAACGTACAAGGCCAGGATGTAACTGAGGAGTATGTGGATCTTAGCTCTCGCCTGAAAGCGAAACAACTGGTTGAAACCCGATTGCTCAGCTTTATGGAGAAAGCCTCCAAGACGGATGATCTGCTTGCTTTCTCGAATGAGCTTTCCAAGGTGCAAGAAGCGATTGAACAAATTAAGGGGCGGATGAGGTATTTGGATCAAAATGTCTCTTTCTCGACGATTGAACTTCGCATGTACCAGCAAACAAGTAAAAGGCCACTGCTATCGGATCCGAGTCAATTAACCTTAGAGGAACGAATTCAAAAAGCGTGGAGCTCTAGCCTAAATGTACTAGTTGCTGTGATGCAAGGTATTCTCGTTTTTTTGGCAGCTGCGTTTCCTGTCCTTGTCATTGTCCTGTTGATCGGTGTCCCAATCTGGGTATTCAGGCGCAAAAGAAAAAAACTGCTGATAGAAACGCGAAATCAACTTAAAGCGCAAAATGCTTCTTTAAACTCACTTGAAGACGAGAAACAAGGAAAAAAAGACACAGAATAGAGCTAAAATTGAAAATTATTTTGAAAATCCTGCTTTCGTAGCAGGATTTGTTTCGTTTTTGGCGAATAAACATTAAAAAGTGGTGGAAAGTGGTAAGAAGTGGAGGGAAAGGGGGCGCCATGCTATGTTCATGGGTGAATATCAACATAGCATTGACGAGAAGGGCCGAATGATCATCCCGGCCAAATTTCGCGAAGCCCTCGGCGACTCATTTGTTATCACCCGCGGTCTGGATCAGTGCTTATTCGTTTATCCGCAATCGGAATGGACGATACTCGAACAGAAGCTCAAAGCACTGCCTCTTATGAAATCAGATGCGCGTGCCTTCACCCGGTTCTTCTTCTCCGGCGCAACGGAGTGTGATCTCGATAAGCAAGGGAGAGCGAACATACCAGGTAATCTCATGGATCATGCCAAGCTTGAGAAAGATTGTGTGGTTATCGGTGTTTCCAACCGAGTTGAGATTTGGAGCAAGCAAATTTGGGAAAGCTATGCCAATGAATCGGAACAGTCATTCAATGAGATAGCAGAGAAACTCGTCGATTTTAATTTTGATTTATAAAGCTAGATGCTTACGCAGAAAGCTTTGCTAAAGCAAAGCTCTTAGGAGGACACCAAGTGTTTCATCATGTGACGGTACTTAAGGAAGAATCTGTTGAAGGTTTACATATAAAGTCGGATGGCGTTTACGTGGATTGTACGATGGGAGGAGCAGGTCATAGTTCCCTGATTGCTTCTAAGTTAGGTCCCAATGGGTTACTGATTGCTTTAGACCAGGATGATGTTGCTTTAGCCAACGCTCAAACCGTGCTAGCCCCTTATCTGGATCGAGTGAGAATAGTAAAAAGTAATTTTAGAGAGCTGGAACAGGTGCTCCAGAATGAACCAAGAGCACTTCGTGACGGCAAGCCGCAGGTGGATGGTATTCTTTTTGATCTCGGAGTATCTTCACCACAACTTGATGATGGCGAACGAGGTTTCAGCTATAACCATGATGCAGAGCTCGACATGCGGATGGATCGTACGACGGAATTAACCGCCAAAACGATCGTCAATGAGTGGCCTCCTGACCAAATTGCGCGAATTTTGTTTGAATATGGCGAAGAGAAGTTTTCTCGTCGTATCGCAGGTGTCATTGTAGAAGCCCGGACCAAACATCCGATTGAAACCACGGGTGAGCTGGTGGAGCTGATCAAAGAAGGTATCCCAGCAGCGGCCAGAAGAACAGGTGGTCACCCGGCGAAGCGGAGTTTCCAAGCACTGCGTATCGCGGTGAACGATGAGCTGGGTGCTTTTGAAGAAGCGTTGGAGCAATCGCTCAGATGCCTAGCCCCACAAGGCAGAGTTGCCGTAATTACCTTCCATTCTTTGGAAGATCGCATCTGCAAGCAATTTTTCGTGAAAAATGTTGAAAAATGTACCTGTCCACCAGATTTTCCACTGTGCGTTTGTAAGAAATCCGGAACAGTTAAATTAGTTACACGAAAACCGATTATTCCAAGTGAGCATGAGCTTGAAGTGAATCAAAGGGCAAGATCAGCAAAGCTGAGAATCGCAGAAAAGCTATAACACAAGGGAGGAAAAAGGATATGTCATCTTACATCCAAGGCAATTTGGCGCTCGATCAGAAACGTACGGTTCCAACACCTAAAATGAAGATAAAAGAAACAACGAAGGTTGTTTATCGGAATAAATCGTTGCCGACGCAAGAGAAAATGCTCTATTTGTTCACCGTTGTCCTTTGTGTCATCGTTGCAGGCGTGATCATCTGGCGTTATTCGGCTATTTATCAAATGAACGCGAATATGTTGAAAATGCAAAATGAAATTCGCGATATGCAAGCTCAGAACAGCGCTTTGAAGCAAGAAGTAGAGAAACTGCAAAGTCCTGATCGTTTAAAGGAGGAGGCTACGCGTCTCGGGTTTAACTTACAAGATGAGAAGCAAGTAAGCTTAGTTACTCCAGCGAAGGTGAAGCCAAACACTAGCGGCAGCAAAAATACTAAAGTAGCTTCTAAACCTTAATGGGCAGGTATTCCATATGACAAAAAAAATTAAGTTACGATCTTTGCTAATTGGAGGGTTTTTTACCCTTCTTTTTGTTGTCCTCATTGCTAAAGTCTATTGGATTCAAGTGGTAGAAGCTTCATGGTTGCTAGAGAAGGCCGAAAAGAGATGGGAAACAGATAAGGTGATAACCCCGGTGAGGGGAACGATCCTAGACAGAAACAATAAAGTGCTTGCGGTAGAAGCAGCATCCTATACGATTGCTCTTAATCCCAAAATGATCGATGGCTACCATATTGCGGAAGATATTGTGCAGGGATTAGCGGAAATTTTGAAAGAATCGAATGAAACGAAACCTGCATTGGTCAATAAAATCCGTGATCGTGCAACGAAAATGAAGCCGGATGGCACTGATTTTGCGGCCAATGTGGAGATTAGAAATGAAGGCTGGAAGATCGAGAAGGAGAAGGCTGATCAAGTCCGTACTCTGATTACTAATCTTCAAGCAAAACTTAAATTATCTGCGAAAGCTAACGTGGGTATTAGTATTTTAGAAGATAAGAAACGATATTATCCTGGTGAGACATTGGCTTCGCACATTCTTGGTTATACGAACAAAGAAGGGGATGCTGCGCTAGGCTTAGAGCTTAAACTAGACCAAACCCTTAAAGGTGTTCCTGGCATTTTAAGCTATGAGAAGGACGGCAAAGGTGTGGAGCTACCAGATTCCAAGGTCAATTTCAAACCAGCGGAAGACGGGAATAATGTACGACTAACGATCGATAAAAACATTCAATTTTATTTGGAGAGCGCGCTTGCTAAGGTGAATGACAAGTGGCACCCGAAGAGCTTGACGGCTATCGCAGTTGATCCGCAAACGATGGAAATCTTGGGCATGGCGAATACACCTACTTTTAACCCCAATACGTATTGGACCATTAAGGATCAAAGTAATTTCAAAAATAATGCGGTAGCCTCCCGCTATGAGCCAGGCTCAACTTTCAAGCTTGTCACGTTAGCAGCTACCGTAGAAGAAGGCTTATTCAATCCAACAGAAACCTACCAATCAGGTATGATTCGGGTACAGGATAGAGAACTCCATGACCACAATCGAGTTGGTTGGGGGAAAATTACCTTTTTGGATGGGCTTAAGCGATCTAGTAACGTTGCTTTCGTCAAATTGGGTATAGAAAAATTAACTCCACCTAAACTTTTAGATTATATTACTAAATTTGGGTTTGATCAAAAAACGAATATTGATATGCCGAATGAAGTTTCCGGTTTAATCGATATGAAATATCCGTCTGAATTTGCAACAGCAACGTATGGACAAGGGAAGGTCGTAGTCACAGCCATTCAACAAACCGCCGCTTATGCGGCGATGGCGAACGGCGGCAAATTGATGTGGCCTCACATTGTTAAGGACATTGTTGATCCTAAATCAGGGAAAACAATTCAGTCTTTTGCGCCCCAAGTGATTAGGCAAGTCGTAAGTGAAAAGACAGCTAATCAGGTGAGCGGTTATTTAGAGCAGGTTGTATCTGATCAAGAAATTGGTACAGGAAAGCTTGCATATATGGATGGCTACCGCGTGGCAGGAAAGACGGGAACAGCGAACATTGTACTTCCCGGTGAAAAAACGTATTCGACAGATTCGTGGGTTATTTCGTTTATCGGGTATGCACCTGTTGAAAATCCTCGTATCTTAGTCACATTGATCGCCGATCAGCCCGATCTTGGCGGAAACTATCATTTAGGAGGCCAGGTGCTTGCTCCTGCTTTTAAAGATATCGTTGGCGAGTCGTTGCAGTATATGGGTGTCGCATCGAATAAGCAAACCAGAATGGTTGCTAAGGAAGCGAATAAGCTAACTGTGCCCAATTTTGCAGATGTAACTGCTGAAAATGCCAAAGCAAAGGCTAAAGAGAGCGGTTTATCGCTTGAGGTATTCGGAAAAGGGGCTAAAGTAGTTGACCAATTTCCGAAAGCAGGTACAGAAATCTTATCCACACAACGAATATATGTTGCGATGCAAACCGTTGATGAGATGCCATTGCCTAACTTAGTAGGACGTTCCCTGCGAGATGCAGTAGAAGCATGCTCCTTCTTTAAAGTGGACTGTCAAACCTCCGGTGAAGGATACGTCTCGGATCAGGCAATTGCGGGAGACGGAGAGGTGCGAAGCGTGACTTTACAGCTCAAACCGCTTAGTGATAAAGCAGTGTCTTCTGTATCTCCTGCACCGTCATCAGTATCACCTACACCAACACCGAATGCGAAACAAGAAACGCAGCGTTCAACGGCCAAAAAGACACCGTAACCGAGAGCTTGTTCTAACCCCTGTTTGTCCCGAATAGTCATGTTAGGAATGATCTTGACTTATTGGGAAGGGAGACTGAACGTTCATGCGTGTTTCTAACGTTACCGTTCGTCGCAGATTGTTTACTGCGCTCATCATCGGCACTGTCATTTTTACTGCACTTATTCTCCGTCTGGCTTATGTCCAGCTATGGATCGGACAAGACTTGGCGAATAAAGCGGAAGATAGCTGGCGGAGGGAAGTTCCGTTTGCGTCCAAGAGAGGCGAAATCCAGGATCGCAACGGCATTTCTTTGACTTACAGCATGAGTACGCCTACGATTTTGGCGATACCTGTACAGCTTGAAGACGCCCGCAGCGTAGCAGCAAAGCTAGCAGAAGTGCTGCAAGGCAATGAAGAGGAAATTTATCAACAAATAACAAAGAAAGCCTCGAAGAACTATATTAAACCTTCAGGGCGTAAAATAACGGTTGAAAAAGCACAAGAAGTTCGCAATCTTCACCTTCCTGGCATCGTTGTAGCAGAGGACAACAAAAGGTACTATCCTTTTGGCACATTAGCCGCACATATCCTCGGATTCGCTGGGATCGATAAAGGGTTGACCGGGATCGAGGCGAAGTATGACAGTCAGCTAACAGGGATTCCAGGAAGTATATCCTATATGGCTGACGCGGCAGGCAGGACGCTGAAGGGGACGACAGACACCTATGAAAAGCCTAAAGACGGACTCAATCTGAAACTGACGATAGACAGTCATTTGCAGACTTTCATGGAGAGAGAATTGGATCAGGCCATGGAGCAGTATCAGGCGCAAAATGTCATCGCGATTATGATGGATCCCAATAATGGAGAAATACTAGCGATGGGCAGCAGGCCTACCTATGAGCCAGGCAATTATAAGGATTATCCAACAGAAACTTATAACCGGAATTTACCGATTTGGAAAACATATGAGCCGGGCTCTACATTCAAGATTATTACGTTAGCGGCTGCCTTAGAGGAAAAAAAGGTGGACCTAAAGAATGAACAATTTTATGATCCCGGGTATATTGAGGTTGGAGGAGCTAGGCTGCGCTGTTGGAAACGCGGTGGACATGGCAGTGAAACAATGCTGCAAGTCGTACAAAACTCTTGTAACCCCGGATTCGTCGTCATGGGACAACGTCTAGGTAAGGAAAAGCTATTTGATTACATTTCAAAATTCGGCTTTGGAAAGAAGACAGGTATTGACCTCGCTGGAGAAGAAAACGGGATTATGTTTAAGCCTTCTCAGGTTGGACCGGTCGAGCTTGCGACAACAGCATTCGGTCAAGGGGTATCTGTGACTCCGATTCAGCAAATTACAGCTGTCTCTGCGGCCATTAACGGAGGAAGACTTTTCAAGCCATATGTGGCTAAATCCTTTACGAATCCTGACACGGGTGAGGTTGTTAATGTTACCCAGCCTGAACTGGTACGCAATGTGATTTCAGAAGAAACTTCGAAGCAAGTACGCGAAACTCTTGAAAGCGTTGTGGCCAAAGGCACAGGACGTAATGCGTTTATCGACGGCTATCGCGTCGGAGGGAAGACGGGTACAGCGCAAAAGGTCATTAACGGACGTTATTCGCCTGATGAGCATATCGTCTCTTTCATAGGCTTCGCACCTGCCGACAATCCGAAGATTGTTATTTACGCGGCTGTAGATGATCCCAAAGGAATCCAATTCGGAGGGCTGATTGCAGCTCCATTAGTCAAGAATATGATGGCTGACGCTTTGCGATATATGAAAGTTGAACCCAATAAAGAGCAGCTTGATAAAGAGTATCGGTATGGCGAAATACCGGTTGTTGAGGTGCCAAACTTGGTTGGAGCGTCAGTTGATGATATATTAGAAGATCTGAACATGAATTTTAGGCTTGCAAAGTCCGGTAGTGGTAAATTTGTGATCAGCCAAGCGCCGAAACCAGGTTCACGGGTAGATCAAGGCTCCACGATACGCATCTTTCTCTCGAATAATGAGCCGCCGCAGTAATGATTTTTAAGAAGACTGGCAAAAAGATTTACAAGTAAGACATGTTTTGCTTTTCCATATGCATAAAATTGTCCATAATAGATAGGAAATATGTTAAGGAGAGGGTTGCTCATGAAACTGCAGGAGCTTGCTTCCGCACTGCTCATTACCCATATACATGGAGATGCTGATACAGAGATTACGGGGATTGAAGCAGACTCTCGTAAAATAAAATCAGGGGATTTGTTTTTATGTATCCCCGGATTAACAGCAGATGGACACGATTATGCCCCAAAAGCGATAGCGCTTGGGGCTTCTGCCCTTGTAACAGAAAGAGTGCTAGACCTGCCTATTACGCAGCTTGTTGTGAAAGATGCCAGATATGCAATGGCAGCCTTATCAGCCCATTTCTTTGGCTATCCCAGCAAGGAACTGAAATTGATTGGAATTACGGGTACGAATGGGAAAACGACATCCACCTATTTGATCGAGAAAATATTGCGTGATCAAGGCTTTATAACTGGTCTTATGGGAACGATTCAAATGAAAATCGGGGATACCTATACGGAAATGGAGCGCACCACACAGGAATCAGTCGATCTTCAGCGCAGTTTTCGCAAGATGTGTGATCAGAAGACGGATTACTGCATCATGGAAGTATCCAGCCATGCCCTAGAATTAGGTAGGGTAAAGGGTATTCATTTCCGCTCGGGTATTTTTACCAATCTAACGCAGGATCATTTGGATTACCACAAAACGTTGGAGGCTTACGAAACGGCGAAAGGGCTGCTGTTCTCCAGACTGGGAAACGGTTTCTCAGCCAATCCAAAGGATCACCAGTACGCTATTCTTAATGTCGATGACGCTGCTGCGCAAACATTCAAGAAGCTAACAGCTGCACAGGTTATTACTTATGGCATAGAGAATGAATGTGATGTACGGGCGACGAATATCCGAATTACGGCCCAAGGCACTGAGTTTCAGCTTATTTCTTTTGCGGGTGAAGCATTCTTTCAAATGAAATTAGTCGGTAAATTCAACGTCTACAATGCGCTTGGTGCAATTGCTGCGGCTTTGGCTGAGGGAGTTCCACTTGAAGCAATTCGGAATAGTTTAGAAAGTGTAACATTCGTTGATGGGCGAATGGAGGTTGTAAATGAGGGCCAGGATTACTTAGTCTTGGTTGACTATGCCCATACCCCTGATGGTTTAGAAAATGCCCTGTCTACCGTCCGAGAGTTTGCAGAAGGTAAGGTAATTACCGTGTTTGGCTGCGGTGGCGACCGTGATAGGACGAAGCGTCCTTTAATGGGCAAGGTTACAGCAAAATATAGCGACTATTTATTTGTAACATCAGATAATCCTCGTACTGAGAATCCGGATTCCATTCTGAATGATATCGTTCCCGGTTTGGTTGAGGTTAATTACCCAGAAAAAAAGTATGAATTAATCGTGGATCGCAAAAAAGCGATACAAAAGGCTATTGAAGGGGCAGGCCCCAAAGATGTAATATTGATAGCGGGAAAAGGCCACGAAACGTATCAGGATATCATGGGGGTCAAGCATGATTTCGACGATCGTTTGGTGGCTAAGGCTGCGATAAGGGGGAGAGGACGATGATAGAACGTACATTACAACAAATCGCAGGGATGTTAGGTAGTGAGATATCAGGGTCAGAAGAAGCTATTATGATAAAAGGCGTTTCAACGGATACACGCTCTATCCAGGCGGGAAGCCTATTCGTCCCTCTTATCGGTGAGAACTTTGACGGGCATTCCTATGCAGAAGATGCTTATCATAAAGGTGCTTCAGCTATTTTGTGGCAGTATGATCGCGGTGAGGCACCGAAAGGCGTTCCATTCATCCGCGTCCCGGATACGTTAATAGCTCTGCAGCAATTAGCTAAGGCTTATCGCAAGCAGCTGCCTGTGCGCATCATTGGGATTACAGGCAGCAATGGTAAAACGACGACAAAAGACTTGGTTGCGTCCGTTCTGGGTAGTACTTATCAAGTGCATAAAACAAAAGGAAACTTGAATAATCATATCGGTTTACCGCTCACGCTGCTCCAGCTTGAGGAGACCACGGAATTCGCCGTGGTCGAGATGGGGATGAGCGGACGAGGCGAGATTGAGCTCTTGTCCGATCTGGCCGAGCCGGAAGCGTCGATCATTACGATGATCGGCGAGTCGCACATGCTCCAGCTGGGCTCGCGGGAAGAGATCGCTCGGGCGAAGGCCGAGATCGCAAGCGGAATGCCCAGCGGCGGGCTGCTCGTCTACAACGGCGACGAGCCATTGATTGAACAGGCTCTCGCCGAGCGAAGCTTGCCAGAGGGGCTGCGCCGCATCCGCTTCGGCGGCGGCGCGGGCAATGATTTGTACCCGACCGACATCCGGATGGATGCGGACGGGGCGTTCTTCCAGATCAATTCCCCGGGGTACCCGGAATTGTACATTCCCTTGCTCGGCACGCATAATGTGATTAATGCGTTAGCAGCCATTGCCATCGGCGAAGCCTTCGGCGTACAGCCGGCTTCCATTGCAGCAGGGCTTCGCTCGCTGCAGATGACGAGCATGCGCATCGAGAAGCTGACGGCAGCCTCTGGGCTGACCGTGCTAAACGATGCGTATAATGCCAGCCCGGCATCCATGCGGGCTTCCATCGCGCTTACCGAGCAGTTGAGCGGCTTCGGCAGCAAGTTCCTTGTGCTCGGCGATATGCTGGAGCTTGGCGAGCACGAAGAGCAGTTCCATCGCGGCATCGGCGCGATGCTGTCTCCCGAACGTGTAGACTACGTCTTCACGTTCGGTCGTCTGGGCCGCTTCATCGCGGATGAAGCGGCTGCTCAGTTCCCGAAGGGACGCGTGCGCGCCTTCGAAGACAAAGAGCAGCTCGCGGCAGAGCTGGCCGCTTTAGCACGAGCTGAGGACATTGTGCTCGTAAAGGGCTCGCGCGGTATGCGGCTAGAGCAAGTTGTGAATGCCTTACTCGCCTAATTGGCGCTTGAGTTAACCATATTATGAAACAGTAGATCGTTTTCGTAAGGCGGAAACGAGCAGGGGGAACCAACGTGGAAAACGCAATTTTATTAACGATGGGCGTTGCTTTTGTGCTTGCGCTAATTATGGGACCGCTTTTTATACCTATTTTGCGGCGCATGAAATTTGGCCAACAAATTCGTGAGGATGGCCCGCAAGGGCATCTGAAAAAACAAGGGACACCAACAATGGGCGGGGTCATTATTTTACTCGCGCTGGCCCTTGCTACTCTTCGTTTTGCGGATAAAAATATGGATCTTCTGATCTTGTTAATTGCCTCTTTAGGGTATGGACTCGTTGGCTTTCTTGACGATTACATTAAAATTATTTTTAAGCGCTCGCTCGGACTCACGGCTAAACAAAAGCTGTTCGGTCAACTTCTGATTTCAGCTATTGTCTGTTATTTGTTAGTCATCCAAGGTCATAGCACGGACTTATATATTCCATTTGTGGAGTTCCATTTTAACCCAGGTTGGCTGTATTTTCCGTTAATGGCGATTCTCATGTTAGGCGCATCAAATGCGGTGAATTTCACCGATGGCCTGGATGGCTTGCTTGCAGGGACAAGTGCGATTGCATTCGGTGCTTACACCGTTATTGCAATGAATAACACACAGCCGGAAGCAGCAATTTTCTCTGCGGCCATGGTTGGAGCCGTGCTTGGTTTTCTCGTTTTTAATGCGCATCCAGCCAAAGTGTTTATGGGTGACACCGGCTCGCTTGGTATCGGCGGCGGTCTTGTTGCCGTAGCTATTTTGACTAAAGCGGAACTATTGCTTGCTATTGTAGGCGGTGTGTTCTTGATCGAAATTCTTTCTGTTGTGATCCAAGTTGTTTCATTCAAGACAAGAGGCAAACGAGTTTTCAAAATGAGCCCGATTCATCACCACTTCGAATTGGTCGGATGGTCGGAATGGCGCGTCGTTATCACATTCTGGGTCGTAGGTCTCGTGCTTGCCGTACTCGGATTATATATGAATGAGGTGTTGTAAAGCATGAAACATCCGCGGGAATATCGTGGACTTGAAGTGATTGTTTTAGGCTTGGCTCGGAGCGGTGTCGCTGCGGCTAAGCTTTTTCATCAAAAAGGAGCCCTAGTAACCGTCAACGACAAAAAAGAGCGGAGCGCATGCCCTGAAGCCGACGAATTGGAGGCTCTGGGTATTTCTGTTGTCTGCGGCTTTCATCCGGAGTCCTTGGTGCATTCGGGTGTTGCTCTCGTCGTGAAAAACCCGGGCATACCGTACACGGTAGAGCCGATTCGCAAGGCGGAAGAGCTGGGAATCGAAGTCGTGACTGAGGTTGAGGTTGCTTATCAATTCTGCAAAGCGCCAATTATCGGTATAACGGGGTCAAATGGGAAAACAACCACGACAACTTTGATTGGTTTAATGCTGGACGCAGCTGGATTAGCACCTGTAGTGGCGGGTAATATTGGACGCGCATTAACCGAGGCAGCTCCAGAAGTCACAGCGGATAACTGGATGGTTGTTGAGCTCAGCAGCTTTCAACTGAAAGGGACGACCTCGTTCCGACCAACAATTGCATTATTGTTAAATTTGTATGAAACTCATCTGGATTATCATGGTTCGATGGATGATTATATCGCTTCAAAGGCCAAACTGTTTGCTAATCAAACGGAGGAAGATACGGCAATTCTGAATTGGGATGATGCGGTGTGCCAATCCCTGATTCCTACCCTACGTGCGAAACTGTTCCCATTTTCGATGAAAGCAGCATTGCACTTCGGAGTTTACTTCGATGTGGAGTCAGAGGTTATTGTTTATGCAAACGGTCAAGGTCAAGTATTACCGATAATGCCGGCACGTGAAATGGGGATTCCAGGCAGCTTTAACGTCGAAAACGCATTAGCTGCAGCTGCGGCCGCCATAACAGCAGGTGTGCAGCCTCAGATCATCGCGGACGTACTTAGAAGCTTCCAAGGCGTAGAACACCGTCTGGAGCTCGTGAGAGAGCTGAATGGTGTGACCTTCTATAATAACTCCAAAGCGACGAATGCCGCGGCATCTGTTAAGTCTATTGAGGCGTTCAATCAGAAAGTTGTCTTGATCGCTGGGGGATTGGATCGCGGATCCGATTATATGGAGCTGCTGCCTACTTTCCGTGAGCGCATTAAAGGCATCGTAACCTTAGGTCAAACAAAAGGGAAAATTTCACATATTGCCGAGCTGGCAGGGATTAGCAGCATTCAAACCGTCGATACTGCTAAAGATGCAGCGGACGCGGTTTCACAAGCCGTTCAGCTTGCTTGGCAAATGAGTGAACCTGGAGATATCGTTCTGCTATCACCTGCTTGCGCAAGCTGGGATATGTTCCCCTCTTATGAGGAGAGGGGACGCATGTTTAAGGAGTCCGTGCATAACCTTTAAGTAGGGCTTATCCACATTTGTTTGCTAATAGGTGACATCGTCACCTGCTTGCTATGCATCTTCGGATGATGCCCACAACACACAAAGAGGTGTCTGTTATGGGTAAAGCACGGTCCGCTCCTGACATTTGGATTATTATTCCAACCTTGTTGCTTTTGACAATTGGCGTTATTATGGTTTACAGCGCGAGTAGTGTTCTTGCTTTTCGCGAATTCGGCGACTCCTTGTATTATTTGAAACGGCAATTTATTTTTGCTGTTTTAGGAGTTATTACCATGTTTTTTACCATGAATGTTGATTATTTAGTGTGGAAAAAGATTGCTCGAATCACGCTTTTTATTTGCTTTGCCATGTTGATTATTGTCTTGATTCCCGGCCTCGGGGTTGTTCGTGGTGGAGCTAGAAGCTGGTTAGGGATTGGTGCCTTCGGTATTCAGCCATCCGAATTCATGAAGATTGGGATGATTCTTTATTTATCCAAAATGTTGTCCGAGCAGCAGGCAAAAATTACGCTTTTTACTAAGGGTCTGTTACCGCCGCTTGGTATTATGGGCTTAGCCTTCGGTCTCATTATGCTTCAGCCCGATCTTGGGACTGGCGTAGTGCTCGTTGGAGCTTCACTCCTCATCATCTATACTTCGGGTGCAAGATTGCTTCATCTCTCTTATCTAGGTATGATAGGGGTTGCTGGTTTTGTTGGACTCGTCATTGCTGCCCCCTACCGATTACAGCGAATTACCGCTTTCTTGGATCCCTGGCAGGATCCGTTAGGAGCAGGCTATCAGTCCATTCAATCGCTGTATGCCATTGGACCTGGAGGCTTGGTGGGGCTAGGACTTGGAATGAGCCGTCAGAAATACAGCTATTTACCAGAGCCGCAAACGGACTTTATTTTCTCCATTATTGCTGAGGAGCTTGGTTTTATTGGCGGGACGCTGGTACTGCTGCTCTTTACGATTCTTGTATGGCGCGGGATGCGGGCTGCCATTACGGCACCGGATACGTTTGCCAGTTTGATCGCTGTAGGGATTATCGGCATGATTGCTGTGCAGGTTATTATTAATATTGGTGTTGTTATCGGGATGTTCCCGGTAACCGGCATTACATTGCCATTCATAAGTGCAGGAGGGTCTTCATTGACGCTTATGCTGACATCGGTCGGCATCCTGCTCAATATATCCCGTTATTCGAGGTGACAGGGGAATGAAAACGATTGTCTTTACCGGAGGAGGCTCCGCAGGACATGTTACTCCTAACATTGCTCTTATTCATAAGCTTGAGCAGCAAGGTTGGGAAATTAAATATATAGGTTCAGCAACGGGCATCGAGAAAGACATCATTGAACGCGAGGGGGTACCTTTTTACCCAATATCGTCAGGGAAATTACGTCGATATTTTGATATCAAAAATTTCAAAGACCCTTTTAAAGTGGTGAAAGGCGTCTATGAGTCTTATAGATTGCTCCGTCGTTTGAAGCCTGCCATCGTCTTTTCGAAGGGTGGGTTCGTTTCCGTCCCGGTTGTTCTTGGCAGTCGGATGAACAGGGTTCCCGTGATTATTCATGAGTCCGATATAACGCCAGGACTAGCGAATAAAATTTCAATTCCTTTTGCAACCAAGGTTTGTGTTACCTTTCCGGAGTCCTTACAGCATGTTCAGAAAGACAAGGCTGTGCTGACAGGGTTGCCGATTCGTGAACACATTCTGAGCGGGAAAGCGTCTCGCGGGTACCAGATTTGTGACTTCCATTCACAGAAGCCGGTTATTTTAGTGATGGGTGGCAGTCTAGGCTCGCAAGTGATTAACCAAGCGGTTAGAGATAACCTAGGGCGATTACTTACTCAGTTTCAGATTGTACACCTTTGCGGAAAAGGCAATATCGCGTCAGAACTTGCCCATACGCGAGGTTATAAACAATTCGAATATTTGAACGAGGAGCTCCCGGATGTTTTGGCGATGACAGAATTGGTTGTTTCACGGGCGGGTGCTACATCCATTTATGAATTTCTCGTACTGGAGAAGCCTATGCTGCTTATTCCGTTATCGCTGCAAGCAAGCCGAGGTGACCAGATTCTGAATGCGAAGTCGTTCCAAAAAGCTGGCTATGCGGATGTACTTCAAGAAGAAGATTTAACAGCCGAGACCCTCGCAGCTCGCGTGGAAGCACTTCATGCGAACAGAGAGACTTACAAAGCTACGATGCAATCACGAAACGATAACGATGCCGTTGCATCGATCGTAAAACTGATTGAGACCTATTGTTTATCGTCTTAGATTTTCGAAAGCGAATAGGCGATTGTCACACTCTATCCGATATTACATAAACTACACTATAACCGTGACAGACACCTAAGGCTTTATATGGCGCCAAGTAAAGAAGACCGGCCATCTTCCACTTGGTCTGTATTTTTGAAATTATGGAGCATGAAGCAGTTTCCCGATAATTTCGCCCTACGTTCTGTGAAGGAGGTTTTCCCATGCAACAGTTAATATCCGACTTACAGGCAGCAAATATTGGCGAGATTCGAACGAATGAACGACTGGCCCCATACACGACTTGGAAAATCGGAGGTCCGGCCGATTGTCTGATCATCCCCCAAACGAAAGAGCAGGTCGTAGATGTCATCCGTTTCCTGCATCAACGAGGAATTCCATGGACGATAATTGGTCGTGGATCTAACTTGCTGGTAAGTGATAAAGGAATTAGAGGGGTAGTTATTAAACTTGGTCATGCGTTGGAATCTCTTCGCTTCGAAGGTGCGATGGTCTACGCTGGGGGTTCCTATTCGTTCATTAAATTGTCCGTACTAGCGGCTAAAGAAGGTTTAACCGGACTGGAGTTTGCTTCTGGCATACCCGGTTCTGTGGGAGGCGCCGTCTACATGAATGCAGGGGCTCACGGGTCCGATGTGTCACGCATACTCAAGCAGGCTGAAGTCATCCTGGACACAGGGGAATTGGTCACTATGCAGGCGGAAGATTTGCAGTATGCTTATCGACATTCCATTCTGCACCTACTACCCGGCATTGTAACAGAAGCTGTCTTTGAATTACAGGTCGGAGATCGCAAAGAAATCGCGGGAGCCATGGCGGCATACCGGGATCGGCGCCTCCGCACGCAACCGCTTCAATTAGCTTGCGCTGGAAGTGTATTCCGCAACCCCGAAGGGGGATTCGCAGCTAAGCTCATCGAAGATGCTGGCCTGAAAGGCAAACGTGTCGGTGGAGCGGAAATCTCTACGCTGCACGCCAATTTCATTGTTAATACCGGAGATGCTACAGCCGAGGACGTTCTCACTC
Organism: Paenibacillus sp. yr247; assembly: GCF_900103825.1. Lineage (GTDB taxonomy): Bacteria > Bacillota > Bacilli > Paenibacillales > NBRC-103111 > Paenibacillus_E. The sequence goes on from NZ_FNIF01000001.1 coordinate 484,861, forward strand.
TCATTGGCGAAGTACAGGAGATCGTACAGAAACTGTACGGCATATCGCTTGTAACGGAAGTTTTGGTGATGGGTGAGAGGTAAATCGGAGGTGGAACTTTGGAGAAGCTCGTTATCGAAGGTGGAAGACCTCTCTCGGGAGCCATCCAGATACACGGCGCGAAAAACGCCGCATTACCAATTTTAGCAGCCTGCATCCTGGCCAGCGGCACTCATACTCTGCATAATGTTCCTAATTTGCTCGATATCGACACCATGCTGCGAATTCTTAGCGCGCTGGGTTGTCGTGCCGAGCAGCAAGGGGATACGGTATCTATCACAACATCCACAGCTCATTCCTCTCATATCCCTGAAGAATTGATGGGGCAAATGCGTTCTTCCATCTTTCTTATGGGTCCGCTGCTCGCCAGATTCGGCAGTGTCACTGTCTATCAACCAGGTGGCTGCGCAATCGGCGAACGTAAAATCGATTTGCACCTTAAAGGTTTGCAGGCTCTCGGAGCCAACATTGAAGAATTCGCCAACAAAATTGTTTGCACGGCAGATTCACTGCGTGGTTGTGAGATCTTTCTAGACTTCCCAAGTGTCGGAGCTACGGAAAATATTATGATGGCAGCTGTGAAAGCTGAAGGCATCACAACAATTTACAATGCTGCTCGTGAACCTGAGATTCAGGATTTGCAAAACTTCCTGAACGCTATGGGCGCCGATATCATTGGAGCAGGTACGGACACCATAACGATTCGCGGAGTGGATTCGTTATCTCCTTGCACATATCGCATCATTCCTGATCGAATTGTAGCTGGTACCTTCCTTGTTGCTGCTGCAGCAACAAAAGGAAACATCACCTTGGAGCAGGTGAACCCAGCTCATTTAACCTCGGTGATTCATGTCCTGAGGCGTGCAGGTGTTCAAATCATCACGGACGGTGATATAATACATGTAAGCTGTCCGACAAGACCAAAGGCAGTCGAACGTATTGTGACTTCACCGCATCCTTCCTTTCCAACAGATCTTCAATCGCAAGTTATGGTGCTGTTATCTCTAGCAGATGGACTTAGCGTGATGAAAGAAACGATCTTTGAAGGTAGATTCAAGCACGTTGATGAACTATCCCGTATGGGTGCAGATATCCGTGTAGATTTGAGCTCAGCCTTTATCCGAGGTGTTCCAAGGTTATATGGAGCCACGGTTGAAGCAACTGATCTGCGAGCTGGCGCAGCGCTTGTTATAGCGGGTCTGGCTGCGCATGGCACGACGATTGTTGAGCAGATTCATCATATCGATAGAGGTTATGATAGAATTGAACATATGCTTTCCAGGTTAGGTGCTTCCGTGCATCGTCAATCACCTGTCCCAAGTGAGTAGAACATTTGAATGAATTCCGCGAATCCCTTCCTGCTTACAGGTGGGGATACACGGTTTTCATTGATTTTGTCATATACAAGGTTGCAAATATAATACTTCATACGAAACTATTAGGTGGTGCCCATCTTGTCCGAAGACCGCAAAGTACCCGCTCTGCCCGTCACTAAGCCACGCGCGCGTACCAATCGGAAGCTGCTCGTTTTCTTATTCATTTTTTTTATGACGATTCTAATTATTCTATTTTTTCAATCTTCCCTTAGTCGCATTAGTGCCATTGAAGTTGAGGGGAACGAGCTCATGGCTTCAGATGCAATTGGACAAGCTAGTCAAATTGCGGTTGGAGACCGTTTCTTTGCAGTAAGCTCACAAACGATTGAGCAGCGTATCGCCAAGCTGCCTATGATTAAGACAGCAGCGGTGAAGAAGCGTTTCCCAGGCATTATTCATATTACCGTGCAAGAATTTCCCAAAGTCGCTTTCCAAATTGGAGGAGACGGCAAGAAACAGGCAGTGCTTGCGGATGGCGCTGTCGTACAGCTATCTTCAGGAAGCATTCCTTTGGACATGCCCATTTTGACAGGATGGACAGATGGCGATCCGAATAAGGCCGCACTTTGCAAAGTGCTTGGTGAGATCCCGGAGAGCGCACTCTCCGACATTTCCGAAATCAAACCGGATCCCTCGGAACCGTATCCCGACAAAATCAAGCTATACACAAGATCACAGTTCGAAGTGTATACAACTATTGCCTATTTACCTGAGAAAATTGACAATTTGCCTGCTTATATAGCAAGCTTACAAGAAGATCATATTACCAATGGTGTTATCAAAATGTTAGAAGTGGAGTATCACGCTCCATTCGAACCGAACGAAGAGTCCAAGACTGAAACGAACAATCAAACCGGTCAGAAAGCAGCAGGCAGTTCTTCGAGTCCTACTCCCGATTCGAACAAAGATGGGGCCAAGACAAGTCCGAAACCGACCCCAAAAGCGCCCCCAAAATCATTACCAAAAGAAACAGTGCGTCCTTCCTGACAAAAAAACGTTATATGGACTACTCAATCGCTGAAAATAGTGCTAAAATTAGATTTATGGTTAAATAAGTATCTAGTAGAACTTACAATCTTTACAAGTAGTAACTAGACAGGATCTATATCATTTCTCATTAATTATGACTAGTAAAGTAGACGACTTTTTTTCTGGCAAAAAAAATGTAGAAAAAAGAGGGAATATGACGGTTGTGTGGAATACGTATTTAAGTATTTGTAATGAAAACACTTTATTATCCAAGTTACAGGAGGTGCCAGGGGCTTGAGCAACAATGACATCATTGTTAGTTTAGACATCGGTACATCCAAGGTTCGTGCTATTATTGGGGAAGTTGTTAACGGAACCATTAATATAATAGGTGTGGGATCTGCCGAGTCAGAGGGTATTCGTAAAGGCGCAATCGTTGACATTGATCAAACTGTGAATTCAATTCGCAGCGCTGTTGATCATGCTGAACGTATGGTCGGCGTACAAATTTCCGAGGTTTACGTAGGAATTTCAGGGAATCATATTGCTCTTCAATCAAGTCACGGTGTTGTCGCTGTTTCTAATGAAGACCGAGAGATCGGGGAAGAGGATATCGATCGTGTTATTCAGGCGGCCAGAGTCATCGCATTACCTCCCGAGCGTGAAATTATTGGAGTTGTACCTAAGCAGTATTTAGTAGATGGACAAGAAGGCATAAACGATCCTCGTGGCATGATTGGTGTTCGCCTAGAAGTGGAAGCGACAATAATCACTGGTGCGAAGACGGGGATACATAATTTAATCCGTGTTGTGGAAAAATCCGAACTAAAGGTCGCAGGTCTTATCTTAATGTCGCTTGCGTCTGGGCAGTTGGCCTTATCCAAGGATGAGAAAGCTGTTGGGACGATACTGGTTGATGTAGGAGCAGGAGCAGCTACCATTGCTGTATTTGAACAAGGCAATCTTATGGCAACATCGACTATTCAAATTGGAGGCGAGTATATCAGCAATGATATCTCGATAGGACTCCGGACTCAGCTCGAAATCGCTGAGAAAATTAAGCTGAAATACGGCTGTGCATCGGTCGAAGATTCAGCTCCTGATCAAGTTTTTAAGGTTACGAGAATGGGAAGCAACGTGGAAAAAGAGTTTTCGCAAGTTGACCTCGCGAATATAATTGAACCCCGAGTTGAGGAAATTTTCCAAATGATCCGTGCGGAAGTGCATCGTTTGGGATACAGTGATCTAGCCGGTGGGTATGTACTCACAGGTGGAACCGTTGCTATGCCAGGTATACTTAACATCGCACAATCTGAACTCGCAACGTCTGTACGAATCGCCGTTCCTGATTTCATTGGGGTGCGTGATCCTTCCTACACAAGTGGGGTTGGCATCATTCAGTTTGTCGCCAAGTACATGAAAAATCGGAATTCGGGTTTCTCGAAGAAAATTGTTACGAAGTCCACAACTAAAAAATCCTCCGAAAGTATTAAACCAGGTTTCCTTGAACGGGTAAAAAATTTTTTCAGTGAATTTATATAGTGAACGCAAAGTTAGGGGGATATGACTCACATGTTTGAATTTGATATGGATTTAGACCAATTGGCTCAAATAAAGGTCATCGGTGTTGGTGGCGGCGGAAGTAACGCAGTAAATCGTATGATCGAGAATGGTGTTAAGGGCGTTGAGTTTATTACTGTAAATACAGATGCTCAAGCTTTACACCTAGCGAAGTCTGTTCATAAGTTGCAAATAGGTGATAAACTGACGCGCGGTCTTGGCGCAGGTGCGAACCCTGAAGTAGGTAAGAAAGCGGCAGAAGAGTCAAGGGAGACAATTCTGAATACGCTTCGCGGCGCAGACATGGTATTCGTTACTGCAGGTATGGGTGGCGGTACAGGTACTGGTGCAGCTCCAGTTATTGCTGAAATCGCAAAAGAAGTAGGAGCTCTAACAGTTGGTGTCGTCACTCGTCCGTTTACTTTCGAAGGACGTAAGCGCTCCTTGCAAGCTGAGCAAGGCATTGCAGCTCTAAAAGAGAAGGTTGACACACTAATTATTATCCCGAATGACCGTCTCTTGGAGATTGTAGATAAGAAGACGCCAATGCTTGAAGCTTTCCGCGAAGCAGATAACGTGCTTCGTCAAGGTGTACAAGGGATCTCAGACTTAATTGCTGTACCTGGACTAATTAACTTGGACTTTGCTGATGTCAAAACGATTATGACAGAGCGCGGCTCCGCCCTCATGGGGATCGGTGTAGCAACTGGCGAAAATCGTGCGGCTGAAGCAGCTAAAAAAGCGATTTCCAGTCCTTTGTTGGAAACATCTATCGAAGGAGCTCGTGGTGTTCTCATGAACATTACGGGTGGCGTGAATCTTAGCTTGTATGAAGTAAATGAAGCGGCTGATATCGTTGCATCCGCATCAGATATCGAAGTGAACATGATTTTTGGAGCTGTTATTGATGATAAACTCAAGGATGAAATTCTTGTTACGGTTATCGCAACTGGCTTCGAGCATAAGGCAGCACCTGTGCATCAATCGGTCAAGCGTCCTGTTACCGGACAACCGGAAACAACGACTTCTGACAATCGGTTGAACAACCTGAAGCCTTTTGGTACACAACCATCTAACGACCAATTAGATATTCCGACGTTCCTGCGCAACCGCGGGCGGAATACCGACAAATAATTACAAAATATATGTAAAGAGGCCGAAGCCCTACTAGACGTAGAGGCTTCGGTTTTTTGTTATTCTTAGGGCTTTTCTAGCTTGGAATAGACCGCGTCAACTGACAAAAAAAGTAGTAGCCTACTAGCAAGTTTAGACAGACTTTGAAATAGGATTCCCCTATACTGATTTAGAACCTTAAAGTTTCGTCAGGAAAATGGTTAATAGCATCTGTCATGGAGGTGAGGACATTGTGGTCGTCTATGCGGATCTCATTTTCCTATTGAACTTTCTGATGGATGCGGCCATGCTTATCGTAACAGCTAAAACGCGGAAAATATCGTTCAAGTGGTGGAGAATCGTAGGTTCGTCGTTTTTAGGAGCTTCTTATGTCGTGATCATGTTCTTGCCAGTGCCTTTGTTTCTATTTACATTTTCTGTGAAATGTATGTTTTGTATTGGTATGATTATGACTGCTTTTGGGTTTGGATCCTTACAAAATTTATTGAGAAACCTCGGAACGTTCCTCTTAGTAAATTTTGCTGTGGCCGGCGGTATGTTCGGCATTCATTATGTACTGGCATCCTCTTCTGATATTATGAAAGGGATTGTATTCACACAATCCGGTATGCCCATATTTCAATTACAGATTGGCGGTATCTTATTTGTGCTCGTTTTACTCCTTCCTTTGCTATGGTGGTTCAAAACGGTGTTTCAAAGTACGAAGCAGCGTGAGGTGCTGACGACTTTTCTGGCAGAGGTAACGATTCATGTGGGTGATTATACAGCCACTTGCAAAGGTTTAATTGATACGGGAAATCAATTGTATGACCCGTTAACACGCACCCCTGTGATGGTGATGGAAGTGTCTGAGTGGGGTGATGTATTGCCTGTAGAGTGGCTTCAAAGGATTCGGTCTGCAGATGTTGACCAGATCATAAGTGGTTTGGGTGTAGAAGAATTTATTTGGCAAGATCGCTTGCGCCTCGTACCATACCGTGGTGTCAATCGGAATACCCAATTCATGCTGGCCATTAAACCGGATAAGGTGGTGATCACCCATAATCATACACAAATTGAAGCTTTTAAGGTACTTATCGGACTCGATGGAGGGAAGCTTTGCAGTGACGGCACCTATCAAGCGATTATCCATCCAGCCTTAATTTCAGCGGGATAGCGCTTTCAGAATTGATGTTTAGGACGACAACAAGCTACCATGAAATAGCACTCCTGTTTAGGAAATTAGGTTTTCTAGTGAAAAACTCAACCTATTTTTACAATGAAAGTTTTATTTACGTGGAGCTCAGCCTATGCTTACGATGAAAGTTTTGCACAGCAAAACTAAGCGAATGCTAACGAAGTTAGTTTTGCAAACGCAAAACTCTTAGGAGGTAACTAACATGCTCTTGAAGTGGAAAATGCTTTTTCAACTAGCGTATTATCGTATTTTAATGCTATTAGGTCTTAAAGGAGAGGAAATCTATTACATAGGTGGTAGTGAAGCATTACCGCCTCCACTTACGAGAGAAGAAGAAGAATACCTATTGGAAAAGTTACCGTCTGGGGATGCTGCAATTCGAGCTATGCTGATTGAGCGCAACCTTAGATTGGTTGTCTATATAGCTAGAAAGTTCGAAAATACAGGCATCAATATTGAGGATTTGGTTTCAATTGGTGCTATCGGCTTAATTAAAGCAGTGAACACCTTTGACCCGGAGAAAAAGATTAAGCTGGCTACATACGCTTCACGTTGCATTGAAAATGAAATCCTGATGTACTTGCGACGGAATAGTAAAATTCGTACGGAAGTATCCTTTGATGAACCGCTGAACATTGATTGGGATGGCAATGAACTTCTATTATCCGATGTACTTGGAACAGAAAATGATACAATTTACCGCAACATCGAGGAACAGGTGGATCGCAAGCTGCTGCATAAGGCGCTGGATAAGCTAAGCGAACGAGAGCGAATCATTATGGAGCTTCGCTTCGGCTTGCAAGACGGCGAGGAAAAAACACAAAAGGACGTCGCTGACTTACTGGGCATTTCGCAATCGTACATCTCCAGATTGGAAAAGCGAATTATTAAAAGGCTTCGCAAGGAGTTTAATAAGATGGTGTAAGGAGAAAAGAGAGCATGTGATGGAGTCACCGTCCAGCTTCTCTTTTTTTTGTGAAAAATATTTTTTGGCGGGTCATGTCGAAATTGTTCAGCAGTCACGGGAGGGAGCGAGTCGAAGCCCTTTTGTCAAGTGGTTGCAGAGGGGGTAGGATAGGAATAAATCATACACTCACGGGGATAATTAACAGTAATGTTTCTCCTTGGGAGGTAATCACGGTGACCCGAAATAAAGTTGAGATTTGTGGTGTTGATACCGCCAAACTGCCAGTTCTGACCAATGTTGAAATGCGTGAGCTGTTTGCTGATTTGCAGACCAAACAGGAGCGAGCTGCAAGAGAGAAATTGGTTAATGGGAACCTCAGATTGGTTCTAAGTGTGATCCAGCGGTTCAACAATCGAGGAGAGTATGTGGACGATCTCTTCCAAGTTGGCTGTATTGGTTTGATGAAAGCCATTGATAACTTTGATTTGAGCCAAAACGTTAAATTCTCAACCTATGCTGTACCGATGATAATAGGTGAGATTCGCCGCTACTTACGTGATAATAACCCGATTCGCGTTTCTCGTTCCTTAAGAGATATTGCTTACAAAGCTTTACAAGTCAGAGATAGCTTGACGAATCAAAATTCACGCGAGCCTACGATCTATGAAATATCCGAGGCGCTTAATGTGCCAAAAGAAGATGTGGTATTCGCACTCGACGCAATTCAAGATCCGGTTTCGTTATTTGAACCGATTTATCATGATGGCGGAGATCCCATTTATGTGATGGATCAGATTAGTGATGAGCGGAATAAGGACATGTCATGGATTGAAGGAATTGCTCTTCGCGAAGCCATGCGCAAACTGAATGCTAGGGAGAAGATGATCCTCTCCATGCGCTTTTTTGAAGGGAAAACACAGATGGAGGTTGCCGATGAGATTGGCATTTCCCAGGCACAGGTTTCTCGGCTTGAGAAATCGGCCATCTGTCAAATGCAAAAACACGTGAAATCGTAATTTCTTTACATAAAGACTGGATCGGCTGTGACAAGCTGTGAAGGTCTTTTTTTGGTTTTCAGGACATTTTGCCCACACGGTACATATACTAGTACAAAATCAGTTAAAAATCCTAATGAGATACGTGGTGAATAGCCTCATGAAAATATCTGATTTTCAGACGAAGGACGTAATCAATATTGTAGATGGCAAAAAGCTCGGGCAAATCAGCGATTTGGAGCTTGATCTGCGGCAGGGTCGTATCGAATCGATCGTTGTACCTAATCAGACCCGATTTTTCGGATTATTTGGTTCAGGGACAGATGTCATCATACCTTGGAAGCATATTGTGAAAATCGGTGCCGATGTTGTTCTCGTGAAACTCGAAGATGCCCGTCCTTATCGTCAAACGGAAGAAAACGAGGGTGTTTATGAGTTCAATCGGCAATTCCGTAATTGACGAAAGGCACACGATCGAAGGCTGCTGCATTGAGGGCAGGCCAAGCAGATATCGTGTGTCTTTTTGTTTTGTGCTAAAGTAAAGAAAAGATGTATGTGTGGGGAGAGAGAAAATCGTGGAACCATTTGTGAAACAAGTCAAAGAAGGCAGGCCTGTCTTATTTACGATAGCAAGCTGGATGGAGCAATTCAGTGAACTAACGGTTGGTTTTACATCCCGCCATGGCGGAGTTAGCAGGGCACCCTATTCGACACTCAATTGCGGACTTCATGTGAATGATTTACCTGAGCATGTAGTGAAGAACCGTGAGTTAATAGCTGAAGCCATAGGCCAGCCGTTTGAAGCATTTACTTATGCTGAGCAGGTACATGGTAATGAAGTTACCGTAGTAGGCTTACAAGAGAAGGGGAAGGGCAGAGCATCCAGAGAATCGGCCATTCAAGCGAAGGACGGTTTCATAACAAATGAGAAGGGGATTGTTCTTTGTGCGCAATTTGCGGATTGTGTGCCATTGTTTTTCTATGATCCCGTAAAGCGTGTTGCAGGGCTTGCTCACGCGGGTTGGAAGGGTTCAGTGTTAAACATTTCCATGGCTACAATTTCCTTAATGACACATACTTTTGGAAGTCAGCCCGCTGACATACGAGCAGCAATTGGGCCATCCATTGGCGTCTGCTGCTATGAGGTCGACGAGACTGTAGCTAGTCGTGCTTATAAGGTGCTTACGGATGTAAAAGCATCACCAAAAGAGCAGCTAGCTGTGATTACCGACAAAGGAAATGGCAAGTATATGCTGAATTTGCAAGAATTGAACCGAAAATTGTTGCGGGAAGCAGGAATTTTGTCGTCCCATATCGAAGTAACACAGTTATGTACGAGTTGTAGTTCTGCTCTCTTTTTTTCACATCGAAAAGAAGGCGGTCCTACAGGTAGAATGATTGCTTGGATAGGTCTTCTTTAAGAAGATTTTTGCAAGTGATGCGTTGAATCGAGGTGTTTGCATTCGTGAGCTTACTGGCCCGTAAAGAAGAGGTTGAAGCACGTGTCGCCGCCGCATGTAAGCGGTCTGGACGGGACGAAAATGAAATCAAGATTATTGCTGTAACGAAATATGTTTCCTTGGAGACGACCAAAAGTGTATTGGATAAGGGACTTCTCCATATCGGTGAGAATCGCTGGCAAGATGTAAAGCCTAAGTGGGAAGCGCTGCATGAACGGGGAACATGGCATTTCATTGGTCATCTGCAAACAAACAAAGTGAAGGACATCATCGGCAAATTTGCCTACATTCACTCGCTTGATCGCATGTCTCTAGCACGAGAACTGGACAAGCAAGCTGCAGCTCTTGGAATTGAAGTTAATTGTTTTTTACAAGTGAACGTCTCCGGTGAAGAGTCTAAGTATGGCGTAGCACCCGAGCATTTCTTCGATTTTGCTGTAGAAGTTAGCAAACTAAAACATATACATATCACCGGTTTGATGACCATGGCTCCTTATGAGATGGCGGCCGATGCAACAAGACCTGTATTCCGTGGGTTGCGCGAATTGCGAGACCGCTTGAATGAGCGGAAGATTTTTCCTCACGATATTACGGAGTTATCTATGGGCATGTCCGGAGACTTTGAAGTAGCGATTGAAGAAGGGGCTACTTGGATTCGTTTGGGAACCGTTTTGGTTGGGAAAGAAGGATAGTCACAATGTTGATTTAAGAACAAGACAGGAGGGAATTATAGTGGGTGTTTATAACCGATTTATGAATTTTCTTGGATTGCAAGAAGAGGAAGAGATTGTGGAACGGGAGCGCATTGTGGAAACAACAGAAGAACCTGAAACCAATCCGTATGAATTGCGTAATAAAAATAAGGCGAATGTCGTCAGCATTCATTCACAGAAAAATGCACGTGTAGTATTAAGTGAGCCTAGAACTTATGAAGAAACACAAGACATCGCAGATCATCTTCGGTCCCGAAGAGCGGTGGTTGTCAATCTGCAGCGGGTTCGTGGTGACCAAGCCGTTCGCATCGTAGATTTCTTAAGCGGAACGGTATATGCTTTGAATGGGTCTATTTCCAAACTTGGACCGAATATCTTCCTCTGTACACCAGATTCAGTTGATATTCATGGTCACATCTCCGAGATGATGGGTGAGGAATAGGCGCATATCCTAACACAGAGGTGGATGCGTACGTGGTTTACGTTCACTATTATCTTAGTATTTTGATGGAAATTTATTATTTCATGATTATTGGCTATTTGGTGCTCTCTTGGTTTCCTAATGCACGTGAAAGTTTTATCGGAGGGCTCCTAGGAAAATTGGTTGAACCGTACCTGAGTCCATTTCGGAAAATTATTCCAAGCGTCGGATTCATTGATCTCTCGCCAATTGTGGCCTTAATCGCATTGCGATTTGTGGTTATGGGGATTATGGCTGTTCTCGATTTCATTGCAGGGATGTTTTAACATTGCCAAAAGAACTCTATGGTCATTTTCATCCAGACGAACATCATTTTGTCGATAAAGCTTGGGATTGGGTCGAGCGGGCAGCCGAGCAGCATGCTGTGAAGCTAACTGACTTTCTGGATCCCAGACAGGCTTCTATTCTAACATCACTTGTAAACCGACACCCCGATGTTCACTGCCGGCTAGATGGCGGATACGCAGCAGCCGAACGAAGAAGGGCATTGATTGCACCTGATTACCGTTCTTTGGAAGGGGAAGATATGGAGATGGCGGTCCTGTCCGTTTCTTCCGGTGACGGCAAATTTCTAACACTAGAATATGGAGATTACATGGGCGCCATTCTTGGACTCGGCATGAAGCGAGACAAGGTTGGCGATATTCAAGTTATAGAAGGTGGCTGCCATTTTCTGGTTACCCGGGACGCGGCTGATTATTTGCATTTAAACTTGTCTCAGGTGCACAAGGTTCATGTGCAAACGGAACTGCTGCCGCTGGATAAGCTGGAACTAGCATCGGTAAAATTGGACGAGCTGACCTTGTCTGTTGCATCCATGCGAATGGACGGAATTGTAAGCGATGTATTTAGGCTAAGCAGAGCGAAGGTCTTGATGCCTATTCAAGCTGGACGCTGCCGCGTCAATTGGAAGCTTGAGGAAGATCCAAGCAAACCACTTAAAGAAGGCGATATGGTTTCCATGCAAGGATTTGGTAGATTCAAGGTGCTTGAAGTGGAAGGTGTAACGAAAAAAGGAAGAATTCGTGTGAAGATCGGCAAGTTTGCATGAACGTGGATAATTTATCCACGAACTTTGCAGGAATTGCTTATTTTCTGTCGAACTCATTCAGTATAGATGTGGGTTCAAACTAGCTTTCTTATGAAGAAAGTTCAGCTTATGCTTGCGAATTCAGTTTTGCTACGCAAAACGCTAAGGAGGGGCACTGATGCCATTAACACCGTTAGATATACACAATAAGGAGTTTTCACGCTCGTTTCGCGGCTATGATGAAGATCAAGTGAATGAATTCCTCGATCAAGTCATTAAGGATTACGAGGCGTTGATTCGCGAGAATAAAGACTTACAGAATCAAACGGTGACGCTGCAAGAGCGTTTGGATCACTTCACGAATATCGAAGATTCGTTAAGCAAAACGATCATCGTTGCCCAAGAAGCAGCGGATGAAGTCAGAAGCAATGCCAAGAAAGAAGCACAGCTTATCTTGAAGGAAGCCGAGAAAAATGCAGACCGGATTATTAACGAATCCCTGACGCGTTCTCGTAAGGTTGCTTTAGAGATTGAAGAACTGAAGAAGCAGGCATCGATTTACCGCACGCGTTTCCGGACGCTGCTCGAAGCTCAGCTAGAGCTGTTGAACACAGAAGGCTGGCAAAGCATGCAGTTTGAGATTAAAGAAGAATAGAAATGTGGTTCTTTGACGGTTGTCATATTGACTATGCTTGACGAATTCGTTATACTCCTGTTAAATGTATCTCAGTAAAGCTATGACTGGAACGAGTAGGACGTTAAAGCAGTGCCAGCGAATTAGGGTTTTGGTGTGAGCCTAATCTCTGCAGCGTACCGAATATCCCCCAGGAGCGTCTCTTGAATCGAGTAGAGAGAAACGGGTCATGCCGTTACACATGATCGAGTGATAAAGCGATGATTTACACGCCTTTGAGCGTTTGTTCATTTTGCTTTTTAACGAGGGTGGTACCGCGAGTTGAGTTTCTCGTCCCTTTTGGGATGAGAGGCTTTTTTTGTTTTCTAGCTAAAAAGATTGAGGGTAAGAATGGAGTGGTTGAATTGGATTATGGTAAAACATTAAATTTATTGCAAACGGAGTTTCCGATGAGAGGTAACTTACCTCAGGCGGAACCGAAAATTCAAGAGCATTGGGAAGCTGAAGACATCTATGCCAAAGTGCAGGAGAGTCGCAAAGGCAGAACCAAATTTATTTTACATGACGGACCTCCATACGCGAACGGAGATATTCATATTGGGCATGCGCTGAACAAGGTATTGAAAGATATCATTGTGCGATTCAAAACGCTGCAAGGCTTCGATGCACCCTATGTACCAGGCTGGGACACACACGGCTTGCCGATTGAGCAGGTGATTACGAACAGCGGGAAAGTCGATCGTAAAAAAATGACCGTCCCTGAGTTCCGTGAATATTGCAAAGAGTACGCATTGCTATCCGTAGAGAAACAGAAGAGTCAATTTCAACGTCTGGGTATCCGCGGCGACTGGAAGAACCCTTATATCACTCTACAACCGGATTATGAAGCGCAACAAATTCGGGTATTTGGCAAAATGGTACAAAAAGGCTACGTCTACAAGGGTTTGAAGCCGGTCTATTGGTCCCCATCCTCGGAGAGCGCACTCGCGGAGGCTGAGATTGAGTACAAAGAAAAAACATCCACTTCTATTTACGTAGCGTTTCCAATTAAAGATGGAAAAGGAAAGCTGCCGCAAGATGCTGCGATTGTGATCTGGACGACGACAGCCTGGACGCTGCCAGCGAATCTAGGGATCTCCTTACATCCAGAATTCGACTATGCCGTGGTTCAAGCGAACGGTAAGAAATATGTACTCGCTCAAGGCTTGCTTGCAGCTGCATCGAAAGAAATTGGCTGGAGCGATTATGAAGTGTTGTCTACGGTAAAAGGGAGTGAGCTGGAATTTGTTACATGTCAGCATCCATTCTATGACCGGGAATCCCTTGTAATGGTTGGCGAACATGTGACATTAGAAGCAGGTACTGGCTGCGTGCATACGGCTCCTGGACACGGGGAGGATGACTTCGCAATCGGACAACGTTATAACATCGGAGTGCTTTGTCCGGTAGATGATCAAGGGCATTTTACAGCCGAAGCGCCGGGCTTCGAAGGTATGTTCTATGAAAAAGGCGGCAAGCTAATCATAGAAAAGCTGCAAGAATCTGGTCTATTGCTTAAAGCTGGAGAAATACAGCATCAATACGCTCATGATTGGCGGACGAAGAAGCCTGTTATTTACCGTGCAACTGAGCAGTGGTTTGCCTCTATCGATAAATTCAGACAAGAGATGCTGGATGAAATCAAGCAAGTAAAGTGGACGCCGGAGTGGGGAGAAATCCGCCTGCATAACATGATAGCTGACCGCGGAGACTGGTGTATTTCGAGGCAGCGTGCATGGGGTGTGCCAATTCCAATCTTCTATTGTCGCAGCTGTAATGAACCGCTCGTCAATGAGCAAACGATCGAGCATGTGGCTCAGCTATTTGAGCAAGAAGGCTCAAATGCTTGGTTTATCAAGGAAGAGAAAGACCTTCTTCCGGGAGAGACTAACTGTACCAAATGTGGTCATGGCGAGTTCCGTAAGGAAACGGACATCATGGATGTATGGTTTGACTCCGGTTCCAGCCATATAGCTGTTCTAGAATCTCGCCCTGAGCTGCAGTGGCCTGCGGACCTATACTTGGAAGGTTCCGATCAGTACCGTGGTTGGTTCAACTCCTCCCTCATTACAGGTGTTGCTACAAGAGAGAAATCGCCATATAAAGGCATTCTCAGCCATGGTTTTACGCTTGATGGAGAAGGACGTAAGATGTCCAAGTCGATCGGAAATACCATTGATCCTAATGTAGTCTGCGGGAAGCTTGGTGCTGATATCTTGCGTCTGTGGGTATCCTCAGTCGATTATCAATCGGATCACCGGATTTCGGATAATATCCTGAATCAAACGACGGAAGTATACCGCAAAATCCGAAACACCATGCGGTTCTTGCTTGGTAACTTGAATCATTTCAACCCAGCAACAGATCGTGTAGCAACCGGCAGTTTATCCGAACTTGACCGTTATGCGCTAATTCGCCTGAACCGCATGATTGAGAAGGTAGTGAAAGCTTACGAGGCTTATGAATTTCATGTTGTTTACCAAACGATTCATCATTTTTGCGCAGTTGAAATGAGCTCGTTCTACCTAGATATCATCAAGGATCGTTTGTACGCGAATGCACCTCATGATCCTGCTCGTAAAGCTTCGCAAACGGTGCTATACGCGTCACTAATCGCTGTAACTAAGCTGATTTCTCCGATTCTTCCCCATACAGCAGACGAAGTATGGAAGTACATTCCTGGAGAAGAGCTGAGCAGTGTACAGCTCGCGGAGCTGCCAGAAGTGGATTCAAGCTTGTATAATGAGCAATTGGAAAATAAATGGAATAGTTTCCTCGATGTGAGAGATGAAGTTCTGAAGGCTCTCGAGGAAGCACGTAAAGAAAAGGTCATCGGTAACTCGTTAGGGGCAGCTGTAAACCTGTATCCCAATGAAACAACGTTCAACTTACTAACCCAGTTGGAGCAATTGGATCAGTTGTTTATCGTATCTGCTGTCAGTGTGCATCAGCCGGGAACAGGGGTGCCTGAAGGGGCTTTTCAATCGAAGGATGTTGCCATTGCTATTGCTGTAGCAGAAGGCGAAAAGTGTGAGCGCTGCTGGATAGTGACCCCAGAGGTTGGGCAAAGTAAAGAGCATCCGACGCTTTGTGCCAGATGTAATGACGTTGTAACGGCTCATTACCACGAGTGATAAAGGAAACAAACGAGCTGTCGCTTCAAGCGAAGCTCGTTTGTCCTGTTTATTCTAGAGCTGCTCGTCGTACGAGGGTGAAAGATTTTCTGGTTCGAGAAGTGGATCTCCTTCGCCATTATGCATATAATCGCGGTAGGCTTTGCTTCGTACGATTGTGACATGTTCACCATACAAGTCAGTCGCTACAAAGCTCTCAAAAGACTCAACATAGCCTTCGTGTTCATCGGCTTCAATATACATCTCGTTGTAGTTTTCAACGTTCGAGTCTTCAGCAAATGCAGGTGTATTGGATGTGCCCCAACTTTCAACGATTTGCCAGGCATCTTCGCCATCAAATTCGGTCTCATCGTTGCGTTCATCAAAGCTCGTTCGGCCAAAAGGCGGAAAGAGCACTTGTTCTTCGACGGGCCTTCTGAAGGATTGGTTAGGATCAGGTACATGTTCTAAGCAGTATAGTGTGGTAGGAATAGCTTGAAGGCGTTCGAATGGAATCGGTTTTTTGCAAAATACACAAATGCCATAATCCCCACTTTCCATGTGAGCTAAGGCTTCATCCACTTGCTGTAAATGAAATTCTGCATGTTCATTGAGAGAAATATCTTTCTCGCGTTCATAAATTTCTGTAGCGATATCTCCCGGATGGTTATCATACATGGAGAGCTCGCCCGTACTATCTGTGAATGAATTGGACAGGCCAAAATTATCATTCGTGGCAAAGTGTTTTTCGAGATCAAGCTTTTCCTCCAATAATTGCAGATACAATTCTTTTAATTGCTCCTCGGTTAAATGGCTCATAGGTCGTACAGCTCCCTTCTAACACCTGATCCATACCGTTATAATGCCGAGTGGCAGCTTTTTTTAGTGAGGTAATTCCTTGAAAATAAGGAACCGTTCATGCTTACGAAATTTAGGAGGAAAAGATTATGAGATATTATTTTTATGCGCTTATTGTATTTATTTTGGATCAAGTGTCCAAATGGTTCATTATGAAACGTATTCCACTAGGCGAAGAGCGTCCGGTACTCGGTGATTTCTTCATCATTACCTCGCATCGTAATAGGGGCGCTGCATTCGGTATTTTGCAAAACCAAAGATGGTTTTTCATTGTGATTACGCTTGTTGTTGTGATTGGGATTCTCTGGTACATTCGTCGAACGATTCGCGAAGGAAAAACGTTGTTATCTTTTGCTCTAAGTCTGCTGCTCGGAGGAGCTATCGGTAATTTCATTGATCGTGCTTTATTCGGTGAAGTTGTGGATTTCCTGCAGTTTACTTTCGATTTTAGCTTGTTCGGCAAAGCGATATACTACGTTTATCCGATTTTCAATTTAGCTGATTCCGCCATCGTGATCGGGGTTATCCTGATTTTCTTAGACTCATTACTTGCTTGGAGAAAAGAAAAAAAAGGAGCCGCTCATGAACACAAATCAGACCTCGTCTGAAGCCGCGACAAATGATGTGGTCGAATGGATGGTTGAAAAACAGTATGCCAAGGAACGTATCGATAAATTCATAACGGATGCATTGGAAGAAGATGTGTCAAGAACGCTAATTCAGCAATGGGTCAAAGATGGGCATGTTAAAGTGAACGGGAAAGCCATTAAACCAAACTATAAGTTGTCAGAGCATGATGTTATTGGGCTACAAATTCCAGAACCTCAAGGTGTTGAGCTTGCCGCGGAAAACATTCCGCTAAATGTGGTATATGAAGATGCTGACGTCATCGTGATCAATAAGCAGCGGGGACTTGTCGTTCATCCGGCACCAGGACATTATTCAGGTACGTTGGTTAACGCGTTAATGTACCATTGCAAGGATTTATCCGGTATAAACGGAGAACTGCGCCCTGGTATTGTGCATCGGATTGATAAGGACACTTCAGGTCTTATTATGTCAGCAAAGAACGATAAAGCACATGCAAGCTTGGCCGAGCAGTTGAAGGCTCATACGGTTAATCGCAAGTATGTTGCTTTGGTTCATGGGAACCTTCAGCATGATCAGGGGACTATTGACGCTCCAATTGGACGGGATTCACATGATCGCAAAATGTATACCGTTACGGAAAAAAACAGTAAACAAGCGGTGACTCATTTCGTAGTTATCGAGCGCTTTGGCGATTTCACGTTGGTTGAGCTGAAACTGGAAACAGGAAGAACCCACCAAATTCGTGTGCATATGAAATTCATTGGCCATCCCCTAGTTGGCGATCCCATGTATGGCAAGAGCAAAGGGATGCTGATGGACGGGCAAGCGCTGCATGCAGCCATTTTGGGCTTCAAGCATCCACGCACGGGGGAATGGTTGCAATTTGAAGCACCGATTCCAGCTGATATGGAGTACCTTCTGCAAACAATAAGAACATCCTAGGGTTCTTCCCACTGGGAGAGGAGTGAATCACATGGAGCATCTGATTAATCCAAAAGTTAAAGACATTCAAATTTCTGGCATACGCAAAATCTCAAATCTCGTAAGCACCATTCCAGGCGCACTGACGTTAACGATTGGACAGCCTGATTTCCCGACGCCGCGGCATATAATTGAGGCTGGGCAGAGGGCTTTGGATCAAAATAAAACGGTGTATACCCAAAATCACGGTCTATTAGAGTTGCGCGAAGCGGCATCGGACTTCGTTCGTAACAAGTATGGCCAGGAATATCGGGCGGCTGACGAAATTATCGTTACGGCTGGAGCGAGTCAAGCGGTTGACATTACGTTACGTACCATTCTTACACCTGGTGCGGAAGTTATCATTCCTGCGCCTATTTACCCTGGATACGAACCGCTAATCCGATTAGCAGGCGGAGTTCCTGTCTATGTCGATACAAGAACGAATGGCTTGAAATTAACCGCTGAGTTACTTGAGCCTTATCTAACGGCTAACACGCGCTGCATTATCTTATGCTATCCGTCTAATCCTACAGGTCAAGTACTTACAGAGCAGGAATTGGCCGATTTAGCCCAATTATTAGAAGATCGAGAATTGTTTATATTATCGGATGAAATCTACAGTGAGCTTGTATATGGTGATCGCCATCACTCCATTGCGACAATTGGCAAGCTCCGTGAGAAAACGATTGTCATTAATGGTTTATCCAAATCGCACGCTATGACAGGCTGGCGTGTTGGTTTCACATTGGCGCCGGCTTATATCACAGAGCATATGGTAAAGGTTCACCAATATAATGTGACCTGCGCGAGCTCAATAAGCCAATATGCGGCACTGGAGGCTTTGACAGTTGGGGTGAATGATGCGCTGCCCATGCGGAACGCTTATGAAGGTCGTAGGAATTATGTCTATGATCGGCTGAAGGCTATGGGTTTCGACTTGGAAAAGCCGGACGGCGCTTTTTATTTGTTCCCTTCGATTGCAAAATTCGGATTATCATCTCAGGACTTTACAATGAGGCTGCTTCATGAGGAGCATGTTGCCGTTGTTCCTGGTGATGCGTTTACCTCATATGGAGAAGGCTTTATCCGTATTTCATATGCCTATTCACAGGAAGTATTGGAGCAGTCACTTGATCGTGTAGCACGATTTGTAAGTAAGCTAACTTGATCCAGGTGATTCTTCAGTTATTCATAAAAAAACCTCCAAATCCACAAAAGTGGGCTGGAGGTTTTTCTTTGCTTATTTTAGTTAGATTTAAAACGAAGATAAGCGGTTATGGTATCTATGGCAATATGAATGGCACGCTCATCTGGCTCAAGCTTGGCATTGTGCAGACCATGAGGAGTGTCTACCCCTAACCAGAACATGAAGCCAGGTATTTGCTCCAAAAAGTAGCCAAAATCTTCGCCAGTCATCGCTTCTGTACATTCCACAAGCTGTAGTTTATCGCTTCCGCGAAGCCAGTACATGAATTCCAGTGTCAAAGCAGGATCATTAAATACTTGGCGGTAATTCGAGCCATAATCAATAGTGGCTTTGCACTCGAAGGAACTTTCGATACCTGCTGCTACGGCTTCGATACGTTTTTTGATCTTGCTCATCGAATCAGCGGAGAGGGTGCGAATCGTGCCTTCTAAGCGGGCTTTTTCTGCTATGATGTTTTGCTTGGTTCCAGCTTCCATTTTGCCAATCGTAATGACGGCCGAATCAAGCGGATTCACATTACGAGAAACGATGGTGTGTAATTGACCAACCATTTGTGTCGCCGCAACGATCATATCATTCGCTTGATGCGGATAAGCAGCATGTCCGCCTTTGCCTAAGAGGTCGATGAACAGCTCAGATGTATTTGCAAACAAGATCTCCGGCCGTGTGGCAATCGTACCTACCGGATACTCGGGAGCTATATGGAGAGCGACCATCTGGTCGGGCTTCCAATCCTGCAATTCTTCAGCAGCAAGCATGGGTAATGCGCCACCTGGACCTTCCTCTGCTGGTTGAAAAAGAACAACCAAGTCATCCTGCATCGGTTCTTGAGCGAAATGGGCAACAACGCCCATCCCAATCGACATGTGAAAATCATGCCCGCAAGCATGCATGTAACCCGGATGCTGGGAGGGAAATGGAAGAGAGGTCTCTTCCGTGATTGGTAGTCCATCCATGTCCGCACGGTATCCGAAGCGTTTGGTAGGATTCGTACCTTTGATATATACCAAAATGCCTGTGCGCCACGTGCGGATAGCTATTCTATCCTGAGGAAGCTTAGCTAGATTGTCAAGAAGAAGCTGTTGCGTCTTGAACTCTTGGAAGCCCGGCTCCGGAATTTGGTGAAGCTGACGGCGCAGCTCTATAAATGGGCTAAGCATGGCGAATCCCTCCAGAACACCTTACAGGGTGCGCAGATCTTGTAAAATTTCTGTTTTGGACTTTGTTTTGTCGTCCACTTTCTTAATCACTCGAGCAGGTGCTCCCGCCACAACGGTATATTCTTCTACGTCTTGTGTGACAATAGCTCCAGCTGCAACGACGGATCCTTTACCGATGCGAACACCTTCCAAGATAACCGCATTCGCTCCAACAAGCACATCATCCTCGATGACACAAGGTTGTGCGGATGGAGGCTCAATAACGCCTGCAACAACAGCGCCTGCACCGATGTGACACATTTTGCCTACTTGTGCTCTACCGCCAAGAACGGCGTTCATATCGATCATTGTGCCGTCACCAACTGAAGCGCCAATATTAATAAGTGCGCCCATCATGATTACCGCGTTATCTCCGATATGTACTTTATCACGAATGATCGCGCCCGGCTCAATACGAGCGTTGATTGGCTTCAGATCAAGCATTGGAATCGCAGAATTGCGACGATCAGCTTCAACAACGAAATCTGCAATTAGCGCTTTGTTTGCTTCCAGAACAGGCTGAATTTCGCTCCATTCGCCAAAGACAACTCCGCTACCGCCGGATAAGAAGGTTTGGCTGCCTTCGCCAAAATTAATGCCTTCAAGGTTTCCTTTTACATATACTTTAACAGGTGTTTTTTTCTTGCTTTCTTTGATAAACTGAATAATTTCTAGGGTATTCATTTCGGTCATGGTGACATCTCCTTAAGATTTAGATTGACTCTCCTATATTATCAGATAGGGAGCGTTTCAGCCAATGTGTATTCATAGAAAAGGCTTCTGGTGTTTATTCAATTTATGAATTAGATATGAAAAGGACTGCGTAAAGAGTCGAAATGACTCTAAACACAGCCCTTTTTTAAGAGATGGCTTTTTGAGCGAACTGACTATTGTAAAGATCCGCATAGAATCCGTGTTGTTCCAATAGCTGTTCATGCGTCCCTTGTTCAATGACGGAACCCTGATTCATCACAAGAATGAGATCTGCATCACGAATCGTTGATAGACGATGTGCAATGACAAAGCTTGTGCGGCCCTCCATCAAATTATTCATCGCTCTTTGGATGGATAATTCGGTTCGTGTATCTACACTGCTGGTCGCCTCATCGAGGATCAAAATGGGTGGATCCGCCAGTATCGCGCGGGCAATGGTGAGGAGCTGCTTTTGCCCATGTGAAAGGTTGGAGGCTTCTTCATTCAGTATGGTGTTGTAACCATCCGGTAAGGTTCGAATGAAATGATCGGCATAGGCTGCACGAGCCGCACTAACGATCTCATCTTCTGTGGCACCATCGCGGCCATAAGCGATATTCTCACGAATCGTTCCGTTGAACAGCCAAGTATCTTGAAGTACCATGCCGAAAAGTCCGCGCAGATGATTTCGCGACATTTCACGTGAATCTACAGCATCGATGGAAATAGATCCTCCCTTTAGTTCGTAGAAGCGCATGAGCAGATTGACGATCGTTGTTTTGCCCGCACCTGTTGGTCCAACAATGGCAACCGTTTGTCCGGGCTCCACATTAATGTTCATATCTTCAATAAGCGTGGTATCGTCTTTGTAAGAAAAGGCGACCTGTTTAAATTGAACATGACCTCGAACATTCGTTACCGACTTTGCATCGGTCTGTTCGAGTACTTCTTCAGGCTCATCTAACAGTTCAAAGATGCGCTCTGCGGCGGCGATTGTGGATTGAATCACGTTAGCTATATTGGCTACCTGAGTGATGGGCATCCCAAATTGCCCGGAATATTGAATAAAGGCTAAAATATCTCCGATTTTGATAGCACCATTTGTAACCATAATGCCACCAATTACACTGACCAGCACGTAGCCGATATTTCCGATGAAGGACATAAGAGGAAATATCATCCCTGAGATGAACTGTGCTCGCCAGCCGGAATGGTACAACCGGTCATTAATTTCATTGAATTTCTCGACAGATTTCTGTTCACGACCGAAAGCTTTTACAATCGTATGACCTGTGTACATCTCCTCGACATGACCATTGAGCTCGCCGAGCGTTTTTTGTTGTCCTTTGAAGTACTTTTGAGAGCGAGAAGCAATCATTTTCGTTCCCCAAATGCTTAATGGTAAGGTAATGATCGTGGCCAAGGTTAGCAAAGGGCTTATAGTCAGCATCATAATAACGATCCCTACTAAAGTAACCATTGAAGTGATCAACTGCGTTAAGCTTTGCTGCATGGTCGAACTGATCGTATCCACATCATTCGTTGCACGGCTCATCGTGTCTCCATGACTGCGGGAGTCGAAGAAGGAGAGAGGTACTCGGGAGAGTTTTTCGCTAATTTCTTTACGCAGATTAAAAACAATTTTCTGTGTGACACCGACCATAATCCTTTGTTGAATATAGGTCAGTACCGCGCTAAGTATGTAGAGTACAGCAAGAATAAAAGCAATTTGGAGAATCGCATCGAAGTCGATTTTGGCGCCGGCAATACCTTTCATCTTCGCCATGGAGCCTTCATATAACTTCGTTGTTGCGTTACCCATAAGTTTGGGACTAAGAATACTGAACAGTGTGCTAAGCACAGCTGAGGTAAAAACTAGGATGAAAGAGATACGGAATGGGCTCATATAACTGGACAGTCGTCTCAAAGTTCCTTTGAAATCCTTGGCCTTTTGGACTGGCATCCCCATCGCACCCATGCCGCCTCGGCCAAAGTGACCCGGGTTTATCCCCGGTGATGAAGGGCGCTGATCTCTTGGTTTTTCACTCATGCAATTTCCTCCTCTGACAGCTGAGAGGCAACAATCTCTTGATATACAGCACAGGTTTTCATGAGGTCTGCATGGGTACCTGTCCCGACAATACATCCCTCTTCCAATACGATAATTCGGTTAGCATCCATTATTGTACTAACCCGCTGGGCGACTATAATCTTCGTTGCATGGTCCGTTTCAGCTTTAAGCGCGGCTCGAAGATTGGCATCCGTTTTGAAATCAAGTGCGGAGAAGCTGTCATCGAACACATAAATGTTCGGTTTGCGAGCGAGCGCTCTGGCAATCGCCAATCGCTGCTTCTGACCGCCAGATAAATTCGTTCCGCCTTGGGCGAGAATCGCTTGATAGCCTTCTTTCATCTCTTCGATGAATTCTGCAGCTTGAGCTGTGGCTGCAGCATGCTGGATTTCCTCATCGGTTGCCATCTCGCTCCCAAATCGGATGTTATCGGCAACTGTACCTGAGAAAAGCGCAGCTTTTTGCGGAATATAACCAATTTGTTGTCTTAAGCTTTCTAACTTCAGAGTTTGCAAGGGATGGCCGTCAATCGAGATATTGCCGGAATCTACATCATAAAAGCGTAAAAGCAAATTGATCAGAGTCGTTTTGCCGGAGCCTGTGCCTCCAATTATTGCTGTGATCTCACCGGGTTCAGCACGGAAGGATAGATCACGGATTGCTGGCTGCTCCGCACCGGGATAACTAAAGGTAACGTTCTGAAACTCAATTGCAGATTGATTAGAATCCAGAGTCTTCGCCTTTTCAGCATTATGTATGTTAGACTGTAGGGCCAGAACTTCATTAATACGAACTGCAGACGCTGATGCACGGGGAATCATCATAAAAATCATCGTCATCATGAACATAGAGAACATAATTTGCATGGCATATTGGATGAAGGCCATCAAATCACCAATCTGCATTTGATTGGCATCAATACGAACACCGCCGTACCAAAGAATGACGACAACCCCAAGATTAAATACCAGCATCATGACGGGCATCATGGTAGACATGATAATATTTACTTTTACAGCTATTTGGGTGTAATCCAGATTCGCTTTTTCAAATTTAAGCTTTTCATGTTCGGAACGCTTAAAAGCGCGAATCACTCGAATGCCGGTTAAATTTTCACGCAGCACGAGATTGATTCCATCAATTTTGATTTGTAACTGTTTGAATAATGGCAGTCCTTTGCGCATGATACCAATAATAGCGAGGGCAAGAATAGGGATGATGGAGATTAATACAATAGCCAAATGCGCGTCCTTATAAGTGGCCATGATCACTCCGCCAATTAGCATAGTCGGCGCGCCGATGAACATCCGCATCATGACGATGACTTGCTGAACTTGTGCGATGTCATTCGTGGTCCTAGTAATGAGGGAAGAGGTTCCGAGTCTATCAAATTCATTCAAAGAGTAGCTCTCTACATGGGTAAAAAGCGTTCGGCGTAAATCCCTGCCGAATCCGGTCGCCGTCCGTGCCAGCAAGTAACTTGCGATGATAACACAAACCATTGCGCCCATCGCCACTAAAAGCATGTAAGCGCCAAACCGGAGAATATAAGGAATATCTCCTTTCACGACTCCGACATCGACAATGTCAGCGAGAAGTGTGGGCAGGTACAACTGCGCCAGTGATTGCAGAAGCATCAAGGTAATGATTGCAGCCACTGCAAATTTGTACGGTTTCAACAGTCGAAACAGTTTGAACATGGTTTCCTCCTTAGAGTTTTGTGTTAGAAAACTGAGTTTTCATAAGAAAACCGGCTCGTGCATTTTATATGTAAATTATAACACATGGCTATGCACCTGCTCAAAGATAGTTCTTTAATTTATATTGACTTATCGTGTCGAAAATGGGATAATTATTTTAATTACATATGTACCTTTAAAAACAGTCCAGAGAGACTGGCAAGGTAGTCGATGAGAAAAGACGGGATATACTGAGTCGCGTATTCAGTGTATGAATAAGCTTGGGGATGTGCGCATCCTTATGCCCCGGTCTGTATCTTCATGCACTCGTAACTCCTTGCCATTAATTGGGCAAGGAGTTTTTGGTTTTCTAACGATAAATCGAGCAAATGCTTACGATGCAAGTTTTCCTACTGAAAACTTTTAGGAGGCGAAAAAGATGAACGAAACAGCCGAACACACGATTATAGATGAAATGGGAATCCGTAGAGCACTAACGCGGATTGCGCACGAGATACTGGAAAAGAATAAGGGGGTAGAAAATTGTACCCTGATTGGGATTCGGACCCGTGGTATTTATTTAGCCAAGCGAGTAGCAGAGCGAATTCTTGAGATTGAAGGTGTCCCGATTCCTGTAGGCGAGATTGATATCACTTCTTATCGTGATGATCGTGTCAAGGTGAAATCCGTAGAAAACGTCCAGGAAGACGGCAAGATACAAATTCAAGACCGTAAAATCATCCTCTTTGATGATGTGCTCTACACTGGACGAACGGTGAGGGCAGCCATGGATGCATTGATTGATTTGGGCAGGCCGCAAATGATTCAGCTTGCCGTACTTGTCGACAGAGGGCATCGCGAATTGCCAATTCGCCCCGATTATGTTGGTAAGAACGTACCTACCTCCAAAAGTGAAAGTATTGAAGTGCTGCTAACGGAAATCGATGATAAAGATCGGGTCATCATACTTCAACAGAGGGGGAAACAGGAGTGAGCATAGTGAGTCTACAAACAACCAAGCATTTTCTAGGATTGAAAGGCGTCAGCGCAGGGGAAATAACGAGCATTCTTGATCGTGCAGCCTATTGGGAACAATATCCAACGAAGGTGACGAATCAATTTCAAGGCAAATTCGTTTCAAACTTATTTTTTGAAAATAGTACAAGAACCCGTTTCTCCTTTGAACTGGCGCAAAAGCGCTTAGGAGCCGACGTGCTTAACTTCTCCGCTGCGGAATCCAGTGTACAAAAAGGCGAGTCCATTTACGATACGGTCCGTACCCTCGAGTCCATGGGCATCGATGCCGGTGTCATCCGCTTGAAGCCGAACGGTGTCCTTGCGGAGCTGGCTGAGAAAATCAAAATCCCGCTGATTAACGCGGGAGACGGAAATAACGAGCATCCAACGCAAGCGCTGCTCGATTTCTACACTATGCGCAAGCAGTTCGGCGCAATCAAAGGGTTGACGGTCTCCATCATCGGAGACATCCTGCATAGCCGTGTGGCTCGCTCCAACCTTTGGGGACTCATCACTCTAGGTGCGAAAGTGCAGTTCTGCGCACCAGAACGCATGCAGGCACCGGAATTGGCTGAATTCGCGCCATATGTGTCCTTCGAGGAGGCGCTGAAGGCCGACGTGGTCATGATGCTGCGAGTACAGCTCGAACGACACGACAAAGGAATTATCCGCTCAGCGGAGGAATACCGCGAGCAGTACGGTTTAACCGTAGAGCGTGCAAGCCGCATGGCGCCTCACGCGATCATTATGCATCCGGCCCCAGTCAATCGCAACGTAGAGCTTGATGATGAACTGGTAGAACATGAAAAATCGAAAATTTTCACACAAATCGCTCACGGTGTGCCAATTCGTATGGCAGTCATTGAACGAGCTTTATTATAAAACAGGGGGATTTCACCACAATGGGCATTTGGATATTAAACGGACTTACCGTCGATGTAAATAATGTACAAGCGAAGAAACACATTTTTGTTGAGAATGACAAAATCGCACAAGTGTTAGACGCAGCAGAAGGTTCAGCTCCGCGAACAGAAGGTCATGAAGTCATTGATGCAGCAGGCAAGCTGGTTACGCCTGGATTCATCGACATGCATGTCCACTTGAGAGAGCCTGGATTTGAACATAAGGAAAATATTGCGACCGGAACGCGCTCCGCGGCTAGAGGCGGCTTTACAACAATTGCTTGTATGCCGAATACAAGACCCGTTATCGATACTGTTGATACGGTGAACTACATATTGGATAAAGCTGCGACCGAAGGGGTCATCCGCGTTCTTCCATATGGCACGATCACGAAGAACGAGCTTGGCCGTGAGTTGACCGATTTCGCTGCGCTGAAGGAAGCGGGCGTCATCGGCTACACGGATGACGGCGTTGGCGTGCAAAACGCACAAATGATGAAGGATGCCATGGCGTTGGCTGTATCAATCGGCATGCCCATCATCGCGCACTGCGAGGATGACACACTTGTTGTCGGTGCGCCTGTAAGTGAAGGGTCTTTCTCTAAAAAGCACGGCCTGAAGGGGATACCGAACGAGTCTGAGGCGATTCATGTAGGACGCGATGTGCTGCTGGCGGAAGCGACCGGTGTTCACTATCACGTGTGCCACGTAAGCACGGAGCAGTCGGTTCGTTTGATCCGACACGCGAAGCAGTTCGGAATTAAAGTGACTGCCGAGGTATGTCCGCATCACCTAGTGCTCTCTGATGAAGACATTCCTGGACTCGATGCGAACTGGAAGATGAACCCGCCGCTGCGCACACCGCGCGATGTGCAGGCTGTCATAGAAGGTCTGGAAGATGGGACAATCGACATCATCGTTACGGATCACGCACCGCATAGTGAAGAAGAGAAGGCGAAAGGCATGATGCTGGCACCATTCGGCATACTCGGTTTCGAAACAGCGTTCTCACTGCTGTATACGAAATTTGTTTTGACTGGTAAATGGACGTTAGGCTTTCTCGTCGATCGTATGACAAAAAAACCTGCTGACGTATTCGGTCTTCCTTACGGAACATTGAATGTGGGCAGTGCAGCTGATATTACAATCGTGGATTTAGAAACGAAACTTGAAGTTTTGAAGGAAGAGATTGTATCTCGGAGTAAAAACACACCGTTCATCGGATGGAAGCTGCAAGGTTGGCCGATTGTAACGATCGCATCAGGTAAAGTAGTTTGGTCGTAATCCGCGTAGCACTCTATACGGCGAACGAAAAATCGTGTATATTTATACAAAATGATAATTTTTTATGCAAGTCTATGCATTTTTAAATTCTAATTGAAGTTGTAGGCATGACATCTGCGATTCGTGAGAATCGTTTGACAATAGCGAAGGAGTTGGAAGAACATGCAGGCAAGATTGTTGCTGGAAGACGGCACTCTTTTTACAGGAAAATCGTTCGGCAGTGAAGGTGAATCCGTCGGCGAGGTTGTATTCAATACCGGAATTACAGGTTATCAGGAGGTGCTTTCGGATCCTTCCTACTGCGGTCAAATCGTGACCATGACGTATCCTTTGGTTGGGAACTACGGTGTCATTCGGGACGATTTTGAATCCGTACGCCCTTTCATTCATGGCTTTGTCGTTCGTGAGCATGAAGAAATTCCAAGCAATTGGAGAGCGCAATACACGCTTGGCAGCCTGCTGAAAGAATACGGCATCGTTGGCATCAGCGGCATCGATACGCGCATGCTGACTCGTAAAATCCGTCATCACGGTGTCATGAAAAGCTTGCTGACAACGTCTAATAAATCCATTGCTGAGCTAACTGAAATCCTTCGAGGAACTTCCCTCATGACAGATCAAGTAGCTCGAGTATCCACGAAAAGTGTATACGGCGCACCTGGACACAAGGAGCGTATCGTACTCGTTGACTTTGGAGCAAAAAGCGGAATCATCCGTGATCTTAGCAAACGTAACTGTGACGTTGTCGTTGTGCCTCAAGATGCTACGGCTGAACAAATTCGCCGCCTTGCGCCAGACGGTGTACTGCTGTCTAACGGCCCTGGGGATCCGAAAGATGTACCTCACGCAGTCGAAATGATTAAAGGTTTGCTTGGAGATATTCCGCTCTTCGGTATTTGCTTGGGTCACCAACTATTCGCACTTGCTTGCGGCGCAGACACAGACAAACTGAAATTCGGACACCGCGGCGGGAACCATCCAGTTAAGGATTTGGCTTCCGGACGATGCTACATCACATCGCAAAACCATGGCTACACCGTTAAGGAAAATTCTATCACTGGAACTTCCCTTGAAGTGACGCACATAAACAATAATGACCGTACCATCGAAGGCTTGAAACATAAGAACTACCCTGCCTTCTCGGTTCAATACCATCCAGAGGCAGCACCGGGGCCATTTGACTCCAGCTACTTGTTCGATGATTTCATCTCGCTGATTCGTCAGCATAAGCTCGATAACCCACAGCAGCCGCGCCAAGCGCAAATGCTTGCTCAATGGAAAGCTTCCACGGCATCGACATCTGTAAGTAAAGCTTATGAAGCAAGTTTTGCTAACGCAAAACTCTAAGGAGGAACTGCAATATGCCAAAAAATAATACACTCAAAAAGATCCTCGTTATCGGTTCCGGTCCGATCGTTATTGGTCAGGCAGCGGAATTTGACTATGCAGGCACGCAAGCTTGCCAAGCGCTTAAAGAAGAAGGCATGGAAGTAATCCTGATCAACAGCAACCCAGCTACAATCATGACGGATACGAACATGGCGGATAAAGTATATATCGAACCGATTACCCTTGAGTTTGTTACGCAAATCATTCGTCAAGAACGTCCTGATGGTTTGCTTCCAACACTCGGTGGTCAAACGGGTCTAAACATGGCTGTTGAGCTAGCTCGTGCAGGGGTTCTGGAAAGTGAGAACGTGAAGCTTCTAGGAACTCAGCTTACGGCGATTGAGAAAGCAGAGGACCGTGACCTTTTCAGAGACTTAATGAGAGAATTAGAGCAGCCGGTACCGGATAGCGTAATCGTAACGACAGTCGCTCAAGCGGTTGATTTTGCTAACGAAATCGGCTTTCCAATCATCATTCGCCCTGCCTACACATTAGGTGGAACAGGCGGCGGTATATGTAACACGATGGAAGAGTTGACGGATATCGTTGCTTCCGGAATTCGCTACAGCCCGATTGGCCAATGTCTCGTTGAGCGCAGTATTGCGGGGATGAAAGAAGTCGAGTACGAGGTTATGCGTGATGCGAACGATAACTGCATCGTTGTATGTAACATGGAGAATTTTGATCCAGTTGGTGTACATACCGGAGATAGTATCGTTGTGGCGCCAAGCCAAACGTTGTCAGATCGAGAGTATCAAATGCTGCGTTCTGCTTCACTTAAAATCATTCGTGCCTTGAACATTGAGGGTGGATGTAACGTACAGTACGCACTTGATCCACATAGTTTCCAATACTACGTAATCGAAGTGAACCCGCGTGTAAGCCGTTCTTCAGCGCTTGCTTCCAAAGCAACGGGCTATCCGATTGCGAAAATGGCTGCTAAAATTGCGATTGGCTATACGCTTGATGAGCTTGTCAACCCGGTAACAGGTCAAACCTATGCATGCTTCGAACCAGCGCTTGACTATATCGTTTCCAAGATTCCACGCTGGCCATTCGATAAATTTACAGCTGCAAACCGCAAGCTGGGCACACAAATGAAAGCGACTGGCGAAGTTATGGCGATTGGCCGTACATTCGAAGAGTCTATTCATAAAGCTGTTCGTTCCTTGGAGATCGGCGTACACCGTTTGTTCCTTAAAGAAACGGATCTTTTAGATCAAGAAACATTGGAATCCCGCCTGCAAAAGCCGGACGATGAGCGGTTGTTCTTATTAGCAGAAGCTTACCGCAGAGGCTATACCGTGGAAAAATTGCAAAAATTGACGAATATTGACTGGTGGTTCTTGAATAAACTGGATGGCCTGATTAAATACGAGAAAGAAATTGCGGCGAGCGAACTCACAAACGAGCTGCTTTTCGAAACAAAACGTAAAGGCTTTACAGACCGTGCAATTGCCGAGATTCGTACTCTGGCTGGTTGCTCGACATTCACGAAAGAAGCAGAGTTGAGAATGCATCGTTTGAAGCAAAATATCAAGCCAGTCTACAAAATGGTAGATACTTGTGCAGCAGAATTCGAAGCATCAACGCCATACTACTATTCCACTTATGAGCAAGAAGATGAAGTAACAGAAACAACTAAAGAGAAAGTTGTTGTACTTGGCTCTGGTCCGATCCGTATCGGTCAAGGGATCGAGTTCGACTACTCAACGGTTCATGCTGTATGGGCAATTCAAGCAGCAGGTTATGAAGCAGTTATCATCAACAACAACCCAGAGACCGTATCGACTGACTTCAATACATCCGATCGCTTATACTTCGAGCCTCTTTTCTTTGAAGATGTAATGAACGTCATCGAGCGCGAGAATCCAATCGGGGTTATCGTTCAGTTCGGTGGTCAAACAGCGATTAACTTAGCAGCGCCTCTTTCCAAAGCAGGTGTGCGCATTCTCGGTTCTGATCTTGAAAGTATCGATACAGCAGAGGATCGTAAAAAATTCGAAGCTCTTCTTAGCAAGCTTTCTATTGCACAACCACCAGGCGGTACGGTAACATCCGTCGATCAAGCCGTAGGTACTGCAGCGAAATTCGGTTATCCGGTAATCGTTCGCCCTTCTTATGTCCTAGGTGGACGCGCGATGGAAATCGTCTACTCCGATGAAGAATTGCTAAGCTACATGGAATATGCGGTTAAAATCAACCCTGAGCATCCGGTCCTTATTGACCGCTATATGTTAGGCAAAGAGGTAGAGGTTGATGCGATTTGTGATAGAGAAACGGTCTTAATTCCTGGAATTATGGAACACGTTGAACGCGCAGGGGTTCACTCCGGTGACTCTATCGCGGTTTATCCGCCACAATCCCTTTCTGATGAGATCAAACAACAAATTATCGATATTACTACGAAAATCGGTCTTGAGCTGAACGTAGTGGGCTTGGTTAACATCCAGTTCGTTATCCACAACGATCAAGTGTATGTGATCGAGGTAAACCCGCGTTCTTCCAGAACCGTGCCTTTCTTGAGTAAAGTAACGAACATTCCAATGGCTAATGTGGCTACACGCGTCATTATGGGACAAAAGCTCACGGATATGGGTTACCAAAGCGGACTATGGCCAGAAGATAAGTACGTATCTGTTAAAGTGCCTGTGTTCTCCTTTGCGAAGCTTCGCCGTGTAGACACAACACTCGGACCAGAGATGAAATCAACGGGCGAGGTTATGGGACGCGATATCAATTTTGCTAAAGCACTATACAAAGGCTTAATTGGTGCGGGCATGAAAATCCCTGCTGCTGGTTCAGTCGTAGTAACTGTGGCTGATAAAGATAAAGAAGAAGCGATTGAAATCCTGAAGGGCTTCTACCGTCTTGGATATAAAATCATTGCTACAGGCGGAACGGCTACAGCCATTCAAGAAGCTGGACTTCCAGTAACGACTGTTCACAAGCTGAGCGAAGGTTCACCAAACATCTTGGATCTGATCCGCAGTGGTGAGGCGCAGTTCGTAGTGAACACCCTGACCAAAGGTAAAACGCCTGAACGCGATGGTTTCCGCATTCGTCGTGAAGCGGTTGAGAATGGTGTGGTTTGCATGACATCGCTGGATACCGTAAGAGCTCTTGTAAATATGCTTGAAGCGATCAACTTCTCCTCACGTGCAATGCCAATTCATGTCTAAGGGAGGCTGCCGAACTTGGGTATATTAACTCGTACGGATGTTGCCGGACGCATTATGGTTGCTCTGGATTATGCGAACGCAGAAGGTGCTGAAGGGCTGCTGAAGCAGCTCGAAGGCATCCCTTGCTACGTGAAGGTGGGCATGCAGCTGTTCTATGCTGCAGGTCCCGGCTTCGTAGAAAGCCTGAAAGATCGTGGCTACAAGGTGTTTCTCGATGTGAAGATGCATGACATCCCGAACACAGTCAAAGGCGGCGCGGAAAGCGTGACGCGCCTTGGGGTTGATGTGTTCAATGTCCATGCTGCCGGAGGCAAGCAGATGATGGAAGCCGCCTTGGAGGGTGTCGACAAGGGGCTGGCAAGTGGAGCTGAACGCCCGATTGTCATCGGCGTGACGCAATTGACCAGCACCAGCCAACTGGTGCTGAATGACGAGATCGGCCTGACCGGCACGGTTGAGCAGGCCGTCATTCGTTATGCCCGCTTGGCGCATGCCGCGGGGCTGCAGGGTGTCGTTGCGTCACCGCTCGAGGTGACGGCGGTTAAGGCGGCGTGCGGTGACGGATTTGTCACCGTAACGCCGGGCATCCGCCCTGCGGGAGCCGACGTAGGCGACCAGTCGCGCATCATGACGCCGTCCGAGGCGTTTGCGCAGGGGACGGACTACGTTGTGATCGGCAGGCCGATCACGGGCGCAGCGGATCCACGAGCAGCGATTGAAGCGATTATCGATTCAATTGTGTAACACGAGAGGCAGCAGCCAGGCCTTGGTCTAACAACGGAAGGAACGGTGGAAGCATGAGTCAACTCGAAACAATTGCGCAGCATATCGCGGCGTCATTATTAGATATAGAAGCGGTAGCACTTCGACCGCAGCAGCCTTTTACATGGACATCGGGCCTCAAATCGCCGATTTACTGTGATAATCGCCTGACGATGTCGCATCCAGCTATTCGCGAATCGATCGCTGACGGCTTTGTAGCTTTGATTCAAGAAAAATTTCCGGATGCTGAGGTCGTTGCTGGCACGGCAACAGCTGGTATCCCTCATGCCGCTTGGGTTGCTCAGAAGCTAGGACTCCCGATGATTTACATTCGTGATAAAGCTAAAGGGCATGGCAAGGAGAACTTGATTGAGGGATCTGTGAAGCCAGGACAAAAGGTTATCGTGATTGAGGATCTCATCTCTACAGGGGGCAGTTCTTTGAAAGCGGCTATTGCTGTCAAAGATGCAGGAGCCGTGGCGCTAGGTGTGCTCGCGATTTTCTCCTACCAACTTGATAAAGCTACGGAAGCTTTTCAAGCTGCTGAAATGCCGCTGCATACACTTTCTAACTACTCTACTTTGCTCGAAGTGGCTTTAGAGAAGGGGAAGATCAAGGAAGCGGATATGGAACTGCTTCGCTCTTGGAGAACGAATCCTGCTGCATTTGGCGTGTAGATGCGAAGATAGACGAATTCGAATACAGGAATTTCTAAGTCCCAACAGCTGGTTACCGCTTCAGCGGCGCCGCATTGGTGGAATCTCGACATCCAGCAAATCGGTTCATCATGGAAGAAGCTCTACCTTTACGAAAAGGAGAGCTTCTTTTTTTTCATTTATGAAAGTATTATGTTTCCTCGACATAGCGTTATAGAGGAAACATAAGAGATCGATGTTCCCCAATTGTTAGTTTAACCTCAATCTCAAGTCAAATAACGTATCGACGTTCCCTATCGACAGAAGAATTAAATAGAGTTTATCTTTGTTTGGTCAACAGCTGGATGAACGTTTGCAATGGCTGGGACATCCACTTTTTGGGATGCAGCAGCAGTTGAAGGTCCAGTTTTAAGTCAGTATGTGAAAAAGGTAGATGTGCCAGTTTACCTAGTTCGAGTTCGTTCTGAACAGCAATGCGTGGCAGAAGGGCGATGCCAAGCCCATTCATGACGCAGTGTTTAATTGTTTCTAAATTACCGAGCTCGAATCCAATTCGAAACGGGACTGCATGATCTTTCAGCAATTTCTCAAACATACCACGATAGATGCAGCTCTCTTCTGTGACAATAAATTCAGCTTGCTGAAATTCGGTTAGTTGAATCTGTGTTTGCTTAGTGAGGGGATGCTCTAATGGTGCTACTAAAACTAATGGTTCTTCTCTGACCTTCGTACAGCTAAGCATCGTGTCTGCCGGATAACGATCCAGCAGTAGACCAATGTCATAATCGCCTTCTCTTACTTTGGTGATTAGGGATGCTTCACTGTCAGGGAGGAGCTGAATATTCAATTTAGGATAAAGTTGTTTCAGCTCTTGTAAATAGGGCGGTAAGTAGTATGCGGAGAGCGAGTTAATCGTACCGATGCTAAGCGTTCCGCTCACTTGGCTTGCCACCATTTCTTTGGATTGTTCGTAGAGGTCAAGCATTTGCAAGACTAGCTTTAGCAAGCTTTCACCAGGTGGTGTTAACCGAAGCTGACGCCCGTATCTCTCGAAGAGTGGTAGGCCATATTCTCGCTCCAGCTTCTGAATTTGCATCGTAATACTCGATTGCGCATAGCCCAATTCTTCAGCGGCTCTTGTGAAACTTTTTCTCCGGGCAACCTCCCGAAAGGTTCGGAAATAGGTTAAATCCATCGGAACTCCTCGCTCTATTATCAAAATTTTTGATGAGTATTATCATTTATTATAGATAACTGTGATGCAATGTTCCATGATAAAGTGAATGTACACATAAATTAGCGCAGGGAGATGGTTAAGATGTTAAGAGAGAAGGACTTACATGGTATTTATGTACCGATTATTACGCCATTTGATGAGGACTATGAGGTGGATGCAGCTTCTTTTTATAATCATGTTTACAATGTGTTTCAAGATGATGTGGATGGACTAGTTGTCAATGGAACGACGGGAGAGTCGCCAACAATCACAAGTGAGGAGCTTGGGATTTTGTTCACCACGGCACAGGCCGCTCGCGAGGCTGCACATGTAAATGTTCCGCTCGTCGTAGGTACAGGGACGAATGATACGTTATCAACTGTGAGAAAAACAGAAGCTGCAGGGAAATTAGGTGCTGACGCAGCCTTAGTTGTAGTACCTTACTATAATAGGCCAAGCCAACAAGGGATTATTGAGCATTTTCGCAAAGCAGCAAGTGTCGGAGTGCCGATCATTTTATACGAAGCACCGCATCGTACCGGTGTGACACTGGAACTAGACACCGTACGTACGATACTAGATATCGACGGTGTTATTGGTATGAAAGACAGTACGCCGAACACGAGGTTGGTATCGGAGCTTACGCGTTTGGGCTCGAAGCCGATTTTATGTGGTGAAGATTCCCTGCTATTTGCAGCGCTAAGCTCGGGAGCTAAAGGAGTAATGAGCGCGTCAGCGAATGTGGAGACCGAGCGATTTGTTGCTTTCTATCGACATTTTCTAGCAGGTCAACACGAGCAGAGCAAGCAGCTTTTCGATGAATTGCTTCCGCTCATTCGACTTCTCTTCGAAGAGCCCAATCCGGCTCCACTCAAATGGCTGCTTGAGCAGCAAGGTGTGATTGAATCGGGAATACTTCGATTGCCTCTAATGTCGGTGACGGAAGGGTTGAAGGAGAAGTTAGCGGTGTATGTGTAAGTAAAAAAAGAGGTGAACATACGATGAATCGAGTTAGAGTTTTTACAGGTTCGCCTTGGGAGCCGCTTGTAGGTTATTGTAGGGCGATCCGGGTTGGGAACCGCATCGAGGTTGCCGGAACAACAGCGATGAGAGATGGAGAGGTAGTCGGCGTAGGTAATGCCTATGAGCAAACGCGATTTGTCCTCCAGACGATCGAACAGGCATTGAAAGAACTCGGTGCACACATGTCGGATGTAATTCGAACCCGCATGTATGTGACGGATATTTCCTTATGGCAGGAGTTCGGTCGCGCCCATGGTGAGTATTTCCGTGACGTACAACCTGTGGCTACAATGGTTGAAGTGAGGGCATTGATAGATCCATTGTTGATGATAGAGATTGAGGTTGAAGCTATGTTGGTTGACGAAGCATAGAGATGCACTAAGAGTTGGTTTTTAAGTAAAAAAGCGCTTATCCCCCGTAGATGGCAACGTAATGATCGCTATCAAAGGGGGAAGCGCTTTTTGTTTAGTGGCTTGGCAAATCGACCCTTATCCTACACGTTTACCAAGAATAATGAGGTCGCGTTCGATCCCGTCCAGCTCGGCAATGCCAGGCAGATGCGCCCAATTTTCGAAGCCGAATTTGCGGAAAAGGTATAGACTAGGTTCGTTGTGACCGAAGATGAAGCCTAGTAAGGTCTTCAGCCCTAGCTTTGGACTAGCGTCAATGGCTTGCTCCATCAGGTAACGACCTATGCCTTGGCCGCGAAAAGCTTCATCGACGTAAATGCTGACTTCCGCAGTGGCGTTATAGGCAGGTCGGCCGTAAAAGGATTGGAAGCTAAGCCATCCGCAAATGCCGGAGCCGTTTTCTAGTACCCATAACGGGCGGAAATTCGCTGAGTGCTCATGGAACCAGCCTTCGCGACTTGCTGTGGTGACGGGTTCTGTATCAGCGGTAACCATACGTCCTGCGATGGTAGAATTATAAATTCGTACAATTTCCGCTAAGTCTTCCAAATTTGCATCGCGGATGGTTAGATGCGTCGTGCTCATGGTTAGGCTCAGTCCTCTCAAACTTATTCATTCATTGCGGCAAGTTTCAACCAGAAGCGGCTGATTGTCTCTGTTCCTTTATCCCAATTGACCAAATGGAAATGCTCATTCGGCGCATGCAGGTTTTCACCTGGCAAGCCAAAGCCAAGCAGAACAACCGGTGCGTCCAATACACGTCCTAACACTTCAACAATTGGGATTGAACCTCCGCTTCGTGTATATACAGGCCAGACGCCATAGGTATCCTCATAAGCTTCCGCGGCTGCTACCATTACAGGCTCATCTATTGGTGTTATAAAAGGGTTTCCGCGCAGCTGGCGGTCTAAAGTAACTTTTACGCCGGGCAGGGGTAGAGCATGAATATGTGTTTCAATGGCATCCATGATTTCTTCCGGTACTTGTGCGGCAACGAGACGGCAAGCAATTTTGGCAGCAGCACGATTAGGAATGATCGGTTTAATGCCTTCACCTTGGAAGCCTCCGCTCACAGATGTAATTTCCAAAGTCGGTCTGGACGTCGTTTGTTCATAGAATGAGAACCCTTTTTCCCCAAATAACGTGTCGACATTTAAGTCTGACCGAACCTTGTTCGAGTCTGGTTCTACTTGTTTAAAAGCTTCGCGTTCTTTGTCTGAAAGCACGATGACGCGATCATAGAAGCCCTTAACAGCTACATAACCATTCTCATCATGGAAGGAACTCAGCAGCTTAGATAAAGCGTGAATCGGATTTTGAACAGCGCCGCCGAACAGACCTGAATGCAAGTCGCTATTTGCGCCGTCAACCGTAATTTCAAATCCAGCTAGACCGCGAAGACCATACATGAGTGCAGGTTTGCCTGGTCCTTGCATTTGGGTATCCGAAAGCATAATGGCATCGGCTTGTAATTTGTCTTTATACTTTTCCACGAATGGAGGCAGGTTCTTACTTGCAATTTCTTCTTCGCCTTCTATACAAAATTTCAAATTAACAGGAAGACTGCCGTGCGTGTGTAAAAAAGCTTCAACCGCTTTGACGTAAAGCAGCAGCTGACCTTTATCATCTGTGCTGCCGCGGCCAAATAGCTTGCCATCTCGAATAACAGGCTCAAAAGGAGGTGTGTTCCATAGCTCTAGCGGTTCAGCCGGTTGAACATCATAGTGTCCGTAGACGAGCACAGTCGGTTTACCCGGAGCATGCAACCAGTCGGCATAGACCACAGGATGTCCACCTGTAGCCATAATCTCGATGTTCTCGAGACCTGCTTGTTTCAAGGACTGAGCTGTCCATTCAGCACAGCGAATCATGTCGGGTTGGTGTTCAGCAACAGCACTTATACTCGGTATCCGCAAAAACTGCATTAATTCCTCTATGTGTTGATCTCTTTGCGCATCCAAATAGGTTTTGATCGTCTCAATCATGTTTGATTTCTCCTTCTTTTAAGCAATAATAAAAAGTTGCTTCTTTTAAGTTCCCCAAAGGCAGGAAAATTCCTGCAATTAAGTGAAAAAGTAAAGGCAAGTCTTCTAAATTCTTGGTAAGGAGCTAAATCAATGAAGCTATTGTGTAAGACGGAACGAATGTCATTAGTCATGCTGGACCGTTCGTCAACGGATCTGGTGCTGGATTATGTGATACGCAATCGAGCTTTTCTGGAACCCTGGGAATTGGAGCGCAATGAAGCGTATTTTACAAGGGCTTATCAGGCTGATCAGTTGGAACAGGAAGCGAAAAAGATCGAGGAAGGCCAATTAATTAAGGCTTGGCTCATGATTGAGGACCGAGTTGTGGGGTCAATCTCCCTTAGTAATATTGTCAGAGGCGCATTTCAATCGTGCCATTTGGGCTACCGGATGGATGAGAACCTCCTCAATCGGGGATTAATGACGGAGGGACTGAAAGCGATCATCGCCTATGCATTTGAAGAAATGTCCTTGCACCGCATTGAAGCAAATATTATGCCTCGAAATGGTGCTTCCTTGAAGGTCGTTGCGAAGTTAGGCTTCTACGAAGAGGGCCTGGCGCTGAAATATTTAAAAATTCATGGTGTTTGGGAAGACCATATTCATATGGTGCTGCGGAATAAAGCGATGGAATAAAGGATGGAATATCGCGAGCCAAAAATGATAAACAATAAAGACCGTTTTTCGCTATGAAGTTATAGCGATAAAACGGTCTTTATATGTTTTTAAGCTTACGAACGTAAAGTTTTATTCCCTGTGAATTGGATTAGATCAGGTAGAGACAAATTACAAGATGGAGTGATAACTCTAATAGATTCATACAAACGGTATATCGCCAAAAAGTTTTCAGGAAATTTTCAGTTTCACCGGAACTTTTTGGAAGGATATACCGTCTATTTTATCATACATTCAGTTTGGAAAAGAAAGGAAGACCTACCATATGGCGAGCTGGTTTCGAAAAAGAAGCACACTAGAGACTTTAGCGATTGAAGAGGAGATGGAGTCTGACATACGTTTCTCTCGGCTCGCTCCAGCGAGTCCGCTATTGAAGGTAAGTGGTGTACATCGCTCCTTTCAAGTAGGAGGCCAAAGGTTAGATGTACTAAAAGGGATTGCGATGGAGCTGAAACCGCTGCAGCTTGTTATGCTCAAAGGCAGGTCAGGCTCGGGGAAAACTACGCTGCTTAATTTAGTCGGGGGGCTGGATCAACCGAATGAGGGGGAGATTTTATTTCAGGATCACGCTTTTCATCTATGTAGTGATGATGAACGGACGTTGATTCGTCGAAAGGAGATTGGTTTTATCTTTCAGTCTTATGCTCTAATGCCTTTATTGTCTGCTTGGGAAAATGTCGAGCTGGCGCTGCGAATGGCGGGCATTCCGCGCTCACAGTGGAAAGAAAGGGTGAAGCATTGTCTGGACCTAGTTGGTCTTGGCAAGCGGATGCATCATCGTCCTTACGAACTTTCCGGGGGTGAGCAGCAGCGTGTTGCGATTGCTAAGGCGATTGCGCATCGGCCCTCCCTTATTTTAGCGGATGAGCCTACAGCAGAGTTGGATTCCCAGATGGGTGCACAGATTATGTCCGTTTTTCGCAGTATGATTGCAACAGAACAAGTTACAATTTGTATGACGACACATGACCCTACAATTTTGGAGGTTGCTGATCATGTTTACGAAATGGTGGACGGAAAATTCGTCTCATAGTTGGACGATGAAGACATTAGCAGCACTGCTTGTATGTTCTATACTCCTACTCTCTTCAGGTTGTTCGCTATTGCCTAAGGAGCAGGATGAAGAACCACTTCCCATGATTAATCCACCTAAGCTTTCCAAAAAGCCCGAGTATACCGTGAAAACGGAGACCCTTGAGACGAAAGTAAGAGGGAGTGGACGATTAATGGCGCTGCAAGAAGAAAAGCTCTTTTTCTCCGAAGATATGACCGCCAAACGGATAAGTGCTATCCTCGTGAAGAACGGGGATTCCGTAGAGATAGGGCAGCCGGTTGCCGAACTTGACGTTACGGATATGGAGAGTGATTTGAAGCGGAAGAAGCTTCAAACACGTAAGGATGAGCTGACGATGATCGAAACGCTTCGGAAGGCTGACGAAATGACGCCTGAGCAAATTGAGCAGGCCAAGATTGATTTTGAGCTGAAGCGTGAGGAACTGACCAAGCTCGAGTCACAAGTTGGTAAAGCGAAGCTGCTCGCACCGTTCCGCGGAACCATCGTCACGGTAGCAGCCAAGAAAGGTGATACCGTGAAATCCGGAGAGTCCGTCGCGACGCTCGCAGATTTGAATGAATTAACCGTGGCCGCAAGTATTAGTGCAGATGATGCGAAGAAAGTAGCCATTGGGATGGATGTTCAAGTGGACATTAATTCAGCCGGTCAGCATAAAGGTAAAGTAAAGCAACTTCCTAACTTACAAGCAGGTGGTAACAACGGGGCTGGCTTCCCAGGAGACGGACAAGGCGGCAAACAGGATACAATCGATCAATATTTGGTTGTTCAGCTGAATGAGTTTCCGAAAGGACTGAATCGAGGAACACCGCTTAGTGTGACGATTATTACACAAAGAAAAGAAAACGCCACGACGATCCCCTTGGCTGCTCTTCGTTCCTATTCAGGCCGAAATTATGTGCAAGTGATTGATAATCAAGGCAATAAGAAAGAAGTCGACGTGGAGATCGGTCAACAGACGTCAACGGATGTGGAGATTGTAAAAGGTCTTACAGCCGGACAGAAAGTAGTGGGTCGTTAATGTCTATCCCGATGCTGCGGTTTTTATTTCGGAAAATGTGGAATACCCGTTGGCTAACGCTCAGCACCTTACTCGGACTTGTTATGGCTGTTGCCTTCACCACGAGCATTCCGATGTACGCGGATGGGTCGCTGAAGCGAGTTGTTGCCAAATCGTTGGAAGAGAAGAGCAGCGGACTTCCTGCAGGCTCTCTGCTTATGCGCAATCAAGCTGTTGGGACAGAACGTGCAGGCCTGGATGAGCTGAAAGACGTCAATGTTTATATACAAGATCAAATTCCCAAAGATATTGGGTTTCCGGTCAATACTTTTGCAAGAAGTTATTCGATCAAAGGAGCACAGCTATCTCCTGCCGATGCAACAAAGGCTGACCCGAGCAAACGCCGTCAAATGTCATTAACTTCATGGAGTGGGCTCGGTGAGCAGGTGGAATGGTCCATCGGGCAAATGGCTTCAGGACAAGTACAGAATGGTGTCATTGAAGCTGTTGTCTTAGAGGAAGCTCTGTTTCGGAATGATCTTCATGTTGGGGACATCTTTAATTATTCGGTCTCTGGAGCAGGCGGCAGTCAACTGTTAAAGGTGAAAATTGTAGGTTCCTTCAAACCGAAAAACGAAACGGATGCTTATTGGTTTCAAGGCTTAGAAGGGTTAGTAAATGCACTTATTATTAGCGATGATGTATTTATGAAGACGTTATTAACGGAGAAGAAAATTCCGCTGCAGCTCGCCAATTGGTACTATGCTTTCGATCTGCGAAACATTCAAACGAGTCAATTATCTCCACTTGAGAACCGTTTGGAAAGATTGGATATTAACCTATTCCAAAAACTCAAAAATACCAAGGTTGATGTGTCTTTCAAGCCTATTCTTACTGAATTTAAAGCCCAAAGCGTACAGATGCAGATTTTATTATTCACATTAGCGGCCCCGATGATTGCAATGGTTTTCTATTACATCGTGATGAATGCCCGACAATCGCTTGATCGACAGCGGAATGTGATTGCCACCCTACGAAGCCGTGGAGGCAGTACGAAGCAAATCGTAGGGATCTACTTTCTGGAAGGCTTGTTACTTGGAGGCATTGCACTGCTGCTCGGACCGTTTATGGGTTGGTTCATGGCGAAAAGTATTGGCTCTTCAAGTGGCTTTCTAACCTTTGTGGATCGTAAATCAATTCCTGTCAGCTTCACAGCTGAGGCTATGCTATACGGGGGACTCGCAGTTCTCATAGCGATTCTTGCTAGTGTCATTCCAGCGGTCGTTTTCGCAAGATCTTCGATCGTGAACTATAAGCAGCAGCTCGCACGTTCCGATCGCTCACCACTGTGGCAGCGTTGGTTCCTTGACATAGTCTTGCTAGGTCTGGTTGGCTACGGCTTCTACTTATTTGACCAACGTCAACTATTGTCTGTGCAAACGGGACTCACGACGGATCAGCTGCAGGTGCATCCGCTGCTGTTTTTCGTACCAGCACTCTCAATCTTCGCGCTGGGGCTCTTCTTTCTGCGCATCTTTCCTTGGCTGCTGCGTCTGTTCGGCTGGCTGGGGCGTAGATTCCTTCCCGTGCCGCTTTATTTGACACTCGTGCAGCTTTCACGCTCAGCCAAAGCTTACTACCCGCTCATGCTGCTGCTCATTCTCACGCTAGGACTAGGTGTGTACAATTCCTCGGCTGCACGTACGATTGATTTAAACTCGACGGAGCGGACCTTGTACCAATATGGGACCGACGTGGTCCTGCAGACCGTATGGGAAGGCTTCTCTGACGATCTGCCAAAGAATCCGAATGCAAGAGGAAACCCTGGAGGAGCTCAGGGTGGCGGGACCGCAGGATCTGGGGGGAGTAACGGGCAGAATGGCCCGAATGGCAGCGGAGGCTCTGGAGCAGGTGGCGGCCAAGCTGGCCCGAAGCCGGGAGAGGAAACTCCCACTAAGATTCGCTACGTAGAGCCGCCGTTTCAAGTGTTCCGAGACCTAGAGGGTGTCAAGGCTGCAGCCAGAGTTTTGCTGACCAAAGGAAACGTCGTCGTATCCGGTAAATCGACCGGCCAAGGAATGGTCATGGGGATCGATAACGTCGACTTTGCCAAAGTAGCCTGGTTTCGGCCCGATTTATTCCCAGCACCTCCTAATCAATATCTGAATTTGCTGGGCAGCTATGAGCAAGCCGTCATTATTCCTTCGAATTATGCAA
Organism: Paenibacillus sp. yr247; assembly: GCF_900103825.1. Taxonomy (GTDB): domain Bacteria; phylum Bacillota; class Bacilli; order Paenibacillales; family NBRC-103111; genus Paenibacillus_E. The sequence continues at coordinate 528,581 of NZ_FNIF01000001.1, forward strand.
GTAAATATGCGCTTAAAACAGGTGATCTGCTATCGATTACAATTGGGCAGCAGCCCGTGGAATTCGTCATTGTTGGCATTTTACCGTATTGGCCGAGTCAATACCCCGAGCAAACGCCATTTTTCATCACAAATCTGGATTATTTATACGATCAAGCACCTATTAGTCCCTATGAAGTATGGTTGAAAATGAAACCGGAAGCTAAAGTTGCGCCAATTGTAACAGCCCTCCAGGCCAAAGGGATTGAACTTGCCTCTGTGAAGGATGTTCGTAACGAGCTCATCGTCCAGAAGAAGCTTCCAGCAAGAGGCGGGGTGTTCGGGATTCTTAGCTTGGGCTTTCTCGTCTCAATCACGGTGTCTTTGATCGGCTATATGCTTTACTGGTTTTTCAATCTTTCCAATAGAGTTGTACAGTTCGGGGTCCTCCGTGCTATGGGGCTTTCCCGCAAACAATTGACCGGCATGCTGCTCCTTGAACAAGGCTTTACGGCTGGCTTGTCCATCGCGCTAGGTATCGGGATTGGTAAACTAACGAGTTATTTCTTCTTGCCCTTCCTGCAAACTTCCCAGAATGTGAAGACGCAGGTTCCACCGTTTCGAGTTGTTTTCGATTCCAAAGACACGTATCAGCTCTATTTCGTCGTTGCATTCATGATGGTGACTGGGGCGCTACTCCTGTTTTTACACATTCGAAGGCTGCGTGTTCATCAAGCTGTGAAGCTGGGGGAGGAGAAATAGCATGATTACTTGCGAGGGCTTAGTCAAAATTTATAAAACGGACGAGATTGAAGTTGTAGCTTTGCAAGGACTTAACATCCAGATCGACGCTGGTGAGTTTATGGCCATTATCGGGAATAGCGGAAGCGGTAAGTCCACATTGCTTAACATTTTGGGAGGTCTTGATCGACCTTCCGCAGGTCAAGTGAAAGTAGGCGATTGGGATTTACTAAAGATTACGGATAAGCAGCTTGTTGATTACAAACGGCATACGGTTGGCTTCATCTGGCAAAATAATGCGCGGAATCTCGTTTCTTACTTGACCGCGCTCGAAAATGTGGAAATGCCGATGATGCTGAGCGGCAATTATGACCCTGCATATGCCAAACAATTGCTTGAATGGGTAGGTCTTAGCAATCGGATGAATAACAAGCTGCAAGAACTGTCTGGTGGGGAACAGCAGCGCGTAGCCATTGCGATTTCACTTGCAAACCGTCCGCGGTTGCTCCTTGCGGATGAACCAACGGGGTCCGTGGATACGAAGACGGCGGATATGATTTTATCTATTTTCCAGCGGCTGAATAAGGAATTGGGTGTGACAATTGTTATTGTTACCCATGATTTGTCAATGGCTGGCAAAGTAGGACGGGTCGTCGCGATTCGAGACGGCATGACGAGTTCGGAGTTTATTGCCCGAAACCCATCGATTACAAGCATTGACAGAATGGCCATGGGACTCACAAGTGAGGATCATGAAGAGTACGTCGTGTTGGATCGAGCAGGTCGTTTACAGGTTCCAAAAGCTTATTTGACCGCTCTGCAAATTGACGGTAAAGCTACGATGGAGTTTGACGGCGAAAAAATCATGATTAAAGCACCGAAAGTGATACCTGCGCATGAGGGAGTAGAACCTAATTCACAAACCGTTGGAGGAAAGTTAAAATGAAAATGATAACGCGTAAAATGCTTGCCACTACCCTAACGCTGGCAATGGTAGCTCCTCTTGCTGTTGCTTGTACCAAAGGGGAAAAAGCGGATGATCAAAAGGAGCGTGTGCTGAAGATCGCGACTTCCATGGGGTTTGGTGGCGATGATGAATACTTCAGACAACAATTCACCGAAATATTTGAGTTCGCTAATCCGAATATCAAGATTGAAATCATCCCCACGATGGATGAGAAGTTCCGCTATGGCGGTGCTCAGCCTGGGGAAAAGATGCCGGATCCCATAGAGAAGCTGAAGGAGGTGATGCAGGGGGATAATCCGCCGGATGTGGTGATGGTCGGTTATGAGCAGCTGCCAGATATGATCGAAAGCAACTTGTTAACTCAGCTTGATCCACGTATAACAAAAGATAAATTTGATACAACTGGTATCGTTCCTGCGGTTATTGACGGCATTAAAAATGCAGGCGGCGGTAAGCTTTACGCGCTTGCTCCGACATTCAGCTCCTCGGCGCTCATTTATAATAAGAAAATGTTCACAGATGCAGGAACTGATTTTCCGAAGGATGGCATGACATGGGATGAGGTTTTTGATCTTTCCAAACGCCTGGTCAAAGGGGAAGGAGAGAACCGCATTAATGGTTTCTCATTTTCGACGCAATCCCAAGGTGATTTGTTTTACGGTATGCAAATGTATACAGCTCCCCTGCAGCTGAAAATGTTCGATGATGCCGGTGAGAAAATGACTGTGGACACGGATCAATGGGAAAAGGTTTGGGCGAAAATGGCTCAGCTGCAAAAAGATAATGTATTCCCGGAACTTTTCGATCCGCAAAAGCCAATGAATCGTAAATTCGATCAAGAGAATCCTTTTGCCTACGACGATTTCATGTCAAGTCGCTTAGCAATGGGGATTATCAATTATGGTCAAATTCAACAAATAATCAATGCGAACAAAAACGCAGCCAACTACAAAGGTTTCAAACCGATCGATTGGGATGTCGTGACAATTCCTTCTCACCCTGAAGCTAAAGGCGTTGGCGGCTCCATCTATATGAATGGGATTATGGGTATTAATGCCAAAGCGCAAAACCCCGATGACGCATGGAAGTTCATTAAATTCATTAATGGTGATGACTGGGCGAAATTGAAATCTCACAGTTCCTATAACTTGGTCGCACGTTCCAAATATTTAAAGCCAAAAGATGGATTGGATTTCCATATGGAAGCATTTTATAACGTCGTACCGGTACCTATGGAAAATAACTTTAAAATTTATCGCGATAAGCCTAATATTTTTCAAGTACAAGAGATTGGGCGCCTGCAGTTTGCAAATGTTCTAAAAGGGAAAATGACGGCTCGCGAAGCGCTAAAGCTGTGGCAAACTCAGGGAGATGCGATGCTTAAGCAAATGAAGGATAATCCGAATACGCCAATGAAACCGATGATGGAAGCTGTTCCTGCAGGTTAGGAGATCGTTCCGTACGATGCAGACAGACTATGAAGGAGGTAACATATTATTATGAGAATCAAGTTCCGCTACACTCGCTTAGCAACCATTGCCTTATCTGCTGCGTTGGCATTGGGAACCATGACTCCCGTTTGGGCTGATGGCAGTCCATCCTCTATTGCTTCGACGGTAGGTAAGGTTTCGATAACTGGGAGCAGTTTCTTTGAGTTGAAACAGATCCACGTTTTACCTGATCAAAGCGGCAAGCTGGCCACATTTACCATTACTATTCACAACGAAGAGAGCAGTGAGCTGCAGTTTATTAATTATTGGGTCCGGCTGAAAAGCAAATCCGGTAATCAATTCTCAGCGCGTTTGCTGCCTGCAGATAAGGATAAAAACCGGGTTGCTCCCGGTTCTACAACAGATTTAACGTTCTATGCTTCTCTTAACCCCAGCACAAACATACAAGATCTCGTTGTCCAATTTATCAAATGGGACTTTAGTCAATCGAAATTTGAAAATGTACTGGGAGAGATCGCGGTACCAGATGAGTATTCGGATGTTACGCCTGCGGATGGCGTTGCAGCCATTTCTGTGGGCGGTATCCAGGTGAATGCTTCTATTAAGAAGTTCATCAGCAACAAGAATGAAAAATATCATGTTCCAACCGTGTATGTAACTTTAGAGAATGCTGGCAATCACACGGTCACCATTCCCTCGTACCTCTTCTCGATCCGCACGCCGGAGGGGCTGCTATATCCGATGGATGCTAAGGGTCTGAAAGAGTTGAAAATCAATCCGAAGGAGAGCAAGGAGATTCAACTATCGGGTTCCATTCCGGTGTCGGTTGCCGCGGATAATTGGCAGTTGTCCGTAGCGGAAACAATTCCAGACTTGAAGTTAAACGTATCCGTTACGAATTTCCAACTGCCAGCAGTTACCGTACAAGAAGGTGGTTCAGTTGGAAAAGAGTACTCCTTCACGAGTAAATCAGGTGTTTATACAACTCAGCTTAATGGACTTCATCGATTACCTTGGGAAGATCAAGACTTATTAACAGCCGATTTGACACTAAGTAATAAAGGTGAGGAGTCCTTGCCTATTCCGAAATTATCGGGGTATTTCCTGCTCGACGATGCTGTTAAAATCGATGCTAAGCTTATTCAGACCGCTAAAGTGATTGGATTGGGAGCGGGAGCAAGCGTCAATTTGCAAATTGCAGGCAAAGTGCCGTATACATATGAGTTTTCTCACGTGAAGTTAGTTTTGCAAGAAAATGAGGCAGAAGCGTCAACTATAGATACGGATAAGGGCAGTTCCTCAGCTACAGATGTACTGGAGTTCACCACACAGTCGGAGCTTCAGGCCATTCCTTTCATCGGCTTGGGCCAGTCCTACACAGCTATTGATGTTGGACGTAAGGCAAAGTATGTGGTTCGCAATGTGTCCACTTATGAAGACAAAACGAATATCATGTACTCGGCGATGGTAGAAGTAACGAATTTGGAGAAGCGATTTACGAATGTTTCCAAGCTCGTCGCCAATTTCCGTTCGTCGGATGGGACCGTTTTTCCGGCAACAGTTGCTGAAGTAAAGAATAAAATAAGCCCAGCAGGAAAAGCGTTACTAAACATATGGGCATCTGTCCCCAAAGGCTACTCCACTTCAAATATGAACTTACTCCTTGGAGAAGCAGTCACCGACGGCAAACTGTCCGAAGGTGAGAAAACCGTTGCTGATTCCTATGTGAACCCAGTTGCCTATGGGCTGCCGGATGAGAAGACGAATGTAGCAACATTACTTAAGAATGTCGATTTATTTCCTTATACGATTACGATAGATAAAATTGGTACGAAGATTGAGGATAAAGTATTTACTTTAAAATTTAACTACGAGTTAATGAAAGAAAAATTGACGGAAATCAACACCGAAGGTCATAGCTTGCTGCTAGTTTTTGAAGATGGCGGTGGAATCAAGCGATTTGAGAAAAAATTTGATTTCAAAGACTTTGATGTGATTAATGGAGACTCTACAGCCGATGAAGATACAAAGATTCGTCTAGGCAAGCGGAAAAATTTTCAAATTACAATTCCAGATCCGGGACTCATCTATAACACCAAATTCCTCGAGAAATATACGCTCAGTATTTATGATGAGTTCCAAGGTCAAAGAAAGCTGCTGGCGACACAGAAAGCGGATTGGTTTATTACAACGGACTGATTCATTATTGGATTGAGTAAAGCGAAGGCATTCCTGCCTTCGCTTTTGTTTGTTTAGTCACATGAAGTCATAACCGTTCACCCATGCATATGACCATATTATGACTGGAATATGACTTCACTCACCTGTTTTTATCAAATTGAAGCGATATAATAAATCCAGACCGAGAAAAAACATAAAATTTTCAAAGCTAGTTTATATTTTGTTAAGAAATTCCAAGTATGATGAATGAGTGAGCACCAAGGATGTAGGGTATTAAAGCTGGTGATAGGGGAGAAGTGAGAATGTCCAAGTTAACCGAGTTTTCAATGAAAAATGTAGCAGCGATTTTCATCCTCATGCTGCTGTTGGTCGTAGGTGGAACATACTCCACAACGACTCTCAAGGTAGAAAGTTTTCCTGATATTACATTTCCGGTCGTAATTATTAGTACTACATACGTAGCACCTCCGAAGGATGTGTTAGATGAAATTACGAAGCCGCTGGAGAAGGCTGTTGCAGGATTAGATGGGTTAAAAACCCTGAGCTCCGGCTCACAGGACAATTACTCACAAATTATCCTGGAGTTAAATCAAGATAAGAAGCCTGAAGATGTGAAGAAAGATGTGGAGAGTCTGATCTCCAATGTGAAGCTTCCTCAAGGATCCGAAAAGCCTAAAGTACTAACGGCTGGATTCGCTTCCGAACCGGTCTACTATTTAGCTGTTTACGGTAATGAGGGAATGAACCAAGCTGAGCTCGATAATGCCTATAAGAATACGATTCTGCCTGGCTTTAATGGACTCAAAGGAATCGACCATGTGGACTCTGTAGGTAATCAGGACGCTGTGCTTACCATTAAGCTGGATGCGCCTGCGATTAACAGTTATGGTCTAACACCGGCAGATGTTTCGGGTTTGATCAAAGCTTCACTGGTTTCTAGCCCTGCGGGTACTGTAGATTTCAATGGGAACTCGCAGATGGTACGTGTTAAAGGTGAAATGGATACCATTTACAATTTAGATAATTTAAAAATTACAACGAAAACGGGTGACACGCTGCTTCTCAAACAAATCGCCAAAGTCGAAGCGATTAGCGAGTCCAAATTTATAGCTAGATTAGATGATCAACCGGCTATCGGCGTACTTCTTTACAAGACGAAAGCAGCGAATGCCGTAGAGTTTGCAGATAGTGCAGATAAGCTGATGACGGATTGGGGTCAAACACTGCCTGGCGTGAAATTCCACAAAATTTACAATTCAGCCAATGACATCAAAGATTCCATCCACGGTATGGTGCAAGAAGGCGGATTGGGTGCAGTGCTTGCCTCGTTAATGATCTTACTGTTCCTGCGTAATATACGTATGACAATCATCGTACTCGTATCCATTCCACTGTCCATTCTTGTTACGTTGTTAGTCATGGGTCCTCTAGGTATTTCCCTAAACATTATGACGCTTGGAGGAATGGCTATTGCCGTCGGGCGGGTCGTGGACGACAGTATCGTCGTTATTGAGAACATCTACAGTCAGCTGCAGGTCGCTCAACAACGAAACGAATCTGTCATTAAATTGGCAACGAAACAAGTTTCTAGCGCGATTACTTCTTCTACGATTACAACAGTGGGTGTATTTGGTCCCATTGGATTCGTGAGCGGGGTGGTCGGTGAAGTATTCCGTCCTTTTGCGATTACACTTGTAGTAGCCTTATTATCTTCATTGATTGTTGCTTTAACAGTGATTCCGATGCTAGCAAAGCTAATGGTGCTTAGAAGTAAGAAGCTAGCGAATCACAATGAACATAGGGTAGGGACATTGGGTGAAAAGTACAAAAAAGCAATTATTTGGTCCTTAAATAACCGTATCAAAACGCTTTTGATTGCTGGCGCTGCCCTATTACTCTCAATTGTCATTACAGTACCCAATTTAGCGGTGGCTTTCATGCCGAATAGTGAGTCCGTTAAACAAGGGGCTATTGAGATTAAAATGCCGCGGGAAACATCCATCGAAATGATGAATGAGAAGTCCAAAGAACTTGAAAAGGATTTGAAATTACATACAGACAAAAAGGGTAATCCTGCATTCAAGTATATTGAATCCCTTGTAGGTTATAACCAGAGCAGTGACCGCTATGCTTACAGAGCGATGATGTTTTTCGAGCTGTCAGCAGATACGGATGCGACAGAAGCAGTCAAAACGTATAAAGAAGATATGTTGAAATTGATGCCGCCTGGATCGGATGTCAATGTACAGTTGTTCACCGGCGGACCTCCAACTTCAACGGGTGCAGATTTTTCCTACTCACTTAAAGGTGATGATCAGCTCTATCTCAAGCAAGCCGCACAAATTGTTAAAGATAAACTGAAGGAGTTCCCGGAGTTAAACGACATTAAAGACAGCTTGAGTGATTCCAAAACAGAAGTCGAGATTACGGTAGACCAAAACAAAGCACGCTTGCATGGGCTTTCCAATGCTCAAATTTTACAATCCGTCAACGCCTGGATTGCGGAAGAAAAGCTGGGCGATTTAAAATTTAATAACGTCACTTATGCGACCAAAGTTATGCTGAATCCCGTTTACAAGAACTCTGTGGATAAATTGGGTACTTTCCTGATCAAGACGCCTATGGGTCAAACCATTCAATTAAATGAAGTAGCTCGCGTCAGACAAATTGATGCGCCAAATAACATTAGTCGTGAAGACGAAGAACAGATTGTCAGTGTGAGAGCAAAAATTGAGAGTACGGATAAAGGCGGCGTCAGCAAAAAAATTACGGAAGAACTTGCCAAGTTAGAATTGCCATCAGGCGTCTCTCGTGAAGTGAAAGGCGTTTCTGATGATATTAACAGAAGCTTCATGCAGATGTTTTTTGCAATCTTCGCTTCCATTTTCATTGTTTACATCGTAATGGTTATTGCTTTTGGTAACGCTAGAGCGCCGCTTGCCATTCTGTTTTCACTGCCGCTTGCGGCAATAGGGGGCCTCTTAGGACTTCTAGTTACAAGAGAATCTATCAATGTAACTTCGCTCATCGGTTTCCTCATGCTGATCGGTATCGTTGTAACAAATGCGATTGTACTCGTAGACCGCGTGCAGCAGCTAAGAGAGCAGGATTATTCGATCCGCGACGCGCTTGTTGAAGCGGGAATTACGCGGTTAAGACCTATTATTATGACGGCAGGTGCAACTATTATTGCCCTCTTGCCATTAGGACTAGGATTATCCAAAGGAACAATCATCTCCAAAGGTTTGGCTGTCGTTGTTATTGGAGGTCTTACGACTTCAACTCTTCTAACATTAGTAATTGTGCCTATCATGTATGAGATTTTATTTAAGAAAAGAGAAGGCCGATGGTTCAAGAGAAAAGGAAAGTCGGATTCCATACAATCGGAGCAAGCAGCATCTGCGCTCCAATAAGCTGAACAGGGGAAAAGGAGAAAACGAATATGAAACGTCAGTTGTTTACGATTAAACAGAGTGCTAAATTATTCGGTGTCGTCGTGCTCAGTGCGGCGATAGCCGTTGGATGTTCCGCATCACCAGCAGCAAGCCCGGCAGCAACACCCGCTGCTGCAGAGCAAGGGGTCAAAGTAGTAAAAACGGCCAAAATAGTCAAGCAAAAGATTGGTGAACCTGTTGAACAAGTCGGTGACGTCTTATCATCCGTACAATTGGATGTTGTCGCGAAATCCGGTGGTGAAGTCATTGAAATTGTTAAGAAACGCGGAGACAAAGTAGAAAAGGGCGATGTACTTTTCCGATTGGATCCAACCGATGCGCTGATTCAGAAGGATTTGAATGCTGTTAGTATAAAAGGGGCACAAGCAGGACTTACTTCGGCTAAGCAGAACACTTCGAACGGTATCGAAGATGCCAAGGATCGGGTTTCCAAGATGGAAACCGCAGTTAGTGACCTAGAGAAAGCATACAACAAAGTTCACAATGATTATGATTTAGGGATAGCAACGAAGTCCCAATTAGAGCAGGCGGAAACGACGCTTAATAATACGAAGAAAGATCTAGCAAGCCAACGTAGAGCACTCAAGACACTGCAAGAAACGAACTCGCTAACACAAGCGGAGTCTAGTTTGGAATCAGCACAAGTTAACGCTCGTAATATCGAGAGAGCACTTAGCAACCTTGAGGTGAAAGCACCGGCTTCCGGTGTGCTTACGGATCTCAATGTGAGTGTCGGCCAGACGTTAGCGCCAGGTGGCCGAGTGGGGGAAGTTCAACAAACGAATCCAGTCAAAATCAAGTCCCAACTTACTGAAGCATCAGCTAACCTCGTTAGAGGCAAAGGTGAACTGACATTCTACATACCAGGCGTTACGAACAAAGCTAATGCCAAAGTGACCTACTTATCGGATGTCATTAACGGACAATCCAAAGCTTACGATCTGGAATTGGAGGTTCCAAATCCGGACGGCAAGCTAAGACCCGGTTCCAAAGCCCAGGTAGAACTAACCAAAGATGATGAACAAGTCGTTCCTGTTGTGCCAAGTCTTAGTATCGTTCACGAAGCCGGAGATAGTTTTGTTTATATCGTAAATGGGGAAACCGTGCAAAAACGTAAAGTTGAACTCGGTCGCTTAAATGAGACAAATCAGGAAGTTATTTCTGGGGTCAAGGAAGGCGAAATGCTCGTTATTTCCGGACAACATCAACTGAAAGATCAAGATAAAATAAAAGTGGGCAATTAACAAAAGAATTAGGAGGAGAAATAAGTGAATAAAACGATGAATAAATCGCTAGTTACAATTGTTCTAACTGCTGCCCTATTAACTACAGCTTCTTTTCCTGCATGGGCTGCCGATGGATTGAGCGGGGTAGTGGTTGCTGGAACAAGTGCAATTACAAGCTATACACTGACAGATAAAATTGAGGTAGAAATTAAAAGCATTCTCAATAATCATGAATCCGATTCAACGAAATTGGGCGCTGTCATTCGGGTACGCAATACCAGTGGTAACGTGACACGAGTACCTGACTTTGAATTACGGGTACGGATGGCGGATGGCATCGAATACACGCTGCAGCCAAGTGCCACAAATCCGAAATCGATTCAACCCAAGAGCCAGCAGGAACTTAGCTACTTGACGACGGTTGAGCGGAGTGATGACGTTGCTCTAACTGATCTTAGCTTTGTAGATGTGGATCTGGAAGTGTATCCGAAGGAAGAAACGACACTGCTAACCGTACCGGTTGACGCTGGTCTCGTATGGAACGGCAGTGATAGTACGATAACGAAGCCATCTGCTATCCTTAAATGGGGAGAGGCCTTTACCCTGCCTTCTTTACGATCATCTCTTGGATTCCTACCTGTGGATATTCATAAGGAAATCACAGCCAAAGGCGTATCCACGGTTGTCCAAATTCAAGTCCTGAATCCGACCAAAGAGCGCCAGACCGTTCCTAATTTTGGTATCGATGGCAAGACAGACAATAACGTTTATTCCGGTAGTCGTGCCGAAACATCTGTTATATTGGATCCAGGTGAGAAGAAGTACATCCATGTTGTCATCCCAACGGAACTGGACACGGAATTCACCAGTTTGAATGTGGTTACACCAGAGAATTTTGCCACTGCAATAGGTGAGGGCAAGTTCCATGAAGACAGCTACCGTGTAGGACGCGTCAATATTCTGCTCCCTGCAGGTGCTTTAACACAAGGCGTTATCCCAGCTCCGGAATACACGTTAGGCACAGCTGTCAAACTGGATACAACGAATAAATTCGTTCCTTCAAATGTCGATGTGTCGCTGGTTGAATTGCACGTAACAAGCAATGAAGACGATGGCTTCAATTCGGCTGTTGCGAAGTTTAAACTAACGAATAACAGTGAGAGACCGATCCCGATTCCCGCGATTCAAACGGAACTTGTTAGTAAAGACGGTTATGCCTATGTAGGAAGGAGACAGGAAGCTACAGCTCTCAGTGTCGTTCCAAAGGCCTCTTATGTCGTAAGCTATTCGTATGCCCTACCAGCTTCGGAGACTGGGGAAGGATTGAAGATGAACCTTTACAGTCAGCAAGCTAGTGGAGATACGACCTATAAATCATTACTTGCGACGGCAAAGGTACCTGTTCAGAAAAATGAGCCAACGAGCAAAGTTCTGAATGTGTATCCGTTTGAGATTGGCATTAAGGATTGGACCATTTCAGCTATTTTCCAAGGAAACATGACCTATGATTACAAGCTGAAGCTGGATTTGGACATAAACCCGGATAAACAAGTGACGGTCGATAAGTTTAACAGTAAACTTTCTTTCGAATTATTCGACAATGTTGGAAATCCAGTTGGAAAATCAGTTCAAGCCTTGTCAGGCGAAGGCCGATTGTACAATGGGTCAAATACAATTAACTTAAATGCGAAATCCAACCAACTTGACTTCCCAATTCAAGTCAAAGTGTTTGAGACATTCACCAATGAATATGGGGAATCCGTTAAACGGTTACTGACTACTTTCAAACAATAGTAAAACTCATGAAATGCCGCTTGGTTCTGTGCTGTTAAGCACTTCCAAGTGGCTTTTTTATTTATTTTGCCGCGGTAATTTATTGCTTGGTTAGGGAGGGCTCATAAGTCGTTCTTTTTTTGGATAAGATAGGATTATCGATTTGAACAAAACGGAGTGATTGCGATGAACTGGATATATTGGGCTAAATTATACGATTCCAAGTTTCAAGCGGGCTGTTTGGCTAAAAGAATGGAAGAAGATTGGTGGATTTACGGATATGAATGCCCACAAGAAGTGGAAGTGTATAAGTCGAAAAAAGGACGTTTTGGCGTTCGATATAATACGTAAATCTGACGAAATGACCTAGAAATTAACGCTTGACTTAGCCCTCGCGCTTAGTGTATATTTAATTTTGTCGCTGTTGAGCGGCAGCTAATGACGCGGGGTGGAGCAGCCCGGTAGCTCGTCGGGCTCATAACCCGAAGGCCGCAGGTTCAAATCCTGCCCCCGCAACCAATTTTACTTCATTTTGGGCCTATAGCTCAGTTGGTTAGAGCGGTCGGCTCATAACCGATTGGTCGGGGGTTCGAGTCCCTCTGGGCCCATACTCAGGAAACCCTTCATTATAAGGGTTTTTATTATTTTATGAGACCAAACAAGCCTCTCGATAAGGAGAAAGCTATGTGCCGAAACATTAAAACGCTATTCAACTTCGATCCTCTTGCTACTGACGATGAGATTCAGGCAGCCTCGTTACAATTTGTGAGAAAGCTCTCGGGCTTCACCGAGCCTTCGAAAGCGAACGAGGAGGCGTTCAATCGCGCCGTCCAGGAGATGTCTGTCGTTGCCCGGAATCTGCTCAATTCATTGGTAACCAATGCCGAGCCTCGCAATCGCGAGATTGAAATCGAACGTGCTCGCGCAAGAAATGCGAAAAGGTTCGGAGTTGCGGAAAATTAGGACTTCAATTTACTTACTAAAAAAGGTTCTTTCCTTTAGGGGGGAGGAGCCTTTTTCGGTTTTCCTGGATAGGCATACTACCTGATCTTGTAGCGCTCAACCCTAGGTAAGCATATTATATATGAAACTAGTAGAGAGTAGGTGAGTGAAAGTGACCAAAGGTTTTGATTGTTCAACGCCTTTAACGGCACCAACCGCCAGTGCTTTCGTCAAGGATGGCTACTCGTTTGTGGCCAGATATCTTGTTCCTAGTGGGTTTAAAGCACTTACCAAAGCAGAAGCAGACACGATTAGCCAGGCCGGCCTGCATATCGTATCTGTGTTCGAGACAACTGCTAGCCGAGCTCTTGATGGAAGGAATGCGGGATTAGCAGATGGGGCTACTGCTTTGCAGGTTGCTCATAATCTTAGCCAACCAGCTGGCAGCTGTATCTATTTTGCTGTTGATTTTGATGCTTCTAGTGCGCAAATGCCGGCAGTCATTGCCTATATTCAAGCAGCAAGTGAAGCGACACCTGAATACACGACAGGGGTATATGGATCTTTTTCGGTGATGGAAGCCGTACAAAAGGCAGGGGCTTGTTCACATTTTTGGCAAACGTATGCTTGGAGCGGCGGTGAAAAGTCTACTTTTATAAACATTTATCAATACTTTAATGAAGTGGTCGAACATGGAATCGATATCGATCACGATGAATCGTATGGGAATGAAGGTTGGTGGAATACGGTAGTGCCACCTGAGCCTCCCATATCCTATCCTCTGTCACCTGGTGACGCGAATTTGATTATACCATTCCTTTCTGCCGGATATTTTGCGACGAATTCCCCTGCTGCTCGAGAGGAGTTTCATCGCTTAGCTAATGAATTACGTAAAGCTTCAGGTCAACCGGAACAATAAATGATTCCCGAAATTAAACCGAACCGAATCCTCCTTTGATGCGTTTATTCTACAGAGTAGATGAATACATTCAAGGAGGATTTTTTGATGAAAAAAGTTTATATGCAGTCGTTCTAAGTATTGGCTTATTGGTTACGGGGATATTACCTGTTTCAGCTCATGAGCATGGTACGAGCCTGTCGGCTGATATGAATATGAAAGCATCCGCTTACATGCAGCAGCAGGTGAAATCCGATATGAAGCTCACATTGAATGGGAAACCATTGCAGTTAGACGAGTCATACTTGATCGATAGTTCCTTGTTTGTACCGTATCGCGCTTTTGCCGAAGGCATTGGATCCGAAGTGAGCTATGATGCCGCTACGCAAACGGTGACAGTAAAAAAGGACACCAAGACTGTTAAGTTGACTATCGGATCCTCAGAAGCAGATGTGGACGGATCCCTAATATCCATGGTTGGACCTGCTCAATTAATTAATAGCTCAACCTTCGTCCACTCGCGTTTTCTGGCTGAAGTGTTCGGCATCAAGGTCTTGTATGATGAATCAACGCGGACGGTTAATCTCATTAGTGGCGGAACGTCCGGATCAGGACAAGAGGTAGCTAAAACGTACTATGTGAATATGGAAGGCTTTGCTTTCAAAGAGGGGGAAATCACCGTAGAAGCAGGCTCATCTGTTATCTTTACGAATAAGGATAAAGTGAAGCACAATGCCGTTGCTGACGATGGCAGCTTCAAAACGAACCTTCTTGCCACAGGTAATTCTGAAAGTGTCACATTTACGAAACCAGGGGAATACACCTATTACTGTGAGCCACATAAGGAATTCATGAAGGGTAAAATTACCGTGAAATAAAGAAGGAAGCCCGGCATCTCTCGACTAGCTCAGAGATGCCGGGCTTTTGTTACTGTATGACCGCGCTGCGGATGTACCAGCGCGTATCTAGCGAGGCTCTTTCGAGGCGAAAGAGCACACGTCTGTGAGCAACCGCGGAAGCACGTGCCAGCGTAGCCGAAACGTCAACAGCGGTGTCAAGCTTCAGGAGCTGGGATACGTCCTGCTCCGGGAACTTGGACAGGCGGCGCATGCTGCGCACATGCAGCGCCTGCTCTTGCCCCGTGGTGACCTGCAGCAGCTGCAGGTCACCTTGGTTCGCTGCGCTGATCCACACGTCGATCAGCGCCCAAGGTGAGAGCTTGTTGATGTAGTCCGTCAGCAAGCCTGCGGCTCGGTGCACCATGACCTGGTGCGCCGGATCTGCGGAGCGGGAGCCGTGCGTCACGCTCCCGAGGAAGTGAATGCAGAAATGACCTTTGAAGTCATTTCCGGGAATACCATCACCACCATGCGGCATGCCATGCATGGACCCGGCGAGCGTGCGGCCGTTAAGTTTCACTAGGACCGCTTTGCGGTCCCAGCTCCAGGCGCCGCCATAGATAGTTTTCAGCGTTGCGGAGTCGGATTTGGTCAGCGGCTGGACATCCGCGTGATGGGAACCCGCGCGGCGCTGTCCCTCAAAGCTGAGACCGCTCTCCACGTCTAGAATGGTGAATTTACTGTATTTGGGGAGCACCTCACTCGCCTCCTCCCAAGGAAGCATCTCACCATAGTGCTTGGCTCTAAGTGATTGAACTTGTGAACGCAGCGATTCTTGAGCATGACTAGATAGGTTTACCATGAATCTAGACGAGAGATCTACCACCTTGCCAGTCGTAGTGACACCAAAGCTTTGCAACTGACCTTTTTTGTCATAAGAGAGCGTGGTGTCCGGTGGGAGCGGATCGACATATGGAGAACCTGCTCTCCCTTCATCCAGCTCTTTCTGTAATTTTTTATCTACAAATATAGCTTCTGTTTGATAAGCAGCATGGGGGGATGCTTTGACGACCAGCCGGAAGGTGTTGGAGTTCGCCGTCTTTTGATACAATGGATTGCTGTTAGCTTGGCAGTTGGCGCCTATTACACCTGTTATTAGCAAAGGAAACAACAATGTACAGATCAGCTTTCGGAGCAAGCTGGTTGCTCGGTTTTGATGCATAAATTAGCTTCCTCCTGAAATGATTTTTTTACCCGCAGGTTCAGATGATGAAGGGAGAGAATTAAACACCATAGTCAAGTTTTTACTAAATGTCTTAAATTTATGAACGGTCATACGGCACATGCTGTCTAATTTAGATTGTGATAAAATAACAGAAGTATGCAGTGATTTGAACACGAAGGGAAAGGTAGGAATACGAATGAAACCAAGATCGGGTAAACCATTTGAACGATTTATTGATACGGATCGCGTTGTGAGAGGAGACTTTTACGAAGCGGTATCACAGCCGGCTAGAGGGACTTTAATCATTTGTCATGGATACAAAGGATTTAAAGACTGGGGAATGTTTCCTCATGTGGCTCAATCATTGGCCGAAGTGGTTGATGTGATTTCGATCAATTTTTCTCACAATGGAGTAGGTGCTAGTTTACTTGAATTTACGGAACTTGAGAAGTTTGCTCGAGATACATACTCCAAAGATCTTGAAGACTTACATACGGTTGTGAACGATATTCGAAAACGTGAAGAATCAGCACAAAAGCCGATTCTTCTTTTAGGTCATAGCAGGGGCGCTGGGGTATGCTTAATCTACGCGCTCGATCACCCTGAACACATTGTCGGTGTGATTAGCTGGAACGGCATTGCCAATGTCGATTTATTTACAGAGGAAAATAAAGCGGAGATGCGCGCAACAGGGAGAACGTATACGTTGAATGGACGCACGAAGCAAAACATGCCGCTAGATCTCGAAATCTTAGAAGATATGGAACGTAATCGTGAGCGATTCGATATCATGGGCAGAATTAGTGCTGCTTCCTTCCCTATCGCTCTTATTCAAGGAACAGAAGACGGAGATCGAGGTATTCGAGGTTCAACGAGGCTTGTTGAGCAAAATCCAGCCATTAGGTGGTTTCGGATACCTAAGGGAAATCATACCTTTGGTTCTGTTCATCCCTATCAAGGGGAGACGGAGCCGCTAAAGGAAGCCATAAGTGAAACCCTAAAAACAATTCGAGAGATGTTGGCATAAAACCATGTTAACAAATAGACAACTTGGCGTAACGATTTCGATTACGATTATTGGTCTGGCTGCCGCGTATTTTCTTCATATTGCTTTAGCGATTGGATTTTCATTGGGGCTTCTAACATTGGTTGCCCTCATTCGGCGAAGAGGAGCCGCATTTCCAGATATCTTGCAAAGTATGTGGGAAGGTATCAAACACACCAAAGAGGTTATATGGATTCTTGCATTAGTCGGGATTGTTATCCCTACATGGACAATGAGCGGAACAATCCCTTATATGATCGATAAGGGACTTCAAATCGTGGATCCCAGCTTTTTTCTGACGTTCTCATTTATACTCTCTGCTTGTATCTCTATGCTGCTCGGCACCTCTACGGGAACGCTCAGTTCGGTTGGTATTCCTTTAATTGGTCTAGGCGTGCTGCTGCAAATCCCGCTTCCTATGATTGCTGGAGCACTCGTATCAGGTGCTTTCGTCGGAGATCGGACATCGCCATTTTCTAGTGCGAATAGACTTGTAGCTTCCTCTACAGGTGTCTCGGTTCATGAGCTATTCAAAGTCTTGCTTCCTACAACAATAGGTGCATTAGGTGCTACGCTTGGGTTTTTCTTGATATGTGATTTGAGTGGCGCTTGGCATCAAAGTGTTATCGGCTTGCTCAGTCAGCAGTTTGATTCAGGGTTTAAGTACAGCCTGTGGCTTTTGCTGCCGGTCCTTGTTCTGTTGATTTCTATCCTTATCAGGTTCAAAACAAGAAACGGCTTTTTGTTGTCGATTGCTTGTGCCATCGTTATTAGCGTGACTTTTCAGCATGTGACCTTGAACGAATGGCTGCACGATATGTGGTTTGGCTATCATTCTAGCTTATTTGTCACGCTCCAAACCAAAGGTTTGTCTAACATGATTGAGCTGATTGTTCTTATTGGACTTGCCGGTGCGTTCAATGGCATTTTGGAAGAGAATCGTGTCCTTCAGACTTATATGCAAAAGTTGCTAGGGGCGTCGTCTGCTTCACTCCTTTCAGCGACTGTCCGAACATCCCTTTTTGGCCTTGGGCTGGGCCTTGTTTCATGCACGCAAACATTGCCGATAATGATGACAGGGCGGAGCTTGCTGCCTTTCTGGGAAGAACGTTTCCCACGCAGCCAACTTGCCCGAGTCGTGGCTGATTCAAGCCTCATTCTAGCTGCTATGATCCCATGGAATATGCTTGCCATCGTATGTGGAACAATCGTTGGCGTACCCGTTGATCACTATGTGGGCTATGCACCGTTTCTTTGGACTTTGCCTGTATGTACCTTACTATGGTCGTTCTGGTGGAGAGACCGTGGGAATGTTGTGGGATTAAGAATTAAAGGAGGGAGATAACCATGTCCAATACATATTTTATATCGGATCATCACTTTGGTCATAAATCCATTATTGATTTCGAAGATAGGCCTTTCGCAGATGTAGACGAAATGACTGCGACAATGATAGCTAAATGGAATTCAGCTGTCAGCAAAGAGGACAAAGTATTTCATCTTGGAGACTTTTCCTTCCTGAATAAAGAACGAACCGAAACCATCGTTTCGGAGCTGAACGGCTACAAAATCCTCATATTAGGTAACCACGATAGGGGAAGGTCGAGAGAATGGTGGCTGGATGTAGGTTTTGACGAAGTGAGTGAATACCCCATCATTTATAAGAATTTCTTTTTCCTTTCGCATGAGCCAATGTATATGAATAAACAAATGCCCTATGTCAATGTCCACGGACACATACACAGCCAGAAATACGAGGGGCTCCATTACTACAATGTGAGTGTGGAACACTTGGATTATACGCCTGTTTCGTTTGATCAGATCCGGGATACGGTTTTGGTTAATGAGGAGCAATAATGTAAATAATAAAGAAACCGCAAACTTAAACTTAAAAAGTCGCGGTTTTTTTATATTAAAAATTTAATTCTTATCCTCATCAGTTATCATCTTTATATTTTTTGTTGTCTAATATGGTGAGTGATTTAGCATCCTTATTAGATATTCCAATTTTTTTAGTATTCTCGACTAACCGAATAATGTTATTGCAGCATTGCTTTGCTCCTAAGACTAGTAATGGCACGCCAATAAAATTTATTTTAAATCTTCGAGAGAATAATCCACCAATTGTCATCGCAAATGGAACGGTTGGTGATGTATTGGAAAACACGATGGTTTCATGGTGTTGATACCTCTCCTGCAATACTAATGCAAAATTTTTTAAAGCTGGTGTTACTACTTTTGATATTCCATGTCCCATTGTATAAACAGGATTACCATTTTCATCTAGACCATGAAATATCAGTTTACCCATATCTGAAGTTTGTAGTTTATTGAAATAATCGACTTTTAGAATTTCTTCTTTTGTAAGTTCTCGGTTTTTAGGTAATTTGTTTAGATGGTAAGCCGCCGCTAAGGCAGTTGTATGAGTTCCACCAAAATCATTATATATGTAAATCATCAAATCACCCTTTTTAATTTTTATAACACACTTTTATTATCACCTTTGATTTATTTATAAATTCATAGTGTCCGATGACGTATAATTATTGACAAAACAAAAACGCCTCTTATCGATAAGAGACGTTTCATTTTTTTATCATTCAAAAAATCCTTCTTGAATTCTTTGTAAGTTATGATTGTTTGCTTGATGAAAGCTACCGAAGTAGGAGTTAGGTGATGAAAGGGATAGCCCCTAATCTTCCGGTGTACGGTCTAGATACAACCGGGTCACCGAAGTAGTATCGCCTTTCTCAATTTCCTCTTCGGTTGCCTTTTTTTCAAGTGGATCGTGCATGTTCATTCCTGGGGCAATAGATGGTTCATGGTTCTCACTTTTTTTCAAACGATATCCCTCCTAACGATTTTACAAATCTTATCTTGGAACATTTTAACTAAAAATATTCATCAATGATAAAAGAGTTGGTTAATATTGATAGGATGGAATTAATTTTTTCAGCTTAGTGGAAATTCAAATAATCTCACTTTGAACTATGTTTTTAAGTAGATCACAAGACATATCCGCTTTAAGATCACTGATACATTGCAAAGCTTTCTGCTTATCAATGCCTAATATACTGGTCAAGTAAAACAACATGTGCTCATAAATCGAACCATAATTCTCAAGTTCTTTGGTGTTTTCAGACAAATACTGTCGATGTTGATTAACAAGATGTTCAGTGAATTGGTTCAAAGATATTTCCTCCATTAGTTTATGAAATCAATTTAACATAATTGTTTCGAGGAGAATAGGATTTATTTTATATCATTCATGACAACTTCAAGGGAGAGCATAAAATTGACATGCAGACAAAAGGTTGCATATAATGGTTACATGGATAAAGTATTTAAGGCTCTTGCTGATTCAAGCCGTAGACAACTCTTAGACGAACTCTTCAAGAAAAATGGTCAGACATTAAATGAACTATGTGAACATCTTGAAATGACTCGTCAATCGGTTACAAAACACCTTGTTATATTGGAGGATGCGAATTTAATTGTCATTGAATGGCACGGGCGAAATAAAATGCATTATCTAAATGTCGCTCCTATCGGAGAGATATACGATCGTTGGATTGGAAAATATGAACGGCATCGGATCGAAGCATTGCGTGAACTTAAAAGAAAGCTTGAGGAGGAAATCAATGACTGACACGGCATTTGTTTATGTTTCTTACATTAGGGCGACACCGGAAAAGCTATGGAAAGCTTTGACAAGTAGCGATTTTACCGAAAAATACTTCTTCGGGAGCAAAATCCAATCTGATTGGCAAGAGGGCTCAAGCATTACCTATTCGCGGAATGGACAAGTTACCGATCACGGAAAAATACTAAAATGCGAACCGCATCGTTTACTTTCTTTTACTTGGAACATGGTTGGGGATGAAGCATCTCGTGAGCAACCGTCACGGGTCACTTTTGAGTTGAAACAAATGGATACGACTGTAAAATTAACTCTTAAGCATGAAAATCTGGTGCCTGCTGACTTCGTGGATAAAGATGATACCTTTGAGGGATTAAATAATGGATGGCCGGCCATTCTGAGCAACTTAAAAAGTTTGCTCGAAACGGGAAACACCTTGCCACCAATTTCAATATAACCAATCATAACATCGAGAGAGAGTTGATTTAGTATGAACAACCTTACGAAATTTAAAATAGTAAAGCCCATTAATGAAGTATTTGACGCTATTATTGACCCTGTAAAAATGTCTAATTATTGGTTTTCATCGGGTTCTGGAAGATTGGAACAAGGCAAGACGATTACCTTGAGATATGATGAATACGATGCACAAGTAGACATAAAAGTAATGGAAATCGAACTAAATAAGAAAATCGTTTTCCAGTGGGGTGCAAATGAGGAAGGTCATGTTGTTACAATTACGCTGAAAGAGTTGGATAATACGAGTACAATTATTGAAATTAACGAAGAAGGTTTTAATGAAAATGATGATGAACTAATTAGTAAGTTGGTAGATAATAAAGAAGGTTGGGTTTATATGTTGACCTGTTTAAAAGGATATTTGGAATTTGGCGTTACTAACTTGAGAGCAGGAATAGTGAAGTGAGTATCAAATGACAGTCTAAAGAGCCTTTTGCTCTTTTTTATATTGTACGTGAAGTCAATAAACGTAATGCGCGGCCTGACAGGTCAACCTGTTGGGCTGTTTTATTTCCCGCTCAAGTGTCAATAAGATACGTCTCATACAGTTCTCATCAAACTCTAATAAAGTCGGTTGAACTGTTACCACTCCTACTTTAACAGACATAGTGGTAAATTTTCGGATGTAAATCGTGTGTTATAGTGGTAACAGGTCAACAAAACACAGGCCATTGAGCCAACAAAGGGAGGATACACATCATGAAAAAAGCCTATAAAACTATCGCGACTTTTGCTCTGAGTTTATCCGTCTTCATAGGCGGCGCCATGGCGATTTCACCAACAACAACTCACGCCGCTTCGATTTCGGATAATATCATTTCTACTGGTGAACACTATATGCACACACCATATCGATTCGGTTCAACGTCAGGAAACACTCGTACTTTTGACTGTTCTTCATTCACGCAATTCGCTTTCAAGAAATATGGGATCAACTTGCCACGTACTGCTCATGCACAATCGCAAGTAGGTAAGTTCGTGCCTCGGAATCAACTGAAACCCGGCGACTTGGTATTCTTTTATTCGCCGATTCACCACGTAGGTATCTATATCGGTAACGGTAAAGTTCTTCACACCTACGGTAGTCCAGGCGTCACGATCTCGGATATGAACAGCGGTTGGTGGAGCAACAATTACGCTACGGCACGCCGTGTACTATAATTAACATTCAATATACACCAGCTTGACGGTTAATCCCCGTCGGGCTTTTTGCTGTTGTAGAAGACAAATTAGGAAACCCTTCCAAATGAGGAGCGCCTTCCTAATAGGAGAGAAGTTATTCGCACCAAATTCGCTCCAAAAGGCATTATAGAATACCTTCATGTGAATATAAACAAGCAAAAACCCCTTGAATACCAAGGGGTTGAATGTATGACCTGTAGTGGGCTCGAACCACTGACCCCTACCCTGTCAAGATAGTGCTCTCCCAGCTGAGCTAACAAGTCGTTTTTTGAGGACAATTAGTAATATACCAAGGATTTTTATTATTGTCAATACAAGTTTTTTTTAGCTTAATTGCGCCAAAATCGGAACAGCTTATCTAAAATGTGGTGCGCTTTGCGCTTCTTTTTGGACCTGGGAATAAAAGATAAGCTCTCCATTGTGCCGTGAAAGACTTCGTTATTTTTGGATAGTAGGATAGAGAGTTCATCATTTGTTAGGCCTTTTGTAGTCATGGTAGTTGTCAACCTTTCTGGACGATCATGACATTAATGTATCATATTAATGAGGATGTTTGATAGTGGGGCTTTCATCTTGACTTGATTTATGGTAACTTGATGACATTAGAGCTTGGGAGGAACAGGGAAATGACGAAACAACAACATCGATGGAATTTACGTTTGAAGAGCAGTAATGTATATTTGGGCACCGTATATTTAGGTGATCCGCTTCCAGAAGTGGAAGATGTCATCATGATTGGCGATAAGAAATATACGATTCTTGAGCTTGGAAGTAACCGTGACGCAAGTGACGTGTTTGTAGAAGAAGTAAAAAAGAAATAATGCTTCAAAGAGCAGCGCTAGTCTAGATGGAAGATTCCGTTAGGCAGCGCTTTTTTTGTTTACTGTCACTTAAGAGCTATGTATGCCCTTTCCAAGAAAATTTTCAATGTGTAATAAAAAGAGACTGTCATATACAGCCTCAGCGTATGTATTATGAGATGTTGTAGAGAGAAGCAAGGCAATTAACGAACATTTTGATGTATTCCTTACGGGTATAGTCTTTATTGCATGCAATGTCTCTTCATAGGTATTGGAACCAGGTAATTTCGGTAGGAATTTTTTTTGTATACAAACTTTTCGTTCTGGATAAGATACGTATCGTTCTCAAAATACGGTACGTTGTCAAATTGGAGAGCTTTTTCACCTTTTTGTTCACTAACTAATGTAGCCAAAAGAATTAGCATGCGGTACGGATCACGGAATATTTCATATTGTTCGGTCATGGTTAACACTCCTTTGACAAATTCGAAGAAAAAAAGAAAAAGACTAGATTGCACTCTAAGGAGGATCGAGTGAATCAGTCTTTTTGTGCTTGCTCCTACATCAAAGGATTAGCGTTTGAAGCTGGAAAGCTGTTGCTCAGCTATTTGCACTAACCGCTTCGTGATGTTACCACCAATGGCACCAGCATCACGTGTTGCCAAATTACCATTGTAACCAGTTGGGGAGAGAGGTACACCAATTTCCTGAGCGACTTCATACTTCAGTTGATCCAATGCTGCCTTTGCTTGTTGTACGACTAAAGTGTTGTTTCTAGCCATTCAAAATCATCTCCTTTTTTTTGGTACACCAGTATTATTTGAATGTTCGGATAATTTATTCGCGAAAATAAAAAAAATTTTAACAATTCATTAGTACCTTCTAGTCGGGAAAAGTTATCTATAAAGCAATAAACCCCCATCCGGTAGGATGGGGGGAACTTATATTTGAAAGATATGTATTATTCCTCTTCGGATTCCGTGCTTTCTTCCGCAGCAGCAACTTCTTCAACCGCTTCTTCGCTCACCACTTCTTCGGTGGACTCTTCGACGATTTCTTCTTCATTTTGGGATACTACTTCTTCCTCTTGGCTCATATTTGTCACCTCCTTCGATACGTATAGTATCATTGTAACTACTTCTATCAGGCTATACAAGTAGGGAAGAGGGGGTCTTGATAGATTTAATGTAATCTTAATCGGTTTGTCATACCTTGAAGAATTGCCATGGCAATATAAGTCGAAAAGAGTGTAATAACAACTTATTTTCGCCGGATATCTCTAATAAGCATGTTTTATTTTTCTATGAATATACATGAGGCAAAGCAGCAAAAGTTCATTATTTGCTAAGCTGATAGGAGGAATCCGAATGAATCGGTCGGATGTTATTTTGGAGCTACAACTAGTACCCGAATTGCTTAAACAAGCAGAAGCGATCTATGTGGATGCGGTATCTGAACTGGCCTGGGCAAAGCATCAACTTGTAACCAAAGAATGTGAAGTCATTGGTGACGGTCTGGTCACAGGGAAGAACGAGCTCCACCGCCAAGCGGAGATGTGGCCGCACACCAAAGAATTGCAGCAGCAAGTTTTGCGAATGGAAGATGCAGTCGAGCATACGAAGGTAGAGTTCCATTTCTACAAGCGGAAGTTAGAGAATCTGCAAATAATAGCGAAGCTCATGACAATTTTATAGCTGGAATGAAGGGCATCAAAAGTCTGCAATCGAGAGATTGCAGGCTTTTTGTTATGGATAGCGTTTATTATGAAAAATTTGTTCTTTTGATACGGTTACAGCGTAATGCAGTTGTGCATCCTAAGGGTAGATTATGTATGCCAAGTTCTAGGGAGGATCATCACTGTATGAAATCACTTACTATCATCATGACTGTCAGTTTGGGGCTGCTTGCGCTTACCGGTTGTCAAAACGTTAAGAGCGCAGCGACAACAGAAGCTGCATCACCACCATCAGAGCTGAAAGTATCATTAATCGGTATGAGCGGCCAATCCATTGGGACTGCCAAGTTGACATCTGTTCAGGAAGGGGTTCAGATTGAACTCCAAGTTAGCGGGCTGACACCAGGCCTCCATGGACTTCACTTTCACGAAAAAGCGATTTGCGAGGCACCAAGTTTTGAATCGGCTGGAGCCCACTTCAACCCGATGAAGAAGGAGCATGGCTTTCTTAATCCGAAAGGTGCCCATGCCGGGGATCTCCCAAATCTAGTCGTAGATGAA
This sequence comes from Paenibacillus sp. yr247, assembly GCF_900103825.1. GTDB lineage: Bacteria > Bacillota > Bacilli > Paenibacillales > NBRC-103111 > Paenibacillus_E. The sequence continues at coordinate 553,679 of NZ_FNIF01000001.1, forward strand.
CAGGGAAACGGGAAGTTCAATGCCATTACCAAGGCCGTGGTGATGCTTCCGAACAAATCGAACTCATTGCTCAAGCAAGGGGGGACCAGTCTGGTGATTCATGAGAAAGAAGATGATCTGAAGACGGATCCAACCGGTAATTCAGGGAAACGAATTGCTTGCGGTGCCGTGAAATAATGGAAGGAGCATTCTTGACAACATGATCAAAACACAGGATCTCAAGCTTCAAATGGATGAACTAACAAAACAAAATGATTTGGTGCTCATCGAACTCGAGCAAGTAAAAAAGATGCTCATCAATGGCTCACAAGGAAGCCAAGGTCAACAGCAAGCTACTGACGGCAATCAACAACAGGCGCAGGATCAGAACCAGGGCCAAAACCAAAGCCAAGTCCAAGGACAGGATCAGAACCAAAGTATAAAGGCAGGACAAGTCGACACCAGCGGGCAGCAAGTAACGGACTTAGCCAATGAATTATTAAAAATAAAGGACCTTGTAGAGAAATTAGAGCAAAAAACGTCCCAATACGTAAGCAGTCAATCGAATGGAACATTAACAGAGAAAGATGCGGTCAATCTAATACTGACTTTAATGAATGGTATGGTCGATTGGGCGAGTGAATTTGTTTCTTCCAAAGCGTCGTCGAATGGACAATTACAATAATGTAAAATGTCATTCTAAAGAACAAAAGAGCCGCACAAAGCAGCTCTTTTTCTTTTTTGTCGAAACCCGACTCTTTTGATTAAGTATTATTAAAATAGGTTTTATTGATTTTTTAGGTGATTCGACAATATGCACTTATTTACAGAAGAGTGAATGACCGATAAAGTAAAGAGGAGACAAAGAGGAAGAGACAAACCATAGATGGGGTGTAGGAGTAATGATAGAAATCGATATTAATCATGTGATGAGTCAACTTGGAATTCAGCCTATTCAATTGCAAAAATGGCAATCAGAACAAGCACAAGAAGATGAAGTTGAACGTACATGTCTTGTCGATCCTACAATTGAAACAGTTGCCAATCCCATCCATTTTACTTAACAACGCCTAAGCCTTCAAGTTTCATAAAGATACTAACACGAAATTCCAACTCAGGATAGAGAGATTGCAACGCTCTCCATTCTTCCTCTACATTTCCAAAGTGATGTGCTCTATAGTCCAATCCAAAGCCCATCGGATCCAGATTCTATTTTTGGAAGGTATGGACGCGGCATTTGTTAGCTTTTTCTTTATCCAAAAGAACGGAAGTGTTAATCGTGTAGTGGTTACTTGACGCTACAACGGAAGGATGGGATCCAGCCCCCATTCTTTTTTTTTTGCATTAAAAGTCGAACAAATACTCTGAAACAATGTACCCCGATTCTACTCTCGTTTCCCAAACTCAAAAGTAGGGATTTGCCTGGTAGCCGCTCATGCGAGATTTTTGTTGGTCGAATCCAAGATCTGAGGGACCTGATTTATCAAGTTTAATTCCAAGATGAAGAGGGTATGCTTGGAAATAGAAATGGCTAAGGATGGTAACCACTGTAAGGGAATGGTTAATGATGGTTCCACGGATCATACCTCAGCGGTTTCCCGCGAGACACAGCATGCGGCTGTGATTGATTTGCCTGTTAATCTAGGCATCGGTGATGCCATGCAAACGGGTTTCATATATGCATCAAGGAATGGCTATGACATTGCCGTTCAGATCGACGCTGATGGTCAACATGATCCCCGAGCGTTGTCTCACATTATTGATCCAATCGTATCAAGAAAGGTCGATTGCTGTATCGGTTCTCGTTTTCTGACAAAAACACTTGTCATATCTAAGCTCCACAGCAAACTAACCCGACTTATTCAAGAAGTCGCACTTCTGCAGGAACAATTACGAGCAAAGGGATCTAAATGATGCTGATGGCTCCGCTTTTCATCGTTCTCCTTAATGTATGTTTGCTGGTTTGCAGTCAAATTACATGGAAAATAGCGCTCAATCGAACGCCATTAAACGGAATACATAATCTGGGGTTAGTACTTAAGGAAACGTTTACATCTTCGCAATGGTTAGGGCTGCTTTTTTTAGTTGGAGGCGCCTTTCTGTTAGCCGAATAGGTATTGGGGAGAAGAAGATAGATGAAACGCGGAGTTTGGCTCGGCTTGCTGCTGCTCATGGCCGCGGCCTTATATTTACGCCTTCACTATGTGCTTGAGGCTGATTACCCACCACTCGAGTGGGATCAATTGGAGTACACGAATCTCACTGGGCGCAATTCTGTTCCTATTTCTGATTGGGAAGCGGTTGTTTCATCCGATAACAGGACTTATCGCCAGCGGGTTCGCCGCGGTGTATCCTTCCTACGTCTGGTCAACTTCACTCATTTTGACGGAGGTTCCGTTTCTGACTGTTTTTACAGGATTACTCTACATGCAGGTTCGCATCATACAGGATAACAAATGGCGGGATCATCTAGGGATGGGTCTTCTGCTTGGCCTTTGCGTTCTCATTCGCCCGAATATACTTCCTTTAGCGGTTATTCCTAATGTGTTTCTTTGGGTGAAAACAAAGAAAATGGAGAAAACCAATGCATGATGCCATGGTGGATAAGGAATTGGATAACTTTTCATTCGTTTATTTTCATCGCCAAAGGGGAAGCGGGCAATCCGTTCCTAGGAGGAACGGACCCTTACTTCCGAGGCACAATTGATTGGGACCATATCGATAAGGATCATCAATTCGCAGAAGGCATTAGACGGATAAAAGAAGGTTTGATGGAGGAGCCGTTATTATGGATTAAATGGATGATGGTTGGGAAATTAAACGTGTTTTTCAAAACGATGTGGGTGGGACCTTATCCTTATTCCGTACCTGTATGGTATGCGAATACACTGATACATTTACACACCTTTTTAATAGCTTTGGGTAATATTGGTATGTTTATTTTCGGCATTCGGAAGCCAGCAATTCATTACTTAATGGTTGCTTTTCTCATGTTCTTAAGTATCCACCTGATGTTCATTCCGGTAGATCGATATGTGTATGGGATGCTTCCATTTCTTATGCTAGCAAGCGCGTATTTGATTACGCAAACCATTTATCTGGTACGTAACGCCTGGACTACCTCTCTCCTGCAGCGGAGGGGGATTTAAATATCATTTGCTTCGCGCAGTATTCGATGATCTCACTTCTTCGTACAATGCCGATGAATTTATCGGAATCATCTACAATTGGCACGAAATTTTGCACTTTGGCCAAATCGATGAGATCTACCATATCAGCATGAATATGAACCGGTTTATTTTGCACACGCAGAGGAACTTCGGCCAGCATGTGACGGTGCGCATTATCGAAGCCAATTCCGTCCGAATTTTTAAGAAACCACAATAAGTCTCCCTCGGTAACGGTACCTACATAATGACCATCGTCGGATAGGATGGGTACGGCCGTGTAACGATGATATTCCATTCGTTCTAGGGTTTGGCGAAGCGTTGTTTGCAATGTCGTTGTAATGACCTCAGATTTAGGTAATAGGAAAAAAGCGATATTCATCATTTAACACTCCTTCGAGTTTTACATAGGAAAACTTATTAATCACATTTCTATTGTATCAAAATTTGCGAATAGAATCTAAACCTGTGATGGATGCTAGAAGTGAGGTGAAGGAAATGAATCGAGCATTGACGACAGCAATGATTGGAATTGGAATCGCTCAAGCAATAAAAATGCCCCTTACGTATATAAAGACTAGAAAGTGGGATTGGTCGCAAATGATCCAAACAGGAGGGATGCCAAGTTCTCACTCATCGGGTGTATCTGCCCTTGCAACCTATATTGCGATGAAAAGAGGAATTTCTGCGATTGATTTCGCCGTGAGTTCGGTTTTCGGAGCCGTTGTCATGTATGATGCGATGGGGATTCGGCGAGCAGCTGGAGAAATTGCTATTGAAGTGAATGACCTCGATGAGCAAGTCGAACGATTGGCTAAACAACATCCTGGTTTGTATCATACTCGCAGACGTAAAGCCCTAAAAGAAAGCTTAGGCCATCTACCAAGAGAAGTAGCTGGAGGAGCGCTTCTAGGTATCGCAATAGGCGCCTTGAGTTATATGCTGGAGAAAAAAATTAGGAAAGTTTAGCGCATGTGGACAACTTTTCTTGAATGAGATAAGATCAAGGAACGTTCGAAGAAAGGAAGAAGTCCACATGGAAATCATTCGCGTTACAACCCAAGATCAACTGCAAGATTGTTTTAAAGTGCGCTTCAAAGTGTTCGTGGACGAGCAGCAAGTGCCGGAGCATTTGGAGATGGATGAGAAAGATGAATCACCTGAAGCATGCCATCATTTTCTTATTTCAGATGGAGATCAACCTGTTGCAGCAGCTCGTTGGTATGAATACCAACCCCAAACAGCCAAATTGCAGCGTGTTGCTGTTTTGAAAGAATATAGAGGCCGATCACTTGGCAAACAAATTATTCTTGCCATGGAACAGCAGGCTCGCGAAATGAATTGTTCATCTGCGATCTTAGATGCGCAGTGTCAAGCAGAGGGCTTTTATAATCAGTTGGGATATCAGGTCATCTCTGATGAACCTTTCTATGATGCTGGTATTCTGCATGTAAGAATGAAAAAGCCGCTTTAGTTATTAGCGGCTTTTTCTACGTTTGAGTCTTTTTCAGCTAATGGAAATGTTATGATAAATCGTGTGCCTATTCCTAGTTCGCTCTCAACCTCCAAGGTGCCTTGATGATCTTGAACGATTTTGTAACAAATAGATAAACCAAGTCCAGTGCCTGCTGCTTTCGTAGTGAAGAAGGGATGGAAGATTTTCTCCAATTGTTCAGTAGGAATACCTGGTCCGTTATCCGCTATGACCATAGTTGCGTTTTTCGGATCCAGGCTTAATTGCATATGAACGACACCATTTTCTTCCATAGCCTCGCAAGCATTTTTAATAATATTTAGCAATAGCTGTATCATTTTATCTTGATCCATCAATACGAAGACAGGATTCATTGATTCTTTATAATGAATTTGATGTCCGAAACGAGTTGCTTCCGATTCCATCAAGGCAATGACCTTGAGTACACATTCATGGAGAGAATGGACTCGGAAGTCGATACTATGGGGTTTTGAGAATTGAAGGAATTCAGCCGTTAAGTCACTCATCCGATTAATTTCATCCATAATCAACGAATACCAATTTTCAATATTATAACCGTTTGCTTTGGAAATCTGTAAAAAACCTTTTACTGTTGTTAACGGGTTGCGGATTTCATGAGCCATCCCGGAAGCCAACTCACCGATGACCCTCAGCTTGTCAGACCTAAGCATATGTTCTTCCCGCTTTAACCATGATTCACGCTTCTTCATAAATAAATTATTCTCAGCTAATAAGATAAGATCATCCTTTGTTAAGCCATCCAACGGATAGGAAGCAATACCATACGTGATTTGAATACCGGTCAATTTAGGAAGCTCAGAATCAAGCTTTAGCTTGAAGGAGGCTGTTGAAAGATGTTCTTGAATGAGCGGCATAACAACTGCGAACTCATCACCACCATATCGAGCGATAAAGAGAGCGTCTTTAAATAATATTTGTAGAAGCTCAGCCATTTGCTTCAAAATGAAATTTCCTGCTTGAAATCCGCGACTCGTATTCATCGCCTTCAGATCGGTACAGTCGATAAGGATAAGGACAAGACCTTGTTTCTGCCGGATTAATAGTTCTAGTCTACGGTGAGATTCTTCATAATTGTATAACCCAGTTAACGAATCCTGTTGCGAATATAGATTTCGTTCTTTTTTTAGTCGATCTGCTTGTGTGAACGTGGAGTAAGTCGCTCGGGTAAGTAAGGCTACCGCTGTAAAATCAAGCATACTATTTAGAGCATAGACCCATAGTAATCCTGAAGGGCCTTTAACCAAGTAAACATTGAATAAAAAGATGAGAGCATAGGACGCAACTAATATCCACGATTTTTTGCGATTTTCTTCTGTATAAATATCTCGGAAAAGCGTTAGTATGTAGATAGGCAGGCAAAAACTCGAATTACCTATGTAATGGATCAAACCGATTAGAATTAGGCGAATCCAGGGGAAAGCCGCATGCTGAGCTCGCCCCATTAGACTTACTATATAAAGTAACAAAGTCAGGATGAGAAAGGGAATGTTAATTGCTGTATGTAAGATCGTCGTAGATAGGCAAAAAACGAACGAATAGCCAATAAGAATCCAATTAAGAATCACCATATCATCTCCTGAATGAAAGAATGACCTAATTTTACACCCCAGTGACATGTTCTCTGTCTGGTAACTAAATCCCTGCTTACTGGCAAAAAGATTAAGAAATAAACACGGAATTTAACGAAAAAAGAACCTTAAGGACGTTATACACCTTAGGTTCTGGTCGAAAAATAATTATTCAGGAATTTCAATGATTTCATGCTGGTGTATGAAGGTCATGCAGCCTGTTTTTCCAATGAAATTCCTCATAATGTCATCATAATGCATGAGATAAACCCTCTTTTGTATATGATTAGGCAATGTAAGTAATTCTTCAAGGGTAGCATGGATAAAACCATGGCCGCTTAATTGGCAATCGTGTAAAATAGTATGACAATTTCTTTTTCCAATGACTTCTTGAGTAAGAAGGTTCTCATCGAATCGGGCATCTGCACTATAGAACGTCCGATGATTGATAAAAAGGGAGTAGCTGGGTTTGTAGGGGATGTGAAGAGTCGAGATGAATTCAATGAATAGCCCTGGAATTATTTCAACAGGCACATTCTCCTCAATAAGGATGACTTCGAAATAATCCTCGAGACTGTTATAGCCATCTGCAGGATTATACATGCCGCCTTTCAGCGTGTTTTCCCAGAGGATACTTGCTATTGATTTGGTTAGGAAAAGCCTTGTTTTCTTATTCTTATATTCATATAACATGCGAAAGGCGATTTCTTCTAAACCGCCTACATGATCGGCATGAATATGTGAAATGATGATTCCATCGATTTTGTCAGGTTGTATGTGGATGTCATGAAGTGATTTTGGTGTTGTAAAACCACAGTCGATTAGTATGTTCATCTCATTACAACGGATTAATGCGCTAGTATTGTAAAATGATTTGGCAAACGCACTGCCGGTTCCCAACATTTGAATTTGCAAACTCATTCAGCCGCCTTCCATAATTCGACAAAAACCATTTTTTTCTAATGTAGCATGGGAGGTTGCCGAATTTCAACCAGTATATGCTTGCGCTTCAATTCTATCATTTTCATCTCATTAAAAGGTGTTGATTATATCCATGATCTGGTTGATTGGTAGTATACTGTTAGTTCTTATAGGTTCGGCTTTGGTAGGTATATCAACCTATGTTGGTTGGCAGCTCACACATCCGAAGCGTAAGCCTGTCGATGATCTCCCTGAGCATTATGGCTTGCACAAACAGGATATCACATTCCCAAGCCAGACTAGTGATGTTCTATTAGATGGATGGTTTTTTAAATCCCCAATTGCTCCAACCGATGCGAATCCAATGACCGTTATCATGTCCCACGGATACGCAGGAACTCGTCTGGAAAAAGGACTTCCAGCGTTGGCATTGGCCAAATCAATCGTAGCCGCGGGCTATCATGTGCTCATGTTTGATTTCCGTAATTCAGGGAACTCAGAAGGCAGCCTGACAACGGTTGGCTATTTGGAAAATCAAGATGTATTAGGTGCTATCAAATGGGTTCACGAGCATGTTCCCAGTAAAATCTGCTTAATTGGATTCTCGATGGGCGGCAGTACATCAATCTTAGCAGCAGCTGAAGAACCAGCTGTTTTGGGGGTAATTACAGACAGTGCTTTTAGTCAGCTTAGTCCTTATTTGAGAGATAACTTGCCGGTGTGGTCAAACCTCCCACGGTTTCCATTTACTCCTTTAATTTTAACCATTTTACCAAGGTTGATTGGCATTAACCCTCGCAAAGTGGATGCGCTTGCTGCAGTCGATCACATTTATCCTAGGCCGATTCTGTTCATTCATAGTCAAGACGATGATGCTATTCCTTGGTCCAATAGTGAAGCGATGTGGAGCCGACACCCGGATGCATTTGAACTGTGGATTACAAAAAAAGCGGGCCATGTCGGCTCATATCAGATGCAGCCGGAAGCTTACACACAACGTGTTCTTGCTTTTTTGTCAAAATTATAAAATCATCGCAACTCTTCTTTACCTTCGGAGTATAAAGATGCAGACAGAAAGATTACTAACGAGAGCTGGAGGTAATAAGGATGAAAGTTCAGCGGATATTTGCATTGATGCTGGTGTTTTTTGTTCTAAGCACGGCTGCAGTGGTGGCCTCTTCGATATGGGGGGATTTTAAGGGTTATAACATTGCCCGATTGGTCGTAAACGACAAGACATCAGAGTTCGGCGATTCAGATGTTCCACCTCTTATCGTGGATGGCAATACCGTATTGCCGTTACGCGCTGTAAGTGATGCGCTTCATGCATTGGTGAAATGGGAAAACTCGAATAAGACCGCCTACTTATACAAACCGAACGTACACTTATTCTTTACGACTGAAGTGCGTAAGGATTCTGCAATTGTTCCGTTTGGTGTTGTAGAACGCGGTAAAGAAGCAGATTTTATTGTTTTTGCTCAAGTTGACAATTTGAAGACGAGCATTAATTCCGTGAAGGTTTCTATCGTATCGCCAAGCGGGAAGAGCGTTGTTACACCGGTTGTGAAATCGATCGCTGAATCGAAAGAGTCATTTTGGCTGAAAGTACCTTTGTATGGGGTTTCTTTTGATGAAGAAGGTACGTACGTTGTTAAATTTGCTATGAAACAAGATGGGGCAAGTGACTATTCGGTCGTCTCTGAGAAGCAGATTCAATCCGAGTAGGAAAAGCAGAGCAGAAAGTGGTTTGACCTCTTATTATGAAAATGTTAGGATAATTAGGTAACTAATTATTCGACGAAATGAGGTTCTGCCTGTGAGCGATGATAAGCATGATCATGTACACGGCCCGGACTGTGACCACGATCACGAGCAAGGGGAAGATGTTTTTATCGTAACGGACGAGAACGGTGAAGAGCATGAGATGGTAATGGTGTATACCTTCCAATCTCAAGAGCAGGCGTATGCTGTTTTGCTCGATCGTAATGATCCTGAAGCTGACGGTGTTATTTTCCGTGTTGAAGAAGAAGACGAGGATGCGTTTCTTGTTAACATTGAAGATGAAGAAGAATGGGAACGTGTAGTAACTATTTACAATGATATCGTAGCTCAAGAAGACGAAGAATAAGAGCTATACATAAGAACCCCCTAGCAGATTTATCTGTTAGGGGGTTTCTGTTTGCAAAGCTTCATTTTCTAGGATTGAAATACATAATTCTGCCGTTGAATAGATGAAGTTCGGCTTTCAGCAGTTTACTAAGGTATTTGCAGAATTCATTGCCTTTGCTCTTGTCGCCATGCGTGGCATCATCAGGTAATACGACTTGTACATAATGCCGTTCTTCCTCTTGGTTCTGTTCATTACCGACACCAATCACTATGTATTTGTATAGAGGATTGATACCTTTCAGATAGAACCACTTGCCTTCGCCTTCCGGCTTCGTCTCAATGGTATAGGGGAATCCTGCTTCGTCATACTCCCAGCCAAGCTGCTTGGCTGTTTGACTGAGCTGATCACGGTAATGCAGCAGTTTCTCCTTCAGTTCATCTAAGGAGAGTGCGGCAACCGTGGAACCTGTTACGAATTTTATATAAGCGCTTTGAGCCATTCCTTGTTCACCTCATTCGCTAAACATCACCAACATCATAGCATCATGTAATCGGTTTTACAATATATCCCTCGTAAGGCGGAAGGATTAGAATATCGCTTGTGTCTCAACGATCACTTTCACATTCTGAACACTGCGGTCCTCAGGCCCCTTCACAGGCAATCCGACTTCTACATGCTCCACAATGTAATCAATAAGCTCTTGGGTGATTACTTCACCTGGAAGCAGAATCGGAATACCAGGCGGGTACACATAGATGAATTCGGCAATAATGCGGTCAGCCGCGTCTTTGAAAGGAAGTATTTCGGTTTCGCCATAGAAAGCGTCCCTTGGTGTTAGTGTTAACTGAGGAATCGCTGGAACTTTAATAACAACCTCTTTCACTTCTACAACATCATCATTCATATGGGAGAGCTCACGAAGTGCTTCAAGTAACGTCTCGATGTTCTCAGGAGTATCCCCAGGCGTAATAAGGCACAGGATGTTATACATGTCGCTCATCTCAACTTCAATATTGTAATGATCACGGAGCCAATTCTCGACTTCAAAGCCAGTTATGCCGAGTTTACGCACATGTACGCATATTTTCGTCGGATCATAGTCGTAAGTAGCTTCTTCACCCAAAATCTCTTCACCAAAGCAGTAGAGATTCGAAATTTCATTGATCTGCTTTCTGGTATATTGAGCAAGCCCGATTGTGCGTTCCGCCATTTCTTGACCATTCAATGCTAAATGTCTACGCGCTGTATCTAAAGAAGCTAGCAAAATATAAGAAGTTGACGTTGTGGTGAGCATGGAAATAATCGTCTGAATCCGTTTCGGATTTACACGAGTCCCTTTCACGTTGAGGACTGAGCTTTGCGTCATGGAACCGCCCAGCTTATGTACGCTTGTTGCGGCCATATCGGCTCCTGCTTCCATAGCGGACATAGGCAGCTTGTCATGGAAATGAATGAGCACGCCATGCGCTTCATCCACGAGGACCGGCATGTTATAACTGTGAACCAGGTCAACGATCTCTTTGAGATTGGTACAAACGCCATAGTAGGTCGGATTGATGACCAGAACTGCTTTGGCATCGGGATGCTTCTCGAGTGCTCTGCGAACAGACCGAGTCGGAATTCCATGATCGATACCCAAGTTTTTGTCACGGGCAGGTTGGATGAATACCGGCTTAGCGCCCACGAAAATAATAGCGGCCAGAACCGATTTATGTACATTCCGTGGAACGATAATTTTATCGCCTTCGGAGCAGACCGTCATAATCATCGTCATTATAGCTCCGCTTGTCCCTTGTACGGAGAAGAAAGTATGATCGGCACCATAGGCGTCCGCAGCAAGCTTCTGGGCTTCCTCAATCACGCCCATTGGTTGATGGAGGTCATCCAGCGGTGCTATATTGATGAGGTCGATGGACAGGGCATTGTCCCCAATAAAGGAACGAAATTCCGGGTCCATGCCGACTCCTTTTTTATGGCCAGGAATATGGAACTGAATTGGATTTTTCTCAGCATGCGCGAGCAGTGCAGTGAACAGGGGGGTACGGGTATGATCCACCTGATTATCGCTTCCCTTCTATCGTGGATTGCTTGTCGAAAGTTGCAACAAACAAAATGAGTATATCAAACTAGAGATTTCATGCAAGCTAATTTTTCGAAAATAGTTTGTGCTAATTCAGGTAAAACTAACAGTAACTTGTTAAAATACGCCAATATAAGGAGAAATCTTATGATTTGGATGCAAAAATGGCGGAAAAATAGATTGTTTTCCCCATTTGTGATGGAATTGTTAATTATTATGTTTGTCGTCGAATTTGTGAAGGGAGCCCTGCTTTTAACGATTTTGCCGGTTTATATGAAAACAACGCTAGGTGCCTCAGCTTTTATTATTGGGTGGACGCTAGCGGCTCAATATATTGGAGATAATGTGCTTCGTACACCCGTTGGCTGGATCATTGACAAGTTAGGATACCGAACAACTATGCTCACTGGTGTACTCATGGCTTTTGTTTCGGTTATTCTTATCGCAACGACTTCCCAATATATATGGATGATTATTGGATGTGCACTGCTTGGTTTTGGTACAGCACCGCTATGGCCCTGTGTGATCACAGGCACGACGGAAGTGGCGGGTGAAGAGGGTAAAGCTACCATCATGAGTGTTGTCTATATGGCCTGGCTTTCGGGAGTTGGCCTGGGTCCGGTGGCCATTAACTTTTTCGTGGGAGAAAGTAATTATAGATCAGCATTTCGGTTATTAATTGGCTGTATGACGGTTGTGGTACTTGTAGCGCTAATGCTTCCCAGAAAGCATGACGCAGTCAGCATGGAGGGTGAGGACAAGATGAAGAAAGCAGTTGTTCACAGCAGAGCTTCTGCATCTCTCATGCAACGAGTCTCGACGTATCTAAGTGAAGTTCGAAGTTCCATGACTGTAAGCCCACTGCTTTTCCCGGCCATGTTCGCACAAACGTTTGCTCTGGGGATACTGACACCAATTCTCACACTGTATGCCAAAGAGGTGTTGAAGCTTTCTTCTTTTCAGTACAGCATGTTTCTCATAGCAGGTGGAGCGGTTACGGTCATTTTCTTAGTTCCAATGGGAAAATTCGTTGATCGCCTAGGCATTCGACCATTTTTGATTGTTGGTTTTATGCTAAGCGCTGCTGCACTTCTGCTCTTTACATTCGCAAAGTCAATGGCGCTGCTTTATGTTTTGGTTGCTGTACTTGGGGTCGGCTATGCCTTTATTATTCCATCTTGGAATGCGCTCATTGCCTCAGCCATTCCACCTGAGAAAAGAGGAGCCGTGTGGGGCTTTTTCCTGACAATTGAGGGCTTAGGGATGATCATCGGTCCGATTGTTTCTGGCAAGCTGTGGGATGTGTATGGCTATCATGCGCCATTCTTGATGAGTGGCTTAGTTATGGTGCTGCTGCTTGTTCTTCAAATGTTCATTTCCATCCCCAAAAAAGGTGTGGTACGATAAGGGAAAATGTTTCGTTTGGAGGATCAAAAGCATCATGAATAAACAGATTGGAATCATCATGCTGTTGTTAATGACTATATTCGTAGGTTTCGGTATTATCATCCCTGTTCTTCCAGAAGTTGTTAAGAGTGCAGGTGCTCAATATCATAACGCGCTGCTGTTATCAGTTTACTCTGCGGCCTCATTCCTAATGTCACCGATATGGGGGGGGATTTCCGATCGGATTGGACGCAGACCGATTATATTAATCGGCCTACTCGGGTTCAGTGTAAGCTTTTTGATATTCGGATTCGCAGCTGGTCATCTGTGGATTATGTATGTATCCCGTATTTTGGGCGGCTTATTCTCAGGAGCAGCAACAGCTTGTGCTGTGGCATATGTGGCTGACATTACAACCGCTGAGAATCGGACGAAAGGTATGGGCATGGTAGGGATGTCGATTGGCTTAGGTTTTATCTTTGGCCCAGCACTTGGCGGCATTTTAAGCCGTTGGGGGTCTTACCTTCCTTTCTTCGTAGCTTCTGCACTTGCACTTGCATCCTTTGTTTTTGCATTTGCCATCTTGAAAGAATCTTTGCCTTCAGAAAAACGGACTTCCAAAAAAGAGAAAGCGCCATCCAGATGGACAGCGTTCTCTGGGGCTTCGAAGTACCTCTATGTGTTATCGTTCTTCGTTTCTTTTACATTAGCAGGCTTGGAAGCAACACTTCAGTATTATCAAATGGACAAGATTGGCGCAACGCCATTCGATATCGGCATGATGTTCTTAGCCAGCGGCATCGTTGGGGCCGTAATCCAAGGCGGTGTTGTTCGCCGCTTAGTCAAACAGGGTGCCGAGCAAACCGTAATCGGCATCGGATTATTGCTATCAGCAGCTGGCTTTTTCCTGTTGCTGTACTCGAGCAGCGTAGTGACCGCTGCCATTTACTTGTCGGTCTTTGGCGCGGGTAACGCGCTCATACGCCCTTGTGTGACTTCGCTGATTACTCAGCGCACAAAAGTAGGGCAGGGCGTAGCGACGGGCCTCAGCTCCTCTATGGACAGTCTGGGCCGCATTGCCGGCCCGCTCCTTGGAGGAGCGGTGTTCGCCATTGCACATTCGCTGCCATTTATCATCGGCGGCGTGCTCTGCTTGGCAGCGATCATGCTGCTGCAACGCTTCGTGCTTATCGATCGTCAGACGCGAGCTCAGCAAACTGCTTAATTGATGAAAAAAGCTGTACACTAGCTTCCCAAATAGGGGAGACTAGTATACAGCTTTTTTTAGAATCTTAAGGTTTGCGTGGCGCTAAACCGTGCATGATGAAATCAATTGTATATTCGATTTCTTGCTTTTCATCCCAATCCGCGTCCGGCACCAATAGAAATCGGGTAATCAGGAAGCCGAAAATGGTTGATACAATCAATCGCATACTCGAAGCTGCTGGAAGTTCAACTAATTGACCCTCAGCCTGAAAGTGTCGAATGGCTTTATAAGCTTTTTCCAGCACCAAGACAGCAACGGTTTCCTTAAATTGTTCTCTCATCTCAGTATGAAAAGGAATTTCATGCATAAAAATTTTGATCACTGGGAAATTTTTGCGGGCAAATTCCAACCTGTTCACAATTATAGCTCGTAAAAATTGTTCAACAGTTGGATATTCCGCTTCCAACACCTTGGTGAAGTCTTTCACAGCGAACGGAGCAATAAGCTTCGTCATAATGGGGGCGACAATGGATAACAGCAATTCTTTTTTCGTCTTATAGTGACGGAAAATCGTTCCTTCCGCTACGCCTGCTTTCTGGGCAATTTCACTGGTAGAGGAGCCTGCAAATCCTTTCTCGGAGAAAATCTCCACAGCCGCTTGAACAATCTTTATCTGTTTATCAGTCATTTTCTCTTCTTCGTCATTCAGACGCAGCAGTTCATTTAACCATGGCTCGATTTCGGACATTGCATTCACCTCCTTAGAGTTTTTCGTAAGTAAAACTTGCATCGTTAGCATTAACTGAGTTTTGCTTTAACAATACAAGCATGGTAAGCTAGATTGTATTTTTTTTAAGGATCACATTTTTTCATTATATCTTACGTTGCTTCCTCATTGCCAATATGTTTAAAATCATAAAGCAAATCGTGAATGCCGTGAGCACGAGAACGTCCAACCCAATGCGATCCCAGCCTGCACCGCGAATCATTATATTCCGAAGGGCATCTGCGCCGTATTTGAGCGGCATCACGACTCCGATCCAGCGAAGGTATACGGACATTGTATCGAGGCTGAATAAGCCTGAGAAGAATACCTGAGGAACGATTATGAGCGGAATGAATTGAATCATCTGGAATTCATTATTCGCGAAAGCTGAAATGAGTGTTCCCAGCGATAATGCAGCCAGCGCGAGTAGGACAGTGATCAGCAGAACATACCAGAAAGAGCCGACCAACATAAGGCCGAGTACACTAGTCGCAAACCAAGCGATAAGCGTGGCTTGAAGCGTTGTGAAGATACCAAAACCCAAGATATAGCCGACAACGATTTCCCACCGACGAAGGGGTGTGGCCAGGAGTCGCTCTAAGGTTCCACCGGTTCGTTCCCTCAGGAAGGAAACACCAGAGAGCAGGAAGACGAAGAAAAAGACGAAAAAACCAATAAGAACAGGACCGAAATTATCAAAAGCGGCCATATCGGCAGACCCATGCAAATAAGTGATGCTTGGCGCTAATGAATTAGAATTCGCAGGAATGGCGCTTTGTAAAGCTTTTTGAAGCAGGAAGAGCACAGCCTTATTTTTGCTCGGGTCACTACCTTCTAATGTTACTTGAAGTGCTGCCCCATTCATCGCAATGATAGCATCTAAACGCACAGCCTCGAGCTCGGTTTGGGCATTATCTGCCGTAAAGGTGGTAACGTTAGCATTCAGGTCCTGCAGTTTTTGAACCAAGGGTGCGGGGAGATCAACAGCGCCTAGTTTAGGGACATAAGTGTTTCCATTAAATACCAATGACATCATGAAAAGAATCAACATTGGAGCTACAAGCATCATCATTAATGTTCGTTTATCGTGAAAAAACTGGCGCAAAATGCGGATGACAATCGCACGAATTCTCATTATTTGGCCCCTCCATAATAGAGGAATGCTTCTTCAAGCGTAGAGGAGGATGTGGCTTGTTTCAGCTCATTTGGCGTTCCAACAGCTGTGAGCATGCCGTCTCGAATCATACCAAGCTGATGACATTTATCGGCTTCGTCCATCACGTGAGTGGTTACAAGAATTGTCGTCCCCTTCTGGCTAAGATTCGTTAGCTCTTCCCAAATCGATTTCCTTAACACAGGATCAATACCAACTGTTGGTTCATCGAGAATCAGAATGCCGGGCTCATGCAGCAAAGAGGCGGCAAGCGATAAGCGGCGCTTCATTCCGCCTGAATAATTCGAAATCTGCTTCTTCAAATGAGATCCCAGATCCACGAGCTCCATGACATCATGAATACGTTGTTTTCGCTTAGTCCCTGATAACCCATATAAAGAAGCGAAAAATTCTAGATTTTCTTGAGCGGTTAACTCGGCGTACAAGGCATCGGATTGTGCCATGTAACCGATTTTCGATAACATCGTTAATTGAGGCATGAGTTGGCCTAGCACATGAACGGTACCTGATGTGGGAGCATCTATGCCTGCAATCAGTCGCACAAGCGTTGTTTTACCTGATCCGGAAGGGCCGAGAAGTCCGAAAATCTGTGCTTTAGGTACGGCTAATGTGATGTTCTGCAGAACAACTTTGTCACCAAATTGTTTGCTGACACCATTGACTTGAATAGATAGATCTGTTGACAGAATCATGCACCTCTTTCTGAAAGTGAGTAATCACTCATTTTCTTGATGAACATATCATACGCTATCTATATGTATTTGTGAAGTGAGTAATCACTCATTTTACAAAAAATTAAAGTGGTACTGGTAACACAAAAAGACATCCCTTAGGGACCCTTAGGGATGCCTTTTTGTATCTCTTGCCTGTCAGTTTTTTACTTTTGCATCTTTCTTATGGTCGACCCATTTCTCAATCGAAGGGGTTAGCTGCTCCTTGATGGATGCCACGAGCTTGTCCTTTGAAATGCCTTTAGACTGGGCAATTTCAGCCAGCGATTTGCCTGACTGGAGTTGAGCGTGAAGCTCGTCCTTGCTCAGACCGAGCGTCTTAGCGAGCTTCTCCGTGTCAGGCTTGAGTCCGAACTTGAGCCACTTACCTCGTCCATCATGTTTGTCTAACAAGTTCTTCTCATTAAGGATGAACTTCAAATGTTCACCGAGCTTTTGCTTCATATGCTCGCCTTGGTCGGCTGTCAGCTTGCCGTCTTTCACGGCTACTTCGATCTTTCCAGTCCGAAGCTGCTGAAGCTTGGCGGTTAAGTCGGCTTCACTAATCCCTTTATCTGCTGCTGCTTCTACAATACTTTTGCCGTTCTTCAGCGATTTCACTAACGCTTCTTTGTCAACGCCGATGACAGTAGCGGATTCTTCAATAATTGGCCATTTCCGCCCATGACGGCCCTTTTCTTTCTCATCTGCTTTCTGCAGAGAAAGGGTTTGCAGCTGCTCCCCAGAAGGGTTTTGAGCTGCAGCCGACATAGTTGGAAGCGTACTAAGCACGATTGTGAGGGCAATTGAGCTCACAAATAGCTTTTTCATATAAGTATGGTTCATAGTGTGCGATACCTCCTTTCCCGATAAATTAGGAATTACAGCACTTAGTCTGTGCAGGAGGGGTGAATTTTAGTTTAAAGGAACCTTAGTCCCACATAAAAATTTCCATAAAAATGGCCTACTTGGCGTCCACAGCCATTTGGTAAAGTGGAATGAGTTTCTCGAATGTTTGTTTAATAAGCTTTTCAAGCTCAGCAGGTTTCGCTAGTACTGGATCCTTGAAATTAAGATTTTTGCCGATTAGAAGCTCCGCTTTTTTGACATCACGGAAGCGAGTCAATGCGTCGTTCCATCCGCCGCGGTCTAATTCCGACAGGGAGGTAACATCCTTTTTCATATGGTCGAAGGAAAGCACGAAATTGGAGGGAATCTCCTTTTGCAAGCGATCGATATTTTTTATGTAAGTAGCAGCAATATTACTTTTATTCGGGAGTTCATAGATAAGAGCTAGCCAGATAAACATACGATCATCAAAGAGACCAACTTGAAAGTGAGGCACCTGTTTATACCCGCGTTTATTCGGACAGATAGCCATCCAAGTATCAACCGGAGGGTTTACTTTGCGTCTTAAGTGTTTAGCGATATGGAGGAACATTTCGGTCCCCGAAAGGAGAGACAAATCCTGAGCCAGTGAATCACCTAATGCTTTAAATTTGGGCTGAATGCGTTCCCGAATGGCTTCCATACGTCCATCTAGGCCTTCTATTGCAAATGTATCGAAATCATGCTGTGTAAATCCAGTAAAACTCATCGTTTGTATTCCTCTTTTCAATTACGTTTTCAACTATTCTAAAGCAAATAGTGTCTTCTCGCAATTGTTTAAGAGGTTCGTAGGGAGTGAAATAGGCCATTCGACCGATTTTGTTGATAAAAGCAGGAAAAAAAAGGTTTTTGCCGAAATGTGTGGTAACCATCAATCAGGAAAGACAGGAGAATTAATACCTATGAGTATGACAAAATGGTCCAAAATCGCGGTGCTGGGCACTTTAATGGGGACTTGTTTTACAGCGGGCGTTTACGCACAGGATTTGATTCAGCGTGTTGATGCCTATCTAAGGAATGATTTCAGTGTGGTTGTGGACGGGCGGCAAGTTCAGTTGGCCAATCCGCCGTTAATTTATAACAATGCTAGTTATTTGCCTGTGAAAGAACTTGGGACATACCTAGGAGCCGTAGTGAATTGGAAGGAAAGCTCTAAAACAATCTATATTAATTCTCGTATAAATCCTCAGCAGCCTACGGAAGGCAATGGGACGAATTATACAGAAATTGTGTTTCAATATCCATATGTCCAGTATTTTGATTACCTTGGCGGTACATACCCTGTTCTGACGAACATGACTGAGCAGACATATTACCGTTTATCAGACGTTGAGAGAATGGGTGTCCGCACAGATGGATTGCGCAAAGCGAAGGAGAAATATTCGGAGGAGCTTTATGTAAGTGAGGCCGAACTGAAAAGTGCCTGGGGAAAAGAACCCCCACAATTATCTTATTCTAACTATGAACCTATTGCCATTACAGGCGAAAAGGATCCAATTAAGCTGAAAGCGATCAAGGAATATGTAAAAAGTTTCCGCTATTATGAAATCAACAAAGTGCCCTATATGTCGAATCCTATTATTGTCGATGCTTTGCCCGAGCTGAATACTTATAGCTATTTGCTTACGGAGAATGGGCATTTCTATCGTACCACACTCAAACTGACACAAATTAACGGCAGCAATAATCAGCCTGATTATGTAGTAGGAAGCTCCTCCAAAGAGGACATTCAGGTAACAAGGGTCAATAATTAGCTAATGTCGCCTGATTGTTTTTTTAAATAAAAAATAGCAATTTGCGTTCGATCACGAAGGTTCAGCTTACTAAGAATTTCTGTAAAATAATTCTTTACCGTACCTTCGCTCAGGAATAGCTCCTGGGCGATTTCCTTATTGGACAAGCCTTCTGAGATTGTCACTACAACGGCTTGCTCACTTGCTGTTAATCCATAGTTACTAAGTGATTTGGGTGTATGTATAGTAGGAGGGGCACTAGGACTAAAGAAGTCGTCAATTTCTTGGCAATATCGGCATGAATAAGAAGATTGCCTTGGTCTACTGCTGATCCCTTGAATAATCCGAACCGGTGGAATGTTCTTGAGAAGATAACCGCTGGCTCCGTTTCGCAAGGGCCTGAACGATATATTCATCATCGTCGAACGTCGTCAGAATAAGGACAACAACATCCGGGTAAGACTGCTTGATTTTCAGCGTACCTTGTACACCGTCACAGATTGGCATCCGAATATCCATGAGGACTACGTCAACCTGTACATCGCTTTGGATAAAAGCAAGAGCTTCATCTCCATGTGTACACGTTCCAACCACTGTAAGATCGTCGTCGAGTCCAATAATTAATTTTAAGCTTTCATTAATGAATGGATCATCGTCCTGAGCACCGGGTTGATATCGCTTATATCAATATGGATCAGGGATCAATGGGTTCATAGGGTTCATATATCGTACTGGAGCTTTCTATGCTGCCAGATTACCGACTCAAAGAAGAAACTTCCGAAACGGTGTTAAAAGAAGACGTTATGAAGCAAAAAGTTAACGCGGCCTTTTGTAATCCCAGAAGGATTCAGCGAGACTCTGATGAAGGGATCATTATCGCAAGTAAACGTACAATGGCAAGGACGTACGCAGCCCCTGTTCGCTCGATCGAAATTGTATTTGGGAATTTCATGGGCAGCTTTATGGTTGGGACTTTGCAGGTGCTGGTCATCCTGTTGGTTACGCGATATGTAACCAACTATGAGTATGGACTTCCATTTTTGTCGCAATTTATTATCTTGGAGTTTTTCTTATTAGCATCCATGGGAATCGTCAGCGCCGTGGCTAGTCTGGTCAAAAATACGTCGTACGTGGGCATGGTTAATACGCTAGTTGTTACCCCGACCTGTATGTTAGGAGGCTGCTTCTGGCCGATCAGCTTGATGCCGGATTGGATGCAGAAAATTGCGAACTTCGTTCCGCAAAAGTGGGTAATCGAAGCGATTCAGCGCATGGCGGCAGGGCAGTCATTATCCCAGATGTGGATGCACATGGGCGTTCTCATATTGTTTGCATTGATTCTTCTAGGCGTCGGTTCGGTCATTCTCAAACCTGGAGATGCTGAGGTGGGTTAACAATAATAAAAGGGCTACCTGCTTCAGTGCAAGGCAGCCCTTTCGTATTTTAAGTGAATTAGATGACGAAAGCACTAGAGATAATTACCAACAAAATGAAGAGAACCAAAATTGCTGCGGAAGACGTATAACCAACGCCGCCGCCTACACCAGCTGCTCCATAACTCATTCAAATCACCCTTTCGTTGTTAAGATCTGTTCCTTAGTCTTACAGAGACAGCATATGGAATTAATTCTAGAATGAATGGGCTATTGAGTCATACTCGAATGATTGTGCTCCTGTACCTATCCGAATGATATTTTGAAAGTGATTATGTTACAATGGAACGATGGCATTACTCGCCCGAGCACAAGGCCACATTAATCATAGTTATAAAGGAGAGAATGCGAATGGCCGTTACGGCTAATGAAGTTGCGGAGTGGATGATGGAGCAGTTGAAATCCGCGGGAATTTTACATCAGAAAGAAGCAGTTGACTATATTATCCGTCACTTCGGGGAATCCTTCATCTATGTAAATGAAAATGGGAATCAAGCGATTTCCAAAGATGTGAAGAAAATATTTAAGAAATTGCATGGCGGCAAAGCGGCTTGGGAGCGCGATGGATTTTTCTGGGGATGGCATTAAAATAGTGAGATCTGCATAGGCAGGTGCTATTTCCTTTCCATTTAGGGCTGAAGCCGGTTTGAAACAGGCGTCAGCTTTTTTTGTACGTTTTTCCTTAAAAAAATGTCAATAATCCAAGTTGCTAAAACATAGAATTCATAATAAGATAAGGATAAGAAGATAAGTTGTCTGAATATTTAAATAAAACAAAAAGCACAAATTATGGAGGGGATTGCCGTGAGTAAGAGTCATGAAGTGGAATATTGCAACCTAGAGTTACGATTTGATCGCCGGCTAATCCGGAACTTCATTAAAGCGCTCATTCAGGAAGGTTATTCTCTGTATTGGAACGAAAGCGAGCTGCAATTCATCATTTCCATTCGTACAGGACGCAAGCTCATTAAGTTGAAATTTGAACGAATCGGTGAAAAGTATAAAATCGTAGGCAATTATTCCTTCAAGGATGAGAAGCTCGCTGAAATGATGGAGAAACTGATTGGTGACACACGCGGTCACGCCGTAGTAAAAAGATTTAAGGATCGGCAAATTCTCATTGAGAATATTATGTTCGGGGAAATTATTCGTATGGTCGAAATTAGCGGCATCGAACATAAAGTGCTGTATCAGAAGGAGCCTGCCGTGACAGTAGAAGAAGTCATGCAAGCGCTACGATCCAAGCGTACCGATGAGCGAATTCCTATTTTACGCATGGAGCTCGATTACGAATTGGCAACCTTACATGATGCGATGGCTGCAGGCGATGTCAAAGCGATCATGGAGAGTAAGACGAAGCTGATTGAAATGCGACAAGAAATGCTCTTATTGGAGATGTGAAAATGAATAGTGGATTTAAATAAGAAGAGAGCCTGTATCTATATACGGACTCTCTTTTGCGTTTATTAAAGACCGGACCCGCGTTTTTTGCATAGATTCATGCATCAGTAATCCCCTGAAAGGGGAGGTTTTTTGTATCGCAAGAAACTATTGTTAACGTGTGCATATATGTGTTATGCTTCTGATAGAGGTGAAGGTATGAGCGTTACCATTAAGGATATTGCCAAGCTAGCAGGTGTATCTCATACGACTGTTTCCAGAGCGCTCAACAATAGTCCGCTCATACAGGAGGAAACGAAGGAGCGTATCCGAATCATCGCCGAGCAGATGGATTATTCGCCCAATTTTAGTGCCAAAAGCTTGGTGTTAGATCGTTCGTATAACTTGGGTCTCTTCTTTACCACATTGAGTAATGGGACTTCTGCAGGCTTCTTCTATGAAGCGATTCGTGGTGTCAACTCGGTCATTCAGGATCGATATCAATTAATCGTCAAAGGGATTGATGACTATACTGGCTTTCACTCGATTACTCGGAAGAGCTTCGACGGGATTATCATTGTCAGCCAGAGCGATGAAGATCAGGCCATCATTGATCACATTGCCAATAAAGGTATTCCGCTTGTTGTACTGAATCGACCTGTGACCACAACAGGCGTGCTGAATGTCCTTTCGGACGAGGAGCAGGGAGCATTCCTAGCAGGCTCTTATTTAATTGAACAAGGACACACACGCATTGCTCTGATTGAGGGTCGTCAAGGATTCAAATCCGCTCAGAATCGGAAAGACGGATTCGAGAGAGCGATGAAACAATTTCAAATCACCATACCGTCAGTTTATCGTATGCCAGGCCTGTACGATCTTGAAAGCGGCCATAGAGCCATGCAGAAATTTCTTGCGCTGGATGAAAGACCGACAGCCGTTTTTTGCTGTAATGATGAGATGGCACTTGGAGCAATGAAAGCCGTTTCAGAAGCCGGGATGCATGTACCTAACGACATTTCGGTTGTAGGCTTCGATGATACGGTATTCGCTGCTTTCGTAACCCCGGCCTTAACAACTGTACGCAGACCGATCGAACAAATCAGTAAAGAAGGTGCTTTACGTCTTCTTGGAAATATAGAAAATAAGCAGCACGAAACGGAGCAATTGCTCTTGAAAACAGAGCTGATCGTGCGGGAATCCGTGCGTTCACTGTCATCTTAAGGAAAGAGGGATTATTCGATGAGCATTCTGAGAGAGTTGTTAAAGGATATTCCAATTCCACAAATGGTCAAGATTCGCCAGAAGTTTGACCGTACCATTTTGGAAAATCCAGAGTTGGAGTTAGCGAGTAAGCTTGCCAACAGCGGCGTTATGGAAAGCATTCATCCTGGACAGCAGGTTGCTGTTGCCGTAGGAAGCAGAGGGATCGCTAATATCGCAGGCTTTACCAAGACGACCATTGATGCTATTAAGGACAGAGGTGCATTCCCGTTCATCGTACCTTGCATGGGGAGCCACGGAGGCGCGACAGCCGAGGGACAGACGGAGGTTTTGCAGCATTTCGGCATTACGGAAGCCTCAATGGGTGCACCGATTCGCTCTTCGATGGAAGTCGTACAGATTGACCAGCTGCCTAACGGCTTGCCCGTTTATGTCGATCGCATTGCTTCCGAAGCAGATGCCATAGTCGTCATTAACCGTGTGAAGCCTCATACGGCGTTTCGTGGGCGTATTGAGAGCGGAATCATGAAAATGATCGCGATCGGGCTCGGTAAGCAAAAAGGCGCTGAAGCTTGTCACCAGCTTGGTTTTAAGTATATGGCTGAGAATGTGCCGGCAATGGCCAATTTGATGATCAAGAAGCTGCCAATCGTGTTTGGTGTAGCGCTCGTAGAAAATGCTTATGACGAGACGTGCCAAGTGGAAGTGCTGCCTGCAGCTGAGATTGAAGTGCGCGAGGAACAACTCTTGATTGAAGCGAAATCGCGGCTGCCGAAAATTTTGTTCGACGAGATCGATGTGCTAGTCATTGATTACATTGGCAAAAATATTAGCGGAGACGGCATGGATCCCAACGTAACGGGGCGTTACCCGACGCCTTATGCGCACGGAGGTCCAGATGTCGCGAAGATGGTTGTTTTGGATTTAACCCCTGAAACAAAGGGAAACGCAAATGGTGTAGGCACGGCTGATTTTACAACACAAAGACTGGTGGATAAAACGAATTTGGAGTTCACGTATGCGAATGGATTAACTTCAACCGTTTGTGCACCAACCAAGATCGCAACAACGTTGGAGAATGATTTCTACGCCATCAAGGCTGCCGTTAAAACATGTAACATTTTAGATTACACGACCTGCAAGTTAGTTCGGATTCAAGATACACTTCATCTCGGCGAAATTGAGATTTCCGTGAATCTGTTAGATGCAGCGCGTCTGCATCCGGATATTGAAATACTGTCGGAGCCCTATGAGCTTTTATTTGATGCAGAGGGGAATATTAGCAAATGACAGAACGATCAGCTTCTAAGCCTTACATCGTTGCGGCGGATATCGGTACAACAAGCACCAAGACGCTCGTGATCTCTCGGGATGGGCGGGTTCTGGCATCACACTCTATCGAATACCCCCTTTTAAAACCGACTGTTGATCGAGCCGAGCAAGATCCGGATCAAATTTTCGATGCCGTTGTGCAGGGGATTGGGGCTGTTGTTCGCAAGCTCGAAATTATACCTGACCAAGTGCTCTGCGTCTCCTTTAGCTCTGCTATGCACAGCCTAATTGCCGTTGATGAGCAAACTAAGCCTCTGACCGCTTGTATTACTTGGGCAGACAATCGCAGTGCGAGTTATGCGGAAGAGCTAAAGCGCAGCGGTCTAGGTCAGCAGATTTATTCGCGGACAGGCACACCGATTCACCCGATGTCTCCGCTGCTCAAGCTGATGTGGTTCCGTGATAACGAGCCGGGGCTTATGAAGGAAACATATAAGTTCATTGGCATCAAGGAGTATGTTTTCGTGAAGCTGTTTGGTCGTTACCTTATTGACCATTCACTAGCGAGTGCAACAGGGCTATTCAATCTTGAGAATCTCGATTGGGATGAAGATGCACTTGGTCAGGCTGGTGTGAATCGGGAACAGCTCTCTGAACTAGTGCCGACTACGCATCGCATAGAAGGACTTAGTGCCGAGTATGCCTCCGCGATGGGCTTGTCCAAGGACACGCCGTTCATCATCGGCGCGTCCGACGGCGTCCTCGCGAATCTCGGCGTTGGCGCTTTCGAGCCGGGTGTCGTCGCCGTCACAATTGGCACCAGCGGTGCCGTACGCAGCGTCGTCACCAAGCCGCAAACCGACCCTGAAGGCAGGCTGTTCTGCTATGCGCTCACAGAAAACTTCTGGGTCGTCGGTGGACCTATCAACAACGGCGGCATTGTTTTCCGTTGGGTGAGAGATCAGGTCGCTACTGCGGAGGCAGAAGAAGCGCGCCGCCAAGGGATTGATCCCTATGATTATTTGACGGAGTTAGCGTCACAAGTGGGGGCTGGTTCTGAGGGCCTGCTGTTCCTGCCGCTGCTCTCAGGGGAACGCGCGCCATACTGGAACGCGAACGCGCGCGGCGTTTACTTTGGGCTTTCACTTAGCCATCAGAAGAAGCACATGATTCGTGCAGCGCTCGAAGGCGTCATGTTTTCCATTCAAGCCGTTGCTGCTTCTTTGGAGCGGATCATGGGACCTGCTACAGTGATTCGTGCATCTGGTGGTTTTGCCAGATCCACGTTTTGGCGCCAGATGATGACGGATATGCTCGGCACATCCGTGACCGTACCCGACTCGATTGAGAGCTCAGGGATCGGGGCAGCTTTGCTTGGTCTGCTCGCCATGGGGGAGATTGAAGACTTATCCCATGCACACAATTGGATTCAGGTAGGAATGGCTCACGAGGTAAATGAAAGCGATTATCGTATCTATCAACAATTGACAGCTATTTATACAAGCGTATATCATCAGCTAAAAGATCAATTCGATGCGATTACCGCCTTTCAAGGACAGCACCTACGGAGCCCTCAATCATAATAAGCTTTAGCTCTTTCAATGAAGTTTGCCAAGCAAATGTTAGAGGGGATGAAGACAGTGAATTTATTCGATCTTACAGGTAAAACAGCAGTGATTATAGGCGGCAACAGTACACTTGGAGGCTCTATGGCTCTTGCCCTGGCCGGACATGGGGCGAAAGTAGCCATCGTCGGTCGCAATCAAGAGAAAAGTGACCAGGTTCGTCAGAGCATCGAAGCCATCGGAGGGAAAGCAAATACGTTTCAAGCCGATGCAACAAGACGTGAAGATTTGGAGCTTGTTCTCAAAGAAGTGATCGCTTGGTCTGGCGGTGCGGATATTCTTATGAATTGCCCAGGTAAAAATAGCGCCACGCCTTTCTTTGACATTTCCATGGAAGAATGGGATTCTATTATGGAGGTTAATTTAAAAAGCGTCGTGTTAGCCTGCCAAGTATTTGGGAAATATATGGTTGATCGAGGCGAGGGAGGAAGCATTATTAATATTTCATCCGTTTCGTCAGATCCACCGCTTTCTCGGGTATTCACTTACTCAGCTTCCAAAGCAGCTGTCAATAACATCACGCAGAACCTAGCCCGTGAATTCGCTACGAGCCGTGTGCGTGTCAACGCGATTATTCCGGGGTTTTTTCCAGCCGAGCAGAATCGTAAGATTTTGTCGCCGGAACGTGTCGAGTCCATTATGCGTCATACGCCAATGAATCGATTCGGTGAAGCATCTGAGCTCCAGGGTGCTGCTGTGTTTCTTGCTTCTGAACAAGCTTCTAGCTTCGTTACAGGTTCTGTTTTAAGAGTGGATGGCGGTTTTGGCGCGATGACAATTTAAATATTTATTTATCGGAAGGGTGTATGAGAGACGTGTCTAAACAACAGATTGGTGTAGTCGGACTTGCTGTAATGGGTAAAAACTTGGCTTTAAACATCGAGAGCAGAGGATTCACTGTATCCGTATTTAACCGTTCTGCCGAAAAAACAAAAGAGCTTCTACAAGAAGCCACAGGCAAACAATTAGTAGGTACATACAGTGTTGAAGAATTTGTGCAATCGCTTGAAGTTCCACGTAAAATTTTGATTATGGTTAAAGCAGGCGGTCCTACGGACGATACGATCAACCAACTGCTGCCTCATTTGGATAAAGGCGATATCTTGATTGATGGGGGCAACGCGTTCTTCCCAGATACGCAGCGCCGTAACAAAGAACTAGAAGCTCATGGCATTCGTTTCGTTGGGACGGGTGTATCTGGCGGAGAAGAAGGCGCACTGAAAGGCCCGGCGATTATGCCAGGCGGACAAGAAGACGCTTATAAACTCGTTGAGCCAATTCTTACGGCGATTTCGGCCAAAGTTGGCGACGATGCTTGCTGCACCTATATCGGACCTGATGGCGCTGGGCACTACGTGAAAATGGTGCATAACGGCATTGAGTATGGCGACATGCAGCTTATTTGTGAAGCTTACCAACTGCTGAAGGATGTTCTGAATGTAAGCACAGAAGAGCTTCATGAAATCTTCACAGAGTGGAACAATGGCGAGCTCGATAGCTACTTGATCGAAATTACACGTGATATTTTCACGAAATATGACCCTGAAACCGGCAAACCGATGGTTGACGTTATTCTGGATTCCGCTGGTCAAAAAGGGACAGGAAAATGGACCAGTCAAAGTGCTCTGGACCTTGGCGTACCGCTTTCCATCATTACGGAATCCGTATTCGCCCGTTTCATTTCTGCGATGAAGGAAGAACGCGTAGCGGCTAGCAAAGTGCTCAAAGGACCTGATGCTCCAGCCTTTACAGGTGATCGCCAAGCGTTCATTGAGGCTGTTCGCCAAGCGCTTTATGCAAGTAAAATTTGTTCTTATGCGCAAGGCTTTGCTCAAATGAGAGCAGCTTCCGAAGAATATAACTGGAATCTGAAATATGGCAGCATCGCTATGATCTTCCGTGGCGGCTGTATCATTCGTGCTAGATTCCTTCAAAATATTATGGACGCGTATGACCGCGATCCTGAACTCAAAAACCTGCTGCTTGATTCTTACTTCACAGGTGTAGTTGATAATTATCAACAATCATGGAGACAAGTTATTGCAGAAGCGGTTTCTCGGGGTATTGCTGTTCCCTCATTCGCATCGGCACTCGCTTACTACGATAGTTACCGTACCGAAAGATTACCGGCTAACCTGCTGCAAGCGCAGCGAGATTATTTTGGAGCTCATACCTTCCAACGTGTGGATAAAGAAGGTTCCTTCCATTTTAATTGGATGGAAAACTAAGAGGGAGGCATCACATCTCTTCCTGTAAACCATATGCCGCTTCGCGAAGCCACATTTTCAAACGATCGGCCTCTTGATCAAAGCCGTTTCGTCTGTGAATGAGCATCAAGGAGACTTCGGCAAAATAGCGGAAATTTCTTAATAAACGTGGTTGAGCAAGATCCTGCATACGCGGGTCTTCTTCAGCCACTTTTTTCTTAATAAACTCCAGAATCCAAACAACATCCTCTTTGCAAAGCGTATAACTTGGGTGTAAGATTTGCTCCAGTTTGCCTTGTGTGCGGTTTGTGTAGGCAATAGTTGGGTTCAAAGTTACATCTCTCCTTGTCGGTATAGGGTCTCTCATAAATCATAACTGTTCAAGCTGGAATTTATTCACACTACTATATGATTTTTTGGTGGATTGTATTCATGTCTATACGGCTATGGTATGATGTTGGGAAAGTTTGTATAACATCATATGAGAAAAGGGGATTTTCGTGACAGCAAGCAACATTGTACTTGTAGGTTTTATGGGGACAGGCAAATCAACCGTTGGGCAGAAGTTGGCTGAACGTCTGGGCTGGACCTTCCAAGATTCGGATGCCGCCCTTGAAGAAGAGCAGCAGACAAGCATCTCTGACTTGTTTCGTATTCACGGTGAATCGCACTTTCGCGCTTTGGAGAGCAAGGTGCTTGAACATATATTAATTCGTAAGGGGCAAGTCGTGGCTACAGGCGGGGGTGCCGTGCTGGCTGAGTGTAACCGAGCCTGTATGCTTCAAAATGGCTTTGTCGTGGCACTGAAAGCTTCACCAGAGATGATTATACAGAGAGTGAGCAGCGATACCAGCCGTCCCCTACTGCAGGGGAATTTGGAAGAGCGTGTTCACCTACTGCTTGAAGAACGAAAGTCATCTTATGATTTCGCACATACGGTGATTGATACGACTGAACTAACTACAGACCAAATTGTAGCATTGATTATCCAACAAGCTGAGCTTTAGGGGGGAGGGGACAAGCTGAGAGCTTAGTCCTCCCATTCCAGCATGCCGCCTGTCATGTTTTTAAGACCTTTGTAGCCTTGAGCTTCCAAATAGCCAAGTGCCCGACTACTGCGGTTACCGCTGCGGCACACAAGGATAACTTCCTCAGCTTGCGGGATTTCGCTGAGGCGATCTGGCAATAGAGCTAAAGGGATATGGATAGCTCCTGGTAGCATACCGGCAGCCACTTCTTCATCTTCGCGAACGTCGATAATCGTTAGCTTTTCGCCGCGGCTTAGTCTTTGCTTAATTTCGGATGGTAATATCGTATCCATTGTAGGACCTCCATGCTTGAAATGTTGGGAAGAAGCCCCTTTACAAGTAATGATAGAAACAAAAAGTGAAGATGTCAAACAAACGGTTATTAATAGGAGTTGCGTAACCATGATTTACATTGGTATAGCCGGAATATTAGGCGCACTTGCCCGATTTGGGCTTTCTATCTTGTGGAATCCTAATACAGCTGCCGTTTTTCCTTGGGGTACTTTATTTTGTAATTTAGCCGGCTGCCTATTACTTGGATTTATTATGTTTGCTTACAAGCTAAACATACCTACTAGACTACAATTACCCATAACTACGGGGTTTATAGGGTCTTTTACTACTTTCTCTACGTTTAGCTATGAAACTGTGAACATGTTAAACCAGGGTCATCTTATCCTTGCAGCTCTCTATGTCTTAGGCAGTTTATGGGGCGGGCTTGGCTTTACTTGGATTGGCGTCCGAATAGGTGAGTCTATTCGAGGGGGTATTCATCCTTCATGATCACTTGGTTATGGTCGATTTGCCTGGTAAGTTTTGGGGGGTTTTTCGGTGCAATAAGTCGTTTTAAGCTCGGGAATTACATCGCAAGAAGATTCCCAAGTTCTATTCCGTATGGTACACTGACAATAAATCTTTCGGGGTGTTTTTTGCTTGGACTTCTGATGAAATATCATGCTTTTGATAATTGGAAGTTGTTGATAGGCACGGGCTTTATGGGGGCTTTCACCACTTTTTCGACATTGAATCTCGAGAGTGTTAAGCTGCTCCGCGCTGGACAATGGCAAGCTTGGATGATGTACACAATGCTTAGTTATACCGGTGGAATTCTATTAACCTTCATCGGATATTACATATAAACACTTACGAAGGAGATATCAACTATATGAAAGCCATCGTGAAACCGACCGCCCACCTACAAGGGGAAATCAACGCACTGTCATCCAAAAATTATACAACCCGCTACTTGCTGATCGGTGCACTTGCGGATGGGACAAGCACGATCTATTACCCAGCTCATAGTGAAGATAGCGACGCGATGAGACGTTGTGTCCGCGATTTGGGCGCAATAATTGAAGAAGATGATGAAAAAATCGTTATTACAGGTTTTGGTAAGCATCCCAAGCATGTTTCGGAGCTGAATGTAGGAAATGCCGGTGCTGTACTTCGCTTTTTAATGTCTACAGCTGCTTTTTGTCCCAATTTAACATTCGTAAACACGTATCCGGAATCACTTGGCAAGCGTCCGCATGATGATTTAATTAATACTTTGCAGCAAATGGGCGTGGAAGTACAACATTCTAATGGCCGTCTGCCGATAACGATTAAAGGGGGGCAACCGCGCGGTGGCAAACTTACCGTTTCCGGTAATGTCAGCTCACAGTTCTTGAGTTCTCTCTTATTTATGACACCTCTTCTCGAAGAGGATAGCGAAATTGAAGTGCTTCACGATTTGAAATCTAAAATCATTGTGGGTCAAACATTGGAAGTATTAGAACAGGCGGGTATTATTGTTCACGTCAGCGACGACCTAATGCACTACCGTATTCCAGGTAGACAATCCTATCAGGCCAAAGAATATGTGATTCAAGGGGATTACCCGGGCTCTGCAGCGATTCTGGCAGCCGCTGCTGTAACGAATTCGGATGTACGCGTTCTTCGACTTGATGAGAACAGCAAGCAAGGTGAGAAGGCTTGCGTGGATGTCTTGCGTGCAATGGGTGTTAATTTGACACATGATAATGGTGTTGTGCATGTGCGAGGCAACCAGAAGTTGATCGCTGGTGAGTTCGACGGCGATCACTTCACAGATGCTGTGCTTGCGATGGTTGCTGCAGCGGTATTTGCAGAAGGCACTTCTCGCTTCTATAATGTTGAAAATCTTCGTTATAAAGAGTGCGACCGAATCACTGATTATTTGAACGAACTGCGTAAAGCCGGCGCTGATGTCGAAGAACGTCAAAGTGAAATTATTGTACACGGTAAACCGCAAGGTGTCACAGGCGGTGTTGAAATTAATGCGCATTTCGATCATCGTGTCATTATGGCTTTAACGGTTGTTGGTCTTCGTTCCGAGAAGGGTTTGATTATTCATGATGCCCATCATGTAGCCAAATCTTACCCGCAGTACTTTGACCATTTGCGTTCCATCGGTGCTCAGGTTGAACTTGTGAGTGAGTAATAGATCCTCAAAACAACGAACGGGTGAGCCAGCATGATGATTATTTGGCAGGGATTAAAGGTGACGTTTGGTTTATTCCTCATTGCAGGACTTGTGTTTGTAAGCAGTGTATTCGCTGTATTGCTGTATGCCAAAGCGACCGGTAAAGAACCGGCCTTATTCGCATCTAGCTCTACGGTTTTCGTCGCTAAGCCAACGGCACCAGTGAAAGCAACAGATGTTCCTTCTCCGCGGCCGGATATCCAGATGAAAAAATCAGCAATGATTGATGCGCCTATCTTTGCCCAATTGCCCGAACTGCCTGCAGGGTGTGAGATCACTAGTTTAACGATGCTTCTGCATTATCAGGGTATCACGAAAAATAAAATAGAACTTGCTGCCGAAATGCACAAGGATGACACACCTGTCACCCTAAATGCGGACGGTTCAATTGCTTTTTGGGGAAATCCTAACACAGGCTTCGTTGGTGATGTTACCCGAAAACAAAGAGGCTTCGGCATTTATCATTCTGGTCTTTTCCCACTGCTGAAGACATATATCCCTCAGGCAATTGATATCACGGGCGAGTCTTTCGAGATGTATGAACAACAGATTGCCCATAACATTCCGGTTATCGTTTGGACAACGATTGATTTTAACATCCCTTATAAATGGGTGACTTGGGATACACCTCAGGGGCTTCTTAAGACAACATTTGCCGAACATGCGGTATTATTGGTAGGATATGATGAGAATAATGTATACTTGAATGACCCTTTAAGCGGGACAAAGCAAGTGCAGGTGAACAAAGCTCAGTTTATCGACAGTTGGTCCGCGATGGGGAAACAAGGCCTCACTTACTTAAAAAAATAGGAGGTAAACACATGACTTTTGAAAATCCGTCTAGAGAGCACCTTAAGGACATCCTAGCCAATGTCGGTAATATTGCTGTAGTGGGTTTGTCCGATAAACCCGATCGTACCTCTTATATGGTTGCCGCGGCTATGCAGAGCAGAGGATACCGTATCATTCCTGTCAATCCGAACGCCACGGAGATTTTGGGCGAGAAGTCCTATGCGTCTTTATCCGACATTCCTGAGCCAGTGGACATCGTTAATGTATTTCGTCGTGCGGATCAAGTTGTTCCCATCGCCGAAGAAGCTGCTAAAATTAAGGCCAAGGTCTTCTGGCTCCAGCTAGATATTGTAAATGAGGAAGCAGGCCGAATTGCCAAAGAAGCTGGGTTAGAAGTCATTATGGATCGCTGTATTAAAGTGGAAGATGCGATTCTAAATCCTAGAAACAACTAATTTTTTCGCTGATTAGGCAAAACTAAAAACCGCGTATCTTCTACCATTAGGTAAGAGATAAGCGGTTTTGTTTATGTAAGAGACTATGCTTTTAATACATCATGATCTACGTAGCGGGAACCATTTAATTCACTTACTACATTAATTGCAACTTTGGCGCCATCTCCGGAAGTGACTATTGTATGCATACTCACACCAGCTACAGTTCCTGCCGCCCAAACACCTTTAAGGCTAGTATGCCTTGTGCGTCTGTATCTACAACGGTTTTGATGCGAGGTTCGGTACCAGGTTTGGTCTTGATGCCTGAAACTTCAGCAAGTTCTACAGATAGTCCTGTTGCGAGAATAACATGTTTACCTTCATAGGTGCCTGTATCAGTTGTCACTTGG
Source organism: Paenibacillus sp. yr247 (assembly GCF_900103825.1). Classification (GTDB taxonomy): domain Bacteria; phylum Bacillota; class Bacilli; order Paenibacillales; family NBRC-103111; genus Paenibacillus_E. The sequence goes on from NZ_FNIF01000001.1 coordinate 587,192, forward strand.
AAGCCTTCGTCGGATTTATTCAATTGTGTTGCTTTGCCTTGTACCAATTCAGTACCGAATTTAGCTGCTTGTTTCTTTCCGATTTCGACTAAATCAGGACCCGTTATCCCATCTACACCATAATGATTCTCAACCCACGCTCGTTTGGTCACGCTTTGATCACTGTCGATAACAAGCGTCTTTTTACCTGCTTTGGCTGTAAATAAGGCTGCACTCGCCCCAGCCGGACCTGCTCCAATAATAATCACATCGTATCCCATATTAGTAACTCCTCCTAGAAAGAGATTGAAGTACAAGAGGATTATGGCATATCCGATTATCCATAGACAATTTATGTGTATAGAATGTATGCTATCTTGTTTCATAGAACACCCATTGGCTTCCATAAATAAAAAACGAACAAGCGGAGAGAATAAAAAAGGCTCCAAAAAAGGCGCCCAATAATATGAATGTTAAGGAGGATTTACACATGTACAGCAATAACAACAGCTATGGAGCGTCATCTTTTGGAAATGCTTCCCAAGGTGCTCAGACTTCACAAGGCTATCAGGGTGCTAATGCGCAATATCAAGGTATCAATGCGCAAAATCAGGGTTACCAAAAGTACCAACCTGTTGGATTAGTGCAGTCTTTCTATAATCAACCAAACGCTTGGCAGTCGGGTAAAGGGTTCAATCAAGCTGCTTCCACCGAGTCTTTTCACACTGCGAATTATCGCGGAAATCAACCTTCTCAGCAGCAACAATCAAACTTCCAAAGCGGTTATTCTTCCTATAAGGGGATGAACAACCAATTCGGTTCTAACCAGTCGCAGCCATATGGAAATTCAGCCGCCCAACAGCCATCTATGTCTAGTCAATTCAGCAGTTCGGTACAAACGAATCAGCCATATGGACAATCTAATGTTTCACCGAATTCTTTCCATACGGCAAACTATCGCGGGAATCAACCAGGGCATGATGCTTATAAACACAGTGATTCCTCATCACCTTCTCAGCAATCCTTCCAGTCTGCCTATGGAGCGCAGCAAGGAATTCAACAACAAGGCATGCAACAACAAGGGATGCAACATCAAGGAATCCAACAGCAAAGCATCCAATCTACTTATAACCAGGGATTTAATAATTCAGGCATGGGGCAGCAATTCGGAAATAATTCCTCGTACTAATCGAGGGAACGATTGGCAGACGTCATTGGCAGGTCGATATTCGACCTGCTTATTTTGTTTTGACAAACTGGCAAACAAGCTATACGATTTGATAAGAGAGGCTTATGCTTACAATGTAAGTTTTCTTCGAAAACTCTAAGGAGGTAGCCTACGTTTGAACTGGATGGGGAACTTACAACAGCTTGGCCGCTCATTAATGCTGCCTACCATTGCGCTTCCTATTGCTGCTGTGCTGCTTCGTCTGGGGGATCTACCTTGGGATGCTATTCACGCATCCAACTTCGGGGAAATGCTGCTGCTGGCAGGGAATACGGTCTTCGACTATATACCAATTATTTTCGCTGTTGGTGTGGCGCTAGGCCTTACAGAGAGTGCTGGTATTGCTGGTCTATCAGCCATGCTGGGCTATTTTATGTTCACGAGACTCATAGAACATGCTTTAGGCTCCCAATTTCAACTGGGTGTATCAGGCGGAATTTTAATCGGCTTACTGGCTGCAATTATTTATCATCGATGTAAGGAGATAAAGCTCCCGGAATACATACAATTTTTCGGTGGTCCTCGCATAGTACCGCTTATCATGGGGCTGTCCACGCTAGTCGTGTCTTATATCATGATTGCTATTGGTCCCTATTTAGAAATGGGGATGGGCAAGTTATCAAGCTGGCTGCTTGGTCTAGGCGGCATAGGTGCGTTTGTTTATGGAATCGCTCATCGGTTGCTCGTTCCATCGGGTTTGCATCATATTTTAAATAACTTTTTCTGGTTCCAAGTAGGTGCATATCAAACGCCAACGGACCATATAGTTTACGGTGATTTACCTAGGTTTTTCGCTGGGGATCCTACGGCAGGTACGTATATGGCCGGATTGTATCCTATCATGATGTTTGCCCTGCCTGCGATCGCTTTTGCGATTATCGGGGAAGCACGAGAGGATTTGAAGCCGAAGATTAAGGCGACTTTTCTGACGGCAGCTCTTGCTTCTTTTTTAACAGGTGTCACTGAGCCTATTGAATTTGCCTTTCTCTTTGTTGCACCTTATTTATTCGTCATTCATGCCATTTTGTCTGGAGTGGCCATGTGGCTGGCTTATGTGTTAAATATTCATCATGGTTTTTCTTATTCGGCCGGTGCCATTGATTACGTTATTAATTTGCACTTGTCGCATAACGGATTATTATTGATCCCCATTGGTTTGGTTTATGGGTTTTTATATTATTTCTTGTTTCGCTGGGCTATTCGGCGGTTCCAGATTCCTACACCAGGTAGGGAAGAAGGCTCTTCACTTGAAGAGTGGGCGGGCGATATTCCATATCGGTCTCCCCTAATCTTGCAAGCACTCGGTGGGAAAGACAATATTAAGAAGATTGAAGCCTGCATCACCAGATTGCGACTTACGCTTGTCAATGATCGTTCGATGGACATCACGGCATTACGACACTTAGGAGCAGCAGGCGTCATCCGTCTTGGAGGAGGCAATGTTCAGGTCGTGTTCGGAACATTCTCAGAGCTGATTCGTGAAGAGATTATGAAAGTACTGCGCAAAGACATTCATGTTGTGCTGTTTACTTCGCCCATGCAGGGTCGTATGATTCCAATTGAGGAAGTACCCGATCGCATCTTTGCTTCGCGTTTGGTGGGTAATGGTGTTGCTTTTATCCCTGAAAAAGGGGAACTGGTTTCTCCCGTGGCAGGGACCATTATGCACATTTATCCGACCATGCATGCACTTGGTATCTTAACCGATGAAGGTTTGGAAGTCCTACTGCACATTGGTATCGATACGTCTAGTTTGCCGGGTAAATGTTTTAATGCGGTGGTGAAAGAAGGCGATCGCGTGGAACCAGGGCAATTACTCGTTAAATTTAATATTAATAAAGTCAAAAAATTTGCTTCATCCATGGCGACACCGATGATTATTACGAATCCGGATCTTGTTAAGTCTTGGAGCTTTGCTCCATTCAAACCTGTCAAAAAGGGACAAGGTTCTGTGATGTCCGTTGTCTTAAAGCCTACTAAATCTACGGGGGGGACGAACGGATGATCAGAGGGATAGGCGCGTCTTCAGGAATTGCGATGGGTCAGGCTTTTGTCATTCCTACCTGGGAGTGGGATTTTCCTGAGAAAATGATTGACGTAACAGACTTGGCTTATGAATTTGAACGTTTATATGACGGCATTCGATCTTCTAAAGATGAGCTTGAGCTAATCAAGCAGGAGATTAAGGAAGTTGTTGGACAAGATCAAGCCTATATTTTTGATGCCCATTTGGCGATTTTGGAAGATCCTATTTTTATGAATGAAATTCAAGGGATCATTGAGCTGCAGTACAAAGCGGCTGAAGTGGCTGTAAAAGAAGTCATCGATAAATTTGTCAGCATGTTCAATATGATTGACGACGAGTACATGAAGGAACGGGCACTTGATATTAAGGATGTCGGCAACAGACTGCTAAAGCATTTGCTCGGAGATACAAGCTCAACGGTACCGCCCATCGATCATCCGTACATATTAGTCGCCAAGGAGCTTACGCCATCTCAATTGGCTCATTTGGATCCAACTAAGGTTCTGGGTCTGCTGACGATTCTCGGTGGTACGCATTCGCACGTCTCGATAATGGCAAGAGCGATGTCTGTGCCCTATGTGTTGGGCTTGGAAGGAAAACTCCTTAGACCCATTCAGAACGGTGATTTCCTGATTATTGATGGGCAAGAGGGTACATTGTACATCAATCCAGACAAGACAACGATAGAGCGTTATCAAGCACGCAAAAAGAATTGGCTTGAATTCAAAGAGAGTTTGCAAGAAATAGCTGACGTTGCTCCTGTAACACTGGATAATAGCTATGTGAATCTGCATGCCAACATCAATTCGGTGCTGGAGATTGATCAGGTGCTGCGCAACGGTGCTTCCGGGGTGGGCTTATTCCGTACGGAGTATTTATACATGGACCGTGATTCGCTGCCTGGTGAAGACGAGCAGTTTGAAGTGTATCGTCACGCAGCCAAGCAGCTCAAAGGTCGTCCTATTGTCATCCGAACATTGGATATCGGCGGAGATAAAAAGCTGGATTATTTGCCGCTTGCGAAAGAAGATAATCCATTTCTGGGGTATCGGGCTATTCGGATCTCTTTGGACCGTAAAGACCTATTTATGACACAGCTTAAAGCGATTCTAAGGGCGAGTCATTACGGTAACGTAAAAATCATGTATCCTATGGTCACTTCATTGGATGAGGTGCGTCAAGCCAAAGCTCTGCTTGAGAAGGCGAAGACGGAGTTGAGTGCACAAGGCATACCCTATAATGCTAATATTGAAGTAGGACTAACGATTGAAGTTCCGGCTGCGGCACTCATTGCGGATATTCTCGCAAGTGAAGTGAATTTTATGAGCATTGGAACGAACGATCTTGTTCAATATGTTTTAGCTGTGGACAGGATGAATGAGAACATCGCGCACTTATATAACCCTTATCATCCGGCAGTCATTAGGCTTCTCAAGCATGTGATCGACTCGGCCAAACGTGTTGGAATTCCCGTAGGCGTTTGTGGTGAAATGGCGGGTGATATTCGAGCATTACCGATATGGTTAGGTCTGGGAATTGAAGAATTAAGCATTTCCGTACAAACACTTTTGCAAGTGAAACACCGTTTATTAAGCAGTGAAGCAAAGAAATGCAAACAGTTAGTCATTGAAATTCTAGATTGCAAAACAAGCGATGAAATCATAGCTTTACTTGCTCAAACTGAACAAACCGAGTCTATCGTAGGAGGAAATTAGCTTGGAATTGACAGGAACGAAAGTATTGGCTTTTGTGGATGAAGAGTTTGAAGACTTGGAAATGTGGTATCCCGTTTTACGCTTGCGTGAATCCGGGGTCGTTGTGGATATTGTAGGTCCTAAAGCTAAAACCGTGTATCACGGTAAATATGGCGTGCCAATTACGACTGAATATGCCTTCGATGAAGTAAAGTCATCCGATTACATCGGTCTTTACGTTCCAGGAGGTTGGGCGCCTGATAAACTTCGCCGTTATCCTGACGTAATTCGTCTAACCCAGGAATTTCACGCCGCGGTTAAGCCGATTGCTCAAATATGCCATGCAGGTTGGGTGCTGATCTCAGCGAAAATTGTAAATGGGTATACAATGACGTCGACACCGGGCATTCGGGACGATCTCGAAAATGCGGGAGCAACATGGTTAGATGAAGAAGTGGTTGTCGATCGCAATATCATTTCTGGGCGTCGTCCACCAGATCTACCCGCATTCTCCAAGCGGTTTGTGGATGAGCTTATTCAATATAACAATCAACAGGAAAAGTAACATTCTGCTTCCATAGGTGGCAAAAACTACTACTCATCACTCGGCAGGAAATCGATTACGATCGTAGAATATCATAGTACAAGCAACTCATGTACATGCCCCCTGCCAGTGAAGGAGTGTTAGAATGCAAAAGTATTGTAAGTGCGGACGCACGATGAACCTTCGTCTGCGTACGGTTATTTATCAGAACAAAGTCGATATTGAGAATGTACCTATTTATTCATGTGAAGCGTGTGGTCGAAGTGAGGTAGTTCCTCATGTCAAACCCGAGCTTACCGGTTTAATCGGCAGGCTGGGGAGTAAGCCTGAGAAACAGCAGCTCTTTTTCCATGAACTTTCCGAAATTGCTTTTCTGCTGTTGAAAGTAACGGAGAAAGAGCATATGAATGATTCCATGGAGAAGATCGTTGAAGAACGAATCAATGAGCTTTTGGACATCTTATTGCTAGCACAATCACTGGGTGACGAACCATGGACCGAAGAAATTCGCAAACGGTTGTCTCAAATCACACAGAGCGCAATCTCGACATAAGCAGCATGCGGCCAATCCCTTGCGGATTGGCTTTTGTACATATTTTGACTAAGTTTTGAAAATAAAATGAAAAAATTTTCAAAGTATTTTCATTTTTCATTGCAAGATGGATTAATTTGTCGTATCATAACGGTAATATACTAGGCTCGCAGAATACTTTTGAAAATGGAGAGAGTAACCGTGACCGTAACCATTTATGATGTAGCTAGAGAAGCAGGAGTTTCGATGGCAACCGTTTCTAGGGTTGTAAACAACAATCCTAACGTGAAGCCTCAAACACGCAAGAAGGTTTTTGAAGCCATTGAACGGCTCGGTTATCGCCCAAATGCGGTAGCAAGAGGTTTGGCAAGTAAGAAGACGACAACTGTGGGTGTCGTCATTCCCGATATTTCTAATTCGATCTTTGCTGAAGTGGCACGTGGGATTGAAGATATTGCGAATATGTACCATTACAATATTATTTTGAGTAATGCTGACAAGAAGAAGGAAAAAGAAATACGTGTTATTAACACCTTGCTTGAGAAGCAAGTCGATGGGCTGCTCTTCATGGGTGGCGTAGTAACAGAGGATCATATCCAGGCTTTCCGTACATCTTCCGTTCCAGTCGTTCTATGCGGGACAATGGACGAGAACCAAACGATGGCATCCGTTGATATCGATCATGAGAAAGCGGCTTTCGATGCTGTTAATGTGTTAATCGCAGCCGGTCATCGTGACATCGCGATGATATCTGGAACTTTGCAGGATCCTGCTAATGGATTCGCAAGGTACCAAGGCTACAAAAAAGCATTAGATACAGCTGGTATTCCACTACGTGATGAATATGTTCGCATTGGGAACTATCGTTATGAGTCTAGTGTTGACGCTGTGAAATATTTCTTGGAGCTTTCACCTAGACCGACGGCGATTTTCTCGGCTACAGACGAGATGGCGATTGGCGCCATTCATACGATTCAAGATAATGGACTCAAAGTACCGCAAGATATCGCAGTGATTAGTGTGGACAATATTCGTATGGCCTCAATGGTTAGACCGACATTAACGACAGTTGCTCAACCGATGTATGATATCGGCGCAGTGTCGATGCGTCTTCTAACGAAGTTGATGAACAAAGAGTCAACGGATAACATGCAAGTTATTCTGCCGCATGAAATTATTTACCGTAACTCCGTTACACAATCTTAATCAAAACAAACCTCTAAACGAGGTCATTCCTTTGGGATGATCTCGGTAGAGGTTTTCCTATGTACATAAGGAAAAGAGGATAATGAAATGACATGGAATAAAATTGCCCTTATCGGTGCGATGAATGAAGAAATTGAGCTGTTGGTTTCGCGTATGACCGATGTGCGTGAAACGATCAAAGCCGGCATTATCTTTCGTGAAGGTACGTATTTTGGCAAGCAAGTTGTGGTGTGCCGGACAGGTGTAGGGAAAGTTAATGCGGCTGTGACAACACAACTATTAATTAGCAGTTTCGGTATTGAAGCGATTATTTTTACTGGAGTAGCAGGAGCGTTGGATCCTGAGCTGAATATCGGTGATCTTGTGATTTCGAGTGAATGTATGCAGCATGACATGGATGTTACGGCTCTTGGTTTTCCTCGCGGCATCATCCCTTACGAAGCGAAATCCGTGTTCAAAGCCGATGCCAAGCTTATTGAGCTGGCTGTTGCTTCAGGTGAAAAGCTGTTTGCTGGTAAGGTTAAAAAGGGGAGAGTACTCTCTGGTGACCAGTTTATCGCTAGCCGGGAACTCGTTGCCGGCCTTTATGAAGAGCTTGGCGGCGTTTGTGTTGAAATGGAGGGGGCTTCAGTTGCACAAGTTTGCTCCATGAATGCCATTCCATATGTGGTCTTGCGTTCAATGTCCGATAAAGCGGATGGATCCGCTCATGTGAACTTTGCAGAGTTTACTGTCCAGGCTTCTGAGAATTCGTATAAAATGGTTGAGGATATCGTGAAGCAACTGTAATGTGGATAAATAATAAAGCTCAGAATTTCCCCGATATAGCGGGTTCTGAGCTTTTTCTTAATTAGGAAACAGTCGCTACTTCAAGTATATCATCGCGAGTTCCTTTGTTTGCCTGTTCTTCTCGGTAATCACTTGGCGCCTTGGAATCGGCGCCCAAGTCTCTACAGGGTCCAGCCATGTATCTACCAGCTGGACCGGGCTTTTGCTCTGCCAGGCGTCCAGCCACGCCTGGGGCAGCGTCAGCTGAGGCTGCGCCTCCAGCTGCGCTAAGATCGCCTGCTCGCTCATCACGAGCCAGAGCAGGCTCCAAGCCCGCGGTACGACACGCCAGATGTCGTACCCGCCGCCCCCGAGCGCAACCCACCGCCCTTCGCACCATTGGTGCGCAAGGGAGTGGATCAGCTCGGGCATAGCCTTGTACACGCGCATGGAGCAATGCACATGCGCGAGCGGGTCGAAAGCATGGGCGTCGCACCCATGCTGCGAGATAATGACGTCCGGCCGGAAGCGGGCGATCGTCTCGGTAAGCACCTCGCCGAAGCACTCCAGCCACGACTCATCCTCGGTGTAAGGCTCCATCGGGATGTTAATACTCATGCCGAACGCATCGCCTTCGCCGCGTTCGTTCACGGCGCCTGTGCCGGGGAATAAATATTTCCCCGTCTCGTGAATGGACAACGTGCATACCTGCGGATCGGCGTAGAAGGCCCACTGCACGCCATCCCCATGATGCACGTCCGTGTCGACGTACAGCACCTTCGCACCGTACGTCTCTTTGGCGTAAGCAATCGCCGCTGATGCGTCGTTGTAGACGCAGAAGCCCGCGCCCTTGCTCTGCAGCGCGTGATGCAGCCCGCCGCCGAGGTGAAGGGCGTGCGGTGCCTTACCTGACATCACCAGCTCCGTAGCGGTGATGGATCCGCCTACGACCTTCGCCGTGATGTCATGCATCCCGGCGAAGTAGGGCGTGTCGTCGGTGTCGAGTCCGAAGCGTGCCGCTTCACGGATCCAACGCTCCTCCGGCGCGGAACAGCTAAGCGCTTTCACGGCTTCGATATAAGCCGGTGAATGCACCCGCAGCAGCTCCGTATCGGTGGCGGAGCGAGGAGTTCGAAGCGCGCTGTCAGGGAGCGCGCCAGCCTTGCGCAGCAAATCGACCGTCATCACCAGACGATCTTGATTGAACGGGTGGCTTTCATTAAATTTATATTGAATTTCTTCATCGTCATAGATAAAGACAGGACTTGATGCTTTCTTGTTCATATCCCAAATTCCCCCGAATTGGCTAACAAATTCGCTTGAAGCCCTAGAAATCCCTCGATTATTCAAACCTAATACATGAAACGCTGCTGAAAACGAATGCGGTCGAACTGCTCGATGGACGAAATTGGAACATACTTGCCAATTCGTACCATGAGACAGTTGGCTGGATGTGAACATATTTCAGGATCATCGGTAGCAAACCAGATCATATCGACGCTTTTCATTAACTTCTCCATCATTTGACGGTATTCCCAGACGGTTAGTTTGCTTGTTTCCAAATCCCAATGCCAATAATATTCGGTGGTGAAACAGATGAGATTCTCCATCTGTTCGCCTTCGAAAGCAAGGCGAATCATCTTTTTACCCAATCCGATCGAACGGTAGTCGTCAGCAACTTCAATGGCGCCTAATTCAATTAAATCCTGCATATGGCCCTGTGACCAACGCTCAATTTCATCGGGATAATGGAAGGTGACATAACCAACAATGGTGGAGCCGTCTCTTGCTAGGATGATTCGACCTTCAGGTAATTGTGCAATTTCGATTAATGCCTCTAGCTGCTCCTTAGGTCTGCGGAAAGCATCTAATTTAGCATGCATAATGAGGTCCTGCAAGCTTTCTGCTGAAACGGGTCCTTCAATGATAATTTGGGGCTGATCGGGAGCTGCGTGCAAGCTATGTAAGTGGTATATTTTGGTATGCTGCATAACCTTAGCTCTCCTTTTAAAAAACAGCATGATGAAAGTTTCCTTTTCCGTTAGGTCATAGTATTCTTATACCAAATTTTGTTTGGAAATAAAAGCTGAACTTTAACGTATGCGAAAAATTCCCGGTATGATATAATAGAATATGTCAAAAATCGATCACATTTTGCTCAAATACTTCAGTAAAATGAAAACGGTTTATCACGTGAGGAGGGTTTTACGAACATGGATCAAATGAAAGTGGAACTCATTGAAGCTGTATCCCCTAATCCTAACATGAAAAATTATGAACAAACGCATGCAACATTTGACTGGAAAGACATCGAGAAGAGCTTCTCTTGGCATGAAACTGGTAAAGTTAACATGGCTTATGAAGCGATTGACCGCCATGCAGAATCCACCAAAAAGGACAAAATCGCACTCTACTATAGCGATAATGCGCGAGAAGAAGCGATTACTTTTGGCCAAATGAAAGCGAAATCAAATCAGTTCGGTAATGTGCTGCGAGGACTTGGTGTTAGCAAAGGAGAGCGCGTATTTATTTTCATGCCGCGTACACCAGAGCTGTATTTTGCTTTACTCGGAACGCTAAAAGTAGGTGCTGTTGTAGGTCCATTGTTTGAGGCTTTTATGGAGACAGCGGTGAGAGACCGTTTAGAAGATAGCGAGGCTGTAGCGATTGTTACAACGCCAAGCTTACTATCGCGTGTTCCTTACAACGAACTTCCTCATTTGAAGCATATCATTCTCGTTGGGGAAGATGTGGAGCTTGCCGAGGGGCAAGTTGATTTCTATAAAGAGATGGAAAATGCTTCAACAGAGTTAGATATCGAGTGGTTGGATCGTGAGGATGGATTAATTATCCACTATACGTCTGGATCAACGGGTAAGCCAAAGGGTGTCTTTCACGTTCAAAACGCGATGATTCAACATTATTATACAGGTAAAATTGTATTGGATCTTCAAGAGGATGATATTTACTGGTGTACAGCGGATCCAGGTTGGGTAACGGGAACCTCCTACGGCATCTTTGCTCCATGGTTAAACGGAGCGACGAATGTGATTCGTGGCGGACGTTTTAGTCCTAAGGATTGGTACAATACACTTCAAAAATATAAAGTAACCGTTTGGTACAGTGCTCCAACCGCCTTCCGTATGCTGATGGGTGCTGGTGATGATGTAGTCGCTGGTTTCGATCTGTCGTCGCTTCGCCATGTGCTGAGCGTAGGAGAGCCGCTAAATCCGGAAGTTGTTCGTTGGGGACTAAAAGTATATAACCAGCGAATTCATGATACTTGGTGGATGACAGAAACAGGTGGACAACTCATTTGTAACTATCCCTCGATGACAATTAAGCCTGGTTCCATGGGTCGTCCAATTCCGGGTGTTGAAGCGGCAATTATTGATGATGCCGGAAATATCTTGCCGCCTAATCGAATGGGCAACCTTGCTATCAAAACACCATGGCCTTCGATGATGCGCAAAATCTGGAACAATCCTTCCAAATATGAAGAATATTTCCGATTAACGGGCTGGTATGTATCCGGAGATTCGGCTTATCAGGATGAAGAGGGTTACTTCTGGTTCCAAGGACGTGTGGATGATGTGATTAACACGGCAGGTGAGCGAGTAGGTCCATTCGAGGTAGAGAGTAAGCTTGTTGAACATCCAGCGGTTGCTGAAGCTGGGGTTATTGGTAAACCCGACCCGATGCGTGGAGAGATCATTAAAGCATTTATCGCCTTGCGTGAAGGCTTCTCACCATCCGATGAGTTAAAAGCGGACATTTCCAAATTCGTTAAAGAAGGGCTTTCTGCCCATGCAGCTCCTCGTGAAATTGAATTCAAAGACAAGCTGCCTAAGACACGTAGTGGTAAAATTATGCGCCGTGTTCTTAAAGCTTGGGAGCTCAATTTGCCAACAGGCGACTTATCGACGATTGAAGACTAATAGGTGAATTTAGACTAAAGCCTTCCTTACACAAGATTTCTTAGTGTGAAGGAGGCTTTTTTGCTGCGCATTTAGGGCTTTTGATATAAAAAAGACCCGGTTACCCGGGCCTTTTTCTTTTCCATAATGATTTAGTTGTTATAGGCGATTGAAGTGGAGGGCTTTGATTCGCCCGCATTATTGACAGCAGTTACTTTGTAATAACCGTTGTAAGCAGCAGCGTAATAATGAAATTCGGTCGCATCATTCACTGAACCTAGCTTCGTAAAGGGTCCTTTTTCCTTATCGCTAAAATAAACATTATACATTTTTACTTTATCCTTGGATGCATTCGCTCTCCAGGTTAACATTATTCCTGCGCCATCAGCTTTGGCTTTAAGGCTCGTTGGTGCAGCAGGTAAATCTTTCGCTGGGGTGGTGCCATTGTTTCCCGTTCCCGGGGGCTCACCAATTCCGGTCGGAGGATTTGGTGAGCCTGGAATTTGATTGCCATCAACAGGAGGTACGAATAATGAATCTAGTGAGCTTCCGTCTGTATAGGAGGAACGGCTCGGCAGGGATTCTTTCCCGGCAACATCGACTGCTGTCACAAAGTACCCCATCAAGCTTGCTCCGGGGATGTTATCGACGAACTTCGGCTCTGCACCTGCTAAGACAACCTTGCCGCCTATGAGCTGGAACTTGCCGCGGTTATCGGAACGATAAAGGCGATACCCAACAAGATCAGGATTCGTACTTGGCTGAAAGGCGATAGTCGCCGTATCTCCTGACTTTGTAGTTATAACGTTCGTAGGTGCCGCTGGCTCTTTGCCATCGTCAACCCGAGGGTCGATTTCGGATGGTGCATCGTCGTCATAATCTGCTGGCTTGTAATTTTCGATCGGTTTTCTGCTCTTCTCAGGGAGTTTGCTCATCGCTTCTTCCACTTCTTTAAGCAGTTGGCTGATCGATTTTTGCCGTTTGATCACGGTTTTTTCTTGGGTGAAATCTGCTGGCGTATGGTCTTGTGCCATGTAATTTAATCCCTTGAATGAACTGATTTTCATCCGTACCATAACGTTGTCTACTTCAGTGGGCACAAACTTCTTATTGAAAAGATCGGTCACTTGAAGATCAGAGTTCGTTGTTAATTCGCTTGGCAGCTTGCCAGATAAGCTAGATACGGTTGCCGAGACGATACCGTCCGGCTTGGCGAAAGTTTTGGTAGGGAACAGCTCCGGCTTTTGCTCGATGGTTCTGTTCATAATGAGTGCCCATATATCTTTAGCGTGATAAGTTTGAAGTGTTTTGGATGACAACTTATTAATCGGTTGATCATAACCGATCCACACACCAACGGTGATATCCGGGGTAAAGCCCATGAACCAAGCATCGGCATCGTCCTGTGTAGAGCCTGTTTTACCTGAAATCTCGATTTTGCCGTATGATTTATATTTTTTCATTAAGTCAGTAGCTGTACCTTGGCTAATCACCGTTTTCATCATATCCGTAATTAGATACGCGCTTTGTGGGGAGTAGACAGGAGTTGGCTTCTGAGCATGTGTATAAATCGTTATTCCATTTGAGTCTTTAATTTCACGAATCATGAATGTCTCGTTGAATACGCCTTTATTCGGAATGGATGCATAAGCACCTGTCAATTCTTTCACAGAAGTACCGCGGCTTAGTCCGCCGATTACACCCGTCTGTGCATAATAATCTTCTTTTTGAATGGACGTGATACCGAGCTTTTTAGCAAAATCCCAAGCATCATTGATCCCGACTTTATTCAAAAATAGGTCGATTGCAGGGATATTGTAAGACTGGTTCAATGCTCTTCTTGCTGTCATTAAGCCGTGAAATTTGTGATCCCAGTTTTCTGGAAGATGGAAGCCTTTGACACCGTCTTTTAGGATAATTGGAATATCATCCACAACACTGGCCGGTTGAATGGCTCCTTTTTCTAAGGCTGGTATATAGGCTGCAATGGGCTTCATCGTTGATCCAGGCTGTCTGAACGCTTGGGTGGCGTGATTGAGCTGCTCATCGAAGAAATTACGTCCTTCTATCATACCTTTAATGGCGCCCGATTTGGAATCAATCATAATAGCGCCGACCTGCTCAATGCCGCCTTTTTTCTCATCTGTAGGAGCGAAGTTTTTCTCGTTACTCGAAATTTCATGCATGGAATCATAGATCGTCTTATCGATGGTCGTATAGATTTGATAACCGCCGCGTAAGAGCTGAGTATGTATACCTTTTAATGCTTCATTATAAGCAGCCTGATTTATCTTAGGATCAAGATCAGGCTTCTGGATTTTCAGCAAAATTTCGGCTGCTTCCTTTTCTGTTTCAATCATCAGATAAGGATAGGTGGTATATGCCTTCTGAGCAGCAGGGGGCATTGACGCTTTGAGATCAAATTTAAGAGCTTCTTGGTACTGTTCGTTCGTAATCTTCTTTTCTTCCAGCATCCGTTTGAGTACTAATTGTTCACGCGTAACCGCCTTTTTGAAACCTTCTTCATCAAAGTCAGGCTTACTCGTGAATGCGGAATACTGCGAAGGGGATTGTGGCAGCCCAGCTAGGTAAGCGGCTTGGGCAACGTTCAATTTGTCCAGATCATCAATATTGAACAGGCCCTTGGCTGCGGCTTTAATGCCATACAGGTTATAGCCTGTAGCCCCATTTCCGTAAGGGATTTTGTTCAAATAGGCGAGCAAAATTTCATCCTTAGACATTAGTCGTTCCATCCGCAGTGCAAGCAGCAGTTCTCTTGCTTTACGGCCGTCGTCGCGGTCTAGGGTTAGAAATACCCGTCTGGCAAGCTGTTGCGTAATCGTACTGCCGCCGGTTTGAACTTCTTCATTCAGCAGTTTCTGAGTTACCGCGCGATATAGTCCGCGGAAATCGATCCCATGATGGTTGTTAAAGTCCTTGTCTTCAATAGATAGAACAGCGTCTAACAGAACTTGTGGAATGTCATCCAGTTGGACGAGACGTCTATCTTCTTCTGTACGCAATTGACCAATGACTGTGTCGTCATTGAAGTAAGCAAAGCCTGTCACGGCATTTTCCTGCATTTGCTGGCGAATGGATTCTTCGCTGCGAACAGGATCTTTTTTAACCAGCGCGCTTACATATCCAAATGCGGCTGATCCACCCAAAATTCCTGCCAGAAAGGCACAAATGAGGGTCCATTTTAAGGTAATCCATGTTACTTTGAATGTTGTTCTCACCCAAGGGCGATTCCATTTAGCAAAAAAATTGCGCATAAGTTCCAATATCCTCCTTACATGAACGCTAATAGTATACCATAAGTGCCCCTCATGCGGTAATTCTAACAGAAGAAAGGAAGCCAAACTGGTTTGACAATACCCAGGAATCTGTGATATAACTTTTATCAAATGCGTAGATGGATCAGCAGTAGGTAGCTTGTGGATGCTTTCAGAGAGCCGGTGGAGGGTGCGAACCGGTACCTGCAGGTTAGTGAATTACGGTCTTGAGCAGTGAATGGGAACCTGCAGCAACATTGAGCTGCACTAGTAGTGTTTGCCGACTAAACCCCGTTAAAGGTTCTTGAGTGGAAATAGTTAGCCGTACACCTAACATCTTGTTATAGATGTACGTAACTGCTGTTTTAATTAGGGTGGTACCGCGAGTCAAGTCTTCTCGTCCCTTGTGGATAAGAAGGCTTTTTTGTATTTTTTAGGACAAAGGAGATGGATGAACATGAGTATTTTGAAGGATTTGGAGTTTCGTGGACTGCTTCATCAAATAACGGACCGCGATGGCTTGGACAAAAAGCTTAGCGAAGAACGAGTCGTGCTGTATTGCGGCTTTGACCCGACAGCGGACAGCTTGCATATCGGTAGTCTGCTCCCCATTCTAACTTTGAGACGGTTTCAGCTGGCTGGTCACATTCCTCTGGCACTCGTTGGCGGTGGTACGGGTCTAATTGGTGATCCAAGTGGGAAAGCCAATGAAAGAACGTTGAATGGACCTGAGACGGTAGAAGCATGGTCCCAGAGCATTAAATGGCAGCTGTCCCGTTTCCTCGATTTCTCAGCAGAAATTGAAAATAGCGCTGAGCTAGTCAACAATTATGATTGGCTCGGTTCTCTGAATGTAATCGAATTTCTTCGTGATGTTGGTAAAAATTTTACAGTGAATTATATGCTAGCGAAGGATTCCGTTGATTCACGGATTACGAAAGGGATTTCCTTCACTGAGTTCAGCTATATGATTCTGCAATCCTACGATTTCTTAAAGCTGAATGAAACGAAAAATTGCTCCTTACAAATTGGCGGAAGCGACCAATGGGGCAACATTACGGCGGGTCTTGAGCTCATCGGCAAGACAACAGATAAACGTGCTTACGGGGTGACATTGCCGCTTGTGACAAAGAGTGACGGACAAAAGTTCGGGAAGACAGAAGGCGGAGCCATTTGGCTGGATGCAAGCAAGACGTCTCCTTATCAGTTCTACCAATTCTGGTTAGGCACAGCCGACAACGACGTCATCCGTTTCCTGAAATATTTCACATTCATTAGCCGCGAGGAAATCGAACGTCTCGAAGAAGAAGTGCAGGCACAGCCTGAGAAAAGAGAGGCGCAGAAATTATTAGCAAGCGAAGTGACGAAGCTTGTGCATGGAAGAGAAGCGCTGGAAAGCGCACTGAACATAACAACAGCTTTATTTAATGGTAACATACAGGAACTTTCTCGTAAGGAGATTGAAGAAGCTTTCAAGGACGTTCCATCAACTACATTAGAACAAGATGACATTGCATTGGTGGATTTACTCATTGCTGTTGGAGCGGCTCCATCCAAACGTCAAGCACGCCAAGATATTGAAAGCGGAGCCGTTACTGTTAACGGCGTAAAAGTGACTGGGCTCGATGCCATTGTCAAAGATTTGGGCAAGCTTGGGGAGTCATACCTCATCATTCGCCGCGGGAAAAAGAATTACTATCTTGCACAGTTTGCATAATGAGATAAACTAGCATCGAGGTCTTTCGAAGACGAGGGCCTCGAACTTATACATTCTGATGTGGATAAAAAATAAACCCCTTAGAGAAATCCCTAAGGGGTTTGCTTTTATTAACGGCTGTAGAACTCGACGATTTGTTTCTCGTCAATTTCTTGTGGAAGCTCGGAACGTTCTGGCAAACGGATGTACTTACCTTCTACGCTTGCGTCGTTGAACTCAAGGTAAGTTGGCAGGTAGTTACGGTTAGCAAGAGCTTCTTTCACAGCGGAAAGACCTTTGCTTCTTTCACGAAGAGCGATAACGTCGCCAGTAGATACGATGTAAGAAGCGATATCTACTTTTTTGCCGTTCACAGTTACGTGACCGTGAGCAACTAATTGACGTGCGCCTGCACGGGAGTTGGAAAGACCAAGACGGTAAACCAGGTTGTCCAAACGGCTTTCAAGCAAGATCATGAAGTTCTCACCAGAGATACCTTTAAGTTTGGAAGCTTTATCAAATAAGTTGCGGAATTGCTTCTCGTTCAAACCGTACATGTGGCGAAGCTTTTGTTTTTCATTTAATTGAACGCCATAACCGCTCATTTTTTTGCGTTGACCTGGGCCATGTTGACCTGGAGGGAATGGGCGTTTCATGTCTTTACCGTTACCACTCAAAGAAATACCAACACGACGGCTTAATTTAAATTTAGGTCCTGTATAACGTGACATTTAGGAAAAACTCCTTCTTTAACAAATAGTTTAGTAGATAGCATCTAGATGTCAGGGTGAAGACAAGTGCCTGGTTTTGCTTACGAATCATATTGTGATTCCCTGACAAGAGTAGTTCAGCCGCTGTCTTGGCAGGAGCAAAAGCAGTGAGGGTGATCACAAATGGCATTCACCGAAATCATGTTGTTACTCGACTTCTAATTTTATTAAAAATAGGGGCAAGTGTCAAGTCTCAATCCTTAGATAGGATTCTAAAAAATCGTGCAATAAGCACAGAAAAATAGTATGATATATGAGGTAAGATTTAGCCTGGATCAATAGGACTATAGTATGTTGGTGAAGGAGAGCCTATGAGTGAATCACTTCGTAGTATGAAACAACATAGTTGTGCAGAACACTTCGAAGAGTTTCTTCGGCAAGGACTTGTTCTTTCTAGCAACTTTTCCTATTGGGAATCCAATTGTTATGAAGCATTGCAGGATGCGTTTGAGTACTGGATTCACCAATTCGGCCAAGCGATGCTGCCCCCTCAAACCGCATTGCTATGCGTTAATACTGATCTTAGTGTTGTGAATTCCTGCTCCCATGACTTTCCTGTTATGGATGCTTTTCTGCAGGTAGGAGCATCCTGGAGCTACGCAGAGCGAAATGATAATCCTCTAGCTCGATGTGCAAGGAATCCAAAATTGCATATGATGACAGGCGATGAAATGAGCGCAAAAGAGCTAAAGACCGTTCTGGCTGCTTCGATTCCAGTTATAGATCCGCAAGGAAAACCAATTTCATATTTGGGACTATTCTCCCAGTCACCTACACAACCTGACGAATTTGTCCAAATGCTATATGTCCTTGCTATTTCATTCCAAAGCTGTGTGCATAGCGTGGAGGATCGTCGCAAATATAATCATTTGTCCATGCAAAACCAACAAAGGGAACTTGACTTTAAGAAGCATGATATCTTATTCGAGGCTTCCAAAAAGCTGCATGCCAAAATTGATGTCGATTCAGTGTTGACCGAAGTTATTGAATGTATGCATAGCGTTTACCCCAAAATACAAGTAGATTTATTGCTCTCACAAGACAACGATTCAACGAATCTGTCTGTGAAGCCTTTGAATTTCCAGAATACAGAGAATGACATTTGTACGCGTGCTTTTATGGAAGGGCATGTTATTTTTGAACCTACGTCCGGCAGCAATGGGCCAAGCACAGGCAAGATAGCGGCTCCGTTATCCGGCAAGCAGGGTGTATACGGTGTATTGTACATGAAATCTGAGCATGATTTGATTCACGCTTCGGATTTGCAATTCATTTCATTGCTTGCCGATACAGCCGGCTCGGCCTTTGAGAACGCAAAGTTGTATGAGCAGTCCAATCTAATGATTAACGAGCTTCGCCTTATTAATGAAATCACCAAGCAGCTAAATCAGAGTTTGCGATTAAACGAAATTTTCAACTCAGCATCGAGCGAAATTTTAAGCATATTCGGTGCGGATTACAGCTGTATTTTACAAAAGGATAAAGAAAGTGAGAAATTAATCGTACAAGCTACTAATTTGCCTGCTATGTTTCATGAGACCATTACCTTGAATCAAGGCTTTTCAGGCCTCGTCTACAACTCCAAAGAACCGATTATCATCTCGGACTATTTGATCAATGACAAGGTGAAATCGAGGCTGATGCAGTTGACCAACGCGCGGTCGCTAATTGGTTCACCGATTCTAGTGAATGGACGAGTTGAAGGCGTTATTCTAGTGGTACATAGCAAGCCTAATTTTTTCTCCTATGATAATTATAAATTGCTGCAGGTTCTCTCTGGGCATATAGGTCTAGCCATGACGAACGCTTCGCTGCATGCTGAAGTGAAACGCATGGTCATTACAGACAATCTGACGGGACTTTATGTACGTCATTATTTAGATGAACAGGCTAATTTGTTACAAAAGAAGGACTTCTGCGGCTCGCTTATCGTTGTTGATATTGACAATTTCAAGCGGATTAATGATACGCATGGTCATCAAATTGGCGATAAAATATTGATCCAGGTTAGCCAAATTATCAAGACCAGCATAAGGGATAGTGATATTGCAGCAAGATGGGGCGGGGAAGAGCTTGCGGTTTACTTACCGCAAGTCGCAAAGGATCAGACGATTCGTATCGCAGAACGCATCCGTCTACGTGTCCTTGAGGAGACGAATCCTCAAGTAACCGTTTCCTGTGGCGTTTCCGATTGGAATTGGGAAGAAGATAAGATAAGTGTGGAATCACTGTTCTATCGTGCCGATATGGCTCTTTATCAAGCTAAAAATAACGGCCGTAACCAAATTCAGATTGGTTAGAACGAAAAAAGTACTTGTCTATGGACGAGTGCTTTTTGTTTTCTCATAAATTTTGCAGCGAGAGGGTAAACTGTCTAAGGTAGGCATATATATACCTACATTTCTCTTCCTGAACCTGCTGTAAAATGTTACAATGGTTTGGTCTAAGAGGAGGATGGTCGAAATTTGTTAGTATTTAACAGAAAGCGCATACTGCTAGTTCTATTTATTATCATTTTGCTCGTTGGCTTGATTTACTTTTTCTTCTTTAACCCTATAGGCGTTAAACTCACTCATAGCAACATGCGACAGCTATCTGAAAATTTAAGAGAAATTGGTTGGCCTGGTAAAATCATTGGAATGGCTTTGATTTTCATTCAAACGTTTTTTCCATTTATTCCGTTTGTTCTTGTAGCAGGGACAAGTGTTGCTATTTTTGGAATAAAAGTTGGATTTCTCGTGAATTACGTGATGTCTTGCTTAGGAGCAATCGCATCTTTTTATTTTGCTCGTTATTATGGACATGCTTGGGTAGAGAAAAAACTTGAGAGATTTCCGTTGGCTGTTCAGTTTAGCCAGCAGATGGAGAAACGTGGATTCTTGTATGTACTATTAGGGAGATTGATACCGATTTTACCTTCTTCAGCGATAAACTTTGCTGCGGGGCTGACAAGGATGCGTTTTACTCATTTTCTATGGGGAACCTTGCTCGGGAAACTGCCGATCGTATTTTTGGAATCGATGATTGCCCATGATTTATTTCATTTTCACAAATATAAGGGAAGACTCCTCTTATTGTTGGCCATTCTCGTCGTTTTGATTCTCATTGGAAACGGCGTAAAGAAAGTACTCGCAGCTAAGACGAAGTAAAGCCGTTTTTGGAGAATGCAGGAAATTTTCTAGTTGCGCTATGTCACCTTTCCAAGTTATCATATAGGAAGCAAGGCGACAATTCATATGCGAATAAATGGAGGAATGGAATATGCCAAGTGCTAATAATGCCGCAATTGTTGAAATTTCACAAACAGCTAATAAATTCAGATCGTCAATCGTTCTTCAATATGATAATAAGTATATCGATGTGAAAAGTATCCTAGGATTGTTTACTACGCTTCTTAGCTCCAGCAAATATGATCTGCATGTTCATGGTCCAGATAAGGAAGAAGCGAAAATCGCAATGGCCGACGTGTTCGCTAAGCACGATCTAGGTGTTAACGTAGTAGAGGATTAGAATCATTCTTAAAGAAGGTACTCTCAGAATCTCTGAGGGTACCTTCTCTTGTATATTGATGCAATTTCGCTTAATATAGATCATATAAGGACGGATGACTTTGCGTATAGGGGGAAGTGGGAATGTCTTCATCTGAACTATTGCTGGACTTGAATCAAAAAGCGCTTAATCTTCTTCAAGAAGATGCAGATAAAATCGAAAAGCTAATCGAAGTACAAATGGGGAATTTGACAACTCGTCAATGCCCGCTGTATGAAGAAGTTTTAGATACGCAAATGTACGGACTCTCTAGGGAAATTGATTTTGCCATTCGGGCGGGACTTATTTCCGAGATGCCTGGTAAACAAATTCTCAACAAGCTTGAACGTAACCTTGCACAGCTATATGAAGCGCTAAATAATAAAAAGTAACCCTTCAAACGGGTTACTTTTTTTGTGTTTGCTTCTTTTAGACTAAGAAGAATACGACACCTAGGATGATGTAGACTACGAGAAGAAGAATGCCCTCATACCAGTTTGTTGATCCGTCCTGTGAGATTGATTTGGTGATGAAGACAGCAACAGCAATGGCTGCAAGTTCGTAGGTGGAGAATACGATGTTCATAGGCGTCCCATCCATGAAGAAGCTTGCAATGACAAGGATAGGTGCAACGAATAGAGCGATTTGTAACGAGCTTCCGATTGCTATTTCTACGGCGGCGCCCATTTTATTTTTCAAGGCCATCATCACAGCAGCACTATGTTCAGCAGCGTTACCAATGATCGCAATTAGGAAGGCACCTACGAACAACTCGGATAATCCAAACTTGTGCGTTACTTCCTCTAGTGTTCCGACCAACCACTCGCTTGTAAAGGCCACCATGGCTGTAGCTAAGACGAGAAAGATAATGGAGGTTGATTTGGACCAAGCAGCTTCACCGTGCTCAATAGCTTCGTCGGATAGCACTTCTTTATGAGTAATCATTGAAAATAAGAGCCATAGTAAGTAGGCCACAATGAGTAGAACGGCTACAATCATGCTCATCGATGATGTTTCCTTCGTAGTTAATCCGCCGGCAAATACGGCTGGTATGAACAACGCGATGACTCCTAGAATCATCAAGGAGGAGTTATGTGAGGCGAGTTTTATATTAAACGACTGTTCTTTGAACTTTAATCCGCCCGTGAAAAGACTCAGCCCCAGAACAAGAAGCAGATTTCCGATGATGGAACCAGTTAAGCTGGCTTTTACGACATCGAATAAACCGTCTTTAACCAAGAAGATTGCAATGATCAGCTCTGCCGCGTTCCCGAATGTTGCATTCAGAAATCCGCCAACCCGTTCGCCTGCGTAATGAGCGACACTCTCTGTCGCTTTGCCTAGAAAGCCAGCTACGAATATAATAGCGATAGCAGCGATGGCGAATTGCAATGTTTGGTTAAAATGCATGTAGTGGGCAACTGCACTCGTGACGAATGTGAGAATTAAACCCACATAGAACAATTTTCCTTTCAATGTGAACCCTCCGACTCATATATATATATTGGTACTTTTTGACTTCTTTTAATATACCCACTTTAGCATCTAAAGTAAATTCGATTTGTAGAATGAAGCTGTCTTGCTTTCATCTATTGAACTTATTACAATAGATTTATACCAAGTTTAGGGAGTGATCCGTATGTCCGAAGACAATCAAACAGGTTTAATTCGTATTTCTGATGATGTAGTATCGACTATTGCAGGTCTTGCAGCTCTGGAAACAGCAGGCATAGCAGGCATGTCAGGTGGCATCTCGGAAGGCTTAGCTAAGCGACTGAGTGGCAAGAATGTGCAACGTGGCGTCTCTGTTGAAGTAGGACAAGTGGAAGCAGCCATCGATCTACGCGTAATCGTCAATTACGGTTCCCGTATTCAGGATGTATGCAGGGATCTCCAAGAAAACGTGCGAGAGGCTGTTGAGAATATGACAGGCTTGTCCGTGGTGGAAGTTAATGTCAAGGTGGAAGGCGTCGCGTTTAAAGAAGATGAAGCAGACGACCCTCATCGTGTAAAATAAAATAAAAAAGACCCAATCGATTTCGACGTCGATTAGGGTCTTTTTTTGGATGGTGCCACTTCTTTACGTGTTTGTTCGCGAGAGATGCTGAGCAGAATTCCCATACTGATGAGAGAGACCATCATGGAGGAGCCGCCTGCTGAAATAAAGGGCAAGGTTACGCCTGTAAGAGGAATGGTGTTTGTTACTCCGCCGATATTAATAAAGGCTTGAAAAGCAAACATAACCATAATACCAACGCCAGTTAGCATGCCGAACATATCAGGACTGCGAACTGCAATGAGAATGCCTCGCCATATGAAGATTATAAAAATAAGAATGAATAAGGCGCTGCCAATGAATCCGAGTTCTTCCCCAATGATCGCAAAAATGAAGTCAGTATGAGCTTCAGGCAAATAATGGAGCTTCTGAATACCTTGTCCAAATCCTGCGCCGGTCAATCCGCCATGACCAAAAGCGTACAAAGATTGAACAACTTGAAGTCCATTGCCTTGAGGATCAGAGAAAGGATCTAGAAAAGAGGTCAGACGGTTTATCCGGTAGTTGTTATCGGTGTTTCCTTTGAGCAGGTAAAGGGCAATCCCTATCGCAGCAATGGAGACAAAGCCTGTCCCAATAAAGAAAATATGCTTCAAATTGGAGCCGCCGACCATGATGACGATAACTGCACAAGCAAGCAAAATCGTACAGGAGCCAAAGTCTGGCTGTAACATGATAAGAGAGCAGACAAAGCCGACTACAAGTAGTGCAGGGAGCAGTCCCTTTTTGAAATTGCGGAACTTTTCATCTTTGTTGCTAATCAGAGAGGCCAAATACAAGATGACAATCAGTTTGGCAAATTCTGTTGGTTGGATACCGTATCTACCGATGTTGAACCAACTGGCTGCACCATTCGCCTTTGAAGTGAAAATAACCAAAATGAGCAGCACAACGATAACAAAGAAAGCAGGGATAACCAACTTCTTCAGCTTGGAGTAGTGGATGTTCATGCAGAAAAGCATGCCAATCGTACCTAATACTACGGCCATCAGCTGCTTTTTTGTAAAAAACCATGGATCATTGTTATATTTCTCATAAAAAGCACTTGTCATAGAACTTGCACTGAAAACCATAGCAAGACCAAAGCAAACAAGTACAAAAGTTAAAAATAGCAGCAGAAAATCCGGCGTTCCTCTTCGAGGGGGATTCATGCTGAATCCTCGCCTAGTCTGCCAATAATTGTTGCAGCTGAGCTAATTTTTGATTGGAGATTTTAAGAACAGACTCAGGCACAGGTGAATTGTAATCCAAGCCATGCGGGAACGTTTCTTTCCCTATGTAAGCATCTTCTAGAAACAAGATTGCATAAGGAGACTCTAGCTTACCGGATTCTACACGAGCATTTACCCGTAAGAAGTACACTGCTTTACTTGCTTTATCTTCCATTTTAAAATCATATGTAGCACGAGTGTATTCCCACTGCCAACGCACGAAACCAAGTTTAGTCGTTACTTCATCTAGATGAGCCAGATCGCTTTTTAAGCCTTTTAAGCCAGTTGCTTCAATAATCACTTTTAACGCCTCCATATTGTACGTATGCATTCTTTATTCATGATAGTATGTTTCCAAAAGTTCTGCAAGTCGATTACATCGTCTAATTTCTAATATTTGATGGCACTTTTCTGATGAAACATGGGCTTTTATTTGGTAGAATAGGTTCAAAGACAAGACTAGAGTGAAAAGCTAAGAAACAAGGATGGGCGGAGGATATTCCTTATGAACGATTTTCAAGCAGGCTTACAAGCAATTTATGAAGAGATGGTTGCCTGGAGACGCTACTTACACCAAAACCCGGAACTCTCGTTTCATGAATATCGGACGGCTGAATTTGTGGCGAATCACCTGCAGAGTTGGGATATTGAAGTTCGTAAAAATGTAGGGGGCAATGGGGTTGTCGGACTGCTCCGCGGCAGTGGCGAAGGTCCTACAGTTGCACTCCGTGCTGATATGGATGCCCTACCTATTCAAGATGAGAAAAACTGTGCGTATTCTTCGCTTATGAAGGGAGTTATGCACGCTTGCGGCCACGATGCACACACATCAACACTGCTGGGTATTGCCAAGGTCGCAAGTACGCTTCGTGCGAGGCTCAAAGGAAATCTTGTTTTCCTATTCCAGCATGCAGAAGAAATTACGCCCGGTGGTGCAGACTCCATGATCAAAGACGGAGCTCTGGATGGTGTTGATGCCGTGTTCGGCGTTCATCTATGGACACCGTTCCCTGTAGGCCATATTTACACCAAGGCAGGTCCCCTTATGGCGGCACCGGATGAATTTACAATACAAATTCAAGGAAAAGGTGGACATGGTGGGTTGCCTCATCAAACCATCGACAGCATTTATGTTGCTTCTCAATTAGTTGTAAATCTTCAATCCATCGTGAGCCGGCAAGTAGACCCGATAGAGCCTTGTGTGGTTAGCATTGGTTCTTTCCATGGGGGCTCCAGCTTCAACGTCATAGCCGAAACGAGCTTGCTGAGTGGCACAGTTCGGACATTCAATGCTGAACTTAGACAAGATGTGAAGCAACGCATCGAACGGATCGTACATGCCACCTGTGAAATGTACCAAGCTTCCTACGAGCTTGATTACAAGTTAGGCTACCCTACGGTTATAAACGATGAGAAAGAAGCTCAACGGTTCTTTAAAGTTGGGATTGAATTGTTTGGTGCTGAAGCGGTACAGGAGTCTCCACTTATTATGGCCGGAGAGGACTTCTCCTATTATCTGCAACACCGACCAGGCTGTTATATGTTCGTAGGGGCAGGTAATATCGAAGCTGGCATCATACATCCGCACCACCATCCGAAGTTTGATATCGATGAGAAATCCATGTTAAATGCAGCAAACTTACTGTTGGGAATGGCTTTGGATTATATGGCATGAATGGCGTCCTTCCTTTAGAGTATGCTATGTATGTAAGATAACTCCGAGGAGGGATTGTGCTTATGGCAGGTAAAACAGTGAGAGACATCATGAGTAAAGATTGCGTCACCGTTACTCTGCAGGATAATATTTACGAGATCGCAGTTAAAATGAAACAGCATGATATCGGATTCGTTGCCGTTGTGGAGGGAAAAAAACTCATTGGTGTTGTAACAGATCGCGACCTAGTTGTACGCGGCTACGCAGAAAAGCATTCTGGCTCTACGGCTGTAGATGAAGTGATTACGAAAGATATTGCAACAATAAACCCGAATACTTCAGTTGAAGAAGCAGCCAAAATAATGGCCAAGGATCAAATTCGTCGGTTGCCAGTCGTTGAAAATGGCGAGCTTGTCGGAATTGTGGCTATAGGTGACCTAGCTGTGAGGGGAAGCTTTGAGGATGAGGCTGGTCAAGCGCTAAGTAAAATTTCTTCAAACAGAACATTAATCGGCAGTAAATAAACTGTGGTCATACATGTAGATATCAAAGCAACCTTTTTCCATTTTTGGAGAAGGTTGTTTTTTGTCAAATTGAAATATGTCATCCTTACTGCTTATAACCTTATGCTTATCCTGCAACTGTCAAAGTTCGCAATAAGGTGGTCAATCTGCGACAAGATGCAGGCTTCTAAATATGCTACATTGATATCGTGCTCAAAAAATTGTTAATCTGACAAGAAAAAGGTGATGTACATATGGAAAAAGTAAGGATTGGTATTATAGGTCTGGGCAATATGGGAACTGGACATGCCAAGTACTTGGTAAACAACGAAGTTAAGGGTGCTCAGCTTACAGCTGTATGTGAGTTCAGAGCTGACCGCTTAGAATGGGCCAAAGAAAACTTGGGTGAAGGCATCCAACTATTCGACAATCTCGATACATTTCTTACTTCGGGGACAATTGACGGTGTTTTGATTGCGACTCCTCATTATGATCACCCGGATGTAGCAACACGTGCATTTAATGCGGGACTTCATGTGCTGTGTGAAAAGCCAGCAGGCGTTTACACAAAACAAGTTCGTGAAATGAACGAGGCTGCACAAGCTTCAGGTAAAGTATTCAGTATGATGTACAATCAACGTACAAATCCATTATATAAGAAGTTAAAGGATCTGGTTTCTTCCGGAGAGCTTGGTGAAATTCGCAGAACGAACTGGATTATTACGAATTGGTATAGATCCCAAAGTTACTATGATTCAGGCGGCTGGCGTGCAACATGGGCAGGTGAAGGCGGCGGCGTACTTATTAACCAGGATCCGCATCAGCTTGATTTATGGCAGTGGACGATCGATATGATGCCTAAACGTGTTCGTGCCTTTTGTTATTTCGGAAAGCATCGTAATATCGAAGTTGAGGACGATGTAACCGCATTCGTAGAGTATGAGAATGGTGCTACGGGCTTATTCGTCACAACTACAGGTGAAGCGCCGGGAACGAATCGGTTTGAGCTGTCAGGTGACCGCGGTAAAATAGTGATCGAAGATGGCAAGCTGACATTCTGGCGTTTGCGCGTATCGGAGAGAGAATTCAATGAAACCTTCAAAGGTGGATTTGGTCAACCAGAATGCTGGAAGTGCGAGATTCCTATTGACGGGCAAGAAACGGGCCACAAGGGTATCACGCAAAATTGGGTGGATGCGATTCTGCATGGCACGCCACTGGTCGCTCCAGGGGAAGAAGGTATCAAAGGTTTGATGCTTTCGAATGCTATGCTGTTATCGACATGGACGGACAACTGGGTAGATTTGCCGATTGACGAAGAGCTATTCGAACAGCACTTGCAGGACAAAATCAAAAATTCTACAGTCAACAAAGAGGCTGGCTTCAAAACACTTGTGGTTTAAAATCAGTTAATAACCTGCGCTTATGCGTACATGGGTAGGATAGTGGAGGAATTGGGACATGCAAAAAAGCGATGGAATGAATTACGCACCAAAAGGGAAGCCAAACATCGTTGTTCAAAAAGGGGAGTTCGTCTTCGCGGCGATAGCCTTGGATCACGGTCATATCTATGGCATGTGTAATGGGCTGCAGGAGGCAGGAGCAGAGCTGAAATGGGTCTATGACCAGGACGCAGCTAAGGTAGAGGATTTTGTTAAGAAGTACCCTCACGTAAAAGTGGCAGCGTCTGAGCAGGAGATATTTGACGATGCCGAAGTAAAGCTAATCGCTTCAGCTGCTGTTCCTTCTGAACGCGGAGCATTAGGTATCCGAGCGATGGTGCATGGCAAAGATTATTTTACAGATAAAGCTCCTTTCACTACGCTAGATCAGCTTGCGGCTGCCAAGGCTAAGGTGGAAGAAACAGGACGTAAATTTGCCGTTTATTACAGTGAGCGTCTCCATGTAGAAAGTGCCGTATTTGCTGGGCAGCTCATTGAAGAAGGTGCAATCGGCCGTGTTGTTCAAGTCATTGGTTTAGGGCCGCACCGACTGGGTGCATCGAATCGTCCAGATTGGTTTTTCAAGAAGGATAAATATGGTGGCATTTTATGTGATATCGGTAGTCATCAAATTGAACAGTTTCTGTTTTATTCGGGATGCAAGGACGCTACCGTCGTAAGCAGTAAAGTGGCAAATTATCATGCGAAGGATTATCCGGAGCTAGAGGATTTTGGTGACGCTACACTTGTCGGTGACAATGGGGCAACGAACTATTTCCGCGTGGATTGGCTCACACCGAGTGGTCTGGGTACTTGGGGAGACGGAAGGACGCTTATTCTTGGAACAGAAGGATATATCGAGCTGCGCAAGTATATTGACATCGCGCGCGATCCGCAGGGAGATCAGTTATACCTGGTCAACCAGCAAGGAGAAAAGCACTACAGCCTTCATGGACAAGTAGGCTTTCCTTTCTTTGGTCAGTTGATCTTGGATTGTCTGAATCGCACAGAGCACGCAATGACGCAGGCACATACGTTCAAGGCTGCAGAGCTGTGTTTGCTTGCTCAGGAAAAAGCAATCCGTGTAGAGTAGTTTCTATTGCTTTAAATTCGGGTAGTCTAGCGGTTAAATCGCTAGCTGCCCATTTTGTGTTTCTGCCGTATAGTTCCTTTGGTTATTTTTTTGTATCAAAAGCCTTTTCGTAATCCTTCCATAAGCCTTTCTTTTTACTGCGGGCTGTTTCTTGATCTTGCTTAAAAGTATCGACGTACTTGACATTCGGAGGAAATGTAGCGATCCGTGCATACCCCTCTTTAACCAAGGTACTGTTAAATAATTCTTCTCCGATCCATACATAAGCAAGCAGGCGATCATAGCGATCCATTTTTTCTACATCAAATTCGAGCTCGACTGTTTTGTTCTCCAATCGTTTTTTCGTAAAATCACTTGCTTCTTTCCCATAAAACATGATGGGTGTATTAGGTTTCTTCGTCTCTGGTGTGTCTACACCAATTAATCGGACTTTTTCTTTCTTGCCCTTCATTGTGACCTCGAGCGTGTCTCCGTCCACGATACGCTCTACTTTAACACGCTCTCTTCCAGCCACAGCTGCAGGGCTGCTCCCACACGCTGTCATCAAAACAGCAAGACTGAACAGCAAAATAAGAGCGATCATCCATTTGCGCATGAAGCACCTCCTAAGAGTTTTCCGTAAGGAAAACTTTCTACGTACGTAAGACGTTAGCATGACGGGAATGTTTAAATCAAGTGCTTTCCTTTCATACTAGACAAAAAGGAGGTGGCACGCGATGACATGGGATCCTTCCCGCCCTCTAATCGTACAGAGTGATTTGTCGGTATTATTGGAGACGCATCACCCGGAATTTGAATCCGTAAGGGGAATCATATCCCGTTTTGCGGATCTGGTCAAAAGCCCTGATCATCTCCATACTTACCGGATAACGCCATTATCGCTTTGGAATGCAGCGGCGGCCGGAATGCCAATTGAACAAATGTCGGCTTGTTTACAGCGATATGCTAAATTTGGTGTTCCGCCTGCCGTACTAAGCGGCATACGTAAATATGTGCAGAGATATGGCACATTGCGCATGGAAAACGTCGGAAATGAGCTCTATTTAGTCAGCGACGATACCGTTGTACTGAAAGAAATTTGCACAAACGATTCGCTGAAAAGGTATTTAGAGGATACCCGCGGAGAGCGGGCTATTGCCATTTCACCGGTTTCTCGAGGTTTTTTGAAGCAGGAACTTATCAAGCTGGGGTACCCGGTTGAAGATTTGGCCGCCTATCGAAGGGGGGAATTTCTTCCGATTCAGCTGCATGATGAAGATACGGCGGAAGCCCCTTTCCAACTGCGTGATTATCAAAAGCATGCCGTAGATGCCTTTCACCGTATCGGAGTAGGAGGAAGCGGCGTCTTGGTGCTCCCTTGCGGAGCAGGAAAAACCGTGGTCGGCATTGCTGCTATGGCGAGGTGTAACTGCGCAACATTGATTCTTACGACTAATGTCACTTCAGTAAAGCAGTGGAAGCGGGAGATTTTGAGCAAAACGGGTCTTGCAGATGATCAGGTTGGGGAATATAACGGCACCTCGAAGGAAGTACGGCCGATCACCATTGCAACTTATCAGATATTGACCCACCGAGGTAAGAAGGAAGACGAATTCTCACATATGAGACTGTTTAGCGAGAGAGATTGGGGACTGATTATTTACGATGAGGTTCATCTTTTACCAGCCCCTGTTTTTCGGGCTACAGCCGAGATTCAAGCGACCCGCAGACTCGGATTAACCGCTACCTTAATAAGGGAAGACGGCCGAGAGGAAGATGTCTTTTCCCTTGTCGGGCCGAAGAAATATGATATGGCTTGGAAAGAGCTTGAGTCCATGGGCTGGATTGCCAAGGTTGCCTGCCAGGAAGTGCGTGTATCTCTTTCTGCCTTAGATCGCGATCGTTATGGAGCCTCTAGTGCCAGACAGCAGTTCAGGATTGCCGGTGAAAATGCAGCCAAACTAGACGTTATTGACCATTTGCTGCAGGTTCATGCGAATGAACAGACCTTAATTATCGGTCAATATATTAATCAGTTGGAGCAAATCGCAGCTCATACTGGTGCGCCTATGATCAGCGGTGGAATGGCGTATGACCTCCGGGACGAGCTGTATGACCAATTTAAGAAGGGCCAAGTGCCGCTGCTCATCGTGTCCAAAGTTGCTAATTTTGCGGTGGACCTGCCGGATGCCGCTGTAGCTATTCAGGTGTCGGGTAGTTATGGATCGCGACAAGAAGAGGCTCAACGGCTTGGGCGGATCCTTCGTCCAAAAAGCAGCGGTGCCAACGCAGCAGTATTTTATTCACTTATCAGCGAGGATACGAAGGAGCAGGATTTTGCTATGAAGCGTCAATTGTTTCTGGTTGAGCAGGGCTATCAATATCGCATAACGAGTTGGAGCCATGAAGCAAAGGTTCAAGAAGGAGTACAGAATGAGGTATGAACATGTGTATAGGAAAATGCCCCAAGCACTAATGGAGCTCATTACTGAACAAAAGTGGTGCTCTTCATTCATAACACAAGGTGTTGCATTACCTGTTTTATTGACTGATCACAGGTATCTCGCCGAGTTGGATTCGCATTTGTCTGCGGATGAAAAGCGTACACTGCGTCTAATTGTCTCGACATTCGGTTGTGAACCGTTCACAATAGAAACGCTGGAAAAGCAAGCGATTCTGCGTATGGCTGGTGCACAAGTCGCCATTGGCCTAGTAGGACTAAGAAGATTAGGCATTATTGCCGCTTTTCGCAAAGCGTGGGGAGAGCAGCTTTTCGTCCTGCCTGAGGATTCTTTTGCTGCATGGCAGCTGTTGTTATTTCCGTCTGTAGAGCTTCGAACAATTGAAGGTAATAGCGAGCTGGAACAAATAGAACCTGAAAGCGCAGGACATTTAATTGCCACTGATCAAGAATCCGCTCCGGCTAATCCTAGAGGCTTGGCACAGCAGATGTTTCACTTTCTGGTGGCTTGTTATCAGCAGCCTTCTTTACCGCTAACAAACAAAGGAACTTTACATAAAAAGCAATTGTCAAAGCTTACACAGCAGCTGTCCTTGCCGAAAGAAATACTGCGGTCCGCTGGGATTACTTACGCTTTTAGAGACATTTACGATGACCAATCAGCTCTGATGCTTGAAATGGCTATTCGTATGGATTTTTTGACTAGTCAAGGAGACCATTACCTCTTCAACAAGGAAGTCTGCATGACATGGCTGCAGGGCTCCTACGATAAGCAGCAGGGGCAGCTTTACAGGATTTGGCGCCAGTTATTGCTTCCTGCTCCGGTTTGGCTTGAGCATGGCATTTCATTGATGGAGAGAGCTGAATGCAGGCAGTGGTGTGAGGTTGACGCTATTTTAAAAGGAATCTGGGCTTGCTGCTCCCACAGAGGTCAGTTCAGCGAAGAATCATCGCTTCAGCAGGCATTCATATCAACTTGGATAGCTCCTTTGTCTGTTTTCCGTTTTGTAGAGTTAGGTACTGATCAGAAAGGTGTTCTTTGGTTCCGATGGCTGATAACACCAATACAGGAAACCTTTCACGATAAGGATGGTGATCTCAGCATAAAGGAGACACATCAGCACCTTCCTTCCCTTTATGTGCAGCCGGATTTTGAGATACTGCTCCCCCCTGATGTTTCTCTTCGTACGGAATGGGATATCGCGGCTTTCGCCGATCTCAAATCGACGGATTTTGTTCGTACCTATCGCTTGACCAAAGAAAGTATTTTCCGTGCCTGGGAACAGGGGGAAAGCAGTGAAGAGATCACTCGGATTTTGAAAGAGAATGCCTATTATGAAGTTCCCGAGCATATAACGGTTACCTTACAGCATTGGGGTGAGCAGGCGGGGAAGCTGCATTTTGAAGAAGTAACGCTGCTTCGCTGTAGATCCAATGATATTGCGGATGCCCTGCTGAGAAACGAGAAATGCCTTCCATTTCTTAAGTGCCGCATAGGCGGCTCAGATTTTATAGTATTGCGAGAACATCTTACCGTGCTAACAAAGTGTTTAGAGAATATGGGTTTCAATCCGAAAAGCCGCCGAAAAGTCGAAAATTCGGCAGTTTCCAAATCATTAAGTTCTTCTGGGAATCAGACAGGTGGCCTGTGTTATTCTCGGGATACCATACAGCTCTATGAAATGGATGCCCAACTGCCTGAGCGGGATGATTTGTATCCGGAAATGAAGGATATACCTTTAAGTTGGCTTCAAGAATTCCGAGCGTATCACGGCTCTACTCGTAAGGAAATGATTCGCAAAGCGATCGAATGGAAAAGCTGTTTGCAGCTTCGCAAGGAAGGACGGAGCCGTTTTATTATCCCCAGAATCCTCCGCGAAGAACGGTCGGGCTGGATACTGGAAGGGCTGGAAGAATACGAGGAGATTTCTTTGTCAAGTGAGGATTGGGAGGAAATGAAGCTTATATTGCCTGGTATAAACGACGAAGGTGTTTAAATGTAGGTTTTGATGATAAAGGTAGGAAATGGACAGAGGATTTCGTAGTAAAGAGAAAAGGAAGAAACTCTTGGAGAACTGTGGTATAGTAGAGATGTTATATACTCTTTGAGGGGAAGGATGTTGATTGTAGTAATGTTACAGACAATGGAAGCAGAAACAATAGATATGTCAGCCATTCTTATGCAGGCCTATGACATGGGTGATATGATTAATTCCTCTGCAGAAGTGGCAGATTATTTATATTGGAAGAACGCTGTGGATAACAGTGTAGAAGTTAAGAATCTTAAAGCTGTTTTCGCTAGAAAGAAAGATGCTTTTGAAGAGTGCGAACGCTTCGGGCATTACCATCCAAGCTATCATGAAGCGTTAGCTGCAGTGAATGAGATTCAGGATAAGCTGCATGCTGTTGAAGCGGTTCGTAAGTTTAAAGAAGCAGAGGACCGTTTGGACGACTTACTGTTTACCGTA
Organism: Paenibacillus sp. yr247; assembly: GCF_900103825.1. Lineage (GTDB taxonomy): Bacteria > Bacillota > Bacilli > Paenibacillales > NBRC-103111 > Paenibacillus_E. The sequence continues at coordinate 621,222 of NZ_FNIF01000001.1, forward strand.
TCCACAACGATCGCTCATGCTGTTTCCGATTCGATTAAAGTCCCAAGCAATAATCCGCTGCCAACTGGTAAAGGCTGCAGTTCCGGTGGAAGCTGCAGCGGAAATTGCGGGTAAATGTTAAAGCTGGAAATCGGGGCGGATGATTCCGACCTCGGTTCCCTGCCAGTTATGAACGGTAGGGGTATGAAAGGATGCAAGTGCGCTTACTTCGTATTCTGAAAGCAGTCTTAGCTGCTTCAAAGCTTCAACGACTGCTGGATACATGGCTCGTTGATTGCCGTCCTCGATTTTTAGGACAAAGCCTAAGCCCTGTTCAGGAATTGTTAGTGCGAAAATCCCTTCAGCTCCCATCTTGCCGATGATTCGGCCATTAGTTACCTCGATTAATCGCGTATCGAAGCGGTCGCTTCCCGCGAGGAATTGAGGATATTTTCGCACCGCGGCGACAATTCTCTGGCAAGCGTTTGCACGTGCTTGAGGTAATCCGTCAGGGCTGCCTAATCTGGCGAATGCAAGAGCCAAATGGTTAATCGGCATGCCGAATACGGGTACCCCACAACCATCAATCCCGAGCTGCATCTGTGATTTATGTATACCGGACATAGCGCATACAGCATCCAGCATAAGCTGCTGAACAGGATGTTGGTTGCTCATGTAGGTTTCCGGTGATGCTCCGAGGTGTGCGCATAGGGCTAGCATGCCCGAATGTTTGCCCGAGCAATTGTTGTGCAAGGTGGTCGGGGCTTCACCTCGCTCGCGCATCGCCTGTGCGGTCGGCGCGTGGTACGGTTCATGCGCACCGCACTGCAGGTGCGCAAGATGGAAACCGAGCTTGCCCAGGATGCTCTGGGCCGTGCTCACATGCTCAGCTTCCCCGTTGTGGGAAGCACAGCATAGGGCGATTTCGGCTTCACTGAGGCCGAAACGATCCGCCGCGCCGGATTCAATAACCGGCAGCGCTTGAATGAGCTTCGCGGTCGAACGGGCGAAGGTAAGGAGCTGTGGGTCGCCTGCTTGTTGCAGCAGCGCCCCTTTGGCATTAACGACCGCGAGGTGGACGCGGTGAACACTTTCCGTTATGTTTCCGCGGTATACGCGGACGATGGTGTTAGAAGGCTTCATGTAGCGGTATCACTCCATACTAGGATTATTGAAAAGAGGTAGCAATCATGATGATCGAGCGCAGCGGATTAATCATTTGGGTAAACGATATCAAAGCCGCCAGAAACTTGGATCGGTTCGGTTCTCTCCATTACATTTCAAAGAAAATGAATTATGCCGTTCTTTATATACATGCCAGCAAATTGGACGAGACCACACGAAGCCTTTTGAAGCTCCCGTACGTCAAAAAGGTTGAGAAGTCTTACCGTAACGAAATCAAAACTGAATACAGTAGTGATGTGCCGGACAAAACTAGATTTTACACCCTTTGAGGCTGCAGTGCAAAACAAAAGCTTCGTAAGAAGCTTTTTTTATTTTTTGAATTTTTAGAAAATAAGCATTTTTTCATGATTTCACAAATATTTATTAATAATTTTATATATTCTTCCATGGGAAAAAACGTTATAATCAAGTAAAATATAACTTACATAGAGGTAAGGAATAGGTACACGGTCTCATTTTAGTAGGAAAGGGGATGTGATCATGAAAGACAAGGTGATGGGGAGATGGAGTACTTATGAACCATTCTTCGTACAGCTAGGTGACAAGAAAGTGGCGGATATCGTGATCACGAATCATGCGAAGCTGAGATGGAGTGATCGTGTTTCAAGCGAAAACAATTCACTCGAGGAAATTTGCGCTTTTCTGTGGGAAAAGCTTAAAAATGATAGCATGGTCCCTTATTATCGCAATGAAGAAGACGTATACCTCATTGATGATGACCTTGTCGTTGTTGCCGAATTTTCCCATTTGGAACATGAGACTGATCTGGTGGGCAACCCGCTGCACAAAATGATCATTGTTACGTTCCTCGGAAGAATGTCCGAAACGATGGAGCTTCGTGATTTGAAATCTTATTATTCTTGGCTTAGACACTCACGCCGCATGACGCTGATCAAGAACAGCCGTAAGCGTCGATAAACGGATAAGTTTCATGTAAAGAGTGTGTCGGTTGCGGCATACTCTTTTTTGCGTCTCAATGGACTGTCTGCGTTCAATTTCATATAATGGATACAAAGAGAGGCGGGTTTACATGGCACTTAATTTTCATCAACTGCATATTTTCTATACAGTGGCGGAGAAAGGCAGTTTCTCTCATGCAGCTGGGGCCCTACATATGACACAGCCTGCTGTGACCATGCAAGTTCAATCGCTGGAAGATTATTTCGGTGTGAAGCTATTTCATCGCAGCACCAAAAAGATTGAGCTATCCGAAGCCGGACGAGCCCTGTTACCGTTCGCTAAGAACAGCATTGAGCTTATCCGCGAAACGGACGTTGCCATGTCTAAATTCACTAAGATGATTGAAGGTCGGCTGCAGTTGGGCGCTAGCTTGACGATGGGGGAATACATTTTACCGCGTCTTCTGGGACCATTCAGCAAGGACTACCCCAACATCTCTGTCTCGATGAAAGTGATGAATACGACTCAGATACTGGACGAGGTTCTTGGTCATCAGCTCAATTTCGGGCTTGTAGAAGCGCCAATTCATCATCCGGATGTCCATACTGAAGCTATTCTTAGCGATGAGCTTAAACTCATTGTCCCAGCCGATCATCCGTTAGCGGACATGGACGTCATAACACTGGAAGAGCTGTTGAAATATCCGTTCGTTCTTCGTGAGCAAGGCTCTGGGACCAGAAGGGTGATGGAAGAGGAATTCGCCCGCTGCAACATGGATTGTTCATCGATGAAGATTGTGATGGAGCTAGGCAGCACAGGGGCTATTAAATCGGCTGTTGAAGCGGGTCTTGGGATTTCAATTCTTTCCCAGTCGTCCGTGAAGCATGAAGTGACGCTAGGTCTGTTTAAAGTGAAGACGATTGAAAACATTACCTTCGAACGCAGCTTCTATGCCATCTACTTGAACTCTACGCTGCTGCCCATATCGGCAGTAAGCTTCATGACCTTCTTGCGGCAAGAAGATTTGAGCCGCTTTCTTTAAACATACAATTCGCTTCAGAACTGTTCATAGATGTCCTACAATGAAGGAAGGGGAAAGAAAATGTCAGCAAGAATGGAAGCGGATTTACATACACATACGACAGCTTCGGATGGGACCCAGCGCCCTGCAGCTAACGTTCAGATGGCCTTCGAGGCTGGTCTAGGGGCTATAGCGATAACCGATCATGATACAGTCTCAGGGGTAGCGGAGGCGCTTACAGCGGGCCTGAAGCTCGGTATTGAGGTCGTACCAGGGGTCGAGATTTCAACCGTTGCCTGTGGGCAGGATATTCACGTACTTGGGTACTATATACAAATTGATGATACGCAATTTCTTCAGAGACTGGCGTCTTTGCGTGAAACGAGAGATACCCGCAATAACATGATTGTTGATCGTTTGCAGCAGCTGGGTCTGGACGTTACGATGGCGGAGGTGCTGCGGGAAGTAGAGAATATCAAGCGCAAAGGCGATACGGTCGGGAGGCCTCACATTGCTGCTGTACTGCTGAAAAAAGGCTATGTATCGTCGATCAGCGAGGCGTTTGACCGATATTTAGGATCTGGAGCTGCCGCCTATGCCAACCCACCAAGAATTGAGCCTGCTACAGCGATTGAGTGGATCCATGATGCAGGAGGGAAGGCCGTCCTTGCACATCCAGGTATTTACCATGACGATGCACTCGTAGACACAATTACCCAACAAGGCTTGGACGGTATCGAAGTCTATCACTCTGATCACACACCGGAAGATGAGGCGAAATACCTCCTCCTTGCACAGCGCACAGGACTTCTCATAACAGCTGGTTCCGATTTCCATGGTGAACGGGGCGGTGTAGTATTCCACGCACCAATCGGTTCGAAGCGAATAGGGATCGATGTCTTACAAAGCCTACAACTGGGAAGGAGCAGCGTTCATGAAAAAGATTCGTAAAGCGATTATCCCGGCAGCTGGTTTAGGCACTCGATTCCTGCCAGCTACCAAAGCGCAGCCCAAAGAAATGCTGCCTATCGTTGATAAGCCCGCCATTCAATATATTGTGGAAGAAGCGATAGAATCTGGCATTGAAGATATTATTATTGTTACCGGACGCAACAAGCGTGCGATTGAGGATCATTTTGACAAATCGGTTGAGCTTGAAATGATGTTGGAGGAAAAAGGAAACACAAAGCTGCTTAAAATGGTGCAATCCGTTTCCAATCTGGCAGATGTTCATTACATTCGGCAGAAGCAGCCCTTAGGACTCGGTCATGCTATCCTGTGCGCTCGCAAATTTATCGGAGATGAGCCATTTGCAGTTCTACTTGGGGATGATATTCTCCAATCGTCGCCGCCTGGACTTAAGCAAATGATGGATATTTACGAGCAAACAGAAACGTCTGTTATTGCTGTCCAAGAAGTGCCATGGGAGGATGTAAGTAAGTATGGAATCGTATCTCCGGCAAATAACTGTGATAGCTACCGGTTGATTGAAGATCTGGTTGAGAAACCAGACCGTGATCAGGCGCCTTCGAATTTAGCGGTTATCGGTCGATATATCATCATGCCGGAAATTTTCGGTATCTTGGAGAGACAAGAGCCTGGCCGCGGCGGCGAAATTCAATTGACCGACGCTTTACGTGTGCTCAATAGACAGCAGCAAATGGCCGCTTATCTGATGCAAGCTAAACGTTACGACGTTGGCGACAAGATGGGGTACATTGAAGCGACCATCGAGATGGCCTTACAGCGTCCGGATTTACAGGAACAAGTGAAATCATATCTATTATCTTTGATTCAACAGCTGGAACTGAAATAGTGACAAGCGATTGAACTTGGGGGAGTACCCACTACACAGCAAAGAACCTGGCGTTTAATTACGACGCTAGGTTCTTTATTTTCCTCTGTTATTTTATCGTTACATTCATCTGTTTGATCATGTTCTCATCCGGCGTAACGAACAACGTTTTTTGATTGACATAGATCACGAATCCGGGCTTGGAGCCATTCGGTTTGTGGACATGTTTAATGGTTGTATAGTCAACAGGGACTTGGCTGGAGTGTTTCGCTTGACTGAAATATGCAGCCAATTGCGCAGCCTCCAGTAGGGTGGACTCTGAAAAGCTGTCGCTCCGAATAACGACGTGAGAGCCGGGAATATCCTTCGTATGCAGCCAAGTATCCATCGAAGCAGCAAGTCGGTTCGTTAAATATTCGTTCTGCGTATTATTTTTACCAACATAGATTGGGACACCTTCACTGGATAGGTAGCAGGCCAATGCGGGCTTGTCTTTTTTCTTCTTTTTGCGCTGCTTTTTGTTGCGGTCACGTACATAACCTTGCTCCATTAGCTCGTCGCGGATCTCTTCGATATCGGTTAATGAAGCGACGCTAAGCTGCTGCAGCAGGGAGTTCAAGTACGTAATCTCTTGATGGGTTTGTTCGATTTGTTCCTCTACAATCGCCGTACTATTTTTCATTTTTGTGTATTTTTTAAAATACCGCTGAGCATTTTCGGAAGGACCCAGCAGCGGGTCCAGCTTAATTTTGATCATTGCTTGATGCTCATCATAGTAGTTTACGGTCTCGACTTCTTGATCCCCTCTTTTAAACTTGTGGAGGGAGGCGGTCAACAGCTCACCGAAAATCCGAAATTTGTCGGCATCTTTCGAGTCATCGACGGTTTCCTGCAGTTTTTCCAGTTTTTTAACATTTTTATTCGATTCATTATGCAAAAAACGGAGCAAATCAGCCACACGCTGTTTAACGGTATCTCTTTCAGCCTTATCGCCATAAAATTGCTCCAAACAGGCACTGGGCGTTGAATACGTTGTTGACTGACCGGCAATATGCGATAAATGCGTCATGGCAAAGAATAATTTGCCTGTGCCCTCTTGCTCTACAATGAATGGTTCGTAGCTATGATGGCGTACAGCCGTCATGACACCGTCAAAAGCTTTCCACAATGCTGCAGGGTTTACCTCTTGCTCGGTGTTCCCGTCTTGGCGGCTGCGGAATACAATTTCTTTGGCAATCAAAGGACTTAACCCACTAAATGCTGCGACAAGCCTTTGTTCAGGTTTATCTTTGGACTCTTCACCAGACACCTGGTCAATAGCATGAAAGAACGCGAAGGCATCGACCTCAAGTGGATTTTGTTTATCCTGCTCGGGAGGTGTAACATATTTGCTTCCCGGCATGACAATCCGATAGGAACTGATGGCTGGCGTTACGTGGTGAATACCGTCCAGAATCGTTTCATTTTCCGGATCCAGAAGAATGATATTGCTGTGTCTACCCATAATTTCCACAATAATGTGTTTGGTGCTCATATCTCCTAATTCATCACGATGACGAATTTGCATGCGGATCACTCGTTCCATGGCAATTTGTTCCACAGCTTCAATAACGCCGCTCTCACAGTGCTTACGAAGCAGCATGCAGAACATTGGGGCATCCATTGGATTTACCTGCGACTGCTCGGTGATTTGAACCCTAGGATAGGTTGGATTCGCTGAAAGAAGAAGCTTAACATTTTGCCCTTGTGCTCTAATGTGCAGGATAACGTCATTTTCGCTGGGCTGATGAATTTTATTAATTCGGCCTCCTACACATGCCTGCAATTCGTGAACAATTGCATGAAGGACTAGTCCGTCTAAAGCCATGATACATACAACTCCATTCTAGGTTGAAAACTTTGCTAACCTCTATGATGCCATACTTTTCACAAAAACTTAAGCGTTAGTCGGCAGGAAAGATGATTTCAGGGATATTTTCCGGCTTGTCTGAATACATTTACGTATGAGTTAAAGGCGAGATTAAGTGGGAAGTGGGAGGGAGAAGGGCAGATGAGTCAGAATAAGTGGTACCAGTTGACATCGGAGGAAGTCCTGCAGTCACAGCAGGTAAGCGCGCAGCAAGGATTGCCCTGGGAAGAAGCTTGGAAACGGCAGGCTGAAGTAGGTCGAAACGAGCTGTCAGAAGGGCAACGTGTCTCTCCGATTACGCTGCTTTTAAACCAATTTAAAGATTTCATGGTGCTGGTCTTATTGGGGGCGACCCTGATTTCCGGCTTGTTGGGCGAATATTTAGACGCAATTACGATTGTCGTCATTATTGTGATGAATGGCATTCTTGGCTTTACACAGGAATTTCGTGCAGAGCGCTCCTTACGTGCACTTAAAGAACTGTCTGCTCCAAACGCGAACGTATGGAGAGAAGGCGCAGTTCATCAAATACCGGCTCGTGATTTGGTCCCAGGTGATATTATTTTACTCGAGAGCGGCGACCGGGTACCTGCAGATGTGCGGTTTCTGGAGACGAATGGCATATATATCGAGGAGTCAGCCCTTACAGGGGAATCTGTTGCTGTTAGTAAACAAACATCGGTCATCCCGAACGATGAAGTACCGCTAGGGGATCAGCGTAATTTAGGCTTCATGGGTACGATGGTATCGCGTGGAACGGCTAAAGCCGTTGTTGTTCGTATCGGGATGAGCACCGAGATGGGGAAAATCGCCGACCTAATCCAAAACACAGAATCCATGGAAACGCCATTGCAGCATCGCTTGGAGCAGCTTGGGAAGATTTTGATCATTGTAGCCATTGCGCTAACGATTCTCGTTGTTGTCGCAGGTATTATGCATGGACAACCGCCTTATGCCATGTTCCTTGCAGGTGTCAGTTTAGCTGTTGCGGCTATTCCTGAAGGACTTCCGGCCATCGTAACCATTGCGCTCGCACTCGGCGTACAGCGAATGATTAAGCGCAAAGCCATTGTTAGAAAGCTGCCCTCAGTGGAGACTCTAGGATGCGCCTCTGTCATCTGCTCCGATAAAACAGGAACTCTGACTCAGAACAAAATGACAGTTACTCACCTATGGGTGGGCGGTGACGTTTTGGAAGTGACGGGAGACGGTTATGCACCGGTTGGAAATATTCAACTAGGCGGTCAAAACGCCGACATTCTCAAAAACCCGTCCCTAAGTAGACTGCTGCAGGTGTCCGTGCTTTGTAATAACGCGACTTTGTATGAAGAGAAGCAGGAGTTGAAACGGAAGAAGGGCAAGGATGGCAAAGAGGGCATCGTTTCTGTTTGGAACATCAAAGGGGATCCGACCGAAGGGGCTTTAGTTGTCCTCAGTGCGAAGAGTGGAATTACCCAGGAATCGCTTAGCGAGAAATATAAACGAATTGCCGAGTTTCCTTTTGATTCTGAGCGTAAACGGATGTCCGTACTTGTAACTTCGGAGAATGGGCGTATGGCTTGTACGAAGGGAGCCCCTGACGTTCTACTTCAGCACTGCAGCTATATTCTATGGGATGGAAAGGTGATTCCTTTCACACCTACCCTTAAGCAGAAAGTGATTTCTGCCAATGAAGGTATGGCTAAATCCGCCTTACGGGTCCTAGGGATTGCTTACAAAGAGCTTAAGAGCAGTGACCGCTATGATGATTATGAAGATGTGGAAAATGGTTTGATCTTTGTCGGATTAACTGGCATGATCGATCCGCCACGCAAAGAAGTGCGTGAAGCCATCTCGAAGTGCCGTAAAGCAGGCATCAAAACCGTCATGATTACAGGCGACCATCAGACGACAGCCGAGGCTATTGCGAAGCAGCTTGGCATGATTCCATCAAACGGGGTCAGCATGAGTGGGCAGCAGATTACGGGACTGTCGGACGATGAGCTGGATGCAAAAGTCAATGATACCTACGTTTATGCAAGGGTATCCCCTGAACATAAGCTGCGAATTGTCAAAGCTTTGCAGCGCAAAGGACATGTCGTCGCCATGACGGGGGATGGGGTGAACGACGCGCCAGCCATTAAAGCTGCTGATATTGGTATTGCGATGGGGATCACAGGGACGGATGTGTCGAAGGAAGCTTCTTCTTTAATTCTCAGCGACGATAACTTCTCAACCATTGTTGCAGCGATTGAAGAGGGACGAGGTATTTATGAAAATATTCGTAAATTCATCCGGTATCTGCTTGCCTCCAATGTGGGCGAGATTATGACGATGTTCATTGCGATGATGGCAGGTCTTCCCTTGCCGCTTGTACCTATTCAAATTTTGTGGGTGAATCTGGTTACTGATGGCCTTCCTGCAATGGCGTTAGGTGTGGATCAAGCGGAGAAGGACTTGATGCAGCACAAGCCGCGCTCGGCGAAGGAAAATATTTTCGCAAGACGTTTAGGTTGGAAAATCATTTCCCGGGGGATTCTTATCGGCGTTTGCACATTGGGGGCTTTTTGGCTCGTATTACGAGTCAATCCTACCGATGCCAATACCTTACTGAAAGCGCAAAGCGTCGCATTCGCCACACTGGTTATGGCTCAGCTCATTCATGTGTTCGATTGCCGCAGCTCACGCTCTATTTTTCACCGAAATCCTTTGCAAAATCGTTACCTTGTTTTCGCTGTGTTATCCTCGCTCGTGTTGATGCTGGCCGTTATGTATGTGGAAGCTCTTCAACCGATCTTCAAAACCGTTCCCCTCGGTTGGAAGGATTGGATTCTGGTCCTGATAGCTGCAGGCATTCCGACCTTCTTAATGGGGCTGGGCAGTGTGTTGTCGCCTAAACGTAACAAGGGTCAAGGCTCTGTTTCTTATAATTCTTCGAAGCCGAGTTTTAGATGAATATGAAATGCGTAAAAGCTGCCAAGAGGCGGCTTTTTGCCTGTAAATGGGGGGGATGATACTCATGAAATGGCGTAAAAGGGAGATAATCGTCAAGAAACGGGTAAAGGGCTATGCATTTGAGCATTTTTACGCTATGATAATGGCTAAAACACTTACTTGGAGTGCTGTAAACAATGAATTTCACGAAAATGCATGGTCTAGGCAACGATTTTATTATAGTTGCTAGTGAGAAAGAACTTCCTTTTGGTGTGGATCAGCTTGCTATCCAGTTGTGCAATCGTTTTTTTGGTATTGGTGCTGACGGCCTAGTCTATATTCTTCCTTCTAAGAATGCTGATTTCAAGATGCGCATTATTAACTCCGACGGAACCGAAGCCGAGCAGTGTGGCAATGCGATCCGCTGCGTTTCTAAATATGTCTACGATCATAAAATGATCGACAAAACAGAGATTTCCGTTGAAACTGTAGGCGCAGGCGTCCAAAAGGTACAACTAAATGTGCAGGATGGTAAAGTTGTGACTGCTCGTGTGGATATGGGTCAACCGATCTTGAATGGCCTTGAGGTCCCTACGACGGTAGATGAGGCTAAAGTCATTAACCATCCGATCGAAGTAGACGGGAAAGAATTTCGTTTTACGGCTGTTTCCATGGGCAACCCACACTGTGTCATTTATGTGGATGATGCTGTGAATTTCGATCTTGCTACATGGGGGCCGAAGCTTGAAGTACATCCGATGTTCCCGCGAAAAATTAATGTTGAATTCGTAACTGTGAAAAATCGTGCACACACCGATATGCGTGTATGGGAAAGAGGCGCAGGTCCGACGCTTGCTTGTGGAACTGGCGCTTGTGCAACGCTCGTATCTTCCGTATTGAATGGTTTGACTGACCGCCAAGCAACTGTTTCTCTTAAAGGTGGAGATCTGTTCATCGAGTGGAATGAAGATGACAACCATGTGTATATGACTGGACCTGCGGAAGAAGTGTTTGAAGGAACGTATCAGAATTATTGATAAACGTTTTTCTTAATATCTCCCTTAATTTGTGTTACAGTATAACTACATTTTTTTAGTAAATGGGGATTTTATCATGAAATTGGATCTTCGCGCGGCGCTGAAGCGGGACATTTTGACCGGTGACGGCGCTATGGGGACTTATTTATATCAGATGGGATTTCCGGTTGGCATTTCGTATGAAGAACTGAATTTGCTTCGGCCTGAAACGGTTGCTGACGTGCACCGCCGCTATTTTGAGGCAGGTGCTCGTCTTATTGAGACGAATACATTCTCGGCCAACCGTGAAAAACTATCGAAGTACGGACTAGAAGGCGACGTAGAGGCAATTAACCGCGCAGGAGTAGAGCTAGCCAGGAACGCTGTCGGGAACGATGCGTATGTCGTTGGGGCAATTGGTTCTATTCGTGCAGGTAAGCGTAAAAACGTTCGCACAGTCGATGTTGAGGAAGCACTGCGAGAACAGATCGGCATCCTTCTGGATTCGCCTGTGGACGGACTATTGCTGGAGACCTTCTACGATTTGGAGGAACTGCAGCTAGCGCTGCGGATCATTCGCAGCATGAGCGAATTGCCCGTCATTTGTCAGTTTGCGAACGAAGGAACCGGAAGCACACAGGACGGCGTTCCGCTTCAAGAAGCGTTCAAACGGTTACGCGACGACGGAGCTGACGTCATCGGCTTTAACTGCCGCGTTGGCCCGAATGGGATTCTCCGTTCGCTGGAGAAGTTGGCTCCGCTCGCCGGCATACCATTCTCCGCGTTCCCTAACGCGGGGCTGCCCGACTACGTCGACGGGCACTACACTTACGCGGCGACGCCTCAGTACTTCGCCGAGAGCGCGATGCGCTTGGCCGATCTCGGCGCACGCATCATCGGCGGCTGCTGCGGCACCACGCCGGAGCATATCGCCGCTGTCGCTAACGCGCTTCAAGGCTACGTCCCGGCTGCGCCGGGAACGGCCTCCGCGCAAGCTGTGCGCGTGATTGAGCCCGCGCCGGCGAAGCCTGCGCCGCCGGCAGTCAAACCCTCGCTGCTGGAAATCGTGAAGCAGCGCAAAACCGTCATTGTCGAGCTGGATCCCCCACGGGATCTCGACATTGAGAAATTTATGCAGGGGTCGAAGGCCCTGCAGGATGCACATGTCGACGCCATTACGATGGCCGACAATTCACTGGCGGTGACGCGCATGAGCAATCTAGCTCTCGGCTACCTCGTACAGGAACGCTTAAGCGCGCGTCCACTGGTTCATATCGCGTGCCGCGACCGCAACATGATTGGGACGCAGTCCCATCTGATGGGTCTTCACGCGCTCGGCATCGACCATGTGCTGGCTGTGACCGGCGATCCTGCCAAATTCGGCGATCTTCCCGGGTCCAGCTCAGTTTACGATCTGACCTCATTCGAGATTATACGTATGATTAAACAGCTAAACGAAGGTATTGCCTTCTCTGGTAAACCCTTGAAGCAAAAGGCCAACTTCGTTGTCGGCGCTGCTTTTAACCCGAATGTCAAGCATTTGGATAAAGCAATTCAGCGTTTGGAACGCAAAATCGAGGCTGGCGCTGATTACATCATGACGCAGCCGGTTTACGACACTAAACTTATTGAACAAATTTATGAATCAACCAAGCACCTAAATATACCGATTTTCATAGGCCTTGCACCGCTAGCCAGCGGAGGGAACGCCGAATATCTTCATAATGAAGTTCCTGGTATTCGGTTGTCCGACGCAATTAGAGCACGCATGAATGGACTCAAGGGTCCAGAAGGGCGGGCAATGGGCGTTGAGATTGCCAAAGAGCTGCTGGATGCGGCGATGCCTTACTTTAATGGCATTTATCTCATGACTCCCTTTTTGGCATACGAGATGTGCGTAGACCTGACAAAGTATGTTTGGGAAAAGTCAAATCGACATGATTTCCACTTGTACCCACTTTCAAAATGAATTAAAATAGGGTAATGGATGTGATTAGGATGATTTGCAGTATGACCGGATTCGGACAAGCGAATCGTTCTTTTGCGGGATACAAAGTGTTTATCGATGTGAAATCGGTCAATCATAGGTATAGTGAAGTGTCGATTCGATTGCCTAAGGAATGGGCGGTTTTTGAAGATGCTTTGAAGAAAACGGTACTGCAAGCAGTGAAGAGGGGACGCGTTGACGTCTTCGTCACAGCGGAACGTGAAGCGGCTTCCTCTAAGAGCGTAACGGTTGACTTTGCTTTGGCAGATGCCTATTTGCAGGCTGCGGAGCAGTTGAAGGAACGCTATGGATATGCCGAGCAGGTCGGGCTCAAAGAGTTATTGAAAATTCCTGATCTCGTTCAGATGAAGGAGTCGCGGAAAGAACCTGATGAAGAGATTGAACAGGAATTGTGCGCCTGCTTGCAGGAGGCCGTTGCCAGGTTATCCGATATGCGACTGCGGGAAGGAGCATTTCTGGAGCAAGATATTCGTGAACGCTTGGCAGAACTGAAGCGGATCCATGTTGAACTGGAAGCTTTAGCGCCTCAAGTGGTTCAAGATTACGCTGCTAAGATGACCAGTAGAATTCAGTCTCTTCTGCAGGATCAAACGCCTGTGGATGAGCAGCGCTTAGCAACAGAAATTGCGATATTCGCAGATCGTTCGAATGTGGATGAGGAATTGACTAGACTGAAAAGTCATTTTGGGCAATGTGACCAATTGCTAACAGAGAAAGAGCCTGTTGGACGAAAACTGGACTTCTTGATTCAAGAAATGAATCGAGAGGTGAACACGATCGGATCCAAGTCAAATCACTCGGAGCCTACGGCTAGAGTAATTACGATGAAAGCAGAGCTTGAGAAGATGCGCGAACAAATACAGAATATCGAGTGAAGCGGCATGGAGCTTTGCGAGGAGGAAGTCCTAATGGCTATCAAATTAATTAATATCGGGTTCGGCAACATCGTATCGGCGAACCGTATTATCTCGATCGTAAGTCCGGAATCGGCTCCGATCAAGAGGATCATTCAAGAAGCGCGTGATCGTCACATGCTGATTGACGCTACATATGGTAGAAGAACCCGTGCTGTTATTATCACTGACAGCGATCATGTGATATTATCAGCAGTACAACCAGAGACGGTAGCGCATAGACTTTCCAACAAGGACGATGATCATGACGAGTAATACGAATACCCTTGAGCGTGAGAGAGGCATTTTAATTGTTTTATCCGGTCCATCCGGTGTTGGCAAGGGAACCGTTTGTGCTGCGCTGCGCAAGTGCTCACCGGATATCGTGTACTCCGTATCGGCGACAACCCGTTCTCCTAGACAAGGGGAAGTGGATGGTGTGAACTATTTCTTCAAAACGCGGGAGCAATTTCAGCATTTGATTGAGACGGATGAAGTGTTGGAATGGGCTGAATACGTAGGTAATTTCTACGGTACTCCGAAACGTTTTGTTGAAGAAACGCTGCGCTCCGGCAAAGATGTCATCTTGGAGATTGAAGTGCAGGGGGCTCTGCAGGTCAAACAAAAGTTTTCCGAAGGTGTTTTCATCTTCTTATTGCCGCCTTCCCTAGATGAGCTTGAGAATCGCATTGTAACGCGTGGTACTGAAACGGATGAAGTTATTCGCAGCCGCATGTCGGTCGCTATGGACGAAATTCGCTTGATGGAGCACTATGACTATGCGATTGTAAATGATCATGTAGATACGGCTTGCTCCAAGATACAAGCGATTCTTACGGCTGAACATTGCAAAAAAGATCGGATGTATCCAAAAATCGTACAATGGATGGATGAGGTGAATTGAATGTTATACCCTTCAATTGATAAACTGCTTGATATCGTGGATAGCAAGTATTCGCTCGTTGTAGCTGCTTCCAAAAGAGCACGCTCCCTGCGTGACGGCGCTAAATCAGATTTGAAAAACCAAAAGGCCCACAAACATGTTGGTGTTGCTTTAGAAGAACTTTACGGCAACTATATCAGCTATGAGAAAATTGAGTCGACAGAGACGGAGAAATATCAGAAATAAACTGGTTTACCCAACAACCCTAGTGGTTGTTATTTTTTTCTCAGATGGCGCTAAGAAAGGGGATACCTATGAGTGTACTGCATGGTAAAACGATTGTGCTCGGCGTATGCGGAGGTATTGCCGCTTATAAGGCTGCTGCGCTGACAAGTAAATTGACACAGGCTGGTGCGACGGTACGTGTCATTATGACTGAATCCGCTGTTCAATTCGTAGCGCCGTTAACGTTCCAAACACTTTCTCGTCATCATGTTTTTGTAGATACCTTTGATGAGAAGGACCCTTCTGTTGTTTCGCATATCAATTTGGCGGATAGCGCCGACCTTGTGGTTATTGCGCCTGCAACGGCGAATACCATTGGCAAATTTGCGCTTGGTCTTGGCGATGATATGTTGAGTACCACGCTGCTTGCAACTATGGCACCGATTTGGGTTGCGCCTGCGATGAACGTGCATATGTACGCTAATCCGGCTGTGCAGCATAATATGCAGACGCTCTTAAGCCGTGGGGTGCGTTTTATTGAACCGGGAGAAGGGCAGCTGGCTTGCGGTTATGTCGGGAAAGGACGGCTTGCTGAACCTGAGGAGATTTTTGCTGCGATTGAGCAGTATTTTAAGGGAGATGCTAAGCGCTTGGAAGGACAACGTGTTCTTGTGACTGCCGGAGGCACAGTAGAACGCATTGATCCAGTTCGCTACATTACGAATGACTCTTCTGGCAAAATGGGATACGCCATCGCCGACGAAGCGGTACGTATGGGAGCTAAGGTGACTCTAGTATCGGGGCCCTCCTCTTTAACAGCGCCTGATGGCGTGGAGCTTGTCCGCGTTCAGTCCGCTTTGGACATGAGAGAGGCAGTTTTAGCTCGTTTGGACGCAAGTCATCTTGTTATTAAGGCAGCTGCGGTTACAGATTACCGTCCTGCTGTTGTTGCTCAGCAAAAGATAAAAAAGAAGTCGGACTCGCTCACGCTTGAGCTGATTAAAAATCCGGATATTTTACAGGAAATCGGAATGCTTAAAAAGCATCAGTTCGTCATTGGATTTGCTGCGGAGACTGAGCGATTAGATGAGCAAGCGATGGACAAGCTGAAGCGCAAAAATTGCGATCTTATCGTCGGCAATGATGTGACGCAGGAGGGTGCAGGCTTTAGCGGTGATACGAATGTGGTGCGCTTTTATGATCGGAACGGGCTCGTAGAGGCCCTGCCTATACAGAGTAAGAAAGAAGTGGCACGTAAGCTGCTTGCACTGGCAGCGGATCGCATGTATACCTTAGCGGGGGAATCCTGATGTACGCAAAAGTCATTGTCGATGTCCCTGCAAAACAAACAAACCGGGCGTTCGACTATGAAGTACCCGCATCCTTAAGCAAGTGGGTTGAAGTAGGCAGTCGTGTTGGCGTGCCTTTCGGTCCTCGGGTGCTGCAAGGCTTTGTCGTAGAACTACATCAGGATACACAGGTGGATGTTAAACGCATTAAGCCAATTATGAACGTCCTGGATTTGGTGCCTCCTCTGACGGAAGAACTCGTGATGCTGGGCAGGTGGGTCAGCCGCATGTACTTGTGCCATGAAGTTACGGCGCTCCAAGCGATGCTGCCCGCTGCTCTCAAAGCGAAATATGAGCGAGCTATACAAGTCGGGGAGGAGTCCGCTGAGCAATCGCTGCTGGACATGTCTGATCTACAAGAGATTGTTAGCTTTGTTAAGTACAAAGGATCGGTCACGATGAACGCTTTGATGGAGCGTTTTGCAAGTGATGGTTCCCTAATTAAACAACTGCTTAGCGCAGGCATCTTAACGGAAGTACAGATGGTCAAAGACCGCATGAATACCAAGAAGGCGTTGACCGTTTTTCCTCCGGCTGAAGGAAACGGATTGGAAGAGGCTTTGGCCGAGCTTCCTGCCAGAGCTAACAAGCAGCAGGACGTGCTGCGTTATTTGATTGAGCATCCACTCGCCATTCGGCTAACGGAGCTGATGGAGACAGTTGAAGTGGGTGCTAGCACGGTCAAAAGCCTGGCGGATCGTGGGTGGATTGAACTGCGTGAAGTCGAAGTGATGCGCGACCCCTATGCGGGTCGTGCTTTTGCGCGGACTAAGCCGCTTCCTTTAACGGAAGAACAGAGCAATGTCTTCGCGGAAATCCGGGATGCCGTTGCGGAGGAGCGGCACGAGGTATTTCTGCTGCACGGGGTTACAGGAAGCGGTAAAACCGAAGTTTATTTGCAATCGATTCAGCAATGCTTGGATATGGATAAAGAAGCGATTGTGCTCGTTCCCGAAATTTCGCTGACGCCACAAATGGTTGAACGGTTTAAAGGACGATTTGGCGATTTGGTCGCCGTCCTCCACAGTCGGTTATCGAATGGCGAACGGTACGACGAATGGCGTAAAATTATGCGCAAGCAAGTGAAGGTTGTTATAGGCGCTCGTTCGGCGATTTTTGCCCCATTTACCAAAATTGGACTTATTATCATTGATGAAGAACACGAGTCCTCCTACAAGCAGGAGGAAAGCCCTAAATATCACACCCGTGATGTCGCAGTTCAAAGAGCAAAGCAGCAAAACGCCGTCGTTGTGCTCGGCTCGGCAACTCCATCTCTCGAAAGTATCGAGAAGACGAGACGACGTCGTGATAGGGATAAGCCTCCTTTTCGGCTGTTGACGATGCGGGAACGAGTGGCTAGCAGACCGATGCCGCCTGTCGCCATTGTCGATATGCGTGAGGAACTTAAGAACGGAAATCGGTCTATGTTCAGTAGGTCGCTGTATAAAGCGATCGAAGATCGGTTACAAAAGAAGGAACAGATTGTTTTACTGCTGAATCGGCGTGGGTATGCTACGTTCGTCATGTGCCGCACATGCGGATTCGTCTCGACATGCCCGCATTGTGACATTTCACTTACCTATCATCAAAGCTCGCGCATGCTGCGCTGCCATTATTGCGGCTATGCGGAACGTGAGGTTACGCAGTGTCCAAGCTGCCAATCGGAGCATATTCGTCATTTTGGGACGGGAACACAGCGTGTCGAAGAGGAGCTTAGTAAGATTTTCCCTGGTATTCGCGTCATCCGCATGGATGTCGATACCACGACGGAAAAAGGCTCACATGAGAAATGGTTGACGATGTTTCGCGAGAAGCAGGCCGATGTGCTGCTTGGCACGCAGATGGTGGCGAAAGGGCTTGATTTTCCAGATGTGACCTTAGTTGGGGTTATTGCGGCGGATACCGTGCTCAATCTCCCGGATTTCCGCTCAGCGGAGCGGACCTTTCAGCTACTAACACAGGTTGCAGGTCGGGCGGGTCGTCACGAAAAGCAGGGGGAAGTGTTCGTTCAGACGTACACACCCGAACATTACAGTGTGCAGTATGCTAGTCAGCATGATTATATTGCTTTTGCGAACCATGAGCTTGATATACGCGCGAATTTAGGCTATCCGCCTTATCAGCGGTTGATTTTGGTCACTTTTTCGCATGAGCAGGTACCGCTATTGGTGCGTTCAGCGGAAGCTTTTGTAACGAGGCTTAAAGAGATTGCCCTCGAGTATTCAACTAAACAGGCTGACCTGTTTACAAACGCAGCATCCATGGATCATTCCTTTCATATGGACGTGTTAGGACCTGTTGCATCGCCTATTTCCCGAATCAAGGATAGATATCGATTCCAATGCGTGGTAAAATATCGGGGGGAAGATCAGGCTGCTCAGATCGTTGGTCGAACGGTAGCGTGGTTTGAAGAGCGCTCAACGAAGGAAAAACTGCTGATCAGCGTGGATGTTGACCCGCAATATTTGATGTAATAAACCCAAATAGAGAAGACTTCAAAGGTAGGTGCACGTTATGGCTATTCGTATTATTGTTAAAGATCCAGATCCTGTGCTGCGTGAAAAAGCGATCACAGTTACAAAATTTAATTCCAATCTGCATAAATTGCTCGATGATATGGCAGACACGATGTATGAAGCTGAGGGCGTTGGCCTGGCTGCTCCGCAAATCGGTATTCTTAAACGTGTCATCGTCATGGATTGTGGAGAAGAGCACGGCGGATTGATTGAAATGGTAAATCCGGAAGTAGTTGCTTCTAGTGGTGAACAAACAGGGCCGGAAGGCTGCTTGAGTATACCCGGTCTTCGCGGCGATGTGACGCGGGCGCTCCATGTAACGGCCAAAGGCCAAGATCGTAATGGGAATCCAATTGAAATAACCGGTACAGAGCTGCTCGCTCGCTGCATTTTCCATGAAATTGATCACTTGAATGGTATTTTGTTTACGGATCTTGCAACTAAAACGTATACTAGCGAAGAAGAGGAAGATTCTGAGTGAACATCATTTTCATGGGCACGCCAGATTTTGCAGTACCGTCCTTGCGTCTACTCTTGGAGGAAGGCTATAACGTGACGACGGTCGTCACACAGCCGGATCGGCCGAAAGGACGTAAACGCATCCTGACGCCGCCACCGGTTAAGGTGGAAGCGGAAAAGCACGGTATTCCTGTGCTTCAGCCAGAGAAATTGCGTCAAGCCGATTCTGTAGAGCTTTTGCGACAATTGAAGCCTGATTTGATTGTGACAGCCGCTTACGGTCAGATCTTGCCTAAAGCGGTTTTGGATCTACCTCGGTATGGGTGTATTAACATTCATGCATCACTGCTGCCTAAGTATCGTGGCGGAGCACCTATTCACCATGCCGTGCTTCGTGGTGAATCCGTAACAGGCGTTACGATTATGTATATGGCCGTAGGTCTTGATACGGGTGACATGATTGCCAAAGTAGAGCTTCCGATTGAAGATTCCGATACAACTGGATCTTTGTTCGAGAAATTAAGCATCGCAGGTGCTGATCTACTAAAGCGTACATTGCCGGATTTACTGGCAGGACGTATCGAGGCTGTTGTACAAAATGAGGCTGATGCGATCTATTCTCCGAATATCCGCAGGGAGGACGAGTTGATCGATTGGTCGCGTTCTGCCGTTGAGCTTTGGAATCAAGTGCGTGGTTTGAACCCTTTCCCAGGCGCTTATACGCTCTGGAATGGGGAAGTTATGAAAGTGTGGGCCAGCGCGAATCCGAAGAGTTCTTCGGAGCCTAGAAGCCGTAGCTTCGCTGAAAAAAGCGGAGACGCTCCTGCTCCTGGGACTGTTCTTGGCTGCAGTGAGCATGGCATCGAAGTGATGACGGGGGAAGGTACGCTGTGGCTGACGGAGATTCAACCTTCAGGCAAAAAGGCGATGCCCGTGTCAGAATTCATTCGAGGCGTGCAAATCGCAGCGGGTACGCAATTCGGCAGCGTTAACTAACCGCAGCTACTACTTAACAAAAATGAGGTATTCGATTTGTCGACGCACAAACCCAATCGTACGCAACACGGATCTACAAATTCGCAGGGGGCTGGTAAGCCCTCTGCTCCAAAATCATCCTCAGGCGCTGCGAAGAGCAGCGCTGTTAAGCATTCTGCCCGAGATGCGGCGCTGGATGTGTTGATTCGGGTTGAAGAGAATCAATCGTACAGCAATTTGCTGCTGAATCAGATTCTGCAAAAGCATGCGCTCGAACGGGCCGATGCGGGACTTGCGACGGAGCTTGTTTATGGCACAATCGGACGGAAAAATACGATCGATTTCTTCTTGGAGCGCTTTGTAAGTAAAGGGCTCTCAAAGCTAGAGCCGTGGGTTAGATGCTTGCTGCGGCTGAGCTTCTATCAGCTGCACTATTTGGACCGCATCCCCGACCATGCGGTCGTAAGCGAAGCGGTCAATATCGCGAAGCGCCGAGGCCATCAAGGCATCTCGGGGATGGTCAACGGCGTGCTGCGCGCGATCATCCGCAGCAAAGCCGAGCTTACACTGCCGGCTGCGCTCGGCGACGTGAAGCGTATCGCGCTGAGCCACTCCCATCCGGAATGGCTCGTGCGCAGGTGGATTCGTCAGCTGGGCCCAGAGCTGACGGAACTGATCTGTGCGGCGAACAATGAGCCGCCGCACGTCAGTATCCGCGCGAACGCGAGGCGACACAGTCGCCTGGAGCTGCTGGAGCAGCTCCAGGGCAGCGGCCTCAACGCGGAAGCGTCAGGGCTGGCCCCGGCCGGCATCCTTGTGCAGGGGGCCGGGAACATGGCATTAGCCCCCGGCTTCCAGCAGGGGGACTACTCGATTCAAGACGAGAGCTCTATGCTCGTCGCCGAAGCTCTGGATCCGCGTCCAGGCATGACCGTGCTGGACTGCTGCGCCGCCCCTGGCGGCAAGACCGCGCACATCGCCGAGAAGATGGACGATGTGGGCAAGATCTGGGCTTGTGATCTGCACGAGCACAAGCAGAAGCTGATCGCAGATCAAGCGGAGCGTCTGGGACTCTCGTCCATCCAGACGCTGGTGATGGATGCTGCGAATCTGGACGAACATTTTGCGGCGGAGTCGTTTGACCGCATCCTGCTGGATGCGCCCTGCTCGGGCCTAGGGGTCATTCGCCGCAAGCCTGACCTCAAATGGGCGAAGCAGGAGTCTGAAATTGATGCGATTAGCGAGCTGCAGCATGTTATTCTGAGCAGAGTACACTCACTGCTTAAGCCTGGCGGCTTGCTGATCTACAGCACGTGCACGATCGAGCACTCGGAGAATGCGGGCATGGTCGAGCGCTTCCTCGCCGAGCATAGCGAATTCGAGCTCGAGCCGCTGCCAGCCGATGTTTTCGCGAGCATTGACTCTGCTGCCGCTGCAACAGGCATGGTGCAAATCTTGCCGCAGCAGTACCACTCCGATGGCTTCTTCATCGCACGGCTGCGCAAGCATACTTAGCGGGTCGGCCTGCCGGTGGTTTGGACAAATCCATATGTACACGGAGGCAATCCGTGCTTTAATAAAACACGCTAGTTACGGGTATGAACCGAACCGCATGTCGTTCATGGAAAAGAGCCTAACTAGTCAAATTTAGCTGTTTTCAAGCTAATAACCTGCATTTTTTGCAGGTTATTACCTTAAATGGGGCTTTTAAAGCCCAGTTTCCTGCACTTTTTTACAGGTAATCTTTAAGTTATAAGCTTTTGAATTTACTGTACCAACAGCCTACTACCCAACGGGGATGTGTGTTCGTCCCCGCTTTGTGATAAAATACATAGGATTAGCAAAAAAATAGACCAAAAAACAACAGGTTGTGATAAATGTGACTAGTAAAGCAAATGAAAATGTGAAACCATTTGTGTATGATTTAAATTGGGATGAGTGGCAGAGTTGGGTGAAAGAGAACGGCGAGTCCTCGTTTCGTGCTGGGCAAATTTTTGACTGGCTTTATATTAAGCGGGTATTCAGCTTCGATGAGATGTCGAACTTGCCGAAGTCGCTGCGCGACAAACTGAAGGATCAGTTTGAGTTTGTTACACTGACAGAGATTGCGAAGTATCAGTCGCAGGACGGTACCGTCAAGTTCTTATTTGAGTTGGAAGATAAGAATGCCATTGAAACGGTTGTTATGAAGCACAACTATGGCAATAGTATTTGCGTAACCACGCAGGTAGGCTGCCGGGTAGGTTGTACGTTCTGTGCATCGACGTTGGGCGGTCTTAAGCGGGATTTGAGACCGGGTGAGATTGTGGCCCAAGTTGTTAAAGCCCAGAAATTGCTGGATGACACGGAAGAGCGAATTTCTTCAATCGTCATTATGGGCATCGGCGAGCCTTTTGAAAATTATGAAGCGACGATGAATTTCCTGCGCGTAATGATTCATCCAAAGGGTTTGAACATCGGACAGCGTCATATTACGGTATCGACGAGTGGGATTGTACCGAACATTTATAAGTTCGCTGATGAAAATTTACAAGTGAATTTGGCGATTTCAATTCATGCGCCGAACGATAAGCTCCGTTCTAAGCTGATGCCGGTCAACCGCAGATTTCCTTTCGTTGACTTGATTGAAGCTTGTAAGTATTATATTGCCAAAACCGGCAGACGAATTACGTTTGAATATGCCCTCATGGGGGAAGTGAATGACCAGCCTGAACATGCAGAAGAATTGGCGCAAGTGCTGAAGGATATGCCTCTTAGCCACGTAAACCTGATTCCTGTGAATTTCGTGGCAGAGCGGGATTTCAAACGTACGCCTAGGGATGATATTTTCACCTTCCAACGTATTCTTGAGAAGGGCAAAATTAATGCCACCATACGCCGTGAACAAGGCAGTGACATTGCTGCTGCTTGCGGACAACTGCGCGCGAAGCATATGGAGAGCAAGTAATGAGGTGAAATCCGGATGAAGATGGTAAGCCGTACTGATATCGGCAAAGTCCGTTTAGTGAATGAGGACCGCGCCGCCATACAGCATGAGCTGAATGGCCTTTCTCTGGCTATTGTTGCTGATGGTATGGGGGGACATCAGGCTGGTGATATCGCCAGCCAAATGGCAATCGATATGATTAAAGATCAGCTGCAATTGATCCATTGGGGAATGTCTGTGGAAGCTTGTAAGCAAGTGCTAAAGGAAGCGATTGAGAAGGCGAATGAGAAAATTTATGAATTCGCCTCAGGGCAGGAAAATTACCATGGTATGGGTACGACGGTTGTTGCCATTATTGCATCGCAAGAGCTTCTTATTATCGGACATATCGGCGACAGCCGCGCTTACAAAATTACAGGTGAATCGATCACTCAGCTAACGGAAGATCATTCTTTGGTTTATGAGCTTGTGAAGAACGGGCAGATCACCCTCGAAGAGGCCGATCATCACCCTAGACGTAATTGGATTACGCGTGCACTCGGCACAGAGCCCGGTGTTGAGGTGGATCTCTATGAGTTCGCGTGGCGTCCGGGAGATATCATTCTGATCTGCACCGATGGTCTGAGCGGGTTAGTAGATTCCGGTGACATTTTACGAATTGTCAAATCACATGAGCATATTGATGATGCAGCGAAACAGTTGATTCAAAGCGCACTTGATGAAGGTGGAGACGATAATGTAACTGTCGTTTTAATTGCGCACGATAATGATTCGGACGAAAAAAGGGGTGATGGGAATTGATCGGTAGAAAGCTTGGAGGCCGCTATGAAATCTTAGATCGCATTGGCGGAGGCGGCATGGCTTTAGTCTATAAAGGGCATGATCTATTATTAAATCGTAAAGTGGCTGTGAAAGTATTGCGTCAGCAGTATGTGCATGATGAAGAGTTCATTCGTCGTTTCCGCAGAGAAGCTCAAGCAGCCGCTTCACTTTCTCATCCTAATGTCGTCAGTATTTATGACGTGGGACAAGAAGAAGACGTACATTACATTGTTATGGAATACATCGAAGGCACAACTTTGAATGATTTAATCAAGGAGAAAGCGCCGCTTCAGGTCGAAGATGCCGTTCATTACGCGAGCCAAATTGCGGATGCACTCGACCACGCCCATCACAATGAAATCATTCACCGGGATATCAAACCGCATAATATTTTGATCGGTAAAAACGGCCGCGTCAAAGTAACCGATTTCGGCATTGCTCGTGCCGCTACTTCTTCCACCATTACACAGACCGGATCCGTTGTCGGTTCCGTGCACTATTTCTCTCCGGAACATGCCAAAGGTACGAATACAGGAGAGAAATCCGACTTGTACTCCCTGGGTATCGTGATGTATCAAATGCTGACGGCCCGACTGCCTTTCCTTGGTGAAAGTCCGATTTCCGTTGCTTTGAAGCATTTGCAGGAAGATGTGGAAGATCCTCGTAAAGCGAATCCCCTCATTCCGCAAAGCGTGGAAAATATTATCTTGAAAGCCATGCGTAAAAAACCCGAAGAACGCTACCAGTCTGCAAAGCTAATGATGGCAGATCTCGATACCTGTTTGAATCCGGATCGTAGGAATGAAGCCAAGGTTGTTTTCTGGGATGCAGATGGGATGGACGAAGAGCGTACCTTAGTGATGCCGGCGATTCGCGCCGATCAGCTCGGAAAGTTCGATGATGATGATGATGATGAGCCGGAGAAGTCTTCCTGGCGTGAAGACCCTGTCCCTTCAAAGGGGAAGGGGTGGATTAAGCCGCTAGTATGGATCGTTATTTTGCTAATGATACTCGGTGCTATGTGGTACATGGTTGGTTATGTGAAAGGGATGTTCGCGATTGAAACGGTCGAGGTTCCAAACGTGGTTAACAAACCTTTGATTCAGGCGCAGGCCGAATTAACCGCAGTTAAACTCGGTTCGACCGTTGAATATGACACGGATAGCAAAGTGGCTAAGGACACTGTCATTCGTCAAAATCCTAGCGGAATGAGAATGAATGTAGGCACTAAAGTGACGCTGTACGTCAGTAAGGGTGCGCCTAAAATCAAGATGGACAATTATGCTGGGCAACAGCTCAAGGATGTTAAGCTAAAGCTGCAAGCTCTTGGGATCAAGGACGAGCAGATTACGATTACACAAGTGACGACCGATGATCCGCCAGATACGATTCTAAAGCAGTCCCCTCTGGCTGGCGAAGAGTTCGAACTTGATAAAGCGGCCATCGCATTTACGGTCAGCAAAGCGAAAGAAACGTTCAAAATGCCGGATCTCGTCGGAATGACCGAAGCAGATGCCAAGGCTCAGATCACAAAGCTGAATCTTAAGCTTCCTGTGAACGGCATCACGCGTGAGAAAAGCTATAAGATAGCT
The DNA here is from genome assembly GCF_900103825.1 of Paenibacillus sp. yr247. Lineage (GTDB taxonomy): Bacteria > Bacillota > Bacilli > Paenibacillales > NBRC-103111 > Paenibacillus_E. Next base: position 646,588 of record NZ_FNIF01000001.1, read on the forward strand.
AAAGGCAGGGTCGTTAAGCAGTTTCCTTTTGATAAAAACCAAGATGTATCCGTTGGTTCTGAGATTTCTTTGATTATTAGCGACGGGTTGCCGGAAGATGCCGGACAATTAACGGTTAGCATTGCTGTGAAACCGACGACCGAGGGCAAGGATTCCGAGTTCAAAATTGTCGTAAGTGACGCACAGTATGAGAACTTCGAATACAAAACGGAAAAAGTGTCGAAGCCTCAAAATTTGGATGTTAAAGTCATAGTTTCTCCGGATAAGAAAGCGGTCATTTTGATTAAAGAAGGCGATAACTTAGTCAACTCCATTACTCGCACGTATCAAGATTATTTGGATCAAAAAAGTGGGAAGACGACATCGCCGAGTCCTGCAACATCGCCTGCTTCTTCGCCCAAACAACAAAACAGCGGACCGGCTATTCCGGTTGGCGGCACTGGGAATGGGCAAGGTCAAACAGGCGGTGCTGTCTCTAAACCACCTACTGGAGGCACAAATTAATGCCGCAAGGATATATAGTTAAAGCTTTGAGCGGTTACTACTATGTGCTGCCTGAAGGGGCGGACCTCCGTGAGGCAAATACGATTACTTGCCGAGGAAGAGGCGTGTTCAAGAACAGGAATATAACCCCCCTTGTCGGGGATCGTGTTATGTTCGAGGAGACTGAGAATGGGGAAGGAACGGTTACCGAAATCCTTCCTCGCACTTCGGAGCTTATTCGCCCTCCGATTGCCAATGTGAACGTGGTTGTCCTCGTATTTTCGGTTACAGAACCTGTCTTGAATTTACAATTATTAGATAAATTTCTTGTCCATATTGAAAATACGGGCATTGATGTTTTGTTATGTTTCACCAAAAGTGATTTGCTGACAGAGGATGACGATGCATCTGCATCCAAAGAAATGACGGTTTCTGAGTTGGTGCGGATTACAAAGCTGTATGAGGAGATCGGCTACACAATAGTGAAGACGAGCTCAAGGCTGCAGGAGGGTGTGGAAGCGATTCTGCATCATTTGGACGGAGCAGTCAGCGTGTTCGCTGGCCAGTCTGGTGTAGGCAAGTCTTCCTTGTTAAATGAAATGATTAGAGGTCTTAATTTGGAGACGAATGCGATCTCTCAGAGATTGGGTAGAGGAAAGCATACAACACGCCATGTTGAGCTGCTTCCTTTAACAAATGGAGGCCTTGTAGCAGATACGCCAGGATTCAGCCAATTAGATTTCATGGAAGTTGAAGCGGATGGGCTTGGCAGCTGTTTCAAGGAGTTCGCCGCGGTAGCGGAGGGCTGCAGGTTTAGAGGTTGTTTGCATCTGCATGAGCCAGATTGCAAGGTTCGTGATGCGGTAGCCGAGGGAACGATCGCAGCTTCCCGTTACGATCATTACTTGCTGTTTTTAGCTGAAATCAAGGATCGGAAGAGGAGGTATTAAGGCGGATGGTATACGTAGCACCTTCTATTTTATCAGCCAACTTCGCTAAACTTGGTGAAGAGATTAAGGAAGCTGAGCTTGGCGGAGCAGACTGGATTCATGTGGATGTCATGGATGGCCATTTTGTGCCGAATATCACGATTGGTCCACTTGTTGTTGAAGCGATACGTCCGATGACTAAGCTGCCGCTTGACGTCCATTTAATGATTGAGCAGCCTGACCGCTATATCCCTGATTTCGTCAAAGCGGGCGCGGATCTGATTTCCGTTCATGTGGAAGCTTGTACCCATCTGCATCGAACGCTTCATCTGATTAAGCAAAGCGGTGTCAAAGCAGGGGTTGTGCTTAATCCTGCAACCCCGATTTCTTTGATTGAACATGTGCTGGACGAGCAGCTGGATCTCGTGCTCATTATGACGGTCAATCCTGGCTTCGGCGGGCAAGCGTTCATTCCTGGTATGCTGAACAAAATTCGCGCCTTGCGTGAGCAAGCGAACGCCAAGGGGCTCAGCGGGCTTCATATTGAAGTGGACGGCGGTATTAACGAGGTGACGGCTCGCCAGGTGGCGGAAGCTGGAGCCGATGTGTTGGTTGCCGGGAATGCCGTATTCGGGCAGTCTGATCGTGCTGAGGCTATCAAGCGAATTCGCGGGTAGAGGGGGCGAGGACGATGAGATTTCTCTGGTTATTTATGTATAGTGTTCTTTGTGGAGTGCTGTTGACATGCTTTTCCAATATACACGATATTTCGAAGTACATATTCTCACTTGGCGCCTTGTATGTCGGGATACGATTCTTCCGCCGGTTTGAGCAAGTTGGATATCGCGTTTGGTTCATCATTGCTGCCGTGCTCTTATATTTTATATTCAGCTTAAGTGTTGCGCTTTACACCCAGATGGGCATAACTACAACCTAGCCGCATACATATAGTTACAAGAGTGAAGCGCTCTTGTAACTTTTTTTGCTTTCTGGAAGCGAATTTATGGGAGAAAGTAAATTAGAAGGTACTTTTTTACGGTCGGGGCATATACTGTTGTAACAATGCTAACGACAGTTATACAACTAGTGAAGCTTACGACGAAGTTTTCTCCGAAAACTCTAAGCCTAATGCTCACGAAGTCAGTTTTCTGACGAAAACTCGAAGCGAATGCTTACGAAGTCAGTTTTCTGACGAAAACTATAAGGAGGGGTAGAGAATGAAGTTCTACACAATCAAACTACCAAGATTTTTGGGTGGATTCGTGAAAGCCGTACTTAATACCTTTAGTAAAAACTAGGCAAACACATATTTATTCCATTTCCCCCAGAAATGCAAAAAAAGCACCGGTAAGGTGCTTTTTGTCTTTCTAATAATAAAATGTAAGTGTTCGAAAATTAAACGCGAGCCACTTTACCGGATTTCAACGCACGAGTACTTACGTAAACCCGTTTTGGTTTACCATCAACGAGGATGCGAACCTTTTGAACGTTAACTCCCCAAGTACGCTTGTTTTTATTGTTAGCGTGGGACACGTGATTTCCTGAACCTGGACTTTTACCTGTAATGAAACATTTGCGGGACATGTTTGACACCTCCTTCGGCAGTATACAAAGCAGCCTGGGTGGCAAGCCTAAGCTTGACATGACAGCTTTCCTCAAATTTAGACTTTGCTTCTTGCGATTCATGTTATAACCAGCAAAAACACACTTAGATATAATAGCATAGCAAAAGGAGCCTAGTCAACGAATTACCTTCATTTTTGTCGTTTATTTATTCAGTATGTTATAGTACAATGAAGATTAGCCCACATTCCAAGTACATAGTAAATGACGATAAGAAGTCGATTTTGCTAAAGCAAAGCAGGAACGGGAATGCTTACAAAGTTAGTCTTGCTAAAGCGAAACTTGAAGGAGTTGTTAGATAATGCCAATTGAACTCACAACCGAGTATGGAAAAGTGTATATTACCAATGAAGTGATTTCAACTCTGGCGGGATCCGCTGCGTTAGATTGTTATGGACTTGTTGGCATGGCATCCAGAAAGCAACTGAAAGACGGTATAGCTGAATTGCTAGGCCGGGACAATTTAAGCCGCGGTGTCGAAGTTCGTCGAGAGAATGAGCGACTCGAAATTGATCTTTATATTATTGTCAGCTATGGAACCAAAATATCCGTAGTCGCAGGTAATGTCCAAACGAAAGTCAAATATATTTTAAATGAAGTTGTAGGGCTTCACGTGGACGATGTGAACATCTTTGTTCAGGGCGTTCGTGTAGCCAAATAAGAGCCCGTATAACCAGGAAGGGGAATCACTTTGAGTAAGCGCTTTATTTCAATAAATGGAAATGACTTCACTGCCATGGTCTTGGCGGGTGCGGATAGCCTTCGCAGAAATGTAGATAAGGTTAATGGATTGAACGTTTTCCCTGTACCCGACGGAGATACCGGCACCAACATGAATTTAACACTCACGGCAGGTTGTGAGGAACTGAAAAAGAAGCCATCCTCTCATATTGGGAAAGCAGCTGATGCATTGTCCAAAGGGTTACTGATGGGCGCCAGAGGCAACTCGGGGGTTATTCTGTCACAGCTGTTTCGCGGATTCGCGAAGCATGTGCATGATCTCGAGAATGTAAATGTACAGCAATTTGCAGCAGCGCTGCAGCAAGGTGTAGAGACAGCTTACAAAGCTGTTGTGAAACCGGTAGAAGGCACGATTTTGACAGTGTCTAAAGAAGCAGCTAAGCATGCCACACAGTATAGACGCGGAGGCGATCTGCTCGATCTCATGCAGGAGGTTTTGAGCAAAGCGAAGGAAGCCCTCGCCAGAACGCCTGAGCAGCTTGCTGTGCTTAAGCAGGTCGGTGTGGTAGATGCGGGCGGTCAAGGACTAGTATGCGTCTATGAAGGCTTTGTAACGGCGTTAAACGGTGGTCTGGTTCAAGTAGATGATGACTATGCTACGATGGATACGAGACTGGATGCGGTTTCCCTCGTTCCCGGCATGAATCTGGCAAAGGAAGTGCATGCACATCTTCCAGCACAAGCACATTTGGCTACGGAAGATATTGAATTCGGATATTGCACAGAATTTATGCTGACTATTGCTCCAGGCAAGGTCAAAGGACTTATTTTTGATGAGGGCACGTTCCGGGATCAACTGAGCAAGTTGGGGGATTCTCTGCTTGTTGTAGCCGATGACGAGCTGGTGAAGGTACATATTCACGCCGAATACCCTGGTGAAGTTATGAACCAAGCGATGAATTACGGTGCTCTGAGCCGTATCAAAATTGAAAATATGCGCGATCAGCATTCACATATATTGGAAGATATGACCGTAGGGTACGAAGCTCCTGTTTCCATTGCTGCCACAGAGGCATCTGCACCGAGCAAACCTTATGGCTTTGTTGCGGTCGCACTGGGTGATGGCATTACGGATATTTTTTCCAGTGTGGGCGTCGATGTCGTTTTGTCCGGTGGTCAGACGATGAATCCAAGCACAGAGGATATTGTGAATGCCGTTAACCGCATTGATGCGGAAACGATATATGTACTGCCGAACAATTCCAATATTATTTTGGCGGCGCAGCAAGCTGTTGAGCTAGTAGACAATAAAACGCTTATTGTGATCCCATCCAAATCGATTCCGCAAGGTCTTGCAGCCATTCTGGCTTTCCAAGAAAAGGCGGATGCCAAGGCAAATACGGAAGCCATGAATGAATCACTTCGACGTGTGAAATCCGGCCAAGTTACTTACGCTGTGCGTGATACGAACATGGACGGTATCGACATCAAGCAGGGGCATTTTATTGGCATCCAAGATGGTCGTATTGTTTCTTCGCAGCCGAGTCTAATGGACGCTTGTAAGAAGCTGCTGGAGGAAATGATTGAAGAAAGCAGCGAAATCGTCACCATACTCACAGGAGCAGATGCCAAAGAGGAAGAGACGGAGGAGCTGGAAGCTTTCATTCAGGCAATCTATCCCGAAATGGAAGTCGAGCTTCATCCTGGTGGACAGCCTTTGTATGCGTACCTGTTCTCTGTTGAGTAAATGCTAGCATCGCAGTCTAGTAAATTCGGGAAATGGAGTGAGCCCTGTTGACAAACATTCGTATCGTAACGGACAGCACGGCCGACATACCTTTGGCACTTAGGCAAGAGCTTAATATCGAGATGGTGCCCCTTAAGATACATTTTGGAGATGAAGAATATTTAGATACGGTGACGCTGCAGTCCGAGGAGTTTTATCCGAAGTTGACCTCGTCACCTCATTTCCCCAGAACTTCACAGCCGTCTCCTGCGGAGTTTCTGGACTTATATCAGAGCCTGCTAGAAGAGCCGAATACGGAGATTATCTCGATTCATTTGGCTTCAGTGCTAAGCGGAACGTACCAGTCAGCCCTGCTGGCCTCCACGATGCTGGAGGACTTGTCAGACAAGGTTCATGTGTTCGATTCCCGCTCGGCTTCTTATGGGATTGGCGCTCTTGCTGTAGCTGCTGCGCAAGCAGCTAAGGCGGGGCAAAGTGTAGATGAGATTTTAGAGTTAGTACGAAAGATGAGAGAGAACTTTTACATATACTTCCTCGTAGATACGCTAGAATTTCTGCAAAAAGGCGGAAGAATCGGCAAAGCATCGGCTCTTTTCGGTTCTCTACTGAACATTAAGCCCATTCTTTCTTTGGATCGAGAGGGTGAAGTAGTTGCCATCGATAAGGTTCGCGGTCACAAAAAAGCGATTGCGCGAATTCTAGAGCTGTTGGCTGCGGATGTATCGGGCCGCAGTATCCGCAGTTTACATATTGCTCATGCAAACAATTTGGAAGGCGCGGAGCTGTTGCGTGAGGCCATCGTGCAGCAATTTGTTGTGCAGCATGTGGACTATATCACACTCGGGCCTGTGATTGGCGCACACGCCGGACCAGGGACGATCGCAGCGTTCGTTAATACGGTATAAGGGTATGGATTTGAATCAATTCGAAGTACGCGAAGTCCATGGAGTTGGCGCTCAGAAGGCACTTGAGCTGAACTCCATGGGCATTTTTACGGTTATGGATTTACTGGAATATGTGCCGTTCCGTTATGAAGATTACACGGTACGTGATCTAGCTAGCGTGAAGGACGGCGACCGCGTCACGGTGAAGGGATACATCATCGGTGAGCCGGTGCTGCAGCGCTACAGCGGCAAGTCTCGGCTATCCTGCAAGGTGATGGTCGATGAATTCCTGCTGACGGCGGTGTGGTTTAACCGCCACTTCTTGAAGGACCGCTTGCGGCCGCAGCAGGAGATTATACTGACCGGCAAATGGGATGGCAAACGTAGGCAAATGAGCGTGTCCGATTCCGAGTTTCCCGGACAAGGCGATTCGAATACCGGCACCATACAGCCGGTTTATTCGGTTGCAGGCTCCATTACGCAAAAGTGGATGCGTAAGGTCATTCAGCAGGCGCTGACGCAGTACAGCGCCATGATCAGTGAAGTGCTGCCGGCTGGTCTTACCGGCAGATATGGGTTTATGCCGCGCAGCAAGGCGCTGGCTGTCATCCACACGCCGAGCGGTGTGGAGGAAGGCGCGCAGGCGCGCAGGCGCATGGTGTATGAGGAGCTGTTCCTTTTCCAGCTCAAGCTCCAGGCTTACCGCGCCGTGACGCGCAGCCGCGCAGACGGGCTGAAGCAGCAGGTGGATTTGCCTGCTGTCCGCGCCTTCGTGCGCGCACTCCCCTTCCAGCTGACGGAGTCGCAGAAGAAGGTCGTGGGCGAGCTCCTGCACGATATGCAGGAGCCGTACAGTATGAACCGACTGCTGCAAGGAGATGTCGGTGCAGGAAAGACGATCGTCGCGGCCATAGGTCTGTATGCGACAGTAAAGGCCGGCTACCAAGGCGCGTTGATGGTGCCGACGGAGATTCTGGCCGAGCAGCACAAGCGCTCGCTCGACAGCTTGTTCGAGCCCTACGGGCTGCAGGTTGCGCTGCTGACAGGCAGCTCAACCGACCGCCAGCGGCGGGATTTACTCGCCTCCTTGCAGATGGGAATGATCGACGTGCTTGTCGGCACGCATGCTCTCATCCAAGAGGACGTCTACTTCCGCCAGCTGGGCCTGGTGGTGACAGACGAGCAGCACCGCTTCGGGGTGAACCAGCGCAGCATTCTGCGGCGCAAGGGCATGAACCCTGACGTGCTTACGATGACGGCGACGCCGATCCCGCGCACGCTGGCGATTACAGCCTTCGGCGACATGGACGTTTCGACGCTGCGTGAGCTGCCGAAGGGGCGCAAGCCGATCAAGACGTACGCGGTCCAGCATTCCATGCTGGAGCGTGTGCTCGGCTTCATCCAGCGCGAGGTCGCGGCTGGTCGGCAGGCGTATGTCATTTGTCCGCTCATCGAAGAGTCGGACAAGCTGGACGTGCAGAATGCCATCGACGTCCACATTCAGCTGCAGCAGCATTTTCCGCAAATGCGAATCGGCCTGCTGCACGGGCGAATGAGCGCGCAGGAGAAGGAAGCGATCATGCGCGCATTCAAGGAAGGGACCGTGGAGGCGCTCGTGTCAACCACGGTGATCGAAGTTGGCGTGGACGTGCCGAACGCCACGCTGATGGTGATCTACGACGCCGACCGCTTCGGCCTATCGCAGCTTCATCAGCTGCGTGGGCGGGTTGGCCGCGGCGAGCACCAGTCCTTCTGCGTGCTCATCGCCGACCCCAAGACCGAGGTCGGCAAGGAGCGCATGAAGGCGATGACAGACACGACCGACGGCTTCGAGATTGCCCGGCGCGATCTAGAACTGCGCGGGCCGGGGGACTTTTTCGGCACGAAGCAGAGCGGGCTTCCTGAGTTCCGAATCGCAGACATGATGGCGGACTTCGAAGTCATGGAGCAGGCGCGCGATGACGTGGCTGAGCTCGTCGGCGATTCCTCCTTTTGGACGGGCGCCGCATTCATACCGCTGAGAGCCTACTTGCAGCGTTCCCATATTTTTGATAGCGAAGTGCTAGACTAGTAGGCAGCTATCTACGATGCTTTGATACATATTGACCACATGCCCGTTCGCTTTTAAGATTGATAGTAGAATTTACAAACGCGCTCGTCCTTAAAGACGGGGTAGCCGTTTATCCTTGGAAACGAGGTGTGCCGAATTTGACTTATTTTCTGGTTTATTTACTGCTGATGAATATCGCTACGTTCATAGAAATGGGACATGACAAGGGACAAGCCAAAAAAGGCGGCCGCAGAGTGCCTGAGAAACGGCTCTTTATACTGGCTGCTCTCGGTGGCGGGATTGGCGGTTGGCTCGGTATGCGGGTATGGCGTCATAAGACGAAACATACCTCATTCGTCATTGGCATGCCGCTGCTTGTTGCGCTAAATAGCCTATGCGTCATCATGATCGCGATTTATATGTAGTCATAGCAAAATGGACAGGAGACAGTTACCGACAGCGGTAGCTGTTTCTTGTTTTATACAGGGGCTCGAGTCAAGTTTGCGTACGTTCAGTCATATGATAGATGCATGACGTGTTATCGGAGGTACGAACATGAGTTATCAACAATATGGCATCGATCCTGCGTTGGTAGAGCGCGTAAAGTTCAAGATGAAAAATCCAGAGATCAAAGAACGCATTAAAATGCTGCTGCAGGGCGTTACGAAGGCTGATTTACAAAATCATACGAAGGTTGCGCGCTTAATAGGGCTTGCCGCTGGCATTTTCGGTGAGAAGCTGAGTGGGAGCCAAACCACCCAAATCCTGGAGTTTATTCTTGCACAAAAGATTGATCCTTCCAACACCTTTCACTTGATCAAACTATGGTCCATGTTTCGATAAGGTAAACAGAAAGCGCCACTTATAGGGCCGGAGATGCCCTGTTAGGTGGCGTTTTTTTTGAATGCTAGGCATCTATCATTCAACCGGACCTTCAGAAATACGACTACCCCATCGAGTTCCTTCATGAAAGGAGCCCATTTTTTTGTTTCCAAAAAAATTCACTTGCATAACGAATACGTGTTCGGTATATAATAAGTAACACGAATATATGTTCGCATATGGTGGTGGGAATATGAGTGTTAGTTCAAGAATTGAGACAGAAGAGGATGTTCAAATTATCAAAGAATACACGCTGCTGCCCATTTTGCTCGATATGCTGGCAAGGGATATGGAGGAGCTCAAGGTTTATAAGGATAAGATCGTGTACAATCATATTCTTTTTTATCTCAGAGAGGTTGAGACCGCAATTTATCCCCAATTACAAAGTATTAAGAGCAAGATGAAGCAACGAGATATTAAAGTCATCCATACTGAAATGAATGCATTAGGTATTAACGTAGAGTATAAAGTTCGAGGCTACATCCATCATTTCACGATGCTTCGCAGCTTGGTCAAGGCTGAGCTTATGACCACGCTTATGAATATGCGGGGGGGATTACGGTGAGCCAAGGAAAGGAACGAACGATCTTCCTAGCGGACTGTCAGAGCTTCTATGCAAGCGTGGAGAAGGCTGCTCATCCGGGCTTGGAGGATAAACCGGTCGCTGTTGCAGGAGACCCTGCGCTAAGATCGGGTATCATTCTAGCAGCCTGCCCCGTGGCCAAGAAATACGGCGTATCCACAGCCGAACGGTTGGGTGAAGCGCTTAAGAAGTGCCCTGAGTTGATCGTGATGCGCCCGCACATGCAGCATTACATTGATGTTTCGCTGCTGATTACCAAGATTTACGAAGAGTTTACCGATCTCGTTGAAATTTTTAGTATTGATGAGCAGTTTCTTGATGTTACGGCGAGTTTAGCGATATTCGGAGACCCTATAACGATTGCGAAAACCATTCAACGAAAGGTGTTCAGTCAAACGGGGGTAAAAGTTCGAATTGGGATTAGCTCTAATAAAATACTAGCGAAGATCGCGACAGATATTTGGGCCAAAAAGAATGAAAGTGGCATCTTCACGCTGCTCCCATCAGACGTCGAGAAATACTTGTGGGAACAACCTGTAAGTAAGATGTTTGGTGTCGGTTCGCGGATGACCGCGCATTTTGCCCGACTAGGTATGTATTCGATCGGCGATGTGGCGAGAACACCGCTGCCGCTGCTCAAGAATAAATTCCGCGCACGCTTCGGCAAGCAGTCAGATATTCACGCTGAAGTGATGTGGCGAACAGCGAACGGGCTGGATGATAGTCCGGTTACGCCGGGGACTTTCGATACGCCTCCGAAGTCTGTAGGGCATATGATGACTTTGCCGAGGGACTATGCGGAATCCTCTGAAGTAGATACCATCCTACTCGAGCTTACGGAAGAGGTGTGCCGCGACTGCAGGCGCAAAGGCTATATGGCTTCAATTGTTACCGTAAGCTGTATGTGCAGCCCTTTCGACGCACCGACAGGCTTTTCGCGTCAAATGAGGATGCCCGACCCTACGAATCATACAAGTACGGTTTTTCAAGCTGTGAAAAAGCTATTATACAAGTTCTGGGATACCATGCCGGTGCGCCGCGCCGGTGTCATGTTGAGTCAGTTAGTGGATGATGATACCTATCAGCTGACGCTCTTCGAGGATCAGATCAAGGCGCGAGCGCTTGAGAAAGTGACGGACAGCATTAAGGATCGATTCGGCAACGCGGCGATTGTTCGTGCTTCCTCGGTCACGACCGCCGGTCAAGCGCAGAACAGAGCGCTCAAAATCGGGGGGCACTATAAATGAGCAAAAAACTGGAAAAGAACGGCCTGTGGGAATCCAGCAGAATGATGCTGCCCCAGCACCGAGAGGCCTTGCAAAACCAGCGCAGCGATAGACCTGCTCCGGCAAGTCGTCCCACAGCGGAAGACATTGGGGTCATGCGAGACTATGTCCTGTTGCCTCTCATGCACGGGATGATTAAGAAAAAAGCCAGTGAAATCGAAAGATCCTCCGAAACGCTTAGACTGCTTTATGCCCGTGTTGCGCATGCGCTTGCTGCCCAAATACAAGCCGATTTAAGTGAAACCAAAACGAAGATGATGCAGAGGCGCATTCAATTATTTGAAGAGGAAAAGAATGACCGCGAGATTCACTATCGTTATGCTTGCCGTGGGCATGAAGATGCGCTTATCATTGCTAAAGACTACATGCGTGCCGAAATAAGCGTACGAACGGCCCGATACATTGATCATCTGGTTGCAAGCGTGTATAACGCTGGGAAGGCTGATGAACAGAAAGCGTAGAACGAGAGAATCTTGAGACAGAAAAGAAGACTTAGCCGACCAGCAGCCCGATGAAGCAATCTTCATCGGGCTACGCGAATTGACGTGAGTATTTCTTTTTCTCATAATGGAGGGAGAGTGCTGTAGTAATTCGGATAGATTTAGTTTTCTTGCGGAAAAAACCATGCAAAGGATGTGCACCGATGTGCGGACGCTATACGATCACTGTGACGTTAGAGGAGCTGATGCTTCGTTATGATATTTATTACAAATATCCTGCGAGATATAGCCCCAAATATAATGTGGCACCGGGACAGCAAGTAATGGCCATCGTCCATGACGGGGAAAAGAATAAGCTTGGCGAGCTGCGCTGGGGGCTCATTCCAGAATGGGCGAAGGATGAGAAGCTAGGCTATCAGATGCTCAATGCACGGGCTGAAACGCTTGCGGACAAGCCTGCCTTCCGCAAGCCGTTTGAGCGTAAACGCTGCCTGATTCCAGCGGATTCCTTCTACGACTGGAAAGGGACAGGAAAACATAAGCAACCAATGCGTGTTATGCTGCGCACCAAAGACGTCTTTAGCATGGCCGGGCTATACGATACATGGACATCTCCGGATGGCACGCGGATATCCACCTGCACCGTCGTTACCACGGAAGCGAACGAACTGATGGCGGATATTCATGAGCGTATGCCGGTCATTTTACCGAGGGAGGCGGAGGGGGTTTGGTTGAATCGCAGCATAACCAACACCGACACGTTGCGCCCGCTATTGCAACCGTATCCGGGGGACCAAATGTTTGCGTACCCCGTGTCTAGTCGAGTAGGTAATGTGCGCAACGACGATGAGTTATGTATAGAGCCGTTAAGCCTGCTGCTGTAAAGTATTGGAAGAACAGAATGGGAGAGTTAACGACATGAAAACACGCACGGTAATAAGCATCGCACTCATTTTCGCTATTGTGTTTGGTGTGAATGGCTACATTGGTTGGCACGGTCAAGTCTTTCTATCGGACCAACTAGGTACTTGGTTTCACCCTGCATTATACTGGATTGGCTTCTGGATCGTCGCTTTGTCGTATCTATTAGCATGGGTTGGCTCACGGGTGTTATCTGCCAGCTTATCCCGACTATTGAAAATTATCGGCTCCTACTGGTTTGCCGTCATGCAATTTGGTATCCTATTACTGCCGTTGACAGATTTGGCTATAGGAGTGCTCCATCTGGCATCCGTATCTTCCGATACGTACATTCCGATTCTCGGATGGATCAATATAGGGACTATACTCATCTTGATGATTCGCGGCTCTTACAATGCAAGGAACCCTGTCATACGCAAGTATGAGATTACTATTCCTAAAAAAGCGTTAGACTGGAAGCAGCTTCGCATCGTCGTTGCCTCCGACATCCATCTAGGCTCAATTGTCGGGAACCGCCATCTGCGTAAGCTTGTAGAGAAGGTCAATGGCTTAAAGCCAGATTTGATCCTCTTGCCTGGGGATGTAATTGACGATGATATTAAGCCGTTTATCCGTTATGATATGGGTAAAACAATGCGACAACTCCAAGCTCCGCTTGGGATTTATGCCGTACTTGGTAATCATGAATACATTGGCGGACATATTCCGGTCTTCGTGGAACAAATGAGGCAGATCGGTATTCACGTGCTCATGGATGAAACTGTTCATATCAAGGAACGGATGTACATCGTAGGCAGAAAAGACAAGGCAGCCGAGCGAACGGCCGAAGGACGTAAAGCATTGGTTACATTGCTGGAGGGAATAGATCCCGGACAACCTATTATTGTCATGGACCATCAACCCTACCACCTAGATAAAGCAGCTGACGCTGGCGCGGATGTGATGCTGTCAGGACATACACACAGAGGCCAAATGGCCCCGAACCACCTCATAACAAGAAGGCTCTTTGAACTAGACTGGGGCTACTTGCGAAAAGGTAACCTTCACGCTATCGTTTCCTCCGGCTTTGGTACGTGGGGACCGCCAATTCGTCTAGGCAGCCGATCGGAAATTATAGAATTAACCATTCATTTTAAAAGTAACGAGAGAGAAGTGAGGTAAGCCGCAATGCAAGAGGCAGACAAAAAACAAATTACACCTATAGAACTAGCTGCAGCAATGATGCAGTTTACTATGAAAAGCATAGAAAATAGCTGGGATACAATCAAACCGGCCGTTACCGTTTATTTAAAAGACCCCGTATTATCGGAAGATAAAGAAGACGAGTTATTAAGAGAGATTTATGTAGCAGCTTTAGCGCTGGAAATTTACTGCATTCCTCACGCCTTCGTTGCAGACATTGCTCGTCTTGTCAGCTTAGGAATGGGGGAAGTGATGGCTTCAGACAACTTGTCCGATCATCAATTATCAGAATCCATTAGCCAGCACTACCTCCCGCGTTTGGAAGCAGTATACTCAGCAGCTCCCACGGACCTGGCGCTGGCGCTAGTAGAAGAAGCTGCCACTATCCTCTACGATCGCCTAGAGCTTCCGCTCAAGCCAACCAATCCCGTAAACAGCCTGTTGTGGACCAAGCTATTTCCTTTTCTCGTCCAGCTTGTTGGGAAATGGCCGATCCTTTTGACTAAATTCGAAGTTAAGCAAGAGTCAACAGAATTAACATAAACATAATTAACATAAACATAATTAACATAAACATAATTAAGGAAACAACATGCTCAAGTCTACGGAAGTGTTGTACTCTCTTGATTTAAAGGTAATAATTACGAATAATAGAAGTGGAATCAATCATGAGCAGGATAGAAGCATAAGCTATCAAAATGCTTGGCGGAGGTAGAAATGAGTATGGTTAACAAACGAGTTACCGTGTATATATTATCCGGGTTCCTTGGAAGCGGCAAAACGACCTTATTAACAAAGGCGATTGATCATTTTACCGAAGCGGGACGTAAACCCGCAGTCATAATGAACGAGATTGGTGAAGTTAATCTGGACGGGCAGTTGGTTGCGGGAGAAGTGCCAATGTCCGAGCTGCTTGGTGGATGTATTTGTTGTTCGAGTCGAGGTGATCTAGCGACGGCCCTCAAAGAACTTGTAACCGAGGAACAACCAGACCTGATTTTCATTGAATCGACGGGTATCGCAAATCCGATGGAAATCATTGATGAAGTAACAGATGCTTCACTTATACTCCCAGTGGAGTTGAAAGCTGTCATAACCGTCGTTGATGCACCACAGCTGCTGGAGCTGAGCCGGACAAGCCGAGGCAAGACATACCGGCTTATGCAGGAACAAATCCGTTGTGCCAACTTACTTCTGCTGAATAAGACAGACTTGTTGCAGGAAGTGGCGCTTCAGGAAGTGGATACTCTCGTACGTGAATGGAATCAATATGCCTCTGTACACTACACAGTCTTCAGCCAAATCGATATAAGGCTCATAGAAGTGCTGGAAGAAGAGAAGGGGCTAGAAAAGCTTGCAAATGCAGCTCATAATAGCGCCCACCACGCAGTTCATTTCACTAAGGATCATGATCATCATGAATCTCACGATGATCTGAATCACGACCATGACCATGAGCAGGGCAATCACCACCATCATTCTCACAGTCATGTGATGGCGTATACACACTTTTTTGAGCGAGCAGTAGACAGCAACGCATTCGAACAATTTGTCAGTAAGCTACCGCAAGAGGTATACCGTGCTAAAGGGATTCTCAGTTTTTCCGATACGTCAAGCCGTTTCTTATTTCAGTACGCCTACAGAGAAATGGATTTCGTCAAAATTACTCCCAAAGGTGAAGTGCCCGACGTTGCTGTATTTATCGGGGAAAACTTCTCCAAAGACGCTGTTCGGATAGAATTGCTCAAACTGGAATCCTTATCAGATACGGCGGTAAAATAAGCAATTCAATTCAAAAGGAGTCCCCCAGCAAGCATGCTGCGGACTCTTTTTTTTGCAGGAATAGCTCACTGAATATACCGCTAACGAAGCACTTTGGCCGCTATCCTATTCCATTGGTTCAGGTTTGAAGGAAAAAAGTATGATTTAGGCCACCTGTTTACTCATCTTTAACTATCGTTTAACGCAGCACTATGACCACTATCCCTTTGACTCAGGTTGCTCGGTGATGAGTAATATAAGTAGTTATATTACATGGCTATATTCTTGGTATTAGGCACAGATGGACGTATTTTGGGGATTGAAAAAATTGAGTTTGGCATGAGGTGCCGTACATAAGTGGGTCAAATGCTGAAAGATGGATGCTTCGCGTAAAGTAAGGTTTACCTTAAAGCAAAACTCATCAAGGTAACTTTGTAGATACTTTTGTCCAATGCCATAGAATGTGTTGTTGATTGATTTGCCGGCTTGTACTGCGAGTGCAAGGAGAGAACGAAAGCGCTTTGGACTAAAGCGCCCAGTATTGAATTCGATGCTGCTTGTCTGCGATTCGATATGTTGTTGGGTAAAGTCCATTGTTGTAGATCGTTGAAAAAGCTTGTTTTTTATATGCATTTTGGAGACTAGTTTGAGTTTGATATAGGCTGGTTCGCCCAGAAAGTTGAGGGAGGAGCCTGCTAGAAGGTAGTGCTCCTGTGGATGGTTGCGGTAGTAAGGATTGTAGGGTTTTCCATAGACAGCTGAGTTTACTTGGACAATACCAGAAAGCAGAGTGCTTTGGTCAGCTGCACTTATGGCGTGACGAATTTTGTGAAGGATGAGCCAGGCTGTCTTGTAGGTGACGCTAATAATCTTGGAGAGCGTAACGGCATTCGTACCCTGCTCCGTGCGACATATCAGAAAAATAGCGGTGAGCCATTTATGTAAAGAGGTGCGACTGCCTGCCATTATAGTCCCGGCAGTGAGGGATGTTTGGTGTTGACATTGAAGACACTCATAGAGAGGAAGCCTCCTCGTACGGGTTATATAGGCATGTGAGTGCCCGCATTGTGGGCATGAAAATCCAAAGGGCCATTTCGTCGAAAACAATTAATTTATACAAGTCTCTTCAGTGGGAAATTGCTGTTGAAACTGCTCAAGAGTGCTCGGTAAATGATAGTTTTTTTCCATTATGACACCTCACAGGAATTTCCAAAAGAACACTTGTTCTTATTTATTATACCGAATATTTGTTCTTATATCAATTATTAACTGATACTTATTAAGGTGGATTGATTTGTATTAATTAAATACTTAGGTGATTCCCAGGAGCTTTAAACATTAACTATGAGTCATGATAAGTTATTTCAAAAAAGTAATAGAGTAAGAGGGGGAATGGGAGTTTTTGGGGCGACGCCATCGGGGATCAAAGCATGAAATCATGAATTGCTGGGAAACAAAGGTGTGGAGTGAAGTTGTGGATATGTAACGATCAAACCTTAATGAGTCTTGGGGATAGTGTCCATATGCGAGTCACAGTTGAAGTAATAGTTGTTTTATTATCTATTTGATGGAAAAATATGAACTCAGGATAAAGACAAAACAACCGCCAAGGATCATGAGTTCCTTGCGGTTGTTGGTTCGGCTATCGTGAAATTGACTTATTAATCAAGTTGTTTGAGCGGTTCAAAATTTGGATAAATATACGGTGATTCGGGAGCAGCGATTTTATCGATCTGGGTTGCTTTGATGGTGAAGATGTCGTTTCCATTGTAGCTGCCGTTTTGGATGGTGCCTGTGACTTTGACCCACATGTCTTTGGGATAGGTCTGAGCCGTTGGGAAGTCAATCATGACTCCGTAAGGGGTAGCATCGGCAGAACAACAGCTTACAGCAAAACGACCAACGACGAATTGATTTTTTTGCATGTTATCTTCGCGGTAGACGAAGCCGGAGAGCTCAATTTTTTTGCCAATGAAATTGTTTTTGAATAGGTCGATGGATGAAAGGATTTCCATGTATATTTCTGGTTTTACGACGATGGTGTCTTTTTTGTAAAGAATCATACCGATTTTGGAGAAGTCTTCATCCCATTCGTTATCGGCATGGAATAATTTTTGAAGTTCTGCATCGGATTTTGGAGCAGAGCTGATAGCGGCGCTAGAGTCAACAGGTGGAACGGTAATGGGGCTCGGAACAGCAGCAGTTGTCTGCTTGGGAGCATCCACGCTTGTTTGGGCACCATTTTCAGTGATAAGGTCTGTAGTTTGTTTGGCTATACTTGATTTGGCAGCGGAAAGATTCATCCCTTTGGCTGCTGCCATCGAACTGCCTAGGGCTGTATTAGGCATCATAAAGCCGATTAACAGTGGTAGAAGGAGCAGTCCATAAGCAACCGTATTGCGTACGGATGAGCGAGAAACAGGTTGCTCGCATTCACAGGCTACTGGTTTGCCCCAATAAGCACGCAGTGCCATGTAGCCTTGAAAGCAGGCGATTATGTACAGGACAACAGAGGCAATTTTGACATAAATCATCATGCGCGGGGCTATGTAGTATTGAAGGGCATCTGTCTTGGTAAGAATCACGATATAGCTGGAAAAACCAAGTAAAATAAGTGTGCGAAAGAAATAATGAAAGCTCAATAACCGAATTTCACTCATGTAAGTTCCTCCTGTTTTGTATGATTGCAAAAGTTAGAAAAAGCGTTCGAAAAGCAGTGAACAGGATAATACGGTGACGGCAATCAACGCCGAGAGAACGAGTACGAATTTGGATTTGAATACGGAAAGCAGCATCAGTGTACTTTTGAAATCAAGCATTGGGCCGAACACAAGGAATGTAAGCAGCGAGCCGGACGTAAATGACGTTTGAAAAGATGAAGCGACAAAAGCGTCTGAAGTGGAGCATAGGGAGAGGATATAGGCGAAGCCCATCATAAACAAATGAGAACTGATTGGACCCTGACCAATGGCAAGTAAGCTTTCACGCTGCATAAAAACTTGGATTAATGCGGTGAGCAGAGAGCCAAAAACGAGATATTTACCCATTTCAAAAAACTCATCAGAAGCATGAACGAAAAATGTATTCAACTTGCTGGAGATGCCACCGCCTTGATGCTGATGACCTTCCAACGCTTCTTGATTGGAAAAGTTGGCGCGGCTGATACGCAGCGGATTACTTTTGATAAAACGGTAGAGGATCAGTCCGATTACAATAGCAACAGCAAAAGCAAGCCCCATGCGGGTGTATGCGATAGCTGGATGATTACGGAATGCCATGAAAGTAGCTGCGAATACGATGGGATTAATGATTGGTCCGGTTACGATGAAAACTACTGCGATATAGACGGGCATCCCTTTGAGAATGAGTCTTCGAACAACAGGAATCATACCACATTCGCACATCGGAAATAGGATGCCTAAAACGCAAGCAAACAAGATACCAAGAAAAGGGTTCCTCGGAATGAAACGGCGAATGGTTTGCTCTGATACAAACGTTTGGAGCAAGGAAGAGAGCAATACACCTAATAAAATGAAGGGAATAGCTTCTAATAAAATGCTGATGAACATGGTTTTGAAAGCTTGCATGTGTTCTGTTGTAAGTAAGGATATCGAAGGCATACCTTTATTTAACAGGATGAGCATAATTAAGAGGAAGCAGATGGCCGCGATGGCATGCATGCTCGCTCGAAACATAGTAGTTGGCATTGGTTTAGACTCCTTAATCATAATTATTACTAGTTTAACCTATGATGAATGAAAGGGGAATAGGATAATGTTTGTTACGTACAAAAACGGTCATCTACTTGACGCAAGAGGTCAATTTGCTGCACTATGTTAGTAGAACAATTCATGACAGAGGGGTAATGTAAGTGGGCAATCATACAGATACGTTTGACGTGATGCTAAGAGCCATGGCTCAGCAAGGCTGGAGAATTACAGAGCAGCGCAGAAGTATGGCAAAGTTATTCGCTGAATCGGGAAGTTATTTGTCGCCGAAAGACGTTTATGAATACATGAAACTTAAATATCCCGGTGTGAGCTTTGATACGGTCTACCGTAATCTTCGATTGTTAAGCGAGATGGGGGTTCTGGAGCAGTTTCATTTGGCCGATGGATTGAAGTTCAAGGCAAGTTGTTTGTCGCATCATCATCATCATATGATTTGCGTTAGTTGTGAAAAGACAGTAACCTTTGAGTTCTGTCCGATGAAGCTTGTGAAGGATTTGCCGGAAAGTTTTGAAATTCAGAGTCATCGGTTTGAGATATTTGGTTACTGCTCAGATTGTAAATCAGGCACATCCGTCTCTCCGGTGGGTCATTAAAAATCGTGGAACTTCATGTTCAGCGATTTTTTTATGTAAAATGTTAAAAAAATAGATTATTTTGAAAACTACAGCAACATTCTTAATTTCAAACGATTCATTATGCCATTCCATGAAATCATTGGACAAATGCGAGAAGGGACGTTCGGCGAATTCGAGCAGGAGATCATTTCTATATATTAACCCTCATGACATTGGGAGCCCGCTCGTTAAGGTGGGGAATGCATTTGTGGATTGGAGTAAGGAAAGGAATGTTCAGATTCAATCAATTCTAGCATGAAAAAACAAAAGCAGTCTGCTTGAGGTGAACTCAGCGGAACTGCTTTTTTTGATGCGGGTTGTTGTTATACTTGGGTTTCGGCTAGTCGTTTTTGCCAGTCCTCTTCAAGTGCAGTAGCATCAAGGTCCAAGCCTATGAGGACGAGATAAGGCGTCCCTTGGAAAGCGGTTGGCTGCCAATTCGTACGTTTGCCTGCGAATTGCATAAGAAAGAGCTCGCGTTTAGCGCCAATAATCAAATAACCTTTTCCGCGAAGCAGCTTGGATCCCCATTTTGCTAAATAACGTTCCACAGTGCGTTGTGTCAAGTAGAGGTTATCATCGATGGGAATTGTAATAGTGTGAATACGTGAGAAGGATGCGGTATGTTTGGATGACTCTCTTGGTGGCTGGACGGCTTTGATAGCTTGAAATCGCAAGTTTTTATTAAAGGTCGATGAAACAATGGATTGCGATTCTTGCGGTCCAAGAGCGCCGAAAATAAGTTCCAAATCAAAATGGCTATGTGTAGTTGGCAGCAGCAAGGAGCGTTCATTGGATTTGCGAATTGTTTTTTCAATGGACTTTAATTGTTTGTCAGAGACTAAGTCAACTTTGTTCAAAAGAAGTAGATCAGCAACCTCTATTTGTCTGCGCAGTGTATGGACAAGCTCACGGTCCGAGGCGAAAATGCTGTTATATTCAAGCACGTTCTCGGCATCAAGTATGGTGATTACTTTGTGTAGTTTCACATGAGGAAGCAGCGCGGGTTCGGTCAGCGCATCGACGATTTCCTCTGGGTTCGCAACGCCGGTTAATTCAATGAGAATCACATCGGGCTTGCGAATCAGCAGTTGTTTAACTGAATCACTGATATCACTTTTCTTACTGCAGCAGATGCAGCCATCAAGTAGTTTGGCCATGTTCACATCAGGTGAGGCTGCTTGGAGGAGATGTCCATCAACATCTTGTTTTCCTAGCTCATTCATAAGAACGGCAGGGTTGAGGTTAAAGAAGGCTGCTTCTTGAAGCATTCGGATGAGCAGTGTTGTTTTGCCGCTGCCTAAAAATCCACTCAGTACGATAACGGGAACTTTGCTCAAAAGGAGGACTCCTTTATCATTGAATTAAAAAGTAATTATTACGAATTGAATTGTAGTATAAAAAAGGGTAGGCTGCAAGGACTTAATTCAGAAAAAAACGTGTGATGCTATTTGAACACATTGGATATTATAGTTATAGTGATTCTTCCCCTTGAGAGTTAGAGGGGTTATGTTACAATGAAAGAATCTTGAAGAATTCGGAGGTACCTTTAGAGCGATGAAGTATGTAGCCTAACTTTTCTGCTAAAACGAAATGTTTCGTTGAAGGGCAGACTCTACGATTGTGCAGGTAGAGCGAGTGGGATACGTATGTCTAAAGGGGCTGACTCCTTCAGGAGGGTGCTGTTCTTTGCATACCCAATTCATGACTTGTTCTTCCTGACCGTAGGCGATTGCTTGCGGTTTTTTGTATTTGATTTTCAAAGGAGGAAACGTGTCTATGACTTTACTTATAAAAGCGATGAATGTGATGAAGGAATTTGCAGGGAAGCCACTTTTTGAAAATGTGGAGTTGGAGGTGAATGCAGGGGAGCGGATCGCGATTTATGGCCGAAACGGCATAGGAAAGACAACGCTGCTTCGCCTTTTGGCGGGCACGCTGGAGTTGGATAAAGGTAGAGTAGAACGCAGGCTGCCGCTCGAGCAGTGGGGCTGGATGGGGCAGCAGACGGAATCGGATGAGGCGATGTCCACACATGCCTACGTCGAGGATGGTTGCCCAGAGCATTGTGCCGCGAAGCGTTGTTTGAAGGAGCTGGAGACGCGTATGCAGGATGCGGCTTCTCCTTGCATGGAAAGCCTGCTAGCCGATTATCAGGAGGCGGCAGAGCAATACATGGGGCTGGACGGCTACCACTGGGAAACCCAAGTGGAGCGCAAGCTGCTGCAGCTCGGGCTCGGCCGCGAGCTGTGGGATCTGCCGCTCGGACAGCTGAGCGGCGGGCAGAAGACGCGAGCTCAGTTGGCTCGTCTGATGGTGCGCGAGCCGCAGCTGCTGCTGCTCGACGAGCCGACCAACCACCTCGACGCGGCGTCGCTCGAATGGCTCGAAGCGTGGCTTCAAGCTTATCCGGGCACCGTAGTTTTCGTCTCCCACGATCGCCATTTCATGGATGGTGTGGCGACCTGCCTAGTCGAGCTGACGCCGCGAGGCAGCCGAAGATACCGAGGCGGATACACGGAGTATACCCGCCAAAAAGAGCTCGAGCTGCGCACGCAGGAGCAGCTCTACCGCAAGCAGCAGCACCTGCGCGAGCAGCTGGAGGAGAGCATTCGCACGTATCGGCAGTGGTTCCATCAGGGCGAGAAAAACGCCCGAAAGGCTGAGGTGCCGATACAGCGGGGGTACTTCCAGGCGCGAGCCGGCACGCATGTCTCGCGGATGAACGCGAAGATGAAGGAGCTGGAGCGCCTGGAAGCGGACCGCGTGGAGAAGCCGCGGGAGGGGCCGCACCTGAAGGTGAAGCTGGGGGCGAGCGACTTCGCTTCCCGCTCGTTGGTGCGTCTGGAGCAGGCCGCGTTCCGCTACGGCGACCGCGAGCTGTTCGCTGAACTGAGCCTCAGCGTAGACCGCGGCGATCGTTTGGCCGTGCTCGGCCCCAACGGCTCAGGCAAAACTACGCTGATGAAGCTGCTCGTCGGCGAACTTCAGCCCGCTGCCGGCATGGTGCGGCAGCACCCGCAGGCGTCGATCGGTTATTTCTCACAGGAGCTCGAGCATCTCGACGACAGCGTGACCCTGCTAGACAGCCTGCTGGCGCTGCCTGGCATGACGCAGACCCAGGCCCGCACGATCCTGGGCTGCTTCCTCTTCTCAGGTGAAGAGGTGCGCAAGCGAATCGGAGATCTTAGCATGGGCGAGCGCTGCAGGCTTGCCTTCCTCAAGCTTTACTTCAGCGGTGCGAATTTGTTGGTGCTGGATGAGCCTACGAATTACTTGGATATCGATTCGCGGGAGAGGATTGAGCAGGCGCTGCTTCACTATCCCGGCGCCATGGTCATTGTCTCGCATGACCGCTTCTTCATTCGCAAGCTGGCGACGAAGCTCTTGTGGCTGAGCGCTGCGCGCAGCCCAATCCCATTCACAGGTACTTACGACGAGTATACGGAGGCGAGTAAGACGAGCGAAAGCTCACCAGAGCTGTTAGCGCGAGCTAACGAGAGACGCCAGTTGGAGTTAACACTGGCGAAGCTCATGAGCGAAGGGGAGTGGAGCCCCGAGAACGCTCGCTCACAGCTTCAGCACATCCGAGACATCAAGTCGAGACTCTCGGCGCTGCAAGAATAAGCATGTAAAAGAATAAGCCGGGTGCGCACATACAGATGTGCTCCGGCTTATTTGCTTTTTGCAACATGAAGCAGCTCAGGCACAGTTACAAACGTGTAACCAGCTGCTTTGAGATTACTGATCAGGGGTCCAATGGCCTGTACCGTTCCTGACAAATCCTGACTGTCTGCACCTCCGGAATGCTGGAGGATAATGGAGCCGGGCTTCGTTTGCTGCATAATATTATGCAGCACCTGATCCGAATTCAGCGATCTCCAGTCGAGTGAATCGACATTCCAGTTCACAATCAAATAATGGTGATCAGCGATCCATCTGACCTGCTCCTCATTAATCGCACCGTACGGCGGACGGATTAGCTTAGGAGCGTAGCCAATCAAGCCTTGCAGTACATTTTCCGTGCTCATGATCTGACTTTGAAATTTGTCCACCGTCAGCTTCGGTAGATTCGCATGACTGTAGGAATGATTGCCAATGACATGACCTTCTCTGACAATACGCCTAACGATATCGGGATGAGTGCTGGCCTTAGCACCAAGTACGAAAAAGGTTGCCTTCACTTGGTTAGCCTTGAGGGCATCAAGAACTTTTGGTGTAAATCTAGTATCAGGTCCGTCATCGAAGGTTAGCGCCACTTTCTTCTCCTGAGCAGAGCCTCGCAGCTTGAAAGTATCCGGGTATTTCATAGCCAGTTGAGATAGCGTAAGCTTTTTCTGAGAAATCCTGACTTGGCCCTGATTTATTTGAACAGGGACGGAAGGCTTCTTGGAACCTTCAGGATGTGCTTTCTTGGTATTCGTTTTGGGCGACGGACTTGGCGTTAAATCAGTTGGTGTTGTTTCATGTTGATTCATTGTCGTGGGCGTTCCTGTAGGTGTTGGAGTGACCATTCTTTTCGGACTTGACAGAGGCTCAATATGAAGCCGACTTTTGTCCAAAATGGACTCTGTTTTTAGGTCTTGGTCATAAACATGAGAATTTTGTTCTGAGCGCTGATCGTGATAAGGCTTGTTATTAGACACACCGCAGCCTGCTGCTAACAGGAATACGATAGTGACGGACCAAACCCATTTGGTCATGGCAATCCCCTCCGAGCAATATGAATATGCTCTAGCTTTTGTAAAGAAGGGACATCCTATCCAGTGAAAATAAAGGAATCAACCGCAAGGGGTGGACATGAACTATTCTTGATCATGGACCGTCATTACATATACCCAAAGCAGAATTGCAAAAGTGAGAGGAGTGAGGTCATGACAGTCCTGATAAGCAACAAAAAATTAGTTGTTTTGGCGATTTTTCTGCTATGTGCAGGCTGTTTTTATGGAAAATCCTCGACTCCGTCTCCTAACGAAAGGTCTTCGTCACAAGAAACGCGTGACTCCGGTTTTTCAATTGTTTCGGGTGAGAATATCCGTGTTAATGCGCAAGTAACACCCATGCGCCTCACCCCAACCAAAGCACTCTCGTTCGTGGATGAGCTACATGGATATGGCCTCGCTTCCGGCATCGGAGATCTACCATTTGTGCAAACTAGCGACGGCGGGGTGACCTGGCAGGCTCTGAGCAGATTGGCTTACACAACTGAACCAAACGCGATTTCTTTTCTTGATTCTCAAACAGGTTGGTTGTTCACTAATGAGTCTTATGGTCAAAAATCGGAACTTCGACTAACCTCAGACGGTGGTCAAACTTGGGAGGTCATTGCGCAGGACTTACCAGGACTAGAGGCGAGGAGAGAAACACCTTTTTTCCGATTCTTTGATCGGCAAAAAGGGTTGGTTGCTGCCAAAAATGACAAAGACATGATACTGCTTCGAACGCAGGATGGGGGATTAACTTGGTCGGCATCAAGCCGTATCCCAATGCCTTTGAAAGAGGAGGGCGTGTTTACGTTCCTCTCATCCACCGAGGGTTGGTTCATTGGCCCCAGTAAAAAGGACAAGGACATAACGATTCTTTATCACATGACGGATGGAGAGACGTGGCACGAAGCAGGCAAGCTGCCGAGCCTCCTTGCGCCGCAGGCTATTTCTTTTGCTGATGCACAAAAAGGGTTCATTCTGTTGCATGCGAATCCGCAAAGTCGTGAACAAACATGGCGATTGCTCCGGACAATGGATGCAGGCAAGACGTGGAGCCAACATGAGTTTCCTAACACATTCCAGCCGCTAGATCCAAATTTACAATTAAGTTTTCCTACATCGAGTAGTGGCTGGCTTTTGGATACTAGAGACTTGTGGCGAACGACGGATGGAGGTTTGAGCTGGAGTTACTTACGCCGTAAACCTTATTAAATGATTTTCTGATAGGTAACAATATCGAGGAATTTGCCCCATTTGAAGCCAACCTCACGGAAATGTGCGCACTGCGTATACCCATTTTTCGTAAACGTATGAATACTAAGTTTGTTATCCGCGCAAATCGTTGAGATCAGCGAGTGGAAGCCACGCTCTTTCGCGACCGCTTCAATATAATGAATGGCTGCCGAGCCAATTCCTTTGCCTACGCATTCCGGATGCAAATATATCGTCACTTCCCCTGTGGTATCATAGGCTTGTTTTTTTTTGTGCGGCATAACTTGAACGTACCCTTGCAGGTTCCCATCCAATGTGATCACGTAAGTTTGGTAACGCGGGTTTGGATGGATAACACTCTCCGTAAATTCCAAAAGCCCTACGGGCTCCGTGTGAAAAGAAACGGTCGTATGCAAGACGAAATGGTTGTAAATATCCATTAAATAGGAAATATCAGATTCTTCTAATGGTTTAAATAAAATCGTAGACATCGGACTAGCTCCTTATGATTGATTTCGTTTTATCTTCCAAAAACAGATTCCACAGGAGAAGTCAAACTCCTTTTTCAAATAGACATCTAGTCATATTCCATGTATCTTAGATATAAAGTCTTACTATTATATACAGATAAAGTTGATACATTAGAAATAGGGGGAATCACATGTCGGGCAATTCAGGTTACATTATCGTGATCGTTATTGGAGTAATCGTTCTCGCTGGTCTTACATTCATGAATCTTCGCAAAATTAGTAAATCCACCGCGGATTTGAGCCCGCTCAAAAAAAGAACACTTCTATGGAGCGAAATATCACTAGCGCTTTTTGTTCTACAATTGTTCTTCCGTGATCGCCAAGGCGGTTTCCTGCTGTTTTTTGGAATTCTCACGTTATTTACAGGTGCTCACTACCTAGGTGTGTTGTATTATTCGAAAAAAAGAGGGAAGTAAATAAGCGAAGAGGCTTTCCCTGATAAGTAGTAATCGGGAGGCTTCATTTTATTTGCTTGGCCGATTAGTCTACTTTGATTTGGTTGGTGCTGTTTCCGGATTGTTATTCATTCCAGCTAGCAGGTTTCGTTTTGGTTGGTGTTTTCCACTTCTGGTACCACTTCTTCTTTTTCTTTTGTTCCATTAAAGTTCTTAACTGCAGCATAATAAGTTTAGCCCGATCTTCGTCGGCATACTTGATTCGTAAACGTTCAAAAATAGTGTGATCTTGCATAGAATACCTTCTTCTCTGACTGTTATCGTGAGTTTGTATATAAATGGAAACGTATGTTCCGTTAATGATTATAACACAATGCCAAGGGTCAGGGAATAGGAGTTTTAAATGGGCTGGATTTAGCAGGTACGAAGTCATTTCATAGCGAGCTAAAGGAGAAGAAAAGGAGCCATTCAGTGAATGTGCTCCTTTATCTTTAAAATCCAATTTTGTTGGAAGCAGGCTTACTCTCATTTTTTAATACGATATTTCTAATGGATAAGATGTGGATGATGTAATCCTAATGATATCATTTAATCTATTTTTCCGTACTCGTGAAGCATGGAAAAAGTGTGATAGAATATATTCCTAGTATACAAGCTATCCGAATTGTTCTGCTGTGAGGCAGCAGGTAAGGCTCCTCTTCATAGAGGGGATCCTGATATAGTAGTAAATTAGATAGGATAATGATGGCGTGGCCTGTGAATAGGAATATTTTCTTCGAAACTAAAAAGCTGCATAGTAGCGGCTTTTTTTCGTTGTTCAAGTAAATATTTACGAATAAATAGTAACGGCGACTAGCGCATCATCACATGTTAGTATTCCTAGCATAATATGTGGCAAGGTGGTGATGATAAATGACATTTACACTTGCAGATTGGATGATCTACACAATGTGGGCCATATTTGGATTAATGAGCATTGATTTTCTTATCGCTTTTTTCCAATCATTTTGGAAAGGTTCTTTTGATCCAACTTTTGTATTAGGTTATTTAAAGGATGTCCTATACTATGTCCTGCCATTGAAGATCGTTATATCCATGATTCCAATTGATCCTACGGGGTGGATTCTTGTGATTTTTTATTTCGTGGGCGGTATCGCTGTAATTCTCAAATATTTATGGGACATTAAAAGAAAATTCCAATAAATAAGTTTTTGGCCTTCCTTCATGGAGGACCTAGGGTTTTCATAGAGTAATCGAAACCGTATGTAAAGGAAGTGAGGTCATGAGGAGATATCAGTGGATAAAGTGGCGTACATTTATCCTCTGGCTCGCAGCCCTCGTCTTCACCGGCGTGCTGTTGTGGGTAGGAGGGCCGACATACTGGGAGATCGCATTAGGTATTGTAGGTGTTGTGATGCAGCTGCTCTTCGCCATAATGTTCATGATCATTCAGTTCGTTGCCCTCTTTTGGTTCCTAGCCCGGGGACGTACGTATTGGATTCTGCCTGGAGAGACTGGCTCCACCTGGGACGATTACCGGGGTAACCCCGAGATCGTTGAGAATGCCAAGCGAATCGTCACCCTGCTCAAAGGTGTCAAGGAGTTCAAGGAGATGGGTGGCGAGGCGATCCGGGGGTTGCTGCTCTGTGGGCCCCCAGGCACCGGCAAGTCTTACCTGGCTCAGGTGATCGCCAACGAAGCGCAGGTGCCCTTTGCTTACGCCTCGGCCCCCAGCTTTCAAAACATGTTCTTCGGCGTAGGGAACCTGAAGGTGATGGGCCTCTACAAGAAGGCCCGGAAGTTAGCGAATGTATACGGTGCCTGCATCATCTTCATCGATGAGATCGACGCCATCGGTATGAGTCGGCAGGCAGGGAGTGGAGGAGGAGGGATGTTCGGTATGGGCGGCGGCTCTGGCCTGCTCAACGAGCTGCTCTTGCAGATGGATCCGCCGAACATCGACAACTCCCGGTTTGCTAAGCTGCTTCGCTCGCTCGGGCTGCGGCGCAAGAAAGCAGAGCGTCCGCCAGTGCTGACGGTCGCAGCGACAAACCTGCCTGACGTACTCGACTCCGCGCTGCTCCGACCCGGCCGCTTCGACCGGCAGCTCTGGGTCGATGCCCCCGACTATGATGGACGGGTGGACGTCTTCCAATATTACCTCCAGAAGGTGAAGCTTGAGTCTACGCTAACTCCAGAGCGGGCGGCGCTCGATACGGTGGGCTACAGCCCAGCGCAGATCAAACACATCGTCAACGAGTCGGTTGTGATCGCCCACCAGCGGGGCGCACAGGTTGCCAGTTACGAGGACTTTCGGGCCGCCATGGAGACCTATGAGTGGGGCCTCAAACAGCCGCTCCGCTCCATGAGAGCGGACGAGAAAAGGAACATCGCCTACCATGAGGCCGGCCATGCGGTAGCGCAGTACCTGCTGAAGCCCCATGACCGGATCTGGAAGGTGACTATCATCCGTAGGGGCGGCGCGCTTGGTCTCGCTGCCACAAAGCCGATGCATGAGCGGTATAACCGAAGCGACAGCGAGATCTTGGCGGAGATCCAAGTCTGTCTGGCAGCCCGAGCGGTGGAAGAGGAGTTCCTGGGGAAGAAATTAAACGGTGTCACCTCCGATCTGCAGCAGGCTACAGAGATGGCCGGGGCCTACCTTGGTATGGTCGGTATGGGCGATGAACTCTTCAGTTGGCTTGCGTTAGGCTCTCGGGCTGATGGACTCAAGGCGCTCCGGCCAAAGATCAACGAGCTGCTGAGGGACCAGATGCTCCAAGTGAAGAAGCTAGTACGGGAACGCGCCGACTTCGTTCACGCCATTGCGGAGGAGTTGCTGAAGCGTGGCGATCTGACTGGCGAGGAAATTGAGCAGATCTATGTGCGGCTGTATGGTCATAGTCGGCCAGAACCGCCTAAGATAAAACCTTGAGTGAGGTATAGCCAATAAGGATTTAGCATAAAGAACCTTATAAAATTCACCGTTGAAAGGGCTCCCAAAGGGGTCTTTTTTCTTTGCGCTAATAGCTTAACACGCTACACAATGTGCAGACTTCGGTACTGGTGAAACATGGATCGACGAGGTTATTCCTAAGATGAGAGGTTGAACTTTGGGGAGCATGCGACTCCTCTCCCTGTACGTATTTTTTAGTTCATTATTCATTTTTTCTAGGTTTTTGTTAGAACAATATATTTCTGTTTTGCATTTAATATAGAGAATTTAACAGAAAAGAGGTGATTGCAATGGCTCGAACAAAAGCTGTTCGTCAGCCTGATTTAATACTGATCAGTTGGACAAGAGATCCGCTTCGTCCAGGTTCTGCACGTAGGATTATTGCCTCTCGTGTTATCGGAAGTGCTCAACCATGTACCTTTACATTAGCTCCCAACAGATTGCTTATCAATGCCTTAAACTGCTTATTAGACGCAGACATTGGTTTTAAAGTGGTAATTAATAGAAAGACTTCAAGTATTAGCGGATTTGTGTTATTACAGCGTAACCACTAATTTATTCCGTTGAAATTTCATTTTGGTTTACTTTTATCTGAATTATTCCTTAAATTTTCGTCCCCGAATCGTCCCCGGCGCTAGTAATATGGATCTGTATTATATGATAAATCTAACCTGTTATACACAAATAAACCCTTATTTAATAAGGGTTTTCTTTAACTATAATATAAAAATAATAACGGCGACTGCTTGCGCAGCCGCCTCATGGGAGAGGAGAAACCGGACGAAGAGCTTATGGGGAAACGTAAGTCTTCTCCGCGGTTGTCTACGACATTCTCTGATGTCGATAGTTCAAGGATGACCGTTTTACGGGAAATTTATACATTGTAGGTATAAAATTTTTGTGTCCGATTAGAGCTTGTGGTACGATAGCAAAAGAATGAGCCAGCTAGAAGGGGAAACGCAAGATGAGAGTGATTTCAGGCACTGCCAAAGGCAGGTCGTTAAAAGCTGTACCTGGTATCAGCACGCGACCGACAACGGATAAAGTGAAAGAAGCGATCTTCAGTATGATCGGTCCTTATTTTGACGGAGGACAGGTACTCGATCTTTTCGCAGGCACAGGCGGATTAGGGATTGAAGCGCTGAGCCGCGGGATGGATAAGGCTGTCTTCATTGATATCGAGAAGAATAGCATCGACACGATCCAGCACAATTTACAAACAGCCGGACTCAAGGACCAGGCTGAGGTTTACCGAACAGATGCCACTCGGGCACTGAAAGCGTTAGCAAAGCGGGAACAGCAATTTGAGCTGGTTTTCCTGGACCCTCCGTATAAAATGAAATTTATAACGGAGCTGATAAGTGCAATGGAAGAGCAAGCGATCGTAGAATCCAATGCCACGATAGTTGTGGAGCACGATGCTAAGGATATTCTGCAAGATGCCATCGGCGGTTTCAAGCAACAACGAAGAGCAGATTACGGAGATACCGCAGTTACGATCTACAAGCGATCCATGGAATAATGGCAAAATCTTTAAAAGGAGATGACAGATGAAGCAGGAACACGGAATTACAGTAGCCGTTTATCCGGGCAGTTTCGACCCGGTTACATATGGCCATCTTGACATTATACATAGAGCGGCAAAAGTGTTTGATAAGCTGATTGTAGCAGTTCTCAATAACACTTCCAAAAACCCTTTGTTCTCATTGGAAGAACGAATGGAGCTCATCCGCAAAGTTACGAAGGATCTGCCTAATGTAGAAGTGGATGGTTTTCGTGATTTGATGGTGAATTACATGAAAGCCCGCAATGTGCGCCTGATCGTTCGCGGACTACGGGCTGTTTCTGATTTTGAATATGAGCTGCAGATGGCTTCTACGAATCATAAGCTAAACTCGGATGTGGAGACTTTCTTCATGACCTCAAAGCCCAAGTTTTCCTACTTGAGCTCCAGTATCGTGAAAGAAATTGCTCGGTTTCATGGTCCAGTTGTAGATTTAGTTCCTGCCGAGGTTGAAGAAGCACTCAAAAAGAAATTTCCTAAGGTTAATAAAATTGACTAATGAACTTTCTTTCGGAAAGCTCTTATGAGTGTTGAGATGGTTAGCATTATAATAAGTAAAAGAAGAAATTGGGCCAGCATGGGTCCCCATAAACTCCATGCGGATCCGCCGTTCAGTGGAAAAGAAGCTTCAGAGTATTCGCTTGTTGCTTTGTCCAACCAGAGAAAGCTCGGTTCTGTATCCATTAAAAGTAACTGCATAGGTTCCCAAAGAAGAATGGTAAATACCAATGCAAGCACAGCATGCAAGGCACGGGACTGAAAGAAAAACCTATAGCGTGCGCCTGTTTTTTGATGAAAGCCAGCTACTTGCGCGTGGGCAGACAAGCCACCCCAAGCGAGAAATGCGCTAATGAGCGCCATTTGCGGAAGTAGGGAGAGACCTTGAGCTTGGCTCCAAGCATAAGCACCTAGATGAACCTCCAGAATACCAATGATCCACTGAGGGGTGGTATCAGTGTGGGTATTCATAAAACGGAGTAAGAAATGAGTAACAGGTTGAAGTGCATCCGTGAGATGAGTAATGTTAATGACATTAATCAGTACGGAAAAGATCATCATATACCCACCGATCAGCATCAAGGTTTGCACGGAAGAGGTTACTGAATCTCCGAGGAGCTTGCCGAAGGCGCGTCCATCATGTAAATAAGCTTGTCGCATCGTAGATAGGGCGAGTTTCCAAATGGAAATGGATGGATTTTTTTTTGGCTTTACATTTGAGGAGTTGAGTTCGGAAGAGGCAGCCAAGGGTTGCTGTGGTTCCTTGGAAAATCTCATCAAAATTCCTGTTAAGATTGCCGTTACATAATGGACCACTGCAAGCACGATGCCGAGCTTTGCGCTGTGCAGAAACCCGACGCCTATGACCATAATCAGAAATAAGGGGCTGCACAAATGGGACAGTGCCGTTAATCGTTCTGTTTCTGTTCGAGAGATGAGGTTTTTTTCACTCAGGGTAGCAGTAATTTTGGCTCCGGTAGGAAATCCTATAATAAGACCTGATGCTAGCGCCCACCCGCTTACACCCGGAAGACGGAATACAACCCTCATCAACGGTTCTAAAAGAACGCCTGTCCCTTGAATAACACCAAAACCGACTAACAGCTCGGTCATAATGAGAAAAGGCATCAGCGCCGGAAATACGATCTTCCACCAAATCGTAAGTCCCTCAAGCGAAGACTGAAATGCCTTATCAGGGAATAGAATGATAGACACGACTACAAGGGCAGCCAAAGACCCCAGTACCAGTGTTGTAAGTTTGGAGTTGGATCTTGCTTTCATAGGCTGCATAGTATCACCTCATCCTTTA
Source organism: Paenibacillus sp. yr247 (assembly GCF_900103825.1). Classification (GTDB taxonomy): domain Bacteria; phylum Bacillota; class Bacilli; order Paenibacillales; family NBRC-103111; genus Paenibacillus_E. The sequence continues at coordinate 679,555 of NZ_FNIF01000001.1, forward strand.
AACATGCTTCATTTGTACGCAAGAGGATGCGGGTTTAGACCAAGCTTTGCTTGGCCGATGGACGAGAGTTATAACTAGTTTATGGCATCAGGAGGGGGAACCTGCATGGAGAACGAAGAAGAGACCTCGATTCGTACGTGGTCAAATGATTCCTATCGATATCCGAGAAGATCTGCGACTAGGCGATATTTAATATCGGCAATCGTCGGAGTTAGCATTATTTATTTGTTGTTTTTTGTACGACTTCCTTTTTTTATTTTCATGCCGGGAACGGCTGAAGAAATTAAACCGATGGTGTCGATTCCCAGAGGTTCGGATACGGAAAAAGGGACACTGATGTTGACAACGGTACGCGTTGCCGATGCTAATATGATCAATTATTTAATTGGTCTCGTTCATCCTTATGAGGAGATTCAGCCCAAAACGAGTGTTTTGCGCAAGGGCGAGTCCGAGCAAGAATATTCTCAGCGCCAAGAATACGTCATGTTGACTTCACAGGCGAGCGCTATACAAGCGGCCTATACACAAGCTAAAATCCCTTTTCATATCAACCATGAGGGAGTTATGGTACTCCAGACGCTACCAGGCTTATCGGGAGAGAAGGTTCTCAAACCCGGAGATGTACTTTTGAAAGCTGGAGATAAAGAAGTAAAGGTTGCACAGGATTTATTGGACACGCTTAAGGGTAAAAAAGCTGGGGAATCGATTACGATCACGTATTCGAGGAAAAACGTCGAACAGCAAGCTATACTGACGCTGGGGGCGCTCCCTCAACAGGATGGGGAGAAAGGTGAGCCACGGGCAGGCATCGGTGTTGTTCCGGCCGAGATGCAGGCTGTTAAAGCGAACCAAGAGGATCAACAGGTATCCATTAAGGCTGGTGAAATTGGCGGCCCCTCAGCTGGATTAATGTTCTCCTTAGAGATATATAATCAGCTCGTTCCCGAGGATATTACCAAGGGTTACCGTATCGCAGGAACAGGCACCATTGATACCGATGGCACCGTAGGTCCAATAGGCGGTATTCAGCATAAGATCATTGCCGCGGATCACGAAAAGGCAGAGTATTTCTTTGCGCCCAAAGATGTGACGTTAAAAGACGGCACTAAAATTGAAAATTACTCGGTCGCTGTCAAAAGAGCCAATCAAATTAAAACGAAGATGAAAATTGTTGAAATCGGTACTATGGAAGATGCACTCAAATTTCTAGCAGCATTGCCTCCGAAATAAGCTTGCAGGATTAAAATTAAATAGATTTATAATTGACAAAAGGTAATCAAACTGGATATAATAATCTTTGTTTGTTTGGGGTGAAAAAACATGCAAATTCGTTTTAGAGAGCTAGCTCTTAAGGGGCAGCCGGTTCATATGACTGAAGAGTTGAATTTGACGGCTCCTTTTGAAGGGCGTCAAGATATCCTTGGTCATGGTCCTGTACATGTCGATCTTCATGCTGTGTATGAAGAGGGAGTAGCAAAAGTTAACGGTACGTTAACGCTAGACTTGGAGTTAAGTTGTTCACGATGCTTATCGCACACTAATCAAACAATCGAGCTTCCTTTCGAGGAAGTCTTCATGCAAAAACCAGAAGAAGAAGATCCGGAACTAGACGAGGATATTCATTTGGTAGTTGGAGATAAAGTCGATTTGGAGCCTTACGTTGTAGAAAATGTAGTGGTCGGTTTACCATACATACCACTTTGTGACGAAGCGTGCAAAGGTCTCTGTCCCGTGTGCGGAGAGAATCGCAATCTACGTGATTGCGGCTGTAAACAGGAGAACATTGATCCTAGGCTTGCAGGTCTCGCGGACTTTTTTAACAAAGAATAAGGCAACGCCCGAAATTCGTATAAGGAGGTGTTTTGAATATGGCAGTACCTCAAAGAAGAACGTCCAAAACTCGTCGCGACAAGCGCCGTACTCACTTTAAATTGGAAGTTCCAGGCATGGTGAAATGTGAACAATGTGGAGAACTGAAGCTAGCACACCGTGTGTGCAAGTCTTGCGGAACTTACAAAGGTAGAGAGATCGTAAAAGCATAAGATTGGACATAGTACTTCATCCTAGTGTGAGGTGCTATTTTTTTTGCTTTCTTTTTGGTTCTAAATTTAATATACTACAGTTTAGTATCTGGTAATAAGATGAGATCTCACGAGATAAGGTGGTGCTCGCCATCGAACGCCTTCCTAAACGACAAAGGCAGCAGCAATTGCTCAAAGCGATTGAAGCCAATCCTTTTATGACCGACGAGGAACTGATGCGAACATTTCAAGTTAGCATCCAAACCGTCCGATTAGACCGATTGGAACTCGGAATTCCTGAGCTGCGGGAACGGATGAAGCATATGGCGGTCAAAACGTACGATCAAGTACGATCGCTGTCCATTGATGAAGTTATTGGAGAAGTGATCGATTTACAGCTGGATCAAAGCGGTATCTCGATTTTTGAAATTAAAGAAGATCATGTTTTCTCAAGAACCAAGATTGCAAGAGGACATCATATATTCTCACAAGCGAACTCCCTGGCGGTTGCCGTCATCGACGATCCAATAGCCTTGACTGCATCAGCAGATATCCGCTTTATACGTTCTGTAAAGCTAGGAGAGAAATGTATCGCCAAAGCCTATGTGCGTTCCGTTTCCAAAGGGAAAGCAAGAGTTGAGGTGTCTTCATATGTTGGCGATGAGGCTGTTTTCCGAGGCAATTTCGTGATCTTTCATTCGAAGAAAGAGCAACATCAAGATAGGGAGGGCAAGCTGCATGCGGATCGCGATTGATGCAATGGGCGGCGATAATGCCCCTAAGATCGTAGTAGAAGGTGCACTCTCAGCGGCCAAAGAGTGGAAAGACGTACATATCATTCTGGTCGGCAACAGCGCTGCGATTGAAGCCCACCTCACAGAGAGGCCGGCAAATCTTAGTATCCGACACACGGAAGAAGTCATTGAAGCGGATGACGAACCTGTAAAAGCTGTAAGACGCAAAAAAGACGCTTCCATGGTCGTGGCCGGAAGACTAGTGCGTGAGAAAGAAGCGGAAGCCATGATTTCCGCAGGAAATACAGGTGCTTTGATGACGACAGGATTGCTTGTCGTAGGAAGAATTCCCGGGATTGAACGTCCTGCCCTTGCACCGATGATTCCAACTATGGATGGTAACGGTGTGCTTGCACTGGATTTGGGAGCTAATATGGATGCCACGGCTGAGCAGCTGATTCAATATGCCATTATGGGCAGTATTTACCGCTCCAAAGTGCATGGTCTATCCAAGCCTCGTGTAGGTCTGCTGAACGTTGGAACGGAAGCGACCAAAGGGAATGAATTAACGAAAACAGCATATCCTTTAATGGAACAAGCCCCAATACATTTTGTAGGGAATGTCGAATCCTCCCAAGTGCTTCGTGCCAAATGTGATGTTATCGTGTGTGATGGTTTCGCTGGAAACATTATGCTGAAATCATTGGAGGGCGCGGCGTCAACCATTTTCTCAGCACTTAAACAAGAGTTTACCAAAACTATATTTACCAAACTTGCAGCTGCCGTCTTGAAACCAGGGCTTACCCAATTCCGCAAAAAGTTGGATTATAATGAGCATGGGGCTGCGCCATTTTTGGGTATTAATGGTTTAGTCCTGAAAAGCCATGGCTCCTCTGATGCAATAGCCATTAAGAATGCAGTTCGTCAAGCCAGAATTGCCTTGCAAAATGATTTGGTTGGCACGATATCTGCCGAAATTAGCCATGGGAAGAGAGATATAACAACATGAACCTAATACCAGTTGGGGTACTCGGAACAGGTAAGTATGTACCAGAACGTATTTTAACGAATCAAGAATTGGAAACGATGGTTGAAACAAATGATGAATGGATCGTGTCCAGAACGGGCATTCGTGAAAGAAGAATTGTGGCTGAAGGACAAGTTACCTCCGATTTATGTTACGAGGCTTCCATGATTGCTCTGTCCAACGCCGGAATTACGGCGGACCAACTCGATTTGATCATTGTCGCAACGGTCACACCGGATATGACATTCCCATCAACGGCATGTGTGCTTCAAGAAAAGCTAGGAGCTATGAAAGCAGCTGCATTTGATTTATCGGCAGCTTGCTCGGGTTTCGTTTATGGACTAGCTAATGCATCTAATTTCATTGCTACAGGAACTTATAAATATGCCCTCGTCATCGGCGCGGATAGTTTATCCAAAATAACGGATTATACAGACCGTAACACATGTATCCTTTTTGGTGATGGTGCCGGAGCTGTTGTTATTGGTGAAGTACCTGAACATAGAGGTTTCAAATCATTTGAGCTGGGTGCCGACGGGACAGGTGGGCCCCTTCTCAAAATTGAAGGTGGCGGATCACGTAATCCTGCATCGCAAGCAACCATCGACCAGCGTTTGCACTATATTTACATGGCCGGAGCAGAAGTTTTCAAATTCGCCGTTCGGATCATGGGTAATGCCGCTGATGAAGCGCTGCGCAAAGCGGGCTGGGAAAAAACAGATATCGACTTGCTAGTACCGCACCAAGCAAATATGAGAATCATTCAATCATCCTTAAATCGCCTGGAATTATCGGTTGACAAATGCATGATCAATCTAGACAAATACGGTAACATGTCAGCCGCTTCCATTCCGGTAGCTCTCGCAGAAGCTGCCGAACAAGGCCGAGTAAAAGAAGGCGACCGTCTAGTATTAGTTGGCTTTGGTGGCGGCTTAACTTGGGGCGCAACTGCTATGGTTTGGTAGGCTGTGCAATTAAAACTAAATTTACGCAAAAAATCTCAAATGATATCGCGGAAGGGGATCCTTTTCTCGTATGGGTAAAATAGCTTTTGTTTTTCCTGGTCAAGGCTCGCAGTCTGTGGGTATGGGCCATGATTTATACACGAATCATCCTGCTGCTAAAGCGTATTTTGACCGTTCAAATGAAGCGCTGGGCTTTTCATTATCTGATCTGATCTTCCAAGGTCCAGAGGACCAATTGAAGATCACGTATCACACGCAGCCTGCGCTGCTGACAACAAGCATCGCTTGTCTGGAGGCATTCAAGGCAGCAGGCATTACACCAGACTATGTCGCCGGACATAGTCTGGGCGAATACAGCGCGCTCGTCGCAGCAGGCGTGCTTGCGTTCGAGGACGCGGTCCGCACTGTGCGGGCCCGCGGCGAGTTCATGGAACAGGCTGTCCCTGGCGGCCTGGGTGCTATGGCGGCCGTGCTGGGAGCCGAGCGCGGAGCGCTTGCGGAGCTATGCACGGCCATCACAAGCGGCGGCTCCGTTGTGGAGCTCGCCAATGTGAACTGCCCGGGACAGATCGTCGTCTCGGGCAGTAAAGAAGGCGTTGCAGCGGTTGTCGAACGCTGCAAAGAAGCCGGAGCGAAGCGTGCCATACCGCTCGAAGTGAGCGGGCCCTTTCACTCTTCACTCATGAAGCCGGCCTCGCAGCGCCTCGCAGAGGTGCTCGCGTCGATCGAGATGAGTGATGCAGCCGTGCCCGTTGTAGCTAACGTAACGGCTCGTCCTGTCACGCAGCCGAGCGATATTCGCAGACTGCTTGCCGAGCAGGTGTACTCCCCTGTACTATGGGAGGATACAATTACTTACCTGATCGGACAAGGCGTCGATACGTTCATTGAGCTTGGCTCGGGTACAGTTCTCGCTGGTCTAATCAAGAAGGTAGACAAAACAGTGAAAACCGTGTCTATCGGCAGCTTGGAAGCTTTGGAGAAGTATATGCAGGAGGTACACGAACATGCTAACGGGTAAAGTGGCGCTGGTAACTGGTGCATCTCGAGGTATTGGACGAGCGATTGCTCTGCATTTGGCTGAGCATGGCGCTGATGTTGCAGTGAACTATGCAGGAAGTGAAGCCGCTGCCAGCGAAGTTGTTAAGGCGATTGAAGCAATGGGACGCAAGGCCGTTAAACTGCGTGCTGACGTAAGCAGTTATCAAGCAGCCGATGATTTAGTTAAGCAGACGATCGAAATTTTTGGTAAAATTGATATTCTTGTGAATAATGCTGGCATAACAAGAGACAATTTAATCATGCGAATGAAGGAAGAAGAGTTCGATCAAGTCATCGCTACGAATCTTAAAGGTGTGTTTAATTGTGTCAAAGCAGTCACTCGCCCAATGATGAAACAGCGTTTCGGTCGAATTATTAATATATCTTCTGTGGTGGGCGTGCTTGGTAATCCGGGTCAGGCCAACTATGTAGCAGCAAAAGCAGGCGTTATTGGGTTGACCAAAGCGACGGCTAAGGAACTTTCTTCTCGAGGCATTACCGTGAATGCGGTGGCGCCAGGTTTTATCGAAACCGATATGACCGACAAGTTGTCGGCCGAGATGCGAGAGCATATGTTGAAGCAAATTCCACTGGAACGCCTGGGTCAACCTGAGGAAATTGCGAAGGTTGTTCGCTTTCTGGCGTCCGAAGATGCTTCCTACATGACAGGCCAAACACTCCATGTGGATGGCGGCATGTACATGTAAGTTTTTCCAGAATGAGAATCTCAAAATTGCCTACTGGCAATCTGTCAAAGATTCTCGTATAATACCAAAGAGGAGGTGAACCGGATGTCCGACGTATTGGATCGTGTTAAACGAATTGTAGTCGATCGTCTAGGGGTTGATGAAGCTGAAGTCACCCTCGAAGCATCTTTCAAAGAAGATCTAGGTGCTGATTCTCTCGATGTAGTTGAATTAGTAATGGAATTAGAAGATGAGTTCGATTTAGAAATTTCCGATGAAGATGCTGAGAAGATTACGACTGTAGGAGAAGTTACGAATTACATAAAATCTCATACGTAATAGTCTATCGAGTCCCGTTTCTAATCAAGACGGGACTTCTCTCCATTCTCAAACAATAAAAAAAATGATGCTTTACTACATAGAAGGTGGTACAAATGAACAGAGTTGTAATTACAGGTATGGGCGTAGTTACTGCCCTTGGTCAAGATTTAGAAACGTTTTGGGGCAACTTGACTTCCGGTCAATCCGGAATCAGTTTAATCGAGAATTTTGATGTAAGCGAATACCCAACACGTATTGCTGCTGAGATCAAGGATTTTAAAATCGAGGATTATGTCGATCGTAAAGAATCTCGTCGGATGGACCGTTTCGTTCAATTCGCTGTTGCTGCTGCGCTTAATGCGTTGAAAGATGCGGATTTAAACGTCCAAGAAGATACAGATCCTGAGCGCGTAGGCGTTTCGGTGGGTTCTGGAATCGGTGGTCTGAGCACTTGGGAAGAACAACACCGAATTCTTTTGGAAAAAGGTCCGAAACGCGTTTCTCCTTTCTTTATCCCGATGATGATCGCGAATATGGCGTCTGGTCATGTTTCTATGGTTACAGGAGCTAAAGGTCCGAACTCCACCGCAGTTACTGCCTGTGCGACAGGCACACACTCCATCGGAGATTCGTTCAAAATGATTCAACGAGGCGATGCCGACGTGATGATTTGCGGCGGTGCTGAAGCAACGATTACACCTATTGGTGTAGCTGGCTTCTGTTCAATGCGGGCGATGTCTACTCGTAATGAAGAGCCACACTTGGCTAGCCGTCCGTTTGACTCCGACCGTGATGGTTTTGTAATGGGCGAAGGAGCAGGCGTTATGATTCTGGAGTCACTCGAGCATGCGCAGAAGCGTGGAGCGCGCATTTATGCAGAAGTGATTGGTTATGGGATGAGCGGTGACGCCTATCACATGACAGATCCAGATCCTGATGGAGCAGCGCGTTGTATGGTCAAAGCCATTAAAGATGCGGGCATTTCTCCAGAGTCGATTTCTTACATTAATGCTCACGGAACTTCTACGTCAATCGGAGACAGATCTGAGACGACAGCCATCAAAAAAGCGCTAGGCGAACACGCCTATAAGGTTGCTGTTAGCTCCACGAAATCGATGACAGGCCACTTACTTGGCGCTGCTGGCGGTGTGGAAGCAGTTATCTGTGGGTTAACCATTGCAAATAGCCTGATTGCACCGACGATCAATTTGGTAAATCAAGACCCTGAGTGTGATTTGGACTATGTGCCGAACACGGCTCGTGAAGCAAAGGTGGACATTGCGATGTCGAACTCGTTTGGCTTTGGTGGACACAATGCAACGATTATCTTGAAAAGGTTTGAAGCATAATTTGCCTTCCTACGAAGAAAGATAACGGAATATCATTCTCTCTGGGTGGTGAGTCAAGGCAATGAACCGTGATATTAAAGAACTGCAGCAGCGCATCGGAATTTCTTTTCGGAAAACAGAGCTGCTTAAGCAAGCTTTTACCCATTCTTCTTATGTTAATGAACACCGTATTGCTGGACATAAAGATAACGAGCGTCTTGAGTTTCTAGGAGATGCCGTTCTTGAGTTAACGGTTTCGGAATTTTTATATGACTCTTATCCGGGGCGTACGGAAGGTGAATTGACGAAGCTCAGAGCGTCCATCGTTTGTGAGCCGTCACTCGTAACGTTTGCTGAAGATTTGGATTTCGGGGCTTTTGTATTACTCGGTAAAGGGGAAGAGTTGACTGGCGGGCGTTCGCGCCCGGCTCTCCTTGCCGACGTGTTCGAATCCTTCGTTGGAGCTTTATACTTAGACCAAGGAATAGATGTCGTTAAAGCCTTTCTCAAAAAGCATGTATTCGCTAATATCTCTAATGAAGGTAAGTTGCTCGTTATTGATTACAAGACTCAACTGCAAGAGTATACTCAACATCACAATATGGGGTCTTTGGAATACCGCATTGTGAATGAGAGGGGACCTGCTCATGAGCGTGAGTTTGTTGCTGAAGTGCACATGGATGCCGACCTTCTAGGAACCGGAGCAGGACGTTCTAAGAAAGAAGCTGAGCAGCAGGCTGCTGCTCAGGCGTTGTTGAAATTGAATGTGGCCGTTCAGCGGTAATTCATACAGCAAAAAGAGGCGGCTGCGGCTGCCTTTTTTGTTTTTTTCTCTTATTTTCATATGGGATATGTTACAATAATTTCTGAGGTGAGACCATGTTTTTGAAACGGATTGAATTATCCGGGTTTAAGTCTTTCGCAGACCGAACGGAGCTGGAATTTGTGCGCGGTATTACGGCGGTTGTAGGTCCTAACGGCAGCGGAAAAAGTAACATTTCGGACGGTATCCGCTGGGTGCTAGGTGAGCAAAGTGCGAAGTCCTTGCGCGGCGGTAAAATGGAAGATGTTATTTTTGCAGGCAGTGATGCGCGTCGAGCGGTCAATTATGGGGAAGTATCGCTTACGCTGGATAATACTTCGCAATCCCTTCCTCTTGACTTTAATGAAGTGACGGTGACACGCAGAGTGCATCGTAGTGGGGAAAGTGAGTATTTAATTAATAAACAGCCCTGCCGCTTGAAAGATATAACCGAATTGTTCATGGATACGGGGATAGGGAAAGAAGCGTATTCCATTATTGGACAAGGACGTATTGAAGAAATTTTAAGTACGAAATCGGAAGATCGTCGAGGGATCTTTGAAGAGGCTTCGGGGATTGTTAAATATAAATCGCGTAAACGTGAAGCTGAGAAAAAATTGAGTGATACCGAGCAAAATTTGCTTCGGATCCACGATTTGGTTACTGAGCTAGAGGATCAAATCGAACCGCTTCGCGAACAGTCTGCAAAGGCGATCCGCTATAAAGAGCTTCGTGAGACGCTCAAAAGCAGTGAGATCGCTATGTATGTTCATCAGATAGATCAAATTTATATTTCATGGAATGAAGCGACGCAAAAGCTAGAGAAGCTAGTGAAGGAGCAAACAGAGCTTTCTACGATCGTAAATCAGCATGACGCTCACTTGGAGAAGCATCGTTGGGAAACGCGCAGGTTAGAGGAGGAGCTGGAAAAGCTACAGGAAAGTTTACTGGGGCTGAGCGAAGAATTCGAGAAGTGTGAAGGGCATGGCGAAGTGCTCAAAGAGCGGAAAAAGAATTACTCAGCTAATCATCAGCAGCTAAGCAGTACAATCGCAATGCAAGAGCAGCGTAAAATAGATAAAGAAGTTGAGTTGAGCCAGCAGCGGGAGAAAATTATCCTAATTGGCGCCCAGTTATTTGAGTTTCAAGCGAAGCTGACTGCTGAAGAGCAGCGGTTGCTTGGGGTTAATGGGGGTATCAGTTCTTTGCCTGAGGATCAATTAAAGGGCGAGCTGTTAGAGACGCTAAACCGAATGGCTCAGGCGCGTAACGAAATTCGTTATGCTGAGCAGCAGACGGAAAGCATCGGACGTCGATTGGAAAGACTTGATGAAGAGCGTCAAAAATGGGCGGAGCAGCGTGAGAAGATTTCGCTGCGTAAGCAAGAATTGACAACTAAACTGGAAGAAACCGTAAGTGAGATTGAAGATGTACGTCAAAGGTATGTTCAGTTAACTCAAAGCTTGAAGAGCAAGCAAGGATTACTGGATGAAGCACAAGGGATGGTTCGCAAATGGGAGCAGAAACTTGATGCTTTGACGTCCCGCCGCGATACAATGAAAGAAATGGCCAACGATTACGATGGCTTCATGCAGGGTGTTAAAGAAGTGCTTAAAGCGAAGACCCGTAAGGATTTACGAGGTATTCGCGGCGCTATTGCCGAGCTTGTAAAGGTGCCTGCTGATGTTGAATTTGCGATAGAGACTGCACTCGGCGGTGCCTTGCAAAATATCGTTGTCGAGACGGAAGCAGACGGTCGTGAAGCCATCGCCTTCTTGAAGCGCCGCCAAATGGGACGAGCTACATTCCTCCCGATGAACGTTATTCGCGGACGATCGATTTCTGACAGTGAGATCAGTTCTTTGAAGTCAGCTAAAGGCTTCATCGGTATCGCAGTTGATCTCGTTTCGTTCGATACGACTTATCAGAACATTTTCTCAAGCCTGCTTGGGAATGTGGTTGTGGCACAAAGTTTAGAAGATGCGAATCATATTGCTGCCAAAGCGCAATATCGCTACCGAGTTGTGACGCTGGAAGGCGACGTCGTTAATCCCGGCGGTTCTATGACGGGCGGTAGTTTACAGAAGAAATCCACGAATCTATTAGGCCGTCAACGCCAAATCGAAGAGCTGGATCAGGAGATAAAAAATTCTGAGCAACAGCTTAGCGGTTTGCGCAACCAGTCGAGTGTAATGAAGCGTGAGATTACAGATGATATGATGACCATCGAACAGCTTCGTCAGTTAGGTGAGCAACAGCGTATCACCGAGCAGCAAATTCGCGCGGAATTGAATCCGCTTGAGTCTGAGAGCCGTACGGTCGAAGAACAGCTTTCCTTGGATAGTCAAGATCGAGGTTCTTTGCTCGAGGAGCAGGCTGATCTTGGACGGAAAAAAGTCGAGTCCGAAGCCGCGCTGGCCGAGCTGGGGCAAGAAGAAGCTTCTCTACAAAAAGCGATTCGTGATGCCGAGAGCTCACGTAAAGCGAGTGAGTCGGAGAAGGAGGAGCTGCAAAGTCAACTGACTGATTTGAAGGTCAAGGTTGCCTCTATTTCTCAAGAGAAGCAGTCACTCCAAGATCAGCAGCGCCGATTGCAGCAGGATCTTGGTGAAGCTGAACGAGAGATGGACATGAATCGCGGGCTGCTCCAGCAGTTGGAACAAGATATGATTGCACTTGAGCAGGAGACTGTACTGCAAGTCGAGTTACTTAATGATCTCAAGCTCAAAAAGCAGCAATGTACTGAAAGCATTGATTTCAAACGTGCTGAGCGAACCGAGTGGTTACATAAGCTAGAGCAAGAAGAGAATGAAACACGGGCACAGCGCTCACAATTAAAACAGGTAGAGGAGAGTTTACATCAAACTGAGGTTCGTGTGACTCGTTTGGATGTAGAACTGGAAAACCTGCTTAAGAAGTTAGGTGAAGAATACGAACTTAGCTATGAGCTAGCTAAAGAGCGCTACCCGGTTCCAGAAGATATTCAGGGTACACAGAGTAAAGTGCGTGAGCTTAAGCGCGAGATCGCTTCGCTCGGTGATGTCAATCTTGGGGCTATTGAAGAATATGCGCGGGTCTCTGAGCGCTATGAATTCTTGAGCTCACAGAAAAATGACTTGATCGAAGCCAAGACGACGCTGTATCAGGTCATTCGTGAAATGGATCAAGAAATGTCCAAACGTTTTAAGACCACCTTTGATGCGATACGTTCGCACTTCGGCGTCGTATTTTCCAAATTGTTTGGCGGTGGCCGAGCGGATTTGATTCTATCTGAGCCAGATAATATGCTGGATACAGGTATCGAGATCGTTGCACAACCTCCAGGCAAAAAGCTGCAAAACCTTCAGCTTCTGTCTGGTGGAGAGCGCGCGCTTACTGCAATTGCGCTGCTATTCTCGATTATTCGTGTTAAACCGGTACCATTTTGCGTACTGGATGAAGTAGAAGCTGCTTTGGACGAAGCGAACGTATCTCGGTTTGCCGAATATTTGCGTGAGTTCTCTGAAATGACGCAATTCATCGTTGTTACACACCGCAAAGGGACTATGGAAGAAGCAGATGTGCTCTACGGAGTAACGATGCAAGAGGGCGGTGTTTCCAAGCTAGTTTCCGTTCGCTTGGAGGATGAGGAAGCCGCCATGTCCGCACCATAATTGGGGTACAAGTTAAGTTCTTAGGAGGAACCATGAGCTTTTTCAAACGATTAAAAGAGAGTATTTCCAGTAAGGCCGAAGCGGTAACAAATAAGTTTAAAGAAGGACTAACCAAAACAAGAGATGCTTTCGTGGATCGTGTCGATGATTTGTTTAGCCGCCGAAAGAAAATTGACGAAGACTTTTACGAGGAGCTTGAAGAAATTCTGATTGGCGCTGATGTGGGCGTGAATACAGTACTCAAGCTTATTGATCAGCTTCGTGCCGAAGTGAAGAAACGTAAAATTGAAGATCCTGCAGAGCTTCAACCCATCCTATCGGAAAAGCTGATTGAGCTTTTGAAGGGTGACGCCGATGCAGGACTAAATCTAAATCCAAATGGATTATCTGTTCTCTTATTTGTCGGTGTGAATGGTGTAGGGAAAACCACAACCATCGGTAAAATGGCTCATATGTTCAAATCCCAAGGTAAAAAGGTGCTGATGGCTGCTGGTGATACATTCCGTGCAGGAGCAATTGAACAATTGGAAACTTGGGGCGAACGTGTTGGTGTAGATGTGATTAAACAGCAGTCGGGGGCTGATCCTGCCGCGGTTATGTTTGATGCCGTACAAGCTGCAAAGACGCGCGGTGTTGACATTTTGTTATGCGATACGGCGGGACGCTTGCAAAACAAAGTGAATCTGATGGAGGAACTGAACAAGATTTATCGCGTAATCCAACGTGAAATTCCAGACGCTCCTCATGAGGTTATTCTTGTATTAGATGCGACTACAGGACAAAATGCACTCAGCCAAGCAAAGCTTTTCGGTGACAAAACGGGTCTGACGGGATTGGTGCTTTCTAAACTCGATGGTACTGCAAAAGGCGGAATCGTTGTGGCAATCCGTCAGGAGTTGTCGATACCTGTGAAGTTTGTTGGCCTTGGAGAAAAAATGGATGATTTACAGCCTTTTGATTCTGAGCAATTTGTACATGCCCTATTTGGTAAATGGATCAGCGAGCAAAAAGAGGATCTTGAAAAATAATTTTTTACTTCTCTAGTGCGTGAGAAATTCTCCTTAACCGTTTGACGGTTTGAGGGGATTTTTTATATGTTTAGCTGACAAGGTATAATGCTTGACAATCATCTTGGAATTCAGTATGATAGGTTCTGTTGTGCTGCTGTCAAGTGCGCAACCTTTACGGAGGTGGATGAAATGTCTATCGATCAAATGCTTGAGAAAACGAATCGCATTAATCTGCTATTTGATTTCTATGAACCGCTGTTGACCGATAAACAGAGAACGTTCCTTCAATTGTATTTTCATGATGATTACTCGCTCGGAGAAATCGCTGAGAATTTTGAAATTAGCCGCCAGGCGGTATATGAACATATCAAACGTGCAGAGCTGACGCTACAGGATTATGAAGGTAAGCTGCATCTGTTACATAAGCACGAACAACGTATGAAGCTTCGTGCAGAGCTGGTTCAGATGTTTGATGTTTGCGAACCTGAGCTAAAGAGGAAAACGACGGAGCTTTTTGATACAATAATAGGGATCGATTGAAATAGAAGTCCAGAAGCAGGAGGTGAAGCGCATGGCATTTGAAGGATTGGCAAACCGATTACAGAACGTTTTCGGAAAGCTGAGAAGCAAAGGTAAGCTGACGGAAGAAGATGTAGGCGAAGCGCTTCGCGAGGTACGATTGGCTCTGCTCGAAGCGGACGTTAACTTTAAAGTTGTCAAAGACTTTATTGCTAAGGTGAAGGAACAAGCAATCGGACAAGAAGTACTGAAATCCTTCACACCAGGTATGATTGTTATCGATATCGTTAACAAAGAGCTAACATCACTTATGGGCGGTACGCAAAGTAAGTTAGCTCGTTCGAACCGACCGCCAACCGTCATTATGATGGCAGGTTTGCAAGGGGCAGGTAAGACAACGACTTCAGGCAAGCTGGCGAAGATGCTGCTTAAACAAAACCATAGACCGCTTCTTGTGGCTTGTGACATTTATCGTCCTGCTGCGATCAAGCAGCTACAGGTTCTTGGAGAACAGCTAAATGTTCCGGTATTCGCACTTGGGGATCAAGTGAATCCTGTTGACATTGCTAAAGCAGGACTTCAGCATGCCAAAGATAACGGTAATGATTATGTCATTATTGATACCGCAGGTCGTTTACACATTGACGAAAACCTGATGGACGAGCTGAAAAATGTCCGATCTGCCGTAGAACCCGATGAGATTTTACTCGTTGTCGATGCGATGACCGGGCAGGATGCGGTCAATGTCGCAGAAAGCTTTCATCAACAGCTTGAACTAACGGGTGTTGTGCTGACTAAGCTTGATGGCGATACCCGCGGTGGCGCAGCGTTATCTGTTAAAGCCGTTACAGGATGCCCGATAAAGTTCGTAGCTAGCGGCGAGAAGATGGATGCCTTAGAACCATTCTTTCCTGATCGTATGGCCTCAAGAATTCTCGGAATGGGCGATATGCTCACTTTGATCGAGAAGGCGCAAGCCGGTATCGACATGGACAAGGCGAAAGAGATGGAGCGCAAAATGCGCAACGCTGAATTCACTTTCGAGGATTTCCTTGATCAGATGGAGCAAGTAAAGAAGATGGGTCCATTGGATCAAATTCTTGAGATGCTGCCGGGAGCCAATAAGATCAAAGGTATGAAAGATATGAAGGTTGACGACAAACAAATGGCACGTGTTGAAGCTATTGTGAAGTCTATGACAACCGAAGAAAAACGCAAGCCTGAACTTCTTAATGCGAACCGTCGTAAACGGATTGCGCTAGGCAGCGGCAACTCGGTGCAAGAGGTAAACCGTTTCATCAAACAGTTCGACGATATGCGCAAAATGATGAAGCAGTTTTCCGGTATGATGGGACCTAAAGGTGCCAAAGGGATGAAGAAGCTAGGCAAGGGATTTAAATTCCCCTTTTAAATAAGCATTTTATTCTAAGTAGGAGGTGATTTTTCATGGCAGTACGTATTCGTCTTAAACGTGTAGGCGCTCATAAAGCTCCTTTTTACCGTGTGGTTGTTTCGGATTCCCGTTCCCCGCGTGATGGTCGTTTTATCGAAGAAATCGGTACTTATAACCCAATTGCTGAACCAGCAGCTGTAACTCTTGATGAGGAGAAAGCGCTGAAATGGCTTCAAACTGGCGCTCAACCGTCCGATACAGTTCGCAGCCTGTTCTCAAAAGCAGGTCTGATGACTAAGTTTCACGAGCTGAAATTACAGAAGTAATCTGTTATCTTTCGGAGGGTGGGTTCATGAAGGATCTTATCACCGTTATTGCTAAGGCTCTTGTCGATCATCCGGAAGAAGTGCGTGTCGCTGTGGTGGAGAAAGATGACAAGATCGAGTACAGGCTTTCTGTCCATCCCGACGATGTCGGTAAAGTGATTGGCAAGCAGGGCAAGATTGCGAAGTCGCTCCGCACAGTTGTCACGTCGGCAGCAGTGAAAGAAACGAAGCGGGTAGCCGTTGAAATCGTTTCATAAGAAATTAGGTTAGGATTTAGTTCCTAACCTTTTTCTTGTATGGTTTGAAGTTAAATTAATGTGGAGGTTGGGCAAGCGCATATGAGCGAAAAACTTGTGACAGTTGGTCGAATAGTGAATAGCCACGGTATTCGTGGAGAGCTAAAAGTGGTTCCGGAAACTGATTTTCCTGAGCGTTTTGATAAAGGGAACGCATTGATTATTGTAGATTCTCAAAATAAGCAAACGCCGGTGACGGTGCAAACCTCCCGCTTACATAAAAATATGTTTATCTTGCAGTTTGACCAGTTCTCTAACATTAATGATGTTGAGAAATTCAAAGGCTCACTTCTCAAGATTGAAGCTAAGGATCAACAGCCTCTTGAAGAGGGAGAATACTATTATCACGAGATCATTGGCTGTAAGGTGGTTACGGAAGAAGGCCAGGAGTTAGGGCTTGTTTCTGAGGTGTTGACACCCGGAGCTAATGACGTATGGGTCGTTTCCTTGCCGAAAGGAAAACAGTTGCTTCTTCCCGTCATTGATGATGTGATACTCGATGTGGACATTACCCTCAAAACGATTCATATTCATCTAATGGAAGGATTACTGGAATGAGAATCGATGTATTGACCCTGTTCCCGGAAATGTTCGAGGGCGTGTTTTCGTCCAGCATTTTAGGAAAAGCACGTGACAAGGGGATTGTTGCTCTCAACACAGTTAATTTTCGAGATTATTCTAATAATAAGCATAATACAGTAGATGATTATCCTTACGGAGGCGGTGGAGGTATGGTTCTAAAGCCAGAGCCGATATTTGCTGCTGTTGAGGATCTGCCAATACATCAAGAAGCTGGACAAGATCCTGTGAAACCGCGAGTGATACTCATGTGTCCACAAGGGACGCCGTTCACTCAGAAGAAAGCGGAGGAGCTGTCTAACGAACAGCATCTCGTGTTTATTTGTGGTCATTATGAAGGATATGATGAGCGCATTAGGCAGTATCTAGTGACGGATGAGCTGTCCATAGGTGATTATGTATTAACAGGCGGCGAGTTACCTGCCATGGTCGTTATAGACAGCGTAGTGAGGCTGCTGCCAGGTGTGCTTGGCAATGAGATGTCAGCAGTGACAGATTCGTTCTCCACAGGCTTGCTGGAGTATCCTCACTACACGAGGCCTGCTAAGTTTAGGGACTGGGACGTGCCTGAGATGTTATTATCAGGGCATCATGAAAATGTGAAGCGATGGCGCCGCAAGGAGTCTCTGTTCCGGACGCTGGAACGCCGTCCTGATTTGCTTGAAGGAAGAGAACTATCCAAAGAGGAAAAAGCATGGGTGGTTGAATGGAAAGGGCGGAAGCAGGAGGAGTAAGTCCCCAAAAACTTCTCTATTGAATTTCGTTCCTGTCTATGATAATATATATTCTGTTGTGAATTTTTTAACTGTTCGAGTCTGGTGGTCCTCTACGCATAACAGCTAAGCTATACATCGTAGATAAGCGGAATGAACACCTGTGTGGAAGGAGGGAGTCAACTATGAATCTTATTCAAGAGATTACGAAAGAGCAACTCCGTACGGATATTCCTAATTTCCGTCCAGGAGACACACTTAAAGTACACGTAAAAGTTATCGAGGGTACACGTGAGCGTATTCAGCTGTTTGAAGGTGTTGTTATTAAACGCCACGGCGGTGGAATTAGCGAAACGTTTACAGTTCGTAAAATTTCTTACGGTGTGGGTGTGGAAAGAACTTTCCCATTCCATTCTCCGAAGATTGACAAGATTGAAGTGGCTCGCCGTGGTAAAGTTCGTCGTGCGAAACTTTATTATCTGCGTGGTCTTCGTGGTAAAGCAGCAAGAATTAAAGAAATTCGATAAGAAAACGGGGGGCTTGTTCAGGCAAGTCTCCTTTTCGTTTTTATGGTGCATAATATACATAAACCAAAACTGGAAAAGAGGCAATCAGTGATGGAACAGAAAAATCAAGAAAAGCCTTACGTAGAGCCGGTTACAACAGCTGAAACGACTTCCGTTAAAAAGGCAAAAAACGAAACATGGGAATGGATCAAAGCATTAGTTATCGCGGGAGTGCTCGTGATTATCATTCGTTGGTTCCTGTTCTCTCCGTTCATTGTGGATGGAGATTCCATGCGTCCGAATTTTATGACAGGTGAACGACTTATTGTCAATAAAATTGTTTATGACATTCGCTCGCCGAAACGAGGAGAAGTCATCGTTTTCCATGCGCCGGAAGGTAAGGATTACATTAAGCGCGTAATTGGTCTTCCAGGGGAGACAGTAAAGGTAGCTGGTGATAAGGTTTTCATAAATGGTCAACAAATTGATCAGCCTTTCATCCAGGAAGCGATTGAACAAGCGAATAAAGAAGGACATGCTTATAATACGTTGTCGGACTTTCCGGAAACGAGAGTGCCTGATGGTGAGATTTTCGCAATGGGAGATAACCGTCCGAATTCAAAGGATAGCCGAACTAAGAGTGTTGGTTTCGTTCCTTACAACAAAATCGTTGGTCGTGCAGAAGTTATTTTTTGGCCGATGAGCAAAATTAGGTTTATACATTTTTGAGGTGAAGAAGAATGACCATTCAATGGTTTCCCGGTCACATGACCAAGGCTCGAAGACAGATTGAAGAAAAGCTGAAGCTGATTGATGTCGTTATTGAGCTCTTGGATGCCCGCATACCGCTCTCCAGCCGGAACCCGATGGTTGATGAGATTTTGAAAGATAAACCGCGCTTGGTTCTGTTGAACAAGAACGATTTGGCAGATCCGCAAGTAACGGCGGAATGGGTACGATATTTTGCTGACAAAGGTCTTCCGGCCTTGCCGATAGACGCAGCGAACGGAACTCATGTAAAAGAAATTTTGCCAAGAGTTAAGCAGCTATGGGCACACAAAATTGAAAGCCAGCTTCGCAAAGGGATCAATCCCCGCGCAGTAAGAGCGCTTATTGTGGGTATACCAAACGTTGGGAAATCGACTCTTATTAATCAGTTAGCTGGTAAGAAAATAGCAGCTACCGGAGATAAGCCTGGTGTCACTAAGGGGCAGCAATGGATTAAAGTTGGAACCGAGATGGACTTACTGGACACGCCTGGTATTTTGTGGCCGAAGTTTGAAGACCAACTGGTTGGTATGAGATTGGCAGCAACGGGTGCAATTAAAGAAGAACTGCTGCATTTAGATGAGATTGCACTATTTGTCGTTAAATACATGGTTCAGAATTATGGGGCCGGTATTCAGGAGCGTTTTGCGATTCAAGAGCTTCCTGAAGACTTAGATGACGTAAATGAAATGGTTAAGGTCATGGAGGCTATTGGTCGTAAACGCGGAGCCATTGTGAGTGGTGGTAAAGTGGATTTGGACAAAGCGTCTTTGATTATTATACGTGAGCTTAGGGCAGGTAAGATGGGGCGTATTTCCCTGGAAAAGCCCTTTTGAACTAAAAAGCCTACGGCGTAAAAGTTATCTGAATAAGATGAAGTCACTTTTGGACTCTGCTGTGAAGCAGGTTCGAAGGTGGCTTATTTCTTTTAATAATGAACGTTGAAAAAAATGGGTGTGGCTTGACGAAGCGGCAATCCATTATAATCAAGAGATGGGAAGGGGCGAAAGCCAATGCTAGAGCATGAAAAATTGATATGGGAGCAAGGTTTTACCCTTGTAGCTGGTATTGATGAGGTAGGTAGAGGCTGTTTATTCGGTGATGTAGTCGCAGCTGCCGTTATACTACCGATTGGGTATGTGCTGGATGGGGTGGACGATTCTAAAAAGCTTTCTGAAAAGAAGCGAGATGTTTTCTATGACCAGATTATGAACGAAGCGATAGCTGTTGGAATAGGAATTGTGGATGTAGACATGATTGAAGAGATCAATATTAAACAAGCGGCCAGACTTGCAATGAAGCAGGCAGTAGAGCAGTTGAGTATAGTACCTGATTATCTGCTTGTTGATGCGGAGAACGTTAACGTGGACGTTAAACAAACGTCGTTAATACATGGAGATGCTCTTAGTCAATCTATTGCAGCCGCATCGATTATTGCTAAGGTTACAAGAGATCGTATGTGTGTGGAATGGGATGAGCAATTTCCCGAATATGGACTTGCTATACATAAAGGGTACGCAACGAAACACCATAGAGAGATGCTATTACGTTATGGTCCTACACCGCTTCATCGCAAATTATTTATACGTAAAGTGATGGCGCAATTGGAAGAGAAAGAGACCGAGCGGCAGTCTGAACAGCTGGAACTGGACTTCATCTAACTTATTCTTATAAAGAAAAGGCAATAAGACGCCGATAATATACATAAGCGTTAGGAAGATTTGAGGTGAACGGCATGAATATTAGCGGATTAATTCGTAGTTTGGTCGGGGATTTATCGGCATCTGAAAGTAAGGTGCTTGAATTAAAAGTAGGACAAATTGTTAAAGGTGTCGTTCTTCAATTGCTCAATGATCAAGAAGCTCTGTTGAATATTGGCGGTGTGCAAGTTCGGGCCAAGCTGGAAACTCCTCTCAAACAAGGGGACGTGACGATGCTGCAAGTTCAGCCTGAATCAAGCGGCGGTCAAATCATGTTGAAGCCACTTACTTCTTCGGATACTCAAATTGCGGATGACTCGCTGAGTGAACTGTTCAAAGCTTTTGCAGTGAAAGATACAGCCGGGAATCGTCATATGGTGCAGCAGATGCAGCAAGAAGGCGTTCCGGTATCAAAAGAGAATGTGAAGTTATTCGAGGCTTTGATGCGTAATATGCCTGAGGGTGTGAATAAGGAAGAATGGACACAAGCAGCTATACTTGCTTATAAGAAAGGACTGCCGCTCACACAGGAGATTGTGGGGGCTTTGAGGCAGGTCACTTCGGGACCTTCAGTTGGGCGGGTGCTGGAGCAGCTGGAGCAGCAAGCTACTGCTTATCTTGAGCAAGAGCCAGCACACCCGGCCGCGGATACCGCTAAGCAGGTGGTATCGCTGCTTAAGGAGCTGCGGGCTTCCGCCGCAGCTGCGTGGCCCGCGCGGCCGCCGGAGGCGACGGCCGCGGATGTTGTTGTTACGCCAGCTGCTCCGCAGGCTGGCGGTGGTGCTGGTAAGGCGGCTCCCGCAGGGCCGCCGTCTTCGATTAATAGCAGCGTGCCTGCGCCAGCTGCCGATGTGGCTCCGCCTGCTACAGCTGCTGTGGGCACGGGGCTTTCCGCGGCTGCGCCTTCTAGTGAAGGCGAACCGCCCGTGGCGGGTTCGCCCGCACCTGCACAGCCGCCTGCGAAGCAGAAGGCGGCTGGTGCAGCGGATGCGCAGGCGCAAAGCGCTGCGCTCAGTGAGCCCGAGGCTGATCCAGAGCCAAACTGGATCAGCCGGATGCTCAAAGCCGTTGGCGTGGAGCATGAAGCTCATCTAGCTGGAAAGCTAGATGAGCGCATGGATCCGCTATTACGCCAACGTACCAAAACCGACGATCAGATGCCGAATCTGATCGTTTCAACCGCCCAGCAAGACGACTCCGTCAAGCCTGCTGCTGATACACTGAAGAGTCTGCTGCTTCAGCTGACAGCCTCGGATGACACTCCAGCGCCGCTCAAAGAGGCGGCGCAGCAAGCGATTGCGCAAATTACGGGGCAACAGCTCATGTTGACTGGCGACAAGAATTCCATGTTTGCACACATGACATTGTTTGTCCCCTTCATGGATGGTACAGGACAGCAATCTGCCGCTATACATATTCAATCCCGCAAAGGTAAGCGCGGGGAGGTGGATGCGAGCAATTGTCGTTTACTGTTCGACCTGCAAATGAAAGTGATGGGCAATACCTTGCTCGACGTGCATGTCGTCAATAAAATTGTTTCTTTAAATATCCACAATGATCATCCAGCCTTAGCTCCGTTAATGGAGGAGTCCAAAGAAGAGATAACGGCAGCTATGCATAAAGCTGGGTATCAATTTATTTCTTTGAAATGCTCACCTTATCCAGAGCCACCTGTGATGAAGGAGAATGAGACATTCAAGCAAGGGGCTTCTGACGGAAGAGTAGATCTTAGAGTACTTTATCAGCCGAAAGCCTACAAGGGGGTGGATTTCCGCGCATGACCAAGCAAAATTCATCCAAGGAGTCAAAACCGACGCCAATCAAGAAGGCGGTGGCGCTTCGTTACTCACCTGAAGTGCAGAAAGCTCCAACCTTAATTGCCAAAGGCAAAGGGCACATGGCAGAAGCCATTTTGCAAAAAGCTAAGGATAACGGAATCCCCATTCAAGAGGATTCTTCCTTGGTCGAGGTATTGTCTAAGCTGGATTTAGATCAAGAAATTCCTCCGGAATTATATCAATTGGTAGCTGAGGTGCTTAGTTTTATCTACCGTTCAGATAACCGAATGAGATTGTCGAGGAATGGATGATGACTGGATTTCGCAAAGATGATCGGAAGCAGTTGGGGAAACTAGGCGAGGATTTGGCTGAGACTTTTCTTAGCGAGAATGAGCACCGAATTGTGGCAAGGAATTGGCGCTGCCGAACGGGAGAACTTGATATCATTGCAGAGCAAGCAAATACGTTAATTTTTGTTGAGGTCAGAACAAGACGACCTTCTGGTCGTTTTGGTACAGCCAAAGAATCCGTCGACATTCGTAAACAGGTGAAAGTCAGAGAAACGGCACAATTTTATTTACATCGGTATCAAAAATATGAGCAATCCATTCGCTTCGATGTGATTACGGTAGAAGTATCAATGGATGGAGCAGTACCACACATTGAACACATAAAAGGAGCCTTTTGAGCGCGAGAGTCGATCAGACTACGGATCAAAAGGCTCTTTTTATTTACAGCTTCAGCATTCAATCTCTTCAATCCTCTGCTTTTTATCCAAATTACGGTATTGGATTGCCTCTGCCAAATGCTGAGGCAAGATGCTGTCACAATCCTCCAGATCAGCAATCGTTAGAGCTAACCGCAGGATGCGGTCGTGAGCCCTTGCGCTGAGTCCCAAAGCTTCAAAAGAAGCACTAAGCAGCTGATCACCTTCTGCTGTTAAACGGCAAATTTGTCGCATGCGTGTTCCGCTCAATTCATTATTATGCTGGATGCCGGTCCCTGCATAACGCTGTTGCTGCCTATGATGTGCGCGCATAACATGCTCTAACATTTCTTTGGATGATAAGTGATTGGCTCGCTCTTTTAATTGTGAATAGCTTGGTTTAGGTACTTCGACATGAAGATCGATGCGATCGAGCAAGGGGCCTGATATTTTAGAACGGTATTGAACGATTTTGGCGGGACTGCAGATGCAAGCATTTGCTTCTGTTTCAGCTCCATAAAAACCACAGGGACAAGGATTCATCGCGGCAGCCAATATAAATTGAGATGGGAATGTGTAAACGGCTCTTGCTCTTGCAATCGTAACATAGCGATCCTCAAGCGGTTGTCTAAGAACTTCGAGGGCGTTTCTTGTAAATTCTGGTAACTCATCCAGAAAAAGAATGCCTCTATGAGATAAACTAACCTCACCTGGCTTTGGAATTGTACCGCCTCCGACAAGTCCTGCAGGGGAAATCGTATGATGCGGAGCTCTAAATGATCGTGTACGCATAAGGGATGAGCGATCAATAAGCTTGCCTGAGGCGCTGTAAATCTTTGTGACTTCCAAAGCTTCTTTGTCCGACATAGGAGGTAGAATCGAGGGCATGCGCTTTACAAGCATTGTTTTCCCAGTTCCCGGGGGACCAATCAAGATAATATTATGCATCCCGGCCGCAGCAATCATCATGGCACGCTTCACTTGATGTTGTCCATTGACATCGGAATAATCATCGACAAAGCTGCGTTCTTTCTTGGAAATTGTCGAAAGTTTGCTACCTTTATTATTAATCTCATTAAATATAAATTCGTGATAAGATTGCTTATTCCAGCGTTTAAAATCAGAGAGATTTGTTATCGCACATACCTCAATGCCTTCAATCAGTGCAGCTTCAGCGGCATTCGTGAGAGGCAAGCATACACGCTTTACTCCTATTTTTTTGGCAGCATGTGCCATGGAAAGGACGCCAGGTATGGGTCGAAGAGAACCATCCAAAGCTAATTCGCCCAGAAACAAGGTGTGCTGAAAGCTGTCCATCAGCACTTGTCCAGTTGTAATGAGAATTCCGATAGCAATGGCTAAATCGAAAGAAGAACCTTCTTTGCGCAAATCTGCAGGTGCGAGATTAACGGTTATTCGGTCCATTGGGAATGTAAATCCACAATTTTTGATCGAGGAACGCACTCTTTCGACAGATTCCCGAACAGCAGAGTCGGGGAGCCCGACCAAATTAATTTGAGGTAAACCACTAGCAATATCGACTTCTACTTCGATTGTTTGTCCTTCTATACCCTGCAAGCATGCGCTCAATACTTTGCCATACATGCAAAAACACCTTCCTCTCCATGTTTACGCAGCTGTCTCAAACTGTCGTAATTTAGGATAAAAGGTGCTTCCTTATTGATCCGCTTATTTTCCCTTATTGTATCAGAAAATGGTAAAATTACGCAATCCATAAATAATCCAAGAACGTTTTAAATATAGCCAACATGCACATACTGGAACTAGAGGTGATGATATGCAGGAGAAACCGTATTTTTGTCCCAATTGTCGATCTAATCGTATTAAATTCAGTGTGATCACAAGTTATGCACAGTCGTTTCTGAAGGATGCTCTTTCCGGAAGTATAACTGAATTCAAGGATCCTAACGCGATACCAGAACCAGAGCCAACCATTCAATGTCTTGTGTGTAACTTCACGGGTAATGAGCTGCGATTCATTAAACAAGCGGAGCGTGAACCGCGAATGAATACACCGACAACGCCACTTTACTAACATACTTGAAGCAAGACGTATTTTTCCGTTCTTGGAAAATACGTCTTTTTTTATTATATAAAAGGTGATAGCTAAATTTTTTCAGTGTGAAAGGAAAATTTGAATGAATTAATGAAAAAAATAAGGAAAATGTCGAAAATTAGTGATACAATGGTTAGGGCTTGTGAAGAAGTGTGATACTAATTCCGGCAGAAAGATTTATTTCGTGCACAACGCAAATAGGAAATTACACTTTTCCCCTGTATAGCACGCATAGAAAGTCCACACTGATAGGAGGATTTTAGGAAATGAATATCCATGAGTACCAAGGCAAAGAAGTCCTGAGACAGTACGGAGTCAACGTTCCTAACGGGAAAGTTGCTTTTACCGTTGATGAAGCTGTTGAAGCAGCGAAAGAACTCGGAACGTCCGTCGTCGTTGTAAAGGCGCAAATTCATGCCGGAGGTCGCGGTAAAGCTGGCGGCGTTAAGGTAGCCAAAAGCCTTGATGAAGTTCGTACATATGCTAGCGAAATTCTTGGTAAAGTTCTTGTCACTCACCAAACGGGTCCAGAAGGTAAAGAAGTTAAACGCCTTTTGATCGAAGAAGGTTGTGACATTAAAAAAGAATATTATGTTGGTGTTGTTGTTGACCGTGCTACAGGTAGCGTCGTTTTGATGGCATCTGAAGAAGGCGGTACGGAGATTGAAGAGGTTGCTGAGCATTCTCCAGAGAAAATTTTCAAGGAAGTTGTGGATCCTGCGATCGGTCTTCAAGCTTTCCAAGCACGTAGACTTGCTTACTCCATCAACATTCCTAACGAGCTCGTTAACAAAGCAGTTAAATTCATGCTTGCTCTTTATAAAGCATTCGTAGAGAAAGACGCATCCATTGCAGAAATCAACCCACTGGTTGTTACTGGCTCTGGCGACGTTATGGCTCTTGATGCAAAATTGAACTTTGATTCTAACGCGCTTTTCCGTCACAAAGACATTGTTGAGCTTCGTGACCTTGAAGAGGAAGATGCAAAAGAAATTCAAGCTTCTAAGTTTGACCTGAGCTACATTGCTCTTGATGGTAACATCGGCTGTATGGTTAACGGCGCAGGACTTGCGATGGCCACTATGGACATTATCAAGCACTACGGCGGAGACCCGGCTAACTTCCTAGACGTAGGGGGCGGTGCTACAAAAGAGAAAGTTACCGAAGCTTTCAAAATCATCTTGTCAGATGAGCAAGTTAAAGGGATCTTCGTTAACATTTTCGGCGGCATCATGCGTTGTGATGTTATTGCTGATGGTGTTGTAGCAGCGGCTAGAGAGCTTGGACTTTCCCGTCCGCTAGTTGTTCGTCTTGAAGGAACAAACGTGGAACTTGGTAAAAAGATTCTAAACGAATCCGGCTTGAACATTGTTGCTGCTGATTCCATGGCAGATGGCGCACAAAAAATCGTTGCATTAGTGAAATAATTAAACCCGAGCGGTTTTAAATAATATAGGGGATGTGAACAAAAGATCATGAGTATTTTGGTCAATAAACATACAAAAGTCATTACTCAAGGGATTACCGGCGCTACGGGTTTGTTTCATACCAAAGGCGGTCTGGAATACGGCACACAAATGGTTGGTGGCGTAACCCCAGGTAAAGGCGGAACAAAAGTAGATATCACACTGGAAAACGGTGAACTTGTTCAGCTTCCTGTTTTTAACACAGTTATCGAAGCTAAGAATGCAACTGGTGCTACGGCATCCGTTATCTATGTTCCACCTGCTTTCGCAGCAGAGTCGATCATTGAAGCTATTGAAGCTGAACTTGATCTGGTTATCTGTATTACTGAAGGCATTCCTGTTCTTGACATGGTTAACGTGAAACGTTACCTGGAAGGCAAAAAAACTGTTCTTATCGGACCTAACTGTCCGGGCGTTATCACACCAGGCGAGTGCAAAATCGGTATTATGCCGGGTTATATTCATACGCCAGGTCACGTAGGTGTTGTATCCCGTTCCGGGACATTAACTTACGAAGCGGTTCACCAATTGACAACTCGCGGTATTGGACAATCCTCCGCAGTTGGTATCGGTGGAGACCCTGTTAAAGGCTCCGAGTTCATCGATATCCTCAAACGCTTTAATGATGATCCGGATACTTATGCTGTTATCATGATCGGTGAGATTGGCGGTACAGCAGAAGAAGAAGCGGCAGAATGGGTTGCTGCTAATATGACGAAGCCGGTTGTAGGCTTTATCGGTGGTAAAACAGCGCCTCCAGGAAAACGTATGGGCCATGCTGGCGCAATTATTTCTGGTGGTAAAGGAACAGCTGCTGAGAAAGTTGCAACGATGGAAAGATGCGGAATCCGAGTGGCAGCTACGCCATCAGAGATGGGTTCTACACTTGTAAGCGTGCTTGAAGAAAAAGGTATGCTGGATAAAGTTATCACAAAAAAATAGTTCTCTTCTAACGAAGGTAAGCAACCTTCCATATCCCTGAATCAGGGATTTGGGAGGTTTTTTGTTTTTCTAGTTGTGCATACATTTGTCAATCGAGTAGGGAGTGTATATACTTATGGATAATCGCTTGATTTTATTTGGTCTCCACGAGCTCGAAGGTGTTGGTTGGAAAACGATTCTTCAGCTACTAGGACGCTTCCCTGAGCCTGACGTGCTATTTGAGCTGTCTGCAGCAGAAATTGCCTCTAAAGGTATCCGAACTTCCATAGCTGAACAAATTGCCATGCGGTTTACTCCGGCTTTCATCGAGCAAAAGCTTCAAGTATATATGAAGCAATCCATTCAAATTCTTACGCTTTTGGACGCTGAATACCCTCCGATACTTAAAGAAATCGCGCAGCCTCCTTGGGTGTTGTATGTGAAAGGAAACATGTCTTTTCTGAATCAGCGACTCCTTGGCATGGTAGGCACACGAACTCCGACGCTTTATGGAAAGAAGATTGCAGAGGAATGGGCGGCTGCTCTTTCAAGAGCAGGATTCGGTATTGTGAGTGGACTGGCCAGAGGGATTGACAACAAGGCCCATATTGGTGCATTGCAGGGTAAATCTAAGACAGTTGCTGTTCTTGGATGTGCGATTAATCAGATATATCCGCGTGAAAATGCTTTATTATACCGTAACATTGAGCAAGAGGGTGTCATAATTTCTGAATATCCCATTGGCACAGGAATGAGGCCTGGTATGTTTCCGCAGCGGAATCGAATCATAGCTGGATTGTCGTTGGGAGTTACGGTTGTTGAAGCAGCTGAGGATAGTGGTTCGCTAATTACAGTTGAATTTGCTCTTGATGAATCTCGAGATGTCTTCGCCGTTCCCGGTCCTATTGATTCTCGTCAAAGTAGTGGTGTTCACAAGCTTCTTAAGGATGGCGCTAAATTAGTTACCCGTGTTGAGGAGATCTTAGACGACTATAACCATATGATAAGTTCAGAAGATCAGAGTGCAATAAAGAAGCCTTTACCGACATTTTTGTTTACAGATGAAGAAGGCGAAATCGTTCGGAAGTTGTCGAATGATCCAGTCTCGATTGATACCTTGTTAGAGGACGGTCAATTTACGTTTGGACATTTGCATGCAGTTCTGTTATCTTTACTATTGAAAAAGGCGATTAAACAGCTTCCAGGTTCTACTTACATCCTAGCTTAGGCTATACACGAAGTTTTTCTTCTCGCCAATAGACTTTACCTTGAAACCAAGAGGGGAGGAAGGACGATCCATGGCGGATTCTTTAGTCATTGTTGAGTCACCAGCAAAAGCCAAAACCATCGGCAAATATTTGGGCAGTAAATTTATCGTAAAAGCCTCAATGGGTCATATTCGCGACCTTCCGAAAAGCCAAATTGGCGTAGAAGTGGATCGTAACTTTGAGCCTAAATACATAACAATCCGTGGTAAAGGTTCTATTCTTAAAGAGTTAAAAGATGCGAGTAAAAAAGTTAAAAAAATATATCTGGCAGCGGATCCGGATCGTGAAGGTGAAGCGATTGCCTGGCATTTAGCACATTATTTGGACGTTGGTTCTGAGGAACTTTGCCGTGTAGTATTTAACGAAATTACGAAAGAAGCGGTTAAGGATGCATTCAAAACTCCTCGTCGCATTAATCAAGATCTCGTAAACGCACAGCAAGCTAGGCGGATATTGGACCGACTTGTTGGTTATAAAATCAGTCCTTTACTTTGGAAAAAAGTAAAAAAAGGGTTATCTGCAGGTCGCGTACAATCGGTTGCTGTTAGGCTGATACAAGATCGTGAAAATGAGATAAAAGCATTCGAGCCCGAAGAATATTGGTCCATTACGGTTGTTTTGGATGCCGGAAAGACGGTGTTCGAAGCGAAATATCACAGCATTAACGGCGAGAAAAAGGAACTGCATTCGCAGGAGGATGTTGATCAAATTTTGACCGCAATGGGCAGTGGAGCGTTTACAGTGAAAGAAGTGAAAGAGAAAGAGCGTGGGCGTAATCCTTCTCCTCCTTTCATAACAAGCTCCATGCAGCAGGAAGCTGCGAGAAAGCTTAATTTTCGTGCGTCAAAGACTATGTCAGTGGCACAGCAATTATATGAAGGAATAGACTTAGGAAAAGAAGGTACAGTTGGTTTAATTACCTATATGCGTACCGATTCAACCCGTATTTCACCTGTTGCCCAAGAAGAAGCCAAAGATTTTATCGTAAGTAAATACGGACCTGCCTTCTATCCGGAGACGCCACGCGTGTATACGAAGAAAAATGTTAACGCACAGGACGCGCATGAAGGTATTCGACCTACCTCTGTACTTCGAGAGCCTGATCAGATGAAGGAGTTTCTTAGTAAAGATCAATATCGACTGTACAAGCTGGTTTGGGATCGTTTCGTTGCTAGTCAGATGTCTTCAGCCATATTGGATACGATGACCATTGATTTGACGGCTGGGGATACGGTATTTAGAGCGAATGGCTCCAAGATGAAGTTTGCCGGATTTATGAAAGTATATGTCGAAAGTAATGATGATGGAACGACAGAAGAGGACAAATTGCTTCCTCCTCTGACCAAGGGTGATGCTTTACAGAAGCAAAGTGTCGATCCAAAGCAACACTTTACTCAACCTCCTCCAAGGTACACAGAAGCGCGTTTGGTGCGAGCGCTAGAGGAAATGGGCATTGGTCGTCCAAGTACGTATGCACCGACACTGGAGACGATTCAGAAACGTGGCTACGTTGCGATTGAAGAGAAGAAGTTCGTGCCGACTGAGCTCGGGGAGCTTGTAATTCAATTGATGCATGAGTTTTTTCCTGAAATTCTCGATATCGAGTTCACTGCCCATATGGAAGAAGAGCTGGATTTCGTTGAAGAGGGGAAAGAGGATTGGGTCAGAGTTCTGGATACGTTTTACACTTCTTTTGAAAAGCGGCTGGAATTCGCTGAAGAGGAAATGAAGGAAATTGAAATCCAGGATGAAGTGTCCGATGAGATTTGTGAGAAGTGCGGTAAACATCTTGTGTATAAAATGGGGCGTTTTGGTAAGTTTCTGGCGTGTTCTGGATTCCCGGATTGCCGCAATACCAAACCGATCATCAAAGATATTGGTGTGACATGCCCGACGTGTCATACGGGAAAAATTGTAGAGCGCAGAAGCAAGAAGGGGCGAGTATTCTTCGGTTGTGATCAATATCCAACCTGTGACTTTGTCTCCTGGGATAAACCAGTCAACAAGCCGTGTCCGGTATGTGGTTCTATGATGATCGAGAAGAGAAGTAAGAGCGGCGTGAAAATTCAATGTACACAATGTGATCATAAAGAAGAAGTTAGTGACGATAATCCAGATGAGATGAAAGATTAGAGGTGTCCGATTTTGCCAGAATATCCAAGGGTAACAGTCATCGGTGCAGGATTGGCTGGAAGTGAAGCAGCCTGGCAGATTGCTCGTCAAGGCGTGCCTGTTACTTTATATGAGATGCGTAATGTCCGTAAAACCCCTGCACATATTACAGATCAATTCGCTGAGCTTGTCTGTAGTAATTCACTTCGTTCGAATGGCCTTACTAACGCGGTAGGTGTATTGAAGGAAGAGATGAGACGAATGGATTCTCTGATTATCTCTTGTGCCGACCAGCATGCTGTTCCGGCTGGGGGGGCTCTAGCTGTTGATCGTGATGGTTTCTCTCAAGCCGTTACATCGAAACTTCGTAACCATCCGTTAATAGAAGTTCGCAATGAGGAAGTACAAACCTTGCCTGAAGGTATAACAGTTGTATCTTCAGGTCCTTTGACTTCACCAGCCCTTTCTGCAGATCTCAAAGAGCTAATGGGTGAAGAATACTTGTACTTCTATGATGCTGCAGCACCAATTGTGGAAAAAGATTCCATTGATATGAATAAGGTTTATTTGGCTTCCCGTTACGATAAAGGAGAAGCGGCCTACCTTAACTGTCCCATGACGGAAGAGGAGTTTAATGTTTTCTATGAAGCCTTGATCACTGCTGAGGTTGCTGAACTAAAGGAATTCGAAAAAGAAATTTATTTCGAAGGTTGTATGCCTTTAGAAGTCATGGCAAAGCGCGGTAAGCAAACTGTACTGTTCGGACCTATGAAACCAGTTGGTTTAATCAATCCGCATACAGGCAAGATGCCGCATGCCGTTGTTCAGCTTCGACAAGATAATGCAGCGGGAACATTATATAACTTGGTTGGTTTCCAAACCCATTTGAAATGGGGCGAACAGAAAAGGGTATTGTCACTGATCCCAGGATTAGAGCAAGCGGAATTCGTGCGCTATGGTGTTATGCATCGTAACACATTTATTAATTCTCCTAAGCTGCTCGAACCAACTTATCAATATAAACGTCGTGAGAACTTGTTTTTTGCAGGTCAAATGACGGGCGTTGAAGGATATGTGGAATCTGCTGCTTCCGGTTTGATAGCTGGTATTAATGCAGGGCGTTTAGCTAAAGGACAGTCTTGTCTGGTTCTACCGGAGGAAACAACATTAGGCAGCATGGCGCATTACATCACGACAGCTGACTTCAAACATTTTCAGCCGATGAATGCTAATTTTGGATTGCTCCCACAGCTGCCTGAACGAATTCGTAATAAAAAAGAAAAATATGAGCAGCTGGCAAATCGGGCTTTGGAAAGTATTCAGAATTTTTCGAAAACATATGCTGAATAGGTTGTAATTAGACTATTCACTGTGTTACTATAATTATGTTTTGAAGCATTTTTCATTCGTTTTCTCATACATGTACCTCTAGATGCGGTCTTTTCTCGATTTGACCTCGCTAGGGGTTTATCTCTTTTATGAGACTGAAACCAACGAGAAGACTTATTTTCATGGTGTATGATTCCATTTGAGAGGTGAAAAGAGATGGATCCCAATCAAGCTACGTTTCATGCCACAACCATTTTTGCCATTCGTCATCAAGGTAAAGGAGCTATTGCCGGAGATGGGCAAGTGACATTTGGCAACAGCATGATTATGAAAAGCAGTGCCAAAAAAGTACGGCGCTTACATAGAGGGAAAGTCATCGCTGGATTTGCCGGTTCTGTTGCCGATGCGATTACACTGTTTGAGAAATTCGAAGGCAAGCTGGAGGAGCATCACGGTAACTTGCAACGTGCTGCGGTAGAGCTAACCAAGGATTGGCGTCAAGATCGAGTTCTGCGGCGGCTAGAGGCCATGATGATTGTTATGGATACTACCGGTTTATTGCTGCTTTCAGGTAATGGTGAAGTGATTGAGCCTGATGATGGCATTTTGGCTATAGGATCTGGCGGCAGCTTTGCATTAGCTGCAGGAAGAGCATTGCATCGTCATGCTTCATCACTTAGCGCTAAGGAAATCGCCCATGCGGCCCTAACAACTGCAGCCGAAATATGTGTGTTCACGAATCATAACATTATCGTCGAAGAGATTGAATAGTTGCATCTTACACTTACGATGCAAGTTTTCCTTCGGAAAACTTTTAGGAGGGTTCCATAAATGGCAAACAGCTCCCTTACACCTAAACAAATTGTCCAGGAATTGGATAGATACATAGTAGGTCAGAAGAAAGCGAAGAAATCAGTTGCTATTGCTTTGCGCAATCGTTATCGGAGAAATCTCGTGGATGAAGCAATGCGGGATGAAATTGTTCCGAAAAACATTCTCATGATCGGGCCTACCGGTGTTGGTAAAACGGAAATTGCACGCAGACTAGCTAAGTTGGTTGGTGCACCATTTATTAAGGTTGAGGCAACCAAATTCACTGAAGTTGGTTACGTCGGTCGCGACGTAGAGTCGATGGTACGAGATTTGATTGAAACTTCCGTACGCATGGTTAAGGCCGAGCGAATGGAGAAGGTAAAGGACCGTGCTGAGAAGTTGGCGAATGAGCGCCTAGTCACATTGCTTGCACCGAGTCCGATACGTTCCAAAACGCAGCGTAATCCTCTTGAAATGCTTTTTGGGGGTCAAAGCCAATCGGAACAAGAGGAGAGTCCTCCAGACCCAACTCTTTCGGCTAAAAGGGCTCAAATCGCTGAACAATTGACTAGTGGTAAATTAGAGAACGAGGTTGTGGAAATTGAGGTTGAAGATTCTTCACCTTCCATGATGGATATGCTGGCGGGTCAAGGCAATGAACAAGCAGGCATGAACATGCAAGAAATGTTCGGCAATCTTTTACCGAAAAAAATGAAGAAACGTAAATTGCCTGTTAAGGAAGCTAGGAAAGTACTGGCTCAGGAGGAAGCGCAAAGATTGATTGATATGGATGAAGTCATTCAGGAATCCATTAATCGCGCTGAACAATCAGGGATTATTTTTATTGATGAAATCGATAAAATTGCGAGTAACAGCCGCGGCGGAAGTGGTCCAGATATCTCTCGAGAAGGCGTTCAACGCGACATACTACCGATTGTTGAGGGTTCAACGATCGTAACGAAGTATGGATCTGTGAAGACTGACTATGTTTTGTTTATCGGTGCAGGAGCTTTCCACATCGCTAAGCCTTCTGATTTAATACCAGAGCTTCAAGGACGCTTTCCGATACGTGTTGAGCTCAGTGATTTAACTTTAGAAGACTTTGTTTCAATATTGAAAGAACCCAAAAATGCATTAACGAAGCAATATACAGCTTTGTTGCAAACGGAAGGTATAACGGTTGAGTTTGCGGACGAAGCTATTCATGAAATTGCGCGAATCGCGGTTGAAGTGAATCAGAATACGGAGAATATCGGAGCTCGACGTTTACATACAATTTTAGAAAAATTGCTGGAGGATTTATCCTTCGAAGCACCTGAAATTACATTAGAGTCAATTGTTATTAATCCGGAATATGTTCGCGAG
This sequence comes from Paenibacillus sp. yr247, assembly GCF_900103825.1. GTDB lineage: Bacteria > Bacillota > Bacilli > Paenibacillales > NBRC-103111 > Paenibacillus_E. Next base: position 713,778 of record NZ_FNIF01000001.1, read on the forward strand.
AAGCTTAGTGATATTGTGCAAAATCGAGATTTAAGTCAATATATCTTATAATGAACGATGGCATGGTAACGTAAGTAGGAGGAAGTTATATGAGTTTACTAAACAAAACAAGAAGGCTGAATCGATTGCTGCAAAAAGAAGCAGGCAATGCGGTTAGCTTCATGGATATGGCTGAAGTGCTGCGGGATATTGTTATTGCCAATATCTACGTTGTAAGCCGCAAAGGCAAAATCCTAGGCTATGCCACAACGAATGATCCAATCTCACCTGAAATGAATCAGGCGATTTTACTTGAACGCAGATTTCCGATTGAATCCAATAACCTACTATTGAAAATCGAGGAAACTTCGTCGACGGCAGAACCGGACAGTCCTTATTTCTATTACACGGAGCAAATGAAAGATATGTTCCCATATACACATACGACTTTAGTCCCAATTATTGGAGGGGGAGATCGTCTTGGGACCTTAATATTAAGTCGCAATGAAGGTATATTTATTGATGATGACTTGATTCTGGCGGAGTACGGGTCAACGGTTATCGCGATGGAGATATTAAGAGAACGTGCGGAAGAAATCGAAGAAGAAGCAAGAAGTAAAGCAGTCGTTCAAGTTGCAATTGGTTCCTTATCTTTCAGTGAAATGGAAGCTGTGGAACACATTTTTGAGGAATTAGATGGGAAAGAAGGGCTTTTAGTAGCGAGCAAAATTGCTGATCGAGTTGGAATTACTCGATCTGTAATCGTTAACGCACTTCGCAAACTGGAAAGTGCCGGAGTTATTGAGACGCGTTCGCTTGGTATGAAAGGCACTTATATCCGTATTCTAAATGAGCAATTAATGCAAAGCATCGAGCAATTAAAAACGAAGTTGTAGAAATATATAGAAAAGCCCTATCTTGTAAAAAGATAGGGCTTTTTTCTTATTGTAAGTTAAGGTAATTTCTTAGATGATAAGAATTGTGAAAAAAGGTTTTTTTACATATTTCTACAATAAGGACTATTTTAAATTATTTTCTGAAAATAATGTCGAAATAAGAAGGAATCATTCATTACTTTGTTGAAGTACTGTCGAATACTCTATAGAAAGGGGGTACCGTGTATGTCTTTGTTGGACAAACCAAGTTGGAACTTAATGGAGCGTTCGCTCGACGCAACGACTCTTAGACAAAAGGTAGTAGCGAACAATGTCGCCAATATAGATACACCCTTCTTTAAACGTTCAGATGTACTGTTTGAAGAACTTTTGCAAGGTCAGATGAATCCATCAACGCCCTCTATAGAAGGTTATCGGACAGACCCTAGGCATTTCTTAATAGGGAAATCTACAAATCTACCAAATACGGAAATAAAAACCGACGAATCGACAGCGATTAACACGAACATGAACAACGTCGATATGGACTATGAAATGTCTTTAATGGCCAAAAACCAACTTAAATACAATGCAATGATTCAGCAAATGAACAGTGAGTTCAAAAAAATGCGCACAGTAATAGGAGGGAAATAATAACCAATGAGACTTACAAATGGATTTGACATCAGTTCATCAGCATTGACTGCTCAGCGATTAAGAATGGATGTCGTCTCTTCTAACATAGCGAATGCGGATACAACACGGGCTAAGTTTGTGGACGGGAAATGGGTTCCCTATACAAGAAAGCTAGTTGCTTTCGAAACAAAATCTCAACCAAACTTCGCACAGTCGCTTAAATCGGCAATGGCTGATGGTACTGGTGAGGGTGTGAGGGTGAATAAAATTTTTGAGGACACATCCCCACTGAAGCAAGTATATAACCCGACGCATCCCGATGCGGATGTAAACGGATTTGTTTCTATGCCGAATGTCGATGTGCTCAAAGAAATGGTCGATATGATCTCAGCCACAAGATCTTATGAAGCTAATGTTACCGCTCTTAATGCTAGTAAATCTATGATAACAAAGGCTTTAGAGATCGGTAGATAACCACTACAGGAGGTTGCATCATGATTGACAAAATAAGTTACAGTCCACTAAATATTATGAGTTCAGTTCAACCAAAGGATAACTCCGGTGAAGGGGCTGCTGATCTTGGTAAACGTTTTGGTTCTTTCCTTAATGAGGCAATGACAAACTTAAATACGCAACAACATCAAGTTGACCAGTTAAATCAGAGTTTCATCAAAGGTGAGCTTTCCGATGTACATCAACTGACGATTGCCTCCGAGAAAGCATCGTTAGGTCTTGAACTGACTGTACAAGTCAGAAACAAAGTCCTTGAGACTTACCAAGAGATGATGAGAATGCAGCTGTGATTCAGTTAAATGCTGCTAAACTTTGGTTCGATGAGGTGACAGAGTGAACGAGAACCTGCTCCAGTACTGGGAAAAGGTGAAGCAATATTGGAATCAATATAGTAGAACAACGAAAATCACTTTTATAGCAACGGTTTTGCTACTGATTCTTACTGCGGCAATTATAAGTGTTAATCTATCAAAGACGGAGTATTCCTTGGCATTTACAGAACTACAGCCAAGCGACGCTTCTGCAATTAAAGGTTATCTGGATACAGCTAAGATTCCTTATAAGCTTAGCGCTGATGGTAAAAGTATCGAAGTGCCTACAAGTGAAGTCGCGAATGTAAAGCTTGGGGTTGAATCACAAGGTTTAAATAAGAACGGTTCCTTAGGCTTCGGCGCTTTTAGCAACAGCAGTTCATTTGGTATCACAGATAACGAATTTAAAGTGAAATACTTGAACGCAATTCAAGGTGAACTACAACAGTTGATTAATTCTAATCAAGCGATTGGAAGTTCCAAAGTATTGATTTCACTTCCTGAAGAAGGTCCGTTTTTACAACAGCAGCAAGAGAAGGCAACGGCATCTGTTGTTCTTCAAATGAAGCAAGGTTACACGATGGATCAAGCAAAAATTGATACGATTTATAACTTAGTTTCTCATAGTGTTAAGAATCTCCCTTTGGAGAATATCACCATCTCAGATCAATATGGACAAAGTCTAGTATCTTCTAAAGCCGGTGGACCGTCATCTGCGAGTCTAGTTACGAGTCAATCCGAAATTAATAATCAATTCCGGAGTGATTTGCAAAAAAACATCAATAATATGCTCGGCACCATGTTTGGCCGCGACAAGGTGAATGTTAGTGTTTTCTCAACAATGAACTTTGATCAGAAGAAAAGCAAAGAACAGCTTGTCAGTGCACCTAATCAAGTGGATCAAAAAGGTTTGGAAATTTCCTTGCAGGAAGCAAGTGAGTCGTATCAGAACAACGGAGCTGCTGCAGGTGGTGTGCCAGGTACTGGAACGACGGATGTTCCAGGCTATCCGGGATCATCCAATTCAGGGAAGTCAAACTCAGAAAAAAATAATAAGACAGTTAACTATGAAGTGAACCGAATTACGAACGATATTATCGCTACGCCATATGTTGTGAAAGATTTAAGTATTAATGTAGGGATTGAACCTCCGGTTAAAGATGATCCCAATTCTTTAACGCCTGAGACCAAAGCTGCAGTGCAAAGTGCCTTAGTCAATATTGTAAGGACAGCACTGGCAGATAACAAAGTCACTTATACAGACGAAGAATTGCAGAAAAAAGTTACCGTGTTTGCACACTCTTTTGCAAGACCTACTGATACACTAGCATCCAAAACAACTACATACTTGACCTATGCAGGTTTGGCATTGGCGGCGCTTGCTATTGGAGCCATTGCTGGATTTGCAATCAGAAGACGCAAAAAAGCTGCGCAGCAAGTAGAACAAGAAATGAATATTGCGGCGAAAAAAGCACAGCTTCCAACAATTGATATTGAAAATGTAACTAATGACAATCAAGTGCGTAAGCAGCTGGAAACACTTGCGAAAAAGCGGCCAGAAGACTTTGTCAATTTGCTTCGTACTTGGTTAGTAGACGAATAGAGGTGCACTTGTATGGCCAAAGCTGCTCTGCAAGGGTTAACCGGACGACAAAAGGCAGCCATACTTTTGATCAGTTTAGGCCCTGAGGTGTCCGCTCAAATATTTAAACACTTGCGAGAAGAAGAAATTGAGCAGTTAACGCTTGAAATTGCAAATGTTAGAAAAGTAGATTCCTTTGAAAAAGAATCCATTCTATCTGAATTTCATCAAATCTGCTTAGCACAAGAGTTCATCTCTCAAGGTGGTATTGCTTACGCTAAAGATATTTTGGAAAAGGCGTTGGGTTCACAGAAAGCACTCGATATCATCAATCGTTTGACGGCAACTCTACAAGTGAGACCTTTCGATTTTGCTAGAAAAGCAGATCCTGCCCAAATTCTCAACTTTATACAAAATGAGAATTCGCAGACGATCGCGCTGGTATTATCTTACTTGCAAGCGGATCAAGCTTCCATAATTCTGTCTTCATTGCCGCAAGAGAAACAAGCTGATGTTGCCAAGCGTATCGCACTCATGGATAGCACATCACCTGAAGTTATTAGCCAGGTAGAACGTGTGCTTGAACAAAAGCTTTCTTCTACGGTAACTCAGGATTACACAAATGCTGGCGGTATTGCTTCAATCGTACAAATTCTGAATGGTGTCGATCGGGGTACAGAACGTACCATACTTGATTCACTTGAAATTCAGGATCCGGAACTTGCAGAAGAAATCAAGAAACGGATGTTCGTCTTCGAGGACATTGTCAATATCGACAATCGTTCAATACAGCGGATTATTCGTGATATTGAAAATGCTGATTTGCAGCTTGCGCTTAAAGTTGCAAGCGAAGAAGTTCGTGATGTATTGTTCAAAAACATGTCCAAGCGTATGGCAGAAACCTTCAAAGAAGAAATGGAATTCATGGGTCCTGTACGTTTGCGAGATGTTGAAGAAGCCCAAACAAGAATTGTTGCTACGATTCGCCGCTTAGAAGAATCTGGTGAAATCATCATCGCACGTGGTGGAGGAGATGATATTATTGTCTAATGTCATTAAATCATTTGCTTATTTTCCGTTAGATGATAAGAAATTAGTTGAAACGATCTCACCGCTACAATTATTGCGTGCAGGTATGTTGGCAAATGACAGTGTTCAATTGACCCCTGAGCAGCAACAGGAACTATCAGAAGCAACTAGTATGAAGGAGCAGATCCTTCAAGACGCTGAGGCTTTTGCGAATGAACAAATTCATCAAGCTTTGCAAGATTGTGCTGAGCTCCGAGAACAAACGCAAGCAGAAATCAACAGCTGGTGGGAAACTCGACGTACTGAAGATGAAGAGCACATCGCCTTATCGAGACAGTCCGGTTATGAGGAAGGATACAAGCAGGGGATTGCTCAAGCAGAAGAAGTGCTTAGACAAGAGTACGGAGAGATGTTGTCCGAGGCTCAAGTGATTTTAGAGCAATCCTACAAACTGAAGCAACAAATCATTCAAGAATCCGAACCATTTTTAATAGAGCTAAGTACGTCTATTGCTGAAAAAGTGATTGGGCGACAGTTAACTTTACATCCGGAGTGGGTCATTGATTTGATTCGTACGGTACTTTCACGCAGAAGAGAAAAAGGAATTATCGCACTTTGTGTATCACCGTCACAGTTCGCATACATACAAGATGCACGTGAAGAATTGCTAACTTCAATTGATTCACAAGCAGAACTGCAAATTATCCCAGATTCAACAGTACAAGATCGCGGATGTGTGATTCGCTCCTCATTTGGAAGCATTGATGCCAGAATTGATACTCAGCTTAAGGAAATTAAGTCAGCATTACAGCAATTGGCCACTCAAAGCGAGGGAATCGGATCATGAGCAGCACGCATCCAAAAGCTGATAAATACAAAGAGCATCTGCATACGATCGATCCGATTCGTGTAAATGGAAAAGTGACCCAAGTGATTGGGTTGACCGTTGAATCGGAAGGTCCTGATGTAAGTATTGGCGATCTATGCTACATATATCCACACAAGTCGAACAAGCCGTTAAAAGCAGAAGTCGTTGGATTTCGCAGTAATAAAGTCGTTCTGATGCCACTAGGTGATTTGGATTCAATAGGTCCTGGATGCGATGTCGTTGGTACCGGAAAGCCGCTTACAGTCCAGGTAGGACATGAACTTCTGGGTAAGGTATTAGACGGCTTGGGGCAACCCTTGGATGGGTCATTTCTGCCTTCTAGAATGGCACAATATTCAACGAATAATGCGCCAGGAAACCCACTATCTCGTCCTCGAGTTCTGAACCCAATCTCGGTTGGTGTTCGTTGCATCGACGGATTATTGACAATCGGTAAAGGTCAGCGTGTCGGTATTTTCGCTGGTTCAGGTGTAGGTAAAAGTACCCTTTTGGGGATGATTGCCCGTAATACTTCAGCTGATGTCAACGTAATTGCTCTTATTGGTGAGCGGGGTAGAGAGGTTCTAGACTTCATCGAAAGAGATTTAGGTCCTGAGGGACTAGCTAGATCTGTTGTGATCGTTGCAACGTCAGATCAGCCTGCATTGATTCGAATCAAAGGTGCAATGATTGCTACAAGTATTGCTGAGTATTTTCGAGATCGCGGTCTAAATGTCATGATGATGATGGATTCAGTCACTCGGTTTGCTATGGCACAGCGTGAAGTTGGACTTGCTGTTGGAGAACCGCCCGCTACAAGGGGGTATACACCTTCAGTTTTTGCAATGCTTCCGCGGCTATTAGAGCGCTCAGGTACTGGTCCCAAAGGGTCCATTACCGCATTCTATACAGTGCTCGTAGATGGTGATGACATGAATGAGCCAATCGCTGATGCGGTGCGAGGTATTTTGGACGGACATATTGTCCTGAACCGCAACATTGCGAACAAAGGTCATTACCCAGCTATCGACGTATTATCCAGTATAAGTCGAGTCATGAAAGAAATTGTTCCTACTGAACATATGGAAGCTGCTGATCAATTAAAGCGACTTCTTTCCATATATAAGGATTCGGAAGATCTGATCAATATTGGGGCGTACCAAAAGGGTTCTAATCCAAATATTGATATTGCCTTGGATAATATTGAGGCCATATGGGATTTCACGAAGCAAAAAACGATTGAAAAGTTAACCTATGAAGAAGCTCAAGAACGTTTGATTCATGAATTTTATAAGGGATGAGGGTCCTGAATGAATTTTCGCTATTCTTTCCAGCAAATTGTCAATTTGAAAAACAATGAAAAAACACAGGCGGAGTGGATACTGTCTGAGGCAATGGGGCAACTACGGAACGAAGAAACGAGTTTGCATGGATTGTTTGAGCAAAAAGAAAACCTTCATAACGAAATGGCCGATGTATCTAGCGGCTCGGTACCCATTTCCAGGATGTTGATGATGCAGAGCTATATGAATCATGTTGACCAGCAGATTGCTCGTAAGCATCGGGATGTGCAGCAAGCACAACGTGTCGTGCTCAAAAAGCAGGAACATCTCTCGGAAAGAATGATTGAAGAGAAGGCTTGGACGAAAGCAAGAGAGAAGGCTTACAACCAATTTCAATCTTTTGTCGCGAAAAAAGAGCAAGAAGCTCTTGATGAAATGGCGACAAACCGTTTCAAACGGCTAACGTATTGAGGAAGGTAAAGGAGGGAAAAGGAGATGGCCGATACAAGCATAGAGGGTGCATCTTATAGTGCACTGGAGCGGTTTTTGATATGGTTTGTCATCCCCTTTGTGTTTACGGCAGTTCTGCTCTTCGTGCTGCTGTCCATCTTTGACTATGATGTCAAGAGCAGCATTCAGAAAGCGCTGCATAATACACCGGTCATCGGGACGATTGTTCCTGCTCCCAAGGAAAAAAGCGTTGCGATCAGTTCTGGTAAGACACAGACTTCTGAACAAAGTATCAAATACAAGGATGATGAGATTACGAGGTTGAACGCGAGAGTTACAGAGCTTCAATCGGCTTTGCAAAAAGCGGATTCGACATCCGAGCAAAAGGATCTTTCCTTGAAAGATGCTCATACGAAGCTGACTGAACTCGAAGAGAAGCTGAAGAATAAGACGCAAACCGAGGAAGAATATAATAATCAAATTTCACAACTTGCGAATATGTATGCAAAAATGAACCCAAGTAAAGCTGCTCCTATCATTGAAGCGTTAACACCTAAAGAAATGGTGCTCGTATTTTCTATGATGAAAACAGATAGTCGTGGCGCGATTCTTGAAAAGATGGATGCCACTAAAGCAGCAGAAGCTTCAATAGGGATTAAAGATATTGTTCCTATTCGCGACAAAGAAATTGCCGCATTGCAAGAAAGATTAGCAACGAATGGCGCTAACTCACCAAAGGCCATCACATCAGTTAGTAAAACAGATCTAGGGCAAACATTTGCCAACATGACTCCTAAAAGTGCATCCAATGTTCTGCTGGAAATGAATAAATCTAACCCTGAAAAAGTGTTAGCCATACTCAGTGGGATGGATAATGCTTCTCGATCCAAGGTGATGTCTTCTTTATCGGACGCGAATAAGGAAATCGCAGCTTCAATTACAGCCAAACTTGTTCAGTAGATGACATTGATTTCACGAAGGGAGGTGAAAAAAATGGATGTACAAATGCCAACAGTTCCAAAAGCAAACAATGCTGCTTCAACAGCAACAGGTAAAATGGCTGCGACTGAAATGGCTTCCAAAGATACTTTTAATCAAGTATTGGACGGTCAAATTGTACAAGAGACTACTTCCGGAGATGAGAATGCTTCAGATCCAACGCTCTCGCTGAACATGCTGCTACAAATGCTTCAAAGTTTGGTATTGCCCCTACAAGGAACTGCTATGCAGGAAGTCAAACAAGGAACTGAAGATCAACCTCTCCCAGAAATGCTTTTGGAGGCAATGAACAGTAATCCTGCACTAGCCGATCAATTATTGCAAGACCCAAAAGTAAAGAAATGGTTTGATGATGCTCAGCAATTAATACATACTCTTGGTGATGCTCAATCCAACGTGGCATTCACAGTGCCGAATGCTTTGAATCTTCAATCAGCAGATACTTTAAACTTACAAACTCAGAATACGTTGTTAACGCTAGCTTCTTTATCCAAGCAACAGCCTGATAATCCGATTGTGAAGTTTTTAAACCAGGATTTACAAAATACGATCCAACCATTGCTTCCGGATATTATGGCGACTCTGAAGGGACCTGCATCAGTATCGAGTCCTTCCGAAACTTTGGTTGAGGGAAGTAAGACCGAAATTACTCCTGTCGACAGATCTAATCATCACAAGCGTACGAATAAGCTTACTGCTGAACAGAAGATGGATGGAGAACAATTTACAATCGTACAACCAACAAAGTCCAAACTTGAGCTTCTAGCTATCAAGAATGTACTTCAGGCTCCTGTTGTTGATTCAGAGAAAACCTCTGAGGAAGCTTTGGTAGCACTTCAAGATTTACCAACAGAAACTGGTACTTCAGCTAATACTGTCGTTACAATCGGTGACCTTCAGAAAGCACAACTGGCTACTACTGCTGTTGATAAAGCAGCTACTACAACAATCAATGCTGCGAATTTTTCAGAAGAGATGACAGAGCATGTGTTGAAGAACATGAAAATTACCATGGCCGGTGGTTTTTCTGAAGCCAAACTTTCATTGTTCCCCAAAAATCTCGGACATATTGATGTAAGAATATCGATGCAGGATGGGCAACTGATTGCTCAATTTGCAGCTGATTCCTTAGCAGGAAAGCAAATGCTGGAAAATCAGCTTCCGCAGTTGAGACAAGCTCTTCAAACACAAGGTTTACAAGTGGAGAAGCTTGAGGTTACTCAAAATCAAAACATGCAATCCAGTATGTTCCAAGAACAACGTCAACAGCAAACATTTAGTCAATCACAGCGTCAAAATAAAAATCGTTCAGGCAACTACGGAGTTGATTCAATTGATTTCAATCAAGAGATTGAAAATGTTGCACAAATCCGAACAGCAGTTAATGGTAACTCCTTCGATGTTATAGCCTAATAGGCAACTTATGTGAAGCAGGTGGAGGTGAAAGTGTGGCTACAAGCCCAATCGTAGGTAATGTCACGGATTTGATCAATACGGGGAAAAATACGAAAAGCAAAGATAAAGACAACAATACATTAGGTAAGGATGATTTCCTTAAAATCTTGATTACACAACTTCAAAATCAAGATCCAACACAACCTCTACAGGATAAAGAGTTTATCGCGCAAATGGCCCAGTTCACATCGGTGGAGCAGTTGACCAATATGGCTGGAGAAATGAAGCTGATGCGTCAATCTCTTGGTTTTGTATCTGGTTTGATTGGTAAATCCATCACATGGACGGAAATTGACTCAACTGGCGCATCTGTTGAGAAATCTGGTGTTGTTGATTCCATCTCGTTTAAAGATGGGAATCAGTTTGCTAATGTGAAGGGAGTGGAAGTTTCTCTAGACAAGCTCAAGAAAATTGAGAATGTTGGAGAAAAAAAATGACGGAGAGAATATCCATAGGGCAGCTTTATCCTAATGCGGTTTCTCCGGCGTCTACGAGACGAACTCCTGTTCAGCAACCGGTATCCACATCCGATAACCCTACATTTCAAAAACTATTTCAGGAGCAGTTTGTTCGTTTCAGTCATCATGCAGAGGTTAGACTCAAGGAGAGAGGCATTCAATTAAAGCCTGAGCAATTGAATAAACTTAGCAATGCTATTGATAAGGTAGCCGCTAAAGGAGCTAAGGATGCTCTTATGATTCTTGGTGGCAATGCATTAATTGTAAATGTTCCTAACCGAATTGTTGTGACGGCGCTTGATGGAAACTCCATGAGTGAACATGTTTTCACACAAATAGATAGTGCTATTATTATCTCTTAACTATCAGGCTCGACCGTGCAGGAAGCCTAGGGCTGTGGAACGAATGAAGCAGCTCATTATATTTTAAATCCGATTAGGAGGCCTATTAAATGCTAAGATCCTTATACTCAGGTGTTTCAGGTATGCGTGGTTTTCAAACGAAATTAGATGTTATCGGTAATAATATCGCAAACGTAAATACCATCGGATTCAAAGGCGGCCGTGTTATGTTTAAAGACATTCTCAGTCAAACCGTTGCAGGAGTTAGTGCTCCTGACGCGAACCGCGGTGGTGTAAATGCTCAACAAGTTGGCTTAGGTGTAAGTATAGCGGCGATCGACACTGTTCATACGCAAGGTAGTGCGATGACTACAAACGTCCCGACTGATTTGCGCGTTAATGGCGATGGATTCTTTGCCGTTGGGACTACGGAGCAAGTTGACGCGCCTTACTTGACAAGGGCAGGTAACTTCACCGTAGATCCATCCAGAAACCTTGTAAATGCAGAAGGGCTACATGTTATGGGGGCTGATGGTGCAGGTCCAATCGTCATTCCAGATGACATCGTTTCATTCTCTATCGCACAAAATGGTGATATCATCGGTGTTAACAGCACAGGAGCAACTGTAACAACAGGTCAAAAAGTGGGTGTTGTTAAAGTGGTCAATCCTTCTGGTCTTGAGAAAATTGGCGGCAATTTGTATCGTATGACAGCTAATGCCAATCCTGATGGTACGATTGCAGTTGGCGCAGCTGGTGACCCTACAACAGGTACTGGTACACTTATTTCGGGTCAACTGGAGATGTCCAATGTTGACTTAACTGGCGAATTCACGGAAATGATTATCGCACAACGTGGTTTCCAAGCGAATTCTCGGATTATCACAACTTCCGATGAAGTACTTCAAGAAGTAGTTAATCTTAAACATTAATCTTTACTTAATGTGAAAGAGGGGAGCTAGTCTCCCCTTATCCTGATACAGGAGGAGAAGCATGATTTCTCTCACTCGGTTAAACGGTAAAGGCATTATCCTGAATGCTATTTTGATCGAACTTATTGAAGAAACTCCAGACACAATGATTACATTGACAACGGGAAAGAAAATCACCGTTCTCGAAAAGGCAGAGGTTGTGGTAAGCTTAGTGCGGACCTACATGCAGGAGATTGGCTCAGTTCGAGCGACAATAAAGTCCAGGGATGCGGAGGGTTCGTAAGTGTTTAAGAACAAAATTTTTATACTCAGTGTCTCCATTTTAATTGCGATTACACTGATTTTGACGGCTGCATTTGTTTTGTGGAACTTTATGGAGAAAAATAATCAATCCAAAGATCCTGCGGTACAAGCCCAAGAGGCCGTTGCAAGTGTGAAACCAACTAAAGCGCCATCTGCTGAAGCTGTAAAGGCAAACACAGCAATTATTAAAGATATTTTGACGAATTTATCTGGTGGTCAAAATTTTATTAAAATTAGCTTCGCTTTTGAATTAGAAAACTCGAAGGCTAAGACGGAGTTTGATAGTTTGCTGGATTCTGCGGTTAAAGGCACAATTGTACAAGCTCTCGGAGATTTATCTAAGGAACAAATTGAAGGCAGCAAAGGCTCGGATAGTTTGACATCAACATTAATGAACAAACTAAACCCATTGCTACATGAAGGTAAAATTAAACAAATTTGGATAACCGATAAAGTACTTCAATAACTCGCTTTTGATTTTGCTTAAAGGAGGTGACTCGAATGGTTGATGTTCTATCGCAAAATGAGATCGATGCCTTGCTAGCTGCTTTGTCCTCTGGCGAAATGGATGCGGATGAACTTAAAAAAGAGGAAACGCAGAAAAAGGTAAGGGCTTATGACTTTAAGAGAGCAGTACGTTTCTCTAAGGACCATATTCGAAGCTTAACCCGGATTCATGAAAACTTTGCGCGATTTTTAACAACGTATTTTTCTGCTCAGCTTCGTACGTTTGTACAAATCAGTGTTGTCCAGGTTGAACAATTACCCTACGACGAATTTATTCGTTCGATCCCGAAAATGACCATTTTGAACATCTTTGAAGCGGAGCCTTTAGAGGGTCGAATGGTGCTTGAGGTTCATCCCAATGTCGCGTTTGCTATGTTGGACCGTTTGTTAGGCGGTGCAGGTACTACTCCAACTAAAATTAATGCTTTAACTGAGATAGAAACGATTGTGATGGAACGAATTTTTAGCAGAGCATTCGATAGTTTACAAGAGGCATGGAAGACTGTCATAGATATTCAACCTCGATTAGAGGCTCTTGAAACGAATCCGCAGTTTATGCAGATCGTTTCACCCAATGAAACCATTGCCCTGATATCCTTGAGCACCAAAATCGGTGATACAACAGGGATGATCAACTTATGTATCCCGCACGTGGTTATCGAGCCGATTATGCCTCGACTTTCTGTACATCATTGGTTTGTTTCACAGAAAAAGACGAGAGCACCTGAAGAAGTGGAAGCACTTCAATCGCGCTTGGAAAAAACCAAGTTGCCTCTCATTGCAGAATTGGGTTCGTCCGAAATTTCAATACGTGATTTCCTTGGCTTAAGCGCTGGCGATGTAATCCCGCTGCATAAATCCGTCGAAGATTCGCTTCAAGTCAAAGTGGGCGAGAAGCTGAAATATCTCGGAAGCCCTGGTACCTTAAAAGGGAAGATGGCTGTACAAATTACAGAAATCGTAAATGAAGGAGAAGAAGATTATGACGAATAACAGAGATTATTTGTCCCAGGAAGAGATCGATGCTTTGTTGAGACAGTCATCGGACGATAGTTCAGCCTCTTCTTTTCATGGGCCTCCTCAAGTTGAAGATTATTTATCTTCGTTAGAGCAGGATGCACTTGGTGAAATTGGTAACATCACTTTCGGTAGTGCAGCCACAGCTCTTTCGACATTGCTTGGAAAGAAAGTAGAAATTACGACGCCAAAGGTTTCTATTATCGGTAGAGATGAATTGGAAGAGGAGTTTCCAAAACCTCATGTAGCTGTTCATGTGAATTATGTTGACGGCTTTGATGGCATTAATTTACTTGTCATTAAAACACGTGATGCCCAAGTCATTGCTGACTTAATGATGGGTGGAGACGGTACTGGCGGAGATGAAAATCTCAGTGAAATTCACATAAGCGCCGTGCAAGAAGCAATGAATCAGATGATGGGTTCTTCGGCAACGTCGATGTCTACCATCTTTAATCGATTTGTCAATATCTCTCCTCCAGGAATCGACATATTAAATTTGTCGAAAGGAGAAGGAAAACTACCCGACGAGGACGTATTTATAAAGATATCGTTCCGACTGATCATTGGCGATCTTATTGATTCTAACATCATGCAATTATTACCTGTTCCTTTCGCCAAAGAAATGGTATCGATCCTCATGGGTGGTGATTCTGATTCTTCGATGGAGGCTGCACCTGCTGTACAAGCACCTGCACCGTCATCAGTACCTAAGCAGGAAGTCCATACACCGCCACCTGCAGCTGCGCAGCCAATGTATGAGCAGCCGGTGTACCAACAGCAGCAGCCCGTTTATGAACAACCCATGTATCAGCAGCCTCCAATGGGACAGCCCATGTATCCACCACAGCAACCGATGTATACACCACAGCAACCCATGTATCAGCAGCCTCCGGCAGCTTATGGTGGAATGCCGAATCGCAATGTAAATGTTCAACCCGTTCAATTTGGACATTTACAATCAGATTCAATGGTACATACGGATGAAACGAATCTTAATTTGCTACTGGATATACCTCTTAAGGTGACTGTAGAATTAGGCAGAACACAAAAGGTGATTAAAGACATCTTGGAACTGTCCCAGGGATCGATTATCGAGTTGGATAAGCTCGCAGGTGAGCCTGTAGACATTTTGGTAAATAATAAGCTAATTGCCAAAGGCGAAGTCGTTGTCATCGATGAAAACTTTGGGGTTCGTGTTACAGACATTGTGAACCAATGGGAACGAATTCAAAAGTTACAATAATTTAATTTTAGGGGGACTTTATTCATGGCTAACCGTATTCTTATTGTTGATGATGCTGCATTTATGAGAATGATGATTCGTGATATTTTATCTAAAAATGGTTACGAGGTTTGTGGAGAAGCGAATGATGGAGCTCAAGCCATCGAAAAATACAAAGAATTGAAACCTGACCTCATTACAATGGATATTACGATGCCTGAAATGGATGGCATTCAAGCATTGAAAGAAATCAAGAAAATTGAACCAAATGCTAAAGTTATTATGTGTTCAGCGATGGGGCAGCAAGCTATGGTTATCGATGCTATTCAAGCGGGCGCTAAGGACTTTATCGTGAAGCCATTCCAAGCAGACCGTGTTATTGAAGCGATTAAAAAGACTCTAGGTTAAGCCGTCCATGCTCGGTTGAGTCTTACATAAACCGAAAGGGATGTCACTATGAGAAGACTCCAATCGAAAAGACTTTTTACTGTTTTACTTTGTGTAGTCGCTATGATGTACTCTAAGTCCGTAAGTTTTGCCGAAACAGAGCCAGGACAAGGTATTCCAACATCTGAATTTCCGACTACCGATTCATTTGACTCTTTTGGAATGATTGTGAAGGTCATTTTCTTTCTTGTATTAATTATTCTCCTATTTTTTGTACTTATAAAGTATATCGCTAAGAAAAATAAGGGAACTATGTTCGGGAACTCGATTCGGTCTTTAGGTGGGGTTCCCCTTGGTCAAAACAAATCGATTCAAATTGTTGAAATTGGTCATTCGCTCTTCGTGGTTGGCGTCGGTGAAAACATCCAGTTGCTGGATAAAATCAATGACGCCGATGAAGTAGCATTCATTTCGGAATTACTTAGTTCTTCTCAGGATGACCGAGTGGGTTTCGGAACACTAAGTAATTGGATCAGTAAGCTGTCGGTTAGAAAGAAAGACATCGAGGAGGAAGTAGAAATTACTTCTTCATTTCAACAAGTGTTTCACGATAAGCTGCAAAAAGTGACAAACCGTAATAGAAATGCCCACGAATGGCTTTCTGATCAAAAACAAACAGATCGGTTGAATGATGAATGAAAAGAAATAAATTAGTTCTTACGCTTTTGCTTGTGTTGATTTCAGTGTTCCTGATCTCTTTGACAGCATCAGCTGCGGAGACAGATCCCAACAATCCGATTCCAGGATTAAATGTGAACATTGGGACCGGAGGCACTGCCGGCGGATCATCCAACACAGTAACTTTATTGCTATTATTAACTGTATTAAGTCTTGCACCATCTTTTCTCATTCTAATGACTAGTTTCACGCGTATTGTCATTGTACTTGGTTTCGTTCGTACATCACTTGGAACTCAGCAGATGCCACCTAATCAGGTTCTAATCGGACTAGCTCTGTTTTTAACCTTTTTTATTATGTCTCCAACTTTGAGCGAGGTTAATCAGACAGCACTGCAGCCTTATTTGAAGGGTGAAATTAATCAGACCCAGGCTTTTCAGAAAGCATCCCTACCCATGAAGAAGTTTATGTTCAAGCATACGCGACAAAAGGATTTAAAGTTGTTCTTGGACTATACCAAAGCTAAAGCACCTACGGGCGTAGAAGATATTCCGATTACTACATTAGTTCCGGCATATGCGATTAGTGAACTGAAATCAGCTTTTCAGATGGGGTTCATGATATTCATTCCATTCCTAGTCATTGATATGGTTGTTTCTAGTACCTTGATGGCAATGGGGATGATGATGTTACCGCCTGTTATGATCTCATTACCCTTTAAGATTCTACTTTTCATTCTAGTAGATGGTTGGTATCTTGTGGTGAGATCATTACTCCTAAGCTACGGTTAAGCTACGGTTGAGGATCAAGATATCGGAGGTTTCCTAAATGGGCTCGGAATTTGTAATACGAATTGCTGGTGAAGCGGTCTATACCGTGCTTAAAGCAAGCGCACCCATGCTTATTATTGGGCTTTTAGTTGGTCTTATCATAAGTATTTTTCAAGCAACAACACAAATTCAAGAACAAACCTTAGCTTTTGTTCCCAAAATTGTTGCAGTTCTGCTGTCCATCTTAATCTTTGGACCTTGGATTATGAATACTTTGGTTGACTTTACTTTTAACTTACTCAACAACCTTTACAAATTCGTTGGATAGGTTGTGAGCGATATGACCATGTTTTTTCAAGTTATCCCTATTTTTTTGCTTATCTTTTGTCGAATTACATCGTTCTTTGTCGTGGTACCGATTTTATCTTCAAGAAATGTTCCAATGATGTTCAAAATCGGTCTTTCTCTATTTATCTCATTTCTTATCTTCGCGAGCATGGGGCAGGGGAAACCCATTCCCATGGATGGTGAATACGTCCTGTTGATCATTCGTGAAATGCTAGTTGGTGTTTTGCTTGGTTTTCTCGCCTATATCTTTTTTACGGTTA
The DNA here is from genome assembly GCF_900103825.1 of Paenibacillus sp. yr247. Taxonomy (GTDB): domain Bacteria; phylum Bacillota; class Bacilli; order Paenibacillales; family NBRC-103111; genus Paenibacillus_E. The sequence goes on from NZ_FNIF01000001.1 coordinate 730,984, forward strand.
TCCAGACAGCCGGTTCTTTCATGGACATGCAAATCGGTTTCAGTATGGCGAGTGTGATTGATCCTTTGACCGGGGTATCTACCCCAATGTTAGGAAACCTCAAGTATATGATCGCTGTGCTGCTCTTCTTATCTTTTGATGGTCATCATTATTTGATCAGAGCCATTATGGATAGTTACCGGTGGGTACCGCTAGACAATCAACTGTTTACACGCATCTACAACGGTCAAATTTCGGATTTCTTGTTTCACTCACTGTCCAAAATGTTTTATCTCTCATTCCAACTCGCTGCTCCTATTATAGCAGCCCTTTTTTTGACAGATTTAGGGTTAGGGCTCTTAACGAGGGTAGCTCCGCAATTCAATATTTTTGTTGTTGGCGCACCTTTAAAAATGATTCTGGGCTTTTTCTTGTTAGTTTTACTATTCCCGGAATTGATTTCACAATTTCAAAATTTATTTGCAACAATTTTTGATTACATGGAGAAGTTGCTCCAACTCATTAGCGGTACACAGCAACCAGCTCCCTAAGTAGGAGGAAAGCCGTGTCCCACTCATTTCGCTTACAGCTCGATTTACAATGGTTTGCTGGTGAAAAGACGGAACCTGCTACGGCGAAGAAAAGGCAAGATGCTCGTAAAAAGGGTCAAGTTGCTAAAAGTATGGACTTACCTGCGGCGCTCATCTTACTCTTTTCATTCTTGTCGTTCCTCATGTTTGGCGGTTATATGAAAGAGAAGTTGGTAAACATCTTCCGCAACGTATATGAGAATCAGCTCACCATGGATATTACGGCTGGGAACGTTCAAGTCTTGTTCTTAAATTTAATTACTCAAGGTTTGATCATATTAGCTCCTATTTTCATCTTAGTTGTGTTAATAGCTTTCATTGGCAACTATGCACAAATTGGCTTTATGTTCATTGGCGACCCCTTGATGATGAAGTTTGAAAAGATTAATCCGATCGCTGGGTTTAAACGAATTTTTTCATTACGGACGGTTATGGATTTTCTGAAGTCAACAATGAAGATGTTAATTATCGGTTATGTTGTTTACACGACATTGATGGGGGAAAAGGCTAAACTGCTTGGTCTAGGCCATGCTCCGCTGGAGAGTACATTTTCATTCATTGCTTCGGTTACGCTCTCACTAGGAATCAAAATCGGTGCCATTTTAATTGTGCTTGCCATTATTGACTACATTTATCAAAAGTATGAGTACGAAAAAAGTCTTAAAATGTCCAAACAGGACATTAAAGACGAGTACAAGAAGAGTGAAGGAGACCCTCTTATCAAAGGGAAGATCCGCGCGAAGCAGCGTCAGATGGCGATGCAGCGCATGATGCAAGAAGTTCCAAAAGCAGACGTTATTATTACAAATCCAACCCACTTTGCTGTTGCTTTGAAATATGATTCAAACAATATGCAGGCCCCGACGGTCATTGCTAAAGGTGCCGATTATGTTGCTTTGAAAATAAAAGAAGTGGCCAAGAAAAACGGTGTCATGACGATGGAAAACAAACCGCTTGCTCGAGCGATCTTTGCACAGGTGGAGATTGGTGAATCGATTCCCGCTGAGCTGTTCCAGGCTGTCGCAGAAGTATTGGCGTATGTATATAAAGTTAAGGGCAAGACGAATTAATGAGAAGGGAGGTACAATCTGATGAAAATCAAGGATTTATTAGTTCTGGTTGGCATTATCGGTATTGTATTAATGATGATTGTACCGGTTCCAATCCCTTTACTAGATTTTTTATTAATTATTAATATATCCATTGCTTTAATGATTATTTTGGTAGCGATGAATACAAAAGAAGCTCTTCAGTTTTCGATCTTTCCTTCTTTGCTGCTAATTACGACTTTGTTCCGGTTAGCGTTAAACGTTTCTACAACTCGGAACATTTTGTCGCATGGAGAAGCAGGAAACGTCGTTAGAACTTTTGGGTCTTTTGTGGCAGGTGGTACCTCTAAAGAGGCTATTATTGTAGGGTTCGTTGTCTTTCTCATCTTGGTCTTAGTACAATTCATTGTAATTACCAAAGGTTCTGAGCGTGTTGCCGAGGTCGCAGCGAGATTTACACTCGATGCGATGCCGGGTAAACAAATGAGTATTGATGCTGATTTAAATGCAGGATTAATTAACGAAGTGCAAGCTCGAGAACGCAGACAGAAGATTGAACGTGAAGCTGATTTCTATGGTGCCATGGATGGTGCGAGTAAATTCGTAAAAGGGGATGCCATTGCAGGTATCGTCATTCTCATTATCAATTTAATTGGTGGCTTCATTATTGGGATGACGTTGAAGGGGGATTCCTTCAGTGAGGCATTAGCAAAATACTCAATATTAACAGTCGGTGATGGACTCGTCAGTCAAATCCCAGCTCTTTTAATTTCAACAGCTGCCGGCATTATCGTAACACGCGCATCATCGGAAGGTAATTTAGGCCACGATATCACCAAACAGTTAACAGCACAGCCAAAGCTTCTATATATTGTTGCTGGTACCCTTGTGATGCTTGGCATTTTCACTCCAATTCATTGGTTCACTACTTTTCCGATTGCCGGATTGTTAGTTTTCGCAGCGTACAAAATGCAAAAGAATTTGGAGCGGGAAGCTATTAAAGAAGAACAACTGGTGGAGGAGCAGCAAATCGAAGAAGTACGCAGTCCAGAAAGTGTTATTTCGTTGTTACAAGTGGATCCTATTGAATTCGAGTTTGGTTATGGTTTAATACCTTTAGCCGATACCCAACAAGGCGGAGATTTACTCGATCGTATTATTTTGATTCGTCGACAATGTGCTCTTGAACTTGGGGTTGTCGTGCCTGTCATTCGTATCCGCGATAATATTCAACTACGTCCAAATGAGTATATCATCAAAATTAAAGGCAATACGGTTGCACGAGGAGAACTACTTCTTAATCACTATTTAGCCATGAGCCCTGGTATTGATGATGATTCGATTGCAGGCATTGAAACAACTGAACCTGCGTTTGGATTGCCTGCTATCTGGATTGATGAAGTGACCAAAGAAAGAGCAGAGCTATCTGGCTATACAGTCGTTGATCCTCCATCTGTCGTGGCAACACATTTAACTGAGATTATTAAGAAACATACCCACGAACTTCTTGGTCGCCAAGAAACGAAAGCACTCATTGAAAATGTCCGCGAATCTTATCCGGCGCTTGTGGATGATCTTATACCTTCCGTGTTGTCGATTGGGGACATTCAGAAGGTATTGTCTAAGTTACTGCGCGAGAAAATTTCCGTACGTGACTTGGTAACGATTTTAGAAACTCTTGCCGATTATGGCTCTTATACAAAGGATCCTGAAATCTTGACTGAGTATGTGAGACAATCATTGTCCAGACAAATTACTCAGCAGTTTACTTCCTTAGGTGATTCATTGAAAGTCATTACGGTAGGTCCTTCTGTGGAGAAGAAAATTGCCGATTCTGTGCAGCAATCCGATCAAGGAAGTTACTTGGCACTTGACCCATCATCTTCACAAATTATTTATCATCGCGTAAGTGAACAAGTTTCCAAATTGATTCAATCTGGACAACAACCTGTTATTTTAACATCACCTACGATTCGGATGTATTTAAGACAACTGCTTGAAAGAACTCTGCAAGATATACATGTATTATCTTATAGCGAATTAGAGCCTAGCGTAGAAATTCAGAGCATGGGGGTAGTCAATTTATGAGAGTGAAAAGATATGTTGTCGATTCCATGCCTGACGCATTGCAAAAAATTCGTACGGATTTAGGCAAGGACGCGGTAATCCTGAATACCAAAGAAATTCGTACAGGCGGGTTTCTTGGCTTATTCGGTAGGAAAAAGATTGAAGTTATTGCTGCAATTGATACAGCTAACTCGAATTCAAGCTCAGCAGTCCAACGGTTGGCACCTCAGCCTCAACAACAGAGAGTACAGTCTGTGATAAGTCAGCCACCTGCAAGACCTCAAACACATTTGTCGGATTTTCCAGAAGTCCCGGATGTGTTTGCCGCAGTTTCAGCTGCGAAGGAACCAATTACCGTTACCGCAAGCGTAGAGGCACAACCGAGTTATAAACCACAACAGTCCTATACACCTGTATCCGTGAATGCACCAAATAGATCCATTCAAAAAGATGAGCACCTCATGGAGGAGCTCAAACAAATGAAGGAAATGATGAGAAAGCTTACTCAAGCATCTGATGAGTCAAAGCTGCCTGAACCCTTACAGAAAATTGAACAACGATTATATGACCAAGAAGTTGATCCTAAGCTAGTTCGTCAAATTATTGAGGAAGTTATAACCGATTTTCAGCTGGCAGATGAACCTGTGACGGATGAGACAGCACTTCAAGTTGTGAGATCCAAGCTTGGACAGATATTTCAGTCTGATAAGAGTAAACAAATTTCACCGAGTACTCGTGTCGTTCATTTCGTAGGACCAACTGGAGTTGGAAAAACGACAACTATTGCGAAGCTGGCTGCTGAGCAAGTGTTGAAATATCAACGAAAAGTTGGTTTTATTACCTCTGACACCTACCGGATCGCAGCAATTGAGCAATTAAAAACATATGCAACTATTTTAAATGTTCCGCTTGAAGTTGTGTTCTCCCCGCAAGATTTAGCAAAAGCGTTTCATAATTTGGCAGAATGTGACGTTATTTTCATGGATACGGCTGGTCGTAATTTCCGAAATGAAATGTATGTCTCGGAACTTAACTCTTTGCTTAAGACTCAAGGTAATAGCGAGACCATTTTGGTTCTTAGCTTAACAACGAAATATCGAGACATGAGAGCCATAACGAACAATTTTAATAAGTTCAAGCTGGACAAAGTAATATTCACCAAAATGGATGAAACGGATTCCTACGGTGCGATTGTTAATGTTGTTTACGAGTTCTCTCTGCAGCTTTCGTATGTTACGAATGGTCAAAGTGTACCAGATGATATTACGGAAATGAATGAGTGGCAAATCATCGATTTGTTATTGGAGGAACCTAGAGCATGAAGGATCAAGCAGAAGGGTTGCGGAACCTGGTACAGATTCAGAATGACAAAGGTACAAAAGCAACCAGGATTATTACCGTGACTAGCGGAAAGGGCGGCGTAGGAAAATCTAATTTTACACTGAACTTTGCTTTAACGCTTCAGTCCCAAGGTTATAAGGTTCTTGTCTTTGATGCTGATATTGGGCTTGCCAACATTGATGTTCTTATGGGTGTTTCCTCCAAATACAATTTGTATCACTTGTTGAAAAAGGAAAAAACGATCTGGGAAATTATCCAGAAAGGTTATAATAATTTGGATTTTATTGCGGGCGGATCGGGATTTAACGACTTACTTCGCTTAACAGATGAAGAACTTGATTACTTTGCCGAACAAGTCATGCAGCTCAATGGGTACGTTGATTTCATCATTTTTGACACAGGTGCGGGATTGTCCAAAGAAACCTTGAAATTCATACTTGCCGCTGAAGAGACGTTTGTTGTTACAACACCTGAACCTACTTCCATAACTGACGCTTATGCCATAATCAAAATGGTTAACTCCATGGGACATGACGTTTCTTTTAAATTAGTTATTAATCGAGTAACGGATTTGAAGGAAGGTAAGCATACAGCAGATAAAATCTCTTTAGTAGCTAAACAATTTCTAGATATCCAAATACCTACTCTCGGTTTTGTTGACGATGATGTTTCTGTTTCTAAAGCAGTAAAAAAGCAAATCCCTTTTACAGTTGCTTTTCCTAATTCGGCCGCTGCAAGAAGTCTTCAAATATTAGTAGACAATTATATCAAAGGTTATCGCGTCATCGATATACCAACTTCCGGTGTTAAGGGATTTCTAAATAAAATGATGAGTCTTTTGAAATAGGAATTTTGCAAATCATGTCGAATAAGCACATGAAGGGAGGGAAACAGCATGGCACCTTTTAACATTCTTGTCGTAGACGACTCCGTCTTTATGCGAAAAATAATAAGCGATCTGATTTCTGAAAATCCTCAGTACAAAGTCATAGGAACTGCAAAAAATGGTCAAGAAGCCATTGAACAAGTAAAGCTCTTAAGTCCCGATGCCGTCACGATGGATATAGAAATGCCAGTGATGAATGGTTTGGATGCTCTTCAGCGCATTATGGCAGAGCAACCTACGCCTGTCATTATGCTAAGTTCCTTAACCCAGGAAGGGGCGTCTGAAACGATTAAAGCGCTCGAATGGGGCGCTGTCGACTTTATTCGAAAGCCATCAGGCTCGATATCCTTGGACTTATATAAAGTAAAACAGCTGCTTCACGAAAAGCTGCATATGGCAGTTCGAACGAAGCTGAGGCCTTTTCTGCCTTTTCAGCAGCAGCCTTTGTCTACGTGGGTTAATCAGACAACACTAACCAAAAGTAAAGTGGGTATGATGAAACCACCGGATACTAAGCTAGCTGCAATTCCTGGTTCTACGCATTTCGATCATCTAGTAGCCATAGGGACCTCAACTGGAGGACCTCGTGCCTTACATCAGGTGATCTCTAATATCCCCGCAGGTTTTCCTGCTCCTATCTTAATTGTTCAACATATGCCGCCTAATTTCACTAAATCATTAGCTCAGCGTCTGAATGATATCTCTCAGATCCAAGTCGTTGAAGCAGCGGAGGGAGATGTGCTCCAAACGGCAACTGCTTATGTAGCGCCGGGAGGATGGCATATGATTGTCTACAAAGATCACAAAACGTACAAAATTCGATTGACCAAAGAAGATCCTCGTTCTGGCCACCGCCCCTCGGTGGATGTCATGTTTGAGTCCTTGCTTGGTATGAGTGAGTTGAAGCGGCACATCGTCCTGATGACAGGTATGGGTAGCGATGGAGCCAAAGGTATGCTTTCCTTGAAGCAATCCGGCGTAGCGACAACCATTGCCGAGTCTGAAGAAACTTGTGTCGTATATGGTATGCCTAGGGCTGCTGTAGAGATTCAAGCTGCGATGCACGTGCTGCCTCAGCAGGATATCGCTGTTCGGCTAGCTCAATGTGTACTAAATTAATGAACCATAGCAAGCAGGTTGCATAATGATTCTAATGGAGGTGTGTGGTTTTGGAACTTAGTCAATATTTATCCATGTTTATCGATGAATCGAAAGAGCATTTACAATCTTTGAATGAGAACTTACTAAGTTTAGAAAGCAGCCCTCAGGATATTAGTATTGTTCATAACATTTTCCGTTCTGCTCATACTTTGAAAGGGATGTCCGCAACAATGGGCTTTGAGGATATCGCTGCCCTAACACATGAGATGGAAAATGTGCTTGACTTAGTACGTAACAGTAAAGTTGAAATGAATCCATTCATATTTGACTGTATTTTCAAAAGTCTCGATTCGTTGGAATCCATGGTCGAAGATATTATTCAAGGCGGTACTGGGAAAGCAGATGTAACACCGATTGTTATTGCTCTACGTTCCATTGTGACAGGTGACTATAAAACTGCACATGCTCCGGTAGTGACGGATGTGAAAGAACCAGCAAAAGGTATTGAAGTTGATGAGTTTCAATTTTCCATTCTTCAACAATCGATTGATTCGGGCTTCCTTGTTTTCTATGTTGAAGTAAGCGTGAATGAGAACTGTGTATTGAAAGCCGCTCGCGCCTACATGGTATTCGATGCATTGGAGAGAATGGGTGAAATCGTGAAAGCGACGCCAACTGTTCAAGAAATCGAGCAAGAAAAATTTGATCGTTCCTTCTCCCTATATTTTATTTCTAAGGTTGATCAAGCCACGCTTGAAAAAGAGATCCTAAATGTTTCCGAAATTCATTCTGCAGTGATTATTACAGTTGATACAGAATCACTTGCCGAATTATCCCGTCCTAGAAATGAAGTTGAAATTGCTAGACAAGAAATAGTCGCTGCTTTTGCTGCAGTAACGGTACCGGTTGCAGTTGAAGTAGCGAAAGCGGAGCCTGTTGCTGCTTCAGTTAAACCAGCTGCAGGTGGGGCTCCAGTGGCAAGTCGTACGATTCGTGTCGATATTGAACGCTTAGACGCGCTTATGAATCTGTTCAGTGAACTTTTAATAGATCGTGTTCGCTTAGAACAACTAGCTAGTGAGGTTAAACGCAATGATCTAACAGAAACCGTTGAACATATGTCTAGGGTCAGCAGTGATTTACAAAATATTGTCTTGAAGCTTCGCATGGTGCCCGTGGATTCTGTTTTCAATCGCTTCCCGCGGATGATTAGAGATTTGGCTAAATCTCTTGATAAAAAAGTAGATTTGGTCATCACAGGTGCAGAGACAGAATTAGATCGTACCGTTATTGATGAAATCGGCGACCCGCTAGTACATTTACTTCGTAATGCTGTGGATCACGGAATTGAGTCGATCAGCGATCGGTTGGCTGCAGGTAAAAGTGAGCAAGGTACCATTCAGCTTCGCGCTTTCCATAGCGGAAATCATGTCTTCATAGAAATTGAAGAAGACGGTAGAGGGATTTATAGAGAAAAGGTATTGAAGACCGCACTTAAGAATGGTCTTGTAACAGCAGAGCAAGCAGCGAAGTTAACGGATTTGGAAGTATACAACTTACTTTTCGCATCTGGGTTTAGTACTGCAGAGAAAATTTCAGATATTTCAGGACGCGGTGTTGGACTTGACGTTGTGAAGACGAAGATTCAAATGCTGGGTGGACATGTTCAAGTTGATTCTAAGCCTGGTCTGGGAAGTAAATTCTCAGTTCAACTTCCACTGACCCTGTCTATTATATCTGCTATGCTTGTGCGTCTTGGTAGTGAGAAATATGCGATACCGTTATCATCGATTGTTGAAACATCAGCTATCCAGAGGAATCAGATTCGCAGCATTCATGGTAACAAAATGGTGGATTACCGCAATTCCATTATCCCTCTTGTATCACTCAGCACGTTGTTCAATGTTCCTGATTTCAATGAGGACCTTGAAGAAGAAACCGAAATTGTTGTTGTGCGTAAAGGGGATAAACAAGTTGCCTTGATGGTAGACGAATTTATCGGTCAGCAAGAAATTGTTCTCAAAACATTAGGGAAGTATTTATCCGGTTTATTTGCAGTTTCAGGCGCAACGATTTTAGGGGATGGACAAGTCGCTTTGATCATAGATCCAAATGCATTAATTAAATAACCACATAATTCTAAGGAGGATTTCACAATGGGAGAAGAAAAAAAGGTAATCGTCTTCGCACTTGGAACGGAAGAGTACGGCGTGGAAGTTGAAAAAGTTAGAACGATCGAAAGAATGCAGCCAATGACGCGTGTACCGAAAGCACCAAAATTTATTAAGGGTGTTATCAATCTTCGCGGTGTAGTTATTCCTATTATTGATCTTCGTTCTAGATTCGGACTTGAAGAGCAAGCCACTACAGATACTACGCGTATTATCATCGTGTCTGCTGGGGACTTTGAAGTTGGATTAATTGTAGATTCAGCGAATGATGTTATCGACTTGGATACAGACAATATTGATAACCCACCGGAAATTGTGGGCGGTATCAAAGCGAAGTATCTCGATGGGATTGCACGCGTTGGCGAACAAAGATTGCTTGTCCTGCTTAATTTGGAGCAAGTCTTGGATCGCAATGAAATTCAACAGTTAGAAAGTTTAGAGGAATAGCTTGTGGAAGTATTTAGTCAATTAGCAGAATTTCAAATGGATGTTCTCAAAGAAGTGGGTAACATAGGTGCGGGTCATGCAGCAACTGCCCTTTCTACTTTGCTAGATAAGCCGATTGATATGCTCGTTCCCAAGGTACGAATGCTTCCTTTCGAAGAAATTTGCGAAAGTGTTGGCGGCGTGGAGACAGTTGTTCTAGCGATCTTCTTACGAGTGGATGGAGACGCTCCTGGAAATATGTTTTTTATCCTAAACTTAGATGCCGCCAAAAATATGCTGAGAGATCTGATTGGATTGAATATTGAATATCAAGAAGAGTATTCAGAGCTAGAATTATCTGCTTTGAATGAAATAGGCAATATTCTTGCCGGTTCTTATTTATCCTCTCTGGCTGATTTCACGAATTTAAACATGCAGCCTACTGTCCCAGCGTTAGCGATTGATATGGCTGGTGCCATTTTAAGCTATGGATTATTGCAATTTGGTCAAATGGGTGATCAAGCACTTCTCATTGATACCAAGTTTTTAGAGGGGGATAATGAAGTACAAGGACATTTCTTCCTAATTCCTGATCCGGAATCGTTTGGCAAAATATTTTCGGCATTAGGAGTAGAGTCTTCATGACGCAGGATAATTTGATTAAAGTAGGAATGGCTGACCTGAATGTTGCTCACCTAACGGGTGTATTGAAGACGACAGGACTGGGTTCGTGCGTGGGTGTCACCTTGTATGATAGCCGCGTTAAAGTGGCGGGGATGGCTCATGTTATGCTGCCATCATCAGAGATTGCTCGTGAGGGATCGCTGAACATTGCTAAATATGCGGATACGGCTATTCCTGAGTTAATCTCAAGAATGGAAAAACTCGGAGCTACTGTAAACAAGTTAGAAGCTAAACTGTCTGGCGGTGCTCAAATGTTTGCATTTGCTGGAAATAATGATACGATGAGAATTGGTCCAAGAAATGTAGAATCTTGTAAAGAAATGTTGAATAAATATGGAATTCCGATTCGAGCTGAGGATACCGGAGCTAATTACGGTCGAACAATAGAATTTCATACGGAGACCGGGGTTCTGGTTATTCGAAGTGTCCAATTAGGAGTGAAGGAAATTTAATGATGATTGGAACCATTCGAATTAATGTCTTCGTAGCATCAGTGGCTGGCTTATTAACATTTGCCTTATCGATTGGCAATAATGTAGTTCTGTCCACCTGTCTTAAGAGTGTATACAGCTTTCTTATTTTATTCGTTCTGACATTTGGCTTTAGATGGGTGTTGGGTATAATGATTGGAGCTGAACATGCAGCGGGTAGTTCATCTCACGTGAATCTCACTTCGGAATCGACTGTTGGTCAATCTCTGGATTTTACGACACCAGATGAAGATGAGGAAACGCGTGAGTTAATGAAGGCTAATATGGGCAGTAAAAACTCTTCACCATCTATTGAAATGCAATTTTCACCACTGAATCCACCTAAGCTAGTCACCAAGAATAATTTGGACCCTGAACAACTGGCGGGTGCCTTAAGGCGAATGTCTGAAGACTAAGGATGGTGAAACATAATACATGATCGAACAGAAGCAATCACAACTAGCCAATATCGAGTTATGGAAACAGTGGAAGGAGCATGGCTGGGTACCCGCTAAGCAAGAGCTTATTGAGTGCTATTTGCCTTTAGTAGATTATGTTTCCGGACGACTTGCCATTGGTCTTCCAAAAAGTGTTTCGAAAGAGGATCTATCAAGCTTCGGTGTGATGGGCCTTATTGATGCTGTCGAAAAATTTGATTATGCACGCGGCCTACAATTCGAAACGTATGCTTCATGGAGAATCCGTGGGTCTATCATTGATGGACTTAGGCAAGGAGATTGGGTGCCTCGCTCTGTGAGAGAAAAGGCCAAAAAGGTTGAGGACGCCTACCAGAAGCTCGAACAACAGTATCTACGCTCCGTTACGGATGCCGAGATTAGTAGCTATTTACAAGTTAGTGAGCAAGATTTTCAGCAGATACTTCAGGATATTTCGATTACAACCGTTTGTTCAATCGATGATCCTATTCGAGAGGAAGAATCTGAAACGCGTCTTTCTTTACTTGTTGACGAGAAGGCCAGAAACCCGGAGTATCAAGTTAATGAGTTTTTTCTAAAGGAGTCATTGGCAAAGGCAATCGAACGGTTAACGGAGAAAGAGAGAACAGTTGTATCGTTATTTTATTTCGAAGAGCTCTCTTTAAGCGAAATTGCTGAGGTGATGTGCTTATCTCCCTCACGTATTTCACAATTACATTCCAAAGCCATTCTTCGATTAAAAGGGGTACTTGGACGTTTTAAAAATCAACTTTTTCAAGATACATAACCTAAATTAGTTAGAAATGAAAGGTGGTATGTCCATGATTGAGAGGAACATGCCTTTGGATTATTATATCAGTATTTCCATATCAGATGACAAATTATCAGCTTACTTGTTAATTAACAATGTTGACGACAACTTTAAAGTAACCGCAGGTCAACTGGAAGACATCATTCAAACGAATCGTATTGTTCACGGTTTAAACCGACCTTTACTTGCTCAAATTGCAGCAAATCCGCAGCCCTTTTATCATCAAAAAGTTATGATTGCTTCGGGTACAAAGCCAGAAGAAGGTCAGAACGGCTATATTAAATTTATTTTTGATTTTGATGAAGAAGATAAAAAACCACTTGAACTGGATGACGGCAGGGTAAACTATAAAGAAGTTGTTTCTCTCCATAATGTTAGAAAAGGGCAGCCAATTGGACAGCGATTTCTGGCCACAGAAGGCTCACCAGGACGAGCGGTAACAGGCGAAACCCTTTTTACCAAGGCGGGCAAAGAGGCTAGATTTAAATTAGGTAAGAATGTGATTACGGACGCCGAGCAAATGGGACTTTATTCATTAATTGACGGTATGGTTGTAAGGACGGATCGAGATAAGATTAATGTGTTTCCCGTATATGAAGTGAATGGAAATGTTGATTATAATATTGGGAATATTGATTTTGTCGGTACGGTTGTTGTTCGTGGGAATGTACTACCTGGCTTTAAAATTCGTGCTGCGGGAGATATTCGTGTCACTGGCGGTGTTGAAGCCGCAGAGCTTGAAGCGGAAGGTTCTATTGATATTAGTGCAGGTATTGTGGGCCAAAATAAAGCCTATGTTAAAGCTGGTAAGAATGTGAAAAGTTCCTTCATTCAGGATGCAACTGTTGAAGTTGCGGGAGAATTAAAGGTCTCTCAAAGTATCATGCATTCAACAATCAGAGCAGGCAAGGCAGTAAACTGTATTGGCTCCAAAGGACTCATTGTTGGGGGCACAATACAAGCAGGCGAGCGAGTAACTGCGAGGACAATTGGGAATTCAATGTCGACGACTACAGTTGTAGAAGTTGGCGTTCTGCCAGAGCTCCGTAATGAGATGCTCAATCTCCGTAACCAACTGAAGGTATACATAGAAAATATGGATAAAACGGAGAAAGCGCTTACTCTGTTAGACCAATTAGCCGCAGCGGGTCAACTAGGACCGGATAAAGTAGCAATGCGAGTCAAGTTAAATCATACGAAAAAACAAGCGATAGAAGAGCAAAATACGATCAAGGAACGTATTCTCGAAATAGAGAAATCGTTAGAAGACTCCGATAAAGCGAAAGTAGAAATCTTATCCACCATTTATGGGGGCACGAAGATTGTTATTGGCCGGTATACCAAATATATAAAAGATCCAACAAACCGTATGACGTTCCATTTAAGTGATGGTGATATTTCTATGAGCGCTTATGTGTGAGTAAAGGAGAGGGTAAGCGATGAGTTTTAAAGCCATCGATTTACAATTCGCCGTACACAAAAACGATGAAGCGGGCATTCGGCAAAATCAGCTTATGCAAAAACCGCGTCAGGACGAAACGATCCTAGAGAATCAAGCGGCTCAATCTACGGAGAAGGATCGTCACCGTAGCAGCAAACTTGAAGAGAGCGTACGTGCGGATCTTAAAGATCATGACGGGCAGAAGCAACAGACGACCAAGGATAATAGCAAGAATAAACACAAGTCAGTCTCTGCTTCCTCTGAACCTAATCATCAACCTGATCATCCTTATAAAGGGCATCATATCGATTTATCCTTATAACTAGTATCTCAATTAAAGAAAAAGGTGAACCCAATGACTATGCAGCCGTGGTTGTATGTCGTACTTCTCGGTCTAGTCTTAATTGTATATGCGCGATTCCTCCCTAAGGATCAAGCAGCGTCATCCACTAAAATAAATGTAGTTCAAGAGATCGAGGAAACGATCGAGCACTTCGCAGCTGAGATGGATGAACAAAATCAGTCGCTGCTCAATCTATTTTCGAAAACAAAACAAGATTACGAAGTAGAGCTAGCGAAGCTGGCAGGCAGGCTGGAAACATTAGAGAAGCAAAAGCAAGACCTGTCGCAAGAATTAACGAAAGTGCATGTAAATCAACAAATGAATCAAAGATCTGATAATCAGCAAGCTGAAATCCTCGAAATGACTTCTGCATCTAATCTCGAAAATTCGGCACAATTCGTCTCTTCTAACGATGCGGTATCGTCTGTTAATGAATCGGTAGTACAAGAGCCAATTTTTGCGGGATTGAGCATGAAGAGCAGATATACAGAGCTATTTTCTTTGCATGACCAAGGAAAAGGCGTTGAAGCCATAGCTAAGAAACTCGGTATGAATAAAGGCGAGGTCAGTCTGATCCTGCAGCTTTCGAGACAGGAGGAGCGGGCCCGTGTTTAAAAATCGGTCATACATATATGGAATAGGGACAGGTATTATTGTAGGGGCTTTGCTGCTGCAAATCATGTCTGTTCGTGGTAGTGCACCGAGTCAATCCAGCATTGCGATGGATGAAATGGATCCTCAGAAGTTGAAGGATGAAACATCGAAATATTATCAAGTATTCGATAAGAATATGAAAGTATATACGCAAACCGAGTTGGATGCAGCTGTACAAAAAAGACTTAAAGAAGAAACGGACAAGTTAGCAGCGGCTAAACCACAGGATCAGTTTAAAGCTAACACACCTGAAGGCAGTCATAAAATAATTATTTATGTGCAGCCTAATCTTGACGCAACGGCTGTTAGCGAACTTCTTGTAAAGTCAGGTATTATTACAGATCGTAAAGCTTTCGTTACTGAACTAGAAAAACAAGGCGGTAACACCAGAATTCAAATTGGCTTCCATGTATTCGATGGCGCTATGGATGTACAGAAAGTCGTTACCAATTTAATGACAGTTCAATAGATAGACCTCTAAATAGATCTTTATTTTTAGGTCTGTTTTTGTTTTTTTCTTTACATATACATCCCATTTGTAGGGTAAAATGACTATCATGACAAAAGGTTGCATAGGGATTTGAGTTATGGTATATTTATTCACGGTGTTAAAAACTCACGCCCGTCAATTTGCATAATGGTGCTTACTTCGGTAGGTTTTATGCAAAGATGCGACAGGCGGCGGATACCAAATAAACCATTTTAGAGGAGGGATTGGGGATGGCAGTTATCTCCATGAAACAGCTTTTAGAAGCTGGCGTACATTTCGGTCACCAAACACGTCGTTGGAACCCGAAAATGGACAAATACATCTTTACAGAAAGAAACGGTATTTACATTATCGATCTACAAAAAACGGTTAAAAAAGTTGAGGAAGCTTACAACTTTGTTAAATCCGTTTCTGAAGATAATGGTACGATTCTTTTCGTAGGAACGAAAAAACAAGCGCAAGATTCCGTAGCTGAAGAAGCAGAACGTTGCGGCATGTACTTCATCAACCAACGTTGGTTGGGTGGTACATTAACTAACTTCCAAACCATTCAAAAGCGTATTGACCGTTTGAAAACACTTGAAAGATGGGAAGAGGACGGTACATTCGAAGTTCTTCCTAAGAAAGAAGTTATCATTCTCCGTAAAGAGAAAGATCGTCTTGAGAAATTCTTGGGCGGAATCAAGAACATGAAAGGTTTGCCTAGCGCACTTTTCATTATCGACCCACGCAAAGAGCGTATTGCTGTTGCAGAAGCTCGCAAATTGGGTATCCCAATCGTTGGTATCGTTGATACAAACTGTGATCCGGATGAAATTGATTACGTGATTCCAGGAAACGATGATGCGATCCGTGCAGTTAAATTGTTAACAGCTAAAATTGCTGATGCAGTTATCGAAGCACACCAAGGCGAACAAACAACAGCTTAATCTATAGGAATGTGAAAAGGGTGGTTGGAAGGTGTAACAGCCTGTCACCACCCTTTTTTTAAAGAATCAATGGGTGTTACATATAAAAACAACAAACGGGAGGTTTCTTTCTATGGCAGTTACAGCAGCACAAGTGAAAGAATTACGTGAAAAAACAGGCGCAGGGATGTTAGATTGCAAGAAAGCACTTGAAGAAGCAAATGGTGATATCACCAAAGCAGGCGAATTGCTTCGTGAAAAAGGTCTTTCTGCTGCAGCTAACAAAGCAGGCCGTATTGCAACAGAAGGTGCAGTTGAATCTTATATTCACGCTGGCGGTAAAGTAGGCGTACTTGTTGAGATCAACTGTGAAACTGACTTCGTTGGTAAAACAGAGCAATTCAGAACTTTCTGCAGAGACATCGCAATGCACATCGCAGCGGCTAACCCGACTTATGTACGTCGTGAAGAAGTGCCAACAGAAGCTTTGGAGAAAGAAAAAGAAATTCTTCGTAACCAAGCTCTGAATGAAGGCAAGCCAGAGAAAATCATTGATAAAATGGTTGAAGGCCGCATTGGTAAATACTACGAAGAGTTCTGCTTGATGGAACAACAATTCGTTAAAGACCCAGACAAAACAATCGACCAATTGTTGAATGAAAAAATTGCAGCAATCGGCGAGAACATCTCGATTCGTCGTTTCGTACGTTTTGGCTTGGGTGAAGGTCTTGAGAAAAAACAAGAAAACTTTGCGGAAGAAGTTATGTCCCAAGTTAAACAATAATAGGCATTTAAAAAAGATGGAACACTTGGTGTTCCTTCTTTTTTAGCCAATAAGAGATTTTTGTTTACGCATTGAAACGGAGGTTTTACAAGTTGGGTCAACCTTTTTATAAAAGAGTAGTGCTAAAATTGAGCGGCGAAGCTTTGGCAGGACAACAAGGCTACGGCATTGATTCGGAAGTCATTACCTCCATAGCCCAACAGGTAAAAGACGTTGTGGAATTAAACGTGGAAGTAGCCATCGTAGTGGGTGGCGGAAACATTTGGCGCGGGATTGCAGGTAGCGAGAAAGGCATGGATCGTGCGACAGCAGATTACATGGGAATGCTCGCGACTGTCATGAATTCTCTTGCTTTACAGGATGCACTGGAGAACATCGATGTGCCAACGAGAGTTCAATCTTCTATCACGATGCAGCAAGTGGCTGAACCTTATATCCGTAGAAGAGCAATGCGCCACCTTGAAAAAGGTAGAGTTGTTATTTTCGCGGCAGGCACTGGGAATCCTTACTTCTCAACGGATACGACGGCAGCTTTAAGAGCAGCTGAAATTGAAGCTGAAGTTATTTTAATGGCCAAAAATAAAGTGGATGGCGTCTATTCAGCAGATCCATTCAAAGATTCAACAGCTAAGAAATTCGAGACGTTAACCTATATGGAAGTCATCAGTAATAATCTAGGTGTCATGGACTCCACCGCTTCTTCCCTTTGTATGGATAACAACATCCCATTGGTGGTGTTTTCAATTACAGAAAAAGGGAATATCAAACGAGTTGTCCTTGGCGAGAAAATTGGGACTACAGTTAAAGGGAGTGTCTAAACCATGCCACAATCAGTGAAAAAAAATGCAGAAGATCGGATGGACAAAGCAATTGGAGCCCTTAGAAGAGACTTAACTTCTCTTCGTGCAGGCCGTGCTACGCCATCTCTATTAGATCGCATCCAAGTGGAATACTACGGAGCGATGACACCTGTGAATCAACTTGCGAATTTAACAACACCTGACTCACGTACATTACTCATTCAGCCATGGGACAAAAGCTCCATGACTGCGATTGAGAAAGCGATTATGAAGTCTGACTTAGGGCTGACACCATCAAACGATGGCTTGGTTATAAGAATTGTCATTCCGGCATTAACAGAAGAACGCCGTGGTGATCTCGTTAAAATGACGAAGAAATTTGGCGAAGAAGCAAAAATTGCTATTCGTAATATCCGTCGTGATGCTAACGATGAGATCAAAAAGTTAGAAAAAGCGGGTATTTCAGAAGACGAATCCCGTAAACATCAAGAAGATATCCAGAAGTTTACAGATAAATTTGTGGCTGAAGTTGAGAAAGTTTTGGCTGCTAAAGAAAAAGAAATCATGGAAGTATAAGATAGATATGCCCCCGGGTATTCGCTGGGGGTTTTTCATCTTTCCCTAGTTGGGAGGAACAATTGTGCTCAAGCTATTTAAGAAATGGTTAGGAATGAACGATAAACCTGCTTCTACAGCTGTACCAGAAATCGAATTAGATAAGGTGCCTGCACATGTCGCAATTATTATGGACGGAAATGGCCGTTGGGCAAAGCAAAGAGGTTTACCTCGTGTAGCTGGACATCATTCTGGTATGAAAAACGTCAAAAAAATTACAATGGCTGCTAATGACATTGGTGTCAAAGTTTTGACGATGTATGCTTTTTCAACTGAAAATTGGAAAAGACCGAAGGAAGAAGTGGAATTTTTGATGAAACTTCCCCAAGAGTTTTTTCCTTTAGAAATTGAAGAACTGATCGAGAATAATGTCCGTATCCGGATGACTGGTTGGAAAGAAGGCCTGCCTGACTATACGCTCAAAGCGATTGAAGGAGCTATCGAAAGGACAAAGGATAACACAGGACTCATTCTGAACTTTGCTTTAAACTACGGTGGGCGTAAAGAAATGATTGCTGGTGTGCAAGATATGATCCGTGATGTTCAAAGCGGCAGGCTGCTAATAGAGGATTTGGATGAAACTCGATTCTCTTCCTATATGCTGACTTCTGATTTACCTGATCCCGATTTGTTAATTCGCACAAGTGGCGAGCTAAGACTCAGTAACTTTCTTCTTTGGCAATTGGCGTATTCGGAGCTTTGGTTTACGGAGGCTTACTGGCCAGAATTCACAGAATCATTATTTTTGCAAGCAATTGCCGAATATCAGCGCCGCGGGAGAAGATACGGAGGTATCTAAGAAAAACTGCTGTATCTTCTCTTTCGGTAATTGAACGGATTGCTAACCGATTTGAAGTTGTTCATCTAGGAGGATTCAACTTGAAACAAAGGATCGTCACGGGAGTCATTGCTGGGCTTGTTTTCATTACGTTATTAGTTTTGGGCTCTTATGCGTATGCTGGATTAATCGTATTACTCTCGATTATTGGATATCGTGAATATATGAGAATGAATGGCTACACGAAGTATAAATTAACTGGCGCTGTCGGTCTAATTGCCTTATTGTACATAACCATACCATGGGAAATTTTTGGATTATCTATACCTATTTCTTCAACTGCCGTGATCTGGCTTGCTATGTTTGTACTGTTATTCATTACAGTTGCTTCCAAAAATAAGATTACGATTGATCAAGTTTCTGTTATTTTACTTGGTGTCGTTTACATTGGTTTTGGATTCTATTACATGATTGCTGCACGTTTAGCAGATCATGGTTTGTTTTGGACTATTCTCGTGTTTGTATGTATTTGGGCCTCCGACTCAGGGGCTTATTTCGTCGGTTCGAAGCTGGGGGAACATCCTCTTTGGCCTCAAATTAGTCCTAAGAAATCGATTGAAGGAGCTATTGGCGGCGTTGTTATTGCGATGATTGTCGCACTTGGATTCGCATGGTATGCTCCGGAATTGCTTGGACTTGGCAAAGCATTGCTGCTTGGTCTTGTCATCGCTGTTGTTGGACAAGTCGGAGATTTGATACAGTCCGCGTATAAGCGAGTAAAAGGGATTAAAGATACGGGAACTTTACTACCCGGTCACGGTGGTGTACTCGATCGGATGGATAGCTGGTTAATCGTGTTTCCTTTTATTCATCTGCTCGGAATTCTTTCCCACTAATTGTCGTAGGCGAGGTGGAAAATGATGAAACGAATTGCTATTTTGGGGTCTACTGGTTCTATCGGTACCCAAACCCTAGACATTGTTGCGCATGCCCCAGAGAAATTTCAGGTAGAAGCTTTATCTGGCGGATATAATAGTCAACTAATGATCGAGCAAGTTAAAATGTTTTCCCCGAAAATCGTATCTGTCGCTACCAAGGAGCTGGCGGAAGAAGTTTCGAAGAATATTTCCTCAGATACCAAGGTCTTATATGGTGAGGAAGGACTCATGGAAGTAGCTGCTTCAACGGATGCTGATTTAGTTGTAACAGCTTTGGTAGGATCTCAGGGGTTGAAGCCTACAATGGCTGCGATTGAAGCTGGCAAACACATCGGTCTTGCAAATAAGGAAACGTTAGTCAGTGCGGGACACATCGTAACCGATGCAGTACGCCGAAAAGGTGTAGCTTTGCTGCCTATAGATAGTGAGCATTCGGCTATTTTTCAATGTTTGAATGGTGAGAACCGTTCACAAATTGCGAAAATTACGCTTACTGCTTCTGGAGGTTCCTTTCGTGATAAGTCACGCGCAGAATTAGAGGGAGTAACGGTTGAACAAGCCCTAAAGCATCCGAATTGGTCGATGGGAGCTAAGATCACAATCGATTCAGCGACGATGGTCAATAAAGGCCTTGAGGTCATGGAGGCCCACTGGTTATTCAATCTTTCTTATGATCAAATAGATGTGCTCCTTCATCCAGAAAGTGTTATTCATTCTTATGTTGAATTTGTCGACAATAGCATCATTGCTCAGCTTGGTAATCCGGATATGCGTGTCCCTATCCAGTATGCGTTAACGTACCCAGACCGATATCCAACGCCGACCAAGCGGCTAGATTTGGCTTCAATCGGTAAGCTTCATTTCCGTGAGATGGATTACAAGCGGTATCCTTGTTTGCGGATGGCTTTTGAGAGCGGCGAACAGGGGGGGACTTCACCGACTGTTTATAATGCAGCCAACGAAATCGCTGTAGCACGCTTCCTTAAAGGTGAAATTACGTTCTTACAAATTGAACAAGTCATAGAGGCTGTTTTGCAGAAACACGAATCTCTTGCAAACCCTAATATCGATGTCATTCATGATCAGGATATTTGGGCGAGAGCCTTTGCAGCATCTATTAAATTTTAATGTTACTGGTAGAGCTTAGGTCAGCGAGGTTGGCTCAGCTCTTTTTTTAATCAACGATTTAGGGCTTCATTAGGAAAAGTCTAATTTAAACTTCCAGCTCGTATACTGTGCTAAAAGGGCATAGCTTGTATTCAGCGGTTCAATAATGGTAATCTAAGAACATGCTGTCCATAAGTGGATGCTTAGAAGGCAGATTTTCTAACGAAAACGTTATGGTTTTGCATACATAGGTAAGTTTTCTGAAGAAAACTCGAAGGAGGAAATATGACTTGTCAGCCATAGAAGTTGGATTGAAGGTTATTTTGTTGTTTTTCGTTCTTGTCACGATTCATGAATGGGGTCATTTTTACTTTGCGAAACGCGCAGGCATCTTAGTTAGAGAATTTGCAATCGGCTTTGGACCCAAGATTTTCTCATATAAAAAAGGGGAGACTCGCTATACACTCCGTATTCTGCCAATTGGTGGATTCGTTCGAATGGCTGGCGAAGATCCGGAAATCGTTCAAGTGAACCCCGGACAAACCGTTGCGATTAAATTAAATAAACAAAATCAAGTGACATCCCTTTTTCTCGATCAATTAGATCGACGCTCGAATGTTATCATTGGTATTGTGGAACAAATTGATTTGGAAAGAGCTCTTCAAGTATCACTGGATGTTGATGGAGAAAAGGTTACCTATCCCATTGATCCACAAGCTATGATGGTAACCAAAGGGACAGAAACACAAATCGCGCCCTATGATCGTCAGTTTGGCTCGAAAACCGTTGGGCAGCGAGCTATTGCAATTGTGATGGGGCCTGTGATGAACTTTTTACTGGCGATTGTCTTGTTTCTAATCGTTGTTATCATGTCGGGCGTCTTTACGAACGTAAAGTTAGATTCTGTCCTTGCAGGTAAAGCTGGTGAAAAGGCTGGTTTACAAAAAGGTGATATCATCATATCGATTGATAATCAACCGATTGGCGCCGACCGCGAGAAGCTAGTCACGTCTATTCAATCATCCGCAGGAAAGACTATGACATGGGTCGTGGATCGCTCTGGGAATCCAATAACCTTTCAGGTAACGCCGGAGATGGAAGCAGGTTCCGGAAAGCTGGGCGTTGTCATTTCTGGTGATCGAAGAAGTGCAACCTTTAGCGAAGTGTTGACTGGCACCTATGAACAAGTCGTTGGTACAACGATTGGCATTGTGACTGGCTTAAAGAAACTTGTCATGCTTCAGTTTAAGCTTGATGATCTAGGCGGACCTGTACGGACAGCTCAAGTATCTGCGGAATTTGCCAAAATGGGGTTGACTTACTTAATCTCTTGGGCTGCGACATTAAGCTTGTATCTAGGGATATTCAATCTCCTGCCTATTCCAGCATTAGATGGAAGTCGTCTTCTATTCATGGGACTGGAGGCACTCCGCGGGAAGCCAATTGATCCCAATCGAGAGAGTATGGTTCATTTTGTTGGGTTTGCACTGTTAATGCTGCTAATGGTAGCAGTTACTTACAACGATATTTTACGATTGATTAAAGGATAGTCCTTATTATGTAGGAGGGTTTATGTCAAACGATAAACAGTTTGTTAAAGAGATTACACCACAGGGTGAGGACTTCTCCCGTTGGTATATAGATGTGATTAAGAAAGCCGATTTGATGAGTTATTCGCCAGTACGCGGTTGTATTGTGTTCAAACCGGATGGGTACGAAATATGGGAGAACATTCAACGCGAGCTGGATAGTAAATTTAAAGAAACCGGTCACCGAAATGCTTATTTCCCTTTGTTTATTCCAGAGAGCTTTTTCCAGAAGGAAAAAGAACACGTAGAAGGCTTTAACCCGGAGCTGCCATGGGTCACAGAAGCAGGCGGCGAGAAGCTTGAAGAACGTCTAGCTATTCGTCCAACTTCGGAAACGATGATTGGTCACATGTACTCCGAGTGGATCAACTCGTATCGAGATTTGCCTCTATTGATTAACCAATGGGCGAACGTGGTTCGCTGGGAAAAGCGTACATTACCATTCCTTCGTACAACGGAGTTCCTGTGGCAGGAAGGACATACGGCTCATGAGGATGAGCAGGATGCACGTCGTGAAACCATGCAAATGCTAGAAGTTTACCGTCAATTTGCTGAAGATTTCCTTGCGATTCCTGTAATCATTGGACAGAAGACACCTTCCGAGAAATTTGCGGGTGCTATCGATACTTTTTCCATCGAGGCCATGATGAAAGATGGTAAAGCTGTACAAGCTGGTACTTCTCACTACCTAGGCACGAATTTTGCAGTAGCTTTCGATATTAAGTTCTTGGACCGTGAAAATCAACATCAATTTGCCCACACAACTTCATGGGGAGTAAGTACTCGGCTCATCGGTGCACTCATCATGGTTCATGGCGATGACCGTGGGTTGGTTTTGCCACCTAAAGTTGCTCCTACGCAGGTCATCATGATTCCAATTGGTCCTCCAAAAACGAGAGAACAGGTTATTGGACGAGTTGATGAACTGTACGCAGAACTTAAGAAAGCAGGCGTTCGCGTTAAAGTGGATGACCGTGCAGACCAAAGCCCTGGTTGGAAATTTAATGAATATGAAATGCGCGGCGTACCTATTCGTGTAGAATTAGGACCTCGTGACATGGAGAATGGACAAGTCGTCCTTGTTTCTCGTGTAAACGGTGAGAAGAAAACTGTCCAGCAAGCAGACTTTGTCAAAGAAGTTCAAAATTTACTTGCTGAGATTCATCAGCAGATGTATGATAAAGCGAAGCAGTTCCGTGATGAACATTACATTGCGGTGGATTCCATTGATGAATTCAAAACATTCCTGGAGACGAAACGTGGATTTGCTTTGGCCGGTTGGTGTGGCTCTAACGCTTGTGAAGAGCAAGTGAAGCAAGAAACGGGTGCAACAAGCCGGAACATACCTTTCACTCCTTCAGAAACGAAATCAACATGTCTGGTTTGCGGCGATGCTGCTAAACATACGGTCGTTTTTGGCCGAAGCTATTAATTACAATCAAAAGGGCAAATGGAAGCAACAATTCCATTGCCCTTCGTATTTTTATGGGGAGGCTGTTCATGAGTAATTTGGCTGATAAACGGAATCGCTTTGAGCTTTTGATGCAGCAAGCCGAGATTCCAGCCGATATTGTGCGATCATTTTTTGCGGAAGGCTATATCGATCAAGTTGAAATTAGTCGTAAGAATCGCGACTGGACCTTTTATTTGGTGAAAAATGAAATGGTGCCTCAGAACACTTACCGCTCTTTTTGTAAAATGATTCAAGAAAAGTTCGCTCAAATTGCGAAGATTCGGTTTATTTGGAAATTTGAGCAAGCGGAACCAGCTGATTTAGTGGATGAATACTGGAGCTTGTTCTTAGAGTGGTTACAGCGTGAGGTTGCATCAATTAATGGTTGGATGACAAAAGCAAAATATGATGTACAAGGCCATTCGTTAACCCTCATCATGCTAGACCAGATTGGACTTGAGCTTGCCAAGAAGAAAAATATTGATATGTTTATTCGGAACTTTTTCCATAATTTTTTTCAAACAGAGCTATCCGTTAAGTATGCCATGAGTGATTCTAATGAAATCGAAGCCGAGTACGAGAAATTTGCGAAGCAGCGGGAACAAGGTGAGAAGACCATCACCCAAGAGATTATGATGTCGATTGACATGGAAGAAGAAGCCTCTTCATTGCCCGACACTGATCTGAAGCTAGTTATGGGTTATGATATTAAAGAGGTACCAACACCGCTTAAGGATATTCAAGAAGAAGAAAAGAAAGTGACCGTTCAGGGTACTGTGTTTGGACTCGATGTCAAAGAATTGCGTAACGGTAATACGTTATTTACATTTAACTTGACGGATTTTAGTGATTCTTTGGCGATGAAAGTATTTGCAAAAACAAAAGATGATGTAAAGATTATGAGCCTTCTTGCGAATGGCACCTGGATTAGAGCACGAGGGAAGGTAGAGTATGATCGCTTCATGCAAATTCCGGAACTTGTGATGATCCCAAACGACTTGAATGAAGTCATGGCTCCTAAGGATCGAATGGACGACGCCCTAGAGAAGCGTGTTGAGTTTCATTTGCATACAACGATGAGTACCATGGACGCACTAACACCTGTAGATCAATATGTGAAAATGGCCGCCAAGTGGGGACACAAAGCCATCGCGATTACTGATCACAGTAACATTCAATGTTATCCGGATGCTGGAAAAGCAGCTAAGAAGCATGGGATCAAAGTGATTTATGGATTAGAGGCTAACGTTGTCAATGACTCCGTTCCAATCGTGATGAATGGCAGTGATATTGATCTAAAGCAAGCGACTTATGTGATATTCGACGTGGAAACCACCGGCCTTTCTGTTACCAATAACCGAATTATTGAACTTGCAGGTGTGAAAATGCAGGATGGCAAAGAAATCGATCGTTTTGCCACGTTCATTAATCCGCATGAGAAGATCCCCTATAATATTCAACAATTAACGAACATTAACGATGATATGGTAAAAGATGCACCTGATATCGAGGATGAGCTTCCCAAGTTTGTCGAGTTTATTGGTGACGCGGTGCTTGTAGCCCATAATGCGCGATTCGACATGGGTTTCCTTCAAACGAATTTGAAGCGTATGGGGCTAACTGAAGTTGCGAACCCCGTATTAGATACATTAGAGCTTGCGAGATTTCTATTCCCCTCAATGAAAAATCATCGTTTGAACACTTTGTCCGATAAATTTAAAGTTGGCTTAGACAACCATCACCGAGCGATTGACGACTCTATTGCGCTAGGATTTGTTTTATTTCATTTAATTAATGAGGCTAATGATCGACAAATTACGAGTCTCGCTAAATTGAATGATTACGTAGGTAAAGATTTGTCGAATCAACGTCCTTTCCATTGTTGTGTATACGCGCTTAATGCTATAGGTAAGAAAAATTTATTTAAGCTTATTTCCTTATCCCATACAACCTATTTACAACGTACTGCTACTATTCCGAAAAGTGTTCTCGTTGAGTTAAGAGAGGGGCTTCTCATTACCTCTGGCTGTGAAAAAGGGGAATTCTTTGAAGCCGTTCTTAATAAATCGATTGAAGAAGCGGAACAAGTCGCTGAGTTTTATGACATTCTCGAAATTCAACCTGTGAGCTATAACATGCATCTGGTAGAAAAGGGGCTTGTTGGCAGTGTAGAAGATCTTGAGAATGCAGTACGTCGAGTTTGTGAAATTGGGTATAAAACAGGCAAACCGGTAATTGCGACGGGGAACGTGCATTACCTCCATCCAAGAGAAAAAGTATGCAGGGACATTACAATTAACGGTATTACGGGGTTCAGTCCTCTCAAAGCGATGAAGAAGCCGGATGCTCATTTCCGCACGACAAAAGAGATGTTAGAAGAATTTAAGTTTCTTGGAGAAGAAAAAGCGATTGAGGTTGTTATTCGCAGTACGAATGAGCTAGCCGATCGTTTTGAAGTCATTGAGCTTTTCCCTGACAAACTATTTACACCGATCATTGAAGGTGCGGACGAAGAAATTCGTACCACCTGTTACAATACAGCGAAGAGCATTTATGGTGATGAACTGCCCGAAGTTATCGTGGCTCGATTAGAGAAAGAACTCGTTCCTATTATAAAATTTGGTTTCTCTGCCAACTATTTGATTTCCGAGCGTCTTGTGAAAAAGTCTAATGCAGATGGTTATCTCGTAGGATCAAGGGGATCTGTTGGTTCCTCGGTCGTCGCGATGATGCTGGGTATTTCCGAGGTTAATCCTTTGCCGCCTCATTATATTTGCTATTCTTGCCAGCATAGCCAATGGTTTCTCGACGGAAGCGTACCGAGTGGTTTCGATCTTCCAAATAAAGAATGCCCAAATTGCGGCGGTAATTTAAAAGGTGATGGGCATGACATTCCTTTTGAGACTTTCTTAGGCTTTAAAGGGGACAAGGTTCCCGATATCGATTTAAACTTCTCTGGAGATTATCAACCGGTTGCGCATAATTACACCAAAGAAATCTTTGGTGAAAAAAATGTTTTCCGTGCGGGGACTATTGGTACAGTCGCTGAGAAAACAGCCTTCGGTTTTGTTAAAAAGTATGAGGAAGAACAAGGCCAGAAATGGCGAGGCGCAGAACTGAGCCGATTGGCTTCAGGCTGCACTGGGGTTAAGCGAAGCACCGGGCAGCATCCTGGGGGTATCGTCGTCGTACCTGATTATATAGAGGTTGATGATATCACACCTGTACAATATCCAGCTGATGATAAGAACTCGGAATGGAAAACAACTCATTTTGATTATCATGCTTTTGACGCCAATCTGCTTAAACTAGATATTCTGGGACACGACGACCCGACGATGATGCGGATGCTGCAAGATTTGACCGGGATTGATCCGACGACCATACCAATGAATGATGCCAAAGCAATGAGTATTTTCAACTCGACCGAAGCGATTGGGGTAAGACCAGAT
The DNA here is from genome assembly GCF_900103825.1 of Paenibacillus sp. yr247. Taxonomy (GTDB): domain Bacteria; phylum Bacillota; class Bacilli; order Paenibacillales; family NBRC-103111; genus Paenibacillus_E. Next base: position 758,348 of record NZ_FNIF01000001.1, read on the forward strand.
CAAATCCGTTCTCCAGTTGCTACGTATGGGGTTCCTGAGATGGGAACTAAATTCGTTCGTCAAATGCTGCAGGAAACACAACCAAGCTCATTTGCCGACTTATTGCAAATTTCGGGTTTGTCTCATGGAACGGGCGTTTGGTTGGGTAACGCACAGGAGCTAATTAAGAAAGGGATATGTAACATTAAGACAGTTATTGGTTGTCGGGATGATATCATGCTCTTCTTAATCTATAAGGCAGGTATGGATGCAGGGCTAGCCTTCAAAATTACTGAGAGTGTGCGTAAAGGTAAGGGGCTTACTGATGAGTGGAAAGAAGAGATGAAACGCTGTAATGTGCCAGCTTGGTATATTGAATCTTGCGAACGGATTGAGTATATGTTTCCAAAAGCGCATGCTGCTGCTTACGTTATCTCAGCCGTACGTACAGCTTACTTTAAGGTTTATCATCCGATAGCTTACTATGCAACTTACTTTAGTGTTCGTGCGGCTGACTTTGATCTCGAGCTGTTGTGCCAAGGGTATGATGCCATTCTGAAACGATTGATTGAAATTGAAGAGAAGGGTTTTCAAGCGCTGCCAAAAGAGAAGGCGATGGTTTCCATTCTAGAGATGTCATTGGAAATGACGTCTAGAGGCTTTAGTTTCAAGCCGATTGATATCTATCGTTCGGATGCGACGCGGTTTATTATCGATGGTACATCACTAATTCCACCTTTTGCGGCAATGTCAGGTATCGGAGAGAGCGCAGCCAAAAATATTGCTGCTGCCAAAGAGGAAGGTGACTTCCTATCCATTGAAGATTTCCAGAATCGATCCAAAGCCTCGAAGACAGTCATTGAGCTGTTAAGCAGCATGGGATGTTTCCGCGGACTTCCAGAATCGAATCAATTGTCCTTATTCTAAGCTACCGAAGCCAGTTTTTCTCCGAACAACTTTAGGCTGTCAAGTGAAAATGATTAACAAGTTTGCTATTGTAATGCAAAGAATGGTTATGGTATAATTTTTATTGGCAATAATGAGGATATCATCTTGTGATTAAAGAGTGGGGAAACCCACTCTTTACATTTTGATATAGGACTTTTCGTTATACGACAAGGGAAAGTCAATTTAGGAGGTACATTTATCTGTGGTTACACAAGCGCAAATCAAATCCGTCATTGAGGACATGCTGAAGGATTTCATTGAACAAAATGGATTTGAACTCGTGGATATTGAATATGTCAAAGAGGGCAGCAATTGGTTCCTTCGTGTCTATGCAGACAAAGAAGGCGGAATTGATATAGATGATTGCGGCCGTATCAGCGAATACTTAAGTGTTCAATTGGATGAAAAAGATCCTATCGCTGATGCCTATTTCTTGGAAGTTTCTTCACCAGGCGCGGAACGTCCTCTTAAGAAGACACAAGATTATCACAAGGCTGTGAATAGTCATGTATTTGTTACCACCTATGAACAGATTGAGGGTTCCAAGGAATTCGAAGGTTTACTGCTTTCTTTTGACGAGGAAGAACTCGTTATTGAAATAGGTAAAAAGAAAATTATTATTCCGTTCGCTAAAGTGGCAAGTGCTCGTTTAGCTATCGTATTTTAGTGACCGCTACTTATTGAAAGGGGGGACTCAGTTCAAATGAACACGGATTTTATCGAAGCGCTGTCGGAAATTGAACGTGAGAAGGGTATCTCTAAGGAGTTACTTATCGATGCAATTGAAGCAGCGATGATTTCAAGTTATAAACGTAATTTCAACACCGCACAAAACGTGCGAGTCGATATCAATCGCCATACTGGTCTCATTAAGGTATATGCCCGTAAAACCGTAACTGAGGAAGTACTAGATCCAAGATTGGAAATTTCTCTGCATGCTTCTCGTGAAATTAATCCGAATTATCAACTGGATGATATTGTTGAAATTGAAGTGACTCCTCGTGATTTTGGGCGTATTGCTGCTCAAACTGCTAAACAGGTGGTAACTCAGCGTATTCGTGAGGCTGAACGCGGGTTAATTTACAACGCTTTTATCGACAAAGAAGAAGATATCGTTACTGGTATCCTTCAACGTCAAGATCAACGTAATATTTATGTGGACCTGGGAAAAGTTGAGGCTGTGCTGCCATTGACAGAACTCATGCCGACAGATAAGTTCAAACAGGGCGATCGGATTAAAGCGTATATCACGAAAGTGGAAAATACGACGAAAGGACCGCAAATCATTTTATCAAGAACACACCCAGGGCTGTTAAAGCGTCTTTTTGAACTGGAAGTGCCTGAAATATTTGATGGTGTTGTCGAGATTCGTTCTGTTGCTCGTGAAGCTGGTTTCCGTTCCAAGATCGCTGTTCACTCCCGTAACGTTGAAGTTGATCCAGTTGGCTCCTGTGTGGGTCCGAAAGGATTACGCGTTCAAACGATTGTCAGCGAGCTGCGCGGCGAGAAAATAGACATCGTACGTTGGATGGAAAGCGTAGAAGAATACGTTGCTAATGCGTTAAGTCCTTCCAAAGTTCTTGAAGTGCAAATTCATGAAAATGAAAAGATGGCTCGAGTCATTGTACCCGATTATCAACTTTCATTGGCAATTGGAATCAAAGGGCAAAATGCTCGTTTGGCTGCCAAGTTGACTGGTTGGAAAATAGACATCAAGAGTGAATCGCAAGCAGAACAAGAATTTGGCAGAGTGAAAACTTATTCCGAAGAAATGCACCAAGATTCAATCAGTATCGATTAAGTTTTTTGTTAGGAGCAAGGGGTGATCGGAATGAAGCAGAGAAAAATCCCTCTGAGAAAATGCGTGGCCTGCCAGGAAATGATGCCGAAGAGGGACTTGATCCGCGTCGTCAAAACGCCTGAAGATGACATTCTTATTGATCTTAAAGGGAAAAAGTCTGGGCGCGGTGCCTACCTATGCGGTAAAGTTTCTTGTTTTAAATTGGCCAAAAAAAGCAAAGCCTTGGATAGAGCGCTGAAGCATGCCGTAGGCGCCGATATATATGACCAATTGGAGCAAGATTTCATTCGCGTTGAAGACGAGTTCCTCTCTTCAAAAGAGGAGGAATCTGAAGATGAATCCTAAATTTTTATCTCAATTGGGATTAGCGATGCGGGCGGGGAAGCTTGTTACCGGCGATGAAGGTGTATTTAAAGCGATTCGCTCAGGAGAGGCTAAACTTGTCATTATGGCGGAGGATGCTTCGGCTAATACGCGTAAGAAGTTTCAAGATAAATGCCTATTTTACGGGGTTAAACTTATGGAAATAGGTACGAAGTATGAATTGGGCCGCAGCATTGGGAAAGAAATGCGTGTCACCATAGGTGTATTGGACGGAGGCTTCGCGCAGATGCTGCAGAAGAGTCAAGTAAATCCTGCGGAGGTGAAACATATTGACCAATAAACAAGATAATAAAGATAAGACTCGCGTGTACGAATACGCGAAGGCGCTCAATATGAGCAGTAAAGAAATTATTACTATTCTCAAACGTTTAAACATCCCCGTTAACAATCATATGAGTGTAATGGAAAATGACGCGGTGAGTAGTGTCGAAAAGTTTTTTCGTGATATTAAAGCCAATGCGGCTGCCAAACGAGCAGCTACGGACGGAGGAAATGTGAGTTCATCTACGACGAATCAGAATCCTGCAACGCAGGCTCCAGCACAAGAGAATAAAGGTGCAGCAACTACGGCTCCTAAGCCAGTTGCTTCAGAACAGACAACCAGCAGTACTACAAACGGTGCAGTAACACCACAACAAGGACAGTCTACGCCTACTATGGCTAGTCGTCCTGCCCAGCCTGGGCGTGCTCAACGCCCAAGTGGCCAAGGATCAACGCAAGGCGGACAACGTCCAAACAGTCAGGGCCAGGGTGGACAACGTACGGGTTATCAAGGTCAAGGCGGGCAACGCCCTAGTGGCCAAGGGGCAAGTACAGGCGGACAACGTACTGGCTATCAAGGTTCCAATCCAGGTGGTCAACGTCCGAGTGGTCAGGGTTCCAGTCAAGGTCAAGGCCAACGTACTGGCGACAGACCTCCATTCCGTTCTAATGAAGGGCGGCCTAGCGGCTCTACGGGTGGCTACAACAGCCAACGTCCTGTCGGTCAAGGTTCCAGTCAAGGCCAAGGAGGAGCTCCACGCAGCAATAGTAATTATGCGGGGTCCCGTCCTAGTCAGGGTTCTGGAGGATCAGGAGCCGGCGGTGGGCAAAGTGCAAATAGCGGCCGTCCGCAAAGTGCAGGTCCGAACCGGAGCACAGGTCCAAACCGTCAGTCCAAACCGTTTGATAACCGCAACAATAATCAAAGCGGAAGACCTGTTATTCAAGAAGCAAAGCCGCAGTTCCACGTTGGAGCAACAGCAGCTGAGTTGGATGATGCAGCAGCTAAAGCAGGTGTAATTACAACTAAGAAATCCAAGCCAACACCTAAACGTTTTGATGATAACCGTTCTGGCGGAAACCGCGGACCTGGTGGACAAAACAGAGGTAACCAACGCGGTAACAATAGAGGTAGATACCAACAAGATACCGTGAAAAAAGAAAAAATTGATAACACGCCTAAGAAAATCATCGTTCGTGGCAGTATGACCGTTGGTGAGACTGCGAAATTACTTCACAAAGATGCTTCTGAGGTTATCAAGAAGTTATTGTTCCTTGGTACAATGGCAACCATCAACCAAGAGCTTGATTTGGAAGCCATTCAATTGATTGCATCCGAATTTGGCGTTGAAGTTGAAATTAAAATTAAAGTCGAAGAAGATAATTTCGAGACTTTTGAAGAAATCGATGATGAGGCAGATCTGTTAGAGCGTCCGCCTGTTGTTACGATTATGGGCCACGTCGATCATGGTAAAACCACTTTGCTCGATGCCATTCGTAAAACAAGTGTAACCGAAGGTGAAGCTGGCGGTATCACGCAGCACATCGGTGCTTATCAGGTTGAAGTTAACCATAAAAAAATCACGTTCTTGGATACTCCTGGTCACGAAGCATTTACAACCATGCGTGCCCGCGGTGCTCAAGTAACGGATATTACGATTATCGTTGTTGCTGCAGATGACGGCGTAATGCCACAAACCGTTGAAGCTATTAATCATGCTAAGGCGGCCGGCGTTCCTATCATTGTAGCTGTGAATAAGATTGATAAAGAAGGCGCAAATCCAGATCAAATCAAACAAGCACTTACAGCTTATGAGTTGGTTCCGGAGGAGTGGGGCGGCGATACTATTTTCTGCGAAATTTCCGCAAAACAACGTATCGGACTTGAAAATCTCCTAGAGATGATCCTGCTTGTTGCGGAAGTTCAAGAATACAAAGCTAACCCAAATAAACGTGCGAGAGCGACTGTTATTGAGGCTGAGTTGGATAAAGGTAGAGGTCCAGTTGCCAGAATTCTAATTCAACATGGTACATTGAAAGTCGGAGATAGCTTTGTAGCTGGCGTGTGCTTCGGTCGCGTAAGAGCGATGGTGAATGATAAAGGTAAGCGCCTGAAAGAAGCGGGTCCTTCAACACCAGTTGAAATCACGGGTCTTACAGAAGTTCCACAAGCGGGGGATCCATTCCTAGCTTATGAAGATGAGCGTAAGGCAAGAGACATTGCAGAACGTCGCGCCGTTGCGCTTCGCCAATCCGAGATGACGGCTAATTCACGCGTGACGCTTGATGACCTCTTTAAGCACATTAAAGACGGCGAAATCAAAGATCTGAATGTGATCATTAAAGGTGACGTTCAAGGCTCTGTTGAAGCACTGAAAAGCTCCCTTGAGAAGATCGAAGTAGAAGGCGTACGTGTTAAAATTCTTCATAATGGTGTTGGAGCAGTTACGGAATCCGATATTATTCTGGCATCCGCATCCAATGCGATTATTATCGGTTTCAATGTACGTCCTGAATCTGCGGCGAAAGCAACTGCTGACCAAGAAAAAGTTGATATCCGTCTGCATAACATTATCTACAATGTAATTGAAGAAATCGAGCAAGCGATGAAAGGCATGCTGGATCCTATCTTTAAAGAAGTGGTACTTGGTCAAGCAGAAGTGCGTAATGTATTCAAAGTGACGGGTTCAGGTACAATTGCTGGATGTATGGTTACATCAGGCAAGATTGCTCGTAATGCACAAACTCGGTTGATTCGTAGCGGTATTGTCGTGCACGAAGGTAAAATTGATTCCTTGAAACGATTCAAGGATGATCAAAAAGAAGTGGCACAAGGTTATGAATGTGGTATATCTCTGGAGCGTTATCATGATATTAAAGAGGGCGACATTATTGAAGCCTTCATCATGGAGTCCGTTGAGAGGTGATGACAAATGGCTAGGGTTCGTGTAGGTCGAGTTGGCGAGCAAATCAAGAAAGAATTAAGCCAGATCGTACAGTCCGAATTGAAAGATCCACGTATTGGTTTCTTAACCGTTACGGGTGTAGAAGTAACGAATGATTTATCCTTGGCTCGCGTATATCTTAGCGTCATGGGAACCGAAGAACAGAAAGAGGCGACTCTGAAGGCTCTTTCTGTAGGAACGGGATATATTCGTTCTGAATTAGGCAAACGAATTCGTTTACGTAAAATCCCGGAACTGCAATTCAAGTTCGATGCTTCTATCGACTATGGAAGTCATATCGATAACTTGTTGCACAAGCTTAATCAGGAAGGAAATCCAAGCGTATGAGCAGCGGAATGAACCATGCCACCGAATATAGCCAGCAGCTGGAAGCAGCAGCTAAGTTTATCGAGCAGCATGATGATTTCTTGGTGGTCTCTCACATCCAACCGGATGGGGATGCCGCCAGTTCTACGTATGCAACTGGTTGGATACTAAACCAGCTTGGGAAATGCTTTACAATGATCAATGAGGGCGCTATGCCCTCTAAATTTTCCTATTTATGGGGAAGTGATCAAGTTCATGATTTTAGTAAAGAAGTACCGAAGCGGCTTTACCAAACCATAATAAGTGTAGATTGTGCTGATTTCTCCAGAATGGGTAGGATCAGCACTCTTTTTGATGACCAAGTACAGATGCTCAATGTTGACCATCATCCGACGAACGATAGATTCGGTTCCTGTCATCTAATCAAACATGATGCTGCTGCAACGGTTCAAATTTTATATGATTTAGCCATACATATGAAGTTGCTTCCAAATTTGGAGTTCGGTGATTGCATTTATACTGGATTGCTTACAGACACAGGTGGTTTTCGGTATTCGAATACTTCACCGGAAGTTATGCAGATTGGAGCTACCCTATTAGCAATTGGTGTTAAGGGCTCTGAGATTGCAGAGCAAGTGCTAGAACGAGTCACCTATTCACAAATTGTCCTTCTTCAGAAAGCACTATCGACACTATCATTTGCTCATGAACGTAAACTTGCCTGGCTTGCTGTTTCTCTGGCAGATTTAGAGTTAACAGGTGCCTCTAGCGACGATCTTGATGGGCTAGTAAACTATCCGCGTAATGTGGAAGGTGTCGAAGTGGGTATGCTATTTAAAGAGAAAGCAATCGGTGTGATTAAAGTAAGTCTCCGCTCCTCAGGAGTTGTTGACGTTGCAGCGATAGCGCAATCACTTGGCGGCGGCGGTCATGTTCGTGCATCAGGCTGCACGATCCAGGGTACGCTTGAAGAAGCAGTAGCCAGAATGGTTCAGGAAGTAGGGAACGAGCTGATATGACGCTAGAAGGCATTTTGCCTGTTTGGAAGCCAAAAGGCTTCACTTCTCACGATGTTGTAGCCAAAGTAAGAGGTATACTTGGGATCAAACGTATTGGTCACACTGGGACGCTAGACCCCCAAGTAACAGGTGTTCTGCCTTTATGTATAGGTAGAGCAACCCGGATGGTTGAATACATTCAAGAGCTGCCAAAGGAATATGAAGCTGAACTTCGAATCGGTCTTTTAACCGATACAGAGGATATGACCGGTAACGTGTTGGAGGAAGTATCACATGTCATTCTGGAAGAAGTGAAGGTTCGTGAGATTCTTCATACTTTTATCGGAGAGATTGAACAGATTCCACCAATGTACTCGGCGGTAAAGATTGATGGAAAACGCCTCTATGAATTAGCCCGAGAAGGGAAGGAAGTAGAGCGAAAATCACGAAAAGTGACAATTCATCAACTGAACATCCTTCATATGGACTTACAACAAAAGCATCCGGAAATTAAATTTCGTGTTTCTTGCTCAAAAGGAACCTATATAAGAACTCTATGTGTGGATATCGGTAAGGCACTCGGTTATCCCGCGGTAATGAAGAGTCTGGTTCGGACCTCGACAGGAAGTATTCGGCAGGAGCAGTGTTTGACATTTGAGCAGATTGAACATATGAAGGCTCATGGATTATTGCAATCGCATATGATTCCTATGGATCAAGCCATTTCGCATATTCCTTCTGTTGAACTTACAACTCAAGAAGCCGTAGATGCACTGCAAGGGAAGAAAATAGCTCTGGCTGCGAATCGAACGGCTTACGCCAATGCTTCACAAACCATATTCCGTGCTTATTCGCCGGATAAACGATTTCTTGGTCTATTTGAATGGAGAAGCACTAGCCAAATCCTGGTTCCGGCCAAAGTTTTCCTTTAATCATAACAAAATGGGACAGGTTGAAATGGGTAGGTGAAATGAACTTATATGCGCATAATACCAATATCATATCCCATCGATTTGGATGCTTCGACCCTCTTTGTAGGAGAGCAAGTGGTGGCGATTGGTGATTTTGATGGTGTACATTTGGGACACCAGGAAGTCATAGGACGAGCCATACGTACGGCTAAGAAGATGGGGTTGCCAACGGCTATCATGACCTTTCACCCGCATCCTAGAGCGGTAATGGGTCAGGATAAATACATTGAGCTTTTAACACCGATGAGAAAGAAAATGGAGATGTTCGCATCTCTTGGTGTGAATCATACCTACATTGTTACTTTCGATGCCTCCTTGATGCGTTTATCCCCGGAACATTTCGTGGATCGAGTATTAGATCGTCTTGGCGTGCACAGTGTCATATGCGGTTTTGATTTTACATTTGGCTATCAAGGTAAAGGTACCCCGGATTCTCTTTGTAATTTGAGTCATGGGAAATTTTCTGTAGAAGTGGTGAGACCCTTTCATATGGATGGCGAAAAAGTAAGCAGTACACTCATTCGTGAATCATTGCAGCAAGGGGATATAGACACAGTTACCAGACTACTTGGGCGTCCCTACAGCATAAGCGGCATCGTTGTAGATGGAGAGAAGCGTGGAAGAACAATTGGTTTTCCAACTGCTAATCTTCAATTGGATGAGAGTTACGTTATCCCTACAAATGGTGTTTATGCGATTAAAGCTTTAGTTAAAGGAGAAACCTATAGAGGGGTTATGAATATTGGCGTAAAGCCAACCTTCTCTAATGGAGAGCTGAAACCCTCATTCGAAGCTCATTTATTTGATTTCTCAGATCAAATTTATGGCGAGCATATGAATGTTGAACTCATAGCGTTCCTTCGACCAGAGCGTAAATTTGCATCCATAGATGAACTTATTGCTCAAATAAGGCTTGATGCCGAAACGGCTAAACAGAAATTGTAACGTCACAGTTGAAACAAGCATTTACTTCTACTGTGTGATTATGATATACTGAATAACGTTGCCAACAGGAACAATTCCTTCTGGCATGAACCATAGCTTGGACACACGCTATCACCGGCGTTTTCTAGGCTATCGGGGATACTAACGAATTTAGGAGGTGAACGAGTATGGCATTAACTCAAGAGCGTAAAACGCAACTGATTCAAACTCACAAAGTACATGATACCGACACTGGTTCTCCAGAGGTACAAGTAGCAATTCTTACAGAAAACATTGTTAACCTGACAAATCATCTGCGGACTCACAAGAAAGATCATCATTCCCGTCGTGGTTTGCTTAAAATGGTTGGACAACGCCGTAAGCTGCTAGCATACGTGAAGAACAAAGATGTGAGCCGTTACAGTGCTTTGATTGAAAAGCTTGGTTTGCGTCGATAAAACCGACAATGAGAAGCAACCTGTTGCTCCTTTGCTGGGCTTGATAAAGCTTGCGCAAAGAGTAGCAAAAAGGTTGCTTTTTCTTGTATTTTTAAAACGGAAAAAGAAGGAAATACTAGACATTACGCAGAATTAGAGGATGACTCCAACGTCAGGCAAATTTTAAATACATACGGAGCATAATATAAATGTTCTTGAACCTTCCTTTCTGTGCAAGTTTGTCAAACACATATTTGATTGCAAAAAAATTCCTTAGGAGGATTTTATGGAGAAAAGGGTACAAATGGAACTTGGCGGTAAACCGTTCATTCTTGAAACGGGCAGACTAGCCAAACAAGCCAATGCAGCTGTGACCGTGCGTTACGGCGATACGGTTGTGCTTAGTACAGTAACGGCATCCAGCGGACCGAAAGATTTGGATTTCTTTCCGTTAACTGTTAATTATGAAGAGAGACTGTATTCCGTAGGTAAAATCCCAGGTGGTTTTATTAAACGTGAAGGACGTCCTAGTGAGAAAGCGATTCTTGCGAGCCGTCTAACGGATCGTCCGATTCGCCCACTTTTCCCAGAAGGCTTCCGTAATGACGTGCAAATCGTTTCTATCGTTATGAGTGTGGACCAAGAATGTCCGCCAGAAATCGCTGCAATGATTGGTACTTCTGCAGCACTGGCTATTTCAGATGTTCCTTTCAACGGACCTGTTGGTGGTGTAATTGTTGGACGAGTTGATGGTCAATTCGTCATTAATCCGACCGGTGAGACAGCAGAGAAAAGTGATATTCATTTGACTGTCGCTGGAACCAAAGACGCGATTATGATGGTAGAAGCAGGCGCCAATGAAGTTTCAGAGGATGTTGTGCTGGAAGCAATCATGTTCGGACACGATGAAATTCGTAGGATTGTTGCGGTGATCGAGGAGCTAGTTGCACAAGCGGGTAAACCGAAAATGGAAGTTAAACTTCATACAGTTGATGCTGAGGTTAACAGTGCTGTTCGTGAATTCGCGCAATCAAGATTAGTTGATGCGATTAAAATTCCTGAGAAGCATGCTAGACAAGAAGCGATTGATGTCGTGAATGCCGAAGCTGTAGAACATTTTACAGCCTTGTATGCAGAAACACCGGGCCTTCTAGGTGATGTGAAAGAAACGCTTTATGATATCGTCAAAGAGGAAGTACGTCGCTTGATCACTCATGATAAGGTGAGACCAGATGGACGTAAACCAGAAGAAATTCGCCCAATTGATTGCGATATTGATCTACTGCCACGTACCCATGGTTCAGGTTTGTTTACACGTGGACAAACACAAGCATTGAGTATTTGTACTTTAGGCGCTTTAGGCGATGTTCAAATATTGGATGGCTTGGATCTTACTGAAACTAAGCGCTTTATGCATCATTACAATTTCCCGCCGTTTTCTGTTGGGGAAGCAAGACCGCTGCGTCCTCCGGGTCGTCGTGAAATCGGGCATGGTGCATTAGGAGAGAGAGCTCTAGAGCCAATCATTCCTAATGAAGTAGAATTCCCTTACACGATTCGTCTCGTATCTGAAGTTTTGGAATCGAACGGTTCGACATCCCAAGCGAGTATTTGTGCAAGCACGTTAGCACTGATGGATGCTGGTGTTCCGATCAAAGCTCCGGTTGCGGGTATTGCCATGGGACTGATCAAAGACGGAGATCACTTCTCCATTCTTTCCGATATTCAAGGTATGGAAGATCATCTCGGCGACATGGACTTTAAAGTTGCGGGCACAGCCGAAGGTATTACTGCACTTCAGATGGACATCAAAATCGATGGTATCGATCGCAGTATTCTGCAGCAATCTCTGCAGCAAGCGAAAGAAGGACGTTTGCACATTTTAGGTAAAATGGTTTCTCGTATTTCTGAGCCTAAAAAGTCTCTTTCCAAATATGCTCCTAAGATTCTGACAATGAACATCAACCCAGACAAAATCCGCGATGTTATTGGTGCAGGCGGCAAAATCATCAATAAAATTATTGAAGAAACCGGCGTGAAAATTGATATCGAACAAGATGGCCGTGTATTCATCGCTTCTTCTAATCAAGAGATGAACGAAAAAGCGCGTTCCATTATCGAAGGTATCGTTCGCGAAGTTATTGTAGGTGAAACTTACCTGGGCACAGTAAAACGCGTTGAGAAATTTGGAGCGTTCGTAGAAATTTTACCAGGTAAAGAAGGTTTGGTTCATATTTCTCAAATCTCCACAGAGCGCGTAGCAAAAGTCGAAGATGTAGTGAATATCGGCGATCAAATCACTGTCAAAGTAACTGAGATCGACCAACAAGGAAGAGTTAATCTTTCTCGCAAAGCAACGTTAACTTCGCAAGTCCCGGCTCAATCCTAAGCCGCGTGACTTGTGAAGTCCTTTTTTCATAGTTTTGGATAAAGAGTCAGATCAATCTGTCTCTTTTTTGCTTTTCAGTCAAATAAGGACATGCCTCGTTCTACTCTTGTCCTTTCCTGCATAAAATCAGGAAATAAGGATAAGGGGGACCAGTATATGCGCTACAAAAAATGGCTTCTTCTTGGAAGTTTTTTTGCTATGGTTCTGCTTGCATTGGATGCAATCCCTAATATTGGAACATATATCAATGCGGTAAAAAGTAATCAGAATCTTAAAGTATTAGGGAAAAATTGGCAGGACGAAGAAGCACTTCCTGTTTTTGCGTCTACGACTCAAAACTCAACCCTTCAAAATAAGTCATCACAAAATAATTTATTGGATACGATCACCAAAGAGGCTGAAAAACGTAAAATTGCTCCGATCAATGCGAAAATAGACCCTGTATGGAAGGCGATTCCTGGCTACAACGGGTTGGAAGTGGATATTGAAGAGACACTCAAGCTTGCAGAGCATCACATAACGCCTGGGAAAATTAATTATATTATGAAAGAAGTACAGCCAAGTATACAGTTGGATGATCTCGGTCCGAATCCTATATATAAAGGTAATCCAAAGAAGCCGATGGTGTCTTTAATGATAAACGTTGCTTGGGGGAATGAGTATTTACCCAGTATGTTAGAGACACTACGCAAAGAAAACGTACACGCTACTTTTTTTCTTGATGGCTCGTGGCTGAAGAAAAACGTGGAGATCGCTAAAAAGATCCAGAGCGAAGGTCATGAAGTAGCTAATCATGCTTATTCACATAGGGATATGAGAAATATTAGCCGCAGTAAAGCCGTAGAGGAAATTTCCAAAACTGAAGATCTATTGAAGCAGCAATTAGGTGTGAAAAACACTTTGTTTGCGCCGCCATCGGGTTATTTTAACCAAGAAACCATTCAAGTAGCCTCCGAGTTCAATCTGAAAACCGTGCTTTGGACCTTTGATACAATTGATTGGAAAAACCCGGGATCTGAGCGCATCCTACAACGTCTTTCTACTAATGTGGAGCCAGGATCACTTATTCTGATGCACCCAACTACCTCGTCCAGTGAAGCGCTTCAAGGAATGATCCGGATCATTAAAAATAAAGGATTGTCACTTGGCAGAGTATCCGAGCTTTTATCATCTAAACGCGTTGCAGAAGCGAGTCAAATTGCGAATTAATCGATAACAAGCAGCAAAGTTGAGTCATTGGCACATTTTTGTTAGACTGAGTAAGTATAATTTGGAAATAGGACTTTAGGTGCTACATTTCGAGGAGGAACCTTGGTGATCAAATATCGCTTACATAATGGCTTGAGAGTCGTCATGGAACAAATTCCTACGTTTCGATCAGTAACGTTCGGGATTTGGGTGAAGACTGGCTCACGTAATGAGTCACAAGAAAATAACGGCATTTCGCACTTTATTGAACACATGTTGTTTAAGGGAACGGAGCGCCATTCGGCCAAAGATATCGCAGAAATATTTGATGGTATTGGTGGGAATGTCAATGCATTTACCTCCAAAGAGTACACATGCTATTACGCAAAAGTGCTCGATGACCATCTGCCACTTGCCATGGACGTGCTTTCGGACATGTTTTTCCATTCTACTTTTGATGAGGGAGAGTTGGAGAAAGAAAAGAAAGTCATTTATGAAGAAATTTCTATGTATGAAGATACACCGGACGACTTGGTTCATGATTTGTTGGCGAAAGCCTCTTATGGCTCACATCCGTTAGGTTATACGATACTCGGAACAGAAGATAATTTATCGAAAATGAAATCCAATGATCTTCGTAACTACATGAAGCAGCACTATAATACTGAAAATACGGTACTTAGCATTGCTGGCAATATTGACGACAGTGTGCGCGAACTCATTGAGAAGCATTTCGGCGAATTCGCTCAAACAGGCGTGGAAACCAGTTATGATGCACCAGACTTCGTTGGAGAGCTTATTTTCCATGCGAAGAAAACAGAACAAAATCACATCTGTTTATCGTTACCAGGTCTTTCTCTTCAAGAAGAGAATCTGTACCCCATGGTACTGCTTAATAATGCGATTGGCGGAGGCATGAGTTCCAGATTGTTCCAGGAGATCCGCGAGAAACGAGGGCTTGCTTATTCCGTTTATTCGTATCACTCTTCGCATATCGATAGCGGTATATTTACTATTTATACGGGGACTGCCCCAAAACAGACGGAAGAAGTGCTCAAAGTAACGATGGAGCTGCTGCATGATATAGCTGTGAATGGAATGTTGGATTCCGAACTCAAGAAGGGGAAGGAACAACTGAAAGGCAGCTTAATCCTTAGCCTAGAGAGTACCAGCAGCCGTATGAACCGATTTGGGAAAAATGAGCTGATGACCGGTAAGCATTACAGTTTAGACGAAATGATTGAACGTATTGATAGCGTTCAGATGGAACACATCCGAGAGTTGACCAAGACGTTATTCTCGACGCCTTTTGCATTGAGTATGGTGGGCAATTCGGATGATGTGATTAACGGCTTCAGGAGGGATCAGCTTGTCTCTCTCTAATTTTGATGTCCAAATTAAACGTGTATCTGGACAGGAAGATATTCTTCTGCCTCAAAAAATGTCCGTTGCTGCCAGTGGATTCGATCTTCATGCCGCAGTTAGCGAGCCGGTTGTGCTGGGGCCGGGTGAGCGACAGCTCATCCCGACTGGCTTCGCGCTATGCATGCCACCTGAGCTTGAAGCGCAGATCCGACCGAGGAGCGGGCTTGCCTACAAGCATGGCATCACAACGCTTAACTCACCGGGAACGATCGATGCTGATTACCGCGGTGAGGTGAAAGTGATGCTGATTAACCATGGGCAAGAGCCATTCACGATTCAGCGGAATGAGCGGATTGCGCAGATGGTATTCCAACTTGTGCCACAGATCAAGTTAACCGAAGTTATGGAATTAACGGAGACAGAGCGAGGATCCGGCGGTTTCGGCCATACAGGACGGTAAGTAGAACTACTATATACGTATGCGTTGATGACAGAATCCCTTCTATTGGAAGGGGTTCTTTTTTGTTTCTTAGGAACTATTCAATGAATAGCACCCATCCTTAGGCGAACGCATACTATAACGTATCGAAACGGACCGAGAAAGGGGTGTAAGCAAGAATGCTTACTGGGATTTCGGTTGCTTTCATGGGCGGGGACGCCCGGCAGCTTGAAGTAATTCAAAAATTTACCGAGCTTGATGCAACGGTGACATTAATTGGCTTTGACAATCTAGGGAGGCAATTTAGCGGTGTTACAAATGCTAAACTTGATCCCGTGCTGCTTCAAACCATTGATGTACTTATTTTACCAGCTGTTGGTTCGGATGATTCGGGACAAGTGGAATCAATATTCTCAAGCGAAGAAATAAGGCTGACGGACGAACATATCGCTTCGCTGCCGAAGCATGCCAAGGTGTACACAGGAATGGCCAAGAGTTATCTCAAGAAGCTTTGTACTGCACATGGGATAGAAGTCGTGGAGTTATTCGATCGTGACGATGTTGCGATTTATAATTCCATTCCAACAGCCGAGGGAGCGCTGATGATGGCGATCCAGAATACGGATATTACGATCCATGGTTCCGTTTGTATGGTTTTAGGTTTTGGCCGTACGGGTTTTACAATGGCCAAAACACTGCAGGGATTAGGAGCTACAGTGAAGGTTGGCGTGAGGAAACCGGAGCATTTTGCAAGGGCGTGGGAGATGGGTTTTCAGTCTTTTTATACGAAAGATCTGTACCCGGAAGTGGGGAATATTGACTTGCTTTTTAACACAATTCCGACTATGATAGTCACAGCGCAAGTTATTACCAATATCCCACATCGCGCGCTCATCATCGATTTGGCTTCTAAACCCGGCGGAACGGACTTCCGATTTGCCGAGAAGAGAGGCATTAAAGCGATGCTAGCGCCCGGTTTACCTGGCATCGTCGCCCCCAAAACAGCTGGCCGCATCATGGCTAACACACTGAGTCAGCTGATCGAGGAAGACTTCAAAGACAGGAGCGATGTGGAATGAATTGGCAAGGGAAAACAGTCGGTTATGCATTAACCGGTTCTCACTGTACATTGGAAGAAGTCATGCCTCAGATTAAGAGATTTGTAGATGCAGGTGCACGCGTTATTCCGATTGTGTCAAATACAATCATGACAACTGATACACGTTTTGGCAAATCTGCTGATTGGCAGCAACAGTTAAAGGATATAACAGGGAACGATATTATTTCTACAATCGTAGCTGCAGAACCACTAGGTCCATCCAAACTGCTTGATGTGATGGTTATTGCACCGTGTACAGGTAACACGACTAGTAAGCTAGCAAATGCAATGACAGAAAGTCCCGTACTTATGGCTGCTAAAGCGCAAATGAGAAACTTACGGCCGCTAGTTTTAGCGATCTCAACGAATGATGGACTGGGTTTAAACGCGATGAATATCGCTAAGCTTCTTATTACCAAAAATATTTATTTTGTGCCTTATGGTCAAGATGCACCTGGAGCGAAGCCAAATTCGTTGGTAGCCCGGATGGACTTGATTATGGAAGCTTGTGAAGCTGCTCTTGAAGGAAAGCAACTGCAGCCCATGATTATCGAGAGATTTCAATACTAATTCATATACAAATCTTGAAGGGGAGAGTCCAGCACATGTCCAACCAGAAACTTTTTAACGTTGCAGTTGTAGGCGCTACAGGCGCAGTAGGAGAACAAATAATCCGTCTATTAGAAGAACGGAATTTCCCCATCAAGGAATTGAAATTGCTTTCTTCCGCTCGTTCAGCCGGCGTAAAGCTTCCTTTCAAGGGTCAAGACGTAACCGTGCAAGAAGCGACAGCGGAAAGCTTTCAAGATGTTGATATTGCTTTATTTAGTGCCGGTGGCGATGTGACGAAGGCATTAGCTCCTCACGCGGTTAAGGCGGGTACGATCTGTATCGATAATACGAGTGCGTACCGTATGGATCCTGAAACACCGCTTGTGGTTCCAGAGGTTAACGTCGAGAAAATTAATGAGCATAAGGGGATTATTGCAAATCCAAATTGTTCCACGATCCAAATGGTTGCTACATTGAAGCCTTTATATGATCGTTATGGGATTTCCCGTATCATCGTTTCTACGTATCAAGCTGTTTCTGGGGCTGGTGCCAAAGCGATTAATGAAATGCTAAGACAATCGAAAGAAGTACTTGAAGGAAATGACGCGAATCCGGACATTTTGCCAGTAGGTTCTTTACCAGTGAAGCACCAAATTGCCTTCAATGCGATTCCGCAAATCGATAAGTTCCTCGATAACGGTTTTACCAATGAAGAAATGAAAATGATTCTTGAAACGAAAAAAATTATGGGCGATGAGTCCATTGAAGTTACAGCTACTTGCGTTCGTATCCCGGTTGTTTATGGTCATTCCGAATCGGTCTATGTTGAATTAAAAGAAGATTTCGACGTAGAAGAAGTGAAGACGTTGCTTGCTAATGCCCCTGGTATTGTTCTTGTCGACAATCCTGCAGAGCAGCAGTATCCACTTGCCACAGATGCAGCTGGTAAACTGGAAACTTTCGTTGGCCGTGTGCGTCGCGATCTGAGCAATCCAAAAGCACTAAATATGTGGATTGTTTCTGACAACCTTCTGAAGGGCGCTGCTTGGAATGCTGTGCAAATTGCTGAATATATTGCTATAGAACAATAATCGCTTTACTGCGATATCATCAAGCAGTGAATATGGGGGAAACTCATGCGAATCCTTGTACAAAAATTTGGAGGTACTTCGCTTTCCACTGCACAAGCCAGAGAACACGTTATTGGTCATATTCAAGATGCACTAATTAATCATTATAAATTAGTTGTTGTTGTATCCGCGATGGGAAGAAAAGGAGAACCCTATGCCACTGACACGCTCCTTGACCTCGTTCGAAGGAACGGGGAGGGGCTGCAAACACGGGAACTCGATATGCTGATGGGTTGCGGAGAGTTAATTTCTGCGGTACATTTGTGTAGTATTTTACAAGCATCAGGTATTCGTTCTACGGTTTTGACGGGTGGGCAAGCTGGTATTCTTACGAATAACGAGCATGGCAACGCCAAGATTGTAGCTATGCAGCCTAACCGTATCCTTGAATTGTTGGAACAGGATATAGTTGTCATTGTTACTGGATTTCAAGGTAAAACGAGTCAAGATGAGCTGACAACACTGGGACGCGGAGGTAGTGATACATCTGCTACTGCTCTTGGTGCAGCACTTAAGGCTGAAATTGTGGATATTTTTACCGATGTAAATGGCATTATGACAGCAGATCCAAGGATCGTTGAGGATGCGAAACCACTTGTTCGTGTAAGCTTCGCTGAAATCTGCAATATGGCACATAATGGTGCTAAGGTGATTCATCCTCGTGCTGTAGAAGTAGCCATGCATGCTAATATTCCTATACGTGTGCGATCGACGTTTTCGAAGGAAGAAGGAACATTAGTCACAGCTACAGACAGCATTCCTAATGAAATGAGCCAAGTGAAGGATCGATTCGTTACGGGAATTGCACATTTTACGAATATTACTCAAATTCAGGTCGCTGCAGTTGAAGGGCAATTCGATCTTCAGCTTCGTGTTTTCAAAACGATGGCGCAGCATCAGATTAGCGTTGATTTTATTAATGTCAATCCCTCGGCTGTTGTTTATACGGTGTTTGATCATGAAGCAGAGCGTGCAGTTAAACTGCTTAGAAGTCAAGGCTATGAGCCAAAGGCTTTGAGTGGATGTGCAAAAGTTTCTGTTATCGGCGGCGGTATGAACGGCGTACCAGGTATTATGGCACATATTGTTGAAGCATTAACTGTTGAAGACATACGAATTCTTCAATCAGCCGACTCGAATACAACGATTTGGGTGCTTGTTCAAGGTGAGGATATGATAAAATCCGTTAAAGCATTACATCATAAATTCAATTTAAATAAGTGAAAATATGTGACTCAGGAGGTGTAAATGGTGGATTTTGGAAGAGTAATTACAGCTATGGTCACCCCGTTTGACGAGCAATTGCAAGTCAATTGGGACCAAGTAGAACCACTAATTAACTATTTGATCGAAGAGCAGCAGTCGGATAGCCTCGTTATTTGTGGGACGACCGGAGAGGCGCCAACGTTAACAGATGATGAGAAACTGAAGCTTATCGAATTATCCGTCCGTTATGCCCGAGGGCGCTGTAAGATCATTGCAGGTACAGGAAGTAATGATACCGCGCACACCATTCATTTTTCCCAAAAGGTTGAGAAACTTGGGGTCGATGCTTTACTGATCGTAGCTCCTTATTATAACCGTCCCTCACAAGAAGGATTGTACCAGCATTTTAAAGCAATCGCTGAGTCTGTTCAGGTGGCGATTATGCTATATAATGTACCTGGACGCACGGGTGTGAATGTGGATGCGGAGACAACGATTCGTCTATCCCAAATTTCTAATATCGTAGCTACCAAAGATTGCGCAAACACGGATCAATTGACACGTATACTAAATGGTGCAGCTTCTGATTTCCTTGTATACAGCGGGGATGACAGCAGTGCGTTGCCTGCTCTTGCGATAGGATGTCAGGGAATTATTAGTGTTGCAAGTCATGTGATTGGAAAAGAAATGCAATCTATGATAAAGTATTATTTAGAAGGTAACATTCAGCAAGCGGCAGAACTTCATCGTAAGCTTCATCCTGTTTTTACTGGCATTTTCCGTGTACCGAGTCCTGCTCCAATAAAGCATGCTCTCGCACTGAAAGGCATTCAAACAGGAGGCGTAAGACTTCCGTTGGTTCGCGTATCCGAGCAAGAAGGACAATTCATCCAATCACTTTTTGTATGATAACGCCTAATGAATCGGTGCTTCCGGCATCGGTTTTCTTTTTTGGGGGAAACTAATGTAATCGGTATTAACTTGTATTTGCTGTTTTTTTTCATGTATAATGGTTGCAAGTGACTAGTTCGGTTTTTCATTTAAAATTCGTCGTCCAATCTTAGAAGGAGGTATATTCTTGTCCAAAAAAAATATTGATAAACTTTTGATCTTCGCTCTTGGCGGCGTGGGCGAAATCGGAAAAAATATGTATTGTGTTCAGTATGCGAACGATATCATTGTCATTGATAGTGGTTTGAAATTTCCAGAGCAGGACATGCTGGGAATCGATATTGTCATTCCAGATATCGGGTACTTAACGGAGAATCGGGATAAAGTACGCGGCATTATCATTACTCACGGCCACGAAGATCACATCGGAGGCTTACCTTATGTGCTTAAGCATCTAAATGTTCCGCTTTATGCGACTAAGCTTACAATGGGACTAATCGAAGCGAAGCTGAAGGAAGCGAATTTGCTCGGTACTACGAACCGGATCCTTATTAATTCGGAATCTGTGCTTTCCTTAGGAGTTCTTACAGCATCATTCTTCAAAACCAATCATAGTATTCCAGATTCAGTGGGTGTCGCTTTGGATACACCTGAAGGCGTTGTTGTTCATACAGGTGATTTTAAATTCGATCAAACCCCTGTTAATGATCAATATGCGGACTTACATCGTATGGCAGAGATTGGGAAGAAAGGCGTTCTTGCCTTGCTTTCTGACAGTACGAACGCAGAACGTCCTGGTTACACAGGCTCGGAGCGCAGTGTTGGGGTTGAAATTGAAGAAGTATTCCGTAAAGCTAAGCAGAGAGTTGTTATTGCGACATTTGCATCTAATATTCACCGTGTTCAACAGGTGTTTGATGCAGCTGCGGCAACAAATCGTAAAGTCACAGTGATCGGAAGAAGCATGGTTAATGTGGTTTCGATTGCCAGTGAGTTAGGATACCTGCACATTCCGGATGGTATGTTGATTGAGCCGGAGGAAGTTAACAAGCTTGCCGCTGATCGTGTTGTCATTCTTTCCACAGGAAGCCAAGGCGAGCCGATGTCAGCTCTTACAAGAATGGCACGTTCTACCCACCGTAAAGTTGATATTTTACCTGGTGATACGGTCATTATTGCCGCTACGCCAATTCCAGGGAATGAGCGCGATGTAGGCCGTACCGTAGATGAGCTGTTCCGTATTGGCGCTAATGTGATTTATGGTCCAGGTTCTGTTACTGGTGTACACGTATCAGGTCACGGGAGTCAAGAAGAATTGAAGTTAATGCTCAATCTTATGAAACCTAAATACTTTATTCCGATTCATGGTGAATACCGCATGCTGCGTCAACATGGCATTCTTGCCGAGTCTGTCGGCATTCCTAAAGAAGATATATTTATGTGCGATATCGGTGACACGGTAGAAATTCAAAATGGCGTTGCTCGCAAAGGATCTAAAGTTCAAAGCGGCAACATTCTAATTGATGGACTGGGCGTAGGAGATGTAGGCAACATTGTGTTGCGTGACCGTAAGTTACTGTCTCAGGACGGAATCCTCGTGGTCGTAGTTACACTCAGCAAACAAGATGGCAAAATCTTATCCGGACCGGATATTATTTCTCGCGGATTCGTGTATGTACGTGAATCTGAGGGTCTCTTGGAAGAAGCCAATCGTATCGTAACAAATACATTAACGAAACTAATGAATGAAAATGTAAATGAGTGGGCATCTTTAAAAACAAATGTGAAAGATGTTCTCGGACGCTTTTTATATGAACAAACCAGAAGAAGACCGATGATCCTTCCGATTATCATGGAAGTCTAGGCTCGAACAGTCACTTGAACCTATGCAAATAGCAAAGCTTCCTCCATCACTGGAGGGAGCTTTTTTTATGTTGTTCAAAGGTATTAGAATGATGCATGAAAGTGCGCAAGATTATTCATACTATGGGAGATTATGAAAAGCATAAACCTGTTTTACTAATAGCAAAATCAGGTCATGCTTAATAAGCCAGTTTTGCTGAAGCAAAACTCTAAGGGGGATTGTCAGTGGCAGCACCAACAGAACCGAAACAGCAAGAACCGGGGACAGAGGAAGGTAAGAAAAACGAAGCCCTCGAAAACATTCAACAGTTAGGTCAAACCAATACGCTTTCAGGTGAATCTAATATTTTCTGCCTCACGATTATTGGACAAGTGGAAGGACATATCGTTCTCCCTCCGCAAAATAAAACGACCAAATATGAGCACCTAATTCCACAATTAGTAGCTGCTGAGCAGAATCCTAAGATCGAAGGCGTTATGATTATTTTAAATACGGTAGGAGGAGATGTTGAAGCAGGACTAGCCATCGCGGAGATGGTCGCAACACTATCGAAACCAACGATTGCTTTAGTACTAGGTGGCGGGCACAGCATAGGTGTTCCTATCGCAGTATCAGCGGACTATTCGATTATTGCCGAATCGGCTACCATGACAATTCATCCAATCCGATTAAATGGCTTAATTATCGGAGTGCCGCAAACATTTGAATATTTGGATAAAATGCAGGAACGTGTTGTGCGGTTTGTAACGAAGCATTCGAACGTAACGGAAGAGAAGTTTAGGGAGTTAATGTTTAAGACCGGGGAGTTGACAAGGGATATTGGGACCACGGTTATTGGTGGAGATGCCGTTAAATATGGCTTGATTAATCAAGTGGGGGGCATCGGTGATGCGATCCGAGAGCTCAATCTACGAATAGATGCTAAGAAAGCAACTGCTAACGGAGGCATTGTACAATGATACATTACTCCGTTTTACCCATGGATGTGATTTTTCAAGGAATGGAGACTTATGAACCGAAATTTTTAGAGATAGATCAGGGTGGGGTTAAGATGCAAATCGAACCGATTGGTGGCTTTCAGGCACGAATAGTTAGGCTGTATAGCTGCAATCCTCAGGATTATTTGAACGATCGATATGCCCCTGGAACTATAATTTCTTATAGTCCTGTAGTTGAGGCTACTTTACCTATATAAAGCGTTGTTCCTGTATCATCACTCAAGCCAAATATGGTATAATGTGGACTTGGGGGTGACAAGCGTGGCGAAACGCAAGAAAAAAGGCAAGGCTTTAAAAACAAGCTTGTTATTCGAGTTATATGGTATTCTCATCTTGATTTTCTCCGTCATTGCACTTGCTCATCAAGGGCATGTCGGGAATTCGCTGATTTACCTTTTTCGATTTTTTGTGGGAACGTGGTATTCGCTAATACCGCTGATTTTCATATATGTGGCCTTGTATGCAATGATCAAGAGAGCATGGCCTCAGTTGGTAACAGCCAAGAAAGCAGGCATTTTGCTGTTCGTTCTTGGACTTCTGATTAAGAATCATATTGATTTGTTCGCTCAATTATATCCAGATGGCGGTTTCACGTCAGGTAAAATTGTCTCCTCGACATGGAGTGCGATGTTGGAAGGTCTATATCCAACGGATGCAGGTAGAGCGGCACTCGAACATGGTATTGGTGGTGGCATGATTGGCGCTATGTTGTATAGCGTCTTGTATTTTTTGTTCGATTATTTGGGAGCAAGATTAATTCAATATGCCTTTTTTGTTATGGGCTTTATACTGGCAACAGGCATTTCTTATGTAGATATAGGGAATATCATTCGAGGCAGATTCAGCAACGTTGGCCAAAATTTTAAAGATAGAATGAAAGAGTGGTTGCAGGATCGCGAAACACGTCAACCACAAACGGCTGCTGCAGGCGCTAGTGCAAGAAAAGTAAAGAAAACCTCCTATGTTCCTGTAGATGATGAATTTGATGAAGAGGTTTTCCAGCCTGTGAAGCGGGTGAAGAAAACACCCCTTTTTATGGAGCTGCTTCGTCCTATAAAGGAAAATCGGAAAAAGTCTGCAGCTGGTGAGAGTGATTCAATTGATGATGAATTCTTTGAAAATTCAGATGCTCCCGAGCAAGTCGTCTATAAACCAAGTGACAAGCGTGATGAAACCGGATTACCATCTGAGGATCAACCGGTCACGCCGATTATACGTGACTTTCAAGAACAGGTGTTTCAAGAAGCGCAACAGGCTGTCATTCATCCTTCTGGTGCCTCGACAACTCCGGTCTCTAAGCCTGGGGCAGGGGCAATTGATACTGAGGATGAGCCCGTTTCACTAGAGTTTCAGGAAAATGTGCCGATCGTTCAAACTCGGCCATATGAGATGCCTTCGCTTGATTTACTGGCGAAGCCCGCTGTCGGCAAAGGTAGTGAGATGGCCGACTATAAAGCGAATGCTAGGAAGCTTGAAGCTACCTTGGAGAGCTTTGGTGTACGTGCTAAAGTGCTGGAGGTCGTCAGAGGCCCAGCGGTTACACGTTACGAGATTCAGCCCGACGTTGGCGTGAAGGTCAGCAGAATCGTTTCCTTAACGGATGATATCGCGTTGGCGCTCGCCGCCAAGGATATTCGGATGGAAGCACCGATTCCCGGTAAATCTGCGATCGGCATTGAGGTGCCGAATCTGGAAGTTTCGATTGTTACCATGCGTGAAGTCATGGAAACTTCAGCATTTCAGGAATCCAGCTCACGACTATCTGTTGTGCTAGGGCGTGATATCTCCGGACAACCGATTGTTGGGAATTTGGCTAAAATGCCGCATTTACTTGTAGCCGGCGCAACGGGGTCAGGTAAATCTGTTTGTATTAATGGGATTATTACGAGTATTTTGTATAAAGCAAAGCCTAACGAAGTGAAGTTCCTGATGATCGATCCGAAGATGGTCGAATTGAATGTATACAACGGGATTCCGCATCTTCTGGCGCCTGTTGTGACTGATCCTCGAAGAGCATCGCTCGCACTAAAGAAGGTCGTCGTTGAGATGGAAAAACGTTATGAATTGTTCTCGAAGAGCGGAACGAGAAATATCGAAGGCTACAATGCGATGCTCACGGAAAGTGGCGCAGCTGCTCCTCTTCCTTACTACGTTGTTATCGTAGACGAGTTAGCCGATTTAATGATGGTCGCAGCAAACGATGTAGAAGATTCTATAACCCGCCTTGCTCAAATGGCCCGTGCAGCAGGAATTCACTTGATTATCGCTACACAACGGCCATCCGTTGACGTTATTACGGGGGTTATTAAAGCGAATATCCCATCGCGTATCGCGTTCGGTGTTTCGTCTCAAGTGGACTCACGGACTATTTTGGATATGGTTGGTGCCGAGAAGCTATTAGGCCGAGGCGATATGCTTTATTTGCCAGTAGGTGCATCCAAGCCGGTTCGTGTGCAAGGGGCCTTTTTATCTGACCAAGAGGTAGAACATGTGGTAGGCTTTGTTCGAACCCAAGAGCAGGCCAATTACCAAGAAGAAATGGTCCCGCATGTGGAAGAAATGCCGGAGCAGCAGAACGAATTTGAGGACGAGCTGTATGACCAGGCTGTTCAAATTGTGCTGGAAGCCAAGCAAGCCTCCGTTTCGCTCCTGCAAAGACGCATGAGAGTCGGTTATACACGTGCTGCAAGGCTTGTTGACGCAATGGAAGCGAAAGGGGTCGTCGGCCCCTACGAAGGTAGCAAGCCTCGAGAAGTGCTGATGTCGATTGAACAATATCATCATAATCGTATCAGTTCTTAGCTTAATTAGAAGATTGAGAAACACTCTCCGCCGTGGAGAGTGTTTTTGTTTGCATAAACATAGACTCCCTTTCTCATAATAAGCAAGAAAAGGCTGTAATTTGAAAAGTGAGGTTGAGAAGGGGAATGAATAAACGATTAATTGTACTGACATTTTGTATTGTTTTCGTTCTGGTTGTCGCTTTTCAGTTGAAAGGAAAGTTCAATCCACCTACAGAGGAAACGTTCAGTAAAAATGAAGTGCGTTATGGAGCTACAGGAGCAGATGTAAGAGAGCTGCAAGGCCGACTGAAGTTCATAGGTTTTTATAACGGCAGTATAGACGGTGATTATGGGTATAAAACATTAACTGCAGTGAAACGATTCCAAGGTGAGTTTGGGATGAAAGTAGATGGCATTGTAGGGGCCAAAACCAAGCTTAAGCTTTGGGAAGCAACAAAGGATTGGAAACCTACCGCACCACCGACAGCTTCAGAAGGGAAAACTGAAGGTGACTCAGAAAATGCAGCTTCAAACCAAAAGCCAGCTAATATGTTGCCTTCTAACAACCTTGGCTTGTCAGAGCAGGATATTAATTTGATGGCCAATGCCGTGAATGGGGAGGCGCGCGGAGAGCCTTATATAGGGCAAGTAGCCGTAGCAGCCGTTATTTTGAATCGTGTGAAGTCCCCTAGTTTTCCTAACACGGTTTCTGGTGTTATCTTTCAGCCTGGCGCTTTCACAGCCGTAGCCGATGGCCAAATTTGGCTAACACCAAGCGAATCGACAAAAAAGGCAGTTAAGGAAGCTCTGGGCGGATTGGATCCTACAGGGGGATGTATTTATTATTTCAACCCCGCAACGGCAACCTCCAAATGGATTTGGAGCAGACCGCAGGTCAAAAATATTGGGAAGCATATTTTTTGTAAATAATTTAGAAATAGACAAGGAGAAGGAACCAACTTTGGTTGCTTCTCCTCTTCGTATAGGAATATAATGGTTTTATATCACGCACATAGAAGGGAGACCGACCTTTGAAGCATATACAATTTGAGCGCAGCACATGGAATCACATTCGTTTACATGTTCTGCCGACAGATCGGTTTAAAACGTTTGCCATTTCCGTATACATAGGCCGTCCCTTAGAGGAAGAGACGGTCACGAATACTGCGTTAACACCTTTTGTCCTGCGCAGAGGAACAGAATTACGGCCAGAAACACAGCAATTTCGGGAGTATTTAGATGATTTATATGGTGCTGGCTTCGGTTTTGACATTTACAAACGGGGCGATTATCAGATTGTGCAGTTTCGCATGGATATCATTAATGACCGTTTCGTGAAGTCTGCACAATCTTTATTAAAGCAAGGGCTCGAATTTGTAGGGGAAACATTGACACGGCCAGCGCTTGAGGATGGGCATTTCCGCGATAAATATGTCGATGCTGAGAAGGAGACTCTCCAGAAGCGGATAGAATCTGTGATAAACGATAAAATTCGTTACGCAGCTGAACGTTGCATCGAAGAAATGTGTAGCGATGATCCATATCGGCTTCACCCATTGGGTAAAATTGATGACCTCGACCATATCAAACCCGGGCAACTTTACGAACAATATAAACTGTGGCTTCAAACTGCTCCCATTGACATTTATGTAGTTGGGAATACGACGCTTTCTGAAGTAGAAGCCATTGTTAAGCAGGCGTTCTCCATCGAACGTAATGAGAATGTCGGATACGTAACATCTGCTCCGCGGGGGACTTCAGGAGATGTGAATACGATCGTTGAACGATTGGATGTTAATCAAGGTAAGCTGAATATGGGACTGCGCACAAATATTTCATATCGAGATGAGAAGTATCCTGTAGCCCTTATGTATAACGGAGTTCTGGGCGGTTATCCGCACTCCAAATTGTTTATTAATGTTCGTGAGAAAGCCAGTCTTGCCTATTATGCTTCTTCTCGGTTTGATGGACACAAGGGCATCTTGACGATTCAATCAGGCATTGAAATGGCAAACTATGAGAAAGCGGTTGCTATTATTCGTAAACAGCTCACAGCTATGGAGCAAGGTGAGATCAATGATATTGAACTAAGTCAAACACGAGCCATGATTGCAAATCAGCTGCGCGAAATTCAAGATTCCGCATTTGAATTAATCTCATTTGACTTTAATACTATTTTATCTGGAAAAGAACGTACGGTTTCGAGTTTAATTGAATCTGTGGAACAGGTAGATATTCCGGCCATTGCAGAAGCAGCTAAGCGAGTTCAACTGGACACGATTTACTTTTTACGGGATCAGAAGGGAGAGTAGACAATGCAGGTTATTCCTTATCCACATCTGGGTGAAACCATATATCACGAGCAGCTTGATAATGGGCTACATGTGTTTGTTCTACCCAAAGAAGGTTTCCAGAAGACATATGCCACGTTCACAACCCAATTCGGTTCGATTGATAACTTTTTCCAAGTTGAAGGGAAAGAGCCGATTAAAGTTCCGGATGGAATTGCTCATTTCCTAGAGCACAAAATGTTCGAGGAGCCAGAAGGTGATATTTTTGCTACTTTCGCTTCAAACGGCGCATCGGCCAACGCTTTTACAAGCTTTGATCGGACGGCGTACTTATTCTCATCCACAGATCACTATTTGACAAATTTAACGACATTAATTAATTTTGTGCAAAATCCTTATTTTACAAATGAAAATGTAGAAAAGGAAAAGGGGATTATTGGTCAAGAGATCAAGATGTACGAAGATAATGCGGACTGGAGAAGTTATTATGGGTTAATTGAATCCTTATATGCTAAGCATCCAATCCATATTGATATTGCTGGTACTGTGGCATCAATTGCTGAAATCTCAAAGGAAACATTATACGAGTGCTATCACACGTTCTATCACCCGAGTAATATGAGCTTGTTTGTGGTAGGCGGAGTCGATCCGCAAGAGGTCATTTCGTTAGTCAAAACAAATCAAGCCGCCAAAACCTTTCCTCCACAAGGAAATATCAAAAGATTTTTTCCAGAAGAGCCACTAGATGTGAAGGAAGCCCGCAGAGTGACACTGCTTCCAGTGTCCATGCCTAAATGCTTAATGGGATTTAAGGAATCTGCACCTGCCGTAAGCGGTAAAGCATTGTTAGTTAGAGAATTGACGACAAAATTAATGCTGGATATTTTATTCAGTTCAAGCTCTGATATTTATCAAACACTATATGACGAGCAGTTGATTTCAGATAATTTTGGTCATGAATATAACTGTAGTGAGGGATATGCTTTCTCTATTCTTGGCGGAGATACCAAAGATCCTGATCAACTTGTAGCTCGCATTCGCGAGGAGGTTGAGAAGCTTAAGGCTTCCGGTCTCGATGAGGTAACCTTTGAACGAAGTCGCAAGAAGAAAATTGGCAATTTCCTAAGGATGATGAACTCACCGGAATCCATCGCAAATGAATTTACTAAATACCGCTTCAAAGATATCGATTTGTTCGATATACTGCCTGTTTACGAACAGATTTCACTTGAGGATGTTAACCGTCGGTTCCGCGAGCATTTTGATTGGAGCAAACTTGCCGTATCGATTGTGCAAAGTCGTGAGCTGTCGTGACCTTGCCTAAGCCATTCAGTGAACAAACGGTTCTCATCACGGGAGCTAGCAGGGGGATTGGCGCAGCAATTGCTGAGCGTTTTGCCGCGGTAGGGATGAATGTTGTCATTCACTACCGCGAGTCCCACGAAGCTGCCAATGAAGTCGCTAGATCTTGTATAAAGCATGGCGCCAAGGTGCTGACCGTATCCGCGGATGTAAAATCTCGTGAGCAAATCAATAAAATGAAAGAAAAGATTGAACAAAAAGAAATGATTCCCGATATTATTGTGAACAATGCTGGAATTTCTCACTATGGGTTGCTTTCTGACTTAAGCGAAGACGAGTGGGATTTGGTTATGGATATCAATCTCAAAGGAGCTTTCCTTTGTACACAAACCTTCATGACCGCGATGATTAAGAAAAAGTATGGCCGTATCATTAATGTATCCTCCATATGGGGTATCTCAGGTGCCTCCTGTGAGGTTGTTTATTCAACAGCCAAAGGTGGGTTGAATGCCTTCACCAAGGCATTAGCGAAGGAGCTTGCCCCTTCTGGTGTGACAGTGAATGCAGTAGCGCCTGGTGCAGTACATACAGAAATGATGGCTGGTTTCCAATCAGATGATCAGGAAGCGATTGCCAATGAAATTCCGGTTGGTCGGTTTGCTTTGCCTGACGAAGTTGCTTCGCTTGTGTATTTTCTTGCGCTGCCGGAATCCAGTTATATTACGGGTCAAATCATAAGTCCGAACGGTGGATGGTTAACCTAAGTACAGAGTAAGAAACCTTGCGCATAATTCTTGGCTGAGAAGCGAATATTACGTATGTAATGACCATTTCTCATAACTCAAAGGAGGCTTCTTACAATGGCTACTGTACTTAAAGTATTTGATAAGTGGAAAGAGTTTCTGGCTGAACGTGTGAGTCAGGCTGGACATGCAGGGATGAGTGAAGAAACGATCTCTAAACTCGCTTTTCAAATCGGTGAATTTCTAGCAAATAAAGTCGATCCGGAAAATGAGCAAGAGCGAGTGCTTAAAGAGCTGTGGGATGCAGGGGATGAACAAGATAAACGTACACTTGCCCGCCTCATGGTAAAATTAGTAGACAAAGGTTAATAACCGTTTTACAATTCAATAAGGTACTATGTGAAAGCCTCCTCTTTCGGAGGCTTTTGCACGCTTTAAAAGGAAGAAAGGAATCTAAACTTCATGGCTATTAAACGTTTTGTATTTATTTTATTGCTCTTATCTTTTATTGTAACAGGTTGTGGAAACCGAGGGATTCCTTCGATTAAGCAGGACTTGATGGATAAGAAATTGTCTGTACTAATGTTATCAAGCGCTAGCTTATCTGAGCCAGCCAAGCAGTCGATAGGGAATGCACTTCAGAAGTGGAGAGGTGCAAATTTTATCGCCTATGACTGGATCAAAGATTTGAATACATTGGATGATAGTGTCATCACTAAATTGAAAGCAAACACGTATGATTACATATATGTCATCGGGAATGAGCTGTTTTCTTCTGCTAATGGATTGATTGGGCAAGGACTCACAATGGGGAAATGGACCTTATTACAAAGTCAGCTAGACATGAATGGGAGCGCAAGCACTGTGATTGATCAAGCTTCATTCCTCCATATCGATTCTAATCAGGTTGAGAGCTTGAAAAATAAGTGGATCCAAGATCTTTTAGCCCAAAATGTTACCGTGGAATGGGTGACTCGAAGTGATCGTCCGATTCCTTCTGCATGGGCACCTTCCGAGGAAGCGGATCATATTATTTTACTCGATAATAATGACCAGTGGTTTCAGCAGTTATCGTTCCAGACGAAGCAGCATCTGGCTAGCTGGATCATTTTTTATTCGCCGGTCAATGAGGCACAATTGAAGAAAGCGAAGTCGATTGGCGTATCTGTTATAGATATTTCAAGCGCTTTATCTGCTGAGCTTAACTGGGCGCAAATTCTTGACAATCGTCTTGAAGCAATGACGAATCATTCATGGAAAAAAGGCGGTTTCAATTACAATGAAAAAGAGTTGACAGAACTAAAAGTCAAATAATATTGTTTGTTTTTGTGAGATTGAAGAAGGATATTGGCGAAATTTGTAGAAATTGATTTATAGGTGACATTTGTTCGTCACAGATATTGCGATGAGGTGGAAAGATTGGACGTTAAAGAGTGGTACATGGAGTACAAGATTCACAAAAACCGTCCTGGTTTATTAGGAGATATTGCTTCCTTAATGGGGATGCTGGATATTAATATCGTGACTATTAACGGGGTAGAAGATCGTACACGAGGTATGCTGCTTCAAACAAATGATGAAGAAAAAATTGACTTAATGGGTAAAATGTTAAGAAAAGTAGATAATATTACTATTACCGCACTACGACCACCCAAACTGGTTGATATTTTGGCTGTTCGTCATGGTCGTTATATTGAGCGCGACTCCGATGATCGTAAAACATTCCGTTTTACTCGTGATGAGTTGGGTTTACTAGTTGATTTCCTTGGGGAAATTTTCAAACGAGAAGGAAACCAGGTTGTTGGTCTTCGTGGCATGCCCCGTGTTGGTAAAACCGAGTCAATTATTGCAGGTAGTGTATGCGCGAATAAGCGTTGGACATTCGTCTCCTCGACATTACTCAGACAAACCGTGCGCAGTCAGCTGTCTGAAGATGAAATGACACCCAATAATGTATATATTATTGATGGAATCGTCTCCACCATACGTTCAAATGAGAAGCATTACAGCCTTCTGCAGGATATTATGGGAATGCCTTCTACCAAGGTTATAGAGCATCCGGATATATTTATTCGAGAGTCTGAATACACATATAATCACTTTGATTATATTATTGAGCTTCGTAACAGCCCAGATGAAGAAATCAATTACGATTCATTTACTTATACGTCCGAACCTTTTTAATATATGAACCGTCATTATATAATGAAGAATCCCGCGGGGAGGTGACCATATGTCTGATCTAGGAAATATATTACGTAAAACACGTCTGGAAAAAAAGATATCGCTTGATGATCTTCAAGAGGTTACGAAAATTCGTAAACGCTACCTAGAAGCGATTGAGGAAGGGAACTACAAGGTACTGCCTGGAAGCTTCTACGTACGAGCTTTCATTAAAAGCTACGCAGAAGCGGTTGGACTTGATCCATCTGAAGTTCTGAATATGTACCAAACGACAAATCCCTCCCCAGCTGCAGAGAAGCCGGTTGTAGAAACGATTCGCAAAAACAGAACAAGCGTCCGCAATACGGAAAAATTGAGCCGTTGGGCTTCTAGTGTGATGTTTGTCTGTTTCATCCTGCTCATTTTCGGAATTGTGTATTATTACACATATAAGAACTATAAGGGAACGCCAGCGGATAAAAAGCCAGCTCAAACCCAATCTCCGAGAATAACAGATTCTACGAGTCCAGCTACTGGCACTAATCCGAGTACAACAACGAATGCATCCAGTGAAGGTAATGTGTCGCCTCTTTCGACCCCGACTCCGACGCCAGCACCTACGCCAACGCCAGCTGCGGTTCAAGTTAAGTTTAGCAGTAACGAGAAAGGTGTAGATAACTACACGATAACCGGTACTTCCAATCTGAATATTCAGATGAAAATAACAGGTCCTTGTTGGATTCGTGTCGATGCTCTTACAGAAGACGGCGGCAAAGATATGCTCAGACAAAAACTTTACAAAACAGGTGATACCGATGCCTTCGATTTAACCAGTTCTGCCTATTTAAATGTAGGAGCAGCCAGCGCATTAGAGCTTACCGTGAATGGTACGGTAGTTCCTGTTGGTGATACACCAAACCCTAAGCGGGTACAGCTCAATTTGCAAAAAAACTAGCATTTTGACGGTTTCTGCGCTTTCCCGGGCAATGAATGAATTGATAAGACATCCTTAGGCCGAGGGGCTGTGGGATGTTTCTTTTTTCACGGCTTCTTGCTATAATGCTATTGTAATTTGATGGAAAGGATGTTTTGTCTAAGATGAGTTCAGAATGCTCGTTTGATATTGTATCCAAGGTGGATATGCAGGAACTAAACAACGCCATTCAGCAGGCGGAAAAAGAGATACTTACCCGCTTTGATTTTAAAGGTAGCAAAAGCAGCATCAAATTGGATAAGGACCAGCTGGTTGTGACTTCGGATGATGAGTTTAAGCTACAGAATGTCCTTGATATTATGCACGCCAAAATGACGAAGCGCGGTATTTCGATCAAGAATCTCGACTACAGTAAGGTAGAACCGGCTTCAGGTTCAACTGTAAGACAGAAAATTAGCATGAAACAAGGCGTAGATCAAGAGAATTCGAAAAAAATCAACATTTTAATTCGTGATTCCAAACTCAAGGTTAAGACACAAATTCAAGGGGATCAAATTCGGGTAACCGGAAAGAGCCGAGATGATTTACAAGCAGTTATTGCTTTGCTGCGTAAGGCGGATATCCCTCTTGATTTACAATTTGTAAACTTAAAATAGGCATACATACGATGTTCTTTTGAGAGAAGCCCCCTATATATAGGGGGTTTTTACATTTTGACACCCTATAGGGCTTGTATTATACTGGTAAGGAGTGTTTTTTAGGACTATTGGAGGTTGTTTCTTTCATGACAGAAAAGGTTAAAGTAGTTACTCTCGGTTGCGAAAAGAATTTGGTCGATTCCGAGATTATGGCAGGATTAATACATGGTCGTGGCTTTCAACTTGTTGAGAACAAGGAAGATGCCACAGTCATTATCGTGAACACTTGCGGGTTCATTGATGCAGCAAAAGAAGAATCCGTGAATACAATCTTGGATATGGCTGAATTGAAACAAACAGCGAATCTCAAGGCGCTCATCGTCTCAGGTTGTCTAACACAACGCTATAAGAAGCAGTTGATGGACGAAATGCCTGAGATTGATGGAATCGTGGGTACCGGAGATTTCGATAAAATCAATCATATTGTTGATGAGGCGCTTCGAGGAAAGAGACCGGTCCTAGTAGGGAATCCGGTATTTAATTATGATGCGGATCTGCCTAGACTTATGACTACACCTCGGTATACAGCTTACGTGAAAATTGCAGAAGGTTGTGATAATGCCTGTACTTTCTGCAGTATTCCTATTATGCGAGGCAGCTTCAAGAGTAGAAGTATGGAATCCATAGTTGCAGAAGTCGCTAACCTTGCTTCACAAGGTGTAAAAGAAATTAGTCTAATCGCTCAAGATTCTACGAATTATGGAACGGATCTTTACGATAGCTTTATGCTGCCTACATTGCTGAATAAAGTAAGCGAAGTGGAAGGCATTGAGTGGGTACGACTTCACTATGCATACCCTGGTTTCTTTAGTGATGAATTGATAGCTGTCATGGCATCGAATCCTAAGGTATGTAAGTACATCGATATGCCTCTTCAGCACAGCGAAGATTCCATCCTTAAGCGGATGCGTAGACCTGGTCGTCAGAAGGATACACGTGAACTGGTTCGTAAAATTCGCGAATCAATTCCGGATGTTGCCCTGCGCACATCACTCATTGTTGGTTTTCCAGGTGAAACCGAACAAGACTTCGAAAACTTGAAGCAATTTGTTCGCGACATCCAATTTGATCGTCTTGGTGTTTTTGCTTACTCCAAGGAAGATGATACACCAGCAGCGCGTCTGCCGGATCAAGTTCCTGATGATGTAAAAGAATACCGCGCAAATGCGATTATGGAAATTCAACGTGAAATTTCGAACTTACGTGGCGGTCGTCGGATTGGGCAGGAAATTGACGTACTTATCGAGAGATATGATGGCAGAAGTGATGTATATATTGGTCGTTCACAATTTGATGCTCCCGAAATTGATGGAGAAGTATTCGTTTCGAATGCGAAGTTGAATATTGGTGAACTTGCGAAAGTTCGCATTACCCACTCTTATGAGTTTGACTTATCTGGGGAGGTAATTGCATGAACCTAGCCAACCGCATCACCGTGGCGAGGATTTTATTAGTACCTATCATCATGTTTTTTCTATTGATTAAGGTGAAATTTCCTCATATACGGATCGAGGAATTTAGCATTACGTACAATCAAATTATTGCTGCTTTAATTTTCATTATTGCTGCGAGTACAGACAGTTTAGATGGTTATATTGCCAGAAAACGAAATCTTGTAACCAACTTGGGCAAGCTGCTTGATCCATTAGCGGATAAGCTGCTTGTTACTGCTGTGCTCGTTTCTTTAGTTGAAATGAATAAAGTAGATGCTTGGATTGTCATAGTTATCATCAGTAGGGAGTGGGCAGTCACAGGACTTCGCCAAATTGCTCTATTAGAAGGTACAGTGATGGCGGCTAGCAAATGGGGAAAGGCGAAGACGGCAGCTCAGATTACAGCCATCATTGCGTTACTTATCAATAATTTTCCTTTTACGTTTCTGCATTTCCCCTTTGATGTAATAGCTAGTTGGATAGCAGCAATTATTACTGTGTACTCGGGTGTAGAGTATTTTGTAAAGAATAAGCATGTCATAGATTTTTCAGAAAAGACACAATAGGGCAACCTATTGGTTTTTTCTATTTAAGGAGGAGACTCGGAATGAAAGCTGAAATTGTCGCTATTGGAACTGAACTCTTACTTGGCCAAATTGTAAATACGAATGCTCAATTTCTTTCGAGGGAATGCGCTGCGCTTGGTATAGACATCTATTTCCAAACTGTTGTTGGTGATAATGAACAAAGATTGCTAGACACCTTCAAATTAGCTGCTTCAAGGGCTGACGTTGTCATTTGTACTGGGGGACTTGGACCTACACAAGATGATTTGACGAAGGACGTGCTTGCTGCGTTTGTAGGCCGTGAGTTGATTTTACATGAGACTTCCATGAATGCTATTACGGAAATGTTCCAAACACGCGGGATCCATATGGTGGAAAGCAACAGACGCCAGGCACTGATGATTGAAGGAAGTGATCCTCTACATAACGAAACAGGTCTTGCTGTTGGTGTTGCATTTACATTTGAAGGGACTCATTTCATTCTTCTGCCAGGTCCTCCTAAAGAAATGAAGCCAATGTTCTCCCAATATGCGGTTCCTTGGCTGTGTGCTGTGATGGCTGATGAAATCCCGCTTTATTCCAAAATGCTTAAATTTGCTGGTATAGGTGAATCTAATTTAGAGCATCAATTACTTGATCTTATTCAAGCTCAAACAGACCCAACAATAGCTCCTTATGCCAAAGAAGGTGAAGTGACGATTCGCTTAACGACTCGTGCACACACAATCGCAGAAGGAGAACGGAAACTACTTACGACTGAACAAGAGATTAGAAATCGATTAGGAGAGCATATCTATGCGGATCAAGACGTTCCAATCGAAACGATTATGCTTCAGTTGCTCGGAGAGAAACAGCTGACACTTACTGTGGCTGAAAGTTGTACGGGCGGCTTGTTAAGTGACATGATTACCGCCATACCGGGGAGTTCTAAGTCATTTCTAGGGGGTATCATCTGTTATTCTAATGCACTGAAGCATAAGCTTCTTGGTGTTCCTATGGAAGTGCTGGAAGGTGAGGGCTCCCCAGGTGCTGTTAGCAGCGAGACAGCGACTCTTTTAGCCGAAAACTTGATAACTACGACCGGAAGTGACTTTGGCATTTCGGTCACGGGCGTAGCCGGTCCAAGCTCGTCTGAGGGCAAGCCGGTAGGACTTGTTTATATAGGTTTTGCTCAAAAGAATATGGCAACAAAAGTTATTACTTTACAGCTTTCCGGAAATCGGGAGTCGATCAAACACAGAGCAGCCAAAAGTGCTCTCTATCATTTATGGAAACGGTTGAAAGATAGCTAGAGTTCGCTTATAATAGAGTAAGTGTTAACGGAAGAACCGTAGCAAAGCGATAACTTTGTTGCGGTTTTTTGTTTGCTCGCTAAAAAGTCGAATGTATGTTCGAAAAAATACTTGGCAAACACCCTAAAACAAGTTATCATATACCTATAATGATAGAAGGAAGTGGTTGTTTTGTCAGATCGTCGCGCCGCACTAGATAATGCATTGCGTCAAATTGAGAAACAGTTCGGAAAAGGCTCCATCATGAAGCTTGGAGAATCTACACATATGCAAGTTGAAACCATTTCAACGGGAGCGCTTGCACTTGATATTGCGCTAGGCATAGGCGGGTTTCCCCGTGGAAGAATAATTGAAGTATACGGACCTGAGTCTTCCGGTAAAACAACGGTAGCTTTACATGCTATCGCAGAAGTACAAAAGATTGGTGGGCAAGCTGCTTTTATCGATGCGGAGCACGCATTGGATCCTTCTTATGCAAGCAAGCTCGGCATTAATATCGATGAGCTGTTACTTTCCCAGCCTGATACAGGTGAGCAAGCATTAGAGATCGCAGAAGCGCTCGTGCGAAGCGGTGCTGTAGATATAATTGTTATCGACTCTGTAGCTGCATTAGTGCCTAAAGCAGAGATTGAAGGCGAGATGGGGGATTCCCACGTAGGTCTGCAAGCTCGTTTAATGTCGCAAGCACTTCGTAAGCTGTCTGGTGCAATCAACAAGTCCAAAGTTATTGCGATTTTCATTAACCAATTACGTGAGAAAGTCGGCGTAATGTTCGGAAACCCAGAGACAACTCCTGGTGGCCGTGCGCTTAAGTTCTACTCATCCGTTCGACTAGATGTTCGTCGTGTGGAGACAATCAAACAAGGTAATGATATGGTTGGTAACCGTACGAGAATTAAAGTCGTTAAGAATAAAGTAGCTCCTCCGTTCAAACAAGCGGAAGTGGATATCATGTACGGCGAAGGAATTTCACGCGAAGGCAGTATTATTGATATCGGTACAGAGATGGATATCGTTAATAAAAGCGGGGCTTGGTATTCGTATGAAGGTGAGCGACTAGGTCAAGGTCGTGAGAATGCGAAGCAGTTTTTGAAAGATAACAAAGCGATTTCAGAAACGATTGAATTAAGAATTCGTGAGAACAGCAATTTAATTAAAGCAGTCGGACTTAACGTTGACGAAGATGACGATGAATTAGAAACAGCTTTCGAATAAGGTTTAAATAATTCATATATGAGAGCACCTTAAACCTTGAGTTAAGGTGCTTTTGTTATTGAGGAGCTGGTGAGATTTGAATAATGAAAAGCAAGAGATGTCTATCATCACTCTGGTAGAGAAACAGAAACGCGGGAAGCATCGTTATAATATATTTCTCAATGAAGAGTACGCATTCTCTGTTCATGAAGACATTTTAATTAAGCATCGCTTAATCAAAGGGGAGTACGTGAATCCTCAAGAAATAGAAAGTATTACGCTAGATGAAGAACAGAATAGTGCTTATATAAAGGCTGTACGAATCATTGGCCGCCGAACTCATTCTACTAGTGAACTAAAACGTAAGCTCAAAGAACAAGGCTATGAACTTCCTATTATTGAATGGGTTTGCGAAAGGTTAGCCCAGCAAAAGTATCTCAATGATGAAGAATTTGCCAAGATGTGGACGGACAATCGTATCATTTCTCAGCGCAAAGGTCGTAATCTTGTACGCCAAGAACTCCAACAAAAAGGTATCGATAAAGAATTGGTAAAAAATGCGATGGAGACAATCAATCCCGAAGATGAGTATACTGGGGCAATGAAGTTAGCTCAAACGAAATGGAAGCAAACATCAGGCAAAACGTTTGAACGTAAAAGAAAGACGGCAGCTTTTCTAATGCGGAGAGGGTATACAGGGGTGGTCGTTAGCAAGGTTCTGGGGCAATTAAGCAGTGAATCAAGTGAAGAGGAATTTGAAATCTCTGATGATTCATTCGATTATTAATGTCATTAACTATATTGTTTAATTGATTAATGACATTAAGTATTTGGCGAGCTTTTAAAATACAATAACGATCTTCTCTTGGACTATCGCTTGACAAGCTTCTTTGACAAAAGATAAAATAACAGTGTATATTTTCATAATGTATTCAAAATCATACTTATTTCTTTGATTTTGAGAGGACAGATGTAGAAACCGCCAATTTTTACTCTGTTGATTATGGATTATTAGCACTATAGTGCCTCTAACGCACTGTGCGCATTCATTTAAAAGCCATACTCTTTTTCTACTTAGGGTATGTATGACTAGTCAAACAATTAAAAATCGGATTAAAAAACCGAACGGAATCCCAGGCTAACACCTTGGAGAAACCAACGAGGAGGTGAACAAGATGATGACTTTCATCTGGATCGCGATCATTCTCATTGTTGGAGCTGCATGCTTAGGGATTGGTTATTTTATCCGTAAATCTCTTGCAGAAGCGAAAATTTCCAGTGCTGAAACAGCCGCTGAGCAGATTAGAGAATCTGCCAAAAAGGAAGCAGAAGCACTGAAAAAAGAAACGGTTCTGGAAGCAAAGGACGAAGTGCATAAACTGAGGTCCGAAGCTGAAAAAGACATTCGTGAACGTCGAAATGAAATTCAACGACAAGAAAGACGATTGTTACAAAAAGAGGAATCGCTGGATAAAAAATTAGAATCTCTCGAGCGTAAAGAAGAGCAAGTTGCCAACAAAGAGAAGCGGATCGAGGATACACAAACACAAATTGATC
Organism: Paenibacillus sp. yr247; assembly: GCF_900103825.1. GTDB lineage: Bacteria > Bacillota > Bacilli > Paenibacillales > NBRC-103111 > Paenibacillus_E. The sequence goes on from NZ_FNIF01000001.1 coordinate 798,400, forward strand.
AGCTTTATAAAAGCCAAGTTTCGGAGTTAGAGCGAATTTCTGGTCTTACTATGGAAGAAGCGAAGAGCATCATTCTTACAAATGTTGAGCAGGAAGTTCGTCACGAAACCGCACAACTTATTAAAGAAATCGAGCACCAAGCTAAAGAAGAAGGCGATAAGAAAGCACGTGAGATCATCACACTTGCCATTCAACGTTGTGCAGCAGATCATGTTGCTGAAACAACCGTTTCTGTTGTCTCATTGCCAAATGAAGAAATGAAAGGCCGCATCATCGGTCGTGAAGGACGTAATATTCGCGCATTGGAAACACTGACGGGGATTGACCTCATAATTGATGATACGCCAGAAGCAGTTATTTTATCAGGATTTGATCCAATACGACGCGAAATTGCTCGTACAGCTCTAGAGAAGCTTGTTGCGGATGGACGTATTCACCCAGCACGCATCGAAGAGATGGTCGAGAAATCCCGTAAAGAAGTGGATGAACGTATCCGCGAATATGGGGAGCAAGCAACGTTTGAGGTTGGAGTTCACGGATTGCATCCTGACTTGATCAAGATTTTGGGGCGCCTGAAATTCAGAACAAGTTACGGCCAAAACGTGTTGAAACATTCCATGGAAGTAGCTTATCTGGCTGGTCTGATGGCCGGGGAGCTCGGGGTAGACGTAACTTTGGCGAAACGTGCCGGGCTGCTTCATGACATCGGTAAGGCGCTTGACCACGAGGTTGAAGGATCTCACGTGGAAATCGGTGTTGAGATTGGTAAGAAGTACAAGGAGCATCCAGTCGTTATTAATAGTATAGCTTCACATCATGGCGATGTGGAAGCAACCTCTGTTATTGCGATGTTGGTAGGAGCTGCAGATGCATTATCCGCGGCTAGACCTGGAGCACGCAGAGAGACGCTCGAAACGTATATAAAACGTCTGGAGAAGCTTGAAGAAATTTCGGAATCATTTGAGGGTGTTGAGAAATCATACGCCATTCAAGCAGGTCGCGAAGTACGCGTTATGGTTCAACCTGAGAAAGTGGATGATACCGAAGCGTTCCGTCTAGCCCGTGATATTACCAAAAAAATCGAGGGTGAACTCGATTATCCAGGACATATTAAGGTTACGGTCATTCGTGAAACAAGAGCTGTTGAATACGCTAAATAAGAGAATGTGAAAAGTGGCTGATAAAGCCACTTTTCCTTATTTTCAGGTGGTCGTTGATTCCGCCACTGATCGCCTAAGCATCCAAAGGTTAATAAAGGAGCTATAATATTGTTATGAAAATTGTATTTATTGGAGATATTGTTGGATCAGTTGGAAGAAAAGCATTAAAGAATATTATGCCTAGATTAAAACAAGCACATCCTCACGCTGTCTTTATTGCTAACGGAGAGAATGCTGCAGCAGGGAAAGGAATTACTGCAGCCATTGCTAAAGAAATCTATGAGATGGGCATTCAGGCCCTAACAATGGGGAATCATACGTGGGATCAGAAAGAAATTTTTGATTTTATTGATCGTGACGAAAAGATGGTTCGACCGGCTAACTTTCCACCTGGGACACCGGGTAGAGGACATACGGTTATAAAGGTCAAGGATCAAGAGCTACTAATTATTAATTTACAAGGACGCACATTTTTACCGCCAATTGATTGTCCATTTCGTAAAGTAGACGAAATTCTTGAAGCAGATAAGAGAAAACATAAATTTGTATTCGTTGATTTCCATGCTGAAGCAACCTCGGAGAAAATTGCAATGGGCTGGCATTTAGACGGAAAGGTATCTGCCGTTGTTGGCACACATACCCATGTACAAACAAATGATAACCGTGTTTTGCCGCAAGGAACGGCTTATGTAACCGATGTCGGGATGGTAGGACCGCGCGATGGTATTCTTGGTGTGGAACGAAATGCCGTGCTTCAGAAGTTCAAAACGCAGCTCCCCGTTCGATTCGTGACAGATGAAGGAAAATGGCATTTCCATGCGGTTGTCATTGAATTAAACGATCAAACTGGTTTGGCTAAAGGAATTAACCTTATTCGTTACGACGAAGATCAGGTTTTCATGGATTAGCATTTAATTCTGAAAATTTCGAATATTCAACTTTAGCTAAATGGCATGATTGTTAAACCTCGAGAATATGATGGTTAATGGAATCTATCCATCATTCCCGAGGAGGTACTATTCATGGATGTATTAAAAGTTTCAGCAAAATCCAATCCAAACTCCGTAGCAGGTGCATTGGCAGGTGTTTTGCGTGAGCGTGGAGCGGCTGAGCTCCAAGCAATAGGTGCAGGCGCCTTAAACCAAGCCATCAAAGCAGTAGCTATCGCAAGAGGATTTGTGGCGCCCAGTGGAGTTGACCTAATCTGTGTACCAGCCTTCACAGATATCGTGATTGACGGGGAAGATCGGACGGCCATTAAACTGATTGTAGAGCCACGGTAATAAACGGTACCATACATAATGCGATGCCTGTTTACTTTGTAGACAGGTTTTTTACAATTTTCTTGAGAAACCTCTGATTAGAGGTTTTTGTTTTTTTGGACAATGGTAGAGGAGGCTGGCTTATGAAGATAATGGATGGCCATTGTGACGCGCTTACGAAACTGTATGTGAACCCCAAGCTTGATTTCGGCAAAGAAGAACAGGAACTGGACGTTAGTTATCCAAGACTTAAGAAAGCAGGAGTTAAGGTTCAGTGTTTCGCTATCTACTTATCTGATACCATTCACCAGCCTACTTTTGATCACATCTTACAAATGGTCGATTTGTTTCATAGAAAAATAGTTCGCCATCCCGGAATGCGATTTATTCAAAGCGCAGAAGATTGGCGAGCGGTAGAAGCTGGTGAACAGATTGGAGCTATTCTGACTCTTGAAGGCGTAGATGCTTTAGCAGGGAATATGACACATTTAAGAATTCTTTACCACCTTGGTGTGAGGAGTATAGGTTTAACCTGGAACTATGCAAATTGGGCTGCAGATGGAGTCATGGAGCCACGGAAAAGTGGATTTACACGAAAAGGCAAGTTGATGTTAAAAGAATTAGAAACTATGGGTATAATAGTTGATGTATCACACTTATCAGTAACGGCATTTTGGGAAATGGTTGAAGTGTATAATAAATCCTTCATTGCATCCCATTCGAACGCACAAAAAGTATGTCCTCATCCAAGAAATTTATCAGATGATCAAATTAAAGCTATCATTAAATGTCAAGGAATGATGGGGATTACGTTTGTTCCTTACTTTGTAGATAGCACTAATTTGGCTGTTCCGATTTCTGCGCTGCTGAAGCATATTGATCATGTTTGTGCATTGGGGGGGGAGCAACAAATTGGCTTTGGATCGGATTTTGACGGGATTGAACAATGGATCAAAGGGTTAAGACATGTCGGACAATACGAAAATATAATTGAGGCTTTATGTAAAAACTATAAGGAATCGCAAGTAGAAGCATATTTGTTTGGAAATTGGCGCAATTTCATGCTCGCTAATCTGCCGAAATGAAAACTGATAATCAATCTAATATTGATATGAATTCAATCTAAAAACTCTATGTTTTAGATTTGTTTGAACCCCTTGCAATTTGATCCATAAAGGCATAGAATTTGGTTGACAAGTGAAAGATTTTTTTTATAGCCTTATTTTAAATTACTACACATTAGCTTCTCAATGTCTTCATGCAGCTACAATCAAAAGGAGTGGACGTACGGTGATTAGTCAGTTATCTTGGAAAATCGGAGGTCAGCAGGGTGAAGGGGTCGAAAGTACAGACCGCATTTTCTCTACTGCATTGAACCGTCTCGGTTACTATTTGTATGGGTACCGTCATTTCTCTTCACGGATTAAGGGGGGGCATACAAATAACAAGATTCGCATCAGCACCAAACCGATTCGCGCAATCTCAGACGATTTGGACATTCTGGTTGCTTTTGACCAAGAAAGTATTGATTTCAACGCTCACGAGCTTCGTGACAACGGTGTTATCGTTGCAGATGCCAAATTTAACCCTGTTTTACCAGAAGGAATTAAAGCACGTCTGTTTCCAGTTCCAATTACTGCTATTGCAGAAGAACTAGGAACATCCCTATTTAAGAACATGGCCGCATCAGGCGCTTCTTGGGCACTGCTCGGTTTGCCGCTTGACGTGTTTAATAAAGCTGTAGAAGAAGAATTTGGCCGTAAAGGCGCAGCAGTTGTTGAGAAGAATATTGAGGCAGTTCGTAAAGGCGCAGAATCCGTTCTGGAATTGGCCGGCGGACCTATCTCTGACTTCCAATTAGAGCCAGCTGATGGTAAACAAAAATTGTTCATGATCGGTAATGATGCGATCGCTCTTGGAGCTGTAGCAGCAGGTTGCCGCTTCATGCCGGCATATCCAATTACACCAGCTTCCGAAATTATGGAATACCTGATCAAAGCACTTCCTAAATTCGGTGGAACAGTTATCCAAACAGAAGATGAAATCGCTGCTTGTACTATGGCAATCGGCGCTAACTACGCTGGTGCTCGTGCACTGACGGCTTCCGCAGGTCCTGGTCTTTCCTTGATGATGGAAGCCATTGGTCTGGCTGGTATGACAGAAACACCAGTTGTTATCGTAGATACTCAACGTGGTGGTCCAAGTACGGGTCTTCCAACGAAACAAGAGCAATCTGACTTGAACGCAATGGTATACGGAACACATGGTGAAATCCCTAAAATCGTTCTGTCCCCTAGCACGATTGAAGAGTGCTTCTATGACACGATCGAAGCGTTCAACCTTGCTGAGAAATATCAAGTTCCAGTCATTTTGATGACGGATTTGCAGCTCTCCCTTGGTAAACAATCCGCTGAGGTGCTGGATTACAACCGTATCGTCATTGACCGCGGAGCTCTGGTTACAGAAGCTCCTGAGCAAACAGATAACCAATTGTTCAAACGTTACGAGTTCACAGAAAACGGTGTTTCACCGCGTGTCCTCCCAGGTGTGAAGAATGGAATTCATCATGTTACTGGTGTTGAGCATGACCAGTCCGGTCGTCCTTCGGAGAGTACTGAAAATCGTCAACGGATGATGGATAAGCGTCTTGAGAAGCTCAAACACATTCAAGTAACGAATGCAGTTAAATTCGATGCTCCACATGAGAATCCAGACATTTTGATTATCGGTATGGGCTCCACAGGCGGAACAATCGATGAAGCGAGATCTCGTGTTGAGAAGGAAGGAATTACGACAAATCACGCTACAGTGCGTCTTATTCATCCGTTCCCGACTGAGCAGCTGAAACCACTCGTTGAAAAAGCGAAAACCGTTATCGTAGTTGAAAACAATGCAACTGGACAATTAGCAGATCAAATTAAATTGCATGTTGGTCATGCAGATAAAATTAAAAATATGCTTAAATACAACGGCAATCCATTCTTGCCAGCAGAAATCGAACAAAAATGTAAGGAGTTGACTTTAGCATGGCAACATTAAAAGACTTTCGTAACAATGTAAAGCCAAACTGGTGTCCAGGTTGCGGAGATTTCTCCGTACAAGCGGCAATTCAGCGTGCAGCAGCTAATGTTGGTTTAGAGCCTGAAGGTCTAGCAATCGTATCCGGTATCGGATGTTCCGGTCGTATTTCTGGTTACATCAATGCCTATGGTTTCCATGGTATTCACGGCAGATCATTGCCAATCGCACAAGGTGTGAAAATGGCTAACCGCGACTTGACGGTTATCGCATCCGGTGGTGACGGTGATGGATTCGCAATCGGTATGGGACATACTGTACATGCGATTCGTCGTAACATTGACGTAACGTACATCGTTATGGATAACCAAATCTACGGTTTGACGAAAGGTCAAGCTTCTCCACGTAGTGCGGAAGGCTTCAAAACGAAAAGTACCCCACAAGGTACAATTGAGTCTGCTATCTCTCCTTTAGAAGTAGCAATGGCTGCAGGTGCGACTTTCGTAGCACAATCATTCTCGAGTAACCTGAAACAGTTAACAGCTGTTATTGAAGCTGGTTTGAACCATAAAGGTTTCTCCCTGATTAACGTATTTAGCCCTTGTGTAACTTTTAATAAAGTGAATACGTATGATTGGTTTAAAGAGAACATCGTGGATCTGGATGAAATTCCTGATTATGATTATACGAACCGCGTGATGGCTATGACAAAAATCATGGAAACGAACTCCATGCTGACTGGTATTATCTATCAAAACAAAGATAAAAAGAGTTACGAAGACTCCATTCCAAGCTTTGCAAAAGATGGGCTTTCGAAACAAGATCTTCAGATTTCAGAAGCAGATTTCAACAAAATGCTGACTGAATTCATATAATAGGGACACCTCGCAGAGGGCATATGGAGAAACTCCGTATGCCCTTTTTGCTGAGCGGCAATACTGACATTAAACAAAGTTAAAGGATGGATACCTATGAAAACAGTCCCAGTAGGGGTTTCAGCTAGACATATACATTTATCACCAGCTCATATTGAGATTTTATTCGGTCAGGGATTTGAATTGACGCATTTTAAAGATCTTTCACAACCAGGGCAATTTGCTGCCCAAGAAACTGTCACGATTGTAGGACCCAAAGGAAAGTTCGAGAAAGTACGAATTCTTGGGCCATCACGCTCAAACACACAAATTGAAATATCGCGTACGGATGCTTTTTCCTTGGGAATAAATCCGCCTGTACGTGAATCCGGATACATAGACGAGACGCCAGGCCTGCTTGTTATAGGTCCAGAGGGTGAAGTAGATCTAGAAAAAGGTGTTATTGTCGCGGCTAGACATATTCACTTTCATACTTCAGACGCAGATAAGTGGGGTATTCAAGATAAGCAGTTGCTAAAGGTCAAAGTACATGGAGAGCGACCGTTGATTTTTGAGGAGGTTGTTGCTCGAGTTTCAGTTCAATACGCATTAGATATGCACATTGACACGGATGAGGGAAATGCTGCTGGCGTGAAAACCGGGGATCTCGCAGAACTGATAGATGAGTTCCTATAAGCCATGATATTTCACACATATGCCAATTTCCTTTTGTACTAAATAGACATGTGATGATATAATGAAAGAGTTTTACTAAAGCAAAACTCTTAGGAGGAACGAAAGTGGCTAACCAAGTGAAATCCGACAAGGATTATTCCCAATATTTTCAGCCTCCTTCACTGACAGATGCTAAGAAGCGCGGAAAAGAAGAGATCGCCGTTCATTATGACTTCACCATTCCTGAGGACATGCAGGAGTTCGGCAAAGATAAATATTATTTGATTCGCACTTACGGATGCCAGATGAATGAGCACGATACAGAAGTAATGAAGGGCTTACTCGAGCATATGGGCTATCAAACGACAGAGGACAAGAACCAAGCAGATGTTATTCTGCTAAACACTTGTGCGATCAGGGAGAATGCCGAAGACAAAGTGTTCGGCGAGCTCGGACATTTGAAGGCACTGAAGGCACAGAAACCAGGCCTCGTTCTTGGTGTTTGTGGTTGTATGTCGCAAGAGGAAGCTGTCGTTAATCGAATTATGCAAAAACATGCTTTTGTTGATTTGATTTTCGGAACACACAATATTCATCGACTGCCGACATTATTGAAGGATGCTTATTATAACAAGGAAATGGTTGTTGAGGTATGGTCTAAGGAAGGCGACATAGTTGAAAATTTACCGAAGAAACGGGAAGGTATCCGTGCTTGGGTAAACATCATGTTCGGATGCGATAAGTTCTGTACGTACTGTATCGTTCCGTATACACGTGGTAAAGAGAGAAGTCGCAGACCACAAGACGTGCTAGCTGAAGTTAGAGACTTGGCTCGTCAAGGGTTCCAGGAAATTACGCTGCTTGGACAGAATGTCAATGCCTATGGCAAAGATTTTGAAGATATTACGTATTCCTTCGCTGATTTGATGGATGATATTCGAAAAATCGATGTTCCGCGTATTCGCTTCACGACCTCGCATCCTCGAGATTTTGATGATCGTTTGATTGAGGTGTTAGGTAAACGCGGTAATCTTGTAGAACATATCCATCTGCCAGTTCAGTCGGGTAATACCGAGGTACTCAAAAGAATGAGCAGAAAGTATTCTCGAGATCATTATTTAGAGCTGGCCCGTAAAATTAAAGAAATGCTTCCAGATGTTGTTTTGACAACGGATATCATTGTAGGTTTCCCAGGTGAAACTGACGAGCAATTTGATGAAACCATGTCTCTTTATGAGAAAGTAGGATTCGATTTCGCGTTTACATTTATTTATTCGCCGCGAGAGGGTACGCCTGCTGCCGATATGGAAGATAATGTTCCGATGGAAGTCAAGAAACAACGTCTATATCGCTTGAATGAACTTGTGAATGCTCACAGTAAAGCGAGTAACGATAAATTGTTAGGTCAAACCGTAGAAGTGCTGGTAGAAGGCGAAAGCAAGAATAACGCTGATGTTCTAGCCGGACGCACACGTACGAATAAACTGATTCACTTCACCGGTTCAAAAGAGTTAATTGGTCGTATGGTTGAAGTAGAAGTGACGCATGCGCAAACATGGATTTTGAAGGGTGAGATTGTACAAAAACCCATGAAATTATCCATGTAAATTGGTAAGCCAAATAGATAGGAGCGTGTATGAAAGTGTCCCATTGTGATCATGAACATAACGATAATATGCCTCATGCTTTTAAAGTAGAGGAATTTACAAATACGGAAATGATCGTTCGCGAAGATATATTATCCAAAGCCAAAGAATTGGCTGATTTGTTAACGACTTCGAATGAAGTGCAGTTCTACCAAAAAGCGGAGAAACAAATCGCAACTAATCCCGATATCCAAGTACTAATTAGTTCCATTAAGAAGAAACAGAAGGAAATTGTTGCTTTCGAGACATTCCAAAATGCTAAAATGATTGAAAAAATTGAGAACGAGATTGAAGTGCTTCAGGATGAATTAGATGGTATCCCGATTGTGAGTGAATTTAAGCAAACACAAGATGACATCAACTATTTATTGCAGCTTGTTATGTCGGTCATCCGTGATACGATTTCGGAAAAAATTAATGTAGAAGCAGGTACAGCAGAAGCTCCGACAGCTTGTGATTAAGATGACATTCTGTGGGATAAAAATCGCCCTCTACTCAGGCAGATGCTTGATACGAGCGGCGATTTTTTCCAAATGAACAAATTAGGTAATAAGTCTTTCAATCGGAGAGACGGAAGAATATGCCTACTCGAAGGAGACATTGTCATGCTTACCGTTCGTAATTTAAGTAAAGTATATCCTCCAGACAATCAGGTACTTTCACAAATCAGCTTTCAAGTGGATGAAGGCGAGTTTATTGCGGTTATTGGGAGCAGCGGGAGTGGGAAAACAACGTTACTGCGCTGTATTAGTCATCAAGAGAAATGGACAAGTGGTCAACTGATCTACAACTCAATTGATATCTCGAAACCAGGACCATTTGAGCGATTCAAATTAGGCAAAGATTTCGCATTCCTTGAAGAGAAGCCTGCTCTGAATCGAAATAAAAGCGCTGTCAAAAATGTCATGATGGGTAGAGTCTATCAAGCGCCTTTACGTATTTTGACCGGTATGACCTCAAGAGACGAGCATGTGGATAGCATGGACTATTTGGAAAAAGTGGGTCTGCTTGATAAGGGAGACAAGAAGGTTGGTCAGCTAAGCGGCGGTGAGCAGCAGCGTGTAGCCATTGCCAAAGCTTTGATTCTTGGACCTAAGGTGCTCGTTGCTGATGAGCCAGTATCTGGTCTTGATCCGAAATCGACGGAATACATCATTCAGGATTTGAAGTCACTATGCAAAGATCGGAATATGAGCGTAATCGCTTCACTGCATCAAGTTGAGCTGGCGGAGAGATTCGCTACACGTATCTGGGGACTATCTGAAGGTAGAATTGTGTTGGATATCCCTGCAAGGTCGCTCACTATGCGCGAAAAAAAGCTCGTTTTTGGTGAAGTATGATCCAAGTCTTATTCGTTTGTTTAGGGAATATATGTCGGTCTCCCATGGCGGAAGCCGTGTTCCGTCATCAGGTGAAACAGGCGGGGTATGAAGCAATGATCGCGATCGATTCAGCTGGAACCGGTGATTGGCACATTGGTCACCCTCCACATCAAGGAACAAGAGATATTTTGGAACTGTACCATATCGAACACAAAGGCTTGAAAGCCAGACAAGTAAGACCAACTGATTTTGTCCATTATACCTATATCATTGCTATGGATGAAAGTAATGTTCGTAATTTGGCATCATTTGAGCCAGCCCCTATAGATGGTGAGAAGCGTGCTTCCATTCATAAATTGTTGGATTTTGCACCGAGTCGTACGAATAAAGATGTGCCAGACCCTTATTATACGGGGAACTTTCAAGAGGTATATGAGATGGTAGAAGAGAGTTGTGAACGTTTACTCGCCTATATCATCGAGAAGGGAAATTTGTAAGATGATCTTATGAAATAAAAAAAGCAATGGTGAGAAAGAACAAAAATTCTTCTTCTCACCGCTGCTTTTTTGTTGTGAGGCAAGCTTTAAAATATGGTTATTCCCGTACGCTGCATACATTCAGATATAGCTTTGAGCATACTCGGATGGATAGGAATGATGACGTCGGTTGGCCCTAATTCGAATACCCCGCTGCGATTATGGACCGTAGCTGCTTGGACATAAATTCGGAATTGCTCAGATCCAGGAGATAAATGGGTAGATTCTTGATTACCCAAACGAAAGTTAACAAAACTGATGGCTTTAAGAGCCTTATTGTCATAAGGAACAATACTAAATATATTTTCCAACTTAAAATAATAATTAACGTGCGGTTTATGAAGAATTAGCTCTTTCGTTGAGATAGTGAGACCGTAATCCTTCTTTTTATGCGACATCTTCAAGTCGCCCTCAAGCGATTTAATCGAAATGAAGTCCGAATTCATAGCAAAGCGCCTCCTTCACTTGTCATAATGATTGTTTGTTTTATCAGAATAACACAGATCATCAGTCATGTTAATGGAGGGTACTGGGTGTTTACTTTTGGTGAAAAAGGATGGAGCATTGTGTGCCTTGGTTTAAGTTACTGGAGAAGGAGATCTTCCCATTCATCATTTTGATAATACTCATGACAACGACGAGACCAAGTCCAGTTCCTTGTTCTTTGGTCGTATAGAAGGGCCTACCCAATGAATTTAATTGTGTTTTGCTCATCCCAACACCTGTATCGGTAATGGAGATTTGGACGGCGTTAGGCAGCTTGCAGGTTCTTAATGAAATTTTACCGCCATTAGGCATGGACTCTATCGCATTTTTGACGAGATTCATCAAGCATTGGCGCAGTTTTTTGGATTCTCCAAGGATGTAAAGCGGGTCTTCATTTTCATGAGAAATATCGATAACAACCTGATGATCTGTGGCAAATGGTGTAACGAAGCGCTGCATGGCCTCTAATTCTTCTTTGATATCTAATTGTTCGTGTAAGCCAGTTGACGGCTTAGCATAGTTCAAGTAATCGTTGATAATCGTGTTCGCCTGATCCACACCCGATAAAGCAAGCTCGACGTAACGCTTATGATCGTGAATGGAAAGGTCTTTCTGTTCTAACAGCTGAAGGAAGCCTCGTGTTGTTGTTAGGGGATTACGTACTTCATGAGAAATCGTGGCGGCTAATTGGCCGAGCATACGATCTTTTTCCAAAGCAACGAGACGCTGTTTATGAACCTCATGTCTTTTCACATAAAATAGCAAATAAGTGATCAACCATAGAGAGATAAAAGAAAACAGGGTGGTGTATATAACATACAAAGAAATATGAGATCGTATGTATGGAGCGAGCAAAGCATACAATACTTCGTACACGATTAGCATGCCCGATGCAAAAGCTAATTTGATCTTGAGGTTATGCAGGTTTGCAGCATTTCTGAGAAAGTATCCGCCTAGTAATAGAACAGCACTGCTAATTAAAGCGGGCTGCCAATAATAATTAAGGACGAACATACAACCAATATTAAAACAGATCCAAGTCATAAAAGCAGGGACAAATCTCGCAAACAGAATGACTGCTGTCAAACAAATAGGGAACAAATGAAGGGAATAGATCAGAGGATCAATATCTTCATATTTCCAGTAAAAAACGATTAAAACGATTAATATAAGAGCGAACAGAAATTGACGTTGTTGTTCTTTGTAAATGAAAATTGGGCTAAGAACTAGTTGGATCAATATAGCACTCATGATGTAGAAGGTTCCATGCAGTTCATAGGAAATGATTGAATGGAGCAAATCGATGCCATCCTTTCCGTTTATACGACAGAATCTTTTTTATTTCTACATTATCTCACATATATAGACCTAATCAAGGGAAATGGGGCATTTGAATGCTAAAGATTTGATAAAGACTTATGGTGTTATTCCTATAAACCGCTGTATAATAAGGAAAACACGAGATTGCAAACGTTTACAATTCCATAGGGTTTGAATACGAGGAGAGATGAGGATGAGGGCGTGCTCACAGGTTTGCGGTGTTGTCTTTAATCCGATTGACGAAGATTATGTGGACGTATGTGAGGATTGTATGGATACCGAAAAGGAACATCCTACAGAGGTGGAGAGTACGGGGCTGCAAAGTTACTATCTAGGAAAGTGCGGTCTTATTATCGATTACTTGCTATGAAGGGAACGAGCTAAAAAAAGGTTGATTACCAGAGATTTCTTGTTACAATGAAAGTAGATTTACTATTCATACTATTCATTTTTTATGCGGTTCATTTTTGAAAGGAGACCTAGCATGGTAACTTTACCTAAATTGAACGATCTCGGTTTTTTCGAGATTAGACTGGAATCCATCGGTGGGCTCGGCGCAAATCTAGCTGGTAAGATGCTGGCGGAAGCGGGAGTTGTAGGGGTTGGATTGAACGGAGTTAGCTTTTCTTCCTACGGTTCGGAAAAGAAAGGTTCGGCAGTGAAAGCACATATTCGATTTTGTGACATGGATACGAAAATTCGGGATACATCACCCGTAGAACGACCCCACGTTGTTGGAGTGTTTCACGAATCGCTTTCTAAAACTGTAAACGTTATCAGCGGCATCTATGAGGATAGTACAGTATTAGTAAATTCAACGAAAACACCAGATGAGCTTAAGGAAAAGATGAAGTTGAGGGGCGGCACCATTGCGGTTATCGATGCTATCGGAATTTCGTTAGAGGAGAAAAACCGTGTGAACATGGCGATGCTTGGTGCGCTGTTCCGGTTGTGCGACTTCCTTGATCCCGATGTAATGAGAGGCGTTATTCGTAAATCATTAGAAAAGAAATATCCACTGGCCGTTGCACCAGCCCTACGAACTTTCGACCGTGGTTACAATGAAGTTAAATTCCAAACGTATGCTCTTCCAGAAGGGGAAACGATGCCCGATTTCGTTCGTTTTGATACGCCAGTGCTTGGGTATGAAACGCAATCCATTGGAGGGGTCATTACGAACCCCGGGAACAGCATTCTGAAAGATTTAAGTATTTCGCGTGCGGGGATGATGCCGCATTTCCATGAAGATAAATGTATTCACTGCGCTTCTTGCGATAATGTATGTCCGGACTTTTGCTTCGTATGGGATGAGCTCCCGGACAAAAAGGGACGTCCGCAGATGTTCTTGCAGGGTATTGACTATCAATACTGTAAAGGTTGCCTTAAATGTGTACAGGCTTGTCCGACCGAAGCGCTCTCTAATGAGCGTGAAGAAGATGGTTATGCAGACGCAAATCGCATGCCGCATCGTTTCAATCTAGCGATAAACTCTTAGAGAGTATTTATGGGAGAAGGGTGGAACTACTCGTTATGTCCATTGATATCAAGAAGGAATTAGGACAGGCCAAGGTTGAACAACGCATTGTATACGAATCAGGAAACGAGATGGCGGCTTATGCGGCTCATCAAATCAATTATCACGTCATGGGATACTTTCCGATATCTCCTTCAACGGAGGTAGCCCAATTTCTAGATCTCATGAAGTCCAACGGACAGCATGATATTGTGCTTATTCCAGCAGATGGTGAACACGGTTCTGCAGGTATATGCTATGGCGCTTCAACTGCTGGCGGCCGCGTATTTAACGCGACAAGCGCCAACGGTTATTTGTATATGTTGGAACAGATGCCTGTGCAATCCGGCACACGCTTCCCTATGGTGATGAACTTGGTATGCCGCTCTGTGTCTGGCCCCCTAAATATTCACGGGGATCACTCAGACTTGTACTATGCCTTAAATACGGGATGGCCCATTTTGATGTGTCGTGACCCACAAGCGGTTTACGATATGAATATTATCGCTTTAAAATTGGCTGAAGATCAGGCGGTGCGCTTGCCGGTATTGGTTGCTTCGGACGGGTATTTCACGTCCCACCAAAAGCGCAGGGTACAAACATTCGCACAACGCGAAGACGTGCACGCTTTCGTAGGAGAACAGCCACAGGGCTTCCCTGATACGTTAGATCGTAATAATCCGATCACTGTTGGTCCATATATGAATGAGCCGGATTATATTAATAACTGCTACCAACAGTCTATGGCCATGTATAACGCCGGAGATGTGTATGATCGCATTCGGCAAGAATATGCCGAACTGACGGGCCGTGATTATCCGATTCTCGATCAGTATCGGATGGAGGACGCGGAAGTCGCGGTGTTCTTGATGAATTCGGCTTCCGAAATCATCAAAGACGTCGTCGACCAGCTCCGCGAGAAGGGCATTAAGGCCGGATCGATCGCACCGAACATGATCCGTCCTTTCCCAGCAAAGCAGATCGCTGAAGCTTTGCAGCACGTGAAGGCGATCACCGTCGGGGATCGCGCGGATTCCTATGGCGGCCATGGCGGCAATATGGTCAATGAAATTAAAGCGGCGCTGTTCACGCATGGGAACAGAGATACGCTTGTCATAAGCCGAATCTACGGCTTAGGTGGCAAGGACTTTTATGCCGAAGACGGGCATAATTTGTTCCAATTTGCCATTGACGCGGTGCAAAGCGGCAAGGTAGAAGTGCCCTTCGATTACTATGGCCATACGCCGGGTGATCCTTCTAAAGCACCGAAGCGGGTACTGACGCCGATGAAGTATGAGGATCTTAAGACGGGACTTATCACGGTAACACCGGATGAGAACACGGGTAAGCTGAACGTGCGTATCCCGCCACTGCGTGCCCTGACGAAGAAACCGAAGCGTATTGCTCCGGGTCATGGCGCCTGTCCAGGCTGCGGAATTTTTTCAGGCTTGGAGCTGTTTTTCAAGGGGATTGAAGGTGATATCGTCTCGATCTTCCATACTGGCTGTGCGATGGTTGTAACGACCGGCTATCCATACTCGGCGCATAAAGCGACATATATCCATAATTTATTCCAGAACGGCGCAGCAACGCTCTCAGGAGTTGTAGAGATGTTCTGGGAGCGGAAGCGCCGTGGCGAGCTAGACCATCTTGGTTTGAAGGACGATTTCACCTTCGTCATGATTACAGGGGATGGCGGGATGGATATTGGCATGGGACCAGCGATCGGGGCCGCTCTGCGCAATCACAAGATGATTATTCTTGAGTACGATAACGAGGGCTACATGAATACAGGCGCACAATTGTCGTATTCAACACCAATGGGTCATCGTACCTCGACATCGAACGTCGGGAAGCATCAAGGCGGTAAAGTGTTTCATCACAAGGATACGGCGCAAATTATGGCCGCTACGCATATTCCGTATGTATTTACAGGTTCTGAAGCGTATCCGCAGGATCTCGTGAAGAAAGCTGCGAAAGCGCAATGGTATGCGCAGAATGAAGGTTTGGTTTATGGCAAAATTCTAATTGCTTGTCCACTGAACTGGTTATCAGATGATCAGGAAGGCTCCAATATCGTCGGCGCTGCAGTGGATTCTTGTTTCTTTCCACTCTATGAAGTGGAGCATGGGGTAACGTCCATTACGTATAACCCAGAGGATAAGAGCAAAAAGATTCCATTGTCGGATTGGCTGAAGACCATGGGGAAAACGAAGCACATGACGAAGCCAGAATACGAGGCTTCCCTGAAATCGTTCGAGACGGAAGTTGAGCGTCGTTGGAATATGTTAAAAGCAAAGCACGAGAATGCTTATTTATAAGTCGTCATCATAAAAATGAAGGCACATTCACCCGGGTGGTGAACGTGTCTTTTTATCGGAGGAATGAAAGATGCCTTATGTACTGCAGCACAAAATATCAGAACAAATTTTCACATGTTCACTCGTCAATCACTATGGACTAGCTTATTATGGCGTTAAATTTTGGCCTGATCAAGAAGAGGCTGAAGAGCAATATCTTACTTTTCTACAAACAACGGAAGGGATAAGAACAGAGGATTGGCAAGTCATTGAGTTCGAGGAAGGGGAGATGAAGCTTTGTAATGTGAAGCTGAAAAATGACCCCCACCTTCAAGTATTTTGGCTTCCCACTCGAAAACCTGAAATCCGTAAACTGGAAAATTAAACCGATGCGTCAATAGGTACGCAGCCATTATGAATTTGACAACAAACGCATCCTTTCGCCTATATTCGCTGGACACCCTCTAAATTATAATCAGCTAGAGAACACTTAACTTTGGAGGAAGATTCGATGAGAAAATGGACGCGGCTTATTGGTTTGCTTGTGTTAGCACTTACAATTGTTTTTCCAACGGCAATATTGGCTGATGAAGGGGTAACGACAAGGGCACAAATTGTTTCAGGGGTAAGTTTCAGAGATCAAGCTAGTACATCTAGCAATGTCATTCGTTTATTGAAAACAAAAGAAATCGTTACTGTCACGGATTATGTAACGACGAATTGGTACAAAATCAAGGATGTGCAAGGTGTAAGCGGATATGTTTCGACAAATAGTAAATACATAAAAATAATCAGCAATGCTAAAATCATCTATGGTGTTAACTTTCGAACACTTCCTTCTTCAGAAACCGGCTCCAAAGTGATTCGGATGCTCACTAAAGGGGAACAAGTTCTCGTGACTGATAAAGTCAATGACGGTTGGTACAAAATCCAAGATGCTAATGGAATCAGAGGGTATGTTAGCACAAACAGTAAATACATAAGTACTGACTTTTCTGTAATCAAGCCGAATGTACCTCTAGCCGAAGAAATAGAAGCTGTTATTGCAGTTGGCAATGATTACTTAGGTACACCCTATGAATTTGGTTCAGTTCGCAATGATACGACTACTTTTGATTGCTCGGATTTCATTCAAACCATATTCTGGGATGCTCTTCGCTTCTCCGTTCCAAGTGATTCTGGGGCACAAGGCAATTACGTTAAATCGCTAGGTCCCGTTGTTACGAAGTGGACAAATTTGAAGCGCGGAGACCTAATGTTCTTCAGCAGCTACAAAGGGAACAAAGCTTCAGATTATGATAATGTGAATGTGCTTACAGAACCAATCACTCATGTTGGCCTTTACTTAGGAAATGGGAATTTGCTGCATACGTATTCGATTGAATCAGGCGGAGTTCGTATCGACACGATCGCCGGGAAGCAATGGGAAAATCGCTTCTTGTACGGTGGCAGCGTTTTACGATAAGTATGGTTCGATCAGAGGAACTTTGCCATATACTATAGATAGGGGCGGATGCATCGACCAGCATCCGCTTCTTCCTGATTCTAAGGAGAAAGGAAGAACCTTATCTTTGAAACCTTCGACGACGAGCCAACCACTGGAATTTCGGAACACAACGGAAAGAGGACTTGACCTGGACACCGTTCACGAGCGTATTCTCCATTTCATGCGTCAAGACCCTGTAGCTACCTACAAATTTATTATTGGTACAGATTGTCAGGTACACACAGGTCATACAAAATTCATTACCGGTGTAGTCATCCAACGATTAGGAAAAGGAGCGTGGGCGTGCTATCGTCAAGTCATCGTTCACCGATCCTTACACTCGATTAAAGAAAAACTTTCGATGGAAACTGCTTTGAGCGAGGAGATCGCGATGTACTTTGATGAGTCTAAGCGGCAGGATATGGAAAATATTATTCTTCCTCATCTGTATCAAGGCGCCTCATTCGATATGTTTATTCATATTGATGCCGGGGATGATGAGAAAAAGAACCGGACGGCGAAATTCGTCCAAGAGATGGTACGGCGTGTGGAATCGGTCGGCATGGTTCCTGTGATTAAACCGGATTGTTATGTGGCTTCGGCTTACGCTAATCGATTTTCGAAGAAGCCTTATCAGCCTGTTAATGATGACCGCGAGGTCATCGATGGCATTCTATAGCATAAATAAGAACCGTTAGTTCAAAGTGGTCACATGGATCAATAGAGCTGACGGTTTTGTTTAAATACATCGGATTAACTGTTTGATGATATAAAAAAAGGATTTTCACAACTTCTTAGCGAAATATTGCTGTTACAGCTTTAGAGAGAGGGGAGATCCCATTGAGCAAAACATTTATTATTGAAGCAGTTATGCTAGCTGTGCATGGTCAGTTAATGCTGCCAGAACAGCCTGTTACTTATATAATCCCTTATACCAGTATACAAGAGCTATATGAGCTTCAGACAGGCAGCGAACCGATCATGTTAGAGGAAGACGACGACGGATTTGTGAAGCAAATGATTGGTGAGCTGATTGCTTTCTTCGAGGAATCCTTTAATAAGAAAAAAATTGAAAAAGCGCTATCCGTTCCATGGCGGAAAAGTCCCCCTTTGCCAATCAATGAGCATGTCACCTTAATGGTTGTGTTTGCGATCGATAATGAGGAATATGGCGACCAATTCGACCCGATAGAAACGGAATTAATACTTACTGGGATCAAAGAGCAAGCTGCTCTGTTAACGGATCAGTTGGATTTCATTGAGCGGCTTGTTGAAGCAGGGATTCCAGTTGAAGCTTTTGATGTGGAGGATTTCGAATTCGCGGTAGAAGGTGACAATCAGGTTTAATGAGAGGGAGCTGAAGGCTGCATAAACATAGCTCTAAACTTATTCTGTCGTGGTGCTTAGGTAGTGCGAAATCCACTGTATTATTAAATGAAAAAATGGTTCACAAGCCTAAGCGTAAATGTAATTGCGGTTGTGGAAAATGTAAGTAAAACTTAGCAGCTGTCGAAGCGATTCGGCAGTTTTTTTATTTGCTGAAGGAAGTCGAGAAAAGCATAACTAACCTCGAGGTAAGTAAGACACGTTTTTTTCAGTTCTTTTTTTGTTGGTCTGGTTAGCCTATACTAGTACATATGAAGCCATTTCACTGGTGAAACTTTGCTGGATACTTGCAACGTTAGTTTTCAGCAAAACATTTAAGGAGGATAACATGGTCTATCAAGCAAGTTCAACTCGCTATGCAGAAATGAAATATAATCGTTCAGGTAAATCGGGTCTAAAGCTTCCGGCTATTTCATTGGGTCTGTGGCACAATTTCGGTGGCTTGGATATTCATGAAAACGGGAAAGCTATGCTGCTTCGCGCTTTTGATTTAGGAATTACCCACTTTGATCTCGCTAATAACTACGGTCCGCCTCCGGGGTCAGCAGAGGAAATGTTCGGTAAGGTGCTGAAAAGCGACTTGGCCGCGTACCGTGATGAGTTGATCATCTCAACGAAAGCTGGTTATCACATGTGGGAAGGTCCTTATGGAGAGTGGGGTTCTAAGAAATATCTGGTTTCCAGCTTAGATCAAAGTTTGAAAAGGATGGGACTGGAATACGTAGATATTTTCTATTCCCACAGACCGGATCCTAACACTCCCTTCGAGGAAACTATGGCTGCACTGGATTTAGTTGTTCGTCAAGGTAAGGCTCTGTATGTAGGTCTTTCCAGCTATACGGCTGAGCAAACGAGAGAAGCTGTAACCATTCTGAAAGGTTGGGGGACACCACTTGTGATTCATCAGCCATCCTACAGTATGTTGAATCGTTGGATCGAGAATGGCCTGCAGGATGTACTGGATGAGTTTGGCGTAGGCAGTATTGCATTTTGTCCGCTTGCACAAGGTTTGCTGACGAACAAGTATGTGAACGGCATTCCAAGCGATTCTCGCGCGAGTGGAAAGAGTCAATCCCTAAACACGAAAGATATTACGGAAGATAAAATTGCTCAAATTAATCAACTGAATGAGTTGGCAAGCAGTCGTGGCCAAAGCTTAGCGCAAATGGCACTAGCTTGGGTTCTTCGCGGCGAACGAGTAACGTCCGCGTTGATTGGTGCAAGCCGTGTCTCTCAGATTGAGGAGAATGTAGCTGCACTGAAAAATCTAGAGTTCGCTCCAGAAGAGCTAGCCAAAATTGAAAAAATCCTGAAATAATCTTCAGGATTCCAATCGTTTATCAATTGCTTGGGACATTGTTTTATCCGTGAGATGCGCGTAGATTTGTGTTGTTTCCGGAGATGCGTGTCCTAGCTGCTCTTGCGTTTTATACAAGTCATTCTGTAAGTAGTAATCTGTGGCGAATGAGTGCCGCAGTTTATGAACGGACAAGTATGGCTTGCCAAAGCGTTTTGCGTATTTGATAACGAGTTCTTGTATAGCCCGCTTCGTCATGCGTTCGCCTTCTTTTTTGCCATTTGCTATGGCAAGGAAGAGGGCTTTTTCTTTTTTGACCGGCTTATATCGCGTTTGTCGGATAGCAATATAGTCCGTTAGCGCTTGAATCGCTTCATTTCGGAAATAGACAGGGGTTTTGAACGTATCATCGTTCTTACCTTTGCGATACACGTAGGTTAGCTTCTTCTTGAGGTCAATATCATCAACATTCAGATTGAATACCTCGGATACACGAAGCCCCGAATTTAGAATGAGTGTAATGATGCAAGTATCTCTTATTTTGTTCAGCTCATAGGAATAGAGAGCTTGTTTGTTCTTAGCTACATCGTGCTCGTACCCATGCTGCACATATTCGATAAATTCAACGATTTCCTCTTCCTGTAGCAGCTTGCCCTCAAGCTTCGCGGCACTGTCCTTGGGCCTATGCGATCGCTTAATTTCCACCTTGGCCATGACATTGCGCTTCAGAAGCGGGTAGAAATTCTCGTCTTCTGCAATTTGGCTTAAATAATGGAACAAGGAACGCAGCGCGGATAGCTTGCGGTTAATCGTGGTCTTCACGTTAGCTTGTGCTTTGCGTGTAGCAAGGAACATTCGGAAGTTATCCACGCTGTCCATATGTAATTTTTCCAGATCCTCCAGAGGAACTTGGTTCATTGCCGGGGCAGTGCTTAATCCTTCGGCCAACAGCCAGGATAGAAAGATTTCGTAATCACGGACATATTCCAATAAGGAAGATGGAGAGAGGTCTGGCAGCTTGTAATTGATAAATTTCTCTATATACCATGGCATGGAGGGGATTTTTTTCTCTAATTCATTGCGATCTTTGACTTTAATAATGTTCATATGTAGCGTCACCTCACGAGCTCTTCTTGCTGTAAGTATAGCAGTGGGTAATGGAAATTGGTAGAATTTACACCAAACTATTTGGCTCGCTTGAACGTCCTAACACTTACACGGCTAATTCTTAGTACGCGCGGGCAAAAGGAGCGTCTTTAATCTCATGACGATGAACGGCAAGTTTGAAAACATACTTATTGCATGTATAACGGAACATAAAGAAAATGTGTATCGTTTAGCTTACAGCTATGTAAAAAATTCGGAGGATGCACTTGATATTGTTCAAGACTCTATACATAAGGCATTTGCTTCTTCAGATTCACTAAGGAACACAGCATCCATAAAGAGTTGGTTTTATAGGATTGTGGTGAATACCTCGTTAGATTTCTTGAGGAAGCATAAGAGGATTCAAGTGGTTGATGAGACTATGTTGGAATCATTTGCCCAAGGTAGTGAAGACGTCTATTCCAATATTGATCTGGAAAAGGCGCTGGATGAATTGCCAACGATGTATCGCAGTATCATTACACTTAGGTATTTTGAAGATTTGAAGATTGATGAGATCGCTGATGTTTTAAAAGAAAATAGCAGTACGATAAAAACACGATTGTATCAAGCCCTCCGATTACTCCGGATTAAAATGATCGATGAAAAGCTAGAGGAGGTAAAATAACATGGATAGGAAATTAGAACAAATGAAACAACAATACATGGATATACCGATTCCTGAAGAACTGGATTTTATCGTTAACAAAGCCATTAAACAAAATAAAAAGAGAAAAAGTAACGTCAAATGGATTTCTGCTGTTGCTGCAGCGGGCATCCTATTTGTGACAGGCATCAATACCAGTCCATCCTTTGCCCATGCTTTATCGGAAGTGCCTTTAGTAGGGAACCTAATCAAGGTGCTAACTTTTAGAGAATATAAGTTCAATGATGGATCCTATCAAGCTAAGTTAGCAGTGCCTGCAATTACGAATTTAGAAAATAAAACTTTAGAGGATACCCTGAATAACAAATACCTGGAAGAAGGTAAGAAACTGTATAGTGATTTCATGGCTGAAATGGAAAGTTTGAAGCAAAAAGGCGGCGGCGGTCACTTAGGTGTAAATAGCGGATATGTCGTTAAAACCGATAATGATCAAATCTTCGCTGTGGGCAAATACGTGGTAAATACGGTCGGTTCTTCCTCGACAACATTTAAATACGACACAATCGACAAAAAGAAACAACTACTCATTACATTGCCAAGTTTGTTCATAGATGATCGCTATATCGGTGTGATCAGCGAGAATATTAAAGAACAGATGAAGGGACAGATGAAACAGGACCAGCAAAAGATTTATTGGGTTGAGGGTGTTCCTAATGAAATCAATTCTTATTTCAAAACGATTAACAAAGATCAAAGCTTCTACATCAATACGAACGGACAGCTGGTCATATCTTTTCAAAAATACGAGGTTGCTCCCGGTTACATGGGGATTGTTGAATTTGTCATTCCAACAAATGTGTTGTCCGATATTTTGAGTAGTAGGGATGAATATATTCGTTGAATTTGAGCGGATAAGAATAAAAAAAGGATGTTTTACTAAAATTAATCGGGTATGGAAAATTCAGCTGGGGGTACCTCTATGCCACTACAAGATCAACTAAACCAGAATCAAAGTCAACAAAGTATTGAGCAGATTAAATTAGCCGCGGAAAAAGCTGAGCAAGCTGCTCAACAGACCCTGCAAGTAGCTCAAGAAATTCACACGCAGGCGACTGAAGCCGCACTGACTGAGGCAGAAAAGCAGGTACAACAGCTCCAAGGGCAAATTAAGCAGGCCCAGCAAAAGTCGGCCGAATTAAAACAGGAATTACAATCAACACAACAGTCCGAATAAGTGAATTATTAAAAAAGGTTTTGCTTCTCGGGTTGGCCTCATAAAATGTTACACAAAAAAAGTCTGTGCCTTGTGCCTTGGCAACAGGCTTTTTTGTGCTTGCTTTGGGTCGCAAAAAATGTGTTGTCTGTACATGACATACTGTGTTAATATGTGGAAAATAAACGGAAGGGCTTCTAGGGATCCGAACCTATGAAGGGTGGCGAACCGAGCGAAGCCGACACGGGCAAAGACGTGTTACACCGTAAGGGATAAAAGACCTTCGGAAAGTTCCGCCTGTTTAGGCGAAACGGACTGAGGTCTTTTTTGCTTTAATGAAATAAAGGGCGGTGGATACAGAAATGACTTCGATACGTGTAGAGCAATTGGGGAAATCATTTCGTCTCAAGAAGAAAGAAGAAGGCTTTATGGGGAGTGTCAGATCGCTGATAAGGCCGGAATACGAAGAGAAGTCAGCCGTCGAGGGCATTGTTCTCGGTCCAGCAAGGAGAGACGCTTGCCTTTCTCGGGCCGAATGGTGCCGGTAAATCAACGACGATCAAGATGCTGACGGGTATCCTTCACCCAACAACAGGTCAGGCCGAGGTTCTGGGCTGCTGTCCATGGAAGGAGCGGACGAAGCTGAGCTATCGGATCGGCTCCGTTTTCGGACAAAAGTCGCAGTTGTGGTATCATTTACCTCCCATCGACACGTTTGAGCTGATGAGCCGTATTTATGAGCTGCGGCGCAGCGAATATGTACGACGGCGCGACGACCTTATTGAACGATTTGAACTGGGGCCTTATTTGCATACGGCCGTTCGCAAGTTGTCCTTAGGTGAACGCATGCGCTGTGAGATTGCCGTCTCATTGATGCACCGTCCACAGATCTTGTTTCTTGATGAGCCTACGATAGGGCTAGACGTCGTCGTTAAACAGCGCATTCGTGAACTCATCCTCGAGTTAAAGCGTGAGGCGGGGACAACGATTTTCCTTACGTCTCATGATGCTGGTGATATCGAGCGGCTTTGTGATCGGGCGATTGTTATCAATCATGGCCGTATTGTTTTCGATGACCGTGTTGACTTGATGAAGCAGCGGTTTTTGACACATAAAACAGTTCGTCTTGTTCTCGAAGAGGAACCTGAAGCTATGGAACTTAAAGGGGTGAAGGTACTTGAGCGAAGTGGTGCGAGACTTTCTCTCTCCGTAGATACAGAGCTCACTACGATTGAAGCTGCTTTGTCCAAGATCATGGCTGGACATAGAATTGTCGATGTAACGGTTGAAGATCCGCCAATGGAGGATATCATCACGCGCATGTACGGGGACTTCGGTAAGGAGGCGAATGGTCATGAGCAGCTGGAGCAAATCGGTTAAATATGCTTTCATCGGTAAAATCACGCTGCGCAATCAATTCGCTTATGTGGCCGATTTTATCATCCGGTCGTTATTTCTGCTGTTGATCCTTTATATTTTTCTTCAGCTTTGGCAGACGACATTTCACGGTGAAGGAACGGAAACCATCGCTGGCTTCAGCTTTAAGCAGATCATGTGGTATCTGGTTATAACGGAAGCGATGATCCTTGCCTGCCCAAGTCTCTGCTCTCGAATTGAGGAAGAAGTGAAAAGCGGGGATATCGTGTTTAAGTTTGTCCGCCCTGTCAGCTTTGTTGTGTTTCATTATGTTGAGTACATGAGTGAAGCCGCGATTCGTTTCGTTGTCAACGCGACGATTGGCGGCATTCTGGGGCTAATTATTATTGGACCGCCTGCTTTTGGTTTCGGGTTAGTGTGGCTGCCTATTGTGGTATGGTTCGGCTTCACAGTTAATTTCATGTTGAATATGGTTTTAGCGCTTTGCTCTTTCTGGGTAGAGGAGACACGCGGATTGGAATTTGTATATAACAAATTTTTATTTACGATTGGCGGCATGCTGATGCCGCTCGAGTTATTTCCGGACGTACTGCAGCGGGTAGGCTACTGGCTGCCGTTTCAAGCTATTGTCTACATTCCGGCGAAAACAGCGGTAGCCTTTGATGCAAATAAACTGGCAGGCGCGCTTACTACGCAACTGATATGGGTGCTTTTTATTGGCGTTATCGTTTCTATGGTCTATAGGAAAGGAGTGAAAAAGCTCAATGTTAATGGTGGATAACAGCAAAATGACACCTATGAGTGAAATTGGTCAGCCAGGCAAGCATTGGCGCTTACTTCGCTTCGTCTGGCAATGCTGGAAGCTAAATCTTGCGGGAGCCATGGAGTTTCGGATGAGCTTCCTGCTCACGGCCGGCATGATGGTCATCAATAATGTCGTGTGGATTGTGTTCTGGGGGATTTATTTCGGGAGGTTCCCCGTCTTGAATGGATGGGAACTGAGGGATGTAATGATGCTATGGGCAATAGCAGCTGGAGGGTTTGGGGTAATGGCGACGTTATTCGGTAACGCGATGCGAATCTCGAATCTCATCGCGACGGGACAACTTGATATTTATTTAACTCAGCCGAAGCCTGTGTTGCTTCATGTGCTCATTAGCCGTATGTCGGTTAGCGCAATTGGAGATGTTCTATTCGCACTATTGATATATGTGGCATTTGGAGATAAATCGTGGATTGGATTTGTTAAGTTTGCGCTAGCGATTGTGCTTTCGACGCTGATATTCTTATTTTTTCACGGTTATCGTTAATTGTCTTGCCTTCTGGATAGGCAATGCAGATGGGCTGAGTTTTCAGCTATATAATGGCCTCCTAACATTCACTACGTATCCAACTAGCATATTTCGGGGGTTAGGAAAAATCGTGTTATTTACGGTGTTGCCAGCGGGATTCATTAGCTACTTACCAATTGGGCTTTTACGTCATGCGGACATACCGTTTATTACAGGAGCCATCGCCGTGACCGTGCTGCTTTGTTTGGGAGGGATAACTTTGTTTTACCGAGGACTCCGGAGATACGCTTCTGGGAATATGATGGGGCTTCGGCGTTAATAGGTAGAAGGGACAAAAGTGAGAGATGGGCGTCCGTACTTCGGTGCTTACTTCAAAAAGTGTATGGCGATGTAAATCACGAGTAAATGGACTGTAAATCCAGAATAGGGATAAGCTGCATACAGTTGACGCATGCTATATAAGTGGGTAGCCACTAAGAAGTAACAAAGGAGTTTGATAACTATGTCGCGACGCCGACGTGGGCAACAGCCTAACATGCAAAGCCAGCCTTATGGAATGACGAATTCACAGCTTGATCCAAACCCTAATTACAGTAATGCAGTCGAGCCTGTACACAATGAGAACTTTGCCTGGAATGGTCAACCGATACCAAATGTCCAAATGTACCAACAAGCTGGACAGGGGGGGCAGCAGCCTTTCATTCCTCAAGCTCGCAATAATCAAAATCAGACATTTCAAGGTGGAATGCCTGCTCCAGGTTCTTCAGGCAACATGAATGCTGAATATGGTATCCGTAATACAGGTATAAACCATGCGGATGCGCGGAATGTAGGGTTTCAAGGGGGATACACCGGCTATAGTCCGAATGGTCAGCCTACACAATACGGTACATTTATGCGGGATGGAACTCAGTATGGCGCAGGTCCACACACCATAGACCCTAATAAGGCTATTATTCAATCTGTCCATTATGGCGATGGCGGCATCAGTGCGGTTCAATTCCAGGATGGCAGGGTGGTAGACATCGCGGGTGCCATTGCAATGACAGAGGCAGGTTTAATAGAAGATGTGAATACCGGCAGAAATCGTGAAGGTCAAAAAACGCTAAGATCTTATCCGGATGGCGATCCGAGCAACAATTTATCCAATTTACCTCGATTTTAATCGATTTTACCCTATCTTAGCAGTTTGCCTTGGGGCAAACTGTTCTTTTTTATGAAAACACACAAAAAAAGCCACCATTACAACCCGGCAGCTTTAGCTCTCTGTTGAGAGATCATATATTAGCATTCTATTGAATGCGGTTACAAATTATTTTTTAAATCCTTCCAGATACTTGAGAACAACTCCGAGTGCGCCGAGGTAATAAGCGATTAATAATAAAAAGCCTGTTGGATCAAGGGACATCATGTTGGAAAGTAAAAATAATGGGAACACATAATACAGCAAGTCACGCAGATAAGCTAGAAACGGTGAACTGGAGAAGGAACCAGCTTTGAGTGATTTGTATAAGCCAAACAAAAAGTTTAGGCCCATAAAACCAAGAACTATCAACATCGAATAGAGCATCCAACCCGTAAGTGCAAGTGTCATTTAAATTCACCTCCCCGTAGTAGGAAGATTTACTTCTGCTTTATCATATGTTGCAGCATGACAAGTCGTACTAGGGCGTTACGCACATTTTAATAAAAAAATAACATTGTTTACAAAATAATAGTTATGTAAACAAAATTCAAAGCTGCATGTTGTTCCTATAAAAAAGCGGTGAGACACCAACGTATTTTTTGAATAAACGGGAGAAGTAAAAGACATCTCTATAACCAAGTGAATCTGCGATCTCCTTAACGGTGTTGTCTGTATTAAGTAGAATGTTTTTGGCCTCAGCAATTTTCAAACGGTGAATATAAGCATTCAGTGGGTAGCCGGTATATTCGCTTACGACCCTGCGGAGAGTGGAGACTGAGATATGGTGCCTTTTTGCAATACTCTTCGCGTCAAAAGGCTGAAATAACGAATCGCCGAGGTCGTCCATGAGGTCGATCACTTGCTGCGTTTTCGTCGTTTCGGTTGGCACTTGTGCTTTAAGCATAAATTCAAAAAGCAAGGATTCCAGCAGTAAAGCAGCACGATCGATGTTATCGGGCAAACCGCTTTCCATGAGCATGAAGATGCGCTCGATCCGATTGTGCTGGGTAGCGTCTTCATGACCGACCTGTTTCGCCAGATCCACTTGTGTGAGCCAACTACTAAGCCATTCCTCAATTCGGTTTCCCTCGAATGTGAAATAATACTCATCCCAATAACCGTCCGCATCAGGTCCATAATTATAAACGACGCCAGGTCGAAGGAAGAGCAGACTGCCGCTTTCAACGCGTTGAACGGCGCCATCATCTACTTGATAGGAGCCTTTTCCACCGGCTAGATAAATAAATGCCCATTTCTCGAACGTCGAATGATGTCGAAAGGATATTCGTCCAGGAAGATGTCCAACGTTAAGGATAATCAAGGATTGCAGCTTGAGCTTACTTGAATCAATGGGCAGTGTAATGATCCGAAGCGGATAAGGACTGATCATAAAGTCCATGAATTTTGGCATATCGTACATTCCTTCCGTACTAACTGCATGGTATCGTTGATAAAGTGTGAAAATGGAACGTGAACTATTCTCATTCTATATGATTAATGAATCCATGGAAACTATACAATTCCCTACTTTTTGAGTAAGGCTGATTTGTCTGAGAGATGAACTAGCTCAAATTGGCCCAGTCATCTGGGTTCTTATGAATAGCTGAGCTTATTGAGTGCCCAAATTTTTACTTTTAATTTTTTTGCAAAATGTAATCGTGGTGCTGTGTCTGGAAGGTCGATCCCAAAAGATAAAGGGAGGGTGTTGACGCTTATAAAAGCTTCAGCCGATTGTAATGGCCATGGTTCATGATCAATTTCTCCCCGATATACATTTCCACGGCTGTTTTCTAAATGTCCTTACTTGCGATGGGGAATAGGGGCAAAATATGTTATAATGAAGCACAATTAGGAAAGAAAGCAGGCGACCTATACAGCATGAATGGCCAAAATCGTAAAGATGTGATTCCGGGAATTGAAGTCAATATTGTGTTGAAGCAAGACCAACGAAGCGGGAAGTTAACGCGGGGGATTGTGAAAGATTTATTAACGAATTCACCGACCCATCCGCATGGTATTAAGGTAAGACTTGCAGATGGACAGGTTGGACGGGTCAAAGAAATATTATCGCCGTCAAGGTGAATATAACTTAGGGGGAGCTAAGGATGGCGAAGGCAAAGGTAGCTAAAAGACCAACGCGGGATGAATTTGTACTGGAAGAGATCGGAAATCAATTGTCAGAAGCCAAACAGGAGAATTCTGAGATTGTCCTTACCGTGTGGGGCCGTCAAGAGTCTGTACGGGGAATCATCGCGACAATGGATTCACGTACGGGTCGAGTACATATTCAAACTAGCAACGGCGAGATTGATAAAGTGCCGTTCATGGATATTATGAAAGTTGAATACCCGCGGGATTAAGACAGGGCAAACGGTGAATACGCTTATTCCTTCATAAACGGGATAAGCGCTATTTGGCCGTTTAAACCTATATCAAAATTGCACTAAATCTATATTTAACGCAACTTAGATTGTAACGGACGGAGTGAACACGATTGGGACTGGAATATGAGTATGATGATGAGTATTTGGAGCTATTTGATTCGTGGATGAAGGATCAAGGCTTTACAAAACGAACACAACAAGCTTATTTAGGTGATGTCCGGTTATTTCTTACTTCTGTGGAGAAGTCTTTGTCAATTATCGAAGCTTTAGATATTATGCGCTTCTTGACGAAAATGCGGCAGGGCGGAGTTGGTGATTCTGCTCGGAATCGGTATTTGTCGTCGATTCGGACATTTTTCGCAGCCCTGATTGAGCTTCAAATTGTGCAGAGTAATCCGTCACTCAACGTTAAGAAATCAAAAGTCGAAAAAAATCAAATTCCAACATATCTCAGTGAGCAGCTGCTGTCTGTGTTTCTGCAATCGATCGAGGGAAAGTACCAGATTAGGAATGTAGCGATGTTTCTGTTGATGAGTTATGCGGGCTTGCGTGTCAGTGAATTACATCGATTGAATATCGCTGATTTCAACCGTTCAACGAACACGCTGCAAGTATTTGGTAAAGGACGGAAATGGCGTGTCATCCCGCTTCCCGGTGAATTAGTTAAAGTTTTGAATAAAGCGCTGATCGAGCGTCTGGATACAAGGAGCTCCTTTGAACAGCCTTTCTTTGTGTCACAATTCGGCCGACGGATAAGTATACGCATGATTCAAACGATAGCAGAGAAGCATTTCGGGGAACTGAAAAAGCATTATAATGAACTTCAAGGGAAGTCGATCTCTAGCCACAAGCTTCGGCATACGTTTGCCACGATGCAGGTTCTTGCTGGGACGGACATTCGAACCCTGCAGGAATTATTGGGGCATGCGAGCATTCAGACCACACAGATTTACACACACGTAGGTGATAAACAAAAGCAGGAAGCGATGAATCGGGTTTCGGCGTTTATACCAGTGGGTATAGGAATATAGAATTTATTTACATAACATTAGATATGTTAACAAATTAGTCAAAGACACTAAAAAAAGAACATCTTGCTGTCCATTATTACAGTAAGAAGCGAGTAGGGGGATTTCCTCCTAATGCGGCTAACCCTGACTCCATAACCAGACAGGGTTGTTTTTATTTTCAATTTTACACTCTGTCAACTATAGAGCCTAATTTCAGAACACTTTGTATATTGTAAAAGGTGACGGAAGTTATATAATATAACATATACAGTCACTATTATTTACAAATACATAACGCCATATCGAAGTTGAGATGAGGAGGGACACAATGAATTCAGATCTTTCCCAGCAGAAAGTGGAAATATCGGTGGATAGCGTCTCTATGGTATTCGGGAAGAAAGGGAGGCAAGTGACTGTACTCCAGGATATATCGTTCGGTGTATGGCAAAATGAATTCGTATCCTTACTGGGTCCTTCGGGTTGTGGCAAATCAACGCTGCTGCGGTTAATGGCATACCTTTCAAAGTCAGTTGAACATACGCTAACTCCCTGTATGGTTGCTTCTCAAATGGTGCCAATCATCGGCCTTGCACCGATCTTGTACGGCATCCTTCATGATCCGAGCCTTTCGCGGATCGTTTGGCAGGTTATGTGACATTCTTTCCTGTCACGATTAACTCTCTTCGCGGGCTGTGCAGCCTGTGCAGCTGGAGCTCATGCGCTCCCTAGCTGTTCGACTTGGCACAACTACCTTAAGCTCAAGCTGCCGTCTGCACTGCCAGGGCTGTTCGCCGGACTCAAGATATTAGCACCGCTTGCGATCACAGCTTCCATCATCGTAGAACTGATAGGAGCTCCTGATGGGATAGGTGTGCAGCCAGACTTCCGAGAAGGCAGAAGGGGAAGCGTATGAAGGAAGTCACACTTTAAGACCAAGTGACCTTGTTTGGCAGTGCGAGGGGATTCATAAATTGTTTAGCTTGGCGGTATCAGCTGCCAGCAGGTAGCGGCGGTATTTCCATCATGGCCTCACTCAATGCTGTCCCATTTGTGGCGCTTGCTCCTAGGATGAACAATTGGTTGGGAGATGGCGTTGCCTCCAGAATAGGGATCGTATTGGAGTTAATGACTTCTTATGCGGCCAGCGCAAGACAGCTTTTTCTTAAATTAAGATTACCTAAAGCCTTACCGGCAATCTTTTCGGCATTCAAAATCAATATGTCTACAAGTATCATCGGTGCGATTGTGGGAGAATTTTTCATTGCCTCACGAGGGTTAGGCTATTTGCTTTCGGAACAAATCCGCTTGGCCAATATGCCCTTAGCATGGGCCTGTATTGTTATCGCAGCAATCCTTGGCATCGCGCTTTATACGATCATTCAACTCCTAGAAAAACGCTTGATACCATGGGCAGTTTCACAACGCTGATCAAAAAGAATATTTAACATCAGCATCAAGGGATGTCTCCATCTTTACATACATAGAAATAAAATAGGAGAGGATTGGTTCGTTTGAAAAAGAGAATACCAACTGACAGTTTTGCCTTGTTGTAGTCTCCAAAACACCAGCAACATCTACTGCTGTCAGTGCAAGCAAATCGCCTTCGACGGAACCTCTCAAGAAACTCAAAATCCAGTTGAAGTGGGTGCCGCAAGTACAATTTGCCGGGATTTATGCGGCTAAGGAAAGGGGCTTTTACAAGGATGAAGGCATTGAAGTCGAAATTGTGCCAGGCGGACCGGATGTGATCATCGAGCAGCAGGTTGTGAATGGCGCGGTGGATATCGGCGTATCGAGCTTTGACTCCTTGTTAGTCAACCGTGACAATGAATTACCGCTCGTTTCTTTAGCGCAAGTGACGCAGAAAAGCTCCTATCGTTTACTCTCCAAAAATCGACGGGCATCGATTCGCCAGCCAAAATGAAGGACAAAAAGGTCGGGGCATGGATGGGGAGCCAGCAGTTCCAAGTGCTTGCTTTTATGGAGAAGAACGGGCTGGATCCGAAGAAAGATATTCAATTGGTGAAACAAGGCTTCATGATGGATCAATTCTTTGGAGATCAATTGGATGTGGCGACAGCGACCATTTATAAACGAGTACTACGTCGTGCTTGAAAATGGTGTAAAAGAGACGGATTTGAATGTGTTTAATTTTGATGATGCCGGTGTTGCGATGCTGGAGGATTCGCTCATTGCTAAGAAGGACTGGGTCGACAAGAACCATAATCTCGCGGTTAAAGCCGTAAGAGCCACCATGAAGGGCTGGGTATACGCAATTGAGCATCAGGATGAAGCCGGAAGGATTTTCAAATGAGCAGGTGGGTTCATTCGTAGATGAATCTACGAAACGGAACGCAGACATCGCGCTTAAAATTGGCTTGATCAAAAAACAGGCCGATCTGGCGGCGGCTATCGATAAGACGATTTTAACAGCCAAATGAAGTAACGGAATAAAGTGGATCGTGGATAAGCGTCGTCTGCGATCCTTCTTTACACCATCAGGAGAGGGGGAGCTGCTTATGAGTACTAAAGAGGTGAGTGATCTGGTGACAAAAGAGGAGCTGCTCGAGAAAGATCGCAAATATGTATGGCATCATATGTCCGCACATAACGATAATCCGATGATCATTGCGTCTGGTGAGGGCAGTTGGGTAATGGATGTGGACGGCAATCGTTACTTAGATGGGATGTCCGGATTATGGTGCGTCAATGTAGGTCACGGGCGAAAAGAAATTGCGGAAGCTGCCGCTGCGCAAATGATGAAAATCGCTTATGCGACGTTGGTCCAATCCCATGTTCCTGCAATTGAGCTAGCTGCAAAAATAAATGAGTGGCTGGATGGCGAGTATCGGATCTTTTATTCCAACTCAGGGTCGGATGCAAATGAAGTGGCTTTCAAAATTGCTAGGCAGTACCATCATCAGAACGGAAAGCCTACGAAGCATAAGTTCATCTCGCGGCACCGTGCTTATCATGGGAATTCAATGGGGGCCTTAGGTGCAACAGGGCAAGCACAGCGTAAGCTGAAATATGAACCGCTTGGTGTTGGGTTCCAACATGTGCCGCCGCCTTATTGCTATCGCTGTCCGTTTGGTCAGACGAAGGGAGAGTGCAGCTTTCAATGCGCCAAAGCTATCGAGGACGCCATCGTCTGGGAGGGAGCGGATTCGGTTGCCGGTGTGATTTTGGAGCCTGTGATTACGGGGGGCGGGATGATTGTTCCGCCGGACGAGTATTTACCAATAGTGCGCAGCATATGTGATAAATATGATGTTCTGCTCATTGTAGATGAAGTGATCTGTGGATTCGGTCGATCTGGCGAGAAGTTCGGTCATCTGAATTATGGGGTGAGACCGGACATCGTGACGATGGCCAAAGGTATGACCAGTGCATACTCACCCCTTTCTGCAACCGCAGTTTCGGCTGAATTATATGAATCGTTCAAGGATAAAGAGGCGACCAGTCATTTAAGGCATATTAACACGTTTGGCGGTAATCCAGTTTCTTGCGTCGTTGCTTTGAAGAATATTGAGATTTTGGAAAAGGAGAGTCTGGTGGCGCGCTCTGCGCATATCGGGAACGTTTTTAGAGACCGTCTGGAATCACTGCTTGAGCATCCGAATGTTGGCGATATTCGTATATTTGGTTCTGCAATGGGTATTGAGCTCGTTGAAGATCAGAAGTCGAAACTCCCTGCCACAGCCGACCGTGTGATGAAGATCATTGCAGGCTGCAAGCAGAAAGGGCTGCTCTTAGGGAAGAATGGAGATACGGTCCCTGGGTACGCGAACATTCTTACGTTAAGTCCGCCGTTATCTTCGACGGATGAGGATATTGCTTTTATCGTGGACACCTTACTTGACGTGTTTGAAGCCAATCATGAGAAAGGATGAAGTGACTTGTCTACGACACCTCAAATACAAATTAATGCTTCACGACTGCATGGGCGAATTCAGGAACTCGCTCAAATCGGGAAAATCGGGGAAACGGGCGTTTGCAGGCTTGCGTTGTCCAAAGAAGATCGTGAAGGCGTGGAGCTAGTGAAAAAGTGGATGGAAGAAGCAGGGATGGAGGCTTCGATCGATCCCTTCGCCAACCTCGTAGGAGTAAGGCGGGGGAGCAATCCAGATGCTCCTGTCTTAATGCTCGGATCACATGTTGATTCGCAGCCTTATGGCGGTCGATTTGATGGTGCAATAGGCGTTCTTGGTGCGATTGAGGCGGTTCAAACGCTAGTGGAGGAAGGGATTACACCCGAATGCAATATTGAAGTTATGGCTTTCTCTGATGAAGAAGGCTGTCGCTTCAACAAAGGATTGTTCGGCGTCCGAGGCATGACAGGAAAGCTTGAAGAAAATGAGTTAGACCGTATGGATAAAAATGGCATCACTCGCAGAGAAGCTTTACTGCAGTTCGGCTGCGACCCTGCTGACTTCGAGGGCTATGTGTTTAAAGAAGGCCGTATTGGCACTTTTTTGGAGCTGCACATTGAGCAAGGTCCTGTCCTCGAGTCGCTTGATGCTCCGATCGGAATCGTTACAGGCATCTCGGGTCCATTATGGCTCACGGTCGAGATGACCGGCTTTGCGGGCCACGCCGGTTCGGTGCCGATGTCCATGCGCCATGATGCGCTTCTTGGCTGCGCCAAAATCATCGTGGCACTGAATGAGCTTGTGCAGCAGGAGCCTGGTGCTCCAACCGTCGGAACGGTGGGCTCCCTTTCGGTATTCCCAGACTCCCGCAATATCATACCGGAGAAGGTATCCTTTACCATCGATTTGCGTGACATCGATTTATTGCGTCGCAACGCACTCGAAGCGGAGTTATTAAGTGTCATCGAGAACGTGTCACGCGAACATGGTCTAACCTATACGATCCGTGAGGATACGAACAGTGAACCCCGCTACTGCGCCAATTGGATCAAAGCTACCCTGCATGAAGAAGCGGAAATGATGGGTTTGACCCCACCTGAGCTCATGAGCGGACCCTTCCATGATTCGCTAACCATGTCCTATGTGTGTGATTATGGAATGATTTTTGTCCGATGTCTGGAAGGCATTAGCCACAATCCCAAAGAGTATGCCAGTCCTGAGGATATCACGCTGGGCACGGAGCTTTTATACCGCACTGCACGCCGGATTGCAACGGAAAGGGGAGGCTTCCAACCATGAGTAAGGTGAAAATCGGTCTCATACAAGCATCGAATGATGTGCATGG
This sequence comes from Paenibacillus sp. yr247, assembly GCF_900103825.1. Taxonomy (GTDB): domain Bacteria; phylum Bacillota; class Bacilli; order Paenibacillales; family NBRC-103111; genus Paenibacillus_E. The sequence continues at coordinate 834,093 of NZ_FNIF01000001.1, forward strand.
AGATGAAGCCGTGGCCCAGCACAAAGAACAAGCAATTCAAAAGCATATCGCCTTGGTTCGCAAAGCGGCTCTGCAGGGTGCACAGATCATTTCTTTGCAAGAAATTTTCTATGGTCCTTATTTTTGCTCAGAGCAAACAACAAAATGGTACGATGCGGCAGAGGAGATTCCGAATGGTCCGACAACCCGACTTTTTCAGGAAATTGCGAAGGAGCTCGGTGTTGTCATTGTACTTCCCATTTATGAAAAAGAAGGCATTGCTACGTATTACAACACAGCAGCTGTGATTGATGCAGATGGTGCCTATTTGGGTAAATATCGTAAGCATCACATTCCGCAAGTGGCGGCGGGTGGCGGTTCTTGTGGGTTCTGGGAGAAGTATTATTTTAAACCTGGTAATTTGGGATATCCCGTTTTTGATACGGCGTTTGCAAAGGTTGGCGTTTACATCTGCTATGATCGACATTTCCCCGAAGGCGCAAGGGCGCTGGGTTTGGGTGGCGCGGAGATTGTGTTTAATCCATCTGCTACAGTAGCGGGGACATCGGAATATCTCTGGAAGCTGGAACAGCCGGCACATGCCGTAGCGAACGGTTATTATGTCGGGGCCATTAATCGTGTGGGGATAGAAGCTCCGTGGAACATGGGCGAGTTTTATGGTCAATCCTATTTAGTTGATCCTCGCGGATCGATCGTTGCTATCGGAAGTAGGGACCAGGATGAAGTGGTCATGGGTGAAATGGATAAAGAATTGATCCGTGAAGTGCGCAATGTTTGGCAATTTTATCGTGATCGCAGGCCTGAAACCTATGATCAAATCATCAGCTTATAAGCGTGGAGGTGGAGGAAGATGGGGACAGCATTTATTTCTTTAACAGATTTGAAGCGAAATTTCGCCGAGGTCAAATCCGGCATGAAGCCAAAAGAAGCGACTGAAGAATCGAACCGTTGTTTGTTTTGTTATGACGCTCCTTGCATTCGCGCATGTCCGACCGGGATCGATATTCCTTCCTTTATCAAAAAAATTGCTTCCGGCAATCTCAAAGGCTCTTCACGCACGATTATGGAGGCGAACCCGGTTGGAGCAAGTTGTTCAAGGGTGTGTCCAACCGAGGAACTCTGTGAAGGGGCTTGTGTACTCAATCATTCGTCCAAGCCTATCCTGATTGGTCAATTACAGCGCTATGCAACAGATTGGGCCATCAAGAATGAACAAATATTGTTCAAGGCTGGGACTAATAATGGGAAGTCAGCTGCTGTCATTGGGAGCGGGCCTGCAGGACTATCGGCAGCTAGGGAGCTTGCCCGCTTCGGGTTCAAGGTGACGGTCTTTGAGGCAAAGGAACAGGCTGGCGGATTAGATACATATGGGATCGTATCATTTCGATTGCCGCAGGAGATTTCACTGTGGGAAGTTGAACAGGTACGGCAGTTAGGAGTCGAGTTCCGCATGAACACGAGAGTCGGTGCAGATATTAGCGCAGCCGAGCTGCTCCGTGACTTTGATGCTATTGTGCTGGCAGTCGGAATGTCGAAGGTCTCGATGCTCGGGATTGAAGGCGAGGGCTTAACAGGTGTATATGATGCGATCGAGTTTGTTGAGTCCACAAAATTAGAGCTGGATACAGATCTCATTGGAAAGCGTGTAGCTGTAATCGGAGCGGGCAATACAGCCATTGATGCGGCTACCTGCTCGGTGCGGCTTGGAGCTGAGAAGGTGCAAATTGTGTATCGTCGTACGCAGGAAGAGATGACGGCGTATGATTTTGAATTTGATTTCGCCAAGAAGGATGGCGTGGAGTTCAAGTGGCTCACCGCTCCAAAACGGATCATTGGAGATGAGAGTGGAAATGTCGTGGCTATAGAATGCCTGCAGATGGAGCTTGTAGATGTCGAGGCTGGACGCAAACGTTCAGTTCCAATTGAAGGTTCCGAATTCGTTATCCATGTAGACGCCGTTATCAAGGCGATTGGCCAAACGCGACATGTTTCCCTCATTGAACAATTCCAACTTGCACATACGCGAGGAACGGTTACGGTGAATCCGGAAACGGGTCAAACGTCGAACCCTAAAGTGTTTGCAGCAGGTGATGTGATATTCGGAGAAGGCCAGGGAGAAGCGATGGTAGTATCGGCGGCTCAGCAAGGGAAGCAGACGGCTTATGCCATTTATAATCAATTGGTGAGAGAACAGAATGAGTCTGCATAATATAGGTTAAGTTCAACTTATTTAAATTGAACTGGAGGGATTCGGCATGGCTGATTTACGCATAAATCTAGCAGGAATTGCATCACCTAACCCTTTCTGGTTGGCATCGGCTCCACCGACAAACACAGGCTACCAAGTTCAACGCGCGTTTGAAGCCGGGTGGGGCGGGGCTGTTTGGAAAACACTTGGCGATCCAATTATTAATACGTCATCTCGCTTTGCAGCTATTCATTTCAACGGACAACGCGTTGCGGGCTTTAATAATATTGAGCTCATTACGGACCGACCGCTCGAAGTCAATCTCAAAGAGATAAATGAGACGAAGAAGCGATTTCCGAATCACGCGATTGTTGTTTCCCTTATGGTTGAGCCGAAACGGGAAAAGTGGCACGAAATAGTGAAAAAGGTCGAAGCTGTCGGAGTAGACGGTCTGGAGCTGAACTTTGGCTGTCCGCACGGGATGGCTGAGCGCGGGATGGGCGCTGCTTCAGGGCAGCAGCCGGATCTCGTGGAGGAACAGACGATGTGGGTGAAGGAAGCGGCAACGACACCGGTCATTGTAAAGTTGACGCCAAACATTACTGATATTACAAGCACCGCTAAGGCTGCGGTTCGAGGCGGAGCGGATGCGATTTCATTGATCAATACGATCAACTCGTTAGCTGGTGTAGATATCGACTCTTGGAAATCGATCCCTCATGTTGGGGGCAAGGGTTCTCACGGCGGATATTGCGGACCAGCTGTGAAGCCGATTGCGCTTCATATGGTTGCGGATTGTGCGCGGAATCCAGAGGTTGGCGTCCCGATTTCCGGCATTGGCGGCATTTCCAACTGGCGTGACGCGGTGGAGTTTATGCTGATGGGCGCAACAGGCGTTCAAGTGTGCACCGCAGCGATGCATCATGGTTTCCGCATTGTGGAGGACATGATCGATGGCTTGAATAACTATTTGGATGAAAAAGGGCTCGCGAGCGTCGCAGATTTGGTCGGTAAAACCGTTCCTCGCTACTCCGATTGGGGAAACCTGGATTTGAATTATGCGGTCGTGGCACGAATTGACACAGAGACCTGTATCAACTGTAACAAATGCCATATTGCTTGCGAAGATACTGCGCATCAATGTATTGATATGTTAACCGGAGAAAGTGGTCAGTCCTATTTACAAGTACGTGAAGAAGATTGCGTGGGGTGTAACCTATGCGCGATTGTTTGTCCCGTGGAAGGCGCGATCTCGATGATTGAGGTTAATGGAACAGAAGCTCCAATGACTTGGAACGAGAGGCAGGAGGCTGTCGCCAAACTGTCAGAGGGTAAAGATTCCACGAAGAAGGAGGCAGTATAACAATGGCCAAACTCATTAAAAACGGTACGGTCGTGACGGCTGTAGACCAGTATCAAGCGGACGTCCTCATAGAAAACGGGATCATTACGCAAATTGGGCTGAATCTCGCCAAGGAGGGGGCAGAAATGATAGACGCTGAGGGTCACTATGTATTCCCAGGTGGAATTGATCCTCACACCCATCTTGATATGCCATTTGGCGGCACAGTCACAGCTGACGATTTCGAGACAGGTACGAGGGCGGCTGCTTTCGGAGGGACGACGACGGTTATTGATTTTTGTTTGACGAACAAAGGGATTCCTCTTAGTCAGTCCGTTCAAACTTGGCACAAAAAAGCTGCTGGCAAAGCCGCCATCGATTACGGTTTTCACTTAATGATTGCAGAAATCAACGATGAGGTGTTGGCAGAGCTGCCAAGAATGATTCACGATGAGGGGATCACCTCACTCAAGGTGTTTATGGCTTACAAAAATGTGTTTCAGGCCGACGATGGAACATTGTACCGTACTTTACTAGAGGCGAAGCGTCATGGAGCTCTTGTTATGGTTCACGCGGAGAACGGCGATGTGATTGAGTACTTGATCAAAGAAGCGCTCGAAGCTGGGAATACGGAGCCGATCTACCATGCACTAACGCGCCCATCTTTGATTGAAGGCGAAGCGACGGGGCGTGCGGCCAAGCTTACCGCGTTGGCAGGATCTCAGCTCTATGTGGTTCATGTGACCTGTGAAGAAGCAGTTAAGCAGATTACCGACGCGCGGAATCAGGGAGTTGATATTTGGGGGGAAACGTGCCCTCAGTATTTGATGTTGGATGAGTCCTATTTGGAGAAACCGAATTTCGAAGGGGCGAAATATGTGTGGTCACCTCCGCTTCGACCGCAATTTCACCAAGAGGTGTTGTGGACTGCTTTGAAAAATGGCCAGCTTCAGACGCTTGGCTCCGATCACTGCTCCTTTAACTTCAAAGGACAAAAGGACTTGGGATTAGGTGATTTTAGCAAAATTCCGAATGGTGGGCCTTGTATTGAGGATCGGTTCTCAATTCTATATTCGGAAGGCGTAGTGAAAGGAAGGATTACCTTGAATCAGTTCGTAGATATTGTGTCTACGCGAGTTGCTAAGCTGTTTGGTTTGTTTCCAAAAAAGGGGACGATCGCTGTAGGATGCGATGCGGATATTGTGATTTTTGATCCGAATGTGACACGTGTGCTCTCCTCAGAAACCCACCATATGAATGTGGATTACAACCCATTTGAAGGGCTTGAGATCACTGGGGAGCCTGTTACTGTACTGTCTCGAGGTGAATATGTGATCCAGGATAAACAATTCGTGGGCACGCCGGGTGCCGGACAATTTGTAAAGCGGAAGACTTATAATTCAGCATCACTTGAGGTAAAGCTGATGAAGCAAGCCGTTATTAACGGGGGGGCCACACATGTCTGAATATGAACAATTTAAGCTTGAGAAGCAAAAGCTGGACGACTTTGTGGCTCAGAAATTCAAAATCGTCGGTGTGAAGGAAGATCTGAACGGTGCTTGGCTCGATCTCGAACACCCCGGCGGTGAAACGGCCAATCTGCATCTCATAACGGCAAATGCAAGGAAGTATTATGTCGCTTTGCTCATTGCTCAAGGTCAAGGGCAGGTTTAACTTATAACCCCATGCATGTATTCGTAGCCGTGAAGAGCAAGCTCGATGGCAATCCTTTTGTGTGGATGCATGTAATCGTCGCCAAGCAGCACGGATATTTTGTCCAGACGATGATAGAGGGTTTGTCTGACGATAAATAGCTCTTTGGCTGTTTCCTGTTTGGATCCGCTTTGCGCTAAATATATTTTCAACGTCTTTAAAAGCTGACCGCTTTTCTCACGATCATAGCTCAGCAAGCTTCCAATGTTTTCATCAAAAAATGACTCCAGTGAGCCGGTTTGTTTCATTTTTATGATGACTTTATTAACATGCAGCTCTTGATAAAATGGCTTCGCAAGCTGAGTTCCTCGTCATCATGCCAACCAATGCCCGTGTTTAAAATAAGCTCATTGCCATTGAGTAAATGGTCGAATTGGGGCACTTCCATAATATGAACCCAACGAACTGTGCGGTTCAAAGCTTCTTCACTCGCTTTGGCTTCGGCTTTCTGAAATTAGGGAAGCTGCAAAAAATCTCTCACTTGTAATTGTAAAAGTGTCTGTACCAAGGACGATCACCAACGGATATAGTGATAGGGGCCGCGAGAGATTGCGGCTTTTTTACTATTTATTAATTATAATTAAATCGTTCATTGTCGGCTGAGTGGCAATTTAGTATGATTGACTGTACGGTTGGATGAGGAGGTAAATAGGTGTGGTTTAAGTGGAAAAATCAATTAGCCACATTAAAAGTTAATGTCATTAATAATTACTGGAGGACCCTGCATAATGAAGCGAAAACAAAAAAAGAATAATGCGATGGGGCAATATGCTGAGCTGCTTAGCAAGTATTTGTTTCCTCAGAAGGGTACACTCGTAATACTAACGATGCTCTTATTTGCATCCATTGGTTTACAACTTATTAACCCGCAAATTATTCGCTACTTTATTGATACTGCGCAATCGCAAGGCACCATGAAGCCGCTGATTACAGCCGCGATTCTGTTTATAAGCTTTTCACTTGTGCAGCAATTGGTGTCTGTTATTGCCACTTATTTTAGTGAAAATGTAGGCTGGAAAACAACGAATAAATTACGTGTCGATCTTGCGGCGCATTGCTTGTCACTGGATATGACTTTTCATAAATCACATACATCGGGTTCACTCATCGAGCGTGTTGATGGGGACGTGAATGCTTTGGCCAATTTCTTTTCTAGCATGATCATTCATTTATTTGGCAATCTATTGCTGATGGCTGGCATTATTGTTTTATTATTTCGGGAAAATTGGTTGATTGGCGCCGGAATGGCTTTTTTCGTCATTTTTGCCGTCTATATGATTCAGTGGATTCGGAAATTTGCTGTTCCTGTATGGGCTGGATGGAGACAGGCGAACGCTGAGTTTTACGGTTTTATTGGTGAGCATTTGGAAGGAACGGAAGATATCCGCGCGAATGGTGCAGTAGGGTTCGTCATGAATCGCTTCTACACCATGCTTAGAAAGATGTTACCGCTTCGGGTTAAAGCCTTTCTCGGCTTCTGCGCGATGTGGAACATGTCGATATTCGTTTTTGCGTTGGGGAATGCGATGGCTTTTGGAATAAGTGCTTATCTGTGGCATACCCAGCATATCTCGCTAGGCACCGTGTATTTGATTTTCTTTTATACCGAATTGTTAGCTAAACCGATTGAGAAAATCCGTACGCAAATGGAAGATTTGCAAAAGGCAGACGCCAGTATCTCTCGCATTCGTGAACTGTTCGCGACACAATCTGAGATCAAGGATGGAACTGGTGCGCCATTATCGGAGGGGCCGCTCGGTGTTGAATTCCGGGATGTAACGTTCAGCTATGATGAAGATCAACCAACTTTAAAGGGTATACATCTAGCTATGAAGCCAGGTGAAGTCCTAGGCCTACTTGGCCGTACGGGGAGCGGAAAATCAACGATGGCTCGATTGCTTCTGCGCTTCTACGATCCTCAAAGTGGAACGATAGCACTTGGTGGAACCGATATACGAAACTGTAAGCTAGCCGATCTACGAAAGCGAGTAGCCTTGGTGACGCAAAATATTGAAATCATGCAGGGGACAATTCGTGATAATTTGACCTTCTATGATGATTCGATCACGGACAAGAAAATTATTGATGTGCTCAGGGAGCTTGGACTTGGTGCATGGTATGAAGCGATGCCTGAAGGGTTGGATACGCGTCTAGCCTCTGGAGGAGGGAGCTTGTCTGCAGGAGAAGCCCAACTGTTAGCCTTCGCTCGAGTTTTCCTAACGAATCCCGGACTTGTGATCATGGATGAAGCTTCCTCAAGACTTGATCCGCTAACCGAGCAGCGTATTGAGAAAGCTGTTTCTAAGCTGTTGACCGAACGTTCTTGCATTATGATTGCGCATCGACTAGCAACTGTACAACGAGCTGATCACATTTTAATTTTGGATAATGGCCGTGTGATGGAATCGGGTAAAAGAGAACTTCTTGCCGCGGATCCGAATTCTCGCTTCAGCCAATTACTTGCCACAGGCCTTGAGGAGGTATTGGCATGAATACGTATCAATATTTATGGCGGCTCATTATGTACCGACCTTTCCGGTATATCATTAACGCAATTGCTTGGACGGTTATTTATTTGGCGCCAATTGTACCGGGATTAGTGACGAAAGAATTTTTCGATTCCCTGACAGGCAGTTCGAAGCTAGGCTACGGGGTTTGGGGACTGATTGCTCTGTTGATAGCTGCTGCCTTAGGACGAATCATACTTATCGTGATTGGTTTTATTACGGATGTTAATTTCCGCTTTCGCATGGGGATGCTGCTAAGACGAAACTTGCTTGAGCATGTACTGAAGCAGCCTGGAGCGCAGGCCATTCCTGTTTCACCCGGTGAAGCGATCAGTCATTTCCGAGACGATGTCGATCAATCGGAAGAGGCTGCGAGCTGGTCGGTCGATGTATTCGGGATGACTTGTTTTGCTCTTGTGTCGGGTTATATTCTGATTCGTATTGATGCTCAAATGACGCTACTTGTTTTTATGCCGATTGTGCTCGTGATTACGACTGCTCAGCTAGCTACGGTCCGCTTACAGAAGTATCGCGCAGCTAGCCGAGAATCAACCTCTAAGGTAACCGGGGAGATCAGCGAGATGTTCGGCAATGTGCAGGCTATTCAAGTCGCAGGCGCCGAGAAACGTGTGATCAATCGATTCCGCAGTTTCGGTGATGACCGCAGGAAAGCAATGCTGAAGGATCGCCTGATGACTGAACTGCTGGATTCGGTGTTTTCCAACTCCGTTAACCTTGGAACAGGACTCATTCTATTGCTTGCTGGAACCAAAATGAGAGCAGGGACATTTACAGTCGGAGATTTTGCTCTTTTCGTTTACTATTTAACCTTTGTGACGCAGTTTATTACGAATGTGGGTAAATTCATTACGTATTTTAAACAGATGAGCGTGTCTCTGGAGAGATTGACGTTTCTCTTGCAGGGGGCATCGGCTAAGGTTCTTACGATGGTTAATTCGCTGCATTTGAAGCCGGGTGGTTCGTTACCGGGGGCAAAGAAAGAGGAGGGGTTAGAGCGTGAAAACGTGATTGGGCCAAAGCACAAGGAAGGATTAAAGCATGAAAGCGTGAGCAGTGCAAAGAATGAGGGCAGATTCGAGCGAGAAACCGTAAGTGTGGCTGCGCTGAAGCGGCTTGATGTGAATGGGCTCACCTATGCTTATTCCGATACTGGCAGAGGGATTTCGGACATTCACTTTAGCTTGAAAAGAGGATCGTTCACCGTCATTACGGGGACGATCGGCTCGGGTAAAACCACGCTTGTTCGCTCGCTCCTTGGGCTTTTGCCCAAGGGAAAGGGAACGATTGCGTGGAATGGGGTGCCCGTCGAAGACCCGGGCACCTTCTTTACACCGCCGCGGAGCGCATACACCGCGCAAGTGCCGCGGTTATACAGCGATACGCTGCGCAACAATATTTTGCTCGGGCAGGCGGAGCAAGGCGATGGCTTGCAGCAGGCGCTTAACGCGGCGGTGATGGAATTCGACGTCGCGCAGCTGCCTGGCGGGCTGGACACCGTCATCGGACCGCGTGGGGTGAAGCTCTCCGGCGGCCAGGCGCAGCGGACGGCGGCAGCGCGCATGCTCGTGCGCGACGCCGAGCTTTACGTCTTCGACGACCTGTCGAGCGCGCTCGACGTGGAGACGGAACAGAAGCTGTGGGAGCGGATGTTCCAGCGTCGAAGCGACGCGACCTGCCTGGTCGTGTCGCACCGCAAAACGGCGCTAACGCGGGCGGACCACATCATTGTGATGAGGGACGGACGCATAGAAGCCGAAGGCACTTCAGAGGAGCTGCTCCTGCGGAGTGCAACGTTCAGGGAACTGTGGTATGGCGATGAGCGGCATTCGCAATGAGCAGGTAGGATCATTTCGTCTGATTTAATTAAATGGAAAAAATCCTTAAAAGCGGGGGCTACCGCTTAATTAGCTGGAGGAATTCCAGTTAAGTAGCTACGTCCACTTCATATGTGTAAAATTAGCGGGAGCAATTCCTCCTAATTAGTTCCCGAGCATCGAAGCTACCGTTAAAAAAGAGCCTCCATTTCCACTGTCAGCGTGGTTTTGGAGGTTCTTTATTACAAGGCTTTTTAATTATTTTTAAAGTTTGAGAGCACTTTTAGAGAGGAGCTAAACAAATGATAATTAGAACAGAATCACAGAATGACCATAAAGAAGTATATAAGCTAAATTACGAGGCATTTGGAAAGAGAGATAGTGAATCAAAGTTAGTTGAACGAATTAGATCTTCAGAGGAATTCATACCTGAATTATCTATTGTGGCTGAATTAGATAATCAAATCATTGGCCAGCTGTGATACCCGACTTTCAAAAAGAAGGTGTAGGTTCGGAATTAATATTTGAAGGAATCAGAAGAACTAAGGAATTAGGATACGGGATTATTTTACTTATCGGTCATCCTACATATTATCCGAGGTTTGGATTTAAGCCGGCAAGAACATATGGGTATGAGTTAAACCAATTCAAAGTATCAGATGATGTTTTTATGGTTTGTGAAGTATTGGAAGGGCAATTGAGGAATATGAATGGAGAACTTCTATATCCAAGATCTTTTTTTAGCTGAATCAAAGAAGGAATTAACATCACTTAACAACATATTCACACTTCGGGCTGGTGCCCTTGGCCTGCCCGTGATAATTCAGGTAAGTGAGGGGGATTGGTCATTATAATTAAAGCTTTTATTTTTGATCTGGATGGAACGCTACTTGATCGAAATTCATCCTTGAAAGACTTCATAGAACACCAATATAATCGAATTTCTGACCTTCATCGCATCGATAAATCAATCTACGTCAACAGATTTATTGAATTAGATCAACGTGGTTACGTATGGAAGGACAAAGTATATCAGCAAATCAAACGAGAATATGACTTATCACTTTCATGGGAAGAATTATTAGAGGATTATATCAATAATTTCAACTCTCATTGTATTGGTTTTCCTAATCTTCATGAGCTTCTTGGGTATTTGAAGAATAAGGGGTTGAAGCTTGGAATGATAACAAACGGATTCAGTGAATTTCAAATAAGAAATATAGAAGCGTTGGGAATTATCCATTATTTTGATACCCTCTTAGTTTCTGAAATTGAAGGTTTAAGAAAACCTGATCCAGAGATTTTTATTAGAGCTCTAAGTAATTTGGGCTTGCAACCTGAAGAAGCTGTGTATGTTGGTGATCATCCTGAGAATGATGTTATTGCTAGTCGGAATGTGGGAATGAAAGGCGTATGGAAAGCAGATGTTTATTACAAAGAAACATTTGAAAGAGATCATACAATTGAAGATTTAATGGAGATCAGGAGCTATTTCGAGCATATTTTAAAGGAATAAACCAAGTAGACAACGCTATAGGTATTTATTCCTAAAAATATAAGAACACTTGTACGCATAGTAAATAAAAGGTAAAATATAGATACAATTGAATCTTGGGTGGGCATGGTTTTCCCTTCGTAAGGAGGAGGTGTAGCCATGGAAGTAAAAGATGCAATCACGATTATGTTCCTATTCGGAATGTTTATCCTTGCTCTTTTAACATACATTAACAACAACAAGAGAAAGTAAAAAACCCACCCAAAGGTTGACCGCCGAAGGTGGGTTTTTATTACCTATAAGACTTAGAAGGGAATAAGCCATCCAAGCCAATTGTAGTGACCAAGTGTTCGCTGCACTTGGTCTTTATTAATCCTATGATAACACAATCAACTATTGGCTACAAACGAAAAAACTTATTAGGGGATTGAAATAAGGCAAAGCAGGGAAAATCCACCAAAGAACGAACTAAATAAGATATCTACTAACAATGACCAAAGGAGCGAACAAACGGATGAACGATACTCAAAATCTTCTTTTGATTACGGATATACCAGGATACACGCAGCAAATCAGCAGGCTGATGTCGATGATGAATTACGCTAGATATACGACGCTTCGCTGTGTGGAAGGGCTGACGACGGAACAGTTGGACTATAGGATCGATGAGACAAGTAACTCAATTGGTGCACTGCTGCTGCACTTTGCAGCGGTAGAGGTTGCTTATCAGTTGGAAACTTTTGAGCACCGCGATTTGAACGAAGATGAGTTACGGATTTGGGGAGCTGCTCTTCATTTGGGTGACGAAGGAAGGGCGCAAATCAAGAGTCACAACCTTGCGTACTACCTCAATATTTTGCACGAGGTGCGCAGCAAAACGTATGAGGTTTTTAAGACGAAAACGGATGACTGGTTGTATGAAGAATATCCTTTCTGGCGAGATCAACAAGCTAATCATTATTTCATGTGGTATCACGTGTTCGAGGATGAAATTAATCATCGTGGACAGATTCGTTGGATGCGTAAACGACTCCCGCTGTAAGCAAGACGGCTTTCTCATAATAATAAATTTCAATAGGAGGAGAGTAGATGAGTTCGAAGGAAATAGTCAGTCTGACCGCTTCGGTGGGCTTCCAAATTGGTGTCACAAGGACGCTCCCCCTGGCTCTATCAGAAGGTGAGTTCGTACGATGACGAACACGCTCATTCTGGTCTTCATTTTGACGATGATTATTCATACCGCGGAAACGCTGTCGTACTCGATTCGTTATGCTGGTGTGCAGGTGAAAAAGCTCGCCGTGGCACTTTCCTTAGTCGGGATTGTCGTCCTCGTATCCCGCACAGCAAATTTAATTCAGGCGCCAATGACTGCCCACTTCGTTGATTTTGCTAAAATAGAACCGACCTTCAATCTGGAGCGTTACTTGCGAATTAGTTTATTTGCCTCGTCGATTGGTACACTGATTGCGATTGCTTTATTTCCGTCATTTATCAACCTCAGTGTTAGGGTAATTGCGCGACTTGAAGTGGCAGGATCCATCCCGAAACTCATTTCGAGTGTAACGGTGGGGCAGTTGAAGAACACGAAAAATTATATAAAGAAGCCCAATTTAAAGCTGAGCCAATTCCGCTATTTGGGCATTCCTAAACGCTTCTTATTGATTAATATCGTAGTGACGGCGTTCTATTCCGTTGGGGTGCTTTCCTCCTTATATGCAGCGCATTTATTGCCTGAATTTGCTACGACAGCTTCGCAAGCATCCGGACTCATTAACGGCATCGCCACTATTTTGCTCACGATATTCATAGATCCTCAGTTAGGTCTCATCACAGATAAAGCGCTGCATGATGAATCGCAACGTAAACAGCTTGGTAAAATTTATACACTGCTTATGACTTCCCGATTTCTAGGGACCCTGCTTGCACAAGTGTTCCTTCTCCCGTCTGCTCATTTTATTGGATGGATGGTTAAATGGATTTTCTAATTGCTTTATTTCCTTTCTTTCATAGTGCTAGCTTGTTATAATAGCTAATATCATAGCAGCGCTGCTAGAAACGGAGCCATGGAATGAAGAAGTTTAAGAAATTTTATATTGAAATTACAAGCGTGTGCAACCTGGCCTGCACCTTCTGCCCTCAGACGAAACGCCAAGCCAATTTTATTAAAATAGAGACATTCACAAATATATTAGATCAGATCAAGCCGCATACGGATCATATTTATTTACATGTCAAAGGTGAACCTTTGCTGCATCCGAAGATTGACGAGCTGCTGGATTTGAGCTATGAAAAAGGCTTCAAGGTCAATATCACAACGAACGGTACGCTCATTAACAAAAATAGACATAAACTGCTGGATAAACCGGCACTTCGGCAAATGAATTTCTCTCTTCACAGCTTTGATGGCCACGAAGGATCTGAGGATAAGGAAGGCTATGTGACGAGTATTCTGCGATTTGCCAAGGAAATCGTAGCAAAATCCAATATCATTATCTCATTCCGCTTATGGAACCTTGATACGGATAATCAGACGAATCAAGAACGGAATCGAAATCGTGAAGTGCTGGAATTGCTAGAGAAAGAGTTCAATCTCGATTACAAAATCGATGAGAAATTCGTGCGTGGTACCGGTGTTAAATTAGCAGATCGCGTATATCTGAATCAGGATCATGAGTTCCAATGGCCGGATCTCAAGGCCCAAGAAATTGAAGGACCGGGCTTCTGTCACGCGCTGCGTAATCAAGCTGGAATTCTTGTTGATGGCACTGTGATCCCATGTTGTCTCGATGGAGAAGGGGTCATTAATTTGGGCAACATCAACCAAACGCCTTTCTCTGAAATTGTAGAGGGTGAAAGGGCTAACCGCTTGTTTGAGGGTTTTTCCAGACGTGAAGTTGTTGAAGAATTATGCCGCAAGTGCGGGTATCGCGAACGATTCAGCATGTAAAATACGAAGAGCTCCTTTCTGCAGCTGACGTGTCGCTGTGAAAGGGGCTTTTTTTCTTACTTGTTAAACATTAACCTAGCAGCTTCTTGTGCTTCTTTGCTTTTACATATCGTTCGTGAGATAATTTAAGTTTGATTCGATTCTATTTGTTGGGGGCACATAACGTGGGACGGTATCCATTTGCATATGATCATACACAGCCATACATGCAGCAGGTCTCAGACTGGATTGCAGATATATTCTATGAAATTTTGCCTGAGGCCGGTTTTGAAGTGCGAGACGAACAGATTTACATGGCGTTCCAATTAGAGCGAGCTTATGCTGAGAAACAGACTATTTTCGCAGAAGCCGGAGTAGGGACAGGGAAGACGCTTGTTTATTTATTGTATGCGATTTGTTATTCGCGTTTAACGAAGAAACCCGCTATCATCGCATGTGCGGATGAATCTTTGATTGAACAACTGGTTAAGCCTGGTGGAGATATCGATAAAATAACGCGTCATTTGGATCTCGTTATAGATGCGCGACTTGCCAAATCACCCGACCAGTACGTATGTCTTGTCAAGCTGGATGAGGCGCGATTCGGACACGAGGATATTGGCTTATTTCGCGAGCTGTATGAAGGCCTTCCCGGCTTCGTTCATACACGTGAAGCGATGCAATCCTTTCATGCTTATGGGGATCGTAAAAACTACCCGCATCTGAGTGATGAGCAGTGGCACAAGGTTAGTTGGGATGCCTATCAGGATTGCTTCGTCTGTGATAAGCGGCATCGCTGCGGTCAAACGCTATCTCGTGAATCGTATAGACGTTCGGCGGATCTGATTATCTGTTCTCATGACTTCTACATGGAGCATGTGTGGACATATGAGGGAAGAAAGCGTGAAGGCCAGCTTCCTTTGCTGCCAGATCACTGTACGGTTGTTTTCGATGAAGGACATCTGATGGAGTCTGCTGCTCAGAAAGCATTAACCTACAAGCTGAAGCATATGGTGTTCGAGGAATTAGTGATTCGTTTGTTAAAAGGGGAAGTACGTGAGACGTTAGCCGTCTGTATTGATCGGGCCATTGAGCAAAGTGAGCTCATGTTCGAAGTGCTTGAAAGCTGCTGTCAACCGATTGTTGGATCGGATCGTAAGCAGATTGTCATAAATGACCGACTGCTGCGAGAGATCCATCGTCTAAGTGATATTTTATCGGAGATTGAAGAGGAGCTTGTTTTTGAGGGTGAGATGTTCACTTTAAACGATTATCAGCTCAAAATTGTGGAAGAGCATTTGGAAATGATGCAGAAGGCACTGGCCTTGTTCCGTAATGACCAAGCTTTCATCTGTTGGGCGACAGAAAGTATTACAGGTCTTAGCCTGGTGATTATGCCAAGAACTGTGAAAGAAGTGCTGAAAGAGCAAGTGTTTTCTTCTAAAATGCCTATCGTTTTCTCATCGGCTACTCTTTCTGTAGAGGGTTCATTTCATTACGTGGCTGATAGTCTGGGGCTTGATAAATATTTATCCTTCTCTGTAGACTCTCCTTTTGATTATGCGGAACGGATGGAAGTGATAGCACCAAAATGGTCGTCAGGCGGCACATTTCAAGAGAAGATGGATTCCGCCGTTCAATTGCTAAAAAGAACGGAAGGGCGTGCTCTGATTCTGTTCCCTACCCACGAGGAGCTGCAGCGGTTTAAGCGAGAAATCCAAGTCCGTTCAGATTGTGCTGAACTGCAATTCTTATTTGAAGGGGATCAAGAAATCAGTCATTTGATTGCTTCTTTCCAAGGCGATGAACACAGCGTGTTGGCAGCAGTTAGCCTATGGGAGGGACTTGATATACCAGGTCCATCGTTGTCCAATGTGATTGTCTGGTCACTCCCGTTTCCTCCACAAGATCCAGTATTCAATGCGAAGCGTCAAGCCTCAAACTCGCCGTACGAAGAGGTGGATATTCCTTACATGCTTTTAAGACTTAGACAAGGGATTGGTCGCTTGATCCGAACGCGTGAAGACAGTGGAATTATTGCCATCTTCAATGATGAACTGCACGATAACGAAGTGCTTCGCGATCACATTGTTCGTATATTACCTGCAGGTGTAACATTGAAGAACGAATAGTTTGCTTCAATGGTTGGATCTAGGTGAACCAAATGTCGCGAAACCGCACCCATCCGAGGGAGTCGAGGGATATGCCGCGAATCGATGGATGGTACGCGGTTTTGAGATGTTTACGATATAGAAATAGCAAGCTATGGCGCTGCTTGAGCTGAGATTCTAACTGCTCAAGCAGCGCCATTCTGCGTTTCAAGTCGGACTCGGAACGCAGGTGCCGTAAGCTGTCATTGAGCAGGGTTTGTACCTCCGGCGCAGCATGCTGCTGAATGCTCTTGTACATATCATAGAGCCGCAGCTCGCGATGCTCGTCTAACATCACAGCGAACAGCAGAAGGTCCGCCGTCATTCGCAGCTCACCTTTGAATTCTTCAGCAGGAATGAGCATGATTTCTATTGTGATTCCGGACTTAGCGTACACCTTCTGCAAGAGGAGTGCATCCTGCTCATATTGCGGGATTGTCGCAAGCTTCAAAATGTCACCAAGATAGCCGGACGCATCTATCAACTGCATCAACTCTTTTGGTCCCGTTGCTTTTGACTGATGAAGGCTACCGGTATCCGGTTGCGTTTGTGGGAAGAAACTGCTTGCCGCTTCAATTACATCGCCAGAGAGCTGTTCCAGCAAGTAGGCTCGATCCAAAGCCAAGTTAAGTGCCTTGCGCAGAAGAGGATTCCTTAAAGGACCGTCTTTCAATTCATTCACTGTCATAAATTTCGTCGTCATGCCGGATTGACGCACTTGCTGCCAACGCTGCGCATCCATGTCGGAAATTCGCACATTATGCATGACTTGAAAGGGCTGTCTTTTATCCGATAAATCGGTCTGTTCATTCTCCGGCAATGTCCACACTTCGACCCGATCCAAAAAACCTCTTCCCTGAAAATAAGCAGGGAATGCCTCCAAGATCCATATCCCTTGGTCATGTCCTGTTAAACGAAAAGGTCCCGTGCCGATTGGCGATTTGCTAAGCATTCCTCCGGATGCCTCACACACATCGGCTGGGACGATAGAAGCGCGATTCGTCGTTAAGAATCCCAAAAACAATTCATTGTGTTCTGCGAGTTGAAGGCAGATTGTTGTTTCATCCGGTATTGTGATGCTGATGATTCCGGCATAAGCCCAGCTATACAGACCGCGCGGCGCTAGGCTTTGGAGCCGTTCGAGTGAATATTTCACATCACTGGCGAGCATCTCTCGACCATGATGAAACTGCACGCCTTTACGGAGATAGAACGTCCAGATCGTGCGCGAAGCATCTACATCCCATGCGTGTGCGAGATGAGGCAGGATCTGCTCGCCCTTAGCATCCATTCGAACGAGTCCATCAAAGAGTTGATTCACTAGATGGGATTCCCCCGCGTAGTGAATGGCAACAGGGTCTAAGGCGTGGATCGTTTGCATAAGGGGAAAGCGTAAAATATCCGTTCGCCGTTGGCCTTGTACCTCAGATCGAAATCCGAATTGTCCTGACAGCCAATCCTGAAATTGTTCCCGCAGGGAAGCTGCATGCTCGGATGCATGCAGCAGCTCCAATGCAGATCGTAAATCCTGTTTCGCTACTAATTCCTTCGCTTCTTCCAGAAGGATATCTTCTTTACGTGCAGTAAAGATCAGGGTCGAGCGGTTGCTGCGACCTTTTTTGGGCAGCCATGTGAGCCAATGTTCCTGCTGCATACGCTTAAGAAGCAGCACCATATTGCGGTGTGTACAGTCCAAATGTGCAGCGAGCTCTTCGAGGGTAGTCTCAAGAGGCTGCTCTTCATGTACTTCAGGAAAGGAGCGTCGAAGTGTCAAATAATGCTTGCGAATCTTCATCGGAAGCCTCCGTCATAAAATATGAAATTATGAAATTTAAACTTACACTTTTTGTTCTTGTTTTACAGGTTACAATAAAAGGCAGGGAATATCAAATACTTGAAGCTGCTTGACAATTGGTTTAACAAAGGAGAGAAAGTTCAATGAGAGATCCCGCTCCATGGCAAAAAAAATATGGAAAGATGCTTGTGTTCGCTTGTTTATTCGGTCTTATGGTTCAATATTTGTTTGTTGGCCGTACCGCTGGCATTTCCGTATTGCTTAGTGTGGCTGGCTTCTATAGCCTGTACTTTTACGCGATAAAGGGAAGATTAGGTGGCTTTGAGCCGTGGGAAGGACAAAGTACAGCCGGTTGGCTGCTTATGGTTCCAGTCGCTTTACTTGCAATGACGTATGCATTATTCGCCAACAGCTTTTTCCATATTCTCAATGTGCTGGTCTTACCGCTATGCATAGTAATGCAGACCATTGTATTATCTCGAAATAGTAAGCATCCCTGGTATCATGCAACGTTCCTGCAGGATATGGCGAGGCATGTCTTTGGCAGGCCGATTGCTTATTTGCCGGTACCCTTTGGAATGATCAAAGCTTGGCTGCCAAGGAGAGTAAGCGAAGGAGATTCAGCATGGGGAAGGATGGGGAAAGTAGCTGCAGGCCTTTTGTTGGCAGCGCCCATTCTGTTCGTCATTATTGGATTGTTAGCATCAGCGGATCGCATTTTTCTGTCATGGGTGACGGAAATCCCTGATTGGTTCAGTGGAAAGTCGATAGCTGAAGGGATCGTACGTACCGGTATGGCGGTATGTATAACCTTATATACATTCTGCTATTTGTGGGGTTTGCTTTTTCCAAAAGTCATCGAAGTCACTAATCCTTTTGAGGGCTCCAAAAATGAGCTCGAAAAGGTAAGCAAAAAGATCCTTCTAGATCCAATAACTGCCGGAACATTGCTTGTGTGTGTCAATTTCGTCTATGTTTTGTTCGCTATCATCCAGTTCTCCTATTTGTTTGGTGCTGCTGACGGCTTATTGCCAAATGGTGTGGCTTATGCGGAATATGCGCGAAGAGGCTTTGCTGAGCTTGTTGCGGTCGCTTTAATCAATGTCACGCTGCTGTTCCCAGGCCTGCATTGGATTCGCCGCAGCGGTGAACTTGGAGAAACCATTCGCAAAGTGCTGCTAACGATGTTAGTTGCTTGCACGATTGTGATGCTCATTTCAGCTTATGGAAGGCTTTCCTTGTATGAAGAGGCGTATGGATTCACACAGACGAGATTGCTTGTTCACGGATTCATGATTTTCCTTGGGATTCTGTTTGTGATTGCTTTTTTCCGAATATGGGTAGAAAAAATGTCTTTGTCTAAAGCTTATATCACCACGGGAATCCTCGCTTATCTGGTGATGAACTACATGAATATCGACCAGCGTATCGCAATCAATAACATGGAACGCTATGAAAAAACGGGTATTATTGACCTAGATTATCTAGGTGGACTATCAACGGACGTTGTCCCAGCACTGAAGAAACTGCAAATCAAGCATCCTGAACTGGTGTCGGTTCAAATTACAATAGATCGCATTAAAGCAGACTCTAAGGGCAATACATGGCCTTCTTGGAATCTATCCAAATATCAAGGTAGAAGGCCATGACGGCCTATTTCGTAAAGGGAATTAAATCCAACTGTCGAATATAGACGGTGAACGATTTAGTAAAATAAGGATATTTTAGGTTGATCAATGACCATAATAGACAAATATACTGATCACTCTGCAGGAGGTTACCAGTGGAGAGTAATTGCGATATACCCGATATTATAAGGCAAGTCAAGCAGGGAGACCAAGCTGCGTTTGATATAGTGACTACCCGTTATCGCTTGGCAGCCATCTCTTGGGCGCAATCCATCGTCCGCGATGCCTACTTGGCAGAGGATGTGGTACAGGAAGCTTTCATCAAGATGAAGGAAAAGATACATGATTTGCAGGATGACCGGAAATTTGCCGCAGTTGGAAATTCGTGTGAATCCAATTGTGATTATTGAGTCGCCAGACCTAGAAGCTGCACTGGAGCATGTGTGTTCCAAAGGCGGTATCTCAGCCAAAGGGATCGAAACCCGACAGGGTGCCCGTTTCTTTATCTTCAATGATCCCGATGGTAACGGTATGATGGTCGTAGAGGAGAAAGCAAAACAATGATTAGAGTGAGGATTGAATAAGGTTATTCCATTTCACATGAAATATGTGGTAACATTAATAGGAACAAATGTTCTGACTATACACTCTGCTCAGGAACATCTTTAAACACGAACATACGTGTGGTAAAATAGAATTATCAAACATACGTTCGGGGTGAGTGGAAGATGGCAAGAGCAGAAGAGATGTCTTAATCAAGTTTCAAAAGGAATTTCGAACCGAAGAAGATTGTGAGTCCTACCTTTCGGCCCAGAAATGGAAAAATGGCTTTCAATGCCCACGATGTAAGCATGAACAATACTACTTCATTCAAAACCGAAGTTTATACGAGTGCAGCAATGTTCTCATCAAACTTCCGTGACCGCGGGAACCTTCATGCATAAGTCGAAGTTGCCTCTGTTGACCTGGTTTTGGGCGATCTACTTAGTTGTTCATGACAAAAGAGGAAAATCCGCACTTGCACTTTCCGACGTTCTCGAAATTAACTACAGAACGGCGCTACGCTTGCTGCGTAAGATTCGAGAAGCAATGAGAGCACAAGATTCCAATTATCAGTTGAGCGGCTTGGTGGAGATGGATGATGCTTATTTCGGCGGTCGAGAGACAGGAACCGATGGCAGAGGTACAGGAAAAACAAAGGTTGCTATTGCTCTGTCCACGGATGAAGAAGGTAGACCCAGGCATCTTCGAATGAAGGTCATTGATAAGGTCAGCATTCAAGAAATCCATCGCGTGGCTGAAGAGTGTATTGCTAAAGGCTCAACGATCCTTTCCGATGGTCATGTCTCTTACAAGCAACTAAGCACATTGGGCTACCAGCATATCAGCAAAAACTATTACAAAGAGGACAAAGATGAATTTCTCAAATGGCTTCACACCGTGATTAGCAACGCAAAAGCTTTCGTTGAAGGGACCTATCATGGCCTAGGCTCTGAGTATTTGCAAACGTATCTAGATGAATTGTGCTATCGATTCAATCGTCGTTTTTTCAATAAAGAATTATTTGGACGACTTCTGAATGCATGCCTTGCTTCTACCCCTTTTGCTGTTGCCTGAGGTATGTGCATTGTCAGAACAAATGTTCTTTTTTGTATAAAGGTTAATGTTCTAGGAAGGAAGTATAAAGAAATGAAAATGTTGGAGAGTC
The DNA here is from genome assembly GCF_900103825.1 of Paenibacillus sp. yr247. Classification (GTDB taxonomy): domain Bacteria; phylum Bacillota; class Bacilli; order Paenibacillales; family NBRC-103111; genus Paenibacillus_E. The sequence goes on from NZ_FNIF01000001.1 coordinate 855,380, forward strand.
AAACCCAATCTGTACCTGATAATTCGGAAATTAAGAAAAGTGTTCCATGGATTTATTATGTCATCTTTTTTGCTGTACTGAACGAATCCGTTTTTAACGTATCGACCCCAAGCATTGCCAAGCAGTTCGGGCTGGATGCTTCCGGAGTAAGCTGGGTAGTGACGATCTTTTTTATCGTCTTTGGGATGGGGATGGTGATATTCGGAAAGCTTTCCGATATGTACAGCGTCAAAAAACTCATTACAATTGGAATCATCCTGTATAGTTTGGGTTCTGTTCTGGGCTTTGTATGTCAATCTTGGTACCCCGCTGTCATTGTTTCCAGAGCTATTCAAGGAGCTGGAGGTTCGGCTATCCCGGCATTGATTTTCGTCATGGTTGCCCGGTTTTTCACAGTGGAAGAACGGGGGAGAATGTTTGGTATTATCACATCGACGGTATCCTTCGCAATCGGAATTGGTCCTGTACTCGGGGGTTATATTGCAGGTTCGTTCCACTGGGCTTATTTGTTTCTTGTTTCGATCCCCGTTGTCATCGCGATTCCTTTTTTCCAAAAGTTTCTGCCAAAGGAACCACGCAGAGCAGGTAAATTGGATGTTGTTGGAGCGGTGCTGCTGGGAGGTGTCGTGTCGATGCTGATTTTGTTTACAACAAAAGCAAATTGGCTTTATTTGCTGATAGCTCTCGCAGCTCTTATCCTATTTATCGTTCAGATCCGCCGGGCGAAGGAACCGTTCGTTGAGCCCACACTTTTCACCAATCCACTATACCGAAATGGACTGATCATCGGCTTTCTTATTTTCGGAACCGTTATGTCCGTGATGTTTGTAATCCCGCTGATGTTAAGTAAAATATACGGTCTGAGCACGGAAAATATCGGACTCATTATGTTTCCCGGGGCCATTAGCGCGGTCATCTTTGGCAAGGTTGCCGGCAATATGACGGTCAAACGAGGAAGTCATTTTGTCGTATATCTGGGACTTACTTTAATCGCGGTTAGTCTCCTGCTGCAATCTTCAACAATCGGGCTTTGGGTATGGTACATAGGGGCAGCCCTCGTTATGATGTACATCGGATTTTCCTTCATGCAAACGGCGTTAACGGAAAGCATTACGCACATATTACCGGGTCACCAAATCGGCGTCGGAATGGGTTTTTTCAATATGACATCGACGATTTCCGGAGCCGTCGTAACGGCTCTCGTGGCGAAAGTGATGGAGAAAGAGCTGTTCGCTTTCCCGCTACATCCGCTTATTTCTGACTCACATGCCTATTTGTATGGCAATCTTATTTTGATATTAAGCCTAGTTGTCGCCGCGAGCACGTTGTTGTATTACCTATCTTTCGGCAAAAAAAACCCGCAACCGGTCCATGAACCGATTTGAATCGATAGTAAAGTCGGCTTAGAAAAACATCGTCTATTGGCGGTGTTTTTTCTTTGTTTGTAATTCCTGTTTGACGGGAGATGTAGTAGTTATGAGGAAAATTCATGTCACAGGTATAAGCCTTCATGAAGGGGTGTATATATAAAACATGTTGTTGGAAGCGGTTACAACTTGTCCTGCTATCCAACAAACCACCGAATTTATCCTCGGCAGACCATGAAGGAAAAGCCATCAATGTCGAAGGAGGCGGTCGCATGCATGTGTCCTATACGGATGAGCAGAACATGATTCGTTCCATGGTGAGAGACTTTGCAAAAAACGAGATCGAACCTACGGCTGCTCTACGGGATGAAGAAGAGAGATTTGATCGCGCATTGTTCGATAAAATGGGTGAGATCGGTTTAACAGGTATTCCGTGGCCGGAAAAATACGGCGGGCTTGCGTCCGATTTTATCACGTATGCAATCGTCGTAGAAGAGCTCTCGAGGGTATGTGCTTCTACAGGGGTTATGCTTTCCGTACATACCTCACTTGCCAGCTGGGCGATCTATAAGTATGGCACAGAGGCGCAGAAACTTCAATTTTTGCGGCCCTTAGCTGAAGGGAAAAAGCTAGGAGCCTACAGCTTGACTGAAAGTGGTTCTGGCTCTGATGCGGGGGCGATGAGAACAACTGCGAAGAAGGATGGTGACAGTTACGTCTTAAACGGCTCCAAACTGTTCGTAACGAATGGAGGAGAGGCAGAAGTTTATATTGTTTTTGCGATGACAGACATGCAGCAAAGGCAAAAAGGATGCAGCGCATTTATCGTGGAAAAGGGGGCTGCTGGATTTATTTTCGGCAACAAAGAAAAAAAGCTGGGGATTCGTTCGTCTCCGACAATAGAAATGAGGTTTGAGAACTGCCGTGTTCCTGCAGAAAACTTGCTTGGGCAAGAAGGTGAAGGCTTCCGAATTGCAATGAGGAGTCTCGATGGCGGCCGTATCGGAATTGCTGCGCAAGCCCTTGGAATTTCGCAGGGTGCAATGGATGCATCAATTTCCTATGCCAAGGAACGAAGTCAATTTGGCAAGCCGATCGGAAAACAGCAAGCCATCGCCTTTAAGATTGCCGATATGGCGACTAAGATTGAAGCGGCCAGACTGCTTACGTATCAGGCTGCATGGAGGGAAAGTAAGGGTTTGACTTATGGGAAGGAAGCCGCCATTGCCAAGCTTTTCGCAAGTGATACGGCGGTTCAGGTGAGTATTGAGGCAGTACAAATTTTCGGAGGCTACGGCTACACCAAGGATTTTCCGGTCGAGCGGTATTTGCGCGATGCTAAGGTAACACAGATTTATGAAGGGACGAACGAGATTCAGCGTCTAGTGATATCCCGCATGCTTCTTGCCGACTGAATGAAGTAGAAGGATCAGACGAAGGGAGAGCGATGAGATGAGTGACTTACATCGGCCTGGGCTTGAAAATGTCATTGCTAGCGAGACCGACATCTCTTATCTGGATGTTGAGAACGAAGAAATCGTTATTCGCGGCTATGACCTTATTGAGCTTGCGAAGAAAGTAACCTACCTAGATATTGTGGGCCTGCTACTTGAGGGTTCACTGCCTACTCCGAGTGGACGGAACGCCATAGAAGGTAAACTAAAATCGGAATATGGGCTGCCTTCGAATGTGTGTTCAATTCTACAATTGCTCCCTGAGCAAGCCGATTTAATGGATGTCTTACGAACAGGTATCTCAGCAATGGCTAGTTACGATGAAGAACTCGATGATCGTTCCAGAGAGGCCAACACCCGTAAAGCGATCCGTTTGCTAGCGAAAGTTCCACAAATATTAGCGTGCGGGTATCGGGCGAAAACGAAACTGCCTTTCTTAGATCCACGTAAGGAGCTGTCTTTTACAGCTAATTTTTTGTATATGATTACTGGACAGGTGCCCACCAAGATGGAGGAGGATATCTTTGATCAATCTCTGATTGTCTATAGTGAGCATGAAATGCCGAATTCTACATTTGCAGCGCGTGTTATCGCTTCAACTCAATCCGATTTGTATGGTGCGTTGACCGGCGCTGTTGCTTCACTAAAAGGGACTTTGCACGGCGGCGCCAATGAAGCGGTTATGGCCATGCTGTTAGAGGCAGGGTCGGAAGCCAACCTCGAAGCACTGATGCTTAACAAGTTATCGCAGAAGGAACGAATTATGGGCTTTGGACACAGGGTCTATATGAAAAAAGCGGATCCGCGAGCACTGCTTATGAAAGAGGCTTTAGCTGATCTCGCGATAGAAAAAAATCAACCGGAGCTATATAACATGTGTGTCCTTGGCGAAGAAGTCATGAAGCGAGAGAAAAATCTGCATCCGAATTTGGATTATTATGCAGCGCCCGTTTATTATTTGCTCGGTATTCCGATTGATTTGTTTACACCGATATTTCTCGCTGCCCGTACCATTGGTATTAGCGCGCACGTGATGGAACAACACGGTAATAATCGACTGTTTCGGCCTCGAGTACACTATACAGGACCGCGGGGTTTACATCCTTCAGAACCACAGACTCGCTAAGTAGAAAGGACGAATGAGTATGAGCGGTACCGAGAACCTGGAAAATAAGGAGATGACATTTGACCCCTTAATTGTGGAAATTGCTAACTATACATTGGATGCCGAAATTGAAAGTGAGGAAGCGTATCGCATCGCGCAGCATGTCTTACTGGATTCACTTGGAACCGGATTACTCGCTTTGCGTTTCCCGGATTGCGCTAAGCATTTGGGTCCGATTGTACCAGGTGCGACCTTGCCGGGAGGTGCTCGTGTACCGGGGACGAGATATGAGCTAGATCCCGTCCATGCGGCATTCAATATCGGCTGCATGATCCGTTGGCTCGATTATAACGATACTTGGCTGGCTGCGGAATGGGGGCATCCTTCGGATAACTTGGGCAGTATTATAGCTCTCGCCGATTATCTAAGCCGCACCAGATTAGCGGAGGGGAAAGCACCGCTCTACGTCAAAGATGTCCTAACGATGTCAATTAAGGCACATGAGATTCAGGGGGTGCTAGCACTTGAGAACAGCTTAAACCGTGTAGGATTAGATCATGTTCATCTCGTGAAAATAGCCTCTACGGCCGTGGCGACGGCGATGTTAGGGGGAAGCAGAGAGGAGGTATGCAACGCGCTTTCAAACGCATGGATTGACGGAGCCAGCCTAAGAACTTACAGGCATGCTCCGAATACAGGTTCGCGCAAATCCTGGGCAGCCGGGGATGCCACAAGTCGCGCGGTACGTCTAGCTTTGATGGCTGTTGGCGGGGAAATGGGGTATGCATCGGCACTATCCGCCAAGAATTGGGGTTTCCAAGATGTCTTGTATCAGGGAAAGGAACTAACATTAGGACGCTCACTCGGTACCTATGTCATGGAGCATATTTTATTTAAAATATCATTTCCAGCTGAATTTCATGCTCAAACGGCAGTTGAATGTGCGCTGGAGCTGCATCCTTCGGTGCATCACCGATTGAACGAAATTGATACCATCACATTGACCACCCATCAATCTGCGATTCGGATTATCGATAAGAAGGGACCCCTACATAATCCGGCAGATCGGGATCATTGTCTGCAATACATGGTTGCCATCGGGCTGCTGTTTGGCACATTGACCGCTGAGCATTATGAGGAAATGGTGGCGAAAGATCCTCTTATTGATGCGATTAGGGAGAAAATGGTCGTCGTAGAAGATGAGCAGTACAGCAAGGACTACCTGGATCCTGACAAACGTTCGATCGCAAACGCAATCCAAATTCATTTCAAAGATGGCACGTCAACAGAGAAAGTGGTTTGTGAATATCCAAACGGGCATCGTAGGCGCCGGGACGAAGGTTTACCGAAGGTGATCGAGAAATTTGAAGCTCATTTATTAACACGCTTCCCTCGGAAAAAGACAGCGGAAATTCTGAAGCTTTCTCTTGATTATGAGCGTTTGATTCAATTACCTTTTCAAGAGTTCATGGCGCATTTCATTATTTGACCGTAGGTTATTTAAGTTTGGTTAATGCAGGAGGTCTCTATGGCATGGCTGATTGAAGAAGAACCAGATCAACAACGCCTGGCTGCCGAATTTCGCAAACTGGTGGAAGCGGGTCCGATTGTCAAAATCCCCGGCACCCACGACGGAATGGCCGCAAGAATAGCCAAGCAAGCTCATTTTAAAGCTATTTATCTGTCAGGAGCAGCGTATACTGCTAGCAGAGGATTTCCTGATTTAGGCCTCATTTACTCCAATGAGGTGGCGGAACGTGCCCGTGAGCTGGTTCGTGCAGCTGGACTTCCCCTGCTGGTAGATATCGATACAGGCTTCGGCGGTATTTTGAACGTAGCAAGAACCGCTAAGGAAATGGTGGAGGCGAAAGTCGCAGCCGTTCAAATTGAAGATCAGGAAATGCCGAAGAAATGCGGGCATTTGAACGGCAAGAAGCTTGTTCCTGTTGAGGAAATGATTCAAAAAATTCGAACCATCAAAGCCATCAGTCCTACGTTATATATTGTGGCACGTACGGACGCCAAGAGTGTTGAGGGGATAGAAAAAGCGATTAACCGAGCGAAGCAGTATCTCGCTGCCGGAGCGGATGCGATTTTCCCAGAAGCGTTGGAAAATCAAGAGGAATTTCAAAGCTTTAGCAACGAAGTGAACAGTCCGTTACTAGCGAATATGACGGAATTCGGACGAACACCGTATTTTACGGCGGAGCAGTTTGAAAGCTGGGGATTCCGAATGGTCATTTACCCGGTCACTTCGCTTCGAGTAGCTGCCAGGGCTTATGAGAAAGTATTTGAGGAAATTAGTCAAACCGGAACGCAAATAGGCTCTCTAGGCAATATGCAAACTCGAAACGAGCTGTATGAGACGATTCGATATTACGATTATGAAGCGTTGGATGGGAAAATAGCCAAAACCGTTTTGCCTGAAATTGACTAGGCCTCACTGATATCCTGATGTCGGTGGGGTCTTTGCCTACACCAAGTCGCCGAGGGAGGTAATGGCATGGACTTTAACTTATCGGAGGAACTGCAAATGGTTCGCTCGATGGTCCGTGATTTCGCCAAAAACGAGGTCGAACCGAGCGCTGCCCAGAGGGATGAGGAAGAACGGTTTGACAGGGCATTATTTGACAAAATGGGAGAGCTCGGTCTGGCTGGCATACCTTGGCCTGAAGCCTACGGTGGACTCGGCTCCGACTATGTGACCTACTGTCTTGTTGTGGAAGAGCTGTCTCGCGTTTGTGCCTCAACAGGGGTAACGTTATCGGCGCATATTTCACTCGCGGGCTGGCCTATTTATACATTTGGGACAGAAGAGCAAAAGCAAAAGTATTTGAGGCCGATGGCGGAAGGGAAGAAGCTTGGCGCATATGGTTTGACGGAGAATAGCTCCGGTTCCGATGCTGGATCCATGCGAACGACGGCAATACGTGACGGTGATCACTATGTCCTTAACGGTAGCAAGATATTCATTACGAATGCAGGTGATGCGGACATCTATGTGGTATTCGCTTTGACGGACCCACCGCAAAAACATAAGGGCTGCAGCGCGTTTATTGTGGAGAAAAATACGGCAGGATTTACTTTTGGCAAAAAAGAGAAAAAACTGGGCATACGCTCATCGCCTACGATGGAGATTATTTTTGACAATTGCATCATCCCAAAGGAAAATCTGCTCGGGAATGAAGGGGAAGGATTTAAAATCGCGATGCGGACGCTTGACGGCGGCAGGAGCGGGATTGCAGCCCAGGCTGTAGGGATTGCCCAAGGAGCGCTAGATGTTTCCGTGGCTTATGCCAAGGAACGAAGACAGTTTGGTAAGCCGATTGGGCAGCAGCAGGCGATTGGCTTTAAGCTCGCTGATATGGCAACCAAAATTGAGGCGGCTAGGCTTTTAACGTATCAAGCGGCTTGGCGAGAGAGTCAAGGGTTGTCATACAGCAAAGAATCCGCTTTTGCCAAGCTATTTGCGGGGGATACCGCGATGGAGGTGACCGTGGAAGCCGTTCAAATTTTCGGGGGATATGGCTATACGAAAGCATTTCCCGTTGAACGTTATATGCGCGATGCGAAAATAACGCAAATTTATGAAGGGACGAATGAAATCCAACGTATGGTTATTTCACGAATCCTTCTGTCAGACTGAGGAAGGGAGGTGCAGCAGTGGCAACAGCGGGATCGGATACGAACTATCGTGCAAAGCATAAGGTGAGATTCGTAACGGCTTCAGCCTTATTTGACGGTCACGATGTGTCCATTACGATTATGCGGCGGATTCTTCAAGCCAGTGGCGCAGAGGTCATCCATCTCGGTCATAATCGATCGGTTGAGGAGGTTGTGCAAGCAGCGATTCAGGAAGACGTACAGGGGATTGCTGTTTCATCGTATCAAGGCGGGCATGTCGAGTTCTTCACCTATATGATTGATTTATTGCGAAAAAAAGGGGCGCCCGATATTAAGATCTTCGGAGGCGGAGGGGGCGTAATTCTTCCTTCGGAAATCAACATGCTTCATGACTACGGCGTTACTCGACTCTTTTCGCCGGACGATGGAAGGGATCTTGGCCTGCAAGGGATGATTAACTACATGATGAAGGAGTGTGATTTTAGTACCGTTTCCGGCTATGTTCCCGGTTACGAAGCAAGCGAATTAGGGGATTATAAAGATCACAGATCGATAGCCCGCTTCATTACGGCAGCCGAAATGGCTTGTGATTGCAAGGAATCGACTTCCCTGCTAGAGGCAATAAGTAAAATGCAAGCTAGTGGAGCTTCATGTCCAGTTGTTGGCATAACCGGCACGGGAGGTGCGGGTAAAAGCTCCTTAACAGACGAATTAGTCCAGCGTTTCCTGCGTCAGTACCCGGATAAAACGATAGCCATCCTATCGGTCGATCCAACCAAGCAGCGAAGCGGGGGGGCTTTGCTCGGGGATCGAATCCGCATGAACGCTGTTCATAACGACCGTGTGTATATGCGTAGTCTGGCTACGCGAGGATCGGGCAACGAATTGTCCGTTGCTCTCAGCCCTGCAATTGCTGTCTTGAAGACGGCCGGATTTGATATCGTTCTAGTAGAAACCAGTGGAATAGGTCAAGGAGATCACCAAATCATAGAATTGGCTGATGTTTCACTCTATGTGATGACAAGCGAATTCGGCGCTCCCTCACAGTTAGAAAAGATTGATATGCTCGATTACGCCGATCTGATTGCGATAAATAAATTCGATCGAAGAGGCTCGGAGGACGCACTTCGAGATGTGAAGAAGCAAGTTCAAAGAAATCATGGTTTATTCGACCATGCGTATGAAACCATGCCAGTTTATGGAACGATGGCCAGTCAATTTAACGACGTAGGCGTAGATACTTTATTCACCGCTCTTATCCGTACTTTGAACCGAAAATGCACTTTGCAGTGGCCGGTACACGGCTTTTCATCTGGCCTTCATGGCAAGACGCATGTCATCATCCCGGTTGAGCGTACACGCTATTTAGGCGAAATCGCTCAAACGGTTCGGGCTTATCATGCGTTCGCGGAAAGGGAAGCCGAACTGGCAAGTACCTGTTACCGTATCGAAGGAGCGATAATGGCTGTTGAGCAGGAACTTGGAGCCGACGGAAGTAAAACTGTGCTGCAAACACTCCAGAAGAACTATGAGAATCGCATGCAAAAAGAAACACGCAACCTGCTGGCCCATTGGCCGGAGCTTCAAAGGCAATACACCGGCAAAACACTCATTACCCAAGTACGGGATAAAGAATACGTGACGGAGCTAACAACGCCAAGCTTATCGGGGCTTGACATCCCAAAGGTCAGCTTGCCAAAATTCCATGATGCGGGCGATCTCATCCGCTGGTTATATCGTGAAAATGTCCCTGGGGAATTTCCGTATACAGCAGGTGTATTTCCTTTCAAACGAACGGAGGAAGACCCCAAACGCCAGTTTGCAGGGGAGGGAACACCAGAACGAACCAACCTGCGTTTTCATTATTTGTCACAAAACGATCGGGCAAAGCGTCTTAGTACCGCATTCGACTCTGTTACTTTGTATGGGGAAGATCCAGATGAGCGGCAGGACATTTTTGGCAAAATCGGTGAAAGTGGCGTTAGTATTTGCACACTGGATGATATGAAAAAGCTGTATTCCGGTTTCGATTTGTGCGATCCGATGACATCGGTTTCCATGACGATCAATGGTCCAGCTCCGATTATTCTGGCGATGTATATGAATACGGCGATTGATTTTCAGCTGCAGCGCTTCGCGCAAGAGCATGAGAGAACACCAACTTCGAAGGAAGCAGACGAGATCCGACGGGTAACGCTGAAATCAGTGAGAGGGACAGTTCAGGCTGACATTTTAAAGGAGGATCAGGGGCAGAATACGTGCATTTTTTCAACGGAGTTTGCACTACGGATGATGGGCGATATTCAGCAATATTTTATCGATCATGAGGTCCGTAATTATTACTCGGTTTCTATCTCAGGCTATCACATCGCCGAGGCAGGTGCGAATCCGATCTCACAGCTCGCTTTTACACTGGCTAACGGGTTTACTTACGTCGAGTATTATTTGTCTCGGGGAATGTCTATCGACGATTTCGCGCCGAATCTGTCTTTCTTCTTCAGCAATGGGCTGGATCCGGAATATACGGTGATTGGACGGGTGGCACGCCGAATTTGGGCTACGGTTATGAAGATCAAATACAAGGCTAATGAACGCAGCCAAAAGCTGAAATATCATATCCAAACGTCGGGTCGTTCTCTTCATGCGCAGGAAATTGATTTTAATGATATCCGTACTACATTGCAGGCCCTTATGGCGCTTCTTGACAACTGCAACTCGCTTCATACGAACTCTTATGATGAGGCGATTACGACGCCAACGGAAGAATCCGTACGCCGAGCGATGGCCATTCAATTGATTATCACGAAGGAGCTTGGTTTTGTTAAAAACGAAAACATGCTGCAGGGCTCGTTCATCATTGAGGAATTGACCGATTTGGTCGAGGAGGCCGTTTTACAAGAATTAGAACGCATTAGTGAGAGGGGCGGCGTGCTGGGAGCCATGGAATCTCAGTATCAAAGGGGTAAAATCCAGAATGAATCGATGCTGTATGAAATGAAAAAACATCATGGCGAGCTGCCCATTATTGGGGTGAATACGTTCCTTAATCCTAATCCTCCAAATGGAGAGGACTTGAATATTCCGCTAGCGCGAGCAACGGTAATGGAAAAAGAGCAGCAAATCAACAATCTCAGGGAGTTCCTTAAGCGAAACCAAGGAGATTCACCCACGGCTTTAGCCAAACTGCAGCAAGTGACACTGGAGGGTGGCAACATTTTTGCTGAATTGATGGATACGGTCAAAGTAGCAAGTCTAGGGCAAATTACCCGAGCACTTTATCAGGTAGGCGGGCAATATCGCAGAAATATGTAAAAGAAGAGAGGAGGAGTTGCTATGTCTTCTCAGCACGTCAACAAACATCATCAGCTCGGTTTAACAGATGAACAGGTGCTGATGATGTATACCTTTATGCTCAAAGCGAGAAAGTATGATGAACGTGCTACGCAGCTTCAACGATCAGGCAAAATCGCTTTTCACATTTCCGGTATCGGTCAAGAAGCAACACAGGTAGCAGCAGCTTTTGCGTTAGATAAACAGCATGACTATTTTCTCCCTTATTACCGGGATTACGGATTAATTCTTACGGTTGGCATGACGATTCAGGAGCTTATGCTAGCGGCGTTGTCTAAAGCGGAAGATCTCAATGGAGGGAGGCAAATGCCGGGGCATTTTGGCTACAAGAAGCTTCATATCGTTTCGGGATCGAGCCCCGTTGCCACACAAGTTTTACATGCAGTTGGCATCGCATTGAAGGCAACGATGCGAAAGGAAGATCATGTCGCAATCGTCACATTCGGTGAAGGCTCCAGCAATCAAGGGGATGTGCACGAAGCCTTCAATTTCGCTGGGGTTTTCAAGCTGCCTGTGATCTTCCTGTGCGAGAACAATCAGTATGCGATTTCGATTCCTGTGCATCGACAAGTGGCCGGGCGTGTTGTCGATCGTGCAGCGGGGTATGGCTTCCCAGGTCAGCGCGTTGACGGAAATGATGCATTGGAGGTGTATCGTGCGGTCAAAGAAGCTAGGGAACGTGCCGTTCGCGGTTACGGACCGACATTGATCGAAGCCATGATGTATCGGATCCCGCCTCACTCCACGGCTGATGACGATATGCTGTACAGAACGAAGGAAGAGGTCGAATATCATAAGGAGCAGGATGGCTTTCAGCGATTCCGTCGCTATTTGATGGAGAGCGACGTGCTCAGTGAAGAGTTAGACCGAGCGCTGAATGAGAGCATTAAGAAAGAAGTGAATGAGGCAACGAAATATGCTGAAAAGTCTCCTTATCCCGCTCCGGAGGACGTGCTGAGGCATGTTTACGCTGAAGATGGGGGTGATACTTGAGATGCCAATTCTAACATACCTAGAAGCCATACGTTCTGCGATGACGGAGGAAATGGAGCGGGATGAGCACGTTTTTGTTCTTGGGGAGGATATCGGAAAGGGCGGCGTTTTGAATGCGACGAAGGGCATGCGAGACCGGTTTGGTGAGCTGAGAGTCCTCGATACGCCGCTTTCTGAATCTGCCATCGTGGGGGTTGCGATTGGAGCCGCACTGGTCGGCATGAGGCCGATTGCGGAAATCCAGTTTGCCGATTTTATTTTCCCTGCGGCTAACCAAATCATAAACGAAGCTGCTAAAATCCGTTATCGTTCCAATAACGACTGGCATTGTCCGATTGTGATACGTGCCCCTTACGGGGCGACAGGCGGAGGCGGGCTGTATCACTCGCAGTGTCCAGAATCGGTCTTTTTCGGCACGCCAGGACTCAAAATTGTAGCACCGTCCACAGCTTATGACGCCAAGGGATTGCTGAAAGCAGCGGTGAGGGACGATGATCCTGTCCTATTTTTCGAGCATAAGAAATGTTATCTCTCTGTTTCCGATGAGGTGCCAGCAGATGATTATATCGTACCCATCGGCAAGGCAGTCACCCGGCGAGAAGGTACTGATATCACGGTTATTGCCTACGGTTTGTCGGTTCATTTTGCGCTTAAAGCTTCAGCGGAGCTGGAGCTAGATGGGATTAGCACACAGGTACTAGATCTGCGGACGCTTCATCCCCTCGATAAGCCCGCTATTTATGAGGCTGCGGCAAAAACCGGAAAAATCTTGATTGTCCACGAGGATAATAAGACAGGAGGAATCGGTGCGGAAATATCGGCACTTATAGCGGAACACCTGCTGTACGAACTTGATGCGCCCATTATGCGATGCTGCCCTCCGGATGTTCCCGCTGCGGGCATGGCGCCAACATTGGAGAAATTTTACCTGCCGAATGTCGACACCGTGAAAGAAGCCATGCGCCAATTAGCGGAAATCTAAAAGGAGGATGGGTATGGCGCAAAACGAGGAGCTTGGTACTAATCAACCAGGTGATCAGATTCATGCTGTAACCCCAATGAGAAGCAAGATTGCTTCACGTATGCAGCAGAGCGTCTCTGAAATTCCCCATGCTTGGTTGATGATTGAAGTGGATGTCAGTAATCTCGTCGCTTTGCGACAAAGTCTGAAAGATACCTTTATGAGGAAAGAGGGCGTTCCGCTTTCGATCAGCCCTTTTGTATTGAAACCGATTGTGAATGCCTTGAAGGAGTTTCCACAGCTTAATTCGTCATGGGCTTCGGGGGGCATCATTGTCAAAAAGGATATCAATCTTTCTATCGCTGTTGGTTCCGAGGATTCCGTCGTAACACCCGTCATTCATAAAGCGGATCGTAAATCCGTTGCAGGATTAGCAATTGAGCTGTATGAATTGGTCAAGCGGGCAAAAAGCGGATCATTGTTGCTTTCCGATATGCAAGGAGGTTCATTTACATTCAATAATACCGGCTCATTTGGATCCGTTCTTTCCTATCCCATCATCAATTATCCGCAGGCTGCTATGCTTACTTTTGAATCGATTGTTCGTAAACCCGTGGTTATTCAGGAGATGATAGCGATTCGGTCGATGGTCAATCTTTGCCTTTCGTTTGATCATCGGGTTTTGGACGGGATGATTTGTGGGCGCTTCATGCAGCGGGTAAAGGATTATTTGGAAAAATATGATCAAGATACGGTCATCTATTGAGAACAATGGAGGATTAACCAATGAGGGAAACTGTGATTGTAGGTGGTGCTCGAACCCCTTTCGGTAAATTTGGAGGCACCTTGAAAGAAGTCCCGGCTGTTGTGCTTGGTGGAACTGCAATCAAAGAAGCGATCAAACGTTCTACCCTTGAACCGGGAGACATTGACGAAGTGGTCATGGGGATGGTGCTGCAAGGTGGTACTGGACAAATACCATCACGTCAGGCAGCTCGTTTGGCTGGCCTGGACTGGAGCGTAACGACGGAGACGATTAATAAAGTGTGTGCTTCCGGGCTGCGTAGTGTTACATTGGCAGATCAAATCATCCGTTCAGGGGATGCCGATACGATTGTAGCAGGCGGGATGGAGAGCATGAGCAATGCCCCCTTTTTGCTGCCGAGCACCCGATGGGGAGCACGTATGGGGGATCAGAACGTCGTTGATCTGATGATTCATGATGGTCTCATGTGCTCATTTCACAACGTGCCTATGATCGTTCATGGCAGCCTAGTTGCCGCAGAATTCGGAATAAGCCGCGGGGCGCAGGATGAGTGGGCTCTTCGCAGCCATTTACGAGCTATTGAGGCGAAGAATAAAGGCTATTTTGCTGAGGAAATCGTCCCTCTTGCCATCGAAAGTAAACATGGAAAGGTGGAGGTTGATCAAGACGAAGGTCCGCGAGCAGACGCGAGTCTTGAAAAGCTTGCCGCACTACCTGCAGTTGTGAAGGACGGAACGATAACGGCAGGAAATGCACCCGGCGTCAATGATGGAGCGGCTGCCATGGTCGTTATGTCCAAAGAAAAGGCCCTGTCTCAAGGGATAAGGCCGCTTGCTACCATAATCGGCCATGCAGCCGTGGGGGAAAGAGCGCCTTACATCGCAACCACGCCATCTTTGGCGATTCAAAAGCTTTTGCGTCAAACGTCTATGTCACTTGAGCAAATCGACAGGTTTGAAGTGAATGAAGCATTTGCTGCGGTCATGTTGACCAGCGGTAGATTACTTGGTTGGAATCCGGAGGTAGTCAACGTTAATGGGGGAGCTATTGCACTCGGGCATCCCATTGGAGCCAGCGGTACCCGTATCATACTTACATTAATCCATGAGCTGCGCCGAATAGGGGGGGGGTACGGAATAGCCGCGATTTGCAGCGGTGCTGCTCAGGGTGACGCCATTCTCTTGCGTGTGGATGGTTAAGAATGTCTGAAGAGGGAGGAGACCGTATGAATAACATAAAGACCATCATGGTCGTCGGTGCAGGGCAAATGGGAAGCGGGATTGTACAGGTGGCGGCTTCTTCAGACATGAATGTGCTCCTGCATGATATTTCCGCGGAGCTTCTTGACAGAGGTTTGATGTCGATTAACAAACAACTAAGTAGAAGTGTGGAAAAAGGGAAGCTCACGGAAGAAAGGAAGGCAGAAATTCTGAGTCGAATTCGGCCTACCGAGTTTGTAGAACAAGCGGAGCAAGCGGATCTTGTCATAGAAGCAATTTCAGAAAATATGGCATTGAAGGTTTTGTTATTCCACAGGTTGGATGGTATATGCCCGCCTGAGGTCATTTTGGCCACGAATACTTCATCGCTCCCCATTTCTGAGATTGCAGCTGTGACGGGGCGGCCTTCTCAAGTCATCGGGATGCATTTCATGAACCCCGTTCCGGTTATGCCTTTGGTTGAGGTCATCCGTGGTTTAGAAACCTCGCAGGAAGTGTTCGAAGTGATCTACCAGCTGAGTGAAAAAATGGGCAAAACCCCCGTAGAAGTGAAGGACTTTCCTGGGTTCGTCTCTAATCGTATCTTGATGCCGATGATTAACGAAGCTGTCTTTACCGTATATGAAGGCGTAGCTTCTGTGGAATCGGTTGATAAAGTGATGAAGCTCGGCATGAATCATCCTTTGGGGCCCCTGGAGTTGGCGGATTTCATCGGATTGGATACATGTCTATCTATTATGGAAATACTTTACGATGGCTTTAAGGATCCGAAATATCGTCCATGTCCATTGCTGCGGAAGTACGTAAAAGCTGGGCGTTTGGGGCGCAAATCTGGGCAGGGGTTTTATCAGTACAATGTGTGAAAAACATTAGAAATGGACAGTCACTTTACTTTGGGGCTGTCCTTTTTGATTTTTTAAATCAGAAGGAGGAAGATAGCAGGGATATTATGGGATTTATTGAATTAAAACTTAGGAAAGTAACATAAATAAATTTATGCCGGAAAGAGCTTAGCCTGAAGCTATTATTACCAGGATCATGATGAGGAGCAAATTATGAGTAGCGATTGCTTGGGATGTAAATTAGCCAATGGTGAAGTAATCACACACGTTATTTACGAAGATGAAGTGATTACTTGTTTCCTGGATATTGCCCCGATGAATGAAGGTCATTTATTACTACTGCCTAAGAAACATTACTTAGATTTAGATGAACTAGACGACATAACAGCAGCAGCAATCCTGAAAGCGTCATCTAAACTATCGAAGATTATTAAAGATATCTATAAGCCAGATGGAGTAACGATCATTCAAAACGGAGGTAAATTTAATGATCTGCAACATTACCATATGCATGTATTTCCTAGATATGAAGCAGATGGTTTTGCTTGGGTAGAGCCAGAAGATAAGAATAACAATAAAAATCGCTTGGAAGAAACAAAGGAAAGAATATTGAATCACATTAAAAAAAATAACTTTGAAATAAAAGAAGTGAAAGTTTTGATTCCTGAAGAGCTTTCCGAATTATTAACGGAGAGCGCTGAAGAGGGATTTAGGCATATTCATAGATTAATAAATGACTACATTGCTGGAATTAATAAGTTTAATAACGAAGGTGAAGCGCTGTTTGAATGCCGAGTAAATAATAGAGTCATAGGAATTTGTGGATTAAACCAAGATCCGTACTTTGGAGAAGGGATAGGAAGGGTTAGGAGACTTTATATCATGAAGGAATTTCGGAGACATGGAATCGGAAGGAAAATGACAGAAGCGGTCATAAACAAGGCTAAAAAACATTATCGAAAACTGTTATTAAAGACGGATAACCCGGTTGCTGGTGAGTTTTATAAGACTTTAGGATTTGAGGAAATTATGAACGAGGAGAAGATGACACATTGTTTAGTCCTGATTTAAATCCTAAAAATAAAAATCGTCAAATGTTATCTGCAAGTATCTATTTCAATGACCCTGACGGGAATAGCCTAGAACTCATATCATTTTTAGAGGATGAACCTCAAATCCTGGACCATGTACCTTATTTAAGTGAGTGGGTTGAAATGAACAAAACAATAAAAAGAGATTCCCGTGGACAGAATGGTGGTTCATATGAACAACTGTGAATATTGCAATATCAGTTTTGAAAATCAGAAAATAATTTTGGAGAACAAGCATTGCTTTTATTTACAATTAATAAATCCTGAAATTGAAGGATCAGGAATCATCATTCCAAAAGAACATCGAGAAACGGTGTTTGATTTAACGGAAGAAGAATGGCTCTCCACTTATGAATTGATGAAAGAAGCTAAGAAAGAAATAGATAAAATACATAAACCGGATGGTTATAATGTTGGCTGGAACTGTGGGAGTGTCGGAGGTCAGCATATTTTTCATTCACATTTACATGTTATTCCCAGATACGTAGATGAAACCTATGCAGGTAAAGGAATTAGGAATTGGATAAAGAGTCCGGATAACAAGCGAGTCGGTAAAAAGGAGATAACACATGAATGATCATGAAATCATTGAAATTAATTCTTTAGAAGATAATGTATTAGAAGAACTATCAGATCTCTTAATAGACATCGTTGAAGATGGGGCTTCTATCGGTTTTTTGCCACCTTTTCGAAAAAAAGGTATCGCGAAAGCATTAATGGTTACCCTAGAAAACAGAGCAAAAATGGAAGGCAGAAGTTTGTTAATATTAGATACCAGAGCAGGTGATCTGTCCAATATCTTATATAGATCTCTCGGTTATATGGAAGCGGGGCGTATTCCGAACATTGCTCAGTCAGCAGATGGTAGTTTGGATGCTACTATTTTTTATTATAAACTGATCTAATTTATAGAATTATGAAAATAAGCTGGGGCGAAGGGCGAAGCCTGTGGCTTTTTTTTTTACCACTGAAACATTTATCACGTACGTAACGTTAAGAGGATGTAGTAAGATAATCTACTAAAAGGAGAGTACTAACTTTGAAAAAACTAGCAGCTTTAACTTTAACAACAGCACTTGTAAGCAGTTTGACTTTTAGCACGGCCTTCGCTTTTAAGGATGTTGAGGAAGGACAAGAAGCTGCGGTGTCTGCTTTACAAGAACGTGGCATTGTTAGTGGGGTAGATCAGGACCATTTCGTTCCAAAAGGAAAAATTAGCTATGCCCAAAGCGTGCAAATGATTGTAAAAGGCATGAATTTGAACCTAGATCTGCTGCGTTTTTTTAGACAACCGTTAGCTACTGACTTTTATACGAATGTTCCGAATGATGCTTGGTATGCGGATGCTTTTATTATTGCGCATTACAAAGGTTTGGACCTACCGAAGGATGTTAACCCGAACGCTACAATTACTCGTGAACAATTTGGATATTTGCTCGTGAGTGCTTTGGAAAAGAAGGGACATTTTCCATTAGTGAAAATGGTTATCCCAATCAAAGATGAGGATCAGATCACAGTCGATTATCAAGGCGCTTTACAACGACTGCTGCTTTATAAAATTGAGCAGCTAGACAAGGATGGCAAGTTTAATCCGAAGGCTGAACTCACTCGTGGCGAAGCAGCAAGGTGGGTTTATAACGCAGTTCGCGTCTTGGAAAGTCATACTGAGAAACCACCAGTACCCGTAGAAGAAGTAGCTGTAACTGTGGAAAAAGTAAACGACGATGTCAATAAAGTAACGCTGTCCAGAGGCGTAAAACCAAACCCAGGTTACAGTATCGCCATTCAAAGCGTTCGATTTGATCAAAACGGTCAAGCGGTGATTACGTATACCCTGCAAGATCCAAAACCGGACACGATGTATGCTGATGTGATGACGGAAGCGAAAGCCGTAACTTACGTTTCATCTGCTTATAAAGCAGTTACTGAATCAGCAGTAGCAAACTAATTTAATAGCTTATTTATGTGTGCTGCTTACCATTAAGGTGAGCAGCACTTTTTCGTATACCCCCCGAGAATGGCCGCTGCATGCGAACAAGTATAAAGATGCAGTTAAGTCATAATCAACTAATATACACGCTACTATGGGCACCGTCTATTGAACAGCGAGAAGGAGCGAGTCATGTTAAAGAGATTGGAAGAACTGTTTGGTGTTGATTTGGGCACCTGTAATACACTTATTTATCAACAAAGAAAAGGTATTGTTCTGCAAGAGCCATCTGTCGTCGCCATTCAAACGGATACAGGGGAAATCAAAGCTTTTGGCCAAGAAGCCTATAACATGATTGGAAGAACGCCAGCTAATGTGGAGGTCATCTATCCCTTAAAGGACGGCGTTATTGCTAATTTTGATATGACCTTAGCGATGCTTAAATATTTTATTGGCAAAATAAAAAGAAGTTATCATTGGTTCCGCAGCTTCCATGTCCTGATATCCGTACCTTGTGGGATAACGAATGTACAAAAACGAGCCGTTGAAGAAATGATTGTACATAAAGGAGCAAGGAGATCCGTCACGATCGAGGAACCTTTAGCTGCGGCTATGGGCGCTGGTCTTCCTGTTGCTGAGCCAATTGGAAGTATGGTCCTTGATATCGGCGGAGGGACAAGTCAAGTAGCTATTATCTCTCTTGGAGGAATTGTCGTAAGTGAGACGGTTCGTCGTGGAGGGATGTCGATTGATCAGGATATTATGGAATACGTGAAGAAAACTTACAATATGGTCATTGGAGAACGGACCGCCGAGGACATCAAGAAGAATGTCGCAGCAGTTGTAAAACCTGTGAAAGAGGTTCGGATGGACATCAGAGGGCGTGACCTCATGGAAGGTTTACCTCGTAGTATATCGATTTCATCAAGTGAAACTTTCGAGATTCTGGATGATTTTATAAAATCGATTGTGGAATGCATACGCCTGGCGATGGAGAAATGTCCACCGGAACTAGCCGGTGACGTGATGGAACAGGGCATCCTGTTATGTGGCGGAGGCGCATTGCTGGAAGGATTGGATAAGCGCCTGCAGCAAGACTTGGGCGTTCCCGTTCATCTTGCAGAGAACCCGATGGAGTGTATTGCTGAAGGTACAGGGAAAATGCTAAACTTCAATGGGTCGATAATTGAGCGGTCTAGCAAGCTGATAATCGAAGATCGTGAAAGCGTCCAATAAGGAGGCTTTTCCATTGAAATTTAGAGCAGTATCTGAACAAACGAAAATGAATTATATGCTTTGGAGTATCAAAAAGGAAATTTTCAAAGAAAATACGTATTTGAGCTCACTTCCTTATGACCCTACACCGATCATAGAGGTCGTGAAACACCATATTGATACATGGGATCCCATTAAGCTATTAGCTATGGATGGTCCTGCTGATGAGTATGACGGTGAAACCCGAACCCTAACTATTTATATGACAAAACATCTAACGGATTTGGACACTCATTCACTCAGCAAAGCCATCAATAAAATATTTGGCGATTCCTTTCGAGATGAATTTCAAGTAGATGAAGAGTCTTTTGAAATTGCCTCAAGTATCAAAAGTTCACTAAGATCTAGCCATATCATTGGTTAAAAGTTAAGCATCATAGACACCATAATTGGTGTCTTTTTTGCGTAGAACGTTTGGTCGCAAAGTTGCATTAACCTGTGTTTTATAAGAGAATAGAGAATGAGGTATAGAGAAATGGGGTGTCATTGTGAACGAAATGCTTAACAAATACTGTGCCAAAATATTCGGTAAAACCGGTGTTATTATCGAGATAGGCGTTGTTAAAAAGGTTGCGAATCGGACCATACATGTCGATTGGGGTAACAAAACATGGATATATCAGAAAAAAGATTTTAATTGGGTCCCACTAGCTAAAGAAGAATTTGAAGAAAAGTATAAGAAGCCTAAATTTTCTGATGGAGCGCTAACCCGTGCAGAGGAGTTAGGTTTGAAGATTACATATAACTAAAATTAATTTGACAACAGATGCGAGCTGGTCTGTTGTACAAGAAAGCAATGTCCTAACGGTCGGATCCGGTGGCATCATGCAAGTACTGCAAAGTGGAGACGCGATTATGAAGGCATCTACAATGGATTGGAGACTCAGATTGCTATCCATGTGTCTGGGAATTATACGAACCGTGTTTTCGAAGCGGAACGTGACTTCGGGCATAATACGGGTGCGGCTGCCCCTGATGGTTGGTATGCCAATCCGCTGGAGCATTCGCCGGGTCATATGCTATACGGCTCAGGGGTAGCGGATCGGATCTTCCTTCCGGAAGTCTTAAAGTAGACTTCCGCATGAAGATGTGGTTAGACGATAACGCGACGGTTCAGATTGACAACGTAACGGTGCAAATTCCAAAATAACTGCGCTTGAACTAGAATCAGCCATCTTTTTAAACGAGATGGCTGATTCTTTTCGTAGGAATAAATTGGAAATTTATATTTATCATGCAGGGATTGGCAATGCCTTTGGGGAAAGGAACAGATTGACCAATTATTTTCTCAATAACGTAGTGTCGATATTGAAATAAGTTTACATAATAAATATTATGTAATTATATGAAACTTGTTGAAGAAAAATTCAAATAGAGGTGTCTTAAATGATTACATTTCAAGCTAAATTATACCAACCGGATGCCCCAGGAACATGGACCTATGTGGAGTGCCCTATTTCTGTAGAGGAGAAGTTTGGCATTAAGGGTCGGGTCCCGGTAAAAGGAGAAATTAATGGTGTACCCTTTCGTAGTTCACTGATGGCCCAGGGAAATGAGCGCCATATTCTAGTTGTTAACGGTGATATACGTAAGGAGATAGGATCAACTGCAGGTGATCTAATAACCGTTTGGTTGGAGAAGGATGAAGGATTACGGGAGGTAGCCATACCTGACGACTTTAATTCTGCTTTGCAAGTACAAGAGCAGGCACGTAACCACTTTGACCAGATGTCTTATTCTCGACGTAAGGAATATGTGGATTGGATAGAGGGTGCAAAGAAGGCGGAAACGCGCAGTTCCCGAATTATGAAGGCGGTAGAGAGGTTGACCGAGGGATTAAGCTTAAAATAGTATTTCGGCTAATGGAGATGAGTATATTGAGTGAACTAAGAACAATTGAATTAACCATAAATATGAATACTGTAGATTCTTTATATAACGATTTATTAAAACTTGGCGTTAGAAATGGGGATATATTATTAGTACATTCTTCTCTTTCCAGCTTAGGGTGGGTTTGCGGAGGCGCTCAAGCTGTATTAATGGCTCTTAAACAAGCTGTAGGGGAGAGCGACCTTAGTAATGCCCTCTCATAGCGGAGAAATTTCTGATCCAGCAGAATGGAATAATCCTCCAGTTCCAAAGGAGTGGAGAGAAAAGATATATGAAAGCATGCCTTCCTTTGATATAGATCTTACGCCAACAAGGGGGATGGGACGAATTGCAGAGTTATTTAGAACTTTACCAGAATCATTTCGGTCCTCCCATCCGCAAGTGTCTTTTTCTGCAAGTGGAAAATATGCAAAAACGGTTATAGATAATCATCAGCTATCCCCTCAATTTGGGATGAATTCTCCTTTAGGAAAATTGTATGAATTAAATGCCAAGGTACTTTTGTTAGGTGTCAGCTTTAGTTCTTGTACAAGCTTTCATCTTGCTGAGGCATTAAATGAAAAAATGCCAACAAAAAAATTTGGAGCTGCAATAACAGAGGACAAAAAAAGAGTGTGGAAATGGTTTGATGACTATGCTTATAATTCCGATGAGGATTTTGTTGCATAAGAACAGATTCAATCTAAAATGACGGCGTTTTGATGGCTTATGAGTAAGGCCTTAACTACTTTATGGTGCTTGCCGATCGTCAGCTTGATCGCCTTAGCTGCGACGATATATGCGAAATGGCTGATTTTGAGAATACGAAGCATCTCAGCCGTGTATTCAAGGAGAGGGAAGGCGTAAGTCCGCAGGAGTATCGGGATCAACGGCAAGTGATGAGGCATGGTTAAAATGCCAATACGGTTAGAAAAGAGTCACACAATAAAATCGCGCGACTCCGGTAGCAAATTCACTTGTGATCGTTTCCTCTATAACCATCATGCATATGACTTTGATCATGATGATGCATATTCATTCCATGATGGCTGTGACCGCCCTGCCAATGTCCACCATGCATGCCATGATGAGGCATTCCGTGGTAATACGGGTGATGATATGGATATCCCGGATAAATAATTACAGGATGATGGTATGGGTGCGGATGATGGGGGTGATGCGGATGCATGTATGGATGCATATGTGGATGCATATACGGATGGTGCGGATTGGGATAAAGGTGTTGTTGGTGAGTGTAACCCATTGAACAATCTCCTCCTAAATTTGATACAACAACCTATGTGTGAAACTAATAAATGGATGCTTGCCCTTTGTTTTTTGGGCTATAAACCGAGATACGATCGAATTGATGCCTCATCCATAAGAAGTTTTGAGAGGGGGATAATTATGAGCCAAGTTAAAGGTTTAGAGAAAATGGGTTATTTCCATCAAGAAAATTAGAGTTTTACGGGGAGAGAGGCCATTGGAAGAAAGGATGAATTTGTTCCATGGGATGGGTGAAATACTTTGTGGATGGAATTAGGTAAAACGAATTTTGTAAACAATATATTGAAGATAGTGAGAAATCAGAAATGAATTAACCGAGAATTATAGTGGAGGAGCTAGCTTCGCGGCAAAGCTCCTTTTTCATTTGTAATAAAATGGTATGTAAGAAGTGGTGAAAACCATCACAACTGGCGTGCCGCCGCGATGAACCATATCGTTTCAAATATCCGAAATAAAGAATAGATGACTAATAATGTAGTCTACTTATTCAGGTACTGACACGAAACAAAAAGGCCCAAAAGGACTTTTTATTTTGAGAAGGATGACGTTGGGATCGGGGGATTAGGATGGTTTGCGGGAGGCCGTAGTCGAGATCTGCTTCCATCACAGCTGGTATTCCGGGTTCGATGAGAACCGGCAGTTCTAGGGTGGTGGCCACTTCTGCTCGAATCTGATGCAACAAATCCAATTGCTGTTCCAATTCGTCTACACGCTTGGAAAGCATAATGTTCTCTTGCTTAAGCTTCTTTATAAGCTCATATAATAATTTCATGGTGAGCTTCGGCTTCTCTGATTGTTCATTTTCTTTATTTGGGGACAGCAGCAGCATCAACTCTTCGTCACTGATTACCTTGTATGCCACAGTACGGCCTCCTTAAATTAATGAATCTCACTGAGATGCCCTTCCGTAAAAAGATAATCTTTTGGAAGAAGTGAATGAATAATGTTCCGGCTGCAGTCGATATACTGCGGGTAAATAACTCTGATGGATTCCTCTTCTTGTATATGAATTGGATGATTAATGATTTTGTTCTTTTTGATTATATCTATACAAAGATAAAACATTATACCAATAATTAACAAACCCGTTGCACATAGTTCTAAGTTTTGAAGCATAGATTAGCCCTCCTATGAATCTTTTTTCATAGATTAACGGATTTGGACTACAATGTCGCTCGAAAACCGTTGTCGTATTGTAACCTTTAATGATGAAGATTGGGGTCCATTGAATTAAATAGTTGTAAAAGAATCCGCAGTCATCACTTTCTGGATAAGTTCCGCGTGCCTATGTGGAAAAGTAAGACGTATAATTTGTTTGTTTGGCGCATATAAGGCAACAGAGAGATAACAAATTGTCATCCATGTATAAATACTATGTCTTAAATAGGAGGCATATTTATGGCTATAAAACCCCCGAAATTAAATATTGGGGATACCATAGGAATTGTAACTTTAGGAAGTCCACTCGACGCCAGTATCATTGATTCAAGAATTAGTACACTTGAAAATATGGGATACAAGGTAATTGTGGGGAAATATGTATATTCTTATGGAGGTATTGTTGCTTCAACCGCTCAGCAACGCGCAGGAGATCTTATGAGTATGTTTGAAAATCGTAATGTGAAAATGATCTTGCCTTCTAGAGGAGGGACAGGGGTCAAAGATATTTTGCCGTACCTGGACTATAGATTTATTAAAAACAATCCAAAAATTGTAACTGGATATAGTGACATTACGATCCTATTAAATATCCTGTACCAAATTTCCGATTTAATTACTTTTCAAAGTCTATTATTAATCGATTTCAACACGAATACACCAGCTTATAATTTCAACCAATTTTATTCAGCAACAACAACCCTTACAAGTCCAAGAGTGATTCAAAATCCACCTGGCATGCAGCTGACCAGCCTAGTCAAAGGAAATGTAAGCGGTCCAATAATCGGAGGGAATCTGACATCGTTTATTGGTACACTGGGGACTCCATACGAAGTTGATACCGCAGGAAAAATTTTGGTTTTAGAAGAGACACATGAACCCACGAATGCGATATACCGATATTTGACTCAATTAATTATGGCGGGTAAATTTCAAGATTGTATCGGGGTGGTGATGGGGCAATGTACGAATTGCTCCATATCATACTCTACTTCTTATAATGATTTGATAAACTACTTAATTTTACCTTTAGGTAAGCCCCTTATGACAAACTTAAGTACAGCCCATGGCTCTTATAAAGCAGCAATCCCGATAGGAGCGAGTGTAAACCTCGATACTTACAATAGCACGCTCACAGTACTTGAACCAACGGTCAAAGCCTAACTTGTACAGTTGTCCAGAACGAAAAAAAGCCGGTATAAACCGGCTTTTTTCATTCTTAGTTAATTAAACGACGTGCACCCCAGTAATGCGAATCATAATAGGGGGTACCAAAAAAAGTGCTAATTTTTACTTCTCTCGTCCCCATGGTGCCTGCATGAAGAACTTTGTTATTTCCAAGATAGATTCCTACATGGGAAACACCACTCGTATAAGTCCCTTGTAAAAATACAAGGTCTCCTTTACGAAGATTGCTTTTCTCTACAGGCGTTCCTAATTGACTTAACAATACGGCGGAATGAAGAAGGTCAAAACCGTTTTGATTAAATGCATATTGTACAAAACCTGAGCAGTCAAAAGCTACATTTGGCGTGTTACCTCCAAAGACATATGGAGTTCCAAGCTGTTTCATTCCTGTAGCTATGATGGCATCTGCTTTTACTTCCCAATTCTGTTTTTTAGAAGCCTGAACAGGAAGATTAATAACAACACCTGCGTAAATATTTTGCTGATTTACTTGTGGATTCGTTGCAATAAGGTCGGATAGTTTAACATTAAACTTCTGTGAAATGGTCCAAAACGTGTCAGAATCTGTAGCAATGTATTGATTTGACGATGCTGCAGTAGCAATTCCTCCGAATAATAGACTTGTAGCCAATACTGTTGAAAGAACAATCTTTCTCATGTATTTCCTCCTAGAAGTTTTATGTTGTTTCATAAACATTCTATCAAAATGAATAAATAGAGAATATAAACAAATTATGGATATATGTTGGGAGCTACAGAAACGAAAATATGTAAAGGATTACATACATAAGATTTACAATAGAGGTACAAGCAAAGGAGACTATCACTTTGCGTTGAAATATTGAACCTATATAAGGAGGCATGAATATGACTGCATTTAATGGGATTGGGATGGGGCTAGGCAACTTGGCACGAATTTCGAATGCGAGGTCGCGCTCCATCAGCCCGGAAAACTTCACAGGTGAGAAGGGCAAGGGCGGCATGGCTGCGGAAGGGACAGGTGCGAATTGCGCCCGTGATCTCGGCCCCGGATGGAAAATTTCGCCTTCGGTCATGGTAAAGGCCGGAACCGCGTTTACAATGGCGGAAATTGACGGCCCTGGCGTCATCCAACATATTTGGCTTACGTGTCCTGTGGAGACCTGGCGCTCACTGATTTTGAACCTGTATTGGGACGACGAGGAGACGCCTTCCGTGCGTGTGCCGGTCGGCGACTTTTTTTGTAACGGCTGGTGTGAGCGCAGCCTTGTTAATTCGCTTCCGGTATCGGTTAACCCAGCTAACGGCTTCAACAGCTACTGGGAGATGCCTTTTCGCGGCAAGGCAAAAATCATGATGGAAAACATTGGATCCGAAAGCTCGGTTCTTTATTATCAGATCGATTACACACTAACCGACGTTCCAGCCGATATGGCGTATTTTCACGCACAGTGGCGACGCAGCAATCCGCTCCAATTCAAGGAGGTACATACGATTCTCGACGGTGTAAAAGGACAGGGTCAATTCGTCGGAACATATTTAGCTTGGCAGGTCAACAGCAACCATTGGTGGGGAGAAGGAGAAATAAAATTTTACCTCGACGGCGACCAAGATTTCCCTACGATCTGCGGCACGGGAACAGAGGACTATTTCGGAGGCGCCTGGAACTGGGATATGAACGGCCAGTATGTGACTTATTCCACACCGTTCCTCGGGATGCACCAGCACATAAAGCCCGACGGTTTGTACAAAGCGAACCAGCGCTTCGGTATGTACCGCTGGCATATCATGGATCCCATCCGGTTTGAGGACGATCTGCGGGTCACCATCCAAGCACTTGGATGGCATTCGAACGGGCGTTATTATCCACTGCGCGACGATATTGCGTCGACAGCTTTCTGGTACCAAGTTGAGCCGCATTGTCCGAATCCAGAACTGGGGACGAGAGACGATCTGGAGGTCGTTTAATAAGCCAGCTCACAGGAAAAAAGAGAGTTATGCTGGTGGAGCGTATGCCTGTTTTGGAAAAGCAAGGCTTGATAAAAGAGAAATAAAATGGGGGGGCAGGTAATTCTGCCCCCCTTTAATAAAGATTTCAAGTGTAATCCCGGTGAAAACGAAAGCAGCTGTTCCAAACACGTCTCCTATTCTTTCTTATTTCGATTGAAATCCCTACTGTTACATCGGTGCGAGTCCATAATGTCGAATAAACTCATACTTATCGAGTATGAGTTTATTCGACGTATATATGATGTATTATATAAATTTTATGTCCTAAGACAAGGGCGAATAACGATTTTGTTATGTTAATGAAATTATATATTGTGCATTATATATTGATGTGATACATTTATGACATACTAAATAAGGGTTAGGAGAATGGAGATGCGAGTTGGAATTAGTGGGACAGGACGAATAGGTAGACTGTGTTTGAGAAAAGCATTGTCTGAACAGCAACAGGTTTTCGAAGTAAAAGTAATCAACTCAACAAGCCCCATTCATATGTTGGCCCATTTGTTGAAATATGATTCGGTTCATGGCACATGGGACGCGAAAATCGAAGTGTTAAATGACAACTTCATCAAGATTAACGGACAGCGGATTTTCGTCACCTGTGAAAGAGAACCCGATTTACTGCCATGGGAGGACTATGGTGTTGAATTGGTCGTAGATGCAACCGGAAAGTTCAATCATCGGCATGGTGCTGAACGACATTTATTTGCTGGAGCAAAGAAGGTTTTGATTACTGCACCGGGTACGAACATGGACCTGACTGTTGTTATGGGAGTGAATGAAGATCGGTATGATCCCAAGCAGCATCGCTTACTATCCGCAGCTTCCTGTACAACCAACTGTATCGCACCTATTTTACAAATTCTAGATAAGGCTTTTAGTGTTAAACAGGGGTGGATGACAACGGTGCATGCTTTCACGAATGATCAAAATCATATGGATAACCCGCATAAAGATCTTCGTCGCGCCAGAGCATGTACGAATTCTATTATTCCGACTTCGACTGGAGTGGGCAAGGCGCTTATCGATGTTATTCCTCATCTCGCATCTCATATTCAAGGCGTCTCCGTTCGTGTGCCGACACAGGACGTTTCACTGCTGGATCTTCAAGTGGTAGTCGGCCGAAAAGTAAAAGTTGATGAAGTAAAACTTGCCATCAAACAGGCGATTGCCGGGCAAATAGGAACGTTTGTGGACTACAATGAATTGCCGCTAGTTTCTGCAGATTATATTGGAAATGACAAATCCGCTATCATTGACGGTCTTAGTATTATGACGCAGGAAGATCAAATTAAGCTGCTCGCATGGTATGACAACGAGTGGGGTTACGCAAACCGAGTCATTGATTTAGTATCTTATATTTCTCGTGCGGAAAGTACGCAAATAAAGGGGGACGCGAAATGTCTAACACAAACCATGTAAAATTGGCGGCCATTCATCGGTATGATCTTGGTGTTATCATTTGTAAATCGTGTAATGAAGTGATTGCAACGCTGCCAACTGACGGATATAAGAAATTTTATAGTTTGTGTAATTCAATCACATGTATAGAAAAAAATAAGGAGGAAAACAAATGATGACACAGAAACAAGTGGTACCCTTTCAAGAAGGAAATGCTTCAATGAAAGCTTTACTGGGAGGAAAGGGAGCCAATCTCGCTGAGATGACACGTGCCGGACTTCCCGTACCACCGGGTTTCACCATCACGACCGAGGCTTGCCTAGCTTTCTTTAAGGTTGGTAATCGGATCTCAGATGAACTGCTTGAACAAGTCGCAGCAGCTCTCAAGCAGTTAGAGAAACAGAAGGGACAAACGTTCGGAGATGCAAATAATCCGCTTCTCGTTTCAGTACGTTCCGGTTCTGTATCTTCGATGCCGGGTATGATGGATACGATTTTGAATCTCGGTCTCAACGATGTTACCGTACAGGGATTGGCAACGCTTACAAGCAATGAAAGATTTGCATACGACTGCTACCGTCGTTTGATGCAGATGTTTGGAAACGTGGTACTGGGCATTGAAGCCTACCATTTCGAGCAGCTGCTGCACCGTTTGAAAGAGAAAGAAGGCGTGAGGCAAGATCAGGATGTTACAGCTGGGGGCTGGAAGGTGCTTATCGAAGAATACAAACAATGCATTCTGACTAAAACAGGCCTTGCTTTTCCACAGCATGTATACGAGCAGTTGCGTATGGCCGTTGAAGCCGTATTCAAGTCTTGGAACAATCAACGAGCTCAGATTTACCGGAAAATAAATCGGATTCCGGATGAACAGGGGACAGCCGTCAACGTGCAGAGCATGGTATTTGGCAACATGGGCGGCAACTGCGGCACAGGCGTTGTGTTTACGAGAAATCCTTCCACGGGAGAGAATACTTTTTTTGGTGAATACCTGATCAATGCACAGGGGGAAGATGTGGTAGCAGGTATAAGAACGCCGCTGGCGATTGCTGCACTGAAAAACGAAATGCCCGAGATTTACGAGCAGTTGTTCCAAGCTTCCAAGCAGTTGGAAAAGCATTACAAAGATATGCAAGACATCGAGTTTACGGTGGAAAATAATAAGCTTTACCTGCTGCAAACACGAAATGGTAAACGTAACGCCCAAGCCGCGCTCAAGATTGCCGTCGATTTGGTCCATGAAGGTTTATTGTCTAAGCAGGAAGCTGTTGAGCGAATCGAAGTGTCGCATCTTGATCAGCTTCTACACAGAGGTATCGATGAAGAGGCAGTAAAGGATGTATTGGCAAAAGGACTTCCTGCTTCGCCGGGCGCTGCGGTTGGACAGCTAGTATTTGACGCAGACACCGCTGCAGAATGGAGCCGTGCCGGCAAGACGGTTATTCTAGCAAGAAACGAAACGACGCCGGAAGATATTCATGGCGTGATCGCTTCGGAAGGCGTGCTCACGAGCCGCGGAGGGATGACGAGCCATGCCGCTGTTGTAGCAAGGGGAATGGGCAAACCTTGCGTATGCGGCTGCGAAGACATCCGAATCGTGCTTGACGAGAAGCGGATGTTTGCTGGAAGCAGGGTCGTAAAAGAAGGTGATTGGATTACTCTGGATGGCGCAAGCGGGCGTGTTATTATCGGTGCCATGCCTTTACATGAAGCCAGGATGACGGATGAACTTCTCGTAATGCTGAAGTGGGCAGATGATATTCGTACGCTGAAAGTTTACGCCAATGCGGATAATCCGCACGATGCGAAAATCGCGAGACAATTAGGAGCAGAAGGGATCGGGCTATGCCGAACAGAGCATATGTTTTTCTCACCAA
This sequence comes from Paenibacillus sp. yr247, assembly GCF_900103825.1. Lineage (GTDB taxonomy): Bacteria > Bacillota > Bacilli > Paenibacillales > NBRC-103111 > Paenibacillus_E. The sequence continues at coordinate 886,131 of NZ_FNIF01000001.1, forward strand.
CTCGTCTGCCTGTTGTTCAACGAATGATTCTGGCGGATAACAAGGAGGAACGCTTGCTGGCACTTGCGCAGCTGCTTCCCATGCAGCAGTCGGATTTTGAAGGAATGTTCGAGGAAATGGACGGTCTTCCGGTAACGATCCGGTTGCTGGACCCGCCTTTGCATGAGTTTTTACCCAACCTCGAAGATCTGCAAAGAAGACATGCACAGCTGATTTATGATCAAGGTGGATCAGACATGGAAAGAGATGAGGTAGCTCACCTTCTCCGCAAAGTGCAAGCTCTTCATGAGGCTAACCCTATGCTAGGACAGAGGGGTTGCAGATTGGGAATTGTATATCCGGAGATTTATGATATGCAGATAGAAGCTATTTTCCGCGCAGCTTCTGGTTGTATCGACAGAGGCATCCGAGTTCTTCCGGAAATTATGATTCCGCTCGTAGGCCATGCCAATGAACTGAAAATATTAAGAGAGCTTGTTGAGTTTGTTGCGGAACAAGTGCTGGGCAAAGACAAACTTCGAGATTGTCCGTACAAGGTTGGGACCATGATAGAGGTACCACGTGCCGCTCTGACTGCGCGCCAAATTGTGGCTCATGCCGATTTCTTCTCATTTGGCACAAATGACTTAACGCAAATGACGTTTGGGTACAGCCGGGATGATGCAGAAGGGAAATTTCTAACCCATTATGTCGATCAAAAGCTTCTGCCGCACAATCCGTTTCAAGTGCTAGATACGGAAGGAGTCGGACAATTGATTGACTTAGCCGTAAATGCGGGAAGACTCGTTAAGCCGTCTCTAAAAACTGGCATATGCGGGGAGCACGGCGGAGATAAAGAGTCGATTTTCTTTTGCCACTTGACCGGATTGGATTACGTTAGCTGTTCCCCTTACCGAATTCCTTTAGCTCGAATAGCCGCAGCACAAGCGTTCATTCTACATGGTGTTCTCGATGAGCGGAAAGTAGCCCAAGCTATTTGATGCAGCGAGAAAATCGGTTAAAATAGGGAGGATCATGAAAGTTCAGGGAGGGAAACACGATAGAACTTACATCCCGCCAAATGGAAATCATTGAACACGTAAAAAAACATGCTCCGATTACCGGAGAAAGCCTAGCAGAAATGCTTGGAATCGCTCGTCCTACCATTCGTTCCGACCTTGCTCTGCTAGTCATGCTAGGATATCTGGACGCAAAGCCTAAGGTTGGTTATTTCCTCGGTAAAACGTTGGAGCATGAGGAATCACCCTACAAGAAGATTGAAGGAATTAAAGTAAAGGACGTCATGGGTGTTCCTGTCGTCCTTCAAGAAACAGCCACGGTGAATGATGCGGTTGTCTCTCTATTTCTAGAGAATGTAGGTACTCTGATGATTGTGAGTGCTAATCGGGCATTAGTTGGTATTGTCTCTAGAAAAGATTTGTTAAAGGTAACGTTAGGCAATGCTGGTGCTCCTTCCATGCCAATTAGTCTTGTGATGACGAGACATCCGAATATCGTTACCGTAAGTCCAGAGGACCACATCATTGATGCGGCGCGAAAAATGATTTTCCATCAAGTTGACAGCCTGCCAGTTGTGAGAATGGACTCTGAACAAGACCAGGATGAAGTTATCGGAAGAATAACAAAAACAACCATGACCAAACTACTGTTGGAAGTAGCTGCGAATTAGGAGGGATTCACGGGTGGAGGAGAAAGTCCATACGATATTCGTTTGCTCAGACTCGGTTGGGGAAACGGCAAACACCGTCGTTCAAGCAACAATTCGTCAGTTTAACGCGAGTCAAGTTCAAATAAGGCGTTTTGGAAGCTTGCGTACGGAGGAAGAAATCCGAAATATGATGGAGGAGGCTTCTCGACTGGGCAGTTTTGTTGTCTACACGCTTGTTCTTCCGGAGTTAAGAGAGATGATGCGTCAAGAAGCTATTCGCTTAAATGTGACTAGCATAGACATTCTAGGTCCTGTCATGCAAGCTTTCATTGATACTTTCAAGGATTCTCCCAAAAGGAAAGCCGGATTGCTGCACCAAATGGACGAAGAGTATTATAAACGGGTCGAAGCGATCGAGTTTGCTGTAAAAAGCGATGACGGTAAAGACACAAGTGCTTTGAAACAAGCCCATATTGTTCTTTTAGGCGTTTCAAGGACGTCGAAAACACCGCTAAGTATTTTTTTGGCGCATAAAGGGTATAAAGTAGCCAACTATCCGTTAGTGCCGGAAGTAAAGCCGCCGCAAGGCTTGTTTACGCTTAACAAAAGCAAATTGATCGGCTTGACGATGAGCGCTGATCAGCTTGTTAAGATCCGTACAGAACGGCTGAAGGCAGTAGGACTGCCATTTGGCGCTAAATATTCTGCATTAGAAAGAGTGGCGGAAGAGCTGGAATATGCATTCGGCTTATATAAGCAGCTTGGATGTACCGTTATCGATGTTACTGAAAAAGCAATAGAGGAAACGGCTGGCATCATATTGGACGCCATGTAATACTGAGACTTAAATAACAGGATGGATTAATCCTACATAATAAAATCTGAGAAAGCTTGAGAAATCAGGCTTTTTTACATATTTTCAACACCCAAGAATGAGCCCCCTGCCTGCGGATTCAACCTCTGCCGGAACAGCATGGAATACGAAAAACAGTGTCATTAACGTTGGTGAATTAAGCTACCCTTTAAACAGCCAGACGTTTATTAAATATGCAGGTTTATGGGGTGAAATTGGTATGACAACGGAATCGACGGGTGTTCCAGGACCTGCTTTTCATGGTGCGTGGACATCTTACTAACGCCAAAAAATATGTAAATTAGACTCTCAGCTTTTGCTGTGAGTCTTTTTTTGCTTGTTCAGTCTTGTTGTTGACGGGCATTAGAATGGAAAGTACTCCATCCCAAGACGGAAAATAGATTCATTCTTGAAGATGTTTTCAAGATATTTAATTTCTATAATAATTATTTTGAGGCATTATTTTAGGAGGGAGAATAAATGGCTATTATACAAAATATTGAGACAACATTGAAATCTGGCGAAACTGTAATCGTCCGTTCGGCTAATAATCACGATGCTTTAAGTGCACTAAATATTCAGCGGTCAGTTATAGCGGAAAATGAATATGTCATTACCACCTCTCATGAATTTCGTAATACAGAATTTCATTATCAAGAAAACATTCAAAAGATATCAGAAAACCCGAAAGAATTATTTCTTGTTGCGGAAGTTAAGAATGAAGTTATTGGTTGGATAATCTTTCATACCCCATCCTTAGAAAGGCGCTCACATATTGGTGAATTTGGGATGATGATTTCGAATGAATGGAGGGGTAGAGGTATTGGGAAAATGCTCCTTATTTCTTTACTTAATTGGGCAGTAGAGCACCCCAGTATTGAAAAAATAGGTCTCGAGGTCTTCTCCACAAATATGAATGCTATTAGACTTTATAAAAATCTCGGTTTTATCGAAGAAGGGAAACGGATAAAGCAAATAAAAATTGGACCCAATAGTTACATTGACGTAATACACATGTATAAATTTGTGAAATGACGATTCTGTCCAGGTGGCAAAGGAGCTTTGACGAATACGAAGAGGACTCCGGAAGGAGTTCTTTTCATTTTCTAAAAAGAATGTTCCTATCTGACAAACTGAAAAAAGAACGCTTCAATAGCGTCCTATCAGATGAAGAAACCGCACTCGGATTACGATTCCATCTATTTACGAAAGTGATAACTTTCTGTGTTCACGTTCTAGCGCTTTCTGCTGCTCTTTTGTGAAAGTACAACGAAGCTTTGGAAGTCCAGTGTATTCGTTGATGTAGATGATTCTTACTTTGCCATGAATGGTTACCAGCTGCTTGGTCCATTCTTTTGGATTGAACATGAACATCAACTCCTTATTTATACATGTGTCTCCTACAAATTCTCCTTATCAATGACTCGGAAGCGCTTTATTTATATTAATAATTTATGATCAAACGATATGGTTGATGCCTCGAGAAAAAGTAACGAAGAATGAGTTCTGAGTATGGAAATGGCAGGAAGGTGGCATTCTGATCATTATATGACGGATTTGAACGGTGGGTGATAATTTGTATGGGAAAAGTAAATTCGGCGACATGTTCTTATTGCGGTGGAGAAGCGACATTTCGAATTGGAAATGTAGACTATGAATTGCATGCCTGTGACATTCATGAGGATGCTGCTTATAGTGAGTTTGATTCAGTGACTGGGGAAGATTCATGGAGGATGATTTCAATCGCTTCTCATGGCTTTCCTGAGCCAAATAGAATGTTTTGAAGGACATGAAAAAGAAGAACCACCAGCTATTCATACATAATAATGGCAACCATACATAATTTAGCGTTTCCGATTCATCTTATATGTGTGTAGTTGTTCTTATAAGGAGGGAGTTACATTAGTCTTTTTCACTTGAGCTACATCATTTTTTTTAGTGCACTGCTCGCGGCCGGTATCATCGGAATCGCATGGTTCGTTTTTCACCGTAGAAAAAGAAAAGTACGTTAATACTTAAGGGATCGATTGAGATACTGAAAGGGCTGTCATGTGGCAGCCCTTTTCGCTAGCGCTCATATCGAAGCAATAAATACCCGATGACTGCCCGTTGTGGCGCTAAAGTACCTGGACACTATCGTACACCCTTCATATAACCCTGAATTTTTGGAGTAAGTAGGTAGAGGACCAAACTAAGGAACAAGGCAATTGCTCCAATGACTCCGAAGTAGGCCATTTCGGTGTTAGGTGTATAGAATTTAACTATCTGTGCATTAATTGCTTGGGCAGCAGCGTTTGATAAGAACCATAAACTCATTGTTTGTGCCAAGAAGGCAGCAGGCGCTAATTTGGTAGTAGCAGAAAGTCCTACAGGAGATAAACATAATTCCCCGAGCACAACAATGAAATAACTAAGTACGAGCCATAGTGGGTTAACCAATGAGTTTTTGCCGCCAAAGTATGCTGGTAAAAGAATGACAAGGAATGATAAGCCAGCAAACAATAAGCCCAAAGAGAATTTTTTAGGGACCGATGGCTGACGATCTCCGAGTTTTACCCATAACCAGGCAAATAACGGTGCGAAAATGATAATAAATAACGGGTTTAACGATTGGAACCAAGCAGGTGAAATATGAAATCCAGCAAAATTTAACTGTGTACGCCGATCTGCATAATTGGCAAGGATAGTTGATCCCTGTTCTTCAATAGCCCAAAACATAACGGAAGCAATAAATAATGGAATATAAGCTATAATTCTTGAACGCTCTATGGCTGTTGTTTTAGGACTGCGGTACATGACAAAGAAATAGAGGGTTGGAATTAGAATCCCAAGAATTCCTATAACAGCTTTAAAGGTCTTAAATGTAAGGAGACCCATTGGAATTGTAATAGCAATTAAAGCAATGATTAAAACAGCACCCAAACTAATCCAAGTTAACACTTTTTTCTTTTCAGTTGGTGAGAGTGGATTTACAACAAAAGTGCCGGCAAGACCAAGATTTTTTTTCCTAGTAAAAATAAACACTACCAATCCTAGAAACATACCAATAGCAGCAATACCAAAGCCTAAGTGGAAATTATATTTCATCCCAACTGTTCCGATTATTAATGGAGCAAGGAATCCTCCAAGGTTAATTCCCATATAGAAAATGCTAAATCCTGCATCACGTCGATTATCTTCTTCACTATAAATTTCACCTACAACGCTGGATACATTAGGCTTTAGCAATCCAGTACCTAACACGATCAGGAACATAGAAACAAAGAACAGTGTCACGCTTCCTGGTATTGCTAAAACAATATGACCTAGCATAATCAATATTCCACCATAAAATACAGCTTTTGAATTCCCGAAAATTCGATCTGACAGCCAGCCGCCAATAATTCCGGACATATATACAAGTGACCCATAGATCGACATAATGGCAAGAGCAGTGTTTTCTTCAATTCCCAGTCCGCCTTTTGATATTTCATAATACATATAGAAAACAAGAATTGCTCTCATTCCATAATAGGAGAAACGCTCCCAAAACTCTGTGAAGAATAGAGTGAATAATCCCTTAGGGTGTCCTAAAAAACCTTGTTGAGGGACACTCGAGACAATTTTCTGCTTTGTTACATCTGACATAAAGTAATCTCCTTTGTATATAGTCTCGTTAAGAGTCTCATTTTGGGCAGCTTTGGAAGTTGATCAAACAATGAATCCCCAGTAGTTAGATATTCCCATGATGAATGAGTTATAAACTTTTAATACAATAAAAAGGCATTACGGTGTGAGCGTATAGACGGTTGAGGAAGGCCATGGAAACATGGCAAAGGCCTCGATGCGCTGGGTTCTGGACAATCCGAACATTACCTGTATGATTCCAGGATTCAAAAACGAATGTCAGATAGAAGATAACCTCGGTACAATTCATGTTCCAATGTTTAGGACAGAGGAGTTGGAACGTCTTCAAAACTTTTACCACGATAAGGTGAGAGATCATATCAGGGGCCAAATTAAATTAATAAAAAGTGAAAAAGCTTATCAATATTTGTCGGAAAAGGTGCCTCGAGAGAGGTGCCTTTATTCTTGGTGCGCCCAGTTTACGCATCATCTTACCTTAGAAGCCAGGAGGATAACAATCAAATAATTGGGTAACCTAACCAACAAACGATGGAGAAAGGCACAGTAAATATGGGTAATTTGAAAAATGTATTGCAAAAATTGCTAAAAAAGTCAAACGACAAGAAACAACAGCCTGTACAAACACAAATTATCACGCCTCTAAAACTGAGCCTCCAGCAAAGTCTTGAGGAAATCAAACGCACATTTGGTCCAAGCCCCGACATTATTATACGGGAAATTCAGCTTGGTGAGGCTGCAAGTATAGAGTCGGCAATCATATATACAGATGGTTTAGCTGACGTGACCCATTTGTTGGAAAGTGTCATGATCGAGATCCGTCAAGCCAAATTAGAGGCAAACGACATTTTGACTGATCAGATGATACAACTATTACAAAAAAAATCTTTAAGTATCGGTGAAATTAGTGTAGTAACGGAACTTCAACAGCTCTATACATCCGTATTGTCCGGGGATACGGCGATGTTATTCCAAGGATCTGAACAAGGACTCCTTCTAAACACTCGGAAGTGGAACGAACGCAATGTAGAAGAACCCAATGCTCAATCTGTTGTCAGGGGTCCGCGGGACGGTTTCACCGAAAACATTCGCACCAATACAGCTCTTGTTCGCCGGAGAATAAAAGACCCTAATTTGTGGATGGAAACCATCCAAGTTGGAAGAATTAGCAAGACCGAAGTTGCGCTTATGTACATGAATGGCATTGTGACTGATAAAGTTTTGGAGGAAGTTCGTAGAAGGGTGGGTCGTATTGATATTGATGCGATATTTGAAAGCGGAAATATTGAGGAGTTGATCCAAGACGAAACCTTTACATTTTTTCCAACTGTGTATAATACGGAGAGACCTGATTCCATATCCTCCCAAGTACTAGAGGGAAGGGTTGCTATATTTGTCGATGGAACTCCGTTCGTTTTGACGGTTCCAGCTTTATTTACCCAATTTTTTCAAGCTTCCGAAGACTATTACCAGCGTGCGGATTTTGCCACTTTGCTTCGCATGCTGCGTTTTTTATGCTTCTTCATTTCTTTACTAGCACCTTCGCTTTATATAGCTGTCACCACCTTTCATCAGGAATTGCTTCCTCCTCAACTCTTAATAGGCCTTATAGCTGCGCGAGAAGGCGTTCCCTTTCCCGCGTTTATCGAAGCATTATTGATGGAAGTCACATTTGAAATATTGAGAGAAGCGGGCCTAAGATTGCCCAAATCGATCGGACAGGCCGTTTCTATCGTTGGAACTTTGGTAATAGGACAAGCGGCGGTAGAGGCTGGTTTGGTGTCCCCATCGATGGTTATTGTTGTTTCTTTAACGGCCATCTCTAACTTTGTTTTTCCATCATTCAGTATGGGGATCGCTGTACGTATGCTTCGCTTTCCCGTCATGCTGCTTGCAGCCTCTTTTGGTTTATTCGGCATAACTGTAGGGTTAATTGCTATTGTTCTGCATCTGTGCAGCTTACGTTCATTTGGCATCCCTTATTTAAGCCCGTTTGGTCCTTTTAATTTGGCAGATCAAAAAGATTCCATCTTCCGTTTGCCGCAATGGGCGTTGTATTCACGTCCGAGGCTAATCAGTCAAAAAAATGTAGTCCGCGAGAACAATCCGCCAACACCAAAACCAAAGTAACGGGAAATCCTTTTTGGTCCAAGGAGAATTACATGAACAATAAGATGGTCAGAACGGCAGTTCTGCTAAGTTTGTTTGTTATGATTATTCCTATGATAAGCGGTTGCTGGAGTCGTAGGGAATTAAATGAACTAAGCATCACGGTAGCCTTGGCGATTGATAAGAGTGATGGAGAATACGACTTAACCGTTCAATTGGTGAATTCAGGTGAAATTGCGTCCAAAAACAAATCAGGATTCGGCACACCCGTTACGACCTATACATCTCAAGGGGAGACTCTTCTTGAAGCGCTGCGTAAATTAACCATGAAACTAAATCGTAGAATTTACTTGGCTCAATTACGAATGGTTATTATCGGTGAGGGTTTGGCGAAAGAAGGGATTAGCCCCGTCTTGGACTTTTTATCGAGAAACCATGAACTCAGAACGGATTATTTCATTGTCATAGCGCGAGATGTTCGAGCCGAACAAATCGTCAAAGTGTTAACACCGCTAGAGAAAATTCCTGCAAATCAATTGTTCTCCTCTTTAGAATTGGCTCAAAAGTTCTGGGCAGCAACGGGAAAGGTGACTTTGGAAGACCTGATTTCAAATATATTAAGTAAAGGAGCCAAAGAAGCCGTATTAACCGGCATAAGAATCGAAGGTGATCCCGAACTTGGCAGCAAAAAATCAGCCATGGAGAAGGTAAATAGTTCACCGGTTCTTATTTATTCTGGATTAGCAGTCTTTAAAAAAGATAAACTCATCGGTTGGTTGAACGAAAACGAGAGTAAAGGCTACAATTACACCCAGGATAAGGTGAAAAGTACCGTAATTGAGGTGAAATGTCCAAAGGGAAAGGGTAATTTAGCGGTGGAATTGATCCGAGTAGTTGCCAAGCAGAAAGGCAGCGTTGTAGAAGGAACACCTCACATAACATTAAACCTGCGAGGAGAAGTAAACGTTGGTGATGTTCAATGCGATATAGATTTGACGAAAAATCAAACCATTGATGAGTTGGAAAAATTAATAGAAAAAGATGTTAAGACTATGATCGAACAAGCTATACGAAAAGGACAAACCCAATTGAAATCAGACGTTTTTGGTTTTGGTGAAGCCATTCATCGTTCTGATCCCAAATATTGGAATAAAGTAAAAGATACATGGGAGAGAGAAGGATACAAACAAGTCGAAGTGAAAATTAATCCAAATATTAAAATACGTCGATTGGGCACGGTCAATAATTCGATAGCAACCGAGTTAAAGGAGTAGCTCCTAATGTGGTCCATTATAGGCATTATTACACTGACGTTAATCATAGTTGGCATTGAAGTGCCTTCCTTATTAAAAACAAAGAAGTTGAAGGATCTTCTGGCCTTTTTTGTCATATTGGGACTGGCTCTTAGTATCGGGTGTGCACAGGCTATGAATATGAAAATTCCCAACCCTTTGGATTGGATTGCTTTTGTATTTAAACCAGCGGGAGAGATGATTTCAGCCATTTTGAAATGAAAAAGGGGGTGTGTCTATGTTTATTAAGGAAAAAATCGGAAGTAGACAATTTACCATTCTCGTTATTTTCTTCACCATTGGCAGTTCGATCTTAATTAGTCCATCGATGTTGACAGGGGAGGCTCGTCAAGATGCTTGGATGGCTTCCATACTAGGAATTGTTGTAGGAATAGGATTAGTGTATCTCTATCAAAAGCTTGGGGCTCGATTTCCCGAATCCACGCTTGTTCACATGAATGAAATCATCCTCGGGAAATGGCTAGGTAAAATAGTTTCTTTATTGACTTGTTTCTTCTTCTTGCTTTTAGCTTCGTTAGTCTTGAGAAATATCGGCGATTTTATGACTTCGATGATTATACCGGATACACCCATCCAATTTATTCATATCATTTTCTTATCGATCTCCGTGATAGGTATCCGACTTGGTATTGAGACCATCGCAAGAGCGGGAGAAGTATTCTTCCCTTGGTTAATGCTCTTCATATTCATCATTGGGATAACGCTGGTCCCATTAATTAAACTAAAGCATATACAACCCATTGGTGAGAATGGGGTTAAACACATTATACTTGCGACCTATCATTTTGTCGGGACGCCGTTTCTGGAATTGATTGTTCTGCTAATGATATTACCATGCGCCAATCATATAAAATCCATTGGAAAGACTTTCGTCATAGGAGTTTTAATCGCGGGAGTTGTTTTATTCTTGTTGACCGCACTGTCCGTGCTTGTCATGGGAGTAGATATTACAACTCGCCAAATTTACCCAACCTATATTTTAGCCAAAAAGATTAATGTAGGTAAATTTTTGGAACGATTGGAGGTCATCGTTGCTGGAATTTGGTTTCTCACCATTTATTTTAAATTAACTTTATGTTTCTACGCTGCTACACTTGGGCTATCCCAGACCTTTCGTCTTACGGAATATAAACCGCTAACATTACCCTTAGGTATGCTGATCGTTTCATTATCCATACTTGTTTATCCGAATATTACCTATTTCCAAAACTTCGCTTCACAGTCCTGGCCGCCTTTTGCATTTTGTTATGGATTCGTTCTACCTGTTTTACTGCTCATAACCGCAAAATTACGCGGTTTAGGTTTGAAAGGGTGATCCTATGAAAGAAAAAATTAGTGCACGCCAGTTCAAACTGCTCGTCATTTTATTTAGTATAGGAACAACGATACTTGTTATTCCTTCTGGTTTGGCTGCAGACGCGAAACAGGATGCCTGGATCGCGGCGGTGATAGGAACTATCATAGGGATGTGTTTCACCAAATTTTATGTCTTAATGGGACGGCAATTGGGTGAGCACAACTGGATCGACTATTCGAAAATAGTGCTGGGAAAGTGGTTGGGAAACTTCCTCAACGTTTTATTTGTATTTTTCTGCTTCATAGGTGCATCGACTCTGCTGTTTTATATCGGGAATTTTATGAATACCCAAATCATGCCGGAGACACCCATTGAATTTATTAATATCCTGTTCGCCCTAATCGTAGTCATGGGGGTGAGGTTAGGTGTGGAAACACTTGCGCGAGCGGCTGAAGTGTTTTTCCCTTATATTGTTTTGCTGTTTTTGTTCTTACTTGTTTTTATTTCCCCCGAAATGGATTTCAATAATCTTAGACCCCTGTTTGAAACAGGAGTAAAGCCATTGACCCACGGTGTTTTATCGATGCTCGTCATAGCCACATTCCCATTAATTGTAATGTTCATGATTTACCCATTTCAAATCGATACCCCTGAGCGGGCTGAACATGGCTTTATAAAAGCATCCTTCGTTGGCGGTATCTTCATGATTGGGATTACGTTTATGTGTGTAACCGTACTTGGTTTCGATACTACCAAAAGGCTGGTTTATCCCAGTTATGAATTAGCTAAAATAATTAGCGTCGGACATTTTGTTGATCGTGTGGAGTCTAGCGTGGCCGCATTTTGGATCCTAGCCATATACTTCAAGACATCTCTATATTTTTATGGTTTTGTAACAGGGCTTGGGCAGCTATGTCAATTAACCCAATATCGTTCGATTGTGTTTCCTTGCGGCATGCTAATCGTCGTATATTCCCTTGTTGTATATCCCAATGTCACTTACATGCATGAATGGGATGATAAAGTGTTTATTCCTTATGCCATATTTATGGGAGTAGTAATTCCAGCCCTACTGTTTGTGGTTGGAAAAATCCGTTCACAATCCCTCGATTCGAAAGGGTGATCCTATGAACGAGAAGATTAGTGCACGCCAGTTCAAGCTGCTTGTCATTTTATATAGCGTGGGTACAACCATACTTGTTATTCCTGCTGGTTTGGCTGCAGATGCCAAACAGGATGCATGGATAGCATCCGTGATAGGAACAATTGTAAGCACGTGTATCACGCTATTTTATGTCCGACTCGGTCGACAAATGGGTGGGTATAACTGGATTGATTACTCAAAAATCGTGCTGGGAAAATGGTTGGGTAACCTACTTAACATTTTGTTTGTATTCTTCTGCTTCATAGGTGCATCGACGCTGCTGTCCTATGTCGGAAATTTTATGAATATCCAAATCATGCCGGAAACGCCTATTCAATTTATTAACGTACTTTTCGCCGTCATTGTCATCATGGGGGTGAAATTAGGTTTGGAAACACTAGCTCGGGCGGCAGAAGTGTTGTTCCCTTATATTATTTTGCTGTTTTTGTTCTTGATTTTTTTTATTTCCCCGCAAATTGAAATGAAAAACCTGCAACCCGTATTTGAAGCTGGAATAAAGCCATTAACTCACGCTGCTTTATCGATGATCGCTACAGCAACATTCACGTTGATCGTATTTTTTGTGATCTACCCAACGCAAATTGATAATCGTGAACGGGCAGAACTGGGTTTTATAAAAGCATCCTTCATTGGAGGTGTCTTTATGATTGGAATCACACTTATGTGTATATCTGTACTCGGTCCTGGTACTACCGAAAGGTTGCTTTATCCCGGCTATTCGTTAGCTAAAAAAATAAGCGTGGGACATTTTATTATGCGTGTAGAGTCTAGCGTAGCCGCATTTTGGGTTATTTCCATTTACTTCAAGTTATCTCTATATTTTTATGGTTTTGTAGTCGGGCTTGCGCAGCTATTTCAATTATCCCAATATCGTTCTATTGTGTTTCCATGTGGAATGCTAGTGGTCCTATATTCCCTTGTTGTTTATCCTAGCATTACTTATATGCAAAGATGGGACACCCTAATTTTTATTCCATATGCCGTTTTTTTTGGAGTAGTGCTTCCGGGACTATTGTTTATGGTAGGAAAAATTCGAGCCCTTTGAATAGAAGGCACTGGATGAGCAGATTCTCGCGCGTCACAAGCATTCATCTCGACTTGAGCAGCCCGAATTTTGGCGTCCAGGAGTGGAGTGAATATTCCCATAAAATGCGCGAAGTGTTTCCGGGCTGTCCAGTGGTGCGAAAAGGGTATGTTTATGTGAATGAAAAGCCTGGTTTGGCGTCGATGTAGATGAGAGTATGACATCGCTCTATCCCTGTCATAACCATCTGCCGGAGTGGACGCTATCCCGTATTCCCGACGGATCTCCGGCGCGGCCATAAAAATTTTAACCATTGAGGATGGACTTTTGTAATTTGTTTATTATCGGGCTTGATTTCCTGTTAAACTTCTTTCAAACATATCAATGATGACAAGAAATCTCTCCGCTTCACGAAACACGTGGTCGGCGAGTAAAGGATGAATGATACTTTTAATGCGACAAGCATCGATTAATTCTTTTGCAGTCTTTTTAAAATCGCGGAGAGAAACGACTGAAACTCGGTTCTGGTCAAGGAATTGGCCAAGAAGTGGCTGTGTTTGTGATTGCGGGCGCATACCACTTAAATCAACGGCCTGAAATAGAAGTTGGTCAAAATCTTGACTAAAGTTTCGTGCTTGTTCCACTAGCTTTCGTTCTGATGGGTCGAGGAGATGTCCTATGAACTTTGCATGATCAGCCATTATTCGCAAAAAGAATACATTTTCATCTATAATCGCATCGGGTAGCGGTTCTAATCTTCCTGAATTTAATTCCTCTAATCGATTTCTGAAATAATTTGCCTCTCGACTTGTATGATCTACTAACAAAGGTAAATTGTTTCCACCAGGAAGTTTACATTGTATGATTAGTCCAAGAACCTTTCTTTTAAAAGCCCAAATGTGAGATACAGCCGAATGTACTTCCATGTTAAAGCGTCTGATTTGTTCAGGGTCAGTTATTTCGGTAAATGAATGCGCTTTACCTTCAATTTGCTCAAAAATACTATAAAATTGATTTGCTTCTTGGATTAGTTGGGTATCCTCACAACGAAATCCGAGTTTTAGAAATAAGGAATGTTCTTTCATAATACGTGACCAGAATCGGATCTCATCCAGTGACCGCATAACGAACTCATTTGACAATTCGTACACTCTCCTCACAAATAGTTGATACCACATGTATAATAATTTGAAGAGGAGTGTATGCCAAATATCAAGAAAATAGGACAACTAACTAAAGTTTTCAGCTTTTATTATTTGCGAAGCAAAGTGTTCGGGTTGAACAAATGATTGATTGATTTCCACTGAATGATGTACTCACTGCTGAAATTATAATGATCTAAAAAAGCTTCATCTAACAGTCCTCTGCTAGGTGAAGCTTTTTGTTATTCTAACGATACGCTTTAAGTACTATTACACCCTGCAGTTTCCCCAACTTAGGAAATAACTAGGCTCTGCTTAGTATTAATGAGCTCAATTGTTCTTCTGTTATTTCTGCACCAAGAATGACCTGTTCGTGTATGAACCTAGGTAAATGCCGTGTGCAATTAAGGTGTTTCACCATAGACTGTTGTTGTGAGTCAAACATCACAAAAAATGTTGGTACGCGGGATACTGCCTCCTACCAATGGGATGCATTTTGAGAAAAAGAAGTTCTAATTCTAAAAATATTGAACAAAGGAGAGCGATGAATGTCTAAAGAATTCCATCTGACCACTGCTCGAAGAGTGCCTATGAAAACACAACAAAGGATTAGAAATATTTCCCCTGGTTTGATTGGTAGAGTTGTTGTTGTTCGAACACTATTTAATACTTTTACAGGATGTTTATTAAGTGTTGGGCGTAACACTATCCGATTACGGATTTTTAGCGGGATTGACAGATTATTTATCACGATTCGAATTCCAATTGGCATCATTATTGATATCTTCCGTTTTCCTTGCCCGTGACGAGTCAAATATCAATCAAAGAAAGGAGCCAATGCGGCTCCTTTCTCATTTCCTAGAGTGATCCTTTGAAAAAATACATACCATCCCGATTATCTTCTTACAAATTGGCGGCGCTCATTGCTGAATTTCCCCAAATATTAAATGCTTCTTAAAGAGGAGCAATGCTAATAGATATTACCAACAGCACATTACTTAATGAGATATGATGGAGGGCGATATGAGGTTGAAGTTTGAATTCTTGTTGTCTTTGAGGCTGCTTGAATGTGAAATTAAAGAGTTAACGAATTATTCTCGAGTGTACTGCGACGGTTACGAAATTCTCAAAATCAAATTGGATGAGCTTTGCGAATTAATGGTAAGGGAGGAAACTATACGTCAATGGATTGCTTGGGGGCGAGATGAAGATGTTCAAAGGCAAGCAAAGCGATTAAGAGAAGCAGCCATAGAGGCCCTATGCAATGTGGAAAAGCATCAATCGAAATGCATATCTCGCAATGAAATGAATGTAAATAAATATCTCACAACAATCATTCAATCGGTGAAAGATGATTTGATAAGTTTTGGCATTGACTACCATTCAAAAGTTCTTTTTATCGGATCAGGTGCATTTCCAGTTTCGGCTCTAACAATAGCTAAAGAATTCGGAGCGAAAGTGATGGGAGTTGATATCGATCCGGAAGCAGTCTTTTTAGCCAGTCATGTAGCGAAAGCTTTCGATATAGAGACTATGGTTAGTTTCTCCGGCGAGGAACTGATCACTCTTACCTTTCTGAAGGAAACAACTCATATCATTATCGCTTCACTGGTCGAAAACAAAATTGAGGTGCTTGATCAATTAAAAGAATTGATCAAGAATGATGTCAAAATTATGTTGCGATATGGAAATGGTGTAAAATCCTTATTCAATTATCCATTCGATTGCGATTTGTCAGGCGACTGGCATCAGAGGAAACTTATCGTTTGGAACCCTATTTACGACATAATCATCTTAGAGAAATCTACGTCACAAAAAGAAAAGAAGACGATAACTCATTATTGAAAAGGACACCACTAATGATAACTAGCTTTCCTCGATTATTAACGACATAGGGGGTTGCAAGATAAAATAATTAGTACTAACCTTCAGGTAAGTAGATTACCCTCAGTCTACTAGGTAAAGGAAAAGTGCGTACTTTTGAAGCGCCGCGGAATTAGGTATGATGATGGTGGAGAAATGAAAAAGCGGATATCGTTTTGTAATGGAATAAGCTTTGCCTACATAAACTCTTGGAGGAGATCGCGATGAAATACAGTTACTTGGGACGTTCGGGTTTAAAAGTAAGCAAATTATGCCTTGGAACAATGAACTTCGGTGTAGATACTGAGGAAAAAGAAGCCTATCGAATCATGGATGCCGCATTGGATGCCGGAATCAATTTTTTTGATACGGCAAATATTTACGGTTGGGGTGAGAATGCGGGACGTACTGAGGAGATTATCGGTCGCTGGTTCGCACAAGGCGGTGGTCGGAGAGAGAAAACGATTCTAGCTACCAAGTTCTATGGAGATATGCATGATATAAACGACGGACCGAACCGGGAGGGTGGACTATCCGCTTACAAGCTTCGCCGTCACTTGGACGCGTCATTACGTCGCCTTCAAACGGATCATATTGAACTTTATCAAATGCACCATGTGGATCGAAATGTATCTTGGGATGAGCTTTGGGAAGCTTTTCAAGTTCCGGTTTATCAAGGGAAGATAGGTTACGTCGGCTCTAGCAACTTTGCGGGACGCGATTTGGTGAAAGCGCAATATGAAGCCAAATCCCGCCATCTTCTTGGCCTCGTGTCTGAGCAGCACAAATACAGCTTGCTATGCAGGCTGCCTGAGCTTGAAGTGCTGCCAGCGGCTGAGGAACTGGGGATTGGTGTAATCGCATGGAGTCCACTGGATGGTGGCCTGCTAGGTGGCAATGCCTTAAAGCCGATAAAGGGCTCTAAAAGAGCGAGCAACCCTGAAAGGGTAGAAAAGTATCGCGCTCAGCTTGAGGCTTTCTCCACTTTATGCAAGGAACTTGGTGAGAGTGAAGCGAATGTGGCATTAGCATGGACGCTTGTCCACCCTGCAATGACAGCACCGATTATTGGTCCGCGTACTTTAGAACAATTCCAAAATACACTGCGTGTTGTTGAAATTAAGCTTAATGAATCCACGTTGAAAAAGTTAGATGAAATCTTCCCTGGTCCGGGGGGAGAAGCTCCAAAGGCATACGCTTGGTAATAGAATAATAACAAAAGCCAATTCACCCGAATTGGGATGAATTGGCTTTAATTCATCATTCGGAATCAACTCCAACTCAGGTAGTGGAACATAATCACCAAATCAGAAGCAACCACCGTTGCTTCTTTTTGATTTCTAAAAAGCCGCGCTATACCTAGGAGGTTTGTAATTATTATCATTTGTCTCCGTAGGAAACTACCCTAGGTGAAGTAAGCTTGTACCACAGCAACATGCCCAGAGAACTCAGACCAATCAAAAATAAAACGACATACACGTGTTTGTATGAATAAATAAGAGGCGTTTTCTTTTGAACTTCGAGCAGTATTCCACAAACCGCAACCGAAATTGAACCCCCGAAAAATTGGATAAGCTGCATAAGTCCCATACCGGAGCCAATTAATGATTTGGGAAGAATACGCGACGTCTCATTGTTTAAAGAAGCAATCGTTGCTGAAAAAGCAGGCGAGAAACAAAGATATCCAAGAAGTATAACGAGTGGCGAAGCGCCAAGAGCGGTATAAAATGCAATCATCACCAGAGATAATATACAATGTCCAATTAGTAAAAACCGCAGATTACCGTACCGATCTATCCATCGGCCAACGAAGCGTGTCAGGAAGGCCGACAAAATGGCCCCTGGCGCAATCGTCAAGCCAATCACCATGGCCGATTGATCGAATACCTTGGCCAACACCAATGGCATTAGAAATAAATTGCCAAGGTTCAACACTAAGATACAAAACCCGATTGTGACGAGCTTACAATATGCTGGATTGGTCAGAAGTTCAGGGTTAATGAATGTATCGTTCGATCGGTTCAAGTGCCAAGCATGAACAAGCAAGGAAAGACAACTGATGGCCAGCCATGCACCAGAAACTTGCGTCACTGCTAACAACAAAGTAGCTGCGTTGACGATTGTTAAGAGAGCACCCAGGATATCGAATCGGAAGGCTGCCGCATTTTCTTTGGGAAGCAGACGTACAAGAACGGGAAGAATGACCAGAACCAGACAAGTAATAGTAAACAAGCCGTTCCAACCTAAATATTCGCTAATCAAGCCGCCAACGATCGGACCGAGCCCGAAGGCCATAGCACTCCCTGCAGAAATCATGGCAATGGCTGAGCCTCGTTTTTCAATAGGAACATATCTACTGGCCAGAACCAGACCAAGACCGGCCATTACCCCTGCTCCTGCGGATTGAAGAATACGAGCGATAAGTAAAGCATTGAAATCTCGAGCAAACAATCCGAAAACGGATGAAAGTCCTAGCACCAAGAGCCCCACGGTCAGCAGCTTGCGAATCGGCACGATATCTGAGAGCCTGCTGTAAATAACCGTTGATAAGGCATACCCGATGGAGTAGCTTGAAATCACCCACGATCCAAGATCCGCAGTGATACCAAGGTCTTGCATAATACTAGGGATAGAAACATTAAACATCGTCGTATTCATTACAACGATAAACAAGCCAATTGTCCATACCGGCATTACAATTTTATCGTTCATCCGTGACCACCCTGTCTAACTTGAGATATATCGATCCCTTATACAAATGTTGGTCAGACTAAAAAAGAGCAGGTTATGTTTCTTTGTTTCGCTGACCATTCTTTACATGAATAATAGAATGTTTTTTATCCACACTAGAGATAATGAAGCAAGCAAGAAAGGGGGGAATATCTTTTTGGAAAAGTTATTATTGCGAATTTTATTTGTTTCATCATTAGCCGCTGCCCCATTCATTTTTAAACGTAATAATTTGCTCATGTATCTGACCGTTTTCTTTTCGAAATGCGTTTTATCAAGTTCACTAGATTCATTCATTATTAAAAAAGGGAAGATCTCGTACCCCGTTCGTCCTTTTGCCAAAGTATTTGATACTAATATTTTGTACGATTTGTTATTCTATCCACTTTTAAGCGTAGTTTGGGTAAGATGGACCTATCAGAGTAAACCACTTGAAATGATAACGAGAAGTCTATATTTCAGTGGGCCGATGTCTTTGCTTCAATGGTTTTTAGAGAAGAAAACGGGCTTGTTTAAATGGAAATCCTGGTCAGTTCTTCACACATTTGTGTCAATTAATTTTACAATGTTTACGGTAAGAGGATTTGTAGGTTTATTAAGAAGGATTATGCCTGAGAGAGATTTAATAGGAGGAAAATCCATCGAGGAACGATCACACATCAAGATGCCTTCACCTGTGCTCTTGACAAGTACGGTTAAACACCGACTGCCAAATGATAACTATGCACAAATCCAGTAAGATAGAGAAATTATTATTGAGCATTCTACTATACTATTTGCATTCGTTGGAATGGGATGTCCCCGTTTGTTTGAAATTAGAGGGAGATCCCTTTTTATGAACTGAATGGTCAATCACATATAGAACTTAGGATTAGTCATTACAGCAGCCTTCGCCTTCCAAATGTCCAGAACGTGTAATCTTCGTTTTCAAATAATTCTGATTATACTCCGAGACGTCTCCCCATAGCTCCACACGTTCAGCGATGTTCATTCCTGCTTGTTTCAATGCTTCCAACTTTTTGGGATTATTGGTCATTACCTTAACTGGCTTCGTTCGCAGTTCTTTGAGAACATAGATTGCATCGCTATAGTTGCGTGAGTCGTCGACAAAACCCAGCTTCAAGTTCGCATCTACGGTGTCGAATCCGTTCTCTTGTAAAATGTAAGCTAGCGCTTTACTAAATAGACCGATCCCTCTTCCCTCATGGTTAGCTAAGTAAAACAAGGCTCCAGTCCCGTGTTTAGCAATTTCTTTCATGGCCGTTTTGAGCTGAAATCCGCAATCGCAGCGTTTGGATCCAAAGATATCTCCCGTATGGCAAATCGAGTGCATACGGATCAATGCGTCATCTGCGGACTCGAAGTCTCCATGAATCAAGACGCTGGACTGCTGTATTTCAGCCAAATTAGCGGAGGATAATTTATCAATAATTCGTTCGAAGTTTTCCGCAACCTCTTTGCAATTCAACCAGCAGTACCATTGAAACTGAACGGTTTCCTCAAATAAACTAACAGGTAATTTAATCGGGCCAACCAAATAAATGACTTTATTATTGGTTTTAATTAATTTAACCTTTTCTTTCAAAAACATCATAACTTTCGGGTTTAGTGATTGCGTCATAGACATCTGCTAACTCCTCCTAGACTTGTTATTCAAGTTACTCTTTGCTTAAACTATTTTCGAACGGATCCGAACGTATTTTAAATACAGCCATTGCCTGCATTTTCTCAAGCGGATAGGGGATCTTCATCAATTCAAGGGATGGTTATTTTTCTGGATAATTTTTGCTGCATAAACAGAATTCTTTCAAATAAATTTTTACCCGAACTTGTCTAAATAAAGTAAGATTGCCCTGTACCGCAACCCTCTCAAAGGTTTTCGTAGGGATTACCGTTCTCATATTGGTCAAAGCCAGTGCCTAAGTAGAATTCATTCAAAAAGAAAATCGAATCCAAGAAGTATCCGAAAGGCGATGCCCATGTTGTAACGAGGAATGACAAAAGAAGCGATTTCTGTCATGGACGATGATCACCATAGGAGCAGATACTATTCTTGCCTGTACCGCGGCTTGCCCGATAACCAAGGCCCCAACCATACAGATTGCAGATCCGACTGCTTTCGGCAAACGAACACCTGCTTCGCGCAATCCTTTACCTCAACAATATTTTTATATGAATCGCGGTTTCGATAGAGCAAACTTTAGCGAAATGTTGTTTGACTAATTGATTAGAACTCTCTTTTCCATCGTGAAAGTTACTGTGTCGATCGAACCTTCAGCAATAGAATCGAACATCCGATAAGATTGTACCTAATGAATTCTCAGAATATGAGATGATTTTTCTATATATTTTCCTGCAAGGAGATTTCTTATACCCCTTATTGGTATTGTTTCGCTCTTTCCTAGCTTGTCCGATATTTCCGTACAGGACTGGAGCGAAGAGGGAATAACCATATTAGAACTGCAGCCCAGCCATGTAATTGAGGAGGGCCAGTTCCTGGAGTATGCCGGTTTAATTCTGGAAGGAACCGTAAGAATGTATAGAATCTGCGGCAGCGGAAGAGAAGTCACTCTGTATCGGGTCAATGGCGAGGAGTGCTGACCTCTTATGATGTCCAGCATTCTCATAGAGAGCGAATATGAAGCTTCTGCATGGATTGCACAGCTGTGCGTGGCATTGGCCATTCCGGTTTCTTGTTATGATGACCGAGGATGGAACCGATACCCTTACCATCACTTAATCGCGCCTCCCTTCCTTATTACTGGGCTGTCGCAAAAATGTGCCATTAATCAAATGCTTGGCCGCAATACCTGCAAAATTCGTTAAGAGGATGATTCAACAACGTGCGAAGCCCCCATAAAATGGAGGCTATTTTATATTCTTTAAAAAATTATTTTTATATAAAAAGTAATTTGACAATATGAAATGAATTATAGTAACATACAAATTGTAAGTTACTTAATTAATTAATTAATTTGAGGCAGTAAAATAACCGTTGCTCGCATATTTTTTTGTTCTAAGATGGAACGATCATTCCCAAAAAACTAATATAAAGGGGTAGATTAATAATGGCAACAGTATTATATATCACAGCCAATCCAAGCGATAACGAAACATCTTATAGCTTGGCAGTAGGAAAAGAATTTGTAGAGGCTTATCGCGCGGTTAATCCTAATGATGAAGTGATTCATCTTGATTTATATAAAATGGATATCCCTCAAATTGATGCTGATGTTTTAAGCGGTTGGGGCAAATTGGGATCAGGCACTGCTTTTGATCAATTGACCAGTTCAGAGAAAGCAAAAGTAGGTCGTCTCGGTGAACTAGTAGATCAATTTGTGGCAGCCGATAAATATATATTTGCGAATCCGACATGGAACTTTTCATTCCCGCCTGTCATGAAAGCATACATCGACTCCATCTGTGTTGCAGGTAAAACCTTTAGTTATATCTCAGGAAAAGGCCCTGTTGGCTTGTTAGGCAGTAAAAAAGGGGTACACATTCAAGCAAGCGGAAGCGTATTGTCTCCGGGTTCAGATTTTGCTGGCTTTGAAATCGGTCATCGCCACTTAGAAGTCATTATGAAGTTCCTTGGAGTGCCAAGCTTGGAAACTATTTTTGTTGAAGGTATGGCTGCAGCTCCCGACCAAGCGCCAGTGATTAAAGAAAAGGCTATCCAAAAAGCTCGCGAGCTGGCGATAAAATTCTAATTCTTAACTAGCATTATTAAAAAAAGTAAAGCTTATAGAAATTAGGATTATGCCGCCGAACCAACAAGGAATCGGAGAATTCGCTGGAGGTAATATAGTTGAACAGAAGCCAGACATGGAAGGATTCCAGATTTGGTTTGAACCCTTTATTAACGAAGCGGTACTAAGAAAACCCACTTGTAATCAATACGATCATACCAATTTTCCAGAAGTGATAAAAACTAATATAGAAGGAGTGTAATGTTATGTTTGAAATTTTGAAAAAAGTATTTGGCTCAAATAAAAATAAAGTAAAAAGTGAAACGGTGCTCTACATTACAGCCCATCCACACGATGATAAAACATCATATAGCTTAGCAGTGGGAAAAGAATTTGTAGAGGCTTACCGCGCTGCGAATCCAAATGATGAAGTGATTCATCTTGATCTATATAAAATGGGTATCCCTCACATTGATGCTGATGTTCTCAGTGGCTGGGGCAAATTGGGATCAGGTACTGCTTTTGATCAATTGACAAGTAGCGAGAAAGCAAAAGTAGGTCGTCTCGGTGAACTGGTAGATCAATTTGTGGCAGCCGATAAATACGTATTTGCGAATCCGACGTGGAACTTTTCATTCCCACCTGTCATGAAAGCATACATCGACTCCATCTGTGTTGCAGGTAAAACCTTTAGTTATATCTCAGGAAAAGGTCCTGTTGGCTTGTTGGACAGTAAAAAAGCAGTACACATTCAAGCAAGTGGAAGTGTGTTGTCTCCAGGCTCAGATTTTGCTGACTTTGAAATGGGGCATCGTCACTTAGACATCATTATGAAGTTCCTTGGAGTACCTAGCTTTGAAGCTATCTTTGTTGAAGGTATGGCTGCAGCTCCTGATCAAGCACAAGTGATTAAAGAAAAAGCTATCCAAAAGGCACGAGAAGTTGCTAAAAGATTCTAATCATCATTTTGAATATCTTTATTTAAAGCTGACTTAAATGCTAGAGTGAACCCCTTATCGTATTAATTGCGATAAGGGGTTTTCATCGAATAAACGAGTTCTTTTTGGAATAAGTAAAGAGAAAAAAAGAGGATAACTTCATCTTAATTTAGCTAATTAGTAACAGGGGATGATCAAAATGTCCAGAAACAATAACTTTGATATCGACAAAGCGATAGAGAACGCAATGGAAGTTTTTTGGGAAAAAGGATATGAAGGAAGCTCGATGCAGGATCTTGTCGATGTGCTAAGACTTAGTCGCAGTAGTATTTATGAGACATTTGGGAGTAAAAAGGACTTGTATCTAGTTGCTTTAGATAAATATGAAGATCAAGCCAATGAATGCTTAGTTCCTATTCTTTATGAAAAAGGAACTGCAAAAGACTTGTTATTCCGTTTTTTTAATAAAGTAATTGAACTTCATATACCGCGGAGTTGTTTAATGGTGAATGCTTCTTTGGAGATGACCGCTCATTCCGATGTTTCAGACCGCGTCCGTTCAAACATGTCAAAAAACGAAAGACCATTCTATCAGTTATTAACACGCGCATTAAATAATGGTGAAATTAAAGGCAATCCCAACTTAAGGGCCTTATCCGAATATCTTGTAAATGTGATGCACGGTATTTCTGTTACTGCTGTGATTTCTGATCGTCAAACGCTAGATAATATCGTTAGTATGTCGTTGAAGTTTCTTAGATAATTTTTGCTTTATTACGGAACGATCATTCCTTTAAATATCCAAATTGAATAAAACGAAAACATCAGGATAGTTACTCCATATGGGATGCTGTCCCTTTACTCCTTATAGCGTTGAGCAATTTCTGTCAGTCTCCTGACTCCATCCCGCAATTGCCCTTCATTGATGAATGAATAGCTTAAACGGATCCAAGATCGAAGCTCTCTGAGCGGATCACAGATCATCCCCGGAACAAAAGAGATAGATTGCCTGACGCATTCGTCTAAAAACTCTTCCACAGGAAGCGCTTCAGGAAGCTTGAGCCACAAATTGAAGCCACCCTTTGGACTGACCCATTTCCATTCAGTAGTAGTCAACTCCTCCTCCACAATTTCTTTTCTAATTTGAAGGGCGATGCGCAGCTTCTCCAAATGTTGCTTCATCCTTTCTGACTTGAAATAGTGTAGAAAAATTTTCTGATTGACGAGTGGTGTTCCGTTGTCAGCCAAAGACTTTGCGGTAATAAGAGGCCTTATCACGGATGGTTGGCCAATGACAGTGCATATACGTAGTCCGGGCGCCACATATTTACTAAAGCTGCGGAGATACACAACCCACCCATCTGTATCGTAAGTAATCATTGGCTGAGGGGGCGGCTGATCAAAATACATTTCGTGTATCGCATCATCTTCTACTAGTAAACAGCGATACCGCTCAGCCAATTCGACTAGCTGTTTACGTTGAGCCGCGGGAACCGTATACCCTGTCGGATTATGAAAGGTAGGATTCATATAAAAAATTCGGGGCCGGTGCTGAAGCATGAGCATTTCAACTTTTTCCAGATCATAGCCATCGGGGTAAATGTCGACAGGTATAAACCGTGCACCCTGTTGACGGAATATATCGAGTGCAGCACTATACGTCGGTCTTTCTACCAAGATGGCATCCATCGGTCTGATGTATACCCGGGAAATTAAGTCA
Source organism: Paenibacillus sp. yr247 (assembly GCF_900103825.1). Classification (GTDB taxonomy): domain Bacteria; phylum Bacillota; class Bacilli; order Paenibacillales; family NBRC-103111; genus Paenibacillus_E. Next base: position 911,246 of record NZ_FNIF01000001.1, read on the forward strand.
ATCGCCTGTTGCCCTCCCGTCGTAATCAAAAGATCATTTACGGTAAGCTGGAGACTGTGGTGTCGATACATATAGCCGCAAAGGAATTCACGAAGCTCCTCGTCCCCTTGTGCGCTAGAGTAGGTTCCCATTAATTTCGGATAGATGTCGAAAACTTTTTTAACATGTTCGGATAGGTAAAGATTCGGCAGCAAATTAGGATCGATCAGTGCTTGGGAAAATTGATAGACAACGGATATCTGTTGAATTTCAGATAAGGAGTTTTTCAAGTTGCCGGAAGCGGTGATGGGGTGCCCCTCTGTATGTTCGGATACAACATATTCTGTAGAGACTGGACTTACATAATAACCCGATTTCTCCTTTACATAGGCCTTCTCGTTTTGTTTCAGCATCTGATACGCTCGAAAAACGGTAAGCCGGTGTATCCGGAGCTCTTGGGCGAGAAGCCTAATCGAAGGGAGTTTGTCATGAGCTTTCCACTCACCGCGCTCGATCCTGGTTACCATATAATCGTATGCTTGTCTAAAAAGAAATTTGGCATCTTTCGTTTGCTTATTCTTCACAACTCGTCCTCCCTAATTCACTTATTATATATCAAACCCCAGTAATTTGTTCTGTTATCATGAATCTGTTCTATTCCATGCTATGTATGAATAGGTGTCGATGCTTTTTATTTCCTCTAACAAGAATCGTTTGTGATGGAGCTAGCCAGGCGGAGTAGAGGCTCCTTTTTCCGTTTGTTAGTTACTTCGCTAATAGATAACAAGAGTCGAATAAATACATCTAGGCTGTCAGCAAATAATTTCGGCAGCCTATTCAGCAGTGAGAGAGTGAAAAAAGAAACTTTTTTAAAGGAATCCGAAAAAAAATACCGAATTGAGTCATAAGAACAGTTTCTTCGTTCATAGAAAATAAATTAAAGCGAAGGTGACTTCATGATTAATTTCTTCAAAGACTTTTTATTGAATATCTTTTTAATTTTTGCTCCCCTGGTTGCATATCCGTACACATATAAATCTCAGAGTAAAACCAAAATTTACAGCATATTAATATACATTTTTTTCTCTTTTGCCATCGTATTCGCTATGTCTTTTCCTGTTAATTTAAATGGCCTGATTTATGATTTCCGATCAATACCATTACTTGTGGGTTCCTTATATGGCGGTATTTATGTGTCGGTGTTTCTTTATATAACACTTATTTTGTGTCGATATTTTTTAGGAAATCCAAACAATTTAATCTATGCGATGTCAATTATCCCAACGATAGTATTAGTTGCACTACTTTTAAAAAGGTATAAGCAATTAAATTTAATTCAAAAAATTATCTCTGCAGTAATTATTTGTTCTTTAATAAAATTCTTAACTTTTGTTATGTATCTGTCATTAGTTAATAACTTTGATCTTTTAGCAACGCATGTATTAATAACAATAAAAACATACATTCTGCAAGGTGTTGTTATTGCAGTATTTATTTATTTAATAGAATTTCTACAAAAATATTTTCATATGCAAGAAGAAGCAATTAGGGGAGAGAAAATTAAAATCGTTAGTGAGATGGCGGCCTCAGTTGCGCATGAAATACGAAATCCGCTTACGTCAGTAAGAGGCTTTATCCAATTAATCGGAGCACCGAATTTAGACCAAGAAAAAAAAGAATTTTACCAAAAAATATCCCTTGAGGAATTAGATCGGGCGCAAATGATTATTACTGATTATTTATCAATTGCGAAACCTGAACCAGAAAAAATAGAAAAAATCAATTTGAAGGTTGAAGTTCAATATGTATCCAATGTCCTTTTAACATTTGCGAATTATAATAATGTAAAAATGGATGTGTCATTATTATGTGATGGGCGAATGTTTATTCTTGGAGACAGATATAAACTGCGACAGTCGCTTATCAACATTGGTAAAAACGCTATTGAAGCGATGTCTAATAACGGCGGGGTGTTAGACATCAAACTATCCGAACAAAAAAACAAGATTGTAGTAACCATTAGCGATAATGGCATTGGTATGTCAGAAGAACAAATTAGTAGGCTTGGAACCCCGTATTTTTCTACTAAAGAAAAAGGAACTGGACTAGGAACTATGGTATCATTCAGTCTAATCAGAGCTATGAAGGGAAAAATAAAAATAGCGAGTGAAATGGGTAAGGGGACCGTATTCGAAATATCGTTTCCATTGTCTTCAGGATCGTAAGCATGTAATGCGACAGTTGGCTAAAGCGTTATTTACAAAATGGTATGTTTATGCTAGCTTTCAGCGTTGTACCCGCAGCTGCAGCAAGTACTGGTTACAATATGTTTCTGAAATTGAATGGGATTCCCGGTGAATCCGTAACGAAAGGATATGAAAAATGGATTCAGATTCAAGATGTTTCTTTCGAGGTCGAAAATAGTTCTACGGCAGGCAGTTTAGGCGGCGGGGCTGGTGCGGGAAAAGCAGTTCGGAAAGCTATTGCTATCAATAAAAATTTTGATATTTCATCCATACCTTTGTTTATGGATATGGTCATGGGAAAAACCATAGATAAAGGCCAAATTGTGTTTTTAAAGTCTGGCAAAGAAACGTTACCGGTGATAACTATTGATTTAGATAAGATTAGCGTGGGTAAATTTAACTTAAATAATTCAGATGAAACCATTGAGTTGAATTATGGAGCAATTAACTTTATATACACAGCAGTAGGACCAGATGGGAAACCAACAAATACGATTACAGGCGGCTGGGACTTCATGAAGAACGAGAAGAAATAAGTTAAGCACTTCATTAGAATAGTACAATTATGAGGTCAGCCATATATTTTTGGTTGACCATTTTACGTTCTGGATTTTCATCGCTTATGCTCATTAAGAAAAAGGTTAAGTTGCATTTAATTATTGATGATTTGGGGCTAACGGAAGATATTCGCATATCTGGGATAAAAATACTATGCTTTAGGACTAGAGGAAATGATGATTTTCCAAGTTAAATTGCATTTCTTGATTATGTTCGACAAATTCATTGTATGCACTTACAATCTATAATGTGTCTATCTCCCTATATAATTATTTAATGATTAGGAATATAATAGGTTTACAGTAAATAGAAGTCTACCCAAGATTATGGCAAAACCGTTAAAAGGCGGTGACGCAAAGCTACAGGGGCTAAGGGAAACTATGCCAGCCAGCTACCAAATTAGGGTAGGCTTTTTCTGTCTAAAAAACTCCTTGGGTCCTATTTTCAAGTTAGATTAATAAAAAATCGTTTAATTCTGTTCGTTTATGCACACAAAATCGTAAATTTTACCTTTTCATTTTACTCTTTGTAGACACTTTTGTTAGATACTAGGCCACCCGGATCTCCCTTTCGACAGGAAGGAGGAGGGAAAAGGTGAAACCAGATGAAATGATAAAGTTGATTCTACAATTTGGGAGTTTCCTGCTGGCATTGTTAACCTTCATCGCTTTAGTCTTAATAAGAGTACATTAATACATTAAGAAACCTACCTTTCGCCGCTATACGATCAGGTAGGCATTTGTGAACCATTAGCCCAGGAGGTCCCCAAAGCCAATGTATCTAAAAAACAGGAGTGTTGGTAGCACTCTTGTTTTTTTTTTTCAGAAATACAACTATAAATTAAAAAATGTTCTCTTCGAATAATAGCATAGGTATAACAGTCCGATCAACATCAAATTCAGAATTGTTTAAATATTAGATAACATCACAATTTTGGCTTCAATTTTTAATTTAATCATATATAGGAGGTAATAAAAATGGAGCGAAAAGTACATGTAATTCCGTTTCAAGTGCATGAACAGGCAGAGAAGGTCAATGAAATTCCCAAAGGGGTGGAAATGATTCAGGCCCCAAAATTCTGGAATCAAACAAAAGGGAAGGGCATAACGGTCGCCATATTAGATACTGGCTGTGATATGACTCACCCTGACTTAAAAGAACGGATTGTCGGCGGAATAAATTTCACGAACGATGATGGAGGGAAAAATAATGTATACAACGATTACAATGGCCATGGAACCCATGTTGCAGGGACGATCGCTGCCACACAAAACAATAATGGTGTCGTAGGTGTAGCACCTGAGGCAAATCTGCTCATTATCAAGGTTCTTGATAAAAATGGTTCTGGTCAATACGAATGGATTATTAATGGGATTAACTATGCAATAGAACAAAAAGCTGATATTATCTCTATGTCTCTTGGCGGTCCAGAAGATCTTCCTGAACTACATGAAGCAATTCAAAAAGCTGTTACCCACAACATTGTTGTGATTTGTGCAGCAGGTAATCAAGGTGATGGCGTTGATTCAACTGATGAGTTTGACTTTCCAGGTTGTTATAATGAAGTAATAAGCGTAGGTGCAATTGACTTGGAGAGACACTCTTCAAATTTTTCAAATTCAAACAATGAAGTAGACTTAGTGGGTCCTGGCGAGAAAATTTTATCAACCTATTTAAATGGAAAATATGCTACATTAAGCGGAACCTCCATGGCTACCCCACATGTTGCCGGAGCAATGGCTCTGATTAAAGTTCTTGTCAATACAAGTTTTGAACGGAAACTTACAGAGCGCGAGCTTTATGCCCAATTAATAAAAAGAACGGTACCATTAGGGAATTCTCCAAAGCTTGAAGGCAATGGATTAGTGTATTTAAATGTAATGGACGAATTGTCAGAAATATTTAATCAACAATTTGTCGCTAAATTGCTGAGCATATGATTATCAAACAATCCAATTAATGGAAAACAAATGCAAGATAAATGCCGGCCGCCTATATCATGGTGACCGGCATATTAAATATAGGCGGTGTTTGATATTAAGCCGGAAAAATGTATTTTAGAACAAGAACAGCGATAAAAAAGGGAATGGAATAAAAAACTAATTAGTTTTTTAAATAATTGGAAGAAAGGGAGCAGAGTTATAAGTCGCTTGTTGATAATAATCCCGATGCCATTTTTTCATTAGATCTAAACGGACGCATGATTAAAATTAATCCAGCTACTGAAAACATAACTGGTTATCAGAAGGAGGAGCTTCTTAATCAAACCTTTTTTCACTTCATTGTCGCTCCAGACCAAAAGAAAACGCTGCATCATTTTGAAAAGTCGGTAAAAGGCGAATCAAACAACATCGAAGTCATCATTACACATAAAGAAGGAGACTACGTGGAATTAAACTTAAAAATGCGATTGAGGCGATGCCAGAAGGGGGGAACATTGTTATTCAAATGAAGATAGAGGAGAATAAAATTATTATTCGTTTTATTGACGAAGGATGTGGAATCTCAGAAGAACGTAAGTGAACAAGAACATATAATTTAATGATCCGCGCACAATCAATAAGACATATCTTATTAATTAAGACAATATAGATGAATATAACAAAATTGGGGAGGGCGTACGATATGGGGGCAGCTGTGGTCAAAGGATGGACAACTATGCTAGCCGGAGTCATGTTATTGGGTACCTTAGCAGGGTGTAGTGGAAATGGGAGCGGAAGCTCCGGCAATACAGCGACGCCGGTCGGGAGCACACCAGCGACTAGCGATAGCGGGAAGAGCACCGAGCCTCCCGCAAAACAAGTAACGCTTCAGATGATTGAAAGTTTAACGAGTCCAGAACGCACCAAACTGCTTCAAGATGCCATAGCTCGGTTTCAGAAGGACAATCCAAACATCAAAGTAGAACTCATTTCTCCGCCGTTTGATCAAGCGGACAATAAAATCAGAACGATGCTAGCCGCCAAGCAAGAACTCGACATACTCGAGGTTCGGGACCTGAACATTGCCGAGTACGTCAATAACGGTTATCTGGAGCCGTTGGATACATACGCATCAAGCTGGGCAGATAGTAAAACACTCTCTGGTACGTCCAAAGTTGTAGGTTCGAATAATGGCAAACTTTACTTTATCGCTAACGCCTTATATCAAAGACAAATGTTTTATCGAAAAGACTGGTTTGAAGCCAAGGGATTATCTGCACCGAAGACGTGGGAAGAGCTGGTCGATGCTGCCAAAAAGTTAACCGATCCGAAGCAAAACCGGTACGGATTCTCATTCCGCGGAGGTCCGGGAGCAAGCGGTAACTTCGACCATATGATTTATGATTATAACGACAAAGTGATGAATCTCGACGATGCACCGTTTACGAAGGACAGCAAGACGGTGTACAGCACTGCTGAAGCTAAACAGGCGTTGGAACTGTATAAGAAGCTTTATAAAGAGGCGTCGCCGCCGGACTCCATCAACTGGGGATTCCAGGATCAGGTTCAAGCCTTTACCTCAGGAGTAACGGGAATTTTACTCCAGGATCCTGACGTCATTAATGTGCTTCAGGACAAAATGGACCCCAAAACGCTAGAGACTGCAGCTATGCCACTCGGACCTAACGGCAAATCGCTGGTCAGTACTGGGGCTGCAGGATGGGGCGTAACGGCGAATTCCAAAAATAAGAACGAAGCTTGGAAATTGATATCTTATCTCTCAAGTCCGAAAGAAAATACGGGATTTTCCAAACAAATCGGCACGATCCCGATTCATACTTCGGCGACCTCTGATGCGTTCTTCCAAACAGGTCCTTATAAGACACTACTGGATATGACCGCCAAAGCGGATACCTTTGTCAACTTTACACCGCCATTCAAATACCCAGGCAACGGGACCTGGGGAGAATTGAGCATGAAAGGTCAGCAATCTTATTTGCTGGATAAGAGATCATCTGACGACCTACTGAAGGAATGGGATAAATTTTGGGTGGATCAGAAAGCGGGAATGAAAAAATAAGTTGGATGCGGCGGGCGCTCATCGCCTGCCGCTATTTTCTTACCGGGAGGTGTTAATCGTGAGTGCTCGGCAAAAATTCATTCTCTCCAGCTTACTGCCCGCATTGCTGCTTGTGGTCTTTTTTACGTACTATCCCTTCTTCAAGGGGGTGGTAATGGCTTTTCAAAATTACAAGCTGTTTAATCTGAAGCAGGTACACTTTGTTGGAATGCAAAACTTTGTCGATGCGTTTCGAGACCATCAATTTCTTGCCGCATTGAAAAACAGCGCCTATTGGGTATTTATCTCCTTGATCATGCAATTTATGTTGGGGTTTATCTTGGCGCTGTTTCTGAACAAGAAATTCTGGGGACGAGGCGTGTACCAAGGCTTTATTTTTTATCCGTGGGCTTTATCAGGCTTCCTGATCGGTCTTATTTGGAAATGGTTATTTAACTCTCAAATCGGTGTCATCAACGATCTCTTATTGCGTTTAGGCATTATTGAAGATCGGATTGGTTTCTTATCAGATCCGAAATGGGCGATGTCCTCCGTCATCATCGCTAATGTATGGTATGGAATAGCCTTCTTTACCATTATGCTGCTGGCTGCGCTGCAATCTATTCCCTCAGAGCTGTACGAAGCAGCGAGCATAGACGGTGCAAACGGTTATCGCAAGCTGCTCTATGTAACGATTCCGTACATTATGCCAACAATTATAGCCACAACGCTGCTGCGGGTCATTTGGATCTTCAACGATCCAACGCTCATTTACGGTATGACGAATGGCGGCCCTGGAGGGGCTACGCATATTTTGTCCTCCTTCATGCTCAACAAAATTATATATGATGGAGATTATGGGTCTGCATCGGCGGTTGGCGTCATCATGATCGTCATGTTGTTTTTGTACACCTTGTTTTATTTGATGGTAACTAAGTCCGAGAAGGTAGGTGACTTCTAAATGAAACGAAATTACGGGTATCGAATCATGAAGGTTGCCTTTCTTTCCTTTTACTTAGTCATTATGGTGTTTCCGTTATATTGGATTGTCATCACCTCGTTAAAGCCGCAAAAGGAAATTTTCAGTTATCCCGTTCATTACTGGCCTGAGCAATTCACGCTGCAAAATTACGTTAACATTTTCAAAGTGTCCAAGTTTAATGTGTATATTGCCAACAGCCTTCTCGTTTCGATTTCTTCGGCGCTGATCGTAATCGTGATCGCCATTTGCAGCGCATATGTACTTGCGCGATTTCGGTTTCGCGGTCACAAACAAATCATGCTCGGTTTCTTTGTAACGCAGATGCTTCCAGGCTTCATCGCTCTTGCTCCGCTTTATATGATGATGTCAAACATGCATCTGCTTAATCATCGAATTTCATTGATCCTCATGTATACCGTTATTTTAATACCTTTCTCCACGATTATGCTGCGAGGCTTTTTTCAGCGAATTCCATCCAATTTGGAGGAGGCGGCGATGATCGACGGTTGTTCTCAGTGGTCCGCGCTGATACGAGTCATCATCCCCATCATGCTGCCAGGCATTTCCTCTATGTTCATTTTTGCCTTCGTCCAGAACTGGAACGAGCTATTCTTGGCCGTCATGTTTATCGACAACGAATCGTTAAAGACGCTGCCGGTGGCGATGAATTCTTTTATCCTCAAGTTTAATGTTGATTGGGGCTCCATGTCCGCCGGAACTGTGCTGTCCGTACTCCCGACTATCATTTTGTTTGCCCTTGCACAGCGATTTATTGTGGAGGGATTAACCCAAGGGGCGGTGAAAGGGTAATGAGCGCAAAGGAGAAGATTTACTCCATAGTGGCGCATGATGCGCACGATGATCGCCATCATGGCTCCATCAATGTTCCCATCTATCAGACGAGTTTGTTCTCGTTCGATACGTATGAGCAATTCAACTTGGCAAGGCTGGAAGAGCAAGAAAACTTTGTGTATTCCAGAGGCAATAATCCTACAGTGCGGTACCTGGAGGACAAGCTTGCACAGCTGGAGCATGGGGAAAGGGCCAAGTGCTTTTCATCCGGAATGGCTGCGATTTCGGCTGCGATTATGTCGATAGTTAAACAGGGTGACCATGTGATTTGCACGCATCAAGCGTACGGACCGACACGGGAATTTCTAGGCGTCTACTTGCAAAAGTTCGGGATCGAAACAACCTTTGTCGACGGCAGCTCATTGGAAAATTGGAAAAGTGCAGTTCGTCCGAATACCAAATTACTGTATTTGGAGAGCCCGACAAGTATGATGTTTCAGCTGCAGGACATCCGAGGTTGTGCAGAGTTAGCTCTAAGCATAGGAGCGGAAACGATCCTCGACAACTCTTGGGCGACACCTTGTTATCAAAATCCGCTCACAATGGGTGTCGGTCTCGTCGTCCATTCGATTACGAAGTACATTTCCGGGCATAGCGATTGCGTAGGGGGCGTCGTTGTCGGCTCCAAACGATTAATGGACCCGCTCATGTCGACCGAATACATGTTGTTCGGCGGCATCATGACGCCACAGACAGCGGGATTGGTAACGCGAGGACTGCGTACGCTGCCGCTTCGGATGCAGCGGCATGAAATGAGTGGACTAAAGGTCGCCGAATATTTATGCGGGCAATATTTTGTCGTCAAGGTCAACCATCCAGGGTTAACGAACCACCCTCAGCATGAAATGGCTCGCACTCAGATGTCCGGGTACGGCAGTTTATTTTCGTTCGAATCCAATGTACCGGTTGTCAAATTAAGGGCCTGGGCGGACCGTCTGCAATATTTCCGGATTGGAGCCAGCTGGGGCGGATTTGAAAGTTTAATCAATGTAAATGCCTTAAACAACAGTGATCAGCGATCTTGTTCTCTTGTTCGACTCTATATCGGTACAGAGGACCCGGATGATTTAATTCGGGATCTGGATGAAGCATGGCGATGTGTTGCAATTAGCCCTTCTGAGGGGGAGCTATATGAGCAGAATCCGAGTTTCAACCAGAACGGATGAACGACAACCGCTGTATTTGCAAATTCAAGAGCATTTTAAGCAGATGATACATGCAGGCTATATGGAGGAAAACAGTAAATTCCCAACGGAGAAGCAGCTGATGGAGCAATTCGGCGTCAGTCGAATGACGGTATCCAATGCGCTTACCCAGCTGGCGAAAGACGGATGGATTTACCGGATTCCAGGGAGAGGCAGCTTCGTTAGCTCCGAATTTCGCGTGAAAGAAGATGAAATTCCGGAGAATAAACAGCTTGACGTTATGCATGTAAAAGCTCATGGCGAGCGCTCTTCCTCCCGCAAACTAATTGGTTTCGTTCTGCCCTTATTGGAGGATTTCTTTGCAATTCGACTAATAAGGGGAATCTATTCAGCTCTGGAGGACTCCGATTATTATGTGTCGATTGTTCTAACCCACAATAGCAAGGAGAGGGAAAAGGAAGCGATTCAGGAGCTGATTAAGAGCGGGGCCGTGGGACTTATTATTTTTCCAATTGATGCGGAAACGTACAACGAAGAAATCTTGGTATTGAAACTGCGGCAATTTCCGTTCGTGCTCATTGATCGCTACTTGCCAGGTTTTGAAACTCATTGTGTCTGTTCTGATAACTGGATGAGTGCTCAATTGGCGGTCAACCACCTGTGGGAGCTAGGACATAGGGACATCGCGATTTGTTCAGATATTCCGATCAACACGGTGACCGTCGACGAGCGGATTCGCGGATATATGGAAGCACTGAAACAAAAAGGTTCGATGATTAACCCGGCGTTGATTGTGACTGATTTTCATGCGGCAGATATGATCCCTACCGATAGGCACCCGTTATATCACTACATCAAGAACCGCACAGCGACCGCGTACATTACATTGAATTTGAAGTTGGGCATGTATGTAGCCGGTATTGTTAAAAATTTAGGTATTCATGTACCGCGCGACCTCTCTATTATTACGTACGACAATCCTTCGTTAGAGCTTGATGGTAAACCTGCATTCACCCATATTGACCAGTTCGAGGAGGAAATTGGGACAAAATCAGCTGAACTTCTTCTTAAGCTGCTAAGGAACCAGGAGAGGTTGACCGAGCCCAATAAATTGATCGTAAAGTCGGCCTTAGTGTTAGGGGAATCCACTGGAGCAATATCGGCAAAAGAATAATCATTTGCATAGACAAGGAGGATGTATACCATGAATCCTTTTTCCAGTCCAGGAGAATTTACGGAGCTCGATCGGTTTATGTTTGAGTCATGGGGCTATATTATTATTCCAAACGTACTCTCAGAAGAGGAAGTGAATGAATGCCTAGAGGCATCCATCCGCTTACATGAGTCAGCCGGCACAAGTGGTTGGGCGCAGGTGGGAAAAGGCTATGAAACGGAATTGGCCTTAGAGCGATTGATCGATCATCCGGCAGTATTGCCTAAAGTCAGGGCGCTTTACGGAGATCGATTCATTTTACAGTCCGCATGGTGTACCAAACAGCCGGCCTTCGGCGGGATGGGAGGTTGGCATCAGGACGGATCAGGTGCGTACAACTTTAATAAACTCGGCTATCCGATCCCATTGATTCAATTGCGAGCTTCCTTCTTATTGACAGATCAGTCCGTTCCTAGAACCGGAAATATGGAACTGATCCCAGGAAGCCATAGAAGCCAAGTTCAGCTTCCGGATGCGATTCGAACAGCCAAGGATAACGTTCCGATCGGTCATGTGATCTGTGCACCGGCGGGATCGGTGTTATTTTTTCATAATGCCGTTTGGCACCGGACATTCGCGCATGATGGTAATTACGACCGTTATACGATGCACTATATTTATAGTCCACCATGGGTTCGATGTTCAGATCGTTTCGAGAATAATAAAGAGTTCCTAGAACGTACAACTCCTACTCGCCGCTATCTCATGGGACAATTTTCAAGACCGGACGCGCCCTTCGGAGCAAGTTATCCTGCCGAATTCGTGAATGAAAATTAAATAGTGCTCATTCGGCGAGAACCTATTATGACACTAACACATAGACCTCCTGGAGATTGTCCTCCTACTTGGTATAATCAGCCTTTCGTAGGACGTTATAAAAAGCATTGTTTATATCAACCAACAGGAGCAGAGTGCGAAAACATTTATAATACGTATTAAAACAAATGTGAACATTTCGGAGCCGAAAGGCTCCTTTTCCTATTTCGTATAATCTGTTATTCTAATCGGTATACACTTGTTTAAAGGAGAAAATATGAATGTCGGAATCGAATCGAGCTTTTAGCCAAACGCTTGTAAAATCTTTAGTAGGCGAACGAGGACATATTCCCATAGCTCGTGCGTTGCCGGATATTACTGTTGAGATAGCAGGCAAACGCATGGAGGGTGTACCCTTTACGATCTACCAGTTATTGAAACATATGAGCTATTGGCAGAACTTTTTGTTAACCTACTTGGATGGAGGCAAACCTCAATTACCTTCAAGTGTCGCGGAAAGCTGGCCGAGTGAGGGCGAACCTGGAAGTGAAGCCGAATGGCAGTTGGTGATCAAACAATTTCTACTAGGAATTGATAAGGCCATTAGCTATGCAGAAAGTATGCAGCTTGATGAAACCTTAATCCATTTTCCAACGGAAACAAAAGCGGGCATTTTGCGCAATATTGCTTCCCATAATTCGTACCATCTTGGAGAAATTATTCTGCTTCGCCGTCTGTTCGGCGCTTGGCCACCTCCCGGTGGAGGCTATCCCGCATAGAAGATAGACAACTGTTTCTAGGAATTCTATAAACAACGAAGAACGGCTCTTTCGCAAACGATGCGAACAGAGCCGTTTTTTTAAAAAAATTTTCTATGAAAGCTAATCCTCCGCCACTGGAATAGCTATATTTTATGCCACTATACCTTGTATTATAGAGGTGTTATAGATTAGAAGAAAATTTTCTGAACTTGGGTAGATTGTCTCGATCCCTTCTGTCTGTAGAGGAATATTTTAACATAGAGGAAGGCATGTACGGGAGGAGGAATCTTACATGCGTCTGATTGCTAATAAATGGTCGAAATTCGCTGTCCTATTACGGCATGCTGGCGTTGCCAAGCATATTCCTGACATGCGCCGCTTTAGCGCTTCGAACCTTCAGGTAATGCTGCGCCAATATTTATTTGTCGTGGCAAAGCCGATCATTGGAACCGGGGGAAGCGGCGTAGTGAAAATCCAAAAAACAAGCAACGGTTACTTGCTGCACAACTCCGAGACGAAAAGAACGTTCCGCACTTGGAAAGGGTTATTTTCCGCGTTAAACCGTATACGTCAGAACCGTCCATTTATGCTGCAGCAGGGCATTCACTTAGCCACCATCGACGGAAGGCCAGTGGATTATCGCGTCAAACTAGCAAAAGCAGGTCGGTCTTGGATAATCCGAGCAGTTGTTGGCCGATTGGCGCGACCGGGGCTGTTCGTCACCAACCTTTGCAGAGGAGGCACGCTGCTTGGTGGGACATATGCGCTGCGGCGTACATTCCCTGTTTCGCAGGTCAAATCCAAAATCGATACGATGTGCGGAGTCGCCCGTACGTGTACGAGGCTGCTAGAGTCACGCTATCCTGGCATCGGAATGCTCGGTTACGATTTCGGTATCGACAAACAGGGAAACGTGTGGATTTTTGAAGTAAATACGAAGCCTCATTAGAGAGACGACTTCGTCGTATCCACAAACAGAATTATAAATATTTCATACTTTTCTACGTCAGTAGAATAGTTCTAATACTAAAAGTTCTAATACTAAAGCGACTTTATTTAAAATGGATAACAATCCCTATATGGGAAATCCTATTCTTAGGAAGGGGTGGGCAAAATACAGATTGAGAAAAATAACTTAGTGAAATCAAATAAACCAGAAGCTGATACGATGCTGGAAAACGACGGCAATGAGGATTACGATCTGATGCGCGATTATGCCAACCAGCTCAATGGGGAAATAGAAGAAGGTGAATTTAGAGAAGATTGATAATACAACAATTTATAGAATGTCTAGAAACTTGAACCCATGGCCCGATTGGCAAGTGGGTTCCTTTTTTTGTTATGCAATTAGAAATACACAGTTTATTGTATACCAATCGGTTCGTACATTTTGTCCTCTTGTACGAAACAAAAAATCGAAATAACTACATCAGTTTGAAATGAAATTTCACATATTTGTCACAATTTTAACGACAAATATTTACAACCTTTTACAAACAATTTGTTTTATAATTTACCTACCATATTGAAACAGAATTGATGTGATAGATAAAATGGAACTATTACTAGAAGAAATAATCGAAGCATTGCGCTTTGAAATGATAGAAAAAGCATTTTTACATGGAAGTCTTACTGATGAAAAAGTAGTAGCAATAAGTCAAAAATTAGACGACTATATTATTTTGTATCAAAGGCAAAAAATGAGATTACTTTCACGAGTATCAAGTAATCAGCATTTATCTTTAGTCGTCTCCTTGTAAAACAAGAATCTAGATGTTTAATTACTGTAATTTCCCTTGCCATATAAAGAAAACAAAAGAGGCCATCTCGGCGTTCTTTTAACTAATATCCAATATTGAATTGCTCTAGGGGCTGCTTCAATGTTTGGAGTGTTACAGCTGCTGCAGGCTTCTTACATATCATTCAACATGACGGCAATTTCCGTCATGTTGTTTTTTTTATCCTTAGAAATAAGAACGTATAACATTACCATTTCTTCGGATCATTAAGGATACTATTGTATATATCGCATGGGCTGAACCATAAAAAATAATAATACGAGGTGATTGTATTGAGTTTCAGTTTTTTCATCCGGACGCAATTTACTTTTTACACACAGGATCGCACACTTAGTTGCATTTTATCCGGTATCTCCGGAGCACATGTCAACATTACAGGTTTTGTCCAATCCAAGAAAAGCAACCGTCTGAATTTGGTCCGACTCGTGGCCGGATCTGCCGATGTGGAAAGTGCTAATGATCTTCGCATCGTGAGAAAAGTATTGGCATCAAGTGGTGTCAAGTTGCATGAAGCGAAAGTTTGTCAAATCCGCAAAATCACGCCCGGAGTTCCCGGAGCACTCAAAGCTATATTTGGAGCCCTTTGGTGCAAGGTAAAGGTTATAGCCATGTATGCGGGAGAGAGTAACAGAATCTTCGTCTATGTTTCCGATCTAAATAAAGCCATCCGGACTTTGTCACAAATAAATGTGCACCAATACAAAAAAAAATGTCGCCGTTCGGGATAAGAGAGCGAGTAAAATAATTGACCGAAAGAAACGGTATTTGCATAAATGTTCTCATATATCGCTTCTCACAAAGCATTACGAAGATGAAAGCTCAACATATTCGATAAATGGTTTGGCCGCTAGCGAAACGTTGCGGGTCTGTTCTCCATTTCAGGCCAATCTTCCAGTACCAACACTCATCTGTAATGAGAATCCAGACGAGCCAGTCCAGCATCAGCCCCGAGGTTTTGCGCATAAAACCTACTAGTTTGGGAACAATTTAGAAGAAAATAAAAAGGTTTTGATAGCTGGATATTTATTACCCAAATATAGATAGATTCAAAATACTTTTGTTTATGAGGAGAAAATAATGGCTGAAATCATTGGGGTAAGTACTTGGATACTGGCGGCTTTACGTTGGGGAGACTGGAGAAACTGGAGCAAGTATCATGCAACCATTCTTTATTTTATTCTTGGCGACGTACTTTACTATTATGTCACTTGTACTCATCGACTCTGGACACTTGTCCCTACGTGGCCACTTAAAAACGAACTTATATGTGTAGCAGGGGAGCTCATTGTATTCGCAAGCACTGTATTAATCTTTTTGGGAAGATATCCTAGTGGTCATTTTATATCGACTTGGTGGACCATTGTGTGGATTTGTATTTACACGGCAAATGAATGGGTATTATTACACACCGGCACATTTACATATCTCCATGGATGGACATTATTTGACTCGTTTTTATTTAACATTCTCATGTTCATTCTTCTTCGGCTTCATTCTAAGATACCATTGATTACGTATGTACTATCAATTCCAATAGCAATCATCCTTATTTCCCTGAATTCCATTCCGATTAAATGAGGATAAGCAGCCTGCCCGGCCTTAAATAAGGAAACGTGTAAACAGCCCCCCGAGGCTGTTTTTTTATGTTTGAGTAACGATTGAGAGTATGGTATTTCAATACTAAGTTAACAGGCAGATTAAAGTTACGCAATGATTGATTCAGACCCAAGCAATCCTATTTTTCAGCATGTGGTATTATTAGGGAAAGAAAAATAATGGTTAAACATTGAAGAAAACAAAATATGGAGGTTGATTTAAAATGATTAGCATAAGAAGAACTTCTGCAGAAAATCCTGATTTTTGTAGTTTAATAGAATTGCTGGATAAAGATTTGTGGAATAGATATCCAGAAACACAACAAAATTTTACTGCGTTTAATGTAGTCAAATTAGATGCAAAAGTTATTGTTGCTTATGATGATGACAGAGCTGTTGGTTGTGGCTGTTTTAGGGAAATTGGAAATAAAACTATAGTCGAAATTAAAAGAATGTATGTAAAAGAAGAAGTAAGGGGAAAGGGTATAGCCAAATCAATACTAATAGAACTTGAAAAATGGGCAATAGAAGAAGGGAGAAATAGTGCAATTTTGGAAACCGGGATAAATCAACCTGAAGCAATATCATTATATAAGAAATTAGGTTATGAACAAATTGAAAAATATGAACCGTATGTAAATAGTAATGATAGTATTTGTATGGGGAAAGAATTATCAGAGAAATTTTCTTGAATTGTTAACTAACGAGAAACGAGAGTTTCATTAACTTACACAGGCTGTAGACGAAGGGTGCCAATTTGCCTCTCTTTTTATTAATCATGAGGATTGAAGCCCGCTTTTTCTGTCAAGAATAGTTAGCATGACTTTTGAAAGCAGATGAGTGAAGAAAATGAAAGATATTACTTTTAAGGCTTTGGCAATCACAAATGAAATTGATCTGAACAAAATCGCCATCCACTGCGGAATTCCCAAAAAATACACATGGGAACAACCCTTAATTCTAAGAGGCGATATTCTTACATCGATCCTTAATAAAGATATAGACTCACTACAACAAGTGTTAGTGTTTTCTTTCGGAAGCGTTGTCTTTGTTAATCACACTCACATGGATGAGATAACTGGCTTTTTGAAATTCATCCAATCATTCGAGCCTGATATTGAACTCCAACCTGCCGACAGATACACGGACGATTACAGCCTTCACATCGAGGAAATCGATAGCATGGAGTTAACTGACAAGTATGTAATGGTAGCTAAGTATGAATCCTTTTACCCCGAATTAATCTCCACCGTCCTTGCCAAATCGGTAGCTCTTGAGAAGATAGAAGAACAACTTGGGAAAATTCATGATAGCCTCGAAATTATGATAGACCGGCTTGAAAAAGGAAAACTACGTGTTGGCAACAAAGAATTGGCAAGAACGACCGCAAAAATTGTACGTCACGAATATAACACCCTTGCCTATATTATGATCTTGGATAAACCTGATTTGACTTGGACCAACAGTACGGCAAGCGAATTTTACGTTGGGATGATGGATTTTTTTGAATTGAACGATCGATTTAAAATACTTAAAAGCAAAACGGACATTTTATACCACATCTTGGAGGGTTTTTCAAATATCAGTCATTCCATCCGAGGGCTTTTCGTCGAATGGATCGTTGTGATTCTTATTGTTATTGAGGTGGTCTTAACGATACTACAAATCATTGGTTGGATTCCCTCACATTAGAAAAGGAGAAAGAGAACAATAACGTACGTTAGGACATCAGTAGTGTTCCGTGCCAGCACAAAAGGAAAATGCTAAGACTGACTGCATGTCAGACGACACAAACATAGGCGTATTGGAGACCAGTCAAATGGGGATTTTTTTATGTTTTAGAACAGTGTAATGGGTTACTTCTCCTAGAAATGATTGCATTTTTACCATACTCCGTGCTATATTTCTTTTATTCGATAATAATCGAATTAAAACAAAGAATGGGGGGTGAAAATGTTAATCCCCGTTCAACCGGATAATCCACAAATCTGAACAACTCGTCATGCGAGAAGGGTTAGATACAATGTTGCCAGGAATATTTGGTTAAAAATACAGAAGTCCGGGCTACTTGAATCAAATCGACATTGCCAATGGACTTAATATCGGCGCGACGAGAAGAGCATATAACACAATGGAGGTTATCGAATGGAAAAACATAACAAATCGCAAGCCGTAGATTCCCTGTTCAAACCCTTTTCTTTAGGAAATCTGAAATTGTCTAACCGAATCGTAATGGCTCCGATGACTCGAAGCTTTTCACCGGGCGGAGTGCCAGGACCTGATGTTGCGGCTTACTACAAACGTCGGGCGGAGAACGGTGTTGGCCTAATCGTAACTGAAGGGACATTGATCAATCATCCCGCGGCAACGGGGGATCCTAACGTGCCTAACTTTCACGGCGAGGAAGCCCTTGAGGGCTGGGCTAAAGTAGCAGCGGCAGTTCACGAGGCGGGAGGTCGAATCGTACCGCAGTTATGGCACGTCGGGATGACGCGCGCGAACGGATCGCAACCGAATCCGGAAGCCCTCTCCATCGGACCCTCTGGTCTCAATCTTAACGGTGATAAGGTCAATGAACCAATGACGCAATCAGAGATAGACTCCATCGTTAAAGCGTTTGCGCAAGCGGCAGCCGATGCCAAGAGAATTGGTTTTGACGGGATTGAGCTTCATGGCGCGCATGGCTACTTGATAGATCAATTTTTCTGGGAGAGAACAAACCAACGCAGCGACGATTATGGCGGCAACATGATAGCGCGCACTCGTTTTGCTGTTGAGATTATTAAAGCATGCCGTCTTGCGATTGGTCCTGATTTCCCGATTATTTTACGGATGTCACAATGGAAATCTTCCCAATACGATGCGAAACTGGCGGCAACTCCAGAGTCGCTGGCCCAATTCTTGGCGCCCCTGGTGGAAGCAGGCGTTGATATTTTCCATTGCTCGACTCGCCGCTTTTGGGAACCTGAATTCGAAGGTTCAAGCCTTAACTTTGCGGGATGGGTTAAGAAGTTGACTGGCAAACCAACGATCACGGTGGGATCGATTGGGCTCGATGCTGAATTCCTGGGTGCATTTAAAGGGAATAGTGCCGGTGTGGCAGACATTAACGAACTTCTTGTCCGATTGGATCATGAGGAATTTGACCTTGTGGCGATTGGCCGCGCCTTACTGGTTGACCCAGCGTGGGCTGACAAAGTGCGTGATGGACGATGGGATGAACTCGTGCCTTTCAATACGGAAGTATTGAAGAAATTGTATTAAAGAATCAAAGCTGAAACAGCTTTTCAGCACTACTAAAGATATAGCTGCAATAGAGGAAGCCATTTCGATGGCTCTTTTACACGTTCTATTTTCGTTACCAATAAATTCCTAAAACCAAAAACGGAGCCCGACAGCTAGCCTGCGAGGCTCCGTTCCTGTATTCACCACCACAAAGCAAGTGCCAACCACGCTACCGAGTAAAAAACTCGGCACGCTTCATGAATATCTCCTCGAGCTTTTCTACAATAGGTCCATTTTCCTCGGATTTGAGCTTCACCTCGATCCATTCCGGATCTTGCCGGAACGAATCCCACTGCCGCTGCCGTTCTTCCATATCCTTATATTCCATCACGTAATACAGCTTCGGAAGCCCCGTCTGATCGATCCAAAAATCGTACACCTTCATCCCCAGCCGCTCGAAAATACCGAGCGTGTGCTGGCCGAAACGATGCAGAATCGCATCCATTCTCCCCGCATGCATCGTATAAATACGCAATTCGTATAGCATGTCTATTCCCTCGCTTCCGAAAAATTGTGAATATTGTGCGTTCTGAGAATTATTTTACCATTATTCTTCGTCACATAGGGGAATTTGTGGCATACGTCCATCAAGCACTTTGTATCGAGCGCGAGTAAGGCACCTCGCATGCCTTTTCATCATATATACCTAGTCTCTTCTGATTGACCTATGAATAAAATCCATGATTTTGTTCAAAAGAATCATGTTTGTACCAAACCGCGTTTTTAATGGGATCCGACAAGCCTATTTTACATCTAACTACAAACGGTTATGACAGAAGCCCATATAATACATGGTCAAATGTCTAATAGGAGTGGCCATAATCACAGAAATGAGGATAACATTATCAGAACTCATTGAATAAGTAAACAAGAAAGACGGAAGCCAATAATGGCCGCCGTCTTTCTTGTTTACTTACCATCTAGCCGGTTCCAGAAAGCTTCCTACAGATGTAAGGCGAAACTAAGAATTTACTTACTTATTTAATTAAATGAAAAACGGGAACCCAAGAAAGGGTATGGCAAATAAGAACGCAAGTGCTGCAAGTGGAAAGAAAAATCTTTCAAAACCGAAACCAGGTAAAAAAGCAGATGTTTTTACTTGCTTGGCTTTCTTGACGGACTGTTTTTTGATGGACTGATTGTTATTCAAAGCGTATGTTTCAACTTCACCCTGTTCTCCAATATAGCCGTTAATAATCAATCGATCGCCATCAATTCCCTCAATAGTCCCGTAATAATGCGTTCCATCATGTAATACTGCGCAAACTGGCCTTCCTACGTAAGGCATTATAGTTGCCTCGCAAATCGGAAATATCCTCTCCACCTGATCCGTTACCTCCTTCAAGATAAAATCTAGTTTTATCATATGTCAGTAGTTATTAGGTGATTGGATATATGACCTTTTCAGTTCCGCCCATATTGATTATTATGTCATGATCGTTTAATCGTTTAAGCCGTATACAACGAGTAGAAGGCTAAATTATTGTTATTAAAGAACCCTGAAAACAGTATTTCAGTTTAAGATTAAATGAAAAAGCAAATCCCCACTAGGCTTAAAGTTTAAAATGAGGGTAACGAGTGAGTGTGAGTGTGAGTGTGTGTATGTTGGCAATATCAATATACGTTTAAGTTGATGGTTCCGCACTAGGTAGATACCCAATTTGATACTCATTTCATCTTCAAGTAGGCTGATTAGTCTGTGTTCCCTGATTATTTCGTTAAAAATAACACTGGCTATGATTTCGTCGAAGCCGATCATACAAAGTCGCTAATAGCAATCGGCAAAAATAGCTACGCGGTTTTCTCGACGGATACGCGTGTGCGCTTTTCTTCGGCGGTTGCCCCCAGTGGCATACGTCCAAGCAAGCACTAAGTACCGAACGTATAATTATACCGTAGTGAAAAATCACCGAGAGGAATGAGTAAACATGAGCTCAGTAGGTTATGGTGAAGGTTATGGTTATGGTTATGGCCGCAACGTCACATTTATCTTGGTTCTTTTTATTCTTTTGGTAATCATCACAACAGCTTTTGTAATTTAATATTCCTTTAAAACACAAAGAAAGCCTAGAAACTATCTTCTAGGTTTCTTACTCATTATTAGCCAATTTCATTAGTTTATGCTTCGTTGACTGTGTAAATGAGAAAAACAAGTAGCTTCATTTTTAATTACCAAACCATACGAGTAATAATAACGAGAAGGATGAAAAGAACTAAGATCGTAGCAGTAGAAGTATGAAGTCCTACAAAGCTCATACTTTCTCCCCCTTTCCATAAGATATATCATTCTATGAAACTAATTTATTAGTTGTTTGGACATTTGCTATACTAAAGTCAAATATGGGTGCTACATATAGTAATGGAAGAAGATTGGATATGACTATTGCGGAAGTTCGTAAACGTTATGAGTCCTAATTTTAAAAAATGTTAAGAATATAATAATTGTAGGGGAAAGTTCGCCTATGCCTCTCACTTTATTTCGACTGCCTGAATACTCTAACTTAGGATGGAGGTAATGATGAATGAATCAGAATAACAGCAATCCTAATAATTTTTTTGATTTTGAGCAATTATTTAGAGGGAAAATGCCTTATATGCCCTTAGATCAATTAAATAATCCAGAATGGATTCAAAATTATATGCAGCTTGTCTTAAATGCGTATGGAAAGATAACACAAGAAGATCTTCAGATAGTTACTTCTGAGACGGATCATTACATTATCGTTAAAATAAGGGCTCCGGAAACAATAAATCTAAAACGTTTAAGGGTGCTCGCCAGCACTAGTGATGTGAAACTGGAAGGTTTGCCTGGAAACAAAGAACAAGTTATTAAATTGCCGACGCTTGTCCATTCCACAAGTGGAAGGGCCTTTGTGAAAGCGGATCTTTTAGAAATTAAAATACGAAAACAAAATGCTGATGATGGCTACCACGAAGTGATCATGCGAAACGAATGAAAAGCGATTGGAGGGACATTAGAGTTGGTTGGGGCAGTTTGATTTAAATGATGCAAACAAGGCAAGAAACGGAGTGCAAAAATTGGTTGAAAATAAAGAGTATGAAATCAACAACCAAAAAGAGAAACATACGGTTTGAGGCAATAACTATTGAAAATCTCATAATTAATTGAGGGATATGTAGAAGATTGATCCAGAAGACAACGTGAGAGTCAAGAAGAAAAATAGGAATTCAAACTCAATTACCAAAAAAAAGGTCCCTAGCTAGGCAAATTCACCAGGAGCCCTTTCTTTACTGAATCGATTAGGTTACCATGCAAAACACACAGATACAATAACCAAAAGAATGAAGAGAACTAAAACAGCTGCTGCATTATGACGAAATCCTTCTACTGCTAATCCCATATTATATCAACTTATTTAATGAATTTTATTACTCTGTATACTATGACAATATTTCCCCTTTCATTGGACTTGTATAACGTGGCATATAAACATATTGCTTAGTATATAGAACCGGTAAACGACACAAACATAGTCGTATTGGAGTCCCCGTTAAATGGGGATTTTTTTATTTATCGATCGTTTTTCGAAGCATTCCCAGCCGCTGAAACGTAGGAACGATATTCTGCTGAACGAGAAGTTGTGTTATGTTTACGATTGAACGAACCATATAATATCATAAAATAATGGGTGGATTTTCCATGCGGGGAGATGAAATTTATTTTACCAGGAGCTGTTGTTATTATCTTAAATGAACATGATGAAATCATGTTACAGCATAGACAAGATGGAAGTTTTAGAGGAAACAGGTTTAATAATAAGAAACTTACAATTAGTGGATTTTCTTTCTGGAAGAGATTATTTTTATAAAATAGCTAGTAGTGACGAGTTTTATTCAGTGTACAGAAGCATACAAACACAGGAGACAACCAAATGGAACATGAATATCGCTATATTTGTGGAGTGCCTAGCATCGTTCTTCACCCTGCATCCGAACCGGTAGGCCAAGTTGTATTGTATCACGGATGGGAATCTACGATGGAAAGCTATAAGTTCTTTGCATCAATGATATCAAATTGGCAATATAGAGTGATAATACCGGAACTACCTTGCCATGGAGAGCGTGGAAGCCTTAATTATTTTGATGTAACAACGTTACAAGCCCATTTTTGGCCTGTCGTTTTTCAAGGTGTACAAGAAGCAGAAGTAATCGTATCTGAGCTGTCAAAAAATAGTGATACTCTGATTACTTTGACTGGTCACTCAACAGGTGGTTTTATTACTGCTGGTACCTATGCTAAACATCAAAAGGTTCACTCCGCAATTGTTATTAATGGGTCTTGTGCTTGGGTTCAATTTGAAGAGCTGTATCGCGAAAAGCTCGGTTTGAATCCAATGGAAGCAAACGACAAAGATAATTTACAACAAAATGATCCGCTTTCCAATATTCGATTGAATCCAGAAAAGCCATTATTGCTTCTTCATTGCCAAGATGATACTTCAATTCCTATCGATAGCCAGAGATATTTCGTGAATGCTATGTCAAATGAGGGTAAACCTGCAGATCATATCCAATTGATTGAGTACCCGAGAGTGAATCACCAGATCACACTTGGTATGTTGCAGAAGATCAAGGAGTTTCTTGATAAGACCTCGCTACCGCTACGCTAACGGAAAACGAGAGCAGTATAACAAC
Organism: Paenibacillus sp. yr247; assembly: GCF_900103825.1. Taxonomy (GTDB): domain Bacteria; phylum Bacillota; class Bacilli; order Paenibacillales; family NBRC-103111; genus Paenibacillus_E. The sequence goes on from NZ_FNIF01000001.1 coordinate 935,054, forward strand.
AGGCAGGATAGTTTAATCACATGGCGAATACTTCAAAGAGATAAATGGAAGCGATTTCGCGAGGTGACTGAAAAATTTCCGATAGGTAATTTTCATAATCGACACAGTGATCGAGCTTGAGTTGCATGAGAGGTAACCCGAAGTATTTATTTCCTATTATTCCCATGAGGTGATAACAATGAAAATCGGTCTCAGCACGTACAGTTTATTGAACGCATTAAAAAGCGGGGAAATGACCGTCCTGGACGCTGTTCAGTGGATCGCGGACAACGGCGGCGAGCATATGGAAATGGTGCCGTACGGGTACACACTTATCGACAATCCCGCGTTGGCGGATGCGATCCGGGAGAAAGCTGCGTTTGTAGGCATTGAATTATCCAACTACTCGATGCCCGCCGACTTCATCCAGGAGACGGAAGAGGCGTTCGAGGAAGAGATGAAGCGCGTCAAGCAGCATGTCGATATCGTGCGCCGCTTAGGCGTGAAGCATATGCGGCATGACGTGACGGCCTTTACGATTCCTCCGGAGAAGATGACAATCCAATGGTTCGAGAACAGCTTGCCTCTGATCATCAAAGGCAGCCGGATCATTGCCGACTATGCCGAGCAATTCGGCATCACGACTACGATCGAGAACCACGGGTTCAGTGTGCAGGCGAGCGACCGCGTCCAGCGCGTCCTTCAGGCAGTTGACCGCCCCAACTTTAAGACTACACTGGATATCGGCAACTTTATGTGCGTGGACGAAAATCCGATCATCGGCGTTATGAAAAACTTGCCGTACGCTTCCCTAATTCACTTCAAAGACTTTTACTTCCGCCCGTACGACGAGCATCCCGGAGACGGAGTCTGGTTCAAAACCGCTCACGGGAACTTCCTGCGGGGAGCAATCGTCGGACATGGAGACATCCCGATCCGTAAAATCGTTAAGCTGATCAAGCAGTCAGGCTATGACGGCAACATTACTGTAGAGTTCGAAGGTATGGAAGAATGCAAAGCCGCTTCGAAAATAGCAATGGATAATTTGCGTCGTTTTTGGCTAGAGACATAATAGCAAATTGTTTACCCAGTAGAATTTTGATAGTTGTGGGACTAGCTTTATGAAGGTAGGGTGCGCTGTCTTTCTGGCGTACCCTTTTTTTGCACATAAAGACTGTGAAGCTCTATCCAGAGATCAAAATGGAACTGATAGTTATTTCGATATCTCAAAAGAACATACTTGGAAGCATATTGATTTTGCTAAGCTTGTGATTTAAACTTCATTGTAGAGCGTCCTCCTGGATGATGGAATCAAAGGGCTTTTTGACCCGTAGCGGACTTCCATCGTACTGAGGCGCTCGTTGTTTTACAAAGCCGAAAATAATCCATCTACAGGAATTCTAACGGAAAACAATAGTTAAAAAAAGAAGTGTTTAGTTTACAAAGCAGCTGCCGTCGGCAGTCTGCTTATTTTCATTTAAGTTTTCGGAGGTTAATCCAACACTTGAAACCAAAATATACCAGAATCCGACGAAACAACTTATTATTATAATAGAAATTATATAAATGAAAGTGGCTCAGTATAGCCTCTTTATTTTTGGATGAGGAGCTTATACAAACGTACCTATCCGATCAAATTGTGTCGTTAGAAGTAATGAGTTTTTCAGAAAGAAGGATGAATGACATGATCCAATTTCATAGTAAGAGAATATTGATCTTTAAGCTGAAGAAAATTTTTCTGCTCGTTTTGACCTCGACCATAACTTTGACCTCGGTACCGACGCTTGTAAATGCCGACAGCTGGTGGGATTTGGAAATGAAAGCGAATAGGACGGCCGATGAAGGTAAAATGAATGAAGCAGCACCGCTCTTGGCAAGGCTCGTTGAACATTTTGCCAATGAAGGCACCATTGGTGGTTGGACGAATGCCGCCCTTTATTCGAAACAACTCGGTAAGTATTACGAATCCGTTAAAGATTACTCGAATGCAGTCCATTATTACGAGATAGAGAACAATTACTGGTTGAATGCCGGCAATGATTGGGGTGCCGAAGATTGGTATCGTGCTCAGGAGCTCAGCATGACGCTTGATATCTACGTCTCGACAGATAATCCGGTATATATCGAGAATGTGTCAACCTCGAAACAAGGAAAGTTGGCCAAATTCGAACCCGAGTCGGGACTTTATCTCGGCATGTATTCGGAAACTGATCCCGGGATGGGGAACAATTTTTATTTGTCCAAATCGATCTACGGCAAGAACCATGCGATTTATCTTGCCTACTCGCCATATGACGGCGATTTCCCGAAACGTTATGCGGATAACGCAAAAAAGGCTGGCGCTGGTACCGGCATCCAGATTGCGCTAGAACCGTCCAACGGGCTCGATGAAGTGAAGGACGATAGCCATCTTCGCAAGTGGGCTAGGGATGCAAAGTCGGTTGGCATTCCCATTTTTCTCCGATTTGCCAGCGAGATGAATGGAAATTGGGTGGTCTGGCATGGCGACACGGAGAAGTATATCGAAAAGTTTCGCCTGATCTCGAAAGTGATGAAGGAGGAAGCACCGAACGTTGCGATGGTTTGGAGTCCGAATGACGTACCGCGTTATTCGATGTCCACCTATTATCCCGGAGACTCATTTGTGGATTGGGTCGGGATTAACATGTATACTATGCCGTACAGGGACGGCCAGCCTGCGCTTCCAGAATACGGTACAAGCCCGGTCGAACGTCTCGATGAGGTATACCGGCTGTATGCAGACCGGAAGCCGATCATGATCAGCGAAACCGGTGTGGCACACAAGACGAACCGAGATGGTAAATCACATACCGACTGGGCGGTTGAGAACCTAGATCGACTGTATGAAGTGATTCCGAAAAAGTACCCGCGTGTCAAGGCGATAACCTATTTTAACCAGAATATGACGACAAGGGAATCACTCAACGACTATTTACTCCGTGACGATCCTTTGATGTTGGCAGCTTATAAATCTATCATCTCCAATTCATATTATCTCGACAAAATCGAAACAGGAGCTAAACCTGATGTGCAGATCGGGTACATGAAAGCGGAGAATGATGTACGTTTCCGCAAGCAAGTGCGGATCGTACCGTACATTCGTATTCCCGAGGTATTCATCGGTAAAGTGGAGTATATGCTGAATGGAAGTGCCATAAAATCACAAACCCATGCTCCATACAGCCTCGAGCTGAACGCGGGAGATGTACCAGAAGGATCGAAGCTCCAAGTAAACGTCTACGATCAGGCCGGTAAGCAGGTGAACACGAAGATCATCACTTTGTCATCTGATGTCTCCGTTGACATCGATGGAAACGAACTCCGTGCTGAGCAGCCGCTAATTATCCGTGAAGGCAGAACGCTTGTTCCAATACGTACTATTTTCGAAGCAATTGGAGCACAGGTAACGTGGGATCAGACAAATATGATGGCTACTGGGAGCAAGAACGGAATTGTCATTCGTTTCCGAATAGGCGATCAGGTCGCGGAGAGGGACGGTGAAACCGTTTATCAGGAAACGCCCGCCGAGTTAGTCAACGGTAACACGATGGCGCCTGTCCGTTTTGTCGGTGAAGCTCTTGGCGGCAAAGTAGAATGGGATGGAACGACCCGTACAGTGAAAATCTTGAAGTCTGATTCCCCCGGATCGATTACGTTCACAAAAGTAGGTAATATGTGTTTCTTGGCAAAAATCCTGCAATTTCTGAAATATCTGTTTACCTAAAAGGTTTCTAGGAATAAAGGTGCAGCAAACCCGTACATTCAATGGCAACCGTTTTCGTGGCACAAGTTTATTTGTGCTAACTGGAGAACTATAGTTCTATACCAGGAAATCCAGAGTGATTATCAATGGATCACGAGACGAAGCAAAAAATGTATCAACGTATGAATGACAAAACGGAAGATCTTCCATGGTTGGAAGAGTGGCAGACGTTCCACTAGCTGTTTTGGAAGAAACTTTGACTACTCAACAGATCGAAGATTTTTTAGATAATTAAAATCATATTTAGAACGCAATTGTAATGTTGGCTCCAAAAGTGTACGATGAACTAAAATAGGTTGCAATAGAGTCCTTGCTTAGCAAGGCTTTTTTTGTTATGCAACCACTTTTGTCTTATCCTGTTGTTTGCCACTGTATCCTTCGTTTCTTTCTTACATAACGGGAGTGTCCGTTCAAGATGTTAAACAAGGTAAGGGGCTAATTAAACGAAATGCCCTCATTCATACATTGCTCTTTATGTTAGGATTTTCGATCATCTTTATTGCCCTTGTATTATCGGCAAGTTGGTTGGGTAAATTGTTTTCTTCCAATCAACAGTTTATTAGCCAAATAGGTGGAGTTCTTATTTTTGTTATGGGGCTAGTCATGGTTGGCATATTTAAGCCTCAACTGATAATGAAAGAGAAGAGATTTCAGCTTCAAAATAAACCTGCTGGTTATCTGGGGTCTTTTGTCGTTGGAATTACTTATTCTGCAGGTTGGTATTAGACTGAAATAAAGTATTTTCTTAGTGCTTAGTCCGAGTTTATTGGTTTATTTGAAGAACTACATGCTACACGCGTATGAGCTTTAATATAAAATTGGTAATAGAATGTGGAGAACGTAACCCAAGCGTAGGCGCGGGAGCGTCCTAAGGGCAGAATAGTTCTCCTTCTTAATGACACATCGAGGAATTGGTGCTATAATTAATTGGGAACATATGTTCCTTTTTAGGTATGAATACGAAATGACGTGATTCCATTTATAGGAGTGAAAGAGATGCGAAATCGAATGAACGTACGGATTGAGCCATGGGCAGATGCCGACCTTGCTCTACTTTATCGCCTGAATGCACCGGAGATGCTAGAACACCTGGGAGGTCCGGAGAGCGAGGAGCAGATCATCGCACGCCACAAGCGGTACCTTGAGATCGGCGGGAAGGGGACTGGTCGTATGTTCAGCATCGTCCTGCTCCCTGATCTCGAAGCGGTCGGTAACATCGGGTACTGGGAACGCATCTGGCAGGATGAGACAATATACGAGATCGGCTGGGGCGTCTTGCCACCCTTCCAGGGCAGAGGCATAGCGGCTGCAGCTACCGCGGCTGCCATCTCAAGTGCCAGCGCAGAGCAGAAACACAGGTACATTCACGCATTCCCGTCCGTCGACAATCCCGCGTCAAACGCAATTTGCAGGAAGCTCGACTTCTTGTTCATCGGCGAGTGCGCCTTCGAGTACCCACCGGGGAACATCATGCAATGCAATGACTGGCGCATGGATCTCACCAAGACAACATGAGACGGGGAATTCTAGGATAGTCATAGCCCTCTGAAGGATAAGTGAGAATTCGCTGTTTGAATAAAAGTAATTTTAGGCATTTGCCTTTATATCAGGACATTAGCATATTGAATACGTTGTTAAGGTCAAATTATTTGTTTCTTAAAGGAGTGTTTTAATTGCCGACTCAAACAATGATGCCTGAAATGTTAAAGATGCTTCACGACTGTGCTGAAACGTGTGAACATACCGTTCATTCATTACTTCACAGACCAGATACTTATTCACGAAGCCACCAAATTAAACTTCTAACTGTGCTTCAGTCTGTCATTTGTGTGCAAGATTTGTAGTGTGTCATAGCCCATTTATGAAAGCCATTTGTGATTTTTGTGCTTATGTAAAATCTTGGAGGAGCAGCAGAATAAGGATTTAATGGAGATATTATAATTACCTAATTATTTGAGGGGGACAGTTATGCTTATACAATGGTTTAAACAAAGACCACAGCCAGTTTTGGTTTGGTCGTGGTCTTGCAGATCAATGGTGTACTTACATAATTACCTTATATGAAAAAAATTTAATTAATCCTTGGTATAAGCAATCTAATGTTGCTAAAGAAAAAAAAGTAGTGTGCAAACTAATGACAAGAAGCAAGAAGACTAATTACAAGAATCCGTCACTAGTACTGGTGCTTATGTCAAACCTCTAGACAACGACGGGAATGTACATGAATACGTTGGCGTTACTGAACCAACTCCGACTGGAGTCCCTCATATTCATCGTTACCATACGGTTACTTCATTGAATGACGGCCACACTCATATTATTGATGGAGTAACGGGTCCTGCAATTGATCTTCCCACAGGAGGGCATGTTCATTATTTTGAAGGGTATACAACTTTAAATGGAATGCACCCACAAACTCATAATTACAGAGGCACCACAGGAAATGAGGTTTGCTAAGCTTTTCATTCATATTTTATACAAAACAAGGTCCTCTACCAAACCAATGGGGGAACCTTTTTCCCCTCTCAATTATTTTGCTCTCGTGCGCCTTAATTTAAAATAAGCAATAGCCCCTAATATCAATAGAATTATAAGAGCAAAGCTATAAAACCCGTATCGATGGATATACTCTTCGACCAGAAACCACCGTTCCCCCAATTCATGCCCCAGGCTTATGAACGTAATACTCCACAAAAACGCACCGCTGTAGGAAAATATCATAAATTTCCGAAGGTCCATGTGTGAAATTCCCGCTATGTAGGCAGTGAGATGTCGAACTCCCGGAATAAAATAACCTACGATGAGCATAACATTTCCATATTTTTCAAAAAGATTTTGTGTGTATTCAATTCTCCCTGGGGTGATATGTATTTTGGGTCCAAATTTTTTTAGGAATGGTAATCCCAATTTTAAACCAATGGCATAACTGATTGAAATCCCTGTAACTGCGCCTAAAAAGGCACTAACCAAAGCAAATAGATACATCATTTTCCCCTGAAATACATTGTATCCTACGTAGGTCAATAGCACTTCGTCCGGCACAGGCAATCCCACAATACCAAGAGCTAAAGCAGAAAAAATACCTATATAACCATAACGGGTAATAAGCCAACCTAAATGAGCCATCGATATCCCTCTACTTTCAACGAAAAAATTTTGTCTAATATTAACATTCCCTGATTAAAATGAAACATGCGTTGCATTATTATATTGTGAATGATAATCTGAAATCATCAAAAAACAACTAGGGGGCTGGTTTTCTTTGGATAAGGACAGTTCATGGATTGTTTTCTCTTATAAAGTACCTAATGAACCATCCACCATTCGAGTACGAGTTTGGCGCACATTGAAAGCGCTTGGTGTCGTTTATATTCAGCAGTCCGTTTGTGTTGCCCCAGATACTGTAGAAGTAACAAAGAAAATACAATCCATAAAAAAGCTCATTGAATCAAGTGAAGGCGAAGCGCTTCTTCTTGAGGTAAATAAATTTACAGCAGAAACAGAAGAACAGCTTCTTAAGCTTTTTAATAAGCAGCGAATAGCGGAATATGAAGAATTATTGGAGGGCTGTAAAAACTTTTTAAATGAAATAGAGACAGAAACAAGGAAAGGAAAGTTTACCTACCATGAAGTTGAAGAGAATGAAGCTGAGATCGGTAAACTGAAAAGATGGCATAAAAAAATCGTGAAAAGAGATTTTTTCTCTTGTCCAAATTCTTTACAGGCGAAACAATTGCTAGATGAATGCGAACAAAAATTTGGCGAATTTATAGAAAGTGTTTATGCTACGGAAGGTAATGTTGAAGGGGAAATTACATAAGATTAATTCGATAGTATCGGAGGCAATTATGGGAGAAGCGAAGGTGCTGGAAAGAGCGAAGAATAAGGCAAGAGAGATAAAACGAAACATTTTTGTATTATACCTGGCTTATAAAGACCCGAGGGTACCGTGGTATGCGAAGCTATTTACGATTTTGGTTGTTGCGTACGCTTTTAGCCCGATAGATTTAATTCCTGATTTTATTCCTGTCTTAGGTTATCTTGATGATTTAATTATCGTTCCCCTAGGAATAACGATTGCGTTTAAAATGATTCCTGCATCAGTTATTGAAGATTGTAGAGTAAAAGCGGAGGAACTACGTAAGAACAGAAAGCCAAGAAATTGGGTGACAGGTGCATTATTCATTATTATTTGGATTTTATTAGCGATTTGGATTGGAAACGTCTGCTATAAATTTTTCACATAAGGTTTGTTCAAAGGAGAAGGATATGGTTCCTATTCCTGCTAAGCGCGTCTTTGCCATTGCATTACCAGCGATTGGTGAAGCTTATTTACAAAGCCTCTTGGGCGTGGTTGACTCATTTTTTATTGCGAGACTCGGACTGCTTGCCATAAACGCCGTTGGAGTGACAAATATTTATAGCATGACGTACCTTGGCGTCTTTACTGCTGTTTCAACAGCAATATCGGTTTATTTATCCCGAGCCGTTGGTGCTAAGAACTTGGAACAAGGACGTTCTGCTGTTTGGCATGGTTTCGTGGTTGCTTTTGTTATTGGTTTATTGGTCGCAATGGGTCGATCATTTTTGCTGTACCTCTTTTACACGTAATGGGGGCTTATGGAGAACTGCAAGAGATAGCTTTACCTTATTTCCGTATCGTGCTAGGTATTTCCCCGCTGATAGCATTGTTCACTGCTCAATCGGCAGCGTTTCGCGCCACAGGAGATACGAGAACTCCTCTTAACGTCGGACTAGAAATGAAAGTGACGTTATTTTTAACTACGTTCTGATTTTTGGAATTGGATTTATATCTGTCTTTGGTTTAGCAGGTGCAGCAGGGGCTATGGTGCTTGCTCGTCTGTATGCGTCTTACGTCTATGGCGGAAGTCAAGGAACATCGAAGCAATTTCGTTACTTAAAGAAGATCTTAAAATACAGGCATTATTCTTATTAAACATGTTGAAATTCGCTATTCCTGTGTCCTTTGAACGATTGTCCATGAGACTTGGACAAGTTGTGTATTTTGGTCTCATTGTAAGAATGGGTGTTGATGTATATGCCGCACATAATATTGCAGGGACATTGACTGTTTTCGCTTCAACTATTGGTTCAGGATTTGCTATTGCAGCCAGCGTAACTATAGGTCAGGCAATCGGAAGCAAAAATAATTCTGATGTACAATCCTACAGACGATGGAGCTATTCCAATCTTCTGTTTCTATGACGTTGTTAACCGCCTTGATTTGTGTTTTTTCGCCTTGGATTGGTTCATTGTTTACGGATAACAGTCATGTGATTCACTTGTTGTTGATTGTGCTTGCTATTGACACGCTTTCACAACCGTTTTTAGCATCCTCTTTAGTGGATACTTCAGCCATCCAAGCAGGAGGTAACAGCAAATATCCTATGATTGTAACAACACTTGGTATCTGGGGGGGTCGTACGCTTGGCGTTTATATCTTTACTTGGCACTTGGGTTTATGCGCTATAGGAAAAGACAAAAATTAATTATGCTCCCTAAATGATGTAGCGGATTTAGAAGTTTGCACTATGCATTAGTGCCTATATTGATTTATTTAAGAAAGTTTGAGAGGCAATCAAGCACTATATTAACTACTTAAAGCCATTCGAGTCAGAAGCTGCTCGAATGGCTTTTAATGATTCAAATGTCCAACATCTGGATAATTAGTTTCATAGTATGATATATATTGATGGAAAGGGGGAGAAAGTATGAGCTACACAAGGTCTTCATACTTTAACTGCTACGATCTTGGTTCTATCTATTTCACATTGTTTCAACCATTTCTTATGAAGCAGGCTATTACGCCTAATGTATAGGTCTAATAGATGGCAGCCGCTGTATTAAAAAACGCGGGGCATCTTTACCTTTTTGGGGGTCTTAAAGAGGAACGGGAGACTCCTCAATTGCCAACAAATGTGTCACCTAGAATTATGAAAAATGAATGAAGCCCGATTGGACGGGCTTATGAACATAAAATTTACGGTAAGACCTTAAAGTGAAAAAAACCATGATTTGCATTTGGAAAATTGGGTAAATGCCGTGCGCACCTAGGGCTCCTCCCCATAGACTGTTGTTGTGAGTCAAACATCATTATGAACATGCTTTTTATATTCGCCATAAAGGAGCGAGACGAATGGCTAAAGAGTATAATTTAAGTACATCAAGAAGAGTGCCTTTGAAAACACAAAGAAGAATTAAAAATATTTCCACGGGATTAGTTGGTAGAATTGTTGTTGTTCAAACTTTATTCGGCACTTTTATAGGATGTTTACGAAGTATAGGGTTATCCACCATTCGGTTACGGGTTTTTAGCGGAATTGACAGAGTATTTATTACGATTCGAATTCCGATTGGTATCATCCTAGATATTTTCCGTTTTCCATGTCCATGATATTAACAGGCTGAATCTCGCTTTCGAACTCGAAAAAAAAGAGCCGTGGCGGGTCATACCCTCGGCTCTCAAGCATCTTTGCCAGGTCAACGTTGTTGTGTGCCAGTGTAAGAGTAAGGCGGCATTTGTTGCCCTGGGTACATATGGGAAGGTGTTCCTGTATAGGGCATCGTTTGTTGTGTCGGGTACATCGGTGAGGGAGCGCCAGTTTCAGGTGCTTCTTGTTCCAGATACATCTTATGACAATACATCTTATCCATACGTGGAATATAAATAATGCTCCCCGGTGCTAAGACATTAAGATTTTGAATATGCGGGTTCACTACCTCAAGAATCGGCCCAGGAACATTGTACGTCTGAGCCAGCTTCCCCATCGTATCTCCATCTTTAATTGTATGCTGAGAAAAATAAGTGCCATCACGGTCGTCTTCCCCTCTAAAAAACGGAAAGAAAAAAGGTGAAAGGAAGAAAAATGGAATAAATCTGCGGCGTGGGAAAATAAAAGGATTAACAAAAGGAGTAAAAAACGGGTTAAAGAAAGTTGGCTGTCCAAAACCACCAAAAGCACGTTCCATATGTGTTGCCCTCCAGTAATGATAAATTAGTCATTTGACCATGGTATTATATGGTGATTTGTCATAACAGGTTCGTAGTTAGATGAAAATATGGGCTCATTTGCCGTGGTCGGAGGACCTTGGTTTTGAACGAGACACGGACAACTTTTATTAAGAATGCATTAGCTTTTGCTGAAGAGAAGCTCGAGGAAATTGTTGCGATCACAAGAGCAGTCAATGACACCTTTTTCCTCAGATCCAAGCTACTGTGAATTTCATGACATTATTGATTCCATTCGTGCTTTGGATGCATACGTAATTTCCATCGAAACTTCACGCAGCCATGGCGAATTAATCCAGAGTTTCGAGGATCATACTTATGAAAAATTTTTAATATGATCGATAGACAAATAATAAATAAGCAAAAATACTCAGAGAGTTTATGGAGAATCTAACAAAATAGAATATCGTTTTACGACACACTGAAAAGAAGGGGTGAAACGAAGCAGTCTAAAACTTTGTAATCCAGTTTTAGACTGCTTTTGTTATGCAAAGATTCTTCGGTTTATTTTGTCCCTAACCTCCAGGTAACCAAGTAAACAAGAAGTGCGTACTTTACAGGTTTCTGACCGGTATACTAAGATCTATTTAGATCACGGTACTACCACTTAACAAAATTGGAGGTATAAATGTGATGAATTATAGGAAATTTGGCAAATTAAACTTTGATGTATCGGAAGTAGGATTCGGTGCATGGGCTATTGGCGGTGATGCTTGGGGCCCGGTGGAAGCTGCCACTTCGATTGCAGCGATGGAGAAAGCACTTGATTTGGGAGTAAATTTCATTGATACAGCCGATGTTTATGGTTCGGGGCACAGCGAAACGTTGGTCGCTAAAGTCATAAAAGGCAGAAGAGATCAGGTTGTAGTATCTACAAAGGGCGGATTGATGGGACACCATCGGGACCCAAAACGAGAGCCTGTCTATGATCGGCCCGAGAAGATTATTGAGGCATGCGATGCAAGCCTGCGCCGGCTCGAAACCGATTACATCGATGTTTACTTTTGCCATCTTTGGTGGGATAAATATGAGGAAACCGAAGCATTTATCCGGGCTTTCGAAAAATTAAAGCAAGACGGAAAAGTTAGAGCAGTAGGTGTCTCTACCGAAAATTTTGACTATATCAAGCATTTCAACCGTGAGGGTGGGATCGACACCGTTCAGTTGGACTACAGCATACTCAATCGTTCAACGGAGAAGGAAGTCCTACCTTATTTGCAGGAGAATGGAATCGCCGTTGTTGTTCGCGGGCCGCTCCGAATGGGATTATTAACCGGAAAGTTCAACCTGGAAACAACGTTCCCGGAGGGCGATGTCCGAAAAAATTGGCCAAACGAGCAATGGTTCAAGGACAACTTGAACAAAGTGGAGCGTTTGCGTATTTTAGAAAAAGCGAATCAAACTATGGGACAGGCTGCGCTGCGTTTTGTATTATCCCATCCTGCCGTTTCCGTAGCCATTCCTGGTGCCAAAACGCCTGCTCAAGTTGCGGACAATGTGGAAGCTTCAGTAAGGCCTCTGCTTTCCGAAGAGGAGTATAAATTAATTGATCAGTTTTCTCCATCACCGGCTTTAATCTAAATCGAAGGAGAAAGACTTTATCCGTAGAAAGGAAGTGCATGATGAAAGTACTAATAACCGGCGCAGGCGGAAATCTGGGTCGAGTTCTCGCACCCGCTTTGTCGGAAAGAGGGCACGAACCGATCATGATGGATTACCGCAGCATAGAAACCTCATATCCGTTTATCCAAGGGGATATAACCAACCAAACGGATGTTTTGAATGCTTGTGAAGGCGTGGATGCAATCGTTCATGCAGCCGCTCTGCATGGGATCCATCTCTCGAAATATAAGCGGGATGATTTTTGGAGTCTTAATGTACAAGGGACCTATAACGTCTATGAAGCGGCCAGGCAAAAAGGAGTATCTAAAGTCTTATTATGCAGCACAATGGGCGTTTATGGCGAAAGTATTCGTGAAGTTCCGGATAGCTTCGCTGAGGTGACGGAAAATCTTCCTCTGCTGGCAGGTGATTTTTACGGGGAAAGTAAAGTGTTGTGCGAGCAAATCGCACAATTTTACAGCCGAAAGGACACATTCAGTCGATCGCTTACCGTCTTGGTATGTTTGTTCCCGAAAGCTTTATAAATTATGGGATCCGTTTGCTGAAGGGCGGAGTGGATGACCGTGATGTGGCGCAAGCTTTCATGCTTGGACTGGAAAACACCGCGATTGATTTTGATGCCTTCAACATTATGGCAGACATTCCTTTTTCGGAGAATGAGTTTGCCAGATGGCGAAAAGAACCTTTGGCGCTTGTAGAGGAGCGTTTTCTCGGCTTTGCCGAACTAATGGTGCAGCACGATGAAGACCCGGAAAATCTTTTGCGGAAGTGGGGCTACACCTATTGGTCGATTGATAAGGCAAAAGAAAGGTTAGGATACAAACCGAATTATAACTTTCCTGAGTTTTATGCTGCTTGTAAAGAAGGTAATGTTAACCATTATCCTTATGCTAATCTGCCTTGGTGGGGAATGTAATCGAAAAAATTACTGGAGGAGATACAGATGAAATACAGCTACTTGGGACGTTCCGGTTTAAAAGTAAGCAAATTGTGCCTTGCGGTCTTCAATAGATTCTGTTTTCCTATCAAGAGAAAGGCTGGGAATGGGAGATTCGGCTTTTGCCATTCATAAATCACTTCATAAATTCTTGACTTAAAGTATACTTTAAGGTGTAAGATTCTAGAAACGGATACTTTCTCGATGTTAACAGGTTGTTGACTGCAAGTAAGGCTTGTTGAAAAACCATGTCAAAAGGGAGGTGTTTATGTGGGATTTTCTATTAAAGAAGTTTCAGAAAAACTTGGGATTCCCCCATATACGATTCGATACTATGAAAAAGAAGGACTGCTCCCCGATATCTAAAGGGATGAGCATGTGAACCGCGCTTTTAAGCAAAAAGATCTGGATTGGATCAAATTAATGACTTGTTTTCGTGTGACGGGTATGTCTGTAGCCGCTTTAAGAAATATTGTAAATTTAGCTGTTCAAGGCGATTCAACCATATCCGAGAGAAAAGCCATTCTCGAGAAAGGCAGATGGAGTTGGATGAAGCATTTGAAGCCGTAAACTATAAGTTATCGAAATATGAATCAATTCAAAAAGGAAATATAGACGCTAAATCAGAATTTGACATGACATCCGATCAAGCCAATTAAAAAAACCGCAGCTTATGCGGACTTTTTTAACCCCAAGGGAAATTGGCAGATTAGCTTGTCAGACAACAAACGAATATACTTCTCATTGCGTTAAAGTGAACTTTAAGGCGTTTAATGGTTTAGTGAATCCGATAACAAACTATGATCAGAGGAGACTACTTAATGAAGAGGACCACATTAATTACCGGAACATCCTCTGGCCTTGGCCGCGAAGCTGTAAAGATGTTTGCTTCGAAAGGCTGGAATGTCATTGCGACCATGCGGGCACCTGAAAAAGAATCGGAACTGAACGAGCTACAAAATGTTATTGTCACAAGGTTGGACGTGTTGGATCACGATAGTATAGCCACCGCTATTCAAAGGGGAATCGATCGTTTTGGTCAGATTGACACTTTAGTCAACAGTGCAGGTTACGGTCAGTATGGATTGTTTGAAGCTGTCAGCCGCGAACAAATCATTAGCCAATATGAAACCAATGTATTTGGTCTGATGGATGTCATTCGTGCAATCCTCCCACATTTTAGAGCGAATAACGGAGGCACAATAATCAATATTAGTTCTTGCGGGGGACTCATTGGTCTTCCTACGATGTCCGTATACAGCAGCAGTAAATTTGCACTTGAAGGCTTTTCTGAAGCTTTGTCATATGAACTTGCATCACAAAACATCTACGTAAAGCTTGTTGAACCGGGCGGCTTCCAAAGCAATTTTCATCATGTCTCTGCTCAAATGAAAGCCACACCAGGTGAGTCTGAGCCGTATAACACATTCTTAATTCACACTGGCGCCTTGTTCGCTTCGCTTGTAGGCAGTCGAAGTACGACGTCTGAAGATGTCGCGAAGGTAGTTTACGAAGCTGCAACAGACGGCAAAAACCAGCTTCGTTATATCATTGCAGGCAATGTGGAATCATTGGTGAAGGCTAGACAAGAGCTGAGCGATCAAGATTTTATCGATTTTATGCGCAGCAAACTAAACCAATAAATATTTTTTTGATTCTCCAGTTTACTTAGGAATCTCTTTAAACGTAAACGTCAATAGCCCCAGACCTAGGTCACGTTCTCAATCGGCAAACGTTCCAGATCCGCTTCGTCCTTACCGGTCGATTTTCGGCGCTTGTAAGTTACTTGCTCCGTCGGCGGCTCTTGCCCGTAGATAGCTTTCTTATCTCGGTACTTTTTGCATTCTGGAAATGTCCAAGGATAAAGGCACGGTAGTCGCCGATTGTATCCACCCGCATACGTTCCAGTGTTTCGAGAGGAATGACATTTTGAGGGGAGCGATCGTTATTTTCAAGGTGATGAAATCCTGCGAATGAGTGAGTATACGTTAGATAAACCATTAAAACCGAGGGACGGGCAGGTTAGTTTAACATGCACTTTCTCAAACTTCATAAAATCTTCGTTATTTTTAACCTTTGAGGTAAAGAATAATAATAGCTAAAATTATTACTCCTATAATTAATAAAGAACCAATACCTGAGCTATACACAATGTATATTTTAATATGTAGGATTGCGTTCACAATAAGAACTATTAATAAGGAGATACACAAGGAAATGATTAGAGGCATTTTTTTATTTCTATTCAAAGCAGCCAGCCCCTTTATAGAATGTTATTTACACATTAAGGAATAGGAATTCAAACCATAAAAGGTATTAGAGATTAGTATAGAAATTTTTAAGTATAATGGCATCACTTTTATATATTTTAGTCCGTTATAAAACACTATGTTAACCACGTCTTGTATTATTATGGAAATAATAAAATATTTTCTTCAACTAAATTGCCCCGTTAGCCATCCATGTTTATTATGTTGATTTTTCCTGCATTTTTAGGCATCATTACCTCATTTTTGAAAAATCGAATCTTAATGTATATCGTATTTGTTTGGTCGTTACCTTACGGTCTATATTTTTCTGTTGTATCAATACCAAGTTTGCATCTTGATCTTTATCAAGTAAATATCCCGCAAATTGATGCAGATGTATTTAGCGGATGGGGAAAATTAAGTTCTGGCACTCATTTTAATCAGTTGAGCACAGAAGAAAAAACGAAAGTAAGTCGTCTAGGTGAACTGGTAGACCAATTTGTTGCTGCAGATAAATATGTATTTGTTAATCCAATGTGGAATTTTTCTTTCCCACCAGTTATGAAAGCATACATTGATTCTATATGCGTTGCGGGGAAAACCTTCAATAAAATAATAAGTATCGGTAGGTTTTCAAAACAGGGATTTTTAAACAAAAGAAAGCACCATTAATCATTCAAGTGCTTTCTTTGAGAAGATTATTTATTGATTTTATTGGATTTGGTGGAATAACAGGAATAGGGCGGAGAGAGGCTACGATATTGCTGTGGGGTTCAATATGGATCTGCATGTTTGCACCGGCGGTCGCAAGCTCACCTGTAATCCCGCTGAAGGTGTTTGGGAGGTCGAGGTTCGTCTGACCGAAGGTCGACGGTCCCTTGGTCGCCTCGATGAGTGCGTTCCAACGCGTGACGATTGGAAGAATTGGATCGTTGGGGTAGTGATTGAGCGCTGCAAGGTGCGTGGTCGTCGTCCCCACGACGATCGACGTCTGCGTGACGCCAGCAACGCTGTAGTTCAGCGCACCCGCGTTCCATGCGATAAGCGTGGCATTGAGGTTCATATTTGTTCTCCTTTACAATAAGATTCAATTTATCTTATGCTTGTTCAAGAAATCGGTATGGATATTGTGTCAGTGTAAATGCAGATTTTCATAAAACGGGCTTGGAAGCAGTAGGTTATTAGGGCGACAATTTTTTAGCATCAGGTACTCACAACACCAAGATTATTGGAACAAAGCACTTAGAAGATTTTTAATTATTCGTGGTGCCTTGCGAGAGGCATGGTAGGCTAACGGTGAACGATAGTTGAAGAAAGCGCTCAAAGAAAGGGCCATCCCGCAAAGGATGGCCCAAAAACTTGCCGTTACAGTCAGCGCGGATAACATAGACATATAGTTTGCACATGTATCGGGCAAACGAATAGACTCAAGTTTAGCAAGGAACCTATAAATGAGGGTTGAATAATCTTGGTTATAAATGACAGCATGGCATTTACATTTAAGGCAGCTGCTCAAAAACGTTTGCACCTCCATATTTTGGTACCCTTCATAAGGTGAATATGGAAGCTATTTGGCATGGACAAGTTGTACGTTAAGGCTATCATCAATTCTTTATTTTTCCGCAGCCCAACACTGGTAACAGGTACCCAATTTCCCGTTAAGTCCAAAACCAATCAGATCATTTATAATATACTGTCATTAAAATCCGCAAGAAATGACACCTTGATTAAAATGAATGACTACATGAAAAGGATGATAAGAGGGAAAAAATTTTTGGATCCGGCGCAACGCGCGTTGTTTACGATTTAGGTAATGGCTATGTTATAAAGATAGCTAAGTCTCAAAAAGGGATCCTTTGCAACAAAATGGAAGTAACCTCATACCAGTCATCGCCGAACGCAATTAAAAAATATCTTGCACCGATTATCAATTACGATAAGGTTTACCGCTGATTAATCATGAAAAAATACATTCAAAAATTTCCTTCCGATTCTTTGATAAATAAACGGCAATTGGTTAAAAAATTATTGGATCAAGGAATCATTCCATCAAAGGGGATAGGTCGTATATTGTGCAGCGACACAAACATAGTCCTTTTTAAATTATTGTAACTGAGCCATTTATTGCATTAAAGGGAGTACATTTGTGTCGTAATATTTTGACACAAATGTACTCCCTTTCTATCGATACGACAGTAATATACTCCTTTTCTGCTCAGAGCGTGAGCTATGGAAATGTTGACAAAACCTAAATAAAGATACCGCCAACAACCCGAAAAACGTACATTAAGAAAAAAAATTACTCTAATTCCTTCATAATTAGCTTTTTTTATCCGAGAACGACAAATAACTCATTAGGAGTTGCTTAAACTGGTACCTGATTAAACCGAAGTATACAAAAAACGACATGTAAAGATGATTCTGAATACCCATTGGAGTTTATATGGTAATAAAGTATATTCATGGAACAAGTGTATTGTTAAAATATTTAATTAATTCGAAAAATAGATTTGATTTTTCTGTTTATTGGAAAATAAGGAGGTTATATGAGGAGTAAATAGATTTGATTTTTCTGTTTATTGGAAAAAAGGAGGTGATATGATGAGTAAAGTGTTCGTAAAAATTGACAGTAAAGGAATATATTGTCTGTTCAATCCTAGCTGAAGATTTCCCGGAAGTACTTGCCAATGTTTTTATGAAATTTCTCTACTAAGTACACCGATCTTCTTCAGCAATGAAATTCAAAAAACACCTAGAATAAACGTTTTTATTGAAGATTTAATTAGCCCGCGATCAAAACAAAATAATTGATGAAAAGTGAGGAAGACATATGAAAAAGAAATATGTATTGTCCAGTGCAATGTGTGTGGCATTGGCATTAGGCGGTTCATTTGCCATACCTAGTTTCGCTCAAAGTACGACAGTTATCCCAGAAAGTGCCACTCCTGGGATTTCCAACTTTACTGACTTAGGTGAAGCATCTCCAGATGCGACATTAAATGTGAACTTTTACATGCAATTACAAAATAAAAATCAGTTAGACCAAGTCCTTGCGAGTCATAAAAAACTAACGGCTGCGCAGTTTCACTCCCAGTTCTCTCCAAAAGGGAACGACTATCACGCAGTAGTGAATCAATTGCAAAATGCTGGACTAATCGTTAACGGAACAACGGATAATAATCTAGTGATTGACGCGTCTGGAACAGTTGCGCAAATTGAGTCTGTTCTTGGGACTGACATTCATCAGTTTCAGGACAGCAGCGGCAACACCTTTTTGGCGAACACGACAGATTATCATGTCACAGGTCCACTTGCCAATCATTTAGCCGGAACCTCCGGGGTGAACCAATTGGCCACTGCGAAACCGATGATTAAGTCAACTGAAGGTACCGACTTAACAATCGGCCAGGGGAAACCAAGCAATTTCTTTGATGGTAACAACAGTGCAAAAATTCAACAGGCTTATAACTTTTCACCAGTATACAAAAGTGGGCTTGATGGAGCGGGACAAACCATTGCCATTGTTGATGCATACGGTAGTCCGACGATTCAGTCAGATTTACAAACGTACAATCAAAAAGTAGAGCAAGGGGCGTTCGGTGCAGATGAACCGCTTAATTTAGAGGTCATGTCTCCTCCACCAGGACAAGCAAAGCAGCCCGTTAACAGCAGCGTTGCAGCCGATTGGGCCGGCGAAACAAGCATGGACGTCGAGTTGGCGCACGCTGTTGCACCTGGTGCAAAGATTTTGTTGGTTGTAACGAAAGATGATGGTAATTCACTGTTTATTGCTGTAAATAAGTTGATCGACAAAGAGTTGGCAAACCAGATATCGCTATCATGGGGAATGCCGGAGGAATATATTTCTACCTCACAGAAACATGCGGTGGATCAAATGTTTGCTCAAGGAGCCGCTGAAGGCATCAACGTATTTGTTTCATCGGGTGATGACGGTGACTTTTCAAAACAGCTTGGACAAACGGATGTCTCATTCCCCGCATCCGACCCAAATGTGATCGCAGTGGGTGGTACATCATTGTTCACGAATAGTGATAACTCCTATCAGAATGAATTCGAGTGGGGTGCGACCAATAGATGGGCTGGTGGAATCTTACAGTTGCCAAAGAATGCATTTTGGATGGGCACAGGCGGCGGTGTGAGTAACGTCTTTGCTAAGCCAAGTTGGCAGACTGGTGTTCAGGGACTAGACAGCACCATATCACACCGTCAGCTTCCTGATGTAGCATTTAACTCCGACCCCTTTACAGGTTTTTCAATAGTCCAAAACGGTGTTGTCAAAAATGGTTGGGGTGGAACAAGCGACGCTGCACCACAGTGGGCAGCCATTTGTGCACTTGCCAACCAAGGGCACATGCAAAAAACGGGCAGTCCTTTGCCGTTCATCAATCCACTGTTGTATTCGATGAATACATCTACATTCCATGATGTGCAACATGATAACTTATCCTACTTCTTTTGGGCACCCCTTTTCCCGGGAGGTAATGCAAAGCCATGGAATGTCTTGATGGGAGCTGACTCTTCACTCCAGGCTGGCCCAGGCTGGGATGATGCGACTGGATTGGGTACACCTGACGTTTCCAGCGTGGTGAATTACTTGGCAAACGCGAACTAACTCCAATGTATTGAATTTCGGTGATTGCCAACAAATCGGTATGTACAAAATGCCAGAAGAGAAATCATTCTCGTCTGGCTTTTCATGATTCCATTCGTTTTATCGTAGGTTCCGTGTTTTTTAACTGTACAGACCGTTATTATAAATAAATGGGACTATATTTATGTCGCATTATTCAATGGGAATACATTTGTGTCGTAAAAGGGACCAAATTTGTTTCTCAACATATATTGATTCCTTTCCGGCGACACAAACATATGTGCATAATCGTTTTACGACACAAACATATGCGCATAATCGCGAGTAAGGATGGAACGGCAGTTAACGATTCATTTTTCTGATAGCCTTACTACGCTAACGGGCAGATTTTTTCAGTTAACCATCCATTAGGGTTCAAAAAACGTTTGTTGAAGCAAGATTAAACTACAATGAAAATTAACCATGAGTTCGTGTAAATATTGGCGGTGAATATAAATGGTTACTATAAGAAAAGCAACTGAAAACGACCTTTCAAAAGTGGCTAAACTTTCTGAATTATGGGTGGCTGAGGCTATAACTTACGGGTTGGGAGCAAATACTGTAGAATTGTTAAGGAACAATATTGGAGAGTACTTCTGGGTTGCAGAAATCAATTCTGAAGTTGTAGGTTATATAACTGGCAGCATTCATGAAAGCGATGGGTTGGCTGTAATCGAGAAAGGTGAGCGTTACCTTGAAATCGATGAGGTGTACGCTCATCCAGATTATCGAAATGAAAATGTTGGACATATGATGGTCGACAAACTTCTCCAAACAGCGGAACTAAATGGTATAACTCGGTCTATCGTTTATTCAGCTAGTAAGCAGTGGCAAAAAATAATTCGTTTTTATGAGAAACATGGTTTTAAAATGTGGTTTGTCCAAATGTACCGTTAAAGTTCTTTGTCCAGGACCTGATGATTGAGCTAACGGATAACGGTAGCTCCATAATATTGTACTACCTAGGCTGCCACATTATTCACTCGGCGGCTTATTCAGCTAACAAGGCAGGATAGTTGGAATAAGTATGTTAAGATTTAGGTAATAAGAAAATGCCCCGAGGAGTAATAGATGAAATTTCGAAAAGATATGAATCAAGTTGTCCAAAATGTGGTTACGCCTAATGTACAACTAAACTCGTTTTAGATAATCCGAAATATCCTTCATGCAAAAAGTGTAAGTCAATTTTTGCTCGAAATAATGGCGGATGGACTTTTTTTAAGGAGTGGAAATGGTGAGTTCATTTCGCTAACGGGACACTATAGTTAAAAACCCAGCGGCAGTCTAAGACTTTATTTTCTCGACCGAGGTTGCCACTATTTCAATTTAGGAAATGTGTCTAAAACACATATACAAAGTCTAACGATTTTGAAAATCAATAATCTGCATGAGAACAGCATATCCAGTCTAATACTACAATTACAGCCAGCAGCATAGTTGAAAGAATTTATTGTTTCGTCGTGCTAGGCAACTGGCCGCAATTGATCGACTGTCTTCTCATTTGTGATAATAGTGTTGTTAAATATGGTATAGGAAAGTCGAATTGATCCAAGCTAAAAGGATGGAAATCCATCGAAAGAGCACAAAGGAGCCGTGCTTTATGTTGTACGCCCTCGTCCGCTTGCCCTCATTCCTTCTCGGATTGTACATTGTTATAACGACAATAGGCAGCATTATCGACACGTTGATTTTGACCCGCCGTGTGAAATCACGCATTTCGATTACCACGGGGGAGGGAATCCGGTACTTGTTCAAAGTGCTCACCTACCGGACTTCTAGTTACGAGCATAAGGACCGCCTGCTTTCTTATCTTGGTCCATTGGCGCTGTTGACCAACTTGGTAACTTGGATGGGGCTGTTTATTCTCGGCTATGCCTTAATGCTGTGGCCGCTTATTGACAAAGATTTTATGGCAGCGCTGGAACTGGCGGGGTCCTCTTTTTTTACCCTTGGTATTTTTCAGGCGCCGCGGGGGCTTCCCATGTTATTGTCTTTTGCCGCCGCCGCGTCCGGGATGATCACAGTTGCTCTGCAGATCGGATATCTTCCTACGCTATACAGCGCTTATAATCGAAGAGAAACGCTCGTTACTGCGCTAGGAATCCGTACTCGACGCATAGCTTGGGGCCCCGGCATCCTTGCGCACCATTATAGAGAAGGGCAAATGCGTACCCTGCCCGAACTGTTTGCCGCTTGGGAAATTTGGGCGGCGGATATAACCGAATCCCATGTAAGCTATCCTTGGCTGAAGGTCTTCCGTTCGCCGAATAAAATGAATTCATGGGTTGTGAGCCTGCTTGCCATGATGGACGCCGCATCGCTTTATCTCGTGTTGGACCCTCCCTCGGCTCCGCCACAGGCTAAACAATGCTTGCGAGCCGGAATAACTTGCATGCGAACCTTGACAAACTCGCATGAAATAATGATCGGTGGATCAAAGCGTGCGGGAATGGATAAAGGAGCTATTCCATTAGTCTCTCTTGCCTTTGAGGAATTCAAATATGGCATCGATCAACTCGAACGATCCGGCTTCCCGATTGATCGGTCTTTGGAGGAGGTTTGGGAGGAATTCGTCGGATGGCGGCTCCAATACGAGTATCTCGCTTATAGGCTAGCCGACTTTGTCGTGGCGGTACCTGCACCGTGGTCCGGATCGCGGGAGCATATGACTCCGGAGACGATTTTGCCGTCGGTTATGCTGCCTACTCGAACGTGATAAGGAGGAAATATACAGGATCCCCTCGCCCAGATGTTCGTGGATGTTACCGTTTGCGGACTTGCATGTACGGTGGTGGCACTTTCAAGGCGATCTCTTCGTATAACCGTTTTTCGTACGTCAATCTTACATTTTTCTGGATCCGAAGGTAAAAGGGGTAACGGTAAAAGTAGGCGTTTTTCATTATACTGGCTGGCAAATTTACTATTCGCTACCCGTATATATCACAGTGCAAAGCTTGTATATCATCTTATATGAGCGTATAAAAAGAGAATATATCTTACCAAGCTGCCGCGGGCCAGGAACTGTTCCTTTTTTTATTGAAGTAACGGGCAGAATAAGCCAAGAAGCGTTAAATTCGGCTTGGTTGCGGAAGCTAAACATTTGGCGTCCGACTCAAGCTGATCCTCTTAAGAGAAAGAAGATCTTCAATCGACAGACTTCTCCGTGTACGTAACTTATACTGATATTGAAATATTTGCGCGCTCCGAACATATCGATAAAGGACGTGAAACTATGGAGTGGTATGGCATTCACCACATAGCAATGGCTATGGCTACGCAAGATTTAGAAAAAACGATCCAATTTTCGCTGATCCGAGAGGTAAGAAGACGTAAAGCCTGAAGGAGGGTCCACTGTGCAGGCGGATCGGCTCCAACACATACTCGTTGCCACGACCGTAGCGGTCGGGCTGGCTGCGGACTGATTCTCGTAATCTCGCAAACCACGCATATATGGATTAAAAATCAAAATACTTACAGAAGAGTTTATAATATCGAGTAGCTGGAAAACTGGGCAAACAAATGCCACCCACGTTGAAAACGTAGGGTGGCATTTGTTTTATTTAATTGATCAAAACAGAAGAGTTGTTGTCTGATAATAAAGTTGTTGAATTTAAAATAAAGTTGTTTAAAAATTGGCCAGATCGCTCAACTAAATGCGCAGTTTACTGCAATAAAGCCCCCGTTGCAGTTTTGGAGTAAATCAATTAACGCAATCCGCCCAAATAGGCGGCTGTACCCGTTACGTTAACCCATCAAAAGCATAGTATATGTGTGAGTTACACAGTATGAAAACCGAGAGGATGAATTCCGTGGAAAAAAACGAAAATACGTTAAATAGGTCACTTACCATCGCCGAATTGGAAGGATTGGGACTAGCTGCACCGGGTGGTCCGATCCCGGGCGCGCTGTTATTGCCATGGGCGGTGCCTCCAGCCCAACCCGCCGTGCCAACCGCTCCAGTTACGCCAACCGCTCCATTTCACATACCTAGTGCAATACCATTACATTTAGCCCCAGGAGTTCAGCTTACGCCACAGCAAATTCTACAGATGACACAAATGTTGCAACCGACGCAGCCAGTGACGCCGACGACTCCGCACAGTCATAATCCGGGTTTTAATCCCGGTCATAATCCAGTGTACTATCCACCGGCATTTGGATATTACCCACACTATTTTTATGGACTCCATCCATATTGCTCTTGTTATGTATATAGGTAAATGCCATACCTTTACTAGTTAACGGGAATCCTCGGTCAATATGAATCGGGGATTAGTCTTTAGCTCATTGAAGTCCCGCATGTTAATTAAATTAGTTAAATGCCGTTTTAAACAACTTTATTTCTAACCCGGCCGTAACCCAAGCCGGGTTTACTGCATTTATAGCAGCTATTTTAAACAACTTTATTATCAGATAACAAGAGTATTGAATGTCCCAACATTTATGTCATTTAAGTCTGAACATTTGTGTCGTTAGAGGGAGACACCACAAAAAATTAGTGTCGGGTGACAAGAACATAGTCCCATTAATTGCCGGAATGGAAACGGACAGGTGAATAATAGCCGTTTTTGACCATGTCTGCAATTACAAGCGCATCCTTTTGTCACTTTTAGATCGTGTATTGTCGCGGTTTTCTTTGTTCTTCTTGACCAGGTGAGGGTTAACAAGTACAGCTTCAATCTATTTATCTTTAAGCCAATGAGCAAGGCTGAGTCAATAGTGGCCTGTCGGCTCCATACCGACCATCATCTTGTTTAGCTTGTACGAAGCTAGCAAGTCTCTGATCCATCGATCGAAAGCCAGGAAGCCCACTTCATCATTACTAAATTCCAATGGATTACCCAAAGCAATACCACGGAAGTTAACGGCTCTAGCAACGTGGGTCTCCTGAGCGATATCTACACCGACAACAAGGTGATTAACGGTAATGTTTTCAATGAGTTGATTTTGTTTGTATTGTGACTTAAACTTCATAGTAGAGCGAACTCCTGATGTGGGATTTTAAGGGCTGTAGACCCGTTACGTACTCCCATCGTACAGGAGCGCTCTTTTTTATTCAAAGTCCAAATTATTCGTTCCACAGGAATTCTAACGGAAACTATAGTTGAATGACGAAGCTGCCGGAACGATCGGCAGCTTCGTTACGTTAACGGGCAGGATTGCGTGGTGCCTACCTTGAATATAAAAGGGCAAAGTTAATTAACCGTAATCGCGAATGGGTCGCATCTTTAAGGAAAGCAGGCACCATATGAAACTCAAAGGGACTTTGACTGAACAGGCATATCGAGAACAATTAATGGCATCAAAATCTCATTTGTTCAATGATATATCCATGTGTAGGTTTTTAAATATAATTAGAGAGACATTTCCCGCGATGAAGACTGCACACGTTTTATCTTGGACACCCGAACAAGGTGAGGATATCATTAGCTTTCTTGTAGATACTCACTCAGTTATTAAGATTGAGCTGGACCGTTATGATAAAACAATTGCTCCGATAGTAGATGTGTATCCAATTGAGAATTGGATGAAGGGACTTAGTAAAACGTTCCAGATTAAAATCGCAGTAGCCTTCGATTTAGCTAAAAATGATTTAATACAAGGCAATTAAGGTGATTTCTGCAACAAGTTATTCAATTAACGGTAAACGTTAACGCGGCGCTGGAACCGATCCATCGCTTGTTTTTCGTTTCTGTCGCTCCACTCAACTATCGGGCAGCATAATGGAATTTTGTATGGAATATTTGCGAGTAGCAATGTTGGATAATTGGTTTTTAAGGGGAACTGATATGCAATTATTTATAAGTATTAAAAATGCAAATACCTTGCCAAGTCGTGACGAGATAAAAAAGGCAATGTGGGAGAAAGCATTGAGTGTATCTCATGCATTAGACCTTCAAGAATTTAATTCGTTAACGTTGTCATGGGATAAATGGATTGATGATAAACGCTGGAGTGATGGTATTCCAAAGTCATTTGAACACATCAATTTTGAATTTCAAAATAAAAGACTAATCATAATTGATGTCGATGAAGACGCCTTGTTTGTAGATAAAAGGGCTTTTTATAGGTCTGCTATATTAATTGCTGAAAGAACGAATGGCACAATTAGTACGGACAATTCGACTTGGATAAAAGTAAATGAATTTTGAGAATACGCAAAGAATTATCTTAAATACACTTTTGATGAAGCTGTTAATATTAGTTTTAATCAAATTGTTCGTTAAGCTAACGCAGAACGTTAGTTGAATAAAGGACTCCATACAAACGATGAAGGAGCTGCCGCGGCAGCTCCTTTTGCTTCTTCGGGGTTTTGTACATAATCTGATTTAAATTTATTTTAACGTGGGAAAATAGTAGGAAAAACGACCTTGAGGTGATCAACTGTTGAAAAATTTTTTAGTAATTACAGTATTATTTTGGTTATGTACGGTATCAGGAGCACATGGATTTGCAGAGCAACCTTCTCCATATAATTATATAACTCCCAAATGCCCAAAAGTAGCCGATTTGATGGAAACTTCATCTAAAGATAAAGAAGAACTCCTCAAGGCATTAAAAGATATCGTTCCAGAAGTATACGGCGATGTGGGATATGATGTTTGGGTGGTTAAAGAAGCTAACGCATTACCGCTACTGGTTGGATTTGATGAAGTTTATTATAGAATGGCAATCAATCGTTGTGGTGAAGATGTAGGAGAAAAATCGTGGATTGTTAAGTTACAATTCCCTAAGTTTTTACCCAGTGGAAGTGCATCCTCTGGAATATTCTTTGTTACTAAGAGTAAAGAAAAAGGGTGGATTCCGTGGTATATGTATAAATGAATGTTTGTAATATATTTTATACAAATGTCCTACTGGGCGTTGAGCTATTCCAGCTAATAGCTTGTCAATATTTAATTATTAATGGCGGATTCATGAAGTGGTATACTTAAAAAAGTGCATGGGAAAGAACCGTCCCATAAAGCACGGAAAGACATTCCATATATTTCTATTTCTTGCTGCTTACTCTAAACGGAACGCTTCCTTAGTAGTCAAGATGGCAAAAATCCAGTGGATGAGTTTATTCACACAAGCAATTATCGCTACTTTGAACAGCTTTCCTTCAGCACGCTTTTTATCATAATAAGCTCTTAGTTTTTTATTTCTATTACTACGAATACCACATCGTACAGCTTGATATAGGGCAGTACGAAGCCTCCTGGAACCGTGCTTAGTTATTTTATTTATGGTTGCTGTAAACTTGCCTGAGGAAAAAACACTTGGATCTATACCAGCAAAGGCAACAAGTTTCTTTGCGTGATTGAACCGATCGATTTCCCCGATCTCAGCTAAAATTGTTGCAGCAATTTTAGTACCAATCCCGGGTAT
>NZ_FNIF01000012.1 GCF_900103825.1 Paenibacillus sp. yr247
TAGCCTATGATATTATTTGTGTAGAACATCCACCATTGGTAGAAATTGTGTCAAAAAAAATTGTCTTTTTTATACAAACGGTTAATTCCAGAATTGAGGATGGTATCTGGGAAGTGATAGGGAATGTACCTATTCCCGAAAATATCATTTTTCCAAAATATAAAGAGCGAACTAAAGATGGTTTTAGGATAGTGAACCATCAAGGAAGTATTCTTAAGGAAGTTGTAACTGATACAGAGGTTGAAAATCTGAGGGCACTTGTGTCAAGGTCACCTGTAAGTTTAGAGAAGGCAATAAAAGCTAAGTATGTGACTGGTGAATGGGATTCATTTTACAATGATTTGATTTATCTAGGGAAATAATTTTCTGAAATTACTGAACTAACGAAAAACGATAGTGAAGGAGCAGCTCGCCGCAGCTCCTATTTTTGTTCATTCAAGTAACGGGCAGTATAGCGGAACAACACGGATGACAAACTAGGTAAGACAATATACGGGAGAACTTGGAAAGAGGGTTATTTGCTTAGATGAAAAGATGGTTCATCGTACTCACCGCTACATTTGTTATGCTTATTTCAATTGTTTCTGTTGCATTTGCCGTAACACCTATATCGAATAAGACTGAGTCGAAACAACACGCTGTTGCCACTTTATCGGAAGCAAAAGCTACTCTTTATGCAACGAAAAGAGAAGGTTATCTTGATAACTTTGAATTACAAATAAATGGAGTCACTCGATCCGTTCACGATTGGAAAAACGTAGATAACCCCACATATGCCCCAAGGTTATTTTACAACGACATAAATCATGATGGTAAGAAGGAACTCATTATCATTTTAACAAAAGACTATGGCACAGGTGTCTTGAATACAGAGGTACATGTGTTTCAATCAACTGAGACTACCATTGATGGAGTTTACGAAGAAGTTTTGGTGGACAACCCAATAGCAATAATATTAAAGAACGTAAAAACAAGATTGACAGCTAATGTAGCAGAAATAATCATTGGAGACACGAAAACGATAGAACAGATTGAGAAATATCATATTAAACAAGAAAACCTATTCTCTGATGTTTTCTTCGGTAATATTGTTAAATTTGGTGTTATCGACGATCAATTATTGGTTTCTATTCCTGGACAAATATCACCTGGAGTCTTCATCGGTGCGATTGTGATTGCTTATGAATATAAAGACAAAATGTATCAAGCGAAGAAAGTTGAATATGGGAATTTAAATTGGTCCTATTAAGCTTAAGGAACGATACCTCAATAGAAATCAGGAGAAGGCTGCCGACTTGAACGGCAGCCTTCTCAGCTAAAGGGCAGTGGATAAGAGAAAGGAAATGAAGTAGTAATAATAGAAATGAGGGGTATTAAAGCTTTTTCTTTTCGCTCATCGGAAGCCATCTTGTAGGAAATGTATGTGCCAAAAATGAAAAGAAAAACAAAAATAGCAATTCCAATTTTAAGTAAGAGGAGTTCGGTAACTTTAGCTAAGTTTAGAGATGGTGCAATAGCGAAAATATATGGAGTTATTACAAAAGCAGATAGGGCGATTCGATTACGAGGTTCAGTACGGAATATTAAGTAGTATAAAAAATAGGTACCGACGATAATCAAAATAATACTTAAAACGGGTAGCGGAAGGTGCTGTAAACCTAACATTGTGGTTTTCCTCCTTGTATAGAGTAATACTGCCCTCATTAGCAATGATTAATACGAAAAGTGCTTTTTCGAAGTTACCTTTATGGATAATGCAATGAAGTGTATCAAAATAGGGCAAGCGGTCTGGAACATGCTGCGCGGCAACTTCTTTTTCTTTTGCTGAACTAACGGGCAGTTATAACGTAGTACCAGATTGGGGCTTTCAAGCAAAAACACAGCAAAACGTAAAAAAACGAGCGGCTGCAGGAGATCTTGAGCCTCTCGTTTTAGATCTGATTATACAAATCCTAATAAAGATGATTCATGTTTTACTTTTAATTCTAAAGAACCAAATGTAATATATGCGGGATAAAGAGAAAGTTAGGAAGAGGCTTATCCAAGTCCAATACCAAGTCCATTTTATATAGTGAATCAATTGGGTATAGTGCTCTATTAATACCTCCAACAAGGTCATGATCGAACAATATGCTGCAAAATAACCTAATTGGGTTATGTATCTTTTTTTCTCAGGATAATAAAGCATGAACAATACACAAATTGATGGGTAGACAAAAAATTCAAACGTAAAATTTGACTTATGAGCGTATGGGAAAATGAATCGATCAGGATATTCAATCCATTTCATCTGCACGACAAAAAGTCCCAAGCCCCAGGTAAGAAACAACTTAAAGAGATACACAGCCGAAGCTTCGCGCATTTTTTTTTTTGGAACGAATACTAGTAGGGCAATTATCATAATGATCCATACAGAAGCTTCTATAATTCCTTCTTTCGCCATGAAATTCACGTCTCCGAAACTAAGCAAATTTTAACAACATGCTTAGTTTTAACCCTTCTCAAATAAAGTATTCTCCATCGGACTAAAATAATGTAAGAGGACAAGAACATATATCTATAGAGATCCGCGCGCAGCGCGGTTTTATTATTTTAAGGATGTAAGTTCTTGTCTTTTTCGCAAGACAAGAACTTACATCATTTACCGATACTGGACAAGAACTTATATCCTTTACCATGGTGGAGTTCAAGTAGTAATATTTCACCATTTAAAGAGTGTTAAAAAACCACTTTAAATACTATTTAGGGACGTCTCACAAGGAATAAACAATTAATATTTGTGCTATGAACTTATATCTTTTGCCGAACTATTGTACAACAAGAACATATAACTATTACCGTAAATACAGACAAGAACTTATATTCTTAGCTGATTTTTTGGACAAGAACAAAGTCATATTGCCATAGCGTGAATTGGATTAACAAGAAGTGATTTGTTAACCTTTACACTTCTCAGCAAATTAATCTGTGTAGGTTGATGACAGGTCAGTAGCCTGTTGAACTAACGGGCAGTTATGCTCAATAATTCACACTACATATATGGAAATAACCACTGTTTTAGTTGACTTATCAACTACTTTGGTATATTCTTTCATGGGATGTGATTACAAAATGGATTTACTCGATAATATTGCTGTCTTAATTCATGATGCCAAATTAGATATAGCTATGCACATGACTAAAAGTTTAGCTCCGTATGATATTACGCCTGAACAAGCTTTTATAATTGTTTTGCTCAATGAACGGGATGGGTTGTCTCAAGGTGAGATTGCTTTCGCTTTAAGAAAAGATAAATCAAGCATCACTCGGATGATAGTGAGTCTTGAAACCAAAGGTATAATGCACAGAATTACTAATAGTTATGATCGTCGTTACTTTAAAGTATCATTAACAGATAAAGGTAAGAGCTTAGCTACAAATGTAATACCTTGTATTTCAGGAACTATTGATGTACTTGAAACAGGTTTTTCACTTGAAGAAATGAATGAATTACGCAGGCTTCTAATTAAGATGCGAGATAATATGAGAAAATGATTTGCGTACACCCAATAGTTGATATATCAACTATTGGAAAAGGAGGAGTATCATGTTTGAGCATATCAATCAAAATTATGAAGGAATAGACTTTTGTAATCAAGATTTGAGGTATGGCGAGCTAATAAGTTGCACTTTTCATCGTTGCACATTTGCTAACGGATCGTTAGAGGAGATTACAACGAGGAACTGTCGTTTCGTTGAATGTAATTTTCGGGGTGCCTCGTTAAATAGCTCCGTTCATAAAGAATCTGCGTTTGAGAATTGTAACTTTGCCGAAGCCAATCTATTTGTTTCGAAGTTTGAAAACTGCAAAATGACGGGTTCAGATTTTTCCAGTGCCAATATGGATGGAATCACCATATTCCAAGGGGATTGGTCTTATACGAATTTGAGAAATGCCAGACTGGTTAAGCAAGATTTGCGAGGAATTAAATTTTATGAATCTGACTTAACCGAAGCAAATTTAGAAAAAGCTGACTTAAGAAATTGTGATCTTACGAGAACAATGCTAGCTAGAGCGAAATTACAGGGAGCCGATGTAAGGGGAGCTAAAATGGATGGTGTGGATTTCAAATCCCTCACACTCAAGGGGTTACGAATGGATACAGAGCAAGCAGTGTTGTTTACACTTTCGCATGGTGCAAAAATGAATTAAATGACTATCGGTCTCATCCTTCGTTAAACTAACGGCAAACTATAGTTCAAAAGAAGATACTGCCGAATAATTTATTGAATAGTAAAAGAGAAGCCTTGTTAGGAGGCTTCTCTTTTTGAAATCATCACAATGGAATAATCCGTTTGAGACTCTGCATCTGAAGCATAATTGCATACCGCCGCACTAACAATTACTGGCGGATCCGTAACAAAGAGGGTGGCTGCTTCGACAAACACCACCCATTTGATTACTGTCAAAGCCCAAACAGATTTCTTTTCTTAAATAAAACAAGCGGGCTGCCAAAGCACCTGCACCGTTTAAGTGTCATTTTACATCATTTCACCTAGCTCCAGTAACGGACGTGAGAAAATTGTTTATATTTAAAAGCCTCCTTAAATTCGAAAAATAATCATCAATATCGCTGCCAATATCGCAATGATGCTGCTGGAACTAAAAGCAACCATGGGACCAAACGATTGCCATAAAAAGCCCGCTATGATACTTGCAGGCAATGCCGCTAACCCCGTCAAAGCGTTATATGTACCCATAGCAGTTCCTCTTTGTCCTTCGGGAACGATATCGGCAATATAAGCCTTTTGTATACCATCGGTAAATGCGTAGTAGAACCCATATAAAAAGAATAATACCCAGATCCATGCAACGCTTTTAGCCATACCAAAACCAAAGTAAACGGCTGCAAAAATGAAAAATCCAGAAATAAGTACAGGGCGGCGACCTATGCGATCAGACAAAATACCTATAGGCATGGAAAGGATACTACAGCTTATATTAAAAGCGAAAAAAGCTAGTGGAATTAGGGCGGGATACATCCCCGCGTCTTGTGCCCGTAAAACTAGAAATGCATCGGAAAAATTACCGACCGTAAATAGCGTTGAAATCAAGGAAAACCACATAAACCGCCGATTTAAATTTTTAAAACCAATTTGGGGAAGTTTTGATTGTTTCTCGGTAGCATTATACGTTTTTTCCTTTAAGAAAAAAACGATAAGAGCAACTGCTATAAGCCCAGGAATAACAGATAGCCAAAATACGAGAAGGTAGTTGTTTGTAAACATAGCAAGCACTCCAAAAGCAACTAACGGTCCTAATGCTGCTCCTAGAGTATCCATAGCTCGACGAAACCCAAATGCTTTTCCCCGTTCTTCTTTTGTAGTGGAATCGGCGATCAATGCATCTCTCGGAGATGTTCGTATTCCTTTACCCAAGCGGTCTGAAAAGCGAATCATTAAAACCTGGTTCCATGATGCGCTTAATGCAAAGAAGGGTTTTGTCAAATTAGACAGCCCGTAACCAATTAGCATCAAAAGTTTATACTTGCCAACGCGGTCTGTAATCCAACCTGAGAATAATTTTAAAATACTTGCCGTGCTTTCAGCGATTCCTTCGATAATGCCGATGGATCCAACCTGTACGTGTAATACGGAAGTGAGATACAAAGGTAAGATGGGCACAATCATATTACTAGAAAGATCGGTAAATAAACTAACAAGCCCAAGTACAATAATGACCGGGCTCATAGCGAAAAGATTTCTTTTTTTAGGTTGAGACAATGGTTCCATTTGTTCACCTCTATATTGGATAAATGCGGTAACGGTTTGCCCCTAATATTATAGTTGAGTTTCCCAATATCAGTAATTACTTTTTTATAACTTAGTGGATGGTTTTCTTTTTGTTTTTTCCAACATCCACAAAGTCATGATACCTATAGAAAAAAGTAATATGCCTAAAAAAAGTATTACCCCGACAAGTGGAATGTTCATGAGTGAAACCAATAAAATCGAACCTGTTAATGAAATAACCCAGTTAGAACGCCCAAACGTTCCTTGAATTCTTTCACCAACTAACATGCTTAATGCAGCCAGCCCAATTACGAAAGTCAACAAAGTTAAAACGAGTATTAAAATTGCAACTGGGATTCCGATGATCGTAACAAGTAGAAGCACATTAAGTGCGATGAGGATGAGACTGCTGAAAAAACCAATATACAATAAGCGACCAGGTGACTGCCGAGCATGAACTACAAATGGTTGTATATGCTGCTTGAGCATCAAAATGGTTAAGACAGGTAGTAAAATCAAAATGATACTAACCGTTAATTGCAACAACCAGGATCCGATGACAAGTCCTCCGCCAATTAACAAACTATTTTGAGTAGCCTTATCAAAGGATAGATTGATAATTTCATCCGAAATTAACGCTCCTTGCTCTTGCTGTATCTTTCCACCTACAACTAAAACAAAACCGTTTACCTTTGCAGATGCTTTTAAATTTAAGTTTCCGTTAAAAATAATAACAGAATCATTCACGGTTCCCCAAATGGTCGTATCTGCACCGACCACCACTACATCATCAACCACCTGATTTGCAGGCACAACCGTATCTTGATGTTCAAAAATCCCTTTTGCCATAGCATTAGTCGGTATCGTAAACATAAGAGCGCAAAATACTAACGCTATGAAAATGAAGCTTTTCTTTTTCACCAATTTGCCCTCCTAAACTCCTCTGTTTTAATTAGATGTTTTATTGAAATACTCGAGGCAATGATGAGAAGGATCGAAAACACGACCGAACCAACAACTATATATGTGTTCGAGCCTAAGATATTTCCGAATACATTTATTAAATTATAAATAACTCTAAGCATAATCGAACCCAATTTAAATAGGAATGAACCCGCTAGAACGAAAGTAAGCGTAATAAAACACAATGCACTTATAAGAGGAACCAACAGCCATTTGCTCCCTTTAGAAACATTCAAGCCAATTGTGTGGATCACTTTATCTTCAAATCCTTCTGGTGCTTCAACCGAATGAAAGACGTTAAAAACTTGATTTCTAATTTCCGATAAATCTTTGAGCAACTCACTGCATTCCGTACATGTATTCAAATGTTCTTCGACTTGTTGTCGTTCAGTCTCAGACAACTCGTTATCCATATAAGCAGATAACTGATCCTCAATATGGTTTGACATCTTAATCCTCCATTTCACGAATCATTTCTTTACGCAACAACAGTCGGGCTGCACTAATACGTGATTTTACAGTTCCGAGCGGAATGTTTAACAACTCCGCAATCTCATCATACGAATAACCTTCAACTTCTCTTAGG
Source organism: Paenibacillus sp. yr247 (assembly GCF_900103825.1). GTDB lineage: Bacteria > Bacillota > Bacilli > Paenibacillales > NBRC-103111 > Paenibacillus_E. The sequence continues at coordinate 7,322 of NZ_FNIF01000012.1, forward strand.
ACAATGGCTTCTCTGTGTTCAGGACTTAATTTGTCCATCGCTTCTTCTATCGTCATATGGAGATCTGTTCGTTCCATATCGCTACTTGAAATCCGTGTTTCAATGAATTCACCGGATACGGAATTCGTTTTCTTTTGTTTTTGAATTCGGTCATAGCATAAATTGGATACGATTCGTTTTAACCATGAAGTAAAGGCATAAATATTATCTAACTTGGCAAGTGAATAAAAGGCTTTAATAAATGCTTCCTGCGAAACATCCTCCGCTTCCATACGATCTGCGAGCATCCCATAGGAATAACGAAAAACGGTATCTTTATAACGTTTTACAAGTAAAGCGAACGCTTCTTTGTCTCCATTTTTCGCCTTACTAATGAGCTCATATAGTTCTTGATCCACACATACTCTTCCCCCCCGCAATACCTAAAATAAAAAGACTTCAGATTAAGTCGAAAAGTTCGCCTTGTTGTTTCGTATAAACCGATAAATTTCTAGTAATAAAATATTGAGACTCAGCCAAACCCCGCCAAACACGTATCCCGCAACCACATCACTTGGATATTGAATGTCGAAATAAATACGGCTAACGCCAACGAAAAATGAAACAGCAAGGACGAGTAAAAAAGCGCCAGATCGAGCCCACGTAGCGTTCACATGTCGAACCATTTGGTACGCGGCAAAACCTAAGAAAATGATTGTAATTAATGTCTGTTCGCTTGGAAATGTGTCTAAGAGGCTTTTAGGTCCTGTACGATGGAATAGTCGCCGCAATCCCTCATCCCAAATCTCGCCACCTATTAAGACAAACAATAAAAATCCAGCTTCAAGCATGCGGTCTTTTCCTTTTATAAGAATCCAAATATGCGATAGGGCAGCAATCGTTAGGAGTACCTGAAACGATGCCAAATACGCAAAACGATTCATCCATGCATCCCAGTTTTCATCGAATATGGCGTGAACGATATACGATGTGAGCGCATCAAAATCAGCAAATTCATTCGCTAAAAAGTCTTGAATCAAGCCCGCCATTAAAATGAAAAGCGTGAGAAACGCTCCAAATGACATGAGAACCAGAAATTTAACTTTACCCAAGGAATGAAAATTTTTGACCCCTTTGTTCAGCCCAAGTACGGTTCCATCGTATAGCTGATTTCTGTACTTTCGAAACACATACACCACAATGAAAGCCACTGCTGCAATGATTCCAGCTATGAGCAAATATTTCGTGATTGTATGATGGAACTGATCCCATTTGGGACCGAGGATTTTACCGAGAGATATAAACGTGCCTGTCCAAATAAACGCTCCCGTATAAGCATAAACTATATACGTTCGAAAGGGCATACGTGTAACTCCCGAGAAATACCCCGTGAAATGTCGAACACCAGGAATAAAAAATGCAATAATTAAGAGTTTATTTCCATAGCGCTCAAACCATAGCGATGTGTTCTTTAACTTATCCGGTCCGAAATGAAATTTCGAACCATGTTTTTTAAAAAACGGCATTCCTAATTGGTACCCAATCCAATAGGAAATCGTCATCCCGATAGAAGCCCCAACTCCCGCCGTCAGAATGCTTAGAATCCAATTTAAATGCCCTTGAAACACCATAAGTCCTGCATATGTCATGAGAACTTCACCCGGTAAAGGCAAAGCTAAAAGTTCAAGCATTAGGGAAATACCTAAGACATAATACCCGTATTGATCGATTAAATTTTGCATAAAATGTGCCACTTTTACCTCCATGAAAACATAATAACTAAAAAAGACTTATTATTGTTTAAAAAAGTTCAGATCATACCTAGTTATTTTTTACTTTCCCTAGATAAAAAATACCCTTGAGCTAGAAGCTCAAGGGTATTTGGATTAAGATTTGGTGCTTTTCTTTACCAGCCACTCGTAAAACGTCGGAATGACAAGGAAACTGTTTAAAGTCGACGTAATCATACCGCCAATCACCACAATACCGAGTGTCTGTGAAATAACCGTATCTGAACTATGCGTTAATGCCAGTGGCAAAAGCGTTAAAATGGTGGTCCCAGCGGTCATGAAGATAGGTCTTACACGAGACAGACTACCTTGCATAATCGCATCTTTGAAAGCAAGACCTTCTTTACGGTTTCTCTCGATTTTATCAATCAATACAATGCCGTTGGTGACGACAATACCGGTAAGCATCAAGACGCCGATTAACGCGGCTAAGTTCCATTCTCCACCAAAGAGCATAAGAGCAAGCACAACACCACTTAAGGCAAGCGGGATGCTTAAGAGTACCGCCATCGGAGCTCTCCAGCCTTTGAAGACTGCACTGGTGATAAGCAAGACTAGCAAGATGGAGAAAGCAACGGCAATGGACATATCCATAATCATTTGTTTAACCTGCTGTGTAATACCACCCATGGAATACGTTACTCCACTTGGTAGAGCGATGTTTTTAAATTTCTGGTCCACATCGCTTGAAACTTTGCTGATATCCTTTGAAGTGATTTGTACGGTAACAGTAGAGTAAGGCTGACCATCGCGTTCCTGAATAGATGATGGAGCCTTGCTAGGCGCGATAGTAGCCAATTGGTCGATCCTAATTTTTTGTCCATCTATTCCACTTACCGTTTCAGCAGCAAGAGCAGCAAGCACATCGGTTGAAGTTGCGTTTTCTTTTGATACCCGAGTGATATACATATCAACTGGAATTAGCTTATGATCTGCCTGAATATCAAAGTCTTTCCCGCCTGTCATATACTGCCCGATTACTTTTTTAATATCTTCAACTTTGACTCCAGCTTGCTCTATCTTAGCCCGATCAAGTGTGATTGCATATTTAGGCGTTCCATTTGTTAAATCGGTTGCGCCTTGCACGCTAAGACCTTGTACTTCAACCAACTTTTTTCTGACGAGCTGCGCCGCGTCGTCAAGTGTTTTTTGATCTGCTCCAGAAAGCATGATTTTCATCTGCTTATCATCGCCAGCAATACTTTGATTTGATACGGTATATACCACTTTTTGATTTAATGCAGGCAACGATCTTTGTAAGTCGGAAATTACAGAATCTACTTTATTTTTATCCTTTAATGCAACAGACATGTTCGCTATATTTGGCTGCTGAATAAAACCACCTCCAGCATCAAATACATCGTCTGCTTGTGGTGTCATGGTCGAACCGAAATTTGCAGAAAAGGAGGCAACATTCGGATTTGATTTCAGTACGTTTTCGACCTTTTGTACTTCTCCATCAACCTCAGGAAGCGCGCTGCCTTTCGGAAGCTCAATTTGAATCGCTATATCTCCCGAATTTGCCGTAGGCAGCAGGCTTACAGGAAGCGTGCTTGCAAATATCGCAGCAACGATGAAAATAAGTAGTGAAATCGAAGTAATCCATTTTTTATGACTAAACGCAAAACGCAGAATCGGTTTCATCATCGGTTCAAGTGTCACGGCTTTCGACGTGTCATTTCTCCAGCCCATAAAAGCAAAAGTTGGAACGACAAGCATGGCGACAAAGAAAGATACAATTAGCGCAATCACAACAGACCATGCAAAGCCGGAGTAAGATGCGCTGATGACACCGCCAACCATAGCAATAGGTATATAAACAGCGATCGTTGTTGCTGTTGAGGCAAAAATTGCAGGTAGCATTTCTTTTACAGCAGTCGAAAGGACATGTAAGGTAGATTGGTCCTTATTTTCCTGATATCTTCGATACATATTGTCAAGAACTACAATGGAATCATCTACAATTCTACCCATCGCAACAATGAGACCTGATACGGTCAAGATGTTAAGGGTTATCCCCATCGATTTCAAAACAGCAGTCGTAGCAAGTAGCGAAATCGGCAGCGAAACAGCAATTAGAAGCGTTGAACGCACATTGCGGAAAAAGAAGAAAACGCACAGCATCGAGAAGACACAACCTAAGAGCCCTTCACGAACAAGTCCCAAAAGAGAAGCATTTAATTCATGTTCGCGGTCGAGCATAGTTGTTAAAGAAAGATCGCCATTCTTAATGGGCGAAATTTGCGTAACGCGTTCTTTTACGTGTTTAGCTACGTCAGTAATGTTTGCTGAAGGCGTTTTTAATACATCCAAGAGGATGCTTGCCTTTCCGTTTGTACGTGATACGGTTTTAACGTCTGTCAGTGAGTGAGAAAGATCAGCCACATTTGAGAGTGGGACGCTTATGCCTTGTTTGTTTTTAATCAAAATATTGCCTAATTCTTGGTCAGTTAAGTTCCAACCATTCACTGTTAATGGAAATGAATCTTTGTTGTTAGATACTTTTCCCGTAGACCAATTCGGCAGCGCGGTAGCTAATGATTGATTTAGATCATCCATTGTTAATCCGCTCTTTGTTAAATCTTGCATTCTAACATTTAATACGTATCCGTTGTTCGCTGCGCCAGTAACACGCACATCTGCAACACCTGGAACGGATTTCAGTTGCTTAGCAATATCGGCTTCAACCGTTGAACGAAGTGCAGCGTCTTCTATATTAGTATTGTTTGCTGTTAAGCTGTAGCTCAAAATCGGAAATGAACTTGTTGTAACACGAGTCACAACCGGTGCCCCAACATCAGACGGTAAAGCGGCACTTGTTAGAGCTTGTTTAATTTCGCTCTCTGCTTGTTTCATATTAAAATCCATCGGATAGTACAAATTCATTAAAAGCCCGCCGTCATATGAATTTGTTTCAACATCCATTAAACCATCAGACGATCGAATGGCATCTTCAAGTTTAGGTGTTACATTTTGTTTGACTTGATCCGCTTGGTAAGAGGATGCTCGTACCGAAACAAGTAGCGTCGTATTATTAATACCCGGCAGATAATCGCGCTGCATTTGAAAAGCTGAAATGCCTCCCCACGCTAAAATAAGCAACATACACACAAAAACCAAAATCGCCCTTTGCATTGAGCCTTCAATTATTTTTTTCATTTTACATCTCCCTCTTTGTTTTTGTATTTTATAAACCGAAGTATGGTAACCCATAGCTTTTGTTCGACTTTTTCATATACGCCGATGCAAGCTTCTAAACATTTTTGAGTGATTTCAGACTTGATGAATAATCGATGAATTAATATTGCACTTGTCATACCAATCATTGCGCCTGCTATCACGTCAAGTGGATAATGCACGCCAGTCCAAATACGCGACAAAGCTATTAAAGCAGCGAGCATTAACCAAGCGATACCATCCTTTTTTCGGAACATCCAAAAAGCTGTTGCAATAACAAAAGCGCCTGTTGCATGATCACTTGGAAATGACGCATTTGCTGGATGCTGTATTAATTGAATGACCGAATGATGAACAAATGGTCTGTCTCTATAAAAGAAATGTGAGATGATACCACCAACACCAAGTGCTGCGCAAACCGATAAAATGGCTTCAGCAACCATCTGCCGATTGTTTTGGGTCCTTGTGAACCAATATACAAAAACGCCAAGGTAAAACAGGTATTCAGCGTCTTGCGCCAAGAAACGCATGATAGGATTTAAAAACGGATATGTTAGTGCCATATGATTGATGAACTGAAATATCTGATAATCCAATTTTGTGACCTACTTTCTTGTTTTCTAAATACAAAGTAAAAGGACTGGACTAATGTCGTAAAAGTTCAGAATGGCTTCAAAAAAACATTTAATTATTTTACAGAATCGCTGTAATTGTTTTTAAAAGAGGCACCCTAAATAAAAAAATCCTGCACATTGTGCAGGTGGGGTGGTGACGTATCAAGGTAAATTTAATGTTTAGTGCACTACACGCAGCCCTTTTAAGCGTCCACCTCTTGTATTACTGCAACAAAGAAACTATATCGGAGCTTGTCAAAATGAAGTTGTATCAACTGGTTCTATGATTATCACCTAGGATAGCGTCGGCATCTATGATATTGCAACAAAACCAGAATTCAGAGGTAGAGGCTTCGGTTCAGCAATGTTTAATTTCCTAATAACTGAAGCCCAAAAGCAAAATACGAGACCTTGCATATTACTTGCATCTCCTTCAGTACAAATTTACACGGTAGTTTAACTGCTTCATTAATTCAGATTTGTAATTGTTAAGAGATTCCGCTAACGCTGAACGATAATGTAGGAGCTTACCTCGAGGTAGCTCCTCTTTTTGTTCAGCGTGCCCAGAGGCACGCATTATCTAGTTGGTGCAAGTCCAACCACGGGAGGGACCAAGCCACCCTTGTAGCTAGGATGCTTGCGTATGGCGAAATCTGTGCGTAAAAGCGCATCGACAAAAGTACTTGTCAGAGGCAGGGCGAGCGACATACCAGGCCGTAACATCAAGTGAATCCTGCCGCATCGTCAAAGAGGCCTCGCAAGAGGGGCAAGAGGAAGCTGAGTCTCGTGAACATAGACGAAGGCCAAGGAAGCTGCGTAGATCTTGGAACAGCAGTGAAGAATCCTCCGGTGTAAAGGGATCGGCATGGTATGAAAGATAATGCAGTGAACTGGGGAGACCCTCCCCTGCACGGATTTTTTTTTAGAAACCGTAAAGAGACACTCTATAAGCTCGAAAAGCGAAGTGAGCCGTCTGTAGGAAGGGAGTCCGAGGGGCTCATAGTACCAAAGAACCGAAGGACAACATAACCTTCGGGAGGGAAGGAGCCCTGCTTTGTTTATGCTTTTTAAGGAGGTACGAGTGAGTGAATGCCAATCGGCTAACGACACCAAAGGAAAAAGTTCAACAACTCCAAGAAAAGCTAGGTCATGCAGCCGAGGAAAACAAGAAACGTAAGTTCCACGCCTTGTACGACAAGGTTCACAGATGGGACGTTCTATGCGAAGCATGGAAAAGAGTGCGTGCTAACAAAGGTGCGGCTGGTATTGATGCCGTTACTCTTGCAGACATCGAAAAGCACGGGGAGATTTCGTTCATCAAGGAATGTCAGCGTGAACTACAAGAAGGCACCTACCATCCTGATCCAGTGAGACGTCAATACATTCCTAAAAAGGATGGAAAACAAAGACCGCTCGGAATACCGACGGTTCGAGACCGAGTCGTACAAATGGCAACAAAACTAATGATTGAACCCATCTTTGAAGCGGATTTTCATGAAACATCCTTCGGATTTCGCCCGAAACGTGGTGCAAAAGAGCACTAGACCGAATCCGTAAAGCCTGCAACCGTAAAGGGAATTGGGTAGTCGACGTCGATATCCAAGGCTACTTCGACAACATTAACCAAGACAAGCTAATGAAACTGGTGCAAATGCGCATCAATGACAGGCGGATATTGAAGTTAATTAGGAAGTGGTTACAAGCGGGAGTTATGGAAGAGGGATCGGTAAGACGCTCAGACTTAGGCATACCACAAGGTGGCGTCATCTCGCCGTTATTGGCGAATATCTACCTCAACTACTTCGACCAAATGTGGGAGAAACATGGAAAAGGAGTAGGTGAGTTGACACGGTACGCAGACGATATGGTTGTAGTTTGCAAGACGAAGAAAGAAGCGGACCATGCGTACAAACTCATCGTTACGATTATGGAGCGTTTAGAACTCACCTTACACCCCACCAAAACACGCATAGTAGGCTTGTGGATAGGAGACGAAGGATTCGACTTTCTAGGCATACACCATCAGAAAACAAAAGCAGAAACATCCCGAGGCAACGTGTATGTCACAACGCAACAGTGGTTAACGAAAAAGGCAGAAGAACGCATACGAGAAGTGGTTAAAGAAAGACTTGCACCACCGAGTTCACGTTCACGCTCTTTTGAGGAACAGGTAGGATGGCTCAATCCTAAAATTCAAGGATGGAGAAATTACTACCACACGACCTACAGCCATAGGAAATTAGCGAAGTTGGACTGGTACATACTGCAAAGGTTAACCCGTTGGTATGCTAAGAAAAGACAAAGAAATAGATGGATGGGTTCATTTCAAGAAGTTAAATATATTGCCAGACAAATGGGGCTTAAAACATTGTTGTAATCCGCATGCTCATGATTGAAGAACATCGGAAAGCCGTATGAGGGAAAACTTCATGTACGGTTTGATGAGGAGGGGCTGAATATTCAGCCCTTTACTCTAGTTCAAGTAACGGGCAGAAGAATGGAGTAAATCAAATACGAGCATTTTGCACATTTATCGGTATGAACGGATAAATAGACGATTATATCATGCCCCCCGGTTGCATCCCCTCATATTGTAGTGCGAGGGGGTGATGAAACATGGCGCAACCGATAAATATCGGAGCAAATAGCATAGCTAAGATCGGCGATCGTTTTTTTATGATTGTTGAGGTGGAGGCGATAACAACCGGAGTTGAAATTGATCCAGTATTTGGAGTGCGGACGACCGCACAACAAGCAGCAGCACTCCTTCGTGCAGGTGTAAAGCGTACGACATTTGCAAAAGTAGATCCGAAACCTACTAGCACAACGAAAGTCGAGTTGAAAGGCGTATTGTTTGCCAACGGACGGATTTTCAAGGTATTCGACGTGGAAAACGCGACGAGCGACATTTCCGTCTTAGTCCGGATCAACCTAGCGCAGGCGCAAAGGCTTATCCGAAACGGTACACGTATCATCAAGGTTTATAGAAAACCATTTTAAAACAGAAAAGGAGCTGCGTACAAAGCTCCTTTCAAGTACAAACTCATTGGATTGGTACATATTTCTACACATCATGGTTCAAGTAAGTTTTTTACAGAGAGCCCCTGTATGTTGCATTTCATTCAACTACAGTAATTGATTAAACTAACGGAGAACGTTAGTTCAATAAACAGCGGCTGCCTTGATGCGTTTCCATTGTCGGTCACGGGCTAATTACCGTTGCTGCCTTACTCTTAATGCTATATAGCGATTTGGCAAGCGGACTTTCTTTTGGAGTCATCTTTAACGTGTTCTGTTGCCTGTCATGCTGTGGATGCTCAGTTCCCTTCTAATTAAGACTGTACACATGTTTTGGGCACAAGTCCTCTCTAAAAGCTACTGGACTTATGGATATCTTCAACTTTTTCGATGATATCGCCTGCATCTGACCAAAATTTCCCGCCGACACTGTATCGTTTCCCGAGTTCGTTAGCAGTTCGGAGCCGACTGCCGTAGTTTTAGCCTGTGAGATGGTAAACAGTCTTTTCGTGTTTCCTTTTATGCGGAGGATTTAGTCGCTCTCGCAGCATTTGCAATGATCAGCTAAGTTTGTTGCATATCCGATATCCGGATGATCGCCAAAGCCAAAATTGTAATCCGAAAAAAATGGCCCCCCCGTCAACCACATTTTGAAGCATACGGAATCGCCATGACCGCTGAATTTTTTACGGTCAAATAAGACCCAAGGGTTATGCGAGCGCCCTCCCCTCCATACGACGCCGTCGTAAATACTGAATACCGGGTTATTGGGGAATTTGGTCCAAAATAACCCGTCCGTTGAAAAAGCGCAGCCGATCCCCTCGTTGCTATGATCAATCCCGCCGCTGTACCACATCTTAAATTTATCGGGAGCAAGCCGCAGAATCACTGCGCCTTCTGTCGATTTGTGCTCATCCCATGCGCCCGGTCCACCTCTGACCAGGACAGGAAGCGGTCCTTCTCTCCTCCAAAATATGCCGTCCGCAGATACCGCCAGCGCTAATTCTTCGTTGAAGCCGTCACTTACGTTGTAGTACATGACATATCGGTTATTGAATGGACTGACGACATCCAGTACAGCCTGATTTTCCGGAAAAAACAATACATCGGCCGGACCATAACATTGCGAATAGTTGTTGGGTCCAGGCAAGGATGGAGAGTTCATTAAGAACGTATCGGGGCTCGTTGTGTCCTGCATTAAAGTTTGATCATCAAACCAGTTGATGCCGTCCATGGACTTTGCCGTTCTCAACATCGGTAAAATGGGGGAGTTCGGAGCTGTCGATAAGAACATGGAATCCCAATACCAGATTCGGTAAGGGACGTTGATGCCGAAGCCATGACGGTCAAACAGCACTCTTGAATGGCGGGCTGCCGGAGCCAGCCCGAATAGATCGCTGACAAACTTCCATTTAATCCCGTTGCCAGAAGCAGCAAGAGCAATTCCGCCGCCATTCTCAAAATCACTAAAATCATCGTACCACATTAAATAATAGGCGGACGGTCCGAAGGGCTTGAATTTCTTCGCATCGAAGCGAACCGTTTGATAATAAGCAGGTGTCTGCGGCATGTAAACCGGGTTATTCGGATTTTCGACCCATCTGCAATCCGGCGATCCGCAACCATGTTTTTTTTTCATTCTGTTTCCCTCTTTCTTTTACGGAGCACGGGTTGCGGCCATTTCCGTAACCTAATCATGGTGTTCGTTTTCATCGATGACAAAGCCTGAAAGATTGATAGGACCAATAATATTGGGCACTACGCCGGTTGGCAATGTTGCAGCAGGAGCCGCTACGCCGGCAGTTGTAACAGCAGTTAACGTAGCAAAGAGCGCATACGTATGTTTGCCGCTAATTCCAGTTTCCGTGTGAATCATAGACGTCGTAACACCGCCGGGTAAAATAAAAGGTGTGACAACAGGAGTAGTAATTACAGTACCTGTCGTAAATGTGTAAGTGTCACTGGTAGCATATACCGGGGAGTTGTCTCTTGTAATACTAAACAAAATCGTGTAATTAAAATTGGTACCTGCGGCGATGTTTCCGCCGAGATTTGTCCCAATAATGAGAGAGTGGCCCACTGTGGCTTCGAGCAATTCTCTATCATTTTTATTTATACCTTTTAAAACGATTGAAGCAAGCTGAACCGGCGTGTTCAATGCCAAAGGGATTGGTGTGGTTGGAGGAAGTGAAAGACCCACGCCATGATTCAACTCTTTGAAATTGAAAAATTTGAGCCTAGCTGTCCATCTACCCATAAGAATGCCTCCTAGAAAAATATGATTGTTCTCCTATAATTAATTCAGAATCAGAGATTTTTGCACTGGACAACTACAGGATGCTATTTGCTTATTTACGAATTGTGAAACTCGACATGGAGAAGAATGGGAAATTGATGAATGAATGAATAGACTAGGCATGAAATGAAATATTAATAGTCTCTCGGAATTCGAGGTCAGTTGAAGGGGAGATTGGCTAAAAAACTTAAGTAAACACCATCATAAAAGAGGCAATCAAACAAGGATGGAAATTCTGGGAATGCCCTTTACACCGGAGGCGCATATTTACATGACCCTACAGGGGCGGATCCCGAGCGGCGAGCGGTGCAAATGCTGGGCATTGGTTCCGACGATACGTTAACATTAGTGTTGATTTACCCTACGGCCCAAAAGCCGCGGCTCAACGATCCGCTTAAAATTGTACTTGGGAATGAAGGATTCCTGGACAATCCGGAAGATATGGAAGCTGTAAAAAAACATCTACAAAATTTATGTCAAAAATATAGCGGCAGAACTGGCATCCATCGATCCGTCTTATCGTCTCATATCGCCGATGCCGAGAATTATTGAGGATGACTCCCAACTGGAAGATTTTATCAAGCAAAACTTCGGTCATAATCATCATCAGCAAAGTGCTCTTCGCATGGCACCTTTGAGAAAAGGTGGGGTTGTCGATCTCCGCGGCAACGTGCACGGGGTGAAAAACTTAATCGTGGCCGACGCTTCCCTCATTCCCTACACGGTTGACGGCAACACGTCTGCCGCTACTTATCTGATTGGGTATACCATTGCGAAACAATTGCAAAGGGAGAATAAGAAAATCGCTGTCAAACGACCAAAGTGGTTTGAAATGGAAGAAGAGTAACTGGCTTTAAAACTTTTCCGTTCAATCTGGGCAGAGCGTTAGGGCTGCTGTACGGCGCACATTCCTCTTATTGTTCGAGGAAAATAAAGTTTTAGACTGAAAAATAAAGTATTAGACTGTGAAAATAAAGTATTAGACTGGATATGGGCGTTAAGCTAACGGGCAGGATAGTTATAACTTAAATTGCGTGGTAAAATGTGGTATAAGGAGGGATTTTATGGGTTCTCGGTTAATGCATTTAATAATTGGTGAGATGGTCGCTTCTAGCCTTGATGTAAAAAACAAGAGAGATTTTTTAATTGGTTCAATTGCTCCTGATGCTGCTTTCTCGTTTGAAAGGAAAGTTATTACTCATTATTTCGAAGGAGATGTAGACAAGAGAACTAGGCAGGTAAACTATCAAAGATACATTGATACATACTTATCAGATGTAAAGGATGATTACTAATTAGGATATTTGATACATTTAATTTCCGATAACGTATGGATGGAGTATATCTATTACCCATATGAATTGAAGCAGAAGCAAGACTTAGACCCGACCTTTTTATCAAGATGGCATTCAGATTTTAGAAATTTTTATTTGTCACGCGCTCGATCAGGGGTGGACTCCAAAAGTAAAAGGTACACCTGCTGTTTTTAATTTTGATGGTAAGATTCTGAAGAGAAGATTAAACTAGCGCAGAACGAGAAACCAGAGCATCCCCACCTGGTATGGATCGGACCGTTCCTCAATCATCTGATACTAATTCCAGTGATTGATGGTAAAAATTTGAGGCTTGATTTAATTTTGATGACATTATCGAGTACATTGATTTGTATTCCAACCCCCGTGTTTTGACTGATATAAACGAACTGATCAAATATTTTGATGGAGGAACCCGCGAGAGACAAGCTCTTTTTTGCGCGGACAAAGAGGGCAATGAGATTACATTGATCGATATCCTCACTACGTAATCCTGCCCGTTAGCGTAATACCTTTTTCAACTAACGCTGTGACTGAACGAATGGTAAAGCGGTCAATTCTTCAATCTTAACAGAGGACAGTCATACATATCTTTATGGTCATCCATGTTAAACGTTTTAATAAAGTATCCTTATGAGTAGGGGTATCAAATGCAAGCACTAAGTCTAAATCTGAAACGCCCCAAACAGCGTCTCCTCGCGCAACCGACCCCTTTATATATACCGAGATCAGTCGGGAGCCAAGATGGGATAAAAACCTTTGCACAACTACATCAATAATCGGTCGATAACGGTTATCCATGCAACACCTCCCATAAAGACTTTCTAAAAAAGAAAAGGCGAGTGGTTTGATAAGATAATATTGACTCTATCGTTCCTTCTGGGGGAGTCGGAAGGAATACGTAAGGATGTTTTCCGTGAACTACTTCCGAATCATGTAAGCTGGAGTAAATCCAATATGCTTTTGTAACTTCGCTGTCCATCCCCACGCCCTTATAACTATTTGATGATTATGTTCTACACTCGCGGCAGCTCCTATTTTTGTTCATTCAAGTTGTCGTTCGCTTCTCCCTTAATTAAAGTATCCTTTAATCGAGATGTGACTGATTCCACACACGATTGAGCTAACGAGGAACGATAGGTACGGAGGCCGACGATGTCGTGGATAAGGTCCAGCTCAAGAGTGAGAAGAGCAAAATCTATAAGAATTTGATATATTGGATGAGCGGGAAAAAGAGGTCGTAGTTGGCCGTTTTGGTTTGGAGCTTGGTGGCGAAGAGCGGACGCAGAGGGAGATTGCGAAGGAGTTGGGGGATTTCGCGTTCGTATGTGTCGAGGATTGAGAAAAGGGCACTAATGAAGCTTTATCATGAGTTTTATAAGGCGAAGAGGTGAGGAATTAAAGAATAAGCATGTTATATTAAACGATCAAGTGCGAAAGAAATAGCATGGAGCAGACTGTCGAAGCGGTTTGCTCTTTTTTAAAACAACAAATCCACTTCTTTATCATGTATTTTAGAACTTTGCACCACAACTCCGCGTGTTGCTAATGGAATTAATTAACTCAACTTTCGCAGCTTAAATCTATGAACAAACCCTTGATGTAGCAAGGTAAACCGACGATCCACTCGCGGAGCTGACAAAATACATTGGACTTCTCCTGTTTTGTCTTGGCTCCGGCCATTTGCAGGAACAATGTCATCAGTTGCTGCAACGCGGTTTGGTAATCCAAGTCCCTTACCTCATCAGCAAAAAGGAAGAAAAGACCGCCCAGCGACTTGGCATCGTTCTCTTGGCGACGCTCAAACTCCATGACTAAATAACGGCTGAATACCACAGTCGTATGGCAAATGAGCATGTCAAAAGAGCGGCCCTGAAACTCAGTGCCCAGCTTAAGATAGCTCTTGGTAAATTTGAAAAAGGTCTCGATGCTCCAACGCATCCCGTAGACTCGAACGACCTCGTCTGCAATTACCGTTAGGTCGGTACTGAGAATCGCCAGCCATTCCCGGCGTTTGTTACGGTTTTGAACAAAAACTAACTTAACGGGTAACCCACAAGATGTCTCGGCGATGACAGAACCTAAGATTTCGTTACTCTTGTTCTTTGGAAGAGTGGCGTACAGTTCTTTCAAGGTCATCAACTTGCCATTCAAGCGGTAGCGCTGTTTCATCTCTTTGATCATACCAATAACCGGAAGTCCCATTGCACCCAGCTGACGAAGTAACGGTGCTTGAGTAAACCAACTGTCCATCAGCACAAAGTCAGCTGTAAATCCGGTAGACAGTGCTCGCTGTAACAAGTCTACAACGGCATCTGGTTTGCGGTTAAGAGCCTCCAGCCGACGCTTATACCCATGGCTGCGCTTGTACAGATTTTCCTTCATTTCGCAAATCCGATTCACCAGTTTAGCTGACGAGAGCATGACAAAGTCAATCGGAGCAAAGCTAAATCCATCTGACCAACCGAGCGTTAGCATGGTAAAACCCTTGGTGAACCGGCCAGTCGTATGGTCGAATACACGAGCTAGTAGTTCGGCTTTTTTACTACGATTACGGTTTAAGACTGAATCGTCGATAATGAAAACACGTGAACGTGAAGAAGCAATGAGCGATTCAAAATGCTGGATGATTTTTAAAGCAAAGCTATGGAGAAACTTCCGCCAAGCGAAAGTGCCTTGATTTAGAAAACGATAAATAACGTCTTTTCCAGGTAGCGACGTACCACGCTCGCTCTCCAGGAGACGGAACCAGTTTCGGCCTTCAAAAACTAGAGAGAACAGGATCTGGAACACAGCAAAACTGGAAGGACCAAACGACTTGATAATACCGGCTTTTCGTAAGAGTTGACCAATTTGTAAGGTTGAAAACAAGATGGAAAAGCGACTTTTTGCCTTTTCAGACAAGGATTTTTGGTGTAACATATGAATTACAACACCTTTCTTTGTTTGCATGGTTGCTCGACACTTCCATGATACCGAACAAGAAGGGTGTTTTTCTGTCAAGTGTGGAAACTTTTCTTCTGTACTCTTACAGTAGCAAGCGATTAGACTGATTTATTAGGTGCGAAAGTTGAGTAATTAACCAATAAAAATAAGAAAATTTGGTAGATGTATAAAGTAAACAGAATCGAGTTTTGTTTCAGCTTAACGCAGCTTTTAACAGCAACATATAGATTAAAAAGCGATCAGATTCCTGAGCTTTAGTAGGAATCGACCGACTCAGTACTTATTCTATTAATAAAATAGTATATCAAGAAAGGAAGGACAGGAATATACCATATAGTTACTTCTTTATAACAAATGCTTCGGTCCTCTCTTTAAGGCTGCGTTCTCTGTATTCCTTTGGTGTTATTTTATAGCAGCGGTAGAATAGCTTTGAAAAATATTTTACATCACTAAAACCGATGTGGTTGCATATATCGTAATTTCTCAGTTCTGGACTTTTCAGCAGCTCACAGGCTTTTTCCATCCTCAGTCTTGTTAAATAGGAGTTGAAATTTTCACCAAGCACGGTTTTGAAAATTTGCCCGAAATAATGTGCGGTCAAGTAAAACTGGTTGGACACCTCATTTAAAGTAATAGGCTGATCTAAATGCTGTTTAATATAGTCCATCGCTCGAATGACCAAAGTTTCATGATAGGTTTTAGGTCGATCTGTGGATTCAAATGGTTCAGGTACTTGTTTGAAGGGCTTCGCTAAGTCAACGATTCCCGTTTTGTTGGTTGTTTCAAGCAAGATTTCGTCAATAATATGGAGTAGTTCGTCGGTGTCAATTGGCTTTAGTACATAGCCCTTTGCTTTGTATTTCATGGCGGTATGGGCATACTGGAATTCCTCGTACCCGCTAATAATGATGACAGAAATATCGGGTCTGCGGGCATAAATCATTTGAAGAAGTTCTAGACCGTCCATATCGGGCATTTGAATATCAGTGATTATTATATCTATGGGGTGGCGTTCGATCCAATCGAGCGCTTCTTTGCCGTTTGATGCAATACCGATTACGTGGATTGATTTTTCTGCCCATTCATCCATTTCACTTAAAGTGCTGGCAATTAGCCATTCATCATCGACGATTAACATATTTTTCATCGGTGGTTATCCTCCGTGGTAGTAATAAACTTACTGTAGTTCCTTCTCCAGGCGAACTGTCTATCGTTATGCCGTACTTGCTTCCGAAGTGCAGGCGGATCCGAGATTGGACGTTATATAAGCCGACTTTTTTCTCGTATTTGGTTAACGTCTCTGCGTTATTTTCCAATTGAAAAAGGATTTTCTCAAGAGTGTTTTTAGCTATGCCTGCCCCATTATCTTTAACCGAAATCATCAAGTCTTCTCCATGCACTTCTCCTTTTATGAGTATGGTCCCGTTTCTTTGCGGTTCCAAGCCGTGAATAATGGCATTTTCAACAATCGGTTGTAAGATCCACTTAATTGTATACAGCTCGTGATGAGGGTAAGGAATCTGAATATGGTAATGGAATTCTTCAGTTCCTTGCATTCTTAATTGATGAATGAGCAAGTAGTGTTTAACATAAGCGATTTCTTGTTTCAATGGAACAATTTCTGTAAATGTCGAAATGCTAAAGCGGAACAGCTTACCTAGGAGCGCGATTTGTTTGCTGATTTGGTGCTGTTTGTTTCTTCTTGCGAGCGAGTTAATGGATTCTAACGCGTTGTATAGGAAATGCGGATTGATTTGTGCCTGTAAAGCGGTAATTTCAGCCGATCTTTTCTCCCGCTGTTCGATGTAAACATCTTCAATTAACTCTTGAATCCGCTGAATCATCTGGTTGAAACTGATCCCGAGCTGCCCGATTTCGTCTCTCTGATTGATGGGAAAACGTTGGTTTAGATCGCCACCCTCGACTTTTTTCATTAGTTCCGCAAGTTTTGTGATCGGACGTGCTGTACGGTGCGAAATATACAGTGAAGCAAGCAAACAGAAGAGTACGCTAATCCCTAGAATTGTAATAATAACATCACGGTAATTGTAGATGGCGGCATAGAGATCTTTTTCAGGGAAATATGAAACGATCGTCCATCCGATCTGTGTAACTGTCTTTCGGAACACCCGGTAATGATCCCCATTCGGTAGTGTGATCGAATTCACTTGTTGGTTATGAATTTTTACGTACTCTCGAGAAAGCGCGGAAGGCATTTGCGGATATAGGATATTACCCTTTGGGTCAATGATAAAAGTTCCGGAGGCGCTTTGAGCTGTTTTTCCGCCGAACCATTGTTCCAATACTTCGACTGGAAAGTCGACAACAAGAACGCCTTGTGAGCTAAATGTCTGGCTCCAAATTTGCTGTACGAACGAAAATACTTGCTGATCAGAGTTTCTTTGGTCATAGGGGCGAGCATGGAGAGATGTGATATAAGGTGCATTGCCGATCTGGGATAAATCAGGCATCCAGCTATTAGCAAGGAAAGGGTCCTTGTCAGGATGGAACGAATACCCGTAAAAATAAATCAATTGCTTATCACTGATTAACGTAATTCCAATGGTCTCCGGACGGATGGGCTGCAAACTGTCCAGAAACGGGTCTAATTGTGTAAATAATTGATAATATTTATCTTTGCCATCTTGATTATTAAGAAATGTGGAGACAATGTTATTTTTTGCTAGGATTTCTGCCATACGCTGCAAGTCATTCATTAATAAATTCAATGTTGTTAGCTTTTCTTCCAGAACATTGGCGGCCTCTTTATCGATTTCGTTATTTAATGTTTTGCTGGAATGATTGTAGCTTAACCAACCTGCGAGAAGCAGAGGAAGGATGGATATTAAAATTAAAAACACAAGAAGTTTGAAAAATAGTTTATGAGTGAAATTCATTGCTATCGGACTCCTTTGGCGGGCAGACCATGATGCCAATCACTTATATATGCAAATGTTAATGTAAAATAATATATACACATCATGTAATGTATTTTTGCTAATCCATACAAGTATTATAATAATTAATTCGGTATCTAACAAGGATATTCCTACTATCAACGAAAGTTGTTTGTATAATGTCGAAATATTGTAAAAACTTAACTATTGTATGTTAGAAAATATAACATACAACTGTTTGACCACCTTTTTCCTTCATTTGTCCCGTTGTTTGTTGTTGGTGATTATAATAACCTTGTAATTAATTAAAATATTAAATTTTATCTAATAGGGAGGGTTCGTATGAGAAAAGTTAACTTGTTTATTGTTTTAGTTTTGGCTCTAGTGTTAATTGTTGCGGGTTGTTCGTCCCCGTCGAGCCCAAAAGAAGGTGCTGGAGGTTCGACCGTTGGATCGGGAAAAGTTGAAGAAAGCCGTGAACCAAAAACCCTTACAATCATGGTTGCTCCTTTTCCCAACGATGTAGAGAAAAAACTATGGGAGAAAATAGTCAAAGCTTTTGAAGATAAAAATCAGGGGATTAAGGTTGAGTTGAAAACAGGCGACGTGGCGGTAGAGTCCGGAAAATTGACAACGATGCTGAACTCCGGTGTCACTCCTCCTGATGCGATATTAATTTATGCAGGACCTGCACGGGTGAGTGTGTTATCCCAAGGGAATTTGATTATGCCGTTGGAGGAGCTGTATACCAAAAATAACTGGAAGGAGAAACTAACGCCTTTTGCGTATTCTATGGCAACTCTTTCTGGGAAAATATACGAGGTTCCGCATGGGCTAGATGCCATCGGAGTATTTTACAATAAAGATTTGTTTGCGAAGGCGGGGGTTAAGGTACCTGCCACGAAGGATGAGTTAGTTACAGCGATGCAAAAATTGAAAGATGCAGGTATTCAGCCGATTGCACTTGGTACACGCGGTGGCAATGGCGGTGGCTGGTTGTATGGGAACATCCTTGATGCAGTCGCTGGCAGAAAAAAAGTTGAAGAAGTGCTCTATGGCAAAGGTAAATGGAACGATCCGGAAATGGTAAAGGCTACAGAAACGTTAAATGATTGGGTCAATAAAGGATTTATCGTCAAAGAAGCAGTATCCCTAACTTTTCCGGACGCTAAAGCACAGTTTCTGGACAAAAAGGCAGCGATGTATGCAAGCGGTACACCTACGATCACAGACATTGCCAGCATGAAACTAGAAGATTCAATCGGACATATGACGTTCCCTTCTTTTATCGAGGGACAGAAGACAAATCCCACGGGTGGACTCGGATATTCATGGGTCGTACCTAAAAATACGAAAAATGTGGATCTAGTAGAAAAATGGATCAATTTCATATTAACGGATTTCACCGAAATTGCTTATAAAGACCCGTCCTTTTACTTAATACCTGCTACTAAAACTGCCTTCACTTTGAAACCTGCAGGATCTATATTAGCCGAGGCTGTGAAAAATATAAGCGATGGTTCCGCTTATAATCCCGCTTATAATCCGACTGTATTTATAGGGAATTCCACCAAGGAAGCTTATTTGCAAAATCTGCAAGGTGTAATTGGCGGGCTCATATCACCTCAAGAAGCAATGAACAATATTGAAGCAGGTAACAAAAAAGACCGGGCTGAGGGCTTCAAACTGAAGTAAGGACATCATGAATCAACCCTAAACCGAGGTGGAAAGAAGATGGACTCATTGCATGGGCCTCCTCAAACCGTGGAGGCGGTAATCAAATATAACCAGATCAACAAAAGGATAAGATTGACAAGCAATATTAGGAAATGGATCACGATCATCTCCTTCTTATCACCGGCAGTATTGCTCTATGGTGTATTTATGCTCTATCCGATGTTCGAAGCCGTTAGACTCAGCTTCTTTGATTGGAACGGGAGTGCACCGATTATGAACTTTGTCGGGTTGAACAATTATATCGATATTTTAAATGACAAAGTTTTCATTCTATCACTGAAGCATAACATAGTATGGTTGGTTTTGGATTTAGTTCTATTGGTCATTCCCGTTCTTCTTCTAGCCGTGATGATCAGCAAGGTGAAGAGAGGGAGGTTGTTCTTCCGGACCGGGTTTTATTTACCTGCCGTGCTGTCTCTCCCCGTCGTTAGCGTTCTGTGGGGGAAAATTTATGATCCAATGATCGGGCCAATCAATGTCATATTAAAGTCAATCGGATTGAATGGACTCGCTATAAACTGGTTGGGCCACCCGTGGGCGGTCCTGCCGGCAATTATTATTGCGGGAGCTTGGGCCTTTTATGGTATTTACATGATCATATATCTGTCTGGATTGCAAAGTATCGATTATTCCATGTACGAGGCTGCAGATATGGATGGTGCCGGACCGATCCGCAAGTTTTGGTATATTACGGTTCCCTCCTTGAAAAACACGATAAACATTGTCACTACTATGGTTATCGTTTATGGGTTCAAAAGCTTTGCACTTATTTGGATTATGACGCAAGGAGGACCGTTCTATAAAAGTGAGTTGGTCGCCACTTACGTCTATAAAGCTGGGTTCGCAATGTTCAAGGTAAGTTTCGCAGCGGCGGGAAGTGTTATTCTTGCTGTCATTGTTGTTGTATTAACAATCTTATTCAACGCTATGCGCGAAAGGAGCAATTGAGCATGCAGCAACAGAGCCGTTATTTGCAAGAACTGCTTTGGATTTTGCTGATTATTGCGCTTCTTATTGTTATTGCGCCTATTTTTTGGGTCATCCTTGGCAGCTTCAAGACGAATACGGAAATATTCGGGAGTCCCTTTTCACTGCCGAAATCATGGAATTTCGATAACATGGCGAGTGCGTGGGTTCTAGGAAATTTTAAAATGTATTTTATGAACAGTACAGTCATTACGGTATTAGGGATGCTGATTGTACTTCTCGTTGCCTGTCCTGCCGGTTACGTACTGGCGCAAATTCCGTTTAGAGGCAGCAAGTGGATGTTTTACTTATTTTTATTTGGTATGGCCATACCGGTGCAGGCGATCATCATCCCACTATTTTACCAATTAAAATCAATCGGGTTGATCAATACATTAACTGGAGTTACTTTGGTTTCAGCTGGATTGGCGGTGCCTTTCTCCGTATTTTTGATTCGCAATACGTTTAAAGACGTTCCTCCGGAAATGCGAGAAGCGGCGCTTATCGATGGGGCTGAGGAATGGACAACTTTTTTCTGCGTCATGCTCCCAATGGCGAAACCCGGGATTGTTGCTTTAATGGTTTTTACTTTTATGCAGATCTGGAACGACTTCTTGCTTCCGCTGGTGCTGCTTATCGACAATTCCAAGTTTACGGTTGCGTTAGGATTGCATTCATTGAATGTAGAGAATTCAACGAATTACGGACTTGTTTTCGGTGGGACGTTAATTAGTATGGTTCCGAGCATTATCGTTTATTTGCTCTTCCAACGGCAATTCATTTCCGGCATGGCGGCGGGTTCGGGGAAATAAACAGATTTAGTTGTGGAGAAAAGGAGTCGTGTGAGTGAAAGAAATCAGATTTGAAGTGGCATTTATGCCTAAAGAAGTTAAGCCGAATTCTGCAGCAGTCTGTATAGTTATTGACGTTATCCGTGCAAGTACGACGATGGTTAACTTGCTGGAGAAAGGATGTCCACAAATTATTTTGACCAGTGATGAAAAACAGTTCATGAATAATAATCCTGATTATTGGCATGATGGGACGTTAATTTGTGCGGAGGAATACTCAGGAAATGTGGCAGAAGGGGCGCATTTTAGTCCTTCTCTGAAATCGTTGGAGAAAATGGATGTAAACCGGAAGCGGGTTGTATTGAGAACAACGAACGGGACTGTCGCCGTACAGACCCTTCATGAGCTTGGAGTAAAGCATATTTTGATTGGATGCATGAATAACGCCCAAGCTGTCATGGAGAAAGCGCTCGATATGGCTGACGAGTTGAACACGAGTATTATGGTTGTTTGCGCCGGGAGAGACAACACACAAATTGCTGCATTGGATGACGCGTATTGTGCCGGGATACTGGTTAAATACGGGCAAAACCTGGCTAAAGCTCGAGGTATAGAGCCTGTCTTCATGGATTCCGCTAAGATTGCTTCTCATATGTTATCGGTCTACTCCGATACGATTGATGCCTTTAACCATTCTGGAAGTGGCGAGACTATGCGGAGAATTCAATGTCCGGAAGATATAATCACTTGTGCTAAAGAGAATGGATCGACCATTGTGCCGATGGTCAGTTTTCATCAGGAAAAACAGTTTATTATCGTCACCAAAGCTAAAGAATTGGCTGTACACGCATAAATCATCATAGGACAGGAGAGGGATTAGGATGAAGATCGGAATTATTGGCGGGACAGGTTTTCAGGATTTATTTTCGGATATGAAAGAACAAACCATTACAACGGAATACGGTGATGCCGTGGTTTTTATTGGGAAGCACGAAGATAAGGAGATATTCTTTTTGCCTCGCCATGGAATAGGGCATAGTATACTAGCACCTTATGTGAATTACAAAGCAAATATGATGGCACTTCACATGTTGGGTGTTGCCCGTGTGATTACTGTTTCTGCAGTCGGAGCAATTAATAAGGAAATTGCGGTTGGGAGTTTGAGTTTGCTGAATCAGTTTGTCGATTATACGACTCGTGATCAATCTTATGGCAAATATTCCGTTGAAATGACCCATCCGTTTTGTCCCGAGTTGAGTGCATCATTTAAGGAAGCCGCCCGATTAATCGGTGAGCCGCTGCGGGAACATACAACACTGATTTGTTTTGAAGGACCTCGGTATGAAACGAAAGCTGAGATCCAACTATTTGCTAATTGGGGGATGGATGTAGTAGGGATGACAACAGCTACAGAAGCAACGCTGGCAAGAGAATTGGGAATGTGCTATAGCGTTGTAACATTGACGACCAATATGGCAGCTGGTATTACAGATGTTAATCCTTCTTTGAAAGCGCACAAAGCTGTAGGAGAAAGTAAACAAGAAACGATCAAAAACCTGATGACTGCAACATTATCGAACATAATCGAAAAAAAGAGTTGCTCGTGTTCCGAGCCCTATGATCGGGCAATGGAAGCTATGATGATAAAGTAAAGTCTTCTGCTTAAATGGGAAGCAACCACAGTCCTTGGTTTTTGCAGGATGGTCGGGTTGCTTCCCTTTCCATGTGAAAGGGTGTAAACAGCATGTCTAAACTATTCATCTATATCGGATTGATTGCAGTCGTCATGTGCTGGGGCTTTAATGTCGTTGCCACAAAAATATTAGTGAGTTTTTTTCAGCCTATCACTATGACTGCATTTCGTATATTTATAGCTGGAGTTGTGGTACTTCTTGTTCTAAAGTTTATGAAACTACTCCGCAGTATGACCTGGAAAGAAGTTCGATTGATCTGCGTTGCCGCTCTGTTTAACGTAGTTGGACACCAACTATTCTTAGCTGTAGGATTAACGAAAACTTCGGCTTCTAATACCGGGCTGATCTTGGGACTTTCTCCGCTGCTCACTGCGATATTAGCTGTGCTTATTTTAGGTGATCGCTTCACCAGCTATCGCGTCGTGGGAATTATTTGCGGCTTTATCGGGGTTGTTTTTATTGTTCTTAACGGTTCTCTAGATACGGCAGCTATCTCAATAGGCGATTTTTACATTTTTCTATCTGTGTTGTCCCAAGCTGTTAGCTTTATTTTTATTAAAAAAGCGGCTACTACCCTAGATCCTAGGGTTCTGACTGGCTGGATGCTGATCGTTGGATCGTTAATATTATTAGGCATCAGCTTGATCATAGAACCCCATGGATTTAACAGCTTTTCTAAGGGGACATTTGAGGTATGGAGTATTTTCCTTACCTCAGCGGTTTTTGCATCTGGTCTAGGCCACATGTTTTACAATAACGCAATTCAACGGCTGGGAGCGGCCCAAACAGCTATTTTTATTAATCTGAGTCCCTTTTTTGCATTGCTTGGTAATTATTTGTTTTTAGGGGAGGTTGTGACTGTATTGCAGATGTTAGGTTTTTCCTTTATCATTATTGGAGTTATAAATGGGACAGAAAGCATCGACAAAAAAGGTATGACTTACCTAAAAGAGTTGGTAAGAAATAAGAAGAGGTATACCAGATGAATCATGAAATGAATCAATAAGAGTATTATTGAAACAGCTGACCCTGATGCTCAATCTGTACGGTCTTATGGCAAAATTGAATCTGAGGAAAAAAATGCAGATGTACAGAGACATGGAGAAAATCGGATAGCTGACTCTAGTGCTGCTCCAAGTTCAGGAGTCGGTGGAAAATGCGCTGAATCAAACGAAAGCAGCGCTGTTGAAAGCCGATCAGATTCCGAAGGGAGCAACGTATCTGCAAAAGGTAGCACACTTCAATCAGATTCACGATCTTCACATCTGAAGACAGAAAAAATCAAATCTATCTTACTCTCCCCAAAACAGCTGAATCGCTTTACATAGCGATTGAAGAATACATAAAGTTTTAACCATAACAGATTTCAGAAAAACTAAATAACCGTCCCACGGTTGAGTACCGCGAAACGGCCGTTGCATAATCCGACTTATTTTATTGTCTACTTGATGGGGGTAAGCCCCAGTTGGCAGCCTTTTTCAACTATCGGAGATTAGTTCAACTAAGCCTACTAACATTCGTTCCAGCTAAACTTATGTTTGAGATACCTAAATGCGAATCTCTTAAGGAATTAAAAGCCGAATTTCCACCCAAGGAATAATAAAGTAATGATCACCACGTTTAATGTAGAAGCCAAAAAATTTAAGGTGAGGTAAACCTTTCTTACTTTTTTATGATGTATTTTTTTTCATGATACAACCTATATTAACAAAGCTGATTTCACAAACGAAATTGGATTTATTTAAATGGAAGCAATATGAATCGGCAATCATTTTACTTACGGTGAGATGGTATTTGAAATATAGTTTAAGCTATCGAGATATAGTTGAAATGATGAGTGATCGAGGATTAAGGATATCCCATACGACGATCATGAGATGGGTCCATGAATTTGGACCTGAAATCGACAAACGAATCCGCCCCTTTTTGAAACCTACAAACGACTCGTGGAGGACTGACGAAACCTACATCAAAGTTAAAGGTCAGTGGAAGTATTTATACAGAGCCGTTGATTCTATGGGGAAAACCATTGATTTCATGTTATCTGAAAATCGGGATATGCCGGCAGCTAAGCGCTTCTTTACAAAGGCTTTGACCTCTCCACATACTCAAATCCCACGTGTAATCACCTTGGATAAAAATCCAGCATATCCACCAGCAATACAAGAATTAATAAATGAGAAATCCTTACCAAAAGAAACCTTGATTAGACAGACAAAGTATCTAAACAACATTGTGGAGCAAGATCACCGGTTCATAAAGAAAATCACAAAACCAATGCTTGGTTTCAAATCGTTTCTTACAGCGGATCAGACGCTAAAGGGAATTGAGGCTTTACATATGATAAGGAAAGGGCAGGCCGATGATAATTCGACTGTCCTCACTGCTGTTGAATGGCTAAATAAGATATTTGATTTAGTGGCATAGACAAACTATACTTTGTCGGGTAACTGCGAACTTTTTTAATTCCTTGCACCAGAACCCCACTTGCTGTACTAAAGAGTAAATTTCGCGCGCGATTCGGTAAACAGTCTGATATACAAGATGAGGTTATGTGGCGGACAGCCAACGGTATGAGCCATAGCAAGTCCTCGTTCTTCCATCATTTCCACTAGATCTCGATAACTTAGGCTATATTTCAAATACCATCGTACTGTTAGCAAGATAACCTCCGATTGATACTGCTTCCATTTAAATAAATCTAATTCTGTTTCCAACGTAATTTGCTTCATCCCATGAATTCATTTCAATCATATTATCATGTATTAGAGACTTGCACCATAACCCTATTCGGATTCATGTGCTATTGCCCTAGATGAAAAGCCCAATTAATGGCGCAGGCCCAGTCGCGATCTAGAAAATATTTTGTGAATATATCCAAGCCCTGTTTTAGTTAGGTTGGGGTTCTACTTCGAGAAATCCTTTGAAAAACAGATAATTGCTCTTTCGCTTTTGATTCGAACAGAGCCGTTCTTTTGCCATTGTTCCAGGGAAGCTAAAACGGCTGCCACGTCGGAGAACGGGGGAATATCAGGCTTGAAAATAAAGAGATGAATTAAGCTCCAATGATGCTTGGTTTCAAATCATTTCTAACTGAAGAACAGACGTTAAAGGGAATCGAGGTCATGCATATGATTAGGAAAGGCAGGATGGAAATAATTTATCTGTCCTCTCTGCAGTTGAATGGCTTAGTAAAATATTTGGTTTATGGCATAGTTAATAATTTATTGGGAAATTGCTATCTTTTCCAATTCTTGCACCACAACCAGAATTTTCCTTATATGCTGACTTGTCAGTCTAAAACTTTATTTTCTCAGAACAATTGGATTTCAATTGGGGGCTGAAGTATAAGCTCTGGTTGTTAACTAGTATATTTTTGACAATATGTCACGTATAATGACATTAAACGTCAATGAAATTAGGATTTTTTCCATAAAGCAGGGGATATAGTTAGATAATAAAGCTTTTTTTATTTCAATGTAATATATATTGACATAAATTATAAATGATAATATCATTGTATACAATGATGTATGCTTTTAACCATAGGAAGGATCTCTGAAGAAACGATTAAGAGTTTCTGGAGTGTTAAGTATATTTCACATAATAAAAATGAACAAAATTGTATACAATAATGTATTTTTTAATGAGTAGTGGTGGTAGCCCATTGAAAGGGATTTTTCTCATCACTGCACAGGGGGAAGAAGAAGGTTAACTCCAAAATAGAGGTGAAACAAATGCCGAATGACCAACAGAAGGTACGTATATTCGAAACTCTGAAGCACTGGATTGTACATTTAAAGCTGCTCCCTTATCAGAGATTAACTGAAATAAAGTTATCGCAGGAGTTTGGATGTAGCAGAACGCCAGTTAGAGAAGCATTAATGAAATTAACGCAAGAAGGTTGGATAGTAATGGTTCCTAATCAAGGCTATTATGTGAGAGGGATTCGCCCCAAAGAATTGGAAGATCTGTATGAGTTGCTGATTACACTTGAAAAAATGGCTATAAGCTTAGTGACTTCTAATAAAGATCAAAGCGTTATTAAAAAGCTTCATAAGAAATGGAATGAAAAACCAAGAGCATGGGAAGATACGGTAGGACTGCAGTTGATTGCTGATGATGAGGAATTTCACGAAGAGATCGCTTTTGCTAGTGATAATAATGAGTTGCATTCGTCTATTAAGAAAATCAATGAGAAAATCCATATTATTCGAAGAATTGATTATAACAACAAAGATTGGGCGCGAAACATTGTGAATGATCATGTGGAAATTCTGGATTCGATTCTTCAAAGAAATACGGTTCAGGCAGAGCAACTGATCGAGAAGCATATTCGTTCAAACAAAGAAACAATGATGTCACTAATAAATGTTTATTTAGGAGAAAGTTTGTTATTTAGTTGATGAAGGAGAGATCAAAATGCTAACTGGTGGAGACACAACGCTGATATACGGCGGATTAGTAGTAACTGATATAGAAGCTGTTCCGCTAGACGTATTGATTCAAGGGGAGAAGATCATCAAATTAGATAAACATATTGAGCCTCAGGAGGAATGGAATGTAATTAATGCTGTGGGTCATGTTATTTTTCCTGGCGGGATCGACCCGCATACTCATCTGGATTCAAGATGGGAGGGATTGGTTACTGCGGATGATTGGTTGTCAGGGACAATTGCGGCAGCTGCGGGAGGAACCACGACAATTATCGATTTCTGCAGACCAGAGAAAGATCAGCCTCTTATGGAGGCGGTAGACGATTGGAAGGCTCGTGCGCAACATAAATCTGTTGTCGATTATAGTTTTCATCTTGTCATTAGAGACGCTGGAGAATCCAGATTGCAGGAAATGGAAGTTGCCGTGCAACATGGTCTTCCAAGCTTTAAGTTGTTTATGGCCTATAAAGACTCGCTCCAGCTTAGTGATAGAGAATTATTTCAAATTCTTCAGCGTATCCGTGAATTGGATGGTATTGCTTTAGTTCACTGTGAAAATGGAGATGTCATCGAGGTGTTAATTGAGCAAGCAATCGCTGCCGGAAACACTGCCCCCATTTATCACGCATTAACCCGTCCTCCAGAGCTGGAAGGTGAAGCTACCGGAAGAATCATTCGACTTGCTCAAATAACCGAAACGCCAATCTACATTCCTCATGTAACTTGTAAACAGTCCATGCTTGAAATACAAAACGCGCATGCGCGTGGACAGTTAGTCGTGGCAGAAACTTGTCCGCAATATTTATTTATCGATCAGGATTATTTGCTGCAACCCGATTTTGAAGCGGCTAAATATGTGTGGTCACCGCCTCCACGCAAGACATGGCATCAGTCTTACTTGTGGGAAAGTATCAAAAATGGTGATATTCAAACGATTGGATCCGATCATAGTTCCTATAATTTTGTGGGACAGAAGGATATTGGGAAAGATGATTTTACCAAAATACCGAATGGCGGACCCTCCATCGAGGATAGAATGTCGTTGCTCTATCATTTTGGAGTAGTTCAGGGGAAGTTGAACCTAAATCAATTTGTTCATCTAACCTCAACAAACGCAGCTAAAACTTTCGGCCTGTTTCCGAATAAAGGGGTAATCGCAGAAGGAAGCGACGCTGATCTTGTGATTTGGAATCCAAATTTGAAGCGGACTATATCTGCGGGATCTCATCACATGAATGTAGATTACAGTATCTTTGAAGGTATAGAGGTGACTGGAATTGCAGTGCAAGTTATGGTTCGCGGTCAAACTATATTTCATGAGGGTACTTTTGTTGGAAAGCCTGGTAGCGGGAAATTCATCAGCCGACAAATTATTGCAAAAGATATGCAATCTTTGCTAACAAAGGACGTGAACCCATGATTCGTTTCGAGAATGTGTGTAAAACTTATGCCAATGGCGGTAATGCGGTAATCGATATTAATTTGCATATTAAACAAGGGGAGTTTATTTGTTTGATCGGGCCGAGCGGTTGCGGGAAAACGAGTACTCTCAAGATGATCAATCGATTACAGGACCCTACGTCTGGACAAATTTTCATTAACAACAAAAATATTATGGAACAAGACCCAGTAATGCTGAGACGTGGAATCGGATACGTGGTTCAGCAAATCGGCTTGTTTCCGCATATGACCATTGCCGAGAATATCGGTGTTGTACCTAAATTATTGGGATGGCCCCCTGAACGGTGGAAAGAAAGAGCGGAGGAGCTACTAACGCTTGTAGGCTTGGACCCTAAGAACTTTAGCAAAAGGTATCCGATGGAGCTTTCCGGCGGGCAGCAACAGCGGGTTGGCGTTCTAAGAGCCTTGGCTGCTCAGCAAGAGCTAGTGCTCATGGATGAACCGTTTGGAGCACTTGATCCTATTACTAGGGAATCTTTGCAGGACGAATTGAAGCGACTCCAAAAACAACTAAACAAAACGATTGTCTTTGTTACCCACGATATGGATGAAGCCGTTAAATTGGCCGATCGCATTGTGCTAATGAAAGAAGGCCGGATCTTACAATTAGGAACTCCTTATGAATTCGTTCATCATCCTGCAAACGAGTTTGTTAAAGAATTTATGAGAAGCTTCAAAAATAAGATTCTGGATGCAACATTAGTCGATGCCTGTATGGAACCTTTAGGAGAAGAGATTCACTTGCCACTTCCTGTTGTATCTTTGGGCACTTCAATAGAAAAAGCGCTCCAGATCATGTTTTTCAAAAGAGTAGACAAGCTTTACGTCATAAATGAAGAGCAAGTGAAAGTAGGTTATTTAACTCGAGATAAATTATCTGAATATTTCAATTTTGGAGAACAGTCAAACAATTCTTCGGGTGGTGAAATGAATGTTTCATGACATATTGGATGTATTGATGAGGCATGAAGTTCAAGTAGAGATTGCAGTGAAGTCTTTTCAGCATATCTATCTTTCGTTTATCTCTGAGTTTATTGCTATATGCTTCGCTGTTCCGAGTGGCATCTTTTTAACAAGGTGCAAATGGGGAGCGGAGACCATCATGAATGCAGTAAGTATGCTGCAAACCATTCCTAGCTTAGCATTACTGGCTTTTATGATACCGATATTAGGCATTGGCACTCTTCCGACTGTAGTCGCTTTGTTCCTATACGCCTTACTGCCCATAATGAGAAGCACTTATACTGCGATTCGCCAAGTAAATCCTTCAACCGTTGAAGCAGCTAAAGCGATGGGAATGACAACCATACAGATATTGATCAAAGTGGAGATTCCTATGAGTGTTCCCATTATTATGAATGGAATCAGGATGTCTTCTGTCATGATCATCGGATGGGCTACCCTTGGGGCTTATATTGGTGCCGGAGGACTTGGGGACCTGATTATGGCGGGTTTTGCCACTTTATCGAATGGTCATATTATTGCTGGGGCGGTTCCTGTTACGCTATTAGCCTTATTGACCGATGGAATACTGGGCTCGTTTGAAAAAAGAATGACTTTTTCTGGGAAAAGGAGGTCGGCATTTCGATGATCCATATTTTTCAATATATGGAATACAATTTCGACCGATTAATTCAGCTTACCATTGAGCACCTTTTTATGGCTTTAGCTGCAGTGCTTATTGGCATCTTAACTGGAATTCCTTTAGGGGTGTTGATCGCTAGAAAACGTTGGCTAACTGGTACTGTTCTATGGATTGCAAATGCGTTTCAAACGATTCCTGTTCTTGCTTTGGTAGGGTTTTTGATGATTTTTTTGGGTTTAGGAAAAGGAACGGCCATTACCGCTTTATATTTTTATACGCTTCTCCCCATCATTCAGTCCACTTATACGGGATTGAATGCTATTGAACCAAGCATTATTGAGGCGGCAAAGGGAATGGGCATGTCGCAGAATCAAATTTTTTGGAAGATCGAAATCCCTATGTCGTTATCCATTTTGTTTGTTGGCATACGAATAGCTGCCGTAGTATCCATAGGAACGACAACGATTATGTCTTTGGTTGGCGCTGGAGGATTGGGATATGAGATATTTACAGGCATTAATCGGATGAATAATCAAATGGTCATTATCGGTGCTTTACTTGCGGCATTGCTTGCCTATGTCGTTCAGAAGCTTATTCAATGGTTTGAAGTAAGGTTCACTTCAAAAGGTTTAAAAATCATTAAATAAATAACACACAAACAGGAGGAATGAAGAAGTGAAAAAGTTTACGGTAATTATGGCTTCTTTGGCTTTGGTAGGCATGCTTACAGGTTGTGGGAATGGCAGCGGCAGTAAACAAATTGTCGTAGGATCGAAGAATTTTACGGAAAGTATTATTCTTGGCGAGTTGGTCGCTCAAATAGTCGAGTCGAACACTGATATCAAAGTAGTAAGAAAACAAAATTTGGGCGCTACTGATATTACGCTTAAGGCTATAACGAATGGAGATATCGATCTATATGCCGAGTATGACGGAACCGTGTACAGCAGCTACTTGAAAATAAAAGATCCCGTTACCGATCCACAGAAGGTATATCCGCTTGTAAACGATAGGATTCAAAAAGAAATGAACTTGAAGTTAACGAAGCCGCTTGGCTTTAACAACACCTTTACTCTTGCTGTTCCTACTAACCTGACTCAAAAAATGCAATTAAAATCGTATTCGGATCTTGTAAAGGTTTCTAATCAATTGGTTCTGGGCATAGACCCTGAATTCATGAATCGAGAACCGGATGGTTGGAAAGGGCTTCAAAAAAAATACGGTTTCAGCTTCAAGAATGTGGTATCTCTGGATAGCGGTCTCCGTTATAAAGCAGTTCAATCGAATCAAATTCAAGTTACGAATGCTTTTGCAACCGATGGTCAGCTGAAGTCAAATGATATGTCCATCCTCAAGGACGATCAATCATTTTTCCCGCCATATAATGCCGCGCCGATTGTAAGAATGGATACGCTAAAAAAATATCCGAAGCTTGAAGAGGTTCTCAATACTTTGGGGGGACAAATTACTGACCAGGATATGCAAGATATGAATTACCAAGTAGATGATAAGAAGATATCCGAAGTTCAAGTTGCGAAAGACTTTCTCAAGAAAAAAGGCTTAATTAAATGATCGTTCTGGAAAGGAATTGATTTTCCGATGAGTCTTGAGATCGCAGGTATATTTTTCGCTGAAGCGCTATTTGTCACTGTGATGACTTGTAGATGGATTATTCTAGTGAAAGGAAACCGCATGTTTGCTGCATTCGCCAGTTTTTTTGAGCAAATGCTCAATGTGCTAGCTTTAGGTATGGTCGTATCTCATTTAGACAGTCCAATCCGAATTCTTGCATTCGGATTGGGCTATGCAGTTGGATCTCTTTCCGGAAGTTGGATGGAGGAGAAGCTTGCAATCGGTTATATTATGTTTCAAATTATCGCTTCTCCCGAATCAAAAATCCCGGAAATTCTCAGAAATGCTGGTGTAGGCGTTACGGTATGCGAAGCAAAAGGGAATGATAGCGCAAAAATACTTATCGTTTCAGTCGTACGCAGAAGATGGGCAGGACAAATTGCACAAAAAATTGAAGAAACTGACTCTCATGCTTTTGTCGTTCGAACGGAGCCACAAGCGTTAAAAGGCGGTTATTTATTAAAATCACTTCGCGCTGCCAATCAAGATGCGATTAGAACAATGATGAAATAATGGTGCAATAGGAGTGAATGTTTATGGATTTCAAGGATATGGAGCTTCCGGGAGGAAACCGCAATTTTATCGGATACGGACGTAGCGTACCTAAGGTAAAATGGCCTGATGGCGCCAAAGTTGTGATCAATCTTGTTCTTAACTATGAGGAAGGATCCGAGTTTTCGTTACCATCGGGCGATAACCGGCAGGAAGGCTTTACAGAATACGATTATCCCGCTATGGACCCTCGATATCGAGATCTTGCGGCTGAATCCGTATATGAATATGGAAGTCGTGCCGGGGTTTGGAGACTGGCAAGATTGTTCGATCGATACGGAATTAAAATCACGGTTTCTGCTTGTGCCGTTGCCCTGAAGCGTAATCCCGAAGTGGCGAGTTGGATTGTTGAAGCGGGGCATGAAACGATGGCGCATGGCTGGAGATGGTCGGAGCTTTGGCTTATGTCCCGCGAGGAGGAAAAGGAAGAAATTAGACGTGCCGTTGCGGATATTGAACAAATGACTGGGCAGCGTCCGGTGGGCTGGAATAGCCGATACGGTCCGAGCGTGCATACGCGTGAATTGCTTGTAGAGGATGGCGGGTTTGTCTATGATTCGGATGCGTATAACGACGACTTACCATATTTTGTCGATGTAAACGGAAAGCAGCAACTGATCTTACCGTATACCAAGACGTATAATGACACTCGTTTTATCATCGCCCAGGGCTTTAGCCAGCCGGACGATTTCGTAAACACCTGCATGGCTGGATTGGATTTGTTGTATGAAGAGGGCGAAACGCATCCGAAAATGATGTCCATTGGGCTTCATGCCAGAATTATGGGTCAACCTGCGCGTGCCGCCGCCTTGCGAGATTTTATGGAGCATGCCTTGAACAAGCCTGGGGTCATTTTTATGAGAAGGATTGATATTGCGAATTGGTGGTTAGAACACCATAAAGAGTTCACGAGTGAGTGAGAAGCACAAGGACGGTGATAAGATGTCCATGTTGAAGGGAATTGGCGACTGGCCGTTTCGACATGTTTGGACCGGCAAAGAAATCATAGAAAACGCGAGTAAAATGAAATTTAACGGAATTGAATTTAATATATATGAAAGTGACGGTCCTATCAACCTCCATAGTTCTCCTGCGATGGTCAAGGAATTGGCTGCGCATGCTGCAGATTATGGAATTGAATTGCCCTCACTTTCAACGGTCTTGCATAATCAGTATTCCTTAACCTCAGCGGACAAAAATATTCGTAAGCAAGGCGAAGAAATTGTATTGCGCATGATTGAAATGGCAAGCCAACTTGGCGCTAAGACAATACTAGTAGTTCCGGGCCATGTTTCGGCCGACGTCCCTTATGACCAAGCTTATGCTGTCTCACAAGAAACATTGATTCGGCTAGTTCCAAGTGCGCTTTCTGCCGGCATTACAATCGGGATAGAGAATGTATGGAATAAATTTTTACTAAGTCCACTTGAATTTGTTAGATTCCTGGATGAAATGAATCACCCCTCCATAAAAGCCTATCTGGATATAGGGAACGCAAGGATTGCCGGTTTTCCCGATCAATGGATTCGTCTGCTTGAAAAACGGCTGGCTTCCGTGCATGTTAAGGATATTCGGAGAAGTACTAAAAATGATTATGGGGTCGTTCCGTTATTTAACGGTGATGTCGACTGGCCTGCGGTCATTCGCACCTTGCATGAGGTTAATTACGATGGATATCTGATAGCTACGCCAGCAGCGTACTCCATTTTGCCGGAACGACTTATTCATACAGCCTCTCAGGATTTGACAGCAATTATGGAATTGCAGCGTGTGAAGGGAAGGTAAAGTATATTGAATGTATTTGAAAACAACCTCTATGCTGAAGCGAAATCGGGAGAAGGCGTCAACGCAGCACATATAAATCTAGTCATTGGCCGGAAAGGGAGCAGTGTGGAACAAGCTGTTCTTTCGTCATTATCTGCTCCAAGAGCGGGATATATTCCATTCTTTATCGTTAAGAGACCTAACTTTCCCGTAAAACCATTTACTTTATTCGTAAACAAAGCAGAAATTAGGAATGAACAACATGGCATTATTTCATGGGGATCTGGTCAAGCCGGAATTGCTCAAGGAATTTTACATGCGGTGAAGGCGGGGTTCATCCCTAAGTATGAGGTCGAAAATCTGGTGATTATTGCCTCAATTTGGATTCATCCCGATGCTAGTGATGGACAGCTTGTATACGAACACTGCTTCCATGCAACCCTATCAGCTGTTGAAAGAGCCGTGACTCAAATGCCAGATATTGAAGAGCTGCTCCAAAATCTAGAGCAAGCCACACAGACGGAGTGAATCTCAGTTTGATATTATAATTAATACTTAAATGGAGGTAAATGCAAATGGATATGGGGTTAAATGGTAAATGCGCTTTTGTTGCTGCCTCAAGTAAAGGTTTGGGCAAAGCTTGCGCGATAGAGCTCGCACGTGAAGGTACTAATGTGATGCTCTCTGGTCGAAATGAAGCCGAGCTGCAAAAAGTAAAGCAAGAAATTCAGGAAATTGCGGCGGGAAAAATAGATTATGTGGTTTGTGATATTTCAAAAAGCGAAAATATTAAACAAGCTATCCAAACTACCGTCAATAAATTCGGTACAATTGATATCCTAATAAATAACGCTGGGGGGCCTCCAACGGGAAGTATAGACAAACTGACGGATGAAGACTGGTATAACGCGTTTGATTTAAACCTTCTCAGCTATGTGCGATTTATTCGAGAAGTCGTACCGTATATGAAAGAGCAAAAAAGCGGTAGAATAATTAATCTTGCATCCTCTTCGGTAAAGCAGCCGATACCCGGACTTTTGTTATCGAACACCTTTAGAACCGGCATTGTAGGATTGGCGAAAACATTATCGATAGAGCTTGCTCCATTTAATATTCTTGTCAATACTGTATCACCGGGAAGAGTCGCAACGGATCGGATTCACGAATTAGACGCCATTAAAGCAAAGCAGTTAGGAGTCTCAATTGAACAAGTCAGAGAAGATTCAGAAAAGACCATACCTTTGGGTCGATACGGCAAGGTTGAAGAATTTGGAAAAGTGGTTGCGTTCTTAGCTTCGAGTGCTTCATCCTATATTACCGGCAGTTCTATGTTGATCGATGGCGGAATGGTAAAAAGCTTATAAAGGCGGGAGTCTCTTTATGATAAAAAAGGTTGAACATGTTGCTATCATAGTTAAAAATATTGAAAAGTCAATACAGTATTACTCGGACATGTTTGGATTTACGCTAAGGAAAACCGGAAAAAATTCAAGAAGAGAAATGGCTTTTCTTAAGCTTGATAATCATCCTGGATTTGAAATCGAACTCATTCTCGATATTATTCCACAGGGTGATTATGCAGACAAAGGCATTGTAAACCATCTCGCTTTTACAGTGGACAATATTCAAGAAGCAATTCAATATTATAGAGGTAAAGGAATTGTTTTTCATTCCGTTGAACCCAACAACGCATTTGATGGGGCGAAAACGATATTTTTTAATGGACCGAATGGTGAACTCCTACAATTTGTAGAGCCTGTTGTTTCTTTACATCCTTAATTGGACGTCCTATTACATTAATTTAGGAGAAATGCTTTCATTTTACAGAACTTGAAAATAACCGCCTTGCGATTATGAAGTTCCCCCTGTCAAGTAGACATTAAATAAGAACCCGTCATTAAGCAGCCTTGGTCCGAAATTCTACAGGACTGAGGTTTTTTAATTTCTTCTGAAAACGTTCATGGTTATAGAAATGTATGTATTCTTCAATTACTTGAATAAGTTGTTCCTCGGATTCAAAGGTGTGGAGATGAAAGCACTCGGTTTTGAGATGGCCGAAAAAGCTTTCTATGCAAACATTATCCCAACAGTTCCCTCTACGAGACATACTCACGACCATTTTCCTTTGTTTCAGAAAGCGATTGTAAGCTTTGTGAGTGTACTGAAATCCTTGATCGCTATGAAGCAGGGTTTTCTTTACTTTGCGTTTGTAGGTGGCCTCCTGAACGGTTTCTAGCACAAGGTTAAGATCATTACGGTTACCAATACGATAGGCAATAACTTCATTGTTATAGATGTCGAGCACGGCGGATAAATAAAGGTTTTTTTGATTGTAGGGTAAGAAGGTAATATCCGTAACCCACTTTTGGTTTGGACTGGAAGCATTAAACTCACGATTCAATACGTTGTCTGACACCACCATGGCTTCTTTGGACCCGAAATAAGGTTTCTTACGCCTATAGTTGAACGGATCCCCAGCGCCTTCATCAAGCGATACACCCGCTTATGGTTTACGTTCAGATCATAGGTTCTTTGCAGCCATACACGAACCCGTAAATAACCATTGATTCCTTTTAATCGTCTATGACACTCCAATATTTTTTCCTTCATTTCTACAGAATGACCACGATGCTTAGTTCAAGGAGGTCATTCAACAGATGGAATGAGACCCATTTTGCAGGTTATATACGGATCCTTCCAGCTCCAAAACAGTTACCAAGGATATTCAAAATTCGGAAGCAAAGGAATTCATCAGACCCACCCGTGAAATCGCGTTATTTAACAAGTCTGTACAGTCTGTTTGGTTTTTTGCAAGAAGAGGAAGCGATTGCAGCTCTGTGGGCGGCTGGGTATCTTGAGAAACAGATGATGACGGAATATTTAAGTAAAGGTGGCGGTCTTGTTACCATTGACCTTCATCATCTACGGCGTCGTGTTGAATCGACGATAATCGGAGAAACCATTAAAGTAAGCATTTCCTTGAGCGGCGAGGGCATGTTGGATGAAAACGATACAAATCTGGATTTATTTAAAAACACTGAAATTCGGGTATTAGAAAAAGAATTCAATGAGATGTATCTCTTCGCATCCGATGTTTATTGCCACCACTATATCCCGTTGCACTTAGGAGGAACCGACAAATTTAATAATTTGCGTATTCTCCATAAAGAAGTCCAACAACTTATTCACCTAACACAAAACGAGACGATTGGCGTACTCAAGAATAGACTAGGTCTAACGGAATTGATGATGAGCAAGATCAACCAATACCGTGAAAAATATGCTCTAGGCCCAGTTTAACATATCCCGAATCAACGAGTAACGAGGAACTTATGATCAAGTACATTTAGTTAGATGGAACGCGGAGTGCCAGGAAACTGGCACGCTCCGTGTGGAGCAGGGGAAAAGCTGAAGATAACTTCAAATGCTTACCTATTGCAAACCTATAGTGGAGGGGCTGCTTCGAAGCAGCTCCTTTTATCGATTTTCATTGAACGGGGAGTAAAACGTTATTATTTAAACATTATTAATTACATAAAAAGGAAACTAGAGATTTGCTCTCGAAAGAGTAGAAAACCAAAAAGTATTTTGGAGGTGTAGTATTGGGACTTGTAGTTCGTTCTGTTGAG
The DNA here is from genome assembly GCF_900103825.1 of Paenibacillus sp. yr247. Classification (GTDB taxonomy): domain Bacteria; phylum Bacillota; class Bacilli; order Paenibacillales; family NBRC-103111; genus Paenibacillus_E. Next base: position 45,599 of record NZ_FNIF01000012.1, read on the forward strand.
GCAAACGATGCCAAATCAATTCATCACATTAGCACACAGGATTCCGTTCTCCCGTACATGGTATGGCTTCCTAGTCTTAGAATCGAACAAATTGATTTAATGCTCAAAAATTTAGGACCCAATGATCATCATTTCGTTGCGGATTTGGATGGCATAGTAGTTGGGTACTCAAAGCAGAGCGGGACGGAAATCGCATGTTGGTGAATTGTATGTTGGAGTGGACAGTGAATATCATGGCAAAGGAATCGGAACCGCTCTGATTTCAAAGGCTTTGGAATTGGCTGATAATTGGCTCTTCCTCGAACGAGTAGAGCTTGAGGTACTGGAGACCAACCCACGAGCACATGCATAGTATGAACGGCTCGGTTTTGTAGTGGAGGGAAAGAAGATTGCTGCTTTCCGTAGTTGTGGACAGTATGTTGACGTATTCTTCATGGCTAGGTTCCGCCCAGATGGTACGCTTTCAAAAAAATGAAGCAAAGAAGCAAAAGTCGAAGCAAGCCTCATAATCACTATATATAAAATACCGCAACAGGCTATCGCAGATTAAACTCGGTAGCCTGTTGCGCTAACGGGCAGTTTAGTTATAATCAGTTTCAACTTTTTTCCACTTTCTGGAGTCTTTTTGAAGATAACTAAAATAATCATATGATTAAGAACTTGGGGGGACTTGAATGAGCATATTATATGAAAGGTACACCGAAGGCATATCTTTTACAGGAGAGATTAAGAAAGATATTGAACGATTTCTTGTTAATCTTAATGAGTATGATACATACCAACATACTATTTCTGTAGCTGATGAAGCAGTTCGAATAGCAAATATGTTCAACTTAGATAACGATCTCGCATCCCAAGCGGCTTTTCTTCATGATATAAGTAACGTGATTCCTAAAAACAGCATGATGAGTATAGCTGAGAGTTCAGGTATTGATATATTGGAGGAAGAGTACAGCTATCATCGGATTATTCATCAGAAACTTTCTAAAGACATGGCAAAAAAGATATTTGGATGCACGAATGATATTGTACTAAATGCTATTGAATGCCATACAACCTTAAAAGCAAGATCAAGTCTATTGGACAAGGTTTTATTTGTTTCTGATAAGATTTCATGGAATCTCCCTGGAGATCATCCATACCAAGAAAAAATGAGAGAAAAAATTGAGTTATTAGATTTGAATGGAGCCGTACTTATTTACTTAAATCATGTATGGGAACAGAGGGATAAGCTAAAATTAGTACACCCGTGGCTTATCGAAGCTAGAGAAGAGATGTTCGCTCTAAGCTAGCGTTCATTGGAACTTTTTATTACCTCTGAGTTGCCTGAACCTTAGCAGAAGATTGCAAACTATGGAGGGATTATATGCCTAAAATCATTTTATTTAGAGGAAGAGCTGGCACTGGTAAATCGACATTATCCAACGAACTAGCTAAGAGACTCAATGTACCCGTGTTGCATAAGGATGATATTTATGATTCTGTTGCTGGTTTCGTTCCAGAGCACGGCTCAAGAAACAAGATTTGCTTCGAATTTCTTTATCGCTTCTTAGAGAACGTAATCAATTCAAATGCCATCATTATACTCGATTACGGACTAAATAATAATGAGGATGTAAAGAAATTGGAAAGGTGGATTACAGAAAGAGGTGGGGAATTAAAAACAATACATTGTGTCTGCGGTGATGAGACAACCTGGTCAAAACGACTTGCTAAACGAAGCATCAATCCATTACCTAACCAAATAATAACTAATTTATCAGAGCTGAAAGAACACTATAAGGATCTGGGCCCAGAGTTTTTTGAGGGAGAATTAATTTTGGATACTGTTATACCTAAAGATATAAATGTTGAGAAAATCCAATCTTTTGTGTTTGAAGTTTAGCATAGTATATTCCGCTAACGGATAACGTTTGTTCAAATGAATTGGCAGCCTCGTTAAAGTAACGGGCAGAAGAATTGAAAAAATATACGAGGAGGCGAAATAATTGTCGGCAGCTAAAGAAACAAAGTTAATATCAACTATAGAGCCCGATAAGTTAACGCCTGAGCAAATTGAAATCGTACTTGGAATTCATTGGGAAGAAGACGAGGAAGCAACAGCAGACTGCGTCTTTGTTTTTTGTAACGATTTACAAGAGTTTTTACAAGAGCGAGTGGATAAAGCAATTAATTTATATAAAGCGGGCAAAGCTCCTTATATCCTTTTTTCTGGGGGAAATGCGTGGGGGAAACACGACTTTATCGAGGCTGTTCGTGCAAAAGAACGAGCTATGGAACTGGGAGTGCCAGAATCCGCAATTCTCATCGAAACCGAATCATATCATACAAAGGAAAATGTTATTGCTTCGCTTTTTGTGTTAGAGCGGAAACTGGGACTTCATAAACTAAAAAGGATTCTTGTTGTTAGTCATGAAGGACATCTTCGCAGATGTTTACTGACTTTACGAACATATATGCCAAATTGGATAGAGTATGCGATCAGTCCAGTAAAGTTAAAAATGATTGATCGAGATCATTGGTGGGATAATATAGAAGTCAAGAAGCTTGCTATAAAACAAGTAAAGGATTTAGTAACGTACATACGTCAGGGTCAATTGGTTGATGAGCAAATTGAAATTTAAAAGAAAGCTTTCATTTATAACTGGATCTTTTGCTACATAATATAACGATACTACGCATTTATAAACTGAGAACGTTACTTGCATTAATTATGGGAGAAAACCAATTCTTTGTTTATCTTGGAACAGGAATGCTAACAACGAGCTTCCTGAATTATTAGTTAATGGAAAGATTGAAGTTGCAAAAATTATTGATGATTTCCTAATTAATTTTTAAGTGGATATGTTGTTCAACAAACGGGTAACGTTAGTTTAATGAACATAACACTTTAAGCCACTCATTGAGTGGCTTTTTCTTTGGGTGAAAAATCAACAATGAACTTTAACAGAGCCAATTTTTAAAAGAAACACAATAGCTTTAAATCGAGCGAAAACGCTTCTCAAGCCGATTAGACATATGCCATAAAAGGGTTGCCATGTGTCAGCCCTTTTATCATTTTATGTAGGTGAAGAGGCTGAAGAAAATTATTCATTAGCATTTCAACTGTATGTCGTATATGACATAACGGATCATTTTAAGTCATAAATCAACATTTTTTGTGAGTTGTAACTTGAAATGTCGGTGATTGGAAGATGAAATGTCGTTGAATTGGAATATAAATGACGTTGGCCCGAGCCTTGTTGCTACGGGCTTTTTCCTATGTAAGTTGTTATTTTGAGTTAAATGTAATACTTGGATTTCAACGTAATTACAGGTGATTAGGTAGTTTTAAAATTGTAATATGAAAAGACGCTTTTGTAGTCCTTCATTGAGTTTGGAAAAACGGAAATACAGATAGCAATACGTGTAGTTACTGATTTCAACAGAATTTTCAAAACAGCCTGCGAGCAGATGATCAATGAAATGGAATTGGATTTATCCTATACGTTAGTAATGGTCAGAATCCGTTTAATGGAGCTATTGGTGAACGTGCTGCGTTTGTATGAAAGCCAAGCAAAGAGTAGCGCTTCTGACCAGGAAGGAATACACCCCATAATTAAACAAGTGCTAACAGTGATACATTCAGGTGATTTCAACGAACAAAGTGTTACTGATCTGGCCAAACAAGTGAATGTAAGCCGATCTCACCTTGATCGGTTGTTTAAATCCGCGATGGGTGTGAATATGGGTGAGTACAGGACGCTTATTCGACTTGATAAGGCCAAGCATGAATTACGACAAAATGAGGGCACCATTACATCAATAGCAGATAAATTGCAATTTGGCTCCACGCAAGCTTTTTGCAATTTTTTCAATCGGCATACGGGCTACTATCCCCAACAGTACCGTAAGATTATTTCTCTGAAAAGCACGGAAGCAAATGAGTAAAAATGTGAATAAATTCATGAAAAAGTAAACTGACTTACCTTGGATATGTTCGTATACTTGCTCTAGCAAGTGAAAGACAATCTAGGGGAGGAAGAGGAATCATGACAGCAATTATTTTGAAGGAACAACGTGAACAATTACTAACACAAGGGTATTGTATTATCCCAGATGTACTCGATCCGTCCATGCTTCATAAAATCCGACAAGTAACAGAAGGACTGCTTGCTCAACAATCGGCAGAAGATACGAAACGAGAGCGTTCGACAGGCAGTATGATAAGTATTAGTGTAGATCCTGTTTTCGCAGAATTAATTGCGTTGCCGAAAGATTTAGAAAAAATGGCATCTCTCGGGTATGCCAACCCCAAATTCACAAGCGGGTTTGTGATCAGTAAACCCCCACAAAGTCCCCGATTATTCTGGCACTATGATATAATCGGAGTAACCACAACATGTCCATGTACAACTAGGCGGCTTCACCTCGGTATATTTCAATCGGGCAAGCGGTGGGTGGATGAGCATCTATTCAATGGTGAGTACTACATGCAGCATGTGGACTTGCGATATAATTCGCTGTTGATCGATTTGATGAAAAGACGGTTAAAGCTTATTGGAATGAGGAGTTAGGAGAAATCAAATATCAGGTCGCGGAGGGCTGTGCGATTGACCAGGTTGTCGCCCAGTGGCATGCCAATCTATCCAGTTTGGATGATATTTTCGATAAAGGGCAAACCCGACTAATTCCAGTTCTAGTCCCCGGAAGGCTGAATGATACAAGAAAAGAAATGAACCCCCGGTGCTGTGCAAGATTGGCCCTATTTTGGACTGAAAATACTGTGGTTATCTTGGAGGGAAGTGCTAAGTTGGAAGGGGCCGTCATTATGAGTAACCCCGGCTCGTATGCTCCTCGGTATTCGGAACGGGATTGGAACGATTTTTGTCTGGGTGATGGGAGCGATGAACTTCGGAGCTGGGGCTATCCGGATATCTCACCATGTAGAAATGTCATACAGGTGATTATGGCTGCGGCAGGAATTGTCAACGGCTACGAGGATGGAATATTCAAACCTTCCAATTCTTTGACTCGCGCAGAAGCAGTAACGATGATTAACCACTATCTAGGTCGTACGCTGACTACTACGGCTACAAGCCCTACATGGGCAGACGTACCTGCCAGCCATTGGGCATTCAAAGAGATTCAATCTGCTTCACAAAATCTAAAGTAATGTAAAGAAGGCCGTCCCCAAGATCATGGAAATGATAGGGGGCGGCTTCTTTTTGCCTGAGTTTCGAGCGGCGCCATAAGTTGGATGGACACGGCGTATTTTTATATGCTGTCCGTCCTGCCCATATCCCTAATTACCCAATGTAAATGTCCTAAAGATTTTGAAACCTCCTCAGAATACGGTTGGGACAAGGATGCACTTAAGGAGATGTTTTATGATCTAGGAATTTTGGTGCATGCATGTTCTATTTGTAATGAAAAACTAAGAGGGGATCAACTTACTACCTTAACTAGTAATAATATGATTCGGGAAGAGAAGTTTGTCCGTTTCAGCCCAAATAAAAAAATGAAAATTAATGACACCGTTTGGTGGGCTGATATGTGTATTCAAGATCAATTGAAGGTATGGAAGGAATATCAGGAGAAAAAGGTCGTCTTCGATTATGGGACAATCTCTCTCTTAGAGGCGAGGCCAACTGTCCTAGTCGAGCATTTTCTAAGCATATTTGGAATGGATGAGTTGTTTAACGTGGTTGTTGTTGATATATCCTAAGTAGAAGAACTAGCGGCCAGAGGCTTCATTTGTGCATGAATTTATTATAGAATCGTCTAATGTCATTGAGTTTAAAGAAATATCACACTTTAGGAAATATATTACATTAGTAGAAAAAGCATAAGAGGTTAGTGACTAATCATCTGAGATATGCACTTTGTAACAAATTATGCAGTTACATATGTATAAAATTATTAAATTCTGATCATAATAAAATTATAATTTATAATTTGTTAGGAGTGGGATCAGATGGGTATAAAACAAAATATTTTAACTGAGGTTTTTTTAATAGATTCCTATAATGGAAATTCACAACTACCAAATATAAGGTGTGTATTAGATATTGCTACGTGAGTCATAGTTGGTTTAAATATAAGTTTTGAAACAGCTCCAAGTAACGATTATTGATAAGTCATTATTATCAATTTTTACCCTCTGTTAAGAATTATACAATCTATTAAAATAAGAGGCATAACCTATTCTTCAGTTTACATACTAGTTTAGCTAGATTTAAAAATAATAGATTAGAGTTTGAATACAAAACAAAACACCGCGGTAAACTTATTTATTAATAAGTTACCGCGGTGTTTTGTTTTGCTGTTAGTACTACAAATATTGTTAATACAGAAGGTTTTCATTTTTGTGTATAAATATACATTTGAGGCCAAATCATATGGAGAGATGATGAAAATGGCGTGTTGATCGGAGGAACGGAGCCTCGCACCGACGGTCAAGTAGCCGTATGGTAGAGGATAAGCGGACTTTATCCTAATTTTAAAAAGATTAAAGAGAATCCCAGGCTATCGTTGGATGAGGCCTGGGTTTTTCTTTGTTGTTAAAAGTTATGGATACAAATGAAAATTCCCGTAGACAGGAGACCTCAGATGAGGCTTTGAAGGAGAACCAGGCGTCTAAGCTGTGTTAATATGTTCCTATTATGGTAGCAAAACTATTCCGCACTACTACCGTTACCCCAAAACAAACAAGCAAACGCCGCGGCGTTTGCTTGTTTGTTTTTTCGATTAATATATTGCGAATTGCGCTGCGTATTATATTGCAAAAGTCATAGTAATAATAACCAACAAAATAAAGAGAACCAGTACTGATGCTGAACTGTTGATTTGCAGTAAGATAAGCTTTTACTGATCAAAAATTTGCAATGAATATTTATGCATGCGTGGTTGAAGAGCGAAAATATTTTTTCTAGTGAATTCTGCAACAAATCAATCATTCTCGCTGCTGTGTACTTTATATTCCAACGAATTCTGAAACAACAAAAACGGAGTACCGCGGGTTTGCGGGCTCCGTTTTCTAATTAATACTGGAATATCACATTTTTTGTGAAATTCCAGAATTAATTAGAATTGTTTCAAAAATCGTTAGACAATTTGTTTCATAATTCAATAGAATCAACTTTTTATGCAGGATACTGAATAAAAAATGTAATGAGGTAGGCAAAAATGACAATTGCCTGCCTCATTTCCATTAGGACCTTATCTCAGTAGCCTTGCAACGATATTGAATTTAGGCCCCGCCCGAAAACGGATCATTCACGCTTGAATTCGAATGTCTTCAAACGCGCGCAAGCTTCAGCAGCCAACAGGAGTTGCGGTCTAGCGTGCGGGTGTTTCGCGCTCTGTTGATAACGGAAATGTTTAGAAAGATCCGGACTTCGTCTCCGGTTCGGTTGTTGAAAAGTACTTTGTTCGGCTGCAAATCGCCGGAACCGCCGCGGACAATGAACGTTCCTGTCGAAGGCAATGCCTCCACCTTGAAGGTGAATGCATCGTTGGACAGCAGGAAATTCAAACTTTTCAACACGAGCTTTTTCCCGTTAGGCACGTCAATCACAATGGTTTGCACATCAACACTTTTTCCGGGACTTAACTTAATCGGCGCCGTCCCACCGACAATTCCATTTAGTTGAAGCATAACTACACCTCCAGATCGAATATACGATAGTATATGGAAAACGCTTTGGAAGGGATTGTATGATTGTCCAAATGAGTATGGCCAATTTGAAGCCAGGAAGCAATCTACGAGCAGTTGTTCTCGGATTCATCGCTCGGGATCGGGCTACGTCGAGGTTGCCATACTGCGATCAGCCAAAATTCTTGAAAGGTGAGTAGTATTATACGATTGGGCAAATATTTTTTTCTAACGATTTCTGCAACAAATCGGCTTTTCCGCCGTGGAGGTCTTTATATTCTTATGAATTATGGAACAACAAAAACGGAGCCTGCAAACACGCTTGGCTGAATCCAACGCCAGCGCGGCCGAACTGGCCAGCGATAATCATCTGCAAGCGTGGAAAGAATAAAGTGAATTGGCCGATCTAGGATTGGGTTGACTTCGTTATCTGTTAAAGAATCCTGCGGGGCGGTAAGTACACAAACACTCATTAACGATTTTATATAAATGTTGAGTATTTCATATATAAAGTCGGATTGGCTGATGGTTAGCTTTTGATTGTAGAGCAAAACCTTTAAGCATATGGTAAAACAAAGTAACTGCTGTCCAAATTGACCGCAGTTACTTTGTTTTTCGTTAGGCAATCAAATATTTTGTGATATTATCTAATTCGAATTGTCAATGCTTATTACTCTTCACGTTTCGGCGCGAGCTCCACTGCTTGGCGAATAGCTTCCTTCATGCTCTGCTCATCCGCAATCCCTTTGCCAGCAATATCAAATGCTGTTCCGTGATCCACGCTCGTTCGAATGATCGGCAGCCCTACTGTAATATTGACACCTGCCTCTAGCCCAAGTACTTTGATAGGTCCGTGTCCTTGATCATGATACATTGCCACTACGATATCAAAATCGCCGCGTGTTGCACGGAAAAAAAGTGTATCGGCTGGTAGAGGACCAACTACCTCGATGCCTTCATCCTGCGCAATTTTCACCCCAGGAACAATTTTTTCCGCCTCTTCTCCATAGCCAAAAAGACCGTTCTCTCCCGCATGTGGATTAATGCCGCACACAGCAATTTTCGGAGTAGCGTAGCCGGCCTTTTGCAATGTGTCATGCGCCATACGAATGACTTTATAAACACGGTCCGGATTGATCATCTTTACCGCATCAATAATGCCTACGTGTGTTGTTACGTGAATCACCTTTAACTTTGGAGATGACAGCATCATCGAAAAATCCTTCGTGCCGGTCAAATCAGCCAAAATCTCGGTATGCCCTGGGTACAAATGTCCACCTTTGTGAAGGGCTTCTTTGTTTAATGGAGCTGTACAGATTGCATCAATTTCGCCAGCATTGGCAAGCTCAATCGCTTTTTTCAAAAAACTAAAGGAAGCATGACCAGCCTCGGCGGATATTTGTCCTAACGGTAGATTGTTCGGAAGCAAATCCAAATCCAGGCAATCCACAGTACCTTGTTGAAATTGGGCTTCCGATACGGATTGAATGTTGCGAATCTGGAGCTCGGTTTGAACGATACGACCTGCTCTTTCCAGGATTTTTGAATCTCCAATAACAAAAGGTCTACATGATGCATAAACGTCAGCATCATGTAACGACTTCATAATGATTTCTGGGCCTACACCTGCTGCGTCTCCCATTGTAATGCCTATAATTGGTCTATTCATTGGATTGTTCCCCTTTCAAAACCTTTTGTACGTGAGTTAAGCTGTTCTCTTGTCCGAAAGCTCCTGCCTTCGTTACAACCCATAGCGGCTTTTTACCAAGAAGTATGCCTAACGGTATACCAGGTTCAATCTCTTTGATTAGTTGGACTCCGGATACACCCAAATGTTTACATACAGCCTTAGATGTATCCCCACCAGTCAGAATCACTCCTTGCAGCGCCACTTCTTCAATGATTTTGGAAGCTATTACGCCTAGGGTATTAGCAATCAGATTGGATACTTTCGTGTTATCAAAGCCTCTGAGAGCCCCTGCTTCTTTGGATGCTTTGACATGCTCAGGGGAGGAACTGGCATAAAGTGAAACATCCGAACCAGCAGACAATGCAGCGAGCAGTTTAGAACGGCATCGATCAATCTCTTGCATTCTTTCAACATCAGAAGTCACAACTAGGACTGTATCCAACTCCACTGCTGTTACACGAGGGTCCGAATTGTAAGCGGCAACCTGATTACGAGTCACTTGCGAAATGCTGCCCGCAACTAAGAGCACGGATTTACTAGAGATAGGTAAAGTGAATGATGCACTATCGCTAATGGGTAAAGATAAAGCTTTAGGAAGGTAATCCGCAAGTCCTGCCGATCCAACCCATAGGATTTGGTAACCGCTGACGGCCATCCATTCAGCGATCTGCTGCATATCTTCCTCCGTAAGGGCGTCGAATACAATAATCTTACAATTGTCATGAAGCAAAGCTTTTATTTGGCCATATACCATTTCTTTCCCAGCATGAAGAGTTTCTAATGAAATAAGGCCAACTTTTCTTGTCGATTGTGAGGAGAAAAGTTTGACTAAATTCGACTCCTTTACAGGGGTTTTGGGATCACGGGCATGTTCTGTTTGATCCATCGGCACTCCATTCAGAGAATGAATGCCATTATATGTCATCCTACCTATTTTCGGAAAGGCTGGAGCCACAACTGCAAAATCCACAACAATTTCATCCATTACGGCATCTATCTCTGCCCCTAAATTACCTCGTAGTGTAGAATCCAGTTTTTTATAGACATGCTTAAAACCAATCCGATTTACTTCGGCAGAGACCTTTTTCACTCTTGCATAAGCCTCATCTCTAGAAACCGAACGGCTGTCTGTATCGATGACTGCAGCATCAATATCCTTGGAATCGATAGCAAAATGCTTTAGATCAAAGATAACACGTGTTTCAAGGCTTTTTCTTGCAAATTGTACTCCAGAATCGGATGCACCTGTCAAGTCATCTGCAATAATGGCGATTTCTCGCATATTTTAATTCCTCCTACCAATCTGTGTTACTGTGTGGCGTACAAATGTCCCGGAAGTTAGTTCCGGGATGGATTATTAGTCAAACTATACAAAATGATTTTAAAAGCCGATTCTCTTTGCCCACCATGCTGTTAGATAGGCACAAGAATAGCTGTTACCACACCTAAAGTAATCATGGTCAAGAATGGACCCGATTCCAAACTCATAATTGAGTACGCTCCGACATCTTCTTTTTTTCCAAACTGACCCATCAGAGCCATATACAATCCGCCGTTCGTATCATAGCGATACCAACTTTGGTGGAGAGCAATGCACCTCCCTTTTTCAGAATATAAGGAGCCTTAAAATTGATCGTCGCCCCCATACATACGTAAAAGACAGCCAAAATCGGTAGGGAACCTGTCATTAGTGCTCCTGTAAACGATCCAAATGTTTTCCCTGCATTTGGGAATAATGTGTTTATAATAGCCCCCACGATCAGCGGTACAATCATCATCCCCCCGGGAATACGTTCAATAGTTTCCTTGATTTTCATAATGACCCTCATAAGTAATATTTGCGTTATTCAAAATAAGTGTTTTAATATCAAACAATTATTGTGAAACCGCTTATAAAACTTATTATAGAAGAGTGAATTCAGAATAACAATTGAAAAATTGTTTAATTTTAATTCATTTTTTTAATTTTTCTCCATAACGTCGATCGAGTAATACCTAATCTTTTAGCAGCCTTGGATTGGTTCATGCCCTCTTCTTGAAGAATTTTCGATAATACTCTTTGTTCGATATCCTCCCAGTTACCCGATAAGTTCAAAAGAGCGGGGTGGGGAGCTGAGGACTCTATTTGTATGATGCTTTTAACTTTCCGCCATCCTTCTTCAGCTTCTTTGACGCCAATATAATGATCGTTCGTAGACATTAGCATCGCTTTTACGACATATTTTAACTGATTTATATTGCCTGGCCATTGCCGTTGCATGAGATCCTCCAATACTTCTGGACGAATTGCGACAATTTGCTTACCATATTGGGAATTATAAGCTGCAATTTGTACACGGGTTATCTCTTTAATATCCTCCAACCTATCCCTAAGGGGTGGCAACTGTAAATTGGATTTAACGAACAATTCGGCAAATTCTTTATTTATTTGTCCTATTTTTAACAAATTTTTTATCGGGATCATGGAAGAAATAATAATTCTAGCGCAGGCTTTTGCCTGTATAGCCGTAATCAACTTTTGCTGAAAGGATGAGCTAACATGCTGAATTTGTTTGAGATAAATCGTTCCGACAGATTCAAGATTCAACAGTCCAAGTTCGAAAGAGTTGCCAAATAAGATAGACTCTAGTTCTGTTACCGATAAACTGTCGCAAGGAAGGACATATAACCCCTTACGTTTACGTTCACTGGCAGAATGAATCGCTTGAGTAAACAAATGCTTGCCGCTGCCTCGTTCTCCCGATATCCAAATCGGTTTGTCGGATTGAGCTAACATTTTTGCGCGAGTGGTTGTCTGCTGGATTATGTGACTGGATCCAATGATTTGTGCAAAACTAGCAATACGCTCCGTTACCTCGAAGGCAGAATATGTATTTTTTTCCGCATTTCCCTCTACGGGATACATATAGATCAGATAGCCGGGGGCTTGTGTATTTGTAGGAACAACAATATCGATATTCATTTGTCGGTCTTGGGACGATTTAATCTTTTTTCGTAAAGGAAAGACATCATTCTTTGCAGCTTCTTCTAAATAACGTTCCCATTCCGGGGCAATACCGATAAGATTCATTCCTTTCATATCCATTTTATCGTAGCCCAGTAACTCGGAGGCAGCATGGTTTGCATATCGGATAACACCTCGGCTGTCTGCCGCTAGCACGCCTGTTCGATGATTTTCTAAGATATGCTTATAAAATCTTTCATTCTCCTTAGCTTTCAATACGATATCAAAGCTGCGTTTTGCTTCAGATAGCGCTTCCTTTACCGATTCCCGTCCTGATGTAATCAGGATACCGTTATACCCCAACTCCTCAGCGATACGTACCGTTACAACATCACCGAGGATCATATTTACACCGATGTTGAAGGCCTCTTGCAGAGCAACCTTTACATCGGTTTTTTTATTAATTGTATAGATTGGGATTTCCATATCAAGGAGACTTGATACTACCTCCGCACCTTGGCATATATTGGGGAATCCAATGATAGCAAACTTGCTATTGGAATGTTTAACCAATGTAAGGACCCGCAAAATATCATAACCTGAAACAGGGACATCAACTACTGGGGTGGAGACATGTTCTCGGATAAAAGATGCGGTTCCTCCTCGGCTAATGATGATGTCGTAGGGCTGTCCTTTTGCACCTTTGATAATAGGTAGTGCATTTTGGAGATCTGCTATTTCAATATCTATCTCAAACCTAACATCTTCTTTGGCAATATCTTTTAATAAATCTTTCAAACCCGGATAAGGGACAATGGCCAGTACTTTAATTTTCATCTATATCCTCCTCATTTACTTTAAATCATCAAAGTTATTTTGGATTTGGACTGATGGCTTTTTTTCCGCTTTTTGATTCATCCAAATCGCTAACTGTAAAGGAACTGCATCTTTAAAAATTTGTGGATCATATCCTGATTCTTCTTTAATTTTCTTTAAGCGATAGATAAGCGTATTTCGATGAATAAATAACGCTTTGGCAGTTTCCGTTATGTTTAAATTACATTCAAAAAAGGTTTGCAATGTCTGTATAACTTTAACGGATGCTTTTGGGAAGATTCGCTTTAAATATCTTTGTTTTAAGGCTTCATCCAATTGAAAGACGAGCGCTTTGGTTTCGATATCGGAGTAGGGAATAAGCTGCTGCTCATCATCTCCAATTAAAAGAGCAAGATCTGATTCCTGGTAGGCAATGGAGATGTTTTTTTGTTCATGAACTTGTGCAGCATATCCGATTTTAAACTGGATTCCCATTCTTTGAAGCGTTTCATTCACGAATATTATTTTCTTTTTTGTTTTATTTTCAGAAAGGCCGGATATGAGAATAAACAGTCTATTTACATTAAGAAAGCCAACAAGATACTGGCCTTCACTAATCATATCTTCTATTTTTTTTACGAGTACTTGATTTTGAATCATTCTTTCCTTTATCTCAATGATAGATACGCTAAAAGGAGGATGAAGTTGGATATGAAGCAAATTCAGCCGTTGATCGATAATTGCAAATTTAGGATCAGATTTAATTAACTCTTCAATAATCAACTCTTTTGTCCGTTGCTGCCACTCCGATTGTGAAGCAAGGTAAGATTGTTTAATCATCAATTCTGTCAACATCTTCACAAGGTCGCCAAATTCTTCAACTTCTTTTGACTCTCCTGTTATGCCAATGACACCAACGATTTTATTTTGGAATTCAATCGGCAGATTGATTCCGGGGAGACTCCCTATCCATTGATTTTTATTCTTATTAGTTATGATTAATGGTTTGCCTTCTCTAATAACTTCAAGGGCACCTTCATGTACTTGTTTGATTCGAGAAGAGTCACCGGAAGCAATAATGGTTCCTGAATCGTCCATGATATTAATATTTCGATTCAAACGGGTCATTGTTTCTTTAACTATAGCTTCAGCAATTTCACGGGTTAACATATCCTTATCTTCCTTTTTTCACAACATAGATAAAGTTGGTTATTTTGCATATAAAAATTCGGATATAAACAATATTTTTTATTTATTGTACACGAAGATATATAATGATGCACTATGTATAATAAGTTGTAAGTTGATTGAAAGCGATTTCTTGAAATGAAGGCTGATATCTTATGTAGGGGACAAATGATGAGATGAAGAATGAGCAAAAGAAAAACGTACTAACAGAAGAAATTGCAAGACAAATTGTCGAAATACTTTCCGGTGAAACAGGTCAAAATGTAAACATGATGAACCGTAATCGCAAATGGAAGGCGTTCGTGCAGGATATAATGTACCTATTGAATACAAAGGAGAACGGATCGGTGTTTTAGGTATAAGCGGAGATCCTGAAGAAGTAGGTCCCTTTGAACGTTACGGCTGGATCGAAACAAGTGGCTTCTGCGATATATCGCTGAAATATTCTTGACGAGTTTAATAAAATATTTAATGCTATTACTAAAAGGTTAAAGAGGGAAAAGAGATCTATAATGAACAATTACAAGCTCTTTGTTCGATTACATTAAGTATTCAGTCCATTGAGGTCATGATGAACAACTTAAAATCTTCTTTTTAATAAAAAGTAAGGCGGTGGTTGTGATTAAAATTGTAATCGCACCGGATTCATTTAAAGGAAGCGTCTCAGCCATGGTGGCGGCACTTTCCATAGAGAAAGGAATAAAAAAATACATTCCTCATGCAGAAACCGTTTTGGTACCGATCGCAGACGGGGGAGAAGGAACAATGGATAGCCTCGTAGCTACGACAGGAGGAAAGAAAGTCAATGTGACAGTAAAAGGCCCATTAAGTAACCCTATTGATGCTGAATATGGCTTGCTTGGCGATGGGAAAACATGTGTCATTGAGATGGCTAGTGCATCAGGCTTATGCTTAGTTCCACAAGATCTAAAAAATCCTATGGTCACAACAACATATGGAACGGGGCAGCTCATCAAAAAAGCGCTGGATGATGGATATCGAAATTTTATTTTAGCAATTGGTGGAAGCGCTACAAATGATGGCGGAATTGGGATGTTACAAGCGCTTGGAATGCGGCTGTATGATTCCTCGGGAGAATTAGTTGGTTTCGGTGGAGGAGAACTAGATCGAATCGTTGTCATTGATAACAACAATTGGGATAAAAGAATTGCCGATTCCATCTTTTTAATCGCTTCAGATGTTCAAAATCCTTTAATTGGTCCAAATGGCGCATCCCATGTTTTTGGCCCTCAAAAAGGAGCAACACCACAAATGATTGATATATTAGATAAAAAAATGCATCATTGGGCCGATCTGGTTCAAGCTAAGACGGGGATTCAACTTCATGACATGCCGGGTGCGGGTGCGGCAGGAGGAACATGTGGAGCGTTCCAAGCGTTCTTCCCAGTAACTATGAAACGGGGGATTGATGTCGTCATTGAATATACAAGGCTGCGTGATCATTTGCAAGGAGCCGATGTAGTCTTTACTGGGGAAGGACAAATTGATTTCCAAACTGCATCGGGGAAAACACCTATGGGAGTCGCGCAAGAGGCTCAAAAGCTTGGAATCCCCACTTTTGTTCTTTGTGGATCTATCGGGAGAGGAATAGAAGTACTCTATGAATATGGAATTCAAAGTATTCATAGCATTATAAATGCCCCCATGTCGTTACAAGAAGCGATAGAAAGAGCACCGGAGTTACTGGCGCAAAGCGCTGAACAAGTTATTAGAACTTTTTTTCCATACAAAACAGTTACAGAAAAAAATCAAAAAAACGAAACAATAAAACTACAGAAATAAAATTGAAATCATAAGAGGAGTGACTGATTTATGAGTGCTTCAAAGTGGCTTAGAATAATTCCGGTTGCGTTCATCATGTATATGCTTGCTTATATGGATCGTATTAATGTGGGTATATTACTTCCGTACATTCAAAAGGATTTAAGTTTATCTTCGTCTGCCGCCGGAGAAATTGCCGGGATTTTCTTCTTTGGTTATATGCTACTTCAAATTCCAGGAGGGTTATTGGCAAGCAAATGGTCGGCGCGTAAGGTCATTTTCATCTTGATGATTTTATGGGGGCTTGCTGCGATCGCATGCGGTTTTGTGCAAACCGAACAGCAGCTGAAATTAGCCCGTTTTATACTTGGTATTGCAGAAGGCGGTGTTTGGCCAGCCGTTCTCGTCATGCTGGCTTCCTGGTTTACGCTAAAGGAAAGAGCCCGTGCGAATGCCTTCTGGATGGCTTGCCTTCCGGTATCCGCCATGTTGATGGCCCCGTTATCGGGGGTGCTGCTGGCCCACTACAGCTGGCATGCAGTCCTTGTAATTGAAGGTATTCCTCCATTAATCTGGGCTTTTGTATGGTGGTTTGTGGTCAAAGATAAGCCGTCTGATGCTAAATGGATGGATGAAACCGAGCGCAAGAACTTAGAAACTCAATTAATAGAAGAACAAAAGAAAGGCGTTAAATCTAAAGGATACGGAGCTGCATTTAAAAATAAGACCGTTTGGGGTCTAGTGATGATGTACTTTTTCTGGATGACTGGTTTTTACGGGTACACGCTCTGGGTACCCAGCGTCGTGAAAACCTTTACAAAAGATCCAGGCACAATGGGTTGGTTGACAGCTATACCGTTTACCTTTGCATTGGTAGGCATGATTGTGAATTCGTTCTGGTCGGATCGTCGCATGAACCGGACGCAGCACGTTATCGTCCCTTTGCTAATCGCGGCAGTAAGCATGGTAATAGGACAATTTGTAAGCGATCCGTATCTACAAATGATCCTTCTTTCGATTACTGCTATAGGGGTCTATGCACCATACGGTCCGTTGTGGACCATTCCGACGGCAGTTGTGCCAGCTGGAATTGTTGGTGCTGCTCTTGGATTGCAGAATGCCATTGGAAACTTAGGAGGGTATTACGGTCCGAAAGTGGTTGGCGTTTTGAAAGATTCCACTGGCAGTTTTCATGCAGGTTTCTATTTCCTGGCATCATCACTAGTTATGGCTGCGCTGTTTACTTTCATCATCGGATTGCGCTTAAAGAAACAAGAAATCGCTTCAAACTCAAAAAATGACGCGTCAGATCTTCCTGTAAAGACGGTATCCTCCTAGGATACTGTCTTTACAGTTTAATTTTATTCTATTGCAAACATAACAATGATCATGGAGGATAGGTAACAATGATATTTCCTAAGTTAATAAAAGTCAGACAAAAATTTATGGGTCCCGTTGTAGAGGATGTTGAAAAAAAAGTGTTCGAGCAATTAATGCTTTTAGGGATACAGGAACGGATTACTCCCGGTATGAGAATCGCGATTACTGCAGGAAGCCGGGGGATCGCCAATATTCCATTGATCATACGCTCTGTTGTTCGAGCATTGAAGAAATGGGGGGCAGACCCCTTTATTATTCCAACCATGGGTAGCCATGGGGGCGCAACCGCAGAGGGACAGATTGACGTGCTTCACAGCTTGGGAATCACTGAAAAGTTTTGTGAAGCTTCTATTGTTTCTTCGATGGAAGTTAGTCAGATAGGGGAAACGCCTCAGGGAATGCCTGTTTATGTAGATAAAAACGCACTGGAAGCAGATGCCGTCCTATTGGTAGGACGTGTAAAGGTGCATACCGATTTTAAATCACCGATCGGCATTGAGAGTGGCTTGATGAAGATGGCGGCAATCGGGATGGGTAAACATAAGCAAGCCTTGCTTATCCATACTTATGGAGTTCACGGGATTCGGGATATCATGCCTGAGGTAGCAAGGGTCGTACTGAAGAATGTGAATATCCTTTGTGGGGTTGCTATCGTGGAAAACGCTTTTGAACAAACAGCAATCATTGAAGCAATACCTACCGAAAACATCCCTTACAGGGAAAGAGAACTTCTTGAGGTTTCGGCTTCTTTGATGCCAAAGCTTCCCGTAGATGATCTTGACGTTCTGATTGTGGATGAAATCGGGAAAAATTACAGTGGTACTGGAATGGATACCAATATTATCGGAAGAATCCGAATTTTGGGTACCGAAGAACCGAAAGGCCCGAGGATTAAATACGTAATAGCTAGCGATTTAAGTGAGGAATCCCATGGTAATGCGCTGGGGATCGGACTTGCCGATCTAACCACCACGCGACTTTTTAACAAAATCGATTTTCATATCATGAACGAAAATGTAGTGACGAGCACTTTTCTTCATCGTGCGATGATCCCGATTGTTATGGAGAGCGACAAAGAAGCTTTATCCGCTGCTTTAAGGGCAACTTGGGGAGTAGCTTCCAACCAAGCGAGAATTATCCGTATCCCTAATACACTTCAATTGGAATACCTCTATGTTTCAGAAGTGCTGTTGCCAGAAGTAATGCAATTGACTCATATTGAGTTAGTTGATGAACCGACGGAAATAACGTTTGACGGGCAAGGATATTTTTATAAGTCGGTTTTTGCTCATTAAATAATAAGTTACGCAAGTTGTACTTCAGTCAATAAAGCAGACACATTTTTATGAAACTCGGTGTTGCTCATCGTACCTTTTCCCATATGCAGTACAATCAATGAAGTCAAAACAAGAAGAATAAGCTTATGTCTGAAATAAGCAGACATAAGCTTAATTTTTTACAAATGTTGCTACCAGCTTTGGAACGGCCCGATGCCGTGGTTGTGTATATTTCGGTTAAATATTCCTCCTTTAGGCGATTATATTACCTGCAAGTTTCAATTATAAACCTATACAATAGAACCATGAAAGCGCATTACTTATTTTAGGGGATCGGGAATGAAGAAGATGCTAATTACACGACGCCCCAAAAGTGAACCGGAAACTTCATGTAAAGGTCTAGGACAAGCAGTATGTTTTTTTTGAAAAGGCTTTCAATGGAGTGGATTTAATAAGGGGGTGATGTTTATCTGAAGTAGTAAAACCAGCAATTTGTTAAACGCATAGGTTTTATTCTATGAAAAATGAATCAGGAGGTCAAATATGAAAAGAGTACTGAAACCATTTTCAATTGTTCTCGCTGTATCCATGTTTTCCACATCATTGGCTGCTTGTTCCAGAGCAGATGTAACGCCCGTTCCCAGCGCCAAAACCAATGATCCGGGCAAACCGACACAGCAACAAAAAGAAGTTTCGCTGACCTGGTCGTTCGGTAAAGATGCCTCCGGGGTTAATGCAAAGCTGGTGAAAATGTTCGAGGAGAAAAATCCGGGGATCAAAATCAACATCATGGAGATGCCCCAAAAATCGGATGCTCAGCACAACGATTACGTGACCAAACTCTCTTCGAAGGATACAAGCATCGACGTCATGAACATCGACATTATTTGGCCTCCAGAATTCGGGGCTTCCGAATGGTTGGAGCCGCTGAACGGGTATTTTTCGAAGGAAGAACTTGATAAATACCTTCCGGGTCCGGTTCAAGGCAACACCCTGAACGGAAAAATTTACGGGATTCCATACTATACCGATGCGGGAATGCTCTTTTACAGAAAAGATATTCTTGACGAAGCCGGTTTGAAACCTCCGAAAACGTTCGATGAGCTGAACAATCTTGCCAAATCGCTGAAAGGCAAAGGCGGAACGGAGTATGGGTTCGTCTATCAGGCCAACCAGTACGAGGGGCTTGTGTGCAATATCTTGGAATACTTCTGGGGGAATGGCGGTGACGTTCTTGGTGCGGACAATAAAGCGGTCATTGATTCGCCCAATAACGTGGAGGCATTGAAATTTTTTGCCAACATGACGCAATCCGATCTCGTGCCTAAAGGAATCGCGACTTACATAGAAGAAGATGCACGCACCGTCTTTACGGAAGGCAAGGCCGTTTTCATGAGAAACTGGCCGTACGCTTGGGCAAAATCGCAAGATGAGGGTTCCAAGGTCAAAGGGAAGGTCGGAGTCGTTCCAATGCCGGTAGGGCCATCGGGGAAAAATCCGGCTGCGACGTTAGGTGGCTGGAACCTTGGTATCAACGTCAATATTTCGAAAGAAAAGAAAGATGCTGCGGTGAAATTAGTGAAGTACCTGACTTCGGACGAAGCCCAAAATTTCTTGGCTATTAACGGCGGACGCATTCCGATTCGGAAAGATTCGTTCAAAAACGCCGATGTGCTGAAGGCCAATCCGCACTTCGAGTCTCTTTACGATGTGTTCATCAACGCCAAACCGCGTCCAGTTTCGCCGATTTATCCGCAAATTTCCGACGTGATTCAAATTCAAACTCATAAAGCGATTACAGGCGGCCAACCGGCGGAGCAATCCATAAAAAATATGCAGAAAGACATTTCCGACTTATTGGCGAAGTACAAAAAATAGCACTCGTAACTGGGGCGGTCCCCTTCCCAGGGCCGCCTTCTACTAAAAATGGATTAAAAAACAAACGGCTTTACGGTAGGAGGTATTTGACATGAAGGCTCAAGCTTCACTCGCAATGGAGGAATCGACTGTTTTAAAGAAGAAAAAGCGGTTTTTCAACAGTCAGAGGCAAGAGTCATTATTGGCTTACGCTCTGGTGGCACCCGCTATTATGACCATTAGCTTGTTTGCGTTGTATCCTATTTTGAGCACCGTTTGGCTCAGTTTACATGAAATAATACTGAATATGCCAAATTTGGGAAAGCCGTTTATCGGATTACAGCATTACGTTACTTTGAGTACCGATACAAGATTTTGGGCTTCTCTTTGGAACACGTTTTACTTTACATTTTTCTCGGTTTTGATGGAATTGATTTTCGGATTTGCCATAGCTATTTTGATTAACAGAAACTTTCGCGGTCGGGGAATCGTCAGGGCGTCCGTTCTGGTCCCGTGGGCGATTCCAACCGTTGTATCGGCCTTAATGTGGAAATTTATGTTTAATGACCAGTTGGGGGTTATCAACGATCTCTTTGTGAAAGCCGGCATTCTCAACCATTACATTGCGTGGCTTGGCAGCAAGGAAACTGCTCTTTGGGCCATTATAGTGACGGACGTATGGAAAACAACGCCTTTTATGGCTTTATTGATATTAGCGGGATTGCAGGTGATCCCGGCGGATATTTACGAATCGGCCAAAGTGGACGGCGCAACCCGTTTTCAACAACTTGTGAAAATTACGATACCGTTGGTCAAGCCGGCCGTACTTGTGGCTCTGTTGTTCAGGACTCTTGATGCATTCCGCGTATTCGACATTGTGTTTGTCATGACAGGTGGAGGACCCGCCAACTCTACGGAGACACTATCGATGTACGCGCAGACCACGCTTATGCGTTATCTGGATTTTGGCAAAGGGTCTGCCTTGTCGGTGATCACGTTTCTATGTGTGCTGTTGATCAGCTTCTTTTACATCAAATTTCTCGGAGTCAAGATGGATAAAAAGATGTAGGGGGAAGACCATTGGTTATTGAACGTACTAAAACTACATTGTTCTATGCTGCCGTTTGGATTTTTGTACTCGTAGTCATGTTTCCGTTTTTCTGGCAAATCATCACATCGTTCAAACCGCCGGAGCAGATTTATAAGATGCCGCCGGATTGGTTTCCTTCACCTATCTATTTCGGTAGTTATATCGCTACCTTTACTAAACACCCGTTTACCATTTATTTAGAAAACAGTTTGATTGTGGCGACAGCCACCACGCTGTATAGCATCGTAATCGGTTCCCTTTGTGCGTATGCGGTAGCGCGGCTTCATTTCAAAGGAAAAAACTTCATCTTGATGCTTGTGTTGACGGTATCCATGTTTCCAGCCATATCTATTCTTAGCCCGCTTTATATTTTGTTAAGGGATTTCAGGTTGCTCAACACATTCGAAGGTTTGATACTTCCTTATACTACGCATGGATTGCCGCTAACCATCTGGATACTGGCGAGTTTCTTTAAAGATATCCCATCCGAACTGGAGGAATCTGCTCGAATCGACGGTACCTCTCGTCTCGGTGCGTTTTGGAGGATTATCGTTCCTTTAGCCGCTCCCGGTGTATTCACAACCGCAATTCTCGTCTTTATCGGTGCATGGAACGAGTTTTTGTTTGCGTTTTCGTTCATGTCCAAAGACATTATGAGAACGGTTCCTGTCGGTATTGCTATGTTTCCGGGGGAACACGACCTTCCGTGGGGGGATCTTTCTGCGGCCTCGGTCATCGTTACGGTGCCGTTGATCGTGATGGTACTCATATTTCAAAGAAGGATCATTTCAGGTTTGACGTCAGGAGCAGTAAAAGGCTAATCGTGGAACTGAATGTCCCTGGTTACAACACATAGATGAGTGCATAAAAAACTCGTATAAATACGGATTCTTTATGCACTATTTTTCTTGTCGCAGCTTCCGGTGAACCTCATTTCTATTAATTCTTAGAAGGAAAACAGACTTTCTTGGTGAACACTTAGGAGGTACATCTTTTGTCTTGTTATTAAATTTCAGTGAGTTACAACACCTGGAGAGGGGCGCGGATGTTTTTAAAAAATTAAAAAAGAGTTTGTTTGCCAAATTATTGGTCGGCATGCTGATTGCTGTAGTTATTCCTTTTATACTCTCGAATCTGATCTCATACAAAACCACCTCGGATTCGGTTGAAGGTCATGTCATCGCGCTCAATCAGAATACAATGGATATCGGTATGGACAATATAAAACGCTACTTGGAGAACCTTAACCGACTTTCGAATGCGTTTTATTACGACCAAACGCTTATGAGTTATTTGCGGGCCCCGGAAACGGCTCCTTACCAAATGCTTTATATTACTCATCAAATTTCTACCTTATATAACAACTATTCCGAATTAAAAGCGGTCCGTTACGTTTGCACTGCAAGCGGCCAAATATATATGAAATCGCATTCAGCGTTGTTGGAGATTTCGCTACAAAAGCCGCTTCCGGGAATTCCCAAGCAAGAGGGAAAGGATTGGGATGTAACCCGAGAGTATGAAGTATTGATGCTTGGGAAAGAACGAATGTTGGCCTTGCATAAACCTCTTGTTGATTATCCGAGTACTGACGTTCTCGGACTCGTTTCCCTTTTTGTGGAACCATCTGAAATCTCGAAATTAATTCGCCCGTTGTCCGATACCGAGGCGGGTGAAGCGGTGTTTCTACATATTCAAAAGCAATTCAATCTGCTGTATGTATCCCGCCCGGAACTAGCCGTGGAGTTTGACGGACCGGAGTCGGAACCGGAACATTGGGATGGCCGCGGTTACGTCCATGGGAAACTTGACGGACGGAAAGGAGTGTTCGTATACGTAAAGGACCGGTATCAGGATTTGCCGTTGACTCTTGTGAAATTTGTGCCCTCTTTATCCATAAACGAGGCCGCTAACCGTACATTGAACTTTATGGTGGTTTTTCAGTTTATCGCCCTCTTTTTTGTTATCATATTCGCCTCCATCTTATCCTATCGGACCATCTTTCCGATCAAGAGATTGTTGCAAAGCATCGTGCAGTTGGAGAACGGGAACTTCCGCGTGAGTCAAACTTCCGGGCGTTTAGACGAAATCGGTGTATTGGAACAGCGTTTCCAAACCATGGTTGGCAAACTGGACGACTTGATTAACCGTGAATATCGGAGCAGGCTGGAGCTTTCGACTGCACGTCTCAAGATGCTGCAGGCGCAAATCAATCCACATTTTTTATTCAATACCCTGCAATCAATTGGAACCATGGCCCTACGTCACCGCGCCGACGAGATATCTGACAAAATCGCCGAACTTGGTGCAATCATGAGATACAGCATGGATTTGAAGTCGGAAATCGTACCCCTGAAAAACGAAATTGAGCATATCGAGCATTATTTGTCCCTTCAAACGGGTAGATTCAAACACAAACTCTCTTACACCCTTTCCTGCCCGGGTGAGGCTCTGTATATCCGTGTGCCGAAGATGATCCTGCAGCCATTGGTGGAAAACAGCATCATCCACGGCATAGAAAAGGGTCGGGGAACGGGAACGCTGCACATCAGCATTGAGCTCGACCGAAGCCTTTATATTCGGGTTATGGATAACGGTAAAGGTGTCGAGCCGGAGATACTGGCGTGGATTCAAAAGAGTTACGAGAACCGCCAGTTTCATGGATCGGACGAAGGAGGAATCGGTCTCCTCAATGTGCTGTATCGTTTAAATTTATATTACGGAACGGATTTCAAATGGGACATCACCAGCAGCCCTTATGAGATCACAGTCATTACACTGCGTATTCCGATTAAAACTGACGATGAAGGAGGAGATCTGACTTGAAAGTTTTAATTGTGGATGATGAAGAGCATGTTCGAGAAGGAATTGATTTAGCCATCGATTGGAACAAGTTCGGAATAACTGTGCGTCTACAGGCGGAGGACGGACGACAAGCTCTTGAGTTAATACGGATTCATAAGCCAGCGGTCATGTTCTGTGACATGAGCATGCCCGGGATGGATGGTACAGAGCTCTTGCGGCTGCTTCGGGAGGAAGGCTGGGATACACAGGTCATTGTAGTCAGCGGGTATGACGATTATCAATATACGCGGGCGGTGATTCGGGCGAACGGGCTTGATTATTTGCTCAAACCCTTTTCCAAAAGGAATCTTGAACAAGTTCTTGAGCAGGCGGTAAAGGCTTGGAAAGACCGGGAAGTGAACCTAGTGGAAGGACGGGAAACCGCCTACCGAATCCAACGGGCCGATGCTTTGGTTGATGAGCAAAAGCTGTCTGCTTATTTTAAGGGAGAATCCGCATTTCATGTGGGGTTACGCGGACTGCAGTATAAGATCGGGCTTCCTGCGGAACGATTCTGGATTGCGCTCATCTTACCATGTAACCGTTTGGATCTCGTGTGCCGGCGTTTTCGGGGCGATGGGGAGCTATTCATTTTTGCCATCAATAATATTACTCATGAAACGCTAAGTAGCGATGGGGCTCACTACTTATGCAGGCTTGACGACTATCAGTGGATTCTGCTTGCGTCCTTGTCCGGAGATTTACAAACCGCCGTGGAACACCGCAAGAGCATAGAGAAGATGGCCAAAGCATGGCTGGAGACATTGGGCCTTGAAACGTTGGTCGGGTTAAGCCAAACAGAGACCGATATCGAGGGAATGCCCCTTGCCATTACAGAAGCTCGTTCCGCGTTGTTGAAATCCGACATATTGAAGGCTTCCCAAAGGCAACCTACCTCAGTACAGCTTCCACGGTTGACGGATCAGCAGTTTCTGCTCCAAACCGCGCTTGATAACGGCAACAAGACTTATGCGGCCGAGATTATCCGTTCCTTTGTTCAAAGCCTCCGGTCAAGAGGCGAACTTCGACTGAAAGATTTGCAAGCATATACGATCGAGGCCAATCTCCTCTTAGAGCGGGCCATCCGGCTTCACCATTCCGACAAGGAGGCGTCCGATCTTTGGATGCCGCTGTGGATCAGCGATTTGAACGAATGGGAAAGGATCCTTATCCGTCATTGGTGGGCACTCATGGAGGAACAAGGGCGAGAAGGCTCTGGGAACCGCGGCATGGAAGCGATCCGAGAGTATATCGAACAGCATTTTCAAGATGATCTGTCTCTATCGAGTCTGTCAGAACGATTCCATTTCAGCCCGCAGTATATCGCCAAGAAGTTCAAGGAGCTTTACAATACCACAGTGATGACTTATTTAACTGAGATTCGGTTGGATAAGGCCAAATCTCTTCTCCGGTTTACGGACAAGTCGGTTTCTGAAATCGCGAATTCAATCGGCTATGACGACGAAAATTACTTTGGTAAAGTATTCAAGAAACAACAAAACGTTCCCCCTCTACAGTACAGGAGGCAGCATCGTAATTCATAGAAAATAAAATCCATTCCGATCCTATGGTGATAATCACATATGAAAAAGTTGCTTTTCACGATCAGTGCTACCTTATTGCTTCTGAACCTTGTAGTTGGCTGTGCAGGGGGACATGAAGCGCCGAAGAACGCCGCCGTTTCTCCGAATAGCACGGCTAAAGCAGGCAGTAGGGAGAAGGTGACCCTTAAGCTTCTGCAGTTCAAAGCGGAAATCAGCGATAAAGTGAAGGCGATGGCGGACGACTACATGAAGCAATATCCGAACGTCGTCATCGAAACGCATGTAACCATGGACTACGATACGATTCTCATAGCCCGTTTCGCTTCCAAAGATGAACCGGACATCTTCATGGGGAAAGCCTTCACCCACATTACCGCTTGGTCCGGCAGGCTGGCCGACCTGTCTGGTGAGCCCTGGATGTGCAAGGTATCCCCTGTCGCGGTACCGGGTATGACAGTCGGCGGCAAGAAGCTTGGCTTCCCGATTGCTATTGAGGGCTACGGTTTCATTTATAATAAAGATCTCTTCGCCAAAGCTGGCATCGAGAAGGTACCGACAACGCTGACGGAGTTTAAGCAGTTAAACGAAAAACTGAAGGCGTCGGGCATACCGTCCTTCACCGAGGGCTACAAAGAATGGTGGATTCTCGGACAGCACCTGTTTAATCTGCCGTTCGCCATGGAGAAAGATCCAGCAGTTTCCACCGAGAAACTCATCCATGGACAAATGAAAGTTAGCGATATCGCCAACATGAACGGTTTTTTCGATGTTCTGGACATGACCATGAAATACGGCAAAGGAGCGGAGTCCGTCGGCGTGAGCTACGATAACCAGGTATCCGACTTCTCGACCGGCAAAACGGCCATGATGCAGCAGGGAGTATGGACGATCGATTCCATTATGAAAATCAACCCGAATATCAAGATGGGAATGTTCGCCATCCCGCTCAACGATAACGCTGCTGAAACGAAAATGCCAGTCGGAGTACCAGGCTATTATGTACTCAACAAAAATTCCAAGCACTTGGATGAGGCCAAGAATTTCCTGATCTGGCTGCATCAAAATGGCCAGAAGTATCTTGTGGATTCCTTCAAGCTGATTCCAGCATTCACCGATATGAAGACGACGTCAGATCTGGGACCTTTGGCGGCCGATCTGACCGCCTACGTGGAGAAAAACCAAACACTACCTTGGGCTCACACCTTGTGGCCGTCCGGCGCGAACCAAGAGTTTGCGAAGGCGCTCCAAAAATACGTAAGTGGTCAAATAAAGAAAGAACAGGCTTTAAATGAGGTACAGAAAATTTGGAACACCCATTTGACGAATTAATTAGTACTGCTTCTTCCCGTGGTAGTGAGTCTGAAATCAGTTATGATAAAAAATATTCAGGCGTTAAACAAGAGGCAGGAGAACCCGGAGCTTACGGTATTTGTGACATGTGTAAGTTGCTTAGGTGATGACATCGATATATTGGGTGCCCATAGAGTAGGTACAAGCTATTATTGTTTCCGTTGTCATGAAAATGAGTTTAATCCTGGAATAACTGATAGTAGTGATCGGAAGAAGAGCTAATTGTGTGACTAAGATCAAAACTCGCAAAGAACTTGCCGTCATGTTAGAAAGACGCTCTTAAAAAAAATAGAATGTATACGAAAAGTTATTCAAATAAGCCAACATGTCATCGATCCAGTCGAATGCCTTGTTGGCTCCTTTATTTTATTGGACATTTTTATATTATCGATTTATGGATATCACTCTCGGCTACTATACAATCTATTCTTGAAAAAATTGTGTAATATTATAAGGACTACCCCATCCGTATTGGTTGATAAATTGTTCATATCCAGTTAAGACCTTAACAAATTTTACTCTATCTCCATTAAAAAGATCTCGAACAACACCCCAATCTTCCCCTAATCTGCTACCATTTTGGAAAAACTCAGTAATATGTTGGTGACTTGCATGACCCCAGCCAAATCGTCCAATGGGGCCACATCCGTTTTTCAATTCAGAGAGAGCTAATCCAAGCAAAAAATCAAATTGATCAAACGCTTCGCTATATTCATTTTCTGTCGGTAAAATAGACTGAAAATATGGACGCAAGACATCATAAATATGGTTCTGACAGGCTGTATATTCCCTTTCTTTAAGCTCACCATTATCGTTGTAATAACTAACCGACATTATGCCAGCAAGCAATACTTCCACGTCACTTGGATATTCTGCAAGTTGTTTTTTTTCTTCCCTTCCGCTTGATCCTCTTCGGTTGGAACGAAATACTGATTGAGGAGCGCTTGTCTCTCATCCGGTGTCCTGCTTATCTGCTCTTTGAGCTCATCATACCTTGGCTCGCTGCCATATTTCTGCTGATACCACTGGTCCGGGTGTTGTCCAGGATCTTCACTTTCAGCTTGGGCAATCTTCCTGCACAAATCGAGGACGATTTCCCATCCAGTCGGTATCCCAGCAGCCCTAGATACACCTGATCCAAGCAAAACAGCATAGATTCCAGGGGAAGAATACATTGAGAAAGCAAGTGTTGTTGTAGAACTTAACATTTTGAATTTAGGCTCCTTTTGAATTCAGTTGCTTATACTCAGTTCTCCTGTAAATTTATTAATGCATTACGGTGGCCCATCACGGCAGCAAGACATTTAACGTTGTTTCGTATTCACAATCTCAAAAAATTCGATAACACAGGCGAAGATTTAGAAGATTTGATCTCGATTGGAACGATCGGATTGATCAAAGCGATCGAGTCGTTCTCGCCGAACAAAGGCACGAAGCTCGCTACAAAGAGGGGAATGAAATTACGCTCATCGACATTCTCGGTACGGAGGCCGACGATGTCGTGGATAAGGTTCAGCTGAAGATAGAGAAGAGCAAGAT
The DNA here is from genome assembly GCF_900103825.1 of Paenibacillus sp. yr247. Lineage (GTDB taxonomy): Bacteria > Bacillota > Bacilli > Paenibacillales > NBRC-103111 > Paenibacillus_E. The sequence continues at coordinate 74,533 of NZ_FNIF01000012.1, forward strand.
ATATCGGAACTTGGATATATTGGATATATTGGATGACCGCGAGAGGAAGTCGTTGTCGGGCGGTTCGGGCTGGAGCTCGGTTGGGGAGGAGCGGACGCAGCGGGAGATTGCGAAGGAGCTGGGGATTTCGCGTTCGTATGTGTCGCTTACTTCATTTATTTGGTTTCAGAAAATGGAGGCCAAGAGTATGACCTTAATCCAGTTGGAGCATGTGAGCAAGAACTTTGTGATGGGCGGGGAAACGATTCGGGCGTTGGATGATATTTCCCTGGAAATCGATCATGGCGAGTTTGTGGCGATTATGGGCCCGTCGGGGTCAGGGAAGTCGACACTGATTAACATCTTAGGCTGCTTGGACGTTGCGGATCATGGGGCGTATGTGCTGGATGGGAAGGCGATCAATCAGATGAAGGATGCTCAGCTTGCTGAGATTCGGAATCGGAAGATCGGATTCGTTTTCCAGAGCTTTAATTTGCTGCCACGGCTTAATGCATATGAGAATGTGGAACTGCCGCTTATTTATCGGGGCATGAGTAAGCGTGAACGGGAGCCGCTTGTTATGCAAGCGTTGGAAGCGGTGGATGTAGCGGATCGCAGGCGGCATCTGCCTTCGGAGCTTTCCGGAGGGCAGCAGCAGCGAGTTGCGATTCTCAGGACGCTGGCCGGAGATTTTGAACATTTTCAAGAGATTGAATGAGCAGGGCAGGACGATTGTTTTGATTACGCATGATTTGGCAATTGCTCATCAGGCGAAGCGGGTTGTGTATTTTCGGGATAGGCGGTTGAGTGAGGTTGGATAGGTGGATAAGGACCGGTACTCCGATGGAGTGCCGGTTTGTTATTTACATATGGATAACGAAACTTATCGTGAGAATTATGCGTTTTAATGATGGGAAAAACTGTAGATTAAGAGGTTCTTATAAAGCAAAATGTTTCATTATTAACGTTCATATGCCCAGCAGCAATGACTAAAATCGTTATGGAGAATATTCCAAAAATTATTGAAGGAATCTCAGAACAAAGTGATCAAGCTCAAGTATACAATTACCATCAAAAACAAAACATGTGTTTTCGGAGACTTTATGTAAGATAAAATTACATTAAGTTGTCGTAAAAAACAATCCATTATCACTTATTTTGTGAAATGAAACAATATATAACATGGATTTGATATATTAATTGACGCGAAAATTGATCCGCTTTAAGATGTGATTAGGTTAATCTTTTTTTATATGTTTTCTATATTATAGTAGAATACTGACTTGGTACTTTTAGTAATCTAAAAAGGGGGCGTGAAAACCTGTAACTGTAGGGTACGCTCTGAAGTTGTGTAAGCGGCGGTTTATGCTGATATCAAAGAGCTTATAATTTTTATAAGCTTTGTTGCTTTACGACTAAATGGTTAGTGACAGTGTTAGAACGTATGGGACAAATGACAGTGATAGAAAAGAGGTGCATGTTATGCTGGAGCCCGCAGCAACGGATGACACGAAGTTCAAAACAATGTATCGACCAATAACCGGCTATTGGTCCCGCCTTGGGGCCCGTATGTTGCAGTATAAGTATATGTATTTGCTCGCATTGCCAGGTATAGTGTATTTTATCCTATTTAAATTCGTGCCGATGTGGGGATTACTGCTTGCATTCAAGGACTATAATCCCTTTGATGGCTTTCTGGGCAGTACGTGGGTTGGAACAAAGAATTTTGAGAAATTGTTCACGGATAACTTTTTTTATATCATGCTGCGAAATACGCTTGGCATCAACCTGATCGGACTCATCTTTATGTTTCCGGTACCGATCGTCCTGGCTCTTATGCTGAATGAAATCAGACATGAGGCATTTAAGCGCATCAACCAGTCAATTGTGTATTTGCCTCACTTCCTATCATGGGTCGTTGTCGCAAGTATGACCTTCTTTGTTCTTTCTTCCGATGTGGGTATCGTGAACAAGCTTATTACTGGTGCCGGTCACGAGAGTGTGGCGTTTCTGTCTAACCCCAATTATTTTTGGGGGCTCATCACCGTACAAAGTATGTGGAAGGAAGCGGGCTGGGGGACCATCATATTTCTTGCTGCAATGGCAGGTGTAGATCCGCAACGCTATGAAGCAGCTGTTGTGGACGGGGCTAGCCGTTGGCGTCAAATTTGGCACATCACGCTACCGGCCATTCGCTCGACCATCATTATTTTGCTGATTTTAAGGCTTGGCCATATTGCCGATGTTGGCTTTGAACAGCTATTGCTGATGCAAAATCCGCTTGTTCGGTCCGTCTCAGAAGTGTTCGATACGTATTCGTACACGTACGGCATTTTGAATGGACAAATCAGCATTGGGGTCACCGTGGGGATGTTTAAAGGCGTAGTCGGTCTCGTATTCGTCTTAACGGCTAATTACATTGTCAAGAAGTTAGGCCACGAAGGCATTTACTAAAGGGAGGGAATGTAATATGAGTTTTGTTGCTCATAAACGGATGACGTTGTTCGATTGGGTAAATTATTCGGTTCTTTCCATAATATCGCTAATTTGTATCTTTCCTTTCATTTATGTATTCAGTGTTTCCTTTACGGATCCCCAGACCTACATCCCTCTCCAATTTTATTTAGTTCCTGAAAAATTGTCTCTGGCTTCCTACAAGTATATATTATCTACCGACAGCTTTCTCAACGCGCTGAAAAGCACCGTTTTTGTTACATTTGTCGGTACGGTCCTTAACGTGATCGTAACCTTCTCTATGGCCTATGCCTTGACTAAGAAAACGATGCCCGGACACGGTTTAATCATGTACCTTGTTATTTTTACACTGATGTTTAATGCGGGGCTCGTTCCGAGCTATCTATTAATCAAAGGACTGGGGCTGCTTAACTCCTATTGGTCCTTGATTTTAACGGGGCTAACGAATGCATGGAGCTTGATCGTGATTAAAAGCTTTCTGGAGTCGCTCCCACCTGAGCTTGAAGATTCGAGTAAGATCGACGGATGTTCCGATATCGGGGTGTTCCTGCGCATTGTCATTCCGTTATCGATGCCGGCCATAGCGGCATTCACACTGTTCTTCGCCGTCACTCATTGGAACACCTATTTCAACGCGCTTATTTACATCTCGGACTCTAAGAAGTGGACGCTACAGGTGCTTGTCAAAACGCTTATCATTGATTCGGATTCTACCGGCGTCGGTCAATCCGGAGCAGGCGGTGACGATCGGATGCTACCGCAGGAAACGATCCGCATGGCTTCCATAATCTTGTCGATGGCGCCCATTCTTGTGGTTTACCCGTTCTTGCAAAAGTATTTCGCAAAAGGGGTTATGCTGGGTTCTGTCAAAGGATAATATCATTCTTAAGTTGCAAAATTGCTATTGACATACACAGGTAGCAGAGGAATTTTTTAAGCAATTATATGAACGGTGTTCATTATAATGAACAAAAGTTGTGCTGTATAACGGAAGAGGACGATACTGATGACAATACCCTGACATTCGAATATTCGACGCTCTGAGGGTATGGCATAACTGGCGCTCATTGGGCTTCCAGGCACAATTGATACGTTTTCTACCGGAAAGAGGAATCGAATGGTTTCCGAATTTAAAGTAATGACGGTCAAGGGGAACGTCTCCTGGTTGCCCGTTGTCATTCTGCGGCTGGATGACGAGTATACCAGTTCGTACAAATGAGGTGAACCGAATGTCGCAAATGAGAGTGCATGGAAACAGATGCATAATCGGTTACGATGTTGACGGTTCGGCCTGCGAGGCCCGTTAGCCGCCTTTTGTCGCTGCATTCGAGTAACGGAGGATGTGAATGCAGATTAGGCGTATTCATCTAGGCAAAAGTTCTTACGGGAGCGCAGCACATCCACACATTAAAACTTTGATAGGGGGAAACGACTTGTTATCAAAAGGGAAGTGGCAAAAGAGTACAAGCTTTTCTGTGGCCGTTTGCTGTATGTTGGTTGTTCTTGCAAGTGGCTGTTCTTCAAATGGCAATGTAGCAAAAGAAGGTTTCAGTCCGTCTAATGATAAAACAAAAGATTCTTCCAACGTTGGAGTACCGCTTCAACTCCAGATCTTCGGCGGGCTTTATAATGAGATGCCCGACATGAATAACGCGTACTGGAAAGAGTATCAGAAACGATTAAATGTAAAACTTGATGCCAATTGGGTCCCTTCGGGGGAAGTGATGGCGAAGTTGGATCTGATTCTCGCGTCTGGAGATCTTCCTGAAGTCATTGCATATCCGAATCCGGGACTAAGCATAAACATGATTAATGCAATTAGGAACGGAGCGTTTTGGGATTTGACCCCCTTCTTGGGAGACATGAGCCAGTATCCAAACCTCAAAAACAGTGCCTCTCCGAACTGGACTAAATTTCTTTCTGTAGATGGCAAAATATACGGTTTGCCGCGTTCCAGATCCCTTATTAATAACGCTGTAAATATCCGAAAAGATTGGCTGAATAAGCTTGGAATTCCTGTGCCGACTACCTTGGATGAATATCGCAATGCCCTTAAACAGATTGTCAATGGAGATCCGGACGGAAATGGTAAAAAAGACACGATGGGATTAGTTGGTATTAATGAATCCACTGGCGAAGGTGTTGGGCCGTTTGAAGCGGCTTTCGGCGGATTCGCGCCGCATTATGATAACGAGGGAGGTCTTGTCTGGCATGAGCTGACGAACGAGTATACCTCTTTAATCGAATGGTACAGACAGCTTTATCAGGACGGTTCCATACCGAAGGAATTCATGGTTATGAAAAGGACGCAGATGGAGGAAGCGATTTCGACGGGGAGAGCGGCTACTTACATGCGAAGCATCAAGTATCACTACAACTATGAAGTGCAGGCCAAAAAGATTAAGCCTGAAGCGCAAATTATCGCCCTTCCTCCGTTAAAGGGACCAAGAGGATATTCGGTTGAATTATCGTCAGGAGTTAACGGTGGAATATTCATCTCTAAGAAGGTGCCAGAGGCAAAAGTAAAGCAAATTCTGAAATATTTTGACTCAACAACTTCTCCGGAAATTACAGACTTTGCTTACAACGGAATTGAGGGAGTTCATTACAATATCATAAACGGCCAAAAGGTGCCGACCGAGCTTTCCTTGAAAGAAATCAATACGATGAGTCTCGGGGCAGGGACAATGGCTTACGTGAAATTGGGATTCGTTGATAATACTGCCGCTCCTAAAGAGTACTTAGAAGAAAAAAGAAAACAAGTGGCAGACTATGAAAAGGTCGGCGTGTACAACATATTCACTTGGCTGATTTCTGATACTTGGGTTAAGACTTGGCCGAAATATTCAAACGAATGGAAAACTATGATGACACAAGCAATTGTCGGGCAAATTTCTATGGATGATTACAAATCCTATGTCAATAAGTTAAACAATCTCCCGGAATTCAAACAGGCTTATAAAGAATTTGCTAAAGCGTATAGCTACTATAAATAAAAATCTAAAGGAGGCTTATATGGAAAAGACATGCTTGTAGTACGGCTTGACTGAGGAAGAACGCAATATATTTAATGAGACGGGATACCTAGTCTTGGAAAATATTCTTTCTTCAGAACAGGTGGAGGCATTAACGGTGGAAGTGGACCGGATTTGGGAACGTAAAATCAATGAAGGTCATGATACAACCAAAGCGCTGATGTATACCGATTTCGTGAAGGATCATCAGCTCTTTCTGGATCTTGTCGATTACGACAAAGTACTTCCGAAGGTATGGGATCTATTAGGCTGGAATATTTACATGTATCATACTCATATGATCGTCACCCCCCCATCAGGTCAGGAAAAAAGCGAGAAGACGTTTAGTTGGCATCAGGATAGTGGGCGGGTCAATATGGAAATAGAAACTCATCCGCGACCTAGACTTTCACTAAAGGTAGCTTACTTTTTGTCGGATCTTTCCGTACCGGGCAGGGGGAACTTTTGGATTGTGCCAAATAGTCATCTGCATGATATTATGGAGCTTCCCGAGAACGGTATAGGCCAGCCGATCGGTGCCATCCCCGTTTGCGTGAAACCGGGGACAGCCGTTTTCTTCGACCGCCGGTTGTGGCATGCTGCAAGCACGAACTGGTCTGATATAACACGGAAAGTACTTTTCTACGGATACGGCTATCGATGGATCCGCAGAAAGGACGATATGACTATGGTGGAGGAGCTTTTGGAGAAGTCAGACCCTATTCGGCGCCAGATGCTGGGGGACGGTATAAACTGCAACGGATATTATACGCCCACAGACGGCGATGTGCCTCTGAAGGTTTGGCTGAAAGAGCAGGGCTTAAAGGTATAACATTATCTTGCAAGAGATAATGGATCGTTTGAAGTTGTGCGTCGAGTTAATAAGCAAAGCAAAGAAATAGAGTCGGTTATACGCAGCTATCTGTAGATAGTCTGCGTTTCTTCTTTATTTTGGGGTATCATTTTGAATATTGACTGGTATATATAACTTGTGCGACTTAACCCAAAAAGTTGCAACGTGAATGGTCATAACTTTACCGTGTTTCTCAGATGGCTTGTGATTGCTGGGTTTGTAACATTTTCGATCGTCTAGATTGTCAATAAATCCGGAAATTCCGTGATGTTTTATTCTTATATTCCCGTAAATCGGTTGTTATTTTTATACTCTTGGCAAACTTATATAGTCAAAATGGACTCTTGGCATATAAATAGGTTAATGTCTGAAAATGTCGCGTAGAAAGCGGCTTTTTTAATCTCTAAGGGTCTAATTCCCCGCAGCTTGCTGCGGGGAACTTTATTTTGGGGTTAGTAATTACTAAGCTAACTGGCAGTAGAGCGTAACGGATAAGTTGTAGTAAAAGGGTCAGGCATCATCTAAATATTGTATCCATTTTTCGATAGTTATTGAATGTTACAACTAGTTAGAACGTGTACACTGGCATAGAGAATTGCGCAGCAGGTCCCCGCCGATGAAAATGCGTGCGTAAATTATCGAAATATTATATAGTACGGAGGAAATCATCTATGCTAGGTAGCAGCTCACTAATATCAAGCCCGTGTATCATGCGACATTCCAATAACCCGATTCTGACAGCTCACGATGTCCCTTATAAACCTGCTCTTGTTTTCAATGCTGGCGTTACGAAATTCCAAGGGCAGTATGTCATGATGTTCCGTAACGATTACGGAAATACAGAGCAGGAAACCCTGCTTCCGATCAGCACGACGAATCTCGGGCTTGCCTACAGTAGCGACGGCGTCTATTGGAATGTGCAAGATAAGCCGGTCTTTGGCATCGAGAACGAAGAAATTATGAGAACGTATGACCCGCGTCTGACGGTCATTGACGGGCGCTGTTATCTTTGCTTTGCTGTCGATACGAAGCATGGTGTAAGAGGCGGTGTCGCTGTGACCGACGATTTCGCTAACTTCGAAATTCTCAGCTTATCGGCGCCGGACAATCGCAATATGGTCCTATTTCCTGAACGTATCGGAGGCAAGTACATACGACTGGAGCGCCCCTTCCCCGTCTACGGGAAAGGTGGCAAGGATAGCTTTGATATCTGGATGTCGGATTCTCCTGATTTGAAATACTGGGGGAATACGGAACTGCTAATGGGCCTCGAGAGGGTTCCTTTTGCCAATGACAAGATTGGCCCCGGAGCGCCGCCTGTTAAAACCACCAAAGGTTGGCTGACTACGTTCCACGCGGTGGATATCGATGCATCTCGGGGCAAAAACGGCTGGGAGCCATATTGGAAGAAGCGGTATTCAGCGGGTATTATGCTGTTGGATTTGGATAATCCGTACAAAATTATCGGTGTATGCCCAGAGCCTTTACTCGCACCAGAGGTTAGCTATGAGACGGATGGCGGGTTCCGCAACGATGTCATCTTTCCTGGCGGAATGATTCTGGAGGAGAATGGTGAGGTCAAGATTTATTATGGTGCAGCAGACACAGTTGAGTGTCTAGCAACAGCCCACGTGGATGACTTGATCAGACTGTGTTTTTCAAAATAGATATCGATCTTATTAAGCTCTCACGTACACCCTCAGGAGGGTAACCTTTGAAACCACGGCATGTTCTCCAATATATTCATCAGCATTTCAAAGTGAAATTAATAGCGACCCTGTCTGTGATTATCATCGTATGCTCCCTGGTTACAGGATACGTTTCATATAGGATTTATTTGAATCTGTTTGAGACCGAGATTAGCAAGCAATATTTGAATACGAGTGAACAATCGATTAGTCAAATCGGCTCGAAAATCCAAGATATGTACCGGATCACGGATTTTATTTTTTTTCATCCACTCGTCGAGCAAATCGTCCAAAACATGCAAGCAGCACCTACTGCTGGAGAGAGCAAGGAATTCAAAACGTATCTGCTCGAGCGGGATTTAGCTGATATTTTGCTTCCCCTGAAAAATGAAACCTCTCAAATAAAGGCGTTATATATCGTTGATTTAGAGGGGAACAATTATTATTTCAGTCATGCGAACCCGTCTTTTCAAATTACGTTCCCTGACTTCTATACGAAGGTGAAAAGCGGGCTCAAAAGCACCCAGGCGGAAATTGTCTGGCAGCGTTTAATGATCCCTGATTCTTCGGAGCGATCTGGTGAAAAAAACAGCTTGGTCGCTGCACGATTGCTTAAATCAACGAAGCAGCAAACCGCTTACGGCATGCTGATCATGATTATTGATGATTCTTTCCTTGAAGATCCAATGAAGCCGCTAATGGCAGGTCGAACGACAGGCGCCTACTTATACGATCAATATAATCAATTACTCTACAGCCGTGAGCCGGATAGTAAGGAAGCTTTTATTCCAGAGTGGCAGAATCGAGAAGGCACATTTATTCAGAAGAATCACGGGAATGAATATCTATTTGTGAAAAGCAAATATGAGCCGAGATCATTCACACTCGTAAGCGGCATATCGCTCGCTGACATCAAAGAGAAGGGGCAACGGGTGTATCAGGTTGCCATTCTCTCTGGCCTCGTCAGTGTGCTGCTCATGGCGGTAAGTGTGTCGTTCTTCAGCGGCAGGCTTCTGAAGCCTCTGCATATGCTCGTGAAGGCGATGCAGCAGATACGCAAGGGGAATTTACAGGTGGAGATTGTGACCACATCGAAAGATGAGTTTGCCTTTTTGGCGGATAGCTTCAATACGATGGTCGCGAATATCCAAGCTTTAATTCAGGAAGTGTACGTGAGTAAACTGAGTGAAAAAGAGGCCGAGCTCAAGGCGCTCCAAGCGCAGCTGAATCCTCATTTTTTGCATAATGCATTGAATTCGATTTATTGGAAAATCATGCTGTTGTACGATGATGCCGAAACGGCCTCACTGGTTACCAGTCTATCGGAGCTGCTAAGATACTCACTGGCATCGATATCCACACCTAGTACGCTACAGGATGAACTGGCCCAAGTTCGTAATTATATTACGATTCAGGAAGCAAGACATGGGGAGGGGCTTCACGTTCATATCGAGGCTCACGAGTCGTTAACACATTGCCGCATGCAGCGACTGCTGCTTCAGCCGCTTGTGGAAAATGTGTTTGTGCATGCTTTCCGTGACCAAACGGACGACAAGCGATTGTCGATTCGAGCTTTCCGTCAGGGGGCAGACATGCAGATCGAAATCGAAGATAACGGCTGCGGGATTCATCCGGATACCATTCGCATTTTAAATGAAGATCAATCGATCTATGATCCTGGGCGAGAAAGAGAGAGCATTGGTGTTCGCAATGTGATGAGGCGTATATATTTGGTACATGGCGGCGACCCGTACAAGTTAGAAATCGAAAGCTTGGAGCGAGGAACGCGCCTGCGATTGACGTTACCCTGTGAAGATCAGCATTCTGCCCAAGGAGGGACATTAGATGAATCGAATCCTTCTGGTTGAAGATGAGCCCTTGTTTCGCAAAGGGCTTGCCAAAATGATCAGCGGCTCTGGAACGGATTGGCATGTATGCGGAGAAGCAGAGAACGGACAAGAGGCGGAGCGCTTGATTGAGCAATTGCAGCCGGATCTTGTTATGACGGACATACGTATGCCACTGATGGACGGCTTAGAGTTGCTGAAGCGAATGAAGAGCAGATTCCCAGGGATTGAGTTTATCGTGATAACGGGCTATCAAGATTTCCAGTATGCCCAAACGGCGCTGCGATACGGTGCGTTGGATTTGCTGATCAAGCCATGCAGTGGGCAGGATATCTTTGAGGCATTAGCCAAAGTAGAGGTCCTCCTGCTCGAGAAGCAGGCGAGGCTACGCAAAGAGCAGAATGAACACCAATTATTACTGGAAGGCACGTTAAGAGGCATCTTCCTACGGTTCCCTTATCGCCAAGAAGTTATTGCGGAACTAGTTCAGCAACTAACGGGCTCTAAGCTCCTACTATTTCAAATCATGGATTATCATCCCGCACATAAGCAATATGCCAAGAGTGACGTGCCCTTGTTGCAGTTCGCTGTCTTGAACATTATCAGTGAATTGATGGAGCAAAATGCGGTCACAGGTAAGTTGCTGCTCATTGAATATGGACGAGTTGTTCTTTTGATGAGAGAGACTGAGGGAGGGGAACATGTTTGTGAAACAGCAAGCGAGACGATTCAGCGTCTTCTGGGGCTATCTGTTAGATCTCACATCGTAGCTGAGGTTTCAGATATAACGCACTTAGCAGATCTCTATGAAGCTGGATTGGATGCGAAGCAAGTCGAGCGAGAGCGAGATGACCGTTCTGCAGCGGATTCACCGATAAGCAGTACGCGTCAGCATTTGATCAGCGCCCAACTCGTGGCCTATATGGTAGCGGGGCAAGTCGATCTGCTCAAGCAATACTTGTCGCAATGGATGGATGAGGTTCGCGGGATGCCGCCTAAAAGTCGGCAGATTGAGGCTTTGACGCTGAGCTTTGCTTTGCAGGAAACATCACGTAAGCAGTTGGAATTGGAGCAGGAGTCCTCCTATTTGACGGAACGCATGAGCAAGCTGCAAGCGTGCGCCAACATCCATGAGATCGAGGTTTGGATGCAGGCGGAGATAGACCGCTTTTTGGGTAGCTATGAGAAATGGCAGGACAAATACAACGGCAACGCCATTTTGAAGGCGACTCGGTACATGGAGGAGCATTATGCGGAGGCGCTGCCTTTGCAGCTCGTAGCTTCTCAGGTTCATTTGAATGCAACGTACTTCAGTCATCTGTTCAAAAAGGAAACAGGGCGGAGCTTCATCGATTGTTTAATCGAATTGCGGATGGAGAAAGCGAAGCAGCTGTTGTCTAATACGGATTTGAAAATAACGGAAATATCCGGCATGATCGGGTATGATTTGCCGAATTATTTTGCTAAGTTATTTAAGCAAACGACAGGCTTATCGCCGAAAGATTATCGGAAATCACATCAGAAATAAGGCAGCAATGCCGACATATATCCAGGAAGCCCTTATTGTCAGAAACTGACAATGAGGGCTTTTTGTCATGTGATAAAACAAAAAAAGATCTAAAAATCGTCTCTATTTCCCCAACATTCGTAGATGTTGCAGCTTGCCGATTTTCTTACAATAAGGGTACAAGAACAACGAGTCAGGATGGTGTGGTGGATGGATTCTAGGATGATCAATAAGAAAAGGTTACATCAAAATAAGCCTTTGTTAGTGATGTTTATTCCTGTAGTGCTATTTTTTCTTATTTTTAAATACCTTCCGATGTTCGGGCTGATGATCGCATTTAAGGATTATAACTTTACGGACGGCGTGCTGCACAGCCCTTGGGTGGGCCTCGACAATTTCATTACACTATTTCACCAGTCGCAAACGCTTAATATTATTCGCAATACGCTAGTGCTCAGTTTACTAAGTCTCATATTCGGATTCCCTGTACCGATTGTCCTCGCCATATTACTGAATGAAGTGCGTAGGCTTTGGTTCAAAAAGTTCGTTCAGACGGTTGTTTATTTACCTCATTTTCTGTCTTGGGTCGTATTGGGAGGACTTGTACTCACAATATTCTCTATGGAGTCGAGTGCCATTAACCATTGGATTGAGAATCACTTTGGTGAGCCGTATCCCTTCCTATATAACCCGGGTTCATGGATTGCTATATTTGTGGCATCGGGTGTATGGAAAGAGATGGGCTACAACGCCATCATTTACTTGGCAGCCTTGAGTGCCATTGATCCGAGCTTGTATGAATCAGCAGCCATGGATGGTGCAGGTAAGATGAAGCAGATTTGGCATGTTACCCTGCCGGGTATACAGACGACCATTGTGCTGCTTGTTATTTTGGCCATAGGAAAGGTCATGGATGTCGGATTCGATCCGGTGTTTAACCTACAGAATAACGTTGTTAGCTCTGTATCGGAGGTTATTAGTACCTATGTGTACCGGGTTGGTGTGCAGCAGGGTCAGTTTAGCTTGACTTCGGCAATGGGATTGTTCGAATCCGTCGTTTCATTTCTTCTGGTGCTGTCGGCGAATGGGATTGCCCGGAAATTTAAACAGGGACTGTGGTAGGGGGTTAGGGGTATGAAATCTACGCGTGGCGAGAAAATCTTTAATATGGTTAATTATCTGGTATTAATGCTTCTAGCGCTATCTTGCTTGTTGCCGTTAATTCATGTATTCGCGATGTCACTTAGCGGTGCAAGAGCGATCGCTTCTGGTGAAGTGGGGATGTGGCCCATAGATATCACGTTAGATACGTATCGAGAGGTGTTTAAAGGGACCAAGATCGTGCAATCGTTCTTTAACAGCGTTGTTATTACCAGTGTTGGCATTGTGCTTAGTATGCTGACAACGATTTTGGCCGCATATCCGCTGTCCAAAAACTCCTTTTATGCACGTCGATTTTTCACGCTGGCTATGGTGTTCACGATGTTGTTTAACGGTGGCATTATCCCCACTTTCTTAGTGGTTAAAGGTTTGGGGCTCATCGATTCCTACGGTGCGCTCTGGCTTCCGGCTTTGGTGAGTACCTACAATATGCTCATTATGCGCACCTATTTCGAGGGGATTCCTGCAGAACTGGAAGAGGCGGCCAGAATAGATGGCTGCAGTGAATGGCGGCTGTTGGCGCAAATTGTACTTCCGCTTTCGATGCCAGTGTTGGCTACGTTGACGTTGTTTTATGGCGTATCCTACTGGAATTACTTCATGAGCGTTCTGCTCTACATCAATTCAACGGATAAGTACAATATGACCGTTCTTGTGCAGCAAATGGTGCAAAATCAGCAGCTCCTGAATGAGCTCCGTTCGCCGGAAGATACGGTGCAGCTCGTTGCTGAAGGGGTCAAAGCGGCGGCGATTGTGCTCATGATGATTCCCATGCTGGTTGTCTATCCGTTCGTACAGAAATTCTTTGTCAAAGGTGTCATGCTCGGCGCTGTGAAGGGGTAGTTTGTACATGACATTGGGGAGGTGGATCGGAGGCCAGCGAAATTGTGAAATCGTGAAATCGTAAGAGGTTAGCAAGGGGCTCGTAGGGTAAGGGAAATGTATGATAAGCTTGTTATGAAGAGAGGGGAAAGCAAGATGTCCAACAAAAAACGAATTGTTCTTTCTGTGGCGGCTACATTGGCAGTTACGGCGCTAGTGGCAGGTTGTGCAAAGGAAACTAAAGAAACAACATCAACATCAACATCAAAAGCAACTGAAACACAGAAACCTGCAAAACGTGGTGCGATTACGGCAACCATTTATGACCGTGGTAATATTCCTTCGAGTGAAGGAACCATTGAAAATAATAAAATCACCAAATGGATTAATGAAGCTGGCCCCATCGATGTGAAGTTCGTTCCTGTGCCACGGTCACAGTCCGAGCAGAAGCTTAATACATTGTTCGCCAGCGGAGGAGCACCGGATCTTATTTTGGAGTATGCGCCGCAAATTAAGAATCCCTTGATCGACCAAAAGCAGCTGCGTCCGATTGACGATATGATTGAGAAATACAGTGTTGAATACAAAGCGCTTCTGCAGAAGTATCCGTCTTTGAAAAAGGCTGGAACTGGGTCTGACGGAAAGCTGTATCAATTCGGCCGCATCAATGAGACGATTCCGCAACGCGGCTTGTTCATCCGAACGGATTGGTTAAAGAAATTGAACCTTCAGGCGCCGAAGACGACGGAAGAGCTGTATCAGATTGCGAAAGCGTTTACGGAACAAGATCCAGATGGCAATGGCAAGAAGGATACGTATGGTATTGCCATGTCGTATAATTCAGGAGCTGTTTTGGATGAAATGTTTGGTGTGACTTATCCAGGCTTCATTGTCAAAAATAATGAACTGGTCCATGGTTGGGACAATATTATGGCGGTGACGGAGTTTAAGAAGAAGTTATATAGCGAAGGCTTAGTCGACAAAGACTATCTGAATGATAAAAATGGATCCAAAGCGAAGCAAGATTTCTTAAATGGCAAAATCGGGATTTACATGGAACAGTTCAACGTCCCGATCGTTTTCTATACTGATTTCTACTTGAATTTGAAAAAGAATGTACCTGATGCCGAGATAACGGTCATACCGTATCCGAAAACACCAGTCGGACAATTCAACTCGATTTTCGTGAATCCGGTTCAAATGACGGCTGTGGTCAATGCCCAAACGAAAGACCCAGAAGCAGTTATGAAATATGTTGATTTTGCTTCGTCTGAGAAATTTATGAAGACGATGTATTATGGATTTGATGGTGTGCACAGCAAACAAGAAGCGAATAAATGTCCGCAAATTACGGACATGGACAAATGGAAAACCGAATTCAATTACGGTGCAGGCGATTTCGCGATGTTGGCATCTCCGACGTTGTCAGGTAAATGTTATTTTGGGACAGAGAAACTAGATGCGAATGATGCGGCTCAAAATCAAGTGAAGAAGATGTTCGAGCTGAACTCGACCTTCGTCAATTTCGATTTGCCAGTAGCAGGGCCGACGCATGCGGAGCAAATGCCGCAGTTGCCGAAGGATCTGCAGCTTATTCTAACGAACACAACCAAACAGGTCGGTGTCGGTGAAGGCGATATTTGGGTGAAAGCAATTCTTACAGCTAACTACACCCCTGAACAAGCGAAGCAAGATGCGATTGCTGCTTGGGAAAAAGCAGGCGGGAAACAAGTTGACGACTGGTATAAGAATTTCTACGAGAAAGATCGAGATAAGATTATTCTGACAAAGGATATCTATGATATTTTCAAACAACAGCGTGCCCTTCAAGGTAAATAGGTAGTCAAAAGTCCAATGCCTAGGGAGGAATGAAAAATTGATGTACGGTAAATCATTGCGCACATTCATGTGCTTGGTACTTGTGTTCGCGATATATCTCACGGGTGTCCCCTTCGCTTCACAAGGGGGAATTCCGACTGCACTTGCAGCCAATTCGTTGGTGACTAGAAGCGGGAATGTATGGACAATTGAAAATGATGTCATGAGGTCTGTTGTTTCTTTTGCTAGTGGTAGTATTCAAATGACGAGCTTCTACAATAAAGCGGCTGGCAAGGAATATTTGACGGGCACTGGAAGTCAGTATTTATTCTATTATAAATACGACGGAAGTGACCTCTACGCGAATGACGGCGGATGGACGCTTGGTACAGCAACGGTCACCGATATCACCAAGTTTGGGACGAATTGGGGGGAGTTGCTTACGATTCCGGTAACCCGAAGCACACCACAGAACGTCACCATTTATTTGAATTTTGAGATCTACAATGGGAATGCCGGCATCAAATACAGCAATTCAATCCAAAACAATGCCGGCTTCAATAAAACAATTACCGATTCGGATCTGCTTGTGCTTAACTTGCCGAATGATCCCCACACGTTGCACTATGTTCCTAATATGGCATGGTTCAGCACGACGGGAGCATTGGCTCCGAATGCGGGTCGCAATGCCATCACCGTCTACAATACAGGTGATGGCTGGGGCTTGCAGCCTGAAATGAACTGGAAAACCGAAGGAGCACCGAACAGGCTGCCTTTTGCCAGTATTAATGCTTGGAGTGGAATCTCCAATGTCAAGCTGTCCACGAATAGTGAAGCCTTGCAATTAGTCCTTTTCCCGAATGAGAAATTTGAATACATTTCTGTTAATATGATCGTGTTCAAGGGAGATATCCTTGATGGGAAGATGGCGGTCGAAGAGCACTTTAGAAAAAGATTTAAATATCATGATGCGACCTCCTTGTTCACGACAAATGATTGGGATTATATCGCGAGCCGTTCGGATGCCTTCTTCCGTAATACGGTAGTACCTAAAGCGGCACAAGCTGGATTGGACATGGTCATGGTCGATGATCTCTGGAATACAACTAGAGATACGACGACGGCAGCAAGCAGTTTTACAACTAATTTGGCATCTCTAACCGATTTTATTGCTTCACAGGGCTTAAAATTCGGGTTATGGTTCAGCATGACGGGGGATAACCATGATCTTGGCAGGGATTTGGCAGATCCTGCAAATATTGAATTTAAACGCAGTCAGGTTGAGGATATCATGATTCCGCAATACCATCTATCCCATCAGATGATTGATTTGACGGAATTCTGGCCAAATACAGCAGCGACTTCTACGTCGCATCCAAATGATAGTGTATATCGTAAAAATGTTTTGGTCAGAGACTACATGAACGATCTTGTATCCAGACATCCCGATTTCATTGGGAAGCTGACCAGTGAAGTCGATATTTACCCGACACAAGGCGACCGTAATAATGGCTTACTTCACATTTCGGATAACGGCTTCATATCTGCCAATGGCGGTGTGGGTACCAGTATGAAGATAGGAATGGACAGTTTTGGCTACCTGCCAATGAATTCTGTGTATTACGGTGGTAATCCGTCAGGAAAAATGGAAGATTACTATTCCTATATGCTCGCTAGGGTCATCAAATTCAATACCGATCCGACCAGTTGGTCGACAGCAGGGATCAATTCCTTACGGAAATTCAATGATTGGCGCAAAAGTCCAAGAATTAAGGCATTAACCGACCAAACGACAAGACCTTTGTATGCGGGACCGGACTTCGATACATCTGGCTCTTATGCCTGGATGTATACAACGGAGGATAAAACGCAAGCGCTTGTTATTGCAACAGCAGCGAATACCGGTGGTGCAACAGACGTAACGCTCAATTTGCGTTGGTTGGATAGCAACAAAACGTATCTGGTCGAGGATATCACGATGGATGACAGCGGGAATAGCTCTTATGCGTACAAGGGGAAATTTACGGGTGCGGAATTAATAGCTACGGGTCTTCCTGTGAATCTCGCTGAAAATACGTCCAAAGGCAAGGCTTTCTGGCTGCAGGAGGACAATGCGTCATCTAATATGCAAGTTCTCTATGCGGATGAGAAGATTACCTCCTTTACACAAAGCGCAGGTCCGTCAAGCTTGACGGTGACTGTGAACGGGACAGCGAATGCTACAGGGACAGTCATTGTATTTGATCGTAACGCTAATAAAACGATTATCAGCAATGTGAGTATTGGTGCGGGTGGAACAGGCAGTGTAACGATTAGCTCCGGCACCAAATATGAAGCAGAAAGTCTTGTCACGCTTGTCTCTACCGGTGACTCGACAGCGAACGGTACGGATGCGGCTGCCAGCAATGGCTCATTGAATTATGGCAATTTCACCGGTGTAGGGGATTGGATTCAATATACGGTGAATGTACCAAGCCCGGGCACGTATCGCGTGAAGACACAAGTGAAGAAGCATCCAAGCCGAGGCATTGGTCAGTTGTACATCGATGGAACTGCACAGGGTTCTCCCATCGATGAGTATCGAAGTGCACAGGGGTACGTGGAAGTGGATCTTGGAAATGTCACCTTCAATACGGCTGGGAACAAGATGTTTAAATTCCAGGTGACGGGTCAAAATAGCAGTAGCAGCGGCTATGGACTAGCAACGGATTACATCAGATTAACGTATCAGTCACCAGATATTCTGCTCCCGCCCGCTATCGCTGAAGCCGTTAAATACGAAGCGGAGAACTTGACGACAACCGTTTCTTCTGGCGTGACATCTGCGACATCGGCAGACACGGCTGCCAGCAATGGATCTTTGAGCTATGGAAATGCAACTGCGGTTGGCAACTGGATTCAGTACACGGTGAACGTACCTTCTTCTGGTACGTATCGTGTCAGAGCGCAGGTCAAGATGCATCCGAGTCGGGGTATAGCGCAGCTATACATTGACGGGGCAGCGCAGGGAGCGCCGATCGATGAATATCAAAGCGCGCAGGCGTATGTGGTTGTTGATTTAGGCGATATCAGCTTTGATTCACCGGGGAACAAACAATTCAAATTCCAAGTGACTGGAAAAAATGCAAGCAGCGCTTCCTACACCTTGGCAACGGATTATATTTCACTGACGAAACAGCCATTGATTTTGGAGAATGAGAGTTTAACTACGGCAGTTTCTACTGGCGCCACTTTTGTGAATTCCGCGGATAGTGCTGCAAGCAACGGAAACGTAAATTTCGCCAATTTGAATGGTGTAGGTGATTGGGTACAGTACACAGTGAATGTACCGACAGCTGGTACCTACGCAATCAGTGCCAGAGTCAAGAAGCACCCAGACCGTGGAACGGAACAACTGCTTATTGACGGTGTGATCCAAGGAAGCCCAATAGATCAGCATGACGCTACGACAGGATACACGATTGTGGGCTTGGGGGAAAAGACCTTCACAACGGCTGGGAGCAAGCAATTTACATTCCAGATCGTGGGTAAGGACCCTGAAAGCGCGAGCTTTACTTTGGCTCACGACAATATCATCCTTACGAGGGTTGATTAGCAAGAGGTAAGATGAGCCTAAGAAATAACTACCTTCAATTCAATGTTATCGTTGAATTGGAGGTTTTTTGTACAAAAATAAGGATTATATGTTTTACACGATAAGTCCGCTATATTTCTTGATAAACGCACTCGTCCGATTTGGACGGCGTAGCCTATTTCTTATGATGAATTTAGGGTCATTCTGCTAGGGATTGGAATTTTTACCTTAATTTCTATTGTCTATATTAAGTACGTAATTTACCCTAATAATTATCTTCTGATTTTTTTATCTTTTCCTACATTTTTGTGGGGATCTCAAATGGTACAAGAGTTAAAATATCATTATCATAAATATTCGACAATAGTTACAATTACTGGATTTAGAGCGAGTCTACTTATTATTCTCGTAGAATATAACAGGTAGTAATCGTTGTATATCTTTGGAGGTGCTTTATGGAGAAGCGTCAATTTGAACGTACTAAAGATGCCGCAGGCTTCGTGTTATTTGATGAGTTTGGCAGGGTGCTATTGGTTCATCAAACATATGGTGAAAAGAAATGGCATATCCCAGGTGGAGTTCAGGAAGATGGGGAATCTGCTTGGGAAACTGCAATTCGAGAAGCCAAAGAGGAAATCAACATTGATATTGACCCTTCTCAATGCTCCTTAAGTGGAATGTATTTTTTACAACACCGTAATGCTTATGTTTTTATTTTCAAGGCATCAGGTTGGTCAGGCACTGCTACACCAGATGGTAAAGAAATTGATGAAATCAGATATTTCTATATTAATGATTTACCGTCCCCAATGGAAAATTTCACAATTGAAAGAATCAAAGATGCAGTAGAACCTAACGTGGTTTTTAAAAATCATTATATAAAGGACTTTAAAATCGTTTGAAATACGAAGGTATTACGCTAGGGCGGCGAGGAGCGGACGCAGCGGGAGATTGCGAAGGAGCTGGGGATTAGCCGCAGCTATGGAGAAGCGGGCGCTTATGAAGCTTTATCATGAGTTTTATAAGGAGAAGCGGTAGGGGAACTTGGAGAATATAAGTTGTGGTGTAGTCCCTTTTGTATACTTGAAAATCCATACGGATCAATGGTTTCAATTAATTATGAAATATTTCACTCTCTTTCAGAATGAGGGGGCTCACGATGTTCAAACTTCAGCAAATATCCCTCCAAAAGAAGCTCCTAATCATGATGCTGTTTTTATATTTTCCGCTTCCGGTTATTGGGTGGATATGGTACGAAAAAACATACTACGCGATTGAAAGCAACGCCATCGATTCCAGCATTGAAATGATTAATCAAGTAAACGCGCATTTGGAAACTTATTTCTCTGAGGTTGAACGGACAATGCTTCCAATTCTCGCAAGCGATGACACCGCGACCTTTCTTAATCACCTAAATGACGATCCGATTGATCCGATCACTCGATATGAGCTTTCGTATCGCATCGAAAAAGAATTATTGTCTAAAATCATGCTGAATCGTTCGGACATCTACGGGATCTCTCTTATTTCAGATCGGATCAAAGCCACTTCGAGCTCTAGTTTTATGTTGGCGGAGGAACGCTACCCCTCTTATTTAAAGCGGATTAAATATTCGGACCGTTTTACGATCATGGGGTTGGAGACAACGCCCAGCTCGCAAGTCATCGGAATGGCAATGAGATTTTCGCCACCACAAAGCGGATTGAAGCAAGGCATGCTTATCGTCGACCTAAAGAGAGACGAGATGGTGCGGATCATCCAGAACGTGCACGTTGGCAAGACGGGATTCATTTGGCTCGCCGATTCCGCTAACCAAGTCATTTATCACCCGCAGACGGACACGCCTTCGACTATGGTTCCCGAAGATTATTTGAAGGGAATGGGCCGGAAACAAAGCGGTACCTTCATGATAAATACGCCCCAAGGGAAGAAGTTGGTCGTGTTTATCCGCTCCGACAGAAACGACTTGACTCTCTTCTCGGAAGTGCTGCTTTCCGAGCTTAACCAGAAGATCGTAACGGTCAGTCGGATATCGGTCGCAATCCTGGTCTTTCTCTTCTTGCTGTCGATGCTCGCTGCGAGTGGAGTTGTTTATTCGCTTACCAAATCCCTCGTTAAGCTGCTCAAGCTGATGAAGAGAGCTGAGTTGGGCGATTTTACTATTCGGGCGCCGTCTGGCAGGGGGCGAGAAATCGATAGCTTATTCCGGGGGTTTAACAAAATGGTCGAGGAAATCAAGCGGTTGATCGAAATTGTGCACGTTGCAGAACTTCGCGAGAAAGAGCTTGAGGTGAAGAAGAAGGAGTCTCTGCTCCATGCGATGCAAGCCCAAATCAATCCGCACTTCTTGTACAATACGCTGGAATTTATCAATTCCAATGCGATTATAGAGGGCAACGAGAAAATCAGCAACATGATCGTCTCATTGGGGGATATGTTCCGATATAATGTTCAAAGCCCAAACGGGCCCGTATTTTTATCCGACGAGATCCGACATATCGAGTCTTATCTGGCTATTCAATCGGAGCGGCATTCGTCATTAGCTTATGAGATAGAGGTAGATCGAACCGTCGCTGCCGGTATTCCCGCTGTTCGGTCGACATTGCAGCCGATCATCGAAAATTGTTTTAAGCATGGTTATGAGAAACACAAATTACGGCCAGGGTATATTAGCATACGAGATAGCGTCAAGGACGACAATCGCTACATATTGGAAATTACCGATACCGGCAAAGGGATGTCTCTTGAGACGATGGAGTTTTACAATAAAGCTTTCTCGCATGGCAGTCCGGAGGATCTGAGGGACAATCGGCAGGATGAGAGCCGACGTTCCATTGGTTTGTTTAACGTTCATACGCGTATAAGGATGTTATTTGGGGAGCCCTACGGCTTATTCATTTCCGTTTCGAATGAAACGGGAACGACCATCCAATTGTCATTGCCGATTCGCTCGGAATCGCGGAAGGAGAACTATAATGAGCTATCGGATTTTGTTAGTTGACGACGAAGAGATGATTAAGCTGAGCATGCGTAAAATATTGACCGAAACTCATCCAGCTTTCGTTATCGTCGGAGAAGCCATGGATGGTCAAGAAGCGCTCGAGATAGCGGAACGTGAACAGCCGCATGTGATTATTACGGACATCAGCATGCCCGTCATGGATGGTCTGGAGTTTATTCGCGCTGTGCATGAAAAAGGATGGAATCCGAAAATCATTATATTGTCCGGCTATAGTGAATTTGATTATGCCCGTCAAGCACTGCGATTTGGAGTAGCGGATTACATTCTTAAGCCGATGCGTGCCTCTGCAGTGAAAGAGTTGTTATTGGAAATGTATCGCAAGCATTTGGAGAAATTGGAGGCATCTGCAACAAAAAGCAATCTTATGAGTCATTGCTTGAATCATGCGAATGTTCTTTTCGAGGAAATTTGGAAAGTAGATACAGCGGGGGTAAAGAAAGCGACTGATGAAGTCCTAGATCTCATAGTTAGCTATGAACTTCCGGATGAGTTGAGAAAAGACATTCTTCTAGATTTAACGGCTGTCATGCGACGTCAAGCCGAAGAACGGGGAACTGCACTCGTCTTCGACTTGGTTTGGAGAGAGCATCTGGGCGACCTGTTTCGCGAATTTCGCGAGATGCTGTTGACGTCGGTTGAACAAGTCCGAAACGGCCGCAATTGGGGGAAATATTCCGTCATTAAGAAAGGAATAGAGGTCATTCATTCGCGGTTCTCCGATCCTGCATTTAAGTTGGACGAATTGTTGCACCAATTGAATCTGTCGGTGACACATTTTTATAACTTGTTCAAACAGGAGACAGGGAAATCGTTCATGACATATTTAATTGAATATCGGATGGAGCAGGCAAAGCAGTTGCTGGTCCGAAAGGAACTGAAGACGTATGAGGTCGGAGAGAGGGTGGGCTACCCTGACTATCCCCATTTTACCAAAGTGTTCAAA
Source organism: Paenibacillus sp. yr247 (assembly GCF_900103825.1). Lineage (GTDB taxonomy): Bacteria > Bacillota > Bacilli > Paenibacillales > NBRC-103111 > Paenibacillus_E. The sequence continues at coordinate 97,236 of NZ_FNIF01000012.1, forward strand.
AAGATCGTCGGTGTAACTCCAAGCGAATATCGAAAAAACATAATTTCCCATCAACAATTTGAAATCGCTTACAACGATGATGAAATACACAATTGAGCGAGGAAATGTACATTCTCAAGAAGAGGATAATTTCCTACGATATACATGTAAGCATTCTCATCAAATTTTGACGAAAATTCGTTAGGAGGGAGTAACAAACATGAGACGATTGAAAAGTACGGCCATCCTTATGAGTTCTGTTCTCTTGACCGGCAGCATGTTGGCAGCATGCTCCTTCAAGGGAGGATCGGATGCTAGCTCGGCCAGTCCGGCCGTATCTACATCTACATCTCAGCAAGCTTCTCCATCGGCGACTGCGGCAAAAGTTAACGAATTTGGGTGGACGGCCCCGGATAAGACGATCACTATCGATTATTATTCCGCTGACAAAGACAATCCTGACAAAGTCGCTAAGAAATTTAAGGCCATTCACGATTATTTGCTTAAAAACTTTAACGTAGATGTTCAGAAAACACAGTACGACGTCGATGGAAAGGAAAAGATGAACTTGATGCTAGCTTCCAACGACTATAAAGGTGTCATCTCGGCAATGGACCTCGATACGATGGACAAATGGAAAGCTCAAGGCAAGCTTATCGATTTGGCTCCGCTGGTGGATAAATACGGCCCTAACATTAAGAAAGAGCTGGGAGTAACATACAAATCATACTTGGATAAGGATGGTAAGCTTTGGGGACTGCCAAGAGGCTGGGGATACTTGCCGATTCCGGACTTCAGTGCTCACATCCGTTGGGATTGGTATACGGCTATGGGATCTCCAAAAATAGAAACGCCGGATGATTATTATAACGTGCTTAAACAAATGGTGAAAGACCATCCAACAAGCACATCCGGTAAGAAAGCGTATGCGATCTCCTGGAACGATCAACTTAAGATTAATAACGTACTAGGCATTTGGGGTCTAAAAGATGGTTACAAAGAAGATGCAAATCATAATTTGACGCACTGGCTGAACACCTCCGAGGGCCTTGAGGCAGCGAAGTATTTCAACCGCTTCTACCGCGAGGGTCTTATGGATCCGGACAGTTTCCTGAACAAATTCGACGACTGGAAGCAAAAGTTCTCCGACCAACAAATTCTTGGTCACATCGGACCTTGGTGGCAATCTTGGAACGCCGGCCACGAAGTATGGAAAACGACGATTCCGAACCTAAACGAGAACCAACGTTACGTGCAAATCGGATTGAAAGCGCCAGGTGCGGATAAAGCGTATTTATCAGCTAAAGATACGACCGGCTGGAACTTCACCGTTTTAACGGATAAAGTGAAAAATCCGGAAGACATTATCAAATTCCTGGATTTCGAAATCAGCCCGATGGGTACCCGTTTGTTAGGTTGGGGCATTCCAAATATGCCGAATTCTCTCTGGAACCACAATGCGGACGGCACTTGGTCTTTCAACGATTCCCAAAAGCAGCTCATGTTGTCGGGTAAATTCGAATACGACAAAGAAGATGAAATTACCGGCGACAACCAAATTTGGCTTGACCATCCTCAAGGCCTGATGAGAGACGATAATAAGAGTACGGCTTGGTACGACCAGAACTTCAACCAAGAAGACAAATGGAAAGCCCTCATGAATAAAAACCTGAAAGATACGGTTTATGACAACACGGCTAGAAAAATCGTGTTCGCTGCCGACAATCCGGTGACGATCAAAAATCAACAGGTTGAAGATTTGATCAAAACCGGTTTCGCCAAAGTGGTAATGAGCAAAATGGAACAAGACGCTGTTAATGCCTTTAACGACATGCGCGATAAAGCAAACAAGCTCGGTTTGAAAGACATCGAAGCTTTCCGCAACCAAGAGTACCAAAAAAATCTTGCATTGTTGAAGTAAATGTAGGAGAGTGGGGACGCTTTAATTCGCGTCCCCCTCTTGCTTTCTAACATTAGTGGAACGAGGTGTAAGCTTATGGTTGCTGTATGGAAACGGATGCGCAGAGAGCGGCAAATTTGGCTGCTATGCATACCTATGATCATCTGGGTGCTGATATTTTCTTATTTTCCGATGTACGGTTTGATTATTTCGTTCGAGAAATACATTCCAGGGAAATCCATGTTCGGAAATTGGGTAGGATTCGATAATTTCGTTCGTTTCTTTCATGAACCAGACTTTTTGCAAATCCTTCGCAACACGCTAGCGATCAGTGGTTTAAACTTGATTTTTGGTTTCCCCGCTCCACTTATTTTAGCTTTATTGCTCAACGAAGTTAAAAATAGCGCATTCAAGAAGACAATTCAATCCCTATCCTATGTCCCCTACTTTATTTCCTGGGTCGTCGTGGCGAATATTCTCTTCATGCTTCTCGGGAACGACGGGATATTGAATGATATATTGATGAAAATTGGCCTTATTAAAGAGCCGATGGAATTTTTAACTAATGGGAAATATTTCTGGACAATTTTAATTTCTAGTAATATATGGAAAGATATGGGCTTCTCAGCCATTATTTATTTGTCTGCAATTGCGGGCATTGATAAAGAACTTTATGAAGCCGGCAGAGTGGACGGTCTTGGACGTTTCGGTCTTATCCGCCATATTACGCTACCGGGCATTCGTTCGACCGCAGTGCTTCTGTTCATTCTGGCTATCGGTAATATATTGAACGCCGGATTCGAACAGCAATTGTTAATCGGTAATCCACTTACCCGTGATCATTACGAAGTTATTGACACTTACGTGTATCGATTCGGCGTACAGTTGGGCAATTATTCTTACGGTACCGCCGTCGGTCTAATGAAAAGTTTCATCGGTTTGACTTTGGTTGTCATCGCTAATCGTTTGTCCAGAAAGTATATGCAGTCATCTATTTTATAATTAAAGGAGGTATTCAGATGGATCAGCACCTTCGTGCTTCCATTCCTAATCGAATGGTGGATATTCTAGTTGTAGTTCTGCTGCTTTTGCTAGCTAGTATAGTGGTTTATCCATTTCTAAATCTTTTGGCGCTTTCTTTTAATGACGGTATGGATGCGGCACGCGGCGGAATCTACTTTTTTCCAAGGAAATTTTCGCTTACCGCATACAACATGCTGTTTCAGAACGGAAAGCTGCTCAAAGGTTTAGGATGGTCCGTTCTCAGGGTGTTTGTAGGCACGGGTACATGTTTGTTTGCGACCGGGCTACTTGCCTATATTATTAGCATTCGGACGTTCTCGGGCCGAAAATTCATGCGCCTCTTGTTTTTTGTAACGATGTATTTTAGCGGCGGATTAATTCCGACCTATATTCTAATGCAACAGTTACATTTGACGAATACGTTTCAGGTATATTGGATTCCGAGTTTGATAAACACCTACTTTATGCTACTCATGAATTCATATATTTCTGATTTGCCGGAAGCTTTATTCGAATCGGCCCGAATCGACGGAGCGAACGAGCTCAAAATTTACACACGCATCGTTATTCCAGTAGCTATACCGGTTTTCGCGGCGGTTTCCATCTATTCGGCTGTCGGACACTGGAATTCTTGGTTCGACGTCGTTCTTTATAACTTTAATGGAAAATATGATACGCTGCAGGTTTATTTGCAACGGCTTCTTCTTGAAGTGGAAGCAACTCAGCAAATTCGCGATGAGCAATTGCTTTTGCACAAGTTTCAAGGATTATCTCCTCAGACGTTGCGAGCTGCTACAACAATTCTGGTAACGATGCCAATTTTGTGCGTATATCCATTCCTGCAGAAATATTTTATCGGTGGACTAACGTTAGGATCCGTCAAATAAAACTAAATTTAATACATGTGGAATGGAATTAATTCCTGACTCCACTCATTTTCCAATATTTCATGTCGCAACGTAATCTTATCGGGCTCTAAAGAAAAGTTAGGATTGAAAGTATAGATAGAGAGGGTGGAAAGGATTGAAGAATCTGCTGAAAACAAATAAAAAAACAAAATGTGAATCGCCACTATCTTTTGATTCCTCGGTTACGTATTTGAACGATGGTTTTGAATGGGCGAAGAAACAAGCGCTTTATTATGTCCATCATGGCGAGGATCGCGTCGGGCTTTGGTACGAAGCGGCGCTGCCAAGGCGGCAATCGTTCTGTATGCGTGACATTGCTCACCAAAGTGTGGGAGCATCGGGTCTGGGCCTGCATCCCCACACGAAAAACATGCTTTACAAGTTTGCCGAAAATATAGCTGAATCACGGGACTGGTGTTCTTATTGGGAGATTCATAGAGATGACAAGCCAACGCCTGTGGATTATAAAAACGATCATGACTTCTGGTATAACCTTCCTGCTAACTTCGACGTGATCAGGGTGTGCTATGCACAATACTTATGGACGGGCGACAGTGATTATCTAAATCACCCTGTATTTGACCATTTCTATAGGCGATCTGTTGATGATTACGTTCGTGTCTGGGATAAGGACGGGGACGGTATTATCGAGCATCGCCCCGAATACGGCCGCAGGGGTATCGCTTCCTATAATGAGGTAGGACTGAAACCAGCCATCGGCGGAGATCAGATTGCAGCGCAATTTGCAGGGTATACGGCCTATGCCCGCATATTGCAGCTTAGAGGCGATAAAGATACGGCGATTGGACTACTCCGGAAGGCTCATGATCTAAGAGAATTGTATGAATCTTCTTGGTGGGACGAAAGCAACAGACGGTTTTATGGCGCGTTTCTGCAGGATCGCAGATACCTTGAAAATTATTATGCGGAAGGTAATTTCCTTCCTCTTTTATTTGGTATTATTAAAAATGATAACCAGCGAAGATTGGCGCTGGCTGATCTGATGAAAAACGGTGTAGCGAACGTGGAAGGTAAAACCTATCTGCCCGACATCTATTATCTAAATGGCTTGAAGGAACAAGCCTACAAAGAGCTAAGCGAACTGATGGATCCTGGACTTCACAGGAGAGAATATCCGGAAGTGTCTTATGCTGTCATCGGAGCAATTATTACGGGCATGATGGGCATTGCGGGCGATGGTCAAGGACTCGTATCCACTTTTTCCAATTTAACTGATGAGGTGAGCTGGGCGAAAGTGGAGAATGTGCCCATCCTTGATCGCAACATTAGTGTCGTGCATCGGGGGCTGATAGAAACGCAATTCACGAATATAAGCGGAGAATCACTTACATGGAAAGCTTCTTTTGCAAACGAACATGATGCCTTGGTATATCAAGGAGATCATCTCATACCGCAGCAGGAAATAGGTGCTGATGGATTGGTTCGCTCGTATGTTTTGCTCTCAGTCCAGTCGGGTCAAACCTGCACGATAACAACTGTAGTCTGAGGCAACCATTGGAGGTGACTCAAAGGATAAAAAATAGAAGCATTGAATTGCAGCAATCGCTTTTTCAACTGGCCTACGAGTACACTTCTGACGGGTTTACCTTTACTAATTTATCCGGTTATGTCATCAGGGGAGCCTGTCACTGAAACAAAACATTATGTTGCTTTGTGTCCACAACGTCAAGATTATGGAGGGGACGGGCGGAGCGTGGGAGAGAAGAATGAAGCATATGCAAAATATTTCGTGGGACAAAGTTACCTAAAAACGTTGGTTACCGGTCCTAAAGTTAATGTTGGAGTTGGGAACGTGACCTTTGAACCGGGTTGCAGAAATAACTGGCATATCCATCGAAATGGGTTTCAACTTTTATTAGTAACTGGCGGCGAAGGCTGGTACCAAGAAGAAGGGAAACCTGCGCAATTCTTACAAGCAGGTGATGTTATTGTAACCCACGACGGTGTAAAACACTGGCATGGCGCTACGAAGGATAGCTGGTTTGAACATATTGCAATCACTGCAGGTATACCGGAACGGCTGGAGCTAGTCTCAGATGAGGAATATAACAAACTTTAAGATATAAGAACACCAATTAACGGCAGCCCTCAGGCTTGCCGTTACTTCAACATTACGATTGTTCTGGACAATGCCGGCGGCAACAATAGAAAAGAAAAAAGTGAAAAAATACGAATACACAATACAGTTTTCAGTTTCTTTACCCGAAAGGTGGAAAGGGTATTCGATTATAAACAGTAAATGGGAAGGCCTTGCTATAGACGGAGAAACTGGTGAAAAAGTTGTAGCAACCGGCCCATTGATTTATATTCGAGATCCACAATGGACTGCACAAACGCCAAGGCAGGATATACCCATTATGGTATTTACACTAAGTCAATGGGACGCTCTTCAGCGAGGAGTATTTCACATTGGCGCAGCACCTATCGGACCATGCGAATTGGGGCGAAACGATACCTATGTTTTTGCACTTCCCGCACGTTACAACTATTCCTTCCCGCCTGGTTACGAAGAAGTGGATAAAATTTTAAAAAGCAAGCCACTTAAAGCATTAGAATCAAATTAATTTACTTTTTAGCCGAGAGCCAGTCAGTTAACACAGTAATTTCTTCAGGTTTGAGGGTGCCTTTAAAAGGCGGCATCCCATTTCCGCCGTTCGCAATCTGTGTTGCAATCTGATCCTTTGTTTTGATTGAACCTATTTTCCGTAAGTTAGTGTTCGGCCCCATTCTTCCTGCCAAGTCTGTACCATGACAAGCAATACAATTTCGGTTAAAGACAGCTTGCGCATCAACTGTGCCAGCAGCAGGGGTTGTCGTGCCAGCGTTAGGAACCGTTGCTCCTCCAGTGGATGGAGTTGTCGTTTCTTCTGTAGCAGGTGAAGGCCTTGTAGTTCCGCATCCCGTAAGTGCAAGAAGCAAATAAAAACCAATTAGCCAAAACCCCATTTTTTTCATATTTTTTACCTCCCATTTTTTGTTGCTTCATTAACGTTTACAAACAAGTTAATGACCAACAAGATTATGCTTAGAAGCGCCATGCTTCCGCCGATCCTGATGAGAGGCAATTTGGCTAACCCGCTAATTTCCACGTACAACCCGATGATCATGACCGGAAGACCGATATTATGCAGCCAAAAATGGCCGACGCCCAGCCGGCTTTTTGCCGCTTTTGGAAAAACGCAGTAGATGAGGCCGCTGATGGCTAGCGTCGAAAAACCGAGCAAATTGATGTGTGCATGGATGGTGGACATTTGAAAATTCAGCTTGATGTCCATGTAAATGCCTAACAGCATGCCGATAATCAAATAAATGCCTGCGATTCGAAGCCAAATGTACCCCTTCATCCTAGATCCTCCCTAAAAGTTAACATAATTTTTTACTCAATCATTAATGTGTACCAAAAATCTAATTCTATCCAATACAATAGAATATGTGCAAAAGGGTTGTGGTGCAAAGATTCCAAAGCGTGATAACATAGAGAAAAATGAAATCATGGGATGGGACGAATCAGTATGGAATCGAAAGATAATGTATTCAAATGGAAACATTACGAGGCTGGTATGATTCTATTAACCGTTAGATGGTATATAAAATATTGTTTGAGTTATAGAGATGTCGCAGAAATGATGAAAGAGCGAGGATTGAATATCTCTCATACTACGATCATGAGATGGGTCCATGAGTTCGGACCTGAAATAGACAAACGAATTCGCCCCTACTTGAAACCGACCAACGATTCATAGAGGGTCGATGAAACTTACATCAAAGTCAAAGGGAAGTGGAAGTATTTATTCCGGGCAGTCGATTCTGAGGGAAGCTCGATAGATTTCATGTTGTCTGAAAATCGTGATATTCATGCGGCGAAACGCTTTTTCAAGAAGGCGTTGTCATCGCCACACAATCAATCTCCACGTGTGATCACGGTGGATAAAAACCCTGCATACCCACCCGCAATAGATCAGTTAAAGGATGAGAAAGATCTGTCGAAAGAAATCATAATCAGACAAACAAAGTACCTTAACAACGTTGTCGAACAAGACCATCGGTTCATAAAGAAAATAACAAATCCTATGATGGGATTTAAGTCATTCCAGACAGCCGAAGAAACATTAGCGGGAATTGAAGCCTTTCATATGCTAAGGAAACAGCAGGTTGAAATATCACCTGCTATTTCCGTTGTTGAATGGATCAATAAATTGTTTGGATTGGCTGCATAGTTTATCCAATAAAGTAGGGTATACTTGTCAGTTTTATTATTTGCAACACAACCATTTGCGAGAGCCTGCGCTTTCGAATCACTGACGATGATTCACACGAATCGAGCGGTGGAAGTGCTCATTAAACAATATCGCGCCGCGCGCTGGTGTACGGATATGCATAAAGCGAGTACATTCCAATTAATTCATCGAACGGATTCATCGCTAAACGCAAACATCAAATAACGCAAAACCAGCTAACATCAAGTCACAAAAAGTCATTTACACGATAAATCGTGTATGATATATTATAAAAAACAAAATAAGAGCGCTTACAACAAGAGGGAGGACATTCCGGAATGGTAAATCCAGATTTAGCTAGTTTGAAGAAAAGAACGCTAAGACATTGGCAGTTGTATTTGATCGTTCTACTTCCGACGATTTTTCTCATCACCTTTAACTATGTACCAATGCTTGGTATCCAGCTTGCCTTTAAGGAGTTCAGTCCCGTCAAAGGTATTTGGGGCAGTCCGTGGGTAGGTGGCAAACAGTTCAACATGTTCTTCACCTCACCGTTCTTCTGGCCGGTAATCCGTAATACATTGCTGCTCAGTGTTTACTCCTTACTCATTGGTACGCCTGCAGCCATCTTTCTTGCCCTCGCTATGAACGAGGTACCAAGCCAGCGATTCAAGAAAGTCGTTCAAATGATAACGTACGCTCCTTACTTTATCTCTACCGTTGTACTTGTCGGCATTATCAACATCGTTCTTTCACCTAGCACCGGCATCTACGGGCAATTCGCTCACCTATTTGGCATCGAACAAGCTTATGATATTTTGGGTCAACCGAAGGCATTCCCGTCTTTGTATGTATGGTCAGGCGTGTGGCAGGAAACGGGCTACGGCGCTGTTATCTATTTAGCCTCGCTTGCGAACATCAATCCGGAGATGCATGAAGCTTCCAAGATTGATGGCGCTTCAAGACTGCAGCGGATCATCAACATCGATTTGCCTGCCATTCGCCCGACGATTATCGTGCTTCTCATTCTTTCCGTCGGCGGCCTGCTCAGTGTTGGATTCGAGAAGGTGTTCCTGCTGCAAAATATGCTGAATTTGGATGCTTCGGAAGTCATTTCTACTTATGTGTATAAGATCGGACTTGTGAATACAAATTACAGCTTTGCTGTTGCGGTGGGTCTGTTCAATTCCATCGTTGGCTTCATTCTTATCTTTACGACCAACCTGCTTGCCAAAAAATATTCTGACTCCAGCTTGTTCTGATTAAGGGGGAACATACTTGAACCAAGCAATACGCATTCGAGAAACATGGGAAGACCGACTACTCCTTACGTTCATTTACATTGCGCTCGGCATAATTACGATAGCCGTTGCTTACCCGATTATTTATATCATCAGCTCCTCATTCAGCTCATCGTTCGCTGTTTTGGGAGGTAAAGTCTGGCTCCTGCCAGTAGAACCAACGTTGTACGGCTATGCAGCAGTGTTCCAATATCAGCAAATTTGGAAAGGATACCTGAATTCTATTTTATATACTGGCGCAGGCTCTACACTTAGCGTCATGCTCACCATTATGATGGCGTATCCAATCTCGAGAAAAACGTTCGTTGGCAGAAATATACTCGTCTGGCTGCTGTTGTTTGCGATGTTGTTTAGTGGCGGACTCATTCCATACTATCTGGTCATACGCAATTTGCATTTGCTGAATACGGTTTGGGCGATGATCCTGCCTGGTGCGTTAAGCATCTTCTCGGTTATAGTGGCGAAGTCGTTCTTCCAATCCTCGATTCCGAACGATTTGTATGAAGCGGCACAAATCGACGGTTGCTCAGATACCGGATTTCTCATCAGAGTCGTGCTGTTTCTATCGAAGCCGGTTATCGCGGTGCTGTTTCTGTGGTCGGCGGTCGGCAACTGGAACTCATATTTTAATGCGCTGATCTTCCTGAATGACGCAAGCTTGTATCCACTTCAGCTCGTACTTCGAGAGATTTTGGTCAACAACAATGTGAACACGAGCTCGATGTCGCTAAGCGCAGAGCAGCTGAAACACTTTGAAGATATGAAAACGCTGCTAAAGTACTCAGTCATCGTCATCTCGAGCATCCCGGTTCTCATTCTTTATCCGTTTATTCAAAAGTATTTCGTGAAGGGGGTGATGGTAGGGGCTATCAAGGAATAGAACAGTCCCAATCGTAGGTCGTTTCAAAGACAATTAGGAGGGGTGTACATGCTTCGCATTAACAAAATGGTTTTCGTAGCAGCACTAATTAGCGTACTATTGGTCATTTCGGCATGCTCGTCGAACAACGAAAGCAATAATGGGGGAAGCAATGCGGCGAATAGTTCGGCATCCGGCAATGCAAGTGCTGTCGATCAAAATAAAGTCATCGACGTGTCCTTCTTCGCCGTACCAGGTAGCGATATTATTGACTTGAAAATGAACTGGTTCACTAACTATGTCAAAGAAAACTATAAGCTGAATATATCGTTCAACATCGCGCCTTCTAGCGATGCAGCGACGAAGCAATCGCTTCTGCTCTCGAGTGGCGACTATCCAGATGTATTCTGGAGCGGGAACTTCTCGCCATCTGACATTCTGAAGTACTCGAAGCAGGGCATTATCGTTCCACTCAACAAATATATTGACCAATACGCCCCGAACTTGGCGAAGGCGATCAAAAGCGCTCCTGGTCTGAAGTCTGCCATTACAGCTCCAGATGGCAATATATATGGCTTGCCAAGCTACAACACATGCTGGCACTGTTTTTGGTGGAACAAAGCATGGATCGACAAGAGTCTGCTAGAGAAATACAATCTGCAAATGCCTACAACAACCGATGAATTCGAGCATGTGCTGCAAGTGTTCAAGGACAACGGCATTACACCGTACACAGGATCTTCAGATAGCTACGATCCAATTCCTTACTTAATGAATGCATTCACGTACGATAATGCATCAGATTACTTTGACGTTCAGGATGGTAAAGTACAGTATGCACCTACGCTTGATGGCTGGAAGCAAGGACTTTCCTACCTGAACAACTTGTATAAGAAAGGCTTGATTGATAAGCAAGCGCTAAGCCAGAAGAGCGATATTGTTAATCAAATGGCGTCACAAGGCAAAGTCGGTATCGTTCCGTTCCTCTACAGCGGATCATTCATCGATATGGGTAGCCCAAAGTACAAGAACTGGGTTACGATTCCGCCGCTTAAAGGGCCGAATGGAGTGCAATATGCGGCTTTCAGCGGTAACAGCCCCAAAACACTCACCTTCGCTGTGACAAACAAAGCAACCGAAGAGAAAATCGTTCGTCTGATGAAGCTCATTAATTTCATTTATTCGCCGGAAGGCACGCAAATGCTGAACTACGGTCCGGAAGGCAAGTACTGGACGAAAGCAGAGAATGGCGTTAAAGGTCTGAGCGGTGAGCAAGCATTGTTTATTACACAGTCCGATAAGTTCTATTCTGCCGGTGCGAAGCAGAACGAAGGCTGGAACCAAATGGGTCCTGTCTTCCAGGACATGACGTGGAGAAATGGCTTTGTTAAAGCAGCTTCGCCATTCACAGCTGAAGGTCTGGAATCGCTGCTGCTTTTGGAAACGATGAAGAACTACGCAGGTCATCAGCCGAAGCAAGTATACCCTGGTGCGGTCTATATGGAAGATAAGCAGAACCAGAAGTTCGCTTTACTCAAGACGAACATTGAGCAGTACATGAAACAGTGGACGGCTCAGTTCATCCTTGGCAACAAATCGGTGGACAAAGACTGGCAAGAGTATATTGAAGGCTTTAAGAAGCTCGGTTTGGACGAATATTTGAAGATTTCGCAAGATGCTATGATTACGCCGTTCGATACTTCTGCATATCAGTCAGATTTGAAGACGGTTGAATTTTTATCGTCGTTAAAATAAGTAGATCAGGCAGTCCTGAGAGAGTATGGACGAGCGAATAGCTGACCTTACTCTTTCAGGATGCTCTGCTGAGCAAGCCATGCTGTCATCGCAATTCCGTTATGGCTGATTTCATTTCACTTTTTTGGAGGATGTTTTGTATGGCTCATCAACAATTGGTAAAAAGGCAACAATGGTTTGTCAATCAAAGATTCGGGATGTTCATTCATTTTAATAGCGCTACCTTCCAGTTTGCCGATACGGAAATCAAAGATTGGGAATTCGCGCATGAGAATAACGATGAGCCTAGAAGATTCCCATTCGATCCCAAAGACTGGAATCCAGACCAGTTGGATTGCAGCCAATGGGCACGAGCCGCTAAATCCGCAGGTATGAAGTTTGCCGCATTGACGGCGAAGCATCATGAAGGCTTCAGCCTGTGGCCAACCCGTTACAGCGATCATTGCGTAAAAAATTCCCCTTGCAAAACAGATATCGTAAAAGAATATCTCGATGCTTTTAGACAGGAAGGAATATCGGCCGGACTTTATTTCTCCATGCTGGACCTCCATCATCAGATTGGCAGGAAAAAATGCTCCCCGGAAGATAATCAATTTATCAAAAACCAGATCGAAGAACTGCTGACGGGCTACGGCGACCTACCGTTCCTGATCATTGACGGTTGGAACGCCCCTTGGGGAGGTCCTTATTTTGCGGATCTTCCGTTTAATGAAATCGACGAATTGGTGAAAAAGCTTCAGCCCGATTGTTTGTTGATGAATATCAGTGGAGAATCCGATCTGGACGGTACTGACATCGTTTTTTACGAAAATGCCGCCGGTCAGGAGATCGCCGACTTCTTTGCCGGCCCGGGCGCGAGTTGCAATATTTTGACGGACACCTGGTTCTGGAGAACATATCATCCGACGATGGAACAGAAGTCTGCTGACTGGGCACTTGATAAAATCGTGAATGCGAATAAGCATAACTGTAGTTTTTTGTTAAACGGTGCGCCTAATCAACACGGATTGCTAGATGCCAATGTTTTGGATCGCTTCAAAGAGATCGGAGAGAGATTCCACCCACCTGCGGATTTACAGACTTTGCCCAATAAGTGGCTATATCGGAAGTGAATTAACATTCGCTGAATGGAATCTGCGAATGGTGAGTGTCTTAAGGTTTTGAAGGCATAAAAAGGAAGAGGAAGATTCATTATGGGTAAAATGCTCTCCATCGCTGTGATCGGAGGTCCGGCGTACGATCCCTTATATCGGGAGCTTGATAAATTTCAGCAACAGACTGGAATCAAAGTGAACATCGGATTTAAGGGCTCTCATCCGGAGTTGAACCAACACCTGAGAAATAGGCATGAATCTGGCAGTGTCGGCTATGATCTTGTATCTACGCATACGAAATATGCTCCGTCGCAATCGTTTCTGATGCCTCTTGATTCCTTGTTTTCCAAATTCGAGCTTGATGAATTGAATCCAATGCTGAGGGAATTGGCAACGATCGGAGGACAACTGATGTCGTTTCCTCGAAACGTGGATGTTCGATTGTTATATTACAGGAGCGATTGGTTTGAAGAACTTGGACTCCAGTATCCCTTTACCTGGGAGCAATTAGTACAAGTTAGCCAGAAGCTTCGCAAAGCCGGTCGATTTGGATTCGTGTTTACCGGCAGGGAATCGGGCCTATTCGGAACCTTCTACGAGTTGTTGACTAGTGCTGGGGGGGAGCTGTTCGATGAACAGTTGCAGCCTGCTTTCGATTCTAATGCCGGCGAATGGGGCTTGAGTCTGCTTAGGCAGTTGTTTGAAGAAGGGTTGGTACCGAAAGAACTACCATCTTTTCATTACGATGAGGCTTCGTCTTTCTTTCGAGATGGACACTGCGCGATGGTGACGGACTGGCCGGGGTATTACAGCTTATATGCAGGGGCGGAATCTAAAATAGCAGAAAGGTTCGATTTGGCTCCGTTGCCTGCCGGACCGACTGGAAAAACCGCGGTTTACGGCGGAAGTCATTCGTTCGGGATTCCCTGTGATTGCAAGGAAAAGGAAGCGGCAGCCGAACTTCTGCGGTTTCTCGTCTCGGAGGAAGTACAGTCGGTCGATGCCGAACATGGACATATTCCAGTCCGCCCTAAGCTTCTTCAGAGCATGAAGCAATCGTCCTCCTCCGGCACGATTGAAATGAAGCGGTGGGACGCCTTGGAAAAAACTCTGCGGGATTTCGTCATCATTCCGCCGAAATTTCAAGAATATCCTGATGTGGAGGAGAAGTTGTGGCAGTTCATGCAGAAGGGCATTACAGGGGAACTATCTGTGAAGAACAGCCTGCGGGCGGCCTATGATGAGATTAGCAGGCTTGTGTCTCGTTACCGGAAGCCGTAACTAGTGACCGAGTCGTTCGACGGATATCGAGACTGATTTGATGATCTGCGTACACAGTCCGGGGATCGTTATATGCTTTGTTTATAGACAGACTATCGGATAGTAGATGCAAATATTCAAGTGATTTCATGTTGTGGAAAGGAGGAGCATCAGTGGTATTAGCGAATCATACAGCAATCGTTACAGGCGGTGGTTCTGGAATCGGCAAGGAATGCGTCCGCTTGTTCGCCGAGTCGGGAGCAAATGTCGTTATTGCGGATTGGAATGAAGCGGAAGCGAATCGAGTCGCCGAAGAAATTAATAATCAACATGCATCGCTAAACAGGTCTCCGCGGGCGATCGCTGTCCGAACAGACGTTTCGAAAGTGAAAGATGTGGAGCTATTGGTGGCGAAGACATTGGAAACTTACGGCGGCATAGACGTTTTGCTCAATAACGCCGCGGTAATTTTGCCGAAGCATTTGGAAGAAATTGATGAAGCGGAATTCGACAAAGTCGTCGCTGTCAATTTGAAAGGCGTATTTCTCGTCACCAAACATGCAATCCCGTTCATTAAGCGCAACCAAGGAACAATTGTGAACATGGCATCGTTAAATGGCCTTGTAGGACAGCGGCAAAATCCCGTATATGCCGCAACCAAAGGCGGGGTTATCGCCATGACCAAATCGCTCGCTTTGGATTATGCGGCCGATGGTGTCCGTGTCAACTGCGTATGCCCTGCTGGAGTTATGACGCCTCTGTTACAGGAATGGACGCAAATGCAAGACGATCCGGCGATGACGGTTCAGGCTTTAAATGACATGCATCCGTTAGGACGTCCCGCAAAACCGGAAGAAGTGGCGCAGGTGGTATTGTATTTGGCAAGCAGTCAATCGGCATTTATTACCGGAACGGCGCTTCCCGTGGACGGAGGCGCTTCCCTAGGTTATTAAATTCGCTACATTGGAGAGATGACAATGAAAATAACAAAAGTTGAACCGTTTGTGCTGCACGTTCCAATAAATCCGCCGATTACTGATGCCATCAACGTGGCAACACATTGGGGTCTGGCCGGCGTGAGGATTTTTACGGACGAGGGGTTTGTCGGTTACGGATATACGGGTACTTGCGCGCATGGGGACGACATGATCGTAGAAACAATCGAAAGGTATTATGCGCCCGAATTGATCGGCAAGGACCCATTTATGGTGAAAGCGATCTGGGATTCGCTTCGTTTTGGAAAGATGCATTGGATCGGCCGCTCCGGCATAACCCATATGGCCCTGGCTGCGGTCGATATCGCGCTTTGGGACATTATGGCGAAGGCATCCAATAAACCGCTGTGGCAGTATTTGGGCGGCCATAAGGAGAAGGGCATTAAGGCGTATAACACGAACGGCGGATGGCTCAACTGGTCAAAGGAACGGTTGCTGAAAGATGTTACAGACATTGTGGAACAGGGCTTCACCGGCGTCAAGATCAAAGTAGGCAAAACGGATCCGCATGAGGATTACGACCGGGTCAAGGCGGTCCGGAAGGCGATCGGCGACGAGGTCATTTTCATGATCGACGTGAACCAGCAATGGAATATCAACACGGCAATGACATGGGGCAAAAAGCTCGAGGAGTTCGATTTGTTTTGGTTGGAGGAGCCGTTGAATCCGGATGATATCATGGGGCATAAAAAATTGGCGGACGCGTTGAACGTGCCCATAGCGCTTGGCGAACATGTTTATAACAAATACGCTTTCCGGGATTACATTCATTCCGGCGCGATTGAATATTGCCAGGTCGATGTTACACGAGTGGCTGGTATCACCGAATGGCTTCAGGTAGCGGGACTGGCCGCTTCTTACGACATTCCGATTTGTCCGCATGTAGGGGATATGGGGCAGATTCATCAGCATCTGGTCGCGGCAACCCAGGGATCGATCATGCTGGAATACATTCCGTGGATTCGGGACATCTTCGTAGAGCCGGCGACTGTCCGGAACGGCCACTACATCCTTCCCGAAATGCCCGGTGCATCCACGGAGATTATTTCAAAGTTTTTCGACGAATACCGCGTTCGCTAACCTACGATAGGGGCGCATATTACTCGAAGGTAAATTCGCACCAGCAGGCAGCTATGAAGTATGAAGGCACATGCCAGGTGAAGGGAAAGTACAAGCAGAATAAATTTAGAAGTTTCGACAATAAATTTATCTTCACGTTACGTCCTCTCATGAAATAAATTGGATATCGTTTAAAGGGTCATTTAGAGTACCATTTAAGGAATTTGTAGACTGAATTAGAGTTTATTTTTCTAAAATATAAATTAATTTTGGAGAAACCGGTTAAAAAACTATTAAAAAGCTCTGGTTCTTAAAAAAGGGCAAATTAAAGCAGACCCAGGAAAACACACCTAGTTCACTCGGTTCAACATTTTTATATTCTCAAACCCTTTAAGAAACCAGGCTAATCTGGGTTTAAACATTCCAATTAGAGCGAATGTAATTAATAATAATCATTCAATCTTTTCTATCTATACAATCCCTTGGACATGATTAAAAAGAAGCTGATGGACCAATTAGTATCAAAGAACAGCTAAACCTTGCGATCCAAAATACGGGTAGTGGGTCGAAGCGGCAACCTGCAATCTGACTAGACTACCATCATCTTTGATATTAAATACTGAGACTGTGCCCTGATTACCGTTAAGGGTGTAAAAATTGTATCCATCTTTACTCACTCCAGCATCTATTGGCAGGCCAGTAGGTGTGCCTTCTGGTGTACTGGTAATATGCCCGACAATTGTCAGCGCTCCGCTGCCATCTATAAGGTAAGTGGATATTGTGCCACTAAGGGTATTGGTGGTATATGCAAAACGTTCATTCCTCGTTGTTGTAACCCAGCAAGCTGTCTTCTGGCCGTTCGGCACTGAGCCACTGATAACATTAAGAATCCCGTTGTCGCTCACTGAATATGATGACAGCGCGCTAGATTGTACCTCCGTAACTAAAAGGAGTCCTGAGGATAAGAAACAAGAGCCCAACGGTCTCATACCATTAGAATCGTTAATGATTGGTCCTGTAACTGTACCATTTTCATTAATATGGAATACACTGAGACGGTTTGTAGTAAACTCAGATACGACGATTTTACTACCATCAGGAGTGAATAAAACCTGGGCTGGCTGAGCATTGATTATACTAAAAGAATGGTTGGAGCACGGAATATGAGTAAGACGTCCGTTATTATCTATGCGAAAACCAGTGATATTGGATGCAAAATTGTTAGCGGCATTACCTACATTGGAAACATAGAGAATATCACCGAACACATCTATGCTATTTGGCTGAGCACCTTCCGATGGCTTCACATCGGCGAGAATGGGTGCTCCGCTGTCGGTTATGACGAAACTACTGATACTATTGCTGCCTGCATTAACTGCAAAAAGGAAACGTCCATCACGTGACAAAGTTAGTGAGCCTTGTGATGAAAGGGGAGCGATGCCATCATTTGGTGCTACAGGTGTCACTATCCTTGTACCCGTACCTCTTCCATATGTTGGGTAGGAACCCATAAAGGTGAGTATTCCCTTCGTGTCCCGGTAAAAAGCAATGACTTCATTCATTGCTTCCCTATTGGTCATAATGTAAACCATCCTCGGCATTTTATGACTCTCCTCCTTCAAGCAGTTCTTTGCTCTTTCCGGAAATTTTTGGTGGGGTTATTTCCACATGGTTCATTGCTCCGCTTTAAATTATGCTAACGTTTAATATTATTCATCAGAGCCTAGAACAATACCCCCGCAGCAAGTTTGTGGGGGTATTTGTATCGTGACCTGGTGGTGGATAGTTTATGAAAAAACCGAAAAATCGCCAAATTTGTTGCCAAGATGAATCGGTAGAAGTATATTCGCGAACAGGTTTGACGATAGCTGGTTGCGGTAACCAGTTTATAGACTTTGTCCAAGCCTGGAGAAGTATTCTTTCGTAAATTGACGAAAAGCTTGTGCGGCTACGGAAAGATACCGATCCTCCATCCAATGCAGCTCGATAATGCGCTTGCATTCCGGATGTGTAACACGAAGCAAAACAACGGAAGAGTCGGTGGTGCCTTTCCATGTGATTGCCGGGACAAAGGCTATTCCTTGGCCCGCACGAATCAATCCTCGTACCATTGCCGGGTCGTCACTTTCAAAAATAATGCGCGGCTTAAATCCGACTCGTGCGCAAAAAGCATCCGTTGTTTCACGAAGGCTGTTTCCTCGCTTTAACGTAATAAAACCATCTTCCGCTACATCGGACAAACGAACTGTTTTCATCGAAGCAAGGGGATGCGATTCTGGCACGGCCAGAAAAACCTCTTCCCTGAGCAGCTCGATTTGTGCTGTACCACTTAACTCAACCGGCGATGAAGTAATGCAGAAGTCGAATTTCGTTTGAGTAGGATTTCTAAAGTGCTGCAAAAGATGAAAAGTAACGTCGGGATGAATGAAACGAAATTCTCTTAACAGATCCGGCATGATATGAGAGGCTACATCAAAACTTAAATGAAGTGTCCCTATCATTCGGCCGTTTGCATCTTCAAGTTCCCTGCGACCGTCCTCTAATGCGCCCAAAGCGACTTCCACACGTTTTAAAAACATGGTTCCAAAATGGTTTAACTTGATGTGCTTTCCTTGACGGTCAAACAACTTTACTCCCAAGTCCTTTTCCAGGATAAAAATCATTTTACTGAGTGCCGGTTGAGAGATATGAAGCTCTAAGGCGGATTTACTTATGTTCTCGGTTCGGGCTACATGCCGAAAATATTGTAACTGCGATAATTCCATAAACGCCCCTCATATATATATTTAGTTATATAACATATGTTAATTTATATATTTCACATTATACATATACGAGAGTTAAAATGAAATTGCAAGCGTTTTCTAAAACTTGTATAAAAGACGTTCCTTAGCAGGCTTTTGTCCTGTAATCCGTTATGGAGGTTGTAGATGTGGCGGAACAATGGCAAGAAGAGCACAAATGGACAAAGAGACGAGATGATAAGAGCCGCCGCATGAGCTCGGTGAAATCATGGCTGGATGGTCCCATCCTTACGACGGATCGTATTATCGATGCAATGGAATCGTTGATTTGTCCGGGAGATAGGGTAGTCTTAGAAGGAAACAATCAAAAGCAGGCCACCTTTCTTTCAGGCGTGCTCTCCAAACTGGACATCGGTAAAGTAAACAACCTGCATATGCTCATCAGCAGCATCTCCCGACCTGAACATCTTGATATCTTCGAAAAAGGCATTGCGCGCAAATTGGATTTTTGCTACGCGGGACCCCAAAGCTTGAGGATTTCGCAAATGATGGAAGATGGCTTGATCGATGTCGGCGCTATTCATACTTATTTGGAATTGTACGGCCGAATGTTTATCGACTTGATTCCTAATATCGCCTTGGTCGCCGCAGACAAAGCAGACCGCGCCGGAAACCTTTATACCGGACCCAATACGGAGGAAACCCCGACGATTGTGGAGGCGACGGCTTTTTCCGACGGGATTGTCATCGTACAGGTCAATGAAATCGTGGATATGCTGCCCAGAGTGGACATTCCAGCGTCCTGGGTAGATGTCGTCGTGGTAGCGGAGAAGCCTTATCAGCTTGAGGCATTGTTTACAAGAGACCCGCGTCTCATTACGGAGACACAAATCCTAATGGCCATGATGGCGATACGCGGCGTCTATGAGAGGCATCAAGTGCTGTCGCTCAATCATGGCATCGGATTTAATACAGCAGCTATCGAGTTGCTGCTTCCTACGTACGGAGAAAAGCTGGGGCTGCGAGGGAAGATCTGCAAGCATTGGGCGCTGAATCCGCATCCTACCCTTATCCCGGCTATTGAGAGCGGCTGGGTAGAGAGTATCCATAGCTTTGGCGGGGAAGTCGGTATGGAAGCATACGTTGCCGCCCGGCCGGACATTTTCTTCACAGGACGGGATGGCAGCCTCAGATCGAACCGTGCTTATTGCCAAATGGCCGGGTTGTACGGTGTCGATCTGTTCATTGGGTCAACGCTCCAAATGGATGAAGAAGGTAACTCATCCACTGTGACTTTGGGAAGACTAGCAGGGTTTGGCGGAGCGCCTAATATGGGCAATGATCCTCATGGGCGTAGACATTCGTCTCCGGCCTGGCAAAATATGATTACCAATGATGGTCCTATCGTCCGAGGAAAAAAACTGGTAGTCCAAATGTTTGAAACGTTCCAAAAGGGTGACCAGCCGACATTTGTAGAGTCCTTGGATGCAATCGCAGTAGGGCAGGATGCAAATTTGCCTGTGGCTCCGGTTATGATTTACGGAGATGACGTCACTCACGTGATTACAGAAGAAGGAATCGCCTATTTGTATAAAGCGAACAATTTGGAAGAGCGCAAGTTAGCTTTGGCTGCCATCGCCGGCGTTACTCCACTGGGACGTAATCATAATCTGTCTCTAAACGAGCGATTACGGGAAGACGGTTTGATCGCGTTCCCGGAGGATTTGGGTGTTCGCCGTACGGACGCCAAGCGGTCATTACTTGCGGCTAAAAGTGTTGAAGAGCTTGTGGAATGGTCAGATGGGCTTTATAAACCGCCGGGAAAATTTCGCAGCTGGTAGGTGAAAGATCATGTTATGGAGAAATGCGGAACAATGTGGACAGTTGCTGGCCGACATTGCCGTAGCCGCATTATTAGATGAAGCTATGTTGACTCCTAAGCCTGGTTTGGTAGATTTCAAGTCCTCGGGCAGTCATAAGGATATGGACGTTTCACTGATGCTCGCTTCAGCTCGATCGCTGCATAGCGCTTTTGCGGCAATGGGCCTAGCAGCTTATGGCCGAAAGCCGACACAAGAGCTGAGGGAAACGCTGGCAAGGATAGGGCGAGAAGGAGAACGCCATATGCTGCAGACGACTGGAGGCATAAATACGCATCGCGGTGCCATTTGGGCTTTAGGCTTGCTGACTGCTAGCGCGGCTATTTGCAGCATCGGCGAAACCCCGGAGAGAATAGCTGACATAGCTGGGACCTTAGCTCAATTTCCAGACCGCTATGCGTTAACGCCAGGCTCAAATGGTGCAAGAGTTATGCAAACATATGGTGTAAAAGGTGCCCGTGGAGAAGCGATGGATGGATTTCCGCATGTTGTGAAGGTCGGACTCCCCGTGTTGCGAGACTCCCGCAGGCGCAGTATCCCTGAGGAGCAAGCACGATTGAACGCATTGCTTGCGATTATGGCCTGCCTAGACGATACTTGTTTGATTCATCGTGGGGGCATGGAAACGTTACGGATAGCAAAGCTTGGTGCGCGGAAAGTGCTCGATTTCGGCGGAGCCTCTTCCGTCTCCGGATGGGAAGCGCTGCAACGACTGGATCAAGATCTTCTTGTGAGAA
Source organism: Paenibacillus sp. yr247 (assembly GCF_900103825.1). Taxonomy (GTDB): domain Bacteria; phylum Bacillota; class Bacilli; order Paenibacillales; family NBRC-103111; genus Paenibacillus_E. The sequence continues at coordinate 118,968 of NZ_FNIF01000012.1, forward strand.
ATGCTTCACCCGGCGGTAGCGCAGATTTGCTGGCCGCCACGCTGTTTTTGGATTGCCTCAGTATCACATCGCTGCAAGTCGAGAAAATTGGGGGGGATATTTTGCATGGAACTGCTGACGTTTCAGTATAATGCCAAGCTATCCATCTCCCGAAACGCCCATGTTGGTGTGGCAGGGTCGGGAGACTTGGAAATCCTGATTGAGCCTGTGGCAGGACGGACAGCTCAAGTTCAAATCCGTACGCAATCAGACGGATTTGGCGATACGTGGAAAGCTGTCATGAATCGATTCTTTCAGAGGTATGAAATAGCTGCTCAAATAGAAATAAACGATTTTGGGGCTACACCTGGGGTCGTCTCTTTACGATTAGCTCAAGCTATAGAGGTGTTGGAATCATGACTACAAACATTAAGGTCAGAGATAGTTTTATCGAGCTAAGTGCGAGAGAGCGAGCCAAGTCGGTTCTCGATGCGGGCACATTCAGGGAGCTGCTGGGTCCATTCGAGAAGATGGAATCCCCCCATCTTGTATCTCAAGGAATCGTACCGCAGAGTGATGACGGAGTTGTCATTGGAAGAGGTACGATCGAAGGCCAGTCAGCAGTTATTGCTGCAATAGAGAGTGATTTTCAGGGTGGCGGAATCGGTGAAGTGTCAGGCGCGAAAATCGCGGGGGCACTGGAATTGGCTCTCCAAGACAATTTGCAAGGTATACCCACTCGTGCTGTATTGCTTCTGGAAACAGGTGGAGTCAGGCTGCAAGAGGGCAACTATGGCTTGCTCGCGATTGCGGAGATACACGCGGCAATTGTCGCATTACGCCGTTATCAGCCTGTAGTGTGTGTCATCGCCGGCATGTTGGGCTGCTTTGGGGGAATGTCCATTACGGCCGGACTTTGCAGTGCGTTAATCATGACCCGACAAGGCAGGCTTCAATTAAATGGGCCTGAGGTGATCGAACAGGAAGCCGGAATTGAGGAGTGGGATTCGCGAAACCGACCGTTGATTTGGCAAACCGTCGGCGGCGAACAGCGCTATGAAACCGGAATGGCTGATATGCTTATTGAAGATGACGTTGATAACATTCGTCATTCGGTACGATATGTCTACAAGAACAAATCGCTTGCTAATCCTCGCAGTGCTCAAGTCAATGCGTTTCTTTCACGGCTAACGGCAATCGGAACGGAGCTGACGATCCGCCCGGAAACACTTAGAACTTTGTGGAGCCGGACTCCTCTTGATGCCGATGAAAAGCAGCTTGAAACATTGGAAGAGCATTGGCGCCAATCAACACCAGATAGCTCGTTAAGCAGGGGTAGAACGTGGTTTCAAGCATTGACGGGAAATGGGAAACCGCTGCAAAACGGAGCTCCCTCTGTTCTTTGCGCAGATTCGGATATCGGGAACGAGCGGGTGCGTTATATTTCTGTTATTCCGAATACGAACAATCGATTTTATCGCGCCCGAAACGGCGAAGTAGGCCTGGATGAAGGCTGGACGATTGCCCGTTACGTTCGTCAAGCCATAGAAGAAGATAAAGACGGGAAACACCGGGCGATTGTGGCTATCGTCGATGTTCCTAGTCAAGCTTATGGGTATCGCGAGGAAATGTTAGGCATTTACTTGGCATGCGCGGCTGCGGCGGATGCATACGCCAGCGCACGCCTGGCGGGGCACCCTGTAGTTGCGCTAATTGTTGGAAATGCCATATCCGGTGCTTTTTTAGCACATGGATTGCAGGCCAACCGCTTAGTCGCGCTGAACGACCCCGGTGTATCGGTACAGGTTATGTCCAGGAAATCAGCGGCAAGAGTTACAAAAAGAAGTATGGAAGATCTGGAGGCAGCGGCCAGAGAGATCCCTGCAATCGCTTATGACATCGAATCGTTTGCAACCTTGGGTGCCTTGCACAGTTTGACCGGCGGCATCAACGCTGACCAACCGACGCCAACCGATATAGATAAGGTTAAATGGGAGCTGTTGACGGACGCCATTTCGGCTTCACGGGCATGTCCGTCGGACTTGGGCAGCCGTCTTCTGTCCGAGGAAGCCAAGAGAAATCGAAACGCCTCTATCACAGTCCGTTCTAAATTAGCGGATCAATGGAGGTAAAAGTTCACGATTTGTTAAAGGTGGAATCCGTGAGCTGTCTCGTTAGCGATATTCCGATTCCGGATTGGGTACATAACACTTTGGAACGGGCAAATTGGGTAGTTGTTCGACGCGATGTTATAAAGGGTGGAATGGTGCCGGTAGGTATTCGCGGGAGTACGCGCAGCTTACGTTTTCCAGCCTATTTACCAATGGATGCGATATTAGAGAAGGTTGAACCGGAGCTTCTCGTTTCTCAATTGAGGTGGAAAACAAGTCCACGGAGCTCGAAGATGAAAGCGTTGGAGATTCTAGATGAGCTGACCGCGTTCTATTCGTCCTATGCCTTTTCGTGGGGACCAACCGGCAGCATTGGATTTGAACTAGCTACCGGATTTCTTACAGTCCACGAAGGAAGCGATATCGACATTGTTCTCCGCGCGCCGAAGCCTTTGGAAAAAGTGTCTGCGCAGGCTCTAATCAATTTCCATGAGCAATTTCCGGTTCGAATAGATGTTCAGCTTGAAACGCCATTTGGCGCAGTCTCACTAGTGGAATATGCGAGAGCTGCAGGCTCCATTCTGCTCGAACGAGTTTGGGACCTTGTTTAGTACAGAATCCTTGGGCAGGAGGTGAAGGGAATGACTGTGGCTTTCATATTTCCGGGTCAAGGCTCTCAATTTCCCGGCATGCTGCAGAGTCTGCCCGTACACCCTGCTGTCGAGGCAACCATGGATGAAGCGTCGTCAATCCTCCAGCAAGACGTGCTTTCCTTACATAATTCCGCTGCTTTGTCTTCAACCGTTTCAGTGCAGCTCGCTCTTCTCGTATCGGGAGTCGCTGCGGGTCGCGCGCTGCTGCAGGATGGTGCGTTACCCGATTTCGTGGCAGGCCATTCGGTAGGAGCGTTTAGTGCGGCTGTAATTTCGGGAGCGCTTGATTTCAGGGATTCATTATATCTGGTCAAATTACGCGCCAGTCTGATGGAGAATTTCTTTCCTTCCGGGTATGGAATGGGGGTCATTGTTGGCATACACGAACAGAAGGTACGTTCCATGGTGGCAGCTGCATCTAAACAGGATAAAGAAGTGTTCATCGCTAACCTCAACAGTCCACAACAAATCACCATTGCTGGCAAACTCGAACATCTCGAAAGGATGCTGAGCGAAGCGCGTGCGATCGGAGCGCGTAAAGCCGAGCTTCTCCATGTTCCGGTTCCTTCCCATTGCAAGCTGCTCAACCCTGTTTCACATCAATTGAAACGGTCTATGGAGTCGATTGAGCTCAAGGATCCTAGATTTCCTTATATAGCGAACACGAACGCTCGATTATTGCGAAAGGCGGCCGCGATTCGAGATGATCTTGCTTGCGGAGTAGCTAACATTGTACATTGGCATAAAGCTACGACTCTTTTGAGCGAGCTTGGTGTTCGTTTATTTCTCGAAATGCCACCCGGTCATATACTAACGAGCCTTGCTCATCAGGCATTGCCGTCTGTCCAATCGATAGCGTTGGAAAAGACAAGGCTCGATTCGGCAGTTTACTTGGTTAACCGGGAGCATGGATATGATAGAGCTTAATGTAGTGAAAACCCTTCAAACCATTCTATAACAAATTGGTAGCGCTTGCAGTGTGTTTGTGTTCAACAAAATAGGAGGGATTTATTAATGGTTATTTATGGAGTCGCCTTATTATCGATCAGCACGCTAGTAGGAGTATTTGTAGGGGAATTATTAGGTAAGTTACTCGGCGTTAATGCCAACATTGGCGGGGTAGGCATCGCTATCTTACTGCTATTGCTCATTACGGATTATTTGAAGAAAAAAAATAAACTCACGTTAACATCCCAAGAAGGGTTAAAGTTTTGGAGCGGCATGTACATTCCCATTGTAGTAGCTATGGCAGCACAACAAAACGTATTAGCGGCATTAAAAGGCGGCCCGGTGGCTATACTTGCAGCCATCTCGAGGCCACTGAAAAAGTCCAGCAAAGGTACAGATTTCCTCAATTTTTTGAGGAGGCTGTACCTTTTTTTCTGTATAATTAAGGTATTATACTTAGCGGGTGATTACGATGATCAAAAACCAACAGTCGATGATTTTAAGTCCATATATGGAGATTTACAACTTAGTTGTTCCCAAGGATAATTTACTGAGACAGATTGAAGAACTCGTTGACTTCTCGTTTGTATACGATGAACTGAAGAGAAATTATTGTTTGGATAACGGTCGAAACGCTATCGACCCTATTCGTATGTTTAAGTATTTATTACTAAAATCTAT
>NZ_FNIF01000002.1:0-515500 GCF_900103825.1 Paenibacillus sp. yr247
AGCATTCTCCATGCGTAAACGTTCTACTTCTGCCTGTAAAGCCTCGGATGAGCCTTCAACTGGAGTTGGTTTCTTTGTATCTTCTTTCATGGATGGACGCCCCTTTTTCTTTGATATGAGGGCGTCTATTCCACCTGCTTCGAATTGCCTCTTCCACTTAAGTACTGTGTAATCTGAAGACAAATTAAATCGAGCGGCGGTCTCATTGATAGATGCCCCAAATTCGTTCATGTAATTGAGTACATCTATTTTAAATTGAATCTCGTGATTTGTATACGAAGAGGTAATTCCTTCCTCTCCATGTTTTTGATAACGTAATACCCATCTTTTTAGTGGCGCAGTGCTCATATTTCGTTCTTCTGCAATTGTTTTATACGACGCTTTACCTTCTAGATAAGCCAGGACTGCCTCTAATTTCTCCTCGGTTGAATATTTAGCCAAAAAAACTGCACCTCCAATTGTTAGACTGTGTCTAACAATTGGGGTGCAGTTCACATTGCGGCAGCTCCTTTCGCTTATGCACGTTTATTTCAAGATAACGCCGATTCCGCAGATGACACCGTAAAAATAATAAAAGCCTATACACTTCCCCGAGAGGACTTGTATAGGCTTCATTATTTTATAACCATTAACCAATCCGCTGCATTTCTTCTTCACTAATCTCGAAATTAGCAAAAACGTCCTGCACATCGTCATTATCATCAAAAGCATCCATCATTTTAAGCAATTTTTCCGCATTTTCACCTTCCACATTAACCGTATTCTGTGGAAGCCAACGAACAGCTGCGGAGCTGAAACGGAAGCCTTCCTTCTCCAGCGAACCTTTGACGCTTTCGATTTCATGCGGATGTGTAATAATCTCAAAGCTCTCATCCGAAGTAGTCAAATCTTCAGCGCCGGCGTCAAGAACTTGCAGCATCAGCTCGTCCTCTTTCACTTCGAACTCCTCGCGATTCAGTACAAGAACGCCCTTCTCATCAAACATATACGCTACGCAGCCTGATTCACCCATATTTCCGCCGCGTTTATTAAATACAGCACGAACATCCGCAGCAGACCGATTTCGGTTATCTGTCAGACACTTTACCATGATGGCAACCCCGCCCGGACCATATCCCTCATAGAAAATTTCTTCGTATTCCACGTTATCGCCATCGCCTGTAGCTTTCTTGATGGCACGTTCGATATTATCATTTGGCATTTGAACCTGGCGTGCATTCATAATAGCCGTTTTCAATGCATAGTTAGCATCCGGATTTGATCCGCCTTTGCGGGCAGCAACATAAATCTCGCGCCCCAATTTAACAAATTGATTATTTTTGGCCTGATCGGCTTTTCCTTTACGGTCTTTAAACAATTTGAATTTCATTGGTTTAAACGCTCCCCTTATCATTTTGCCACTCTAGTTTACCATCCAGTCCCATTTCGGTCAAAGGAGAATCGCAAAAAAAGACAGCCCCGGTTGAACCCGGGAACTGTCTTTTTTTGTTTGTGCTATGACACTCTATTTATAAGTGGGAAATCCCAATTTCTTATAATTTGGTGACGTTAGCTGCTTGAGGACCACGGTTGCCTTGAGTAATATCAAACTCAACGGATTGGCCTTCTTCTAATGTTTTGAATCCTTCGCCCTGAATTGCGGAGAAGTGAACGAATACATCGTCGCCTCCATCAACAGAAATGAAACCGTAGCCTTTTTCTGCGTTAAACCATTTAACTGTACCTTTCAAATGAACAACCTCCTAAAAATATCGCCATCTGTGACGAATAAGGAAATTATACCATCTTAAGGGGGATAAATCAACGAAAAAAAAGGGACGGATAAGCTAATATTTGTTGATGTACCAACGTTTTCCTCTATGCAGAGGGGTGTTTAATTATGCATAAAAATTCATGAGAATTTGGCAAAAAAGGCAATCTCGCTACCCTTTTTTGAGCCGAAAACCCTTCCATTGCGAGCCCACTTATTAATTCTGAAAGTCTGCTATATTCGACTGTGCCAAAATTCAAAAGCGGATAAATACGCACTTCCCCGCCAGGCTTACAAACTCGAACCAGTTCATGAACCGCTGCTTGGTGAAACGCAAAGTCAAACTGTTCTTCATATAGAAAGAGAAAGTGACTGCATAAGACGAGATCGAAGCTTGCATCCTCAAATGGAAGCGAAGGGAGAAAAGACACATGATACCTCGATGCTGCATCATAACTGGAGTAATCCTTTACAAATCGCCTAAGACTCTCGACACGCCCTTTTCTGTGTTTCTCAATGGAACCATAATAACTCCAGTCATATACATCTTGGAGCTTCTCCATTTTGGCAGCAACAAGGTCGATCTCATGCAAACCATGCGCAGCAATAGCCTCAGCTGATTTCTCATACAGAGGATCAACCGCCTCTGAGAAAATACCTAACTGCCTCGCTTCTGTTGTAAATGAAGACGCGCCACCAGCTACGTCTAAGACGCGTTTTCCGATTAAATCTTCCGACCGCAAAATAAACATCTTCTCGTATTCCGCGTACGATCTTGAGGTCATGGCGACCCCAACCTGCTCATAAACACGCTTTTGCTCCATGCTCATCTCTCCTCTTCTCGGCTCATGTCTTCATTAAAACTGGCTCATCACCCATTCCCTCTGGAAAGGATTAGGAGGATTTTATCATGGGATCACCTAACCAAGCAACAGGAAAATCACGACTGCCTGTTTGGAAATAGCCTCTATTTGTGGTACGATTGCAAATATCTTTGAGTTCAATGTAGAAACGAGGAAAAACTGTGTCAAATCAACCTTTTAAGAAACATACCATCTACAAAAAAGACAAATGGAACATGCTGAATGTCGAGGTACAAGGCACTAAAATCGTACTGACAGAAATCACCGATCAATGGGGCGAAGAGTGTCACACCTTCATTGGACGACCAGCTATGATGCATTGGGCAAACGAGCGTTTTGCTAAGGATAAATTCCAAGGTACTGAAGAAGAATGGCAAGCCATTATGGATGCTTTCAAAGAAGTATAATCCTATGGTCAGAATGCCTTGACTTTCACATCCTGCCTTCTTATAATTAACGTATAAGTTCATAGTTTTTACTCCAAAGGGGAGTAGCTGATACAGTAAAGTCGTCAATTCGGATCCTCATCAGATCCCGGCTTTATTGGCAACGACAAACGTTGTTAGCAAGACCTTTGCCATGTTTATTGGTGAAGGTCTTTTTTGATGAATTAGAGCCTTCACCGGTCATCGGTGCTAGGCTCTATTTTTTTCAAAAATATGCTAAAGGGAGTGTTGGCTTATGGATTGGTTATCAACTGGCTTCTTCATCTCGTTACTCAGCATTATTCTCATTGACTTGGTACTTGCTGGGGATAACGCGATCGTCATCGGTATGGCTGCTCGCAATTTGAAAAAGGATACACAAAAGCAAGTCATTCTCTGGGGTATGCTAGGCGCCATCATCATTCGAGCACTGGCAACATTAGTCGTCGTTACGCTTTTGAAAATTCCTGGCCTTCTTTTAGCAGGGGGTATCCTGCTCCTCTGGATTTCGTATAAGCTTCTTAGTGAAAAGAAAAATCACGAACAGGTTCAGGCCAAAGAGAGCATGTGGGCGGCCATTCGGACGATTGTTATTGCTGATGCGGTTATGGGTCTCGATAATGTTATCGCTGTAGCCGGCGCTGCCCATGGTGATTTCCTACTTGTCATTATTGGCCTGCTGGTAAGTGTACCTATTGTTGTCTGGGGCAGTACGCTGTTCATCAAATGGATTGAGACATATCCGTGGATCATTTACATCGGTGCAGGTGTGCTCGTATTGACCGCAGGAAAAATGATTACCGGTGAGAGGTTCCTTGCCCCTTATTTCGATTCTAACCCGCTTGGCAAATGGTTGTTTATAGGTTTACTTATCGTCGTTGTGCTTGCAGCTGGAAAATGGTCGAAAATGGTTGGCTACCTGGTGGAAGTCGGGGATCGCGGTCAGCTTACACTTCCTAAGGAATTAAGTGACGAAGCACACATAGTTCCTGAAGATCGCTTTACGGTCAAAATGGATTCCCGTGGCAAACTAATTCTAGTCAAGGCTGAGGAGGATGAAAACCCGGGCGAAACTATGCAGCATGCCGGCTGAAAAAGGAGTTTCCCTTTACACAGCGAAAGTTACTATCATGCGTTAATGAGCAAGTGTCATATTCTATAGGGATAAGGATGATTCTACAATGACCGATTCCGGATCTATACTCACATTTATACTTGTATCCTTCTGCCTATCCATCATTTTGATTATGAAAAAAGACAGTCTTCCGGCACAAATGAAACGATACCTAGCCTTGTTGGCGATTGTAATGGTCTCGTTATCCTTTGTACTTATCTTAATCAGCTTCTTTGGAGCCGGAAAGTAAATTTACTTTCTTCCAGCTTTTTCATATAATCATAAATGAATGAGTTAACGGTCATACTAGGTGAAAACCATGTTATGGGATTTTATCAAGCTCTCTCCACATGGGTAAATGCCGGGAGCGTGACCGTAATGCGCTGGATCTATGTGACTGCGGCAATGGGACTTCTTCTGAGCTCGATCCCAGCAGCCGATTTACATGCAAAAGAAAATAGGTTACCCCAATCTCAAAACAAGGACAGGAGGGCTTCGATGACTCAACTATTGGAACGTAAGCAAGTACCGGCCGAGCACCGCTGGAATCTGGAGGATTTATTTCCCGATCAGAAGGCTTGGGAAAAGGAATTTCAGAATGTGAAGAACTCGCTTGGCAAGATTAGCGCCTTCCAAGGAAAACTTAGCGATCCCGCTACGGTTAAGCAATGTTTCCAGTTAGAAGATGAGGTCTCTGTGAAAACAGAAAGACTGTATGTTTATGCCAATATGAAACACCATGAAGATACCGCAGAACCCACCTACCAGGCCTTATCGGATAAAGCAAAAAAAATTAGCGTCGAAGTGGGAGAAGCGCTCTCCTTTGTTTCGCCTGAAATTCTAAGTTTATCGGATGAAAAACTGCAGCAGCTGGTGAATGATCCTTCTTTATCTTTCTATAAAGACACACTCGAAGAAATGATTCGTCAGAAGCCGCATACGCTATCGAAGGATCAGGAAGCTTTGCTTGCCCAAGCTGGTAATATGGCTGGTGCGCCTAGCACGATCTTCGGTATGCTGAATAATGCCGATTTGAAATTTCCGAAGATTAAGAACGAAAAAGGCGAGGAAGTCGAACTCACACACGGAAGTTACATACAATTCCTAGAGAGCCGTGATCCTGAAATACGGAAAAATGCGTTCCATGCTGTCTACGAAACTTACCGCAGTCATAAGAATACAATTGGCGCTACACTCAGCGCGAATATAAATAAAAATATTTTTTATGCCAAGGCTCGTCACTATCCCTCCGTTCTGGAATCCACTCTCTTTGGGGATAACATCAAGAAGGAAGTGTACACGAACTTAATTTCCACTATTCACGACTCTCTGCCGCAGTTGCAGCGTTATTTGAAGCTTCGCAAGAAGCTGCTTAAAGTCGATGAATTACATATGTATGACCTGTTCGCGCCGCTGGTTGAAGAGTTCAAAATGGATATCACCTACCAGCAGGCCAAAGAAGAAATCAAGAAAAGCTTAGCTCCACTGGGCGAAAACTACTTGAAAATTCTTCAAGAAGGCTTCGATAACCACTGGATCGATGTGTACGAGAACAAGAACAAGCGTAACGGCGCGTACAGCTGGGGTGCCTATGGCACGCATCCTTACGTGCTGCTAAATCATAAAGACAACTTGAACAGTATGTTCACATTGACACATGAAATGGGTCATGCCATTCATTCGTATTTGTCCGACGAGAACCAGGAGTACCGCTATGCGCAGTATACGATCTTCCTTGCGGAAGTCGCTTCTACGCTTAATGAGGCACTGCTCATGGACTATTTATTGAAACGTGTAACCGATCCGAAAGAGAAGCTCTATCTGCTTACATACTACGCCGATCAGTTCCGGACCACGGTATTCCGTCAGACAATGTTTGCCGAATTCGAAATGATTACACACGAGAAATCCGAAAAAGGGGACTCCCTGACACCGCAAGAGTTCAGCGAAATCTACTACGGCTTGAATAAGCTGTACCATGGGAATGACATGGTCGTGGATCAGGATATCGAGATGGAATGGGCTCGTATTCCTCACTTCTATAACAGCTTCTATGTGTACAAATATGCGACGGGCTTCTCAGCGGCAACCAGCTTTGCAAAGCAAATCCTAGATGAAGGCCAGCCTGCGGTTGATCGTTACCTGGGCTTCCTGAAGAGCGGCGGCAGCGACTACTCGCTGAACATCCTGAAGAAGGCCGGCGTAGATATGTCCACACCGGAGCCTATCAAGCAAGCAATGAGTGTCTTCAGCTCATTACTTGATCAGATGGAAGAGCTAACAAAGTAATTATTCAGAGGAAGGTTGAAGGCGTAAGCTTTCAACCTTTTTCCTTATGAAAGGATGAATGATGGATGAAAATGCAATGGATTCTTATTTCAGCTTTAGTATTCGCTCTCATAACGGCTGTTTTTGCGGTCGTCAATGTCGAACCGGTCCAAGTCAACTTCATGTTCGGACAGACGTCCACACCGTTGATCCTTGTCATTTTAACATCCACCTTATTAGGCGGCCTGATTGTCGGACTTTTCGGAATGGTCCGTCAGTATAAACTGCAGCGTAAAGTTCGGCAGCTTGAGAAACAGCTGCAGGATGCCTTATTCCCCCCTGCGCCCCCACATGCGGCACAGGACTCAGAACATACCGAACCAAACACTTCAACGGTTCATTAAGCATGCCAAACAACCTTGTTGCACATTTTGGCAGCAGGGTTGTTATTTTACACATAAGCGCTTAATAATAGGCATACAGTTCCTCCGACTAGCGAGGAGACCGCATTTACCACATCATTGGTCATCATTCCCATACCGCGAATTTGAACGGCTCTTTGCTTACAATGGACCTGCTTTTCGATTGTTTTCCCGCAAACCTTGCAGCGAAACATGACCTGCCACGTTGCCCCGAGCCAAGAATCGGCTAAAGAACCTATCAAGCCTGAAACAGCACAAAGTGTGACTAACACTAAAAGTGTCCCCGCCTCATTTCCCGGTTCTCCCATCTGATTAAACCATCCACCAATCAAACCAATGAAGGCTCCTCCCAGCAAGGAGGCCAGCAGCCCTAATCCAGTTACGCCACCTGAAGTACCCGTAGGGACACGCTTTCCGTTTATAATCGAACGCGGTGTAGACAAGCTCATCCCACCGATTTCGGTAGCCCAAGTATCTGCATTAACAGTTGCCATAACCCCAACAAATAACATCCACCAAGCTGGATCTGGCCATACCGCATTCGCTATACATAGCACTAAACCAAGACCGCCATTCGCAGCAACTTGGCCGGCATCTCGTCTTCCACCTTTGGCATATCCGCTTTCCGCTGCGGTTTTACGTTGATGCTTGAGTTTAGATAATAATGTGGAAGAAACGAAAAAAGCGATAAGTGTCCCAAACCAAGCTAAACTGCCCAGTGCAAACATCGCCGTTCCGAGCACTACTGCAGAAACAAATCCAGATAAGGCTAGGGATCTCTTCCAGTATGCTGCGCCCGCGATAAGCAAGCTTCCCGCTAAACCCCAAATCCACGCCATATGCAGTCCTCCTCTTTTTCCATATATTACATAATACATTTCATTGACGCTTCATAAATATTTCAACAATCACTATTATTGTATCATAGTCCTTTTCGAGTCTTCAGGCATATAATCTTCACATTAATTTTCGACAAAATCATTTGCCGGCCATCCTCCGTGTTCGTGATCAATATTCCGATGCTGCATTAGATCCAACCGAAGTTTAACCTAATCAAAAAGGGCACTTCTCTCAGGTCATAATGACTTTAAGAGACTGCCCTTTGTTGTTATACGTGAATTGTAACCGCTCCGAATACTTCTTCTCCCCATAACAGCTCCAAGCGATCACCGTCACGCACAGGACCTACCCCTTCAGGAGTACCTGTGTAAATGATATCGCCAGCGCCTAAACCATAATGTTTTGCAATGTAATCAATGATCGTTTGCAGATCGAAGATCATATTGCTAATGTTGCCGTTCTGAACAACGTTTCCATTCTGGCGCAGCTGGAAGTTGGCTTCTGTAAGTTTTGAAGTTCCTGGAAATGGACGGAATGTACTGATTGGCGCAGACTTCAGAAAGCCTTTGGCAGGCAGCCAAGGCTGACCCTTCTTCTTGATTACGTTCTGAACGTCTCTGAGTGTGAAGTCTATGCCTAGCGCATACTTGTCAACAATCTCATCTACTTGGATGCCTTCTGAATAAGGTTTAGCGATATGTAGGACCAACTCGGTTTCAAAGTGAATCTCACCTTGATCACCGGGAAGAGTTAACTCTCCCCCATTTATTTGGGCAAGCGCATGAGTCGGTTTGGTGAAAATCATCGGTTGATCAGGAACATCATTCCCCAGTTCGGCGGCATGTGCCCGGTAGTTGCGTCCTACGCAGTAAATATTGCGAATAGCTTCTGTCATGTTGTTTACTCCTCATCTTATTTCTTACTAACATTTCCTTGCGTATCCACTTGAGCACCATGGGAGATTTGACTCAATCGCTGAAACAGCTTGGCGCCATCCTCTATACTCATCGGTGTAGGCAGTGCTGATTTGGTCAAAATCGGAACAAGATGGATGCTGCATGACGTGTCCTTCGAGCATGCAGCCTCTAAAATAACCGTCTCCCAAGTCTTAGGGTTATCATTCGTCGTAAAAATGAAGTTGCCTAAACTATATGCAATCCATTTGCCTTTGTATTGCTCAAAACCTTGTAATACATGCGGGTGACCGCCAACGACCAAATCAGCGCCGGCATCGATATAACGATGGGCCAAATCGGTCTGATTCTTATCAGGCTGATCGCTTCTTTCTATGCCCCAGTGGGTAACGACAACGACGAGATCAGCTTCGGCTTTTGCTTTCTGAATCGCTTCGACGGGCAGCTTGTAGTTATAAGTTTCTGCTACGCCGAGATGGCCAGGACCCGCTTTCCAGGAAGCCTCAGGAACAACACGGCTGAAGCCGAAGAAGGCGATCTTCACGCCATCCTTTTCCACGATGACCGGCTTGTATGCTTCTTCCAAATCTTTGCCAGCTCCCATTCGCTTGACACCCTCTTGATCTAGAGCGTCCATCGTATCCAGCAAACCTTCCGGACCATAATCCATCACATGGTTATTTGCTAAATTAACGAGATCAATGCCTGAAGCCTTCAGTGCAGGTAATGCGAGAGGTGAAGAACGATAGACGTAATCCTTATTTTGAACTGTACCTTTAGTCGTTATAGGTGTTTCTAAATTTGCAATGGTATAATCCGGCTTGCTCAGAAAGTCTTTCACATTGGTATAAGGATAATCATAGCCATTTTGTTTCAAAATATCTTCCACTTTGGAAGCCAGCAGCACATCACCCACAAAAGATAACTTCACTTGCCCCCCACTGCCTGCAGGTTTATCCGATGCGGCAGGCGTTGGCGTTGCGATTACGGCGTTAGCCGGAGACTCTGGGCTAGGCTTCGCGCTTGGCTGTGTACTCGGTGAACTCGTCGGTTTGGCCGGTTGAGGCGAATCAATAGGTATAGGTGATGATGCTGACTCTGTCTTTTCAGCTGTTTTGCTGTTCGATGTCCAATAGGAAGCGCCAATGCCGATGGCTAAGCAAGCGGCAGCGGCAAGTGTGAGTCCCCCCATCACTTTGAGCGGAGTCTTGTTCTGAAAACGCTCTTTTTTCGGTTTACGGTGACGATCTTGTCTGGATTCCATTCAAAAAATTCCCCTTTCCCCCTACAAATTATAGCAGAAGAATCACCCATTGGGTAATAGTAAGACACTCTCATTTTCAGATTCAAATCCATGTGGTATAACAGAAGCATTAACATGACCAACCGAGGTTATTAAAGAAAGGGAACGAAAATGTTGGAGAAAATCGCAATCATTTCGGATATTCACGGGAATTTACCTGCACTGGAAGCCGTCCTAGTAGATATCAAACGCCGTGGCATTGAGCGCATCATTTGTTTGGGCGACCTTGTCGGCAAAGGTCCTGATTCAGCTGCTGTCGTTGACCGTGTTAAAGTAGTATGTGAATCCGTTGTTCAGGGAAACTGGGACTTGGGTATTACCCTTCCGCAGGATCAGTCTGCCGGCTTGTGGCATCAGCAGCAGCTTGGTATCGATAGGCTGGCTTATTTGGAACAGCTGCCTTTTTCCGTTGATTTGTATCTAAGCGGCAAATTGTTCCGACTTTTCCACGCTTCTGCGCAAAGCGTCTATCATCGATTGAAACGTAAAGCCTCCAAGGAGGAGCGTCTCGCGATGTTTCAAAATACGGAGATGACAGGTAAGGCAGCTAATGGAAAGCAGCCCGATATTGTTGGTTACGGGGACATTCATATTCCTTATCTAATAACGATCAAGAACCCATCGGAGAAGAGCTCTCAGAATCACGTAAGCAGCGGTCTGATGCTTTTTAATGTAGGAAGCGTGGGAACACCTTATGACGGCATTCCTCAAGCCTGTTACTGCATTCTGGAGGGGGAAACTGCAGGCATTGAACAAGCTGGTTTTGCGATTCAATTCGTACGTGTACCATATGACATTGAACGCGCTGTTGGCTTGGCTTACGCCGCTCAAATGCCGGAAAGCCAGAGGTATGAACATGAGATTACGACGGGGTTGGTTTATAAATAAAATGATTTTCGCCAGAAGTAAACATGGGAAATACTTCCACTATATGATAATATAGGTGTATTGCTTAAAAGTGAGGATGCCATCCATGAAGTTGAACTGGCGCAAAATTGTGATGATCGTCGTATGTGCAGAGTTATTGTTTATCTATTGGAACAGCATCAGCGCTCTTCCTTTCAAAAAGCAACAAACCACTCATCCTATTTCCACACCACAACCTGTGCCGCCTCTAACACAGCTAAAACCAGTCACTCCAGGAAAATTAAGCGAAGTTGACTTACATATCATAGAGCAAAAAGCATCTTAAGCAGGCAAATGAAAAAAGCGCTATAAGCAATCGTTAGCTTACAGCGCTTTTTAGCCTGCATAGAAAAAAAGTCCCAAGTACTGCCATTTTCCAATCAACAACCAAATGGCTTAATAGCTGTGTTACTTCACACGTGCTAATGCTAAGCCATCATAGGCAGGAAGGATCGTGCTTTCCAATCGCGGATCGGCAGCGATTCGTTGGTTGAATGTACGCATCGCTTGGATTGAATCTTTGGTTTGGTTCGCGTCGACGACTTTCCCCCGCATCAGCGTATTATCTCCAGCTATAACGGCGCCTGGGTTTGCAAGCTTGATTGCGAGCTCCAAATAGTTCGGGTAATTAACTTTGTCCGCGTCGATAAAAAAGAAATCAAATCGCTCCCCCTGCTCAAGAAGCTCGTTAAGGTGCACTAGCGCTTCGCCAATTCGATACTCAACCAGCTCGCCGAGTCCCGCATCTGTAACATTTTGCTTAGCCACATCGGCAAAATCTTGTTTTAACTCTAGTGAAATGAGCTTACCGCCCTCTTTCAAGCCTCTTGCCAAACAAATCCCGCTATAGCCGCCTAAAGCACCAATTTCCAACACCTTCGTAGCGCCAGTTATCGTGACCAGCATAGTAAGCAGTCTGCCGTATCCAGGTGCGATAGATATCTCGGGCATATTATGGGTACGTATGACTTCCTTAACTCGCTCTAGAACTGCATCTTCCTCGTATAAACCTTCCAAATAGCTTTCGGCTGTTATCGTTTCCATGTAGTGTTCCTCCTTTGGGTTTTCGTAAGAAAACTAGCATCGTAAGCATACGCAGAAAAGAAATCTAAGCTTGCACTTTGCAGGTCTCGTTTGTAAGTGTAACCTATTTGTCCTATACTTGTTAATTGTATGAGTTTTATGAGCGATGCACAACCCGGATGGAAGGAATCTAAACATGCCACAACAAATTGAATTAATCGCAACTTGCCCGATGGGACTTGAGGCTATCGTTGCTCGCGAAATCCGTGATCTTGGCTACAATGAGGTAACCGTCGAGAATGGACGTGTCCGCTTTCTTGGAGACGAACTGGCCATTTCCCGTACCAACCTCTGGTTGAGGACCGCTGATCGCATCCTGGTTCTCATGGGCCAATTTAAAGCCCTGACTTTCGACGAGCTGTTCGAAGGCACGAAGGCGCTCGACTGGCCAGACTGGATTCCGAACGATGCTGAATTCCCTGTAGAAGGGCGTTCCCATAAGTCACAATTATCCAGCGTTCCTGCTTGCCAAGGAATCGTGAAAAAAGCTGTCGTGGAGAAGTTAAAGCTCCGCTGCGGTACGGAGTGGTTCCCCGAGAACGGAGCACGTTACGTTATCGAAGTCGCGCTCCTGAACGATATTGCGACGCTGACAATCGACACAACCGGCGCCAGTTTACACAAGCGCGGCTATCGCAAGCTCGTGACCGAAGCGCCACTAAAGGAGACCATGGCGGCTGCGATGATCCTACTGAGCCGCTGGAAGGTCGACCGGCCGCTCTACGACCCGTTCTGCGGGTCAGGAACCATCCCAATCGAGGCTGCGATGATCGGATGGAACATCGCTCCAGGCCTGCGGCGCAGCTTCCCAAGCGAGGCGTGGGGCAATATTCCCCGCAAGCTGTGGGACAAGGCTCGCGACGAAGCCTTCGATGCTGTCCGTGACGATGTTCCGCTGAACATCATCGGCAGTGACATTGACCCCTCTGCCATCGAAGTGGCAGAGGCCGCCGCGAAGGCCGCCGGCTTGACCAAGCAGTTCCAGCTTCGCGTGGAACCTGTGGCCAAGGCCCGCCCGCGCGGCGACTATGGCTGCTTGATCACCAACCCTCCCTATGGGGAGCGGCTTGGTGAAGCGCAAGATGTTGAGCTGGCGCTGCGCCAGCTCGGTGCACTTACCGCTCCAATGCCCTCCTGGAGCATGTTCATCTTAAGCCCGAGCACACAGCTCGAGCACTACATGAACCGCCGCGCAGATAAGAAGCGCAAGCTATTTAACGGACGGATCGAGTGTAACCTGTTCCAGTACCTTGGTCCACTTCCTCCGCGCAAACCAACGGATAACAAGTAATAGACAAAAAATCCCTCAATCGCTTATCCGACCTGACTGCGTATCGGCAGTGGCAATGGTCAGACCAAGTTATTGAGGGATTTATTTTATAAACAAGAACCAAATCAATATCGCCCAGAAGGGAATGGACACAAGAATACTCCATAGGCAGCCTTTGGCAAACTGTAGCTTCGGCTCCTGCTCTGTCCTTTCTTGGAGATCATTTCGCATGTTCCACCAACTCCAAAGGCAGCCCATCGGGATCTGCAAAAAACGTGTAGCGGTCACCGGTAATTGGATCGATTCTCACCGACTCTACTGCAATTCCCTTACCCTCTAGTTCTTTTACACTTTGCTCCATATTCAGAACAACAAAAGCCAAATGCCTAAGACCGCGTGCCTCAGGCTGGTTAACTCTTAGCGGAGGATTCGGAAAAGAAAACAACTCGATCTGCTGCTCCGTCTCCCCTATGCGCAAATCCAGCTTATAGGAGTCTCGTTCTGCACGATAAGTTTCATGTAAAACAGTTAACCCAAGTAAATCGACATAGAAATGTTTCGCATTCCGGGAACTCCCCATCCTGCGGCTCGTTTTACTTATTTTATCCGTCTGCTCTCATCGTTTCAACAATTTTATTCATTACTTCCCCTGCGTGCTCATAATCCACTTGGCAAGTACCAGCTGCATGGTGACCGCCTCCACCGTTTTGGAGCTCAAGTCGTATAATTCCCATACAGCAAATGAACAAAAAAAAAGACCGGCTAGCCTAGACAGGCTGTACCGTTCTTAATTTGGAAGACAAGCATTGGAAAAGTCGATTCAAAAATGCTTCAATTTGTGACATCGGCGGCATTTTTACAGATAGCTTTACTTCGCCCTTCCAATAGAAAATTAATATGCTGTTGCTTCTTCCGTGAAACATTTCAACATCCCAACAAGCTTCGTTTAACGCGTATTCTTCTCGATTAATCATAAGCTTTGGTCCATCCGAGGATGGCACCAAACGGGCAACATGATTACCACATAGCGAAGTCACTTTTTGTTCTTCATGTAGTTCAAACTGCATGCTGCTTGGTCCTCCTTTTATTCTTACATAATTTTTGTTGTTATGACAGAGAAAAACCCCACCATAATGAACCGATCGGAGGGGTTCTAATGTTGAATTCCCAATCGTTCGGCAGCTGGCTGGCAGCGTGTCCTGCTCAGGACAAGGAAGCCCCTTTAGCTTTGCGTCACTGACTTTCGTCAGCTTTGCCTTTGTCGAGATGTAAAGCAAGATGTATCGAAAGCGTGAGTAAGAAATATCTATACTCTCAAGGATAAGTGAAGTTGTTTTGAATTCGAATAGTGCTGAAGAACTAATTTTGCAATTTTTTTCAAAAATTTTCATTTTTCGACGTATTTTTTACCAACCTTTGGCGATTCGTGCCTTTCCAATAGAAAAAGGAGCCCGTTATAGTCAAAATGGCCATTAAAATATACAGCGTATTTCCACCATAAGAAACGAGCAAAAACCCACCCACCCATGGTCCCATAAAGTGACCTACGTTCGTTAATGTTTGAGCGCCAAAATAAGTACCGCGCATTTGCTCGGGAGCTAATTTATCAATCAGCATGTTAGCGGCGGGGTAATTTAAGATTTCGCCAAGTGTAAAAATCCCCATTGAAAGGATGAGCCATACCAGCGAATGGGAAAATGCAAAGCCAATATCCCCTAATGCGAACATCACGTTACCAAATATGATGGCAGCAATGGGCGTGTGCTTTTCGGCAATACGCGTAAGAGGAATCTGCATGGCAATGACGACGATCGCATTTACACTCATCAGGACAGCAAACATTTTCACTCCATCTGCAAAACTCTGTTCCAAATACTGTGAAAGTGTTACCATCACCTGCGAGTAACCGATAGCTCCGATAATACCGCCAAAGATATAGAAGCGAAAGGTCATATCACTGCGAATTACCCGCAAAGCCGAGCCAAAGGTAACCGATGATTTCTTCTCACCCTCAATTTTTTTAATCCCAAAAGCAATGAGAAGTGCATACAGCGTAACCGCATAAATAAAATAAACGATTCCTGTAAGTATAAAAGGCAGTGCACCGTTCCATGTTGCAAAAAAAGCACCTAATAAGGGCCCGACGGCAACACCGACATTTATGGCCATATAACGCATCGAAAATACTTTTAGTCTCTTAGCCGGTTCAGTCAAATCCGCCATCAAGGCCTGCGACACAGGCTCGTAAAAGGAGCGGCACAAGCCGTTCAGCATATTGAGCAGCATGAACAGGATCGGTAATTTGACAACGCCGAAACCTAAGAACACGAAAGACCAGCCGAAAAGAGCTGCCAGCATGATGATGCGTCTTCCGAATCGATCCGATAAGGTACCGCCAATAAAACCGCCCATTGTTCCAGCCAAGGCTCCCATTCCAATGACGATCCCGATCATAACCGCGCTCATCGACGTATGTCTGGCTAAATAAATCGCAAGGAAAGGTAAACTCATGGAAGACGCCGCCCTAGCCATAACGGTTCCAAGGATTAACGTATGTACAATGGGATGATAAGAACCAAGAAAACCACGTAACCGATTCATGAGAAAGGACTCCTCTCGCTGCTTAATTTACCGAAGGTCAATGAAACGAGCATCGAAATCCAATTATACACGAAAAATGACGATACGTGTCTCACTTTTCTACATTTTTCGATTTTATGGGAGTTCGGAAGTTCGAGCAGAATCTGGTTCGGGTCTTTGACAGTGTATGGGGGGGCAGGTACGGATGCGGATGGGGAAGTTTCTCGGTAAGAGTTGATGTAAAAAGTGCATCTGAATTCGTAAAAGTGACTCATTTTGCTTGTAATCCTGCATTTTGTGCATCAAATTCAGTTCAGATCTGGCTTTTGAGCCAGAAACAGCTAATATTGATGTAGTTTTTGCAGGTTCTGCCTACCGATTGGGAGCTCGAGCACAAAAAACCTGCACTCTTTACAGTAAGGTTACCTGCAATGAAGGCTCGGCAAGTTACCCGCATAAGAACCCTCGGCATTGTTACAATCAAAGGAAGGCTCGGCCTCCTCATTTTGTTCAAACAAAAACACTCTCCGCTGGAAAGTGTTCATTCAATGTCTCCTAGCTCCCGTTACTTCGTCAAGCTGGGGAAATTCGGCTGGATTTCCACATCCTCAGCTTGCCTTAGCTGCTGCAACCAGAGCCGCAGCTCGATCCCGATGAGCATGAAGAGCCTGAGCTGCAGTTGCTGCCTCCGCCTCCGCTATTATCGCCAAAGCTTTCGCCGCTATTTCCAGAGCTGCCGCAACTTGATGAAGAACAACTGCTTTGCTTGTCTTTTTGAGCATCCATATCATTCTCTGGCCAATACGAGTTCATGCCGCCTGTAAAGTCACTTGGATCATGGATGGAGAAGAACATCATTGCTCCCGCCATATACACCAAAATGTTCGGGCCTGCTAACGAATTCTTCCAGCCTGTATCCTCAAAGCTGCGGCTGTTCGCTGAATGTCTAGCTTCATTAATGGCTTGGGCAATTAGCATACGGACTGTCTCTGCGACCTCTGGATACCGTTTCGCCTGCTCCAAATCGAACCAGCGCTCGGCGATTTCTTCCTCATTGCCTCCACAAAGCAGATCTGTTCGTTCCCTATCCAGCGGGTTACGAAAAAAACCGTTCCAGCAGCGAGCACTAGTTGGAGCGAATTCGAACAAATGTGCGTATATCCAGTCAAACCAAGCACGTTCACCCGGCATTTGCTTCAGTTCACGTTCAGGAGAATGATGAATAACGCCACCTGCGAATTGCTCCCCAAACCGCTGATATTCTCTTGTAAACATCAACATCTCATGCCATATCTCATCGATTGCGGTGCTAAACATCGGTGTTTGTTTCAAAATGAGATTCATTAAGAAAAATCGTTTTAACTCAAACCATTTACAGGCAAATTCGTCATCCGACATGTTCGGATTCCCTGCTTTTACACGGTATTGGAGTCTTTCTACATAATCAAGTGGAAGTGCGCTATTCAGCTTAGCAATGATTCGTTCTAACGGAATACCTTCTAGCAAACCAAGCCCTTGAGGAAGCTCCGAAGCACGATAGTTCGGTTTGAATTTCCCGACAAGGCTTCGCTTGGACGGTTTGGGTGATTTTCGAAATAAAAAACGAAACATAGGGCATCCCTCCTTATTTCCAATATAACACATTCATGTAAACGGCAGAATAACGCCTGTTGGAAAAGATTGTATTTTACACCTATAATGGAGGAAAGGAGGTGCCTAATGATGAAAATTGCAGTTACGGGCGGCAGCGGCTTTATTGGTAAACGATTGATTTCTCATTTGCATCAGCAAGGTCATGAAGTTATCAATATCTCACGTTCTCCCAAAGCTGTCGTTCATGATGTTCGCACCGTAACTTGGGATCAACTGCAGTCTAATTGGGCTGAATTTGCAGGTCTTGATGCCATCGTAAATTTGGCTGGCGAGTCGATTAATCAGCGTTGGACAGCTGCGGCCAAAGAACGTATTGTTGAGTCTCGTCTAAAGGCAGCAAAGCGAGTGGCCCACCTCGTAGAACGCATGGAAATTAAGCCCGTTGTCATTAATGCTTCAGGAATGTCCGTATACGGTACTTCAGAGACGGCAACCTTCGACGAACGAAGTCCGCAACGATCTGTAGATTTCTTGTCGAGTGTAGTTGAAAAGTGGGAACACGCGGCTGATCAGATACAAGGATCACGGATTGTGAAAGTCCGTATAGGACTTGTACTAGACGGCAAGGAAGGTGCATTCCCAAAGATGGCATTCCCTTATAAACTTGGTGTTGGCGGCCCCATAGGCAGCGGTAATCAATGGCTCTCATGGATTCACATCGATGATATGGTGAGGCTCATTGATTTCTGTATC
This sequence comes from Paenibacillus sp. yr247, assembly GCF_900103825.1. Taxonomy (GTDB): domain Bacteria; phylum Bacillota; class Bacilli; order Paenibacillales; family NBRC-103111; genus Paenibacillus_E. The sequence goes on from NZ_FNIF01000002.1 coordinate 18,085, forward strand.
CAAAACGAAGCGATTATCGGTCCTGTAAATGCCACAGCGCCGAATCCGGTCACGAATAGGGAGTTCGGACAGGCATTAGCCAAAGCAATGAGGAGACCGAATCTATTCCCGCTTCCTGCTTTTTTCATGAAGCTGATTTTCGGCGAGTTATCTACGCTTCTCTTGAAAGTTCAAAAAGTACTCCCGAGGGTACTGCTTGAGCAAGGCTTTACGTTTAAATATTCATCCGTTAATAAAGCACTCGCTGATATTGTATGAGTTCAAAAATAAAACCCAAATCCTCGAGAGCAACTCGAAGATCTGGGTTTTCGTTTACTCTTTATTTTGTAGATAAGTCATCCTGTTATGCGCCATAAACGGCAAATAGGGCTGCAAGTACGTTCGTGCAGTATTAGAGGGGAATATAAAATTTGTAAAATCCCAAAAAAAAGCTTTTCAAACCAATTAAAATTGTATACAATTAATTTGTATGAAATAATTATAAGAAGGTGACCCTCTTGAACGTTCATCAATTTACTGTGCAGACGATCCGCGGGGAAGAAAAATCTCTCGCCGACTACAAAGGTCAAGTGCTGCTGATTGTAAATACCGCAACAAAATGTGGATTCGCGCCTCAATTCAAAGGACTTCAAGAGCTCCATGACACATATAAGGAACAAGGCTTTAGCGTTCTAGGATTTCCATGCAATCAATTCAAGGATCAGGAGCCCGGCGATGACGCTCAAGTAGAGCAAGCTTGCCAAATTAATTTTGGAGTCAACTTCCCGTTGTTCTCCAAAATCAATGTAAACGGTGCAGACGCCCATCCGCTGTACCGCCACCTTAAACAACAGGCTTCCGGTCTATTCGGCTCAAGCATCAAATGGAATTTCACGAAATTCTTAGTTGATCAGCAAGGCAATGTGATTAAACGCTTCCCGCCTACTACTACACCAAGTAAAATAGAGAGCCAAATTCGAAAGCTCATAGAGAAATCTGCCGTTCATGCTTAATTTCGTGTGAATGAATAAAAGCATCCGACCCACGAAGTGGACGGATGCTTTTTGCTATTTCACATATTTCTTTGCTTTTTCAATTGCTTCGTCTTCTGTTGCTGCTGTCACATAGCGGCCATTTATGAAAATAAAAGCAAACCTGGAACAAGGACCGCAATAGGATTTGCAGGCTACTTTGACTTCAGCGTCAGGTGCAATGACACTTAGTTTAGAAAGGGCGGACTTCACTTTCATGTGTTTGCATTTATCACAAATGCGAATATCATTACGCATTAGTGATCCCCGAGATTCCCCTTGCTTGGGTTCGTAATCATGAAGCCTTCTTCCGGTGTATAGAAGTAATCAATACGTATGCCATCCAGCAATGGTTCGTTTTTATCTAACAAAACATCAATTCCCTTATCCGTGTTTACAAGGATGTCATCTGCTGATTTATCGTCAAGACCCAAACCATAGTGAGCATGGTCACCGTGCTTATGAGTCACTTGAACGCGAACCATTAATCCTTTGTTTTCTTCTTTATCAAGCTCCAATTGAAGTACTTTTGCTGCATTACGAGAAATTTTGACTTTCATATGTACACATCTCCTGAAACTATAATTTTATTTCTTATTGTAAAGAATCTAAGGCACGAAATCAACCTTTGTCCAAGGATACATCGTTTAGCTGTTTACAAAGTCTACAACGATCCTCACTATTGCTAATTCAGTAAACGAACTTTAAAATACATAGTAGTGACAACAAATAGCACTAATTACATGTTGGTAACTTACTTACTTAGAGGTTAGTGCACATGGATATCTAAATTGAAAGGAAGCGATCTTATGTCAACCCTTGAGAATGAAAAAGTCGCTCCACTCAGTAACTATGTTCCTAAAGTGCCCAAAGAAATTGAATGCTCCATTGAAAGAACACTTGAAGTGATTGGTGGAAAATGGGCCTTTCTAGTGCTTCGCGAATTATTTTGCGGAACGAGGCGTTTCGGCGAGCTGCAGCGTCAGGTAACGGGGATCAGCCCTAAGTCATTAACCGATATCCTTCGTCATCTCGAAGAGCATGGCGTCTTAGAACGTATGGCTTACCCTACCGTTCCTGTAACTGTCGAGTATACACTGACACCGAAAGGCCAGGATTTGCATCAAATATTAAAAGAAATGAAGCTATGGTCAGCAAAGTGGACATAATGAATGAATATCACCAGAGGAGTGGGACCCCAATGATCACCATCAAATCGAAAGAACAAATTGAAAAAATGGGCAGAGCCGGACGCATACTTGCTGACTGCCATAAAGAGATTGCCAAACTGATTCGCCCCGGTATAACGTCATGGGAAATCGACCAGTTTGTGGAGGGCTTTCTGGCTAAGCACGGAGCTACACCTGAGCAAAAGGGATATCACGGTTATCCCTACGCCACTTGCGCATCCGTCAACGATGTAATCTGTCACGGTTTTCCGAAGAAGGAGCCACTCCATGACGGCGATATCGTGACCATTGACATGGTCGTACGAATTGATGGTTGGTTGGCGGACTCTGCCTGGTCATATGCTGTTGGCAGCATCTCCCCCATTGCTGAGAAATTGCTGAAAGTAACGAAGGAATCGCTGTACAAAGGGATTGAACAAGCGATTCCCGGCAACCGTATCGGAGATGTGTCTCATGCCATCCAAGTATACGCGGAATCACAAGGCTTTTCCGTTGTGAGAGATTTTATCGGACATGGGATTGGCTCAGAAATGCATGAAGAACCGCAAGTGCCTCATTATGGACCTGCCGGTAAAGGACCGCGTATTAAAGAAGGCATGGTGTTCACAATTGAACCGATGCTAAATGTCGGTAAATACCATTCCAAAGTAGATCAAGATGGTTGGACAGCAAGAACCTATGACGGCAGTCTATCTGCTCAATATGAGCACACGATTGCCATTACGAGCCAAGGACCGATAATTTTGACGGAACAATAATGATCCCGGAGGAACATGCATGATTTCTTTTTACAAGAAATATTGGAGAACAGCCTTTGACATTGCTCTCATTGTTCTAACCGTCTATTTATTCATGCTGTTATTCAGCTATCTGTATCGCATCGCCACACCTATCTTTCTGGCTCTGATCATTTTCATGATGATCGAGCCATTTGCTAGGTTTCTGAATCGCAAAGGGATGCGTAAGTCGATCGCCTCGGCGATTTCAACCTTGGTATTCGTCCTTATCATCCTAGGCGCACTAACCGGTGCTGCTGTCATTTTCACAAGCCAGATTATGAGCCTTGTCGATAAAGTGGACGAGTATCAATCCGTATTCAATGATCAAATCGTACATAAAATCAGTGAATTGAATGATCGTTTCCAAACGCTGCCTCCTGATGTGATAGTGAAAGCCAAAGATTATGCGGGGCAATTCGCTGGAAATGCCTCCAAATTCATCATAGCTTTCTTATCAGGATTAGTCGCCTCTCTGACTTCCTTCTCAACCTTCATGTTCAACTTCATAGTCGGTATTATATTGGCCTACTTCCTAAGCATTGAAATCGATTCTTGGAAACGCCATGCCAGTGAAAAGACACCAAAAACCTTTAAATCCGTCTTCTTTTTCCTCAAGGAGAATGTCGTGAAGGGTATCGTATCATACATAAAAGCGCAAGCAAAACTGATCACATTGACGTTCATTGTTGTATTTTTTGCCTTGCTCCTGCTCGGCGTTAATAACGCCTTCTCGATCTCGCTGTTATCAGCCATATTCGATGTGCTGCCACTACTCGGCGTTTCGACTTTGTTCATTCCATGGATTATTTACTTGTTTATTGTTGGTCAAACTACACTCGCGATTTGGCTTAGCGCCTTACTCCTTGTCGTTATTCTTGTCAGACAAATCATGGAGCCTAAGATTACCGGGGAGTCGCTCGGGGTATCTGCATTCACAACGTTAGCTTTCATGATTATATCCCTTTCTTTATTTGGATTTGCGGGGGTTATCCTTTCACCTGTACTGATCATTCTGATCAAAGCCCTTTATACGCAAGGCTACATTCAGCGTTGGATTCGTAAGCCGGAAGACGAATATGTCCAAGGAAAAATCCCGTATAACGGACCGTAATAAAAAGATCTGCCATCCACATTTCACACTTGGATGGCAGATCTTTTTATTTTACACGCGATATATACTTCTGGGGTGATTTACGAATCGGATTTACCTACCTATTGTGTGTTCGAAGGGGAAAAAGCACTCCGAATGGCAGAATATTTTCTGCAATTTTGAGTGCTTTTTCTTTGCCAAGCAGCTAAGTCTCCGACAATCTTTTCTAATAAATAGGTCTTAATAACCCTTGTTTAACCTTACATGATATGTTATATTAAAAGTGCGACAAATCAAGGTTTTCTCTCCAAAAAGTTGACATAGGAGTGATGAAAATGAACCACAATACCGTGCAAATTCCCCAAGGTGAAGAAATTATTCGTGTAGAAATGACAGTTAAGGAAGCGCTTGCATTAACAGGTGCTAAGTTTAACCAAAACCACAAATTAGAAACCGATGCGATCAAGAAGGTTAAACAAACACTTGAAAATAAATTGCTGACGTCTCAACGTTAATCCTTTCAACCATCAGAGCTCAAAACCCTTCAAACGATTTCTAATCGTTCGTGGGGCTTTTTATTTTTTATCGTATCAAATTCAGGCGAATGCTTATAATAAACTCGGACCGCAAAAAAACCTGATTCCAAGGAGTGAACAACATGTCAGAAGGCCATAAGCAGCAAGGACACGCCAAACAGAATACAACTAAACGCACCCATGATCGGAGCAGCAAAAAGGGTAAGAAATAACCACATGATAAATTAGGAGGCCGAAATATGCTCGATAATTTAGAAAGCAATTACGACTGTGCGAATGCAGGCTCTGATCTCCACAAATTAATACAAGAACTTGAACAGTTCCAAGGGCCAGAAGAGCAACGGAACCGGCTTGAGAACCAGATCCATTTTATTCAGAATAAGTGCTCTATCCCACATGAACATACTCCTAAGTAAAGAAAGTCCATGCCCTAGAAATCGGGGCGTGGACTTTTCACTTCAATTAATTGATTTTTCTTCTTGTCAAAATACAGGGAACCCCTTTACCCACGGCTCCCGGCTGTGACATCAAGGCCAAATATCGAAGTCCTCTTGCGCATTGCGTTTTACAAACCGCGCAAGTGGAAGATTCTACAAGTCTCATCGTGTACTGCTCTCTGGATGAAAGTACTTTCTTCTTCTTGATTACCTTGCCCTTCCCTTTAGGTGCCATATCCACGCCTCCCAACAGTCTCCTAACTTCAGTATATGAAGTCTGGGCGGAACGGTTCATTGAGGGCATGGTCTAGTTCATGTTACTTGTCTAACGGTTAACGACTTGTAAATCCATGGCCGTCAGTAGAATCGGAACCATCTCTTCATAGAGCGTTGCGAAAGATTCAACAGGCAAGGGATTAACACCAACTCCCACTTCAATGGTAAATCCAGGTTTACGAAATTGCTGGATGAACCAGTCCTTGTACCCGGCGTCACTGTCAACCAGTTTAACTGCCTGGTAGCCGCTGGCCAGAGCTAAACGCTCAGCAAAAGCCTCCGACTCTGAAGGTTCATAATCGCGATAATTCCAATAAATCTCCCTACCTTGTGTATGCAGTGCGACAACGAGTTCAAATGGATGACATTCTGTAAAATGGGCTAAGGCTATTGCTTCTGGCTCTGTCAGCGGCGCAACTCCACCATAATCACGCTCACCTGGCCCGGGCTGCCCTCTTCGTGCAGCCTCTTCTTCCCAGTGAGCAGGAAATTGGTCATTGAGGTCAACACCACGGATATTCGCCTTCCAATTACTGAAATCCGGTGATCCTCCGTTCCAGTCCAGCAGCGTCTCTCGAAATGGATGTTCGTCATTAACGCCGTGCAGCACAAGCTCCACACCATCCGGATTCACCATGGGTACAACCCATAGCGAATACTCCGATAAGAGGCGTCTAATGTTGCTTCCCTGCCATGCGGTCCCTCTTGCATAGGAGCAGGCGAGATCTTCCACGAATTGCATTAAAAGCGGTGTCGTGATCCACTCATTCGCATGGAACGATGCGTTAATATGAAGCTCTTTCGCACCTTGACCGATTCGCAGAGCAGGTATGCTTTTTCCCATGACACTCTCGCCTATGACTTCGAAGTGAAGAAAAGGATATATCTTGCCTAGCCGGTTCAGTTCTTCACAAAGTGTCCAATACCCGTATCCTAACATGCGACCACCTCACAGCTCTTTTACTTACTTCGTAGGATATGAATATGCCCGCAGTCTTAGAATCATGCGGCCATACGTAACGCCGCGGCTGGACATAAAAAAATAGACCCATCCGGGTCTATTCGCACCACTCATAGAATATTGGGTACCTGCCAGACGACTGGTGTGATCGATATTTGCTCTTTGAGCCAGTTCTGAGCAATTGTCATGAATAATTCGGGCTCACCGCTGCAGAAGAATTGATGGATGGGAAGCAGCCCCGATGTTGCCAGCATGTCGTGGTGGTACAGGATCGTACTGATCTCTCTGGCCGTTTCGTCTGCCGAAGAAATCAAACGTACATCCGGTCCCATGACACTGGAAATGGTCTCCATCAGGAACGGATAATGGGTGCAGCCCAGAATTAAGCAATCTATCGGCTTGCCAATAAGCGGGCTCAACGATTGTTCAACAATCGCTTGAGCACTTTCCGCACCGAAAAGCCCTTTTTCTACGAAAGGCGCTAGCAGCGGGCAAGCTTCGCTAAACACCTGAATGTTCGGAGAAATCAATCTTAACTCTTGTTCATATGCTTTGCTGCGTATCGTTCCTTCCGTACCGATAACCCCAATAATGCCGCTTCGTGTATTTTTGATCGCTGCTCTCGCCCCTGGCGAAATAACACCAAGAACGGGAATCGATACCCGTTCACGAATATCTTCTATGGCAACAGCGGTTGCCGTATTACAAGCAATAACAATCATTTTAGGATTAAATTGAATTAAGTAATCAACGATTTGCCGAGTGAATGTGCGGACTTCTCCAGCAGATCGGGGACCATACGGACTTCGTGCTGTATCTCCGAAATAAATCACTTTTTCTTGCGGCAGCTGTCTCATGACTTCTTTTACTACAGTTAATCCTCCGACTCCGGAGTCCAGTACGGCTATCGCTTGCTGCACACCTATCCGCTTCCTTTGCCGGTTAATGAATTACGGAACCATATGGATAGAATATGAACGTCCAAGCTCAAAGGTACCTAGATTAACGTATCAGATTTCTGGTCTGTCACCTAATTTTTAGACTGGAGTTCACTCACAATTCCGAATTCGTAGCCTTTCTTCTTGATCTCTTTACAGATACGAGCCAGCGCCTGCATATTTTCTAAAGATCCCTGATGCATCAGAATCACATTACCATCATGCAAATTATTCATAATGTCATTGTAAGGATCCTCGGCTCCGTTCGCTCTCGGTTCCCAATCTCGCATAGCCGTCGACCAGAACACAGATGTATAGCCCATACTGGATACTAAGTTCAAATTATGTAGATTGAAATGCCCATAAGGAAAGCGGAAATATTTCTCGACCTCTTTACCCGTAAGTTGTTTATATAACGCTTCGAAATCCGTAATTTCTTTGCGAATCTGATCATCGGACATGTCATTAAAGTCGTTATGCGTCATTGTATGGTTGGCAACAAAATGGCCATCAGCAACGACCTTTTTCAAATAATCCGGATTTTTCTTAATGTTATTACCTGAAATAAAAAAGTTAGCTTTCACGCCGTTTTCTTTCAGTGATTTAAGCATCAGATCGACTTCAATCAGCGGGCCTCCGGCATCGATGGTTAAGTAAACCTTCTTACCTGTCCCAACCCAGACGGCTTTCTGATCCGCGGTGAAGGATTTCGTTTCTTTTGGAAAATCGGGAACTTGCCCCGTTTTCTTTTTCATGTAATACCACGAATAAGGTACCCGATCGCCTGTTACTGACTTCGTTTTTGCATAGTCGCCTATGACGGCCGGCTTCTGTGATGCGGTTGGCGCAGGGGCTGTCGTTGGCTGAGAGGCCGCCCTTGGGGCTGGTGTAGGATCAGGCTTCGGTATTGGAGTAATTATAGGTTTAGGAGTTGCCATTGCCGCTTTTTGGGTTGCTTGCAGCGCAGTGGTTTGGGCTTGATTGGTGGCTGGGGATAGCAGGCTTTTGTCTGCACAACCGATCAATGATGCGCTAAGCAGGATCAGTAGTGCAGCACTTTTGGTAATTGGCGTCATCATAGCACCTCGTTTGGGATGAATACTTTCGGTATTCATTTCGACAGCGCTAGACAAATTACCTGCCTATTTCGGAGAGGTGGTGGTCATTTCGTAGCTCGGTATGTCAAATATTGAAGAATCGTAATGAGGATAAAGGCCGTTCCTGCCAGCATAGGAATAGTGATAAAACCTAACCAGTTCAAGTAATCCACATCACATGGAATAGGACCGCAAGCCGCCCCTGATTCATGAAAAACACCCGATTGGAGTAGAACATGGTAGACGGAAATGCAAGCTCCCCAAATCGTCAAAGGCAAAACATAGATCGTTAGTTTGTAATCTCTGCGGACGGCTGCTATACCCAGGATAACCACCAATGGATACATCAGAATGCGTTGATACCAGCATAATTTACAAGGTAAAAAGTTCATAATCTCTGAGAAATAAAGGCTTCCTAATGTAGCTATTAACGCTAGAAGCCAAGATAGGTGCATGCCATTATCTCGTAACCATTTTTTTGACATTAGTGCTCGTCCTCCCCTTCCCCACTATTATAGAAAAATATAGAAAGGAAGTCTAACAAGACGTAATACTTTTCTTTTCTGTTCATCGAAAACTGCTGCGATCTACAAGGGGGAACATTCTGAGGAACCTGGGTCCCTTTTTGGCCAAAAAATGTGTGACGGCAAGAAGAATTCTTCACGCTTATCCGTGAACCAAAAAAGTGGCCAAGCAGGCATCAATCACGCTGCTTGGCCACTCCTTAAACGGAGAAGCTATATACCACTTCATTCGTTTGTTTCACCAGCTCACGCCACTGCTCCACGGGAACAATATCCACAACGGCTTTAATCGGTATGCTGGCAAAATCAAGTTTCGGCACGGCATCCAGACTCATCCGGTTGGTCACCAAACGGTTGAGCCAACCCGGGTACTGCTTCTCCATTTGCTGCAAGCGGTAGATGGCCGTTTCAAAGTCTTTGCGCGCTGCGTTCACCGAGCCGATCACGCATTTATTTTCCAGTACCATGCTATGATTGAGCTTGTCGGAAGGGATCTCCAGCTTTCGATCCGCTGGAGTAACCCCCAACAGCGCCAGCACTCCGTTCGGCGCTAGAACAGACATGGCCTCGAAGGCAAGCGGGCTGTAGCCCGTGCATTCGAGGATCAGATCTAACGGCTTGCCGAGACCCTCGGCATAAGCCGTCAAAGTCGTTGTGCCGCCTGCTGTGCCTGCCTGCTGGTACACGCCTCCGCTGTCCTTCACAAGCTGCGCTTGCAGACTGTCCTGCGGTGACATAGACCAAACAAACACGTCCAGCCCCAGCAGCCGGCAGGTCGCCGCAGCTAGCAAGCCAAGCGGGCCTGAGCCGAGAATGAGCGCTGTCCTTGGTTCCCAGATCAGCCGCTGCTGGACGCGCAGCACCTGATCCCATACTTTCTCGACGATGCTTTGGGGCTCGACCAGCATCCCATGCCCCAACAGCTCCGTCGGCACCTGAACCAAGTACCGCCCTTCCTCCTTGTAATACTCGGAGAGGAAGCCATGCGCGCCTTTTATGCCGCGTTCCACAAACTCCCCGGTCTGACAAAAGTCAGAATGACCGTTGCGACAATTCACGCAGCTTTTCTTTTTGCAAGGTCGTCTTACAATCGCAGTCACGAGATCCCCTATCTGGAATCCACTTTCCGCCCCAGCCTCAGCTACAACACCAAGCGACTCATGCCCCGTGGTCAAATCATCTTCCCCCTGAGGAGGAACGCCGTATTTTTCCTTTAGAATCTCTTTATCCGTGCCATCCAGTCCCACGGCTAGAACCTTTACGATGACTTCCTGAGGATGAGAAATCACGGGATCCTCCACCATTTCTAGTTCAATAGATGGGTTCCCCTGTCGAAGTTGCTTAACTCGAATCGCCTTCATCTCTTCATCTCCTCCCAGCTAATGAACAACCGGTTCTAATACCTTGTCCTCGCTCGCATCAAAAGCTTGCTTTGTTCCCTTCGAAGTCAACTGTTTTAACTTCGACAAATATTCTTGCGTCACTTTAATGAAGGATGCATGTGACCATGTGAGCGGTGAAACCGACATTGGCTCTCCTGTGAAAGGATGCACTTGCTCGGCCATCGCGCCGGAAGGCAAAGCATGCCTAATCGCCCAACGCATCAACTTTTCAGCCTCCAGTAAGTCCTGAACGGTTTTGGCTGATGCCACAAGCCATTCCGCATACCAAAGCGTACATATAAACCAAGGGTTTCCTGGAACCTTAGCTACATCATTCGTCACTTGATGGTAATAGTCGTTCTCATAACGAGCGATACCGCCGATATCTGTATGTACCCACAATTTCTCTTTCAGAATCTGCATCGTTGCCACAATCCGCGGATCTTCCAATTCAAACAATCCGAAGTCAAACAAGCCATACATACTCATATCCAGGGTGTAATCCGGCACATACCTATTTTCCTCATAACTCCAATATAAGGCACGCAAAAAGCGATTCTGATCGGTCGCATACAGCTGCTGTTCAGCCGCTTTCTTCACTTGTCCTGCGATATCTGCATAATAGATGGAACGCACTTTATCTTGATGATATTCGGCAAATCGAGCTGCTGCTACGAGACCAGCGTATACCGAAGATACTGTGAAAGCTAGTACACCAAAGCGCTCTTCCCAGAGATCATAAGAGGGCAAAGGCAGTCCGGAAGCATCCCTGTATTGTACGAGGAAATCCGCTGCAGGCTTCACAAATTTCTCATAATCCTCACGCGAATTCGCTATGGTCCCCGCCAGCTTATGGTGATGCCATAATGTATATAACACGAGAGCTGTCTCATCCTCTTGAATCGCCAGCTGCTTTTTCCCCTCCTTATCCACCCAAGGATGCCAGCTTGAGCCAACCGAACTGTCGGGGTTATATTTGTGCATTAGATAGCCTTCAGGTGTAAGCACTTTCTTACAAAAATCGAAAAACTTTCGAGATAATTCATAATACCCAGCGCGGTCAAGTGCGTGCGACACCAAAGCGCCATCACGCGGCCACATATACGAGTAGGTATCCTTGGCAAATTTCAAAATATCCGAATCATTCGCCGCTATAATAGCGCCTCGATTGTCGACGTTCGTTCTTGTAATAAGTAAGCATCTCTTATAAAACGATTCCAAATCCGGCTTCAGCAGCGAAAGCTGATGTGCATCCTGATTCACCCATTTTACCCAATGATCATGCGTTCGTTGCAATAAAGCTTGGGGTGTCGCCGTACGAAGCAAACGCTCCATACGCTCTACCTCCTGTTTCGTTTTGCCAAAACAAATCCAAAACCAAGCATCTTTCGCGCCTTTGGGAGGCAAAATCATGGTCAATTCAATAACACCATCAACTGAACCTTGCGCAATCGGATTTCCGCCTAGATGACCATCCTCCGCATCACGCCATGTTCCTTCCAAGCCATGAATTCCTTTTTGTCCCGTTGCATAACCGCTTGGCATTGGCTTTTCGGCATCCGGGGACAAACAAGATAATGACATGTAGCGATGCCCTTTATAGAACAAAAGTGAATTCAGTTCAGGATCATAATAAATCGTATCTCCGATACCATTCCCATAGATTTGCAGATCCAAATGAAAATAAAGCTTAATCTCCCTTTCCACATCAAAGTGGTTTTCTACCTTCACCTTGCGCAAAAATACATTTTGCTGAACATCGACGCCATCTCGAATAACGAAGCTCAGACCTAACCTTTCATGAGCACATTCAGCGTTAGTGACGAGCGAATCCTCTAAATAATTGAGTTTTTTTGAAACCTCTGGATGGTCAATCCAGAAGAATCCTTCCTTACACCAAATACCAAAATGTGAAAGATGATCGCTAGATTGATTCTCTTGACCTACTAAAGGGTAATATATGTCACGAATATTATAAGCAGCGTCGAAATTAATAAGTACATTCCCATTGCCTATGGGTAAATCTCTTGCCATGCCATCAGCCTCTTTCCAAGATGTTGCTACTAATTTTCCAATCGGAGAGCATAAATATGCATGCAGCGCCAAATGGCTGGAATTTGAGGTAATTGGAACCAATTCGGGCCTAAACATTTTCATTTCATTCAAATTCATTTACAATATGAAACATATGGAGGGATACGTATTATGAAGCAATTAGAAGGATTCGGTAAATTTTTGGAAAGCTTGCGAGGCAAAATGTCCTTGCGCGAAGCAGCCAATAAAAGCGGACTTTCGCATGCCTATATTCGAGACCTTGAATTAGAGCGGAACCGTTCGACAAATGAGAAAATCAACCCTTCTCCCGTAACGTTGAAAAAGTTGTCGGATGCCTACAACATCGCATACACAGACCTAATGGAGAAAGCCGGTTACCTCGATAAAGAAAACATTAACGTGGCAGACGAGCAGGAGCAAGTCTCCATATCGGATACACTGTTTATTGAAGTCAGTACGAAAGAAATTACTTACCATACACGACTTAACAAACTAAGCAGAAGTATACATTCTTTACTGGATTTCAGTCATTTTCTGGATAAGCTTGAAGAGCAAGGTTTTAAGAAAATGGATACAGACTTATTCGTCAACCTGAACCATGTACAGAAATATATCGAAAAAGAAGGTAAGCTTTATTTCGATACACTAGGCGTCGGCAAATTTGTTGTAATCGCTGCGATTCGTCAAAAAAAGTACCATGAATGGATTGTCCGCAGTGTAGCCCGTAACACGGGAATGGGACTTACGTTTCATTACGACCGTAATGCAACAACAGACTCACTAATTTCCCCTTTAAATCAACCTATCTAATACCATTTTACAAAAAAAGGAGAAAAGTTCAGTCAAACCTGAAACTTATGCTCCTTTCTTTACGTTTATAATATGGGTTGGATAGATTGATTACTGGGTAGAGAGAGTAGGTAAAGAATACATGGCTGTACAACAAACCACCTCTCCGCAGCCTCGTCAACCGAGATTTAAGCGTAATAGGTCTGCGGGAATAAGCTTTATCGTGTATGCGGTTCTTGGTTTTACCTTTCTTACTGTATTGTCCTTATGTTGGTTTTTCCTTACTTCTTCCGGTTCGAAAGTAAGATTAATGATGGCTGATACTTTAATTACAACTCAGCATCGGGATTGGGCCAAATATTTGATAGGTTCAACGGAGTTACAGAAGCGCGTAGAAGCCTATTGGAAGCAATTCGACGAAATGGGTGATGAGAAAGACAAAGGGATTGTTGAAATTGAGCATAACACCTCCCTTACCCCTGTCGTTGCCAAGAAGGACTTGGTCACAATTGAACCAATCTCGGGCACAAATTTCAAAGGACAGCTCGTTACTATTTCAGACCCGAAAAAGCTTCGGATTGCTGTACCTGAGAAAGTAGGTAAAGGGGAGAAGGTTTCCTCCATGGTCAAAAGAACCGGCGCCATTCTGGGCGTCAACGGCGGAGGGTTCATCGACCCCAATTGGGAAGGCAATGGCTTTCAGCCAGAAGGAGTTGTCATTTCCGGCGGCAAAATTTTTTATAATGACAAAGGCATGAATGGGACGGTGCAAGTCGTCGGAATTGATAAAGAAGGCCGCATGATTGCCGGCAAATACAAGGTTTCCGAACTTGTTGACATGGGCGTTCAGGAAGCTGTTTCGTTCAGCCCACGATTCATTGTGAATGGGGTTGGGCAGATCAAAAGCCAAGCCGATGGCTGGGGAATTGCTCCGCGAACCAGCATGGCGCAAACGAAGGACGGCTCCATTCTATTCGCCATCATAGATGGAAGGCAGAAGCATAGCATTGGCGCGACGCTGTATGATGTCCAGCAGATTTTCCTAGAGCATGGCGCTGTAACTGCCGCGAATTTAGACGGCGGAGCCTCAACTGTTCTCGTTCATAACAATATGATCATCAACAAACCATCAAGTGAATATGGAGAACGTTACCTCCCTACGGCATGGCTTCTCTTCGATCAACCGGAAATAGCTCCAATCAGAAACGTTTGGGAAGGCCTTGATATTCGTAAAATTGATCCGTCCAAGTGGTAAATTTAAAAAGGCAGAAAGCTCAATTCTCTGAGCTTTCTGCTTTTTTTTAACGATTTCCGAGGATTACCAGATCTTCTGCTGCTTCGGATGCTTCAACCTCATCTGAAAGCTCATCGTCAATCTTGGACTCTTTCCAGGAGCGAACAGTCTCCACTACGCTTGTAGCTGTGTCTTTTGCTTTTCCAACCAATTCAGATGCCGTATTGCTTACGGTTTTCGCGACATCTTGTGTTTTTTGGCTTACCGTACTTGCAATTTGTACGGTTTTGTCACTAACCACTTGAGCTGACTCGGCAATGTCGCTTCTTAACTCACGACCGGATTTCGGTGCGAATAAAAGTGCTGTTGCCGCTCCGAGTAAGCCGCCAACAACGGCTCCGATGAGGAGATCTTTACCTTTTCTTTCATTGGACATGTGAAATCCACTCCTTAATTGTCTGATTTGGCATTCCGATGCGCTTGCCATCTTTGCCACAGCTCGAAGCCCGTCGTTGCCCACTTCATGACGTCTTGGATTCGCTTCTGGTGGGTATGTACAACCTTTTCCGCACCATGAATTGATTCGTTCATCACACGTGAGGCCTTCCGAAGTGCAGAAGCGACATCCCCTACAGCGGCTCCTGCCTTCTCGATGGATTGGATGGTTGGCTCTAGCGCCAGCACTTGCAAGTGCACCTCTTCGGTGAGCTGACCCGCTTGCTTCAGCAGTTGTTCGGCTTGCTCTGCTGTCTTAGCTATGTTCATCTTGGCTTGCACAACAGCATCGCTCAACTGACCCAGTGTCTGAGTAGCTGCTATCAGCATGCGAACAGCAAAGCCGATGAGCACGATAAAAGCAACGGCTAAGCTGATTATACTTATCTCTATCCATGTCATGACGGGCACCTCCTGGGAGCAAAGCTGTGCGATGGATGAAGGCTTCTAGACGAATGCCTATGAATTACTACAGTATAGGTAGCAGCAGCTTGTTTTGACACAAAAAAGCTGGAAAAATTTCAGGGACCTGTCATAATGAAAAACAAATCGACTTTTGAATATCTGGAGGAGAAAGATGAACCTAGAGCAAGGACTTAAAGAAATCGAACGCACCCGGATTATTGCTATCGTCCGAGGTGTGCACGAATCCCACATTCTCTCTGTTGCAGACGCACTACTTAAAGGCGGGGTCACCGTAATGGAGGTTACGCTCAACACACCAGGTGCACTGCGAATGATCGGCGAGCTGCAGAATAAGCGGGGAGAGCACATGTATATTGGGGCAGGCACTGTACTTGATCTTGAAGATGCTAAGAAAGCGGTCCAAGCCGGAGCTTCCTTCCTAGTCACGCCGAATTTGGATGAGGAAGTCATTCGTTGGTCCAGTCATGTGGGGATTCCGATTTTCCCAGGTGCAATGACACCAACAGAGATCGTAAAAGCGTGGAAAGCGGGCGCAACAGCTGTTAAAATATTTCCGAGCGCAAGCTTAGGTCTCTCTTATATCAAAGAATTGATGGGTCCTCTAGACCACATTCCGATGATGGCCGTCGGGGGTGTTACCGAAGAGAATATCAAACAATTTTTGACATTGGGTTGCTACGGTTTAGGTATCGGCGGCTCTCTGATTAACTTAAAAGAAATCGAAGCCGGACGCTTCGAATGGCTTACAGATAAAGCTGCTCGTCTACTTGCTGCTTCGCACTAGTGGACACAAAAATAACCATCTTCCTCTGCACAAGAGGTCGATGGTTATTTATTTTGGCTAATGATATAGATACATTTGTTTGCGCCCTTCGCTAAACACTCTGTTCGCTCTACATTGGCGTTCAGCAGATTCCGAAACAAGGCAAGCTCGCACTGACAAGCTTGTTGGAACGTATTTGCCACCTGCGCGATTGGACAGTTATGTTCACTAAACATGTACGCGTCTTCTCCAAGCTGTGACCAATCCACCATGTACCCGTTCTCGTTCTGAATAAGCGCTAACTCTGCTACTCGTTCTTCCAAGCTCTTCTCGTGCATGCGCGATTGATAGCGAGCTTCGAGCTTATTTTGTCTGCCTTCAAAAAGACGTTCGATCTTGTCATGACCTTCGTCCTCTAGTAACTCAACCAGTAAATCGAGCGTCAGCTGCATGTATTTCTTTGGAAATAATTCGTCTGCCTGTGGAGCTAATGTGTATACGTTGGTGGGTCTTCCCATTGCTTGCCGGACAAGCTTCGTTTGGAGCAGATCGTCCTTCTCCAAGGAATGAATATGACGCCTGACGGCCATTTCCGTAATTCCAAGCTGTTTGGCCATATCATGGACACTTAAAGGTCCCTGAGTTTTGAGCATGGAAAGAATCACTTTACGCGTGGATGTCTCAACTGCATGATTCATTAGCTCACCTACCCTCGGAACTGTCATTATGTCTCATTTTACCGCATCACATACAATAAGTAAATTAAGAAACAACTATGTATGTTATTCCAGTTCGCTCTTAATAAAGGCCCGAACGCTCGCTGCAAACTCCTCAAAAGCCGCTGGCATTTTCGGGATTAAAGGATTTAGTTCCTGACGATTCCAGGTTACATAATCCTGAACAAGCGGCTTTCTAAGCTTCACTAGCTGAAGCAGCGTCTCTGTCAATGCTTCCGAATACGCGCCTTCCCCATGTACGATCTCCACGATATCCTCATAGCTGCTGGCATCTCTTAGTATAAAAGCATCAATCAGCAGACTCCCAATATCGGTCACCGTTTCAATGGCTAAGTGCAGCACACGTTCTTGCGCCAGCTGCCACACGAGATCATTTGTGCCTTGCTCCCACTGTACTTCTAATTGTTTACCCGCGTCAGCTAAAGCGGTCAGAAACTGAATTCTTTGATCGATCTGTTCATGGTTAATAAAATACATGGGGCTATCTCCGTCCTCTTTTACGCCATTTCGTCCAAATCATCATTGCAAAAAAAGTAATAATGACCAAAAATACTAACAATACAGCCTGCATGACATATTCATAGCTCACGTTCATTCACCCTCTTGACTCTCTCTTGGTTCCATGCTCCTCTCAGTGTATCGCGGGGGGCTAGGGAGCGTCAAGCAAGCCGCATAGCTGCCCCCCTTGAAGAAGTATTGTTCTCTTATTTCTTTCATGTTAAAGTGAAAAAAGTGAAAAAAGGAGACTATCATACCTATGTTATCTAGGCCCAAACTTCTAGAAATCGACATCGTACGCGCTATCGCAATTATCGCCGTTCTTGTTATTCACGGAACCTCTGGTGCAACTCAGCTTCCGCTGGGAACAAGCTCACAAGCCGTATTTTTCATTCTCAATAAGGCCAATTTGTTTACCGTTCCATTATTCATTTGGATAAGTGGAGTTGTCTTATTCTATACCTATTACGATCGCTGGGAGCCGGGGATGTCGCGCCTTTTTTGGACAAAAAGGTTGCGTAGAATTTTAATTCCCTATGTACTCTGGTCCATTTTCTATTACCTATACAATCAATTCATGTTTCATGGAAAAATCAGTTTTGACGCCATGTACGTCATCAAATTGCTTTTATCGGGGAATGCCAGCTATCATCTGTATTATATGGTCATTATTGTTCAGTTTTATCTCTTATTCCCTTTGCTGATCACTGCAGCTCGGAAATCTCCTTGGGTTCGTCAAGGGCTGATTCCTTTAGGTATCGGCATGCAGGCAGCTGCCTACAGCATACATCATTGGGTGCATCCCCTTCCTGAATACGCCTCTTTGTTTCTAAGCTATTCAGCCCTATTTGCGTTTGGGGCATTCGTGGGCATTCATTATGCCGCTATTGTCGCTTGGTCTAACCGGCATAAAAGTTGGATTTGGAGCATCATGTGCCTTGCAGGTATCACTTTTGTAGGTATGCTATTACTCCATCAATACGGACTTGCTTTTATCGAAAATACATGGTTCGAGCTGTCACTCCTCGTATATTGTATAACGATTCCGCTTTGCTGCATCCAATGGGCACGTCAAAGGTTAGCAAGCGGCTCCCAGTTAGGCACCGCTTTGTCCGCCTTAGGCGCGGCATCCTTCGGTATCTACCTCGTACATCCTGCGATTCTGACGCTTTGGGATCTTATCGCGCCAGCACAGGAACAGCTCTGGCTTTACGATCTACACACGGTCGCGTCGATTCTCATCGGGCTGCTCGGGTCTTGGCTGCTTGTGAGGCTTTATGCGAGCGCGCAAAGAAAAGGTTCCGCCAACTAGGCGGAACCTTCTTTTCATTTAAAGCGGGCTAACAGCGCCCAGCGCCGCTGCTGTCTGCGGCTATAACGCGGTAAGCCGCGGTGAATATCCAGCGCTTCGCGGAAAGCGCGCTTCGCGTCTTCTGTTCGGCCGAGCTGCTGATACAGCTGGCCAAGGCGGTAGTAAGCTTCAACCGACGAAGAATGCAGATCACGAAATTGCTCGATGAATTGGGCGGCTCTTTCTGGTGCAACAGGCGCCAAAGCTTCACCTAGCCGTAAATAGGCTTCACCATATTTAACCCGCGGGTTCAATTCTACTGCCTTAAGCATGAAGCTTTCACCTTTAACGAGATTCCCTAGTTTTAGGTAACAAAGGCCAATCTCATAGTGTACGTCTGCTGAGTCCTCCATAATATGCAGGGTTTGTTCCAAGTAAGGAAGAGCTTCGCTGTACTTTTTGCGTTCAAGTAAAATCCTTGCTAGCTCCAACTTCGCTGAGGTATTATGCGGATTAGCGTGCAAGTCACTTCGCAACCTGGATGCTCTGCGGCTTAATTGAAACGGCTTAAATATATTTGGCGTTAATCCGATAAATCTTCTATCTAACACATATAGAATGACTAATAGAATAAGAAGTGCAAGAAACGGATTGCCTACAAGACGCCATAATAAACCAAATACAAGTATTTTGATAAGCACGTTAAACCCTCCTTCAACTTCCTTATACTACCATATTATGTTGACGCTGGTCATCTTCTACAAAGAAAAAAGCACCCAGCTTTTAGCTAGCTAGAGGCTTCCATCATTTGCTTGTGGATCACTCATTCGTGATTTATTTCAAGCAATGCTATAATGAAAAGAAAAAGGGAGTTTCCACATGAACGATCCGCGCAAAGATATCTGGCACAAAAGAAAACAACTGGGAAGATCCAAATACTTAATTCTGTTCGGCCTACTCCCTTGGGGCATCGGGCTCACCTTATTGTTTAGCGTCATCGAATTTCTTAGGCTTCAAGAGATCAACTGGGTTTGGGTGCCTATTCGCTTACTCGTTTTCGTTTTCATTGGCTTCTTCGTCGCTAATGCACGCTGGCACGCCATGGAAAGCCGCTATGAGCCTTATATTAGACGACCTTAACGGTCGTTTATTTTTTATTAATGTAAAAAGGTCTGATTTTCCACATCGTCTGTATGAAACAGCGAAGCCGTATGAGCACGACGAAAATGCTCTTCGAGCTCTTTTCGAATTGAACCAAACATCAAGATCCCTTCCTTGAATTCCTCGCGCTCACCCCACTTCGTTTCTAGCCCTTCGTTGTCGAACAATTCCTCCGAGACATCTTTAAACGCCTTATGCAAATTGTTATCATACCAGTCGATTTCACTCGATTCGTCTTTGCGATACACATGTCTCATATCAAAGTCGTTATCCTGCGAAGCCGTGAATTCAGCTAGTAAAATCCCTTTAATTCCATCGGCCTTTATCTCGACATCAGCGCACCGAACATCATTACGCTCCGTAAAGCGTACAATGTTCGCCTGTTTAATTCTCCTCATGTCATACCCTCCTAAAGTTACCTATCATAAAGAAAAGTATTTCCAGTTTTACAGGATTTATCAAACGTTAGGGGTGAACCATATTTTCCGAAAATCAACCCAACCCAAATCGTTAATACACACACCCTTGATCGAATCATGATATGTGGTTTGCTGAGAACGATGGAGCACGAAGAGAAACGATTTCTCCTCCTGCAGCACTTCAATCATATCGTTTAACCTACAAATGCGCGCTTCCCGACTTGGAATTCCGAGAATCTGGTCGATTTCCGCATCAACCCAAGCCATTCGTTCGTGGTTTAAATGGGCACGGACATAGCTGTTGCTTTGCTTAAGTGTCTGAATAATATGAAGGTCATACTCGCTTTCCAAACAAATGTGATAAAAAATAAGATCAGCTTCCAGAATCGTATCCAGCCGCATCATATCCGACTTACTCCGTGTCGTCAGTTCAATGCTGATTCCCACTTTGGCACACTGCTCGCAGATCCACACCGCATCTTCGTTGATGTTACTATAAATATACATGCTCAGCGGCTCACCGCTATATCCCATCTCTGCAAGCAGGCGCTTAGCCTCCTCGAAATCTGTACGATAAACAAAAGCATTTCCCTTACGATCCATGGTTGGTAAAAAACTGCTGGCTGGTGCCTCTCTAAAGCCTCCAAGTTCCTCAATCATCCGCTCACGACCGATGATCAGGTCAACCGCTTTGCGGAAATGCGGATGCTGCTGAGGTCCTTTTTTATTCCGATTAAAAGTAAGCAGGCTGCAGCCCAGGATCGACTGTTCAATCTGATGCCATTCCGAATCTTTCCCTACCGCGCCGACAGGTTTACGGGAATTCGTATGGTCGCAAAGCACTTGCACCATATCCCAGCTTGGACCAACCTCCGACAAGTCCTGCGGCAAAAGCCAGATTTCCACTTGATCCAGATGCGGTCTAACCCCAAAATAACTGTCAAAAGCACGAAGCTTACAGATATAATCATCATTACGTTCAAGCCTGAACGGTCCTGTCCCAATAGGCATACGCCCGAAGATCCCCTCATTATCCCGACAAATATCCTCCGGCAGGATGGCCATCGAGGAATGCGATAATTGCTGCAAAAAGAGCTCATTGGGCTGCTTCAACTCGATGGCAATCGCACTTCGGTTCAATACCGTCATATTCTCAATACTTTCGGTCATCCAACCTTGACACGCCGAAAGGCCAAGCTCCTTCAACCTGGAAATCGAGTAATAAACATCGTGCGCCGTCATCTCTCTGCCATGATGGAACAGCACGCCTTTTCGCAAATAAAACGTGTAGTGCAAACCGTCCTCGCTAATTTCCCAGTAATGCGCTAAATGCGGTTCTACTACCATGGTTTGATGATTGTACACAATTAGGGTGTCGAAGATTTGATTAATAAGATGGCAATCGAATGCAAAAAAAGAGTGCGCCGGATCCAATGTTACCAGCCATTTGTAGACTGGAAACCGCAGTGTATCCTTATAACGCTCCTCATGTTCGACGGCACGATACCCAAAAAAACTGAACAACCAATCGATAAAAGAGTCCTGCAGCGCCTCTCCCCTGCCCAATTGGTGAATCAGCTCTATCGTCCCTTTATAATCACCTCGACCCGCCAATGCCATTGCCTGCTTGGAAATCATATCCTCCGCAGTAACAAGAAACGTTAGCTCAGAGACATTGCCTCTGCCTCTTCCGGGCTTCCAAGAAATCCAGTCTAGCTCACTCATTTTTTTGAGTAAAATCTTTACATTACGCGTTGAACAATACATTCTATCCGCTAATTCATCTAACGTTATAGGCTGCGGTTCATGCTCCACGCCATGTTCAAAGCCAGCCCGAAGCTCAAGAAAATGGGTCAAAAGCTGCATGATCAACTTCCTTTCCATAAAAGGGGAAATAGTTAAAGTGAATTATACTCTTTTTGTTCCCCTTATTCTAGATGTAAACTAAATCTAACAGGAAAAGAAAGGAAGGTGATGAAACTTATGCAACTTACAGACTTATATGTATCCGAGAAATTAATGCAATGGCAGCAGCAGGATCTGGAAATCGAAGCTCGCGAGCTGTGGAAATTTAAATCCATCAAAAAACGAAAAGTTTACATGCTGCTAACTAACTTATTCTTCTTCGTTTAATCCTAGTCCTGATCCAAAGAACCATAAGGACCAAGAGAACTGCTAGTAGCACACCTATGGTATCAACAACTACATCAATCCCATGACCCGTTCGACCAACAATAAACGTTTGATGCCATTCATCGGTAGCCGCATAAAGAACCGAGATGATTGAGGAGGTGAGCAGTGCTATGACGACTTTTACAGATTTCTCCAGCAGCGCTAAGGACCAGAGCAGGGCTAGGATAGCGAACTCGCTAACATGCCCTGCTTTTCTTATGAAGAACTCAATGACGCCAATGGGGTCCTGCCACGAGATCTTTTGGTGGTCGTAGGAAAACTCCCAATGCGGGAATTTATTCATCAGTTGAAGGCCTGAAAGCTTCGTTTCTAGAAGCGGACGCAAACTTTGCTGCTGATACGATTCTCCCGACTTTATAAAAATAAATGCCATCCAGAGGACGGCAGCGATTAAGAACAAATAGTAATATCGTTTTGAAGAAGACTGCGGCATGAATGGGTCATCCCCTTTATGAATTAAATTTCTTACGAATGCTGAATAAAGCAAAAAATTCAATAACCATTAAATTTACCGCAGATACACCATAGAAGGCCATTCCAAACATCATGTGATAGGAATCATCTGTCACCGATTTCCACCAAAACGCAGCAGCCAGCGTCAATACGATATTCATGGCTGTCGTAATCCAGAATGAGAATCCAAGCCGATTCGTTTTCCGCATTAACCATACACCAATGACAAACGGCAATACAAAAGCTATTCCCAAGAAAACCCAATACAACACTGCATTCGACACTTTCTGTCACTCCCACACGATCAACTAGTTTATTCTACTAGGTTAGCATGAATAAGCCGCAGAAAACAACGTTTGGTACCCTTTGCAACAGAAACGCCAAATGGCCATACTTGGAAGAAATGCTTTAGGAGAATTCTCCGACATAGGGCTTGCTTGAGTTGAATAATTCATGTATAATACGAAAAGTCGACGCAATTCAGGCGACATTGAGGGGTCATAGCTCAGCTGGGAGAGCGCTTCGCTGGCAGCGAAGAGGTCAGGGGTTCGATCCCCCTTGATTCCATACTAGAAAACCCTTGTATATCAAGGGTTTTTCTTATTTTCACTCACACTTTTTAAATATCTCTTTATCTACGAAAGCTCTTCTACCGGCCTGATCAACATGGAACTTTCCAGACTTCAGAAGGTTGTATGATTGATCACGACCAATCCCCAGCTTTTATAATTACAGTTCTTTATTCGCTTCCTTCTCAACCTCAATATCCAAAGCCAGAGCAATCTTCAATTCACTGTTCACTCCTTTGATGGAGCTATTCTCCGTTATATTTACTTGCGGATTCGATAATTTCCGTTACCTTATGGGCAGACCGAGAACCTCGATTACTTAAGAGTTACTTAGTATTAAATGACAAAAACAGTGTTTTTTCATCAAAGGATTTTACAAGTCTTAAATTGAATCAATATTTAAATATTTTTTTGAAAGGTAGTGGTTTCTGTGTACTCACGCGAAGATTTAATTTCAATTGGGTTCGTTATCCTGCTTTTTGTGGTTCCAATATTGGCAGTCGCATCGCTTCATTTCTTTAGGTAGATTACTCAGTTTTACCTCTAATACTATTGAAATATTGAAATTTAAATTAAAGCTAAGAATTACATGGACATTTTCCGATAGATAAAGTGTTAGATAAAGTAATAGCCATAAAAAGGAGGAATCTCGTGGACATTCCATTGCTCTCAACGTCCATAGCGCAAAGCAATTTATCTCAAGCTGTTGGAATAAGTGTTCTTAAAATGGCTAATGATCAATCGGCTCAACAAGGACAGGAATTTATTCAAATGATGGAACGCAGCGTACAACCTAATTTAGGCGGTAAACTTGACATCAGAGGCTAGTCTAAAACATGAGGATAAGGAGATTTCTTTCTCCTTCCTCCCTTACTCTAAATTCTGCCCATGTCCATTTACTCATCACATGATTCAACTCAAGCTTCAACCACGATTTCATATGGTTGATCTGCAACCTTAGATTTACCCAGTTCGGCCATAATCTTGATGCGACCAAAGACACTACCGCTGCCTTCATCCATTTCTTTTGCGATTTGAAGGATGGATTTCCCAGCTTTCATCATCGATTCCCCTCCTCTCTCCACCTTTTAACCATCCTCTCTGAATCCAAAGCCATGTAGCCACTCTTTCAATCCGATCTCAATCTTGAACCTCACGCCAGCCGCGACCCTTATGTTGGTAATTCTTATTACAAAAATCGTTATTTTTTTAGCAAATACAACATTTTTGTGTGTTTTCAGACAGAAATTTTCACAGATTCTTGTTAAACTTGACTCAATATGGAAAAAAAGCGAGGATATTATGGTTCAAGTGATATGGTTGCTGATTTTAGTTCTGTTCTTAATCGTTGCTTCTACCCGTAAAGGCTAAAAAGAGATGGGTAGCTCTCTCTTATTTATTTCCTTCTGCTGATACTGTTTTCATCTTCACTAAAAAAGGCTGCTCTCCCATCATATAGCGATGAGAAGAACAGCCAGTTACTTAAACTTGATTTTTGGGGATACCATTTAAACTTGGAACAGAATCAGCGGCATTGATGCTTGATAGCGTTTGTGCTTCTTCGGTGAAATTAGCGTGATTTTGCTGACTCTTTTTTTTATCTGCTTTGTTATCTTCGCGGTCATACTTGGGATCTGCGTCATTTTTGGGCATAGCGTTCACCTCCATCGTTTCATAGTTAGTATGAGAAGGTGGCTTGCATTTTATCCCATTTGTCCTGGATCAAAACTTTCTCTGCGCTGCATTCAGCTTTGTACACCACCTATTCATGTGTTCCATCAAGTTTTATACAACAAAAAAAGAGGTCTCGCCTTGCATATTTGTCCAAACCTTTCCTATGAATCAATCATAGAATATATCATTCCAAAAGAAAGGGTGATAGAATTGGCAAACACAGATGTAAGGCTCCAACTTTTCTCTGGCAATAATTTTACAAATCGGCGGATTGTTTTTAGACGTGGAGGTGTAGCAGTACGAGATTTAGGAGCATTTCGTTTTGATAACGTCCTTTCCAGTTTCCGTCTAAGAAATATTTCAACCACAGATTCTGTGACACTAGTTTTGTTTTCACGAATTAACTTCCAGGGATCCATTCGTATATTTCGTGGACAACAAAACGTGTCGAATTTAGGTAATTTCAATAATTTAACTTCTTCTTTAATTTTAGTAGGACGAAACCTTACCAATTCCCAGATTCAACAGATCCAAAGTACCGGTATCGCTCCTCGTGATATTTTAGTTGTCAGACAATAACAGATAGGTGAAAAGGGCACAGGCATGTGCCTTTTTTTTCATTGAACCCAAATGAACACCTTCGCCATTGATTCTAGGTTATTAGCAAGAATCTCATATGTCTTCCGAAATTTCATCTTCTATGACCGTTTACAACCCGTTGATGGTATGTCCAGCATGAATTGATTCGTAGTCAATATCCTTTCGATTGGCAATAAAAAAAGCACCTCGATAGTGCTTAATTTCTAATTTGTTTTTCGAGCAATATTGCATTATCCGTCCCTATTTCCCTCATTTCAGCTGCGATCAGGGGTCTTTAATATCGAAAAGGGCCATAATCGATAAAGATGATCAAATTGTCTTTCTCGCGGTAACGGATATTTTTCCATTTAGGTTCTTTACTCGATGAACTGATTATGTCACTTGCTCTCATCCCTCTTCTTAAGAACTTTTTACGCAATTTTAATACTTTCTCCCTATTTTCATCATTTTGTGAAACCTTTTGATCAACTTTCTCCATGATGATCCATCCATAACCATGATCAATCACTTTTGCAAGATGTGATCTTAGGGAAGATTTAAACTTTTTGTATATTTCCGCTTCATTTTTATTATTTTTTATTCCAGTTTTCGAAACAGCTACTTTTAATACAAAACCATTTTTCAAGTCAAATACGATTCGGTACAACCCTGCTCCAATTTCTTCGTAAGGCAGTTTTAATTCGGATCTCGCAATATTTCTTTTATTTTTCGAATTATAATACTTTTCTTTTAATTTTTTCATCCATTTGTTAATTACTTTCAGATCATTTGATGTTAAAAGTTTATCTTCCATGGTTACCATCCTCTCTTTCAATCTATTAAATTATTATATGTTAGAGAGAAAGAATGGTATGGTTTAATGTTCTGTTAGCGGCGTGTTTTTTTATATACGTTTACATCTTCTGAACAGTATCCTACCCGAAAGGGAAATGTACATGAGACAGAATGAACATGAATTGACGAACAGTTACTTTTGCCCTGCTTTCGAGCAGCCTTCATTGAATCTCAACTCATTTTTTATGCTAATATGAAGATAAAGACGTAGATATAACTTTGCTAATGAAAAGGAGAAATGACTATGACGAAAGAATTTTGGATAAATCTGCCGGTAAAAGACCTTAATAAGTCAAAAGAGTTTTTCACCAAACTTGGATTTTCTTTTCATCCGCGACACAGCAATAGTGATGATGCAGCAGGCTTGCTTATCGGAGATAGCAATGTTATTGTGATGCTTTTTCTAGAGTCTACTTTCAAAAGATTTACGAGAAATGAACTTGCTGATACAAAGTTAGGCAACGAAGTATTGCTTTCCTTTGATGCCCAGAGCAAAAAAGAAGTAGACGAAATGATTGAGAAAGCAGTAAAGGCAGGCGGGACAATCTACGGTGAACCCCTTGATCAGGGGTGGATGTATGGAGCCGGTTTTACTGATTTGGATGGTCATCGGTGGAATGTGTTATACATGGATATGAGTATGACGCCGAAGGAGTAAGAATGTCTAAAGCATGATGTCAATAGAAAAAATGGACGCTGCAATAGCGTCCTTTCCATTCGAGGTGCCGTTTATTTATTTCCAGAACCATTTCTCATAAATCAAGTAACTGAAAAACGAAACGACCCCGAGGGATATGTTGAACCAACCTGCAAAAAGGGCTCCTTTTTTTTCTTTGTTCATATTAGCCTTCTTATAGAGTTTAACATCGAAATATAAAACAAGGATCCCAGAAACTAGTAATAACAAAATAGTGTAATTGTTAAAGGTAATGATTGTCGAATCCCTCCTTCACCGTCATACCTTATCCACGGCACTACTATGATTTATTTGGTTTTCGTGCCAATTCGTCGAATCTTCACATGTAATTTTACATCGACGGATATTTCTTTATACATTTCCTCCCACTGTTTCTTACTCTTAATTTCCCGATTCCAGTATGCAGGTTGGTAAGCACGCACGTATTCTCCGAAACCGAAGATGTCGCAGCCGTCCTTTTGGGTCTGTTGAATAAGTTTTTCAAAACCGATCGTCGCGTCCTTTTCTATTTTATCCTCTAATTTTTTTATATTTTCCTTCGTAATAGACACTTTTTCATCAGACTTCTCCCGAAAATCCCCTTCAATTTGGCTCATTACAGTGACATGAACCTTACCGTTTTTGATCTCCGTTATAATTTTAGCCTTACGATGGGTTGATTGAAATATGACAGCAGTTTCCGATCCGGGCATCTGCTGGAGGACGCTATACCCTCCAGGATTGATTTGTTTCATTGCCATAAAATGGCCGATTTGCAGTGCATTTGTGGCTCCTTCCATTTTATCGCCTTTAAAATAAGCCAGTCCGGCGATTTCAATGTTAGATTCTTTCTTCAATTCCAGATAGGGAACAGCCCCTTCCTGTCCTTTTGCAGAACTGGCGCTAAAAAAAACACCGAGGAAATAATTTGGAAGTTTACCCATTTCCCTGGCATGATCCAAGGTTGCCACCAAATATAAAGTTGGAACCCGTTCTAATTGGGGAGTGGCTTTAATTATCTCTGAAGCTTTCCCTTTGGACACGACCATCCAAACCGTTCTTCTTACCTGAGGCTGACGACGAAAGAAATCATTCTCATTTTGGATCCCCTTTCTTGCCACCGCTTCCGACACAACAATTATCCGCAAATGGCCGAAAAACAAGCGATCCGCCAACTGCTGCTGCAGATTCATCAATGAATCGTCGATGGTTTCCCCAACGCTACTCAGCACCCAGACTGGTTTTTGCCCAGCTGGAACGCCTCCAGTTCCTCCAGTACCCAAGGGAATACGTCCCGGAACGGCAATTTGCACAGTGGTACGTATTAAACCTCTTTTCTGCACAGGAGTACTATTAATGATATGAGTTGCATTGCTACTTTCTTTCTCTTCTCCTGGTTTTGCCTCGTCAATGGCAATGGCTAAAACAACGGCTCTATCTTCGATTTCTAGCCGATCCCAGCATCCTGTAAGCATGGGTAAGAGCAGCAGGAAAACAAGAATCCGTTTAATCCGATTTTGCCACACGTTGATCACCCCGACTCTTCTTTTTATTCTTGCGAATAAGGGCTACGACCAGTAAAACAAAAGGATAGCCGATCGTGATCATCAGACCCCAGCGACCGACAATTTGAATGACTCCATACATCTCCAGTAGGTTTTGTGGAATCATGGCAATTACATAGATGAAAGGAAGGAGAAAAAATGAAAACAGCTTGTGATCGCGCAAACGTAACAGCTGGCTTAAAAAGTGAATGGCCAAGTAATAGGTCGACAACAACGTCGTAAACACCGCTGTGACCCACACGGCAAGAAAGGCGCCATCCAAGCGCTCCAGGATGTTGGCGGGCAGCGACGTGGTTTTTGCTAATTCCAAGGTAGGCCAAACTAAATTTTTTATTTCCTCTGCCCCAAATACGGCAACCGTAGCAACTACAATGAGTAAGTAAAGTCCACCTGAAATCAACATTCCGACATAGCTTGCGATCATCGCTCTTTCCGGCCGACGCATAGCAGGAATCACGATGGTCATGACGAAAGATCCCTGAAACAAGGCAGCCATAGTAAGCATTCCCGCTAACATCCCACTCGGTTCATTTCCCCATACTGGCAATAAATTGACCAACTGCGCATTTTTTAGCGAAAGAACGACGATCAATACAAGAGGAAACACAATGACCGGAAAATAAAAATGATGGAAATAGGTAAAAGTGGTCATGTCAGCACGCGAGGAAAGCGCAGCTAACAACAACATCACAATAACAGTCACCTCCAGCGGCGTTTTCGTTAAAACGGAAGTGACGACGACCTCCCCGAATTCTCTCGAAGCCAGTGCTGTAAGCTGTGAGAAGAAAGCGATGATCAGGACACTGAACACCCTAGCAGTCCATTTGCCGATCAAATCCTCGCTATATTCAATAATCGATTTAGTAGGAAAGCGCATGCCGAGTACGGTAATTATCCAAAGTCCTACTAGACCGATTAAGATGCCCAACACGGTTACGAGCGTAGCCCCCGAATCGGCAGCTCTGACTGCAAAAAGCGATAGTGCTAAAACACCTACCCCGATAATCGTGCTAATTAGAACTATCGCTGCTTGAATCACCGTTACTTGGCGAGGATACTCCATCGGTTATGTCCCTCCTTATATTCCCTACTTTCAATGGATCTAAGGTATTATTTGGCGCGTGATGCGTCATTTCTTGGGTTATCTTACCCAGACGGGTATCATTCGGCGTATGCAAGAGTGCCGGTCTCTTCGGCATGGACCAGAGCGGCATCCGGGCCAGTGTATCCTTCATTCCCTGGAAATTTCCAGGGACAATCGGACTCAAGTAAGGCACCCCAAACGATTTTAAGGACAACATATGGTTGGCGATCAGGATTAACCCGATCATCACCCCGTAAAGGCCAAAGATAGAAGATAAGATCACAAGCGGAAAGCGCAGCAACCTCAGCGCCAGTGCTGCGTTGTAAGCCGGTGTGGCAAAAGAGCCGATCGTTGTTAAGGCGATGATTACGACCGTTATCGGACTGATGAATCCTGCCGCAACCGCAGCCTGTCCGATGACTAGCACACCAACAATTGAAAGGGCTCCCCCAACCTGCTGCGGCAGACGCAGTGTCGCTTCCCTCAGTACCTCCATGGAAACCTCCATGATCAGTACTTCAATTACAGAGGGGAAAGGCACCCCCGCTCTCCCGCCCGCTACAGCCACCGCGAACTCTGTCGGTATGAGCTCCGGATTGAACGAAATCAGCGCAACATATAATGAGGGGAAAATCAAGGAGAATACAAGAGCAACCAGGCGCGCTAGCCGAATAAAACTAACCAATAGATATCGTTCCGAGTAATCTTCGACCGTCTGGTAAAACTGGCTGAATACGGTCGGCAATATGAGGGCAAAGGGGGAACCGTCAACCAGCAGGATAACCCTACCCTCCAGCAAATTGGCGACCGCCTTATCCGGTCGTTCCGTATTTTGGATCTGAGGGAACGGAGATAGATGGTTATCTTCGATAAACTGCTCCAGGTATCCAATATCAAGTATTCCATCAATATCTATCATCGATAATCGTCTGAACACTTCTTCAACAAGTTGGGGATTCACAATGCCATCCAAGTAACAGAGCGCCACTTTGGATTTGGTTACACGCCCTATACGAATCGTTTTTACGCGGAGATCCGGTGTCGGGAGACGATAGCGCAGTAGGGAGAGGTTCGTATCTAACATTTCGATAAATCCTTCTCGTGCTCCGCGGATAACCTGTTCCGTTTCGGGTTGTGTAATCGATCGCTTGTCAACATGGCGTGTACTGAAAAGGAATGCTTCCTCCAGCCCTTCCACTACGAGAACCGTTTCTCCTTGCACAAGGGCTTGGACAACCTCAGTTAATAGTCCTTCTGTTCTCCCTTCGCAGGCATACAGCGTATCGCTCATTAAAATATCCTTCAAAGGCCGGTTATCTTTTACTTTTCCCTGCTCGTTAATCGATGTTAACATCAGGGGTTTTAAGATATGATCGTTCAAATATTGCTTCTCAACCAAGTCGGAGAAATACATAAGTACAGCCGGGTACTCGTCAAACACGCGAAACTGGCGTATGACGAAATCGTCATTTTCACCAAGTATCTTTTGAACAAATGAAATAGTCGCTTCGATACGATGGCTAATTTTCGTATCATCATATTGATCCAAAATCTGATGGGCGGGCTGGTTCTTTGGTGGAATCATTCGAGGTTGCTGGCTTTGGGAAACTTTTTTAGACCTTAGTTTATACCATTGCCAAATGGTCACGTTGCCACCGCCTCCTGAACATATTCACAAGATGTTCTCTAATCTTCCTGATTCCCATTCATTTCCTTCCCCGTATTTTTATCTAATTTCCCGATTATATACATGAATAATGAACCGAAAACACAGAATGAACAAAAAAACGAAGTGCATCCCGTAGACGCAATTCGTTTTTTGCCCGATAATTTCAGGGAAGTTTATTTAATTGGTGTTTACGAATGAAAGTCCTGTCCAGAACGAACTTCTTTGACATAGCCGACGCGAATAACAAAATCGCCGAAGTGTTCGCCTTCTTGCCGTTCCTTCGCATAGTGAGTAACAATCGGTTGCAGCGACTCCAGAATCTCCGCTTCTCCGATGTTTTCCTTATACAGCTTGTTCAGTCGGTTTCCGGAATGCCCACCGCCCAAATACATGTTGTATTTGCCGGGAGCCTTGCCAATAAACGCGATTTCCGCCAGCATCGGACGGGCGCATCCATTCGGACAACCTGTCATGCGAATGACGATTTCTTTGTCACCCAAACCAGCTTCTTCCAACATCGGCTCGATTTTATCCATTAAGTCGGGAAGGTAGCGCTCGGCTTCGGCCATCGCCATTCCGCAAGTCGGCAGAGACACGCATGCCATAGAGCTTCTGCGCAACGCGGAGTACTGAAGCCCATCCGTAAGACCATATTCTTTGATAAGCTCTTCGATCTTTTTCTTCTTCTGAGTACTCACATTACCGATCACCAGATTCTGGTTCGCCGTGAGTCTGAAGTCCCCGTTATGCACTTTGGCAATTTCACGAAGTCCGGTCATCAGCTGGTAGCTATCCTCGTCTTTAACACGACCATTTTGTATAAACAGGTTGAAATGCCATTTCCCGTTACTTCCCTTAACCCAGCCATAGCGATCCCCGTTATGATCAAAATGGTATGGACGCGCCGCTTCGAGCTTCCAACCTAAACGAGCGGTTAGTTCACCAACGAACCAATCAATGCCGCGGTCATCTATCGTATATTTAAAACGTGCGTGTTTCCGCACAGAGCGATCGCCATAATCCCGTTGAATCGTAACTGTCTTCTCTGCCAAATCAATTATTTGATCCGGTGTGATGAATCCGATCACTTGGGCTACTTGCGGGTAAGTCAACGGATCCCCATGGCTCATCCCCATGCCGCCGCCTACGGATACATTGAATCCTTTCAGACGTCCATCTTCGACAATTGCAATGAAACCAAGGTCCTGCGAGAAGACATCCACATCATTGGAAGGCGGTACTGCAATACCGATCTTAAACTTACGCGGCAAATACACCCGTCCATAGATCGGCTCTTGCTCTACGCCATCTTGGCTGTCCACTACCTTTTCGCCGTCAAGCCAGATCTCGTGATAGGCTTTGGTCTGTGGATCAAGATGGTTGCTAACGAGGCAGGCCCATTCGTATACTTCGGCATGAACATCCGACTGGTAAGGATTCGGATTACACATGACGTTTCGGTTAACGTCACCGCACGCGGCTAGCGTACTTAACAACGAATCATTCACTTCACGGATCGTCTTCTTCAAATTCCACTTCAGCACGCCGTGAAGTTGGAAAGATTGACGAGTCGTCAAACGGATCGTTCCGTTTGCATATTTCTGTGCGACCTGGTCCATCATCAACCATTGGTCTGGGGTAACGACTCCGCCAGCAGCACGCACACGCAGCATGAACTGATAGGCCGGCTCCAGCTTTTGCTTTTGCCGCTCGTTGCGCAGATCCCTGTCATCTTGCATATAGCTTCCGTGAAACTTCATCAAACGGTTATCATCCTCGGGGATGGACCCCGTAATTGCGTCTTTCAGCGTCTCTTCAAGACTCCCCCGCAAGTAATTGGTTCTAATTTTTATGTGTTCTACTTCGCTGTGCGGCGCACTGTTCTTTGATAGTAAATTATTATCTGACATTTTGGCCTTTCTCCTCTCGCGATCTTTGGGACTTGAACTTAGTAAACATCCCTCTGATAACGTTTCTGCTGTTGCATACGCGTCAAATATTCGGCAGCTTCCTCTGCGCTGAAACCGCCCTCTTGTTCAATGATCGTTGCCAGGGCTGCATGAACGTCGTGTGCCATTTTCTTCTCATCGCCACAAACGTAAACGCAGGCCCCTTCCTGCAGCCATTGGTAGAGCTCCCGGCTCTTTTCAAGCATTCGATGCTGTACATACACTTTCTTGTCAGTATCGCGGGAGAACGCAACATCCATGCGTGTCAACACGCCCTCCTTGAGCCAGCGCTGCCATTCAATCTGATAAAGAAAGTCTGTGGAGAAGTGCTGATCACCATAGAACAACCACGTTTTCCCTTCAGCCCCAGTCTCTTCTCGCTCTCCTAGAAAGGCCCTGAATGGCGCGACGCCCGTGCCGGGTCCAATCATAATGATCGGCGTTTCTGGGCTATCAGGAAGCTTGAAATTCGGATTGTGTTGGATATAAACCGGCAATGTTTCGCCCGCCTGCACTCGCTCCGCGAGTTGAACGGAGCAGACGCCGTAACGGTCTCGTCCCTGAGCCTCGTAACGCACCGTGCGGACCGTAACGTGTACCTCATCCGGGAATGCTTTCGAACTGCTTGCGATCGAGTACAGTCTAGCAGGCATCTTCCGCAGGATCGCTACGAATTCGTTTGCAGGCACACCCTTAAGGGAGTAATCCTGTACTAAATCCAATAGATCCCGCTCGTTGAGATACGTTTTAAGCTGTTGCTCATGTCCCACCATCAACAGTTCTTTTAAGTCATTATTGGAAGTAAGTTTTGCCACTTGCTCTAACAATGGCTTTGTCAGTACGGTGATCTCATAATTACGAAGTAATGTCTCTCGCAATGACCGTTTTTCGCCATTCTTATTTATGGTAATAAGGTCATCGGCTTTCCAGCCCATCTCTTCAATCAATTTATCCACGAGTCGAGGATTGTTCTCCGGATAGATGCCTAAGCAGTCACCCGGTTCATACTGAAGATTCGATCCCTCAAGGGATATCTCGACATGGCGAGTTTCTCGATCCGATCCGCGGCCATTCAGATTCAAATTCTCAAGAACCTCGGCCTTGAACGGATTCGTTCTTGAATATTCCGATTCCGTCCCGCTCTCGATCGTCACGCCGGCTCCACTTGCAATTGCCGGAACCACCGAGGCTTCACTTAAGGAACTTATAACATCATTCATCCACTCCGCAGCAGGCTCATCAAAATCTACGTCACAATCGACGCGCGGGGTAAGGCGCTTACCGCCTAGCTCTTCTAGTCGCTTGTCGAAATCCTTACCCGTTTGGCAGAAAAACTCGTAAGACGTATCTCCCAGAGCGAGCACGGAAAACCGCAAATCCTCCAACTGAGGCGCTCTTTTACTATTAAGGAACTCATAGAAAGAAATCGCGTTATCCGGCGGATCTCCTTCCCCATGGGTACTCACAAGAATAAGCAGGTTTTGGACCTTCTTTAAGGCATTCAGCTTGAAGTCTCCCATCGAGGATAGCGTTACCTGAAAGCCTCGCTCTTCTAGCTTTTTGGAAACCTTCTTCGCCAATCCTTGGGACTTGCCGGTCTGCGATCCGAAGAGAACGGTTACCTCCTTGGAAGTAACTACTGCATTCGCGGCCAAAGTCACTAATGGCGCAGTGTTTGATGTTACCGGAGCTGCAGCGCTATTAAGAGCAGTAAGATACCCGGTCAGCCAGATCCGTTGTGCTTCCGTTAGCGTAGGAAGTAGACGGTTAAGCAATTCTACTTGTTCCTGATTAAAAGGACTGTTTGTTACTTGTAGTTCCAACAAAATCCACCTCTCATAACATGAAATAATAAATTCCCAGTATACATATCTCATTAATTTTCTCTCTCCTGAACCTATCACAGCTGGCGGAACAGGTCAATTACAATGAATTTATAAGATCTATCAGTTATATTGATAAACGAATAAAACCTTAGAGGAATCTACTCATCTATTCATTGACGATTTTAATTACTAAGAATATAATTGCTATAGCAAACAAAATGTAAAGTGGTGAATTTACTATGCAACTGGATAACTCATTTGGGTTTATATTGAACCATGCTGGAAGACGATTGACTCAGTTGTTGAACTACCATTTTCAGCCCTTTGATATGACTACGGAGCAGTGGACTGTACTTAACCGTTTGGCCGAGGAAGATGGCATTACGCAGAAACTGTTGGCTGTCCGAGCTGAAAAGGATCAGACCAATATTACACGAATTCTCGATCAATTGGAGCGCAAAGGCTTGGTCGAACGTAAAGCTAATAAGATGGATCGAAGATCGTTTCTTACTTATATTACGGAGCAAGGCAGAGCTTTGAATGAAATCCTGACACCGATTGAGCAGAAGGTGATTGCCTCAGTGCTTAGCGGTTTTACGGAGAAAGAAGCATTGAATTTGCAAGTTCTACTTATCCTAATGACCAACAAGGCCAATGCATGCATCAAGGAGGTGGAGGAGTCACAGTGAATACCGAAAGAAAATTGTGGAATCGCGATTTTGTTGCTGTCAGTCTCAGCAGCTTTTTTCTATTTATGACCTTTTATATCTTGGCTGTCACACTACCGATCTTCGTCACAGATACGCTGCATGGCGGACAGCAGCAGATTGGTCTCGTGATGACCGTCTTTATAATCTCAACTGTCATTTTACGGCCGTTAACTGGTAAATGGATGGATGAATGGAACCGGAAGAAGATTGTGCTATTCTCGCTTGCTCTCTTTATGATTTGCACCTTGATGTATCCGCTCATTCATCAATATGCTTTTTTGCTAGGCTTAAGGTTTCTTCATGGTATAGGTTTTGGGATGGCGACAACGGCTGCAGGTGCTGTTGCGATTGAGCTAGTCCCTGAGCGGCGAAAAGGTGAGGGGATTGGCTTCTTCAGCCTTTTCATGAGCTTGGCTATGGTTGTCGGTCCCTTTCTGGGCTTAACCATTATGCAGTCGCACAATAATAGTCTTCTGTTTGGCGTGTGTATTGTGTTCGCGCTTCTCGCCTTCTTATTTGGATTGTCCATTCGTGTTCCTCAAGCAATCTCTAGAGCGGCCGTGAAATCGGAGTCTGGTTGGAGAAAGTTCATCGAGCCGCGTGCTTTGCCGATATCCCTGACTGGCAGTGTATTGGCCTTTTCCTATGGAGCGATTACAACTTTTCTTTCCGTGTACGCCAAAGCGATCGGACTGGATAAGTATGCGAGTTACTTCTTCATGGTGTTTGCTTTGATGATTGTTATATCCAGACCTTTTACTGGCAAATGGTTCGATCGATCAGGCCCAAATGGGTTAGTTTACCCAGGGGTGGCACTTTTCACATTAGGAATGATCGCCCTAAGTCTGGCATCTTCCCCCATCCCATTTTTAGTTGCAGGCGGTATGCTGGGACTGGGTTTCGGTGCGCTGCTTCCGAGCTTCCAGACGATCGCCATTCAAGCCGCTCCGGCACACCGCAGGGGTCTTGCGACAGGAACGTATTTCTTGCTTTTCGACTCCGGTTACGGAATCGGCTCGTATGTGCTTGGCATAGTCGCATCGAGATCGAATTACCATACGATGTACTTCGTTGCAGGATTGGTTGTGGCATGCTCTGCCCTTCTATATTACGGACTTTATCATCGGAAAACGGCTTCTCCCGTTAAGCCAAGCTCTAATCCAATCTAACCTGCTCAAATTAGATAAAAACACCACTAAATTCATTTATTCTGGTCAGAATGAGGGAGTCAGAGGTTTAGTATAGTTACATACCTACTGGTAATCGAGTAGGAGGGAGTGATTAACTCCCGACCTCTCAGTCAAGTAGCCCGATCCGTACTGCATCATGTCCTCGTCTCTGAGGACGAAAGCCGTAGCTGCATTCAGAAAACTGCGGATCGAGCATTGGATTCAACACTTGGGCAATCGCTTGTTGGATGAATCGGTCTGTCACGGTTGGTATACCTAATAACCTCATACCGCCGTTAGGTTTCGGGATTTCGACCCTTCGGACAGGACTAGGTTCGTAGGTTCCATTCTCTATGCTTTGGCGAAGGGAATGCCAGATTCGTAGAATGTGCTCTCGTAAGGATTTTACGGGCATGCCATCTACTCCATGGCTTCCTTTATTCGCCTCGACACGGTGTAGTGCCGATAGTAGACCTCATGTGATAGTAATTCTTGAATCATCCTCATACTTCTCCTAACGTGAATTGTTTCCTCTCTTTGTGCCATGGATGAACTCTGCCCTCTCCAAGTCCCCCGCGGATTCACCGCTTCCTCCTTCGAGCAAGTCCGTATGGATTGTCTGCTTTCAATGTCCATCCTTGAACGCTAAGGTATTCAATTCCTATTTCATGTTCAGCCCTTCCGTAAGCTGTTGCAACAGCTTACGTACTACGGCGTCTGCTGACTTCTGTACGTTCAGCCTGCTCTCACAAGTAGGGTTACGAAGTTCACTTCGCGTACCGTACAGATCTCCCCAGGTAAGAACGCTATCTTCCTCTCCATCTATCTGCCTCATTTACTTTCGTACGCCTTTGGCAGTATGGGCTTTAACTTGGTTTGCAGTCTCACCCAACGTACGCTAGCCTTCTATGAGATTCGTGTTCCTCAGACCGGAGATTTGCCGCCGACTTCCTTCAGATTCGACCTCACGGTCGACACCCTTGTCTTGAGCTATGGCTACTACTGCCTTCGCCATTCGGGACTTGAACCCTAGAGATAGCGCCCATGCTGGGCGCACAAACAAGACGCGATCCGATTGGGATCGCGTCTTTGAGCTAAGGAATGGATATCCAGTCCTTTCATCCTATGATAAAAGGATACTCATGCTTCGCATCATCAGATTCGATTGTCCAAGTCCCTTCCTGATAGGAAATGTGATAGCTTTGCCCGCGGAACTGAATATGCTTCATCGAAAAGTTGCCCCAAGGCGGTGTTTTCAGATGGACCTTGTCCTGATCTAGTCTTGGCATCAGACCTAGTCCTCCCATCATCATGGCCGCCGCGGGCATAGCACTCCACCCCTGCAGGTTTGAGCCTTCCCCATAAACGGGTCCGTAATATTCAACGGGGGTCAGCCAGCCATTCTCCAAAGATACTTGGAACCAGCGCGTCAATGGATAGCGCCAGCCTCCGTCTCCTTCATCAGTTTGGCCATTGCATATACCCCATCCCAATACGGCCAGTCGCCGCCGTTGTGATAACGGTAAGGAGCCATGCTTTTCTCCACCTGAAGATGAACGTTGTGATAAAACGGGAATGCAGTCATAATGCCCCAATCCCCATATTGCTGGCTCTGGTTGTTTTTGGTTTCCAGCTGTGAGGTCAGCTGCCCTATTAAGGCTGATTGATCTTCGGGAGACAGTAAATCGAACATAATCAATAAGGATAACTCAACGGAAGTGTTCGTCTCAAGGAATCCATTGCTGTTCCTGTAATTGAAATATCCATGCTCCTTCAGCTGCTGCTGCAAACTCTCTTTCGCTCTCCGATACAACGCTTCAAAACAGCTACATCATATTCTACCGGCATGCAGCTATCTCCCTCCGAGCTGGAGCCACCCCATATCGGTAAGTGTCTCATTTTCCAAGCCTCCCTCTTAAGTGTTTGAGCCTCTGAGTTTTTTTTCGGTCGACGCATACTTTCTTAAGAACACCAGTCCAATCACAAGAATAATGAGCGGCATGCCACCAATGAGAAAGCGGAATCCGAGAATGGCGCTTGAGACTTGCACATTCTTATTGGCATCATAGCCGCTTGTTGCAAAGAAAATACCCATGATGGCATATTGAATGGACATACCAATCCGAATGATAAAGCCGTTAACGCCATAATACATGCCTTCCCGACGGCGTCCTGTTTGCTCCGCATCAAAGTCAATCACATCTGAGAGCAAGACGTGCAAGGAAAGCATGAAGCCCGAAACCGGAATACCGAGAAATGCACCAATCGCGATAACGCTGACAGGCGTGTGGGCCAAAAGGAACCCAAGAGAGATGAGCGCATATAAAACCGATGAAATGATGGCTATTCGAACGGTTGCAAAGCGTAACCCGCTTTTTGCCCAAATGAATGACATCGGAATGGCCACGATAAAGACAGAGCCCAAGAAGATTGAGTTCTGTGTTGGCGTAAGCGCAACCACATACTTGGTGTAAAAAGCAGTTAATGTAACAAACATCGTAGTTGTCAGCTGAATGAGTAAATTCGCCACAACGTAGGAGTTAAAGAGTTTATTTTTCAGCGTATTCACTGTGGCTTCTTTGAATTTCAACGGGTTTGTCAGGTAGGCAGGGTTCTCAAAAGAACCATACAGGGATGTATATAACGAAATGACTGCAATAAGTGAGAATAACCCCGCCATAAGTCCCCAACCGAGGGACAAGCCGAGGGATTTAGCCAGTGCAATACCAATAATCATCCCGACGATGCTGAACATTTGTTGGAACGCCGATACCTGGTAGCGGTCCTTTTTGGTTTGATACATTTCAGGGAACAACGCACCCGTGTTTAACCCAATAAAGGAATAAATCAGATCAAAAAAGAACGTAAGTGTGAAAAAGTAGATTAACAGCATGGTGGAGCTGGCCGCCGGCGGATTGAATAAGAAATAAAAAATAACACCAAATGGCAAACTTCCGAAAAGGATATAAGGAATACGCCTTCCAAAGCGTGTCTTCGTACGGTCGCTTACATAGCCGGCTAACAGATTAAACAATGCATTAAAGAGTCCATACACGGTCATTCCAATCGATATATACGTGCCAGGAACGTTCAAAACGGTTACATAATAAAAAACAGCAATAGCGTTGAAGGCTTGCCATAATACACTGAGCCCGACTTGATTAAAGCTGTATGCAATTTTTTTGGACGTGGCTACCATTGATGTTGTGCCCCCTCTGTCGTGTATGCTTAGCTATAAAGTGCTGCCGGGAAGAAATGCAACTGATGTGAAGTTAACACCTTAAAAGCTTCCGCATAGCCTGCTGCTTCATGGTTTTGCTTCAACTTGCCATACAATTGACCAGCTTCATAGTCAAAATAAGTTTTAACCATGGGCCAATTTAAATTGTCGAATTGGCTCTTGTGCGCTAAGATGGAGGCTATTTTACGTTCCCAGTCCGCGGTTACATCCACATATGTATTAGGATGCGAAGTTGCATAGAAGGCAATTTGCGGAACAGCAAACGGCTCTGACGTTGGAAAGAGAATTTCGTTTGATGAAAAAAGCATGGCCGCGGCTACCGCTTTACCTGTCTTGTAATGGTCCGGATGAGCCTCATATGGCATCCATGGATCCACCGTAAGCAGCATGTCCGGCTTTTCCCCGCGGATAATTGGAATCAGCTTGTGCAGGATATCTTGCTCTGTATAATCCCCCATATCCGGGAAATCGAGCGTAAAATGTTTGGAAACCCCGATAATTCCACCCGCTGCGAGCCTTTCCTTTCTGCGGATCTCAACGATTTCTGCGGGATCCGTAGCGCCCGTAGAGCCGCTGCCGCGTCCATCGGTCACCGTAATGTATACGATTTCACAACCGCGCTGCGCAAGCTTGTACAAGGTTCCTGCAGCTCCTACTTCATTATCATCGGGGTGCGGCTGAACGCATACGATTTTTTTCACGTCCAACAGGTCTGGCAAGCCTAAAATACGTTTAATATCCATTTTACATTCCTCCAATACGACAAATTCTATCACAAAAAATGTCGAAAAAGTACATTGATTATTGATATAGAAGCTTTTTATAGCTATATTAATTGACTTTAAATTTCAGGGATGATATAAAAATAGTGTATAGCACTCAAAGACAGAGAGTGCTAATGGAACGTTCGGTTCAAGATTAACTTCGTTACAAATTGAAAGGAGATCTTCACGTGGAAAAAAAACAATTTCAGGCTGAATCCAAGCGATTATTGGAAATGATGATCAACTCCATTTATACACAAAGAGAGATCTTTCTAAGAGAGCTCATCTCCAATGCCAGCGATGCGATCGACAAGATTTACTACAAAGCTTTAACCGATGACACGCTAGTTTTTGACAAAGATAGCTACTTCATTAAAGTTGTTGCCGACAAAGCAAACAGAACGCTTACGATTCGCGATACCGGTATTGGTATGACCAAGGAAGATCTTGAGAATAATCTGGGGATCATTGCGAAGAGCGGATCTTTGGCCTTCAAGAAAGAAAATGAAGCCAAAGACGGTCACAATATCATCGGCCAGTTCGGCGTTGGCTTCTATTCAGCGTTCATGGTTGCTGATGTTGTAACCGTAACTAGTAAGGCTCTTGGCAGCGACGTTGCTTACAAGTGGGAGTCCACTGGCGCTGACGGCTACACGATCGAGACTAGTGATAAAGATTCCGTGGGTACGGAAATCGTCTTGAAAATAAAAGAGAACACAGAAGATGAGAGCTTCGATGAGTTCTTAGACGAATATCGCTTAAAAGCCATCATCAAAAAGTACTCTGATTTCATCCGCTATCCGATTAAAATGGACATTGCCGGAAAAAGATTGAAAGAAGGCAGCGACAGCGAGTTCGAGGATTATCAGGAAGAACAGCATGTGAACAGCATGGTGCCGATTTGGAGAAAAAACAAAAGTGAATTGACTCCAGAGGATTATGAGAAGTTCTATCACGAGAAGCATTACGGCTTCGACAAGCCGCTTAAGCATATTCATGTTAGCGCGGATGGCGCTGTGGTCTACCAAGCCATTCTCTTTATTCCAGAAAATATGCCTTTTGATTATTATTCCAAGGAATTTGAAAAAGGCTTGGAGCTATATGCCAATGGCGTATTAATCATGAACAAATGTGCGGATCTGCTTCCTGACTACTTTAGCTTTGTTAAGGGAATGGTAGATTCCGAAAGCTTATCTCTTAATATTTCTAGAGAAATGCTGCAGCATGACCGTCAGTTAAAATTGATTGCCAAAAACATTCAAAGCAAAATCAAAGGCCAGCTTCAGAGCTTGTTGAAGGACGAAAGAGAGAAATATGAGCAGTTCTACAAATCCTTCGGCCGTCAGCTTAAATTCGGGGTCTACAGCGATTATGGAAGCCACAAAGAAGTCCTGCAAGACCTGTTGATGTTCTACTCCTCCAAGGAGAAAAAGCTCGTCACTTTGGACGAATATATTTCAAGAATGCCTGAGGATCAAAAGTACATTTATTATGCTTCCGGGGAATCGATTGAAAGAATTGATAAGCTTCCGCAAACGGAGCTTGTATCCGAAAAAGGTTATGAGATCTTATATTTCACCGATGATATCGATGAGTTCGCTATCAAAATGATCATGACATACAAGGAGAAAGAATTTAAATCAGTGTCGAGCGGCGATCTTGGTATTGAAATGGATGAAAACCAAACGGACACCGATTCTGACAAGAACGAAAACAAAGAGCTTTTCGATTATATGAAGACTCTACTGTCGGGTAAAGTGACAAATGTGAAAGCATCCAAAAGATTAAAGACACACCCTGTGTGCTTATCTACGGATGGTGACGTGACGATTGAGATGGAAAAAATATTAAATGCAATGCCGAATAATCCGAGTGTTAAGGCCGAGAAGGTCTTGGAAATCAACATTCACCATGAGGTGTTTGCATCGTTAAAAGACGCTTTTGATAAAGATAAAGAAAAGCTAAATCTATACACAGCTCTCTTATACAATCAAGCGCTCTTAATCGAAGGATTGCCTCTTCAGGATCCAGTTGAATTTACGAACGATATCTGTAAAATCATGGTCTAATACACAGGTAGTAAAGCAAATCTGGATGTGTTAAAAAGAGTGAAGCACTGCAACATTGAGTTGTAGTGCTTCTTTTTTATATAAGATTATCAACTCCGATTGTCGGAAGAGATATCTTTTTCATCACATCGTTTATTCGGTTCCATATTCGAATACACATAAGCCAATAAGCGATCTTGATCAATTCCGAGAGAGCTAGCAACTTTTACGATATCTAATTCATAAGAAATACTTGGAATTTGTTTTGGCTTGACGGACATATGCTTCAACCATCCTTCGAATAAATGTAATAAATAGAAACTCAATCCATAAATATGATATAGTTTTCATACAAGCATTAATCGGTACGATAAAGGCAAAACCACTGAAAAGTGGTGACGCAAAGCTATAGGGGCTAAATTGGGCAATCGTTTCATGTCCAAAATGTCAGCCAGCTGCCTGTACAGCCTCCGTTCGATTAATGTAGAAACACTAGGAGGAGATGAAGAAGGATGGGGAAAATTACGTTGGATGGAAAAATAAGTTTAGATGTACAACAATTGATCGATAACTTGCATCTTCCAGAAGATGATATTTTGAACATGTTCTCCTTTAAGTTGGATGACAACGTTTTATCCCAAGAGGAAGCTATTCGATTTATTCATTTTCTAAGAAGTGAACTGGACAAACGTACTCAATAAAAGAATTATGCACGAAAGCATACAAAAATACAGTCGGTTGATGTCTAAAGATTTATTTTTTTTCATTCCAAATAAAATCTCGTGATTATTGATTTTACAGGAAAAAATAAGAAAAGACGGCGGGAATTCCGCTGTCTTTTTCTTATTTTTTGTCAGATTTAGAGATTAAATTTATTAGTTATTATTCGGTTTAATTAATTTTTTATCTAATCAGAAGATGTACGACTCTGACTTCAATCGTTATGAATAGCAAAAACTGCTCCCG
This sequence comes from Paenibacillus sp. yr247, assembly GCF_900103825.1. Classification (GTDB taxonomy): domain Bacteria; phylum Bacillota; class Bacilli; order Paenibacillales; family NBRC-103111; genus Paenibacillus_E. The sequence goes on from NZ_FNIF01000002.1 coordinate 62,163, forward strand.
TTCGTCTAAAGTGAACGGAAGCAGTTTATATAATTTGGGTATTATTTATCCCGGAGCAGTCCGGTGTCATGCTTTCCCAGAATTTGCGTAAGCTCCTTCAAGAACATGTTGATGTCCTTGAACTGTCTATAAACGGAGGCAAAGCGAATGTACGCCACTTCATCGACGGGGTACAGCTGCTCCATAACAATTTCACCAATGCCTAAACTTTCCACTTCGGCGTGAGCCGTGGTACGGAGCTGCATTTCCACCTCAGATACGATCATCTCCAGTCTTTCCATTGAAACCGGACGCTTCTCACAAGCTCGAATCAAGCCTCTCATTATTTTCTCTCGACTAAATTCTTCCCGACTTCCATCCTTCTTAATCACGATAAGCGGTGTTTCTTCTATCATCTCAAATGTGGTGAATCTTCTAGCGCATTTCTCACATTCTCGACGTCGACGGATGGATTTGTTTTCATTGGCTGAACGGGAGTCAAGCACTTTGGTACCGGAATAGTCACAGAACGGACACTTCATTCGCTATCTCTCCTTTCTTTCTTTTGATCTATTACCATATGTTACATGTCATGATCTTTTTAGATATGCACACAATACTATTACCAAACGACAAGGAGGTGAACAGACATGGGCGCAGGACAATCCCGCAGCAGCAATACATTAGTCGTTCCTCAAGCTAACGCAGCGTTGGATCAGTTGAAATACGAAGTAGCTCAAGAGCTAGGTATCGCCATCCCTCAAGATGGATATATGGGCAATATGGCTACTCGTGATGCTGGTTCTATTGGTGGTAACATCACTCGTCGACTGGTACAAATCGCAGAACAATCTCTAGCTGGTCAATTCAAGTAATCTTGAAGATTAGCTACTGAATCTGCAAACAGGAAGTATTGGACTCTAGGCCCCCAAAAGGAGCTAGTCCAATGCTTCTTTGTTTTGTGGAGAGTAAGAAACATTATTTTCCCATTGGTGAGAATAAAGTTTCGTGTATTTCTCGTAATAATAAAGTACCCGCTGTACATAATGACGGGTTTCACCGAAAGGGATTTGATTAATATTTGCTTCTGAGCCATCCCAAACGTTATTTTGCTTCCATTTATTCACATTCCCTTGACCTGCATTATAAGCCGCAATCGCATAAATTAAATTCCCATTGTAATGCTTCTTCAGCCAGCTCAAATACCAGGATCCAAGATTAATATTCACATCCACTTTTAATAAATCTTCTTGCACATGGGGCCCTAAATTCGTGGACTCCACAATCCATTCTGCCGTATCAGGCATAAGCTGCATGAGTCCTAAAGCCCCTTTTCTCGACTCCAAATGATACTTATAATTTGTCTCCACCCTAATAATGGCCGCAATTAAAAACGGATCTATATTGTGTTTCGCCGCGCTTTGCCTAATTTCCTGCTCAAAATAGATCGGATACAGCTTTCTTCCTATAAAAGCGCTATTCATAAAGAGAACCAAAACAAAACAAACAAGTAAAAGGGCAAATACTCGTTTTTTTCGTAAAAAGGTCATGAAAGCCCCTTCTCTAGCCAAAACCGCTCCACCTCAGAATTGGTTTCTTCCCAAGTCCCGCTGTTGTCGATAACGACATCAGCTAGTTTGCGCTTCTCCTCAATCGACATCTGCGCGTCAATGCGATTATTTGCCGCACTTTCCGTCAGGCCATCCCTATGAATAAGTCGCTCTAACTGTACATGACGCGGAACATAAACAACCATAACCTCCTGGAACATGAAGGTTAAATTAGATTCTATCAATAAAGGGACATCAGCCACAACAAGCTTGTCCGGATATTGCTGTTCGTATGCTTCCATCTGTTCCCGTATTCGTACACGAATAGGCGGGTGCAGAATACTTTCCAACTGCTTACGTGCCTCCGTATTACCAAAAATGATCTCACCAAGCTTTTTACGATGAAGCGAGCCATCTGCCTGAAGAACGGCTTGTCCAAAATGTGCTGCAACCTGTTCAAGAACAGGGCTGCCGGGCTCGACAACATCGCGGGCAATCGTATCCGCATCTACTAATAGAGCGCCGCGGTTAACCAGCATGGCGCTAACCGTGCTTTTGCCGCAAGCGATTCCTCCTGTTAACCCGATATTCATAGGCAGATCTCTCCTAAGCGTTTCCCATTCGGAAAACTTCTTCATTTCCAAAGACTTTTATGGATAGGTTATAACATTTTCAATAGACCCATGATGATGAGTACACATCCCGGAAGTATAGACAGCTTCTTCAACCAAGTCATCTCCGCATAACGAAAACCAATCCGCAAACCTAATGCAATAAACGAACCACTTGATAGGGATATGACGGAAGCTGTTAACAAGGGAACAAAACCAATTAATGCTGCGCCAATGCCCGCACCAAACGCATCCAATGAGAGCGCTAAGCCTAGCAAAGTAGCCTCAGAAGCGGAAATATTACCGGATTTGTCAACATCAGCAATGGACGGAGTTCGCAAGATTTGAATCACCAGTCCAAAGCGTTTCAGCTCAATATTCAGTATTTCCTTCGTTCGTTGAAGCGTGTCAAATGTAAGAGTTTCACTAGCTCCAGGATATCCAGCATCTTGGGAAGGATGAACATTGCTTAAAGATGCTTGATCTAAGGATGACTTGACAGGATCCTGATGGTCGTCAGACTTTTGTTGTCTCGTTTGTGCCAAAGCCCAGATGCCAATCCCAATCAAGATAAGTGCACCAATCCGCTTAGCAAACAAAGGAGTCATGAAAGAAGACATCAGTACACCGATCTGCATCGAGCTGAAGATAATGATACCAGACCAGAGCGATATAATACCAATGGATAGGAACGGGATTCGTATTTTGCGTAACCCATACATCACACCAACGCCAAATCCGTCTAATGAAACTGCGAAAGCCAGTATAAGCAAAGAAATCACCGGAAGCATAATACCCCTCCTAAGAGTTTTACCTAGAAAACTAGCTGTGTAAGCCGTTTATCTGGGCTAAGTACTCCATATCATATGGGAAGGGCGGGCTTCACGTGCCTATTTCTCTGATTTCTTTGGAATTCTCTTCCGCTTTAACGGTTGACAGGTTGGGCAAATATGCGTTCCTCTGCCGCCAACAACGGTTTTGTAAATTTCACTTCCGCATGTTTTGCAGGATTGAGACTGTCTGCCATAAATGTTGAATTGATGCTGGAACATGCCAATTTCACCTTGTCCGTTAACGTACGATTTAATCGAAGATCCTCCAACTTCAACGGACTCACTGAGCGTATGGATAATGGCTTTATGCAGAAGTTCCTGTTCCTTTCTGCTAAGCGAAGAGGCTTCTCGCTCCGGATGTATACCCGCCATAAAGAGAGACTCGTCTACATAAATATTCCCGATACCCACGATATATTCTTGATTAAGCAGCAGTGGTTTAATCTTTGTCGAACGATGAGCAATCCGGTCACGGAAAGCCTCAAAGGTGAAGCCTTCATCCAGCGGCTCTAGGCCGAGCTTGTTCAGCGGTGGCGACGTGAGCTCCTCGCCTTTCGGGAACAGATGTATCGTGCCAAATTGTCTAACGTCTTTGTAACGGAGCTCACTGCCATCGGTGAAACGAAACAACACATGAGTATGGAGCTCCAGCGGATCTTCACCGTCATACAAACCGTACCGGCCTTCCATCCGCAGATGTGATACCATGACGTAATCGGTGAGTATGAAACGCAAAAACTTCCCTCTGCGTTCTATGGTTTCTATCGTCTGCCCTTGCAGCAGAACCTCAAACATTTGAATATCATCCGGCTTTTGGATGATGCGAGGCAGTCTAACCTGAACATGTTCAATCGTTTTACCGGTGATTAGATTGTTCAAAGTGCGTCTGACCGTTTCGACTTCAGGTAGTTCAGGCACGGATGTTCACCTCTATTGTTGTTAATGTCCGCTAAGCTCGGTTTACGCGGGCTTAGCGGCTGAGTGCGCCGAATTGGCACACTAAGGTGTAAAAAACAGGCATACAAAAAACTACTCCCTCAAATCCGCACAAACACACCCAGACCAAAATTCACTTGGCATCGTACCAAGTAAGGCCGAAGTCGACGTCCGCGCTCAGAGGGACATCCAGCTGCAGGGCAGCTGCCATCACCTCTGGCACAACACGGCGCATAGTCTCTAATTCTTCTTCTGGGACTTCAAAGACGAGCTCATCGTGTACTTGAAGCAGCATGCGGCTCTTGAGCCCATCTTTCTTCAAACGATCGGCCATCTGAACCATGGCTAACTTAATAATATCGGCTGCCGTACCCTGAATCGGCGTGTTCATCGCTGTTCGTTCAGCGAAGGACCGCACATTAAAATTCGAAGCTGTGATCTCAGGAAGATATCGGCGGCGCTGCAGCAGAGTCGTGACATAGCCATCTCTGCGAGCATCCTTCACGATTTCGTCCATGTATTTGCGAACCCCTTGGAAGACAGCAAAGTACTGTTCAATGAACTGTGCTGCATCCCTGCGGGTAATATCTAAGTTCTGGGACAAGCCGTAGTCGCTGATGCCGTAAACGATACCGAAGTTGACGGCTTTGGCCTGGCGACGCATGTTCGCGTCGACGGCGCTCTCTGCCACACCGAAAACGTCCATCGCCGTTTTCGTGTGGATGTCCATATTCTGAAGGAATGCTTCCTTCAGGTTCTCATCCTGCGAGATGTGCGCAAGCACGCGCAGCTCGATTTGCGAGTAATCCGCAGCAAGTATGTACCATCCGGGTTCGGATGGAACGAATACCTTGCGGATCTTACGCCCCTCTTCCAGACGAATAGGAATATTCTGGAGGTTCGGGAACTGGCTGCTGAGCCGGCCTGTGGCGGCAATCGTCTGCCGGTAATAGGTATGCACCTTGCCGGTCTCCGGCCGCACTTCTTTAAGCAGCCCTTCAACGTATGTCGATTGCAGCTTCGCGAGCTGGCGGTAGTTCAAAATCTGCCCTACTACTTCGTTGTAGGGCGCAAGGCGCTCTAGCACCTCGGCATCCGTCGAGTAGCCGGTTTTGGTCTTCTTCGAAGCAGGCAGCCCCAGCTTCTCGAACAAGATCTCGCCGAGCTGCTTCGGCGAGTTGATGTTGAACTCCACGCCGGCGAGCGAATAGATGCTCGTCATGATCGCATCCAGCTTGCTTGCAAGCTCCACGCCGAGCGCTTTAAGACCTTCGGCATCCACGGAGATGCCTCGCAGCTCCATCTCTGCAAGCACGCCCGCGAGCGGCAGCTCTAGCTCATAGAAGAGGCGATGCATCTCGCTCTTCTCCAGCTCTTCGCGCAGCACCGGCACCATGCGCGCGGTGGCCATTGCTTTGCGGCCCAAGTGGTCGCTAAGGGCTGTAAGCTCCGGCAAGCGAAACTTCGCTCCCTTGCCGAACACATCCTCATCAGCCTTGATGCCCGGAAGACCGTACTTCATAGACAAGCCGCTCAAAGTGAGGTTGGACTCTGTCGGGTCAAGTAAGTAGGCCGCCAGCAAGACATCGAAATCCACGCCTTTGAGGTGGATGCCCTGCCAAGCCAGTGCGAGCTGAGAGCGGTGCAGGTCAAAGAGCTGCTTCTTCATAGAATCATCGCCAAGCCAAGCACGCAGCGGCTCGCCCGCTTCACTCTTCAGCAAATGGAAAGGGACAAAATAGGATTTATTCGTATCCCCGTCATACGTGAACCAGACAATACCGACATTCACAGCTTGATGCGGGTTTTCGCCAACAGCCTCTACATGAATCGCTGCGCTATCGCTTAATTTGCCGATCAGCTCACCCATATTTTCTTCCGTTACAACAACCGCTTCCAAACTCTCAACAATCTGCCCCTCATCCAAATCCACGGAACCGAAATCCATCTTATCCAGTAAAGATTTAAATTCCAGTTTGCGGAACATGCTGGATAAAGCTTGTCCATCAAAGCCGTCGTAGCGGAACACATCCCACTCAGTTTCCATCGGCACTTCGCGGAAGATGGTCGCGAGTTCTTTACTCATGATTGCGTCCTTCGCATGCTCTTCGACTTTCTCTTTCATTTTGCCTTTAAGGCTTGCGGTATTGGCAAGTACTTCTTCGACGGTACCAAACTCATGCAGCATCTTGAGCGCTGTCTTCTCCCCTACACCCGGAATCCCTGGTATATTATCAGACGTATCGCCCATCAAGCCTTTGAGATCGATAATTTGCGCAGGGGTAATGCCATACTTTTCCATAATTTCTTCCGGATTATAAAGCTCAACCTCACTGATTCCTTTACGTGTTATCGCTACGGTTACATGCTCGGAAGCAAGCTGCAGCATATCCTTATCTCCGGACACGAGCAGGACCTTCTCGCCCCTCTCATCGGCTGCTTTGGTCAAAGTTCCAATAATATCATCAGCTTCATAGCCTGTCAGCTCAAACTGCGGAATCTTGAACGCTTTAAGCAGCTCTTTGATCAGCGGAAACTGCTCGGACAACTCAGACGGTGTTTTGGCACGCCCACCCTTGTATTCCGTATATTCTTTATGTCTAAACGTTATTTTCCCGGCATCGAATGCAACGAGAAAATGTGTAGGCTTTTCTTCTTCTATTAACTTCAGCAGCATCGTTGTAAATCCATAAACCGCATTCGTATGCAATCCGCTGGAATTGCTGAGCAGCGGTAAAGCATAAAAAGCTCGATTCGCAATCGAATTACCATCAATAATTATAAGCTTATCCATAAGTTCGCACCCCGATTTTTGACATACTTCCTTCATCATAGCATACGAAATTAAAATAAAAAAACCGTTCCGCACATAAACATGTAAGGAATCCATAATTCGATGGTCCGTTCTTTTGAAGGAGGTTCTCCGTATGAGCCCTTTTTTCTCACCAACACGCAAAAAGGTAATCTTTTTCGATATGAATAATACGATACTGGATCGCAGACAATGCTTTGATTCGGCTTTCCTTGAAGTTATGAATGACTACACAGCGAGGTGGGAGCCTGACGAAACGCTCTTCTCTACCCAAGATGTCTTGCAAAGCTATAAGATGGAGTGGAGTCGTCACCGAAAGGCGCCGATAAGGAGTCCCATATCTCCGGATGAGCTGAGACACATTTGTTTACGCAAAGCTCTACAACCCTTACCGGTGAATGTTAGTCCTGCTTTTACCCGGACTTTTTTCGAACAGGTCGAAGAACAGGAGGATAATTTCGTCGCTCTTTTTCCCGGCGTTGAGGACACTCTTGATGCTTTATCACAAAACTATAAGCTTGCTATTATTAGTAATGGAAATCGGAGAAGGCTTCAGCAAAATTTGGAGAAAATGAAATTGACAAAGTGGATTGATCAGGAGCGTTTGTTTAGCTCGGAGAAGGACGGTCCGCGCAAACCGCACCCTGCTATTTTCGAAAGGGCTCTGAAGACAATGAGCGCGGCTTCAAGTCAATGTGTCATGGTTGGTAATTCCTGGCGTAATGATGTGGTGGGAGCCGCATCAAGCGGCATGGATGCGATCTGGATACATCCGGGGAATATTAAGAAAATATCGGAGCGCCGCATCGGGAAACAAAAAGTGATAATTATCCGTTCCTTTAAGCAGTTGATCTATGCCTTCTAATCCTTCTAACCAATATTTTGAAAATAATAAATGCTGCCTTGATGCGCTTTGGCCTTCTTTTTGAGAAGAGCCGCTGTTTGAGAAATGTGTTCGAGTGAAATGGGAGATTCACAGCTGCAAACGACTAAAGAGAGCGACAGTGTGACTCCCTCGCTTTTAACCTTATTACCGATCCGGTCCCAAACATACTCCCATTCCTCTTCTTCATAAAACATTTGCACGCCCTGCTCAAAGCGTCGAATCGTTTCCTGACACAGAAGTTCAGGCGATTTCGTAGAAGAAATAACGATAAAATCATCACCTCCCACATGCCCCACAAAATCATAAGGTGTCCCGCAAACCGCAATTGCCTGCTGCATAACATCCGCTGTGTATTGAATCAATTGATCCCCTTTTTGAAAGCCAAACCGGTCGTTGAACCATTTGAAATAATCCAGATCCGCGTAAACAACATGAAACGGTTTGTTCTCACTCATCCTTTTGTTCAATTCCCTATTGATTTGCAAATTCCCTGGCAGCCCTGTCAAAGGATTGGCCACTCGAGCAGACTCCATCCTTACATTCGTAATACTTTCAAGAATCGTTCTGATTGAAGCTACTCCCGCCAATTTCCCATTGCTCGTAATGACCACAAGATCATATAAATGATTGATTGAGCGTGAGGTCGCCATCTGTGACACTTGCTCAACCGACATGAACTCGTCCACAATCAGCGGCGATCCATCCATGATGCCGTCAATCGTACGGTTCCAGAACAAAGAGAAGGCATACTGTCCAGCCAATTGCTGAAACAAGCGATCTCTCATCATCAGACCGACTGGCGCTTCCTCACTAACAATAACGACACCGACATCCTCTTGTTTTTTTTTGAAATACTCCGCTACTTCCGAAACCTGCACTTTATTATCAAATACTTTTACAGGTGTTTTCAGGTCGCCTATGCTCCAAGTCATGCCGCCTCCTTGTACTTTGCGATGCTGCCAAATTAATATCTTCAGACTGTCCTGAACCTTCGCTGGGGATTCATTTGGCCTTCCTAGCAAAAAGCCTTGCGCGTAATGTACGCCAAGCCGAGTTAATTTGATTAATTCATCTGCATGCTCAATTCCTTCAGCAATTATAGAGATGTTCATTTTTTGGGCAAATGTCACAAACGTTTCTAAAATGTACTCTTTTACTTTGTTTTTATGTATGTTTTCGATGAGGGATCGATCAATTTTTATAAAATCGGGCTGCAGCTCAGCAATAGCTTGTAAGGAGGAATAACCCGCTCCCGCGTCATCTATCGCAATCCGATAGCCTTGTTTACGATAATGCTCTAGAATCTTTTGAGCGAGGGAGAAATCCTCGATGGAGCTTCGTTCTGTAATTTCAAACACTACGTTGCTTGGACGAAGTCCGTATTTCTGCAAAATCTCCAGTGTTTTACCAGGAACAAAGCCTGGATCATAAAGTACTTGCGATGAGATATTAATAAAAAGCAATTGCTGCGGATGCTCCAAAATCGATCCTTGAATCGCTTTTTCACGTGCTAGCTGCTCAAGCATATAAAGCTCGCCCTGCTGCTCAGCGAATTGAAACATAGCCAAAGGTGAATGAAAGGGACTATCTTTGGGACCGCGAATTAACGCTTCATACCCCATCACATGACCATCCTGCAGCGAAACAATAGGTTGATAGACCGAATAAATTAACTCCTTTTCTATCATTTTTTGAAACTGTACCAGCACTTCTGACTGAGCGTTCATGTCCATCATCCCTTACCTAATTATAAGTATATCTCTAGTCTATCAAACCAAATGACTGGCTTTATTATCCATATGTAAAATGTATGTAAAGACTTTAAATAAAAAAGAGGGAATTCCATCTTTTCCACGAAAAAGAGAAGGATGGATTGTTAGGTGCGTACAAAGCAAGTACATGCACGGAAAGGATTTGAAATGGAACATCAAGTAAAAATCTTGGCGGTAGATGACCGTTACGAGAACTTGCTGGCTCTGAATAGCATTTTAGCTTCTTCCCACTATGACGTTATATCTTTGCAATCCGGCGAAGAGGTTCTGAGATATTTACTAAAGGAACCCGCCGATCATATCGCTGTGATTTTAATGGATGTGCAAATGCCGGGACTCAGCGGTTTTGAGACGGTCGAACTGATCAAGCAGCGTAAAGCTTGTCAGGACATTCCCATTATATTTCTAACGGCTCTGAGCACCTCGATCGAGCATGTGTTGAAAGGCTATCATGTAGGATCGATTGATTATTTATTTAAGCCAGTCCATCCCGAAATGCTGCGCATGAAAGTCGATGCCTTCGTTAATATGCACCTAGGTCATCTGAAAATCAAATATCAAAGTGAACTCCTGCACAAGCGAACGTTGGATCTTGAAGAGACTAACCGCAAGTTGGCTGAAGCGGAAGAGAAATTAAAGCAGCAGAATTATTTATTGGAAAAATGGGTGGAAGAGCGGACCTCAGAGTTGGTAGATGCCCATGAAAAACTGATAAAATCACAAGAACATTTCAAGAAAATGTTCATACTCTCACCTTCTTTGATGGCCATCCGCCGTCTACCTGATCTTACCTATATTGAAATTAATGAAAGCTGGAAACAATATACGGGATATGGCGACGAAATCATTGGAACAAAAATGGATCTTTTACGAAAAGAATCGGGTGAATCAACTAGCTGTGATGAGGTTATCCATAACTGCAAAGTGAAGTATGAAACCAAATCTAAGGAAATTCGAACTGCCCTGCTTTCAACGGAAATCATCGATATCGAAAATGAAAGCTGCTTGCTCCAAGTGGCTGTCGATATCACAGAAAGCTTGCGATTTGAAACGGAAATGGCTCGTCTTGCTCAATTAAACCTTGTCGGTGAAATGGCCGCTGGTATTGCCCATGAGATTCGCAATCCCATGACAACGATTCGTGGATTCCTGCAATTATTTCGTGAAAATGATCGGAATATGCAAAAACAATATATCCCTATCATGTTGGAAGAATTGGACCGTGCGAATGAAATTATCACTGAATATTTATCTCTAGCCAAAAATAAGCAATCCTATCAGAAGCCTGAAAATATCAACCGCATTATCGAAATGCTCTTGCCTCTCATACAAGCTGAAGCTGTCATGTCCGGCAAGCATGTTGATTTCAAGTTCGTGGATTGTCCTGATATCCAGCTGGATGATAAAGAGATGCGTCAACTCATATTGAATATGTGTATGAATGGTCTCGAAGCTATGATCGTTGGTGGTAAGCTGAGAATTGAGACGTACCGGGAGAACGAACACGTTGTCCTACTCATTGCTGATGAGGGTACAGGTATTGATGAAAAGCATCTGGAGAAGCTTGGACGTCCATTCTTCACAACAAAAGACGAAGGGACAGGACTCGGTTTAGCCATTTGCTACAGCATCGCAGCCAGACACCATGCATCAATTGAAGTTCAGTCAAGTCCGAAAGGGACAAGCTTCTTTATTCGATTTCCCATTCATGGCTCAAATAAATGAAAAAAGGGACTCTCCAATGTCTTTACGACTTTGGAGGTCCCTTTCATGTTTAAGATTGACTTACACGTTCAAATCTTTGCGTTTCCCTGTGACCATATAAATAACACCTTCACCGATATTCGTTGTATGATCAGCTACACGCTCCAAGAAATGGGCCACTAGCAATAAATGTGTCAACTGACGGTTACGGTTATAATCCGAGCTCATCATACTCATCAGTTCCTGCATCACTGTGCTGTATAGCTTGTCCACGCGATCATCTTTCTCAGCAAGCGATGCCGCTCTGTGAACATCGCGTTCCGTATAGGATATGAGGCTTTCATGCAGCATCTCAATGGCGATTTCTGCCATTGCCGGGATAGTTTCGAGCGGCTTCACTAGCTCTTCTCCAGCGAAACGAATCGTAATCTTTGCAATATCCACTGCATGATCTGCGATACGCTCTAAATCGATGGCTATTTTCAAAGCAGTACCTATAATACGCAGGTCGCTTGCCATTGGTTGCTGCAGGGCTATTAAGCGCAGAGAAAGCTCATCGATTTTTGTCAAATAGTCATCAATAAGGTCATCGTTTTTAATTACTTGCTGTGCTTCCTTCTCATCGAGCTTAGCCAACGACTCCACTGACTGAAAAATCAAATCTTTTACGCTTTCCCCCATATCCAGTAATTCTTTTTGCAATAATGCCAATGATTGGTGAAACCCAGGTCTTGCGTCCATTTGCTTCTCCCCTTCCAGTTGTTGTTAACCAAATCTTCCCGTAATATAGTCCTCTGTGCGTTGATCATTAGGATTAGTGAAAATTTTATCAGTCTTGTCCGTTTCCACTAAAAATCCGTTTAGGAAGAAAGAGGTCATATCCGAAATCCTTGCCGCCTGCTGCATGTTGTGTGTCACGATGATAATCGTGTATTTCTCTTTCAATGTTTGTGTTAGCTCTTCCACCTTGAGTGTTGAGATTGGATCAAGCGCTGATGTAGGCTCATCCATAAGTAGGACATCAGGCTCTACCGCAAGCAAACGAGCAATGCATAAACGCTGCTGTTGTCCACCAGACAAACCAAGTGCCGATTTGTGCAAGCGATCCTTCACTTCATCCCACAGTGCAGCTTGTACAAGGCTGCGTTCCACGATTTCATCCAGAACTGCCTTCTTCTTGGTGCCATGAATGCGTGGACCGTAGGCAATGTTGTCATAAATGCTCATGGGGAAAGGATTTGGACGTTGAAAAACCATCCCTACACGTTTACGTAGAGAAACAACATCTGAATCCGAGCCGTAAATATTATGACCATCAACGGCTACATTTCCTGTAATCCGAACGCTATCAATTAGATCATTCATACGGTTCAATGTTCGCAAGAAGGTGGACTTCCCACATCCTGAAGGACCAATCAAAGCGGCGATTGTTCCCTTTTCTATCGCTAATTCAATATCGTGGAGAGCATGATTTTCTCCGTAGAATAAATTTAATTTGTCCGTTTTTATTTTATGTTTGTTCTCCACGATTATTTCCCCCCGGAAAGTCTTTTTTGTAAAATTCGGCTTGGAATGCTAACAAGCAGGTTGAAAATAAGTACGACGATCAGGAGCAGCGCGGCACTTCCTTTGGCAATTTCCTTGGCATCCGGAACGAGTGCTTCAGCGCCGATATACCAGAGATGAACAGATAATGTCTCCCCCATCTTGAGTGGGTTAAAATCCGGGAAGAAGCGTGAAACCGATAAGCCCGCTGTGTAAATGAGAATGGCAGATTCGCCTAACGCGCGTCCTGCTATGAGTGTGATTCCCGTAATTAAACTAGGCAGCGCTGCAGGAATAAGCACTTTGCGAATGGCCTGCCACTTCGTAGAACCAAGCGCTAAGCTTGCTTCCCAGTAGGACTCGGGAACAGTACGGATAGACTCTTCCGTGACCCGTACCATAACCGGTAAATTAAGCAGCGCAACCGTTGCGGCTCCACCAATAATAGAAAATTTCAATCCTAGCAAATTGGCAAAAAGCAAAAATCCAAATAATCCAAATACGATGGATGGCACAGATGACAAGGCCTCAACTGAGATACGCACGAGATCGGTGAACCAATTTTTTTGAGCGTAAATAGCCAAGTAAATGCCTGAAAATAATCCGATTGGAATCGAGATCAACAGAGACAAAAACAATACATAGAATGAGTTGAATAATTGAGGTCCTACACCGCCGCCAGCTTTAATCTCCTCCGGCTTACCGAAGATGAAGTGCCAGGACAAATGTGGAACCCCTTCGCCCAATATGCGAATGAGAAACCAGGCTAGTATCGCAATAATAACGATACCCGATGCCCAAAAATAAATAGTTGCTATGCGATCGGTCGTTTTACTTGTCATTTGAGTTCACTCCTTTTTGCAACGATGCGAATAATAAGAATCAAGGATAAGGAGATGACAAGTAAAAGAAGTGCCATTAAATAGAGGGCATTATTCCAAGTCGATCCGTAATTCGTATTTCCCATGTCCTTAACGATTGCCGTTGTTAATACGGTTGTGGAATCAAGTAATGACTTTGGCATTTGGGGCGAGTTTCCAATGACCATGAAGACGGCCATCGTTTCACCAATTGCACGGCCCATGCCCAGAATAATTGCTGTCAAAATACCCGGTCTAGCAGCAGGTAAAAGAACACGCCACATCGTTTGCCAGCGCGTTGCACCTAATGCTAGGGATGCCTCCTCCAAACGAGTAGGAAGTGATCGAATAGCATCTTCCGAGATAGATAATATAGTTGGTAGAATCATGATTGCTAAGATAATTGCAGCAGGCAAGATTCCGTAGCCGATACCGCCTGTTATTTTTCCTAGCGCTGGAACAATGACCGTCATCCCGATCAGACCATATACAACTGATGGAATACCTACGAACAAATCCGTTGCAGGACGCATAATTTCGCGCATCCAATTCGGTGCAATTTTGGCCATGAACAGCGCTCCAGACAAAGCCAATGGCACAGAGAATACAACTGCAACAAGGGTCATAAGCAGTGTACTGTACAGAAAAGGAAGAGCTCCGAATTTATTTTGGCCTGGTGTCCAATCCGTTGACAAGAAAAACTCTAAAGGACTGACCCCCTGGAATGTCTTGATTCCCTGCATACCAACGAAAACAATGATGGAAAAAATGATCGCAGAAACAAGGGCAGCACTTGCGACAAACACCCATTTCATGATGCTATCTTGTCTATGTTGTCCTTGGGTCCATTTGGTTACGATTGGACGTTTTTTGTCCAATTTCGTATTTGATAATTTGTCTGCTGCGGAATTCAATGGGAAAATCCCCCTTCTCTTTATACACATCACTCGAAATGCCATACTCCTATAATAGGACATGATTGTAATTGGATCGTTAATGAATTGTTAAGGGAATGTAAAAGTTTTGTTCTATAGGTAACAAAAAAAGAGTGCTGCATGATGCGAGCACTCTTAGCTTGTTCTATTTATTATTTTTTAAGCAGATCAGCAGGCAAGAATTTCAAATCACGAACTTGCTTACCTTGGAACTCTTTGCTGGAGATGTAAGCGATGAATGCTTTAGCTGGATCTTTCGCTTCACCTTTTGTGTACATATGCTCAACACCAAACAATTTGTAAGTGCCGTTTTTGATGTTTTCTTCGGAGTAAGCTACACCATCAAGTTTCAATGCTTTCACTGTGTCATCGATGTAAGGTGTATCAACGTAACCGATAGAGCTGGATTGACCAACAACAGCTGTTTTCATTGCACCGCTGTTCTCTTGTGTGATACCGTCTTTCGTGAATTCTTTACCATCAAGAATAATTTGTTTAACTAGAGTACGGGAACCGGAGCTGTCTGGACGGTGAACAAGAACGATTTTCGCGTCATTACCGCCAACTTCTTTCCAGTTTGTAATTTTACCCATGTAAATATCTGCTGCTTGTTGTTTGGTTACATTATCAACTTTAACATCTTTATTTACGATTAGCGCGAAAGGAGCAATAGCAACTTGGTGATCAACAAGACCTTTATCTTTATATTCAGCAGCTGGCTCTACATCGGAGTTACCAATGTCAGAAGTACCGTCTGCTACGTTTTTAATTCCTGTACCTGATCCGCCTGCTGTAACGTTGATCGTTACTTTCGGGTTCTTTTCCATGAACTCTGTTGCCGCTTGTTTTACTAAAGGAAGAAGTGCGCTGGAGCCGGAAGCTGTTACTGTACCGCTAAGCTCTGTTTTTGTTGCGTCAGCTGGTTTAGCAGAAGCAGCCGCACTAGCAGCAGGTGTTGCAGAAGCAGCGTTTTTAGTATCTGTTTTAGCGCCGCAACCAACCAATGACCCCATCATTAATACCGCGGAAAGTGTAAATGTAATACCTTTTTTCGACATGAACTTAAACATAGTTAGCATGTCCTCCTTTGATTTTATGTTACTTGTTCTGTTAGTTTCGATTTCCACATTGATTGTCTGTCGAACTAACTTACTTTTACATCATAACAACCGAATGTAAAAAACAAACCCTCGAAACGTAAACGTAATGTAAAACTTTTATTTCGACCTCCCTTCGTAGATTATTGGATAATTTTACAGTTCATTAACAGAGTTCGACGCTATAGTTAACAGAAACACCCTATATTTAATAGAAACAACAAGAATCCACTCGAATCATGACTACTAATGGGGGAATTATATTGAGGAAGATATTCAATATGACTATGCGTTTCAAATTGATTGCCAGTTTCAGTGGTGTACTTCTGATATTCCTGGCTATTGCTTTCTTCAACCTGCATCAGATCAATCAAATCAAGCAGCATATGAACAATCAGAATGACAAAGTCGAGCTAAAGGTTTTAGCATTAGAGCTCAAAGAATTGGTTCAAGAAATGAACATCATTGCCTCAGGTTTAGAAATCTCCAAAAAACCAGAATTTATACAGAAATATAATAGTAAGCGTCAACCCTATAATGATTTCATTCAGAAAATAGGAAATACGGCTAGTACCCCTGATCAGCAAAAATGGCGAGGCCAATTGATCCAAGCTTCCGTCGATTACATAAATAACTTTGATACAGCTGCTAAAATGGTTCAAGATCCTAGCCTAAAACCTTCCGATCTGCAAATCAATCTGCTCTATCTATATAATGAATCACAAGATCTTAAGGATAATATTTTTGGACTAGTGGACAAGTTTTATGTCACTTATGCTGAGTCAGCTGACCAAGCAATCGTCAGTTCAACGAATGCGCTGAATGAAAGTAGTAGAATCATGATGATTGCTTCCATTCTCGTACTCGCCGTTACCATCCTTATCGCGTTCCTCATAATTCGTTCCTTTACCCGTCCTATTCAGGTACTGCAGAAGGCTGTTTCACTTATTGCAGCAGGTGATTTAACACAAATGATTAACTCTACGTCGAAAGATGAGTTAGGTCAGTTGAGTCAAAGCTTCGACCATATGATCCTGCAAGTTCGCCAGATGCTAAGTACAACGAAGCATATCGCTTCTTCCTTGTCGGATCACTCTCACGTGTTTCATCGCTTCTCTCAGCTTACGGCTTCCGCGAATACGGACATCCTGAGAGCGATCCATGAAATCTCGAACGGCGCCGACGAGCAAGCGATGAAGACTGAGCAAAGCTCGATCATCATTGCAGAGCTGGAGGCGGAGATTCGCGACATTACCGCGTATACTTATGAAATGAAGCGTGCCAGCGACGAAGCCGCAGCTGGCACGCTGCAAGGCACTGGGTCGGTTCGGGCGCTTAAAGCATCGTCCGAACAGTCTCAAGCGGTGCTGCACAAGGTGGATGCAGCCATGCAGACCGTAGCTGCTAGCTCGAAGCAGATTAGCGCCATCATTCACTCGATCACGGAGATTTCGACGCAGACGAACGTCCTTGCCTTGAACGCCGCGATTGAAGCGGCTAGGGCTGGCGTGCAAGGACGCGGCTTCTCTGTGATCGCGGATGAGGTTCGTCAGCTGTCGCAGCAGACGAACGATTCGTCCAAGACGATCAGCGCCATCATCGGTGCGCTGCAGAAGCAAATTCAAGAGCTGCAAAGCTCGCTGGTTGAAGCTCGCGATTCTGCCTCGGAACAGAACAATCGTGTTACGGATACTCTCGGTTCCTTCGTAAGCATCGAACAATCGATGAAGGGAATCAAGGAACAAATTGAGCAAATTCATTTGAAAATCGAGCAAGCGCGTTCTAAGAACGATAAGCTCGTGGACTCCGTTCAATTCGTGGCCGCGATCGCGCAGGAAACTGCAGCCGGTGTTGAAGAGGTCAACTCGACCTCCATCCAGCAGGATGCTTCCATCCGCCGCATTGCCGAAGAGTCGGACGATATCCTTGAACTAGCAAGGCAATTATTCGCGGAGATAAGTAAATTCCAGATTGCGGATGTAGAGAACACCCAAACGCAGCTCGAAGACGCAGTTCAGATTGCTGACAATGGAACGGTCAAACAATCCACAGAGTTAGATACCCCTAACAAAGGACAAGTACAAGAGAAAAAAGAGACTACACCTGTAAATTAATTGATTTCATACAAAGGACCTGAGGGATTATCCTCAGGTCCTTCGTAATAGCTCCTTATCATTTTTGGCGTTACGGAATCCTCAGTAGCTCCATGATCAAGATTTTATTTCGCAATTTCATCCGTCATCTTAATGTTTCGCAGGATACTTACTTCAACTCGGCGGTTCTTTGCTCTGCCTTCTGTTGTATCATTGGTTGCAATAGGGCGGTATTCCCCAAATCCGACCGACGAGTAGGAGGCAGGCTCAATCTTGCTGTTATTCAGCAGTATTTTCATAAAATTGACCGCACGCTTTGCACTCAAATCCCAGTTCGTTTCAAAGTCGGCTCTGTGAATCGGAATGTTATCCGTATGACCCGCCACTTCAACCTGATATCCTGGATAGCTCCCCAGCAAATTTGACATCGACATAGCCAGCTTTTGTGAATCCTGTTTAATCGCAGCCGACCCCGAATCAAACAGTGCGCGATCACTAATTGTAATCGTCAATTTGTCTTTATCCAGTTTCGTGGTTAGCTGCTCACTCATATTGTTTTCTTTAATGAAAGCATCCATGCTTTTCTTTAACTCTTGGAGATCTTTCTCTTCCTTCTGCAGCTTGGCAGCCAGCTGGCTATCTGTTTTACTTTCTACCTTCGCTGGGGGATTCTGGCTCTTATTATTGTTTTTCGCAGCATTCGCGGAATCGTTAATTGGAATCAAATTCGACATTGCGAAGGGCGCTTCTCCCCCCGTAAAAGCATTATTCAGGGAATGCATAATCGAGTCATATTTCTTGGAATCCAGCTGACTGGAAGCAAATAAAATAATAAAGAGGGCTAGAAGCAAAGTAAGCAAATCCGCATAGGGAATGAGCCAGGTTTCATCCATATGTTCTTCATGATCCTCATGCCTCTTTCTACTCACTATGAAACAGCCTCCTTCGATTCTTCTTCATACGCCGCACGTTCATTGTTGGCTACGAAGATCATCATCTTTTGTTTCACGGAGTTAGCCGATACCCCAGATTGAATGGAGAGTAATCCTTCTACGACCATGAGCTTAATCTCTACTTCTTTCTTCGACTTCTGTTTCAGCTTATTAGCAAATGGATGAAAGACAACGTAACCAAGGAAAATCCCGAACATTGTAGCAACGAACGCCGCTGAAATCAGATGACCTAGTTTCTCAACTTCACTTAAATTACCAAGAGCCGCAATGAGTCCGACGACAGCGCCAAGAACACCGAGAGTCGGTGCATATGTACCAGCTTGCGTAAAAATGCTTGCATATTTCTTATGTCTTGTTTCCATCTCAGCAATATCTTCGAGCAATACATCGCGAACAAAATCGGCATCATTTCCATCAATAATTAGTCGCATACCACTTTTCATAAAGGGGTCAGACAGCTCTTCTGCTTGTTTCTCTAAGGAAAGCAAACCTTCACGCCGCGTAATGGATACCCAGTTGATAAATGTCTCGATGAGTTCTTTTTTAGGCATTAATTTCTGTTCGGTAAAAATAATTTTCAATAAGGTCGGAACCTTCTTTATTTCTTCCAATGAAAAAGCGATAAACAAGGCCGAAGCTGTTCCGCCGAAAATAATTAAGGCAGCAGCAGGATTCAACAGTGCAGCCAAGCTTGCCCCTTTCAATACCATCCCCACACCGATGGAGACAAAAGCTAAAACGATTCCGATAATTGATGATTTTTCCATATGCAAGTCACCTCTCCTATGATCTAATTTCATGAATCGTCGTGCTTCCTAACGTTCTCATCAAATTTGCCAACGTTACCTGATCTTCCCCCAGTTTGGCAAAAAATCTGCGATCGGCTTTCACGACAATATCTAGCGCTTGGGATACCATTCGCTCCCCAGCTTGTGTTAAGGAGATGGACTTGGCTCGTGTATCCGTTGGATGTTCTTTGCGAATAAGAAACCCTTTCTTTTCTAAATTGCGAAGTACTTGTGAGGCCATCATGGGATCGATATGCGCATGCCCAGCAATTTGCGCCTGAGTGACATCTTCCTGCGTGGATTGAGTATTTAACCACTCTGTGGATGCTAGTAAAATAAATTGCACATGCGTAAGATCCAAATCATGCAGAGCCTGACGAAGATTTTTTTGCCATAAATTCGTAACCTGCCAAAGAAGAAATCCCGGGCTGTCATAAGGCTTTCCGTATTCAGATGTCATTTCCGCCTCCGATACTTCGACAAGAAAGTTATATATGTACATATAATAAGTTTATTTACTATAAATTACAATTCCTTTTTGTCGAAAACATAGGACTTTAGTCATGTTACTTTTGTAAATAAAACAATAATATGGACGAAGACTAGCTTCCTTCTCATACCTATTTTATACTTGAGGAGAGTCAATTCCTGCTTAAATCGATATCAGCTTAAAGAATGCCTTTTTAAAGATTGGTATGATCTGGTATCCTTTTAGGAAACGATAGGAAAGAAAAGAATTAGCCTTCATACATAAGGAGTGAATGATGTGGAGAAACGGCCTTTTGGTTCTACGGGACAGCAATTTCCTGTGCTGAGCTTTGGTGCGCAGCGCATTGTCGACGAACACAATTGTACGGAAGAAGAAGCGATTCAAATTGTGAATCGCGCGATTGACGAGGGGATCACCTATTTCGATACCGCACCAAGCTATTCTAGTGGTCAATCGGAGGAAAGACTCGGCAAGGCCTTAGCACTCCATAGCCGCAGGAACGATGTATGGATTGCCACCAAGACACATGATCGGTCGAGAGACGGCTCCCTGAAGCTGTTGGAAGCGAGTTTGAACCGGCTGCAAACGGATCATGTTGAAGAATGGCGGCTGCATAATATCATGACGATGGAAGAGCTGGATAAGTGCTTCGCCAAAGGCGGAGCGCTGGAAGCACTTCTTGAGGCGAAGGAACAAGGGGTCATCAAGCATATCTCGATCAGTGGTCACACGAACCCAAGAGTTCAGCTCGAGGCGATTGAACGCTACCCGTTTGACAGCGCGCTTGTCGCTCTATCGGCAGCTGATCATCTCATCTACAGCTTCGCTCATGAGTTTTTGCCTAAAGCGGTTGAGAAAGGTGTAGCCATTATCGGAATGAAAGTTATGGCGCTAGGCAAGCTAGCTCCATGGTACGAGAAAGCACTCCAATACACGTTCTCACTGCCGATATCTACGGCTATCGTCGGCATGGAATCCATGAAGCAGCTGGAACAAAATTTGGCCATTGCCAAGAACTTCAAGCCGATGACAGAGCTGAAGCAGCTCGAATTCCTCAAAGAAATTGCCCATCTTGCTACGCCGGATGTGCTTCGTTGGAAGACAACCGATTGGGTGTCCGGCGAGTGGTATGTACGTAAATAATAAAATAAGCCAGCTGTTAAGCGCCTTGATAATCGGCAGCTAACCTGCTGGCTTTTTGTTTTTTTGAAAAGATAAACTTCTGCTCACTTATTCTTCGAATATGGTTGTAAGCAGCGCTCCTAACTCTTTAAGTGCTTGCTCTTCTTGCTCGCCTTCTACTTCCAATGTTACTTCATCATTCTGTTTAATGCCAAGTGTCAGCATACTAAGCGAGCTTTTTCCGTTGACCTTTTTGCCGCCTTTAATCACATTAACTTTACAGGGGAATGTGCTAACCTTCTGAACGAATACTTTCGTCGGACGGGCATGAAAGCCGGATGGATTAAGGACAGTAAACGTTTGGGACATCATATCAAGTCACTCCTTGTCTTCTGCTCTACGAATTGTTTAATTTGGGTTTGGCTGCTCATGGCCAAAATCTGCTGCGTGTAGCCTGCCCACTCACGGTATGAGGTTTGTTTAATTAATGCTCTCGCCGGCAAAATCGAGCTGGCACTCATACTAAATTCATGGAGTCCCATGCCAAGTAGAATAGGTATAGCTGTTTCGTCACCAGCCATTTCTCCACACATGCCGACCCATTTTCCTTCCCGCTCAGCAGCCTGAATAACCAATTGGATTAAACGTAAAATGGCAGGATGGCATGGTTGGTATAAGTAAGAAACGGTTTCGTTCATCCGATCAGCCGCCATCGTATATTGAATGAGATCATTCGTTCCAATACTGAAAAAATCGGCTTCTTTCGCCAAGAAGTCCGCAGCCAGCGCTGCAGCAGGTACTTCAACCATAATACCGACCTCTATGTTCTCGGACACTGCAATTCCTTCTTGAACTAGCTTCTCTTTCTCTTCTTGAAGCAATTGTTTAGCAGCCAGCAGCTCATCCACAACTGCAATCATCGGGAACATGATTTTCAATTGTCCATAGCTGCTTGCTCTCAACAACGCTCTTAGCTGTGTGCGAAACAAATCTGTCTTGCTCAGACATAGACGCACCGCGCGCAAGCCAAGGAACGGATTGCTTTCTACAGGTAGCTTTAAATACGGCAGTTCTTTATCTCCACCTATATCAAGTGTACGTATGACGACAGGCTTATTGTCCATACGTTCCAAAACGTGCTTATAGACCTGGAACTGCTCCTCTTCACTAGGCATTGAGCTGCGTCCCATATAAAGAAATTCGGTACGGAACAAACCGATGCCTTCTGCCCCGTTAGCTAACACCTTTTGCAAATCTTCGACACTGCCGATGTTGGCAGCCAATTCTACGCGGTGGCCGTCTGCTGAGATCGAAGGTTGATCCAGCAGCTTGCGCAGCTCGATTCTTCGCTGATCGTATGCCACTTTGCGAGCCTTGTAGCTTTCCATCACTTCATCGCTTGGAGCGATGAGCACGGTGCCTTCTACAGCGTCCATAACAATCATCGTACCCGTCTGGATCTCCGCAGCCGCTGCTCCCGCTCCTACGATGGCTGGCACCTCAAGTGAGCGAGCCATGATCGCCGAATGAGAAGTACGGCTTCCGACCTCCGTTACAAATCCCAGCACATAATCGAGATTTAACTGGGCGGTATCCGAAGGTGTCAAATCTTCTGCTATCAAAATGCAAGGCTCGTTAATGGCTGCAATCGCTGCGTAAGAAACACCGCGAAGTCTGCTCATAATCCGGCCTGTGACGTCGCGTACATCAGCAGCGCGTTCCCGGAGGAGCTCATCATCCATCGAACTAAGCACTTCAATGAAGCTGCTTGCAATTTCATTCAGCTTAAATTCAGCAGTCATCCCTTCTTTATCAATTCCCTCAATAACGGCATCGATATAATCGGGATCTTCCAAAAGCATTAGATGAGCTTCAATAATTTCCGCCTTAGCGGCACCCATGCGCTGTTCGGTCAAATCTTTAATCTCTTCTAGCTCTTGTTTCGCTTCCTCTACAGCCTTGCGAAAACGTACTACTTCTATATGGGCGTCTGCCACCTTCTCGGCGACAGGTTCGAAATGGACATTGTTCAACCGAAAAGCCTTAGCTAGGGCAATGCCGGGGGAAGCAGCAATGCCGGTGAGTCTTTTTGTCATCATTTTAGCCATTAGGGAACTCCCCTTTCTCAAGAAAGATCAGATTGTACTAACTGTTCGAATTGCCTAATAATCATCTCATGAATCGGGTGATCTTCACCAATGGTTGTATATTTCGTAATCGTTTCGGCAACCCCAAGCTTTCGCAAGTCAGCTTGAATCTCTACAGCTTCCGGATCTTCTTGATCATTAAATAGGAAGGCAGCCGCCATAGCCATGGCTAAATAAGCCGGTTTCATTCCAAGCTCATAGGCCTGCAAGGCGGGGCGAACGAGTCGATCATTGCTCGATAACTTACGAATCGGCGATCTTCCCACCCGTGTAACTTCATCGATTAAATAAGGATTTATGAACCTGTTCAATATTTTATCCATATAATGATTATGCTGGGCAAGATCGAACTCGTGCTTTTTGATAAGCAGGGCGCCGGTCTCATGCATCACATGCCGCACTAGCGACGCTATTTGTGAGTTTGCCATCGCTTCTTGAATCGTCGAAAAGCCATGTATATACCCGAGATATGCTGCGCTGCAGTGCCCTGTATTGACCGTGAACAGCTTGCGCTCGATGTAAGGCTCCAAATGTTTCACATAATGGATACCTTCAATGTGATGGAATCCATCCCTCATTTGAGACTCGTCAACAACCCATTCGTAGAAAGGCTCAACCGTTACTTGAAGCGGGTCTCCATTATGCTGAATCGGAACGATCCGGTCGACAGCAGCATCGGGAAAAGCGACGCTTGCGTCAACTTTTCCACGTAAATCCTCACTTAGATGGGTGTATACGTGTTCTTTGAGCTGAGTACTTCCTCCAATTGCATTCTCACATGCGATGATGTGGAGTGGCGCCGCGCCGCGCTCGATACGCATTTCAATGCCCTTGGCGATTCCTGCCGCAATATGTTTCAGAATGTTTACGCCCACTGCTGTTGTAACTAGATCAGCCTGTGCAACGGCTTCAGCTACGTCTGCTAAGTTCTTACCATTAATCGCTGTCACATTCGTAACGGTGAACGTATCTTGAGCCTCATTGGCCAAGCGAACTGAGTACGATTTCCTCTCCTGCAACAGCTCAACCAAGCTATCATTCACATCAGAGAAGATCACCTCATAACCAGCTTGGGACAAAATTAAACCGATGAACCCCCTGCCGATGTTCCCTGCACCAAAATGAACAGCCCTCATGACTCCATCCCGCTTTCGAAAATTTCCAACATTTCCTCCAGTGTCGCGGCCTTCATAATTTGATCCATATTCTCATCTTCGGAACAAATCATCGCGACATTCGTCAAGATGTCCAAATGATCATTACCCGCGGCTGCAATTCCAATGACTAAGTAAGCTTTTTCGCCTTCGCCGAAATCCACACCTTCAGGAATTTGCACAATGGATAATCCTGTCGATGCAATCAGAGATTTGGAATCTTGTGTACCGTGCGGAATGGCCAGACCATTTCCCATATAAGTGGACAAGGTTTGTTCCCGTTCCAGCATTTTATCAATATAAGCCGCGGATACATGACCAGCGTCTACTAACAGTTGGCCTGCGATCCTTATGGCCTCGAATTTATCTTTGGGCTTAGCGCTCAGCTTAATTTTATTCGTTGATAAGATATTCATTGGTTGTCTCTCCCTATATCCGATTTACTTTTTATTTTCTAAGAAGGCGGCCAGTTCCTGGGACAAATAATGCTTGATTTCAGACTGAGTCCCTGATTTCAGCAGTTCAATCATTTCCGGAATCAACAGAAAGGAACTAATTTCACTGAGCACTTCTAGGCTTTCTTTTGAAAGCTCCTTCGGTCCAAGCATGAGCAGCAGCTGCCTTACCTCTGACGCAGTTTCATGGTCTAGCAGCAGGTCCTCCTCTAATTGAAATAATGAGAATGAAGGCTTCCTCACCTGCTCACTCCGAATATGAAAGAGGGCAAGACCTGTGTCAGGAATAAGCTGACTGCTCAATCTTTCTCTTTCAAGCAAAAGATTCACGATTGGCTCCACTTCGTCGATCACACCTGTTCGTCTGACATATTCGCAAATGACTTCCAGTGTTTCTCTCAGGCTGTGAAAGGATTGCTCAATGCGATAAACCGTAAACGGATCGATGATGCTTACGATCTCGTTTACATAGTGTTGAATACGATGCAATTTTTCTGTTGAGTCAGCATCTTGACCCGATTCACCGCTCTCTCCAGCTTCTTTTTGCAAGGTAACATTTTGAATGAATAGCCTCAGTCGCTCGGCCTCTTCCTTCGTTAATAGAGGGCTTAGCTTTATATACTGATCCTCTTCCAAAGGCAGATCGACAGTAGATATAATCAAATCATATTCCTTTTCGGGGATTCGCGCTGCTTCAAACCAAGACGCATGACCGATAATATTAATTTGCGGAAGTTCCTTCGTAAGCCGGACAGCCAGCATTTTGGAAGTACCGATGCCGCTAGTGCATACCAGAATCGCTTTAACGTTACGTCTGAATTGTTTTTGTCTCTCGATGGAAGCTCCGAAATGCATGACTAGAAAACCTATTTCTTCGTCTGGCACAGCAATTTCGATTATTGTTTTATCTACAGCTCTCCGAATAGCATCAAATAGAGCTTCATAGTCTTTTTTAATTTGCGATAAAAGCGGATTACGAATGGTTGCTCCTTCTTGAAGCCTCGTGAGAGCAGACTCCAAATGGCTAAGCAGCCCTTCTCTTAATGAACGATCATCGCTGAAACGAACAGCGATGCTGCTCTCCATGTTACGGATGAGCTTCCATACAATTTCCATATAACTTAGTTCTTCCATAGGAAGCAGCAGATTCGGATGCGTGTGAGACTTGGGCTCAAGTAGTTCGGCTATATAGAAGATTTCAGCTGTTGTTAATTCAATAGGTATAACCTTAGATAGATGCTCAATCGTGTGCGTAAGCAGCTTATTATGGCGAAGCGAGTAAGGTTCAGGGTGCAGTTCGATGGGCTTACCCTGCTGAATTCTAGCGATTGTTATCGACATGTTAATCAGCAGATTGGTGTAACCCTGCTCGGATAATTCACTCAAACCCTCATCTTCGGCAAGCCAAAGAGCAGCCTCCACCTTTGTAAAGTTTTCTTTCCCAATGAGCTCCAACAGTCTTTGTTTAACCGGAGAATGCGAATTCATACTCTTCCCAAATAGATCAGATTCATCCAAACCGTTTTTGGCAAGCATGGCGATCATCCTGCGTTTATTCGCCTCAGAACCGCTCAGTCCAACACCGTACCCTCTTTTGCGTACTAGGATGAGGTTTGCCTTCTTTACCCAGTTTTCCAGCTCATCGAGATCGTTCGTGATGGTCGGGACGGTTACGGCCAAATCATGGGACAATGCGAAAAGTTTGACGGGCTCATCCTCTTGCAGGAGAGTGCAAAGAATCATCGTCCTACGATCCTCGGGGGAATATTCAATGGCCATCATCCCAACTAGCAAACGCCTAAACGCCTCGAGCTGCTCAGGTTCTGCTTGAAGTTGAATGCCTTTCCCCGATTTTTTTTGCAGTGCTAATCCATAAGCTGCCAAAATCGACTCCAGCTCAGACAGCTCCCTATGAACGGTTCTTGTGCTTACATTGATTTCGGCAGCGATTTCTCCAGCTGTAATGTCATCCGTTCGATTCATTAACAGCTCTAGGATTTGGCGATTCCTGTTAGACAGGCTCATGATTATTCTCCTCGTGAACAAAATGGAGATAACGCCGGCAAAAAGCCAGCGTTAGATAGGCGTATTTAACTTAACCGTTTCACAAGAGCGTCGTATTCCGGGCTTTTCATGAAATTCTCGATGGAAATATGTTCGGCTTTCGGAGCCTGATTACGTGCTCGATCGGTTAATGATTTGTGAGTGATAACGATATCCGCATCGGTTGGAATCTCACTAATTGCCGTGTTGACCACGGTAACGTCGATAGCGGCTTCTTTCATCTTCTTTCTTAAAATGGAGGCTCCCATCGCGCTTGAACCCATGCCTGCATCACAGGAGAACACAATTTTTTGTACCTCAGATGCTGGTTTCAACGTGGAAGAACTCACTTTTTCGACTGCCGCAGCAGCCGGAACTTGTTTCATTTCCTTCATTTTCGCTGTAGCCTGCTCCAAATCTGCATGATCGGCTTGCTTCGACGTTTTCAACAATAAGGCACCGACTAGGAAAGAGACAATAGTAGATGTAATAACCCCGGTGAAAATCGATAACATACCGCCTTTAGGAGCCATGGCAATATAAGCGAAAATACTTCCCGGTGATGGCGGCGCGACTAAACCTGCATTAAACAAGGAGAACGTGAACGTTCCTGTCACGCCACCAGCAATAACAGCCAGGATCAGACGCGGATTCATAAGAATGTAAGGAAAATAAATCTCATGAATACCGCCGAAGAAGTGAATAATAGCAGCACCAGGAGCCGAAAGCTTCGCTGAGCCACGTCCGACTATCCAGTAAGCAAGCAGGATGCCAAGTCCTGGGCCCGGATTGGACTCCAGCATGAACAAGATCGACTTGCCTGTCTTGGATGCTTGATCCAGAGCAATCGGACTAAGCACGCCGTGATTAATCGCATTGTTCAAGAACAACACTTTACCTGGTTCAATCAGAACATTCGCAAGGGGGAGTAGACCTGCATTCACAAGAGCCTGAACCCCAGAGGCGAGAGCTTTACTAACGACCTGAACAGCAGGACCAACTACCGTGTAAGCAAGAACGGCAAGTATTCCTCCAATGATTCCTGATGAGAAGTTGTTGACAAGCATTTCGAAGCCGGATTTAATTTTACCTTCAATCGATTTATCGAACTGCTTGAGAACCCAAGCGGCGAACGGACCAACCATCATCGCCCCTAGAAACATAGGGATATCAGTTCCGATGACAACCCCCATCGTCGTTACAGCGCCGATGACGCCGCCTCGTGTTCCGTGAATCATTGTCCCTCCCGTATAACCAATCAGAACTGGGAGTAAATAAGTAATCATTGGACCGACGAGCTTCGCTAAATATTCATTTGGTATCCAGCCTGTCGGGATAAATAATGCTGTAATTAGTCCCCAAGCAATAAATGCCCCAATATTTGGCATCACCATGCCGCTCAAGAACCGACCGAAATTTTGTACTTTCACCCGGAATCCTCCGGAGGATGCTTGCTTTTGTGCAGCTGTTGCACTCATTAGGATAACCTCCCTTTGTCTGTTTCATGTTCTTATCGTAATGCAAAAGCGCTTACATATTCAATCTAATCAAAATCCCTTTTCGTCATGAATGATGTTGACAACATTTTAAGCTGCATTTATTCCATCATTCATTCGTTTTAAAAAATTAACATATAAATAAAAAAGAGCCGCGGGAGAAAGTATTCCCTCACAGCTCTTTGGTTACTCAATGATAAGTGCGTAAACGATGCCGGGACCGTGAACACCTATAGTCAAATCGTTCTCAATGTCGGCAGATCGGCTCGGGCCGGAGATGAAATGAATACCGGCTGGCCTGACTTTGGCAGCAAGTTCATCGAAAGGGCGCAAAACTTCGCCCATCTTTGATTTTAGACGATCTGCGGGGATGATGGCGATGAACGTTGTTGGCAGCAAGCTGACACTTCTGCCTCTAGTTGCATCGGAAGTGATCACTAATGAACCCGTGTAGGCCACAGCATGTTCGACGGCCACGATGCCGATGTCTGCTCCAGCTGCCTTCGCGACAAGCTCGTCTTTGGCAGCTCTACTGGCTCCGTCCGAGTTCCACACGGTGATGTCCGTTTCCGTCTCAGCAAGAGCAGCACGTAGGGACTCTAACTCAGGTTGATCCTGAATGATCAAGTGCTTCGCCCGTGTCTCTGCGATAAAGTTTGCAATGAAGTCCTGTGCTTCCGCCATACTAGCGAGACGCTTCGTATGGCCGCCCGCCTTCTGCCAGTTCGTCATAAACAACTTAATGCGTTGTTCGAGTGGCAGATCCACCTCCTCCCAGAATTCAGGAGCCCCCTTCATGTTGTGCACGGGAGCTGCTTCCAGAGGCTTTGCTCTTCCAAGTCGAGTAGCAATATTAGACAAGAAGGCCTCCTGATCCTTGAGAGCTTCTTCCTTGAGCTTTTGGAGAAATGCGGCATCCGATTTAGCCATGATGATGTCCTCCTCCCTCTTTGCGATCAGCCACAAGCTTCTCCATACGAGCCTTCATAACGGAATCTAGTTCAGGAAAGGTGCCTTCTAATCCTTGCTCAATGTCTTTCCAAGATTCACGGAACGTCTTCTTCGCCATGCTTGGCGCATATCGATACGTATTCCAACCTTTTAACGGACCTATCTTAGCTTTGATGTGACCATCGCGGACTAACAACTTCTGTCCAATGCGTCCGAGCTTGATTAACGCTTTAACCCTCTTCGCATCGGACATCAAGAAATTAAAGCCTTTCATGCCAATTTTCTCTGCAAAATCCGTCCCACCGCGCTCTACCTTGCGTTGACGGAGATAGATCAGCATATCATGCAGCGGAATTTTCACCGGACATGCCTCATAACAGGCACCGCAGAGGCTTGATGCATTTGCAATATCGTCCCATTGGTCGACATTTTTATTTAGTGCAGGTGTGAGTACAGCACCGATCGGACCACTATACACACCGCCGTAGGCATGTCCGCCGATATGGCGGTAAACCGGGCATGCGTTTAGGCATGCACCACAGCGTATACAGTTCAGCAATTCCTGGAATTGCGGGTCTCCAAGCTGCAAGGAGCGCCCATTATCCAAAATAATGACGTGCATTTCTTCCGGTCCATCACCATCCTGCTCCCGCTGCGGTCCAGAAATCACAGACATATACACCGTGAGCTTCTGTCCTGTAGCCGATCGCGGCAGCAGCGTCGCCATCACTTCTAGATCGTCCAAGGTAGGAATGATGCGTTCCATGCCCATGAACGTGATTTGCGTGTTAGGGATCGTACTAACCATCCGAGCATTTCCTTCATTTTCAAAAAGAACGATAGAACCCGTCTCCGCAATAGCAAAATTACAGCCTGTCATGCCAATGTCGGCTTCAAGGAACTTCTCGCGCAGCTTCCTTCTTACATAGCCGGCCAGAATGCCTGTGTCAGGGGCCAGTTCCTCGCCTGCATCCTCAGACAACAGCTCCGCGATCTGATACCGATTTTTATGAATCGCTGGAATAATAATATGCGAAGGTGTTTCGCCTGCAAGCTGAATAATATATTCGCCGAGGTCCGTTTCAATCGCTTCAACGCCGATTTGTTCAAACGCATGGTTGATATGCAATTCCTCCGAAACCATCGACTTGGACTTTACTACACTCTTAGCCTTTTTATGCTCAGCTATTTGCATCGTCAAACGAACAGCGTCTGCTGCATCTGCTGCAAAATGAACGTGCACACCCTGCGCTCGGGCATTTTCAACGAATTTAGATAAATAATAGTCCAAATGAGCAATCGTATGCAGCCTAATTTGTCGACCACGCTCACGCCACTCTTCCCAGTTCCCATGTTCTTCAGTAGCAGCTATCTTACCGTTCTTCAGCCGTTCGGTCGTGAACTTAACCGCGTTGCGAAGAAAGTCATTGTTCAGCGCGACTTTGGATCTTTCCTTAACAGTACCGCCTATTTTAGGCTGGTCGTTTCCTACGGAAACTGCTCGCCTATGCATTCTATGTTCGCTCATGCGCCAGCTTCACTCCTTCAGCCAGTAATTCCGCTAGATGCATGACCTTCACGGGTTTTCCACGATAGGATAAATTGCCTGCAATATTCATTAAACATCCCATATCCAGTCCAACTAACACTTCTGCATCTGTTTCCAACACGTGATCGGATTTCTCTGATACCATTGCCCCGGAAATATCACACATTTTCACCGCAAAAGTCCCACCAAACCCACAGCAATCCTCCGCATGAGGAAGAGGCACTAGCTCCAAGTCACGGATATTTTGCATCAGCAGCATCGGTTCTTCTTTGACACCTAGCAATCGGCTGCCGTGACAAGACGGGTGATACGTCACTTTATGCGGGAATACGGCTCCCAGATCAGTAACGCCCAATACTTGAACAAGAAACTGGCTGAACTCGTATGTTTTTTCAACCAGACGGTTAGCCCTGGCCAGTTGAACAGGGTCATTTTCAAAAAGCTTCGGATAATAATGATGAATCATACTTGTGCATGAACCCGAAGGGGATATCACAAAATCACTGTCATCAAACGCTTGAAGCAGCGTCATCGCAGCTCCCCTCGCCTCATCCCAATACCCACTATTGAAAGCAGGTTGACCGCAGCACGTTTGAACCGCAGGGAAGTCTAGCTTGACACCAAATTTAGCAAGTAAATGAACCATAGACTCACCAACCTTGGGGTAAACAAGGTCGCTTAAGCATGTTATGAACAAAGAAACTTTCATGATGCAGCTATCTCCCTTCTTCAAACCTTCCCTCCTCAGAGGAAATTGGTTATACAAAAAACCATCCTCAGTAGTGCAAACTGGTGATGGGTCAGACGATAGATTTACTCTTTATCTAATTGAAGGACGGACACACCTTTTTCACGGATCAAGTTTACATCATCCTTGTTTGTTTGCCCATCTGTAATTAAATGCTTGATTTCGGTCCAGCCTGCCACTTGTGTCAACGATTGCATCCCGAATTTACTATGATCTGCCAGCAGATAAGTCTCGTCGGCAATACTGATCATTTTGCGCTTAATAAGCGCTTGAAGCTCGCTCGACTCACTTATTCCTCGCTGGATGTGAACCCCTTTGCACGACAAGAACAATTTGTGAACATGGTACATGTCCAAGGATCTTTCCGCTAGTGGCCCTACATAGGACAACGACTTAGGAGAAAGAAGTCCTCCTGTGGAAATGACCTGAATCTTCTCCTTGCCGCTAACCTCTAATGCAACCTTCATCGAGTTCGTTATGATGGTCAGCGGCATATCCGGAATAAGTTTGGCCATAAACCAAGCCGTTGTACTCGCATCTAAAATGATTCGATCATGCTCACGAATATGCGATACCGCTTCCTTCGCGATGCTGTTTTTGAAGTCGGCATGCGCCGTTTCCCTTTCTTTGAAAGGGACTTCCGTCTGAGCTTCCCTCACACTAACAGCGCCTCCATGGCTGCGCATCAGCTTGCCTTCGCTCTCTAACCGATCCAAATCCCGTCGTATCGTTTCTTCCGTTACTTGACACAGCTCACTGAGCTCCGTCACTCGGATACTTCCTCTTTCATTCACTAACTGAACGATTCTCTGCCATCTTTCCGCTACCAGCATCGTTTTCCCTCATTTCACCCTCGATCGGGACGCCACCTGACAAAATGTTGCATACGCTTCCTGCCAACCCGCTCCATCCTCGGGGATGTACGTTTTGACCGGGAACGAATTCCGAATCAGCTTTCTGGCTTCGCGCAAATTCGCGATATACCCTAGTGCTATCCATTGTACTACAAGGTTTCCTAAGGCACTACCCTCAACTGGACCGGCCCAAACCTCACGTTGAATAGCGTTTGATGTGAGTTGACAGAGCAACTCGTTCTGGATACCGCCGCCTACGATGTGAAGACCTTGATACGTTGTCCCTGAAAGCTGTTCCGTTCGTTCTAAAACAAACCGATACTTCAAAGCTAAGCTTTCCAATATGCACCGCACAATCTCACCTTCGGTTTGCGGAACAATCTGTTCGGTATCACGGCAATACTGCTGAATTTTCTTCGGCATATGTTCCGGATTCAAGAACATGTCATCATCCGGATCGATGAACGATTGAAACGGCTTCACTTGATCAGCAAGCCTGACTAACTCCGTAAAGCTGATGCTCTTGCCTTCTTTCTCCCATGTCCGCTTACATTCCTGTATCAACCACAAGCCCATGATGTTCTTCAACAAACGGTTTGTGCCATATACGCCGCCTTCATTGGTGAAATTCCAGGCTAAAGCCGGTTCAGTAAGTATCGGTGCCTTGGTTTCCGTTCCTAGCAGTGACCAAGTGCCGCAGCTTAAGAAAGCGAAATCTTCTTCTAGCGCGGGAACCGCAACTACAGCCGAAGCTGTATCGTGCTCGCCTACGGCAATAACCGGAATGGAAGCAACATCAAGTTCATCGCAAATTTCTTTGGTTAAAGAGCCAACACGCGTCCCAGACGGCACCGGATTCAATAATATTTCACATGGAAGACCAAGCTGTTCTAAGAGCTCTTTATCCCACATCCGAGTTGTCGCATTCAAAAGCTGCGTTGTGGTGGAATTGGTATACTCACTATGTTTTTCTCCGGTTAAAAAGTACCTGAGCAAGTCAGGAATCATCAAGAATGTATCTGCTCGTTCCAAAAGGTCCGGATTTCTTTCTTTTAAAGCATATAATTGAAAAATGGAATTGAATTGAAGGAATTGAAGACCTGTCTTGGCATAAAGCTTTTCACGGCCGACAAGATTAATAACCTTCTCCATGACATAGTCCGTTTGATGATCCCGATAATGATAAGGATTACCGAGAAGCTCGCCATTCGCCGAAAGCAGACCGAAATCTACCGCCCATGAATCAATGGCTAGACTTTCAATATCCGTATAACCCAGATGCTTCGTCTGTAAAATACCTAGTTTCAATTCATGAAACAATCTCAAAATGTCCCAGTGAAGGTGGTTGCCCACTCTCACCGGATCATTCGAGAAGCGGTGAATTTCCTCGATCGTCACTTGGCCCGCTTCAGAATCAAGTCGTCCGACGATCGCTCTGCCGCTGCTTGCTCCTAAATCAAAGGCCAGAACGCTTGAGGGCTTACTCACCAGCTAGCACCGCCTTTGCCACGAACATTAATGCTTTCGTCGTAGCCGCTTTCTAAGTAAGCTTTCATTGGATCAACAGGTACGCCGATCTCTTCACGAACGGCTTGAAGAAGTGGTGTCACATCGAACTCGAAGGCTTTGCGGACAGCGTCTTCTGCGCCTAGAACGTCTTGACGATCTTGTGCGTCTCTTACTTCATCGAGATTGATTAACAAAGCTTTCGCATATTGTGTTTGAACATTAAGTACGGAACGCAGCATCGCCGGAATTTTACGCTCGATATTATGGCTTTGATCGATCATATAAGCAATATTGTCAGCAGCCTGACGAATTTGTGGATTCTGATCATTCGCTGCATCAATGATTTGGAAGAAAATCAGGAACAATTCATACGGATTAACGCAACCAACAATCAGATCGTCATCCCCATATTTGCGGGAGTTAAAGTGGAAGCCGCCAAGTTTATTTTCATCCAACAAGTACGTTACGATATGCTCAATGTTTGTTCCCTGCGGGTGGTGACCAGTGTCTACAAGCACTTCAGCTTGAGGACCCAATTTGTTCGCCAAATTAAAAGCCATTCCCCAGTCAGCAAGATCCGTATGGTAGAACGCAGGCTCATAGAATTTGTATTCAATCAGCATACGCATGCTAGGTGTCATGGTTCCGTACATTTCTTTTAGTGCTTCATACATCCAAGCTTTACGAGCTCGAATATCAACTTGCCCCGGGTAATTGGAACCGTCAGCGAACCATAAGCTCAGTAAGTCAGAACCCACTGTTTTCGCAATGTCCACACACTCCAGCAAATGATCCGTCGCTTTGCGGCGAATGGCTGCGTTTGAGTTCGTTACACTACCGAAGATGTAATCATCCTCTTGAAAAAGGTTTGGGTTCACAGCTCCGATGGACACTCCGTTATCAGCAGCATGCTGTTTCAGCTTCGCGTAATCGTCAACTTTGTCCCAAGGAATATGGATGGCAACCGATGGGCATAACCCCGTCAGTTTATGGACCTGAGCAGCATCCTCGAATTTCTCGAAAGGGTTACGTGGAACACCGTTTTGTTTGAACACTTTGAAGCGAGTTCCTGAATCCCCGTAACCCCATGAAGGGGTTTCTACTTTGAGGGCTTTCAGCTTGGCTTTAACAGCAGCCAGATCAATACCTCTATTTGTTTGCTGCTCTTCGAACAGCGCATATGCTTTATCGCTCATCGGTTTATATCCTCCTTTTGAGTGTGGAAGTGATTAGCGAGTGAAGGCAGCTGGAATGCCACCGTCAACTGTGATCATACAACCTGTCGTTTTATCTGCTTTGGAAGAGGCGAAGTACACGATTGCTTCCGCAACGTCTTTAGGGAAAATGTTAACGAGCAGCGTCGTTCTTTTGCGATAGTGCTCTTCAAGCTGATCCGGTTCAATACCATAAGCTGCTGCCCGTTCATTGCGCCAGCCCGAATTCCAAATCGCGGAGCCTTGGAGAATCGCATCTGGCAATACAGAGTTTACGCGAATGCCATATTCACCACCCTCAGAAGCGATACAGCGTGCTAAGTGAATTTCAGCTGCTTTTGCTGTTGAGTATGCGGAGGCATTTTTGCCTGCAAATACTGAGTTTTTAGAGCCGACGAATACCATGCTGCCGCCCACATTTTGTTTTTTCATTATTTTAAATGCTTCTCTAGCTACTAAAAAATAACCCGTAGAAAGCACGTTCATGTTCAAGTTCCACTCTTTGAGTGAGGTTTCATCAAAAGGACTGGAAGTCGCAAGACCCGCGTTATTCACGATAATATCGATGCCTCCATAGCTGAGGATCACATCGCGGTAAGCCGCTTCCACTTCTTCTTCCTTCGTTACGTCTATTTTGACGGCAATGGCTCTGTTTTCGCCATATTGTTCGTTCAGTTCGGTTGCTAACTTTTGTGCGCCTTCGAGATTCAGGTCAGCCAACACAACGTGCGCGCCTTCTTTTAAAAATTGACGAGCCGTTACGCTTCCGATTCCACCCGCACCGCCAGTAATGAAAGCAATTTTACGTGAAAATTCCGCTTCCGCAGGAGCCAACGTTAATTTATAAAGTTCAAGAGGCCAGTACTCGACATTAAAGGATTCATTTTCGCTTAAGGAAACGAACGTTCCAAGAGCCGTCGCGCCTCTCATAACAGCGATAGCACGATGATATAAAGCTCCGCTCACTTGTGCATTGGACCAGCTTTTGCCTGTGTTGATCATCCCAATACCCGGGATCAGGATTACGCGAGGAGCCGCTTCGTTCATAACGTCGCTATCATTTTTGTTCCGATCAAAGTAAGCTTTGTACTCTTCTTTGTAAGCTGTAATACTCGATTTCAAAGCTTCAATTAAGGAAGCCGCATCACGGGAATTTGGATTCCAGTCGATATAAAGAGGCTTCATTTTCGTATGAACCAAGTGATCCGGGCAAGCCGCTCCTACTTGGGATAACACAGCTGCATCTTTACTGTTAACGAATTTCAGAATATCGTCAGCGCTATCGACGGTAAGGATCATTTTCTTCTCGTTACTTACAGCTCCGCGAACGATTGGCAGCACTTGTGCCAAGATATCCTTTTGCTCGGATTCGGAAATGGACTTGTATATCGCACCGCCATAAAGGCTGCTCTCGTTCACACGAGCTTCAATGAAGCTTTCTGCTTCTTGAATGATGGCCAAAGTCTTGAGGTAGCTCTCTTCGGACGTTTCGCCCCATGTAACCAGACCATGCTTTTCCATCAGCACAAGCTCAGCCTTTGGATTGTTTCTAACGCCTTCGGCAATCATTTTGGAAAGTGTAAAACCAGGACGTACATAAGGTACCCACACGAAGCGGTCGCCGTAAATTTCTTTCGCAAGCTCACGTCCGTTGTGAGCGCAGCAGAGACCGATAATCGCATCAGGATGCGTATGGTCTACGTGTTTGAAAGGCAAAAATGCATGTAAAAGCGTCTCAATGGAAGCACGCGGATGTTTGCTGTCGATCATACAATTCACGAGGTAAGCAACCATTTCTTCATCAGACATTTCATCTCTCTCGAACAAAGGACGAATGTCTTCCATGCGAAGACCTGTGAAATTCTTTGCTTTCATGGTAGCTAGGTCAGAACCGCTGCCTTTCACCCACATCACTTCTACATCACGACCGCGGAAATCCGTTTCGATTGTTTTGTAAGAGGTATTACCGCCGCCCCAGTTGGCAACTGCACGATCTGTCCCCAGTAAATTAGAACGGTAAACCAGTTCCTCCACGCCTCTTGATACTGTATTCGCTTTTTCCGCTTCCCACAAATTCGCAACCATAAGTACCCTCCTAATATGGGGATCTTTGAGTGTAGCTCAAAGTCTCTCCGCTTTACTCCCATGAGTTAGTGTTTGTTTTTGATTGTTTCATCGTAACATATCTTTATTTATTTTTGAATAATAATTTTTGTTTTTGTTTTTCGGAAAAATATTTATGAATTCCCAAAGAATTTCGGAGCCTGTAATAAACAAAACTAAGGCTCTTGCCTCTTCCTCAGGTCAGGTTCTTCATCTAATTTGATTAAATGGAATTTATCATGCTAATTTCTTCATTTGATCGGCTTTTCAATCAGGGTGATTCACAATGCCTTAAAACAAAAAAGGGCCACACGCTCTTCCAAAAAGGAAAAACGTGTGACCCCGTTCAATTTTATCAAAAACTACCTATAACTCCTCAAAATCCTTATTATCACTGGCGTGATCCAGGTCCCCCCACTGATCTCCTTGCTGTTCACCTTGCTCATCTTCGGCGATATTTTGCAAATCATAAGCATTAATTATGATAATCGGGTAAGCATGATTCACAGCAATCTGCACGGCCTGTTGTTTCATGAACTTCGGCGAACCCTCTGTATCTTCATCATAGACAAGTATGATACCGTCCGAATTCCGAAGCAGGAACTTGTCTCGTTCCTTAAACTGCCAAGGTCCTTCGTATTTCGTCTTTGTTACGCTGTTCACGTAATTGGCGCGTTCGATAACGCTCGTATAACTATTTTTCTTATCATCGCTCCATTTTTCTTCCTGCTCTAGAAAAGGCGTGATGACAGCTAATTTCAACTCTGGATAGGCGCTTCCTCTAAGTTCAAGCACAGCCTCAGCTGCCCACAATTCAACGCCCCATTGTCCACTGACAACAACCCATTCAAGGCCCTCTTCCAGAAGTGCGATGAGTCTCTTTTGGATCGCTTTTTTTATAATAGAAATGCCGGGATGCTTCAAAGAAAAAATACCTAATTCTGATGCTTTGTATCCTGTAATTAAGACTCGTTTCAAAAGAGGTACACCACCTTGTTGACTCTTCCTAACAGGTTAGCATAGATATGCCTCTATATAAAGCAAATTAGAGCCGCTGGTTTTATACCAGACAGCTCTTTTGCACTTCTATTCATCTATCCTAAAACCTTAACCAACCAAGGATAGGCCTCGCTGCCATTCACTTCATATCAAACAGATAAATACCAAACTATTCTTCGGCACCCGCTTCTGCGGAATTCTCAGATTGTTTCTGCTGAAGACGCTTTTTCTCATAGGAGTGGTAAAGATTTTCATGATTGAATCAGGATTCCACAAATGGCTTCCCCCGTTCACCTTTTTAAAAGGTGACAAGCTTATCTACCGCAACCGGTTGACCCGTACGCAGCGAAATATTTCCGGCAATCCCCGTTAGAATGGACATCGCACCGTCCACATGTGAGGCTGCCCTTTGAAAGCGATCATCGGATGCCTTGTCAAAAATATCTCGAAGCAGTACAGGGTCGCCGCCGCCGTGACCTCCAATTCCTTCTTCAATTTGAACCTGGTAAGGAGCCGCGAACATCGGAAATACCTTGATTGTTTTCCTTTTCAAAGCTCCTTCTTCTTCTTTAAGGCCACCCGAATTCACATATGACCTCTCCACAACTCTCATTTCGATACGTCCCTTACTGCCATTGATTTGCACATTGAAGCCTTCCCAAGGCATGTAGGCGTTCAGCGAGTAGGTGAGAATGGCTTTATTTTTATAACGGACCATAACGCCCATTGTATCTTCAATGTTTATTCCGTCGCCGAAAACGCTCTGATCACGTTGGTAGCCGTCTTCATGTTCCGCATCTAAATACAAACCTTTGAGGTGTTCATGTTCGTCCAAGTGAAGTGCAAAAGGATCACCCTTCGCGTTTTCACTCCCTGTAGCACGTTGGTAAAACTTTGTCACTCCGCGCTTCTCGGCATTTTCCCTGCCATAGAACATCAAGCCGCCCATTGCAAAAACCGTCTCTGGCCGTGTTCCCAACCAAAAGTTCACGAGATCAAAATGATGCGTCGATTTGTGTACAAGCAACCCACCGCCATTGCGCTTATCGCGATGCCATCTGCGGAAATAGTCCGCCCCATGCTCGGTATTCAGCAGCCACTCAAAATGCACAGAATGAACATCACCAATTGTGCCATCCATGATCAACTCGCGGATTTTCGTATTATGCGGAGCGTAGCGGTAATTAAATGTCACGCGAAGCTGACGCCCCGTGCGTTTAATCGTGTCGAGTATCTCTTGGCATTTCTCTTCATCCACGGTCATCGGTTTCTCCGAAATGACATCACAGCCAAGCTCCATTGCTTTAATAATATATGTATGATGCGTGCGATCAACCGAGGTGACAATCACATAATCGGGCTTTTCTCTGCGAATCATTTCCTCGAACTGTTCGGCTTTATAAGTTGGAACAGCATTATAATCATATTTATTGACAAGTAAACCATTCGTAAAATTCATTCTCGTTTGATTGATATCGCAAATCGCAACCAGTTCAGAAGTTTCTTGAAAATCCTTAGCGATGGCGCCATAGAAAAACTCCGCTCTTCCTCCGGTACCAACTAACGCATAACGTTTTTTCATCCAGTTTAAACCCCTCTCGAGTATGAATATGTCATACTTCAAGATTAATACAATATTTGCTGTGTTTCTATTCAAATCTTGCCTATTGACTTTCATTCCTTGCATATTTTGCTATAATTATAGTACTTATAAGAATGAACGATGAGGTGTACCCTTTGGTACTTTACGAAATTGAAAGACTGCGCAGAGATCACCCTTACTCCATGACAGTGAATCATTTCCATGATCACTATGAAATTTATTACTTACTAAGCGGGAAACGTTACTACTTTATACAGGACCGATCTTATTTCATTCAAGAGGGCGACCTCGTCTTTATCGATAAAAATGAGCTTCATAAAACACGAAATGTGGATATTGACCCACATGAGCGCATTCTGCTCAGTTTTGATGATCGTTGGATACGTTCTATTGGAGAAGATGCATCAACACATTTGCTCGTTCCTTTCCAGCAAAAGAAGATTATCTTTTCATTAAGAGGTTCGAATCGTACGTTTGTGGAGAGCCTCCTATTCCAATTATTACGTGAGCAGCAGCAGGTGCTAAGCGGCTGGAAGCTCAACAGTAGAGCACTGTTCACGCAATTACTGATCTTCTGCTCGCGTCTCACAGATAAGTTAAGTTCAGTCGAAGAACACCCGCAAGCGTACAATCCCAAAATATTCGAAATCGTCGCGTATATTAACGAACAGTATAGAAACCGGCTGACGTTAGGTTCAATTTCCGAAACGTTTTTTATCAGCCCCAGCTATTTTTGTCGTTCTTTCAAGGAAACAACCGGTTTTTCATTCGTTGAATACTTGAACAATGTGCGTATACGCGAGGCGCAGCGGCTGCTGCGAGAAACGAAGGAGAAAGTCATCCACATTGCAGAGCAATCTGGCTTCGATAGTGTCGCTCACTTCGGCCGTGTGTTTAAACAAGTCACCTCACAGACGCCACTGGAGTGCCGGAAGCTGGCGCGCCACATACATTGACGTACTTACTCAACTGGTTGCTGTAAGTCAACAGTAAGCATTGATATTCATCCTCTTAGTTCGCCGCGATAACTGCCCTTAAGCGGGCTTTTTCCAACCTCTCAGAGCGAATCCGCTATCTTTACGACGTGAGAGGTCATTTTATGACCGCTCATCCTTCACTCGCCGCGCAAACAAAAAACCTTCGCTCCCTTGGGAGGACACTGAAATTCAAATTTCAGCATCCTTTAGTCAAGTACGAAGGTTTACATTTATTTAAAATCCAAAATATTGTTTCGCGTTGTTATAGGAAATCCCTTGTACCAGTTGTTTCAGCAGCTGCTCGTCGTTCGGAAATTCTCCGGCTTCCACCCATTCGCCAAACATATTACACAGGATTCTGCGGAAGTAATCATGTCTTGTGTAAGACAAGAAGCTTCTAGAATCGGTAAGCATACCGACGAATCGGCCAAGCAGCCCAAAATTGCCAAGCGTTTTCATCTGCTGAACCATGCCGTCTTTTGTATCATTAAACCACCAAGCGGATCCTAATTGAATTTTGCCAGGGATACCGTCGCCTTGGAAGCTGCCCATGAGTGAAGCGAGAATTTCATTATCACGTGCATTCAAGGAGTACAAGATCGTTCTCGGCAACGAATCCGCAATAGCAAGTGAGGACAACAAACCAGTAAGCGCGCTGGCTACAGCGCTATCATTAATGGAATCAAATCCGGTATCTGGACCCAACGTGGCGAAAGCTCGTCCGTTATTGTTCCGAGAAGCATTGATGTGGTACTGCATTGCCCAATCCAGCTTTTTGTACACGCCCCCTAAGAACAGTAAGGTGAAAGCTTTATATTTTCTCTCGTCTTCCAAACTAACAGCGTTCCCGTTTAGAGCTGCTTTAAAAATCTGATCCACTTCTTCTTTGGTTGCTGCCGCATAAGGCACATAATCCAGGGCATGGTCAGAAACCTTACAACCTACCGAATCAAAAAATTGCGCTCTGCTCTCGAGTCCCGCCAACAGTTCATCGTAAGAACTAATCGAAATGCCAGCGGATTTCTCCAACTGGGCTATCCATGGAAGGAATGTAGCGCGATTAATTTCTAGTGCTTTATCAGGACGGTACGAAGGTAGGACTTGTGTGTTAAAATCTTTAATCTCTTTGATTTTAATGTGATATTCCAGTGAGTCCACCGGGTCATCCGTTGTGCAAATGACCGTTACTTTGGAATTCGTAATCAGATCTCTGGCTCGTGATCCGCCCTCTGCAAGCTTCGCGTTCACTTTTCCCCAAATCGCAGGCGCATTCTGCTCGTTAATAATGTCAAACACTCCAAAATACGTTCGAAGCTCCATATGGGACCAGTGGTAGAGCGGGTTTCCAATAGCCATAGGAAGTGTTCCGGCCCATGACAAGAAACGATCATAATCGCTAGCTTCCCCAGTGACTTTCGTCTCCTCTACACCATTGGCGCGCATCATTCTCCACTTATAGTGATCGCCATACAGCCATGCTTCCGTAATATTATTGAATTGTTTATTTTCATAAATTTCCTTTGGGCTAAGATGGCAATGATAGTCAATAATCGGCATATCTTTGGCAAATTCGTGGAATAGATGAACTGCAGTATCGTTGGTAAGTAAAAAGTTCTCATCTAAAAATGTTTTCATGAAGCTAAATTCCACCCTTCTCAACCTGAATGATCTGCCCTCTATTTTAGCGAATGCGCTGCCAAAAATCTTGTGATTTTTTGCTTTCATTTTGAAAAATATGCATATCTTGACCTTTTCCACCGGCCTCTAGGCCGAACAAACAAGAAGCCCCATTCACCAACTATGGCGTTGGACGGGGCTTCTGAAACTTACGGAGCAGATTGTTCCACGTCCGAGCCTGCATGAATTTCTTCAGGCAGTACTTCGGAAGCGCTCGGAACATGCCGCGGCTTATGATTAATGACATCGGAGGATGAAATACTGACGACTACTCGGCCAGGTAAAGCCTGCACCCTAATCAAGATCGGTTGATTGTAGTTGTTCTTAAAGCTAAAGTCAGGACCACCCCAGTTCACAGTAGCATCCCTCCCAGGCGGAACATACGGAACAGACCTGCTGTGCGAATATCTTTCCACGATGGTGAGTCCGGCTCGATCCACTGCGTTAAATAGCGTAGAGGAAATTTGGCAAATGCCTCCGCCAATCCCTTCCGAGAATTCACCCCTAACAATAATCTTTGCTGGCATATACCCCCTGCCTCGCGTCCGGACGCCGACAACACGGTTAAAGGAGAACGTTTCATTCGGTTGAACGACGTAACTGTTAATCGCTTGGGCGGCAATCTTGATGTTCGTATAACGGTGCTTATTATTCGAATTAAAATACGTAACATAATAGCCAATAGGATGTACACGAATGTTAGCAAGCAGCTCGCTGTCAACTTTGGGATATATGGGTAGCTGAGGAACTTCAAATTTCATGGGTCCCTCACTATAAAAATGCTGATAAAACTGCTCAACAAAAGCGAGACGATTCAGTCTTACCCCTGCAACCTCCTTCACGATTCTCCCCTCGTCATTGATGGTCGCATTAACTGGCTTGCGATACATTTTCTTATCGAGCTCGTCAATTAAACGATCTAATCGTTCATTGTCAATCAACGGCACATCCAGGAGATTGAGCGAGTACGGCTTACGTTCCACATCAGCTATGGTCTGATTACTTTTATCATTGATTATTCGATCCGGTACCTCACTCTGCTGCAAAAGAAGCAATAGGCCCGCAATCCATCCATAAATCATGAATTCAAACACCCCCTCCCCTATTGTAAACAATTGAAATCATTCCATACTATGTAAATGGATTCTCCTATCCTATTTCATTGTTAATTTTT
Source organism: Paenibacillus sp. yr247 (assembly GCF_900103825.1). Classification (GTDB taxonomy): domain Bacteria; phylum Bacillota; class Bacilli; order Paenibacillales; family NBRC-103111; genus Paenibacillus_E. The sequence goes on from NZ_FNIF01000002.1 coordinate 105,782, forward strand.
CCCATAATAAAGAAGTGACCGCCCACAGCCAATGACTTGGCCTTAAGGACGGTCCCTTCCTGCTATCTGAAATTAGAAAGAATGAGTACTTCTCCCCTGTTAGTGGGGGTAAACATTCTGGAATTCGTCACCGCATGGGCCTCCATTAGAGTTGATCTCTAAATTGACAAGTGCTCCATTCTGTCGATACAAAGGGCGATAGTGGTTGCTAATATGCGTGGCCGATTCGTTCGCATAATGGCAAATGAACGCTCGGCGATACCGATCCTTTGACTTGTTTCGATAGGAGCCATGGATGAGATTACCGTTAAAAAAGAGAACGTCGCCTCGTTCCATGATAATAGGCATCGCTTTTTCATCTTTTGGCGGCTTTACATAGTGTGTCGTAAATGACTCTTTGGCGTCCGCAACATCAGGACAAGCAATTTCCAATGTATTTGTTTTCGGTACCACGAGTAAGCCGCCATTCTCCTCATCTGCAGCATCAATAGCGGTCCACGCTGCTATACAATTGCCAGGTTCGACCTGCAGATAGAAATTATCCTGATGAAGAGCTTGGCCGCGGGAACCTGGCGGCTTGTAATAAAACATGCTCTGCGCAGCTAGCGCCTCTTCCTCATACAAATCTGCTAATACTTCCAATACAGGCTGGTGAAGCATATATTTCTTTGCGGTCTCGTTAAAGCGGTGAGGATGCATAACACGCGGGTAACGTTTTAATGGATCTGATCCATCCGCATGTAGATCAGGTTCAAAATACCCCGGCACCGTTTGGCGGCTAATCTCTTCAAATGTTTCATCGATTTCGGCCAGATTTTGCTCGGAAAATAACCCTTTGACGATTACATAACCTTCCTTTTCAAAATGCAGCTTTTGTTCCTTCGTAAGCGTAAGCAATGGATGTGACATGTTAGTCCCCCCAAGTAATATTGTAATTCCCTTGACTTTAGCATATCGATTCTTCAGTTAACGTAGAAGTAAGAATGTTGCTAATTACTCATACGATCCTGCTATTTCCTGTTATACTAATCATATAATCTCTAATGCGCAAGAAAGGGGTACATGGCCATGAAATTCGAAGTCAACACCTTCTTAGCCGGACATTTTATAGAGTCAGATACGTATGTAATCAAGCGCCCCCAGGGACGAAGCGATTGGCTTCTTTTTTTCACGATTGAAGGAGAAGGTTACTTTAACAACGCTGGTCATATACAAAGCTGCAAAGCGGGTGATCTCACACTGCTGAGGCCAGGAACACCGCATCACTACGGTACTCAGAAAGACCAAACCTGGCACTTCGTTTGGGCGCACTTCCCTTCCATCTTCACAGAGACCAATCTGCTGCCAAATGAAGAGCAGCTTATCCTTACTATCGAAAGTGAATCGATCCGTGACCGCATCTATCAAGCTTTCACACGCATACTGGAGGATTCCCGAGAACGCGGTGAATATTGGTTTGAGCTGTGCAGCAGCTCTTTGCGAGAAATTCTGTTCATCATGGCTCAGAAAACAAGCAAAAAAATCGACTCGCGAATTGAGGAAGTCCTCCATCTGCTGTCCCAATTCATGCGTCAGCCTGTTCAGATTGAGGATTTAGCTCAGAGTGTCGGGCTCTCCCCTTCGAGACTGTCCCATCTTTTCAAAGCCAGCACAGGCCATTCCATCATAGATTCGCTCAACCGGATGCGGATACAGCAAGCTGTGCTAATGCTAGAGCATACCGAACGCAGTGCATCGGAAGTTTGTTATGATGTTGGGTTTCAAAACTATAATCACTTCACAAATCAATTCCGCAAATGGGTAGGAATGAACCCAAGTACATTTATGAAAGAGCGACGGTAAAATTTATTTGACAGTTTGCTTTTAGCAAGATAAACTGCAAGCAAGATTAAGAAAGAGGAGGATTTCCATGACCTTTGAAAGTAATCTTGATAAATATGCGGAGCTAATCGTCCGCGTCGGACTGAACATTCAGACCGGTCAAACTCTTTGGATCAACGCACCCATTCTTCACCCTGGTCTTGTTCGCCTCATATCCCGCAAAGCTTATGAAGCAGGGGCCAAACATGTACATATTGAATGGCAGGATGAAATTTGCACACAAATTAGGTATTCCTGCGCGCCAGACGAAGCGTTTCATGAATATCCATCATGGAGAGCGCAAGCGCTTGACGAATTGGCCAACAACAACGGTGCTTATTTATGGATCGATGCTGATGATCCTGAATTGCTGAAGGATATCGACCCTGGTCGTATTTCCGCAAACTCCAAAGCCGCAGGACCTAAATTAGTCAAGTGGAGAGAGAGCATGTCTGCCTATAAGATGACATGGTCGATCATCGCCGCGCCTTCTCCTGCCTGGGCGAAGAAAGTGTTTCCTCATTTGGAAGAAGACGCAGCAATCAGCGCTTTATGGGATGCTATCTTCCAAGCCACACGGATAGACCAAGAAAATCCTGTGCAAACTTGGAAGGATCACAATGAGACACTTCGGACCAAAAGAGAACAACTTAACGAGAAGCAATTTTATAAGATCCATTACCGTGCCCCAGGCACAGAGCTTACCGTCGAGCTGCCAAACAACCATATTTGGCGAGGCGGTTCCGCCACCAACGGGACAGGAAATTTCGACTTCAACCCAAATATTCCGACGGAAGAAGTCTTTATTTCTCCGAACAAAAGAGGAACACAGGGTACCGTTCGCAGTACGAAGCCACTAAGCTATCAAGGCAATTTGATTAACAATTTTACGATCACTTTCGATAACGGACGGGTCGTGGACTATACAGCGGAACAAGGCTTTGAGTCCCTTAAAGCAATGATCGAAATGGATGAAGGTGCACATTATTTAGGGGAAATCGCGCTCGTACCGCATCTTTCACCAATTTCAAACTCTAATTTGATCTTCTTTAATACGCTTTATGATGAGAATGCCTCTAATCATTTGGCCCTTGGCAGAGCATTCACTACTTGCATTGAGGGAGGGTCATCGATGTCCAAAGAAGAACAAGAGAAAGCTGGTCTTAACGACAGCCTGATTCATGTTGACTTTATGATTGGCTCTGACGAAATGGACATTGACGGCGAATACGCGGACGGCAGCATGGAACCCATTTTCCGCAATGGCAACTGGGCATTTTAACTAAAAAACAAAAAGCTTATTCATCCATTCGGATAAATAGGCTTTTTGTGTTAATTTCTTTGTTTTCGAAGGGGGCTTTATTCCATAAAAGAAGGACGGACATAAGAAACAAAGAAAGTATGGCTTCATATATTGAAGAAAACAAAGCAATTTGGATTCGTACTTCGCATCGCATATTTATCACCTTCAAGAACAATTCTATATAAGAACACGAAGCCACAACTCAGTTAATTATGGTAACAGGCACGCAAACTGCAGCAATTACCACAGGGACCAAATTACAATTCTCGAACAATGAGCTTGATTATGATAATCTAGTTACAAACGAGACCCTATCTGAGATAGTTATACTAAGCAGCCCTCTTCTGCATCAATCGATTCGTTAGGAATTTCTTGCAACCCCATCCAAAGAGGAGTTGATCATATGAGTAACAAACCAACAATTGCTGCGATTAGCGTGCCATTTGATCTTGGAGCAGGCCGACGCGGGGCCAGTAAAGGACCAAAAGCCATTCTGCAAGCAGGATTATTACGAGGTCTGCAGCAAATGAATATCACCGTTAATCACGTCGCTGATATTCGTCTACCCGACGATAAAGCGACTCCTTTGGCGACTGAGGTAGATAAAACAAACCTCAATTATTTGGCTGAGGTTATCGAAGTAAATTCACTTCTAGCTGAGCAAATTTCTCAGGTGGTTGAGGAAGGACGTTTTCCACTCGTATTAGGCGGCGATCATAGTATTGCTATCGGTACATTAGCTGGGCTATCTGAACATTATAAAAACTTAGGCGTCATATGGATCGATGCTCATTCCGACTTAAATACAGCTGACACCAGTCCATCTGGTAATATTCATGGGATGTCTTTGGCCATCAGCCTAGGGATGGGGCATCCTTTGTTGACCAGCATTAAGGGCAGTCATGCCAAAGTGAAGCCGGAGAATATTGTCCTTATTGGATCCCGATCATTGGATGAGGGCGAAAAGAACTACATCCGCTCAATGGGCATCAAATGCTATACCATGTATGATATCGATCGCAAAGGAATGGCTTACATCATGCAAGAAGCCATTGCATATATAAGCGGCAAAACAGACGGTGTACATGTTAGCTTTGACGTCGATTCTCTGGATCCAATTGAAGCACCGGGCACAGGCACAATCGTTAAAGGCGGACTTCATTTCCGTGAAGCCCACCTTGCGGTTGAGATGCTGCATGAAGCCGGTATTGTGACCTCGGCCGAATTCGTTGAGGTGAATCCTCTCCTCGACGACAACAACAAAACATCCCAATTGGCAGTTGGCCTGATCAGCTCCTTGTTAGGTAAGCAGATTTTATAACACAACGTCATCGATCCGTTTGTGAACAAGATAACATTAGGCATGTTTGGATGTCTTTGACGACCACTACCATGTCTCTTACGTTTTTAAAAAGCAGTAGGTTGAACTCGCCTTTTAGGACGAAAGGTTTCTCATAATGTCCAGCCATCTCGCAGACGTTGCCTAGTCTAGGATCACAATAAAAACGCCCCCAGCTCATCAACCGATGAGTCGGGGGCGTTCGTTCTATTCAAGCATGTGCCAACCATTGCTAGCTTGTGCTTACTTCCCAGCGCCAGCGATGGCTGGCTTGCAGCATACTTTCAAACGCCAGTCGTCGCTGGCTTTTGATAATTCCTCCACCCTGACCTAATCGGCAGGCTGCAGTAATCTCTCGCCCGCGATGCCCGGCGTCGTCATCTGAATCGGATTGAGGATCTCTTCGATCTCCTCATGGGTGAGTAACCCACGCTCCAAGATGAGCTCTTTGAGCGTCATGCCAGTGCGTATAGCTTCTTTCACCAATTGCGCGGCAACTTCGTAGCCGAGATGTGGGTTCAAGGCTGTGACGATGCCGAAGCTTTGCTCGACGTAGTTCGCGCAGCGTTCACGGTCAGCTTCCAAGCCTTCAATCGCAAAGCGCTCGAACACATCAGCTGCGTTCCGTAATATTTTCAGCGATTGAAGAAGGTTGAACGCGAGAACTGGTCCCATTACGTTAAGTTCGAATTGACCTGCCTCGCACGCCAAGCAGATCGTATGATCGTTTCCAATGACTTGAAACGCCACTTGGTTAACGACTTCCGGCATAACAGGGTTTACTTTCCCCGGCATGATGGAAGACCCTGGCTGTCTTGGGGGCAGCTTCAGCTCACCTAACCCTGCGCGAGGACCTGAAGCCATCAAACGAATGTCATTACATATTTTTGAAAGGTTCACAGCGCATACTTTCAAGGAGGCAGAAAGCTCCGTGTAAGCGTCCATGTTTTGGGTGCCATCAACCAAATGCTCGGCTAGCTCAATGGGTATTCCTACTTGCGCTTTTAGATGAAACATGACGCGCTCCACATACTCAGGCTTCGCATTAAGCCCTGTTCCTACGGCAGTAGCCCCCATATTAACAGTCAAAAGCCCTATAGAAGCATGACGGATACGATTGATATCACGCTGAAGGACACGTGCATAAGCCCCGAATTCTTGGCCAAGTCGAATAGGAACAGCATCTTGGAGATGCGTACGTCCCATTTTAATGACATCATCGAATTCTGTTTCCTTACGGGCAAAAGCTTTCTGCAGTGAAGTCATAGTTTCTATCAATTGCTCTGATAAACGGAAAGCGGCTATTTTGATGGCAGTTGGTATAACGTCGTTTGTGGATTGCGACATGTTCACATGATTGTTTGGATTACAATGGAAATAATTGCCCTTTTCCTCGCCCAGCAGCTCCAACGTACGGTTAGCAAGTACTTCGTTCATGTTCATATTGATGGAGGTTCCCGCTCCGCCTTGAATAGAATCAACAATAAATTCCTCAATCAACTGACCTTGTCTCACTTCTTCAGCTGCCTTAACTAGTTGTTCACCGATTTTCTTAGGCAGCATATGTGTTTCCATATTGGCTAATGCAGCTGCCCTCTTTACTTCTGCTAAAGCAGTAATGAGTTCTGCGTGAATTTTAACTCCCGTGATTGGGAAATTCTCTAGCGCACGCATCGTTTGAATGCCGTAATAGGCATGGGATGGGACTTGTTTTTCACCTATAAAATCTTTTTCAATGCGATGGGTCATCGTACACACCGTTCCTTTTTTCTACAAAGTATACTGCTCGATGTTGCTAAGTTGGTGTTCCGAAAATTCTTTTAAACTCTTCAGCCGCTTGCCCCCATTTGTTCTCGACTAAAGCTGCGACTTCCTTGGCAGCATCCTTCGATTGTTGAGATACTTGCTGAACGCCAAGCAGGGCATGGCATTCATAAGCTCATCAGAAGAATTCGCTACCACTTGCAAAGAATCCTGCAATACCTCACACGATCTGTAATAAATTTATTTTTTCAGCATTATAAATGAAGGCGGATCGCATGTTTCGTATCGCCTTCAAGTTCAGCCACCAATTTCTCAATGACAGCGATATAATCAGTATATTCACTTTCATTAATATTTCCTATTTTGAAAATTTCCAGTCTTTTTCCCTCATGTTTCACCTCTATAATAGGAAGAACCAACTTCCTGCAACTAAGGATTAGCACAAGATGATTGAACTAGGTACAGCAAGGTCGTGAACTGAAGAATACAATGGATTACATGCTAGCTATATGAGAAAATTAAACTGTCATTGAGAATGTCATAACGGATACGCATTTACTCCAGGGAGGAATAATTATGGATACAAAGAGTTCTATGATTATTGAAAAAACGGAAAAATACGGGGCACATAATTACCACCCGCTGCCCATTGTGATATCCAAAGCAGAAGGCGTTTGGGTTGAGGACCCGGAAGGCAACCGTTTTATGGATATGCTAAGCGCTTACTCGGCTTTAAATCAGGGACATCGTCACCCCCACATTATAAGAGCGCTGCATGAGCAAGCGGAGAAGGTGACGCTGACATCCAGAGCATTCCACAGCGAGACGCTCGGGGCGTTCTATGAAAAATTAGCGACTTACACAGGTAAGCCGATGATTCTACCGATGAACACGGGAGCTGAAGCGGTCGAAACCGCGATCAAGGCAGTTCGTCGTTGGGGCTACGAAGTGAAGGGCATCGAGGCCGACAAGGCAGAAATTATCGTCTGCGAAGGGAATTTCCACGGAAGGACGTTAACGATCACTTCGTTCTCATCTTCACCGGAATATAAACGCGGATTTGGGCCCTTCACGCCGGGCTTCCGCATCATTCCTTACGGGGATGTGGTGGCACTGCGCGAAGCCATCGGACCGAACACCTGCGCATTCTTGTTCGAGCCGATTCAAGGCGAGGCCGGCATCCGCATCCCGCAAGACCATTACTTGCGGGAGTGTTATGAGCTATGCCAGGCGAATAACGTGTTGTTCGTTGCGGACGAGATCCAAACCGGATTCGGCCGAACGGGTCGTCGTTTCGCCAGCGATTGGGAAGGTGTCACGCCGAACCTGTACATCATGGGCAAAGCGCTCGGCGGCGGGGTGTTCCCGATCTCAGCGGTCGCCGGTGATCGTGAGATTCTTGAGGTGTTCGAGCCTGGCTCCCACGGCTCGACGTTTGGGGGTAATCCACTCGGCTGCGCCGTAGCAATTGCTGCACTGGAGGTCATCGAGACTGAGAAGCTTGCAGAGCGCTCGGATGAACTTGGTGCTTATTTCCTCAACCGGTTACAGGAAATTCAATCCCCGTTGATCGTGGAAATTCGCGGCCGCGGGCTGTTCATTGGTATTGACCTTAAGGTTCCAGCTCGCCCCTTCTGTGAAGAGCTAAAATCGAAGGGTTTACTGTGTAAGGAGACACACGAACATATTATTCGTTTGGCTCCTCCATTGACGATCACAAAGGAAGAACTTGATTGGGCTTGGCAGCAAGTATATGACGTGCTAAATGACGCGTAAGCAGGGCGACTTTGCTCGGATTTCAACGTAGAGACGGCCTTTTTCGACCACTCAAGCTTCCTTTCCGAGTATGCCCAATTCACAAAAAGGCTCCAACTCTTCTAAGGAAAGTTGGAGCCTTTTTTCATTCTTTTACAAAAACCAGTGTCCCAAATCGCTGTGGCATATGGAAATCCACTTTACCGGTAGGTGACCAAGCCCAATAATGTCGATTTCCTTCTGGATCATCATCAATTCTATATAAATTCCAGCGCCACTCGACACCATGATGAGGCTTCAGCATCCGCTCCTGCTCTAACTCCAGATCTGCAAAAGGAATGCGCAGATTATAAATCCGCCACCCGTCTACCTCATCGAAAACCTCGGTATACATTCCCTTCGCATCCCATGATACATCAACCTCTTTATTCCCATCCAGGCTATTGTAAATCAAAGCATCGAATACGACGTTGCGCGGACTCACTTCGAACTCGTAATAGACTGTTCCGCTGCCGATTGTATCCACAAATATCTCTACGACATCTTCCAAATAAATAGGATCATCTCGACGCGCCATTGTCGCCACGACGTGATCATCCTCGCATTCAAATCGGATATGTAAGGAATCCCTTGTCCAACAAGCACGAAAGCGAGTCTTGAGTCGCGGCTTCTCACCCGTTACAACATCCCTTAAATAATTGACCTCAAAATCTTTCCAATCAAAAAATCCATCTTCTGCATCGATGTAGCGACAGACATATCTCATCCCAGCTGTCATTCCTCACTTTAGAATTAACTCTTATATACAATATTAATATCATATTCGTTATGTAAAAAGGTAGAAATTTGATCTCTCGCTTCGGACTTTACATCTCTCAACCAGGAAGCGTCCAGCTTCTCAATGGTTTCCATTCTTAAATTTTCGTATTTCGTTTTCGCTTTTTCCATCCGAGTCACACGATTTCTTGTAAATAGGAACAGTGAAATACAAGCCAGAAGCGAACCCGATAGGAGCGTGTTTGAAATAAGCAAATCGAGAATGGCTAATGCATTGCCGCCTGAAACCAATAAAACCTTTCGATAGAAAGAGATAATGAAATAGAGAATCAAGCCACTTGTCAGAATCGCGAAAAAGGGCTGAGTATATTTGATATTGTCCCATTTCCGCTTCCTATCCCGAAGTTTGTAAAGCAATTTAATCGTATCGTCACTTAAATTAAGATCAGGCCATGGCAAAGGTTCTCTTGGCATAAGGAATTCCCCCCTCTCTGCCAGTGTATGCTTGTTCGCAGCTATTCTTTCCAGAAAAAAAGACCGAAAGCATCTCTCTTCAACCTAGGCCGAAGATGCTTTGGGTCTTTGAATTCAACTAGAAACGTTTTTTCCCTACCAGAAACTTCTTATTTCCTTTTTTAGCCGTCACAGGCACATGTTTATAACTGCGTACCATCGGATTTTTGCATAATGGACAAGTTGGTAAAGCTTCCGTAACGAATTCTTTGCGAACCCATGCTTTACAATCTGTCTCTTTACATTTCCAAATTTCAATCTGTTCGACTTCTGGCTTTTGTTCTTCTGTCACGGTGCTCGTTGATGTAGACATTCAGTATGTTCTCCCTGTTTCGTAGATTAGACTACTTATTATTATACAGATCAGATCGAATATCAAGTCTTTCCCGTGTTCAAAACTATTTACCAGTGGTAGAATTGAAAATGCAGTTACAATTTAGACACAGAATACAAAGGCAGGATATGGCATGACAAACTTACTTCGAGAATGGAAGTCTCAATTTGATGGATACAGCCGAAATATTATGCTGTTCTTTTGGTTTAACTTTGTATGGAACTTAGGTTTAGGCATGTTTGGGCTCGTCTATAACCTATATGTTAAAAGCTTAGGCTATGAGCAAACGACAGTCGGCAGTATCGTAGGCATGACGTCACTTGCCGCGGCTATTATTCTAATACCCGCAGGCATCATGAACGATCGATTCGGACCTAAACGCATCATTACGTTTGGTCTCGTTTTCACTATTGGAGCATTGACAGCACGCTCCCTTATTGAAGCCAAAGAGGGCATGCTCATCTCTTCCTTCTTCGGCGGAATGGCACTTGCTGTAGTTTCGGCAACCATCCTGCCTTTTATGGCTAACAATTCTACCCCACAGCAGCGCGTTCATCTATTCAGCTTTAATATGGCGCTTGTTATGCTTGCGAACGTAATAGGTATTGCACTGGGTGGGGTTCTCTGTGACTTTTTCCAATTCATTATCGGATTAGACGAAATTCGAAGCTTGCGCTTTACACTATTGATCGGAGTTAGTTTCGCTGCACTTGGCTTTATACCTGTAGCTTTATTCAAAAAAAGTGAGCAAGAAATACAGCCGCGCAGCAATTCTCTAAACTGGAAGCAAACGTGGAGCGTTCACAAACCATCCCTTCAAGTCATTGGTATTTTCTGTTTACTAGGCTTACTGTCATCATTGGGAGGGGGGATGATTGTCCCCTATTTAAATGTGTATTTTGAAGATCGATTTGGCGCTTCGAAGTCCGCAATTGGCATCGTTGTCGCACTAGGTCAAGGCGCTACAGCGATAGCTTTTCTCATCGGACCCATGATTGTGAAAAGGTATGGGGAAGTTAAATCTGTCGTTTACCTCCAGTTAAGTTCAATTCCATTCCTCCTCTTAACGGCCTTTTCGGCTAACTTTTATTTATCTTCGGGTGGATACTTGTTCAGACAAGCATTAATGAACGCTGCGAATCCTTTCTACAACTCGATCAAAATGAGCTACGTCCACCGTTCCCTCCGCGGGTTGGCATCCAGTTCAGGAGAAGCTGTTTTTAATTTAGGCTGGTTCTTAGCATCTCCCGTAAGTACAGGCCTTGTTTTCCGTTATGGCGCTTATTACGGTTACGCGTATGCTTTCTGCATCACAGCTGTAGTGTATACAGTAATCTCCTATTTATTCTATACCTTTTTCGGAAAAAATCGGTTCAAACCCGTTGAAGAATCCGTATAAAAAATGGTTCTTTCTATCGTTGACTTGGGCGATGGAAAGGAAATACAATAAATGAGAGCGCATACAATTATACTGCTCATTATCGAAGATCAATTGTGAGGGGACTTCCAAAATGAAGAATAAAATCATCTTTAATGGACAAAGTATTGTCTTAACATGGATGATCTCCTATATCGTCATTCTCCTTTTACCTGTGGCAATTGGCCTATTATTGTATGTGGAATCGAGTAGAACACTGAAAGAAGAGATTCAGCAAGCGAATGATTCCTTATTGAAACAAGTACGCGAAGTGATGGACAACCAGTTTAAAGCTATGGAACAATTGAACTTCGAGATCACCTGGAATGTGAATATGCAGGAGCTGCTTTATTCCAACAAGTATGAAGCTTTCCCTAATGAATATAGATATGACGTCTCTCAAATCGCACGCAATCTCTCAATCTACAAAACCTCCTATCCACTGATCGATTCTTTCTATGTCTATTTGTATAAAGATCAATCTGTCGTTCTTCCCACTACCGTTCGATCAAGCAGCTTTGCCTATCAAACCTTACATATGAGCGATGCCTTCCCCTTCTCAGCCTGGCAGGACATCATGACTCGAACCTATTTCAAAGGCTTTATTCCCATGTACCGGGTTGGCGATGATAACATTCTGCAGAAAACAGTAGCCTACATCAGTACGTACCCCATTGAGCATAATCAGCCGCTAGCTACCAACGTCATTATGGTCGATCAGTCACGTATTCTTGGTGCCATTCAAAATATGGAGATTTTCAACAAAGGTCACGTACTCATCCTCAATGAGGAGAATCAAATTTTAGCTTCCAATTCCAAAGATACGCTTCCAACTGATTTTCCTTACAATAAATTAGAGAACACTCCAAACTTCTATTTTTCCGGTTCAGATGGTGAGAAATATGAAGTTTTCAATATTCAATCACCTCGTTCCAAATTAAAATACGTATCGATCATGCCCAGTACGATTTATTGGCAAAAGGCTGCTCATATCCGTAATCTGACTTATATAAGCATGGGGATCAGCTTGCTGGGCGGGGGTATTCTGACGATTGTCTTTCTTCGAAGAAATTATAATCCCGTTCGCCGCCTGGTTCATGCATTTTCCAAAAAACAGACCTTTAAATCTGGTCAACGCTACAATGAATTTCATTTCATTCAAGAAGCCGTGGATAGTACGCTGATTGAAATTGCTGATTTCAAAAGTAAAATGGAGCAGCAACGGCACATTGTCCGCTCTCACTTTATTGAAAAGCTCCTGAAAGGAAAGCTGGACAGCCAAATTCCTATCGATGAAGCCTTAACAACCTTTGAGATGAAGCTAGATCGGCAGCATTTTGCCGTCATGCTGTTCGTTGTCGATAAGAGTGAAACCTTCACTGATCGTGTTAACCATATGCCAGAAGCGGATAAATGGAAACTTCTTCAATTTATCATTATGAATGTTTTAGAGGATCTATTATCCAAGAGGCACAGGGGCTATGTAGCAGAAATCGATGATACGCTTGCTTGTTTAGTAAATTTGACGATGGACGATGGACCTAGTCCGAAAGAGGAGCTGCTTCGCATCGCAGAAGAAGCTCAAACGTTCCTCTCTTCCACCTACGACATTCACCTAACAATTTCAATCAGCAGCATCCATGAGCACATCACCAATGTCCCGCAGGCTTTCCTAGAAGCTTTAGATTCCATGGCTTATAAGCTGGTTATGGGAGGGCGTGAGATTCTCGCATATGACGATTTGCAAGTTAATGTGGTTTGCGAGTCTAAGACTGGCTATTATTATCCCATGCAGGTTGAACAGCAATTTATGTATGCCGTGAAATTGGGTGAGCTTGAAGAGGCGCGGAGTATCCTTACCGAGATTATGCATAAAAACTTTGAATGTCGTGAGATTTCTGTCTCCCTAACCAAATGCCTGATGCTGAATCTGGTAACGACTATGATGAAAAGCATTAGCGAAACCGGGGATATCCAGGAAAGCTTCTTCATTCGTAATCCTAAACTCCTCGACCGCCTGCTATCTAGCAAGACCGTCCAAGAAATGCATCAGCAGTTGAATGATATGCTGGTTCAAGTTTGTGCATACACATCAGCTAAACGTCAGCAAACAATATCTCAATCCAGGCAAAAGGCGCTTCATCAATTGGTGGAGGAAGTTTCGGCCTATATCGAACACAATTATACAAATGCCAATTTGAATGTTACGATGATTGGCAGCCATTTTGACCGCAAAGCCACCTATCTGTCAAAGCTATTCAAGGATTATGTGGGAGAAGGGTTACTCGATCGAATTAACAAGGTCAGGATCGACAAATCTAAGCAGTTACTAAGACGTCAGGAGCAATCCGTTGGCGATGCTGCTTATGGGGTAGGCTTCAATGATATCAATGCTTTCATCCGTGTTTTCAAAAAAGTAGAGGGCATCACACCGGGGAAATACAAGGAACTCATTGAAAAATAATCACTTCGTTCGAAAATAGACTCACTACAATTGGGGCAGCCGCAGGGTTGCCCTTTAAATCAACCGTTTCATGCTTCAAATTGGCTATTTTCTTGATTCAATTGGACATTTTGTAGAGCATTCACACAGAATTCGAGAAGCAATTGGATAATTTGCAGATGGTTAAATTGTAAGCGTTATCATATAGTGAAAAAAGACATATGGCACCTCTACTCGCACAATCATAGCCAGTTTTTCCGGCGAAAAACTCAGTAACGCTTTCGATGCCAGTTTTTCTGGCGAAAAACTCAGTAACGCTTTCGATGCCAGTTTTTCTGGCGAAAAACTCTTAGGAGGTCAACCATGCAAAAAAACAGAAAGAAAATGTTCGCCGTTCTGGTTGCAACAACATTGATGGGGAGCTTAACTGTCGCATGTACATCGAATACCCCAACCGCAAGTAATAGCGCTAGTCCTAAAGCAACTACCGGGGGAACGGCTGCTCCTAGTGCAGCAGCTGTTACTTACCCGCTTAAAGTGGACAAAACGTTAACTTATTGGGGAGAAATTACTGGCAACCTAGTGGGTGTTAAAGCAGCTCATGCGGATGTACCCTTCTTCCAAGACTGGCAGAAGAAAACGGGTGTTAATCTAAAGTTCAGCGCTCCTCCTACGAATCAAGCCGCACAAACTCTGAACGTCCTGTTAGCGTCAGGAGATCTGCCCGATATGATTGAGTTTGATTGGCAGGGTCAGTTCCCTGGCGGACCTGAGAAGGCGATCAAAGATGGATACATTCTAAAATTGAATGATACGATTGATAAATTTGCACCGAATTTGAAGAAATTTCTCAAAGAGCATCCGGAAATCGATAAACAAGTAAAAACCGATAACGGCAGCTATTATGCCTTCCCTTTCATCCGTGGCGATGATGTTCTGCGTGTTTTCCAAGGTCCCATCGTCCGGAAGGATTGGCTCGATGATCTTGGTCTGCCTGTTCCACAAACCATTGATGAGTGGTATACGACGCTCAAAGCGTTCAAGGAGAAAAAAGGAGCAACAGCTGCTTTCTCAGTGGTAAGTGTTCCTAGACCTTTCCAAGAACTGGCAAATGGCGCTTTCGCAGGCGCTTTTGGCGTGACGCGTGATTTCTACACGGATAATGGAACGATCAAGTTTGGTCCCGCTGAAAAGGGCTATAAAGACTTCCTGGCCACCTTCCACAAATGGTATGAAGAAGGTCTGATTGATAAAAACTTTGCAACGGCGGATGGTAAAGCCTTAGACGCCAACATGGCTTCCGGAGCAACAGGCGTTACCGTAGGAAACGCAGGGGGCGGTATCGGTAAATGGCAGCCGCTTATATCGGCTAAAGATCCTAAGGGTGTCCTCATAGGAGCTCCATATCCGGTACTTAAAAAAGGCGACGTTCCTATGTATGGCCAAAAAGATCCAGCTAATGCTCCTGGTGGTTCCGTCGCTATCACAGCTTCTTCCAAAAATATTGAAACCGCAACAAAGCTTCTTGACTATGGTTACTCCGAAGAAGGTCATATGTACTTCAATTTCGGAACCGAGGGCACTGCTTATAAATTAGAGAACAACTACCCGAAATACACGGATTTGCTCATGAAAAATCCGGATAAATTAGCTCCGGCACAAGCCATGTCACTTTATATCCGTGGCAACTATAATGGACCGTTCGTACAAGATAAACGGTATATTGAGCAATATCTCGCTATGCAAACACAACGGGATGCCCTTACCACTTGGCAAAAAACAGATGTTGATAAACATAAACTGCCGCCAATTACGGCTACACCGGAAGAAAGCACAGAGCTTGCCAAAATCATGACAGACCTCAATACCCTTGTTGATGAAATGACTCTAAAAATCATTTTAGGCACAGAGCCAGTCGATAGCTTTGATAAATACATGGAGAAATTCAAATCCGTTAAGCTAAGTCGTGCTCTTGAAATTAAAAAGGCATCCTTAGATCGTTATAACAAAAGATAGAAAACAAGCCAGGGGAAGGGCAGCGGCCCTCCCCACTTTACTAAATCCCACGGTGAAAGGAGAGATATCATGCGTAAAGCCGGGGAAGCTACCTTCCAAACTCGCTTCAAGCGCGATTTTCTGCTGAATAAATATTTATACCTGATGATGGTTCCCGTTCTGGCTTACTACTTTACTTTCCATTATGCGCCGATGTATGGAGCCTTGATTGCGTTCAAAGAGTATACTCCTAATAAAGGCATTCTGGGTAGTGCGTGGGTTGGCTTCCAACATTTCAATGATTTCTTCAGCAGCTATTATTTCTGGCGAATTCTCAAGAATACGGTCATTATATCCCTCTACTCCCTATGCTTTGAGTTCCCGGCTCCCATTATTTTGGCGGTTCTCATTAATGAGCTTACGAATAAGAGGTTCCAACGCTTCGTTCAGACGGTCACATACATGCCGTATTTTATTTCACTGATCGTTATTGCCGGTATGATCAAAGATTTTACGAATAATGGCGGTTTAATTAATAACTTTCTGACTTACTTTGGCGCCAATGATACGGCTATGCTGCAAAAACCGGAATTGTTCCGAACAATCTATATCTTATCTGAAATATGGCAAAAGATAGGATGGGAATCCATTATTTATCTAGCCGCACTCATGGGCATTGATCAAGAGCAGTACGAAGCAGCGAAAATAGACGGGGCCAGCCGAATAAAACAAATATGGCATGTTACCTTGCCGGGTATTCTCCCTACCATTGCGATCATGTTCATTCTGCGTATGGGGAATTTATTGAACGTTGGCTTTGAGAAAATTATTTTGCTCTATAACCCCAGCACCTACGACACGGCTGATGTCATTTCCTCCTTCGTATATCGAAAAGGGTTGATTGAATTCGGTTGGAGCTACAGCTCAGCCGTTGGTTTATTCAATTCGGTCATTAATCTAGCCCTACTCATTTTAGCAAACAAAATAAGTAAAAAAATAAGTCAAAACAGCTTATGGTGAGAAAGGAGGTACTGAAGTGAGAACTAACTATTCAGACAAAATCTTTGTCACGGTCATCCACGTTTTATTGCTTTTGCTTGTTGTCGTTACCTTGTATCCACTTCTCTATGTCACCTTCGCTTCCATCAGCGACGCTGGCCAATTGATTACTCACAAAGGTTTTTTGTTTAAGCCACTAGGCTTCAGCATTGAAGCTTACAAAAGCGTTTTTCATAATCCTGCGATTCTAAACGGGTACCGAAATACGCTGTTCATCCTCTTTTTTGGTGTCACGATTAACCTAACTGTAACTGCATTGGGCGCGTATGTGCTCTCTCGTAAAAATGTCATGTGGAACCGTGTATTCATTTTCATTGTTGTATTAACGATGTTTTTCAGCGGTGGACTTATTCCGCTCTATCTCGTTGTTAAGGGCGTTGGTTTAATCGACTCGCTTTGGGCGACCATTTTCCCTTTTGCCGTTAACACATTTAATCTGATTATCATGCGTACAGCATTCATGGCGGTTCCAGAAAGCCTAGAGGAATCAGCGAAAATGGATGGGGCCAATCATTTTGTGATTCTTTTTCGTATCATCATCCCGCTTTCCATGCCCGTCATTGCCGTGATGATTTTGTACTATGCCGTTGAGAAATGGAATGGCTGGTTCTATGCATCCATCTTCCTGAAGGATCGTGAACTCTACCCGCTCCAGCTCACCTTACGGGAAATATTAATTGCGAATAACACCGATTCCATGTCATCAGGCGCTAATGCTGCAGAGCAATTTCAGATTGGGGAAACGATTAAATATGCAACCATTATGGTAGCTTCAGTGCCCATCCTGGTCCTATATCCTTTCGTGCAAAAATACTTTGTTAAAGGCGTCATGATTGGCGCTGTCAAAGGTTAAAACAAATCGCCGTTCGCCTCTTCCGAGGTGACGGCGATTTCTATAAGAAAAGCTATTTACGATCATTAATCGCTTTGATCATTTCAACTGGAATTTTCGGCTTTCTATCATAAGTGAGTAAGCCGTTAATTTCCTGCTCAACATCAGTTAATTGCGTGTAACAGTAACCTTGTACAACACCTGAATTCAGTAGTGGACGCATCACGGCCCGCAGCTTTTGCTCATAATCTTCGTCATTATCCGCCCCGGAATACCCCCAGCCTTCCCATTCGCTCTTCTTGTAAGCAATACCGCCAAATTCTGTAACAAGAATCGGTTGGCCTTCATACGGGAATCCTTCAACAAATAAGCGGCGGTTTGCCGGCATCGCTAGAACAGCCTTATCGCTTGCGCTGTAACGCTCTTTCAGCACTTCTTCACGCCACTCATAATCATGAATGGTGAACAGATCCGTTTTCACTAGCTCCCAACCATCATTAGACACAACTGGACGCATCGGATCGAGCGATTTGGTCAAATGATACATGGTTAATGCATGCTGCTGCTGCAGGTTATCAATTTGGATATTGGGAACTCCCCAGCTCTCATTAAGGGGAACCCAGGCAATAATCGAAGGATGGTTATAATCGCGCTCTATGGATGCTATCCACTCCTTCGTAAATCGTCCAACATATTTCTCCGTGTACTCGTAAGCATTAGCAGCCTCACTCCAGATAACCAAACCAAGCTTATCGCACCAATACAGGAATCTTGGATCCTCCAGCTTCTGATGCTTTCGCGCGCCGTTAAAGCCCATCGCCTTCGTTAGTTCGACGTCTTGTTTGATCGCGTCATCACTTGGCGGCGTCAAATTTCCGTCGGGGAAATAGCCTTGATCCAGAACCATTTTCAAAAAATAAGGGCGGTTGTTTAAACATAATTTGCCATCCTCGATCGATACTTTACGCATGCCAAAATAACTCGTAACCTCGTCTACAACTTGATTATCATTGATCAGCTTGAACGTGACATCGTATAAATTTGGATGTTCCGGCGTCCACCAAGCGCCTAGGCCATGATCGTTGAAATCCTTCAAACCAATTTTTCTCGCTCCGGACCCACTCCGAATCGAATACGTATCTTCCGAAACGAGTTTTCCCTTAAATGAAATCTCTACCTTCAGCAGTTGCTTGTCCTGTGCCTCGGCACCTTGAATAAAGAATTGGAATTCCACTTGTTTCGCATCGATATCCGGCGTAATTTTCACTTTATCTAAGTAGGCGTCAGGAGAAACCGCTTCTATCCATACGGTTTGCCAGATACCTGTCGTTCTTGTATAGAAAATACTTGCCGAATCGGCATGCCAGTATTGCTTGCCTCTTGGCAGAGTTACATCTTTGCTATAATCTACGGCTTGAACAACCAGCTTGTTCGTTCCATCCTGAAGGGCATCCGTGATGTCCGCATGAAAAGGGGTATGCCCGCCTTCGTGCTTCGCAACAAGAACCCCATTCACCCAAACCGAGGCTTCGTAATCCACCGCTCCAAAGTGAAGCAAAATCCGCTTATTTTGGAAAGAGTCCGGTAAGGTTAAATCTCTGCGGTACCACACAACATCATGAAATTCATTGCTGCCAATGCCGCTCAATTTACTTTGAAACGCGAATGGCACTTGGATAGTCTTGGATAACGCCTTACTCCCTAAATGCCATTTCTCTTTATTGCCCACTCGATCATCATCAAATTCAAATTCCCATTCGCCATTCAGGTTCATCCAGCTGTCTCGCACAAATTGTGGCCTTGGGTACTCTGCTCGCGGTTGGTTGATCATAAGTAAATGCCACCTCCATAAGATTAATTTTAAAGTTAATTAAATTAGATGAATATAACTAAGACTATTATCATTCCGAGCCTAAAAAATGTCAATATGTGTTATTTGATTAACTTTAAAGTAACACAAAAGCACCTCTTCTCAGAGGTGCTCTGCTTATCTTTTTGATTAATCGATGTATCCGGCGAACCCATTTTTCATTAAATAGTCCATCTCTGCTTCAAGAATCGTATCCACCGCAAGCTCCGTCAATTTCACATCGGGTCTGCTCAAAATATGATCGATTAGTTCATCACTGTCGATATCAACTTCCCCTTTGGCATTTTCTTCTGCTTTGTTAATAAAAGCTTTCTCAACCTGCAATACCAGCTGAATTTGCTTGGGATCTGCCTTCGTTTTCTCTACGATGAATTGTAAAAGCTCTTGTTCGTTTAATTGCTCAGTCATTTAAGGTCATCTCCTATTTGTTGTTTATGACTATTGTAGCATAGTTGTCCGAATTTTATTTTCCCTCCTTTATTACACGAATTACCCGAGGCTTGCTAACAACTCTTTGTTTATCGATTGGCTATTTGGTAATAATATCTAAAAGCGCTATCTGTGACTGCGTTTTCTAACCGTTAGGAATGTGAACATTCCTTGAAGTCATTGCATTCATCAAAAAAATAAGATATATTTTACTCTTGCAATAAAGTTCATATATAATATGTATATTTTTACAAAAAAATACATCGTAAGATGAAGAGGTGTACAATTATGACATTGAAAAAAACAGCAGCAGGAGTTCTTCTGCTTACTATGATGGTTTCCGGAGCAGCATGCTCCTCCGCACCAAAGACGTCTTCAAGCCCAGCTCCAACAACTAGCGCAACCGCTGCTCCGCAAGCAACTGCAGAGAGCCAAGATGCTGTCAATATGAAAGGCTATATCGGGGCTAGAATCGCTCAAGAGAAGGTAGGTTTCTTATTCGGAGAAGCTAAATCCAAAGATGGAAAGTTGATTCTTAACCCAGTCGCTGCAGACAGCAAAGAAAAAGCAGTGAAATTCCTTTCCAGCTATTTCGATACAGCAATGGCAGACAAGTTAGCTGCACATTACTTGACTGAACAAAAGGCAGATGGGGCCATTGTAACGAATACCACATCGTTCTTCCCAACTGACCTGCTCAGCACAAAAAAAGAAGAAATCACTTTCGATGCAGCTAATACGAAGGATCAAGTCAAATTCACTACCAAAGATGGCGTAACGTATACGACGAAAAAAGTGAATGACAAGTTCGTTCTCGGTGAAGTAGTGAAAAAATAAAAGAGCTTTCTCATAAGGACAGGCGAATGTTAACATTCGACCTGTCCGTTTATTTTCATTTGCGGAAGAAGGCAAATAGGTTAAAAAAAGAGACCCACAGCAACGGGCTGCGGGTCTTAAGGTATATATATTTTAAAGGGGGTCGAGTTCTATTATAAGCCTCTTTCATTAAGCCTAGATGAATAACACATTTCTTTTTGATTACAAATTTTATAACATTATGACAGTTAACTTCCTTTATGGCACTTTTATGGTAAATGGTACGATGAACACTTCATTCTGATGTTGAAACTGACCCCAGATTTTGTAGATGCCGCTTTTGGGGAAATTGATGGTGAAAGCTGCTTTAGGGCCCGAATCTTTCGTGTCATTGGGGTGGACATGTACGTATTCTTTGGCGTCTTCGCTTATGGCAATCACATGGCCCAGACTGCCCAAATAAGGTTGTAAATCGGTTATAGGCATTTTCGTTTCTGCACTTTTAATGGTGAAGATCATGTCTAAGCCCATTCCTGCCATCAAGTGGTCGAAGGAAAGGGTTACTTCTTTGTCACCTACTCTTTTTGTAAGATAAGGATCCGGTTGAAGCGTTTCTTTCTTTTTCTCCTGACCGTTAATCGTTACCCAGTGCGTTTGCACTGTCTCCCCCATTCCTTGCGGGGTAAAATCAGCGATAAGCTGGTAGTAGCCTCCTGCCGGGAACTTTGTCTTGATTTCAAATCGTCCCTCACCGACATATTCCGGATGTAGATGGTCAAAATAGGAAAGATCCTTACTGACGATGATCAAATGCATCATTTTCTCATGCATGATATCGAATTTATCAATGGGATTATTCCATTTATCTTGAATGAGTATCGTGACCGCAGCATCTTCATTAGGCATATAGTTGGTCGACGCGACTGAAAAATGAGCTATCGCATCATTGCTATGAACATGATCTGATGGAGAGACAGCCTTCATAGGCATCCCCATCATATTATGTATAGGGGCTTGCTTACCACAAGCAGTTAGCAGGATTGAAATAATACCAATAAGAACAGAAACCGAAAGCCTCATTGGATTCTTCTGTGCGTAATCGGTGTCGTTAGAATACTTAAACCCATAGAACATAACCCACAGATAAACATAGTTCCTCCCCAAAGTTCAGGTGCCCAATCCAATGTTTGATGCATGCTCATATCCGCAAAATATAAGCCCCAGATTAAAACAGGTAAAAGGAAGAAGACAACCCGATACTGCCAAACGCAGGATTCCTTGTTTTTGATCGATCGGAACAATATATCCCCGACAATCCCGCTAATCAATAGAATCACAATAGAGCCGTAATGGGAAAACCCATCAAGAACAGCCATCAATACCGCTTCAAAGACAAAGAAATAAGTCACAGTACCAAACGGAAGCTTCCATCTTCTTAATACTAGCATAATGGGCAAAACGAGAAGCATCGTTGTAACCATAAAATCCACGACGGCTCTTGCGACCGCATCATCTTCCCTTGCCATCCACAAATTTTGGCGGAATGACCAAGCGTACATGAGGAAAAAGGCCATAACAGCAAAGGTTAATGCCACCGAGGTCAAAGCAGGTAACAATTGACGAAACGATGGTGCTGCCTCATTCTCAGAGTGACTCATCGCGCGGTACGGACTGGTCAGAATCATAAGTGCCCCCGTCAATAAAATCAGATGCGTTGGGCTCAAGAGTGCAGCAATATTCTTCTCGATTCCAAGTACAGTATGCCAGTACATATCACCAAGACCGCCAATGAAAAAAACAATTACCCCGGCTACCCCAAACTTATAACCAGTCGGAATCGCCTCTGCCCAAGATGCCTGATGATTAGCCCTAGATTTGTTCTGATAGGTCAAAATAAATATCCATACGGCACATGCCAAATACCCCGAATACAAGATTGCATGCCAGGGTGTAAAAAAGGTTTCCACCGCACCGTGGTTATGTGCAAACCCGTCGATAAACAAGCCTACGATAAGCCACATCCCCATCAACATCGTGATAGAGTGCTTAAAATTACCGATATTCTTTCTCGTTAACGTCGTTGGCAGCTGCATTGACAAACCGATCATCTCCCTGAAATTTGTCTTTATATCCGTATTATAATACATATACTGGATGATTGAATATGACTGGATAGAAAGTAGGCTCTCTGTTGACTTCCTTTAGCGTCCGAATCCGCCAATGTGAATCCTGCTGCACTTGAAAGCGCAGTACGCGAATCATCTGAGCAATTATTTACGACAATGTCCTGTTATGAATTTGCGAAAATGATTGAGGTTACTCAATTGGAAGCACTCTGGGGACGCTTTGATGCTCGAGAGCATCCATCCTTCCTGGAGCTAGAACAGCTCTATATCAGAAGAACGCATGGACACAAGGTTTGCTCAAATTGGGCATCGATGATCCTCGATTAGCTGAAATTCTTGCCCAGCGATTTGCTCGCGAACGAAGAGAACGTCCCTTGGTTTATGAAACAACTTTCGAGGTTCTGAATGCTTTGCAATACAAGTATCAGCTATGAGATAGCCACATTGCCTGAATTGCTTGCCATTTTACTTCCTGAACAGCGTTAACTAAGAAACGCGAAAAAAAAGAGGCACCCTAGGATGCCTTCTCTTCTTCCTAGATTATTTTGAAATCCGGCTTCACCTTTGTGAAATTTGGGTTCTTCCCAGCTACCATCAGACCCATGCCCCAGTCGAAATGCGTTTTTTCGGTCGGAAAATCACTTGGATCACGGTACTGGAACAACACATTCCTTCTCGTTCTTGAACTGCGATTGGATTCTGAGCCATGAATCGTCAGGTAATTAAAGAACAGCACATCGCCGGCTTCAGCAACACACGGCGTCCCCTCTTTGATCGGATATTCCTTATGATTCAAGTAATAAGAGCCTACGTGCGGCAAATTACCGATGTTATGTGAGCCTGGGATGACGCGCAGGCAGCCATTTTCTTCATCAGCGTTATCCAAATGCACACTTGCAGCCAGCATCGTGTGCCGCTCATGAGGGAAATAAGGGTAATCCTGGTGCATCGGGAACGCTGCGCCGTTCTCTGGCGGCTTCACAAGCATTTTGGAATGATGCAGCTGCACGTTAGGTCCAATAATCTGGGTAAGCACAGCAGCCATATTCGGATGAATTACTGCTCGCATAAAAGATGCATCGTGATAATGCACATCATGAAAGCCTTTTAAGACAAGCTTTTTCAGCTCCTCTGCGGGGAGGAAGTCTCCTTGCCATTGTGCATTATGGTCAGCTTTCGATTGGGCTGCACGTGTAATAATCTCCTCTACGGCTTGTCTCATCTCCCCCACTTCCTGCTGATTGAAAACACCCTTAACGAGTAAATATCCATTTTCTTTATAAAATTCTACATCCTTTTGTGAGATCACAGACCATTCCTCCATCTTTGTGGTTGATATTAAATTGCTTTCTTATCTATAATTATAGGGAAAAGAATAGCGTTCTGTCTTTTTCTCCAAAGGACAGCTTTTTGCAGAATAAGGACATTTTATACATTAAGGATGATGATGGATGTACCTGTGTAAAGATACAAATTCCATGTTGAATGAAGTCGTAACGGTTATTCTTGGACCAGCAGCATGCTTTAAAATTCAATATTGGGGAGTTGACCCTTGCTTATTCGACAATCAGCCCCATAAGCATTCTTTCTTTGAGGTTTGTTATATCATTGGCGGTGAGGGTGAATATACAGAAGAAGGCGTTATTTATCCCCTAAGGGCAGGTACACACTTTTGTTCAAGACCGGGTATTACTCATCAAATCCGAACGAAAAATGGTCTATTTATTGTTTTTGTAGCTTTTGAATTGGATGAAACACAAAGCGAAGATACGATGCGTGAAGCCTTTAGCGATCTAGCAGAGCATGCCGAGGTTTGCATGTATGATGCGGATCATCACCCAACTGCCCTCTTGTGGAAGTCACTCTTGATTCGAGAGGGACATGGCAGCTTGCCAGCTGCTGCAATTCCTTCACTTGCCTACGCTCTGCTAGTTTCCTTTCTCACCTTATTCGGAAAAGACAATCGTAAACCGTTCGTTCATCGTAAAAATACGAATATGCTGCTTCAGCGAGCCAAGCTTTATATCCGCGATAACTTATCCCAGCCCCTACATCTTGGACATGTTGCTGGATATCTCAATGTTTCTGAGCGCCATCTTTCTCGCTTGTTTTCAGAGGGTATTCATGAAACCTACACAGATTTCATCCGAGGTGAACGCATACGCCAAGCAGCCCACCTGCTGCTGACAAGTGTGCTTTCGATTAAAGAAATTGCGGAAGTCACGGGCTTTTCTTCCGTTCATTACTTTTCTCGTACATTTATGGAAGAAAAAAAATTACCTCCAGGTAAGTTCCGCAAGCAGGAACAGAATTGAAGGTAGAGGGGGAAGCCATCTTTTATTTAGCGTGCTTAACGGCTGTATACCAACGGATTCAGCGCGGTAGCTGCCAGATCGCCTGGATGAGCACCGGGGAACCACGCTTTCAAATCGTTCTCGCGCGCCTTACTGTCCGGCTCCGCTATACGAATTCCGTCTGCATAATAGATTACAGTCATTACTTTACGCATCTTTTCTGTAGGATTACCAGGCGCGCTGTGCAAGGTCCACCCCGCGTGGAACGTTGCATCCCCCGCCTCCATAGCGCCGTGCGACATCGTTTCGAAGCCTTTGCCTTCAATGTAGCCGGCAAGCGTACGGTGGGATTCGTCGGAAATGACCATTTTATTAATATAACCGATAAGATGCGACTCCGATGCAAAGGTCATAGATCCCACCTCTTGCGAAATGGGTACTAGCGGCATCCACATCGTGATCGTTTTATCCGTGTTTAGCGGCCAATAGATTTGATCTTGATGCCAAGGCGTATGACCTCCATAAGGTTCTTTAAATAGGGCTTGATCATGATAGATTCTTACGCCATCCACCCCCATTAAATCAGCGGCAATTTTGGCAAACCGTTTAGCTAACACGAATCGGCGGACTGCTTCACTTTTCTCCCACAAATTTGAGATTTGGATAAACGCTTTACCATACGTATCTCGCTGCTCAAGTGGCTTATCCTGTTTATTTAATTCCTTCACCAAGTGACTAATGACGGGCTCGTAGGAAGAGACTTCTTCCCTGCTTGCCACCTGTCTAAGAACAATATGTCCTTTTTTCTGATAGCTTTCTTTCTGCTGCGCAGTCAGCTCATAGTTGTCTTCCAAAGAGGGTAACTCATTGATATTACTTGTTTCTTGCATGCTCATCCTCGGATCACCTCTTATTGTATATTTATAGCTTTATTATAGTAGTCAGCTAGTACGAAATCTTTGTCAAACAAGGTTTTATTATTGTCAAAAACAACTGGATTAGATGTACAATTAAGCACTACAATAAGAGATAAGAAAGAACTATTGCAGTCAGAAAGGATTCTGCATGCTCACCGAATTATTGAAACTACATCCGATTGTTCCTTTCGTAAGGCAAAGCGAGTTCGCCGTTCGCAAGCCGTGGACTTATCCAGAACGCAGGTTGCTTGATTACCTCTTCGTTTATATTCAAGAAGGTACTTGCTGTTTCAGTGTAGATCATCAGAAGTATATGTTTCAAGCGGGTCAATTCTGCCTTGTACAACCAGGAAGTTTGCTGTCATTGGAAGGGCTGACGAATACCATTACGCCCTATATTCATTTTGATTTATATTATAACGCCGAACGCGAAAACAGTTTCCCCACCCGTCCCGGTCAGATTGATTTATCAGCTTACTTGAATCTGCTGCAGCCAACAATCAACGATATCTATGGAATTCAAATGCCGGTGCATGTTAGGCCCTCTAACCCGTTAAAATTGAAAGAAACACTCTTTCAAGTCATCGAGCAGGCCGAGCTGCAGGATCCGCTCATACAGCTAAAAACCCAACATTTAGTTACAGAAATCATTATTTCGTTACTAGAAACATATTACCAAGGGACACAAACACCAACACATACGTTTGACTGGATTATTTCTTACTTTTCACATCATCTGAGTGAGCCCATTTCCTTAGAAAGTATGGCCAATCGAGCCAACTTGTCTATTTCTAGATTTAGCATTATGTTTAAACAGCGATACGGCCTATCCCCACACCAGTATTTGATCAACATGCGGGTTAATCATGCCAAGGAGCTGCTTACAAACACAGATCTTAGTCAAGAGTCCATTACGCTCTATTGCGGTTTTGCAGATTTGCATCATTTTTCCAAAACATTCAAGAAAAGAACAGGCTGCACACCTGGGGAATATCGAAAGGCAACCAAGTGCATTTGATAACCACTAAAAAACTAAAAAAATCCCCTTCCTCCGATAAAAATCTCGAAGAACGGGGATTTCTCATTTCCTAGGAAATAGTCTAAACTAGTCGAAATACACGGCTTTTCCTGTTTTCGCTGATTCATAGATCGCTTCTAAAATTTCGGACACCACACAAGCTTGCTCCGGTGTTACAATAGGATCTGTATCATTCTCAATGGCTTGAATCCATAAGCGCATTTCTAAATCCGGTGCACTTTCTGTCTCACCGTCATAGAAGGCAACGCCGCCAGCATTCAGTTCAACTTCGGTCGTGAATAAGCGGCTGTGCTTCTCGCCGTTAATGCGAAGACCGCCTTTCATGTCCGCGCCGCCCTCTGTTCCACTAAGCGTACATTTCGCTTCATCCACTTCAAGTGTGTTCAGCGCCCAGCTCGATTCTAGAATAATGGTAGCACCATTTTTCATTGTAATCATACCGAAAGCGGAATCCTCAACCGTGAACTTGGAAGGATCCCAAGGTCCCCAAGCATTTGCTGCATTTTCACGTTGGGATAATTTATGATATGAAGTACCAAGAACGACTTTCGGTTCATAATTATTCATCATCCACATGGTTAAATCCAGTGCATGCGTACCGATATCGATCAACGGGCCTCCGCCTTGCTTCTCTTCATCAAGGAATACGCCCCAAGTAGGTACTGCGCGGCGACGAATTGCATGAGCTTTAGCGAAATAAATCTCACCCAGCTCACCTTCCGAACATAATTGGTGCAAATGCTGACTATCGCTGCGGAAGCGATTGTTGTAACCAACGGTCAGCTTCTTACCCGTGCGTTTAGCTGCTTCCACCATACGGCGTGCATCTGCAGCTGTTTTGGCCATCGGCTTCTCCGACATGACATGCTTGCCTGCTTCTAGTGCAGCAATCGTAATTTCCGCATGCGAGTCGTTTGGCGTACAGACATGGACGATATCAATGGTTTCGTCTTTCAGGACCTCACGGTAATCTTCGTAAACACGGGCTTCGTCTTTACCATACTTCGTAGCAGCTTCTTGTGCCTTTTCAGAAACAATATCACAGAAAGCAACCATTTCTACATTCTTTAATTTGTTCAAACTTGGCATGTGCTTGCCATTGGCAATGCCTCCACAGCCGATAATTGCAATTCGATACGTTTTGGACATGATGATCCTCCTTAGATATATATCCATTATGCTTCTCACATCTGCTCATAGCTAGTACTATATAAGAGTATAACAAAAACCAACAAAAATAAAATTTCTGATTCTGGCGAAAATTGTATGCAATTGTGCCATGATGGAGGTTAATAGATGCTAATTAATGAAATTTCCAACAAGCTTGGCGTCACAGCCAGAGCCATTCGATTCTATGAGCAAAAAGGACTGCTGACTCCAACCAAACAGAAGGAGAATGGTTATCGAACTTACAGCGAGCAAGATGCGTGGAGATTACAAACCATTATCTCTTTAAGGTAAGTCGGAATGACACTTGAAGATATTCGGCTAACATTAACCCAAACCGATTTAAATGCTCAGGACGAAGTCCTAAACGCCCTTCAGATGCAGCGTTCCATGCTGTTCCAACAGTGGACAGAGATGAAGCAAATGATCGGAACCATGGACCAGATGATCCTTGCCGCGCAAGGGAGTGATCGACTGCCAACTGAACTGCTCTATGAATTGGCTAAGCAAAGCAAAGAGCTGCGTGACCTTCGGTTAAGCTGGCGCGACCATTGGGATTTCGATAGGAAGGCTTCACAGTTTGATATGCTGCTTCAGGCCGCTCCCTCTTTTGTAGATATCGCAGATAACGAGCAACAGACTGACAAGAGCAGCCTTCCTGTACATACAAGTTATCAAGCCGCTTTAGCTAAAATCACCCAGCTTGTTTCCCCGATTCATAACCGAAAAGGCCTGGATGTAGTAACAGGTACCGGCAACTTGGCTGGTAAGCTCCAGCAAATGGGGATGATCATGTCCGCCATCGACCAATCGAAACAAATGCTCAAGCTATGCGCAGCCAAATATAGGCAAACATAGAACTCAAGCTCGGCAATCTACCCCAAGAAAGACTTATTTCTAACCAACCTCATCTCATCTGAGGCCACTAAGCTGCCTATGATGCATGAGCAGGTCGAACTCTACATGACATATACACATTTAATGGCGTGGTTACATACACATACAAGTCATGTTACATCGGAACAAATTGGGGACAGCATCTACGTTGTTTACGCGCAAAAATGAGCCTGGGCCGCTGTTTAACCAGCACCCTAGGCTCATTATTTTTTGACGATATTCGCTACCAGTTTGTACCCAACTCCACGGATGGAATCAATCTGAACCGATTGCTGATTCATTTCCAGCTTCTTACGAAGCGAGCTCACATGTACATCTACGGTTCTCTGACCTCCAATGTAGTCGAAGCCCCAAACAATATTCATGAGGTCGTCTCTTGTCACAACAACGCCTGGGCGCTGTACGAGATAAAGCAGGACCTCAAACTCCTTTGGTCTTAAGGGAATAGATTCCCCATTCAGAACAACTTCATATTTCTCTGGATAAATGAACAATTCACCAGCCTGAATCACTTTCTCATTGGATTTTAGTTTGTCGGCTATCGCATCATCCGATTGTGTTCTGCGCAGAACAGCTGAGACTCGGGCAAGTAATTCTGCCACCCCAAAAGGCTTTGTTATATAATCATCAGCACCATGCTTAAGACCTTGAACAACTTCATCCTCTGCATTACGTGCTGTTAATATAATAACAGGGGTGCTGTTTCCTTTTTGTCTTAGCTTCGCCAATACTTCGAATCCGTTCAGTCCTGGCAGCATAATATCCAGTATAATTAAGTCATAAGACTGCTGCAGCGCCTCTTGAAGCCCATCTCCACCATGATCGACAACCTTCGTATTATACCCTTCCTGGGAAAGATTGTAAGAGAGTAATCGAGCTAAAGTCGGCTCGTCTTCGATAACTAATATTTTTTGTGCCATGGGATCCCCCGCATTTACAGTTTATTAACATTGCACAACCTTATATTACCACAGCATTATAAAGACAATGTAAATGCTTCATCAACCCCATGTAAATTAGTGTATGACAGGTAATTCGATCGTGAATTTTGTCCCTATTCCGACCTCACTATCGACGCGAATCGTTCCTTTATGCAGCTCAACTAAATGCTTCACAATGGATAATCCTAGTCCCGTTCCGCCTGAGCTTCTAGAGCGCGCTTTGTCTACACGATAGAATCTCTCAAAGATACGAGGTAAATCCTTCTTAGGAATCCCCATCCCCGTATCGGATACGATCAAACGCAGCCGCTCATAGTCACCATCCGCATTCTTATCAAGCGGTTCTACACGTACCTTGACCTTACCGCCATCTTGCGTGTATGCAATACCATTGGAAAGCAGATTGATGATAATTTGCCGTAACCGATCTTCATCCGCCTCGATATACATATCGTCATCGAGCTGCATACACAGCTCAATATGCTTCTTCTCCGCTTCTTTTTTTAATACGCTGAAAGATCTTTCCAGAAATTCAGGCAAATAGATTGGCGAGAAATTCATCGGAATCCGCTTCGATTCAATTTTGGATAACTCCAGAATATCCCCAATCAACCGATTCAACCGCTCACTCTCATCAAAAATGATTTGTAAGAACGATACGGCCGTTTCCTTATCGTTAAGTGCTCCTGCAAGCAGCGTTTCAGCAAATCCCTTCACGGCTGCAATAGGTGTCTTTAATTCATGTGATACATTCGCCACGAACTCACTGCGCATCCGCTCGAGTCTACGTACAGCCGTGATATCGTGAATCACGATTAGAACACCGGACCATTCTTCATCTTCTTGGGCGATTGGGCTTAAATGAATATCCAGAATGCGTTCCGCCGGGTAATAAAAAATCATCTCATCACGAATCGGCTCTCGCGTCTCTATACATTCTTGAATCAGCTTCGTAAATTCATACTGCTGCTTGGCTTCATTATATCTCTTTCCCAGCAGTTCTTGTGAGGAGAAGCCCAAAATATATTCCGCTGAAGGATTTAATAACATAATCCGTTCTTCTCGGTCAATCATCATGATACCGCTCATCATATTTTCCATAACGCCTTGAAGTCTGCGTTCATTTTCCCGAATCCGTGTCATCTGCTGCTGCAAGCTCTCAGACATCCGATTGATCGCCTGGCCCAGCTGTCCAACCTCATCATTGCTATAAGCCGGAACGCGAGATCCATAGTTCATATTCGTAATCTGCCCAGCTACTTTGGTCATTTTTTCAATGGGACGGGTGATCCCTTTTGCAATTCGGTAGCTAACGACACCTGCAATCAAGAACAAGACGATTAACCCTAAAATGAGAAAATACCATAAGCTGCGGATCGACTTCCCCACCTGCTCCAGGCTCATGGAAATACGTAAAAACCCTGTTGTTACCTGGGCATCGTTTTTTACCGGAATTGCTGCATACAGCATGTTTTCCATGAGGGTATCGCTGTATCGAGTACTATAGCCAACTCCATTTACTGCTGCCGCTGCAATTTCCGGTCGATTCATGTGATTGTCCATCTGCTCTGGATTTTGATCTGAGTCACCTAACACTTTTCCGTCTGCACGAACATAGGTCAATCTTTCATTTGTTGCTTCTTTAAGCAGTTTGGCTTGTCCGGAATAGTAGGAAATCAGTTCGGCATCAGTACCCTTTCGGTTCCAATCACCAGTTGCCATTATCACTTGAAGCTCGCGTTCCATGTTATCTTGCAAAGACTGTACGTGAGAATCCTCAAGCACCTTAGCCATAAAAATGCCGGCGATCAGCATCGAACATCCAATCAATAAAATCAAAATAAAAGTGAGTTTGGCACGGAATTTGGTCATCTGATATCTAGCCTCCGATAGATCAAGTCTGTCCATATTTTATGAAAACAAAAAGGAAAGGGCTACTCTACATAGTAACCTTTTCCTCCATGCCTAATCCAGTTATTTATTTGTAAAGATGAAAAAGAACGTACTCGTTCTGAATATTATTTGAAAACAGGCTCTTTTAGAGCTGACAGTTTCTCAAGCGAATTCTTCTCTACGTCAGCATGCAAGCTGTTGCCATGTGAATCCATGGTTACGATAGCAGCGAATCCTTCTGTTTCTAAGTGCCACATTGCTTCCGGAATTCCGAACTCCATGTAATCAACGCCTTCAACCTTCTTGAAGCATTGTGCGTAGTATTGTGCCGCACCACCAATAGCGTTCAAATATACGCCGCCATGCTCTTTCAGAGCTGCCAACGTTTTCGGTCCCATTCCGCCTTTACCGATAACCGCGCGAATCCCAAACTTCTTGATAATCTCGCCTTGGTAAGGCTCCTCACGAATACTCGTCGTCGGTCCAGCCGCTTTTACATGCCATTCGCCAGCTTCATCCTTACTCATAACCGGTCCACAGTGATATATGGCAGCGCCATTAAGATCTACTGGTGCATCATGGTCCATCAAATACTTATGCAGAGCATCGCGTCCTGTATGCATCGTACCGTTGATGACGACAACATCGCCGACTTTCAGGCTGCGGATTTGCTCTTCGGATATTGGCGTCGTCAAGACGATCTCACGGCGCTCTTCTTGCGGCACGTTCTTAACCGCTTCAGCACTTGCTTCGAAAGCCTCTTGGAACGAAACCTCCGTCCCTCTTGGATAGGACCAGCCATTGATTTCTCCGGTTTCCGCATTCAAGATTACGCCTTGACGGCGGAACGCCCAACAGTTGTAAGCAACCGAAACGAAGAAGCTTGCTGGCAAACGGTTCATGACACCGACTTTACAACCCAGCAGTGTCACTTGACCTCCGAAGCCCATCGTACCAATACCGAGCGTGTTTGCATGCTCCATAACGTACTCTTCCACTTTACGCAGTTCCGGATGTGGATTCACATCGTCAACGTGACGGAACAATTGATGCTTAGCCAATTCGTAACCGCTTGTACGGTCGCCACCGATACCAACACCGATAAAGCCGGCGCTGCAGCCTTGACCTTGCGCTTGATAGACTGCGTGCATCACGCATTTACGAATACCGTCAAGATCACGTCCTGCTTTACCTACACCCTCAAGATCGGCAGGCAAGCTGTACTGGATATTTTTGTTCTCACAGCCGCCGCCTTTGAGGATCAGCTTCACTTCAACGTCATCACGTTCCCACTGCTCAAAGTGAATAACAGGTGTTCCAGGTCCGAGATTGTCACCGCTGTTTGCTCCTGTAAGGGAATCTACCGAGTTCGTACGAAGCTTGCTCGCTTTAGTTGCATTGGCTACAGCTTCGAGAATTTGCTTCTTCATGATAATTTGGTTTGCCCCAACCGGACAGTGTATAATGAATGTTGGCATGCCTGTATCCTGACAAATTGGAGATACATTGCATTCAGCCATATGAATGTTATCGGAAATACGGGATAGGGACAACGCAGAGCGGGTTCCTTTGTCCTCGTTCTCCCCAGCGGCTTGAACCGCACGACGCACATCACCCGGAAGGTTTGTGGAGGTTTCGACAATCAAATCGTAGACGCTTTGATAAAAATGCTGCATGACTAGAAATGGCTCCTCTCTCGACTAACAAATGATAATAATTACAAACTATTATAACATACAAGGAGATACCCTGACATGTCCAAAAGAATCGCTATTACGATTCTACTGAGTCTAATAGGCCTCACGCTTCTGCTTACGCCGCTGCAGGCTAAGCGATCTCCAGATATCTACTATCAGGATCAGGTTGCCGTCCTCATGTATCATCATATCCATGACACAGATAAAAGCTCAAGTACGATCACTACAGCGCTGTTCCAGGAACAACTTCAGTCTTTGCTGAGCAAGGGCTATCATTTTATTACATTGAGCGAATTCAAGCAATATATGGAAGGTGCAACGGTTCCTTCCAATGCCGTTCTCGTCACGTTCGATGACGGGTATCAGAGCTTTTATACAGCGGCCTATCCTATACTTAAAAGCTTACGTATTCCCGCTGTGAACTACGTGATTACGAATGATTTGGCCAACCCGATGGGTTCCTACATCCCTTCAATGTCCAAGGAACAGATCAGCGAAATGACCCATGCGACGAATTTTATCGATATTGGCTGTCATACCAATAACCTGCATCACAAGCTGTCTGATGGTAACGCAGCACTTGTTGGAAGATTGGATGCGGAGAGCGATGATGCCTTTAAGCAGCGAGTGCTCAAGGACACACAAGCATGCGTCGGCAAGCTTGCAGGGCTAACGGACGCGCCGCTAGACACGATGGCGTACCCGTTCGGCATCACGTCGCCTATGGCGACGGAACTTATTCAGCAGGCGGGCATCCGCTACGCCTTCACGATCACCCCCGAGATGGCTACGCGCAGCACTGATCATCTGCTTATCCCGCGGATCAACGCGGGCAGCCCAGGCATCACGCCGGCGCTGCTCCACCGCTCGATCCAGCGCCGGGTCTTGGCGCAGCCGGGCAGCGCGCCGCTGCGCGTGGACGCTGCCGCTGCCGCTGCGCAGCTCGGCGGCAGCGCAAGTGCGGAAGGCGGGGCGCTGCGCCTCCGCCTCGGGAGAGAGGCATTCACCCTGCAGGTGAATGCCAAGGCAGCGACGCGCGGGGTTACGCGCGTCGTACTGCGTGAGCCCGTGCTGCGCGAGCACGGGCAGGTCACGATCGCGCTCGACGATCTTGGGGCGCTGATCGGGCTGCCGCTCGTCTACACCCCGGCCACCGGGACGGTGGCAGCGCGGGTGACACCGAGCGTCAAATAGAAAAGGCCGTCTGGCTTCTTCTTGCCAGACGGCCCTTTCTTTGCGCAATCAATTGGCTATTCCGCCAACTTGCGGTACGATAGGAAGACTTGAAATAGAAGGAGTGCAAGCAGCCCGATGAACCATCACTTTTTTGCTTATTTATACCGTCTTAAATATATCGATCGCTGGAGTCTCATGTGGAACATGCGCAGAGATACCGTTGCTGAGCATTCTTACTACGTGTCTGCAATCGCTCATATGCTTTGCACCATCGCCAATGAAGTCTATGGCCGCAATGTACCAACAGATCGCGTCGTTTCCATTGCTTTGTTCCACGATGCATCCGAGGTATTAACCGGAGACATCCCTCAACCCGTGAAGCATAATAACGAGAAGATCCTGCGAAACTTCCGCGAAATCGAAGATGTTGCCGTCGAACGTCTCATTCAAACCATTCCTCCTGAGATCAGCGGCATCTACCGCAATCTAATACAAGATCCTGACCCTGAGCTTTATCGTTGGGTGAAAGCCGCAGACTTGCTCGAAGCCTACATCAAATGCTTAACAGAGCTCTCTACCGGCAACCGCGAGTTCGTAGTTGCGAAACAGCAAATATTAGAAAGCCTGCAGAGAATGAATATGCCTGAAGTCGATTATTTCCTCGAGCATATGAGCGCATCGTTCGAGAAAACATTGGATGAAATCACATTGAATTCGTCCCAGGAAAATTAAGGACCTTTCAGAAATCAAACAAAAAGAGCATGCCATCAACGAAGATGAGCATGCTCTTTCTTTTTCGCACGAACTTAAGCAAATAATTGTGGATTTGTCATAAATAAAACAGCGACGATAACCGCTGCCGCTGCGATCCAGCTAAATGTTTTAATTTTCGCAGCATCGGAAGCTGTACTTTTTCCTGCTTTGCTATTTGCAACCAGCTTCTTGATTCTGCCTCCGATCATACCTGTGACCGCTCCTATAATAATCAACAAAACGACAGCTAGCGCCATCCACAGGGCGGATGGTTTAGGATCTACTTGACTAATCATAGCTCCACCTGTAAGGAATGTCACGATCAACGAAAATTGGGCAACTCGGTTCAACGTGGACAGAAGTCCCATGAAGATCTCTAGTGCAGCACCGGATAAAGTAGCAGCACGTCCCACAATGAAAGGGAACACGACATACGAACCAAGCAATAAGGCACTAATTACATGTAAAAAAATCATTACTTGATACATTTTGATAACCTCCGCAATTTTAATTAGAATGGATTCCCTTCAGTATACCGAATAGGAATCTTCTGGACAAGAAAGCGATGTCATAAAAACTGTAAATTCACCATATCTACATAAAAATGTGACTAAAACAGCAGAAAAGAACCCCAGGTACTCAAAAAGGGTCCAAGGGTTCTTTGTACTCTGTATTTAAGGCAGCGGCTGGAGGAGTATCTCCTAGCGCGTTGTACGGAAACGCTCACCGAAATTGGTAGACAACCAATCTGAGCTTGCAACAATTGCATCGCTGCCAGCCTGCTTCCGCTGTGCTCCTTCTCATTAACATCTCCCTCCATCCATTTGGAATAAATGACCAATTCAGTGGCCTGTAATAAATTCCTATTTATAAAACCAAAAAAAGAGCCAACTCCCTAATAAATAGGTAGTTGGCTCTTTGCATGAAAATCGATTAGCCTGTTACAATTTTGATTACGTTGCGAACGGAGTTAGCCGTTTTGTCCAAAGCTGTTTTTTCTTCCTCAGTCAGCTCGATGTCAAGAATTTTCTCGATACCGTTAGCGCCAAGCACAGTCAGAACGCCCATGAACAGATTATCATAGCCATACTCGCCTTCAAGAAGGGCAATGGTAGGGATGATACGTTTTTTATCTTTAAGGATTGCTTCAGTCATTTGCACAAGAGAAGCTGCCGGTGCGTAGTATGCACTACCGTTACCAAGCAGGTTTACGATTTCGCCGCCGCCAGTACGTGTACGTTGAACGATAGCTTCAATGCGCTCAGCTGGGATCAGCTTCTCGATTGGCACGCCGCCAGCGTATGTGTAACGAACGAGTGGAACCATGTCATCGCCGTGTCCGCCGATAACAACCCCTTTTACATCCTCAACGGATACATTCAGCTCTTGGGAGATGAATGTCAGGTAACGAGCTGTATCGAGTACGCCGGATTGACCGATTACGCGATTTTTGGGGAATCCAAGTGCTTGAAAAGCTACGTAAGTCATCGCATCAACTGGGTTACTCAAGATGATAACGATGGAGTTAGGAGCTACTTCTCTCACGTTCTCACAAACGGATTTCACGATGCCAGCATTCGTGTTAACCAGATCGTCGCGGCTCATACCCGGTTTACGAGCGATACCTGCTGTGATGATGACAATGTCGGAATCAGCAGCATCTGCATAGTTGGAAGTACCTGTAATTTGGCTATCGTAGCCTTGAACTGGACCTGCTTCGAGCATGTCGAGCGCTTTCCCTTTTGTAGGGTTTTCCAGTTGCGGGATGTCGAGAAGAACAACGTCACCAAGTTCTTTTTGAGCTAACATAAGAGCAGTTGTTGCTCCCGTGAAACCTGCGCCGACAACGGTAATTTTATTACGACGAATTGCCATTTGAGATGTGCCTCCTAATAGTTTTTAGTAGATCAACTTTTTCTCAAAAGAATTAAGCCATGTTTTTGATGATTTCGTTCGCGAACTCGGAACATTTGATTTCTTTCGCGCCTTCCATCAAACGAGCAAAGTCATAAGTGACGGTTTTGTTATTGATGGATGTTTCTAATCCTTTGTAGATCAATTCAGCCGCTTCCAACCAGCCAAGGTGCTCGAGCAGCATAACGCCGGATAGGATTACGGAACCTGGGTTAACTACGTCAAGACCCGCATATTTAGGAGCTGTACCATGCGTAGCTTCGAAGATTGCGTGACCAGTCAAGTAGTTAATATTCGCTCCTGGAGCGATACCAATACCACCAACTTGTGCAGCAAGTGCATCAGACAGGTAGTCACCGTTCAAGTTCAATGTTGCGATAACGTCGAAGTCAGTCGGACGAGTCAATACTTGTTGCAAAGCGATGTCGGCGATAGCATCTTTTACGATGATTTTGCCAGCTGCTTCTGCATCTTTTTGAGCTTTGTTAGCTGCTTCTGCACCTTGCTCTTCTTTAATGCGGTCGTATTGTGCCCATGTGAATGTTTTGTCTCCGAATTCACGCTCAGCCAACTCGTAACCCCAGTTTTTGAACGCGCCTTCTGTGAATTTCATGATGTTACCTTTGTGTACCAATGTAACGGTTTTACGGCCATGTTTGATTGCGTACTCAATCGCTGCACGAATCAGACGCTCGGAACCTTCGGAGGAGACTGGTTTAATACCGATACCGGAAGTCTCTGGGAAACGGATTTTCTTAACGCCCATTTCATCTTGAAGGAATTTGATGACTTTTTTAACAGCGTCGGAACCGGCTTCCCACTCAATACCTGCATAGATGTCCTCTGTGTTTTCACGGAAAATAACCATATTAACCAGCTCAGGACGTTTAACCGGTGAAGGAACGCCATCGAAGTAACGGACTGGACGGGAACATACGTAAAGATCTAATTCTTGACGAAGTGCCACGTTCAGGGAACGAATGCCGCCGCCGATTGGCGTTGTAAGAGGTCCTTTGATGGACACGATGTATTCGCGCATAGCTGTTAATGTATCGTTAGGCAGCCAGTTGTTGAATTTGTTAAAAGCTTTCTCGCCAGCAAATACTTCGTACCAAGCGATTTTCTTCTCACCTTTGTAAGCTTTCTCAACAGCAGCATCCAGAACGCGTACAGAAGCAGCCCAGATATCAGGACCTGTTCCGTCACCTTCGATGTAAGGGATGATCGGGTTGTTGGGTACTTGCAGAACACCATTCTCGATGGTGATTTTTTGACCTTCTTTTGGAAGCTCGTAGGATTCGAATTGTGGCATGATAGTTCCTCCTAAAATTTATGTAGATTAGTTTATCAAAAAGTTACTATTGCGCGTTACGTTGCGTGCTTTTGGCAGTGCCTTCCGACCGCTGTTATCATCCTGTCCAAATGAATTTATTACAAGGAGAGACTTTGATCTCGATCAAAGATCCCTATATATGGTATGGACAGGATTCTAAAGGCGGCCACTACGTTTCTCCAGGCACTGCCAAGCACTCCACTTAGCTACATAGCTGCTGCGAGAAACTTCCTAAGAAATTTAACTCGTCACCGTAGAAGTATGTAGGTAGACACACAAAAAGTGACGGGAGTTGCGGTACTCCCAGGGGTGAACCTGATGGAGATGGGTACCGAACTACCCGCACCTTGAGCTTAGATCAATGACAATTAGCGAGCGCTAATTGGGATATATTTTTGGTTAACCGGACCTGTGTACTCAGCGCGAGGACGGATTAAGCGGTTGTTCTCGTACTGCTCTAGGATGTGGGCAGCCCAACCGGATGTACGGCTAATCGCGAAGATCGGCGTAAACAGGTCGCGTGGGATTTCCAATGTTGTATATACGGAAGCCGAGTAGAAGTCTACGTTCGGTTTCAAGCCTTTTAGGCTAGTAACCAACTCATCAGCTTTAATGGACATTTCGTACCATTTCAAGTTGCCAGTCAGCTTACCTAGCTCATATGACATTTTTTGCAAGTGCTTCGCGCGCGGATCTCCGTTTTTGTAAACACGGTGTCCAAAGCCCATGATTTTATCTTTGCGCTCTAACTTATCGTTGATGTAAGGAACTACGTTTTCTACAGTGCCGATCTCTTCGAGCATTGCCATAACTGCTTCATTTGCACCGCCGTGAAGAGGTCCTTTAAGCGTGCCGATTGCAGAAGTAATACCGGAGTATATGTCTGTTAATGTTGCAACAGTAACGCGTGCAGCGAATGTGGAAGCATTCAGCTCATGGTCAGCATGTAAAACTAATGCTTTGTCCAGAGCTTCAATAGCGACCTTATCCGGTTTGTTACCTGTCAGTTGGTACAAGAAGTTAGCAGCTACAGAAGAATATCCTGGGGAAGCTAATGGTTCTTTACCTTCACGGATACGCGCGAATGCCGCGATGATGCCAGGAATTTGTGCTTGCAGCTTGATCGCTTTGCGCACATTGGATTCTGGACTCAAATCGTTAGCTTCATCATCATACAGCGCAAGAGCGGATACGGCTGTACGAAGAGCGGCCATGGAATTAACATCTTTCGGGAATGCTTTCAACTGGTTGATAACAGCATCAGGCACCTTGCTGTAAGCGTTCAGGTCGCTTTGCAGTTTCTCGAGTTCCGTTTGCTTAGGCAACTTACCGAACCAAAGTAAATAAATAACTTCTTCAAATGTCGCATTTTCTGCGAGGTCATCAATATCAATCCCGCGATATGTTAGTACTCCATCTACTATGGAGCTGATCGACGAGGTCGTGGCTACAATTCCTTCTAAACCTTTGGTTGCAGACATGGGAATCTCTCCTTAGCTTACTCTATTAGCAAAAAATTGCTTTTTTCCTAACTTTAATAATAATGTATTTTGCTCGGTAAGTGAACAAAAGAGGACATAAAACTTCATTATCACTACCATAAAGAATCTTTTTGGCAGAATTCGCCTCTGTCTTTTGGATCCACATCTTTAAACGCACGATACAAGTTTTTGTTAATTTCCTCGATTTATGCAACCAAGGAGTAAAAATTTGTCGAGACAGGTTGAGATTGATACAATGTAGGCACAGTAATAGTGATTTTTCTCTGAAAAAAGGAGCAAATACATGAGCAGCGACACAAGTATCGGCATCATTGATATCGGGTCCAACTCGATTCGACTCGTTATCTACGAAATCAATGCCCTGGGGGCATACCGTGTTGTGAGTGAGCACAAAGATTCAGCTAGACTCAGCGAGCGCATTGGTTACGATGGCATTTTACATAGCAAAGATATTATTTCCATTGTCCCCATTCTATCCCACTATGCTCTGCTATGCAAAGTTCATGAAGTTCAGACGGTAAGAGCCGTTGCAACGGCAGCCATACGTAATGCGAATAATTCAGCCGAAATTGTACGCGTTCTCGAAGGGCAGACCGGACTAAGCATCGAAGTCCTGAGCGGCACGGAGGAAGCTCGCTATGGCTACGTAGGTGTGGTTAATTCGATCGATATTCGGGACGGCCTGATCATTGATATTGGCGGAGGGAGCACGGAAGTCACTTTGCTTCGTGACCGGAAATTGCTGCACAGCGTTTCCTTTCCTTTCGGTGCGGTGAACACCACACGTCAATTTATGAAAAATGAGAATCTCACCGAGCAGGAAATCGTAGATATTCGCCAGATGGTTCAAGTTGCAATTTCGGATCATCCTTGGATTACGGATTCTCCGAATCTGCCTATGATTGGACTAGGTGGAACGATTCGAACTCTA
Organism: Paenibacillus sp. yr247; assembly: GCF_900103825.1. Lineage (GTDB taxonomy): Bacteria > Bacillota > Bacilli > Paenibacillales > NBRC-103111 > Paenibacillus_E. Next base: position 146,868 of record NZ_FNIF01000002.1, read on the forward strand.
GGAAAAATGAGTCAAAAACGCAGTAAATATTCACTCCAGCTTGCTCATAATTACGTGTTAAAACCAGGAGAGCTTAATGCCTTCCTTACCTTGTTATCCTCATTACCTATAGAAAAGCGAAAAAAAATAGATGGTCTCTCCAAAGAGCGTGCAGATATTATGGTTCCGGGACTGATTATTCTGGATACTCTATTCGAAGCGGCGGGCGCATCCGGGTGCATTATCAGCGGGTCAGGACTTCGAGATGGCCTTTTCTATGAAACACTCGATCCTAAGCACCCGATCAAGCCTGATGTACTTGAAGCAAGTATTCATAATTTACTTTTACTCCATCCGAACGCTGCTGAGAAACATGTTAGGCATGTGGATAAATTCGCAACTCAGCTTTATGAAAAGCTCTCTGCAAGATCTGAATTGGAAGAACAAAACCAACGATATATGCACACGGCTGCCCTCCTGCATCGAATTGGAGCCAGTGTTCACTATTATCAATATCTCAAGCATACTCAGTACATGATGGCATGGTCGCGTATCGACGGTCTTAGTCATCGAGAAATTGTCATTTGCTCCTTCATTGCTACTTATAAAACAAAAAGCCGGACCCACCAGCAAATCCTTGCATACAAGGACCTGCTGGCGGAATCCGACGAGGCATTAATTGTAATGTTAGGTACACTTCTTAAGTTAGCTATAGCCTTGGATCACAGTGAGACACAGCCTGTTCAAGAGCTGCAATTAACACAAACTGAAACGACTTTGACCCTTAAGCTGTTATGTGTCCACAACCCCATCATGGAGTTAAAGGAACTCGGCGCTATAGGCAAAGAATTTGAAAAAGTCTGGGGTCTAAAGCTTAAGATTCAAGCCGGAGTTTTTTCCAAGAAGTAATTTTCATCGCCTCGAACTGACTCCGATATGGGGTCAGTTCATTTTTTATCCGACTGTACATCCCGTTCGGCATCAGTTCCCTTGCTTTAACGTTATCGCGTAGGCTGACATTTAGAATTTGAATCATCACTTTCTTCATTTGATTATCAATGACTGGGCACATCAGCTCAATACGGCGACTTAAATTACGTGTCATCCAGTCAGCCGAAGATAAATAGACATCAACTAAACCGCCATTTTCGAAATAATAAATGCGTGAATGCTCTAAAAAACGATCTACGATACTCCTAACCGTAATATTCTCACTAAGCCCAGACACTCCTGGACGTAAACAGCACACGCCGCGGATAATCAATTCGATCTTAACACCCGCTTGCGAAGCCGAATACAAGGCATCTACCATTTCTTGATTGGATAGTGAATTCATTTTAGCAATAATTTTGGCTGGTCTGCCCGCTTTGGCATGCGCTGCCTCACGTTCAATAAGTTCGAACAGCTTATCTTTTAAATCGGTTGGAGCCACAGCGAAGGACTGCCAATCATGCGGAGCAGAGTAGCCGGTAATCTCATTGAAAAGTGCCGAAGCGTCTTCACCAATTACGCTGTTTGAGGTGAAAAGTCCAACGTCGGTGTATAGACGAGCTGTGCTATCGTTATAGTTACCCGTTCCCACATGTACATAACGGCGCAGCGTATGCTCCTCCTGTCTAACGACTAGCGTTATTTTAGCATGAGTTTTGAGCCCTACAAGTCCATAAACGACATGACAACCTGACTTTTCTAGCATTCTTGCCCATGCGATATTCCGCTCTTCGTCAAATCGGGCTTTCAGCTCAACAACAACTGTGACCTGTTTTCCGGACTCCGCGGCTCTGGCTAGCGCTTGAATAATCGGTGAGTTTCCGCTCGCCCTGTACAGCGTCATTTTGATCGCCAGTACGTTAGTATCATAGGCAGCATGGATGATGAAATCGGTCACCGCGTCAAATGTTTCGAATGGATGATGCACAAGTACATCCATTTGTTTGAGAACCTCGAAGATATCATTCGTATCCTCGAATTCAACTGGATATTTGGCAATGACACGCGGATAGCGAAGATTTTCATAGCCATTTAACGAACTTGCCAGCTTCATAAAATAAGTGATATCCAGCGGTCCATCAATTTCAAAAATTTGCTCTTCAATCTCAAACTCATCCTGAAGCTGGGCAAGAGCATAGGGATGAATCCCTTCTTGCACTTCAAGTCGTACTGGAGAGCCCCAGCGCCTGCGTCTAAGCTCCTTCTCGATCTCTTCAAGCAGATCTTCCGCCCCTTCTTCATTGAGCGTTAAATCGGCGTTACGAGTCACTCTGAACCCATGCACAGAAATCGGGATGTATCCACTGAATAGCGATTGGATATGGTGCTTCATCAATTCTTCAAGAAGAATAAATTCCGTCTTTTTACTATTCGGCCGTGTTGGGACAGGAATGTAACGGGATAAATTGCTGGGAACTTGAACGATAGCAAAATAAGGCTCATCATCCGGGTCATCCCCATCTCGCACAAGAAGCACGGCTAAATAAACGGACTGATTATGTACAAGTGGAAATGGACGACTTTGATCCACAGCCATCGGAGTTAATACGGGAAAAATGATGTCATGATAATACGCATCCATGGCTTTCTTCTGGCTCGTATTCAAATCTTCATATTCAGCGAACACAATGCCTTCTTTGGTCAACAGTCTCGTTACTTCACGATACGTTTTATACTGTTCTGTCACCATTTTGGCCGTGCGCTTCATAATTCGTTTAATAAGACCCGCAGGGGTGTAGCCCGTGAAGTCTTTCTTGGTATATCCAGCCTTGATTTGATCCTTGAGTCCTGCGACACGAACACTCATGAATTCATCGAGATTGCTAGAAACGATAGCCAGAAATTTCATACGCTCAAGCAGCGGAGTGCTCGAATCTTGAGCTTCCTCCAGAACACGCCAATTGAACTCGATCCAGCTTAAATCACGGTTTAAGTACTTGGTCGAAATCTCTTTGACTTCTTTGTGCTCTTTAGCTTCCTTCAAATCAGGTTCTCGCGCAATACCCATAAAGCCTCCAATTTTGTTGTCTATTTTTGCCATATTGACATCTATATTGTACTATGTGCCCTGTACACCGACAATGCGGATACCCCTCTATTACTATATGAAGATTTTGTAAAGGAATGTTTGTTTCCTTATTTATCCATGTTCATGTTACAATAAAAAGACTTGAACTTAGGAGAGAAAAAACTTTGGGTATCCTGAATCCACGATTAGTTCACCAAATTTTCAGGGGCATTTGGGTTGCATCTATTATTGTTTTAATTAGCTTCGCTTTCTATTATGTAATTCCACTTATTTACCCATTTATTTTTGGCTGGATCCTAGCACTTATGCTTAATCCTCTTGTGAACTTCTTCCAATTCAAATTAAAATTTCCACGTTGGCTTGCCGTCACCTTATCTATGATGATATTTTTGGGTGCCATGCTTACGGCCATTTCCTTACTTGTCGCAAATATCGTTGTGGAATTAGGTTCGCTTGCCGAAACCTTGCAGTTTCAGATTAACAGACGGATGGAGCAATTCAATGTGTTCATTAATTCTTCAGCTTTCCAGAATTGGATTGAACGCATTAATGAGTTTTTTGAAAATAACCCGAAATATCAAGAAACCGTCAACAATAATCTTTCTTCAACAGCAGGCTCGATTGCAGATGTCAGTAAATTCATAATTAGTTATGTTTTTGACACGCTAAAAAGATTTCTAACCTCACTGCCGAATATCGCGACAATTACAATTATCGTCATGCTGGCCACCTTCTTTATCAGTAAAGATTGGTATCAGCTTATCAGAAGATATAAAGGAATCTTCTCCGAGATGATTGTGAAGACGACCCGCTTGATACGGAACGACTTGCAAAAAGCATTGTTTGGCTACATGCGCGCCCAGCTGATCCTCATTTCGCTTACAGCTCTTGTGGTCATCATCGGATTACTCGTATTGCGCGTTGACTACGCGATAACCATTGGCTTATTAACAGGCTTAGCAGACTTGATGCCTTATTTGGGGACCGGTGCCGTCATGGTGCCGTGGATTCTGTATGTGTTCTTCGCGCAAGGAAACCTTTACCTTGGAATTGGACTAAGTGTGCTTTATGGCGTCATTGTGATTGCTAGACAAATTATGGAACCTAAGGTGCTGGCCTCCTCCGTCGGCTTAGACCCTCTGGCTACGCTAATCGTTATGTTCGTCGGACTGAAGCTATTCGGACTGCTTGGGCTCATTATTGGTCCTGTAAGTCTCATTATGATTTCGGCTTTCTATCGCGCAAGAATCTTTCATAATATTGCTGCTTACATACAAAAAGGCTCGGTTCCTCCCGAATAGGTGGATGACCGAGCCTTAGTTTTTACATACCGCGAACAACTACCGTCCGGCTTTATCTGCGATTTATGAAATTAATTCGGCCTTTGCCGATTTGTTTTTGGATCAGCGCAAGCAGCATAACTCTGAAGATCGGTCTCGTGTAGGGAAAAACAAGCAGAAATCCGAAAATATCTGTAATGAAACCGGGCATGATTAATAAAATACCTCCGATGAAAATACAGATTCCATCAAGCAAATGCTGTGCAGGCAGTTGGCCCTGCGACCACTCATACCGAGCATATTCCAGTACTTTGCGGCCTTCGCGCTTGGTAAAATAGGCACCTAGGAAGCCGCTTAAAATAAGAAGCGCGAATGTGGTCCAGCCGCCGATAAGATGTCCCATGGTGATGAGGAGTGTAATTTCTAACGCAGGAACAAGAATAAAGATGGCAAGAATAATACGAAACATAAGCTCAGCCCCTTTTAAGAATACTTAGATAGCAGCTGCCATAATTCTGGCGCTTCCTTCTCTATACGTATTGGCTTCCAAGAAGGATTCACCCAAACATGCCGCGTTGTTCCTGTCACAAGTAATTCGCCGGTAGGTTCTGCAGCAGAATCTATGGTCAGATCCGTCATTTCTTCTGATACTTTACGGATTTCATAGGCAAAATGGAGCCGAACGCCGGTCATTTCGACCACACGCGTATGGATGGCTACTAAATCGTCGTAACGAGCCGGCTTCTTGAATTTAACCTCCGCCTCAACAACCGGCAGCAAGTGCCCTTTGTCCTCGATTCTACGGTATGGATAGCCAAGCCCTCTAATTAGCTCGGTTCGCCCGATCTCGAACCACGTCAAATAGTTGGCATGGTAAACAACTCCCATTTGATCCGTTTCTTCATATCGTACGCGAAGCTGATGCTGATGCCAACGTTCCTGAGTCATGATAATGAATTCCTCCAGTGACAAATTCTTAGATATCATTATAACACAGCTCGGACGTTGAGGATTGTGCCGTCACCCAGGAAAGTAATTTATATAAAAAAAGAGTGAAGCCGAGAATACATCTCGCTTCACTCTTCGTTATAACTAAAGAACGCTCGCTTGACCGGAGTAGATAACCCCAACTTCCGGATAGATCGAAACTTGTGTACTGTCTTTGATGATTTCTACTGCGTTCTCAACGCCGACAATAACCGGAATCCCAAGGCTTAGTGCTACTACTGCCGCATGGGAAGTGATGCCGCCTACTTCGGTAATCAGCGCCGAAGCTCTTTGTATGGCCGGCATATATTCTTTATCTGTCGACACGGTTACAAGTACTGCACCGTCTACCATTTTAGCATTAGCTTCTTCAGGAGTACGAGCCGTTACAACAATACCGCTTGCCGTTTGCATGCCGATACCTGTTCCTTTGGCAATCATCTCACCAACTTGATGAACCTTGATTAAGTTCGTAGTTCCAGAGCGTCCAACAGGGACGCCTGCTGTAATAACGACGATATCTCCAAGAGACACGATACCTGTTTTAATACTGCTGTCCACCGCAAGGTTGAACAGCTCGTCCGTTGTTTTCGCGGTATTTCCCTTCACCGGAATAACACCCCATACGAGGGATAAACGACGAATCACTTGCTCGCTAGGAGTAACTGCAATGATAGGCGCTTTCGGACGGTATTTGGATACCATTCTAGCTGTATATCCACTTTCCGTAGCCGTTAGAATCGCTTTTGCACCCAACTCCAAAGCAGAGTTAGCTACCGCTTGAGAAATCGCTTCGGTTACCGTAACTTGTTGGGCTTGTGCTTGACGAAGGAAAATTTCCTTATATTCCAATGCTGCTTCCGCACGCTCAGCGATACGAGCCATCGTTTGCACGGATTCAACCGGGTATTTACCTGCAGCAGTTTCACCTGACAGCATCACAGCATCCGTACCGTCGAAAACTGCATTCGCAACGTCACTAGCTTCTGCGCGCGTTGGACGCGGGTTACGCTGCATCGAGTCGAGCATCATCGTTGCCGTAATAACCGGCTTACCTACGATGTTACATTTTTTGATCATTTGTTTTTGAACAACAGGAACGTCTTCAGCTGGAATTTCAACACCAAGATCTCCACGAGCAACCATTAGACCATCGGAAACTTCAAGGATTTCGTCTAAGTTATCAACGCCCTCTTGGTTTTCGATTTTACTAATAATTTGGATGTGCGATGCATTATGTCTTTCCAGCAATTCACGAATTTCCATAACATCACTTGCTTTCCGAACGAAAGAAGCTGCGATGAAATCTACGCCTTGCTCGATTCCGAACACGATATCGTTCGCATCTTTTTCAGTGATACCTGGAAGGCTGATTTTCACGCCTGGCACGTTAACACCTTTTTTGCTTTTCATTGTTCCACCATTGATAATACGGCACTCGATTTCTGTTCCGCGAATATCAACAACCGAAAGACCAATCAAACCATCATCGATTAGAATGGTAGATCCTACCTCAACGTCACGCGGCAGATTCGAATAAGTAACCGAGATACGGTCTACATCCCCCAAAATTTCTTCTGTTGTCAAAATGATGTGCTTGTCCTGAACGAGCTCAATCGGCTCTTCTTTCAATTTACCCGTACGAATTTCCGGTCCTTTGGTATCAAGCAGAATAGCGGCTACTTTGCCTGTCTCAGCAGATGCTGCGCGAAGGTTACGAATACGTGCGCCATGCTCATCAAAATCTCCGTGGGAGAAATTAAGACGGGCAACGTTCATTCCCGCTTCAAGAAGTTTTTTCAAATTCTCAAGTGATTCGCTTGCAGGTCCAATGGTACAGACAATTTTCGTTTTACGCATGGTTTCCCTCCTGAGTGAATGTGAACCGACCTATATCTCTAAATTTGCGGTAACGGTCCTCGAGCAGCTCCTGTCCGTTCATACTTAGCAAATGCTGAAGCTGTTCCCAGATAGCTGTTTTGATGAATTCTGCTTGTGTTGCCGGATCTCGGTGTGCGCCGCCTTTGGGCTCCGGAATAATACCGTCGATCACGCCCAGCTCCAAGATATGATCCGCAGTAATTTTCATAGCTTCTGCCGCGTGTAAGGCTTTGGAAGCATCTTTATATAAGATGGAAGCTGCGCCTTCGGGACTAATAACCGAATAGATAGCATTCTCCAACATTAACACCTTGTTTCCTACACCTAATGCGAGTGCGCCACCACTGCCGCCCTCTCCAATAACAATACAGATGATCGGCACACGAAAAGAGGCCATTTCCAGTAAATTTCTGGCAATCGCTTCTCCTTGACCACGCTCTTCTGCAGCATTCCCTGGGAACGCACCTTTGGTATCAATAAACGTAATGATAGGACGTTTAAATTTGTTAGCTTGACGCATCATACGCAGCGCTTTACGGAATCCTTCCGGATGCGGACATCCGAAGTTGCGAGCGATATTATCCTTCGTATCTTTCCCTTTTTGATGACCGACAACAGTGACAGGAATTCCGTTCAACTTGGCTAGTCCGCCTACTATCGCAAGGTCATCCCCATATAGTCGATCGCCATGAAACTCTATGAAATCTGTGAAAATAGACAAAATATAATCAATCGTCGTTGGCCTTTGCGGATGACGAGCTAACTGCATTTTTTCAGCAGAAGACATACTCGCATAAAGTTCATCCTCCAGCTGGACGTATCTTTCTTCCAAACGGCGTATTTCCTCTGAAAAGTCAATTTGTTTCTCTGCACCGAATTTACGCAGTTCAGCTATCTTGCTCTTTAGTTCCGCCAGCGGCTGTTCAAACGGCATTTCACCCGCCATAATTCGCCTCCTCCTTCACTCCGTGCATGTCCAACAGCTTGATTAACGTAGGTCTCATATCCTTACGGCTTACGACCTTGTCGAGCTGACCATGCTCGAGATTGAATTCAGATGTCTGGAAATTGTCCGGCAGTTTTTGTTTAATTGTTTGTTCAATGACACGGCGGCCCGTGAATCCAAATGGCGCTGCCGGCTCGGCAATAATAATGTCACCCAACATAGCAAAACTCGCGGATACACCACCGAAAGTCGGATCCGTAATGATCGAAATAAACAATCCGCCTTCGGCACTGAGTTTGGACAAAGCAGCGCTTGTTTTCGCCATTTGCATCAAACTAAGAATGCTTTCTTGCATACGTGCTCCACCTGATGTGGAGTAGATGATAATGGGAACTTTCTTCTCAATAGCGGCTTCGACCGCCCTAGTTATTCTCTCTCCAACAACGGAGCCAAGTGATCCGCCCATAAAATCAAAACTCATAGCCGCAACAATAACCGGATAGCCACCAATCGTACCTTCCCCGGTAATAATCGCATCTTGTAATTTCGTTGTACTCTTCGCTTTATCTAATTTCTCTGCGTAATCAGGGAACTGCAATGGGTCTTCGGAGATCATATCCGCGTCATATTCCAAAATCTGGCCTTCATCGAGCGTTAATTGGATACGTTCCATTGCGCTTAAACGATAATGGTAGCCGCAGGCTGTACAGACTTTAAGGTTTTTCTCAAGCTCTTTGCTCGTTTGAATCGTACCGCATTTCGGGCATTTATTCATTAAACCTTCGGGAATTTCCCTTTTTGTTTTCTCAGAAGGAATCGTTGCATATTTACGCTTTTGAAATAAATCCTTTAGCACATTTCCACCTCTAATTGGCTATTATCGTGAATCGCTGACAAGCCATGTTACTTATTTCTACTTTTCACTATCTATGTAAAATAGAATTGAGCACTTCTTGCACTTCTTCTAATTCCCCTTCGGGAACAACGATTTCGAACTGATTTTTGGATAAGGAGATACCCCTGACTTGTACGAGAAATCCTTCTTCCGTCAGCCTCTGTTTAATCCGCTCTGCAATTTTCGCGGTAGGAGCTATGTATATCACCGTCCACATGAAAAAAAAAACCTCCTATGAAGTACAACTACACGGATTAGGGCAAGTTAGCAACGATGATAGTAAACATCCTTTATAAGCACAGGCACACACAATGGAATAATGATATCATAATTTCTCTTTTTCCCGCAACAGAGCACTTTCATGAAAAAAAGTGAAGTCTGAACTATTAGGTCTAGTCCAGACGTAGTTTACTGCTATAATCAGGCGCATGCTCATTCTGATGAGCGATTCTGGCAGAAGCAGCTGCCGCTAATCCACAGATCAAATCATCTAAAAAAACATGCACAGAACTCCGATCATCATTCAAGGTCCGGATTATACCCATTTTTTCTTTATCCAGATAACCAAAACTAGTTAAGCCAATCATCCCATACACATGAACAATGCCCAGGGCCAGAGTTTCATCAACACCGAACAGGGGTTCATCTGCCTCAAGAATTGACTGCAACGGCTCGGGTAACAGCTTCTTCTCCGCCAATTCATCAAGCGCAATACCCGTGTATAGCGTATACTGCACTTCCCGCTTGGAAAGAACAGCCAGCACACTTTCGATACACTCTTCTTCGGAAAGTTGATCATTATAGGGCTTTTGCAGCCTGAACACAATTTCAGAGATTTGTTCTACCGTTACACCACGCTTTTGCAGCAATTGGATCATATGTTGTTGTTCGGTCATAAGTCCTCCTCCATCGCATGTATTGACCCTGAAATGCCGGGTTCCTATTCATATGCGGAGGAAGCATTCTTTATTTCACTCTGACCGAATCTTTGCCCATGATGGTCTCAATCATCCGGATCAGATCCTTGGAAGGATCGACCAAATATTGATCACTCAGGGCCAAGAGCTTGTTGCTGCTTTCGTAGAATAGCGCAACCGCGAGCGGTCCTTTGTACAGCTTCAGCAGCGCCTTCAGCTGCAGCAGTTTGTCCGGCTGCTCGCAGTCAGCCGAGATCTTGACGAACACCCGCTGCGCCTTCGGCTCCGCAGCGGTTTTCTCGCTGCCCGCAGCCTGCGGCCGGGCAGCGCTTGTCCGCGCAGGCTGCGATGCAGCGCGGGGCTCCTGGCGGCCCGTTGAGGCGGCCGCCTGCGTTACGGCGGCGACGCTCCGCGCACCGCCAGAGCCGGCTGCCGCACGCGCAGGCTGCCGGCGAAGCCGTTGGACGCCCGCAGGGTCGTCCAACGCGACAAGCTGCTCCGCGAGCAGCTTGGGCGGGTCCTCGTCCTGAAGCTGCAGCTTCGCCCGGACGAGGACGAGTCTGCCCTTCTGCACGAGCGGAGCCGCGTTCTTCCAGGTCTCGGGAAACAACACCACCTCGGCTTTATCGATTCGATCCTCTAGCTCCATGAATGCCATGGGCTGCCCCTTCTTCGTGACGATCGTTTTATTCGAAAGGATCATCCCAGCTACAAGCACCTCGCTATTATCCGGCAGCTCGCCCAGCTGATGAATCATAACCGCTTCCATCTCTGCTAGCTGCAACGCGAAGGCATCAAGCGGATGCCCGGATATATACATGCCAAGAAGTTCCTTCTCGAGCTCCAATTGTTTGCTCTGCGGCATCTGTGGAATGTTCGGAACCTCCACTTCCCAGTTCGGTTCCTCAACGAAGCCGAAAAGGTGGAGCTGCAGATCATCCCGCTCCTTGCGCCATTTCGTAGCGGAAGCAATCGTTTCATCTAGTATGGCCATCAGCTGAGCGCGATGCCCGCCAAGGGTATCAAAGGCCCCTCCTTGTATCAGTGATTCAATGACCCGTTTATTACACACGCGTAAATCAACTCGTCTGCAGAAATCAAGTAAGCTCTCGAAGGGCGATTGCTTACGTTCACTAAGAATAGCATCGATCGCTTGGGTACCCACATTCTTAATCGCTGCAAGTCCAAAGCGGATCGCCCCGGCCATAGGATCAGGTGTAAACACCGTTCCGCTCCCATTCACATCCGGCGGCAGCACAGCCAGCTTCATCCGTCGACATTCATCCACATATTCGGCTACCTTCCTGTGATTCCCCATCACCGCCGTTAACATAGAAGCCATGAAATAAATCGGATAATGCGCTTTTAAGTAGGCGGTTTGGAATGCCAGCACCCCATAAGCCGTTGCATGCGCTCGCGGGAAACCATAATCTGCAAAACGCACGATCATATCATACACATGGTTAGCATCTTCGGCATTAAACCCTTGACGCAAGCTGCCCGAAACGAAATGTGCCCGTTCTTCATCCAGCACTTCCCTTTTCTTCTTGGAAACAGCTCGTCTTAACAGATCCGCTTCACCTAAGCTAAAACCAGCCATTGATGAAGCAATTTGCATAATTTGCTCCTGGTACACGATAATGCCGTACGTATCCCGAAGGATAGGTTCTAACGTGGGGTGCGGATAGACGACCTCCATCTGTCCGTGTTTCCCAAAAATATATTTCGGTATAAACTCCATCGGACCTGGACGGTACAAGGCCAAAACGGAAATAATATCTTCAAAAACAGAGGGCTTCAAATCCTTCAACACTTTGCGTACACCTGTTGACTCCAGTTGGAAGACGCCCGTCGTCTCCCCCTTACTGAGCATACCATAGGTCACTGCATCCTCATCCATATTAAGCACATCAAAGTTGAGGCGCACGTCTTCCATCTGTGCAATCCAGTCAACCGTTCGTTCTATAATAGACAGCGTCCGCAAGCCGAGAAAATCCATTTTCAACAGTCCGATGGCTTCCAAATGTTCCATCGTATACTGGGTAAGAGCTGTTTGAGCCGTGCCTTCTTGGAGAGGAACATACTGCGTCAACGGTTCTCTGGAAATAACAACACCTGCAGCATGTGTTGATGCATGGCGCGGCATTCCTTCAACACGCATCGCCATTTCAAGCAATTCTGCTGTCTTGGGCTGTTTGGATACCAGCGCTTTTAAATCAGAGCTAACCTGAAGTGCTTCCGCCAAGGTCATACCTAGTTGATTCGGAATCGCCTTGGCCGCACGATCAACATCTCCATATGGTACATTTAGTACACGTCCGACGTCCCTTACCGCGGCTTTGGCCGCCATCGTCCCGAAGGTAATAATTTGCGCGACATGCTCGTGCCCATATTTGGCAACCACGTAGTCAATCACTTCATCCCGGCGTTCATCGCTAAAATCGATATCAATATCCGGCATCGTAATCCGTTCTGGGTTAAGAAAACGTTCAAACAACAGCTTATATTTAATCGGATCCACATTCGTAATGCGCAGTACATAAGCAACTAGACTTCCGGCAGAAGATCCTCTGCCTGGTCCCGTCATGATACTCTTCTCGTGAGCAAAACGGATGAAATCCCATACGATCAAGAAGTAATCTGAAAATCCCATCTTCTCAATGACACCTAACTCATAAGCAAGACGTTCTTCCGCTTGTTTCCGCAGCGGTGAATCCTCTGAATACCACTCCGGATTAGAAGAATAGCGCTGCTCTAACCCTTGTAAACAGAGTTCCTGCAAATATTCTCCAGCCGTGAGATGCTCAGGAATAGGACGAAAGCTTGGCAAAATCGATTTGCCGAACTCTAGTTCGAGTTCACAGCGTGAAGCCACAACGTTCGTATTCGTAAGCGCTTCGGGAACATGAACGAATAAACGGCTCATCTCCTCTTCGCTTTTCAAATACATCTGGCTCGTTCCCATGCGAAGACGGTCCGTGTCCTCCACGGTTTTGCCTGTACCAATACAAATGAGGATGTCCTGCATCACATGATCCGGTTCTGTCACATAGTGCACATCATTCGTGGCGATAAGCGGGATTCCCGATTCTTTACTCAGCTCGATCATCGAGATCATCACTTTTTTCTGTTCAATCATCCCATGATCTTGAATTTCCAGAAAGAAATCATCACCGAAAATGCCGCGATAGCGTTCAGCAGCTTTTTTGGCTTCATCGTGACGATTGTGAAGCAAATGCTGAGAAACCTCGCTGCCTAAGCAGGAGCTCAGACAAATAAGTCCCTCTGAATGCCTGGCTAAATGTTCCAAATCGATACGAGGTTTATAGTGAAAGCCCTGTAACTGTCCGATTGAACAGAGCTTCATTAAATTTTGGTAGCCTTGAAAGTTCTTAGCGAGCAGAATGAGGTGATAGATAGGCTGTTCTTGTCTCGTCCCTTTATCGCGAATGGAGCCTGCTGTGAAATAGACCTCACACCCAATAATAGGTTTGATGCCTCGTTGTTTGCATGCCTTATAGAAGGCGATTGCACCGTACATAACACCGTGATCCGTCAAAGCCAGAGAGGTCATGCCAAGATCAGCCGCATGTGAAACAAGCTCCTCCATACGTGCGGCACCATCTAATAAACTGTATTCACTATGCACGTGTAAGTGTACAAACGAACTCATCAGCATTTCCTCCCTTCTCTCATTTTATTCCTTACATATTATCATATTGTAGCTGATCTTTCCCATACATTAAGTATAGAGAGTTTGTCCTCTTTAACTCAGTTAGAAAGGAAGCGATAAGGACATGTATGTCTTTTTGGCCGATATTATCATGCATTTCGCAATTTCCTTCGGGGTTGTATTCGGAGGCAGCATGTTAAGTGGAATTGCTGCCGTACTCACCCTTCAATCACCTACGGAAAAAATGCTGACTATTTCAGAAAACATTAAAATCTGGGCCATGGTGGCTGCAGTCGGCGGCACGATTGATCCGATACGCTATATTGAAAGCCATGTAGCTGTTGGGCATTTGAATCCGGCGATTAAACAAATCGTTCTGATCGTCGTTGCCTTCACTGGGGCACAGATGGGCACTTCACTCATTCAAATGATCTGCAGGGGAGGCCATCAGTCTTGAGGATCCCTCCTTTTGCCCGATATCAACGTCTGCTTTCGAGCTTCGGACTGATGGTTTCGGGGGCCATAATTGGGAGCGCAATTTATATGAGCATACATCAGCACACCTATAATGAGCTCTATGTGCAGATGCATAAATATTTGGAAGAAAACGCCGAACTTCGTTCCGATATCGAGAGCTTAAATAAAACGCGAAATAAACAATCATTGATTAATGTAGTCAACGTGCATTTACTTCCCAAAAGCCAAAACGATCTCATCAGTGAAGATATTCAGAAAGAAATCGAGGGGGATGTGAAGAGTGAGCTCAAACTCGTAATTGGTCAAAAAGTCGCGTTCGTGCGGGACTCTCAGCCCCTTTATGAAAGAATTATTACCCAGCGGACATATGTTTTACATGATAAAAAGTATATCGTTGAGGTCAAATCCATCGTATTAATTCAAACCGAGCTGACCGTCTGGATTACAGCTCAAGAAAAACGAACCTAACGATCTAGATAGTCGAAGATTGCAATCTTTCGATAAAATCGCTAAAGTAAACAGTAAAATCGCTTAAAGGACGGATTATACATATGTTCGCCATTCAAATCACTTTATTCTCCCTTATTTGCATACTGCTAGGGCTGTCCGTGTATTTCAGCTTCCGCTCTCGACGCGAGGCGGATATGGCCAAACGCGGTTTATTCTCGGCTCGCATGAATATTTGCATGGGATTGATGCTAGTTCTGATCGCGGTCACCCAAATCTTCTTCTTTAGTGAATCCAGCTTTCGCCGCATCTTCGGCACCGTTCTTGTCTTGCTGGGTCTGTTCAACTTATTCGCCGGCATTCGCAATCATGGGCACTTCGATCGGATGCTGCGTTAGATCACTTGAGCGGTTAGCATCGCTTTGGAAACCAAAGTGCCTGCATGATATATTTCTACATCTATTTTGCCAAATTTACGGCTCACCTCAATGATGGTGGGTCGTATTTCTATTTTCGAATCTATTTGCAGTGGTTTTAAGAAATAGGTCGACATATTATCCATGACGAGATCACCCTTCTTGTGTTCCTGCACAATGCGGTAAGCTGCCTGGGTCATTAACGTTGTGAGAACACCTTCCGATACCGTTCCCAGATGATTTGTCATCTGCGGAGTAATGACGCCGTGAAACTGCAGCGCCCCCTTCTCATCCCTGACCTCTTCTAGTCCGGACCAGATTAAATCCTCAAACGTTTCGCCATGCTGCGGCTGCTTTTGGATATACTGCATGGCTTTCAGCACATCACTGCGGTTCAATACACCCAGCATCTTGCGGTTCGTATCAACAACAGGCAGCAGTTCAATGCCTTCCCATACCATCATATGAGCAGCAGAGGCTACAGAGGTTTGAGGTGAAACGGTTAGGGGACTGCGCGTCATCAGTTTATCCACCGTTTGCAAAGAATTGGCACCCACCATATCCTTGGAGGTCACGACACCAATAATACGATTCCACTCATCGACAACGGGAAAACGGCTATAGCCCGTATCCTCCGACATGCGCTGCCAGTCTTTCAATGTGCTATGTGCCTTAAGCGCATAGAGGGAAGCACCTGAAGCTAGGATGTCCTCTACAAGCATAATCTTCTTCTTAATCAATCGATCATATATTGCTCTATTAATCATTGAGGCTACTGTGAATGTGTCGTAACTGCTCGAAATAATGGGCAGCTCTAGCTGGTCAGCTAGTACTTTCACCTCTGAACTGGTATCAAATCCCCCTGTGATCAACACACCTGCGCCTTGTTCTAACGCACAGAAATGGGCCCTGTTTCGGTTACCTACGATAAGAAGGCTGCCAGCCTCAATGTAACGCATCATGGCGTCCTGCTCCATCGCCCCGATGACGAACTTGTGCAGCGTCTTGTGGAGTCCACGTGAGCCTCCAAGCACTTGTCCATCCACCATATTCACGACTTCAGAAAAAGTCAGTTTGTCAATGTTTTGCCGCAGTTTCTTTTCAACTCTCACGGTTCCGATCCGCTCTTTGGTCGAGACCAAACCTTGATTCTCAGCCTCTTTAATTGCTCGGTAAGCGGTGCCTTCACTAACTTCCATGTTCTTTGCAATCTTTCGCACCGAGATCCGGCTGCCGAGCTTCAAGCTTTCAATATAACGTAATATTTGTTCATGCTTTGTTAAATTATCCACGGATTGTGTATCCAACTGTTACACCTCATTTACTTGTTCCTGTACTACTCTGTACTACTAGTATAAGCGTTCCAAAGGGTAAGAACAATGAGGAAAGCTTTCTTAAAGAAAAAATCCAACCCTATTGGATTGGATGCTTTATTCTTATTATAGCAAACATATGTTCGTTGTCAAAATGGAAATCTCATCTTAGCGCTATTTGCGAAATTGCAGCATTTTTCTGCGACCTTGGACAAGCTGTTCCAACTTCCATCTTTTCATTCGATTGATGCGGCTCAGCTCTTTGCGTTTCTCTTCATCCACACCCAGTATTTGGTGCAGATGAGACGCTATCACGAGAAGTGCCATCGCGATCCAGATGACACTAAAAATCATAGGCAAGGACCCCACATCTCGAAACTCTAACTGGGGAACGGAGTAAAATAGCATGCCTAATGCTAAGCTCATGTACACAACATTTTTTAAGCCTTTCAACATGGTCACACTCCTTTCGCTCTGATAACCTCAAACCTGTCTCTTACCTTCTTCATTGTATGAGACAAGTTCTTGTTATATGAGTTCAAAGCGAAAGATTAAAGGCTTACTCAACCAAGAAGCCCTGTTCGCTCAGGAACGCTTTCATGTGCTCGCGCGGCCGCTGCGCTTTGGCGGCCATTTCTTTGGACCAGGTCGTATCCACTTTCCCGTCGGTACGAACCTTCATATAGTCGCGGATGCTCTCATCGTACACGTCGACTGCGACTGGATTGTCCGTATACCGATTCTCGTGGTACACGGCTTCTCGCGGAAGCCGCGGGCGCTGCAGCGGCTCTTGATCCGGCATACCGATGCACATGCCGAAGACGGGGTACACCAGCTGCGGCAAGCCCAGCAGCTGAGACACCTCAGCAGGCTTGTTGCGCAGCCCGCCGATAAATACTACGCCGAGGCCAAGCGACTCGGCGGCAATGGCTGCATTTTGCGCAGCGAGTGCAGCATCTACCGTGGCAACGATGAAATTCTCAGCATTGCCAGTAACCGGCGTGTCCCCATGACGGTGGACAGCCTGCGCGTAGCGGTGCAAATCGCCGCACCATACAAGGAACAGCGGACACTCGCTGACGTAAGGTTGATTGCCAGCAAGCGCGGCAAGCTGGCTCTTGAGCCCTTTATCCGTAACGTGGATAAAGCTGTACGCCTGCATATTGCTTGATGTAGAGGCCGCTTGAGCAGCTGCCAGAATAGCGTTCAACTGCACTTCACTGACAGGTTGATCCGTAAACTTACGAATCGAGCGATGATTTTGCAATAAAGTAATTATTTCGTTCATGCTTGAACAACCTTTCTTCTGTAAGAGAATTTATTTTTGAGACTCTCACCGCTATGGTCGACAAACCATCATAACGGATCCTTCATTGTCTGCATATCTAATTTCAGTATCTGCTAAACGAAATTTTTTAAAACCTAAATCTAGGAGCCGCTCCTCGCGTTGGCATTCGTTCTATGAGCCTCCCCATAGCTGACAATGGCGAGGAGAAGTCCTGCGATAATCAGCTTGCGGAATTCGTTGCTTTCATGACTTCAGCAACGATTTGATACGATTTTAACCGCGCCTCATAATCAAAAATCTGAGCGGCGATAATCCATTCATCGGCTTCCGTTTGCTGTTGCAGAATTCGCAGCTTCTCGCGCACGGTATCCCTATTCCCTACGATGGAATAACTCAATTGTTGGTCAACATACGCTTTTTCCTGAGGAGTCCACAGAGGCTCCAAACTGTCTACCGGAGGATTCAACAGACCTCTTCGACCGCGGATAATATTTAAGAACTGCTGCTGCAGCGAGGTAACCAGCCTTTGGGCCTCTTCATCCGTATCGGCGGCAATAATGTTAATCCCCACCATAGCGTAGGGCTTATCCAGCGCTTCCGAAGGACGGAAACTGCCGCGATACAATTCGAGTGCCGGAAGCAGATAATCCGGGGCAAAATGGCTCGCGAAAGCGAAGGGTAGCCCAAGCTGTCCTGCCAGCTGAGCGCTAAAACCGCTAGAACCCAGCAGCCAGATGGGAATATTAAGTCCTTCCCCCGGAACGGCTCGAACACCCGGTACGGCGGATTCTAGCGATGGATCCAAGTACCCGCGCAGCTCATTGAGCATTTCAGGGAAATCATGTCCATCGCCTCCTAAGCCGCGGCGCAGCGCACGCGCAGTTAACTGGTCAGACCCTGGAGCTCTGCCCAAACCTAAATCGATGCGACCAGGATACAACGATTCCAAGGTTCCGAACTGCTCCGCTATTACAAGTGGAGCATGATTGGGCAGCATGATGCCGCCAGAGCCTACACGGATTTTTTCTGTCCCGCTTGCTACATGACTGATGACTAAGGATGTGGCCGAACTTGCGATTCCCGGCATATTGTGATGCTCGGCGAGCCAATATCGATGGTAGCCCCATTGCTCGGCATGTTTCGCCAGATCCAGTGAACGGTGAAAGGAATCTCTAGGCGTCCCGCCTACGATAACAGGAGCTAGATCTAAAATAGAAAAAGGAATCATTTAATGGTCAACCTCCATTTTATATAACTATAAGCATGTGCTTACTTTTTGTAAATTAGTATATTTTTATATGAAAACAAGCCTCTGCAATAATAGGCAGATAGCCTATAGCTTTCAGAAGCTTGTCCGAATTTATTCTAATCAGACTACTATCGCTTTGGTCTTTGGGCGAGCCCAGATTTGGTGTGGAAGTCATTCAAGCCGTGAAAAAGGAAATGCCTGCTGAGATGCCGCATCTTTCCGCATCTCTGCTGTCGAGTACGCTGACGGCGGATACGATATCGATCATGCGATTGAACTGTCCGGCACTGGAAGTGCCAGTCGTTGCTGTAGGCATGCTGGAAGACCCAGCACTTGCTCAATCTATCGTTGGCAACGAGGACGCAGATTTAATAGCCATCGCACGCGGTATGCTGCGAGTTCCTTACTGGGCTGTACACGCAGCCATTACCCTAAAAAATGAACAAACTAACATCCCGCACAGTACAAAAGCGGATACTAAAAAACACAGCCTCCGGGAGTATTTATACGCGGAGGCTGTGTTTTTTGTTGAACGATGTTCACCTCATAGCCATCGGAAACCATACTTTTCAGCTAAACCCAAACTTTACCTACCATGCTGAGAAAAAGCATTTATAATCAAAATAAATTACTCTCAGAGGTGTTAGAGATCAGGCGGAACCAGAAAGGGAGGATATGGCTTTCATGAAGTTACACGTGTCACAGGTTTATACCATTACGGGATTTATGATATCCATGGCAAACACAACAATGTTCACAACTTATGCAGTCTATTATATCATGACGCTTGGATTGAACCCATTCCAGCTGCTTATGGTGGGAACGGTATTGGAATTAACTGTTCTTATTTTTGAAGGAATCACGGGCGTTATCGCCGATACATACAGCCGTAGGACATCGGTCATCATCGGGATGTTTGTAGTTGGTGGGGCGTTCGTGCTCAAAGGCAGCGTGATTTGGCTGCCGATGCTTAGTCCGATGATCTCGCTATTTATTGGCCTTCTCATTGCAGAAGCCATACGCGGTATGGGGGAAACCTTTATCAGTGGCGCCCATTCGGCTTGGATTGTCGATGAGGTTGGGGAAGAGAACGTTGGCCGTATTTTCCTGCGGGCTAAGCGATTGTCCCTCTTCGGTACATTGACAGGTATCGCATTGAGTGTAGGCTTGTCTACTGTAGCAACGAACCTGCCGTATCTCATAGGTGGTATGATTTATTTGGGTGTAGGCGTCTTCCTTGTCTTCTTCATGAAGGAGACGAAGTTTGTTCGTTCAGCACGTGCCGCTGACCCCTCGAATTGGCAGAACATGAAGACGATGTGGTTGTCTGGCACGAAGGTCATAAGCGGGAATCCCCTACTGCTGATGATACTCGTCGTCACCTTGTTTAGTGGTGCCTCTTCAGAAGGATATGATCGGCTTTGGGAAGCGCATCTAATAAAAGAAGTCGGCTTCCCGCTAGGCAATACGCTTCCTATTTCCGCATGGCTCGGTCTAATTGCTGTTCTCTCCACTTGTCTCAGCCTGTTTACCATGTGGATTGCCGAGAAGCGGTTGGATATGGGCAGCCAACGTGTCGTCTTCGTCGGCATGTTCGTGCTGACCGCGGCACGTATGGCCGCCCTACTCTCGTTCGGCTTCTCTCCGAACTTTGCTTGGGCGTTGGTCTCTGTTCTCGTTCTCGGCGCAATCAGAACTCTCAGTGCACCAATTTACGACACGTGGCTCAACCTGAACATCGACAGCAAGTCCCGAGCAACCGTCCTCTCGATGATGAGCCAATCGGACGCACTCGGCCAAACCTGTGGCGGGCCGCTTGTCGGTTGGGTCGGCAACCGATTCTCGATCCGAACGTCGCTTGTGATTGCAGCTGTGCTGCTATCTCCGATTCTTGTTGCTTTTAGTCGGGTGCTTCGTAAACGCTAAATACAGTAAAAGGGAAAGCTTTGGCTTCCCCCAAAACAGACAAAAGACCCCGCAGCAGCAAGGTCTTCCCTTCACACTTCACTCAAATCGATAGCAGCTTTCTTACTTTGCGGTAGAGCAGAGTCAGTACCCAAGGAATCGCGATAATGAGTACAAAAACGATCACGTTGTACATATTGAATAACAAAATTGAGCCCGGCATATGAACCTTATACTTCCAAAGAGATAGCAGCGCTGGATGCATCAAGTACACACCAAATGATACTGAGCCTAGTGAAATGAGAAATCTTGCCAAATTGGCTGATTTTTGCAGAAGCCATTTCGCTATCCAGATAAAGCCTACACCTATTCCAATACTATAGAGCAGCCATAGCAGCTCATACCACGTATTTTCAAACTGATATCCTTTTAATCCCAGTAGAAAGAGCATTGTATACGCAATTCCGCTAAAAATCGCACCCGGAAGAATCCAGCCCTTGTTACGATCGAGCCAAGAACGAAATGCCCCGTAGTTCATACCGATTGCACCACCAACAAGGAAGTACCCGAAATAGGTGATACAAAGCTCTGGTTTATGGCTAATCGTACCGAACCAATGACTATAAATATACACGCCCGCCTGAATAGCTAATCCCCACAGTGCCAGCGTTTGTCGAAACCAACGCGCATTTCTTACGGCCCAAACTAGCAGCGGAAACAGCAGGTAAAACTGCACGATAATAATCATGAAATACAAGTGATAACCGGAATCAGCCCATTTTAATTGCTCCAGAAACACACGTAGATCGACCTTTATGGGATGCCCAGGCGTCCAAAGCCAAGGATTATATATATAGTAGAAAAACGACCAGACGATATAAGGAACTAAAACCTGACGGACACGTTTCCAATAAAAGATGACGGCCTGCTTGGCGCTCCAATTATCCGTATATATGTAGAACAAAACGATACCACTCAAAAAAATAAAAACAGGAACGGCAAAATAGCTGATTTTGTTTAAAAATAAAATGAGCAGCTGCGTGCTGCTTCCCTTTAAAGCTGGATCCACTGTCCAGTCCGCTGTAACGTGAATCAGGACGACAGCTAGGATAGCGAATGCTCTAACGATATCGAGCTCCTTGATTTTTGGTTTTGCCATGTCGGTTTCAAGTCCTCTTTTCCTAATAAATACCCTTTAACTATAGACAGTTTCGACACTTTTCGCAATATCAAGACCAACAAAAAGTTCCTATATCACTGAAATAGGAACTCCTTTCCTCTATACAGGATACGTCTCCTGCTCCCGAACCTGACGCTTGCGAGGGCGAAAAACAAAACGAACGGCCGTTAAACCAACTAACAGGATCCCCGTACTGACATACATGGCTTTGATAAACAAATTTGAACTGTCTGTGCCTATATAGAGCCCATGAACCAAGGATAAAATAAAAATGGGGTATGACAGCAGGTGCAAGGCAAACCATAGCTTCCTTTTTAATTTATGACGAATGTCTGTCGTAAAGATGAGCAGCAGCAGTCCATACAAAGCAATAGTACCGATGCCATTCAATCCTGCAGACTGCTTGGCTGTAAAAGGAATCAAAATTTCCTTCCATTCAAAAGGCATGAACGTATCGATGACTAATAGAACGGTATGCAGCAGAGCCAAACATGTGCCCAATTGATTCGCAGTCGTGTGCCAGCGGAGCAATTGCGCCTTCATTTGACCCTTCCATGTTGGAAAACTATAGGTAATACCAAGCGCCATCCCGACAAATAAACTGAGATAGGACAAGATACCAAATAGACGGATAAGTGTCCAACTTGGTAAATCAACCAGAAATTGAATCATTGTTTACTACCCGCCTTTCTCATTCGAATCATATATAAAGTCTGCCTCGAGACCCATCCATTGACCAAAGGACACATTCGTGGTTGGCTTCACATGATGGAGGGATCCATCCTCTGTGTAAATAAGAGCTTCCATTCGCTGCGTACTCCGCCTAAAAAGGGATAACCCCTCTTCGATGCCTAAGATGCACACTACTTTCGCCCAAATCTCGCAATCAACCAAATGATCACCCACAACCGAACACTGAATCACAGAGGAGCTGCTTGGCTTCATCGTACGGGGATCAATAAGATGATGCATCCTTCCCTCGCTGGTTTCCCAGCTTCTGCGCTGCGTATTGGATGTAGCAACAGCCCCATCCACCATCAAGAGCAGCACTTCATCTGACGGTTCGGTTCGATGAGGATTAGCAATCGCAATCACCCAAGGTTCTTCATCAGATGCGCCTCCCCATACTTCAACATCGCCCCCCGCGTTAACGATCCCACTTTGTACATGCCATTCCCTACGAAGTGAGGCCGCAAGTCCTTGGACTGTCCAGCTCTTCACAATGCCGCCTAGATCCATTTGCTGCTTAGCGGTCATCTGTACGGACTGCATCGCCGTGTCCAAATCCATTTGTAGGCAATCCATTTGAGTTGACGATATTGGATCAGTTGATACCTCTACCGATACATCGCCATTGCTTAAGGTCTCGAAAGTACGCTGATACCCATATCGCTCAAGGGCGGGAAGGATTGAAATATTAAAGACACCCTCCGTAATTTCAAAATAATGCCGGGAAAGCTCAAGTACAGCTGCCATTTCCTTCGACACCATACATCGGCTACCAGCCTGTTGGTTTAATCGTGAACATTCACTGGTTGGAAGAAATCGACTGAATCGTTCCTCCGCACTTTTAAAATGCGAAATGATTTCCGTTTCGAATCTCGATATCTCGTATTCTGAAGCTAGCAATACTTGAATCTGTGTATTCATCGATCGAAAGCTTAACTCCTGGAGCAAAACGCATCATCTCCTTACTCATTACGAAGCCTGACTTCTTGTATGTGGTTTCAACTGAGACTGAGAAGACCCCGTCGCACCGTTTGCCACCCGGTCATGATTTCTTCTCCGCGGATCCGTGTTATCAGTCATTCGATTATTGGAATGCTCCTTCTGAACAGTTACTGGAACAATCTTCTGTTTCGCCGCTGAAGCTGCAGTCACAGCAGCTAGAAACTGCGGGCTAGCTTTAACCTCTTGAAATAAATAAAAGAGGAGAACGCCCATAACGATTCCGATCTGCCATTTCCTCCACTTTGACCTCTTCATCCTGATCGTTCCTTCCCTCTGCTCGTTTATACCTATCTTCATTATAATGGCTTTACTGTCCATTAGCCTGAGCATAGCCTTAACAAAAACTGAAAATTTACTGAAATCAGAGTTTCATATGTATGAACGTAAGTCTCACAAAAGGAGGCTATCCGATTAAGTAGGTCTACTACTTCTCGGATAGCCTCTTTTTAATTTCAACATCGCCATCGATCCGAGAGCGCATTTCTTTCATTCCCCTATATTCGATGCTTTCCTTTATTGCATTTGCCAATTCATAAGCCTTATCATGTACATTCATGTTTCTTTCCCCCTAATTTTTCCCTTTTATGGTTGGGCTCTTCCGATAATACTTTCAGATAGATACCTAAGCACCAAGGGATATATGTCCTCATATGATGGAGTAGTTTACTTTGCTTAAGCAGCAATGCCATTTTTGATGCTGGAAGGAGTGTTCGCTATTGACCAGGACGAAAGTTGGAATATCCATTCAAGGCACCAGCATCTATTTGGATGATCGGACCGTTGTTCTAAGTGAATCCATTGCTAAAAAATGGAAAATTCCGTCCAATCAAACGATTTCCATGCGATTCGGCTCTGCCAAGCAGGATATCAAAGTTGTCTCCGCCGCAATGAAGAACAGTTTACGTGTAAATCCTGTTCTCGCTTCAAAAATCGGTCTTCATAACGGGGCTCAGCTCAATCTCAATTATAGGCAAAATACGAGGACCTTGTCGATCGGACCCCTGATTGGTGTTATGATTAGCCGCGTTTATGCCGGTTCACCGGATCGCCCATTCGGTGCTATCACCGCTTTTTGTAAAGAAATGACGGATGCGTGTGAACTATTCGGGGCTATTGTGTGCTTTTTTCCGCCTGATGAAATGCATGGAAATGCCCAAACATTATCCGCGTATTCGTATTCCAATGGTTCCTGGAGCAAAAAAACGTTTCCGATTCCCAATGTCATCTATAACCGGCTCACCTCGCGCAAATTCGAAAAAATGACGAATGTTCAACTATTCATGAAGGACGTCAAAGCACACTTTGCCACTAACATCTTCAACGAGAAATATTTGGACAAAACGGAAGTATTTGAAGCCCTGCGCAAAGATAGCAGCCTCCATGGATATTTACCTGAATCCTATCTCTTCAAAAATTATCAGATGCTGAAATCCATGGCTGCCCGCCATAGTGTCCTATTCCTTAAACCGATTACCGGAAGTCTTGGTAAAGGTATTATTCGCATTCGCAAAGAGCATGGAGAAGCCTTTACCTGTCATTTTACAAATCTCGCCGGTGCTCGTAAACAATCTTTCGCCTCGTTAACCGATGTGTTCAAGGCATTATCCGGCAAGCTCAAGACACAACGTTATCAATTACAACAAGGACTTGATCTCATCACTTCTGACGGTAATCCAGTTGATTTCCGTGCACTTGTGCAGAAAGGGGCTCAAGGTGAATGGGCAATAACCTCGATTGTTGGGCGAATTGCCGGAACACAGCATTTTGTCTCTAACCTGGCACGAGGCGGAAGTCTAACAACTGTGGCTCAAGCACTTGCTAAAACACTGTTTTCGTCGCCCACACGTGTCTCTGTCATGGCACGTTTGCGCAAGGCTTCTCTGGATATCGCCAAAGGGATCGAAACACAAATCCCCAATCATTTTGGAGAGCTAGGGATCGATCTTGCTGTAGATAAAATGGGTAAGGTTTGGTTGCTCGAAGTGAACTCCAAACCATCCAAGGATGATAACACTCCTCTTAATAATGAACGAAAAATAAGACCTTCTGTGAAAAAAATCGTTCAATATGCTCGTTTTTTAGCGAAGTTCTGAGGTGAAACCATGAGGCAATGCACACATCATCCCTTGTTAGGGATTATGGTCACGGAATTGAATGGAGAGCTGCCTTTTGCGAGTTCAGACTTTTATGAGCGTCTCACCTACTATGGTGCTACTCAGGGTCTAAACGTGTTCGTTTTCTCACCGAATCGAATCAATTGGAAGCAAGAAATCGTGCGGGGCTACACCTATGTGAGTGAGAGGCAAGAGTGGATCAGGAAGCTCTTTCCTCTTCCCTCGCTGATCTATGATCGATGCTTCTTTAGCAGCAAAGACAGCTATCATCAATACCGTTTCCATGTGCGCAAACTGCGTGGCACACCCCATATTCGTTTTCTCGGTTATGGTTTGAGCGGGAAGTGGGAAGTGGATCAAATCCTACAAAAGGATAGTACTTTGCAGCTCTATTTGCCTGAAACGCGCATGCTCACAAGTGGCACCGGCCTTAGGAAATGGCTTTATGCAAAGAGCGATGTCTTCCTCAAGCCACAGGGCGGCAGTCAAGGCAGAGGTGCTATGCACCTACACAAAGTAAGCAAAACGGACGGAAATAGCTCTTTTCATATAAAAGGGCGCGATGCCCATAATCAGTCCATAGAGCATCAATTTAATCACTTTGATCCTTGCTGGTATTGGCTCCGTAATCAGATTGGGATGCGGCCTTATCTCATGCAAGACTACCTAGCCCTGCATTCAACTGAGGGTATGGCTTTCGATGTACGTTCTCTCGTGCAAAAAAACGGCCGTGGCTTGTGGGAAAGCACCGGCATGGCCGTACGGCTCGGTAAACCTGGAAGCATAACCTCCAACCTGCATGGCGGAGGCACAGCTGAAGATGTGTCCTCATTCCTGACAAAGGAGTTCGGTGACACCAAAGCATCGGAGTTAATTGCAACTCTCACAACGCTTTCAAGCCGTATACCCCCTGTACTGGAAAGCCATCATGGGCGACTTGCGGAGCTCGGGATTGATCTGGGGATCGATACCTATGGTCGCGTGTGGATTCTGGAAGTGAATTCGAAGCCGGGCAGGACGATTTTTGCGCGACTGGGAAACGAAAATGCACGCATGAAATCCATTGCAAACCCCATAAATTACGCTGGATTTTTACTAAACAGAAAGCTAGTTAAGCTTGGCTTTGCCGGTAAGTGCCCGGGTAGGCAGATGGTCAAGTCTGCCTGCTTTGACACGGAAAGCCCCGTAGGGCAACAAGTTTAGGAGGGTAACCTAATGAGTTTGACAACGTGTATGCTCCACGCCGTACAACGAACAGATAGATCGGTCTACTTAACAAGTGAACTCGTCAAAGCTTTACGGTTAACCGGCAATAAATCGATTACTGTAAAGGTCGGCAGCAAAGCCTCAACACTACCGATTCGCCTGATCAAAAAGAGTGGTCAGCATATGTACATCCCGCTTTCCATGATGGCCTCTTTGCGTATTCCTCGAACTGGGAACGTATTGGTTGCCAGCAACAATAATAAAGAACTCCGTATCGGTCCAGTCATTGGTATCCTAACCAATGTGAATAACAGTACTTCTCCTTTCGGTTCAAAAACCGGATTTATTCACCAAATTATGAATACGGCCTCTAGTAAATCCTTTATTTTCGCTTTCAGTCCCCGCAGCGTGAACTGGATTCAAGAAACCGTTACAGGCATAATCCCGAAAGAAGACGGAGGTTGGATTCGCAAAACGTTCCCATTGCCAGATGTCGTCTATAATCGGCTTTCTAGCCGCAAAGCAGAGAAATCAGCAGGTATCGAGGGCTTCAAGGATCGATTTGTACGAAGAGGGATTCCCCTTTTTAACTGGAGCTTCTTTGATAAATGGGATGTCTACAAAATGTTAGATGGTGATGATGCTTTCAAATTCGTCCCGGAATCCCGGATTAATCCTTCCGCTGATCAAATTAAAGAAATGCTCGATAAACACAAATTCATTTACTTGAAACCAACAGCAGGCAGCCTAGGCATCGGTATTTACCGCGTGACGTATAACCCAAAGCGAGGTTACTTCGTTCGCTACCGCAAAGGCGGTAAAAATGTCCTCATTCGTTACGGAAAATTCGATGGTTTGATGCAAATGCTCGGAACTGGACGTGGTCGCCTAACAAACTACGTGGCACAACAAGGGATTCGTCTTATAGAAATTGACAGCTGTCCCATTGATTTCCGTTTCCATTTGACGAAGAACGGTAATAACAGTTGGGTCGTAGCTGCGATCGGCGCGAAAAAGTCCGGCAAAGGCAGCGTCACAACCCATATCCGCAATGGCGGTCAGTTGATGACGCCAGAGCAGGTGCTTCGTCAGATTTACGGCAATCGTGCGGAGCAAGTGCTTACCAATGCCAAAGAAACAGCCATTAAGCTCGCCGAGGGCATCGAGAATAACTATAATCATTTGCTCGGAGAACTCGGATTCGATATCGGTATTGATCAAAGTGAGAAAATTTGGATGTTTGAAGCGAATGCCAAACCGGGGAGATCCATTTTCAAGCACCCCTCATTGAAAGAAGGGGACACTGCCACGTTACAAAATATTTATGAGCACTGCCTCTTTTTGAGCCGCTTCCGCACTAGGAGGGAAAACTAATGGGTTTCTTCCTGCATGAGAGAGGACCAAAGCCTACGCTTGCCATTCTCACCGTCAAGGATAATAATCGGGTATTCCGCGGTAATTTGGACAATTTCCTGGATTTAATTCAGACCGGTGAGCAACTTGGTGTTGATGTTTACGTCGTGACTACGAATGACTTCAACTTATCCAGCCCTCAAATATTTGGCTATCGCTTTAATCCCGAAATCAAAAAATGGAGCAGGGAACTCGTTCCCGCTCCACAAGTCGTATACAATCGTATTCCCTATCGCAAGATGGAAATGCAGCCCGAGGTCCAACAAACCATTCAAGCATGCAACCGCAGCTCCAGCGTTCAATTATTCAATCCTTCCTTCTTCAACAAATGGACATTGTTCAGTTGGTTGAACAGTGCCAACGAAAGCAAACCTTACATGCCCGACACGAAACAATTAAGCTCGGCAAACGATCTGACTCAGTTATTGCGTAAACACGCCGTTCTCTATTTAAAACCAGTTAAAGGAAAAGCCGGGATTGGCATCATGCGGATTGAGCAGATAACAACTAAAAACGACCACATTCAATATCGGTTGAGCCGCCAAGAGGATAAAAAGATGGTCTATAGCTACCACGACTCCACCGATGATCTTTGGAATGAATGGAATAGACACCGCGGCTCCAATGATTACATCGTGCAGCAGGGAATCGCTTTAACGAGATATAAAAAGCGGGCTTATGATTTACGCGCTTTGATCCAGAAGACTTCCAAAGGGGTATGGAGTGTATCCGGCATCGGTGCTCGTGTTGCGGGTAAAGCCAGTATCACGACGCACGTGCCGCGCGGCGGTTCAATCGACGAGCCGCTCAAGCTGCTTTCGCATGGCTTTGGTGACAAGGAAGCGAAAAATATTCTGAAGCGAGTTCGTAAAGCAGCGGTTATACTTGCCAAGCAAATTGAGAAATCAGCCGGCAATCAACTTGGCGAAATGTCGATGGATATCGGAGTCGATACTGCAGGACATATCTGGTTCTTCGAA
Organism: Paenibacillus sp. yr247; assembly: GCF_900103825.1. GTDB lineage: Bacteria > Bacillota > Bacilli > Paenibacillales > NBRC-103111 > Paenibacillus_E. The sequence continues at coordinate 176,164 of NZ_FNIF01000002.1, forward strand.
GCTAACTCTAAACCAATGAAATTCGATGAACCAAAAATTCGTCAAAAATCACTTGAACGTATTATTCGTTACAGCCTCTACTTAATCAATCATGGGAGAAGAAGGTGATTATGCTTGTCTCCACTTCGACTGGGCGTACTCGCTATATATTTAAGCAAAAGTCGGCTCGAAGAGCTTTCATATTTTCAACGGCTTAGTAAGGAAGGAAAGAAACTCGGCCTTCAAGTCGAAGTATTTACTCCGGATGACGTCGAAAGTGACAATGCCGTACGCACGTTGACTTATGATTCCGATCTAGAGAAATGGATTCGCCGACGCACTTCATTCCCCCCTATTATCTATGATCGCTGCCGGTATAAAGCAGCGGCAAATTATCAAATGCTCAAAGCATTTCGTAATCGTCATGCAAAGCTTACCTATTTAAGTAAACCATTAGCCAATAAATGGTCGATGCATCAAATCCTTTCCGAGAATGAAAGCATTCGTGCCTATTTGCCAGCTACAGTGCGATATAGCTCCGTACAGGAGTTGCTGAAGTTTCTAAAGAAGCATAAACTGATCTATGTCAAACCGAAAAATGGCACAGGCGGAAGAGGCATCTTACGTATTGAACAGCTCGGCCCTGATCTTTATTTATTACAGGGAAGGAATCAGCAGCGAACCATCATCGCCCCATACCGCGCAACAGAAAAGCAGCTTATGATCAAGCTGCACACGCTGAAGTTAAGCCCAGACTTTGTGGTTCAACAAGGGATTCAGTTGACTTTGAAGGATGGCCGCGTGCATGATTATCGCTTGCTGATTCAGAAAAATGGGCGTGGCGAGTGGGAAGTGACCGGGTGTGCTGGCCGAATTGGTCCTTATCGGAGCATCACTTCGAATCTTCATGGCGGCGGGAGCGCGGTAACCCAATTTAAATTGTTAGCGTATCGCTTTCCTTCTGTAGAAAAAAAGGAAGCCATTAAGAATGAGATGAACAGCTTTGCTCATAAGCTCGCTAATTATTTGGAAAGCAAATTCGGTAAGCTGTGCGAGTTAGGACTGGATATAGCCGTAGATCCCAATGGTCATGTTTGGCTCCTTGAAGTCAACCCCAAGCCTTCTCGAGAAGTATTTCGTAAAATTGGGGAAACCGCGAATTATCAGAAGGCGGTTACAAGGCCACTAGAATACGCGATCTGGATGATGAAACAAAAGAAAAGAAAAATAGAAGAACAAAACACAGAAGAACAAAACACAGAAGAACACATAGCCGAACTATAATGCAAGCAAACGGAAGCGTCAACGATAGGCTGTAACCTGCTTCCGGCCTACATATGCTGAATATGCCCCAGCGTTTGAACAAAAATTTGTTCAATATGATCATCGTCAAGTGAATAAAAGACCGTTTTTCCTACTTTACGTCTTTTGACAATGTGAAGATCCCGTAAGTAGCGCAGCTGATGAGAAACAGCAGACTGCCCCATCTCCAAAGTTGTTGACAGATCATGAACGCAAAGCTCACTTTGCAGCAGCAAAAAGATTATTTTTACTCTAGTCGGGTCTCCTAAAGCTTTGAACACCTCAGCTATCCCCACTGCTTGATCTTCCGTTAGTTGGGGTTCTTGCCCTTGCCTAGAAACTCCCGCACCTGTGCAAGATTCCTCACAAGCCTCAAGATAAGCTTTTTCCATAGAAATCCCTCATCTTCCCTATACTTTTAATTCCGAATGGACATTAGTCGAGTTTTCGATTTGAATGGTTGCGTGAGTGATGTGAAATCGTTCCTCAATTAGATGAATCGCTTTCTGTAAAATCACTTGACTATCCTGATCGTCTGCAATGAGTAAATGACAGCTTAAGGAATCAAGGCCTGACGTAATCGTCCAAATATGCAAATCATGAACGTTGATAACCCCATCAATGCCCTCCAATATTTGTTTAACTTCTACTAGAGAAACAGCCGCGGGAGTTCCTTCCATCAAAATATGAACGGTCGATTTTAGAATAGCCCAAGCCCCCTTTAGAATAAGCAGAGACACGATGATGCTAATGATCGGATCCGCAACATACCAGCCGAAGATCAACATAGCCCCGCCGGCTACGATTGCTCCTACAGAGCCTAAAGCATCACCTAGAATATGCAGATAAGCGCTGCGGAGATTCAGATTGCCATGCACATCCCCTTTACGCATAAGTGACCAAGCACTTAACAAATTCGCCATTAACCCAACACAAGCTATGAGCATCATCGAACCGCTAGCAACAGCAGGAGGATGAAGAAATCGTCCGCATGCTTCCCAAATAATGAGGCCTGCGATCAGAAAAAGTGTAACGGCATTGAATAGAGCCGATAAGATTTCTATTCTAAGAAAACCATAGGATTTATTGGTTGAGGATGGCTTGGCTGCGAACCAAAGTGCAATAAGACTTAAGGCAAGTGACCCAGCATCACTTAACATATGGCCCGAATCCGAGAGCAGCGCCAAGCTGTTGGTCCATAAACCACCTACAAACTCTAATATCATGATTCCAACTGTGATAAACAGCGCAATTAGGAGTCCCTGTTTATTTCCGCCCTGACCATGATGGTGATGTCCATGGTGCGTGTGATCATGTCCGTGGCGGCCAACATGACCGCTGCAATGAGAGTGTTCCTTGTGAGGATGTGATTGTTCTTCAGATTCATGATGATGCATGGATTTCCCTCCCCGTTCTCTGCCCCCTAGTTGGAGTGCTGTCAATTGCATTATACATCGCATTAGATATATGAGCACCTACTCATATATCAATCATAGTAAGTTAAACATGCGAATGTCAATGACGTTCTTCTACAAAAGAAAAAGACCGATTCATTTGCTCATCACATGAGCTTGAATTGGTCTAAGCGAATGATTATTGAACCTTTAGGTCCCTGTTGCTACCTTATTTGCTCCAGCATCTACAACATCTGGATCAAATGTAATCGTTGCATTAAAGAGCGTGCTGGATATTGTGAAATCTCCCGTAATCCCACCACCGCTGCCTGAATTCGATTTGGCTGCACTTGTCGGAGCTATAACGACAGTATCTCCGTTCACCAGGCTTCCTTCATTCCTGACAATGTTGAATATTCCTACAAAAGAAGGCATTCTGATCAGCACCCTTTATCTGTCAATGTGCTACAGTGTATGCCCGCCTAACCCTGTTTGCGACAACCATCATCTAAACATATTCAAGCAGCTCGGTGAAGTTGCGGATTCGAATATGCGCGCCTTCCAGCTCTCCGGATTCTCGGAATCCGGCATAATCGCAAGCCGCTACGGTTAGGCTATTCTGGAGTCCTGCCTCCACGTCAGAGGAACGGTCTCCCACCATCCAGGCAGATTGAATCTGATGTGTTTCCAACAGTATTTTTACTAAATCCACTTTGGATCTCGTTTGATATTGCCCCGCGCTGTACAATCCTTCGAATAAGTGTCCGAGACCTTTGGCTTCAATGACATGCCTCACGTAATCCTCCAGTCCATTGCTCGCTACAAATAACCGAATTCCTTTGTCACGTAAGACTTGTAGGGTTTCAGCTACGCCTTCATACAGAACGCCTTGCCCCTGCTGCAGTCCTTCCATTTGATACCTAAGCAGCAGCTTATCGGCTTCCTGACGAGTATCAATAGAAGCATCTGGTATTACCCTCATCCATATGTGCTCTAGAAGCATACCCAGCGCTCCCAGGATACGATCTTCGGGTGGAGTCTCCCCGGTGAAAAGATCTTTTGCTCTAAGCTCATCAAATGTTGCATGGTAAGCCGGCAGTAGAAGGGTCTCCGTTTGAAATAGCGTTCCATCCAAGTCAAAAAGCATAGCTTCGGGTTGGCTTCTCTGGCTACTCATCATCCAGCTCCTTCTCACGTTCATGGATTAATAAATGATTGTTATGATCTTAGATAAGGATGGCAAACATATCCTTGTAAGTCAATGCTTCTATTTGGGAAAAAGCCTGTTGCCGGAACGAAAAATTTCAGTTATGATTGAAATGAGAATAATTCTATAAAAAAATGATTCTTTTATGCAAAACAACTTCATAATTGAACAAAAAAATATGTATTTATATGCACCCCCTACTTGATAACTTTTCTATGAAAGTGAGGAAGACGATTTATGAACCTTCATATTTTTCAAAATCAACAAGAGCTGAATGAAGCAGGAGCTGGCATTATTACCTCGCTTGTCCAAATGCAGCCTAAGGCTGTTCTAGGCTTAGCCACGGGTGGAACACCTGTAGGCATTTATGAGGAGCTAGTTAAAGCTTACGATAAAGGACGAGTTAGCTTTAAATCGGTCACTACCTTTAATTTGGATGAATATGTCGGCTTGCCGGTAGATCACCAAGAAAGCTATCATGCTTATATGCAGCAGCATTTGTTCGCACATATTGACCTACCCGCTTCTCAGGCTCATATCCCCAATGGGAATGCAGTAGATTTGGAAGCAGAATGCGAGCGATACAACCAACTTTTAGAAGAAGCGAAACAGATCGATTTACAAATCCTCGGTCTAGGCCATAACGGGCATATTGGCTTCAATGAGCCTGATCATTCCCTGATCAGCGGCACACACCGTGTGGAATTGAAGTCCGAAACACGCGAAGCGAATGCGCGATACTTTAACGCCATCGATGAAGTTCCTACCCACGCCCTAACCATGGGTGTAGGCACCATTTTGAAAGCCAAAACGATCCTGTTGATCGTTCGTGGAGCCGATAAAGCAGAAATCGTACATCGCGCGCTTACAGGTCCGATTACAACTGAGATACCGGCAACACTTCTACAAACTCACCCACACCTTGTTGTTCTTCTTGATGCTGAGGCTGGGAGGTTATTCGAATGAGTGAACTTGTCATTACGGGGGCTAAGATCGTTACGGGACAGGGGATAATCGAGCATGGCTATGTTCATGTGAAGAATGGTGTTATCACTTCGGTTGGTGATATGTCCGAGTGGGATCCTACTGCTTCTTCTGCAGTGTCCGTCGATGCCCATGGCAGCTGGTTGTTACCCGGATTCATCGATGTCCACGTTCATGGCGGATACGGCGCTGATTTCATGGATGCCAATCCAGAGACACTGAATACCATTACGCGGTTTCATGCGCTCAATGGCACAACCTCCATGTTGGCAACGACGATGACAGCGACTCGAGATGCTATTGATCGTGTGCTTGACGAAGTGCACCTTTATATGAGCCAACCAATGCCTTACGCTGAGCTTCTTGGCGTCCATATGGAAGGGCCTTTCATCTCGCCCAAATGGGCGGGCGCACAGGATCCGAAGCTTATGGTGGCGCCGCAGCTCCCATGGCTTGAAGACTGGCACGAGCGCTACCCGCAGCTCGTCAAGCAGTTGACCCTGGCCCCCGAACGCGAGGGGGGCCTAGAGCTGATCGCGTGGTTGCGCGATCAAGGTATCGTTGCCGCCTGCGGCCACACCGACGCGACCTACGCCGACATTCAGTCGGCGGTTCGCGAGGGGCTCACTCATGCGGTGCACACCTACAACGCGATGAAGCCGCTGCATCATCGCGAGCCCGGAACCGTCGGTGCGATACTCACCGACGAACGCGTCAGCTGCGAGGTGATCGCTGACGGGCACCACGTACACCCAGCAGCGATTCGCCTGCTGACGCTGGTGAAGCAGCCGCATGGCTTGCTGCTGATCACGGACGCCATGTCCGCCGCGGGGCTCGGCGACGGCCAGTACGAGCTGGGCGGGCAAGCCGTGACCGTACAGTCGGGCGTTGCCCGGCTGACGGAAGGCGGCGCGCTCGCCGGCAGTACGCTGACGATGATCGAAGCGCTCCGGTTTATGGTGCGCGAGGTCGGTGTCAGCGTCGAAGACGCGAGCCGCTTCGCGAGCGGCAACCCTGCGAGGCTGCTGCAGCTGGAAGCGTCGCACGGCTCGATCGCGCAGGGCAAGCAGGCCGACTTGCTGCTTGTCAGCCCTGAACTAGAAATCGAACAGGTATGGGTTCGCGGCAAAGAAATAAAAGCATAAGATTTACGCACATTCCTTTTCGATACAAGCTCCACTTCGTTATAATCACGAAGTCGGGGCTTTTTTTCGTCCATCCCTATTCAGCTATTGTCCAATTGCAGGAAATGACAAACACTTGTCGAAAAACCACTAGCATCATAAACATGCACGCACAAGAAAGGACTTGGCTTCCGTTATGATCTATTTGATTAAAATCGCTTACACCTTATTGCTCCCACCGGGAATTATCATTCTACTCCTTGTGAGCATCGCCTTTTGGCTGCAACAAAAAAAAGAGTACATCGGTACTCTTCTCGTTGGGTTGGCCGCACTTCTTCTTTGTGTATGCGCAATGCCATATTTCAGCAATTCGTTGCTAAATTCTATTGAAAGAAGATACGCACCACCGGTTCAAGTGTCCGGAGATGTGCTTGTTATGTTGACGGGAGGAGCAACCTTAGATACCTTAGACCCTCTTACGAAAGGCGAAGGATATCTGACCGGGAACACGGCTGCCCGCGTACTAACGGTTGCAGAACTATTTCGGAGCACGAAGCTGCCCATCCTTTTATCAGGCGGTCAAGTGTTCAGTGACTCGGGCAATGAATCTCAGATTGCCAAACGGCACCTCCTTACGCTCGGTGTTCCCGAATCTGCTATTTATATAGACGATACGAGTCGCAATACCGAAGAAAATGCCCTAAAAACACAAGCTATTCTTACAGAAAAAGGCTGGAAACGACCAATTCTCGTCACATCTGCGTTCCATATGGCCAGATCCGTAAAGCAATTTCAAAAACTCAAAATTGAGGTAGTCCCCTTCCCAACCGACTATATATCCCAGCAGAAGCAGCATCTGAGTGTAGGCAAATTCATTCCGTCTTCTAACGGTTTATCCAACACAACGATCGCGTTGAAAGAATTCTTAGGTTTGCTTGCAGCAAGGAATTAGTGACACTAAATCCTAACCTTCAACTTAAAAAAACTTCTTCTCCTCCCTGTCCTCCTTCAATATTTCAACAGCCTCTCTAAAGCGGAGGGAATGCACAATCTCCCGCTCGCGGAGAAACTTTAAGCTGTCCTGAAGATCGACGTCGTCCGTTATATCAATTAACCATTGATAGGTGGCTCTTGCTTTCTCTTCGGCGGCAATGTCTTCGTAGAGGTCGGCGATAGGGTCTCCTTTGGCTTGTATGTAAGCGGCCGTCCACGGCACACCGGATGCATTCTGATAGAAAACCGCTCTATCATGGCTCACATAATGATCGTCCAGACCTGCCGCCTTAAGCTGATCTATCGTGGCATCTTTTGTAAGCTTATAAACCATCGTTGCAATCATTTCTAAATGGGCAAACTCCTCCGTACCGATATCGGTTAACAGCCCCACCACCTTATCAGGAATCGAATACCGCTGATTCAAGTATCGCAAAGCCGCAGCAAGTTCCCCATCTGCCCCCCCATATTGTTCAAGAAGCAGTTTGGCCATCCGAGGATCGCATTTACTGACTTTGACCGGATACTGAAGCTTTTTTTCATAAATCCACATGCGTTTTCCTCCTTCTCAGACTTGCCATGGCCATGGAGGTTCACACCACTGCCAGGGTTGTTTGGTGTAGGCTTGACCGTATGACATCAGAGGGCCGAATTCCAACTCAAACTGCTGCGCAATTTGTTTTCTCTTCTGTGTGAATTGATTATATTGTTGAATTGCGCCTAGATCATCTGGATGCGTATCCAAATACAGCGTCAGCTCGATTAAAACGAAATCAACAGCCTGCAGATCGTGAAGCTGTCTGTAATAAGACTCATGTACCGCGGGTTGACTCATGTCTATGGGCTCCCTTCCACTGCTTTTGATTCATAAGGGCCGTAAAGCGCAGGCCAGAGCGTTCCTTTTTTTAATGCTTCATAGGGGCTATACTGTGGCAAGCCGGGCGGTTGAAAGTTTATATATAATTGTGGCGGCGTGTTATACAATTTCACGCGGATAGGCGGACAAGGATCAAATGGACCAATGTAGGGATAGTATTTTTTGAATTGCGAATACATACGTCTCCTCCTCTTCTAACATCGAAGTAAATGAAATCAGGCATAGCGACAGAGTCCTATATGCTCGTTATATGCGGCATGACTTGACCAAAATAACAAGTTTTCCAATATCCATAAAAATAGAAAAAGTCCCTGTTTGGTTGCTATTATAGCAACTAAGCAGGAACTTCTGTTTATTGGGCAGCTTTTGAGGGCAACGGAGCAGATTTGCTGCTCATACAAATAGTACAGCTCGTCACTTTTCTTTTGAATATTGATTTATTGGTATACTTTGGATCAGTCCATCTTGATGTTTAATTTCAAGAGACCTGCTTTGCGCATCGCTTGATAAATAATAACAACCAATGGCCCTAGAAATAGTCCTGCAATTCCTAACAGCTCAAAGCCTACATACAAACTAATCAAAGCAGCGAGCGCATTAATCCCTACAGCATCACTCAGTACTTTAGGCTCGACAATGCGGCGGAATATCGTCAAGACTAAGAATAGGACTAACAACCCCACACCCATCCCCGTGTGTCCAAGCAGCAGCTGATAGACGAGCCAAGGAATGAACACTAGTCCTGTACCGACTACTGGGACGAACTCCATAACCATAACTAATAAGGAAATAGCCAGCGGATAATCAGCATTTAATACTAGTAAGCCTACGAACGTGACTAAATACGTTAACACTGCCATTATGAGCTGAGCCCGTATGAAACCAAAGATGGCTTCCCGCATATAAATTAGAACATTTTCCATCTTCCTTTTGGATTGCTCCTCAAACATAGACAGAAAAGCAATCTTCAGCTTAGGTAAACTAAACATAAATAAATATAAAGCGATGACGAATACGATCATTAAAATAAATAAATTTGGAATTTTTCCAGCCAAGTTAAGAAAGAATCCAGAAATACCGCTTAAAGCATCAGTTAACGCCTTTGTTAAAGTTTCTGTACTTCGTTCCAGCCAAGTTTGCAATTGTGCGGCCATCTCTGGTGACAAGGATTCATAGAACACTTGTGTTCGGATGACAGCCTGATCGATATACTTATTCACTTCATCCATATAATTGGGTGCTTTGCGACCAAGGTCAATAAGCTCGGTAACGACGTTTAACCCAATGAAATAAAATAAGGTTAGCGTCAACAGTGTAAAGAGGGTACTAATGATCGACGCTGCAATTAACCTGTTCACCCTTATTGCACGCATAAGAAGTACGGTCAGAGGGTCCAGAAAAATAGCTGTTACCAAGGCGAGTAGGAATGGCAGCCCTATGGTAAACAATCCGTACAGTAGCAATAATCCAAGCACCATGATTAAGATGGTCTTAGCCGACATAGGTACTCCTCCGCTTATTCATTTCCAGGTTTGATTAAGTTAATTTTCGTTATGTGAATGCGTACGATACGTAGTCGATCCACTTCGGACACTTCAAACATGTGATTGCCAAAAGCCACTCTTTTTCCTTTTACCGGAGCACCTTCAAGCTTTTTAAATAACCAACCACCTATAGAGTTAACATCATCATCCTCTATGTCTAGATCCAGCATGTCGTTTAAGTCTTCGATCAGTACTCGGCCATCTACGGACGTATACTTATCTTTTACCTCAACTCCAGGGCGCTCATCGATATCGAACTCATCGTGCATTTCCCCAACAATCTCTTCCAGAATATCCCCCAGTGCTAGAAGACCAGCCGTTCCACCGTATTCATCAACAACGATAGCAAGTTGGGAGTGTTTTTTCTGCATTAATTTCAATACACGACTGACTTCCATCGACTCTGGAACATTGAGAATTGGACGAATAAAGTTTTTAATTTCCTGCTCTTCATCCGGATCAGCTGTCAGTAAATCAGCAATGTGTACGAAACCGACAATGGTGTCTTTATCCTGATCAGCAACAGGGTAACGTGTATGCTTCGTCTCATGGACTATACGCAAGTTATCAATAAAGCTTAGCTCTAGGAATAGACAATCCATATCCGTCCGAGGCAGCATAACCTCACGGGCAATGAGTTCTGAGAATTCAAAAATATTATCGAATAGCACCATTTCATCTTGATCGATATGGCCGCTTTTGACACTTTCATCCATAAGGATTCGAATTTCTTCCTCCGTATGAGCTGCTTCATGCTCGCTTGCGGGTTCTACACCAATCCATGATAGAAATTTATTAGCCGCACCATTCAGCAGCCAGATAATCGGGCGAAACAGCTTGTAGAAAAATAACAGCGGCGCAGAGAGCCATAGCGAGGTTAATTCCGCTTTTTGAATTGCGAACGATTTCGGGGCTAACTCGCCGAGCACAATGTGCAAGAACGTAATAAATCCAAATGAAACGATGAAAGACAATGTAGTCGTATAAACCGAAGTCTCTACACCAAACGTATGTAAGAGGGGTTCCATAATCAACTCCGAGATGGCAGGCTCACCAACCCAGCCTAGTCCCAGAGAAGCAAGTGTAATCCCCAATTGTGTTGATGATAAATAAGTATCTAACTGCGACGTTACCTTGATGGCATACTTTGCTTTGCCGTTGCCTTCATTGACAAGCTGTTGAATGCGGGATTGTCGAACCTTCACAAGCGCAAATTCAGCAGCAACGAAGAAACCATTGAGCAGTACTAATATCATGACTACTATCAGGTTAAGAACAATGGAACCGAAATCAAACGAAGTATGTGGCAATGCGTATATCTCCTTCAGAAATATGATTAGATAATAGCTTTACGAGTTTTGAAATCAACAGAACGGTAATATGAGTCGGCTACCAGCAGGTTAGGCCCGCAGCAGGAGGCGCTGCTGCAGAAGCAGTTCACGCGCTGATTCAGAGGATTATTTTCCCAACGGGCAAAGATTGTATCCAACTGGTCGTCATGGATGCTGCCCAAAGGGGGTTCATTCGCAAAATCGGTTACGAACACCTCTCCTGTAAATGTGCTTACGTTCAAGCGATTTCGTCCATCCGGATCATTCCGTACTGTGACATTCGGCTCCTCACGAAGCCTTTTAACCAAGATTTGATCCTCTTCTAAATCGTTACACGAAAAGAATGGAAGTGTGCCGAACAGCATCCACATCTCACGATTCCGGCTGTCGAGCAGATGATGAATGCTCGTTCTTAACTCGTCCAGAGAGACCATTGGCAAATGGGAAGCAAAGGAGCTGGCATACATCGGGTGAACCTCATGACGCTTGCAGCCCATTTCATCAATTAGTTTATGAATCTGCGGCAATTTTTGATACGTTCGTGTATTAATCATCGATTCTGCAGAGACATAAAGCCCGCCTTTGCTAAGCGCTATTGTATTTTCTACCATGCGTTTATACATACGTACCGCGGTTTCTTGACCAACTGGACGTTCGCTATTAACAAAGCCTACTTGGTGGAAGTCGTCTGCATTCAAGTAATTGAAAGAAATATGCATGACATCCAGATAAGGAGCGAGAAGCTCATAACGCTCTAAATCAAGCGTTAAATTTGAATTGATTTGTGTACGAATGCCACGCTCACGCGCATATTTAAGGATTGGCAGCATATAGTCTTTGACGATTTTGATGTGGTAAGAAGGCTCCCCGCCTGTCAGGCTGATCGTCTCTAAATGCTCAACCTGATCCAGCTTATTCAGAATGATTGGCAAAGGAATACGTGGACCTTCCGTCATAGTTAACGAATCCCCTACCGCGCAATGCTCACATCGCATATTACACAGATTCGTTATCGTCAATTCTACACTCGTTAGTACGTGTTTCCCGTATTTTCGATAAGACCGGATAGGGTCCCAAGGATCATTAGCGGGGGTTAGCTCCGGTAAGATGGAGCGTGTTCCATTCATATTCATGCTGTTTACACCTGACCTATCATTTCCTATTCACTAGCTAATTCTTCCTATTATGCCTATACCTATGCCCTTTATTGTAACTTATGATTCGTAAAAAAGGAAACAGCTGCTAGAACGTATTCTTCCACTACGGCTTTTCTGCTTCCGTTTGCGATCTAATCCGTAACCACCTAGGCGCCCACCAGTTCGCATCCCCAAGCAGTTTCATAAGTGCTGGAACGAGCATCACGCGAACAATGGTTGCGTCTATCAGAACAGCCAGACCCAGACCTAGACCAAGCGCCTTCATAATCTCGATATCTGTAAAAATAAAGGAACCGACGACAACGACTAAAATAAAAGCTGCACTTGTAATTAAGCTCCCAGTTTTCTTAAGCCCTTCAGCCGTACTCTTATCATTATCGCCACTTAACTCATACTCCTCCATAATGCGAGAAATCAAGAATACCTCATAATCCATCGATATGCCGAACACTACACAAAAAATGATGACAGGCAGCGTTGCACTTACATAACCAATGGACGTAATGTGCAGTAAATCTGCCATATAGCCATGTTGGAAAACTAACACAACAACACCTAGGCTTGCCCCAAGACTGAGCATGTTCATTAGAACAGCTTTAAGCGGCAGCAAAACAGAGCGGAAAGCAAGCAATAGCACAAAATAGGTAATCCCCATCACGAAGGTCAACACTTTAGGGATTTCATTTTGAATACGATCAATGATATCAAGACGATAAGCGGGTCCGCCGGTGACTGCAATACCGAGTCCATCCTTACTCAAGCCGCGAAGCTCTCGCACAAGCCCATCGGTCGCAGGGTCGTCAGTATCTTTCTCAGGTACAACAATCATTAGAGCTGTGTGCCCTTTCGCTAATTTATTGCCTTCTATTTGTGCTTTGGCACCGGAATCCTTTAACATACCGGCTAATTCGGCATCTGAGCGTTGACCAAGTGAGCTGATGAAACTTTGTACTTCTTTTACGCCAGTAACGCCTTTAACCTTTTCACCGTATGCCCGAATCTGACGAATGGATGCCTCTTCCCACACTTCTCCTTCTGTATGGATAACAATTTGGATGGGGCCCATCATACGGGAATCATAAGCCGCCTTTAGTAAATCTGAACCATATCGGGATTCATAGTGAGGAGGCAGCACCTCTGCATTTGGAACACTTAACTTCATATGGAGGGTGGGTGTCATGGTGTAGATAAGCGCACCGCCGACAATAACAACAAGTAGAAATGGCCGTTTCATTACGGCATTAGCGATCCATTCCCAAAATCGGGACGTTTCTTGTTGGCGAAAACGTTTAGGGACCACCTGTAAAGAGTTAATCCGTTTACCTAGGATGCCCAGTAGGGAAAGCAGCATCGTATTCGCGACAATCACCGATATCGACACGACAATTACGCCTCCCAAGCATAAGGATCGGAAAAAATTTAGATCAACAAACATCATGCCAAACAATCCAATCAGCACCGCAATACCGGAAAAAAATATCGATTTCCCCGCAGTCTGACAGGTCATCGCAACGGCTTCAGCCACATTGTTCTGGGTCTTGAGCTCCTCCCGAAATCGACTAACGAGAAACAACGCATAATCAATTCCTACAGCAAGTCCAAGCATCGTCACCATATTCGGTAGGAAGTTCGATAAGGATTGGTGCTGTGCAATAAAATAAGTAATCCCTAACGTCAAGGTTAGGCTCATTAACCCAACTATCAAAGGGAGTAGTGCAGCAACTAATGTGCCGAAAACAATTAATAAGACAATGAGCGCAATAGGCAGACCAATAGCTTCCGATTTAGCAATATCGTGTTTACTCGCTTCCTGCATGTCATGCAAAATAGCGGGTCCACCCGTCACATATACTTTCATCCCAGTTGGAGGATGCACGCGTTCTTTCAGTTCTGGATATTTCTCCAGTGCCGGGTCCGTATCTAGAGAAAGTGACACTGTTACAGCCTGCACATCTAGATGTCCTTCTTTTCGAGGTGTCGAGACGAACTTCACACTTTCTACATAGGGAAGCTTTATCAATTCGTTAAGCGAATCCATGATCTCTTGTTGATGAGTTTTTCCCGTCAAATCGAGACCATTCCCCGTATAAACCAAGTTCAGCTGTGTAAGCGGCACGCCAAGCTCATCTCGCAGCTGGATGAAGCCTCGATCGGACTCACTTCCTTTGGGCGTGAAGCCGTTGTCCTTGAGCATACCCGGTGTTTTCTGAGCAAATATAGCAAAGCTGAGGAGCAGCAGCAGGCCAATGATAAGCACAAGCCATCGGAATCGGTACATGGCGTATCCCCATCTCCAAAACTTCCCTTTCACAGCTGTTTCTCTCACATACATCCCCCTAATCTGCAAAAAGAACCTGGGATCCCAGGTTCTTCATGTTCGTTATCTATATTCTTTCTCAAACTAGTGTCGGCATACTCGAATCCGTGTCCAGATCGTCTATTTTAATTTCCCCGATTTCTGAAATTAACGTAGAAAGCTTCTTTGAAAGGTCAATTTCGTACGGTTCCTTTAGCTCTTTGCCCGACTCATCCTGCAGTACACGAATGATTGGCCTTTGAGGCACTGTTATATTTAATTTGGATACGATGCCAAATTCCCCAGTATTCAATCGAACCGTAATACCTAAGGGATAAATCGCGATTTTATCACGGAATAAAGCGATCTGACTTTGATCATACTGCGTGCCAGACCCTGTGAATAACTGCTCCATGGCTTCATGCGGCAGTAGGGGTCTTCTATATACTCTTGTAGTCGTCATAGCGTCATAAGAATCAACTAACCCGATCCATTTGGCAAATTCATTAATCTCTGAGCCTTGAATCCCACGCGGATAACCGCTTCCGTTAATTCGTTCATGGTGCTGAAGCGCACAATGCGCCGAAAGAAGAGGAATATTGGGTTCGTCCTTCAAAATCTGAAAACCATATGTCGTATGATTCTTCATCTCCGTAAACTCTTCGGGGGTTAACTGCGAAGGCTTGCGTAAGATGCCAAGCGGCACCTTCGTTTTGCCTATATCGTGCAGCAACGCACCTAACCCGAGTGTCTCCAGGTTTTCACGACTGTAACCATAACTAATTCCCAGCATAATAGCATAGATACTCACATTCACAGAATGCTGAAATAAATAATTGTCTTTAATATTCATATTATTGAGCATAACCATAGCACCCTGATGGGCGCTTAAATCGTCAATAATCATTTTCATCACATCACGGAAATTTCGCCCAATTTCATAATAACTTACGGCTCCGCGCTTGTTCGAATCTTCCATTACCTTCTTAAACGTGTCACGAATTTCGCTAACAGCTCTGTTTCTGGTTTCATCTTGAATGATATCTTCTTGAATAATGTCATTGGTTCGGGAATCTTCAATATATATATAATCGATACCATAGGTAAAAAGCCGATCAATAAGTCTCTGAGTAAGCTCAACATTAATGGCCAATAACACCATACCATCGTCGTTGTATATATTCTTGGCCAGCCTCATTCCAGGATGACACATGTTGATCGGCATTAACAGCATTTCAGGACCCCCGCATAGCTGAGCGTTATTTTCTATCTAAATGTAATAGATTTTACAGAAAAGTTCAATATAAAAAACCGCATCCTTCGACGCGGTTCGCTAAATTCATTACTAATGTTTAGCTTAAGTACATATAAAGAGCGAATATGATCGCTATAGCGAATCGATAGTAAGCAAAATACGTTAATTTCATCTTCTGAACAAGCTTGATGAAAGAAACAACGGCTAACAGGGCAACGATGAAAGCAACAACAAAACCTACAACGAAGAAGGCTAAGTCATTGGATGACAATGCATGATAGTTTTTAAGAAAATATACACCTGAAGCTCCAAACATAATCGGAATCGCCATAATGAATGTAAAGTCCGCAGAAGCTGCGCGGCTTACCCCAGAGAGCATACCCCCAGCAATGGTCGATCCAGACCGGGAGAATCCTGGCCAAATGGAAAGCAATTGCCACAATCCGATGAAGAATGCTTGCCGATAAGTCAAATCATCTAAGACCATAGTACTAGGCTGCTCTTTCTTTTTCTCTGCAATGATCAACAGAATTCCGCCTAGCACAAGACCAATCAACACAGTTGTTGAGTTAAAAAGCTTCTCATCAACGAAATGATTGAGTGACAATCCGATAACACCCGCAGGTATGATACCAATGAGAATGTGAAACAAATTCAGCTTCTTTCCCGACTTACTCTCGCTTTTCCTTTTCACTAAGCCGAATAAGGATAAAATCCGTTTCCAATAAATAATCACGACGGCCATAATGGCTCCAAGTTGAATGACAAAATCAAAAGTCTTCATCACTGCGTCGTTTTGAGTGTTCAGTAAGCTTTGCGCTAGAATCATATGTCCCGTAGAAGATACCGGTAAAAACTCGGTCAACCCTTCGACGATCCCAATGATGATTGCTTCAAAAATAGTATGCATGGTTTCCCCCTGAATGTAAGTGTTAATGAAATACCCTGTCCAATTAACTATTCTACTTGTATAGAGGTGAATCTGACAACACTTTCACAAAAGATTATTACTTTATTTTCTTACTCTCTTGTAGCAGGAGGCCTTCTATCCGTGAATCTGATAAACTGGCTGCTCGCAATCGCTTGATCATCACGAAGTTCCTTAGCGAGTACATCACGAATAAATTCGGGCAGCATATAGGCCACTTCCTTACCCCGACTTAGGGATAAATAGCCAGAGCCGAAAGTAAACATATCAATCGTACCGACGACATAGTCACGTTCAGGGTTTAAAAGCTCATCGCCCACGTACACGGCGATGACACGTTCGTAAGGTGCACGGGAGCTGTCCATCTCGACGGTTAACCCATCGACGCAGAGCACGCCCAGCACCTCGCCCCGGAAGCCGAGGCCGCGAATCGGCTTCTCCTTAAACTCACTAAGCAGTGACTCTTCGAGCGCTTGCAGCAGATCGGCCCCGCTGAGCAGCATGCGGCAGGGATTGATCGGTCCCGGGCAGATTTCTAGCAATCTGCCGCGTGTCAGGCGCCCCTCCTTCAGTCCCTGAAGGAGCTGGCCGCTATTGACCAGCCCGATCTCGGCGCTGGTCCAGCGGCGAATCCCCGCGGCAAGCAAGTTGCCGAGCGGGGATTCGCCGTACCAGTCGAGGCGCAGCGGCTGCCGCAGCTGCGCCACCTCGGCATCCAGCGCCGCCGCGCTGGCGATGCGGTAGTGCTCCAGCAGCGCAGTAACGTTGCTGTCTTCTTCGCTATCGTCCGTCATCGGGACGACGCGGCCGTGGAGCTCCACGATCCGGCGTTGCGCCGGGTCGTATGCAAGTTCAATATGGCCGGCATATTGCCCAAACTTGCCGGCCGCGCATATATAGGAGCCGCTGATCATGAGCGGCTCCTCAAGCACATGATGTGTATGACCGCCGAGAATCACATCGATGCCCTCCAGCTCTTCAGCCATGCGTTGATCCATTCGAAGTCCTAAATGGGACATTATAATAATGATATCAACTTGAGGGCGAAGAAGACTAGTATGGGCTTCTACCGCTTCTATTGGATCCTTCGCATGCCAACCAAGCAGTTCATAATAAGCTGGATAAGCCGCTGTTACCCCAATGAGCCCAATCTTCAGTCCTGATTTCTCAATCGTAAGTGTATCAAGCATCCAATCCGGAGTCTCATTCGTCGCTATCTCGATAATGTTACTTCCGATAATTGGAAATCTCGCATATTCCTTCACAACCCCTCTTAGCAATTCAGGTGTGAACGTCAGCCCTTCATTATTTCCAACAACCATCGCGTCGTAACCTGTTGCGTTCATAATTTCCAAATTCGCAATGGCATTCGTGCCTTCCGTTTCCGGGCGCATTCGGTCCATATGATCCCCAATATCGAGTGTCAACACCTGATTGGCCGGCCATAGCCGGCGTACGCGGTCAAAATAAGCGCTAATTTTGGGCATCTGCTCAAAATGACTATGTAAATCATTCGTATGTAAAATAACGAGTCGTTGCAGTGGCTCAGACATACCGTTCACCTCTTTTCGTAGGCATAAGCCAGATCCAAGCATGTCTTATCTTATGCAGCTGGTGTCCATCTCATTTCTGGAATTTCAACTCATCCAGCAGCACTCTGTTTTTGAAGCCGTAGGTCGCTTCGTCCCCGAGCGCCGTATCATGTAGAAACCACACCTTTACAACACTTTTGACATTGAGACATTCGCTGCTGCCATCAGGCACATAGAGACGAATCGGATAGCCCTTCTTAAGCGCCTCTCCACCTTGGTTATATAGAAATAAAGCAGTATCTACCTGAGACCAAGGCATAAGCGCTTGAAACTCGTCAACTGCCTCTACTTTTACATGAGTAGGCTCTTCTGCATACTCTCCATTACGGCTTCTCTTCCAGCTTCTATACCACGATTTTAAATCAAAAGCTTCTCCTTGCACATTCGGCACTCGGTCCTGAAGCGCTAACTTCTGCTCAGCAAGAGCAACCATTTCGGATATCGTGAATACTTCATTCGTTATATGTGGGTCTGACACTTGTATGCGCATTTCTGTTTGCATAAATACCTATCCCCTTCCATCCCTTTAGCTCCATTTGTCATCACCAAAGGCTTTACCCATTATACCATTTTCAGGTCAAAATATGATATGCTGTAAGAGATTCCTACCACTATTCATTAGGAGCAGAGCCGTGAACATTCACATCCAACTCTTCGCAGGTCTAGTAGACCTTTTCGGGACTTCTGTCCTACATATACATGTAGAACAAGAGTCTGTTTCTATCGAACAGCTCAAAAAGCAAATCAATGCTGCCTATCCGGCTGCTTCCGCTCAATTGATGACCTGTTTTTTTGCAAAAAATCAAGCTTATGCGGGTGATCAGGAAATGGTCACAGCGGCAGACGAAATTGCACTCATTCCCCCTGTGTCAGGCGGACAACCTTCTAATTACGAAATCACCCACGACACCATTGATGTAGCCGAAGTAACATCTAAAGTAAACAATCCTAATCATGGTGCTTCGCTTGCCTTCATAGGAACAACAAGAGAGATGACCAATGGGCAGCGAACTGTCCTATTGGAATATGAAGCCTATATACCGATGGCATTGAAAACCATGGAAACAATCGGTCACGAGATTGAAGCTCGGTGGCCGGGCACGTTTTGTGCGATTACACATCGTTTGGGCAAAGTGGCTATTGCTGAGGCTAGCGTTGTCATTGCCGTTTCCTCCCCGCATCGGGCTGACTGCTATGAAGCGAGCCGGTACGCGATAGAACGTCTGAAACAAATCGTGCCCATTTGGAAAAAAGAAATATGGGATGATGGTTCAGAGTGGAAGGGCAGCCAAACAGGCCCTTGGAACCCGCTCCAAACGCCACAGTTTGAATAGACCCGATTGGAGATGAGCTTACTTGGACTCACATTTACATACAGGACAAAATGATGTCGTTGATTCGCGCTATTCCCGGCAAGTTCTCTTTTCCCCTATAGGCCTGGAAGGCCAGCGCAAACTTATTGGTAGTCGAGTCGCAATCGTAGGAATGGGCGCTTTGGGCACAGTTCTTGCCAACCATATGGTTCGTGCCGGGGTCGGATATGTACGATTGATTGACCGCGATTTTGTTGATACAAGCAATTTGCAAAGACAAATGCTTTACGATGAAGAAGATGCAGCTACTACTACTCCTAAGGCGATTGCAGCAGCAAGACGCTTACAGTTCGTGAATTCGCAGATCACGATTGAGCCACATGTGACTGATCTAAATGCCACGAATGCTGAAGAATTGTTAAGTGATGTGGATTTGATCTTGGATGGAACGGATAACTTCTCGGTCCGCTTCCTCATTAACGATGTGAGTATTAAACTAGGTATTCCCTGGATTTATGGCGGTGCGGTCGCCTCCAGAGGCGTCTCTTTGACGATCATTCCGGGACAAACTCCTTGCTTGCGCTGCTTATTTACGCAAGCCCCTGCTGCAGGCATGACAGAAACCTGTGATACCGCTGGTGTTATAGGCGGAATCATTCACGTTGTCGCTTCATTTCAAGCAACCGAAGCTCTTAAACTGCTTATTGGCGCAAGCGAACATCTCAATCTCCGAATGCAGCAATGGGACTTATGGTTCAATCAGCATTCGGCCATTAGTGTAGCCGGCGCGCTTAAATCAGATTGTCCCGCCTGTGCAATGAAGCAATATGATTACTTAGAGGCCGGTGTGGAAAGCGACACGATTCAATCCTTGTGCGGACGTAATTCCGTCCAGATTCATCCGGTCATTCCTTCTACCAGACCGCTTGAATACTGGGAAGAACGCTTGAAACCACTTGGACCGGTAGAGAAAAATCGCTTTCTGTTAAAGTTCCAAGCTGCCCCCGATTTGCATATGGTCATTTTCCCTGACGGGCGTGTACTGATTCAAGGAACCGAAGATTTAATTCAGGCCAAGAGTCTTTACAGCCGTTATATTGGGATGTAGTATAACAATATACCTGCGTGATTATAGAACTAGGAGAGGAACTTCAATGCGTATACATGTACTTCAACTAATCGTTGGTGATAAACTAATTTCCGATTCCTACAATATGGTAGGGCTTCATCTTCTTTCATCAGGTACCGTCGTCGATGCAAGCGATATTTTGATGCTCAATCGACACAATGTGGAGTATGTCGATATATCCCCAAGAGGCAGCGTAGACGTAATAGAGCTTGATAAAACCGTAGCCTACGAAGTAAATATCACGCAATTAAACTCTTTTAACGATTCAATTACCGGAATTAAAGATATCTTTCAATCAGCAGGAAATGGGGATTCCATTACTAACGACGTTATAGAATCCGCTTTCAATCCATTGATCGAGAGCCTAGAGGAAGAGAAAGACGTTGTTTCCTTATTGCTTTCTTTGAACAGCAAAGATGATTATACGTTCCATCACAGTGTACAGGTAGGTATGCTTTCCTACTACATTGCCAAATGGATGAATAAAAGTGAGAAAGAAGCCCTCTTTATTGGAAAAGCAGGCTATTTGCATGATATCGGCAAAAGCAAAATCCCCACAGATATCCTGTACAAGCCAGGTAAACTAACCAACGATGAGTTCAATGAAATTCAGAAACATACCATTTATGGCTACGAAATCATAAAAAACTCCTTAAAGGACAACACGCTTGCTCTCGTTGCTCTTCAGCATCATGAACGAATGGACGGCACAGGCTATCCTTTACGAAAAAAGGGTACAGAAATTCATTCATATTCTCTTATTGTTGCGGTTGCAGACGTTTACAGCGCTATGATCAGCAACCGTGTTTACCAGGAAAAACGTGATCTTCTGTTCGTACTGAAAGAACTTCACAATATGAGTTTTGGACAACTTGATCCGAAAATCACGCAAGTATTTATTCGCAACATGATCCCTAACTTTATCGGCAAAAAAGTGGCCTTGAGCGATGGACGAGTCGGTACGATCGTTATGACGAATCCTTCCGATTTCTTCCGACCGCTCATTAACATCAATAATCAATTCTTGGATCTATCTCAACTTAAGGATGTCGAAATTACGCAAATCGCAATCTAATGCAAACTAAATAATAAGACTGCTGACTGCAATTGCAATCCCAATATAAACGGCAGCCAGCAGCGTACCAACAGCCAGATTCCCTTGTTTTATTTGATCGGACAGCTTCACTCCTGGAGTTAGCCAATCAAAGATCCAGTAGGTAGCCACCAAACAGCTGTAACCTACCGCAAACCATAAGCTCATATGCCAAATCGAAGAATTGGTATATGCGGCAATCCCTAATATGATAGCAGTCGCTACAAATTTGCCGCCCATGGTGATTCCAACAGCTACATTACCATTGTTAATTTCCTCCATATCGCGGTAGGGAGTCATTAAACTAAACACATACATTCCTGCAAATTGCAGCAAGACGATCACAAACAAACTAATGATTAGATCCAAAACGATCATTCTGCCCACCCCCGAAATTTAGCCATTGATTGATCAAAATTGCTGTAATCGTGTACTTCCTCTAGAATAACCTGTACTTCCTTCTTGTTTTTGAAGCTTTCATAGCGTTCCTCAGGAATAGGCTGCTTCACTTTTTGCCCAGTTGGTAGATCAGCCACGGCGAAATAGCGAAATTTGCCATCGAGCTCCGTTTTATAAACTCCTACCAATTTCACATCCGTCTTAATTTCTAATTTTAACTCCGCTAAATCTTTTTCAGCTTCTTCTTTTGTTTTAAACGTCTTAATAGGCTTCCATTGCGACAATGTCACATCGTTCTTCCCTTGACTATCCGTTTTCATCGTCGCCTGCATATAGCTGAGTACCCATATTTGGTCCCCTGTAGCAAAATTCTGATCATTCGAGATACGTTCATTGTTTGGAAGCAGGACCATATCTCCGTCCAACAAATCCCCGACTTTTGCTTGCTGTATCTGATAATCCCATGGCACTTCACCATTCATACTACTTGTATTTGCCGCACTTCCTACTGTTGCTGTTGTCTTGCTTAAAACAGATGGCTTCTTATGAAACGCGCTGCTAATGGCCCAAATGATCACGATGCATACAATGAAGCCCGCAGCCATTAGCCAAAATCGTCTTTGTTTCAAGGTGCTTTCACTCCTATCGCTACAAATTGACTGGCATTTCCTGTAATCATCCCGCCTGCTCGCCCTAATAGACCGCACGGTGTTCCATTTAGAACAAAAAGACCCGTTAATAAATGCTTATTTCCATGGGCAAAAGGCAGCTCAGGTAAATCGGCTCGCTGCTGGTAAACGCGCTGAAAAAACACACTCGTATCAAAGCCGACTTCATCTTTGATCTCTAACTTCCCCTGCACGTTATAGAGCTCAACGGAACCGCCTTCTCTACCGAACATGGATTTGGACACATAATCCCTTGGTAGCGCGGGCGTAGTATAGGTAGGCAGCATATAGGTCTCTATTGCCTTGTGCTCATCCGACGTGAACATATCATTGTTTTCCTCATGTAAGCCCCAAATAATGGCTTGTAGGCCTTTCGATTGCAAGATAACAGCGTGTAGAGGATTGAATAATTGAATGAATTGTTCTTCAATCGCATAAGCAAATGCCTCTCCGCCATCGTCAATACCCATCCATTCCTTCGGGTATAGAGCAAACATTTTCGTGATGGTTTGATTCTCGCCAACCTTAACCACGCCTTCATCGATCCACAAATCCAAACAGTCAACACACGTCATGCTTCTTCCACTGTGAGCTACAAGTGCATCAATTGTTCCTGTATCTTCAGCATGCTGTCCATATGCTATGCAGGCAGCAAAGTCTGGAGCTTCTATCTCCCAAGCCGCGCGGATAAGCTCTTTCATCGCATGATTAGGTGATTCCATCCCCTTTTGTTCACATAACCAAGGTGTAGCGATGGCTGCCTCTACATACCCTGTTGGTGTATCTGCATTCAGCTCTAATAGCTTGATGTCCCCTTGCAGATTTACGGTAAAATCAAATCTTGCATAACGACTAATGAAGCCCGCGGCATTCGGCTCCAGTCGATCTAATCCATCCCACAGCACTTCAGGGATAGACAATAACGCATATAACTCCCTATTTCCTTTCAGATAACGAACGGCTTTATCAAATATGTGCCACAAAACTTCGGCCGTATGGATAAGTTCTTCGTAGGCTTTCCTGTCCATAACCACGAGTTGGTCGATCCAGTAAGCTTCATCTCCCAGATTTGCCCAGGTAAATCCGAGGTCCGCCAGCTGCTGCACCCTATGAGCTCTGTCAGGAAAAGGCGTTCCTATGACTTCATAAACCACAGATTTAACCCCCTGAGCTAGAGCTTGAGCTGGATGAGGAGCTGAAACCACTTGATTTACCGCCAATGCTGCCGGAAGAGGTGGAGGTCGACTTGGAGCTGGATGTTGTACCGCTGCTCGTACCGGAGCTGCTAGCGGAACCCGTATTCCCTGTCGTCCCCGTCTTACTGCCTGATGTTGAATTATTGGTTGTAAACGTGCCTGTTCCACTTGAAGTGGTTGGTGTTTTTGTTGCGGAACGGTTTGAGAATGAACTCGGTTCATACGTTTTCGTCACATAAGGTGTATTCGAACGATAATAATAAGAGCGATGATTACTTCCCCAATTACTCGACGAGTACGGGCTTCCACTATTAAAAATCAGATGGTAAAGCAGTAGATCATCCCATCCAAAGCCGCCGCCACCGCTTACCTGGTTCACAATGATGGGTGTCGTGCTTCCTCCTGATCCAGTCGAGGCACTTCCTGCTGCAGGTGTAGGTGATGGAGAAGGAAATGTCGTTTTATTTTCCGCTGGGATAGGTATACTCCAGTCAACAAAAGGATCGTAATAAGCCTTCACATCTTCTGAAGACCATTCTACCAGCTTAGATGCTCCTGCCCCAGCAGTCGGATTTGGGGACTCCGCGGCGTGTGCCGGAAACAGCAGCATTTGACCAACGAGCATGATTCCTAAAGAGGTTGAAATTACTTTCAACGGTCGTTTCACTGCTTATTCCCTCCCCCTTCTGAACTTACCGTAACCAGTAATAGCTCAAAAACATTAAGATCCAAGTTCAATCTTCCTTCAATCATTTCATATTCCTTGCCGCCAATAAGAACAAAGTTCGCTACATTTAAGGCTTGGATGAGTTTCTCATCCCAGGGCCGTTCACTAATTTTCTGCAGCTGTCCGTCCGCCAATTTTTCGAAAAGAGTAATATTCATCGATTTAATCCTCCCTCATCCGTGACTTCATACTAGATAAAACGCACGAACAGACTTTTTGTTTCAACTTGGCAAAAATAAAAAAAGCCTACCCTTCAGGATAGACTTTAATGAATTAATATACAATGCGTTTTGCTCGGAGAAACGTTGATTTCCAGTACGGTTTACTGATATCAGAGATCTGGACGCCATTCTTTGCCGCGGGTGAAGAATGCAGCATTTGCATGTTCCCAATATAGATACCAACATGTCCAACTGTTTTATTGGATTTGAATCGGCCTGGCACATAGAAAAACATTAAATCACCTTTGCGCAAAGCTTTTCTACTAACCAATGTTCCTACCCTTTCTTGTTCGCGAGCAAGTCTTGGAAGCCTTACGCCATATTTCCCATAAACATATTGGGTAAACGTCGAGCAGTCAAATCTTCCTGTTTGCGGGTAAGGGCCGGTACCGAATTTATATTTAACACCTAAGTATTGCTTGCCTTTGTTAATCATTGCATTTATATCAATGTTCTTCAAAACCGGAATTACTTCTTCCTTGCCAGAGGGGGACCATACTTGCAAGTCATTTCCCGCTTGTAGATCCTTAGAGGCTGGGTTCGTTTCATTCCCCACACCTTTGAAAGGATCCGTTGGATCGTCGCTGAATTCAAGCTCCGCCGCATTCCCGCGAGGATCAGAATCATCTTCATTCTCAATCGGAGCAACGGGAGAAGGATGAATCTTCAATTGTCCATTACTGACTTCGTAGGACATATCTTCTTGAAACAAATCTGCTAAGGATGAGATTGGCAAATAAGCGGAATCCCCCTCCTTGACAAAGGGTTGGTTAACATGAATATCTGAACCATCTTTCTTTGCTTTCGTCGAGTTCATCGTCAATTCATAGTTAGCGTCATTGTCGCCAACTAGCAGCTTCTGATTCGTATCATCCCAGTCTGTCTGGAACTTTAGGGTTTGAACGAGTTCACGGGCAGGTATATAATTTACATTATTAATCACTTTAATCGGCACAATGGCATCATCATTACCTAATGTTGTTAATCCTTTTCCTGCTTGTGACAAGCTATGGGAAAGCGTATTCCCTGTACCTGATTGTATCGTTGGGTTCGGCGTTGGTGCTGAGTTATTTGGGCTAGCATTATTGCTTCCACAAGCTGTTGTAGTGGCTATCAGGATAACCATACTTCCTATTGCTGTTATTTTCAGCCTTTTCAACATACCTTCTCTTCTCCTTTAAAGGACATATTATGATCCTCTATAGAGTGAGATAAGTTGCTTATTAATATGCATGAAAGGCATATTTGACCTGCTTGGAGCAACTTGGAAAGCCTTCATTAAAATAACATGAGTTGCTTAGGAAGGTTTAAATAATCCCGTTATCCACTTGGCAAAATCGACAGTAATCGGAATCAGGCCAAACCCATGCTGCCCTATTACAACAAAACCGTAAGCAGACTCACCCATCCCAACAGCACCAAGAGCTGTTTTACCAATTGCTACAGCTCCTAAGGCTAATTTTCCGACTGCAACAGCACCGATGGAAAGCCAATTGGAAATAGCTACGGCCCCTCCAGCCAAATAGCTAGCGATGGCAACTGCTCCAAACGAAGCCAACCACGAAATAGCTACAGCACCAATGGAAAAAATGCCGACACTGACAACTCCAATAGATACAAGTCCAACAGCAATATCACCTACAGCGAAAACCCCGATCGCTACCCGATGCCTGCCTTTGCGCATACCGCCAGTTCGAATATTAATAATCGGCAAGGAAGGAGACGGCCATTGATAATCAATTTCCCGCTGATTCCAACCTCTGCTCTCCCACATGCCATTGAACCAGTTCTTGCTGCTCATACTGTGTTCCCTCGCTTCTAGGCCTGACGTCCAGGCTGTCTTTACTCATTATCATATCAGCATCCGTTCTGATTCAGAACGGTCTCCAGAAGGCTTACAACTCGGTCTAAAGACTGAGGTAAGAAGAAGGTAATCCTATTCTACTTGTCGAATATGGGCATATATTCAATTGAGGAGTGATAGAGATGGCAGGTTTCTTGAATGGTCTGTTAGGTAATTTCTCGGAGGTTTCCGTGGATGAGCTCACTAGGCAGTATGGGATCTATCTCATGCCTAGCGAAAAGGTGACAACTGGCTTTAAGTTAGTCAGAGATACATTTGTAGTTACAGATGAAAGAATCATTCTCATTGATCATCAAGGTGTAACTGGAAAAAAAACTAGGATTGCCTCCATTGACCTCGAATCCATCTATGATGTAACTATGGAAACGGCCGGTACGGGCTTCGATGATAGTGAATTGACAATTCACTACATCACATCTCCTTATTACAAAGCTAATGATGCCAAGACCGCTGCCTATAAATTTGAGTTTGGCAAAAAGTTCAACCTCCAGCCCTTCTATGTTGCAATTCTGACTCTTGCTACACAAAATCGTAAACGAATTAATGCTTAGCTATTCAAATTATAAAAAGCGTGCCCGAGAAATTCGGGCACGCTTTTCGTTGTACATATTGATTAACCGATGGAACCTTCCATCTCAAATTTAATGAGACGGTTCATTTCAACGGCATATTCCATTGGAAGTTCTTTCGTGAATGGCTCAATAAAGCCCATAACGATCATTTGCGTTGCTTCAGCCTCAGTAAGACCGCGGCTCATGAGGTAGAACAATTGATCCTCAGAAACTTTGGATACTGTTGCTTCATGCTCCAACGTAATGTTGTCGTTCATGATTTCGTTATAAGGAATCGTGTCTGACGTTGACTCATTATCGAGAATCAAGGTATCGCACTTGATGTTCGCTTTGGAGCCCTGGGAATTACGTCCAAAGGAAGCCAGACCACGGTACGTTACTTTACCGCCGTGTTTGGAGATTGACTTGGACACGATTGTTGAAGTTGTATCAGGAGCCAGATGCGTCATTTTAGCGCCTGCATCTTGATGCTGCCCTTTACCAGCTACAGCGATGGAAAGAACCATCCCTTTAGCGCCGCGGCCTTTTAGCACAACTGCTGGGTACTTCATCGTCAGTTTGGAACCGATGTTGCCATCGACCCATTCCATTGTAGCGCCTTCTTCTGCAACTGCACGTTTTGTAACGAGGTTGTAGATGTTCGGTGCCCAGTTTTGAATTGTTGTATAACGAGCACGGGAATTTTTGAGACACACAATCTCAACTACCGCACTGTGAAGGGAGTTTGTGCTATAGATAGGAGCTGTACAGCCCTCAACGTAATGAACAAAGCTTTCTTCATCGGTAATGATTAATGTACGCTCGAACTGTCCCATGTTCTCGGAGTTAATACGGAAGTAAGCTTGCAATGGAACTTCACATTTAACACCTTTAGGAACATAGATGAAGGATCCACCGGACCATACAGCACTATTCAAAGCAGCGAATTTATTGTCGCTTGGCGGAATAATGGTACCGAAGTATTTTCTGAACAGCTCCGGGTGCTCACGAAGTGCCGTATCCGTATCTGTGAAGATAACACCTTGGTCTTCGAGTTCCTTTTGCATGCTATGATAAACGACTTCCGATTCGTACTGGGCAGATACACCCGCTAGAAATTTTTGTTCCGCCTCAGGAATACCGAGTTTATCGAATGTTTCTTTAATTTCTGTCGGAACTTCTTCCCAAGTCTTACCTTGCTTCTCAGACGGTCTTACATAGTACTGAATATCTTCGAAATCCAGATCATCCATGTTTCCGCCCCAACGTGGCATTGGCATTTTAAAGAATTGCTCCAGGGATTTCAGACGAAACTCCAACATCCATTCGGGTTCGCCTTTAATTCTGGAGATTTCTTCAACGATTTCACGAGTTAAGCCTTTACCTGATTGAAAAATTGATTTGTGCTCATCTCTAAAACCATATTTATAATCCTCAAGATCTGGCATTTGTTTTGCCATGATGAATTCCTCCTTAGCATTTTTGTTCAGCAAAAAATTATTATATGCGAACGCTTGTGCGTTAGTTATCGGTCTTTTGGGAATGTTCAATCCCTTTGCGAAGTGCGTTCCATGCAAGGGTTGCACATTTAATCCGTGCTGGGAATTTATTCACCCCAGATAATGCTTCTATATCTTCATATTCAAACTCAGCAGGTTCGCCCTTCATCAAGCCAGAAAAATTATCAGCCATCTTTAGCGCCTCTTCGATTGTTTTGCCTTTGACAGCATCCGTCATCATCGATGCAGAGGATAAGCTAATTGAGCAGCCTTCACCTGTGAACTTAGCCATCTTCACGATTCCATCTTCAACCTGCATCTGCAGCGAAATTTTATCACCACAAGTTGGGTTATTTAGATCAATCGTAACAGCTTCGCCTGACTCAAACTTCCCACGGTTGCGAGGTGTTTTATAGTGATCCATAATCACTCTACGGTATAAATCATCCAATTGCATGGCCGAAGTACTCCTTTGTTTTTTGTAAGGCCAACACAAGTCGGTCAATATCAGTTTCTGTATTGTACAGATAGAAGCTTGCACGAGCCGTGCTGCTCACTTCAAGCCATCTCATTAGAGGCTGACAGCAATGGTGACCGGCACGCACAGCAACTCCTTCCGCATCCAGAACAGTTGCAACATCATGAGGATGTACATCGCCTAGATTGAAAGTTACGAGTCCTGCGCGATTTTGGGTAGGACCATAGACAATCAGATCTTCGATCTGAGTCATACGCTCCAACGCATAATTCGTGAGCTGAATATCGTGTTTAAAAATATTGTCCATACCGACTTCTTGTAGAAAATCGATAGCCGCGCCGAGACCGACAGCTCCTGCGATAATTGGTGTTCCGCCTTCAAACTTCCAAGGCAGTTCCTTCCATGTTGACTCGTAGAGATCCACATGATCAATCATTTCGCCGCCAAACTCAACTGGCTCCATATTCTCTAACAAGGCCTTCTTCCCATACAATGCCCCGATTCCAGTAGGGCCACACATTTTGTGACCGGAAAGCGCGTAGAAGTCGCAATCCAAATCTTGCACATCCACTTTCATATGCGGTGTGCTTTGTGCGCCATCGACCATTATCTTCGCACCATGCTTATGGGCGATTCGGGCGATCTCTTTGATCGGATTAATGACACCTAGAACGTTAGAAACATAAACAACCGATACGATTTTCGTACGATCGGTAATCACATTCTCAACATCTGTTAGCGAGATAGAACCGTCGGGCTGTAAAGGAATATATTTTAAAGTAGCTCCCGTTGCCTTAGCAGCTTGCTGCCAAGGAATCAGGTTGCTGTGATGCTCCATCGGCGTGAGGACGATTTCATCGCCTTCACGCAATACCGATTTCGCATAACTGCTTGCCACAATGTTGATAGCAGTTGTTGTTCCTCTAGTGAAAATAATCTCCTGCTCACTGGATGCACCTATGAACTTAGCAACTTTTGCTCGTGCTCCTTCGTACGCATCAGTTGCACGGGAACCAAGGGTATGAACCCCGCGGTGAACGTTCGCATTGTCCCACTCATAGTAGTGCTTCAGTGCCTCAATCACCTGAATAGGTTTCTGGGAAGTAGCAGCACTGTCCAAATACACCAGAGGATGACCGTTCACTTCTTGATTTAGAATGGGAAAAAGTTCACGTATCTCCGAGGTATTCATTGTCCAAGCTTCCTCTCTACTAAGCTTTGCAGCTGTTCTTCAACGCTTTTAATTGGAATTACGGAAACGACTGGCGCCAAGAATCCATAAATAATTAAGCGTTGAGCTTCTTCTTTCGAAATCCCACGTGACATTAGGTAATGGACTTGCTCTGCATTTACTTGACCAACGCTTGCCGCATGGCCAGCTTTTACATCGTCCTCATCAATAAGCAGAATTGGATTGGCGTCGCCGCGTGCTCTCGGGCTAAGCATCAACACTTTTTCTGTTTGCTGACCGTTACAGCCTGTTGCACCTTTTTCGATCTTCGTGATACCGTTGATGATTGCTGTTGCGCCATCTCTCATAACAGCACGTGTAATCATATCGCTTGTCGAAGCTTTGCCCCAGTGAACTGCGCGAGTGGTCAGGTTCAACTTTTGCTCTTGTGTACCTACACAGATCACTTTTGCATCGGAATCAGAGCCTTTGCCTTTGAGAATGGATGTCGTATCCGATAATGTATTCCCGTAGTTCATTTCACCGACAACCCATTGCACGCTCGCATCGTTATCGATTATTGCACGACGGTATGTCAGATCCGTTACAGACTCTTCCAAATTATGAATGGAAGCATAGTTCACTCGTGCGCCCGGTTTCACGAATATTTCAACGATTCCGTTTTGCACCAAAGGAGCACCCGAAAGGGAAGATACGTAATTATCAACATAAGTGACCGAACTAAATTGCTCAGCGACAATTAACACATGAGGAGCGAAAGTTGCTTCTGCATCATCCGAAACAAACAATGCTTGAAGCGGGATATCCACACGAACTTCTTTGGGAACATAGATGAAAATACCACCGTTCCAAAGAGCAGCATGCAAAGCTGTTAATTGATTTTCGTTCGCTTCAATGGCTTTCATGAAGTAAGGCTTCACCAGATCCGCGTGATCTCGAATCGCTGTTTCCAAATCGGTGAAAATGACGCCTTGCTTTTTCAATACCTCAGAAACCTGGTTGTACACGATACCGGAGTTGCGTTGTACAATCAAGTTATCGGAATTAGCTAATCCTTTGGCAACTTCCGGTAAAGACTCAATAGAAGTCAAAGGAGCTTGCGTTTTATAGGAACCATAGGAGGAAATGCTCCAACGGTCAATTCTCGTCTTTTCTAGTACAGGTAATTCCAAAGAATTAGCTAACGTTAACCCTTCTGTACGAAGGGCAGTCATCCACTCCGGCTCTTGCTTGCTGCGGGAGAGCTCGACGACAGCGTTAGAATCTATGGAAAGTGTTGTTTGAGTACTCATGGTAATCCTCCTAATATAGGGACCTTTGATTGAAGATCAAAGTCTCTCCTCTCTTTAGTACTTCGGCGCAGTCGTGTTCATTGGAACTTTGAATTCTTCCGTGTCTTGACCAACGGTTTCATCCACGATGCCGAGTTCTTCTTTGATCCAGTCGTAACCTTCCGCTTCTAGACGCTCAGCAAGCTCAGGACCACCGGATTTTACGATACGACCTTGCATCATAACATGTACAAAATCAGGTTTAACGTAATTTAGCAGACGTTGGTAATGCGTTATAATCAAGAATCCGCGTTCTTCGCTGCGCATAGCATTAACACCTTCAGCTACGATACGCAATGCGTCGATATCCAGACCGGAGTCAATCTCATCCAGAATGACAAACTTAGGCTCAAGCAAAAGCATTTGAAGAATTTCGTTGCGCTTCTTCTCACCACCGGAGAAGCCTTCGTTCAGGTAACGGTGCATGAACTCTGGGTTCATTTCCAACTGCTTCATTTTGGCTTCCATTTGACGAATGAACTTGATCAAGGAGATTTCGTTACCTTCACCGCGACGTACGTTCATTGCACTCCGCAAGAAGTCAGCGTTCGTTACGCCCGTAATTTCGCTTGGATATTGCATAGCTAAGAACAAACCAGCGCGTGCTCTCTCGTCAACAGCCATTTCGAGAACATCTTCGCCGTCCAAAGTTACTGAACCCTCGGTTACTTCATATTTCGGGTGACCCATCAGCGCGGACGCCAATGTGCTTTTACCTGTTCCGTTTGGTCCCATGATGGCATGAATTTCGCCGCCTTTGATCTCCAGGCTAAGACCTTTCAAAATTTCCTTTCCCTCGACGTTCGCTTTTAGACCGTCTATTGTAAATGTTGATGAATTTGCCATTTTCTTTAAGCCTCCATAATGTTTAAATGTACTAGATAAATGACAACCATTTTAAATGATTATCATTGATTCTCATTAGAATAATTCTATTATAACTTACTAACTGAAATCAAGAAAGGGCAATTACATGAAAAAGGAGAGCATTTTGTGAAATGTCATCTTTTTATTTCGCCAAGGTACGCTTAATTTCAGCAACTTGCGCAGCAAACTCTTCCTCGCCCAAGACGGGAACCAAGGATGAATCATCTGGTATAATAGCTTCCAACTGAATCCATGATTTGCAGCCTATATAGGCCTGCTCAATCGGAATATGTAAGGGTTGTACCCATTTATACACTCTTAATAACATAATATGCAGCGGATTTTTACGCTTCCACTTCAATCTTTCTTCCGTGAAATTTTCTGTCCAAATGTGAAAAGGGATTAGTTTATTCAACTGCTCTTGATCGCTAATTTCAATATCTTCAATCATTCGAGCATAAGAGCTAATCGTTACATGCGTATCCTCAGCACTCCAGCCTACTAGGGATTCATCGATAACCCCCCTGTAACCCTCTTTCAGCAGCTCCTTTCTTTGATGCTCATAAGTCGGATAGAGAAAGAAATCATTGGATTCCACTTGAAAATCTTTTGTTTCCTCAACAATGCCACCCTTACGCATAATGAAAATTTGTGTTCCATCTTCCAGTGCTTTCACAACCGATGCCCATTCTTTCAAGGCCTTTGGTTTCCCCATGACGCCAACTCCTTGTTCTCCTCATTAATTAATCTATCTATTATAAGGAATCTAAGGCGCCAAGACAATGTGATATATGAGATATGAAACTCTACATAAGAAAGGGATGGCGCAAGCGCAGCCATCCCTAAGCTTTCTCTTATTTCGAAGTATTAGCGTAATACGTTGGTTGTATACGGGCAAACTGTTCTTGATTCTGTTTCATAGGATTCGGATCAGCAGCCGTGCTAGGTGATTCCGCATCGAAAGCAATCAGAAACAGAACACAACAAGCGGCTACAATTAGCAGCAGATTCAGGATTTTTATCACTTTGGCATCCTCCAGAACTGTTTTGCCTCAAGTATAGCCAAGTTTCATCATGCTCATGTTTGTTCAAGTTGAAGATTTTGTAAATTTGGACTAACCTAGGAACGATTGCAGCATCCAGCGATGCTTTTCCAAGGATGTTTGAATGGCTAGAAGCATGTCAGCCGTGGTATCATCTTGGACTTCTTCACAAGCTTGCCTCCCGGCTTTCAATTCTTGTGTTAGTATTGTGAAATCTTCAATGACAGCTTCAACCATTTTCGTAGCGGTTTCCGTTCCCAAGGCCTCTTTTAAGGAAGATACTTCGATATAAGCTCTCATTGTAGCTGCAGGTTGACCACCGATAGCAAGTAAGCGTTCAGCTAGCTCGTCCACGTGAAGAGCAGCCTCATTATACAGTTCTTCAAATTTAACGTGCAGTGTAAAAAATTGATTACCTTTCACATACCAGTGGAAATTGTGAAGCTTGACATAAAGTAAACCCCAATTTGCAATTTGCTTATTCAGAACTATCTGAATGGATTGTGTTAAAGATGCTGTCACCATTATAAAGCCTCCTAATTGTTATTTACGAATCGTTTATGTTCATTCACACGCTAATTTACGTTAGAATCACTTATTTTATGTAAATTGTGCAACATTTCCGAAGTTAGTATTTCATGCAACAACATTTTATCTTATACTAGGTAAAGATGAATAATACACAGTAAATTAGTTGGAATTAAATCCAATGAACCATAGGAGGCAACAACATGTCCACATATCATTCTTTAAGTGAAGCCGAAGCCATTGAATACGCGCGCCATATTCCGAATTTGTTTCAATCAGGCGCAGAGCTGACTAGCCACGAAATCGGGGACGGCAACTTAAATCTGGTTTTTCGCATATCAGAAACAGCTACAGGGAAAAGTATTATTTTGAAACAAGCACTTCCTTATGCCAAAGTCGTCGGCGATTCTTGGCCGTTAACACTAGATCGTGCACGAATTGAAAGCGAAGCGCTCTTAATTGAAAAAGCCTTGAATCCAGACCTTGTGCCTCACGTTTATGCCTATGACGCAGATCTTGCACTTACCGTGATGGAGGATTTGAGTGATCATATCATTATGCGCAAAGGATTAATTGAACTTAACCAGTACCCACTCTTTGCTGAACATATCGGTCGTTTTCTAGCAAATACGTTATTCTTCACTTCGGATCTAGGCAAAAACCAACAGGAAAAGAAAATCCAACAGGGTCGATTCATCAACCCCGAGCTTTGCAAAATTACAGAGGATTTAATCTTCGATGATCCGTATCGTGATGCAGAAACAAACAATATCGAAGATCAGATCCGTGATGCGGCTGAGCAGCTTTGGGCGGACAGCGAGCTTCATTTTGAAGTAGCCATCCTTCGCAATAAATTCCTTACTCATGCACAAGCGCTCCTTCATGGCGATCTGCATACGGGAAGTATCTTTATCAAGCCGGATTCAACAAAAGTGATTGATCCTGAGTTCGCCTTTTATGGACCAATGGGTTTTGATATTGGCGCTGTGCTCGCTAACCTCATCCTCAACTTCGCGGGTCAAGAGGGCTGGAGTAAGGATCATGCAAGCCGCGAAGCCTATCGTTCTTATTTATTACAAACTGTGAAGGATGTATGGAAGCATTTCGAAACGAATTTCCGTGCCTTGTGGAATGAACACGGTGTCGATCGTATATTTCAAACGCCCGGCTATCAGGATTACTTCCTAGCCAATCTGCTCCAAGATACAGTTGGATTCGCAGGAACTAAAATGGTGCGCCGTGTGGTCGGACTTGCCCATGTCGCAGATATTGATAAAATCGAAGATGCAGCTGCAAGAGAACGTGCACAGCGCTTGGCGTTAGCTATTGGCACTTCATTCATTCGTTTCAATCGTCAAGTGAAATCAATCGATGAGCTTATTGCCATCGCCACCAAAGAATCAACAGTAGAAAGAGGATTTGTGCTATGACCAACACGAACCAACATGTAGATGGCTTGGTAGGGCAAAACCTTGACGGTCAAGGTGCTTTGCAATCCTTGCGTTGGAATGGCAAGCAGCTTGATCTGCTAGATCAACGATTGCTGCCCGAAGAGATTTTGTATTTGCCGCTGGAGACACCGATAGAGGTGTGGGAAGCGATTCGGCACTTAAAGGTTCGCGGCGCGCCAGCGATAGGAATCGCCGCCGCGTATGGAGTTTACCTTGGCATCCGTGAAGTGGATGCTCAGGCGGATGAGCTTCTGGCGGAAGTCCAGAAGCAAGCGGACTATCTGGCGACGTCACGTCCGACAGCAGTGAATTTGTTCTGGGCGCTAGATCGCATGCGAGCGCGGGCCGTGACCTTGGCAGCAGCGGGCGTAAGCCCGGCTGCCTTCAAGGAAGCTCTCCTGGACGAGGCGCAGAAGATTCAAGCAGAGGACGAGGAGACGAACCGGCTAATCGGCGAACATGCGTTAACGCTGTTCAAGGATGGGTTCGGCGTGCTGACGCATTGCAACGCCGGTGGGTTAGCGACAGCCAAGTACGGCACGGCGCTAGCGCCGTTCTACTTGGCCAAGGAAAAAGGCGTGAACATCAAGGTGTTCGCGGATGAGACCCGCCCCGTACTGCAAGGCGCGCGGCTGACAGCCTTTGAACTCCAGCAAGCTGGCGTCGACGTAACGCTGATCTGTGATAACATGGCCGGCGCGGTCATGTCGAAGGGCTGGATCCAAGCAGTCATCGTAGGAACGGATCGCGTGGCGGCTAACGGTGACGTTGCCAACAAGATCGGTACCTACAGTGTCGCAGTGTTGGCGAAGGCCCACGGGATTCCATTTTACGTAGCGAGCCCGCTTTCCACAATTGATTTGAATACACCTACCGGCGGGGACATCCCCATTGAAGAACGTCATGAGGATGAAATTACCCAAGGCTTCGGTAAACGCACAGCCCCATTAGGCGTGAAAGTGTTCAACCCAGCCTTCGACGTTACACCTAATGAATATGTGACAGCTATTATTACCGAAAAGGGAATTGTCCAAGCACCTTATACGGAAAACTTACGGAAGCTGTTTGAATAGACTTCTATACACAGAAAAAGGCTGTTCCCTAAGTAGATCATTCTACGAGGGGAACAGCCTTTTCTTTTATACATAACTCATTACATTTTCGCGGTAATGATTTGGAGTGACACCATGTGCTTTTTTGAAAACATAGTGCAAATAGTTACTGGAAGCAAATCCATTGCTTTCTGCAATTTTCTCAAGGGTCATCGAGGTTTGCAATAACTCCGTGCATACATGCTTAAGTCGAACTTGTTCTAAGTATTCGCTGAACGAAATGTTCGCCTGCTCCTTAAAGATGCGCTGAAGCTGCCTTGAGCTGATCTGTAGGCGTTCAGCTACCCCTTCAAGCGTTAGCGGACGACGGAAGTTATCCTCGATGAATTGAACGGCAAGCTGATAACGATAGCTCTTCATATCGCGTGCAGGCAAATTCAACCCGTGATGATCCGCTTTATAAGCACCTATCGTCCTTAGCAGCATCTGCACAATGGACTGTTTAATAATGGTATATTGACCTAGCTGATTGCTGCGCCAAGCTTCATAGGCGACTAGAAAGCACTTCATTGCTTCCTGTCGGTCTAATGCAGGGATGTGAGGAAGTTCGCTCAACTGCCTTAAGCAGGCATCTGCTTCTGCGATCTCCCAAGCTTGTCCCCACGCCCCAGACTCCGGTTTAGAGCCTTGCTCATCCTCATCCAGATCCAGCTTTACAATATCAATATGCAGACAAAGTTCACCCATGGCTTCCCGATCATCGGCCTCTTGACGATGACTGACGCCGGGTGCCGTTACATAAAGCATGCCTTCTTGAAGAGGATGTGTAACACCGTCCAAGACTACTTTGCCTTTTCCACAGGGGATATAATGAAATTCATACTCAGAATGTTGATGAAAATCTATAATGGTTCCGGCAGGAAAGGAAGTCAGATGACAGCGCAGTACACGTAGTCCATAAGAACCCCATCGGAAGCTTAGTTCCAAGCGATCCAATGCCCTTGGATTCTCAAGCATCGGTTCGAAGTAAAATGGCTGACTCATCCGTAACACCTTTCCTTTCAAGCTTGAGATAGTTACTGGGCTAATGAATCAAGTCGAACTTGCTGCTTCGTCGCAACAGAACGATTCGAAGCCTCCATCAGCTTCGTTAAGTCCACTGCTAGCCCAATATTTTCAACTGCTTTAGTCCCGTTTTGAATATGGGTAACCCATTGATCAAAAGCAGATGGCTTCGCTTCTGGACCGTTCTCATACGCAACCCATTGGGCGCTCGCATCAGCAAGCTTTTTTGTACGAAGTAAGACTCTACCATCATGGTCGGAATAAAGCACACTGCCATCGGTACCGTGAACTTCGATCACAAACGGTGAAAAGGCGTTCACAAAACCAGCTTCTACAATGCCTAGTGCTCCGTTCTCATACTGAAGGGTTGCTACGGCATTATCTTCCACTTCTCTACCCGTTACATAACCATAAGAAGCGCTTACAGCTTCTGGCAGCCCCAACAATAAACGAGTTAAATACATAGGATGACAACCGAGATCAATTAAGGCGCCTCCGCCACATTGCTCTGCATTATAGAAATGCTCCGGTAACCAACCCTTCGGATTGGCATCTGTAGATATGCCGCCATTGTGTGATAAGCGTGTACGAACGAGTGTAACCTGTCCGAGCAATTCCTTTTCAACAATTTCTTGAATCGCTAACGTATATGATGGATTCAAACGAGGCAATGAAACAGTCAATGTCACACCCGCTTCATTAACTGCATCCAGAATCTCATTGACTTCGTGTAACGTTGGCGCAATAACTTTTTCTGTAAAAATATGTTTGCCTGCTTTCGCTGCAGCAATCATTACGTCGCGATGTAGGTTAGTCGGCGTATCCACAACGACACCATCAATGTCCTTATTTGCCAATAGCTCAGCCAGATCCGAGTAAAAGGTAACTCCGCGCTGCTCAGCTTCCGCTTGTCCGCGTTCTGGAATCTCATCCCAAACCGCAACGATCTCTGTATCCGCATGCTCTGTAACTTGTTTAGCATAGTCCTTTGCATGCACGTGCCAAAAACTTAACATTGCTACTTTAATCATATTAACCTCCAAATAAGTGACTTGGACTCATTGTAACATGCTATAGCAGCCTGATAAATTTCGAATAAGCGACAGTTTGAGGTGCAAAATAACGACATTACTATTTGGTTACAGGTACTGCATTATAATACTCTTCCATCGTCAACTTTTTTGTTTCCAGATCTTTAGATACATCTACCCCTACATAGCGAATGTGCCATGGCTCGTATTGATAACCGGTGATCGCTGATTTGCCTTTGGGATAACGGATAATAAAACCATACTCAGCTGCATGTTTATCAAGCCAATTCGCTTCCTTTGTCCCGCCAAAGCAATCTTCCGCCGCACACTTCCCATCGCTGCTGGTTACATCGATTGCAAGTCCCGTTTCATGCTCACTTGTTCCAGGAACAGCACTGTACATCTTGGCTTTCTCTTCGCCGTCTTTAAGCACATAGCGCTGAAAAATAGATTTTTGCGTCGCGTAAGAACGATAAGCCGAAACACCGGCAAGATGAATACCATCCTTCTCCGCTCCTGCAAAAAGCTTTTCGATCGCACTCGCGGCGATGCTGCGCATTTTACGCTTTTCAATTTTCTCGGCAAATACAAATGCAATTTCTGGATAGACCAAGTCAGTCGGCTCGTAGCTTGCAGGCAGCGAATATTGCTTATTCACAAGAGCTGTCACACTTTCCGGCTTCGCAATGACTTGAATAGCTCCATTTTTTGGCGGAACTGCAGAGACCGCTGGGGAAGCCGTTGGTACCGGTGATGGTTGTTGGGTTATTGTAGAAGATGGAGGAGGAGAGGCCGATGCTGCTGGACTTACTGCGCTAACTGAAGAAGTGGGCGTCGCAGTGGGGCTGACACTAGGAGCTACTTCCCCCTTGCTGCTGCAACCTGTTACTATCGATAACGCCATGAGTATGGCGAGCGAGTATTTCGTCTTGTTATTCATGATCCTAATTATGCCTCCTCAAGTTGAAAAACGTACATATCAAATAGACTACTAATCTGATGTAAAAGTTGCATGGCTAAAAGCATAGATTTTTCAATTAAAAAAGACTGCAATTTAGGTTTTGCGCCTAGATCGCAGCCTTCTCATATTTTATGCGTAAAGGTGTGAGGTTACAAGTTTTGAATTTTTGTAAAATACCCACAGACAAAAGAACAAGTCCGGAGTCACACTTTCAGAAGAGTAAATCCATGATTTGGGTTTGTAATCAAGTTATTTATCCCTTGTCTTGCGGAAGAAGAACAATTCGTCCATCCTCCATCGCAACGCGAACTTTATGCGTACTCGAAGCACCAATCGATTCGAGGAAGTTAGCAGGAATTTGCAGTCTGCCCGCCTTGTCAACGACAGCGTATTCGACATGAGAATCCTCCTCCTCAGCAACGATCCCTTGCTCAAGCTCCAGCAATTCCTCCTGGTAGGATTTGCGCCGCAATATCTCCGAGGAGGTTTTGCCATCTCGGATGGCAACAACTCGATCTACTTTCTTAGCTAGAAGCGGATCGTGCGTCACGATAACAACGGTTAAACCGAAGGTGCGGTTCAGCTCACGAAACAGATCGAGAATTTGAATCGCCATCTTCGTATCGACAGACCCTGTCGGCTCATCAGCGAGCAAGAGCTTAGGCTGATTAGCGAGCGCAATAGCAATGGCCACACGCTGCTGTTCTCCGCCAGAAAGCTCATTTAGCTTGTTATTTTTTCGATGACTCAAACCTACAGCATCCAATAAATCTAAAGCGCGGTAGCGCTTGCGTCGTCCCTGCAGCAGGATAGGCAATTCCACATTTTCCAAAGCTGTCAAATAGGGAATTAGATTGCGTGCATTATTTTGCCAGACGAAGCCAACGGTTTCCCTTTTATACTTCACCAGATCTGATTCCTTAAATTTCAACAAGTCCTTCCCATCCACGTGGAGATTACCTGCCGAAGGTCGATCGAGCCCTCCCAGCATATTCAACAGCGTCGATTTCCCACTGCCACTGTTGCCGATAATCGCCATTAGCTCTCCCTCCTCAATGTGGAGATCAAGCCCTTGCAATGCTACGACTTCTATATCAGCCATTTTATAAATTTTAACTAGATTTTCACAGTGAATCATCCTTAATCCTCCCCAAGCTTAACGGCTTGATGAATCTTAATTCTGGAGAGCATCGTACCTAGCAGTATAAGACCCGTTCCTATCATCAAAGCGACAATGACGTACAAATGCAACTGATCATTCGGATCAAAGCTCACTTGAAAAGGAGGCACTTGACTCGATGCATCGAAAGTTAACTGGAACAAGGGAACATACAATCGGCTCGCTGTATTCCCCGTGAGGATGCCAATCAGCACAGCTGCTCCCGAAGTTAGTAATTGTTCGGCGATTAGCATTCCGATCAGCTGTAAAAAAGAAACTCCCATCGCGCGAAGGACACCAAATTGCAAAATCCGTCCAGACAGCGAGAGCACCCAATACAGTAAAAATCCAATAAAGCTTATTCCTATAGCAATTAGGAAGCCTAGTGTCATAACACCATTCACGGCCAGTTGAAACGGATCATTCTTGGAGCGAACCAACATCTGCTTCGTATCGATTAAATTTAAAACGGACATATGTTTAAGCTCTAACTCCTCATACAAAGCTTGACTGGTCATATTCGGTTTTAGCTTTAGCCAAACATCATAAGGCTCTACAGCCATATTATTTTGAATGTAAGAGAGATGTCCAATGACCAACTTCGGTGCATCCACTTTACTTTGCTTCGTCTTGCCTGTACTGCTCCCTGTTTGGGTGGCAGGCGATAATATCGGATTGGGATTCCAGCTTGGCCAGTAATCAATAATCCCATACACAACACAAGTGGCTCCCTCCACATCACTCCATCCTAAATGTACCACATCGCCCACTTTGGCTCTTGTTTCCTCAGCAACAGACTTGGAAATAAGCACGGCTTTGGAATCGGCAGCCAATAAGTTTAAATAATCATAAAAATGATGATCAAGCAAATGGTCGCGGAGCCAAGCCGTTTGTCCGAATTCATCGGTATCAATGCCCATGAACGCTGTTTTTTTCGATTCTTTGCCCAACGTGAAATAAGCATCATTTTTATAAAACACCCGAGCGGCTGATTCCACACCAGCCAGCTGTGTGAAGGGCAGGAACGGAGGCTCCGTATATTGGACTCGTTTCTTAGTAAGTGGTTGACCATCACTGGAACTCGCTTCTGCCGAAGAGCCTGACGGCCCTGACTGTGGAGTCGGAGCATCATTTTCCCATTTGGTTTGCAGAACAATATCCGCCCCATTCTT
The DNA here is from genome assembly GCF_900103825.1 of Paenibacillus sp. yr247. Classification (GTDB taxonomy): domain Bacteria; phylum Bacillota; class Bacilli; order Paenibacillales; family NBRC-103111; genus Paenibacillus_E. The sequence goes on from NZ_FNIF01000002.1 coordinate 218,117, forward strand.
ATAGCGAATCTTCTCTTCAATATTTTTGTTCATCGTCCTTGCTGCGCTGGCACTAAACAACCCTGTTGCAAGTGTCATGATGATAAATAGCATAATGAATTGATACTGTGTAGTTGAGCGGCCAACTTGGAGCAAGGTTGAATACAAATAAGGAGGCCACCACTTTCGGCCGATGCCGTAGATCAGTTGAATGACCCATGGATATATCCGCAGTAGAAACAGGCCCATAGCGAATATGAATATAGCCGGCACAAGGAAAAGAAGCGGATCCACTTTCATGTCCATGGAGTCTAGTCCTAGGGAAACCAGATCATTCATACGTCGGTTAAAGCTCTGTAATAAGTAGATGGATACAACCAATAAGAGAACATCGAGAAACATTTTATGAACAAAAGAGAGCTTGTTCTTCCTCCCCATCGTTTGTTTAAGACCAACAATTGTAGCGCGAGTGGCGAGTACAGCTGGAATGAGTGTCATACAGACCGACGCGACTACGGCGACTACGGCGTATTGATAGGCCTCCTGATTCAACTTGACTTCCATCGATGCGCGCTGGACAAACTCCAGAAAACCATTCGAAGCACCCAATATTTTTGTTAATTGAAGGCCGATTAAAGGACCAATTAAAAGAGCAACTCCCCCTAATAAAATACCTTCCAACACATAACCAAGAAGAATCTGAGTGCGGCTAGCTCCTCTGCTGCGCAGCACGGCAATCTCTGTTTTCTGTCGTTCTGTAATCAAATTGGCAACCATGAATAAATAGAAGGCTAGTAAAATACTAACGGGCACATTAAGCGACCACAGCATAATTCTGAGCTTTTTCTCTTTCTCACCATATAATTTCAAAGTGTTAATAGCTGGATTTTTGACCGTATATGTGTTGAAATGATTGCTTAAATAGCTGTCTATCCTTACATGTGTGTTAATATAGGCTTCAAGCCCTTCCAGCTTTAATTGATGATAATCTAGTATGTAATTCCAATAGGAAAAGGTGTTATTAAAACTTTTGTTTTTTGTAAAATCTTTCTCAAATAACTCATAGGGAATGAAAAATTTTGTTCGCAAGTCGTTCATATTATTAGTCCAATACAGATCGGCATAATCTTTACGATCGATGACGGCAACCGGCTTTATTCGAATGGTTTGCTTCAATTCCTTGTTTACGATGGTTAGTTCATTGCCAAGTACGATTTTCAACTGTGTCAGCAGTTCAGGAAATACCCACACTTCATATACACCATTCACGCGTTCTGTGGAAGGCATTACACCATCAACAAGACGAATATGTTTTTCGAAATCGGACATGGCTGTCAATTCGGCTGAACGGTTCACTTTAGGGTCTACTTTACTTGGATCACTCGGTGTAAGTTCAAAATTTATTGTGCTGCGCATTATGGTGGAAAGGAGAATCGGCAAGTCAAACCGCTTGCTTTGTTCTGTCATAAAAGCATCCGTTTCCGCTAAAAGTTTATCTCCGCCTTCTTCCTTTTCAGATCCCATTACGTAGGCAAAGTTATATGCTTGCCCGGGATATTGCTGCGTGTCGGTTTGCAGAACTTCCAAGTCTTTGATCAGCATGCGCTGTAAAATGGCGTGTGTATAAATGGGCATCGAGCTTGCAAGTGCTACCGAAATAATTAGCCCTATTAATAAACTAAGCTCTAGCCAACGATTTTTGACCATTTTACGGAGAATCATCAGAAATAAAGCCATTGCAATCCTCCTAAAGAGTGCTAATTATTTAAAATCACATTCTGACCTTCCGATAATCCGGTTCGAATTTCCACTTCCGTAGGTGTGACAAGCCCTTTTTCGACATCGACTTCCTTCCGGCTTTCACCATTCAACACTTGAACGTAATCCCTACCTAGATAAGACCGAAGACCTGTTCTAGGGATTACGATGACATTCTCTCTTTTCTCAACGATAATAGTCATGTCTGCGGATGCACCGATCTCTGCTCCTTCGGTTCCACTCGGTACCCCAACGATAATCGTTTTGGCATTTCTATCGGCTTGCGCTTTATTGTCTGTCGGGGGAGCGCTTGAGGGCGTTCGCAGCACTTTGCCTTGTATATTCCCTGAGGAACCGATCTTCACTTCAACATTCATGCCAACTTCAATACCGGACAGTGTTCCGCTATCTGTAGATTCGTAAGATAGCTGCAGCTGATTAGGATCAGAAAGGACTACAAGCGTACTGAAGGCATCCACAACAGTTCCCTGCTGAAGATCGGTTAAGTAAGTTATGACTCCAGCAGAATCGGCCGTTAACTTCGTCTTTTCCAGCTCAGCTTGGAGGGATGATAATTGAAGCTGCGCAGCTTCAACATCTATGGCCTTCAAGCGATTCACCAGCGTTTGATCAGGATCAACCTGTCGTGTTTGCACACTAGCGATCTGAGCTTTCTCCAGATTCAGTTTTTGAAGGGCAATTCGTGTTTCTAAGTCGCCCTTTTCCAGTTCAGCCAGTACATCACCCGGTTTAACGGTATCGCCTACTTTGACGCGCATTGCAGCTAACCGATGGCCTGACTCTTTAAAATAATAATTGGACGTTTTACTCGACTTGAACGTCCCAACAACACTGACCTTCTTCGTTATGCTGCCTTTCTTCACTTCGTAAAGCTCGAAATTTTCTTTCACTGGTTTGACTAAAGGCGGTTTCAGCGCTTCCTCTTCTTTGGGCAGCAGTGAGCACCCTGCTAGTAAAACCACAGCACCGGTAATAAGAACGAGCCTAGAAGCTAATTTATTAACCTTCATCGACAATGGTACCATCCTCCAATGCATACACTTCATCTACGATTTCCATAATCGCCAGATCATGCGTTGTCAAAATAATCGTCATTCCTTCTTGCACTAAATCCTTGAATAATTTAAGCACTTGGAGACCCATTCGGCTATCTAACTCAGCTGTTGGCTCGTCTGCCAAAATCAACTTGGGTTTGTGCGCAATGGCCCTGGCTATCGCAACCCTCTGCTGTTCCCCGCCGGAAAGTTCGTATGGACGATGCTTCATTCTCGGCTTCAATCCAACGAAATCTAACGCCTCTTCTGCCAAATCCTTATATTGATTGGGGTGAATCCCCGATATGCGCAACCCAAACTCAACATTCTCGTAGGCCGACATATACGGTACTAAGGCAAAAGATTGAAAAATAAGACCGATCTGCTTCCGTCTAACTTCATTGCGCTTTGTCTCAGATAGACTGCTGATCTCCATTCCTTCTAAATAGACGGCACCTTCCGAAGGATGGTCCAATGCGCCTAATATATTAAGCAGCGTTGTTTTACCGGACCCGGATCTCCCGCGCAAAGCCACAAGTCTGCCTCTGGGAATAGATAAATTAGCTCCCCTCAATGCATGAACGGCTCCGGGGCCTTTTCCAAAAACACGTGTAACCCCTATTGCTTGCACCATCGGTAGTTGATCTTCAAGCATATTCAAAGTTAGCACCTCTTTTTTATCCTAATCATGGGACTACCCTCTAAATGTAAACCTTTACATAACAAAAAAATAGACAACCTTTGTTGGAAAAGGTGTCTATTTGTTCGATCTCTACATCGGCTTTACGAACTCTTTCGGCGAGCAACCAACCACGCGTTTGAACGTCTTGGCGAATGTTTTCGCATCTGGAAACCCTACCGCATCCGCGACTTCGTATACCTTCATTTCTCCTGTTCGCAGTCTACGCTTCGCTTCTTCCATTCGGATTCTCGTCAGTGTTTCACTCAACGACTCTCCCATTTCTTTGCTGTATAAATCACTCAAGTAGCTGCGGCTCAACCTGACATGATCAGCCATATCCGAGGTGCTAATCGGTGATGCATAATTCTCCATCATATAAGCAAGAACCTTACGGATAAACGTATTGTGCGAGCGGTGAATATGCTCGTTCCCTAAGGCCAGCTGGTTCTCCATGAGCATACTCATGGCTTGGAGAAGCCGTTCCTTAACCTGTTCGAACTTGCTGCAGGCGTGCAGAGCTTTGCTATAGACGAACAGCTCTTCATAGCGTTCAATCCCTGCGTAGCCGCGTTCACGTGCGTAGCCTGCAGCCAGCGCGAGCAGCTCCTGGATAAAGGACAACACCTTATCCTTCTCGGGGCGCTGCTCCCTCAATTTGCGGCAAAGAGCCTCGGCATGATACAAATACCCCTCGCTGTTGTCGTGCGCGACGCAGCGCAGCAGATCGCTGCGGATGTCGTACGGCACTTCCATGCTCGCTGCCTCCGGAGCATGCACAATCAGGCGATTCCAGCTGGAGCTGTAGAATCGCTCATGAAGCTGCCGCGCGTGCAGCTCCGCGGCATGCTTCACTTGCAAGAGCCGGCGCACGACGACGCCGGCTCCGATGAACCAGTCCGGCGCGTTCGCCAGCCGGACCTCCGCGGCGCGCTCAAGCGCCGCGGCAGCGGCATAGACGCCGCCATCTCCGGCGGCGTCAAGCTCTCCAGCTGCTGCCGGAACGAGCAGCATCACGCTGTCGGCGGCTAGCGGCAGCGCCGCCAGGCAGCCGGTCCAGCGCCAGTCTGCGACAGCTGCGGTTGGCCCGGTGTGCAGCAGCAGACTGACTAGGCTGCTGGATGCACTTGCCCCTGCTCCGTTATGATCGTTCTCCGTCATTCCCTCTCCGAACAACTCCGCCTGCAGCTCAGTTTCGCCAATACTTGTCTGCAAATAAGCCTGCAGCCTATTCGAAAGCTGCATTTGCTTCGTGGATGCCAGCTCAAGCTGCCGATTCTGCTGCTCCTTTCGCTCATGCCACTTCATTTCCAGTTCAAGCTTCACAACCTGCAGTATTTCAAGCAATGACTCTGGTTCCATCGTTGGCTTAAGAATATAGTCCTTGGCACCAAGCTTCATTGCTTCTTTCACGTAAGTGAAATCATCCATACAGCTCAGTACAATGGTACTTATAGGTCTTGCACTTTCTCTCAGCATACGAATGAGAGCTAGGCCGTCCATTCGCGGCATGATAAGGTCGGTTATCACGATATCGATATTCAATGGCTCCAGAAGCCCGCAAGCTTCTAAGCCATCTTCAGCATCCCCTGCATAGGTAAAGCCATGCTTTTCCCAATCCACCAACGTACGTAAACCTAGACGAATGATGGGTTCATCATCCACTACAAGCACATTCATCTGCATTCACTCCTCAAATTGATGGATGGGGAGAGACATCCGGATTGTGGTTCCTTCCCCTGGTTTGCTTCCAATATGCATTTTGAATTGGGGCCCATAGTACAGCTTAATTTTCTCGCGAATATGGGAAATTCCCACCCCACTCATTCGTTCCCTGAGCTTGCCAGATTGCGCTCCTCCTACTGCATGCATAGCATTCCAACCTGAGCTTCCCTCTTCCACCTGCATCCCGACACCATTGTCTTCAACTTGGCACAATAAGAGGTCTCTATCTAACCATGAACGAATCGTAATAATCCCTTCCCGCTTCGATGGTTCGATACCGTGAATAATCGCATTCTCCACAAGCGGCTGCAAGAGCATCCTCGGTACCAAGCAGCCTAAAGTCAACTCATCTACTTCGGTTACAACCTGAATGCGATCACCGTAACGAAACCTTTGAATTTCCATATAATCACGGGTTAGGCCTATTTCTTCACGAAGTGTAATAAACTCGCCTTTTTTACCTAAACTTGCTTGCAGAAGTCGAACTAAAGCACTGACAACCTCTGAAATTTGCGGTGTCTTATGTATTTTAGCAACCCATTTAATCGTATTCAGTGTATTGTAAAGAAAGTGCGGGTTTAGTTGATAATGGAGTGCTTCCATTTCAGCTTCTTTCTTCAGAGATTCTTCCCTTTTCACTTGTTTAATAAGGTCTTCTAAACGATTCAACATTTGATTGTAACTTTGACCTAATTGCGTCCACTCATTGGAGCTCTTGGATGTCCAATACGCTCTCAAATCGCCGCTTTCCGCACGATTCATTAACGTTTTTAGCACATATAAAGGCTTCGTCACAAAATTGATGAAAAGAAGAGAGCTGCTTATGCAAAGTGCCACAACCAAAGAAAGTAATAGTATAAGCCATGTGCGATAATGCGGAAAGGCCGCACTAGATAAGGTAATTGGGGCTTCATAGTAAGACATCCACTGTCCGCCTCCGATCATATCTATATGCTTCATAGAATGAACTACAGTACCATCAACATGCACATAATCGGCCTCACGTTCAGCTCCACGGAAATCGTCGCCCGTGTATATTCCATTTCGGTAAACTACCCTTTTATGTTGATCCATCAATACATAGGCATGAGAAGGACTCTTGAAAGATAGTTCTTTCCACAACTTGTTCATATTGAACCAAATAGTGACCCTTCCAAGCTCCTGCTTACTCGGTTTATCCATAACCGACTCCGAATAGGTCAGTATATATCCGTTAAATTTACTGCTCTCTGCTTCTATGGGCTCAAAACTTTTATAAGGACCTTTTATACGTGTCGCCATCGCTTCAGACCCCTCGCTTTGGGAGCATAGCGTCCTGTTCGATGCAGTTAAAGTCAAGCATACCTGCTCGACATAACGATTCTGAAGCAACTGCTCAGACAGCAAGCTGTTCGAATAGTCGCTCAGCTCTTTTACTTCATTTGAATTCGCAGAATCATCTTTGATTTTGGCATAATTTATAATCCCATAGTCTACCGCACTGCGGTGTGTTATTTCCGATGCATAACGGAATTCCTGATTCATTCTCATAAGCATTTGATCATGTCTTTGTTCCACTGCGGACATGAACTCTTTCTCACTGTAGGCGGAGAACTGTTGATCAAATAAATAAAGCGCACAGAGAATTGGAATCGAAGTGACCATGAAGAGATACAAAAACACGCGAAATTGAAAGCGGTTAAATAAATGAGAAAATAACGATGGCATAAATCACCTTTAGTTTCATATATGATGGTTATCCTCATTATAAAGCTATCTTTTGCCAAAAAGATATAAATAATAAGAGAGGATCGACATGCGATCCTCTCCCTACATACATCTACCTTATAAAAAGTGCTAGAGCACTTTAGACAAAAATGATTTTGTCCGCTCCTGTTCGGCATTCTCGAAAATTTGCTCCGGTTTGCCTACTTCGACAATAACGCCCTGTTCCATAAACATAACGCGGTCGCCGACTTCGCGAGCAAAGCCCATCTCATGCGTAACAACGACCATCGTCATGCCTTCTTTGGCCAGTTGTTTCATAACAGCCAGCACTTCCCCGACCATTTCAGGATCCAGGGCCGATGTCGGCTCATCGAACAGCATAATTTTCGGCTCCATCGCAAGTGCGCGCGCAATTGCAACACGCTGTGCCTGACCGCCTGAAAGCGAGTCTGGAAGGGCATTGGCTTTATCCGCCAAACCTACCTTTTCTAGAAGCTCTAGCGCTTTCTTACGTGCCTTATCCTCAGTCCAATTTCTCACTTGAATCGGCGCCAACGTAATATTATCAATGACTTTCATATGCGGGAACAAATGAAACCGTTGAAAAACCATCCCAAGCTCCATGCGAATCTCATTAATCTTATTTAAAGGATCCAGAATCGATTTACCGTCAATCAAGATACTGCCGCTGTCCGGCTGCTCTAACAGGTTTAGACACCGCAGAAACGTCGATTTCCCCGATCCGGAAGGCCCGATCACAACAAGAACCTCTTGATTCTGAATATCTGCACTTATATCTCGCAGGACAACATTATCCCCGAACGATTTTTTAAGATTTCTAACTTCAATCATAGCCGTCATATCTCTACACTTTCCTTTCCAGATAAGCAAGCAGCTTGCTTAGAGAGTAAGTGAGAATGAAATAAATAAGAGCTGCTGTCAAATAAGGCTCCCACACTTTAAAATATTGGCTGCGCATCGCATTAGACCAATACATCAATTCTGGAGCAGCAATGACAGCGAACAAGGACGAGTCCTTAATGAGCACAATAAACTCATTCCCAAATGGAGGTATCATACGTTTAATCGCTTGTGGCAAAATAACTGTCTTCATCGTTTGGAAATGAGTCATACCTAACGAATGAGCTGCCTCGGTTTGTCCCTTATCAATGGATTGAATACCCGCTCTGAAAATTTCAGCCATATAGCCTGCTGAATTCAAAGATAAGGCCAAGATAGAAGCAATAATGGCGTTAGTTGTACCAATGAATAAAGGAACGATCCCAAAGTGGACGAGTAATATTTGAACAAGCAGCGGCGTACCGCGGAAAAAGTTTACGTATATACTAGTTGGCCATCGCAGGTAGCCACGGTGTGACATTTTGCCTAATCCAACAGCTAGCCCTAATACAGAGCCGAACAGGATGGAAAGAATAGATATGCCGATAGTCCAGAGCGTACCCTTCAGCAATAAAGGTAAATATTCAACAATGATGTCAAAACGAAAATCCATTCCACACTTCCTTTCCTAACTTATTATGCTAATAACAGAACAACAGCATGCGTAAGGTTGAAGTCACGCATGCTGTTGACCTTATTATTTTTGTTCAAGCAATTTCTTCGTATCTGGATCTTGACCAAACCATTTTTTGTATATTTTTGCGTAAGCACCGTTCTCAATAACTTTCTTGATAGCGGGGTCTAACTTAGCTTTAAGCTCGCTGCCTTTAGGAAGCAAAATCCCGTAGTATTCGGCCTCAAAGTTTTTTGCGTCAGAAATCGTGGTGAATTTCTTGTTCGGATTATTTTTCACATATTCACGAACAATCGCAATGTCTGCGACAACTGCGTCAACACCGTTATTTTCAAGCTCCAATAGAGCAAGTGTGTTATTATCCAAACGCTTCAAGGATTTGTTCGTCTCACCCATAATTTTGCTCATGAGTGTATCCGCCGTTGTAGAAAGTTGAACTGCGACTTTCTTGTCTTTCAGGTCAGTCGCGCTTTTGATCGGGCTGCCCTCTTTAACAAGAATCATATTCGTAGATTCGAAATAAGGAATGGAGTAATCGTACGTTTGTTTACGCTCATCTGTAATCGAAACGCTGGAAATTCCAGCTTGATACTCTTTACCTTGCTTAACGCTTGTCAGCATCGTATCCCAACCTGTATTTGTTACATCGTAGGAAAGACCTGCTTCCTTCATTACTTCAGCAAGAAAATCGATATCAAAACCGGTCATCTTGTCTTTGTCCATATATTCCATTGGCGCATAGGAAGCGTCCGTAGCAAATTTGTACTTCGTGCCACCACTTCCTTTGGATCCACAACCTGCTAATGCCACAACTAAAACTACAGCTAGTACAAAAACCGTTAATTTTTTCAAAATAATTCCCCCCGTGCTATGTAATGGACGAATCATATTTTAACACTTGGTTAATAAAATAACAACGCCTTCGTTTAGAATTTCGTTAGGAAATTACAGGAAATGGATAATTCTGCACATTTTTATATTTTCGCACTAAATAAAGCGGTCCTTTTGTTCGTCATCCCTAAAAAAATAAAAAACGCCGAGATCCTAAGACCTCAGACGTTCTATTTCCGAAACTAAACAACACCCTTACATCATTCTTAAAATGGCTTCCTTTCCCGTCATTCCAGCTACGATGCCTAAGTCTTCCGCCGTATACGTCACCGATTCAAGCGGTGCTTCCAGAAGTTCCTCAATCGTTCGAACTCCCGTTGCCCGAGCCGCCACAATATTCCTATCTTTCAAGCGCTCATTGAGCAGCGCAACATCGAGAGCGCCGCACATAATGTAACCTTTATCCGTTGTCACTACCAGCAGCGTCGTTTTGGGCAGTTTAACCTCAATAGCAATAGCTGTATGTCCTTCAAGGAGAATGGGTTCAACGCGCATCATGCTCTGCACAGCTCCTCTTCGCAGTCTTACGGTAGTATATGCGCTCCCTGCTAGTACGGTGTGAGAAAGTATTGAAAAGATGCATGTGATTTTCCCGATCATGTGAAAAGCAAGCTATAAATGAGTATGATATCATGATATAGTTAGCATAAGAGCAATTTCTGGGCAGCAAGGAGGCTATATGAGTCAAGGTAAAGCAAGCACAAGTCCGAATGGACATTTATTCACCGTAGAAATTCTGATTGAAGATGCCACGAATGGCCTTGCCATGGAGAAGCTTCTTCATCTTTTGAATGTTGATACAGTCAAAGATTATCAAATCATTAAGGGAATTGGGCTTGGCAAATTAATTGAACTGAACACGAAAAAAGAGAGTGCGCCTCCGTTACATACAAGCAAAAAGGCAGTGGCTGCAGCACCGCCTTTAACTCCTCCGCCCGCGGCGAAAACCTCAGCCAACAGTGGGGCAGCAGAACATATCATAGACCAGTTGGAGGGCTTCAAAACGAATAATACCCTGATTCGTTTGACGGTCATTAAAGGCAAAGGAATCAAGCTAAATCTCCCATGCCGGATTTTGAATTATGATAGCAGCAATCAGAATGTGACGGTGTATCATGTAGATGAGAAGAAAGTCTACTTGTTCAATTTGAACGAAATTGACGATTACGTTGCTTTCTAATAAATAAGAGGTTGTCCCTGCATTAGGGGACAACCTCTTATTTTTATTTGATAGACACAGCAGTTGGGACGCCCGTACTGAGCATACTTTCTAGGTCATTCGCACATACAGGAGGACTAAACCAATAGCCCTGCACCTCATTGCAGCGGTTCTGATGCAAGAAATTCAATTGCTCTTCGGTTTCTACGCCTTCAGCAATGACTTTCAAGTTCAGATGATGGGTCATTGCTATAATCGTGGCAACGATAGCCGCGTCATTCGGATCCACCATAATATCTCGGACAAAGGAACGGTCAATCTTTAGCTTATCAATCGGGAATTTCTTCAAATAGTATAAGGAGCTGTAGCCTGTCCCAAAATCATCAATGCTTACATGCACACCTAATTCTTTAAGCTCCAGTAATGACTGAATCGCGTGATCAACATCCATCGTCATGCTTTCAGTGATTTCCAGTTCTAAATATTGCGGATCAAGTCCTGTTTGCTCTAGCACGTGACTGATCTTGCCCTTGAGATTATGCTGGAAAAACTGCCGCATCGACAGGTTCACAGAAATCGGCATTTTCGGGTACCCTTGATTTTGCCATGCTTTATTTTGCTTGCATGCAGCTCGCAGCACCCATTCCCCAATCGGTACGATCAATCCCGATTCCTCTGCAAAAGGAATGAAATGGTTTGGCGAAATGATACCCTTCTCCGGATGATCCCACCGAATTAAGGCCTCTACTCCGACAATGCGGCCCGTTTCAATATCTACTTGAGGTTGGTAGTACAAGATGAACTCATCCCCTACAATAGCCCTACGAAGTTCATTCTCCAGCTTGAGTCGATTTATTGAAACGGATTTCATATCTGTATTGAAGATTTGAAAGTCGTTTCGTCCTTTTTCTTTGGCTCTGGCTAATGCAATATCCGCATATTTCATCAGCATATCCGCATCTTCTATATCATCCGAGGATATCGCAATGCCGATACTTGCTGTGATATGCAGTTCATATTGCTCCAGAAGAAACGGCTTTTCGAGGACACGATTAATCTCTGCAATAACGGCAATTGCGTCATTAGAATCAGCAACATTCGTATAGAAAAAGGCAAATTCATCGCCTTCTGTACGAGCCAGATAATCATTGACCGTCACGCACCTTGTGAATCGTTCTGCTAGTTGCAGGAGCAGCATGTTTCCGTAGTCATGGCCGAAACTATCGTTGACGAGCTTGAAGCGATCGATATCCAAATAAAAGACCGCTACCCTTTGTCCTATCGATCTCGAAAGACTTAATCGTTCATTCAAATTATCTCTAAACATGCGCCTGTTCGGCAGACCCGTCATATCATCGTAATAAGCCATATACCTTACTTGCTCATCACCGCGCTTACGCTCTGTTATGTCCTGGCAAATGAGGATATGGCCTTTGGAATTAGGCTGTAAGTCAACAGGAACAGCAGTTACGTGCAAATCTACTCGGTAGCCGCTTTTATGTAGTACAGCGGTTTCAAAGGTAATAGGTGTCCCGCCCTTCACTTGTTCAAGCTGACTTCTCGTCGACTCAAACTGCTCTTGTGTAACAAAGCCGATAAATGGTTGACTGAGCAGTTCCGAACTCGAGTACCCGAGAATCGTTTCCCCAGCTAAGTTAATCCGGATAAATTTCCCATTTTTATCAAAAATCCCAATAGCATTCGGATTGTGCTCGAATAAGGAATCAAGCACATTTAGATAAGCATGATCCTGCGAAATATCTTTTATGGATGTTTGCGTACTTCCACTCTTTCTAAGCAGCAAAATAAGCAGCATTAGTGAGGCAAGTAAACAAATCCACGCAGCATACGGCTTTACGTAAAGGCTTACGAATATGGCGATTAACATATATCCGCCAATATATAGCCGGTTTTTCACAAATAAGCCTCCTCTTACTGCTCTATCTAGGTAATAGGAAGCGTCACACTGACAACCGTTCCTTCTCCCACTTTTCTCTCAACCACTAGGCACCGCTTATTCTTCAGCCAAAAACAGATGAATTCAATCTGTCTGCCATCTGGCATCGCTTCATTGCATCTTTGATCAAAAGACAGATTTTAAGGAAGAATGATCGAATCTGTCGTTGACTACTTTCTACATGAGACGTGCTATTTCCTGCTAATAAGGCGCAAAATAAAGAAAAAAGAGTCGGATTCCCCCGACTCTTCCAGTAAACTTATTTTAAAGCGGCAATGGCCAGAAGTATCCATCCAATCAAAAAGCTCAATCCGCCCAGCGGTGTTATCGGTCCAAAAACTTTGAGTCCTGTCAAGCTCAGGGCATATAAACTACCCGAGAACAGGATAATACCGATGAAAATGGCCCATCCAGAAGCGTTCACCATAGAGCTATTCGCCAGCTTTTCCGACAAAAGAGCAATAAGGATGAGTGCAATCGCATGAATCATGTGATAGTGTACGCCCGTTTGAAACACATCCAGTTTGTCAGGAGTCAGCTTTTGTTTCAAGTAATGCGCCCCAAATGCGCCTAAAGCAACAGAAAGAAACGCATTCACGCTGCCGAGCAGCAAGAAAAGTTTGATCATTTTTGTCTTCTTTCCCTTCCGTTATGGTTTCGATTTATTCCACTTCGCCAATATCATGCTGTCCGACGATTAATCGAACGGGTTCCATAAAGACGCGAGTAATTGTTGGCTGCTTGATAAGATCAATCTCAATATCTACAACCTTATTGCGAACGGTTTTGCCTTCTCTTTTGTCGTAAACAACCTCGAATTGTTTAAGACCAAGCTGATAAATCACAACAGATGAACCAATTGATAACGAATTTGATTCGAATTCTCCATGCTCAAATAATACCTCTGACAATATCTCTTCATTCATGTCGACAATCGTAACGTATTGACAAAATTGGTAGCGCATCAAAAAATGCCCCTTTCATTAAGTAAAGTATCGTTACCAATTCGCTGAAAAATGTCGAAATTCCTGCTAATTTCATGATTCCCCTCAAAGTTCACATAAATCCCAAAAAATAAATGACAACAGGGATTGTAAACATGCTAAATAACGTGGAGGTAAAGACAGTCTGAGATGAAAACTCCGGCTCATTCTCATACTCGATGGCAAGAAGCACGCTGCTAAGGGATGTGGGCACAGCACACGAGAGAATCAACGCCTTGGCTGTCAGTCCTTCAATCCCAAGAAGCCAGACAACGAAAAATCCGAGAAGTGGTCCTGCAGCCAATCTTAAAATATTCGATACAAGCACATTGGAAAAGTGAAACTCCCACTTCATACTGCCTAGCTGTACACCTAGCGTCAGCAATGCTGTCGCCATAAAGGCATTTGAGATATACTGAAGCGGCAAATGAATCGATTGGGGAACTGGCAGATGGAAATAACGCAGCACCAATGCAACTGGAATGGCGTAAATGACCGGCAAGGATAGGATCGTTTTCATCGTTGCTTTCCAGGTTGATTTATGCGAATTTAACGTGTAAATACCGTATGTGTTGGGTAACAGCGTCTGCATAATCATGATCACGATTTGGATCGATAAGGTGTAAGCATTCCCACCAAATACGGTCTGATTAAGCGGCAATGCGTAATTAGCACTATTGTAGAAAATAACACTGTTGCGCATCGCGATACGCACACCACGCTGCATTTTTTTCACCCGAATAATAGCTTCAATAATGGCAAAGAGAAGACTAAAGAAAAGAACAAAAAATAAGAGAACCTGTAACAAAATATGCAAGTTCATTTCGGATTCATAAAGCTTTACAAAAACAAGAGCAGGTGAAAACACATAGAAATTGAGTTTCGATAAAGTCTTAATATCAAGGTGAAAAGCACGATACATGACCACGCCGATTGCAATCATAATACTAATAGGTACAATATTATTCACTAGAATATATACGAAATAGCTCATTTCTGATCCTCGCTTAAATGAATTTCCAATACCTCAAAAGAGGGGTACGCTTGTACCCCTTAATTGAATTTATTTACGCTGCTTATTATTTGTTTCAGCTGTTCATTGAAATTGTAAATTTCTTCAAGAGATAATCCGCTTGATTCAAGCAGCGACTGTGGAATGCATAACGCTTTCTCGTAAAGTGCAAGGCCAGCTTCAGTAATTTGAATGTTAACGACACGCTCGTCTTCTACAGACCGTTTCCTTTGAACCAAATTCTGACCTTCCATCCGTTTAAGCATGGGTGTCAAAGTACCCGAATCCAGGTCGAGCTTCTCGCTAAGTTCTTTCACTGTACTTTCCTTTTGATCCCAGAGAACCAACAACACCAAATATTGTGGATAAGTAATCCCTAAATCTTCAAGAAACGGGCGGTACATCCGTGTAATGGCTCTCGAACTAGCATATAAACTAAAGCATAGCTGATTTTCAAGTTTTAAAAATTCACTGCTGCTCATAGGGCTGTCTTCCTTTCCGTTCAGTCATATTGTGAACAATCGATTTGCTTCAAATGTATATAAAAATATCCCCTCTGTCAATGTAATTAGTTTGATCCCGAACGAATCGTAAGATGAGCGGCGCTTTCTAGGAAGATAGAGTGAGCGTCATCCATTTCATCACAAAAAATATGAACGAAACAGCCATACTTTTCGGCTAGGCTGAAGCAAATGTCGAGCGAGGTCAAACCTTCCTCACGCGTAGGCTCGAGATGCGGAATTGCGTTGCGGTGTCATAACAACGACACTTGTGGATAAAAAAACTGCGCGAGCATTTGTGCTCACGCAGTTCTTGTTATTTTGATACCGTTATAAGTTCAATCGATACATGGCCTTATTCTCTAGTCCGCGAATCATCGGCGTCCATGGTTCTGTCTCCGGTGTTGTCAGCAAGGTATCCTCAACCATCTGCAGCTTCGCATCCATCGAATCAATATAATGTAAAGCAACAGCTTCAGGGATTTGAGGCAGTACCGGACTTCCCCATTCGGGCAAGTTGTGATGGGACAGCACAATATGCTGTAGACCAATCACAACATCCGATTGGAGATCAATTCCATGATGCAAAGCCGCTTCCGTAATCCAATTCGACGCCATCGAGATGTGTCCGAGCAGTTTCCCCTGTACACTGTAATCAGAAACGATACCTAGCTGCGCAATCATCTCTTCGGGTTTAGCGATGTCATGCAATATGATACCCGCTTTAATTAAATCATGGTTGAGAAATGGGCGCTGTTTACAAATAAATTCACCTATCTCGAGCATCCGCACAATGTGATACGCAAGGCCAGCGAAATAGGCGTGATGATGGGTTTTGGCAGCAGGATAATGGTTAAGTTTATCCGCCACTTTTGTTACACAGAACGAAACGAGCGATTTAATCGTCGGATTCGTAATACTTTCCATAACGTGATTTATCGTATGTATAAGATCGATTGGACTAATGGGTGCTGAACGGATGAAATCTGTCATTTCTATGCCATCCTCTGGCAGCGCCTTGCGTAATCTGCCGATTTTCACCTGCAGTTTATCGCGATAGGTTTGGACCAGGCCTTGAACCTTCACCAGTGTCATGGGGAAAAAGGTTTCCTTATCCGTTGCGCTGACATCCCACATTTTGGCGGAAATTTGCCCGCTGGCATCGCAAAGAACGATGTCCATGAAATCTTTGGCAGGTGTCGTATTCGTTTGTTTGACTTCCAATTCTTTGATAAGGTAAAAGCCAACAAACTCGTCTGGTGCTTGTAATTGCTTGATTAACGTCATTTTAGTTCCTCCACATGTCATTAGTAACATTATACTATGAAAATGATAAAATGGATTCATAGAAGATTATAGAAATTCGAGGAGACGAAAATGCAGGCAAAAACAATCTTTGGTTGTGATTTTAGCGGGGCCATCAACCCTTCCGAGAAAATCTTTATTGCGCGTGGTGAGCTTGTGGAAGGAAATCCTTTGCTTATCCAGCGTTAGTTTATCAGTACGTGGAGGAATTGGAGAATTGGTCATCTCGCGCCAAAAGCCCCCTGACATATATTGATTCGCTCAAACCACGTATGCAAATGGACGCGAATGATGCTGTGGTTGCTTGTATCACGATGGCTTATGCCATGGAAAAGAATCGTTTGTATTGTTCATGGAGAGCGAAGCCCGCTTTTGCTTCCGATGTGGAGTGGCGGGCTTCGGGACTTGAAGGTTTAATTGTGCGGTTGAGTTGAACATAACTATATCCCTCTCTATGAGCCCCAAACCTCCCTTAGTGCCTCACGGAATAAGGCATCTAAAGCTGCTTCTTGCTTTTCTTCAGAGTCAGCGATATGTTTGGCGATTTCTTCGAAATAAGCAATTTGTCGATCTAAGAAATCGTTAATCACCGTGATTTTCGGCTCTAAGTCGAATTCGATACCAGCCTTCTTCCGCGTTAACAACGTATACACTGCTTGTTTTAAGTTCGATTCTGGCAGCATTTTCTCCACCAGAACTTCAAAATCCATCGGCGGCATGCTGTCTCGCTCTTCAATCCATTGACAAGCCAGCACCGGGCATAACACATAAAAATACTTCTTGATTTTCACATACTCGCCTTGCAAATATTCCCGAAAGTTCCTTTTGGCCATATGCAAATAATGATACATACTGGACCGCGGTGAGAAGGTTAACGGCGAAAGTTTGCGAATTTGCTCCGTTACGCTATATTGCTCCAAATACTGAATCGGCGACTGCAGCCATTCGAGCAAAGGCGGGTTCGATTTGCGAAACAAGTTCAGCGCCTTTTTCAAATCCCAACCGTTGATGTCCAGTTGATCGCTGATTGGACGCTCAATGACATCTCTTTTCTCAAATATGGATAAGTACCAATCCACTGGTCTTACATAGATAAACCTCACATCATAATCACTGTCCTTCGATGGAAATCCCCACGCTCTACTACCCGATTCGCAGGCATATAGGATCTGCACACCTTCCTCTTGCTCAATTCTTTTTAGCTCACTAGCTATTTTTCTCGTATCAAATGTCATGGGACTCACCCTTTCTTCGTATATTGAGTATGCAAAAAAGCCATAGACCGACATCGTCTACGGCTTTTACATGTCAAATTTCAATACTCAAAGAGCACCTACGTATTCGTCATAAGTCCGTTGGAGACCGATGGTATGATGTGCTTTCAATTGTCAGGTTATTCATAGAAATTTGAATACGAATCATATCGTCGGCCTCCTTTCCAATCATTTACAAACATCATACGGTTCAAACCCAGGAACTGTCAATCCTACTGAGAAGGAAATATAAATTATAGTTTATACGCCAATCGAAAGTCGGGGTTACCGAACGGATCGGTTTGGCCGCCACAGTTTCAACTACCTATCATGAGCCGTACAATTTAGCACGCGAATTCTCTTGCTTGGATCATTTGAGCGGAGGACGCGCAGCATAGAATGTTGTGACTTCTGGCAGAGATGAAGAGGCACACAATTTTAGTAAAGATAAACATCCTGTTCATGATAAACGTTATGAAAGAGCCCGCGAATTCGTTGATATCGCTACTTCCCTCTGGGATAGTTGGGAAGATGACGCTATAGTAGCTGACAAAAAAAGTGGCATTTTCGCAGATCCCAGGAAGGTACATGAATTGGATCACCGTGGTGACTCTTTCGCTGTTCGCGGTCCCTTAAACCTGCCACGTTCACCGCAAGGAAGACCTGTTATTATTCCCGAGAACTTAGGCTTGAAGAGACCGCAAAGCCGCTTTCAAACAGCTGCATCTGCCATCAAATAATGGAGATTGGGGGAATCAAACATGGGAAAAGACAATAAACAGAGGCAACTTCATTTAGGCGCATTTATATTTGGCGTTGGCCATCACGTAGCTACATGGCGCTATCCGGAAACAAAAACGAGCGGACTTTTAAAGCTTAATTTCTACCGTCAATTCGCTGTAGGAGCAATTAACAAAAAGCTGGATACATCACAAGTGCTTGAAAGTAAATTTGTTGATCAGGCGCTCAAAAAATAAACTAAAAGTCTGCCTAATCTCCAATGTAGCTGCGGGAGGTTGGGCAGACTTTTTACGCACCTGCGGGCTTTTTAAGTTGAAATTATCATGTCCGTGCGTACTACAAGATCCGCTTACCGAGCAAAGAAGCAATTAATCCCACAGCAAGCCTCGCCGTTCTTCGATCGACATCCAACAATGCATTGATTTCCACAACGTCCATGGATGTAATGCGCCCGGACTCTGCTAACAACTCTAAAGCAAAATGTGCCTCACGGTACGACAAACCACCAAGAACCGGGGATCCTACGCCGGGCGCTTCCAGTGGATCGAGACAATCGGCATCAAAGCTAAGATGAATCCCGTCCGTCCCGTTTCCAGCAATTTGAAGCGCTTTTTCTATCACATTTTGAATGCCCATCCGGTCAATATCATGCATAGAATAACAGGTGATTCCTTTGGATCGAATCAACTCTCTTTCACAAGAGTCCAACTCACGCGTTCCGATGATGACGAGATGCTCCTTCTTTATAGGAGCGTCTATGCCGGACATATCCGCCAGTTGAGACCCGCCTTCCCCAAGAATTGCAGCAAGAGACATCTCATTCATTTTCCCGGTTGAAGTCGTTTCTTCCGTATGAAGACCGCCGTGGGCGTCAAACCAAATCAACCCGAGATTCGAAAAATGAGACGTTAAGCCAGCCACAACACCTACAGAAACACTATGATCACCGCCTAAAACCAGCGGAAACGTTTGCCCGGCAGCAGCCTGCGAAACCTGTTCTGCCACAAGTCCGCTCATCTCTTTCACTTCAGAGATGTACTTTACTTTAGCCTTTCCGCTAGACGGCACCTTATGATCCGGACAATCTACCTGGTGGTCTGCGGCCAGCTCCAAACCAAGGTTTCTGATTTGTCGAATGAGACCTGACTGCAGCATACTTTCCGGACCTAATTCCGAACCTGGGCGTCCGGCGCCTAACCCAAACGGGACTTGAATGAGACTTAGTTTTTTAGGCTTGTCTGTAAATGGGGTTAACTGATTATATCCGGTCATTGTCATTCTCCTCCTATCATAGATTCATTCAAAACAAGCTTGATTCTTTCCAATGCCCAGTCTATCTGTTCCAAAGTTATCGTTAAAGGAGGAGCAAATCGGATGGTCGTATCGTGTGTTTCTTTACATAACAGTCCAAGCTCTTTGAGTTGCTCACAATAAGGGCGTGCGGGTTCCGTTAACTCTAAGCCAATAAATAGTCCGCGTCCGCGAATGTCCTTAATCTTCGGATTGATTAGCTCCCGAAGCTTCTGAGTAAAATAAGCGCCTAACTCAGCCGAGCGGTCCACCAGCTTCTCGCTTTCCAACACCTCTAATGCAGCTATGGCAACAGCGCAGCCGAGCGGATTCCCCCCAAAGGTGGAGCCGTGAGAGCCCGGATCCAACACGCTCAAGATAGAATCATCCGCTGCGACAGCTGAGATCGGGAACACTCCGCCCCCAAGCGCTTTGCCCATTATGTAAATGTCCGGTTGAACCCCTTCCCAATCGCAAGCAAACAGCTTCCCCGTTCTTCCAAACCCGGTTTGAATTTCATCTGCAGCAAAGAGCACATTGCTCTTCTTACAAAGCTGATAAGCCGCTTGCAAAAAACCGTTTTGCGGAATGAGAATTCCTGCTTCCCCTTGTATCGGTTCAACCAAAAATGCCGCTGTATGAGGGGTAATTGCATCCCGCAATGCATCCAGATCCCCGTAAGGAATGATCTTAAACCCAGGGGTAAACGGCCCGAAACCCCTTTTGTATTCATCCGAGGAAGATAACGAGGTCACTGTAACGGTTCTCCCATGGAAATTTCCATCGCATACAATAATTTCGGCTTGATTGGCGGGTACCTTTTTCACCTGATAAGCCCAGCGCCTTGCGACCTTCAATGCGGTCTCAACGGCCTCAGCACCCGTGTTCATCGGTAAAATCATTGATTTTCCTGTAACTGCGGACAGCTTCTCGTAAAAGAGACCTAATTGATCGTTATGAAATGCGCGGGAGGTCAGCGTCACTTTATCCGCTTGGTCCTTCAGCGCCTTAATAATCCGTGGGTGTCTATGTCCATGATTTAGAGCAGAATAGGCGCTAAGCATATCCATATATCTGTTGCCTTCCGGGTCCTCCACCCAAACGCCTTCCGCTTGAGAAATAACGATCGGCAGCGGATGATAGTTATGGGCACCGTATGTTTCCGTTTGTTTGATGATGGTTTGAGTTTTATTCATGTTCTGGGTCCCCCTCCTACAAAATACGTTCTCCAAATACGGACCCGGCAAGGGCTACAGCTGTTTCTGCGGTTTTATTATTCAAATCCAGCATCGGATTAACTTCAACGAATTCAGCAGAGACCAGTGTATGACTTTCATACAGCATCTCCATGGCAAAGTGGCTTTCCCTATAAGAGAGACCTCCAAAAACAGGAGTTCCTACGCCTGGCGCTTCATGTGGATCCATTCCATCCAAATCTAAGCTGAGGTGAACACCGTCTGTACCATTTGTTACTGTTTTTAACGCTTCCTCCATCACGACCTTCATGCCGTAATAGTCAATATCATGCATGGTGAACACCCGGATGCCTTTTTCCTTCAGAAAGATCCTTTCACCAGGGTCGATAGAACGCGCTCCTATTATCACAACGTTCTCAGGGTTAACTTTGGAATGTACGCCACCGATAGATAGCAAATCCGGATGCCCATATCCCAGAGATACCGCTAAGGACATGCCATGAATATTCCCTGAGAACGTTGTTTCCTCCGTATTTACATCGCTGTGTGCATCAAACCATATGACACCCAGACGGTTTACCTTCTGCAGGACACCTTTAATGGTACCGATCGCTATACTGTGGTCACCGCCGATTACCAATGGGAAGTGGCCTTTATCCATTTCTCTTGCTACCGTGCAGCAAAGTTCCGCGTTCACCCGGGTAATTTCATCTAAATACTTCAATTTTTCACCGGCTTTGCAGGATTCCATCGGACGATTCACATTCAAATCGCCTAAATCTTGAACCCGGTATCCAAGTGATTCCAATCTAGGTTGAATATTGGAGCCTCTTATTGCGTTTGGCCCCATCTCGACCCCTCTTCTATCTGCACCGTGATGCAGCGGAACGCCAATTAGCGAAATGTTGTTTGTTTTCATGTCGTTCAGCCTCCACTTCCTTGCTTCTTCGTCATTTTATCACAGCTGTTTCAAGTGAAAAAATTGAATTATCTAATCGTAACAATTAAAAAAGGCTATACATTCAATAACGACAAATCCCCCTCTGGAAAGGCGGTACCTTCCAAAGGGGGATCTGACACACAGCAGATAGGGTTAGTGCTATATGCAAGTTTTCCAAATGCCCTTGACATTATCGGCAAACGATTTTATGTTCTTCTCATCCATTCGCTGCTTTAATACAACCATAGACGTTTCGATTTTCCCTGGAAATCTGTGCAGCTCTACTAGAACGCCTTTTTTCAAATCATTTTCTATTAAAGCCGAACCGAGCAGAGCCGTACCCGTATGATATAACACGGTGCGCTTAATCGTCTCATCACTTACACATTCTATGTAATTCGTTGGACTGATGCCATACTCATCCAAACATTCATTGACCAACTTCTGCAGATTGGATCCTGATTTGTACGTTATAAACGGATGCTTCTCCAGTAAATCGCGCGTCTTATGTGCCTCGTACATTTCTTTTGTTGTAACTAGAATTAAATCTTCTTTTCCAAGCAATAAAGACTCCATCGTGGGAGAATGACACGGTCCCGCAATAATGGCCAAATCCGCTTCGCTCGAGGCGACTTTCTTCATGGCCTCATTGCTATCACAGGAAAATAACTGCAGCTTAACTTGCGGATTTTGAGAAATATAAGAGTGAATGATCATAGATAAATAATGCGTACAGTAAAATTCGGGAGCCGCAATGGTTAACAGTCCGTGCGGGTTTTCCATTTTTCTCAGTTCCCGCTCCATTTGGTCGAGCACATCGAAGGCTTGGTCAATATATTGTTTGACCACCTTACCGGAGGGCGTCAAGAAGTTCTTATTCCCTATACGATTGAATAAGGTCACACCTAATTCGCTTTCTAGAGATTGCAATTGAACCGTAATGGTCGGCTGTGTATAACCTAGTTGATCGGCAGCTTTGGTTAAATTCAAACAATCTGCGACAGCCTGGAATGTTTTAAGTTTTCTGAAATCCATCATTTTCCACGCCTCTCGTCCTTCATGTGGTTACTAAAGACGCTCGCTACATCGACGATGTTAATCAAGCAAACGAATAGCCTGCTTGAATGCAAAAAGAATTTCATTGCATTTACGCCGGAGCGACATATGAATAAAACGGTATTGATCGCTTTCAGGGTCAGTTGCAACCAATTGGTCAATCTCAGCCAACTTCGGAATGCCCGGTAAATCGATTGCGGGGTCATGATCAAATCGGCTTCCCCTCACATAGTTGATGGGAACCAATATTCTGGAAATATCCATTATCGTTCGATTGATCTGGCTGATCCGTAGGGGGTCTTGGACATTGTGCTGATCAATGAGATTCTGGAATCTTTGCAGCTTCTCTTTTAACTCCCTTATCCGTAGGATAACCGGTGAAAGATCAAAATGATCGCCCGCTTTTTGCTGCCAATCAAACAAAGCTTGCTCAATATCATCCGCTGCCTTGTACTGGTTAATCGGAACAATGTCAGAGGTCAGTAAGCGGTTCATTAATAACACATAGACCTTGGCATCGCGCACTAAACATTCCGGGTCGATTTTATCCATCGTATCTTCCGTCGTATGCCACCACCAGCATAAGCCCGTCGCGTTTTCCCCGCCCAACATCTCAAAATAAGCTTTCACCGTTAGATCATCCGTATGCGATTGAATGGAAATCGAATAAAGGGCTGATGGCGTCCCCGTTCCCCAGAACGATTGATCCGCACATTTAAACATCCGCCGCCGCTTCAACCGCTCTCCTGTAACGGCCTCAATCGCATCCAAACCCAAGTCTTCGGTTTCAGCCATACAGTTTGCCTTTTGAATAATCGACCCTTTACCGCCCGAGGAATCGATGTTGATATGGACAATACATTTCTCTTCAAGCTCCTCCCAGTGAGTATCGCAATACCAGGTTGATCCTGCATACCTGCCGTGCGAGTGTCCTGACCAGAAAGCAAGCCGCAAGCCTCGCTTGAGCTCGTTCTTCTTTCCGGAAAAAAGCCGTGCAACCTCCATCATAATCGAATTCGCACTTCCATTATCCATTGCACCATAATGCCACGAATCAATATGTCCGCTAAATAATGCGAAAGGCCCTGAAACGTCATCCGGTTGAATTTCCGCTGTAAGTGCAGGAATCGACACAAATTTGGTATCTACAACCGTGGAGAGGACACAGCAGTTCTCCTCTTTCATAACTACCGCTTTGATACGTTCACCATCATCCTTGGTCACCGAAACTGCCGGAATTTTAGGCAGCAGATGCGCGGTTTCAGGTACCGGATGCCCCCAAACAAAGGACACAGCCATTTCATGTGTGTATTCCCCGTTAATAAAAATGATACCCACGGCTCCATGATCCTCGGCGTTTTTGACCACATCCGCTTCAGCGAGCCCATCTACCAGCAATACCTTTCCTTCAACTTCCCCTTTTCGCAAGGAACCCTGATGCCCTCGTCCCACATATACAATCTCCGTTTCCAGTCCTTGGACGGACGTCAACATCGAATGCGTGATGCAGTTGTAACTTGTCCCGCTTACTGTAAGCCTTGCTTCCCCAGGTAAGCTGATATAGGCGTCATAGAACAGAAGTTCCGTCTGAAAGCCCATTTTGTCCAATTCATTTTGAACATATTTAAACGCTCGCAACTCTTCCTCCGAACCTGACAAACGGACCTCTTTAGCAATATTTGTATTAAATTCAAGCAGATGTTGTTTAGAAACCAAGCCAAGCATCTCCTGATCGCCGGCGGTTAAAGTTCTGACAGTAGACATGTATTGTTCCTCCTAAAAAAGGTATTCCAGGGTATGCCGTTAGCCAGCAAGCCGCCAATAGCATCCCTGAAATACCTTATCTTTGTTATTCCCAGCAAAATTATTTTTTCGTTATCCCTCTTAGGTTCAGCGTATTATTAAATTTCCCATAAACGCCTTCCACCTTGCTTTGATTAGCGGACACCGTATCCATTTGTACAAGAAAAATCCAAGGAGCTTGATCCTTTAGGACCTCCTGCAGTTTTTTGTAATAGGCTTTCCGCTCATCTTCTTTGATGGATTTCATTCCTTTTTCGATTAAATCATCGACTTCGGCATTTGAAAATTCACCGTTGTTATCTTTGCTCATTCCTGATTTAAAGATCGGTCTTACCGCCCAATCCGCATCGTTGGTGTTTGTGATCCATCCGATGAGGAATAAATCGAAATCTTTCTTCTTGCTTGGATCCGACAGAGCAGAAAGATAGGAGGCCCACTCCCATTTTTGGAAAGTAACATTGAAGCCTACGGCCGCCAAATTGGCCTGAATAAACTCGGCAATTTGCTTATCTTTAAAATAACGTCCATCCGGTGTCCATATTCGAATAGTCGATCCTTCTTTTACCCCTGCCTCAGCCAGTAGCTGCTTTGCTTTTGCAGGATCAAACGGATATTGCCCAACTTTGGAATGTCCCCAAACGGTATCGGCGATCGCACTTTCCACAGGTCTGGAGGCGCCGGACGTCACTTTTTTCGCAATAGTTTCTTTATCCACAGCATAGTTCAGAGCTTGGCGAACCTTTGGATTGTTAAAGGGCGCATTGGTCGTGTTGATCCCCATATACAAAATGAGATTGCTTGGACTCACATTGAGTTTAATCTTGTCGCTTGTTTTCAGACGTTCGATATCAGCCACAGGTACTGGTGTGATGATATCCGCTTCCCCATTTTCAAGCTTAATGGATCGCGCCGAATCCTCCGGCACGTTGATAAAAGTGAAAGATTTTGTTTTTTGTTTATCCCCCCAATAGTTTGGGTTCTGTTCCAATACGACTTTATCTCCCGGTGTCCAGCTTACAAATTTATAAGGACCCGTACCGATCGGGTTTTTACCCAGACCTTTGCTGTCTTCTTGAATGGCCTTCGGGCTAATAATGTAGGCGGCCTGATGGGCGAAGCTTGCAAGGGCGGCTCCGAACGGAAATTTAAAGTGGAAAGTCAACTGATTCGCACTGTCCGCAGTAACGTGATCGATAAACTCTCCAAAAGTGCTGTAATTGCTCAATTTATTATCTTTGTTAAGCACCCGTTCAAAACTCATTTTTACCGCTTCCGCATTAAATGGAGATCCATCCTGGAACACAACTCCTTCTTTTAATGTAAAAGTCAGCTTCATGCCATCGTCAGAAGTCTTCCACTCTTTGGCTAATTGAGGGACAATCTTCATGTCTTTATCAAAGTTAACCAACTTGTCATAAATTAAATCTAAAATGTTGAGGGCGTTGGAATCGGCACCATTTTGTGGATCGAGAGTTCTAGGCTCGTTATTTAACGCAACGATCAAATCTTTTGGGACCTCCATCCCTCCCTGTGCCTTCGTATCCGGCTTGCTGCATGCGGTAATGACTAATAATAAAGACAATAAAATGAGAACTAATGCTCTCTTCATATGCTTTCCTCCTCGAGTGTAATCAATTATATAAATGGCATGCAACAAACTGCCCGTTAACTTCCTTCAATTCAGGCTTTTCCGTTCGGCAAATCGCCATACACTCGCCGCATCGCGGATGGAATGTGCAGCCTGAAGGCGGATTGGCTGGACTTGGTACATCTCCCTGTAATACAATCCGTTCCTTCTTGACTAAAGGATTCGGTATGGGTACAGCAGATAATAAAGCTTTCGTATATGGATGCTTCGGTGAATGAAACAATTCGTTCTTATCCGCAAGCTCCACAATTCTCCCCAAATACATCACGCCGATACGGTCGCTGATATGCCTTACAACGCTTAAATCATGTGCAATGAACAAATACGTCAACTGAAATTGCTCCTGCAATTCCTGAAGCAAATTGATCACTTGCGACTGGATCGACACATCCAAAGCGGATACCGGCTCATCGGCTACAATCAACTTAGGGTTTAATGCTAACGCACGAGCAATCCCGATCCGCTGGCGCTGTCCACCGCTGAATTCGTGCGCGTACCGTTTGGCATGGTAGCTGCTCAATCCAACGACATTCAGAAGTTCCTCAACGCGTCGATCTCTTTCTTTTCCGTGGGCAACACCATGGATTGTTAACGGTTCTGCAATAATTTCACCTACGGTCATGCGCGGATCTAGGGAGGTATAAGGGTCCTGGAACACCATTTGCATATCTCTGCGGATCTTCCTTAATTCCCCCGGATTCATGCTGACGAGATTTCTCCCCTCGTACAACACCTCTCCTTCCGTAGGTTGAAGCAGTTGCAGAATCGTCCTTCCTGTCGTCGACTTCCCACATCCGCTTTCGCCTACCAACCCAAGCGTTTCCCCTTTATAAATTGTGAAATCCAGTCCGTCAACAGCCTTCACATGGTTCACGGTGCGACTGAAGATCCCTTTTTTGATCGGAAAATATTTTTTTAAATTTTTAACCTCAATAAGTGGCTGCTTCATTTTGAGTCTCCCCTATCGATGAATGGAGCCAGCATCGGCTGAAGTGACCGGATTCAACCTCTTCCAGCTGCGGCGCTTTTTTCCGGCATACATCCATAGCGAACTCGCAGCGCGGGGCAAAGGTACACCCTTCGCGCAAGCTTCCTGGAATCGGCACGTTACCTTGAATGGAATACAATCTCTTTTCATCCGAGTCCAATTTAGGGATCGATTTCATCAAACCTTGCGTATACGGATGCTTCGGGTTTGTGAACAGCGTTACGACATCGGTTTCCTCTACGACTTTTCCGCTGTACATGACAATGACGCGATCACACATTTCGGCCACTACACCCAGATCATGGGTAATCATCATGATGGCCGTATTATTCTTCGCCTTAAGTTCCCTCATCAGGTCCAGAATCTGCGCCTGTATCGTTACATCGAGCGCCGTAGTTGGTTCGTCGGCAATCAATAGCTTCGGATTGCAGCTCATCGCCATAGCGATCATCACCCGCTGCCTCATTCCTCCCGACAGTTGGTGAGGGTATTCATCAACAATTTGCTCCGGTCTAGGGATGCCTACGAGCTTCAGCATCTTGATTGCATGTTCCTTAGCCTTTTTCTTGCTATGCCTCATATGGATTTCGACCGCTTCACCGATTTGCTGGCCGATAGTAAATACGGGGTTCAGCGACGTCATTGGTTCCTGGAAAATCATCGCCATTTCATTTCCGCGAATGGCTCTGATTTCGTTGTCTGAAAGCGACAATAGATCTTTCCCATTAAACGTGATTGAACCATCCACCACTTTCCCAGGGGTCAGTCTCATCGTTGTTAAAGAAGTCACGCTTTTGCCGCAGCCAGACTCCCCCACGATGCCGACTGTCTCCCCCTCATGAACCGTGATGTCGACACCGTCTACGGCCGGCACTACACCATCATCGGAATAAAAATAGGTCTTGAGGCCTTTGATTTCGAGTAGTTTGTTTTTCAATGTAGGACCTCCTGTTACAGCTTCATCTTCGGATCAAGGGCGTCGCGCAAGCCGTCACCCAACATATTGAAAGCAAGTACCATAAACATAATGGCAAGTCCCGGTATGGTACTGACGTGAGGGGCCGTTCTCAAATATTCCCTTCCCGTGCTAAGCATAGCCCCCCATTCCGGTGTAGGCGGCTGAGCGCCCATGCCCAGAAAGCTGAGTCCAGAGGCGGTCAAAATGGCAGTCGCGATACGCAAGGATGATAACACAATAATTGGTGCAATACTGTTCGGAATCACATGCTTAAAGATGATGAACGTATGAGTGCCTCCCATTGCTTTGGCTGCCTCGATAAATTCTTTGTTCTTTACAGAAATGACGGCGCTGCGGGAAATACGCGAAAACGTCGGAACCGAGAAAATGCCGATCGCAATCATAACGTTGCTCATACCAGGACCCAGAACGCTTACGATAGCCAAAGCCAATAGGAAGCTCGGGAATGCCATGAAAATATCCATGATTCGCATGATTAACATATCGGCCTTCCCGCCAAAATAACCGGAGACCGTTCCTAAAGCGACGCCGAAAATTACGGAAATCAACACCCCAACGATGCCGATCATCAAAGAAATTTGAGCACCGTAAATAATTCTTGAAAAAATATCCCGCCCGAATTCATCTGTACCGAACAGATGACTCCAACTAGGCGATTCAAGCATCACTTGCATGTTTTGCACAGTAGGATTATAGGGAGCAATCCAGCGTGCTAAGATCGCGACGATGATAAAGATCACTGATATCCACAATCCAACCATAGCCCGTCTATTTTTTTTGAATCGTCTCACCATCATGTTCCACGGCGTAGGGGGTGCGTAAGCCTGTTGGTCCAGATGGTTTTGCACTGTTTGTTGCTCTGCTGCTTCTAGCTGACTCATGAATGTGCTCCTTCCTTAGTCGTATCTCACCCGAGGGTCTACTAAACTGTAACAAAGGTCGACGACCAAGTTCACCACGACAAAGATCGTGGCAATAAACAGAACAGTACCCTGAATCGCCGGATAGTCCCTAAACTGAATGGATTGAATCACATAGCGTCCTAGCCCGTTCATAGAAAATACAGTCTCTGCAAGCACCGCTCCCCCCAATAAATGACCGAATTCCAAGCCGATGATTGTAATAATCGGGATTAACGCATTCTTCAAGGTATGCTTATAAATCACTATTTTTTCTTTAGCACCTTTCGCGCGTGCCGTACGAACAAAATCTTGGTGAATCACTTCCAGTATGCTTGAACGTGTCAGACGGGCCAGTATAGCAGAAGAGGAAAGTCCTATAGCTAGCGCGGGAAGAATAAAATATTTGAACCCGTCATTCCCCCCGGATGGAAGTATTCGCAGGTAATATGAAAAAATAAGGATCAACATGAGTCCCAACCAGAAGATAGGCATGGATATTCCGAACAAGGAAAACATCATCGTAGCGTTATCCCTGATACTGTTTGGCTTCGTGGCGGAAAAGATACCGGCAAAAAGCCCGATCACTACCATAATGATAATGGCCATGACGGTAAGTGTGATTGTGGTCGGAAGGCGCGTGAGGATCTCTTGTAGAACAGGCCTATCGGAGCGTAGTGAGGTTCCGAGGTCACCACTCAACAAATGAAACACATAACTTCCATATTGCACATACAAAGGTTTATTTAATCCCAACCGCTCCCGAACGAGCTCCACATCTTGGTTACTGGCTTCATTTCCGGCTATCAACCGGGCCGGATCACCTGGAACCGCATGAATCAGGATAAAAACAATAATGGATACACCTATCAAAGTCGGGATCATCTGCAGCATACGCTTTATGATATAGCTAAACAACCTGGTGCCTCCTTGTAAAAAAATTGGGGATGTAAACACATCCCCCGAATGACCATGTTTATTTTTTCAAAGCATCGCGTAAAATAAGTCTTTCATTCGTCCAAGTATAAACGCCTTCTACATTTTTGCGAACCCCAGTAATCTGTTTATTATCCAACACAAAAATCCAAGGGGCTTGTTCCTTTATGATTTTTAATGCATCGTTGTACGTTTTCTTCCGTTCATCCGGATTTGCCGTTTTCATACCTTTGTCAAGCAGCGCATCCAAGTCGGCGTTCGTGATTCCGGAGAGGTTGCTGCTTCCGGTTGTAGCAAAATTCGGACGCGCGGCCCAATCAGCATCTCCAGTAGAAGCGCCCCAGCTATCCAAAATGATATCGTAGCCGTCTTTTTTCGGATTGGTCGTTATTCCTTTATACGTTCCCCACTCGAATTTCTTGAACTCCACGTTTAATCCGACTGCCTGCAAATTACCTTGAACGAATTCAGCGATTTGACGATCCATCAAATAACGGCCTTCCGGCGTCCACAGCATAATTTTTGTTCCCGGAGCCACGCCTGCTTCGGCAAGCAGTTTCTTTGCTTTTTCCGGATCATATGGGTAAGCGCCAACGGAGGAGTAACCCCAGACCGGCTCCGCAAAAGCCGCCTCTGCTACCTTACCATAACCATTTAAAATTTTTTTCACAATTGTTTCTTTATCGACTGCATAGTTTAAGGCTTGACGGACTCTTACGTCATTGAATGGAGCCTTCGTCATATTCATAGGGAATTCAAGGCTTCTGGAGCTTGGAGATACAAGTACATTCACTTTGTCGTTCCCTTTAAGCCGCTCAACATCGGTCGGAACTACAGGAGAAATGACATCAGCTTCACCGGTTTCCAACATGATAGCACGCGCCGAATTTTCGGGTACCGGTTTAAATGTAATCGTCTTCACCTTCGGCTTGCCGCCCCAATAATTAGGATTGGCCTCGAACACAATTTTTGTACCCGGAACCCACTCTTTCAGTTTAAAAGGTCCGGCGCCAACTGGCGCTTTACCAAGGTTTTTCCCCTGTTCCTTTACATTTTTCGGGCTATGAATAGCGCCTGCCGCTTGAGCAAAATAAGTTAAAGCAGGACCGAATGGAAACTTGAGATCGAAGCTGATTTGATACTCACTGTCCACGTTCACTTTATCGATAAACTCGGAATAAAACGAATAGCGATTCAGCTTATTGTCTTTATTCAGAACCCGGTCAAAGGTGAATTTAACAGCTTCCGCATTCAATGGCGTATCGTCTTGGAATTTGACCCCTTCGCGAAGCTTGAATGTTATTTTTTTTCCGTCCGCAGATGTGCTCCACTCTTTTGCCAACTGAGCTACGATTTTACCGTCTTTATCCAAGGTGACCAGTTTGTCAAAGAGAAGTTCGGTCGCATTATTAGATAACGAGTCATTACTATCCTGCGGGTCTAGAATAGTAGGCTCCGCTCCCAATGCGACAACAAGGTCCTTCGGTTCTACTATACCTTGATTGTCTGCTCCTGAAGAAGATTTTGACGAACTGCTGCATGCGGAAAGAACTAACATCGTGCATAAAAACACAATAGATAAAATCTTCTTCAAAATAACTTCCCCCTAAAATTGAGTTACTGCTTCAATAGCTTCATGACTGGACTTCCATTTCTCAAACTCATCGCGAACTTGGCGAAGCGAGTCCGGATCATAACATAAATCATAAGCGGTCATAGCCAATGCTTTAGCAGCCTGGTTCAAACCCGTCATGCCTCCTTCGGACCCTGCCGCATCCCGAAACTCAGGAGTATGCGGTGTTACGTCTCCAATCCTTATGTACGGATGTATGGTGGCAGTGACTTGTCCTACATTGCCTATATCTGAAGAGCCAATTCCTCCCCTTTCTGGAGGGTTGGTTACCTCAAGCCCCATTAACGTTAAATTGTCTTTAAATAAACCAGATAAATATTTATTATTATTTCTTTCCGCATAGATTAAACCTTCGCTCATCTCGAATCTCGCTCCAACAGCTTCTGTACAATGACGAGCTGCCGCATATACTTTCTCTCTGACTACATGCAATTCTTTTACCGTAGGAGCTCTAAACATAAATTTCGCTTCGCAATAATCGGGTACAACATTGGCAGCATCTCCTCCTCTCGATATAATGCCGTGAATTCTTACATCTTGTTTAAAAAACTGACGCAATGAATTAATGGCTACATAAGAGTTAATTAATGCCTCTAATGCGCTGATCCCTTTTTCAGGCTCCGATGATGCATGAGCTTGCTTTCCATAAAACTTTAAAGTTGTATCCACACAAGCCAAGCCTCCGCGCATCACCATGTTACTCTGACGCGGATGACAAAGCATAGCCGCATCCACATGATCAAATACGCCTTTTTCACACATAATGATTTTGCCGCCGCCATCTTCCTCGGCTGGTGTTCCAAAAACTTCAATGGTTCCCGGGAAATCCGGAAAAGCATCCTTAAGCGCTAGAGCGGCACCCACGGCCGCTGTACCTATAAGGTTATGACCGCATGCATGCCCGATTTCTGGCAAAGCATCGTACTCGGCAAGAAAAGCTATAATAGGTCCTCCTGCGCCACCCGACCAGGAAGCTCGGAAAGCAGTCTCCAAGCCCGCTATCCCCATTTCCACCTGAAAATCTGCTTTCTTTAGGGGCTCTGTTAACCAATGTACGGCTTTATACTCATTAAAAGCTAATTCCGGATTGGCATGGATCTTTAAGGCAATTTCGCGCATTTCAGTGTCCCTGGCGTCAACAGCTTGCTGAATTAGTTTTTTAGCTTGTAATAACTCTTCAATCATCTTTTCAGCGCCTTTCGAATTCTGACTTTAACTTCCGTGTTAGTTTAATTGACATATTATGTATTAAAATTGCAAAAAAACAGAGTATAGGATCATAAACGACCTCGAATGTAAATAAAAGCGGATACAAAACACACTATTATTAAGTTAATTTTAAATCACCAGTGTCACATAAGTAAAATTAATATTTTCTTTGAATATACCAAAAAAAAATTTATAACGCGTTAAATACCATGTTAAATAAATTTACATGAAACATAAAGAGGAACCCATGTTACCGGTTCCCAGTCATTTTTATGATAAATTTTTGATATAAGAGACAAAGCGATTAACCATTGTATATTGCAATGATGTCTCTCGATACAACATCCATGTGTTTCTTTTAATTGACTCGCCGTTGTTCCTCACCAGATTTATTACATGCAATCCATCATCCGGTCTAACGAAAATACTAGGAATAATAGCGTACCCCAATCCGTTCTTCACCATTTCTTTACAGGTCTCATAGGTATCCACTTGCATGGTTATAATAGGCGGCTCCTTGAATCTCTCATACCACCAATCTTCAATAGTTCGGCTCAAAGATGAGTGTGATTGTACATAACTACCCGATGATTTACCGATCTGCTTAGGAACTTTGTAATTAATCCTAGATAATGAAGGCAAACTGTCTATTGCTATTTCTTCTTGAGATATAATGCAAATGTTTCCTTCATTAATCAGATATTTCTCGTCAAACCACTGGAACTCCCCCCTGACAATCGCCACGTGGATATCTTCAAGGACCAATAATTCAAATATTTCGTCACTCCACCCCGTGTTGACATTGATTTGCACATTAGGGTACGTATTAATAAAATTCCTTAATAATGGAGGAAGGTTGTGAAGGCCAAAATAGCTGAAAACGCCTATTCTAAGATTCCCTTTTACTTCACCTCGCATGTTTACGAGATAGTCCTTCGTGTTTCTCAAATCAATCAGATTTTTTTTGGCATAAGCAACTAAATATTCACCTTCAGGAGTAAGCTTTACTCCTTTTGAGCTTTTGGTAAAGATGGGGACGCCAAATTCTTTTTCAATTTGTTGGAGTCGATATGTTAACGCAGGTTGTGTAATGTATAGACGTTCCGCTGCTTTAGTCAGGTTTTGCTCCTCAGAAATATACTGAAGCATCAAACAATCCTTCTCGTTCACGGACTCCCCCCTCATCGCTTAAGATCTTTATATTGAGTTCCTGAATCCGAGCTAATTTCATTATAGACGATTGCTTTAAATCAAACCATCATCTCAAAATTCCCCCATACCCCATTCACATATCCCACACTCACTTGAATATATTTAGTAACAAGCCCTTTTTTTAGCCATGTCCACTCAGCGTTAAGCTTGCCATATCATTAAAAAACAATTATGCACCAGTTTTCTACGAAAACTCTAAGGAGGTGTCCGCATGACAGAACCCCGATTTATCGTTTCCCGTGAGGATTGGTCACTGCACCGTAAAGGATACCAAGATCAGACTAGGCACCAAGAGAAAGTGAAAGAAGCCATTAAACAGAACCTTCCTGATCTGGTCACCGACGAGAGTATTGTCATGTCCAATGGGAAGCAGGTCGTGAAGGTACCTATTAAGAGTCTGGACGAATACCGATTCCGTTATAACTTTAGTAAAGGAAAGCATGTCGGTCAGGGAGACGGCGACTCTCAGGTTGGCGATGTGTTGGGAACAGATCCACAGCCTGCTCAAGGCCCAGGAAAAGGCGAGGGTGCGGGCGATCAGGCCGGCGAGGATTATTATGAGGCGGAAGTGAGCATGGAGGAGCTGCAAGCCATGTTGTTTTCAGAGCTTGAGCTGCCTAATTTGAAGCAAAAAGAGAAACGCAATATGACGACGACGGAAATCATTTTCAACGATATCCGCAAAAAAGGTATCATGTCTAATATCGATAAGAAACGGACAATCATGGAAAATATGCGCCGCAATTCACGAACGAGCTCCCCTGGGATCCATCATATCAGTCCCGATGACCTTCGTTTCAAAACGTGGGATGATATTGAGAAGCCTCACTCCAATGCGCTTATCATTGCGATGATGGATACCTCCGGCTCCATGGGTTCCTTTGAGAAATATATTGCCCGCAGCTTCTTCTTCTGGATGACGCGTTTCCTGCGTACGAAGTATGAGAATGTGGAAATTGTATTCATTGCTCACCATACGGAAGCCAAAGAGGTCACGGAGGAAGAATTTTTCACTAAAGGTGAAAGCGGCGGGACGATATGCTCCTCTGCCTACCAAACAGCGCTTGATATTATCGACAAACGATATCCACCTTCGCAATTTAATATTTATCCGTTTCATTTCTCAGATGGAGATAATTTGACGTCTGATAACGAACGCTGTGTAAAGCTCATTACCCAACTAATGGAGCGCTCTAACATGTTCGGGTACGGAGAGGTTAATCAGTACAATCGCAGCAGCACATTGATGTCCGCTTTTCGCCATATCCATGACCCCAAATTTCTACATTACGTCATCCGTGAGAAAGGCGAAGTATACAAAGCGTTGAAAACCTTTTTTACCAAGCAGGAAGGAGTGGCTGTTCAGTGAGTAATAAATCGGAAATCCAGCAGCTTGAATACGCCATTGATGAAATTACGGAGATTGCTAAGGGCTTTGGACTGGACTATTTTCCTATGAGGTATGAAATTTGTCCCGCAGAAATTATTTACACATTCGGGGCTTATGGGATGCCAACCCGCTATAGCCATTGGAGCTTTGGTAAAAATTTCCATCGCATGAAGACACAATACGACCTAGGTTTGAGCAAAATTTATGAGCTCGTCATTAACTCGGACCCCTGCTATGCCTTCTTATTAGATGGTAATTCGCTCATTCAAAATAAGCTCATTGTCGCTCACGTTTTAGCTCACTGTGATTTCTTCAAAAACAACGTCCGCTTCTCAAAGACGAATCGGAATATGGTTGAAAGCATGTCAGCCACAGCGGAAAGAATTCGTCAGTATGAAATCGAGTATGGTATTGACGAAGTGGAACAATTCATTGACGCTGTTCTCGCTATTCAAGAACATATTGATCCTGTACTCACGCTGTCGTATCGACAGTCGCGGAAGCGTCAGGAAACACATAAAGGCTCCGCACCCGCTGCGCGTTCTGAAGCGACTTATGGTTATGAAGATTTATGGGATCTTGATACGAAAAGTAAACCAGTCACTCCACAGGACAAAGAAGAAAGCAGACGCTTTCCGCCCCAACCGGAGAAAGATATTTTGCTCTTCATCGAAGAGAACGCTCCTTATATGGAGGATTGGCAGCGGGATATTCTTACGATGCTGCGCGATGAAATGCTTTATTTCTGGCCACAGCTAGAAACGAAAATCATGAACGAAGGCTGGGCTTCGTACTGGCATCAACGCATACTGCGCGAACTGGATTTGACAGAGGAAGAAACCATTGAGTACTCCAAGCTCAACTCTTCCGTCGTCGTTCCCTCCCGCCATTCCTTGAATCCTTATTATCTGGGACTCAAGATTTACGAAGATATCGAGAAGCATTGGGACAATCCAACAGAAGAGGAAATAAGGACACTAGGACGGAAACCCGGTGAAGGCCGGAGTAAAATATTCGAGGTTCGCGAATACGAATCGGATACCTCTTTTATCCGGAATTATTTGAATAAACCACTTGTGGAAGAACTCGATTTATATGTGTTTGAGAAGAAGGGTCCTGAGTGGAAGATTACGGACAAAACGTGGGAAAATACCAGGGATCAGCTTATCTACTCGCGTGTTAATGGCGGCTTCCCCTACATCGTAGTGGAAGATGGCGACTACCAGCGCAGCGGTGAATTGTATCTGAAGCACGCTTTCGAAGGTGTTGAACTGGATCTCAAATACGTTGAGAGAACGCTCCCCTACATTTACAAGCTCTGGGGTAAATCCATTCATATGCACACTGTAGTCGAAGATAAGCCTGTATTATTCACCTTTGACGGTAAGAAGCATCATCGCCGTTTTCTCTAATATAAGAAAAGACTGCTTGAATGTAAAGGTTTGAGCGGTCTATTTACACCTGCCTATATATCCGACAGAAATAGCGCTGTTTCGACAACGTTAATCGACGGACTTATTGAAAAAGAGATGATACTCTTAATACTTAGTTAATCTTATTTAATTTTCCAGATAGGAGATGAATTGAAGTGAAAATGAATATTTTATTTAACAAGAGGCCTATTTCTGTAAATTTTGTTGGAACGGACCATAAATTAATTCCCTCTCTGATCAATGCTCTACGTTATAACAAATTTACAACGATGAACCTTGTTAATTCCTTGGATCATGTTGATTTGTTTAGTTCTGAAGCAATTTTATATGCCAAGGATGGGAATAAGGCTAGAATTCCTATTTTTTAATCGCAATTCTTACATAAATATAGAGCCCATTCGCCTGAGTGATTCGATCACTTACCGGATGGGCTTTTTTTTCGTGGAACAGGCATATTTTGAATTTATTTTCATAGATTTATAGAAATGAGCCGATTTAAGAGAATAGGAGTTGCCCCCATGTACATGTACCGCCTTGTAAAATTAAAAGCAGCCTACCTACTTATCTATATCCTTATTATGATAACTAGTTTTATATGGACCATCATCTTGGGAACCCATGGAAAGGTAAGAGCACCTAACCTGCCTATTTCTGAATATAGCATTAGCCAAGCAAGTAATGGCGTCACGATCCATACCATTCGGACTCCGCCTCAAAACATTGGGCTTAAGGCCATTACATCTAATGTGACGGATATGAAGGAAAATGGGATTAATGGCGGTTTTTTTTGGCAGAGTTATCTACTTAGCATCGCTGTCATTAATGACCATCCCGTCAAAGGGCAGCCAGGCGATTATGGCTCCGGCTGGTTTAATATTGACCGCAAACGGGGAACGCTTGTCTGGGATGAGAAGGCTCGAACCTTCACCATTCAAGTCGTTGAAAATGCGAATGAGTTGAAGGTAATGGATCGCGCTCATTATTGGGCGCAGGGAGGTGTGAGCATGGGACTGGCGAATCCAGACGGATGGGCCGCGCAAGCGATATCGGAAGAGATGCCGGTCATTGACGAGAAGCGAATGCGCTCAGGTATCGTCTACGATAGAAATAACAATGTTTATCTAGTCGTTGCTCCGACGCCTTGCACGGGTGATCAATTTCGCACCGCCGTTCAGGAGCAGGTTGGAGACGGACAGCTCGTGGACGGGCTGTTCCTAGACGGCGATGGTTCCTCCCAGCTCAAAGTCGCGGATTACTTGCTCCCCGG
The DNA here is from genome assembly GCF_900103825.1 of Paenibacillus sp. yr247. Lineage (GTDB taxonomy): Bacteria > Bacillota > Bacilli > Paenibacillales > NBRC-103111 > Paenibacillus_E. The sequence goes on from NZ_FNIF01000002.1 coordinate 256,234, forward strand.
CGATCATCGCGAAGTGTATCAGATGATTACATTGTTGAACTGAGGTAGATAGAAAAAAATAATCCCGTGGCTAAAGAATACATTAGATCACATTGTTGTGTGTTGATGAATCAAATCCATCTTCAGGTTCCAAAGGGCCATGCTTAAATTCACACGATAACTTTCCGGATTGAGCTTACGGAGATACTGAGGCCAGAGGGATTGCATCTGTTCCGCGTGATAAGCTTGAATCCTGCCCAACGTCGGCAGTTCATAGACAAGCTCACCTGCGACGAATATGCTCTGGAGCAGCGGAATGGCTTCGTAATCATCAATAAATTTGTATATGTAAGGGTGGATGGGGTCGAACAGCTTGATCCGCTCACCATTCTTAATATCTACTTCATGCTGAAGCGCCAAATAATCCGCTTCCGCTTTACCTGTTTTCTTGCTCATGATGCGGTAGAGTTCCTTAAAGCCGGGATTCGTTACCTTTTCGGGATTGCCCGAAAGCTTAATAACCGGCATGAATTCACCGTTTTTCTCCCGCGCAACGAGCTTGTAAACCCCGCCCAGCGCAGGCTGATCGGCAGCGGTAATGAGCTGGGTGCCAACACCCCAGACGTCGATCTTGGCACCTTGGGCTTTCAGCCCCTCGATGATGTTCTCATCCAGATCATTCGATGCGACGATCTTCACCTCGGGAAAGCCCGCTTCATCCAGCATCCGTCTAGCTTGCTGGGATAAATACGCTAAATCGCCGCTATCCAAGCGAATGGCGTTCATGCTCTTGCCCTGGCTCTGCATCATACGCGCCGTCTTAATCGCGTTCGGTACACCGCTGCGCAGCGTATCGTATGTATCGACGAGCAGCGTCACTTGCTCTGGCAGCGCCTCTGCATAAGCACGGAAGGCTTCTTCTTCCGTATCGTGCGCCTGCACCCATGCATGGGCGTGCGTACCTTTGGTCGGGATGCCGAACAGCATCCCGGCTCTGAGGTTGGATGTCGCATGGAACCCTGCGATATAGGCAGCTCTTGCGCCCCAGATGGCGGCGTCAGCCTCTTGGGCGCGCCTTGTGCCGAACTCGAGCAGCACATCATGGGATACAACCTGTTTGATCCGAGAAGCTTTCGTCGCAATAAGCGTCTGGTAGTTCACGAAGTTGAGAATCGCGGTCTCAACCAGCTGCGCCTCGAATATGCTAGCCACAACACGCACGAGCGGCTCATTCGGGAAAACTAATGTTCCTTCCGGTACAGCTTGCAGGTCTCCACGAAACTTAAACTCGCGCAGCGCCACCAGAAATTCTTCCCGATAATTCTCTTCCTGTGTCCGCAAGTAGGCGATCTCCTGATCGCCAAAATGCAGATTCTGAATGTAATGGATTACCCGCTCTAAACCAGCGAAAACGGCATACCCGCTCCCAAATGGCAGTTTACGGAAGTATACCTCGAAAACAGCTTTCTCCTTATAAGTACCTTGCAGCCAATGCGCGTACATCATATTGATCTGGTATTTATCCGTATGCAGCGTCAAGTTGTCATAGTTCAAACGAGTCACCCTTTCCACCAAATATCAAAGTAGGTCGCTGGACCTCTTATTGCCTGTCCAAAATCTTCAAAGAGTGCTCAACATGATCAAGCACAGGGTTCGCCTGTGCCAGCTCCTGAAATCTCTATATTCAGTATAAACCAACCTCTTGCCAATCACACATTTCCAAATACAATATCATTGCTGATCGGCATACAGATTGGCGTAATTAACCAGTATTGTCATCAAGCCAAGTACAACAAAAGAAAAAAACGCCATCAAATCCAGGTGGTACACATTGGGAACGACGATAAAGATAGCCCCTATGATAAAACAAAGCCAATTTTGCCAAACCTTCTTACCTGTTTTCCCTAGGGCTAGCATAGAACCTACGAATTGCAAGCTTCCCAATAGTGCGCAGGCGAAAAGTGCATTCGTTTGAGCTTCAAAGCCGAAAATCCAGGGGCTTACCAGAAACCAAAGACCCATGCAAGCAGACAATAAATTTTTCATATACATGGACATCTTCCACCTCCTATTTACGAGATGTAATAGTATACGCAACCGCTTTCAATAATGTGTAATGGAAAAGCCTCTAGTTCACCTAAATAAATAGGGAACTAGAGGCTTAGCAGTTCTACTTCTTATTCTTTTTGTTCAATTTGGATTGCACCTGCATCGCCAGTTTTCACATCTGCATGCAAGATGTCCGTCACGAATTTCAAAGGTACATACAGCGTATCGTTCTGAATGACGGGAGCTGCCCCAAGCGTGACCGGGGCCATTTTCGCAAAGAAATAGTGATCATTACCCACAGTAACGCTCGTCCATTGCGCCCCCTTCTTCACTTCAGCAGAGTATGTCTCTTGATTCCATTTCACTTCATAGCCAAGTCCTTCTGCTACTTTGCGGAAAGGCACCAGATTTACGCCCTGTGTATTCGTTACGCTATCGCTCGATATTAAATCCAACTTCATATTTTTTAACGGAGTTGATACTAATGGTTTTGCTGCAATCGTCAAATTCTCAGGCAAGCTAAAACGGAACTCCGGAGTGCCTGTAGATCCTGGCGCGATGGCATATTTCGGGAAGAGTACGACTGCTTCGCCATTTTCCACATAGAAACCTTGCTCTTCACTGATGCCTTTAAATTCATCCTTGAAATAGTTCTCAGGTTTTTCATTGATTTTGGCCTGAATCCCGGCGTTTACGGTTTCCTTGAATTTATTACCGAGCAGATCCTGCAGGGTAACACGCTGTCCTTCAACGCGATTTAACACATTGTAAGTATCTACGCGCGGCATACCTGTTCCGCCTGTAGCTGCATACGTCGTGATTTGAAGAGATACAACACCTGCTGGATTACTCGTACCGTCCGATTTCAAGACATAATTAATCGTCAGGTCGTAAGGGCGGTACGTGAAACCATTCGCTTTCGCATCAGCAGCGGCATCAGCAGCCTCTTTCTCCCAATTCGCCAAATCTTTATTCGCATGGGATAAAATGATGTCATTCATTTGCGCCTGATATATCGGATCCAGCATACCCGAAAGCTGAGGCACTTTAATATTGGTTTTTAAATACGTCGTTTGGGATGTGAGAACCTCATCTTTGATTTGAACGGAAGCACTAATTGGAACAGCTGTAACTTGTCCAGATGTCTCCGCTGATGCTATCCCTGTCAAAGGTAAAACAGCACCACTCACACCTACCAGCAATGCACATCCGACTACGCCAAGCTTCAACATGTTAAAAGGATTTTTTCTCATTTCATATTCACTCCTCATTGGTTATCGTGAGTAATCTTTGGTTGGTTACCCTTTACGATAACTAGACGCGCCAACATTCCAAAAAGACTGAATACATGCAACTGTAAATCGCACAAGTGAATGCCAATCGTGTATTCGCCGCGGCAACAGCTCTTGAAGATATGTTAAAACAGACTCCGCAGCCAAATGAAACGATTACAACCATGATCCAGAATCAACTTCAATCCGTTTCAGTTACTTTGGAGGAGGTTTTCCATAGCATCCAAAAAATGCTGCTTGATTGAAAATTGTGCTGATTTATGTCACTATATGCTTATGCTCATCTCTGTTAGGGGCATGTAATTTTATACGTATAGGTGGTTAATCATGACAGTAGAAGGCGCTCCATATCGCATTTTGTTGTATTATAAATTCGTTTCCGTTATAGATCACGAAGCTTTAGCCCGCGAACATTTGGCTTATTGCAAAAAGCTTGGCATCAAAGGACGTATCCTTATCGCTCCTGAAGGCATTAACGGAACCCTTTCAGGAACGGTTGAGCAAACCGAAGCTTACATGGCTATGATGCGTCAAATCCCTCTATTCCGAGATATGATTTACAAGATAGATGAAAGCGAAGGTCATGCCTTCAAAAAGTTATTTGTCCGTCCTAAAAAGGAGCTCGTCACCTTCCGACTCGAAGAAGATGTGAATCCGAACGAATTAACCGGTACACATCTGAAGCCAAAGGAGTTTTACGAGAAGCTTCAACAGGAAGATGTCATTGTCCTTGATGGCCGCAACCATTATGAGTTCGATATCGGACATTTCCGCGGTGCTATTCGGCCAGAGGTGGAAACAACGAAGGAATTCCCGGAATGGATTCGCAACAATCTCCAAGAATTTAAGGACAAGCCTATTCTCACCTATTGTACTGGAGGTATCCGCTGCGAGAAGCTGTCCGGTTTCCTTTTACAGGAAGGCTTCAAGGAGGTATATCAGCTTGATGGCGGTATTGTGAGTTACGGGAAAGACGAAGATGTTCAAGGTCGCCTATTCGATGGCAAATGCTACGTCTTCGACGAGCGGATCTCGGTACCGATCAACCGCACAGAAGAAGATATCGTCGTTGGGAAATGCTACCACTGCGGAACGGCAGAAGATCGCTATATCAACTGTGCGAACGATGACTGCCACTTGAAGCATATTTGCTGCGAAGCTTGTGAAGAGAAGCATAATAGCTTCTGCTCCAAGGAATGCGAAGAGAAAACACTAAGCCGTCTTGAGGCTTAATGTCAGCAAGCCGCGCTGACCAACAAAAAGAGGGTCCTCTCAAGTCAAAAGACTTTAGAGAACCCTCTTTTTATGTAATAAAGACTTAGGATAACTGTTCCACGATGCGATCGGTGAGCGGGTATACTAGCTCCTCCTCCAATGTGAAGTGTTTGAGCAGTAGTAAGCATGCCGTCATTAATTCCGAAGCCATCAAATGTAAAAACTCCATATCTATTGGTACTTTCATCGCATTCACACCATCTACGTAAGCCTGCACAACTCTTTTGGCCAAGTCATGATCCTGCTCAAGAACAGTCATGGAACGTGAAACAGAGAGGGCCGTTGTAGGATGTAAATAAGATTGCAGTTGAGGAAACAATTCTTTTTCTTCCCATTCCGAATGCTGTTCCAGCTCTTCAACAAGGGAAAGAATAAGATCCTGGAGTTCAATCAGCTTACACATTCCTATTGAGCAATCCTCAAGGGAGTACAAGGAAGCAGCCATCGTTCGGATCTCAGAAAGCTGCTCGCGCATCTGCAAATGCTCCTCCTTCAAACGCTGGGCGAGCATTGGAAAATAGCTGGGATTCAATGCGTACTCCCTATTCGTTCGAATGCTCAAACGGTCATTCATTAGACATCCTCCTTCGAGTTTTCGTTAGAAACTTACTTTATTGCTTAAGTCAGCTGGCCCGTTCCGCATTATCATTGTATGCAGGATGGGTTAGTCAACATGCGAAGGAATTGTCTAAGAAATGGACGTTAACGAATCCGGCTTTCTGTTAAATGAGCTGATTCACGACGAGCTGTAGCAATGATTGCGCAATCGCCCCAACATACATCCGCCCCGCTTCAAACTCTCCTCTTTTTTTCCTCGGTCAACGCCCAACATTGGGGCATCGCTGTGATGGTTTCACCTGTTTGAATGGCCTTCTCGATCATCATCCCAAGATACTGGTCCTGCGATGCTTCTTCAAGACTATAAAAGCTAGGTCCGCCAAACGTGTAGTCAGCCATTTTCTGCAGGCAGCTGGCAATGGCAATTTCATCATCGTACAATCTAGCCGGAGCAAACGGATTCTCATAGACCCAACGTTCTCCGCAAATAATCCCCTTCAGAAAATACCCTTCCGCATTCTCCAATTCTCCTTTATTCATTCGCTTGAGCTCCAATTGAAGCTCAGCACACGAATCTTGTTGAATAAGGACTCGATTATCGAAGATCTCCCCGCGCTCTCCTCTAACGGATAAGTGATTCGAGCGAACCCATGAACGATGCTGGTCCTTTGTAAAATCGTAAATACCTAGACGATCACCGAAATCTAACCATGCCAAATCTCTTTGTAAAGGTATCCTTTTATCTGCCGTTGGCGGACCGCTTCGTGTAGGACCTTGAACCCAATAAGACTCGAAGCGCATCGCCCTTATTTTGACTTCTTCAAAGGTGACCCCAAGCATTTTCCGAATTAAGCTTACACCGTGGTATAAATGAGAGATAGAAACGGTCGTTTCCGTAATTTTCCCTAATTGTCCTGATTGAATAAGTGCCAGACGCGCTTCTTGAGCAGGATGAAAGTGATATTGCTCGGCAACCTGAACACGTGCGCCGTTAAGGGTTAATTGATCATGAAGAAGCTCAAGTCCACGCAGGTCGGGTGCAGGTGGTGTTTCCAACAATGCGGGGATTCCTAGTTCGTTTAACTTTAACAAATAGTCTAGGCTTTCTGATGCGCTGACAGAGACTACGATAAAGTCAGGATTTTCGATTGCCAGAAGCTGTTCGAGCGTGCGGTAGGTAGCTGTGCCCCACTTAGCTTCCATGTCTCTGCCTTTGGACTCGTTCCTTACAACCATACCGCTAATTTGAAAACGCTCAGGTAATGCCTGAGCGATTCGCAGATAATATTGTGCCCGAAAACCGGCCCCGCCGATTAAGCTGAATTTCACTGGCTTCAACGTAAATTCCTCCCCGTTTTCCTCATTTACATGACGCACGAATTTTCATATGCTGCAGGAAAGCACTTAACTACTGGTGGCGTCGCCAGGAACTGAACATCCGCGCTAAATTGTATCTACCTTCCTAACAGGCCTGACAGTGACCTCAAGTGACACCCGGTTCGATAGCGACTCGGTCCTGAGCGAACTTTTGTCAGAGAATTCCCCACAGATCCATTTATACGGTATCTCTCTCTATTCTATCATTTAATTAGTTCTGCCGGATTCATGCCAGTAATTTTTTTGAATAGAGTGCTGAAATAAGGTGCATTTAAATTTGCCCGAAAATGATTCTCACGAATATGTAAGTGACATCATATATGGTTTTCTCAAAAACAATGAAGTAAATAAAAGGAATTCTAGTGTAAATGTGGAATAGAAGTATTTACCATACTTGATCGAATGACCCATATTACTGAGGAGGCTGTAAGAATGAAATCGACGGGGATAGTAAGAAAAGTAGACGAGCTAGGCCGGATTGTTTTGCCAATTGAGCTGCGACGAACACTTCATATCGATATTGGTGACGCGATTGAGGTTTATGTTGATCCGGAGCGCATTACACTCAAGAAGTATATGCCCGCCTGTGTGTTTTGCGGTAATTTCGAGAACATGACCTATTTCAAAGGGAAGATGGTCTGCAGCTCTTGCGTAGATGAAATTGTTTAAATCAAACCAAAAAGCCTTTGCACCGCGAAGCTGAATGTTGGCAGCTGCGGCGGTACAGAGGCTTTTTATATTTCACTTCACTTCTTATAACCAAGAAAGTCCAATGGATACGAGAATGCCTGCCACTGCTATCCAAAATAAGTAAGAGCGCAGCACACGTCCCAAGCTCTTATCCTGCCGTTCGATGACGGCTTTCTTTCTGGAGCTGCTCTCATTCGTTTTCTCTTCTAACTCATCTGTTACTTGTGAGCGCCAATTTACGAATTGAAATCCAATTCCGCTAACAACAACGGAAACCATAAGTAAAATCAAAGAACCCATAAATATTTTGTCCGATAAAGACTGCATCATGTATCTAACCCCTCTGTCTACACCAGTACTAGTTCTTCTATTATACTTCAAAACAGGCTTGGAATACATACAAAAGCCCCAATCGAAGATGAGCTTCGATTGGCACTTTCTTACATAGGCTTATAGGGTTTTATCGCCTGGCTTCCAATTCGCTGGACAAAGTCCGCCTGCCTGAAGCGCTTGAAGTACACGCAGCGTCTCGTCTACGGAGAGTCCCACATTCATGTCCGTGATCACTTGGTAACGCAATATGCCTTCTGGATCAATGATGAACAATCCACGGTGGGCGGCGAACCGAATAACGCCTGGCTTGCCGTGGTTGAACTGCCATCCCAGTTGGTGGCAATACGCCGTATTATGTTCTGTTTCAGCCATCGAGTTACCTTATTAGGTGAGGTTGAATAAGTAAAATCACTTAAGCTGTGACTGTGTGCAATACGAATAGCATTGCCTAGAAACCTGGCTGTTAACAAGGTCAAGCCACTAGCATCGTATGAATGGCTATGTAAGGCTTGAACGCTTTTCCAAGGTATCAATGAGTGTAATGAGTTCGAAATGCAGAAGGCTAGTGATTAATATCCATTTTTGGAATATAAATAGCAAAATACCGAAAAACTTTCTGGCCAAGAAAGTTTCCCGGTTGTTTAATCATATAGAGCCGCGACTATGTCGTGTATATCCCAGGATAATCAGGAGGATATGGTGGATAGTAAGGGCTTGGTGGATATGGATAAGTCTGATAAGGAGGATATGGAGGATATGGTGGATATGGTGGATATGGAGGGTATGGGTAAGGGTATGGATATGGATACGGATAGTAGGGCTGAGCCGCACTCCATAAATAAGGGGCTACAAGCCAAGGCAGCAGATTGACTTCACCATTTCCAAAGTGCGGAAACCCACCATGGCCGTGGCCGCCATGACCACCAAACCCGTGTCCACCGTGACCGTGACCGGAACCTCCGCCATGTAACCCACCTACAGGTGGACGAACTTCTTGCTCTTCTGGTTTCGTCATTTTCCGGAATCACTCACATTCTTGTATAGTTTATTTGCCTAATACACTGTATGTGTGCGATTGCCTATTTGGTGAATGACTCGCCAGAAATTGGGCTTATACACCTTTGTTCTTTTTAATCTTCTTATTTGTTCCGACCTTTCATAACATCGCAAAGACCGACAAAAAAAACGACAATCGTCGTGATGACAATAAACCGAAGATCCCAGGCATTCGGGAAATCGTTCATTTGAGTACCCGAGGCACGGAGAACAAGAACAAATATAAGCAGCAATAAATCAAAAAACATACAATAGGCCATGCGAGCTGAAAGCTTATAAAGGGGGAGCTTGTCTATCATTTTGCCGAATCCTAGGACGTCTGACCATCTTCCGGATTCATTGGATTTTTTCTGGGGGGAATTGTCCTCTTTCGGATCATTGATCAGCTTTTGCTCGTCCTTCATCTCTCTTTCCTAATCCTTGCATTGACTCGTGGACATCCAACCACATCAGAACGGCTCCGCCGAAGCTAATTCCCGCTACGAATATCCCCCCAAAAGTTGATAATAGCTTCACCTCCCAACTCAAAATTAGAGCCAGAAAACTCACCAAAAATAATAGAAGTGCGCCTGTTTTTTTCATTGAGTTCCCTAACATTATCTTTTACACCTCCTTTATACGAAGATCATATAGTATATGAGAGATTAATAGATTCGGTGTTAGACGAACGGAGGGATGCCTACCCAATAAGAAAAAGGACCTGAGGGATCAACACCGCCTCAAGTCCTATTCATTTACATGACTATTCAGTTTACCTATTCAGTAAGCTCCCCACATAACGCAGCAATTCATTCGCGCAAACCGGGCAATACCCGTGTTCATCAATCAACTGCTTCGTTACATCATTAATTTTCTTCAGCTGTTTCTCATCCGGCGTTTTCGATGAAGTAGTAATCTTTACAATATCTTTCAAATCAGCAAAGAGCTTCTTCTCAATCGCTTCACGCAGCCGCTCGTGACTGCTGTAATCAAATTTTCGACCCTTGCGGGAATAGGACGAAATGCGGATAAGTATTTCTTCACGGAATGCTTTTTTCGCATTTTCAGAAATACCGATTTGTTCTTCAATTGAACGCATCAGGCGCTCATCTGGATCCATCTCCTCACCGGTTAACGGATCCTTAATTTTCCCCCAATTACAGTAAGCCTCAATATTATCGAGATAGTTATCGAAAATGGTTTTGGCTGACTCTTCGAAGGAATAAACGAACGCTTTCTGCACTTCTTTCTTAGCAATATCATCGTATTCTTTACGCGCTACGGAGATGAAATTAAGGAACCGTTCACGCTCATCTTTCGTAATCGACGGATGCTGATCCAAGCCATCTTTCAAGGCACGCAGGACATCTAGTGCATTAATGCACTGAAGATCTTGGCGAATTAATGCACTCGAAATTCGGTTAATGACATAACGCGGATCGATGCCGCTCATACCTTCCTCTTGGAATTCATTTTGCATTTCCTTGAGATCTGCCTCTTTATAACCTTCTACTACCTCACCATCGTACATACGCATTTTTTTGACCAAATCCATCCCTTGCTTCTTCGTTTCCTTCAAGCGGGTAAGGATGGAGAAAATCGCAGCAACCCGTAGCGAGTGCGGAGCCGTGTGGATGTGCGACATATCGCTCTGTCCGATAAGTTTGTAATAAATTTTTTCTTCGTCCGACACCCGAAGGTTATACGGAATTGGCATAACAATCATCCGAGATTGCAAAGCCTCATTTTTCTTATTCGAAATAAAGGACTTATACTCTGTTTCGTTCGTATGGGCAATGATCAGTTCATCGGCGCTGATGAGAGCAAAACGGCCTGCCTTAAAGTTCCCCTCCTGAGTAAGAGAAAGTAAGTTCCAGAGGAACTTCTCATCGCATTTCAGCATTTCCTGGAACTCCATGATCCCCCTATTTGCCTTATTCAGCTCCCCGTCGAACCGATAAGCACGCGGATCGGATTCTGATCCAAACTCGGTGATGGTCGAAAAATCTATACTTCCCGTCAAATCGGCAATATCCTGTGATTTCGGATCTGACGGACTGAAAGTACCGATACCCACACGCGACTCTTCCGAAATAAACACACGCTCCACTAATACATCCTCAATACAGCCGTTGTACTCCGTTTTCAGTCGCATTTGGCAGGATGGACATAAGCTTCCTTCAATTTTGACGCCAAGCTCTCGCTCGATCTCGGGACGAAGCTCCATCGGAATAAGATGAAGCGGTTCCTCGTGCATCGGGCACCCTTTAACCGCGTAGACAGCCCCTAATTCTGTTTTCGAAAATTGCTCCAGCCCACGTTTAAGCATAGTCACAATTGTGGATTTACCACCGCTTACAGGACCCATCAGCAGCAAAATCCGCTTACGAACATCCAATCGACGGGCAGCGGAATGGAAATATTCTTCCACTAGCTTCTCAATGGCTCGATCCAGGCCAAAAATTTCTTGGTTGAAAAATTTGTAGGACTTGTGCCCGACTTGGTCATTAATTCCTTGCGAAGCAATCATATCATAGACTCTTGAATGCGCTGTTCTCGCGAGCCCAGGATTTTTGCGAAGCAATTCTATGTACTCCGCGAACGTACCGGTCCAGCTTAATGACTCCTTCTCCGTACGATGCTCCGAAATTCTTTTGAATATGTCCATGGGTACCTCCTTTCACTGCTGCCTTTCAAAGATAGGTCAGCTCGTGATGGTGAATTGTGTACTACAATCCTATGCACCCATGCAACATAACTTGCCCGAAATTTTAAAGAGAATTGGATTCGTTGCTTTCCTGACTAAGCCTTTATTTAGATAATGGAAGGAATCTTACCGTACGGCGGGGAGGACCTGCTGTAGGTCACTTGAAGAAGAACATCATGTATTTTTCCAAGAGAATTCCTTCATAGATACTTGGCAAAAAACAGGCTTTCTTCGGTCTGATTTACTTAATCCACTTTTGGTTTAGCGGTTTTTCTCAGACGGCTCAGAGCAATTATTGTTCAATTCTTGTCTTAAAAGGAACACAGGTGCTTTATTTGCTCCATTTGATGGGTTACGCCTCTGGTTTGAGTCAATTAAACAAAAGGTAAGGTTCAATTTATATAGATCAACAACAGAATCAGTACTCTGTCAAGAAAAATTTATAAAGTAAATTCTCATCGTTTTCTAATAAAATCGATTTTCCCCTTACCAGCTAATGATCTCCCCATCCTATAGCAAATAATAGGAGACTCGCCCTCTGTTATACTAGGGTCAGTTAAGAAAAAGCCGTACAACTACAAGGAGGGCAACTATGAAATTACATCATGTATGGGGCAAGCGTTTGGCAATCATGGCTATTGGAGCAACCATCGCCATCTCAGGAGGAGTAATCAGTAATCCTCAACCTACACAAGCCGCTACGGTGTCCGCATCGACGAAAGCAGATCACATTATCTCTTTAGGTAAAAAATATATGGGAACACCTTATAAATTCGGTTCTAAGGTAGGACAGACTCGAACATTCGACTGCTCGACATTAACTAAATATATTTACGGTAAGTACGGTATTAACCTGCCGCGGACAGCTGCTCAGCAATCCAAGGTCGGCAGCCATGTGTCGAAGAACAATTGGAAGAAAGGCGATCTCCTGTTCTTCTCCGTTCCCGGCAGACCGGGAGTTGGACACGTTGGTGTCTACCTCGGAAACAACAAAATGCTGAACACTTACGGTGCAGGCGGTGTGAAAATTACAACGATCAACTCGTATTGGAATTCTCATTACATCACAGCGCGTCGCGTGATTAAATAAGCCGTTGCTATTTTAAAGAACTATTGGTCTCTTAATGATCAATAGTTCTTTTTTTTATTTCCTAGATACGGGCGGAGGATTCAACTAATGATGAAAGATGTGCTTGCACATAGGATTGTCCTGGAGGTTCCCTTTTATACAGATGAATGGGTGACCACACTGAAAAACGGGAAATTGACAAGTTACGACCTTGCCATGATAGAAGTGCAAAAATAAAACCGATCATAATCTGACGGTTTTTTGAAACAACTATCTCGATTGAGCTTGCAGCTTGGCTAGGCGCCCAAAAAAGAAAAAGCCGGCAGGAGAATGAACCTCCTGCCGCCTTAGAGTGGGAAGCTTACAGCAGACGCAGTAAGCGCAAAATCGTGAATCGGTTGCGCACGAACAGCGCATCCTGCAGTGACGCCTCCACGAGCTCAGGCTCCACGCCGAGCTGCTCGGGCGTCACAGGTCCCTGCACAGCCTCGAGCCACGCCATGAGCTGCTCGGGTGCAGGGACTGCACGGGCGATGTCTTGCACATCGCCCCACTTCTCGATGATGCGCGCCTTCAGCGCTTGCGCATCAACGGCAGTGCTATTCGCCGGGTAATTCTCGGCGATGACCTGTTCGGCCAGGTCCCCATAAGCTTGCCGGATGCGCTCCGCATCCGTAAGCTCGCTGGGGGCCTGGCTTTGCGCTAGGCGCGCAGCGGCCTCGCCGGCCGTGAGGCCCTGCAGCGCTTCATAGCGCTGGGCCATGAGCACGGCCGCGACGCCAACCTTCGCGCCGTGCAGCAGCGCCCGGCGGCGCTGCTGCAGAAGCACCATCTCCCAATAGTGGGAGAGATGGTGCTCAGCCCCGGAGGCCGGCCGGGAGTGGCCGACCAAGAGCATGGAAAGGCCGGAAAGGATCAGGCCTTCCATGAGCTTGCGCAAACCGAGATCGGTGCGCTGCGCGATCTCGTCTAAGTTGGCCGTGCATAGCTCCACGGCCTCCAGCGTTAAGCGAGCGCTCAGCTCACAGTAGTGCTCAGCAAGAAGCAAACGGCCGAGCGACCAGTCGGCCAGCGACGTGTACTTGCCGAGCATATCGCCGAAGCCGGCCGCGATCATCGCCTGCGGCGCCTTAGCCAACACCGCGAGGTCGGCGAAGATAGCCTCCGGCGCGCAGGCGGGGATCGTCTGCTTGAAGGAGCGAACGATCAGTGGCGCGCCCACAGATGCGAAGCCGTCAACGGACGGCGCCGTCGGTACAGAAAGAAACGTTCGCTTCGTGCGATGGCTGGCGAAGCGGACGATGTCGTGGACGGTACCCGCTCCCACGGCCACTAGAACTTCCGATGAAAGCGGAGTATCGAGCAGTACCTGCACGATCGCCTCTTCATCGGCAGCAACTTCCCCCAGCGCGTTCTCACGAAGCACACTGATGCTCACCTTCACTTGCGCGGCTTCCAGCAGCTCGCGCAGCTTCTCCCCAGCTGCTTGATACGTCCTCACATCTGCGATCAGCGTCACTTCTCCAAAGCCGGCTTCTTTCACATAGCCGGCCACCTGCTTCATCGCATCCCGTTCAATAATAATGCGCCGAATCGGCAATTCGTGCCGCTGTCCGCACGCACAATCAATACTTCGTCTCAACCAGGCTTCCAAAATTTCGCTCATTCCACTCATCCTCTCCTCTACGGCCAAGTGGCTACTTTCACTTATTCCGTTTTTCAGCTTTTACACCTGTTTACACCTGCTCCTCTTTCTCCGCTTCTTCCGATTTTTATCTTCTCTTCCGCTCCCTCATCTTTTTTCATTTTTTCCCCTTTAACATTCCAAGATGTACGTACAACTGATTCTTCCCCTATTCTAGCAAACCCTATGCTATAATGATATACATTCTGACTGCCGCAATAGCCAGTGAGAGGAGAAAAACGACCACATGCCTATTCAAACAGAAACGGAGCTTTACGCTCCGATTAAACAATATTTCGAGCAGCGCGGCTATACCGTTCGTGGTGAGGTTAAGCATTGCGACTTGGTCGCTATTCGCGGTGATGAACCGCCCATCGTCGTAGAATTAAAAAAAAGCTTCAACATCCCGCTCCTTGTGCAAGGCATCGAACGTCTGCGTCTGACCCAAAAGGTTTATGTCGCTTTCGAGCTTCCTAATAAGGGCCGAGCCCCTCATCGCTTACAATGGGAGGATATACGACGTCTCTGCCGTATGCTTGGTTTGGGCGTCCTAACCGTTCAATTTTACAAACGCAAACAGCCCGCAGTTGATCTCATCTGCGAGCCTATTCCCTATACAATACGCCCGAACAAGCGGGCTGCTTTACAGGTCGTAAATGAATTTCATGAGCGCAGCGGCGACTATAATGTTGGAGGCAGCTCCAAACAGAAGCTCATGACAGCCTACCGTGAGAAATCGCTTCACTGCGCCTACTTACTGCGTGAGCATGGACCTCTAAGTCCTCGGCAACTGCGCGACTACACTAGCAATAAAGCTGTCAGCTCGCTGCTACAAAAAAACTATTACCGCTGGTTCGTACGTCAAAGCCGCGGCATCTATCATATCTCTACACTTGGCGAACAGGCCTTAAGCGAATATGCACACGTTGTAACTTCTTTCCCAACATCTGAGGCATCCGATTTGACCATTGTCGTTCATACTTCAAGCTCTTTTATGAGCGAATGACAACCCTATGAATTTTCGTTTCTTCCTTCAACATCAACAGCACTTTGTTTATCCAAATTGCGGCTTGTGCTCCTTCACCCATTGCTATCGTCACTTGCTCGGCATGAACACCGACATCTCCGGCTGCCCAGACGAATGGCACACTCGTCATTTTACTGCGGGGATCCGTGAGGATGTGGCGATTCTCCATTCGCTCCGCACCTAGCTGACGTGCCAAATCTGACTTCACTTCATTACCTCCGAATGCTATAAATCCACGCTCCGCATCGATACGTTTCCCATTTGCCAAAACAACCCCGCGAAAAAGACCGTTCGCTTCCGCAATCACCTCTTGAATATCTTCCGCAATATAGGTGATTCCTTTTCCCTTCAATTCCGATAGCAGCTCGCTTTTCACTGCTCGCTGCTGATGATTCACATAGGTCAGCTTGTCCGTTCGCATCCTGAGCGTCAACGCCATTCCCGCTCCGACATCACCGGAACCCATCACAATCGTCTGCTTATCTCTAATTTCATAGCCATCACAATCTGGACATACATATACCGTCAGGCCTAGACAGTCTTTCAGCTTTGGCAAATCGGGAATACGGTCCAGCAAACCTGTCGCAAGAAGAAGAGTTCGTGCTTCATATCCTTTACCCGACTTCCCCCACATTTCAAATCCATCCCCTGGCTTACCTTTATTTACGGCCTGTACGACTTCATCTTTGACAAAAATAACGCCAACCCCCTCAGCTTGAAGCCTCCCTAATCTGCGAAGCTCCTCGCCTGAAACACCATCCGGCCATCCCAATAGGTTATGATAACTTTTGCACAGCGTAGAGCGACCATAGCCGGCGTCAATGACCAGAACGCGATGCTCATATCTCCCTAGCTGAATAGCCGCTTGAAGTCCAGCAATACCTCCGCCAACAATCATAGTGTCGTACTTTTCCATAACCGAACGTCCCTCTTCTCCTATCATCTACTTCCTAGGATATCCCGGTCATGGCGCTTTCATGCTTTTCTTAATGATTCTTAATCGACCAAACTAAGGCTATTTGTGTCATTGAAGCTATCATCAGAATCCAAGGAATCAACCCGCCATCCAGGTTGCTGCCGAATGAAATTAAACAAATAATAGAAATAACACGGCCGACATTCAAGAAAAATTCCCGAACGACAACACTTTCGACCTTCAATTCCCCTCTAAGCGGCAGCTTTGCAATAAGACCATAGTAATAGCCGGTCATTGTATTCCCTTGCAGCGGAGAGAAAATCGAGTATAAAATCATGAATCCTACGACCGACCATACACTAATACTTCCTAATAAAAAGGACACCCCAATTAGATATCCTAGAGTAGACAGTAACAAATAGAGACGAGATTTGCCTGCTTCGGCGTATTTGGATATAAAAATGCCCGTTACAATGCTTAGACTTGAATATAATACCCCCAGGTAACCCACAATATCTTCCCGAGGCATCACCTTGAACAGGAGAATATTGGGTAAAAAGAGCATCGTGCCCTGGAGCAAACCCATTCCAAAGAATCCAAGCAGTGCCTTCAGCCAGTCACGTTCTTTCTTCAAAATAAGACCGGTCAGCTTCAAGTAATAGACTCTATGATGCCCACTTGAAGCTTTTATTTTCAAAGAAATCAGCGCCGCTAGTAAGAACATACAAAACGCAATGGAAAAGACAATGGTGTACCCGCTAAGCCCTTCCTTTAAACGGATGATGAACCCGGCAAGCGCTGGTCCTGCTAAGGTAGCTGCTGTGAAGAAAATCATATTAAATGCGAGATATCGAATCCGATTCTCCTCGTTTGATACATCATACATCAGAGTTAAATAGCCGACCCAATAAAAAGCAGCGGCAAGTCCATTAAATATTGCAAACAAGACATAATATTCAACAAGTCTCTCTTGAGCAATAATGACACTTAAATAGAAGAGACCAATGAGCATAATACCTAGACGGTAGGATACCATTCGGTCTTTCTTTTTGATCATCCAACCTCCTAGCGCAAAGCCAATCGGTGTTAGAATGAAAACGATCATGCTGTATATACCATTTACTACCACACTGTGCGTCAAACGCCATAAGTATAAGTTTAAAAATACACCCGACATGGAAGCGCCGAATTGAAAAGTAGAATGAATAATGAGCGAAATTACAGCCTCACGAGACAATTGCTTCTCATGCGGAAGTGAATTTCCTCTGCTCTGCAGCCAAGACCTGATTCTTAAATTCATTGTAGACCCCCAGTCCCTTTTATTGTAACAGTCTATTCCCCTTCTGTTAATTAGCAAAAAGCCTCAGCATTGGCGCTGAGGCTTTATTACCGTTGATTTTAGTGTTACTTCTTAAGGCTATCCCATGTTTTCTGGAATTCCTCAAGCATTTGATCCTTCGTATACTTCTTCGCGACATAACCTTGCATAATATCGCCGAATTTTTTACTGGATGCTTCACCGCCCGGGAATTTAAACCAGTTCCAGCTAAGTGTTTTACCAGCTTTGCTGTAAGCAATAATGTCAGCTGCTAAAGGTCCAAGAACTTTTTCGTCAGCAGGAATCGTTTTAAATGCAGGGATGAACTTGAACTCTTCCGTGATGTATTTCTTACCGATATCGGAGCTAACCATCCAGTTCAGGAATTTCTTAGCTTCGTCTTTCACAGCGGAGTTTTTGTTGATAACCCAGTTGTTTGGAACACCAACGAACAATTTATCGTTCGCTGCAGCGTCATCGTTGATCGGCATTGGCAAGAAGCCAATTTTGATATTCGGGTTTGTTTTTGTGATTTGGACTTGTGTCCAGTTACCTTGTTGTGTCATTGCTGCTTTACCTGTTGCGAAATCCGTTACTTGCGTATTGTAATCTGTTTGAAGCGGATTTTTGTTACCATATTTCAATTGTAGATCAAATAGTTTTACCCATTGGTTAAATACTTCGTTACCCGGAATTTTTGCTGTACCTTTATTCAAACCGTCAATGAAAGCATTTGGATCCTTCTGGTAAGCAAACGGAAGGTTTACAAAGTGGTTCCCCAATACCCACCATTCGCCATAGCCGGTTTCAAAAGGTGTAATTCCTTTTGCTTGAAGCTTATTAGCAGCATCTTCGAGCTGTGTGAGTGTTTTTGGCAATTCTGTAATGCCAGCTTGTGCGAACAGGTCTTTATTATATTGGAAACCATAACCTTCGAGGTTAAGCGGTTGTCCATAAAGTTTACCGTTTTTCGTCATTGGCTCTTTCGCCACATCTACAAGATCCTTAACCCATGGTTGATCCGAAAGATCTTCCAGGTTTTCGATCCATTTGTCGAGATCTGAGAAACCACCGTTGTTGAAAATATCTGGTTTATCGCCGGAGTTAAACTTGGCAAGTAATGCAGCACCGTAGTCAGCACCACCGCCAACTGTGTCCACTTGAATTTTAACGTTAGGATTTAACTTTTGGTATTCTTGAATCATTTTCCCTAATTGATCAGCAATTTCTACCTTGAATTGGAACATTTTAATTGTAACTGGTTTACCGCCTGCAGCTGGTGTAGCTGTTGCTGCTGCCCCTGGTGATGCGGATGGCGCTGGCGTTGTATCTTTCTTCGCGCAGCCAGCTGCAACCATAGATAGGGTTAGTACAGCTGCCATACTGATCATCGTGAATTTTTTCATTAAGGTAAAGCCTCCCTTTTTTTGTTTACTCAGTTTTCTCTGATAACAAACGATTTGTTAGCTCATCATCAGCCTTACTTGGTTTATTGTAAACACTTTCTTAGACCCTTAACACAGAGAATATTGAACATAAAGGTGGAAGATTTTGAACATATTTGCAAAATTGTTACCCTTTTACCGAACCCGCCGTAATGCCTTCAACAATATGTTTCTGCATCGCAAGGAAGAAAATAACGATTGGCAAGACGCCAAGTGTTAGACCAGCAAGGGCCAAATCCCATTGCTTCGTATATTGACCAAAGAAAGAGAAGGTTGCTAAAGGTATTGTTCTCAGACCTGGACTATTTAACACGAGTGAAGGAAGCAAATAATCATTCCATATCCATAAACTGTTTAAGATAATGACTGTCGTTGACATCGGCTTTAATAGCGGGAAAACAATTCGCCAAAACACCCCATACGGCGAGCAACCATCAACAGTAGCTGACTCTTCAATTTCAAGCGGAATGGATTTAATAAAACCGTGAAACAAGAATACGTTCAGTGAAACACCGAATCCAAAATAACAAATAATCAATCCTAGCTTGCTGTCCATTAGTCCAACTTGACTCGCTACACGCACAAGCGGAATCATGATGGATTGAAATGGAATAACCATTGCAGCAACGAAAGCTAGAAATACAAGGTTGTTGAATTTACTTGCTTTGCGAACCATACGATAAGCCGCCATGGAACTAATTAACACAAGCCCCACATTACTGAGCACTGTAATAATTAAAGAGTTCAGAAATGCACTCGGGAACTTCATAATTGTCCATACCTTCGTATAGTTGTCTAGATATAAGCTTTGCGGAAGCTTCGCTGTACTAGCGGCTAGTTCCGGAAAAGTCTTGAGTGAGTTGACAATAACGAAGTAGAAAGGAACTAAAAATAAGAGTCCAATCAAGATGCCCAGCACCTCGAGTGTAAATAGTCGTCCTGAGTATTTTTTGACCGATTCCATTAAACTTCAACCTCCTTGCGTTTCGTATACATGACTTGGATGGTCGAAATAATAGCCACAACAACGAAGAATACTAACGCTTTCGCAGTTCCTAAACCATAGTTGTTATTCCGGAACGCTTCTTGATAAATATTGATGGAAACGGATTCCGTTGAGTTGAACGGTCCACCTTTAGTCAAAGCAAAGTTCAAGTCAAACATCTTGAAGTTCCATGAAATGGTCAGGAACAAACATACGGTAACTGCCGGCATAATAAGTGGAATGATAATGTTCTTTAGCACTTGTAAACGCGTAGCACCGTCGATATAAGCCGCTTCAACCATATCTTTGGGCACATTCGAAAGCGCCGCAATATAAATGATCATTAAGTAGCCGGAGCCTTGCCATATACTAACGATGGCGATTGCCCAGAAGGCTGTTGGTGCATCACCCAACCACGGCAGTTGGAAAAAACTAAGATTCGTCAATTGGCCTAACGTACCGAACCCTTTGACGAAAATAAACTGCCAAATGAACCCGAGCAAAAGTCCGCCAATTACGTTCGGCATGAAAAAAATAGTACGCAGTACATTCCTGGTTTTCAGAGCCTGTGTGAGCAAGAGAGCCAGAAGAAATCCGACAAGATTCGTGAGAATCACATCTGTCACGGTTATTCTTGTTGTAAACCAGAATGCATTGCGATAGTCCGTGTCATGAAAAAGAAGGTGTTTGAAATTGTCCAAGCCGTTAAACTTGACGGTTGTTGTCACACCATTCCACTCCGTAAATGAATAATAAATGCTCATGAGAAATGGAGTAACAACAATAAGCGCGAAAAAGATCAACGCTGGTCCGATAAACACCCATTGTTGTATTAGTCCTGCTAACCCTTTATTAGTTTTCATGGGAATTTCCCCCTTACGATAATATAACTATACGCTATAGTATAAATCCCTTTTTCTTCGTGATACACAGATGATAGTGATGCATTAGGTGGAATTTGTTGACCTCTACTGCTACAATATAGGGTGAAAAGTCCAAAAAGAAACTGAGTTGATGCACCTTGTTCCGCCACAGTATGCGCAATAAATTAATCCTTTTTCTACTCATTGCGACCTTAGTTCCGTTCATTACATCGATCGTAGTTTCTTATATATTCACCAAGGAAAAAGTCACGGAAGACACAATTACGAATAATTCGGCCCTTATATCTCAAGCAAAAATGAATTTATTGAACTATTTAAATGGTGTTGTCCAAGCCTCAACTACGATTTATACAGGGCAGCATTTATCTGAGCTTGGTCAACTTTACGATATACTGCAAACTGAGCGAGAAATCGACTACATGAGTGATAAGGTTATCAAAAGCGGGCTGCAGGTCATGTCTCATTCGGTTAAAGAGATCAAACAAATTTATCTTTACGCCTCCGTTAGCGACCGTTCTTATCTAGCGAGCAACGACTTTCAAGGAAGCACGATCGGTAAATATGAATCTCTTCAGCAGTTCCCCGAGAACAAAACCGTTTATTTTGAAACGACCCATGAAAGCCATAATTACAATATTGCCCTTAATGTGTATTCTGCTCCAACCCCTGTTCTATCTATGCATCGTAAAATTATATACTCGCCGAGTAACATCTCGATTGGCGAGCTGGTTATTGATCTTCAACTAAATCTTGTCTCTGAAATATCCCAAAGCTTATTCACCCATGACCAAGAAGAACTATATATCCTGGATGATAAGGGGTTCATCGTGTTCGGTCCCGATGTTTCTAAATGGGGACAACCTCTGGAAGAAAGCTGGGGGAATGAGGCGATCTATAGCGATCTCCAAAAAGGTTCCTATGAATGGAACAGCGGCGCTTATGCGGGGATAAATATTTATGAAAAAATGAAAACTGATGATGTCAGTTGGACGATCGTCAAACGACTTCCCTATGAACAATTAACTAAAAATGCCAGACAGTTAACTTTAATTAACTCCCTAGTACTTACTCTTTTTATGTTAATTGTGATAATAGGCACTGTTTATATCAGCATTCGCTTCACAGCGCCCATTAAACAATTGATTCGTTACATCACGCGCATTCAGGCTGGACAAGTTCATATTGGCCAAATGGATACTGATATTGAACTGACCCGAACCGATGAAATGGGGATTCTTGCAAACCGATTCCATGGCCTTATGCAGGATTTGAATCAAATGGTGATGCGCGAATATCGATTAGAGCTTGCGAACAAATCCAATCAGCTTATGGCGTTACAAGCTCAGATCAATCCGCATTTTCTGAATAACTCGCTTCAATCCATCGGTACGCTAGCTTTGCAGCATGATGCACCGAAGGTCTATGCCTTGATTTCTTCCCTTGCCAAAATGATGCACTACAGCATGAATACAAACGAATCCGTCGTTCCTTTACGTAAAGAACTCGATCATATTAAAGCCTATCTTGAGCTGCAAAAACAGCGCTTCGAGCACCAATTCGAAATCATCTACGACATCGAAGAAAGCACGAAAGCTATCTTTGTTCCCAAGATGATCCTGCAGCCGCTAGTCGAAAATTATTTCAAGCACGGTTTTAAACCAAGTACAGCAGCTACGGGCTTATTACGTATCGAAGCAATGAAGCAGGTAGATGGTGATTATGAATTCTTGAAGCTCACTGTCGAGGATAACGGAATTGGTATTACAGAGGAACGGCTGCGCGAAGTAAGAAGTAGGCTAAATGCCCCTTCGATTACTGATGAGGCTTACATTGGGCTTAGTAATGTGCTAACCAGAGTGCAGTTATATTTCACCGATGATGCTGCTCTTAACATTGAACATGCAAAGCCCCAAGGTCTAAGGATCGTGATCCATATACCTATGAAAAAGGGAGCTATAGAATGAAAGTATTACTTGTCGATGACGAGAAACATGTGCGCGATGCCATCCGTCTGCTTGTCAACTGGAAGCAGCACGGAATTGATACAATTTTAGAAGCGCAAGATGGCGAATCTGCTTCTCAGATGATCAATCAACATCATCCAGAGATTATCATGACGGATATGATGATGCCGATCATGAATGGCGTTAAACTGCTTGAATGGCTTCATATACATGCCCCTGACTCGAAAACGATTGTCATAAGTGGCCATGACGATTTCTCTCTGCTGCGCCATACCCTAAAGTATGGGGGTACGGATTATATTTTGAAGCCCGTTGATCCGGAACAATTAAATGATGCGTTAGATAAAGCGATTCTGACTTGGAATAAGGACGAAGAACTTCGTCAAACCAATCGTGAACTGAACATCGAAATGAATCAAATTAAGCCTATGTATTGGGATAAGCTGCTTTCCAACTTAATTGCTGAACCTTCCTCTTATGATCAGGCTGCTGAGCAGCTCGAGAAAGAGCTTCATTTATCCCGGAGTGTGAGCGATTGCCGTGTCGCTATATTATCCTTAGATACCATGGAACGAAGTGTGAAGAACAAGTTCAGCGATAATATGGATCTACTGCTGTTCTCGCTGATTAACATTTGTAATGAATTTCTCGTAAACGATGGGCGTGGTTATGCATTTCGCCATTGGAACAGCGATAACGAGATTGTCTTGCTATTATGGAAGGATCAACCTGGCGCTGAAGCATTTCTGACAAAAATTAATGAAGGTATGCGTACCGCGCTTCACACCCGCGTGGACTTCGGTATTGGGAGCTCTCACACCTTTCCTACCGATTTAGCCTTGTCCTATCAGGAAGCCAGTAATGCTTTGAGACAGCGTAATCTGAAAACTAAGGATACATGGATTCATAGTACTTTGAAACCTTCCAAGACACCACAGCCTACACTTACTTTTAGTCATTATGAGGAACGAATTCAGCTGGCCATTCGCAGCGGGAGTATCGACCAAATTCAAGAATCCGTTCAACAATGGATGGATACGGTCAAGCAAAGTGAAGTCATTACACTTGAGCAGCTCGACCATTGGTGGCGGGAGTACAGTGTGATGAAGCGTCGTTGGGTGCAGCAATTCTTCTCAGGCATCAGTGAAGATAAGGTTAAGCAAATGCTCTTAGATGAACCTTCGAGTTTAATCATTCCACTGGATGAGTATGGGATATTGTCCCTCTCTTTGTGGCAGCAGGAGCTCACTCGGAGTATTGCTCACTTATCTAAGCTGCTTCTTGAAAGTCAGCAAAAAGACAAAAGTGTTATTTTTGAAATCGCTGAATTCCTTGAAAAGCACTATCACCAAGATGTTACGCTGCAGGAAATAGCTAGTCGGTTTTATCTAAGCCGTGAGTACATCTCACGAAAATTCAAGCAAGAATTCGAGGTTAACCTTTCAGATTATTTAGGCCAGATCCGTATGAGCAAAGCGAAGGTCTTGCTTCGCAATCCATATCTTCGTATTTCACAAGTAGCTGAGATGGTCGGTTATCAGGATGAGAAATATTTCAGCAAAGTTTTCAAAAAACTGGAGGGAATTACCCCCAATGAGTATCGAAAAACGGCGAATTCTATCTAAAATTCTGTAAAAAATATGGAATATGCTATACTAATAAACAGAGGTGATTTTCATGAACATGCCCATCGAGACTACGACCGCAAATTCTTTCCCTCGCGCTTCGAAGGCAGCCAAGGTAGGGAAGAAAACGTACGTATACTTGTTTGTGGGTTGGGTCATGCTGGTCGCAATCGGAGTGGCAGCAGCTATGTTGTACACAGAGCATTTGAGACAAAAAATAGCAACCGATATCGCACAGCAAACCCAGCAACAACTGCAAGTGGTTCAACAAGATTATCAGAAGCAGGTTAACCAATTGAAAGATAGTGTTACTACCGACATGAAAGCTTTGCAGACAAAGGTAGACTCACTCAATGAACTACTCGCTTTCACGAAGGACAGCGCGAACAGCAAAACAGATAACAGTAACCAACTCTACACGCAGCTTGCCGACGTGAAGAAGAAGCTGGATGAACTGCAAAAAAATCTGGATGTGTTAAAGTAATGATAGCTATTCAACAAATCAATCGCTTCTTTCTACTTGCTTGCGCCCCGTTCGTGGGGATGCTCATTTGGCTGCTTTTCGTTACTACGAATGTCCCTATCAACCCTTGGGTACCTAATGCGTCTACACCAATCTCGTTTCACCAAGAAGCGCTTACGTTGAATAACATGCTGACTAAAGCTAATATTGACGCTGTGCAGACCAAAACAATCATTCAGCAATATTTCCAATTGTATGAGAAAAGTACCGCGGAAGTAACATCACTGCTTCAGAATGCAGCAGCACAAGCTGCAAAACCCGGCATCATCTATGATGCACGTATTACAGCCAAGCTCGGAAGCCCTATGAAACAAGCTTCTTCCGGGAATATCGACTTAAAGCTATTCACTTTGAATGAAAGCAACTATAAAGGTTATGCTCTTAAAGTAAATCTCAAAAGTGATAAGGCCATTAAACTTGTTCTAGGCAAGGACAAAATTGGCTCCAGTGAAACGACCTTAGAAGCCGCGGCGCGCTATGGTGCCATCGCTGGTGTGAATGCAGGTGGCTTCGCCGATGATAACAAAGGCAAACGCTATCCGCTAGATACAACTATGATGAATGGGAAGTATGTAAATGGCTTCTTTCCTACCAACAACGATACGACCTTTATCGGATTGAACAAAGACCGCAAGCTCATTGGCGGTAAGTTCAGTTCTCAGTCGGAGCTGGATAAGCTCAACCCGTTGATGGGATCTACCTTCGTTCCTGTTCTCCTGAAGAATGGAAACAAAATGCCTATTCCCTATCAGTGGCAAAGCTCGCCGGCAAGGGCGGCTCGGACCGTCATGGCCAACTACAAAAATGACCAATTATTGTTTATTGTGACCGACGGCTATGACGAGAGTGGTAACTCGGGGGCTACACTTGCTGAGCTGCAGGACAAAATGCAACAACTAGGCATCGTAGACGCCTATAACTTGGATGGAGGAGGCTCTACCACCTTAGTCATGGGAGGCAGTGTCATTAATCGTCCGTCTGATGGTAAGCTTAGACCGCTAGCCACTAACTTTCTATTTTTCAAGTGACCCAAATTATTCACACTTTATTCGTTTCTTTTTTTTAGATGGTTGGGTATAATAAGCCTAACTATATGCATTTACGGTTTCTAACCCAAAATGGAGCAACTTTGAGCAAACTCAAAGATCCCTATATTAGGAGGTGCAGCAATGTTTGGTTTATCAACAACATTTTGGCTCGTTATCACTGTTTTTGTATTATTTCTCGTCGCTATGATGACGGCTTCCTATAACGAGGACAAAACAAAAGGTCTATAAGGCAAAAGAAAAAGCATCTGCTTCTCCCTAGGAGTAGCGATGCTTTTTCTTTTGCTTCTTTTAGGCTCTAACTTTCAACAAGTTCATTTCCGTTACACAAACTCCGCAAATATAACGTTCTTTGAATTCACTGACACTTTCCATGCTTCCACAGAACACACATTTCGGACGGTATCTCTCCAGAATGATATGGTCACCCTGCACTAAAATTTCCACGGGATCTCCTTCATTCATTTGATAACGTTTACGTAACGATTTAGGCAGTACAATACGTCCCAATTGATCGACTTTACGAACCACTCCCGCTGGCTTCATCATAGGACTTCACCTCTCTTCCGCTCACGTTTTCCATGCTTTTGAACTTTCCTAGCATATCTATACGGACTGATACCGATTACTATTCGCCGTTATTCAAGAAACTCCTTCTAATAACAGACTGAAACTTTCTTTTTCCTGTCAAATATGTAGACCAAAGCCCTCAATTGAATGACCTGAACTCTAGTCAAGACCCACGAAACCCGTCTGCCGTAAGCCCTCATACAGCATAATAGCGGCAGAGTTGGATAAATTGAGCGATCTGACCGCATCTGACATCGGTAATCGGAGCAGCTTCTCGGGATGCTGACGTAAGAGCTCTTCGGGGAGACCTTTCGTCTCTTTGCCGAATACAAAGAAATCACCATCTTGAAATGTAAAATCAGTGTAACGCTTCTTCGCTTTCGTTGATGCGAAGAAAAAGCGGTGACCTTTATATGCCTCTAGCACCTCATCAAACGAGTCGTGATACTCGAGCTTAACCGAGTGCCAATAATCCAATCCCGCACGTTTCAGTGTCTTGTCATCTGTCTGAAAGCCAAGTGGTCTCACCAAGTGAAGATACGTACCTGTCGCTGCGCAAGTTCGTGAAATATTACCTGTGTTGGCAGGAATTTCGGGTTCTACTAATACAATATGAAAAGCCATCTCTGTCAAATTCACCTCATTCTCTATCCTATTATAAGCGAATACGGATTGCAATTTTACACAGGGTTAACTTTATCTTAATATCTCGATGATAGAGCACTGTCATAATAGAGATATCCTTCGAAAAAGGAGTCAACCCATCGATGAAAATGAAAATCTTAGTTGTTGATGACGAACCCTCCATCTCCATGCTTATAGAATTTAATCTGAAGCTCGTAGGCTTCGAAGTCCATTGCGTATTTGATGGAGAAGCTGTATTCGATGCCATCCAGACGTTTCGCCCTGATCTCATCGTTCTCGATTTAATGCTGCCGAAGATGGACGGCTTTCAAGTATGTCGCAAGCTTAGAAATCAGAATAACCTCGTACCGATTATCATGCTGACAGCAATGCAGGATCTCACGGATAAAATTGCCGGACTGGATAACGGTGCCGACGATTACATGACCAAGCCGTTCTCACCGCAAGAGCTTATTTCTCGTATACATGCCATTCATCGTCGGATTCAAACTTTACCTTCCTTGACGGAAAACGCGCCGATCACCATTGGCCAAATTGCTATTAAAGCCGATCAACGCGAGGTAACAGTGAAAGGCTCCCCTATTGAGCTAACACCTAAGGAGTTCGAGCTTCTGCTCTTCCTTTGTAAGCACCGCGGCAAAGTATTAAGCAGACAGCAATTGCTTCATGGTGTGTGGGACTATCATTTCCTCGGCGACACCCGAATTGTCGATGTGCATATTTCACACCTGCGGGATAAAATCGAGCATAATGCCCGCAATCCCGAGTATATCATGACCATCCGAAATGTCGGTTACAAACTGACAGAGCCTGTAGTTAAGGAATCGCTGGCTTAATAAAAAGAGACTAAGCAGATGATTTTCCGCTTAGTCTCTTTTTAAATTGACAATAGATAAATCATTATCCTCAATATAAACATCGAGTATTAGAAAATGAAGTCATCATCCGTCAGCGCCTCAACGTGAATCGTACGTACATAACCGTTGCCCTTTTTCGAGAAAAAGTCATGCTGTTTCGTCTTCGTGCTTAGACCGTTAAGAACAATCGGATTAATATCCTCTTCTTCGAAAATCGGCTCTACACCAAGGTTCATGAACGCTTTATTCGCATTATAGCGCAAGAAAGCTTTCACTTCTTCAGCCAAGCCCAAAGTCCAGTAGAGACTTTCAGTATAGCTTTCCTCATTGGCGTGAAGCTCCTTTAGTAGAGCACACAATGTCTCATACGCCTCATCCTGCTCATCAGGTCTTAACTCCGCATAAACCTCTTGTGCCAATACACCAATATATAAACCATGAATACTCTCATCACGCAAAATCAAATCGATGATTTCCCCACTGCTCGTCATTTTACCCTGTCCGGCCAAATAAAGCGGATAATAGAAGCCGCTATAGAACAAGTAGCTTTCCAGCAAAACAGAAGCAGCCATTGCTAGATATAGCTCTTTCGTCGTATTAATATTCTCATAGTAGTGGGAAATCTTCGCCGCTTTAAACTGCAGAAAAGGATTGCGCTCCACCCAGAGGAAAAGCTCATTAATCTCTTCCGTCGTAGACAACGTTGTGAAAATACTGCTGTATGACTTCGCATGAATTTGCTCCATCATTCCCATGAAGCTGAGCACAGCTTTGCGCTGTAGCCCGTCGACATGCTCAAGAATCTTAGGCATACCAACGCCGCCTTGCATCGTATCTAGCAGGGTAAGGCCACCGAGAACCTTCATGTAGAGCTCGCGCTCAGCACCACTGAGTGTGATCCAAGACATTTTATCGTCAGACAACGGGATTTCCTCATCGGTCCAGAACTGCATGATATTTTGATTCCAGAAAGTAATCGTGAAATCATCATCAGGCCGATTCCAATTCACGGCTTTTTTGACGATCGCATGATTAGCGGTAGTCGCAGTAGTCATTAATGTCCAATCCCCTTCCAAATTACACCGAGCAGCTTACACATTCTTCAACGGATAGCTGGTTTGTTCGCGTGTAGTAGAGCGATTTAAGTCCTTTGTGTGCCGCATAAAGGTATAATTTAGCAAGTTGTCTCGTAGAAACATCACTATTTACATGTAAAATGGTTGAAATCCCTTGATCCACATGCGCTTGGATTTCAGCAATAAGATCGAGAATCTTGAATTGGTCCATTTGATAAGCCGATTTATAGTAGAAGAAATTATCACGTGCCATGAAAGGCATCGGATAGTAGGTCGTTGAGTTTGCATAGGTCCGAGTCTCGATAGGCTCGACAATAGGCATAACACTGGAAGTCGCATTTTGAATATAAGAAATACTTTGTGTCGGAGCAACCGCCAATCGGTAAGCATGATAAAGACCATGGGTTTTTACATCTTCTTTTAACTTGCTCCAATCGTTTGGCGATGGGATCGGCATTCCCTCAAACAAAGCCTTCACCTTATCCTTAACCGGACGATAATCCGTCTCTATGTAGCGGTTGAAATAGGCGCCATTCGCATACTCGGATCGTTCAAACCCTTCAAAGGCTTGCCCTTTCGATTTGGCAATTTCCATACTTTGCTCAATCGAATAGTAGTTCATCGCCATGAAGAAGGTGCGGACGAAATCTTTCGCTTCATCACTCTCATAGCTAATTTTATTCTTAGATAAGTAGCCGTGAAGATTCATAACACCCAGACCAACGGAATGCAGCTCTCGGTTCGCTTTGGCAACACCAGGCGCATTGCTGATCGTTGTCATATCACTAACGGCTGTCAACGCAATCATGCCCTCATGAACCGTTTCGCGCAGCTTCTTGCGTTCCATGACGTTAGCAATGTTCATGGAAGCTAGATTACAACTGATATCTCTAAGAATCAGATCGTCTTGACCATAATCGTTAATTTCCGAAGTTTCTTGCAGTTGGAAAATCTCTGTGCAGAGATTAGACATTTTAATCGTTCCAATACCTTTCAGGGCATGATCCCTGTTCGCATTCGAACGATTCATCATATATGGATAACCGGATTCCAGCTGGGTAGTTGCAATTTTAACTAACATGTCACGTGCGCTCATAACAACCTTTTTCTTTACCTTCGGATTAGCTAGGAGCTCATCATACATCTCATCGAGATCAAGATCGTCCAAATGCTTACCATATGCCTGGAGAACCGTGTAAGGAGCAAATACATGCAGTGGCTTATTCTCTTCCGCCAGCTTGTAGAACTTGTTCGGTACAATCAGGCCGATGGAAAGTGTCTTCAGACGGGATTTCTCATCCGCGTTAATTTTCTTACTATCCAGGAACTCCAGAACGTCCCAGCCGAAAATGTTGTAGTAGGCAGCTCCTGAGCCCTTGCGCTGACCCATTTGATCTGCGTAGGAAAAAGCATCCTCCATGAGCTTAAGTACAGGCATAATTCCTTTTGCGGCACGTTCCACACCTTTAATGGTTTCTCCACGTCCACGAAGCTTGGACAAGTTAACAGCTACGCCACCGCCAATTTTCGAAAGCTGCATGCAGGTAGCAAGTACGTAATTGATGGAGTTAAGCGAGTCGTCCATTTCCAGAAGGAAACAGGATACCATCTCGCCTCGGCGGCTTTTACCTGCGTTAAGGAACGTAGGTGTCGCCGGTTGCAAACGTTGTTCCATCATCGATACTGCAAGAACACGCGCCGTTTCTACATTTCCACGTCCCAAGTATAAAGCTACAATCGCAACGCGATCAGGGAAATGTTCCAGGTACAAAGATTTGTCGTCACTGCGTAAGGCGTAATCCGTATAAAATTTCGAAGCTGCCATGTAGGAGGCGAACTCGAATTGATTATCGTGGGCAACTTGATAAACATTGTCAACTTCATCTGACGTGTAGTGTGCATAAACATTCTCGTAATAATTCTGATCGATCATATAACGAACTTTAGAAGCGGTATCGGGGAATTTGAGGCTTTTGCTGTGGACTTCCTGCATAAAAACTTCAACGGCTTCTTGATCCTTTTCTAATTGAAAAAAACCATCCGCCCCGCGTTGCATCAATAAATTATTAAGCTCAATGTGCCGCAATTGCATGTACCCCCTGAACAAATCGTTCTACATCATTTTTGGTTCCGGACAACTCAAACTTAGTTAACACAGGCACATCATACAGCTGTGAGATGGTATCAGCACTTTTGGCAAAGCCGTCTCCCCAGTTGCGGTTACCGCTTGCTGCGACTCCAATAAGCCGAGAGTAATTACTTTCCAAGAAGGTAGCTACCTTCGCAGGAATTTGCCCAAAACCGGTTGTATACGTAACGAGCACGAAAGGCTCGTCCATTTTCATCGCTTCCTCGATCTGAATCGCAGGCATTTTGAGCTTAGCAATAAATCGGCGAACATTTCCCGTCTTCGAATCATAGGCAATCAGCATGGGTTCCGTCTCCTAAACATTCTCTATCTGGTGGCTCTTATGTAGATAACCCTATATGTAGTAAGTAATATGAATCTTACCATCAAGCTATGTCTAGTAAACTCACCGTCTCTTCGACAAAATAAGCGAATTTTCGATCGTGGGAAAAAGGCTGAAAATAATCGATACATCGGCAATTTACCCCGTATTTGGCGGTATTATTACTATGAATCTAACACTTGTTCAATTCGCTTTTTCACACGATATCTAGTTGATAGATTCAAATTTATATCAATATATTGTGTTTGTCAACGTGAAAAAACACACATTTCCATCACCAAAATTCCAAATCCCAGACAGGGCGTGGCTCGGGAGGATTTGAAAAAATTTTTTCGATTTAGTCTTGAATTTTTCACATTTGTCGAAAGGAACATTCCCAATAATCCCCATCTTGGTCCTACAAGATATAGATCCGCGCCCCCCTCAAAAAAAGCCCGCCAAACCGTCTCAGAGGCCGTCTAAGGACACTGCAAACGTAGTAGCGACCCTTATATCCTAAAACAAAAAAAAGCTATTCATGTGCACACGAGGGTGCCATGAATAGCTTTCAATCCATTCTTAACTGTTACGTTTTTGGAAATCAATCATGAAATCAGCTAGTGCTTTACAGGAAGCATAAGGAACCGCATTATACGTAGATGCTCTCAAGCCGCCTACACTGCGATGACCTTTTAGCCCAACAAATCCGTTTTGCTCGGTTTCCTTGATGAATTTCTTCTCCAGCTCTTCATCCTGCAAGCGGAACGTGATGTTCATCGCAGAACGACTACCAGGGTCAACAGGTCCACGGTAAAAACCACCGCTTTGGTCGATTGCGTTATAAATGAGGCCTGATTTCTCAAGATTTTTTTTCTCAATGACAGCTAGTCCACCTTGCTCCACAATCCATTTCAACACAAGGTTCATCATGTAGATCGAATACACTGGCGGTGTATTGTACAGGGAATTGTTTTTGCTATGAATTTCGTAGCGAAGCATGGTTGGAATCGTTTTAGGCAGATCTTGCAACAAATCTTCTTTGATAATCACCACAGTTACACCAGAAGGACCTAGATTCTTTTGTGCACCTGCATAGATCATGCTGAATTTCGAAACATCAACAGGACGGCTCAAAATATCGCTTGACATGTCACCAATTAACGGAACATTCCCAGTATCCGGAAACCTCTGAAACTGAGCGCCTTCTATCGTTTCGTTCGAAGTCAGATGCAGATAAGCGGAATCCGGATGAATGTTGATTTCATTTAAGTCCGGAATTTTCATGAATTTCTGTTCTTTCGAGCTTGCTGCGATGGCAACTTCTCCGAACAAGCCTGCTTCCTGAACAGCTTTCTCCGCCCATGCACCTGTAAGCACATAACTGCCTACTTTACCTGGCTTCAAAAAATTAAGAGGAATCATCGCGAATTGCGTACTCGCACCACCTTGCAGGAACTGTACTTGGTACCCATCAGGGATGCTAAAAATTTGTTTTAGTAATTGCTGCGTTTCATTATGTACTTGCTCGTATTCAGCGCTGCGGTGAGAAATCTCCATGATGGACATGCCGATGCCTTTAAATTCGACAAGCTCTTCTTGTGCTTTCTGCAGTACTTCGAGCGGTAATGCCGCTGGCCCTGCGTTAAAGTTATAGGCCCTATTTCCCATGAATGACCACACCTTTGCTTTTGTATTATGGCTATGATAGCAATATTCTCCTCATGCATCAAGTAAAACCTTAGTTGGCAATGCTAGGAGAAGAACAATTGAGGTAATAGGAAACAGATTATCAAAGGAGCCAGATTCCACCATGATTTCACCTGAAAAAGCGACAGAAACGCCATCAAATGCACAAACTTCCTCCGAAATGTATCGGCTGTTTGTCGGCATTCAGCTCCCGCCAGATATCCAGCGGGAGCTCGAAAAATGGAAAGGCAGCCTCCAAAAGGTGCTGCCCTTCCAAAAGTGGACGCATCCGCAGGACGTCCACGTCACGTTAAGCTTCCTCGGAGACGCGTCCGCCGAGACCGCCAATGCCCTGGCGATTGAACTCCGCCAGCTCGCAGCTGCGACGCTGCCGCTGACCCTGCACGCCGAAGGGCTCGGCGTGTTCGGTCCTCCGGCGGCGCCGTCGATCTTGTGGGCGGGCGTCGCCGGCGACCTCGATGCGCTGGCTGCGCTGCAGCGCGAAGTCGCGGGTGCCTGCGCCCGCCATGGCTTCCCGGCCGAGGCTCGCGCCTATCGGCCGCATCTCACGCTAGCCCGCCGCTATCGCACAGCGGCGGGCCCGTTTAGTCGTGCCGCCCTAGCGGTTGGCGCGCCTTCTGGCGGCTGGCCCGTGTGGCGGGTAGAGGACATCGTCCTCTACCGAAGCCACTTGGGCCGGCAGCCGGCATACGAACCGCTAGGTGTGTTCCCTTTCCGGGAAAAGTAATTAACGATCTTGCACATCTTTTCCTTCCTTGGAATGGATGCCTTGTTTTTGTATAACTTTCATGAGTTTTACAAACAATTTAATACGATTGAAATGACTTTTGATAAAAGAGGAGGATCCGTTGTGCCCGAATGGATTGAAATTTTTTTACGCACATTATTGGCAGTTGTCGTGCTTTTCTTTATGACAAAGTTGTTGGGTAAAAGACAAGTTTCTCAACTTTCCTTGTTCGAATACATAACAGGTATTACAATTGGTAATCTCGCGGCCTACATCTCATTGGAGGCGGATTGGTATTTAGGTTTGGTATCCTTAGCCGCTTGGGTTGCGTGCTCTTTAGGAATTGAATTTTTGCAGCTAAAAAGCAAAAAAATGCGAGATTTTATTGATGGTAAAGGAACCGTGCTCATTAGAGACGGAAAAGTTTTGGAAGATAATTTAAAGAAAGAACGACTCACCACCGATGAACTTATGGAGCAATTAAGAAAGAGATCCGTATTTAAAGTGGCTGATGTTGAATTTGCGATCATGGAACCAGATGGGGATGTTAATGTCCTATTAGCTCGAAAAAACCAACCGTTGACTGCAAAACATTTGGGCATCAAAGTTGCACCTGAAGAGGAGCCCCAAGTGGTTATCATGGACGGTGAAATTATGGACGAAGCATTGACCACCAGAGGTTTTAGTCGGGAATGGCTGAAAACCGAGTTAGATAAATTGGGTGTGACGATTGAAAATGTATTTCTAGGTCAAGTCGATTCGTACGGCCAACTGTATGTGGATTTGTTTGACGACAAAATCATGGTACCTGTGCCACAGGAAAAGGCAGCTCTATTTGCAACATTAAAAAAGTGCGAAGGCGATCTGATGTTGTATGGACTGACAACGAATAACAAAAAGGCAAAAGAGATGTACGAGCAGTGCTCAAAGCAAATGGAGGAAATCATAGCGCAATTGAAACCTGTACTAAAGCGGTAGTTGCTTTTGAGTAACGCGTTAGCGTACTCCCCTTTCACTTCGGGGGAGCACGCGCATGGTTAATCCAGCAGTACCTGCGAGGCAGGACCACGGACGAGTTCGAACATCCGCTGCAGCTGCTCAGCGGTGTTCCGCTCAACCGAGAGCTGCGGCAGCTCGTTTTCACCGAAGAAACGTACGCCGGTTGTTTCCAAGCCGGCTTCAAGCGCTTCCCCGCCCACCAGCTCGCACAAGATGAACATCTTGTACACGTGGTTGGCCGAGGGTGGGTGAGCGTGGCGCTTCTTATCGAAGACCGCCAGCAATCGCACCGGCTTGACGTCATAGCCAGCCTCTTCGCGGGTCTCCTTGACGGCGACCTCTGTAGGTGTGAGGCCGATATCCGCCCAGCCCCCTGGCAGAGCCCAAGCACCGTCAGCTCTTTCCTTCACAAGCAGCAGCTTGTTCTCCTGCAGGACGACGGCGCGAATATCCACTTTTGGCGTCTGGTATCCCGTGTCGCTGGCAAATAAAGCAGTCACCTTATCAACCGGTGTCTCCGTGAAATAACTCATCATCTCCACACTGATCTTTCGCAGTGCCTCATATCGCTCCAAGTCATAACCATTCTCTCCATAGGTAAGCCCCGCTTGGCTTATAGCTTGAATCTCTTTGGCCCAATCCAACCATGGAATATTCATCAGTTCCCCATCTCCGCTTCGCTAAATGCTTTTATTCCACTATAAATAGCTACCATTTCCTCAAGCTTCATCCGGACAAGTCCGCTAGAAGACGGGCATACATATTCGACCACACCTTCAACTACCGGATCTGGCTGACTCCCCCAATGCATCCCCCTTCGGCCGCTATACTGTTCATAGACCCCTTTACCTACAAAACAGACAACACCAGGCCAATAGGTCTGGATCTTTTGTCTCAAAATAAGGCGACCCTCCCGGTATTCCTCAGGGGTAATTTCAGCAGCTGTCAAAGAAGGTCTTGCCACGATATTCGTAAATCCATAACCAAGCTGAAGCAGATCTCTATCTTCTTGAGGCTTATAAAGCCGAGGTGTTAACCCCGCTTGGAAAAGAATTCGATAAAAGCGGTTGCTTGGACTCGCATAATGATGACCGGTTTCTCCGGATCGAATGCTTGGGTTGTACCCCACGAAAAGTATCCTTAAATGTTCCTGCAGATGATCCGAGATTGCCTCAATGCCCAACGTTTAACACCTCCTCCGGTTTTACGAAATCTTCGCCTTTTTCAATAGATTACCATTAACTTTTAAATACGGAAAGCCGAGGCACAAGGCCCCGGCTCTGGTCTAAATAAACTTCAAATATTCATAGGACTTACTAAGTACAGCGGCAGCATCGCCTTTTAACCATTTATCAATAAGAGTGCTGTAAACCGAGCGGAAGTCAACCTCATACTTCAGGTCCCCGTTGTCTAAATTACTGAGGCTTGGGTACGACCCATAGAGACCGCCGTTCACCTTCCCCCCAATCACAAACATTGGAGCTGCCGTGCCATGGTCTGTTCCGCCACTTCCGTTCTCCTTCACCCTGCGCCCAAACTCCGAAAACATCATCACCACAACACGGTCCTGCAGCCCTTGCGCCTCTAAGTCTTTATAGAACGCTGTCAGACCCTCATCAACCTGAGTCAGCACCCGTGCATGCTGTGCCTTCTCATCGGCATGGTCATCGAATCCGCCAATCTGAACATTAAATACTCTTGTGCCCGATTTGCCCGCCAACAGCTTGGATACTAATTGGAGATCCCTAGCAAAATTTGTTTTCGGGTACTCCACTTTATTGGCATAAGTTGCCGCTAAGGCTTGAATCGCTTCCACACTTTTGTATGCCTCATAACCACGCCCCGAAACGACGCGCAGCTGTTCCAACTGATTCTGTGCGCCGTACATCTCTAGAAATGCTTTGGTTATCCGATTTTTGTCCATCATCGCTGTCTTCGGATCAATTAAATGATACGCCTCCAGGGATTGGATGACAGGAAAGCTCAATTTCTCTGAAGCAAAAGCCTTGCTTCCCGATCCTCCAATCTGAACAGCTCTGAGCGGATTGCTGCTATCACGCAAAGATGACTCTGCATAGCGTGCAAGCCAACCGCTCCGGCTTAGCTTCGCAGGCTCGGCAGTCTGCCAAATTTCCATTGAGCGGAAATGGGAGTGATCGGGGCCTGGATACCCAACCCCTTGTACCACAGCCATTTTCCCAAGCTTATAAAGAGCAGCGAGACCAGCGAGACTAGGGTGCAATCCAACCTGATTATCTAAGGCCAGCACATCCTTTTGTTGAAAGCTAAGTGTCGGCCGCGAATCATAATATACCCCTTGCCCGTAAGGAATGAGTGTATTGATGCCATCATTTCCACCGCTTAACTGAACAACGACAAGCACAGGCTCATCAACGTCAACAGCAAAACCGCCTGCCAAGATCGATTTGCCCGTTTCCGTGAATAAAAATCCACCTAGTCCTAAAGTCGCAAACATGGCTGTACCTTTAAGCAGAAAATCCCTTCTCGTTAATTTCACTTCTTCACCTCCTGCTATTTCATTTGAGCTTCTGGGCTAATCAGGACTAATTGAAATAAGCCTCTTAAACCCGCACTTTTTTGTTTCGTATGTACTATGGTATCTTCGACGTAGGCGCTTAAACCCTGCAAGGTTTTATCTGACAGATCAGAGATCCCTAGCCGCTGACTCCACAGCTTTACCCATTCTTCTGATCGGTCAGTTTGTTCAGGCGTATAATCCGGCGATGTAAACAACTTGCCGTTAATTTGCTTGGCAATAGTCTCTGCGAACTGGTACCTCGATAATAAGGAGTTCGTATTCAGCCATGAAGCGCCTCCTCTCCAACCTGCAACGTCTGGCGGGGAATATAGCTCCTGTCCCATCCTCCTCATCGCTTGTGCATGCCCTTTTGAAACGGTTAGCTTACTGGATTTAAGAATTCCCGCTACATATTCTGCTGGTGATTTGATTAAAGACAACCGCAATTTCTCATCGTAAAAATCGTCCGAAAGGAACAGCTCTTGAAGCACTTCTCCGATCGTTGCCTTCTCTACAATATGTTCAGCCACTTTTTGAATCCAGCTTTCGGCGGGAGTGTCCGTCGCAAAATATTTGAGAAGCTTCGTGGCTAGAAAGGTCGACAGCGACTTTTGGTGAAAAATAATATCAACCGCGTCGTCAGAATCCAAGTTTCCTTTTTCACCAAGCAGTATTTTACTGTCATTGTCGTGTTGTTTGGAATTATAGCCTACTTTATTTTCCTTCTTATCATAGGTCCAGCCCGTGAAAGCCCGCGCCGCTTCCTTCACGTCCGTTTCTGTATACTGACCGATACCGAGCGTGAATAGTTCCATAACCTCACGGGCATAATTCTCATTCGGTTTACTTTTTTTATTCCGATTCACATCCAACCAAATCATCATGGCAGGATCCTTACCAATGGCGAGCACGAGTTCTTTGAAATTTCCTAATGCATAGTTGCGAAGCAGTGTATTTTGCTGAACCATTAACGTTACATCGTTAACCTTGTAATTCGCCGTTGCAAAATGTCCGTGCCAAAACAACGTCATTTTTTCAATAAGCGGTGCATCGGAATAAACCATCCGGTATAACCAATACATTTGCTGATCGGCTAATTGTAAAGGATCTAATGATTTCTTACCGTCAGCCGTCATTTGATCAAATGGGTTTAGTGCTGAAATATTATGTATGAGACCTTCACCGGTAATAAGACGTCGCACAGTCTCTTCACGACCAAGTGAAACACAAGCAGAAACTTCTTCTTCTGTAGAACCAAATCCGGCACGTTGCAATAAATGAATGGCTTCCTTGTTAGTCCATGGCGCTCCCATGATCTCCCCCCTCGCCCTAATTCCCAAACTCTACCACATAAATGTGTCAAAAGTGTGTAGAAATAAAAAAACAAACCAGAAGTTCTGGTTTGTTTTAAATGCCATATGCTTACGAATCTAGAGCAGTCGCCTAATCTTTCAGCGCTAATCGTTCAGCTAATTCGAGGAATGAACCCACTACACGACGAACACGTTTATTGACGTCAGGATGAATTTCACTATGTGCTACACCAATCTGGAAGCTCTTCCGCTGGTCGCCTCCTATGGAGAGCCATTCTGGGCAGTTTATGCCGTGGAGATTGCGTACAATAGTTTGCAATTGCGTTAAGGAGCTTACGGCAACTGCCCCCCCTGCTGAGCTGACGGATAAGACGGCTTTGTTATTAAAATGTTCTTGTGCAAGATGATCAAGCGCATTTTTCAAAACCCCGGAGATTCCACTATGATATTCCGGTGTTGTAAGCACGATCCCCTCTGCCTCATTCATCGCTCGTTTAAATCTCTCCAGGTCTTCATGACCACCATGAGCATCATCAGGGGAATAGAAGGGGATTGGCGATTGGTAAAGATCAATGAGTGTGGCCTGTTGGCCATCCAACTCCATCAGATGCTGGATATATTCAGCAAGTCTTGTGCTCGTGGCAGCTTTGTGATTACTTCCTGCAATAATGGTAATTTTCATACGAATCTTCCTTCCATGTCTTTAAATGAATGATGCTCTCATTATACCTTGCTTCCAATTGTGATAACAACATTAATTAGAACAATTATTAAAATGGTTTCAATATCAATATAAAAAGCTGCTTTCTCCATAGATGACTATGGGAGAAGCAGCTTTGAAAGTTATTGATGTATAAGTGCTAAAGAATTAGCAATCAAAGTAAAGGTTATACTCGTGTGGGTGAATACGGATTGCAACAGCTTTCGCTTCGCCACGTTTCATATCGATGTAGTTATCGATGAAATCTTGTGTGAATACGCCGCCTTCGAGCAAGAAGTCGGAATCAGCTGCAAGAGCATCTAAAGCTTCATCTAATGTACCAGGAACGCTGCGGATTTCAGCTTTCTCTGCATCGGACATTTCATAGATGTTAGTATCAAAAGGACCGTATCCAAGCGCACGCGGATCGATTTTCTTTTTGATACCGTCGAGACCTGCCATCAGCATTGCTGCGAAAGCAAGGTATGGGTTAGCTGTACTATCCGGTGTACGGAACTCAATACGACAACCTTTTGGTGTCACAGCTGCAATTGGAATACGAACTGCTGCAGAACGGTTACCTTTGGAGAATACAAGGTTAACCGGTGCTTCGTATCCAGGAACCAGACGTTTGAAGGAGTTTGTACTTGGGTTCGTGATTGCAATCAACGCAGGAGCGTGATACAGGATACCACCGATATAGTTGATAGCTAATTCACTCAGGTTTGCATAAGCACCTTTTTCATAGAACAAAGGCTCGCCCTCGTTGAAAATGGACATGTGCACGTGCATACCGCTACCATTGTCACCAAACAGTGGTTTTGGCATAAATGTTGCTACTTTACCATATTCTCTAGCCGTGTTAGCAACGATGTACTTGTATTTGAGCAGGTTATCTGCTGTTTTAGTCAATGTGTCAAAACGGAAGTTGATTTCAGCTTGACCAGCTGTAGCCACTTCGTGATGGTGACGTTCGATACGAAGACCTGCATCAGCAAGCTTGTTACACATTTCGGAACGAATGTCTTGTTGGGAATCCATTGGAGCTACTGGAACGTATCCGCCTTTAACTGGAACTTTATAACCAAGGTTTCCGCCTTCTTCTTTGCGGCCTGTGTTCCAGCCTGCTTCTTCGGAGTCAACTTCGAAATAAGATTTGTTCATTCCGTTTTCGAAACGAACATCATCAAAGATGAAGAATTCGGATTCAGGAGCGAAGAATGCTTTTGTGCCAACGCCTGTCGTTTGCAAATATTCTTCTGCTTTTTGAGCAATGCTGCGCGGATCGCGATCATAACGCTCGCCTTCAGGTGTATGGATGTTACTCATAATGACCAATGTTGGGTGAGCTGTGAAAGGATCAACATAAGCAGTCTCTGTATCTGGCACCATGACCATGTCAGATTGTTCAATACCACGGAATCCTGGGATGGATGAACCGTCAAAAGCTACTCCGTTTACGAATGTTTCTTCATCTACTTCAGTAGCAGGCAAAGAAATATGCTGTGCTTTACCGGACAGACCTACGAATCGAAAATCTACCCACTCAATGTTTTTTTCCTTGATAAGGTTCAACACGTTTTGAACTGACATTTAAAAACCCTCCCATTTCCGTACATTCAACGTACTTTACATGATTATTGTTCATCTTTTTTGTTGTTATCTTGCACATATTATATAGCTTTTGATCTAACACAGTCAATACTTATGTCAGGTATTTTTTATTAATGTGTAAGCTATGCTCACACTAATTCGCACATATTCCTTATATCCAAAAATAGGAAACTGGCTTCTTCATGTGAAGAAAACCAGTTTCCTTAGAACACGAGCAGTTACGCCAAAATTACTTCTTTCTGTGTATCGAACTTTTTACCAAGCAGCGGTGCCAGCTTTTCCAGATCAACAAGCAAGTTAGCAAATTGGTCAGGGAACAGGGACTGAACGCCGTCGCCAGTCATTGAGTTGTCCGGATCTGTATGCATCTCGATGATCAAACCGTCTGCCCCTGCGGCAACAGATGCCTTTGTCATGGGAACAACGAGCTCTCTGCGGCCAGTACCGTGACTTGGATCTGATATCACCGGAAGATGGCTCAACTGTTTAAGAACCGGAATGGCCGATAAATCCAGCGTGTTCCGTGTGTACGTTTCGAATGTTCGGATCCCGCGTTCACAAAGCATAACATTCGGGTTACCGCCAGCAAGAATATATTCAGCGGCATTCAAGAATTCATCGTAGGTGGAGCTGAATCCACGTTTGAGCAGTACCGGCGTTTGAATCGTCCCCAACTTGCGAAGCAAGTCAAAGTTTTGCATATTGCGTGTACCAACTTGCAGAATATCCGCGTATTGTGCACAGACATCCACATACTCAGGAGTCATGACTTCTGTAATGGTAAGAAGTCCATGCTTCTTACCCGCTTCTGCCATCATGATCAAGCCTTCAACGCCGACGCCTTGGAAGCTATAAGGACCCGTTCTTGGTTTGAATGCGCCACCGCGCAGAACTTGACCTCCCGCGGCTTTAACTAACCGTGCGATTTCATCAATTTGTTCCGGTGTTTCCACGGCACAAGGGCCGCCCATCACGACAAGCTGCTCGCCACCAATTTCAACACCCTTAATCTTGATAACCGTGTCTGCCGGATGAAAGTCACGACTTGCTAATTTGTAGGATTTCGAAATTTTTACGACTTGCTCAACGCCGGACATTTGACGCAGCTGCTCAGCTAATTTAGGATCAGCCTTACCGATTATTCCGATTACGGTGCGATCTTCACCTTTGGAGACGTGAGCTTGAACACCATGCTTTTCTATTACTTGTACAATTTCCTGAATACGCTCATCAGACGTTCTGTTGGATGTAATGGCGATCATGTTATCCACGCTCCTTATTATATGGGTTGTTTCACTTGTATACTTCAACGCTTGTTCGCTTCTACGCTTTTAACTGCTAAAGTAAATATACAACGCTTGACGAAGATTCGTCAAGCGTTAATTTATTTACCTATTCATTTGTATTTGAAGGGGCGAGTTGATCTTTACGGATTC
Source organism: Paenibacillus sp. yr247 (assembly GCF_900103825.1). Lineage (GTDB taxonomy): Bacteria > Bacillota > Bacilli > Paenibacillales > NBRC-103111 > Paenibacillus_E. Next base: position 298,648 of record NZ_FNIF01000002.1, read on the forward strand.
TGCGCTTTTCTTTGCGACGATTCGTATGGTATTTAAGTAAGAGCATGACCGGGAAATAAGCTATGATCCCGAGTATCGTTCCAACCACCATACCGCCCACAATCAAATCCAGACCGCCTCTAATAATATTAGAAAGCATGTGAGGTAAATGATGGATCAGGTAAATCTTGAAGTGCTTCGGTACCAACCAATCTCCCACTTGCTTATTGAGTATCGAGAACGGGATATAAATCACTTTCCCAAATACAAAACCAATTAATGCTCCAGGTAAATTAGCTCTTAATAAATAAACCAACGGAAAAATAAGAACGAATGCAAAACCGGCTGTAGGTAAAGTAAACATCTCTACAAACAATCCAATTGAAAAACCGCGTGCAACCTTGGAAGGACCGCCTTTGGCACGTAAGAGAAGTAAATATTTATATCTAAACCAGCGTTTACTGCTTTTCCAATCGTAGCGATTCTTCATTATTTTCACCTTCTGAGTGCTTTGCATGCTGGTCTCAATCCCGCCCTAGTTGAATAATTAGAATCACTCACTACTAGCCGCTTTCGATTTGACAGCAGGAATGAGCTTCTTCATATTAATAGTACGCGTAATTTCCCAGCTGGTTTCATCTTTTGTATCGTAGCCTTCCAAATAGGTAATAACTTCTTTGGTTATAGGCGTCGGCGTTGAAGCCCCTGATGTAACACCAACCTTGCGCACATTGGTTAACCAGTGGCGGTTCAACTCAGTAATATCAGATATTCTATACGCTCGTACACCTGCAATTTCCTCTGAAACTTGCGCTAAGCGATTCGAATTATTACTTTTCGGATCACCGACTACGATAACCAGATCGACTTCCTTCGCTTGTTCGGCTACCGCTTCTTGTCGAACTTGCGTGGCTAGACAGATTTCATTGTGAATCTCAGCCTTCGGGAAAAGCTCCAGTAAACGATTCATAATATGCCTAATGTCCCATTGACTCATTGTTGTTTGATTCGTAATAATAATCCGCCCAGCTTTTATGTTCAGCTGATCGGCCTCTTCGAGCCTTTCAATGAGGTGCACATGTTCAGGAGCTACACCTACTGCGCCTTCCGGCTCCGGATGACCTTTCTTTCCGATATAGATCACTTCATAGCCGTCGGTTACTTTTTCACGAATTAAATCGTGCGTCTTTGTCACATCTGGGCAGGTTGCGTCGACGACAGTCAAGCCTTTGTCTCTTGCTCGGCGCCTTACCTCCGGTGATACCCCATGTGCGGTGAAAATGACCGTTCCTTTCTCGATTTGCTCTAGAATGTCAAGGCGGTTTTCACCATCGAGTGTGATGACACCTTCTTCTTTGAAAAAGTCCGTGACGTGCGCATTGTGAACAATCATGCCTAATATATAAATAGGTCTAGGAAGATTTAAGTTTTTAGCAGTTTGCATAGCAAGTGCCATGGCATCTACAACACCATAACAATAGCCTCTTGGTGATATTCGGACTACTTCCATTTCTTCCACCTTCCTACGTAATCAAATTTACTTTCATTATAGCTGATTACACAGGGAGAGGAAAGTTGGCAGGCAGCCAAATCATAAAGGTGCTGCCCTCATCCTTGCGAGTTGTCACTTCCACTGACCCATCATGTTCATCAATAATCCATTTAGCGATGGATAAACCAAGTCCAGTACCGGACGTTAAACCTCTGGATAAATCCGCGCGATAGAATCTGTCGAAAATACGAGGAATATCGTCTTTATCGATCCCCATTCCCGTATCAGCAATTTGAATTCCGATAAAACCGTTCGTTCGCGACACCTCGAACGATACAGTTCCCTCTGGTGTATACTTGAACGCATTCTCGATGAAAATAAACAACAATTGCTGCAAGTAATCCCGATTACCTTGCACAATGGCATGTTCTAAAGCATCTAAATCGCCAACTTGCCAGTTAGCAGTATGCTCGAGCAATTGAGCCCGCCTCACTACTTCTTGAACGAGCGGCAGCATCTCAATCGGCTTCTTCTCCATTTCCACGCCAGCATCCGCTCTGGCCAGCGCAAGAAGATCATTGACCAGCCTACTCATCCGCTGTGCTTCTCCTGCAATATCATGCATAGCTTCCAGGGATATCTGCAGCTGATCAGATGTAGCAAGTTCCATACTTCCTGAAGTCTGCTTCCACATCTTCTCTAGCAAGTCGACATTTCCACGAATGGTTGTAAGCGGTGTTCTTAGCTCGTGTGAAGCGTCCGATACGAACCTCCGCTGTGCGCGGTAGGCTTCATCTAGTTCCAAATAGGTAATTTGGATACGAGATAGCATGCCATTAATCGTTTGGGTTAAACGTCCAATTTCATCCAGCGGCCCATCATAGACGATTCGCTTCTCAAGATCATCTCCGCTGCCAATCTGGTCAGCGGCATCAATGACGCGCTCGATTGGCTTGAGCGCTTTGCGTGCCAAGAACCAACCAAGTGAAGCTGCGACGATAATTGTCAGTAATGCCCAAACCATCAGTGTATACCGAAGGGTAACAGATGTTTTCTCATAACTGCCAATCGGTACAGCGGCTTGAAGAACCCCGATGAGTTGGTTTTGGCCTTCAGACTGGCCGTAGATTCCTTGATGATAAATGAGGAAATCTTGCCCAAGCACCTTCGTCTTTTCAAAAAAACCATCCTGTACCGCCAATTTATCAATCGCGGTCTTTGTTAGAGGTAAGGTAACATCATAGTATTGTAAGTTTGCCGAGCGACTAAAGCTTTTGAGTGTCACATTATATAATTGCAGAAACGTATTCGTGGAGTAGAAATCTCTGCTTTCTAGTTCCAAATCAACGACGAGCCCCTTCTGCGAAAGGGCAAAGCTCTTCTGAATACGCAAGGAGGTATTGCCTGCCTCCCTCTTCACATCTTGACGGATTTGATCATATAGGAAGTAATTTAAGAAAAAATAAAGAACAACCCCAAACAGCAGCATGGTTAGTGCCAGTATGCCTGAATACCAAAGCGTTAGTCGCAAGCGAAGAGACATACTAATTTTCCCCTCTCAATACGTAACCTGCTCCCCGGACAGTTTGAATCAATCTTTTATGGCCGAATTCTTCGGTTTTTTGGCGCAGCAGAGCAATATAAACCTCAAGTACATTGGATTCACCGCTGTAATCGTAACCCCATATTTTTTCCATGATAATATCACGAGAGAGCACACGCTTCGGATTCTGCATGAACAAGTGCAGCAAATCAAACTCTTTCGTTGTCAATTCAATCAGTTTCTCGCCACGGAAAACCTCGCGTGTATCTAGATCCAAGATCGTATCCTCATAACTCAACCGGTTCGTCTGCTGCTCAGGACGCTCCGTTCTCCGTCGCAGAAGAACACGCACCCTAGCAAGCAGCTCTTCAAGAGCAAAGGGCTTGACCAAATAATCGTCAGCACCGAGATCCAAGCCTTTGACTCGGTCGCTGATTTCATCTTTTGCTGTAAGCATAAGGATGGGTACCTCGCTGCCGCTTTCACGGATACGGCGTACAACCTCCCAACCATCAATATGCGGCATCATGACGTCCAAGATAAGCAGATGAGGTTCCGTCCTCAGCATTTGCTTGAGTCCATCCGCACCATCACTTGCGGTGACAACCGAATACCCTTCAAAAGCCAAGCCTCTCCTTAGCATAGACGTAATTTTCTCATCATCATCGATAACCATAATGTTTTCTCTCATCGGAGGACCACCCTTCTTTCCTACCATTGTAACAAAATCAACAGCAAGCAAAAAGAAGCAGAGCCTGCAAGCTTGTGGCCGCGGGTCTCCACTTCCTTTTTTCCGTACTAACCTTTGTTTCTCTCTCCATATTGCTTCTATCTATTATTGAGCAGGAGTCTCAGCTAGCTTGTTTTTGTCCCCAACTGTAATTGGCACTTCCATGCGCTTGCCGTCTCGAACAAGACCCAAGGTTACTTTGTCGCCAACTTTCATTGCTTGAACTTTCGTAATTAACTCCTGGGAGTTTTTCACTTTAGCACCGTTCATATCTACAATCACATCGTATTGACGCAGACCCGCCTGGAAAGCAGGGCTTTTACGTTGAACGCTGCCAACTAAGGCCCCATCTGTGTTCGAAAGCTTTAATTCACTTACCCAGTCTTTCCCAATATCTTGCAAACCAACACCTAAGTAAGGAACCGGTTCTTTTGGAATTTGAACATTATTTTTAAGATTTTCAAGAACGGAAGAGATCGTGCTTGTAGGAATGGCGAAACCAATACCTTGTGCTTGAGAGCTTACGGCGGTATTAATACCAATCACTTCACCATTCAAGTTGAGTAAAGGTCCACCGGAATTACCAGGGTTAATAGATGCGTCAGTTTGCAGCAAATGTTTGTATTCACGTGTACCTTTCGCATCTGGAATGCTAATCGGACGTTCCTTTGCACTGAGCACACCCACAGTAACTGTGTGGTCAAAGCCGTATGGATTACCGATAGCAACGACCCAGTCTCCAACATTCACATCTTCAGCTTTACCAAGTGGAAGGATTGGAAATTCTTTGTTGCCCTCGATTTTGAGCACGGCCAAATCTAAATCGTAGCTGTTACCCAGCAATTTAGCTTTGAATGGCTTGTCATAGCCTTCTACTGTAATTTGAATTTCATCAGCGCCATCCACAACATGTTCATTAGTTAAAATATAACCGGTTTTTTCGAAAATAAACCCAGTTCCCATACCACCAGGCTGCAGTTCGCCGCTGCCGGAGTCTTGCTGGCCACTCTTAGGTGTTGTATTCCCGCCACCGTTATCTCCAAAGAATTGACGGAAGAACGGATCATCAAAGAGGGAGTTACCGCCATTGCCGCGGCTTGATTGCTTTGGTTTCATCAAAGATTCGACCTTAACGATTGCTGGCCCTGCGTTCTGAGCAATGGCCGAAATGTTTCCTGGGCGAACAACATCGAGCCCAACGTTTTTCACTTCGCTTCCGTTACCATTTGAGCTCTTCGTTGTGGTAGCCGTGGAGCTACCCGAAGCGAGTGGCTGATTGCCTGTAAACAGGTTCAATTTATCAGCGCTGAACATGAGTGCACTTACAACCAAGGCTCCTGCCATGAAAGCAGCGAATATGCTTTTTACAGATGAACGTTTTCTTGCGTTCGAATCCCAAGGTCCAGGACCTTGCGGACCGCCCGCTTCCGGCCCAAAACTAAATGGACGCAAGTTCTTAGGGGGAGTAACTTCAACACTTGAAGTTCCTTCAGATCCAGAGGCAGACGTTGTAAGAGACTCTTGTTCGCCATTCTCGTTAAAAGCTGATTTGTAAGGACCATAAGAATAATAGTAAGAGGGTCTTTCTTTGTTAGGCTCTCGCGGCTCTTGATGATTGGATTCCTTCCGGTTAAGACTGTCGTTGTTAGCGCTATTGTTGTTCTGCGGCTTAAAGAAGTCGCTATAGTCTTTTTTGTTGTCTTCCATGGTTTTACCTCCATTTGTTTAATAAAGTTATAAAGTGCATGTATCTAAAAGGATGATCTCTTGCTTTCTATAGTTCTATCATGCACCCACAACCTTAAACGAATATTAAAAAACAATAAAATGGAGGTAAAAAAAGGGGGGTATTATTGAATCCAAGCTTGCTCGACTTTTTTGAGCAGTCCCGCTGCTTCTTTCACCCACTTGTCTTCGATTTCAGCATCAGAATCAATCGGAGTTTGAAATTGATCAATCAACGCACCGTAGGTTTCAGCTTCCGCCCCCTGGTCAAGCCCTTCATTATATACATGCTTCAGTACAAAAGGAGTTCCAACCTTTACAATCGCATCGGTTGATTCCGAGTCACCCTCAATTCTTCCTGTCACCACTTGAAAAGGAATCCGCAGCCACACTTTATGTGCTTCATCTAAGTAGTGATCGAAATAGCCATGATCGTAATCCCAGTTACCACCCAGAGCAAACTCAAATTCATGCAGGTGGTCACGTACACTGTCGAAAGATTCTTGGACCTGCTCCAAAGATGACGATAAAGTTTTCATTCAGACACTCCTTAAGCGCTCATATTATTTTCCTTACGCATAGAATGTGCCAAGATGTAGTTTTTATGTGCGATACATTCCTTATTATCAGACCCAGCCTTTACGATGAGCGAAGATAGCAAGCTGTGTACGATCTTCTAACTCACACTTCATCAGGAGATTACTGACGTGTGTCTTAACGGTTTTAATACTAATAAAAAGCTCCTCCGAAATATCTTTATTACTTTTCCCCTCTGCAATCAAAAGCAGCACTTCTCTCTCACGCGAAGTTAAGCCTTCTTCCTCCGGCAGGCTACTACGCTGCCTAATTCCTCGTGTAAGCGCTAGAGACACTTCTGAATTCATAACGGGCATGCCGCGGTAAGCGCTCTGAATGGCATGTATCAGTTGGTCGGATGAGACCGTCTTCAGCATATAGCTGATTGCTCCTGATTCCACAGCCTCGAGCACCTTTGTTTCCTCTAGAAAACTGGTCAGCATAATGATCTTGACCAGCGGAAATTTGCTGCAAATCAACTTAGTAGCACCTATACCATCCAGAACCGGCATCGTGAGATCCATTAAAATAACATCTGGAAAATGATGAAAGAGTTCTTTGTTTAACTTGTCGAATGCCTCCTGGCCGTTGCAGGCTTCCCCCACAACTTCCAACCCGGGTTCCAATGAAATGTAGGTTCGCAGCCCTACCCGAACCATATCGTGATCGTCTACAATCATCACTTTAATGTTACTGCTCATTCGCTTCTCCCTCTCTTTCCTTCAATAGAGGACCCGACTGTCCTGCAAAACGCGGAATGCGCACGCGGACTCGTGTTCCTGAACCCAACTTGCTATCTATCTCCACTTCGCCTCCGAGCTTTTGCGCTCGTTCCCTCATTGTTGATAAACCATGAGAGGCCGATGGGATGTCTCTTCGTTCAAAACCTTGCCCGTCATCCTGAAGCTGAAGCACATATTGGTGCTCTCTTTCATATATAGCTAGGCGAACTTGTTTGGCAGAAGCGTGTTTGACCACATTCGCAAGACCTTCTTGTATAATGAGAAAAAACTGATGTTCAATCGCTTCGGATATTGTTTCATGAAGAGAAACATCAAGCTGGCCCTGCAGCTCATGGTTCCGGCAATATTCCGGAAACCACTTCTCCAGGGCTTCTTGTAAGCTCATATCGTTTAATTCAATCGGTCTTAATTGTGAAATCAGTCCACGCATCTGTTTCTGTGCATGGTGAGACATCTGAATTAGCTGATTCATAACAGCCGGAGCAGCATCCGGATTCCTCTCAAGAATTTTAGGCAAAGAGGAAGCTGACATATGAATGGCGAACAGCTCTTGACTTACGGTATCGTGCAAATCCCGTGCCAGTCGGCGTCTTTCCTCCATCACTGCATTCTCTGTGAGCTCTTGGTCACGGATAGCTTCGGCTTCGCCCAACTTTTGCAGCAGTTGAACCCGCTCTTCAACAGAAGAGGCCATTTTATTAAAAGCATCATACAAATATAAGAATGGTTCTACTGGCTCCATCTCAATGCGACTTGAGAAATTCCCTTTGGACAACTCGAGCATGGCTACATGCAGCTCGTCTACTTTGCGCTGCCATCTTCTGGTCGCTATATAACCAACCATTAGGCAGACAACGAGAATAGCAATGACGAACCACAACCGGAACTCCCATGAAACAAGCTCCTCCTTAAAATATTCAAGTACGATATAGATACTTGATACCGTAAGTAAACTCGAAATAAGAAAGTAATTCAGCAGCTGCCATTTCATATTGAACATTCGCAATTTGTACATGCTCCATCCTTAACCGATCTTTTTGATTGTAATGTCACCAATAAACATGCTCGTCGTTACAATTAACTTCCGGTCTGCCTCTTCATAGTGTGAGGTCTGTGTTCGCACGCTGCGCAGGAATCCACTTTCGCGGCGATCAAGCACCTTCATATCTCCAATAAACGAACTCGCCATAACGCGAACTTCAACATCAATATCGTTCGGAATGAATATTTTTACATCACCTATAAATGCGGTAACATGAATCGTCGTCTCCCCCAAAGGAATGGCTGCACGTGTAAGATCAATGATGGAATCTCCAATGAAGTGTGAGATTTGAATCGGCTTTAGCTCCCAAGCTTCTTGGCCAAGGTGTACATCTCCGATAAATCCATGCCGATGGAGAACATCTCCAGAGTCGAAGTTACGCACGAAATCATCGTATTTGTGCCCGTGTTGATTGAAAGCATGTGTCTGCGGCTGGCGTGGTGGCTGTGGTTGTGCAAGTGGTTCCGCTGTTCCAGATCCGTCAAGACCATTCCAATCCTCCAAATGCTTGTCATGAAACTCACCATGGATATCCTTCAGTACGGCTTTCTCTTCTTCACTTAACTCATGCTTTGCTTCTTTAGTAATGGATTTACTTTCATGTTCCTTAACAGTTGAAGCCTTAGTCGGAGAATGACTCCATGTAGATTGATCCCATGGATTCCTGTATTTCTCATGCTGTAACCTTTTTGCCTCACGTCTTTCCCGTCTAACTTGTTCTTTGGCTTCTCTAATAGAAGGCCATTCCGGAGACTCTTTCTTACTCGGTTTAAAGATGACATTCAGTCCAAATAAGATTAAAGCAACTGGTCCCAGAATTTTAAACATTTCCCCGAGGGATCGATCGGTTAAATTCAAATTCTTTAGGAGAAAGATCGTTCCAACACCGCAAACCAGCAAGCTCCAAATCGAGCCTCCCCAATGATACTTGCGCTGCCATACAAAACCAACGAGTCCGTAAAAAATAAGAATGACAGGCCAATAGGTGGAAAACATATACGCAAGATCAATTTCAATTAACCCTATTTGATTTAGTAAAAAAAGGATACCTGCCGCAACGAGGACAAGCCCCCAAATCATTCTTTGAAACATATGCGGATTCATACTTTCTTCCTCCATTTGTGTGCATCGTCGTTAAGCTACTTCTAGTCTATAAGATACAAGCAAGAATGAAAAGAGACGAGGGATTGAAGGCTGCCTCGGTCTAGAGACTGAGTTTTTATAGAAAGCATTGAATAACTGACATCATATATATTTTAAAAGCGAACAATAAGCATTGCATGTTATGTATTCTTACGTATTTCGTTGACATGCTTATCATCAGAACCGTATAATTGTTGCAAAAGAGCCCTCTAATATAAGGAGAGATCAACATATGGATGCAATCCAACAGCTTTCTAGCGGCCTAGATACCATATGGGTGGTTTTGACTGCTGCCATGATTTTATTGATGGAAGGCGGCTTCGCCCTACTGGAAGCAGGCTTCGTCAGACAAAAAAATGCGGTAAGTATCATTATGAAAGTGTTTGTTGACATTGCTTTCGGAGCACTTATTTTTTATTTTTTCGGCTTTGCCCTTATGTATGGTAAAGATGCAGCTGGATTAATTGGAACCACTGGCTTTTTCATGGGAGGAGATTTGACACATATCGTTCTAAACATTTCACATGAAACCTATTGGCTATTTCAGTGTGCTTTCGTTATCGCTGTTATCTCGATAGTTTCCGGAGCCGTTGCGGAACGCATCAATTTCCGCGCTTACATCTTGTATACAATTGCAATGACAGGTTTAATTTATCCGATCGCTGGCCACTGGGTATGGGCCGTCAATGGTTGGCTCGGTAAATTAGGCATGGTGGACTTCGCAGGTTCGGCTGTTATTCACGCACTCGGAGGTTTCTCCGCACTTGCCGCAGCGTTGATTATTGGTCCACGGATTGGCAAATTCTCTGCGAACGGCACGGCTAACATTGTCCCTCCATCCAATTTGCCACTTGCCTCGGTAGGCGCATTTATCCTTTGGTTCGGTTGGTTTGGTTTTAACTCTGGCAGCACACTGAGTGCCACCAATACGTCAATCGGCCACATTGCCGTAACCACTATGCTAGCAGCGGCGGCAGGCAGTGCAGCCTGTATCTTGTTCACCATGATGCGTTACCGCAAAGCCGATCCACCCATGGTTATCAACGGCGCTCTAGCAGGGCTGGTAGGTATTACTGCTGGCTGCGCTTTCGTTAGTGATGCTGCAGCCATATTCATTGGAGCTATATGCGGGATCGCCATGGTTTACGCGACAGAGATGCTAGAAGCTAGACAAATTGATGATCCAGTCGGCGCATTCCCGGTTCATGGAATTAGCGGCAGTATCGGAACGTTGGCCGTAGGGTTATTCGCACAGCCGGACTCCATTCGAGAAGGAACCGCCGGTTTATTTTATGGAGGCGGCTTCGGTCTTCTAGGTGTTCAGGCGTTAGGACTCGTAACAATTTGTATTTGGGGTTTCGTCATCACCTGGGGCTGCATGAAGCTAATTAATCTCATTGTCCCACTAAGAGTCAGCAGAGACGAAGAGCTAGTCGGATTAGACGTTGGTATCCATGGTGTTCCGGCTTACAGCCAAGAAGACGGGTTTCTGGACTTACAACAATTGAAAAAGGGTCAATAGACAGCGAAAAACCCTTCCAATTTGGAAGGGTTTATTGTTTGTTTTAAGAAAGCAGTTCTTCAATCTCAGCAGGGATGGAGACCACATCACCTGGTTTGGATTCATTCATAATTTGTCTCGCGTGGGCAATTTCGTCACGCAGTTTCTTAACTTGCTCCATCGGTTTCTTCACGTAATGGATATACTCGACAGCAAGATGATGGTCAGGTTTCTTACCAGTGAACATGCGACGAAGCGATGACATCGTCTGATAAGCGCGCTCTTCTTTCAATCTTTTGATTTCGTAGCGCTCCACTACCTGTTCAATCTCTAAGACCTGCTGCTCCTTGCGGGCAATGTAAGCTTCCAAGAAAGGAAATACCTCTGCGGCTTTCCTTGGTGTTCTTAGAGGATTTCCGTCCATTCGCAAAGTACTCAGCATGATCACTCACCTATCTTCCCATGTCAAGATTCATTACAGTAATCTTATTTTACACTAAAATAAACGTTTTGAGAACCATTATTTCAATATTAAATCGATTCCTACAACACCAATAGGAGCCCCCGTGTCATCTTTTATCGCTTTTGACAACGTAATACATGGTTTTTTCGTAATAGCTGACACGTATTCCTGCGAAACGAAGAGTTCTCCCCCCATTGCACGCTTCCACCATTCTCTTCCCTTTCCGTTGACCAAACCTGCCTCAGGCAAAGAGAAGATGAAGGTGCCGTCTGCACGGTTAGACCAGATCGCTTCAATTCCCGCCGTTTCCTTTAAAACGTTACTTAAATGGGTGGCATGTCTGTCATCCAGCATTGAAGTGATGTCAGGTTTTAACACAAGAGAGCTAAGCAAATGCATGATCTCTTGAATATTGACGTTAATTGTACTGTGATTATTTTGCAAACCTACCGCTTGTATCGCTTGTATTAGTTCCGTAGAGGAACGATCTAGATTTTGGTTGATATGCTGCAGCATAGATACTTCTTGGCGCTGCTTATTCATTTGATCCAAGGTATGCTCCACACTAGTCATGGTCTCATTCATCAAATCAACAACCTGGCCAAGTGAAGTTCTTGTACCTGTAACTAGAGAAGACTGATGCTTGGTAGAGCTTGCTGTACTCGCAACGAGATTATTAACATGAAGTATTAATGAGAAGATCGTATCGATCTTGTCTTTCATTATTTTCATCTCAGAGATCCCATGAGCGACAGATGCCTTCTCTTCAGCAACCGCTGTCACAACTTGTGACACGCCGCTCTCAATAGAGGCCAGTATTTCCGAAGATTTCGTAACCGCTTCATGACTTTGAGTGGCCAGCTTCTTGATTTCCTGTGCTACTACCGAAAAGCCCCGGCCGTGCTCACCTGCTCTTGCTGCTTCAATAGATGCATTAAGGGCCAGCAGCGAGGTTTGAGCCACCACTTCTGCAATAAATGTATTAATTTCTTCAATCTTTGAGGTATGTCCGGTCAAATCCTGAATCTTTTTCTGCATGGTATCATTATTGATATGTAAATCATTCATAACTTCATCTGTGGCATTGAGTGAACGGCAGACATCAACAACCGTATCTTTGGTTTGCTCACTCTCTTGATGCATATGTAAGGATGAATCTAAAATCTCGTCTGCCGCTGCCGCTACTTGCTGAATCGCCGCGAAAGCTTCCTGCAGTTGTCCAACCGCTTGATGACTGCGAATCTTCAAATCCTCTTCCCCTTGGATCGAAGCATCGGCTATTTGAAGAAGATGTCCAATTGACCGATTGACTTCCTCCACAGCAGCTGCCAATCGATCCGCTACAACCTGGGATTCCTGTATAAACGTTCGGAATTGCTCCTGTTGATCCTTATGATCATGGCAATTAGAGGCTTTTGAAGCTTTAGCACTAAGCAAAGCCAAAATACCTAAAAACAAAAAAATAGCCAAGCTTGCAACCGTAAACCATCGAGATAAAGAAAATAAAGAGAATACACCTACCGTAATACCAATGAGAATAAGAACATAAAACCAAACTTTCTGTTTCGTCTCTGCCTGCATAAGCAATTGGCACTCCTCCCAAAAGGAACTTAAATGTTAGTTTTTGTTACATTATATCGAAATTAGGAGATGTTGAACAGAAATAAAAAAACAGAGATCTATTTCAGATCTCTGTTCTGCCTGCAACTTTATGATTGTTTGTTATTTATTTTGGTTTTGTGTATTAGTTGTTTGCTGTTTGTTAGGTACCGTTGTTTCAGAAGCAAATTCTACGTCTTGAGCCGATTTCTTGTTGTTCTTGTTCTTGGTCATGTTCAATCACCTCCTGTAAGTATATAATTTCCCAAACAGGATATTTTATGATGGAAATGTTTAGCCAAATCGAAAGCTATAGCGCTTTGGTAGGTGCAATAATCTCATCCTTCAGTTGATTCCAAATGAGTTCTGTCACTTTGCCTTTCCCCTCTTTTACGATGAATACTTTAACTGTTTTCTTACCCCATTCTTTGTACACCTGATCCTTCGTATCGAAATACAAATCAATCTTCTTGCCTTTAATCGCACTGCCTGTATCTGCAACAACACCATAACCATACCCAGGAATGAACAAGACGGTTCCAAGCGGAAAAACGTTCGTGTCTGCTGCGATCGTTGATAAGGATTTATCATCCCGCTTTACTTTAATGCCTGAATATGTAATTCCATACTCAGGATGATCCGGATTCTTTCCTGTTGATTCCTTGCCTGCGAAATAACCGGTGGCTATCACTTCTACAGCCTTGAGCTTGGACAAATCCGAGTCTATTTTCGGAACGTAGCGATAATTGATTTGTTGTTGCTGTTCTTGAGCAGCCGGCAGCGAAACAGGCTCCGTTTTTCCCGGTTTATCCATTTGTTGCGGTGCCTGTATATGGGCGACGGTGTCTGCCGTTTTGTAGCTAACTTGGTTTCTTGTCTCTTGTCCGAAAAGCGCGATCAGAACATTTACGATCATCCATCCACTAAGCCATTTTGACTGAGTAATAAAATCAGTAAACATCATTTTGATACCTCCCCTACTATTGCAGGTTGTCCAGTTCTAAACACCTTTAAACCCCTGGATGCAGACTCACTGTTTAAAGTGTCCTAATTTAGCTGTCTTATTCATACCCAAATGACTAAATTTGAAAACAAAAAAGCAGAGAAGTGTTTCTTCTCTGCTTAATCTTTTTGGCTTATTAAATTATAGTTTTTTGTTGATTTCCTCGTTAATCATGCCAATAACTTGTTCAATCGGGTATGTTCCTAGATCCCCTTGACCACGTTTACGTATGGACAAACTTTCGCTTTTCACTTCGTTTTCTCCGACGACTAGCATATAAGGAATTTTCTCCAGCTGTGCTTCTCTAATCTTATAGCCTAGCTTCTCATTACGGTTATCAGATTCTACACGAATACCAGCAGCCATCAAACGCTCAGTCACCTGATTCGAGAACTCCTCGAATGCGGGAGATACTGGAATGACCTTGGCTTGAATCGGCATTAACCAAGTTGGCAAAGCGCCTGCGAAGTTCTCAAGCAAGAAGGCAGTCATACGCTCCATAGTACTGATAATTCCTCTGTGAATAACAACCGGACGATGCTTCTGGCCATCTTCCCCTGTGTATTCAAGCTGGAAGCGCTCAGGGAGCAAGAAATCAATTTGCGCTGTTGAAAGTGTTTCTTCTTTCTTGAGCGCTGTTTTGATTTGAACGTCAAGTTTAGGACCGTAGAAGGCAGCTTCACCTTCAGCCTCGTAGAAAGGAAGTCCTAACTCTTCAACAACCTCACGCAGCATGCGTTGGGAAGTTTCCCACATTTGATCATCTTGGAAATACTTTTCTGTATCCTTAGGATCCCGATAGGAAAGACGGAAACGGTAGTCTGTAATTCCAAAATCCGCATAAACCTGACGAATCAAGTTCACAACACGGGAGAACTCTTCTTTGATCTGATCCAAACGACAGAAAATATGGGCGTCATTCAGCGTCATGGCACGAACGCGGTGTAGACCAGTTAGTGCTCCTGACATCTCATAACGGTGCATAGTACCAAGTTCAGCAATCCGGATTGGTAAATCGCGGTAGCTGCGCATATCGCTCTTATATACCATCATGTGATGTGGACAGTTCATTGGACGCAGTACAAGTTCCTCATTGTCCATCACCATTTTTGGGAACATATCCTCGCTATAATGATCCCAGTGACCGGATGTTTTGTACAATTCAACATTAGCGAGAACTGGCGTGTAAACGTGTTGGTAACCCAAACGCTCCTCCAGGTCGACAATATAACGTTCCATTGTACGTCTTAATTTAGCTCCATTTGGCAACCAAAGTGGCAAACCTTGCCCAACCTCGCGTGAGAAAGCGAACATTTTAAGCTCTCTGCCCAGCTTACGGTGATCACGTTTCTTCGCTTCCTCCAAAAGATGCAAATGCTCATCCAATTGCGCTTTCTTAGGGAAAGCTGTTCCGTAAATCCGCTGCAGCATTTTGTTCTTCGCATCTCCGCGCCAGTAAGCACCAGCTACGCTTAATAATTTGAAAGCTTTAATTCGCCCAGTTGATGGTAGATGCGGTCCACGGCATAAATCAAAGAATTCACCTTGATCATAGATTGTCAGAACCGAGTCTTCCGGCAGATCACGAATCAATTCCAGCTTAAATGGATCTTCCATTTCAGTGAAAATACGAATCGCTTCCTCACGGGAAACAACGCGGCGAGTGATCGCCAGGTTCTCTCCGGAAATACGTTCCATTTCCTTCTCGATTTTCACCAAATCTTCCGGATTAAGCGGTGTCTCCAAATCGATATCATAGTAGAATCCATCTTCAATGACAGGTCCGATCCCTAATTTAACGGCTTTTTCGCCATAAATTCGTTTAATGGCTTGAGCCATTAAATGCGCAGTGCTGTGACGATACATCTCTAACCCTGCTTCACTATCGAGCGTCAGAATTTCAACGTCTGCATCATTTTCCAAAGAGTACGACAGATCAACCGATTTCCCGTTTACTTTGCCGCCAATCGCATTTTTCTTCAATCCGGATGAAATGGATTCCGCCACTTGTTCAATGGTCGTTCCAACCGCGTACTCTCTAACCGCGCCATCTGGTAATTTCACTTGTACAACCATTTTCGTTCCTCCTGTATGTTTTTTTTGAACGCAAAAAAGCACACTGCATCCCATAAGGGACGAGTGCGCTCAGCTCGTGGTTCCACCCTAGTTCGATTCGCTACATGCCCGCATGGGTAAGGCGAATCCTCATCAGCATTCGGTAACGGGAATGATTCCGGTCTTGTATACTATCAAACCTGCAAGTCAGGTTGAATTCCACAACACGGCTACAAAGGGGTAAACCATCTGATTCGCTGAAGGAGATTGCAGCCTAGTCTCCTCTCTCTGAGCAGTTCTTACAGAAAGTTCTTGTCTTTGATTTTAACGCCTTCGATATTATTATAATTGGCTCTTTACTCAAGGTCAAGGGGATAGTTGATCCTGTTTCTTGGCTTCACCCAAATAGATATCACATGTCCGACAATAGGAGCATACCGTTGTTCGATCCTCAAAGATTTGTCTAATCGTCTTGATGATCGTCATCTCGGGATCTCGTGTGTGAATATATATGTTAGCTGGAGAGACCGTAATCAGTGTGCTAACGATCATATCCTCGAAATTAATGTCTTTCTCAAGTACTTCTAGCTTAAATGTAGCATCAAATTCATTCGCGTCTATGAGCTCTAGCCGATCATTCAAAATAACAAATTCGTGCCCACCCTTATGTATAAGATGAACACCAGGGATTTTGGCTTCCTGAATATAGACAAAGTACTGCAAAAGTGAAATAAATTCCTGATATTGGCGATCCATCATAAATTCATCAATTGCATACTCCGCAATCTCTCGAAGCTCATCTGTGTATTCCTGCAAGCGAAATTTAAGAAAACCATCCAAGCTAAGACGAGAAGTTTCCTCCAATGAAAGCACAAGCTGCTCAGATAACACTTGTTTGCGGCGCAGCCTTCCAGAGCAGCCGCTCAAAATAGGCGAATCCTCAATCCCATTCTCATTGTACAAAGATTGCTTGCAGTACCCTTCAATCGCATCCAAATCATCTTTGGCTTCATATTTAAACTCTTTTATAATCAGATTTCGTAAAATAATCGACTCTTTATTCGCTATGATGTGGTCAGCCAAAACATTAGCAAGACTTTGCACCACATTCTTGCGGATTGCAGGAACTTCCTTTTCATTGATTGCCGTTTCAACACGAATAAAAGCATGTGTTTCATGCAAATCATATTGCGTAGTCAATCTACTTTCAACGATATGTAAAAGCCGCAGCTCACGTTCTACTTGAGCGCTTAGCGAACGTACATATGGTTCATCGACCTTCATCACCACAATTGCAAACAGTTCCATTGGCTCACTCCTTTCCATCGATACGTCCTCCTCTTAAGAGTATATGGTCGATAGGAATCAGATATACAACGAACAATTTG
This sequence comes from Paenibacillus sp. yr247, assembly GCF_900103825.1. GTDB lineage: Bacteria > Bacillota > Bacilli > Paenibacillales > NBRC-103111 > Paenibacillus_E. The sequence continues at coordinate 315,630 of NZ_FNIF01000002.1, forward strand.
CCATTTCCTTTCAGTTTTCTTTATCAAATCTTTAAGGAAACTTATTCCAATCCCGCAGATATTCATGTTATTATACTTATAATAGTGCTTAAGTAGCATATTCGGAGTGGGTATCTATGCAAATTGACGCATACAATCAGCACAAAATGGACTGGAACCGGAAGTTACTTAATGCCTACTGGTTACTTGTTCTGATTCAACTGCCTTTTGAGTTTCTCTATTCCTTCTCAACAACGCAGGATTATTCATACATTGTCGACCGTCTTCTTATTCCTCTACTCATCATGATCCTCATCATGTTCTCACTCGAAATTACCAACAAACACTACAAGAAACTACTGGATTATCAAATCATTAGCGGCGGCGCCGTTTTATCGTTTACCATTATCTACTTCAATTATGATGTTAACATGGTTCCACTTTATATTTTTCTCCCTATTTTCGTATCGATCTTTTACTTTCAACGTTCCAAAATTATTTACTCTGTCGCCTTATCCCTTTTATCCATCTCGATTCTTTATGCTGTAAGGCTAAGTGTATTATCGGATTATACTCTGAGTGATCTTCTTACAATCGTACCGGTACTGGGTATTGTCTCCATCATAGCGTCAGGGATTAGGAAGCGCGGCGTAGAGATTTTGAACAATTTGAAAGCAACCACTGAACTTAAACAAGAATTGATGATCAAAAATATTATTATGGACAAGCTTTCCAAAACGGATGCTCTCACTGATCTGTACAATCATATCACCTTCCATGAGTACTTGGACGAACTCATCCAGCAAAATAAGTCAGGTCACTTCTGCATCCATGTCGCAGTACTCGACATCGACAATTTCAAAAAAGTGAATGATACCTACGGTCATAGAGCCGGTGACGCCGTCTTAAAGAATGTGAGCAGCACATTGAAAAACCTCGTAGGATTAAACGATTTTGTCGCTAGATATGGCGGAGAAGAATTCGCCATCATCTTCACAGAGAAGAGTACGGAAGAAGTATTCGATCTATTGGAACGTATTCGCTGGCAAATTTCCCAATCAAAATATGAGGAATTGAGTGGACATTCGGTGACCATTTCGATCGGGCTCTGCGAGTACCTCCCGGGCAATAGCAAAGAGTCCCTTTTCTCGGGCGCTGATCAATCGTTGTATACAGCTAAAATGACAGGTAAAAACAAGACGGTCATTCACACCGCCCCTCTTAAAGAAGCTAAATGAAGCGACTAGTCCTCAAACTTTTATAACAAAAAGCCTCTAAATCCACGAAAAAGTGGAATAGAGGCTTCTTATTATGGTATGGAAGCTATTTAGTTTTGCATCACGAAATCTTTATCGATTTTGATAGACTCGTCGTCAAACACACGCAAAGTCTGATACTTCGTATTCCGCTGCGCAGGAATTTTGCCTGCCTCACGGATAATTTGAAGCGTTGAGGTAACGTTGACTTTATGTGTAGTTCCCGCCGCGGAGACCACGTTCTCCTCGATCATGGTACTGCCAAAATCGTTACAACCGTAGCTCAAGGTTAGCTTACCTATCTCAGGTCCCATTGTTACCCAGGACGATTGAAAGTTAGGAACGTTATCTAGCATGATCCGGCTAATCGCCAGTGTCTTCAAATACTCCTCAGGTGTTACTTTATCTGCCTTCATGTTCGTGTTATCCGGTTGGAACGTCCACGGAATGAAAGCTAAGAAACCAGGGGTATTCAGTTTCTGCAGATGTACATCATCCTGCGCATCACGGATACGCAGCATGTGAAGCGCACGCTCTTCCATGGATTCACCAAATCCAATTACCATGGTACCTGTTGTGTGCATACCAATTTTGTGAGCGGTTTGCATGACGTCCATCCAATCGCGCCAAGAACCTTTAAGCTTACTAATTTTACGTCTAGTACGGTCATCTAGAATTTCTGCACCTCCACCAGGCAAAGAATCGAGTCCTGCTTCATGCAATTGACGGATTACTTCTTCTAATGATAAGCCATCTGAAACATCTTTCATTTTCATAATTTCAGCCGGTGAGAAGGAATGCATCGTAATGTCAAAACGTTTCTTAATCTCTCGAAGAATATTCGTGTAATAGCTGAATGGAAGATTCGGATTCGTTCCACCCTGCATGAGAATTTCGGTTCCATCAACATCCAGTGTCTCTTGAATCTTCTGGAAAATGGTTTCATCAGGCAATACATAACCTTCTGATGAACCCGGGGGACGATAAAACGCACAAAATCTGCAATAGACATCACAGATATTCGTATAGTTAATATTCCGCCCAATGACGAATGTGGTTATTGGATCGGGATGCCATTTCTTCATAATCTGGTTGGCGGTGTCGCCAATTTTCTCTATTTGATCGGATTCGAACAGCGTGATGCATTCCTCTACATCAATTCGTCCGCCTGATTGTGCTTTATATAAAATGCGATCGATCGGTTTCACAGCAACTCACTCCTTTAATTTCTGAAGGCTTGTATCCACTCATCGTAACATATTCACGCCAAAAAAGCAGCAAAATGCTGCTTTTCTAAAGGTGTATATCTTCTCAAATATGAATAATTTCCGATTACAAAGGTTCTAACCTTGAAGCGCTTGTTCTAAATCTTCAATAATATCTTCAATATCCTCAAGACCTACCGAATATCGTACAAGCCCGTCGGTAATGCCGCGCAATAAGCGAACTTCTTTTGGCATTGAAGCATGTGACATCATCGCCGGATAAGATAGGATGCTTTCAACTGCTCCCAAACTCACCGCTACGAGTGGAATGCGTACTTTGCTCAACAGTTTTTTCGCTTTCTCGCCTGAGCCTACATCGAACGAAACAACCGCTCCGTAACCTAAGGATTGCTTCTCATGAACGTATCTGCGAGGATGGTTCGGAAGTCCTGGATAGTATACAAATTCGATATCAGGTTGCTCGGATAGCCACTGTGCAAGTCTGCGAGCTCCTTTTTCGGACATCTCCATACGGGCTTTCAGGGTTTTCATACCACGGATCAACAGCCAAGAATCTTGAATTCCTAATACGTTCCCCATGCCATTCTGTATTTGTTTCATTCTGCGGCCTAGATTCTCGTTAGCAACTACTGCTAATCCAGCGAGAACGTCACTGTGTCCGCCAAGGAATTTCGTTGCACTATGCAGCACAATATCAATACCCAGCTCAATTGGGCGCTGATGGTACGGTGTCATAAATGTATTATCTAGCATCGTAAGCAAATCGTGCTCTTTGGCAAAAGCAGCTACTTCGCCAATATCCGTAATTCTGAGAGTTGGATTCGAGGGTGTCTCCATGAATACTGCTCTTGTGTTGGAACGCAGTGCCGCACGTACTTGGGCCATATCGGTCATATCAACGAACGTAGACTCAATGCCCATACGATTCATAATCGTTGTGAGCAAGCGGTAAGTGCCACCATACACATCTTCGGTACAAATGACATGATCTCCTTGTGACAAAAGCATCAAGGCCGATGAAATTGCAGCCATTCCTGAGGCGAACGCGAAGCCGCGCGTACCGCCCTCTAGTAAAGCTATGTAGTCTTCCAAAGCTTGGCGGGTTGGATTACCGGAACGCGTATAATCGTACTCCGGCGAAACTTCTAAGTCCGCTTGATGAAAGGTTGATGCTTGATACAAGGGCACGCTGGATGCCCCAGTGGCTTCATCGATCTCGCTGCCAAAATGAATGAGCTTCGTAGCGAATTTGCCATGCGGCTTGCGTTTGTCATTATGTGATTTGCTCATTACAGGGAATCTCCTTCTAATTCGGCTTGTGCCTTGCTAAGAGCGCTTGATAGATCAGCAATAAGGTCATCAATATGCTCGATGCCAACAGAGAAACGCAGAAGACGGTCATCCACACCGATTTGTTGACGAATTTCAAGCGGAATATCCGCATGGGTTTGCACAGCCGGATAGGTCATGAGTGATTCAACACCGCCTAAGCTTTCTGCAAAAGCAATGAGCTGGATGTGACGCAGTATCGGCTCAATCAGTCTGGCATCTTTCACCTTAAAGGAGAATATGCCCGTGTTCCCAGTCGACTGTTTGTTCTGAATCGCATAACCAGGGTGTGTTGAAAGCGACGGGTAAAAAACTTCATCAATTAACGGGTGTTCGAGCAAGAAGTTCGCAATCGCTGTTGCATTCTGCTCATGACGCTCCATGCGAAGCGCGAGCGTTTTCATTCCTCTCATAAGGAGCCAACTGTCTTGGGGCCCAAGCACCGCTCCTATGGAGTTGTGAAGGAAAGCCATCTGCTCCGAGAGCTCTTTGCCCTTGGTCACAATAAGACCAGCAAGCACGTCATTATGTCCGCCAAGGTACTTCGTGGCGCTATGGACGACAATATCGGCTCCGAGTTCAATAGGGCGTTGAAGATATGGCGTTAATAAGGTGTTATCGACAATTGACACGATACCCTTCTTACGGGCCCATGTACACACTAGCTCGATGTCTGTAATCATCATCAGCGGATTCGTCGGCGTCTCAATGACGAGTCCTTTCGTATTCGGCTGGTAAGCAGCTTCCAACCCGACTAAATCATTCGTATCTACATAAGTAGCAGTTACACCGAAACGCGACATAATTTTCTCGAGCAGACGGTACGTACCGCCATATAGATCTAAGGAAACAATTAGATGATCACCTTGGCTAAAGTAGGCAAAAATGGTTTGCAGCGCAGCCATCCCAGAGGAACAAGCAAAGCCCGCATCTCCCGATTCCAGTTGAGCAATGGCATCTTCAAGCACCTTACGTGTCGGACTTTTGGTACGTGCATAGTCAAATCCTGTGCTTTGTCCAAGCTTCGGATGACGGAAAGCAGTAGCTTGGTAGACCGGGAAGCTTACAGCTCCTGTAACAGGTTCTTGAATAGAGCCAATTTGGGCAAGACGACTTTCGATTTTCAACAAAGGGAGTTCCTCCTCATGGGTATGGTTTCGAATTACAATTGCGAACTTGCCATACTTTCGTTAATGTTAGCATTCAGTTCAAATGGCGTTTCTTGATACACATAGTAATTCAACCAATTGGAGAACAGCAGATTCGCATGAGCTCTCCAAGTATTATAAGGCTGTCTACTCGGATCATTATTTGGATAATAATTTTTGGGGATATCGATGGAAAGCCCTTTACCCACATCACGATCGTACTCCCATTTTAATGAACAAGCATCATACTCCGAATGTCCTGTTACGAAAATATGCTTCCCATCTCGTGTAGCGGCGATGTAGACACCGGAATCTTCGGATTCCGATAAGATCTCCAAGTCCGGACATTGTTCAATGTCTTCTCGTCTAACGTCGGTATGACGTGATTGTGGAACATTGAATACTTCATCAAAGCCGCGCAGCAGCTTCGTATTCGGCACCTCGACGGTGTGAGGAAATACACCAAAAATCTTATTATCCAGCGCAAATTTTCGCACACCGAAATGATGATACAAACCTGCTTGCGCTGCCCAGCAAATATGCAAGGTAGAAGTAACGTTTTGCTTGCTCCAGTTCAGGATTTGCGTCAATTCCTCCCAGTAAGTCACATCTTCAAATTCCATCTGTTCAACAGGAGCTCCCGTGATAATCATGCCGTCCAGCTTTTCATCTTTAATATCTTCAAACGTTTTATAGAACATTTCCAAATGCTCGACGGACGTATTCTTAGAAGTGTGGGTTTTCGGATGCAGAAGCACGAATTCCACCTGCAATGGCGTATTCCCGATTAAGCGCAGCAGCTGCGTCTCCGTCGTTTCTTTCGTTGGCATCAAATTCAGTAAAGCAATTCGAAGTGGACGTATATCCTGGTGATACGCGACGGACTCATCCATGGTGAAGATGTTCTCTTGGTTTAAAATTTCTTTGGCTGGCAGGTTGTCAGGAATCTTGATCGGCATCCTGTTCACTCCTTCTCTACAAGTTTTATTTGGGTAATAAATGCAAAAATGACCTTCTCTGGAATCAGAGAAAGGCCATGAAAAATCAAAGTCAATGTCCTTCTCTTATCTCCCAGATTCGCTATGATAAGCGTTTCCGCAAGAATTAGCACCGTGCATCCCTTTGACTTGCAAAGGTTTGTCGGTTGCCGGGTGTCATAGGGCTAGTCCCTCCACCTACTCTTGATAAGAAAATGAAACGTATGCGATTAAAATCATCATACTATAAATTCCACTAAAGTCAAGACGTTTACGGTTTGATAAAAGACCTCGAAACAAAGAAATTGCAATGGTTTGTCTCCTTATGATAAAATTGATACGAAATGTATCTAGTACGAACCACAAATTGAATAAACGGAAAAGAGGTCAATTATGTCACCCCAAACGTCGGATAGCTTCTCCGCTTTTGCTTCATTAAACCGCTACTTCGCCCTGATTGAAACCTCAAAACCAACAAAGCAACAAGCCGAGGATGCTGCCGCTCTTTTATGCCGAATCTATGGTGCAAAAAGTGAAGAAGAACTGCTGCAGCGCGGTGATCCTGAATTAATTGACATTTACAAAGAAATTAAAAGTAAGATCTTAAATGCCGCCATGTAATTTCATGGCGGTTATTTTTTTTACACCGACCAAGCCTTTTCCCCATATTGTATCTAAACAGCGATTACCCGTGTTTCGTCAAACTTTTTGGCTTGAAACAGGGTATATGAAGGGTTATACTAGACAAGTATAATTTGACACGGACGAAAAAGGGGGGCATACGTTTGGACGGAGAACCGAGGAGTAGCACCTGCAAAAATAGCAAACAATTTCATAGTGTAGGAATGCAGTCGGTTATTCCTTCATCCGGAGCCTCGCTCAATCGATGAACGTAACCGACTGATTCCATTCAAAGGGGTGGATCAGATGAAAACACGGTTGGTTCAGAATGGCATATTTACGGTTGTTGATGACGTGTCCGTCGCACTTACACCTCCAGAAAAAGGCTTTTATTGGATTGATGCAGGGATAGAGGATTTAGAACTTCTTCAGCCTTTGTTCCATCTCCATGATTTGGCCGTGGAGGATTGTTTAAGTGAAGAAGAACAGCGTCCTAAGATTGAAATCTACGATTCACATTATTTCATCGTTATTAATAGTATTCGATTCGACGATGAAGAGATTTTTCTTCGTGCACTAAATTTATTTCTTAGCAAACATGTCATTATTACGGTTACTAAGCAAAAAATTAATGAGCTTCGGGCTCTCAAACCATTTCTTTGGGAAGAGGAAGTTAACAGCGCCGATCGCTTTCTTTACCATCTAGTCGATCTTGTCGTCGATAATTATGTAGCGGTCGGTGACCGTATCGAGGCCAAGATTGAAAAGTTGGAAGAAGACATTCTGATGGCGACCAAGAAATCGCATTTGAATGAGATCATCGGGCTTCGTTCAGAGATTCTTTGGCTTAAAAAAGTACTTGTTCCTCAACGTGATGTGATTGGTACTCTTGGTAAAAAGGAACTGAGACTAATTGACCATCAACTGCAAAAATATTTTGGTGACATTTATGAGAATGCCGTAAAAATTGTGGATACGTTCGATACGCTGCGAGATCTCATGGGCAACTTACGAGAAGCCTATCAGTCTAGCCTAGCAAACCGAGCCAATGATATTATGCGCGTTTTTACCGCATTAACAACCATATTCATGCCTTTAACGTTCATTACCGGTGTGTTCGGGATGAATTTCGATAATATCCTCGGGCTTCGCGTGCCTCATGGGGATGAAATTGTATTGGCGTTCATGGGTGCTTTAGGCATCGCGATGTACGTGTTATTTCGTAAGAAAGAGTGGCTATAGGTCTCCAATTCATCATTTGAAAAGGGTGGGGGCTTTTTGAAGCAGTGAGCTGCTTTCAAGGAGCCCTTTTTCCTTTTCCCACATTTAGCTCAGTTTGATTTTAACGAATTTCCGTTTTCCCACCTGAATGATATCACCATCCTGCAGGGCAATCTGTTCACGGATATCCGTAATCTTCTTCTCATTAATTTTCACTGCACCTTGTTCCACACTTCGTCTTGCTTCACCATTGGAAACTTGCAGCTCTAGAGAAACAAGCAGCTTAATGATGGAGATGCATCCTTCTTCCAACCGGCCGATGCTGAGGTGAGTTTCTTCGATGTCATCCGGCAGAGCCCTCTTCTGAAACACGGCAGTGAAATGCTGCTCAGCCTCATTGGCCGCATGCACCCCGTGATACATTCGCACATATTCCTTAGCCAGTTTCATCTTCGCATCCCTTGGATGCACCGTGCCAGCTTCTAGCCCTTGTTTAAGCTTATGAAGTGATTCATTTGAAATGGTTGTTGTTAACTCGTAGTATTTGGACATGAGCGAATCCGAAATCGACATCGTTTTACCGAAAATATCATTCGGATGCTCATCGATACCGATGTAATTCCGTAAGCTTTTACTCATTTTCTGAACGCCATCCAGCCCTTCGAGCAGCGGCATGAGAATGGCCACTTGTCCCTCTTTCATCTCATAAGCTCCTTGGAGCGTTCGTCCCATCAAAATGTTGAAGGTCTGATCGGTTCCACCTAGCTCGATGTCAGTTTCGAGAGATACTGAATCGTAGCCTTGCATCAAAGGGTAGAAAAATTCATGAACATGAATGGGTAGATTCGCTGCGTATCTTTTAGCAAAATCGTCCCGTTCCAGCATGCGCGCAACCGTTACTTTACCTGCTAGCTTCAGAACATCATCGAATTTCAATGCGCCAAGCCATGTTGAATTGTAGTAAAAGGTGGTCTTGGTGAGATCTAATATTTTGGACAATTGCGTCTTATACGTTTGCGCATTATGCTGAACCTCCTCTTCTGACAGCTGCTTACGTGTTTCCTTCTTTCCGGTTGGATCACCGATACGCCCAGTGAAATCTCCAATAATGAGCTGAACCTCATGTCCCAAATCCTGAAATTGACGCAGCTTTTGCAAAACAACGGTGTGACCAATGTGAATATCTGGCGCGGATGGATCTAAGCCTAGCTTCACTTTTAGCGGATTTCCTGTGGCAACAGCCTGGATAATTTTCTGCTTGAGTGCTTCCTCAGGCACGATTTCGGCAGCACCACGCCTTATGATATGCAGTTGGCGTTCCACTTCTTGCCGCTGACCGTCAGTTAACTGATTCAACGTCATCATACAATCCCTCCTCATCGTGATAAAAACAAAAAAGACAACCTCATCGTCCACAAAGGGACGAGAAGATTGTCTCGCGGTACCACCCTAATTAAAGAGAAGGGTTCGCGGGTTCATTCGCAAAATTCTCTTTCACTTAGATATTTAACGACAATTGAATGCCGGGTTTAAGCTACTGATGCTCTAATGAACATGTTCCCTTAACCAACTCAGAACTGTAATTCGGAGCCATGCTTGCTTCGGTTTGCACCCCACACCGACTCTCTGCAGCAGCGGCATTTCTCCTACTTCGGGCATTGCCCATGTTCGTCATCGCTTTGATTGATATTTAGATTATTGATCATTTAATCACATAATCCTAATCCCTGTCAACACTAGCTTGCTGCTCGAGAAGCTAGACTCTCCTTCTCTCTGCGGAAACGCAAACGGAGCAAGCGCAGCCATTCATAGGCGCGGTCAAGCTCTTTGCCTTTGAGCTCCTCCGTGCCGATAATGCGCTGCAGCACCGGCTTCAGGTAGCGGTCGCCTTCGGATTCGAAGGCGTTCCACGCTTTAATTTGTTCTTCCTCCGTGACTGACGTAAGCTCCGCTTCCACGATCGGATCCATATCGTATCCATCTCTATCCAAATCTTCCACCCACAGCAGCAGTTCCCTGCGCGGCATCGTTAGAACAGCCTGAAGGTCCGCCAAGCTGCCTCCGCCTGCAACAATCTCAAGAAGCTTTCGCTTGCTGACCTCACGGTCAAGCTCCATGCGCAGCTTCTGTTCCTTCTGGGCAAGGAGCCATGCCTCAAACTTGGCGGTGTCGACACTTTTTGCGACCCAATCTAACGGAAAGCTGTTCGTCCGTGTACACTCAGCGGTGAGACCCAGCACATCAGCCGCGTACATCGTCGTCTTCTGCTCGCCAAAGCCAGGAATTTGCTGCAGTTCTTCCTTACTCCGGGGCAGAAACACAGAGATCATCCGCAGTACACGGTTCGTCGCGAGAATATATGGCGCTTTCCCTTCACGGGCAGCTTGTTCACGCCTCCAAGCACGGAGCGTTTCAAACACTTCCTCACTTGGGTTTTCTTCGCAGTAGTAAGTAAGCATCTGTGTCATTCTTGCTTTGCCTGATAATCCTTGCGCTGATTCCAAATCCGTACTAACTAACGGACGGAAACCAGAGCGAACCTTGTCCCGCAGCCCCTGACGGAACGCACTCAACATCTCGTCCCAGCTCAGGCCTTGGTACCATTGAATCTGCTGTAGTTTGCCAACACTATCCGGCTCACTCCAAAAGACGTTCCAGATGCCTTGTTCTTCACCAATCGACACTTGAGCCGATGTAACGCGATGATCCCCCGCTTCTTTCTCCAATGTGTTTAGAAATACAATGTTCATGCCATCTCCTCCAGACGGTAACCGAAAATAGTTTCAGAAAAACGAAAAAGCACCCATTCAGCTTGTTAGCCGAAAAGGTGCTTCCTTTTTCTAATATCCAAATCATACCATGTTTGTCAGATAGACGCAAGATATTTTGTTGACGAGCCTATTTCGGTTATAATGAACTACATACTAGAAAGAGAATGGAGGGCCCTCATGTCTGATTATGATTTTTTATACGACCATCAGGAAGAAACAACAACGCGTTTCGTTTGTTTCGTAGGCCATGCACTGCACCGCTTTGACCTGGCCATTATGACAACTACCCGTTATTTCGGTAAAAAGCTTGTTATTGATTTGCAATCAGGACGCAGCGCTGTTATCGGTCCAGATGATCTGGCAGAAGAAGGATATCTGGAATATGTTTTTAAAATAAATGAGGAACAAGCACAAGAACTTAATGATTTCTTGTCTCAAATCATCGGTTCCATTCATTTTACGGATATTTAATCAAGTCGCAGGGGACACTGGAAAAAGCATTAACAACCAGATGAGGAGGCTCTTTCCATGAGTAGTGAATCCCCGAATAACGAGAATATACACAAAAAAGGCTTTATTCCTGAAGACCGAGACGCGTACACCGATTTGGAGACGGTCGAGTCCCAGCGCAATGACTTAATTCCGGAGGAATTTCCAGAGGGTCCTTATGGCACAAGCCTAAATACAGAATCATTAGGAAAGAGTTCACCATGGCGGGAGGATCAGCGCCCGCCTAATCCATTCTCTTACGAGAATCGGGAGCTGCATGAAGGTATTAAGCGAGACTATCCGGGTGAAGACGATTATCAGAACGAACCTACGAATGAAGAAAACGCGTCTAAATGAAAACCATGGATACATCTCTTATTAGCTGCCTAACAAAAAGCCGACCTCCTTAATCTGGAGGTCGGCTCTATTATTTATTTACCAAGCAATTCTAAATGTCTGCCAATATGATAGCGGAGACCTTCTGCGAAGGTGTCTTCTTGTTCTTCCAGCGTTTGGAAAAATTCGTCCGCGAATTGTTTACTGCCATCGGCATTCTTCGCTTGTAGGAGCAAACCATACGTGATGTGCAGCAGCTGGCGGGCATTATTTTCGTCCATATAATCCGGCAACCCAGCATCCGTCGATTCTGCAAGGGGAACGATGGCCCCAATGTCTGTCGTAACATGATAGTAAGCGGTTGCTTCGGCAAAATGCTCAAGCGCATATTGATGCATGCGACGGTACAGAGAAGGATTAACCTTCGCTACGACACGTACTGCTTCGAGCCAGTTCGTACCAGCCGTTTTGATATGGAAAAGGCCGTTCGTATATTGCCCAATGAGCGGGAATACGCTGAATTTGTCACTGCCGGAATGAATGCTCAGCTTGTATTCAAAATGAACAGCAATCGCCGCATGGCTGGCTAATTCAAGTTCAAATTGAGTGATATCGCCGATATAGTCAATTCCCTTCTGGAATTCCCCGCAGAAACGCGGCGCCATACTGAAGATCGAAACCCCACGGTCGTGAAGCTCGTTAGCCACCAAGTAGTGCGCTTCAGGTGAAGTTGGCGTAGCCGTTTCATCTATGGAGATTTCAAAATCGACAGCACGATCTAACGTCGCGATATACTTACGGAAAATAGCTTCCATGAAATTAATTGCTGCGTCGTAGATTAGGACATCTTTCTGTAGAGCTTGACGTGTATAGTATAGCGTTGCTCCAGGAACATTAGCTGCTGTCTCTAGGTAACGATTTTCATAATGATTCCGTAAACGAGCTGGCAGCTGTTCATATTGGGCAGCGATTTCTGCTTCGGACAACGATTCGATCGTATTGTTGATATTCTCTGAGCAATCGAGTGTCAACATCGTAAAACCAAGACGCAGCGCGTACTTGATGTCTTCTTCTTTCTTCAAATGGTCGCCGTCTGCGCCATATCCATCTTTATAGCCTTCTTGGAAGACTGCATAAGCAGCAGCATCCAACACGTCCTCATAAGTACGGCCTGTAAGCGCGAGCTCACGAATGCTCTGCTGTGCTAATACAGGACGGATGTCTTTGCCGCGAATTGTTTGAATATGTCCAGGGCCTGCAATCCCAAGTCGATCACCAAGACCCATTGTAGCTACTTGCGTACCGAATGCCTGCGGTGCCGTATAAGGAAGAAATTGGTTAAGTGTCAGACGATTTTCGTGTGATAGAGGAGCCACTTTGCCACCGTCAACGACTTCCCCATTTAATTGGTTGTAAAGATCGCCTTCACCTACAGCGATTAGCTTCTTCCCTGCTTCCGTTCGAACCAAAAGAAGGGATATGCTTCCTACTTGTGTGAAAGATGACGCATACACTTTAACAGCAGGTGAAGAGAACGTAGATAAATTTCCTGATTTGATGGCTTCGATAAGCTGTTTCATTGTGTGAATCCTCCCTTATTTGCAAGCGTTTACTGATATCATATAGATGTATCATATCGCAAGTAAGGAGAGTTTTCTCTTCATCTATTCCTATTTTCAGTTAAAACTATTCATATTTTTTACTGAAATCATGCTATACTTCATTTACATTATTTAGAACAAAAGGAGTCCTAACTATGCCGCTTTCTGTCACCTTCGGCAATGAAGATGAAGGCCCTTTCTATATTCAACATATTCATCGTTCCGGCCCATTCGAGAGGACTCAGCACATGCATGACATGTATGAGCTCTATTATTTGTACGAAGGTGAACGCATGTATTTCATTCGTGATCGCTCGTATCTCATTCTTCCAGGAGATTTGGTACTCATTAATCGACGTGATCTTCATGCCACTTCCGATTCAGACAAATTAGGGCATGCTCAGATCGTCATTAACTTCAGCGACAGCTTCTTGGAGAGCATGAAAGAGGATGCGCCCTTCCTTCTCGATGCCTTCACTCATGCTACACCCGTTCTACGGCTGGATCTGCCTACTCGGCGATTGGTGGAGGACATTCTTGGCAAGTTGATGCATGAGGCGAAGGAACCCCTGCTTGGTCAATTCTTCGCCCTACGGCAATATTTGATCGAGCTGCTGCTATTCACTGCACGCTACGTCCGAATGCATCCCGTCACATCTCCCGAACACGTCTCTCCTCTCCATCGGAAAATATCCATTATCGTGCGATTTATCAATACCCATTTTGCTGAGCCCTTGCGTTTAGAAGAGTTAGCAGAGAAATTCGAAATTAGTCCGGCTTATCTAAGCCGAATGTTCAAAGAAATCACCGGATTTTCACTCGTTGAATATGTGAATCTCGTTCGTGTTCAAGAAGCACAAAGTCTGCTGACCCATTCCAGATTGAAAGTTATTTTGATCGCTGAACAGGTAGGCTTCGGCTCGTTGGTACAGTTCGGGCGTGTCTTTCGTCAAATTACCAAAACGACGCCTCTTCGCTATCGACAGTCTGCGGCGGCAAAATTTACGCCTCCACGAGAAAATGAAAAGGGACAGGGCTCATAAATTCGCGCCCTGTCCCTTTCCTATTTGTTTAACCAATTAATCTCATCAAACCTTTGAATTCCAATTCCTCGAACTTGCTGATGACCTTCTCACGCTCCATCGACCATCCGCATTCCTCAAGCGCACAAGCGACAGGTGCATCCAAACGAATCGTAGCCAAATCACGGGATAAATGCAGCATATCGATCTCAGCTTCAATTTTAGCGCGAACCCCTTTCGGCAGTGCCGCTAAATTTTCCAAAATCCCGGCGATGTCCTGGTATTCAATTAGCAATTTGGTCGCAGTTTTCTCGCCAATTCCTTTTACGCCTGGGTAATTATCCGCTGTATCTCCTGTTAATCCCTTCAGATCGATAATCTGTGCAGGCGTCAGACTTTTCTCTTCCATCAAAGTGTCCAGCGTATAGACCATATAGTTGGATTGACCTTTTTTCATAATAATAACTTCTGTATTCTCACCCACTAGCTGAAGCATATCATGATCACCTGTGAGAATCTGGACCTTAGTAGATGGACTATATGTACGCGCAAGTGTACCGATGCAATCATCCGCTTCGTAACCGATGACACCCACATTAGGAATGTTGAAGCTAGCCGTCACTTCTTTCACTAAGTCAAACTGAGGAATCAACTCTTCTGGAGCAGGCCCCCGATTCGCTTTGTAGGCATCAAATTTCTCCGTACGAAATGTTTTACTTCCCATATCCCAGCAGCATATTACATGCGTAGGCTTAAAAGTTCCAATTGCATCGAGCAGATATTTGAGAAAGCCATAAACCCCATTCACCGGCATGCCGGTACTTGTTCTCATAATGTAACCGCCAGAAGAGGTGGCATAGTAACCACGAAATAATAAAGCCATGCCATCGACAATCAGCACAGATTCAGAAGTTGTTTCGGACAAAATAATCGCTCCCATTCTATGTATCATAACGTATAAGTTCTATGAGTAGTATAGCATGGGAGCGGCTGGTCAGCACACAAAAAACCGCCACTAGTAAAAGGTACCAGCAGCGGTTCTCCATCTTCTATTCCTATTTAGCGGCTCGTATGCCACTTAATTTCTTGAATAAATTCCGTTATAGATTCTTGCAGACGCGTTGAAATCTCTTCATCCAGGATCGCTTGTCCTTGGTCTCCCCACGTCACTTGCTTATCAAGCACGTAGACCCCTTGCAAAATGTTTTGCGCACCTAATGCAGATAACACAGGCTTGAGCGCGTAATCAATAGCGAGTAAGTGCGAAATCGTACCTCCTACGGCAAGTGGAAGCACAATTTTGCGCTCGAGTCCTTTTTGCGGGAGCAGGTCGAGGAATGCTTTCAACACTCCTGTATAAGAGGCTTTATACACCGGAGTTGCCACGAATACCGCATCAGCCCCAGCAACATGCGCGTTCGCTTTCACAATGGCTTCGCTGTCAAACTTGGCATATAACAAGTCCTCTGCCGGAATATCGCGAACCTTAATCCACTCTACCTCCAAGCCCGCTTGCAATAGTGCACTCTTAGCTACTTCGATAACGCCATGTAATCGTGATGTGGGTGTTGGACTTCCTGAGATAATAACAACTTTAGCCATGTGGTTCACTCTCCATTTGGGTTAGGATGAAAAAAAGACTCCGCTTCCTTTGTTCTATACATTGCGGGAGTCTCCTGCTGTTCGGTCGACTTCTTTTAATTCATAGTAATTAAAAGAAATTCCAACCCGGCAGCCACCGTAGGAAGAAGGAATATCGAGATGGAATGATCATCCCTGAAAGAATCGGATAGAAAATGGCAAAGAGAGCAAAGACGGCGAATAAATATCCGTAAACCCATCTTTTCTTATGAAGCGGACCCTCTTCCAAATACTCTTTGATGTAATAAGTTAAGATCAGTACGAGGAATGGCACCATCGCAAAATAGTGATAAATAAAGGTGAGCCTTGGCACTAAGATCCACGGTAAATACTGAGAGCAATAAGCGATCAGCAGCATCCGCAGCTTCTTATCCTTACGTTTAAATACCAAATAGAACGAGAATAGGACTGCGATGAACCCCGGCCACCAAACAAGCGGATTGCCGAAAGAGATGATGCTCGAAAGCGTACCTTGCGGCATAAGCTTAGCTTGATAGTACCATATCGGACGGAGCATCATCGGCCACTCCCACCATGGGGATGAGAAGGGATGCGTGGCTACTAGATCTTTGTGATATTTGTACATATGAACCTGATAGGTGACAACATCTTTCAGACTGTGTCCCGGTCCGGGAACCATCATGAATGGGATATAGGATAACATATAGACGCCTAAGGGTACGATTACAAACATGAGTACGCACCACAGTAAAGTGAGCAAAGTATTTCTTACGAATAGCTTTTGCACAAGCTGTAGCCTGGTTCTCTCCGTTTCTGTCAGTGAAAGCTGAACAGCTTCAGCTTCTGCCGGAGTAGCAGAGAGCTGTTTAGACACAGGCTCATCGATATATATATGATTAGTTCCTTCAAAGATCTGGACTGATGAGCTTTCCTGACTATCCGCCTCGCGCAGCACATGGCGTGCGAATCTATATTCGCTGAATCGCTCCAAGAGAGATAAAAGCAGCAGTACCGCAAGTCCAGCACCCCCATAGATAACGATCCACTTGGAAGCAGCTCCAATCCCGAAGAAAAGACCTGACAGTCCTAAAGGGATCAATGTGGCCCAAAGCTTTTCCCTGTAAAAACTAAGCGTTGTGTAACGATATATGAAATAGAACATAAGCATAATAAAAAATACACCGTAGACATCTATTGTCGCTATTCGCGTCTGCGCAAAGTGCATGAAATCAAAGGTAAGCAGAAAAGCAGCAATAAAAGCATACTCCGAACGGCCAAACATTCGCTTTGCGAACACATACATGATTGGAATCATGCCGACACCGAACAGTGTTCCGATAATTCTCCAGCCAAAAGGATTTAATCCAAACACATAAATGCCGATGGCCATTAGTATTTTACCAAGAGGCGGATGCGTGCTTTCATAGGGCTCTATTTGGTGAATATGCTCATAGGCGGTTCTTGCATGGTAGATCTCATCAAAGTAAGACCCGTTCATAAACGTAGGCGTGTACGGTACTACGCTGGATTCATCGAATAAATTAGCTGTTTTACCTTCATCAGCAGGGTTTACATTTTGCTCTGTGACCCCCGTAATCGGCAAGATAGCTGTGCTGCCATCCCCGAAAATGCCAATTTCATGAAGATGAAGCGCCGCTCCTTCCTGCGCATCAATGACTATTTTAACGTAACGCGCGTCTTTCATAGGTTCTACCGTGTTCCATGTGAACACCTTGGTGTGGTCGGATTTCACAGCTATTTGATCCTGCCACTGCTTGCCGTCGAGTGAAAACCA
The DNA here is from genome assembly GCF_900103825.1 of Paenibacillus sp. yr247. Taxonomy (GTDB): domain Bacteria; phylum Bacillota; class Bacilli; order Paenibacillales; family NBRC-103111; genus Paenibacillus_E. Next base: position 333,003 of record NZ_FNIF01000002.1, read on the forward strand.
GAAGGAATAAGACCCTTCACCCACACCTGCAAAGCTGTTAATTCTCGTAATGTTATGCGGACCGCCTAGGTCGGCAATGACCGTTTCTCCTGCGTTTGTTGGCTTCCAGAACGTAGTAGGAGCCTTATGGCCACCTAGATGAAATAAAGCAATTATGGTGTAGATCACCACCAAAACACCGAGATAAAGCACATCCTTTTTCGAGAAAAAACGACCCCTCGCGCTTCTTTCTATCATGTCCTCGCTCGGTTTAAAAATCGCATTCCATCGTTCGGATGCTTTGTGATTTTTTTGCTTTGCTCTATGTGGAACTGGATTCTCCACTTTCTTTTCTTGTTGTGATTCCACGAAAAGCCTCCATCCCAATATACATGCATAGGCAAACATTATAACATTGATGGCCGAAACAACTAGCATCAAAGGATCGTATCGCGGAATATGATAGTCCTGATGAAAACTGCGCATGAGCACATCGGCAATATTGATAAAATGAGTCAAGCTAAAACCAAAAAAGAGGCCAAGAATGCGGCGATCCTTTATATAAATGAAACTAGTAAGAACCAGTAATAATCCATAATGCAAATAGCGCTCATGCATTTTGGTCATACACATAAAAACAGCCGTTATAAATAAGAATGCTACATATAGTAAGGCGCCACGCTGACCTCTGCTGCGAATATATAAATAGCATACATAAACGATGGTTAGGGGCAAAAGCACCCATCCCATCCATTGGTAAGAGATGTGCAGAACACTACTTTTCATATCGATAAAATTGCCGCCCAAAAGTGCCATCAGATTGAACGCGTTCAGCGAGGCATAGGGGTAAGAGGCTAAAGTTCCCGAGTATAGCACTATCAACCAACCATATCCTCTGCCAACGGCAAAAGGCAGCGAAACCACCGCGATCGTAGCGACTCCGCTTAGAACACTTAGTAACCAAACCATCATGTTGCGCTTTCTTATAACATCAATGAGCAGAAAAATGCCGAAAAGAAGAGCCTGTGGTTTAAGAAGAAGGGCTAGCGCTATAAAAACCGAGGCCTGAGGTAGCTTCCCCCGCTGTTGTAGTAACAAAGTTGCAAGAATAAACAACATAAAAAACGAATCAATCTGTCCCCATATAGCAGAGTTCGACCAGATCGCAGGATTAAATGCAAACAGTGCAGCAATCGCAACCGCTTGCATCCATGTACTTGCTCCGCCTCTCGCACTAACCGCTAGACGATACAAAAGGTAAACCGTTATGATGTCGGCCAAAATGGCAGGAAGCTTAAGAAGTAAAAGTGACTCCGCACTTTCCCAAGGAATCGAAAGCTTGTGATGCAGCAAACCAATGAGATACAGGACATACATATACCCGGGCGGATAGTCGAGAAAGTATTCTTTGGCGTTCGTATACATACCGGTTAAGCCTACCGAATATGCGCGGTCTGCCCAGGCGAGGAACGTTCGTACGTCGATATCATAGCCAACCCAAATGGGCGCTAGATACAGTCTTAATAATAGCGCTGTCAATAGCAGTAGACCCACAAGAAAGAATTTATGGGGTGCGCCCCCCAGTTGCTTGAACCAGCTTACCATGTGACATCTCCTTAGAGTTAAACTATTACTATTATACTCGTCCACTCCCTTGCAGAAAAGGAAAAAAGCACTGACCGATAGGTCAGTGCTTGGGTTCAAGCTTTTCGATGCGCTCGCATATTTCATGCAACCAATCATAGTCCCCTGTTAACGATGCGCAAAGCGATAAATTTTCCAACTTTAATCGATTCCATACATATGTCGCGTTAGCTTCCATACACAGCATTAACTCATCCTGCTCTGCTCGTGTCAACTCTCGCGCTCTGCGTAATGTCCATAACTCCGCCATACGTTGATGAACGGCCAACATGGTTCAAATGCCCTCCTGCTAGTTAAGTGGCTAACATTATGCAGTATAGTCAAAGATGGGGTCAGATAGTCAGCAGTTCTAGATGTGGCTTGAACAATTTATATGAAGAAATTGTTTACTAACTGGGTATGTTTTCTTATAATGAAGGTAAATTAAAGGCAATGCCTGACAGGTACAACCTCGGAATCGCATTTACGACCGAAGGCATGTACCTGTTTTTTGTGTTCGCTATTGAACGACAGAGAGGGGACTGGAAGCATGTCCATGGTTATCGAGGCAGTCTATCACCGCCCGAAAATGAATTGGGCCTATGCCTACGATGGCAAAACGGTTCATTTAAGAATACGTACGAAACGAGGGGATGTAAAAAAGGTTTTCGCTTATGCGGGAGACAAATATGCCTGGGAACGCACCTCCGAATATGTAAAAATGACCATTTTAACCCGTGATGCGTTATTTGATTATTGGGAAGTAGCGATACAGCCGCCATTCCGCCGTTTGCGCTATGGCTTTAAGCTGCAATCCGGCAAGGAGCAGCTTTGGCTCACCGAGCAAGGTTTTCACAAAAAGGAGCCTAGCGATTCTGCCGGGATGTTTGAGTATCCATTTTTGAACCCAGCCGATATTCTCACGCCTCCGGCTTGGGTGAAGGATGCTGTTTTCTATCAAATTTTTCCTGAACGATTTGCAAATGGCGATCCTTCTATCGATCCTGCGAATGTGGAACCATGGGGTGGAAAACCCACGACAACCAATTTTTTTGGCGGAGATTTACTGGGTGTGATTCAGCATCTCGATCATCTCACTCAGCTTGGGATTACTGCGATTTATTTCACACCGCTTTTTGAAGCGACAACGAATCATAAATATGACACTCGGGATTATCTAAAGGTTGATTCCCAGTTCGGAACGAATGAAATATTAAAGCAGTTAGTGGATGAATGCCACAAACGGGGAATCCGCGTCCTGCTTGATGCCGTGTTCAATCATTGCGGGGAAACATTTCCTCCATTCGTCGATGTCATGGAAAAGGGGGCCGCTTCTCCCTACTCGGATTGGTTCCATGTGAAAGATTGGACACTCCGTACACAGGATGGCATTCCGACTTATGAAACGTTCGCATTTGAACCAATCATGCCAAAGCTGAACACAGAGAATGCCGAGGTCAAGGCCTACTTGCTGGAGGTCGCAGAATTCTGGATTAAAGATATCGGAATTGACGGCTGGCGTCTGGATGTTGCCAACGAGGTTGATCACCGCTTCTGGCGCTTGTTCCACGATAAGGTGAAGTGCATAAACCCCGAGGCTTATATTCTCGGTGAAATCTGGCATGATTCGATGATGTGGCTGCAAGGCGATCAATTCGACGCGGTTATGAACTACCCGTTCACGAACGCGGTGCTCGACTTCGTGACTACGGGCAAACTCGACGGTGCCGGCTTCGCGCATGCCGTGGGATCGCTGCTGGCAAGCTATCCGCAGCAAGCGAACGAGTCTGCGTTTAATTTGCTCGACAGCCACGATACTCCTCGCCTGCTGAATCAGTGTGGCGAGGACAAACGCCGCATGAAGCTGGCTGCGCTGCTTCAGTTCACTTTCCCCGGGACGCCGTGTATTTATTACGGCGATGAGGTGGGCATGAGCGGCGGCGTGGATCCCGATTGCCGCCTCTGTATGGAGTGGGACGCGTCCTTGCAGGACCGCGACCTGTTCGAATTCTACCGCGGGCTCATCACCCTGCGGAAAAGATATGAAGCGCTGCGCACTGGCGCCTTGCGCTTCCTGTATGCCAAGCCGGGCGATGCGCGGCTTGTGCTAGAGCGCGTTAACGAGAATGAGCATCTGCTCATTTTCGTTAACGCAAGCCGACGCTCGGCGCAGCTGAGCGTCAAGCTGCACAGCGAGCGCAGCTGGCGCGATGCGCTCGGCGGCGAAGCCACGGCGTCGCCGGTCGGCGGGAAGCTTCAGGTGAAGCTTCCGCCGTACGGCTTCGCCGTGCTGCGCGCGGAGTAGGCACGGCTGGCATATCCAATTCCCTGGATATGCGGCGGTTTCTTAGCCCTCCGATTCTAGCTTCGCCGACCATATGAATCGCCTAATCTTTTGTCATTGATAGACATGGAACCAAATGTTTGATGTCACCACCTTAACTGCCGCCACACAGAAAAACATGCAAAAAGGGCAGCAAATTGGCACCGTGAGGACCCTTTTTGGAGCAAATCATGTAAAAAGTGCAGGTAATCAAGCCGCTTTCTCGCCATTTCCTCTTCATTGGCTTATTTGCCTGCAATAAATGCAGCAAAAGCCTCAAAATCAACGAATATCGATAAAATAGATGTACTATCTGCAGTTGCTCAGCTCTTGTAAACTTTTGCTGGCTCTCGATCGAGGTAGCTGTTCCTTACCTAAAACCCCCTTCCGTCTCACTCTGGACAGAGTTTGACGAAAGGGGGTTTTCACATACATATGTTCATCGTACACTAGTTTAAAATCACTGTCGCTGTTTTCTTTATTTTCCTCTAGATCAATCGTCTGTTCTTTCCAGCGCGGCAATGCTATATTTACTTTTACTATTGAAATGACTAACATAGAAAAGAGTGCTTCTAAATCAGTGTGCTCAATCGTTTGCACTGGAGGTTCCGACAATGTCCGTTACGATTATCGACGTAGCCAAAAAAGCAGGAGTTTCACCGTCCACTGTATCCCGCGTTATATCTGGACATCCGCGTATAAGTTCAGCGACCATTCGTAAGGTGAAGGACATTATGTTAGAAATGGGCTATCATCCTAATGTGATGGCTAAAAGCCTTGTGTCCAAAACAACACAAACGATAGGGATTCTCCTGCCTCGATCCGCGGAAGAACTCTTCTTGAATCTATTTTTCTCGGAAATCATTCGCGGCGTCGTTACACAATCCACTCGCAGCGGATATGATCTGATGATGACCACAGGCACATCGGAGAGCGAAGAAGTTGAAGCCGTGACTAGACTTGTCAAAGGACGCAGAGTTGACGGCGTTATTTTGTTATATTCCCGTAAATCAGATCCTGTTATCTCGTTCTTACAGGAAATGAAATTTCCGTTCGTCCTTGTTGGACGAAGCGAAGACTTTCCAGATGTGCTTTCTGTCGATAATAATAACGTCCTGGCTGCCTATGATGCGACACGGCATCTGATTGCCCAAGGTCATAAACGCGTGGGTTTCGTAAGCGGACCTCCGAACCTTATTGTTTCAAAGGATCGGATGGAAGGATATGTACAAGCTATGCGAGAAGCAGGGCTGGAAATACAATCCGAATGGATTGTCGAAGGCGAGTTTCTTCAAGAGAGCGGATATCGAGCGATGTCGTTTTTTATGAATCTGCCGGAACGTCCAACTGCTCTTGTCGTCATCGACGATATCGTTGCTTTCGGTGTTCTTCGCGGGTTAACCGAACTTGGTTATAAAGTGCCAAACGATCTCAGCTTGGTTGGTTTCAACAATATTTCCATGTCAGAGCTCTCTTCTCCACCGATCAGCTCCATCGATATCGGTATCTATCAACTCGGATATACAGCCTCGCAAACATTAATTAAAGCTGTTAAAGGAGAAACGATTCACCATAATCACATTATCATTCCACATCGATTAATGGCCCGGGAATCCTCTCTTCTTTCCATACTCAATTAATGAGTTGTTCGACATGCTACAAGAAAAAAAGCCTTATTTAATCGACGCCATCGCTGGAAACTCTCTGCTTTTTGTTAGTATGGATGAACATCTTTACAAAAGAAAAAAACCTTCTACCACACAATCGTAGATTGAGGGAGAAAGGTTTTGTTTTGCTAACCCGTATTTATGCTGTTGATACTTCTTCTGAAGTACTGTCCGAATCTGTGCCTTCCAAGAAAAATTGCACAAGCTTCACATGTTTTTTCAGCGATTTTTCATGAATTAGATTGATCTTGCCGTTATCCAATGATCCAAATACATAGATCAATTCCTCATTGTCATGCGACCAATCAAAGCCGTCGAGAATTTGCAGGGAATCCGTCCATTCTTCGTTATATTGCCCATTCGGGAATAAGAAACGGTTTGCATATAGTGCAATGCTTTCTTGGATAACACGATTCGCCGACGTATATTGCGCCAGACCCGGCTGTTCCGGCATCATAGGCAATATGGTGTTAAAGAATTGGTGCAAAATTTCAACGTATGTCGATGGATCGTGGCGAATTTTACGCTGAAGCTCATAGGATGGCTGCATTCTGCCTGAAAAAAGCATCGTTGCTGTCGCATACAGCCAACTGAAACACGTAAAATTTCGGTTAAAGGACGTCAAATTACTGCGACGCTCAACACCAACTGCTTTGAGATACACATTGTGATCGACAACTTGTTGGATGACTAAATTAAGCGGGTCAATAGAGTCGAAGGAATGGCCAAGCTCTTTGCTCACCAGCTGGACTTTCGAGTTAATATCGCCAAACAACTGCTGTTCTTCTTCCTCTGTTAAGCCAATATAGATTTGCACAGCAAGCTGTGTTTCCATCAAATCTAGTCGTCTTCCCTCGAGTTGATTAATCGTACCTTCTGTTTCATCTACCTCTTGCTTAATTTCATCATCTTGCGGAAATTTCCGCTGCTTAATTTTAAGCAGCACTAACTTTTTCTCGAAGCGTCTTACTTCCTTTTGCATCTGCTCATTTACATAGCCTAGCGCTAGGATGCGATGCTGTCCGTCCAAAATAGACAGCTTAGAGCCATGCTTCAAAAGGAATTCCTTCTCGCCCTTAGACAGTTGATTCACTTCACGCAGTGACAGCGTAACAGGTCCGAAGAAGACATGATCGAGCTCACGTTCTTGCAGATAGGTAGAAATTTTACGTCTTTGCATGTTGCTCAGCTTACGCTGAACCATAGGGTCAATCATTGTATAATTCAGCAGATCTTGAACGCGTAAGGCGACGGTTGAAAGTCCGAACTTATCGCAAAAAGGATGAATGGTCATCTTAAGGCGTAATCCTTCCATTAGCTCACGTCCTCCTTATCGCTGATCAGAAATGCATTTTGATCTTGATAAAAGTTTTTGATATGATTGTATGCTTTCATAATGCGAGTCCGTCTAGGCAAACGATCCTTTTCGTCCCCGGCATAGATGCCATTCCAGTTCACATGAGGAAGAATTTTCAAAGCGTGTTCAAGCGCATAGCGATTGAATTTACCTGGTTTTGTAGCTTCTTCGTGAATAAACAAAGCTAACGCAATTTGGATATTTTCAGACCAAACGGCTTCACCTTTGGCTGGTTCAGGCAAGTAATTCAACAAACCATTAAAGTAGGTACCGGCCAACGCTACAAGATCTTGCAGCTCTTTATCCTCATATTGATAACCATTGTTACGTGCTGCTGATTTCATTCTGCCTTCAAACAAAGCAATTAAAATTTCAATCAGCAAGTGGTAGGAGAACAAATACTCCGGTGACTTACCGCGTTCAGAGAACATATCGACGGTCAGCTTTTGCATCGCAGGTGCTTTGGAAGCAAGCTCCGTCGCAGCAACGTGATAAAATCTCCGCTGGTCACGAAGTACAGCTAGGTTGCCGCCAAGCTTACGCGGAAGCTTATTAATGTCTGAGAAAAGCTGGCGCTCTTGACGGGCATTAATATCCAAGTAGGTCATGGTTGAAATAGGGAATGCGTACAATCGACGCAGTTTTTCCGTGATCTCTTCCATTTTGTCGTATTCACGGCGATCTTTTGCACGAGCCATCTGACTTTGTAGAGTTTCCATAATGCGTTGGAAAGCGGCCAAACGATGCTGACCATCCACAACGTACAATTTCTCAATAGGCTGCAGACGAAGCGCTTGTTGATCATGGTCATAATGGCCTGCGCCTCTTGCCGAGAAAATGATTCCCGGGAAATAGATAGGTTGGCGATCCTCTAAATACAAATTTACATAATCGATTAGCTTAGAGAGATTACGCGGAATAATCGCACGTTGTACTTCTAAATCAACTTCATAGATAGAAAATAGTTTGCTCATTGGCAGCGTAGCTGCAATTGTCGCTTGACCAAACGTCTGCCCCAAAATTCCTGGAATTTCTACGAACGATGAAGGCTTCTGTTCAGCTAAAAGCTCAGATAATGAGGAAATGACATCCATATGCTTACCCCTTTCAAATAATAAGGTTTAAATTTTACGCAATTCAATATGTCTCTCATTCTCCTATTTTTACCAAAAACTCGAACTTTCATTCTATGGTTCGAAGCCAATCTCTTATTCGCCCTGCCGCTTCAATTAATCTGGCCTCATCCTGCACCAAAGCAATGCGTACAAAGCCTTCTCCCTCAGCCCCGAAAGCGTCTCCAGGAATGACGACAACACCTGCACGATAAAGCATTTCCCGGGAAATTTGTCGAGATGTCCACCCTTTTGGAATGGGAGCCCAGATGAACATGGTTGCTTTGGGTGGCGGAATGATCCACCCCGCATCCTGTAATGCCGAAATAAACACATTACGTCTTTTTTCATAAACGCCGGCAACAGAATGCTTGTGTTCCATATCTTCCTCTAATGCTGCAATCCCAGCGGCCTGAATGGCTCCGAATACACCGTAATCGATATTAGATTTGAGCGTCTTAAGAGCTTTCACCGCATCTGCATTTCCGGTTAGGAAAGCAATTCGACACCCTGCCATATTAAAGCTTTTGGACAGTGAATGGAACTCGACTGCAACCTCCTTAGCGCCTTCTATCTCCAAAATGCTCATAGGCTGATAACCGTCAAAAGCCATTTCAGAGTAGGCAAGATCGTGTATGACAAGCAAGTCTTGCTTCTTGGCATAGGCAATCAAATGCTCAAAGAAAGCACGATCTGCAACAGCAGACAGCGGATTGCTCGGATAGTTAAGCAGGATGAATTTCGCCTTAGCCGCAACATCTACTGGAATGTCCTCTAGTTGGGGTAAATAATTGTGTTCTGAACGCAGCGGGAGCAAGTAGGGCTCCACTCCTGCCAGCACGAGACTTGCCGAATATATGGGGTAGCCTGGATCTGGAACAATGGCTAGATCCCCAGGGTCGCAGAGTGAAAGCGCAAAGTGAGCAAGACCATCTTGCGATCCCATTAGAGTTAAAATTTCATTTTCCGGATTGAGATCCACACCGAATCGATAACGGTACCATCTGGCAACCGTTTCTCGAAAGGCTAAGCTTCCTTCAGAGGTTGGATAACCGTAATGTGCGGGGTTACGAACAGCCTTGGTAATAGCTTCAATAATTCGATTAGACGGAGGTAGATCAGGACTTCCTATACCTAAATCTATGACGTCTACCCCTTGGTTCATAACCTCTCTCTTCCAATCCGCTACTTCCGAAAAAATTGCCGATCCTAGCTGACTAAGCCGCTTCGATCCTGTAAATGTCATAGTTCATATCCTCATTAGGTTGATTTCATTAATGTCATTAAATGATAGACCCAGAACCGTTAATCCATGATTCCCACTTGATGAACTAGCCTTATCATATAAAGCAAAAACAACACGAGCGCAAGATAAGCTGCTCCGAATTTCCAACGTGTTTTCACAGGAACATCGTAATAACGTTCCTGTATCCCAAGAGGTGAAAATTCCACTTGTACTTGCAGCCCTAGGTAAAATCCATTCTCTTTCTGCATACGTTCCACTTTGACTAACTGGACTCTTTTAACGACAGATTGTCCCGGCAGATAAGCGTGACCCTCGAATCCAATCCCTTGCCAGTAAATCACAATGGTTTGTCTGCCCTCCCCAGAACCCTGTAAATCCGAATAAGTCGTATATTCCAGCTCTCGTGTGTGATTTTCCCCCGGAATGATATATCCTTGCTGGAGTAGATGTTCCGCAGCAAATTCAAATCGTGTAGAAACCGAAACTAGCTCCTCTCGATTTCTGTATTTAACGTATTTCTTGTACAAATCCCAGGCAAACATGGCCCATATCACAAAGAAAATAAATTGATTTACATAGTGATTTAAATAAAAAATAAAGACCAAACCGCCAATTAATCCTAGTATCCATAACCAACGCGTTACTGCAGTAGAAATTCGCCCGCCATCTAACGGATGAATAGGCAATAAATTAATTAAATTTAGATAGAACGCAGCATAAGCGACTGAAACAATAACAGGGGAACCAGTGTATACACCAAGAGCGAAAGCGGCAACTCCACCAACTGTCCCTAAAATAGGTCCTCCTATACCAATAAAAGCTTCTGTTGCTGCATCGGTAGGATTCTTTTTCATCGTAATCAGTGCGCCAAGGAATGGGATAAAAACAGGTGCCGACACCGGAAACCCCTTCAACTTGGCTGCGAAAACATGACCAAGTTCATGTATGAGGATCATCAAAACAATCCCAATGGCAAAAGGCAATGGAGCGAGATAGGCGTATGCCCAAATCGTAATGAACATCGAGATGATGGCTCCGCCAACCTTACCAAACTTTAATGCCGCCAAAAGCAGCTTTCCTTGTGATAAAAGGACAGCTACGAAACCTCCTATGGCTAGTGGCGACTTTTTACCTGCTGGTTTCTGCTTCTTATCCAACCTATCATCACCCCTTTGCCCATACGGCCTCATACTCATCTTCTTTGAAGCCAACCGTTACTTTACGGCCATCGGTTACGATAGGCCGTTTAATCAATCTGCCGTTTGAGGCTAACAAATCAAGCATTTGCTCTTGCGACATGCTTTGAAGCTTGTCTTTCAAATTCATCTCTTTGTATACTTCACCGGACGTGTTGAAAAATTTTTTGATTTCCAGACCGCTATCACTAAGCAGCTTAGACAATTCTTTTGCTGAAGGCGGCGTCTCAAATAAAGGGACATTTTCTGTGATATCTACATGATGCGCTTTCAACCACTTCACTGCATTACGGCATGTCCCGCATTTATCGTAACAAAATACTTTTACTCCCATGATGTTAAAGCTCCTTTATGAATTGAAATAAATCAGAACTACTTAAAATTCTGAGGGAATTGATAAGGAAAGTCAAGTTATAGCAAAGAAAAACCATCCTAAAAAGGGATGGTTTTATCGTTCTAGTTGCTTTCTTGCAGCCAGGTTTGCAAAGCAGATAAATCCGCAGGCAGCGGAGCATTGTACTCCGTCCACTCCCTTGTTCCTGGATGAACAAAGCCCAGTTTAAAAGCGTGCAATGCCTGACGGTCGAGCCGTTCACTAGCCTCCGCTGCAGCTAAACTCTGCTCATATTCAGGAAGTGTGTACATCTTATCTCCAAGCAGCGGATGACCCAAATGCCGCATATGTACACGTATTTGGTGTGTTCTACCGGTTTCGAGCCATATTCGAACTAAAGCAGCATGCGCGAATTGTTCAACGACCTCGTAATGGGTTACGGCGAAATATCCGTCAGGGGTAACGATACGAACATGCGGCTGTTCAGGGTCGCGGTCAATGGGTTCATTGATCGTACCGTTTTTTGCAGTGACGATCCCCCAGACAAAGGCCAAGTACTCTTTTTTCACCTGATGCTGAATCATCTGTTCCGATATTTGCTGGTGAACGTAGGGAGTTTTTGCGATAGCAAGTACACCTGATGTTTCTTGGTCAAGCCTATGAACTGGCCGGAAACGGCACGAAATACCCGCTTGCTGCCAGTGATATACGACGCCGTTGGCGATTGTGTTGACGTAGTGCCCATGTGTTGGATGCACAATGATACCGGCATCTTTGGCAAGAATAAGCAGATGCTCATCTTCATGAATGATATGGAGAGGGAGATCCTGAGGTAAGATATCCTCGGACTCTTCTTCCTCCATACGAATCTCCACACGATCCCCAGCTTTGACCTTGATGCTAATGTATTGTCTGATCCCATTCACCGTTATCCCCTGCTCGGTCAATTTAATTCGGGATAGCAGTTTGCGTGAGACCATTAATCTTTTTTGCAGAATCGTTTTGAGAATAAAGCCCTCTTCCTCTGGCGGTACGATGTATACTAATGGTTCATAATAACTCATGGTTTACGTCTAAACACCTCAGCACTTCGCACATACTCCACATCAGCAATACCTTCGCGATGGTTCGCTGTACGGGCAATGGTAAAGAAAAGGTCGGAAAGTCGATTCAAGTATCTGCGTACTTCCGGATTAATTTCCTGCGTTCGAGCCAACGTGACTACCCGGCGTTCTGCTCGGCGGCATACGGTACGGCATACATGAAGTGTAGAAGAAACGGTACCGCCACCTGGCAAAATGAATCGTGTAATATCCGGTGTTTCCGCATCATATTTATCAATCCAAGCCTCAAGCGCATCAACCATTTCCGCTGTTACTTTATAAGGACGCAGGTCTTGCTTCAAGAGAGCAAGGTCCGAACCGCAATCAAATAGCTCATGCTGCACCTGCAGCAAATCCGGAAGTAAATCCGGGAATTTCTCCGGATCCATAAAGCTCATCGCCTGACCCACGTAACAATTCAGTTCATCCGTAGTTCCGTACGCTTCAACGCGATCATCATCTTTATCTACGCGACCTCCGATTACGCCTGTTTGCCCAGCATCTCCGGTTCGAGTATAAATTTTCATTGTTCAACATCCTTCCTTTTCCAAGGCTTTGATACATCCATCATCTCATAAACACGTTGCATATCCAAGTGACTTCTAACATGGTCAGCCAGCCTATCGAAGGCTGCTTCTCTGCGTTCTTTAAAACGTAGGCCACCTACGATTGGCGGTAATCCTTTATGCTTCCGAATGCGATTTAACCATGCTCTGCGGAAGTTATCATTATGCAAAATCCCGTGTAAATACGTCCCCCACACACGCCCTTGATCCGCAGCGGCCCCGTCTCCGTGCAGAACATTGTCAGAGCCGCTAGCTTCTCCGTTGGTTTGAGCCTTTATCTGGAAAGGCGCTGCTGCTTCCTGCAAATAACGTGTCCGCCCCATGTGGATTTCATAACCATCAATGACAATCACGGAGCTATTTTCAGCAAAAAGTGTGCTGCTTCCCTGAACCTGAACCGTGCGTTTTTCCGAAGTAAACACTGTCTCCGTTGGTAGAAGCCCCAATCCCTCTAGCTCAGGATGATCCGATTCGTAGCCATGTGGATCAAGCAGCTTGACACCTAACATCTGATATCCTGCACATATACCGGCGACCCATCCATTTTCGGTTTGCGCGAACGCCTTAAGACGCTCTGCCAGACCAGATTCGTTCAAATACCGCAAATCGTCCATTGTATTCTTACTGCCTGGGAGCAAAACGACATCTGGTTCCCCCCACTCGGCGAGGTGCGTAATATATCGGAAATGGACATCTTTTTCTTCCTGAAGCGGATCGAAATCCGTAAAGTTAGAAAGACGAGGCAAGCGAATCACAGCGATATCCAGTTGATCAGCCAATTTTACTTGCGAGCTCTCATTCCGCTTGCTTTGCATGCGTTTAGAATCAAGAGAAGCGGAGTCTTCGTCCTCAATACCTAGCTGCGGTAAATAAGGAACTACACCTAGTACAGGCTTCCCTGTCCTCTCCTCAAGCCAATCCAAACCCGGTTTTAGCAGAGAAACATCTCCGCGAAACTTATTTATTATGAAGCCTTTAACCCGGTCTCTTTCCTCCGGCGTCAAAATCTCTAGTGTCCCAACGATCGAAGCAAAAACACCCCCACGATCAATGTCAGCGACGAGAAGCACAGGGGCGTCAGCCCAACCTGCCAGGCGCATATTTACAATATCGCGATCCTTTAAATTAACTTCAGCCGGGCTCCCCGCCCCCTCCAGTACCACAATGTCATATTCGCTGCGCAGCCGCTTCAAAGCGTCCTTTACAATCATCTCAGCCTGTGGTAAATATGATTCTCGATACGTCCTTGCATCTAGATCGGAGTAGGGCTTACCGTGAACGACAACCTGTGCAACCATGTCTTGCTTTGGCTTAAGCAGGATCGGATTCATATCCGTTGTCGCTAAAATACGGCAAGCATCGGCTTGGACGCCTTGGGCCCGACCAATTTCCTTGCCATCAAAGGTAACGTAGGAATTTAAGGACATATTTTGCGACTTAAATGGCGCCGTTTGCCAGCCATCTTGTACAAGAATGCGGCACAAAGCGGCCGTTAGAATGCTTTTGCCCACATCCGAAGCTGTGCCCTGAACCATCAGTGTTGCCGCTTTCACAGTTCCTTTAGTCATGGCCTTGCCCTCGATTCTGCGTTAAATCTGCCAGCATGTTATGTAACCCCGCGATTAACCGCTCATTGTCTTCGCGAAGACGAATCGCAACACGGCAGTAACGTTCGTTAAGCCCTTCAAACAAAGAAGCGTCTCTAATCAAAATACCTTGATACCCCATATGCTTTTGGGCCCGCTTCACATGGATGCCCATGTGCTCAGGGAACGAAAAAAGTAAAAAGTTCACATCACTAGGCACAACCTCAAGGCCTAATTGTCGGAGCTGCTCAGAGAGCCAAGGTTTCTCTTCCTTTAGCCATTGCCGGCTGGCGCGCTCAAAATCCTCATCCTCAAGCACGGCTGTTCCGATGCGCTGAGCCAAATAATTGACACTCCATTGAACTTGTTGATGTTTGATTTGCTGGATCGCATCCGGATGAGCCACCATAAAGCCTAAACGTAAACCAGGTATGGAATAAAATTTCGTCATCGAACGGATGACAAAGAACTGGCGACTTGTCGAAGCGAGTTTGAGTAAAGAGTGATCCTGCTCATTCGGTACAAAATCCATGAATGCCTCATCAAGCACCAATCTTCGATCACTCTGCATAAGCATATCTATGACTGAGCGAGGAATCAGCTTCCCTGTTGGATTATTCGGATGACCTAAAAAGAACAAATCCACAGCTGAATAAGCAGCTTCTATCTCTTGCTGCTGCAGTTCATATTGGTTCGAATGGGTTAGAGGGATGTTATAGATTCCGCCACCTGATTTGTGGATGGCTTCCTCATATTCGCTAAAAGATGGCCTCGTTAATCCAGTAACAGCAGGCTTCAACACTCTCGCTGTCAAATCGATCAGTTCCGCTGCCCCATTACCAACTAGAATGCTTTCCATCGGAATATCATATTTCTGCGAAAGCTTGCTTCGCAGCTCACGAACAGCAGGGTCGGGATATTTGACGATGTCGCGCCATTGCTCCTTCAGAATATGACTAACAGCGGAAGGAGGACCTAATGGATTCATATTCGAACTGAAATCCAGAAATTGCTCCATGGACCTGCCGAAAGTCTCCTCTGCCGTCAAGAGATCGCCTCCATGCCCATAGCGTTCTAGCATGATTTCCTCTCCTTTCTTTTTGGATATTGCTGAATTGTTCTATCCGTAATAAGTAACGAAAACGACGACGCCCAGCAGCAGGATAGTTTCAAGAAGCTCATTCAAAGCGCCGTATGTATCTCCCGTTAAACCGCCTAATTTGCGGCTCATATACGCAGCCAATATCCAACCAGCTAAAGCTGTTCCTAAAGCAAAGCTAAGAACAACAGCCCAAATGGATGGATGACTTAAAGCGGAAGCTGCTATGCCAAGATCTTCCATCTCCGAAAAAAGCGTAGTAGTCAAGAGAGCTACTAGTGCAGATGAAAAAACATGCCATTTGTTAACTCCGCGAAATAAGCTGCCTAATCCAGCGTCTCTCCGAGCATAGGGCCAACCATAAATAGAAGCTACCATAAACCAACGGCTCCAGATAGGTACGATGGCAAGCAGGAAGCATACTCCCTCTGAACCACCGATCTGCCTAATATCAAGCAGCGTATAAAGAAGTGAAAATTTGAGGAGCAGTTGCAAGACACATACGATTACGCCCATTGCGCCTACTCGGCTATCTTTCATGATTTCTAACATTTGCTCGCGAGGTCTGTGACTTAGAATACCGTCTGAAGTATCCATAAGTCCGTCTAGATGCAGGCCGCCTGTTAAAACGACCCAGAACCCCAGAAGCAGAACGGCTGCCGGCAGCGCAGGAAGAATAAGGGTTAGCCCTTCGCCTGCTAGCAGTAAAAGAAGACCGATGATGCAACCAGCTAGCGGATAGAATATGACGCTTCGGCTAAATACGCGATCTGTATAGTCAATTTGAACGGGAATCGGCAAACGGGTTAGAAACTGAAAGGCTGCTATGCAAGCACGCAGCCAGTCTAGTAAAACAGTACGAGTAATATGCACAGCAATCCTCCCATCACTACAAAGCTGACGCCGTAGAGCATTCTGACGGCGTAGACGATATCCTGCTGCGTCCGCGGACGCAGTGGCCAGCCTAGACGGGCGCGCTCACTCGCAGCCCCGCCATAGACGTTCAGCCCGCCCAGCTCAATTCCGAGTGCCCCGGCTACCGCCGACTCTGGAATTCCGCTGTTCGGGCTGGGGTGCAAATGCGCGAAGCGGCGAATAGCAGCCGCCGAGCGCTTCGCCGAGAGGCCCGGCTGCAGCAGGGCAACGAGGACCAGCAGGAGGCCGGTCAGCCGGGCCGGGATCCAGTTCATCGCGTCGTCCCAGCGGGCCGACGCCCAGCCGAAATGACGGTAACGGTCATTTCGGTAGCCGACCATCGAATCCAGTGTATTCGATGCCCGGTACAGCATCGCTAGCGGTGCTCCGCCAAGCAGCGCATAGAACAAGGGCGAAATGACCGCGTCGACAATGTTCTCCGCCACGGTTTCCACGACCGCGCGTGTTAATTCTTCCTCACAAAGCTCATCCGTATCTCGGCCTACGATGTATCCCGTGTACTTGCGAGCATCTGCAAGTTCGCCTTTGCGCAGCGGATTGTAAACAAGATACGCCGCATCCTTTAACCCTTTGATGGCTATCGTCGTCGAGATAAACCACGTACAAACAAAGTATCCTAACCACTCATGAATCCAGCGGGCTGTAAGAATAAGCACCAGCACACTGCTGAAGCTTAGCACCACGGTAGAAACAGTAAGAAGCACGCCCTTAGCTCGCAGCCATCCTGGCTGATTGCCTTCGTTCCTTTCTTTACGCAACTTGCCTTCCATCATGCGAATCCAGCGGCCAATGAAAATAACCGGATGTGTCGGCCATCTCGGATCGCCTAGAATCCAGTCTAATACAATGGCAGCTGCCGTCATACTGACAATCTCCTGCCAGGTGTATATCCACATATTAATCACCGTTCCATGCTTATAGACTACTTGTTTTCATCCAGTCGATAAGCTTTGCTTTTTAACTCTATGGGTATTCCTGCCGTAACAAGGAATACCTGCTCACATACCTGAGCTAACCGCTGGTTCATTCGTCCTGCCAAGTCTCGAAAGCTGCGGCCAAGTGGATATTCCGGTACAATGCCGTCCCCGACTTCGTTCGTAACCAATATAAGATGTCCACAGTAGGAGGACACAGTTTCCATAAGCTCATCTACACGCTTCATAACCAGCGCAGAAGCATCTGCTTCTCCCTCATACTGTAGCAGCCAGTTGGTCAGCCAAAGCGTCAAACAATCGACCAAGACGACAGCCTCCTCGCCGATCGCCTGAACCTGAAGCAAAAGCTCCCGCAGCTGGAACGGCTCCTCCCGGGTATCCCAAGGATACCCCGAGCTAAGCCTCTGCTGCTGATGAAGCTGGACCCGCTCCCTCATTTCCTCATCGTAGATGTGGGAGGTCGCGATATAAATCCCCCGCACGCAACTATGTATCGCGAGCTTCTCCGCGAAAGAGCTCTTGCCGCTTCGCGCGCCGCCCGTAACCAAAACCGCCATGGCGCCTTCGCCTCCTTCTTTCGCTTCCTGTGTAAGCTTACACCGTATCGTCTGCCGCCAAGCGACTACCCTCGCGACACGCCTGCGCTTTCGAATGTCGCCATTTCCTTCATGATCTTACCTGCGGCATCGATCAAGTTGAAGACGAGCACTGCGCCTGTTCCTTCGCCCAGACGCATATCCATTTGCAGCATTGCTGCGAGGCCTACCGCTTCAAGCATCTTCGTATGCCCCTGCTCCTGCGACAAGTGCGAGGCGAGCATGTAAGACGCGCTTAGCGGTGCTAATCGGCTCGCCACGAGCGCTGCTGCTGACGAGATGAAGCCGTCGACAACGACCGGACAGCGATTCTTCGCTGCGCCAAGAATCACCCCAACAAGTCCGGCGATCTCCAATCCGCCAACCTTCATCAACACATCAAGCGCATAATCAGAGCTTGATCTATTCACTTCAGTTTCCGAACCCATACGAAGCCCATTTACGTTCAATGCTTTATTCACGATCAATTGTTTATGCAACCATTTCGCATCATCAATGCCCGTTCCACGGCCAACAGCAATTCCGGCATCCAAGCCCGTCAATGCGCACAGAATAGCTGCGCTTGCCGTTGAATTGCCTATCCCCATCTCTCCGGTAGCAAAGAGGCGATAGCCCTTTTCCACCAATTCATCCACGATCTCAACACCAGTCTGTATCGCCTGTACGGTCTCATCTAGCGTCAGAGCCGCTTCACGCGCCATGTTGCGCGTCCCTTTTCTTACTTTACGAGAAATGAGACTAGGGTGCTCCAGATCAGCATTAACCCCCATATCTACACAGACGACTTCTGCTCCGGCATGCCTGGCCAGAACGTTGACAGCAGCACCGCCATAAAGGAAGTTAAGCACCATTTGAGGCGTAACTTCTGCTGGGAATGCACTAACGCCTTCTTCACAAACACCATGATCCCCGGCCATTACGATCACTGCTTTTTTATCAAAAACAGGCATCACCTCGCCCGTAATTCCAGCAACTTGTCGCGCGATATCTTCCAATTTCCCCAAGCTTCCTTGCGGTTTAGTCAATTGATTCAAGTGATCATTCGCTTGACCCACAACATCTTGATGAATGGGCATAATACGACCAATAATAGATTCTAGTTTACTCACAAGTTCATCCCCTGTTATTTCAATTATTTTCCTGGCTGTAATAAAATTTGCGGTGCACAGTTAACAGGATGCTTAAGAACAATCGGTTCAGTTCCATACACCTCGGTTATTAACCCGCTAGTAATGATTTCATCCGGTGTTCCTATCGCTGCAAGCTGGCCATTTTGAACAACCATCAAGCGTGTACAGTACTGCGCGGCCAAATTCAAGTCATGCAGGACAGCGACAACCGTTAACTCTGATTCGCTCTGCCATTCCTTGATATAGTCCATCATTTGAACTTGATATCCGATATCCAAGAAGGTTGTCGGTTCATCCAGCATAAGCAGTCGTGGCTGCTGCGCCATTACTTTAGCTAGAGCCACACGCTGGCGTTCGCCGCCGCTTAGCCGCTCGATCGTGCGATCAATGAGCGGTTCCAAGTGCAGCTTCCTTACAATACCCTCAATTAAACCTTCCGCATCAGCCGAATCCTCGCCAAGCCAATTCTGAAAGGGATAGCGCCCCATTTCCACAACTTCACGAACCGTAAAGCCTACCGGAGGCAGCGCGTCCTGCTGTAGGACAGCAAGCCATCTAGCCAGCTCTTTCCGTGAATAGGAGGTCGCGAACCGACCATCCAGCCTGACCTCTCCCATTTTAACCGGATCAATCCCCGATAATAGACGGAGTAACGTCGACTTCCCGCTGCCATTAGGACCAATAATCCCAAAAAATTCACCCTGCATGACCTCGAAGCTGATATTTTCTATTACTTGTTGTTCTTTGAAGCTTTGGGAAAGGTGCTCCACTTTAATCATCTTGATCAACCTCTTAACGTTTTCTTATCCTTATGTAGCAAATAAGCAAAAAATGGCGCGCCCAAAAAAGCAGTAATAACACCAAGTGGGATTTCTGTTGGACTCAGTAAGGTGCGAGCAAGTGTATCCGCCCATAATACATAAATCCCCCCGCCAATCGCCGATAACGGAATAATTAAGCGATAATCGGGACCCACTAGCAAACGAACTAAGTGCGGTATGATGAGGCCGACGAAACCGATTACCCCAGCAACGGATACAGCGGCAGCCGTGATGAACGTAGCCACGATAAGTACAATCAGCTTCGTCCGCTCCACATTCACACCGAGATGCGAGGCTTGCCGCTCACCTAAAGCCAGCAAATTCAACGACCTTGCATAGCTAAGCAGTATCACAAAGCCGATGATTAAGTAGGGTGAAATGATATAAGCATACGACCAGCCCCGCATCGCCAAACTGCCCATTAACCAGAAAATAATTTCATTAATAACCTGCTTGGAAATGGACACCATGAACGATACGATTGCCCCTAGAAATGCTTGCATGACTACACCTGATAAAATGAGCGTCTCCATCTTCAGCTTCCCTTCGATCTGGGCAAGCCTCAGAACCAATAATAAAGAAATAAGCCCCGTGATGAAGGCAACAATTGGAATGGACCATTGTCCAAACCATGCTGCTTGCAGACCAAAATAGATTAAGAATGCAGCTCCTACAGAAGCTCCCGATGATACACCGAGTGCATAAGGATCCGCAAGCGGATTGCGCAGTACGCCTTGATAGGCTGCCCCCGCGATCGAGAGTGACGCCCCTACGAGAATTCCCAGCAATACGCGGGGAAATCGAACTTTATTGATGATCTGTTCCGAAGATTGCGGCCAGCTAGTAACGATATGATCACTGAGCCAAGGGATATGCTTGCCAAGTATTCTCGCGATTTGGAGGATCGGGAGATTGGCCGTACCCAGTGTTAAACTCACTAGAATAGAAAGAAGAAGGAGTATAACTCCTACTCCTCCCCATAGCATAAGTTTTCTTTTCATTTATTTCACCAGCTCGGGATAAATACCTTTCGCCATTTCAAGCAATCCATCGGTCAGTCTTGGACCTGGGCGGCTCAGCATATTCTGGTCGAGGCCAATCACATGCTTATTTTTCACGGCATCAATGGCATCCCAACCGCTTCGCGTACGAATAATTTCGTCCAGTGATTTCTTGCTCTTGCTATCGACGACCCCATTCGCAAACAGAATCACGCTCGGGTTTTGCCCAATGATTTTCTCTTCGCTGATTTCATACCAGCCTTTATTGTCTCCGGCAACATTAATACCGCCAGAAAGCTGGATCAACTCGTCCATGAATTCACCGCTGCCCACTGTCCATCCTGGGGCAAATTCAATGTAAACCTTTTTCTTATTCTCTTGTTTTACATCTTTTACAGCATTAACTACCTTCTGGCGATCCGCTTTCATCTTAGCGACTACTTTTTCCGCTTGGTCTTGATGATCTGTAATTATACCGTAGGTTTGAATGTTAGCTATGGTATCATCCAATGTTTTCGGTTCCACTTTAAACACGTTAATGTTCAAAGCACGCAGCTTTTCTACGGTATCCACATTCATCGAAACCCCAGTAAACACAACATTTGCGTTAGCTGCGATCAGCGCTTCTTGGTTAGGCTTCGTAATGCTGCCTAATTTCGGCTTTGACTTCACTGCTTCTGGATAATCATCAAAGTCCGATACACCAACGACATTGGCCTCTAATCCGAGTGCAAATAGAGCTTCCGTTTCTGCCGGCGATACAGACGCAATGCGCTCTGGCGCTTTCTCAAATGTAAACTCTTTGCCCGTAGCATCCTTAATTTTCAGTGGATAACTCGTTTTTTTGACTGCCGCAGGCAGCGTTGTTACCACAGGAGCTTTCGTTGATTCTCCCCCTAGCTTAGATGGACTGGAAATCTCCATATCCTTTTTGCCGCAAGCTGCAAGACTGACTGCTGTCGTTAACGCTACTGTAAGGATAAGTGCTTTTTTCACAGAATTCTTTTTCATTTGGCAAACCCTCTCTCTGAACGATTTGTTTCGATTGACCCTAACAAAAAAGCCCCTCTGTTCCTAAGGAACAAAGGGGACGATAAATCGCGGCGCTCAGCAACTGGAGGTTGCTTCCTGATTTAACGCGATCCTTTTCCTCGAAGGATGTCGTAAACGGCACCATGGGCAGGTATCCTGACTTTCCCGGCATACGATGCCTGGATTACAGTGGCGGGACCGCGCCGGACTTTAACCGGCTTCCCTTTTAAGTGGCAAGCTCCTAGAAATGAGCTTACCAGCACCTATGGCTGCATATTTTACTATCAATCTAATTGTCGATTATAGACTTCTTATTACTTTTGTGCAATCACTTTGAGCACTTGCTTTGATTCATTAATCTTCGGAGCATTTTGAGGGATGAAAGCTACCAACCCTTTTCCTTCAATCCCTTGCTCTTTCATCCACTTGTTCCCTGCAAGAGGAATACCGTAGAGGTGCTTTTCAGAAGGCTTGCCATCTTCTGCTATCTCGATGACCCCATCCGGATAATCCTCAGGTTTAATCGTATCATCCAAAGAAACGAAACCTGCTTGTTTAGTCAAAGATTTAAATTGATCATCTGCAAGAATGAAGATGCCATTGCCGCCTGCCGCCAGCTCTACAATCATTTTTTCCATTGAGAACATAGGCGAACTAACAAGTTTGACGGTAGGGACCTCACCAACCTTGGATTTCAGAGAACCTTCCAACTTGTCTCCTGCTTCACTTGGAAAACCACTCGAGCCCATGATAAAAATAGATACATCCGGCTTCGGCCCGCCGCAACCCGCGAGCATAACCATAAGCCCGATCATCATAACCAACAGCCATTTCACTTTCATGTTGTGAGCGTACCTCCGTTTGTTGTCTGGATTCTTCGATAGTCGCGAGAAAAGCCGGCTTTCACCGACTTTTCTTTCCATTATTCATATATTCATTTATTTTACGATCTAAGATTGTGCTCAATTCAACGACGTCATCCGATGTCATTTCTTTCCCGTCAAGAACCATTTGTTCGAGCTTACGTCGCAACGAATGAATCTCTTCTTCTAGTAAATTGAGGGAGTTATGCTTCTTCGCATGCTTGGTCAACCAACGTTTTCCGAAATCCTGCTCGCGAATTTGACTATGTTTTCGATAGGTTAATAGTTGATATTCCAAAAAAGCCATGCTTATCCCTCCTTACTACAAGAATACCAGTTTTAGTCCATAATGAACACATTTATTTACTGCAAACCTTCCAATTTTCTCAGGAACTTTCCTATTCTCTCTAGGGCTTCATTCAGTTGAGAAACACTATAGGCATAAGAACAACGTAAGAAGCCTTCTCCGCCTAAACCAAACACATCTCCCGGTACAGCAGCGACCTTTGACTCAAATAATAGCCGCTGCGCAAATTCTTCTGATGTTAATCCCGTTGCTACAATACTCGGAAATGCATAGAACGCGCCTTGCGGTTCATGACACTCGAGTCCAATATCTCGGAACCCTTTTACGATCAGACGCCTGCGTTGGTTGTAGGACTCTATCATTCGATCTTTCTCTTCTAGGCCATTCGTCAACGCCTCATGAGCAGCAACCTGCCCCATGACCGGTGCGCACATGACTGTATATTGATGAATTTTGGTCATCGCTGAAATCAGTTCCGGGTGACCGCAAGCATAGCCCATCCGCCAGCCCGTCATGGCAAAAGCTTTGGAGAAACCGCTGACCAAGATTGTCCGGTCTTGCATGCCAGGAATCGCTGCGAAGCTCACGTGCTTCTGGCCATAGGTCAACTCCGCATATATTTCATCTGAAATGACAATGAGATCGTTCTCTTCAACGACTTTGGCAATCGGCAGCCAATCCTCATAGGTCATAATACCGCCTGTTGGATTACTAGGATAGCAGAGAATTAATATTTTGGAGCGTGGCGTAATCGCATCGCGAAGTGCTTTCTCCGTCAGCTTGAACTGATCCCTCGCGAATGTCTCGATTCCAACAGGAACGCCGCCGCTAATACTCGTAATTGGCGAATATGAAATATAACAAGGTTCAGGTATAAGTATCTCATCGCCCGGCGTCACCAAGGCACGCAGAGCCAAGTCAATTGCTTCACTGCCCCCAACAGTAACTAGGACTTCGTTAGATGGCTCATATTTCACTTTAAATGACGTGTACAGGTAATCAGCAATGGCTTCACGAAGCTCTGGAATTCCTGAGTTTGGCGTGTATTTCGTTCTGCCGCGTTCCAAAGAGTACACTGCTGCTTCACGGACATGCCAAGGAGTTGAGAAATCCGGTTCTCCTACACCCAGGGAGATAATATCTTCCTTGCTGTTGCTCACCAAGTCAAAAAACTTCCGAATACCTGAAGGCTTTATTTCGCGTACGGCAGGAGCGAGGTAGTCCTGCATCGATTTTACTTTGCTCGGCTGGATCGTTGTCTCATCTTTGATCATGGCGTTCCCTCTTCTTTACGGCGAAACAAGCATCCGGTGATCATCTGCCTGATCCTCGAATATAATGCCGTCTTGTTTGTATTTTTTTAATATAAAATTCGTTTTTGTAGATAGCACGCGATCAATCGGCGATAGCTTGTTGGACACAAAGGAAGCGACTTGTTTAAGGGAGCTGCCTTCGATTTCTACAAGTAAATCATATGCGCCAGACATCAGATAAACCGATTTTACTTCTGGATATAAATAGATCCGTTCCGCGATGGCATCGAACCCGCGTCCGCGTTCCGGCGTAATTTGCACTTCAATTAGGGCGGTAACCTTTTCGTCATCCACTTTGCTCCAGTTTACTACTGTCGCGTATTTGACGATGACCTTATCCGCTTCCATCTCGCTTATCGCTCGCGCCACCTCGTCCTCCGCCGTTCCTAGCATTGTGGCGATGAGGTCCGCACTCCGGCGGGCGTCTTCCTTCAGTAGTTCGAGAATTTTAAGCTTCAAAGCATCCATGGTTAAACCTACCTTTCTGAAATTGGTTTCGTTCATCCTTTAATCTTACAATGAATTACTATCCTAATTCAATTACTGAGCCTATCTAAAAGCCAGATTATTTTTATATAACAATAAATTTCCATCCCATAAACTACGAATAAAGCCACCTGTATTCCAGGCGGCCTCTGCTCTAAGCATTATTTAGGATTGTCCGTGAACCAAACCAAACTTCGATTCGGCTTGCAGCAATTTATTAACCATGGTTTTAATTTCACGATGCTCATATGTGGGACGCACATGAATACTCTGTTCTTCTGCGATACAACCAATGCCAACAAGCGTATTCTCATCATAAACCGAGATCACATAGTTGGAATTGAGATTATTCCAATTCACAAGTGCTAACGATCCTGAAGTTATGCATTCTTCTGTATATATCTGTATAAATTCATGGAGTTGATCTTCCTCAGGAAGCGCATTAATATAGGCTAATTTCACAGCAAATCCACCTTTCAATAAGGACCTTCTCATACTTATAATTATACTAAGTAACGCATTTTTATTCAACATTCTTTTTTTATTTGAAATAAAAAATACGACCCCTCCGAATATCTAGATCCGAGTGGCCGCGTTCTATTGGCTGGGCTATTCAAAAATGTCCATACTTAAATATCTTTCGCCCGTATCCGGTGCGATACAGAGCACCCTTTTACCTGTACCTAGCTTACGAGCAACCTGCAATCCAGTCCAAACCGAGGCTCCTGTCGATGGTCCAACGAGTATGCCTTCCTTGCTGGCTAAATCTCTCATGGTTCGGATCGCATCCTCGTCAGACACCTGCACGATCTCATCGTAGATGCTCGTATTCAAAATAGCAGGGATGAAGCCCGGACTCGTGCCGACGAGTTTATGCGGACCGGGGCTTCCTCCGGACAAAACGGGTGAACCCTTCGGCTCCACCACATAAATCTGGATGTCCGGCAGCCTCTCTCGGAGCACCTCGCCAGTGCCGGTGATCGTTCCTCCCGTACCTGAGGTAGCAACGAAGGCATCCAGTCGCCCTTCCATTTGCTCCAGAATCTCTGGAGCTGTGGTCGTCCGGTGAATACTCGGATTCGCCGGATTCTCGAACTGCTGTGGGATATAGCTGTCAGGTATCTGATCCCGCAGCTCTATCGCTTTGGCAATTGCTCCCGGCATCCGCAGTGCGGCGGGAGTCAGTACCACCTCTGCGCCATAGGCCTTGAGCAGAGTAATGCGTTCTTTGGTCATGTTATCCGGCATGATCAGAATGGCTTTATAGCCTTTGGCTGCGGCATTCATCGCAAGTCCGATGCCTGTATTGCCGCTCGTTGGCTCGATAATCGTAGCGCCAGGACGGAGCAGCCCATCTTTCTCTGCCAGCTCGATTAAATTAAAAGCAGCGCGGTCTTTCACACTGCCGCTTGGATTGAAATATTCAAGCTTCACGTAAAGCTCGGCATCACCAGGCTCTACCAATCGGTTAATCCGAACAGCGGGTGTGTCACCGATTAGCTCAGTGATGCTGTTGACCATTTTTTTATGTGTCAAGGGTTACCCCCTCCTATTCCCAATACCAACTATACCCACATTTTTATCGGGAATCGCTATAGATGTCAAGGTTTAATTACAGATAGCTGGTTTTTCATAAAGTACCAACTGACCAGCGGGGAGCTCCCAATGATCAACAGCAGCACGTTAATCACTAGCGGTTCCTTACTCCACGAAATAACGCTAATGAATAGGAGCACACCGCATACACGTCCCACATTCAGTGAAAGCTCACGGAGCACGACATATTCCTCCCTTTGCTTAGCGCTGGCCTCATTGGAACCAATTAGATCGAATACGGCTGACACCATAGGCACCGAATACATTGGGAAAAAGAGCGCAGCTCCTAAGCCGAAAATAAGTAAAGTGCTATATCCCATTTTCCAGAAAAAAGGAATAATTACCGCAACGACCATGACAGAGCCAATCAGCATGCTTATTTTACGAAAATGCGGTTTAATAAATCGGCCTGCTGCCCAGAAGCTGACTAATGATACCGCCGAAGTAATCAATACAAATTTCCCTAAGCTCGCTTCACTTGATGTGGATATGTAGACGAGAAGTGCAATCATGAAACCAAAGACTCCCTCCCGGACACCTTGAAATACCAAGGCTAAGCTTACGCGCTTCCAAGGTGTTTCCGCTTGCCGAAGACATCGAAAGGGAAACAACCATTCATAGGCACCTTGTACTTTCCGTTTTTTCAAAAAGAAACTGATAATCACACCTAGCAAAAAGATGCCTAAGGATATGGAAAAGATCAACCGGTACCCAGCGCCATCTCCAAGACTCACAATAAGCAAGCCCGATATCCATGGTGCGACTATGCCTGCTCCAGAGCCTAACAGCCCTACCCAGCCATTGAACCGATCTCGATTATCAGGGTCCGTCACTTCGAAATAAACGACATTAAACGCAATCCAGAACAACCCTGCTGAAATTCCCTGCACCATTCCCAACCATACAAAATAGTGAAAGCTGCTTGTTCCAAGCAACAATACCAGCATATAAAAGCATGCTGAAACCGCTACGCCGAGCCGTAAGCAGTTCATTTTGTTATGCTCCTTCACCCATTTTCCTGCTAACCAGAAGGTGATCGCCATCGTCAAATGTGTTACTAATGTAAACCAACCAATTAAAGCTAAGTCATTTTTAGCCTTCCACAAATACACGCCTACAAAGGTTCCCGACAAGGCATTTGCACTGCCAAATAACGTATGAACAATGAGTAATAGGATAGCTTGAGCATCTAACCGGCTTTTCTTCTGTAAACCCTTGCCATCGCTTGATCTATTTCCTCGGTCTTCAAAATAATTGCTTTTAGATCGCCCCACTGCCTTACCTGGCTGAATTCGCTTCCTACTCAGATCTTTTTGCATACTCCTCCTCACCTTTCCCCACGGTTAGAAATTGCTTTAGTTAAGCTTCCCCAATCGAGTGAAAATATGAGGTACTGCATAATAAAAAACCGAATCCTTAAAGGACTCGGTTCTTTCCGCTACTCCGATTTAATACGTTCAACCATGAGTAATCGATCTGTATCAGATAAGATTTTCTCCACCTTGAAGCAAGACGGGCATACATAAACATCCATAGTGAAGGGGCCTGTAAGGAAAGCATTTCCTAACGTTTTAGGAATAACAGGCGTGAAGGAGGTCCCGCTTATGACCTCGCTCCCTGCAAGCAGAAGCAATTCGTGGCAGTTCGAGCACTCGGGTGCTTCTTCTTGTTCGTCTGTAATATGCTGAACTTTCTCTCCGAATTTATCTAGAGGTTCATCGGAGTCATCCCAAGCCAATGACAAATCTTCATCGGAGTCAGGATATTCTTGTTCTTCAAAGCGGAGTGGTTGACCTGTTTGCTTCACCTTTAAATCAATACTCCGGTAATCGCTTAACTCATTAAAACAGTGTGGACATTCATCCTCTGGTCCAATCTCTGGATCCCAAACAATCTCGGTTTGACACCAGGGACAAACCATTTCTTCGTTGGCACTCATTACGTAATCCTCCACCTAATGCATTCATGCTTATCTCAATAAATAATAAACCCCTGCAGCCATAAATACAAACGCTATGGCAAACAAAGTGCCCCACAGGTATTTCATTGTTCAAGCCTCCAAGATTATGTATGATCCTAAGTTACACAAGCTCCAACCACATAGGAAAGGGAGACAGATATCGTCAACGATAAGAAGCCTACAGCGCGATTATCTTTTTTGATTTCTTCATCAATTTTAAAATAAGGCGTCAAGAATTCAAAAATGAAGTAAGCTGCTAGCAGCAGTAAGAAGCCATACCCTGCCCAGATGAGAGAATGAATCATCGTATCATTGTTGAGAATCGCAAATCGGAACAAATTACAAATCCCAAAAATTTTCCCGCCTGTTGCCATCGCCACAGATAAGTTCCCTTTTTTAATTTCAGCCCAGTCATCATATTTGGTGACCATTTCGAAAATCGTTAGAAATACCACAAGCGCGATGACAGCAACTGCAAAAAATGCAAGCGTCGATAAATACGGGTTACTAAGCAACACATCCACCTCTTCGTTCATATCGTCTCCTGCCTTCCTTTTTCACAAGTAGAGAGACTATAAACTTCGTTTAAAGATCCCTATATATGGTAGAAGAGACTGAGTTTAGCTCAGTCCCTCGCAGGTATCACTACTATAACATTAGGATTGTTTTTTTTCAGCAAGCTTTGCTTTCATAGCTGCCAATTCGTCGTCAATTCCGCCGCTGCTTGCGCCAAGTCCATCCAGCTCATCGTCTAAGCTGCGGTTTTTAGCGCGGATTTCACCGCTCGCTTGTGCTTCGGCTTCCATTTGAAGTACTTTCTCGCTCATACGGTCAAATCCTTTAGCTGCGTTGTCCGTACCGAATCCGGACATCGCTTGATTGATTTGTTTTTGAGCTTTTGCTGTTTCAGCACGAGCAATCAACAAATCTTTCTTGTTCTTCATTTTGTTAAACTCATCTTTCATTTCCGTTAATTGGCTGCGAAGTTGATCAGCATTTGTTTTTGCAAGATCATACTGGCGTTTCAATTCATCAAATCTTACTTGATGTTCTTTTTTGTCTTCCAACGCGCGGCGAGCCAAGTCTTCGTTACCTGATTCCAGAGCTTTCATAGCCTGCTCTGTACGTTTCGTTACCATCTCTTCGGATTCTTCGAATTGAAGCTTGAATTTCTTCTCGATCGCGATTTGTTTAGCTACTGCTGCCTCCGCTTCCATGATGTCTTCTTCCATGTCACGCAGAAACTGATTTAACATCTTAATTGGATCTTCTGCTTTGTCCAGCAAATCATTAACCGAAGCCATTGTCATATCACGAAGTCTTTTAAAAATTCCCATTTTGAATTCCTCCTAAGGTTTATAAACATAAATTTTATAATTGGGTGTTGCGTATTCTTCATTTAATCACCGGTGCTTACACACATTACATACGCAGTCCCAAAGAATGAGTTTCAAAAAGATGAAAATATTTTTAAAAGTTATTTCAACTCGACAACGGTAACCCCAGCTCCGCCTTCATTGTAGTTCCCCATACGGTAGCTTTTTACATGCTTATGACGGCGCAAGTATTCTTGCATTCCTGTACGCAGCACACCCGTTCCTTTGCCATGAATTAAATAGACTTGCCCCAGATTGCTCAAGAAGGATTCATCCAGGAATCGATCAGCCTCAATCAAGGCTTCCTCCATGTTGAGGCCACGCATATCCAGTTCCATTCTAACGTTATCATCCCGTGTTCGTTTGACAGTCGTAGCCGAATGATAGGCTGGCTTTTTCTGAGCAGGACTGCCCGTCTTCTCGAGATTCGACAACTCGACCTTCATTTTCATGATCCCCAGCTGCACAGTCGCTTCTGTCGCGCTAACAATCTCTACCACGTGACCCTTTTGACCTAGGGTCACGACACGCACTTCATCTCCGGCCTCGATTTGCTCAGGCCGTTTTTTCGCCGCGCGCACCTGCTTATCGCGCAGTTCTGGCGCCGCCTGCTCGAGGCGGCGTTTCGCTTCTACCAGCCGGTGGTCCTTGACCCCGCCGGCTTCCTCCTGCGCCATGCGCCGCAGATCGGCGATGACTTCGTCCGCCTCTCGGCGCGCCTTGGCGACAGCCTCGCGCGCGTCGCGCTCGGCCTTCTCGAGCAATTTATCTCGCTGCTCGTCGAACTTGGCCTGCTGCGCCTCTAACGTTTGGCGCATCTCTTCTGCCTCCCGCCGCAGCTGCTCAGCGCTAAGGCGTTCCGCTTCCGCAATCAGGCGGTTCTCCTCGAGCGAAGCGATCATAGATTCGACGCGTTTATCCTCTTCGCCCACCTGTGTGCGCGCATGCTCAATAATACGGCGTGACAAGCCTAGCCGCTCTGCGATAGCAAACGCATTGCTTCGTCCTGGAACACCTACTAGTAAACGGTATGTCGGACTTAGTGTTTGTATATCGAATTCCATACTCGCATTAATGGTTCCTTGCTTCTGATACGCATATGCTTTTAACTCCGAATAATGCGTTGTAGCAATGATTCGACAACCTATTTGATGAATATAATCTAAAATGGAGATCGCTAAAGCCGATCCTTCTGCAGGATCCGTACCTGCTCCAAGTTCATCAAGCAAAACCAAGCTCTTAGGTGTCATATCTCTCAAAATACTTATGATATTCGTCATATGACTCGAAAAAGTACTTAAATTTTGCTCAATGCTCTGTTCATCACCAATATCCGCGAAAATCGCGTCAAATACACATAATTGACTGCCTTCCTCGGCAGGGACAAACAATCCTGACATCGCCATCAAACTCAGAAGACCCACAGTTTTAAGAGAAACCGTTTTCCCTCCTGTATTCGGTCCGGTCACAATGATTTGCGAGAAATCATTACCCAACTCCAAATCAAGTGGCACAACCGAATCTGCTGCTATGAGCGGATGCCGGCCTCGCTTGATTTTGATAAAGCCTCGATCATTTAATCTAGGCATAGTTCCCTTCAATTCCCTAGCCAAACCCGCTTTTGCAAAAGTAAAATCAAGCTCTGCCAATTGATCAACATCGAACACAAGCAAATCAATTTGTTCAGCAACAAGCTCCGTAAGCGCGCGCAAAATCTTCTCAATCTCAACTTCTTCTTTAAACTTAAGTTCACGTATTTTGTTATTTAATTGAACAATGGCATCTGGTTCAATATATAACGTCGCCCCCGAAGCCGATTGATCATGAATCATCCCTCCAAAGCTTGAACGATACTCCGATTTAACAGGAATTACAAAACGGTCATTACGAATTGTAATCAGTACATCCTGCAGCATTTTTTGAACGGATGAATTGCGAAGCATTTGCTCTAACCGCTCACGTACCCTTCCTTCACCTGTACGAAGTTCACTTCGCACACGTCCCAATTCAGGACTAGCACCGTCAACAACGACGGCGTTCTCATCAATACAGCTATTAATTTTATCTTCCAACTGCTTATTCTCGCTGAGTAACTCAACCTGTTCCTTCAGCATGGGTATTGCGTATTCTTCGTGAACAGCAAGAACAAAGCGTTTTAACCTACGAGTTCCAAACATGGTTGTCGAAATATCAAGCAGCTCTGTTGGGTTTAACATCCCCCCAATTCTTGCTCGATGCAAAGCGGGTCTGATATCCCGTATGCCGCCAAAAGGAGCGTTACCCTTTAAGCGCTCGACATTAACGGCTTCATCCGTTGCTTGCAGCCGAAGTTTGACAAGTTCAAAATCACCCTTAGGTTCAAGCTTTTCCGCGGCATCCTTACCAAGTGAAGTAGATGCATGATGAGCTAGTTTATGTAAAATCTTCTTATAATCTAATGTTTTAATAATTTTTTTATTCAACTGTCCCAACCTCATTTCTACCCTATATTATAAACCAAATCGAGGCTGATTAGCTACGGAGACAATCATTATATGGAAGATGCTACCTAATATAATCTTCTTTGCATTTGGACACAATAACCTATGCACCTATTCCTTCTGCCAAAGGAATTGCAAATTTTCAAAAACACCAAGCAAAGTTCAACAAAAATCACTTCTAGTTATGAGAGCTTATTCTCATTACAGAAAGAAGGAGGTTCACGAATGCATCTTCTTGGACATCTGGTAAGGTTTATTGTATCTGCTTTGGTATTACTGTTTGTCAGCTGGTTAGTGCCTGGATTTCGGATCGGAGGATTCTGGAGCGCATTTTTTCTAGCAATAGTCATTGCTGTAGCCGCTTGGATCATCGAAGGTATCTTCGGCAAAAAAATTACTCCATTTGGCAGAGGAATCGTAGGCTTTCTGGTGAGTGCTATTGTCATCTGGGCCGCTCAGTTTGTCGTGAGTAATGTGTCCACGAGTATGATAGGTGCGATTTTAGCCGCATTAGTCATCGGAATCATCGACTTGTTCATTCCTGTGAAAACACCCTTTGAACAAGGGATCTCAGGAAGAGAAAAAGGTCGATAAAACCTATCAGTTTCGATAACTGATATCCATGCTAAAGCAAAAAAAAGATCGGTCTGCAGCGTATCCACTCGCCGGGCCGATCTTTTCTATGAGCAAACTCTCATTCACGAGTTCGTCACTGTTTTTTTGGCAGAGGTCATGTACAATGATGAGGAATGCAAATACGATTTCGGAGGGTATACATGAAAAAATTACTCGTTCTTTTGATGGGAATAGCCTTAGTCATTGCAATAACCGCATGTGGAAACAAAGATACTAAAAAAGCAGAAAATACGACAAACCCAGCCCCTGCTACACAAGCGGCAGGTCAAAATGTAGTCTTGAAAACCACTAACTTCAAATTTGATCAAGCCGAATACCGTGTCAAAAAAGGACAACCCGTTACAATTACACTAGAAAATGTTGAAGGCATGCACGGTGCTTCCATCAAGGATTTCAAAATTAACCTCGACAACAGCAACAAAACAGTTACCTTCACACCAGATAAAGCGGGTTCATTCCCAATTAACTGTTCCATCATGTGCGGAAGCGGCCACGCTAATATGAAAACAACATTGATCGTTGAATAATGTAATTTTCTGCTTCATAAGCCTTATCGCTGCAACTACGCGGTAAGGTTTTTTACTACGGTTTTCAGATCATAGAGTCAACAATAAAAGCTGCCTCTTTCTAAGTTTTTAGAAAATGGGCAGCTTTTAAATAGGGATTGCTTGCTTCCACAGTTCTTGAAGTTTTCCTGCTATGTTGGGTAATTCGTTAATTAGGTATGGCGCTATTGTTGAGCTTGAAAGCAGCTTTTGGAGCCCATCCGAGGGTATAATGGCGATTACGTTAACGGCTATTATGATGATTAAAAGCGCTTCTGCTAGGCCGAGAAATGCGCCGCTCCAGCGGTTAATGAAGTTCAGGCCTGGGGTTTTTGCTAGAACATTTAGCGCTCTGCCTACGATCACTAGTGCAAATTTTACGCCAAAAAACAATATGGCAAAGGCTATGGCATTCAGGATATAGGTATCCAAATTGAGACCTTTTACAATAAATTCGTATTTTTGATAATTTTGATAAGACGGCAGTGAGACTGCGTTTCGAAGCATAGGGGCAAAGTCTCTGTAAAAATAAAAAGCAACTAGGTAGGCTAGGACAAAACCAGAGAGTGAAACAATTTGGGCAATAAATCCTCTAAAGTAACCTAGCAGCAGACCCAAAGCTACTATCGCCAACATGACATAGTCTAATGTATTCATTGTCACTGAGATTACCTTCCAGGGCTGTCTGTTTCTACAAGCTCGATCCATTCGTTGTATTCATTCTGCAGTTTGGCATATTCCTCACGCAGTTCTCTATACTCTTCTTTGATATGTTGAAGTTCTTTTTGCTGAGCTTCGTCACTCAGGCTCTGGTGCATTAATTCTTCTTTTTCTCTACGGGCTTGCGCTAGAATTTGTTTTTTTTCTTCTTCGAAATGTTGAGAAAGCGCACTTCGTTCTAATTGCCGTTGCTCGAGTAAGGTATCAATTTGAGCTTGATATTGCTGAATAATGGCCGATTTTTGGTCTTCAAGCTGTTGAATGATGCTCGCTAGTTGTTCTTGGTACTGTCCAACAAGGCTGCCTTTTTCTTGCTCGAAACGTTGAATTTTCCCCTCAATCTCATCTTGGTACAGGATGGTGATTTGTTCGATTTCCTCTTGATGTTTCATGTTATTCGTTTCTTTGTCCTGCAAATGAAGTTGAATAAGTGCTTCTTTTTCTTGTTGGTGCATCTCCAAAAGGGACAATTTTTCAGACTGGTGTTGTTCGTTCAACGTTTGAAGCTGATGTGCCTTTTGTTGTTTCTCTTGTTCGAGTTGCTGTCTAATCTGCTCGTGCTGTTGTTTTTCTTGGTCTAGTAGTTGTCGCACTTGAATGAGTTGCCGTTTTTCTTGCTCTAGTTGTTGTTTGATTTGCTCTTGCAGCTGCTTGGCTTGCTCTTGTTCTTGTTTCCCTTTATGTACCTCCAGTTTCATTTGCTCTTGCTGTTGGTTAACTAGCTCTAGCTTGGCTTTTTGCTCGCCAACAAAGGTCATCTGAATTTCGTATTCTTGTTTCAATTCGTTATAAGTAACGAATAACTTTTCATACGCCGCTTTGGTTGCTTCTTGATCTTTTTGGGCTTTGCTCAGTTCTTCCATGACTTCATTCATACGAAAGCACTCGTCTGCCATGTTTACCGCAGCAAGAACGGCGATTCTTTGCGAATCAAGGCGTGGATAACCTTTAGCAATACGAAACATTTGGTCGTTTACGTATTCAGCAACACGCTTCATGTAGTTGGTGCTGGTGCTTGCTTTTAGTTTGTATTGGTTTCCATATATATCAACGGTAATCCTCGTTTTATCTTCAGCGTTCACTTTTTATATCCTCCCTTAGATGAAAGGCTGGCCCTATCGAGTGTAATTTCGATAAGACCAGCCTGTTTTCCTGCAACTTAAATGAAAGTTACACTATTTTCTTAGCTCTGCCTCATATTGTTGTTCAAGGGTTTGAACAACTTTGGCATGGAGTTCTGTTACTTCCTCATCCAATAGAGTTCTTTCTGTATGACGGTACACCAGGGCAATGGCTACGCTTTTGCGATTTGCACCTAGACGCTCTCCTGTATAGATGTCGAATACTTGAATGGATTCTAACAAATCTCCGGCTACTTCGGTGATGGATTGCTCCATGAGGCCTACTGGTACACTTGCCTTCACGACTACAGCGAGATCACGTCCAATGGATGGATAACGCGGCAGCAATTTATATATAATTGCATCACTCGCAGCATCCAAGATTGGGGAAAGCTCAACTTCAAGTACGTAAGTGTCATCAAGATCACGCTGCTGTTGGACTGTAGGATGCAGTTGGCCAATTCGACCTATTACCTGCTGGCCTTCTGCCGTGTTTAGCAAGAGTTCCGCTGTACGTCCCGGATGGAAGCCATCTGGCGACGCAGATTGATAGGTGAGTCCTTTAACGCCTAGGTAGCTTACAAGTCGGTCAAAAATGCCTTTGATGTCATAGAAGTCGACAGCTTCGGACTTCTGAGCCCAGTGCGCTTGGCGGCGGTTGCCTGTCATTACGATGGACATGAGAAGCTTCTCTTGCGGCAAAGTTGTGAGTGTAGACTCGTCTGTAACGAATGCTTTTCCGATTTCAAAAATGGCCACATCATCCATTGTGCGATTGCGGTTATAACTAACAACGTCAAGCAGATGCGGCAGCAAGCTAGTACGCAGTTGGCTGCGATCCTCGCTCATTGGCATGGCCAGCGAGATTGGTTTCGCCGCTGGGTATAGACCCGGCAGCGAGGCAGTTTGATCCGGGTGCATAAAGGTATAGGTGATGACTTCATGCAGCCCGCTTTGGGTCAGTAGATTCCGTGCAATACGACGGATCGACTGTTCTTTGGACAAGGAGCCTGGAGTCGTCACACCGCTCATCAAGGTCGTTGGGATGTTGTCGTAGCCAAAGAGGCGTGCTACTTCTTCGATCAAATCGACATCCCGTGTGATGTCTCCGCGGCGGCTCGGCACGTGTACGAGCAGCTTGCCTTCGCCCGCCTGCTCGAATGTGAAGTGCAGGCGCTCAAGGATTTGACCCATCTCGGTCAATGAAAGTTCAGTGCCGAGATAATTGTTCACACGATCAGCAGCAAGCTCGATGTTAACAGGCTTGTGAGAGCCTGCGACAGCTTCTACGATGCCGTCTGCGACTTGACCTGCTGCATACTGAGCGATTAACGCAGCAGCACGGTTCAATGCCGGAAGCACCGCTTCCGGGTTCACTTCTTTCTCGAAGCGAAGACTCGCTTCAGAGCGTAGCCCTAGCTGGCGCGATGTTCGGCGCACAGAGCTGCCTGAGAACTTAGCGGATTCAAGGAGAATCCGCGTCGTGCCCTCTGTCACTTCGGAGTTAGCGCCGCCCATAACTCCGGCAATCGCTACCGGCTTCGTGCCGTCCGTGACGAGCAGCATGTGCGGCTCTAACGTGCGTTCCACATCGTCAAGCGTGACGAGCTTCTCGCCCGCTTGCGCTAGGCGTACGTCGATGTGTCCGTTATTTAGCTGCTCGGCATCGAAAGCGTGGAGTGGCTGACCGTATTCAAGCATCACGAAATTCGTGATGTCAACGATGTTATTGATGGGGCGGATACCAGCCGCCATCAAGCGGTTCTGGATCCACAGCGGAGAAGTGCCTACACGCACGCCTTCGATTAGGCGTGCCGCATAGTGCGCGCACTGCTCTGTCGCTGTGATCTTCACACTGATGCGGTCCGAAGCTTTCACTGAAGCTGTTCCAGCCGCTTCAAGCGCCGCTTCCGCATTAGGCAGTTTGACGCTGCGGCCAAGAATCGCCGCGATTTCATAAGCCGCTCCGAGCATACTCAAGCAATCGGAGCGGTTTGGTGTCAGGTCAAGCTCCAGAACTTTGTCATTGATGGCCAGAACATCTAGGACAGAGCTGCCGATTTCCGTCTCTTCAGGCAGCACCAAAATGCCTTCCTGAATTTCTTTTGGCAGCAGCTTATCATTCAGACCAAGCTCTTTGGCTGAACAAATCATGCCTTGCGACTCAACGCCGCGCAGCTTAGCGCGTTTAATTTGCAGTCCCCCAGGCAGAACAGCTCCGATCATAGCGACAGGTACCTTTTGCCCCGCATCGATATTTTTAGCTCCACAAACGATTTGCAAGTCTTCGCCTTGTCCGGCATCGATGAGACAAACGCTTAATTTATCAGCGTCTGGATGTTTTTCGCGAGACTTTACAAATCCTACGACTACGTTCGTAACACCTTTATTCCGATCTTCAACAATATCCACTTCGATACCGCTTCGGGTCAGTTTTTCTGCTAATTCCTCGGCTGTGAAGCCTGATACATCTACATATTCCGATAACCATTGGTAAGAAACCTTCATGCTTAACTCCTCCTTTTCCTGATGCTTACAAGTGTAAGAATTGCTTTAAGAACCGCAAATCATTTGTATAGAAATGGCGTATATCTTCAATCCCGTATTTCAGCATTGCTATGCGCTCAACGCCCATTCCAAAAGCAAAGCCCGTGTATTCCTTCGGATCATATCCACCCATCTCAAGAACGCGCGGATGCACCATGCCCGCTCCGAGGATTTCTAACCAGCCCGTTTGTTTGCAAGTACGGCAACCAACACCGCCACACATGGCACAGCTAACATCTACCTCAACGCTCGGCTCTGTGAATGGGAAGAAGCTTGGACGCAAGCGAATTCTCGTCTCTTTGCCGTACATCTCCTGAACGAATTGAAGCAAAGTTCCTTTTAAATCACTCATCCGTACGTTACGGTCGATGACCAAGCCCTCGATTTGCGTAAACATATGGGAATGTGTCGCATCATCGTCATCGCGGCGGTATACTTTGCCCGGACAAATGATTTTGATGGGAACTTCCCCTTTTCGTTTCTCCATCGTTCTAACTTGAACCGGGGAGGTTTGTGTACGCATCAGTATCTCTTCTGTGATATAAAACGAATCCTGCATGTCGCGAGCTGGGTGATCCTTCGGCAGATTTAGCGCCTCAAAGTTGTAGTAGTCTTGCTCGACCTCCGGACCTTCAGCGACGGTATAGCCCATACCTATGAAAATGTCTTCAATTTCTTGAATGACTTTGCTTAAAGGATGCACAGCACCTTGCTGCGACGGGCGGCCTGGCAATGTAACGTCTATCATTTCCGCACGAAGTCTGTTCTCTGTTTCTTGCTGTTGGTACGCTGCTTGCTTCTCTTCAATAACGGCTTCTATTGCTGCACGAACGTCGTTCGCCACTTGACCGATAACAGGTCTTTCTTCCGCACTCAAACCACCCATCCCGCGCAGAACCTCGGTTAATGGCCCTTTTTTGCCCAAATACTTAATTCGTAGATCGTTTAGCTCCTGCTGACTTTGTACGCCGCTTAGCTCTTGCAGCGCTTCTAGCTTTAAAGCTTCCAACCGCTCTTTCATCGAAATCCCTCCTGAATTAGGCCCCTAAATCACCCGAAATGAAAACACAAAAAAGACTTTCCGCTCCCTCACAAGGGACGAAAAGCCGTGGTACCACCCTAATTAGATTCGCTCACTGGCAAATAATCCAAATAAACGATTCTCACTTCATTCCAGATAACGGACGATGTGTCCGGTTCCTTCTAATGAGAAGCTATTGATTAAGCTCCGGTTCAAAGGACTGCTCGGGAGCGAACTTCAGCAGCCTGATTCTCGGGGCCAGCTCTCAATCGTCGGCTTTCCCTCCCTGTCAAGAAGCACTGCGTACTCTTCTCCGTCAAAGCATTTTCACATATATGTACCAGTTATTATATGCAAGATATGACTGTTATGCAAGTACACCAGTCTCAAGTCCTGAATTTTCCTATTGACTTCGAGTCTTAATCGGCATATATTTTACTTAATCAGTTTAAACATTAATTTGT
Source organism: Paenibacillus sp. yr247 (assembly GCF_900103825.1). GTDB lineage: Bacteria > Bacillota > Bacilli > Paenibacillales > NBRC-103111 > Paenibacillus_E. The sequence goes on from NZ_FNIF01000002.1 coordinate 372,080, forward strand.
ATAAATATTTTATTGTTTAATCATTCGATAATTTAATTACTCGCAAGGAGGATTTGGTTATGGAAGATGAATTGCTTACTCTTACCAATCGCTTCCGCACAACATTTGAAACGGCGCATCGGAAAATTAGTCACACTGTACTTTCACAATTGAATTCAGAGTTAACGGGTCCTCAATTATTTATGATATTCATCATATCAAAAGAAGGAACTCTGAAACAAACCCATCTCGCGGATAAATTGGGCGTTAAACCAAGTGCGATAACCGTTATGATCGATCGACTTGTCCAAAGTGGTCATGTTGTACGTAAACATCACGAGACCGACCGGCGCATTGTATTGGTGGAAGTTACTGAAGCCGGGAAAGAGGTACTTAAGAAAGCGGAAGACGTACAGAAGCAAGTGATTGCACGCGGACTGTCACAGCTTCCACCGGAAGAAATGCGCATTCTTGTGAGTGCCTTTGAAAAACTGACTTCCTATTACTAATTTCATCATATTCAAGGAGTGGTATACGTGGAAAACATACAAAAAACAGCTTCAGAGAAATCTATAGAAGCAGCGCCGGAGCTGAAAAATCGAGGCCTCCTGCTTACTGGGCTTATTATTGCCATGCTGTTCGGGGCTTTGGACGGTACAATTGTGGGAACAGCTATGCCGCGTATCGTTGGTGAATTCGGCGGTCTCGGTCTTATGGCCTGGTTAACTACGGCCTACATGCTGACATCAACGGTTATCGTACCTATTGCTGGTAAACTTGCCGATTTGATTGGCCGCCGCGTCATCTACGTTACGGGCCTAGTCATCTTTATCGGTGCTTCTGCTCTATGTGGCATTTCCCAAAACATGACGGAACTCATCCTGTTCCGCGGCTTGCAAGGTCTGGGCGGCGGTATTATGATGCCGATGGCCATGATTATTATCGGGGACTTATTTACAGGTAAACAACGTGCCAAGTGGCAGGGCGTATTCGGTGCGATTTTCGGTTTATCTTCGGTGGTCGGCCCCCAAGTCGGTGGTTGGATCGTTGACGCATTGAACTGGCGTTGGGTATTCTATATCAACCTTCCAGTCGGTATCCTTGCTGTTATCTTAATATCAATTGCTTTACCTAAGCATAAAGCGACCGGTAATGTGAAGTTCGATATTCCAGGTATTGTAACGATGGTTGTCGGGGTCGTCAGCTTATTGCTTGCATTGACATTTGGCGGTAAAGATTATGCTTGGTTGTCATTGCAAATTATTAGTCTTTTCGCGCTAGCTATCGTATCTTTGGTTTCCTTCGTTATTATTGAAAGCAAAGCTCAAGAGCCGATTCTTCCCGTTCGTTTGTTCAAAAACAGAACTTTCACAACAATTAACGGTGTAGGATTCCTTATGGCGGTTGGGATGTTCGGAGCCATTATGTTCGTTCCTCTATTCATGCAAGGTATTGTCGGTATCAGCGCTTCGGCATCCGGTACGGTGATGACACCTCTCATGATAACGATGATTGCGGCCAGCGTTGTTTCCGGTCAATTCATTCATAAAATTGGTGTTCGTAAGCAAATGCTTCTGGGTATGATTATTATGGCTGTAGGCTTCTATTTCCTCAGCACGATGGGCATTCATACAACGAAGTTAATCGCTTCTAGTTACATGCTGATTCTCGGTTTAGGAATGGGTCTAGTCATGCCAATTCTTACTCTTGCTTTGCAAGAAAGCTTCCCGAAATCGGAACTCGGTGTCGTTACGTCTTCCAGTCAATTTTTCCGCCAAATTGGCGGTACATTTGGAATGACGATTCTCGGTGCTATTATGAACCATAAATCAAGTGTGCTGCTGGAGCAAGACTTATTACCTGTCGTGAAGCAGCTTCCCACGGAAGCAAGCGGAATGGCTGCTCAAATGACGGATATGATTCATAAGAATCCGCAAGCCCTATACTCCTCTCTTCTTAGCCCAGAGGCCTTGGCCAAAATGCCAAAAGAATTCGTGCAACACATGCTTCCTATTTTAAAAAATGCCCTTGTTTCTTCGCTACACCTAGTGTTTATTGTAGGCTTAGTGTTCGTCTTGCTCGGAGCTATTCTTACACTCTTTATCGGTAACATTAAAGTATCTGACCGTAAATCTAAGAAATCCAATGAGGAGAGTGAAAATGAACTTTCACCCGGTCTCGCATAACTCATAAAAGAAGCTCCCTCCTTCTCAATAAGGATGGGAGCTTCTTTTATATAACTTTAGCTTCATTTCTTTTGACATCAATCATACAATAGCGTTTAATGATGTTGGATACTATAAAAGGAGAGTGCTCGCCATGAAATATCGCAGACTTGGGAAAACAGACTTAAAAGTTTCCATCGTTGGTATTGGGACTTGGCAATTCGGTGGAGAATGGGGACTTACCTACACGCAAGCTGAAGCTGATGCTATTCTGGATCAAGCAGCTGAACTTGGCATTAACTTGATCGATACAGCAGAATGCTATGGTGACCATCTATCGGAATCTTTTATCGGAAATTACTTATCGCGGCGCAATCGTGAGAATTGGGTCGTGGCTACGAAATTCGGCCACCATTTCCACGATCTATTCACCAGAACAGATGATTTCAGCTCTGAAGGTGTCATCAAACAATTGGACGATTCTCTAAAAGCTTTGCAAACAGACTATATTGACTTATACCAATTCCATTCTGGACCTGATGATTTATTCGATAATGATGTACTTTGGACGACGTTAGACAAGCAGGTTCAAGCCGGTAAGATTCGCCATCTGGGAACTTCCATCGGCAGTAATGCCAATATTCATCAAACAGAAGCCTCTAGTAAGGTAAATTCCAAAGCCATTCAAGTCGTTTACAATCGCTTGGATAGAGCACCAGAAGAGCTTGTTTTTCCTTCCTGTGTGAATCAAGATCTTGGCGTTCTGGCACGCGTCCCTTTGGCTAGTGGCTATCTGAGCGGTAAATATAAGCCTGGTGCGGTGTTCAGCAATACAGATGTTCGTCATCGTCATGATGCTGACAATGTAAAGCAGAAGCTTGAGGAAGTGCAGCGCATTCAAAAAGAAGAAGTTCCTGAGGGGATGGACATGGCCAAGTGGGCATTGGCTTGGTGTTTGAAGCATGATGCTGTAACAACAGTTATTCCCGGCTGCAAAAACCCCGAACAAGTTATCGCAAACGCAAGCGCAACCGATCTAATTAGCGATAACCACCCACAAGCGTGGAAAGCCTAAGCGAACTAGGAAGGAATGACTTCTAGATGAGTCACCAGAATCATGAACAGACTTGGAAGCTTTTGAATGCACACCTGAATGAATGGGTTAAAGAAAGCAAAGTGCATACATCAGACGGCCAAGTTGCTTCCTATATTCCTGAACTAGCGAACGCTCCTGCGGATGTGATAGGTATCTGTATCATGGATGCAGGAGGAAACACCGTCGTTGCCGGCGATTCTGACTTCCGTTTTACTTTACAAAGTATTTCGAAAGTATTCACGCTGATTTTGGCTTTGATGGATAATGGCGAAGAGGTTGTATTCTCGAAGGTGGGAATGGAGCCTACTGGCGATGATTTCAACTCCATGCTGAAGCTTGAGCTCGTCGAGCCCGGCATCCCTTTTAATCCACTTATTAACGCTGGCGCTATTGCGATATCCTCCTTGATTGCAGGTAGTCATCCTGCCGAACAGATTGAACGAATTCTTCAATTTTTTCGTAAGATCGCTCATAATCCTTCATTGGAGATCAATCAAAATGTGTTCAAATCCGAATCTGATACCGCACACCGAAATCGTTCTTTAGCCTATTTTCTTAAAGACAACGGCGTACTGGATAGCGAGGTTGACGACGTTCTCCAAGTCTATTTCAGCCATTGTTCCGTCGAAGTGAATTGTACGGACTTGGCTCGAATGGCCCTGGTTCTAGCACACAATGGCGTAGATCCGATTCGGAATCTACGCCTTATCCCGCGCCGCTTCGTACAAATCGCCAAAACGTTCATGTTTACCTGCGGTATGTACAATGCCTCCGGTGAATTCGCTATGAACGTAGGACTGCCTGCCAAAAGCGGTGTGTCCGGCAGTATTTTGACAATGGTACCCGGACAATATGGCATAGGCTTGGTCAGCCCTGCCTTGAACCGCAAAGGCAACAGCACCGCAGGCGTTCACCTTCTGGGCAAGCTGTCGCAGGAATTTGATTGGAGCTTATTTTAGCATCGATAAAGGAGCTGCCATTTCGTTGTCACCATATTTTCACTGATTATGAGATGAAGCGACTGAAAGCCTTCTTTATTGAATTCCCTTAAATAGCTTTATTGAAGATGCTTCAAGCTTCAATAGCAATAAAGAAACCCTCAGCATCAAGCTGAGGGTACGTTTAATATTTAATGGTAGTCCAATTTTATCTATTATAGGCTTGATTCACTATGCCTTTAATAAACGATGAATGCTTTTTGGTAGACCGTTTCATTATCATCAGCATCCATGACACGCATCTCTAGTTCCCAATTCCCGCGGAATGGAAGGTAGGCTCCCTCTGCTTTGTAGCTGAATTTCGCAAAGCCATAAGACTCTTCTTTTTCCTTATCCTCGTACACCGTTAGTGGCACAGAAATAGGAGCGATTTCTTTATCATCCAAATAACGAAGAATCATGAGTACTTGTTTCGGTTTCCCTGCTTTTTCTGGAAGAAATACTTTCGCTACGAAGGTATTAGTGCCCTGTATTTTAGGCGTAATATCGGCAGATACATGGACTTTTTCCCCCATCTGGTGCCACTGCAGCGGCTCGTTGACTGGGATTGGCGCCATATAAGTGATGAGTCCTACCAGCAGCACAATTACGACCATAAGGGTTAGATCAAGCTTAACCCACAGGAGTGATTGATTAACCATCCCTTTGCGCATAAAGAGCCGAATGACAAGACCAATAAGCATAACAAGGACGACTGCACCTATTTTCACTAGCAGCAGTATCCCCCATGCGGAGTAAAGCAAATAATGTAGATTGGGTAGGAATAACAAGACGGATAAGGATCCGGATAGGGTTAGTACAAGGATAGAGATCAGGGCCATATTCGAAAACTTTTGCATATAGGAACTGACATCATAGTCCTTCTGACGCCACTTCACATATAGCAGTACCAAACCTCCAACCCAGCATGCTGCGCCTACAAGGTGAATAAAATCAAGCCCTATCGTCGCCCATAAGGGAGAAAAGGAAGCTGCGTGACCGCTAAAGCTTTTCACCGCAAGCAAACACAACGGCCATAACAGATCTAGCCACATTACCCTGCCAACAAGTACAAATCCAAGGAAGGACAGTACTAACAGGAGTGCCCAGGAAATGCCAATAGTGGTTGCGCTAAAAAGTTTCCAAATCTCTTCAGCGCCGCCGCCGCCAAGCAAGTCTTCGATGTGTGTAAAAATAAGCAGTAAAAACGCAACCAACTGTGCTCGCTGGAGATTGAGAGTCCAAGATGCCAACGATTTTCGGGCTTCTGCTCCGCCTGCTCCAGGCAACCTTAACCAGATAACCCATCCAGTCATCGCCAATATCATCAAATACCACAGTCCGCGAGATGCATATTGAAGTAAAACTTTCGTAGTCAAAGGACCAGCTCCGTGCTCGTGACCCGCATGGGCTGAAGGCAGATCCAGCACATCTTCTTGAGGCGGATTGCCAATGGTAATCGGATAACTCCCACCAACGGGGTGTCCGTCAGCCGAAATGACATGATAACTAATCAAATAAACGCCTTCAGGCAGCTTCGGCAAATTAAGCTCCAGACCTGTCTGATCTTTGTTCATATGCGCTTTATTGCTAGTAACATCGTCACCGTTATGATTAAATACTTTTATATAAAAAAGTCCTGCATCTAACTGTTCATTGAATGTCACCGTTACTTGAGGCGGTGAGCTTTCAAGTTTAGTTCCCGCCTCCGGAATCGCTTGTACTAATGACGCATGGGCAGAAGCTGTCTGCGGAACGACTACTGCGCCTAAGAGAATGAATGCAATCATACACATAAGCAATGCGGGCATAAACAAGAAGCGTCGGGGAGCACGATGAATAGGTTTTTGCATTTGCATCATAAGTTTCCTCTAATCCGAAATCGGTTTACGACCAGCAAACCCATCATCTTTGCCGTGGTAGTAACGAATTCTATCCTCTCCTTGTTTCCAACAAAGCAATACTTCTTGGCCTTCTATCAACGCGGGAAAATCAACAAGACCCGTTTCTATATCCTTGAGCTCTACACCAGTAAGCTGAAAATTTTGAATAAGCCCGCGTGCTTCGATTTGGATGAATTCCAGCTCTGCTTCCATGACAAAAAAAGGATCCTTTTCAGCGCCGGGTTTCTCGGCAAGCTCGTTTTTCTGTTTGCGAAGCTCTGTATATTTTTCCTCAAAATTACGCTTCAATCCTTGCATCTTCTTCAATTCCTGATCGACAAATGGAAGCATTTCATTCGCTTCTTCTAAACTAAACCATTTTTTAACAGACATATGGCACCTCCATGCCTAATTTTAACAAAAAAATAGGACGACTACGAATATTACGCATGCGAATGAGGATGCTCACGGGAGTCTCCATGCTCGTCCACATGAGTAACAGATAGCTCTGCATAACCTACACCCTTAAGAACTTGAATCCGCTGCTGAAGCTCTCTCAGCTTCTGAACCTTTCCGCGAACAACTATTATTTCTAAGCATTGCTGATGGTTTAAATGGATATGCATCGTTGAAATAATCGCATGATGGTAATCATGTTGAAGCTCCATCAAGGTTATGGGCAAATCGTTAAAATGATGGTCATATACCATCACAATCGTCCCGGCTACGGTTTCATCGGGCTGCATGCTGCTAGAGGTTAACAGCGCTTTGCGTGTGAGATCCCGGATCGCCTCGGAGCGATTATCATAGCCCTGTAAGGCAATAAGCCTGTCATATTGCTCTATGAGAGATTGCGGCATGGAAATACCGAAACGTACAAGAACTTCTTTATCTGACATCCGCAGGGCTCCTTTCCGCCTAACGATTTCCTATACCCTTACTCTAGCAGAAAGTCGCTCTGCAGCAAACCTTAGACATTGTAATCTACTTTTAAAATCTATACAGCAGAAGGGGAGTGGGCATACGCCCAGCTCCCCTTCTTTTAAACAAAGTTCATTAACTGTTTCACGCGAACTTCCAGCTCGACCAACGAGAATGGCTTCGTCATATAGTCGTCGGCCCCCATTTGAAAGCCTCTAGCCACATCTTCTTCCTTTTTCTTACCTGAAAGCATAAGCACCTTCATGTCTCTATGGGATAAACGAGTATCCTTCTTTATCTGCTCCAACAACGTGAATCCATCGAGTTTCGGCATCATCCCGTCGAGAATACAAGCATCAAAGCTCCTGCCGAGTAACAAGCCCAATGCCTCTTCGCCATTGGTAGCAAGTGTGATCGTAATCGGTAAATGTTCTAAATGAGAGGTAAGAATTGCTCGTAAAATCGGATCATTCTCAACAATGAGCAGATTTTTCTTTGGAAGTTGTGGAGTGGCCGCCGACTTACGAGGCATTGTCCCTCCATCATCCTCTTCCGAGGCACCCACAATCCGATTCCTGCCCTGCTGTTTAGCTTGATACATGGCATCATCAGCCTTAGAAACCCACTCTGCTACAGTCATCCCTTCTTGCCACTCTGCAACACCTGCAGAGAAGGTGATAGAGAAGGTTTGACCCTCATACTGCGCAACCGCCTTTGTGCGTACTTTATCCAAGATGTCCTGCATCGTTGTAATCGCCTGTTCCACAGCCGTATTTGGAAGGGCAATTACGAACTCTTCACCGCCAAATCGTGCTAGTAAATCTGTCGATCGCAAGTTGACCTGCAGTAAATGAGCCAAGCCCTGGAGCACCAAGTCTCCCACATGATGGCCATAGGTATCATTGATCTTTTTAAAGCAATCAATATCAATAAAAACCAGAGATATCGGTGCCGGATAAAGCTCGATACGCTGCAGCTCCATACGAATCTGCTGATCGAAATAACGACGATTGAATACGCCGGTGAGCGGATCACGGAAGGCGAGTTGCTCGAAATTTTTAGTCCTTTTGAGCAGCCCATAGATCCTTGCGGCCAATTCCTCGTACTGAAACGGTTTCGTAACATAATCGTCGGCTCCCAGATGGAAACAACGGACCTTATCATTCAAATCATTACGTCCTGACAATACGATAAGGGGTAAGCATTTTAAAGTCGGGTCATCTTTGAGAAATTCAAAAAGCTCGTACCCTGATTGAGGGTGCATCATGAGATCCAGCGTCACCAGATCATAAGTATGTAGACGCAGTAACTTTTTGGCAGACTCTACATCTGCCGCTTCATCAACGATACAATCATCAAGTTGAAGACGACGGGTCAAATAAGATCGCAGCACCTCGTCATCATCCACAAGCAGCAGTCGGCTCTTCATGGATCCAAGCATCGAGACTCCGGCAGGATCCTGCTGCTCATCTATCTGGATTTCTGTCACGCCGATATCACATTCCATGTTCATATCGCGAAGTACATGTAGACTGTGTTCTGCGCTCTCATGGATTGGGTTTAATTGCAAAAGAACCGCTTCACTGTCTATGTCCAAGGATTGCGTCCATTCCCAGGCTCGAACCAAATCGTCAGCCAGCTTCCCGATCCTGACATAACCAAAAATAGGCGCGCTGCCCTTTAGGGTATGAATGATACGATAAAACTGGTTTAAATCATGAACTACAGGCGCAGACCGGATCTTATCAAGCAGTGAGTTAAGCTGCTTAAGCTGCTTTTCAAATTCACGAATGAACAGTTTTCTTCCTTGTTTAAGTATTCTAGCATCTCTATCAGATTCTGACGTGGAGTCCTGCAACTGCTCTAGATTCGTATTACTCATGACAAACAATCACCCTTTTTGAAAAATAAATGAACCGTTTCTCCCTCAATCTAATAAATTACCTTAATTATAGCATCATGCACTTAGACCGGATAGAAATTCTGTCGAAAAAAATCGAAAAAAATCACTTATTTTTTTGGGCTAAATATACTTTCCATGAGGAGCCGTTAATTTCTTTGAGCCCGTTAATGTTTGACCAAATATAAACCCAACCTTCTCGCAAGCCACTCACATCACTAACCCATACTCTGTCATACTCATTCGAAGCGCCGGGGCCATGATAGCCTTCCAAGACATCCATGGCTTGCAGTCCTTCTTCCGTGACCTCCAACCATTCCCCAACAACTTGATGATCCCCATCCGTTAAAGCAAGTGCAGGGTAGGGGCCCACATCAAACAAACGTCCAACGATCCTGCCAGGTTGCACCGATCGTAAAAAAGGGGCAGCAACCGAATGGTTACACTCTCCAACAAGTAACGTACCATAGACAAATACAAATATCAAAGGAACGCCTCCCTGTCGAATATTGTTAATTTCTATTCAATTAATTCGCTGAGGAAAGCGATTATCCCTTTTGCTTTCGTTCAACATTTTACAAATTATACAAGAAAAAGCAGCACCTCTAAGGATGCTGCTTCTACGCTTGATTTGCAGTTAATTCGCGTGTTTTCACGATTATTTTGCGGATGCTGTCTTCCGATAAATGAAAGACTTTAATCAGTTCCATCACTGTGGAGCCTGTTTGATACAGCCGAAATATTTCTCGATTTCTACGCTCAATGATGATGCGTGTTCCGTTATTTTCTCCCCAACCAGCACGTTTCTGCTCTTTCTTAGGGATGTATACAATTTCACCTTGGATATATTCTTGTAATTGTTTTAATAGGTTCGGGGGAAGAACGTCCTTCCCGTTCTTGTAACTCATGGATGAAAACCTCCTCAAATTGTAGATCAAAGTTGAACTTTGTCTGATTTGCAGAGAGTATCTTCATCGCCCCTAAACCTCCTACCATTCTCAAAAAATGGAATAAAAAAAACACGATCATAATCGTGCCTGTCGGTTGTATGCAATTATACAATTCAGGTGAACGGTTATTCCACGAATGATATTCAGTTAGGAGACGAGTACCTCTGCGGCGGCCGCAACATTCATCGCTACTGTCATTGTCATTGTGTACATTAAAAAGCACTCCTTTCACCTAATATAGGGATCTTTGGTCGGAGAGCAAAGTCTCTCCTTTTTAGGGATCTTTGGTCGGAGAGCAAAGTCTCTCCTTTATTATTTGTGTTCACTACGTGTTCACATTCTCATTATATGTAAAAAACTTCTTGCTGTCTACTCGTTAAGTAAAGATTATGCGGGGGCCTAGCGGCCCCCGGTTGGAACGACGATCTCTGCTTACGCAGAGACCACCTCTGTTTTTGTTGTAATCACCTTGATCACTCCTTTCCTAAGGAATTAGCCGGCCGGCTACCTCTATATTTACTCATATTCCCAGCTTGTTCTCAAGTGAAAGAATCGTTATATTGATTCTTTCCTAGGGGGTAGAGAATGGGAAGGGGAAAGGCCTTAATATGGAGCAATACCTGCATTAAGTACATCAAATTAGGTTAAACAGTGTGTTTAGGAGCCGATTGGAACAAATTTGCTATAGGCAATGCAAGTTAATCGACGAAGCAGGCCGTTAGTGGCGGAGCGCCACGCCACGTGATTAATTCCCGATCGCGATGACCGCGATGCCGCTGCTGTTTAGCAACGCTCGGATATCGCGCGCAAACTCCACGGCGTGCGTTCCGTCGCCGTGGAGGCAGATCGTGTCCGCGCGCATGCTCAGGTCCTCTCCCTCCTGGGAGAGAACCTTCCCCTCGCGGACGAGCCTTACGACCTGCGCCGCAGCGTCGGCGGCGCTGAGCAGCAGCGCCCCCGGCTGATCGCGGGGCGTCAGGGTGCCGTCCCGCCGGTAGCTGCGGTCCGCGAATGCTTCGCTCGCGGTCCGCAGCCCCGCGGCGGCACCCGCCCGCAGCAGCTCGCTGCCGGGCGGGCCAAACAGCGTCAGCTCCGTGCTGACGCTGACGGTCGCAGCCGCAATGGCCGCGGCGAGATCATGGCGCTTCGCAGCCATGTGATAGAGCGCGCCATGCGGCTTGACGTGCTGCAGGCGTCCGCCTTCGGCGTGGACGAAAGCCTGCAGCGCCCCGAGCTGATACAACGTCAGCTCGTAAGCCTCAGCCGGCGTGATCGCGATCTCGCGCCGGCCAAAGCCCTGTAGATCGGGGAGGCCCGGATGGGCCCCGATCGCAACGCCCTTGCGCAAGCACAGTTGCACGGTGCTGCGCATGGTTGCAGGATCGCCTGCGTGGAATCCGCAGGCGATGTTGGCAGAGCTGACGAAGTCCAGCAGCTCCGCGTCGCGGCCAAGGCGATAGGCGCCGAAGCCCTCGCCCATATCACAATTCAAATCAATACGCACAATTTCCACACCCATTCCTTCAGTTCCTCAACCATCAGCCTTTTGCACTTAGCTTGTCTCGCCTTCAACTCATTTCCGTACACAATCGCCCAATGATCTTTCGGCTTTATCTATTCCATTTACCTTCACTCTTCAGCTCTTAATCTGATCAACTTTTCTAGTACTCAGTCAACCATGATCCCTTACCCAAGCCCGCACACCAGCTTCTAACAGTCGCAAATCCATCGCTTGCAGCAAAAGCTGCTCCTGCGCTTCCCGATGGCTGACTTCACGGAAACGAAGTGTACCGCCTGGTTTCACTTGAGCTACCAACGGTAGATCGGCGGTGATGATGTGCGCGATACGTGGGTAGCCTCCCGTCGTTTGGCAGTCCGCCATTAGAAGGATGGGCTGTCCGCTTGGGGGCACTTGAATCGTCCCTTGGACAACGGCTTCTGAGATTATCTCATGGGGTATGCCTTTAGAAAGCTCTAACTTCTTCCCTTGCAAGCGATACCCCATACGATCTGATTGTGGAGTAACTAGAAAATATTGAGCAAAAAAGCTTCTTCTGCTAGCTTCCGTAAAAAGTGAGACTTCTTTTCCTCGCACAACCCTTACTACTGGATTGTCTTTATAGCCCGGTCTAATAAAGGCACTCACAGACCCTGAATGAGGAATACTGCCTTTGACCCTTGTATCCATACCGGTTTGACTAACTGCTACATGATCCCCCGCTTGAAGTGCTCTACCTTCATGACCACCTATACCCGCTCGCAAATAGGTGCTTTTGCTGCCCATAACAGATTTTACTTCGAAGCCTCCACAGACGGCTAAATAGGCTCTGCAACCCTTAATCGCATAGTGGACACTAAGCTTTTCTCCCTTACGGATCAGGAACGGACGCCACAGCGGCACACGAATGCCATCTACATCTGCTTCCATCTCGGCTCCGCATAGAGCTAAAAGCATATCCTCGTGTGCAACTAAGATCGGTCCAAGCAGCGTCATCTCCAATACAGCAGTATTGGCCGTATTACCTACGAGCACATTTGCAGCTCGATGTGCAAAAAAGTCCATGGGGCCTGATGTAATGACACCATATTTTCGATAACCATATCGTCCCTCATCCTGCAAGGTTGATAATAATCCCGGCTTAATGACTTCAAAGCCCATTCCCCATGTTCCTCTCACTTACATAATCAAACTGCTCTTGCGTAATTGGGACAAATCTCACTTGATCTCCTACCTTCAGCAAAGATGGAGGATCGGATTCCGGAAGAAATAAAGCTAGCGGTGTGCGGCCAATCAAGTTCCAACCACCAGGCGTTTCAAAGGGGTAGATACCTGTTTGAGCACCGCCAATACCTACTGAACCTGCAGGTATCCTCATCCTGGGCACTGATTTCCTTGGCGTTACAAGCCGGTCATCCAATCCGCCCAAATACGGAAACCCAGGTGCAAAGCCAATCATATATACCGGATAAACCTGTGAGGAGTGCAAGTGAACAATTTCTTCCGTGCTGACACGATGATATGCTGCGACATCCTTCAGATCAGGTCCATACCCCTCACCGTAACAAACAGGGATTTCAATGATGCCTGCAGGCTCGCTGCCATGATTCTCATTTTCAAGTTCAAAGTTATCCAAGCAATGCTGTATATGTAGGAAGACAATGTCATAGGGCAGCAACGTATTCGTTCCGGTACGCCCGGATTTTTTAATGGCCTCCACTTTTAAATAATGGTTGTAAACCTCATTGCTATCATAATAAATCGTTATCGATGTATAAGCCGTTACCATTTCTATGAAGCCTACGAAACGATTTTTCTCTAGGTAATCTGTTAGCTGTCGCACCCGATTCAGAATGGGCAAATCGATATCTGCGCCAAGCCCAATCACGATCGCCGAGTCTCCAAGGATATGGCATTCGTAAGAGAGCTTTTTCATGCAAAATGCTGCTTTTTTAGCCATTTGGCGCAAAGTTCAGGCCAGATATAAGCTTCGGCATGATCACTTGCGATTCCAATACCATGGCGACCACTCTCAAACACGTGCAGATCAAAAGGTACTTTATGGCGGCTAAGCGCCCCTGCAAACAGCAAACTGTTCTCGACTGGAACGGCCGCATCATCGGCTGTATGCCAGAGGAAGGTCGGTGGCGTATCTGATGTTACTTGTTTGTCATTGGATAGCAATGATACCAGCTTCACATCCGGTGTCTCGCCTAGCAAATTATGCTTTGAGCCTACGTGTCCATACTCTCCGAATGTAATAACCGGGTAACAAAGCACCATGACGTCCGGACGACTGCTTTGTCTTTCGATCGGATCTACGGACTCTTGATCCCCAGCATCGTAATGTGTACCGGCTGTAGAAGCTAGATGTCCTCCTGCTGAGAAACCGAGAATACCAATGCGGTTCGGATCTATGTGCCATTCTTCGGCATTTTGCCTTACTGTCCTAATCGCCCTTTGGGTATCTTGGAGTGGAACCGGGTATTCATAAGGCGCTACTCGGTAGTTCAAAACAAACGCTGAAATACCCAGTCCATTTAACCATTTCGCTATGGGCTCCCCCTCATGAGCCGCACGCCTACTGTAGCCGCCTCCGGGACATACTATGACTGCAGAGCTCAGGCCTTCCCTTGTCACAGGATACAGTGTCAAACTCGGACATCCTTGGTTATCCTCACCGATGCTATCCTTGGATGCTCCGAGCCATAATTCGATGGTGTTTATGCGGCTCAATGTGAAACCCCCTCTTCTCATTTTCGTACTAAGTTAATAATATCGAATCCTATTCAAGTAGCAAAGAGCCTATTTAACAAAAAAAAGGAGCTGATCTTCGTGATTGTAGCTACAACAGAAAACATTGCGGGTTATGAAGTAACGGAAGTGCTGGGCAGTACATTCGGGGTCGTTGTGCGTGCCAGAGGCATTGGCGGCGATATTCTCGCCTCTTTAAAGGGACTTGTCGGCGGGGAAGTCACACAGTATACCCAGATGGTGGAAGACGGACGCAAGCAAGCCTTAGATCGATTAGTCAAAAATGCAGCAGCTATGGGCGCCGATGCCATCGTTATGATGCGTTTCGATAGCGGTGATATCGGTCAGAATATGAGTGAAATCGTTGCTTATGGCACCGCCGTCCGGACACGAAGGCTATGAGTGAGTTCATTCCGCTTTTTCTCATTTATGGAGCATGGTTATTGGGTTTTATAATTCTCCTTCTACTCGGCTATCTCATTTATGACAAGCGGTATAAAAACAACGGTTCCCAGACGCCTGGCAGGCCTTCGAATGGCTTCGTCTCGACGTCAGAAGTGTACATTGATCCAAAGGATGGGTTTACCTATCGGGTGTATTATAATCCTAGGACAGGGGATAGGGAGTACATTCGTGAAAAATAAGCCATCCATGCCAAAAAGCCGCACAAAGAAAGAGCTTATGCGCTCTCCTTGTACGGCTTTTTTCATTTCTGCGACCTAGTCCCAGATGACTTCCCAATTCTCGTTCACGCTAGCTTCAATCGTGCCGCGCTCCATAATGTACCCTGCTAACAGTTCTGCTACATCCGTAGGGATATCTTTGATAACCGGTTTGTCTTGGAACATAGCATAATTGCCACCACCGGCGGCTCGGTAATTATTCATAACAACGTCGTAAGAGGCCTCGAGATTCAGTGGCTTCCCTTCATGCTCAAGCTGAACGACACGCATGCCAATCGGGCGGGATATGTTCAATTTATAGGTAATCCCTTCCCACATATCATAGTTATAATGCTGCGGCTTTGGCTCTCTAAACTTGCTGCTTACCTGAACGTCACCAGTAGGTGTGAGTTCAAAATATTCCGCAGACTGCTCCAACGCATCCTTGATGTCTTGTCCGGAAATACGAATCACTCTCAGTGTATTCGGGTAAATATAGTTGGAGACGATGTCTCTCATTGTAATGTCAGATGGAAACCCTGGCGATACGTTATCGAACAACGCTGTATTCGAAATAGAGGCTCCCGACAGTTCCATCTGAACCCGGTTGATGAACTCGATCAGTGCATTGTCTTTCAAACGAATTTGCATGGGATCTTTAACTAGCATATCCCCTGTCAGTATACCGATAGGTTGGTCGAGCCATTCTTGTGTCTTCGCTTCATACGTACTTACAAACTCTATAAGCTTCTTGTCCGGCTCGACATTGACAACCGAGAGCAGCTCCGATTTCTTGGAATCAATTCGCCATTTGCCATCGACATTTGACAGCTCCAACTGGACTTTACCAAGGGTTACTCCAGCAGTTCCAGGTTGAACTATGGCAACACCATTGATTTCTACTCCCGCGATGCTTCGGTGCTGATGACCCGTAAGCAGAACATCCATACCTTCGACTTCCATACAAAGTTGATACCCTTGATTTTCACCTGTTAGAGGCTCAGTAGGCTCACCTGTCGTTAGATGTCTTTCAAAACCGCCATGATAAGAAACGACAACAACATCCACTTGTTCTTGCTCTTTAAGCAACTTCACCCATTTCTTAGCTGTTTCTACAGCATCTACAAATCGCAAACCTTCAATATGAATAGAATTTTCCCAATTTGGGATATAAGGTGTCGTCAATCCTAGAATACCTATGCGAATTCCCTCTGGTAATTGTTTAATTAAGTATGGTTTCCCTAAGAACGGTTCTCCGTTCTCAGCATCCACAATGCTCGCACACAACCATGGAAACTGGGATTCCTTGACCGCTTTTCGCAGGACATCAAGTCCATAGTTAAATTCATGATTGCCAAGAACAGCCGCATCATACCCCAAATAGTTCAGACCACTCACCATAGGATCCATAGGCTCGTTATCCAATCTCGCATGATGATAAGCAAGAGGTGTCCCTTGGATTAAATCACCGTTATCAATGACGATAACATTGGCTTCTCTCCTTCGTTCTTCTGCAATAAGCGCAGCCACTTTGGATAAACCCACATCGTTTGGTTGATTATTCGCATAGTGAATAGGCAGCATATTTCCATGCAGATCGCTCGTTTCCAGAATGATTACCCTACTTTTCTGCAGCTTACTAGTTTGAGTCAAATTCCCCACTCCAAAAATGTATTTTGTAATGCTCTACATATCGATTGTCAGTTTCACAAATACTTCATACTATCTTCCATATATTTTATGATAATGTTATAGTACTTCATATGTAAAAGTAAATATTAAACGGAGGTCAAAAAAAAAGATGATGAAAAAATTTACTGTTATTAGCTTGTCCATGATCGTTGCTGCAGGTGTACTTGCAGGCTGCGCAAAGAAAGCAGAGCCGGCTCCGGCTGCCTCAGCATCCGCTAAAGCTTCTGCTGCTCCGGCTGCTGCAGGATTTATTCCTAAAGAGCTTAAAGTTCAATTCGTTCCTTCCCAAAATGCAGAAACACTTGAAGCAAAAGCAAAACCTCTTGAAAAACTGCTAGGAGACAAACTTGGTATCCCAGTTAAGGTTTCCGTTTCAACGGATTATAACGTGGTTATCGAGGCTATGGCTTCCAAACAAGTTGATGTTGGCTTCTTGCCACCGAGCAACTATGTTGTTGCACATGACAATCGTAAAGCTGCTGACTTGCTTGTTCAAGCAACACGTTTTGGTGTTGACGATGCAACAGGCCAACCAACGAAAGATCTTGTTGATTTCTACAAATCAGAGATTCTTGTTAAAGCAGATTCCCCAATTAAAACAGTAGCTGATCTTAAAGGCAAGAAAATGGGCTGGCAAGGAGTTACTTCCGCAGCAGGTTACGTATACCCAGGATTCGTCCTGAAAAAAGCTGGCGTAGATCCGGTTAAAGACGTAACTGGCGTTCAATTCCAAGGTCATGATAAAGCGGTTATCGCTCTTCTTAACGGTCAAGTAGATGCTGTAGGCGTATTCCAAGACATCCGTACTAACATGTTGAAAGATTACCCAGATGTATTCAAACAAACACGCGTTCTTAGCTTCTCTGATAAAATTCCTAATGATACAATTGCTGTTCGTTCCGATATGGATGCAGCATGGAAAAAGAAAATCACGGACGCATTCATCGCAATTGGCAACGACCCTGAAGGTCAAAAAGTCATTTTCGATGTTTACTCCCACAAAGGTTATGTAGCTTCTGATGATGCCAAATTCGACATCGTTCGTAGTGTTAACAAAGAAATGGGCTTGAAATAAGCTTTAGCTCCCCTTTCAAATAAAATACCTCTCCATGAATTCTTCGGAATCATGTAGAGGTATTTTTTTTAACTTCTACTCCGATCTACCCTCGCATACTATGAATGTGGCAAGTCCGTGCACATATTTTTAACTTTTGCATGACAAACGTTTACCTGGACCTGTCATATATCATAGAGAGGTGAAATTGAATGTTCGAAATGCTTATTAGCAGCAAAAAAGAGGTCTCTATCCGGTGCGGTAAAGATGAGATCAAAGGAATTATTGCGAATTACTATCATTCTTTTCAACTTTTGAAAATGAATAACATATTAATTCCTATAGAGCTGATCGAACAAATCGAGGTATTGGAACCGGAAAGTACCTCAGCTTTGTCACACATCCATCATGAAAATAAAGGACTGCGTTTAGTATCTCATAGAAGACATTCAAACTAAGTTTGAACGAAAGTCCTATCAATTAAAAAAAAGACGCCGCAATGCGGCGTCTTTTTCCTTATACAATGCGTTTACGGAGGGCCCCTGAAATGTAGTCAATGACAGAAACGGTGATAATAATACCGATAAGGATGATACCAACTCGCGGCCACTGCCTTGCATTGAGTGCAAAGATAAGAGGCGTACCGATCCCCCCTGCACCAATAACACCTAGCAATGTGGCTGAACGAACGTTAATCTCAAAGCGGTATAAAGTATATGAAATAAAATCAGGAATAACCTGCGGCACCACAGCAAACGCCATGCGCTGCCAAATGTTCGCACCGACTGCTGTCATGGCTTCTGTAGGCCCCATGTCCATATTTTCAATGGCTTCTGCATAAAGCTTGCCGAGCATCCCTACGGAGTGTAGTCCTAATGCCATAACCCCAGCATATGCATTAGGGCCTACCGCTTTAATAAAGATCAAAGCCATAATAATTTCCGGAATCGTTCGAACAACACTTAAGAAGAATTTTCCTGTGCCTGAAACTGCACGGAAACGACTCATATTGGCTGCTGCCCAGAAAGCAAATGGCAGGCAAACGAAAGCTGAGACGAAGTTGCCTAAGTAGGAAATGGATAACGTTTCTAGCAGAGATCGAAGTAAGTCTTCTCCATCTGGGATATAAACATAAGCCCAGTCAGGATGCATTAAACCAGACAACATTGACTTCGTCAATATCCAAGTCGTTGGTTGAAAGCCCGTCAGCTCCAGACCGGTTAAAGCCCATATAAACAAGGCAATAATGGCAAATGAGCCAAGTATCTTATATGTGCGTGCGCGAGACTCTGACATCGGTTTCGCGCTCCCTTTTAACAAATAGGAACGGAATCGTGTGCTGACCATATCGATGATAACAACAACTAATAACGTGTAAATAACAATTGCACAGGATTGATCGTAACGGAACAAATCCAACGTGTTTTTGAGCAGCAAGCCTATACCACCCGCTCCAACCAAACCAAGAATGGCTGAGGCACGAATACTAACTTCGAACGTGTACAAAAAATGAGCCAAGTACGTAGGCGCAACTTGAGGAATAACACCGAAACGAATCAGTTTGAGCTTGTTAGCACCTACAGCCGTCATGGCTTCAAGCGGTCCTGGGTCAATCGCTTCCGTTGATTCATAGGAAAGCTTGGACAAAATACCAAAGGTGAAGAATATAAGCGCAAGTGTACCAGCTGTTGGGCCAAAGCCTACTAACACCGCAAACAATGCAGCATAGAGCAGATCAGGAATTGTACGGATTAGATTCATGATGAGTCTGGCAGGATAGAACAACCATGGCGCCGTAGTCACGTTACGGGCTGCAAGTAGTGCCATAGGGTAAGCAAACAGTGCTCCAATCGTTGTCCCAATAATGGACATTTGAAGTGTTTGCGCCATAGGCTTCCAAATATCTGCGAAAAATAGCCAATCCGGCGGGAACATTTCGGCTATGAATTTAAGAATCTCCGGTGTACCCGAAACGAGCTTGGTCAGCGTCGCATCGGTCTGATAAATACTCCCGATCAGGAAAAGCACCATGATCAGGGTTATGAGATAAAACTTCGTACGAGGAGGCTTCTTGACGGTGGTTACACTCATCCCTCCTGCCCTCCTAGAAGCTCATCTTTCTTAATAGCACGGCCATAAATCTCGGAGAATACATCATCCGTCGCTTCCGCAACAGGTCCGTCGTATACGACTTTACCAGCGCGAAGTCCGATAATCCGAGTCGCATATTCACGTGCAAGGTCGATAAAGTGAAGGTTAACGACTGTCGTTATACCTAGCTCCGTGTTAATACGCTTCAAGTCATCCATAACTTGTCTCGTTGTTAATGGATCAAGGGAGGCTACCGGTTCATCCGCCAAAATGATTTTGGCTTCTTGTGCCAATGCTCTCGCAATGGAAACACGTTGTTGCTGACCACCGGACAATTCATCGGCGCGTGAATAAGCTTTTTCCCGAATATTCACTCTCTCCAGTGCTTTTAAGGAAAGCTCGATATCTGCTTTGGGGAACAATCCGAGAACTGTACGTAAAGTAGAATGATAACCTACACGACCGGATAACACATTACGAAGTACAGTGGAACGCTTGACCAAATTAAAGGTTTGGAAGATCATCCCGATATCTCTGCGCATGCGGCGCAATTCGGCACCGTTCGCCATTGTTATCGATTTGCCATTAATCAATATTTGTCCATCAGTTGTCTCATGTAAACGATTAATAGAGCGCAGTAAAGTCGATTTACCTGCTCCTGATAGGCCAACAATAACAACGAATTCTCCAGGTTGAATGGTCAGGTTAATGTCACTCAAACCAACAGTTCCGTTAGGATATACTTTGGAAATATGTTTAAACTCAATCATACAAGTCCTACTTTCTCAAAATAGAATCAAAATATTAGACAGACTACTTTCAACGTATTTCGGCAAAATCCTTTTTTCTATCATGACCTTTAGAAAAATTTCATATTCCATTGTTCACCATAACAAAAAGGCAGCCTCTCGAGCTTCCGAGGCCACCATCATGGGTCACACTTTTGCACTCCACCGTTCTTCGATCTTCATCCCTTTCCATATGGCAATAGATACAATCCAGGCCACTACGAACAGAGCGACTAAGATATAGCCTAATGTCCCGAAATCAATTTCCTGCAGCCACGTCCAGAAAGCTCCTTCCATGCCAAATTCCTCCGATAGAACTTGCCCTAACTCGATAACCCCAATGATTAGAGCGGCAATGACAGCCAAAGCGGTCACTGTCAAATTATAGTACAGCTTACGTACAGGTGTATGGAATGCCCATTTGTAGGCCTTGGTCATAAACATGCCGTCAGCTGTATCGAAAAGGCTCATCCCTGCGGCGAAGAGCAGCGGAAGCGATATGACGCCAATGAAAGGGATGGCTTCCTTCGCTGCATGGGCTGAAATAGCCAGAAGCGCAATTTCGCTCGCTGTATCAAAGCCTAAACCAAAGAGGAAACCTAACGGATATACATGCCAGCTTTTGCCTATAAAAGAAAGAAGCGGTTTGATCATACGAGCAATGAATCCACGGGACTCCAGCAGCTCTTCAAACTCTTTCTCACCTTGTGCGCTGCCGCGAAATTTCAGGAACAATTTATACAAATTGATAAGGATGAGTAAGTTTAAAATACCGATAAGAACGAGAAACAGACCTGAAACCGAAGCGCCAATAACGCTTCCGAAACGCTGCAGCCAAGGAAGCTCACGCTCTGCCCATTGAACAGAGAACGCAGTCACAATGGTCATAATGAACACAACGGAGGAGTGTCCAAGTGAGAAGTAGAAACCAACGCCTAATGGATTCTTCTTCTGTTGAACGAGCTTGCGTACGGTGTTGTCGATAGCTGCAATATGGTCAACATCGAAAGCATGCCGCATACCTAATGTGTACGCAAGCAGTCCAATTCCCCAGAAGGCAGGCGACGTCTTGGCTACACTATATAATCCAAAAAGCCCTAGTATATGTAAGAGTGCAATAACACCAACGTATCCACTCCAGCTTCTTCGCTGCTGCAGTAATGATTTCCACATGGGTTTGACACCATTCCTTTCTTATCCGTGACACGATTTATTAATAATGTAGCACACGTGTGCATGACTTGAGAAGTCCATTCATCATTTTTGTGAAGAAATCTAACATTTATTTGATATAATAGAATCCGTTCCAGACATTGAATGCTGATAAAGGAGTTAATAAGCCCTATGTCTCTTCGTCTTTTCAAGATATTTACGATTTTTGTACCGGTTATCATCATCGGTGGTTTTGAATATATACGACATGAATTTCTTCTTAATTATTTAACGATGGAAGCTGGTAATTTCTCCATTACGATCATTACCTTATTGCTCTCCTATCTGTTTGCTTCGTGGATGTTTCAAAGTATTGAGCGCAGCAATGAGAAAGTGACAATCGGTGAAGCCCGTCGAGCGGTCTATGAAGAGCGTGAGCGTCTGGCTAGAGAACTGCATGACGATTTGGCTCAAACCCTCTTTTTTCTTAATGTAAAATTGAAGCAAGGTGATTTAGAGGAAGCCAAAGCGGCTGTTTCGGAAATCGACAACTCGCTTCGGCAGGCCATTTTTAATCTTAGAACACCTTTGGAAGAAGGAACTAGCTTGGAGCAGCGAATCCACAAATTCCTGAAAGACTGGCATTTAGTGACGGGGATTGAGCTTCAGGAGAAGCTGATTATTGAAGAGCGCAGCTTTTCATCCGGTGAGGAAGTTCAGCTTTTCAGCATCATACAAGAAGCGTTTACCAACATACGCAAGCATTCCAAGGCAACCGAAGCTGCAATTCTTCTGGAAGCTCACCCAAAGGCATGGCAACTGCATATTACCGATAACGGATGTGGATTGCATAACCTTCAAGGAAAAGGCAAAAAGTACGGCATTGAATTGATGCAGAAACGAGCGGCCGAGCTAGGTGCAACTTTTGAGTTTAAGATGAGGGAAGTTGGCGAGTTTGGATCAGGAACTTCGCTTCTCGTACAAGCAGATAGGAGGAGTTTATAATGCCGATCAATCAACCATTCCGCGTTCTCATCGTAGACGATCATCCGCTTGCAAGGAAAGCTATTCGCAGCATGCTGGAGCCTGTATCCGACTTCTATATTGTGGGAGAAGCCACTAGCGGTGAAGAAGCTATTCTATTATGCGGTGAAGTCATGCCTGATGTGGTATTGATGGATATCCATATGTCTCCTATGGATGGACTAGAAGCTACTCGGCGCATTAAGCAAGTATATGGGGCTATACGCATCGTCATGCTTACAGTGTCCGACGATGTAGCTGATCTCTTTACAGCGTTACAATTCGGAGCTCAAGGCTATTTACTAAAAAACATGGACCCCGACGAATGGCTCACCTACCTGCGCGCGCTCCTCGACGATAATTCAGAGGTGGCCAGGGGAATGGCAGACAAGCTGTTTCAACGATTCCGCGCGCCTATTAGTATGCAAACGGAAGGCCCAACCCCGAGCATGCTGACCTCACGTGAACAGGAAATTACAGCTTACGTAGCCCAAGGGGATAACAATAGGCAGATCGCGGAAAAGCTGCTGATTTCGGAGCATACCGTTAAGAATCACATGAAAAATATATTAGTAAAGCTTGGCCTCGAGAATCGAGTCCAGCTCACCGGATTCGCCATAAAGCACGGGCTGACACGAAAAGGACAACACTAGTCGAAAAAATAGCCCAGTCGAGTCATACTCATATGCTTGTCTATCAGGTAATATGGACAACATATAAGAGTTGATTTGAAAGGGGAACACCCAATTATGTTTAAAAAGTTCATATTAAATGCAGGTATAATGCTGATCGGCTCTATGCTTCTAGCGGGAATCGCCAGCGCCCATGTTGTTGTATATCCGAAAGAAGCTACCCAAGGTGGCTATGAGAAATTTACGGTGCGTGTACCTACCGAGAAAGACATTCCTACGGTGCAGGTAGAAGTCAAATTCCCATTGGATTCCGTAGCCATCTCACGCTTCGAACCCAAAGCTGGGTGGACATACGAACTTGCCAAAGATCCTGCTGGTAAAATAACAGGGGTTACTTGGAAAGCAACCGGAGACGGCTTATCCAGTACGGAATTCGGCGATTTCAGTATGCAAGGCA
Organism: Paenibacillus sp. yr247; assembly: GCF_900103825.1. Lineage (GTDB taxonomy): Bacteria > Bacillota > Bacilli > Paenibacillales > NBRC-103111 > Paenibacillus_E. The sequence continues at coordinate 395,754 of NZ_FNIF01000002.1, forward strand.
AGGTGGCTGATACAGCTACCCAGATCGTATGGAAGGCTTACCAGACCTACAAAGATGGCAGCGTTGTCGAATGGGTCGGTGCCGATGGATCGGACAAACCGGCTTCCGTAACGACAGTCAAAGCCAAAGCAGCAGCGGGTGCTACGACAGACAGTCACGGTCAAGTAAAGGCTGGCAGTGCTGCCAGTGGCAATTCATCGTCCAATACCTCTTTCTACCTCTCCATTGCTGCAGTGGTGCTGGGTGCATTATCCTTGATCGTCTCACTTACAAGAAAGCGTAGATAAAAAAATGGCCTTGAGTACTGTTATTAACAGCGCTCAAGGCCTTTGCTATGCCTGTCTTCTTTGATAAATTCGGAAGTAGTACTCGTAAGGATTTTTCTCGTTGCGTTCTCCTTGTTCACTGGATACCAATGTCCATTCGGACATATCGAATTCGGAGATGTACGTATCTGCTTGAAACTCATGCTCAATGTACGTAATGTACATGCGGTCCACAACAGAAGTAAACAACCGGAAGATTTCCGCCCCGCCAATAACGAACAGCTCCTGATCTCGGAAGGCCTCAACCGCTTCATGTACAGAGTGAATGACTTCACAGCCCTCTGCTTGAAAATCGGAATTCTGTGTAAGAATGACGTTGCGTCTGCCCGGTAACGGTTTTCCAATGGAATCGTACGTTTTACGTCCCATGAGAATCGGGTGTCCCATCGTAACGGATTTGAAAAACTTCAGGTCCCCGGGTAAATGCCAAGGCAATTTATTATTCAGCCCGATGGCTCGATTGCGATCCATTGCAAAAATAAATGAGATACTCATGTTTGAGCTTCTCCTTTCGTCCACATGATTATACCGCTACAGGCGCTTTAATGGTTGGATGCGGATTGTAACCGATCATCTCAATATCGCTCACGTCGAAATCAAAGACAGAAGCGACTTCCTCATTCAGTTTAAGCGTAGGCAATTCCCTTGACTCACGGCTGAGCAGAAGATGAATTTGGTCCATATGGTTCGTGTAAATATGCGCATCACCGATCGTATGTACGAACTCTCCGACGCCCAGTCCGCATTCCTGTGCAATAAGGTGCGTCAGCAGCGCATAACCGGCAATGTTGAAAGGGACGCCGAGAAACGTATCAGCACTTCGTTGATATAGCTGACAGGATAGCTTGCCCTCCGCCACATAAAACTGAAACATCGTATGACAAGGCGGAAGCGCCATACTCGGTATATCCTTAGGGTTCCAGGCCGATACGATAAGACGGCGAGAATCCGGGTTCATTTTGATCATATGAATAACTTCTTTGAGTTGATCAATCGTGCCTCCCTGCGTCGTCGTCCAATCCCTCCATTGTTTACCATAAACATCTCCAAGCTCACCGTATTGCTTGGCAAACTCATCATCCTCCAGCACTTTTTTCACGAAAGCATCCATTTGCTCATCGTATTGAAGTTTGAATGTTTCGTCCTGCTGTGAACGCAATCCGAAATTGCTCATATCCGGTCCCGTATAATCGGCGCTCTCTACCCACTTCTTAAAAGCCCATTCATTCCATATATGGTTGTTATGTTGTAATAAATAACGAATATTCGTATCTCCCTTAATAAACCAAAGCATTTCACTAGCAATTAAGCGAAAAGGCACTCTTTTCGTTGTCAGCAAAGGAAATCCTTTCGAGAGATCGAAGCGCATTTGTCTGCCAAATACCGAAATTGTCCCCGTACCCGTTCGATCTTCCTTTTTCGTCCCATTGGCAAGTATATCTTGTAATAGCTCCTTATAGGCTTTCAAGCTTACAAACCTCCATCTCTTTTATGACACAAGTATGTATCTATTTTACCCGTATCTAACCGGTTTGGCTACACGTACACAAGCACTTGAACATTTGAGAATTTGGCGTAAAAAAGCAGACTCTCCACGAAATTCCAACGGCTATGAGGATGCATTTTCCCTTCATATATGGTACATTTCTTATGAAAATAGAAGAGGTTCGCAAACTCCCTCTATAAAAAACTATGAAATGAGGATCCACCTATGTCATCTGGTAGAAGTAATGAAGACTTGAAAGAGATTACCTTATTAGGCAATCAAGGAACCAAGTATGTGTTCAATTATGATCCAACTTTATTAGAAGCATTTGATAACAAGCACCAGAACAGGGATTACTTTGTTAAATTTAATTTCCCTGAATTCACCAGTCTGTGCCCCGTAACTGGACAGCCAGATTTTGCTACACTTTATATCTCCTATATTCCGAATATTAAAATGGTTGAGAGCAAATCCCTTAAGCTGTACCTGTTCAGCTTCCGGAATCACGGTGATTTCCACGAAGACTGTGTCAATATTATTATGAATGATTTGATCGAACTGATGGAGCCTCGTTACATTGAAGTTTGGGGTAAATTCACCCCTCGCGGCGGTATTTCCATCGATCCCTATTGTAACTGGGGTCAACCCGGTACGAAGTTCGAAGCGATGGCTGAGCATCGATTGATGAACCATGATCTTTATCCAGAAAAAATCGATAATCGGTAATTTGTAAATATCTATCAAAAAAAGCTTAGTCAGTCCCTTGAAGTAAGAGGGAACTTGACTAGGCTTTTTTGACTAAGCTAGGCGCAAAATGAGTTTGATGCCCTATGGTTGTCCCAGGTTGTCACAGATAGAATGGGAAATACAGCAGGTTAAGGACAATACATACTGAACTACACGAGGAGTTGAACACGATGGGAAAATGGAAGGCAGGAGCAATCGGTTTCGTTTGTGGAGCCGTGTTTTTCTCGGGCCTCACCTACGCGGCGACCGGTGCTGTTGGCATTGACGTTTATTTCCGCGATATTCGCTACTATTTTGACGGGATGAACAAGCAGCCCGCATCCGATTTACAAGGATTCATTTATAAAAACACGACCTATGTTCCGTTGCGCTTTATGTCTGAAGCATTGGGTAAACCGGTAGATTGGGAGGATGCGACTAGCTCCATCTATGTTGGGAAAAAGCCTATTCCGAAACCTTTGCCTGAACAACCTAGTACCGGGTCCAGTTCTGCGGCTTTGCAAGTGTTCCCCAAGGATAACCCTTGGAATACGGACATATCCAACTACCCGGTTCACTCAAACTCTGCTGGATTCATTGCTTCTATCGGCGTGAATACAAAGATGCATGCGGATTTTGGTACCGTATGGGAGGGAGCTCCCATTGGAATTCCGTACACGATCGTTAACGGCGATCAACCGAAAGTAAATGTGACTTTTACGGATTACGCGGACGAGAGCGATCCGGGACCTTACCCTATTCCGACAAATGCGCCAATCGAAGGAGGCTCTGCCAGTGACGGCGATCGTCATGTCATCGTGGTCGATAAAAGCAATCATTTGCTATACGAGCTGTACAACGCGCATCCCGCAGGTGATGGATGGACAGCTTCGAACGGTGCCAAATGGGATCTTACCTCCAATACGTTAAGGACAAAGTATTGGACATCTGCAGACGCTGCTGGCTTGCCTATCTTCCCCGGACTCGTCCGTTATGAGGAAGCGGCCGCGGGAGAAATCAATCACGCCTTGCGTTTCACTGTGCAAAAGACGCAGCGCGGATTCGTCGCTCCTGCCACTCACTACGCCTCTACTAGTACGGATCCCAACCGTCCTCCGATGGGACTGCGGCTCCGGCTTCGAAGCGATTTTGATGTGTCTGGGTTCACGAAAACGAATCAGGCCATCCTTCGTGCGCTGCAGAAATATGGCATGATTGTGGCCGATAACGGAAGTGATCTATATCTCAGCGGTGCGCCAAATCTGCTTTGGGACGACGAAGATTTGCACAACCTTGGTAAGCTTAAGGGCAGCGACTTCGAGGTCGTTGATACCGGTAAAATAGAGAAATAGAACTATTTTAGCTGATAGTTAATCACACCTGCTATAGGTCCCATGTAAATGGTCGAGATCACAAGTGGAACATAACGTAGATCCCAAAATAATTGGAGTTCAAAATAGGAAAATAATAAACACAGGGAGGAGGCTGTGCCATAAAGCAGGCCCATCATTATGGGCGAATGAGCATAGCGCCAGCGCTCTCCAAAAACGCTTTGCAATAAGACAGGAGCAAGAACGATAAGGATGTTCAAAAATAATTTTTCTAATAAAATCATTTTAACAAATACATGTCTTCTTCTTTGTTCCTACACGCCCCATCGATTCCACTTTATGGATATATTCGCTGGCGAGCGGTACTTTGCATGCGGTTTGACCGACATCCACTTGAACCTTGCCGATCTCACTGGCTACTTCTATCGCAACCTCAAATAACGGTTGATAAAACGTTCCCACAGCAATAACGAAGGTGTTCATTGTGTACCTAACGCGATTTCTTTCAGCATGAATCGTTGTTCTCACCTGCTCCAGCAGCTGAGCAATTTCAATGAGATCGAGCTTCTCATCTGGCGTAATGCTAATGTAGTTCGTATACGTACTCCATCCGCATGTGGCTAGCAATTCATCGGGTGATTGCAGCCATTCCCTTGCGAGTTCAAGCGCGCTGCTGCTTTCTGCGGCCACTCCAGCAACCGTATATTCGGTAAGCATGTACCAATAAGCATGCTTCGCCCACTTCTGAAGCTCTTCCTTTGTCATTGTTTTGGGATCAATCGAGAGTCCAGCCAAATACATCGCATCCGTGTTTCCTGAGTCGTAGAGAGCGAGTGCCAGCTCACGATCTTTTTTAACATATTTGACTAACTTCTTCAGATCACCTACTTTTACGCCGAAAACAGGTTCCCGCGCTCCGTGTCGAAGAAATGTTTTCTTCGTTTGCTCGCTTCCAAGCTCCTCTAAATTTTCCATTACCTCTTCAAATGTCATAGGTTCACCATTTACCTTAAGTTTTCCGTATTGTACCATGAATGCTCCTCCTGATGCTAAGCGGCTGAGTCGCAAGATACGTACAACAAAAGAGCCGGGAGGGAGATCCCAGCCGACTCTGTTGGTGTTGATAGTCTTTTATTCCTTATCTTCTTTGTCTTTATCTTCATTGTCTTTATCTTTTAGCTGCGCTTTTTACATCAATTGCATGCCGGATTTCCCAAAACAAAAGCACCGATCTATTAGGATCGGTGTTAAGACTAATATAAAGGTTTCGTTTGGTACAACAGCTGCGGTTGCGGGCATTGCGGGAACGGGAGAATGTCTCGTATTTGATTGAATGCATAATGCTTGGTAGCGAATTGGGTGTGATATAAGTATTCGATCATATAAATAGACCCATTTTGAATACTGCACAAAATACCAGAAACACCGGTGCCGTCCATTAGGGATACACCTACTGGACTTCCGATCCAGGCATACGCTTTTTGCTGTAATGACATAGGTCATCACCTCCTGAATTACATTATGCGGCTAACCGCCCAACGGTTCAGTTGGCCTTGCGCTTCTCTACCCGTACGCGGCCTGAGAAAAACGTTGCTCCTCCGCCCATATCGGCTACACGGTCCGGCGTAAGCGCGTTAACCAACGCTTTATTCCCCGGTAAATCCGCCCACAGTCCTTGACTCACAACCACGCCTGGCAGTACATCCGAGCCCGCCGCTACGACTAATTCGCACTCCCCGCGGTCATTCCATATGCGGGCAACATCGCCACTGACCAAGCCTAATGCGGATGCATCCGCTTCATTCATATGAAGCTTCGGTCTTTTCTCCATACGAATATGCTTCTCATTATGCGCAAATGTCGAATTCAGGAAGTTATGATTCGGCGCCGGAACGAACAAGAATGGCAAGTCACCTTCGTAGGCGAGTGGCGTATATGTCGGAAGGGGTGGGAAGCCTTTACTCTCCATCTCATGTGAATACAGCTCGATCTTCCCGCTCGGTGTCTTTAATTCCGCTGAAAGCAAGGGCTTTACATCCGCCTTCATAAACTGTTTTTCCAGCAATTGTTCATACGATATGTTGTTCAGAGCAGGATTTCCAGGATGATCCAATGCTTGTCGCACCAAAGCTTCATCGCTATCCCGCAAGGCTTCATCCTCGTATCCCATCCCTACCGCCAATAAACGAAACACATCTACATTGGCTTTACTTTCCTCATATGGTGCTATGACTGGAAGCTGAAGATGCACATATTGATGCCAATAGGAACGGTAGAAGTCCGTATTTTCAAAGGATGACGTCGCTGGAAGCACGATATCCGCGTACTTCGCTGTTTCTGTCAGAAACAGGTCATGAACTACAGTGAAGAGATCCTCTCTCTGGAGTCCCTCCCTCACCTTATTCGCATGGGGAGCAACTAACGCTGGGTTGGAATTGTACACATAGAGCGAATGAATAGGCGGGTCAAGCTCCTGCAAGGCACTCCCGAGTAAATTCATATTAATTTGACGAGCTTCCTTCTCCCGCAAATCAGGTCGCTGTAAGGCGGGAATATTGTGCTCCAAATAACCGCCATTTCCTTTAATCGCGCCGCCGCCTTTATGCAGCCACTGTCCCGTTAACGCTGGTAAACAAGATATAGTTCGCACACACATGCCGCCGTTATCATGGTGCTGAATACCGTTTCCGATTCGAATAAAAGAAGGTGAGGTCTGTCCGTATAAGCGAGCAAGCCGGTAGATGTCTTCGACAGGAACACCTGTTATTGTAGATACCACGGAAGGTTTATATTGCCGCACATGCTCCCTTAGCTCCTCATGCCCAACGGTATACTGCTGCATAAACGCTTCATCTACCCTATTTTCTGCGAACAAAATATGCATAATGCCGAGAGCAAGGGCGGCGTCCGTGCCAGGTAAAATCAGAATAAACCAGTCCGCCCAGCGGCCTGTTTGGTTTTTGTGAGCGTCAATCACGATGATTTGCGCACCATTTTTACGCGCCTTCTCAGCCAGCATCACCTGATGCATATTCGTGCTGACCGCATTGATCCCCCACATGATGATCAGCTTGGCATGAACCGTTTCTTCTGGATCCGTCCCATAGCTGCCACCCATTGTATACTTGTAGCCTTCTGTGCCCGCTGATTCACAAATTGAATAAAGCAGTCGGCTCGCTCCCATCCGATTAAAAAAGCGACGATCCATACCTTCGGTTCCGATCCGTCCCATGTTGCCATAGAAGCTGTATGGCAGGATAGACTCTGCCCCTTCTTCAGCGATCAGCTTTTTCCAGCGGCTCGTGATAGTTTCGATCGCTTCATTCCAGGTAATTCTTTCAAACTGGCTGCCCTCCCCTTTCGGACCAACGCGCTTCATGGGAAACTGCAGCCTTTTTTCGTCATACATTCTTGCCGTCATGTTACGAACTTTATTGCAAATGGCCCCTTGTGTAACTGGGTGATCGGGGTCTCCCTCTATTTTAACGATCCTTCCTGCTTCCTTATGAAGCAGCAAACCGCATTGATCTGGACAATCCAGTGAGCATACGGCAGGAAAAATGCCATTTTGTTCATCACTCATCGTTGTTTGCATCTGGTCAGATAACTCCTTTCAAACACTTCAATTCTTTTACTATATACCGAAATGAACAGGAGGGAAATATCTGGACGTTAGTAAAACTGTTCCACTGCCCAATCCCCTTCTAACGGAGCACGGCTCAGATGAGGCAACCTTAACGCTTTAATAGCTTGTTGTAAATATTCACATGGGAGCATCCGCTACTTATCGTGAGCGTGCAGATTAAAATAATCTAAACACGATTTTTCGCATCATATAATTCCTTGTAGTGTGATGCCTAGATAATGCCGATTTTCGGTAAAAAAAATAAAAAAAGCCTGTAGGTGATTCCCCACAGACTTAACAATTATCGCTTCTTACCCAGATTGAGCTCTTTCATAATTTGGCGACCTGTCGGTGTCTGGGCCAAGCCCCCCTTGGCTGTCTCCCGGTGTTTCTCAGGCATAGCCGTACCCACCTCATACATCACTTGGACGACTTCATCCGAAGGGATGACAGATCGAACACCAGCCAAAGCCATATCGGCTGCCGCCATCGCATTAACCGCCCCAAATCCGTTGCGAACGATACAAGGAATTTCAACCAAACCGCCAACAGGGTCGCAAATAAGTCCCAGTGTGTTCTTAAGCGCAAGCCCCACGGCATGCATCGCCTGTTCCGGTGTGCCGCCCCGAAGTTCCACAAGAGCGCCCGCTGCCATACCTATGGCAGACCCGACTTCAGCCTGGCATCCGCCTTCCGCACCCGAGACGAAGGAATTGTTGGCAATGACATAACCGATGGCACCGGCGCTTAATAAGCCTCTCACCATATGATCGTCATCCCATCCAAACCGCTGCTGACTGCTAATGAAAACACCTGGAATAATCCCACAAGAGCCAGCCGTCGGTGTGGCAATGATTCGGCCCATGGATGCGTTAACTTCCGATACGGCAAGGGCATACGCCATCGCTTTGCAAGCTTCTTCACCTAAGGATGCTTCCGAAGTTGTTAAATAAGTGGCGACACGCTGAGCGTCTTTCCCCGTCAACCCACTGCGGGATGTTGTATCCTCGGTCAATCCTTTGGCAACTGCCTCTTTCATAATTTGATAATACGCCTGCATCTTTTCGAATACATATTCAGGTGTTTTGCCTGATTCTTGGCTTTGATCCGCAAGCATGACTTCTGCAATGGTTAATCCCTCAGAAGCACATACCTCCGCTAGTTGTTTCAATGTCTGGAATCTCATTTATTCGCCTCTTTCCGCGAGATCCACTCTTCTTATATCGTAAATCATACTTAAGCTCTTAAGCTCTTGAATAAGAGAATCTGGAATAGATACATCTGTTTCAATTACTGTCATCGCTTCCCGATCTCGGCCTTTCCGATCCAAATCCATGAACCCGATATTAATTTGGCTTCGCCCCAATAAGGTGGTAATATCCGCTATCATACCTGGACGATCATGGTGGGAAATAACTAACGTAGGGTATACCGCGGTAAATTTCACGTCGAAATGATTCACTTTGACAATTTCCACGTTACCACCTCCGATGGATGCTCCAGTCATACTCACTTCCCGTGTACTTGATGAAATAATGAATCCGACGGTGTTGGGATGATCTGCTTTATCTTTACTTGTACGGAAAGCAATCTCTACACCGAGCGCTTCAGCTTCTTCGGCAGCAAAAGGAATACGTGGATCATCGGTTTCAAAATCCAGTAAACCGCCAATTAGTGCCAAATCGGTGCCATGCCCTCGATAAGTATCCGCGAAAGAACCGTACAGCGTGATTTCAGCTTTTGTTGGCAGTTCACCTAGCAGCTGTCTGACAACACGACCTAACCGAACCGCTCCTGCGGTATGAGAGCTTGATGGACCGATCATAGAAGGTCCGATGATCGAAAATACATCTTTAAAACGCATCTTGCAGCTCTCCAATCTAATGTGTTGATGCTATACTCCTATTGTATGAAGCGCTTACCATAATGACAAGTCTTTTACGTGTCCTTATTTTCCCATGCTCGTTCCAGTCTCATTCGGCACATGGGATGTTTGGAGCAAATTTAATAAAGCGATTGGTTCAATGACCAGAAAAAGCGATCTACCCTCACACTGGTAATGAGGATATGGATCGCTGTATACCGCCATGCTGTGCACTTTTGGAGATCATTTTTTCGGCTTTTTCGTTCTCTCATCCAAAGCATTCAGTTGATCAACATGATAATGCATATCCTGCATGATTTCATTGACTTCATTGTTTATGGTCGTTTCAACTTCTTGAATTTTACTTAAATCATTTTGTGCATGATGTTGGCTGTCCTTGATATGACTTAATTCGTTACCTAGTTGGAGCGTACCGTCAGCCATGAGCTTAACCCCATCGGATATGGAAAGAATATGAGAGGAATTTACCGAAATTCGCTCTCTAACCGTATTCATCGTTTGTTCAAAAGTAGAAAAAGACGAAAAACTTTCATTGATTTTCTCATCAATGGCTTGAAGCTGTGACGTGATATTACCTGCGGACTCCTCCGTTCCATGAGCCAATTTGCTCACTTCCTGAGCGACAACGGCGAAGCCCTTGCCATGCTCGCCAGCACGTGCGGCTTCAATAGATGCGTTTAAGGCTAAAATTTTCGTTTGTCTGGAAATTTGGGAGATGACGTCACTCATTTCATTGACCACATTCGTCATGCTAATCAATTCATCCATTAATCCGCGCGTCGTTTGAATGTTATGACTCAATTGTTCATTCAATTGCTGAATTTCCATGAATTCATGGGATGTTGTGTTCAGCTGATGACTAAATTGGTTTAATTCCTCATACTTCCTCTGATAATCACTAACGAATTCCTCTAATTGCTCAAAATTACTTAGAGATGCTTTCTTTAATCCTTCAATATTATGTAAATTGCTCTCTATACTCTTCGTCACATAGGCTGCAGAAGTATTCACATGCTCAAGCGTGGATTTCATGTTAGCTAAGAAAACAGGAAGCTCGTCTTGAAGTGAGTTTGCATCATCAGAGACAATAGAAAGTGAGTCTATGACCTCTAAGATTTCTTTCGCAGATGGCCGGTCACCTTGATTCTCACCAATATAGGAATATCGAATGGTTTGGTTTTCATCAATCATATAAGTGCTTGGAATTGCAATTCGGAATGAGTCCCATTTAATTGGCGTGAAAACCTCATAAGCTTTGATCACTTGTCTGGTTTCATCCGAAAGAATCGGAAATTTAATGCCGTTGGCATTCACATAATCTTGAATGTTGGCCAGCTTTTGACCTGCAATGGCAATGAGATTGATGCCCTTTTCCAAAAAACGTTCATAATACTCATTAAGCTCCGGCATCTGTTTCTGGCAGTTATGACACCATGTCCCACGCAAAAAAATAATAACTAATGGCTTGCCCTTAAACTCTTCCAGTCCTCTGATTCCCTGCGTAGAATCTAATCGAAATGGCGCTGCTTTTTTTCCTATAGATAAACCTTTCTTAGCCATGCTGCCACCTCAGTTTTGCATATTATTCGTATATCGCTGTTTTCAGTTTAGCTGAAAACCAAGGGGATTGCTACCATATTTCGGATAAAAATATTAAAAATCCGACAAAAAATGACCCATTTCTAGTCCAACAGCCTAGCGGGTCATTTCATCCTTAGGAAGACAATCTTTGACAGGAGGAAAAATCAAGGATAAGGATAACCATCGGAACGCAAACATATGTTCTTTATTTTTTTATCTATTTGTGATAATAATAAGAGGTAAGCCTAAAAGCAATGATAAAAATAATTAGAACCCAAGGAGCTGATTTATCATGACAGTACGATTAACCCCTTATCTAGTGATGGACGGAAATGCGAAGGAAGCAATTCAATTTTATGTAAAAGCATTGGATGCCAAAGTTCTCTTTACCCAAACTTTCGGTGAGATGCCGGAAAACCCGGATTTTCCTCTACCGTCAGACGCAAAGGACAGATTAGGACACGCCATGTTACAAGTTGGTGAAACGCACTTGATGTTCTCCGATACGTTCCCAGGTCAGCCCCTTCAAAAGGGAGATAACGTTACCATCTGTATAACAACGAAAGACAAGGAAAAATCAAATCAATTTTATGAAGCCTTGAAGCAAGGCGGTTCAGTAGGGATGCCGCTCCAAGAGACTCATTTTAGCCCGGCTTATGCACTGGTAACCGACAAGTTTGGTGTAACCTTCCACATTTTCACTGAGGGGACATCCATGAATTAAAGTTATTTGCTAAAAACGGCTCTGTTCGCTGCTTTTGCGACAAGGGCCGTTTTTCGTTCATGAATACCAAAAAAGAGTCTACTCTGTCATCACAGATGCGGCCTGAAGCACCATTTCAGCTAAGCTAGTATTCTTCACCCCAGCGTAAGGATTATCAAGCATAATCCGCAAAATTAGCGTATCAAAATAAAAAAACGTATAGGAGATCAATGACTTGCATCAATTGTTTAAAGAGATCAGCAATAAACACGAGGTAACTGTTTATGATACTTTCGAGTTATATGGCGAGAAAGGAAAATTTCGAGTCATGCAATTTTCTAATGAGGCCATACAAGGTGCAATGGATTTGAATAATCCGGACCGCATTTTGTTTGAATACCCGAGGGCAATTATCCACTTAATGTTGTTTAACAACCCTGCTTTCGATGACGTATTTGTTATCGGACATGGGATTGGGACAATTGCCGGTCATTTTTCGGAGAAGCGATTTAAAGTAGCCGAGCTCGACGACAAAGTAGTGGAGTTAAGTAAGCGTTTCTTCGGGTACAGCAAGGATAATGTGGTCATTGGTGATGGTCGTCAAATTCTCAGCAGTGAAGAACCACACACTTATGACTATATTGTTTTGGATGCCTTCACGGATAAGGGAACCCCGCAGCATTTTACATCTATAGAATTTTTCAGGTTAACCAGAGAAAAACTCGATGCCCAGGGAGCAATCATTATGAATCTGTTTGGCAAAGGTGAAAATGACAAGCTAACTAACGCCATTCATTCGACTCTTAGCGAAGAATACGCCTTTACCAAAGCGTTTTCACTACCGTCAGAGGGCGCCAGGGACATACAAAATATGATTATTATCGGCAGAAATAAGCCAATCGGGTTTCAAGCACGTCAAATGGCAGGCTTCACTGAAATTAAGCTTGGACAAGGACATATCATTATGGATAGTGATCCACACAAGAATATGCTATAAATCCATTAATTGATTCAAGCTTTGACCATAATTCTATTTTATTTTTGCGAGCTTCGAAAAAATACGATTTAAGCTGGATTTTATGAATATTACTCTCTTTCAATTTTACTATAATTCGGAAAACAAAGATCTGATAATTCAAGTTTCCATACCCCTTTTATTATACAAGCTGCCCATAAATAAAAAGTTAAGTGATATAAAAAGAAAAAAGGCATGTTGCATTAGCAACATGCCTTTAACCATTTAGATTTTAATCAAAATCGTAGCGTTGCTCTTTGAAGGGATCTCCATACATATGGTACCCATTCCGCTCCCAGAAGCCCGGCTTATCCTTCGGCATAAACTCAATGCCGCGCAGCCACTTCGCGCTTTTCCAGAAATATAGATGCGGGACAACCATACGGACCGGAGCCCCGTGGTCAGGGGTCAACAACTCACCATTGTGCCTAATACCGAGAAAAGAAGTCTCACGTAGGAAGTCTTCCAGCGGAAGATTCGTCGTCCAGCCATGCTCCGCATGCAGCATCACATGAGTGGCTTCCGGCTTCAGCTTCACTTTGCTCATAAGCTCCGCTACAGCAATGCCTTCCCACACATTGTCCAGCTTGGACCATGTGGTCACGCAGTGAATGTCGTTTGCGAACTCTTTACGCGGAAGCGCCATGAAGTCTTTATAGGAGATCTTGAATTCTTCCTCGACCAGGCCAAAGACACGCAAATCCCATTTGCTCATATCATTATAAAAAGGCACGGATCCATAATGTAGCACCGGCCAGCCTTGCGTTAGCGTTTGCCCAGGGGGAACACGATCATTCGGTTCCTGCGGCTTTTGCCCAAAAAACATGGAAAACCTCCATTCCTAGAACCATATATAGGGATCTTTGGTTGGAGACCAAAGTCTCTCCTTTTTAAGGGATCTTTGGTTGGAGACCAAAGTCTCTCCTTTTTAAGGGATCTTTGGTTGGAGACCAAAGTCTCTCCTTATTGGTCGTTTCCGATATAAGAAGCATATTCAGCTGGGGTAAGCAAGCCTTCCAATGCATCAGCACCAGAAACTTCAACCTCGACCATCCAGCCCTCACCGAAAGGCGCACTATTCACCAGCTCAGGTGAACTTTCCAACGTACTATTTACAGCAGTCACTTTACCCGAGATTGGGGAGAAAATATCTGAAACCGTTTTAACCGATTCCACACTCCCAATGCTTTCATTCGCTGTAACGGATGATCCGGTTTTGGGAAGCTCCACAAACACAATATCACCCAATTGATCTTGGGCAAAATCAGTAATACCTACGCGAACAATTGTATCCGACAGCTTCTCTACCCACTCATGCTCTTTGGTGTATAACAAATTGGCTTGTACTTCACTCATCGTTTTTACGCCTCGCTTACCAGCAAATTTTGCTTTTAGCTTAATCTAAGGGGAACATCAAAGTCAAGGCTCACACAGTAAATTTTACCCAACGAAGCCAGACTCGATTCTCCACCTCTCTTTTTAGAAAAATTGCAGTTGACAATCAACACCATCTGGGCAAATATTAATATCATAAAATAAATTGAATATTGGCGAATGATGGTATAGGGAGAGACCGCAGTTAAGCTCGCGGCGCCGAAGGAGTAAGCCCAGCAGTGGTGAATCTCTCAGGCAAAAGGACCTGTATCGGACGCAACTCTGGAGAGCTTCGATTTGCCGCAATGGCGGAAAATCGGACACCCAAGGGGAAACTTGACGGACCTCGAAGTCCGAAGAGGTAACTCTCAGGTAAAAAGGACAGGGCAAAAGGTATGTTTGTGTTGCATACGTTTTGCTCTTTTTTTGCATTTTTTGGGCAAAATACCTGTAGTACAAAATGTGGATCGAAGGTGAGGATACGAGCATGTTAAAACGAACACCGCTCTTCCCGATTTATGCGGAGCATGGAGCGCGAGTCATTGATTTTGGAGGCTGGGAGCTGCCCGTGCAGTTCGCTGGTATTCAAAAAGAGCACGACGCCGTCAGGCAGCAGGCCGGACTATTTGACGTGTCCCATATGGGCGAAGTCAGGGTAAGCGGAGATGACGCCCTCTCTTTTTTACAAAAAATAACGACGAACGATGTGTCCAAGCTGGAAGCAGGTCAATGCCAATATAGCCTCATGTGCTATCCGAATGGGGGCGTTGTGGACGATCTGCTCGTTTACAAGTTGGGCGACAACGACTACATGCTGGTTATCAATGCTTCCAATATCGATAAAGATGTGAATTGGATGCTGCAAAACCTCACAGGCCGTGTGGAACTCACAAACATTTCTGAGGAAACAGCGATGCTTGCTTTGCAGGGACCACATGCGGAACAGATTTTGGCTAAAGTAACAGACGCACCAATCCAGTCCTTGAAAACGTTTCGATTCCTATCCGAGGCGAATGTTGCAGGTATTAACGCACTCTTATCGCGCACAGGCTACACAGGGGAAGACGGCTTCGAGCTCTATATCGATCAAAAGGATGCTGTGAAGCTGTGGAAACTGCTTCTGGAGGCAGGCCAAGAACATGGTCTTATACCAGCCGGCTTAGGCGCTCGCGATACGCTGCGTTTTGAAGCTCGTCTCCCCCTGTACGGGCAAGAGCTCTCCAAAGATATTACGCCGCTAGAGGCTGGACTTTCCTTTTTTGTGAAGCTGGATAAAGGAGATTTCATAGGTCGTGACGTGATCGCTGGGCAAAAGGCAAATGGTACGCCTCGCAAGCTCGTCGGCATCGAAATGCTTGAACGCGGTATCCCGCGTCCGCATTATGCTGTCTTCACTACTGACGGTAAACAGATCGGTGAAGTCACAACAGGGACGCAATCTCCTACTTTCAAAACGAACGTTGGCTTGGCTTTAATCGATTCAGCTTACAGTGCGCTGGGTACGGAAGTGAATGTGGAAATTAGAGGGGCACAAGTAAGAGCTAAAGTCGTTGCCACCCCTTTTTATAAAAGAAAACCGTAAATTCATACATCTCAAGAGAGGAGCAAACCGACGTTATGAAGCACCGCTATTTACCAATTACAGAGCAGGATCAGAAAGAAATGCTGGAGACAATAGGCATCTCATCCATGGAGGAGATGTTTCAAGATATACCGCAAAAGGTTCGCTTTCAAGGCGAATTGAACGTATCGAAGGCGCTGGATGAGCAAGGACTGCTGCGTTATATGCGCGGTTTGGCGGGTCGCAATGCCGACTTTGACCGGTATGCCAGCTTCCTAGGCGCTGGCATCTACGATCATCACCTTCCGGTGGTGATCAATCATGTCATTTCACGGTCAGAGTTCTACACCGCGTATACGCCCTATCAACCGGAAATCAGCCAAGGTGAGCTGCAGGCGATATTCGAATTTCAGTCGTACATCTGTGAGCTCACCGGCATGGCCGTTGCGAACGCCTCGATGTACGATGGCGCAACGGCGCTGGCCGAAGCCGGCGCCCTAGCCAGCGGCGCGACGAAACGCAGCCGTCTGCTTGTGTCACGCGCGGTGCACCCGGAGGCGCGCGCCATCCTTCGCACGACCGCCCGCGGGCTGAACTTGGAAGTGGTCGAGATCGGACTCACGCCTGAGGGCGTGACCGACTTCGAGGACCTTACTTCCAAGCTCAGCGACGACGCAGCCGCTGTCATCCTCCAATCGCCGAATTTCTTCGGCTGCTTGGAGGATTTAGCGGCAGCGGAGCCCCTCGCGCACGGCGCGGGCGCACTGCTCGTCGTGAGCGCGAATCCGCTCACGCTCGGTCTGCTAGAAGCGCCGGGCAAGCTCGGCGCTGACATTGTCGTTGGCGACTGCCAGCCGCTCGGCATCCCTGCTGCGCTGGGCGGGCCGACGTGCGGCTACTTCGCCGTCGCCGAAAGCTGGATGCGCCGCATGCCGGGACGCATCGTCGGACAAACCGTCGACCGCGCCGGCAAGCGCGGCTTCGTCCTTACGCTACAAGCGCGGGAGCAGCACATCCGACGTGAGAAAGCCACGTCGAACATCTGCTCCAACCAAGCGCTTCTCGCGCTCTGCGCATCCGTGTACTTGTCCACGATGGGCAAGCAAGGCATTCAAGACGTTGGCAAGCTTAACGTCCAGAAAGCCCACTACGCGGCGAAACGTCTCACCGCTTCGGGCAAGCTCACGCTTCCGCTCACAGGCAGCTACTTCAATGAATTCGCCGTCAAGCTGCCGAACGGCACGAATATACAGGAGCTGAATAGTAAGCTCCTGCAGCATAACATCATCGGCGGCTACGATCTCGGCCGCGACTACCCCGAACTCGCCGGCCATATGCTAATTGCCGTCACTGAGCAAAGAACGCGCGAAGATATCGATGCCTTCGCAGATGCACTGGAGGAACTCGTATGAGCGAAAACAACATGAACGTGAAATCAGACGGCAAAGCGCTCATTTTCGAAATGAGCCACCCTGGTCGTGTCGCCTATGCTTTACCTGAATCAGATGTACCTGAGATTAGCTTAAACGATGCTCTACCTGCTAAGTTTGGGCGCAAAAATGCACCCGAACTGCCCGAAGTGTATGAAGTTGACGTCATCCGTCACTATACAGCCCTTTCCCGCCGCAACTTCGGTATCGACAACGGCTTCTATCCGCTTGGCTCGTGTACGATGAAATACAACCCAAAAATTAACGAAGATGTGGCCCGGTTCCCAGGCTTCGCCAAAATACATCCGTACCAACCGGAAGAATCACTGCAAGGCGCATTGGAGCTGCTCTATAACCTCCAAAATGACCTTGAAGCGATTACCGGCATGGATCGCGTAACCCTGCAGCCTGCAGCTGGGGCGCATGGTGAATGGACCGGACTCATGATGATCCGCTCCTATCACGAGAGCCGCGGCGAGAAACGGACCAAGGTCATCTGTCCCGACTCCGCACACGGCACCAATCCTGCCAGCGCGACCGTGGCCGGTTTCGAAACCATTACGATCAAGTCTAACGAACGCGGTCTCGTGAATCTGGATGAGCTTCGCAAGGCAGTCGGCCCAGATACCGCTGCACTGATGCTCACGAATCCGAACACACTCGGCTTGTTCGAAGAACAAATCGTCGAAATCGCCGAGATTGTGCATGCTGCCGGCGGACTGCTCTACTACGATGGCGCTAACGCTAACGCCATTATGGGCATCACGCGTCCTGGAGACATGGGCTTCGACGTCGTGCATCTCAACCTGCACAAAACAATGAGCACTCCGCATGGAGGCGGCGGACCCGGAGCTGGCCCAGTCGGCGTCAAAGAAAAGCTAATCCCGTTCTTGCCTACGCCGCTCGTGGCTAAGCGCGAAGATGGCAGCTTTTATTTTGACTACAACTATCCGCAAACGATCGGCCGCGTCAAAGGCTACTACGGCAACTTCGGCATCCTCGTCCGCGCATACACCTACATCCGGACACTCGGTCCTGAAGGCTTGAGGAAAGTATCCGAGTACGCCGTTCTAAACGCTAACTATATGCTTGCCAGACTGACGCCTTACTTCGATGTGCCGCATCCCCGCTTCTGTAAGCACGAATTCGTGCTGTCTGGCAACCGTCAGAAGAAGCTTGGTGTGCGTACCCTCGATATCGCCAAAAGATTGCTCGATTTCGGCTATCATCCGCCGACGATCTACTTCCCGCTCAACGTTGAAGAATGCATCATGATCGAGCCGACCGAGACGGAAAGTAAACAAACCTTGGACGAATTCATCGATACCATGATCGCCATCTCCAAAGAAGTCGAAGAAAACCCGGATCTTGTCAAAAACGCTCCTTACACCACCGTCGTCAGCCGCATGGACGAAGCCCTTGCTGCTCGCAAGCCTGTCTTGAATTGCTCCTGCGGGTAAACAATCAAACACAAAATAAACCCGCCACTTCAGCTGTTTCAGCTGGAATGGCGGGTTTTGCTGTTTATGAGATAGGAATAAGTTAGGTGGAATGAATTCTGTTGCATCATGTACAATGGAATCTCCTAAAGTAGCTGCCTAAAAGAGCTGCATTGCATTCTGTACAATGAATTTAACGTGTAATACCTTTGTAGTTGGGTTTAGAGACATTCTATTGTAGAAAATGCAATAGAATGCTTTATATTCGCCTAACGAGTTTAATTCTAATGTACAAAATGCAATGGAGCGATTAGAAAGGTAGAGGGGATCGTCGGTTATGCATTTTTTGTTCAGGGATTATGCGCCTTGCTCGTTTTACACCGATAATCGTTCCACTAACTGATGAGACTCTAGAACAAGGTCTCCACGGATGCTGCATGCATTCGGATTGTCCAAGCTATTCAGAAAATGCTGAACAACGCCAGCGAAGCCCCTTCTTTCAAGCACGGTGTCCCAGCTTCCGAAGGAACGTATGCGCGGTGCGGCACCTTTTTCATAAAAGACTGCGGAATCTAGATTCGTTACTTCTACCGATCGGCCGCTGCCGTGCAGCTCCACTTTTTCCAAATCAACACCTGCTAGTCTAACCATACTATATGTACCTAGCGAAGATCCGAATGCTAACGTCCCTGACGCGTGGAGCAGTTTGCCTGCTTCATCGACTTGTTGGCTAGATGTACTCACTTCATACGGGCTTTCTCCGATCCATAACAAAAGGTCCAGCATGTGGATCAGGTCATCATAAAGCGTCTCTTTGGCGCTATGACCTTGCTGCTTGATGCGATGCTTGACCGCTGAACACCAATCGAAGCCGCCAGCTTCCTGCAGCCATTGCTTAGCTTCGATATATAGGGGAGCAAATCTGCGATTAAACCCGGCTGCCAGCAGAACGCCTTTTCGCTCTGCATAAGAAGCCATCTGGGCGGATTGTGTCCAATCGTAAGATAACGGCTTATCTACATAGACAGCTATACCATGCTCTATGCTTTTCATAGCAATATCGTAATGGCTAGGTGTCGGACTATGTACGAAAACAGCATCCAATTCCTGTGCCAGAAGCTCATTCAAATTCGTTGTCCCGAACGGGATGCGATACTTTTCTTTTATCTTTTCAACCGTTGCCGGTGTGGAACTCATGATTCCTACGACTTCCACTTGTTCGTTTACTGACAAAAGAGGCAAATAAACCTTTTGCGCAATATCACCTAAACCGATGATTCCAATTCTTTTTCTGGTCAATTATACTTCACTCCTTATTTCTTTTCCCAACACTAAACGTCCAACCAACAACCCAAGTACAAGTAAAACAACGCCTACCAGCGTAGAGATACCATATATTTGTACCCACATCGGGGCATCCGTAAGTAAGGCATATACTTTTCCGCCAAAAATCGGCCCCAAGAAAGCGGCAAAGCCGGTGATCGCTGAATAAGTCGCGATATACATGGGACGTTCACTTTTCGGTGTGTCGCCAATGGTAAATGTAAATACCATCTGGTTAAACCCGCCCAGCCCAACTCCGAGAACGATATGTACGGCATACAGAACTACAATCGCAGGAATAACAGCAATCGCTCCCCATAATAAACAAGCTAGTGCAATAATCGGTAAGGACCATAACAGCAAGGTCTGGGCACTATGACGCGTATTCAAATTACCCCATACATAGTAGCTGCCCATCATGACAAGAGTATGAACGACAGTAATTAAGGAGACCGTTTCATAATTAATTTTCATCAGCTTAAGCATAACATAAGAGAAAAGCGGCACTGTCACCCCTTGAACGAATAAAAACACGGCTAAAAAGAGAATCGCTTTAAGAAAAGCGCGATCTTTCAAAGGCTTCCCAATCATCCCTACCGGATTTGATGCCGTGGATGGCTCGAAGGGGGGATTCGGATATAAAAAGAAAGCAAGAATATTTAAGACCACACAAACACTGCATATGATAAATAAATAGTTAAAGCCTTGCCCACCAGGATAACGGTCCAAAATTTGTCCGCCAATAAAGAGAGCAAGTGAACTTACCCCGCCCAATATCGTATTTCGCAGCCCGAAATATCGCCCTCGAACCGGACCCGGCACGGCATCACTTATGAGAGAAGTCCACACGATTCCACCCGCGGCATTTCCTAGATGGGCAACCGTATACAGCACGATATACATGACAACCCACAGATCTTTGGGAAAAAGAAAAGGAATTAGCCCTACAGAAGTCCATAACAAGCGGTGAGCAGAAGCGAAAATAAGCAGCATCCGTTTACGGTTCCTGAATTTTTGCATCACAACAGCCATACCAATTTGAATGATATTGACGACGGTTGTAACCGCCAAAACGAATCCAATCTCAGTTGAAGTCGCGCCCAAATACAGCAAATAACCAGTTAGGAAAGGACCGCCTAGCAGCTGAAAAATAATAACAGCCGGAAAACCCTCCAGCGTTGCTACGAGCAGACTTTTTCGGTAAAAGGACATTCTTTTCCTGGGTTTCCGCAAATTGTCCAGAAATTTCATAAGTTTACTCGCCTCCATTTGTAATTCTAATGTTGAGTGAATGTTCTAATAGTTTACAAGGTATAGGGCACTTATGGTAAAATAGGACTGACTACCTAATCTATCATGTCAGGCGGGATCATCGAATTACTATGAAACCTAACCATTTTGGTCTTATCACAAGCTCATTACTCTTTTTGACCTTTATTGTACTCTCTCTTGTGTTTCAGTCAACAACTTATTTGTATATTGCCAGTGTATGTCCGCTTCTCATTGTTCCTTTTCTTCCCGATATTCGGTCTAATCAGTTTATTAAGCCGAATCAGTCCAAAGGTGCTGTCCGACTAATTACAATGGAGAACAAGGAGAAGGCCGATTCCGATTTTCTTGTTATCTTGTTTGAACCAGGTTATATAAAGTGGAAACGTGGGAATCTCTTTTTCAATCTGGATGATATCATGAAAGATGTTTATATCAAACCAGATCCATTCGCAGCCACAATGACGGTGCTAAAATACGATCTATTCCCACATCGAAGCAAAAAAAATTGGGTCGGCATTTCCTTAGCTCAACTTGAGCAGCGCACCGAGCAGCTCTCTTATACAACCAATGAAATCAACCGTCTGGTCATTCAGATGTCCGACGTGAAAGAGTTGCTCCAAAGACCGATTGCACAACCGTCTTCAAACAGACAAAGTGTCGGCGCCTAAGAAGAAAAAGTCTACTAAGTATAAATCTTTAACAAATAAAAATCACCCAGCCTTGAGTTAAAGGCCTGCCATGAATAGGCAGGCCGACGATAACTCGAAGACGGGTGATTTTTTGTGTAAACCTATTTCAGTTCTTCGCCACACAAGTAAGCGGCAAGTGTACGGACCATGACTCCTGTTGCACCTTTGGGCTCAATGCCCTTCGCTGACCATAACCAAGCGGTGCCGCCCGTATCAAGATGGATCCACGGCGTTTCTTCGGCGAAGTAGCCGATGAACAGACCTGCTGTAATAGCGCCTGCCCAGCGATCCGATGAAGTCGAATTCTTGATATCGGCAACATCACTCTTCAGCATAGCGCGATACTCTGGATAGTTTGGCAGCTGCCAGACTTTTTCTCCAGCCGCCGAAGCTGCTTGGAGCAGCGGTTTTAAAAACTCATCATCGTTCGTAACAGCGCCAGTCGCCACATCGGCGAAGGAGATTAAAATAGCCCCTGTTAATGTGGCTACATCAATCAGGCGATTCGCTCCCAGCTGCTTTGCGTAGGTTATCCCCTCCGCCAATATAATACGGCCTTCCGCGTCTGTATTCAGCACTTCCACGGAATGTCCGCTTAGCATCGTCACGATATCGCCGGGACGATAGGCAGAACCAGACGTCATGTTCTCCGCCGCCGGAATGACCACGACCAGGTTCACTTTCGGCTTCAGTTGACCGACGACATGCAGGGCTCCAAGCAGTGTTGCGGCTCCGCCCATATCACTGATCATCTCTTCCATGCCATCGGGTCTTTTCATCGAGATACCGCCGGTATCGAAGGTCACGCCCTTGCCGACAAGGCCCAACACGTCGGCGGAGTCTGGATCACCCTTATACTGCAGGGTGATCATGCGCGCTGGGTTGACGCTGCCCGCGCCAACCGCGGTAAGTCCGCCCATCCCGCGGGCGGCAATCTCGTGCTCATCCAGCACTTCGCAGGCGAAGCCATAGTGCTGGGCGAGCCGAACGGCTTCCGCTGCGAGGGTAGCCGGGACGAGCTTATTGCCCGGGAGGTTCGTGAGATCCCGGGCATAGTTCGTGCCCTCCGCAACCGCCTCAGCGGCTGCGATCACCCCCTCCAGAAGCGCTGCATCCGCAGCCGCTTCTGTAAGCAACACCGCCTGGCGCAGCTCCGCGCGCGCTGGCTCGTTCTTGCGGTACGCCGCGATGCGGTATGTACCGAGGAGCAGCCCTTCGGTCAGCGCCGAGGCGGCTGACCGGCTGTCGAACCCGCTTGGCAGCTTCAGCGCCAAGCTTTCGAGCTGCAGCGCGAGGGACTCGCGCGCTGCAAATACTGCGGCTGCGCGCAGCGTATCGCGTGACGCTGCGGGGCCGAGCCCCGCAATCAGCACGTACGCGTACGGCAGCAGCCCGTGGGTTGGCAGCGCCTCGAGTTCGCCTGAGGCGCCAGTGAATAGGCCCTTTGCGCACATGCGCTGAAGGGCCTGATCTAGCTGCGGCACTCCGAGGAGAGCGTCCTGACGCAGCTCAGCTTCACTTAGGCAGACGAGGATTGCGTCTGCCCCCGTTTCATTATTCATCAATGACGTAAATAGACCTGTTGTTACACTCGTTACCTTAACAAACATAGATAATTTCTCCCTGCTCTTCAAGTTAGTTTCTTCAAATTAATAATAAGATGCGGCCTTCTGAACAACCGACTGCATAGGCAGCTGATAAGGACACTTATCTTCGCAAAGCGGTTTCACTTTGCAGGGGTCATGGTCTGCACAGCCTACTATTCTATCCTTTTGTCTTTGGAAAAATCCATCACCTTTGGGCAGCAAACCGAATTTTTCTCTAAATCTACTCGCAATCATGACATCCGGAATGGAAATTTCAAGCGGGCAAGAACAATAGTTGCAGCGTCTGCAATTATGCTGACCGAGTTGGATAGCCAATTGCTCTAGCTCCTGACGCTCCTCGGTCCCTACTTCTAGCTCCTGTGCAGCCAAGTTTTCTTGCACTTCCTTGATACTGACCATTCCCGAAATCGTCACATGCACATCTTGACTGTAAGGATAGCGGATCGCCCGATCAACCGGTTGAATGAACCCTCCGGACAAAGGCTTCATCGCCACTTTCATCAAATCCATCTCTGTTGCTTTGGGGATAAGCTCATCGAGCGCAAACGGCTGCGCCAAATTCAAATGAAACAAAATTTGTGAGAATTGCCCTGTAGCAATCCATTTTGCAAGCAGATCGGGACGGTGTCCGGAAATACCAATGAATCGTACTTTCCCTTCCCGCTGAGCTTCAAGGGCAGCTTCATACGCTCCGCCAATATCCATCGCCTTCTTAAACTCACTCACATAGTTCACATAGTGAATTTGCAATAAATCGACATGGTCCGTTTTCATCCGTACCAAACTTCGCTCAATCTCCGCTTTCGCCGTAGCATAATCGCGCGCGCCTGTCTTCGTCGCTAAGAAATACTCCTGCCTGCGATGCGAAATGCATTCGCCAATAATCTCCTCGCTGTTCCGATATGCCGCTGCAGTGTCAATATAATTAATGCCGTGGTCCAAGGCATAGTTCAACGCTTCTCTTGCCTGCTCTAGTGGTACACCTGGCAGATTCATAGCACCAAATCCAAGTGACGATACGTTGAAGCCAGATTTACCGAACTTCGAATATCTCAAAGCAATATCTCCCTTCCAATTAAGCGAGCGAGTTAATAAATAATTGCACTTGCAACTATTGTATTACAACTCAGTCCTACTTTCCATAAAACAGTTGATTGTATTGTAATCGTCACCATTTTATTCATTGACTCTAACGTAACCTGATTATTAACAAATGTATTGACAGTGAAAGTGATTATTAAAATCATTCTAATCGTGTTCATGATTTTGATAATCATTCTCAATGTATGCAAGAGGAACTAATGTGCGTAAATCATTATTAAAAATTCATCTATGGGTAAGTTTACTGCTAGGCTTATTCATTGTCGTCATCTGTACGACAGGCAGCCTGCTTGTCATTGAAAATGAGGTAGAGAAATGGATTCACCCCCAGCTTTATCAGGCTATATGTTTATGTTGATCCGGGTACCGCCCATGTACTTGGGCCTGTAGGACCCGAGCGAGACAATGCCCCAATGGCATTCTATAGCCCCTGGAAAAAAGGCCTGCACTCTGCGACTTGGGGGGGAACCGATAAAAATCGCGAGCTTCATCATAGGCATGATGCCCTTATTCCTAATGATTACGGGCTTGGTCATCTGGCAGTTCAAGGCTAAGTCGCGCCGAAAAAGTAAAAGCTCTTCCCGCACCTACCAATTCCCCCTACCAACACAAGCTCCTTCAATGAGTTCTACCGAATAAATAAAAAACAAGCACCCCAGAGGCAACTTCATGTAGAAGTGTAGCCGGGGTGCTCGTTTTATCTTCGTTTTTAAGACTCTTCATTCTTCAATCGTCATTATTATTGTTCTTTGAATCTGTATTCCGAACACCCCAATTCCAACGAGAGTCGGAGCTTTTATCATTCTCCGACTTTGGTGTTGGCCTTATGAATGGTCTAACAGTCGGCATGCCGGAAATTACCGGCTTGGGCGTTCCTCTTGGCTTTGTCGATGACTTTGAATCATTCTCATTTTTGTCGTCCCGATGGTCAGGCCTGGGCGTTGATTTATTGTCATCATTATTATTATTATTATCGTTCTTGCCATTTTTGTCGTTCTTGTTGTCGTTCTTGTCATTCTTTGAAGGCGTTGCCGTTGTTGGCTTCACATTAGTCTTGCCACTGTTATCATTCTTACCGTTCTTATTATTGTTGTTATTTTTATCGTTCTTGCCATTATTATCGTTGTTCTTTTCTTTGGTCAGTTTTTCGTTTTGAATTTGCTGAATTTTTTCGCTGAGTTTACCGGATTTTTCATCTGCGATAAGTCTTTGCAGAGACGACTTATCAATCGGCTTATCCGGTTTTACCAGCTTATCAATTCCGCCGTTATCCTTGGCTAACTGATGAATCGATACGCTTTTAATATCATCTAAGGATACTTTCGCACCATTGTCTACCGCATTGAGATAAATTGCATATTTCCCGGCAGATACACCGCTAGCTAACGCCTCTTGTCTCACTTCTTGCGGTGCAGCGAACGCAGTCACCTCATAATTTTTCACTTGATCCGGATGGGTTTGCACAATATGCTTGCTGACCTGCTCTTTCAGCTTGGCAGCAATCGCCTCATCGTTCACAACCGTCTGTTGTCCCACGACTGTAGAGCTGATTATGATATCCCCTTCACCCTTAGCAAGTGCTCCCTGCTCGGCTTTATCAAGAATTTCGGATGTGATCGCTTCTAACGACTTCCCCTTGAAGACTAACGTTCGAATTAAGTCCTCACCATCTTGATTTAGCCCTTTTAAATCCAGAACAACTTCATCGTTATCAATACCAATCTCTACACTAGGATTGATATCTATAGTTACGTAGGCAACCACTTGGCTACCTGGAATGGTTCCTGTCAGCGTTGATACTAAGACAAAGCATAATACGATTGCGGCCGCCAATCCTGATAAAATAGCCATTTGCGGTATTCGCAAACGCCGCTTCACAGGTGCAAACAGTATCTCTTCACCAACTTCACAATTCCGTGTTCCCCTTGGAAGCTTCTCGAACCGACCCTCTGGATTCATGACAATAATGGAACTCTCGCTTAATTCCATGACGATCCCCTTGTTCATACGCTGTTCGTCCTTTCTTTATGCTTTCCTCATTCTCGAATATGTAAATAATCCCGCAAGTAAGGATATGGACCGTTAAAGATGAGAGCAATCGCTATCAAATATTTACGGTTTCGCTCCAATGTTTTTCTGGAAACCTGTACCTGCTCCAGCAGCTCTTTAATGGGCAGCTGCCGTTTCGTCAGAAGAGTACGCATAAGTTCTGCATCCTGTGCTAGCGTGCGACCGATACCAAACAGCATCTGTCGGGAATCGTCGTGTTTAGGGGATGCTTCTGTCAATTCAGAGAAATCGATATCAAAATCACTTAAGCATCGGCTAAAATCAGTAATTTCACTTCGCCGTTCTTCAAGTCCCTTTTGCTTTTCATAAGCTTCGATAGCTTGATGAACTTCAATCGGATTGAGTAGGTTATCTTCATCATCTTCCTGATCGAATGAACTATAAGGAATCTGTCCTTTGAAACGCTGTTCTTTGCGCAAGAAATCAATTAATCTCCTCCGCATGACTGTTTCTGCAAAGCCAAGGAAGGACCTTCCCATGACGGCAGAATATTGATTAATAGCTTCATTAAAGGCCCCTAAAGCAATACTGAATTCATCATCTCGCGCCGGATCGATATATCGTTTACAAAACCTACTTGTAACTTTAGCCACATAGGGCTGGTAGTCGGCAATAAATTGATTCCTAAGTCGTAGGTCTCCTGCTTGAATTTGATGTATGGTTACCTCAAGGGAAGAGGCATGGGGTTCACTTTGTCCCTGGGATTCCTTCTTCCCAAGAAACCGTTTGAATAGTACCAGTAGCACCTTTCCACCTCACAGTATAGTAGTTTCGTCCCTATGTATAACAATTCGGGGGGTACGATTTAAGGAAAACACAAATAAAAAGTAAAGTTATTATACCATACATGTTCAAATCTGCACCTAATGGCAAATAAAACCTTTGGTCGTGATTTCATTTTAACCCTAAATCCTTTACAATTAAGGGTATGGAGGTGTTTCATTTGGAACAAGGCAATCACTTTGGCAAGTTTCTCGAGACGCTGCGAGGTAAAATGTCCTTACGTAAAGTTGCAAGTAAATGCGGCTTATCTCATGCCTACATTAGGGACTTAGAGCTCGGACGTAATCGTACCACGAATGATGTTATCAAGCCATCCCCTGACACCTTGAGAAAGCTATCACAAGCGTATCAGTATCCTTATACGGATTTACTTATGAAGGCAGGATATCTTGAAGAAGCCTCAACTTGGCAGACTCCCCTTCAAATCCGTTTAGATAACGTCTGGTATGTTGAGTTCGGCATTAAATCTATCCAATATGTTTCGCCAGAAGGAATCATAGAGGAAAACGTAGAATCTCTTGTAGCCTTCACTAGCTTCATAGAAACATTAATTGACCACCATTTTGTGAAATTGGACATGCACCTATTCGTTAATCTGAACAAAATAAAAAAGTATGCCCCCTCAGAAGGCAAACTTTATTTTGATACTTATGATGAAGGTCCTTGTGTCACCATCGCCGCTATATCACAGAAGAAATATCACCAGACGCTTCTTGAATATGAGGCTCGTAATACAGGTCTTGTTGTGGAAACCGATTCCTGCGTTCGCCACTCATCTTTGAAAGCCAAGTTCCTTACCTAGCATGACATAGATGAAGAGCACAATTGCTATGCTTAGCATTTGGATCGGCATCAGTGCGCTGAGTACGCTATATGGATACGAATGACGGTATGCGATGCCGAGAATAACGACGACAATGAAGAGATAGAATCCTACATTTTCTTGCGTCAGCGGTATTCTCGTGTAATTCGATAGAAAAGTAAATCCGAGTCTAAGCTTTATAATGGCAAGAAGAACACTGCATTTCGCCATAACGGTTAAAAGTAGAATGATAACTGTTGTTAACGGGTCATCTTTCATGTTTGCATAGTCAGTGAACTGGGTCAATTCACAACCAATAAGGACACCTGTAGCCACAATGACGGACAGGATATATCCTGATAATGCTATGATTAATGCAGGCACTAGATTAAATTTCCAAACAGCCATAAGTAACAAACAAATGATACTTACGTATAATAATGGCCAATTATCAAAATAAGCGACCATCGTTCCTGCTAGTGCAGCGAACGATATTTGTATCCAATGTGGTTTAAGTCTTTGTCTGAATAATACCAATGAGAATAAAATCATAGGGACAAAATCAATACAGGTTAGGATAAACTTCACCCATGTAAACAAATACGAATCCCTCATTCCTAAGCTTGCTCTTAGATAACTTACTACTTAAAGCCACACCTAGAACTATACAGGATAACTGTTCTTTTGCCTTCAAAGTGGAATAAGTTGGCTGTTTCTGAGCATAAGTTGACAAAGGATGCATGGGGACAATGGGTGAAAGGATTGGAGTGCGATGAACGTATGGGGCACCGTTTCACTGTTGCCATCGTGGAAGATAATTATTGGGCCGGCAAATTACTTGAAAGCTACAGCCAGCAATGCGGATTAAACGTCATCTCAATCGTTTCTGATGGCGAACAATTTATTCGATTATATGACCAGCTGCTGCCCGACATATTGCTCGTAGATATTGGATTGGAAGGGAATTTAGACGGCATCACCATGGTTCAGTCCTTAAGAAGGGCCGGTTATCAGCAGAAGGTCATTATGGTTAGCGGAACGACGAATATTGATCATATATTGACGTGTTTTCATGACCTGGGATCCCTCTACTTTCTATCCAAACCTGTGATGTTGCCTAAGTTTCAAGCGGCTATTCGGAAGGCCATTGCGGAGGTGCAATTGGAGCGAAGTCAGCTTATACAAGCACCAAAACCTACCAGTGCAAGGTGGATTACTGTCAAAAATCAAAAATCACAGCTGCCCATCTCGGAGGACTCCATCCTCTTCGTAGAAAAAGAAGACAAGCGTTTGACAAGGATCCATCTTGTGAATGGAGCTCACATGGAATCCAGCACAAATTTATCGGATATACTGGCTCAGAGCTCCCCTCATTTGTTCAGCCCATTCAAAGGATTCCTAGTCAATATGCGACATGTGGTTTCCTATGTGAAAGAAAGCGGATTTCCTACTTCGCGAAGATTTCTTATTCATTTGAACCATACTCCCGTGAAAATTCCTTTAAGCAGAAACCTGCAAAAGGAGTTTGCGCGATTACTGCAGGAAATTCATACCAAGGTCTAACAACAAATAGCCACTCCCTCTTCCGTTAGGAAAAGAGAGTGGCCTTTATCATGCAAACCTCTACATATGCTTTGAGGCTTTTTTGTTTTTCAGCTTATCTCGTCTTACACTCAGCATCTTCAAACGTTTCATAAGCTGATCTTCCCATTCGGCATCGCTAATGGACTTAGCGACTCCCAGCAGGTCAAGCGCCATGTCGATTTGACTGCGCACAATATCCATAGGCTCTTCGCCCTCATGGTTGACACAATTGTCATGCAGCAGATGATCCTTGCCATCTACGTATTCCACAAAATCAACCTCAGGAGCCCCGTCCCCGTGGGCGTATTCCGCAAGTATCTCGTATTCGTTCTCCACCAGATAGTGAACCTCAATGCGGTGACATACCGGGCAGAAGAGAATGGGCACATTGTGAATTTGTGTGCGAATATGCTTTAATGTTCCTTTCGTTCCAATCATACTGGCACCACAACAAAAACTCATGGATATCCCTCCCTTAGCGCTTTCCGTGAGGAAAGCTTGCATCGTAAGCATAAACTTTGTTTACCCGGATTAATCCAATATATTCGCCGGAAAAGTATGAAATTCCTTTTTTACATGGACAGCTAGATTTTAGCAATCCACGCATATTTTTCTGGGTAAAGGCGAATGCTTTTACAGTCAAAAGGTATAAAAAAGCGTTAACCAGAAAAGAGGAATCACCTTGAAGGCTTTACCTATCGCAGGGTTCGAGGTTCCCGATCGATATCATAAGGACTTACTCCATCTTATGGTCGTGGGTGCACATTCGCTCTATGTCTATTGGGAAATAAGTGACAGACGGAGGTGGCTTGTTGCTCAGCATTTTGAATGCGACTATGGGGCGATGCCCAAAGTAATACGCTTGTACGACGTGACCAATATGTACTTCAATGGCAGTAACGCACATGCTTACTGGGACGTAACGACGCTACCTGAAGCTAATAATTGGTACCTTCACTATCTAGGTGCTAACCGTACCTACATCGCGGATATCGGCACTTACACTTGGGAACACGAGTTCATTCCTCTACTTCGTTCCAATTGCGTTGCAACTCCTAAGGATACAGAAGCGATATGGGGAGAACCGATTCAAGCGGTTGTACCGGAAGCACAATCTGATCGTGTCTATAATCGAATCATGCCATATTTTTTCGAAAATATACAAGTCTATTCTCCCTATGTGAGGTGACAATATCCCTTGATCAATCGAATCAAATCGAAGCCCGAGCTCAAGGGATATTTCGCCCTCGTGCTGCATGCTCACCTTCCCTACATCCGTCACCAGGATCAGGACGATGTTATGGAAGAGCGGTGGTTTTACGAAGCCATGACGGAAACGTATTTACCTTTATTGGAAGTTATGAATCATCTATCTCGTGATCAGATTGATTTCCGCATGACCTTTTCCATGACCCCGACTCTGCTTTCTCTGTTCAGTGATCCGCTCATGCAAGAAAGGTACCGCGCTTACCTGAGCAAGCTAATCGGACTGGCAGATGCCGAACAAATTCGTTTGCAGAAGAACCCTTCTCTCCTTCCTCTGGCCATCCGGTATTCGGAACGTTTCCGTGAGCTTCAGAATCTGTACAATAGCTGTAAAGGAAATGTCATTAAGTCATTCAAACACTATCAAGACTTAGGTCTTATTGAAATTGTTACATCCGCAGCAACGCATGGATTTCTTCCTCTCATGAAAACAGAAGAGGCGATAAAAGCGCAGATTATGACCGCTGTGCGTGATTATGAGCGTCATTTCGGCCAAAAGCCGCGCGGCATTTGGTTACCCGAATGCGGCTACACGCCTGGTATTGACCGCATCTTGAAGCAGGCCGGCATCCATTATTTCTTCACGGATTCCACAGCCGTTGCTTTCGCTTCACCACAGCCAAATCGAGAATTAGTTGCCCCGCTCATGACACCTTACGGCGTAACGGCATTTCCTCGTGATCCGGAATCCGCAAGTCAAGTATGGAGTGACGATAACGGATATCCAGGAGATTTTAACTACCGCGAGTATTATCGCGACATCGGCTGGGATCTCGGCTGGAATGATCTCGAGGAATGGGCATATATAAAGCCTCATGTGCTGCCTACGAATGAACGGGTGAACACAGGGATTAAATACTATCGCATCACTGGAAATGGCAACCACAGAGAGCCTTATCATCCAGAGTTGGCCTTGAAAAAAGCTGCTGAACATGCTGATGATTTCTTGACGAATCGCCAAAAACAGGCCCAGCATTGGCACCGCTGGCTGGATCGTAAACCCATCATCGTAGCGCCCTATGATGCAGAGTTGTTTGGCCATTGGTGGTACGAAGGCCCGAGCTTCCTTGAACAGCTCTGTCGTAAAATGTTTCTCGATCAGCACATAGTTAAGATGATTACACCTAGTGAATATCTGAATGAATATCCCATAGCCGATGTCGGCAAATTGAACGAATCCAGTTGGGGGCGCAACCACTCAGCCGAAGTATGGCTGCAAGGGCATAATGACTGGATTTATCGTCATCTTCATCAAGCCGAAGAGCGTATGATTCTGCTTGCAACAAAACATGAGCATCTGGGACGCCATAGTATGTTGAGCGCGGGAGTGCTCAAACGGGCTTTGAATCAAGCCGCAAGAGAGCTCATGCTGGCTCAAAGCAGCGATTGGGCGTTCATAATGGACTCACAGACCGTTGTCGATTATGCCATTCGCCGAACGAAGAGTCATCTTGGCTGCTTCCACCATCTCTGTGATCAGGTGGATCGGGAGCTTGTAGACGAGATACTCTTAGCTGTTATAGAAGAGAAAGACAACTGCTTCCCTGCTATCGATTATCAAGATTACATCAGCATACAGCGGCTTTCCCCAATTCCTATTATTCCAAGTTTAATGGACTGGGAAACATTACTGGAGGAAACGAAACACCGTCCGAACGTGTTCATGCTTGCTTGGGAATACCCGCCCAAACATGTCGGCGGCTTATCAACAGCCGTCCATGAGTTATCTGAAGCTCTTGCCGCTCGCGGGGAAAATGTGCACGTCATCACAACTTCAGCCGAGGGTGCGCCTTCTTTTGAAAGGATGAATGGTGTTTATGTACATAGGCTCCCAGTTGATCATTCCGGTGATACTCACTTTTACCACTGGACATTCGAAATGAATCTCGCGATGATCGATCATCTTGTCAAATGGAATGAAAACGGAGGCCGAATCGACCTTTTGCATGCGCATGATTGGATGGTCTTCCATACCGCAAGAGAAATAAAAGCCAGCTACGGCATCCCTTTAATAGCCACAATACATGCAACCGAATGGGGAAGGAATCAAGGAAATCTATACTCCGACTTGCAGAAGAAGATTCATCACTTAGAGTGGAAACTGACTTATGAGGCTAACCGTGTTTTTGTATGCAGCTTGTATATGAAAGAGGAAGTAGGACGTATATTCAACCTTCCTTCCGATAAGGTCAGTGTGCATCCGAACGGTATTCAGATTCTAAGTCCAAGTAAGGAGAAGATGAACCGACCTGATGTCGTTGCGAATCAAGACAAAGTCATATTTTACATTGGAAGGCTTGTTTATGAAAAAGGTATTCAAATTTTACTTGCTGCCATGCCCAAAATCCTTTCACAAGTCCCGCGGGCTAAGCTCATTATTGCCGGATCAGGGCCGATGGAAGGCGAACTTCGCTCCCAAGCTGCTCATCTAGGAGATCGCGCCTTGTTTACCGGATTCGTTCATGATACCTATCGTACACAGCTTTATCAATCTGCGGATGTTTGTGTTATTCCTAGTTTGTACGAACCTTTCGGTATCGTTGCCTTGGAAGCCATGGCCAACCGCAAACCACTCGTGCTCTCCGATACAGGCGGTTTAGCTGAAATCATTAGACATGGTGTTGACGGCTATAAGGCTCTCCCAGGGCATGTGGATTCGTTAGCTTGGCATATTACTGAAATGCTGCTGCAGCCGCAACAGGCCGCCAAGATGGCCGATAACGCCTACCAATTGCTTCAACAGCATTACCAATGGAGCCATATCGCTCAAAATATCCAGGATGAGTACCGAAAGCTGACCTACTACCAACCTGTCATTCAAGTCGAAGCAAGACTCTAAACTTACGCTTACGATGCTAGTTTTGTAAAAGCAAAACTCTAAGGCTCATGCTTACGAAGCAAGTTTTCTTACGAAAACTCTAAGGCTCATGCTTACGAAGCAAGTTTTCTTACGAAAACTCTAAGGAGGACCCCAAATGAAGGCTGTTATTATGGCCGGAGGTAAAGGAACGCGACTTCGTCCCCTTACTTGTCATCTCCCCAAGCCCATGGTGCCTCTCCTTGGAAGGCCCTGCATGGCATATATCATTGAACTGCTTCAAAGAAACGGCATTCATGATATTGCCGTCACGATGCAGTATAAACCTGAAGTGATACGCGACTATTTTGGCAGCGGACAAGCTTTTAACGTTAATCTCCATTATTTCGAAGAAACAAGCCCTCTAGGTACAGCTGGAAGCGTCAAACAGGCACACAAATTTCTAGACGATACCTTTCTTGTCATTAGCGGGGATGCGCTAACCGATTTCGATTTGAAGCAAGCATTGGCTTTTCATAAAGAAAAACAAGCAAAAGCTACTCTAGTACTGACTCGTGTCAGTCACCCTCTGGAATATGGCGTTGTCATGACCAATGAGGATGGCCTTATTACTCGTTTTCTGGAGAAACCAAGCTGGGGGGAAGTGTTTAGCGACACGGTAAATACCGGAATTTATATCTTAGAGCCAGAGATGCTGGAACGTGTACCGCTGGGGCAAGAATTTGATTTCAGTCAGCAGCTTTTCCCTGCTTTGCTCGAAGAAAAAAATGGTCTCTATGGGTATATCAGCTCTGGTTATTGGATGGATATTGGCAACCTGCAGCAATATCGTCAAACCCAGTTTGATATGCTCGATGGGAAAGTTCAGCTAGACATACACGGCACACAAATCAGCCCCCGCGTTTACATAGCAGATGATGTAGAGACAAGTGCTACCGCACATATAGTCGGACCTGCTTTCATTGGGAAAGGGAGCAGGTTGGAAGATGAGGTAGAGATTGGTGAATACTGCATCATCGGGCAAAATAATCGGCTTTCCAAAGGAAGCAAGCTGACGCGAAGTGTGTTATGGGATCATAATCACATTGCACAGTACAACGAATTGGCCGGTTCCACATTGACCAGTCGCATTGTTTGCAAAGAGGCCTCCTATTTGGGGGAAGGCTCTGTAGTCGGCAATCATGTGGTCATCGGCGCGAAGTGCCGTATTGAGCCCAATGTGAAAATATGGCCCCATAAACAAATTCGTGAGAAGACTCGTCTTCATACTTCTTATATTTGGGGTGATCACGCTGTCAAAACATTATATAAGACACGCGGGGTAAGCGGCATTCCTAATCTGGATTTAACACCGGAAATGGTCGCTAAATTCGCCACAGCCTACGGAGCAACCTTAGCCTATGGTAAAACGCTCACAGTTAGCTGTGCTCCTCATACGTTCACTCGTTTATTAAAGCGAACACTGACGGCAAGCCTACAATCTGTCGGTACGCACGTCATTGATTTAGGGGATTGTTTGGCTCCTGCGGCTTGCTTTGCTATTCGACATTTAGGTGCCTCAGGAGGAATTCATCTCGATTGGTCCGGCAATGAGAACGAGGAATGCAGTCTATCCTGTATGGACGCTGAGGGACTACCCATTGCGAAATCAACAGAGCGTAAAGTGGAAAATAGCTTTTGGCAGGAAGACTATGGGCGGGCTTCTATGAAGCAGATTGGCAGCTACAAGGATGAAACTCATTGGTTCCAAACGTATATAAACGCACTAGCCCAAGAAATCGCAATCGAACGAGAAAACTTGCCTACGACATCATTGCGGATTGTCATTGAAGCAAGTTCCTGGCTGCAGCCTTTTATCGTTCCATTTTTCGAAAAATTGGGGATTGAAGCTATCCATGTTACATCTACAAGTACGCAAGAGCCGCTTCTACCTATTATCCCGTTAGCTGGTGCGAGTCTTGGATTACGCATCCACGATGATGGCCGCACCCTGCAGCTAGTGACAGAGAAAGGCGAAATCGTAGATAACGATTTGCAAACCGTTTTTCTCTATCTGTGTTATCTGCACAGCCGCCCAGGAGCAACCATTGGTGCTCCCGTAAGCGCCCCCGAACTCCTTGAAAGCATGGCTGAGGGGCTAGGTGCGAAGATTGTTCGTACGAAGGAGTGGTCTCGTGCCATCCTCGAAGCTACGCTAGAAGCGAGGATGCATCCGCTGTTCGATTCTCTTTTCGCCATTGGGTTAGTCATTCTTCATCTGGACAGAACAGGCATTCCACTCTCGGAGCTGCTCTCCTTGTTTCCGAGCTTTTATCTCCATCGTGAACGAATCGATTGCCCTTGGGATTCCAAAGGAGAAGTGATGCGGAGCATGATGGAAAGGACGAAGGATACACCTGTCGAGCTGGTCGACGGTATTAAATTTTATCATGAGAATAGTTGGATCCTGCTGCTTCCGGATGCTGATGATCCTGTTTTTCAACTCGTTGCGCAATCGACAGTTCCTGAGTTTGCCGAGCGGCTTGTCCATTCCTATCGGGACCATATTCTAAATGTGCTTCAATAAGCATAAATATAGTACAGATATATCCAATTCGGGTTTTCCGAAGTCTTAAGATGAAGGGGAGAGCGGCGTGAATATGATTCCAAGCATTTCTAGACAGATCGATTTTGTGCAGTATGACGATCAATCTTCCAGCATGACAGTTCAGTATCATACCGGTTTCAAAGCATCTTATACCAATGTAAAACAGGATGAATATCTATTGGTTTTCACATCCGTGAATCGGTATGATTCCTTAATGAGACTTACGGAAACCCGGTACATGGAAGGCCAAAATCCAACCAAGTAGAGGATATACATGAGATCTCCCCCTTTTTTATAAGGTGGAGATTTTTCGTTTGTAGGTGCATATGCTACAATATTGTTCAAAGGTCCATGCGGCTTATCCCATTACTACCCTGAAAAAAGGTGAGTCTGATTCCTACCCAAGCTCTCTCTGTTGATCGAACTGATAGGGATACCCTCCACTTGCTCGTACAGTCCCCGACTGTCCTGTTTGCCTATTGGCAGCTCTCTGCCAGAAAAGGCAGAATGGTGCATGAACATTTCGATGCAGACTGGCAGACGCTTCAGCCGACATTGCGCTTTTATGATGTAGCCGATCAAGGGGTCGACAGCCATAGAGCCGACAGGGTCTCAGAGCTTCCGCTTCCTCAAGGTGCATCCTGCTTTCTAGGCGGCTTTGACCCAGGCCAACGTTACTTCGCGGATCTCGGTATTGTGAATGATCAGGGACAGTTTCTCCCGCTTTTGCGTTCCAATACGATTCTGACTCCTCATATAAATACGAGTCATGAACTTCCTTCTCACCAAATAACGAATGAACAACAAGTTATATATCGGCCTGCTGCCGTTCCCTTTCAGCTAAAGACGCCTGAAGCTTATGAGCATTTCTCTGCCTATTCGGTGTATTCGCCGAAGACAGCATACTCTGCAGATACGGAATCCGGAGGCGATACAGATTGAGCACAAACGTAAACGGTTATGTCGCTTTGCTTTTGCATGCCCATATCCCCTACGTTCGTCATGAGGAGTCCAACATCACCTTAGAAGAACGCTGGTTTTTCGAAGCGGTTGTGGACAGCTATCTTCCTCTGATTGAAATGATGGAGCGTCTGCTCGAAGAGGATGTGCCCTTTCACCTCACATTATCCTTATCCCCGCCGCTGCTTGCCATGCTGGAGGATTCAGGCCTCCAAAAGAGGCTTCGAAAGCATCTAGCCTCACTGTGTGAACTAGCTCAGCGAGAAGTCTTCCGCCTATGGGGTCATGCCGACTTCGGCCCCACAGCGAGGCTCTATGCCGATCAATATCATCGGCTGCTTGCTTTGTACGATCGCCTTCGTGGCGATCTGATCGGTAAGTTCCGCAGCCTAAGAAACTCAGGCTGCTTAGAATTAATTACGTGCGCCGCAACGCATGCGTTCTTGCCGCTGGTCAAGAACGACCCCGCGCTGCGCGCGCAGCTTGAAGCCGCCGTACAGGAATTCCGGCGGCATTTTGGGTCTGCTCCGGCAGGCATCTGGCTGCCGGAATGCGGGTATACGCCTGCGGTGGAGCCCCACCTGCAGGCGATGGGCCTACGCTACTTCGTCGTCGACGCCCATGCTCACGCACAGGCGGTGACGGCGAATCAAGCACAGGGCAGGGCAAATGCAAAGAGCACGGCTGGAGCCCCGCTCCGCACGCAGAGCGGGGCCTGCGCCTTTGCTCGGGACCTCGAAGCCGGCGCTCAAGTATGGAGCGCAGAAGTCGGGTACCCGAGCGACGCCGACTATCGCGAATATTATCGCGATATCGGCTACGACCTCGGCCGCAGTGGCGGTGCCGAGTGGGAGTACTTGAAGCCCTATGTGCTGCCGGACGGTAAACGCATCCATACGGGCTTCAAGTACTATCGCGTCACCGGCGCAGCCGCTGGTGACGCCAAAGCGCCCTACCACCCGGCAAGGGCCGCTCAGAAAGCTCAGCAGCATGCTGAGCATTTCGTCGCTAGCCGGGTGGCGCAGCTTCGCCGCCTCGCTGAGGAGCGCGAGGCGCAGGCTTTAGCCGTTGGCTGCAGCGCAGCGCGGCCTGCGGCACCGCCGGTCATCGTATGTCCATACGATGCCGAGCTGTTCGGGCACTGGTGGTACGAAGGCCACCAGTGGCTTGAGGCAGTGCTGCGCGGGTTCGCTGCCGCGCGCAGCCATGATGACGTAGTCGCAGATACGACTACGTTAGGCGGTTACGCCGCCGCCCATGCACCGACCACGGAAGCGAAGCTTCCCGTGTCGAGCTGGGGCCGGGGCGGCTATGCCGAGGTCTGGCTGCAGCCGCGCAGCCAGTGGGTTCATCCGCTGCTGCACGCGGCGGAGGATCGTCTGGTACTTGCTGCGCAAAAGCACCCCAACCCGCAGCTGCTCACTGGGATGCAGCAGCGTGCGCTTAACCAAGCCGCGCGAGAGCTGATGCTCGCGCAGAGCAGCGACTGGACGTTCATCCTAGATGCAGAGACGGTAACCGACTATGCGGTGAACCGTATTGAAACGCATTTATCCCATTTCCATAAATTGCTTAACGCGCTAGAAACTGCATGCTCAGACAAAGAGCTTTCTGAACTCGTGATTTCCTTAGAACGGAGATCCCCTTTTTTACCAGAGCTTCACTACCTTCTTTTCCAACCTAGCTCTTTTAGCAGTTCTTTCAGTGGCACAGCCACTAGCTCTTCCATAAGCACAACAGCAGGCCCTGCTTCATCGTCTCCATTCGAAGTACCATCGATTTCTATAACGTGCATTCCCTTTTCCAACACACACTCAACCTTGCGCATTCTCATGCTCGCATGGGAATATCCGCCACGTGTGATTGGCGGTCTCGCCCGAGCCGTTTGCGACCTATCTAGGCAGCTTGCTGCATCCGGCCATGAGGTTCATGTCATAACATGCCTTACTCCCGATTGTCTTCCTTATGAGCTATCCGATGGGGTGCATATTCATCGCGTAGAGGTTCTTCAATCAACCGGAACTACTCACTTCCTTGATTGGGTATTTCAAATGAATTTGGCTTTCACCGATTCGGTCCTTCGCTTATCTGAGCAAGGCATGCTGTTCGATATCATTCATGCCCACGATTGGCTTGTCTTTTACGCAGCCAAAGAATGTAAAAGTGCGCTTCATCTCCCGCTTCTTGCAACGATCCATGCCACCGAGTATGGTCGAAATCAAGGGAAGCTGGATACCCCGGTGCAAAAACGGATACATGCGTTAGAAAATAAGTTAGCCGACGAAGCCGATCAGCTCGTTGTATGCAGTCTTTATATGCAGCAAGAAGTGATGCGTCTCTTTCAAGTACCTATGCATAAAATAACTCATATACCTAATGGTGTTGTTCCTTTTCGCGCACCTGCAGCTTCCCTTCAGATTGTTAACCCGCTTCTCTCTAATGCTCTTTCTAGAGATTCACAAAATCGAATTCTTGCTTTCCTCGGAAGGCTTGTATATGAAAAAGGCGTGCACATCCTCATATCCGCCATGCGGCTCGTGCTCAAACGTTACCCCGAAGCTAAGCTGGTTATCGCTGGCTCCGGACCTGAGCTTGAAGCGCTCCAACAACTAGCCGCTCCACTGGGTGACCGGGTTAGCTTCACTGGTTTCCTAGATGAAACAGACAAAAATCTGCTTTTGCACACCGCAGAGCTCTGTGTATTCCCAAGTCTCTATGAACCATTTGGTCTTGTAGCTTTGGAAGCAATGGCAAGTGGTACGCCGCTCATCGTTTCTGATACTGGTGGTCTTGCTGAGATTGTGGACCATGGTATTAACGGCTGCAAAGTGCCGCCAGGGGATGCGAACGCACTAGCTTGGCAAATCACCCAGCTTTTGCAAAACCCCAATATCACAACTCAACTCACTGGAGCCGCTTCGACTAAAGTCAGCGACACCTTTAGTTGGGAACAAATCCGTACACGAACTACAGAAACTTACAAAAAATTGATTCTCCTTCACTCCCAAAAATCGGGTATATTCCTGCATCAGAAGGAAATAATAAAATAATATGGGTAACTATGTCAGTTTGTAAGCGTGACCAGTCTAAATTTTCAGCATTATTTCAAAGAATGATTGATTCCTTGGTAATAATTAGGTAACCTATTGGCAGGCCCTGTGCTAGCAATGTCCTGCAATTGCATTGCAAGAGACGCGATATCCAAAGGCGGATACCTCAAGGACGGTTCATAAATCGCGATCATACAAACGAGTGGGGAAGTGATTTTTAATGCCTAGACACCTGGTCATCGGAAACGGAAAATTTCTTATTAACCTAGATCAGCATTCCTACATGCGTGATCTCTATTATCCTTTCGTAGGCCAGCTTAATCATATTGGCGGGTATCAATGCCGTGTAGGTATATGGGTAGATGGCGACTTCGCTTGGTTGAATGCCCCCGAGTGGCAATTCAAACTTGGTTACGTGGAGGATTCGCTCGTCACCGAAGTGACTGCTGCGCATCCCGGTCTTGGCATCACCCTGCTCATGAATGACGGGGTTCATCAACGCGAGGATATTTACCTTAAACGGATCCAAATTACGAATCACACTGGTACCGTTCGTGAAGTACGGATGTTCTTCAATCAAGACCTACTCATTAATGAGACCGAAGTTGGGGATACAGCCGCCTACTATCCTTTGACCGATACGGTATTCCATTATAAAAAAGACAGATATTTTATGTTTAACGGCAGTACAGGAACGGAAGGCATTTATCAATATTCTACAGGTGTCAAAAGATTTTTTAACGCCGAGGGAACATGGCGCGATGCGGAAGACGGCCATCTCATGGGAAATGCCATCGCACAAGGTTCAGTAGATAGTACGATTTCATTTAGACTTTTCGTTCCGCCTAACGCCAACCAAACACTTTACTATTGGATGGGTGCAGGCAAAACACTGGAGGAAGTCAAGAAGCTCGACGCCTATGTGAAAGACAGCCATCCTGGCAAACTTCTTGACCGTGTGACGGTTTACTGGCAAAGATGGGCAAATAAAATTGATCGTGATTACGGTGATTTGAATATTGATGTTCAACGACTTTTCAAACAAAGTCTGCTGCTTGTCAGGACTCAAACAGACGTGAACGGTGCTATCATCGCCGCGAACGATTCCGATATTATGCAGAGCAACCGCGATCATTACAGCTATATGTGGCCCCGAGACGGCGCTTTAATTGCTTATTCCATGTCGATGGCTGGCTACCAAGGTATGATTATTCCTTTCTTTAACTTCTGTGCGAACGTGCTGTCACCCGAAGGTTACTTGCATCATAAATACAATCCGGACGGCACGGTAGGCTCCAGTTGGCATCCATACATTCATTCCGGACGTGTACAGCTTCCTATTCAAGAAGATGAAACAGCCCTAGTCTTATTTGCACTTTGGCAGGATTTTCAGAAAAATGGAAGCCTCGAGTTTGCCCAATCCCTTTATCGCAACCTCATTCGCAGAGCAGCCAGATTCATGTCCACATATATTGATCAGGAATTGAATTTGCCGAAGCCCAGCTACGATCTTTGGGAGGAGCGTTACGGGATTTATACGTTTACAGCTTCAGCCGTGTATGGCGGACTTATTGCTGCTTCCAACTTTAGCAACCTGTTTGGTGACGAAGAGCGAAGCAACCGCTACAAACATACAGCTGAGAAAATTAAATCCGGTATCCTCAAGCATCTGTGGGACGAGAAAGAAGGTCGATTCGTTCGCGGCTTGTACATGGAGGATGGCGAATGGGTTAAGGATATGACGCTCGAAAGCTCCGTTTACGGCATCTTTGAATTCGGCGTTCTGCCTGCAGACGATGAGCGTGTTGTGGGCACAATGAAAGCCAATAAAGCTGGTCTCATGATCAAAACCGAAGTTGGCGGCTTCGCCCGCTATCATCATGATTATTATTTCCAACGCTCCACAGATATTGAAAATGTGCCAGGTAACCCTTGGATTATTTGTACGTTGTGGATAGCCGAGTGGGAAATCGAATACGCCAAAACACTGGCTGATCTCGCGGCCCCGCGCCAAACGCTCGAATGGGTCGTCAAACACGCGATGGAAAGCGGCGTTCTATCTGAACAATTAGATCCTTTCACAGGTGAGCCGGTATCTGTTGCTCCACTCACTTGGTCACATGCAACTTATGTGCTTACCGTTGTAAAATATCTCAATAAATACAAACAGCTGACGAAATAATCAAACAAGAAAAGCCGTTCCCCATGGAACGGCTTTTCTGTTGACTACCTACTCCATTAGATTATTCTGCCCATACGTCTGCGCATCCCAGAGCTGCTCCAGCTCCGACGGTTCACTACATGCCACTCTAAATAACCACCCTTTATCATATGGAGATTCATGCAGCATCAGCGTAGCCTTTTCCAGCAGCATATTAACGGCTGTCACTTTACCGGATAAAGGTGAGAGCAGATCGTGTTCACTTTCGGCGGTCTCCACCGCGCCTATATAATAACCTTGCCCCAACACCGCACCCTGCTCCGGGAGTTCAATGAACAGAATCATGCCCAATTTCTCCAGGCCTCTTTCGGTTAGGCCAATAACAGCCTGATCCGCTTCTTGGCGTATCCAGTAATGATCTCTCGTATATTTCAAATTCGTAGGTACTGACATAGACGCACTCCTTCATGAAGAAAAAGCTCCCCTGCCCGCATTCGCATGCC
Source organism: Paenibacillus sp. yr247 (assembly GCF_900103825.1). Classification (GTDB taxonomy): domain Bacteria; phylum Bacillota; class Bacilli; order Paenibacillales; family NBRC-103111; genus Paenibacillus_E. The sequence goes on from NZ_FNIF01000002.1 coordinate 438,812, forward strand.
AACAAGAGGAGCTTCTCTATGTATTAAAGCTTTATTTTGCAACCAGATTTTTGTCGCCTGGTTTCCAATTCATTGGGCACAATCCGCCGGATTGAAGCGCTTGAAGAACACGAAGTGTTTCTTCAACACTGCGGCCTACGTCGTTGTGGTTAACAACTTCGTATTTCATTTCGCCTTCTGGATCGATGATGAAAAGACCGCGAAGCGCGATACCTTCTTCATCAATCAGAACGCCGTAGTCACGTGCTACGGATTTCGTAATATCAGCAGCAAGAGGGAATTCCAATTTGCCAAGACCATTGTCATTGACTGGTGTATTGATCCAAGCTTTATGCGAGTGGATACTGTCGATGGAAACACCAAGAATCTCCGTGTTCAATTCTTTGAATTGAGCAGCAGCATAACTAAGTGCTGTGATTTCTGTCGGACATACGAAAGTGAAGTCCAATGGATAGAAGAACAATACTAACCATTTTCCTTTGTAATCTGACAAAGAAACTTTACCAAATTCTTTACCATCACCAGTAGCTGTCTCCATTGTAAAATCCGGAGCTTGTTTACCTACTAAACGCTCTGCCATGTGTATAATTCCTCCTCAAATCTATCTTATTCGTATAAAATGGTACCATCCGCCTACTTGAAAGTCAATAATTAGATTAGATACTATATAATAATTATTATTAAATATGAAGGCTTGATGAACAATAAAAAAGCCGCCCTCCGAAGCAACTTACTGCCTCGTCAGACAAGCTTTTTTTCTTATTTACGCATAGCGTCTACGATCAGTTGGCCCATAGCTATTGTTCCAATCGCTTTGCTCTTATCAACAGCAATGTCGCCTGTACGGTGACCCGCATCCAACACTTCTTTCACCGCGCGCTCGATGGAATCCGCTGCTTCGTGATAGCCGAAAGTCAAACGGAACATCAAAGCAACAGATAGAATTGTTGCGATCGGATTGGAGATGCCTTGACCTGCGATATCAGGCGCTGAGCCGTGTACGGGTTCGTACAAGCCAAAGCTGCCTTCACCAAGAGAAGCAGATGCCAGCATACCGATGGATCCTGTCAGCATCGCTGCTTCATCACTCAAGATGTCACCGAACATATTTTCAGTCACAATCACGTCGAAGCTGGATGGACGACGCAGCAATTGCATTGCACAGTTGTCCACGAGCACGTGCTCGAGCTCAACATCCGGATAATCAACAGCAATACGATTCACAGTTTCGCGCCATAGACGGGAAGTTTCCAGAACGTTCGCTTTATCAACGGAAGCCAGCTTCTTACGACGCGTTTGGGCAATTTCAAACGCTTGACGAGCAATACGCTCGATTTCCGTTACATTATAGGCACAAGTATCTACAGCTTCTTGACCGTTCGCTGTTTCACGACGGAATTTCTCACCGAAATAGATCCCGCCTGTCAATTCACGAACAACGATCAAATCTGTGCCTTCCAGAACTTCAGGCTTGAGCGTGGAAGCTTCTTTCAAGCAGTCAAAAATGAAAGCTGGACGAATGTTCGAGAACAATCCAAGCGCTTTACGAATACCGAGAAGACCTGTTTCAGGACGAAGCTCTTTGGAGTTGTTGTCCCATTTGGGTCCGCCAACAGCCCCGAGAAGCACTGCGTCTGCGGATTGGCACACCTTCAGCGTTTCTTCCGGAAGCGGCGTACCTTTCTCATCAATTGCTATACCGCCGAACAAGGCATGCTCTGTTTCAAATTGATAACCGAATAATTCTTCGGTACGTTTCAATACTTTTTCCGCTTCTGCAACGACTTCTGGACCAATGCCGTCTCCAGCGATTACAGCAATTTTTTTTACATCTGCCATGACTGCCATTCACTCCTTAGATTAGTAAAACTGCTATGTAAGCATTTACTATCGCTATATGATGCTACCATTGTAACATAAGATAACCCTCTCCATTAGATATAAAAGCTATTGCTTTAATAGGTATAACCTATAATAGCTGAATCCAAAAAAGCCCTCTCTTGCAATAATACAAGAGAGGGCATCTGTTAATTCGGCTTAACAATCATGAAGATGAACAAAATAAGACCAATCGCCGATGCTCCGTAAAAGTAGTTGCGAGCCTTTATCCACTGAATAAGCTGTTCTGCAGGAAGGCTTGTCGCCGTTTGATTAACAGGATCAAGCACCCAACTTTCCAGCTTTTTTTGATTTGGAGTCGCGAAGCCAATGGCAATAATTTGAATCAGAATGTATGCAACGAGCGAACCAAACAACCAAGTTTGCATGAAGGTGCCATAATCACCTAACCAGATCAGAAGCAAACCTGTAAGTACGGCTAGTGTTCCTCCGATCTTGGGAAACACCTCAAGCCGACCTCCTACACGCAGAGAGGAGCGCAGCTCATCCAACGTTTGATTTTTTCTCAGAAGCACATGTGCGAAGTACGTGGGGCCAACCCCGATAATGGCTGAAAGCACGTGAATCAAAATGAGAAACTTCATACGAAACACACCCTTCCGTTGTAATATATAAACAACAATTTGTTTAATCATACAATCGAAAGAGCTGAATCATCCATGTTTTATTTACTACAAATGGTAACGCTATCCAGATAATTGATTAAGTTTTCATCAATTCTTTTCAGAAGATCAGCCTTTCTCCAACAAAGGCTCATACATCATAACTGCATGATTCTCCGTTATCCATTCATCACGGACCATCTCCTGCTCCTGATTGAACACCTTGCGATAAATTTTATTGTGCCGCACGTAACCCCCCCAATACTCTCGAGTGATCCAGTGCTTCTTCTCGTAAATCTCATACGTATGTATCCGTGGCAGCCCTGCTCTCCACTCTCCAAACAGATGGGTATCCGTCATACGAATCACAAGTTGAACATTTTGCTCGGTATCGTTGCGAATTTGCAAGTCCAAATAATTGTAAAAGCAAGTAGCTCCTGTGCCAAAAGGCTGACTCCTACCCGCATCCGGAAATACGTCATAGCTGTGCCGGTATTTATCATAATTTGAAATATATTCCATGTCAATTTACAAAAACAGCACCTTTAGCCTGTTTAGGCTTTAGGTGCTGTTCATTATTAGGCATTTTGCAGATAAGATTCCATGGCCATCGTTAACTTCCGCATACCGAGAATCGTGTTCGCACGATCTGTATGCGTGTAGTTCAGACGCATCGTGTTGTATTGTGGATTTTCAGCAAAGAATGTGGATCCCGGAACAAAGGCTACGCCTTCTTTTACCGCGATTTTCAGCAGATCTTCTGCACGGATATGTGTCGGCAGCTCAACCCAGATGAACATGCCACCTTTCGGTTCCTCCCACTTCAGCCCAGGCCAGTTTAACTCTTTCAACAGACCTGACATGAATTTCATCCGATCGTAATAGTGTTCACGAATTAATGAAATATGTTCGTCCAGATCGAAGTTTTCAAGCAGATGATACAGTGTTTGCTGATCAATGGTACTAGAGTGCAGGTCCGCCGATTGCTTAAAACGGGCAATTTGGCGAATAACAGTCTCGTCACCCATCACCCATCCTGTCCGGAAGGCAGGCGCGACAGTTTTGGAAAAGGTGCTGGTGTAAACAACATTCCCGCCCTCAGCCTTACCGCCCAAAGAAAAAATGGATGGGTACGTTTCGCTTTCGTTAAACTGGATTTCCCCATAGGGATCATCTTCCAGAATAAGCACATCCGCGGCGCGGCAAATATCAAGTAAGCCTTGACGGCGTTCCAAGCTCCATGCACGACCGGCCGGATTCGAGAAAGTAGGAATGACGTAAACCATCTTTGGATTATGCTCCGCGATTTTGGCTGATAAATCCTCGAGAATCATTCCGTCATTATCACTATTCACCGAATGAATCTTCGCGCCTTTGGCTTGAAACACTTGAATCGCTGCCAGATAAGTCGGTCTCTCAACAAGAATGACATCACCTTCATCAATATATACACGCGTTAGAAGATCGATTGCTTGCTGAGAACCCGTCGTCAGCAGCATCTCGTCGGGTGTTACGTGCATATTCTTAGCAGCCATCCGTTTGCATAAGGTTTCGCGCAGCGGCCTGTAGCCCTCAGTTAAGCCATACTGCAGCGCTGACTTCCCGCCGCCAATCACTCTTTGAAACGCATCACTCACTGCGTCCAATGGGAAAAACTCTTCAGCAGGCAATCCGCCAGCAAAAGAAATAATCGAGCTGCCTTGTGTCAGCTTGAGAATTTCTCTGACCGCCGAGGATGAGAAACCTTCTAGCGATTTAGAAAATCGATACTTCATAAATGGACGCATCCTTTCGCATTTGTAGAAAGCACCCCTCCTCTATGCTTGGAGGTGAGGTGCTTATCTTGGGTGGTGCCGTGGACCCATGGAGGTTAAATCAACGTGACGTTGCTTCTGTTGCTTGTTGGGGTTTTGCGTTTATCAATGAGCCTGTTCACAGCGTCTAAATACGCTTTGGCGCTTGCTTCCAGAATATCCGTTGATATACCGCGTCCTTGAACGGACACGTCGTTCTGCTTCAGTACTACGTGTACTTCGCCGAGCGCATCTTTCCCGTGGGAGACGGATTTGATGGAGTAGTCAGCAAGTTCGACGTCTTCCTTCGTTGCTTTATCAATCGCATTATAAATCGCATCAACCGAGCCGTTACCGACCGCGCTTTCTGCCACTTCACTGCCATCTTGGAAACGAACATGCACCGTTGCGGTAGGCGTCATCCGGTTACCATAAGCAACCTGAAGCGTCCCAAGCGCGAAAATTTCCGGCGTCTCGATCAACTTCTCTTCGATCAACGCGCGAATATCTTCATCTTCGACCTGCTTCTTGCGATCTGCCAAATCTTTGAACTTGGCGAAAGCAACGTTCACTTGCTCGTCTCCGAGATCGTAGCCTAGATCGATTAGCTTCTCACGGAACGCATGGCGTCCGGAGTGTTTACCCATCACGAGCTTACTTTCCTTGACCCCGATGGTCTCAGGGGAAATAATCTCGTAAGTCGTTTTCTCTTTGAGCATCCCATCCTGATGGATGCCGGACTCATGGGCGAACGCGTTAGCGCCGACGATCGCTTTATTGCCCGGCACCACCATGCCGGTCAGCTTGCTGACCAAACGGCTGGTGCGGTAGATCTCGTTCAGAACAAGCGATGTTTTCGCTTGATAGAAGTCCTGACGCGTCTCTAGCGCCAGTACAACTTCCTCGATCGAGGTGTTGCCCGCCCGCTCGCCGATCCCATTGATGGTGCCTTCGATTTGATCGGCACCATTCAACACTGCTGCTAGCGCGTTAGCCGTAGCCATTCCGAGGTCGTCATGGCAGTGCGCGCTCAGCTGAATCTTCTCAATGCCCGGCACCGTGTCCTTGAGCATTTTAAAAATATTACCATAGTCGTACGGTGTCATATAACCGACGGTATCCGGAATATTCACGACGGAAGCGCCAGCACGAATTGCCATTGCTGTTACTTCTGCGATGAAATCCAGCTCAGTGCGGCCTGCATCCTCGAGTGAAAACTCGATTTTGCTGAAATACTTCTTCGCATATTTAATCGCAGCCTCGGCTGACTCCAACACTTGGTGCTTCTCCATCCGCAGTTTATGCTGCCGATGAATCGGGGAAGTCGCTAGGAATAGATGAATACAAGGGTCTTGGGCACCCTGCAGCGCTTCACGGACGGCCTCGATGTCATTCTCCCTCGAACGGGACAAACCGATAACAGAGGCATTTTTGACAGCTCTCGCTACGGCATTAACGGCTGCCAAGTCACCTGGTGATGCAGCTGGGAAACCAGCTTCCATACGATCGACACCAAGTTTCTCAAGCTGAAGTGCGATCTCGACCTTCTCCTGCGTGTTCAGGTTTACACCCGGCGATTGCTCTCCGTCTCTGAGCGTTGTATCAAAGATGTAGATTTTGCGCACCATGTCACCTCCTAAAAGATCTCGATTGTTCTATTAACCATCGAAGCCGAATAGCCCGACCGTTCCGTTCTTCAGCATTTGTCTCCGATCGTTTCTTGAAAACGTGTCCCCTCATCTTAATAAACAAAAGGTAGGGACACGTTTTCAAATACGATCGCTACGCTTCTCCGACAAACACTGAGCCCTACACTTGGCATTTCGAAGAAGGTTTTAAAGATTTACAGATAAATTTTTACTCGTCTTTATAGTATTTACAGGGAGTGATTGGGAAATTCTCCTCAATCACTCCCTGTGGAATGGATAAGTATATGATTGGATGAGTGCTTAAATTACTTTTTGATCCAGTGCATCATTTCGCGTAGTTGGGAACCGACTACTTCGATTGGGTGCTGTGCTTCATTGCGGCGAGTTGCGTTCATGAACGCGTTGTTGGATTGGTTCTCCAAGATGAAGTCGCGAGCGAATTTACCTTGTTGGATATCGGAAAGTACTTCTTTCATTGCTTTCTTTGTTTCATCAGTGATGATGCGAGGTCCAGTTACATAGTCACCGTATTCAGCTGTGTTGGAGATGGAGCTGCGCATGGAAGCCATGCCGCCTTCGTACATCATGTCAACGATCAGCTTCAGCTCATGTAAGCACTCGAAGTATGCCATTTCAGGCGCATAGCCTGCTTCAACCAACGTTTCGAATCCTGCTTTAACGAGTGCAGTTGCACCACCACAAAGGACAGCTTGCTCACCGAACAAATCTGTTTCTGTTTCTTCACGGAAGGAAGTTTCGATAACGCCTGCACGTGTACAGCCGATACCTTTTGCATAAGCAAGACCGATTGCTTTTGCGTTGCCTGTAGCGTCTTTCTCGATTGCGATCAAGCCAGGAACGCCAAAGCCTTCAACATAAGTACGACGTACCATGTGACCTGGGGATTTAGGAGCTACTAAGAATACATCTGTACCTTCAGGAGCTACGATTTGTCCGAAATGGATGTTGAATCCGTGGGAGAACATGATCGCTGCGCCTTTTTTCATGTTCGGCTGAATGGACTCACGGTATACGCGAGCTTGTGTTTCATCCGGCATCAAGATTTGGATAACGTCAGCGCGTCTTGCCGCTTCTTCAACGGATACAACTTCGAAACCATCATTTTTAGCTGCATTCCAAGAACGACCTTCACGAAGTCCGATGATAACGTTCAATCCGCTGTCACGCAAGTTTTGTGCTTGTGCGTGACCTTGGGAACCATAACCAACAACTGCGATCGTTTTACCTTTAAGTACCGCTAAATCTGCATCTTTTTCATAGTAAGTAGTAACTGCCATTCGAATAAATCCTCCTTTGATATGATGAATCCGTATTGTCTACCCCTTGAGTGGGTGTTTCAACGGTTTACCCTTTTTAAGCACTAAAGAGTATACCGCTGAAAGCCCCACTCAAGGAGGCTTAACCTACTTTTCAACATTGCTATATTTCTTATCTAACGGAGCCCCGAATCATGGCTGTAGCTCCCGTACGGGAAAGCTCACGGATGCCGTAAGGACGAAGCAATTCCACCATAGCATCTATTTTATCTGAATCTCCCACAACTTGCACGATAATTGAGTTTGGCCCAATATCCACAACTGCGGCACGGAATGTCTCAACAATGCCAAGGATCTCCGGACGCATAATAGGTTCTGCATTTACTTTAATGAGTGCGAGTTCTCTGGCTACCATCGGGTTCGAGCTCAGATCGATGACTTTAATAACGTCAATCAACTTGTACAACTGCTTGGAAATTTGCTCAAGCGTGTTGTCATCCCCCGTGGTAACAATAACCATCCGGGAAAGTCCGAGTTCTTCGGACTCTCCTACGGTGATGCTTTCAATATTGAAGCCTCTGCGTCCGAACAATCCGGATACACGCTGCAGAACACCAGGCTGATTGTTTACGAGTACGGAAACTGTATGTTTAGTTGTCATCATTCCGAATCCCCCATTAACATGTCACTAATTGTATCGCCCGCTTTAACCATTGGGAAAACATTCTCTCCTCTTGGTACGACGAAATCAATAACGACAGGACCCGGAGTATCGAGTGCTTCCTGCCATGCTTTTCTAGCTTCTTCCTTCGTCGTGGCACGTAATCCCTTCACGCCGTAAGCTTCTGCTAATTTCACGAAATCTGGGCTGCCAGCCAAATCAATATGGCTATAGCGGTTTTCGTAAATGATCTCTTGCCATTGGCGAACCATGCCCAGCACTTGATTGTTAATAATAACAACCTTCACCGGAATGTTGTTAATCGCACAGATCGCAAGCTCTTGCGCACACATTTGAACGCCGCCATCCCCATTAATGGATACAACGAGTTTATCCGGGTTACCCATTTGTGCACCGATCGCTGATGGGAATCCGAAGCCCATCGTACCCAGACCACCTGAAGTAACCAAGGAACGCGGGTTTTTGAAACGGTAGTATTGAGCAGCCCACATCTGATGCTGTCCAACGTCTGTCGTTACGATCGCTTCACCTTTTGTTGTCTCGCTAATCATTTCGATAACGAATTGCGGCTTCAGTTCCGTCTCGGAATCGTTGTATTTCAGCGGGAACTTTTCTATGCTTTCCTGAAGCTCAGCAATCCACGCTTCACTCTTCGCAGGCTTCGCTTTGGTATTTGCATATTCCAGAACAGCTTTCACGTCGCCTACACATGGGATGTCGGTTTTCACGTTCTTGCCGATTTCAGCCGGATCAACGTCGATGTGAGCGATTTTCTTCACTTTAGGAGCAAAACCGTTCAAATTCATTGTTACACGGTCATCGAATCGGGAACCAATGGAAATCAAGAGATCCGCATTCTGAATGGCTGTGTTAGCCGTAAATGTTCCGTGCATTCCCGGCATACCGAGCCAGAGCTCATGCGCGCTTGGGAAGCCGCTTAACCCGAGCAAGGTTGTTGTTACTGGAATCCGTGTTTTATTTACAAACTCGATCAATTCTTTGGATGCATTTGCGTATACAACCCCGCCACCCGCAATGATAACTGGACGTTCAGCCTCTTCGATCGCCTTAATCAGCTTATCTACTTGCAGTTTGTTTGGCTGCACCGTTGGATTATAACCGCGGATGCTTAAATCCGAAACGGGTTTAAATATCGTTTTATGAGCGGAGACATCCTTTGGTATGTCAATGAGAACCGGACCTTTACGACCTGAGTTTGCGATATGGAACGCTTCATGAATGATGCGCGGTAGATCGTTTACGTCTCTAACTAAGTAGCTGTGTTTCGTAATAGGCATCGTAATACCTGTAATGTCAGCCTCTTGGAAAGCATCCGTACCAATGAAATTTGTTGCTACGTTCCCTGTAATGACGACCAACGGAACAGAGTCCATATAGGCTGTTGCTATTCCCGTGACGAGGTTCGTTGCCCCCGGCCCGGATGTAGCGATACATACGCCAACTTTGCCTGTTGAACGTGCATATCCATCAGCTGCGTGAATAGCTCCTTGCTCATGTCTTGTCAATAGGTGGTTAAAATCCGAAAAGCCATGCAGCGCATCGTAGATGTACAAAACAGCTCCGCCTGGATATCCAAAGACGCAGTCCACACCCTCCAGCAATAAGCTTCTTAGCAGAATTTCGGAGCCTGTAATCAGGTCAGGCTTCATAACCTTGTCAATCAATTCTTCTTTTAACCTCTTTGGTTCAGTTTGAACATTCATTGTGATCCTCCTCTCAAAAAGTAAGTTCCTGTGATGCGTCGAGCTTTCTAAGACAATTAGAAAAACCCCTATTCATCCCGTACACGCACGTAACGTGTTAAACGGGACGAAAGGGGTTCAAGCTTCCGTGGTACCACCCAAATTTGCTACGCGCCTCACAGCACACAGCCTTAGCAGGTATGCCCCATAGGAACAATACCCTCAGCACGGTAACGTGTGCTATTCCGATTTCCCCTATTGCCTACGGCCGTGCCGTAAGTTTCAGGAAAACAGCTCCGAGGTGACTTCGTACGTAAGGGATTAAGGCGATGGTTTCAGCAAGCCCAACGCTCTCTGCGCATAAGTGCCCTTATTACTTCTTCCTCTTCATAGCCGATTCGATAGTGTAAATCACCATATAGAATATGATTTGTAGATAATTATATGCATCCCCAGTGTAATAGTCAATAGGAGATCGAATAAAACAAAGGCAAGTGAGGGAAGATAATCCCAATCTTACGGAAAGCTCTCAGGAGGCCTATGATGAAATCGTCTCTGCAAGTCCCTTTCCCACTTTCAACGAGCCTGCAAGAAAATATTGATTGGCTTCAGAATAGGCTTGGATCAAGCTCGGATGTGATAGTTCGCCATTTAGAAATTGGCATCTACCCCGAAACGAATGCCATAGCTCTGCTCTACATCGAGGGTCTAGTAAATTCAGCAACCGTGAATGAGCACATTATTAAACCGCTTCTCACAACGCAAGATACCGAATTTTATTGGCAGCAAGACATTTGCTTTCATGATTTGCTTGGCCAAGCATTAACGGTCAGTGAGTTAAACTTCACTACCGATGGTATAGATCTCTTAACAGCTTTACTCAATGGTAATACAGTTATTATCGCGGACGGCTACGACGAAATATGGATCGCAGGTACGACTGGGTGGGAAAAGCGAGCCATTGAAGAACCTCAAACGCAAACTGTTGTCCGCGGCCCGAAGGAAAGCTTTACTGAGGATATGCGAACGAACACCTCCTTGCTGCGGAGAAAAATCAAATCACCTGATCTTCGTTTTATTACCCTGCGATTGGGACGCTATACACAAACAGAGGTTGCCATCACTTATTTGCAAGGGATTGCTGACGATATGGTCGTTCAAGAAGCCAAGCTGCGTTTGGAGCGAATCGACACCGACAGCATTCTGGAAAGCGGATATATCGAGGAATTTATGGAGGATGTGACGTACACCCCTTTTCCTACGATCATGAATTCAGAAAGACCCGATGCCGTAGCTGCCGGCATTCTGGAAGGACAAATTGCTATTTTGGTCGATGGGACCCCCTTTGTCCTGCTGGCCCCCGTAACGTTTTTTAAATTTCTGCAATCCAGCGAAGATTACTATCAGCGATTTGATATCGCTACGTTTATACGAGTTATTCGCTATATGTCTTTTTTCGTTTCCATGCTCCTTCCTTCTCTCTATATTGCGGTCACAACCTTTCATCAAGAGATGCTGCCGACAACGTTCCTTATCAGTTTAGCGGCTCAGCGCGAAGGAGTTCCTTTTCCAGCAATTGTAGAAGCCTTCATGATGGAAATCACGTTCGAGGTCCTAAGGGAAGCCGGAGTCCGAATGCCTCGTGTTATCGGGCCGGCAATTTCAATCGTCGGTGCCCTCGTGTTGGGACAAGCTGCTGTCCAAGCAGGACTTGTTTCGGCGGCCATGGTCATTATCGTTTCCTTCACAGCCATCTCTAATTTCGCAACTCCGGCGCTTAATATGGCCGTAGCAGCTCGATTAATCCGATTTGCCCTTATGCTGCTTGCCGGAACCTTCGGCTTGTTCGGCATATTAACCGGATGTATGGCTATTCTGATTCACTTGGCATCCATCCGTTCCTTTGGCGTCCCGTACCTGAGTCCTCTCGCACCTCTGGTCGGGTCCAAATTTAAAGATATTTTCGTACGATCACCCTGGTGGAAAATGGATCTCCGTCCCTTAAGTAAAACGAACAAAACAAGACAATCCCCTTCTAACAAACCTTCTCCACCTAAGAAAGATAGTCCCTAAGATGTTATCTAGGAGGTTCTGTGTGTATGGGAAAAAAAAGCTTCACGCGCGCCCGGCTCTGCCCGATAACCATTTTCTGTGCATGTTTACTTCTAACTGGCTGTTGGGATCGAAAAGAATTAAATCAGATCGCTATTAACGCAGCAACGGCCCTTGATTGGAATGGGAAAGAATGGGTCGTATCTTTTCAAGTCATTATTCCTCAGTCGATTTCCTCTCAAGGTACGAGCGGAAGTTTGGGGCAGCAAGCCCCTGTTATGGTCTTCTCAACAAGCGGCGGGTCCATGCGAGGGGCAGTCCAAAAATCAAGCATCGAAATGCCGCGTTCTCTTTTTTTTGCCCACAACCGGATTCTTGTCATTGGAGAAAAGGCCGCTAGTCATGGCATCTCACAACTGATGGATGTCTACTTGCGAAATGCAGATGCCCGCGAAACCGTCAGTCTGTTGGTAGCAGGCGGGGAGGGAAGGAAGATTCTGGAGCAAGTTATACCCCTAGAGAAGCTGCCCGGTGCTGCGATACAAAATATGATTCAGAATGAGGATCAAAACAGCTCTAATTTCAATCAAGTGATGATGTACAAAATGATGAACGGCATGACAAGCGATTCATCCTACACGTTAGTTCCTGAAGTGATCATCTCGGGCAACGGCGTAAACAATTCAATTGCTACTTTAAAAAACACATCGTTCAAAAACAAGCTCAGGCTCGGCAGACTTGGCATATTCAAGCAAGATAAGCTCGTTGGTTGGTTTACTTCCGAAGAAGGATATGGCATTAATTGGATTCGGAATACGGTGAATAGTACGGTTTTATACTTTGGATGCTCCAAAGGAAGCAAAAATTATAAATCGGCTGTTCGCATATATCGAACTAAGAGTAAATTAAAGCCGATTTTTAAGAGCGACGGACAATGGATCATGCGAGTCGAGGCGACGGCTAATGCCGACCTTCTAGAAAATGGCTGCCAGCAGGATGTATCGAAACCGGAAGGTCTAAAAATTATGGAAGAGTATGCAAAAGCCGAAGTGGTCGACTTAATGAATCTGGCTTTCCATTCGGCCGTTGAGAAAAAGGCAGATGTATTTGGTTTTGCAGATATGCTCCATAAACACTATCCCAAGGTTTGGAAAATGGTTAAAAACGACTGGGAACAAAAATTTCCCACAATACAATTAGAGCCTAATGTGCAACTAAGGATTGTGCGTATTGGCATGAGCAACAAACCATTTAATGAACTACTGGAAAAAAGCGACAAGTAAGAGGGTGGAGAGAGGTGAGGTGCGTCTTGGAACGTATCGGCAATTATCAACTTGCGGTCATGATCATCCTATTCCAAATTGGAAGCACACCACTTTTTGCTTTAGGGAGCAGTGCGAAACAAGATGCTTGGCTTGCTATGCTGGGGGCTGCAGCAGCCGGATTACTTTTATTACTAATGTTTATCTACATTCAAAGCAAATTTCCTGATCAGTGTCTGATCGGTCTGTTGCAATACTGTTTTGGGAAGAGGATCGGAATAGTTGTCAGCGTGAGTTTTGCGATTTATTTTGCCTATGAATCCATGAGAAATGTCCGGGATTTTGGTGAAATAACGAATTTAACTTTGCTTAACTCGACACCCAAGTTTGTGACCATGCTTATTACCGTCTTGCTTGCCGCTTATGCCATTGCCATGGGTATTGAGGTGTTTTGCCGAGTCACCGAAGCGCTATTGCCGCTCGTTGCCTTAAGTTATGGCATCTTAATACTGCTCATCTTTATTTCCGGTCTCGTCAAAACAGACAACATCTTGCCGATTCTGGACAATGGAATTGCACCGGTCTTGAGAGCAGCATTTCCCGACATCTTATCGTTCCCTTTCGGACAAATGGTGCTTTTCTTTATGATATGGCATCTCCTGCCTAATCAAAAAAACATGAAGAAAATCAGCATAATCGCCTATCTGATGGTGGCCTTGTTTTTAATTACAATGAACATATTGAACATTATGGTACTTGGGGACACGCTCGCCGCTAATAGCACACTGCCCTTCTTGCAAACCGTTCAACTCATACAGGTCGGTGACGTTCTAGAACGTCTCGACGTGCTCGTTACCTTGCTGCTTTTTCTCGGATTATTCGTGAAAATGACCGCTTTTTTCTGGGGGGCTGTTTATGCTTGTACACGAATCTTCCCTTCTACAAGTAAGAACCTTTGGATTTTCTATGTTGGCTTTCTGATCTTTGTTACATCGTTCCTCGAACCGAGCTATACGATCCACACGTGGCTCGGCTTGAATGTTAGCTTGAAGCTCTATCCGCTATTCCAAGTGATTATTCCTGGCTTCATGTTCTTCGTACTGCTTGTTCGAAAGCGATCCTCTCCTAAAGCATCTACTAACGTTTGACACTTTACTTGCTGAAAATAAAAAAGCTTGCCCCCTCGCGGGGACAAGCTCTTGGTCGCGAAGCGAAGCTTACGCGTTTACTTTTGCTTTTGCAGCTGTTGCCAAATCGTTGAACGCTTTGGAATCATTCACAGCTAGGTCAGCCAAGATTTTGCGGTTGATGTCGATACCAGCCAATTTCAGGCCGTGCATCAATTTGCTGTAGCTCAAGCCGTTTTGACGAGCGCCTGCATTGATACGTGTAATCCACAGTCTGCGGAAGTTACGTTTCGTTTGACGACGGTCACGGTAAGCATATACCAAAGACTTCATTACTTGTTCTTTAGCTGTTTTAAATAAGCGATGCTTGGAACCGAAATAACCTTTTGCTAGTTTCAAAATTTTCTTACGACGGTGAGCGCGAATAAATCCGCCCTTGACTCTTGCCATTGTTAACTACCTCCTGGGATGTATAAATAATGTTCGAATTTTAACCTTTGATGTTAGAAAGTTGTTGTTTCAGACGACGTACATCGCCTGGAGCCATAACTGGGTTTGTTCCAAGAACACGTTTTTGACGTGATGATTTACCAGAAAGCAAGTGGTTTTTACCTTGTTTGTATCTCATCACTTTGCCTGTGCCAGTAATTTTGAAACGGCCTTTCAAGCTGCTGTGTGTTTTCATTTTCGGCATGGTGTTGTTCCTCCTAATTTAGTATAGCCGCGCCTAGGTAGTAGCCTTCGGCGTTAAGATCATGATCATGCTTCTTCCCTCAAGCTTAGGAGCGCGCTCCTGCGAGGAAATATCTGCTGTTTCAGTAGCTAGACGTTCAAGCACTCTGCGACCAATCTCCGAGTGCGCTATTTCGCGACCACGGAATCGAACGCTGGCTTTCACTTTATCGCCTTCGCCGAGAAACTTAACGGCATTGCGAAGCTTCGTTTGGAAGTCGTGCTCATCGATTGTCGCGCTTAAGCGAATTTCTTTGATATCCACGATCTTCTGGTTCTTACGAGCTTCTTTTTCTTTCTTCTGTGTTTCATAACGGAATTTACCGTAATCCATAATGCGGCATACAGGCGGTTTCGCCGTCGGTGCCACGTTTACCAAATCCAGGTTCGCGTCAAGTGCGATTTGAAGAGCTTCGCGAATCGGCGTGATGCCGAGTTGTTCTCCGTCCGCCCCAATCAGGCGTACTTCCTTCACACGAATCTCGTCATTAATCATATGGTCTTTGCTAATAGTGTTCCACCTCCAAAAAGTATGTAAATCGTAATTCTCTATCCAATATAAAAAAGATGCAGGCGCAGTGGCCCACATCTTCATCAATAACAGGTTCATAACCTATTGAGCATTCATGATGATTCATTCAAACCAGCCAACTGAGTCGGTCAGGTGAGAAGCGGGCGCTTCTGCTTTTACTTGAATTATAATATCATCTCATTTGAGGAAAGTCAACTCACTTGTTTACTTTTCATTTCATCCAAACGAATGACACGTGTATGCTCGGTATGGCTCCATTGTTTGTTATTTTGCGTGAAGAACGCATAGAACGTAATTGGCCACCAAGAAAGCATAAACACTGGATAAAGAATTAAATATTTATATACTTTGGCAGGAGCCTTCTCTACGAGCATGGAGATAGGCAGCAGCACATAAATCGCTAAGCTTACTGTGTTAAAGAATATGGGGTTAATATCGGCAAGCATGGGTGTGTCCGACCAACCCGGAGTAACTGATTTAATCCAAAGCAGTACGGAGATAATCGCACCGAAAAAGAAGTTATACACGTTAGCGGAGTAGATAGCCGCATCGATCTTCGTCCAGCTGCCCTCTTTGATTCCTTGCCACAGCAGGGGGAAGAAATAACGCTTAGCCACATCAAAGTGTCCTTGCATCCAGCGTAGACGTTGTTTGGCAGATACTTTAAACGTTAGTGGCTTCTCATCGTAAACAATCGCCTCGTAGTTGTACGTCGGTCTAATACCGAGCTTAATGCAACGCATCGAGAACTCTAGATCCTCAACAAGGCTAGTTGCTCCCCATCCGATCTGTTTAAGCAGCTTGGACTCAAAGCACATTCCCGTGCCGCCCAAGTAGTTAGCAAGCCCTAAGTTCGTACGGGGCATTTGCCAGAAACGGTTTGCAAAGTAGTACGAAATTGCATAGGAACCAGTGACCCATGAATCGTTCGGGTTCTTGCTGTCTAGGTAAGCCTGAATAACTCTGGAACCGGAGCAAAGATCATTGTTCATGTGCATCAAGTAATCGGGGCTGGAGAGATTGTCGGCATCAAACATAACAACGGCGTCGTACTGACGCTCCCGCTTCCAAAGCTCCTTAAGCATCCATTCGATCGCGTAACCTTTCCCTCTCAGGTTCGGGTTGTGGCGTTCCATCGCATAAACACCGTGACTCCGTGCGATATCGGCCGTATTGTCGGTACAGTTATCACAAATCACGAAGATGTCATATAGCTCTTTGGGGTAATCCAAAGCCTTAAGATTCTCGATCAATGCGCCAACGACCTGCTCTTCATTATGAGCCGCGACTAATACAGCAAACGATTTCTGGGGAGCAAATTTCTGTTTGTTCTTAGGACGGTACCATCCGAAAAAAGTTAAAAACAACTGATACGCACCGACAATGGCTAATCCAATCTGAAAGGTAATCATAATATTGTCAAGCATGAAGCAAAGTCCCCCTTTTTGTTTATGCACACAAGCTATCTTTTTATACGCGTAGTGCGCAATTTATGTACAGGTGAATTAACCGTTCTTGATTTTCCTCTCTTTCCCCTCATTTGTCAAAGTCTACAAAGAACGAAAATAAGCCTGTTCTCTGAAAATTAAGGGGAACGTGCACAAACTTAGCAGCATGTGCTTAAAATCAGATCGTTAAAGTCCTGTTTTCATCGTTTTTCATTTTATTGTGTACAAAAAGTTCACCGTTTAGACGAACTAAAAGCCCATATGGGTGATACCGGGTTTATTATAATTCACCTGAGCTCTTCCTGACAACTTTTGCTCATCTTTCCTCTTAACGAATACCGCGAGTGAATGGATGTGGCAATTCATGAAGCCCCCTCATAGCATTCGCGCAGTTTTCCAGCAGACGGTCCGTCATTAGCAATAGGTCCTACATTGAGGGGGTTACACATTGGGATAGCTGCTCGACATTAAGGGTACAATAAAAAGGAAATACTGTAACCTTCTGTCACCTTCCCTTCCCCTTTTTTCACATCATGCTAGCACAGGATTGTTAACGGTAGATCAGAAGAACGTTAAATCGTATTTCCAAAAAAATTATTACTGCGTTAATCTTCCTTTAATAATCGTTCTCTATAATGTACATAAGCAGGTATCTCAAGCTACGAAGGAGGCTACTACTCATGAGCAGAGTCGTGAACTGGCTTCAGCATCATGAAACACGCATGTTCCACTTTGTGAATCAACGTATCCAGCACTTCTTCCTTGATCATTTCTTTTCTAAAATCACACATTTAGGCGGAGCAACGGCTACGATAGTTATCTCCTTATGCTGTGCCTTATTCGGGCGGGACTTGGTGCAAACAGCAGGCATTCAAGCACTCATCGCTTTAACGATCAGTCATATCCCGGTTGCCATTATTAAAAAGAAATACCCGCGTCTCCGACCGTATTTGGTACATCCCCAAACGATTATTGGCAAAAACCCGCTGACGGATCATTCCTTTCCATCCGGGCATACAACCGCCATCTTCTCTATCATCTTTCCTTTTGTGACAGCCATACCTGCACTTGGACTTATACTCATACCGCTCGCATTAATCGTTGGTCTATCACGTATCTACTTAGGGCTGCATTATCCTTCTGATTGTATCGTTGGCTGTTTAATTGGAGCGACAGCTTCTCTAGTAACTGTAGCTTTATGGGGGTAAATGGAATGGATGTTCTACATGGTAAAAAACGGGTTCTCATTCTTTCTGAAGGCTTCGGAGCTGGTCATACGCAAGCGGCTTATGCACTTGCCGTCAGCTTAGAGCAGCATTGTTCGACAATTGAGACACGTGTATTGGAATTAGGTTCCTTCCTGCACCCGACATTGGCACCTTGGATCTTCCATGCCTACAAAAAGACGCTAATCTCTACACCTAAACTCTATGGGCGATTGTACCGCTCTCAATATAAGAAATCTCTGAACCGCTTGACTCAATTAGCACTACATCGCATTTTCTATGCGCAAACGGCCGCGATTATTCAGAATTGGTCTCCGCAAGCTATCGTCTGCACGCATCCTTTCCCCAGCGTTGTCGTTTCTAGATTAAAAAGAGCTGGTCTAACCATCCCGCTATGCACTGTCATTACGGATTACGATGTACATGGGACTTGGGTTAGTAACGAAGTCAACAAATACATGGTCTCGACAGAAGACGTCAAAAATAAACTGCTCGGCCGCGGCATCTCTGCCACTCAAGTCGAAATCACGGGAATTCCCGTTCATCCGAGCTTCCGGGAAGCCCACGATAAAGCAATGATTCGACAACAATTCCAGTTGGCATCTATGCCAACCGTACTCGTCATGGGCGGCGGCTGGGGATTAATCGGTGGCGATTCTTTGAGTGAGCATCTAATGAAATGGCGAGATCGGATCCAGTTCATATTTTGCTTAGGTAACAATGAGAAAGCATTAGCTAAGCTTGCGATGGACGCTCGTTATCAGCATCCTAATATTCATTTACTCGGGTTCACACAAGAAATTGGCAAGCTGATGGAAGTTTCGGATTTACTCGTTACGAAGCCTGGAGGGATGACCTGCTCGGAAGGGCTCGCCAAATCAATCCCCATGCTGTTCTATGATCCGATCCCGGGTCAGGAGGAAGAGAATGTCCACTATTTTACCCAGCATGGCTTCGGTGAACCAATCCGCTCTGCCGATACGATTGCGAGCTGGTTAACCATGCTGGCAATACGATATACGGATGTGGAGGCCAAACGCGCTTCGAACTACCATCGAAAGATGAATCTGCCTTCCGCAGATTGTTCTGAGGTCATTATGCAATTGCTCGGATAAGATTCGTGCTTATACGTAAAAAGAGGACATCCTCCTGCTGCATTTTTGCAGCGGAATGGATGTCCTTTTCGGTTATCATCTTATTCTGATTTTACTTTGTGCAATTGTTCAAGATGTGCCGCAAGCACATTTTTGCCAATAACCACTTCGCAGCGATGAATGTTCATACCTTTTCCGGCGAACTTGGTTTCGTATTCGGTCATGATATGGTCGGGATGAATCCCATCCACATGAAGATTTAAGGAAATATTGCGCATTCTCAGCCCCATATCGGCAAAAGAATTCAGCGAAAATTCAAATAACGATTGCGAATCGGTTTTCAAATGAATCTCACCATTCGCATTTAGAATTTGCTGATATTTCTCAACAAAGCCCGGATGCGTCAAACGTCTGCGCGCGTGCTTTTTCTTCGGCCATGGATCACTGAAATTCAAATAAACCCGCTCTAATTCTCCCTCAGCAAAAGCTTCCTCAATGTGTTCGATATTGAAAAGCATCAGCTTTAAATTCGGAATGTTTGGTGCAGATTCTTCCTCTTCATTCGAAGTGATTTCATGAGCAATCTTCGCCTTTTCGCTTGCTTTGCGAATTAACTCATCATACATATCGACTCCAATGAAATTGATATGAGGATATTTCTTACTCATTTCACTGATGAAGCGCCCTTTACCCATCCCAAGCTCTGCATGAATCGGGTTATTGTTACCGAATAACTCGGCCCATTTGCCTTTATGGTCTTTGGCATTTAAAACAACGAGTTCCTTCTGACGTTCTATATCTTCTCGAATTCCTTTTCTTCCCCGTAAACGCATCTACTATTTGCCTCCTACACGTACAAACTATCGAATACAAATCATAGACGATTCTAAGGAAAAAATCAAAGGGAATTAAACATCAAGTGTGTGATAATCAATGGTATTCGATGTTGCCGGGAACAGCTTTTGCTCCAAAGAACGCAGTACTTTTCGTCTTGCTTCCTTCGATATTTTGGGATCTGCAGCATATTTCACACCGCTGCCCAAAACGAATGCTTCCTTAATCGTCAGCTCAATTGACAACGTATCCGTAGATAAGGAGGGAATCATCAGTACCATATTCACCTGCTTTCCTTTTCATCTTTAATGATAGCTTTGGTAAAGAAGAAGAGCTTTATGACTGGCAAATAGTTCAAGTCAAAAGAAAAACGCCCTCCAAGTGGAAGGCGCAGACATCATATTGGTTACTTATAGCTTTCGTCTCTTTGTTTGTTATTTCCCCTTAGGCCTGCCAAGCCCAACAGACCTAACAGACCAAGCCATCCCCAGTTCATATTTCTGTTATCTGCCGCGGTATTCGCATAAGCCCGATAAGATGAAGTATCATAATTGCCACGATGCGTGCCGGTTGTACTCATGCGATCCATCATATTGTTGCCATAAGTGTTGATTTGCCCCCTAACACCTGTGCCGTAAGTACTTGTGCCCGTGCCGTCCCCCGGATAGGTACTTGTGGGAGCAGGAGTGCCGGTGGCAGTACTAGTGCCTGTAATAGTACCAGTTGTAGCATCATAATTACTTCCTGTATACCCCGATGTTGTCGTAGTCCCCGTCCCCATAGTTCCCGAAGTTCCCATATTCGTATTCATTGTTGTACTGGTTCCCGCTGTGTTCGCCTGGACACCAGCTGCCCCAAAGCTCAATGCTGTCGTCAAAGCAACTGCCAGAGTAATCGTATGAAGCTTTTTCATCTGTCAATTTCCCCTTTCAGCATATAATAGTGATGCAAAGTTATCATGCTCCCATTCGTTCCGTTTTAACGGGGAACTTGTTGGAAAGGCAGGGGTCGCTTTCATTCTTAATTTTCGCTACAATATAGGTTGGAAAGAAAGGAGCACGCCCCTTATGTCTACAATCATTCAGGAGTCGCCTCAATTATGGGGAGACAAACGTTTCCATACATGGAATTATGAAATGCGCGAAGCCTTCGGCGGAAAGGTTTTTAAGGTTATGCTGGATGCAGGCTTTACCTGTCCTAACCGCGATGGCAATATTGCGACTGGCGGCTGTACCTTTTGCAGCGCGAGAGGATCAGGCGATTTCGCGGGGAGCCGCCGAGATGATCTAGTCACTCAATTTAATAAAATCAGAGATCTCCAGCATCAGAAGTGGCCTGAGGCCAAATATATCGGTTACTTCCAGGCTTATACAAATACGTATGCTCCCGTGGAACAATTACGTGAATATTATGAGGTTATTTTGCAGCAGCCGGGCGTTGTGGGATTATCCATTGCGACAAGGCCGGATTGTTTACCCGATGATGTCATCGAATACTTGGCTGAGCTGAATGAACGTACCTACCTCTGGGTCGAAATGGGACTTCAAACCGTGCACGAATCCACGTCTCAGCTCATCAATCGAGCTCATGATACCCAGTGCTATGTGGATGCGGTTGCCAAGCTGCGTAAGCATAATATCCGCACTTGTGCACATATTATTTATGGATTGCCCGGGGAGACGCATGAAATGATGCTGGACACCGGACGAGCTGTCGCTCAGATGGATGTGCAGGGCATTAAAATTCATTTGCTTCATTTAATGCGTAAAACACCTATGGTGAAACAATATGAAGCTGGCTTACTTGAGTTTTTGGAAAAAGACGAATATGTGAAGCTTATTGTAGACACACTCGAGTTTTTACCACCGGAAATGATTGTACATCGCTTAACTGGGGATGCTCCACGTGATTTGCTGATTGGGCCAATGTGGAGTCTAAAAAAATGGGAAGTACTGAATGCCTTTGACAGCCTGCTAAAAGAAAGAAATACTTGGCAGGGTAAACTTTGGAAAGGCAAAGTATAGCAGAAGGACATAAAACCAATTTGGATTTTGAACCGTTTCCTTTATATAGTGAGAGCGAATAAAGGAGATGGATCAAATGAAAAAACGGGTTGGAGCAGCTTTGGTAGGGATAATACTTGTTGTGGCTGGGTGCGGAAGAGCGTCGTCGTCCGAAGTGGTGACGCCGGGTTCGGCAGCGCCGTTGCCGTCCGCGGCGGCGGTAGTGAGTGCGTCGCCCACAGCTTCGGCTGTTGCTACGCCTTCAACGGCAGCCTCTACGGCGACGCCGGCGGCCAGCAGCACGCCGCAGCCTAGCGCAGCGGCTACGGCGACGCCGACAGCTGCGGTCGCTACCGCAGCCCCGGTGAAAGAGGCGGCATCGGCGAAGCCATCGCCGTCACCAACGCCAGCGCCTGCAAGCGCGGCACCCTCGCCATCCGCTAAGCCGCAGGCTACGGATAGTGGCACCAGCACAGCCGCGCAGGCGCAGGTGCTGTATAAGGACAACTGCATGGCCTGTCACGGGGCAGGGCTTGCAGGTGACTTCGGGCCGAACCTGACGAAAGTCGGTTCGCGCAAAACCAAGGATGAGATCGTCACGCAGATTCTGGGAGGTAAAGGCGATATGCCACCTTTCAAAAACGCATTGAAATCCGAAGAAATTGAAGCGCTAGCCGCTTGGCTAGCAGCTAAAAAATGATTGTAAGCTACAGCATGGAGGCTTCAAAGCATGGGTTTTGTTTCTGTTCTGAGTTTTGCTCATCAACTAATTAATCAGCGGGCCCAGCCTGGCGATACGGTCATCGATGCGACCCTCGGAAACGGCGTTGACGCCTTGTTCTTGGCGAAGCTGGTGGGCAGCCGCGGCAGCGTGTACGGCTTCGATATTCAGCAGCAAGCGCTGGATCAAACAAAGATGCGTCTGGAGAAGGAACTTCCAGACGCATCTTCTTATGTGCACATGAGCTTATGCAGCCATGCGCTCATGGAAACGGCGGTGCCGCAGGACCGCCACGGCAAGATCGCCGCGGTCACGTTCAATCTCGGCTACCTGCCCGGCGCCGATTCGGCCACAATCACCAAGCAGGAATCAACCATTCCTGCTCTAGAGGCAGCCCTCCGCCTGCTTCGCAAAGGAGGTATTGTGACCATCGTGCTGTATAGCGGGCACGATGGCGGATCTGAAGAGGCTGCTGCCGTAGAAAGTTGGGCGCAGCGCCTTCCGCTCGCAGCCTTTCAGGTGCTGCGCTATCAGTTCATGAACACGAACCAGCATGCTCCCTATCTGCTAGCTTTAGAAAAAAGATAGACGCATGATATAATGCTAAAGAGTGGTGCTAAGCCTTATTTTGCAGGAGAACTTAGAGAAAGAAGGGATAGCCTTGAAATCATACCCGCTTCAATTTCAACCTGAAATGAAAGAACGTGTCTGGGGAGGAAGAGCCCTAGAAAAGTTTGGTTTTCAGCTTCCAGAAGGCGCTATCGGCGAAGGCTGGATGATTGGCGATCATCCGAACGGAACGACAAAGGTTATTAATGGCGAGTTAGCAGGTCTAGGTTTGGACGAAATTCGCGAGAAATACGGTAAAACGTTATTCGGTACCAAAGGATTTTCCGAAAAAAATGGCCGTTTCCCTCTGCTCATTAAGCTGCTTGATTGCGAAGACGACCTTTCGGTACAAGTACATCCGAATGATCATTACGAGAATTTGGCTGCAGGCGAGCTAGGCAAAACAGAGATGTGGTACATCCTTGATGCGAAGCCCGGCGCCAAAATTATATATGGCATGCGAGAAGGCGTTACACGCGAAAGCCTAGCACAAGCAATTGCTGAGAACCGCATTATGGACTGCTTACAGGAAGTGCCAGTAGAAGCCGGAGATTCCTTCTATATTCCTGCTGGAACCGTTCATGCTCTTGGCGCTGGCGTTCTAGTTGCCGAGATTCAGCAGAATTCCGATACAACCTATCGTTTGTACGATTATAACCGTCCGGGTCTGGATGGTAAGCTTCGTGAGCTTCATATTGAAGATTCACTAAACGTTATCGCTTATGAAGGCTCCGGATCTACTCGTATGAAAACAAATATAAATGAAGCCAGTACTTGGCTAACGCTTGCTGAGTCTCCTTTTTTCACTGTGGAAAAAGGTCTAGTGGGACCGAAATGGGAGCTAAGCACCTCATCTGAAAGCTTCGTGATCCTCGTTATCGCAGAAGGAAACGGAACACTCCAGTGGGCGGATGGCAGCATCTCCACGAAACCAGGCGACTGCTTCTTACTGCCTGCCAATCTTGGCAGCTATGCATTAGAAGGCAGCATGACCGTTATTCGCAGCTACTTACCTTAGAGATTTCCAAAAAAGGCTCTCCACCCGTCATCCCTAAGATGTCAGTGGAGAGCCTTTTCAATTGCTGCTATGATTCTTCAGACAAGCTGCTTTCTTTTAAAATAACGTCGTGTGCTCCGCCTTCAACAAGACTGGTTGCCGAAACAAGCGCAATTCTTGCTTTGCTCTTCAGCTCTTCCAAACTTAATGATCCGCAATTGCACATCGTGGACTTTATTTTGCCAATCGTCTTATCCATGTTCTCCTGCAGGCCTCCCGCATAAGGAACGTAGGAATCGACGCCTTCCTCAAACAAGAGCTTGTTTTTGCCCCCAGTATCGTAACGCTGCCAGTTACGGGCACGATTGGAGCCTTCCCCCCAGTATTCTTTCACGAAGTTATTGCCTACCTTCAGCTTTCTGGTCGGGCTCTCATCGAAACGCGCGAAATATCTGCCCAGCATGACAAAGTCCGCCCCCATTGCTAAGGCTAATGTAATATGGTAGTCATGTACAATGCCACCATCGGAACAGATCGGAATATAGGTACCTGTTTCTTTGAAGTACTGGTCTCTGGCTTCGACGACTTCCATGAGGGACGATGCTTGTCCGCGTCCAATCCCTTTTTGTTCCCGAGTGATACAAATCGACCCGCCGCCGATGCCTACTTTCACGAAGTCAGCACCCGACTCTACTAAGTAAAGAAAGCCCTCACGGTCTACAACGTTACCTGCACCAATTTTCACATCGAAATTCTCTTTCACGTACTGAATCGTCTCGCGCTGCCATTCGCTGTAACCATCCGAGGAATCGATGACCAGAATGTCTACTCCCGCTTCAACCAGCGCAGGCACTCTCTCTTTATAATCCTTCGTATTGATCCCAGCTCCAACAATATAGCTTTTGTTAGCATCAAGAAGTTCCATTGGATTCTCTTTATGCTCATCATAATCTTTGCGGAAAACGAGGGTGTCGAGCTTCTGCTGCTCATCCACAATCGGTAAACAATTCAGCTTGTGATCCCAAATTAAATTGTTGGCTTCCGATAAGGTAATCCCGGATTTGCCGTAAATTAGTTTATCAAACGGTGTCATAAACTGATGAATCGGGCGATCCATAGGGTCACGACTTGTCCGGTAATCACGCCCTGTAACAATACCAAGCAATTTCCCGTTCGCTGTGCCATCGTCAGTAATGGCAACCGTTGAATGCCCTGTTTCTTGCTTCAACGCCAGCACATCGTTTAGCGTATGATCGGGAGTCAGGTTGGAGCGGCTAAGCACAAATCCTGCCTTATACCCTTTTACCTTCCGCACCATTAGCGCTTCTTCTTCAATCGATTGCGAGCCAAAAATAAATGAAATCCCGCCACAACGCGCCAAAGCAATCGCCATTCCATGGTCGGATACGGCTTGCATGACAGCTGATGAAAACGGGATGTTGAGCGAGATCGCAGGCTCCTCGCCTTTATTGAATTTGACTAACGGTGTCTGAAGCTTCACATTCGCCGGTGTACAGTCCTTCGTTGTAAGATTAGGAATCAACAGAAACTCACTAAACGTACGCGATGGTTCTAAGTAATACGTGGCCACTTTACGACTTCCTCCTCATATAGGGATCTTTGAGCGCAGCTCAAAGTCTCTCATTTATAATGATCCATAGGTAAATTTTTTCAATTTTATCACTGAACCTTACCAGTGGTCAATGGATTTTTCAGGGAAATCTTCCGATGGCATGTAAAAAGATAGAACTATCTATTCGAAACCTGGGGTTCGGAATCTCTGCTCATATATAAAAAGCCCCACTCCCGAATTAAAACTGGGAATGGGGTTATCTTATACGGTCGCCACTTGGTGCAGCGGCATGGTGTAGTAGCTAGCCGGCTGCTGTGCATCCGGCGGGAAGTGCACGACGAGCAGCTCCTTGCTGCTGGCGTCAATCTCACCGCTTTGCAAATACGTCTGGAATGCGAAAGGCAGTACCTCAAGCATGGCGTGCTTGTGGAGGTCCTTCTCGTTAATGCGGAGATGGTGAAAGTCTCCGCTCACAAGCCCAGGCTGCTCAGCCAGCAGCTTGAGGTACGCATTCTGCTCGGACTTCTCCAACGTGAAGTCCCACCAGATTTTGCGCGGCTTATATTTATGACCCAGGAAATAATCCAGCTTCATCAGACCCTCAATAATGTGCATGTTCTTCGTCTCGCGATGCATCAGGAAATCGCGTAAGCGGGTAAACAAATCCTCGAGCTGATGCCCAATCTTCTGCCAGCCGCGGCCTTCCCAGAAATCGCCGAACTCTTGAAAGAAATCAAACGCTGAGGCGAATTCATGCGCAATCAAATATTTAACCGTATGATCCATACGGTGCGCGTTCCAATATTTCTCCAGCACATCTTCAACCCGTTTGATGCGAATTAAATCGGTGAACGGCAGAATATCATTGCCGAGAATCTCATACGGCGCGTGGTCCATGTAAACGTAGCCGTATTTATGCGCGTCATTTCGCATCCCTGTGCCGCGCAGCATTTTCAGAAATCCTAGCTGCAGCTCTTCCGGTCCAAGTTCAAAGACATCGTTAAATGTCTTGCGGAACGAATTATAGTCCTCTTCAGGCAGGCCGGCAATCAAGTCTAGATGCTGGTCGATTTTTAAGCTATTTTTTACCTTGGATACGGTACGGCTCAGCTTGAAGAAGTTCTGCCTGCGCTGCACCAAATCATTGGTCGTATCATTCGTAGACTGAACCCCGATCTCGAATCGGAATGTGCCCGGAGGCGCATTCTCTGCTAGGTAATCAAGTACCTCTGGTCGCATAATATCCGCTGTAATCTCAAACTGAAACACGGTGCCACGATGGTTCGCAATGAGGAATTCAAAGATTTCCATCGCATAATCCCGCTTAATATTAAACGTCCGATCCACGAACTTGATCAGCTTTGCGCCAGAATCAATTAGGTACAGCAGATCTGACTTGGTTCGTTCCATGTCGAAGTACCGTACGCCTACCTCAATACTAGAAAGACAGAATTGACAGGAGAAGGGGCAGCCGCGACTTGTCTCGAAGTATACAACGCGATTGGCCAAACTAGGCACATCTTCATCAAAACGGTGCGGGGACGGGATATCATCAAGCTTCAGCTTCGGTCTGCCCGGCATCAGCACGACTTCCTCGCCTTTTCGGTAAGCCAAACCATAAACGAAATGATATTTACGAGTCGTTGAAATCTCAGTTAGCAGCTGGTGAAAAGTCTCTTCCCCTTCGCCCATAACAATGAAATCGACTTCCGGGATGCGATCCATCCAGTAGTCCGTGTCGTAAGAAACCTCGGGACCGCCAAGCACGATTATAATTTCCGGTCTAATTTTCTTGATCATTTTAATAATATGAATCGTTTCTTCAATGTTCCAAATGTAACAGGAAAAGCCCAGTACGTCCGGCGCCTTTTGATACAGGTCGGAGACGATATTCATCGCTGGGTCTTTGATCGTATATTCTGTAATTTCGACATCAAAATCCTTCTCGCAGAACGCTTTCAAATAGCGCAAAGCCAAGGAGGTATGAATGAATTTGGCATTAAGTGTGGATACAAGTACTTTCATTATAAAAAAACCTCGTTCTGTTCTCGTTTATTGTTCTATCTAATTCTACACGAAAACCGAGGAAATACAAAGGTAAGCCCTCCCAAGCACTAAAGAACCATATCATCATCCAGATGAGGATTTTCATAAGGGAACTGCAAATAGGAGGCTTCCTGAATCGCATTTTTCCAGCGTTCGGCATGTGAATGCAGCTGATCTTCAACTTCTTGAATTCTCAGTTGCAAGTCTCCAGGGCTTTCGGCTGCTCCACTGTGCAAAGCCTTCTGCAGCGTAGTACGCTCTTCGAACCATTGCGTTAACTGATATAAAAGCATAGGGAATTCCCACCTTTTCTCACACGAGGGTTATAGCTGTAAGTCTTCCCCTCCTTGGGAGTATGCATACAAAGCAAATACAGGTGTTGAGCCGTCAGAGCCGTCCTTTTCGGACGTCTCACTGCGGTTTCGCACCATTCTGCCTTCTGAGAAGTACTTTTCCGTGTTCTCAGACCGTATTCTCTACCTGCACTCCAAGTGCTCTCAGCCCCCACCGCCAACCAAAAACAAATTATCCATTGTTTCCTTTGCAACAGAAGAAACCACAAGCTCCTCCAGCGCAATATGGTTTCTTCTGTTACCCAGCACAAGAACAGACTGCTGCTCAGCATAATCCTTTGTGCCGGTTGAACTTCATGCTTTATAGCAAGTCCTGCTGCTGAAGTCGGGTAAGTGGATCTAGAATTGCAGCAGAAAAGGGTTATCTCTCAAGTAGTTTTACTCGTAAGCAGGAGGCGGAACGCCACTGGAGTTTCTATCGCGGCGTTTCTTTTGTTTTTGCGAACGTGGTATATTGTAAGGAGAATCATGTGGTCGGCTGTTAGTTACTGCTTATCAGCGGTATGTTCCGTAGGCATTTAGGTTACTTGGAGCAGCTAGCTCTATACACCTGATCTCGTGAGTCAGGCGACAGGCGAGCAGAGTTGATGTAAAAAGTACAGCAAAATCAGCCTATCTCGGCGTTTTCACGTTAAATCATGCAAAAAGTGCATCTAATTCGGCGCATACTATCATATTTAGGATAAAATGAGAATATTTGATGTACAAAATACATGATTGCAATTAAATATCGGAAATAATTGATGATTTACTGTACTTTTTGCATGTGGTTGGTGTAGAGTCATCGGGCGACAGGTCAGGTCATATAACGATAATAATGCAAAAGATCAGCTAATTCAGAACACTTTTAAACGACCAAAAATTGGAGGTCTTCTTTCATGCAAAATAAACAAGGTAAGAATCAAAGTCCAATCAAACATCAGAATCACAACCCGAAATTCAAAATCAGCAAGAACCAAAGCCACAATCAAACTCCGTTCAAGGGAAACCAAGATACGAACACTCGCCAGTATACCGTCAAGGAACCAGTTGAGCTTCTGCCTTTTTTATTAGATAAACTTTCCAGTCTGGGCCGGAACTCTGTCAAAGCCATCCTTGCCCGAGGGCAAGTCGCGGTGAATGGCAAGGCCGTCACAGCTTATAACTATCCCTTGCAGCCTGAGCAAACGGTGACTATCAACAAAGATAAAGTCGTCGAAGATATTCCTTTGGCTGGCATGTCTATTTTGCATGAGGATGAGGATGTCATTGTCATTCAAAAGGATACCGGACTATTATCCATCGCCGCTAATGCTCAGGAAAATGAGATTACAGCCTATCGCCAGCTTACGGCGCATGTACGGAATCATGATCCAAAGGCACGGATTTTCGTTGTACATAGACTTGATCGTGATACATCAGGCGTGATGATGTTTGCCAAAAACGAGAAGGCCCAACAGCACTTACAGAACACTTGGCAGGACAGTGTAAAAGAGCGCACTTACGTAGCCTTGGTTGAAGGTATGGTGAAAAAGCCCGAAGGGACCATTTCCTCATGGCTCAAGGAGCACACGAAATCGCTTAAAATGTTTTCAACTCCGTATCCGAATGATGGGCAGCACGCGGTTACACATTACAAAACAATACAATCTAATCGAAGCTTCTCACTTCTTGAGGTCAATTTGGAAACAGGCCGTAAAAATCAAATCCGCGTTCATATGCAGGACATCGGCCACCCCGTTGTTGGCGATAAGAAGTATGGTTCAAAAACGAAGGAAATTGGCCGCCTTGGACTTCATGCGCGGGTTCTTGCCTTTTTGCACCCGACAACTGGACAATTGCTGCGTTTTGAGACGAACATTCCGAAGTCGTTTTTAAATCCTTTCCGAGAACTACCTGCGAAAAAATAATAAGCTAGGAGACTTTACAAGATGCGAATCGTTGTACTTGACGGCTATACATTAAATCCCGGAGATCTGGACTGGGACGGTTTAAACTCACTTGGAGAGCTTGTTGTCTATGATCGTACTGCGGTATCTCAGATCCTTGAACGTGCGGCTGAGGCTGAAATTGTGTTGACGAATAAGACGCCGCTTTCCGCAGAAATCCTTCAGCAGTTGCCTAAGCTCCGCTATATTGGCGTACTTGCTACCGGGTACAATATCATTGATCTTCAAGCGGCTAAGGAGAAAGGCATCATTATCACAAATGTTCCAACTTATAGCACGCACTCTGTTGCTCAGTTGGTATTTGCATTGTTGTTGGAATTTTGCCATCGTGTGCAGCTGCATAGTGACAGCGTGCTTAAAGGGGATTGGTCTAGGTCGGTTGATTTCAGCTACAGCCGTTCTTCGTTTATAGAGTTAGCCGGCAAAACAATGGGACTTATCGGCCTAGGGCAAATCGGTAAACAAACTGCTTTGATTGCGCAAGCGCTTGGGATGAATGTTATCGCTACAGGCAGCGGCAAAAGTGTGCCTCAACCTGTGGAAGGCATTGCATGGGTGCAAATCGACGAGCTTTTGCAGCGCTCTGATGTCATTAGTCTCCACTGCCCTTTGACACCGGCTACGAATCAGCTCATCAATGCTAAACGGATAGCTCTCATGAAACCGAACGCTATTTTACTGAATACGGCAAGAGGCGGCCTTCTGAATGAAGAAGATGTCGCTCATGCGTTGAATGAAGGCAGATTGGCGGGAGCTGGTCTGGATGTTTTGACGTTAGAACCTCCACGTCCGGACAATCCCTTGCTGCATGCGCGAAATGTGATCATTACCCCGCATATCGCTTGGGCAACTCAAGAAGCACGAGCTAGGCTGATGGCTGCGGCTGTTGATAATGTTCGTGCTTTTGTGGAAGGGCATCCGGTGAATGTGATTAGGTAGGTATCTAGGCAAGTGAAAAACCACTGGATTAGGTTAACTTATCAAGACTTATTTGCAAAGGAAAGAGTGCTTAAAGCACTCTTTCTTTGTGTACATGTAAATGATGATATGAACATAGCTAACGTTCTCCGTTACTTTGATAAAATCGCAGTGCGGTAGGTTATGAAATGATCCTGGTTGTATAATATTAAATGATAAATTAAGGCTATCTATCTAATTTAAAGATAAAGGAAAGGAACCACTATGACTTCTTCCTATTCATCACTATTCGAATCCTTCCAGCTGAAATCAGGGGTTGAATTGAAAAACCGCTTCGTCATGGCACCTATGACGAATTGCTCTTCGAACGAAGACGGCACGGTATCGAGTGCGGAACTTGCTTACTACGCTCGGCGTTGCCAAGGCGTTAGTATGGTGATTACGGCAAACACTTATGTGACTCCCAATGGAAAAGGTTTCCCCGGTCAATTCTCCGGAGACAGCGACGCGATGATTCCAAGCTTACGTTCGCTTGCTCAAACGATACAGGCGCAAGGGGCTAAAGCGGTGCTGCAAATTTGCCACAATGGCCGGCACTGCCCGCCATCGTTAGTGCCAAATGGCGACATCGTTAGCGCGAGTGAAGTCGCAAGCAACCAAGATCAAGTAGGAGGCGCATCACCTCGTGCCCTGACTGAAATCGAGGTGGAGGAGATCATTAGCGCTTTCGGCGAAACGACGCGTCGCGCGATAGAAGCGGGCTGCGACGGCGTTGAGATTCATGGCGCTAATGGCTACCTGATTCAGCAGTTCTTTTCACCCCATACGAACCTTCGCAACGACAAATGGGGCGGCAGCCTGGAAAAAAGGATGGCGTTCCCGCTGGCCATTGTAGATGAAGTAAAGCGTGTTGTTGTCGCCCACGCCAGAGAGCCGTTCATCGTCGGCTATCGCTTCTCGCCGGAAGAAGATACGACACCAGGCATCACGATGGTGGAGACATTCGCTCTTGTCGATGCGTTAGCTGACAAGGACCTCGATTACTTACACATATCACTCAATGACTTCCGTTCTTTGCCTCGCAGAGGCGCAGATGAATCCCGCACTCGCGTCGAGTGGATTCAAGAGCGCATTAACGGCAGAGTACCTCTGATTGGTGTCGGCTCTATTCGTACGGCAGATGATGCTCGGGATGCGCTGCAGCTAGGTCTGCCTTTAATCGCAATCGGCCGTGAGTTGATTATCGATCCAGATTGGGTGCAAAAGGTCAAGGAAAATCGACTTTCCGAAATTTCTACGGTTATTTCGAAACAGGATCAAGCTAAGCTTGTTATTCCCGATCCCTTATGGAATTTAATTAGGAACAGAACGGGCTGGTTCCCAGTCGCTGAGGAAACAGCAAGCAAGTGATGAATGAGCAACGCATCGGATCGAACAAGACAAATGAAAAAGAAGTAAATAATAACGTTGGATACGTTATTACCTACTTCAAATTATAGTACACTTAAGTTGGCGCCCTGATCGGGGTCATCGCTAGTTCAAACTATACGGGCTGTGGGTATTCACAGCATAATTATCATGGCCGTATAAGTGTTAACACACACTTATACGGTTTTTTAGTATTTCCTCAATTAGCCACATATACAGTAAAATTCAATTTAAAAGCTGAATGTAAGAGTTCTATTGCAATTCCTGCAATAGAACTCTTAAGCTTACAAACCTTTATTTCAATAGGGTCGCATAATCCATCTGCGGCACGAGCCCTGCCTCGGCAGCCCGCTGGAGCAAGGTTAAGACGGCGCCATAGCCGCTATCACCAAGATTTGCGGTGAACTCGTTTACGTACAGGTCGATATGCGCCTGCGCAACCTGCGGGTCCATTTCCTGCGCGTGCTGCATGACGTAGTCGCGCGATGCTTCCGGATGCGCCCACGCGTATTCGACTGAGGCGCGGGCCCAGCCCGCAAGCGCCTCCAGATCAAGGGAGCGCCGCGCAATGATGGCGCCCAGCGGGATCGGCAGGTTGGTGTCTGACTCCCACCAACTGCCCAGATCTGTGAGAAGCGCTAACCCGTACGACGGGTAAGTGAAGCGCGCTTCATGAATGACGAGGCCGGCATCGATGAGGCCGTCCCGCACGGCGGGCATGATCTCGTGAAACGGCATGACCACGATTTCGCCAACACCGCCGGGGACGTTCTGTTCCGCCCAGAGGCGGAACAGTAAATACGCGGTCGAGCGCTCGCTCGGCACAGCGACCCGGCGGCCGCTCAGCATGGCCGGGTCTGGGGCTGTTCCCGCTGGACCGCTGATCTTCGTCAGCACCAGCGGTCCGCAGCCTCTGCCCAAGGCGCCGCCGCAGGGCAGCAGGGCGTAATCCTGCAGCACCCAAGGCAGTGCTGCGTAAGAGATCTTGAGCACATCGGGGCCGCTGCCTTCGGCAGCCAGCCGGTTCGTAATGTCGATGTCGGCGTATAAGAGATCCAGTTCGGGGGCGCCCGGGATTAATCCATGCGCCCAAGCATGGAAAACAAACGTATCGTTTGGACAAGGTGAGTAAGCAATCTTCATATTAAAGCACCTCCGCTAAGACTGAACTTGCTGCTTCTAAAGCTTTCAAGGCATCACCGATGCGCCAGGCATCACGGTCACGAGGACCAACCGCGTTGGAGATCGCGCGGATCTCCAGCACAGGCACACCGCGCAGATGAGCGGCTGTTGCTATGCCGAAGCCTTCCATGGCTTCGGCTGCGGCTCCAGGCACACGCGCAGCTAGCGCTGCTGCAGTAGCTGCCGTCCCTGTGGCCGTCGCTACCGTGAGCACCGGCGCCGTTTGCGCGGGCAAACCGGCGGCGAGCAGCGCCGCCAGCACTCGCTCAGCTGCATCAGCGGCGACGCTAACTCGCGTCGAGCCGAAGCCCAGCTCGTCCAAGCTGCTGAAGCCTTCGAGCAGCTCCACGCCAAGGTCAGCGGCAATGATCTCGCTCGCTACAACCAGCGAGCCTATCTCCGCTTGCCCTACAAATCCGCCAGCAATGCCGGCGATAACAACGAAATCATATTCAGCTTTAGCAAGCTCCATCGCTCCGTTAACTGCAGCGGCTGCAAGCCCCACACCAGCCAAAGCGAATTCAAACCTGCTGTCATGGCCAAGACCCCGCTGGACAGCATCCCTTTCAGGCGCTACAGCTGTCATTACAAGTACACGCATTGTTGTGCCTATCCCCTTTATGATAAATAACCATCAGATATATTGATAATTTTATTTTACATGACCAAGATCAAATAGGAAACTTTCGAGAACAATCAAACTCTTCCTTCGATTAAATCGAGTTGACATTGCGATCTAATTTAATTATCATCTAATTAGATAATGATCTAATCGAAAACTAGTTCGGAGGTGCTAACGCCATGCAATTAGATAAAATCATCACCTATCACAAGGCTCTCGCAGACGCGACGCGTATTCGAATGCTTATCCTGCTAGCTGAAGGAGAGCTGAACGGTCAAGTTCTTGCCGAAAAACTGGGTGTAACTCCAGCTACCATCACCCATCACGCCTCCAAGCTTCGCGAAGCCAGCCTGATCCATGAACGCAGAGATAAGAACACGATTTATTTCGCTTTGAATGACTATTTCCTTCGCAGCAATGCCAGCGCGACAGCCGATCTCATTTATAAAAATAAGAAAGGAGGTTCTGTGCCCATGAAGGATGAAGACGCAAATCTCAACCTCAAGCAATCTGTTATTCGAAACTTTTTCACCTTAGATGGCAAACTCAAGCATGTCCCTGCACAGCTCAAGAAAAAACTAATTGTCCTGGAACATCTCGTAAAGCAATTTGAAAAAGGACATACCTACACAGAGAAAGAACTGAATACACGGATTAAGAACTATCATCCCGATTTTGCAACGATTCGCCGAGAATTTATTATGCACCAGTTCATGTTTCGCGAGAACGAGGTTTATGAAATTAATCCACCGGAAATGTGGGCCAAATGGGAAACTTTATCTTAAGCCATAAAAATTCACATGCAAAAAGGACGGTTCTCCATCGTTTTCACGATCTAAGAACTCGTCCTTTCTGTTCGCTACTTATCCTTTTAAAAGAAACGAATTACCATCCTCATCCTTGAATGTGGCGAATGTTCCCCCTTGCATAACCTGTAGTTCCCCTTCGAATTCAACACCTTTGGACTTCATGTTCTCATAGGTCCCTTGAATCATAGCATTAACATTCGTTATTCGTCTTGTAAAAATACGACATTCTTCGATTACTTCCTTTGCTCAAAGGCACGCAGTATCCACTTTTTGTATTCAGCCGGTGTTATTCCTGGCCAAGTTAAACCTGGACACTGTATTCAACTGTTTAGCGGACATGCCGATTAGCTCCGAGCATATGCGTTCGAACTGCCGCTGTGAGTACCCGCTTTCTGCCACGCTGCTTGGGACATCCTGTTCCATAGGACTGCGATAAAGCTTGGACAAAATATCAATTATGGCATCTTGTTTGAACTCCGGTTGAAATTTGGCATGTAAAAATGCTGTAAGAACGCCGATCCCCTCATCTAAACCCGCTTCGGCCAGCACTTGTTCCAACTGAGCGATCTCAGCTTCCGGAAATAATTCGTCTAAAGGAACAAACTTATCTTTTAATACACGGTTATCTATATTCTTGAATGCCTGCAGTATGGCTTCTCTACTCATTTCATCCCGCCCCCAAATATGATATAATTAGTTGTAAGAGTTTACATTATAAACAGGCAGGTGAACGCTTGCGATGAGAACCATCTTCCATCCTGCTAGGAGCGATCTTGAATTATCAGCCATCTTACACGCTTTAAGTGATGAGATCAGACTTCGTGTAATTAAGAAACTTCATGATCAGGGTGAGCTGTTCTGCAGCGCCATTGAAATTGAAATCCCCAAATCCACTCTCTCCCATCACTTTAAGGTGTTGCGTGAGTCAGGGTTGGTCCATACACGCATTGAAGGCACTACACGCTATATATCCCTTCGCCGAGAAGATTTGCAAGCCAGGTTTCCTGGGCTGTTAGATACCATTTTATCTTTAGTTAACGCCTAAGAGCTCCCTTTCACTATGATTCAGCATGGTGATGGGGAGTTTTTTTGTTGGTTCCCCGATAGGAATCTGCTTATTATTAAGGAGCTAGTGGACACGTTACCTAATTTAAATATCCGAAATTGGACATTCATCCATACGCCCTCTAGATAAATGACATATAGTAATGTTGTGAAGGGAGGGATTGACATGAGTTATGGTTGCGGACCTGCAGTACCTTACACTGGCACATCTGTAGTTCTCGTTCTATACATCCTCTTGGTTATCGTTCTTAGTACTTTCGGATTTGGGTGGTAATGGTAGACAAAGCGGCTGGGACGATGATTTCCGTTCCGGCCGCTTACTTTTTTGAGGCCTTTTACGCTATAATTAAATCTTAATGAGTTACATGTATTCTACTACCTATTCAGGATGGAGACGAGGAATTGTGGCTAATCCCATTTTGACCATTGTGGTCCCTTGTTATAACGAAGAAGAAGTACTCCCAGAAACGATATTCCAGCTTAGCAGCGTACTGGATGCCCTCATCGAAGATAAACTAGTTGCAAGTTCAAGCACTATACTCTTTGTTGACGATGGCAGCAAGGATGCAACTTGGGCGCTCATCGAACGCTTCCATGCCTCCAATTCTTTCATCACAGGACTTAAACTGGCGAAAAATGCCGGTCACCAAAGCGCCTTGCTTGCTGGACTAATGAAAGCCAAATCCTATTCAGATTGTGTTGTTTCCATTGATGCAGATCTACAGGATGACACGAACGCCATTCGCGAGTTTATCGTCAAATTCCACGAAGGCTGCGATATCGTATATGGCGTCCGACAAGATCGCTCCGCAGATACGTTTTTCAAGCGGGCTACAGCCCAAGGCTTTTATAAGCTGATGACTTCGCTTGGTGTGAAAATTCATTACAACCATGCGGACTTCCGATTAATGAGTAAACGCGCGCTCGAAAATTTAGAGAAATTTCAAGAGGTCAATTTATTTCTTCGCGGCATGGTGCCTCTACTCGGCTTCCCATCCACCCAGGTCTATTATGACCGTAAAGAACGGTTTGCCGGAGAATCCAAATATCCGCTGCGCAAAATGCTCGCATTCGCCTTCGATGGCATCACTTCCTTCAGTGTGACACCCATCCGATTCGTAACATTAATGGGCTTCCTGCTGTTCTTACTAAGTGTCTTTGCCGGGTTGTACGCAATCGCAGGCAAAATATTAGGGGCCAATGTCACTGGTTGGACATCGCTTATTTTATCGGTCTGGTTCATTGGAGGGGTTCAGCTTCTGGCACTCGGTTTAATTGGCGAATACATAGGAAAAATATATAAAGAAGTGAAGCAGCGTCCGCTTTACGTCATTGAGAAAGATTTAACAGCAACCGAACTGAATCCGGCAAAAGATCAAGAAACTGTTAAGGTTCCCTCCATCCAAGCAGCCTCTGTTCGGCGATAATTCTATGAATCGAATAAGAGCATTGTTGTCTAGCAGCTTCGCACGCTTCTTACTTGTCGGTTTGTTCAATACGTTGGTTGGTCTTTCTGCCAGCTTCGCTCTCTTTAATCTGCTGCGCCTTAATTACTGGATATCGACGTTCGCGGGAAATACCATTGGTGCTATTGTCAGCTTCACGTTGAATCGTACGTTTACGTTTCGCTCGAACGTCAGTATCGGCAGCAGTTGGTGGAAATTTGCTGTTGTTATTTTGAGCTGTTATGGCCTGTCGTATAGCATAAGTTGGCTGCTTGCTCTGGCAGTAGAGTCGATAATGCCTAATGTGCGTACAGATTGGCTGCATAATGGAGCCATATTGGTTGGAAATGGCTTGTATACGATTGGAAATTTCTTGGGACACAAATATTTTACATTCCGGACTAATGCTACAAATAACCGCTGGGCATCCTAAGCATCAAGAGGTGATGCCTAATGGCACGAAGAAGAAGCAACCGAGCAATCGTTCCTGGATCGGAACACGGTTTGGGACTGCTCAAGGCGCAGGTCATGAAAAATCAAGGGTTTAATGTCAATCTGGAACGACCCGATCTGGTGAAATATGAAGTAGCCCGAACCCTCGGCGTTCCGCTGCAGCAAGGCTACAACGGGCAGCTAAAATCGGAAGACGCAGGGAGGGTTGGCGGTCCAATCGGTGGGGCTATGGTAAGGGAGCTCGTCCGCATGGCGCAGCAGCAACTCGCTAATCAGCGACCGCCGCAGCGATAAGGTTATCGACCGACTGCCATAATCCGCCGCGGGTGTACATAAACTAGTAGCAAGCTGTTCGCAGCGCTACTTTCTATGTAGAAGTCAGGTGATGATGGTCGATGAATCCCCCAGGCAACCGATCGTCGAAGCCCGATTGGAAAGGGCTGTCGGCACAAGCCGGCGACGTGCTGGGCCCCGAATTCTGGCAGGACATTGCCAGTATCATCCCGCTTACCGGGCCAAGGATTGATATGTATGAGACACCGCAGGAGCTTGTTGTTGTGGCTGAAGTTCCCGGCTTGTCTTCTCCCGAACAGATTCAGCTTTCTTTCCGAGAGCAATCGCTTCTTATGCGGGGAATGCTCGTTCGACCCTACCAAGTACTTGATGAGCAGATGCGGCTGTCCGAGCGTTTCTTTGGTGCATTTGAGAGAGTTATTCGCTTACCCGGTAAAGCTAGGACCGAGCAGATGCGGGCACAGTATCATAACGGTTTGCTCATCATCCGAATCCCGCTTGCTCCTCCCGATGGGGAGAAAGTTATTCCTATTCAATTCACGTAACGTTCGACCGACTAGGCTGATCGGTGACTCTGTCACCTGCTCGCCTATGTATCCAAGGTCGGACGTTATTTGTTTTGGAAAAAAGAAATGAATCTCCGTTTGTCCCCATATAAATAAAAGGAGATCGTTTCGGAAATGCGGATATGGAGGGGATTATAGTGGTGCGCATTCAATTTCAATCTATTCATATCGATGGAATCACGGAGACATCTAGTGTGAATAAGGGTACAAATCGGATCATCGGAAGGCGTCATTCCATGAAGGTCAATCAGGGGCTCGGAGAAATACATGGCGAGCACAATGTCATTATGGGCGGAAAGCATGTTGTCCAAGATGGCGATACCTTTGATTTTAAACCATTTACACGAAAGAGCTGAGATCAACCATGTGGTTTCAAAAAAAAAAATCGCCGCCGCCCAAACCGCAGCCAACTACAGCTACAACTATAACTACTGCTCCAACTGCTGCTCCAACCCCAAACCAAGCTAGATCCGAAGCAGTCACTCCTCTAACTACTCAGCAATTAGAACGGCGTCTACGCAAATTAGAGGAGGAATTGGCGAATCTGACAGCCAAGCATCCACAGATTCATATAGATGCACTGCATATCCATCAACCCGTCTTAGAAAACTTAACCTTTCGATTGGATCACCTTGATATCAATGAGCTCAGTGGCTCCTTAAATTTGGGCAATAATTTTGGAGCCAAGCCGAACGAGAAAAAAGGCCCCATTGATGAGGCCCTTAAACGTGTTCATGTATCAAAAGAAAATAAGGCCGATCCTCGTTCAGCAGCCGATGGAGGAGAAGCTGCGCCAGTAGATCCTACCATTCCCAATCCAGAGCGAACCTCGACCGGCTACCGATTTACACCACAATCCAAACCGTAAAGAGGTGATTCACGAGTGTCATCCTTCATGTCACCAACGTTCATCATCGGTTCGATCCGTATTGGATCGGTAGAAAGCGCATCCTGCATCAATATGGGCAACAATTGGCCTACTGATTTCCAGAGCAATCAGAAAACCGTACAAGGTTTTGGCGCTGTTAATGGCGACAACAATCAATTAGTCGGAACTCGCTCCATGCTGAACGACTCCGATTTCCTTGATATGCTGAATGTGGGCGATAACGAAACGCCCGATTGGCTTCAGGAGATGATTACTGCGCAGGCCCAAACGTCCGGCTACACCCCAGCCCCTGCCAATCCTCCAGTAGAACAAACGACGAATGCTCCGCAGACATCTGACTAAAGCAGCTGCGGAGCAAGCTTTTACACACGGCCAATAATCAAATCTCCTTTGGTGTAAGGGGCATCGATGATATCATTATCGTAAACCGTGTTGATATTATTAAGCACACAATTGTTATCACCTCTCACTTCACCAAGGCCGCTATTCCCTTTGCCGCTTGTTGACCAATACACTTGTGTATTCGTACCAATAAAAATGCCAGATGCATCGGCTATCGCATTAACATGGATGGAATCAAATTGAATGAGCGGCGGATCCAACTGGTAAGGGAACTTCTGCATGGCCTTCACCTACCATTCAATTATACTTGATTAGTGACTGCCGGTTTAAAGTCCTGATCATTAATCGGTGCATCGATAAAGTCGTTGTCATAAATAAAATTCACAATATTGGAGGATACGGAATTCCCAATAAATTCACCTGTTCCGTAATTGTTTTTGCTGTGCGAATCCCAGCTGGATTGCGCATTCTCACCGATCCCGATGGTCGAATTCGTATTCAGATTATTAATATTGATCATGTTAAAAACGATGGAACTCGGCATGCTGCTCACTCCTGTCCAAGGATAGCTTCCAGCTCCTTCTGCCCCACTAGCAGGGCTTTTGCCGAAAACTTGTATGTTAGCCTATTCATCTAGCAGCGGATTGGTGCCAAAATCGTGAAATGTTTCCAATACCATGCAAAAAGGACCCTTTCCCAGTCGGGAAAGAGTCCTCCTTCTTTTAGAATCCTCAGAACCAAAGTCCTGGACCGAAGCCACCAAAACCACCATAAGGATAACCAAAGCCACCGCCATATCCGTACCCACCATAGCCACCATAGCCACCATATGCATAAGGTGCTGTTCCAATCGCTAACAAATCAAACAATACCAATGGAATAATAGCTTTTACTTGAACTTTTTTGCCTTTTTGTGGAGCTACAATTAATGTGTTTCCGCTGATCCGCACCAATTTGCCAGCTACGCTTGTTCCGTCTTTCTTAAGAGCTACAATATTTTTTCCGACCAACTTTTGAACGTCTTCTTTACGTATTTTGGATGTCATGAACGTCCACCTCCTTCAGCCACCGAGATACATTGCTCTACAGTGTACGGCTGTGTAGGTAACATCGCTTGGATAGCTGTCCACTCTCCCGTAAAAATAGTCGGTTGTCCATACGCGGTTGCCAAGGCATTCTTAATCCGTATTAAACAAAAAAAAGCCGCATTTCCAGCCCATAAGGCCAGAAAAACGGCAATTTTATTCAAATAAGTGCTTATGCTTTACGAATCTTGCCTAGCTCTGTAGTAATAGCATCAATCTCGCTAATGCTGAATCTATCTTTACTGGCGACCATATCATACAAATCTTTCAGATCTTCGTAAACCTCTTGCTTCACGTTTGAGGCCTTGATCGATCCACCTGTAGCCATGCGCAGCTTTTTCTTAATTTCTTCAAACATAAATTCCACGTTCTCTTCCGACCATATATTCAAATCCATCGCTTTATGTTCATCCTTCCCTGCTTCTCTTTTCATTATTTTATAGCACATGCAGGTTAATGTAAAATATAAGCTTGTCTCTAACAAAAAAAGGAAGGAAGACTTAACGTCTTACTTCCTTGATTCATTTTATATAACAATAGCTTTAGGGAGATTCGGGCTGACCATTTTAACAAGCGGACGCTGCTGCTCATAGGAATCAAAATCCAAGCTGACACAAATAAGACGGATATGCTCTTCAGCCAGTTTCCGCACATCCTCATAGGTTTGTTTAAACTGAATGCAGTACGAAATTAGACCATGTAAGGACATAAACAAATTCCATGGAAGCGTGTACTTCCTGCTCTCGGATCCCGGCTGATCGGCAATCACCTGTCTGATGACAATAGCGAACATTTCTAAGCACTGTGCTTGCTCGGTACGGGAATAGTGCTGCAGCTCTGGCTCGTTAATCATAAACATCATTTCGTAGTGATTCGGATTACTTACACCAAACCAGACAAACTCCAGCATTAACTTTTGGAGCAGATTCACGCTAAACCCATGTTCACGAACAATCATTTCACGCTGACGCTGCAGCAGCAAGGAGAAATCTTCCTTAATTAATGCATAAAACAGTTCAGCTTTCTCATTAAAATGGTAATATAACGCACCATGGCTGTACCCCATTGCTTTTGCGATGCTGCGCATCGTTAAAGCGCGATAGCCGAAAGAAGCGAATAATTCCCGCGCCTCGGCAAGTATCCGTTCTCTGCTAAGCTCTTGAGCGACTGCTTTCCTAGCCATTCCTATCCCTCCCCATCATAGCTTCTATGAAATTACTTGTGCCCGTGTGCTTCGAGCCTGCCTATTCCGGCAGACTCTTATGTACCATGTATTCGTTCTCACCAGCAATAATTACGCTTTGACCTTGTGTGACGTCTGTTGCCCAGTTGATAAATGCTTCCGCTGCCGCTGCCAAAGGATAACAAGCTACAGTTACTTTATCCGTAAACTGAATGTCCCCTAGGAGCATTCCCTGATTTCTCAGCTCGTTTTCAATTTTGCCATACCACGTATAGTCAACCTCAATTAGCACTTTTTGATGATTGACTTTATAAATCGGTTGGCCTGCTTCAATACCTACCACGGCTCCATCCGTATAGGCACGAATGAGTCCGCCCGCACCAAGCATGATGCCGCCAAAATAACGGGTAACGACTACAGCTATATTCTTAAGCCCTTGATGCTTAATCACTTCCAGAATCGGCTTCCCTGCTGTACCGCTCGGTTCCCCATCATCAGATTGCTTCTGAATCTGATCCCTATCTCCGATGACATAGGCACTGCAGTTATGTGTTGCCGATCTATGTTCCTTCTTGATTGCTTCAATAAATTGGGTCGCTTCTTCTTCTGACTCTACCGGTTTGGCATGACCAATGAAACGCGACTTCTTGATGATGATTTCCGACGATCCATACGATTGGATAGTTTTGAAATGTGCTAGCATAGCCGACCTTTCTTGGTAAAAGGAAAAATCTGTTTCATTATATTTTACACACATCCTTTGACTACGACAATATAGCAAGAAAATTTACCACACAAATAATGGGATTTATTCATAAGAAAAACGACCTATCCGATTGGATTGATCGTTTTTGGTTCTTGCCTACTTAAAATTACTGCTGTAAGCGTGCTTCGAGCTCCGCTTTTTCTTTCTCATAGCCCGGTTTGCCTAAAAGCGCAAACATGTTCTTTTTATAAGCTTCCACACCTGGTTGGTCAAAAGGATTCACACCCATCAGGTAACCGCTGATACCACATGCTTTTTCGAAGAAATACACCATATATCCGAAGGAGTAAGGTGTCATATCCGGCAGCGTTACAATCAGGTTCGGCACATTTCCGTCCGTGTGTGCAAGCATGGTGCCTTGGAACGCCTTCTTGTTCACGAAATCCATCGTTTTACCGCTTAGGAAGTTGAGGCCATCCAAATCATCGGGATCCGTACCGATTGTAATATGATCAACCACTTGATCAACCTGAATGACCGTTTCAAACAGAATCCGGTTGCCGTCTTGAACAAACTGGCCCATTGAGTGAAGATCTGTCGAGAAGTCAACGGATGCTGGATAAATACCTTTGTAATCTTTCCCTTCGCTTTCCCCGAACAATTGCTTCCACCACTCCGAAACGAAATGCAAGGAAGGCTCGTAATTGACGAGAATTTCGATCGTTTTCCCTTTACGGTAAAGTGCGTTACGAACAGCTGCGTATTGATAGCTTTGATTCTCGCTTAGCTTCGGATTAGAGAATTCATGCTGCGCATCCGCCGCGCCTTTCATAATGGCTTCCACATCAATGCCGGCTGTTGCGATTGGCAGCAAGCCTACAGCTGTTAGTACGGAATAACGCCCACCCACATCATCTGGAATGACAAAAGTTTCGTATCCTTCGGCTGTTGCGAGTGTTTTCAGAGCACCCTTCGCTTGATCCGTTGTTGCATAGATACGTTTACGCGCGGCATCCTTACCGTATTTCTTCTCCAAAAGTTCACGGAAGATACGGAAAGCAATCGCTGGCTCTGTTGTCGTACCGGACTTCGAGATCACGTTCACGGAGAAATCTTTACCTTCAAGCAGTTGAAGTAAATGCGTAACATAGGTAGAGCTGATATTATTTCCTACGAAATAAATCTCAGGCGTCTTCCGTTTATCTTTTGGCAAAATATTATAGAAAGAATGTGACAACATCTCCATCGCCGCACGCGCACCCAGATAGGAACCACCAATGCCGATAACGACAAGCGCCTCGGAGTCGGACTGAATTTGTTTAGCGGAAGCCTGAATGCGAGCAAATTCCTCGCGATTATAATTCTCAGGAAGATCGACCCAACCTAAATAATCTGAACCCGCACCCGTTTTGTTATGCAGCTGTTCATGCGCTAGCTCCACTTGAGCCGACAAATAATCGACCTCATGCTGGGATAAAAAAGACAATGCTTTACTGTAATCAAAGTGTAGTTTCTTACTCATTATGTTCGCCTCCATCTCTAATTTTTTCCTTATCCTAGCATACTTATTTGCCTGTCCAAAAGCAAGTAAGCGATCCTATATTGAATGATATTCAACGATGAACGATCGCGTAAGCGGAGAGACTTTGGTCTCCGACCAAAGATCCCTATAAAGTAATTCACAGGCAATAATTCCCA
The DNA here is from genome assembly GCF_900103825.1 of Paenibacillus sp. yr247. Taxonomy (GTDB): domain Bacteria; phylum Bacillota; class Bacilli; order Paenibacillales; family NBRC-103111; genus Paenibacillus_E. The sequence goes on from NZ_FNIF01000002.1 coordinate 483,639, forward strand.
TGATAAAATGATCCTAGAGGTGAATGATCATGAAACGTATCGGCTTTATCGGACTTGGCACAATGGGTAAACCCATGGCTGCTAACCTTATTCAAAAAGGTTTTATGGTAACTGTATATAATCGGACTGCTGAAAAAGCAGACGAGCTGGTCCGACTTGGTGCAGAAGCGGCCTTGACCCCTGCGGAGGTAGCTCGCAGTTCGGATGTGCTGATCACGATGCTAAGCAATGATGCTGCACTGCTGGAAACGTTCTACAGTGAGCAAGGCATTCTGAGCGGCATTCATCCAGCTCTCACGGTTATTGACTCCAGTACCGTTTCCCCGCAAACAAGTCAAAAGCTGGCTGAGGAGCTCGCGGCGCATTTCGTCGACTTCCTCGACGCGCCTGTCAGTGGCACTGTAACTGCTGCTGAAGCAGGCACGCTTACTTTCATGGTTGGCGGCAGCAAAGAAGTGTTCGACGAGCATCAACATTTGTTCCTCGAACTAGGCAGCAAAGCACTTTACCTCGGACCTAGCGGCTCCGGTTCTTATGCCAAGCTTGCCAATAACACAATGGTGGGCATTAATCTGGTCGGCCTAGCCGAAGGCTTAACGATCGCAACCAAAGCAGGCATTAACCCTGCTCAATTCCTAGAAATCGTTCGCTCCGGTGGAGCAAACAGCAAGCAAGTCGAGCTGAAAGGCGATAAGATTCTCGATCGCGATTTCAGCAATCAATTCTCGCTGAAGCTGATGCTGAAGGACCTGTTGCTTGCACAGGAGCTCACCAGCAAGCTGCAATTGCCGACGCCACTGCTTCAAACGGCTACGGGCTTGTTCCAGATGGGCCTTAGCAAAGGCCTCGGTGATGAAGATCTGAGCTCCGTCATTCAGTGCTATGAAGATTGGATGGGTCAGCAGGTTGTAAGACCTAGCGAGCCTGTCATCGTTAAAGAGAAACCGGCATCGCCGCTCTCTGGCCGTGAACGCCGCCGGAACACACGTGTGAAGCTGGACATCAGCTTGAAGCTGTCCATTTACCAATGGGAGCAGGAAGGCTCCTTCTCCGGCCAAAACATCGACGGCACCCTCTTCGACTTGTCGGAGAGCGGACTGCAGATCACATCAGCCGCCCCGCTTGCGCCGGACATGTTCATCGTCATCCACTTCCCGCAGGAAGCGGAGCTTCCGCCAATCACAGCTCGCGTGATTCGTATCGAGACCGATGGCCGCAACTTCCGCTATGGCTGCATGCTATCCGGTCTGCCGCCTTACGTGCGGATCAAGCTGGAACAGTATGTCGCGGATCATATTGAGTATGCTTTGTAGTGATTCTCAAGAGGCGGACAAGCTGTCACTAAGGCTAATTATTCCTAATGAACAATGAAATTAACCAATTGAACTATAACGCATGAAGCACATGCCGTCTTTCCCTTTCGGGAGAGGCGGTATTATTTTTTTGAGGGGGTTAGCAAATTGGGTTTTCTACAGGAACATGAAGCTTTTGTAAGATTACATGAGGAGAAACGAACAGGAGAGCGATTGCGAAGATTGCAAGAAGGACACGGCTACGCGGAGAAATTATTTCTACAGCAAGTGTGGTGGCCCACCATAGGACATTTTCATCAGCTGCACCCCGAATACGAGGTGAAAGACTATCAGGACGGAACACGGTTTATCGATTTCGCTTATCTTCGCCTGCCATACCGGATAGGCATTGAAATTGATGGTTACGGGCCTCATGCCAGAGATATCGATAGAACCCGCTTTGGCGACAATCTAATGCGGCAAAATCAGCTGGTCTTGGATGGATGGAAAGTGTTTCGCTTTTCTTACGATGATATCACGCAAAAGCAGCGGCGCTGCCAGCAAATGATCTTGCATCTCATGGGACGTTGGTATGGCGAATATGCACAACCCATCTCACTTACCCACCGGGAAAAAGAAATCGTGCGACTGGCCGCGATGTCGGTGGAGCCGCTAAAGCCAAGAATAGTGGCCGGTCACCTGGGTATCCGGCCAGAAAATGCTCGCATCTGGCTGCAGCGCCTTCATGCAAAAGGGATTCTTCGACCTGCCAGCGGCGATTTGCGAATACGTTCCTACCTTCTCGACTCAACTGGAGAGCGCTTTATGTTATAAGTTACTATTCTAAGTCTGATAGACCTCTCGCCCACCACTTTGAGCGTATAAGAGCCTCTAACAGCTTCTATTCCCCCAGAAAACTGCGAAAGCGGAGAAATAAGAGTTCCTAGGGACTCTTATTTGCTATAAAATAGGGTATGCGTCGATCCGATGAGTGAATAAGAGCCCCTAGCATCTTCTATCTCCTGCAGAAAGCTGCGAAAGCGGTGAATAAGAGTCAATAGGGACTCTTATTTGTTGATGATCCGAGTGCGGGCGGCTCGAATGAAAATTAACGTGCTCATACCAAAAAGCCCCCTTCTCCACACCGGATTACTTTCTGGTGGAAGAACGGGAGCTTTTATGCGAAACCAATTATTTTTTACTCGTTGATATATGAACAAATATAATCGCTAACTGTCTTCACTTCGAGCTTGAATTTTGCGTTGGCTGGAACGGTGAACTCGCCTTGGCCGTTGATGGTAATCCAATCGCTGCTGCCTGGTAGCAAAACGTTCAGCTCACCAGCTTGGATTTCCATGAGTTCTTTCACATCTGTTCCGAATTCGTATTCACCTGGAAGCAGAATGCCGAGTGTTTTTTTGGTGCCATCGGCGAATTGTACCGTGCGGCTTGTTACTTTACCGTCGAAATAAACGTTGGCCTTCTTTAATACCGTTACATTTTCAAAGCTGGACATGATAAATAATTCCCCCTCTAGAATGAATTAGAATAAGGCCTTGCCCACACGGGGGTGGGCTTGAACTACTGTAAAATAACACGAAGCGCACACAAGGTGCGCCGCGTTAATGCCTTTATAGTCAGGCACACATCAAGTGCGCCCTGGCAATTTAATTAAGACAATAGAGCTTTTACTCTAGCTACTACATTTTCAGGTGAGAAGCCGTATTCTTTGAGGACCAGATCGCCAGGGGCGGATGCTCCGAATGTGGAGATACCGAGGATGGAGCCTTGGTCGCCTACATAACGCTCCCAACCAAGTGGGTAAGCCATCTCAACTGCAAGACGCTTCTTCACGTCTGGCAGAATGACGGAATCTTTATATTCTTTGGACTGTTTCTCGAACAGCTCTAAGCTCGGTAAGCTAACGACACGTACGTTAATGCCTTCGGCTTGAAGAAGTTTTTGCGCCGCGACAGCCAGCTGTACTTCAGAACCAGTCGCAAGAATTTGTGCATCTGGCTTGCCGTTAGCTGCATCGGATACAACATATCCGCCTTTGCTTAGGTTGGCTTTCGCACCTTCGACAGCTCCTTCGAGAATCGGCAGATTTTGGCGAGTCAATACGAGGGCAACCGGTCCTTTTGCTTGAGAGATTGCGTAGCGCCATGCTTCTGAAGTTTCATTCCCGTCAGCCGGACGAATAACGGTGATGCCCGGAATCACGCGAAGCGCTGGCAATTGTTCAACTGGCTCATGCGTCGGTCCATCTTCACCAACAGCGATACTGTCATGTGTCAGGACGTAGATAACCGGAAGCTGCATAAGAGCTGCTAGACGAATGGATGCCCGCAAGTAGTCGGAGAATACGAAGAATGTAGCTCCGTATATTTTAACACCACCATGCAAAGCCATACCGTTCATAGCTGTACCCATACCGAATTCACGAACACCAAACCATAAATTACGGCCCGCATAGTTCCTTGCGCTGAAATTGGATTCACCTTTGATCATGGTATTATTAGAGCTCGCAAGATCCGCGGAACCGCCGATCAACTGCGGCAATTTAGGTGCAATAGCATTAATTGCATTACCGGAAGCTACACGAGTAGCCATTGGCTTGTCTGATGTGCTGTAAACCGGAAGATCTGCATCCCAGCCCGCTGGTAATTCATTGTTCACAGCCGCGCTGAACTGGTTACCCAATTCCGGATAAGCCTTGATGTATTCATTCAAGAGTTTGCTCCAAGCTTGTTCTGCTGCAGCGCCTTCTTTTTGAATTTCTGCATAGTGAGCTCTTACTTCATCCGGAACTAAAAAGTCCGGCTCTTCCGGCCAGCCATAGGCTTGCTTCGTCAATTTCACTTCATCGCCGCCGAGCGGGGAGCCGTGTGGTCCAACGTGGCCGCCCTTGCCGCCTTTGTTCGGGCTGCCAAAACCGATTGTCGTTTTCACTTCAATTAGGGTTGGACGTGTTGTGTCAGCTTTTGCATCAGCAATCGCTTTGGAAATCGCAGCAAGATCATTCTGCTCTTCTACGCGAATAACTTGCCAGCCGTAAGCTTCGAAACGCTTCTGAACATTCTCGGAAAATGCCATATTCAACTCGCCGTCCAGCGAGATATCATTTGAATCGTACAGCATGATTAATTTGCCTAATTTAAGGTGAGCAGCCAAGGATACTGCTTCCGACGAAACGCCTTCCATCATATCGCCATCGCCACAGATTGCATATGTATAGTGATCGATTACAGGGAAGTTTTCTTTATTATAAGTCTCTCTCAAATGAGCCTCAGCCATGGCCATACCAACCGCCATACCAATCCCTTGTCCAAGTGGACCTGTCGTTGCATCAACACCAGCTGTATGACCGTATTCCGGATGTCCTGGCGTTTTGCTTCCCCATTGGCGGAATTTTTTGATCTCTTCCATCGGCAGATCATATCCGCACAAGTGAAGCAGACTGTAAAGCAGCATGGACCCGTGGCCTGCAGAAAGAACAAAGCGGTCGCGATTGATCCATTTCGGATTAGACGGGTTGTGCTTCATATGCTGTTTCCACAGCACATAAGCCATTGGGGCAGCCCCCATTACCATACCCGGGTGACCTGATTTGGCTTTCTCAACGGCATCGATACCCAAAGTACGAATCGTATCTACCGCTAATTGTTCGATTGTTTTGTTTGTTGCTGTCATTCGAAATTCCCTCCTATTTTTCTGTATTTTCGTCAGTCCGACTTGTACATACAAGTGAATTTTCTAGCTTGCATTATTGTACCATTTGCTTTAAGGCTTTGCCACAATAACCCACTAAAACATCATTTTTTCTACTAGCCCTGACTATATATATAGTAACCAATGGGACAGGAAGTGGGGGCATGGCAAAAGGTTGGACAGAAAAGGAAATTATTCATTTACTAAATCGAGCTGCTTTCGGAGCAAGTGACCTCGAGATCGCGGCTAGCTTGTCTTTTGGAAAAGAAGAAACTGTCCATCGATTGGTGAATGGGCTGCCTCTAACCACTGAACCTAAAAAGCTGGCTCCGATAGAACAAGTTCAAGCAGATGGTCAAACTCTAAAACCTGACCAACTTATTGATCAACAAGTCTACTGGCTATATCGAATGATTCAAAGTAACACCCCTTTAATTGAAAAAATGACCCTCTTTTGGCATAGTCACTTCGCTACCTCATTTGCCAAGGTTAATAGTGTACCCCTGATGGTTCGTCAAAATGAACTTTTTCGCAGCAAGGCTCTCGGATCTTTTCGTGAATTGCTGCTTGCTATAGGAACAGACCCTGCCATGATGATATGGCTCGATGTAGGCGATAACCAAAAAGACAGTCCAAATGAGAATTATGCTCGTGAAGTGATGGAGTTGTTCACACTGGGTAGAGGCCATTATTCAGAACAGGATGTGAAAGAAGCAGCAAAATCCTTTACAGGCTGGCGATATGATGAGGAAAAAGACCAATCCATCTTCGACCCTAATCTGCATGATAATAGCATGAAACTTGTACTCGGAGAACAGGGCAACATGAATGATGAGGATGTGTTGGAAGTTTTTCTGGAGCAGCCGATCTTATACGATTTCGTGACGTTAAAGCTGCTGCAAGCTTTCGCTTTCCACAACCCATCCAAATCGTGGAGGGCGAGAATCGCGTCTCGCTTTGCTCAATCTTTGCAAATCAAAGATGCACTTGATGAGCTTTTCCTATCCGATGAATTCTATGATGAAACCTGCTATATGTCCCTGATCAAATCGCCTGTGGACTATGTTGTCAGCTTGGCCCGCGCACTCTCTTTACCTTTATCCAGAAATATGGCAGATGCCTTGAAACATATGGGGCAAGAACTTTTCGTGCCGCCCAATGTAGCCGGTTGGCAAGGGGGCGAATCTTGGTTGATAACGAGCTATCTCCTCGCCCGATTCCAGTATGCGGAAATAGTGTCCAACCAAGTCGCCAGTGATTGGTTCCTTTTGAATGCTTTGAAATCTACCGCCAAAGTTCCTATGGATGAACGATTGCGTACCTGGAGCAAAAAACTTCGAATCGAGCAATTAACTAATGCCACAATTAATGGGCTTACCGCCTATTCGCAAGATAGTCTCGTGCTTACGGACTCTGTTAAACGTCAATTGCTGCAGATGCTGATGCTCTGTCCAGAAACTCAGGTGAAATAAGGGAAGGGGCTTGTCCGCCATAATGAAGCTAACCAGAAGAGATTTTCTGAAAAAGAGCACTGCATTGATTGCCACACTAAGCTTTGGCGGGACTATGCTAGCCACCGAAAAAGGCCGAGCACTCCTATCTGGACATGCCGAATTTAAGCATCGCGTCAAATCTCCAGTGCTTGTTGTTGTTCAGCTTTCAGGGGGGAATGATGGAATCAACACCGTCATCCCTTATGCTGCTGGGGCCTACTATGACACCCGACCTACGCTCGGCTATAAACAGAACGAAGTACTAGCACTGAATAATGAGCTGGGGCTTCATCCTAGCCTGTCGCATATGCAGCAATTTTACCGCGATGGGAATCTCGCAATTATTCAAGGCGTCGGCTATCCGAAGCCTGACCGCTCACATTTCCGTTCTATGGATATTTGGCAAACCGCCAAGCCTGAGGAGCTATCAGATAGTGGATGGCTCGCCCGTTATATCCTTACATCCATGCCCAAACATCCCCTTCCCGCTATTCAAATTGGGGGACTTATTCAGAAAGCCTTCAACGCTCCGCGTATCAACATTCCTGCCATAGAATCGCTAGAACAGTTCTATGCCTTTACCTCTAAGACATCTGCAAACGATAAGGAGCGAATGACGCTGGAACTGAAGAAGATCTATCAAAATCAGCCTAAACAAGAGATGCTCCGTGTCTCAGCAAAGTACGCCTCGGCTGCTTTTCAAAGTGTGGAGAGCATTCACTCTTTGCTAAGCTCCTACAAGAGCCAATTGACCTACCCGCAAAGCGGCTTCGCCAGCGATTTACAGTTAGTCGCTAAACTGATTGCCGCCAAAGCGGGAACTCGCATCTATTACACCGATATGGGCGGGTTCGACGATCATGCCAATGAAAGGAAGCAGCACGCCAATAAATTGAAGCAGTTGGACGAAGGGCTGTATGCTTTTTACTCCGATTTAAAGGATCAGGGGCTGCATCACGATGTGGTGACCCTAGTATTTTCGGAGTTCGGTCGTCGCCTGAAAGAAAACGGCAGTGGCGGAACTGATCACGGAACTGCTGCACCTGTGCTGGTGCTCGGAGGACAGGTTAAAGGTGGTTTGTTTGGGGCATATCCAAGCTTAACAAATCTGGATTACGGGGATTTGAAATATGAAGTTGATTTTCGATCCGTTTATTACACCCTAATAGAGGGTTGGCTGCGTGGCGATGCAAAAACTGTGCTAGGTGGTAAGTTTGAGAAGTTGGGTTTTGTGTAAAAAAGGCTGCATCCCTTGGTTGGGACGCAGCCTTCGGCTATTTAGTTAAACACAACTGTCTTATTATTATGCACAATAATTCGATCTTCAACATGCCAAGCCACCGCTCTGGCGAGTACGATCCGTTCAATGTGACGACCGATTCTTTTCAAATCTTCGACGTTATCTCGGTGGCTTACCCGTTGAACGTCCTGCTCAATAATCGGTCCGCCATCCAATTCATCGGTCACGTAATGTGCGGTGGCTCCAATGATTTTCACCCCGCGGTTATGAGCTTGCGCATAAGGTTTTCCACCGACAAAGGCAGGTAAGAATGAATGGTGGATATTAATGATACGATTCGCATAGTGCTTAATGAAAGACGGCGAAACAATCTGCATATAGCGAGCCAATACAATCGCATCTACTTTGTCTCCTACCACTTCAAGCTGACGACGCTCAACTTCTGCTTTCGTATCTGCCGTAACCGGAATATGGTAATACGGAATACCAAAAGGCTCCACAAGCGACTGCATGTCAGGATGATTACTAATGACCATAGCAATATCCGCGTTAAGATCACCTGCGCGCCAGTGCCAAAGCAGCTCAAGTAAAGCATGATCTTCCTTAGATACAAAGATAGCGATTCGCTTTTTCTGACTGGCAAGAGAAAGACTCCATTCCATGGAGAACTTGTCCGCAACAACGTAGAAATCATCTCTCAACCGCTCAACACGGTTCTCAAGCTCAGCTAAATCGAACTCGATCCGGATGAAAAACATGCCGCCCTCAGGGTCCATCGTATATTGATCGGATTGCACGATATTCGCACCATACTCGAACAAAAACTGCGAGACTGCCGCGACAATACCCGGCTGATCCGGACAAGAGATCAACATCCTAGCCCTATTCACCAATTCGCTTTCCCTGCGAAGAGGGCTGTTATTACTTTCCAGTACCATGTTAATCCCCCGCTATCTAAATTACGCTTTCTTCAGTATATCTTTGCCTGCAAGCCAAACGATCAAGCGTTGATTGATCTGCTCCTCGCTAAGGTCTGAGAAAAGACTTTCTTCGTGCAGAATATCATACAAGCGCTCCAGCGGCTCGCGACCGTCGGCTTTTTTCGCTTTGGCATCATTTTTCAATACATCCCATGTATTTAGAACGAAGTCACGGAAATGAATATCCTTTTTACCTAGCAAATGGTCAATTCTCTCTACATGATCCAAGAATTCGCCGCCAAAACGTCCATTTAAGTTGCCGGACAACAGCGCAATCTCGGCTTCGTACATTGGACGCTGGGTTTTGTCTTCTTTACCGATCCAAGGAGTCTCAAGAATCATAGGCAGATGCTGCAGCTTCTCATGGTTCGCTACATTATTCATAGCCTCAAAGCCAATCCAACCTGATCCTAGCGGCGCGTGACGGTCTTTGCTTGCTCCGCGAGGATTTTTGCTATCATTCAAGTGGATAACACCTAGCTTTTCCAGACCAATAACTTTGTCAAAATGATGCAGTACACCATCCAGATCGTTAACGATATCATAACCTGCGTCATGAATATGGCAAGTGTCCAGACAAACGGTTAATTTGTTGTTAAACTCAACGCGTTCTATTATTTCCGCGATTTCCTCAAAGCTGCGGCCAACTTCTGTCCCTTTGCCCGCCATTGTTTCCAGCGCGATGTTTACATTCGTATCTTTAACTCCGGCAAGCACTTCATTCAAACCATCGGCAATACGCGCAATGCCATACTCCGCATCTTTATCTGTGTAAGCTCCTGGATGAAGAACGATATTTCGTACACCGATATAATCCGTTCGACGGATTTCCTCTTGCAGAAAACGGACAGCTAATTCAAACGTGTCTTCTTTATAAGAACCAAGATTGATAATGTAGGGAGCGTGCACGACAATTTCGTTAATCGCATGCTTGTCCATCAACGCTTTACCTTCTTCAATAAATTGATCCTCAATCGGTTTACGGCGCGTATTTTGCGGGGCGCCAGTGTATATCATAAATGTGGAAGAACCGTATGAGACTGCTTCTTCTGCTGCATTTAACAAGCCTTTATCTGAGAACGAAACGTGTGAGCCAATTTTGGGCATGATCACAACTCCTTTGTGAGTGTCTATCTACTACCCTCCCATTTTACTCGGATTGTCGCAAGAAATCTAGAAATAAGGTATAATTCTTATTACATAATGACTTAGGCTAATGAGGTGACAAATAAATGGCTAATGATTTTTTCATGTGGTTTATCATTTTCTGGGTATGTATACTGCTTTTTTTCATGACCGTAGGCGGATATTTCATGTTTCGAAAGTTCCTCAAGGTGCTTCCTAAAGAAGACGGCAAATCGAAGTTGGATTGGCAAAATCACTACGTGGACAGTTCGCGGCACTTATGGACAGAGGACTCCAAAGCATTTCTCGATCAATTAGTATCACCTGTACCGACGGCCTTTAGAGATATTGCGAAGCATTCCATCGCGGCTCGAATTGGACAGGTAGCGTTGGAGGCAGAAGCAGGGGAAGTCACCAGGGATCACTGCATCGAGGGGTATATTCTTGCGACGCCGCCGCGCGACTACAAGAGTTTGAGGAGTTTTCTGGAAAAGCAGGAGATTGATTATAGCGCTTATCGGCATTTGTTGAATTAGGAAAAGGGCTTGTCCTCTTGATGTCATAGGGGACTTGTCTCGTTTTATCTGAATACGCTTACATTTTAGGGCAAAATTTTAAATGTTTAAATCCATTAATCTGATTACTAGAGATGCCGTTGCTGCACAGGTAACGAGAGTGGTAGGCAGACAGCAGACATCTCCAACTTGGTTTTCTACGTTCACTTGCTTTCTAGACATATAAAGAAGAGGTTTCAGTTAAATGAGCAAAGCCTTGCTCTGGAACACTAACTATATCGATATCCTCGCTATCACAAGCACAATCCTTACAGTGACCCAATGGTATCGTTGTTTTATAGAAGCCAGTTTTAAAAATGACCTCCGCATTTCCTCTTGCCAACACCGTCTTGCATTCAACGCAAAATATTTGTCCAGGGCTATTCATTTAAAAGCCCTCCTTTTCATATCCAAATGTCGTTTGTTGTTACAATATGTATTTGTTTATAATTATATGATACATTTCGTAACTAAGCAAGGGGTATTTGTTCGGGATCATCTTTATAAATAATTTTTCAAGTGCTTCATCACATAGGTAACATTTATTTTATCGAGCATCGTGGTATGGTTACCCGGAACGTTGTATATGTCAATACTTCCTCTTCCAGTGCATTCCCATCCATATTTTTCATCCAAGATTAGGTTGTTCATATTGTCATTTGCGCGGAAAAACACTATTCTTCCAGGGTATGGCTTTGGATCAAAAGAATTTGCTGCTATTAATAGATTCTTTTCTCTTTCTTCAATTTCATCGCTTGGGGAATAAGGAAACAACTCTTTTTTTCCCAGATTATTTTTAAACTTCTCTTTGATGAATGGCAACTTCTGTCTCCACGATATCTTAAATAGTACATTCGTATTTACAATAATTTTTTTTGAATTAGAAATACTTCGTAAGCACTTCGGATTTCTAGTATCAAAAAGGGCTAGTAATGAAACTTCTTGGAGCTGGTTGATCAGCTCTTGTGCCATCTCATAAGCGATCATGCCCCCAAGGGAGTGGCCAACAAGGAAATAGGGACCTTCGGGTTGTATTTTCTTTATTTCTTGTAAATAAGTAGCAGCCATCTCTTGAATGGTAATATTAGCTGCGTTATCGTTTGTTGCGTAGCGTAGTCCATATACGGGTTGGTCATTAGCTAGTTCATGCACTAAGTTACGGTAAGAGATCACCTCACCACTTAAATTATGGATACAAAAAAGAGGTGGCTTATTTCCATATGGCTGAATAGTTACCAAATAGGAGGAGAAATCCTTTTCCGAATCATATGAATCTAATAATTTGGCAAGCTTTTCAATTGTATCTTCCTGAAAAATAACTGAAACAGGTAACTTCTGTATAAATGCTTTTTCGATCTCTGAAAACAACTGCATCGTTAACAATGAGTTACCGCCCAGCTCAAAAAAATTATCCACAACGCTTATAGGGCCTATATTTAATAGGTTACTCCAAATTTCTTCAAGCTTCTCCTCCGTTTTGTTTCGAGGGTAAATCATTGGTTTTGGGTTGTATGAAACGTTTAGCTCTGGATAGCTCTTATGCCCCATTTGTCCACCTCTCATAACTGGTGTTTGCGATGCTAATAAAAAGGATGGTGCAATCAATTGGAGCAACGGGTCCAGAAAGATCGAACGCATTTTTTGCTTGAATGGTACCATGCTATTCTGTCTAGAATCATTAACTATTGTTGGCTGACTTATGTCGTCGTAATTAGCAAACGATTTCTTTTCTGAAATCAGATTCAATTTTTCAGCCATGTTGACACGTTGAATTTTCCCTGTTTGTCCTTTTGGTATTTCGTTAATGAAGATGACTTTTGTTGGAACCTTGAAACCAGCTAAACTGGCGGCTATAAACTGACGAACTTCTACTTCACTAACCTCTGTTTCTGATCGTTTCACAATAGCGATAGCTACATCTTCTCCCAAAGTAGGGTGCGGAATTGCAAATGTCACTGCTTGCATCACCGATGGATGCTTAAGTATAACTTCTTCGACCTCTAGTGGCATTACCTTTTCTCCCCCACGATTAATGAGTTCTTTAATTCTGCCTTTAATAAATAAGTAGCCATCCGAATCCATATATCCTAGGTCTCCTGTACGAAGCCACTCATTAAAGAAGCTACTTTGATTCGCAATCGGATTATTCTCATATCCTTCTATCACACTAGCTCCCCGAACAATGATTTCCCCTACAGATTCGTCCGATACAATCTTTCCATTGTGATCCAAGACAGCTATTTCACAGCCTACAGCCTTTCCTACGGATCCTGTTTTTCGTTGTTCAGGCGGAAGCGGATTTACGGCCATCTGACTCGCAGTTTCCGTCATCCCGTAGCTTTCCAATACAGGGACTTGGAATAGTTGTTCTAATTCAAGTGCAATTTGTTGAGAAAGCGAGGCCGAACAAGAACGGATGAACCGGAGTGAGGTACGTTGTGAACCAAAGGATGCGAATCGACCTTGTGCAAGTATGGCTTGATGTATAGTTGGCACCGCTGTATACCAAGTTGGGGAAAAATTCTCTAAACTTTCGTAAAACTTCTCGGGTGCAAAGCTCCTGCTACAAACGAAGCCCCCGCCTGATAAAATCGAAGTTACCAGAGCTCCAATGATTCCCTTTACATGGAATAATGGGACCGTATTCAGACAACGGTCTGAACCTGTCAATTTCATCGAAGCTACAATGTTCTGAGCTGAAGAGCATATATTCTGGTGCGTTAAAGGGACTATTTTAGGTCTCGCAGTAGTGCCGGACGTATGAAGAATCATCGCAGTGTCAAATTTCTGAGATAAATGGTGTGTTAAATTTACTCCTACGTCGGTACTCTCGTTGTTGTATGCTATCATTTCCGAAATCTGAGATAAAGGTATTACTTTCACACCTAGATCATTGGCTGCCTCAATAGCAACTACGATTTCATTATCTACAATTATGGCATCAATTCCAAGATCTGACAGGTGGAACTTATATTCTTCGTATGTATACTTGGGGTTTAAAGGTGCACAGGTCATAATGCCAGACACAGCAAGAAAAAGAGTGGCCATTTCTGGCCCATCATGTGCGATTACAGCTATTCGACTCTTATTCCCAAAACCCAAACGCAGCAATAGACCCACAATTATATGTATGGATATTGATAGTTGAGAATAGGTTATTTCAGGTTGTCCTGGAATTAGGATCGCTTTGGCAAGAGGTGTCGTTTCTGCATAATATAATACACAATTTAATATGTTTTGATTATCATCCATAAATAAACCTCAATTCGTATTAGTGATATAACGGAAATATTTAATTTTAATAATGCTAGGGCTAACAGCAATGCTGCACTGTAAATTCCTATCAGACATAAATGAAACTAAAGTATGCTTACATTTTGAGCGTGACTGTAAGACCTCATCTAATTCCCTCAAACCAGATAACCCCACCCCTAACGCCTTAAGCATCGCCTCTTTACGGGTCCACATAAGATAGAAGGCATTACTCTGCTCATGACTCTCTACAGATTCCAACTCGATAAGTTCGCTCGAAGAAAAGTACTGTTTTGCTATGTTGTACCAGTCGAGATCACACTTAACTTGTTCCATATCAATGCCTACTTCGTCCTTCGTCGAAACAATATAACTAACCGCATCTTTAGAATGAGTCATATTGAAATGTATCTCTTTTTCTTCTGATTGATTAAATAAAAATGGTTTACCATACTTTGTATACTCGTATCTCAATTCGTTAGGCGCATGCCGCGTATAAGCAGCAATAATGAGTCTGAGAATACCATGGGAAACTACAAATTGATTCTGGTCTCTTGCGAATTTGAAATTTCGTGCCCTCTTCTTTTCCTCAGCAGATAATAGGTTATATAAATGAGAATTCGAAAACAGTGACGCTTCCGTAGATGTTATCCAAACATGCGCTTCAGAAGCAGTCAGACATTGTTTCCCTAGGATAACATCATTAGGCTCATAAACATTTTCCCAATAGATCGTAGGTTGATGCACAACTTCCCGTATCATTTGATTCATCTCCTGCAAGCTCAAAATATAAGACCCTTCTTTTTAGAACTTTTCATCATCTTAAACATTCTACTGATTCGAAATTTCAGAACCACATACATTGACTCGATTTTACGCAGATATTTATTGCGTTCTATAAATCTATGCCCATCTACACAAGCAAGCCAGAGGTCCTCTCCCAATTGATGAGCATCAATATGATGCATACCATCTGCATTCCAATCTCCAGGATGCCCTGTACCCTCTAGGAGAAACGAGGTCTTACTCTCCTTATATTCACTTATAGTTAATTTTGTAATCTCGAAAGCATTTACCCGCTTTCCATAATAGGGCTCAATATCTTGAGTAAATCTATAAATCCTATTCTCCCATGAAACGACTTTACCGGATGGGCGTGCAATATGTTTATTCATGACGATTGGACTCATAGGATGCTCATGCCACACATCGAGCAAACCTTCGGAAAAATACAATCGAAGTTTATCTCGATCAGATGAACGAGTAAACATCCATAACTTGTCGTTATACTCAAAAATGGTTGAATCAACAAAATACCCTTTCATGATATCACCCAAATATTCCCATTCCGTTGGTGTTTTCGTTGACTTGTATAGTCGGATTGAATTTGTTTCGCATGTTTCAGGTATCATATACAATTCATCTTTCCACATAAATACGTTTGGATATGACATGTGAAATGATTCCAAGATAACTATTTGTTGATATTCCCAATGCACGCCATCCTGACTAGATGCTAGTCCTATACAGCCTTTACCCGTGTTTTTATTATAAACCTCGAAGAACATGTGCCATTGATCTTGAAATCTAATCATGAATGGATCAGCAATAAACTCCGCGGGTACATCGATAACATCCTCTGCCGTTAACACTGGGTTATTAATACTATCGGAACTAAGTCCAAAAGGCGAATTTCCTTTATAAATGGATATTGACCAGACTGGTCTTTTACTTTTCGAGCTAAGTTTAGGCACTGATTTAAACATGATCATAACCAACTCCTACACCAAGTAATATATTCCAATTGCACCTCAAAAGTCTTCCCTATTAGTTTCTATATCAACTTCCTAAGTGAAACCTTACATAGCCTCCAAATATACTTGGCAATAGATAGAGTCTTTATAAGATATAATTTATAATTACTAATATATCCATTTTTGAATAAGAAGTCGTAATTTTCAAGTTCCCCCTTCTCCATTAGCCATAAATTAGAAGAAAGGCCTGATGAACCATAGTCTTCTTTATAGGTATATGCGAGGCACTCCTCCAACATCCACCCTTCATTCTTATTAATTATGATCTGCAGCCATAATAGGTAGTCTTCCGAATATCTTTTGGTATCATCGAATCTAATCGTAAGATCACTTTTTAACATAACTGCTCTTGTGGGGAATACATTATGCCTCAGGAGTAATGAGGCTTCCACTTTTTTTACTTTCATATTATTTATGTCTATTTCATGAATGAACTGTTCATTTGCTTCCAATTGTTTGAAGTTGTGCGCACTTATTGCTACCTCTGGGTGTGACTCCATCCATCCATATTGAACCTCTAGCTTTCGGTGGTGCCATGCATCATCTGCATCCAGAAAAGCAACATACGTCTGTGTGGCTTGATCCCACCCGCTATTTCTTGCATGCCCAGGACCTCCGTTTTGTGTAAGCGGGATTACTTTAATCCAACCTTGTGGGTGCTCAGATTCAAGTTGAAGTAGAATCTCCAACGTCTTATTATCATCAGGTGAACAATCTTCTACAAGTATCACCTCAGTTGGCCTTACCGATTGCATCCAAACAGAATCCACAGCACGTCTAACCGTATCCGCACTTTTGTAACAAGGTATGATTACACTAACTGGAACCATCTTTCTCTCGTGTTTCATGCCATCCTCCAAATGATTTATTATTAAAATTTGACGTTTACTCGCTAGCCATCCCCACCAGAGTAATCGGTTTTTTCATTTTCCTTATTTTTCCTATTAGTATAATACCCATTAGCAGCATATTAAGAACAGAAGTAATGACTAATACGAAAGCTGCACCTTCTAATCCCTTTGTCGGAATGAGTAGGTAAGAACATACAAGGCATGATAATACTGAAACAATAATAATTGGCACTTGTATTTTATAAGCTCTTGCAGCATTAAGCCCGTCTCCTAAGAATGATGCAATAAATCCTATTCCTGCTGACAATATTGTTATGAGCAGGATATGTTCATACCCAATGAAATCCTTACTGAAAATTAATACTAATAATCTTTCTCCAAATAAGAGAGAGATTATAAATCCGCACACAGCAACCAAAATCGCTATGCCTATCATTTTAAGAAGCAATGACGTAAACGACTTTCTATTACCTTCACCGAAGTATTTCACTAATTTGGGACTTGCAGATTGGCCAAGAGCGCTAACAATCGTAGCCCCAGCAATCATTAAATTAGAGATCGACGCGAATATACCTAATTCTTTTATCCCAACATATTGTTCCAAAAAATACCGTGGAATGTTGATATTCAAGCAAACTAATAGCGTAACAAAACCTAATGGCAAACTAGTTATAAATATTTTTTTTAATTTCCTCATATTAAAAATGGGTTGGAATCGGTTGTACATTCTCAAATTTTTAATATCTACAAAAATTAAAATCAATGCCATTACGAGGGCTATGACAGTTACTACGGCTATGAGATTTTTAAAAAAATACATACAAACGG
The DNA here is from genome assembly GCF_900103825.1 of Paenibacillus sp. yr247. Classification (GTDB taxonomy): domain Bacteria; phylum Bacillota; class Bacilli; order Paenibacillales; family NBRC-103111; genus Paenibacillus_E. Next base: position 500,779 of record NZ_FNIF01000002.1, read on the forward strand.
TTAAAAACACAACCGTTAAAATACCTTTCAAAATCAAAGAGGCTGAAACTAAAGGCAGATTTTCATTTTTTTGAAATAAACTGAAAATAATATCACAAATACCTTCAATGGATTTATAAACAGCTAATATTAACGCTATATACTTCACGAAAGAGTTATTATAAAACAACTGTATAATAATAAAGGTGACAAGCAACCCGAATGCCATAGAAACAAGTCGCAACGCTAGAAAATCTCCAAAAACAAACTCGTTCTTAGAATCTGAAACTTGTACAATTCTGAGCTGTAGGTTTGAAAACATAAAAACGGGTGCTGTGATAGCCAGCCCTAAAGAAAATACACCCACCATTTCAATGGAACCTAACTTTGTAATTAAAGTGATATATAGAAATTGACAAAATGCGTATATCATATTTCCACCAAACAACCAGATGAAATTTATCTTTAATGGCTTTCCTACAGAAACACGATTTGCATACGCGATATTTTCTTTTTTCAATGTTGTTCCCAGCCTCATTTCAAGTTAATTGCTTATCATTAGCATAAATACTTGCAACTCTTTTTACGCCTTCGGTAATATCATAGCCTCGATCAATTAGGTTTCTAAGCGCTGCTTCTTTATCAATTAGTGGTTTTCTGGCTTCCGCAAGAATTTCATCTATCCAAATACTTATGTCATTTTCTAACGAAATAAACTGAATGCCGCCTATTCCCATATCTACTTCTTTAGGCACCCCTGTTGAAACAACACTTTTTATTCCTGCAGCTTGAGCCTCTATTAAAACTAAAGCTACCCCTTCATACCGAGATGGAAGTAAGAAAACATCAAAGATGTTCATTAATTGGTTAACATCCGAACGAACACCCAAAAATAACACATGTTTTTCTAATCCCTTCTTCTTAACAAGTTGTTTTATATCCTCAAAAAGAGGTCCATCCCCAACCAAAATTAACTTGAATTCCTCTATTCTTTTTTTCAATTGCTCTACAATAGCAATTAGAAAATTATGATTTTTTTCTTCGGCAAATCGACTTACATTCCCCAGTACTAATTCCTTTTCTGAAATACCCAACTTGTGGCGTATAGCTTTGGATATATTTACGTCAATGAAATCATATTGAGAAAGATCGATGGCATTCGGAAATACAGTGAAATCATTTCTAACGCTCTCTTTACTACCATATAAATACTGCCCTGCAAGTTCGCCACACGCTAACTTTAAAGTTGAATTAAATCGAATTAGCATTCTCATCATATAGCGATACATTGATCTGAAGTAATGGTCGCCGCCAGCATCCGAAGTACTATGTGCATGGCATATTCTTTTCTTAACACCTGCAAGTCTAGCCGCTAGCAAAGACAAACCTGCATTAAATTGCGTATGCACATGCACGACCTCATATTGATACTTCCCTTTTTGTATGATCTGCGTTAATATTTTTAGAGATCTGATAACTCCAACTTCCTTAATAGAAGGGCAATGAAATATTCTTCCACCCATCTGCGTGATTTCATCATCATAATGACAAGTTTCGTTACAAAAATATATAAAATCAAATTGAATTTTGGTTCGATCAATTCTTCTATACAAATTCATAATCATACTCTGAACACCGCCGACCTCCATGCTTCCTGGTATATGTAGAATTCTTAAAGGCTCTTTATCATTCATATTTATATCCCCTTATTAGTTCAAATAGTCAAAGAGTACACGCTGGAAGTAGACCGTGTACTCTTAGTTCCCCATATTCAATTAAGACTACATGAGCTTAGTTGATAATTTACCATCTTCTCCTACGATGAGTTGAAATTGCTTGCCGCTTGGTGATTTCAGAACTGTAAGCTCATTACCAACATATTTAACTTTAGATGAAAAAACATTATATAGTTTTTCAGGCATCACAAGTGCCGTATTTCCCCCTACCGAAGCATCACATTGGCTTAGCAATATACGTGATGCAAGCGTATTGTAAAAGTGATTTTTTGTCACCCACACCGTCCCCCAGTAAATCGCAATACCACCATCTTGGTACAATATATTGTCTCGAACCATCGTACTATCTGATGAGTAGATCTCAATTGCATTTTCTTTAATAACACTATTCGAAATCGTATTTCCCTCGATGAATAAATTCTTCTGGTGATAAGCGCCATTCGCGGTAATCGCTTTATACCAGCCATCAACCGTGTTTTTTGTGATTTTCAAATCAGTTGTACTGTTTATTAGCTTTATACCTAAAGTACCACCTTGATTAATTGCATCCTTCGTAAGTGGTCCATTAGTAAAATCGATTTTATTTCCCGAAATTACCGTACGATGGCAGTTCTCGGATACATAAATCGCATTATTTTCTGATCTAATGATGTTATTTACTATCATGCAATCTTGCGCATTCCAAAGTAGCAGCGAAACGCCGGGATTATTCGAAAATCCAGATAAAGCTGGGTCTGAAGCGGAATTATTTAGATTTTCAATTAAATTACCAATGACTGAAATACGCGAACAATTTCCGTCAGATGTTGGGAATAATTCAAGCATTTTAAACGAATTGTTTTGAAGTATCACATCTTGAGCTGTTGATACCCGTAAATGATTAACCACTGAATTTCCGATCTGTATACCTCGTGCGTACCATATCGTTGAATCTTGAAATATGCATTCTGCAACCGTACAATCTGCGAATTCCACCATAGAGTCCGCAGTTATGTTTAACTCGGTAAATATACAACCAACAATAGATATTCGCTTAACCAGAGCACCTTCTGGTTCAATATCCAAGGTACCTGTTCCCGTACAACTGGAAATAATACTATCATAAGCATGAATAACAGCAATATCTTGACGTCCCATTCTAGAGAAAAAGCAATTCTCGATCAAAATTTTTGATGGAACGAGGCCGCTTGTCTCATCATAGCTAACCCGAATACCATCACCACATATATTAGTAAAGTTAATCTTTTGGATTAGAATGTCCTCGCTGCCGCCACGAACATCAATGCCGTGCATTTGAACATCGCTTAGTCCAATTGCTGACTTGTTACCGTCAATCACCATATCCGAAATTGAAACATTGTATGCTCCTTTGCCTCCACCAACGATTAGCACCATGTCCCAAACTTTCCCAGTTAATGGGAGTTTTAAAACTGTGGCCCCACCTTTTCCAATTAATTTTATATTAGATGTCAGTCTTACATTTTTGATAATAAAAATACCTTCTGGAATTTCTACCATTCCACCGTTTGGTAGACTATCAATAGCTTTTTGAAACGCTGAACTACTATCTGACTTTCCATCAGGCAAAGCCCCGAAATTGATCACATTAACTGACATCTTCTAGTCCTCCTCCATGACTCTTCCAATTTACTATTAGTATATGAAAGGGGGAGGAGAACGATTGGACGCTGTTGTCACAATATTCCGATATCGTAGAGTGATTATACACCGATCTCTTTATTTAAATGTCCTTCCATTAAGCTTTGTTTAATTCCAACGGATTGCTCTTTTTGAAGGACTGTATAAATCGTACGAAATGCAATTTTCACGTCCAGCCAAAGCGAATAATTTTGTACATACAGAATATCAAATCGCAGCTTCTGCTCTGGTGTAGAACTATATTTACCCATAACCTGAGCTAATCCGGTAATTCCAGGTTTTACTGCAAATCGATACATGTAGTCAGGGTTTTCATTCGTAAATTGTTCAGTAAAGAAAGGTCTTTCTGGCCTCGGTCCGACCAAACTCATTTCACCTTTCAATACATTCAACAACTGAGGAAGTTCATCGAACCGTACTGATCTCATCCATCGTCCTACCCTTGTAATTCGCGGATCATTTTCTACTGCCAATACAGGTCCAGTACGCTGCTCAGCATCACTTATCATGCTGCGAAATTTATAGACCTGGAACCTACGACATCCCATACCTGCTCGTTCTTGTTTGTAGATAGCCGCTCCCTGCGAAGTTAAGGGGATGATGACAAATAAGATCAACAATAACGGAGCTAAAATAATAAATATGAGAATAGAACCTACTACATCTAACGCTCTTTTACACATTCGCTGGGTCATCGTCAACTTGTGAGGATGGACAGACAGCGTCAACATGTCATCCATATGCGCAATCTGCGAGTGGACAATAAATAGATCATAGATATCAGGCTGCATCAGGATTTCCTTACCATAGTAGAGACATATTCGTACTAAACTCTCCTTTTCGTGGATGCGATCACCGAATACAATAAGATCTGCATTCAGTAGAGCAGTGATAAGCATATCTTTGTCTGGCTGACGAAGAACCCGAACATTTTTATACCACTTACTTTGAGCGTACGATTTTTCTATAAATGCTTGAGCAAAGGATGTTTCTCCTTCAATGATAAGTACTCTTTTGTTCCTTTGTTCTCGTTGTTTCAAATGCCGAAAAATGAAATGTGTGATACTAATCAACAACACCTGAATACAGATGGAAATCAAAAGCGTAATCAACGAAAGTCTTAAAGCTTCATTCCAACGTAAAATGAAAACAGTCACAACGGATTGAATCACTACGCCGATACCTACGTTTATAACAATAAATCGCATATCTTGATTGCGTTGATTCGAGTACAGACCCGTAAGATAAAAAATTAAAATCGCAATTCCAAACAACGGAGGGAATCCTACTAAAAAAACCGCTAATTTGCTTACATTGATTGAGCTTTCTGCAAACATTGTTGCCAATAAAATACTAGAATAGATCAAACAAATATCCATCATTGCATTTATCACAGAAAACCAATTTATTTTTATTGACCGTTCCAATAGAACACACCCCATTTTTTTCCACCTTAGATGTAATCCTTTGAATATTTTACCGTACAAGTGAATCTTGCGTTTGCTTGTAGACTTCCATTGTTTTGTAAATCATGCTCTGTATTTCAAATTTCTTTAGAAATTTAACCCTACCTGCTAAGCCTAATTGACTTCGAGTTGCATCATCTTGAATCAAATCAGTAATTCGACTTCTTAGATGATGTACATCTCCATTTTGAATTAAATACCCATTCACACCTTCTTCAACTAATTCGGGTATGCCGCCCACATTTGAAGCTAATACGGGGAGCCCAGCTCTCATAGCTTCAAGAATACTCAGAGGCAAGCCCTCCCAATCCGATGTTAATATGAATACGTGAGATTGACTCAATAACGTAGAGACATCTTTTCGTTCTCCCAAAAGTCTCACCTTGTGTTCCAACCCTAGCTTAACTATCATCTTCTGTATTTCAGCAAGCTGTGGCCCGTCACCGACTAAATCAAGCTCCCAATCCAAGTGATGAATGCCTGCCAATGCTTCAAGTAAGAATAACTGTTTTTTGGGTCTTTCCATCCTAGCAACCATGATTAGACGGATGGAAGACTGTGCACCTTGTCGGATTGGCATAACTTCCATATCTGGAATACCGTTTTGAATGGTGACAAGCTTTGAGGCTGGAATTACAGAGTATTTCTCACAAAGTCTTCGATCGTACTCCGAAACAGTAATAATGCGCGTGGACAGCATACCAGCTAACCGCTCTGCAACTGAATAAATGATCCGTCTAACCTTTGGGACACCTTCTGTAAATGCCCATCCGTGGGCTGTAAACACAACGGGAATCCCGAGTAACCGCGCTGTGGCTCGACCCAGCCAGCCTGCTTTAGACGAGTGGGTTGCAACCAGATTAGGCTTAATCAGTCTCAACGCAATTCTTATCTCGATGAAAGCCATTATGTCCCGATATAGATTTATCTCTCGAACCAAATGCTTAATAATATGGACTTGAATGCCATAATTTCTCAACTCATGAATGAACTTGCCTTCCCCACCGATGAGAATAACAATCTCATGGCCTTGCCGTTGTAATTCAATACATAAATCTCTCAAATGAATTTGAGCACCGCCAACATTGTCAGAACGAGTTATGATTTGAACGATTTTGATCTTTCTCATCTCCTTCCTTTTCATTTAAAGGTATCCATGGTAAGGCAAGAAGTATCCATAAATGCCGCCAATGTAAGGTATCGATGAAAAAACTGTTAAATAATATACCAAATAACGAGGCAGCAGCAATTATCATATAAGGATGGATTGGATTTCCCAATAATTTACTTCTGCTTCTGAATACATGGCGAACTGCCCTAATTGCTGTTAATCCTATAAAGGAGAAAAATGACAACACACCAACTATGCCGTATTCCGCTGAGATTCGAACATATAAACTATGGCTTGACATTCCAAATACATTTTCAATTTGACCTGGTCCAATACCGAAGGGAGCGTCCATTATATTTATAAGCGAGTTATACTGTGTTCCAAATCTATCATTATCATATTGCTGGTACTTTAACCGGTGCATGAGCATATCATAGACAGAGGGCTGTCCATACAAGATAACCAGTGAGAGTCCCAAGATAATGATTAGCGTGACTAGTGAAATTAATCGTTGTCTCTTGGAAACCTCGGAAGGTAGAATCGCATACAATAGTAATGCAATTAAACAATTCCCCCAGGCTGCTCGTGAATAACTAAATAAAACACCGAGAATGGTTAGGAAGAACATACAAATCCAAATCACCTTATGAATACTTCTTTTTGTAGATTCAAACCGCCATAAACAGAATAAAACAGCAGGTATAAGAAAGGGCCCAAACACGTTTGGATCTTTGAACAGAAACTTTACTCGATCAAAAAGTAAGAAGCTTTCATACTGAGGTATCCATTTAAAATAAGCTAGATTACCCACAGCTGCAGCAATAATTGCAGCCGTGGTGTATCCAGTAAACATGAGATCCAGTATCTTTCTTCTATATCTCTTTAGTAATCCAACTAAACAAATCCAAGTAAGAATGAGATAGACAGTAATAGCAACAAAACTTATTGATGAAGTCATACTTCCGGTTACGAAGTACATGGAAATCAAATTACTAATAAAAAACAACAAAAACATAAACAAAGCCGGAAGCGTAAAATAAGGTAATCCAAAGTAAGAAAATGTAAATCCCACAACAATACAAGTCAGAAAGAGAACATCATATGGAGAAGGTTCGATAAATACAAATGAACCCATAATCATTGCAAACCATAAAAGCAAAAAATAAATTTTCGGAGTATCTGAAAAAGGGACTATTCCTTTCATGACACCACCGTGTTTTATAAGCATGTACGATCCTCCCAATTAACTTACGTTTACACCGATGAGGCAGCATCACTGATTAACTATTTATCCCCATAGCCATCGGCTCCGAAACTTCTTCATACCCATTCGGATTATTTAACTGCCATCTCCATGCATCGGAACACATCTCTTCAATCCCTTTTTCTGCTACCCAATTTAATTCCCTGTTTGCCTTGGAGGGATCCGCATAGCAGACGGCAATATCACCTGGTCTTCGATCAATTAGCGAATATTTTATTTTCTTTCCAGATATTTTTTCAAACACATTTACAATTTCTAATACACTGTATCCTCTTCCAGTACCCAGATTGTATGTATGAAAACCATTTGTTGATATTACTTTCTCAATGGCTTTTACATGTCCCTTTGCAAGGTCCTCGATGTGAATGTAATCTCTTACACCTGTTCCATCCTGTGTAGGATAGTCATGTCCTAGGACTTTTAATTCATCTATTCTTCCGATTGCAACCTGAGTGATATACGGTATTAAATTATTCGGAATACCATTCGGATCCTCTCCTATTCGCCCACTTGGATGAGATCCTATTGGATTAAAGTAACGTAACGCAGCAATACTCCAGTCCTCATCAGACTGGCAAAGATCAGCTAAGATCTCTTCCGTCATTTGTTTTGTTCGTCCGTAAGGATTAGTGGCTCTAAGCGGAAAGTCCTCCTGGATTGGTACCCATTCAGGTACACCATAGACAGTAGCAGAGGAACTAAATACTAATTTTTTGACGCCGTATTTTTGCATCGTCATGCACAGGGAAATCGTACCGGTAATATTGTTATGATAATAATCAAGTGGTAATTTTACAGATTCACCTACCGATTTTAGCCCCGCAAAATGCATTACCCCATCGATATGATTCTCAGAGAAAACCTTTTCCAATATGTCACTATTGAGTAAACTAGCGTTGTATACTTTAAACTTCTTTCCGGTTATTTCCTGAACGCGGGTTAAAGCTTCCACTTTACTATTCGAGAAATTATCGATTACGACCAACTCATAGCCTGTATTTAACAATTCAATGCACGCGTGATTTCCAATATATCCTGCTCCTCCGGTTATCAGTAACAAATTCCCATCTCCTTCGGCTTTCAGCAAACAAATAAAAAGTTAACATATAGAATTAATTGAAAAAAAACCAATAGGGCATTCAACCCTCCCTCACAACACACTTTTGACAATAAACGTCTAAGGCAATTTAAGCCCACAGCGTGATCGAGTGCTTACAGTGATAAGGGTTCAGTAGACATTACCCAAAACTATTTTTTTAACTACTCTAATAATAGGTATAGGATTGGTCTTGACTTTGGCTATTTTTATTATTAAGGACAACACCCAACACTTTTGCTTTTACGTGTTCCAAATTTTGAAGAGCCTTCACCACGACTTGGCGTTTTACTTTACCTGAATGAATAACAAACAGCACTCCGTCGCACATTGTTGATAAAATTTGGGAATCCGTTACAGAAATCGTAGGAGGAGAATCGATAAGGATGAGATCAAAATCTTGTTCTAGCTGCTTCAATAGTTCAATCATTTTTCTTGATGCCAGAAGCTCTGAAGGGTTCGGAGGAATTGGACCTGAAGAAATTAAAGATAAGTTGGGAATGTCTGTGGATACAATGATTTCTTCGAGACTATTTTGATTAGCAAGAATATTCGTCAGACCAACTCGATTAGACTTCATGAAAATATGATGAAGAGTAGGCTTTCGTAAATCTGCATCTATGACTAATACTTTCTTGTTCTCTTGTGCATATGCTACCGCTAAATTAGCAATGGTAGTTGTTTTTCCCTCAGAAGGCTGTGAGGAAGTAATAAGTATTTTTTTTGTTTCTCGATCAATAGAGGAGAATGTAATATTTGTCCTTAATGTCTTATACGCTTCAGATTTATGTGATTTGGGATTTAAATTCGTTATTAAAGTATATTTATTCTTACTACTTTGCACTGACATATGAACCATCACCTACCATTCTTTGTTGGGATACAGACTTGCTTTTGATATCCCTAGATTTAATTTTTGTGATTACCCCTAAAGTCGGAATGCCTAGATATTTTTCAACGTCCCTCTCCGTCTTGATGGAATCATCTAAAAATTCTAAGAAAAAGGCAATCCCGATTGATAAAGTAAGAGCCACGATCGCACTAATTGCAATATTGATTTTTGGATTTAGGCTGGTCGGCTGTGGATTAAGTTGTTCTTTAGCCTCATTAAGGATGGACACATTATCCACTTTCATAATGTTAGAAATTTGTTCTTTAAATACCTGCGCTATTGTATTCACAATCTTTACAGCTTGCGAGTACGAGTAATCATCTACCACTATCGTCATGATTTGTGTTGCATTCACGGTACTAACCTTAATTTTCTTACTCAATATTTCTGAAGTCACATTTACATCTGGCAACTTCTCTAATACCTTATCCATAATCGCTGGCGTTTTAATAATTTCTTTATATGTATTTATTAACATAATATTTGTAGCCACATTGCTGTAATCCAGGGACTGTAAACCTTGATTTTCACTTGTTTTATTAACAACCAACGCTGCGCTAGCCGTATAAACCGGTTGAATAAAGTAGTAGCTCATGATACCCGTACAAATACTAGAAAGTAACACGATGCTTAAAATGATCCATATTCTTTTCTTGATTACTTTGAAATACTCTTTCAGTTCTATTTCCATTAGAACCTCCACCTTAGATTTATTTCGATACACTACCAAATACAATTCGTATCATAAATCAATATTACGATACGAATTGTATCAAGTCAAGTGTGTTTTTACTAATGGTTCAACCATTTCTGACGGTAAAATGAACCATTACGAATATTCAACCACTTCCTTTTTTTTCGATTGAAAGATTGGTTAATAATTGCCTCTCCTTTAATTAACAAGGCTGCATTTTCCAGATAATATTGAGCACGCTCTTCGCCCAGAACCGCACGAATGTCACTCAGCACTTGACCAAGATTTCCTTGTCTAGTCGAGGTGTTATGGGCATCCGAACCAATGACATGTATGAGATTCTGCTTACATAATTCAAATGCAAACTTTTTGATTTTGTTACCGAATACGCCTGATAGAGAATGCGAGGTAGCCTGACAAATTACGCCGCTTTCAACATATTCTCTCAAACGACTAGGATACTTCAGAAACTCAGCATTTCGTTCCGGATGTGCGATAACTGGTGTAAGGTGAATGACTCTAAGTTCATGCAATAGCTCATCGAAATAGCTAGGTATTCCCTTTGAGGGAAGTTCTAATAAAATATATTGAGATTCATTCAGCGTCAGTATTTTCCCTGACATCAGATCATCCATTACATACTTATTTACACGTACCTCTTGTCCTGCGTGGACAATAAGATTAATTCCTTGCTGCTTCAATTCACCCTTAAAAATATTAACAGCATTCTTTATTTTAATTGCATCGTTTTCATATCTCCCATTGGCGTGATGTGGCGTAGCAACTAAAGCATTGATACCACATTGCAACGCATAGCGCGCCATAACGATAGCTTCTTCCATACTTTCAGCACCATCATCCATGCAAGGTAATATATGGCAGTGAGTATCAATCAACAATGAGATTGCACCTTCTCTCAGCATAACAAATCAATATTCTGCTTATTTTGAGAATGTTCATTAAAATAAGCATAGCTCTGAATGGCTTGAGAAATAAAAGGATATGGATCCATAAAAAAATCCAAGATATAACGGCCAAGTTCTACTCCATCAATCCACTCTGCCTCATATTCAAATCCCTCGTCCATCTTGCTTACACTAATGAGAACACCTGCAGCTGAAATTGGCATTTCTCTCAGCAGTAATCGAAAATTCCAGATGATTTTTTCATCAATAGGCAGATCTAATGAAGAAAGAAATCGCATACCACGAGAATTGGTTTCAGTCAGTGTTACTTTTGTATGCTTAGTCTCAATTCTTTTATGATTGATTTGTATAATCTTAATTAAACTATGGACCGAGGACTCATGTTTGAGGTCGAATTTTCGTCTTTTGATGACATTATTGTCCATATGTTCATCGTCCTTTTCTCAAAAATGCAAGATGCATTCAAATAAATACATTTCGTATCTCGTAATACAAACTAAGCCGACATTTTCGTTTTCATATCTATCAAAACACTGGTATAATAGGTCTAACAAAAGGGTTATTGGTTATAATGTTAATATTCTTATTGAAATGTGAGGAATTTGAAAATGACTAAATACGGGGATAGAATTGCCCTTCTGCGGGAAAAGCATGCACTCACCCAGGAAGATCTCGCCAACAAGCTGGGCATTTCGAGAGCCGCGCTATCACACTATGAGACCTCTCGTAGAGAGCCGGATTACGATACTATTAATAAAATCGCTTCATTCTTTCGCGTATCTATAGACTATTTGCTCGGACGAACGAATCAACCTGATAGTAATCTCGATCAAGAAATTAGGGAATTCGTTGATAACTTGGAGCTATCAGATGAAAAAATATTGGAGAAGTTTGCATTGACCGTAGATGGAAAAAAGTTATCTTCCGAAGAAGCACGGCGTTTTATCGCTTTTGTGAGGGCTGAACGTTCACTTGATTAGTAAGTATTTTATTCTCTGATTCGTGTTCGTTCCACAACATAAATTTGTTTGGATCCAATCCTGTTTGTCTTAACATCTCCATGACATCAAGCGTGACTTGTGATCGTTTCTCCATAAGTAACCTCCTTTAAGGTCATGTGGTTCCTCAGCATGATCTTTTACTATATGCATCTAATTTATGATACATTTCGTATCATATCAGAACATTTTTTCTGATTGAACACCAATATATCTCAATGTTACAGATGGAGCCGAATGATTAAACAAATCACGAAGCACAGATATATTCTTTGTTTTTTGGTAATAGTGATACCCATACGTCTTTCTAAGTGTATGTGTTCCGATATCGTTAAGACCCGCCTGTTTGGCCGCTTCACTCAGTATACGGTATACTCGAATTCGCTTGATCGGCTTACCTGTTCGTTGAGAAGGGAACACATAGTCGTCATCATTCATATACTTTACATACTCAAAGATAGATTCTCTTAATTGACTATGAATAGCAAAAGTTTTCTCTTTACAAGTCTTTTCTTCCTTAAGCGTTACACTATACTTTCCCTTTAAATCCCTTACCCTTAATGTTAACAAATCACTTAAATGCAGCCCCGAATTAATTCCGATTGTAAATAAGAGCCAATCTCTATGTGATTGTCTTATTAATATTTCTTGCATTTGCTCAATTTTTTCTTGCTCACGAATAGGCTGAACGACTTGCATTGCAACAACGCTCCTTTTTGAATATGATTCAATTACTGGGTTTATCCTTTAATAAAGTATCACTTAACTCCTTCACTTCATCACTATCTGGAATCCAATAATATAATTGCAATTGTACAAGTGGATCCATGTCATAACCGCTATGTCCCGGAATTTGTTTGTAGGTAAAATCCTCTGTCGTCATTCCCTTAAATAGCCAAGCTAAACTTATAAGATCATCGTCTTGAAAGTTCGTATCCACAATATCTTTCTTTACTTTCCTTAACAGGTTGGCGATCTCGCCGACATGTTCGGGTTTTAATATTTCTTGGGCTACATTTTTTAGAATTTGTGATTGCTCTCTTTGTCGTCCGAAATCGCCATCTGGTTGCGAATACCTTTCTCTTGCCAAACTCAGTGCGAGTTTACCATCAATATGCTGAATACCTTTGGCAAGCGTTATTTGGTTATCGGATAAGTTAATATCGTTTTTAACCTCTACGTTCACACCACCAATGGTGTCGATAAAGTTTTCAAAACCTTTAAAATCTGTTTTTACATAATAATTAATCGGCACATCTAAAAAATTGCTAGCAGCTTGGAGAGCAGCCTTGGTTCCCTCTTGATTACCTCCCTTCAATTCGCCAAGTATGTGAGCATGATTAATTTTGGTATAGCCAACTCCCTCAATCTTGACTCGCGTGTCTCTTGGTATGGATACGATGTTGACTTTACGCTCAGAAGGAATGATGTGCATCACCATCATCACATCCGACCTGGAATTTTCCTCCCCCCTGGCATCGATGCCAAGAATCAACACATTAAACGCCTGAATCACTTTAGTATCTACTGAAGAAGATTGAATGTGGGATTGATCATTTAATTGGTTTTTCTCTGTGCCTTGCTCCCGTAATAGGGGAGTCGTTTCAATGGAGACAACTGGCTTACTCAAAACAGGTATTTCCATTTGTTTAAAATGATGATCAGGTTCATATTTCCAGTATATAAAACCACCTATACTGATCAATCCCAAAAGTATGAAACCTGCAGTGTACACAACCCAACGATTCATGGTGACACATCCTTAAGCTTCCTGTTTTTAATGATACAAAATGTATCATTAGATTTGCAACAAATACAAGTTTGCATTAACGTATAAATATTATCTCTCCAATTTATAATTCCAAATACAACCTGGTTTACATTCCCCCTACATGAACTATTAGCATATAGGATTTTTGTTCCTAGATCATAGATACATATTGTATCTATGATCTAATTTATGTTACAAAACGTATTTTGTCAAGTAGATGTTCAAATTTCCTTAAGTATTCACAAAACAAAAAGAAGGCTTCTTTCCAGAAGCCTCTCTACATGCATTAACTAACTCATATGATCGATGTAACTCTGGTGGGTTCACTCGAGAGCTTCGAGACTAAGAGAGCTTGCTGTAAAAGTAGAGCGAGCAGTCTACGCATCGAACCAATTCCGATTTTGCTCATAATGTTGGCCAGATGAATCTTGACTGTTTTCTCACTAATGCAGCAGTTCTCTGCGACTTCCCGGTTCGTGTACCCATGAGTGGCGATGAGGGTAAGAATTTCAGATTCACGCTGTGTTAAACCATAATTGGTGAAAAACTGGTACAAAACTTGGTTTTCTGCCAAAGTATTATGCTTCATACAACAACTTCCTTTATATGAATATGACGTTCCTTCTCTTTTCTGCCAATCAGATTTTGAATTTCAAATTATAACCAATTTCAATTATATACGACATATATATTTACATCTATGGGATTGAAATCCCGTATTTAACTAACATGTATAGGATAAAGAACCTACCTCGCTCTTCAAAACAATTAGAAGTAGGACTATTGGTATGGATGCTAATCATTTACGCCAATATATACCGTGACATCCGTCTACCCTCCTGCATATAGTAAGTATCGACTATTCCGCTTTTACCTAAGGAGGAAGTAATACACATGACTTCGAACAAAAAAAAAGAGCTTCGCGATTTGGATTTGGATACTGAATTAGTGGAACAACAACCCGAAATCGAACAGTCCTATGCCCCTTCATATCCTCAAGCTATGCCTTACCCTTATGGCTATCCTGAACCTCAACCTTATGCTTGGGTACCTGTTTATGATCCACGCGGCTTAGGCGGCATGTTCGGGCTTCCTGGTATGCCTGGTGGTGGTTTCCCTGGTATGCCTGG
>NZ_FNIF01000002.1:515565-818693 GCF_900103825.1 Paenibacillus sp. yr247
GGTGGTATGCCTGGTGGTGGTTTCCCTGGTATGCCTGGCGGTGGTATGCCTGGTGGTGGTTTCCCTGGTATGCCAGGTGAAGGTTTCCCTGGTATGCCGCCAGGAGGCGGTCAGCAAGCTCCAACATCCGCACCCCCTGATTACACACCGCAAAAGCCTTTTACAGCTGCTGGCTCCACATTTGCTGTAGAGCCAGGAGGCATTAGACGCTGTTTGTTTAATTTCACCTTCATATGGCTGAGAAATGGTCAATCGTTCTGGTACTTCCCCGTTTTTGTTGGCCATAACTCCATCGCGGGCTTCCGTTGGACCGGTTTCTCATGGATGTATTTCGGTATTGATTTACGCTTTATTGATGCGTTTACTTGTTAATAAATTTTCAACAAGAGGAAGGCTGTAATTCTCATTGAGGGAATTACAGCCTTCTTCTTGTTTTTGACTGCATTCGGAATCTCTCGATAAAACACTACAACATCAACGTTAATGAGACTTTCGCCATCGATAAATTCTCATGGTCGGTTGAGACGCAATGAAATCAAATTTCAAGCGTTAGTAGTCAAGGCCATTAATGACAACGATATCTTTATCAAAGTGAGTTACATAACCACCATCGACCATGACTGAACTGTCAGGATACAAAACGTAGACATAGTGCTGAAACAAGATGATATTCTCAAAGTCCGTGTCATAGCAAAGCACCATCACGCACATTCCTCTCGTTCAATCGACTCGTGGCTTGGATTAGGACTGGCTCCCCAGCATTCCACCATACGACTTGAAGCTCAGGGTATAGCATCGCAATATGAACGGCTTGCTGTGCTTCACTTTCCACATAACGCGTGCAACCAAGATGAAGTGCCTTTTTCCCTTTCCATTCTGCAGTGGTTTTTTTCGGGGGATAAAGTATTTGGTCATCCCTCAGAAATACATCAGTCTTAATGCAATACCTAGCCATCCAAAGCTTGGTCCGTTCTTCATCCATCATAGGTCTGCCGGTAACAATGACATCTTGCTCTTCTAAAACAGTTCCGAACAATTTTGTCGTATTTAACCGGTGACGCTCCCAAGGCAGAATAAATCTGGCTCCTTTATCTTGGCATTCAAAACAATAAAAGGTTGGTTGACTGGCAGAAAAATGATCTTTACACACAATGTATCCGTTCAATAACCCGAATCAAGTAGGAATTGTTTGCAATCGATAAGTGTTTTACCAGAACCAGCAAATTCTTCAATCAGCAATATACGTTCAGATTTCGGCGGTATTCTTTTTCTCTAATTTCTTGTGCTAATTGATCTAATCTTAAAGAAATAGCGTTGTAGTCTAGGTAAATATGTCTCATAAGACCTCCAGTAATAATATCAACAAAACAAGCGATACTTGACCACCGCTTCTTAATGTTTAATTGGCTTTTCCCTTTTTGTTTCTGGGCTAAATCTTTAGGTATGATTTATATTACAGCCGAAAAGACCTAAACGGGAATTTTGTCGATTAAGTTAAAAATTCCCTAAAGAAACAACAAGAAAAAACCAGAGGAACATGCAATGTGCCTCTGGTTTTTTATCCTTCCTTAACTTTGTTGAATGATCGATAAATGGCTCAGCAGCAGCTGCTTTTTGCCATTTCCCTTCTGCAAGAGTCACAAAATACCTCTCTCTGTTGCTTGCCTCTAGCTCTACAGCTCTTCAAGCCAACGTTTCATCTTAACGATCTCGGTGCCCGCAAGCATCATGATACCCACACCATGGTTATCATTCGTTACGGTTAGCAGATCTTTCTTGTAATAGTCCGCTGTAAAGGCGTAGCGCGACCCACTGCACACACCGTGCACATTGCCTTGCCCGTCAATGGCATATCGGGTTAAACCATCCCAAGCTTTAAGCGCCGCTTGGATAAAGCGCTGAGGCTCCCTCAGCCAGCCGAATCGGACACCCCTGGCAAACGAATACGCAAACATTGCCGTACAAGAAGCTTCCTGATACGCGTCGGGATCGTTCAACACTTGATGCCAAAGCCCGCTTTCCGCTTGAAGATCGGCATAACCCACACACAACTCGTTAAAGAAGTGGATCAGCTCCGGTCGATTCACATGTTCGGCTGGCAAAGCTTCCAGTACCTCTGTTAGGGAAAATAATGTCCAACCGTTTCCCCGCCCCCACGGAATCCCCGTAGGAATATCGTATTTGAAGTCAAACACGTGCGACATGATGCGCTGTTCCGGCATAAATAAATATTTTCGGAATAATAGAAATTGCTTGGCTGCTTCATCCAGCGCCTCGCTGCTTCCCGTCACCCCCGCATAGCGGCACAGAAACGGTGTGCTCATGTATAGGTCGTCGGCCCACATGGTATTCTCCGAATATTCATCCGTACACACCCTGTAAAAGGCTCCATCTTCCTTTCTCTCCAGTTGTCTAAGCATGAAGCCGGCGATTCTTTCGGCGATAGGCAAATAACCAGGATCTTCATCTTCCTTGTAAGCTTCCAACATTGCTGACCCAAACGAGCCGCAGTTATCCAGCATTTTCATCATAACCAGCTGTTGATTGATCGCCGGGAACCCATACTGCTCGCGGTCCCACAAAGAGTACTCGAACATGTCTGTACAGCTTTGAACATGCTCAAGAGCATACGAGGTGATATCTGATCTTTCCAGTAAGCGACCTGCTTGCAGCAAGCCATAGATAGTCACGCCTAGTGGGTAATCCCAACGGGCATAATTGGTGACGTTACCGACCGTCCACTTATTGCTCAGCATCGCATTTTCATAAAAAGGACGTATCCAAGTCTCAGGCCGATCTAGACGCCAATAGGTGTTTTTGTAGACTCGATTCGTGGTAACTAAGTCCTCGTAGTCTATTGCCACATCTGTGTCAAGCGGTCCCAAATAAAGCCAAGGCTCCACAGAGCCGTGAGCGTTCACAGGTGAACTTAATGGAACAAGCTGTCCACCTACATGGGCATTCACCGTAAAGCCCCACGAACTATTTTCACAAACACTTCGGAGTAATAGATCGTGCTTTCCATACGAAAGCGGGACTTCCACCTGGAAGCTGCCTTCTTTCATAAGATCTAACACCTGATGGCCATCCACCCAAACGGTTAACGGACCGGTCGTTGTTCCCTCCAACACGCAGGGGTTCTCGCCAATGTTGACTGCGTTCAGCTGTGTCCATGCATAAGTCTTTTTACCAGGCTGCAGCCCGAACAAACGCTCACAAACGGGAGTTGTCTGCTCATCCTCACTCCAATCACCGGTTGGCAGCCAACTCAGGTTATGATCTTTCTCTGACGATAACGCAACCGGCAGCGGACTCCCTTCATAAACATCGAAGTCGCTTGGGGCTGAATATACCCATCCAGCTTGCCCTTGCCTCTCGGCAAAGGGAGATAGCACATTTAGAATTCTGACCTTAGCTTCATCGGATCCGAACAAGCATCCGAAGCCGGCTGCCGTATTTTTCGCTTTGATAAAAAGTCGATTCCAACCTTTAACGAAATTCAAGTTCAACTTGACTGTAGCGCCAGGCTTTATCTCATCAATGACGTTAGAGCGATACGCAAGCTCATCGTTAAAATAAAATTGAATGGGACCCAAGCAACGGATTAGCACGTCTAAATTTCGTTCACCGTCACTCCATGCCAGACCATATGCGTAAGCGAATTGACCTGGCTTTGCCTCTGGGAATTTACGACCAAGGTTCAGATCAAATAACCCTTCTTCATTCTGCAAAATACCTGCGCGGTTGAACGCACGGAAAGTAAATGGAACAGGAGGGTTAGCCCCTATATAGCGATCCGCAAGCACCTTCAAGGTGCGCTTATCGTCCTGTCCCAAACGAGACTTTATGCTCTCTACTTCATTAAAATAAGTTGTCATATCTGGCCACTCCTTTCTACAGCAACCGTACCGTGAATGTGCGGTCGAACGGTGTTACCAGGTTCACGTGGACGTATTGGCACCCTGCAGGGTGCTGATCTTCACGTAGAATAGGCAGTAAATGTTCATAAGCGCCTGAGGAAATTTCAATACGATCTTCATCTACTGTATAGGTCATGGAGCCGCTTTTGAGGAAATATTTCCCTTCCCCTGCATCTTGCAGGTCGCTACCACTAGCTGCGCCTTCGCTGCCAAGAATAAAAGTCACCTGCGTAAACACGTCTTCACGTTGATCCGAGCTTATGCGTATTGTCCAATCGGATGCGCCTTGTTTAATCTCTACCTGCAGCTCATGCGTTTGCAGATGCGTCATCGGCCGGTGCTGATGCGGCAGTAAATACCAAGGACTTACCGAACTCTTTGCTGAAACGGGAAGATGCTGCTGCGGGATAGGACCGTTGTATCCTTTATCCATCGTAATGCCTAATTTATAGACTCCTTCTTCTACGGATAACTGATTAAATTTGACGATCCCCGGGGAGAAGGAGGTTGCAAGCTTAATGCCCAGCAGCCTTACTTTCCCATGGCGAAGAGAGAAGAAGGAAGGTGTCTGCGGCATGATGGTCACACTCTTATCCAACTCTCTAATGCGCACGATGGGAGCTCCAAATGCTAGATGCATGCTGCTGTGCTGAATTTTCATATGATGTCCCACATCATCGATTTGGTTCAAGTGCTCGTTAATGGGGTGCTGCTGATTAAGGATGCGGACATAATGATCTGGCAGCTTGGCACGTTCCAAATCACTGATATCCGCTTCCGGATACAGCAACACATGCAACAGCGGATTATTGTTCACGCCTTCAGGACGCTTGATGAATGAACCGGCATAATCACACATCGCGGCAAACAAGGGATCCTTGTCGTAAGCGGCCATCAGACGATAAATCGTATAATAGGCAGCCATGTTGTAGGTTTGACCAAAATCCTGACGTCCCGAGTAGTCGGTCACAACTTCTCCTGAAGGATGGATCAAGTATACCATCATGCGTAGATTACATCGCACGCATTCCAATAATTCAGGACGGTTCATCACACGACCGGTATGGTACAATGCAATATCGCTAACGGCGTTGTAAATACCGTTGCTCCGTTCGGTCCATTCGCCATCTGCCGTGATATCCAAGCCTTCAGCCAGCCATTCTTCAGCTCTTGCTTTGAGTTCGGGCAGTTGAAAAATTTCATACAGCAGGGAAAGGGCAGCCGTAATCACCCAACGATGATTAGGTGTGTGGCATCCCCCTGTCAGCATGGCCGGAATCGTACGTTCAAGAAATAGCTTTACTTTGGCAGCTATGGGCAGCACCTCTGCCCAATCATGCGCAGCAAGCAGTTGATAAATTTGCGTAACGCCACCGATAACGAAGCCTGTATCGGGGGGAGAGTTGAAATTCGTTGAACCAAGCGAAACCGTGCCGTCCGCATGCTGCCTGTTCAGAATGAAATCTGCCGCTTTATCCAAGGAGGCCAAAAGAGCCTGATCATGATAGTATCTGGAATCCGGATTAACCAAAGCGGCGACCCATCCGGCTATATACATCGGTGTACTATGATGGCTTGCGCGCGCAATACCCGTCTCATCAATAATCCCGCCGTAATATTTCGATAAAGGATCCAGCACCTGCTGCCGAAGAGCAGCTTCGGTCAAATCGTCATTCATTTGCACTAAATGCTTATATATGAAGTCCATTTTCATCACCTTTAACCTTTCATAGCGGCAATTTTACTTGTTATGAGTCTGTGGCTTTCATCAATCTCATCCGGCTGACACAGAGCCTTCAACTCGTATACTTTGACTTTGGCAGCATCAATGGCTTCAAGAAAATGATCGAAGAATTGCAGATCCTTGCTATGCACATACGGACACCAGTGGTCCGACAGCTCCAGCGTTTCATGAATATGCACACCATAAATATAGCGCTTAACTTCTTGTAGCTCCTTCAGATTGTCGTATAAGCCCATTCTGTCCATCATCATGGCATGACCGATATCGTACCATAAATGAACAGGGCTCCCCTTCAGATTCTCACAAAACGTCTTGGCTTCCATCAAGGAAGGCATCTGATAACAGCGGGATCTCGTTTCAATGCCTAAGGCCACGTTCCACCCTTTTTGGGCTGCGTGTTCACTAACGGCTTCCAGACTTTCTTGTATCCGTTTCGTATACAAAGGACTCAAACGTTCACGTCTTTCGGACATTTCCTTCCACAGCTTTTGATACTCCGGCGAATCCTTGCCGTGATCTCGATACAGCTTCTTCAAATCGGAGTCAATGTTATATTCGAATGGAACCTCGCCCGGATGCACAACCACGGCCTTGGCGCCGTATCGATTCGCGTACTCCATGGATTTTATGAGCAGCTCTACCGAACGCTTGCGCTTCTCTTCATCATCAAAGCCCAGCATGACGGAATCTGTATCGTAATCCTTGTCATCGATGAACGGAAATACATTGTGCACACTGGATACGCTGATCTCACCCTTTTCAATCATCGGGTCAATCATTTTCATCATCTCTTCGGTCACGTTGTAATTGAGCTCTACATTCCGAAAACCAAGTGCTTTTATTTCCTCAATCATTTCCCGGCCAATCGTATGTTTCTTGATGTTCCAACAGGTTGAAAAGGAATATTCCCCTTTATCGAGCATCTGTCTTCCTCCGCATTATTCTGTAAGATCTCGCAGCTGAAAAGCCGCACCCGTTTTTACTGATAAAGTCGCTGCTTCCATTATACGGGTTAAATCAAGCGCTAATTGGATATTGTCAGAAGCCGTCGTTCCATTCTGAATATGCGACACCCATTGCTCGAACGGGGAGGGAAGATTCATCGGCAGCTCCGTTACTGCCTGCCACCCAGCTGCCGCTTCACCTGTTAGCTTGGAGCCACGAATGTATAAGGTATCATCGGTTCTGGAATACGTCATACTTCCCTCGGTCCCCTGTACCTCAATGTCGAATTGCGAATAGCTATTCACGAATCCCGCTTCAACAATGCCCAGTGCACCGCTTGGATAACGTAAAGTAGCTACGGCGCTATCCTCTACCTCACGTCCCGTTATGTAGCCGAAGCTAGCACTGACACTTTCCGGTAAACCCAGAAATAACCGGGTTAAGTACATCGGGTGGCAGCCAAGATCCATCAAAGCTCCTCCCCCGCACTGCTCCAAGTTGAAGAAATAAGAAGGCAGAGAACCATTCGGATTTTTTTCCGTAGGGAGAGCCCCGTTATGAGTAAGCCTGATACGCACCGTTGTAATCATTCCAAGCAGGCCGTCGCGAATCGCGTTGGTTATAGCTTGTGTAAACCCGGTGTATAGACGCGGCAAAGATACCGTCAATTTCACTTGCGCAGCCTCAACGGCCGCTAAGATTTCTTTACATTCTTTCGTTGTGGTAGCTACAACTTTTTCAGTAAAGATGTGCTTCCCCGCTTTTGCCGCGGCAATAATAATGTGCCGATGCATCGTCGTAGGCGTATCCACGATAACCGCATCAATATCGGGACTTCCCAGAAGTTCTTGCAAATCATCGTAGAACTTGACGCCATACGCTTCCGCCTTCTGCCGTCCACGTTCCGGCACTTCATCCCAGATGGCGACGATCTGGGTTTCCGGATGCTCCACAGCAAGGCGGGCATAATCTTTGGCATGAACGTGCCAAAAGCTTAACATCGCTACTTTTATCATGATTCAGAGCCTCTTCTCTGTTAAAAATTAGTCAAAATAGACGGCTTTCCCCGTTCTATTTGATTCATAAATCGCTTCGAGAATCTCTGATACGACGCAGGATTGTTCAGGGGTTACAATAGGCTCTTTATCATGGATAACCGCATCAATCCACAGTCGGATTTCTTTATCCTGCATGCTTTCTTTCTTACCTTCATAGAAATCAGCACCTTTAGCCTCAAACTACAGCTGGTTCACATATAGACGGCTATGGTTTTCTCCGTTAATGCGTAAGCCATCTTGCATATCGGCTCCGCCTTCGGTACCGCAAAGCGTACATTTCGCTTCTTTCGTATCCAGCGTGTTCAATGCCCAGCTGGCTTCCACCATAATGGTTGCGCCGTTCTTCATCACGACCATAGCGAAAGCCGAATCTTCCACTTTAAATTTGTTCGGATCCCAAGGCCCCCAAGAGTTAGCCGCATTTTCTTTGCGTGACAATTTATGATAAGCGGTGCCCAGCACCACCAAAGGTTCGTAATTATTCATCATCCAGAGCGTTAAATCGAGGGCATGCGTACCAATATCGATCAGCGGCCCACCACCCTGTTTCTCTTCATCCAAGAAAACTCCCCAGGTGGGAACTCCGCGTCTGCGAACGGCATGTGCCTTGGCAAAATAAATCTCGCCTAAATCGCCGTCTTCGATCACTTTTTTCAAATACTGACTGTCCGCACGGAAGCGGTTGTTGTAGCCAATTGTCAGCTTTTTCCCTGTGCGCTTAGCCACTTCAACCATACGGCGAGCGTCTGCAGCCGTTTTGGCCATCGGCTTATCACACATGACGTGCTTACCTGCTTCCAGAGCTGCGATAGAAATTTCAGCATGCGTATCATTCGGGGTACAAATATGAACGACCTCAATGGAAGAATCTGCAAGAAGTTCATTGTAGTTTTCAAACACCTTTGCTCCGGGAGCACCAAACTTCTCGGCCGCTTGCTGGGCACGTTCAAGAGTGATGTGATTATCGCTCCGAAGCGTATGAATAATGAATGAAGCTGGACATTCTAGCGATGTCTGCACGGGCAGGTACTCGCATATCCATGTCCAGCTCCTCCATCTAGTTTGATTACTTCACTAGCTCCATCTGCTGTTTCACGATTGCCATAACATCCTTAGCAAGGAACGCTTTATCTTTATTTTCCTGATACCACTTGTTCATGAAATCTTCGAGCTGCTTGCCACCGGCTTTATCCCAAGCCGCTTGCGAGTCTTTAATCGCTTGTTCAGGGCTGTACTTGCTGCCGCTAAGTATTGCCTTGACAAAGAAGTCGCCTTTTTCTTTAAGAATCGTTGTATTAATTAATTGGAGATCAGCAGGATATACCGGCATATGATCCCCTAAGGCAATCCCCGGGTACTCTCTTTGTGGATCGAAATAAAGCTTCTGAACTTCTCTATACATATCCATCCCGGCTTTTTGTGCTGGCACCTCAGGATTAAAACCGTTCAGGACATAAGTACATTTATCTACTCCCGATGAGAAGAACATTGTATAGTCGTAAGCGTAGCCGACCTCATTTTTCGACTTAGCAGGATCTATAGCCTGCGGGCAGCCATTAGGAGCTTTCTTCCAGTGGGTGCCTTCGTCTCCATTTACAATTTTAAAAGAGGTTTCCGGCTTCATAATAAAATCAAGATAGCGCCCAACGGCTTCTGGATCTTTCGCCTTTGCGTTCACAACTGTCGTCATCTGAACCGGATTATCGATAGCGCCAGTAAATGTCCCGAGCGGTGATTTAGGATAAGCTAATGGAGCCACATCCGCCCCAGGCGCATTTTTCTTCAGCGTGGTCAGGTCATTCATGACAAAGTCATACCAGCCTCCGGTGAATTTGACGTAAATGCCGATCTTGCCATTCAGAAAGTCCTGTTTAGCCTTTGCGCCGTCTTTATCATTGATATAGTCTTTATCAATAAGGCCTTCATCATAGAGATGTTTCTTG
Source organism: Paenibacillus sp. yr247 (assembly GCF_900103825.1). Classification (GTDB taxonomy): domain Bacteria; phylum Bacillota; class Bacilli; order Paenibacillales; family NBRC-103111; genus Paenibacillus_E. The sequence continues at coordinate 525,176 of NZ_FNIF01000002.1, forward strand.
AATGTAAGGGAAGCAAGCTCTTTGTCCCACGCACGGACAACTTTGCCATCCTTAATATCCCAGGCCAATAGAGTACTCGAAGAGCTCTCGCCGAATATCTCATTGATGGCCTGTTCCGAATATGTGCTCATATTAAGACCATATGTATCTTTCTTTCCATTGCCATCAGGGTCTTGGTCAGCAAATGCCTTGGCTACCTTCAATAATTCATCCGTTGTTGTCGGCATGGCAAGATTTAGTTTTTTCAACCAATCGGTGCGAATTAATAAAATATGCGCAGGGGTTGCTTCTTTTACCTTACCGATCTCGTACAGCTTGCCATCTGGCTTCGTCCCAGCCTTTTTCAACTGTGGATATTGCGTTAGCAATTTCTGGTATTCGGGCATGAATTTCAAGATGTCGTCGATAGGAAGCAGTTGCTTTTGATCATACAGACTACCCCGAAACGGTGTATTATACTCGTTGACGATATCCGGAGCGGAACCGGATGCAAACAGCACGTTCAATTTTTTCGTAGAATCGCTGCGAAGGATGGGAACATACTTCACGTTCTCCGGTCCGTTTTGGTTGATCCATTTGCTCCAACGATTTTCTTCATACGTTCCTTCCGACGCTGGAACGGCTCCCCGATCGTACATAGAGACGGTAACATCCCCACGTTTGACTGGCTTCTGCTCACCCGACTTATTTGAAGCCGCTGCCGCTGTCGTCGCCGTTGCCGCTCCTTCCTTTTTGTCACTGCTGCAACCAACAAGCGTTGCCCCTAATGCTACGACTCCTACTGTCATTCCAAGCCACAGTTTCTTGTTTTTCATGTGCATTTTCCCCCTGCGATTTATTGTAAAGTTTTGTTAAACGGGAACACCATCTTCATTTAACCCTTAACAGACCCTAGCATAACGCCCTTGACAAAATACTTTTGCAAGAAAGGATAGACCAACAGCATGGGCACAACCATGACAACAACCCCGACAGCTTTAACCATCTCCGTAGCAACAGCTGCCTGTTCCTCACTATTAAGAGAAGGCGAGTTCAAAAGATCATTTTTCTGCAGCATAGCTTGGACAACGACAGTCAAATTCATCATATCGCTCTTGTTGATGTACATAAGTACGTTCATGAAAGAATTCCAAAAGCCAATCCCGTAGAAAAGGGCCAGAGTAGCTATCATAGGGAGAGAGAGCGGCAGTATGATACGAATGAGAAGTGAGGTATCGTTACATCCGTCAATTCGTGCTGCCTCCTGCACTTCATAAGGAATATTCTCAAAGTAGCTTCGCATCAGCAGCATATTGTATGTACTGATGAATCCGGTTAACCATAATGCCCAGTAGGAGTCGATTAGATGCATGTTCTTAACAACCAGATAAGTAGGAATTAACCCCCCCGAGAACAACATCGTAAACACCATGCCAAGAACTAGATAGCGACGACCAATCAGATACGATCTGGACAACGGATATGCAGCTAAAATAGTACCCAATAAACTCAGTGTCACACCCACAAGCGTAATCATGATGCTATTTTTAAAAGCGGTAAAAGCTGGGCTGGCGATGAAGAAAATTTTATATGCCGTGAACTGTAACCCTATCGGCCAGAAGAAAACATGCCCTGAGTCCACGGACGACCGATCGCTAAGCGATAGCGCCACAATATGAATAAACGGCAGAATACAAGTTAAAGCAATTAATCCGAGCAGCACGTAATTGACAGCGTAGAAAATCCTTTCTCCTTTTGTCGCTTTCATGCAACCCCTCCTTTCATTATTGCCCAACATATTTTTTTCAAAGTTTAGAACAAAGCTTGGTCAAACTTTTTAGCAATCCTGTTAGCTATCAGCACGAGACTACAACTAATGATTGATTCGAAGAATCCCATTGCAGTAGTTAAACTAAATTGTGAACTGCCTAGACCTATTTTATAAATGTAGGTACTAATGACCTCCGACACGTCCGATACCGCAGCGTTCTGCAAGTTGTATACTTGGTCAAAGCCAACCTCCATCACCTTACCCATCGCTAATATAAGCAATAGAATAATGGTGTGCCGAATACCTGGGAGCGTTACGTGCCAAATTTGCCTCCACTTCGTAGCCCCATCCATACCGGCAGATTCGTAAAGGGAAGGATCAATGGTCGTCAGTGCAGCCAAATAAATGATTGTACTGAATCCCATTTCTTTCCATATACCTGATCCGATAAAGATACTAACCCAAGATTTTGACTCGTATAGGAAGGTTATCGGTTCAATGTTAAACAACTTAAGCACCTTATTAATCGAACCGTAGTCGGTTGCAAATAACGACAACACGATACCGGAAACAATGACCCAGGAGAAAAAATGCGGTAAATAGATAATCGTTTGCACCCATCTTTTAAACCACGACTTTCTTACTTCATTGAGCAGAATGGCCAGAAAGATTGGAATCGGAAATCCAAAAACTAAACTCAAAAGACTGAGCCAAAACGTGTTCCAAATGATTTGGAGCGTATTAGAGCTAGAAAACAATATTTTAAAATACTTCAGTCCCACCCATGGGCTGTTCAAAATCCCATCCGAAAAATTATAGTTTTTGAAAGCGATAACAAGTCCGCCCATAGGCCAATATTTAAATAGCACATAGTAAGCAATTACAGGGACAAGCATGATGAACAATGGAATGTTTTGCTTCAGCATCCTGCTTCGTTTCAGCGACGATGCGTTACGTATTTTCACTGATGATAAAGAAACAGGAGGTTCTTCTACAGGACTGCTCATGATTGCTCACTTCCTAATTCATTGGTATCATCCTATAATAATTGGTTTACTCATTAAAACCCTTAAAAAATTATAGAAGAATCTATAATTTTATTGGGTAATCGCCTGTGCCATCCATCGAAATGTACAATTCTCATTTCTTATAGGAGAAATCTTGCTATAATGTCTTAAATAGAAATAAAAACTACAGCTTCACAGGGGTAACTGCGATGCAGATCTGGATGCAATTATTACTAGGAATCAACAGAAGCTTTAGGATTAAGCTAATTCTTAGCCTGTCCCTCATCATTTTACTTGCTTTCGGTGTAACCGGTTACTTGACCTATACGTATAACTTAAAGCTCTTTGAGGAAGAGATCAGCAAGCAGTTTTCTCGAACAAATGAAGAAGCACTGGCTAAGATGGAGCTTAAAGTTCAGGAGATTGTTCGCGTCTCACAGACGGTGGTGTTTAATCCGCAAATTGAAAAGCTTATCAGGCGGATCAATTCACAAGAAGACACTGATGCCTTTAATTTGTACTATGATAAAAAGCAAATCGAAGAGCAAATTTTTCAAATCAAGTCGGACGCGCCCTATATTACGGGCATGTACTTATATGATTTAAACGGGAACCCTTCCTATTTCAGCTACACCACCTCATCTATCAATAACATGGATGCTTCTACGTTTCAAACGATTCAATCCAAGCTAAGCAATACTTATGGGAATCTAGCTTGGATGAGTATGTCTCTTCCGAGCTCCATTGAACCTAGCGGGTTCAGAAAGACGATCATTATCGCCCGCCTGATGAAAAATAGCTCTTTGAACACGTATGGTGTGCTCGTCATGGCCGTCGATGAATCTTTCTTTGCAAGCTCTCTCAAGGAGTTAACGAAGGACGGTACGGGCGAAGTTTATTTGTTCAATGAAAATAAAGAATTACTATACAGCAACTCCTTACAGGAAACTGCCGAGAAGGAGCAGCAGTTGAGGAATCTCAACGAAACCCAGGTAATGAACAATCATCTATACGTGCAAGGAGAGTCCAAAGCAACTTCTTTCAAGCTCGTCAGCAGTACTTCTCTTTCCGAAATTCAAGCTAAAAACAAAGACTTGTCCAAGAGAATCGTATATACCGGCTTGATCAGCATTCTTCTGACCAGTGTGTTAATCGTACTATCCACAGGTAAGCTGCTGAGACCGCTCAAGGACTTGCTCCTAGGACTGCGTAAGGTTCGATCCGGCGATTTTGATACACGTATTGAAATTCGAACAAAAGATGAGCTGGCTTATATCGCTGAAAGCTTTAACGCAATGGCCGAACAGGTTGGCCGGCTCATTAAGGAAGTTTATTTAACGCAGTTAAGTGAACGAGAAGCCGAGCTCAAAGCCCTGCAGGTACAGCTAAATCCTCATTTTCTGCACAATATGTTTAACGAGATTTATTGGAAGCTTTATTTACAAAACGAGAAGGAAACGGCAGCCTTGATCGCCACCATCTCGGAAATGCTCAAGTACTCACTGATGCCCGTTCGGACATTAACAACCGTAAGAGAAGAGTTTCAGCAAATTCGCAATTATGTGAAGCTGCAAACCGAACTCTTCGAAACAGATTTGGAAACCATTATTCAAGCCGACGAACAAATATTGGACAGCGAAATCATGCGATTCCTACTCCAACCGCTCGTAGAAAATGTCTTCGTGCATGGCTTCCGCAATAAGGTATCACACAAAGTTTTATTAATTCGAGCGCGAAATAACGATGGTTTTCTGGAAATTGAAGTGACGGATAATGGCTGCGGCATGGATGAGACAGCGATTTCTTTACTGCTAGGGCCAAAGGGTACTTCTTTGCCACAGCGCTCAGATGGACGGGAAAGCCTAGGGGTTCGCAGTGTCGTGAGACGAATTGAACTTGTTTACGGTCAGCCTTATCGGCTGGAAGTGAGCAGCGTAGTGGATAGCGGAACGACGATGCGCCTCATTCTGCCAAATACAACCACGAGAAAGGAGATCAGTGAACATGCTGAAGGGTAACGTGTTGATTGTCGAAGATCAGCCTAATTTCCGTAAGGGATTAATAAAAATGTTTGAGGAGGGGCAGCTTGGGTGGAACGTTGTCGGCGAGGCCAGCAATGGACAAGATGCACTTGCGTTGTTGGATGAAGTCAAGCCTGATCTCGTACTCACGGATATCCGTATGCCGATCATGGATGGAATCGAGTTTGTGGGCCATCTCAGGCAGCATCATCCTGATCTTTTGGTCATCATACTGACAGGCTACAAAAACTTCGAATATGCTCAGGCGGCTGTAAGGCTTGGCGCACTTGATCTCATCATCAAACCATGCACAGAACAAGATGTAAGAGAGGTGATGAGTAAAGCATCCGAGCGTTTCTATGAAAAATATGCACAGCTTCAGCAACAGCAAGTTCAGCGCAAATTGCAGCAGGATCAAGAGCTTCGTGCGGCTTTATTGGACCTGCCTTCCACCTACGAAGCTTTGAAAAGTATGGATGAAGTCCTCACTGCTAAGGAATTATGGTTGTTACAGCTGAACAATGAGGACTTAGCCGCAAAAGACTACGGAAAAAGCGACATGAGTTTACTGCAATTTGCTTTCTCCAATATCGTCGAGGAACTAATGAAGGGAGCAGGAATCGATGCCCGCCTCCTCCTGGTTGAGCATGATCGCTTCGTCTTAATCGCCGAGCAGGGTGTGGATGCGCATTTACATGAAGCGATACAATCGGCTTCTTTCGACTATTTGACCCTACGTGTGGACGTTCAGCCGATGGGAATCGCGCCCTCTTTCAAGCACCTGGCCGACTTGTATGAGAGATTCAAAGGGATTGAATCTGCAGGTTCAGACACGCAACGTGAAGGTAAAGAAACAGGCTCCGGAATGACACTGTCCTTAAATCAGGCCAAAGTCAACGAGCTAGAAGTGCAGCTGATGTCTGCCATTTTGATAGGACAGGAAGACAGTCTTCAATTGCTTTTGGACCGGGTACTCGCCGAACTCTCGCATCAAACGACCGAAGAAATGAAGATTCAAGCCTTATCGCTTTCGATTGCTCTGCTTGGAACCATCCAGAAACAATTCGACTCTGATAGAAAAGAATCTTTGGCAAGAATACCGAACGATATGCCACAATCCCATTGGACTTCGGAGGAAGTGATTCAGTGGGCTGACGAGCAGGTGAAGAATTTCTTACTTCTGTTTAACAGCTGGCAAGCGTCCAAAAGCGATAATCTCATTGAGAGAGCTACCAAATATATCGAGGAGCATTACAACGAAGAATGTCGCTTGACGGATGTAGCGGCCCATATTCACCTTAATTCAAGTTATTTTAGCGTCTTGTTTAAAAAGGCTACTGGCGAAAGCTTCACGCGTTACGTTACCCGACTCCGCATGGACAAAGCCGCGCTGCTGCTCCGGAATACCGATATGAAAATATTCGAAATTGCTTGTGCAATAGGTTTTGACGAACCGAATTACTTTACGAATGTATTTAAGCAGCAATACCATATGTCCCCGAAGGAATACCGAAATCATCGGTGAAAACGAGGCTTTCTTTATGGTTAAAACCTTAGAGAGAGTCTCTTTGAAATTAAATTTCAAATTTCACGAGAATCCTGACATAAACCGACAATTATCTAACACTTTTTCGTTTATAATTTATAAGGATGAGTTTCTGTTCATCGAACAAGGTTAATATGTAGCGGGTTTATTACGCAAATCATTGCTATTCCATCTATCAGTCGGGAGTGTTTTCTGTTGGTCATCAGGATAATCAAACATGTTTTCATCCCCTTTATTTGTTGTTTTACCATAATATCATCTTTGGCTATGGATAAAGCTCCAAGTACCGTTGCCGTCATTCTACTAGGCTGCTCTTATTATCTCAGCATTGTTTTCGATAATAAGTTTCCCTCCTTACAGAAATTTCAGTTTGTATTCCTCGCCCTATTTCACTGGTCTAGTCATTTGAATTGGTGTCTGATCCTGTATTATATATTAATTGGATTCTCCATCCAAAAAAGAGAGCGATACACGCACATCATACGAATTGCGCTCATGTATATATTACTTTATACCGTTATTCGGTTATCTTACGTACCATTTACGAACTACAACCTCTTTGTTTCCATCTATGACATCATTAGCTCTGTTGTATTTGTGCTTCTTCTTCAATATGTCCACAAATCCGAATTAGAAAAGAAACGCTTGAGAAAAGAAAATAACTTTTTAATCACACATGACCCGCTTACTGGACTGCTAAATTATGAAGGGTACGTAACTGCCGTTCAAGATCTTATCCATAAAAAGTGCAATTTTGTTTTAATTTTACTGGATTTTCAAGATTTTAAATCTGTGAATAATGAAAGTATTTGTACAGGAAATGAGATATTAACCCAGATATCGCTTTTATTGGGCAAGTTGTTCTATAATTCACATGCAATGTCACGTTATGCCGGGGATCGCTTTGCTATTATTCTGCCTTCAAAAGAAAACCTCATATCTAACCTTAGCGAATTGCTAGATCCGAATACTTTAGGACTTCAAGTCACTTATAGCTTTGCACAATTTCCACAAGAGGCAGTTACAAAGGAAGCGTTAATCTCTATTGCAGAGGACCGGTTATTCCAGAGCAAACGAGATGTATGGCTCAAACGTGAGGATCATTTGTTTCGCTCCGAGAAAATGAAGATGGTAGGCGAATTGGCAGCAGGAATGGCTCATGAAATTCGAAACCCCCTAACCACAATAAAAGGCTTCATGCAAATATCTACGAACCATGACTACAATATCCATCCTTGGTTTGATATTATCATGAGTGAGATTAGGAGAATGAATGAACTGACAGCAGAATTTTTGCAATTTTCCAAACCACATCTCAGCAACATGAAACAAGAATTACTAACCGACTGTATAGACAGAGTGTTGTCTTTAGCCGAGTCAGATGCGCTTTACCGTGGACATAAGATCATTTTTGAAGATACCAAGGAATCCTTATATGTTTTTATTGACCGGGACAAAATTGTTCAAGTACTGTTAAATCTTATTCAGAATGCTTTTGAAGCGATGAAACAACCGGGAGATATACACGTTCGAATTAAGCAGGAGGAACATGCTGCCATCATTGAAGTTGAAGATTCCGGTGATGGTATTTCAGAAAGTGATTTAGAAAAAATTTTCATTCCCTTTTATACCACCAAAGAAGCAGGTACCGGTCTAGGTCTCTCGATATGCCAAAAAATTGCATTAGATCACGGCGGGTCGCTGGAAGTTAAAAGTACGATCGGCCTAGGCTCCATATTTAGCTTTAAACTGCCAACCGTTTGAGTTTAGTTTAATTGCATCGGCTAGGAAAACAATAAAAGCAGGTAGGGACTACTCCCGACCTGCCGGCAATTGACTACGCTTAGTTAAGATTGTTGTGTGGCCTCAATTTCAATTGAAATCTTAACCTCGTCACCGATCAGCACACCGCCAGTTTCCAATACCGCATTATAGGTTAACCCATAATCAGCTCTTTTGATACTCCCCAGTGCACTAAATCCAACCTTTTCATTGCCCCACGGATCCTTGCCGGCACCTTCGAAACTAACCGAAAATGTTTCAGATTGCGTTATACCGTGAAGCGACAGGTTACCGGTTACTTCGTATTCCCCATCATTTGTCTTTGTAATTCCCGTAGACTGGAATGTCATCGTGGGATGTTTCTCGATATCAAAGAAATCGGCCGAACGCAGATGTGCATCCCGATCCGTATTCCGCGTGTTAATGCTGTTTAAGTCAACATGGAAGAGAATATCAGCTGAGGAAAGATCTAACGCATCCGCTTCAATATGTGCCTCGAAAGCATGGAATGAACCTTTTACCTTTGCAATCATCATGTGCCTAACTGAGAAGTCAATGCTGCTGTGACTTGCGTCTACTGCCCACTTCGATTTCGTCATAAAACGACCTCCTTAATAGTATTAACTCATTAAAAATAACTCGCTAACTAATGTATATTCGAATTACTTAGTATTATGCTAGCTCCCTTCATATCTTCAACCTAATAATCCCACCGATTCTGCTAAAAGCTCAACCAAATGAACAGCCCGAACTTGGCCAGCTAATCCCGAGTTCTTTGATCATTCACGACTCTTCCCCCTCTAGAGATATTTAATAAGATTCCGATACTTGCCATACTAATAAGTAAAGAAGATCCCCCATAGCTAATTAAAGGAAGAGGAACTCCAGTAATGGGGATACTCCCTGTAACGCCGCCTAGATTAATGAGTGCTTGAACAGCGATAAGAGATACTATTCCTATACCCATTAAAGTTCCGAACAAATCAGGACATCTCAATGCGACAACGATGCCTCTCCAGATAAACAAGATATAAATGATTAAAAAAATGAAACATCCAATAAAGCCGAACTCTTCTCCTATTGTTGCAAAGATAAAATCCGTATGAGCTTCAGGTAAGTAAAGCAACTTCTCTACCCCCTTGCCGAACCCCGCTCCCGTCCACCCCCCATGTCCGAGTGCTATTAAAGACTGAACTAATTGATAGGACGAGTCCTGAGCATCATTCCATGGATGAAGATAAGCTGTGAACCTTTGAAGCCTGTAGCTCTTAGCAAGGACAATTCCAACTGCAATAGGAAGCAGGGAAAGACTAACAACGAACAATTGCAAAAGGCTTGCCCCACCAGTAACAATTACAATGGAGGCAGCGATAAGAATCACGAGGTCGGAGCCTATGTCCGGCTGAAGCATAATTAATCCCAGAACAAGACCAACGATGATAAATAGAGGGAGTAGACCCTTTTTGAATTGCTGAATATAATCTCCCTTTTTACTGATTAGAGCCGATAAATAGATGATTAATCCAAGTTTAGCAAACTCAGTAGGCTGGATACCAAAAGAACCGACACCAAACCAACTGCGATGTCCGTTAACCTTCGCACCGAACACAACAACAAGCCCTAATAAAATAAGAATCAACACAAAAATTGGACGAGACCACTTTTGAAACATTTGATAGGGAACATTCATTACGATCAGCATTGCAATTGTACCAATAAGCCCCCATATAGCTTGTCTTTCCGTAAAGTAAATAAAAGAATGAAACTTCCATGAGGCTGATGCTTCACTAGAGCTAAACACCATTATGATACCAAAGCCAACAAGCATACTTGTTAATAACAAAAGCAAAAAATCAGGTCGTCCCCTTAAAGATTTCTTCAGCCTGCTCGCCTCCGTCTACAAACTTACATTTCATCGTACTTTTATATTTTCGTATTTATGTTAATAAATGATTATAGAAACACCCTGACAGAGTGAGGTCGAGCATCATGAAATGGAAACGTTGGCTGTTCAAGTATGTATTTCTAATCTTTACGACAATATTAATGACTTTCTATATGACCAGAACGATTGGTACTATGTACATCGAGGAATTAAACAAAGAATTTCACATTTCTAACCCGACTTTTTTAAATATAACAAACAATCAAACCAATTCTACTAACGAACTTCTAACACCAGAGAAGTTAGTGGAAATCAAGCAACACATGTCTACTGAAGATAAAGTTAAAATTTATTCACTTATCACCTCAAAACTACCACAAAGTGATATTCAGAATATCTCGTCTCTCATCGAAGATGGCCTTACAAAGGAAAAACTTAACAAAATTCAAAAAATTCTAAACCAGTACTTGAACGAACAGGAGTATTCAGAACTGATATCGATTTTTAGCAAATATTAGTTCGTATCATCTCCAGTAAAAATTCTTAGGTTTGTGCGACCCATTTTGTTCCATAACCATACTTTTTTGCTCTCGGGTGCATCGGTTACTAGTCTAGAATCATAGGTTTATTTTCCTTTGATTCAGGAGTCATTTGTTTTTTTCTTGTTCCTATTCGTCTATAGGTCATCAAAGTTATTAAAAATATAACTTCTACGATCAATATACCTCCGATAACATCGAAAATAACATGTTGTTTAACAAATACTGTAGAAACTATGATTGTAGCGCCAAACAAATAGATAAATAAACGTGTTATTCTTTGTTTTATCTGACTATGAAATACACCTTTCATAACCAAATAACATCCAATCACATGAATACTTGGAAAACAATCAAAAGGTAGATCATGTTGATATACCCAAGATACTAACCTACTTAACCAATCATTTCCGATATTAATTGGTCGCGGTACTGTGGTTTGATAACAAAAAAAAATAATATTACTTACGATGAGACAAAAATTGTATGATGTTAATGTTACATAATAGGCTATCCGATCCGATATACAAAGAAAAATGTAGGAAAAAAGAAGATAAGGATACCATGCAATATAGGGTAGGATGAATATTTTAAGATATGGGATATTGTAATCAAATAAAGTAATAAGGGAGTGCACGGGATGTTCACTGTTATCCGTCAGACTATACAAAAAGCTTAGAAGTGGAATAGTAAGTATAAATAAAAAAGGAAAATAATAACTTGCATAATTCCGAAATTTACACACGAATGGTCGTTACTCCCTTTGCAACGTAGATAACATGCTATAATAATGTGAGTATACATAATCTTCCTTAATTTTACCTTAAAACATGAGAATCTTAAGTTCCGAAGCTCTTAAAAGCGGGAATGAGTGGACTATTTCAACTTTTGGGTCGGCCGTCATTCGACGGCCGTTCTTTTATTCGTGTAGTCATTTTCACAGGTAATATTTCATATGTGCTAGACGCTCTTGAACTAATTGCACAGCCAAAGCATCATCTACATATCCAATCGGAAATACATAATCCGGGATTATATCAGCTGATAGTATGAAGTAAAGTAAACCGCTCCCCAGCACGGACTTCTCTGCTTCGGAAGTTTCCCCATTACAATAACGTTCATGCATAAGCTTAAGTTGTTCGATAAAAGGTCCGGCACCATTAACCTGATTCACCTTTGCTTGAAAATCCGCCATAATGATTTGACGTCCCTCTTCAGTCTTAGCGTATGCTTCGTATTTTTCCAGTTCACACTTTACTCGTTCTGTTGTAAATTGATGGTCAAACAATCGCGCAGAACCAAGAATATTTTGAATCATCGTAAAGGAATCCTCGATATCTGATTGAGAACTATGCTGCTTTTCCTCGACGTTGTATCCATCTGCTTCTAACAACTGATGTAATTGAAGATCAAGGTGAAGGGCAAATTGCTGTAAATGACTTAATTTGGCTTGTTGTTTCCCGTTCATAATCCGTGAAATCGTTGCAGGATCAATGCCGGTAAGGGTGCCTAATTTACGCATCGATAGCGATTTATTTTCTAATCCGACCTTTAACAGAGGTCCAACTTTAGAGTTCCAAACCAATGTTGATATCCCCCCTATTCCTTTATTCTCCTGATGTGTTGTTGTTTTATCAATAGCATATGCAATAAAACTGCACTTTTCTCAACAAGTTAAATATAATGTATCATCTTAGTTTTAAGGAGTGCATTCATCATGGGTTTGCAGAATTTAATGGCTATAGTTGCCATCGGAATTGCATCGAATTTAGACAATGCCGGTGTTGGGATCGCATATGGTGTAAAGAAAATCCGAATTCCGCTTATCTCCAATATCATCATTGCATTAATGGGGTTTGTTCTCACATTAGTTGGGGGCTTATTCGGAGATTGGGTTTCACTTTGGTTACCAACAATTATTTGTAACGTTATTGGTATGATTGTCCTCGTAATAATAGGTGTTTGGGTATTGTGTCAACCTTTACTAGCCAAAAAGTCAGAAAAGAAACCTCCTACTGACGGCTTGATACTTCGTATTCTGCAAAATCCAGAAAATGCTGATTGGGATGGTTCCAAATCCGTTGGGTTTATTGAATCCATCATTCTTGGGGTCGCATTGTCAATAAATAACTTAGCGGGTGGTTTTGATGCAGGAATTACACATCTCAACGTCTGGGCCACTTCATCCATTTCTGGTATATTCAGTTATATATGTGTTGGTTTATTTTCCTTTCTTGGAGCAAAATTCACATCACATAAGTTAGGACAGCGTGCAAGTATTATTTCTGGTACTCTTCTGATCCTGGTAGGCTTGCATCAAGTGTTAGGTTAAATAATCTCGATAATATACACATAAATTAGGCATTTACATCGAATTAGTCTCAGTCCTATGAATGGTTACTGAAGCAGGGATTGCCATCGGTGCTGGATTAATGGCACATTCCCTTGCTTTAGTAACTTTTGGCGCTGTACATCGGTAACGTGCCATCTTTATATAGCCTTTTTTACCTACATCCACTTTTTCTTTTTGAAAAATGCAATCATAGCCAGAATCACAACGATCATGACAACCCATACATATGCATACCCAAAATCCCAATTGTACTCCGGAATCCCTTTCAAATTCATACCATAAAGACCAACCACAAAGGATAAAGGGAGAAATATCGTGCTCCATATTGTCAATGTCTTCATGATTTCATTCATTCGATCCGCTTTCATGGAAATTTGCATATCAAGCAGACCGTTCAGCGAATCTCGAAACATATCAATGGAATCTACCACCCGTGAGAGATGGTCAAAAACATCCACGAAATATACATCCGCTTCAGGTATTGTGTAAGGAAAGTGCTGATGACTAATACTACCCAATAACGTGCGTTCCTCAATAAAAATTCTCCGTAAAGTATGAGTAGTCCGCTTAAGACGAAAAACCTCCTCTGCTATTTTCGAATAAGGATTTTTGTGAATAGCCTCCTCCCATTCCTCGATCTTATCTTCCATATGGTCGACAACTTGAACGTACTCATCCACGCACCGATCCATGATATGGTATAAAATTTGGGCTGGAAATTCCATTTTTCCTTCGATAGTTTTGAATTCTTCATACAGGTTGTCCAGAACGGGAATATCCTGTTTATAAATAGACACTACATAGTTAGGACCAATGACAAGGGCAATTTCGAGAAGGTCGTGCGACTGATCGATAGCAAAAAAGGAAATAAAAATATGATTCGGATAACGGTCCATTTTAGGGCGTTGATTCAGTTTGATACAATCTTCTACCATAAGTGGATGCCCATCAAGCAACTCTGACAGAACGTGCTTGGTTTCTGTAGGATCTGGAGATTTGAGGCGAATCCAAACCACCTCGTCCTCATTTGGTTTTCTTACCTTTTCCGTGGTTATTTGTTTCGTGATTTTATGATAAATGAGCATTGTGACGTCTCCTCTCATGAACTATACCCCTATTATAAACCGTAGGGAGGATTTTTTCGTTATTTGTTTAAATGACAGAAATTTGGTTCAGACTGACTATTGAATAACATCTGGTGAGGTGAAATCGTCAGTTATTGATGCAGTCTATGGTAAAGGTGAAATATTAAAATAAATGGATTTTTTTGTTGATATCCGAATACTGACTTTAACCATAAAGTGGAGGCTAGTTTGTGGAAAATAGCAATGATGATGTTTCCGAAAAGCTTGAAGAGAATTTGCAACAATTTGTTCATCATGTACCGCGATGGTCATTCTTTATTGTGATAGTAATCATAGGGACGCTACTTTTCATACTACCTGAAAACCTAACATTAGGACCTAGTTGGGTTATACCAGTGATCGCATTAGTCTTGTTGATTCCGATGTATATTTCCATTTTAAAGTCTCAGCAAAAAACAACTCGTATTATTGCTCTGATTATTACAGGCATAGTTACGGCTGGATTGATCAGCAGCGTAGCTTATTTAGTTTATAACTTAATTAAACACACTGGTGGAACTGCGGTAAGTTCGTTCTTTGATGCAGCCATTATTTGGGTAATAAATATCACAATATTTAGTGTTTGGTACTGGGAGATTGATCAAGGCGGTCCCTATTTAAGACATGTGAACAAGACGCAACCGACTGACTTTCTTTTCCCTCAAATGTATTCCGATTCACAATTATGGAAGAATTGGAAACCTGAATTTTTAGATTATTTATTCTTAGCTTTTAACACGACTGCGGCTTTGGGCCCTACTGATACAATGGTTATGTCTAGACGTGCAAAACTTCTTATGAACTTACAGGCATTGCTTTCTTTAGTCACAGTTGCTGTACTGGCTGCTCATGCTATAGGTACGTTATAAATACACTTTTGTGACGGAATTTGATGGGTTCCGGCTGCTTTTGTTGGCGTTTTTTTGTTTGTTTTTACCACTATTTGTCACATTTGCGGACATGTATATTAGCATGCAATACTATGACTATCAACGAAAAAGGAGATGTAATATGCGCAAAATTATCGCTCTACTAATTCTTGCAATTGTTCTTGTTTTATCTGGATGTACAAACACAGCTCCAGTCACATCGAAAGAAACGATGACAACACCACTAGCAAGTATTCAGCCGTCTCCTGTAACACTTACAGAAACAACTACTCCGAAGCCCTTAGAATCCTCTTCTAAAACTGATCAATCAACACCATCAAATGATACAACTTTCTTTTTTACTCAAGCAGGTCAGCATCCTGAGAAATCATTGATCGATGGTATCAACTCGTCTAAGGAATCGCTAGATATTGCAATCTATAGCATAACTCACCCTGACATCGTCAATGCAATTAAAGCGGCAAAGAAACGCGGTGTAAACGTTCGTATGATCACTGATAAAACAGAATTAAAAAGTAAAACGCAGGAAGAGGCTTTAAAACTTTTGGACAGCGCGGGTATACCAATAAAAATAAATAAACATAGTGGGCTTATGCACTTGATGATGACCGTAACTGATAAAAAGGTAGTAAGCACCGGATCATATAATTTTTCGAAAGCCGCCAGTACAACGAATGATGAAGTCCTTGTCGTAATAAGTAATGAAACGGCAGCAAAAGCATTCTCCGAACAGTTTGAAC
This sequence comes from Paenibacillus sp. yr247, assembly GCF_900103825.1. Lineage (GTDB taxonomy): Bacteria > Bacillota > Bacilli > Paenibacillales > NBRC-103111 > Paenibacillus_E. Next base: position 540,813 of record NZ_FNIF01000002.1, read on the forward strand.
GGATGTGGAATGATACGAAAGGCTTTGAAAAGATTAATAAAAGTATAACGAAATAATGATCCCCCGTTGCCGTAAAGATTGCAACAATAATAAGCCAGCAACTCTTCTTAAAAGAGGGCTGGCTTTAATTGTTTTGATACAATTTTACTCATTGCAGGAATGATGTTAAAAAATAGATGACTCCTACAGTGGAAGTACTTATACTCGCATACCATAATGGCTTTTTTCGTAACAAACTTGAAACAGATGCAAGTACGATTGATATTTGTAATAGCGTTAAAGCTACTCCAGCTTTATGATGTTTTTTTACAAGTACTGCAGTTTCCTTAATCTTTTCATCTCTTGATTTTTCAAGTTCAGTCGCCTTCTCATTAATATCTTTTTTTTCCTTATCATATTTCTTTACATTTGCATCAAACTCACTTTGTATTTCTTTAGTTAGTGGATTTCCAGATGCAGCAAGCGATTTCGATTGGCTTAAAAATATCTCTTCTTTGATTCCTTTAGCTTGATAATAAGCCCATTGATCAGATGCTTGTGATTGAAGTAAAACGACATTGTCCATTTCTAAAAGAGTATCCGTTGTAACTTGACTTTCATTTAAACCAACATAAGCGGTTAAAACGGCATAAATACTTATCGTCACTGCAATAATATTATTGAATTTACTTCGGTCTTTTTCTGCTTTATCTTGTTTTCTTTCACGTTCTTCAATTTCTCTAATTTCTTCTTCAACTTTTTCCAATGGATTTTCAACCCCGAAATTCTCTTCCATTTTATGCTCCTTCTTACCCTCTTTAGTTAGTATACATAAAGTCCCCTTCATGAACTGTACCCCTATTATAAACCGTCCTTATCTGATAAAACAAAAAAGCCGCGGTTTTCGCGGCCATTATTTATTTGAGTTCATATTGTTTCTTAATGTCATTAAGCACTTGATCATTGTCAAACTCTTTCACTATTACATTAGAATGAAGATGGATGGTTTGACCGTCCTTATCGTCGAAGGAAACCCATCCATCTTTCAACTCCACCCAATCATTCTGTATCACCCAGTAACGTGTCGCTTTGTTATTCCCGTCCAGCAAGATGACAACAGAATTGCCATCGAGCGTAGTACCATTTGTATCTATACCAGATCTTTTGAGAAATACCCACTGAAATAATAGACACGCTAGAATCAATGCAGCAACAATTAAAGAAGATATCCATACCATTTTACGATTCATGTTCTCTCCCCCATAATCAAAGATTGTTCATTATTAAGTTGCTACTTGTAAAAAAGGAAACTATGCCTTAAAGGCACGTTCCCTTTAGTTATTATTTTGTTGTAGTAGTGCTTGAACCTGCTTTTATGGTGCTTGCATTCAAAGTAACACTACTCAGCATAGTACCAATTTGTTGTTGAACCGTATAAACTTGCTTTTTTAAATCAATAATTTGCTGCTTATAGGAAACAACTTGTGCGAGAGATTGAACAGCTGCGCTAATGTCACCATTATCTACAGCGGTATTAAATACTTTCCAAGCGCCGTTTCTTTGTTGTTCGGTTGACTTTATAGTACTCCATAACGTTGTTTCTTGTTGTTGTAACGGTTTTAATGTACCAAGTATACTATTGATTTGCTTACGTTCAGCATTAACGCGATCTCTCACATCTTTCACAGAGGCCTCATTACTTTTAATCTGTGCAAAGATCGGCTGTATTTGACTTTTTAGTGCATTAATCTGTAATCTGAGTTCTACTGTTTTCTTTTCGTCTTTCATTTTTCTCGATACTTGGTATTGATGATTCAGCTCATTCCATTGAATAAAAAGGGGCTTATTCGTTTCTCTTAATACTTTATTTTGATCGCTGATAGCCTTTAATTTAGAAATATCCTCTTTACTAACTTGAGAATATAAACCTTTAATTAAACCATAATTAGTATCATGTTGTGCTTTCATAGATACGTCTAAATCTTTCTCTTGTTGTCTAAGATTAAGAAGTTGGTTATAAAGAGGATCAATTTGACTCACATCGTATGTAGCGTATGTAACTGATGTAACTGTTGAATCTCCGTTAGTTACTGTACCTGGTACAGCACTAGTAGGAGTATTTGGGTCATCTGCAAATGCTGTCGAGGCACCCATTGTTAAAATTGCTATTGCCAAGAAAAGAGAAAATACTTTCAATAGTTTACTTTGATTTTTCATTGTCTAATCCTCCTCTAAGTTTTGTGGTTATCGTTTATCGACAAGAGATATAATTGCTGTACCATTATCGCTTGGTATATATTCAACGGATTTATTAAATTGTTCTCCAACAAACCTGAGGGGGACTACGATATGTCCGTTTAAATTTTGTGCAGGAACTTCTAAAGGTGGAACAGCTTGTCCATCAACTATAGCGTTTGTCGAATCCTGTACTAGTGCTACCGTTTTACCCAATAATCTAATATTAGCTGTTAAAGTGTTAGCAACCCAATCAACTTTAGCCCCTAGCTTTTCAGTAATTTTCCGTATTGGAACTAACGTACTTCCGTTGACTATTACAGGATTTACTTCGTCATTTCCATCTTTGAAATCGATTTTGTCACCATTAACAAAAACTGAGATTTTACCTGGATTTTTCGTTTTATATATTGTAACTAATTCTTCATAAATTTCTTTTTGTTCGGGTGCTAAAGATATAGCCTTATGTAGTGCCTCTACTGCTAAATTATTATCATTTGTTAGTTCATACGCTACAGCAAGCCTTAAATAATCTGCCGCATCTGCATTATTCTCAGCAGCAGCCTTTAGCGTAACAAGTTGGTCTTGAGGATTATCCCCTAATTCGGCTTTAATTTCTTCTACAGTCGCTAATTGAGTAGTTGTTCCTAGTGTAGTTGTAATCGGTGACAATACCTGAGTTGAGCTGCTTTGTTCACTTTTCCCAATGTCTTTTAACTTGTTTAGCACACTAGAATTCGATGAGTCTGCAAATACTGATGTTGAGATTGACAATGTTACTAGGACGGTTGCAATACTTAAATATCTTTTCTTCAAAATGAAAACCTTCTTTCTCCTTGTATAAGATTTATTATCGGAATTAATTGCATAAAAATTAAGTAATTCAACAAACTTCACTTCCTTCCACAACAAACAGAGCCGCATTATGTTAAATGGCGGCTCATATCTGAATTGTTCTAGAACGTGTAACGAAAAAGTTACAATTAAAAAAAGAGGTATTATTTTCCTGGTGTGGAAAGGTTAATTGAATCACAAAAGGAGCTTTTCGAATCCGTTAAAGGAGGAACCTTATGCCCATCCATTCCTATGGGGTACTCAAATGTAAAGCGATCGATCGGCGTCTCGGCACAAACGAGAACCCCCATTTCCAGGTGCACGTTACTTCAAATAATGAACACTTTAGGATTGCAATCAATGTCAAGTCGCAGCTGAGCCCGTCCGAATTGTTATACTGTACGATTGAACATTTTCAGCATGTCATTACGGCTGAGTTGCCTGCTTTGCCATTTGGCTTTACGCCGTTATTAAGCAAGCCTGGACATGCGCTCGATTATATCCGCAGCAAACTGTTCGACCGCCGCGACATGGTGCCGCTTGCCTTCGACATACCGGGAAGAAACAACGATCTGAACGAGAAGCTTGACTCCAACATCAAGCGCGCAATGGAGACAGAAGATGCCGTTCTGTATGCATTCGGTGAAAGATGGGGTCCGGAACACGGCAAAGCGGACAAAATTTTCGGATTCAAACTCGGCAACGGCATTCATGATATTCATATGAATCAAGGCAACAGCGGCAGTTTTACGAAAGACGACGGTGTCTATCAAGACGGGGGACTGCTGATTCATTTCCCGTCGGAAGACAGATGGTTTGCCGTATTCCTCGCATTTCAGTCCCAGTCGTGGCATACCGACGATCGGTCGGGACACGCAATCACCGGCCACAAGAAATAATGCTTAGTCCTTAACGAGACCCTATTTTCTTGTTAACGAAGTTCATACTCACACCCTTCTCGTTTGACAAGTGGGGAACTTGTGATAAAATTAACATATGACAAGAAAATATGGTCAACTTGCGGGCTGATTAGACATTACATTGCTAATCGGTCTTTTTTCTTTTCCCATTCGATTAGGAGGCAACAAATGATGAACAATTCTATCCAGTTAAATGCACGGGTTAAGCTAAGTAACTCTCAAATCAATCTACTGAGAAAACAAGGGCATGTTCCGGCAATTGTATATGGTACTGACATTGGCAGTATCGCTGTCACCGTAGGCGAAAAAGAAATACTTTCAACCTTAAAACGGAACCCGCGCGCCATTCTGAATGCAGCTATTCCGGAAAAAGGAAACAAACCGGTATTGATTCAAAATATTCAAAGAGACCCAATCTCCAACAAGATTGTCCACGTTGATTTTTATCAATTGAATATGAACGTAACTATGGATTCGAAAGTAACGATTCACTTCTCCGGTGAACCTTTAGGTGTCAAAGAAGGAGGCATTCTTCAGGTGGAATTGTACGAAGTAGAAGTTCGCTGCATGCCTGATAAATTGCTTAGTGCATTTGAGGTTGATATCAGCGGACTTGGAATAGGCGATCATTTACTCGTTTCTGATCTTGCTTTTCATGAAGGTATAGAGGTTCTATCCGACTCTAGTGCGATGCTTGTCAAAATCTCGCATGCCCATGCCGAGGAAGCCGTCGTCGTTCCAGCCTAACAACAACCAAAGGGAACCCTGTACATTTGTATAGGGTTCCCTTTTTTATTGATTAAAATCTTCATCTTCATGAACAGCTACGATAAAATGTCCAGGGCTCACATTAAAATACTTGCATAACCGCCATATTAGATCTCTCGGATATTGTACCATCTCATCTTTATACATTTTGCGGACAGAATCAAAATGGTAGTCAATATCTTTTGCGAGCTGTCGAATCGATAAGTTTGGATCTTTTGCTCTCATAATCTCTTTTAAATTACTTCGAACCCCCGGCATCCTACACCTCAATATGATCAATTAGAAAAAAGCAAAAAACCCTTATCATCTGCTAAAAATAAGAAAAACCCTTATAAAAAAGGGTTTTCAGTCAATTAAAACCGGGATGCGGTCGGAGGGATTTGAACCCTCACGCCTTGTGAGCGCCACCCCCTCAAGATGATGGAGTGGCTCCTGAAAACTCTGTTATAGTAAGATAATACCTTGATTTAAAGGGCTTGTCTACATTAGTATTATGTTGCAACAAAATCCATTCCTGATTTACACCAAACAGAAGTACCCTATTGCTAATTCATCGGCTTCCCCTTATGTACGATATCAAACTGTTGAAATGGACCCGATATAACGTAAAAAAAGACGATGGCAAGTCGGATTATCCACCGACTACGATCATCTTTAACTTTATTTTTCTGGATTTTTAAATGATGTTTTAATTATCACTATTTTTCATCTAACTTGAATATTTTCGCCATCGCTCCAACTGAGCCTAAAGTACTAACAACATCCGTTGGGATGAAAATTGTTGATGCTGCTCCTTTGGCCATCTCTGAAAGAGCCTCAAAAGACTTATAAGTAAGAATCTCAGAATTAAGACCGGCTTCATTTAGTGCTTGTATTCGTGAACGCTCTGCATTCGCCACAAGTCTAATGGCTTCCGCACGTCCTAAAGCTTCAAGTTCCTGTGACTTTTGTTTTGCTTCAGCGTCAAGAATTTGACGACGCTTCTCCGCTTCCGCTGCAAGTATAACTGCGGATTGTTGCGCTTCTGCACGAAGAACGGTAGCTTGTTTTTCCCCTTCCGCCTGCAATATATTCGCCCGTTTTTCTCGTTCAGCTCTCATTTGCTTTTCCATTGAAGTTTGTATATCGATTGGAATTTCCAGTTGTAAAATTTCTACCCGATCGATTCTCACTCCCCAGTTTTCAGAAGCATTATCTAGTGCTTGACGCAATTCAGCCTGAATTCGATCACGATTCGAAAGAATTTCATCAAGTTCCATTTTACCTATCGTGGAGCGTAAAGCAGAAGCAACAATATTATGAATTCCTTGCACATAATTAGCAATTCCATATGTAGCTAATTTAGGATCAACCACTGAGAAGAAGGTTGCAAGTTCGACACCAATTGCCACGTTATCTTTTGTAATAACTGATTGGGATGGAACTTTCTCTTGCTGAATTCTTAAATCATGTCGACTGCGAATATTATCGATAATTGGGATTATTATGTTAATACCTGCATGAAGTGTTTTATAAAACTTTCCTACTCTTTCAACAATCGCTACGGTTTGTTGAGGAACAATCCTAATTCCTTTAACGATAACAATAACAATAAGAATGATGAGAAAAAGAAATACAATAACCCCTACCATATTACACCTACCCCTTTTTTACATAAAGTTTCGTGACCTTAACATCTATTACTATCGCTTCTTCACCTTCTTTAATCATCTCATCTGCGAATGCACTCCACATATCGGAATTCACTTTAACCAAACCACCCTCACCAGGTTTGATATCACTTATTACGTATGCCTTTTGACCTATTAATTGATTCGGTGAAGGCAACAGTTCATTAGATGAAGGTATTAGCTTGCGTGCAATAGGTAGCAAAAAAAACATATATCAAAAAGGCAAAGGCAATAAACACACATAGCTGTATCAGAATAGAAAAATGGAATATTGCAGTGATCATTGAAATTAAAGCACTGGCTGCTAGAACTAACATGTAAAAAGCACCTGTATTAAGTTCGAAAATCACAAATAAAACGGCTAAAATAAGCCAAATTAACCAAAGCAATTTGTTTCCGCACCTCGCTTTCAGCATCTATTCCATGTTAAGATTTATGTGATATCATGCTTGACTATGTCAATAAAAAAGACAAAGGAGGCGGTTACTTATGAACGAAAAATACTCCTTACGCGGCCTCTATAGGGGTTTCATTCTTTTCTATGCCACCACCTGGAAAATTCCAAACCTAACGAACGAGTAGAAATTTTAAGCGTCAAACAGCCCCCACCTTGTCATCAAGTTGAGGGCTGTTCTATGTTGTAATCAAGACATGAATAACGCGACAAGTCAATGGCAGTGAGGGCGACCAAGGCAGCAAGTTGTCCAGCGCTTCTGGATCTGTTGGATCGGGAAGCTGCGGAAGTTGCTCAAAGATTTACTAAGTTGCCGAAGCCTATTTCCAGAAATGTGTAGACCGATACAATTCGTATCGACATCAGAAGGCGGCGAGGTTAGTGTCACAGAAGGAAGCTCTGGAAGGCATTTCACTGCACGCATGTTTAGTGAAACGTTTTTCGTTTTCTTTGGAATTACTCGAGACTGCTACCAAACCCCACTGAAAAATGGGTCTGGACATGTTCACTAAACCAAGCAAAAAGGCCAAGCTCACATATAATATGGACATCATAAAGAAAAGAGTTGATGCAGATGCCATCTATAATCGGTGCCTCTAAAGTAGTCACTAACTCAGGGACCATAATCAACGGTGAATCGTTAATAATTATGGCGCCAACTCAAATCTCTAAATCATTCAATGGTGCCGGCGCCGGCGTTACTGGTGCCCACGCCATGACGTTTTCTTTCTTTAGTGCAACGATAACATTGATTCAGAGCGGTAATGGAGAGTTATCAAAGTATCGAAGAAAGCGCTCTGGAACTGGCTAGAAGGTAAGTAAACACGAAATGGGTATCGAAGTGGGGGTATAGACCTAGTGCGAAACCATCCACTTGACCATATATTGGTATTGCCAGCCAGCACACTTAGCACTCACTCGTCACCCCAACAACGAGAAAAACAAAAACGGTCTGTATTCGCATCTATTTCGCGATAAGACCGTTTTTGTTTTTGTGTGATGTTGGTTTAAATTGCAAAAGTCATTAAGATAATAACCAAAAGAATAAAAAGAACCAAAACAGCTGCTGAGCTAGAACCAACACCATAACCTGCACAACTTCCACTCATATTTACTCATTCCCCTCAAGTGAATTTTCATTACGGTATAATCATACGCTCGGTACATAGTGATTGATTGGACGTATGCCACTGGGAGGCAACCGAAAAACGCAAACCGGGACGCAAGTCCAGAAAAAGGGGGAAGGTTGTAGGATTAAGGTTGTGATAATGGCAATTTTAGCAACCTTGATCTCAAGAATCGATCATTTCATCCTCAGTCCATTCTTTGCTTAACTCTGCCTTCAGAACATCTCTGTAACCAATCCATTCCCAATCCTTTGCTCCACTAAATGGTTCAACAGTGTCTAATTGAAATACTCTTCCGTTAATTCCAATAGAACAATATCAACTTCTTCTGCATCGCGAATTTAATATAGGTCAGACGTTCGGAATTGGCCATGCTGATCCGAGCAAACTTTTTGAAATGCTGAAAAAGACATATGAAGTCGAATTTATCGAGCGGAATCAGTTGTGTCAATCGCTTCTATTCTCTAATCGAATGGTATTCCCTCTCCACAATGAAGCAGGAGAAGTGATAGGTTTCGCCGGTCGGACACTGATTGACGAGAAGGTCAAATATGTTAACAGCTCTAATTCCATCGTCTTCCAGAAGTCAAAGTTTTTATAATCTGAAGAAGTGTTTATAGAGGACTGGAGTATGCTACTAAAGAGCTCGCTCCCCTAACACTTAGAAATTACGATCTACACCTTAAAAACCATATTCTCCCGGTTTTTGGTCATATGCGTATGGATCAAATAAAATCACTACATATTGTCACTTTTCTTGATGACCTAAGCAAGCCAGGAGCTCGAAAGGACGGACAAGGTGATGTACTCTCTAGCGGTACCATCGAATATATTTATCGTGTAATCAAGAACCTTTTTAACCGCGCCATGGACTGGCAAATGCTCAAGAAACATCCAATGGAAGGTATAAAAAAGCCGAAAGTAGTTCAACTTGAAATGCATTACTACGATGAGGGTGAAGCGCAGCTTGCAATAGAAGCACTATTCAAAGAACCAGTAATGTGGAGATTATTCTGCATTGGGGTAATATTCGGAGGGTTTCGTCGCGGCGAGCTTATAGGCTTTGAATGGGGGATGCCGGAATGGTTCATGCAAGAAATGAAGGCTTTCCACCATAATTGGAAGGTTGATAAGTTGAAGCTGGTGAGCTTTGGGAAGGGCAAGAACATCAATATGTATTTCAAATTGGATTTGGCCCCTCAATGTCGAGAGGTACATTATTTGCTGTTATTGGTGATACCTGAGAAGCATTTACTATTAAGCTTCTCGGGTATTTTTGTATTCTCTTGTTCTGTTTAATTCAGGCTAGTTATCTCTAGTTTGTTGCCAAAAATGTTGCCAATAATTTAAGACTAGCTTTCGATACATTTGGTAAAATCAATCTTTTTTAGGTTGTAATAATGATGCAACTTAATTTATGCTGATTTGTTAGTGGAGTCGTCTTCGATAGTTTCAGCTTGGCTGTTTATCTGATTAATTTCTTCAACTTTATTAATTAAAATCTTGGCTAAGTTGTCTATCAAAGATAACTTCTCCCTGTAATAAATTTCGTTATATTTTAACTCATCACCATGAATAACATGGCTTGTCCACCTATATGTATCATTAATTACAGTTACAATGTTTGTATCTAATATATTGTCATGGTTCAATAATCCAACCATCCTGTTTACACTATAGAATTTTCTATCTTCTTTGGTAACCAAATTAAATAAATTGGTTATTAGTTTTTCCAAAATATATCTTTTCTTAAATGTTTCAATGACTAGATATTCATTACTAGTAAACCTATCTAAACTGATTTCATTCTCGCCATTAAATGTAGTTAAATTATTCAAAACAACATTTGTATTTAAGTTAATTTCATTTTCATTTATATTATTTAGATTATTTTTCTTTTTATTTAACTTTATTGTTTTCGTAGAAATAGACTTTAAAGTTCTTGCAATTAAAATCACCGCTGTAACGCATGATGTTAAAATTACAACCACAAATAGAAAACTAGTTAAATTATTTTGATTCCCTTCAATTTTAGTAATTAAAACAGGGACTATTAATGTAAGTATCGAAGTGAAAATAGTAGTAATTAAAGAAAAATTACTTGAGGTCTTGGTAGGAATTTCTGTGTTTTCCGCTGATTCGTTGTAGTGTAATGAATTAATTATTTCCTCTATTTCAAAAAGTAACTTAGGTCTAATTTCATCACTAATATGCTCATTTTCATAAACCTTTGCATAAACCATTTTTATTAATTCTTCTTTAGTATATTTAAATTCACAATTTTTGAGATACATGAACCCATCCAACATAAAATTTAGATTGATTTGAGAGAGTGATAATTTTTTGTTGACACAATTTCGAATAATCAAATTTACAATTTCTTCAGTCAATCTTATTGTTTCCTTATCCACTTGTTTACGTTGTCTAAATTCCTGATACAGAAAAAACAGAATACCTAAAATCAATGAAACTATTGCAATAGAAATATTAAATTCTGATGACAACAATAACTTGTAGAATTTTTCCCACATATAACGCACCCACTATATAATTTTTTAAAATCTTACTTTAAGTTAATTATTTCCGTTAATATCCATTATACATTATTTTTATTTAGATACGGTGGGATGCCTAGTATTGTTCTATGACCCATTTAAAATAAATTCTTCGAACTGTTTAATATTATTATCTAATTTCAATTCAAATATATCGTTTAAGCTATCCATCGCTATTAGAAGACACATTATTGCAGTCTTATGCTTTTTTAATTCAAATATTTGCGGTCCATTTTCAAACATAGTTATGTTGCCTTGTTCATCAGTGACAACATATGCTTCAAGTGACCTAACTGTCGTATGAACATCTTCACTTAAATTTCTGTATGCAGTTTGATAAAAAGTTTGCATATTTGCACGCCTTGCAATCTCTTCTGTACTCATATCCTTATAACCATTTCTTTCTATTTCTTCTTCCAATTCTTTTTTCTGTTCCACTGATATTTGCGAATGTATCGTACTAAATGACTTTTTATCGTTAAGGATAACATTCATTAGTTTGAATCGTTTCCAATTCTCTGTTAAGATAAATTCCTCTACAAAGTTTTCGCTTTCTACTATTGCTTTTAATGGGAATGTAACTTCAAGTAATGCCCTTGTAAGGATAGCACATTCGATGCCTAAGCCTTTTTTACTAAGTAAAACAATCGCTTGAAAACAATTTGTTACTTTGATGAATAATGTAGCCGCTAATATTCCCTTTATATTATCAGGATATATTTTAACTCTATCTTTCATTGTCATAGCAAACTAATTCATTTCATCTATTTTGGTGTACAATGCTTTATTTACTTCAATAAATGGATTCATTATGGAGTCAATTTGACTTCCTAAAAAGCCAACTTCATCAAAATCAATTTCCATTTCTAATCCTCCATACTTTCTTCATAGTGACATTGCTGTCCAAATAATCTTTTAATTATTGTTACCTAGTTCATAGCTTTTCTATAAACAGAAATACCTTTTTTCACCAATTGAATAAGTTCACCTTTTTGATGACTTTCATCTAATTGCTTATATAATTGATTAGAATCTATTTTTATAAACTCATCAGTATTTAGTATTTTCTTTAAGTTTTCATTGAAATTACGTTGTTCATTATAAAAATCACTATGTTTTCCTAGTTGTTCTAAAATAAACAATACCGTTATCTCTCTATCCTCTTTTATTCCAACCAATTCAAAATAAATATCATCGCATGAGCTATTTGGGTCAAATTTAGAAATTGTTTTTTCAATATTGATTACATGAACTTCTAAACTTTTTATGGTTATTAATTGAGTAGTTAATAATATTTGTAAGTTCTCTGATAACAACGCATTTATTAATTTTAACGCCAAACTAGCATCTTTTGAATGAATATATGGGGTTATTAACGTCGGGGTATTAATTATTTGTACATTCCCGTCCAGTGACAATGAATAGAAATTAGTTCTTGTGTCCTTCAGCAAAAAAACAGGGTGCATTTTAGTTATTATCACTTTGTATATTACAAGCCCAAAAAAAGAATAAAGAACATACACTTCTCCATCTCTTTGATAAGTAATTGAAAATGAATGGGAACCTAGAAATAAACTTTCTTTTAATTGTATATACAAATTTAAATCTGTAACTATTTCGACTACATTAAAATTTGGTTTGATACCATTTACAATATAATCTATAGTTTGTTTAAAAGAAGTAATCATGTCGTTTATATTATTTTCTTTGCAATACCACTCAAAAGCAATTTTTGCTACCATTCGAAGCATTTGCTCTGATTTGAATAAGTCTGTTTTCAATATAGTTGCATTCATGAAAATTTGATTGTTATCTATTTCTGTAATTGTACCTTTTTTGAATTTCATCTTTTTTAATTTTTCCATTGGTCCTAATATATGTTTTATCCCATTAAATTTCGCACTAATAATATTTTTTTTATAAAATTGCTCCTTTGTACTAATTTTTGCAGGAAACGACTTGTCATCAATTTCAATTACAGCATCAAATACAATTGGGTTTCCTATTCTTGTATTAATCCCTAAAATGTTTCTTAAAAAGTTTAATTCATTTATTACGTAGCTTTCGGCATCAATATTAATTTTTTGATTGTGAAAGGAGCATACATTTCCATTAAGTATTTTTTTATTTGTTAATCCAGATGGAATAATATCAGATTTAGTTAAATTATCTTCTTTTCCGCAATATATACATTTAGTATTTCCCATAGAGGTAAAACACCTTCCAGATTTAATTAATACCCACCGTCTACTAAATAACACTTTTTCCCATTTTATCATATTTTTTTGTTATCCACATCACTTTCCAATAAGGGTGAGCGGCAGAAGTTCAAGTTTTTAAAACAAGTCACATCAAATCATCAAATATTTCCTATCCAGATTTTATGCGGTCTAGCCGAGTATTACAGTTGAACCCTAAAACGAAGTATGCCTTATACTTTTTGATATAAACACTGCCCCTACCATATGCTTTCAATACCACCTTTAAGCTCTCGTTTCAATTGAATTGGTTCAGCCCTTAGTCCTAATCCAAAAATCCTATTAGCCTCGCATATGAGCTCCCAGAGGTATAACCCAACCATTCATGGCTACTAGAAATAGAATGCATCCTATCGTTAAGCTATCGCAAAGGGCATTGATTATAACCAGTTCTTAAGTACATAGGTTGTAATCTATCGCTATCGCTTTTCAAACATAAGAAGCAGACTTGAACACAATATTTAAAGTAGATTAAAAAAAATAAGACCACCTTTGGTTAAGGCGGTCATTTCGTTATGTAACTATCGTTACCCGTTAGTTTAGAAATCAATACCAATTATAGAGTCCAATATTCTACGCTAGGGTTTAAACTTAACCCGATATTCCCTTCTTTTTCCCAGTTATAGTCAAGATAGCCCTCTTTGTCTAAAAAATAGACCTCCTCTTTATAAAACTCAATAATTGTTTCTAAAAATTTTTCAGGTGTTCGATACATTACCTTCAACTCACCTTCATCATGTAACAACACACAGATACAACTTTCTTCTTCCTTTATTTTGACCCAACAAATATAGTCGCTGGAGTAATTGACCAAGAGTGGAAGCGCCAATACTCTTTCTACCTCATTGGCTATTAAATTATCCAGTATTTTTTGCTCCTCAAGAATTTCATCAATATGAATAAGTCTATAACCAGGAATAAAATCCATTAGCCTTTGATCCTTTATTCCCCTGCAAGTCCCTTGAACGCTACTATAAATGACTTCAAATAAACTCGGAACTTCTAAAGTTAACTGAATAATATGTGACCAATTCTCTTTAGCCTTACCTAAACTCTTTCGATAATTTGGTCGCTGTGATTCAGACAATTCAAGGAACTTATTAAAAAGATCGTATAACATCCAAATCCCTCCAGTTATGTACCCATAAACATAACATGTTTATTCGTTATGAAGATACTCAGTTCCTCTGAGGGCTGGTCGATTAGCGTAACCTGCCCGTTAGTTCAATAAAGAAGTTAAAACCAACAAAAACATTAATAGACATTAGTGGTCAACTAATCAAACAAGAGCAGGATTAACCTGCCCTATTGTCCAACTTGATTCATAAATCTATCTTTAAATCCTTTAGCTTGTTAACCTTTGGGAATACTATTGGTTCAATCATATTTTTACGGTTAAGAAGTGTTTTAGCTGAATACAACTCTTTTAATACTGAATCTCCATAGGTTTCACTTATCTTTTTAAACCCTAATATCGTTTCCGCACTACTAATGCTTTTTTGTTGTTTAAGCCATTCAAGGTTTAATTCATTATCTATGTTATGGAAGGTTATTCCTTCCAGTATTGGCTTGGTTATGTGTTCAAAAAATTCTCTTGTTAATAGTTCAATTGCTTTTTTCTTTGGTGAGAATTTCTTTATATCCGCTGTAGAAGGGCTAATTTCAAGTCTTAGAATGCCTTCTGCCTGTTTTATTATTTCGTCTGATTCTTTGGTTTTTACGCATTGTTTCATTTTGTCATAGAACATAATCCTACTACTCTTATTTTCAAAGATTACTGTTTCATTATGATTATAGACATTCGTGTTTTTGTATGGCATTTTCCGTTTTGCCAGTTGCATAATATAGTCGCTTACGTTGGTTCCTACTTGAAAATTCCAACTAACGTCTAATCTGCTTGTAATTGTCCAATCAGCAGGTACTACATTTATATGTAGTAAGGTTAATAAATGGTTGTTAAGTTTCGTAAAGAAATCAGATATATCGTTTTGAGCAACCATTTTTATGTTGTTTCCGAACAAGAACTTTGGAATTGACACTTGTAATGTCAATATTCGACTATTGGTATAATAAACTAGGTAGGGTATCTTTTCGTCCTTCAACTTATAGACAGTGTTAAGTTCACCCGTAACTCTATCAAAGTATGTTGTATCTTCTACCTTATCAACTAGTTTTTCAAATATAGAATCCTCAATGTAAATATTATTAGCCTTCAATTTGATAGTATCGAACAAACACTGCATACCCCTCTTTCTTTATACTTGATATTAGTAGCGGAAAAATTATTCTCTTCTTTTAGCATGTTATAAGAATCACTCATCCTGCCACTTACCGTGAACTATCAACTTGGATATATCTGGGTTCCCCTTTTTAATTTTGCTAGTCATCCCAACACTTTGCAGAATCACAAGCGTTCCATCTTTCAGAAAGAATGGGCAATTAATTTGTACTTTTGATATATCAATGTCATTCTCTTCAAGGAATTTATGAACATCCCAATTTACATTTTCACGAGCCTCCTCGTACTTAATTTTGAAATAATCTAATAGTTCCAAGCAATCTTTATACTCAGCACTTTCTTGTGGAATCATCTCCATCAGGGCATATGCTTCTTCTTTGAATATTTCAATGAGTGAAGGCAGACCAATTTCTAGCCCCTTATCATAAAGGAATTTTCTGTGTTTTAACACATCTTCAAACCTTAGATAGTTAAATTGAACATCAGTATAAATGCCATTCGAAGCCTTTAATGTAAAACAAATTTCATCTACATTTCTTGTAATTTCAACTATATCAGGAAAATAAAAGTCAATTTTTGTGTTTTCCATATTATGTGGCTCGCCTTTATAGCATACACGAAGGTTTTTTTCCCTGTTATCAGCTCTAAAGTGATTCAAGTGGTCAACTTGTATATTGCTGTCAGTAACTCCCATTATGAGTCTATGCATACTTAACGTCTTCTTTTTACCCTCAATATACACATCTGCAATTGCATACCCTTGACCATTGTCAAAGATGCTTTTTTATCATATCTTCATTATAAGAATCAATCAAAGCAAATTTCCCTGCATCCTTTCCTCTAAAATATACATATGCAACTTTTCCATCAATCTGTATTTGGTTAGATTCCCTTTTTCTTGGCATATACTTTCCTCCGTTACGAGATAAAAAATCCCTAATTTAACATCCTTACTTCCCTTCTAACCAATTAAGAAAAACGTCTTTTGCAACTAAAATTCTCTTTCCAACCCTCGTACAATAAAACTCACCCGAATTTACGAGTTGGTATGCTTGTGGTCGTCCAATTCCCAATATTTCCCGAATATTCTTAACATTCAAGACAGATGGATAGTCTGCTTTACTTAAATATGTCGCCATTTCTATCACCTCCCTTCAAGCAACCTGTTCTTAGATTGCCCAAATTTCCTTACCTAAAATTGTACTTTTTAAGAATGTTATTCAATTCACTAAAAAACTCATAATGATATGAAGAGTCTATTAATGCATTTTTTTCTACCCATTTTGTTTGGTCAACATCATAAAATTCCATTAAAAAGTACACTAGATCATTAATAATAGCCGCTTTCTTACCTTCTTTCATTGCCATAAGGCTTATGAAGTTTGAAATATATCTATGGTACTTTACGATTTCTTTTTCATAATCATGCTCTTGTCCGTTAGATAAATCAGTTGTAAATTTTTTCAATTGTGTGTTTAAAGATTCGATTCTTTCTAGAAGGAACAGTTCACGTTCAAGATTTTCAAGTTCACTTGAATCGCTATACTTAAATTGTTTTGATGCTTGTATAAGAGTTCTCCAATTTCTTATTCCGTTGTATTCTTTCCCATCAAGCATCTCATTCACTTTTTCTTTGAATTTAATCTTTAACTTTAATTTTTGAACTTCAGTTAGCTCATTATTAATCAATGCAGGATCAATCTCAAAGAAATCAGACAACTCCTTTAATCGTTTGTTAGGTACATGGCTTCTTAATTTTACCCAATCATTAATTGTTTTAGGACTAATTCCAAGTTCTTCAGCTACATCTTTGTAATTGATTGTCAATAAATCAACTATATATTCCAATCCAATACCGTTCATAATGCAATCCACCTCACATTTAATTTATCATCTAAAATCAATATACCACAAAAACAGATTATCTGTAAAGATTGAAACTTATTATCTTGAAAAATCATCAAAATCAAGCTTAACATAGGTATAAAACACATTTATATCATACGAATTGACACAGACTATTAAGTATATTAATATTAAATAGACAGATAATCTGTAAGTCAAATTCAGGAGGATTGGTAGATATGCCAGTATTAAAAGACGAAAAAGCCAAAAAAAACCCGTGGTTCTATGTAATAGAATTAGGAAAAGATGAAAATGGGAAAAGGAAGAATAAGAAAAAACGTGGATTCAAAACAAAGAAGGAAGCTGAAAAGGCACTAGTGGAAGCTCAAAGTGCTTTGAATAGAGGGGAATATATGGAGCCTTCTAAGATACTCTATAAAGAATATCTGACTCAGTGGTTGATTGAGAAACAGAATACAATAAAAAGACAATCGGCAAAAACTACCGAACAAATTATTAGAACACATGTAATTCCTTCAATTGGAAACATCCAACTTTGCAATCTAAATTCTTTACATATTCAAAAATTCATCAATGAGCTACATAAAAAGGGCTTAGCAGATGGGACTATTAAACGAATCTTTAATGTGGTCAATACATCTTTAAACAAAGCTGAAAAGATGAAACTCGTTCAGAAGAACGTTGCATCTGCAATTGATAAACCAAAAGTGAGCCACAAAGAAATGAAGGCTTGGGACGTAAACGAAGTACAACCATTCCTAGACTTAGCTCGTAGTAGCAGATATTACATTGCTTTTCATCTTGCAATTATGACTGGGATGAGACAAGGTGAGATTTTGGGGTTAAGGTGGCAAGATGTTGATTTGGAGGGTTCTATACTACGTATTACGCAAACACTGAGCCATGATGGTAAGGAGTTCGTACAGGGAGCAAAGACAGCCTCAGGCGTTCGCACCATTGCCTTATCACCTGAAACCATATCTGCGTTAAAGAAACACCGTTCTATGACCTCTCAGGAGCGTTTGCAATTGGGGGAAATGTATCAAGACAGTGGTTTGGTCGTATGCACTTCAAAGGGTACAAAAATGCTTCCTAGAAGTCTGAGTACCGTCTGGGCTTCATTATTAGAGAAATCAGGACTTTCCAAAATTCGTTTTCATGATTTGAGACATACTCATGCTACATTGATGCTTAAGATGGGTATTCATGTAAAAGTGGTTTCGGAACGCTTGGGACATTCTTCTGTGCAAATCACACTCGATAGATATTCTCACGTCTTGCCTAACATGCAAGAAGATGCGGCAAATGGTCTTGGTCAAATGATTTTTAAGGCTCCAAATGCGCTTTAGTATAGTAAAGGTTGCCAAAATGTTGCCAAATTGGTTTAGTGAGAGAAAAACAAGTATAAGTGGAACGCTAATAGAAAAAGAAAAAACCCTTAACTAGTAAGGGTTTCCTGCTTATAAAACTGGGATGCGGTCGGAGGGATTTGAACCCTCACGCCTTGTGAGCGCCACCCCCTCAAGATGGTGTGTCTGCCGTTCCACCACGACCGCGAGGTATAAAAGAAACAATGACCCGTAGGGGACTCGAACCCCTGTTACCTCCGTGAAAGGGAGGTGTCTTAACCACTTGACCAACGGGCCACGAATGTCTGTAAGCATTTGCAGCCCATTTAACGACAATTGTTATTATAATAGATTATTTCGTAGATGACAAGCACAAAATCTGGAATACTCAACGACAAATATGGTATGCTGAGACCAATTCAACATACTCGAGTTGCTGGTCACTCATGCTAATTTATGAATCTACCCATGGCACGGTCCATGAGGCAGCAGAACGAGTTCCCAGGCCGAGCGAGATCGCTTGGATACGAATGGAGAACCCTGCTCCTGATGATGTAGAGCACGTCCTAGGGGACTTATTCAAGTGCCACCCTCTCCTCATTGAGGACGCCATTAAGCTGAATCAACGACCAAAGATGGATACCTATAAGGATCATATATTCCTTACCTTCTTCGCCATCTCCGATCAGCTTGAACCTCGAGAAATAGGGATCGTGATCGGATCTAACTTTGTGATAACCGTATACAAGAACAAGCTCCCCTTCATCGATCAACTTTACCAAACATGCCAAGAGGTCCCAGAGCGGTTAAGTCATCCAGGAACTATTCTTCATGGGATACTCGATCGCTGTGTCGATGATTATTCTGTCGTTGCGGATCATTTTGATGAACGCCTGAACAGTATGGAACAGGCCGTGTACCGTAACCCTAGGATTCGCATTGCGCAGGATATTTTCCAGCTCAAAAGATCCATGCATCAGCTGCGCCGTGTCATCGTGGAAGAAAGAATCACCCTTTCCGCCATCGCGCACTACTCCTTCCCCTACACACGTAAAGAAGATGATGTGTATTTCATGGATATTATGGACCACATTTCACGAATCGTGGATTCTTTTGACATCTTTCGAGAATCGTTAACCGGACTCCTCGAGCTCCAAATGAGTATGAAGTCCGACCGGATGAATGAAATTATGAAGACTTTAACGATTTTTAGTACGATCTTTCTCCCCCTAACTTTTGTCTTATCTATATGTCTGGATCCTAATGATCATAGTTAGCGGTATCATGTGGTACTACTTTAAGCGTAAGCATTGGTTTTAAGCACCATGTACAAAAAATAAGCCCAACGGCATGAACGCCATTGAGCTTATTTCCAGCTAATTTCAAATACGGAGAGAGAGGGATTCGAACCCTCGCACCGCTAACGCAGTCTAACCCCTTAGCAGAGGGTCCCCTTATAGCCACTTGGGTATCTCTCCAGAAGATATGGCTCCCCGAACAGGACTCGAACCTGTGACAACTCGATTAACAGTCGAGTGCTCTACCAACTGAGCTATCAGGGAATGGAACAAGCTTTATTTTATTATGAAGGCGTTAGTAAGTCAAGTGTATACGATTTCAATTTCCCCTTACATTTTCCACATGCGTATTTACGGACATCCATTTTTCGCTTGCGATAGTATTCGGTTTTGCAGTTGACGCATTCCAGCCTGTATTTAAAAGACTGCTTTTGGGAAGCACGCGGCAGCGAACGACAGAACCGGGTACCTCCGACTTGCGCCAGCAAGGTTTTGAAATCATGATCCCGATGCTGGTAGCCCCGCTTTAATATATGCAAATGATAATGACAAAGTTCGTGCTTAATGATTTTCTCAATTTCATCTCGGCCAAACGTTTCCCACTGCATCCAACTAATTTCGATATCATGGGATTTCGTAAAATAGCGCCCGCCCGTTGACCTTAATCTCCGGTTAAATCGCGCTTGATGTACAAACGGCCTACCAAACGATGCCATAGAGATCTGCTCGATCCATTGCTGCAGCTCCCGATCCTCCATTCCCATACGCTCCTTTGACAAGTTCTCTCTTGAATTTGTACCGTATGTACGGCTATACTGTCAAGTAGAAAAGAAGATCGAAAGCTCTACATAGAAAGGATCTGAACAACCCCATGCCACAAATGAGATATGCCATTCTTAAGCTTGAACAGCAATTGGAATTCGTAGAAATGCCCTCTTCCTATTCGTATCAATTGACAGCTCTAAATCAAAGATTGCACAAAGAATTAGACAAATTAACCGCTGACCATGTCCCTCAGCTTCCTCGCGTCATTGCAGAATGTGATGACTTGGAATTGATCGGCACAGCGCATACCCTCATTCAAGGCCTTGATTACATCAATCATCTGGAAAAAACCTTCGCTGGCATTCAGGAGAAAACGTATCCGCTTATCTCTTTGCTGACCGAAATCCGCGCGCTTCAAGCTCAGCTGGAACAGTGGTATGAAGAGGAATTTGAAGGTTAAGGCTAAGATGTTAAAACCCGCGCTCCGGCAAAAATGCCAAGCTAAAAAGTAAAGCAAACCAAAAGGACCTGCACCGAGCAGAGTGAACCTTCATATGCTATTATTACATGGCGAAGAAGGGGATGGGCATATGCCGCAATGGCTCTGTAATCAATTAATGCGGGCCTTCCAGAACAAAAACCGCAGACAAATCCGATTGCTGAATGATAGCTGGTACTTTTACCGCACCCGCCGCTCACAAGAGGAGTGGCCTGACACCCAATCGACGGACGGACCGGGCAAGCGTAAATTTTGATAAAAGAGCTAGTACTTGTGTGAAGCAGGTGCTGGCTTTTTTGCTATAACAATTCACAAAACAAAGATACATAAAAGTAAACATTTGTTAAAAAAGGGTTGCATATTTGAAATGTGCCCTCTATACTGTAAATAAATGTAATACTTGTATGGAGTGAAGCACACTCGATCCTGCAGAATGGTTCTGCGGTTCGGTGTGCTTTTTCGTATTAATAAAAAGGGGAGTCGGTAGAGTGCACCTTAAAACACGAAGTTGGTTAAGAAAAATGCGAGAACTTGGTTGGAGTCGGCAAGGATTTGGCGGTTGGATAAGTGGGTCTGAATGGATTGCTCAGCGCGGTTTAAGACAAGATCAGATTGATCTCATCCTGAAAGATGTAAGGCAGAAAGAAGTAAGACTGAAAGATGTAAGACAGAATTATTTCGTTCAAGAGCGACGAAAGTTTTTGCAGGATAAGAAACATTCGGTTCATGGAAGCAATGTCTATTTGATGCAGCCGAAGCAGTCCTCTAGTACAAAACCTTCTTCGTCCTTGGCCAATTTAGAAGCGGACTTGTGGGAATTAAGGAAGCAGCTTGTCGTTCAAATAGCCAAGCGTTGTAATGGCAAAGTACGACTACAGGATGTCGCTTTCGAATGTAATGTAAATATTCGTATCGCTGCTGAATGGCTGAAACGCTTTGCGCTGGAGGGAATGCTCTCCGTTGTCGCTGGTCAACGGAATGTCGTGGTTTACTCAGTGAAGGATGTGAGGCAAGCTCAGAAATGATCTCTCCTTTCGCAAAAAGATGTAGTACTTGTTGGAGAGGATGATGTGGAGAGCCAATAAGCTGATTAACTTAAGAGAGGATGATGTGGAGAAACATCCACTTAAATAACTTAAGAAAGGATGATGCGGAGAAAGGTATAGTACGGCGCTCGGGTTTGGCGTTATGAGCAACTTATGAAAGGATGATGTGGACAACCAACGACCTCGAATAAGGTTCGCTGGAACCTTCTATTTGATCATTATCGGGTAAAATTGTATGATTAGAAGTCTTTAGCAGCTCTTATTTGTAACTTTCCATATTAAGATACCTATTTTTATCAGAATAAGAGTCGCTGGAAGCTTCTATTTATCTAATTTGTAATGAAATCAAAGAATTAGCAGCCTTTTGGGGCTCTTATTTGGCTGGTAGCAAACCCCATACAAAAAAGCAGCTGGAAGCTTTACGCTGCCAACTGCTGCTTAGTCACTCTTATTGTTGAGGCTTCTTCATGGTCAAGCTAACGCGACCTTTTTTCTGATCCACGCTGAGCACCCATACTTGGACGATATCACCCACGGAAACCACATCCATCGGGTGTTTCACGAAGCCGTTCTTGAGCTGGGAGATGTGCACCAGCCCATCGTTTTTAATGCCGATATCGACGAAAGCACCGAAGTCGATAACGTTGCGCACCGTGCCGGTCAATTCCATACCCGGCACAAGGTCTTCAAGCTGCAGCACGTCGGTGCGGAAGATTGGCGCGGGGACTTCGTCCCGCGGATCTCGCCCAGGCCGCTGCAGGCTGTCTAAGATGTCCCGCAGCGTCGGGACACCTACGCCCAGCTTCGGAGCCAGTTCCTCTGGCTCCAGCGTCTGCAGCAGCGCTAGCAGCTGCTGTGAACCCAGCTGCGTGAGCTCCAGCCGCAGCTCCTTGAACAGCCGATCCACCACGTCGTAAGACTCCGGATGGATCGGGGTGTTGTCGAGCGGGTTCCGGCCGCCCGCAATCCGCATGAAGCCGACACACTGCTCGAAGGTTTTCGCGCCGAGGCGCGGAACCTTCGACAGCTCCTGTCGGGAGCTGAATTTGCCGTTCTCCTCGCGATACTTGACGATGTTTTTCGCAAGTGTCGCGTTCACGCCCGACACGTACGAGAGCAGTGACGGGGACGCCGTGTTGAGGTCCACGCCTACATGGTTAACGGCCGACTCCACGACGGCCTTCAAGTTCTCGTCAAGACGTTTCTGCGAAACGTCATGCTGGTACTGCCCGACGCCGATCGCCTTCGGCTCGATCTTCACCAGCTCCGCGAGCGGGTCCTGCAGCCTCCGCGCGATCGAAATCGCGCTGCGCTCGGCTACGTCGAGCTCCGGGAACTCCGTCTGCGCCAGCTTCGACGCGGAGTACACGCTCGCCCCCGCTTCGCTTACGATCAAGTACTTGAGCTTCTGCTCCTTGATCTCGCCAATCAGCTCCGCAACAAACTGCTCCGTTTCACGGGAAGCCGTCCCATTGCCAATCACGATCAGCTCTACGCTGTACTTGCTGATCAACTGCTTGAACTTCGCCTTCGCTTCCGCCACCTTATTATTCGGCGGCGTCGGGTAGGTGACGGCGATTTCAAGCATTTTACCGGTGTCGTCAATGACAGCCAGCTTACAGCCTGTCCGGTAAGCGGGATCGACCCCGAGCACGACATGCCCTTTGATCGGAGCTTGGAGCAGCAGATTACGCAGATTTTCGGCGAAAATCTTAATCGCTTGCTCCTCGCCCATCTCGGTCATTTCACCGCGCACTTCGCGCTCAATGGAAGGAGCGAGTAATCTTTTATAAGCATCCTCGATAACAGAGCGAAGCACGTCGCGAACAACCGAATCACCTTTAACGACTTGTCTCACCATATAATCATGAATTTTATCGACGGCAACATCCAAGCCAACCTTCAGGACTTCCTCCCGCTCCCCGCGATTAATCGCTAGAATGCGGTGAGGCGGCAGACGTTTAACAGGCTCTTGATACGCATAATACATCTCGTAAACAGACTCCTGCTTCGCATCCTTGGCTTCCGTTCGCAGAATCCCCTGATCATGCGTATATCGACGCACCCAAGCTCGAATCTTAGCGTCATCCGCGATGTTCTCCGCAAGGATATCCATAGCGCCCTGGATCGCGTCTGCAGCGCTTCCTACCTGCTTGTCCGCGTTCACATAGCGCTCCGCTTCTTGATCCAGCGAGCCTTGACGAGGCTGCTTCCAGATCCATTCCGCTAGCGGCTCCAGGCCGCGCTCTTTGGCAACACTTGCACGCGTCTTGCGCTTTTGACGATACGGTCTGTACAAATCTTCGATTTCCTGCAGCTTCGCAGCGCCTTCAATCGATTTACGCAGCTCTTCCGTCAGCTTACCCTGATCATCAATCAAACGAACAACCTCGATCTTACGATCCTCAAGGTTACGCAAGTACTGCAGCCGCTCCTCGATATCTCGCAGCTGGTTCTCATCCAGCTCACCGGTCATCTCTTTCCGGTAACGAGCGATGAATGGAATCGTATTGCCCTCATCAAGCAGCCCCATCGTCGTTTTCACTTTGCCTGTGGGCAGCTGCAGTTCAGCAGAGATTTGCTTCAGGATCCGCTCCTGGATCTCTGCTTTCTTCTCTTCGGAGAGAACGATTTTTTCCTTAGGCTCATCGTCGTATTTGTTCTTTGTTTCTCTGCTACCCGTTGCGCTATCATCATGTTTGCTCTCAGCGCCATCATCGATTGCGCTATTCACCGCAGCACTGCCCGAAGCATCTTCTACGGCGAAGAACATTTTACTTTTCATCGTATCCAACAAGGTCATTGTCATTCCCCACTTCTATTCCTATGTATGTTTACAAACCAAAAAACGAGGGAACTTATCGCCCTCGTCCGTTCCAGATCCTATTCAAAACTCTATCAGTCCCACACTAATCTGCAAAGCGTCATCAACCTTCCGCATCGTTTCTTCATCCAAATGCGTAATTTTGTCCGTTAGCCGTTGCTTGTCGATCGTTCTGATTTGTTCAAGCAGAATCACCGAATCTCGATCGAAACCGTGCGTTTCCGCATCGATTTCCACATGCGTGGGAAGCTTCGCCTTCTGGATTTGAGCTGTAATCGCTGCAACAATCACGGTTGGGCTAAAGCGGTTGCCGATATCGTTTTGGATCACAAGAACAGGACGAACCCCTCCTTGCTCCGACCCAACTACCGGCGAAAGATCTGCGAAAAATACATCGCCACGTTTCACAATCACTACTTACACCCCGCTTACTAAGCGATCAAGCGTACCGTCCGCTTCTTCCTCCGCTTGAAAAGCTTCAGATGCCATGCTGAGATTTATTTTTGCCATCTCCATATACCCACGCTGCATGGATTCGCGTAGACTGCGCTTTTTGCGTTCAATTAAATACAGCTTCATTGCCTGGCGAATAAATTCGCTGCGATTGGAATTCTCCTTCTCGACAATACCGTCCACTTCTTGCAACAGATTGTCAGGCAAGCTAATCATGATCCTTTTCGTATTATGCGCATTGCTCACACTCTCGCACCCCCAGAAACGATACAAAGACAATATTACCAGTATGTCATCTCAAAAACCAATTTATACAATAGATATATGCATCCAGTATATCAAATATGTTACATCCTTGGATATAAGAATCTTACTCACATAGTATTCGATAGTCTATTACGAAAATCCTCTGTTTCCACTTCAGAACTCACATGGTAAATTAATGAAGCCTAGAACATGCCCTGCATTTAGTAGCGATGCCGCATGAGAGGATTAATGGCATCTACACGTTCGCCGCCCCGAACATACACACGAGCAACCCGATGTGAAATCATACAAGTCATTTCATAATTAACTGTACCGAGCTGACGCGCCACATCTTCAACCGTAATGCGTTCTCCGCCCTGCTCCCCGATCAACACTACTTCATCAAGAGACTGAACGCCCGGCACATCCGATACATTGATCATACATTGATCCATACAGATTCTACCGACAATTGGCACCTTTTTGCCCCGAACAATAACCTCAGCCTTACCCGAAAGCATACGGGAGAACCCATCCGCATAGCCAATCGGCAGTGTCCC
This sequence comes from Paenibacillus sp. yr247, assembly GCF_900103825.1. Classification (GTDB taxonomy): domain Bacteria; phylum Bacillota; class Bacilli; order Paenibacillales; family NBRC-103111; genus Paenibacillus_E. The sequence goes on from NZ_FNIF01000002.1 coordinate 566,758, forward strand.
AATTTGTTCTTCGCCCTTTGTATGATAAATCGTTCCATAACTAACTCCAGAACCTGGAGGCAGCGTTTTAAGATGAACAATCCCTGTTTTGAGGGTCAGTACGGGCTTTAACTCCACTTTCGCTTGATTCACATCCTCGGAAGGATACAAACCATACATCGAGATCCCTAGACGAACCATCGAATACGTTAAACCCGGCAAATCTATGGCCGCTGCGCTATTGCCTGCATGTATATATGGAAAGTTAATACCTTTATCCGTAAAATAGCTCACAATTCGCTCAAATCTGCGATATTGCTCCATCGTATAGCTCTTATCCACTTCATCTGCACTCGCGTAATGCGTGAACAAGCCCTCAACTTCCACATTCGGCAGTGTCAAAGCTTGCTCAATAAAGGGAATAGCATCCTCTTCCGTATGCAAACCAAGTCGACCCATGCCGGTATCCAGCTTGATATGAATTTTTAACTTCTTTTTGTTCTGCTGAGCCTGCAGCTCCTTAAGGACATCATGACTATAGACAGCGATTGTTACATCAAGCTCACGCGCTCTCTCGACTCCCTCTGGAGGCGTATAGCCTAGTACCAGAATAGGCGCAGTAATCCCCGCATTCCTTAGCTCCAACGCTTCATCAAAGAACGCCACACCTAAGTAATCCACACCTGCAGCCAGAACCTCTTTGGATACTTCAACAGCCCCGTGTCCGTACGCATCCGCTTTAACGACTGCCATCTGTTTCATTCCTGCCGGCAGTACCTTTTGAAAACCTTCAATGTTGCTTCGTAGAGCATCTAACGAAATTTCTACCCACGTGGGACGATAAAAAGCATCCACCAGCTTCACCTCTTTTTCCAAATGCAAAGGACAAGGGAAGGCCCGCTCCTCTGCGAGCAGGACTCCCCCTCCCTATTTCCGATACCGTTCGGACCGATAAACCTATGTTAATCCGAATCACGAAAAACTGTCAACCTTACTTTTCTGGATTCGAGGCTTGGCATCTGGCCAAGATGAAGTGATGTGAAGCAGAAATCATCGGCTGCGCAGAGGTATCCTTCACTTTTTGCCGCATACTCCTTTTTTTTGTGGAGATATTAATTCTATTGGCAAGAAATCCACAGAAAGGATGTTTAATCCATGAAAGGTGCAGCTCGGATCGTTATTCTTAACGTTGTTCTTCTTATCGTTCTTGTTGGGGGCGCCGCGCTTGCGTATTATTTTTACAATCAATCGATTAATTATCTGTCCACGAATAACGCTCAAATTGCAGGTGAGCAGGTAGTTGTCGCTTCCGTATCAACGGCTGGAAAGTTATCAGACTGGTCCGGGGAAGTTGGGAAAAAATATACGCAAGGAGAGCATCTTGGTTCTGTATTAACTGCTACTGAAACAGTAGAAATAACAGCTCCAAAGGCTGGGACGATCGTTCAACAGAGCGCGGTTGTCAATTCTGTTGTTGTTCCTGGCTTACCGCTTGCGTATATGTATGATCTGGATCGATTATGGGTAAATGCTAATGTCAAAGAAACGGATCTAAATGACGTTAAGGTTGGACTTGCTGTAGACGTTTATGTGGATGCTTTTCCAGGCACAACCTTAAGCGGCAGGGTGGAGAAGCTAGGACTAGCGACAGCTGGAACGTTCTCACTCCTGCCTTCATCCAATACGACCGGTAATTATACAAAGGTTACGCAGGTTGTACCTGTTACGATATCGCTCGAAGGCAATCGCGGATTAGGGATTATTCCAGGCATGAGCGTAACTGCACGCATCCATAAGTAAAGGAGCGATCATATGAATGTATACATGATAGGGTATGCCATATTCAGCTTGATCGTTTTGTTTATTGCGAATTGGATGCTCGCCAAAAAGAGACGTTCTCGAGACGCCTTGCCAGTTGGACGCTACTCGCCTTTACCGGAGCCTATAAACACATTCGTGGAGATGTCGGAAGAGCTGAATGGTAATAAGCCGGAAGACAGATCAGATTCCCAAACGAATACGACAAGAACCGCAGAAATAAAGGTTGGGCAGCTGCTCACTGTAGTGCTGCTCGGGGCATTCGTTTCCATTTTAAATCAAACGCTCATTAACGTTGCTATTCCTCAGATCATGATTGACTTCAATGTTACGGCCAATGTCGTTCAATGGTTAACAACCGGCTATATGCTTGTGAATGGGGTCATGATTCCTATTTCAGCTTTTCTTATCGAAAGGTATGGCTCCCGTTTCATGTTTCTCACGGCCATGATCTTATTTACTGTTGGAGCGCTTATTTGTGCGGTTTCTCCCAATTTTATGATTCTCATGACCGGCAGGGTCATACAAGCTTCAGGCGCCGGTATCATCATGCCGCTTATGATGACGGTGTTTTTAACGGTGTTTCCTCCAGAGCAAAGAGGAAAAGCCATGGGGATGATGGGGGTTGCGATGATATTCGCCCCCGCAATAGGCCCCACTCTATCAGGTTGGCTTGTACAAACCTATACATGGCGGCTTTTATTCTATTTAGTCCTGCCAATCGGGTTAATGGATATCATACTAGCTTTCTTCATGATGGGGAATGTGACGAAGATGTCGAAAGTTCGATTTGATTTTTGGGGCTTTTTATTTTCAACAGTCGGTTTCGGAGGATTGCTGTTTGCATTCAGTGAAGCAGGTTCTGCTGGCTGGTTAAGTGTGCGAGTACTCGGAACTATGGTTATTGGAATCGTCAGTTTGATCTTGTTTGTGTGGCGGGAACTTTCCGTCAAAGAGCCTATGATTGATTTACGAGTGTTTACTTATAATGTTTTTACATTAACAACAATTGTAAGCTCCATCGTTAATATGGCGTTGTTTGCGGCGATGATTTTGCTGCCAATCTATTTGCAAAATATACGCGGCTTCACACCGCTGGCCTCCGGATTGCTGCTGCTCCCTGGCGCGATCCTAATGGGAATCATGCAGCCGATCGCTGGAATCATATTTGACCGGATCGGCGCCCGCTGGCTGGCCGTTGTAGGCCTTCTAATCACGACGGCCACAACATGGGAGTTTAGCCGGCTAACCTCGGATACGACATATAGTCAAATCCTGCTGCTTTATAGCTTGCGCATGTTCGGCATGTCATTCATATTGATGACGATCATGACAGAAGGGTTGAACCAACTGCCGCGTTATCTTCATAGCCATGGAACCGCAATGTCCAATACCTTACGCCAGGTTGGGGGTTCGCTTGGCACCGCATTATTAGTTACAGTGATGAGCAGCCGGGCGGATTTCCATATGGAGAATTACAACAACACATTTACGTCTGCCAATCCGGTTATCGTTGGCGAAATAGCCCGATTAGGAAAAGGAATCGCCGCAATGGCTCATATCCCCCTTGCAGCAGGAAACAAGCTAATCTCGATTTTGCTCTTTGCAACCGAGAAGAAGGAGTCTACGATTAACGGAATCAATGATGCTTTTTTAATCGCCACTGGCATCACGGCGGTTGCGCTCGTACTTGCTTTCTTTATTCGCAGGGTAAAACAGCCCTCGTAAAGCGCAAAGAAACAGTCCATGCATCCGAATTACGGAGCATGGACTGTTTTTTCTGACGTAGGGGTTCAATTCACCTTACTTCCCAGACTGCCCCTCCGTCGCCATCGCAACTTTAATCATTTCATTCGTAGGCAGATCACCAGTCGATAATCTGAACTCTACGCCGTCATTGGTCCATGTGAGGGTTTTCTTGCTGTCTCTCTTCTCATCCCCTGTGATCACGCCGATCGTGAACCCAAGATCAACAATGTCACCTGGCTGCAGAGACACCGATTTCGCCTGTGGTCTTACCTCGACGAGACTGAAATTGTACTTCCCTTTGTATCTCAAAAGAACTGCCGCGTCCTCACCAAGCTTCATATCCGTAATGTCCTGCTTCACCACATCTTTTGGCAGATAGGTCGGCTCAACGAGTCCGATACTTTGCGGCTTGCTTGCCGCGGCATTCGACTTCGTCGTATCCGTACTCGCTTTGGCACCTGCAGCCTTCTGGCCATTCTGGGCTTTGCCAGCTGTTTGATCGGATTGACCGCCTGTTGCTGACAGGTTTTTATCTGTTACGGCGGATTTGCCGCCTGTTGTAGGGTGATCAGCATCTGTTCCAATGACACCTGCAATTGTCGGTAAAGTATTCATATTCCAGCTGGTCATATTACGCTCCATTTGGAAATAATCCTTATCGAACTTGGCATCGAACTCAAACTTCGTGAAATTCACCTGCACCATGACATTCTGGTTCGCATCCGATACCTGAACCTGCTTAGGCGCCAGTGTTTTCTTATTCAGCCAAATTTTCTGGCGAGACAATTGTTCATTCTGATAATTCGCTGCAACATCGAACACATAAGTATCATTATCCGTTGTAAATTGGCGATCCTTATCCGCGATTATGCTCTTAGCAAGAGATTGGAACAAATACACCTGTCCTTGATTCTCCGGCCAGTCGCTTTGGAAGCGGAAGCTTTTCTTGAGATGCGGCGTCAACACGAACACGCCCTCCTCATTACGCAATACGATCTGCGTCACATCCTTCTGAGCATTCGTAAGCGAAATGCGGTAGAAATGATCCGGCGAGAACGCTACCTCCACCTGATACTCCTGTGGCTGCTGCCCCGTGTGCAGAATCATGCTCCCTGAAGCCTGATAGCTGCCCGACTTGCTGATCACATGATCCAAATCCTTTACGATAGATCCTGCATCCTTCTTGCCCATCCCGCATCCCGCGAGAACCAATGCTACGCTCATTACCACTGCTATCATCCATGTGACCCGGCGCATTCGATCATCCCCTCACTCATGATTAACATCAACTAGTACATGCATATGAGGGGACTTGGCCGATTATGCAGACGAGTTGGGGCTTGGCCTTGAAAAAGGTTTTGTAATGGAATTATTAAACAATTCATCTGACTTTCAGGTTATATACATAATTTATTCATAATCATATGGCATAATGGTTTTTGGATCGATATCCAAGAACCGGAGGAGTTATTATTGAATAAAAATCAGAGAATCGTGCTCCAAGCATCACGAGGAGCGGCTGCCTTCTTTGTACTGCTGTTTCATACATCAGCCATGTCATTCAAGTACTTTCAATACGACTTTCTAGGGATAAGCGCTATAGGTCGCTCAGGAGGTGTAGATTTCTTTTTCTTACTTACGGGTTTTCTACTCTATCATACATACGGCCATAAAATCGGAACCAAAATGACCGTTCTTCCCTACTTAACGAATCGACTAATACGTATTTATCCCTTCTACTGGTTAATTACACTTGTCGTGCTGCCCGTCTATTTTCTCGTTCCAAGCTTTGGCTACGGGTATGAGACCCATAAAGATACAATCATTAAATCATTCCTACTGCTCCCCCAAGCTCATGGTCCCGTACTGCCTGTAGCTTGGTCGTTAAGTTACTTTGTACTATTTTACTTGGTGTTCAGTTTCCTTATGGCTCTTGGGAGGAAGCCAGCCTACCTCTTCGTTTCCATATGGATGACATTAACCCTCTGCCATTTTCTAAATGTACCGCTGATAGGTGCTGATATTGACCGTCATTTCTATCTAAACTTCCTCTTCAGTGGAGTTAACTTAGAATTTATTGCTGGCTGTTTATTGGCCAAATGGGCAGAGCATCATAGAAATAAACACTACAAACAGTTGATTGTTATAGGCGCACTTGGCTTTGCACTGATATGGTTGAATAATAAGTATCTTCTTTTCCCTTATCACAATTACCTGCTTTACATCATTCCAGCTACATGTGTACTATTAGGCGCTTCTTCTGTTCCTGAGCAGCTTCGGTTGCCTTATTGGGTAAAGAGCTTGAGCAAGCTAGGTAATGCTTCATACACGATTTTGCTAACGCATCTATTATTTATTTCAATTTTAATGAAGCTAAGTGTAAAGATTCATGTGGTCGACCATCTTGGCTACCTTCTTACAGATCTAATTATTATGGCCTTGACCGTTCCCCTTTGCTACATGGTATATAGACTTGCTGAGAAACCGCTTGTTACCGGGCTCAAAAACGCAATAAAGTTAAGTCCTTCCAAATCATCAAATCCTATCTCCTAGGTAAAAAGGCTGCAGTGGCTTCCATTAGCCCGTGCAGCCTCTTTTTTTCTCAGAAAAAGCAATGCAAATTATATGTTCTCGTCTTGTAGTAGAGTAAAGAACTGAAATTTCTTTGCAGGCGAGCTAAGACGCGACTTGGTTCTAGCTGTACCTAGCTTGGATAGGCGCGCATGCGAAAAAAAGCAAGATAAGGTTAGCTAATCTTACTCGTTTATTTTACCAATTTAAGTGTTCGTATGCTTGCCGCATGCTCCATCATCGTAACAGCAATACCTGCAATCTGCTCACCCTGCTATATTTGAACTTGTTTGACCTCTTGCAAATTATCTTCAATTGTTATCAGACGATTCTCGACACCTGTGAGTCGATCCTCAACATTGCCCAATCGCCTGTCTATACTGTCAACCCGATCTTTAATGGCCGTTACATCTGCGCCTATCTCATTCATTCTCCCAAGTATGGCACTTAAAAACTCACGATCTGTCATTTCACCCATCAAATTCAACCTCCTACTCATCAAAAGCTTACTTCCATTCATTATAACTCAGAATCAATTTAAAAAGAATCCTTCCTTTCACATCACCAAAACCATCCACCATCTCATCGACAAAAAGAGACTGCCAAGAGCTATAGCCTCAGCAGCCTCTTCATTTATTAGATACGTCTACCACATGTACATAATACCAGCAATAATGCCAGCCCAAATGAGGGAACCGAACACAACACCAACAATCAAACCTTTGCCAATCGACAAGTTATCATCCTGGTAAGCGTCTTCATGATCGATCATAATAATAACCTCCCCGCATACTAAGTATATGCATAGTATGGGGAAGATGTTGGCGAATCATGCGTTGATGAGAAAAAAATTTTTATGAATTAGTGTTTTGTTTTAAATAATAATTACAAGTCTCTTGCAATCCATCTCTTAGAGTATACTGAGGCTCCCATTTCAAGTCCTTCTTGGCAGCAGAATTATCAAGATAACTATGTAAAATATCCCCTACTCTTATCTCTCTGTAACTTGGATATGTCTCAATATTGCTTAGCCTTGAGATCATTCTTAATAAATCATTGACACTAGTTTGATGATTACAGCTTATGTTATAAATACCCTTACTACCAGAATTTAAAGCAGCAATATTAGCACGTGCTATATCTTTAACATAAATAAAATCTCTTGTTTGTTCACCATCACCATATATTACTGGTTTATGTTCACTTAATAATTTGTCAATAAAAATCGAAATTACTCCTCCTTCTCCTTTTGGGTCTTGCCTAATACCATAAACATTCGCATATCTAAGAATTGTGTAGTCTAGTTTATTTTGTTGCGAAAATACTTCTAAATAATGCTCCGGAGTATGCTTAGAAATACCGTAATACGACAACGGACGAATAGGATGAGTTTCATCAACTGGTAAATATTGCGGATTGCCGTATACGGCAGCTGATGAAGCATAAATAAACTTTCGAATCCCTGAAGATTTACATGCTTCTAACAATTTTATTGTACCAATAACGTTGGTAGAAGCATCAAAAGCTGGATCTTTTATAGAAGATTGAATATCGATTTGGGCAGCATGATGAATAACAATTTCAGGCTTGAATTTCAAAAAGACCTCTAGAGTACGGCTATCTAAAATATCCATTTTAAATACTTCGACTTTTGCATTTACATTCTCTTCACGACCGGTTGAAAAATTATCAAGAATTGCAACTTCATGCCCAAGATCAACAAGTAAATCAACAATATGTGAAGCAATAAAACCGGCCCCACCAGTAACTAATACTTTCATATATCCCCCTGAAACACATAATTAATAAGCATTTTTATTGATAAATCCGTTAATGACTGTTCTCCAAATAATTTTAATATCGAACAAAAAAGTCCAATTTTCAATGTAGAAAATATCGTGCTTGATACGTTCCTCGATCGAAGTATCTCCTCGCAAACCATTGCTTTGCGCCCAGCCCGTAATTCCAGGACGAATATGATGCTTCACCATATACTTCGGCACTTCTTCCTTGAATTGTTCCACGAAATAAGGACGCTCAGGTCGAGGACCGACTACGCTCATATGCCCGAAAAGCACATTAAAAAACTGCGGCAACTCATCTAGACTCGTTTTGCGGAGGAAGGTACCGACTTTCGTTCGCCGCGGATCATTTTCAACCGTCCACTCCGTATTTGAGGCACTCTCTGCCAACACATTCATACTGCGGAACTTATACATCATAAACCTTCTACGGTTAAGACCTACTCGCTCTTGTCTGAAGATGATCGGACCTGGCGATGTTAGCTTAATAGCAATAACGGATGCAATCATAACGGGTAACGTAATAAGAATGGCCACACTGGCGAAAACAATATCAAAAACTCGCTTGAAAAGACGGTTTCGGAACTCATCCAGAGGAATATCCCGCACATTAATCAGCGGCATATCCGCAAAATTGTCGAAATAAGGGCGGGACGGCAAGAAGTCATAAAAGTCCGGTATGATCAGTGTTTTGACGCCAATTTTCTCACAGACATTGATAATACTGCCGAACTTTTGGTGTGCATCTAACGGGAGAGCGATAATAACTTCATCTATGATGAGATCGTTCAAAATAGACTCTAGATCGTCGATCTTCCCTATGATTGGCTTATAGCTCTGATTAGCGAATTCATGTTTCTCCAGATAATCATCAAGGAAGCCGACTACCTCATAACCTAATTCCGGATGCTGTTTCAGCTTTGAATAAAATTGACGTCCCAGCGAGCCGGCACCGAGGATAAGAATGAATTGCTTGTTATAGCCCTTTTGTCTTACGCGTTTCAGCGAAGCTTTGATCATATATCGATAAAAACTGATGAAAAGAATATTATTTACAAGGAATAGTAAAAGATAAGAACGTGAAACATCGACTTCTTTTAAAATAAACAAAACGCTTAACAGCAGCAACAAGCTGATCGAATGGACTTGAATTATTTTCAGAACCTCGTACGAGAACTGCTTCCTTCTCTTAGGTGTATAAAAATTTACCATATAACTAAGTAAAATAGCGATTATCGCATAACTGACACTCCACATCAAGTAATGTTTGAATGGAAGAGGCGCACTGAATGGAATCCAACCGCTTCTAAATTTCAGCCACCATGAGAGTAAGAACACGAGCTGAATACAAATGAAGTCGGCCAGTGCATATAGTTGTGTTAAGAACCCTTGACTCTGTCGAATCAATGTAAATCACCTCGCTTGTCGGAGTTTATTTCTGGCTAAGGAGAGCACAAACTTTAAGCTTACACCTGCATAAACCATCGCATTCGTCAGCCATGAATACTTCTTACGATAATGTTTATTATGAAACAAAATCATAGCCCGGTGGAACTCATATATGATTTTAAAAGGCTTCCTTCTACTGCTTGCGCCTTTGTGATGTACAATTTGAGTGCGAGGGTAATAATAATTTTCCCAACCCGCTTCCTTAATTCTATAGCACCAATCGATATCTTCGCCATACATAAAAAATTCCTCATCAAGCATACCCACTTGCTCAATAGCCTCGCGGCGGATTAACATGAAAGCCCCAACTAGTGAATCAATCGGGTAGGCCTCATCCGGACTTAAATAACCCAATTGATATTGATTGAACCGAGGAATCTTAGGGAATATCTTAGAGAAACCAAACGCATAGTAAAAGGACGCTGAGGGCGTAGGGAAGCCCCTCTTACAGGCTTTGTCTAGTGAGCCGTCTGGAAGTACGATTTTACAACCGCTGGCTCCCACAGTGGGGTTCTCGTCCATGAAACGCAGCAGGACGTCTAAAGTGTCAGGTTGAACGATCGTATCGGAGTTCAAAAGTAGGACATAACGTCCTTTGGCAATGCGGATCCCTTGGTTGTTGGCTCTTGAGAAGCCTACGTTATTCGTGTTTGCGATGCAGATGACTTGCGGGAATTGCTCGTTGACTGTAGGGATTATGCCGTCATTTGAAGCATTGTCGATTAATATGACCTCATAATCGTAATATGTAGCTGACGAAAAAACAGATTCTAAACAAGCTAACGTCAGGTCGCGTGTTTTATAATTTAGTACAATAATACTTAGATCCACTTGAAAACCTCATTTATCATGATTTCATTACACTTATTATAACATGGGTTTATAAATTTTAGATTAAAAAAAGACTAGCATTAGCTAATCCTACTTGGGATATTATTTTATAAACCATCTGTTGATTTCAGAAGGTTTTACTTTTTTCTTACTTCGAATGATGTTTCTCTTTTGGCGAAGATCCGAATAACTATGAAAAAAACTGGACCAAGCTCCTAGCAGCTTTGGTTCTCGCACAAGAGCGTAACCAAGACTAAGAAACTCATACACAAAAAGAGGAATGATATGCTTCAGCACCATTGAGAATTGATCGTTTTTCACCATCATTTTATATCGATTAATGTACGATAATCTCCTTACAAAAAGCGGCTTACTGCTCCTAAGGCCTTCCTTCCAGCCTCGTTCGTGATATGCAATAGCAGACGGCTCATAGTAAGCCTTCCAACCTAGTAACTGCGCTCGCCAAGCAACATCTACATCTTCTTTATAGGCAAAAAAATCCTCATCAAAAAATTCGCCATTTAGGCTAATGTCATTAATCATTTCGCGAGCATACATGGCAGCGGCACCCGACACACCAAAGACCTCTTCAGCATGATTGAACTGATCGCTCGTCTGATGCGCGCCGCGGTCAAAGGCTCTTCGAGCTTTGTTAATGACAAGCCCCGTACTATCAATGTGAGTAGGGTCTGATTTGAATAGCAATTTACCTGTCGCACTGCCCGCTTGAGTATGATTATTTAAGGACTTTACAGTGTTAAGAACATAATCAGGCTCAAGAATCACATCAGGATTCAAGATAAGACAATAATCCGTGTCTGTCATCCGTATAGCCTGATTGTGTCCACCAGCGAACCCGTTGTTTACTTTGTTTTGAATAATTGTACATTGCTCTGACCATTTCGCTAACTTGGTTAACGTATCGTCCTTAGAAGCATTATCAATAACTATTATCCGTTCAATTGAATGGGATTGTTTAAGAACCGCTTCCAAACAGTCATCGATATGTCCAGAACTATTATAAGTAACAATGTGAACACTAACGGTTTTCATCCTTACTCTCTCCTAGCTCCTTCAAAAATGCTCTAAGCCCCTCACGCCAAGGCCGTAAATCCTCAAACCCATTAGCACGGATCGCTTCATGTTCCATAGCTGAATTCCTTGGTCTTGGAGCAGGTCGAGGGAATTCTTCCGTCGTGCAAGGATCTACCTTAATCTTCACGCCACTCTCTTCAAAGATGGCACAGGCAAAATCATACCACGAACATACTCCCGAATTAGATACATGATAAATACCATAAAGCTCCGTTTGTATGAGTTTTTCAAGGAATAAGGCAAGATCAACTGTATAAGTTGGTGATCCGAATTGATCACTTACAACCTTTAAGGAATCTCGGGTTTGAGCTAAATTCAACATCGTTTTGACGAAGTTGGCGCCATAAATACCGTAGACCCAAGAAGTTCTCACGATAAAATGTTTAGATGAAAGCAATTCCACATGCTGTTCTCCAGCTCTTTTGGACTTCCCATAAACACTTTGAGGATTGGTATCATCATCTTCTCTGTAAGCATTCGTAGCGGTACCATCAAATACATAATCCGTGCTAATATAGCAAAATTTCGCCCCAATACTCTCTGCAGCGACTGCAAGATTTCTTGTTCCATCAGCATTAATACGATAAGCCATTTCTATTTCCGTCTCAGCAAGATCAACAGCTGTGTACGCAGCACTATGAATGATAACATCTGGCTTCAAGGCTACCAGAACCTCTAGACATTGACTTTCATTTGTAATATCCAGTTGCTCTCTCCCAAGACCGTAAACCTCATGCTTAGCTCCCAGTAGTTTTACAACATCTTGTCCTAGTTGGCCATTAGCCCCAGTAACTACTATTCTCATTATCTGGCACCAAGCCGTGAGCCGTATTGCTCGGCAAAATATCTTTGATACTCACCAGTCTGAATTCGTTTCCACCAGTCTTGATTGTCCAAGTACCAACGAATTGTTTCATGAATACCCGTCTCAAAATTATGCTTCGGTTGCCATCCAAGGTCCTTCGTAATCTTAGTTGCATCAATACCATAGCGACGGTCATGCCCTGGACGATCTTTTACAAATTGAATCAATGATTCCGGTTTACCCAATTCACGAAGAATCGTTTGTATGATTTGAATATTCGTTCTCTCGTTATTACCGCCGATATTGTAAACTTCACCGTTAATCCCTTTATGTAAAACGAGATCAATTGCGCTGCAGTGATCCTCGACATACAGCCAATCTCTAATATTAAGACCGTCACCATAAACAGGAAGAGATTTATCGTTCAAAGCGTTCGCAATCATTAATGGGATTAACTTTTCAGGGAACTGATAAGGACCATAGTTATTTGAACAACGAGTGATATTAATAGGAAGTCCAAAAGTCTCGTGATAAGCCCGTACCAGAAGATCTGACCCGGCTTTACTAGCGGAATAAGGGCTGTTCGGGGCTAATGGCGTTTCTTCTGTAAAAAGCCCAGTCTCACTAAGAGTTCCGTAAACTTCATCCGTAGAGACATGAACAAATTTCTTAACAGCATATCTCCTAGCAGCTTCAAGTAAAACCTGCGTGCCAAGTACATTTGTCTTTACGAATACATCCGGTTCCAAGATGCTTCGATCCACATGCGATTCTGCGGCGAAATGTACAACCGTATCGATACCCTGATCGAACAGACTATACACTAGCTCCGTGTTTATGATGTCACCCTTAACGAATGTATATTGGCTATTTTCTTGAATCGATAAAAGGTTCTCTAGATTCCCAGCATACGTCAACGAATCAAGATTAATAATTTCATAGCTAGGATAGCGATCCAGCATATAATGAACGAAGTTGCTGCCGATAAACCCGGCTCCGCCTGTAATAAGTATTTTCATATGCGTATGACTCCCATTTTAAAAGTTTATTTCCGCATCTTTAAGCAGCGGATGCTTTTGATCTTTATCAGAAAGAATGGGTTTAGATGTTGGCCAATCAATACCAATAGCCGGGTCGCTCCAAAGTAAACCTCTCTCGTGTTCAGGGGAGTAGTACTCGTCCACTTTGTAAAGCACCTGCGTATTAGGAACAATCGTACAAAAACCATGGGCAAAGCCTTGTGGAACCAGTAGTTGACGCTTATTAGCCTCGCTTAGAATAACCCCTACCCACTGGCCAAACGTAGAAGAATCCTTGCGTATGTCTACCGCGACATCATAAATCGCACCGGAAGCAACGCGCACAAGTTTTGTTTGTGCTTTGGGATTCAGCTGATAGTGAAGCCCACGCAATACGCCTTCTTCCACTGATAAAGAATGATTATCTTGAACATATGGAAAGTCAATACCGTGCTCAGCAAACTTCGAACTATTGTAACTTTCCATAAAAAAGCCCCGACTGTCACCTAAGACATCGGGCACTACAATATATAAACCATCTAGCCTCGTGGATAAAATATTCATCGCTTAGGCACCCTCTTTCAATAAACTTCCCAAAATACTTCTCCAAAACAAAACTTTGGCCAATACGTTGGCTATAGTTAAAGAGATATGAGTTACCTGCATCTGTCACCAACAATCTAACTTGGTATACGTTGTTAAATCAGTGATTTCAAGCTCACCGTGCCTGATGTTTCGAGTGTCTTAATTATACCAAAGAAAGAACTATAAAACATATAAATTCCTATAACCTTGAAATTACTCTTTGGATTTTTAGGATTTTCCTCATTAATTGAGATTTATCTCCTCGAGGAATTTCCATTATTCTACTATTCCTGTTTGAAGAACCAACTCGATGACTTATCTCGAGAGGAAGGCAAAAATTTAGTAATAGAAAGTCTGAAAAGAATTCTTTATTTATCCCTTTACATTTATATCTATAAGTACAGTAGTCTCATATCAAATGTTCTAAGCCCTCTTACCTGAAATGGTCAACCTCCAATTTTGTAAACATTGAAAAAAGCTCCTATGCTGAAACCTGGCGCCTGAACTCTAACGGTGTCAGCTTGTTTAACTTTAACTGGATTCGTTCTTCGTTATAGAATCGGATAAATTCTCGATTCGTTGTTGAGCTTCTTCGATCGAACGGATATCATAAGGATAGAGCGCTTCCGCTTTGAGATGCGAGAAGAAGCTTTCCATAGCGGCCTTGTCTAGACAATTACCGCGACGCGACATGCTTATTTGGGCTCCAACCGTAGGCAGCATGTTTTGGTATTCATGAGACGTGTACTGGAATCCTGGATCGCTATGAACGATCAATCCGGTAACGTCTTTGTGCTGTTTAAAGGCTTTGTTGAACGTGTTCAGTACCAACTCGTTGTCGTTACGAAGACTTTTATGGTACGCGATTATGTCGTTGCCGCATAGGTCCTTTATGGCTGACAAATAGATTCGCTGATCTCCTACACGAAACTGTGTAACGTTGGTAACCCACTTTTCGTTTGACTTTGCTGCTGTAAAATCTCGATTTAACAAGTTAGGAGCCATTCTGCCGTCTGATTTCATAGCCTGATGTACGCTAAAATATGGGCTTTGGTTCGAATGATAGAGCGGATCTAAGCTCCTACATAATACGTTGTAACTTCTTGTGATTCACCGTGACATCATACTGCCGTTTCAATTCAGCTGTTATTCTTCGGTAGCCGTACTTGCGTTCTCGTTGAATTTAGATGGCTTGAATGCGTTGAGTAACCTCTCCATCCGGTTCTTGCTTCTTTCGCTTAAGATAGCGATAGTAAGCACTTCTCCAAACGCCCAGCAGATTACAAAGCTGTACTACAGGATAGATCTTTGGAGCCTCTTCGATGATTGAATACTTCCCTTTTACACCTCCTGTTTTCAAATGTCCAAACACTTTTTTAGCATTGTATTTTCTCTTTTGATCTGATGATATTCTCGATCCTTGTCAATATACTCCGTCCTACGCCCACGTTGATGTTAATCGTGAGAGCCACCGCTGGTTTCCTTCGTTAGAATGGAGGAATGCGTGTCCGAATACGGAACGCAAATTTACAGCGGGAGGTTCCTGAATGACAAAGTATCGAGACATTTTGCGGCTGAGCAGCATGGGGCTCAGCCAGCGGAGCATTGCGTCAAGTTGCCAATGCTCGCGAAACACCATCTCCGAGGTGTTGGATCGTGCAAATGAGAATGGATTGGCATGGCCGTTGCCAGAAGATGTGACGGACGCCGATCTGCAGTACCTGCTTTTTCCCGAGAAAGCGCAAGCTTCCTCACGCAAAATTCCGGATTGCGAATACATCCACCGGGAATTGGCGAAGAGCGGCGTGACCTTGAGCCTGCTTTGGAGCGAATACTGCGAAATGTGCAGGTTAAGTCGCGAAATCCCCCTGAAGTACACGCAATACTGCAACTATTACCGTAAGTACGCCTCGACCACGAAAGCGACGATGCACATCCAGCGCAAGCCCGGCGAGCAAATGGAAGTAGACTGGGCCGGTCAGACTGCGACCGTGGTGGATGCCGAGATTGGCGAACTGCTACCAGTGTACATCTTCGTCGCCGCATTATCCTGCAGCCAATTTGCTTACGTAGAGGACTTCCTGTCCCAGAATCAAGAAAGCTGGATCACAGCCCATATTCATGCGTTTGCCCATTTCGGCGGCGTCACCAAAATCCTCGTGCCGGATAACCTCAAGACCGGCGTAGAAAAATCCTCTTGGTATTCCCCCGTAATCAACAAGACATACCAAGAAATGGCGGAGCATTATGGCACGACTGTCATCCCCGCCCGCGTTCGCAAACCCAAGGACAAGCCCGGCGTCGAAGGTACGGTCGGCATCATCTCCACCTGGATTCTGGCTGCTTTACGCCAGCAAACGTTCTTTACACTGACGGAGCTAAACGAAGCCATTGCCGATAAGTTGACGGTGTTCAATAAACGGCCGTTTCAAAAAAAGCCGGGTAGCAGGCTGAGCGCGTTCCTTGACGAGGAGAAACACGCGCTCCTGCCGCTACCTTCTTCCGCGTACGAATGCGCTATTTGGAAAGTCGCCACCGTACAGTTTAATTATCACATAGCCGTCGACAAGATGCATTACAGCGTGCCCTATGAATATATCAAGCACAAAGTGGATGTTCGCGTCACCCGAGGCGTTATAGAGGTGTTCTACAACCATCACCGCATCTGCTCGCATCCAAAGCTCTACGGCCGCCCCGGACAATATCACACGCTTGCCGATCACATGCCCGACAAACATAAGCAGTATGTTCAGTGGAATGCCGAGCGTTTTATCAAGTGGGCAGAGCAAGTCGGCCCCTCCACCGCTACCGTCATTCGAGCGATTTTAACTGGACATCGGGTTGAGCAACAAGGCTACAAAGCTTGTATGGGCGTGCTGAAGCTCGCGGATCTGTACTCGCTCGTTCGTGTAGAGGCGGCCTGTGCCAAAGCGCTCAGCTATACGCCAAGCCCCGGTTTCAAGCATATCAGCACCATTCTAAAGTCCGGCCAAGACATGGTGATCCTGGAACAAGCGGCGGCGGCAGAAACCGACTCCGACACTCGTCCGCCGAGCCTGCATGGCTTCACACGCGGCGCAAGTTATTACGGGAGGAACTAATCATGGTCAATGAGACGACAACCAGCAAACTCATCAGCATGAAGCTTGGTGTGATGGCGGAAAACTTCCGTGAGCAGATGAAGACGCCGTCATTCCATTCCCTTTCTTTTGAAGATCGGCTCGGGCTCCTCGTCGATGCGGAGTGGATAAGGCGGAAGAACAACCATCTGGATAAACTGATCAAGAAGGCTACACTCCGCTATCCGAACGCCTGCGTTGAAGATATCGAATATCATGCAGACCGTAGACTAGACCAGGCGCAAATCCTGCGGCTATCCACCGGCAACTTCGTTCATGAGATGCATAATGTTATTCTCATGGGCGCTTCCGGCGCCGGAAAAACTTATATCGGCTGCGCTTTGGGAATTTCCGCTTGTCGGCGGTTTCTGGCCACCAAGTACATCCGTCTGCCGGAGCTATTGACCGATTTGGCTGCCGCTCGCGGGGAAGGCACATACAAAAAGGTGATCGCCCAGTACAAGAAAATCAGCCTGCTCATTATTGACGAATGGCTGCTCGTCTCGCTCACGGCAATCGAATCCCGCGACCTGCTTGAAATCATCGAGGCGCGATACCAAAACGCCTCCACGATTTTTATCTCGCAATTCGCACCGGAAGGTTGGCACGAAAAAATCAGCGAACAGACTATGGCTGACGCAATCCTCGATCGCATCGTGCATAATTCGTATCACATGCTCATTGACGGTGAAGATTCTATGCGCAAGAGAAAAGGAATGCCGACGTAATATCAGAAGAAAATAAAGTAGCCTGCTCCAATTGAGGTTGCCTTCGGGTAGCCTCATTTTACTTTGCATTGAGTGTTCATCATGACAAACGAAAATGCGAGATTTCATGTGTCAGGCTTTCGAAAAATTGCTATCTTATTCCCGAAAGCTATTTATGCACGAACACGAGTGTTATACTTTTGAGGACATAATTGATAGCTAATAACACGACAAAACATGAGATATAACATAGTGAAGGAGGAGTGTTTTTGAAATGCATAAAGTTATCGAGCCTAAAATTCTCTATTTCGGAACCCCTGTCGTCCTCATAAGTACATTAAACGAAGATGGTTCAGCTAATTTAGCCCCTATGTCTTCAGCATGGTGGTTAAACCAATCTTGTATGCTCGGTATGAGCCGCAGATCCAAAACCGTGCAGAATCTCATTCGCGAAAAAGAGTGCGTACTGAATCTTCCCTCAGCAGACCTTGTTAGTGCAGTTGACAGACTGGCTTTGCTTACCGGCGTGAATCCTGTGCCCGAGTCCAAAATGCAGATGGGATACTCCTACGAATCCGATAAGTTTGGAACGGCCAAACTCACCCCGGAGCCTTCCGATTTGGTTAAGGCACCCCGTGTTGCGGAATGTCCGATTCAATTAGAGGCAACTCTCACCCAAGTACATAACTTCAGCGAACCTAGCTTGCTAGCATCAATCGAGGTTGCCATCACTAGAGTGCATATTGATGAAAAGCTTATAATGATGGGGGAGAACAACTATATTGATCCAGATAAATGGAACCCACTGATTATGAACTTCTGTGAATTTTACGGACTCAGTGGTAAATTGCATCCATCCAGATTGGCCCCGGTATTCGGTCCGGCATCCCGTAATAAAGGCTCACGAGCATTAAGTTAACTTGGAACGATAGTTGAATCATAGCTGCGGCATTCTATGACTTTATTTATGAATCTTAGAACTGCCGCTGCCTCTCTGTCCAGTTCAGTCTAACACTTATTTCTCAAAAGCTAGCGTTTTTCATCTCTAAAAATGCATCAAATCAACAATTTCAGTCTATTACTTTATTTTATTCGAACACGTAACCTGCACGCCGAAGCCACTTCATTTCGGGGTGGCTCTCTTCATTAACATGGCGGCTCTAATTTATTAACATCGTGGCTCTCACTCATTAACCGAGCGGCTCTACCGCGCTGAAATATTCACCCTGTTGACGATATTTCCGCATCCATCTCTTCAACACGATCTTTATCCTGGATATCTAAATGTTCCGTGATTTTCGATATGTCCATTTCTCCACCAGATGCAGCCGAATAGACTCGCGCTTCGTCTACTCTGAATAAGTTTTATATTTTTGTCCTGTTGTCCCCATAAAAATACACCCATTAGAATTCATCGGATTAACCAGGGGGCTTTTCCAATGTCTGTACTAAGGGGTGCACTTCAAAATAGGATTGAGGGCTTTTTTTGTTTACTTCTAACACTCCGTTATAGCTGATCCCATATTTCTCCACTCAGGTACCTCCCCCTGCGTTCGATAAGAGCAGATAAAACTTTAATTGGCCCTCCTCGTACACAATAGCGTATTACTTAGCCATGATATCCAATCCAAGTTCGCTATACTTGTTCAGCATAATCTGCGGTGCAATCATATCCCTCATGTCCACTTTGCCCCATGGGTTACGCTCATAGGGGAGCAAGCCGCCGATATCGTGAACTTACATTCTTTGGTTGGAGAACACCAGAACTCGTATAGGCGGTTTATTTGTATAAGTGGAAAAATGGACTAGATTACTTTATTGATATTTACCACGATAGTCATGTTGTTGTAATACAGAGAGGTACGGTTTGAGTAAGGATTTTTAAATACAAAAATGCCTTGCGGGATGCTTTCCCAACTGGCTTATTTTGTGTGACCATTTAATTTATTTGTTGTCCAGACTAAATATTTTTCACTTTACCTATTTCATTTTTATTACTAATCAATCTAAGGATGAATCTTCTCAACTTGTCTGTACGAGCCTCAGTTAAGAGTGATATTATCCATGAGTAAATAATAACGATTAAAGCAACCACAGGAAACCAGTGATAAAAGTTTAGTTCTCGTGGGAAGTGCCACCATTTGGACCGTTTTAATTCATAGAAAAAATCCATAGTTGGGTAATGCAAAAGATAAAGTGAGTAAGAAAATCCAGCTAATTTTCGATAGGGGTTCCAACTTGAAACTTGTAATGATTTGTTGTTAAAAAAACATAATACGAGGTATATGGTAATAGAAAATGATATACCTACCACCATGTTTGGAAGAAGTGCAGGAATAAGCGAAAGCGGATTAGACACTATGGGTATGTGTGATCCCAATAGATAGTTATAAATTGTACTATTTACCGACAGAACGTCTAATGCTAAAGATACTAATATTAACATTGTGGCAATTAATACAGAATTAATGCGAATTGTTCTTACCATGACAAGTAGCGATCCAAGCAACCAAACCGGAAACATACCGATAACTCCAATACCAACAAACCATGCGATAACTGCAGTTGCTACTGTGTATATCAGCCTTGTAATCCATTTAGGTGATTTAATAGCCAGAACTATACAAGGAAATAATATATAGTACCAGAACTCAAATGAGAGACTCCATAGAGGACCATTATGACCAAATAAATGAACACCGCGTATTCCTTGCAAGAAAAATACATTGCCAAGGAAAGTGGTCCATCGTAAGTCTGTTGTTATCAGACTCTCATCACCCATGCCAAATAAATGATACTGTATATACTTCCACGCGACAGTCAGCAACAATGCGGGTATCAGAACAATCCATAAACGTGTTAATCGATTTGTTAGATATATACGCCACGACCAACGATCATTATCAATCATCTTGAGTACGCTCGAAGATACAAAGAAACCACTTAACACGAAAAACACCATTACGAACTTAAATCCACTTTGTGACCATTCATAGATTGATAGTTTGATAAAATCTTTTAACCAAACCCCTGTGCCTGGGGGCGCACCTGCTACGCCAAAAGTGGGACTTAAATGTTGAACTAAAACAGTTAAAGCCGCAAAAAACCGCAGAAAATCCAAGTATTTAGACGCTCTACTATCATCCTCAATAGGTATACCAACTAGTTTTCTCGACATTATCGTCCTCCATGATTACATATATCAACATATATACCTTTATGTTAAATACAAATAAATATAGTTCAATTAGCACGTAATATTTACATCGTACTTGACGTTCCATAAAATAGCCACGTCTGTTACTCTTATAATTTTAGTTTTCCAAACTCTTCACCGAAAAATAAATCCTTTGCTAATTCATTGGCTTTAGCTAACGAAGCATGGGTACCAGCATCTGTCCACCATCCGTGAAGAATATCGAAGGTGAGTTCATTTCTTTCGATGAAAGAGTTATTTACATCCGTAATTTCCAATTCCTTTCGGGCTGATGGTTTGAGTGTTTTTACAATATCAAATACTGAGTTATGATACATATAAATCCCAGTTACTACGTAATTGCTTTTAGGTTCTAGAGGTTTCTCCTCAATAGAAAGGATCTTATCTCCTTGCAAATCAGCAACTCCATATCTTTGAGGGTCTTGAACTTCTTGGATAAGAATTTTAGCCCCAGTTTTTTGGGATCTGAAGTTATTTACGAATGGAACGATGCTTTCCTCAAAAACATTATCACCCAGAATTACGACCATTTTGTCATTTCCCACAAAATGCTCCGCCAGATCTAAGGCCTGCGCAATACCCCCGGCTTCATCTTGTACTTTATAAGTGAAGGTTACTCCTATATCTCGGCCACTTCCAAGAAGATTCACCACATCACCCATATGTTCTTTACCTGTCACAATAAGAATATTGCTTATATCTGCTTGCTTTAACTTAGCCACAGAGTGGAAGATCATTGGATATTTTCCTACAGGAAGTAAGTGTTTATTTGTTACTTTCGTCAATGGAGATAATCTAGAACCAGTACCACCTGCCAGAATTATTCCTTTCATATCAAACCCCCCTAATATTTTATAAAAGCCTATTATGAGTTCTTATCAGCTGCAATAAATGCAACTCCAAGAATAATAATAGCTACCCCAATCCATTTTGTAATTGATACTGGTTCCTTGAATATATAAAATGCAATTATCAAACCAAATACGTAAGACAGACTTTGAAAGGGATATGCTATACTTAGTGGCATTCTTGATAAAATTACAAACCATAAAAGCGTTGTCATGACATATAGTGTAAGACCAGTGAAAATAAATGGTGTAAAAATTGCTTTCCAAGCATTTGAAAAAGTAACTCCACCATTTTTAGCAAGTCCTAATTTAAACAAAACTTGACCGGTTACAAGCATTAGAACATTTAATAATAAATAAATGTAGTTCATTTTTCAAACTCCTAATTTGCATTATTTAATCTCTCTGAAATCTCTCTTACCTTTTGATCTAAGATAGCATTCTTTTGTACTAGTTCTTTAAATCTATCATTTATTAATGTAATTTGTTGACTCTGTCTAAAAAGTAAAAACAAAGTAAATATCATTGTAATTAAAAACAGTAAAGATGGAGGGTAACTAATTCCTAAGATGTTAGAAAAAAAATCTATAATTTTGGGAAATACTGATAATACAAAAACCATTACTGCACCTAACATCCAAAAAATACTTTCTTTTTCAGAGAAAAGATTTTTCTTAACTCTGTTGTAGACATATACAATTAAAAACAATCCTAATATTGCAAAAAATAAATTGGTAATCACTAAAGCCATCTCCTGACCTCTACCTTTAAATTTCTCTTATAAACTTTCTACCACGTACTAACACTAAAAGAATAGCATACATCATTTTAATCATATATTTAATTGGATTTAATATCCCACTATGCATACTCACGCCAAATTCTCTACTTCTCATTTCTACTTGATATTCAATAATTTTATAATTTGATAAGAGCATTTCAATTATTAAATTTGCATCGGGAAATTCAGGATAGTTATTCATCATCGCATACTTCATGAATACTCTTCGTTTTAGAACTTGAAAACCGGAAGTTGGATCAGTAATATCCGTTTTACAAATATACTTGATAATTTTCCTGAAAATTGTTGTACCTATTTTCCTGAATATACTATGATTATAGCTCGATTTCATTTTAAATCTCGAACCAATTACAATATCAGCATCGTTTTCTTCCATTATATCTACTAACTTTTTGGCCTCTGAGGCTATATGTTGTCCGTCACCATCAAATTGTATAACGATCTGATAATTCTTATCTACTGCATACTTGAAACCTGTTTGTAAGGCGCCCGAATATCCAAGATTAACTGGAAGAGATAAATAGCTTATACCATTAGTCTGTTTTAAAATATCAAGAGTATTGTCTATTGAACAATCATTTACCACCAGAATATCTACAAAGTCCAAATCTTGTTTAATCTCCTGTACAACTTTGAGTATATTCTTTTCTTCGTTATAAGCTGGAATAATCAATAATATATCATTCAAAATTATATCCTCCTTATTAATTTTTCTTTCATTATTTGTCTAAAGTTTTAATTCAAAACTTCCATCTAAAGCAGTAGACTTTACTTTTGGTACTTTATAAAGGGAAAGTAAAATAATAATTGGTAATACAAGTGAACAAAAATAAAAATATCTTGAATCCTGAGCAGGAATTACCAGCATAATTCCAGCTATTTGCGCCAAAATAGGAACAAAAATTATTATTGCTTTATATGTATTTCTCCTAACGAAAAGGAACCCAAAAAAGATCATTAAATATATAGATATTGCTGGTCTCCAAAACATCCAGTTGTGTTCACTAGAAGATGTGAACCCTACAATTTTCATTAAAATATCACGAGTATTCGGTAGCAAGCTTGTTTGCTTAAGTCCGAGTTCATTTGGGTAGATATCTAGTATGGCAGTTGAAGTGTAACCATCGTTTGGTTGTTTAATTTGCCATATAAGAGAAGTCATACTTGTCCAATCATTAAATGCTATTTTTGGGTTTCTTAATACTAATTCTATCCATGTTTTGAGGAATTCATTTTTATTTTCTTTGAAAGTATGGTCGTTGAATATATTGTTAAACAACACATAACCAACATCATACTTAGCATAATTATCACCACCAGCCCAATACTTTAAAGGCATAATTTTTTCCAAAACATTTTTTTCTTTATTTGTTAAGACCACATCACTATGAACCATTGTTCCAACTTGATGTAATTGAAAAGCCATCGATCCATAAGTTGGTCCTGGCGTAGCATTAAAAATGAAAGATATTATTAATTTCACAGAAACTATAATTACAACAATAAATAAACTAATTTTCAATAGTTCTCGCCAATATTTTTTATAAAGTAAAAATAAAATAATTATACTACCTAGAACTGATATAACTCCATTATGTCTAAATAAATAAATTAATGCTAATGTTATTATTAGATATGATTGGTGCTTTACGGATTTCAGCCATAAACCATCTGAAATATACAGCTTCAACAAAAGTATTGTTATTAATAATAAACAGAGAGAGAACGGTATATCCTTCCACAAGGCAATTGACATAATATTATTAACAGGATTAATACTATAAATTAGATTAATTAATAAAACAACCCTCCTTTTTATGCCGATCTTCTCCAAATAATAAGAAATATATCCAATCATTAAAGAACAGATAATTATCTGAACTAATGCCACTGAAGCTGGTGATCCCCATATTTTTTTAATAATCCAAATGTAAAAAGTATGAAATATTGGATGAGAACCAGTGAAATTCCCTGTAATTGTTTGATTCCATTGATCAATTGAGTCAGGACTCATGGTAGCAGGATAAAAACTTAACCAATAAATTTGACTAATTATGAAGAATGGTAAAGCATACATTAAAACTTTCATTTTAGATGTATCTGATGCATAAGTAATTTCCATTATTTTGTTATTAGTTATACTGAATATAACTATTTCAATTGGAGTTATTAATAAATTAAGTAGAACAAAAATAGATATATTTTTAATTGATAATTCAAAAGACAAAATATTACTTATTAGAGAAGATGAAATTAAGAATGATAGAAATATCATAAATAATAATGTTCTTTTTTCTGGAAATTGAATTTGCATTTTTTTGTTATATATAAATTTAATATAGGTAATTCCTAATGATATTTCAAAGATACATATTGTTATACTTGAATATTTATCGATTTTGATATAATTATTCAAACAATACATTATCAATATATGTAAAATCGAATAAAAAATTGAATTATTAATTGATAACATTAATAACAAGAAAATTATACTTGCTAATAAGATAATTGATAGAGAATAATTTATTAATAAATTTCCTGAAGATACAGCAACTTTGTTACCGGTTACATTATACTTGTAATCTGATGATGGGCTCTTAGAAAATAAATCTACTATTTCTTGATTAAATCCATCCTTTATTAATACTTCACCTGACCAATCATGCTTTAGAAATTGTAGTGAAACTTTTTTTCCTTGAGGTAAGCTCAACTTTATTGTCGAAGGCTGATCTTTATAACTCAATAGCGCTCCTTCTTTAAATTCCCAACCTTCCGGATGCTGCAATGAAGAGAGCACTAGGCTATTTCCATCTATATTGATAGCTGTTAACCAAACCTCTGCTCCGTTTGAATTATTATTTTTGTTTCCTGTAGCAGTAACTTCGACAGTAGATGTTGTTTTTCCAAAAATAATAAATGATTCATTTCCCGCTATTACAAGTAAAAGTGCGATAATTATTGAAATATACAGATTTTTCTTTGTTAAGTTATAGCTAATTTTTCTATTTGAAAAATATTTAAAAGTGAAATGAAAAATAATAGAAAAAATAGCTATAAAATAAAAAAACACAAAAGTATACTGTATTTTCGAATTTATTAAATGCTTAACCACTTGTGTTAAATACATAGAATTACAAATAATTATTAAAAAAATTATTAACTTCTTCATATTGATAGTTTCCTTTTTATAACGCTTTTATTTATATTTCCTTTATTTAGTTCTAGAGTTACTTAAACAATTTGTTAATTTTCAATTTAAGCATCAATTCAATTAAAAATGTTCCTATTTTTGAATTGGCAATTCTCATAAGTTCGTATTTTATATTATTTTCAATCTTGTCATCATCTTCATTTAGAACAAAGCCGATATTGGGATACAAAATAGTTGGATTATTCCACAAATAACCAGGACCATTAGCATTCATCAAATTAAACAACTCAAAACCATATTTTTCATATAAATCACAATGATATTGGCTTAATTTAAAATATAACTCATTTACGATTTTACGATTAAATTGTCGAGACATGGATTTATTTCTTATACGGTAATTTACTAATGGCTCAGGGATACTTACTCCTGCACAGCCGTTTCGATACATTGATATCCATGACTCATAATCCTCCATGCCTTTATTCATCCCAATTTTGTTCATCCCATATTGCAAAAAATCTTCTTTTCGGATAACTGCAAATGCGCTAAGCATATTGGATAATAAAAAGTATGGGAGCTCTGTGTTGAATGTTATCCATACATCCTCTTTCAAACCGAAATATTTCACCCATGAATATACAAAAGAAACATTCTGATATTTATTTAATATTTGAATACATCTTTCAAAATAAATAGGTTCTATCTTGTCATCTGCATCAAGAAAAGATATATACTGTCCTTTCGCCATCTGCGCTCCTACATTACGCGCATTCGCTAAACCTTGATTTCTTATGGTTACAACTTGTAATAATTTATATTTTACTTTAACTTCTTCTAATATAGAAATACTTTCAGGATCATTACTACCATCATTGACTAAAATTATTTCAAGATTTAAATATGTACTACTAATAATACTTTCGATTGTTTCTATTAAAAAGTATCCTAAATTGTAATAGGGTATAATTACTGATAAGAGGATTTTTTCATGATGTTTGATTGAATTTATTTTTGTAGGAATACTTGCATTAAGTGGGTAACTTTCCATATCTTCATTTTGATCTGTGCACCATTTTATTAATTGCTTATTCCAATCGTTATCTAAAGGTTTTTCTGGTTCCAAATACTTAACTTTTGTAAAACCTTTTAAATGCATTGTATTAAATATATTAACATCCCACGTTAATGCATAATGTGAGGAGGCTATACATTGCTTTTCCATCTGTCTGATCCAATATTCTGGAAATTGAAATTGTAATTCATTTAATTTTGTTTTTTCATGTAATGTTATAAAGTAAACGTTGGAAAGCTGAGGATTTAATCCCCAGCTGTGCTGCAATATGAAATATGGAAGTACCTCATCTTGCATTATAATAATGATTGTAGGCGAATTAACCGAGGCACTGTTAGAAAGACATTCATTCAATATACTATCTGCTAAAGCATAGGAACGAGCGAATGCTTTACCTAACTGAACTCCTACTGGGACCTGCTCCTCAGAGAACATATGAATTTCCTTAGCACTAAACCAATCTTCTCGATTGGCTACTAATGGGTGAAGAAAAACTTTGCTTACATGTTTATTTAGCCAATTATCCAGTGGTATTGGTAAACGTTCATTATTATTTACTGAGTGTACATACCAGATATTCATCTTATCACCACCACCATATATCAAATACTATTGCAAAAAAATGCTCCATTTTTTTACCACACTGCTAATTTTTCGTAACATTACAACGGCTAATTTCCCTTTAAATCCACTCATTCCATCTACTTTGTGTTTTAGTTTGTAATAGTAGGTTCTCATTTTACTTCGCTTTGTTTTTTTTATCTCATTCCTACTTTTATCCATTGAAAGTTGATATGCAAAAGGATATAAAATATAAGGATTCCATTCACCACTAGCAGTAGAACGATGTAAGTTATAAATATAATACTCATTTTTTATTTCTAATACTGATTTGCCCAAGTTGATAAACTCTTCTGGTATGGTATAGCCATAACTATTATTAAGTAATCCCCACTCACCAAGAGCCCCTAAACTTGTTTTATAAACATTTCTTAGATTGCTAGATTTTTCATCAATTCGAATAATTGACCTTGTTAATTTATTACATGCAAAATACATGTTTTCCTCATATAAGTCAAATTCTGGAGAATTTTGATCATTTTTGTATCGACATCCCACAAAATAAAGCTCTGGTTGTATAGAAAATATATGTTTTACTCGATCAATATAGGAAGATTCTATTATATCATCGGAATAACAAGTCAATACAAATGATTCTAGTACTAATTCATGATCTACGCTTCCATCAAACCGTTTTGCGTACCGCGTTTTCCCTAGGAATAATATTGGAGTCCCTGGGGGTTCCAATGTTAATAGATAACTTTTCTCATATTCAATTTCTGAATGCTCAAGCAATAACATTAAATTCTTATTAATCGACTGTTCTTCTTGTAGAACCACTAAAGAACATTTCCATGGTTTATTATGAGAAATATCCTCTTTTTTTGTTTTCAGCATATTTTTATAAGATATTTCAAAAAGATTATTTTGAAAAAAAGCATAAGGCGAGCTAATTTGTTTTCGCAGATTTGAATTAGTGAACAATTTCTCCATTTGGGAAATAAGCTCTATTGATGTTCCATTATACGTTAATGCGTTTTCTTCATTTCGAAAATAATCATTAAATGCTGGAATTTGATTAGCAATGATTGGAACACCCAAAGAGTACAATTCATGAATACTATAACAAAAAGATTCTACTAAATTAGGGAAAATTGCAAAACGGATAGATTGCAACAATTTTTGCAATTCTGTTCGATTAATTTGTCCTGTAAAAATAAATCGATTTCTTAAATGTTCAGGTATACGTGTTAATAACTGACTACTGTAAGGTTGACCTAACGAGTCTAATCCATCATAGCCAACTAGATAAAATATAGATTTGTTATTCGGATATTTGGACATAAAAGAGACAGCGGAATCAACATATACGTCGACTCCTTTTAATTGGAATATACGTCCATAAAACAACACATCTTGTTGAGTTTCGTTGAGAATATATTTAACTTCTTCCCACTTTTTTACCGGCGGAGGAGAAACAATAACCTTGTCTTGGTCTACACCATAGCGTTGTACATACAAATTCCCCCATTCAGAAGAAGGTACTAACACATAATCAGCAGATTGAATGGATTTTTTCTCCATTTGATACATCTCAAGTTTATTTATACTAAATTCATTAGGTACTTGCTCCATATCCATTAGATCTATTGTACAGTGGGCCCGAACAGATAATATGGTATTTAAAAATTCACCTTCAAATTTTTTCGCACGAAAAGAAAAATAACCGATTCCAACATAATCAAAAAATTCAGCATAATCGATCGTCTTTAGATAAGTTAACTTACGAAGCCCTATATAAAAACGATAACTTTTTTGCAAGAAAATATTATTATATTGTTCTCCGCAATTAGGATCATCATGTAATAACTCCGAAAGGCAATAAAGAGAAAGATTTTTAGAATTCGGGAGACTCGGCTGATGAAGCTTTTCGTATTTCTCACATTCGTGCTTAGGCATATCTAGAATCAGCATAATTCGGTTATTATCATCTTCCAACAACTCTTGTAATGCATTTTGAATAAAAACACCGCACCCACCTGCATTTACTGGCGCTAGTTCATAAGAAAGAAAAACATATGTTCTAGTCATTTTAATGGGCTCCCTCAAGAAATTCCATTATACTTTGCTTAGACTTTTCATTGTTTTGCTTTTTCCAAACTTGATACAAATCCATAATCAAGTCACGGTTTTTGATTACATTTTCTATTTTTCTAGCAATTTCGACAGGATTATCTGGTTCATTGACAATTAGAAAGCTTTCAAGTTCACTACCTTTATAATAATGATGATTTGGCCCTGTTAAACAAGGAACACCCATCTCCATGCTTTCCAATGGCAACAATGGTGCACACTCTGAAAAAGTAACATATAAATTTATATCGTTATCTCCCATAATACTAAGCAACTCATCACGAGAAACCGCTGATTCTCTCCCTTGAAAATCAATGTTTAATTGCTCAGCGAATGCTTTCATTCTAGATGTATATGGAATTGCGTTTACTTGAGAATTATCTATCAACCCTACAGCAGCCAACTGAGTGAATGCATTTTTATTCCATGTATTCCCTGAAGCGTAAACACCAATTCTAATTCTTTCATTTTGTATTTTTTTGTATTTTTTTACTCTCTCTAAATCAATATTAACGGTATTATTTATAAAGAAACTAGGGTAGCCTTTATGGGCATACAAAGCAGCCATACTTTCTTTTGCAAATCCCCATCCGTCTAAAATACCCTCATTGCAAAGCTGAATTATTTCTTGATATCTACCCCAAGAATAATCTTCATACATATGTGTTGTATTGCCGTGCCACAATACTTTCAAAGAAATATTTGGATTGAGTTTTTTCAAAGATTTAGCGAGTTGGAAATAACCAATAGCAAACCCACTATAAGTAATACTAAGGGGTTCTCTTTCATAAATCAATTTTGTTAAATAAGAAACTTCCTCAATATCATGCAGTTCCTTTATGGGCAAAGTAAATGGAAATAACTCTTTAGTAGAGTGTGAGACTCCTAACCATTCTGGGTGATAAATTGAAATGTGAGATTTAAGTGGGATTTCACTTAATATATCTCGTAAATCATTATTCTTCTTTTCAGCAATGATATTTTCCTGATGACTTGAAAACGGTGCAATCACTACACTTTTCCCACTATCCCGGGAACTTTTTCTTCTAACCGCATGAATTATTTTTCTTAGTGGCTTCGACATACGGTAAAAACTATCCATTCCCCTTAATTTAGTAATCAGTCTCCAAGCAAGAGAGTTCTCAATTTCATGAAGTCGTGATTCTAAATAAATACCTTGAGATCTTAATTTATCGAACTCGATTTTGAGCTGTTCATTTAAGAGACGTTCATTATCAATTTGATATCGAAATTCAGTTAGTTTCTCGTTACTGGACTTTACTTCATCATTTAATTGAAAGACAGTTATTTGGAGATCTTTTGAATACTTTTCAAGTATTTCCTTTGCCTTATGTTCTTCTTCATAGTTTTTTTTCAATGAGTCAATCTCAATCTGCGTTTGAAATTCTTTTTCAATACGTACTTTTAATTCTTCAGTTCGCCAACCTATTTCACCTTCAAAAGATAAAATACTTGGGCGAATTCGTTGGTCCATATTATGTAATCTTGAAAACATAACATTACTTTCAAGTTTCGCTTTATCCCATTCTCCTGAAAGGTGCGTGTAATATATATCTTGCTCATCAGCTGCTTTTGTCATTAGATCGCAAGCTAAACCCAATTTTTCATATTCCTGAACAATTGAATGCTGCCAACACCCATTGTGATCAGGAAATTTCAATTCCGAATTTGAAGTAAAGTTATTTTCAAAATGAATAATTCCATTTTTAGATACACGAGTTAATTCACTTAAAATACCCCCGAGATGGTCTGGACGAATATGGATTAGAACTGATACAGTGAACACAAAATCAAAAAAACCGTCAGGAAAAGGCAACTTCGTTCTGGGCTCAATTAAGGATATACGATTAAGTAGATCGGATTTATGCTGTAGACGTAATTTTAAACTTTCTAGCATAGTTGGGCTCTGATCGACTCCATAGAATTCGATGTTAGAAATCTCATCTAAGTATTCGGCATGCCTGCCAAAACCAACTCCGAACTCTAACACTTTAGTATGTTTCTGCATTTTCGAGAAAAAGCTGGACAATACTACTTCTTGAATACCATAAAGCGGTTGTAGAGATCTTCTTTTTTCAACCTCATCAGCCCAACCTAATCCATTTTGTTGCCACCATGATTCATTTTCATATATTTGAGAAGTCATTAAACTTAACACCCCTAAACTTTAATTTCTATGGGATAATGTACTTTGTAATGCACTGGTCTATCCAGCTTTCGAAATACCTCAAATGCAGTTGCCCCATCAATTTGCTCGTACAAATAAACATCTGAATAATCTGCACTTGTCACCCTATTAACCGCAACCGATATTGAATAGCTACCTTGCCTAAGCTGAATAGGAAAAGAAAAGAAAACTTTTTTCTTCTCTTTAGGCTTAAGAGAGACAAGTGGTGCTTTTTCATCAAACATAGTTGTACCGAATAAGTCAATGCCAGTGATATCTCTTATTAGAAAAGATAAATTAATATTATCTATCGAAATATCTGAACAAACTTCACACATTAAAGTAGCTTGCTCACCGAATTCATATACTCTGCTTTGTTCATTATTATTATTAATCATGCAAATATCTGTAAATCTGACCTCACCTGTACCGTATTTAAAGCCGTCCAATTCAACAGCAGATTGATTTTCAACCTCTTCTTCATATTCATTATTTTTTTTTTCGTCAAAACTCTCATTCATTTCCTCTCGAACCATAGCCAAATATCGATTCGTAATTTTCTCAGCAGTTCCTTCTTCTATTAGCTTACCATTTTTTAGTAAAATAGCAGAGTTGCACATTGATTTAATTGAATCTACAGAATGACTGACAAACAACAACGTTATACCTTGATCTTTTAGCTGTCTCATTTTAGATACGCATTTCGCTTGAAATGAAACATCTCCGACTGCTAATATTTCGTCAACAATTAATATATCTGGCTCCATATTTATTGCCACAGAGAACGCAAGTCTGGCAAACATTCCGCTGGAATAAGTTTTAACAGGTTGATCAATATGCTCCCCAATATCGGCAAACATTTCGATCTCTTCAAATTTTTTTTCTATAGTTTCCCTACTTATTCCATACATAGCTGCATTTAAATAAACATTTTCTCTTCCAGTGAAATCAGGATTAAAACCTGATCCTAATTCAAGAAGTGCAACCACTTTCCCAAAAGTTTCTATGGTACCTGAAGTAGGAGTTACAGTACCAGCAATAATTTGTAAAAGAGTTGATTTTCCAGAGCCATTCTTACCAACAATTCCTACTGTATCGCCTTTTTTCACACTAAAGGTAACAGATTGCAGAGCATGAAAAGTTTCGAATCTTTTATTTCCTGACTTATTGAAAAAGTCAATTAATCTATCAGACGGCGAATGATACATTTTATAGACCTTATTTATTTGATCTACTCTTATTGCAAAATGATTAGATGACATCGGCGAATCCCTTCCTTAAAAAATGAAAAACTGATAATCCAATTAATAAAACAATCATAGATATCAGACATGATGCCATAAAACTTGTTAATGAAAATAACTGCCCCTTAATAAAAACATCTCTGTACAAAGTAATAATCGGGCTTATTGGGTTTAATTCAAGTAGAAATCTAAATTTATTAGGGATTAAATCTGTAGAATAAAAAATAGGCGACATATAAAATAAAATATTTATTAATAAACTAACAATGTAAACTAAGTCCCTTAGATAGATCCCTAGAGCGGAAACGAGTAATGCTGTTCCCAAAGACAACAACACAATTGGTAATAGAACCAATGGGGCAAAAATTAATGACCAATTAGGAGTATTTAAAAAAACAATCTTACCTAATACTAAAAGTAGTATCGAAAATAAACTATTAAATAATGATGAAAGAACTATACTTGCTGGTAGAATTTCCAATTTAATAACTACTTTTTTTACATAGTTAGCACTTTGGCTCAATAAATTAACAGAACGATTAACAGATTCAGCAAATATATTGAATGGTATTAATCCTGCGAAAATCATAAGTGTATAGAACATATCACTACTTCCAGTATCATTCCCCCATTTCGATTTAAATACAATAACGAAAATAAAACTATACACAGTAAGCATGAGCAATGGTGAAACAAATGCCCATACCATTCCCAGTAATGACCCTTTATATCTCTGTTGAAAGTCTCTTTTGGTAAACTCATACAAGAGATTTCTTGAATCATATAATGAAAGAAAATATTTCACTACCCTATTAAATAACTTGGTGGTTTCCATTAGTTACCTCTTTAATCTAAATGAGTTATTTGGTTACGATTATAATATTTTAACAATGAGTATTGCGATACTTGGACACTTATTGAATTGGTGGACTATTGCCATTCTCTAAAAACCAAAATATTGTAAATACAACTTAGGTTCAGAATACACTTTATTAGTCTTTATTCATTACAATTACATTTGGAAACCCCCTTCCAGTATGCTAAAATAAAGTCGAACTTTAGCGAAGAAGGAGACTGTTTGTCATGAGTGCAAGTAAGAATGCCTACGCGGCTTCGCGTGCAAAAGCGAATGGGACGATAACGACAGAGAAGAGCTCTGTTATTTTTTGGTTTTTAGTAATGTTTACGGGCTTGTTTATGTTCTGGGCGCCGTTTCAACGGGCGTTGTTTAATGGTGGGACTTACGATTTTGAGAGAACAATCTACTCGGCCTCGGTGTGGTCCTCCATCATTTTACTGCTAATTGCAATCCTTGCTTTCTTTGTATTCAAGCTTAAGGAACAAAAAGATGTTCTTACGATTCTTGTCTTAATGATGCCATTAACTTATGTCATTTCTTTGTCGAATGCAGCATCACATTATTTGGCAACAAATATGATCTATATACAAATGCTGTATGCAACTTTCTTCATTTTAGGTGTATTTCTGACAAAAAACAAGCTTGGCACGTCGATTCTTGCCAGCTTGTTAATCATTTCCGGTTATTTCATAGTCCTCTTTGGACTATTGTACTGGTTAGGCAACGGAATCTTCGCTGGGCACCTGGTTGGATGGTTTGCTCTCATGGATGGAAGCAACCCTTATTTATACCGTGATGCGATTATGACGGACTCCAACGGTCTCCGACTCACATCTGTTTTCCAATATGCAAATACGTATGCCGCCTTCTTAATTACGTTATCGCTCGGTGCACTGTTCTTCATTGTTAAGTCTCGCAAATGGTACGTAGTTCTACCACATACGGTCATGTTGGTGCCTATCATTGTTTCGTTCTGGTTGACGCTCTCTCGCGGTGCGATTGTGGTCATTCCGGTTGTTTTCTTGATCATGCTTCTCTTCTTTTCGATTAGTAGACAGATTCTAGCACTTATACAATTTGGTTTAGCTTTCGCAGCATCATTAGCCATTCTACAAAAAGTGACAGATATCGGGATTGGATTACAAAAACAGCCTAGTGCATCAGAATCTTGGCACGGCTGGTGGATCTTACTTCTAACTTCGATAGTTTTCACTGCACTTGCAATAGTTATTCAACGCTTCGGAGCTCCTTGGATAGAGCGAGTAACAGCTCGTTTCGATGCTAAGAAGTATGCTACTTTCATTCTCCCTGTAGCTGCTATTATCGTGGGTGTAATTGGAGCTGTTCTTCTCTTCGGAGATACAGGTTTGAAAAATATCCTTCCCAACAATGTCAAAATACGTCTAGAGAACATTAACTTCCAACAGCACAGCGTTCTGGAGCGCGGTACTTTTTATAAAGATGCTGTGAAGCTTTGGTCGGATTATCCGATTATCGGAGCAGGCGGTGGCGCTTGGTCTTCTTTATATGAAAAGTATCAAAACAACCCATACACGAGTCGTCAGGCCCACAACTTCGCTCTTCAATACTTGGTTGAGTCTGGGGCACTTGGATTCCTCGCCTTCATTGGTTTCGTAATTGCTGTCATGGTGTTCTATATACGAAGCTACATCCGAAGTTCACAGGAGAAACGAGATCTGCACTTCCTATTTTTTATCGTAACGATTTCACTCTTGGTTCACAGTATGATTGACTTTGATTTGAGTTATGTGTATTTGGGTGCTATTTTGTTCCTTGCACTAGGCGGGATGTTGAGTAACAGTTCTTCGGCTCCGCTGCATCTTAAGTCTGATTCGGTTGCGCTCCACAAAATGTTCCCAGCTCTTCTGGCTGTTGTATCGATTGTGATGTTTTATATCTCGGCTCAGCTAGTCTCGGCGAATAGTTCTTATAAGCAAACGCTTGAAGTCGTCAAAAAGAGTCTGGATTACAACCAGATCGTAACTCCGCTGGACAAAGCGATATCTCTTCATCCTGCTCATCCAGACTATTTGTTAACAGGACAGGTCAACAGAATCGGAATTCTTCTTCAAGTATCTAATCAGATGCAGAAGGAAGACCCGAAGAAGGGTGAAGCTTTTTTCAATCAAGCCCAAGATCTTCTTAATCAGTTATTGAAAAAAGAGCCGCATAACCGCTTGGTGGCGATGCAGCAGCTCAATATGCTTCTCATCAAAGGGAAGCAGCAAGAAGCGTTAGACTGGTCCAACGCTCAGATTCCTAACTATCCTTGGTATATTGATCTCTATGAGAAAAGCATGTCTCTAGATATCGAGCTCGCAAACCAAGACATTCAAAAGAAAAATGTACAAGATGCTAATAAAAAGCTCGATAATGTACTCGCCACTTACAATGAAGTTCTGGCTCGCATTGATTCCTTAAAGAATCTGCCTAAGGAACAAGCACAAGGACGCGAATTTGCTGTAACGCCTAGTATGGCGCTTAACGTTGGTCAAGTGCACTACATGCGCAGTGATTATGCGGGTGCAGCTAATACGCTTAAACCGTATGTGAATGATAAATTCGATGATCAGACGAACCGGGTCGTCACCAGATGGTATCTGGCTGCGCTTCAGAAGCAAGGAACTAACGACAATGATTTGTTGAACAAGCTTATTGCCAAGGATCCAGCGGAGAAACAGAATATTGATGCAATCATAGCTACTAATTTTCAGTTGAAATAGGAAAAAGGCGCCACAGTGATGTGGTGCCTTTTCCATTTCATTTACCGTCCCGTCCACATATCCATCACAGAGTCCGGATCCTGAAACATTTTATAAGGAATATAGCAGTAACCTTGATCTCCCCAGGCCTCGCCCCAGCTGTTGCGCACGATGACATAACCTGATTGGCCACGGTCCACATAACCAACTGCAAGCAAGGCATGTCCGCCCAACATACGTTCACTCTTCTTCTTCGGAATCGGGATTTTGCCGGTTTGGGCTGCTTCAGGGGACTGGAAGCTCTCGTACACCATCATGCCAATAACAACGGGCGATTTCTCGGCTAGAGCTGCCTTGAGTGCATATAAGTCCGTAATCCGATGGTATTCGCTGATTTTGTAATTGGCTGCATCCTGTTCTGCTTTTCGATCTGGCGTGTTTCTGAAATCAGCAACGTTGTAGGGATAATCTGCCTCCGGACAAACACCGATCTTCTGCAGCACTTTCATGCCATCGCGGATATAAGCTCCTGAATCTTCATCCACATGGCCTTCGAGCTCGCGCTCGTGCCAATACAGGAAAAGCCGAGAAAGGGCTGTCCACTTCTCCTGACTGCTTACGAGCAAATACTCTCGAAGCCCGCTTGCTATAGCATTGGCCGTGCAGCTTCCGAGTGCACCTTGATCGACAATGGGGGACATGTTCGAGCGCAAGTCAACTTTCTTGGGCAGCTCGCTCGGGGACTTAAACGCTGTGCTCATAAAATGATAATCACGTAAATCACGCTTTTCTCGTTTTAAAGGGAACACACGATTCGACATAACCACACACCCTTTCCAACATGATACATAATTATACATTTTATACTAATATATGTATATAGTTCGCTAGAATCATAGAAAAAAGCCACCAACCGTTATCCCATAGTGGATATCAGTCGATGGCTTCCCATTTCATTCTATTCTACCAGAGACTTACTCACAGCAGCATAGAGCTGCTGCCATGCAGGCGACATCTGTTCCGTGCCTGGAAAAGGTAACGACTCTTGTGCTTGCCTAGCAGCCTTGCTGCGGCGTGCACGGACGTCGCCAACCTGACGGCTAGGCTTTGTCTTCTCCATAGAGCCAGCAGCTTCAGGTGCACTTGCTTCGTTGCTTGTATGCATCATCTCATGTATCATCTCGTAGTGTTCCTTTCAAAGAACTGATCAAGCTCATTGCCATCACTTCTCCACCCACTCGCGCCGCAAAGCGAAAAGCTCGCGCAGCTCGCCTGTGGACATCTCGGTGACCCAGTTCTCGCCGGTGCCGACGATTTGGTCGCTGAGGCCTTTTTTTCGCTCGATCATCTCATCGATGCGCTCTTCCAGCGTGCCAAGCGTGACAAACTTGTGCACTTGCACGTCGCGGGTTTGGCCGATGCGGAAGGCGCGGTCCGTGGCTTGGTTTTCCACGGCGGGATTCCACCAGCGGTCGAAGTGGAAAACATGGTTCGCCGCTGTGAGGTTTAGACCGGTTCCTCCTGCTTTCAGCGAGAGGATGAAGATCCTGCAGCGCTCCGCATCCGGGAGCGCATCATCTTGGAAGCGCGCGATCATTTCATCGCGCTTCACTTTACTAAGCCCCCCGTGCAAGAACTGCACGGGTTCACCCCGCTCCTGCGAAATCACAGCCTGCAGGAGGTGGCCCATCTCGACGAACTGGGTGAAGATGAGGCAGCTGCCTCCTTCAGACCTAAGTTCGTCGATCATTTCAAGCAGACGTTCCAGCTTGGCTGAGCGTACTACTCTCTCCGGAGCGGCTGCACCAGCATTTGCATTTGCACTTGCATTTGCTCTTTCACTCGCCCTCGCACTTGCACTTGTACTTGTACCTGTACTTGTACTTGTACTTGTACTTGTACTTGTACTTATACTTGTACTTGCACTTGTACTTGCACTTGCACTTGCACTTGCACTTGCACTTGCACTTGCACTCGCACTCGCACCTGCACCCGCTCCAACCCCCACATCCTTCAGAAACAGACTAGGATGGTCACAGATCTGCTTCAGCTTCATAAGCGAAGCCAGAATAAGTCCCTTTTTCTCCATACCAGAAAGGCTATCGATCTTCTCCATCAAGCTTTGTACAACGTTCTCGTACAGAGCCCCCTGCTCAGGGGTCAAAGCAACATAAGCCTTAGACTCATACTTATCTGGCAAGTCAAGCTGAATAGCCGGATCTTTCTTGACCCGTCTCAACAGGAACGGACGAATCAACCGCTGTACGCGGGAGGTCAGCTCAGGGGCGCCATCGCCACTTTTCTCAATAGGTCCTACATATTGATGGTTGAAATGGCTCAGGGTACCCAGATAACCCGGATTAATAAAGTCAAAAATCGACCACAGCTCGGTCAATCTATTCTCAATCGGCGTCCCTGTCAAAGCGATGCGTTGGTGAGCGTTTAAGCCCCGAATAGCTTGAGCCTGTTT
The DNA here is from genome assembly GCF_900103825.1 of Paenibacillus sp. yr247. Classification (GTDB taxonomy): domain Bacteria; phylum Bacillota; class Bacilli; order Paenibacillales; family NBRC-103111; genus Paenibacillus_E. The sequence continues at coordinate 605,561 of NZ_FNIF01000002.1, forward strand.
CGTATAAGCGTTTTTGATATTTTGTGCCTCGTCCAAACAAAGTGCGTTCCAGGTCACGCCTGACAACTCTTCTTCATCCAGCTGAGCGATGTTGTAGGAGGTCATCACCAGGTCTGCGTCTAGAATAGAGGCCTCGAATTCTTCACCTTTTGCTCGCTGCGCCCCGTAATGAAGATGAACCTTAAGAGATGGCGAGAAGCGCGCAAGCTCTTTTTGCCAGTTGCCAAGTACGGAGGTTGGACAAACCAGCAAGGAGGGTACCGAATTCTCTAATCTGGTCGCAAAGTTTGAGACTTTGCTCGCTTGGTTCGACGTTTCGGCTTTCGAACTCTGCTCTTCAGCCCTTGTCTTCGATGCCAACAAATAAGCAATAAACTGAATCGTCTTCCCAAGCCCCATATCATCCGCCAGACAACCACCCAGACCAATCTCACGCAGAAATAGGAGCCAAGACACACCCTCAACCTGATAATGCCTTAGATCAGCTTCCAGACCGTCAATCCGCTCAACAAGCGGAATGGATTTCGTCTGATTCAGCTGCTTCATCAAGGTCCGCAAGCTGCTATTCAGCTCAAGACGGATCTTCAATGTCTCTCGCTTCTCATCCTCAGCTCTCGTCTTTTCATCCTCAGCTGTCATTTCTTGATCCGTCTCTCCGTCTCCCTCCAACAGATGCATCTCTAATACATCTCGGAAGGAGAGTCCTTTCTTCTTCTCCACCTGCCGCATCGCAGCCCTGATCTGCTCCAGATAGGCGGGATCAAGCTGCACCCATTTGCCGCGAATATAGATCAGCCGTTTCTTTTGTTCAGCGATCTGGAGAAACTCCTCCTCCGACAAATCCACCCCGCCCAAGGCGACCCGCCAGTCGAATTGAATGATTTGATCCATGCCAAACATGGATTTTCGCGAAGCACCAACCGAGCTTCGCAGCTTGGCCCGAAGCTGAGGACGCAAACGTTGAAGCTCCTCCCACCAGGAAGGCAAGAACACAGAAATGCCAGCCGCCACGAGCTGCAAACTCGATTCAGTGAGGAACACCCACGCCTGATCATCGGACAGCTGCTCCACAATCTTGCTCTTCTGGAATTCACTTTCTAGGTGAGGCAAAATACGTAGAATGCGATCCGTTTGCTCTTGGATTTTAACCCCAATTTCATCCTGCCAAGCTGCAGGAATTTGTCCTGTTAAACAGTTTCCCGTCGTACTAAACTCTACGATCCGGTTCGCATTCTTATGATCCTGCGCAATGAACCTTAGCCGCCAGTCTGCCCCGTCATCTTTGGCCGTTGTCGTTCCATCCACATACGTTTCTGCATAGGGCTCCACTAGCTGCACACATATTCGGTAAGGCGCATCATCCTGCTTCCAACCAATCGCCAGAAGCCAATCCTCTTCCTGCATCCAGCTTAAATCTGCCCTAGCGGACACAGACGCCTGGTCATCCACGCGAAGAAGAATATTTTCTACAAGCAAACGGCTCCAGGCTGAACTAATCTCCGATGAAGGATCAAGGCTCAGCATCTCCCCCACTGCCGCATTGAACCAGTCCTGCCAAAAGGCTTCGCCCAGCCGATTACCCTGAGCAAGCTGCTCAAACTCCTCCTGCTTCTCTTCAGGAAGCTGCAGCTTCCACCCCATCTTCCCTTCACGCCATTGCTCATAAGAAGGCTTATACCAGCCTGCGGCCAGAGCCTCTCTATACAGAGCGGCCCCTCTCTTCATCAAGAGTACATTCTCATCCCACGATAATTTCCCATGCAATAAAATACCTGGTGCAGCCAAATAGTCCATCGCCATATAAGGAGTTAGAACCAAGCCTTCGCCGTATTCGGACTGCATGCTTTCGATCTGCGTCCCATAATAGGACCGCTCGTGCCAAGCAAAAAGCAGCTTTCTCAGCTTATAGCCAGGAACCTCGTTAGCCTGCTCCGTTTCTCCGTAACAGACAAAGCTCCCCGAAGGGAGTCTTTGCATTCTGATATGTATCTGTGACAAGCTGATCATGTAATAAGCTTCCCTTTCCGCAATTCCTCTTGAAACGCGCGGTAGCGCGAATATTGTTTGCTTAACTGCTGAACGTAGATCTCGAAACGAGGAGATTGCTTCAGCTTTTTATAGGCAGCCGCCAGCTTCTTAAGCAGCTTGACAGCTTGTTTATAGGCGTCGCGATTTTTACCCTGAATACATTCCTCAGCCGCATAGTGATAGATGGGAAGCAGCACGCGGACATCGGCTTTTTCGACCATTTTCAAATCGGCGGATTCGATATGAATCGGTGATAAATTTAACATCAGACATAAGTCAGCCCAAGCTTGGTACTCCTCTTTATCGAGCAGGAAACGAGAATAATGCCGATAACTAGCAGGCAATAGGGTCACCATAGCTTCCCTATGCTCTTTTTCAACCTCTACATGCTCTGATGCCTCTTTCCAAAAGTTAAGATAGTCACTCGCATAATGCGCCGCATCCTTCCGGACCGCGGGCCTAAGCCAGCGCAGCCATTTCAAGAGCCGATCCCACTGCTGCTCCTTAACAAATGTCTGTAAATAGCCAAACCAATCCTCAGGCTGGATCACATCAACCCCTGTTGTAACACGCTCCCAAGCGTTTTCATCATCTTCATTCATAATATCAAAATGCGCTAACCCGATGACCGCTGCTTCACGAGCATCATTGTCCCTGTCTTTATCCGCAGCAATCTGCCGCAATCTAGCAAGCTCGTCCGCTACCAGACTCTTCTCATACAGCAAACCCGACCACAGCAGCTTGCTTACCTCGGACCATTTCATATGTGAATTGGATGACGCCTTAGTAACATGCTTAGCTGCATAAGCTGCAAGCTCCTTCAAATGTCCTAGGTACTTCATCTGTGCTTTCTCCACATCAAGTTCCTTAAGAGCGGAAGTGAGATGTTCACGACTGTGTTTCGCTATTCTCGAGAAAAAGTAAGCTGCATTATAAAAGAAATCATACATGCCCGACTTCGCCTCAGCCAAAGCATCACAAAGCTGCATGAGATACAGCACGACTTGTATATCGTAAATGCCCCTAATGGTCGGTTCCCAGTCATCCGCCAGCTTATTCAGCTGCCCCCAGGCGCGAGTGTATAATTCCTCCACACTAAAAGCGTTATAAACCTTGGAATTCGCATATTGCTTTTCAAAATAGGCCAGCCACTCTTCACAGGTATCTGTCGCTTTGGGCAGCTTAACCGCCTGTTTGGGCGTGAGATCGAACTGTGGTTGTGTTACCGCATTGCTCCGGCTGCCAGTCAAAAACTCCTTCGGATCAAAGCCCATTTGCTCTGCAACCTCAAAAAGAACAGCAGCCATATGCTTACAATAAGAGCCATAAGGGCAGCTGCAGCTGCTTCGCATGAATAAGCTCAGATCAATATGAACCTTATAAGTGCTGGATCCGGATACTTTAGCTTTAATGATGCTTGTTCCCTCTGTTGAGATTTCCCCAACGTGACCGTCTCCGTAATACTCCCAACCCCGCATTAGAATCGTCTTATCAAAATAGGATCGGATCCAATTCGTCCAATGCTCCCAATCCATCTCTAACATAAACATGTATGTGATCCTCCGTATATCGACAATATTCACATTTCCAATTATACTAAATACCTCAGCTAACGAACACAACATTAAATTATAATAAAGCTCATTTCACATAACTAAAACTGTGATAAAATATTACTATAGCAAATACGTATTTTTACTTTTGGATACAGAAAGGAAGATCTCCTTGAGCGCACAAATTCTAGAACTTATTCTAAGCGAACTGAAAACGATCAATGTGAGATTAGGTCATGTAGATGACAGAATAGGGACAATTGAAAACAGAATCGGTTCCCTTGAAGACAGATTCGATAAGCTTGAAATACGTTTTGACTCCCTTGAAGACAGATTCGACAAGCTTGAAGAAAATCAATTATTCATGAAGCAAGCGATTATTGATCTTTCAGAAACGGTGAATCGACTTGAAGAAAAAGTAGACCGACACTACGCCGAGTTAAGTGCTGATAACCGTTTCCTAAATCGTCGAATTGCCGATGTAGAGCTAGAAATAGAGCATTTAAAACAATAACTAAAATAACCCCCGAAACGAATCATCGACGATTCATTTCGGGGGTTTCTTTGAGGACTACTCGCGCAGCATACCTTGATGCGGATGCGGGTGAGTACCGCAATACTCATCAGTCTCTGAACAAGTGTACACATGCTCATAGACAGGAACACAGTGGTGTCTGTTAACAATTTGAATAGGATGAATGACTTGAACCCTTTGTGGGTGGTAGAAGTCTCTGACGACTCTTTCTGGACTTGTCATTATCGGGTCAGTTGGCGGACACTGATATGGTCTGCCTGGTCCAGGTTGGTTAGGTAGGTAAGCCATGGATGGGTCAACTCCTCTTTAGGTTTGTGTTAGTATACGTTTAGCCCTAGTCCAAGGAATGTACCAATGCCTAACTTACCAATAATTAGGCAGATTTCTGTGGGCCAAGCAGGTAACTGTCCAAGCATGCCCGAAATAGCCAGGCTGCCCGGCTTCGTATGCGTTCCCATTTCATCTTTATATCTAAGAAAGCGAACAACCCCTCCCATTTGTCACATATATTTGTTACAATTGAGAAATAGGTCGAATTTCCTATACATAGAAGGAGGTGGGAGTAAGATGAATCATACAAGTCAAAGTACTTATTCGGATACTCGTCATCTACTATACTCTCATACCTTTGAATTTTCTGAAATGCATTTCAATCATAAACTATGGCATTTTTTTCACTATAAGCAAATCGAGAATCGCTTGTTGTCTTGGGCCAAGGCCGCTAAAGGAGACTACTTCCGTCAGCCAAAGGATTGGCATCTGGTTGAAGGAAATCTAATTGTCCAGCTTCCTCCATTACCGGACGGCTATTTACCCTTTTCACAAATTACAAAAGAACATCTAAGTGATGAGGACAAAGGGAAATTACTTATCTCCCTATGTAAAGCACTTTCCATCTTGCATGAAGAGCAATTTTACATGGGTTTTTTGCTGCCTGACATGCTTTTCTTCCATCCACAGACATTAGCCATTAAACTCGATATCCAGCCATTTCCTTCTGGTATCGAGTTTATTAATCATTTATTGACGGATTACCCATTCACTTCATTTCCCCGTTATGCGCGGCGATTTCTGTTATCACGTGTAGCTGACTTTGAATCCATCAATCTGCTGATCCAATCGATATATAGCTCCGTTCCTACAGCTTTGCGGCAATTATCGGAGCGTCTGCTTACTAAACCAGAGACATTCTTATTTGCTGATGAGATTGCAAATAGCATTCGAGCGGGCATGCATCTCCCTGAAGATCCGCCTCATATTTCTTATGTGAGTCCAAACTGGCTGCACCCTGCTGCAGCGCCAATAACACATGAACAGCGAGAGCATTTTCGCACCTTTTTACAATCAAATGAGAAACGTTTATTTGGGCTCATCTGTGAGGATGAAGCGATTCGATTCGACGTATATACCCAACATGTTAATGAGATGCTTGAAAAAGGCTTTTTCTTCAAAATCGTCACTCAAGAGCTTCCTTATTCAACCTTGCGTGACGTCGTCTCCCGAACCTTGCAAATGGCTTATGACATACTGCCTGAATCAGTCACGATGCTGCGTAATCTTTCTCGGAAATTTGACCAACTTCTGAAGAAGCACTATGAAGGGGACGATATCCTCTATTTGCTGACCGAGTGGTTGTATCAATTTTTCGCTTCCATTATCCCGATGTTCCCTGTTCAAAACTTTTTCTTTATCTTTGAAAATTGTGAACACTTTGATGAAGATTCTCAGCTTATTCTCCAGAACTTTTGGAGAGAGCATGGTCATGAGATGAAGGGCTTGCATCTTATTTTCAGCGGCAGCCGATTACCAACTCATTTCATAGGATTATCCTTTCAAATACTTGAAATCCATCATTCGGATCAAGCGATCTATGAGCAGCTGCTGTCCTCACAATTCGGACGAGCTGATTCCGCTTTACTATACGAGTTGAGGAATTGGTTTTATGAGTACAAGATCAACATTAGTCACTGCCGTATCATTCTGGAGGAGCTTATTCAATCCGGATGCATTCATCTAACTAATCAGGGATGGCAAAAAACGGCTAAATTTCATCTAGATAATGAAAAGCTGCACACTCCTCGTTTGTTTTCTAAGCGCATCGCCCTTTTAGACAAAGAGGAATTGGAACTCTTAAGGCTCCTATGTTGTTTGCCTATGCCAATAAGCGTGTTTTCCCTATTTACAGCAAATCAGATGGATTTAGGAACGATCTTCACTTCGGTGACCAAGCTGGCAGAGATTGGACTTGTTCATGTCAGTCACAATGATAGTTTATTTATTTCAAATGAAATTGCCCAATTGGTCCTGCAGCAGCTTCCATCGGTTCAATTAACGTCTTATTACCAAACAGCTTTACATTACCAGCATCAATTCCGCCCATTAGCTTTACCTCAACTCATTACACTATCCAGCCAAGCGAGCGAGTATAAAGTCGAATATTATTTGCTGTTAAAATATTATAAACAGATCCGTTCCCTTCTCTCTTATGGGCAAAAGATCGAATTATTAGAACGCATCAAATATTTATACGAAAAGCTAGAAAGACCTTATCTCATTTTCCTAGATCGCCTACTAAGTAGAATATATCATCTGCTTAACCAATTTGCTCTTTCCGAACAATTAGCCTTAACCGTCTACGAACGAACGGGAAAAATGACCGATCGCTTCGGGTGGATGTTTATCCGCATCATTCAAAATGATTTAGATGTGTACGTTTTGCGCGAAGAGTTATTCCCCTTTATTTTTGACGAAAGCCAAGCACTAGAGGATCGGGTACGAGCTGCATTTTTGTTAAATACGAGCAATCTCTGTTTTCCTTTGCAGGATGAAGAGATGCGTAAGCTGCACATTTTCTATATGGAGGTCGTTTATCCAAAGAGGAATTTGCTTTCACTTCGCCACTTTGCAGAGATTACATACTATTATACGATCAATATGCTGATTCATTTTCCTGAAACCGAGGAATGGGCGCTTTCCATTGCGGCTAAGCTGGAACCGCTTCTGGATACATCGCCTCATACGGATCTGATGCTGCGTCTCTACGATGTTTATTCCTACCAAAGCAACAATAAGCTGATCAATACATATGTATACCGTGGAATTGAGGGTGCTAAGCGTTCCGGCTACACAATCAAAGAACAAGTAGGCCATCTGAACGCCATGGAATTCTCCTTAAATCAAGGAGATATGGCCAGCTACCTCTATCATAAAGAGCGTGTACTGCAGGTTGACCAGCTGCGGCGTAAGGATCTTGCGGAGAGTTATTTGACGAATCAGCTCTTATTCGCACTTGAATGGGAGCAATGGGCACTGTTTGACGAGTTGGAGACGAACCTGTTCGAGCAGCAAATTTCCGAATGGAGCATGGGTCTATTGTCCGTTTTTCAAGGCTATGCCGCCTTCCGTCAAAACCAGTCTGTCAAAGTTCCTGTCTCCCTGGAAAATGAGAACAATGCTATCTTTTTAGAGGCGCTATTCCAAACAAGAGAGGGAAATCAGGAGCTAGCCTGCCAGCTTTTTGAGCAATTTATTTCTAAAAACAACTCAGGCATGTATACGGGGTGGGCGTATCGAGAATTGCTCACACTGCTGTTAGAGCTTCGCTCAGAGAATATGAATCTATGGTTTGAACATTTTGAAGCCTATCTTAAACGATATTCCTACGACGTCTTTTGGCCTGATTACTACAGGCTTTCAGCTGAAAGGTCGATGCATGAGGGCGATATCCAACATGCGATGCTGTATTTGCGGCGGGCATTAAACGGGTATCAGATTATTCAAAAGGAATCCTGGCAGCCCTATTTGGCCGCCTGCATGGAACGGGTTATTGGGCCGGCCTTTACACCAGCCTCACCTGCCATTATGCAGGATGATTTTGTTCAAAAAATGATTGCGGATCGCGAGCAATGGTTGTTGCTTTCCTTGGATTTACAAATTATCATCGAGCTCAGTGAGCAGGTTACCGAAACCTTGGACCTGACCACAACGATGCAAAGGCTGACCAAGGCACTGTTTGACTACTTTCCAGTCATTCAACTTGCCATCACCTATAAACTGCTGCACTATAAGCAAAAAGTTTTTGTTACCGCCTCTGGATTAAGGGATCACGATGAATTGATTGCCTATCAAACCCGAAGTGATAGCTCAATCCTCTCCTTCACTCTCTTTCAGCGAGGCGATCAAGCCATTACCCTACAGGTTTATGTCGACGGTATGACGAAAACAAAGCTTCAACATATGGAACATTTTCTTTCTTTCATTAAACCGCACATCATCAACGTTCTCCTGCATCGGGAGATGGTGATTGATAACCTGACTGGTTTTTATTTACGCGGTTATTTTATGGAGAAGCTGAGGGAAGAGTTCGATCTAGCCAGACGTTATCAACTGGACTTGTCCGTTATCATGATCGATGTGGATAATTTCCGGAGAGTCAATGAGTTCGGACACCCTGAAGGGGACCGCGTTTTACGGGAAATCGCTGACATTTTCAGGTTCAATTTGCGCAAGAGCGACATCCCGGGTCGATATGGCGGTGAAGAGCTTATTCTTATTTTACCTAAGACCGATGGGAAAGAAGCCCTCAAGATTGCCCATCAGCTGCGAGGCGAGATTGAGAAAGAATTCGCCTACGGCCGCCCCTACCAGATCACTGTCAGTGTGGGCGTATCGTCCCTAGCGCTCTGTAGTCCAGACTCCATCGAGCAATTAATTGAACAAGCCGATACGGCGGAAATTACGGCGAAGCAGACCGGGAAGAATAAGGTCATTGCGGCTTGGGATTTAGATTAAAATTATTTAAAAAACTTTTATCAACTATTTTATTTAATAGAACTTGAATTTTGGGGAAGTAAGGAATAAGATGAGTATACAGTAAATGTTACATTAAGCTAATGAGCGAGTAATCAGCTCAAAGCAATTCCTTTTCGTACGATTGGTCATCGTACTCGGAAGCCCTAAAATTAGGGCCTTTTGTTTCTTGTAACAATAATTCCAAAAAGCATCACAAAGACAAAGAAACAAGAGGCCTCTCAGAATTGACTGAGAGGTCTCTTGCCTATATTCCGGGAAAGCCTTGATGAATAATCCCTTATTACATCATGCCGCCCATTTATCATGCACTTTCGTACACATTCGTATATATTCAAAAACACAGTAATATCAATATTTATTCTGATAAAATAGAATGATCTATTCACAATTATTCGCACATGACTGGAGTTTTTGTGATTTTTATGTGATTATTATCCCAGTAGGAACTTACAGGAACATAAAAAGGTTCCGCTTGCTTGATAAGCTAGCGGAAACCTTTTTCTTTTAAGTATTATCGGTTATGGGCGTAGGCGATCCAATTCTTGCCTTTTCTTGTAAATAACGTACCCTTGCAAAGGTGCATATAATTATTAGGTTTACTAATACAAACACACCGATTCCCGACAACGTATAAACCTTAAGACTATCATTTACTGAACTTTGTGATTTATATAAATTAACTAGTTCAGGTAGGATTTGCCAATCAACTACTAAAATAAATATAAGGGATGCTGGTAATCCCGAAACCAAACCAATCCAATCAAACCCAGATCCTCTATTACTCGCTTCGGACACTGTATTTCCTTTTCCAATCATCAATTACAAAACCTGATGCACCAGCGAAACAGGTCCAAAATAAAGCTTTGTCAATTGGTGAGGGTATAATATCCAAGAAGAATAATGACAAACCAGATATTATTGCACCTAAAGACAACAGTGATATCACATAGCGGTATGTAACAGATACTGGATCCAAGAAAGCTTTATTAGGCATAAAAAATGCACCAACCTTTCTTAAGCTAGTACCTAGTATATTGCCAGAAATAGGCATTTTATAACTTAGGGGATGGAAAATAATTTTCCCATTTTCTTTTACGAGGTAAATACCTCTAATCTCGAAACTTCTCCATCTTCGCTTTACATCAAAATTAATTTTAATGTAGCCTTTCTCTTGTAACCAGTTATCCTTTGGAACAACCAATTCAGAAAGATGCTGACAAAATTCCTTTTCTTCCTCTGTATGTCCAGTTGATGGAGCCAATGGGTAATCTTTTCGACTTTTCATGCCAAAATCAATTGTGAAATTAGATTGAATCATCAATGGTCACCAACTTTCTTTATAGTCAAAGGATATTTGCCAATAAGTTTCTTTCTAAAAGATACTTCGAAAAAGATAGTTTCTGTCTCAGATATAGGTAATTTAGCTATTTTGACAGTTACATTTTTGATAATCCCATCTCTACCATGTTGATAAGGAAAATCTACATCATTTTTCTTTAGATTCTTACTTCTGATCTTAAGGGTGAGGGTTTCCCCTTCATCCTCTTCTTCACCTAATAACCCCATGCATAGATGGAACTCTGGAAGTAATGTTGGGAGTTCACTGACTTCAACTTCATCAAAAATATTTGTGGCAGTCAGTTTCCCTTCTTTCATTTTAACTTCGTCAACTAATAGTAGAAATGGCATCGAGATCATTGTATACTCCTCAAAATCAGCTTTCAAGAGACAACTAAACCCCAGATGTTATTTCCTGGGGTCGGTTATTCTACCTAAAATTTACCACATGATTTCTATATTCGTCAATAAATCTTTTAATCTCCTTGCCATTAGCTGTATTTTGAATCCTTTCCTTTACGTGGTCAGGTACTACCATTGCTGCCATTGCCGGTTCATTCATACCCTGTGCTGAAGCGAAGGACCCGAATGACGTTAAACTTGTTGCCAACAGTCCGAAAGGGATAATGTGACCTAGAACAGACTTAAGACCTTTTTGCGACTCGGTTATACCCTTACCTTGCTCGATCACCATGACTTTTTCCGTTTGAAAAAGAGACTTCCTTTGATCTCCATCCCAACATCTTGACCGATTGTTACTTGCATACTCAATCGCCTCCTTAGCGAATTTCATCCCATATATGAACAACCATATTGATCCCATCGCACCATTCGAGCAGCTGTTTCTTTCTTGTTTCCGTCATTGTTACCCACACAAGAGTAGGGAAGTACTTGAGTCTTTCTTGGAATCTTCCAGTACTCTTTTTAACTTCCTATATTTCTCGATCTTCTCTTTGTTTTTAGTCATTTGCTGTAGATGGTCCACCTCAAGGAAGTGACGTCGCATTTGATGACGGAAGTAGGCGTCGGGGATCAGGCTTTCAGCATGCTCGCAGAGGCAGAGGTTGACCTCAAAACGATCATGCGCCGCGTTGGTCACGATGATCCAGAAACCACGATGAAGATCGATACACACGTCACCGAGAAGATGAAAAAAGAAGCCGACCAAAAGATAAAAATTCACTTTGGAGACATTCTTGGAGCCCGCACTTTGCAAGAAATGTGATTTTTTTGTGATTAAAAATGAAAAAGGCTCCCGAAGGAGCCCATAATTAAAGCGTTTATAAGGGTTCTGGCGAACGGCTTACATCATGCCGCCCATTCCACCCATGCCGCCCATGTCAGGCATGCCTGGTTTGTCTTTTTCTGGCTTGTCAGCAATAACAGCTTCAGTTGTCAAGAACATAGCTGCAACGGATGCTGCGTTTTGCAGTGCGGAACGAGTTACTTTCGCAGGGTCAACGATACCTGCTTCGAACATGTTCACCCATTGGCCAGTTGCTGCGTTGTAGCCGATGCCTACTTTTTCGTTCTTGAGGCGCTCAACGATGACGGAGCCTTCTTGACCAGCGTTAGCTGCGATTGTGCGAACTGGCTCTTCTAGGGAGCGCAGGATGATGTTAACGCCTGTTTGCTCGTCGCCAACAGCCGCAACTTTAGCTACAGCGTTGTATACGTTCACTAGGGCTGTACCACCACCGGAAACGATACCTTCTTCAACAGCTGCACGTGTTGCATTCAGAGCATCTTCGATACGAAGTTTGCGCTCTTTCAGCTCAGTTTCAGTTGCTGCGCCAACTTTGATAACAGCTACGCCGCCAGAAAGTTTAGCCAAACGCTCTTGAAGTTTTTCTTTATCGAAATCGGAAGTTGTTTCTTCCAGTTGGGAACGAATTTGTGTAACGCGTGCAGCGATATCTTTCTTGTCGCCAGCGCCATCAACGATGATTGTGTTCTCTTTGGTTACGCGGATTTGACGCGCGCTACCCAATTGCTCAGGACGCGTGGATTTCAGATCCAAACCAAGCTCTTCCGTAATTACTTGACCACCAGTTAGAGCAGCGATATCGCCAAGCATAGCTTTACGACGGTCACCGAAACCAGGAGCTTTAACAGCTACGCAAGTGAATGTTCCACGAAGTCTGTTCACAACAAGCGTTGCTTGTGCTTCACCTTCAACATCTTCAGCAATGATCAGAAGTTGTTTACCGGATTGAACCACTTTTTCAAGAACAGGCAAGATTTCTTGGATGTTCGAGATTTTTTTGTCAGTGATCAGGATGTATGGGTTGTCAAGGACAGCTTCCATTTTATCCGTGTCAGTGATCATGTATGGAGAAGTGTAACCACGGTCGAATTGCATACCTTCTACAACTTCAAGTTCAGTAAGGAATCCTTTGGATTCTTCAACTGTGATAACTCCGTCTTTACCTACTTTTTCCATAGCTTCAGCGATCAATTCGCCTACTTCTTCGTCAGCAGCAGAGATTGCCGCTACTTGTGCGATGGATTGTTTGCCTTCGATTGGTTTCGCGATTGCTTGAAGCTCTTCTACAGCTGCTTTAACAGCTTTCTCGATACCTTTGCGGATAACCATTGGGTTAGCGCCTGCTGTTACGTTTTTCAAACCTTCGCGGATCATAGCTTGAGCTAGAACCGTTGCAGTTGTTGTACCGTCACCAGCAACATCGTTTGTTTTGGTAGCAACTTCTTTAACAAGTTGTGCTCCCATGTTTTCGAAAGCATCTTCAAGCTCGATTTCTTTCGCGATAGTAACACCGTCATTAGTGATCAACGGGCTGCCAAATTTTTTCTCAAGAACAACGTTACGGCCTTTAGGACCGAGGGTTACTTTTACAGCATTAGCCAAAGCATCTACCCCACGAAGCATCGCGCGGCGTGCGTCTTCACTGAACTTAATTTCTTTTGCCATGATAGGAAACCTCCTCTAATTTAGAACCTGTACATAGTAAGTAGTAAAACGGAAAAACTAAGTATACGTATTGCCGATCTATATCCTGCTAAATTAGGCTAATACAGCGAGAATGTCGCTTTCGCGCAAGATCAACAGTTCGCGGCCTTCGTATTTCACTTCAGTTCCAGCGTATTTGGAGAAAATGATGCGGTCGCCTTCGCTTACTTCAAGCGGAACACGAACGCCATCTTTCAACGCGCCTGCGCCTACGGCTACAACTTTACCTTCTTGTGGTTTTTCTTTCGCTGTATCTGGCAGCACGATACCACTTGCTGTAGTCTCCTCTTTCGCAACGGCTTCAATGATTACTCGATCACCTAACGGTCTGATCATGGAAAAATAGCCTCCTTTAGAAAATTGGTAATGGGTGTATTCGGTTATTAGCACTCGAATGTGTTTAGTGCTAACAACAATTCTTATGATACTCATTCTGGGAGTAATTTGCAAGTCCTTTTACACATTTTTCATTCTTTTGGGCACCCCACTCATTCTACCCAAATGAAATACAAATATTCGCCGAGACAAAGAAAAACAGTCTGCGCCTTAGGGCAGACTGTTTTCTCATTTTGCACCAAATTCCTGCTCCCACTGCGCATCCTTCACGAGCTGCTTGCGATAGATGAATCCCGACATAAATACGCTAAATTCATACAAAACAATGAGCGGCAAAGAGACTAAGATTGCCGAAATTGCATCCGGCGGCGTGATGACTGTAGCTAAAATAACAAGCAGCATGTACGCATATCTTCTGAACTTATGCAGACGTTTTGGATTTAAAAGGCGAATTTTCGTGAGGAACATCACGACAATCGGCATCTCAAACACAATCGCAAGCGGAAGAATGATATTGAACATGAACGTAAAATATTGCGCTGCCCCATACATCTCCGTAATTTCGAGACTCTTACTAATCGAGGAAGTAAAATAAAAAGCCATCGGAAAAACAACCCAATACCCGAATGAAAGACCCAGCAAGAAAAGCAAAAAAGCTGCAGGGATATAAATTATCGAAGCCTTCTGCTCAACCTCGCGCAGACCCGGCTTAACAAAAGCCCATATATGATACAGAATAACCGGCAAGGTAATTAAAACACCAACGGCCAAACCAAAATTCATATACAAGCGTAAAGCATCCCATGGGGAAAAAACGTTCCAACCGATTCCGTTCGCCGGCGGAATATTTTTGAGGTATCGAATGAGCGGTTTGGCGCAAAGAAGTCCACCAACCATTCCTATGACCAGGACGGCCAATACCCACATGATTCGTTTGCGCAGCTCACCAAGGTGCTCTACGAGTGACATTTCTTCGTTCGTTGACATATTTCACCAACCTGATCCAGTGAATCGAGCCTAGTAAGGCTGAAGCACTTGTTATGCTGAAAAGAAACGGCTAGTCTGGTAGACGCCGCGTGTTGCTGGGCGGCGCGATAGGCGCTGCCGCGGGTGGTGCTGCCGTTGGTGGTGCGGGCGTTGGTAGTGCGGGCGTTGGGACGGGTACTGCTGGTTCTGCCGAGGAGACCTGTGATACGTCCATTGGAGGAACAGATTGTTCCGCTGATGGTGTGACTGGTGCTGCAGGCTTTGACTCTGCCGGCGCTTGCGGCTCATCGTTCAGCAGAGCGTGAGCACCTTTCTTGAAATCCCTAATCGTGCGCCCCAGCACACGGCCAATCTCGGGCAGCTTCTGCGGCCCGAACAGGACAAGAGCAACGATTGCTATCAATATTAGCTCGGTGAAACCGATATTTTGGAACATGGACTTCATCTCCATCATTTGTTGCGAAATTAACAAAAACCGTATAAACTACGTGGCACATAGCAGCATGACTGCAGCGAAATCTCCTCGAGGGAGCTTCAGTGCGGCCAACGCGATCTAAAAGGTCACTGCACTTTTGCATGACCTGCAAAAAGTGCAGGTATTTTAGCTGCTTTTCACCTGTATGACCACTTTACCTGCATTTTGTACATCAATATCTGCTAAAATCGGCCAAATTTCTACCAAACCGCCAAAAATGATGTACATATTACAGCAAATTGCTAGATACGAAACAAATTCATCAAATTACCTGCACAAAATGCAGGTAACAGTCATCGCATCGAAACTTGGCATGAAAAGTAACTCAACTCGATAATTCAAACAGGCCTAATATGACGGACTTCATCGTCTAGCACTGATCTAGCACTGATAAAACCCACCGTACCCCATCTCCGTAATGTCGCTGCGGACGATTGTCTCGCCTGCGCAAATACGCGGCAGCAGCACATCAAAGGACGTGTACGGGTCATGCATTACGCAACCCGGCAAGCCCATGATCGGCACATCGCCCAGATAGGCGATCATCAGCATCGAGCCTGGCAGCATCGGCGTGCCGTAGCTGACCACGCGGGCGCCGGCCTGCTTGATCGCGCCCGGCGTGCGGTCGTCCGGGTCCACGGACATGCCGCCCGTGACCAAGATCAGATCCACGCCCAGCGCTTGCAGCGCGTGGATCTCGCCCACTATCGCTTCGCTGTCATCCGACACGAAGCGCTGGTCTACTACTTCGGAGCCGAGCTGCGCGACCTTCTCCTTCACAACCGGGCCGAATTTATCCTTAATCCGGCCCTTAAAGACCTCACTGCCCGTCGTAATAACGCCGACGCTCAGCTTGCGAAACGGCTTCACCTCAAGCAAGGTGAAGCCCTCTTCGCGGCGAGCGGCAGCCAGGCGCTCGACCTCCACCACCTTCGCTTCGTCCACAATCAGCGGGATCACCCGCGTGCCGACCAGCGAAGCGCCTGCCTCCACGACCGTGTTGCTGTGAATCGTCGACAACACAACCTCATCGATGGCGTTCACGCGATCAACGAACGTCTTATCGATCTTAACCAAGCCGTGAATCGTCGATTTCACGTTCACTTTGCCCTCATGCGGCTCGGTGAGCTTGAGTTCATCTCCCGCTATTGCCTTTGCCATGCGCAGCGCAGCTTCATCCTCATGCAGATAGCCAGGCTGCAGCTCCATCACGTAAATATGCTCTTTTCCGATACTGAGCAGCGCAGGAATGTCGGCCTCGGTAACCTGATGGCCTTTGCGAAAAAGACGACCTTTGAACTCACCGGGCAAAATCTGAGTAAGATCATGGGGCAAAATCATGCCGATCGCATCTTCGACTTTGACCTCGCGCAGCATGGAATCAGGTTTACTCACCCATGGTCACCTTCTTTGCCTGTCAGAATACCCAGCGCATGCGGAAGCTGATCGATAATCGCCATCAGGTTCTCCTGCACGCCCTTCGGACTGCCCGGCAAATTAATGATGAGCGTGCGTCCGCGAATGCCGGATACAGCTCGGGAAAGCATCGCTTTCCGTGTTTTTTGCATCGAGATCATCCGCATGGCTTCTGCAAAACCTGGCGCAACCCGATCAATCACATTGAGCGTAGCTTCCGGTGTCACATCACGGGGGGCAAGTCCTGTGCCGCCAGTCGTTAAGATCAAATCTGCCTGATAATAATCGGTCATTTCGATTAATGAAGCCATGATTTCATCCATCTCATCCGGAACGACCCGGTACTCGATGATCTCACCTTGAATTTCCTCTTCAATCAGCTCGCGGATTACCTGAGCGCTAGTGTCTTCTCGTTCTCCTCGGTAACCGCGGTCACTGGCTGTCAAAATCGCAACTTTCCAGTGCATCCTTCGTCACCTCTCCCTTGTTAACTGAATGAGATAACCCCACTAACCTGAGTGATCGTCGACTTTCTTTTTTATGCAAAATCCTACTTTGTGTTTAGTCGGATCACTGTCAACTATTGTCTGTGAAAATCCCCGTTTTTACCGCCTGTTTTCAGAACAAGCAGCGTGGAGCTGATAATCATATCCTTCTCTACGGCTTTACACATGTCGTAGACGGTCAGCGCTGCTGCGGATACGGCCGTTAAAGCCTCCATCTCAACGCCTGTCGGACCCGTCGTCCGCACGGTTGCTTCTATGTATAGTTCATTGTTGCCGTTATCAGTAAACTGAATGTCTATGCCCGTTAGCGCAATCGGATGGCACATGGGGATCCAGTCTGACGTTTTTTTGGCCGCCATGATCCCAGCCACCTGCGCTACGGCGAGGACGTCGCCTTTTTTCATTTTACCCAGCTTAATTAAATCTAGCGTCTCGCTCTTCATGATTAAAGTGGAACGCGCTGTGGCCGTACGCTTCGTCTCTATTTTATCCGAAATGTCGACCATTCGTGCTCGTCCTTGTTCATTAAAATGAGTTAATGGGGAGGAATCGGGCAAGTCACTCACCTCTGTTTTATGATTCTGATTTGAAGACCATTTTGCTCTCGGTGATGATGCCGTCAACGCGGAAATCATGCCAGGATGAGGGGACGCCAGGAATCAATTGCTTATCAAAAGCGGCCGCAACCGCAAAAGGTCTCTTCAGTCCGCGCGCAGCAAATAACTGCATGAATCGATCGTAAAAACCGCCGCCGTAGCCCAGTCTTCCGAAATCCATGTCAAAGGCAAGCCCAGGGACTATGATCATAGAGATGGTGGCCAAGTCGTGCTCAATAGGCACCTCGCAGCGAGGTTCTCTGATGCCCCAAGCCCCGCTCTCCAGATCTTCATAGGAGCTTATGATATGCAAATTCATCGTTTTCGTTTCCGCTACAACCTTCGGCACAAGCACGCGGATTCCCTGCTGCCAACACCATTCCATCAGCGGGGCAACGTCCGGCTCAGACCGAAATGGCATATACGTCATAATCGTTGGCAGGCTGGACGTTTCGTTCTGTCCATGCCCAAGAAGCCTTTCTGAACAAAGCTTCGTTATTCTCTCATGAATGCGCTGCTGCTTCTCTTCGCGTTCTTCAGATATGATGGAAGAGCGTAGTTCTTCCATTTCCTTGCGTAATTCAATTTTCCGCTCTCGGATGTTCATACTAGCTTTCAGCCCTTCCCTAACGAGGAGTGGTTTCCCCCATTTTAACATAAACAAGGAAAAAAACTATACTCCCACCCAAGACCCCAGAGGAATGAACGTTATTACGGGAAAATGGTCCGAAGAAATCGTCGGAATCGTCCATGCTGAACCGACATTCTTCCTATTCATGAAGAGGCAATCGATCCTTTTTCCATCTAAAAATGTAGCTTTCCTATCGGGTCGTAATGGAATGTTAGTGAGCTGTAGGGTGTCCATTTTCAACGGAAATGAGTCTAATTCCATATTAAAATCGCCTGCGACGACGATTGGATCTTCATTCTTTGATAAACCAACATTTATTTTAACCGTAAGCAGGCTTCTAGGTTCATTGGTCCCTGGAAGGAGCTCACTGCTGCTGTCCTCGATCGGATAACGGCTCAGATTGCAATGCAATATTGCCCAAGCATATAGGTTAAACTAGGAGCAAAACGCATATCCATGCCAAGCTGCTCAGCCAATGCCTTCGCTTGATCCACAAATCCGCTGCGCAAGCGGTAGCGATCCACTTCTTGTAAGGCGATGACGTCGGCTTTTTCTAAACCTTCGCCGTGATGTATATTAAATGTCATGATCGTGAAGCCTGCTTGTGTAGTTATTGAGAGGGATACAGGAATCGTATTTGCGGATTGCAGCCTTTATCGAGGGAGCTAGCTAGTGCTTGAAACAGAAAGAGGAGCAGAAAGAAACAACCTGCATATCTAGCATATCGCAAAAGTCCCATTTCCCTATCTCCCCCTACTGATTCTATGCAAAATTAAGCATACGACGCCCTCGCGCATGGTGTATACTAGTGAATTGATAGGATTTATTAGCCACCAAGAGCGTGGCCTCGGGATAGGTTCTTTCATTAATAGGCAGGAGGCAGCAGCAGATGCTATTACAGGTTTCTAACATTTCCAAAAGCTATGGGGTACGTTCCGTACTCTCCAATATAACGCTTCAAATCGAAGACAGGGAACGGATTGGTTTAGTTGGCGTGAATGGTGCCGGTAAATCGACTCTGCTCCAAATCATTGCTGGTGAAATGTCCTATGACAGCGGCGATTTATTCAAGGCGAAAGAAACGAAAATTGGCTATTTGAAGCAAAATAGCGGATTGAACACGGACAAATCTATCTGGAACGAGCTGCTGAGCGTGTTTAGTTCATTGCTGGAGACGGAGAGAGAACTGCGTGAGCTCGAAGCGCTGATGGCAGACCCGGATCTGATCTCGGACGAAAAAAAGTATGAAACCACGATGAATCGGTACGCTCAGCGTTCCGAATGGTTCCGCGAACATGGCGGCTACGAAATTGAAGCGAAAATTCGCGGCATTCTGCACGGGATGGGCTTCAGTCAGTTTTCTCCGGATACTCTGGTCCAAACGCTTAGCGGCGGTCAGAAAACAAGGCTTGCCCTTGCCAAAATGCTGCTCGAAGAACCCGATCTGCTCATGCTCGATGAGCCGACGAACCATTTGGACATTCCGACGCTTACTTGGCTGGAAGGGTATTTGCGAGGTTATCCGGGTGCTATTCTGGTCGTCTCTCATGACCGGTTTTTCCTAGATGCGTTGGTGACTTCCATTTATGAAATTGAGCGAAATGCGTCCAAACGGTATACCGGGAACTATTCCAGATTCATCGAGATTAAAGAAGCTAATTATGAGATTGAAATGAAGCAGTTCGAGAAGCAGCAGGATGAAATTGCGAAGCTGGAGGATTTTGTGCAGCGCAACATAGTGCGTGCTTCTACGACGAAGAGAGCACAGAGCCGCCGCAAGCAGCTGGAGAAAATGGATCGACTCGATAAGCCGATGGGGGATTTGAAACGGGCCTCGTTTTCTTTTGAAATCGAGCAAACTTCCGGGAAGGAAGTACTGCAGGTCGATCGTTTGGCACTTTCCTATGATGGGAAGAACAGGCTATTGGATGGCGTCTCCTTCCAGCTGCGTCGTTCGGAAACCGCTGCACTCATTGGACCCAACGGTGTGGGTAAATCTACTTTGCTGAAAACATTAATTGGGCAGCACAAACAAGATGCAGGCACCTTCAAATGGGGCACCGGCGTCACGATTGGCTATTACGATCAGGAGCAAACGGGGCTGATCCCTTCCAACAGTGTGTTGGAGGAAGTGTGGAACACATATCCGCATCTGGAAGAGGCCCGAATTCGGACCGTGCTGGGGAGCTTTCTTTTTAGCGGCGAAGATGTGTTCAAGAAAGTAGCTGCCTTAAGCGGCGGAGAAAAAGCGCGCGTAGCTTTAGCCAAGCTGATGCTGCAAAAAGCCAATGTGTTGATCCTTGATGAGCCTACCAACCATCTGGATTTATACAGTAAAGAGGTTTTGGAATCGGCATTGATGGATTACGAGGGCACCCTCCTCTTCATCTCCCATGACCGTTATTTCCTCAACAAAATGGCGGAAAGCATGCTGGATCTGCAGAAGAGCGGTCTCACAAGCTATCTCGGCAACTACGATGATTACCTCGAGAAAAAGGCCGAGCTTGCCGAGATGGAGACGAAACGTCTGACCAAAGAAGCCGAGAAAAAAGCTGCCAGTGGCAGCAATGCTGGCAAAATTGAACCCGCGAGCGGCGGCGGGTATGAAGCGGACAAGCTGGCAAAACGCGAAGAACGCAGCCGCCAGCGCAAGCTAGAGCAGCTCGAGCTTGACATTGCTCGGCTGGAAGAAGAAGTATCCGTCTTGGAGGCGGAGCTTGCTGATCCGGCTGTGTACAACAACTATGTGCTCGTTCAAGAAAAGACAGCTGCGGTTGATCAGCGGAAGAGTTCGCTCGCTGCTTGTTATGAGGAGTGGGAGACGCTCCTAGCATAGCTTCGAACAAACTTTCATTGTAGAATGTGCAATAGAAATGATCATTATCCCTACAATTAAGACTTTACATTGCAGAAGATACAATCAAATTGTCTTTGAACAGCCTTAGAGTCTGGCTATTGCAAGTAACATTGTACGAAATACATTAGAACGACAAAACAAAGACGACAAATTAAAAACTATTGTACAATCTGCAATAGAAATAGCAACTCACCTGCAGTCGGCATTCGCAATATAGGCATTGACATGGGTCCGTACAAGCAGCAAAAAAGTTTGGTTGAAAATTCAACCAAACTTTTTTGGCATCTACAGCACTCCAGTCAGACATAGTTTAGAAACGGTTTTATTGGGCAAGAAGTGACTTGTCCGGATATGGCGAATCGTTTTTGTTTTTGCCCGCATGACGATAGATTGCGTTTCGGCACGATTTACTGGTAAAAAAAGCACCCCGCCTAAAAAATCACCAGGTGTTATGCCCGTTGCCGCAAAAATGACATCACCGTCCCCTACCATGTCTTCCATCGTTAAGATCTTAAACGGATCCTGCAGTCCCATTTGCCGGCAGCGCTGCTCTTCTTCCGGGGAAGATGGCATTAATCGGCCTTGTATTTCACCGCCTAGACATGATAATGCTGCTGCGGCAAGCACTCCCTCCGGGGCCCCCCGAAGCCCATATATAGATCAACACCTGACTCTTGAAAGGCCGCTGCCATAGCTCCGGCAACGTCACCGTCACTGAGATGTTTAATACGCACCCCGACGGTACGAAGCGTTTCTATATGTGTGGCATGTCTTTCCCGATCCAAAATGGAAACCGTTAAATCCGATATTGATTTATTTAAAAAAAGGCCAGTTTCTCCATATAGATATCCGGAGCATGCAGCAAATTCCCCTTGCTCGCAACCGCAACAACAGCCAGTGCGTTGTTGTTTCCCTTCGCTACTAGCTCCGTTCCTTCCAAGGGATCGACTGCGATGTCAACCTCCGGGCCACCCTGATTACCTACCTGCTCCCCAATATATAACATAGGAGCATCGTCCATCTCTCCTTCTCCGATGACAACTGTGCCTTTGATAGACACGGAGTCGAACATAGCCCTCATTGCCGATGTAGCCGCCTCGTCCGCATGATGCTTATCGCCTCGTCCCATCCACCTGGAAGCTGCCAATGCGGCAAGTTCCGTAACCCTCACGATTTCTAATGCCAGTTCTCTTTCGATGTAGAAACCCTCCTAAAATAATTAAACTGAGATGCAAAATAACCCAAAAGACATAAAAGATTCATTTAAGTAGTTTCGAGCCCTGCAGCCGCAGTAGCAGCATCGGTACAGCGACGAAGATGATCATCGTTGCTGCTGCCACAATTTAGCAGCGTACTTGTAAAATCTTGCGCCGTGACCATGCCCTGCCTGAGAGTAGATTCCGAAACCAATATTTCTCCTCTACTGTCAGTTGTATAATGAAGGATTGGTGATAAGTAGGCTTTGGCACTAGCTGCTTCACCATTCACTTCAGGAGAAAAGATCCATAAGCTTTCCACTTCCGTCATTCCTGACATAAGCTGTCCCAGCCACTGATCCATGTCCCTCAAAACTTGCCTCTTCAACGCACTGAACCGCTCTGTACTGTAATGCTCTTTATCGTTGTAAAGTCTGTATAAATCACCTAATTCGAATAGTGTAATGCCCGGCAGCATCTTTTTATCCGATAAGGAACGCAATTGTGCATAATTGGTGCGCATACCGTAGGGTCTATCCACAGCTGCAGTTATTACTTCATCTCCGAGAGCCCCCTTATCCACAAAGCCGCCTGAATCCATCAGCATGAGCGGACTGTAGCGACGTAATTTCTTTTCGTCTAGGCCCGTTCCCATCCCCAAATCACTGCTCCCAAACACAGAGCGAAGAACGCCGTGTTCCTTCAACAAATCCCCTAAGACCCCTGTACCATAAGCTTGCTCTTCATTAGCCCGCTCTAGCATCTCAATGCCGGGCACAAGCAGTGAATCCGCCTCAACCGTTTCTCCCGGGCTGCGGCCTGTATAACGATTCATAAGTTCTGACATGCGAATGCCCTGCCAAGTATCCTTTGCTGCAAAAGCCTGCACTTCTGCGATTCCAATGGAAGGTGCACCTGAGCCCAAAGAGACATAAACATCTCGCATCGAGCGATTCAATGTGCGAATATTCATAGCGCCAACCGCACCCAACTCAGTAAGCCGCCGAAAATGGGGAAGCTCTGCCAATTGCTCTGATCGCAGCTCTAAAAACGAGAGAGCCGGTATCGAAACTACCGTTACCAGCTTGGGTTTTACTGCGTAGTTGATGATTTGATCATTTTGAACTTCCATCCCCCCCGCGCTTGTGGACAACTCCAACAATAAAGTAAAGATACCCACAATACAGGCTGCTTTTCTTAGCTTCATGGGTATTCCCCCACTGTTTTTGCTGTTAGCATTTTCATCATATTAATAAAACTATCCACTGCCGGATTGTTCCGATAATTTAAACTGCGTTGTTTGTTATCTATATTTCTTATCCACAACGTTATCCACAAAAAAAGAGAGGCAAAACCCGCCTCTCTTTGCGCTTTTTATTCTTTTTCCACAAATTTATCCACAGTATCCACAAAAACTTTTAAAAAAGTTATTCTTTCCTTTGACCATTTGAAACCGCTGATTCCATTGGGCTTTCTCTAGTTATGCACATTGTACACAGGGTATGTGTATAACTTTGCTCACAAGCTGTGTATATATCTAAGTTTTCTCACAATTTGTTTTGTTTTGAGCTGTTTATGAAGCTGTTGTGGCTTCAGTTGCAGCCGGTGAATGGCTTTGCATCCGAATGGCTTGGTTACAGGCCGAGATAAAAGCCTTCGCCACCGCAACAAGCACGTCTTGGTCTATCCCTGTATTTTTGTATGTTTGGCCGCCGACGGAGATAGTGACTTCAGCTTCTCCTGTTGCTTTTTCACCTGTGGATAACGAATGCAGCTCCAGGTCGGAGAAATCCACAGCCATCGGAATCGCTTGTCTGAGGCTCTGCACAATCGCTTCGATAGGTCCTTCACCTGTGCCCGAGTATACATTTTCGACACCTGTCTGATTGTTCCTAACCGATACGGAGGCGACCCGATTACGGTCACTGCTGGAAACGACTTGCATATGTGTCAGTGTGAATGGCTCCATCTGGCCGTCTACAGTAGAACCTACAAGTGCCATAAGCTGGTCGTCGGTCACCATTTTTTGCTCATCCGCTTTTTCTTTGAATCTCGTATACAGGGTGTCCAGTTCTTCTCCCGTAAGCTCAATGCCAAACTGCCCTACTCGGTGCTTTAGCGCATGACGTCCCGAATGTTTGCCCAGAATGATCATGGACCGTGGAATACCCAGCTTTTCCGGATCCATAATTTCGTAGGTGCTGCGGTTTTTGAGCAGACCGTCTTGATGAATACCCGCTTCGTGCTGGAAAGCATTTCGTCCGACAATCGGCTTGTTGTAGGCGATTGGGAAGCCCATGATACGGCTGACCATTTTGGATGTATTGAAAATCTCGCTGGACACGATCCCTGTTTCCACACCCATGGTTTGTTTGCGCGTCTCAATCGCCATCACGAGTTCCTCGAGTGAACAGTTACCTGCGCGTTCCCCTACCCCGTTAACGGTAACCTCTACGTGTGTCACTCCAGCCGCAATGGCCGCTAGGCTGTTCGCAACGGCAAGACCCAAATCATTGTGGCAATGAGCGCTGTACTCCACGGTATCGCCGCCTCTCACACTTTGGCGTACTCTGCGGAACATAGCCCCGTATTCTTCCGGCAGCGCATAGCCTACTGTGTCTGGGATATTCAATATGGTGGCACCCTCTGCAATGACCGCTTCCAGCACTTCAAACAGGAATTCGTCCCCTGTCCGGGTTGCATCCATCGGTGAGAATTCAATGCGATCAACGAATTGTTTCGCATAGGCGACCATGGAGCGAGCCATCTCGACAACTTGCTGACGGGATTTGCGAAGTTGAAAATCCAGATGGATGTCCGACGAGGACAGGAACATGTGAATGCGGCGCGAAGCGGCATCCTGTGTGGCTTTCACCGCCGAGTCAATATCCGCCTTCATGGCGCGGGCAAAACCGCAAATCTCTACACCCTGCAGTTCACGTGAAATTTGCTGCACCGCATGGAAATCACCTGGGCTAGATATCGGGAAGCCCGGTTCGATCGTATCCACGCCCATTTTCGCCAGCTGTCTTGCGATTCGAATCTTCTCCTCCGGATAGAGCGATGCTCCCGGTGCCTGTTCACCATCTCTTAGTGTTGTATCAAAAATACGAATGCGTCGATTGTTGTTATTTTCCATGGTTAAAATCCTCCTCAAGTTTGGGGCCAGACCTGCTGGCCATTTATTTTTACTTATTGGTTGATAATGAGCTTAACGCGTCCGGCTTATCTGCATCTGTCACCGCGCTACTTAGCAATGTTTTTCAGCGTTACAGAAGTTCGCAGCGTGAGAGAAGGTCAAGTTAGCTGCTTTTTGTTGATTGAGAAGTCACTTTAACAAACAACAAAAAGACCCGTCATCTCCACATAAGAGACGACGGGTCTTCACCCAGCGCGGTACCACTCTTGTTGACTCCGAGTTACGGAGCCCACCTCAGACATAGATCAGCAAAGCTGCTGCTGGCTACGTCACCCGATCACGGAGGTCATCCGTTCATCCCTAACAGCATCTGTCTGCTGATCAGCATGACCGCTTCCAAGCGAGTTCGGGGCATTCACGGTCTGCGTCGCATCAACCCGCAGCTTTCTGTACCGTACAAGTGAGCCCTTACTACTCTTGTTCATCGCGTTTGTTATATAATCACTACCTGTAACTGTTAACGGTTACTGCCGCTGCCGCTTCCCAGCTTCTCAGTAGAACCTGCAAAAAGTACATCAAATTTCATCGATTCTACCCTATTCGGTCCTATTACCTGTATTTTGTACAGTAAATACCTGACATACATACCCATTTTCGAAAAAATGCTGAAATTTGCTGTATTTTTTGCAGGTCTTTTTCCTAAATGGGCAATTGGGACGAAAAGTGATGCAGTTTTTACAGGATAGTCGCTGAGGAGTGAGCAATTAGGAAGAGTTGCGCATCAGATCCCCGCTATTCCAAAATTAACAACCAAAAAAGCCTGCCGTCTCTATAAAAAGAGACGACAGGCTTGAACCTTCCGCGGTACCACTCTAATTGATCCGAACTGTTACGTTCGAAACCACTCATGTACCTGATCACGGGGGTCAACCGTCAAGACCTACTTGGGTGCTGGATCCTTGGCATCCTAATCAGTCTTACCGCTCCCGGGCGAGTTCAGGTCACATTTCGTCTGTGCTTTCACCAAGCGCACAGCTCTCTGAGCGAAACTGTTGATCCTTACTAATCCCGTTCGTTGCGTTTGAAAGTATTGATTGTGATTATAATATGCGATTTTGGCAAAGTCAATACAGTTATCTGAAAATTAGTTTAATTTCTCTTACCACTCTTCGAGTTTGAGCTGAGGCTCCGCCTTCAGTTCCATCGAGTCGAACTCCTGCTTGTCCCACTTGAGAAATGCGGCTGCGCCAATCATCGCAGCGTTGTCAGTACAAAGGCCCAGCGGCGGCACGAGCAGCGGCACGTTCAGCTGTTCGCAGCGCTCGGCGAGCCTGCTGCGCAGCCCTTTGTTCGCGGCGACACCGCCCGCGAGCAGCAGCTGCTTCGCGCCGTATTCACGCACGGCGCGACCTGCCTTCTCGACAAGCACGTCGATGACGGAGGCTTGAAAGCCTTTAGCAATTTGCGCGATTTGAACGGTCTCGCCGCGCATCTTGCTTTGGTTGACGACGTTCAGCACAGCGGATTTCAATCCGCTGAAGCTGAAGTCGTAGGAGTCCGCTTCGAGCCACGAGCGCGGCAGCTTGATCTCGGATTCGGCTTCATGTGCAAGCCGATCCACATGAGGTCCGCCCGGGTAGGGAAGGCCCATTGCCCGGGCAATTTTGTCGTAGGCCTCGCCGGCCGCATCATCGCGCGTACGCCCGATAATGCGGAACTGGCCGGGCCTTTCCAAAAGAATCAATTCCGTATGCCCGCCTGACACGACGAGTGAAATCAGCGGGTACTCGAGCTCATGAACGAGTTGATTCGCATAAATATGTCCAGCAATATGATGGACTCCGATGAGGGGGAGGTCTAAGGCACAAGCCAGCGCTTTGCCTGCGACGACACCTACTAAAAGGGCCCCGATTAGTCCAGGCCCTTCTGTTACAGCAATCGCGGAAAGCTCCTGCAGCGATACACCCGCTTCTTCGACGGCTTCCTCCAGCATCCATGTGATCGACTCCACATGCTTACGGGAAGCCACTTCTGGTACAACACCGCCATACCGTTGATGCGTTTCAATCTGGCTGGAAATCACATTGGAACGAATGATTTTACCATTTTCGACGATAGCTACGGAGGTTTCGTCACAGCTTGTTTCAATGGCCAGGATGTAGACCGGCTTTGTGAGCTGGGCTTCCTTAGGGTCAGTCAAATCTCTCTGTTGTTCTGCATCTCTAGTCACATTTATCACCTGCTGAAAGCCTCAATCAGAGACTATCCTTTCTTCTCTTAGGCAAATCCACCCACATAATAACAGCATCCTCACGATTATCCGTGTAATAGCCTTTTCGCACACCAACTGAGCGGAAACCGACTTTTTCGTACAAATTTTGCGCAACATAGTTCGAGGCCCGCACTTCAAGCGTCATCCGAATTGCCCCTAGGAAAGCGGCCGTCTTAATCAACTCGCGAATTAGGCGCTCACCAAGTTTACGCCCTCTGTAAGTATCCCGAACAGCTATATTCGTAACATGCGCTTCCTCCATGATGAGCCACATGCCGCCATACCCGGCGACCTCGCCTTCGATATCCATAATCATATAATGAGCAAATTGGTTATTCGTCAATTCGTTTTCAAAAGCGCCTTTTGTCCATGGTGTCGTGAAGGCTTCTTGCTCGATTTCGCAAATAAAGGGGATATCTTCCATACGCATGGAACGGAATACCAACGCGTTTTCGGTTGTCTGCGGCTGATATTGTTCCATGATCAATTCTCCCCTTTCTTCGTCTTCACCCCGGCCAGTAAATTAGCTTCTGCTTCCGGGAGCCTAGTATAATTCGGAACAAACGTATGCACATCTGCCTTCTCGCCCTTTGCCAAACGTGGATAAGCGAGCCGACCGATATATTCTGCTTCGATGCCATAAGGAAGCTGTCGAACGATGCCCTGCCAATCCTGTGCAAATTGTTCAAGCTCTGCCGTGAAACCTTCGGTTTCACCCACAAATAGAATCTCTATTGGCGCTTGTTCTTGCTGGGCAGCCGCTGCTGCTAACGCTAGTAATTGCGCTGTCCAAGGTCCAATTACACGAATGCCATCAGGCAGTACTTCATGCCAATTCGTTGCAAGTTCTCCTGCAGCTGTCATCGGAGAAGTACCTTCGTAAGCGTACACAGCCGTAAAAGCCTGTTTGCGCCTTCCGTCCAAAAGCGGAACCACCCACGTAAGCCCGTTTCCGCTCTCATGCTGCTGCTCCTTCATAGCTCCACCAAGGGCCATAGCTTCTAAGCTGGACACACCAATGAGATCCAGGCCTAGCGACCAGGCAAATGTTTTGCCAACAGACACAGCAATTCGAACCCCTGTATAGGAACCGGGGCCTTGGCCCACAGCGACCGACTGGAGGTCCTTGGGTTTGAGATTTAAGTTAGCTAGCAAATCTTGAATATGGGGAAGCAGTCCTATCGAGTGATTCCGTTCTGCGTAGGAGCTGACCTCGCCAAGCATTTTCCCATTGTCTAGAATAGCAACTGTCATTGCAGATGATGAGGTATCGATGGCTAAGCATCGTCCTACATGTATGGTTCGTTCTGTCATTGTAAATCTCCGTTCTCTTTCATCTGTTCACACCAACTCTGATACGGTTCACCGTAAGGAGTCAGGTGAAATACTCTGGTTAGATCATCCTGATGGGTAATCGTTATCGCGAGCCGGTTCGGCGGCAGAAGATCTTCGATTAAGCTAGACCATTCGACCAGCGTAACGCCTTGCCCATAAAAATAATCATCAAGCCCCAACTCATCCGCCTCCTCTTGGGAAATGCGGTACATATCCATATGGTAGAAAGGAAGTGCAGCTCCCTCGTATTCTTTAATAATGGTAAACGTGGGGGAGTTGACGGTTTCGCTAATCCCCATCGCTCGGGCAAAGCCTTGCGAGAATCTTGTTTTCCCCGCACCCAGATCGCCATCTAGAGTAAGAACGGTGCCAGGCAGCAAATAGGCGGCCAATAATTTCCCTAGTCTATCGGTATCTTCCTCATGCTGGGAGTTGTACGTATATGTGGATTGAGCCAGTGATCTCATCCCTTTCTTCCGATTGCGCGTGCTGCTCTTATTATAGTCCTCGCTAGTAGGCCACAGCAACTCTGTAATCAAAATAAACGACTTCGCCGTCCCTGAGGGACAAGCGCGTTTATCAAGATTGATGCGGAGCAAGAGTATAAAACTTATACTCACTTAATCAATTAAAAAAAGCCCGCACCGATATGAATCGGAGCAGGCTCGCCGTTCTTCACATTCGTTAGTGGACCTCTTCTAACTCTTGAACTGTCACTAACCGAGAATCGGCCGGGTTTTCTTCGGCATGAACTTTGGCAACCGCTTTATTGGAATCGACACTGTCGATCCAGACGGGCAGACCGTTAAGTTCAACCTTAATCTTCTCATCTGCGGCTAAAATTTCTTGAGCGCGGTGAATGTTCATGGCTCATCCAGTACGGATTCCGGATGATCCATCGTATCCGTTGTCGAGGATTCGATCAATCCATTGTGCATGGTGACGTTACCGCCTCCCAAGCCCTCGTTAATCATGCGATCAATATCCATAAAATGATCATCTATCCCTTGATTATCTGTATCTTGGGATGCATTTGAATCTTGTGCCATCCGTGAATCCCTCCTTTAGCTTAGATTAGCTTCATGGTGATCAACTTTCGCATTTAACGTACCCACTCTAAAGGCAATCCATTCTCTTAAATCCTTACCGTATAAAGGAATTGAATCAAGAGAATACTAGTACAATCACGTTTATTGGGGAGGAATCACCGATGCATACGGTTTGGAAAGGCGCTATTAGTTTCGGACTCGTTCATGTGCCTGTGAAAATGTTTTCGGCTACGGAAGATAAGGATATCTCCATGCGTTACATACATAAAACTTGTATTACCCCGCTAGCTTATGTGCGCAAATGCCAGACTTGCGAAAAGGAAGTAGAGTGGGAGGAAATCACAAAAGGCTACGAATATGAGCCTGGACGATTCGTTATTTTTGAAAAGGAAGAATTGGAAAATATCTCAGGGGAAGCGAACAAAGAGATCAAGATTCTGGACTTCGTCAACTTGACAGATATTGATCCGGTTTATTTTCAAAAGACTTACTATCTCGGACCTGGAGATACAGGTGCCGGCGCCTATAATTTGCTGCTGGATTCCATGCGTCAAACCGGCAAAATCGGCATAGCCAAAGTCTCGATCCGTTCTAAAAGCTCGTTAGCAGCCATTCGCGTTATCGAAAACTGTCTCGCTATGGAAACTATTTTTTACCCCGATGAGATTCGTCCCATCTCTCAAGTACCTAACCTTCCGGAGAAAGTGACCGTGAACGAGCGCGAGATAGAGATGGCCAAGATGCTGATCAACCAGCTTTCAACTCCTTTTGAACCTGAAAAGTACAAAGATGAGTACCGCGGCCGCCTGTTGGAAGCCATCGAGCATAAAGTGGCTGGAGAAGAAATACAATCAGCGCCTGCACTCCAAAAAACGAGCGTTATCGATCTCATGGCCGCGCTGCAAGCTAGTCTTGACGCCACGAAACCGACAGATGGACCAGTAACTCTAGGGCAGGATGCCAGTGTAACCGAAGACAAGAAGCCGAAAGCGAAAACGAGAGCCAAAAAAGTAAAGGAACCGGTAACGTAAAATTGAATATGATGCAAATAAAGCGCTGATTCTTGATTTTCAAGGATTAGCGCTTTTGCTATTTTACTATAAATCTTGGTTATAGGCTTTCTAACCTTTTAATTGATGGGATGAACATTGACTCAGCGGCACATCAACGATCGCTTGAATACTTGGCTGTCTCATTGTCCCCCCAGCTGTCCATTCCAAAAATTGAACTTTTACAGCCATTTGGGGAATCACCCATACTACATCTTTACTTCTTTCAGGCGTGTTTATAAATAGTTTGGTATTTGTAATTAAAGACTCCAACCTTTGAGTGATTTCTCTCCAATCTTGGTTGGTTAATTTCCCAGTACCTGCATGACCGATATAAAAAAAATTATTTCTCTCATCTAGAAGTCCAAGCAACAAAGAGTTTACAATATTTCCTCTAAGCGTAAAACCTCCAACCGCCGCAAAAAGATCGTGATAAACTTTTCTCTTTTGCCACCGCCTATCTTTTCCGTTTATGAGGTAGGTGCTCATAAGGTTTTTATAAATAATACCTTCCATTTGGTATTGATCCATCAGTTTATATAAAGCTTCGGGATCAGCGAAGTTTTGCACAATTTGCACGTCATCCTGAGGAATTATTATACTTTCAAGAATTTTCTGCCTCTCATGAAGCATTTTATCTACGACCCATTCACCGTTGCAAAATAATATGTCAAAGATCATATAGGTTACCTTTGTTTGGTTCATACCTATCTCTATGGTCTTTTTACTGCGTAAACTATCACGTTTCATAACTTCATGGAAAGAAGGTGTTTTATCGTTAAAAGCAATGATTTCACCATCAAGGATAAAGGAAGATGCTTTGCAAAATCTATCATGAACATGAAACTCTGGATATTGCAGAGTTCGGTTATTTAGCTTTCTGTTCACTAAGTTAATTTGAGCACCGTCAAAATAACTTAATATTCTTACCCCATCCCATTTAATTTGTGCAATCCAATTCTCATCTTTTGGCAATTCCTCAGCAACCACAGGTTCAAACGGAATAATCGGCTTTAATATCATGGCACCCTCGATAGTATTTTTACAAATTATTATCCCCAGAAATTTCTTTCTTGAGACAATGTGAAAATTTACAAGACCTTAACTTTACGTATATAATTAAGTAATTATATGATTATCAAAAAGGAGGCTAATGATGGTTGAAATTGAAAATATGGTCGATACTTTAAAGTTAGTTGGTGATAAGTGCAGACTTTCAATCCTACTGCTGCTTCAAGAAAAAGACTTATGTGTTTGCGAAATTGTCGAGATTATGCAAACGAGCCAACCTAATATAAGCCAACATATGCGCAAATTAAAAGATGGCGGTCTCGTTAAAGAAACAAAAAAAGGTCAGTGGGTCTACTATTCCCTTGTTACCCAGGATAAGCCTTTCCTAACTGACTTATTTAAGCACCTCCCTTCCCAAAAAGATAAAGTACAGAAGCTAACTTGTGATGGTTCAAGCTGCTGTGATTAAGGAGATAATTGAATGTTAAAAAAGAAGTTGATTGCTGAGTTTATCGGTACATATTTTTTAGTTTTTGCAGGTCCAGGAGCGATGGTTATTGACGATATCACAAAGAGCATCACCCATGTTGGTGTTGCAATTACCTTTGGACTTGTCATTATGGCTCTGATTTATACATTTGGACATATTTCAGGCGCTCATTTTAATCCGGCTGTCACGATTGGCTTTTTGGTTAGAGGAGATATCTCCTTGCGAGACAGCATCTATTATATGGTCACACAATTTGCAGGGGCGCTTTTTGCGAGTTTGACTACGTTACTTCTTTTTGGCAATGTCGCCAATTTAGGGGCTACGCTTCCAAGCTCTTCGGAAGGACAATCCTTCACTTTGGAATTCATTTTAACTTTTGTTTTAATGATGGTTATTTTGGGATCTGCTGTACATGGTAAAGCGATTAAAGAACTTGCTGGTGTTGCTATTGGGGGTACAGTTGGTCTGATGGCGATGTTTGCAGGTCCGATTTGTGGGGCTTCCATGAACCCAGCTCGTTCCCTTGGGCCCGCTATCGTATCGGGTACAACACAACACTTATGGTTATACCTAGTTGCAACAGTTCTTGGAGCTGTCTCTGCTTCTCTAGTTTATAAAACAATACAAGATTAAGGAGATGTTCATAATGGACAAAAAATTAGTATATTTTCTTTGCACAGGTAATTCTTGCCGCAGCCAAATCGCAGATGGATTTTTAAAAGCACTAGGTAATGACAAATACGAAGTAATGAGTGCAGGATTAGAAGCACACGGTCTGAATCCACGTGCTGTTGCAACAATGAATGAAGCAGGAATAGATATTTCCAACCACACATCTAATGTCATTGATCCTGAGATTTTGAACCGCGCTGATTACGTAATTACGCTCTGTGGACACGCTGATGAGCATTGCCCCGTTATCTCCAACAAGAACGTTGTGAAGTGGCACTGGGGTTTCGAGGATCCTGCTAAGGCATCCGGTACTGAAGAAGAGATTACCGCGAAATTCCGTGAAGTTCGTGACTCCATCAAGGATCGTATTGAGCTATTTGTGAAAGAAGGAAAGTAACATAAGAAAAAGTAAGGAGATCAACATGCCAAAAAATTATCAAAGCTTGTACGAAGATAATATCTTCTTCGGAGGCGCTGCTGACGTTGAAGATATGATTAAGAACGAAGGCGTTGAAGTCGTGGTTGATTTACGAAGAGAATCTACAGAATGTGCTTACCCTAATGCAAATGTTGAATGGATTCAAGTTCCTCTTGGAGATCATGCCGAGGGACCACAGGACGTACTCTTTCAACAAGCCATTAATCATGTTGTAGAGGCTTACAGAAGCGGTAAAAAGGTTGGTTTCCATTGTGGTGGTGGCAGTGGCAGAACGGGCGCTGTTGCCGTTGGAACTTTGATTACACTAGGTACGAGTCAGACGATCGATGAAGCTGAAGCATTGGCAAAAAGCATTCGCCCCAAAGTAAATATTAAACCTCCACAACGTGAAGCTCTTGAAAAACTGTTTGAAAAATGAGCATGCCGTATTTTAAATGAAAAAAATGGATATAGTAAAAAAGTGAATTCAGAATGCATATCATTTTGGAGGTCCACCAAATGACTCTTGTAGGTCTGAAATAAAAGAAGTGCTAACTGCAGTCAGTTAGCACTTCTTTTATTTCATTACAACCGACTGAACCTGTGACAAATAAGTCTTCACAGCCTCCACAGCTTCTTCCTTATTTCGAGCTTTGATAACGACTCGGTCTTGTTCATATTGCTTCATTGCATACTCATAGCGCGGGTCATAATAATGCAGCAAGAGAAGCTTGACGGCATTCTCATAGTGCTGAGCATGAAGATTATTCTCAATCTCTTTGGCTATAGGTGTATGGATGCGGCTTTTAATATGCTTAAAAGCATGTAAAATGTCTGGCTGATTTTCAAAAGGTTTGTAATCCTCGATAATATGCTGAACGCGTTCTTCTATCGGCATTTCGATAAAAATCTGCGTTGCGGCTTCTTTTTTTTGAACCATAAATTCAGGAAGAACGACTTTACCTATCCGCTTGCTTTCTCCCTCTATTAAAACGTAAGGAGCAGATTCAAGCTTCAAGAGTTGTCCGACGAGTAAGGATTCAAACGTCTTTTGGTTATGAGATTTTAAACCTATCTCACCGAAAATGGAGCCCCTGTGACCCGCCAACCCTTCAAAATCCAACACGGGATAGCCCTCTTCCTGAAGGCGGCGCAAAATAGCCGTTTTCCCCGTTCCTGTATTTCCTTGAAGAACGTGCGCTGGAGGCTTAAAATCACCAAACTGTTCTAGTCTACTTACGACCCATTTCCGATAAGCACGAATCCCTCCAGACAAACGATAGACCCGAATCCCCATGAGTGATAAAACGGTTGCTGTGGTTTTACTGCGCATTCCTCCGCGCCAACAGAAAACGACCTTCGGTTCTTTGATTTGCTCGAATAACTTCACAAAGGCGGGGAGCTTCGCAGAAACGATCTCGAGTCCTCGGTCCTTAGCAGCTTGTACGCTCACTTGTTTATAGATTGTGCCTATTTCTGCACGCTCGGCATCCTGAAAGATGGGAATATTCAAGCTGCCGGGAAACGTTCCATCTGCAAATTCAGATTGAGAACGGACGTCGATCATAACAAGCTCTTTTTTATCTTTCAACGTTAGCAACTCTTCAATGGTGATGTCTTGAAACAATTGATTTTCGCTCCTTTAGAGTACGACAATGCGTCCCGGATGTTCGGAAGTAATTTCACCAATCAAGTTCGCTTCGACTCCGGCATCCTTCAGTTTGTGAAGCAATTCGTCCGCTTGCTCCCCGGCAACCGAGATAAGAAGACCGCCTGAGGTAACAGCGTCACACAAAATCCACTGGCTAATTTGATCCAAAGATTCAGCAAAAGTGATTGCTTCTTGCACATGAGCAAAGTTGTTTTTCGTACCCCCAGGAACGAATCCCTCTTCGGCAAGCTCTCGGACTCGCGGCAAAACAGGCACATCTTGCGCAGTTATACGTATTCCAACCCCGCTTCCTTTGGCCATCTCTAGCGAGTGGCCCATTAGACCGAAGCCCGTCACATCTGTGCACGCATGAATGTCATACGGTTCCATGGTTTCCGCAGCCGTTTTGTTTAAAGTTGCCATCACCTGTGTTACTCGTTGAATTTCTTCCTCATTCAGTCGATCCTTCTTAATCGAGGTTGTCAGTATACCTACACCAATCGGCTTCGTTAAGATCAACTTATCTCCGGGCTTAGCTCCTGCATTGGTGCGTATTTTCCCTGGGTGCACCAATCCTGTGACGGCGAGTCCAAACTTCGGCTCGTTATCATCAATGGAATGACCGCCGACAAGTGTAATGCCTGCCTCCATCATCTTATCCCCGGCGCCTCGTAAAATATCGGCAAGAACTTGCTTGGGAAGCGTTTTAATAGGAAAAGCGACAATATTTAATGCCGTTAATGGCTTTCCACCCATCGCATAAATGTCACTAATAGCATTCGCTGCGGCTACTTGCCCGAACGAATAAGGATCATCCACAATTGGTGTGAAGAAATCTACGGTTTGAACGAGCGCAAGCTCTTCACTTAGTTTATAAACACCTGCATCATCACTTGTATCTATACCAACGAGAAGATTTGGGTTAGGTACAGCAAGAGGCAGAGATTTTATCACTTGAGAAAGATCCCCCGGACCGATTTTACATCCGCATCCACCTTTTGTGGAGTAAGAGGTTAGTTTAATTTTATCCGTTGTTGACATCTGGCATCTATCCCTTCATTTGTCTTTATCTATCATGATAACCGATTTGGTTCAAAATAAAAACGAACATCTCTTTTCTATGAGCTGAATCATAGAAAAGAGATGTTCGTTTTTTGTCATCAACGTTTCGTATGCAGCCATTTCAAATTTGCTTCAATAGATTTACGTTGGCTCTCCAAGAATGGCGGGAGGGAAAGAGATTCACCCAACGTTTCAAGGGGTTCATCCGTAGCGAAGCCCGGACCATCAGTCGCTAATTCAAAGAGAATGCCGTTCGGCTCACGGAAGTACAAGGAACGGAAATAAAATCGTTCTACAAAACCGGAGTTAGGTAATCCTGCTTTATTAAGAATTTCAATCCAAGCCAGCAATTCTTCTTTATCTTCAATACGGAAAGCAACGTGGTGAACGCCACCGCCGCCTTGACGTGTAACCGATAGATCGCTTCTCGGCTCAACATGTACTTCCGCACCCGATCCCCCTGCTCCTACTTGCATCACAATGATAGCTTCTTGCCCTTCGACCAGCGCCGGAATACGTTCTTTCTCCGTGAAGCCTAGAAGACGAAGAGCTTCAATAGTCGATTCCGGCTTCCGTACGGTAAGCTTCACAGGGCCTAGTCCGGTGATACCATATGGGACTGGAACGGGGCTTTTATCCCAAGGAGTTCCACCTGTGACACCTGTATTATTCTGATCGGAAACGATCGCTAGCTGCTGACCTTCCGGATCCTCGAAGAAAATGACACCGCGCCCCGCAAATGCCTTAACAGGTGAGTGCTTGACGCCGTGTTCCTTGAAACGGTCTAACCAGTACTGAAGTGAGTCGTCATTAGCTACTCGAAGAGATGTACCTGAAATACTGCTTACCCCTGCTACATTGGGTCCAACTCCCGGAAAATCAAAGAAGGTAAGTTCTGTTCCCGGATTCCCCATTGCATCCCCATAAAACAAATGATAAGCACTTGTATCATCTTGATTGACTGTTTTCTTGACGAGCCGCATGCCAAGCACCTCGGTGTAGAAATGGAAATTCTCCGATGCATTTCCGGTCATGGCGGTTACATGATGAATGCCTTTTACGTTCAAATCTATCCATCCTTTCTAAATGTTTGGATCTTTGATAACACATAGAAAGTAGTTTAACCTTAACCTATTCGTTATATGAACTTCGTTGGATTATGGATTTACCAAAATTTACGAAGTACCAAGTATCTTCTTCCCGCGTGGCTGCAGACCATTGGGATCCGGTTCAAGCGTAACGCCAAAGGAGTCAATTTGGAAATCCTTCACCTTCACAGGAATACTGTATGTCAGCACGCCAGTGCCTTTCTCGTCTACGTGGAGCGTCCCGCAATTGTATCGCTTCCCGCTTCGATTGAACCAAACCTGATAGGCCCAATCGCCTTCTGTTTCCTTGAGACCTTGCAGATTAATAACCACGTTGTGGATGTCGCCATTTTGCAGCACCCAAGCTGTACCGGAGGCTGTTGGCATCGTACTTTCTACCGATTTCAATTGGAACGTATGCACGATTTCCGCAGGTTGTTGTAATCCGGGATTCGCTGACAGGGTCGTATTATTGGGTTGATTATTCCACCATATGCCTACGGCGAGGCCTAAGATAATGGCAGCAGCTCCGCCATACACCCATTTGAACGAACGCTTCTTTTTTTTCTTAATCGCCTTCAGTTGGGGCGGGATAATGGACTGCATAACCTGTTGTTTCAAATCCGAAGGTACTTCCACTTCTTCCATCTCGAAAGGAAGCGCCTGCCAGACCGCCTGCAATTCACTTAATTCTTCACGGCAGGTGACACAAGTTCGCAGATGCCGTTCGAAAGCAGCGCGATCCAACTCCGTACAATCGCCTGTCAAATAATTGACAAGATAACTGCAATCCACAGTCTCATGTTCTTTCATTACGTCATCCCTCCCTCAGTGATGTCAGATGCTTCCGAAGTATTTTCAAACATTGATGCAAACGGCTTTTAATCGTTCCAAGCGGTTCGTTCGTTTGGGACGCAATTTCGCTTAAGGAATAGCCCTGCCAGTACATCATATCGATCAATTGAATTTGGCTTTCAGTTAAATGTACGTATGCCTCATGAATTTGCTCTCCTATCCATTTACGTGACATAACAGATTCTGGATCAGGATCGTTGGAAATAAGCGCATGCTCCCACTCTCTAGGCTCTAACCGTATGACTTGGTCGAGTCTGCGCTTCTTGCGTAAATAATCAATTGTGATATTGCGGGTCACGGTAATAATCCAGTTTACGAATCCGCCTTTGCTTGCGTCATAGCCTTTCTCCGTAGTCCAAAGCCGTGTGAAAACAAGCTGGACAATTTCTCTGGCCGCTTGCTCTTCCTTCATGGATTTCAGCGCAAATGAATATACAAGCTTTGCATATCGATCGTAGAGCTCTTCCAAGGCCGGATGATGTTTCCCCAAGACCAGCTTCATAAGCTCCCCATCTGTTCGATTTCGCATATTTCGGCACACCTCGACTCGAAATAAAGTTTATTACTTCATTCTACCTTATCGCCAGCAAGAAGTCTTGGCAATAGATTTGTAGAAAAAGAACGCCCCAACACAACTGAAAGTACCAGCATGTTGGAGCGTGCAATAAACCTATAGAGCGAATAGCCAATTATCTCGCTGCGGTTTGAGCCGGATCAAGAACGAACCAGACTTTTCCTACATTTTGTCCCGTGGTGTCGCCGGGATTATGATCTTTAATCCAGTAGTAAAGCGGCCAGCCTTTATATGTGCTTTGCTTAGTGCCATCTTTGCGAATAAGGACATCGAAATCACTGGCAGTAAGGTCCGTCGAAACCGTAAGGTTCTCGTCGTAGAAGATCGGCCAGTTAACCAAACATTGGCCTACACAGGAGTTGGGGTCCGCTTTATCCTTTGTAAACAAGTACAAAGCCATGCCGTTCTGATCTACCAAATACGTGCCAAGAGCGTCGGATTTGCTTGTTTTTACGGAAGTATTCATGGCCTTGGTCCCACTGAATTTAGCAGGATCAACAACGTACCAGACATGGCCGACATCCTGACCTGTGGTATCGCCCATTTTCTTGTCGTCTACCCAATAATAAAGGGGAAAGCCTTTGTAGGTTGTTTGCATTTTGCCATCTGCACGAATAAGTGTGCCGAAATCCGATGAATTGACTCCTGTTGGAGGTGCAATATTCGATGCGTAGAATAATGGCCACTTCTCCAAACATTTGCCTGAGCAATTGCTGACGCCCTTCGTATCTTTATCATAATAATAGAGCGTCATGCCACTTGCATCTGTCAAATAATTACCAAGCTCGGCTTTGGTGCCTAACGCCACGCCGCCGTTTGAGGGTTTAATCACAAACCAGACCTTGCCTACGTTATCGCCTGTGGCATCCCCGGCTTTTTGATCCTTGTTGAAGTAATATAGAGGCCAGCCTTTATACGTCAGTTGTTCTTTGCCGTCAGCACGAACGAATACATTGAAATCCGCAGCGCTAAATTCCGCAGGAACCGTGAAATTATTGGCACTGAAGATCGGCCAGTTGACCAAACATTGACCCACACAAGAGTTAACGTCCGCGGCGTCCTTGGTAAAATAGTAAAGGGTCATACCTTTAGCATCAGTTAGATAACTGCCTAAAGCATCGCTTTGTTTCAAACTCAATGCTGAATTCCCGAGCACATCAAGCTTACTGGCACTGATTTTACCCTTATCTGTCAAATCAGCGGCTAGCGTTTTGGTAGTGCCTTTGGTTGTCACCTTCAGAGCTTCGATGGTTGCTGTTGCGATATTTAAGTTCTTGAATTGCTTTACGTTAGCAATCTTGGACAAGCCATTTTTCGCGGCAAACGTAAATACGCTATCGTACTCGAAGTCCGTACCTTGTATGTAACCCAGCGATTCTAACAGAACCTTATAGTACTGCTGTGCCGTAATTCCTGCCATTGGTTCAAATTTATCGTCACCGGTTCCCTGCCAGCCTAACCCAGGATGCGCTTTCAAATAACTAAGAATCGCTTGGTTTTCTTTGGAAACGCCGCTTACATCCTTAAAGTTAGTAGTCCCAGTGAAAGCTAGCGCTTCAGCTTCCAATCCTTTTAATCTTAGAGACATCACCGCAGCTTGCAGCCTGGTTGTTGGCTTATTCAAGTACTCAGCTGTCAGCCCACTGCCTTCCCCTTGCAGAATTCCAAGATCCCCCGCAATATCCGTTTCGGATTTAACCTTTAGAGGTTCAGCTGCAACCGCTGATAAAGCCGTCACTCCTGCCATAATGCCTAATAACACTAGGGAAGATACGATTACTTTCTTAAATTTAATCATGCTCGTTTACTCCTCCTTAAATTTTCTACTTAAGGTAACGATGCGGAGACACGGGCGGTTTGATTGTCGTGTAAATTAAATATCGGTCGACCGATACAGCCTCATTTCGCATTTGAATAATTTCAGAAGGTAATGCGAATAATTCCTTTATTATGAAAAGTTTTCCGTTGGGGCCTAAGATCATTTCACTTTAAGGGGATTGGAAAATGGAACTAAGACCGGAACCGATCAGTACCTCCGTTTCCCACAACCTAGAAAAACTACTTCAACGCTTTAGTCACAATGAGCATTTAGTTGTCAGAAACTTCACCAAAAAAGACGGTCAATCGTTAGCGTCTATTATTTACTTGAATATCCTTGTTGATGAAAACATCTTAAATCAACAAATCATCCGTAAAATGTCGGAAGATCTTCTTTACCCAAAGGGACAAGTTGATGAGGCAATTACAGGATCATTATACTCTCTAGGCGCAGTTAGACTTCTGCCTCATTTAGATGCTGTCGTAAACATGATTACGGATGCAGGTTTCGTTATTTTTGTTGAAGGCCGCTCCGAGTCATACGGAATGGTTTTACCCGGATATGAGACACGCTCGATAGAAGAACCAAAGCTCGAACCTAACGTTCGTGGACCGCGCGAGGGGTTCACCGAAGATTTGCAGATAAATTTGGGTATGGTTTATAGAAGACTGAAGACAGCGGATTTGAAATCGAAATCCTATCTAATCGGACGACGAAGTCAAACGAAAGTGACGATCCTGTATCTCGATAATCAGGTTGATCCTGCTGTTTTAGATAAACTGATGAGAAAACTCGATGCTATAGACCTGAATGTTCTGGGAGATAGTGCCCAAATAGAGGAATGGATTCAAGACAATACGTTTTCACCATTCCCTCAGATCTTAAATACGGAACGTCCCGATCGCGTCGTCACAGCCTTGAACAGAGGGAAAATTGCGATCATTACGGACGGGACCCCGATAGCCTTAATTGCCCCCAGTTCATTTTTTGAAATGATGCATCCCAGCGAAGATCTATACGAAAGGTTTTATTTTGCTAACTTTTTGCGCTTAATAAGGTTGATCACACTGTTCACTTCCTTGTTTGGACCTTCTTTATATATCGCCTTGACTACCTTCCATCTGGAAATGATCCCTACGCCGCTAATGATGGCCTTCGTTTCTGCAAAAGCGGGGATCCCATTCCCGAGTTTTGTTGAAGCTTTCATCATGGAGGTGGCTTTCGAAGTGCTGCGTGAAGCCAGCCTGCGGCTGCCTCGCACTCTCGGTCAATCAGTCAGTATCGTTGGTGCTCTCATCATCGGAGAAGCAGCGGTACAATCGGGAATAGTTTCCCGTCCGGTTGTGATCGTGGTTGCAATGACAGGAATTGCTTCCTTTACAATTCCTTCATTTAGTACCGCCATTGCTTTGCGGATGCTGCGGTTTCCTCTTATGCTGCTTGCAGCTTCGACAGGTGTCTTTGGGCTTTCTCTGGGACTGCTCGCTATCATTTTACATCTGTGTTCCTTACGATTCTGTGGAGTACCTTTCCTAGAACCTATAGACTCTGGAAACTGGAGAAGTTCATTGAAGAAATTTTTCCTCCTTCCGGTCCGATATAGAAGTGCCTCAACGTATGAGAAGAAGTTTGTAAGTACGCCACCGGTGAAGGGAAGTTTTCTTCTTGGAAATGAAGGGGAGGAGTATGAAGAACGTTAAATGGTTCCTGACTTTGTGTTCATTCCTGTCATTATTAGCAGGCTGTTCACCGGATATTAAGGAAATCAGCGATATTGCTTTAGTTATGGCAACGGGAATTGATTATGACAAGGAAAGCAATAAATATATATTTACTTCCTACTGTGTTTTGCCCGCAACCACAAGTACGGAGAAAACAGGTAAACTCTCGGAGTGGGTTGCTAGTGCACAGGGAGATTCGATTTTGGACGCCGCTAGAAATTTGCGTAACCGTGCAGGTAAATCCTTGATATGGCAGCATAATAAATTATTTATTGTGGGAGAAGCCGCAGCACGTTACTCCCTTTATAATGTGGTAGATTTCCTAACAAGGAATCGTCAAATCCGCATTACAAGTTACCTGCTTGTTAGCGATGAAAAAGCGGAAGATATACTGAATTTGAAATCCGATATTAGTGAACTGGCTTCGAATGTGTTGCTCGGGATCATCCGGAATGAAAAAGAGTGGGGCAAGAGCTACAGCCTGATGATACAGAAAGCTGCAGACCGCTACTCCAGTCCTTACAGAGGCTTTGTTTTAGGCAAATTAAGTACGTCTCCTAAGTCTGAAAATTCTCCCTCATCGCTTGTTTTAAAAGGCGGTGCTGTTATTAACAAGGGGAAATTCGTTGACTGGTTGAATGGAAATGATATACGGGTTGTCCATTGGTTGTCTGAGAAAAGCCAATGGAAAAACTATGAATTTACTGAAACCTTGGATTACAAATCCACGAAAGTGACATTTTTTTTTCGAGTCGCACAAAGTGAAATTCACAGTGATTACGTTAAGGGCAAGCCTAAATTGGATATCCAGTTGAATTTGAAAGCAACTTTGACTGAAATAAATCATCATCTTCCACTCTCCGATCCGGACACACTTAGTCAATTGGAACATGAGGTTTCCAAGCGCGTGGAGAAACAAATTCACGATAGCCTAAAACATTTTCAAAAAGATTTGAAAGTAGACCTTCTTGGGTTTTCTGATTATTTCATCCGTCATCATCCAAAGGGGTGGGAGGAGTTAAAAAATGAATGGGATGATGTTTATCCGACAATATCAATTCCTGTTCATGTTGATGTCAAGATTGAAAAACTGGGGATGACCCAAACCATAGGTGACCAATGAATGATTAATGCCGCGCTCTGTTTATTAGCCATTTGTTTGGGGCTCAAGGGATCAATTCGTATTTGGAAACAACATGCCAAAAAGGATGCCATTGTTCTCTTGTTGTTCTATATCATTTTTATAGTCTATTTATATCCTTTCATGGGTTCTTCGAGGCTTAGTGTGGAGTCCTTATGTAGGTTTATTTATAGTCCTATCTCAGATTACATGATGGACCTGCTAAAAATACGATTGGAGGAATTATGATGACCGATCAGGAACAAATCACT
This sequence comes from Paenibacillus sp. yr247, assembly GCF_900103825.1. Taxonomy (GTDB): domain Bacteria; phylum Bacillota; class Bacilli; order Paenibacillales; family NBRC-103111; genus Paenibacillus_E. The sequence continues at coordinate 649,395 of NZ_FNIF01000002.1, forward strand.
CATGGACAATTGGGATTTCTCTGTTTTAGTTTTTTGTCAGGATTCTCAACTTTGTTTCTAATCGAAGCGAAGCTGGTCAAGCAGGATGTATGGATATCAGATCTTTTTGCTATTGGAGTTTCTGTAGGGGTGTTATGGCTTCTGTGCTATGTTCAAGGGCAGCATCCTCAATTAAGCATGGCGGAAACTTGCGAAAAATTGTTGGGAAAATGGTTTGCCAAACTCGTACTTGTCATCTATCTTGTCTATTTTCTTGACCTTGGTGTGGCGGCTTATCGTGCCATATCTTGGTTCTATACGACGGCTATCCTTCCAAATACCCCCCCTAACGTGTTAATTTTACTCATTGTGTTGCTTAGTTCCTATGCTGTTTATCTAGGTTTGGGTACCTTAGTCCGCACCGTTCAACTGATCCTTCCATTTTTCATACTGACAATCAGCATAGTTAGTGTGTTTATTTTGCGCGAGGTGGAGATCAATCCTTTCCTTCCCATGTTTCAAAGTAAAATATCAGAAGTCGTATACGGAGGGATGGTCTCTTTCGGTTTTCCATTTGGCAAAGTCGTTGTTTTCGGTTTTCTTCTATCGCAAGTAAAAAACACAAAAAAAATATTTGTTAGTTCTGCGGCCGCAATTGCTTTATCAGGTGTTTATTTGTTAATGGCGAGTTATTTGACTTTCGGTTCACTAGGCATGAATTTGACTAAATTGTCTGCGTTTCCCTTTTTCAGTGCCATTCAATTAGTTAAATTTGGAGAATACATGGAAAGGCTAGAAATTCTAATCATCGCAATCTGGACCATTTTCACGTTATTCGAACTTATTGTGCTTCAATACGTGTTTATACTTGTGATTAAACAAGTTTTCAAGATCAAAGAGGCGAAACCATTTATTTTGCCCATTGGATTATTGTTCTATGCTTTGAGCCAGATTAGCCATACAACGATTATGGATTTGGCTGCGTACGACTTCAAAATTCTTCCATTCTCCACACTAATTCCTTCAGCAATCATACCTGTCCTTTTAGCCATTATAACTTTGGTAAAAAAGCGGCAGCGTTCCTTGCAAGATCTAGTCAGTTGAATATGGTGCTTTGAAAACAACAATCACTTTTAACTTAGCCTTAACAAGAAGCGACCCCATCGTCTAATGACGAATAGGGTCGCTTTTGTTTAAGGTTATTATTTATTGGAAGAATCTCACACGGCCTTCAAGCGGTTGGAACTCTTTGTCGCCCGGAGTAAAGGTTGGCTTGCCGAACGGCATTTGTGCCAGCAGCTTCCACTCACCTGGAATGTTCCATGTTTGTGCAACTTCCTCGTTAATCAACGGATTGTAGTGCTGTAAGGATACGCCAAGACCCTCTTGTCCCAGCGCTGTCCAGATGACGAATTGCAGCATGCCCGAGGATTGGTTGGACCAAATCGGGAAGTTATCAGCGTAAGCGGCGAATTGGGACTGCAGATGCTCAATAACGCTTTGGTCTTCGAAGAATAGTACAGTACCATAGCCGCTGCTGAAGCTATTGATTCTTTCTTCTGTTGGCGCAAAGTTATCTGCGGGTACGATCTTTCTCAGTGTTTCCTTCGTAATGTTCCATAATTTATCGGATTGCTCACCGAATAATACAACAACTCTTGAGCTTTGTGAATTGAAGGCTGACGGTGTATGCTTCACAGCCTCGTTCACAATTTCTTGAATGCGTTCATTCGAAACGACCGCGTCTTTGCTCAGTCCATAATACGTACGTCTTTCTTTTACTGCAGCTAAAAATGAGTTACTCATATCTCTTCTCCTCCACTTTCTATCGATTAGTATAGAATTTCTATTAGTTACTAAAAAGTATTACCTTGTGCATATATTGTAACTTACTAAAAGTCATTAACTTTTATTATTGTAATTTGAAATTAGCTTTTTGTCAATCACTTTGCCCCACATTTCACAGCAAAGTTTGAGAATCGTCTCTAGAGGGAATAATCGGAAATAAACCGAGATCAGGAGGATGATTCCCATGGCGGTCACGACTAAAGGAACGCTGCTTGTGGAAGGACACGAGCTTACCATCACTAATCCCAACAAGCCTTTATGGCCCGAAATGGGCATAACCAAAGCGGACTATCTCGCTAAATTAACCGAGCTGTCTCCTTTCCTCCTGCGCTATTGCCGCAACCGGCACTTAACTACCATTCGCTTCCCTAACGGATACAATCATAAGTCCTTTTATCAAAAAAATGCCCCCGATCCGGTACCTAGCTTCGTGAAGCTGGCGCCGCTGGATGGCATTAATTACGTCAATATGGACTCCTTGTCCACACTAATTTGGCTGGGAAATCTGGCTTGTTTGGAGTTCCATCCTTCCTTTCACCTCATTGGCGAGACGCTTCCAGCGGAATGGGTGATCGATATCGACCCTACGCTAGAGGAAGAACCGCGTATTATGGAGGCTGCGCACATCATTGGAGAAGTGCTGGATTCTTTGCAAATTCGATCGATTGCCAAAACTTCAGGAGCCACAGGTGTACAAATCTATATCCCGATTCAGCATGGCTATACGTTCGAGCAGCTGCGAAAGATTGGCTATTTTATCGCTTCCTATGTGGTCAAGATATATCCTAATTTGTTTACCATTGAACGGTTCAAGAAGAACCGTGGAGATAAAATTTACATCGACTACCTACAGCACTGGTACGGAAAAACACTTTCCGCTCCCTATACACCTCGCGCCAAAAAAGACGCCTCCGTCTCCACTCCCCTGTTGTGGAATGAAGTTGAGCTGCGCCCAAGTCCTCGTGAATTCAATTTACATACAGTCCTGGACCGATTGAAAACGTATGGCGACCTCATTGAGAGAGTGCCTCTACAAAATCTAGACGCCGTCTTAGCGCGCCTTACACAGTAGCCCCCTATAGAGCTACTTTTTTAGAACAAGGGAGATAGTAATCGCGCAATGACTTCCTTGCCCTTTTCCATGCGTGACCTTTGCTCAAATTCGGCCAATTTCAACTCGTCACATTCCTTCAAATCCATTAAGTAATCGACCTCTAAACGCTTAATAACGTCCTTATTAAACATGACAGCATTCAATTCAAAGTTGCTGAAAAAGCTGCGCATATCTACATTCGCTGTACCTACCGTAGCCATCAAGTGGTCGATGATCATAACCTTGGCATGCATGAACCCCTTGCGATACAAATAGAACTGAACACCTGCCTGCATAAGCTCCAGTAAATAGGATCGTGATGCGTACTGAACAATGCGGGAGTCTGCTTTGTAAGGAAGAATAATGCGTACATCAACACCGCTAATTACCGCCGTTTTGAGTGCCATTGTGATGCTTGGATCCGGAATAAAGTAGGGTGTGGTCATGTAAATTCGCTTCTTGGCCGCAACAATACCTGCAAAGAACATCTCCTGGATGGCATCCCAGTGGGCATCTGGACCACTTGAAATGACCTGAACCAGCGAAGCTTTCGGTTCATTATGCTCAGGAAACAACGAGTCATCGCCCAATCGCTCCCCGCTAACGAACAACCAGTCTGTCATAAACGTCTGCTGCAAGTAGTATACAGAATCCCCATACAGCTTAAGATGAGTATCACGCCAGAAGCCTAGCTTAGGATCCCTTCCCAGATATTCATCTCCGATATTGATACCGCCAACAAAGCCTACCAATCCGTCAATGACAATTATTTTACGATGATTGCGATAGTTCATTCGTTTATCGAAGAAAGCGATGAACGGCTGCAGAAAGGGATACACTTGAACACCAGCCTGCCTTAACTTGTTTATGTACGCTGAAGAAAGCGTATAACTGCCTATCCCGTCATAAATAACTCTGACCTTGACACCCTCCTTGGCCTTCCGGATCAACGTTTCTTGAAATTTCACACCGATTTCATCATGTCTTATCGTATAAAACTCAAAATGAATATGGATTTTCGCCGTTTCGATCGCATTCAGCATCGCTTCATAGGTTACACCCCCATTTGTTAGCACCTCAACCCGATTGTTCGACGTGATCGGTGAACCCGGAATGTTATGCAGCAGTCCACAAAGCCGCGGCTCCGCATAAAGCTGATAAATCTCCTCTTTCATCGCAAGATTAGAAACTTCGCTATCCATCCATTGATGTTTGATCTCTGCCATTTTACGGCGTCCTTTGCGGCGTACCATTTTGCGTTGTGAATATTCCTTTGCTAAGAAATAGTACATGATAAATCCGATAATTGGAAAAATAAACAAAACGAGCAGCCAGGCTACCGTTTTAGCTGGTCGTTTGTATTCACCGACTAGAATGGTGGCGGTCTGAAAGATGAACAAAAGCAGTACAATCACAACCCACAGCATTAGCTTCATCTCCTCTGCCCAATGCACAAAAAATCCTCCAGTCTCCTTGTCACGATAGCTTTTGCCAACGCCTTCTCGTCTATACCCTTCATCTTATCTGGACCCGTCTCAATAAAATTTTCCAACTTTCGTAATAAAATCCTTCTTTTAGAGAAAAATAACAAACGCATTCCTATGTTCTTCATCCCGAAGCCAGACAGGAGGTGCCATTCGCATGGTCAAGACATCCAAACAATTGATGAAAAGTATCCTGCGCAAGCGCACATCAGACAAGCACGATGAGACCGATGAACTATCTGAGCTTAGTGATTCGCTAGACTATCACTTCATCGAAGAGCTGAAGATGACCAAAATATCACTCCTTCTGGATGAAAATCATGATTTCATTAAAGAAATATTCCAAGACTGCTCCGATGTTGTCGTTCGCGAATTCGAGATCGAGCCGAACATTCCGGCACTGCTTCTCTTCGTCGACGGACTCACCAACACCCAGCTGCTTAACGATACAATGAAATCGTTAATGCTCCTGGGTGGCGGCGAAACAGCGATTGACCGCATCGTAGGTACGATACTGCCGGTGTCCCAGACACAGATCTCCACTAATTATGGAGACCTGCTCGTTTCAGTTCTGGGCGGAGATACCGCCCTGCTCGTAGAAGGCAACGCGAAAGCCATCCTGCTCGGCATCCGCGGAACAGAAAAGCGCTCCGTCGGTGAGCCGGAGACGGAAACTGTCGTACGCGGACCGAAAGAGGGGTTCGTTGAGAGCATCCGCACGAACACCTCGATGATCCGCCGCAAACTAAAGACGCCTAGGCTGAAGATGAAATCCATGAGCGTCGGCAAAGAGAGCAACACCAGTCTCGTCCTTTGTTATCTCGACGACCTGGCAATGCCATCCCTTGTCGAAGAAGTGGTCAAGCGGCTGGAACAAATCAAGATTGATGGCATTTTCGAATCAGGCATGATTGAAGAACTCATCCAAGATGATGCGTATTCGCCCTTTCCACAGATCCAATACACGGAACGTCCAGACGTTGTAGCCAGTGCTCTTCTGCAAGGACGCGTGGCCATCCTTGTTGATGGCACACCCTTTGCACTAATCGTCCCGTTCGTGTTCATACAGGTTATGCAAGCGAGTGAGGATTATTATGAACGATTCCAAATCGGCTCACTGTTACGCTTGCTCCGTTACATCTTCTTGTTTCTTTCGCTCACTGCGCCAGCTTTGTATGTCGCAATAACGACGTATCACCAAGAACTACTACCAACAACACTGATGTTAAGCATTGCCGCCGCCCGCGAAGCGATTCCGTTTCCTGCCGTTGTTGAGGCGTTCATCATGGAAATTACATTCGAGGCCTTACGCGAAGCCGGCATTCGATTGCCCAAAGCGGTCGGCTCCGCTGTCTCCATCTTGGGTGCGCTTGTAGTTGGACAAGCCGCTGTTCAAGCCGGCATCGTATCCGCACCGATTGTCATCGTCGTATCCGTTACCGGGATTGCTTCGTTCACCATCCCCCGCTATAACGGCGCTATCGCCATTCGGATGCTGCGTTTTCCCATTCTTATCGTTGCTTCTGTATTCGGCTTCTACGGAATCATCTTCTGCATGCTGATTTTGTTCGGACATATGGCGAATTTACGTTCTTTCGGAGTTCCCTATTTGTCCCCATTAGGACCGTTATCTGCTGGAGACTTACAGGATGCGCTGATTCGCTCTCCTTTGTGGAAGATGGAGAAACGTCCTGCATTTATGGCGATTCAAGACACACAGCACATGGATGACAAGCTGCCTCAGCAAATCATGGAGGACGGAGGCGTAGACGGAAGCAGAATTCAGCATAAGCATAAAGCGAGTGAGGAGGGCAAGTCAGATGGCACATCGTAGGCGTCTTTTCGTGCTTGGGATAACGATCACCCTCGCGCTGACAATGCTGACAGGCTGTTGGGATCGTACCGAAACCAACGATATCGCCTTTGTGCTCACCTCCTCCGTGGATCTGGAGGACGACGGCAAGTATCGCCTCACCTATATGTTACCTCTTCCCGGTAACATGGGGGGCGCCAGCGGGGGGGGCGGCGGTACGGGCGGAAACAAAAGTTACTATATTGACTCGGAGGTCGGAACAACGTTACGCGAAGCGGCGAGCAAGCTGCAGATGCGAATGTCACGCAGACTTTTTCTGTCCCATCGGCGTACGATCGTCATTGGCGAAAAGTTTGCCAAGTCAGGCATGGGCATCATATTTGACGTTACGCCGCGCTCACCAGAGAATCGACTGACCTGCTTTCTCGTCGTGACGAAGGGCAAAGGCTACGATCTGCTCAACGCGGAGCCCAAGTTTGAACGTTTTCCCTCCGAAGTCATTCGGGAAATAACCAAATCGCACCGCGCGATGGCGACATCCACGAAGGAAATAGGCCTTGCGCTTAGCTTTAACAGTGATCCTATTTTGAGTTACCTCGAAGCCAAGGAAACCCAAGGTAGTAAGCAGCCCTCTCAAGAAATTCAGTTAGTCGGCTATGGTCAGTTCAAAGGAGACCGAATGGTTGGCATTTACAAGAACCAGGAGGCGAATGGGCTCATGTGGCTGAGAAACAATGTTAGAGAGCATCTTCTCACCTTTCCATTGGAATCAGGCAAAGATATCTCCATTCTCGTTAAGGAAGGACATACCGCTATCAAACCTGATCTGCAAGGAGACAAGGTCATCTTTCAAGTTACGCTAGAGGCTAAAGGGGTAATTGGTGAAGATTTATCCGAACAAGATCTCAACAAGTCGGAGTCCATACACAAGGTAGAGCGTAAATTCGCAGAACAAGTGAAGAAATGCGTCCAAGCCGCCATCAAGCAAATGCAAAAGGAAGGGACCGATTCAGCGCAACTGGGCTTACTCGTTTGGCGTAGTCATCCGAATGTGTGGAACAACAGTTTAAAAACGCAGTGGCGAGACGTGTTTAAAGAAGCTGAATTCCGCATCAAGGTTGAAGCCTCCATCACCGAAACCGGTCTTATCAATCAGAATGTGATCAAGGATGGGAGCTCGCGATGAACAGCATATTTATACTGAGTTTTCTATTCATTATGATTGCCAGTCTTTTGATTGACCGCAAGGCGCTTAAGCATCAGAAAGGCAGCGTAAAGGCAACTTATGGGCTAATTACCTTTGTCACACTTGTTCTATTCATTACCAAATATTTCAACGTACACATTCCCATGCCTTCGCGCTTCTTTATCCATACGGTTTCTCCTTGGTTTAGTCGTTTAATGGGCATTTGATCGCAAATTAGCAAATTAACCAATCAATCATTCAGTGATCAGCCATTGAAGCAATCGGAAAAGGCGGTGTCTTTCTTGGATAGAAAACAAGTGATCAACCAAAGACAGCTGGCGTGGCTGGCCTCTTCCGTCATTACTAGCGGAGGCATCCTTACGTTGCAAAATGTACTGATTCGAGTAAGTGAGATGGATGCGTGGTTTAGCTACATACTATCCATCTTCTATATATTTGTGATTGCAGCCTTTTTCGGATATTTAGTGAAAATGTTTCCCCAGCGGAATATTTTCGAAATATCCATGCTGTTGCTGGGGCGCTGGGGCGGTACTGTCGTCAATCTGTTGATTTTGTTCCACTTCTGGCAAATTCTCGTGCAGGATATGTCTTCCGCGTCGAAATACAATTCCACTTTGTTGCTGCACAACACACCCTTGGAAATCTTAGTTCTGGTGCCCTGTTTGTATCTGATTTATTTTGGGAGAAGCAGCGTGGAAATCGTCGCCCGCGTCAACGATATGTTCTATCCTCTCTTCGTCATCGCAACTTTGTTGATGCCGCTCTTGCTTTCGAACGAATTCAATCTTCAGCTCTCTATGCCCGTTCTCACAATGCCCTTCCAACAATTGGCCTTCAGCAACCTACTTACCATCGGAAGTGCGGGTGATATTTTCATTCTCGGGGCTTTTCTACACATGCTGTTCAACGCCAATCATATCCGTTCCGCGATCCGATACGGATCACTTCTCGGTATTTTCCTGTTCACGCTTATCATTTTTTTGATACTTACCGTTTTGGGACCGAAAATGCCAGCTAATTTCATATATCCTTTTTACAATTTGGTGCAAATGATACATGTGACGGATTTCCTCGATCGGCTTGATATCGTTCTCCTGACCATCTGGTTACCGGTCCTTGCTTGCAAAATGATCGCGATTTATCTGGCGATTCTCTTAGGTATTAGCTCGATCATCAAGGAGCGCAATTATCCCATCATTAACAAGCAGGTCGCCCTCTTGGTGGGGTTTACGACTATTCTATCGTTCAAGAGTATCACGGAGCTGCTCGCCTTCGCGAATTTCAGCATGCCGATCATCGTACTTGCCTATCAACCTTTAGTCATCGGCATCCTATTCGCTGCCTCGAAGATCAAGCAGCGGAAGCAAGCTCATCAAGTAGTGGCAACCGGCGGCAGTGCGAATTCCACTGTAACTCCCACCCAGCAGACGACCAAGATCACTGTGCGATTCTCCTACAAACAGTGGGTATGGCTGGGCAATATCCTGATGGTCTTCTCCACATTCTGCATTGCCATCGGACTTGCCTTCGGCAAATATTATCCCATCATAGGCACGGCCTGCGCTTTGTGCTTTGGCAGTTGTTTATTCCTTACGCTCCTGACAACTTATATGGAGGTGAACGTTTCGAAGCAATCAGAAGCCGGAAAATGACTTAGCGGCAAAAACACATAAAAAAAACGCACCCGCATAAACGGGTACGTTATATGGTTAGACAGGCACTGTCTGGCTTAACCGACTCTTGGCCACTTTCAGATAGCCATACATATTTAAAAATTCGCTTTCATTCGCGAATCGCAATTTCAACGAGCCTGCAGCTTCTTGAATGTATGGCTTTAGGGCAGATGCGCCTCCACCAATCACATAGAAGCATTGAATATCCGGGTATTTCCGCCAGCGTTTTTTGATCATTTCGATCATACGCAAGGCTGCGCGGCGGAAATGTTGATCCACGATAGGCCGTATATCGACTTGGCCTTCACCCAGCAGTTGAATCGTGAATTCCCGATTCTTGATACGCTGCACCAGCTTCGCACGGCTTGGAAACACATAGCCGTAAGCATCTTCGACATCACGAATGACAGCGTCAAGATAAGTTGCGATGCCAATTTGCTCGCCATGGCTGAAATGATTGTCAATCGTCATTCGTTTGATAACTGGGAAATCGGTTGTCAGCGCGCCGATCTCACAAACGCCGATACAGCCGTTGTAAATTTCTTCATCCTTGACTTGCAAGCTGTCATGCGTAGCCAAATGGAACATCGCTGCAGCACCTTCAATGGAAACGGCTACCTTACGAATAGATACCTTGATCTTGCGGTTATGTAATTGCGGCGTGGATAGAAAAGTTACTTCATGTTCGCCAAGAAGTCTTTGTTCGAATTGCTGATTGTACTTCGCGAATGCGCGTACAGGCAGGCCTGTTCCCAGCGTATACTCAACTTCGTCCACATTGCCGTACCCAGCATTGAATGCTTGGTTGGCAAGGCCTTGGTAAGCTAGTGCAGTAAGCGCAACAATGAGGGATTGATCCGAAATCGCCTTATTGTCTGTGTCTTCAAGCTCCAGGTTGTCTTCGTGCTCCAAAGCGAGCTGCCCGACGAAATAACGTTGATTCCTTTGTGAAAGGGAGGGGCTGTAGATCATGACATCCAGTGCTTTCCAAGGTGAATCTTCTTCCTGCAAAATATGTCTTTCGTATCCCGGCGCAATGATATTCGGGATGACTAACGGTTCTCTAGAACCATCCAGCACCAGCTTAATACTATCGTTACCTATATCAATACCTGCAAGCTTTATCATTAGTGCCTCCACTCCAAATCTGCAACTTCCTGTAATTGTTAAGTAAATTCGATTATATCTGACAGTATTCCTTCCTACTTTCGACTCATTTTACCTAGGACTAGTAGGTATTAGGAAGGTTTTTATCAGAATATGACGAATGATGTACATACCTTTACCAAATTCAACCACGACAGGAGACAATTAAGCCTTTATGAAGCTAAAGTGGAAACCCAAAAAGCTGACACTGGTCATTATTCCAGATGCTAATCAATCGGTCGTCAGGTTTCGTATTCCTCATTTATTCGCTTACATCGCTGCAGCATGCTTAACCATGCTACTGCTTATTTCTATGATCACTTATGTTATGCATTCACACACCTTGAAACAGGCTAGCGAATTGCAGACTAAATTGAGTGGAGCCAACCAGCAGTGGAGCGCTACCTTAACTTCTAAAGATAAGACCATTGAACAGCTGCAAAATGAGGTCATTCAACTGTCTCAGCAAGCCGATCAGATGAAAACGCAAGTCGAAGAAATGAAAAAATTGGAAAATGATCTCAAGTCGATTGCCGGTATCGACGCGAAACCAGCTGCCACAGAAGTTGCCAGTACCCAATCTGGCGCCAAAAGTGAACCCGCAGAAAAGCAAACGACTGACGCTTCAAGCGGTATTGGAGGAAGTCCTAATCCAGCTTCTCAGGAAGCTATTATGAAGCTTGGCGAGCAGACGTTAGCTTCTTTTACGGCACTTCATAGTGAAGTGAAAGAACTGCAAACCAGCTTCACCGAAACCAAGCAAAAGGTTGCCGACAAGCAGAATTTGCTTCGTATAACCCCTACCTTGTTTCCGACAACTACGAAGGTCATCACATCGACGTTTGGTTATCGTACCGACCCTTTTACGCATCGTCCAAGCTTTCATTCCGGCATTGATTTCGGTGCCAGAGAAAATGATCCGGTCTTCGCAACCGCAGACGGTAAAGTCGTCAGTATCGGGACGGATATCTTCCACGGCAATAACATCGTCATCGAGCATTCTAAGGGATTACGTACTTGGTACATGCATTTAAATAAAATTTTAGTGAACAAAGGTGATTCTGTGGAAAAAGGCAGTACTATAGGCCTAGTTGGCTCCACGGGACGCAGTACAGGACCTCACCTCCACTATGAAGTACTCAAAAATGGGGAAAGCACCGATCCCAAACCTTATCTCAATACGAATCGAAAGGATGAATAATCAATATGTTTAAAAGCAAGAAAAATTTCATGAATCCGAATACGACAGATACTTTGATTGGAGAAGGTACCACCTTTGAAGGTCGTATCAAATCAGAAGCAAGCATTCGTATTGAAGGCGGCATTACAGGTGATATCGAATGTGCAGGGGACGTTATTATCGGGGAACGGGGCGTCGTGAAATCCAATATTTCCGCTAGAGATGTTGTACTCGCTGGCAATGTCCAAGGCAACATAATGACCAATGGCAAACTGACCATTACATCAACGGGTTCACTCCAAGGCAATATTAGCGCTGCTTCCTTTATCATTGAAGAAGGCGGGGTATTCCAAGGGAACAGCAAAATGGATACAAAAACAACGACTGCTGCTCCCCAGCAAAACGGCGAGCTTGAGAATGCAAACAAACCCGCTTCCGCAGCAAATGGCGCATTTAAAGGCAATACAGTTGCAATGTAATTGAGTCCGCCTAGGAGTTGCGATTGGGGCATGGTATAATAGTTGGAAATTCATTTCTAACTGATGCAGGAGATAGGGCATATGAAAGCACAGTCGATACTTTTTGATCTTGATGATACGTTGGTACATTGTAATAAATATTTTGATGTCGTCATTGAGCAGTTCGTCGATCTCATGCTCACTTGGTATTCCGGGCACGGGCTTAAAGCGCAGGATATTAAGCAGAAGCAGCTCCAAATCGATCTTGCTGGCATCCATATTCATGGCTTTATGCCGGATCGTTTTCCTAAATCGTTCGTTGAAACGTACCAATGGTATGCAGCGCAGTATAATCGCCCAACGAGTGCAAAAGAAGAGTCATGGCTGATGCAATTAGGCCACACCGTCTATGAGTACACCGTCGAGCCTTATCCGCTTATGAATGAAACACTTGACCAGCTGCAGCAAGCGGGACACCGACTTTTTTTGTATACCGGCGGCGACGCTTCTATCCAAATGAAAAAAGTGAAGGATTTGAGCCTAGACACTTACTTTGATGACCGCATCTTTGTAACCGTACATAAGACCAGGGAATTCATGGAAACGATTATGCACGAGCAGAACTTTGATCGCAAACACACTTGGATGATCGGCAACTCCGTCAAGACGGATGTGCTGCCAGCGCTTCATGCAGGTATCCACTCGATTCACATTCCAGTAGACAAGGACTGGGAATACAATACAGGAACGATCGATATCATTCCTCAAGGTGCGTTCTATCAGTTAACCTCCTTGCAGGAAGTTCCTGCCACAATTCAAGCTTATATTCAGAAGTAGGTGCTGTGTACCACAAAAAAAGGACGATTCCGCTGGTTTGATAACCGAAGGAATCGTCCTTTTTCGTAATCGTTTATCACCAGACAAACCAACGGTCAGGCCGCTACGTCGCGTCTTCGGAATATTTCCCAAGAAAGCACATTGAACAACAAGAAGTAGAACAGCAATACGGTAATAGAGAAACCAAGCGTCATCCCTTCTGCGGGTTGTTGTCCCTTTAAATAAGGAGTGAGATCCGTGTTGGCAAACAAGAAATACTTACCCCAGCTGTATCTCATGAGCAATAGCGTAATCACTTGTCCCGCGAACATAATGAAAATGCTAAGACCGATAGCCAGTGAGGAGCTGCGGAATACGGTCGAGATCATAAAAGCGAGCGTCACGATCATCACGAGCTCGATCAGCTTCAGCCCATAAGTGGCAAATACATACACCAGCATACTTCCTTCATGAACTTGCCCAGCCGTATTGACTGTCAGGTACGGAAGGCTAAGGCTTTGAAATCCGTAAAGGAACCCATTCACAATCAGAGCACTTATAAACATCACAATCAGCAAAGTAACTGCAAACAGAAGCGTTGTCGCATACTTAGAAAATAGAATCTTCGCTCGGCTGGCAGGACGTATAAGCAGCAGCTTAATCGTCCCCCAAGTAAACTCTCCGGCAACCATATCTCCGGCAATAATAACGGTAAATAGCGTAACCAGCGTGATTAATCCCGAAGCATTGAGTACACCACCCCATAAGGTGTAAGCTGTGGGCGGGTAATTATGATCTAACATGTACTGTTGGAGCTCTATTTCCTCCCTCATCTGCTGTTTAAATTTGGCCGGCACATCCGGATTTTCCAGCTCTCTTTTATCATGCTCGATGATATCCGCGGCTCGGGTCTTCCAGTTCTCATTTGCGTCATTACCCTGATGTGAGAAAAGTGAAGCTAGTACAACAATTACGATCAACAATAGACCTAGGATCCAAGTTCGCAGCCTGCGATAAATTTTCATATGTTCATTTTGAATTAAATTAAGCAATCGGATCACTTCCCGTCATTTCTAAAAATTGATCTTCCAATGATTTGGTTGCAGCCCGGATACCGTATACCTCAATTCCCGCCTCTACAAATCGTTTGTTCCATGCTGCGATTTCTTGCTTATCAAGGATCATGATGAGGTCATCGCCAACCACTTCAACCGGGATTGAAAGGGCTCTGGCCAGTTTCAAAGCTTGATCCATCGATGCCACCTCAAAAGCAACCTGCTGCTTGCTATCCGCCTGAACAAACTCTTTGATTAGCCTGACATCCACCAACTTCCCGTTCTGAATGATAGCGACACGGTCGCACATCAGCTCCATTTCCGATAGTAAATGGCTGGATACGATAACCGATATCCCTTCCTCACGGGTAAGCTTACGTAAATGATCGCGCAGTTCACGAATACCTGCAGGGTCCAGCCCGTTAGTCGGCTCGTCCAAAATGAGAACAGCCGGCTTATGCAGCAAAGCTTGAGCAATACCAAGCCTTTGACGCATACCGAGGGAGTACGTTTTCACCTTGTCGTGAATTCTATTTTCCATACCAACGAGATCAATGACCTCCTGAATGCGGTCCTCCCCAATGCCGGGAAACATCCTCGCATAATGGACCAAATTGTGATACCCACTTAGAAATTTATACATTTCCGGATTTTCCACAATAGCGCCAACATGCCGAATAGCTTGCTCAAAATGTGTTCGAATCGAATACCCGCCAATCCGTATATCCCCTTCCGTGATTGACATGAGTCCGACCATCATACGGATGGTTGTTGTTTTCCCTGCTCCGTTCGGGCCCAGAAACCCAAACACCTCGCCCCGCGGCACCTCAAAGCTTAATTTATCAATAATCGTCTTAGAACCTATTCGTTTCGTAATCTGCTCGATTTGTACAATCGGCGTATTGGCCTCTGTTATTGCAGCCATCCCATTCACTCCCCTCATTTTGACCCATATAAACCACATGGTACCTTACCTGAACTGCTATACCTAGTAATCTTTCTACGAATAAGTCATACGGAAAGTCATAAAGCCAAGCGCCAACAATTATGACTGGATTCACTATGGATTTTGCCTGATTTTAGGTACAATGATTTCATAGATCTCGTATAAAGGAGTCCTTCTATGATCCAAAGAAGACCGTGGCATGGTGTGGAGTGGTCACTATTTATCGTACTGACCGGTTCTGTCCTGCTCAGCCTGTTCTACGTCCTGCTCCATATGAACGAAAATGTGCATGTTTCTACTTTCCTAACGATATTTGCCATTATCCTTTCCTATGGCGTTCCTTTTCTATTCTGGAGGCCTAATTACATCCATACAACTTGTTATCCAATTTCCGTTCTACTGACAGGGATTCCTCTACAAATCTATCTATCATGGATGCAGGAGGATGCCTACCTTACTATTAATTGCCCATTAATGGTTATTGGATTCCTGACGGATCGAAAAAATGCTTGGTGGACCGCTCCCATTTTTATGGTAGCTATGCCAGTCGCCTATTTTTTCATCCTTCCCAGGGGAATGGGTGTTGGCGAACTGTTTAGTATTATCTTAAATGCCGTGCTATTCTTCGCTATAGGCCTTAGTTTACAGCGTGTCGTAACCTCAAACGAGAAGACCGAAAAACTGCTAGCCGAGAACCAACGTCAATACCAGTTAATCCATGAGCAAAATAACGCTTTGGAGCAATACGCCAACCAAATCGAACAGCTTACGCTGCTCGAAGAACGTAACCGGATGGCAAGTGAACTGCATGATACCGTAGGGCATACATTTACTATTGTCATCATGGGAATGGACGCTGTTTCCTACCTGATCGAAACCGCGCCGGACAAAGCCAAAGAAAAGCTAGACGTGCTGCGCAGTGTAACCCGCAATGGATTAGAAGAAGTACGCCGCAGCATTCATCAAATGGTTCCCAAAGAAGGTGATATGCTGCTCTCCCAGCAACTGACCAGACTCGCCAACGAGTTTGCCCTTCATACCGGGACCCAAATACAGTTCACCACGGTTGGTGAGGAATTCGACATTCCGAAGCAAACTAAGCTCTCCCTCATTCGCTGCCTGCAGGAATCACTGACCAATGCCAAGCGGCATGGCCGGGCCGTCTCCGTGGAGGTCGTGTTAAACTACGCTGATGATCAGGTCGTCATTCGCATCGAAGACGATGGAATTGGTACTGAGCAGCTGAAAATCGGTTTTGGAATCAATGCCATGCAGGAACGCATATCTGCGCTGCAGGGTACGCTGCAGGTAAGTTCCGCGTTAGGCCAAGGTACTGTCGTCCATTGTTCCATTCCTGTGAAACGATTACCATCATTCTAAATCCTTTCCTTTCCCGTTGAAAGCACCAAATGATACAATGTGGATAACTTAACGCCGTTAACCTTTAGTTGCGCTTAGCGCTTACGATGCCAGTTTTTCTGGCGAAAAACTCACAGTAGCGCTTACGATGCCAGTTTTTCTGGCGAAAAACTCATAGTAGCGCTTACGATGTCAGTTTTTCTGGCGAAAAACTCTGAGGAGGAGTCATGCATGACACCAACCCCGCTCAAACTACTCCTGGTTGATGATCAGGATTTAATAAGAGAAAGCTTGCACATCGTGCTCGATATGGACCCTGACATTCATGTCGTCGGTTTGGCTGAGAACGGTCACATCGCTTTGAAAAAGTGCGAAGAGCAGCAGCCTGACGTTGTTCTTATGGACATTCACATGCCCGTCATGGACGGAGTCGAAGCAACTCGTCAAATCAAGGCCGTTTGGCCTCAGATTCGCGTCATTATCCTGACCACCTTCCAGGAAATCAGCTATGTCGTTGATGCCCTAGGTGCAGGAGCCGAAGGGTATTTGCTCAAAGCGATTCATCCGAAGGACCTTGCGTCCGGTATCAAATGGGTCCATCAAGGCGGCACACTCATCCCGCAGGATATCGCCAGAATGCTCGTACAGCAAGCTCGAGGCGCGACAGAACCACCCACTCGTGATAGCGATGCGAAGCCTGCTGCCGAGGAGCCCGCTCGCATAGATGCTTACGGACTGAGCGAACGCGAAGTGCAAGTGCTGCACTGCATCGCTGATGGCCTTAACAACAAGGAAATTGCCGAAAAGCTGTTCTTATCCGAAGGTACCGTGAAAAACTACATTTCAAGCATTTACTCGAAAATGGATGTCCGGGACCGCATTCAAGCGTCAAAGAAGGCTCATGAAGAAGGGATGCTATAAATTTTTACTGCACACAAAAACGGAAAGACAGCTCTTCTACTTGGAAGATGCGGCCTTTCTACTTTTCATCTATTCAAAGAGCTTCTCCAGAAACCCCTTTTTTCTTTTCCTAATCTTACCATAGCTTTTCACTCTAGAATAGGTTGGAGGCTCCTCCACCGGTAAGTCAGAATAAAGCTTCAACTGTGATTGAACCTTATGCGAGTCCTGCAGTTCGATTGTTTCATCATTATCCGTCGACTGCTGCACCACGACCCTATTTAATATCTGCTCATAGAGTTTATTTTCCATTTGAAATTTAAATTGCCTGAGCAGCTGCTCTTGCTGCTTGTTATGGATTTCAAAATGCTCGTGAAGCTGCGATTGAAGCTCTGCCACCTGCTCGGAGAGGAGCACGACCGCTTTTTGCAGAGAAATAAGATGTTGTGATCCCATCGGTTCGTCCAATTCAATCTTCTGAATGTCCTCTCCATTCTCGGCTAGCAGTGCATTCAGTTCCATCGCCGAAATGAGATTCTCTTTCTTCATGTGCTCCCCCCGAATCCGTTCAATTCTAGGCTAACGCAGCATCGCGAGTTAACCTGATCCTTCTATTGTACATGAAGCGTACGAATTGTTCACCTTTTGATTCTATGATTGACTTCCCAGAGGTTATCAACTATTCTCATCTATTATCTAATGACCTATGAAAATTTTCCCAAGGAGTAAACTCGAATGCAAATCGAATCCCATTTCAAAAAGAAGCAAAGTGTTCTGGATAACTTCCTGATTCCTTTTGTAAAGTCGCGTTCCTTCCCTTATTTATGGCTTAGCCAACTCATTTCTATGCTCGGCGGTTCGGTCACGACCGTTATTTTGCCCATGGTTGTTTATTCCCTCACAGGCTCAACCACGATGATGGGTATCATCATGGCCGCCTATATGCTTCCCTATGTCCTCATGCTTCCCCTTTCGGGTTGGATTGTCGATCGTTATGATCGCGTTAGGATTATGATGCTTTCCGATATCATCCGATTCATTGTTATGTTGGCTATTGCTGTACTAATTTTTACTAACACCTTGTCCATTCCGGTTTTGTTCGTACTGATGGGCATCTATGGCCTCATGGAAGGGCTCTTTCAACCTGCGTATTCAGCTGTACGCGCCACAGTGTTCACACCAGAAATTCGCAATGCCGCTAACGCATTGACACAAATCAGCAATCAAGGCGTCCGCCTTATTGGCCCGGTCCTGGGAGGACTGCTGATTTCCTCCTTATCTGCCAGTTACGGATTCGGATTAGATGCGCTGACCTATCTACTCTCCTTTTTCTGTCTCCTGTTTTTATTGAAAAAATCGCTGTATTCAAAACACATCAAACAATCGGAAACCAAGCCATCGACATCATGGATGAGTGAATTTCTAGAAGGCATTACTATCCTCAAGGGTCATCCCTGGCTATGGATAACGATCCTTGCCTTCTCGTTCATTAATATTAGTTATAGTGGAATTATTGTCATTCTTGTCCCTTGGTTATTCAAAGTACATCTCCACTTGGATCCATTCATTTATGGTATCGGGATTACGTGCTCGGGAGCTGGGGCCATTGTTGCTGCACTCATTTTTGGTTCTAAATCAAAATGGCCTCATCGAGGTATACTTGCCTATGGTTCTGTACTGCTCGCCGGTGTTGCCTTGCTGCTCACGCCTTTCACAACTTCGACGGTCATTCTGGCTCTGCTCATGGCGGTAGAAGGCTTTGGGCTTATGATATTTGGACTTATCTGGGAGACTAGCTTACAGGAGCTTGTTCCAGAAGAAGCCTTTGGCCGTGTGGTCAGTCTTGATCTGCTAGGCTCTTTTGCTCTGCTGCCACTGAGCTATTTCCTAATCGGCTGGATTGCTGATCAGATCGGTGGTGTAATAACCATAACGATTTTTGCTTCGATTGGCATCGCCATTGTTGGAAGTGTGCTTTGCGTGCCAGCTATTCGTCGGTTTCAGTAACGGGGTTGGGACATATTGGGGACCCCCTGCCCTATAGTTCAACGACAACGAAATCAAGGAAAAAAAGGAAGAAGCCCCAAGAGGTTCCTTCCTTTTTACATACGTTATGGTAAATTCGATGATCCCATCAAATAACGATCGACTTCACGAGCCGCTGCGCGACCTTCGTTGATCGCCCACACCACAAGGCTTTGCCCGCGACGCATGTCGCCTGCTGCGAAGACACCTTCCACGCTAGTCGCAAACTTGCCGTATTCTGCTTTCGCATTGGAACGCTCGTCTTTGACTACGCCAAGTTGATCTAGTACCGTATTCTCCGGTCCTGTGAAGCCCATCGCGATCAGTACCAGCTGAGCCGGGTATACTTTCTCGCTGCCCGGTACTTCCACAGGGACGAATTGGCCCTTTTCGTTCTTCTGCCACTCAATTAACACCGTATGCAGTTCCTTCAAGTTGCCATTCTCATCCCCCACGAATTTCTTCGTGTTGATTAAGTATTGGCGCGGATCTTCGCCTTGAACAGCGGCCGCCTCTTGTTGACCGTAGTCCACCTTGTGGACTTTCGGCCATTCCGGCCAAGGATTGTTCGCAGGTCGTGTTTCCGGCGATTTCGGCATAATCTCGAATTGTGTCACGCTCTTGCACTTGTGCCGCAAGGACGTGCCTACGCAGTCCGTACCCGTATCACCGCCACCGATAACGATGACATCCTTGCCTTCAGCGGAGATAAAAGCGCCGTCCGCATGTTCCGAATCCAGCAAGCTCTTCGTGTTCTTGCTGAGGAATTCCATCGCCAAGTGAACACCGCCTAGCTCACGGCCTTCAATCGGAAGATCACGCCCCTTGGTTGCTCCACCGCACAGCACGATGGCATCGAACTCTTCTTGTAGCTTCTCAATCGGGTAGTTCACACCTACGTGAGCACCTGTTATGAACGTCACTCCTTCGGCTTCAAGCAGCTCCACACGACGCTGGACGTATTTCTTATCCAGCTTCATGTTGGGAATGCCGTACATGAGCAGACCGCCCACGCGGTCCGCACGCTCATACACAGTTACCCAGTGTCCGGCTTTGTTGAGCTGCGCAGCTGCGGCAAGGCCGGATGGGCCTGAGCCAACGACTGCGACCTTTTTACCCGTACGGACTTCCGGAGGCTCCGGTGTAATCCAGCCTTCAGCGAAGCCTTTGTCGATAATGGCTTTTTCGATACTTTTAATCGTAACCGGTGTGTCCTTCAGACCTACCGTACAAGATCCTTCGCATGGCGCCGGGCAAACACGGCCTGTGAATTCAGGGAAGTTGTTCGTCTTATGCAGACGATCCAGCGCTTCTCTCCATTGACCGCGATACACCAGATCGTTCCACTCCGGAATGAGGTTATTGACCGGGCAACCAGCCGCCATGCCGCTGATCAACGCCCCTGTGTGACAGAATGGGATCCCACAGTCCATACATCTTGAGCCTTGCGTCTGCAATTTATCTTCAGTCAGAGGCGTCGCAAACTCTTTCCAATGGCCAATTCGGACTAGGGGAGCTGCTTCGGATGCCACTTCACGACGATGTTCTATAAAACCAGTTGGTTTACCCATTAACGTTTAGTCCCTCCTAAGAGTTTTCGTGAGAAAACTTACTTCGTAAGCATGTGCTGAGTTTTTCGCCAGAAAAACTGGCTTCGGAAGCATCACTGAGTTTCGCTTCAGCAAAACTTACTTCGTAAGCATCTGCTCTGAATTCGTTAGTTTCCACCGACACGGGAAACATCCTTCATATTCGCCTCGAAAGCAACCATTATGGCTTCTTGTTGGCTTAGTCCGGAGCGTTTTACCTTCTCGATGGCATCAAACATCCGCTTGTAGTCCTTCGGTATAACCTTCACGAACTTCCAAACGTACTCATCCCAGCGCTTAATGACTTGGTGGGCAACGCTGCTATCCGTAAATGTGGCATGATGCTGAATCATCGTTTTCAGTTCGTTCATTTCAAAAGTTTCCTCTACCTGCTCGAGGTAGACCATCTCTTTGTTCACCTTGCTTGAGAAGTCACCCTTCTCATCAAGCACATAAGCGATACCCCCGGACATACCGGCAGCAAAGTTACGGCCTGTCGGACCAAGTACAACCACACGTCCGCCCGTCATGTATTCACAACCATGGTCGCCTACGCCTTCAACAACAGCACGAACGCCGCTATTTCTTACGCAGAAACGCTCGCCTGCAATACCACGGATGTAAGCATCCCCATCGGTAGCACCGTAGAAAGCCGTATTTCCAATAATCACGTTTTCCTCTGGTACAAAATTGGACTCACTGGAAGGGAAAATGGCCAGTTTACCACCGGATAATCCTTTACCAACGTAGTCATTGGCATCGCCCTCAAGCGAAAGCGTAATGCCTTTCGGCACGAAAGCACCAAAGCTTTGACCGGCAGAGCCGTTAAAGTGTAAACGAATCGTATCGTGCGGCAAGCCCTCCGCACCATAGCGGCGAGTCACTTCACTACCTACAATCGTACCGACAACACGATTAACGTTCTTAATTGGCAGGATGGCATGCACATGCTCCTTACGTTCAATCGCAGGCTCACAAATTTCGAGCAGCTTGGTTACGTCCAGAGAGCGATCCAACCCGTGATCCTGCGTCATTTGGCAGAATCGGCCAACTTCTTCACCCATATCCGGTTGGTGCAGAAGCGGCGACAAATCGATGCCTTTGGCTTTCCAATGCTCAACCGCTTTGCCCGCTTCCAAAATATCCGTGCGCCCGACCATCTCTTCGATGGTGCGGAAGCCCAGTGCCGCCATCTGCTCACGCACATCCTGAGCGATGAAGGTCATGAAATTGACTACATGCTGCGGATCCCCGGCAAATTTCTTGCGAAGCTCCGGATTTTGCGTAGCAACCCCAACCGGACAAGTATCCAGATGGCAGACGCGCATCATCACGCAGCCAATCGTAATCAACGGAGTTGTCGCAAAGCCGAATTCCTCAGCTCCGAGCAGCGCCGCAACGATAACGTCGCGTCCTGTCATTAGCTTGCCGTCCGTTTCGACGACGATACGGCTGCGCAGATTGTTCAGCACGAGTGTCTGATGCGTCTCCGCCAGACCGAGCTCCCACGGCAGTCCTGCGTGGCGGATACTCGTCTGCGGTGACGCGCCTGTTCCTCCGTCGTAGCCGGAGATGAGGACCACGTCCGCTTTCCCTTTAGCTACGCCGGCAGCGATCGTGCCAACACCGACTTCGGATACCAGCTTGACGCTGATCCGTGCCCGCGGGTTGGCATTCTTGAGATCGTGGATCAGCTCCGCTAGATCCTCGATCGAATAAATATCGTGATGCGGCGGCGGTGAAATTAAGCCTACGCCTGGCGTCACACCGCGAACCTCGGCGACCCAAGGGTACACCTTGGGTCCCGGAAGCTGACCGCCCTCGCCGGGCTTCGCGCCCTGCGCCATCTTGATCTGAATCTCGTCCGCGTTGACGAGATAATTGCTCGTGACGCCGAAGCGGCCGGACGCCACCTGCTTGATTGCGCTGCGGCGAAGGTCGCCGTTCGCATCCGGCGTGAAGCGTTCCGGATGCTCGCCTCCCTCGCCGGTATTGCTCTTGCCGCCGATGCGGTTCATCGCAATCGCCAAGGTCTCGTGCGCTTCCTTGCTGATGGAGCCGTAGGACATGGCTCCGGTCTTGAAGCGCTTAAAGATCGATTCGATCGATTCGACTTCTTCGATCGGGATCGGTGCGCGGCCTTCCTTGAAGCTGAGCAGTCCGCGCAAAGCCATATATTTCTTATCTTCTTTTTTGATCAGTTTAACGAAGTTCTGATACATGCCGTAATTGTTCGTGCGGACAGCGGATTGCAGGGCATGGACTGTTTCCGGTGTGTAGATGTGCTCTTCCCCATCTTTGCGCCACTGTAAGTCGCCACCGGTATCCAATACACGGTCGCGGCCTTCCTGCTCCGAATACGCCCGGTTGTGGCGGATGAGCGCTTCTTGTGCCACGACATCGATGCCAATTCCGCCAACAGGGGTGTGAGTCCATGTAAAGTAAGAATCGACAAGCTCTTGGCTAAGTCCGATTGCTTCGAAAATCTGGGCCCCACGGTAGCTTTGAATCGTGGAAATCCCCATTTTCGCAAGGACTTTAACTACACCCTTGGTAACCGCTTTGATATAGTTATAAGTCGCTTTCTCGTGATCGATGCCGACCAACTGATTGCGGCGAATCATGTCATCCAGCGTTTCTAAAGCTAGGTAAGGGTTGATAGCCCCAGCACCGTAGCCGAGAAGCAGAGCAAAATGATGCACTTCACGGGGTTCTCCGGACTCCACAAGCAAGCTAACCTTCGTCCGCGTGCCTTGGCGAATCAAATGATGATGCAGACCCGAAGTTGCCAGCAGCGCCGGAATCGGCGCTTTCTTGCTATCCACGCCGCGGTCCGAAAGAATCAGCAGCGAAGCGCCATCCACAATGGCTTGATCCGCAGCCGCATACAACGTTTGCATGGCGCTTTCAAGACCTGCAGTACCTAGAGCTGCTTCAAACAGCGTAGGCAATGTTACGGTCTTAAAGCCATCCCGTTGGATATAGCGAAGCTTTGCGAGCTCATCATTGGACAGAATCGGCGACTTCAGACGAATTTGACGGCAGCTTTCCGGCTCCGGATGAATCAAATTGCGTTCAGGCCCAATCGTCGTGCCTTGAGCCGTAATAATCTCCTCAAAGTTTGCGTCAATGGGTGGATTCGTTACCTGCGCAAACAATTG
Organism: Paenibacillus sp. yr247; assembly: GCF_900103825.1. GTDB lineage: Bacteria > Bacillota > Bacilli > Paenibacillales > NBRC-103111 > Paenibacillus_E. Next base: position 673,127 of record NZ_FNIF01000002.1, read on the forward strand.
TTTGAAGTAGTTATAAAGCAGTTGAGGGCGATCCGAAAGCACCGCAAGCGGCGTATCCGTCCCCATCGAGCCGATCGGGTCAACGCCGGTTTTCGCCATCGGCTCAAGTGTCTTGCGCAGCTGCTCAAATGTATAGCCGAACGCTTGCTGACGCTGCAGCACGGTATCATGGTCGGAGCCAAGAACAATCTCCCCATCTTCCAGCTCTTCCAAGCTGACCAGATGCTTATCGAGCCATTCACGATATGGCTGTTCGCTCGCAATGCGGCTTTTGATTTCCTCATCGGCAACGATTCGGCCTTCAATGGTATCAACTAACAGCATACGTCCCGGTCTCAGACGCTCTTTGTGCAAAATTCGTTCAGGAGCAATATCCAGCACGCCTACTTCGGATGCTAGTACAATGAAGTCATCCGTTGTTACATAATAACGGGATGGACGCAAGCCATTACGGTCAAGAACAGCGCCAATGATGCTGCCATCCGTAAAGGCAATTGCGGCGGGCCCGTCCCATGGCTCCATTAATGTACTGTGATATTCGTAGAACGCCTTTTTCTCATCATCCATTGTTTCATGCTTGGACCAAGGCTCCGGAATCATCATCATGGCAGCATGCGGCAGCGAACGACCGGAGAGCATGAGAAATTCCAGTGTATTATCAAACATTTGAGAATCGGATCCATCGGTATCAATAATAGGAAGAATGCGTTTGAAATCTTCGCCGAAAAGGTCCGAATCACACATTGCTTGTCGCGCATGCATCCAATTCACATTCCCGCGAAGCGTGTTAATTTCACCGTTATGAATGAGGTAGCGGTACGGATGCGCACGTTCCCAACTTGGAAATGTATTCGTACTGAAACGGGAGTGAACCAGCGCAAGCGCGGAGTCCACCTTCTCGTCCTGCAGTTCAACGTAGTAAGCATCCACTTGCTCAGGCGTTAACATTCCTTTATATACGATCGTTCTGCTAGACAAGCTAGAATAGTAAAACTGCTCGTCACGATGCGCTAATTTGATAGCGTTTTCAGATAATTTACGTATAACATAAAGCTTCCTTTCAAAATCGAGATTGCTCGTCACATTCGCACTTTGTCCGATAAATACTTGGCGTACAAAAGGTTCAGCCGACTTTGCGGACTCTCCCAAAGAGCTGTTATCCGTAGGAACAGTTCGCCAGCCCAGGAATTGCTGCCCTTCCTCTCTAACAATGCGCTCAATGATATTTTCGCATGCTTGGCGAGCCTCCAAATCTTGAGGCAAATAGACCATACCTGCACCATAGTGTCCCGCTGCCGGAAGCTTGATGTTAACTCCAGCACAAGCGCCTTGGAGATACGTATCCGGAATTTGCATCAAAATACCTGCTCCGTCTCCCGTATTCTGCTCAAAGCCTTGACCACCTCGATGATCTAAATTGCAAAGTACACGAAGCGCTTGCTTGACGATTTCATGAGACTTAACACCTTTAATATTAGCTACAAAACCAATACCGCAGGCATCATGCTCGAACTGAGGATCGTACAATCCTTGCTTGGGAGGTAACCCTTTTTTAGTCATGTTGTGCAACCTTTCTTTTCTGGTTTTTGGACACACTTTGCCCAATGTACGCTTTAAAGTATTAAATTGTCGAAACGTAGCGACGCGTATTTCATCCATTTGTAGAAGAATAGGAATTGTTGAAATAGTCGCAATATTTTTTATATTATATTAACACTTGGAATCATATAGTTCAATTCAAAAAATTATTATAGTGAACAGGTTTTTATTTTAATATATTCGCATGTCCACATAAGGGGAAAGGCCTCCTCTCCATTTACCCTATAGAAAGGAAGCCTTTTTTCTTTTAGACAAAAATAAACCTTAGTTCTGGACTAACCGAATGTAGTCAGATGCCAGTTTTCCCTACTGCCCATTCAAAAGCAAATGCGGCAATACCTGCACATTCACGCAAGGTGTAGTAGGTTAGCGCCAGCGGTCGGATCTGCACCGGTTCGACAGTGGAGGGAATGCCTAGGCTGCGCGCCATCAGGGATGCTCTGTAGGCATGGAAGCCATGAGTTACAATGACCGCAGTGTGAAATCCTTTTTCCTTCATCAACACTTGGCTGTTTCGTAAGTTCTCCATTGTGCTATGCGACTTGTCCTCAAGGAGGATGGCATCTGCCGGAATGCCTTTCAGGGTGAGGAAATGCTTCATCGTCTCGGCTTCGGAAGGCTCGTTGCCCCCTACTCCGCCCGTGACGATGATTGCTGGTGCCAGGCCCTTCCGATAAGCTTCTACGGCAATATCCAGACGTTCACGCATCGCCGGGCTGGGCTTGCCATCCCATACGGCAGCGCCTAAAATAATGAGGCAATCGCTGGGAGTTCCATGCGAATGTTTCCAAGTATAGATAACTTTCCAACTCATCAGGGAAAAGTAAAGCAGGGTAATCAGGAACAAGGTGACGAGTATCCAAAGCGATGGTTGAGTTTCTTTTTCATAGTCTCATGATAGCAAACTTTCTATGTTTCATGCTATGATAGCTTATACCGCTGCAATAAACATACATCCAGATTCCACAGCCTAGGAGGAACTCTGTTTTGAGTATACAGCATACTTTTTCGACCGGAATGATTTGGGAGCCTCTATACCAATGGCACATGAAGGCCCACCCGGTTGAAGTTGAGCTTTTCCGGTCGCAGCCGGTACGCCGTCTGAAGTTTCTGCATCACTTCGGGGCATCTGCGCTATTTTCACCGATGACACATTCTCGTTTTGAACATACGGTAGGCGTTTGGTCATTAATGGCTCATTTTTGCCCGGATGAACCCCTGCTCCGTCTTGCTGCGCTTTTACATGATATTGGACACCTGCCGTTCTCCCATGCGGTGGAGAGAACCCTTGGATACGATCATCATCAGCATACCGAGCAGTTGATTAGACATGGCGTCGTTGCTGATATTCTGATTAACCATGGCCTATCGCCAACGTCAATCGTGGATATTTTGAAGCAGGACAGCCCCTTGACTAATAAAACAACTTTACTAGGGCTCGACCATCTTGACAGCTTTCTCCGAGATACTTATTATGCCGGACAACAAGTGCTGCCGCCCTCCGTTCTTGTGAAAGAGCTCCGATTACGCAATCATTATTTGGAAGCTGATGAAGATACGGCTGCGGCACTCGTTCATGCCGTCGTCGAAGACCATCGTCTTTTCCTGGATCCGCAATTTCTTGCGATGGATGCGCTGCTGGCCAAAGCCGCTGCTCATCACTGCGAAACTAACCCGAACATGAAGGAACGTATTCCTTCGCTTATGGACCATGAATTAATCCAGGAGTTGATGCAAAGCAATAACGCGACTTCTAGGGAAATCATCCATGTGCTGATGAACGAGCCCCATCGGATTCAAATTACAAGTGAACCTGTTCCAGGCAGTATTCAAGTGAATATCGGAAAGATTTACAAAAAACAGCCTCTGATCGGCGATAAGCCTGCCTCAGAAGTGAGCTTTCAAGCCGCTATCAAACTAGCAGAGCTCGACAGTATGACCGCTACTTATTTTTTCACCATATAAATTCATACATTTATTACATCCGCAGAGGGGACTGGCCCAGTTTGGCAAAATTATATTTTCGTTATGGCACGATGAATAGTGGTAAATCGATTGAAGTCTTGCGTGTTGCACATAATTATGAAGAACAAGGCAAGAAAGTTCTGCTCCTGACATCCGTTATGGATGATCGATTCGGGGTTGGCAAGGTCGTCTCCAGAATTGGGATGCACAAGATGGCTACCGTTGTAGATGAGAACTTGGACATGATCGAACTCGCCCGCATAGAGCGCCCCAACTGCATTTTGGTCGATGAAGCGCAGTTTTTGAATAAAGAGCAAGTTGCTCAATTGATTGAAATTGTCGACGATTTGGACATTCCTGTTATCGCCTATGGGCTCAGAGCTGATTTCATGGGGCAATTATTCGAAGGAAGCGACGCTCTCCTCGCTGCAGCTGATACCATTGAGGAGATCAAAACCGTTTGTTGGTACTGCGACAAGAAAGCGATTATGAATATGCGCTGCAAAGACGGGGAGCCGATCTTTCACGGTGAGCAGATTCAAATTGGCGGTAATGAAAGCTACGTGCCTGTTTGTCGAAAATGTTATGCATCTAAACGAAAATCTACAAGCATTTAATGGTTATACAAAGAAAGGTGAATTCCTTGCGAAAAAAACGGATTTTGCTCTTATCCGAAGGCTTTGGGAAAGGACATACACAAGCTGCTCATGCGCTTTCGGTGGAGCTTCGACAAAGCTCATCTGAAGTTATTACACGTGTGATTGAGCTTGGCGCTTTTTTGCATCCTACCATAGCACCTTGGATCTTCTCGGCATACCGCCGCACGGTTACTTCACAACCCAAACTATATGGTATGCTTTACCGGAATCAATATGAAAAGTCATTAAATCGCTTTGCAGGGCTTGCACTGCATCGTATTTTCTACTCGCAAACGAAAGCGATCATCGAGCAGCTAAAGCCCGATATCATCGTTTGTACGCATCCTTTTCCGAGCATTATCGTCTCTCGTCTGAAACGTGCTGGACTAGCCGTCCCCCTCTTCACCGTCATCACAGATTACGACGTTCATGGTACCTGGATTGATCCGGCCGTGGACAAATATCTGGTTTCTACTCCAATGGTGAGGGAGCGTATATTGGACCTTGGCGTGCCGGAAACGCAAGTTGAAGTCACGGGGATCCCTGTTCACCCTAATTTCCGCTTGGAGCATAGCAAAGAGCAAATCCGTCAACAATTCGGGCTTAACGCCATGCCCACCGTCATGGTTATGGGCGGCGGATGGGGTGTCTTTAAAAAGGAAGAAAAGGAAGAACTGTTGACCTACTTAGCAAGCTGGAGCAAGGATATTCAGCTTCTAATCTGTTTGGGAACGAATGAGAAAGCTCGCCAACAATTGCTGGAGGAAGCTGTCTTCCGGCAGCCGAATGTGCATCTGATTGGTTATACCAATGAGATTAACAAGCTAATGGACATCTCTGATCTGCTAATTACGAAGCCGGGCGGGATGACCTGTACGGAAGCAATGGCTAAAGGCATTCCGATGCTGTTCTACAGCCCGATTCCGGGACAAGAAGAGAAGAATTGCCAATACTTTCAGGAACAAGGCTATGGTCAAAAGATTACGTCTCTTGAGATGATCGATCACTGGTTCAAACTGCTGCTTGAACAGTATCCTGAGCTTTCGAAACGCAGAATGAATATCCGTAACCGTCAAAAATATAGTGCGCAAGACTGCTCCGCATCAATCATTCAGTATTTAAAGTTATCGGAGAAGCGTCCCTATATACAGGCATCAACAACAACACCGCTCATACAATGGTATTAACCATGGTATAGGGCGGTGTTTTTTATGGACCCCATTCAACGATTCGGCAAGCAGTCCATCTTCGTTTATTTACTTGTATGGTTCGTTGGCAGCCTCTGGATGATGGCTGTACTGGGCAGCGGCACCGTTCAGGGCAAGCTGTTCGGCGTGGATTTGAATCTGTATCACGAGTATGCCTCCTTTGGATTTGCCGGAGCTTTGGGCGGAGCGCTTTATGGGCTTCGCATGTTTCATGAGCATTACCATGACCTTACCACACAGTGGGTATACTGGTATTTAATGCGACCGGTGCTCTGCTTTGGCTCGGCGATCATCACCATCGTCTTGTTCGAAAGCGGCATTCTGCTGCTGCAGGTCGGCGATTCGATGTCTGCTCGCATTAGCGTGGCATTCTTAACCGGATACGGCTACGGCAAATTTATGGAGAAAATAAAGGCGTTGACGACTACTTTTTTCAATGGGGACGGAAATGGAACCAAAAACGGAAATGGAAGTAACGGAGGGGATCAGCCGCGGCGATAGCAGCTGGATAAGGGGCCTTATAGTTACGGATAGCGAGCTAATGCTCGGTACCCGCAACTATAAGGCCTTTTTTGGGATCTAAAGCAATATATTGAATTGGTTTTGGTTAATTGGAGATTATAATTTTGTCAACCACTTAAAACTAAAGGAGACATTATGAGAAGAATAATCTTCGTTTTGTGTATTTGTCTATTTTTGATTCCATCTAATGCTAGTGCCGCCCCTAAGAAAGATCGAGCTTATTATGAGACACGCGGAGAAATCGTTTGGGAAATAACAACCGATCAAAAAGTGATTGCACTAACATTCGACGATGGTCCTCATCCTGAGTACACTGCGCAAATTCTCGATCTACTCAAACAGTATGAGGCTAAAGCCACTTTTTTCGTTGTTGGCAATAAAGTAAAACTTTATCCTGATGTTCTGTTGCGAACGTTAAATGAGGGCCACGAGATAGCCAATCATACATATAGCCATGCTTATCTAAGCAAAAAAAACAACATTAAAAAAGAAATTAACAAAACAGAGGAACTTATTTATGCTACGACAGGAAGTCGGTGTCAATTATTTCGACCACCAGGAGGGTTCTATAACGATCGGCTTGTATCTATTGTCAGGGCAGAAGGTTATAAGGTGATTATGTGGAGTTGGCAATTGGATACGAAGGATTGGAGTACACCAGGGGTCAACAAAATTGTAAATCGTGTATTAAACAATTCGAAGAACGGAAATATCGTGTTATTTCATGATTATATTGAAGGCCCTACACAAACCATTGCTGCTTTGAAGATCATTTTGCCAGAATTGAAAAGAAGGGGATACCGATTAGTTACCGTATCAGAACTCCTAAACTATAATAAGGCTATTCCTGCAAAAATTCATTAGACACAGAAAGTCTAAACATAAAAAGAGATCTGAAAAGGAGTACTCTGCAATGGCACGTTTTAAGCTTTGTTACTGCTTGATACTTTGTGCGCTGCCTATTTTGTCCGGATTCACAGTATCCACTGGCGACTCCGTGATGACCGAGATTATGAATGAAGCACCGAAAAAACGAATCTTACCTATTCCCGCCAAAATAGACCGCCTTGAGGGAGCTATCCCCGGTTACAATGGTCTGGAAGTCGATATTCAAAAAACATACGAAATCAATAAGAACAACCTTGGCGGCAAGTCTATTCATTATGTATATAAGCAAATACCACCGACTATTGATCTTAACCAGTTAGGAGCAGCGCCCATCTATCGCGGCAACCCTCAAAAACCTATGGTTTCTTTCATGATCAATGTTGCATGGGGAAATGAATATATCCCTGTAATTCTCGATACTCTGGACAAGCATCATGTGAAAGCAACGTTCTTTCTTGATGGTTCTTGGCTTAAAAAGAATGTGGCTACAGCAAAACAAATCATGAATCGCGGTCATGAATTATCCAATCATGCTTATTCTCATAAAAACATGAGCCAATTAAGCAATAGTCAAGCTTACCAGGAAATTTCGAAAACAGAAAAACTGCTCTCTGAGGAGCTGCAAGTAAAAAACCGATGGTTTGCTCCCCCGTCGGGTGACTTCGATAAAGAAACCGTAGAAGTTGCACAAAGTATGAAACTAAATACGGTGTTGTGGACGTTAGATACGGTAGATTGGAGAAATCCAAGCCCGCAGTCCATTATTCAAAAAATAAATACAAAAGTGGACAATGGTTTCTTAATTCTCATGCATCCTACCCCATCAGCAAGTACAGCATTGGATGGTATGATTACATCCATTAAGAATAAAGGATTACACATTGGAACTGTTAGCGAAGTGTTGTCTACAAATCGAGTTCCGATCGGTGAACAATACTTTGGCACAGAATGACTTGAAAGAATTAGCGCCCTTTTGGGGCGCTGCTTCATACATCTGTTACAGAACGCGCCTTGCCTCAACAAAGCGCTCTTTCCAAGAGCCATTCAGTTCAGATACCGTAACTCCGATGCCCGGGCGGAAAGTATGCAGGATAAGGCCGTTACCTAAGTACACCGCAACATGTCCGATATGTTCGATGCCGCTTTTATTTTTTCTATTGGGGGTGGTGAAAAACACGAGATCACCTTCTCGAAGTTGATCGATGGACACCTCTGTACCTCGCTGACTCTGCTGCCTTGAATCGCGCGGCAGCGACACCCCTTGACTGACAAAGATGTATTTCAAGAAGGATGAACAGTCGAAAGAATCGGTTTGGCCTGTCTTCGCCCCATATACGTAGGGGGTTCCAAGGAAGCCCAATCCTTTTACAATGAGATGGTCGGCTTCGCGCTTCCAACTCGGCTCATTTTGATCAGAATCAGCAAGCTGTTCAAACTGTTTGACGACTTTAGCTATTTCGGCAGCGGATAGATTTACATTCTTCGCATTCGGAACTGGATCATCTCCATCTCGGGGCTGATCTAGTGTAGGTGTGCTCTCAGGGGCTTCTGAGACTGGATTAGCTTTAACCATTGGCGCTGGGGCCGCCGTCGGGCTAGGCACTGGGGTCATCGTCGGGCTAGCTGCAGCGCTCTGAGCATTGCTGGATGACAACTTGGCAGGGGCCGATCTTAGCTCCGAATTGCTCGCTTCAGCCTTTGGTTGGGCTGAAGGTTTCGCCACTTCGATAGCTGTTTCTTTATCGGTAGCGGTATCCACCTTTTGTGGGGAAACTTGCATATCCGATTGTTTCACTTCAGAAGATGAATTTTGTTCTATTGACTGTATAGGTGCAGATGTCACCAGTTCGTTTGGGTTCGTATTTGAGAAAACAGCCGATAATTCCATGTTCTCTGGATTTTTCATGGTGAAACCGAATAGGACCAGAAGAGCAATGGCTAGAGCGGCAATCTCATATTTTTTGGCAAGCATTTTTGGCCTCCTCCAGATAGCAAGTATACTATATTATTCTATGGCAGACCACAAGGTCGGGGGGTATAATAAGTGGTATTTCATGGATGATAAGCAGCAAAAAAGCCTTACCGTCAGCATCTCTCTCTGCTTCCGGAAGGCTTCTTCGTCATTTAGGCGCATCGAAGGTATGCACCTTTTTCCAGTTAACACCACCGCTGCCGGTGGTGTACATCTCGCTCGGCTGCTCATTGTCATTCGTCAGCAGCCAGCCTTGGTTCGCGTCTGCCATGGCCAGCAGCAGCTCGCCATAACCCGTGAACGACTCCTTGCCGTTCACCCATGTCTTGCCGCCGTCCTTCGTCCATCCGACGGAGTTCGGCTTGTCGCAGCTCGGACACTGCCCACCCATAAAAGCGACGTCTGGACTCACGACGTAAAGAGGTCCGGGCCTAGAGCCCGTGTTCTTAGGTCCTGTGTTATCGCCCATAGGGAAACCAGGGGCAGGTCCACCTCCGGCGGTGCTATTCGCCAGAACCGTCTGCCAGCTCTTCCCGCCGTCTTTCGTGTGAAACAGCGAATACGAGGTTTGGGTCATCCCCGATTCACCAATCAACTCGATCCACGCATCGTTGGCACCCGCAGAACGAATAACCACGCCGGTTAGTGAGGCTGCGGTTTTACGTGACATGACGCTGCGCCATGTTTTGCCGCCATCCTGCGTTCGCTGAACCTCAATGGCATCTTTAACCTGTTTGACAGCCCAGCCGTTATTTTTATCATGGAAATAAGCATCTCCCGTAATTCCCTCGGGAATCGGCAAGGCAGTCCATTTCATACCTCCATCCACGGTTTGCGCATTCCCGCTGAATCCTTCCTTCTCCGTAATAAAATGCAGGAACGCACGATTCGGCACCTTACCAAGGGTTGCCCAGTGTTGACCTCCATCCTTCGTACTTAGCAGTTTACCTTCATCCCCTACAATCGCCCACACATCATGACCATTCAGCGCAAACAGCTGCCTAATGTCTCCCGGTCCCTCGTATTGAACCTTCCACTTCACACCGCTGTCATCTGTTCGTGCGATCCACCCTTTGCCGCCGATCCAGCCAGATTTTGCATCAGCCAACCTGACGGCGGTTATCACGCTCATCGTCACCTTCGATGGTGTGGAATCTGCGGCAGCTGTCTCAGCGGGAGCCGTGGGTTGTGCCGTGACCGTCGCACTCGGTTTCGGCGAATCTGAAGCATTGACAGCTCCGCTTGTGCTTCCGGATGATTCACACCCTGTAAAAGCGAGTAGTGTAATTGCCAAGAGCGGTATATATTTTCTCAACATAAGCTTGACTCCTTTCACTCTTGAACTTCCATCATCTACCTTTATAGACGTAACTATCATCGGAAAAGTTGAGTCCGAAGACATACGCTTTTTGGCAAATTTAGTATGTCCCGCAACGTACTGCGCTTATTTGGGAGAAAAGCGAATTAATAAATTAGGCATGACTTATCCCATACATGAATACAATCCAATCAAGGAGGGGGGACTTTGTTACGGAAAGGAAGAGGATCGGTTGAGATTCATATGGGGTAAAAAGGAATTCACCTTAATGATCATTCCGGGCGCCAACCGCCGAACCGTAAGATTCAAGCTTCCGCACAGTAGTCTATATATTGTGCCCAGCTTGATCCTGCTCGTGCTGATTGGATTTTTTGTCACGATTTACTTAATGAATACCTACTCCCTTCAAACGGCAAATAACATGCAGCGTACGTTCGATGGACAAGAACGCCAACTGGTTGATCAAATTACACTTAAAAATAGTGAACTGGAACAGCTTCAAACCAATTTGATTGACTTATCCCAGCAAGCGAATGAATTTAAAGCGAAGTTGGAAGAAATTAAGAAACTGGATCATGTTATTCAGCTGATGACCCAAACAGAAGGAACAAACAGGACAAGCAAGAAGCTGTCTGCGCTAAGTGTTGAACCGCCAAATGGAGCAAGCTCCGATGTCGGTGGCAGCGAGGTTCCGGTTACTTCGCAAGATGTATCTCTTCTGGTCAGCAGTACTAAACAAGGGCTTTCTTCGTTAGTCGGAGATATTAATGCCTTGCTTTCAAATTTAAACGAATCCGAGTCTAGGCTGCAAGAAGCAGAGCGTCTGCGCAGCATCACGCCGACACTTTGGCCAACTGTGACTCACAGCATTACATCGGGCTTCGGTATAAGGATAGATCCTTTTACCTCTAAGCCAACGATGCATACGGGGCTTGACCTTGATGGCGAAATGAACGACCCCGTTTATGTGACAGCAGCAGGTACTGTGGTAGAAGCCAGCTTTGACAATGAACATGGCAATCATATCATTGTCGATCATTCCCGCGGGATACAAACCGAGTATATGCATCTGAATAAAATGCTCGTCAAACGCGGAGAATCAGTAACGAAAGGTCAAAAGATCGGCCTACTCGGTTCCACAGGACGAAGCACGGGCTCCCATCTGCATTACGAAGTTCATAAGAACGGCGTACAGATTAACCCCGCCCCTTATCTTATTACCGATAGAAAGGATGAACGCTAATGCTTGGAAGCTCCAAAAATAAGCCCATTGATACTAAAACAACAGACACGTTGATTGGGGGCAGTACCATTTGTGAAGGTAAAATTATGTCCGAAGCCAGCCTTCGCATCGAAGGCCAGCTGCACGGCGACATTGAATGCGCAGGAGACATCACCATTGGTGAAAACGCTGTTGTGCAGTCTAACATCCAGGCCCGTGATGTTATCGTTGCAGGCAAAGTAAAAGGCAATGTTCAGACCAAAGGCAAGCTCATCGTAACCAGTTCCGGCGTACTTGTGGGCAATATCGATGTCCGCTCCTTTATTATTCAGGAGGGCGGGATTTTTCAAGGAAGCAGCTCTATGAACATAGCAGCTGTGAGTGAGAAAGGCGGAGGCAACGGTAAAGTCATCGATGCCAAAGCACACAAACAACAGAAGAACGAGCAGCAGGCTGCTTCTGGAGGGAATTAAAATTAAAAAAACAGGGAACCCGCGGGTGCGGTTTCCCTGTTTTTTTGTAAGTTCACGAAATCGCCTGAGGATTCACCGCGGCCGCCTCGCGGATTCGTTCCGTATCCAGTTTTGAGGCCTCTCCACAACCGACCAGCAGCGAGTCCCTCTCTCCAATACGGCCATGGAGCCAAGTCTGCGCTCCTCGCTCTCCCAAGTGCGGCAGAAGTGAATACGCCTGCAGCCATGAAGGAAGCCGTGTGGTTCCCATCGCTTCGATATCGTTCGAGCAGATGGGAATGATAAGGGTCTCAACCTCACCTTTGCCTCCAAACGTAAACGTCACTTTAAGACACCACCATCTTCTAGTCGCAGCCATGTATCAAAGGAATGCCTTCCCTCTTGCAGACGAATGACGCGAGCGCCCCGAGGTAAGCCTCCATAGGTGTTATAGCCTGTTACTCGGCCAAAACACAACCGAATATCATGCAGAGTCCCACAGTAATCATTGTCATGATCATGACCGACGAAGGTTCCCATCACATCACCCATTTCCGTCATTGCAGCAAACAACCCGCTGTTGAGCATTGGACAACATACCTCTTCGTGCTTGATGCCGCTCACTTTGCCACGTTTCCATACATCGTTGTATTCAGGGAGCGGAATATGAAAAAACGCGAGTCCAGGCAGTATAGCCCCACTTCGTTCGCGAAGCGAAAGCGACTGCTGCTTATACCAATGCACTTGATCGGCGGCAATCCACGCGTAGCCGCCGACTGATTCCGGCGCCATCGCTCCGGAATCGAGAAAATATAACACAGCAGACGGATCCCCGGATTGTGCACTTTGAATCGTAAGTGTGTAATTGCCAACGCCACTGAGCTCGGCTGGTCCTGCTTGCGAATAGCAAGTGTTATGCTCCAGAGCAATCGCCATCAATTCCTCGCGAGTCACATTCTCCTCCGCATCGTGATTGCCGAATACGTGCGTCCAAGGTATGCCCGATAGGACAGCAGGAGCAATCGCTCGGCGAAAAGATGCCAAAGGGTCGGTTACGCCATAGCTTGAAATCAGATCGCCCGTATGAACGATGAGATCTGGCTTCTCTTCCGTAAGCACCGCATTGATCAATTCGAGCGTCCGTAAGTCCTCCTCATTGTCCTTGTCGCCGCCAATATGTAAATCCGTGAGTTGTACAATCGTAAAAGTCCCGTCCTCCCGGAACCTAAGATCGTCCGCCATGTGCATTGCTCCTTTCTAATCGCTGCTAATAAATGCCCGTTACAACGTTATATCACGTCGCGATGGTCGGATGCTTGATCTTTGTTTTGCCTGAGAAAAGCTTCCAGTCCTTCCCGATCGGGGCTGCCTGTGCTGCCGCCGTAAGCTCCGACAGACATGGCTCCGCAAACGTTGCCATACAGCAGGCTCGTCTCGACATTAAGCCCCGTCAAGAAACCATATATGTAACCGGCATTAAACGAATCTCCTGCTCCAGTCGTATCTACAGCTTCGACCGAGAATCCGGAGTGAGACGTTTGCAAACCGTCTTTCATCGCTGCGGCGCCTTTCGCTCCCAGCTTAACTACAACATGACTGCAGAAGCCCGACATATAGCTTAACCTGTCATCTATCTGCTCGAAGCCCGTATAATGGAGCGCCTCGGTTTCATTCATCAGAAAGAGGTAATAAAAGAACGATCCAGCTCAGGATTAATCGCTATCGTGATGCCTGTATTACTTATTTTGCTAGTCCGGATTAGACTGGTATCGATACCATATCGCTGAAACTGCTCCCGAATATAATGACCGTAGCCATCATCTCCAAGAACACCGTCAAATGCTACATGCAGCCCCAACTTGGCTAATGAGATCGTAAATAAAGCCGCACCTCCGCCCACATGCATCATCATATTTTCAACAAAAATTTCCTGCCCTGGTTGAGGGATCTGATTACAGCCTATCACTACTAGATCTATATTGGCATCACCGATGACAACCGCATCAAATTTTTTCATTCCTCTCTCCCTCTTCCGCTCCGTTCTCAGTCTTTCCCTCTTTATGATATGCTCTGCAGCTGTCGCGTACGACAAGCTTGTGTCCCAATATTAAATCTTCCCGAGTGCCTCCTGTATGACCTGAAATTAAATCGATCAGCGTGTTAACCGTGATCTTTCCCATGTCCTGAATAGGCTGCTCCATGGAGGACAACCGCGGACGAACGAGCTCCGTCAGTTGGCTTCCGTCGAATCCGATGATGGATATATCATCCGGAACCTTAAGCTGATTGTCGTGAACGCAATTCATTGCTCCCACTGCCATATCGTCACTGACAGCAAATAGGGCTGTAGGACGAGGCTCACAAGCCAGAAGTTCCTTCATCAAATCATATCCGCTTTGCGTCTTATAGTCGCCGAACCGGATATAGTCATACACAATTTTGACTCGCCGATCGGTGAGGGCATTGCGATAGCCTACATAACGGTTTTGCCCTGAGGTGATGTCCCTCATATCCCCGCCAATAAAGGCAATTCTCTCATGTCCGAGCTCAATTAGATAACGGGTCGCGTCATAGGCCGCCTCGTAATCATCGATAATGACAGAAACAAACTTATGATCTATAGTTCTTACGCTTGAGAAAATGACCGGAATATCCAATTTATTAATGAAAATGCGAATTTCATCGCTTAATTTTTCATGCATAATAATAATGCCGTCTACGCGCATCTCTTTAAACACATTCAAATATTTAAGTTCTTTATCTGTATCCTCGATAATGTTGCAGACCAGCAGGTTATAATCATTAAAGCTCGCCGTTTCCTCAATGCTGCTCAATATGGTGGAATAGAAACTGGATGTAAGATCGGGAACAATCACGCCAATTAGGTTCGTTTTCTTCCGCACCAAGCTCCTCGCGATGTGGCTCGGCGTATAACCAAGCTCGTCAATCGCACGTTTTACTTTGTCCTTCAGATCGTCCTTCACGTATTTTTCTCCGTTTAACACCCTGGAAACCGTTGTTACGGATACTCCCGCTTTCTTGGCTACATCTTTAATTATGGGCGCCATGATTATCATCCTTCCTACTGCAACATAGACATTTTCCTCTGTTATTCGACAAAAAGCGTTACATATTTATACATTTTATCATACAATGGGCTCGATCGGAGACCACAAATAAATGATTGAATCCCATCCTATACTTTGCCAAATATGGCTTCCGAACATGAGCGGATAGAAGTATTTGCTTTCCATCATGAAAAAGGTGCTTCCGTCTCCGCCCAAAATATCGGATCGCCTCGTTCAGCAGTCCCGTATCAGGAGCAAAAACCCGCTGCATGAGACCGATGACGATAACCCAAGAAAGAAAATGAGGTAAATAAGAAATACTTTGCGTGATTCCCCGAAATCTGCGATTTCTGACCTCATTGAACATCAGCGCCAGCAGAATCGGAAAAGGCAGTCCCAGAAACACTTTAATACTGCTGATAGCAAGTGTGTTCCTGATCAGCTTCCCGCTTTGGTAATCGTTAAAAAAGGCTTTAAAATACGTGAATCCTACCCACGGGCTTCCAATAATTCCCTTGTTAAATTGATAATTCTTGAAGGCCAGGATGAGTCCGCACATTGGGATATACGAAAAAATAATTACGTTAAATGATATTTTCAAGATGAGAATCATGCACGTAAGCGTTTTCTGGAATCGCTTTCATAATACTTTTAAATTTTCTGTAAATTCAATTCTGCACCTTGTATGATTGAAAAAGAAGCCTGCTTCCATCCAAGATTCGGATCGAAACAAGCTTCTTTCCTCACTTCCCGTGCTTTACTTCTTCGAGCATCAATCGTTAATGTGATATTGTCCAACGCCTGGTAGTTGCCGTCTAATCGCTGAACGAACGTCTTACTGACGCCTTTAATCTCGATCAAAAATGCCTGCCTCCACTCGGGCATGCCCCGTTGTTATTCACTTAAAACAGCATTTTCAACCCTGCTAAGCCAAGCCCGATGATGAATCCGCATATCGCACCGTTAACACGAATCCACTGCAAATCCTTACCAATCTTATCTTCCATTAACTCAATCAACTTTTCGTTATTCAGCTTGTCCAGGTTTTCTTTGACGAGTTGACCGATTTTACTGTGATTTTGCTCCAAATAAGAAGCGATTTGCTCTTGAATCCAGTTTTCGCCGCGCTGCAGCATATCCTCGTTTTCTTTGACCGAAGTAAGCATTTTACGAATAACCGGAGCCACATATTGAGGCACAAAATCAGGCTGCTCGACGAAATCCTCTGTCTTCGCCTTCAATCGCTCTAACAGCCCTGATAATTTCTCATCTAGGTCAAAAATCTCCGGCAGCTTCGTTTTAAAAGCTTCCAGCTCTGCCAAAAGCTGTGGATTATGCTCAAGTTTGCTCAGCTCATTCCGAATAAAGGTAAGTACCGCTTCCCTGCGAGGATGATGCTTCGAGCGCATTTGCTCGATATAGGAAAGAACGAAGTTCTGAATAATGCCCCCGATCTTCTCTTCATTTACCATACCGATGAACGCATTAACGGCAAATGCCATGAAGCCATTCGATTGCAGACCCTCGAACGCTTTGATCGCCATAGCGCCCAGCTGATCACGCGTTTCCGCTTTGATCGCCCATGCTTCCACTTTATCGATGACAAAATCAAACGTTTTGCCGTCATAATCGGCATCGACGATGCTTTCAACAATCGTACGAACGAGTCGACTCGTATCTACGTCTTGAAGCGCTTTGTGAATTTCCTCTGCTAAAAGCGGCGTCAATTTTTCCAGATCAATGGCGTTGAGGGCTTGTTTGGCTAGTGTCGAGAGACCTTTGTGAAGAGCCACATTGTCCAAATGGGTCTCCGCCAGCGCAAGCCCACGCTCAAGAAACCGAATTTGCTGCAAACGAGCACGAATCGTTTCTTTGGAAAGCAGCTCATTCTCAACGGTTGAGACCAGCGCTTTAGTAATTTTATCGCGATTTTTCGGCAATAGCGCCGTATGTGGGATCGGAATGCCAAGCGGGTGACGGAACAGGGCACTAACCGCAAACCAGTCTGCCAAGCCACCTACAACTCCCGCCTCAAAACCGCCTTGTAAGAAGGTACCCCATATTGTTGAAGAAACGGGTGAAGGCAGTGTGGCCAGAAAGCCTGCTCCCATAACCCCCAAGGAGACAGTCGCTATATACTTTGCTTCTCTTTTCATCGTCATAACATCTCTTTCTTTGCGAATTTAATAAACCATTCCTTCTATTTTACCACAAAATGCAACTAAAGCTGTTTTGCCGTCTATTGAGTGAGGTAAACCCTAATGCATGGGACTTCTAATAGGGCTAGAAGGCAGCAAAAAGACCGCCAAATCATGTGGCGGTCTTTTATCGAATTGGGAGATTAACGGGAGGATTTCCTGATAAATAGATCACGAGCACCGATACTACAGCAAAAAACGAAATAAGAGGTAAGCTTCCACTATCTCTCGCCTTCCCACTCCGCATAAAACTGCTCGAGATACTGCTCCATGAAACGGTGCCGCTCCTCCGCCAACTGACGGGCATAGGCTGTGTTCATAAGCTCCTTCAACTTCAGGAGCTTCTCGTAAAAGTGATTAATCGCGGTGTCATTCCCGGCGCGATACTCCGCCTCCGTCATGTGCTCGCGCACCGTGACGGAAGGATCGTGAATCGGGCGGCCTTTCCAGCCCGAGTAAGCGAATACGCGGGCGATGCCCACAGCGCCTATGGCATCCAGCCGGTCGGCATCCTGCACGACCTGGCCTTCGAGCGTGCGCATTGGCGGCCGCGCGCCGCCCTTAAACGACATCGTGCTGATGATCTCCAGCACGTGCTGCACTTGCACACCCGGTGCGCCGCTTGCGGTGAGCCACGCTTCCAGCTCGCGCTGCGCGGCGGCTGGATCGGCGTTCAGCTTCTCGTCGACGACGTCGTGAAGCAGTGCCGCAAGCTCGCAGACAAAAGCATCGGCTCCCTCCTGGACGGCGATGCGCTTCGTCGTCTGCACGACGCGATAGATATGCCACCAGTCGTGGCCGCTGCTATCTCGCTCCAGCTTCTCTTTCACGAGCGCCTCTGCCGCGAGCGCAATTCTCTCTTGCTCTTCTGTTTTTATGTATGCATCATCGCGCAGTATCATTTCTTCTTTTTCCTCTTTCCTTCGGGAGACTTTCCTTCACTAGACTTGCCTACACCAGCCGGCTGGGCATCCATCTCATTCACATCCGTGTACTTCTGAATAATTTTCTTGAAGTTCTTGCCGTATTTATCTTCCAACTTCGCTCCCATATCCTGCTGAAGCTCGTGCATGATCACATCTTGAAAAAAATGACTACGCAGCAGCTCCACCATCGCGGGATGCTCCGTTAACATCGCCAGAGTCGGCTCATCGCCGCCTCGTGTACCAATAATCGCCAATTTACGGTCAATCAGCAGCGTGAACTTCCGCCCATTGCGTCCCGGCCAATCCTCCTCGGGTAAGTGCGGGAACTGATGAACTCCGCTCGGCAGCTCTACTTCGCCAATCGTCGAAACCAACAAGCGCACGCCTTGCGCAGGCACCAGCCGAAGATCCTCCTTCAGCAGCTTCGCTTCTTCCGACCACAGGTCACAAAGCGCCTCTTCCTTCGCCTTTCTTAGCTCCGTGCGTATACGCTCGATGACCTTCGAGTCCCCCTCCAAGCTGAAATACTCAGAGCGGTGCGCATCCTGCTTCGGCATATTCGCTTTCACGTAGCGGATCGAGGCTTGCAGCTCCGCTTCAATCCGCTCGCCGATCTCCTCGATCGGCACGCTTTGGTAGTACGTCGGCTCACCGTGACTGGTGAGAACGGCTCCCTTCTCCGCGAGCTTCTGCAGCGCGGAGTAGACATTCGAGCGTGAGACGCCAAGAGCCTTGGCGATTTCGTATCCCGTCTGTGTGCCGCATTCGGCGAGCACGTGCAGGCATTTGGCTTCAAGGTCCGTGAAGCCAAGGTTTTTTAAATGCAGCAAAACGTCCTCCATGCCAACTCCCCTTTTCTTCACAGCTATGACTTCATGATCAATATTGTAGCATGATTTGATCCGACAAGTCGTATAGACTTCTCTACAGAGTTTCCACTTCCGCAATCTGCCATTAAACAAAAAGCCTGAGAAGAGTTAGGTACTCTTCTCAGGCTTCAATATTATATTCTAAACCGATAACCCGCTCCCCAGATGGTTTCGATATATTGCGGATTAGACGGGTCCTGCTCAATTTTCTCGCGCAGCTTGCGAATATGAACGGTCACTGTAGCGATTTCCCCCATGGCGTCCATCCCCCATAGAAGGTCAAAAAGCTGTTCCTTGCTGTATACCCGGTTCGGATTCATCGCCAGGTGGGTGAGCAAATCGAATTCTTTCGTCGTGAAGACGACTTCTTTCTCGTTCACAAAAACGCGACGCGCAGTTTTATCAATCATCAAACCGCGAATGCGGACTTCGTCATTTTTCGTTTCCCGTCGCCCCATTAGCCGTTCGTAGCGAGCTAAATGTGCTTTAACTCTGGCCACCATCTCACTTGGACTAAAAGGCTTGATGATATAATCATCAGCGCCAAGGCCGAGGCCGCGAATTTTATCGATATCTTCCTTTTTGGCGGAGACCATCACAATAGGAATATCCTTTTCACTGCGAATACGCCGGCAGATTTCAAAGCCATCGACCTTAGGCAGCATCAGATCGAGAATGATCAGATCATAATCAATGGAGAGTGCTTGATGGAGGCCCTTATCCCCGCTATTTTCGATATCGACTTCATATCCGCTGATCTCTAAATAATCCCGCTCCAGCTCCGCAATACTTTGCTCGTCCTCAATGATCAAAATCCGACTCATCCTTCGCTCTCCTTCTGCTGACTAAGCGGTAATGCCATGTACACGGTCGTTCCCCGCCCTATATTGCTTGATGCGCTGATTCTCCCGCCGTGCTCTTCCATAATTTGTTTGGCTATCGCCAGTCCAAGCCCGCTTCCACCGGTAGCTGTATTGCGTGAAGGATCTGCCCGGTAGAACCTATCAAATATATGCGGAAGCGCCTCCTCCGATATGCCCTGACCGTTATCTATTATTTGAATGACGGCATAACCGTCAAGCTCTCTCACCGTTAATGTAATGCGGCAATTGCCTTCATCACTATATTTTATCGCATTCTCGATAATGTTCAGAAGTACGCGTCTGAGCTTATCACGGTCCGCTGTTACATGCAGCGGGGACTCCGTCAGCTCGGTGAGCGTGAACTGAACACCCTTTTTCTCCATATCGAACTGTAATTCCTGCGCGCAATCCTGCACAAATTGCCCGAGATCCACAGTTTCAAACTGAAAAGGGACTTTGCCCAGATCCAGCTTAGAGAACAGAAATAACTCGTCAATTAGCCGATCCATATCAGCTGCTTTATTGTAGATCGTCCGTATGTACCGATCCAGCTTATCCGGGGAATTCGTTACACCGTCCATAATGCCTTCGACATAACCCTTTATAGCCGTGACGGGAGTTTTGAGATCATGGGAAATATTTGAAATAAGTTCCTTGCGGTTCTCTTCGTATAGAAGCTGAACCTCCACGGATTTCTTGAGCCTGCGCCGCATTTCTTCGAATGCTGTGCTAAGCTCACCGATTTCATCATCGGAATGAGGAACGATCTCGAAGTCGAGATTGCCCTCTTTGATCTCCTCCGCCGCTCGTTTGAGTGCTCTCAAAGGCTTAATAATACTTCGTGAAACGAAGTATGTCAGCACCCCATTGGTGGCAACGAGTATGAGAATAAATGTAACGACAACGGATTTTGAAAACTGATGAAGATACTTCTGAAAGGGACTGCCGTCCAGAAAAACGAATACGGAGCCTTTGCTTTTATCCGAAAATAAAAAATCCTGCTGCCTAGTTATCCACAGGGAACCTTGATTGCGCTGAAAATGACCCGATGATGTGCCAAATGAAGGCAGCATTGAGGTATTTTCAGCCTCCCCTTGCTTAATATAAGGTGAAATATACGTTATCTCTTTATCTTTTCGAATGATGAGACCCATATTAATCTTATGGAATCTCTCCTCCAGATCCTTCACAAACACGGGATCGAGAAAAACATCCGGCTCCGTATCCGTCTTTGCTTTCATATAAGCGACATTTTCCAGCTCTTGGTCAACGACACGCTTGATCGGATTGCCTTGGGAGAAATCGACTTGAAAGACGGACTTTAGACTCCCAAACGTTGCGATGCTGATTAAAATCACGGCTAGCCCCGAGAGCACAAGCGGTACAAGCAGCATAGCGATATATGAGAGTACCAGCCGTAAGCGAATCGACATGGTTCAAATCTCCTTTTTATCAAACAAATAAAATCCTGCTGTAAAAAACAATATACTACACGCTACCAGAAACATAAAGATACTACTAATCTTACCTGTGACCATAGAGCTGCCAATCCACAACATATGCCAATCCGTGTAGGCTGTAGGCGAGTACGTCGTAATTTGCGGAATGAAAAAAGCGGCTACCTTAAACACCAAATAAAAGAGAATACTCACGGTTAATGTTGAGCTGCTGCTGGAGAAGAACTGCGCCAGAAATACTGCTGCGATACTGAGCACTAGCAAAGGAATGAAGGCCGAGCCATAGGCGAGGAACCAGGTAGCTACAGTGCTAATGCCTCCGAAGTGTTGGAAAAACAGGGCAGAAATGATCGAAGCCAGCAAGGCGGCGATTAAATAAAACGCGAGGTACACGCTCAGCGCAATTTGCTTGGATGCGAAAACCTTGAAGCGAGTGATCGGCCGAGTGAGCGTATTCTTCATCGTGCGTTCACCCATTTCACCAGAGAATACATCGGCGGCCCCCATGAACACGAACAATGGGAGGAAAATACTTGTAAACAAACCGAGCATCACGATGGGGAAATCACCCGATGCAATGGCTCCGATGCCGATGCCGCTTTGAAAACGCGCTAGCAGTAAGCCAGCAATTACCGGGAGAAGCAGCGTAACAGCTAGGAAGAAGATCGTTTTCTTCTTAGAGGCGAGTTTAATCGTTTCGTTCCAGACGTTGGCGGTTAGGCTATGCATGTGCGGCGAGCCTCCTGACTTCGTTGATTTCGTGCAAGTACGCTTCTTCCAGCGTCGCGCTGCCTTTGGCTATTTCAGAGACGAGCCCCTCGCGAACAAGTCGTCCTTGATGAATGATGCCCATCCGATTACACATCAGCTCCATTTCATGAATGAGATGGCTGGAGATGAGAAAGGTAATGCGCTCCTCAAGCGCTAGGTGCATGATGATTTCACGAATTTGAACCATCCCTTCGATATCGAGACCATTCGTCGGCTCATCAAGAATGAGCAATTCAGGCTTCGACAACATCGCTGCTGCGAGTCCGAGTCGCTGCTTCATACCCAATGAGTAGCCCGCTACTTTTTCATGCTGAAAAGGGGTGAGCCCGACAATCTCCAGTACTTCATCCATTCGCTGCTTGCCGATCCCAGGATAAAAGCGCGCTGCTTGCTCCAGATTCCGCCTGCCGCTCATATAGGTGTAAGCTTCCGCTGTTTCAATCAGCACACCAACCTTCGCCATTGCCTGCTCATAATGCGTAGACACATCGTGACCTAAGAGCTTCACTTCGCCTTGCTGCGCTCGAGTTAAGCCGGTCATGATCTTCATGACGGTCGTTTTACCGGCGCCATTGGGTCCGAAGAACCCATAAATATCGCCTTGCTGCACCGTTATATTCACTTGATGGATGCCGCGCAAGTTATTGTATATTTTCGTAAGATTCTTAATTTCTACAACTGGTTTCATGACCGGGGCCGCCTTTCAGGAAAATGAGGAGGTCAACTTTCGTTGAAGCCTCCCCTAGCTTTCTATTCGTGCTTCTCGCCCCAGTTTTTGTGGGACTTCTCGTCAAATTTCACAATTTCCAGCTGCTTACCGGTCAAATCAACCGTATCTGGCGTTGTCGAATTCAGACTAGACAGTGTCATGTCAACGCTCAACACCACGTCATGCGCTGTACCTTGAGCATCTTTACCCGAAATATGAATTTGCGCCGTTTGATTCGTAATGTGGTTATCCGCATCCACGCTCGCGTTTACTTCAACCTCATCCATTTTGATGTCAGAAACAAGCTGAGGCAGGCTGTTTTTGAGTGTCGATACATCAACACCTAGCGTATCTGCTTTCGTCGGCAATGGACGGTGACTGTTCTGTAACGCACCGTGTTTTATCACCAGCGAACCGATCGTGTTCACAACAGGGGAAATTTGACTGCCAGACATTTTAAAATGAATCTCCTTCACGTTGCCTGCGGCTTCATCCATGGTGACATAGTTTTTCAGGTTACCTACCAGTGCATCAACCACATTTTCCACTTCGCTAGTTACTTGCGGGTCAGGTGTATGGTTTAATCGTTCATGACCATTGAACTTACCCGGCATGCCTTCACCTTCCAACAACTTATACACATCGGAATCATCTGTTTTGACAATGTGCTTACCATCTTGGTTGTAAAAGTGAATGGTTTGCTCATCCGCAGCACTTCT
Source organism: Paenibacillus sp. yr247 (assembly GCF_900103825.1). GTDB lineage: Bacteria > Bacillota > Bacilli > Paenibacillales > NBRC-103111 > Paenibacillus_E. The sequence goes on from NZ_FNIF01000002.1 coordinate 696,491, forward strand.
CACCGTTACTTCAGCGCTGCCCGCATGATTGACGCCACTGCTCTTAATGGTCGACCTTACGTTCAGTAATTGGGCCCCATTATCTTGTAAAGTCACATTCACCTGACGCGTAACATTATCTACCGCTGCTGTTTGTTTAACTGCTGATTTGAACGTCTCATAGCCGGGAGCATTTCCCACACCTGCATATACTGAAGTCACTAGCATCATGCTGCCTACCGCTACACCTAATCCCATCATCGCTAACTTCTTATTCATATCTTTTTGCCTCCGCGTATTCGTACGCTTTATCTAATTTGGATGCGTTCCTCGCTTCCATGTATCCATCTTATCCCCCCAGACTTAACTCCCTCTAAAACACCTATTAACCGCGTCTAAAACAATTCTTAAATTTTTATAAAAAAAGCCTCCAAAACCGCTGCATCAGCGGAGATGAAGGCTGCTATTTATGGGGTGAACGGCTAATACTGCTTTTCCTTTTCTTTCATCTTGAGCATCCCGGAGTGTGTTAGCCTTACTTCTACCTTAATATCCCCTAATTGATACTCTTCCAGCGGTTTCTCTCCGTTACCGGTAAGCTTGGACCACTTGGAAAAAGCATGTCTATATAACACATGTTCCAGTTGATACACATCCGTATTGCGGCTTTTCCCCAGCTTAAACGTCTGCTCGATTTCCTTTGCGATTTGTTTAGCAATCTGTTTTTGCAATGTTTCTTCATCTACCATCTCTAAGATTTCGGCAATGACCGCCTTACCTTTGATGTGAATATCGAACAAAAGTTGATCTCCTTTCATCCAAGGTGTAATGCGGGCTTCAGGCTTCTGGATGGAAACGAATTGAGCAGCCTTCCCATTCAAGAAGACGACCAAAGGCGTACGAGCAGTGCTTTTTTCTACCCATCGCGCTCCTTTGAACTGATCCTCTGACAGCCATTCCACATGATCATTTTTGCCTAACGCATATACGCCACTTACTTCTAATTTAGGATCTGGCTTTTCATTCTTCTTCCACACGTCTTTACTAATGGCCAGGGAGGGCATCATGACCGTATTCCCAGGCTCACGAAGCCCAACGGTCACTTTAAACAATCTAATCGGGTTAATGAGCGATCGTTGGCGATAATTGTCTACAGGCTGCATAAGAATGGAAGACATCGGGGAGGTATTGAAAAAAGGAATAACCGAAAAAATAGACTCTATCGGCTCATCCGTACTATAAACCCATTGAGTAAACCTTGTTTCACTATATCTCACGGAACCGTCCATGAATTTACCTATGCCTTGCTTAAGTGCCTCACTTGAGAAAATATAAGCACTCACATGTCCCCAAAAGACGCGCTGCTGCGTTGTTTTGTACAAACGATTGAAAGCATCACTCACCGTGTCTCCCACTTCACGTCCTACCCAAATCAAGGGCGGTTGCCCTGATTTACCGCCCTCCTGTTTAGCCACGCTGGAGAAGTCTAACATTTGACAGTACACAACGTAGTGCCCTTTTTGATAATCGAAGCCTATCGCTGTAACATAATCCGTATCTTGGATCGTCTTCATATCCCAGCAGCCTGTCTGGCTAACCAGAAGCAGCAGACCGACAACCAGCCTTCCTAAACCCTTTATGTTCATGAGGATTCCTCATCATGACGCGTGTCATCCTTCGGACTCAACATCTTCGGTCTTCGCTTCATTTTGATCCAAGGCTTGGCCAATAAAGAAGGAATTATTTCCCTGAAAATAGGTGGAGACACGGGCGACAAGTAAGGAACACCGAACGATTCTAATGTCGATAAATATAAAACAAGCCCCATGAGGGATATCATAAATCCGTAAATACCGAAAAACGTGGATACCATCAAAATCATAATCCGCAATACAGTAACGGTCCCGGCAAGTGATTGATTCACAAGGGTGTACATGGATATGGTCGATATGGAGGTAACCACTAATGTTGTGGGGCTTGTGATGCCCGAACGTATCGCGGCGTCCCCAACAATAAGACCCCCAACGACGGTAACGGTTTGACCTACCACTTTGGGTAATCGCGCTCCAGCTTCACGGAACAATTCGAACAACAGCAGCATCATAATAAAATCCATCGGACCTGATAAGGGTAACCCCAGCCTGGATGAAGAAATAGTGGCAACTAACGGATAAGGAATTTGATCCAAATTAAAGGCGGATAACGAAATCCAAAAGCCAGGCAATAAGGCAGAAACAACCAATCCACCCAAACGCAATATACGTTCAAATGCTACATAATAGTAAGGGTTGTGTACATCTTCCGGCGACTTCAATATAAAAAGCAGATTCGCTGGCGCAATAAGAACCATAGGGGATCCATCCACCATGACCGCAAAACGCCCACGCAGCAGACTATCTGCAACGAAATCGGGTCTACCGGCATAATTCAACATGGGAAAAAATGGATATTTTCGCCCGGACAGCGCTTCCTCTAATTGTGAACTGCTGATCAAGGTATCCACGTTAATTGCGCTCAAACGCTGCTTTGCTTCCTGAAGCACATCAGAATCGATTATATCGTTGATGTAAAGAAGAGCGACTGTAGTTTGGCTCCTCTTGCCGATTCGCATCTTCTCACAGCATAGACTGCGTGACAGCAAGCGCTTGCGCACAAGCGCCATATTCGTGATGACACTCTCCGTGAACGCATCTCGCGGACCTTTGATGGATGTCTCTGTGCTCGACTCTTCTGGTGACCGGTTCGGTGGTGCAGCAATATCTAGGGCATATATCAATTGCGTTTCTTCGAAAAACAGTATAAGCTCTCCCGCATAGACAGAAACCGTGATCGCATCCATCGTGTTTGAACCGGTAATTTCATTCAACTGCAGCATCGTATTCACATCTAATCTAGACGCATTTCCATCGAGCTCAGGATGAAACAGACCTTGAAGCTTAGGCAGTACCAGATTTTCAATATGATCCATATTGGTCATACCTTCACAGTATATAAGTAATACCTGTTGATTCCGTCGAGCATCCGCTATTTGGTAAGACTTCACAACTACATCGCACGACAATACAAACCATTCTCGCAAATCTTGCTCCTTCACTTAAGCATTCTTCTCCTTTCGTCTTATAGGCAGGATGGACATCGCAAGCATGATAAGAAGCAAACCTAGGCCTGTTCCAAACATAAAGGGATAATACCAATTTTGAATCAGGAGCACTATCCCGTTGTCTGAGGTTGGATACAAGCTTACTGCCAGGAAAAACAGGCTAATACCTGCCATGATTAGGGTCCGTGTACGCTTTTTTTTAATGCCAATCACATCCACACTAAGAAACATCAGCATCGACGTCCGAACACAAGCACCCGATATCCATTGGAAAATAGAAAAAAAATCCAAATGAGAGACATATTTCCCCACGGTGACCATACGCCATTGTTCGTATGCCGGATACCTTAAATCAGCCGCTTCAAAGGGACCAAATATGGCAATGGCGCCCGTTAACGGTCCTACGGTAAGTCCAATTACACATAATGCGAGAATGCATAAAGAGGACAACCGAATACGCGTATCCACATGATGCTGGAGGAATACGATACTTAACAGCTCGAATGAAGCGCCGCAAGTAAGCATGATGGATGTAAGCGTAGGTCCATAACCATGTGTAAATAAAGGGGTAAGCAAGCTGTAATCTTTAAATTGGAAATTAGAACCCATCACAAAATATCCTAAAAAAATGACTACTGGCAGTAAGATGCCTGAGGTGACCGCAATGGCTCGCATCCCTGCTCGAGCGGCAAAAAAGCAAAATATCATAAACACAAGGCTAATCATGAGTGGCGGTGTCCGAGGCAAATAGGACACATGTGTCCATGTCACCACATCTTTTAAGGTAATAAAAGCATGTATCAAGAATATGGAAATGAGTCCCCATTTGAACAGAAAAACTACCGTCTTCCCAAATCTTTGTTTGATCCATTCCATCATATTCAGCTGTTTAGTACGTTTAACAACGATGTAAAGCAGACATACCCAGATGAGCAAAGGAATAAGGGAAGCCGATGCGCCGACCCAGGAATCACGCTTACCGAAATGCAGCAGCACGGGAATTAATAAGACATGGTTCGTAATGCCAATTGAGAGGATTAAGACAAAGTACAGTTGAAGTGCAGTAATTTTCCTAGTTACATACATAGGCTATAGGCTTTCCTCCCACATTGGTATTAGGTGGAAACTTTTACAGTTAAGTTATCCAATCCATGTGGATTTATGCAGTGCTGCAGAGTAGATATAGACGCTTGTCTAAATTAGGTCATGAAGTTGATCTTTATTACATAAAGTAAGTTAATGTGGAACCTTATCTAAGATGGGGTGAAAGGATGTTTACTGAACAAGAAAAGGAAGCTTTGTACAAGAGCATTTATACAAGAAGGGATGTCCGAACATTTTTATCGGATCCTATTCCGGAAGAAACGATAATGAGATTGTTAAATGCCGCGCACCATGGACCTTCAGTGGGGTTTATGCAACCATGGAATTTTATATTAATTTCTACTGATAAAGTTAAAGTGCGTTTGGCTTGGGCGGCAGATAAAGAGAGACGGGCGTTAGCTATTCATTATGAAGATTCAAGGCAAGACGAGTTTCTAAATCTAAAGATCGAGGGAATCAAGCAGGCCCCTCTTACGATTTGCGTTACTTGTGACCCAACTCGTGGCGGTTCTCATGTTTTAGGAAGAAATTCTATACCAGAGACAGATATAATGTCCGTTGCTTGTGCGATTCAAAACATGTGGTTAGCGGCGTGTGTAGAGGGATTAGCTATGGGTTGGGTAAGTTTCTATAAGAAAAATGATGTACGAGATATCTTAGGAATACCTCCTCATATTGATCCAGTAGCCTTGCTATCCATTGGATTTACAGATAACTATCCAGAGAAACCTATTTTGGAGACAGCCAATTGGGAAAAACGCAGGAGCTTGAATAAATTGATATTTAGCGAGACTTGGGGAAATCCAAAAGTTGACACCGTCTAGGTGCCAGAGGAGGCCTAGTCTGAACACAATAAAACCGCCCTCCGATCCATCGGAAGGCGGTTCCCCTGCATTCTATTAATATTAGAATGTTGCAAGAATGATGACCAACAGAATGTAAAGTACCAGAACAACAGCTGTGCTAGAATATCCAACGCCTGACATGGTTATTCCTCCCTTCTGCTCGCTGAAACCTGATCTTTGTTGTTGCATGATATATCCTATGTCGGGCAGGGCATTTATGTATGGACGGATGTCTATCTATTTCGGAGAAAAGGTGTCAAATCACCTAGATAGAACACATCTAGGTGATGAAGGGCACGGGTGCAAGCAGTGTAGAACAGCTTGCGCTCCTTCGCCTCCGCGTAGACGGCTTCCCCGGCATCATAGAGAATAACCGCATCGAACTCGAGCCCTTTGGCGAGGTACGCCGGCAAGATCATGACGCCTGCCTCATAGTGCAGCGTCTCTTTTGTAATCCGCGCAAGGCCTGGCAGCAGCGGCTTCAATCTGGCGTGCGCTGCCCCAGTCTCGCGCTCGGTCTTGCAAATGATCGCGACGGAGCTTGCGCCGCCGCCCTTACGGGCTAGTGCCGCCTCAGCCACGAGGCGGTTGAGCTCGGTCTCGTCCGCCGCGCGCAGGAGGCGCGGCGGCTCGCCGCTGCGGCTGAACGGCTCAATCGGTTCGCCGTTCGGCAGCACGCGACTAGCGAAATCGACGATTTCGCGCGTCGAACGGTAGCTCTTGACGAGGCGGATCGTCTCCGTCTCGTCCTCCTTCATCAGCTCGCTAATGGAGGAATACTGGCTCGTTTGCCCCTCGCCATCCATACTGCTCGCGTTCGCGTGCGTGAAGATCCCTTGGTTCCAGTCTCCCAGCAGGGTAAACCGGGCGCGTGGAAACAGTTTCTTCAGGTACGCGTAGTGAAACGGCGAATAGTCCTGCGCCTCATCCACGAGACAATAGCGGATAGTACCTACGCGCAGTTGGCCCTCTACGAGACCTTTCAGATACACAAGAGGTGTTGCATCTTCGTAATGCAGCACCCCTCCAGCAAGCGCATCAGCCGAGAAGGCGCTTATGGTATCCCAAGCAGCAGGTAGACGCTGCTCGGCTTTGTGTGTAAGCTCTTGGTGTAATTCCCTATTCGTGTAAAGATCTTGGTACATCCCGAGCACGTCTACGTAGGCGAGCTTTCGCGCCTTTTCCTTGAGAGGGGCAATGGCTTTATGCGCTTTAATCTTACTCATCTTTTTCATCTCAGGCTCGGTGCCCATATATTTCGGCTCCCGCACCATTTTACGATAAAACCGTTTCTGCGCATCCGCTTGGATCTCATCCAGTTTCTCCAGCATCCACTCCGACAATTGCTCCATGCGTTCTCCCAGAGCAAGAATGGATGACTTGCCGTAAAACCGTTCGCTGAGCTCGTCCGCAGTAATCAACACTTTCTGTCCAACCGATAGATCGAGGAAACGGATTCCGCCATGTTTCAGCTTCTCACCGTAGGCCTCAATCACACTGAGGAAGGCTGCGGATGTTTTGTACTGGATGCTTTGCAGACGCGCTGCATAGGCGGGATCTTGATCCGTGCCTGTAAGGATGAACTCAAGTTGATCGTACGGATCTTCAATCGTCAGACCCGTGTCGGTTAATTTATGGGTTAAATAATCTTGGAATGTCGTTTGCTGCATGGTCGCTTCGCCTAGCTCCGGAAGTACGTGAGAGACGTAGTCGCTGAACAGCGAGTTCGGCGAGAACAGAATCATATTGTCGGCGCTGAGCGTCGTCCGATATTTGTAAAGCAGATACGCGATGCGCTGCAGCGCGACAGAGGTTTTACCGCTGCCAGCGGCGCCCTGCACGACAAGCACCTTATGCCGATCATCGCGAATGATCTGATTTTGCTCGCGTTGAATCGTCGTGACGATGCTGTGCATCTTCTCGTCAGCACTGCGGCTCAGCATCTGTTGAAGCATTTCGTCCCCAATGGAGATCCCTGTATCGAACACATCCTGGAGCACGCCGGCTTTGATGATGTACTGGCGCTTGAGCATCAGCTCGCCGCTGACATCCATCTCCGGTGTTCGATAGGTTGCCGGGCCTGGCGGATAGTCATAGAAAAGGCTGGCAATCGGAGCGCGCCAGTCATAGATAAGAATTTCATCCGTCTTGGCATCAATAAAGGACGTCAGTCCGATGTAAATCTTCTCGCGCTCCTGCTCCCCATTCTCTTTGAAATCAATACGGCTGAAATACGGCGCATCGACAACACGCTGAAGCTTGCGCAGTGCATCCTGCGCTAAGCGGTAGCTGCGCTCTTGGCCCTGCAGCACATGCTCCTGCTGGGCCATACTCGCCGCCGTTTCAATCAGGTCATCATCATTATCCGCATTAACAGAGATATCGTCCCAGAAGCTGCGGCCAATCGCTGTTGCTTCTGATCGGCGTTCATCCACCGTCTGACCCAGCTCTAAGATTCGCTGCTGTATATGAGCTCGTACAGAGGCAACGCGCTGCTCTTCCCTCTCCCGCTCTTCGTTATTAATTGGCATCCGATATCACTCCTACCTATTTATATATGCCATGGATCACCTCTTCGAACTCAGGCTCTTCCATATGTACATCGTCCATATCGCCCCAGCTGCTGACGATTCTCAGCACATCCATGGCCTTCAGCTCTTGGCGGTTACACGCGATCGTGAGTATATTCGCATCTTGCTCCACCACACGAAATGGAAGCTCCCAGCTAGCCGGCACTTGAATATCGCCCCGATAGGTGACCTTCATCATCGTCGGTAAGCCGATTCGATCCCGCAGCTCATCGATCGAGCCGTCGTAACCGATTTGGCCGTGATTAATCACGATCACCCGCTTGCATAACTGCTCGATATCATCCATATCATGCGTAGTTAGCAAAATTGTTTTACCAAAATCGCGATTTAATGTCTGGAGAAAGCTGCGAATGTTCCTCTTAGCCACAACATCCAATCCAATCGTAGGCTCATCCAGGAACAAAATATCCGGATCATGCAGCATAGAAGCCGCCAAATCGGCCCGCATCCGCTGACCAAGGGATAGCTTTCGGACAGGTGTGTCCATCAGCTCCTTCAGTTCAAGCAGCTCTGTCAATTCGCCCAATCTGCGGCGGGCGGTGCTTTCATCTACCCGGTACATTGCCGTTAGGATTTCATAGGAATCCTTAACTGGCAAATCCCACCACAGTTGACTGCGCTGGCCGAAGACAACACCAAGCTGCCCTACGACTCGTCTTCGATGCTTTTGCGGACAATACCCGTGAATCAACACCTCGCCTGAGGTTGGGTGAAGGATGCCGGTGAGCATTTTGATCGTCGTCGACTTTCCCGCTCCATTAGGTCCAATATACCCGACGAACTCACCAGATTCAATTTTGAAGCTTACATCTCGTACAGCTGCCTTTTCTTTATAGGCTCGTGAAAACAAAGTTCGTATGCCTGAGAACCTGCCCTCTTGGACAAGCGGGGTTTGGAATGTCTTTCGCAAATTCGTTACAGTTATCATGTTAACCCTATCCCTCCTTCTTAATAGCGCCCTCTGGTTAACTTCCTGTGCTTTGATAGCGAGATATGCCTAGCTTCCAGAAGCGCTTAGCGAGCCAGAGCGCAGCCAATGAAACAGCGATTGTTCCTAGAAGCATGCCAATGCCCCCTTGGTGTCTCAGCAAATATAGCGAAGGTATGTAATTGACGAAGCCAACCGGAACAAGCACCAGCAGCGCGCCCTGCAGCCACTTCGGATACAAGGAAAGCGGATAGCGCGCCGCCGTTTGGGAAGCGTCCTCCGTCATGTTTTGCAAGGATTCGATCCGGGTAAGCCAGAAGCCGGCGGCCGCTGTCGCTAAGCCTATGGCGAATAAAATGATCGCTCCCGATCCGATAATTAACCCCGTTAATGGAATGGCTGACCAGCCGATTTGCCCGTTAGCCATCAGCGCTTTCATGGCAATAACCAGCAGGATGACGCCTTGCCCTATTTCGGCAAATAAGAGACGTGAATTTTGGGTCATCAGTGCCAGCAGCACGGGGACGGGACGAGTAAGAAGCGCATCTAGATCACCCGAAACGAGATATTTCTCTAGATGATGCACATCGGAAGCCAGCGTGCGGTAAATCGCTTTGGATATCATCATAACCCCATATAAATAGCAAACCTCATACAGCGTCCAGCCTTTGATATTGCCAAAACGCATCATCACCAGCGCCACCATCAGAAATTCGGAGATATGTACAAAAGAAGCCATCACCGTCGAAAAAAAGAAATTAAACTTATACTGCATCCGGCTGCGCAAACTCGCCCTGATCAGCAGCATATACAGCTTCATCGTGATCATCCGCCCTGCACCTCCAGTTTTCTGCGGACCATCTGTGTAACCGCCAGACAGACACAAGTAAACCCGATGCCCCATAGGAGAGCGCCGAGCATAGCAGTTCCTTCTTCAAGCTGCATGTAGATGCGAGTAGGGTAATAGAGTAGATAAGGATAAGGTGTGTAAAAGCTAATCGTACGAAGCCAACCCGGCAGCCATTCTACTGGAATGAAAAAGCCGGAGAGCAGCGTACTAAAGGAATAATTCACCCAGTAAAACCAACGGGATTCCGTGGTCCACAAAGCCGCAACACCAATCAAATAATTTATGCAAATGGAGATATATGCCGCTAAGACAAGCGCGACCGCTGTCCAGCCATAAACCGAAGCCTGCTGTGGAAGCTGTAAGGAGAAGATGAAGTAGTAGAGGGCATAAATCGGGATAAATTTATAAAGAAACTGATAAAAAACCTGACCCCATTCTCGGCTCATCGCCTGATAGAATAAGTGTACCGGCCGCATGAGATCGACCGCGATTTGACCGGTTCGCACCGATTGCTCGAGCCCGAGTCCATTCGTCGTAAACTGCGTAATCCACAAGCTCGCCTGGTTAAAAGCAATGTAACCGACAATCCCTTTCGCACCATACTCACCGAGTGACGAATCGCTTCCCAAGCCGGTCCATATGCTTGCATAAATGAAGCCAAACACCGCACTCACTGCATTGTGCAGCAGATGCGACCCGCGATACTGCAAATTCCTAGCGTACGCCTTGCGTGCCAAAACCGCAAAAAGCATAAAACACCTCCTACGTTTTTTCATTCAAAAAAAACTAGTTTATTGATGCAGCCGCCGCGTAGAGACAGGAATCTATATTACCAAAATTAGGCTGCTTGTGGCAATGATTATTTTTGATACCTAAAATAGCATAAATCCTTATTTAGGGAATATAAAGTTGCGAAGTATAAAATAAAAGTGATATCATAAAAATAAATAAGAGACGGTCCGCTAACCGTCTCCCGTGTACAATCTTGGGTGGACTTCCTCCTAAGTAAATATCATGACTAAGAGAGTAACCCACAAGGCGGTCAACCTAAGAGTGGGTTACTTTCGTTTATCGATGTATGTCAATAGCGCCAGTATAAAACTACCGAACGCAAACATGATCATGATCGTTTGGAAAGTCTCCATGGCATCCTCCTCCCTTCCGGAGGAAATGCCGCACCCAAGGTTGAGTTGTACACATTGAATAGTTTAACGCTATTGGAAATAAGTTTCAATTATTAATAGAACGAAAGAACCTCCAAATCCACTGCAAAAGTAGTGTTGGAGGTTCTTTCGTTCTATATCGTTATTGTGATAGTTTATCGCTTTACTGCGCACTAACCGGCTTGGCATTCGGGGTACTGCTGCTCTCCGCTGCGGCTCGCGCTGGCGTACCTTGTGCATTAAATTCAGCGTTATAGCTAGCCTGAACTGTTTTCGTCAAATAATCATGATCAATATGCTCAGCCAGGTACTGCTTACCGAAAAGTAAATCGTACTGCACATTCCTGTAGTCATCCAGGAGTTTTTTCGATGATTCGGGTACCACTGCATGGAGCTCTTGGTTCTCATCCACAACGAGATTGCTCAGCAAGCCGGGCACTTTCGCCGCCAATTCGGCGTTCAAGGCGAAGTTGGCCGGTTTCTGCATATGCAGCATATCCAGCACGTGGGCACCAAGGAAAGAATCACTGAGCAGTGGGATATCCTGCTTCGGCATATCGAAATTCGACCAAGTGACAAGCGGAATGCTGTGCATCTTCTTTACTTCTTCCAGCGACCACTCGTTGGCATTACTGGATTGGATGAAACCCGCTTCCTTATACACTTGATAATCTAATCCCAGCATCGGCAAATGGTCACCGTAGAATACGATCATTGTAGGCTCATTCGATTCCTTGAAGTGATCGATCAGCATTTGCAAGCTTTGATCCGCATCATGTGCGCCCTGCGCGTACGTTTCTAGAATGGACTTGGCTTCCGGCGTCAGGTTACCTTGCGCTTTAAACTGATTTTCTCCGTATCGAGGCTCATCATAAGGTCCATGATTTTGCATGGTTACCGTGTAGATAAACATCGGATCCGCTGTTTTATCTACTTCTTCAATAAGGTTCCTAGACACTTCGGCGTCCGAGATAAAGTACCCCTTCGTCTCTGGATTCACGAAATGCTCGCTGCTCTTAAACGATTCGAAGCCCAGCTCCTTATACACCGTATTACGGTTCCAGAACCAGCCTTCATACGAGTGAATCCCCATGCTCCTGTACCCTTGATCCGCAAAATAACTCGCTAAACTTGGTACGGGTTTGGTGACATACTGTTGATAAGGAATGGACCCTCCTGGCAGGAAGCTCATCGAGTTCCCCGTCAACACCTCAAATTCCACGTTGCTCGTACCGCCACCAAATTGGGGGGATAGCAAGTAACCGAAAGTCGACTCTTTTTGCAACCGATGGATGGTTGGTACCGGATCTTCACTGAACTTTACATTCGTTAGCAAAGTAGGGTCCCAGAACGCTTCACTCATAATGAAGATAACGTTCGGCTTTTTCCCTTTTAAAGGATCGGCAACGGCTGACTTATTCAGTCCTGTATCTTTCAGTTCTGCTTGTTGAATAGTAGCTGCAACGGTTGCGATGGACTGATCGCTATAGGTTCCCGGTTTTTGAACGATCGAATTTTTGACATTGAGCGTAAAAGCGAGCGCTAATCCATTATTCGAGTAATTCTCTCGCTGATTCCATATAATTTCGTTCACACCGGCATGGTCCAGAATTTTGCCAGCTAGCGGTGTCTTGATCCCAAATGCATACAAGGCATAGAGCGAAAACAGCCCTAAACCAATTCGACTAATGATAGGTAAGGATACACGCGGCAGCACCCATTTTAATAATAGGACTAGAATTACCGCGGTGAGCACAGCTCCGATTCGCAGAAGTGCGGCTTTCCCGGTTACAAGCGAAGCAATGTTCATACTTTCTTTATTCAGCAGAATATCCCACGGGAAGAAAGGCTCCCCGATCATTTTCACCTTCATATAAGAAATCAGTGCCATGAGACCAAGCAGTAAGGTCGAGATCGATCCGGAAATGGCTAGTGATCCTACCACTGCATAAATGAAAGCGAGTAAACAGAAAGATAGTCCTACATTCAATAGAAAAAATGTTTGATTGGATGATATCCATTGGAGCGTATCGTGCAAAGAGCCCCGTTCAAGAAGTTCCAATCCAGCTATAGAAAGTATGGGTAAACAAATCATAAATAATAAAAGCGAAATCGTCGCTCCCAGACGGAATGGTCTTATCTTCTTCGGAAGATGGCTCCGGGGCTTCAAATTCAAGTGCATCTTGCATCACTCTCCTCTTGCTCCTATTGTAACCACCAATTGTGAAGAAAATATGTAGCTAACCTTAAAGGAAGCTTAGTTTCCATTTAATCCCTTTATTTGAGACCTGCCAGCCACGATGCCAATGCCTTCAATTCTTCTTCTTTCAGTGCGACTTGGAATGGCGGCATCCCGCCACCACCCTTTTGTATACGCTTAATGATTTGCGCTTCATCCAACCGTTCTCCGACTTTTTGAATATTTGGACCTTGACCCCCTTGTAATTGATTACCATGGCAAGAGATGCAGAAATTTTGATAAATCTTAGGAGCATCCGCTTTCACAGCAGTCGTCTGCGTTTCATTTTGTTTATTATTTCCACAGGCGGATAAGGCTAGAGCCAGAATAATCACACCAAGCAGCCTTAATTTCATATGCTCGAAACTCCTTCAATCACGTATTTCCCTCATCATAACAGAGCATAGATTGAAAAATAAAGGAGTCGCCCGACACAAATCGGTTAAGCAAGCTGGATAATGAACAAAATAAAGACATGGCAGGGATATTTTCATCCCAACCATGTCTTATCAATTTGTTGTTGGCAGACTACGCCAATTTCAAACGAATAACGTTCCAAGACGCTTTTCCAAGTGTTGCCTGTATGGAGCCGTTCGTAGAAACGGCTGCATTGCCTCCTGTGTGAGGTTTCACCCGATCCTGCTCTTCGAGAGTATTCGAGGCTTTCAGATCGTCGTTTTCTAGAACAATATGCTCGATAATGCGGCAATCACCAAAGCTGCGAAGGTCCAGCTCTAGCGGGAGTGCTTCCTCCAGATGACGATTAACCGCGAAGACCGTCACTTCAGCCTTGTCTTCGTTATGGATGGCAACGGCCTCCAAGTAAGGCACATCGGTATAATCTTTTGCATCGTATTTGGGCGATTTGATCAACGGCACAAGTACGGTCCCACGTCCGAAAACACTTGCATGCATGTAAGGATAGTAGATCGTTTGCTTCCAGGCTTCTCCGCCATTCGCTGTCATAATCGGTGCGATGACGTTGACGAGCTGTGCCATACAAGCCATTTTCACACGATCTGCGCGCTTCAACATCGAGATAAGCATGCAACCAACTAATAGAGCATCTTCATGGTTGTAAATGTCTTCAAGCTGTGGCGGAGCGATAGACCAAGGCTCTATTTTACGATCGGCATCATTGGAGTGATACCAAACATTCCATTCGTCGAAGGACAAGTTGATTTTCTTTTTCCCGCGCTTCTTGGCCTGTACATAATCCGCCGTCGAGATAACCGTATGGATGAACCGATCCATGCCCATGGATTGCGCGAGGAAATTGGCAGAATCCTTGTCACGATTTCCGTAATATTGATGCAGGGAAATATAATCAACATGATCGTACGTATGCTCTAGCACAGTCGCTTCCCAGTCGGGGAAAGTCGGCATATTTAGAGAGGAGCTGCCGCAGGCAACAAGTTCGATCGAGGGATCGACCCACTTCATGACTTTGGCTGTTTCACAGGCCGTTCGTCCGTATTCCACAGCTGTTTTGCTGCCGGTTTGCCAAGGGCCATCCATTTCGTTGCCTAAACACCAAGTTTTGATATTATGCGGTGCCTTATACCCATGGGATATCCGCAAATCGCTCCAGTAGGTGCCTCCTTTGATATTGGTGTATTCGATGATATCTCTTGCCTCATCTGGACCGCGCGTCCCCAGATTGACAGCCATCATCGCGTCTGTATTTGCTTTACGGCACCAATCCATGAATTCATTAAGTCCAATCAAGTTAGGCTCAATGGTACGCCAAGCCAGATCAAGCCTCTTCTTACGCTGGTCTAAGGGGCCAATGCCATCCTCCCAGTTGTAACCGGATACAAAATTCCCCCCCGGATAACGAACGATTGGAACATCCAAACCTTTCACTAGCTCCAGTACATCTGCTCGAAATCCTTGCTCATCTGCTTGCGGATGTCCCGGTTCATAAATCCCGCCATAAATTGCGCGTCCCAAATGCTCAATAAATGAGCCATAAATCCGAGAATCTACTTCGCCAATTTTAAAATCTTTGTCGATAATCATACTTGCTTTCATAGACATTACATTCACCTCATAGTATAATTAATAAAAATATAAATCAGTTTATACATTTATTATATCAATATTAAACAATAAGGAGCGAATGATTTCAAGCTTTTCATTTTCCTTGTTTTGAATTCATATTTTTATTAATTAGCCCATTTTTTTATGAGGAGTTTTGCATGATGATCCACACGACAACCGACCGCAAATGGCTGCCGCTCTATGAAGCGCTAGCTAGCGATGTGCGGCTTCAGATTCTGGAGCGGCTTGCTGAGAAAGAAATGAATGTGAAAGATTTAGCCCATACGCTAGGCTTAAGCAGCGCCATCGTGACGATGCATGTGAAGAAGTTAGAGGCTGGCGGACTTATCCACACAGCGTTAGTTCGCAAGCAAGGCGGCACACACAAAATATGCACGCTGGCGGTTTCCAGCATCGAAATACAACTCCCTCAGCTAACCGAGCAGCAGCGTGCGTTCGACGAAATTTCCGTTCCCATAGGACACTACACACGCTTTGAAATTCATCCCACTTGCGGACTAGCAACAGCAGACCATGTAATTGGTCAATATGATGATCCGCGGTTTTTCTTCGAGCCTGAGCGGATGCATGCCAAGATTCTCTGGTTTGGGAGCGGCTTCGTGGAATATCGGATTCCGAATTACGTGCTGCCCAGCCAGACGCTTGAGGAAATCGAGATTTCGCTAGAAATAGGCTCGGAAGCTCCGGGAATTGCCGAGAATTGGCCGTCCGACATTTATTTTTACGTGAATGACTCGCTGCTCGGCTTTTGGACAAGTCCCGGAGATTCGGGACAAGGCCGCGGTCAGCTCACACCTGCCTGGTGGCCGGATTCCATCAACCAATATGGTTGGTTGAAGGTCATCCGGATCACCGAGCAGGGTACGTTTCTTGACGGACAGCGGTTATCGGCTGTCATGATCAAGGATATCCGCATGTCCCGCAACGAGTGGACACTGCGGCTCGAGGTGCCGGAACATGCAGAGCATGTCGGCGGGTTGACCTTGTACGGTGAAGGGTTCGGCAACTATAATCGTGACATTCTGTTTCGCACCTACCGCAGGTAGGGTTGGGACGCAAGTACAGGCAGCAGTTGTCACGGGGTTAACTCTCGTCAATTTGATGGCATATATGGGGTAACGTTGAAATACAGTTAACTTATATGACGAGAGGGAGTTGAACTTTTATATGGAAGAACAACAAACCGCGCCTGTCTTAAGTGTCAAAGATTGGATGATAACAATCCTGCTGCTCGCAATTCCGATTGTGAATATTATCTTGTTATTCGTGTGGGCATTCAGTAAAGGAGAAAATCCTTCGAAAGCCAATTATGCCAAAGCAAGCTTAATCTGGGCCGCCATCGGTATCGTTCTCTATATCATTTTCGTTGTTATCTTCTTCGGTGCGGTGATGTCTAGTATCAATCAATAACCTACTGCAGCGCGGCTATCCTCCAAATGCGGCCTAAACCGCTTGGGGATAGCTCTTTTTATTTTCCACAGGCCATCCAAATGGCATCCGAGCGAAATATGGTATACTGGAAAAAAATCAAAAGGAGCCGCTGCCATGCCGACACCCTTACACTGGAAAAAGTCATTATGGATCTTATGGGTGGCTAACTTCTCCATCATGTGCGGCATGAATCTTGTTCTACCTTTTTTGCCGCTCTACATCGGAGAGCTTGGGGTACATGAGCTGGGTGATGTCGTTCGTTGGACAGGCTGGATTGTCGCTGCTCAATTCGTCACCTCGTTCCTGACTCAACCGCTCTGGGGTGCCATTGCCGACCGGCGTGGACGCAAAATCATGCTGCTTCGCGCCGGGTTCGGTATGGCCATTGTGACAGCACTCATGGGCATCGTCACGGCGCCTTGGCAGCTGCTATCTCTACGGCTGTTGAATGGCGTCTTCTCCGGCTTCATCTCGATGGCGGTGTCCCTTCAAGCTTCCGTTACCCCGCCGGAGCATTCGGGAAAGTCGCTCGGCACGTTACAGACAGGAGCAATCGCCGGATCGCTCATCGGCCCTTTATTGGGGGGCTTGCTTGCCGGCTTCATTGGCTACAGCCATGTGTTCTTCTTCACAGGAGGTCTCATGCTCTGTGCGAGCCTCATCGTCTTAATTTTCATCAAAGAGGAGCGCAAGCCCCCCTCTCAGAAAAAAGAACGACAGCGCGCAGAGTGGCGCCTGTTTCGGCCTTTGTTCCCGGTCTTCGCCGCTTCTCTGATCACTCAGATCGGGATGATGAGCATCGAGCCGATTGTAACGGTCTACGCGAAGACCCTGTATACCGGCAGCCATTTGGAGCTGCTCGCTGGTTTAGTCGTTGCGATAACCGGTATCGCGAACTTGTTTGGTGCTCCGTCCTTAGGGAGAATCGGTGACCGTATCGGTCAGCGTAAAACACTGGTCATCGCCTTGTCGATGGCGGCACTCGCCTTCATCCCGCAGGCTTTTGCCACCAGCATCACCATGCTCTTAGTCGGCAGATTCCTGCTTGGACTGTTCATCGGCGGCATGATCCCCTCGCTGAACGTTCTCGTCATGAAGCTGGCGCCTACTCAGATTCAGGGGACAGCTTACGGCTTTAATACTTCTTCGCTGTTCTTAGGCAATCTGATTGGCCCTTTAATTGGCAGCCATCTTGCGGCAGCGTACGGGTTCACGTCCGTGTTCTATGTCACAATGGGCATCTTACTTCTCTGTGCTGGATTCGTCTACTCGAATCGCAGTTTAGAGGGTCAACCGCTTTCGAAGACAGCTTAACACCAATCAATTCATTAACTGTGGAGGATGATTATGAAGCACGAAATTTTATATAAAGGCGCATTTCCAATGCTGAAAGTGGAGCTTGATGCTGGAGAGAACATCAAGGCGGAAGCAGGAGCCATGGTCTCCATGTCTCCAAATATCGAACTCAAAGGCACTGTCGAGGGCGGCCTCATGCGCGGTTTAGGCAGAATGCTGAGCGGCGAAAAATTCTTCTTCCAAGAATTAACCCCGACCAGAGGTTCGGGTGAGGTTCTACTGGCACCAGCTGTCATTGGCGACATTGAAGCCGTGGAACTAGACGGATCGTACAAGCTGTATGTGCAAAAAGACGGTTTCCTTGCTGGAACATCCGGCATTCAGGTGAATACGAAAATGCAAAACCTGATGAGTGGCTTTATGTCAGGCGAAGGCTTTTTCATCGTTGAAATTAGCGGAAGAGGCACCGTGTTCCTCTCCTCCTACGGCGCTATTCATGCCATTAATCTAGCACCAGGGCAAGAAGTGATCATTGATAACGGGCATCTCGTCGCTTGGCCGGATTATACGCAGTATACAATTGAAAAAGCGGCCAAAGGCTGGCTATCCAGTTTAACGAGCGGCGAAGGTGTTGTCTGCCGATTCCGCGGTGAAGGTGTCGTACTCATCCAAACCAGAAACCCGCAAAGCTTTGGCGGCTGGCTTAAGCAATTTATTCCGGGCAGCAGATAAGTCGGACAAGTAACAAAAAAAACGAGAATCCCTCATTCGGGTTCTCGTTTTTTTTGCGAAAGTATGA
The DNA here is from genome assembly GCF_900103825.1 of Paenibacillus sp. yr247. Lineage (GTDB taxonomy): Bacteria > Bacillota > Bacilli > Paenibacillales > NBRC-103111 > Paenibacillus_E. Next base: position 714,880 of record NZ_FNIF01000002.1, read on the forward strand.
TAAAATGGTTCTATTATGTAAACTTGGTTTTCTATAGTAAACCACATATCCATTTGGAAATTTGCAATGCGCGTAATTGAGTTTCATTTGATCAGCAACTTAAGTTTACCAACTTTAGAGGAACGATTGCAGCTAAATGAGGGAAAACGCTCTAAAATTACAAGAAGCGGAACGTGAGTGCGCTATATGATTAAAATAGGACTCTTCAGAGGCAGAAACAACGAAATAAAGCATCCTCGTTCCCCTGCTCATGAAAAGTAGATATTTTCCAGCAAATAGTGGATTCACGTTCCTTCTAAGCAGCTAGGAGGCCCTTTATTGGACGATAAATACCGCGTTCCGGCCATTGAACGTGCTCATCTGATTCTCAAAGAAATCTCTATGCAACCCAGTAAGCTGAAACTCATTGATTTGTCACGAACACTTGCCATTAATAAAAGCTCGATGTACTCTTTGTTGTTAACGATGGAGAACTTGGGTTGGATTGAAAAGGAAACCGGAGAAACGTACCGGTTAGGACGTGAGTTGTCTCGTTTTGGCCATGCCGCCTTCCAGCAGGGTGGCTTAAACGAATCCTTCCACAAGGAAGCTTCCTTATCCAAGCTGAAGTTGGGTGAATCGCTCCAACTTGCCAAATTAGATGGCAACGAAGTCCTTTATATCGCCAAAGAGGAAGCGCTTACGCCTGTGAGGCTGGCCTCTGAACCAGGGATGCGCCTGCCTGCACATGCAACCGCACTCGGCAAGGTGATGCTGGCCGATTTAAGCGATGAGGAAATTGATTTGCTTTATCGATCTGATCAAGAACCATTTGCTCATTTAACGGTGCATTCCATTACCTCCTTGCAAGCATTAAAGCGGAGTTTGGAGCAAATCCGGAAGCAAGGCTATGCGCTTGACTTGGAAGAAGCTGTAATCGGATTTAGCTGCGCTGCCGCTCCGATCCGTAATGCTGGGGGTAAGGTTATTGCCGCTGTCAGCTGCTCAATGATGTTACCTCAATGGGAACAGAAGAAGCAGGCCTGTATAGAAGAAGTATGTAAGCTGGCTCACAAACTATCCGAATAAAAAGGAGAAATTGAAATGAGATTAAAAGACAAAGTCATTCTCATCACAGGTGCTGGTTCAGGAATCGGAAAAAGTACCGCTCTCTTATTTGGCAGAGAAGGTGCGCAGGTCATCGTGAACGATCTCGATCAAGTCAAAGGGAATGAGACGGTGGATGAGATTATCGGGACTGGCGGAGCTGCCCAGTTTATACAAGCAGACGTTACCCATGCAGAATCCGTCAAATCGATGGTAGAGCAGATCATACAGGCATATGGACGTATTGACGTGCTCTTCAACAACGCTGGCATTAGCGGTGTCGGCGCGCTCCATGAGCTCGAACCAGACGCCTGGGACCGCATCATGAGCATAAATGTCAAAGGTGTATTCTTACCTTCCAAGTATGTCGTGCCTCATATGATGGAACGAAAATCAGGATCTATTATTAACATGTCTTCCTGTATCGCAGAAATAGGTCTGGCTCGCCGGGCATCTTATGCAGCAACCAAAGGCGCTGTTCTCGCATTGACGAAATCGATGCAGGTGGATTATGCCGCCTATGGCATTCGGGTGAATGCGCTGCTGCCGGGAACCATTTTAACACCATTCGTAGAAAATTATCTCCGCACTTCCTATGACGATCCTGAAGCAGCCATTGCCTCTTTGAAATCCAGGCAGCTAAGCAACGAAATGGGCCGACCGGAAGACGTCGCGCTAGCGGCATTGTTCCTCGCTTCAGACGATTCCAAGTTCATGATGGGTTCACCGTTATACATTGACGGAGGCGTGACTTTCGGCAAGAACGCTTAATTAGACGTCTGTTATTATTCATTCAATCATTCATTTCAGGAGGATTACTAATGAAACTGCTTACTTTTAAGAAAAATAATGAATTAAACCTTGGCGTCCAAACGGAGTTTGGCGTGCTGGATGTCGTTCAAGCTGTCAAACAGCTATCGCCAGCATTCACAGTCCCCTCCACCGTACACGAAGCCATTAACGGCGGAGCAGCCGCTATTGATGCCTTACTTAACCTTGTTAATCTTGTCCTTGAGCGCGAAGATCGTACTTCCTTGCTGCTGAGCGAAGATGCTCTGAACTACGGCCCTTGTGTTACTCATCCAAGTAAAATCATTTGTGTAGGCTTGAACTATCGCAAGCATGCCGAAGAAACGAATGCCCCTATTCCGCAATACCCTATTCTTTTCAATAAATTTAGTAATACGCTTACAGGACACGGGCATGACATCGCACTTCCCCGTGTGACCAAGGAAGTCGATTATGAAGCCGAGCTTGTTATTGTAATCGGTAAGCAGGCCAAGTATATCTCCAAAGAACAAGCCTTGGAGCATGTGTACGGATACTGCTGTGTGAATGACCTCTCTGCACGTGATTTGCAGATGCGGACCCCTCAATGGCTGCTGGGCAAATCGTGCGACGACTTCAGTCCACTCGGTCCTTATTTAGTGACAGCAGATGAAGTCGGCAATCCGAATGACTTGAGGATCAGCACCACGGTCAACGGCAAAGTGCGTCAAAACTCAAACACAGCCGATATGATTTTCCACTGCGACGAAATTGTCAGCTACATTTCTCAGCATATGACCTTATATCCGGGAGACATCATTTTGACCGGTACACCTGAGGGTGTTGTGCTCGGCGATCCAGTTGATCAGCGTGTATATTTAAAAGACGGAGATATCGTGACGATTTCTATCGAGAAATTAGGAAGCTTAACCAATCGCTTGGTTAACGAGTAAAAAAAGACCCCCATATCAAGAATACTTAGACAAGGTGCCAACCTTTCTAAGTGCTCTTGTTATGGGGTTTTTCATTTCGTTAACCCTATTAAATAACCAAACCACCATCCACCTCAAGCACTGTACCGTTCACATAGTCGGCATCATAGAGTGCGCTAATCTCATCATGGGTACGAAGACTCTTATCCTCGCTCTACCAACATCGCAACGCCTTGTCCGCCGCCAATACATAAAGCAGCCACACCTAGCTTGCCATCTCTTTTTTCCAGCTCATGCAGCAGCGTAACCAGAATGCGGGCTCCGCTTGCACCAATCGGGTGTCCAATGGCAATCGATCCTCCATTGACATTTAATTTCTCCCGTGGGATGCCTAGCTCGCGGCCAACGGCTAAAGACTGTGAAGCAAAAGCTTCATTCAGCTCAAATAAATCAACGCTGTCTAAGGACACTCCCGTTTTACTGAGGAGTTTACGGACAGCATCCACGGGTCCCATGCCCATCATAGATGGATCTAAGGCTGCGTTCGCATAGCCCTTGATTCGAGCTAAAGGTTTAAGTTCAAGCTCCTTAGCCTTATCCGCAGACATAACAACCAGAGCTGCGGCTCCGTCATTAATGCCAGAAGCGTTACCAGCTGTAACTGTTCCTTCTTTTTTGAAAGCAGGACGAAGCTTGCCCAGTACATCAGCCGTCGTACCCGCTCGTGGAAACTCGTCTTGCGCGAATAACACCGGCTCACCTTTTCTTTGTGGGATGGCAACCGGTACAATCTCATCCTTAAATCGGCCGGATGCAATCGCTTGTTCCGCCTTCAGCTGACTCCACGCAGCAAACTCATCCTGCTCCCCACGTGTAACACGATGATGCTCCGCTATATTCTCGGCCGTGATGCCCATATGGATGTCGCACATCGCGCACCATAATCCATCCCGAATCATGGAATCCACCATGGTGCTGTCACCCAGTCGCAAGCCCGATCGAGCCCCGGGCAGGAGATAGGGCGCTTGCGTCATATTTTCCATACCGCCTGCTACTACGATATCCGCATCCCCGAGACTCACAGACTGTGCGGCCAGCATGACGGACTTCAGGCCTGAACCACACACCTTGTTAATCGTCATCGCTGGAACGAATTGCGAATATCCTGCCTTTAGCCAAGCTTGTCGCGCTGGGTTCTGCCCGAGCCCAGCCTGAAGCACGTTACCCATGATCACTTCGTCTACTTGACTATCAGCTAGATTAGCTCTCTGCAGAGCCTCTTGGATAACCGTACTGCCGAGCTGCGGAGCGGATATATCCGCCAGCGCTCCCTGAAAGCTGCCAACGGCTGTACGGACTGCGCTAACAATAACGACTTCTCTACTCATAACGATCTCCTTTGCTCAACTGAAGTTCACTTTGTAGAAGAGGACTAATTGTAAACCGCGCCTCGGTATTGGCGAGAACCTCTTCTATCGTAGCTCCCGGCTGTATGTTGGATAACACCATGCCGTCTTCTGTAAAATCAAAAACAGCTAAATCCGTAATAAGACGATTCACCACACCTTTGCCTGTCAAAGGCAGGGTGCATGCCTTTTTAACCTTAGACTCACCTGATTTATTCACATGCTCCATGATGACAATGATCCGTTTGGCGCCGTTTACCAAGTCCATGGCGCCGCCCATTCCTTTAACCATTTTCCCAGGAATCATCCAGTTAGCAAGGTCACCGTTCTCCGCTACCTCCATACCGCCAAGAATAGCCAAGTCAATGTGGCCTCCTCGGATCATAGCGAACGATTCAGCGCTGTCAAAAAAAGAAGCACCCGCTACAGCGGTTATCGTTTCTTTGCCTGCATTAATCAAATCCGGATCTTCTTCTCCCATGTAAGGGTAGGCACCGATACCCAAAAGCCCATTTTCCGATTGCAGCATAACCGTCATTTCCGGAGGTATATAATTAGCGACAAGTGTAGGCAGGCCAATGCCTAAATTGACATACATGCCCTCTTTAATTTCCTCGACGGCGCATTTGATAATCGTTAGACGGTCATTTTTCATGCCGATACCTCCTTACTTCGAACTGTGAGACGCTCAATCCGCTTTTCATAGGACGCGCCCTGCACAATCCGCTGTACATAAATACCTGGTGTATGAATTTCGTCCGGGTTCAGCTCACCTACCTGCACAATCTCTTCCACTTCAACGATCGTCACTTTCCCTGCTGTTGCAGCCAATGGATTAAAATTACGCGATGTTTTGCGGAAAACCAGATTACCCAGCGGGTCAGCTTTCCAAGCTTTGACTAAAGCAAAATCACCAACAATCCCTTTTTCCAATAGATAGGTGCGTCCGTCAAATGTTTTATGCTCTTTGCCTTCTGCGACTAAGGTGCCTACGCCCGAAGCTGTATAAAACCCTGGAATACCGGCACCTCCAGCGCGAATTCGTTCTGCGAGCGTTCCTTGAGGAACCAGTTCCACTTCGAGCTCCCCGCTTAAGAACTGCTGTTCAAACGTTTTGTTTTCTCCCACGTAGGAGGAAATCATTTTTTTAATTTGTTTATTGACTAGCAATAGTCCAAGCCCGCAATCATCGACCCCGCAGTTATTGCTAACTACGCATAATTCTTTGGTTCCTTGCGCTTTAAGCGCCGCTATTAAATGCTCTGGAATTCCGCAAAGCCCGAACCCGCCAACGATTAAAGTGGCTCCGTCGCGAATATCCGCTATAGCTTCCTCCATGGAAGAACAAATTTTGCTCATGATGGTTCATCTCCTATTCCTATCTCTAAGTTATCTATCTCTACTGTGCGGTGTAGCCGCCGTCGATTAATAGTGACGCTCCTGTTACACCCCGCAATTTATCACTTGCAATTAACATCGCATAATCAGCAATTTCCTCAACTGCCAAAAGGCGTCTTTGTGGAACCAAAGGATAAATGACTTCTTCAAGGACACTTTCTAAAGGAACATTGCGCGTTTTCGCCAAGTCCTGCAGCTGCCCTCTAACGAGAGGTGTATCTACATAACCCGGACAAAGTGCGTTCACCGTGATGCCGTGGGCAGCACCTTCGAGTGCCGCTACCTTCGTTAAGCCAATCAGCCCGTGCTTCGCACTGTTATAGGCTGCTTTGCCTGCAAATCCGATGACTCCGTTGATTGAAGCCATATTGATGATACGGCCAAAGCCTTGATCCTTCATGATAGGAAACGCATGCTTGATTCCGATAAAAGCGCCTGTCAGCATAACCTTTATCATGAATTCAAACTTTTCTACGGGGAAATCCTCTATGGGTGCAACATGCTGTAACCCTGCATTATTGACGAGGATGTCAAGTCGATTATAGGTTTGAACCACTGTTTCAATGGCTTTAACAAATTGCTGCTCCTGCGTTACATCGCATTTGACGCCAATGGCTTCAAAGCCTTCTTGCTGCAACTGCTGTGCAGCCAAATTTGCTAGTTCACCGTTAATGTCGGAAATGACCACCTTGGCTCCTTCCCGTGCATAAGTGCGGGCAATTTCAAGACCAATACCGCTTGCAGCCCCTGTTATCAAAGCGACTTTTTTTTCCAAAAACCTGTTCATTGCGTATACCTCCATCTTTAACTTTAAAAAATCGATAAAATGATCGCGAGCACCAGAACGGTTACTGTTTTGATAACCGTGATTGCGAAAATATCCTTGTACGATTGTCGATGGGTGAGTCCTGTTATGGCAAGAAGTGTGATCACTGCACCGTTATGAGGAAGCGTATCCATACCACCTGACGCCATGGAAGCAATCCGGTGTAACAGTTCCGGGCTAATCCCTGCATTGTTCGCTGCTTCCAAGTATTGTTTCCCCATGACTTCTAAGGCGATGGACAGCCCTCCTGATGCAGAGCCCGTTACGCCGGCCAACACATTCACGGAAATAGCTTCTGAAATAAGTGGATGAGAACTTAAGCCTAAAATCCAACCTTGAATAGCTTTAAAGCCTGGCAGCGTTTTCACGACATTACCAAAGCCTACTTCTGACGCTGTGTTGAAAATAGCAAGCAGCGCTCCCATTGCTGCTGCCGTCAAGCCTGCCGCCAATTTGCTCTGAACAACTCGCGCATTTATGCAGATCGCCGAAAGAATACCTATGAGCAAGGCCACGATCAATGCCCAGGATGACGATACCGTTTTTACGTTGGCAATATTAAACGTTTTCAAAAGATCAGCTGAATACCAGTTGTTTACCGTTAAGAAACCTCTGCTTAGCAAATAGTTAAATACCAAGACCAACACCAATGGGATGATCGACACCCAGAGATTCGGATACTTCTGATTGTCCAAACCTTCCGGCTCATTCTTATGTCCTAGACCATAGCCTTCACCAGCAGCTTCCGCTTGCTTGCGTCGGCGTTCCAGCCAGAACAGGCCTAAGCCAAATACGATAAGTCCGCCGACAATTCCAAGGATTGGAGCCGCGTAGGAGTCTGTTCCGAAATAGGTTGTAGGAATAATATTCTGAATTTGCGGTGTGCCTGGAAGCGCATCCATTGTGAAAGTAAATGCACCCAAAGCAATAGTACCGGGAATCAATCTCTTAGGAATATTCGCTTCGCGGAAAATCGAAACAGCGAACGGATACACTGCAAACGCTACCACAAATAATGAAACACCGCCGTACGTCAGGATGCCGCAGGCAAGAACGACGGAGAGCATGGCTCTTTTGGATCCCAACGCTTTCACTAACGATTGCGCTATAGAGGATGCTGCACCGTTCAATTCCATTACTTTACCAAAAACTGCACCTAATAAGAAAATTGGGAAAAAGTTTTTAACATAATTTGCTGCGTTCAACATATACACTTCTGTATAGCTCGGCATTAAGGCAATCCCCGAAATCAATACTGCCAGCAAGGTGAAAATAGGCGCAAACACGATTACTGGATAACCTCTGTAAGCAAAAAACATCAGAAGGCCTAGGGATAACACAATCGCTACAATCTCAATAAACATGGTTCGGTCTCCTTTATGATCATTTGTAAAGCGCTTTCACGTCATGAAAATGTGACGAAATTGGTAAGGTTCCATTTAGTTTTAGTTTACATGCAGATTCTCAAGAGGTACAATTCATATTTGGAATCGTATTGATGAAAAAAAGCTATAGGTGGGGGATGATCCTTTGGATATACGCCAGTTAAATTATCTGCTTGAAATTGCTAAACATATGAACTTTACAAAAGCCGCTGAAGCCCTTCACCTTACACAACCAACCCTAAGTAAAATGGTGAAAAATATAGAGGAGGAGCTGGGTGCCACTTTATTTGACCGTTCCGGCAAGTATGTTCAATTGACGGACTCGGGGGAGGCCGCGGTTCAACAGATTCAAGTCATCGTTCAGGCTGTCCATGATCTTCATCTCCTCTTAGATGATGTGGCCAACTTAAAAAAAGGAACCATTACCATTGGGTTGCCCCCTGTAATTGGCTCCGTTTTCTTTACACGTGTCATCGCAAAGTTCCAAACTATACATCCTAGTATACACTTTCAAATTGTCGAAGAAGGCGCAAAAAATGTGGAAAGCCTTGTGCACAATCGAAAGCTTGATCTTGGTGTTGTGGTAGGACCTGTTGACACGTCTAACTTTGAAACCATGCCTTTTATCTATCAAAAATTAGCTCTCATTATCCATCGTTCTCATCCGCTAGCTGAGCAATCCAGCGTTTCCCTGCTGCAGCTTAGAAATGAACCCTTTATCCTATTCCCAAGCGGTTATGCGGTTAGAAATCATGTTATACATGCCTGTCGATCCATTGGATTCGACCCCTCCATCGTCTATGAAAGCTCGCAGTGGGACCTTTTGGCAGAGATGGTTGCATCGAATGCAGGCATATCCATCATACCAGAGACGATTTGTAGTAAAATCACCTGTCCTGAGGTACTAACGTTACCTTTAACAGAGCCTTCTATTCCCTGGAATTTAGTTATCATCTGGCCTAAGGATCACTACGTATCTTACGCCATGCGTGAGTTTATCACGTTCAGCCAACAGTTGTCAGACATGGAGCCTTAAATCGCCGAGAGCACAAAAAAAGCCGAACCATGTGATTACATCACATGTTCAGCTTCCCTTTATTACAAACCGAAAATCGCATCTATCACTGGCTTCGTCGTGCCGCCTGGATACATCAGATACAGAAGAACATAAACCAGAACGCCAGTAGGCGCAGTAAGCAGCCAAACAATCGCCGCTACTCGTCCAATTTTCTTATGTTTGAGAAATTTATTTTTGTAGGCAAACCATAGCGTGATTAGACCGAGTACTCCGCCAACGGTTGCCAGAGTAATATGGAAGAACAAGAATAAGTGATACGGCAGCTTCAGACTCTCTGGTCCACCAAATGCCGTATTGCCTTCAAACAAGGTACGGGACATGTAGATGAGGAAGAACGCTAGAGCGAAGATCGCCCCAAGAACCATCAGTTTTTGGTGCGTTTCTCGGTTGCCTTTTAGAATATGATACCAGCCGAAACCAACAAATATGGCACTAATGACGATAAACATCGTAGAAATCGTGGGTAAAATGTGCATCTCCATAAATCCTTTCTCTAAGCGTGATTCCAATTCCCGCCCTGATTATTCAATCCCTCTTGCATCTCAATCGCGTCTAATTCGTCATCTTCTTTACGCTCTCTGCGGTACCACCTGAAGAAAATATAGGCAAGCGTTGCGCCATAGACGATTTCTTGGATAATCTTCATAATCACACCGCCCAATTGTTGATCATCGAGAGGCGATAAATGAACAAAAGGCACCGTTACGTTCGCATACATCTCATAAATGACAGAATCGGCAAATATAATGAGGGCACATGCTGGTGTCAGCAGGATACCATTCCCAAAAATATAAGCCATTTTCTTCAGGTCATTTAGGCGATTCAGCTCCGGAAGTGGGCAAAAAACAGGGAACCACATCATGAATGCTGTAATAAACAGCAGTAAATGATAACCGGTGAGTGCTATGTCATTTTTCATTAAGTAATCCATTACGAGAGGCATATGATAGATCGAGAAGAGCATGTTAAACAAGAACAGTGCGATCAACGGCCGGGTAAAAAATGAAAATAAGCCGCGGAATACGTTATTTTTCATAAGAGGTCGCAGCATCCATGCTGGTGTGCCCCTCCATATAAATATAGGAACGATTAGATAAAGAATAGTTTGCTGCAGCATATGCATACTGAACAAGTAATGATGGCCGATATAATTTATCGGACTTCCTTGACCAATATAAAATAAAACGAGGCCAGAGTAAAAAGATAGCTTCTGTGCAGCCGAAACTGGCTCGACATCTGCAAGCATCCCATTCCCCTTAGTAACAAATCGATGATAAACATATCCGACAACAACGACCATCAACAGCAAAACAGGATTCCACAACTCGAAAAATCCGCCAATTTGACTCATAGCTGATCTCATTCTCCTTTCAACAGTAGGTGATAATAACCTTTATCGGAGCCATTCAAGATGAACGACCGCGTTTAGAGGTAAGTTTTAACCTATTTCTTTCTATTGCGGTAAAAAAAGAGGAGGCACTTTGTCTAGACAAAGTTGCCTCTTCCTGATGGCTTACCACCACATCCAATATACCGCTGTAACAACACCAGTCAGAGCTACGAAAGCTCCTGCCCCGATAAATATTAACGGGAATAAGTGTCCTCTTTCTTTGGCGTGCATCCAAAACAGAAGCTGAATTAATGCTTGCACAAGCGCCAAAGTAACGATGAAGATTAATATAAAGGAACGATCCAAATCTCCGTATAGCACGACAGCGAAAGCAAGCATCGTGAGTAGAATCGAGATAATGTAAGACAAGTAGTGGTTCAATGGCGATTCATGCTTAACTCGTTTGCTAGGTGCGGATGTATTATGAGAATTACTGCTCATCTTAGTGACCCACCTTCCCCATCAGATAAACAACTGTGAAGATAAATACCCAGACTAAGTCGATAAAGTGCCAATACAAAGCCGCTACATAAAACTTAGGTGCAGTAACAACTGTAAGGCCTTTTTTCAATCCTTGGAGAATCAACAAGGTAATCCAGCAAACACCGAATGCTACGTGAGCTCCGTGAAACCCAACTAAGGTATAGAACGAAGTTGAGAAAGCACTTGTCGTGAACTTGTGACCTTCGTGCACATATGCAACAAACTCAGTAATTTCAAGTCCTAAGAAGGTAAGGCCGAACAAAACAGTGACAACAAGCCATCCAAGCAATTGACCAAGCTTTTGTTTGTGCATCGCAATAATCGCGAATACGCTAGTCAAGCTTGATGTTAAGAGGATAAAAGTGGACCAACCTACCGTTTTGAGATCGAAAAGTTCATCCGCTGTAGGGCCATCTGGAACCGAGTTTCGAAGAGCGATGTAAGTTGCGAATAAACAACCGAACAATACAACCTCGGCACCAAGGAATAGCCAGAATCCGAGGACCTTATTTTTCCCTTCGAGGGTAGCCGTTTCCGGATTAGCAGGCAGTGCGCCCGTATGATGAGTACTCATGCCTTTACCCCCTTGTCATCTTCAAGTTCTTCGGGTTCAATATGCCAACCATGATCATCGTATACCGAACGTAAAAACATCGCAATAAATGTAACTACAATTCCCGCGGCTGCCACATAGTAGTTTCTGTACATAAAACCAAAACCGGCAATGAACAAACCAACAGACATGACAAGCGGCAATATGGATGAGGAAGGCATATGGATCGAACCAACCGGTTCTGCCGGAGTCATCACTTTATTACCAGCCATTTTTTCTCTCCAAAGTGCATCTAATCCGCGAACAAGCGGTGTTTGTTTAAAGTTATATTCAGGTGCAGGAGAAGGAATCGACCACTCCAATGTACGACCATCCCATGGATCTGCCGGAGCCGTAACTGGTTTTCTTGCTGTAGCAATGATGTTGATTATGAATACCAACATACCGATACCCATGAAGAAAGCACCTACAGTTGAAACCATGTTACCTACTTCAAGTTCATGTCCTGGTTGGTACGTAAAGACACGTCGCGGCATTCCCATTAGTCCCAAGAAATGCTGCGGGAAGAATGTCAGATGGAAACCAATGAAGAATAACCAGAAATGCAGTTTACCCAATCCTTCATTTAACATACGACCAAACATTTTAGGCCACCAGTAGTAAAGGCCTGCGAACAATCCAAGGACTAGACCACCAACGATAACATAGTGAAAGTGAGCGACTACGAAATACGTATCATGATACTGGAAATCTGCAGCTGGAATCGCAAGCATAACCCCAGTTGTTCCACCCATTACGAAAGTCGGAATAAAAGCTGTTGCGAAAATATTCGCTGTTGTGAAACGAATTTGTCCGCCCCACAGCGTAAACAACCAGTTAAAGATTTTCACACCTGTAGGAACAGCAATAGCCATTGTTGCAATCGCGAAGATGGAGTTGGCAACAGGACCTAAACCTGATGTAAACATATGGTGGACCCAAACCATGAAGCCTAGGAAACCAATTAAAACCGTCGCAAATACCATGGAGCTGTAACCGAAAAGACGTTTTTTCGAGAAAGTCGAAACGATCTCAGAAATAATACCGAAAGCTGGAAGAATTAAAATATAAACTTCGGGATGCCCGAAAATCCAGAATAAATGCTCCCATAATACGTTGTTACCGCCTCTGGCTGCATCGAAAAATGCACCGCCAAAGACACGGTCAAACATCAGTTCAACAAGGGCAACCGTAATCGCAGGGAATGCAAGTACGATCAAACCAGAAGTAATGAAAGCGGCCCATGTGAACATCGGCAAACGCATATACGTAAGTCCTGGCGCACGCATGTTGATAATCGTAACTAGGAAGTTAATCCCCCCGATAAGTGTACCAATACCGGCAATTTGTAACCCTAGTACATAGAAGTCAGTACCTTGAATGTTGTTTTGGAGTGTTTGTCCCCAACCGGTGTCTGTTATCGAGGATAATGGAGCGTATCCTGTCCAACCAGCATCAGGTGCACCACCCAAGAACCAACTTGTGTTCATCAGTACGCCGCCCGCGAAGAACAGCCAGAAACCAAGTGAGTTAACGAATGGGAACGCAACGTCCCTTGCACCAATTTGTAGAGGAACGATGGCATTCATGAATGCGAAGATAACCGGCATCGCCGCAAAGAAAATCATCGTTGTTCCGTGCATCGTTGTTAATTGGTTAAATGTATCGCCGATAAAAATGTGTTGGTCGGGATAAGCGAGTTGAATCCGAATCAATATGGCTTCAAGTCCTCCTACAAGGAAGAACAAGCCGCCCGCTAATAAATACAGGATACCGATTTTCTTATGATCGACTGTTGTAAGCCAATCCATCAGACCGGTATGTTTTTTTACTGGATGAGAATGAGCCAACGTATTAACCTCCTTTACCTGAGAAGTTTATTTCAAGGTTTGTAAGTACTGAACAATATCATTAATTTGAGAATCACTAAGCTTCCCGCCTGCTGCTTGACCGAAAGCCGGCATTTTGTTTCCTGGTTTTTGATCCTGCGGGTTATGTATCCACAACGCCATTTTCTCAGGAGTGTGTTCGAGAATCCCTGCGAGCGTACTGCGATCTGCGAAACCTTTGAGGTTAGGAGCAACACCAGGACCGTTCGCATTGACAGCGTGACAAGACATACAATTTTCTTTGAAAAGCTCTTCACCCTTCTGCGCAGTTGCCGGCACAGTAACTGGTGCTTTCATTTTTGCTACCCATGCATTGAAATCGGCTTCGGACTTAGAATTTACAGTGAAATTCATTAAGGCGTGTGAAGCTCCGCACAGCTCTGTACATCTACCTTGGAACGTAGCGATTTCATCAGCTTGAAGATAAAGCGTATTATGGATACCTGGGTTCGTGTCCACTTTACCACCTAGAGATGGTACCCAGAAGGCATGAGATACGTCAGCCGAAACAAGATCGAAGGCGATAATTTTATCCTTAGGAACAACTAGCTCTTGAGCTGTAGCAATACCTAGATCTGGATATTCAAACTGCCACCAGAATTGATGTGCAGTAACTTTGACATGCACTGCGGCTTTATCCTTAGTGTAATTCGTTGAATGCTTGAACGTGTAGGATACCGTTGGTACCGCAAGTACTAACAGTAAGAGGATCGGAACAACCGTCCAGATAATCTCAAGCACATGGCTTCCTTCGACTTGTTTAGGTATGCTGTTATCGCCATCACGTTTGCGAAAGCGAATTAAAACATACACATAAATTGCAAATACGACAATTACGACAAAAACCATGATAAAGAGACTTAATTTCATTAAATAAAGCTGCTCTGTTGCCACTGGACCTTTTGGCACTAAAGCAGACAAGGTTGGGTCTCCACACCCGGTTAGCAAGAACGTCATTACCGCTAAAAGGGGTAGCAGACGCCATAACTTTTTCAATCGACTCATTGTATCAACCCCACTTTTAAAACATTATTTTTACCACGAAGGCCATGCCCATGTCAATTCACTTTATTAACTATAAATTCGTGAAAAGTTTTTGTCAATCGTTGGAGAGCAGTTCACAAATTGTTCTTAAACCGCTCTGTAGCGATATATTTCCCTCCATGGTTATTTCCATACTCCCACCTCTTTATGCATGAAAGCCTATCTTTGAGAAGACGAATAAAAGGACAGAAAAATCCCATGCTATAGACATTACAATGTATATGGGAGGTCTCTTTTGATGCTCAGGAAGTTAGGTTTTCCGATTTGTGGAATGATATTCCTCCTGCTGACATTATCCGGTTGTGCAGAGAAGGGAAGAGAATATGGGAAAAGTCCCGACCACACGAATTTTGGCGCCCCTGTCGAAAAAACAGAGGAAACCGAAAGAGCTTATCAAACCCAACAGCTCTATGGTCCTGTTACGCACAACAATTCAAAGCTGGAATACAGCCAATTTCTTTCTAATCAGCTGAATGCACTGAATGGTGTGAATACAGCCATCGTGATGACGACGGATCAGAATGCTTACGTTGCTTTAATGATTGACAGCAGTGCTGTTGGCACGAAAGGAACAACAAAAGAAACAAACAATCAAGGGACCAGTAAAGGCTTTTACAACGATAATGCCCCATTCAATGATTATATGCCATCAAATGATCTGAACAATGGCTTTAATAGTTATGAAACGGCTGTTCATCACGATCTGCTTTCTCATCGATTCAAACAAACCATTGCAGAGAAAGTTCGTCTGCTGCAGCCAAATGTTATGGATGTATACATCTCAGCAAATCGCGATTTCCTTAATAAAATGAACAATTATGCCCAAGAAAGTTGGAAAGGTCATTCACTCATGCCGTTATTGACCGATTTCAATCAAACGGTCGCACACGTCTTCGGTACTGCCCAAGCGCTGCCCGATGATCAAACTAGGTAAAATGCAGCAGTTATCACCGAATTACTTCTATATATAAAGTAGTTATTTACTGCATGTGAGCCGGCTCCTGTTTTCATTTGTCTAGCATTCCTGTACAATGAGGGAATCGTCTTACACAAGGGGAAACTTTGGTCATGACCAAAGATCCCTATAATAGTAGGAAAAAAGGGAGCTGGCCAATTACCCATGTCAAATGGATTTGCCTCATTAGGAATTAGAGAAAGTCTTGTTCAAGTCTTACAAGCTGGAGGCGTCGTCGAACCGACCCCCATTCAACGGGAAGCGATTCCTGTTCTATTAAAAGGTACGGATGTTATCGCACAAGCTCAAACAGGTACAGGTAAAACCCTTGCCTTTGTACTTCCTATATTAGAAACAATCGATGTAGAAAGCCCAGATGTCCAAGCATTAATCCTAACACCAACACGTGAGTTAGCTATTCAAATTAGCAACGAGCTGAAAATCCTTGTCCCTATAACAGGAGCAAAGGTTTTAGCAGCTTATGGCGGGCAAGATGTAGAAAAGCAGCTTAGAAAGCTGCAAGGGAACATACATATAGTAGTAGGAACACCGGGAAGATTGCTCGATCACCTTCGCCGGGGTTCTATTAACTTCTATAAATTGAAAATACTCGTATTAGATGAGGCCGATCAAATGCTGCATATGGGTTTCCTTCATGAAGTGAAGGATATCATTGCGCAAACATCTCCTTATCGTCAAACTCTACTCTTCTCAGCAACAATGCCTGAGCAAGTACGGGGATTATCCAAAGCTTATATGAAAGAAGCTAAAGAAATTAAAATTCAAAGTAAACAAGTTACTTTGACGGAAATTGAACAAGTCCTCGTTCCAACAACGGATCGCGAGAAACAAGATGCTTTGATTGCAGCTATTAAACAATATAAACCTTACCTCGCGATGATTTTCTGCCGGACAAAAGCCAGAGCAATTGCTTTGAATGAGGTTTTGCAGGAAATCGGCCTTATGTCCGACGAGCTTCACGGTGATTTATCCCAAGCAAAGCGCGAGCAAGTCATGAAGCGATTCAGAGAAGGCCGAATCGAGCTACTGGTAGCAACGGACATCGCTGCACGCGGTTTAGATGTTGAAGGTGTTACACATATCTTCAATTATGATGTGCCGCAAGATGCAGAGAGCTACATCCATCGTATTGGCCGAACGGGCCGTGCTGGGGAAACCGGTGTAGCGGTGACTTTCGCGACACAACGAGATATGCTTACGATCGAGTTAATTGAAAAAGGAATTAAGATGTCTTTAAGAGGTCCAGAACAACAACAAAGACGCGTTCGTTCCAGCTCTGAGGAAACCTTCGATACGGATGGCAAAGGTTCGGCGCGCAGAAGCGGCGGCCAATCACGCGGGGGCCGTAATGAAAGAAGCGGCGTTTCGTCTGAACAACGTGGTGGCCGCGGAAGATCTGGCGCACGCAGCGAAGTTAAACGAGCGGACAAAGCCAACGTCCAGTATGGCAGTACTAGAGGTTCGTCCTCGAGAGGCGATAAATTTGGTTCGCGCAGCGATGCACCAAGAGGTCAGCGTTCAGGCCCACGTCCTGCGAAAGTCAATTCAGAGCGTAATCCGAATACATGGGGGCGTGCTGAGAGCAAAGAACCCACAACCACAAACGCAGGACCAGGTCGCAGTGACAACATGAACGCGGCTAAAGCACGCGTCACTGGTGCATGGGGTCGTGGAGATGCGGCGGAACGCGAACCACGCGCAGCAGGCCGCGGTGAAGCTAAGGACCGCAGACGTTCTGCTCCTCACGGCGATAAATCTTACTCGCCTTATAACAAGTACGCCGGCACGGGGCGTGACGATGCAGCAAACGCGTCACGCACGATTCGCGGCGGCAAAGGCCGCGGCGATAGCGCTGAGCGTGGGGCACGCGGTGGAGCACCGCGCGGCGACAGCTTTGGTGCACGCGGCACGGCGCCTCGTGCTGATAGACCGGGCGCGACTCGCGGCGGCCAGGCTCGTGGACGCGGCGACAGCGCGGAGCGCGGGGTGCGTGGTGGAGCACCGCGCGGCGATAGCTTTGGAGCACGAGGCGCTTCGCCTCGTGGTGAAAGATCTAGCTCGCCTCGCGGCGGGCAAGCTGGCGGATCCCGCGGCAGTGCTCCTCGCGGTGGTGGCCGTGGCGGAAAACGCTAGTCAAAAAAGCGTTTTCCCGGTAAGACTTTACCGAATAACCCGAACGTTGTAAAATAATAATACGGCTGTAAATGATCCTACTAGACAAAAATCGTTTCATACCGTTGCACGCACGTAGGATTTACCCCCCACAATTCACTTTAAGGAGGTATGTTCCATGTACGCATTAAAGGACAAAGAAATGATTTTTGTATTCACCGGTCCTCACGGTGCTGGTCGTAAGACGGTCGCGGAAATGTCAGGCTCCACTTTGGGCATGAAGCAGGTTATCTCTTATACCACCAGACCTCCGAAAGCTACCGAAGAAGATGGTCAAGATTATCACTTTATCTCTCCTGCTCAGTTTGTTCAAGCACAAGCTGGCGGTGAATTTATTGAGGTTAGTACAGTTAATGACCATTTGTATGGCATCAAAAGTGCAGATATTGAACACATGTTCGGGCTCAGCGGCAGTATTTATTTAATCTTGAATCGCTTTGGCGCCGAGACCCTCAAAAAAATTTATGGGGATCACGTTGTCCTTATCTTCATTCATGCCGGGCGGGATAAACTTGAACAACGGATGAAAGAAAGTGGAGACTCCGAAGATATCATTTCGAAGTATCTCTCTTATTACGAGGAAGAATTAGCTTTCCGTGACCAATGTGACCATGTATTTGAGAATGTTGATTTGGCCCACACGGTGTTTGATTTAACCAAAACGTTGGATCAGTACTTGAATCGTAATTTAGTTGATTTAGACTAAGCGGCAATAAATGCCTATAACAGGCCTGGACGGAACTTCGTCCGGGTCTTTTCACGTAACCGATCACGTCTATGACGTTTATATGAAGGAGTTGTCCGATTTGAAAATTGTATCGATAGAGCCTACACCCAGCCCAAACTCGATGAAGCTCAATATGGATGAATCGCTTCCGGCGGGTGTGCGAAAAACCTACACGAAAGAAAACAGCACAACAGCCCCGGAGGCCATTGGGCAAATCCTCGCTGTCCAGGGCGTGATTAGTGTGTTCCACGCAGCAGATTTCATTGCCTTAGACCGAACCTCTAAAGGGGACTGGCAGTTTATACTGGCCAGAGCCCGTGAGATTTTCGGCGAAGTGCAGCCATCTGCTGACAGGAGCCTGCCGCCAGAGCAGCCCCCGGCTGAAGCGGCATTCGGTGAGGCACAAGTCCTCGTGCAGATGTTCCGTGGCATCCCGCTCCAGGTGAGGGTGCGCGCTGGCACAGAAGAAGTGCGCGCGGCTATGCCTGAGCGCTTCACGCAAGCGGCGGTCCGTGCAGGTACGGCATCGCCGAACCTGATTAAGGAGCGGAAGCTCGAGGAGCTCGGCGTACGCTACGGCGAGCTGAAGGACATCGCGGGCGAAGTTGTCCAGGAGCTGGACGCTTCTTACGACGACGCCCGCATTGAAAGCTTGGTCTCCCTCGCGATGCGGGAAACCTCGGATGCCCCTGCTGCGGAGGAATCCGCAGAGGCTCAAGACGTCGACGCAGCCCGTGCGCAGCTGCGCCACAGCGACTGGAAGCTGCGCTACGCCGCGCTTCAGAAAATTCAGCCGTCGCTGGAGACGCTGCCGCTTCTCGTCCATGCCTTGCAGGACGAGAACACGTCGATCCGGCGACTGGCGACCGTGTACCTTGGGGATATCAAGGAACCCGAGGTACTGCCCTTCCTGTATCGTGCCCTCGAGGACGATACGCCTTCTGTTCGTCGGACCGCAGGCGATACGCTGTCCGATATCGGGGACCCTGCCGCCATTCCCGCCATGGCGAAAGCGCTTAAAGACCGTAACAAACTAGTCCGCTGGCGCGCGGCGCGTTTCTTGTACGAAGTGGGTAACAACACCGTGCTGAGTGACCTACACAAAGCTGTAGATGACCCCGAGTTCGAGGTGCGCATGCAGGTGAAAATCGCCCTCGAGCGTATTGAAGGTGGTCATGCAGCCGAAGGCTCCGTTTGGCAGCAAATGACGCGCAGGAATGAATAGATGCTTTCACATATAAAAGCACGAATGCAATCCAAATTTGGATTACATCCGTGCTTTTTTGCATCTCTACTTAACGCTCAAACTGCTTAAAATACACAATTCGATCCAGGATTGTTGGATGCGAGCCGCGGAACCACTGAACCAAATTCGGCTGTGTGACGGGACTGAGGTTTTCTTTGGCAATTCGTTGAAAAGCACGGATAGCAGCGTTACCGTCTCCAGTCATTTTCATCGCATAGGCATCTGCACGGTGCTCTATCACTCTCGAAAATACATTTTGTGCCGGCGCCGAGGCAAAACTCATGATCGTTACAATAAGCAGCAAGATCGGCAGAGCAGCTAAGTCATTCTCCCCTCGGATGCCCCAAAGGGAACCCCAACGTCTTATAAAAAAGCGATAAGCATGAAAAGCAAGCCAACAACCAATAAAGCTAAGCGCAATCCCGTAGGCTATCCCCAGATAAATATGCCGCTCTACGTAATGCCCCATTTCATGAGCCATTACAGTTAAAATCTCATCGGGCTGCAGTTTTTTCAGCATCGTATCCCATAGAACGATACGGGCATTACCTCCGATGCCATTCACATAAGCATTAATCGTTTGAGTCCTCTCCGACATATTGACCTCGTATACTTGATCCGCAGGAATGTGAGATTGGGCCGCAAGCTGGAGAATTTGTGCTTTTAGCTTTTGATCCTGAAGTGGCTGGAAATCATTATATAGAGGGTCCAGCACAACAGGTTGAATGAAAGTGACGAACAAAATTAGGGGGATGGATACCAGCCAGAACCAGAGCCACCAACGGCCAGGACTCCGTTTCAGTACCCACCTGAATATCCACACCATAACAATTGTCCCTAAAACGTTAATGAGAAAATCTTTCGCATGATCACCCCAAAATAGGGCTAATGTCTCCGTAGATAACCCAAAGGCTTGATCGACTTTGAACAAAAAATAGTCAACCGGAAGAAAGAGCACGTCCATAAGCAGTGTAAACAAAAGTACAAAAGCAACCATCTGTAGGAAGGATGCTCGGAATAACCTCTCAGCTATACTGCGAAACCTTACAGCAACGCCTAGCAAAGTCAACATCAACCCCATTTGAAGCGGAGAACTTAGGAAATAGGCTAATGATCGTATCCGAGATAAGGAATCAGCATTCGCTATTTCTTGTGTGGTCATGAACGTATGCGGATCTGCATTCGTTCCAATAAGTGCATGCGGGATTTGAAATAAATCCCCTTTTAATAGGTAAACGATCATGATCAGCGCATATACACCAAAAACTGCGATAAGCCCCATATACAGACGCTTCATTTCATACCTCCACTACCAACTTCGTCCAAGTTAATCAATAACCAGTCCGGTGTGAAATCCCTAGACAACAGCCATACTTGAGTGAAATGTCCGCACGGCAGCACTAGCTTATGCTTTCTGCCTAGTATGTCTGACATCCCAAACAAGAGGGATACATTGCGAATAAGCAGCATACAAGGGTAATCTTGGGAGTAATCTTTGAATTTCTGTTCTTTGCTTTGAATTCGGTCATTAATGACCTGAAGAAACGTATCCAACACTTCGGCACCAGGCTTAGTAAGTTCAGAACGTGACATCATGAGT
Source organism: Paenibacillus sp. yr247 (assembly GCF_900103825.1). GTDB lineage: Bacteria > Bacillota > Bacilli > Paenibacillales > NBRC-103111 > Paenibacillus_E. Next base: position 735,878 of record NZ_FNIF01000002.1, read on the forward strand.
CTTGCTTCCTCAGTATCGTAGAACAGATGGGTTACTTCAAGCCCTACCCGATTGTTTCTTGCATCCTCAAGCAGCGCATCCGGCTTCTCCTGCTGCTGAACCATCCGTAGGGTAACCTTGTTGTTCACATTATATAACTCCAGAAAGATATCAATGGCGACTTGTTCCAATGCCTTTTTCTCATCCTCGTGTTTATTCATAAGTTCCCCTCATGTCCATTAGGGTCTTTTGCTTTCCATATTACCCTATTCTATGAGCTTATGCGTCACGAGGTTATGCCTCAAGCATAACCCGTCTACCTAGACTATGCGACTTGGTTATCATTGTATGTACACTAGCTGGATCATTTTCACTGTTGCATAAATCTTACACTTTTTCCAATCCGTATATAACATGTTATGTAATTTACCGTAAACCTTGGATTCATTATTGCTTTTCCCAGTTCTCCATGTTGTAATGAAAAGATAGTCGAAATCGAAAGTGAGTGCGGCATGAAAAAAATAATTTGTAGTTTTTTAGTGTTATTCTCTATCGTTTACTTGTTATTAGCTGCGCCAACCTCACCTGCCCTCGAACAGGTTTCACCTATACCCATCATTGAACCGCATCTAGATGCTTCTGCAAAACCAACGACTACGCCTACAACATCGGTTCAACCCAATAAAGAGCATCATTACCAGCTGCAAAATGTACCTGCTCTTTCGCAGCTGCCCGAGCTGCCAAACGGGTGTGAGGCAGTGGCTGCCACGATGCTGCTTAATTGGGCCGGGCTTCCTGTCACCAAAGAAGAAGTCGCCGATGCACTCCCCAGAGGAGATCTGCCCTATGTGAATGACGATGGTGCATTTATTGGCAGTAATCCCAAAGATGTATTTGTTGGGGACCCTTATGAGATCGGTTATGGCATTTATCATAAGCCGGTTGCGGTCATGTTGAATCAACTTCTACCCGGACGAATTAAAGATATATCTGGCTCATCTTTTGAGGACTTGCTTACGACGATTACTTTAGGAAAACCAACGATGGTCTGGGCAACCGAGCATATGGATACACCTTATATCGAATTGGAATGGCAGGATGAAGAGGGGCAGCTAGTCGAGTGGTATCAACCTGAACATGCCTTACTCCTAACAGGCTGGGACGACGATTTCGCTTATATGAACGACCCCATGACAGGAAAGCAAGAATCCTATGGTCTAGCGGATTTCAAAAAAGTATGGGAACTAATGGGATCTCAAGCGATTACTTTGAATTAAAAAAGCATGAACGGGCTCAACCTTACTGAGCCCGTTCATGCTTTTTATAGTGGATCCAACTGCACAGCAGCTTGTTTGCCGCTAAGCTGTATGCCTGTATGCTTACGTCCATGCAAGCTCAAATCCTTTACCAGCGTTTCAAGCAATTCTTTCGCCTTGCCGCCTTCTTTGCCCGAAATCTTTACAACCAGCAGCACAGCATCACCACCATGCAGGATGCGCTCCGCCTGCTGACGCTTCGTCTCCAGGTCGTGATCTTCGATCTGCGGCGTTAAGCGAAGCTCCTTGACCTTTGGCGCATGCTCTCGCTTGCGGGCCTGCTGTTTTTCCTGTAATGCTTCTTGCTTCGCCAGGCCAGCACCAATGAGCTTACACGGAGGCGGACTACTCATGAGCGAAGTGCAGATTAAGTCCACCTTCAGCTGTTTTGCAAGTAACAGTGCTTCCTTCGTGGATATGACGCCCAGATCTTCGCCATGCAGACCCGTGACATGAACCTCAGATGCTTTGATTTTCTCATTCTTAATCATTGTGATTACACCTAATCTTTCGCTATAATGAACCCATCTACATTCAAGAGGTTGTTTAAGGAGATGTCTACCCTATTATGAATAATAAACAATTAGAAGAGCAAATGATTGAAAATTACAAGCGCGAGGAGCATATGATGATCCTCGTTTTCGCACAATGGTGTATCAACCATGATTTGGATCCCGCTGAGCTCTATCATCGCGCATATCCAGATCAACCTAATAATGCAGCGCTGCAGCAAGCCCTTGAACTAACGGTTCCCAAAGAGGAGGCCGGTGAGGTACCAGATGACACTCTATTTGGCGTGCTGTCACTGTTCGGCAACGAGGAGCTCGCCTTCATCGTGACGCAGGAAATAGAGAAGCGTCCTAGAGATAAACGTTAACCCCAATAAGAAATACGGTCGGACTTACCTCTTTCTCAAGCTAGCTTAAAAGTTTCCGCCAGCAATTCAATCGTTCGCAATCTCGTCTCGAAGCGGTAACCGCCGGTCACGACCATGACTTCATCGACTCGGTAGCTTTCGGCCAGATTTAGCAGCTGCTCCCTTACTTGATTCGGATCACCAATAATCATACGGGATCGATTATCTCTTAATCGGGTATAGTCCCAATCTGAGTACACATATTCAGCCGCTTCTTCGGGCGATTTCACTCCTGTGAATTCGCCTTTTTCCATTTGCAGGATGCGCAAATCAATCGAAACCGCAAGCCCCTCCGCTTCGGCCTGCGTCTCGGCGCACAGCACATAGATGCAAACCGTCGCCTGCGGCACGACATTCAGCGCGGACGGTCGGAACGAGCTGCGGTAGCTGCGCACCGCATGCTGTCCTCCCGCTCCGTTAATGAAGTGCGCGAAGCAGAACGCTGCGCCTGCTTGCGAGGCGTACACCCCGCTCTGCCCGGTGGAACCGAGCAGCCACACCTGGGGCACTCCATCCACCAAAGGGGTGGCGCGAATGCCCTCGAACACATGCCCGGGTTCCACCGAGTCGGTGAGGAACCCGAGCAGATCCGTGACTTGCGCCGGGAACCGCTCAAGTCCTTCAAACATATCTGCGTTAACGCCTCGCAGCGCTTTGGCCGTATGCGGCGTGCCGCCGGGCGCACGCCCGATCCCGAGGTCGATGCGCCCGGGATAGAGCGCCTCGAGCATGCGGAAATTTTCAGCTACTTTGTAGGGGCTGTAATGCGGCAGCAAGACGCCGCCGGAGCCGAGCCGAATACGGCTCGTGCGAGCAGCCAGTGTCGAGAGGAGCACCTCCGGCGAGGAGCCGGCAAGACCAGTCGCGTTATGATGCTCCGACACCCAGAATCGGGTGTAACCGAGGCGATCCGCCGCTTGAGCCAGCCCAATCGTTTGCTGTAAGGCTTCGCTATGCGTAAACCCGGACGAGACCGGTGACTGATCAAGTATACTTAACTTCAGCATATTCATCCCTACTTTCTAGTCATCTGCCAATGATTTTGATTATACAGCTTCCCACCAACAAAAGAAAAAGGACAAGCCGATAACGGCAGTGTCCCGAATCCTTAATCTCATGTAAATGACGAATTCTAGTGCTTTTATTGGATAACCGTTATCGTTATTTTAATTCCGCAATCAGACGATCCACTTCACCTGAAGGTGTATTTAACGCTTCATATACTCTAACAATGACATTACTTTGAATTTGGTCTGTAGTCAGATTGTTAAAGGTTAACGTCTGCTTCCCATTTACTAAACGGTCAGTACCTGTGAAAGGGAATGTCTTGGAACCTAGGATGCTTCCGGAAGGATCCACTAGCTCAAACTTCAACTTAGAGAAGTTGTTGTCAACCAACACTTGTGGATCACGAATGAGATCCATAAATAACTGCAATTTATAGGTATAATTAATTGCAATTGTCTGTCCGGGGGACGTAATCTGCGCCAAGTAATAATCTTTAATATTGACAGTGTATGGAAATAGGGAGATTTTATGTCTGTCATCTTGCCCTTGTGCTGTTACCTGATAGGAGGCAATCGTTGATTTGAAGGTCGGCGTCGTTTCTCCGCTAGCCTCACCATTGATTACGTTTTGCACTTTCATCGTGAATGTATCGCTAGTTTCAGCTACAGGTAAAACAAAGGCATAGCTAACAACCGTCGATGTTCCAGGGGCAATAGACTTCGGCACGTTACTTTGTCTGGATCCCGTATAGTCAAAGCCTGTTGGACTCGATAACATCGTTTGGAATGTTGGGACAGGCATTTCACTTAATCCCTTATTCGTCAAAGTAAACTTGGCAAAAGCCAGCTTACTTCCTTGATCTTGGTTATCTGCAATATGAAGCTCCACCAATGCAACGTCCAGATCCTGATTAATGACTTCGTTCCATTTTTCGAAAGCAATCGGAGACCCATAGGTATAGCTGCCCACTGCGGTCTTCGCGCTAGGCAAGCCTACATTCAGTTTACCAATATGGAAAGCCGTGGTCTTCACGTTGCCTGTCGCATCGGCTTGTGTAAAGCTTTCCGATGTCAGAACATTAACACTGTCTAGTACGGTATCCATATCCGCCCGTATAGCAAAATGCACATACTTGCTCTCACCTGCATCAAGCTTCACAGAGTCTGCTTCAACCTGTTTGCCGGTATATACATTTGTTTTGGATTTCCCATCCAATTCCAGCATTGGAACCGTTTCAGTTTGGTCGCTCGGGTTGGATACCAAGAGCTTCACGATATACACAACGCCATCAGTGCTATTACTTTTCGTAATATCCACCGTTTTATATTGCAGCGGTGATTCCAGTGTCGGTATGGTGAAGATTTCCCCCCACTTCTTCATAAGCGATACGTCTTTAAACTCTCCATGATTGCCATTCCATACCGCTCCGTCTAATGGAGTCGTAAGCAATGTTGTCTCCTGTTTCGGATACACATCGTAATTGACATCTACAAGCGAGAGATTGCTCAAATTCACTTCTGTTTGTCGGTTAACTACTTTCAAATAAGTCAACTCGACTTCAGAATCGGGCTGCACACCACGTGCATTACTATTGCTTGCACGTAAACTATAAACAATACCATCTGTTGTTGTTACTCTAAGCTCATAATCGGGAATACGCAGCGTTTGACTGCTAGTGTTATTTATTCGAATGACAGCGCCGAGACGCACGCCACTGGCTGTTTTCTCATTATAAACACCCTCCACCGTCACTTGAAGGTTATCGGTTATCGGATAAACTATAGCTGCACTTGCTGGAACAGCTGCAGCAACTGCCCCTTCTCCCTCAGCTGCCAGCGCGGGAAGTCCCGACATCAGCAGCGAGGAAGACAAGACGAGCGTCATCGCTACTTGTTTGAAATGAATTCTCATCGTTTATTTCCTCCTAAGAGTTTTGCTTTAGCAAAACTTTCTTCGTAAGCATATATTTACATTTCAATCATCACGTGGTGCTGAGCACCGGAATCAACACTATCCTGTACTGCCGCCTGCTGTTTCTTTTTCTGTCGCATGAAAAAGACTAATATGATGGCAATGAACGCCGGTACTGCAGATACCATCAGCGTGTCCGCAATGGCTCTTGTCAAAGCTTCCTTTTGCACGAGTCCGTACAATACACCTATCACACCACCGGACGCTGAATTTGCATCCGTCCCGAGTTCCAAATAACGATGAATGACGTTCGTTTGAAGATCCGTGTACGCCGGCGAATTTGTAGAAATAGACTCATTGAATCTGGCTCCGAATTGTGTCGCTTTGTTATTCATCATACTGGTCAACAACGCAATACCAAGCGACGCCATGACATTACGGATGACGTTAGAAACAGAAGAGGCTCTGCCAATCAGATGATTCGGCAAGGTGTTCATTCCCGCTGATGAAAGCGGCATCATGCAAAAACCAATGCCGATACCGCGGAAAATGAGCAAACCGCTGATCCAATGCGTAGATGTTTGCTGAGAGAGCACGTGCAGTTCTAAGGTCGTACAACCAATGATGGCCAAGCCTAATGTTCCAAGTGGAACGACGCCGTATTTGGAAACCAATTTCCCAGCAATAGGCATCATGAAAGCCATCGCAATCGACTGCGGCATCATAACCAGCCCTGTTTGCATGGGGGTCAACCCTGAAACGTTTTGCATAAAAATCGGCATCATATAAATACCGCCCTGCATGGAAATCATCACGAAGCTCGAAGCCGCCAAGCTTAGAGTGAAAATATGGTTCTTGAATAATCGGAAATCCATAATGGGATTATCTTTGCCGAGCTCCACCCAAATCAATAGTATGAAACTAGAAATAGAAATAAAAAACAAACTGACAATATAGAGTGAGGTCCATCCGTCGGTTTGGCCATCTGTTAAGGCCAGAAGCAGTGTGCTGAATACAATCATACACAAAATACTGCCGACAAAATCAAACTTCAGTCCCACTCTTTTCGGTGTTTCTTTCAAGATAATAAGCCCAAGAACTACAGCTATAATTCCAATCGGAACATTAATGTAGAATAAATAACGCCAACTAAAGTTATCGACTAAATATCCACTTAATGTAGGTCCCATGGCAGGAGCCGCCATGGCGGCAATCCCCCAGATTCCCATCGCAACTTGAATTTTGCTGCGGGGCATAATCTGGTAGAGCATCGCCATGCCCACAGGCATGATAAAACCTCCGCCAAGTCCTTGAATAATTCGAAAAACGATTAGACTCGTGTCGCTCCAAGCTATCCCGCACAAAATCGAGCCAATAACAAACGCAACTACCGTCGTCAGAAAAGTTGTTTTGTAACCGAAGCGATCCGATAAAAACCCACCCATAGGAACAACAACAGCTGAAGCGAGCATATAGCCCGTAACAACCCATTCTATTTCCGTTGACGTAGAGCCAAAGACAGCCATTAACTTTGGTATCGCAACATTCATCAAGCTGTTATCTAAAATGGCTAGAAACGTACCCAGAATGAGCACTAATAGAGCTAACCATTGGTGACTTGTTATTTTCTCCTCATTTGGCTTAACCTCGGGGGCAGCCGCTTCCGTCGATACGGATGACATCCTTGCAGCCTCCTTTACTCGGCATGAACCTTTGCACCGTCAGTCAGCTTATCACTTGGATTCAAGACGATCTTATCATTAGGTTTCAATGCCGCATCCCCTTTGAGGTATACCCAATCCTGGTTCTTATCTTCTGTCTGCAGTTCTACAGGATGAACTGTGTCACCGCTAATCTTATAAACGACCGTCTTGCCGTCTTTTTGCAAAAGGGCGGCTTTAGGTATTTCAACGTGATTATCGCCGCTGCTTGCTCCGAAAGCAACACTGGCAACAGCTCCCGCATGCAAGGATCCGTCAGGATTACCCACCGTTAACTTAACAGGAAAGGTGTTATTATTCGTATCAGAAACCGGACTAACAAATGTGATTGTGCCTTCGAACGTTTTACCTGGAATGCTGGGTACCGTTACGGTTCCTTTTGCTCCTTGTTTAATGGAACTGACCATTCCTTCAGGGACACTGACTTCCACTTTCACTTGATCTATGTTTACAACCGTCAATAAAGCTGCTCCTGCTTGTGCCATTTCTCCCACATTTACATTCTTTTTTACAATGACACCATCAATTGGCGAAACTACCCCTGCATTTTTTACCGCATTCTGAACTAACGTCAAAGCAGCTTGCTTCGCTGAGACGTCGGCTTTCAATTGCTCCAACGTATTTAAAGTTGCACCTTCTTTGGCCAAGCTCAACTTAGCCTCTGCGGCAGACAATTGAGCGTTCGCTCCTTGTTGTTGCGATACAGAAGATTCATAAGCTGCTTTGGCTTTTTCATAATCCAGTGTCGCTTTATCCAGTTCGTCCGTACTCACTTCGCCTTGATCATAAAAGTTTTTCGCATGATTGTACCCTTTGGTCACGAGATCATAAGCTGCTTTCGCTTGCGACACTCCCGCTTTGGCTTGATTAATTGTCGCTTTGGCTTGCTCAACTGCCGCACCTGCCGCTTGCAAATCCTGTGAACGGGCGCCTGCTACCGTATCTGCCAATTTCGCCTGCGAAGCCGTCAGTCCGGCTTGCGCTTGATCCAACTGCTGGCTTAAATCTTCGGTGTCGAGTTGAACAAGTAAATCGCCCTTCTTTACTTTCGCACCTTCATCTACAGCAACAGAAATAATTTTGCCTCCTATTTTGGACACAACTTGAACCGTTTGATCCGCCGCTAATTTACCGCTCGCTCCAGCTGCATTCGAACTGCCGATCGTAATTACTTTGACTGAAGGTGTTGTTGATTCCGCAGCGCTATTTTGTGTAGAACTGCAGCCGCTAACAAGCATAAGGGAACCTGTCAGAACACTTAAAGATAAAACGACGTTAAGATGTTTTTTCATCGGTAATCCTTACACCCCTTTGATATGGATTTTGATCGAAGCATTCATACCTGGCGCTAGATCTAATCCCCTATGATCGTCAATAGATATTTTTACATTTAAACGTTGTGTAACCTTAGTGAAGTTCCCGCTTGAGCTCGTTGTCGGAAGCAATGAGAAGGTAGAAGCTGTTGCTTGACCAATCTCCGTTACTTTCCCTTGGAACTCTGTTCCACTATATGTATCCACACTAAACGTTACCAACTGTCCAATATGTACCATTTGAATCTTCGTTTCATCAATATCTGCCGATACGAATAAGGCGCTCTTATCCACAATCATTGCGACCGATTGCCCGGGAGCGACTACTTCGCCAACTTTGGCAGCGGTTTGAATCACAGTTCCTCCGATCGGAGTGCGCAAAGTCGCTTGATCGAGCAAGCTATTCGATAAATTCGTGATATCCTGCTGGCCGACGATTTGATCCGCCACAACCGTATCGCCTACTTTTATGCCCAGCGTATTAATTTTGCCCGCAATTCGAGGCATGACACGATAAATATCTCCCGATAGACGGGCATTGTCTGTCGCTATATAGTTAGCGTCCTGATACCAGTAATAACCGCCGATGGTGGCTCCGCTAATAACCATAACAGCTAGAATAATAATTAGAACCAATTTACGTTTCATTCCGTTCCCTCCAGCTTTTTCTCCAAATGTTCAATAAGTATTTCGATCACTTTTTTACATGTTTCAATCTGCTCAGTTGTAAATGCCATCTCCAAACCTACGTAGAACTCCTTGGTAATCGTCTCAAGCTTCGTTTTCTTCATCTGTTGACAAAAATCTGTCGTACCAATCCAGACAATTCTTCGATCCTGCTCATCTCTCTTGCGTTCCACCAACCCATCACGTTCCAACCGATCCACAATACCGGAAACCGTACTATTACTAAGCTGCACTGCACGAGCGAGATCCCCAAGCTTTCTTGGTTCCTTCATAAACAATTCCCGTAAAATAAACAACTGTGGTCCCGTTAACTCTTCCCGTTGAAGTTCCCGATACATTAAAGATACACGCAGCTTATGCAGCCTCGTAAATTCAGCCACAAGATCTCTAATCTCTTCCAAACCACTTCCCCCTTAAAAAACATAAGAACACTAGTTATTTCGCATACGAATATTTCGTATGCGAAATATAGATATGATATTCATCGTAACATGCATCTATGATTTTTGGAAATATATACATTTTGAATTATTTATGAAAAAGCAAAAAGCCGAAAGCTACTGCTTCCGACTTTCCAAACTGCGACGGGTTCTTCTTTTTATAAGCAAAGGAACGATAACAAAAACAGCATAAAGGGCAAACGCCTCATAAAATCGGTCTGATCCAATTTCTTGCAGCGAAGCACCGAAAACATTATACACGACTGCCCCTGGAATAATTCCAATCAAAGTTGCCCATGTATAGTCCCAGAACTTAATCTTAGAAAGACCGGCTCCATAACTGACCCCATCAAAAGGAAAGAAAGGCATGAGGCGCATATAGAGAACAACCATAAACCCTTTTTCCTCGGCCTTCTGATCAAAAGATTGCAGCTTCTTATTCCGCAGAATCCTCTGAAAGCTGTTCCGACCCCATTTTCGCGTAATATAAAAAGAGAGTAACGCCCCAGCACCGGCGCCAATAATATCATAGACAGTTCCCCAGAAAACGCCAAATACATAACCCCCGTACAAGGTCAAAGGTGTTGCCGGAAACAATACCAAAGGACGAAGTGTATACACTATTATGTATATAAGCCCACCTAGTGGACCTAAGTTTCGCAACCATTCGGTAATTCGGTTCAGATCCAAATGGGCCCATACACCGGTCCATTGCAAAACGAGCAGGGCAGCTGCAGCGACCAGAAACCATATGACTAACAGCCAAAGTGACCTCGAGCGCGCCATGGGTCCCCTCCTTCGGGAAATATCTATTAAATGAATTCCATCTAACATGTTAATAAAGCGAAAAGCTTGGCTTCTCGTGGTTATCCCGCGCAGCATTTCTTGAACTTTTTGCCGCTGCCGCAAGGGCAAGGGTCGTTTCTTCCTATCTTTAGCCTTGTTGTAAAATCGATCACTTCCGCTTTGCCTGCGGGCTGCTGCATCATGTCTGAAGGTTGGCTTGCAGGGGAAAGTTCGTTCGGTGTATAGCCCTTTAGAAACCATTGTCTCGTGTTATTATTTAGGGCTGTAATATGATTCATAAAGCCCTTAGTCAGTTCCAGATCATTGATTTCCAGCTGCTTTTGCAGAAATTGCAGCAGATTCCCCGGCGATACTCCGTTCCGAATGTCATCCGCGCATTCTTCAACGATAAAGTCAGCCTCTTCTAGAGATATGGTATAGTTCTTCCGGATAAAATCGACAAAAGCTTTGTGGCTCGAGTTCCTGTCAGCGAAGTCGGGTTCGCCCGCATTCAGAAGCTGATTTTTGGAGAACGGATAGTACGATAAGTTTAATCTGGACTCCTGCTCTTGCTGCACTTGTCTCGTATCCTTTATCAAACTGTTTGAAAAACCATCAGAATCAGGTCGTATTTTCCAATAAAATGAAAGGGACTCATATAGGACGGACAAATAATCGCCAATCCTCACGTTCTCTCCCGTGTATTGTTTCAGAAAGTTCTCCAATTCGCTTAGACTCAACTTTCCGTAGTAAAACAGCAGGCCGTGCGTTAATTTGATCCATTCTGTATTTCTCTTGAACGTTTCGCGATAGGCCGAATGGTCGATTTTCTGAAAGCTTTCAAGAACTTCCTGCGGTATCGCCAGAGTATGTTTCCCGTTGTACTTACCTTGGAAGATCAATCCCCTGCTTTTAAAATACGCAACCTGATCAAATTCGATCAGCTTATGTGAAAAGCCACTTCGACCTGCGATCTGTTTGATAATTTGATAGCGGGTCTCATCGAATTTATTGAGAAGATTAGGCAGCGCATCGGGAATATGCTGCTCCAACGCTTTGGCTAATTCTTGCTTATTCAGGGCGCTTACGCCTTTGATCTCCAAGTTAGTCCGGATTTCCGTTAAATCGCCTTTCGTTAATCGAACAAGACTGTCAGCGAGTGAAAGCGGAACTTTAATCTCGATCCCAAGCCTTTCCCCTTCATTAGCCTCATTCTTATCTTTTGCGCTCAGGCGCTTGTCCATTTCCTTCATCCTTTCCGAAAAGAAAAACATGTTCAGCCGAAAATCACTTCATATATTGTACAATTTATCAGGCATTTTCGATAGCGTTTCCCACTAGTTTCCATAAACCCTATTGAGCTACTTCAATTCTCCTCATAAAAAAAGCACCTGCCAATTGAGCGGCAAGTGCAAAATGAATGAATGATTAAACCGAGCGTAGAGCCAGTCCTGCCAAGAAGCTGAGCATAAACTGTACCGCAAGGCGTGAGGTCACGTTGCGCACATCGACGGTCGGATCGATGCAGACAAAGTCCAGCCCCTGCACCTGTGGTAACGAACCGAGACGGTAGAGAGCATCCAAAGCGTCCCATGGATTCATTCCGCCGGTACCGATCGCCGGACAACCAGGAGCATAGGCCTGATCGATAACGTCTACGTCAAAGCTCACATAAAGCGCATCCGTGCCATTACCCGCAAGCTGAAGCGCCTGGTCAAGTACTGCGTTAATACCCATGCGTCTTACATCCCGTGAGGAGAATACGTTTACGCCTTTACTCTTCACGTAGTCATGGTACGGCTTCGAATTCATGAAACCGCGAATGCCAATTTGCACAATGTTATGCCCCTGGACCACACCCGATTCGAGGATACCTCGGAACGGGGTGCCGTTAGTGACGCCGCCATCTTCAAAATTGCGCACATCATGGTGGGCGTCAAAATGAATAATGCCCGCTTTTTTACCCGGATGGCGGTCGACAAAGGCTTTGAGTGATGGACAGCTCGTTGAATGATCCCCCCCGAAAATGATCGGGATCAGGTTTGGCTGTGTTTTGTAAAGCGCGCGCAAACTTTCCTCGATGCGGCGGTGGCATTCGGCGATGTCGGTCACATGCATTTGGACATCGCCAAGGTCACGAACAGCCAAATCCTGCAGGTCTACACCATACTCCATCGAGTACGTAGTAAACGACTTGAACGCAGCACGGACCGACGCTGGTGTTGTCGAAGCGCCTGAATGCGAGATCGACGGTTTGGATAACGGGATGCCGATGATGCCTGCAAGTAATTGTTCTTGACCGTCCCACTGTCGAATCCAGTGGGCAACCTTGGTTTCCATATGATCTCTGAACGCAGCCTGATCCGGTGATTTTAGAAATGGAATCTCATGGCTCATTACACAGCTTCCTCCTTACCTGCTTCCGTAGTTACGATGGTACGGTTCCATACGATCACATTCCCGTTTTTGATAACGCCAAACGTGTGATTGATACCGAAATGATACGGCAGGTACGCGAGGTTTGGCGCATCGAATATCGTTAAATCCGCGCGTTTTCCCACCTCGATAGAACCAATGTGTTCTCCGCGTCCCAGCGCGTTTGCCGCGTTGATCGTGCAAGCGGTCAGAATCTCCTCCGGCGTCATTTTCAAGTTCAGAGAAGCCAGCATCATCACGAGCTGGATCGATTCGGTCGGGCAGGAGCCCGGGTTATAGTCAGTGGAAAGGGCCACTGGCAGTTCGTACTTGTCGATCATGTCACGCGCACGCGCATGTTTGCTCAGTCCCAGGTTGAACGAAGTGCCCGGCAAAAGCACCGGAACCACACCGTGTTTGGAAAGAGCAGCCAAACCTTCATCGGTTGCAGCAAGCAAATGCTCTGCGGAGATCGCACCCACTTCGCTTGCCAACTCGGCGCCGCCCAGCGGCTCTATTTCGTCCGCGTGTATTTTCGGGATCAGACCATTGCGCTTACCTTCCAGCAGAATGCGGCGTGACTGCTCGATGGAAAAAACGCCATGCTCACAGAATACGTCACAAAACTCTGCGAGCACTTCTTCAGCTACTTTGGGCAGCATTTCATGGACGATATGATCTACAAAATCATCCTCGCGCCCTTTATACTCCGGCGGCACCGCATGAGCCCCCATAAACGTCGAGACGATATCGAGCGGATGTGTCTCATTCAAGCATTTCGCAACACGCAATTGCTTCAATTCATCTTCCAATGTAAGGCCGTAGCCGCTTTTCGCTTCAACCGTAGTGACGCCATTCATCAGCATCTCGTTAAGGCTTCTGCGCGCCTTGTTATACAATTCTTGCTCGCTAGCGGCACGTGTAGATTTCACTGTGCTGAGAATACCGCCGCCCTGAGCCAAAATGTCCAAATACGGGACGCCGGACCTCTTCAGCGCCAGCTCATGTTCACGCGTACCGCCATGAACGAGATGGGTATGCGGATCAACCAAACCTGGCGTGACCATTCGCCCGCAGACGTCGATAGTCTCTGCGATTTCGACGCCTGCAAGGAAGTCCCGAACTTCCTGTTCGGGGCCAACAAGGGTGATTCGTCCATTGCGAATGGCTACCGCCGCATCCGTGATCTCACGAATTTCCTTCATTTCTCGCCCGCAGCGCGTTGCATTCCCCGGCGGGGTGACTAAACGACCAATCCCTGTAATGAGCAAATCAATCCGTTCCATCCGCTCTTCCTCCTTCAAGACATCTGCTCACGCATCGGGATGCGAATGCCATGTTTTTCTGCTGTTTCAATGGCTTCGTCGTAGCCGGCATCCACATGACGTATAACACCCATGCCAGGGTCAGAGGTCAGAACACTGCGCAGTCGTTCTGCCGCCGCATCCGTTCCATCTGCTACCACAACCATCCCTGCGTGCAGCGAGTAGCCCATGCCTACGCCGCCGCCATGATGGATAGAAACCCAAGATGCGCCTGCCGAAGTGTTGATCAAAGCGTTCAAAATCGCCCAGTCGCCAACGGCATCGGAGCCGTCTTTCATCGCTTCCGTTTCACGGTTCGGCGACGCCACGGAACCACAGTCCAGATGATCGCGACCAATGACAATCGGCGCTTTAAGCTCTCCATTTTTTACCATTTCGTTCAACGCGAGGCCGAATTTCTCGCGTTCGCCATAGCCGAGCCAACAAATACGCGCTGGAAGCCCTTGGAATGCGACACGCTCGCTCGCCATCTCGATCCAGCGGCGCAGGTGATCATTTTCCGGGAAAAGCTTGAGCACGAGCTCGTCTGTTTTGCGAATGTCTTCCGGATCCCCAGAAAGCGCTGCCCAGCGGAATGGCCCTTTACCTTCACAGAACAGCGGGCGGATATAGGCGGGTACGAAGCCCGGAAAATCAAATGCGTTTGTTACGCCTTCGTCGAACGCGACTTGACGAATATTGTTGCCGTAGTCGAATACGACGGACCCCATTTGTTGCAGGTCGAGCATCGCTTGCACATGAGTGGCCATACTGCTTTTAGAAAGCTTTACATATTGATCAGGATCAGTATCACGCAAAGCAGCTGCTTCAACCAGCGTTAAACCAGTCGGTATGTAGCCGATTAGCGGGTCATGAGCCGAGGTTTGATCGGTTACAAAATGCGGCTTGATACCGCGTTGCACAAATTCCGGATAGATTTCCGCCGCATTCCCAAGAAGGCCGATGGCTAGCGGTCTTTTCTCTTCCATCGCTTTACCCGCAAGCGAAAGTGCTTCATCCAGCGTTTCTGCCAGCACATCACAGTAACGGGTTTGGATGCGGCGCTCAATGCGGGTACGGTCGATTTCGACGGCAATGACAACGCCTTCATTCATGGTGACAGCTAACGGTTGTGCCCCACCCATGCCGCCAAGGCCTGCCGTCAATGTCAAAGTACCTTTGAGGGTACCGCCTGCATGTTGACGTGCCGCTTCAGCAAAAGTTTCAAAAGTACCTTGTAGAATACCCTGAGTCCCGATGTAAATCCAGCTGCCCGCTGTCATTTGGCCATACATCATCAGCCCTTTTTGCTCTAGCTCGCGGAAATGCTCCCAATTCGCCCATTTCGGAACGAGAACAGAGTTAGAGAGCAGCACACGCGGTGCACGTTCATGGGTTTTGAAAACGCCGACCGGCTTGCCGGATTGAATCAGCAGCGTTTCATCATTTTCCAGCCGCTGCAATTCGCGCACAATGGCGTCATAGGAAGGCCAGTTACGAGCCGCTTTGCCGATACCTCCATAGACCACCAGATCTTCCGGACGTTCTGCGACATCCGGGTCGAGGTTATTCATGAGCATGCGCATGGCTGCTTCCTGCACCCAGCCTTTGCAGGATAGTTCCGTACCGCGAGGGGCGCGAATTTCTCGCTTTTGATGGTTAGAATTAGTCATATAGGATCTCCTTTGTGATTAAAATAGCGAACCAGAAACAGCCTCAACCGCTTGCAGCCACTCGCCTTCCAGCAAGGCAGTCGCTGTGTTTTCGATATCACGGGAAGTAGAGCGGTCCTCAACTACTGCCGGTACGAGTGCCCGCAGGTTGTCATATAGGACTCGAGTCGCCGGAGCAAGACCCTCAGCCCCGATAAATTCGACAGCTTCGGCTGCACAGATCAACTCGATGGCCAGTACTTTGGACACGTTGTCGATCACCTGTGCCGCATGACGCGCTGCTGTGGTACCCATGGACACATGATCCTCTTGATTCGCCGAAGACGGGATCGAGTCTACACTTGACGGATGTGCAAGGACTTTATTTTCCGAAACGAGCGATGCACTGACATATTGCGTAATCATCATACCGGAACCAACCCCAGGGTTATGACTCAAAAAAGCAGGCAGTCCGCCGGATAGCGCCGGATTGACCAGCCGCTCTGTACGGCGTTCTGAGATGTTCGCGAGCTCACTCATGCCGATTTTAAGAAAATCCATGGCAAACGCGATTGGCTGCCCATGAAAATTACCGCCGGAGATGACGAGACCCTTATCAACGAATAACAGAGGGTTATCGGTAGCTGAGTTGATCTCTATGGCAATCTTATCGCGCGCATAGGCAAGAACTTGGCGCGTTGCACCATGCACTTGCGGCAAGCAGCGCAGTGAGTATGCATCCTGTACGCGAAGCTCGCCTTGGCGTGTCGTCAGCTTGCTGCCTTGCAGCAGGTTGAGCAGGTTCTTCGCCACCCCGATCTGCTCAGGATATGGGCGTACACGATGAACCTCTTCTGCAAAGGCATCCGGGATGCCACGCAGGCATTCGACGGTCAGAGATGCGATCACATCGGCGATTTTCGCGAGACGCTCCGCCTTTACAAGCGCCAAGGTGCCGATGGACGTCATTATCTGCGTGCCGTTAATCAGGGCAAGCCCCTCTTTCGCTTGGAGGGTAATTGGTTTGAGCCCTGCTTTAGCTAACGCTAACGCACCTGGCAGGCGTTCGCCTTGGTAAAATGCCTCTCCCTCGCCCATCAGCACGAGCGCTAGATGAGATAACGGCGCCAAGTCCCCACTAGCGCCAAGCGAGCCCTGCTCAGGCACGACCGGGAGTACGTCATAATTGATGCAGTCGATCATCAGCTGCAGCGTTTCCGGGCGGATGCCGGAATGTCCTTTGGCCAGCGCGTTTGCGCGCAGCAGCATCAGAGCGCGCACCGTCGGTTCCGGCAGCGGTTTGCCGACTGCACAAGCATGGCTGCGGATCAGGTTTACTTGCAATTGCACGGCGTCCTGCGGCGAAATATGTACGTCGCTGAATTTTCCGAACCCTGTCGTGACGCCATATACCACTTTGCCTGTTGCAACCAGTTCCTCCACCATTTTGCGGCATTCGACCACACGCTTGAATGCCTCTTCATCTAGTACCACCGGCACATGTTCAAACGCAACCGCTGCCACCAATTCGGATGTCAATTGCTCCCCGTCTAATAAAACCGGAGTCACTTCTGCACTGCTTTCCTGTTGTTTGTATATCATCGCCATGGTCTATTCAGACTCCTTTCTCGCTTTACCAAAAGAAAGGGACCGTACGGAAGTTATTAGCTTCCATACGGTCCCTTTTTTAAAAAAGAGGGTTATATGCGATTGTCCAGTATCATGCTCTAGCCGATCCTTCATCGCGATCACTCACTTTTTAGATATTATGATTGTGCTTATCTTATTGTCACACGCCGGTTCGCAAGCTGTCAAGATGACTTATTGCCCAGTTACGGCATATGAAATTCTATTATTACAAGCCTTACGCCAACCACATCTTCACTTTTGAGGCAAAATTGTTCAGCATCTCCTGCGTGCCATATTGGCCGCTGAAATCTTCAATACCGAGGTAACCGTCGTAACCGACAGCTCTTAAGTCAGTGATCAACTGCTTCCAGTTGACGATCCCTTCGTCTATTGGGGACCACTCGCTTCTCCAAAGCTTGATGCCATCTTGCTCTTCGCCAGTCGGAACCCATCTTGCATTTTTCACATGAACATGAGCTAGGTAAGGTCCTAGCAATTCAAGGCCAAGGCGGAAATTTTCGTATCCTTCATGCACCATGTTGCCCGCATCATGTAGAACGCCTAGGTGATCAGGCTTGAAATTGGAAACCAATCTATGTACCAATCCAGCACTCGGGGCAATTGTATTATGGTGAATTTCCAATAACCCTTTGACACCATACTGTTGAGATAACTCTTGAACATGGTGTAAATAATCCACAGCCCTTGCGTACAAGTCATTGTAATTTTGGCTCTTATCATATCCAGGAACACCGACACGAATAAAAGGAACTCCTACTTTTTTGGCAGCTTTGAAAACATGCTCTGTCTCAGCAACATTACAGCTATTCAAGTACGGAGTGATACTTAAGTTCACCAAGTTATGATTAACTGCAATGAGTCGGAACCGTTCCAGTTCTTCATCCGAAGCATTAGGGTCAATGGAACAAAGATTATTTCTCCAGAAAGAAGGCTTTTCTTGTGCAACCTCCGCAGGAATATCTTTAAAACGCCATTCAATACCTTCAATTCCGGCTGCACTCGCTGCTTTTGCTAGTTCTTCAGGCGTCAGATCTGGTGTTGCTACAGTAAATACAGATAATTTCATATTGGATCCTCCTTAGAGTATATATAACCAGAGTTTAACAAAAACAGGTTGATTGTTTATCTATTCTTCATTTTGCAGTATAATAAAAACGTATTCATTGCATTAATTGGGCAAAAGTTTGCTAATATTGACTCCAGCTTAATAGAGGAGAGCTTCACATGCAGGAACTGTACAAGAATCTACATCAAATGATAAATTTCAGACATGCTGTGACCCACGATCCGATTCCTTTGGATTTCCACCAGCACCAGGACCATTACGAAATTTATTTCTTTCTCACCGGAGACGTTCATTACTTCATTGAAAAACAGGTATATCCCTTGCAGTATGGGGATTTGCTAATTATGCACAGTAATGAACTGCATAGACCTAATTTTCAATCCAAAAAACAGCGTTACGAGAACGTCGTTATCCACTTTAATCCTGCGCTGCTGGAAGCCTTTAGTTCCCCGCAGTTTAACTTGCTCGACTGTTTCAATAACCGCATATTTGGTGAACAGAACCGGATGCGCCTGAATCCGCAGCAATTCGATGACATTATGAAGCTATATGAGCGTATGGAAACGCATAATCGACCTCAATCGCTCCCTGGCTCCGAAATTCTATATGTCTCTGCCTTTGTCGAGCTTCTCGTCTTTATCAATCGAATTTTTCAGAATCAAGGCAAGCAAGAGGAACAGATTATGATTCCCGATAAACTCTCCTCTCTCTTTACCTATATTGACGAAAATTTAGATCAGGATTTGTCGCTCGAGGTATTAGAGAACGTTGTTTACATGAATCGATCCTACCTTTGCCGGCTATTCAAAAAACACACAGGCAGCACCATTCATGAACATATTTTGTTCAAGCGTATTGCCAAAGCGAAGCAGCTGCTGCGCGAGGGCTCCACGGTCACAGATACGTGCCAGCTAGCAGGCTTCAACGACTACTCCAACTTCATCCGAACGTTTAAGAAAGCTGTCGGTCTTCCCCCTCGCCAGTACCAGGCGCATCAACGGAGAGCTTGATCCGAATACAAAAAAGGTTGCCCAAGTCTTTACGACTTTGGACAACCTTTTTTTGTATATAAAGCGAGACTCTGTTTCTGAGCTGCTCTACTTCAAGTTTTCCGGATTCAGCTGTAGCAGCTCAGGCAGAACGAAAATACCATCCTTACGAATGAGCACATCGTCAAACCAAATTTCGCCGCCGCCGTATTCCGGACGTTGGATATTCACGATATCCCAGTGCAGCGAGGATTTGTTGCCGTTGTAAGCATCATCGTAGCAATTGCCTGGTGTGAAGTGGAAGCTGCCGTCGATTTTCTCATCAAACAGCGTATCTTTCATCGGTTGTTGAATGTAAGGATTCACGCCAATTGCGAATTCCCCCACATAGCGCGCACCTTCATCCATATCGAAAATCTCATTAATTCGATCGGTATCGTTAGCTGTCGCTTTAATGATTTTACCATTTTCAAATTCAAGAACGATATTCTCGAAAATGAAGCCATCGTGAGGCGTTGGTGTATTGAAGGAAATCACGCCATTCACCGAATCACGTACCGGAGCGGAGTAAACCTCGCCATCCGGAATGTTGAGCTCGCCATCACATTTCACGCCGCCGATTCCTTTGATAGAGAACGTCAAATCCGTTCCAGGACCTACTAGACGCACTTTATCTGTGCGATCCATCAGTTCCTTCAAAGAATCCATCGCTTTGGACATTTTGCCGTAATCCATCGTACATACGTTGAAGTAGAACTCCTCGAACGCATCTGTACTCATGCTGGCAAGCTGTGCCATGGAAGATGTCGGGTAACGCAGAACAACCCATCTTGTGTCCTTCACGCGGACATCAAAATGAACTTGTTGATAATAAATCGAATTATACAGCTTCATCCGATCTGCTGGGATATCCGAGAGCTCATAGATATTGGCTCCGCCGCGTACACCTATGTAGCCTTGCATTTGTTTCATTTGGAAAGCATCGGCAGCAGCCCATGTCTGCATTTGAGCTTCTGTACCGTTCATAATCAGTTGACGCATAATCGCATGGTCTCTTACATTTACATAAGGATGAGCGCCTGCTGCGTGAATCTTCTTCACAAGTTCTTTCACTAGAGCAGAATCAATGCCATAAGCTTCGATCAAAATATTTTCGCCAGGCTGCGCTTTAACTGAGTAATTCACAAGTACATCAGCCAGCTTCGTTAGTCTTGGGTCTAGCATAATTATCTCTCCTCTTCTTCATCAACGGGATCAAAAGACGGCTCATTAGTTTGAAAGCCGACTGTAGTCAAATAAAACCAATCTCCATTCTCTTCCTGCTGTGAATCGAGCTCAAAGATAAGAGCACGAAACTTTCTCAGCCATTCTGCATATTTCTCTTTGCTCATTTTGACTTCGACCTGGGTCATGATGATCGGCCAGTACGTTCGATCGGAAGATGGAATTTGGAACGCCTCTTCCGGGGCATTGATCGCTCTACGTCTGGCACGTCCAAGTACGCTTAGCGTCCTCTCACGGTAGTAATTCTCTACCTCGGAAACATAAGGGAGCAGCTTTTCACTAGGCACGAAGCCACGCGCAACGGCACGATAAAATTTTTGTACGATTCCGTTTTTGAGTTCGGTACGTACGACCGAAATTAAGCCATGCTTCTCAAGCTCGTGCAAATGATAATGCACTTTCGCACGCGCCATCCCTAGCAGTTTCGCCAATTGCTGACCGGTGTAAGCTTTCTCAATTAAATAAAGTAACACCTTTGCGCGAAGTGGATCACTTACCGTTTTTAATTGCTCAAGCTCTTCAATAATATAAACCGGTTGCAGCTTCATCTTGGACTCGACCTCCTCTAATGTACCAATTCAGCCCTACAATCATGCGCTTCATGGTCAACTCTTAATCTCTTAACGAGATTAATTAAACGACGGTCAAATCTTTTTAACCGTATCATAATGCGAAAAGGAATTCATGTCAATTGCGCGTTCAGCAAGCATGAATGCTCTTTCATATAACCAATTCAACGCTTTAACGGATTACCGAAGTTAAGCTTTTCTCTATGGTAGCAAAAAGGGACGTTTCTGTCACCCATTAATGGTGGAAACGTCCCTAGATAATTAACGATATATATGGCTTCCTGCTTCACGGAATTGTTTCGATTTTTCCTCCATACCACTGTTTCGCGCAGCCTCTTCGTCAAGCCCTTGTGCATGTGCGTACTGCCGAATATCCTGCGTAATACGCATACTGCAGAACTTCGGTCCACACATGGAGCAGAAGTGCGCCGTCTTCGCGCCTTCGGCTGGCAGCGTCTCATCGTTGTACTCAATCGCCCTCTCCGGATCGAGCGAGAGATTGAACTGGTCGCGCCAGCGGAACTCGAAGCGCGCCTTCGACCCGTTACGCGCTTCGCTGTCATAGGAACGTAACGCAGCAAAACTCCTGCATGAATCGTGAAGTAACTAACGACTTGCTCCGCTTGCTCAATCAGGGTTTCACGGGACGCTATATGGTTGTGATGCGTACCAACTCAGCTGCTGCTTCGCGGGGCGAGCGCGCGCTTGCGATCGCGCTCACGACAGCGACGCCATCCGCCCCTGCGCGGATGACGTGCGTGGCATTCGTGGCATCGATGCCCCCGATGCCGACAATCGGAAGCCGGATGCCGCCGGTGCGCATCCGGGTTAGAACGGCGGGCCCCCGGACCTCACGCGCATCGAGCTTCGTGCGCGTGGCGTATTGGGGGCCTACGCCCAGGTAGTCGGCGCCTTCGGCCAGCGCCGCCTGGGCTTCTGCAAGATCGTGGGCCGAGACGCCCACGATCATATTCTTCAGCCGCTGCCGCACGGCGGCGGCTGGAGCGTCCTCTTGGCCGATGTGAATACCATCGGCCTCAAGCTCTAAAGCGAGCCCTTCATCATCGTTGACGATGAAGGGGATCGCGTGCTGCGCGCAAAGGCGGCGCAGCCGCGCGCCCAGCTCGAGCTTCGCCTGCCCATGCAGGGCTCCGGCGCCCTTCTCGCGGAACTGAAACATCGTGATGCCGCCAGCAATGGCGGCATCCAGCACCGCATAAGGGTCAGCCCTTCCACAGTTCGAGCTGCCCATGACCAAATACAAACGCAGCGCTTTTCGCAGCTGCTCGCTATTCATCGCGCCCCTCGGATGTGAACATCTTCATTGACGATGACAACATCGGCGTTATCGCCAGCGGCGTTAAGCTGCCCATCCATAATCTTTCCGTCAGACACTTTTGACGTTGAGATATTCGTATTTCTCGCTCTAACTCCCCGTTGATAAGCCCAATGGTTCGTAGGACCATGTCCGCTACCGATATGTATCGGCTCCGCAATTGCAGCTTGAATGAAGCTTTTTGCCAATTGAAACGCTTCCTTCGTGGTTAAGCCCTGCGCGAGTCCCGAAGTTATCGCCGCTGCAAACGTGCAGCCCGTTCCGTGTGTATGCCGGGTTACCAAACGTCTGGATGAGAACTCCGTGAACGCCTTACCGTCATACAACAAGTCCGTTGCATGCTCCGTATTCGCTTCATGGCCTCCTTTAATCATCACGTTCTTGCAGCCGTAGAGATGAATCTGCTTCGCAGCCTGCTGGCGCGACACGCTATCCGTTATTTGTATGCCGCTAAGCGCTTCAGCTTCAGGTATATTAGGTGTGACCACATCGGCAAGCGGCAGTAAACAATGAATCATCGCATCAATGGCCTCTTGCTGGAGTAAGGAGGCACCGCCTTTGGCTATCATCACAGGGTCGACTACGACTCGCTCCCACTTATATTTTTGTATTGCAGCCGCTACGATTCGAATAATGTCGCCACTAAATAACATCCCAGTTTTGAGCGCATCCGGAGGCAGATCCTCCCCAATAGAAGCCAATTGTTGCTCAATTGCCTCAGCACTCATTGGATAAACACCTTGCACACCAAGCGTATTCTGTGCAGTCACTGCGGTAATGACCGACATCCCATACACACCAAGTTCTTGGAACGTCTTCAGGTCCGCTTGAATCCCCGCGCCTCCACCGCTATCTGAGCCTGCAACCGTCAGCGCTTTGTAGATCGACATCTTGCTCCCCCTTTCAGCTTCAATCTCTTAAATTTCTCTCACGAGGGAAAATCCGCTTCCCTTCTCCCGAGAAGTCAATTTTAGCCTTCTTAGACCAACATTCTTTGCACTCACCCAAGCAGTCTCACATTTTCGCTCTTACCTCCACTAAACCCGACTAAAACCCTCCATCGGACTGCTAGCCGAAGCATACCGCTTTTTCGGAATACGCCCTGCTTCAAATCCAGCACGTCCTGCCTCGATGGCAAGCTTCATAGCGTAAGCCATTTTGACCGGATCCTTGGCACCTGACACCGCTGTGTTCAGCAGCACTCCATCAGCGCCCATCTCCATGGCAAGCGCAGCATCCGAAGGAGCACCAATACCGGCATCGACAATGACAGGCACGGTGGACTGCTCAATAATGAAGCTCAGGTTCAGCGGATTAATAATGCCTTGACCTGTTCCGATTGGCGATGCGCCAGGCATGATGGCGTGCACACCGAGTGCTTGCAAACGTTTGGCTAAAAGGACATCATCCGACGTATACGGCAGCACGATGAAACCCTCTTCCAGCAGCATTTCCGATGCTTTCAATGTTTCGATCGGATCAGGCAGCAGTGTCTTCTCATCTCCGATGACTTCAACCTTGATCATGTGGCATAGTCCGGAGGCCTTCGCCAGCTTCGCGATACGCACTGCTTCTTCCGCTGTTTTGGCACCTGCCGTATTCGGCAGTAAGGTAAATTTCGACACATCCAGCATTGACAAGAAATTGGGCTGACTCGCTTCAAAAATATTCATACGACGCACCGCAAACGTCAAAATCTGCGATTCGCTTGCGTCAACAGCGTGTTTCTGAATATCAAAATCCGGGAATTTTCCCGTTCCTAGCAGCAGACGTGAACGAAACTCGTAAGGACCGATTTTTAACATATGAATTATCCCCCTCCAACAAAATGAACGATTTCGATTTTATGTCCTTCAGAAAGCTTAGCTTTCACGTGATCTTCCTTTTGTAAAATGTTTTCATTGTGTTCCACGACGAGCATTTTCTCACTCAATTCAAAGTGCTCTAGCAGCTCGCCAATGGTTCGAATCTCATCCGGAACGTCAACGCTTTGACCATTAATGTGCAATTTCAATGCCATGCAGCTCCTTTCCCACTACCTTTGTAGCTGAAAATAGTTCCCCTTCACGTTGCCCAGTCCTCTTGGTTTGCCCCGATAGATCAGGGCTAAAGGCATCAAGCCATGGTTCAATAACTGAAAAGGGATGTAAGCTTGACTCCATTTCCAGCTCCAGCTCTGGCTGTAAGTCTTCCACAGCGCTGCCTAAAACCAAATCGGCGATCACTTTACCGGTGACCGGGCTGAGCAGAATCCCATTGCGGTAATGTCCGCAAGCCGCATATAAACCATCGTACTCCGGCACTTTACCGATGTACGGCAAACCATCCGCCGTCTGTGGTCGCAGACCCGACCAAGCCTTCTCCCACTCCGCTTCACCAAGAGCAGGCATTAGCTGCCTCGCCCGATCCATCAGCTCCGCCAGTCCAGCCAGCGACACCTTGCGGTCGTAGTTGTTCGGTACAACGGTCGCGCCAATCAGCAGCCGACCTCCCGCTTTAGGGACGATGTAGCACCCTGTCGTGAACAGGGTTTTCTTCAATTCCCGCTTCGTCGTAAGAACAGAGAAACACTCGCCCTTCACAGGATACATCGGCAAATCTACGCCGATGCCTGCCAAAAGCTGTCCGCTCCACGTGCCTGCCGCCACAATAACGTGGTCGCTAAAGAGCGGACCTTCGCTCGTCATGATGCCCTTGACTCGTTCTCGCTCAGTCAGCAGCCCCTGTACCTGGGCGAATTCCTGAACATTCGCCCCCAGCACCCGGGCTGCTTGCGCGAACGCCGCCGCTAGCAGCGGAGCCTCAACCTGCCCATCCTCCGGCAGGTATAAAGCTCCGCGCGTCGCTCCGCTCAAGGCGGGCTCGAGCTCTGCGGCTGCAGCTGCGCTCAGCCACTCCGCCTTCTCGCCCGCTGCGCGTTGGAGCTTCTCCCGCGTGCGCAGCTCCTGTTCATGAACGTCGCTGAGCGCGACATTCAGCAGGCCCTCACGGACGAGGCCGATATCGATGCCCGTGAGGGCTTTAAGTTCCTCGCTCAGCTGGGGAAACATCGCTCGGCTTTGCCGGGCCCATTGGAACAGCGGGCCCGTGTCTTCCATCTCGGACTGCGCTCCGAGCATGCCCCCTGCGGCCGCCGAGGCTTCCATGCCCAGTCTGCCGCGTTCCAGCAGCGTGACGGATTGACCTCGCTTCGACAAATAATAGGCAATAGAGGAGCCAATGACACCCCCGCCGACGATAATGACGTCATTCGTATGCTTCATTTATCTCGCCTCCATTCGCTGAAGTTCGTGCGTATAAGCTTTTACGGCTTCCAACGGGTCAGCCGCTTCCCAAATCCCGCTCATCACCGCTATTCCGGAAGCTCCGGCTTCCAGTACTGGCCTAACCCGTTCAGGTGTAATGCCACCGATTGCAATAATCGGAACAACGACTTGGGCTGCGACATTCCGTAATTGCTCTAACCCCCTAGGCGGGGCGCCTAACTTCGATTTCGTTGCAAAAATATGACCAAACATCAGATAATCCGCCCCTTCCTGCTCTCGCTGTATGGCTTCCTCCGCACTATGTACAGATATACCAGTCCGCTGTACACACCGGTAGATCTCTCTTATCGTTGGGAGCAGCGTGGTGCTGCCAGGGAGTTGTAGACCACCTAACATTGCAGACGAGGCTATCCATGGATAGCCATTGATATAAAGGCTTTTGGCTGGTATGCCAGTTTCAAGTAAGAACTGTAAGCCTATGAATATCTCATCCATTGGTTTCTTTTTTTCCCGAATATGAATGGCCGTGACATAAGGGTGAATCTTAGTCGCAATCGCCGCCAGCTCTGTCCACCCTAGCTTGCCATTCGATATAACATGCAGTTCATACCCTGACATTCGAAGACTCACCTCTTTCTGCTGAGCTTTGTCACAAACACAAAAAAACCACTTTTCTCAAAGAAAAGTGGTTGTAGGTTCCCGCCTAATAAACAGGCATAGATGAGGCTCCAATTGTCGTTCCACTTTCCTCCGCTGGTATAACCCAGTTCAGGTTCAAAGGGTTCAGATTTACTCTGTCTCAGCCTTGCGGCGCCCCTAGGGATTCATTTTTTATTCAATTGTTAACTATCATAGCACGCCATCCTGCACTTGGGAATAAAAATGTTTACTCCGCATCTTATTCTAGTCACTAAGCTTGATAGCTCTTATAATAGGGAGACAGAACGACCTATGAAGCTTTAAGGAAGGATGTTTACCTAGATGCTGTCTCAATTGAATCGTCAATTAGAAAAAATCTTGCCGCTCATCACACCAGTAAGCGTCCTCATCGGTGTTCTGCTAGGCAGTCATTTATCCGGTTTTACTTATCTGTCCCCTTGGCTGTTTGCCTTCATGACCTTCTCGGGAAGCATAAGCTCAAGTTTCAAGGAATTCGTTAAAGTCGTCGTTCAGCCTCTTCCGCTCCTAACTACGTTGTTGATCTTACATGTAGGGATGCCGCTTATTGCGCTTGGACTCGGACATGTTGTATATGACCATGAACCCTTAACGATAACAGGACTCATCTTAGCAGCAGCTATTCCGACAGGTATTACGAGCTTCGTCTGGGTAGCAATTTATCGCGGTAATATCGTACTCACTTTATCTATTATTCTCATGGATACTGTTCTTTCACCCTTCGTCGTTCCCTACACATTATCTGCGTTAGTTGGCACCAAAGTACAAATGGACTCCTTCGCGATGATGAAAGGTCTCTTCTTTATGATTGTCGTACCCTCTTTAGTTGGGATGATGCTAAATCAATGGACTCGGGGCAAGATTAAAGAGCAGTGGAGTGGGCGACTAGGTCCTTTTTCGAAAATAGTCATGGGCATTGTTGTCGCTATTAACAGCTCGGTTATCGCTCCTTACTTACGGGAATTCAATGCTAAATTGCTTGGTTTAGCAGGGTTTGTACTATTAGTAGCCTCACTTGGCTATATACTGGGATGGTTCGTAGCCAAACTCCTGAGATGGGAACAAGACGTTATCGTGGCACTAACGTTTAACAGCGGAATGCGCAATATTAGTGCTGGCGCCGTAATCGCAGTTGCCTACTTCCCGCCTCCCGTAACTATCCCCGTTGTACTCGGGATGCTGTTCCAGCAGTCGCTTGCCTCCCTCTTCGGCTATCTGCTGAATAGGCGATACGCCTTGAAGAGTGATATACACCGTTTAGCCGGTAAAAGTATGAAACAAATATAGGTCAATGTTGCTATACTTATGATCCATGCAGGAGCTGCCTGAGCAGCTTCTTTTTTAGTTCAGCAAATTTTAAGCTAACTTTTATCTGTGTTTCAGCTTCTTTTCTCTAATTATTCATAATTGGATTGTACGATTGTGATGAAGACCAATGATAGGAGTGATACATAGAACTATGAAGATGAAAAAAATAGCAGGCTTATGCATCCTTATCCCCGTATTACTAAGCGGCTGCGGGAGCCAGCAATCCGCCCAAACTGCTGCAGCAGGCACGTCACAGCCACAGCAACAAAACGAACAAGCGCCGGCAGATGCGAAGCAAAAGTCTCAAGACCGACCTGTCATGAATCAAGCGCAAAGACAAATGTTCAGCACATTTCAGACGCTGCTTATGCTGGATAAAGCAGATGGACTCGCCATCACTAAAGAACAGGCTCAAGCCATGCTGCCCGTTGCTCAAGAAATCGTCGCAAAAGCTGAACTCAGTGATGAGAACAAGACCAAGCTATTCGAAAAGCTGACAGAAGCCCAGAAGAAATTTGTAGAGGATTCAACTGCACGCATGAGCAACCGAGGAAACAAAACCCCAGATGCTTCTGCTCAACCAAACGCTAAAGGTTCTGATGAAACTGATAGCGGAAAACAACCAAACAATAAAGGAGCTAACGGAACTGGCGGCGGAAACGCAAATAACAATAACAGAGGTGGAAATGCCAATGGAAATCGTCCTGCTAACGGTGCAATGAGAGATCCTGGCAAGCAGCTTATCGAATTGCTGCAAAATAAAATCAAATAAGAAAGCATGCAAATAATCCGATCTCATCCTAAAGGATGGAATCGGATTTCCTTGTTTATCTAAACTATCTCAATGCCTGAATGACCTGCTCAGCAGCAGCTTCACCGCTTGCAACCAATTCAACATGCTCGGCAAACATATCGCACATGTAAACGAACAAGCTTAGAATTTCCAAAACCTCTTCACTATCAAACTTGCTTGAGGCTGAGATGCTGTATACATAGCGGTAATGCAATTCATTTTGTTCGTTTATGCCAAAATGACCGATCGGCAGTCTCGTATTGATCTCCAACAGAACAGCAGCAACGCCGTCGCGCACTCCTTCTTGGAGATGGAACGGCAGCGTACTGTAAATTTGCAGCAGTTGAATAGCCGCAATCTCTTCATCATTCAAAGGTAAAAAGCTAAAGTGCAGAAAGCGTTCCCGCCCTTTTTTATCCTCTTGAAATCCTGCCATCAGCACGTGAAGCGGAATCGCCTCTGATTTTTCCAATACATTTGTCGCCAAGCCTGTTTCATCCAAAATCTCTTTAAGCAACCCTAACTGCGCCAAATGACGCGCATGTACATGGTCTGGCAGCATATGTATCCGCCCTCCTACTCTCTTTTGCCCATTGCTTCAACAAGGCTATTTTTCTAATTAACCGGATCATTCTTAACTTTCTCAAGCCCGAACAAACTTACTCTGGATGCTTCTATTAAAACTATGAATTTGGTTATAACGTCCGGCGATATCCGTATTGGCTGCATCATAGGCAGGCAATTTTTGAAACATATCGAGCAGAAGATTAGCATCCTTTGAACGCTTATCGAGCATCTTCTCAGTTGATTTATCGGCATTGAATACGGATTTCTTTACACCCCATGCCCCTGCTATTTTCGAACGATTCGAAAGACCGTATATGTAGACCTAAAAAAATCCGGCAGTGTATGGACAACACTGACCGGATTTTCGTCGTTCGCATTGGCTAAGGCAAGGCAAGCTTGCCCATGATGGTGGGACGCAGCGCCCCGGTAGCCGAAGGCAAATTGTTCGGCACACCATGAATCCAATCGTTGCCAAGCAGGGCAAATAGGATCGCTTCTTTGGCATCACCGGAAATGCCTAACTCATCTGATGTGAGGATGGACTGCATCGGCAGCAGTTCTCTAAGCATCATGAGCAGTGTTCGATTACGCGCCCCTCCTCCGCTAACGATGACTTCCGCAATGTCACAATGCGGGAAGACAAATTCTTGATAGGCACGAGCGATGGAATGCGCTGTGAATGCAGTTGCCGTGGCGACGATGTCTTCCTGCGGCAGACCCTGCTCAACGGCAGCTGTGAGCCATGAAGATGTATAAGCTTTGCCGAATAGTTCGCGTCCCGTCGTTTTGGGAGGAAGCTGCCCGAAATACGGATGTGCCAGCATGTCCGCAAGGATCTCCGTATTGACTTGCCCTCTCGCTGCCCACGCACCATCTGCATCGTAAGAAAGCCGGCCTTCGGACAGCTCATAAACCACTTGATCCATGACCATATTCCCCGGACCTGTATCGAAAGCGATGAGGTCGCTAGCATCGGCTGGGGCAGTTGTTGAGCTTCTGGCCGGAATCGCTGTACAATTGCCGATCCCGCCTATATTTTGAAGGATACGCCCTTTGTCTGCGTCTCTGAACATTATAAAGTCCCCGTAAGGCGCAAGCGGAGCGCCTTGACCTCCGACCGCCATGTCAGCGGTACGGAAATCGCCGACGACCGGTCTTCCCGTCCGTTTGGCGATAACGGACAAATCGCCAATCTGCAGCGTTGATTTGGGTAGAAAAGGATTCGCCTCATCCGCTACAGGGATGTGCCATACCGTCTGTCCATGGGAGCTGATGAGATCGATCTCCTCCACTTTCATCTTAGCTGCTGCGGCTGTTTGGATAACAGCAGCTGCAAAACGCTCAGCTATAGCGAAATTCATGCCGCACAAGAGGGCTACATCCGAATGATCAATGGAACACAGCTGCTTCAGCTTCTCGCGTACTTCCTCCGCATAAGGGAAGCTTTCGAAGTGAATGAGCCGGGCCTTGGCATCAACTCCGCAGCCGTCAATACGGACTAGCGCGACATCGATGCCGTCAAGGGAAGTGCCTGACATGATGCCCGCAACTGTCAGCGAGGTTTGATTCAGGAGAGAACGGAGCATCATAGTCCGTCCTCCCATCTCCAGCCTGCAGGGTAGTGAGAGCCGAGAGAGACCGGCAGGCGGCCTCGCAAAGCTAACCCGCCCAATAAGCATTTCGCTGTGCTTTGCAGTGCTAATGGACGGCTTTCGTAAGCAGCGATGAAGGTGGAAATGTCCGGCAGCTCCAGTAAGTCGTACGGCACGCGCAGCGCGACGACGACAAGCGGCTTGCCGAGCGCCTGCAGGTCGCGCACCAGCTCAACCTGCGCCGGATGGAATCGGGCGTTGTACGTCCCGATGACGATCTGCTCCGCTTGCAGCGCCTCAGCGAGTACGGCTTCGCGGAGTTCGCCGATTTCCTGCAGCGGAAGCACGCGGTCGAGCACGTCGAGACCTTGCTCGGCCAACGCAGCCCCCAGGCTCGCGGGACCCGCATACGCTTCGTCGACGCCCGACGAAACCGCTGCGGCCACAGTCACCGCGAGTGTTCTCACGCGCTTCAGCGGCAGCAGCTTCTGCTCGTCCTTGACGAGCGTGATGCTGGCTTCGCTGAGGCGCTGGGCGACCGCGCAATGCGCTGCGGTCCCAACTTCAGCCGTTGCGTTCGACTGCGGCGCAAGCACTCCGCGCCGCTCCTTGAGCGCCAGCAGCCTCTTAACCGAAGCATCGATACGTGCTTCGGTCAAGCGGCCTTCGTGCACGGCTTGCTCAATCGCCGCGATGGCACCGATCTGGCGGTCACGGCTATGGCTGATCAGAACGAGATCAGCTCCGGCCTCGATCGCCATGACGCTTGCTGCGACTGTGCCGTAATGCTCGGAGATGGCATTCATCTCCATGCAATCGGTCATGATCACGCCTTCGAAGCCCAGCTCCTCGCGCAGCAGCCCGGTTAATACAGACTTAGACAGCGTCACAGGAAGCTTATCCGCCTCCAAAGCCGGGAAATAAATATGAGACGACATGATCGCGTCGACTCCACTTTCGATTGCTTTCACGAATGGCACCAGCTCCACAGAGCGAATCCGCTCCTCGCCATGCATAATCGTTGGTAAATCCAGATGAGAGTCAACGCTCGTATCCCCATGACCCGGGAAATGCTTAGCGGTCGCTACGACATTGGCATCCTGGAAGCCTTGGACAGCCTGTTGTCCGAATTCAGCGACAAGCTCAGGCGATTCACCGAATGAACGAACACCGATGACCGGATTATCCGGATTATTGTTCACATCCAGCACCGGAGCGAAGTTCAAATTGATCCCGAGTGCTCTTAGCTCTTTCCCTGAAATCAATGCGGCCTCATAGGCCGCGCTGCAGCCTGCTCCTGCTTTAATTCCTTCTTTTGCCTCCGGTCCTAACGCTCCCGCAGCCAGCGCCATTTGTCCCGGCATCAGGGCAACACCCTCCGTAATACGGGCAACCATGCCGCCTTCTTGATCGATTGAAATCCAAAGCGGCATGGTACCAGATTGCTCTGCGATTTGCTGCAGTTGGTCAGATAGTCTAGCAACCTGCTGGGTATTATCCACATTACGCGCAAAATAAATGACACCACCGATGTGGTGTTCAGCTATAAGCGCCTCTAGCTCTTCAGTTGCTTCTATGCCTTTAAACCCGCAAAGAAGCATTTGTCCGATTTTTTCTCTCAACGTCATTGCATGAACCTCTTTCATCCTCTATCCCTCTCTCTCACATGAGAATACCTTTACCCAATATCAAATCCCGAAGAAGCAATTGTCTTAAATTTAATCTTTTAAACGGTTCAATGCCATAAGAACCGCGCCGCTGGACGCATCGTTTTTGGCAATTATACAGTGTAAGTCAGGATAGCCCTTTTTCAGCATGTCAACGAAAGCGCTCTGAACAAAGCTATTCTTAAGCAGAACGCTTCCTGCCATAGCAAGGCTTCCTTTCTGCAGGGACAGTTTTTCCACCACTGGAACCACGATCTCAAACAAGGATAAAGCGCTTTTTTTTGCAATGGTCAGAGCCACTTTGTCGCCGCGCTCACAGGCATCTGACAAGATGGGAGCCAATGCCGCAATGTCCTTTTTATTGGTACGTTTGTCATACACAAAACCGATGATCTGCTGTACGGACGAGAGCTGAAGCTGTTCATACACCATGTCAGTAATTATTGTTTCGGGTAAACGACCATCATTCGCCTGTACCAAAGCAGAGAGCAGATCTCGACCGATACTGTAACCGCTGCCTTCATCATCAATGAGGTGGCCATAACCGCCTGTACGATGAGAAAGACCATATTCATTTTTGCCATAACAAATAGACCCGGTACCCGCAATGAGAATAATCCCGTATTCGCTGTCATGCGCACCGCAAAGAGCCGTTTCTTGATCGCCTATAATGAATAATTCTCCTTGATATCCGCTTTCCCTGACATTAGATTCCAGACGAGCAATAACAGTAGGATTACTGAGCCCTGCCGCACCGATGACGACTTGTGCACAATGATCCAATCCCCCGCAAACCCTTGCTACAGTATCAAAAATCTCTTGAAAGCTATGCCGGATACTAACCTCGTCTTGTCCATTATAGTTAATAGCACCGGATGTAAATGTATGCACTACGAGACCATTCTCATCGGCCACAGTCACCGCAGTTTTGGTACCGCCCCCATCTAGTCCCGCTACATATCTTTTCATATGGTCACATCTCCTTTCTGCCAAATTCATCTATTTATACAAATGATACTGCTCCTTCATCTGCGCAAATTTACAGCTTTCTTCACGAAATTGCTCCAATAATAACGGAACGTCTACACTATCTTCACGATACAGCTTATCCCCGCATAATAAATCAATAAAAGGTCTGGATCCCTCTTTTAGAGGCGGCAGGAAAGAAAATTGTTCATAGTTATTCTTAATGGTATACATTAGTGTGATGCCTGTTTCCAAAGGCCTAATCGCGCGGGTATCCAGTACATGAAGCTGCACGCCGCTGCATGACTCTCCCTGATATTTGGAAAATGTCGGATTAAAATAGACAGGACGGAAAAAGACCCCGGGCAGTTTCTTACTGTTCATTTCATCCGCCAGTTTTTGAGCATCAATGAACGGAGCTCCTACAATTTCAAAAGGAACCGTGGTTCCTCTTCCTTCAGACATGTTGGTACCTTCAAAAATGCAGGTGCCTGGATACATCAATGCCGTGTCAAATCGGGGAATCCCCAAAGAGGGCATTATCCAATGACGTCCTGTATCAGGGAATAGCATCTTCCGCTCCCAGCCCTCACAGCGTATAACGTGCAGTTCGCAATGCCAGTTCATCTGATCGTTAACCATGGCAGCCACCTCACCGGCAGTCAGACCGTAGCGCGTACAAAGCGGATAATTGCCAACAAAAGATTGATAGTCCGGCTTTAGAATATTGCCTTCTACCGTCACTCCATCAAGTGGGTTGATCCGGTCCAAAATTACAAATGGCTTGCCTGCTTTGGCACAGTCTTCCAAAGCATACAGCATCGTGTAAATAAAGGTATAATAGCGAACGCCTACGTCCTGAATATCATATACGACCATATCTACCTCATCCAGCATTTCCTGACTCAGACGCTTGGAATCCTTACGATACAAGCTGTATACCGGAACCTGTGTAATCGGATCCAGATAAGTTTCAACCTGGGCACCTGCAGCTTGATCTCCGCGTACACCATGTTCTGGTGAAAATAGGGCTGTCAGCTTGAAATTCTCATTCAGAATTTGAATTGTGGAAACAAAGTTATTAGTTAATCCAGTAGGTGCCGTAATTAGTCCCAATCGTTTCCCTTTAAAAAGATGGGCATACTGCCCGATACAATCGATACCGTTGCGGATCATAGCTGCCTCCTCATTCGTCTTTGTTACTTACGATGCCCACATCGAACATCCGCTCACGCAACCCTCTTGCAATTAGGTAAAATCAGACTCCAGCTATTTGAAGTGACGCAGCTTCTCCGCAATTCGGTGTTTTCGGTCTACAGACTTTCATGCCCCATACGTGGCACCTCCAAATGAATAACCTCTATCGAGGCCACTCATAGATGAGCTGCCGCGATTAGAGGTTGGTTTATTATCATAATTCAGTTTTTATTACACGCATATTTTCTTCTGGAATCATGAAGGTTTGTGCATATTGCTTTCTAGCTTCAATACCACGAACTCTAACTAAATGCTTGTAGTATTCCAGATAAGGGAAGGACTTGCTGCCTGTCACGAACCAATGCAAGGACACTGCCTTAACCCACAAATGAAAGGCTTCTTCAGAAAAATCAACAAAAACGTAAGGTCTGTAGTCGACTGCATCCTCCCAATTCTCAGCATAATATAATCTTGATGCAAAGTGAGAAGGATTCTCCCGTTTGAGCGGACCTAAACCGGCAAAAAAGCGCGCATCGTTAACAATGCGATGAGTGGTCATATGATCCTTATGCATGCTGTTTTTAAAATGCGTGATAATGACATTGGGACGAACCTGGCGAATCACATCACACACTTTAAAGCGCATCTCATCGTTATCTTGCAGTTCACCATCTGGAATGTCGAATACGATAGCTTCACCGCCGAGCATCTTAGCAAAACCCTTGGCCTCATTCACCTTCTGCTCACGGTATTCCATGACATCTCTGCCTGCTGGAACGCCCCGTTCGCCGGCGGTCAGCGCTAAAGTCACAATACGGTCACCCTTCAGAGAATGACTTGCCAATACGCCGCCTGCCGTTAGTTCCATATCACCTACGTGGCCACCAATTGCCAGAATCGTTAATTTTTCTTCGCTCATTGTGCAAACCCCCTTCTCATAACAGAAAATTGTTTGACGGTTTTAAAACCGGCCTTCTCATAAATGCGGATTGCCGGATTCGTGCTTCCGGTATAGAGAGACATATATTCGGTCTGGATAGAACGAAATGCTTCACATAGCTTAAAGAAAAGAATGCTGCCCAGACCGTGTCCCTCATGATCAGGATGCACGCCGATCCCGGAGAAATAGCCCCGGCCGTTCTCCTGACGAATGACCGGACCGGCAAATCCGATTACCTTGCCTTTATATGCAGCAATCACCACTGGCACGCCATCTGCCGTGCTTTGCCCGATTTCCCTTTGCCATAAAAGATTATTAAAGCCATTAAGCATTTCATTAACGCCGTTATGCTTTTCCGGGTCAAACAATTCAACTGTGTAACCTTCCTCAACCGCTTTGCCTTCTTTGGCTCTTATATCATCTGGAATGGTGAAACCCGCCAGATTCAAATACATCGCACATTCTTTAGCACGCTCAATATATCCTGTTCTTAGCAAAAATTCATATAACTTACTCTCTATCGGCACGCCCGGCGCATTGTTATGCTCATGCTTAGGAGTCCTTGGTATATACCAAGGGAGTAACATCGGATTAAAGAATAGGATATCGGCTTGCTTTTTACCCAATTGCTTAAAACGCTCTTCTAATGCATTTAACATCAATGTATAGTTTTCATCGTTTTTGCAGTCATTAGCTAACACGATACAGGTGATATATCCTGCCACTTCTCCGAGAGGCAGGTCATCCCCCGTACATCCGCAGGCAAATCCTTTGACCTGATTTTGTTCCAATAAGATAAAAGCATTATGCCTGTCAAAGTAAGCGTTAGACACGAAGATGTCCTCAAAGCTTTGTGTAGTAAGCTCCTTATAGCCTTCTTTCACGGCTTCTTCGTTCCATAAGGCAATTACCGCCTGTCTATATTGTTGATCCCATGAGACGATCATGCTGAAGCGATACCTCCCCATGCGCTGTTCGTTTTATCCCTTCACCGCTCCCACGGTCACACCCTCTAAGAAGTACTTTTGCAAGCTGAAGAATAGAATAAACATAGGCAGTGCAGAGATGGTAGCACCAGCCATCATCGGCGCGATAAACGTTGTATTGGCAAACCGGAAGTTTTTCAATCCAACTTGAATCGTCTGCATATCCATCGTATTTGTTACAAGGAGCGGCCAGAAGAATGTGTTCCAGCTATCCATGAACGTTAGAATTGCCATTACGGCAAGCACGGTTTTGGATAAAGGCAGAATGATTCTCCAATAGATTGTAAACTGGCTGCACCCTTCGATTTTAGCGCTTTCCATAATCTCGTTCGGGATGCTGCTCATAAACTGTTTAGCCAGAAAAATATTATATACGGTAACGATACTCGGCATAATTAACGCACTGTACGTATTTTGAAGTTCGAACACGTTAACAACCAGAATATACAAAGGAACTTGCGTAACTTGGTAAGGAATCATCATGGAGACAAGCAGTACAGCAAACAGCACGCCTCTCCCTTTAAAACGCAGTTTTGAAAATGCGTAACCAGCCATACTTGCAAAAATGACATTGGACACCATAACGGTGGTCGCAACGATCAACGAATTCAGAATCCAACGATACGAATACTCGCTGTAATCAAAGAAATATTTAAAGGAAGCGAACGTAAATTTACTTGGTAAAATGGAGTAACTCACCGCTCCGGCCTCAACCGGGTCAGCAAAGGATGAAATGACCATGAAATAAATCGGAAATACTGTCGCCAAAGCAAAAAGAAGAAGGGCGATAAAAATGATTGTATTTCGGATGGTTTTTACTTTTGGTTTTCCTGCATGATTACTGTATAAAGCCATTTTTTATCCTCCCAACATAGGGATATCTTTGAGCGGAGCTCAAAGTCTCTCTGCTCTTAATACTCGACGTCTTTGCCCGCATATTTGAACTGGATAACCGAAATACCCGCAATAATAACAGCTAAAATCAACGATTGCGCTGCGGCTTTACCGAATTCAAAATAAGTGAATGCATTATTGAAAATCAGTAGACCAACCATGGTAGTCGCATTGTTCGGACCACCGCCAGTCATCAGATAAGCGTTCTGGAACACTTGGAAAGAACCGATAACACCCGTCACCAAAAGAAATAATGTAGCTGGTTTCAAAGAAGGTACAACGATGTACCAGAGCTTTTGAAAAAAGTTCGCTCCATCCATTTCCGCTGCCTCGTAAAACGTATCATCAATACCGAGCAAACCGGCCAGGTAGATGATAATGCTTGTGCCGTGACTAGACAACCAGGACATCAGAACCAATGAAAACATCGCCGTTTTGCTAGAGCCCAACCAATTCTGATTGGTGAAGCCAAAGAAATGAATCAACTGATTCAAAATCCCGCCTTCCATCGGATCAAAGATCCAAAGCCATACAACGGATAGTGCAACACCTGAAGCTACCACAGGCAAATAATAAATTCCTTTGAAAAAGCCCTGCGTTTTTTTCCTGAGTGGCAGAATTAATATTGCGATCACCATGGACAAGAACAAGTTAACAGGTACTGTCAAAAGCGTATAAACGACGGTATTGCGCAAAGCTTGCCAAAACAAAGAATCTTTAAACGTGTGTATATAATTGTCGAATCCAACATAGGTAGAACCAAGAGGCTTGTATTCTTGGAGACTAATGATAAACGCGCTTACGACCGGGTATGCGGTGAACATCGCAAAAACAACCAAAGCGACGGCAATGAATGCATATCCCCAAGCACCTTCTCCTTTGATTCTCCTTCTTTTCATCGGTTTAGCGATATTAGTAGCCATACTGTCAAACCCCGTTTCAGAAAACTCGGTTTAAAATAGTTCGGATAGCCGTGCAAAATTCTTCACGACTATCCGAAGTTTAAAACTTATGATTAATCTTTTACAACTCCGTCTGCGCCAAACGCAGCAATCGCAGCCGCTTTTACAGCTTCATACATAGCTTCTGGAGTAACTTCACCAGCGATTAGCCCTTGGAACTTAGGTACGATAACTTCAGTTTCCAATTTAATCGCTTTAGCACCCAATTCAGTCGGGATATCCGAACGAGCTGGCGTTGCGTTTTTAAGCATAAAATCAACAGCAGCAACGTTGTCTGGGTTTCTGTCAATTTTCATGCTTTCAGCCGCTTTTTTAGCGCTTTGCGTGATGTGAGCTGAAAACAGATCATTGTTTGTTGTTGCAGCATTTTTACCGCTAGCTAGGAAGTAAGCAGCTTTTACGACATTCGCTTTGTGCTCAGCAGTAGGTTCCTTTTTACCACGGAACGTCATGTAACCGTCAACGACAGCAGCGGAAGATTGTTTTGCACCTTGGAACGTCGGAGCCGGCAATACGATATAATCAACCGGGATGCTATCTTTTACAGCACTAGCGTCACTTGCTTTAAGTTTTGCGTTATTTGTTTTTGCTGAGTTCTCAAACACGGCAAGGCCTTTACCTGTAATCATCGTTTGGCCTGTCAAGAACATGTTCCAACGCTTACCAGCGTCTACAGAGCTAAGCTCTTTCGGCATGGAACCGTCATCGATCAGCTGACGAAGATCTTTGAGTAATCCTAAGTAGTTCTTACTAGTGTACGCATATTTCAAATCTTTATTAAACGCGTTTGGCATACCGGCATTTTTCGCCATGATCCCCAAGTAGTCAACTGAAGCTACGCCTTTAACAGCGAACACGAAACCGTAGCGTGTTTTGCCGTTTTCAGTTACGACGCCTTTTTTGATCGCTTGGCGGAATTCATCGTAAGTCCAACCGTTTGTTTGTACTTTTTTCCAATCGATTCCGGCTTTTTCCAAGAACTCTTTATTGCCGCCCAGTGCGTGAACTTCCATGTAAGCCGGGAAGCCGTAAAGTCCTTTACCGTTCTTCATGTATTCAAGTGGAGCTTTATCATAGTCGTTTACCATCTCAGGAGTTGCTGCATCCGTGATGTCCATGAGCAAACCTTGCTGCACATACTTAGGGATGCCGTCAGAGCCTCCGAAAGCGATATCAGGCGGGCTGCCTGCATTCACTTGCGTATCCAATTTCTGTTTCATATCTTCCCAGCTTGCTGGTTCGATTTTCAAAGTCAGATTCGGATACAATGCCGTAAAGTCTTTGGACATTTGTTCGAATGTCTTTTGGTAGTTCGGTGAAACCGGCGGCAGTAGTGCCGTGATGGTATCTTTCGCTGTTGAAGCGGCAGCAGTAGCCGCTGGAGCTGATGGAGCCGGTGTTGCTTTAGTGCCGGAAGTACCACCACAAGCTGTTAAAGCCATAGTTAAAGCTACGACGGATGCTAATACGGGCATTTTTCTTTTCATGAAAAACAGACCTCCTAATATAGGGATTCTTGAGCATAACTCAAGTTTCTCCTTTTTTGATATTGAATTATTACACAATTTTAACAAAGGTACGTATTGCTGTTTTCAAACTGCCGTCACATTGATTCAATGCTTTTTCTGCTTCCGCGGCATTCATCCCGGTTTTTATCATCATAATCGCTAATTTACAATTCATGGAAGCGCTCTCCAAATGGGCAATTGCGGTGGCATCGTCTACCCCAGTTGCTGCCCTAATGATACGAACGGAACGATCATACAATTTGATATTGCTTGCCTTCAAGTCCACCATTAGGTTGTTATACGTTTTTCCTAGTTTCACCATCGTACACGTCGTAAGCATATTAAGAACCAGCTTCTGTGCTGTCCCCGCTTTCAATCGGGTGGATCCCATAATCACTTCCGGCCCAACCACTGGCGCAATACATACATCACAGACAGGCTCTAATTTCGAATTTTTGTTATTCACAACGCCGATCGTTGCGGCACCAATTTCCTTTGCCTTTTTCAAACCGGCAATGACAAATTGCGCGCTTCCACTGGCCGTTATGCCAATAACAGCATCCTTGTCTG
This sequence comes from Paenibacillus sp. yr247, assembly GCF_900103825.1. Lineage (GTDB taxonomy): Bacteria > Bacillota > Bacilli > Paenibacillales > NBRC-103111 > Paenibacillus_E. The sequence continues at coordinate 776,114 of NZ_FNIF01000002.1, forward strand.
TCACCCCGCACCGTTCGATGAGTGCGACCCCCTCCTCTGCATTATCCTCAAAACCTTCAACTGCCCGTCTTAATGCCACATCGCCTCCGGCAATATGACCTTGTACCCGTATGGGGTCAATACCAAAAGTAGGAGGACATTCAGATGCATCGAGCACACCGAGTCTACCAGAAGTTCCAGCCCCTACGTAGAACATTCTGCCACCGTTTTTAAGCACATGATGTAAGATATCAACCGCTTTCATAATTTGCGGTATTTCTGCTCCCACTGCATCAGGAACCTTAGCATCCTGCTCATTCATTAGATGTAACATTTGTTCTGTTGTACATTCATCAATCATCAGCGTTTTCTCGTTAATCTCTTCCGTAGTCAACCCCGACAGATACTCATCCATTGCTATCCTCCTGTCCTGTTTATCTAAATTTCTATTTTCATACTAGCGAAAAATTTCATTTTGGTCAATACTTTTTGAAATTTTATTTCTTCGTAAAATAAATAATTGTTTTTTTATTTCTTAACTTCGACAAAAAAAGACAACGGCTCTTTCTCGATTAGCCGTTGTCTTTCTCATTTATTTGCGATGTTTGACGCTGGCAATAATGTCGTGAGTCTTGCTCAGATATTTCTTCACTTTTTTGTATTCCGCACTGGCTACGCCAGCAAAAAGAATGTCAATAACGGTCAACATGGCAATTCGTGATCCCATGGCACCGCTTCTGATGGTTACCTCCGGTGTAGAGATGCTCAATACAATATTTGCCTTATCCGCTAACTCGCTTTTATTATATTTGGTAATGGCAATAATACAAGCGCCATTCTTTTTGGCTATTTCCAGCGAATCGAGAATTTCCACGGTTTTACCGGAATTCGAAATAAAGATGGCCACATCACCCTTTTCCAGCAAAGTAGCCGCTGTGAGTTGGCTGTGCCCATCCGTGTAGGTGTGGCACATTTTGTTGATCCGAGAAAACTTCTGCTCCGCATCGATACCCACCAAGCCGGATGCACCGATACCAAAAAATACAATACGGTTACTTTCACGCAGCACTTTTACAGCACGGGCTATTTCATTCTTATCGATGACACTGAGGGTGTCTACAATGGATTTACTATTATTGCGAGAAATATTAGAGATAATGATGGATAAATCATCCCCAGGTTGTATATCCGTGTACTGATCCTTCTGCTCCTCATCCATAGATCCAAGTGAAGCTGAGACACTTACAATAAAATTGCGGTAACCTTTATAACCCATCGTTTTGCAGAAACGAAGAACGGATGCGTCACTGGTCTTTGTCAGTTGAGCAAGACTCTTAATCGAAAGATGAGGAATTTCCTCCAAATTCTCAAGTATATACTCTGCTACCAGTTTCTCTACGGGTGTTAGACTGTCCTTCATATCCCGAATTTTAATCAAAATATTATCATTAATTGACATATATATTCCCTACTCATCATAAATTCTCCGAGCTAAAAATTAATCTCATCATACGAATAATTATTCAAAAAAACAATAACTAATTTTTATTGAATTTAGAAATCTGAGTAAAGAAATTTTTTTTCAAAATAAAACAATAAAAATAAAATTTAATTCCAAATTATATGTCGGCGATTCTGAATGCGATGCTATAATATCAACGAAATTGAGTTAACTATGAAGAGGCTGTCCCTCAAGGTCTATGACCTTAGGGAACAGCCCTTTCACATTTGAAAGTTTACTTCGCTATAGCGGTTCTTGCTAATCTCATCGATGCAAGTGCGTAAACGATTAGCGCAGTCCAGATCAAAGAGAAACTGATGAGAAGCACAGGGGAGAACTTCTCATTAAATACGAATACGCTTAACAGCAGCGTAATGGAAGGACCAATATATTGAATGAATCCAAGCATAGAGAGCGGAAGCCGAGCCGCCGCTTTGGCAAACCATAGCAGAGGTAAAGCGGTCACCACGCCTGATAATAATAGCAGCACAAAAGAAAGGGGCGGCAGCGACCACGCGGAATCATGATGTGAGACGTGTAAGTAGAAAATATATGCGACAGCTATAGGAAATACAATCGCAGTTTCCCCTGCCAATCCGATGGAAGCATCGTAGGAAACCCTTTTTTTCACAAGACTATATAAACCGAAGCTAAACGCTAGCGAAAGAGAAACCCATGGGAATCTGCCATAATCGATGGTTGCCAGCAAGACACCGGCACCCGCCAAAGCAACGGCCAGCCACTGACTGCGGCTTGGCTTTTCACGCAGAAACAGGACTGCAAGCATGATATTAATTAGTGGTGTAATATAATACCCCAGACTCGTCTCGATGACATGACCGTTATTGACGGCCCAAATGAATATCAGCCAATTGGAACTGATTAAGATGCTGCTGACCCCAATCAAGAGCAGCGTTTTTCCGTTCGTAACCATCTTTCGAAATTCATTCCATCGACTTCTCCCTATCGTTAAGAGAATGATCATGAATACAAATGACCAAATTACACGGTGAGATAATATTTCGCCAGCAATCAGCGAATCAAAAGACTTCCAATAAACAGGCAGCAAGCCCCATGCGGTATAGGCAAGAATGGCGTACCAGAGCCCTTTTTTCATAGTAAAATCCTCTTTTCTATTTCTAGTAACGCAATTCTATGAATCTCAGAATTTGCCCGTTGGTCACGAAAAAATAAATCCCCGATTTACGGGGATTACGGGGATTCGAATACGGATTGTTTATACTATCCTTAAACGGAGCCTACCGTAATCCATTCTACGAGGGGATTGTTCAACCCTCATGCCGATAGAAAAAATTAGGCAGCTTCACTTCATTTGAATAATGATTATGAAAAATATGCGTTGTCGCCGGTGAAAGCGGCGGAATCAGCCACGGCCAATCGCCCGTTACATCCCGACCAACCTTCTCCTCTTTCTCTTCAAAGCGCTTAAATTGTCTCGCCGCTGTATGGTGATCAACAATTGCCACTCCCTGTTGTTGAAATGAATGGAGCACAGCCACATTCAGCTCAACGAGCGCTTTATCTCTCCATAGGGATGCTTCACGCCGAGTATCCAAACCCATGATAGACGCAACGCGCGGCAGCATATTATATCTTGCTTCATCGGCAAAATTCCGGGCACCGATCTCTGTTCCCATGTACCACCCATTGAAGGGTGCAGCCGGATAGGATATCCCACCAATTTCAAGGTACATATTCGATACGATCGGGACTGCATACCACTTGAGATGCAAATTCTCAAATGCTGCTATATCCGGGTGTCTGATATCAACTTCCAAGACCAGCTCGCCAGGAATTTCAAACAACTTCGGCGGCCGATGCCCAATTTGGACAACAAGCGGCAGTACATCGTAAGGCGTGCCCGCTCCCTGCCATCCAAGCGACTGGCATAACGTTGTTATCTTTAGCGAAGCCGGGTCACCAAGTATGCCATTTTCGGTCTCATAACCCGCGTAACGGACTAGTTGATCATTATGAATTATGACTCCTTGCGCCGAATTACGAGTTGGTGGGAAAACGGTAATCACCGGGCGTATTTTGCCGCCATTCGTAGCCGTGGCAATATGACGAAACAATGCCTCCGCCATCTGCTCTTCGGTCTCAATTTGACGAGCATCGTGAATCGTCAGTGTCTCCCAGAACAATCGTCCGATACAACGGTTGCTGTTACGCCACGCCATTTTCGCACCATGCTCGAGCTCTTGAAGTGTGTGTTCATAATAACCTTTGTACCGTATAGCTTGGGTAATCTCCGCAAGACGGGATTCGATTTCAGTCGAACTTTTGCCTAATTCGTTATAACATTCTTTTATAAAAGGAACAGCTTTCTCCAGCAGTTGATCCTGAACTTTCATAGGTGACTCCAATCCGATAAAACGAAGGGTTAAATTACAATTGTGCGCTAAACTGTTCCGGAATGTATGCAATTTGAGATTTGGCCACTATCGTCAACTCGCCCTTTTCCTCGGAATATTGAACGGCATCATCGCCGACATAGAACCATAATTTCCGTGTTGGCTCATTTTCAAACTCCTGGAAGACGAATACGTTGAGTTCATCTTTCCATTTTAATAGCTCAGCGATGTTCTCTGATTTATCTATCTTTACAGTGAAAACCCATTGGTCTTGCATCTGCTTCCACTCATAAGGAATCGGCTGCTTACCGGTATCGATAAACGCTCTGCCGCCAATCGCATGCTTAATCAAAAAGATTTCCTTCATACTTGTAGCCCTCCTTCATCATCCGTTATGGCAGATCAATTAACATGAAATGAGTATCTTCAATAGCACGAATCGCTAACGTTTGTTCAGCTTCCATGCGAGCACTATCCTTGCTTTCCAACACCGCATCATTCGCTGAACATTTCCCGCTGATGACCATAAGAAAAATTCGGCGATTTTCTCCCTGATTGAAAACGAGTTCTTTGCCTGCATCCAGCTTGCTGAGGTAAATACTCATATCTTGATGAATCTTTGCGATATGCTCGCCGCCCTCGGGCGTCACGACTGGCAGCAGCTTGTTAATCATCGCTTCTCGCTCATATGTGACATTCTCAAAGGAAGGCGCAAAGCCCCGTTTTGCTGGCATGAACCAGAGCTGGAACAGACTCATGGGTTCGGTTTCCGACGCATTGTACTCGGCATGAATAACGCCGCTGCCTGCTGACATCCGCTGCACACCATTCGATGCTGTTATCGCAACATGACCCAAACTATCCTCGTGCTTGATCGCTCCGCTGAGAACGATGCTTACAATCTCCATATCACTGTGCGGATGTGGACCAAAACCGCGGCCAGCCGCAATTTCATCATAATTGCATACACGCATAACTCCGAAGCCTACATTATTTTCATCAAAATAATCCCCAAATGAGAAGTTTTTGTAGCTCTTAAGCCACCCCAGATCAGTCATATTGCGCGTATGCGCAGGAAATACTTGTATCACAGCAATCGTCCTCCTTCATTAGTACTTATAGCTTACCATATTGAGGCCATTCACTTCCATGTCGGAACGGTGGCGGAACTTGCCCGTTGAGTGGCAGCCAAAAGGGGGTGCATCTGCACCCCCTCTATTTTCTCACCTATTCCTGCTCCTCCGCTTGCATCCACTGCTCATACAGCCCATTCAGACGGTACTGAACAGCTTCTCTTTCTGCCCATAGTTGGGCAATCGTAAAATCATCAGCAAATTCCTTATGACCCTGTTCCTCTAACTGTTGGGCCAAGACGGCTAAGCATGACTCTTCCTTGGCAATCTGCTTCTCCAGCTTTTCTTTCGCCGATGAAGCTTTTGTCTTATCCCGCTTCGATCCAGTCTCGGCCACACGCTTCTCCTGCACTTGAGCCTTAGGCTGAACTTGCACAGCAAGACTCTCCTGCCGGGCGCGCAGCTGCCCGCTCTTCTCTTTATAATCATCAAAGTTGCCCAAGAAAACGGTGATGCATCCATTATCCAGCTCCCATATTTTCCGAGACAGCCTATTCATAAAATAGCGATCATGCGTCACCGCTAGCACCGTACCGGGAAATTCTTCCAACGCTTCTTCCAGCGCTTCCCTTGAAGCGATGTCCATATGATTCGTCGGTTCATCCAGAATGAGCAAATTAGGCTTGCGTAACACGAGCAGAGCTAACCGCAGTCGCGTCCACTCACCGCCCGAGAGCGAGCAAACCGTCTTGAATACATCTGCTCCATAAAATAAATAAGCAGCAAGACGGCCTCTAGCTTCTCCTTCCTCCAACTTCGCTTCCTCGCAGAAATAAGTCAGAACAGACTTTTTATGGTCCTCCGGATACTCCTGTTGAGCCAAGTAACCAATGTCCACGCGCGCACCTATTTCAAGCTCCCCTTCGTCAGGCTGCACTTCACCCAGAATCATCTTAAGCAGGGTTGTTTTACCTGAACCATTATGCCCGACGAGCATCACCTTTTCGCCATATTCCAGCAAGCCGCTTGCCCGCTGTAACAGCACTTTATCCCCATAACACTTGTTCACATCTTCGAAGTAAATGACTCTTCGACCAGAACGATCATCCAGCTTCAGCCCAAACTCCGCCGCCTTAGGATCGAGAACAGGCCGCTTGAGCTTTTCCATTCGATCCAATGCTTTCTGCATAGATGCCGCTCGGCGGAAAAACTTCTCATTACCTCCTACTCTGCCCCACTCTATCAGCTGTTTAATCGTCTCTTTCATCTTTTTGATGACCTTCTGCTGTTCCTGATAATCCGCAAACTGCTGAATAAGCCGGACTTCCTTCTCCTTTACATATCCCGTATAAGAAGTCGGATAGGTCGTTGACTCACCATCTTCCAGTTCGACGATCTTCGTGACCACCAGATCCAAAAAGTAGCGATCATGAGAAACAACTAAGCACGCGCCTTCATAATGGGTGAGATACTCCTCCAACCACTCCACTCCGAACAAATCCAGATGGTTGGTCGGCTCATCCAGCAGGAGAAGATCAGGCTTACCGATCAACTGAGAAGCGAGTGCAATCTTCGTTTTCTCGCCTCCCGACAGCGAGGCAAAATTACGCTCGTAAAACTCTCTTGCAATGCGAAGTCCGTTCGCAACTTGATCAATTCTGGCATCCAGCTCGTAGCCGCCTTCTCGTTCAAAGCGCTCTTGCAGCTGTGCGTATCGCTTAAGCAGTTGATCAAGCTGCCTTTCGTCATTCATAACCTCGGGGCTCGACATTCGCTGCTCCAGCTCCGTCATGATGTCGCGGCATTCTAGTACTCCTTGAAAGCTCGCGGCCAGCACATCATACACGGTACCGCTCTCCCACTCTGTTGGGATTTGCGCTAAATAGCCAATCCGCGTATCTTTTCGTACCGTTAATTGTCCTTCATCGGGCTTTTCCATCTTGGATATGAGGCGAAGCAAAGTCGACTTCCCACTACCATTTCGTCCCACAAGTCCGATTCGTTCTCCCTGATGAATTTCAAAGGTGACGTCCTCGAGAACCAGCTGTGCACCATGGTATTTCTTTATATTTTGCCCGTTAATAATTAACATAATAAAGGATCCTCCTAGTTTTGAAAGACCCTATCCCGGTGCAACCAATCAAAAAAAGGCCGCAGGAAAATTCCTACGACCTTTCGGATTTATCCGTTTGAGGTTAAGGAAGGAGTCTTTTCGTGAGTTGTACTACCGTATGAGCATTATTGGACAGACTTCTCGCGTCTTTAACTGCTTCATGAACGATGCCAGCCATCGCAATGGGTAACTGGCTCACACGGTTGTTCACGAACTCTCGATTCATCCTACCTTCACCTCCTTCTTTTTATTTTTGAAAATAATAACATAACCGTCGGTCAATTCGCAAGCCCTATTCATGCCTTAATGCTCACTGCGTATTTTGTCTGTAACTTCCAGGTAGAGGACTTGGAGAAATTTTTTAATGTTAACCTTACCCTTCTCTGGTTTCCAGTTATCATCGATTTCTTTCATCTTCAAACGCACATCCTGGAATTCAAAATAAAGAGGAGCATAATGCTCAAATTTGGGATTGCTGTAATCCGTCAAGCCTATACTCGCTATATGGGTTAAGGCTGCCATCACCGTACGGCGAATTCGCTGCTCTACGGCTTTGCCTTCCTTCTCTACATCCGCTTCCTTCACCTTGTGGCGGCGGGCTACGGTTTCATAAAGCTCCTTGAGCGACGGGATGCCGTCCCCCTTATGATGACGCGTGAGATGCTCAATAATGTCAATCACGTCACGGCTGCCACTATCTCCTACGATGCCCATATCCATGAGTATAGGCTGCATGATTTCACGGACGCTGCTTTTTTTACGAATACTCTCAGGACCTGTGTGCAATAAACTCAGCTTGGTTAAAGATTCTTTAATCTCATGAAGAGAGCGGCTGATATTCCACTGCTCGTTTACTTTGGAAAGCACTGCTTCCACTTCAATCTTATTAATCGGCTTTTGAATATAAAATTCAACGCCAGCTTGGTACGCCTTGCCGATCATTTCTTTATTTTCGATTTGCGAAATCATCACATACTTCCCTTGAAAACCTCGCTCCTTCAATCGAACTATCGTCTCAATGCCGTCCTGATCAGGCATTAATAAATCAATGACCACGACATCCGGGGTTGTTTCCAGAAGAACTTTTTCTCCTTCACTGCCGCTGCCTGCCGTACCAACGACTTCGCCAAGTCCACCTTTTTCGATGATCGTTTGCAGCATCAGTCTACTTACCGCATCATCGTCTACAATTCCGAATGACAGCATGATCTCTACGCTCCTTTTTTCAACGTATCGGTCAATAAGGTAATCACAAAAGTTGTCTTAGAACTCGGTTCACCAGAGCGCAAATGAAGGTCTCCGCCTAAAGAATGAACAATATCTCGCACGTGAGAGAGTCCAATCCCAGTTGCGGCAAAGCCTTCTTGATTGAATTTCGTCGTAAATCCAGGTTCAAAAATCATATCTTTATCCTGCTTGGCAATACCAACACCCGTGTCTGACACGATTAGAATCGTTTCAGCACCCTTTTCATAAATAGTTACATGGATCGATCCTTGATCTTCGATCGCTTCTACCGCATTAGATATGAGATTATTGAGTACGGTTAAAAGCGGAATATATTGATCCGAGTAATAGTCCGTTTGAATGTCGCTTGTGAATTGAATCTTTTTTCCGAGCATCCCACTGTATCCATGGTTGGACTTGATGGCGAACTCCACGACTTCGGCCAGCCTCATTTCTGAAGCAAAATCCCTATCGAACAGCTTCAACAAACCAGCGAGAATACGCTGGGAATCTTTCTTTACCTCATGAATTTGCTGGGTGATTTCCAAAATAGTGCGGGAATAGCTTTTTAACCCCGTGCTATTCACTTTTTCGTATAAATTGTGGCTCTTGGCCGTTATTTGCTCAATCGTATCCATCGACTTCTTCAAGTAAAATACTTCGCCATACAAACCGCTATTCGTATTTAGCATCTGTTCCATACGTTTCTGCTGTTCGCTATGCAGGACACGCATCTGATTAATGGATACACTGCTGTAGATACCGACTACAAAGTAACTCCGCACGACAGCAGTCACGGTAATGAATACTAATTGCTCTGAAAACATGTATGGTGAATGAAAAATGAGGCTGCGCGCCAGTAATTCCAGTTCATTTGACATGAGGTCAATCATACATAAGAGTAACCCCAGTACAAGCGGATGGAAATTGTCCCATTTGTTTTTAATCAAACTCATCGCAAGCGCAAACACCATATAATAAAGCGTGGCTGACAAATGTGTTTGCATACTCCAGCTCAAAGATATGGCCCCATGCGCAGTGATGCCATCCTCCAACGTCCGAAATAACAGAACGGTGATCCCAGTTATCATCCCTGTATACACATAAGGCAGATGTCTCATCAAAAGTAAACATAGTAGAAAAGTACTGCTGCCAAGTCCGATTCGAAACACTTCACCACTGAAAGGGGTTATCTTAAACTCTCCGGCTATCGCAGTTACAATTGCGATAAGAATCATTTGTAACCCTTCGTTTTTTAAGCGTCCCAGCCTCTCACCCCCTACAGAAAATCCCATATCTGCTTACTAATGAGGAGTACACAAACGGTAAGAAACAGTGGCCTCACGTACGCTGTGCCTTTCCGGATCGCCATGCGTGAGCCTAGCAAAGATCCGCAAACCATCGCTAATCCCATTGGGATACCTATCCCGTAATGAATGGAACCAAGTGCCATGAAAGTAACTAAGCTAGCTACGTTACTGCCAAAATTTAGCACTTTAGCGTTGCCGGCTGCTTTGACGAAATCGAATCCTAACATGAGAAAAACGAAGATAAGAAATGAACCCGTACCGGGTCCAAAGAAACCGTCATAAAAACCCAAACCAAAAGCAGCACAGCCCATTAACGCGGCAGTCTTAGTTGAGTATTGGTGAAAGGTAGACCGGTCCCCCCAATTTTTCCTGAAAATCGTGTAGATCGCGATCAATATAAGCATCACAACAACCAGCGGCTTTAAGAAGTCAGAAGGAATTTGACGCAGTACCGTCGTTCCGCATACTGCTCCTAACAATGACAAAATGAACAAACCGCGTACCGCTTTCAGGTCGACATTCCCAGATCGCATGAAGGAAATGGTACTCGTTAGGGAAGACATGGTGCCTGCCAATTTATTTGTTCCCAGCGCGACCGCCGGGGGCAGCCCCGTTGCCAGCAGAAGCGGAAGCGCGATCAGCCCCCCTCCCCCAACGACCGAATCTACATAAGCCGCTAGAAAACCACCAACGATGACAAATACCATCATTTCCCAACTCAAGTGTAACATGATGTAAGACTCCTCTTTTATCTCAAATTCTCTACACCATTCTCGATTCCATCCTGCGGGCTGCTAACGATAATGCATAATTCACAGCAAAATACAGAAGAGCCACTAAAAACAGAATTGGCATGGTATAGCTGTAGCTTTGTCCAATTACTATTTTCGCATGATGCATCATTTCAGGCAAGGAAATAACGATGGCAAGAGAAGTATCCTTTAACAAGGAAATAAATTGGCTCACCAGTGGCGGGACCATACGGCGCAGCCCCTGCGGAATGACAATATGCCAAAGCGTTTGCACATAGCCTAGTCCTGAAGAACGAGCCGCTTCAATCTGTCCCTTATCGATGGAATTCAAGCCGCTTCGCACAATCTCTGCAATCATTGCGCCTTCAAATAACGTTAAGGCCACAATCGTTGCATTCATAGCTCCGAGCTTAATCCCGATATCCGGCAAGGCAAACCGTGCAAAAAATATGATTAACAATAACGGTAAATTGCGGATAAGCTCTACCCCAATGCCCAGAATTTGGGAAACTAAAGGCATTTTCGTATACCGAATTGTACCAACAACACATCCCACGATAAAGCTCAATATGATGGAAATTAGTGCGACTTTAAGTGTCATGTAAAAGCCTTCGAATACAAACCTTATATTATCAAATGAGAAAGCTTGAAGAATATCCATTCATTCACCCCCTAAGTTGAACCTTTAGAATGCTTATGATTCGCTATCAAAATCAGTCTTGACGGGCTAATCTACGTTCCAGGCGCAAGGCCGTGTAACTAAGCGGAAGCGTCAATATTAAATAAAGTACAGCGACAAAGATATAAGTATCGAACGTAGCATAGGTCTCACTTGCAATTTGATCGCCGAAATACATGAGATCGAGGCCTGCGAATACGCCAAGCACCGATGAATTTTTAACGAGGTTAATAAATTGGTTACTAAGCGGCGGTATCACAATTTTGATGGCTTGCGGAAGGACAACATGCCACATCGTTTGAATATACGTCAGTCCCGAGGACCTTGCCGCCTCAGACTGACCTTTGGGCACCGACATGATTCCAGCACGGATCGCTTCCGCGATAAAAGATGCCGTGTAAACCGTAAGACCTATGGTTCCGCATGTGAATCCGCTAAGGATAATGCCCATGGACGGCAAACCATAAAAGAACACAAATACAACAAGCAAGAGCGGTATGTTTCGAATGAACTCCACATAGACAGTACCTATCCATCGCAGCGTTTTTACGGTTGAGATACGAAAAATTGCAATAATCGCACCCAGTATGAAGCTGCCAATTAATGCAATGATGCTAGCCAAGATGGTATTTAAGAAGCCCTTCATGTAGATGTCAAAATAGTCGGTAAAAATCGAGAAATCCGGCATGCGCTCCCCCTTCATAGACAGAAGATGGGTAGCGGCAGCCACCCATCTCTTCCTATTTTCCTGTTATTTGGATGGCGTTTTGCCGATCCATTTCTCATATATTTTCGCGTATTCACCGCTTGACTGCAGTTTCTTCAGTCCATCATTTACCGCTGTTTGGAGCGTTGTCTCGCCTTTCTTCATCGCAATCCCATAAGGCTCATCCGTGAACGGTTCGCCGACGACTTCGAAGTTCTTATCCTGCGCCATCATGCCATAAAGGATGGCATTATCTGTGGTCAACGTCTCGCCTTGACCCGCTTTCAATGCGCTGAAAGCATCTTGGTAATTATCAAACTCCAGTATAGTTGCATCAGGCGTTTTTGCTTTAATATTCGTAACCGAAGTCGAGCCTTTTACAGCCAATACTTTCGTTCCTTTTTTAATATCCGCGATACTCTTAATGGGGCTGCCTTTCTTGACGAGCAAAGACTGTCCCGCTTTAAAATAAACGTCAGAGAACTCAACTTGTTTCTTACGCTCTTCAGTAATCGTCATCGTTGCGACAATCATGTCAATTTCTTTGTTGTCGAGCATCGGAATGCGTGTTTTGGACGTTACTTCTTTTAACTCAATTTTCTTCTCATCACCGAGAATTTCTTTCGCCAATGCTTTCGCAATGTCAACGTCAAAGCCCTCAACTTCGCCTCCCGTCGGGTTTTTCAAGCCAAACAGCTTCGTATCGTATTTCACACCAACGACAACTTTACCTCTGCTTTTAATTTCATCCAGAACGGACGCTCCACCGGCTGGCTTGGTGCTTGGAGCGCTGCTTGCTGCTGGAGTGCTGGCCGGAGTGCTCGATGCGCCCCCTTTTGTGCCAGTTGTTGATCCACATCCTGCTAATGCGAATACCGTTACTAACATAACCATGAAATTCCACTTTTTTGACATCATGAATGTATTCATCTCCCTATTATTTAATGGTTAAGTACGCGATTAAGAAATAGTCTCGCTCTTTCTTCTCGTGGGTTTACGAAGAATTCACTTGGAGGAGATTCTTCTACAATCTGACCTTTGTCCATAAATACGACGCGATCAGCCACTTCTCGGGCAAAGCCCATCTCGTGCGTGACCACAACCATGGTCATTCCTTCATGTGCAAGCGCCTTCATTACATCTAAAACCTCGCCAACCATCTCAGGATCCAAGGCTGATGTTGGTTCATCAAACAGCATAATCTTCGGCTTCATCGCCAGTCCTCTGGCAATAGCCACACGCTGCTGCTGACCACCTGATAACTGTGAAGGAAAGCTTTTGGCTTTATCCTGAATACCAACCTTCTCAAGATAGTACATCGCGATCTCTTCAGCTTCTTTCTTAGCCATACCGAGTACCTTCATTGGCGCAAGCGTAATGTTATCGATCACTTTTTTATGAGGATACAAATTAAAATGCTGAAAGACCATACCGATATCTCGACGCAGCTTGTTCATATCCATCTTCTTATCGCTAACCTTGTACTCATTCACGACAAGCTCACCACTTGTGATGGTTTCCAGACGGTTAATACACCTTAACATCGTACTCTTGCCGGAACCGGATGGACCTACGACGACAACGACTTCCCCCTGCTTGACCTGGAGATTGATTCCTTTGAGCACATGAAAATCGCCGTAATGCTTCTCTACTTGTTGAAATGAGATCAATGGAACCCCCCCTTCAATGGATCATTAATCATGTAAACTGTTTGTTATGTAAACTTACACTTTATGTGTTTAAATATTAATGTAAAACTATGGAATCTTATACAATCCGACATTTTCTCAGAAAAAAAAGTTCTTGACCCTTGGCCGAGAACCCTTTTGTAGAGCAATATATGGATCTGATCCCTATGTCACTATTCATCCCACCGGAACAACGGTAAACACAGTCTTTTTTGCTTTTTTCCGCTCCACCATCGTAGGAATACGGCCTACTTTTATGATATCAGTGATACCGCTTTTACTTTTCGATAGGGTCAATGACAAGATCATTCCCCGAATTGTGTTCGTATGTTTGATTAGCTTCGTTGATACAAAGTTACCTAAGGAAGAAGCGGCGACTCGTGTTCGCGCCTGACCGTGGATGTCTTTCACTACTGTCTGGGTTATTGGGTGCAGCACATGAGGATGTGCGCCCAGAACCACATTGACACCTTGTCTGAATAGAAATTGCATCCATTTCTTTTGATCTTTGCTCGGATATGTTTGATACTCTTTTCCAAAATGCAGGCAGACAATGATGAAATCTGTTTGTTTTTTCAAATCGTGAATATCCGCTGCCATCTTCTTTTGGTCAAATTGATTAACGAGCCACCGACTAGGTACTGGTATCGCATTCGTCCCTTTCGTATAGGCTAAAATGCCAATATTCACCCCCTTTACACGCATAATCAGATGACGATTAGCTTCTTTGACCGACCGTGAGGTGCCCGTATGTTTAAGACCATATTTATCAAGGACATTCAATGTTCGCTTTAAACCACTTACACCTCCGTCCACACAATGGTTATTGGCAGTCGTTACTACATGAAACCCCGTTTTTTTCAGCGTTGATGCCAATTCGTCAGGACAATTGAATACCGGATACCCCGTTTTCGGATTTATTCGTTCTCTTGGACAGTTGCACTTGAGACGGATTCTCGCAGCACCCAATTTCCTTTTTCCGGAGAAGGTCGTTTCCAGATTACCAATCGTTAAATCATGAGCCGTTAAATAAGGTTTAACCTTCGCAAAAATTGGATCAAACGTATATCCGTTTGTTTGTTTAGCTGCAGCAATGATTTCGCTTTTCATCAACAAATCTCCGACAGCGGCGATTGTTATTTTGATCACATGCATTCACTCCTTCCATGAGCAATTTATTCTATGAAAGGGTTTATTGTTTGCAAAATGGGCAATGTCCTATAACCTGTTTCAGCTAGCCGAATATGATATGGAAACATTAGTGTGAGGAGACTAATCCATGAGACGAAGTCATGCCGCCGTTCCTATCAAACTGAAAAAACCTGCAAAAGGTATCAAATGGGATCACCATTGTGAATTAATGAAGAATAGCCAAATTAACAGTCACCTTCCCGCGACGATGAAACTAAATAAACAATCTTTCATTGACATGCTATCTCGTTATAAAACCGTTTATTTGAAACCTAATCAAGGAGCTTTTGGTGTCGGGGTCATGCAGGTTCGAAAGATTGAGCATGAAAAACAACCGTTTTTCTATGTCCATGTGGGAACCCAACAAAAAAAATTTCAATCAGCGAAAAAAGTATACGACTTTGTTTTGGCAAAAAGAGCAAGCACAGATTATATCGTCCAACAGGGCATAGACCTGCTCCGATGGAACAAACGCCCGTTTGATCTTCGCTTAATGATTACAAAACAAAAGGATAACACTTGGCGGAATGAAGGGTTTGTCGGCCGCGCCGCCCAACCCAAAAATATTGTGACGAATATCCGCAGTGGCGGAACTGCATTATCCATCGAGGAGCTGTTAGCCCCATATACCACTCCCACCACTCAAAAAAAGGTCATCCTAAAGTTAAACAAATTGGGAACTCGTATATGCAAACACCTCGAAAAAAATTATTCTGGTATTCAGCTTTTTGGGATTGATATTGGCATGGATCAAAACTTAAAACCCTGGGTTATTGAAGTGAACACTAGGCCCGAGAAAATATGTTGGAAATGCATGAGGATGTTATACAAAAAAAACATCTCAAATAAAAGAACGCAGAAAGTGAAACAAAAGTAAGTAAATAAAACTCGTACCTCGCTTACGCCCACCAACGCACACAAGCATTCCACGGCTCCGAAGTTTTGCTGTCTGCCTCATACATGAAATTGGTTGATTAGGAAAATAATAACCAAAATCAAATGAGGTGAATAACGATGTGTCAATCCATATCTATTCTTGCTGACGTCAACGAACTGGTGAAACAATTCCGCATTGATCGGCTGCTGTCGTATAGCTCCAATCGTTATGAGGTGAAGCCGACAGAGTCTGTGTCTGCTGTGATCATGAACAAAAAGGGAGAACGGCTTCTTGATGAGTTCCGGTGGGGTCTGATGCCGTTCTGGGCAAAGGATGCCGTATGCGGGGACCGCGATTCGATATTTACCAATATCGTCTTCGAGCGTATTGTCAAAAAGCAGCGCTGTATCATTCCATGCAGCGGATTCTATGTAAGCTTGACGGAGGGCAAAACAACCCAATGGATCAAGTTCAAAATGCGCAGCGGTACTTTTGGCATTGCAGGGTTGTATGATGTTTGGCGGGCTCCGTCCGGTGAAGAGGAGCTTCGTACGTGTATGATGCTGATGACCGAGGCGAACTCTCTTGTCTCCCCTTACCATAGAAAAATGCCTGCCATCCTCGATCAAGATCAGGCCGAGATGTGGCTGCAGCCAGAAATGAGAGACAGCCGTTTGCTCAGGTCCATTCTCCGGCCTGTCGACGATTTGCTCATGATCGCGAATGTGCTGTCATCTCCGGAAGAGAAGCTGGAAACCGGTTCAGATGTAAGTGTTTTTGTATAAAAAAAACGAGGGCTGCGTTTTAACGCAAGCCCTCTTCTTTATTGGGAACAGGCGGCAGAACGCCACCTTCCCCTATTAAGCGTACTCCTTCAGCGCATACACCGTAAGGTTCCCAACGGCATGTGGCGCAGAGATGACCAATGTCTCCCGGTTCAATACGGCCCGCTACTTGCCCGCAAATCTCCGACCAACTCAGCTCCATCCCCACTTGCAAGCCAAGCTTCACCACAATCTCCTCATCGCGCTCATAAACTGTCCTATTTTCACAATGCGCAACTTGATCTGTCGGATACGCTGCGCAGAGATCGTCAGGTCCAAGAACGACGCGGATCATCGTTTCGGGTTGTTGACGCAGCGTCTCATAGACGTTCGTCATGTTTTCGCAAAACTCTTTCGAGTACCCCATTCCTCTGTAACCTAACAAACAAAGCAAATGATGTCCCCTCAGACCAATTGGTTTGCTCATACGTTTACTTTAGGAACACGATACAATCCGTACCCGTCCATTTTCACGATGGGATCTTTATCTTCGACGAGACCCGTTGATTTCGAATGAAGGGCAACATCAATGAGCCAACGTGTGAAATCCGCAACAGGCATTGTCTCCATCTCTTGAAGACTGTAGAAACCTGCAGCATCCACTTCCACTCCATCGGGTTCTGGCTCACCGCTGACGTAATCCAGTTCAAAAGCAATGTACACATTATGAATACTTCGAGGCAAATCGCGCACTGCGACTAATCGGGTGACTACCGCTTTAACGCCGCTCTCCTCCAGCACTTCGCGCTCAATCGTCTCTTGGATCAGCTCATGCTGCTCAATATATCCGCCCGGGTTTGTCCATCTGCCCTTCCCTGGCTCCTGTGCTCTGCGTACAAGCAATATTTTCTCATCCTTGATCACAAGTGCGCCTACACCGATGCTGTAGTTGCCCCAATGAACAAAGCTGCACGCTGTGCAGGCTCTTCTTATTGTGCCATCCACATCGCGCGTTTCCATAGCGGCTCCGCAGTTCATGCAAAATTTGGCTTCCATCTGTCTCATCTCCATCTTCCTATTATCATCTTTAAGTAAGCTTACCGCTTAAATTGGGAAATAGGCAACTCCAATTCCATACGTTTTTCGTCCATTGTATCGGCAATAGGAGATACTTCCTGCGCTTGTCTTGCGATATCGCTGAATTCGGCAGCCTGAGTCTAGTGCCATGGATGCGTTTCTACTGATTAACCGGACAGATGATGCCAATACCATCGTTTCATTAATCCCTGTTCGAATGAGCACCGGGCTCATCGCTACGATAATCGAGATGATCATGATGGTACCCATCAGCTCTTTCGTCGCAAAAATGAAGCTGTTGAAAACACCGGATACCGAGCCACTTAGCGTTTCCGTTGCCAGCAAGCCGGGCATTCGCGTCATTTCGGGAGTTCATGGACACCTTGTGGTACAATAGAAGAACTATTTTAACGAAGTAAGGGGAATTGTACAGAATGGCTAGGAACCAGCGTTTAGTGACAGACCTAGATTTTCAAGAAGCTGTAGAAAAACAGGCTGCAGTACGTGTTTTCAAAGATGACCATATGGTGGATTCGAATGCAGTCGTATTGCGTTACAGCGAAAAGACCGTTGTCGTGCAAACACGAGTTAGTGACTTGACCTATTACGATCGTGAGACCTGTGAATTTTTTGAGATGAAAAAATAAGGAAGCCGCAACGCTACAATTACCCTACGCGCAAACAAAAAACCTAAGGGCTTCCCCTCAGGTCATTCGGTCTTATTTGCTAACGTTTAATCTAATGTATAGGAAGCAAGATGAACAAAGCGGAATCCCGCTTTCTGCAGAACTGGAACAGCTTTCATGACGCCTTCTGCTGTATCCTTCTCCGGGTGGTTCATATGAGCCAGAACGATGGAACCGCTTCGGGCCTTAATTAAAGCATTGTATACCTGCTCCGTGGTATATGTTGCTCCAGCGTCTCCAAGTACATTATAGCCTGCCAGCTGGAAGCCCAGATCATGGACAATTGCTGCTGCAACGTCATCATAATAGGCTGTACCTGAACGGAAAAACATAGGTCGCCGTCCGGTTAGCTTCTCGATTTGGTCGGCATTGTCGGTAACTTCATGGATAACTTCATTCACGTTCTTGGTCCCGGCGATACCATAAGCCAACCTGCCATTTACGGACAATGGTCGATGCTCCGTCCCATGATTTTCGATCTCAAACAGGGGATTCACAGCCAACCGGGCAAAAGTTTCCGGATTTGCAGCCATCCACCTCGCATTTACAAATAAGGTAGCCGGGATATTTTCCTTGATCAAATAATCGATCAGCTTCTCATCGTACCCGCTGCCTTCCTTCCCCCCACAAGCGTCAAAGGTCAACGCAATAACTTGCTCCTTCGTCACCAAATGTGTCCGTACACCAGGAACATGTTCGCCCCATTTCTTTGGAGTTACAGTGCTGTAAAGATCGATCAACGACTTAGATACCGATAATAAGGACGAGTCCGTTCCCTGCAGCGATGAAGCCGGACTAGACACGGGACTCGGTATTGGCTTTGAGATCGATGTTGGCTCTTGTCTGGGTGTCGGTGCTGTTGTCGGATTGGGTGACGAGCTAGCCACAGAGGGTTTACCGCTCGGTTCATTAGTCTTTAAGGCTGATTGCCCGTTATCTGCCCCACAGCTTGATAGCGCTGCCATTGCGATAAGAAAGAAGAGGAAGCACATTGTGCGCTCCCTCATTTGTGCTTTCTCCAATCCAGACTGCTCTTCTCGAGCAGGTGTCCAAAATCATTCTCCAGGCGTTTCTCTTCCGCCTTACGCACGGCCTCCGCTTCAGCTCTGACAGCTTCCTTACGCGCCTGTTCCTCTGCTTTCATTGCATCGGCTTGAGCTTTGAGCCCCGCTAATACTTCCGGACGAAGGAAATCCTTGAGCGTTGCAGGTTTATCTTGCACGCTGGTATCAGCGATTGTGGACGACCTTTTTTTCTTTGCCATATCGGGTTCACCTCTGTTCAATTTCTCACACAGTATCTCCCCTATATTGTACACCTCTACTCGTGCAAATGATATGGTACCGTGGCTACGACGATGTCTTTATCCGCTTGAAGCTTCGAGCGTATACGGGCAGCAGACTGATTGTGGAGCAGTCGGTGCCACCATTTTTTCGGCATAAATTGAGGCAGAATAACCATAATCGATTGCTTTTCTGAAACATGAGTATCAATTCTTTCAATAAATTCAACCAGCGGCTTCAATATCGTCCGATAACGTGATTTGAACACAACCAAACGAACGCCGGGATCCCATTTATCCCACTTCTCCTGCATCGCTTCTTCATCTTCATCGGAAAACGATACGTAGAAAGCAATCACGTTAGGCGATAACGATTTGGCATAGTTCAAAGACTGCGCCACAACTCGGTGAATGCCAGCTATAGGTACAATGATGACAGGCTCTTTGGTGCTAACCCGTTCTTGTGTGATATCAATGCGGAGCTGCTTCGCTACATCATCATAGTGATGGCTTATTTTCGTAATTAACCAAAGCAGCAGCGGCGTCACAATAATAACAATCCATGCACCTTCACTGAATTTGGTAATACAGAAAATAAGTAAGACGACAAAGGAGACAATTCCCCCTAAACCATTAATGAGGAACTTGCCTAACCAACCGGCAACGCGGTCTCTCAGCCATTTGCGGACCAAGCCGCTTTGGGCAAGCGTAAAGGATAAGAAGACACCAATTGCATAAAGCGGAATGAGAGCATCGGTTCTCCCTTTGAATATAATTAGAAGAATACTGGCTAAGACACCTAATGTGACAATCCCATAATGAAAAGATAACCGGTCTCCTCGGTATGAAAACATACGCGGGAAGTTTTTATCCTGAGCCATAATAGAAGCCAAGATTGGAAAACCGTTGAAGCTCGTATTGGCAGCCAAAACAAGAATTAGCATGGTGCCAATCTGAGTGGCATAGTACATGATTCCGCGGCCAAACGCTTGCTCTGTAACCATCGACAAGACCGATGTGTGACCATGCGGGTCAGGTGCGATACCGTATCCTAAGCTCAGTAAAGTTACACCGCCAAATACAATAGCCAGCAGTGTGCCAAGAGAAGCCAAGGTTTTCTTGGCGTTCTTAACGGAAGGCGTACGGAAATGCGGTACAGCATCCGAAATGGCCTCGATTCCTGTTACAGCTGAACACCCGGAAGAAAAAGCTTTTAGGATGACAAACAACGTCAATGAGTTGGTCATTGAGTTTGGTACGAACTGTATGGCGTGCATATTCGAGGATCCTGTCAGCATATCGAAAATCCCTTTACCGATTAGCAATAAGATACAAAGAATAAAAAAGTACGTTGGAATAGCGAAGACTGTACCCGATTCGGAAGTGCCTCGCAAATTAAGCCAAACCATCAACCAGACAAGGAATAAAGCAATCGGAACAATATAAGGTACGGTCACCGGGAAAGCCGAAGTAATGGCCTGCACTCCTGCCGAGATGGAAACCGCAACGGTTAGCGTATAATCGATGAGCAGCGAAACACCTGTGAGTCTCCCCCAAATCATTCCTAAATTTTCTTTCGCCACCATGTAAGCTCCACCACCCTGAGGGTAGGCCTCAATCACTTGTCGGTAGCTGAGAACAAGCAGCAAAATTAAAGCAATGATCGAAATCGCGATCGGCAATGAGAAAGCAAAAGCGGCAATCCCTACTGTCGCAAGTTCTAGCAAAATCTGCTCCGTACCATAAGCCACAGAAGAAAGGGCATCCGAGGATAGGATGGGCAGTGCTTTCCACACCTGCATTTTCTCTGATTCGAGCTCTGCCGATTTGAGCGGTTTGCCGAACACAATTTTTTTCAATGAGTCGCTTGTCATTCTGTGTAATTCCTCCAAATAAGCTAGTTTCAACTTTTATTTGCCTCTTCAAGACGCAAAAAAACACAAGGATTGACCTTGTGCTTATACACATGTTCTCCTTTCTCACGACGCTTACGAGGTTAGCTGTCGGGTTCGGGCCGCGAGAAATCTGCCCTAAAGGTACCAAACCGTTGTACCATTACTCACCCCATGAAACTTGTGGTTCCCCCGCTTTTCTTAGAAGAAAATTAAGCGAAATTATGTAACTGTAACGTACGTGATGTATACTACTCTCTTATTTACTCATAGTAAAGGATGGAAAAAAACCAAAAAATGAAGTTCAACCTTCACATTCATCCAATAATTCGCTTACAACGAACCGATCCTTTCATTTACTTCTATTTTCTAATGATTTCGTTGATCTAATTGATTTAATAGAAAAAAGCTGCCTTGCGGCAGCCCTTTTTCCTCTTTCAATTCCTTACGTGATGATTTCGCGCCGCAATTTTTTGTTTGAAAATCATTTTTTTCCATATAAGCGGAATACCGCCAATAAGGTATAAATAGCGACCATCGATGGCTTTTTTCAATAAAGCAGCGAATTTCCCTTTCACTTTCTTTACCTTCAGGATACCGATTGCTTCCCCGCGACCTAACGATGCCACAGTTCCTTTGTAATCATAAGCAAATGGTCTCAGCGGTTTCCCACGTAAGGTGCAGATCAAATTCCTCGCCGTATTATAGCCTTGTTGAACCGCTATTTGGGCATTTGCAGGATAAGGCGTTCCTTCCGGGCTCATGACAATGGAGCAATCTCCCGTAATAAACACATCTGGATACTGTAAGGAACGCAGGTAATCATCCACTTTGACGCGGCCTCGCTGAACATCGAAGCCTGCTTGCTGCAGCAAGGAGTTGCCTCGGACGCCCCCCGACCAAATGACAGTGCCTGAACGAATAAATTGGCCATCCCCCAATAGGACGCCATCTGGCGCGCAAGACTTTATCGGTGTTGACAATTTATATTGAACCCCTTTGCGACGCATCACTTCCATGCCGTATTCCACAAGATCATTTGGCAAACCTGGCGGTAGAGCTGTAGGGGAAGCTTCAACATTAATGATTTGAACAAGGTCCGGATCAACATCATAAGTCCTGCTAAGCACCGGAATCTGATCGGCCAATTCACCGACAAACTCAGTGCCCGTAAACCCCGCGCCTCCAACGACGAAAGTCAGATACTCCTTATGCTTGGAATCTAATTTATATTTGGCAAACATATATTCAATGTGCTGGCGGATGAACCGAACACTGTTAATGCTGTGAATTGACATGGCATTTTCCCGTAAACCAGGAATGCCGAACGTTTCCGTCTCACTTCCTAAGCCCACAACCAGGTAATCGTAGGAGAGCACGTCCTCCGTCAGGACGACCTTTTTTTCTTCAGGCAAAATCTCCACCACCGTCGATTTCACAAAGTGAATCTTACGCTCATCGATCAATTCCGAAATGGCCACACGCGCATTCTCATGATGATCCGTACCAGCTGCCGGCATATGCAGATGCGTCGTAATGTAATGATAATCGTGTTTATTAACCAGCGTGACATCCATCTCATCTAACCTGATTTGTTTCTGCAGTCTGATTGCAGTAACAATCCCGCCGTAACCTGCACCCAGTATAACCACTTTCGGTTTACTCATACAAATCCTCTCCTCCGATTGAATCTTCTATTGATCTATTGAATCGTTGGTGAAAATAGCGACCAAACCAATCAGTGATTGTTATGTGAAAAAAATCACATAGTAGGTCAGGGTGTATAGATGGTTTGGCTCTCTCTTAGTATATCGCTTTTATCACCAAAAATCACTAGAAAATTACCTATACCAACAAAAAAAAGCTGCGTGTGCCCCTCACTCACAGCTCTTTGTCCTTGGCCTTCGCTTTGTCCTGCAATCTGCGCATGCGAAAGCAGTTTATCCCCGCTACACCCAGCTCCTCCAGCAAACCAAAATTCGCCCAAGCGCCAACGACTGCCCCGATGCCGGGAACGAGCTGCAGCATTTTACGGAAATCAATCGTATCGCGGTATTCCTGCTGCAGCTGCTGCCAATCCACTTGATCCATATAGGCAGCCGCGGGAGGAAAGGAGTCTGCAATGCTAGGCCAATTTTTGATGGTATGAAGCAGATCCGGCTTCTTGGTTGGACTGGAGAAGGCTAGCTGGAATACATACAGAATGAACAAACGCTCTCTGTAATCCTTGGTCGAGTAACCATAAGCATGAGCAAGCTCGAACAGGAATTTCAATTTAATGCCAATCAGAATCGGGAAGTCCGCAAGTCCTAACAAAATGCCTCCCGCTCCAGTACCCGCTCCTTCGGCGGCGGCAATTTTT
Organism: Paenibacillus sp. yr247; assembly: GCF_900103825.1. Lineage (GTDB taxonomy): Bacteria > Bacillota > Bacilli > Paenibacillales > NBRC-103111 > Paenibacillus_E. The sequence goes on from NZ_FNIF01000002.1 coordinate 799,648, forward strand.
TTGTAAAGTGATAACAATTCCTCTGCCTTAACATCGCTATCCGCTAATGAGGCGCCATAGAGCGGTTCATTTTTGGGGATGTAATTTATTCCGAACAGGGTCGTTTGCACGATCCCTTTGACGGTTGCAGTTATTGTCTTATGGACCTTATCAGGAATCATTTTATTGATGCTGGTTTGAACGGACTTAGAGGCTCTCTCCATGATGTTAGGCAACTTTTGCTGCCGGATTTCCCAGCGTTTCACTTGTCTTAACATCTGCTGCTCGTAAATAGTGTACGCTGTTTCCATCTTCGTCACCGCCGTCAATGTTCTTAGTCAAAGTATAATATACGAGGCGGTTGGTCTCAACATGACCTGATATAGCAAGAAAAGCAGCTCTTGATAAGCAGCCGCTTTCCTTTAGGCTCGAAAATAAATAAGTAGTCCAAAACCAAAAACGCCAAGAATAACGAGAATCGTATCCTTGCGCTGCCATCGCAAAGTGTTTTTCTTCAGCATCAGCTGTTTACCGTCGATTTTTTTCATTTCCATCGCTACTGTCATTTGCTCTGCCTTATGAAACATCGCGAGCAGCAGGGGAACAACCAACGCCGGGATATCACGCGAACGAACGGCACCTGGGCGAATGGCCGCTTTTCCTCTAGCCCGTACGATCGCAGAGAACCGCTGCCACTCCCCCAAAATCAGCGGAATAAAGCGGAAAATAAGCGAAACGGCCAAGGAAAACGATTCAACCGGGAGCTTGGCTTTTCTAAAATAGGCCAAGGCCCAGTTGAGTCCCTGTACAAGCTGTCCGTAAGGTGTAGTTACAGCTAGCCAGTAGCCGGCCATGAGGACGAGAAATAACCTTGTCAGCGTGAGTGCCGTACTCCAGCCGCGCTCCAGCGAGAAGTTAAGCGGAAGTTGTCCTTCGGCTGTTGACCAATCCAGCCCTGCCAGCAGGATTGAAATGAACATGAAGATCAGGAATGGCACGGAAATCTTCCAGCTGCCGCGATGTACGGAGCGCGGGAGGCCGAGAAACATGAGGCCAAGGAGCAGGGTGGATACCGCGAGGCCGCTCCACAGCTGCTGCTGCATCATTCCGATGACGAGCAGCAGGTAGAGCAGCCACTTCGCGCGCGGGTCGAGCCGCAGCAACGCGGCCTGCGGCGGCTTTGGGGCCACGCCAGCTTCGCGCGTGGCCTGCGGGCTCGGCGCTGCCGCATGCGGCGCCAGCTCGGGGCTGGCGCTGGCGCGTTCGCGCAGCGCCGCAGCGATCGCCGGCGCGGCAAGCTCCGGCGTGAGCAGGTCCGGCGCGATGGCGATGCCATAGCGCGCCAGCTCTATAGCGGCCTCCACGCAGCTCGGGAGGCCGACACCCGCGCGCGAGAGCAGCTCCGGCGCGCGGCAAAGCGCTTCCGGCGAGCCGTCGAAGACAAGCGCGCCGCGGTCTAGAACGATGACACGGTCCGCGAGCGGAAAGAACGTGTCCAGGTCGTGCGTGGCGATGACGAAGCCGCCACGGTCTCGCTCGCGAATGAGGCGCAGCAATTCGCGGACGGCTGCCGCCTCGAGGCCGGCCGTTGGCTCATCCATGAGGAGCCAATCCGGCGCCGTGGCGAAGGTTGTGGCCAGCGCGAGCCGGCGCTGCTCGCCGCCGCTCAGCGAGAAGGGCGACCGATCCATGGCGAAGACGCCATGTGGATCAAGGTCGGCGCTCGCTTTACGGATGCGGCGCTCACGCTCGTCCGCCCCGAGCCGGTAAGGACGCAGCGAGTACGCAAATTCTTGCCGTACACTGCGCGCGAATAGCTGCTGCTCGGGGAATTGAAAAGTCAAGCCTAGTCGTAGGAGATGGGCTTCGTTTACTTTCCGCTTTTGCCATAAGGGCTGTTCATCCATCGTAATCGATCCTAAGGTTGGTTCTAGAATACCTGCCATAACCTGCAGGAGTGTCGATTTCCCTGAACCCGTATGACCAATCAACAGAGTTACCGAACCATCCGGCAGCTGGAAATGGATGTCCTTCAGCAGTTGGTGGTTAGGATCATCCTGGGCATTTACCCGAATATTCTCCAGGGCTATGGGCATGATCCCGACACCGCCTCCGCCAGCTCTTCCATGTCGATTGGGAGCAGCCGAAGCTGACAACCTTGCTGAAGCAAACCTATGGCTGTCTTGACAACAAAAGGAGGATCAAGCCCTAACTCATTACAAGGTGTCATGACGGATAAATCGCCCCTGTCGCCCCCTTCATCCCCATAAAAAAACACTCTCGGCTCCCCGTCAAATGTAACCCGTCCATCTCCAAATCCGAGGACACGAGTCGCATCCGCCGCCTCTTCCAACCGATGGGTAATCCACACAATCGTCGTCCCTCGCTTATGTGCTTCACGTACGGCTTGGCGCACTTCTTTCCTTGCGGCTGGATCAAGCATCGCGGTAGGCTCATCTAAAACTAGGATCGCCGGATGAACAGCAAGCGCTGCTGCGATATTCACCAACTGCTTTTGCCCACCGGATAACGTATGAAGCGCGCGTTCTACCGGGACCGATAATCCAACAACAGACAAGGTTTCCCGATACCACTCCGCACGCGCTTCTATTGTTAAGTCTTGAGCATTCGGCAAATAGTCTAACTCTTCCTGAACGGTGTCACCCACGAACTGCGCATCCGGTATTTGCAGCACACCTCGGGTTATCCACTGCTCATCTTGTTTATATATGAGCTGTCCGCTAGAGAGCGGGCACAAACCTAGCAATACACTGGCTAGTGTGCTTTTGCCGCTGCCATTGGGTCCTATGACGACAATCCACTCGCCCTCATGAATGTCCATAGAGACATCGGTCCACACTCGTCTTCCTTCCCCCGATTCTGTTCGATAGATCACTGAAGCTCTTTGCAAAGATCCTAAAATCTCTTTTTTTGACATATCTGAAATGTTCCTTTCACTTTCACAAAAGATGTGTTATCATCTGAATTGTCAACCGAAACCAACAAAACAGGTTGACAATACATAAACAATAACAGAAACAGGAGCGATGAACAATATGAAACTCACTCTACGCGGCGTTGTTTTCAGTGCACTATTTGCTGCTATTCTCGTTTTATTCAGCTTTGCTAAGATCTCACTCCCACTCACACCCGTGCCTATTACCTTGCAAACACTAGCCGTTATGCTTGCCGGTGGCTTACTAGGAGCACGCTATGGATTCCTTAGTATGGCCCTCGTTGTTGTTCTAACGGCAATCGGCTTTCCGCTGCTTCATGGGAATGGCGGTTTAGGTATTGTCCTTGGACCTACTGGCGGCTTTATCATGATTTGGCCTTTCTCCGCTATGCTGATCGGTCTCATTTTACCTCGTATTCGGATGAATGGCATCATGGGTTACATCGCCGCTTTTTTCGTGCTCGAAGTATTCGGCTCCCTCATTCTATATCTGGCTGGAGTTCCTTGGTTGATGTACAAAGTACCCACCTATACATTCGCCAAGGCCATGACAGCCGCCTGTTATCCATTCCTACTAGGGGATGCAGTCAAAGCTGTGGTTGCAGCACTGATTATTGCCCCTGTTCGCCAAGTCTTTCCGCCGCAAAGACTTACGGGTTCCTCTTCGCACAGCGTTGTACAAAGTAATAGCAACACAGATGTTAGCTTTTAAGATTCAGCAATTTACCTTTTTATGGACGTGAGCAAAAATGTAATGAAAATGAAATCTGATATTCATCTGCCTTTAATGAACCGTGCCTATAATAAATCTCAACCCCCCTTTAAAATAGTAAGACTTAAGACCCGCAGCCCGTTGCTGTGGGTCTCTTTTTGCATGTTGCTCCGAGAAAACTTGGATTCCCAGCTCTTCCTGCTATAATGTATAGAAACTAAACAAAAAGGACGACATTTTATGATCAATGATCTAGTCATTACTTATAAATTTCGGGAAATTAAAAATGCCCTCTCCTCTTATTTGACGCAAGTACTTCCCCCTTTTCACATTTCTCCGATCATGATGTATGCCTTAGAATTTCTCCGCAAGCATCCGGACTGCATCGCCGTAGACATCGCCAACGAATTCGGCCTGACTCGAGGGGCTATCACACAGCTGCTGGATAAATTAGAAGATCAGGGCCTGGTTGTTCGCAAGCCTCATCCAACTAGCCGCAGAAGCCTTCTGCTTCAGGTGACGGACAAGGGAAATACGCTCATAAACGACATCCTCCAGGCGTATAATAACAAAATTGAACAGCTCTTCACTCCTTATACAGAAGAAGAACTTTCGCAGCTCAAAAAACTTCTGGAGAAATTACCGTTATAACACTTCAATCCCGACCTTCATGCGTTGGGATTTTTAATTCGCTTGACTGTTTTGTTTCATTGATATATTGTATAGTTAATAAACAGTTTATAACATTAACATTTGGAGTGATAAAATTAATGAGTAAAATTATAGCAATTACCGGCGCTTCATCCGGCATCGGACTGGCGACTGCACTGAAATTTGCAGAGATGGGTTGGACTGTTTACGCAGGAACACGGAATGTGGAGCGAGATCAAGAACAGTACGCCCATCAAGCTAATCTTCATTTTATTAAAATGGAAGTCACTAGCCCTGCATCGATGGAAACCGCTTTTGCCGCTATCGACAAGAACCACGGTCACCTCGACGTTTTGTTCTGTAACGCAGGCTTCGGATTTTTAAGAGCTTTGGGACAAGCAACTATGGAAGAGATTCATCATGTTTTCGATACGAATGTGTATGGGGTTATGCATACGATTCGTGCAGGCTTGCCGCTTCTGCGCAAATCTGATGCCGGGCATCTAGTTGCAACAACAAGCGTTGGCGGCTTGGTCGGTCAACCCCTCAATGAAATTTATTGTGCGGCTAAATTTGCCGTTGAAGGTTTGTTAGAAAGCTTAGCTACTTACTACAAGCCGACGTTCAATATCGATGTCACGTTGCTTGAACCCGGAGCGATCGCAACCAACTTCAACAATATCGTCCTTGGCCATGTTCAAAAAACCGGCGGCATCCTAGAGGATGAATATAAGCCGATCATCACTCAGTATTTGGAAACCTTCGCCAAGCGGAATTCCGTGCCTCAAACATCAGAATCGGTTGCAGAAGTGATGGTGAAGTTAATGGACATGGACCCCAAACCACTCCGTATCCGCACTTCGGAAGCAGCGGAAGCCTTCGTCCAATATAAAGTGAGTCAAGACCCCACTGGTCTGGATGGCATGCTCAACACACGCAAGCTTCATTTGAATATGTAAAAATCAAATCACATACCACTTCGGAACTTAATAAGGTTCTGCAGTGGTATTTTTATTCCGAAAAAAAGGTGGGGATTTCACGTTGGCAAAGGGGTGCTGCTCAAAGGCGTTCTGGGCATTGGCACCCCTTTAATTGCAGTCATCCTTTGGGACATGTTCCTATCTGCAAAAGCTTCAATAACCGTCTCTCAGCCTCTTCGCCTTATCCTAGAGCTCGCTATTTTCGCAGCTGCAATCACTTCCCTTTACGCAGCTGGCAAACATTCTCTCGCTGTTAGTTTTGCACTTCTTTACATCCTTCATCACATTATGCTGTTCTCTGGGTACAATAAATGCACTTTTTGATCCTACACACAATTTCCCATAATGTTACGATAGGATGTCCATAATCTTTCGATACAGTAAAGAAGTAAGGGAAACACATTCCCTTCAATTACATAAATCGAGAGGAGTTTTCTAAAATGAAAACACAATGGAAACGTCGCGCAAGTCAAGCTAGCCTGCTAGCTTTAATGGTAACAATGGCCTTCGGAGCTGTAGGAGGCGCATCTGCTGCTGACTCAAATACCGAGACGAAACCAGGCATCGCCGTATCAACTGCACAGCCCGTTATGGCAACGTAAAATTAGCTGGAGGATTTCCTTCTAAGTACTGTGGGGGGGTATGTGAAGCTTATCCCCCAACCCAATATATATAAATTCTTATATGTAAATAAAAAGCGCCCAGGAATTTTATTCCAAGGCGCTTTTTTAGATTTTCCGAGTTTGTTACAAAGGGACACTCCCCTTATTCTTACTGCGGCTCATTGACCACAGAGTAAACCAAATAAGCAGAAAGCCAACTAGTTGTCCAATGGTCAGTTTCTGTCCAAAAACGACCCAATTCAAGCATACACCTACCGCAGGGAAAGCAAGTTCAGCCAGCGTCGCGAAGAACGCTTTTGTTGAGGACAGCCCCTTATAGTAGAGGAGCATGCTGACCAATCCTGGGAAAAAAGCCTGGAATAGCAGGTTGACCGCAATTAGCATCAGATTGCCGCTAGATCCGCTTACTCGCCAGACATCGCCACTAGCCAAAAGAATAACCGATAGCAAAGGAATTGCCAGAAGGAATCGAAGCGAGGTGACGATCGGGAAATCCAAGTTTTTTTGAAGCAGGAACTTCCCCATAACGGTCGATCCACCCCATAAGACAGCGGCCAGAATCGAGAATAAACAGCTTATCGTACCCAAATCCTGGAGGCCCATCTCAGGCGAAGCAAAGCCGAATGTCAACAGATACGTACCAAGAAGCGCAACCATGATATAAGCAAAAAATTTAGAAGGCAGCGTCTCTTTGAGCATTACACGGGCGAGGATGATAGCAAATAAGGGCTGCAATTTCTGCAAAAGCAAGACCGCGTTTGCACTCCCGTGAGCGAAGGCCGACGTGAACAGTATGGTGGCAATAGCTGACCCACCCCATGATATAAAAAGCAGGGCGCCTATAACCGCTAACGTTAGCTTGCCGGTTACGGTCTTGCGGTACTTAATCAGCACCGGCAGCGCATAAAAGGCCAAGAGCAAATGCTCGATGAACACTATTTGGGCAGAGGTAAAGCTTTTCAACAATAAGATTCGAAAGAGAGGGTCGAGTCCCCAAAGTGTAGCTCCAAGTGCCACATACCAGATCCCGTTGATGCCACTTGTGCGCGATGAAAGCCAACTCGCGCGCTTACTTCCTAGCTTAAATGCGTTTTCCAATTCAAAACCTCCTAGGGATTTTTTGAATTGAACCTCCTGAAAGAGACGATGCCCCCGCTTAGCAATCAACGGGGGCATCGACAAACAGACCTGTTAAAAACCGAGTTTTTAACAAGTTGTCCTTCACCTTCTCCCATCCGGACTATACCGTCGGCCTTGGAATTTCACCAAGTCAGTCCCAGCCCCTAACAGGCTGGGAGTCGCGGGCTTAAGATACATGTACGTATCCTCACCGCCGGTAGGGAATTTCACCCTGCCCCGAAGGTTCATATTCTATTAAAGTGTATATTAACATGTTACAGTTTGACTAGCAATACATTTTTAGGTTCGAAACAGACATTTATTAATTTGATTAAAAACGCAGTTGAGGCGATGCCCGGTGGTGGGGCGATATGAGTTATTGCAAAACAGCTAAATTCAAATCTGATAATGACTCGGGTTATAGATGAAGGATGTGGAATTCTAAAGGCGTTTCTTGATTTATCGAGGGGATGAGTGATCCCCATTTAAAGAACAAGCGTTACTTCATTTTGGAAATCGGAATCTGAAAATACATGATTAAAAAAACAGTTAGGATTGTTGGGTAATATTTCTTCCAATTTCTCCAATCCCCGAAACGCCAAGCTGTAATAAGGCATACAAAGGTAAGTACTAAAGGCATATACGGACCTATTAAAGCCATCACTTTACCCATCGATTAGCTCCATTTCATAAAAACTTTCGCTCACAATAGACATATTATTTACAGAAATTTATGCTGCTTGCCATAATCGCTGGTCCCAGTCTTCCTGTTTTTGCGTTGGAAAGACGCACCTCTATTTTGCTATTCGCTAAATCTGCTGTTATATCGTCAATCCTTCCCGCCCAAGTCGGACCACCCGCTTCGGGTGTTGGATATAGTTGAATCTCCAACTAATCTCATCTTGAATGAAGGCAAAGCCCTCAAAACCATCATAATCTCCACCACCATGATTTGCTTCAATTATGTCCCCTCCTACAATTATTATGATTATTATTCCATCTTTGCTATTTAGTATGAAACGACTTAAGCCGTTTTCCTCCTATGGATCAACTGCTTCAAACTGTCCAAATTGGCACAAACGGTTCCCGCGATAATTGTAATCACTCCTAAAGCCGTAACCCAAGTGATTGTCTCACCATAAAAGATCACTCCGAAGACGAGGGCAATCAACGGCGATATATAGAGCCAGGTTGCCGGAAAGACGGGATTCGTTTTGGCGACTAACCAATAGAAAAGACTGTGTCCTACCATCGAACCGATAACGATTAAGTAAAAAAGAGACCCAACCGCTCTCGTCGTCAACAAGCTCTTGATGTCCACAATTTCTGTAAAAGATGAAAGAATAAGCAGCAGCAAGCCTCCACAAATCATCTGCGCTGCATTAAGAGCAATGGGTGATGCTTGAGGGAATTGCTGAATGACCTTTTTCGAATAGAGGGCGCCCGAGGAATAGAAGAGCTCACCTACCAAAATCGCAACGCTTCCTGCCACCCCCCCTATATTAGCGGATACGGAAAGACGTGGAAGCAGAAGCAAGACGATTCCAGAGAATCCGAGGATGCAACCGAATACAGAGAGTGCCGTCGTCTTCAGCCGCATCACAAAGGTTTGGAGCACGAGAATCATAATCGGTCCTGTAGCCGATAAAACGGCTGCGATACCGGAGGAAACATATTGTTCCGCCCAGTATAAGGTCGAGAATGTACCGAACGTCAGGCCTATTCCCGTAAATAGCATTTCTTTGCGAAATAATAAGGCTAAACTGGCTTTTTTCCTCCACACCATCCACAGGAACAAAATCAGGCCTGCAACAAAAAACCTCAATCCTGCTGAAAAGAAAGGCGGCGCAGAAGCATCTACACCTACCTTAATCGCCAAAAACGTTGTACCAAAAATAAGACATACGAGCAAGTAATTGAAAATAATCATGGCTGTTCCCCCTCTTGATATGTATCATACAAGGTAAGGAATAGAACAGAAGGTTGATAGCAGAACAGATGACCGGGGCTCGATCTATACTAAGGGTATTAAGGAGGAGGGTTTATGAAGAATGCGCAGTCATCGATAACCAATAAAAGCCAGCATCGATTAGAATCGATACCGGCTCCTTTGCCGACGTATTTCTATTAAGCTTTGACCTTCGCTTTAATCTCTTCAAGCGGTTTATGGTTACCGTATTTCGGATACTCACGTGTGGATGGAGCAGCCCAATGAACCGCATTGCTGATGACGCGGCGAATTTGCTCGTTGTAGTATGTGCGGTACGTCTCGTGCCCAGGACGGAAGTAGAAAATCTTCCCGTTCCCGCGGTTGAACGTACAGCCGCTGCGGAAAACTTCGCCGCCTTCGAACCAAGAAACCATGATCAGCTCATCCGGCTGCGGGATATCAAAGTGCTCGCCATACATTTCCTCAGCTTCAAGATCGATATACTCACCGATTCCTTCCACGATTGGATGACCTGGCGCAACAACCCAAAGACGTTCCTTCTCGTCCGCTTCACGCCATTTGAGATCACACGATGTGCCCATCAGTTTCTTAAACACTTTGGAGAAGTGTCCGGAATGCAGCACGATAAGTCCCATGCCTTGCCATACACGCTTTTGAACGCGATCAACAATCTCATCCTGCACTTCGCCATGCGCTTTATGACCCCACCAGATGAGTACATCTGTGTTATTCAAGACTTCTTCGGACAAGCCGTGTTCGGCATCATCTAAAGTGGCATAAGTGACATCGACTGCTCCGCTTAAACCTTCACCAATCGCTGTGTGGATACCATCTGGATATGCTGCGCGTACGATTTCACTTTCTTTTTCATGGCGAAACTCGTTCCAAACCGTAACTCTAAGCTTCTGACTCATCTTCTTTTTCCCTCCAAGATAGCGTATTCATTCATACTTCTGAGTATAGTCACTCCCTCGCCGAAAATAAAGGCAAGATCCTGCCTACTTCTTATTCAATAGTGTCCTTTCGATTCAAACAATGATATACTCACTCTTGATAGACCTTACTTTCAACCACTTTTTACATATTCAAAAATGTCCTTTCCAGTAGCGAGGTATACGCATCCATGGAACCTATACATAGCTCTAACACCAGTACCGAGATTGTCAATGAAGAAGTCATTTATCAGAACCCACTGCTCTTCTTGAAAATATGGGAACTGAACTCTGACTCCCCGCAGTTTGGGCCTCCTACTCCTTGGTGTTGGCATTCGCATATGCAAGTTGAATTTCTTGTGGTCTTAGAAGGTCAACTCGGCATCCAAACGAAGCACGATTATAAGGTGATGACGTCGGGGGATGTCATGGTCTTGGGTTCGTCCCAGCCGCATCGTACGTATAAGTATTCAGCAGATGCCTTGCGACAGATCGTTTTTCAAATTGATCTAAAACAGCACTTTGACATTAGCACCATGCCCTACCTGCACTGCTTCTCGGAGATAACTCATCCACTTGAGCAATTCAATGAGCTATTTCGCGGGAATGAAGCCGTCAAGAAAGCTGCTTACGACCTCATCATGCAGATTTACGAGGAGTCGCAATCCAGGAAAATTGGATACGAGCTGGCCATCAGTGCAGCGATCAAAAATCTCTTACTGTTGCTGCTGCGTAATGACAAACGTGATTTCACAAGTTTTGCTGAGGACTCCGGCATTTCTCGTGTGCGTCCGGCACTAGACTTTATCGACGAGCATCTGGGTGAACGGATTTCGGTTGAAGACATGTGCAGTGTGCTCAACTTGAGCTATCATTACTTTATTAAGTATTTCAAAAAGGTCATGGGGATATCCTTCGTCGATTACGTTAATTACAAGCGGATTAAACAAGCTGAACGCCTCCTTTTGACTGGCGACCTCAGCATAATGGAAGTTAGCTATGAAGTTGGCATACTAAATATGGCCCAGTTCTACAAGCTGTTTAAGCGTCATAATCAATGTTCGCCCAAAGAGTTTAAACAGCGCATGCGCAGTCAATCAGGGTTAACCCCCCTGCTTACGCAAGCGGATTAACTGTCTCAAGGCAGGAAGCCTTGCTGGCTAACAAATACACGCTCCTGCGGAAAATGCCGCCGGAGCTGTTCGCGCACGCGCTCATACGCATCCCGACTGTACCAGTCTGGCAGCTTCAGCGCGTCATAGATGGAGCGCACGCCGATGCGTTCCGTGCGCTTGCCCCCACTGCCATCGCCCATGAAGTAATCGTCGATGCACACCCGATCCACGATGCCTGCCAGCAGCTCGGCGAAATGCTCCGAGCTCGGCAGCGCTGGCGCTATCGTGGCCTGCACCGGAATGCCGCGAGCTGCCAGCTCGCGGAGCGCACCCAGCCGCGCCGGAATCGGCGGCGCGGACGGGGTGAACGCTCGGCGTATATCCTCGCGGTCGGTCTCGACCGTGATGCTGACTCTTACGCGTTCGCCGAGCAGCTCTAGCAAATCCGCATCCCGCGTCACTAGCGGACTGCGGGTCTGAACGAACAAAAAGTCCGGCGGATTCGCGGACATGACCTCTAGGAGCGAACGGGTGATTCGCTCCTTATGCTCGATCGGCTGATACGGGTCTGTAGCCGATGACATGAAGATCGTTACAGGCCCTTTGTTCTTCGCTTTGGCCAGTTCCTTCTCCAGAAGGGCTGCCGCATTTTCTTTTACATCGACCCAACCGCCCCATTCTTCATCTCGGAACAAGGCGACCGGCATCTGCCTCACATAGCAGTAGGAACAGGCGAAGGCACAACCGGTGTAAGGATTTAACGTATGTGAATATCCTTTTAGAAAGCCGCTTGCTTTCGTGAGAAGCTGCTTAGCCGATTTTCGATTCACGTTAACCTGCACAGGCCTGCCTCCTCTTCCCTCATTTACTTCATAGCTTTCCATATCGTCCATCTGTCCTGTTCAAGGATAGGTTGGCGGTCATTCCCCACCTGCTCTTGAATATAAGCAATAAGCTCACTTAGCTGTAAGTCATTTAACTCATGCAGAATGGAGCGGCCAGTTCGATTCAATAAATCATTCGCTAACCCCTCAAATTTTGGATAGACTCTTCTTGTTTCCCAAAATGAATGCTCTTCAATATGTCTAAACCCAATAGCTTCTATAGCCTGTATGACTTTGTGACTCGAATGTCTACGAGATACTTCCGTTTGGATTAGCGTTGGAAACTTTGAGAAAAAGTATCCTCTGATATGCTTAGAATTCCCTTCTAACAGGCAATCTTCAGGTGTCCTGTCTTGAACAATCAGGGAACCTCCCTCCTGCAGCAAACGGTATGCTTCCTTAAAACATGCGTATAAATCATCGATATGATGAATGAGTGCTTTTTCAAAAATAAGATCATATTTCCAGCTCGCTAGCGGTGTTTCCAAGGCATCATGATGAATCTGCTTCTCTCTTTGAATACGTGGAACGATTTTTCTCATCTTGAAAATCGATTGGCATATGATCACCTCGGATAAGTTTCATTGTATGAAATCAAGTTTCATAATATAACATTATTGTAACTTGTTTTTCCATAAAAATCCAATGATAATTATCCCGAGAGCACAAATACTAGAAGCTTCAATCCATGAGATTATAAACCTACTCGTTCCAACACCAGCAGCCTCTCTTTATTCCGGATTCCGCCACGATAGCCGGTTAACGAGCCATCCTTCCCCACAACCCGATGACACGGCACCACGATGAGCACGGGATTAGCGCCAATGGCAGTGCCTACAGCTCTAACTGCGCTAAGTTTATCCAGCTCTTGGGCTACCTGTGAATAACTAAATGTTTCTCCATGTGGAATTTCATTCAGTACACGCCATACTGCCTGTTGAAACGCAGTACCACGAAGATCCAGCGGTAAGGTAAATGTCGTACGTAGTCCTTTCAAGTATTCCTCTATTTGAAGAATATAGGGCTGCAGCGTTTCCGCATCCTCCACCCAGTTATGTCCAGGGAATTGGGTGCGTGCCCATTTCGTTAGTTCAGACCACGCTCCCTCGTCCACACCACAGGCAGGATTCCCCTCATGAAATTGCAAATAGCAGAGTCCCTTATCCGTTGAAGCAATTAAAAAGTTGTTTTCCAGCAAACGAATGACTCCCCAATACAGCGACTTCGTCGATTTGGTTTGCATCTTGGAACCCTCCTCGGTTATGTTTAAGTTGATTTGTTTTGACGGAATTCCGTTGGCGACAAACCGGTCTTTTTCTGAAACAACGTAGCAAAATGTGCCGCATTCGGTATCCCCACTTGAACACCAATCGCATTCACAGGGGCATCCGTCTCTAGAAGTAGCCATTTGGCCGCTTCGATGCGCACTTGTTGTAGATAGGTTAAAGGCGTAACGCCTTTTACACGTTTGAAGGTCCTTTGCAGATGATAACTGCTAGCATAAAATTGCTCCGCCAGGATTGAGAGCGTCAGCGGTTCGGCATATCTCTCCTCGATGTGAGCTGTCATTAGCGCCACCCACTCTTCATCCGGCAGCCTCATCCCGTCTGGCCTGCACCTTTTGCAGGGACGGTAATTTTCCGAAATTGCCGCTTGGCGATCCCCAAAGATTCGGACATTCTCCTTCTTAGGCAGCCTCGATTTGCAGGATGGTCTGCAGAAGATCCCTGTTGTCGTCACCGCATAATAAAACGTGCCATCATAAGCCGCATCATTCGCAACAATTGCTTGCCAAAACCGTTCTTGCATGAACCCCTACTCCTCTCAGCTCACATCTCCCTACAAGCTCAGTATACCCAAACCCGAATGCTCTTGTAAGAGAAAGAAGATGAGAAAGCAAGATTACGAAAGCCAACTTCAGCGATAATAGAGGAAGAAACGATATCCAATAAGAGGAGTACCTAACATGAAGCAGTATCAATCCTTTGACCCTTCCATTTTAAAATGGTGCGAACAAACGAGTTCCCTTACCCTGCCGCTCCCTCAACCTTTTCGATATGAGCAAAATCTCGGTTACCTAACTCGATCAACCAATGAATGCCTATTCCATGTGGATAACTTTGATATTTACAAGCTGATTCAGGTTGGGGATAACCACGTGCTAATCGCTGTTAACAGTGAGTATAATACAGAGCTGCGCATTCAAATAGTCCATAGTATGAACGCTGCCCTTCCCATTTCCGTTCGTGAAGACGTGGCGCGTTATGTGTGGGAATGGTTTGATCTCGGAACGGATCTTACTCCGTTTTACGAGTTGGCTAAGGGCGATCTCCTGTTGAATCAAGTCACACAGGACTTTTATGGGCTTCGCTTGATGGGGATTCCTGATCTATTCGAAGCGATGAGCTGGGGCATTATCGGACAGCAGATCAACCTGACTTTTGCCTATACGCTCAAAAGACGTCTTGTTGAAACCTTCGGTACACAGCTAGAATGGAAAGGGCAGACGTTTTGGGCTTTTCCTACAGCAGAGCGTATTGCCGAGCTGAATCCTGAAGCCTTGACTGCCTTACAATTCACGGGTAAAAAAGCTGAGTATTTGATCGGCGTTGCCAAGTTGATGGCGGAGGGGCAGTTGGCCAAAGAGGAGCTGCTGAGGAGGAACGATTTCGCAGAAATGGAGAAAGAGCTCTTACGTATTCGCGGTATCGGCCCGTGGACGGCCAATTATGTGTTGATGCGCTGCTTGCGGAACGCAGCCGCTTTCCCACTGGCAGACGTTGGCTTACACAACGCGCTCAAGCACGTGCTTAGCTTAGAGCAGAAGCCGACTCTTCCCCATATTCGCCAACTTGCTGAAGGCTGGAAAGGTTGGGAAGCTTACGCCACTTTTTACTTATGGCGTGTTTTGTACTAAACCTTTGGGAGGTATACCGATTTGAAAAAATTCATTCTTGGTTTAGCATGTGGTGTCCTATTGACCGCCTCGACCGCTGTTTATGCTTCTGGTACAATCCAAGCTTACTTGTTTCCCGTTGCCTTTGAAATTAATGGGCATGAAAAGAAATTAGACAGTGAATATACAGCATTGAATTTCAACGGTCATGCTTATGTGCCTGTTCGATTTGTTGCTGAAAGTCTTGGGATGGGTGTCAGGTATATAAATAGTTTAGAATCTGGCAAAGTCATTTCAATTATGGCCGAACCCACGGACGCAGATGAAACTACGAAAAAAGTTTGGAGCATCCAATATCGCCTAAACTTAGGACATGATGAAAAATATGTGAAAGACCTTCTTGGTCAGCCTGCCGTGGAAAGAACAAATGACGATCATCAAGAAGCGGCTTGGCGATATGATATTGCTCCTGCAGCCGGCTATCAGTATGAAGGGCTAACGATTGATATCCATGGCTTGGAACAAGGGAAAATCGGTGCCCAACTTATTGTGTTTTGGAAGGAAGGCAAAGTAAATAAAATCGAACTCTGGTACAAACATACGGCGTCAGGAAAAATAGTCACGCATTATGTACTTCCGGATGGTTCTACTGCCGGAGCCATTTATGAATAAAGAAATCGCCTGAACCAACTAAAAAGGTTGCCCCTTCGGTCTTTTCAGATCGAAAGAGGTAACCTTTATTTTATTGCTGCGGGGTTGGTGTTGGTGTCGCAGTAGTGCTAGGCTTCCCTTTGAACTTAGGCCCGTCATGTTGCGGTTTAGTCGGATGCACGCCACCTTTTCGCTCAACAAAACTTTTCAGCTCGTCGGTTAAACTGTCTTTCAGTTTGGCGATCAGCTGATCTTCTGTGATGCCTTTATCTTGCGCGATTTCAGCAAGTGATTTCCCAGTTTTGCGCTGTGTACTCAACTCTTCATCAGTAATGCCCAGCACTACAGCGATTTTATGCGGATCACCCCATATGCCGCCTGGCTTACTGCCTCCGCGAGGTCCTGGAGCACCCTTGAATTCAATTGCTTTGGGTTTTGCCTCGACGATTTTTTTCAGACGTTCCGCTAGGGAAGACTTGAGTTTGTCGGCCTGTTGTTGCTTTATTTTCCCTGCAGTAAGTGCCTCATCTATTTTCTTCGTCTCGGCTTCCGTTAGTTTATTGAGGAGAGCTTCTTCACTGAGATTAGCTTTGTCCTGAGCAATTTGCACCAAGGTTTTACCTTGCTTGATCTCCTCTTTCAGCACGGATTGCTCAATCCCAAGGATGGATGCGAAATCTAGCGCACCTCCTTTACCGATCTCGAAGCTGCCCTTTGCAGACACGCGACCCTCGGAGCTTTTATGATTTCGATCCTTTAGTGTGTCCTTCTTAGGTGCAGGCGTTGCTGTACCGGTTTCATCAGCGAATACTTGGTTATGCTGAAGCACGAGGCCGCCTCCAATTAGCAAACCTGCTGCCATTGTGCCTACAAGCAATTTTTTGTGAATGAGCTTCATCCTGTAACTCCACCTGGTCTATTTTGCTTCAGTATAAAGGATAATTGTGAAGAAAATTTGAATACCAGCTTCATGTTCGTAAATATTAAAGGGCCGACGCCTTTTTGCGGGTGAGTAAAACAAAGCAAAGGATAGCTCCAATTTCCATCAGAGCTATGATGATGCCTAACGGAACGGCGGTTTGACTGCCGCCAATACCGACTAGCGGAGCAATTGCGCCTCCTATGATAAAAGAAAGCAGCCCCAATAACGCTGCCGCGCTGCCTGCTGATTTCCCTTGATTTTGTAAAGCCAAGGAGGAGGTGGTCACGGAGACCGGTCCCACACTGGAAACGATGAAGAAAAAAGCTGCTAAGATCGCATAAAGTCCTGCCCCGGTAAGTGTAGCAATGAACAGCAACATGCCGCCAAAAGCGGCTAAAGCAAGCCCCCCGGCTAGCAATCGATGACCGCTCACTTTGCCTGCGAGCCTCCCCGTCACTTGCCCGGCAATGATGATACCAAGACCGTTAATCGCGAAGCAAACACTAAACATTTGCGGAGAAACACCAAAAATGTCCTGCAGTACGAACGGCGAACCCGAAATATAGGCGAACATGCCGGCAAAGACGAGTCCTTGCGTTAACGCATAGCCCATAAACATGCGGTCTGTGAGTAGGCCGCGAAATGTTCGCAGCGTATTGGTTAGACCGCCTTTGGAACGACGCTCGGGCGGGTGCGTTTCTTTCAGACCCAGCGTGGCAGCAATCAGCATCAGCACACCGATCAAGCTTAGCATAAGGAATACTCCGCGCCATGAGGTGAACTGCAAAATTTGTCCGCCAATAATGGGAGCGAGAATGGGAGCAACTCCATTGACCAGCATTAAGAGCGCAAAAAACTTCGTTAGCTCCACACCTTCATACATATCGCGAACAATCGCACGGGAAATGACGATACCCGCCGCACCAGCCAAACCTTGAACGAATCGCAGGCCGAGGAATATCCAGATGGATGGTGAGAACATGCAAAGAAGCGAGGAAATTGCATAAATGACGAGTCCGATCAGCAGTGGTATTCGCCTTCCTCGCACATCGCTCACCGACCCTGCAATGAGCTGACCGATCGACATGCCGAGCATGCAGGCTGTTAAACTCATTTGTGCCAGCGAGGTATTGGTATGGAGATCATTCGCCAGATTAGGCAGGGCCGGTAAGTACATATCTAGCGAAAGTGGACCGAATGACGCCAGTGAACCAAGCACGAGTATGATCCATAATCGGCTGACACGGCTTGATGAAAGGCTCGCTTGAGTAGCAATTTGATTTGACATCGCATATCACAAACTTTCATTAGTAGTTTATTTAAGCTAACATTGAGATTTGGTTTTGTCTAGTCGTTCGCTTTTACAAAGTGGGGATATTCATCAAGTCTGCGAAGAGCCGATATAGTCAACTGGCCTGCGAAAACCGACATAGCCAACTTTTCACCTTTCCGCTATAATGAGTGCTAACGCGACGAAGAACGTCCCTATTCATCCTTTCGATGAATTAGGGGCGTTTTTTATTTATACCGAGGAGGAGCTGTAAGTATGAGTTTACATTTTCGCGAGAAGCACCAAGCCTTTATCGAGTCCCATATCTTTCGTAGATCTGGAGAACGCAAGGGAAAACTTGAACGGGGGCATCAGCATGCAGAGGCGCTGTTTTTGGAACAAGTTTGGTTTCCGCTGCAAGGACATTTTGAGCATCTGCATCCTGAATATGAAGTTATCGACTGGAGAGGACGCTCGTATTTTGGGGATTTCGCCTATTTACCCGGTGATGTGAAGTTTATTTGGGAAATCAAAGGCTTCGGTCCCCATGTGCAGGACATGGATCGCAAGCGATACTGCGAGGAGTTAAACCGAGAAATTTTTCTCCAAGCTCTTGGTTTTCGAGTTGTGTCTTTTGCTTACGATGACGTTGCTCATCGTCCCGAGTTATGTATTACTCTACTCCGAATGCTGCTGAGCCGCTACCAGTCTGTTCCCTCTCCTGTGAGCCGAGCTATACTAGCTGAAAAAGAAGTCATCCGACTGCTCCACCAGCTAGCTAGACCGCTGCGCCCTAAAGATGTTGAAGCACATTTTGCGATCAACCATCGGACAGCCGTGCGACTTCTTCAGTCCCTATGCGCAAAAGGATGGCTGCATCCAATCAGCCGCACAGTAGGAGGCAAAATCGTCCAATACGAGCTTGCGCGTGGGGTCATGGAGTATTTGGACTAGCTGATCTGTACAGTGGAAGGCGTTATGATCAAATGCTAGCTCCGAAGCTGAGTAAGGAATATCGTCCAAATTGTGCGTGAGGTGTTTTAGATTACTTGGAGTAGCTGGCTATTTAACTGGTCTCGGAAGTTTGGCGATAGGCTATTAAAATCAGACATGATGTAAAAAGTGCAGTTAATTCCACAAATATCGGTATTTTCAGGAGAGATCATGCAAAAAGTACATTAATTTCGACGCATATTGCCATTTTTGGTTTAAAATGCAGATATTTGATGTACAAAATACATGATTACTACTCAAAATGCTAAATAAACTGTTATTTGATGTACTTTTTACATGTAGTTTGTTGCAGACGTAATATTTGGCTGCCATATCCCCAAGTCGAGGTCAATTATAGAGATTTAGATACTTGTAGTAGCAGGTTATTTACATCTGGCCTCGGGTGACGGGG
>NZ_FNIF01000002.1:819303-901098 GCF_900103825.1 Paenibacillus sp. yr247
TACATTAAAATCAACGCATATTGCCATTTTTGGTTTAAAATGCAGATATTTGATGTACAAAATACATGATTACTACTCAAAATGCTAAATAAACTGTTATTTGATGTACTTTTTACATGTAGTTGTGTTCGGGACGGTTCGGGTGCGGGGTACGGGGTGGTTCGGGTGCGGGTTCGGGTGCGGGTGCGGGTTCGGGTTCGGGTTCGGGGGCGGGGGCGGGTGCGGGTGCGGGTTCTGGTTCGGGTGGGTTCTGGCACTTTTCTATAAGCTCTGAGATGCAAAGGTTTCGCTTCTGAAGTGCGGGGGCGGACAAGGGAGAGTTGCGCGGAGTTCAGCTAGGAGGGTACGTTCATCGGGAGTGAGCTGCCGGCGTCAGGGACGGGTTCTCCGTCCGAGATTCAAAGCCAACGACAAGGCCCCGACGCGAAAAGAACCTTTAACAGCTCCTTCCGGAGTCGTTAAAGGTCCTTCTCTTCAGCTGCCTAGCAGCAATAATGCTTCTTTATTTCGTTACTCTAACCGTCATCTTGTCACTCGAGGTAACTCCACCCGCATTGACCAATTCGCTGCGGTACTCGTACACGCCATTCGCTCTGCCAGTAATTGTCGTCACGGCCCTTTGAGCATTGGGTGAAGCTGCATTCAAGCTTTTCGTATCGATCAAGATACGATCTGTGGGCCCTTCCGCCCTTACTGCTTGCCAACTGCTCATAGCCAATACTTGCAGCGGCAACGCTACCGTTACGGCAAGAGTTGCTTTTAATAGTTTTGCTTTCCATCCTGCTAACTTACTCAATACGATTCCTCCTTAGCGTTTGCTGAGTCAAAACTCTTTTCAAGCAGAAGCTTATCGGATGAAGACAAGCCAAGTAACGCCCTTATTTTACCATGGTTTAAAAAGGAATAGTGAGTTTTATTTGTAAAGATAGGGAAATTTATGCAGCTTTACAAAGCCATTGTCGTTTTCTAACATAACCTAGAATTCCATTGTTGTGTGGTGCAGCCAATGGGTTGCTTCCAGCAGCACTTGGCCATCTTGACGTAATAATTTCTGATTGAAATGGATGCATGCAAAAACAGACTTGTTCGCACGCGAACAAGTCTGTTTTTATTCACCACATTAATTATTTATTCGCTTCATGCACCTTCAGCAGCTTGCCTTTAATCGTCGTATTCTTCATGATTTTGAGCACCATCGGGCCTTTACCGTTCAGAATATCCACATACGAAACATTATCCTGAATCGTAATGATGCCGATGTCCTCTGCCGTCACACCTTCTATTTTGGCAAGGGTTCCTACAAAATCTACAGCTCTAATTTTTTTCTTTTTCCCGCCGTTAAAATAGAGCTTCATAATTCCCTTGTTCAGTTGGTCACTTTTATCTCTCTTAATCACAGGCGTAGCCTGCATTTTCTGCTCAAAGGCAGGTTGTCCAAGGGCTACTGCTTCCGCCGTGGGAACGTCTTTTCTCGGTATTTTGAACCCTAGATAGTCTTCAATTTCCGCTACAAATTTTTCTTCATTCGGGGTGACAAATGTAATCGCTTTGCCGGTCTTCCCCGCACGTCCGGTTCTTCCGATCCGGTGAACATAGCTTTCTTTTTCAAGCGGAAGGTCGTAGTTAATGACATGGGTAATATCCTCCACATCAATTCCTCGCGCCGCGACATCCGTGGCTATCAAGAAACGGAATTCCCCTCTTTTGAACGCATTCATGACCAGGAACCGATCGTCCTGTACCATGCCCCCGTGGATTTTGTCGCACGGATAGTCCAGCTGATCCAACTGCCGAAATAAGTAGTCAACATGCTCTTGGGTCCGGCAAAAAATGATGCAGTTATTCGGATTCTCTACGACAAAGATATCCTTAAGCACATTAAATTTATCGTCTTCTCGAACCACTAATATAGAATGCTCGATCTGAACTTTGGACGCTTCCGGCGTTTGAATCTCAATATCGATAGGGTTATGCATATATTGATGGCTTAATTGTTCCACATCAGCAGGTAATGTTGCCGAATATAACATCGTCATCCGATCCGTCGGCAGCTCATCAATAATCGCTCCCACTTGATCAATGAAGCCCATCCGCAGCATCTCGTCGGCTTCATCTATGACCAAATATTTCAGTCGCTCCAGGTCCAGCGTCCCCTTTTGAATATGGTCCAGCACACGTCCCGGTGTTCCGACGACCACATGGCACTTTTGGTGCAGCTCCAGCTTTTGCTTGGCAAAGGGCTGCTTCCCGTACAGAGCCACCGCTTTAATTCGCTTAAATCTCCCGATGTTCGTGATATCCTGCTTCACTTGATCGGCCAGCTCTCTCGTCGGTGTCAAAATCAGCGCCTGCGGCCTATTCTCTTCCCACTCCACCAACTCACAAATCGGTATGCCGAATGCCGCGGTCTTGCCGCTTCCCGTTCGAGACTTGACGGTGAGGTCCTTCTCCTGAAGCGCAATAGGAATCACTTCATTCTGCACGTCTGTCGGCTGCTCATAACCCAAGCTATGCAGCGCCCGGACGATATCCTCACTCAATTTATAATCCGTAAAACTTCTTATTCCCACTAATAAACTCCCCTTCTTCTTGCTGTTCTTCCTATATTACTACATGTTTGCTTGGAGACAAAAAATCTTCTCTGGGGTTGGAGAGGTTTGATATTGTAAGTAGGCGTTTTTTTAGGCACATCACCACTTGCGATTACCTATTCCTTTTCTTATACCTTAACATATGATAATTCAAATACTTGTTAAATGGAGTTGAAAATATGTCACTCTCCCAAAAGGTCCCATTAAGCAGCAGGACAAAGATAGACGTTCTAATCCCTGCAATCGAAAAGGATTTAGGAACACTGCCCTTTGTCATTGATGCGCTAAGAAAATATGTGAAGCATCCTATTGGAGAAATCCTCATTGTTGCCCCAAAAACAAAGAAAATGATGGATTTATGCAGCAAAAAAGGATGTAAATTCGTCAATGAAAATAAGGTGCTTCCCCTTACTAAAAAGAATATAAACTATAGGTCAAAGACATGGGACCGATCAGGGTGGCTTTTTCAACAATTTTTGAAACTTAGCGGTGATTCCTTGTGCTCTTCTAAATTTTATTTAGTCATTGATGCGGATACGGTGTTGATTCGCCCACATATTTTCAGATCAGGTCAAAAGACAGTGTTTTATTGCCGAAACTGGAGCCAGGACGAATATTTTAAAACCTATAAAAAGCTTTTAGGAAGAAAGCACTCCTCATCCTTATCTTTTGTTACCCATTATATGCTTTTTGAAAAGTCTAAGCTTGTACAGTTGAAAAAGACCATAGAGTCTAAGCATCGTACCCCCTGGTATTCAGCTATCCTACGAAATATGAACAAATCGAAGCAGTACGCTTTTTCAGAATTTGAAACCTACGGTAATTTTATCCACTCCACTGTTCCTAACAAGCTTATTCGTAAGCAAGCATTGAATAAATCTTTACACATGAACGCTGCACAAATCTCGAAATTTCAGCTCACCACCTTATCGAAAACGTACAGGTCCCTCTCCTTCCACAAACGTAAAGGATACTTTAGGAAATTAAAGGTGACTGAGCCATGACAAATTATGAAGTTGTATGGAGAGGCCCTTTACAAAGAGTGAGTGGCCTTGGCATTGCGAGCAGATCGTATGTTAAAGCATTAAAAAGGCAAGGTGTAAATGTTCATGTAGGTACTTCGATGAAAAAACACCTCGGTAAGGGGAAAATAAAGAAGAGGAAAGTATTAATTTATCATCAACTTCCCAACACAATTAACTTTAAGCAGGAAAGAATATCGTTTAATCCTATCCTTTTGAATACGGTTTGGGAGACGACCCAGATACCTAAGCGTTGGTTAAGATATATAAATAAATTTGATGCCGTTTGCGTGCCCTCAATTCAAAATAAACAGGCATTGAAACATAGCGGCGTCAGAGTTCCTATATTCTTAGTCCCCCATGGAGTAGATACACAGATGTATAAGCCCAACAATAAGAAACTGCCCGTTCCCAACTCAAAGGGCAAGTTTATTTTTGTCTCCGTATTTGGCTTCCAGCACCGAAAAAATCCCGAAGCCTTATTGAGGGCCTACTGGGAGGAGTTTTCATCTGCCGATAACGTACTTTTGGTCATCAAGACGAACGGATACGCTCCTTATGAAAACGAAATATGGATCAAGAATACCATAAAACGTTACAAAGAAAGACTAGGTATTCGTAAGAAAACGGCTCCCATCTTCATCATTGGCCGTCAGCTAACTTCTAACCAGCTTAAAGGGATTTATACGCTTGGCAACGTGTTTGTTCTTCCTACCCGAGGGGAAGGCGTCGGATTACCATTCCTTGAATCGTTGTCAAGCGGTGTTCCCGTCATCACTACCGGGTGGGGCGGACATATGGACTTCCTAACTCGTAAAAATTCCTTTTTGCTTCCCTATCAATTAAAAAATCCGGCAATTAGCATGAATAGTAAACATGCTATATCCCGTAAATTTCGCCACTTGTTTACAGAGAGAGGACAGCGTTGGGCCGAACCGGATAGGGGTAGTTTAAGAAGACAAATGAGATTTGCCTATCAGAACCCCCTTTTATGCAAGAAGAAGGGACTCCAAGGCAGACAGGATATGCTGAAGCTATCTTGGAATAGGGCTGGTCAATCATTGAAAAAAGCTATAGAAAAAGTAATTAACTCTAAAAAACAAGGATGATACATTGCTTTTCTAAGGGAGGAATCTATCTTGCGTATCGTTCTGTTATCAGGAGGTTCTGGAAAAAGACTTTGGCCGCTTTCTAATGGAATAAGATCCAAAGCATTTCTTAAATTTTTGAAATCGAAGGACGGCGTCATGGAATCCATGATTCAAAGAGTGTGCAAGCAATTGGATGAGGTTGGACTGCTTCAATCCACCTATATCGTTACACATGAAAGCCAAGCTGAAATCACACAAAACCATGTGGGTAACACGGTTCCAATTATCAGTGAATCTCATAAGAAGGGTACGTTCACAGCGATTGCTTTAGCCGCTAGTTATTTTCATTCCGAATTAACTACCGATCTGAACGAAACAATCTGTATCCTTCCTGTGGATACCTTCGTTGAAACATCGTTCTTCCAGTTACTTCATAAATTCCCTCAAGTCCTTTCTCACTCTCAAGCAGATATCGCCCTTCTCGGAACTTCCCCAAAGCATCCTTCCAACCAATATGGCTATATTCTGCCGGTCCCACAAATAGACAACAAGAGTGATTATTTAGTCATAAATCAATTCGTAGAAAAACCCGATGAAGAGAAGGCAGTGCGCTTGATACATGCGAACGCTTTGTGGAACTGTGGCATATTTGCTTTTTCTTTAAAATTCATCCTCTCTTACTTAACGGACAAAGGGCTGCCTATTCAATACGATGAATTCCGAACTCATTATGAACAGCTTCCCGAAATAAGCTTTGATCATGAGGTCGTAGAAAAAATACGTCATGCTGTAGTCATTCCCTACGATGGAACTTGGAATGACCTGGGTAGTTGGGATACATTAACAACTCATATTGAAAGTAATGTCCTCGGTGTAGGTCAGATTTCAAATAACTCTATGAATACACATCTTGTCAATGAGCTTTCTTATCCCATTCAGGTCATCGACGTATCTAATATTATTGTGGCCGCAAGTCCCGATGGTATCCTTGTCGCAAGTAAAAACAAATCAAATCAAATCAAAGAAAGGCTTACTTACACCCAGCAGAGGCCTATGTATGAAGAAAAAAGGTGGGGGACCTATCGCGTCTTGGACCAATCCAAGGTTGAGAAGGACTCAGAGTCAATCGTCAAGAAGATAGAATTGCTCTCAGGAAAAAATATTAGCTATCATTGGCATCAGAAGAGAAAAGAAATTTGGACCATTCTATCTGGAACTGGAGATTTTATTTTGGACGATAAGATCTATCGTATTCAAACCGGAGACGTTCTACAAATCCCTTTTGGTGCCAAGCATGGTGTGAAGGCTACTACACCGCTTGAATTTATTGAAATCCAAATAGGGAGCGAACTTAGTGAAGAAGATATCATACGTATAGCCATAACCTGGGAAGATTCTGTCCAACTTACAAGAATGAAGAGTGATGAATCCGTTGAAGGGGACTGACTAGGCACTGAACAATAAGATAAAGCCCTCGTAGTCATTTTAGACAATGGGACGGGCTTGATCTCTGCTTTGATGAACAAGTCCCTAAGAGGATGGAAGGAGCTGCCGCGGCAGCTCCTCTTTGCTTATCATCTTATGTCCGTCCTTTGCTCACGACTCAACTCCCAATTTAAACGAGTTAATCGCCTGATCCAGTTCAGCACTAGCAGCTGAGTTCTCCTGAAACGGCTTGTCCCCTCGAATTGCTTGGACGACAAGATGCATCAGCTCTTCCGGCATATCAACATCCGCCGAATCCGCTGTAACAGCTACGACGAGCTGCAGCTCGGGAACGACAAATATTCGTCTTCCTCCTGAACCTGAGGCATAGAACATTTCGTATTGTTTTTTGCTTCCTTTTAATAATCCTTGAGGCAATGTTTTGGACCACCAATAAAAGCCATACCCGCCTTGTGTGCCATTGCTGTAGTTAAGGGTTACGCGTCTAATGAGCGACTCTCGGATCCATGGCTCCGGAATAATCGTCTTGTCTTCCCACTGGCCTTCCTTCAGATACAAATAGCCAATCTTAGCCATATCTCTTAAGGTCAAAGCTATAGCCCAAGCTCCAATGGTGCAGCCCCCAGGATCATGATTCCAGTTCACGTCTGTTATACCAAGCGGTCCGAATAAGCGGGATTTGGCATAATCAAACATAGACTCCCCTGTCGCCTTCTGCACTACGGCTGATAAGAGATGGGCATCGCCATTACTATAATTAAATAAGGTACCAGGTTCAGCAAATGCCGGGCATTCCAGTATATACTGCACCCAATCCGAGGAATACATCATTTCTGTTGATGACCGTTCATTGGCATTGTCCCACGCCATACCTGACGTCATGCTTAACAAATGCTTTAACATGATTTTTGACTTTAGCGGATCACTTTCTAACTCAGGAAAAAACGCAGCAAGTCTTTGATCTGTACTTTTTAGCTTACGCTCGGATAACGCAATGCCGACCAATGCGGAGGTTATACTTTTTGTTACGGATTTAACGTCTTGCGGAATATCGACCTGTGTATTCTCATTATAAGCTTCTGTGACCATAAAACCGTTCCGAATAACCGCTACACTATGTACCTGTTGATTGCGGAAGGCTTCGAGCATCTTGGCTAGTGCAGCCGAATTCATCCCTTGCGCCTCCGGCGTTGTCGTCTTCCAGCCATGTGTTGGCCAATAATCTGCCGGTTTTGAGGTAGGTCTTTCAGAATGGATATTCACTTGTGAAAATTGTACCTGTTTCATTTGGGTTCCAGATGCTGACAAAGATAGGGTTGATGCTCCTTTTCCACTTCCGATAGGTGATTTCTTTTTATTTTTCATCTATTTCGTATCCTTCCAGTATGGTTTAACTCCCCCTACGTTGAAGCATTTTACTTTACAAATATGAACTAATTATGGCGTAAACCTTAAAGGAACATAAAGATTAGCTGAACGTTTGCTGAATTTCATGTGTATAACCACCTTTATGTTACAATATTCGTACATTTCCCCTGACGGGAACACTATTCGGAGGTTTGGCATGCGAAAACTCGTATTTTTCTTAGGACCTGCCGGCGCAGGGAAAACAACGCTTGCCAAAGCATGGGCGCGCAAACATGGCGGGGCATTTCTGGATATGGATACCCTGCTGCGGCCCGCGGCAGAAACGATCATGACCCTAAGTGGGCAAGATCCAGATGATCGGGATTCCCCCACTTATAAGACACACTGTCGCGATTTGGGATACCGCATAACGATGGACGCTGCCCTTGAAAATCTCGCGCTAGGCTTGGATGCCATTGTCGTCGGCCCTTTCACCCGAGAGCTTGGAGATCCATTATGGCTAGAAAGGGAACTCTCACACATCGGTGCTACCGTCAGTGATGTAAGCGTTAGGGCTATTTTCTTGTATTTACAGAGCGAGAACATCTACCATGAACGTATTCAGGCAAGAGGCTCAACATTGGATATTTGGAAGCTAGAAAATTGGAACCAATTCAGCCAGTCACTTATACGCAGGGAAATAAAATGGATCGTTGATCCGTCCTCGATTCTCTATTTTGACAATTCAGGACCGCCATCTTCTGAGAAGCTAGAGTTGCTTGAGCAATTCATTAATAAGGGCTAAAGGTGAACTTTCGAAAAGTTGACAACAACAATTTGTAAAGTATCTTTACAACGAAATTTAACTTTACAAAAGTTTCTTGTACATATAAAATTCAAGTAGAATTTACATCCTGCTCAAGGGGCTATATGTATATGAACTCGAAAACCTCCATGCAAGACATCGCCGATAGGCTGGGTATATCCAAGAATGCTGTTTCTCTTGCCCTCAATCATAAAGCCGGCGTCAGCGAAGAATTGCGCTCTCGCGTTTTCGAAGCTGCTAATCAGCTGAAATACCGTACAGAGCCGAAGAATAAGAAGAAGCTTCGCCATTTGCTTGTCTTAATCCCTGAATATATGCGCAATGATAAAACCTTCTATTACGAACTGTTCTGGTCCATCGAAAAAAGGGCCAAAGAGAGCGGCTATGCTACCATCATCTGCGGAGTTACGAAAGAGATGGAACAACAGCTCATTCTACCGGATCTCTATCATGAGATGGTGTTCAACGGCATGCTGATCATCGGCGTCCTCGAGGTTGATTATGTTCGCAAGCTTTTCGAATTGGGGACGCCACTCGTTACGGTAGATCACTATTACGACAGCTTGCAGCTTGACGCGGTCGTGACAGCAAATGCTGAAGAGGCCTACAAAATTGCGACCTACCTCATCGACAAAGGCCACCAGAGAATTGGTTTTATCGGCTCCATAAATAGGACCAAAAGCTTCAAAGATCGGTGGTCTGGATTCCAATATGCAATGTCAGATGCGGGACTGACGATCGATATGAATCACTGCATCGCGGACTCGCCGCCACTCGAGGTTCTAGACTCCAATCCCGATGAACTGGCGTCCTTTCTGGATGCGATAACATCTATGCCAACGGCCTGGTTCTGCGCTAACGACCGCATTGCCATATCCCTCATTCAAATTCTGATATCTAAGGGCTATAAAGTGCCGGACGATATCTCCATTGTTGGATTCGACGATATCGAAGCCGCCGAAATGATCGCGCCTCGCCTCACAACGATTCAAGTGCAGCGAGAACAGCTTGGCATTGAGGCCGTCGATTTCTTGATTCGAAAGATTGACTATGGCGGAAGCCCTTCAAAAATATCGGTCTACGGCGAGCTGATTGAGCGTGATTCCTGCAAGGAGATTAGAAGTTAGTACAAAGCTGCAAAACGATACAAGACATCCTACCAGAGAACTTTCTCTTAGTTGGATGTCTTTTGCTTTCGCCCTTTTTGCTTACAACGCAATCTTCGGCTCACGATCAATGGTTAACAATCCATTCAACTCTTGCTGCAC
The DNA here is from genome assembly GCF_900103825.1 of Paenibacillus sp. yr247. Classification (GTDB taxonomy): domain Bacteria; phylum Bacillota; class Bacilli; order Paenibacillales; family NBRC-103111; genus Paenibacillus_E. The sequence continues at coordinate 828,895 of NZ_FNIF01000002.1, forward strand.
ATCCGTAAGCTGCGTATAACAGAAGCCGCATACGTAATCCAAGTCTCTGATGGCCTGCGTGATATTACGATACCGCGTGAGGAATTCTTCCTCGGTTTTCACTTGGTTGCCATAACCCCAACCTTTTTCGGTCATAAAAGCGATGCCGCCATAGGCTGCTCCCATTTCTGACCACACCAGTAACCCCTTGCGATCAAACCAGTACAGGAATCTTGGATCCTCCAGCTTCTGATGCTTGCGCACACCATTGAAGCCTAAAAAATAAGTCAATACATGTTGTTTAATTAACTTACAAGTTATACAATAGATAAAAACTAAAAATGAGGTACCCCATGCAGATTGAAGTTTCCACTAAGAATATGTCTTTTCTAGAATGCTTCTCTTCAGAAACCAGAGTGAAAATGATTGAACTCCTTCATCATGAACCTTTAAATATCAAACAACTTTCGCAGCGACTTGAAATTTCATCAGCCATTGTAACTAAACATATTCAGAAACTTGAACAAGCAGGCATCGTATCCTCGGAAAATGCCACTGGTATTCGCGGAACGCAGAAAATCTGTCATTTGAAATTAGAACAAGCTGTTCTGCAATTTAAGCCAAAGAAACAGTCTGAACTTCCGACTAATTCCTTATCGATCCCGGTCGGCCAATATTCCTCTTTTGAGGTTAAACCCACATGCGGCCTTGCTTCTCCTACGCAGCTAATTGGTGTACTGGATGATCCGCGCTATTTCGCTGATCCTGGGCATGTACATGCGGGTATACTCTGGTTTGGAAGCGGTTATGTGGAATATCGAATTCCTAACTTTCTTCACCGTAATCAAAAGCTGCGTTCCTTGGAAATTTCGTTCGAAATTTGTTCCGAAGCGCCAGGGTACAACGAAAACTGGCCATCTGATATTTCTTTCTTTATCAATGAGATTCCCCTCGGCATGTGGACGAGCCCGGGTGATTTCGGCGCTCAAAGAGGTGTCTTGTCACCCGATTGGTGGAGCAGCAGCAACACACAGCACGGTCTGTTAAAAGTAATATCTGTAGGCACCGCCGGCTCTTATTTAGACGGAACGAAAATTTCTGACACCACCATGGATGATTTATCCGTCACTTTTGCCAAAGATATCAACTTCCGCATCGCATCGTTGGAAACTTCACCAAACTGCGGCGGAATCACTTTATTCGGCAAGAATTTCGGCAATTATGCGCAGGATATTGTCGTCACCATGCATGAGGATAAATAAGCCGCCTTACGCTGCGATGAATAGTCAAAACCCCCTTAGAATCTGTTAGAGTCTAAGGGGGTTTTGATTTGTATTAGGACTGATTAAGGCTCCGGAACGCCAATGTTTCTCCACTTAACGGTCAACCGATTGACAATGTGATTTTGTAAAGTAATTGCTGGTAAATAGTTGAAGATTCAATTCTTTTTAAAAAGCGATGAAATTGACAATATACTTGACATCCAAAAAGCACCTGTACGATTTGAGCGAAAAATAGGTGGTTTTTGAAGCGGAAAAAGAGGGAGAAAGAGAGACTATGTAAACCACCGTCAACCATTCGCGTATGAGAGCATAATACCTTCCGGTGTTGGGATGAAATGATGGTGAGCCTCGAATATGGCTTTCAGCATGTGAAGCGCATCTTGGTTCTGCTGATTTAACTTTGCATTCTTTTTAAGGATCAAAAGCAAGGACTTGTTCGCAATGATCCCCTGCAGTTGGTTTTTTAATTCCACTGCGTTCTTCACTTCAATCGCAGCCCCTAGACCAACCAGATAAGCCGCGTTGTCCTGTTCTTGTCCAGGTATCGGCTTGTACAGCATCATCGGTAGCTCAAGTGCAAGCGCCTCTGAAATGGTGAGTCCTCCCGGCTTCGTCACGATCAGATCGGATAAAGCCATCAATTCATGGACGTGATCTACGAACCCTGTAACTTTTACGCGATGGCGTGTTTTCTTGCCGCCCAGCTCCTCCTCGAGCTGCTGCTTAAGCTTTTCATTTCGCCCGCATACGAAAACAAACTGTACCGGCACTGCCAGATCATCCGATTGCAGGACGGACTTGAACTGCTTGCCGATTAGGCCATGCCCGCCCCCCATCACCAGCACGGTCGGCATATTTCGATGCAAACCATGCTTATCACGGAGCATCGTCCGATCATAAGCTTGCGTGAAAGGCATCCGGATAGGAATCCCGGTGACCACAATTCGATTCTCTGGGATCCGGTATCGCAGCAAAGCTTGCTTAACGTGCTCGGCGCCAACCAGATAACGATCCGTTCCCGGGTGAACCCAGTAGCTGTGATCCGTATAATCGGTCATTACCGTTACCGTTGGCACCGTCGTCAGTCCATTGCATTTCAAGTATGACATTGCCGCGGCAGCCCCTGGGAGGGTGCATACCACTTCTGTCGGCTCCTCTTCATTAAGCAACTCCAGCATCCGGTCAGTGCTGAACGATTTCATCCTTTTTAACATATGGGATAACGTATTATCATCACGTGTCTTACGATACAAATATCCGTAGACCGAAGGCAGACTTTGCACCCACTTCATGTAGCAATATTTGCCCACCGAATGCAGGTAAGGGTGTGTCCACTCTAAGAAATCGATTACTTTCACGTCCACATCCGGTTTGTGAAACCGCGCCGCTTCGAGAATGGCTTGCGCCGCTTTATTATGCCCGTCCCCTAGACTGCCTGTCAGGATTAATAGTTTGTCCCTACGTTTCATCTTCTAAGTCCCCCTTCGAACTTGCGTTGCTGCGTATTCACGGCAATCGACTCCGTTAACCATCCTCTCCGAATACGTTCCACGGCATACACGGCATACACGGCACCCTCGGTTATATAATACGTGCGGCGATCCTTATAAGACAGATACAGGTACCCGACCAACAGAAATCCATACCAGGATAGTTGTTATATTTATCATAAAGGAGATCCGGTTCCTTCTAAACGCACTAAGGGACTGTCTTTCGTTAGCCAAAGGTCTTGATAAAACCTAGACCAAAGGCTAAGTTCTTGAATGAGATCCTTCGCAATACGATCCATCATGGCATAGAAGAATTTGTTGTTAAGAAATCAATTTCGTTTGCTTTGCCTTCTCCGAAACGTGCTTCGTATAACCGCTAAGCGGCTTTTTCAGAGCTAGAGCAATCACATAACAAGCCAAGATGAACACGAACAGGAAGAACACATCCTTAAGCCCAAACGGCACCAGCATCCCACCTACCGCCTCGAGAAAAAGACCGGTGGGCACTTTCCACAAGTTGATAAGATCCGTCCAATAAATGCTGAAAATCTTCTTCATCAACGTTCCACCTGCCCCTTCGCATTTGGTTTTTAATGTAACCTGACATCTTCTTAGCCATACAAAATAGATCAGCGAAACTCTAACCTTGACGAATACGCAGATGTGGATAACTTAGATTGTGGATATGTGCATAAAGCATTGACTATCTTATGCACAGCCTACTCTGTGGACATGTTGATACTGTTGGTAACTATGTGGATAAGTGAAATAGGGGTGGGTAAATTCCGAAAAAAGAGGGAGGGTTGGGTAAGAGAGTATCCTGTAGTAAGCGGAGGTGAAGGAGAACTAGATGGGGGTTGAGATGGATATTCCGACAGAAAGAAATCTGTGTGAATCAATCCTTAACGAGGTAAAAAGAGGGAGGCTACATGCGGAATCATTAACCATGTTAATTATTTGCACATTACGTCGCTTAAAACTTCATCTTTGGCGGCGAAGCAGGTTGAAAGAGAACAAGGGGGATCTAAGAGCAAGACCCTTTGACGGGGACCGACTCAAAAAGAAACAAAGAAACCTCCAAACCCACAGTGGGGTTGGAGGTTTCTTAATTAGCAGGAACGGTAAACACAGAAATTAACGTAGTTCCCGTTAGAATCATCCAACATGCTGCAGGCAAAGAAGAAAAGCAGTCGACTTCAAGAGATCGCCTACAACCTTAAACTCATGTTAGATAAGGGGGTTATCAAGAACTTTTTTCTAGTAGAAACTTGATTTTTTTCAAGTCCTTGTTGTTTGCCCTTTTCATCATCAAGGACATAAAAGGAGCAAATAACATTGAAAACCCCGTGGGATTACCTTTATTGCGTAAAGTCATTCGAGTTGAATTCCCCTCAGCGATTTCCCAAGTGTAAGTTGTTTCCATTGGAAAGGGGCCGTCGGCCGTTCTCATTACTAGCTTTTTTCCTGGAATATACTCAGCCATTTGATAGACATATGAAAGTTGTTTTCCGAGGAATGCAGCTTTAAATGCAACTTTAGAACCAACTTTCAACGGTTTTGGTGTTTGCCATACGGCAGAATGAATATTGACATACCATTCTGGCGCATGATCGGGATTCGCGGCATAATCCGAAACTTTATCACGAGGACAATTTATTGTTATTTCTGTTAATACATCAACCATTTCCGGTACCTCCAATGAAAAAGGAAAAGCGCGCATAAAAATCGCGCGCCACTTCACATAATTAAGCTAAGAGTTTCTCAATAGGCTTCCAGTAGTTATCATGCCATCCGGTTGCGAGGTGTTCGCCTGTTCCTTCTGGGAAACTAGAGTGGTCGAATACAAGCAGAGTCTCGGAGCCTTGCTCCTTGAGCTCGAATTTGACTACAGAGTAAACCCCTTCCTCCCAATTAGCAACACGCCATGCTTGTACAATTCGCTTGTTCGGTACGAGTTCGATGTTGCGCCCCAAAATCATACCACCGAAACAAGAGAATGTTCCGCCTTCTTCTGCGTTGATATCTGTCGGAGCGCCGCCAGTAGCCTTGCTGAATTGCTCGCTGCTAAGGAGGGCATTGTAAATACGATCCGGACTAGCTTTAAACGTAACTTCTTGATGGATTGCAGCGGACATCTTACACACCTACCTTTAATTGCTCGTCCTTGTTCTGAAGCCACTGCTCCAGCATTTCAACAGTCATGCTTTTCAGCATATCCGAGTGATCTTGAATGGCGTGATGCCACATGGCAGCTTCTACCTTATATTTGTTTTCGTCCGTTACTTTAAATCCGCAGTTGCAAGTTAGTGTTTTCATATGATTGATAGTCTCCTTTGAATTTAGATGTTTATTATTTTTATTTATAAAATTAATGCATAGCTTTTTCAGACCAAGGATCGACGCCCGCATCTTGACCTTGCGCCACCGTTTGCAGGCGAGGCATGTAATGCGACCAGCCTTGTTGGTGAGCAGCAACTTCCGTTGCCGGCAAATCGTAATGCGTCAACACTAAGAGAGTGCCGTTATCTTTGGGTGTAAGTCTGAATTCAACGGTACTTGATCCAGGAGGCACCACATTCGATTTATCCCATCCCCATGTCATAACGATTTTCTCGTTCGGGATAATCTCCTTATACTCACCCATCGCAATGTCGCTACCGTTAACATCGATGCGATATTTGCCACCGATACTCGGGTCTAACAGAACATGGCGTCCCATCCAACGAACCAATTTGTCAGGATCGGTAAAAAATGAGAACAATGTCTCCGGACGGCATTCAATAAAAACCTCTTTCTTGATCGTATCACTACTGCTGATTGAAGTCATGTTTTCTCCTTTCTTCCTCTTCCGCGGCTTCTTTCAAGCGCATCAAGCTGTCATCCCAGAAGCTCTCGATATACTGTATCAATTCGGCGAAACCTTCCCTCCTAATGCCATAAAATCGTTTGGTGCCTGCCCGCCTAACAACGACGAGCCCAGCCTCTTCAAGAACTTTAAGATGCTGTGAAATTGCTGGTGCTGAAATGTCAAAATGTGACGCAATGGCGCTGGAGGTCAGCTCCCCATCACGGACGAGATGTAAAATATCTCGGCGCCTAGGTTCCGTTATTGCTTGAATGGCTTTATCGATCATGACATTAATTTAGCATACACTTAATTAAGTGTCAACTTAAATAAAAAATATTGCACAATGACTTAATTTGATATATTCTGACCTGGAGTCCTACCAACTATACAAAAAAGGAGCATTCCAACCATGTCTTTTCCTCGTCCGTCTCAAGATGCTAAAGCATTTTTCTCATTCGTAATGCCCGATGACCCCTATATCCAAGTACGTCCCATGTTTGGTAACTTGGCCGGGTTTATTAACGGCAATATGTTCGTCGGCCTTTTTGGCGAGCAAATTTTTATTCGTCTGCCGGAACAAGAGCGCAGAGAGCTCCTTACCATTGAAGGTACCTCCGAGTTTGCTCCAATGCCAAGCCGTCCGATGAAGGAGTATGTTGCTTTGCCGGAAAGCTGGAATCAAGAACCTGATCAGATCCGCACCTGGATTCAACGTTCCCTAGCATGGGCTGAATCACTACCCGAAAAAGTGCCCGCTAAGAAGAAACCCAAAAAAGCCTGATCTCCTTCGATCAGGCTTCCCCCTTCTTTTATGTGAAAATAGACTCAAAGGAGTAAATGATATGTCGACTGAACTGGGTACCAAAGAAAACCCTTGGAAATTAAAGACTCCTCCTAAAACATCCGAATATGAAATGTATAAGGATGAAAAAGATGGAAAAACCATTATTGTTTGCACCGTAGGTAAAACTATTTTGCATTATGACTATCGCTGCATTGATGACTTAAACGCTATGCTCAAGCAGCATGGAGATTGGATGGAGCTAGGCAGCGCTGTTGAGCAGAAACCTGCAAAAGAAGGTATGGTTGAAGCTTGGGGACGTTCTCCTGAAAATCCAGTTGGCGGTTGGTACGGCTTGAAAAAAGGTTTTCGCGGCAGATTCGGCATGTATATCCCCCCGTTGATGGAAGAGTTAGGGCTTGCGGAAGTGGAACACAATGCAAGGAACAATCGAATACGGGCAGTTTAACAGTGTCTCACCGCCATAATAACCTGTGGGACAGCCTTTAATTCCTTAACTTTTATTCTCTTGTACGTCTTTTTCAGACAACGGTAAATTCGCAAGTAGTTACTGCTTAACTGGAATTTCTCCAGCTAATTAAGCGATAGCCTCGCTTTTTACGAAAAGATAATGGAATTAACAGGAGAAAACCCAGTTATATAGATGGCCGACGCAACGCATCAGCTTCGAACCGAGAGCTTCGAAGGATAACAGCATGGCTCGGAAGCGTACGCTTCTCCGAGAGCCAAAGGCTACTCGGCAGACTGCCGCTCCGCCTCCTATAAAGGCAAGACTTGGCGCCAGCCGCCAAGTGCAGTCACATCTTCCGCGCCTTCGGCCGCGTAAGCTTCGCAAACGAAGCCCGGGACTTCACTGCCGTCCCGGAGCTCAACCTTCCCGATCCCCAGCGGAGCTGGGATCGCAGCCGTAAATCCGCCGAATGCCTCCAGCGGCATTTCCCAAACCTCCAGCAGGATGGCTGCGCCACCCTGCTGCTGTTTGACCAACCCCGGCTTCGCCGGCGTGGTTGGCAGCTTCACCAGGCTGTACTTCGCTGCGGTCTCATCCTCACGGATGAACCGCGCTCCACAGCCTAGCATCTGCTTCTCCAGCGGGTAGCCGCGCATGTGTAAACCGCAAACCGCGACTAGCGTCGTCGGCACTGCTGCCACGGCAACCTCATCCGCCGCCGAGCCAGTCAAACTCGGCGTATAAGCTTCAGCAGCCGACTGACGTTCGGCGTTCACATCACCCGCCAAGAACAGCTCGGCTGCGCCGCAGATCAAACTCTCCTCTTCGGCGATCCCAAAAAGCGTGATGCCAAAAGGCGTCTGCGGTGCCGCATCGCCCGCTGGCACCGCAACCCCGCACAAATCAAGCAGATTGCAATGATTTGTGTAGCGGCCCATATCCCGATTCGTGCTAATCGGGTCAGCAAGCACTTGCTTGCGCGTCCACGTCCCCCCGCAGGTTGGCATGACGAGCACCGCGCCCTTCAGCAGTTTGCGAGCTTCCAATTTGAACTGCTGCAGCTTATGCATAGCATGGAACACGGATGCAGCATCATACTCAGCCGCAGAGCCTGAGCGGAGGATCTTTTCCGTTACTGGGTACGCAATGCCCGGATGAGCCTCAATGAAGCTGCCCAAGGCCGCCCATCGTTCGGCCACCCATGGGCCCTCATACAGAATCGCCGCCGCTTGGGCGAACAAAGTAACATCGACATATTCAACAGGGATGTTCAAATCGTCACTTAATCCCTTGAACTTCTCTACAGCCGTATCCCACGCAGCACGGTATTCCGAAGCAAAAGGACCATAGAATCCTAATTCACCATCCGGCAGGAGAACTTTAGCCGGAAGCTTAGAAGGTTCCCTATTCACGCTGCGCGACCAATGGTCATCCGCGTGAAGCCCGCGTACCACGCCGTCTACGGCGAGCGCGTCATCCAAGCTGTGCGCAAAGACGGTTACACAGTCTAAACTCGCACAGGCAGGCACTACCCCTTTGGTTGGCCAAGCGCCGAGACTCGGCTTATAGCCAACCAATCGATTCAAAGCAGCAGGCACGCGTCCCGAGCCCGCTGTGTCCGTGCCAAGCGAGAAAGCCGCTTGGCCACGCGCCACGGAGACGGCTGAGCCCGAGCTCGAGCCGCCGCTGATCAGTTCCGGGCGCAGTGCATTATGCGCGTCACCGTACGGACTTCTCGCGCCGACAAGTCCGGTCGCGAATTGGTCCAAGTTCGTCTTGCCGAGCGGAATCGCTCCTGCGGCAATCAATCTTTCCACGACGCTCGCATGTTCCGTCGGCGTATACGCATACTCCGCGCAGCCAGCTGTCGTTGGTACCCCTGCCAGATCAATGTTATCTTTGATCGCAAAAGGAATCCCCCACAATGGCGCATCAGCCATTGACACAGACTTTAATCCATCCAAATAAGGTTGAATCGCATCCATCTTGGGCGGTGTGATCCAAATATTCATAGCCACGTCATCCAATGAGCGCTGCACAATAGCCGCGATCACCTCTTGCGGAGTTAATTCTTGTTTTTCATACTTATCCAGGAGCCACGAGATACTTAACTCCTTTGGCACTTCGACCGTGATTTTCTTTCCATTTCTCTCATTCTGTTCAATCTTTTCTACTTTGTTAGCCTCAGTCATTTACGGACACCTCTCTCCTTAAGCAGATTGTGCAATACCTAGAATCAGCTGTCCTGCATGAACTTGATCCCCTGGCTTCACTTGAATCATAGAAATAAATCCATCACACGGCGCATGCTGCGGGAATTCCATTTTCATACTTTCGAGAATCGCCAGTTGATCACCCTTCTTCACTTGTTCACCTGCAGATACGAGCACTTTCCATACACTTCCTGGCATAATCCCACGCACAGCAACCATACCTGCCGGCAGCTCATCTTCAGGTTTTTCAGTAATGGTTTCCTGTTCGGATACGTACTCAGCCAATCCCTTTGCCTTCCAATTCTCCCGCTCCGCTTTAAAGGCCTCTTGCTGCTGCTTACGGAATGTTTCCGTACTCTCCTCGATGGAACCTAAGAATTGCAAATATTCACCTAAGTCAAATGTTGTTTCCTGAATATCCGCTTCATATCGTCCTCGAGGGAAGTCTTCACGCAGTTGAAGCAATTCCTCTGCGCTCACCTCATAGAATTGAATTTGATCAAAGAACCTTAACAACCAAGGCTTACCCGCCTTGAAGCTTCCCGTTGAGCGTAGACGATTCCACATTTGAATGGTACGTCCTACGAATTGGTAACCGCCCGGACCTTCCATTCCATACACACACATGTAAGCTCCACCGATACCAACGGCATTTTCTGGCGTCCATGTACGTGCCGGATTATATTTCGTCGTTACTAAGCGATGACGCGGATCGACCGGAGTTGCTACTGGAGCACCCAAGTACACATCTCCTAACCCAAGTACCAAGTAATTAGCGTCATAAACAATCTTTTTAACATCATCAATTGTATCTAATCCATTAATGCGTTGAATGAATTCCAGGTTGCTCGGACACCAAGGCGCATCAGGACGCACCCCTTGTTGATAACGCTGAATCGCAAGCTGTGTCGCCGGGTCATCCCAGGAAAGCGGCAAACGGACAATCCGGGAAGGAACACGGAACTCTTCCAATGGAGGCAGCGCTGCGTCAATCTCAATAACCTTCCAACACGCCTCGCTTACCGTTATTCGAGAAGGATCGATATGAATTTGCAACGAACGAATACCTGGCGTAAAATCCAGCACCGGAATCGAGCCGCTCTCCACAATCGCTTGCAGTAATGCCTGCACTTGGAAACGCAGCAGCAAATCCAACTCGAGCTCTCCGTATTCCACAAGCAAATTCTGATCGCCGCAGCAGCGGATCGTGATTGGAAATCTGCGATTAGCTTCTTCATGAAAAAGACGAGGATATTCCGGCGTAATCTCTTCATTTACAGCAGGTAGTTGTACATGCACCAACCGCCCATAATCTCCATCACCCATCGCCTGCAAATTACTTTCCTGCAAATCACGCAAGGCCTCTGCTTCCGGAAGTGTTAGTAAGTGGAAACGAATCGTATCCCCAGGATGCAGTTGGCCTAGCTTCCAGAACTCGGCCGACGCCGTTGTCACCGGACAAACGAAACCGCCAAGGCTCGGACCATCAGGTCCAAGAAGAATGGGCATATCCCCCGTCAAATCCAGCGTACCGACTGCATACGCATTATCGTGAATATTGGATGGATGAAGCCCCGCTTCCCCGCCATCTTCACGTCTCCACAGCGGAGCAGGTCCTTTCAAACGAACCCCCGTCCTCGAGGAGTTAAAATGCACTTCCCAGCTTGTTTCGGTCAATTGATCCAAGTATTCCGCGTGTAAAAACTCACCTGTACAATGAGGCCCAGGGATCACACCGATCGTCCACTCTCGCGTCATCACAGGACGATGCTGAACCGCAAGCTCAGCTGCCTCAGGAACAAGGCTTCCGCCTTCATTCACACCCAGCACATCTCCCGTACGCAGGGCTCGGCCGCCATGACCACCGAATCCGCCCAGCGTAAACGTGGACGAGCTGCCGAGAATTTTCGGCATATCCAAGCCGCCGCCGATCAGAAGATAAGTGCGCATACCTTCTTTCGCCTCGCCGAAGCTCAGCACTTGTCCGCGAGCAGCAAACACCGGTTTATACGTCGCAATAGCCGTTCCATCCAGTTCTGCTTGCATATCCGCCCCGGTGACGCAGAACCACATGTCGCTGCGGAACTTGTAAGAGCCTCCGCGAAGCGTCATTTCCAGACCGCAGGCATCGTCATCGTTGCCAAGCAGCTTGTTACCAATACGGAACGAAAGCGGATCCATCGGTCCGCAAGGGGGTACACCCACGTCCCAATGGCGGATGCGGCCCGGGAAGTCCTGAACGGTGGTTTGGATCCCGCCGTCTACAACTTCCAGAGCCCGTTCCATTGGCTCGAACGTATTCAACAATTGTGTAAAGACGTTCCCGTCTACACAATCTTTTTCTTGAAGAAGAGCCTGCAAATACAGCAGGTTCGTTGTAATTCCATACATGCGCGTCTCAGCCAGCGCTTCAATCAGCTTACGAATAGCGTCCAAACGGTCCGTACCGTGGACAATGATTTTAGCCAGCATCGGATCGTACAGGGTCGTTACTGTCAGCCCATCCCTGACCCAGGTCTCATTCCGCGACTGACTTGAGAATACCGCACGATCCAGCTGCCCTGTACTCGGACGGAACTGCTGGAGGCAGTCCTCCGCGTAAATCCGCGCTTGGATGCTGTGTCCTGTCGGCTTTCGAATAAGTGACTGTATGTCGCTAAGCTCATTCGCCGCTTCACGCACCATCCACTCCACGAGGTCAACACCCAATACTTCCTCCGTCACACCATGCTCAACCTGAAGTCTCGTGTTTACTTCCAAGAAATAAAACTCATACGTTTCCGGATCATAGAGATACTCCACCGTACCGGCACTTCGATAGCCCGCTTCAGCAGCAAGACGCTTCGCCGAGGCAAACATCGCCTCACGGACTTCATCCGACAGATTCGGAGCCGGGCTTTCTTCAATGACCTTCTGGTTGCGACGCTGAATGGAACAATCGCGCTCACCCAATGTAACGACTTCACCAAAGTTATTACCGAAAATCTGCACTTCAACATGACGTGCTCTCGCGATATATTTTTCAAGAAACATGCCGCCGTTTTTGAAATTTGACTCTGCCAAATGGCGTACACCATCATAAGCAGATCTTAACGTGACTTCATCCGCGCAGACACGCATCCCAATGCCGCCGCCGCCAGCTGTACTTTTGAGAATAACAGGGTAACCAATACGAGCAGCTTCTGAGATCGCCTCTTCAAGCTCTGTTATCAGCGGTGTACCCGGCAGCATCGGTACGCCGGCTCTTTCAGCGATTTCCCGAGCAGAATGCTTAAGTCCGAACATTTCCATTTGCTCCGGCGTAGGTCCGATGAACACAATGCCATTCTCTCGGCAAGCGCGGGCAAAGTCCGCATTTTCACTCAGGAAGCCGTAACCGGGATGAATCGCTTGCGCGCCGGTTTCCAGCGCTGTTTTCAAAATCAATTCTGTATTGAGATAGCTTTCTTTCGCCGGCCCTTCACCGATCAGAACAGCTTCATCTGCTCCATCCACGTGTAAACTATCTTGATCTGCCCTCGTATATACAGCAACGGACGCAACCCCGAGCTTGCGTAAAGTACGCTCAATGCGTACAGCGATAGCGCCACGATTAGCAATCAGCACTTTGGTAAACATCGTATCCACACCCCTTAGAATTTCGTAGACCATCTATCTTTCTTAAGTAAAGGAACTTACTTCTCCCAAATAAGAACCTGAATCGGCGTCGGATTATACGCATTACAAGGATTGTTAAGCTGCGGACAGTTACTGATGAGCACCATCGAGCTGCCTAGCGACTGTACCTCTACATAACAGCCCGGAGCGGATACGCCATCATCGAACTTCAGTCCGCCATCCTTTGTTACTGGTACATTCATAAAAAAGTTAATATTCGGCGCCAAATCTCGCTTCGTGTAAGCACCGTCGTGCTGTGCAAGCTGCAGCATAAAGGTATCGCGGCAGTTATGCATCGACAGCTTATCGTGTGAGTAACGCACCGAGTTGCTTTGAGCCGAGCACGAACCTCCGATCGTATCATGGCGTCCGCAGGTGTCGGCAACGATTTTGAGCAATTCCTTACCGGATTCTGCTCGGAGGACAGAGCCTGTGCTGAGATAAATATTGCTTTGACCTGCAATCGTCGCGACTGCACTATAATGATCTTCCGGATTCTCCGCATCATAAAGCAAGGTGTCTGCCGCCTGATTCCCTTCCAAATCGACAATGCGCAGCACTTGCCCTGGCTTCAAAACCCGCAACCAACCGTCTCCTGCTTGAATAACTTCGCTATAGATGGCGTCCTCGACGAGACGAGGGCTTTCCACTCGATTAAATACGGCCATTTTAGTTCCTCCTCAGCATTTTTGCCTACTATTACAAGCCAAGCAGCTTTTGATATTCCCATGTATTTTCAAAAGCTCGGCGATTCTCCGAGCGGTAATTGACACAATAATCATCTGCATCCACAGGCTCAGCCTGGAGTACTTCGATTTTTACAGGCACAGATGGATAAGAAGTTCTTGGGTCTAGCGGGTTTGGTGTATTCGATAGGACGAGCAAGGTATCTAATTCTGTCCGCAGCGTAACCGTTGCTCCAGCCGGGCAATGATCAGCAACAAAATGCATGTCACCATTCTCATCACTAAACACTTTGGAAAATAAATTCACAACAGGCATCATATCGCGCATGCTGAGTCCGTTACGCACTAGCTCTACGGCAAAGTTTTCTTGCCCGCTCCGCAGCCACTCATTACGCAGCTTTTGGAAATTCGTCGCGCCATATTTGGCGTCTGTCGCCGTACGGCTCGTGTATCCACTTAGGGGATCATGCCAACCAATGCTATCCTCAACAATGCTCACTAACGCTCGGCCATTGTCACTCATCAGAACGTTGCCTCGCCTCAGATGAGCTGTATACTGGGCTTTCAACGTATCCGGCATATTGTAGCGCTCTGTAAGATCCCTTGCGTGGAACAATTGTACGGAAACATTCGCGCCCGCCTCCAGCGCCGTAAAACGAATCAATTTCCCCTTACCAATCGCTCCTGACCATTTGCCTCCCGGGCCTATCGTCATGTTCCAAATGATTTCCATGCTATCGATCTCCTTTACGATGTAGTTAAACAAAAAGGGAGACATCACAAGACTCAAATGTCTTGGTGATATCTCCCAGGTTTTTATCCTTCCGTGGCGCTCTTATGCAAGAGCGGTTTACTCTCGGACCAGCCCGGCGATAACCGGCGGAACCCTAGTAAACAATCGTATTCGTTTGTGTTATTAAACATAACATCACTGAAGAAATGTGTCAATAACTTCTAGCTATTTTAGTACTTTTATCTAAAATACTTCTCATATGATTAGCTAATTGTTATATTAACTTACATATATAACATATATCTAACACAGATAAAGTAAAATTGCATTTTTCCTAATAAGTAAGTAATGATTTATCACATAACATTGTTTTCTAGGGTTCTGCGATGAATAATGCCTCGGCGGACATACCTTTCTCCACCATACTTGCCGGAGCCTCCATTATCTGCTTCTCATTCCTTGGCTTTGATACCGTCACAACGATGGCCGAGGAAACTATCGCCACTCGGTTTTCTTTTTATTTACGGTCCGCAGGAAACACAAGTCCCATCTGATTTCTAGCCTCATCCATAATCGCCATGGCTATGCTGGAATTCGCATGTGAATTCGTCTCGGACTCCAATGCTCCGCTTTTAATAAGTCGAATGAACTCCTCCGCTTCATAGCGCATCGTTCTTACACCCTGCTCCCGCGTCAGATCTTCCACAGAACCGTCTCGATAACGAATCTCCACCTTTTCAGGCTGGTTAATCTTATCAATGACCATCGTTGCGTGCTCGCCTTGAATTTCGGTTGGCAGGTAGGAACTCGCAATTTTGGAGTGCATGATAACGGCATCCATCTCCTTGTAGCTCAGCAGAAGGCTGCCCTCCCCATCTACCCCCGACTCCAGCAGAACCCCGCTTGCTTGCACACGCTCAGGGCTGCCAAACAGCACTGCCAACGGATAAATACAATAGACGCCTAAATCCATTAATGAACCATTGGAAAAAATGGGATTGAACGCATTCAGTACCGTTCCCTGCTTATAAGCATCATACCTTGAGGAATATTGGCAATAGCTTGCAAAATAACGGCGAATCTTTCCAAGCTTATGTAAATTTCCTTGAATAGCTTTGAAATTAGGCATCAACGTGGACTTGAGCGCCTCCATGAACACGACTTTATTGCTGCGCGCAGCCTCAATCATCGCGGTAAGCTCCTTCGTATTGGAAGCCGCGGGCTTCTCGCAAATGACATGCTTGCCATGATTCATACAGAGAATCGCATATTGAGCGTGAAGCGAATTCGGACTTGCGATATAGACAGCATCGAATTCGTTGCTTTGTACAAATGTATCCAGATTCGAAAATCGATGAGAAATCTCAAATTTCCGGGCAAATTCTTCAGCCTTCTGCTCTGTACGTGAGTAAACGGCCGTCAAAACGAACTCCCCAGTCTCACGGGCAGCATGAATGAATTCCTCAGTGATCCAGTTGGTTCCAATCACAGCAAAACGTATCATAGCTTCTCCTTTACACCACTCTTTTTTTATAACTATACCTGATTTGCGATTGTTGAAAAAGCGCAAACTTCTCTAGTGGAACGATAAGCCTCGCAGCTAATCTCAATCTAATCTTGGACAAGTCTCTTGACATGAAACCATTTGGTTTCGTATAATCCTTTATGTAACCATTTGGTTTCGCTTTTCACAGGCCTATGTAAAACTTATCTTTTGGATACAATACGAGGAGCAGATCACGGAAAGGAATGACTTACGATGCAAGAAGAATTGCTGAAGAAACTGCGTTACAAACAAGGACGAGCCCTCGTTCTTTACGCACCTGAAGGCTACGAGCTTGGCGTCGAGGAACCCGTAGAGCCGAATGGGACTTACGATTTCGTTCAGCTTTTTGTTAACAATGCCGCTGAGGTGGCTGAATGGACACCCAAAGCGATTCCGTATTTGAACGATGACGCTCTCTTTTGGATTACTTTTCCGAAGCAAATCTCGAAGGTGAAAACAGACATTAACCGTGATATTTTGTTTACCTTGGTACAAGAAATAACGGACTACCGTCCTGTTAGCAATGTCGCAGTGGACGATAAGTGGTCAGCCTTGCGTTTGCGCCATCAGGATAAAGTAAAAAGCAAGTAAATCATACTAAATTAATCATTGGAGGCACTTATAACGATGGAAAATCAAACTAACACTCTGCCAGATATTAAACAAACACTTGTTTTTAACGCACCTATTCAAAAGGTATGGAATGCCGTAGCGACCTCCGAAGGCATCGCGGCTTGGTTCATGCCGAATAATTTCAAGCCAGAGACTGGCTATGAATTCCACTTGGAAGCAGGACCTTTTGGCAATTCCCCTTGTAAAGTAACCGAAGTTAATCCACCGAACCGTCTTTCTTTTGAGTGGGGCAAGGATTGGTCGCTGACTTTCGAATTGACCGATTTAGAAGGCAAAACCGAGTTCACCCTCATCCATTCCGGTTGGGATTTGGATAAGGTTACGGAATTCGGTCAACCTCACGCGGCTGTTCGCGAGACGATGTCCCAAGGTTGGGGTGGTCTGTCGAAGAAACTCGCCGCTTACGTCGAGGCTTAAGATGTCAGTCCCCTCGCAGAAACATGACGTGTTTCAGGCGATCGCCGATCCTACTCGCCGTCAGGTATTGAAACTGCTCGGTGAGCAAGAGCTGCCGGTCACGGTCATCTCCGGCCATTTCCCGATGAGCCGCACCGCGGTGTCCAAGCATCTTCGCATTTTGGCTGATGCTGGACTGGTCAAAGAAAGGAAAGTCGGCCGCGAGACCCGATATAGGCTGGAGGCGGAACCACTGATGGAGTTGAAGCGTTGGTTATCCTATTATGAACGCTATTGGGAAAACAAGTTAAATGTACTCAAACGGTTCGTGGAGTCAGATGATGAGGAAGGCGGTAATCCCTTTTCCGCTTTAGAATTGATCGATCCGAAGGACACGAATAAATAAAAAAAGGTCATCTACCTGTTGTTTTCAACAGGTTGGATGACCTTTTTTATACGCCTCGTCCCGCATCCTTATTTCAGAATAGGGAGCCACTCCGAGGACCATTTGGCAATCTCACCCAAAATCGGAGCCAATGCCCTCCCCTTGTCCGTTAGGGAATATTCGATACGAACCGGACTTTCCGGGAATACTACTCTCTTAACAATTCCTTCAAGCTCCAGCTCCTTCAGTCGCTCCGACAGCACCTTACCGCTTAAATTCGGAATGGCCTGTTCGATATTTACGAACCGTTGCGGACCCGATAGCAATTGAAAAACGATTAGTGATATCCAACGCTTGCTGAGGATTTCTACAGCTCTTTCGAAACGAGGACACAAAGGTACCTGTTCCATCTTCATCACCTCTATATGTCTATTTATTATAGAGTAAATTGACATCTCTATACAAGGTTACAAAAAGTAAATTACTTACTTGACGAGATTGATACTTTGACGTAACATTAGTTACATAAAGTAACCAACTGAATAAATGTACTTCACGAAGGAGTGTTTTATTGTGATTTCACCCATATTTGTAGGTCACGGTTCCCCCATGATGGCTATTCAAGATTCGGCATGTACCCAGTTCTTGCTTGAATATGGCAAGAAAATAAAACCCAAAGCCATTGTCATCTTCACGGCTCATTGGGAAACTGAGGTACTGACCATTTCATCGACCAATGAGGTATATGAAACGATTTATGATTTTGGCGGCTTTCCGAAAGAGCTATTTCAAATCAAATATCCCGCCAGAGGGAATACGGAACTGGCTCGCAAAATCGCTGAGCGTTTTCAAGCGAAAGGCATCCCCGTGAACTTGGATTCGCACCGCGGACTTGATCATGGCTCGTGGGTACCGCTGTTACGGATGTTTCCAACACCGGTGTGCCCCGTCATTCAAGTGTCCGTTAACCCGTACTTGCCTCCCTCTGAGCAATATCGCATTGGCGAAGCACTGCGCGGACTCGATCAGGAAGATATCCTGATTATCGGAAGCGGCGCTACTGTGCATAACTTACGCGCCCTCAATTGGGAAGCCACGGAGCCTGATGCTTGGGCTGTTGCTTTCGACGATTGGCTCGCCCATAACATGCAAACGCAGAACCTAGAGGCGCTGTTCAATTACGCCACTTTAGCTCCGAATGTTCGTATGGCTGTGCCAAGGCCAGAACACTTCATTCCGCTCTATATTGCGATGGGCAGCGGCGACCCTGCACGTACCGCTCAAATCATTCATCGCAGCTACGAAGTCGGTTCGCTTAGCTATCTATCGGCCTCCTTTTAAGGATACCGTAAATCCTATAGGATTAAAGATGAGATGCTGCAGGATTGAAATGGACGACTCGCATCATTCAAAGCTTGTTGGCAGCAAGTTATGTCCTGTTTGGCTTTTTGAAATTATCCGCAAATCCCATTCAAGTGGCTGTTTTTACACAGACCTATGGGTATAGTTTAGGCTTTATGTATGTGATTGGGGCTATAGAATTGTTGGCGGGAATCGGACTCATCATCGGCTTCTTGAAGCCGCGCATTGCTTTCTTCTCATCCGGCACTATCGCCATTATCATGGCCGGTGCGATGATGAACCACTTGAAGTCAGGACAAGGCATGGGTGTAGCAATAATGCCGCTGATTCTCCTCCTCTTAGCCTTAGTCGTCTTGCTAGGACGTTCTAAACGCATATAATATAAGGCTTTTCCCGCTATCATCTTATAGATGGACCGGGAAAAGCCTTTTTCATTTCATAGTTGCCGATGTGGAAGAAGGGTAATTTTGTAGGCTTTTCTCATATTTTCAACATATTCTCCACATACATGCGTTATAGTAGTAGTTGTTGAACTACGACTGCTATAGTATATTCTTAATGATCGTTTGAGGTTTATAGTTTTCTTGAGTGATAAGGGGAGGTACATCTTGCATATGAATACATTCATTAGCATATTAAAAAATGAACTCGTAGTCGCGCTTGGTTGCACAGAGCCAGTCGCCATAGCCCTAGCGGCGGCGAAAGCAAGAAGCTATGTGGAAGGTCCTATGAAGAAAATAACCGTTCACGCAAGCGTGGGTATCATCAAGAATGCATTAGCCGTCGGGATTCCGGGTACGAATCTGACAGGTATCGATTTCGTCGCCGCGCTAGGTGCCATTGCTGGCAATGCGGAGAAACAATTGGAAGTGCTTGCCGATATTCAACCTGATGATATTACTGTCGCGCAGGATATGGTTGAACGAGGCATTTCCGTGGTCCATCTAGCAGATACCACAAGGAAGTTATATATCGAGGTCCTGATCGAATCAGTACAAGGGTATGCGAAGGTTGTGATTACTGACAATCATACGAATATTACGCTGGTCGAAGTTGATGGGAAGGTCGTTGAATCGGGTGGTTGCGCAAACGCGAGTTTCAAGAGTTCCAAAGAGAAACGGGGCGAGCTAACGTTAGATAGCATCGTGGAATTTGTGAATAACGTTGATCTAGCTGAGCTCCAATTGGTGAAACAAAGCATTGAATTGAACCGTAAGGCAGGGTTAGACGGATTAGCACATGCATACGGTCTCGAAGTAGGGAAGACGATTAAAGAGAATGTACAAAAGGGTATTTTGTCCGACGATTTAATCTCTCATGCCATGGCTCTAGCGGCAGCTGGGTCAGATGCTCGTATGGCAGGATCCAGTATGCCTGTCATGGCGAATTCCGGCAGCGGAAACCAAGGGATTGCAGCGACTAACCCGGTAATAGCAGCTGCAGAGAAGCTTGGCGCCTCGGAGGAGAAACTCATACGGGCTGTTGCTATAAGCCACTTAGTCACGATTCATATCAAATCTAAGTTTGGAAGATTATCAGCCCTATGTGGGGTTACTGTATCAGGTACAGGTGCAAGCTGTGGCATTACGTATCTGCTTGGTGGCGGGAAACCGGAGATTAAAGCCGCGATCCAAAACATGCTCGGGAATGTAACCGGGATGATGTGTGATGGAGCCAAAGGTGGATGTGCCATGAAAGTAGCGACCTGCACGAGTGCAGCGGTACAATCCGCGCTTCTCGCATCCAAAGGAATGACGATTTCCTCCACGAATGGGTTTATCGAAAATGATGCTGAGAAGACGATTGACAACTTCTGTCGGATCGGAAATGAAGCGACGTCTGAGATCGATAAGCTCATCCTTGAAATGATGCTCAGTAAAGACATGTAGTAGGATTAAGTATCCGCCGAAAGGCGGATTTTTATTTATTCTGTGCGGAACCTTCTCCGCTGTAAAGGCAATTCTGCAAGGCATTTTGCAAAGACAAGGAGAGATTCATTACTAAAAAAGGGCGTACCGCGAAGTCATCGCTTTTATTGGAATTCGAAAATACCCCTCCACTGCTTTGCGGATATCCTGAGAAGGGTTGCTCCGAAAAAAATTATTCGGGGCTTTTTATTTTGGAGGCAACTCCTAGTCTAAGTTTGCTTGAAGATTCGTTCACTGATTTGACGAAGAAACTGCGCCCATTTTTCCTGAAATTCCGGCTCATCTAATGTGTGTCCAGTGTCATGCGCGTGACATTGCGAAAAAAAGCGGAGCAGCTGTTAAACTGGATATCACCAAAGTAATAAGAGCGGGATCCAGCTCCTTCGACAGGGGATTATTTAGAATAAGATATGATAGCGCTTTCCACCGGATGGACAGACGGCGAAAGAACGTGTTTCGGATAAATTCATTTGCCTAAATCCGTTGCCCCTGCCCCTCCTACGCAAGTCTAAAAAAAGAGACCCACAGCAACGGGCTGCGGGCCTTAAGGTATATATATTTAAAAGGGGGTCGAATTTCATTATAGGCTCTGAACCTTAAACCCAGATGAAAAGCAGATTTCATTTCGGTTACAAAAGATGCTTATTTGTTTACACGCTTTTATTTTTCCTTAATCGGTATATAGATGTCCATCTGGATTAGCTCGTTTTTAGAAGGATTGCAGCGTTCATCATAAAGCTCAAACTCTGAACCCCCCGCATGTTCAAAGCCCGAATGAGGAAACCACTCTTCAAAAATGGCCTTCCACGTGCTCTGAATAGATGCGCTAAACTGATCCTGAGTAACCTTGGGTGTCGTAAACACCGCATACCTCGCCTCCGGAAATTCTCGGCATACCAGATCGGCAGGCACACCCTCGAAACCTGTAGCTTCCATCCCGATGATATAGGTTAAATCCCCTGACTCCATATTGAAATCGGTACAAATCCCCAGCTCAACTTGTGAATCCGCATGCACGCGATTGGGAATGCGTGACCCCTTACTCTCTTGGAGATACGAACCCCAGAAAGCAGGAATTTCACGGTGGTTTCTTCCCTCTTTGCAGGAAGTTTTCAGTTCATACCCAATCAGTTTAAAAGCAGGCTTCGTCTTCAATTGATAATCCATTCTTATACCTCCTAAATAGGGATTGAATTTCCTTTGCAGTACATTCGCTTTTGCATAAATCGGCGTCAGAATGCCTTGTTTACGGTACGCAAGAGGCGTACGTTCAAAAACTTTTTTGAATGCACGAGTGAAATTCTCATGGGACTGGAACCCATTGTCGAGGGCAATATCGATAAGCCTTTTATCCGTATGTGCGATTTGATAGGCTGCTGTCGCTAATCTTCTCTTCCGAACATACTCCATCACAGCTTCTCCCACCATGGTTTGAAAGACTCTATGAAAATGGAATTCAGAGAAACAAGCCACTCTAGCTAAGCACTCCACAGACAAAGGCCCCGAAAGGTGATCTTCAATAAAATCCAAAGTCTTCTGAATCTGCACATAGTAATCGGTGTCCATCGTTTGCCCCCTCCAGCATTCTAATCATAGTGTACGCTATTCAAAATAACGGTTCTTGATGTTTCTTGCTAAAGGGCACCCTGTATGTCATTGAATCGATTATCGCCAGCTCCCTTTGGAAGCAACCGAATAAGTCTTGTACTTATTTTTGCCCTTGATTTCCAGGCAATTGATTTGCAACCCGTATACGCAGCCGCCATCAATGCCGATTTTATCACGATAAAACCAAACATCGGCTTTCCCATGAATATCTTTGGTGGGTGTATGCCCAAAAACAACCGTTTTTTTAACGACAGTTCGCTGCTGGACAAAAGGTGACCGAATCCACATAAAATCTCTTTCCGGCTGGGTTTTCCAATCGGCATACGTGGGGTTCAGCCCAGCATGAACATAAATGTGAGTCTCGTCTTCGTAATAAAATGGAAGGTTATTCAGAAATGAAATATGATCGCTGCAATTTTGTCGAATTCGGTCTTTGGATTGCTTCAAATCAAGCTCCTCCGGTCCACAATAGCTTTTAAATGTTTGGATGCCGCCATGTTCAAAAAACTTCATTTCTGTCTGTGAATCTATGTCCCGCAGAACTTCTACAAAACGCTGATCATGGTTCCCTTTGAGCGCAATCGCTCCCTTTTCTCGTACCAAATACATAACGAATTCCACAGTTTCCCGACTTGCCGGCCCTCGATCCACGTAATCGCCGAGCAATACCAGCTGGTCTTCTTCTGCGTTAAAATTCACTTTATCGAGTAATTGCTTGAATTCATCCACACAGCCATGTATATCGCTTACTGCTAACGTTCTTTTCATTTACTGCACCCCCTGATGCTGATCTATGGACAAATATGTCCTATTTACCTAGCAAACTCTGAATCTATGGGTATCTCTATTATTTTATTTTTATTATATTTTATCATAGTTTGGTTTGTTCGGGATTTCTTAATTATCTTTACTCATACGTAAGAAATATGAAAAGGACGCCCTGAGGGACGTCCTGATAAGCCTTCAGCAATAAATTATCGCTTCATTGTCTGCCTTATTTGATAAGGAACTGTACTTCTACACACGCCATTACAAAAGCACCCACGCCATGCAGGTCATTCTCGCTAGTTGGGCGGGTTACATTGTTCTCATAATCACCGGCAGACGTTCCGATGCAGATAAGCGGTAAGATCACCCGCTCCTGTTCATCGAATTTCAACGTTCGGATCAGACCTTCATATCCCTTCACGGCTGCGTCCGCACACTCATGACCCACAACTCCGTGCTTAATTGCTTTGGCAATCGTGTATACGAACAGACTCGTACATGACGTCTCCAGCCAGTTATCGGACTGATTGCCTTTGTCAACGACTTGATACCACAGTCCGCTCTCCGCGTCCTGATAACGAATCAGTGCATGAACGAAATCTCGCAGGGAGTTCACTAAAGCTTCGCGCCCCGGCTCATCCGCTGGGAGCTCATCAAGGAATTGCGCTAACTCTAGGCCATACCAGCCCACGCCGTTAATCCATAGGTCGTTCGTTAACTTCTTCAACTAAAGACTAATGAAGACGCCGGGCGAGGATTGCGCATCCAGACTGCATTATAACGCGAATTACTTAAGCAGCATTTTCCGTAAAGAAACGAACTGCTCCTTCAGCGACTACTTGTCCGCTTACCGCTTCAACATGGCCAAGAAATGGCTCTCGGAAACGGATTTGCCGATCAAAGACATTTCTTCCAAGCTGCGCTACAACAATTCGCAGAATTTCATACGCTCCTTCCGTAAGCAGGAAGGGCTCACCCCTGGGCAATACCGGGATAAACAGAAAGAAGGCTCGGTACCTAGTCATTAGGTTGAACGCCAACAGCCTCCGAAGCCACCACGTAATCGTTGTGGTGTTCGGAGGCTGTTGGCTATTCGTGTACGCAGCCAGAAAAAGGCTGCTTGTCCCATCTTAACTCTAGCATTAAAATACTAGGTGGTCGGTGCTACAGCTGCTTTAAGCGCAGCGCGGTTGTTCCATAAAAACGAAACCACACTATTACGTTCATCAAAGAATGCTTCTTTTTCATCCAAATAGTCTTGACCACGCCCATGTACACTGAAACGATCATCTGAGTAGTTCATTAAAGTCCATTGGCCCCCGCGCTTGTTGTCAGCAAACACAAGGTATAGTTTCTGGCCCGAAGCGTCCCACTTAGCAAATGAAGAAAAGTTGTCCAAAATCAGGCCGATGTCATTTTTCTTTTTAATTTGCATGATCTTATCTCCTTTTCATTAGGTATATTTAATAGAACAGGAACATAGTATACGAGAATGAATAAAAAAGTTGTCATACTGTAGGGATGGATGATAAGAACTTTTGTCGAATGACTTCTTCTCTACGCTAAGAAACCTTCAAAACCACGATAAAGTGGAGCTGAAGGTTATCTTTATCCCAATATTATGTACATAATGGGAGCTGAAAATTTCAAAAATGACTTTTGAGACAGCCCCCGCCAAAAATATTAAATACCTGCTGCCGCGTACACTTTATCAAAGCCAGCTTTGGAACGCTTAACCAAGCTCTCAGGGGAATCCGTCGGCGGCGTTGCCGTTAAGATCTCCTGAGCGACAGCGCCCTTATAACCAATACGCTGCAAGCCTTGCAGGAAGCCTGCCAAGTCAATAACGCCCTCACCCGGATATAGGCGTCCGTTATCCAGCACCTCTTCTAATGGAACATCCGGCGCGTCGTTGATATGGACATGCACTATCTGCTCGGCGCGAAGCTTCTCGATATCAGCCACGGTTAATCCGTTCGTGTACCAGTGGTACGCATCGAACAATAAGCCTACGTTGCTCTCGCCAATCGCGTCGATCCAATCCAACGTCTCATCTAGTGTCCAGATGAACGGATGCTTCCAACGTGTACGAAGGTGATGCGGACCGACAAACTCCAATCCAAGGCGGATGCCGTAAGCGCCAAGGATTTGGGCGCAGGTACGCAATCTACGCGTAGCTAACGCCATGAAATGAGCAGCACCCAAATCTGTGGAAGGTAACACATATGTGCAGCAGCTCGTACATCCGAGAGCAGCAGCAGCAGCGGCTGCTTGTGCTAGCTTCGGCAAGCCTTCACGGAATGCTTCTTCCGACCCCCGCCATTCAACTGGCAGACCGATGGAACCGATGACGAGACCATGTTTACGAAGCAGCTCACGTGCTCCATCAACACTGTAGCTCTCCACTAGGCTCAGCGCGTCGATATCGACGGCTTGAAAGCCATATTTTGCCGCTAACTCAATGAATTGTTCGTTACTTTCTAACTTACCAAGTCCAGCCCCAGTTAATCCTCTAAGCATTATTATTCCTCCTATTTAGATGTCCCAGTTTAATTTTACTTCATTGCCTGTACGAGATGATTCATAAATAGCATCCAGAATTAAATTATTCGTATAACCGGATAAGGCGGATGTAATCGGTTGTTTGCCATCACGAATGCATGCCAAGAAGTGCCTACTTAAACGTTGACGCTCCCCTTCATCATTCTCAGGTTTCATGAGATCTGTTTCTATCGCACGATTAAACTTCTCGGTAAGCAGCTTGCCTGCAGCTCCCTTGTAGCTCGCGCCGCCTTCTGAACCCATAAGATGAATGAACGGCGTATTATCCGTATCCATATGAACAGCCCAGCTTACTTCCAGCGTTAATGTACTGCCGTCTTCCATGCGAATCAAAGCAGTAGCCAAATCTTCTACATCATAGGTACCGTTCCAATTGGGTTTCCCCCAAGTTCCGATCCCTTTCTTACGAGGTCCGAATTCCGCATAGGTCGCTCCAAACACGGATACCGGCTTCGGATTCCCCATCAAATAGAGCGCCAGATCCAGCATGTGAACACCAATATCAATTAACGGGCCCCCGCCTGACTCATCCATTTTGGTAAACCAAGTTCCCCAACCTGGGATTCCTTTGCGGCGGAACCAGCCTGTTTTGGCCGTGTATATCTTGCCGAGCTCACCCGCTTCAACCTGCTCTTTGATCAGCTGCGGCACAGCTTCCCAGCGCATTTGGTGACCGATCATCACCACTTTGTCCGATGCCTCACTAGCCTTCAAAATTTGTTTGGCCGCTTCCGCGTTGATGCCCATTGGTTTCTCGATCAGCACATGCTTTCCAGCTTCAATAGCTTGTACGGCAAGCGAAGCGTGATGCAGGTTAGGCACGCCGATAATGACCGCGTCTACATTCGCGCTTTGAATAAGTTCCTCAGGTGTTGCTGCCACGTAAGCAATTCCGTGCTCTTGTGCTTTAGCTTCAGCTAGGGGGAAGTACGCATCCGTGATGGTCGTAATTTCACACAAATTCGCCAATTTGGAAAACTCGCGTATATGCACACCGCCAATGTTACCCGCACCAATGATGCCTAATCTAATTTTGTTAACGCTTCCCAAAGCTCGTTCCTCCTCATTATGTACATCCTGTACAACCTGCTTTTATGGTAAAATAAATACAGCAAGAAATCGTACCTTATATTTCGGAAAACGTCCCAATTCTTCGAAGGAGATTAGCCTGTTTATGACGTATTTTCCCGATTATCTGAAAACGTATCCAAATATGCACTCGTCTTTCCCTTTCCATCTCAGCAGGAATACGCTCGACCGCGGCTTTCGGGCGCATCGCCATGATTTCCTAGAATTCTCTTACGTGGTCGAAGGCAGAGGTTCAGAAACGATAAATGACGTTAAGCATGCGATGACACCTGGCACTTTCACGTTCGTACTGCCTTATCAGGTACATGAGATTTTTACGGATTCGGGACAAAATCTAGTTCTGTACAACGGCATGTTCAGTATGGATCTACTTATGGAGCCAGGAAGTGATCAAGGCTTATCTAACCTGTTTAATGATAGGAACGGCATGCCGGCTTATGTCCAGCTTGATGGACAGGATCAACAGCAGATGAGCGCTCTCATAGAAGATATGTACAAAGAATACAAGGGAAACGAACGCTACAGACAGACGCTGCTGAAAGCCAGATTGAAGGAAATTCTCGTTCGGTTTGATCGTTATCGTTGGAAGCACACGGAGCAACCTGAAGATATGGAAATTACGCCGCTGTCAAGGGCGAAAGCCAGCTACTCTGTGTGGCCCATCATTCATTACATCCACAGCAACTATCAAGAGGATCTAACCTTGTCTGATCTCGCTTCGCGGTTCTCGATGAGTATCTCCCGCATCAGCGAGGTCATTAAACAAACGACCGGGCAAACGTTCGTCCATTTCCTGCACGACCTGCGTCTGCGCCATGCGTGCAGCTTATTGGTCTCCACCGACATGAGCGTGACGGAGATTGCTTTGGAGGTTGGGTACGGCTCGTACAAGACATTTTCCCGTATTTTCCGAGAAAGCAAAGGCATCGTACCGAAGGACTATCGCAAAGCCGAGCATGGTCGGCGGGTGAACTGAAGAAGCCTCCAAGAACACATATCCGTGTTTGGCGGCTTCTTTATTGTTTCAAGATACGGTCGATTCCCATCCACCTCAATCCAACCAGCCGTTCTTTTCCGCCGTACCAATTGCGTCGATGCGATTCTTCGCTTCCAGCTTCTGGATCGCTTCTGACAAATAGTTGCGTACCGTTCCGGGTTCCTTGAAATTAGCTTCTCTGCAAGCTCGCTTTTCAACGTGATGAGCGACAGCGAATGACCAAGCTTATCGTGCAGGTCCCGCGATATTCGCTGACGCTCCTCGTTTTTGGAAAAAAAATAGGCGACCCAGATGGAGGACGCCCGCCCGATTGACTCATATTACACCGCTTCCTGTCGCTTCATGATATAAGAAGATAATACCATAAACAGTACTACATAGGCAGCCAAAATACCGAAACCACTCCAGTCAATCGATCCTCCACCAACCAGATTCCAAGCGCCTTGGCCGAGCCTGAAGGTTGGCGTGAACTTCGCAATGGTCTGCATTGTACTAGACATCGTAAATGTCGGCATCCAGAGACCGCCTAGAACGGAAAGACCCATATACAGGATCATACTGAGCACTTGAACCGAATCGGTGTTGCGCATCGTACCGAGCAGTGTGCCCAGCGCCATGAAGGAGAAACCACCGATCCAAATCCACAAGCCGCTCTCGATCCATACAGCCGCCGACAAATTGATTCCCTTGCCGAATCCGCCGATCACGAACATCATGATAATAATAAAAAAATTGATGACAGCTTGGGCCGCCACTTTCGAAAAAACGTAAGACCAAGACGGCAGCGGCGTTATGCTAAGCAGCTTGATCCAACCCTGCGAGCGCTCTTTGGAAATACGTTGGGCGAATGACATTAAACTGGCCCCGACAATGCCATATGAAGTCATGGACATAAGATAGTAAGCGGACCAATCTACCCCGCCAATTTTGGTGCCACTGCCCATTGTACTTGTGAAAATAAAGAAGAACGCAACTGGCATAATAATTGTAAAAAAGACAAACCTTCTGTTTCGCAGCGTCCGCATCAGCTCCGCTTTGGACTGTGCCAAAGTCGCTTTCCATGTATGATTCATTGGAATCACTCCTCATCGTTAATTAGCTTGCTTTACGAGCGCCTGGAACGCATCATCCAAACCGCCGCTTTGAATTTCAATATCGCGCATATCCACTTGCTCCTTAACGAGCGTAACAATCAACCGATCCGTATTTCCGCTGTACAGCGTCACCCTGCGTCCACTCCACTCAACATCCGATACGCCCGGCAACTCCTGCAGCATCTCTGTCACAACCGATTCCCCTGCCGTGAACGATATGACGCGTCCGGTCGTCTCCGCCTTAATTTCACTCGGCGTTCCATCAGCAATGAGCTTGCCGTTATTGATGACAATAACCCGGTCTGCTACGCTGTCGGCCTCTTCCAGGTAGTGCGTCGTGAGCACAATAGTCTTCCCTCTGCCGGCCATAGCGCGAATTGTATCCCAGAACAGCTGCCTGGAGGAAACGTCCATTCCAACAGTCGGTTCATCCAAAAATAACACTTCAGGATCGCCCGCCACTGCTAGAGCGAATCCAAGTCGACGCTGCTGGCCGCCGGAAAGAGATGACGCATATTTATCCTTTTCTTCGACGAGTCCGGAGATGTGAAGCAATTGTTCAAGAGGCAGAGGCTTCTTATAATAGTTCCGGAATAAATTTATCGTCTCCGACACTTTGAGATTGTCAATGACGCTGACGTCCTGGAGCATCGCGCCGATTCGTTCGCGGATTTTCTGCTCCCGCGGATCGTCACCAAGTAGTTTGATACTGCCGCTGGTAGGTTGATTTAGACCAAGAATCATCGAAAGAGTTGTTGTCTTTCCTGCACCGTTCGGGCCAAGAAGTGCCACCACGCATCCTCTCTCAATCGACAATGATAAATTGTCGACTGCTTTTTTTCCTTTATACACTTTGGTCGCTTTTTCCAACTGTATGGCCGGTATCATCCGCTTCCACTCCTTATTTTTTCATCTGAGTTCAGCTTATCGAAAGAGCAGTGTGCCGGAATTCATAATTGTCATCTCTTTCATATGACAAATGTCATATCAAGCAATTAATGCTCTCCAGTTCCGGAAATACTAATCCACATACCCTTTTGCTAGAAAACAAGCTGCTCTGAAAGTAAGTATTGAATATTCCTTGACAGGAATATTCCGAATGAGGTATATTACAAGTATGAATTCGACTATGAGTGCTCTTGCTGAGCCCAACCGCTTACTAATTGTCGAACTCTTGCGTGACGGTCCCCTCACGGTGGGAGAAATCGCCGATCGACTTGGGCTCCATCAGCCCCAAGTCTCCAAACATCTCCGCGTCCTTAGTGATGCTGGAATCGTGGAGGTCCATCCGATCGCCAATCGGCGGATCTACAAGCTGCGGCCCCAGCCGCTTCAAGAGCTAGACGCTTGGCTGAAGTCCTTCCGCCGCATCTGGGATGAGAGCTTCGATCGCTTGGATGACTATTTGCAAGAACTGCAAGCCAAAGAAAAGAACAAAGGCGACAAGCCCTAGTGTTGTCGCAGCGCATCTGCCGTTCTGCCACAGTTTAGTGGGAGGGAGACTCGAATTTGATTTCGTAAAAAATTAAAAAATTTGGAGGAAATTCACATGTCCGAAAATAACACAAACGCAAACCAACCTGAATTAGTTTTTAACCGAATCTTCAATGCACCACGCGAGCTTGTCTTCAAAGCTTGGACCGAGCCTGAGCATCTGACGCATTGGTGGGGCCCGAAAGGCTTGACATTGCGTGTTGCTAGTTTAGATCTCCGTCCTGGCGGCGTTTTTCTCTACAGTATGAAAACTCCTGATGGCCACGAAATGTGGGGCAAGTTTGTTTATGGTGAAATTACACCTCCAGAGAAGCTCGTTTTCACTAACTCGTTTTCCGATGCGGAAGGCAATACCATACGTGCTCCCTTTAGCCCTGTTTTCCCGCTTGAAATTCGGAATACACTAACATTCGAAGAGCAGGATGGCAAAACCGTTCTTACGATGCGCGGAGGCCCGGTTAACCCTACCGACGAAGAATCCGCATTTTTCGTGTCCATGACGGAGAGCATGCAGCAAGGATTTGGCGGAACCTTCAGCCAACTCGACGAATACTTGGCAAAATTGGCATAAAAAATATCGCACCGACTCACCAGAGCCGGTGTTTTTCTTTCATCTAGGAGTTGTTAGTACACTATCGTTTATAATAAAATGAGATTAAAGTTTAAAAGAAAAGGTGTCATTCATGAGCATATTAAACGTAGAGAAACTAAGTCACGGCTTTGGAGACCGCGCCATCTTCAACGATGTATCCTTCCGTCTGCTCAAAGGCGAGCACATCGGACTCATCGGCGCTAATGGTGAAGGAAAGTCCACCTTCATGAACATCATTACAGGAAAGCTCCAGCCGGATGACGGCAAGGTCGAATGGTCCAAGCGCATGCGTGTTGGTTACCTTGATCAACATGCTGTACTTAGCAAAGGCCTGTCGATCCGCGACGTCCTGAAGGGAGCCTTCCAATATCTGTTCGATATGGAACAGGAAATGAACGACATGTACGCCAAGATGGGTGATGTATCCCCGGAAGAGCTTGAGCAAATGCTTGAAGATGTGGGAACGATTCAGGATACATTGACGAATCAAGATTTCTACATGATCGATGCCAAAATCGAAGAAACCGCCCGCGGACTTGGGCTTACGGATATTGGACTGGATAAGGACGTCAATGATTTAAGCGGCGGACAGCGGACAAAGGTATTACTTGCGAAGCTGCTGCTCGAAAAGCCGGACATCCTGCTCCTCGATGAGCCGACGAACTATCTTGATGAACAGCATATCGAATGGTTGAAACGCTACCTGCAAGAATATGAGAATGCCTTCATTCTGATTTCACACGACATTCCGTTCCTTAACAGCGTAATTAACCTTATTTATCACATGGAAAATCAAGCACTAAATCGCTATGTGGGCGATTATGAGCATTTCCAAGAGGTCCACGAAATGAGAAAGTCTCAGCTTGAATCCGCGTACAAACGCCAGCAGCAGGAAATTTCGGAGTTGAAAGATTTCGTTGCCCGGAATAAAGCAAGTGTGGCAACACGCAACATGGCGATGTCCAGACAAAAGAAGCTCGACAAGATGGAAGTCATAGAGCTGGCTAGGGAAAAACCGAAGCCGCAGTTCAATTTCAAAGAGGGCAGAACGTCTGGTAAGCTGATTTTTGAAGCTGCAGATCTCGTCATCGGTTACGAGGAACCCTTATCCAGACCGCTCAACCTTCGTATGGAACGCGGCCAGAAGATCGCGCTTGTGGGCGCGAACGGCATCGGTAAAACGACATTGCTGCGGAGTATTTTAGGTGAAATTAAGGCCCTATCCGGCACTGTACAAAAGGGAGAAAATCAACAAGTTGGTTACTTCCAACAGGAAATAAAGGATACTAATAACAATACCTGCATTGAGGAAGTGTGGAGTGAGTTCCCATCGTTCACACAATTCGAAGTACGCGCGGCGTTAGCCAAGTGTGGACTTACCACCAAGCATATCGAGAGCAAAATTGTCGTACTAAGCGGTGGCGAGAAGGCAAAGGTTCGACTTTGCAAGCTGATCAACCGCGAGACGAACTTGCTTGTGCTCGATGAGCCGACCAACCACTTGGATGTCGATGCGAAGGATGAGCTGAAACGTGCTCTCCAGTCATACAAAGGCAGCATCCTGCTGATTTCCCACGAACCGGAATTTTATCGGGATATCGTGACAGACACATGGAACTGTGAATCCTGGACGACCAAGGTGTTTTAAATCATCCCCCTAGGCTTATCTAATCGTTCGCGATTAGGTAAGCTTTTTTGCTGCACCTAGTCTGGATTCGCATGATGATATTTCTAGCTGGCCATATCCCCCTTGCCATCATCATTTGCATATGTCTAAAGAGGATAAGAACCGTTCGAATTAACCATCCGATTCGCACGCCCCAAATCATCTGATTTCTTGCCACCCCGAGCCAATTACGCAGCATTTTCACCTCTCTTCTTTCACCATTCATCTTATGAATTCATTGTAAAAGAGATCCTTCGGTTTAAAATCAGTCCACAGACCGAACTCCTTCTCCTCTCTCCGCGCCATTTTGATGCCAATCCTTCTCGGTACACTAAGCTTCTATTGCATTTGTTTGATACGTTATGTATCATTTAGGTTGTAACCGTATCGCGCTGCTCACTTATTACGGTTAAAAGCGAGGACGCCGCCTATGCCTTTCGTTCGCCAATTTTTTAGCAGTAAAACATTAGTTTGGTTACTTCTCTTATGTCTAAGTGACGCGTTATTCACAGACATTGGTCTTCATCTGGCATTTATTAAGGAGTTAAATCCCTTTATCCGTGCCATCTACGAGTGGCATGTGGGTGGATATTATTTCGTTAAGCTGATCCTTCCCTTGATACTAATGGCCATATATCCTCGTATTCGCAAAAAGGTTTGGGTCCAGCCTTGTCTTTCTCTCACCGTTTTGATCTATGGAGCCGTCAATGTGTACCATTTCATCTGGTTATCCTATGGATTGACTTACCTTGCCAACTAACGAAACAATAAAAAAGCCATGTTGCGCAATCTCTCAACATGGCTCTTTCATTTTTCATTTTAATTTAATCTGCCGGGCTCTTTATTCACTTCAAAGTTAGTCGTATCGCTATAGCTCTCACCCATCGCTTGATAGTTGGACGGAACTCCCTTATCGGTTTGTTCCGCATCATCCGACATACCATTGCTCCCGTTTTCCGCCGTATCCGAGGTTAATGCCCAGCTAACTGGACGTCCTAGCTTCTTATGCAATTCATTTTGATCCAAAAAAATCACTCCGCCCTTCATTCTTCCTCGCAAAATACACTTCACGTTATTGTTGCTCCAAGTTGCGTATTTCATTCGGTATCACGCCGAGGATCCGGTCAATTTCATGCTGAATTCGTGTAATTCCCTCTTCGCAGGCAGGCAGATGGATCTCATCTTCCATTTCTTTTAACTCGTCCCTCCTTTGACATAAAACCGTGCAATTTGTTGAAACTCTCCCTTTATACAAATTTAACTAAAAATTAGAAAAAATTGGTTGACACAGAAAACGTTGATCCTTTAATATTGAAATTCTGAAGCCTTCAACTGACTAGGAAATGATCATTTATACATCATATGGAAAACCATGAAAACATTGATTAAAACACAATGATAACCATACTACAGGACAACGGGTGAGGTCTTATGCATAATGATAAATTAATTTTGGATTTGGGAAGTCAAGCTGCCAAAGTGTTCAGGAAATTAAACGATCGGATTGAACAAGTAGATGTTCTCACATGGGAACTCTCGGAGAGCGGGGTTAGCCTCCCGTCCATTGAAGGTAAATTAAAGTCTTTACTTTCTACGCAGGGCTCCTTTCTCGAAGGGCTTGAGCAAGGAACCGTGGAGGCTATCAGTTTGGAAGAAATGCGAAAATCACCACACCTCTTCGGACACATGGAGGAAGTATGCAGGAATCTGAAAATTGCTTACAGAACCATTGGCCAGAAAGAGGCGGCTGAAATGCTGAAGAAGGCCATTGCCGAGTCAGATATCCCCAATCATCTTGATGTCATCAATGCCGACGGAGACAGCATTCAAATTATCACGAATGTGTGCGAAGCTCCTTATCAGATTCCTTTTGGTATATCGGATCTGAATCAACAATTTAATTTACTTGGGCCGCCGAATCAAAGGCAGATTGCCACTTGCATCAAATGGATCTCCTCCCGCTTACCGGCAACGTTAGAAAAGTTCGCTTATACCGGCAAAAACGTATCTGCTTCATTTCCTAGTCGAGCTTGAGCATGATCTCTACTGTCAAAGAAGTGACTTTACCTTGCTCGCAAAACAATTAGCAGCGATGGACCTCCAAGCCTTAGAAGCAAAATCCCCCTTTGATCCCAAATGGATGCATGGGGTTATTGCCTCTAACTGTGTGGTTCTTGCTGGCCTGATCAAATCAGGCACCACCAAATTCATGCCATCCGACCTGAATATCACCCATGGTTTAATAAATCAATTATAAGTTCATAAACGTAATGAAAGGGTGTCCTAAGGCACCCTTTTTCGAATTGGACGAAGACTTAACCTAAATTTGATATTTGAAAATATTCCCATTACTCATTCTTGTATTATATAATACAGTTTGAACATTATTTGTAATTACATATGAGATAGGTGGGTCAATGAGTATGGCAAAAACAATGAAAGCCGCGCTGATCAAGTCATACAGCGGGGTTTCAGGAATTGAGTTCGGTGAAACGCTGATTCCAGAGATAGATAGTAACGAAGTACTCATCAAAGTTCACACGGCCTCCATTAACCCAGCCGACTTATTATTTCTTCATGGGAATTATGGCATTACGCGAGCATTGCCCTCTGTTGGTGGGATGGAAGGATGCGGTACGGTCGTCGCAACAGGGAATAGTCTCATAGCACGTATGTTAAAAGGGAAGCGTGTAGCCTTTGTTTCTGAGGTTTTCGGCTCCTGGTCGGAATATACGAAGGCAAGCGCTATGACCTGTATGGTCCTGCCTGACCACGTATCGGACGAGCAGGGTGCTGTCTTCTTCGTGAATCCAGCGAGTGCCATGGCGATGGTGAAGATAGCCAAGCAGCACAAATCCAAAGCGATCGTTCAAACGGCTGGTGCCAGCGCACTCGGCAGAATCTTAATGAAACTCGGCAAAGCGCAAGGTATTCCTGTTATTAGTGTTGTCCGCAAAGAAGAACAGGAGCATCTCCTAAGAGAAATCGGCGGACAGTATGTCGTTAACAGCAGCTCGTCAACCTTCGAGGAGGAATTGAAGAGAAAGTCTCATGAGCTGGGTGCTTCGGTGTGTTTTGATGCCGTAGGCGGCGATTTGACAGGCCGAGTGCTTTCGGCACTCCCGGATGGTTCATCCCTCTTTCAATACGGTCTACTAGGAGGAAACACGACAACGATCAATGCCGATGATCTTGTTTTCCGCAAGAAGCGTATAAGCGGGTTCTGGGCTTCCGATTGGGTGAAAACACAATCTATCTTTGAACTTCTAGCGCTGCAAGGCTCGATGAAAAAATCGATCGGATCGCATATCCAAACCGAGATCAGCCAAACCTTCCCGTTGAATCAAACTGTTGAGGCCATCCAGCAGTATGCGGTAAATATGACTTCAGGGAAAGTGCTTTTGCAGCCTGTATAGAGCTGATAATAAGAACAAGCGCATGCGCCAAGTTGGCAGCATACGCTTGTTTGATTGATACCGCCTTAAACGCTAGCTAACCTTTAATTTGGATACCAACTTGCTAATCGTAGTGCCCTGAATCAAAAGAGAAAAGACCACATTGCTAAAAGTCATGGCTAACAACAAATCCCGGCCTTCAAAGGAGGGTGAAATACTCAAGATCAGCGCAATGGATAAGGAACCCTTCAGCCCGCCCCAAGCAATAATCGGCTTCCAAGCACTTGGGATCGAACGGTCCATGAGCAGACTAACATAGACTGCAATAAATCTCGCAACGATAACGATTAGAATGCTCCCGCCAATCTCCAACCATTTGTCCGTAAAATTAATATTCGAAATTTCTAGCCCTACCATTAGGAAGATTAACGCATTGGCTATAAAAGCAATCGTTTCCCAAAAGGAGTCCATCTTCTCAAGTGTAAGATCTGACATTCCGATTTTTTTCCCATAAGTCCCTAAGAGCAACCCGGCAAATACGACGGAGATCACCCCAGATAGGTGAAACATTTCTGCGATTTCAAAGACCCCGTAGAACAGAACGATGGAAAGCCCGATTTCTACCAAGTAATTATCGATTTTCGCAGTAATTTTCGAGGCAATGAACCCTCCCGCCACACCAATGATTATGCCGCCGAGGACCACCTTGACGAACGCCAAAGACCCTACCATGATCCCCGAAATACTGAGCACCGTAGTAACGGCTGCAATCTTGAATAATACAACGGCCACACCATCATTGGCTAGGCTTTCCCCTTCAACGATCGTGGATAACTTATGATTTAATCCCATGGTTTTAAATATACTTAACACCGACACAGGGTCTGTCGCGGCCATAAGTGCCCCAAACACAAGGGATTTCTGCAAAGAAAGACCTAATAGAACGTTACAAAGTCCAGCGATAAGTACAAAAGTAATGAACGTGCCTAACAAAGACAGTAAAAGAATCGGTCGCTTATTGGCTTTTAATTCTTGAAAATGCAGCTTCAGTGCCGCATCCCCAATTAAAGCAGACAGAAAAATAAGAATAACAGCGGTTTGAAAAACGTGATCTGAAGCGACATGCGTTTTGATATCTTTCAGTGCGGGAATCGGTATGATCCCTAGCAGAAGCCCGGCTATTACAAGCAAAGTTGGATATGGTTGCTTCAACTTATCCGCTATAAAGGCGATTGCCACTGCAATAGCCAGCAATACTAGCCAGTACTGGATCATTGGATCCTCCCTCTAATTCATTTTCAAAACATCAAGCGGATTCGACCTCATTCCGACAACGAATCCGCTTGGTATGATTAGAATTCCGTAATTATCGTGAGAATGATGGGTCTCCTACCGGTTTTTTCATAAAAGTAACGTCCTAATACTTCTTTCACATTGATTTTAAGCGCATTCCATTGGTTCACTTTCTCTGCTTGCAGCCTGTTTATCGTTTCTGCTGCCAGTATACTCGCTTGATCGATCAAATCTTCCAACTCTCGTACATAGACAAAGCCACGGGAGATGATATCAGGACCCGACAAAATCTTGCCGTCGGTTTTACTAAGCAGGATGACCACAATTAAAATTCCTTCTTCGGAAAGCTGTTTACGGTCACGTAAAACAATGTTCCCCACATCTCCTAAACCATCGACAAGGGTATTTCCCGCGGTGACTTTACGGCTTTGAGTTGCCGCCTCCTCTTTGATATCCACGACATCCCCGTTATTCAGAATAAAAATATTAGCCGGGTCTATGCCAACTGCTTCGGCTAATTTACGGTGCTGATGCAGCATTCTAAACTCTCCGTGAATAGGAATAAAATACCTCGGTTTCATGAGCGTCAGCATTAATTTCAGCTCTTCTTGGCTGCCATGTCCAGAAACGTGCATGCCTGTAACTGAGCTTGAGCCATAAATCACTTCAGCTCCGAGGCTAAATAGATTGTCTACGGTACGCGAGACATTGCGTTCATTTCCCGGAATCGGGGATGAAGATAAAATAACCGTGTCTCCGCGCATGATTTCTACCTGTCGATAATTGGAACGAGATAAGCGGGATAATGCAGCCATCGGTTCTCCCTGACTACCGGTACATAGGATCGCTATCCGATCAGAAGGCAGACGATCAACTTCTCCCGCCTCGACCAGCATCCCTTCAGGGACAGTTAGATAGCCCAGCTCGGAAGCAATTCTCACTACATTCACCATACTACGGCCTAGTAAGGCTAATTTTCGATTCGTAGCCTCAGCGGCATCAATCACTTGCTGAAGTCTATGAACATTAGAGGCAAAAGTTGCTATGAACACTTTCTGCTTCGCTTTGTGGAATGCCTCTTCAATATGCTTACCTACATTACTTTCAGAAGGTGTGAAGCCAGGGCGCTCTGCATTCGTACTTTCTGAGAGTAGAAGTAAAACACCCTTCTGCCCAATCTCCGCCATCTTATGAATATCCGGGTATTGATTGTTGACCGGGGTCAAATCAAATTTGAAATCTCCCGTATGTACGACTGTTCCTTCAGGGGTATGAAACACAACCCCCAGGCAATCAGGGATACTATGGTTTGTTTTGAAAAAGGTTGAAGTGATATTCCCAAGCTCAATTTTCGAATTCGAGTCAATCTCCATTAATTCCGTATCTGCAAGCAGCCCCGCCTCTCTCAGTTTACCTTCAATGAGCCCTAGCGTTAACCGAGTTGCAAATATCGGCATATTCAATTGTCTTCGAATGTAAGGAATGCCCCCGATATGATCTTCATGTCCGTGGGTGATAATCAAAGCGCGGACTTTATCACTATTCTCAAGCAAGTAGGTAATGTCGGGAACGATTAAATCAATGCCGAGCAAGCTTTCATCCGGAAACTTGGAACCGCAATCAATAACAATGATATCATTTTCATATTGTACCACATACATGTTTTTACCAATCTCATTGATGCCGCCTAAGGAGAAAACAGATAATTGACGATCTTTCTTGCCCACCGAATAAGCCTCCCCATTATTTCATATTTTGCATTAATTTTTCCATAATAGCGGTTACCTATACTGAGATTCTCTTGAAGCAATAAAGAACCTCCAAAACCACGATGATAGTGGAAATGGAGGCTCTTTATATCGTTTTTTACTATAGTATCGGTGCTCGCAAGCTGAAGAGCGAGAATTAACTGGCAGATGAAAGCCTAGCCTACTCCTGCCAAGCAAACCGGTATCCAATCCCCGGCTCCGTAAGGATATATTTGGGCCTTGTCGGATCCTCCTCGATCTTTTTCCTTAAATGACCGACATAAACCCTTAGATACTGGCTATCTGATTCATACTGTGAACCGCCCCAAACTTGTTTAAGCAATTGACGATGCGTCATCACGCGTCCGGCATTTAGGGCAAGCACTTTTAACAAATCATATTCGGTTGGTGTCAATTTGAGTTTCTCATTATCCAGCTCTACGCTTCGTTGGGATAAATCAATGACTAAACTCCCTAGTTTCAGCACCGGTTCGTCCTGCGTTTTGGCAATATGCCGTAAAGCAACACGCATGCGGGCCATAAATTCCCCCATGCCAAACGGCTTCGTCACATAATCGTCAGCTCCGCGGTCTAAAGCAGCCACCTTATCCTGTTCCTGATCTTGGGCGGTAAGTATAATGATAGGAACCTGCGACCATTCACGAATGTGCCTCAGTACCTCCATCCCCGTCATATCAGGCAAGCCCAGGTCTAATACAATGAGATCAGGACGTACCATCGTTGCCTGAAGCAAACCCTCTTGTCCAGTGGCGGCTTCAGCCGCTTCAAAGCCATGCGCATTTAAGGTAACTCGCAATAATTTACGTATTTGCGGTTCGTCATCAATGATTAAGATTTTCGCTCCTGAAGTTGTCATGTCCATTCCCATCTTTCTCAGCGAATTGTAAAGGTAAGCTTATACTAATAGCCGTACCCCGATTTTCGTTTTTCGTCGCAGCAATGTGCCCGCCATGTGCTTCCACAATACTTTTACAGATGGCAAGGCCTAGTCCTGTTCCGGGGATATGCTTGGTTAAATTACCTCTATAAAACTTTTCAAATACCATTTCAAAATCGCTGGGAGCAATGCCTGTTCCCTCATCCTTAATGGTCAATTCAAGCATTTCTCGGTTTTGTCCCGCTTCGATCACGATTTCGCTGCCTTCCGGCGAATACTTGATCGCATTACTGATCACATTGATCAGCACTTGTTCGATAAGAACTTCATCCAAGGGAATAGAGGGAAGCTCAGGAGCAAGTCGAATGCTTACCTTTCTTTGCTGCAAAGAATCTCTCAGCTGCGCTAGCGCTACACCCACAACATCCTCGATGCCGCACCACTCTTTATTTAAACGCATCATACCGCTCTCAATCCGAACCATTCCCAGTAAGTTGCCTACCAGCCTATTCATCCGTGTGGATCCCTCACGAATCGTAAGCAATAACTCTCGTCGATCTTCAGGACTAAATACGTCCTCGCCTTCTAGAAGTCCGGTTACGGAGCCAATGATCGTTGCCAGTGGAGTTCGCAATTCGTGGGAAAGGGAGTCCAGCAGCGCAGTTCGCAGTTTTTCCGATTCGGCAGTCAGCTGCGCTACTTTCGCTTCATTGGCAAGTTTAACGCGAGATATCGCAACGGCTACCAGATCCGAGAGTGCTTCGATGATCCGAATAAGCTCCGGCATATCCGACATGTTTCTATCCCCAACATGTACAGTTAATACACCGTGCACTTGACGATCTGTAGCTAAGGGGACGTGAAGATCCGATGACTCTCGCAAGGTTTGTGTACCTCTACCTGCGCGCGTATTATGTTTGTAAACCCAAGCAGCGATGGACAAGTGCGATTCATCGCTGGCCCAAGCTTCACCCTCCTTCGAATAGGCTTCAAGCTGCTGTTCGCCCATCTGGTTTGGTAAAAGGATCGCAGCCTTAGCATCCAGCGTATCGGAAACATGCTGAACAATCTGAATCAGTAAAACGTCTAAGTCTGAAATCGCTGTAATCTTACGACTTAACGCATACAGTGCAGCTGTGCTCGCTTCTTTCTGTTGTGCTTGATGGAATTGACTCCGCAGCTTTGAAGCAAGACTTGCTGTAAGGGCAGCCACACTTAAGAATACAATAAATGAAAGAATATAACGTAAATCGGCAACCGTTAGACTGAGGGTAGGAGGAACAAAAAAGAAATCAAAGGTCAAAACTCCTAATCCCGCAGCGAAAAAGGATGGTCCCCTCCCCCATCGCACAGCACTAAACAGAACAGGAAATAAGTACAGAAGCGAAATATTTACTAAATCGAAATAAAGATCAAAAGCTTTTAAAAGGATCGTTAGTAGGGCAATAAAAAGAGCTGTATTCAAATATGACTTCCAGCTTACCAATTCATCTGTTTTATTCATCATGTCATCATTTTACCTTATTTCCCGATGTTTGCCACGTATCTGCAACTATCAGTACATCCATTTGACTGGCAAGCGGCAAAAGTTTTTTGACAACAGTGTCTTTCCATACGATGATTTGAGTAGCCCCCGCCTTACTTGCTTGAGAAGCAAACACTTCTGGGATTTGGTTACGACTCACCACCTCCTGATACGAAAACTCGCCTCCCAACCTAACGGTCAGCTTCTCTAAAGCCTCTATCTTTTGTTTCCACTCCTCTGCATTTCCCATCGCAATAAAGCTTACGTACCAAGTCGCTTTAAGTCGATGCGCGATCCTGAAGCCCCGACGGATTAAGCGATCGGCTTGAGAGATCTCCGTGAGGCACACGTAAATAACCTCTTTTCTTCGCCATGGACCGCGAAGAGAACTCTTGCGCTCCATAGATTCCAATCGTTCATCTACATCATCAGCAATTTCGCGCAGCGCCAGCTCCCGTAAGGCGATCAAATTCCCAGTTTTAAAGAAATTATTCAACGCTTGATCTACCTTTGCCATCGCATAAACCTTGCCGTCTCTCATACGAAGCTGTAAAGCTTGGGGTGAAACGTCGATTAACTGTACTTCATCCGCTGTACGAAGAATACTATCTGGAACGGTTTCACGAACCCGAATACCAGTAATATGTTCTACGGCATCATTTAAGCTCTCCAAGTGTTGAACGTTAACCGTTGCAATCACCGATATGCCAGCTTCCAAAATGTCCAGCACATCTTCATACCGTTTTTTATTCTGACTGCCGGGTACATTCGAATGCGCTAATTCATCAACCAAAATCACTTCAGGTCTTAGACGGATGATGGCTTCAGTATCCATTTCCTCAAGTCTAACACCTTGATATTGAATCTCTGCCCGCGGTATGATGTCGAGTTCGCCAATCTGCCCGATTGTCTCTTTTCTCCCATGCGTTTCCAGTAATCCAATCTTTACATCAATCCCCTTTTTGAGCAGATCATTGCCTTCCCGCAGCATCGTGTACGTTTTACCTACGCCAGGGGCAGCTCCAATGTAGACTTTAAATCTGCCGCGTTTGATTTTTTCGATTTTCGCTTGGACTTCTTGCTTGCTCAGACGTTTATATGGGTAGGTTTCCTTCAGCGAGTGCATATGGGCAGGTAGAATGCGCTCACCCTTCTTAGAAGCAGTATCAGCAACCAAGTATACATCGATATTTTTGGTCCTTTTTAACACCCCGTTGATGACAGAGCCTTGTAAAAAAGTTTGCCATTGGGTTTGCCTAGAATGACCCAATACAATTCGCGTTACTTTATGAGCGATGGCATAGTCCACCAATATTTTAGGGATACAGCGGCGGTGTCGAAGAGGCAACTCATCAAATTTGCCGCCTATTTTTTCAACAAGCTTCATGATGGACCTGCGAAAAGTGGCCGCTTCTTTGGTAAGTGATTTATTAAATTTACGCAGCGTAACCACAAGAAGATCACCATTCAATCGCTTTGCGATCTGTTGTCCTCTGCGCACATAAATGGAACCGTTCCAATGATACTGTGTGGTTACTAGAATACGCTCTGTCGCCCCAGATGGACCCAGAAAACCCATTTGTTCTCGATGTTCTTCCAAAGAATCGTTCACGTCCTCCGCGACGAGACGAAGGGCTAGCTCTCTAAGCACACCTAAATTGCCTCGCTTAAATAAAGCTGAATCCTTATTTCCCTTTACATGACCTTCTTCCAGTCGATTTAATATCATTTCCGGCGTTGCATCAATTAATCTAACCTCATCGGCCAGTTCTAGCGTATCTGAGGAAACACAGTGTCCCACTTCAATGCCTGTTAGTTTATGCGCAACCTCCATCGCCTCTTCCAGCTCATACACATTAACCGTAGTAATGACACTAATATTGTTAGAAAGTAAAAACTTGATATCATCCAACCTGGTTGGAAAGCGAGCGCTTGAGCGATTAAGATGGGCTAGCCCGTCTACAAGGACAACCTCCGGATTTCTTTCAATTAACGCATCCAAATTTAAATCTTTTTGATCGACCCCGTCTTTGATCCAATGAATGCTAGGTACCCTTTCCAAATCCCCCAATTGTTCCACGGTTTCCGGTCTTTGGAGCGTCGATACGGCACAAATGACTACATCAATCCCTTGCTGC
Source organism: Paenibacillus sp. yr247 (assembly GCF_900103825.1). Lineage (GTDB taxonomy): Bacteria > Bacillota > Bacilli > Paenibacillales > NBRC-103111 > Paenibacillus_E. Next base: position 872,154 of record NZ_FNIF01000002.1, read on the forward strand.
TTGAGGTTATGCCCTTCCCGAAGCATATGATAGGTTTTACCGGATCCGCTGACGGCACCAATATAAATTTTAAAGCTGCCGCGGTGCAGTTTGGAGATGGATAATAGGATCTCTTCCGGTGTTTTTCTTTTGAAACCATCCAAATGGCAACATTCTCCTTTACCCCTAAAATGTGCAGAAACCACTCTCATTATAAACGAGAGTGGCTGCCTGCTTACTTTACAATTTCACTTGTTTCAGCAGTTCTATATTTAATTCGGTCACATTGACTCTAGGCTCTCCAAAAATCCCGAGCTGTCGTGTTATTGTAAGCTGGTCAACAAGATCATAGAGATTCTTCTCAGGAATCCCCGTTTCCATGCTAATTCTCGGCACTTGGGCTTTAGCCCCTTCCGGTGATAGATCCGGATCAAAACCGGAGCCGGAAACTGTTACTAAATCAGCCGGGATATCTGTTAGATTTGGATTCTCCTTTTTCAAGGCGTCAATCTGATCGGCAATTCCTTGCGCATAATCACTGGAAGCAACGGCCGTATTAGAGCCGGCTGAAGCGGTCGGATCATATTTGGCAGCGGATGCCCTTGGATGAAACAGCTTCGGAGACTCAAAATTCTGAGCCAGCAATTCCGAGCCAATCACGACACCGCCTGATTCTATAAGACTTCCATTCGCTTGTTTAGGGAATAAGACTTGAGCAACACCTGTCGTTGCCAATGGATAGATCAGCCCACAGATGATCATGAACAATAAAGACATCCGAACAGCTATAAAAACCGATTTCATAACGCAATCTCCTCGTTTCTCTTTCTCTTTAGGCGATATTTAATCCGTGAATGACCATGTCGATGATTTTAATTCCGATAAATGGTACGACCACACCGCCGATTCCGTATACCAGAATATTGCGCGACAACAATTTATCAGCCGACATCGCCCGATACTTAACACCCTTCATCGCAATTGGTATCAGCAGGGGTATGATGATGGCATTGAAAATCAGCGCTGATAAAATGGCCGATGCCGGCGAAGCCAGATTCATAATATTCAAAGCCTGCAGCTGCGGCATAGCCAGAATAAACATCGCTGGAATGATCGCAAAATATTTGGCAATGTCGTTCGCGATGGAAAACGTCGTTAACGCTCCACGGGTGATCAGCAGTTGTTTACCAATGGAGATTACTGAAAGCAGCTTGGTCGGATCTGAATCCAGATCGATCATGTTGGCCGCTTCTTTCGCGGCCATGGTTCCTGAATTCATCGCCATACCAACATCGGCCTGAGCAAGCGCTGGAGCATCATTCGTTCCGTCGCCCGTCATGGCTACGAGTTTACCTTCTTGCTGCTCTTTCTTAATTGCTGCGATTTTATCTTCCGGCTTCGCTTCAGCAATAAATTCGTCGACACCGGCCTCAAGAGCAATCGTCGCAGCTGTAAGTGGATTATCCCCTGTACACATAACCGTCTTGATTCCCATTGAGCGCAACTCAGCAAATCGTTCCTTCAAGCCCGGTTTTACCGTATCCTTGAGATAAATAACGCCATAAATCCGCTCGTTAACCGCTACAGCCAGCGGAGTGCCTCCGGCTTTGGCGATTCGGTTCGTTATCGTCTCTAAATCATTAGGAATTTTGCCGCCCAGAGCAGCTACATATTTTTTAATCGCATCTACAGCACCTTTACGGACTTGTGTGCCACCTGATAAATTAAGTCCCGACATGCGCGTTTCAGCCGAAAACTCAACCACTTCCGCGCCTTCATAAGCATTAGCTTGCCATGACTCGCCAAGTTTATTGGCAAGCTCCACAATGGAGCGTCCTTCAGGTGTTTCATCTTTCACGGATGCTTGCAGAGCTGTAAAAATCATCTCTTTGGCAGATGTGCCGTTTACAGGAACGAACTCTGAAGCCATCCGATTCCCGAATGTGATCGTCCCTGTTTTATCTAGAATCATCGTATCGATGTCGCCCGCAGCCTCAACAGCCTTACCTGACATGGCAAGCACGTTAAACTGGGTCACACGGTCCATACCGGCAATACCGATAGCTGACAAGAGACCGCCGATTGTCGTCGGAATGAGACAGACCAGCAGCGCAATCAGTGTAGAAATCTCCAATTTCACGTCCAAATACTGTGCCATTGGCACCATCGTCATAATGACGATTAAGAAGATAAGTGTTAATACGGCAAGCAGCGTTGTTAATGCAATTTCATTCGGCGTTTTCTGCCGTTTGGCGCCTTCCACGAGTGCAATCATGCGATCCAAGAACGATTCGCCGGGGTCAGTCGTCACTTTGACAACGATATAGTCAGAAGCTACCCGTGTACCTCCTGTAACCGAGGAGAAGTCGCCTCCTGCTTCCTTAATAACCGGGGCGGATTCGCCTGTAATGGCTGATTCATCAATAGAGGCTAAACCTTCAATAATTTCACCGTCTGATGGGATGATCTCTCCGATTTCAATGCGGACCACATCTCCCTTACGGAGAGAAGTAGAAGATACTTCCTTATAAGAACCATCCTTTTGAACCAAGCGAGCCTTCGTATCGGATTTTGTCTTCCGCAATGAGTCCGCCTGTGCCTTACCTCGCCCTTCGGCCAAAGCTTCTGCGAAGTTAGCGAATAGCAAGGTGAAGAGCAATATCAAGAACACTGCTATATTATAACCTCGGCCTACATTCGTGGAGCCAAATAGATCTGGTGCGAGTGATAACAGCAACGTAATCACCGTACCTACCTCGACTACAAACATAACCGGGTTCTTAATCATCACCCAAGGATTTAATTTTTTAAATGAATCAACGATAGCTTGATTCACAATTTCTTTTGTCAATGTTTTTTTACGCTCCATAGCCATGCAAATCCTCCCTCTCTATCTTTATTGCGCCGCCAAATGTTCAGCAATCGGCCCCAATGCCAGCGCCGGGAAGAACGTTAGAGCACCGATAACTAGAATAATCATGATTAAAATTCCCGTAAATAAAGGAGTGTTCGTCCGAAGTGTACCTGTGGTTACAGGAACTACGCGCTTCGTAGCAAGCGAACCGGCAATGGCCAGCATCGCGATAATTGAAATGTAACGCCCAACCAGCATCACCAACCCAATACCCAGGTTATAGAAGTTCGTATTGGCGGTCAAACCACCAAATGCAGAGCCGTTGTTGGATGCACCCGAGGTGAAGGCATACAGTACTTCCGAAAGTCCGTGCAGTCCTTGATTTGCTATCGAAGTGACGGATTCGGGACGTAACAGCGCCCAAGCTGTCGGTGCCAAAATGATGAGCGGATGAATCAGAATGGCGATGGCAGCCAATTTCACTTCTTTGCCTTCAATCTTTTTACCCAAAAACTCTGGCGTACGACCCACCATAAGTCCACAAATGAATACCGACAATATGAGGTAGAGCAACCCGTTTAACAAGCCAACCCCTTTGCCGCCGAATACATTGTTCAGCATCATTTCTGCAAAAGGTACGATGCTGCCGAGCGGTGTAAGAGATTCATGCATATTGTTAACGGTACCTGTTGTGGCTGCCGTGGTTGCTGCTGTAAATAACGCGGATTCGGCCAGCCCGAACCGGACTTCCTTGCCTTCCATGTTACCGTGCACACCCAACGCATCTACTGCAGGTACACCTTTATACTCTGCATAGAAGACAGTCGCAATCATCACTATGAAGATAATCCCCATAGCGGCAAATAGGGTCCAACCCTGCTTTTTATTCTTAATCATCAAACCGAATGCATACACCAGAGATGTAGGCAGCAGCATCATACAAATAATATGGATGAAGTTGGCCAGAGGTGTTGGATTTTCAAAAGGATGCGCGGCGTTCGTACCGAACCACCCGCCACCGTTCGTACCTATATGCTTTATCGATTCCAGCGAAGCAACTAAACCGCGGGTAATCGTCTGCTTGGCACCCTCCAGCGTTGTTGCATCCACAGCTCCCTGCAATGTTTGCGGAATACCTTGAAAGACTAAAACTAAGGCAACGATGAAGCTGAGCGGTAGAAATACACGCGTAATCGCTCTAGTCATATCCACGTAAAAGTTTCCGAGATTATCTTGACGTCCGACTAACCCACGGATAAAGGCTACTGCTACAGCAAATCCGGTTGCTGCCGATGTAAACATCGGGAATGTGATGGCCACCAACTGTGAAAAATAAGACAGTGTATTTTCACCACTGTAGGCTTGCCAGTTTGTATTAGTAATAAAGGAAATCGCCGTATTAAACGCTAAAGCCGGTGGCATATTACCGATGTTATCAGGATTAAGCGGCAGAAAACTTTGAAGCCGGAATACCAGATAAATCAGGATCATCATTACAAAGTTTACTAAAAGCACAGCTCCTAAATACTTTTTCCATCCCATCGCTTCATCTTCTTTAACACCCATAATGCGATAGGTTACACGCTCAAATGGCGCAAAAATACGATCAAGGCCACTCTTTTCATACCCAAACACTTTCACCAGGTAACTACCCACAGGCTTCACCAAAAGCATGATAATACCCAGTGTGATGACTACCTGCAACAATCCCATACCCATAGTAGGTTCTCCCCCTGCTTACATAAGTTCTTATTCTAAAATTAGAATTTCTCTGGCTTCACTAAAACAAACCCGAGATACACCATGATGGCAAATGAAATTATGCCAATAACAATCATATAGTTGCCTCCTATAAGTTTTATTAAAAAACTCGCATCGAAAGCATGAGCTTACGCTTTTTCACAATATTTTAGAAATCCCCAAAACCCTACAAATGTTACTGCCATTAATAAAATCATCGTTACATCATTGTACATAACACACCTCCTTCAAAATCAGACAGAACCTATGTGATTATTTGTTTTTAGGGATGATATTAGAAACTTAACATCACCATTTTTAGAATAAATGACATAGTCCGCGCCAAGCCCTTTGTAAATCAATCTGGGATTTACGCTTTGTGTAATCACATAAATGGGCCTGGAAGTCCAGCTGCGGCATATCTGGATATACCGACAGCATAAGGGCAAGCTCTCTTCGAACAGAATTACGTTTCCGATCGGATAGTCGGGAATGATCGATGTTCCAGGTTCCGACGTATCCACTTGGATAATTTGTTTCACTCCCTGCCCCTCAAGCTTGAGTCTTTCCATCTTGTTGTTGGTTAATGCAATAAAAGGTAGACCAACCAACTTTACTTGTTTCATAAAGTCCTCGCCTGCCTTGGTCGGCGCAGCTATCAGCAAAAAATCACTTTGCATGACGATCACCGCCCCCTTTCCTGAACCATTGTAACGCCGAACCGTATAAAAAGGGGGTAAAGAATCTCTGGCAACCGTATAAAAAAAGCATAAAAATGCTTATTCTCTAAAGAGAACAGACAAGCTGTCTGAAGTAGAATCAATTGGTTTTTGCTGATATTATGACGATTTCCGGCTCTTTTCCTTCGTTTTTCTGCCAAAATCGGCATAACCTCATTTTACAAAGGTGATTTGTCAGGAGTAAGATACGTCTCATAATTAAACGCTGAATTCTGAATGATCAGAAACGGGGGAACCAATAACAGGTTCATCTATGAAAAGGATGAGTTTGTGGGGTGAATCCTTATGCTTGCTTCGCAAGCGCATAGGTAGGGCCACTCTTACGCCCGAATCCGACAGCTAACCTCGTAAGCGTACAAGAGGCGACAGCTATTGTGCATCACGGATAGTTCTTTACTATGCGTGCAAGAAGCCCACGTAAAGATCCTTCTAACTTGGGTTCTTTTTGCTGCCTTCTCTTGAAAACAAACTTCAGGAGGAATATATATACGATGTTTTTACATCATTTTGAAACAGGTTCTCAGAACCCGACAACCCTCATTTTCCTGCATGGCGGCGGCTTAGGAGGCTGGATGTGGCGACCTCACGCCGATCATTTATCTAAATTCCACTGCATCATACCTGACCTCCCTGAGCATAGGGGAAGCGTACATAAAGGTATTTTTTCTATTCCTAATGCTGCTGAACATATAGCTGAAATCATTAAAAAAAAGGCTCACGGAAACCGTGCGCATGTGATTGGACTAGATCTAGGCGGGCAAGTGGCACTTCAATTGAGCGCTATAGCTCCTAAGCTGGTAGAGAGTGTTCTGGTCAGCGGTGTTTGTACCAAACCTTCCCTCACACTAAAATGGATGTCCTACATGCATAAATTTGTTTTGCCGATTAAACATCATGACTGGCTCATTCGCGCCAAAATGAATCATTGGGGCATCCCAATGAAGCATTTTGACGATGTTCAAAAGGATATCGTCATGCAAGATTGGAGTTCGTCTATAAGAATTGCCAGAGAAAATCTGGGGTTTCAGATACCCGAAATGGCTTCTCATCAGAAGCTTCCACCTCTCCTTGCGCTTGCAGGAGAGAAAGAAGGAGCATCTATTCAACAATCGTTACTTGAATTGTGTGCTTCTTACCCCAGTTCCAAGAGTTATTTTGTGAGAAGAGCCAAGCATAACTGGCCTCTTGAAAAACCAGCTCTATTCTGTAAAACCATATCGTCATGGATCGCAGGACATCCACTGCCTGAGATTCTCGTATCCGCCAATCCTAATTAAGAAAAGAGCAACTCTCCACTCGTATCAAGTGGGAGATGCTCTTTTTTATTTGACATCAGGCGCCGCGGGTACCAGCTAGTCGCTCTGTCAAGTCTTCAGCGAGAAGCGGTTTACTGAAGAAATACCCTTGCATTTCATTGCAACCTTTGTTTTTTAGGAACTCAAATTGCACCTCCGTCTCGACACCTTCAGCAATAACCTCGAGGCTTAGACTCTGAGCCATAGCTATGATCGAAGCAGCAATCGTAGATTCCCCTTGTACAGACGTAATATCATTGACGAAAGATCTGTCGATTTTTAGCCGGTCAATCGGAAAGTTACGGAGGTAGCTTAGCGAAGAATAGCCTGTACCGAAATCATCGATGGATACTTGGATACCAAGCCTTTTCAATTCTTCGAGTGTAACAATGACTTGTTCCGCATTTTGCATAGCAACGCTCTCTGTGATTTCAAGCTCCAAATAAGCTGGATGGAGGCCTGTTTCCTTCAAGATATCAGCAACAATCTGCACAATATTCGTTTGTTTGAATTGATAGGCGGACAGATTGACAGCTACCCGCATAGGAGGAAAACCCGCGTCTTGCCAGGCTTTATTTTGTCGGCAGGCCGTACGCAGTACCCATTCTCCAAGGGGGATGATAATGCCTGTTTCCTCTGCGAGCGGAATGAAGTCTGCCGGTGATACCAGACCCCGCTTGGGATGCATCCACCTGACAAGCGCCTCCACACCTGTAATCTGATCTGTTTCGAACTGCAGCTGGGGCTGATACATCAAGAGCAGCTCACCACGCTCCAATGCTTTACGCAGCTCCTGCTCAATGGTAAGTCGCTCAGAAGCCTGGATACTCATAATTGGTGTAAAGAACTCGAATTGATTGCGATGGCTTTCCTTAGCCCGATACATGGCCGCATCGGCATTCATCATTAACGTCTGGGCGTCGGGCCCATCATTAGGAAAAATACTAATTCCAATACTCGTTGTAACCGAACATTCATGACCTTCGATAAGAATGGGACGATTAATGGCCTCAATTATTTCCTTCACGATGAAAAGAATAAAGCTCTCCTGTTTGAGGACAGGCAATAATATCGTAAACTCGTCCCCACCCATGCGTGCTATCGTGCCATGTTGACCAACACAGTTCAAGAGACGTTTCGCAATCGTTTGCAGCAGCGTGTCGCCAAAGGCATGACCCAAGGAGTCATTGATATATTTGAATCGATTCAGATCCAAAAACAAAACGGCAAGCTTATGACTACCTCGTTCTGCCTGCCCCAAGCCTTTGGTCAGATGATCAATAAACATTCGGCGATTCGGAAGATCAGTCAGCGCGTCATGATAGGCCATATGGTTGATCGTTTCCTCAGCTTGCTTATGTTCTGTAATATCTTTGCCAATAGCAAATACACCGACCACTTGGCTGTCGACGATGATCGGAACGAACCGAATTTGCAAATCAACCGGATATCCGCGTTTATGAGTGATGGAAATCTCAAAGCCGGAGGATATCCCTTTTTTAGCAAGCAAAAACGGTTTCAAATAGGTTGATCTTGGGATAACGCTCATTAGATGTGTACATGAAGTGCCAACTAATTGATTAGCCGAATAACCCGTTATTTTTTCCGTTGCCGGATTTATCGCTGTAACAAGACCATCCAACTCAAAAGAACAGACAAGATCGGGATTATGATCCACTAAAGATTTATAGCGGAATCTGCTTTCCTCCAGCATTCTCTCCGAATCTTTGCGATCTGTAATATCTCGAATAATACCTCGGAAACCTATGGGCGCTAACTCCTCCGCATCTAGAATAAGGACAATGGAACCTTCCACGCGCTTGCGTGTACCATCCTCACGAATGATCTCCCATTCGACGCAATTGACGGCTGTTCCTGTATGAGCAACCCATTGATACGCTTGTTTCAGTTTTTTCGCGTCTTCCGCACTCATGAAATCGGCGATTTGACAGCCTTGTAGTTCTTTTTCCACCTTTCCCAGAAGTTCTACGAGAGAATGATTGAAGAACAAGAAGTTGCCTGTCATATCTATTTCATAATAGCCGTCTTGAATGCTTTCCAAGGTTGAGCGAATCTTCTGTTCCTCTCGTATCAACTGTGATGTCTCCATTTGGTTAACCTTCTCTATATTGCGCTGAATCATGTTATACAACAGGTAGGCTGTCACAATCATCATCATGATGAATAATAGATACGAAACCCCAATCTTGAGAGCAATTTGCAGCATACAAGCGAGCAGTACATACATAGATACAATGCGAAATGAAGTCTTTCTCCCTTCCGCTTTTTTTCTGATGTCTAGTAGCTTATCCATACTTATGTACCCCAGTTCTATAGATGTTCAATGAAAATATGCAGGAAAAAATCTATGACCTTGATCCCTATGAACGGAAAAATGATGCCTCCTGCTCCGTATATGGCTAAATTCCGACTTAGTAATTGATTCGCGCTCATGGGCTTGTAAGTAACGCCTTTCAATGCGACCGGAATCAAGAGCGGGATGATAACTGCGTTAAAGATGAGCGCGGAAAGCACAGCACTCGTTGGTGATTGCAAATGCATAATATTAAAAACCTGCAGCTCCGGCAGGTTGCCCGCAAACATGGCAGGTATAATGGCAAAGTATTTGGAAAAATCGTTCGCAATACTGAACGTGGTCACAGCACCGCGTGTTATGAGAAGCTGCTTGCCAATCGAAATCACATCCAGGATTTTCGTTGGATCAGAATCCAGATCGACCATATTGGCCGCCTCTTTGGCCACTGACGTTCCGCTGCTCATCGCAATGCCTACATCAGCCTGAGCTAAGGCAGGAGCGTCGTTAACCCCATCCCCCGTCATGGCGACAAGTTTACCTTCGCTTTGCTCCTCCCGGACAATCCGTAATTTATCCTCCGGTTTACTCTCGGCATAATAAGTATCAACCCCAACCTCATTCGCTATGGTTGCAGCAGTGAGTGGATTATCCCCTGTACACATAATGGTTCGAATTCCCATCTGATGCAAAGATTGCAATCGTTCGCGAATGCCCGGTTTGATCGTATCTTTCAAGTAAATAAGCCCTAGAATATAATTATCCTTGCTTACGGCAAGGGGAGTCCCGCCTTCTCTGGCAATAAAGCCGTTTATCTCCTCCAGCTCCTCAGGAATATGCCCGCCCCTTACTGTGATATAGCTGCAGATGGCGCTAACAGCCCCTTTTCGGAAAAAACTGCCGTTCAAGTTTAACCCGCTCATCCGCTCTTCAGCTGTGAAAGAAATTACTTCACCCTGATATGCTCTGAGGTCGCTTGTTATATGATGCTGCTTGGCAAGCTCTACAATGGACCGACCCTCCTGCGTGTCATCAAACAACGAAGTGAGAACGGCTGCTTCCATGAGCTGCTTCGGTGATGCGCCAGCAACGGGATAGAATGCAGAAGCCATTCGGTTGCCGAAAGTGATCGTTCCGGTTTTGTCCAGAATGACGGTGTTAATATCACCAGCTGCCTCTACGGCTCTCCCCGACTTGGCCAAGATGTTGATTCGCGTGACACGGTCAATTCCCGAGATGCCTATGGCGGACAGCAGTCCTCCAATCGTCGTTGGGATTAAGCATACGAGAAGCACAATTAACGTGGATACCTCCAAATGAACGCCAACAAATGCGGCTAATGGATACAAGGTAACCACGACGATTAAAAAGATGAATGTTAATACAGAAAGCAGGGTCGTCAATGCGATTTCATTCGGTGATTTCTGCCGTCTAGCCCCTTCCACCATCTGAACCATCCGATCAAGAAAGGAGTGGCCAGGGTCAACGGTAATTTCAACTTTAATCCAATCGCTGGTTACGATGGTCCCGCCAATCACAGCACTATGCTCACTATTCGCCTCTTTAATGACGAACGCCGACTCTCCATTAACCGAAGATTCATCGATGGCTGCAATGCCTTCCACAATCTTACCGTCTCCGGGAATGAAATCTCCCATTTCTACCAGTACAAGGTCACCTTTACGCAATTCGCTTCCGGCAACGACCTTCATGCTGCCATCTTTCGATAGCAGCTTGGCTTTTAATTCCTTTCTTGTTTTTATCAAACTATCCGCGTGTGCCTTGCCTCTTCCCTCAGCCAGCGCCTCTGCAAAGTTCGCAAATAATATCGTAAACAAGAGAATGAAGAATACATTGATGTTATAGATCATCTGATTCTCGGTGTGGAAATAATGCGGAAACAGAATTATTAAACCAATGACGAAGGTAGCCGTTTCCAGTACGAAAAGCACTGGATTTTTGATCATTAATCTTGGATTTAACTTCAGAAAACTATCTACAAGGGCTTTAATGACCATTTTTGAATGAAATGAATGCTTCAACCTTTGATTCATGAAAAAACCACCCTAGAAAGAGATATACGCTTGAGAATGGTCAAATAAATAATTTCGATCCCCTAGGAAGCTTAGTTGCTCATTACTTGCAGATGGGTGCTCAAGCTTTTCAGATAGATCCGTTAAAGCCGATTCTATTAAATGTGTTCTTACCTCTCCCCATGCCTCTTGTTTCTGATGAACGTAATGCAAACCGTCCGTAAGGGTTAGGCCTTTAATCCGCTGAAAAACAGCAGCCCACTGAACGAAATCCCCCTTCAGGTTGCAGCATGGAATCATGAATTCCCCTAAACCGTATGTTCCGAGATTTGTGGATATCGTCAGTAAACCGCAATGACAGTCAGTGCCATGTCCAGGCTGCAGCTTATCGGATAGTTCACAATCAAATCGAAAACATTCAATACGGGTAATCTTGCATTCCTTGGTACATTCATCTTCTTCTTTTAATAGAGACAGGGGGTCTGGATACATAATAGATTCACTCTCCTCAAATTTTACAACAAAAAGAAGCCTAGGAGCAGAGAATCTCTCTACTCTCGGGCTTCTTTAACAGCGTTAATAAACGAGCTGTAGAAAGCACGATAGAAGGTGGTTCTCTCCCAATACGCTTACGAGGTTAGCTGTCGGATTCGGGCTTGGAAGTGCCCTACCTCGGCAAGCAGCGCTTGCTCTGGATTCACCCCGAGAAACCGATGGTATATCTAATCGGCTTCAGGTTGGTTCCCCCGTTCCCCTTGCGGGGACTCAGCGTTTTGATTCCTGATGTGTAGTTGTTGCAACGAATGTTACGCTTTCCAGCAAATCTTGTAAAACGCTGTGGAGAGACTTATTTCGTTTCTTTTGACGTATTCAGCAAATGAAAGCGTATCCAATTATAATACACATTCATTTTCAATATAAATGCTTCAGTTTACGTCCGTTTTTGTCATTTATAGTGCCTTTCCCATTTTCCCACGACTTTTTTATAAATCAGAGGGTAAGCATTTTTATTTTATTTTTATACGTTTGCTATACATTCTTTACCCCCTTTTTATACGGTTCAACGTTACACTTATTCCCGTTATTGACACGGTGACCATCAAGCAAAGTGATTTTGCTGATTCGTTATGATAAAATTATTAGGATAAATAATAAATCTAAGTATTTAAGGAGTTCCTTTCCTATATGATTCGTTCTTTAGCAATAACAAACGATCTAGAAGTTATAAAAGACGTTCAAATAACTCAGCTTTCGAGTTCCAATATTAAATGGTATTGGGTTGACTTTAACGAACCAAGTGAAGAAGAATCCAAGCTTTTAGAAGAGCATTTTAACTTTCATCCACTTGCTATTGAAGACTGTTTTCATTTACTGCAGCGACCTAAATTAGATCACTATGAAGATGTACATTTTTTCGTTATGCATGCCATCAATCAAAAAACGCTTGCTTCTGAAGAAGTGGACTTATTTTTAGGAGAAAACTTTGTTGTAACCTTTCATTTAAACCATTCCAGGGAGATTGAAGATGCTTGGTGTAGAATAGTCGAGCAGAAAAAGGGCGTGGATAAAGGTCATTTGTATGCTTCCTATGTGGTTATGGACAAGTTAGTAGATCAATATTTTCCGAGTGTATACCAAATTGAAGATCAATTAAACGAAATCGAAAATAACGTTGATTCAAAATCCACCCAAGCACTAATGGAAGACATATTTGAAATACGTTCAAAGCTATTAAAACTACGAAGAACTATTGTGCCGATGAGAGATCTCCTTTATCGGATCCTTAATTCAGAACGAATAGAGGGTATAAATCAACTTTTGCACTACTATACAGACGTCTATGACCATTTGTTAAAGCTCTCTGAAATGATCGATTCTAACCGAGACATGACGGCAGATTTGCGGGATAGCTATATCTCCCTTAATTCCAACAGAATGAATACCATCATGAAAACATTAACCGTTATTACGACCATCTTCATGCCCTTAACGTTCATCGCTGGGATATATGGAATGAACTTTGATAACATGCCAGAGTTGAAATGGCAATGGGGTTACTTTATCGCGTTAGTGGTCATGTTCGGAATTGGTTTTGGTATGTTTATGTGGTTTAGAAAAAAAGGTTGGTTCAATTAAAACAAATCAGGCACCCTCCATAAACTCACCCCCCGCAGATTTTCACTATTTTCAAAATCTGTTTTTCTATTGACAAATAAATGCAATTAGGAGTAAACTTTCAAGGGAATTGAATATGTCCTCGTTAGGTGAGGCTCCTATACAAACATAGGCCACTGCCCGGAAATATCGAAAGATGCCAATGGGTAGAACAGGAACTGCCGGATTAAGGCTTTTCATAAGGTGGCTAAGAGCGACCGCTCTTTACGTTGTATAGTGCTAAAACTGGACTAGGGGGAATCGGTTTATTTCATTGTGAACTTATGCCCCCTGGGACCAAACCCGGGGGGCTTTCATATTTATGTACAAAGGGGGGAAACTGGAAATGGACAGTTGTAGTCGAATGCGAGTGTTGAACAGCTTTACAGCATGCTTTGCTACCAAGGAACCGTGTATTTCCACTACCAGTATGCCCTCAGTGAGTCCGAGAGTATGTTCAAGCTCTTTTTTTCTTAAGAGTTTGATTTGCTGAACAGATGAACCTGATTGTAAACTGAAAAGATGGAATATTTACGCTCTCCTCATGCAATGCTGAGGAGAGTTTTTTATTTGCAAAGGGGGTTTTCGCGATGAAATGGAATGGGTTTCTCACTATTAGCAATAAATATAAATTCGGCTTGGCAGATGTTATGGTTATTTTCATGCTCTTATCCATTCTTTATCTAACGGCCCATCTTGGTGCGGGTATGCAAGTTCCTTTATCCCAAAGTGATCAACCGACGATGAGCCTTGACCCGCATATGCTTCCTTACTACGCAGGACGATCGCTTCTCAGAATGTTTATTGCATTCGGAGCATCACTGTTATTTACATTTATTTATGGACGTATCGCTGCTAATAACCGCATTGCTGAAAAAATCATGATTCCAGCAATCGACATCTTACAGTCTGTACCAGTGCTTGGTTTCCTTTCAGCAACCGTGTTGATGTTCATGGCGTTATTTCCTGGGAGTCTGCTCGGTGTCGAATGTGCTTCGATTTTCGCCATTTTTACTGGTCAGGTTTGGAACATGACTTTCAGCTTTTATCATTCACTTAAAACAATTCCACGTCCTCTAAACGAGGCTGCAAGCATTCATCGTCTCGGCGTATGGTCTCGCTTTACAAAGCTTGAAGTGCCTTTTTCCATGATCGGATTAGTGTGGAACAGCATGATGTCATTCGGTGGAGGCTGGTTCTTTCTCGCGGCGAGTGAATCGATCAGCGTGTTGAATCAAGATATTCACTTGCCGGGAATCGGCTCTTACATGGCAATGGCCGCTGACCAAGGGAACGTAAAAGCCATTGTATATTCGATTATCACCATGGTGATCTTGATATGCCTTGTGGACCAACTGTTTTGGCGGCCACTTGTTGCATGGGCGCAAAAATTTAAGAACGAGCAATCCGAAGCAGGTGAAGTCCCGAAATCTTGGGTCTATGACATTCTAAAACGCGCAAGATTCATTCGTTATGTCAATCATTCAGTAGGAACTTTCTTTCACGACTTAACAAGTAAATTCAAACAAACACGTACCTCCATTCATTTGCCTAAACCGTCATTTCTCGTGTCTAGAATTGTGATCTGGATCATTTGGATCATCGTTATCATATTCATTGCCAAGTATGTCTATGAAGCTGTTATGGAAATCATACAGCTAAGCTGGAACGAATTACTTAGAGTTGTTGTACTCGGAATGCAAACAGCACTACGCGTATTCGTATCAACAGTTTTCGCTGTATTATGGACCGTTCCAGTGGGTGTCATGATCGGTATGAACCCTAAACTTTCAAGGGTTGCTCAGCCCATTGTACAGGTACTAGCTTCTTTTCCGGCAAATATGGCATTCCCTTTGTTTACGATTCTATACCTGAAACTTGGAGTCAGTATGAACATAGGTGCCATTCCTCTTATGATGTTGGGCACACAGTGGTACATCTTGTTTAACGTTATTGCCGGAGCGATGGCTATTCCTTCCGATTTGAAAGAAGCAGCGGCAATTTTGCGTTTGACCCGGCTACAAACATGGATGAAGTTAATATTACCGAGCGTATTTCCGTTTCTCATTACGGGATGTATTACAGCTAGTGGAGGAGCCTGGAACGCAAGTATCGTCTCCGAGCTTGTATCTTGGAAAGATAGCACTTTACAAGCATCTGGATTAGGTTCATTTATCGCCCAAGCAACAACAAAAGGAGATTGGCCCCAAATTATATGGGGAATTATTGTTATGTGCTTGATGGTTGTACTTGTAAATCGTTTGGTTTGGCGTAAGCTGTACGCGATCTCCGAAAAAAAATATCATCTGGAATAGAGGTGTTGTACCATGAAAAAAGCATTGATTCAACTTCAAAAAGTCAGCAAACGTTATGATATGCCAAACACTACGAATGTCAGCATCCTAGAAGATATACAGTTGAATATTACAGAGGGTGAGTTTGTATCCATTCTAGGGCCTTCGGGTTCAGGCAAGTCCACCCTGCTTCGGATTATTGCCGGACTTGTCCCTCCTTCTCAAGGAACAGTCTTTTATAACGGGCAAGAAGTACAAGGAACAAATCCAGGAGTAGGGATGGTTTTTCAATCCTTTGCCTTATTTCCTTGGCTCACGGTACTCGAGAACGTAAAGCTGGGACTTGAAAATAAATCATTAACGGAAACAGAAAAAATGCGCAAAGCCCTCTCTATTATTGATATGGTTGGACTCGACGGATTCGAAGGCGCATATCCCAAGGAACTTTCAGGTGGTATGAGACAACGTGTAGGCATTGGTCGCGCTCTTGTCATGGAACCAGATATTCTCTTGATGGATGAGCCTTTCTCGGCCTTAGACGTGTTAACGGCGGAGAACCTTAAACGGGATTTACTCGAATTATGGACAGAAAAGAAGATTCCAACAAAATCGATTATTATGGTCACACACAGTATTGAAGAAGCGGTCTATATGTCTGATCGGGCGATTGTCTTATCTCGTGACCCAGCTAGAGTTATAGCGGATATTTTGATTCCTATGCCTCATTGGCGTGATAAACAAGAAGCACAATTTACCGGGCTTGTTGATAAAATTTATTCCATATTGACCAAACGTGAAATAAAGCAAAATGATCATGTCGAAGAACAGAAGAAAAAGATCGAAAAGGTTCAAGAAGTACCCGCAGGTGCGTTAACAGGGTTTATAGAATTGATTGATGATCTTGGAAATACGGTTGACTTATACAAGCTAGCTGATCAATTAAGTCTTAATCTAGAGGACTTCTTGCCAATTGTCGAAGCAGCCCAGATGCTCGGTTTTGCTCACATCCAGCACGGAGATATTGAATTAACGGAAATTGGACGTCACTTTGCTGATGCCAGTGTTTTGGAAAGGAAGGATATCTTCAAAAAGCAATTGCTTCAACACGTCCCCATGATAGAGAAGATTATCTGGATTTTACATTCTAAATCTAATAATAAAATGGAACGGGAATTTTTCTTGGAAATCTTTGAAAAGCATTTTGGTTTGGAAGAAGCAGGTCATCAATTAGACATATTGATAGATTGGGGAAGATATGCTGAATTGCTAGCATACGATGAGAAAGCAAAAAATCTCTATCTTGAACACGAAACAGCTGCGACATCGGAATAGTTTTAAGCATGGAGGGTCAAATATGTTGAAGATCTCAAGATTGATGCATTATTAATTTCTGCTGTAAAGAAGCTGATTTCATCGAAGTCAGCTTCTTTGCTATGTATGACTCCGCATTTTTATTTTATTTTTATACGTTTGCTATACATTCTTTACCCCCTTTTTATACGGTTCAACGTTACAATTATTCTGTAAAGGTGACGTCGATGACCAAGCAAACTTTCTTTTTGCTGATTCGCTGTACCGACCAATGAGTCAAAAGGAGAAAATTTATGACTTCCTCTCCCCCATATTATTTAGGGTTAGTTCCCAATTTGTTAAATCCGATTCAGTTAGATTACGAGTGGTTTGGTGTCTTATGGCTGGAAGAAGATCATCATTTTCCCGTTATTGTTGGTTACTGGTTTTCTAAAGAAAGGTCCGAAATTAAACAAAATGCGATCCTATCAGGGTTTTCAAAATGGACCGAGATATCCGATCAACAGATCGTTATGAGAATGTATCAGTCCATAAGAAACAAGCAAAAAAAACAGGATTGGGAGAATCGGACTCGATTATCCATCCGTACTATTTTCAAGCCACCTTGGAATGAAGTTTCCTCAGGGTTGTATATCATAAAATCTCGGGACACATACCCCCTTCATGCTTCAGCCATACTTAAGAAGAAATTCTTTGTTTGGTTGGAGCACACAGCCGTATGTGAAACAGAGGAAGAATTTCATGAGTTCATGAAACGTGTGAATGAAGAGCATCAGATGGAGTTTATCATGAAATTCAAGCATTAGAATGATTCAAAACAACATTGACCCATTTTTTACTATAAGTAAAAAGGAGATAATCATTAGATTATAGGGAACCTTATGCCATGAACTCTTTGTTCTTTTTATATTTTTCATCATTTTGGTCTTACGTTATGAAACAAGAAACAGTCTGAGACTTGTAAAAGTCTTAGACTGTTTCTTCGATGAACTAGGTAAATTACCCTCATGTTACCTTGTCCAAATATTTAATCGTGTAAATGATAAGGTATTGTTGTAACAGCAATATCTTTTCTAGATTGGAGAGCTTTTCTTATCCGATTTGCAGATTGATTATGCAGTAAACGATGCCACCATTTTTTGGTTACAAATTGCGGAAGTAGGACCATTATATTTTTGCTTTCGGAAATGTTTGTATCGATTCGATCAATAAAATCAATCAACGGCCTAATCACTGTTCTATACCGAGATTTGAATACAACCAATCTAACACCAGGATTCCACTTTTCCCATTTTTCTTGAATTTTATCTTCATCTTCATCTGTAATAGAAACGTAAAAAGCAATGATATTGGGTGAAATCGATTTAGCGTAAATTATTGTATCTGCCACGACTCTGTGTATTCCCGCAATAGGAATGATCACGATAAGTTCATCTCTTTTTGGCAAAGGTTCATCTAAATTAATTCTTAATTCATCCGCCACATCCTCATAATGACGATAAACTTTCGAAATCATCCATAACATAATCGGACTTATCACAATAACGATCCAGGCACCCTCCATAAACTTGGTGATGCTAAATATGATCACAACGGCCAATGTAACTAAGGCCCCGAATCCATTTATTATTGACTTCTGAAACCAGCGTTTCTTCTTCTCCCTGACCCACTTTAAGACTAATCCACCTTGTGCCAAGGTAAAGGATAGGAATACCCCAATCGCATATAAAGGAATGAGTAGATCCGTCTTTCCTTCAAAAACAATAAGTAAAATGATAGATAGTATACCAAGCGTTACAATACCATAATTAAATGCTAATCTGTCTCCGCGGTTTGAAAAAACCCTTGGAAAGTTTTTATCTTGCGCCATGATAGAGGCCAAAATCGGAAACCCGTTGAAGCTTGTATTCGCGGCAAGAACCAGAATCAACATCGTAGCAATTTGTGTGATATAGTAAATAACTCCACGACCGAAAGCTTGTTCCGTGACCATTGATAAAACCGATTCGCTTCCATTCGGGTCTGGCGACACGTGATAAGCCAAGGCGAGAACTGTAACACCACCAAAAATGACAGCTAATAACAAAGCCAGTGAAATAAGCGTCATTTTAGCATTTTTTTCTGATGGTCGACGAAAGTGAGGAACAGCATTTGATATTGCTTCTATTCCTGTAACCGCCGAACAGCCAGATGAAAAGGCTTTCAACAAGACAAACAAAGTTAAACCCGAAGGCATTACTGTTGCCATTGGAATACCGTGGGGTGCAGTCGCAGCTCCCGTAAGTACATCAAAAGTTCCTTTTCCAACCAAAGCGATCATACATAAAATAAACAAATACGTTGGAAAAGCAAAAATGGTTCCAGACTCAGATGTTCCACGTAAATTAATAAAAACCATAATCACGACGAGCAGTATACATATCTCCACCGTATAAGGTACAAATTGTGGAAATGCAGATGTTATCGCAATTACACCGGCAGATATCGAAACAGCGACAGTTAAAGTGTAGTCAATTAACAAGGAGACACCGGCTAATCTCCCCCAAAACATCCCAAGATTTTCCTTAGAAACCATGTAGGCTCCGCCACCCTGAGGATAAGTATCAATCACCTGACGATAGCTAATGACGAGTATCCCAATGAGTAAGATGATAGCAATCGCAATGGGAAGAGAAAATGAAAAAGCAACAATTCCAACAGTAGCTAATTCCAGCAAAATTTGTTCGGTCCCGTAAGCAACAGAAGATAATGCATCCGAGGATAAAATCGGAAGAGCTTTCCAAACAGGCATTTTCTCAGATTCGATTTCACTTGATTTTAATGGTCTTCCGAATAAAAACTTCTTAATAGAATCTGTGGTCATCTAATAGCCTCCAAAATAAAATAATTACTTTTTCTCGCAGCAAAGATATTATTTTGACACATCGCACCGGATGTTTGAGTTACCAGCTTCCCACCGCTGATGTCAATCATCATAGAAATTTTGCTTCTCATCGCTTTATTCCAAAAAAGCCTTTGGAGAAACATACACAAAGCGTTCTCCTCTTGCTAAAACGTGACATTTCAGCCCTGGGTGTTTTTCGTTCAGCTCATCTACGAAATTCCCCGGATGTTCCGAATTTCCGGTAAAAGTCTCATAATGCAGAGGAATAACCGCATCAACGTTAATTTCCGCAGCAAGCTCCGCAGCTTCACGGTAATTCATATTGCCTACAATCCCTCGGTTCGTCCGAAAAAAGTCCCGACCATTGATCGGAAGCATGGCTAGATCGATGTCATGACCGCGCAGCAATTCAGAGAGTCCCGGATAGATGAGTGTATCCCCTGCATGATAAATTGTTACCCCATTTAACTCCACGATATAGCCAACATAACGATGCTGACCTTGCTCATTCGTTTCCAGCTCTTCATGTGCAGCAGGAATCGCCTGTATCTTCAATCTCGAGTCAAATAAAGACAAAGACCGCTCCGTATCCGCATCCCTTATTTTCGAAGGATCACATCCGATATTCAAAAGACTTTCCCTGCAAAATGCTGGAGCTATCAGTAATGCGCTTTCATTTTGTTTTACAAGTACGCTCAGCGTACCGGGGTCAAGATGGTCCTCGTGCTCGTGTGTAATCAGGCAAATATCGACATTCGTAATCTCTTCCGGCGTAAGCGGAGTCTGATATAAACGAGCGACCCCATGTGTTCTCTCTAAATAATCAGAGACGAAGGGATCGATATATATCGTAACTCCCGCTCCTTTGAGAATGATACTTTCCTGACCCAAAAACCAGATCCCGATTGTTCCAAATGGTACATTGGTGTTGTTGACTTCTTGGATTAATGAATGTCCGCTACCTTCTAGACGATCGTGCTTTTTCATCCAATTCCCTCCTGAGTATTCCGAAATTACAAGCTTTCATATGCATTGTAACAAATACATCAGCTAGATATTTGCTTAAAGTAGAAAAGATGTTGGACTTTTCCGATAATCCAACTCTCCATTAGGCTTTGCTTGCCATTAATTTGTTATCTGTCTCAGCGTTAATCCAATATGGTTAGTGTCGTGTCAATAATACCTGCCAGTTTTAATCAAATATATGATTCTCTGTTTTAGAGAAACTCTGATTCACTTCAGCAGCCGCTTCCGAATCATGAATCGCTAATTCATCATATCGCTCTATTACTTTCATATATGAATCATGCTTGTCTCCGAAAGTATCATAAATGCTTCTCCGATGCTTCTAGCCATATTTTACCTCCTTTAAATGGGAATAATTTCTGTATTTCGGTTCATAATAAGGGGAAAATATCATGGAAAGGCGGTGTTCTTATTCTAGAAAATATACATGCTGCTTTGAAAGAGGCCATAAAATCAGATGATTTTATACAGACTGTACATACAATCCATGATAATTTGTTTCATTTTTCTTATTATAATGCCTGTGTAGACCAAGGACTAATTAATCACAATTTACTGCATTCTCTTCAAATCTCAAAAGGAGAAATCAAAAATTTACATGAATTAAAAAAAGTGATTCCTATTGAGGGAATCAAGTTATCATCCAACTTGGAAGAGATTTCGCAAAGTTTGCTTATAGGATCCATTTATATTCAATTGGAACCAAATTTAAGCGAAGGGCTTTTAGTTAATATTGCGGATTTAACACGCGGATATCGAGGTAATAATGAAGCTGATAATGAATACAGCGTCATTGGTCCAAAAGTCGGTTTTGTCGAAGATTTGGATACCAACGTTAGTATACTTCGAAGAGAAATTATATCTGAAAAGCTTATGTTTGAGGAGCACATCATTGGTTCTCTTTCAAAAACGAGAGTTATGATTGTTCATTTAGATGGTATTTGCAATCCACAGCATGTAAATACGGTAAGACAAAGACTTGTAGATCTTGATTTTGACGTGATATTTGACAGTGCTATTCTTGACCAAATCATAGCAGATAACTCTAATTCACCATTCCCTTTATTTATGACATCTGAACGTTTGGATAGAATAAAAGGTAATCTTCTTAACGGGCATGTGGCTATATTAAGCAACGGTTCTCCTTATGTCATATCAGGACCTACCACTGTGTTTGATTTTTTCAAATCACCAGAAGATTATTACTTGCCATGGATTTTAGGTTCATTCTTTCGGTGCATTCGTTATATTGGAGTTGCCTATTCAATTCTTGCATCCCCCTTCTATGTTGCCGTATTAACCTTTCATTATTCGGTCATTCCACAATCTCTTTTGGGTCCGATTATCCAATCTAGAGCGGATGTTCCCTTTCCGCCTATCCTTGAAGTATTGCTCTTAGAATTAACCGTCGAGATGTTACGTGAAGCTGGAGCCAGATTGCCAACCAAAGTCGGACAAACTGTGGGGATTGTGGGCGGTATCGTACTTGGAGAAGCCGCCGTGCAAGCCGCTCTCACTAGCAATATATTAA
The DNA here is from genome assembly GCF_900103825.1 of Paenibacillus sp. yr247. Classification (GTDB taxonomy): domain Bacteria; phylum Bacillota; class Bacilli; order Paenibacillales; family NBRC-103111; genus Paenibacillus_E. The sequence continues at coordinate 894,309 of NZ_FNIF01000002.1, forward strand.
TTATTGTTGTTTCTCTTTCTGCACTCGCATCTTTTGCCACACCTACCTTCAAGATGGCTAATACCATACGCTTTCTGAGGTTTCCAATGATGGGCTTGGCGGCAGCTTGGGGCGGTTTAGGCATTATGATCGGGGTTGTGTTTCTTCTAGGCCATTTGTTGCGGTTGAAATCTTTGGGAACTCCGTACATTGTTCCAGTGTTCCCTTTTCGTTTCCGTGAATTCACAGATAGTTTTATTCGCTCCTCCCTCAGCCTTACTTTTAATCGACCTCGTTTTTTACGCCCACTCTCGTTGAAAAGATATAAGGTAAGCAAATCGAAGGATATTAGTGACGATTACAATAACGAATAAATTTCTAAGTAAGGGAAACAGAGTCAATGAAAACGTACTTACCCATTCTTTTCGTTTGCTTCCTTTTATCGGGATGCGCACAGGCACAAATTGTAGATCGGATGAAAATCATACAAAGTGTGGGTTTCGACATGCATGGAGATACAATTAGGGGCAGTCACTTGTATTCTGCGTATGAAAAGAAAGCTCGATTATTATTATTAACCACAGAAGCACAAACGATTTATGGATTACTTGCACCCTTAACTACCCAATCAGATCGCCCTGTTGCATCCGGGCAATTACGGACATTTGTCATTAGTGAAAAATTTGCAAGAAGAGGCATTTCAGAGCTTGCCAGCGCCCTTGTTCTAGATCCCCTTGTAGGTAGCCACTCGACAGTAATTATAACGAAGCAAAATGCAAGTGATATTTTATCCGAAGCTTTAAAATATCCTCCCTTTTACTTAGCAAATCTAATCAAACAAAACATGGAGAATGGGAATACGCCTTCGACAGATATCCATATATTTCTTAATCAATATTTTGGAGAAGGTCAAGATGTTTATTTACCCATCTTACATAAAGATCCAAAAGGCGTATTACAAATGGATGGTTTAGGTGTTTTTAAAGAGGATAAATTAAAGCTTACGTTAACGAATAAAGAGGGATTATATGTAAAACTGCTTAAGGATAAAACCAACATCATATTAGGTACTTATGAATTTAAATCGAAACAAAAGGATAAAATTTCATTAAAAATAATCTACGGAAACCGAAAAATCACTGTGCAGAATGAAAAAGCTGTCCTATCACTTAAACTAAATATAGAAATGCGAGATTATCCAACAAGCATAAAGACATCTGACAAAAACCAAATACTTGAACTAAAGAAACAAATCGAAAACAATTTAACAACAGAAATTACAAACATGCTGGAAAATTTTCAGAAGAATAATGTGGATCCGATTGGCTTAGGAGATCTAAATAGGAGCAAGCAAAGAAATTGGAATGAGCAAGAATTTATGAATCTGATCTACCCAAATATGAAATTTGAAGTACATATAGAAATAAAAATATTACAATTGGGAGTTGGGCATTAGTGCAGAAACTGGTTAAGGAAAATTACTTAATGTCCGGATTCTTTGCTTTTTTCTTAGTCCATGCGACTCAGAACGGCCTTAGCATTATGTTTTATCAAAATCTAATCTTTGAAGATGCCGGTCGCGATGCTTGGATTTCGATTGTCCTAACGGGTCTAAGCCTTCATTTCATCATCTGGATGATGTATAAGATGCTTGGCTATCCAGCTAAAGACGTAATTGACTTACATCGAATGATGTTTGGCAATTTCTTTGGGAATGCCATTTCCTTGCTTATGGTCGGATACTTTTTCATTTTGGCTTTAAGTGTTTTTCGGGGTTATATTGAAATTATAGAAGTTTGGATGTTTCCAACCCTTAAAACCTGGGTATTGGCACTACTATTAATTTGTATCATCTATTATCTTGTATCCGGAGGATTAAGAGTATTAACAGGATTTAGTTTATTCTCGGTTCTATTCAGTATAATAATAATGCTTTTATTATTTTTCCCTTTGCAAAATGGACAAAGAGAGAATTTATTTCCTCTATTTGATCACTCTATTCAAGATATGCTCAAATCATGTAAATCTTCTAGTATCCTATTTATTGGATTTGAAACTTTGCTTCTCTACTTCCCTTTTTTAAAATTTCCTGAAAAAAGCGCAAAATGGGCCCATTTCGGTTTACTTTCTAATACAATTCAGTATTTTATAGCAATAGTCGCAACCACTTTGTATTTTAGTCAGGGTATGATAAAACATACGAATTGGCACCTTTTGGTGATGACAAAAAGTGTTGAGTTTTCACTTATTGCAAGGTTTGAATTTATTGTCATTGGTATGTGGCTTATTATTTTAATCCCGGTGCTTTGTATCTCGATATGGAGTTGTACTAGAATTATAAAAAGAGTAACCAATCTTAAACCTCAAGTGTCTTTACTTTTTATACTAATAACATTCTTCATTGCCGCTCTTCCGTTCAACGATCGATTTAAGGCTGAAGCGCTAGGAAAATTTGTTGGTGTGTTAGGATTTTATTTTATTTACGCCTACATTCCCTTGCTATTTATCATTTACCTGATCGTTTCAAAAAGAAAAAAAGCCTAAGCAGACAACGGAGATGTCAGTCTGATTAGGTTTTTTCTACCTATACAATTACAGCAGCTTGTTCAAGAGATCAGAGGTGTACGGAATTAGCTCCTCATCCCGTCCTTCACGAATCTTTACCGCCCAAGCTGGGTCTGCCAGCATGGCGCGGCCAATAGCAGCCAGGTCAAACTCATTTCGATCAAGCCTTTCAAGCAGCTCGTCGATAACAGCATTCTCGGCTGTCGAGCTCGTGAAATCTGATTCGAGACCTACCGAGCCTACGGTGATGGTAGGCTTACCTGTCAGTTTCTTGGTCCAGCCCGCAAGATTTAGATCCGAGCTATCGAATTCGGGTTCCCAGAAACGGCGGGTCGAACAATCAAAGATATCAACACCCGCTTCCACCAACGGTGCCAGAAACCGAGCTAGCTGCTCAGGGGTTTCCGCCAGCTTTGCATCGTACGAACCCGTTTTCCACTGAGAGAATCGCAGCACAATGGGGAAATCCGGGCCAACCGCTTGACGGCAAGCCTCAATAATCTCTACGGCAAAACGGGTTCTGCCGACTAAGTCACCCCCATAGCGGTCGTTGCGTTGATTTGTTTTCTCCCAAAAGAACTGGTCAATCAAATAGCCGTGTGCGCCATGAAGCTCAACCCCGTCAAAGCCGAGTCTTTTCGCTTCGGCAGCAGCTTCCGCATAAGCCTTAATGACATCAGTAATCTCGGACTCTGTCATTGGCTCGCCTACTTTTTCGCCCATCAGATCAATTCCTGATGGGCTGATTGAAGGTGCTTCAAGATTAGGCTCAGATCTGATCCTCCGGGTTATGCCAACATGCCAAATCTGTGGAATAATCTTTCCGCCAGCTTCATGCACTTCTTTGACCACCCGTGCCCAGCCGTTCAACGCAGCTTCGCCATGGAAGTTCGGGATGTTAGGATCACCTGTTGCAGCAGGATGGTTAATTACTGTGCCTTCCGTTACGATCAGGCCAACTCCGTTCTCTGCTCGACGACGGTAATAAGCAGCTACATCCATCCCTGGCACTCCGTTTGGAGAGAAGCTTCTTGTCATCGGGGCCATCACAATACGGTTGGGTAAGGATAAATTTTTCAGTGTCAAAGGCTTAAATAGCGGCTTAACGGATTGTTTGTGAACAATCTCACTATTTTTATTCATAAGATAACCTCCTAAAATGCGTCATCAACTTGAAACGATTAGGCCCGGCGTCTTTGGGAGGCAGCCAGCCAGTCTGGAGCCCATCCTCTTTCCATATCATCTAATGTTTTCCCTGGAGCAACAATCTTATCAATAGCATCTAATATATCAGAACTCAACCTAGCATCTACGTTATTTAACGTGTCCTGAAGATGTGCAATCGTACGTGGTCCGATAATTGTAGACGTTACAGAAGGATGAGCCTGCGTAAAAGCCATAGCCATATGCGGAAGAGATAATCCCGCTTCCTTAGCTACCTCTTGCAGAAGACTAATGATTTCAAACTTCACCCGATTTTCTTCACGAGCTGGATCAACGATACTTCCTAAGTAATTTCCTTGGAAACGATGAGCACGTGAATCTTCCGGGGTGGCTTGACCTTTGGAATATTTCCCTGAAAGCAATCCTCCAGAAAGCGGACTCCATACGAGAACACCCATACCGTATTTTCTCGTAGCTTCAAGAACATCAAGTTCAATACTTCGATTCAAGATGGAATAAGGGGGTTGCTCGCTTGACAAGCGTCCAAGATTGCGTGTTTCACTAACCATATGTGCCTCAACGATTTGCCAAGCCTGAAACGTAGAGGAACCAAAATAACGAATTTTCCCTTCCTGTACAAGCTCGGTTAAGACGCTAAGTGTCTCCTCAATATCGGTTGACGGATCTGGACGATGAAGCTGATAAAGGTCAATATAGTCTGTTTGCAGCCGGCGCAAGCTATTCTCCACTTCACGTCTAATCCAAAATCGTGAATTCCCGCTTTGATTTAACCCTTTTCCCATAGGCAGTCCCACTTTTGATGTAAGCACAACCTCTTCACGTCGGCCTTTTAAAGCTTTTCCGAGAATTTCTTCTGAACCACCTGCAGAATATACGTCAGCTGTATCGATAAAGTTAATACCCTTTGCAAGAGACTCATCTACGATTTGAATGCATTCTTCCACATTGGTATTTCCCCATGCTCCAAAGTTTCCTGTACCTAAGCAATAACTGCTTACCTTAATTCCTGTACGACCCAAAACACGATATTCCATATTTAACATCTCCTTATTTTTTTAAATTATTTTTTGCATTTATTATTTTCGATAATTAAGAAGCTACTGCCACTGTCCACCACTGCGAATCTTTGCCCTTGTCAGGATTTTCGACTTTATATTTATTGGAAGCGAAATTGATAAAGCAGGATGTCTGGATGGCTTACCTTTCTGCCATAATCGCCGTAGTCATCTTATTGTGGATGATAACCTATGTACAAAAAAACTTTATTGAGCAAATTCGATTAACAGAATCATTCAGCCTCTTACGGGGAGTGGCGGAGAATTGGAAGCGGAGCAATGATAATTTGTGGCGTTTAACACTTAATCATCCTATACTTGCTAACCTCAGCAATTCTAAACCATTCGGAGTCACTTGCTTTTTGAATCTTAATTGAAAACGCTACTGCATTAAACTGCCCGATATTGAACAGGCTGCCGATGCCGGCAGTTTGTTTCTCATGTTGATATTTTCAGGGTAGTTCATTAAGATTTTATTCTTTTTGTTGAGTAACGAGGTAAAGCCTTCTCGGCATTCCGCCTTCTTCAAATTCATTAATTTGCAGGATTTTATATCCCTCTGATAATTCTTCAATCATTTCTTTGTCGAAGAAATGAACAATAAAGCCTCCGACCTCATACATTTTTTCTCCTCGATGAATACCAGTTCCAAAATGAGGGTCACTTAGGTTCCGCACAGAATAAACATTAATTCCATCTGGTTTCAAAACTCTGTTTACTTCTTGGGCTAAAAATTTAATTTCTTGAACAGTGAAAGCCATGCAAAATAACATATGTGAATAACATCCTTCAAAAAATGCATCATCAAAGGGTAGCGGGGTTTTCACATCATGTTGAAGTGCTTCAACGGAGTTGGATAAGCCAAGTTTCTGTGCTTTTTCCTTAATTGCCGAAATTCCGCTATGTGTATAATCGAGTACATGTACCTTGAAACCTTTTTGTGCAAAATAGATAGTGTCTCTTCCTTGACCTCCACCTAATTCAAGAATTGTCTTTATTCCCCGTTTTTCAAATATTTCAGCCGCTTTGACAGCAGCGTCACTTGGCACTTCACCGAACATTTCCACTCTATTTGCAAAATTGGTTTCCCAATGCGGTTGTTGCTCACCTAAAATGCCTTTATTTTGTTCCATTTTAAATGCTCCTTATTTTGTTTCTTATATTGTAATCCCAAATACGGCATACCATTAACTTTTTTTTCAATTCCTTCTTCCACTAAACTGCCCTTTACTTGAACAGGCTGCCCAGTATCCCGGCAGCATGTATATTATTGTGCTATCGTTCTGCGTTTGCTGAGCGAAGGGACTGCCGCGCGGCAGCCCCCCTATGCCCTAATTTTACCATACATCCCTCTGATATTACGACTAGCTCATTGGTTTTCTCTACTGCCCGTTCGTGTTCACCTGAGACATAGAACCAATTTATGTTGCCAACCATGTATGTGTGTGTTGTATTTATGTTGCCGGCAATATAAAATATTTTTGTTTATTCAGGAATGAATGTTCCTGAAAAAATTTCTAAAGGTGGGAACTATATTATGGCAACCGTACTTTACATTACCGCACATCCGGGCGATGCAAAATCTTCCTTCAGCTTGTCCGTCGGCCAACGATTCGTCGAAGCATACCGCGAGGCGAACCCGAACGACGAGGTCGTGCATTTGGACCCGTACAAGATGAACGTTCCGCAGCTTGACGGCGAAATTTTCGGCGCATGGGGCAAACTAAGCGAAGGAGTTCCGTTTGACCGGCTGAGCGAATCCGAGCAAGCCAAAGTCGGCCGTCTCGGGGAGCTGGTCGATCAATTCGTGGCTGCAGACAAATACATGTTCGTGAATCCGGTTTGGAATTACGGCTTTCCGCCCGTGCTTAAAGCGTATATCGACGCGGTTTGCGTCGTCGGCAAGACGTTCAAGTACGAGGCCGGCGTCGGCCCAAGAGGATTGCTGGGGGACAAGAAAGCCGCGCATATCCAAGCCAGCGGCAGCGTGCTGTCGAACGGCGCGT
>NZ_FNIF01000020.1 GCF_900103825.1 Paenibacillus sp. yr247
ACTTTACGCAAGTTTCGTATCTAGTTTTCAGGGAATAATACTTCCTGATTGTATATTATAGCTTGGAGAGATACCCAAGTGGCTATAAGGGGACCCTCTGCTAAGGGGTTAGACTGCGTAAGTGGTGCGAGGGTTCGAATCCCTCTCTCTCCGCCAGTTTCCAACTATATATACTTTTTATGTGGCGGCGTAGCTCAGCTGGCTAGAGCGTACGGTTCATACCCGTAAGGTCGGGGGTTCGAGCCCCTCTGCCGCTACCATAAAACCATTCCAGTCGGAGGCTTAGCTCAGCTGGGAGAGCATCTGCCTTACAAGCAGAGGGTCGGCGGTTCGATCCCGTCAGCCTCCACCATTTTTCTTTCATATGCCGTTGTAGCTCAACTGGTAGAGCAACTGACTTGTAATCAGTAGGTTGGGGGTTCAAGTCCTCTCGACGGCACCACTTTACCCCAAAAAGTGAAGATGGTTCAATGATGGAGTTTCCGATTACTTTCCGGGGACCCCAATAATTAGTAACGCGGAGCTGTGGTGTAGTGGCCTAACATGCCTGCCTGTCACGCAGGAGACCGCGGGTTCGAATCCCGTCAGCTCCGCCATCTATTATTTTAAGTGAATTAGGACAAGCTAGAATAAAGTACATAAGGCTCGGTAGCTCAGTCGGTAGAGCAGAGGACTGAAAATCCTCGTGTCGGCGGTTCGATTCCGTCCCGAGCCATTGAGATGGTTGTGCTGCAAGAATGCAGCACGGGTATCTCTTATCTGGAGGCTTAGTGAAGTGGCTAAACACGGCAGACTGTAAATCTGCTCTCTCCGAGTTCGGTGGTTCGAATCCATCAGCCTCCATTTTCCTATGAGTCATTAGCTCAGTTGGTAGAGCACCTGACTTTTAATCAGGGTGTCGTAGGTTCGAATCCTACATGACTCACTTTTATAAGTAAACGTAGAAGACCAGTAGAGGTCTTTTTTTGTTTTAAATAGTCAGAGTTGGGCAACTAACGCCCCAATACTCACAGAAAAAAGCATCCTTAGGCAGGATGCTTTTTTCTGTTTCTTTCTTATTTCAACTTTTCTGCAACGGATTGCATTTTTTGCGTCATGGAAGCTGGTTTATCGCGGCGATCGTCTATTTTGATGGATGTGGAGACTCGCTGTGCACCGTTCGTAAATGGGACTTCATGGACGGCACGTATGACTTCTAGCAGTCGATCTAAGGAACCCTCAAGAATAGTGCCCATAGGGGTCATTTCAAAGGTGATATCTGTATGTTTCTCTAGTTCCTTGTGCAGATCAGCGACATAGCTGCTAAGGCTGGTGGTTGCCGTTCCTATAGGGATAATGGTGAATTCAGCGATAGCCATAGATGTCACTCTCTCCTTTCATCATATATAGCTCTCTTCTATTGTAGATGAGTGGCTAGAAGTAATGCAATCCATTAGTAGGGAGCAGGCTTTCATTTAAGAACTGGCAAGCTCGATGATATAATCGGCTGTTCTGGCTGCAAGCGCCATGACCGTGTTGGTGGGGTTCCCTCCACTAGAAGTTACGAAAGGGCTTGCACCGCAGATGAACAGGTTAGGGATGTCGTGGCTCTGACTGTAAGAGTTGACGACCGATGTTTCAGGGTTATTCCCCATGCGGCAACCGCCCATGAGATGCTGTGTATCGGGCACGACGTAGGCAACCTCGCCTCCAGCGGCTTTGAGGATTAGTTTCATATTCTCTACAGCGTGATCGATTAATTTGCGATCGTTATCTCCATAACTGAATGTCACGGATGCTCGCGGCATTCCAAATTCGTCTTTTTCAGCTGATAAGGAGACATGGTTGTCCCATTGCGGAAGTACTTCACCCACCATGGTTAAGCGTCCATAGTAGTTATAATCAAGCATTATTTGCCTTAGCTGTTGCCCCCAAATGAGCTCTCGCGTCGATTTGCTGATCCCTTCGGCCATATCAATAGGTCTCGAGCCGTGTGAGTGAATCGTATAGCCGCGAGCATAGCCTCTATGCGGATCGGTTTCATAGAAATCTTGAGTGGATGCCAACACAGGTGTTCCTTTATACAAGCGAACCTCCTGTTCAAATTTTGCGTAGACATCATTACTGCTGTGCGGCATGATAGCCCGGCCTACCCAACCACTTGAATTCGCCAGTCCGTCTGGAAATTGAGAGGTAGCGGAGTGGAGCAGCAGACGGGGAGTTTCAATTACGTGAGCACATAAAATAACGGTCTTAGCCCGTTGCCGGTAAGTAATCCCTTTGTGAACGAAGAGAACACCGCACACATGACCATTGTTATCAATTTCGATTTGAATAACCATACAATCAGGGAGTATTTCGGCTCCGGCTTGAACGGCCTTGGGGATATGAACGGTCAAAGTACTAAATTTGGCATTTGGCATACAGCCTTGTATACAGAATCCACGATTGATACAGGGAGGGCGTCCTTCAAAAGGAGCAGATAGAATAGCTAGCGGTGTAACTGCTGACTGAATCCCGAGTACTTCGCAACCTTTTTGAAATAAATAAGCATTAGGACTAAGGGGGTCACGTTCCGGATAAGGGTAAGGACCATTAAAGTTGCCCCAAGGGAAATGCTTCGGTCCGGAAACAGCAATTTCTTTTTCTATCTTGTTGTAATACGGCTCGAGATCTTTGTAATGAATGGGCCAATCTTCACCCACGCCATCGATGGACTTCGTTTTGAAATCAGATTCATGAAATCGCAAAAAAACACCGGTAAAGTTCTGTGTCCCTCCGCCAACCCCCCTACCTGAGTTATTGGTTCCCATTCCTAAAGGTTCCGTTCCATCAACAATCCGTGTATCCTCCCATGCTAAATGCCGCATGCCCAGCTCGTCACTAGCGAAGTCCTTCTGAGGATCACGCCAAGGACCAGCATCAAGCACGACAACGCTCAGGCCGGCTTCACTAAGCTCTTTGGCCAGCACACCGCCTGCTGCGCCTGCACCTACAATTAAGATATCGACTGATTCATCTTCATGTCTCCACTTCATGGCTCGCTCACTGCCTCCCAAGGATCGAGTTGGCCTAGATCTGTTCTCACATACCCGCGAGGATAAGCAGGACCGCCAAAACCGATCTCCGACCAGACTAAGGGATGAGAGTAATAGGCTTCTACACTTAGCTGAAGTAGTTTATGAAAGAGTGCTTTTTGTGGAATGCCCTCCCAAGCTTCGGTTGGGGGATAGCTTGCGCTGCTGATTTGGAGCATGATTTGCCGCTGTGCAGATTCATCCAGTTGGAAGAAAGGCCGACTGTTCTCTATCCAGCCCGCCTCATCAATAGCTTTAAGTCCCTGGCGCAGGAGAATTTGAATGGGGGGAACATTGACCTTACGCTGTCCCTCTCCTTTGTTTTCAGTTAATGTTTGATCAATATGACAGATGATATATTGAATAATATCTCCTCGATGATCATCCATGAGAAGCGCGCACCAGGCTCGTAATGTTTCCGCTTCAACAGGTGTTAAAAAACGGTACGAATGCTCACGAGTCAAACGAGCAGTCACGATAGACCGTGTATGTGAATCCCATTCCTTTTGCTCATCCATAACGTTATATGTCGGATAATAGGGATGATTCTTCATAATAATTCAGCCTCCATAGATAGCAGTTAGACCAAAAATGCTAATGATTGAAAATAGTAAGGGCATCATCACCGGCGGTCCTGTGAGAAAGTTCCGTAAAGCTAACCCGCCAACCCGTTTTCGAACACCTTTGATGTGAAAGAGAAATCCGATCAATCCTTGAATGACACCAAGCCAGAAACAGATATGTGTTATGGTATACCAGCCTTTACTATTCAGCAGTGTACTCATGATAGAGACGAAGCTGATAACTAGAGCTAGAATGACAGGCCCCCACATAAATTTGTTATGAAAGTTTTGTCGATAATGCGATAAGGTCACCTGCACCCATATGAAGAGATAGGCTACTCCGACCATTAAAATGATGACACGATCCAATACCCACTGACTCCAAACCATATGTATTACCCTCCTATAGGATGAGACCATCCTAGTACAATTATTTCCAAGTTTACAAAGAATATGAGTTCGTGTTCATTTAGCCATATTTCCCTATTTGGAATGAAAGGATTGACGAAACAGAACCCTTTTGCAGCTAGATGCAGGAGGGAACTTTCACATAAGGGGGGTCACTTATGCTACAATAGAGAGATAGAGATAGAAGATGCTATGGGAGTAAGGGGAGATTACAGATGGATTGGGAGCGAGTAAAAGAGCGTTTGGAAGCGGTTTTACAGTTGCCTATGCAGATTGGTTTGTTACCCGAGGCAGATTGGCAGCATTTGGCCGAAGAGCAGGAAGAGAATCGGGAAAGTTTTAGCCGAAGCGTTATGCGTGGTCAGGATGTGCTGTTTTATTTATCCAAAGAACATAAAGATATTCGCATTCTGCAAGTATTCGGAGCAAAGCTCACGGCATCTGAGCGTAAGCTGGTGGAAATGACTGTAGAGTCAAAGCAAACACAAGAAAAAAGGCAGTGGGGTGCTTTCTTATCTGAAGATGAAAGAAAAGCGCACCAATTAAGAGATTGGCTGCTGCAGCAGATGGAGCGCGGTTCTACTTATGCGGAGCTGCCGGATGCGCTTGCTTCACAATCCTCTTTGTATTCGACGAAAATTCCGCTGCTCTTATATGGGGATTACTCTCAAAATCAAAGTGTTTCCTACGCAGAGCTGAAGAAACTCTTGGAGTCTTTCTTCGAGTCGGAGATTATCCTGATTCCTTTACTGGAAAAAGAGTGGCTAATCCTAGCGCCGGAAGGTCTGCTAACAAGCGGCAGTGAGGAGCGAGAAGGTGACGAGGAGGAAAGCGTAGAGCAGATTCTCGACGCCTTTGGGTCAGGCTTGTATGAAATGCTTGCAAATGAGTGGGTAGGTGAATGTCATCTAGCCATTGATTATCCGGTAAAACCCGCGAAATCGCTGTATGCCACGATACTCAAGCTGCGGGAGACCATTATGCTGGGGCGTTCCTTTCATGTAGGCAGCTTTATTCATCTTCGTTGGGAGCTTCGATTGGAGAAGCTGCTGCATTTGATTGAAGAAGAGGAAAAAGCTGAATTCCTGGAACAGGTGCTGCGCGGTACAGACCATGCACTCGATGCAGAGACGGTGACGACGCTTGAACATTTCTTCACACTTGACTGTAACGTTAGTGAAACCGCGAAGAAGCTATATATTCATAGAAATACCTTGTTATATCGTTTGGACAAGTTCAAAAATGAGACAGGGCTAGATGTGAGAACGTTTAATCACGCGGTATTAGTGAGACTTGCATTGCTATTGTACAAAGTAACGAAAAGAAAGTGATTTTTTTGTAGGGATTGTGCATAGTCAGTCCGGCATCCGTAGGGTAAGATGAGTATAGTTAAAGTTGATAAATAAGTTTTGGAACGATAAACCGTAGGGGGAATGAAACCATGGCAGGCGTACGTTTAAATCATATCGTTAAAAAATATTCTGGTGCAGAAGAATCCACAGTTAAAGATTTCCATCTTGAAGTAGAAGATAAAGAGTTCGTCGTATTGGTTGGAGCATCCGGTTGCGGAAAATCCACAACTCTTCGTATGATCGCAGGATTAGAGGAAATCACTGAAGGTGAACTTTACATCGGAGACCGCCTTGTTAATGATGTAGCTCCTAAAGACCGCGATATCGCGATGGTATTCCAATCCTATGCCCTTTATCCGCATATGACTGTTTATCAAAACATGGCATTCGGCTTGAAGCTTCGTAAATTCAAAAAAGCAGATATCGATGCTCGCGTTCGTGAAGCAGCGAAAATCTTGGATATCGTTCACTTGTTAGATCGCAAACCAAAAGCTCTCTCCGGTGGTCAACGTCAACGTGTTGCCTTGGGTCGTGCGATTGTTCGTGAGCCACAAGTATTCTTAATGGATGAGCCGCTTTCCAACTTGGATGCGAAACTTCGTGTACAAATGCGTGCGGAAATCACAAAATTAACAAAACGTCTTGGTGTTACTACGATCTATGTAACGCATGACCAAATCGAAGCTATGACAATGGGCGATCGCATCGTTGTTATGGATAAAGGTATTATTCAACAAGCAGCTACACCTGAAGAAATCTACAACTTCCCAGTGAACATCTTCGTTGCGGGCTTCATTGGATCCCCATCGATGAACTTCATGACAGGTACATTGACACAAGAAGGAAGCGGCGTTTTCTTCAAAGCAGGTACTGTGAATGTTGAAATTCCAGCTGGTAAAGCACAAGTGCTGAAAGATAAAGGTTTCGTAGGTAAAGAAGTGATTCTGGGTGTTCGTCCAGAAGACATTCACGAAGAGCCCGTATTCTTGGAAGCATCACCTAACACTGTATTCAACGTGAATGTGGAATTGACTGAGAACTTGGGTCATGAAATGTACTTGTACCTTAACGGTATTGGCGCTAACACTGTAATCGCACGTGTTGACGGGCGTTCAGGAATTAAAGAAGGCACAAACGTTAAATTGGCTTTGGATATGAACAAAGTTCATTTCTTTGATAAAGATACAACATTATCCATCTTAATTAATCCTAATCTATAAAATTTTAACTGAAAGGCCAGCCGTTATCGGCTGGCCTTTTTGTCTTTATTGCAGCTTCACGAACACTTTAGTTGATTTCAAGTAGGTATTCCATTACGATGAAACTATTGGAAAGAATGAATATTTGAGATGAAGCACGTTTTGCACAGGCAAAACTCGAAGGAGATTGGACGATGGCCAAAAAAGTGAAGGTTTCCGAATTGGTGGAACAACTCCATATGGAGGTTCTTGCAGGTGAATCTGGACTAAAACGTCCAATAACAACAGGGGATCTTTACCGACCGGGTCTTGAGATGGCGGGGTATTTTAATTACCATCCAAGAGAACGTATCCAGATGCTAGGGAAGACGGAAGTCACCTTCATGGAAATGTTAACGACGGGTGTTCGGAGAAATAGGGTAGAGCAGCTGTGCTCGCCGGAGGAAACACCTTGTATCATTGTGACAAGAGGACTAGATGTTCCTGTTGAATTGCTGGAAGAAGCAACAAAGCGAGATCTTCCGGTACTTCGCAGTCAAATGTCTACGACAATCTTCGCGAGTCGTTTGACAGGGTTTCTGGAGAATAAACTAGCTCCAAGCACGACGATTCATGGTGTACTGGTCGATGTATACGGAATTGGCATGCTCATTACAGGAAGCAGCGGCATCGGGAAAAGTGAAACGGCACTTGAGCTCGTAAAAAGAGGTCATAGGCTTATCGCTGATGACGCAGTAGAAATTCGTCAAAATGGAGATAAGGTGCTCACGGGTAATGCGCCTGAGCTCATTCGTCATTTGCTTGAAATTCGCGGTGTCGGTATCATTAATGTCATGACCTTATTCGGAGCAGGTGCCATCCGCAATGTGAAGAAGATCTCCGTTGTTGTTAAATTAGAAAATTGGCAGCAGGACAAGCAATATGACAGATTAGGTCTTGATGAGGAACTGACCCGTATCATCGATACGGATCTGCCGCTTGTTACGATTCCTGTTCGACCAGGTCGAAACTTAGCGGTTATCGTGGAAGTGGCTGCGATGAACTATCGTTTGAAGCGAATGGGGTACAACGCGGCGCTTCAGTTTACGAATAAACTGACAGAGTCGTTGAACGAAGATTTTGAGGACTTTGATTGATTAAAAACCACACAACATAATGAAGGAGTGAAACCATGCTCGAGAGTATTGCTTTTTCCCTTGGACCGATCCATGTCCGGTGGTATGGAATTATTTTAGGTACAGCAGCGTTAGTTGGTTTGTTATTGGCGATCAGGGAAGGAAAACGATTCCGAATTGTTCCTGACTTTTTCATGGATTTATTGTTAATTGGTGTACCTTCAGCCATTATTGGGGCAAGAATATATTATGTGGCCTTCCAATGGTCCGATTATAAGAACAATTTAGCTGAGATTTTTATGATTTGGCATGGCGGCATAGCTATTTATGGGGCGTTAATTGGCGCGATTATCGGTACTTTTTTCTACGTAAGAGCCAAAGGATATACATTCTTGAGAATCGCTGATATTTGTGCGCCGGGTTTAATCGTCGGCCAAGCGATTGGACGCTGGGGCAATTTCATGAATCAGGAAGCACACGGAGGTCCTGTTTCGGAGTCATTCTTACGTAATACTTTACATTTACCGAATTTTATCGTGAATCAAATGAACATTGAAGGTACATTTTATCACCCGGCGTTTCTGTATGAATCTGTCTGGAATATATTAGGGCTGTTGGTTCTACTCTGGCTTCGTCGCAGACCTTTCCTACGGGCAGGGGAACTATTTTTCAGTTACTTTATTTGGTACTCCATTGGTCGTTTCTTTGTTGAAGGTGTGCGTACAGATAGTCTTGATTTCACGGGCCCAACGTGGCTTGCATCGCTCATGAATACACTATGGTCCCCAATGACAGTTGTGTTCGAACCTGGTGTACTTACCTATGGCGGTAATGTGAGATTCTCGCAGCTCTTAGCGCTTCTGATTGTGATTGGAATGGTTATTGTTATTATCGTGAGAAGGAAAAAAGGGTACGCGAATGTGCGTTATGCAGATCCGATTGTATCTACGAAAGCTTTGGAGAAAAACAAAGTATTGAAGGATCACGAGATAGAAGATAAAGGAGCAGACTATGATTCAAACCGTACTGTTTGACCTGGATGGCACGATTGTCGATACGAACGAGCTTATTGTGCAATCATTTTTGCATAGCTTGGAAGGCGAAACGACAGAGCCTGTAAGTCGGGAGCTTATCATTCCGAATATGGGGCGACCGCTTGTGGAACAAATGGAGCTTTTTACGGGTAGAAAAGAAGTTGAGGAGATCATTAAGAAGTATCGGACGTTCAACTTATCGAAGCATGATGAGCTGGTCAAAGAATTCCCGAATGTGCGCACGGTGATGGCGAAGCTGCACGAAAAAGGCATTAAAATTGGCATCGTGACGAGCAAAATTCGGCAAACGACTTTGATGGGCCTAAAGTTGTGCGGACTGGACACATTCGTTAGTGCCATTGTTACCGTTGAAGATGTGAAAGAGCCGAAACCTCATCCCGAAGGTATACTCGCAGCACTTAAGGAGTTAGGCAGTTCCGCGGACCAAGCGATGATGGTTGGAGACAGTCATTATGATATTGAGGCTGCGAAAAATGCGGGAGTTACGTCTGTTGGCGTATCTTGGTCTTGGAAAGGGCGCTCTTATTTAGAGCAGTACAAACCAGATCATCTGATTGACGATATAACTGACCTGCTGCCCATATTAGGGCTGACGTCGGATGTGGATGCTAGTTGAGAAAAACGGACAAGTACCCGGTCGATGGACCTAATGCTTTATGGCAAATATATCATACCGTCAGCAAATGGAAGGCGATTCGGAATTTTATTTTTATCCAAATAACCCGATACTCGCCTTCGCTGCGTATGAAGAATTGGATCTATCGTCATGTGCTCCGGATGGAGGTTGGTGAGCATACTGCTTTTGCTTTAATGGTGATGGTGGATGTGTTTTTTCCAGAAAAGATCCATATTGGAAGCAATACCATCATTGGGTATAACACCACGATTCTGGCCCATGAATATCTAACAAAAGAGTACAGACTAGGAGATGTAAATATTGGTTCACATGTGATGGTGGGAGCCAATACGACGATCCTCCCCGGTGTGACGATTGGGGATTATGCGATCATTGGGGCGGGTTCGGTTGTGCATAAGGATGTGGCACCATATAGCTTTGTGGCAGGGAATCCACTGCAGACGATTCGTGAAAAGCATAATGAGAAATGAGAGTTGTACGCTACAAAGCAGTGCAGCTCTCTTTCTTTGCGTGTGAAGAGGTATATAAGACTCCTCAAGGATAGGGAAAGTGACAATTGACGGTCCTAAGGTTACGTGATAAAATAGCCGTACATTCTTTATTTTGGTAGCATGGTAGCACGTTACTGTATTAAAGCAAAATGAAGAAGGAAATTAAACTGAATTCCTAGATGTTGAGGTGAGACAGTGTCAAAGCCAAAAGTATTTGAAAAACCGTTAGGTGTTAAGGATTACTTGCCTGAGGCAGTTACGAAGCTGCGAAATATAGAATACCGTGTGTTGGCTTGTATGGAACGCTGGGGATATAACCAGATCATTACACCTACACTTGAATATTACGATACCGTTGGAGTGGCGAGCTCCACAGAAGATAAGAAGTTGTTTAAATTGCTGGACCGTAAGGGAAAGACGCTTGTTTTGCGGTCTGAATTGACTGCACCAATTGCGCGTGTAGCCTCATCGCTACTCAAGGAGCATGCGTTCCCTTTGCGCCTATCCTATCACTCTAATGTATTCCGTGCGATTGAAGAAGAAGCAGGACGTGATTCGGAGTTTTTCCAAACGGGTGTCGAGCTTGTTGGAGATGCTTCATCCGACGCGGATGCCGAGGTTGTGGCTTTGGCCATTGCTTCGCTGCAAGCCGCGGGCGTGAATACGTTCAAAATTGCGCTTGGTCATGTTGGCTTCCTGAATGGCCTGTTCCAGGAAACGCTGGAAGGACGCAACGATGCACAGCTTACGCTGAAGGAACACTTGCTCAGTCGAGATTATGTGGGGTACCGCGAAGCGATTAAGTCTTTGGCTCTTACACCCGAGGTGGAGCGTGAGCTGGGCGGTGTATTAAGACTTAGAGGCGGAGATGAAATTTGTGAGCAGGCTCGTATGGTGTCTCAGCACCCCATCGCGCAAGACGCGATTCGTCATTTATGCGAAGTGTGGGATGTTTTGCAAGCCTATGGGGTTAGTGAGCACGTGGTGATTGATTTAACGATGATTGGAGATTTCTCTTACTATACAGGTATGACTTTTGAGGGCTATGCGGCCGATCTAGGCTTCCCTGTTTGCAGCGGAGGCAGATATGATAATCTGCTGAGTCAGTTTGGGCGTCCGGCGCCGGCAACAGGATTTGCATTAAAGACGAACCGAATTCTTGAGGTTACAGGAAAAGAAAATGTGGAGCAGCCGGGCCGTGTACTGATTGCCTACGATGCTGAGCATCGTGAAGAAGCGCTGCAGCTGGCAAAGGCTATGCGAAGCAGTGATGATGAGGTTGTGATTATCACACACCTGGTACACGAGCATGAAGCTTGGTCGACTGATTTGTTGAAAAGGGATGACGGACAATACGAGCTTAGAGGAACCGTTTATGATGATGTTATTACGTTGATTGCGTAGTAGATGAATACAGTGAAGCAGCATGAAAACAATGTGGAGAGTCGTACTCAAGTGAATGTGTGCGTTTAACCCCGTTGATTGGAAGGTTGAAGGAGGTTGGAACGTTGGATGATATTCTCAAAGTAGCGATGCCGAAAGGCCGTATTTATAAACAAGCAGCAAAGCTGTTTCATCAAGCTGGGCTTTCGATTCCGGAGGACTTGGAAGAAGGACGCAGGTTAATTATTCCCGTACCAGAGGCGAGAATGGAATTCATTTTGGCGAAGCCGGTGGATGTTCCTACCTATGTCGAATATGGGGTAGCGGATATCGGGGTTGTCGGCAAAGATGTCCTGATGGAGGAGAATCGCAATGTCTACGAGCTGCTGGATCTGGGCATCGCACGGTGCCGAATGTCGGTCATCGGTTTGCCGGATTGGAAGCAAGTGATCAATCCGCGGGTAGCGACGAAGTACCCGAACGTTGCTTCACAGTATTTTCGCGAGAAGGGGCAGCAGGTCGAGGTAATTAAGCTGAACGGCTCAATCGAGCTTGCGCCGCTCATCGGTCTTGCTGACCGTATCGTGGACATGGTCGAAACGGGCCAGACGCTCAAGGAGAACGGACTTGTGGAGCAAGAGGAGATTTTTCAGATTACGAGCCGTTTAATTGCGAATCGGGTTAGTTACCGCATGAAGAATGATTCCATTCAGCGGTTGTGTGATACGCTGCAGGCGGTACTGCCTGTGTTGACGAAGATATAGAGTAAAGAAAGGTGAACTTATACGATCAAGAGAGGATGATGGAGATGCGGATACTTCCCGCCTCGGAATTTCAGTTGAAGCGCGAGGTCGAATACGGCTCACCAGAGCAAAATGAGACCGTCCGGCGCATCATCGATGAGGTGCGGCAGGACGGAGATGCCGCGCTGCGACGCATGGCGCAGCAGTTCGACCGCGTGGACGTCGCTGAGCTTCGCGTCAGCGACGAGGAGATCCAGGCGGCGTACGCGCAAGTCGACGCCGAGTTCCTGGCGGCGCTGCGACAAGCCGCCGCCAACATTCGTGCGTTTCATGAGAAGCAGAAACGCACGTCTTGGATGGACCTGCAGGCGAACGGCAGCCTGCTGGGCCAAATCATCCGACCGCTGAAGCGGGTCGGATTGTACGTGCCCGGAGGGAAGGCGGCTTACCCTTCCTCCGTGCTCATGAACGCAATCCCCGCGATCGTCGCGGGGGTGCCGGAGATTGCGATGGTGACGCCTCCGGCCACCGCAGGAGAAGCGGGCATCAACCCGCATATCCTTGTGGCAGCAGCCGAAGCGGGTGTGAAAGAGATCTACCGCGTAGGCGGGGCGCAGGCTGTAGCCGCGCTGGCCTACGGCACGGAATCGATCCCGCCGGTCGATAAGATTGTCGGACCCGGCAACATCTACGTCGCGCTGGCGAAGCGCTTCGTATTCGGCGTCGTCGATATCGACATGATCGCCGGGCCAACCGACATCGTCGTGCTGGCGGACGAGCACGCCGACCCTGAATACGTAGCGGCTGATTTGCTGGCACAGGCCGAGCATGACGAGATGTCACCGTCGATTCTGGTGACACCGTCAAGAGAGCTTGCCGAATCCGTTCGGCAAGAGCTATGGCGGCAGCTGGACGTGCTGCCGAAGAAAGCGATCGCTTCTGTGTCCACAGCGACCAAAGGAGCAATACTCCTTGTGGATAACTTGGACGAGGGCGTTGACGTTGTCAATCGCTTGGCACCGGAGCATTGCGAGCTGCTGGTGCAGGAGCCTTTTAACCTGCTGCCGCGCATTGAGAATGCCGGAGCTATTTTCCTTGGCGCCTACAGCACGGAGCCTGTAGGCGACTATTTCGCCGGACCTAACCATGTGCTGCCGACGAACGGCACGGCACGGTTTTCATCGCCACTGAATGTGGACGATTTTCTAAAAAAATCAAGCGTTATTCACTATAGTAAGGAAGCGCTGCTCGCGAACGGCGAGATGATCATGACTTTGGCCCGTAATGAAGGGCTGGAAGGTCATGCGAGAGCGGTAGAGATACGACTCAAGAAGGAAGGGAAGTTGAGTTAGATGGCTGAACAGGATAAAGCGATTGCTCGCTCAGCGAGTGTTGAACGCAAAACAAATGAAACCGACATTGCCCTCTCGTTCCAAGTGGACGGAACAGGAGTATCTGAGATTCAAACGGATGTTCCTTTCTTGAATCATATGCTGGATTTGTTCACGAAGCATGGCCAATTCAATCTGAATGTTGTCGCTAAGGGCGATATCGAGATTGACGATCATCATACGGTTGAAGATATCGGTATTTGTTTGGGTCAGACGCTTCGAGAAGCTCTCGGTGACAAAAGAGGAATTAAACGCTATGCGAGCGTTTTCGTACCTATGGATGAGGCGCTTGCACAAGTCGTTATTGATATTAGCAATCGTCCGCATTTTGAATATCGTGCCCAGTATCCTTCAGCGACAGTAGGCAGCTTTGAAACACAGCTTGTTCATGAGTTCCTATGGAAGCTAGCTCTCGAAGCTCGCATTACGCTTCATGTTATCGTGCATTACGGACAGAATACACATCATATGATTGAAGCGGTGTTTAAAGCGTTAGGCCGTGCGCTGGATGAAGCGACATCGATTGATCCTCGCGTGCAGGGGGTTCCTTCGACGAAGGGAGTGCTCTAAGGATGATCGCCATCATTGATTATGGAATGGGTAATTTGCATAGTGTGAGCAAAGCTGTCGAGCGTCTAGGTTACAAAGCTGTTGTAACAGGGGATGCTGAGCAGATCCTTGCAGCTGAGGGCGCTATCCTGCCAGGCGTAGGCGCATTCGGGGATGCGATGGAGCAGCTGCGCGAGTCGGGGCTAAATGATGTCGTCGTCCGTTATGCGGAATCGGGTAAGCCTCTATTGGGGATTTGCCTTGGCATGCAGTTGTTGTTCGCGAGCAGCGAGGAGCATGGGGATCATGAGGGACTTGCCCTTTTGCCTGGCTCGGTCGTTCGCTTTCGCGGTGACTACAAGGTGCCGCATATGGGTTGGAATCGATTAGTCTTTAAGCAAAATGCGAGTCCGATTTTCCAAGGTATCGAAGAAGGGCATGTGTACTTCGTCCACTCCTATCATGTGAAGCCAGAGCGCGAAAGCGACCTGTTGGCGGTAACGGATTACCATCAGCCAGTGACGGCTATTGTAGGCAGAGATAACGTATACGGCATGCAGTTTCACCCCGAAAAAAGTGGGGATATCGGCATGCAGCTGCTTAATAATTTCCTCGCTATGTGTAAATAAGCAAATAACAGTCTTTATCGTCTCTTATTTGGTGCGGTGGGGCGGGTTAGACACAGATAGAAGCTTCTAGGGACTCTTATTCCGGTTGAAAAGTATGAAAAGGATTGGTTTCAGGGAAATAGAAGACTGTAAAGACTCCTATCTGGAGTAATTTAGCCAGTTTTGCAGAAATAGAAGCTTTTGGAGACTCTTATTCGATGTAAAGCCATTGAGCTTTATTGTGAAGGATGAGCAAACCAGCTGTTTTTGCACAAATAGAAGTTTAGCTTAGGAAGGATGTGCCCATCATGTTAGCCAAAAGAATTATTCCTTGCCTAGACGTCAAGGATGGCAGGGTGGTCAAGGGCGTAAATTTCGTTAATTTGCGCGATGCAGGAGATCCGGTAGAGCTGGCTGCGATTTACGATAAAGAAGGCGCGGATGAACTGGTGTTTCTCGATATTTCGGCTTCGGTCGAAGGTCGGGCGACGATGGTGGAGGTTGTCCGTCAAACGGCGGGGGAGATTACGATCCCTTTCACCGTGGGCGGAGGGATCTCAACCGTGGATGACATGAAACGTCTGCTTCGTGCAGGAGCTGATAAGATCGGGATCAACACCGCAGCGGTTCGCAACCCTCAGCTCGTTTCCGATGGAGCTCGTAAGTTTGGTTCCCAGTGTATCGTCGTTGCCATTGATGCGAAGTTTAATGCGGAGTGGGGCGAGTGGGAAGTGTTCACGCATGGCGGACGTAACGCCACTGGTATTAAGACGCTGGAATGGGCGAAGCGTATGGAAGAGCTCGGCGCTGGTGAGATCTTACTTACTAGCATGGATGCTGACGGAACGAAGGACGGCTTTGATTTGAAGCTAACGCGTGCTGTATCCGAACTGCTCACGATTCCTGTGATTGCTTCCGGCGGAGCAGGTAAAGCGGAACATTTCTACGATGTATTTACCGAAGGAAAAGCCGACGCAGGGCTGGCGGCAACCATTTTTCACTATAAAGAGTTAACGATTCAAGGGGTCAAAGATGACCTTAAAGGTAAAGGGGTTGAAATCCGATGACATTTTCACTAGATCAGATTACTTACGATGCACAGGGACTAGTGCCTGCTATCGTACAGGATGCAGTCAGTAAAGAAGTGCTCATGCTTGCCTATATGAATAGCGAATCATTGCAGCGCACGATTCAAACAGGTGACACTTGGTTCTGGAGTCGTTCCCGTCAAGAGCTGTGGAACAAAGGGGCAACTTCCGGTCATACACAAAAGGTAAAATCACTTCGCTACGACTGCGATGCAGACACGCTTCTTGTTCTCGTAGAACAAGTGGGACCTGCTTGCCACAAGGGTACGTACACGTGCTTCACAACGAACATTCCACTCGATTCGGAAAAAGAAACTTCAGTAGCTGCGCCAGCTGCCTCAGCCGGTGATCGCTTCGCAATTCTTGGTGAATTGGAAGTCGTTATTGCTTCGCGTGACGCTGAGCGTCCAGAGGGTGCTTATACGACATATCTTTTCGAGAAAGGCGTCGATAAGATTCTCAAAAAAGTCGGTGAAGAAACAGCCGAAGTGATCATCGCTGCCAAAAACAAAGACAATGAAGAACTTCGATATGAAGCGAGTGATCTTATTTTTCACTTAATGGTCCTTTTACGTAATAATAAATTGCCATTGGATGATATTATGAAAGAGCTCGCCAATCGTCATATCAAAAAATAAATAAAACGACCTGGAGTGAATTCACGATGTTGATTGATTATCACACACATCATGTGCGCTGCGGTCACGCCTCTGGGGAACTGGAGGATTACATCAAACGCGGCATCGAGATCGGGCTCACACAATTGGGGCTTTCTGATCATATGCCGCTTTTGCATGTGGATCCGCAAACGTATTGGCCGGAGATGGCCATGTCGAAGGAAGAGCTGCCTCGATATGTCGAGGAGTGCCTTCACCTGAAAGAGAAGTACAAGGATCAAATTGATATCCGTGTCGGCCTAGAAGGGGATTATATTGAAGGCTACGAGCCAGAGATTGCTGCCATCATTAATGATTATCCATGGGATTATGTGATTGGCTCGGTGCATTTTCTGGGTGAGTGGGATATTTCTGATTTTAGACAGGTGGCCGGTTGGGAAGGCAAGGATATTTATGAAGTCTATGCCCAATACTACGAGGCAGTGAAGAAAGCAGTACGAACCGGACTGTATGATTATATCGGTCATATCGATGTGATCAAGAGATTTGGTTATACGCCGGATCGTGATCCGTGGGACCTCGAGAAAGCAGCATTAGATACGGTGAAGGAATTCGGTCTTGCGATTGAGCTTAATGCTTCAGGCCTACGGATGCCATGTAAAGAGATGTTTCCAAGTCGACGGATGCTGGAATATTGTCATAAGGTGGGAATTCCGTTGACGATTGGATCGGATGCCCATCACCCAGAACGGTTGGCCCAATATTTGGATGAGGCACGAGACCTATTGAAATTGATTGGATTTAACGAAATAGCCACATTTCATGCACGAAATCGTCATCTTGTGACTTTTTAAATTCGACATGTTTCATGTATAATAAGTAGGGCGTGAACAATCTATTTAATGAACCTTCGGAGGTAACCATTAACCATGCATAGCGACAATGTTAAAATTTTTTCCGGATCTTCGAATCCGAAGCTTGCGGAACGTATTTGTAAAGAGCTTGGCCAGCCGCTTGGACAAATCAAACTATCCCGTTTCAAAAGCGGAGAAATCTACTGTCTCTACGAAGAAACGATTCGTAACTGTGACGTATTCCTGGTACAAACATTCTCCCATCCAATTAATGAGCATATGATGGAACTCTTGGTCATGATGGATGCGGCAAAAAGAGCTTCTGCAAAAACGATCAACCTTGTCATTCCTTACTATGGTTACTCCCGTCAAGAACGTAAAGCTGCTCCGCGTGAGCCGATTTCTGCTAAATTAGTAGCTGACTTGTTCAGTGCAGCAGGTGCAGCTCGTGTTGTCACGATTGACTTGCATGCGCCAGCGATTCAAGGCTTCTTCAATATTCCGGTGGATCACCTGACGGCTCTTGATGTCATTAGTGATTGCATCAAAAAGAAAAACTTGCTGGACCCGATCATCGTATCTCCGGATGCAGGCCGCGCGACAACGGCTGAGAAAATGGCAAACATCCTTGATGCGCCATTTGCGATGATGATCAAGAAGCGCCCAGCTCACAATGAATCCGTGATTACTCACGTTATTGGTGATGTTGCAGGCCGCACGCCGATTATTATCGAGGATCTCATCGATACGGGTACGACAATTGTGAACGTTGTTGAAGGTCTCAAAGAAAGAGGAGCCCACGACGTCTATATTTGCGCAACGCACCCTGTGTTCTCCGGCCCTGCCCTGCAGAGACTGGATCACCCGAACATCAAAGAAGTCATCATCACGGATTCCATCGCGATTCCAGATGATCATTCGGGTAAATTCAACGTGCTATCTGTAGCTCCGTTGTTATCTGACGCCATTCGCATTATCAACGACGGTGGTTCCCTATCCTCCCTCTTCAAATACGGCGGCGTTTAAGCGGAAGTTTGAAAAGGCGACTTTGAAAACCTCGATTGAACTAGGATCAAGAGCGCACATATCAAGACCAGATCTTACCTTCGGATAATGTTTTTGGCTTCCAAGCGATCTATGGTATAATTTGAGGAGTGTCATTCAAATTGCCGGAGGTGTCTTGCTATGGAAAAGATTAAGCGTGTATCCGAAGCGCCAAAGCCTAAAGTTATTTCAATTAACATGGATGCCGCATTCTTTTTCGAGAGAGCGGTTCAATCTTTGGATCGGTTTCATTATGATAAGGCATTGAAATATTTCCGGCGAGCTGCAGAATATGAACAGGATAACCCTGTGAATCACTGCAATCTCGCGGGAGTTCTCTCCGAAATGGGCAATTACGACGAGTCGAACCAAATTTTGCAGCATATCCTTGATACCATCGATCCCGAGATGACGGAATGTCATTTTTATATGGCAAACAACTATGCCAACATGGAAAACTTTGAGCTGGCAGAACAAGCATTGGTTCGGTATTTGGAGAATGACTCTGCCGGTCAATTCATGGATGAATCCGAAGAAATGATGGAAATGCTAAGCTATGAGCTTGAACGTCCCGCCCCTCTCACTAGCATTAAGAGTCGAGAAGGGCTCTTCGAGCATGATAAAGCCCGTGCCCTCCTCGAAGAGGGGAAATTTGCTGAAGCTGTGAGACAGCTAGAGAAATTGGTGAAGAATCAGCCCGATTTCACAGCGGCACGTAATAACTTGGCCCTTGCTTATTATTATATGGGTCAATTTGAAAAGGCGATGGAAACGATTCGCGCGGTGCTCGAAATTGATGCCGGGAATCTGCATGCACTTTGTAATATGGCCATTTTCCACCAGCATTTTGGTAATAAGGAAGAGTTGGCTGAGTTGACATCCCTCCTGTGCAAGACGTTCCCGTTTCAGCAAGATCATGTGTTCAAGCTTGCCACTACCATGGGGATCCTTTCTGAACACGAGAAGGCGTACTACTTATTTAAGCGTCTGCTTAAAGCAGGGGACGGTGCGTCTGACCCTTGCCTTTATCATTATGCGGCTGTAGCTGCCAGCCACATCGGTCGATTTGCCGAAGCATTTCGATATTGGAAGCAAGTGGAGAAGCTTGATCCCGGCGCCGAAATCTCCAAGTTTTACTTGGAGCAGCTGCGCTCACGCGAGAAGGCGGAGGGGCCTCTATCGTGGAGTTATCATTACCATTTGCCCTTTGAAGAGCAGTTTCGGGTGCTGGAGAAATCCACGCAAGGGATACCAGACCAATTGAAGAAAGATCCGCTTGTGCGATCATCCTTCTTCTGGGCTTTGCGCCATGGCGATATCGAGACGAAGCTGCAGGTCATCCAAGCATTCGGCTTGATAGCCGACAATGAAGTGAGAGATGCTTTGCAGGATTTCATTCTGGATCGTCAAGAGGATGACTATTTGAAGAAAGTTGCGATTTTCGTGCTTCGCAGCATGGGGATCCGCGAGTCTCTTCCCGCCTATCTCGAGAATGAGGAGATTATGGTGGAGGCTTCACCTTACTCGCCGCATTTGCCTGTATGGAATGTCAAATGGCAGAGCGTGATGGAAACGGCACTCTCCCATATGCACAAGCGTTACGATATGGTTCAACAGTATGATTTGGAAATTCTATGGGTTGAATTTCTGACGAAGATATACCCGACCGTACCTAAGATTCATAAATCTGAGGGCTGGGCTGCTGCGTTAGAATATTTGATCGCTAAGATGCATCGCCGGGCGATTTCCTACCAGGAAGTCTCTACGCGCTATGGTGTAACCGTCTCAACCGTAAGTCGGAATGTGAAACTGATTGATGATACATGCGGTTTGCGTGAAAAAATGGAAGCTATTTTCAACAAATTTACGAGCATTTGATAGCTGGGCCATTGCTTCGTCAAAAACCTGGCTTTCATCCATAAATTAAGCGGCAGTCTGACTGCTCGCAGAGAAACAATAGAGGCATTCGATGATCGTTTGTTAAGACAAACTCAGACGATGCTGACAAAAAAGATAGCTTTCCTAAGGAAAGCACCTAGGAGGGAAACCATATGTACAAATCAGTCGTCGTAGGAACAGGTCCATCCGGTCTAACAGCAGCCATTTATTTAGCGCGTGCCAACCTTAGCCCGCTCGTTATCGAGGGGCCAGAGCCAGGCGGTCAGTTGACCACAACAACCGAAGTAGAGAATTTTCCAGGCTTCCCTGAAGGGATCATGGGACCTGAATTAATGGAAAATATGCGCAAGCAAGCAGAGCGCTTTGGCGCCGAATTCAAAACCGGCTGGGTCAATTCTGTTGAGCTGACGAAGCGTCCGTTTAAACTGCACGTTGAAGGTCTTGGCGAGATCGAGACAGAAACATTGATTATCTCCACAGGTGCTTCCGCTAGATTGCTCGGTATTACCAATGAGAAAGAAAGCATCGGACGCGGCGTAAGCACTTGCGCAACGTGTGACGGTTTCTTCTTCCGCGGCAAAAAGATTATTGTCGTTGGGGGTGGTGACTCCGCGATGGAAGAGGCGAACTTCCTTACTCGATTTGCTTCGGAGGTTCGATTAGTACACCGTCGCGACGAGCTTCGCGCCTCCAAAATTATGCAGGATCGTGCTCGCGGTAACGAAAAAGTGAAATGGTCACTGAATAATACGCCGCTTGAAGTTTTATCTGGCGAAAAAGGTGTAACGGGTCTGAAAGTGAAAAATAACGTGACCGGTGAAGATGAAATCATCGAAACGGATGGTATCTTTGTAGCGATCGGTCATACACCGAATACGAAGTTCCTGGGTGGACAAATCGAAACCGATGACCATGGCTACATTATTGTGAAGCCAGGCACAACAGAGACGAATATCCCGGGCGTATTTGCTTGTGGTGACGTGCAAGATTCGAAGTATCGCCAAGCGATTACTGCAGCAGGAAGTGGATGTGCGGCTGCCCTGGAAGCTGAAAAGTTCCTGGAAAACAACATGGTACACGACTGGAGCAAGTCGCTGTAAGAGGTCTGAAGTCATTTATAAACGTGGAGGGCTAATCTCTCCACGTTTTCTCATTTCTTTGGGGAGTTAGTTGAATCTTGACCTGTTTACAGGCTTGACTTATAGTTGAAACAGGAGCATATGCCCGAAAATCTAAGAATTATTCATGAGGTGACCTTGCAATGTCAAATCAAATTTATATCGGTGTAGATTTAGGCGGTACCAACATTAAAGTCGGCATTTGCGACGAGCAGGGAAAATTGCTGCATACGTTTGAAGGTCCTACAGGTGCGGAGAATGGCGCTGATTTCGTACTGGAGCGAATTGCACAGTACGTACGCCAAATTGTCGAAGATTCTTCGTTTGAGTGGGAGCAAGTAGCTGGTATAGGTGCAGGTCTAGCTGGATTTATGGATATTCCGGAAGGCTTCGTCAAATTCTCTCCCAATTTGCAATGGCGCAATGTCCCTGCGAAGAAAACGTTAGAGACTCTTCTCGGTAAAACGGTTAAGATCGACAACGATGCGAATGTTGCTGCTTTAGGCGAAGCTTGGGCTGGTGCCGGAGCAGGTATTCCGAATGTTGTTTGTTACACACTTGGTACAGGTGTAGGCGGCGGTATTATTATTAATAGTAAAATTTATCAAGGCTCTGCTGGTATGGCTGGAGAACTTGGTCATATGTCCGTTGTTCCTGACATTGAGGCGATTCAGTGTGGATGTGGGCAAATGGGCTGTCTGGAAACGGTCTCTTCCGCGACAGGTATTGTTCGTATGGCGAATGAAGCTGTTGAACGCGGCGAGCGAACGTCTTTGGCGCTTCACGAGAAGATTGAAGCGAAGCATGTATTCGATGCAGCGAAGAGCGGAGATGAAGTTTCCCTGCGCATCGTAAACCGTGCTGCATATTATATTGGACGATCAATGGCAGCGATGGCTGTTATTATTAACCCGAAACGATTTATCATCGGTGGTGGTGTTTCTAAAGCGGGGGAAATCTTATTTCAACCAATCCGTGAAACCTTTAAGAAATACACACCAGAGACAGCCGCAGAAGGTGTTGAGATTGTTGCTGCGACACTCGGTAATGATGCTGGCGTCGTTGGCGCTGCTGGATTGAATTTGCGATAGACGCAGAAGATCAGGTTCGTATGGTTAGCGATTCTGAGTTGGCCTGCGAGAGCACTCCAAAGGAAGGTGTCATTCATGGAAGAAAATCACCCTTTAGCGAAACTAGTCATAATAACAGGAATGTCGGGAGCTGGAAAGACGATTGCCGTACAGAGTCTCGAGGATCTTGGATTCTTCTGCGTCGACAATTTGCCGCCTGTGCTCATTCCTAAATTTGCTGAATTGATCGAGCAGTCGATGGGGAAAATCGGCAAAGTCGCACTGGTGATTGATTTGCGGGGGCGTGAATTTTTCACTGCACTTCAGGAGTCGCTTCGTTATATTCAAGAGAATTACACGCTTAGTTATGAAATTCTATTCCTAGACGCTACCGATGCGACGCTAGTTCAGCGTTACAAAGAAAGCCGCCGCCGTCACCCGCTTGCTCCCAATGGAGCGCCGCTTGAAGGTATAGGCCTGGAGCGTAAGCTGTTGGAAGAGCTGAAAGGCCTAGCCACACAGGTTATCGACACAAGTATACTAAAGCCGGTGCAGCTCAAAGAAAGAATTATTTCTCGGTTTACCAATTTGGAAACAAACCGCATATCTATAAATGTAATCTCTTTCGGATTTAAGTATGGTATCCCTATTGATGCCGATTTAATCTTCGATGTTCGCTTCCTGCCGAATCCACACTATGTAGAACAGCTACGCCCGCAGACAGGCCAAGACCCCGATGTGTATGACTACGTGATGAAGTGGACAGAGACTCAAGAATTCCTGAATAAACTGCTTGATATGCTGAATTTCTTGATGCCTCAATATAAGAAAGAAGGTAAGAGTCAAGTTGTTGTTGGAATTGGCTGCACAGGAGGTAAGCACCGATCCGTCGCCATTACCGAATACCTCGGTAAAGTGATGGGGAATAGTGAAACGGAAACCGTGCGTTTGAGTCATCGCGATGCCGAGCGGGACCGCGTCTAAGCGGTCTTACGATTAAGAGGGTGAAAGAAGTATGGAACATGGTAAATCACAACAAACTCCCAGAATAGTCGTTATCGGTGGTGGAACAGGTCTTTCGGTTATGCTTAGAGGTTTGAAGGAAAAGCCGGTTGATATTACAGCAATTGTGACGGTAGCGGATGATGGAGGAAGCTCCGGTATTCTTCGGAATGAAATGCAGATGCCTCCTCCGGGTGACATTCGCAGCGTACTGACAGCATTAGCAGATGTCGAACCTTTGCTGGAGCTAATTTTACAGTATCGATTTCAAGTGGGGACAGGTTTAGCTGGACACAGTCTGGGAAATCTAATATTAGCGGCGCTTACAGATATAACAGGTGATTTTGTCACGGCGGTTCAAGAGATGAATCGGGTATTCGCTGTCCGTGGCCGAGTGCTGCCGGCATCGAATCAGGCCATCGTGTTGAAAGCGATTATGGAAGATGGTACCTTAGTCATAGGCGAGTCCAAGATTCCGAAGGCGGATGGACGAATCAAGCGCGTATTCCTCGAACCCGCTAATGTGACACCGCTTGCTGAAGCGATTCAAGCTATACGCGAAGCAGACGCTATCCTTTGCGGGCCTGGTAGTTTATATACCAGCCTGCTGCCAAATTTACTTGTTCCCGGAATCGCAGAAGAGATTGTGAAATCGAAAGCTGTAAAGCTATTCATTTGCAATGTGATGACACAGCCTGGGGAAACCGACGACTATTCGGTCAGTGATCACCTCGATGCGATTCATGATCACCTTAAACAACATTTGTTTGACTATGTGATCGTGAATAACGGGGAAATACCTCCGCAAGTTCAGGCGAAATATGCGGAAAAGGGTTCGAAAGCGGTTCATTTGGACTTGGATGAAGTCACGAAGCGAGGGTACCGGGTTATTGCAGATCGGCTCGTACTATTTCGCACCTACCTTCGTCATGATGCAGAGAAATTGAGTGACCATATTTATCAGCTCGTCGAAAGCTGTATGTTAAGGAAGAAGTGAGTCCCATGTCCTTTGCGGCAACCACCAAAAAAGAATTAACCTTAATTACGGAAGCGGAAGCGTGTTGTGAGAAAGCGGAGCTGTCGGCCTTAATTCGAATGAATGGGTCCGTTCAGTTAACTAATCAACGCGTCGTTCTCGATATTTCCACCGAAAACGCCGCTATTGCCAGACGTATATATACTCTTATCAAAAAGACGTACAAATTGCACACGGAACTGCTCGTGCGCAAAAAAATGCGTCTGAAGAAGAACAATGTATATATTGTTAGAGTGCCCGGACAGGTACAAGAGCTGCTCAGTGATCTGAAAATTGTTTCCGAAGGGTTCATCTTCACTACGGGAATTAACAAAGAGATTATTCGAGGCAACTGCTGCAAGCGTGCCTATCTTCGTGGGGCTTTCATGGCTGGAGGCTCAGTGAATAACCCTGAAGGATCTTCATATCATCTGGAGATTGCCTCGATCTACGAGGAGCATTGTAAGGCGTTGGCGCAGCTTGCGAACAAATTCGACTTGAATGCCCGTTTCATCGAACGCAAAAAAGGGTTCGTGCTGTACATTAAAGAAGGCGAGAAGATTATTGAGTTTCTGAGTATCATTGGCGCACATCAAGCGTTATTGCGCTTTGAGGATGTCAGGATTATGAAGGATATGCGTAACTCGGTAAATCGAATTGTCAATTGTGAAACAGCGAACTTAAACAAGACAATTGGTGCAGCGGTAAGACAGATCGAAAATATTCGTCTCCTGCAAAGGGAGGTCGGACTTGATAGCTTACCTGAGAAGCTTAGAGAGGTCGCCGAAATTAGGCTTCAGCATCCCGATCTAAATCTCAAGGAAGTTGGTGACATGCTCAAGGGCAGTGTTAGCAAATCCGGCGTCAATCATCGTTTGCGGAAAATTGACGAATTAGCTGAAAAACAGCGGAATTCGTAGATAAGAAGCTCTTGTACAGTACATGTATAAGTTTTTCTCATTTTTTCTAGTGTACTTCAGGGAAAAATGCTATAATGTTAAAACATAAGGTATAGTACTGTTATTAATAGTAATTCATATAAGCTCCACACTAGGGGGAATTAGTTCCATGTCCAGACGTCCAGTCGTTGTGAAGTTGAGAACAGGACTTCATGCCAGACCTGCGGCATTGTTTGTTCAAGAGGCGAATAAATTTTCATCCGAGATCTTTGTTGAGAAAGATGAAAAGAAAGTGAATGCTAAAAGCATCATGGGAATTATGAGTCTTGCGATCAGCACAGGGACCGAAGTCTTCATCAGTGCAGAAGGTTCGGACGCAGAGCAGGCTGTAAACGCTTTAGTAACGCTAGTCAGCAAGGAAGAATTGGAAAACCAATAATCCTTCAAAAGCTTCCTTTCGAGGAGGCTTTTTTGCAAGTAGCAGAATGCTAACGCGCTAAGATTAATAAGTGTCAATTCTGTTAACATTTAGGGGAATTAGCAACCTTTTTCTCTTGTCGACGTCTAATGAACGTGGTCAATGAAGGAAAGGGCTATTTGCCGTTCCTTACGTCTGTCAAAGGAGCTAGAGGGAATGAAATTGAATGTGTTAAAAAAAGAGATTACCGTCCTGCTGGCATTGCTCGTGTTTCTTGCTAGCGCAATAACGGCACCTGCGGCTCAAGCGGTCTCGACAAGCTCGTCCTTTATTTTACTTTATATCGATAAGGCAGAAGCATTTGTTAATGAACAGCAGATTCATTTGGATGCACCATCCACCATTATTAATGGCAGTACGTACGTACCTGCTAAATTCCTCGGTGACACATTGGGCTTTCTAGTGGAATGGAATGATGCTTCACGGACCATTCAGATGACCCCTCCGGGTTACAACATCGTTCTAGATGCCGATCATAAGACGGTGACGACGAATGGTGTGGATACACCCTTTAACTCAGTTGCCACTATCGTAAATGGTAAGCTTCTAGTGAAGCTTACTTGGTTAGCCGATTATATGGGTGCGAAGTATAAGTATAACAATGAGTTGCGTCGTGTGGAAATCGTGCACTTTAAGGCGCCTGAGGGCATCTACATTGACCAGGATAGCAATTCCAGACCAGTAGCCAAGTTTACAACTGCGAAGCCTACATACCGACTTGGAGAGCCTGTGAAGTATTTGGATTTGAGTTACGATCCCGATGCGGAAGGTATTGCGTCGTATGATTGGGTAGGCAATCAGGAAGCCTTTTTCAAACCAGGTAAATATCCGGTTACTTTGACGGTGAAAGACGGTCATGGACATGTGAGTAAATTGTTCAAAAGTTTTGTAACGGTGGTTAACGAGCCCTACTTGACTGAAGTCGAATACCCGATTTATATGAAACCGGTAGGCGGTTTTATCAAGTCAGACTGGGGCACGATTTGGTCTCATTTCAATGAGATGGCTCCTTTGCCTAAGAAAGTAACTGAGGTTCCAGGGAGAACGCTGCTAGTGAGTGATAGTCCCGAAGAGTTTACGGAGAGCGGAATCCTGTACCGGGATAACATCAACGGTAAGGCGCGACTGTATGCCGATCATATTAATGGCACGAAACAGAAAATGACCATGGCGATATTCGCAACGAACAACACGAATAAGCCGATTAAGATCAAGACAACGAATAAAGGCGAGGTTTACCCTTCCGTTTATGCGAATTTGATTGGCAGCGAGGCATCTGTAGATTTCCTTCTGGAAAATGTGTATACGGACGAACTGACAGTGCCTCCTCATGAAACCTATGTGTACGCTAAGCTTCCAGATTTCTATCCAGGGCAAGGTGTGAACTTGTTCTATGATGTGGAAACAGACGGTGAGCTGCAAATCTCATTCGGTGTGACGGATCAAAAATTGACGCCGACTACCGCGCAGGAGCTGCCGCTATTGGCTTTCACTGGTCACGTGCGAGGGACATTCCCGGTCTCGGAGATTAAATGGGACGTGGACGCATCAAGCTTCACGAAAACGTCTGTGTTAACGATCGGAGATAATAAAACAGATCCATTCGTTAAAGGCTATGACGTGATGCGTAAGGAGAATGTGGAGAATGGCGGTAATTATGGCGTGGTTTATAAAATCCATGCGGATAAGCCGCGCAAGATGGCTGTTATGATAATGGCCAAAGGCGGCGTGTTCAAAGGACCGTTCAAAATTAACGGCGAGATCATCCCAGTTCCTTACTCTGGTGTCATTACGGCATTTGACGGAATGGAAGTGTTAGCTCGTACGACAGGTACGGAAGACGCGCTTGACATCGAGTTCACGCCTCCGGCTGGCTCGGCATTCCCGATTGATCTCATTTTCTACCCATTGGATGAGAAGAAGTAAGGAAGACCGTGCAGAGTTGTTTTCCTGGATTGCAGCAAAAAACTCGAAACAAAAAAACCAGCCTGTGACCGCTCGTAAGGAGCAGTCGTTGCAGGCTGGTTTTTTTTGTTTGCGGATTAGACGCGCTCGATCACTTTATCAATGAGTCCGTACTCGGCTGCTTCTGCAGCGCTCATGAAATTGTCGCGGTCTGTATCTTTTTCGATGCGCTCGAAAGTTTGTCCCGTGCGCTCTGCTAGAATTTTGTTCAGGTTGTCTCTCATTTTCAAAATACGCTTAGCGCGAATTTCGATGTCTGAGGCTTGGCCTTCAGCGCCGCCGAGCGGTTGGTGAATCATCACTTCACTGTTCGGAAGAGCGTACCGTTTGCCTTTGGCGCCTGCCGTGAGGAGAAATGCCCCCATGGAAGCAGCCATACCAACGCAGATCGTGGACACGTCTGGCTTAATGAACTGCATCGTGTCAAAGATGGCCATGCCGGCTGTAATGGAACCGCCTGGGCTGTTGATGTAAAGCGAGATATCTTTATCAGGATCTTGTGCGGCCAAGAAAAGTAACTGAGCAATGATGGAATTCGCCACAACATCGTTGACGCCCGTGCCTAAGAAAATAATGCGGTCCTTCAGCAAGCGAGAGTAGATGTCATATCCTCTTTCACCGCGCGCGTCCTGTTCGACGACCATAGGGATAAAGCTCATGAAAATGACCTCCTTCAATGGGTACTTGGTTTAAAAGATTGATACGTGGAGTCAATGTCATCATTGAATTATGAAATTGATCTCCCTGGTACATACTGTTAACAGTATCTACAAATATGATAACGAAAAAACCTCTGAAGGTCAAGAAAGGTCAAACTAACAACAAAAAAAATCAGTTTGGAAACTGATTCTGAGTGTTTCGTATACGCGCCCGAAAGGAATCGAACCTTTATCTCAGGCTTCGGAGGCCTACGTCATATCCATTGGACCACGGGCGCATAATGTTAAAAAGTGAAGCAAGGGTTATTATATGTCAGCGGCCCATAAAAAGCAAGATGGTAAGCCCTTACAACGCCTATTAGTGAAAATTGTTTGAACAAATGTTGAATATTAAATAGCAATTGGTTATAATAAGCGTGTAAGGAACTTTTTTTTCGCCCGGGTGGGACGTAAAATGCATACCCGGGACATAAAACGTCCATCAACTGGATCAGGAGCGTCATAAGTCGTCATATGAGAGAAATTTTCGAGATTCAGAAAAAGCTCTTGCCGGATCTCATGGATATCATGAAGAAGCGGTACTCGATACTACATCATATTTTAATCTCCGGTGTTGTCGGACGCAGAACGTTAGCCTCTTCGCTCGATATGACAGAGCGGGTGCTCCGCGGTGAAGTTGACTTCCTTAAAGAGCTAGGACTTCTCGAATCGGATGCCACTGGGATGAAGATTACGGAGTCTGGTCGTCAACTGCTGGAAGATATGCTGCCCATCATTAAGATCGCTTTTGGATTGACGGATTTGGAGGAAAGCATTGCAAAAGCGTATGGCCTCTCGCAAGTGATTGTTGTTCCAGGCGACTCCGACACTTCGGTATTTACGAAGAAGGAGTTAGGGCGTGCAGGTGCAGCAGCACTGCGCAAATATGTGTCCAAGGACGATGTTATCGCTGTAACAGGCGGTTCTACGATGGCGCAGATTGCCAATAACTTGGCGATATCCTCTTCCATGAAAGGCAGCTGGTTCGTACCTGCTCGCGGTGGACTTGGCGAAAGTGTGGATATGCAGGCGAACACCATTGCTTCCATTATGGCCAAGAAGACAGGCGGTAAATACAGACTGCTGCATGTACCGGATCATCTCGGTGAGGAAGCGTATCAATCACTTATCCAAGATCCACAGATTCAGGAAGTTGTTGACGCTGTTCGCAGTTGTCGCATCGTTGTACACGGTATCGGAGATGCTATGGTCATGGCACGCAGACGTAAGGTAGATGCTGATACGACACGCAGCTTACAAACCGAAGGCGCTCTTGCAGAGGCTTTAGGGTACTATTTTGACCGCCAAGGAAATGTAGTTCACAAAATGCCTACCGTTGGACTCCGTCTAGAGGATCTCCAACGTACGGAAGTTGTTATTGGTGTGGCCGGCGGCAAGAGTAAAGGGGAAGCGATCGCTTCCGTGCTTCGTCATGGACAGGAAGATGTACTTGTAACCGATGAAGCAGCAGCCTTGGAAATTATGAAACATGTTAAAGAAGACATCATAACGTAAGCCCTTATCAGCTGCGTTTTGAAATATAATTATTTTTTAATCTTAGGAGGAATTCGCTATGGTAAAAGTAGGTATTAACGGTTTCGGACGTATTGGTCGTAACGTATTTCGCGCAGCTTTGAACAACACAGAAGTACAAATCGTTGCAGTCAACGACTTGACTGACGTTAAAACATTGGCTCATTTGCTCAAATATGACACAACTCACGGTAAACTAGACGCTACAGTTGAAGCTGCTGAAGGCGAATTGATCGTTAACGGTCGTTCCATCAAAGTTTTTGCTGAGCGTGACCCTGGGAACCTGCCTTGGGCTTCTGTAGGCGCTGAAATTGTTATTGAATCCACTGGTATTTTCACAGCGAAAGACAAAGCATCCCTTCACTTAAAAGGCGGAGCTAAGAAAGTTATCATTTCCGCTCCAGCTTCCGACGAAGATATCACAATCGTACTTGGTGTGAACGAAGATAAATACGATCCAGCAGCTCACACAATTATCTCCAATGCTTCTTGTACTACCAACTGTCTGGCTCCTTTCGCGAAAGTTATCAACGATAGCTTCGGTATCGTAAAAGGTATGATGACAACTGTTCACTCTTACACAAATGACCAATCCTTGCTTGACGTTCCTCATAAAGATCTTCGTCGTGCTCGCGCAGCAGCTGAGAACATCATTCCTTCCAGCACTGGTGCAGCAAAAGCAATTGGTCTTGTTCTTCCTGAACTTAAAGGCAAATTGAACGGTATGGCTATGCGTGTTCCTACACCTAACGTTTCCGTTACTGACTTGGTAGTTGAATTGAAAGTTAACGTAACAGTAGACGAAGTAAACGCAGCTCTGAAACAAGCTTCCGAAGGCCCACTTAAAGGTATTCTGAACTACACAGAAGATGCGCTTGTATCCAGCGACTTCAATGGTGACCCAGCTTCCTCCACAATCGATGCTCTTTCCACAATGGTAGTTGGCGACAACATGCTGAAAGTGATTTCCTGGTACGATAACGAGTGGGGCTACTCCAACCGTGTTGTTGACTTGGTAGATTTCATCGCTAAAAAAGGTCTGTAATTTCATAGCATTCACACATGAATAACCAAATGAAGGGGAGAAGCGATTCTCCTCTTTATGTGCGATATTCCTTATAAAAGGTTGACCGGAAGTACACCATATACGTTCAGGAGGCTTTGACCTATGAGTAAGAAAAGTGTTCGCGATGTTGAAGTAACTGGTAAAAGAGTGTTTGTTCGCGTTGATTTCAACGTACCTGTGGAGAATGGTCAAATCACTGATGATACACGAATCAGAGAAACACTGCCTACGATTAAATTCTTAATCGAAAAAGGAGCGAAAATCATTCTTGCGAGTCACTTCGGACGTCCGAAAGGTCAAGTCGTGGAAGAACTGCGTTTGACGCCTGTAGCTGCAAAGTTGGCTGAATTGCTTGGTCAATCCGTTATTAAAACGAATGAAGCGATTGGCGAAATCGTTAAAGCACAAGTGTCTGCCCTCGAAAATGGTGACGTTCTCCTGCTTGAAAACGTTCGTTTCTATGAAGGCGAAGAGAAAAATGATCCGGCTCTTGCCCAAGCTTTTGCTGAACTCGCAGACCTGTTCGTAAATGATGCATTCGGCGCTGCTCATCGCGCTCATGCTTCTACAGAAGGCATTGCGCACTATCTTCCTGCTGTTTCCGGTTTATTGATGGAGAAAGAGCTTGATGTTCTCGGCAAAGCGCTGAACAACCCAGAGCGTCCTTTCACGGCCATCGTCGGCGGCGCGAAAGTAAAAGACAAAATTGACGTGATTAACAACCTCCTTAATATAGCAGACAACGTTATTATTGGCGGCGGTCTGTCCTATACATTCCTTAAAGCACAAGGTTACGAAATCGGAAAATCTCTCGTGGACAACGATAAACTTGATTTAGCGCTCAGCTTTATTGAAAAAGCAAAAGCAAAAGGCGTTAACTTCCTGCTTCCTGTGGATATCGTGGTAGCTGATAAATTTGGTGCTGATGCGAATACCCAAATCGTAGGTGTAGACGGTATTCCAGCTGAATGGGAAGGCATTGACATCGGACCAAAAACGCGTGAAATCTACGCAGACGCTATCGCAAAATCAAAACTGGTTGTTTGGAATGGACCGATGGGCGTATTCGAAATCGAGCCTTTCTCTCATGGAACGCTCGCAGTAGCCCAGGCTTGTGCAGCAACTTCCGGTTACACTGTAATTGGTGGTGGCGATTCCGCTGCAGCAGCCGAGAAATTCCACTTGGCTGATCAAATGGACCATATTTCTACTGGCGGCGGAGCCTCCTTGGAATTCATGGAAGGTAAAGCATTGCCAGGCGTAGTAGCCTTGAATGATAAATAATTATTTTCAAAGGTAAATGCTTACGATGCCAGTTATTCTGGCGAATAACTTTAAGGAGAGCCTATCCAATGAGTAGAAAACCAATTATCGCGGGTAACTGGAAAATGTTCAAAACCGTTTCCGAAGCAGTCAGCTTCGTGAACGAAGTGAAAGGCAGCGCAATAGAAGGCGTTGAGAGCGTAATTTGTTCGCCGTTCACAAACCTGCCGGCTTTAGTTGAAGCTGCGAAAGGCACTTCCCTTCATGTAGGTGCACAAAACCTGCATTTTGAAGACAATGGCGCGTTCACAGGCGAAATCAGCGGCGTTATGCTGAAAGATATTGGCGTGGAATATGTGATCATCGGTCACTCCGAGCGTAGAGCTTACTTCGCTGAAACAGATGAAATTGTGAACAAGAAAGTGGTTGCAGCTTTCAAACACGGCTTAACTCCGATCCTTTGCGTTGGCGAGAAGCTGGAAGAACGCGAAGCGGGTCAAACCAAAGACGTTTGTAAAGTGCAAACGGAAGCGGCTTTTGCAGGTCTTAGCGCAGAGCAAGCAGCGCAAGTGGTTATCGCTTATGAGCCGATCTGGGCCATTGGCACAGGTAAATCGTCAACAGCTGAAGATGCACAAGACGTAATCGGCTATATCCGTCAGCTTGTGAGCGGTCTGTACGGCGCTTCCGTAGCAGATGCAGTTCGCATTCAGTACGGCGGCAGCGTGAAGCCAAACAATATTGCTGAGTACATGGCACAGCCCGACATTGATGGCGCACTTGTTGGCGGAGCGAGCTTAGAGCCTGCCTCCTACATCCAGCTTGTCCAGGGGGCGAAATAACATGTCCAGACCGAAACCGGTAGCACTCATCATTCTCGATGGCTTCGGACTCCGCTCAGAAGAGCAGGGGAATGCGGTTGCTCATGCAAAAAAACCAAATTACGACCGATATTGGTCGAGTTATCCACATACAACCTTAATCGCTTGCGGCGAGGCTGTAGGTTTGCCTGAAGGCCAGATGGGGAATTCTGAAGTAGGACACCTGAATATCGGCGCAGGCCGTATTGTTTATCAGGATTTGACGCGGATTTCCAAATCCATTCGTGATGGTGAATTTTACGACAATGAAACCATTCTAGGCGCTGTTCGACATGCAAAAGAAAATGGAAAAAAGCTGCACCTCTATGGACTGCTTTCAGACGGCGGCGTACATAGTCACATTCTGCATTTGTTCGCTTTACTGGATTTGGCTAAAAAAGAACAATTCAATGAGGTGTACATCCACGCCTTCCTCGACGGCCGCGACGTGGCTCCGGATTCTGCGAAGAGTTACATGGCTAGCTTGCAGCATAAAATCATGGAAGTCGGCGTAGGCAAAATTGCGACTGTTCAAGGTCGCTATTATGCGATGGATCGCGATAAACGTTGGGAGCGGACAGAGAAATCCTACCGCGCCATGGTTTATGGCGAGGGCCCAACCTACACAGATCCAATGAAGGCTATTGTTGAATCTTATGAAAAGTCCATATTTGACGAGTTCGTTATGCCAACAGTTATCGTTGGTGATGATGGCAAGCCGGTAGGACTTGTAGAATCTGGGGACGCCGTTATCTTCTTCAACTTCCGTCCTGACCGTGCGATTCAGCTTTCGCAAGTATTCACGAACAAAGATTTCCGCGGCTTTGACCGTGGCCCTAAAGCAGCTAAGAACCTGTACTACGTCTGTCTGACTTTATTCAGTGAATCGGTAGACGGCTTCGTTGCTTACAAACCGAAGGATCTTGATAATACGCTCGGCGAGGTGCTGGCTCAGAATAATCTGAAGCAGCTTCGTGCAGCGGAAACTGAGAAATACCCGCACGTGACTTTCTTCTTCAGCGGTGGTCGGGATGCGGAATTGCCGGGTGAAACCCGCCTTCTTATTCCATCACCTAAGGTCGCTACTTACGATCTGAAGCCTGAAATGAGCGCTTACGAGCTGGCTGATGCTGTGGTCAAGGAGATCGAAGCGGAGCGTCATGACGTTATCATCCTCAACTTTGCTAATCCTGACATGGTAGGTCACTCCGGTTTGCTGGAGCCAACGGTGAAGGCGATTGAAGCGACAGACGAGTGCCTAGGCAAAGTTGTAGAAGCTATCCTCGCCAAAGGCGGTGTTATCTGCATCACAGCTGATCATGGTAACGCCGATGTGGTCACGAATCCAGATGGCTCACGCAATACAGCACATACAACGAATCCCGTGCCTTTTATTGTGACGGATAAATCTGTTACACTTAGAGACGGTGGCATTTTGGCAGATATTGCACCAACAATGCTCGACTTCTTAGAGGTTAAGCAACCGGAACAAATGACCGGGACAACCATCATAAAGCGATAACAACCAACCATTATATAAAAGGAGTGTTTCTAACAATGACTATTATTTCTGATGTTTATGCACGCGAAGTATTGGATTCCCGCGGTAACCCAACTGTAGAGGTTGAAGTATATCTAGAGTCCGGCGGTTTCGGCCGTGCAATCGTCCCTTCAGGCGCTTCCACAGGCGCATACGAGGCTGTTGAGCTTCGTGACGGAGACAAAGGACGTTACCTCGGAAAAGGCGTTCTGAAAGCTGTCGACAACG
The DNA here is from genome assembly GCF_900103825.1 of Paenibacillus sp. yr247. Taxonomy (GTDB): domain Bacteria; phylum Bacillota; class Bacilli; order Paenibacillales; family NBRC-103111; genus Paenibacillus_E. The sequence continues at coordinate 34,788 of NZ_FNIF01000020.1, forward strand.
TGAACGAAATCATCGCTCCTGAAATCATTGGTTTAGATGCCCTTGATCAAGTAGGTATCGATAACAAGATGATCGAGCTTGATGGTACACCTAACAAAGCAAAATTAGGCGCAAACGCAATCCTAGCTATTTCCATGGCTGTAGCTCGCGCAGCTGCAGATGCTTTGGATGTTCCACTTTACGTATACCTTGGCGGATTCAACGCTAAGACGCTTCCGGTTCCTATGATGAATATCATCAACGGCGGGGCACATGCCGATAATAACGTTGACGTTCAAGAGTTCATGGTTCTGCCAGTAGGCGCGCCTACGTTCAAAGAAGCTCTACGCATTGGCGCTGAGATTTTCCATAGCTTGAAATCGGTACTTAAAGATAAAGGCCTTAACACAGCTGTTGGCGACGAAGGCGGATTCGCTCCTAACTTCACATCCAACGAAGAAGCGATCACAACGATCCTTACAGCGATTGTAAAAGCTGGCTACAAACCAGGTGTTGACGTATTCTTGGGTATGGACGTTGCTTCCACAGAATTCTTCAAAGATGGTAAATACCACCTTGAAGGCGAAGGCAAATCCTTCACATCTGCTGAGTGGGTTAACTTCCTTGCTGCATGGGTTGAAAAATACCCAATCATCACGGTGGAAGACGGTTGTTCCGAAGACGATTGGGAAGGTTGGAAATTGCTTACTGAGAAATTGGGCAGCAAAGTTCAACTTGTTGGTGACGATCTGTTCGTTACAAACACGGAGCGTTTATCCACAGGCATCGAGCAAAACATCGGTAACTCCATCTTGGTTAAAGTTAACCAAATTGGTACACTTACTGAGACTTTTGATGCGATCGAAATGGCAAAACGCGCTGGTTACACTGCAGTAATTTCCCACCGTTCCGGTGAGAGCGAAGACAGCACAATTGCTGACATCGCTGTTGCTACAAACGCTGGTCAAATCAAAACAGGTGCTCCTTCCCGTACGGATCGCGTTGCGAAATACAACCAACTTCTTCGTATCGAAGATGAGTTATTCAATGTAGCCCAATACGCTGGTAAAAAAGCATTTTATAACTTGAGAAACTTCAAGTAAGCTGCTGCGTAGTTAATTAAATAGAACAAACAAGGGGGGCTGCTGTATGAGCAACTGGGTGAAAACTATTTTATTTCTAATAGGTTCCGCATTGCTAACGCACTGGATCCCCTCTTCTTTTTTTCGCAACTTGGACACGATGGTTCACGAGTTTGGGCATGCCGTTGTCACCTTGGCGCTATCGGGAAAAGTGATGTACATTGAGCTCTATGCTAATCATAGCGGCGTGACGTACTCAGCCATATCGAAACCATGGGCGATTATTCCGGTGGCTTTAGCAGGCTACATGACAGCATCGCTATTTGCGTGGTTCCTATTCTCAGCCTACTCGAAGGGCAAGCAGCGTTTAGGTCTACAGGTTACAATTCTGTTGTCCATTCTTTCCTTAGTCTTGTTCGTTCGGAATGGATTCGGGGTCATGTTCTTAGTAGGCTTCATTGCGCTAACGATAGTCGTACTGGCACTTACGCCAAAATGGTTGCGTGATTTCTACTACTTACTGCTCGCTTTCTTATGCTTGGAAGAGTCTGTATTTGGCCCGTTCTCCTTAATTCTTTATGCATGGGGAAATGCACAACAAGCGGGGGATGCCACCAATTTGGCGCTGCATACCGGCGTTCCGGCTATCGTATGGGCAATTGGATTCACGTTATTTGCCTTGTGGTGTGCAAAGCAGGCAGTGCAAGCTTTTCTGGGGCGGAATAAGGGAGCTAGAAGCGCAAGTCGACAATCACCTACGCCATCCTACCGTGATTAGCAGGTGTGAGGAACAGTCAAGGAGCCTCTTTTATTGTATTCTTGGACGAACTGTGTTAAAATACTCATGCTAGTTGTATAAGCAAAGAACAGGCAATTGGGGTGCTAATAACATGGTAATCTTTATGAAAATTTTGTTGATCATAGCTTCGGTCGGATTAATTGCTATCGTCCTTCTACAAAAAGGTAAAAGCGCAGGTTTGTCCGGTGCCATTTCTGGTGGTGCGGAACACTTATTTGGTAAGCAAAAAGCACGCGGTTTGGAATTATTCTTGTCCCGTTTCACTATGGGGCTTGCTGCTGCATTTTTCATTCTTTCCATTGTCGTAGCATACGTAGTGAAGGCCTAACACACATAAAACGATAACAGCAGGGGAAATCTACTCCTGCTGTTTTTTCATTTTAAAAGGGTTTACGGGTAGGAGATGTTTACCATCGAGAGCAGAATTTACAAGTCGACAGAGCCTTTCTTTTGGTCAGGAAGTGGGGATAATCAAAAAACAGGCATACTAATGATCCACGGGTTTACGGGATCGCCCTCAGAGTTTAGACGGGTAGGGTATGTGCTGCGAGATGAAGGATACACCGTACATGCTGTTAGGCTACCAGGACATGGCACTTCACCCGAAGACATGATGCGCACCGGATGGACCGATTGGTATGGGCATGTGCTGGAGAGTTACGACGAGCTTGCTGCTAAATGCAAAAGCGTTGTTGTTATGGGACATTCAATGGGCGGACTGCTGGCCTTGAAGCTGGCAGTGGAACGTCGTGTTGCAGGCGTGATTTCGCTTGCTACACCTATATTTCTGACGTCTAGGAAATCGGCGTTGGCCATATTGCTGCAATATTTTATCAAATACATAGATAAGAAACCCAAAAAACCCTTCTCCACGATATTAGATGAGTCATGTGCATATACCAAAACGCCGATTCGCTGCATCGTAAGTTTGCGAAAGCTGTTAAAACAAGTAAGAACCTTGCTGCCTCAAGTCGAAGCACCGGTTTGGATCGGGCAGGGGAGCAAGGATGGCATCGTTCATCAGGGAAGCGCAGCGTTTTTGTATGAACGTATTCGCTCTAAAGTGAAAGAGCTTCGTTATTATCCAAAGTCATCGCACGGTTTGCTGCTAGATCAAGAGAGAGAGCGTATTTATGCCGATATCATTGCGTTTATCCTTTCCGTACAAGTGGCATACTATGGAGTAAAGGAAGCGGGTACGGCGAATTAAAAGCTAGCTCAACCAACACAAGAAGGTGAAGAGAGTATGATTACAGATAAAGAAATAGTAAGTTTCATGCAAGAAGAGGCGTATAAGCCTATGTCCTATAAAGAGCTTGAGAAACATTTTGGGATTGAAAGTGCGAGCGAGTTTAAGGATTTTATTAAATTGTTAAATCAATTAGAAGAAAGTGGTCACATCGTCAGAGGCGGGAATGACCGCTATGGCGTTCCGGAACGAATGAATTTAGTGAAAGGTAAGCTGCAAGCTCATGCGAAGGGCTTCGCTTTCTTAATTCCAGAGGATCGAGAACATCCGGACGTATACATTAATGCACATGATTTGAATACCGCGATGAACGGCGACATTGTATTTGTGAAGATCACTGCTAGAAGTCAAGGCGGAGGCCGCTTAGAAGGCGAAGTTGTGCGTGTCATTACTCGTGCGAATACGCAGATTGTAGGCGTTTTTCAGAGTCAGGAGACGTATGCATTCGTTATCGCTGATGATAAGCGTGTGTCACGGGACATTTTCATCCCTCAGCATGCTTTCAATGGAGCTGTTACAGGGCAAAAGGTCGTTGTAAAGATTGTTAACTATCCAGAAGGCCGTTCTGCCGCTGAAGGGGAAGTTATTGAGATTCTCGGGCATAAGGATGATCCGGGCGTTGATATCCTCGCTATTGTACGTAAATTTCAGCTGCCTGAGGCATTCCAAGAGGAAGTGCTTGCTGAGGCTGATGCCGCACCTGATTCCATTAGTGAGGAAGAGATTATTGGGCAAGGACGTCGCGATCTTCGTTCGAAGCGAATTGTGACGATTGACGGTGAAGATGCTAAGGACTTAGATGATGCGGTTAATGTGGAACTCTTGGAAAATGGCAACATTCGATTGGGCGTTCATATTGCCGATGTGAGTTATTATGTGCGTGAAGGTACTGCGTTGGATATTGAGGCTTATAACCGCGGATGCTCCGTGTATTTGACCGATCGTGTTATTCCGATGCTGCCGCATCGTTTATCGAATGGGATATGCTCGCTTAATCCTCGTGTGGATCGGTTAACAATGTCTTGTGAAATGGAGTTTGACGAGAATTTAAAAGTAGTAAATCATGAGATCTTTACGAGTGTTATCAAAACTAGTGAGCGGATGACGTATACAAATGTCCGTAAATTGTTGACGGGTGAAGCAGAACCGGAAATCGTTGAGCGCTATGCGTATTTGATGGAAGATTTCAAACGCATGGAAGAGTTATCAGCTAGGCTGCGATCCAGAAGGATGAAACGCGGGGCTATTGATTTTGACTTTGAGGAGTCCAAAATTATTGTTGATCCGGACGGCAAACCGATTGATATTGTGAAAAGAGAACGCTCCGTCGCGGAAATGATGATTGAAGAGTTCATGCTGGCCGCGAATGAAACCGTTGCTGAGCATTTTTCGTGGATGAAGGTGCCTTTCTTATACCGTGTTCATGAGGACCCTGACGCAGAAAAGCTAATGAATTTCATGGAGTTTGTTACGAACTTCGGGTACTCCGTTAAAGGTAAAGGGAATTCGGTACATCCTCGAGCTTTGCAGACGTTGCTGGAAGAGATCAAGGGAACTCCTGAGGAGACCGTTGTTAGTAAAGTTATGCTTCGCTCGATGAAGCAGGCTCGTTATGATGCGCAGAGCTTGGGGCATTTCGGTTTGGCAGCGGAATTTTATTCGCACTTTACATCGCCAATTCGACGTTATCCCGATCTAATAATTCATAGAGTGATTCGTGAGGTACTGGAAAGCGGGACTTTATCGGATACCCGTCATGAATATCTAGCTTCGCGGATGAGTGATATTGCACAACAATCCTCAGAGCGTGAGCGCGTTGCTGTAGATGCAGAACGTGAGACGGAGGCTCTGAAGAAAGCTCAATATATGCTGGATAAAGTCGGCGAGGAATTCGAAGGAATCATTTCTAGCGTTACAGGTTTCGGCATGTTTGTGGAGCTCGATAATACGGTTGAAGGCTTGATTCGTTTGAGCGATTTGACGGACGATTATTACAATTATCATGAGAGACAGCATGCCTTGATTGGTGAGCGAACATCCAAGGTGTATCGGATTGGGGACAGCACCAAGGTGCGTGTTGCCCGTGTGAATATGGATGAGCATACGATTGATTTTGAATTGGTCGATATGAAGCCTCGAAGCAGCGCTGGCGGGATTAGCCGAGGAGGCGGAGGGAAGCCTCCCTTTAAGGGTGCTGCTGGGTTTAAAGGTTTCCGTGGTGGCGGCAATGGCAAACCGGAAAAAGGCAAGGGCGGATATGCCTCTAAGGGTAAAGGCGGCTTTGCAAGAGCTCAAGGCGGGAGCACAGATGGGCAAGGCGGAGGTAAGGAAAGATCGGAAAGAACAGGGCAACGTGGCGAGGCTGGAGGCACGAGGCGATCTGAAGGCGGAGCAGCCCGCAGAATTGCAGGTGCTGCACGTACAGAAGGCGGAGCAGGGCAAGCGCGTGGCGAAGGTACAGGACGGGCTGCAGGAGCAGAGCAAGGACGCGGTGAAGGCGGAGCAGGGCAAGGCAAACCGCGGCGCGGTAAGGCGGGAAGCACGCCGTGGAGCGAAAACCGCGGCAAAGGCGGGGCTGGACGCGGGAAGGCGCGCGGTCCTAAGCTGAGCGAAGGCGGCAGCTTGAGCTCAAGGCTTGAATCTGTCGGCGCGGGGCGGACAGAGAGTGGCGCTGGCCGCGGCGAAAGCAGGCGCGGCCGCGGTGGGATTGCGCTTGGGAGCGAAGCCCAAGCGGGCGTTTCGCCGACGGAGCGCAGCGGCGGCAGTGATTGGGCGAGCGGCGTGAACGCGCTCGCCAAGGGCGGCCGTCGACGCAGTGACGACGGCGGAAGTGGCGATAGCAAGAAGCGGCGGAGATAACGCCGCTTCTTGCTTTTCCGCCACGATCTTGCTACAATAGATTGCACATTGTAGCAGTTTTTACCTGCAGGAACGTGCGGGAGGAGGATCTCTTGTGGCAACGAAAAAGGCAGATGGCAAATTACTTGCCCAGAACAAAAAGGCTTCACACGACTACTTTATTGAAGAAACGTATGAATGCGGTCTTGTCCTGACCGGCACGGAGATCAAATCCTTACGGGCAGGTAAAGCAAACATAGGCGATAGCTTTTCGACTATTCGCAATGGAGAAGCTTTTGTACACAACATGCATATTAGCCCTTTTGATCAAGGTAACCGAAGCAATCCGGAAGATCCAACACGGACGCGAAAGCTGCTCTTAAAAAAGGCGCAGATTGCCAAAATGCTAGGTCAGGCAAAGCAAGAAGGCTATACCCTCGTTCCATTGAAGGTCTATATCCGAAATGGTTACGCCAAGCTTTTGGTCGGCATAGGTAAAGGGAAGAAACAGTTCGACAAGCGTGAATCGGCAGCGAAAAAGGATGCACAACGAGATATTCAACGTGCGTTGCGTGAGAAGCAGAAGATTGCCAGATAGGTGGCAGCCCATACTGGAAGGCAACACCTCGACTTCCATGAACCTAGTCGTTCATTTCTCATGAGTATGTGTTATACTAATTTAGCAGCAAAGATTTGAAAGCAATTTTGGGCTCAACATGTAACGTCTTTTACCTTCACCGTCTATGACGGTAATGAAGGCAATCCGGGGGTGTTCTTGGATTCGACGGGGATAGTTTGGGCACGGGTTGCGGGTAGTGGGGCCGCGTCCACTATAAAACGCTAAAGCCTATTAAATGGCAAAACACAAAACAACTACGCTTTAGCAGCTTAATAACCTGTTAGCGTGCTCCTCCTCAGCATCGCCCATGTGACTGGGATAGGGGCTCAACTATAGTGGGATACGACGTTTGGTCTCCGCCTGGGGTCGGACGTAGGAAGACAATCAGGCTGACCCAACGCATAGCCGGTTACGGGGCGCTGCTCGGGTGACATCAAAACTGTGACTACACCCGTAGATGCCTGTGTGGCGATATTTTCGGACAGGGGTTCGACTCCCCTCACCTCCATACAATGAAAAAAGCACCCGATGAGGGTGCTTTTTTCATTTGTATGGGTATGTTGGAGGAGAACCCCTTGAGGGTTCAGTCCGCGCTGACCGGAGCGTGCAGAGGGAGCACGGCATTGAAATATACAGCTAGGGTAGTCATTGTTGGTTAGGCTTCGTTAGTCAAAGCCTAAATAGTATTTCGTTTTGGGTGGTATTTATTTGGACTAGTAGGTAATAGAGGAAAAGCCCTCCCAATGAAGAATGAAGAGAGGGCTACTTTTATGAACCTTAATTACTTCTGAATTGTCTTCTGCGCGGTCTTACCAGCGAGCAGAGGTGCGGCATAATTTCGACGCGCTCTGAATGCTCCCGTTGGATTTTGGGTAAATCGCATGGTCGCAGTTCTTCTGCAATCCTCAAAGCCGCCGCCAAATAGCCTACAGCGGAAGGTAACTGTCACGCTTAAATCCAATGTTCCAGTTCCTTTGACGACCAGAGTGTTATTACCTATTTTTCGTGTATCCCCGACTACCTCAAGATTACCGGATAGCGGTACAGCCGTCCAATCATAAATAATATCGCTGTCAGCCCCTCTGCATAACGCACCGCGACACTCCAAATCGGCATCCGCCCGATATACAGCGCTCACCCCAGCTAAGGTTTGTGTAATCCTTCGAATGTTCGAATCGCTGCATGAACAAATAAAACCGCGTCGTCTTCGTCTTTTACATCTGCACTGCTTATGGCAACTGCACCCCATAAATTGACACCAATCCTTCCCATCCATAGATTTCCTATAAGATATTCTAGGAAGCGCAATGTGTATGGGTATTTGGATAAGGTAAAACAGCCTGAATTAGTGCGAATTGGGGAGGATTTTGAAGCAAGGATACACCCGCCGCGAAGCGCTGGCTGTGTGGCGATATTTTCGACAGGGGTTCAGTCCGCGCGGACTGGAGTGCAAGCGGAGGGAGTAGGGCATTGAAGAATGTACCGCTAGAACCTCTTCATTTTCAGAATTGCTTATACATAGTGGATCTGTGAATGATCTTTATGGACTTGTTATAAACCAACAGGATGTAAACGACGTCTAGAATAAATGTAAGTATGTACATCATATTTAATAATAATGAATTTGGGAATAGGGAATAGCACCAAATAGAAGCACACAGGGTACCAACCATTTTAGAATAGGCGATGTATATGGATTGGCCGTGTAAATCTTGTTTCAGCAGCATTTTTATAAATAGGATGGACATCATTACATTGATTCCAAATGCGGAATACTTGCCCTCATGATCATGAAATTCGGTAGCAATTCCATAGTGCAGCAGCAGGGCAATGACAAGTAAAGAAAGGACAATAGTTTTTATTGGCCATGTTGGATATAGTCTTTTTGAATAGTAGAGAAATTGGAACAGGATAATGCAGTCTAATAAAAAGAATAGTAGAGTTACGATTTGTTGGAGTGGGTTGAAAGGCATGACGACGGAAAATAGAAACTCCCAAGTGATATTTGCACATAGGGCGGCTAGTGGCATTCCACAAGTTCGATCCCGAAACCCTTTATATATAATCATCATGTAAGCGATTGTCCAAAAAAGGACTATCCCAAACTGCAGAAACCGTTCTATTTGTAGTGGGAAAAGGTGTTCCATATGGAGTGAATCGCATCCTTTCAGGGAATTCTCTTTAATAAATATGATTCATTTAACTTGTCTATGCATATTAAGCTATCACAAAATGAAAAGCACCCGCGGGTGGTTTTTTCATTTGTATGGGTGTTGGAGGAGAACCTCTTGAAAAACGTGGATGGATACCATCCCATAATGTAATGAAGCAGGTTGACAAAAGATAATAAAACATTTATATTTAACCGTATGGTTAAATGTCGCGATGAAGATATTTTAAATGGTGTTTTTTCAGTTCTTTCTGATCCCACGAGACGAGAGATGATTACGCAGTTAGCCAAAGGCGAGATGACGGTCATGAAATTAGCCGAGCCTTTTAAAATGTCATTACCTGCGGTGTCCAAGCATCTAAAGGTTTTGGAAAAGGCTGGTTTAGTTTCTGTGCGGAAAGAAGGGAGGTATCGCTATTACTATTTAAATCCAGCATCAATTGACTGTGCGAATCAATGGTTAACGGATTTACGGCAATTCTGGACTTCACAATTATCAAGACTTGAACGCTTTTTGGATCAAAATTCGAACAATGATTAAAGGAGTTAATAAACATGATTAATATTCAAGCAGGTAAATTTACACTTCAACTCAACCATAACTACAAAGCCGACAGAGATAGCGTATTTCAAGCATGGACGAAACAGGAACAGTTGAAACAATGGTGGGGCCCAGAAGGTTTTACGACGACCATTGATCGAATGGATGTTGTTGAAGGAGGAGGTTACCGTTTCATTATGCAAGCTCCCAATGGAGCTAATCATACTATTGGCGGCAAATATATTGCGATTATCCCTAATGAGAAGCTAGTTTTTACTTGGAAGTGGGAGCATGAAGGTTCTAGCGAGGAACAAAAGGATACGTTGGTTACCATTGAATTTGTTGAGCAAGGAACCGGAACTGAGCTTGTCATTACGCATGAGAATTTCTCCACTAAGGATGAAGCAGAGAATCATAAAAATGGCTGGAGCAGTTCTTTAGAGGGCAGCTTAAAGAAATATTTGGAGCAGCATATATAATAAATTTGGAGGTCATTTCATTGACTAGTCAAAACTATAAAAATCACCGCAGATTCCACCCGATTTATCATTATTTTTTAACTTTACTCTTGCTAGCTATATTGATAGGAGTTGCCGCTCTATTAATTAGAGAAGGTCTAAGCCTCTCCTCCATTGTAATCTTGCTCATCTTCGTCTATATAACAGTAAGTTTCTTCTTAATGAGATCTTACCCATTAAAAGCTCAGGACAGAGCCATTAAAGCAGAAGAGAATCTTCGACATTACGTGATGACAGGACAATTACTTAATTCGCGGCTTACGTTTAATCAAATTGCCGCCTTGCGTTTTGCTAGCGATGCGGAGTTTCCAGAACTATGCCAGAAGGCAGCATCCCAAAATTTAAGCTCAAATGATATTAAAAAGGCGATTAAAAATTGGAAGGGCGACATTGACAGAGTTTAGTTGCTCACTGCTCGAAATGAAGAAGCACCCGAGAGGGTGCTTTTTTCATTTCGTAGGGTACACCAGACGTAATTTTCTCAAATACTTGGCATCACCCGAATTCTTATTTTTCGTAGTTCCCCTAATGTATGAATATTTCTGCATATTTTGCGCACCATAAATTGGAAATAGTAAAAGTAATCTTAGGGACTGAAGAAATATGGGATTTTTTCGTAACTTAATCAGAGTCAAAAGACGCTATCCACCTCAACAAAAAGCAAATCTGCAAATTTCGAAGCCACTTAGTATGGATCTAGATGAAAATTTATTAGATTTGCAAACACTATTCACCCTAGCCCCCGATCTGATCACGCGCCAGTTTCAAATTAAATCAACCCAAAAACGTGCTGCCCTTGTCTATCTAAACGATTTAACTGATCGAAAAGCAATCAATAGTGATGTTCTACAGCCGCTCATGCAAGAAATTGTTGGTGATATGCCTATCGATCAAATAGTAACGGTCGGCAGTATCCAGTCTGTACACGATTTATCTCAAGTTGAACAAGCCATTCTGCATGGGCAGAGTGTCCTATTTGTGGAGGATAAGAATACAGCCGATCTTTTAGACACACAAGGGTGGCCACAAAGGGCAATTCAGGATCCTCAATTGGAAGCGTCCTTAAAAGGATCTCATCAAGGCTTTGTTGAAACAGGAAGCATAAATATTGCCTTAATTCGAAGATACATACCAAATCGAGAATTGAAAATAAAAGAATGCATCGTAGGTGAGAGGGGGATGACAAGGGTCAGCATTTTATATTTAGCTGATGTTGCCCAACCGGAAGTTCTTCAAGAGTTGGAAAAAAGGATTCAAAAAATTGATGTTGACGCCATCCTAAACACAGGCGAACTAGAAGAATTCATTGAGGACAACCCCTATTCGCCATTTCCTCACTTTTCCATTACAGAGCGGCCCGATTCTGTCGCCTCACAGATTTTGCAAGGAAGGCTTGCTGTTGTCGTCGATCGGTCGCCTTTCGTTCTGATTGGACCTGCAAATTTTGCGATGTTTTTCCAAAGCACAGATGATTACAACATGCGTTGGCAAGTTGCATCTTTTCTGCGAATCCTAAGATTTTCCGCTTTTTTTGTGACCATTTTTTTACCTGCGATCTATATAGCTGTCATTTCTTTTAATTTTGAAGTGATTCCTATGCAGTTACTATTGTCAGTCGGCGAGTCAAGAGCAAGCATTCCATTCCCGCCTATCATAGAAGCCTTTATCATGGAGATTACTTTGGAAATGCTTAAGGAAGCAGGGATACGCCTTCCAGCCCCAATTGGGCAAACAGTTGGGATAGTGGGCGCAATTGTTATAGGACAAGCGACAGTACAAGCGGGGATTGTGAGCAACATTATGGTGATCGTTGTCTCTTTGACTGCTTTGTCCTCGTTTATCATCCCAAGTCACGACATGTCTGCTGCCATTCGTTTGATTCGCTTCCCGATGATGCTGATTGCAGCTTTTTTCGGGCTTTTTGGGGTTGGAATAGGAATGATGGTGATGTTCGGACACCTGATTGCGCTAGAGTCTCTAGGAACGCCATATTTCAGTCCGTTTAGTCCAATGAGGTTCAAGGATTTGAAAGATTCGTTTGTTCGACTGCCTTTATTCTTTATGCGCAAGCGTCCCTTAAGCGCAAGACCAACACAAGAAAAAAGGCAAGGTTCTAATCATTCGAAGGGTGACGGTTGATGAAAAAGTATGCGCTGAACGATATCACATTGATACAATATATCTTGATGATTCATGGGACTCAACTGGGGATTGGAATATTGTCTTTACCCAAGGATTTAGCAAAGTTGGCCGGAACGAATGGCTGGATTTCCCTCCTAATCGGTTGGGCGATATCCGTATTATCTAGTGTGATTATCATTCAGGTTATGAAAAAGCATCCAGAGGATACGGTGTACGATTTGATACCTCGATACTTCGGAAAAGTATTGGGGACTGTTATCGGAATCTTTATCATTTTCTATTTTTCTTTTGTTTTTTTCACAAGTATTTATGCATCTGTCACGGTGGTCAATTTGGAGCTATTGTCTAAGACCCCAAAATACCTGGTTGTCTTGTTGTTTGTCATACCGATCTATACGATTGGACGGAATCATATTCGTGTCTTGGCAAGATATGCGGAATTCACCTTCTGGGGTTTCTTATGGCTGGCTATTGTCTATGTGTATGCATTGAGGGGGGGCCAGGGCCATTGGTTGAACTTACTTCCTGTTTTAGAAGAGGGCTGGAAACCGGTGCTGAGTGCTGTAAAACCTACAAGCCTGTCTTTCTTGGGTTTTGAAACTGCGTTTATCTTGTATCCCTTCTTAAAGCATAAAGAATCTGCGATTAAAGGGGTTATCATTGGCAACACACTGTCGTTTGTGATATACATGCTGGCCATTTTGGTTTGCTTTCTCTATTTTTCGCCAGACGATATCACGTCCTACACTTTCCCTACTTTAAAAGTTATAAAGACTATTGAATTTCGCTTTCTGGAACGATTTGAACTCATCTTTTTAGTGGCCTACGTCTTTATGATTTCTAGAGTTTGGATTTTCAACGTGTATTGCGCGGTGTTCGGAATAAGTCAATTACTTGGTAAACAAGATCACAAGCCGTACTTGAGAATAATGTTGATAGGTGTGTTCCTTTTGTCCATTTTTTATAATCCCGGTAATGATCAGATTGATCAACTAAAGGAGCTGTTGAACAGTATGGGGATATATTTCGCCTTTGCCTTCCCGTTGTTCTTGTTGGTATATACAAGAATATTCAGCTTGTTCCGAAAAGGAGATTTGGGATGAAGCGCTCCTGTATATTCCTTCTAGCAGCAATGTGCATTCTTTTGATGCCAGGATGTTATGACCAGATGAATTTGGAGGATGCCTCCATAACACTCATGCTGGGATTGGATTTGGACGAAAAGAATAACCTTGTCGTCTATACGCAAAGCCCTGTATTTTATAAAGAAGCCAAGGAAAAAACAGAGAAAACAGCAGTGAAAGCTGTCTCGATTCGAAAATCACGTCAGAAACTGGATGCCATTCTTACAGGGTTGACGATAGGCGGTAAAAATCAGTCAGTACTGATCAGCAAACGACTGCTTCAACAAAAGGAGTGGTATCGCCTATTTGACCTTTTTTATCGTGAACCTAAACAACCCGTAAGCTCCCGAGTCATAATCGTAGATGGTCCGGTTGAAGAAGTCTTTAACTTTAAACCGAAAGATAAACCTCGGCTCGCCATGCATATGAGAAAATTGATCGATACCGCAAATAAAAGAAACGTCACGGTAATAACGAATTTGCAGGAGTTACGTCGACAGATGAAAGATAAGGGGATTACTCCTTCGATAACAGAAATAAAAAAGGACGTAGAGCAGATCAAGGTTACCGGAACAGACTTGCTTAATAAACAAGGAGAATATGCAGGACATCTTTCGTTGGATGAAAGCATGTATTTGTTGGTTCTACAAAATCAAATGAATGGTGAGCTATCTTTCTCCATACCAGTCGCAGAAACATCGAATGGTGAAGATAATAACAATCGCATGGTTTCTTTTAATGCTGTGAATGTTAAGAAGAAAGTCATAGTAGCATACTCCGAAAATACGTTTCAGTATGACATAAATATCAAAATTCCTATTGAGATGACTTCAATAGAAGGGGATAATAATTTCGATATGAAGGAGCATAAAACCCAATTGGAAAATCAGATTACGAAAGAACTTCAGAAACAGTTTGATTCTTTAATAAAGAAATGTCAGGAAAATCAAGTCGATCCATTCGGTTTCGGGCTCTATGCACGAGCCTACCAATCTTCTGCATGGAAGGTGGTACAAAATGAATGGGGGAAATCATTTTCCAAAGCAAAGGTTCGTGTTACACCGCAAGTCAAAATTAAATCATTTGGAGTAACAGAGTAAGATGGATAAACACATCGGGGTTCTAATTATCATACAGGAGTCAGTATTCCCAAAGAATATTGGCTTTTTTTGTTTTTTGAGATAACCATTTCATTTCTAGAAAATTAGGCATAACTACGTTCCAATTCCTTCTTTTAAAGAATAATAAGTAGTATCAGATGAATGGAGGGATTGTCGTGGTCTTCAAAAATAAAGTGTTGATTCTTAAAAAAACTTCATCAGGTATTTATCATTAAACGATGTTTAAGAGATAGTAGAGTACGATTATTTCAGAAAAAATCCCGCGAATTTTGGGCTCACAGATGGCTTCAAGATTCCAAAAAGGGGGAATATGTGTGCCTGGGAAATGGGGACTGCACACCTTTTATATGAAAGACAACGTGATCCAATCCTACTTACCCTATACACGCTTGTTCAGTTGGTTCACATTAAATCAAATTTTCCGAAAGTATAATTCGGTCTACGTGAAACCAAATATGTCCCATATGGGAAAAGGAATTATGAAAGCTTGGAAATCCAGTGATGGCTTCCGTTTGGTTAAAGTCAAGGGACGTTCCAAGCGCTGTCTCACTCTCCAAAACCTGTATGAGAATATTCGCAAAGAAACGAGATCAGAAACCTACATTATTCAGAAAGCCATTGATCTGGCAACCTTCAAGGGGAGCTCCTTTGATATCAGAGTCATGATGATGAGAAATGCTCAGAATCATTGGTCATATGTTGGAATGCTGGCTAAGGTTGCAGGGAAATCGAGTGTAATTACGAACGTTAATCGCGGCGGCGGTTACGTGATTACGGTTGATCAAGCTCTATCAGGCTCGCTTTCGTTGTCTAAACAAGAGCAAAGAAGAATGATTCGAGAACTGATACGTTTAAGTCATCGAATTTGCGACCGATTTATTCGATATAAATATTCATCTCAGATTGGGATCGATTTTGCCGTAGATAGCAAAAAGAAACTATGGTTAATCGAAGTTAATTTTGATTACCCTTCCCATGAACTTTTTGCCAAGATGAAAGATCATTCTAACTATAGAAGGATAAAGGCTATCAGACACTCTTATCTAAATGCTTTACGTACCGGTAAGATTAAACGTAAATAAAAAGTCGTACAAACGTTAAAGGGGAGAATAAAAGAAAATCCCAATTCCTGTTATTGGAGGTAACCATAAATGAACACTCTTTTTAAGTTGAAAGAACGAGGCACATCGATTCCAACGGAACTCATGGCGGGGGTAATGACATTTTTGACGATGGTTTACATCGTGATTGTGAATCCTGGGATTCTGAGCAAAGCGGGAATGGACTTTCATGGGGTGTTTATTGCGACTGTACTGGCAAGTATTGTGGCAACGCTGATTATGGGCCTTTTTGCTAACTACCCTATCGTGATTGCGCCCGGCATGTTATCTTTGACGTCCTTTCGATATATGCTGCTGGATGCGATTCCTTCTAGCTTAAAACATGCCATAACGGCCGGAATTGGCTTGTTCATCACTTTTATCGGTCTGCAAAATGCGAAGATTATTGTAGCTTCTCCAGCAACGCTTCTAACTCTAGGGAATTTGAGGGAACCAATGACGTCATTGACGATTGTTGGCCTTATAGTTTCTCTGGTTTTGATGGCTTATTAGGTGAAAGGCTTTCTGTTCTTCGGTAACGGGAACGATGCTCGGGGTTGCTGAGCAAGCGGGCCTTCTTAAGGACAATAAATTCCCGCGATCACGGGGCGCGCTGCTTGCAGATGCCATTGGAACTACAACAGGAGCAATGCAGCAAATGGCTGCGGGCTCCCAAGAAGTCCGGCAACGCTCGCCAGTATGGAGCACGTTTCGAATCAACGTCCGAATTGGCACAGAACGTTGCCGGAAGAGCAGTTAGCTTCCTCAAATTAACTAAATGGGTGAACCGCTCCTTAGCCGATTTTTATGCGTTCCGGTCATAATTCTAAGGTATTTGCGATTTTACAGCAGCGAGTGTGTCACTGATGTTGGTTTCGAGCTTATAGATTCTCTGCTCTTCTTCATTCATTTGACGCAAAAGAGAGACCATGGAGGTAAGTGAGCTTTGAACGCCATTTGTATCTTCTTTTTTGGCTGCTTGTTTAAAAGCGCTCCATATCGGGGAGAGACTGTTCTGGGTAGTTTTCACAGCTCCTTGCTTAGCTTTGATCTGTACATTTACAGGGTCAATGTCACTTAGGCTGCTGCGAATTTTTTTCATTGATTTAGAGGCTTTATCCTTGGCTGTTTGCCAAGCTTTGTCCTTGGTATTGATGTCATTGCGAGCTAGCTGTACGGGAATTTTCATAGCAGCAGCTTGGATCCTAAGCAGGGCATTCAAGCTTTTGCTTTGCAGCAATCGGGCGGCTTCGATTTGTTTATTTAGTGCGGTGTAACTGGATAATAATGGTTTATAGCGTTCTCTCGTTTGTGCGGCATCATCCTCCAATTTGGATAATTTGGCGGTGTCGACTTCTTTGGTCTGTTTGACCAGCGCTGCCAATGTTTCTTTATTTCTAGTATGAAGTGCATTGATCTTGGCGTCCCAGTCTTGTTCTTGCTTCTGAAGGGCGAGGAAATCGGTGTACAGCGAATTGATTCTACTGGCCTGGGTTTGAGCTGCGCCGGCAATCGTTTTGTCGAGGGATGATTGAATCGTGGTTGTGATTTCGATCGAAACGGCTGCTGCCGCTTCTGCCGGAATGGCCGAGGCGAGGGCTAAAGCGGTGAGTAGAGCAGTGACATTTTTCATTAAACATCCTCCTTCGAAGTTGCAAATGCGATGTGAATACAACAAAAAAAGCACCTGCAAGAAAAGGCCTTAGCCTTGTCTTACGGGTGCTTCCATCGTAAGTATTCACTCGAATATGATAGGTGAACTATACCAATACAATACACAAGTGTCAATAAGAACACCAAATTTGCTCCGAGTGACATAAGTGCTTTACACTAACTAGGACCGGTAAAATAACCATGACCAAAGGATGAAACAACTATGATGAATCAACTTTCAATAAATGACTTGAAACGGTTTAAGAACGAAATCACGCGATTTATGATGACGTACAAATTCGCTCTGGATGAAATGGAGACTCGCGTAGAAATTCTAGTGCAAGAATTCGAGATGCTGCATGAATATAATCCCATTGAGCATACCAAATCTCGCTTGAAGTCACCGGAAAGTATTTTTTATAAGCTCAATAGAAAGGGCGGCGAGATCTCGTTCTCGGGGATTAGAGACAGTATTAAAGACATTGCCGGGATGCGGATTACGTGTTCATTCGTTTCTGATATTTATGTCATAAGCAACATGCTGAAAAGCCAAAGTGACCTGAAAGTGCTGGGAGAGAAAGATTATATTAAACACCCGAAGCCAAACGGCTATCAAAGTCTTCATTTGTTGATCGAAGTGCCCGTACATATGTCGGATCGACAAGAGAGTGTATGTATCGAAGTTCAAATTCGTACGATTGCGATGGACTTTTGGGCGAGCTTGGAACATAAAATATATTATAAGTATAATCAAGGTAATCAAGCCGTACCTGAGCGGTTACTAGATGAATTAAAGCAAGCGGCCGCAGCCGCGTCTGCTTTGGATTTGCAAATGGAACGCCTGCATGCCGAAATTGAAGTCATCAAAGAAGAGCAATCGGAAACAATGGACGATAAGTTGAATCGAATTATCATTAACAATCAGCAATTTGCTCTGCCGCAAGCCTTGCTGGAGCTTTTAAATGATGAGGAAGCGATGTGAGATCTAATCCTACAAATGGATGATGTGTCTTTAAATTTCTGTGGTATAATGAAAGGATCGGAATAGAAGGGTGTTGCGAGTACATGCAAGCATTTGAAGATTGGAATCAAAAAGTGAAGTCAACGTTCAACGCTACAAGTAATGAAGTCGTATTAACAGTTATGGAAGCAGGAGAATCATTAGGTCTTTCCAAAGATCAAATGAAACTCTATGTGGACAAAAACAAGTTAACGAAAGTGCCCATTATGAGAAGTGTTCATCGCTACTTGTTATTAAAAAGTGAAATTGATGAGATTGTGGGGAAATCATGAAAATCGACAATCAAACCTATGCAAATCACCGTAGAATGCATCCGCTGTTTCATTTTGTATTTTCCTTGCTAGCGTTAGTGTTACTGATTTCATCCGTCATAGAACTGGTTAGATCCGTGCAATCCGGGAATCAAGTGCTTCCCGCATTTCTTTTCTTACTCATTTCTATCATTGTAGTCATTGTATTCCTTCTGATTCGTTCCTATCCGTTAAAAGCGCAGGATCGCGCGATACGGGCAGAAGAGAGTCTCCGGCACTATGTGTTGACCCAGAAGTTACTGGACTCAAGGCTTACTATTGGACAGATTACTGCTTTACGCTTTGCTTCCGACGAGGAGTTTCCTGCGCTTTGTCAGAGGGCAGCTGCCGAGCAATGGTCACCTGACACGATTAAGAAGTCAATTAAGAGCTGGAGAAGCGACGACTACCGGATATAGCGATTTTCTAGAAAGAGACACATCCTTTGCGGATCGTGTCTTTTTTTGTTGGCGCGAACCCAAGCAATATAGCATTTTTAACGTAAGAGTAGTTCATTTACCAATGACACTAAGGTACAAACTCACTTAACGTCATTATTGATTTACCCTCTGCGTTGCCGCTCCTTACGCAGCAAGTAGATAAAATACGGCGCGCCTATGACGGCGGTCATGATGCCCACGGGTACTTCCCGTGGGAGGATAATGATGCGGCCGAGCAGGTCGCCGAAGAGCATCAAATCGGCGCCTATCAAAGCTGCAAGCGGGATTAGCCATTGATGCCGGCTGCCGACGATGCTCCGCGCAATATGAGGTGCGATCAGGCCAATGAAGCCAATCGCGCCCACGGCAGACACAGAGATGCCGGCGAGAGCAACGGCAAGCAGCAGCAGCCAGAAGCGCTCCTTCGCGATGTTCAGCCCGAGCGAGGTGGTGATATCGTCACCAAGCTGAAAAATATTCAGCTTCGCATAGTTCGCCCATACGATAGGCAACAGCCCAGCGATCCACGGCAGCAGCGTGTATACTTCGTGCCAGCTTCGGCTCCATAAGCTTCCGGACAGCCAGAGCAGCGCCATGTTGATGTCGCTAGGGTGTCTGACAATTAAATACTGTGTGCCGGCTTGAAATACAGTCCCAATCGCAACGCCCACCAATGCAAGGGTGGCGGGAGGTAGTGTTAAGCGCCGACTTAACAGCAGTAAAATAAGGAATGCTGAGAAGGCGCCGATGAACGCAGCAATTGGCAAGAAGTAACTTGGCGATTTGGGGAAGAGAAAGATAACAGCCGCAGCCATAAATCCGGCCCCTTTGGTAATCCCAATAACATCAGGGCTGGCTAACGGATTTCTCACCAGGCTCTGCAGAATAACGCCGCCAACTGCTAAACCAAATCCTGCTAATATCGCAACCAAGATGCGCGGTAATCGAACCTGATGTATGATGAAATAAGACGGGCTCTTCTCATCCATTAATCCAGCCCATACATCTCCTAGTGGGATACGTACGGCGCCCACATGTGCATAAATGATAGCGAGCACAATCATAGTTGCGCTTGCTGCCATCAAAGAAAAAGCAGGTTTCCGCATAGTTCGAGCTATCCTTTTCACCGCGCACCTCCTTGCTTGCGAGCCAAGTAGATGAAGAATGGCGCGCCAATCGCAGATGTCACGATGCCGACCGGTGATTCGAATGGAAAAGCAATAAAGCGACTAAGGAAGTCCGCATATAAGAGAAGAATCCCCCCCAGTAGTGCTGTCAACGGGACAAGAATCGTTAAGTTAGTGCCAACCATAGCACGAGCCATGTGCGGAACAAGGAGACAAACGAATCCAATCGGACCGCATAAGGCTACTGAGGACCCGGCGAGTAAGATAACGAGCAGAATACTGGTTCCACGCACGGCAGATATACGTTGGCCTAAACCTGCCGCGATGTCATCATCTAGAAGCAGCAGCTTAAATGAGGGAAGCATGAAGCTGAATAGCATCATGCCGCCTATAAAAAAGGGTAATATGATACGCACTTCTGTCCAGGAGGCTTGATTTAAGGAGCCAACCAGCCAGAAGATCATGCTGTCAGTGGCATGCTGATTCATGATAATGAAGCCTTCCGTCAGAGAAGACATGAGGAAGTGTATGGTTATCCCGGCTAGGGCTAAACGTACGTATTGCTGACGCCCCGTCCCCGCTAGCGACCAGATCAGCAGCGCGCTTAGGGCGGCCCCTACGAATGCGAAACCAATTAGGCCTATATTGCCAAAATGGGGTAAAGCGACAAGTCCCACCACAACGGCCAACGCTGCTCCAGCATTAATTCCGAAGATGTGTGGGGATGCTAGCGGGTTTTTGGTAGTGAGCTGTGTAAGCAGCCCTGCTAAGGCCAATTGCATACCTACGATACATGCCATGATGGCACGCGGTAAACGTAGTGTTTGGATGTAGAGGTGAGCTTTATCACCGCCTTGGTGGGTCAAGGCTTCGAGCAAGGTGCGCCAGGAGACATGGGTTTGGCCCCATTTCAAACTACAGATCACACCAATCATCATAATGAGAATAGATGCAGAAAAAAGGAAGAGCAGAGGCCATTTACGGCTCTGCTTCTCATACATAGGCATAGGCTTCATTGGACTATTGCCCCAAATTCTTCACGATATCCTCGAGGATTTTCTCAGATCCGAGGAATCCACGGGATAGAGACCAGTCACGTCGTTCTACAGTGAATACTTTTTTGTTTGCTACAGCGTCAATTTTCTGCCAAAGCGGGTTCGTTTCCCATTGTTTGATGATGGTTTCTTTTTCTGTAGGCAGCAAGAACAGGACTTGTGGATTGGCTTCAACCAGCTGTTCTAGTGTGATCTGCGGATAAGCGGCAGCGTTTTTAATAGGGTCCGTGTACCCTAGCATCGCTAAGAAAGAGCCGCTATAAGCATGATCAGAATGAGCGAAGAATCCTTTGGGATTCACAACGGCCGGGAGAACTCGAAGATTCGTTGAACCGAGTTTCTTTTTCAAAGACTCGACCTTTGTTTGGTGCTCAGATAGACGTTTCTTACCTTCTTCTTCTTTTCCGACGGCTTTAGCGATAATAGCAACGTTCTTGAGCATTTGATTGTAATCGGCTTGGAAATCATCTAACACCAGAACAGGCGCAATTCCTTTTAGGTGGGGAATGGCATTCTTGTGCTTGTTCACGTCGACGATGATTAAATCGGGTTTAAGTGAGCTAATCAGCTCAATATTCGGCTCATAGCGGGAACCTACGGACTTGTATGATTTCAACTGACTTTTTACCGCGTCCATAAATAGACCCGGGCTATCGTCGTCGGCAACACCAACAGGCTGTACGCCTAAAGTGACGAGGATATCGGTAAACCCAAATTCCATAGCAATAATGCGCTCGGGTTTTTTAGGCAGTTCGACTGTTCCTACCGCGTCCTGAACCGTAATTTTTCCGTCAGCTTGAGCAGCAGGCTTCTGGCTAGCAGCCGCCGGTGTTGTTGCAGCTGATTCGATATTCGTCGATTTGCCGCAAGCTGCAAGGCTTATTGCAAATACGCTGATCAGTGCGATAAGGCAAATACGAGTGAAGTGGTGTTTCATTTCAGCATTCCTCCATGACAATGATTATTATTCTCATCTGGAATCATACCGAATAATCCCACTTTAGGACATGTCTATTATGTATATTAAGCATGTCCAATTATTAGATTTTGTTTTGGCTGGCTATGAATACAGAAGGTGAATAACCTGTTTTTTTCTTAAAAACCTTGCTGAAATGAAAATAATCAACAAATCCGACGCGCCCCGCAACTTCTTTGGCACGTAAATCGGTATGGAGAAACATCTGTTTGGCCTTCTCAATCCGCAGTGTGTACAAATAATTCATCATCGTAGCTCCAGTGTGTTTTTTGAAAAGAACAGTAAAATAGCCTACACTCATACCAGCTCGTCTAGCCAGCATAGGAAGCGAGAGCTCAAGCATATAATGCTCATTCATATAGGAAATGATCTCTTCAATCGATTCGGCGGAAGACTTTTTGTCTTGGGTCAACTGGGATTCATATAAATAAATGAAAAGGATACGTTCCAACATCATTCGTTTACGAAACGTATGGGCAGCCTCTTCTTCATCCGTAAGTGGATGAAGATCATGAACAGTACGAATAAGCTCATCCAGCATATAGTGAATCTTGATCTCGCTCAGGGTCGAGAGAAGCCCCTGTAAGGTCCACGTATATCCGTTAGGCAGCATCTGGTAAGTGATGATCACATACGCCGCGGTTTTGGTTTCAGGAACTTGAATAATGTAGGAACCTTCATCGGGATGGCAGGCATAGGCTTGTGAACAAATGGTAGGTTCATGATCCTGCCTGTGTATCGTGATATGACCACGACGCACGATAATAAGCTGATAAGTATTGGCCGGACATTCGACCGTAAGAGTGGAACAACTCGTCTCGATCTGTTCAATGAGAGGGACAAGCGGAATAAGTTGATGAAAATTCATGATCAAGGAGTCCTTTCCTAATGAGCTTCTCTTTTTGATAGTGACACAGATGTGTGTTCACAACAAGTGCGTAAGCATAAAAAAAGCGCCAAAACGGGCGCTTTATTACATTGCGTATACACTCTTGATAATAATCTCAGGCAATTCTTCACGTTGGGCTTGATACTGCTCAGACGTGATGCTGCCGCTGGACAGTCGTGCGTTTAGCTGTTCGGTTAACTCTGACAGTTGAAGTTCAATGACTTTTTGAACATCAACCTTGTTCGCTTTGGCGATATCTGCGAGTGATTGCCCATTATACTGGGCATTGTAAATGTCTTCCTCTGATGATAGCCCCAGAACATGCAG
The DNA here is from genome assembly GCF_900103825.1 of Paenibacillus sp. yr247. Lineage (GTDB taxonomy): Bacteria > Bacillota > Bacilli > Paenibacillales > NBRC-103111 > Paenibacillus_E. The sequence continues at coordinate 57,848 of NZ_FNIF01000020.1, forward strand.
CAAGTCTTCTTTGATAGGAGCTGTACGTTGTGTTTGTGTTTTCTCATTTCTATGGATAAAACGTTTTGTCATCATGCCTTACCGCCGTACTAAGGTCATGCGCCAGCTGTCTGAACGACTCAAGGCGCGTGAATTCTTGGCTTTATTTACAGCACTTACGAGTAGGAATATTAGTAAATCCTCGCCAGTTGTATTGTTTACTAGCACTTTGTTAGGAGATAAATCACCAGCGCCCCCCCTGGCTATAAAGGTGCCGGGCGAGGGTTCAGCCTCTATTTTGATCGCAAAAGCATCGTTGTTAAACAAGAAGTTGATATTCCTCAAAATCAGCTTTTGTTTGTTTTTCACACGAATGAGTATTTGCTGCAGCAGTATCGTTTTCCCGGCGCCAACCGATATTGGCGCATTACCGCCAACGATTCCATTAAGTTGAAGCACTAACTCCACCCCCAAAGATCTTGTGCTCTAGTATATTCGAGCAGGTTCCAAGTGGAATGGGGGGATATCCCTTAATGAGCAATATAGACGAGGTTGAATCTCACGAAAGCAATGAAAAAAGAGCGTCTCCAATGAAGGCGCTCTTTTACGTTTATCCGATTGATTGTTAAGACTGCCATGCCCCGATGATAATGCCAGCAATTATATAGGATACCAAGTGGTAGCCGATGGTGATGAAATAAAGCGAGAGCTTGGCATTTTCGAACAAATAATTCATACCGATTTTCAATGAAATACTTAAACCAATTAGCAAGCCAATCGTGAGTCCTGTCAGCCAAGTTATCTCGCTGCTCAGCGTCAATAGAAATGCCAGAATAAAGGAGCCCCCCAGTGCCGTTAGGGCTGTGAGGATGTAGGTGATAGGGCTTCCGCCGGACATCTCTTCCTTTTTTAAGTTTCGCAGCTTGGCCCAAGCGTTTCCGAATAAGACAGGAGAATACCACAAAAATCCAAGCACCATGGTGCTCAACGTGGCTACAAGTACAGCGAGATAGTTTACTTCTAATAGATTCATGATTCAACCCCCATAGATAATGAATTTATGTATAGGAGCATTGTATCGTGAAGGTCCAAGGTTGTAAAATGCTATTTCTCGAACGTCTGGTACGAAAGTATACCATGAGACCCTGCTGATTGGACATTCCTTCCGAGGGGACGTTGTGGATGCCTTTGGGAAAGTAATAAATTGAGGATTATCATCAAGCATCCAATATTACCCTGCCTCGGGCACTCCTAAACTTCACATAATCACTGTCTAAAATGTGGCATATTAGTAATAGTCTATGTAGGCTGTACCAATCCACAGAAGGCAAGGAGTGAATCTACACCCGTGAACTACATGCGTATCCTTACCGTCGTGCTTGCTATGCTGTTGGGGCATACCACGCTGGCATCTGCAGATGGGTCTTATCATTTCGGATTTAAAAAAAGCACGCACGGGCAGCGCCCGTCGATTGACGAGGAAGGATTCAAAAGCCTTTTGAAGCAGCATGGGGCTATTTTTACAGGCGATCTCGCTGTCAAGGAATTGTACTTAACCTTTGATAATGGCTATGAGCAGGGCTATACCGGTAAGATTTTAGATGTGCTGAAGGAAAAGCAGGTCCCCGCGATCTTTTTTGTGACGGGGCATTACATCAGGTCGGAGCCTGAGCTGCTGAAACGCATGGCGCAGGAAGGCCATTTGATCGGCAACCATTCTTGGAGCCATCCGGATATGAGCCAAATATCGGCAGAACGCATCCAGAAAGAACTGAATCAGGTAAAAGAAGAAGTCAGCGCAGTCACTGGTCAAAAGGAGATGCGCTATCTGCGCTCGCCTCGGGGGATATTTAACGGTCGGTCGTTAGCTGTCAGCCAGGAGCTGGGCTATACCAACGTATTCTGGTCTATTGCTTATCGCGATTGGGAGCCCAAACAGCAGAAAGGCTGGGAGTATGCTTACAAAAATGTAATGGCACAGCTGCATCCTGGCGCGGTGATTTTGCTGCATTCGGTGTCCAAAGATAACACGGAGGCACTCGCCAAAATCATCGATGATGCGAGGAGTCAGGGATACCAGTTCAAGAGTCTGGATGAGATGAAGAGTCGAACGCCGTAGATAAGCTGCACAACTGAAAACTCCTTAGCTTTGTTGATACAAGGCTAAGGAGTTTTTCTCTTTAAAGAGTATGCTTCTTTGGTTGGATAGTTTGAGGACTAGTTCATGCGTAACTAAATTGTATACAATTTAGTTGTTGACAATGTTAAATCGATTTGGTATGATTCATTCATAAGATTTGTTTCAAATTAAATTGCTTACAAGTTAAAATGCAAAATGATAATTTATCAAGTGCATTGAAGGAGGCGTTCCTATGCACCACAAAGCAATCATTATCGGAACTGGACCAGCGGGGTTAACCGCAGCGATTTACTTAGCGAGAGCTAACGTATCACCTCTAGTGATAGAGGGCATACAACCTGGTGGTCAGTTGACCACGACAACAGAGGTGGATAACTTCCCTGGATTCCCGGATGGAATTACGGGGCCAGAGCTTATGGATAACATGCGTAAGCAGGCGTTACGCTTCGGTGCTATGATACAGTCTGGTCGTGTCACAGAAGTTGACATGTCCAAGCGGCCTTTCACGTTGTTTTTAGAGGACGGCGGCCAATTGACGGCGGATTCGCTGATTATCTCTACAGGTGCAACAGCCAAGAAGCTGGGTATCCCTGGTGAAACCGACAATATCGGCAAGGGCGTTAGCACCTGTGCTACTTGCGATGGATTTTTCTTCAGGAACAAGAAAATTATCGTGATTGGCGGCGGTGATACAGCGATGGAAGAGGCACAGTTCTTAACGAGATTCGCTTCTGAAGTACGCGTTGTGCATCGCCGAGATGATCTGAAAGCTTCGAAAATCATGCAGGACCACGCCCGCGGTAATCAAAAAGTCGCTTGGAGTCTCAATCGGACACCGCTTGAAGTTGTAGCGGGTCCTCTCGGAGTAAGTGGGCTTAAAGTGCTCAATAACGCAACTGGCGAGGAAGAGCTGCTTGAGGCAGACGGTATTTTTCTGGCTATAGGGCATACACCGAATACCGGGTTTTTAGGCGGACAGCTGCCAACCGATGAGCTCGGTTACTTGCAGGTTATTCCGGGGACGTCGCAAACAACTGTGCCAGGGGTTTTCGCCTGCGGCGATGTGCAGGATCGCATTTATCGCCAAGCCATCACATCCGCTGGGAGCGGATGTATGGCAGCACTGGATTGTGAACGATTTATTTCAGAGCAGCACGTGTAAAATAACAATTGTGTAAAACAAATATTAGGAGGAATCAGCCATGTCAGTTAACCATATTTCCGATGCCACTTTTACTAGTGAAATTGAAGCGGGTATTGTACTCGTAGATTTTTGGGCGCCTTGGTGCGGTCCTTGTAAAATTATCGCCCCCATACTGGATGAACTATCTGCCGAAATCGGCGATGCAGCCAAGATCGTAAAAATCAATGTGGATGATAACCCCGAATCCGCTTCAAAGTATAACGTAATGAGCATCCCAACATTACTTGTTTTCAAGGATGGTCAATTAGTTGATCAATTAGTTGGCGTACAGTCCAAAGAGAAGCTAAAAGCGGTCATTGAGCAGGTATAAAAGATATCACGTAATAATCCATATAAAATCTTAGGAGGAAAAAGAATATGGCACAAATACAAGAACGCACAGGTGTAGCTACAGCAGGAGGACACCCGATTACATTGCTGGGACCGGAGATCAAGGTTGGCGATCAAGCGCCAGATTTTACAGTTAACAAGGACTTAATGACGGAAGTAAGCTTGTCCGATTATGCAGGCAAAGTGAAGCTGATTTCGGTGGTTCCTTCCGTGGACACAAGTACTTGCGATGCACAGACGCGTCGTTTCAATGTGGAAGCAGATAAGATGGGGGATAACGTCGTCATTTTGACGATTTCGGTGGATCTTCCTTTTGCTTTGAGTCGTTTTTGCGGGGCCGCGGGCATTGATAAAGTCGTTACCCTCACCGATTATAAAAACCGTTCTTTCGGTCAAGCATACGGTGTTTTGATCAAAGAGCTTCAGCTCGATCAGCGAGCAATATTCATACTGGATGCGAATAATACCGTTCGCTATGTGGAATATTTAACCGAGATGAGTAATCATCCGAATTATGATGCGGCATTAAGCGCCTTGCAAGAGCTTTTGTAATAAGATTAAAAAGAGAGCAGCATCCCAATCAGGGATTGCTGCTCTCTCTGTTTTACGTGTGGAGCGGTGCTCAGCGTGTGAGCAAAACCATTCGGCTGCCTTTGACCATGGCCCCGCTGCACAAGGGGCACGCCTTTGCCGCGAGCTTCGCTTCCTGCGGCGAAGAGATCCGCGACCAGGCCTTGCAGCCGGCCTGGCCGCAGATCCACGCCGCGACCCGCTCGGTCGCGGCGGCGGGCTTTCCAGCAGCGGCAGAGCGCCGCGCCGCTGGTTGAGTGGCAGCCCCCGCAGGCTTGCGGCTGTCCACCGAGTCCGCGCCAGGGAACGCGGACAGAAGGAAGCGGGAAGGCTCCGCCTTCTTCCCGCGATAATACGCCGGCGAGCTAATCAGCAGCTCGGCCTTGGCGCGCGTGACGGCGACGTAAGCGAGTCGCCGCTCTTCCTCGAGCGCGGCGGGACCCTTATCGCGCCCCGCAACCCCTGCCATCTGCACGTCGTTCAGATGGCCAGCATCAAGTGCCGAGCTATGAGGCATGTTCCCCTCAATCGCACAGAGCAAGTACACCACCTTGAACTCGAGTCCCTTCGATTTATGAATCGTCATGAGCGATATTTTATTCGCGGCATTGTCTTTTTTAAGTGCACTCATTTCAGTGCGTTTTTCAGCGACTTCATGGATAAAATAAAGAAATTGCTCCACGGTATCGAACCGTTTGGCCGATGATTCCAGCTCGTCCAGCGTCTCTTTCAGCATCTCTCTGTGATGTGTCAGCTTGCTGCGCTTGTTCGTCTCCAGGAAGGCATCGTAGAAATCTTTGCGAATCGCCTGAACAGCAGCCAAAGGCTTCATTTCAGCAAGCGACTTGATGAGCCGGATGCGGTTTTTCAGCTTTTCTTTCTGAAAATTCTTCAGCTGCGGCAAGCCGAGCAGGTGGATGAGAGGCCACTTTTTCGCCTGAATCGCTTCCTGATCTTGAATGATCCGCATGCCTTGGTCACGACCTATATATAATGAAGGTAGGACACCCTCCATCGCCTCGAAATTACGCCGCTCATGGGCAAGCCTGAGGTGATCAATAATCGGCTTCACCATCCACTGATCATAGAAGGAGTCATTGCTTCCGTAGTCCACAAAAGGCAAATTATGAAGAATCAGCTGCTCGATAATGGCCCGGCTGTTACTGGCTGTCCGATAGAGGATGGCAAAATCCCCATAACGGCTGCCGCTCTCGGCTATTTTGATTTTCAGATCGTTAATTAACCAATCGGCCTCGTCGTCGCTGCTTGAAGGTCTTATATACTGTGGTTTGATTTCACTTTGTTTGGTCGCTAAAAGGGTCTTATTTTTACGCTGCACGTTGTGCTTGATGATGGCGTTCCCTAGTCCGACAATGCTCGAAGTAGAACGATAATTGATATCGAGTGTGATCGTTGTGGCTGCGGGATACTGCTCATGAAACTGTAAAATAAATTCATTTCGAGCCCCGTTAAACGAATAAATCGTCTGATCATCATCGCCAACGACCATCAAATTCTCGTGGTTTTTAGCAATCATTTTAATGATTTCATACTGCACCGTATTCGTGTCTTGAAACTCATCAACACTAATATAAGTGAACTTTCGCTCAAGCGAACGCAAAATATCGGCGTTTTGCTTTAGTAAATGGTACGCTAGAATCAAAATATCATCGAAATCGATCTTCTGCTGCTCCATTTTCCATTGCTCATACTGTATGAAAATTCGTTTCATTTCCTTGTCTTCTTCTGTTTCTTCAGGAAGGTCGTGAACTTCGATCAGCTGCATTTTATAGGAGGAAAGCAAAGAAATGAGCACTTCGGGTTGGTACGTATCCTGCAGTCCCATGCCCAGCATGATGCGCTTAAAAACAATCTGCTGATAGCGGCCGTCACTCAGAATCTCTTGATTGAACCCATTCATTCGCAGCAATCGCAAGCAAAAAGCGTGAAAGGTCCGCACCTGCATCGAGTGGGTCATTCTACTATCAAGACCCGGCAGGGAAGTGAGGCGCTCCCGCATTTCCTCAGCCGCCTTTTTGGAAAAAGTAATCAACAGTACATTCGTTGGATGGATCCGGTGTACACGCAGTAAATAAGCAACTCGGCACACCAGAACGGTCGTTTTCCCAGAACCGGCTCCGGCTAACGTGAGCAAAGGGCCTTTGAAATGGCGCACAGCCTGAACCTGCGCTTCATTAAGTAGAATCTGATTGCGCTCCAAATCGCGAAAAAAGAAAGCGTCACGATCCTCATTGGACACAAAATCTGAACTATTCGTTAACAGCGCCATACGCGCATGCGGGATAGATCGCTGGGTGGTAGTTTCCGAGCCTAACGGAGTAAGGTAAATAGGAAGAGAATTCACAATCATCACCTGTTTCATTGCATTTCTGAACTACTTATTCTATCACAATTTACGATCAAAGAAAGGACATCTGCTCCTATGGGTATATCTAACTTTAAATTGCTGTGGGATCAATTCCAAAAGCACGACGCCACAGGGCTTGCTGCGCAGTGCGCGTACTATTTTCTGCTGTCGCTGTTCCCATTTCTGCTATTTATCTTGAGTTTACTGGGGTATTTACCTTTTTCGTCGGATGATGTTATGCTGCTGATCAAAGAACATATACCGGGGGCAGTCTCAGGTTGGCTAGAGGAAACGCTGAGCAATCTGATTAACGTGAAAAGAGGAGGGGCGCTTTCCTTTGGGATCATATTGGCCTTGGTGAGTGCCAGCGCAGCGATGAATGCCATCGTCATTGCGGTCAATAAAGCCTATGGGCTGCCAGAGCGCAAAAGCTTCATTCACTCGCGTTTTCTCGCTGTGATGCTAACACTAGGCATGCTCATCGTGATCGCTTTCTCTCTGCTCCTGAGCGTATTCGGGCATTGGATCGGTGATTGGGTGCAGGCGCATGTCCATATGGCTGCAACGAAGGTCGAGATTTGGAACAATTTCCGCTGGGTTGTGAACTTCATTATCGTGTTCATTGTCTTCACGGGTATTTATTACATAGCTCCAAACACCTGTTTATCTTGTAAAAGTGTTCTTCCAGGGGCGTCGTTCGCTGCTATTGGTTGGCAGGGGACATCGCTTGGTTTTTCGTTTTATGTAAATAACTTCACGAACTATAGCGCCACTTACGGCAGTGTCGGGGGGATCATAGTGCTCATGACGTGGTTTTATATTTCCGCGCTTATCATTATTATCGGCGGTGAAATAAATGCCATAAGGCATGTGAAGAACCAAAACAAGATCCATAAAGTGTCTTTAGATAAAAAGGATACGCCTACGAAAAAAGACCGCCTCTGATCGAACATCAGAAACGGTCACCGGAAAGAAACTTTCCACTCAAAACCCTGCCATCCAAACGCTTCACGCCGCGAATCTTAGCTAGCTGCTCAGCAAGCCGGAAAAGGCTAGATCCTTCATTTTCGCTTCAATCATGACGTCAATGCGTAATAAACCTCCTTCATTGCAGCTCTTCAGAAAAGTGATGAGCTGCGTTGGCTCGATATTGTCAGAATGAGATCGAAACTCTTCGCCTCCTCATTTTCAAAAATAAGACGCTGCATGATATGCTTGGGTACTTCTGGTATTTTTGCTAAGAGCCTCTCCGTGGCGGCTTTTTTATCTCCGTATACACCGCCAACATGGATATTGATGATGCCTGAATGATCAAGTCCCATCCCATCCAAAATCGCCGCGTGATAGGACAAGTCCCTAATAGCGGCCTCCACGACCGAGTCGTTCCCGTTAAGCAGTGTGAAATGATTCGGATGCATACTTAAGCGGATTCCCGGCGGGTTCGCGAAGTTGCCAAGCTTCTGAAGCTCTTCTTTTATTTTCACCAGCCACATTAATCTGTACATCCGGATGGGTTGCGAGTGGAATAAGCGACGATGATAGACGAAACAAGCGAATGCCATGAGCGGCATTGTAATACAGAATACGCAGCGTTGCTGCCAGATTTTTGCGTCCGATATCGATGGCCCGCTGCATGGCCTCCTCACGTGGGCGCTGAGAGAACAGCTTGTATGTGAACGTGGAGCTGGGGGTATTATTGAAGATCGCCATTGCCATAGATACGAATCCGAGTCGGATAATCATGAGGCCTCCGCCTTTACCTAGGAACTATTAGAAATGCTATATCAAATCGTGTTGCCAGATTAGTCTGCCCAATAAGGAAGCAAGTAACAGTGGCGTGGGGAGATAGTCAGCGGGTACAACAAACATGTACTGTAAAACATACAGCTGATATGACATCAGTAGCCCATACCAGATGGATTACCTGCATTTCCTACATCTAATTCCCCAGGAAACAAAGGTTTTAAGCCGTTTTGGTGAAATTACCTGCACTATTTACAGGTAATTCCTTCTAAACGCCATTCAACCTGCAATTTACATGTACAATATGCAGGTAGTTGATACTTGCTCCCACCCTCCAAAACAAAAAAGACACCCCGAGGTGCCTTTTCATGAAATAACGCCATATTCCTAAATCCGCTCAACCTTCAGCAAGTTAGTCGTGCCAGATTTCCCGACAGGGATACCGGCGGAGACGACAGTGAGGTCGCCCTTTTTTACATAGCCGAGTGTCTCGGCTTTCTGGATGGCAGAGCTTATCATCGCATCGGTGGAGTCACAGAATTCGCCGTGGACTGGAATCACGCCCTGCACCATGCTCAAGTAGTTAATCGCATATTCATTGGAAGTCACAGCGATAATCGGCGCTTCCGGGCGATATTTCGCGATCATCCGAGCGGTGAAGCCGCTCTCCGTTGGTGTTAAGATCGCTGCAGCTCGCAGCTTATTAGCGGATGACACGACCGCTTGGCACAGCACCTCAGTCACTTCGTTGTTCGACTGAAGCTGCGCATCGATCAAGGAGCTGCGCTCCATCGTTTGCTCCACGCGCTCGGCGATCGTCGCCATCATCGTCACGGACTCGATAGGATACTTGCCCGCAGCCGTTTCGCCGGACAGCATCACAACGTCGCTGCCGTCGAGTACGGCATTCGCTACGTCACTCACTTCAGCGCGCGTCGGACGCGGATTACGCTGCATGGAATCCAGCATTTGCGTCGCCGTAATAACCGGCTTGCCTGCTAGATTACATGCGCGAATCATGTCTTTCTGCGCGATCGGAACTTCCTCCGTCGGAATTTCCACGCCAAGATCACCGCGAGCGACCATGATGCCATCGGAAGCTTCAAGGATCGAAGCGAAATTCGTCATGCCTTCTTCGTTCTCAATCTTCGAAATAATCGGGGTGAACCCTGCGCCATGCTGCTCCAGGATACCGCGTACTTCTCTAACGTCGTTCCCGTTACGAACGAATGACATCGCGATGATGGAGATGTTTTCTTCAATTCCAAATTTGATATGCATCACATCGCGCTCCGTTACACCGGGCAGCGAAGTGCGTACGCCTGGCAAATTAACGCCTTTGCGCTGCTTCAAAACACTTTGATTTAAGACGCTGCAAGTCACTTCCGTACCGTCAATCATTTCAACGCGCAGCTCAATGGAGCCGTCATCGATAAGAATGAGATTTCCTGGCTGAACATCCTGCGGAAGTCCTGGGTAATTCACGGAAACACGGCTGGAATCACCGACAATTTGTTCGGTCGTAAGGACGATGTGATCGCCACTTTGCAAGTCGTAGGAAGCATCCTTCAATTGACCGATGCGGATTTCCGGACCTTTGATGTCCATCAGAATTGGGATAATGACGCCAAGCTCTTGAGCGGCTTGACGGACGCGATGTATACGCCCCCTGTGCTCTTCTAAATCGCCGTGAGCCATATTCAATCTCGCAACACTCATGCCGGCGCGAATTAATTCCTTCAGAGTTGGGATGGAATCACAAGCGGGTCCCATCGTACAGATGATTTTCGTTTTACGCATTGTGTAAGACTTCCTTTCGTATAGGACGAATCAATTTTGGCTTCATTATATGCCTTATTGAACCGAAGTTCTATGAACTATAGTATGATATATGTATTATAGTATTCAGGGTGGTATAACTATGCAGATGACAAGCTTTACATATGATAAGAGCAGCAATTGGTACGGGGAAGAGCAAATGGGATGTCCTGAATGGACACTTATTCTAGTCACCTATGGCCGATGTGTGTATTGGATCAATGAAAAAAAACAAGTAGTAGAGAAAGGGCAATGGCTTATCATTCCCAGCAAGACCCCCTTTTATGGCAGAAGTGTACCAACTAAAATCCACGAAAAGTACATTGTTCAATTCACAGCGGGGGAAGCGGTAGAATCGTTCCCACTTCTCCAGTTGCCGCATTATACAAGCCGAATTACGGGCAAATACGAATTAATTGTCGATCGTCTGCGCCTTATCCATCAGCAGTGGCAAGACAAACAGCCCTATTATCAAACGCTGTGTGAAGCGCTGCTAAAAGAGCTGTTCGTCTATCTGCATAGGGAGTGGGACCAAGATACTACAACAACCGCTACCGCGCAGTTAGTTGAGCAGATGAAAGGCTACATTCAGAACCATTACCGGGAACATGTGACGAAAGACGAGCTTGCCTCCTGCATTAGCCGATCACCTAACTATGCCGCAACCCTATTTCGTAAAGTGACGGGCCAAACGATCAGTGAATTCGTGCACGCGAATCGGATCAAAACAGCCATCTACATGCTCCGACATTCGGCCCTGACAATAACGGAAATATCCGAGTTCATCGGGTACAATGACCCGTCCTATTTCTACCGTATGTTCCGCCGTCTAACCGGTCTAGTCCCGACAGATTTGGTTTCTGATCGTGAAACGGTACGCAAGTAGAGGAGCAATTCTACGCATATTTACATCGTACCGCCGCCGCGCCGCACTTCAGAAGGAATTTGTTCAGGCCCTTTATCGATGTTCTGGTAGATGAATGTGCCGATACTTGCTTCATCAAACTTCGAAAGCTGCATCGTTTTCGTCCAGGCCGTTACGACGACTTCCTGATCGCTAGGCACATCGGGATTCGGTACAGCTAGAACACCGGCTCCCGCTTTTGTGAAATGGGTCAAATATTCAAGCCGATCCAGCAGTTCTTGGGAGGCATTCGGATGGTAATGAATGATAATATCGCCGTGCTCTAAGTTATGGACAAGCTTCTCATAGGGCGGTCTTTCCTTGTAAAATCCGAACTTCAAATCATGTGGACTGTGCGTTCCAGAGGTTGGGATTTTCATCTCATAAGTCAACGTACCTTCCTGATGGCCGCGTCCATAATCCTTATCCGTTGTGACCTGAATAGGCGCTTTATAATTTAGCTTTTCTAAACTATATTTGCCGGTTGAGAGCTGAATTAGCGATGTTCCTAGACAACATATAGCAATAAGAACGAGGATGTGCGAGAGTAGAAGCCAGGTTTTTTGCTTTTTTTGCAGCGACTGTTTCTCCACTTTTTTCAATCGGCTTGTATTCTCTTTGTGAAACTTGGCGGCAAGCATGTAGCCGATAATCGCCAAAACAAAAAAGGCTAAGCCTATGTAGAGCAAAATAGCAATAAAATCAGGCCCGTGCGGCATCGTTGAATGGTCCATATTACATAAGCTCCTTTTAGAATAAAGTAGTATTCTTAACACTACATATTGTAGTTTTTATCGGAGTTAGAAGTCAAATTCTACGAAAATCAAAAAAAAAAGATTGCCAAAAAGCTGGTAATCCGCTACAGTTAAGCCAAATGAATAGCAACACGGGTGCTTGATGAAGTCAGGCTGAGATAGTGGCCCCATGCCACTGACCGTTAATCTGATCTGGGTAATGCCAGCGTAGAGAATGAAGTGCCTTGTCTAGCACTAATTTTATGCCTGCCGCTACCCGGTGGGCTTTTTTTCGTGTTCGCCTATCTCATTTAACAATCGTATCCAAGAAAAGGAGTCGAAAAAAGATGGTGCAAAAAGAGACAGCAGCAAAAGGGTTAAAGTTGACCGATATTTTGATCACAATCGTGATCGCAGCGGTGTTTGGCGTGATTTATAGAATATGGGGACCGATGTACGATATTTTAAAACCATTAGGTCTTCACGCGGAGCAGTTAAGCTATGGGATGTGGTTTATGGCCGCTACCTTCGGATTCCTAGTTATTCGCAAACCCGGCGTTGCCTTGTTGGCTGAGGTAGCGGCTGCGACTATTGAGGCGCTTTTTGGTGGCTCATGGGGCGTATCGACTCTCGTATATGGTGTGCTGCAGGGGCTTGGCGCTGAACTTATTTTTGCGCTCTTCTTGTACCGACGAGCGAATGTAGGCGTTACGATCCTGGCGTCATTCGCAGCCGCTGTTTTGTCATTGCTTGTGGATAATTACTATGGCTATATTGATCAACTTACGTTCTGGAACTATTGTCTGTTTATCGGACTGCGTCTTTTGGGCAGCGCCTTGATCGCCGGCGTATTCGCTTATTACTTAGCTGGTGCATTAGCTCGTACCGGTGTGTTGAGTCTTGTTCGTCCCGTTTCGAAGAAAGATTACGACGTGTTGGGGTAAAGCGATGAGTGAGGGAATAGGCGTTACCAATCTAAGGTTAAAATATCCCGGTGACGACGCCCCCCTGTTATTTCAGGGGGTTTCCTTTTCAATTAAGCCGGGGGAAAAAGTGCTGCTTCTTGGGCCAAGCGGTTGCGGCAAATCAACTTTGCTTCAAGTGCTAAGCTGTATCGTCCCCGATATCATAGAGATTCCGCTCAAGGCCGATGAAATTCGCACGCCAAGCCGCTCAGGCTATGTTTTTCAAGATCCGGATACACAGTTCTGCATGCCTTATGTGGATGAGGAAATTGCTTTCGTCTTGGAAAATTTGCAAGTTCCGCGCGAGAAGATGCCTGCACTTATTGATTACTATTTGGGGTTGGTGGGGCTTCAATTCGAAGATACACATACCTTGATCGGGCAGCTGTCGCAAGGGATGAAACAGCGGCTGGCCATTGCGACTGTGCTCGCGCTGGAGCCGGAAGTGCTGTTTCTGGATGAGCCCACTGCGCTGCTAGATGAAGAGGGTACCGAGCAGGTGTGGGATACCATCCAAGCGATTAGTGCCGAGAAGACACTGGTAATCGTGGAGCATAAAATCAGCGGCATTCTGGAATTCATTGACCGCCTGATCGTTATGTCTCCGGATGGGGGGCTGCTGGTGGATGGTTCGCCTCAAGGGGTGTTCCAAGCTTACAAAAAAGAAATTGCAGATTACGGGATTTGGTACCCTGGGGTTTGGGACGACAACGAGATGGAGCGAGTGTCTGGGAAAGTCGACGCCTCTGTCATTCAGAATGCGAAGCCGGTCATGACCTTTCGCAATTTTGTAGGAACTCGCGGAGGGCAGATCAAGACCTCTGTGGATAACTTAAGCGTCTATCCCGGCGATTGGATTACCGTTGTCGGCGCCAACGGCGCTGGCAAAAGCTCGCTGCTGCTAGCCATCATGCGGCTCATCCCGACCCACGGCAGCTGCTGGATCGAGGGTGTTAAGGGCAGCAAAGTCGAGCAGCTTGCTGAGCAAGTCGGCTTTGTATTCCAGAATCCCGAATTCCAATTCGTGACGAATTCGGTGGAGGAAGAACTGGCCTACTCCTTGCCGGAGGAGGCACAGGACGTGCAGGGGGCAGCTATCGAGCTGCTGCTTAGGGAGTACGACCTGCTCGCGCTGCGCAAGAGGCATCCGTTCCAGCTGTCGATGGGCCAAAAGCGGCGCTTAAGTGTGGCGTCCGCGATGGTGCGCGGACCCCGCATTCTGCTGCTGGATGAGCCCACCTTCGGGCTCGATGCGCGCGGTACGCTGCGCATGCTCGATCAGCTGGAGCGGCTGCGCGCGAGCGGGACCGTGATCGTGATGGTCACACACGATCACGAGATCGTGAAACGCTGCGCCACGCGCGTTTGGCAGGTTGAAGATGGCCGTGTGACGGAAATGCCAGCAGCAAAGCTGCCGGCCCCCGCCGCACACCAACGGGGAGGAGCTCCGCTGCTATGCAAATAACATTTGCATTTCGTGAAACCTGGCTGCATCGGGTGAATCCCGGTGTGAAGCTCGTCCTGTCCATCCTTTTATTTGTTGTCGTTGTGTTCACACACAATCTCAATACAATGATGTATTTGACTCTAGGCGCACTGCTGCCGCTCTTTTTGTTCTCAGGCCATCGGGCCAAGCGGCTGCTGCTGTATGCCTCACCGTTTCTGCTTATCTTCTTGTCCTCCTCGACGGGGATGATGATGTTCGGCAGCGGTGATACGCTTTGGTATCAGCTGGGCTTCATCCGAATCACCGAAGAAAGCTTCTATCGCGGTATTCATCTCGGTTTCCGGGGACTTCAAGTTGCGGCGGTCGGGCTGTTGTTCAGCTTGACCACACGGCCGGTTGCTTTGTTTTATGCCATGATGCAGCAGTGGAAGGTTGCACCGAAATACGCTTACAGCTTCCTCGCCGCGATGCGGATGCTGCCCCTTATGCTCGAAGAATTCAAAACGCTTCACTATGCGCTGAAAGTGCGAGGTAAGAAGAGGCGCAATCCAATCACTGGCTGGTACACCACGCTGCGCATGTATGCTATTCCTCTTCTTGCCCAGAGCATTCGCCGCGCCCACCGAACGGCCGTAGCGATGGAAGCGAAGCGTTTTTCCACGGAAAAAAGGCGAACTTATTACTATTTATCTTCCTATTCCATGTTAGATATTTATTATATTTCTTATTGGGTGCTTCTTGTCTTTCTAGCCCGTTGGATGGGGACAGTATGGCCCATTTTGAATGCAGTCGATGTCCGATAAGCGGCAAAAAGAGAAATCCAAGGCAGCTTAGTGTTGGTTCGGATTGCTTTTTGTCATTCGCCCCATTTGAGAGATAGGGTCATTTCACAGCACGGTTTTCCTGTCCCACGGGGATCGATAATGAATTGAATGGCGCTTGGCGTAAAGCTAGTCAAGATCGTGGATTCAACGCCGAATGAGTTTACGATTCGATCTACTTCTTTTTGATTGCCAATCTGGGCATTGGCCATTAATTGGCGGGCTATGGCTGGTTCTGCCAGCTTTCTTATTAGGAGAGAGGCATCTTTAAGGAGATTCTGAGAGGTTGTAACCGAGTGAGACATTATTTTCGTATCTACAGACGGATAATCACGATCCCACACCCAGTAGGGCGCATAATGATAAGGATGAGCAGGGTAATTTTGATAATGAGGCGGGGGATAGGCGTAAAAGGATGGGTCGTTGTACATCGAAAGTCCTCTTTTCTGTAAAATGATGAGCATTAGCAATATATGTGGGATGTGGGCGATTGTGCATAACAAAAAAGCTCCCCGTGTGGGGAGCGTTAGTACAATCATTATCGAGTGAGTTTGACGTAACTCGTTACTTTTTGACCTGTTGATGTAACAGCTGTTAATTCGAACGAACTCACATTTCCTATCACATGCACCATACCTTCCGTGTCTACTGTTACAGTTCCTAGAGGACCCTCAGCAGCATTATCCGTAATGGAAAGGTCCATATCCAAATAAGCATCGATATCTGCCGTGTATACGCCACCTGTTACCGTCGTCATCTTTTTCTCAATAGAAGAAGTCTAATGTAAGTGAATTGGACATAATTTCCTTAACCAACAAATGAGGGTGGTTAAGATCATGGGTAAATGCGCATGCGGAAACACACAAAATGCAGAAGGTAACTAGGATGGTTCACACGCTAAAAAGATAAATAGGCTCATACATATAGGATTGTAAAAAAGGCCTCTGCGAATGTTTGATTCGCTAAACCCTTTTTTGTTTAGCCAATTTGAAACCGCACCTGATTCAGCGCAGGCGCTGTACCTTGAGGAGCGCATCGATGACAGAATGCACATCATCCGCCATTCGATCATAATTATAACCATCTATAGCGAATGGATCACTCAAAGCCGTAAGTCCATCTATATGCAGCGGAATCCGTATTTGTGCTAACGTATGTGGACGGTTACTAATGCATGTTTGCGGAAACGGTATACGCGTGTAACAATGGAGGAAGTATGAACAAAACGAAGTGGAGTGGAAGAGACATGGATGTGAAAGAAGCGATTCGCAATCGCCGCAGTATTGGGAAAGTTAAACAGGATCCTGTAGCCAATTTGCTGATTGAAGAAATACTTGAAGCGGGTGTATGGGCGCCTAACCACTGTCATACGGAGCCGTGGCGATTCTGGGTCATGACCGGTGAAGGCAGAAGATTATTGGGTCGAGGCTATGCTGAGGTTGCTTTGTCGGAAGCAAATCCTGCACTCTCTTCGGAGGAGTTGACCAAGCTGACAAGTGCTCAGGAGAAGAAAGCCTTCCGTGCTCCTGTTATCATTGCTGTGGCCGTAACACCTTCGGTGAAGCCTATTGTACCGGAGATCGAGGAATACGCGGCCGTACATGCCGCTGTACAGAATATGCTGCTTACGGCTCACGAGCTAGGTCTAGGAGCCATATGGCGGACGGGGGCACCGACGTATCATCCGAAGATGCGTGAGGTGTTCAGTCTCGGGGGGAAAGAGGAGATGGTCGGATTCATCTACATCGGCTATCCTGATATGGCTACACCGAAGGCGGCGCGGACGCCGTTTGCCCAGAAGACGATATGGGTGAGCGAGTAGCATGAGAAAAAAAGACTGTTTTCACGTATAGAGGTGAAAAACAGTCTTTTTTGCATTTGAAGGGGGAGGCTGGTTAGGCGAAGATAAGCTTGTGGAGGTCCCTAATGGGACACCAATCGTGAGCAATAGCTGCTTAAGGATGATAAACAGCGTTAAAACGCCGAGTTATGGAACAGACGCTACCATAACGATGAAAACCACCGTAAAGCAGCCGACTAGACACGTCGGCCGTAGAACAACCACCCGCGGGCAAGGCCCAGTTCCCACTTGGTGCGCAGCATGGCCGCAATCTGGGCTGCCTCATCGAGGCGGAAGTCAACGCCGTAGCTGCTTTCGCGGCCGCAGAAGGACGGGAACTCGCTCGTTTGGTTTCCGAATTAAACGAAAAAAGGAGCCTGCCCCAGATTGGGAACAGTGCTCCTTATTTACGATATTCAGAAAGCTATTCCGAATAGGAGGACTCTGAACGCTTGCTGAGCCCAAGTAGTCCGAGTAATCCTAGTAATCCTAAGTAGTTCCATCCGAACCAGGCCTTGTCTTTCTTTGGATTCACGGCTTGGGAATGGACAGTTAAAGCCTTCATTGATGTTGGCGGTGTAAGACCATATGCCGCTGAATGACTAATCAAGCTGTCTTGGTTTCGCAAACGAGAATCTGCACCAGGCAAACCAAAAGGATTCGTGTGGAAGAAAGTGGGCGAGCCTTGTTTGGCCGCTTCCCAGCTTTCAGCTTGCGACATCATTTGCTGGTCACGGGGATGCATACGATAATGATGAGCCCCAAGCAGGGCCGTAATAGACAAAAAAGAAACCAAAGCCAATTTTATGAATCTGGGAAACATCATCCATACCTCCAAGCACTTAAATATTGGTCTGTAAATATAGGTATGGATATATTCCCCTATGTGCGGAAACTTATGCTTACGTAATATATTTAAAATTGAAAAAGCCGCTGTCCCCGAATAGGGAACAACGGCTATGTGCTGGATGTTGCTTTGTAACCGTTACTTGAACGGTTGTTCTCATGTTAGAATACGTGACGGTAGGCTTGGTCACATCTTCTTCAGATCCATCTGTGAATGTAGCCAATGCCTCGATCGTAGCGGTTTTGCCTTCCTGCAGCTCGATTTTGACGACATCAGTTTTCAAATATTTCAGCGAATCGATTTCCACGGGAATGGCGATCATTTTCCCCCCGAAGGATCCGGTTATCGTTGTTTTACCTGAGCCCGTAGCCGTGAAAAGTCCATTCGTGACGGTACCCAGTTTGTCGGAATCCAAGGGATTAAATTGAATAGATGTCACAATAAATACCCGAATTTCATCCAATGGATGATTAATTCGGGTATTCGGATTTATCACGAGTCAAGATCGTTTCACGACTTTAAAATTTTCCTCAAGGAGCAGCCAGTTTTGCGGAAATTTAAGACCAAGCTTCCAATAGCTGATGCCGCGTAAGCCGAGCTCCTTCAGCAAGCGGAATTTCGCTTGAATGGAGCGTGCGTCCTCGAACCAGACGGTATGCTCCTTGCCGGCTTCGTCCCAATAGTTGAAGTGCGGCGCCTGCGCGGTGTAATCGTATAAGATTTGCGCATTATATTTGCGTGCCAGCTCGATGGCCGCTTGCGGGGAGACGGCTTTGGCGAAGGCGCCGCCTTTGACGTAGGGCAGCGTCCAGTCGTAGCCGTATAGATTTTGGCCCATGATGACTTTGGAAGCAGGCATTTCGCTAACTGCATACTCTAGCACTTTGCGCACGGGACCGATGGGGGAGACCGCCATAGCGGGTCCGCCGCTGTAGCCCCATTCGTACGTCATGATTATGACGAAATCGGCAATCTGGCCGTGCGCTTTGTAGTCGTGTGCGGAGTACCACTCACCGGCTTGGGCTGCGCTTGTTTTGGGTGCGAGAGCGGTGGACATCAGGTAGCCTTCTTGATGAATTAGTGCCGCAGCTTTCTGCAGGAAGCGGGTGTACGCTTCGCGGTCAGCGGGAAGTAGATGCTCAATGTCAAAATGAATATCCTTGAAACCATACTGCTGCGCAGTCGTTTTAATGGTCTGGAGCAGACGGTTCTGAATCGTTTCATCTGTTAGGAAAATGTGTCCGAGCTCCGCGCTGAATTGGCCATTTTCGAGATTAGTCACAACCATCATTAAGGTGACACTATGCTGAGAGGTGATCGCACGAAGATCGTCCAGCGGCGGGGGTTGAAGAGTGCCGTCTCGCTTGATGCGGAAGCTGAAAGGAGCTAAGTAAGTGAGATGGGGTGCTGCCTCCTTGGACGATTGAATTAGGATAGGCGACACATCTGTGCCTCGGGGCTCAACATATGCATTCACTTCTGCCTGCGTACGCGGGGTTGGCGGAATATATAGACGAAAGCCGACCGGTAATGGCTGATACAGGGTAAGTCCATTGGCCGAAGCGAGATTGTGCAGGTCGAGTCCGAGCTTTCGTGCAATCATGTAGAGGCTTTCGCCGGGTTGTACCCAGTAGAACGATCCTACAATTGGAATAACCAATGCCTGTCCAATGACCAGTGATTGGCTGGGCGTCATCTCATTGGCTGCTGCAATCGTATCCACGGAAACACCATACGTTTGCGAAATTCGATATAACGTCTGTCCCTTTTGGACAACATGAATTTGCATGGAAGTTCCTCACTTTCTTCGTAAGCAAAGGCGCCATATCCGAGCCTACTTTTTCTTTACCATATTCGAAAAGAAAGAGATGGGTGTATGTCTACTGAAACAAATTCATAAGTAGCTCTTTGTCTGGAACGGAATCAATTGTTAAAGGAAAAATGCATATCTCACTCTCGAAAGAAGATAATAGAATAATTGGAAACTTGTTCATAAGGATGCTGCCTATGAAAAATAAACCCCGCCGTCAAATCGCTTTTGTCAGTTTATTAGGCATTACCCAATTGCATTTGCGGAATCCACTTATTATTTCTTGGTGGTCCGCGGCCTTTCCGGGTTTTGGGCATTTGCTGTTATCCAAGTACTTTCGCGGGTTTATGCTAGTTGGATGGGAGATGGTCATTAATAGCCAGATGCATTTGAACGAAGCGATCGTATACACCTTTACGGGTCAATTCGAGCAAGCTAATGAGGTGCTAAAAATCCGGTGGATGGGGCTCTATGCGCCTGTGTATTTATTCTCCATTTTCGACAGCTATCGAACCACTGTGGATATGAATCATCAATATATACTGGCTAAGAGAGAAAATGCTCCGATCGAACCATTCAAAATGGGGATCATGGAAATTAACTACCTAGATAAACGTTCACCCTGGCAGGCGGTAGTTTGGTCACTGTTGATGCCTGGAATGGGACAGATCTATACGCATCGTATTATCAATGCCTTCTTTATCCTCGGGACCTGGATCCTGTTTTGCTATTGGTCACATTTTCTCGAAGGGATTCAGTATCTTCTCATGTGGGACTTAACACGCTCAGCTAGTGTGATCCATATGCACTGGATCCTGTTTTTACCTTCTATTTACGGATTTGCCGTCTATGATGCCTATGTAAATACGGTTGAATATAACAAGCTATTTGATCAGGAGCAGGCTGGCATGCTGCAAGCCAACTATCAGAATCAGCAATTTCCATTTCCTAAATCTTTGCTTCGAAAATGAGGGTGATACCATGCATGTAATAGCATCATTTAACCATTCGATCTATTTGGAGCTGGCGATTACTGCTCTTGAAGAAGCAGGTATTCCAAAGGAACACATTTATGCCGTTTCTTTGCAGGGAAGGCCCATCAAACCGAAGATGTTCGATAGCATCTATGGCTCGGACGGTGTTAGTTTATTTGATGCCGGCGTAGCCCTGGCAACAGCGTTTGCGGTAATTGGCTCTTCCTATGGCTTTATTTTAAAAGGAGGGGCCATTCTATGGGGACTTATTGGCGCTATTATTGGGTTTACCATTGGTCTTATGATTGACATCGCTCATAAAAAGAAGAAAGCAAATCGCACATCGCGAGGCAAAAAAACAGAAGTCATTGTGCTCGTCACCTGCGCCAAAGAGGAAGCCAAGCAAATTCAGACTGTGTTTTGGGAGCATCATGCCATTGGTGTCGCCAGCTGTGACTGAAGTTTGCTGCACAAAACTCAAGAATAGACGTCTTAATAAGAAACCTGTGCCGATACAGCGCTCGAACGGGTTATTTTGTATGAAGAAGCAGTTGGGTACTATTGGTAAATAGTACTATTTGAAACGGAACCAACCTCCTATAATAAGGAACAAGAGCAAGTTACTACAGCGTTGCAGCAGCAACCACAGGAGGCCTTTTGAGATGATCAACAATCGGAAACGGAATACGGCAGCTTTCACTTTTATGGCATGGGCATCCTTCATTGGCGCATTCCTGGCAATGTTTATCGGGATTTATACGCTGGAAGAATCACTAAGTGTAAAAGGGTATTTCGCGGTGTGTGCGTTATTCCTAACGATGTCGGCTTTTGTTTTGCAAAAGGTCATTCGTGATAATTTAGAGGATGGCTACGATTCACGCAAACGGAACACATCTGCTTTCACGTTCTTGGCATGGAGCTCCTTCGCTTTAGCGCTGCTGGGTATGTTTATCGGGATTATTAACTTGGAACAGCTGCTTTCGGTAAAAGGCTATTACGCCGTTACTGCCTTGTTCCTCACGATGTCTTCCTTTGTTCTCCAAAAAACAGTTCGTGATAACAACGATGATGAGCCTTTACAACCGGTTGAAAATAAATTCGAAGAGCTGTAGTGTGAGGCACTTTCTTAGTGGGGATAAACGAAAACAAAACGGGCATATTGGGATAATAGGACATTTTCTGCAGAAAGGATGAGGTTATGATCGTGGAACGAACCATCTTAATTATGGTTTGGGTGGTCTGTATCGTTCTCATCCCGATCACGATACCAAAGAATCGAACTCGGGAAGCAGTGCTATTGTTTCTATCGACTCAATTAATTACATGGATACTTAGCTTACTGTACGTCGAAGGGAAGCTCCTTGAATACCCGATTCGTGAATTTCCTGCAGCTACCGGAAGCAACTTCACAAATAACTATCTCTTTTTCCCGTTTCTCTCAACGCTGTTCTCCTTATACTACCCAAAACAAAAATCGATCTATATAGAGGTGCTTTATCAAGCTGGATTCATCCTATTCGTTGGTGCCTATTTAGCTTTAATTGCAACCTATACGGGCACCCTGCATTATATTCATTTTAACTTGTTCATCCATATGCTTATGAATGTGCTAGTTTTTAACGTGATAAGAACGTATGGGGCTTGGTTTTTTCAAAAGAAGACGCACAGAGGAAGGTAGAACGACCGCTATGAATTTTACGTTAGAGCGAATGATCATCCTTGCCGTATGGACTATCTCACTGATCGGTTTGCTCATCGTACCGAAACGACACCGACGTAAAGCGCAGGTGGCCTTTCTATTTCAACAGTTTTCCAACGGGATATTAGGACTTATCGTCGTTCAAAATGGTTGGCTGGAATACCCGGCAAGAGAACTTCAGCATAATTATACAAGCCTGACCTTTGAAGTTATGGGATACCCAACCATTGCTGTTTATTTGAACGTTTACTATCCTGCGGCGAAAAGCAGGTTGTTCCGATTTCTATACGTGCTGGCATTTCCCACAGGGATTACAATTATTGAAGTTCTTCTTCAAAAGCATACTTCACTCATTCACTATCTTACGTGGGATTGGTACTGGACGTTCTTAAGTATATGGGCGACCATGCAGCTCTCTCTTCTATTTAATTGGTGGTTTTTTCGTGAAAGGGAGGAGGGTCAGAAATAACTCCTTGTCAGCTGATCTTCTGATCTGGTAATCTATGGAAAAAGGAGGTTTTGGATGATTAGGAAATTAAGCAGAGTATTCACTTTATTGCTCTTAGTAGGATGCATCGGTTTTGCCGCTCCTGCGTGGGGGGCTGAGAAACCGTTTTCCACTCCTGGGGGTATTTCGTATGAAATGAAAGAAATTACGGTTCAGTACGCAGCCGAGTTTACCGCTTATCCCCTATCTACGGCTAAGACTTCGGTTTCGAAGTCTGTATATGAAGCCGTTTATAACAGCGAAGCTAAGCCCCTTCAGGTGTTGTATGGTGCGGTTAAGCTAACCTCTCTGACGGGCTACACGTTCACTGAGGAATTCATTCGCGTCTCAGATAGTACACATTTTGCGCGTGGGTTATCCAACGGTGGATCGTGGATCTATAATGCGAATAACCAGGTGAGAGGGCAAGATACCGAATTCGTTACGGGAAAAAAGCTTGAGGGGAGCAGTGTTGTCAAGGATTACTCTGATGGCTGGAAAATGATTCGGTTCTCGAGGAGTTGGGATGACTACGGCAATCCAATGAAACTAGGGATTAGTTTTAAATGGGATTTAAAAGGGACGGCGGACCCTTTTTTCCAAAAGCTGACCGAGACGGAATATCAGATTGATCTCTCATCGCTTAGACATACGGGCGGTATTCAGGCGGTGCAGCGATGAGGAAATTAAGCGAGTTGACAAGCAAACGGCTTCCTGTTAGGAAGATGGTCCTAGCCGCGATTACCTGCGCGGTACTTCTTGGAGCATTCCTCGCAGGGGGATCAAGAGAGGCATTTGCCGCGACGACTGGCATCAAGTATACGACACAGGCTGACGCTTTGAAGAAGCTGCAGCTGTTCCAAGGAACGGAGCGAGGCTACGAATTGGACCAGACGTTCACACGGGCGCAGGGCGCCACGATGCTGCTTCGTCTGTTCGGCTGGGAGTCCGCCGCAGATAACGCGCAAGGGCTAACTTCGCCGTTCACGGACGTGCCGACGGTGCACTGGGCGGCGAAGTCTGTGGCCTTTGCCTATGAGAAAGCGTTGGTGCACGGTATAACCAACGAACAGTTCGCACCGAATGCGAGTATGACTGGCGCGCAGTTCATCGCGTTGACGATGCGCGCGCTCGGCTATACTGAGGCAGAGCCGCAGCAGGCGAGTGAGCTGGCGGCGTCAAGCGGGCTGCTCAGCGCGACCGATGCGAAGCAGTTCGCGCAGGCTGCGGTTTTCCGCCGCGACGACATGGTCGCGATCGCCTACAGCGCCATCCAAACCAAGCTGAAAGGCAGCGAACGGACGCTGCTGCAGAAGCTGGTCGAGGATGACAAGGCCGTAAGTGCCGAGGCTGCTGTTGCCAGCGGACTCTTCAAGAAGCCGGCAGCTGAAGTAGAGCCCGGCGGCGATCCGATGGACCAGATCGAAGCGGCAATCAAGGATGCGCTGAAGCAGTAAAAGAGTTGAACCCGTTAACAGCGAGAGGTCATAGATAAGGAAGCATCGTAGGGCAAGTTACCACAGGCACTTCCTCTAACGATGAGTACCATCGTTAAGACAGCAGATTGAGATATATGCTGCAAATGAGAATCGCTAGGGACTGCTATTTCTTCGATTTTGCAGAAGATGAAGGAAATAAGAGCTTCTAGCGACTCTTATTGCTCTGATCGAGCGACAAATTGAGGAATATGCTGCAATTAACAGTCGCTAGGGACTGCTATTTCTTCGATTTTGCAGAAGATGAAGGAAATAAGAGCCCCAAGCAACTCTTATTTCTCTGATCGTGCGCCAGTTTGAGAAATTTGCTGCAAATTAGAGTGGGCTGGGACTGCTTTTCCTATCCCATGTTCAAAAAGAAGCCGCTCACGCCTTGTGATCTGGACCCTTTGTCAAGGACACTTGAAAAAAGCCTTGTGTCTAGGCGGCTAACAATAGATGATTCCTGTATTGCACAGGTGTCATCTTTTTTAATCCCCACTGATATCGATTATTGTTGTAGTAGCGAATATAACGGTCAATCTCTCGTTGTAGTTCTCCTAATGAGGAACAATTACGATGATCAACATGGTCCTTCATGTGGCCAAAAAAAGACTCTTGAGGCGCATTGTCCCAGCAATTTCCTCGTCTAGACATGGATTGACCTAACCCTTTTTGCTTCAAAAGTTCTTGGTACTTAGGGCTCGTATAATGACTCCCTTGATCTGAATGGATAAATGCATCCTTGTGAAGGCTTTCTTGATCAGCTCTCCAGCTTTGACATCCGAAAGAGACCGCTCATTGCGGGTATCTACGGCTTGTATGTAGCTGTAGTAACCCGAGCGGGAAACGTTAAGTAAATCGCAAAGGTAGCGAGTCATGCGCCCTAAACCCTGACTTACAGTCTCTTTAATCAGCTCAAATAACTTATTCTTGCTTAGATTCTTTCCATTTGTTACCAGCAACCTTTCTTTCGAGTCTAGCTTTTTTAACAATTCCACCTGAGACTCAAGGAGTTTAATTCTCGCTTCCTGTCTTGCAATCACTTCATCTTG
>NZ_FNIF01000016.1 GCF_900103825.1 Paenibacillus sp. yr247
ACCTACGTGTTACTCACCCGTCCGCCGCTAACTTATCCCGAAGGATAAGTCCGCTCGACTTGCATGTATTAGGCACGCCGCCAGCGTTCGTCCTGAGCCAGGATCAAACTCTCCATAATAGTAAAACTATTTGAAAGCTTAATTGCTCATTTGCGTTGCTAGCGAGATTTTGCAATCTCTTTTTTGGTCAATTACTCGACCGTGCTTACTCACTCGTTGTTCAGTTTTCAAAGATCAATTTCTTTCATTTTAATCCTTAGTCCCTCAAAGGCGACTTGATTAATATACCACATTTGCCTATTCGATTGCAAGAACTTTTTTTGATTTCTTTCGTTCTTTCGTTCGACCGCCGAAGCGACAAGGAGTAATATAACAAATCTAGAAACAGAATGCAAGCATTTCTTCATCATTTCTTAATAATAAAGAAAACCCCCTAATATAAGGGGGTTGGAATTACTCTTTATGACTTTTAAATAGGACCAATAACATCTTGAATGAATAAGCTTCTTTCTAATGTTAAATTGACGATCGTCCCATTAACGTTAACCCAAGGTCTGGTAGGATGAGAACGATCCGAGAATATTATCTCTCCCACGCGGTTATCACTGAGCTTTACTAGCGTTCCACTGCTTATTTGTGTCGACTTGTTAATAAACACTTGAACCAGAGCTGGATCTACTTTACCGAATGACTCCGTGAAGAGCTGTTCTAGAACAATATACGGGGATAACGCTGTTTTATGGAAACGCTCATTTGTCATGGCGTTATAAATATCAGCAATCGCTACTATTTTGGCATACATATGAATCTTGTCACCTTTGACTCCCAAAGGATAACCAGAACCATCCTCACGTTCATGATGCTGGATTGCAGTTAATTTCACGCCTTCGTTTATACCCGAAATATTTTTAAGAATCTGATATCCGATTAGTGTGTGCTGTTTAATCTCATCCATCTCGGAGGATGTTAAGGAACTCTTCTTCTCAAGAATGGCTGGATCTACTTTGGATATGCCAATGTCATGTAAGAGACCGGCTAACGCAATTTGCAATAAATCTTTCTGAGGAAGACCATGCCATCTAGCTAATGAGTAAGAGGTTAAGCTAACCATAATACTTTTGTGGTAGATGTAATCTTTCAGATTGCGATTTTTGGGTGTGAAGGTGAGTACTTTATAGGCATCAATATGCTGAATGAGTGCTTCAAGTCCAGTTCGAATATCTAAAATGGGTAATGGTTGTCCTCCATTAGCAAGAAGGAAAATGCGTTTAAGCAGCTTTAGCATATTCTGGTACTCTATGTAAAAAGGATGAACGGTTGCAGCTTCTTTGGGATTCGTTTCTTCGCTCGTGGCTTCCGGCTCAATACCATTCTTAGATTCAATAAAGACGGAAGGAATGAGAAATGCTTTGAGTATCTCAATATCTCTTTCGTTAATGACTTTTCCTTTGTTGAAAAGAACATTCCCCAATTTCGTTATAACGTTATCGCCTAATCTTTCACCATATTTTAATTGAGAAACGGCTACTGTCGGCACAATCATTCACTCACCTTAACTTTTCGTATACTTCATATTGTAAAGTAAAAGGGATGGGTTTGTAAGCCCCATCCCAACATTTTATTACTCTGTTTCTGTCGTTTCAGTTTCGTCCCAATCGCCGTCTTCCTCATTCTCGCTTTGCTCTTCATTCTTCTGCACGCGAGCTAAGGTTCCGACTTCATCGTCTTCACGAATATTGATTAAGCGAACACCTTGCGTATTACGACCCATCACAGAAATACCATCCATACTTGTTCGAATAACTGTACCTAATGCCGTGATAATCATAAGATCTTCATCCTCTTGCACCACTTTAAGACCGACAACAGGGCCGTTCTTATCGGTAACGTTCAAGGTCTTAATCCCTTTACCACCACGTGACTGGATCCGATACTCCGAAACAGGCGTTCGTTTACCGAAGCCCTTGGACGTTACAATGAGTACACTATTATCTTCATGGACGACATCCATATCAATAACAGCATCTTCTTGATCAAGGTGTATCCCCTTAACCCCAGTTGCGGATCTACCCATGGAACGTACATCTTGTTCTGGGAAATGGATCGACATACCAAGCTTGGTTCCCATAATAATGCCTTGGTTACCGTCTGTCAGTTTAACTCCAATGAGGTCATCATCTTCTCGTAAATTAATAGCGATTAAGCCGCCTTTACGAATGTTTGAATAGTCATCAATTGGGGTTTTCTTCACAACACCTTGCTTCGTTGCAAAGAATAAGTATTGATCCGTTTCGAAGCTTTCTACTGGAATCACAGCATTAACCGTTTCACCTTGCTCGATTTGGATCAAGTTAATGATTGGTGTTCCACGAGCTGTTCGGCTCAAATCCGGAATCTCATAAGCTTTCAGGCGATACACTTTACCTTTGTTCGTAAAGAACATCAGGTAATGATGCGTATTCGTCACGAATAGATGTTCCACGAAATCGTTATCTTTGGTATCCATTCCGACAACGCCACGTCCGCCACGCTTCTGATTCCGATAAGTCGTAACCGGAAGACGCTTAATGTAACCCGTATGCGTAATGGTAATAACGACATCTTCGCGTGGGATAAGGTCTTCATCTTCGATGCTTTCCTCACCAACCGTAATTTCGGAACGTCGCTCATCGCCGAATTTCTCTTTAATTTCATTCAATTCTTCGCTAATGATTTTTAGAATCAGCTGCTCATCAGCAAGAATCGCTTTAAGTTCAGCGATTTTCTTCATGAGTTCGGCGTACTCAGCTTCGATCTTCTCACGTTCTAAGCCCGTTAAACGCTGTAGACGCATATCGAGAATAGCTTGAGCTTGATCGAAGCTCAAATTAAACGTAGTGATGAGCCCGTCACGAGCTTCTTCCGTTGTACGGGAAGCACGAATCAAAGCAATCACTTGATCCAAGTGATCAAGTGCAATGCGTAAGCCTTCCAAAATGTGAGCGCGCGCTTCCGCTTTGCGCAAATCAAACTCAGTTCTACGGCGAATGACTTCTTGCTGATGCTTGAGATAATAGTGCAGCATCTCACGAAGATTCAATACTCTTGGTTCGCCGTTGACGAGTGCGAGCATAATAATACCGAAGTTAGATTGCATCGCTGTGTGTTTAAACAAATTATTCAAAACAACATGCGGATTGACGTCGCGACGAAGCTCGATAACAACGCGCATACCGTTACGGTCGGATTCATCTCGAAGATCCGTGATACCATCAATTTTTTTCTCACGAACAAGTTCCGCTATTTTCTCAACTAATCTTGCTTTATTTACTTGATAAGGCAGCTCATTCACAATGATTCTAGCTTTATTATTGTTTTCTTCAATAACCGTTCTAGCACGCATCGTAACAGAACCTCTGCCTGTTTGATAGGCTTGTCTAATCCCCTCACGGCCTAAGATAAAGCCAGCTGTAGGGAAATCTGGTCCTTTAATAAATTGCATCAGTTCCAGAGGCGTGATATCCGGATTCTGAATCATCATCTGGATGCCTTCAATGACCTCCCGAAGATTATGCGGAGGAATGTTCGTCGCCATCCCAACGGCAATCCCTGAGCTTCCGTTGACTAATAAGTTTGGAAAACGAGAAGGGAGAACAACAGGCTCATTCTCTTCACCATCATAGTTTGGTTTATAATCGATCGTTTCTTTGTTAATATCACGAAGAAGTTCCATCGCGATCTTCGACAAACGAGCTTCGGTATAACGCATGGCAGCTGCCATATCACCGTCGATTGATCCAAAGTTACCATGACCATCAACGAGCATATAACGAAGAGAGAAATCTTGTGCCATCCGAACCATTGTCTCATAAACAGCATTGTCACCGTGTGGATGGTACTTACCGATTACTTCACCAACGATTCTCGCCGATTTCTTATGTGGTTTATCTGGAGACATGCCCAGCTCAGACATCGCAAATAAGATACGACGATGAACCGGCTTCAGACCATCTCTTACATCTGGCAGTGCACGACTGACAATGATACTCATCGCATAGTCTAAGAAGGATGTACGCATTTCGGTAGAAATGTCAATTTCTTTGACTTGCGAATGTAATTCTTCGCTCATGAATGTTCCTCCTGAAAGCTACATCTTTTAGCAACGTCTAGGACGTTTAGATATCTAGATTTTTCACGTACTTCGCGTGTTCCTCGATGAAATCTCTTCTAGGTTCTACGTTATCACCCATCAAAGAATCAAAGAGAGTATCTGCTTCAATCGCATCTTCGATTGTCACTTGCAAGAATGTACGGCTTTCCGGATCCATCGTCGTTTCCCACAATTGTTCCGGATTCATCTCGCCAAGTCCTTTATAACGCTGCACATTTACTTTAGCGCCTTCACCGAACTCCTGCATGATGGTTTCTCTTTGTTTTTCGTTATACGCATAACGAACGGTTTTATTTCTCTCCAGCTTGAAAAGCGGAGGCTGTGCAATATAAACATAACCGCTTTCGATTAGCTTTTTCATGTACCTGTAGAAGAAGGTAAGCAAAAGCGTACGAATGTGTGCTCCGTCAACGTCGGCATCGGTCATGATAATAATTTTGTGATAACGTGCCTTAGCGATGTCGAAATCGTCACTGATGCCTGTACCGAAAGCCGTAATCATCGCGCGAATTTCCGTATTGGACAAAATACGATCCAATCTGGCTTTCTCTACGTTCAAAATTTTACCGCGAAGTGGAAGAATCGCTTGGAAGTGACGATCACGTCCTTGCTTAGCGGATCCACCAGCAGAGTCACCTTCTACGATGTAAATCTCACTGATGGAAGCATCTTTGGATGAGCAATCTGCTAATTTACCTGGCAGTGCGCTTACTTCCAGTGCACTTTTACGACGAGTCAATTCTCTCGCTTTACGTGCAGCTTCTCTTGCTCTTGCCGCTTGAATTCCTTTTTCAAGGATCTTCTTCGCAATCGTAGGATTCTCTTCCATGAATTCTTGCAGTTTCTCCGCAAATAGAGACTCTACGATACCACGGACTTCACTATTTCCTAATTTTGTTTTCGTTTGACCCTCAAATTGAGGCTCCGGAATTTTCACGGAAATAATCGCGGCAAGACCCTCACGCACATCATCGCCTGACAAGTTGGAATCACTTTCTTTAAGTGAATTACTTTTACGGGCATAATCATTCAAGATCCGCGTCAGCGCGCTTTTAAAACCAGACTCGTGAGTACCGCCCTCATGCGTATTGATGTTATTTGCGAAGGAGTAAATATTTTCTGTATAGCTATCGTTGTACTGAAGTGCAATCTCGATGGAGATATTATCCTTGGAACCCTCCACATAGATAGGTATCTCATTGACGACTTCGCGGTTACGGTTTAAATGCTGAACAAAGGAAACAATCCCGCCCTCGTACATATGTGTATTCGCAATATCCGTGCGCTCGTCAATTAAATTAATTTCGATTCCTTTATTCAAGAAAGCTAGCTCACGAATTCTGGATTGGAGTATATCATAGTCATACTCAACCGTTTCTTTGAATATCTCTGGATCTGGTTGGAACGTCACCTGTGTGCCTGTTTCCTCGGTTTCGCCAATGACTTTCACGTCATACTGAGGCGCACCGCGGCGATATTCTTGTTCATGAATTTTACCATCGCGCTTAACCTGAACTGTCAGCAGCTCAGACAAGGCATTTACAACAGAGATACCTACACCATGCAGACCGCCTGATACTTTATAACCGGAATCATCTCCGCCGAACTTACCACCTGCATGAAGAACCGTAAGAACGACTTCTAACGTCGGTCGCTTTAACTTCGCATTTTCACCAACAGGGATTCCACGGCCATTATCAATAACTGTAACACTATTATTCTTGTGTACAATGACATCAATCTTCGTACAGAAGCCGGCCAATGCCTCATCGATACTATTATCGACAACTTCCCATACGAGATGATGAAGTCCACGGGCACTCGTCGAACCAATGTACATACCGGGCCGTTTACGAACGGCCTCTAAACCTTCCAGAACTTGAATCTGACTGTCATCGTACGCATTATGATTCACAGACATGTTAATCTCCACCTGCTTCTTTATAGTGAGATAAACCTCTATCGATGCCAGTTGAGAATGAGCGACCGCTTAGAGAGGAGAGACTTTGGTCTCCACCAAAGATCCCTATATTAAGTTAGTTCGTTAACAATTGATGCGCTCTTTTCTTGAGCGTAGTAGAGGAGATCGGGGAATAATACACTTTACTCTTTGTAACAACGAGTGATTTGCATTCTTCTTCACCGATTTTCTCTGTTTTTTTATCTTTTACAGCTTGTAGAATAAATTGTTTCGATATTTTGGAAGATTTCTCTACCGAGATGTCGAAAATAGCAATCAGTTCGGAAGCTCTAATAATTTTTTCTCCACCCAAATGAATAAACATGCTCCTCAGCTCCTGCCACTTACATTTCCTTTCAAAACATGAAACACGGAAGCATGATCCAGTTGGTCCAAATGAACACTTTCTAGACCTGTTGTGGTAATAAAAGTTTGGACTTTCTGCTGAAACGTGCGGATCAACTGCGTTTGTCTATATTCATCAAGCTCGGAAAGCACATCATCAAGCAATAAAAGGGGATATTCGCCAACTTCCTCATGGATGAGCTCTATCTCCGCAAGCTTTAGCGATAACGCTGTTGTTCGCTGCTGCCCCTGAGATCCATACGTTTGGACTTCTTTGTCGTTGATGTAAAAAAGAAGATCGTCACGATGAGGGCCCACTAACGTAACACCTCTTCGGAATTCCTGATCCCTTACCAATGATAACTTTATCATAAATTGGTTTAATAAAACAGATTCATCTTCAAACGGTTCCATATCAAAAGAGGGGGAATAGCGAATAAGCAGCTGTTCACTGTCGTTCGTAATCCCTCTATGGATCGTTTCCGCCCATTGTTGAAGCTTCTTAATAAAGCTTTGACGCTTTTTCATAATTTTAACACCAAACTGTGCTAATTGTTCATTCCAAATGTCTAACATTGCGTCCGGCGCGTTTTTACCCGGAAAGGATTGCTTTAAATAATTGTTCCGTTGCACCAAAATTTTCTGGTATTGCGACAGATCATAGAGGTAGGAAGGCTTTACTTGTCCAATCTCCATATCGAGAAAGCGCCGTCTTACACCTGGTGTTCCTTTGACGATCTCTAAGTCTTCGGGAGCAAACATGACCACATTCAGAGCACCGATAAAATTACTAAGCTTTTTTTGCTCAAGACCATTAATTTTAGCCTTTTTTCCTTTGGTCGAAATAGAAAGATCCAACTTACAGCTGCCATAT
Organism: Paenibacillus sp. yr247; assembly: GCF_900103825.1. Classification (GTDB taxonomy): domain Bacteria; phylum Bacillota; class Bacilli; order Paenibacillales; family NBRC-103111; genus Paenibacillus_E. Next base: position 7,330 of record NZ_FNIF01000016.1, read on the forward strand.
CGCTTCTGAATTTCCGCATGCAGCTGCGTTTGCTCACCATTCCAGCCAATTAATTCCTTATCCTGATGGGTGCGGTGTGATTTGGTCATAGCCATTACATAGATTGATTCTAACAAGTTGGTTTTGCCCTGTGCGTTAGGTCCAACGAAAATATTCACATTGCTATCTGTTGTTAGCTCGATCTGGTCGTAATTTCTGTAATGACTGAGCACGAGTCTGTTCAAAAACATGGGTGGTCATCCTCCTGGGTTAATCCGATCAGGAGCTAACGACTTCGAATTGTCCGAAACCCTCCACGGTAACCACATCTTGCGGAACGAGTTTCCGTCCTCTACGATTTTCAGCTTGCCCGTTCACTTCAATTTTTGTATCCACAACGAAAAATTTAGCTTGTCCACCTGTGGATATGCAGTCCGATAATTTCAAAAACTGTCCAAGTGTAATATAGTCCGTGTTTATGGGGATTTGTTTCATAATGCACTCCTTAACTTAATTCGTTGTTCGATACGGCAAAATCAACTGTAGAATGTTTGTGGAATCTTGCGGCTTCATAATGATTGGCTGCATGGCTCCTGTAAATCCAATGTGAATGAACTCGGAGTCGAGAACTTTAAGCGCATCGAGCATATATTTGGAGTTAAACGAGATTTTGAGTAAATCGCCGGCAATATGCTGCAAGTTAATTTGTTCGGTTACTTTTCCAAGCTCAGAGGAGCTCGAGGAGATCTCAATCGTTTGGTCTTCAAGCATCATCATTTTAACAATATTCGTCTTATCTTCTTTGGAAAGTAAGTAAGCCCGATCGATGGCTTCAGCCAGTTCTTTCGTTGGTACGACCATTTCGGTTTGAAAAGACTGAGGAATCAGCTTTGATGTATCCGGGTAAGTACCATCCAAAATGCGAGAATAGAATAAAATTGAATGAATTTTGAATAAAACCTGATTGTCCGAAATAACAATATCTATAAGAGAGTTTTGATCAGGCAAAATTTTGCTTAATTCATTCAAGGTTCGGCCTGATATTACAATGTTGGGAAGATTATGCGAGTTATCATTATCAACAGTAACTTCTCTACTAGCTAAGCGATGACGATCACAGGCGATAAATTTCAACTTATCCCCTGATATGTTCCAGAGAACACCAGTAAGAATGGGTGTAGATTCATTCGTTGATACCGCATAGGAAGTTTGCTTAATCATGGTTTTGAGCAGATCGCTAGGAAGGCGAAGCATTTTGCTTTCTTCAATTTCGGGCAGCAGCGGATATTCATCCGGATCGAGTCCCATGATTTGAATTTCTGAAGATCCTGAACGAATAATCGTTTGAAAGTTGCTTCCTACTTCTATTTCAATGAGTTGTGCAGGTAATTTGCGAATAATCTCAACGAAAAATTTGGCTGGAAGAACAACACTTCCGGCTTGGAATAATTCAATAATTTTAATCGTGCCATTTTCACTAGGGGTAAAGCTTTGGATGGAGATATCCGTATCACTTGCCGTGAGGGTTACACCGCTTAAGGTCGCATCTATTTTTATCCCCGTAAGGATAGGTATCGTTGTTCGAGAGGATATCGCTTTGGAAACGTGACCAATGGATTCTATTAGATGGTCTTTAAGGATGGTTAATTTCATGACTTCACTCCTGCAGTTCTTTTTTTCGATGCGTTAGCATATTCATATATATAATAACATTCTTTATTAGTAATAGCAGTAGGGGCTCTGGATATGTGGATATGTGGATGAAGCTTATATAAATCAAGCCTATCCACATGTGAATAGATTGTGCATAGGCTTACCCAAAATCAAATGTTATTAAGAGGGGTTCTTGATGCGCTCCGTCAGGTTATGAACAATTTTGTAGAGATCCTGATCCACTTGTAACATTTGTGCTATTTTATCATGGGCATGAATAACCGTTGTATGGTCACGCCCACCAAAATTCTCCCCGATTTTTGGCAAAGAGAAGTCCGTCAGCTCACGTGCCAGGTACATCGCGACCTGTCTAGGGAATGCTACGGCTTTTGTCCGTTTGCGCGCCTTGAAATCTTCTAGCTTTAATCCGTAGAATTCTCCAACACGCTGCTGAATATCCTGTATCGTAATGACCCTTGGTCGATTAGAAGGAATAATATCCTTTAATGCTTCGGCCGTCAGATGCACGCTTATATCCTGATTAATAAGGGATGAGTACGCAACGACGCGTATCAGGGCACCTTCAAGTTCACGAATATTCGTATCGATCTGGTTGGCAATATAAATCATCGCTTCATTTGGAATCTCCAGGTTCTCAGCTTTCGCTTTCTTGCGCAAAATCGCTATGCGTGTTTCCAAATCAGGAGGCTGAATGTCGGTAATTAATCCCCATTCGAATCTAGAGCGCAGTCTGTCTTCCAGGGTTGGAATCTCTTTAGGCGGCCGGTCACTGGAGATAATAATTTGTTTGCCTTCTTCATGAAGCGCATTAAATGTATGGAAAAACTCCTCCTGCGTACCTTCTTTACCAGCGAGGAATTGAATATCATCAATTAGCAGCACATCGATCGTTCTATATTTATTACGAAATCCTTCGCCGCGATTATCACGAACGGCATTAATGAATTCATTCGTGAATTTCTCAGATGAAATATATAAAACACGAGCCCCTGGGTTATGTTCTAGCACATAGTGGCCGATTGCATGCATTAAATGAGTCTTACCTAAACCAACGCCTCCATAAAGAAAAAGTGGATTATAAGCTTTTGCCGGCGCCTCGGCAACGGCCAAGGATGCAGCATGAGCGAATCGATTGCCTGATCCGATTACGAACGTATCAAATGTATACCTAGAATTCATCATATTGGTGAAATTCTCTTCACCTGTAACTATCGCAGGACCTTTTGGTGGCAATACTGTTGGCAGAACAGCTGTAGATTGAGATTTTTGTTCTTCTGTTTCAATGATAAATTTCACAGAAACATGTTTACCTGTAAAGTCATAAATCGTTCCTTCAATTAGCTTGGTATAACGGCTTTCTAGCCACTCCTGAGCAAAATTGTTGGGCGCGCAAATAACGACAGTAGAATCATTGAAAACTGTCGCTTTGGTTGATTTGAGCCAAGTATCGAAGCTTGGTTTACTGAGTTTAGTTTGGATTATTGTTAAAATTTGCTGCCATAAGTCCGTAGAATGGCCTTCCACAGTAATTCACTCCTTTGAAATCAAACATGTGGCATAAGGCCAGTAAAGAAAAGCTCTGTGTTTAAAGCTCTATGGATGAAACTCAAAAATAAACGATTCGCAAGCAACGATAGGCTTGATCGACTATCAGAGTATATTCTGCTCGGTTAACGGCGAAAAGAACCTTATGTCTGATGGGGTCAAAAAAGGACGGCTTTTGTCGTTTTATCCACATTATTAAGGATCGGTAGAAATGACTTATTCTTGTAGAGGGAAAATTGTTCACAATGTTATCCACAGATTGTTGATAAGTCGGAGAGTTGGTGGTGTGTATCCACAACAGAAACATTATCATCTTATCAAAAGATTACTTGTTAATCAACGGATTGTTTGATTTTATCCACAATTACAACAAGTTGTGCATAGATTTTGTTCACAACACAAGATATTGTTGATATTATGTTAATTTTCGACATGGTTCTCTTTTACATGGCAAAAATTTATACACAGGTTATTCTTTTTTTTATTTTTGTACAAAAAATGTCATCTCCTCCTGCACACTCTGGCTGGTTGACTTTCTCCTGTGAAAATGATTTAATGAGTAGTAGAAATTTTGTAGGATGGATATCCTCAGGTAGGGAGGTGCTATAGATGGGTCCGACGTTTAACCCGAATACGAGAAAGCGTAAGAAGAATCATGGTTTCCGTAAAAGAATGAGCACGAAGAACGGTCGTAAAGTTTTGCAAGCTCGCCGTCTTAAAGGAAGAAAAATCCTTAGCGCGTAAAAAAGAGGCTCCGGAAGGGGCTTTTTTTTTTGCTTTTTGAAGGATTGGTTTATATGTGGTCTATTCGGTTAAAACTATTTTAAAGATATCTAGTGTTTATCTAAACTAATCTCGAAGTTATCTGTCTGGAGCGTATAAACTCGTGGAAAAAGAATATAGATTAGCTAAAAGAGAAGACTTCAATAAGGTATATCGTTATGGAAAGTCGATGGCCAATCATCAATTTGTACTTTATTATATGCCTCAGCCTAAACTGGAACATTTCCGCCTTGGTGTGTCTGTGAGTAAAAAGGTAGGCAATGCTGTAGTTCGTAACCGGATTAGACGAATGATAAAGGAAATTATCCGTTTGAAAAAAGATAATATGACACTACAATATGACTACATCTTATTAGCTAGAAAACCGGCGGCGGAGATGGAATATGCGGAGATGGAGAAGAGCATCTGGCATGTGATTCGTAAAGCTTCTTTATTAAAAAGAAAAGACATAATAAAAAAGTAACGCAATATTTCCTTGCGGGCTGAAGATGTGTTATAGTTTATTGTGGAAAAGATATTTAGGAGGATCTCATTTTGACTCGTCGAATCTATTTGCTTGCATCTCTTTCTGCGTTGATCTTATTGTTGTCAGGATGTAGTCCTACAAGCTCAGCTATGGCACCAATTGATCCAAATACCGCAGGTTTTTTCGTCAAATATTTTGTGTACCCGCTTTCTCAAACGCTAGATTGGTTCGCTGCTCATTTATGGGGTCAATATGGATTATCGATCTTGGTTGTTACACTGATCATTCGTTTAATTATTTTGCCGCTTACCTTAAAGCAGTATAAGAGCTCCAAACGGATGCAAGATCTGCAGCCTGAAATGAAGAAGCTCAAAGAAAAGTATAAAGATGATGCGAAGAAACAGCAGGAAGAAACGATGAAGCTTTTTCAGCAAAATGGTGTAAATCCATTAGCCGGGTGTTTTCCAATCATTGTTCAAATGCCAATTTTGATTGCTCTTTATCAAGCGATCATGCGCAATGATCACATTCGAGAGCATACTTTCTTGTGGATGAATCTTGGCCAACCGGATCATTACTATATTCTTCCGTTGATTGCCGCGGCAACAACATTCATTCAACAAATGTTTATGTCTTCCCAAATGAATCAACAGATGAAAAGCTTACTATATATTTTCCCAGTAATGATTTTCGTGATGTCCATGAATTTCGCAGCGGCACTTCCGCTTTACTGGATTTACGGTAACATCTTCACTATTGTTCAGTCTTACTTTATTTATGGTTCTCCTGGATCACAAAAATCTCCTGGATCGCAAAAAAATAAGGGTGGCCTGTCAAAATGAAAAAAATTGTGGTGACTGGAAAGACTATTGAGTTAGCGGTGAAATCCGGTCTCTCTCAATGGCAAGTTTCGGAGGATCGTGTACACATTCATATTTTGGAGCAGCCCTCTCGTGGGCTGTTTGGGTTTATTGGTTCTAAAGAAGCTAAAGTTGAGCTTGAATTGATACCAGATCCACTTGAGGAAGCAATTGCTTTCTTACAAGATATGTTCGAAGCGATGCAAATTTCCATCACCATAGACACGCACAAAGATCGTGAAGGCTTAGTCTTGAATATGAGTGGTTCTGAGCTAGGTATATTGATCGGTAAAAGGGGACAAACCTTAGATGCGCTGCAGTATTTAGTTAATATTGTTGCGAACCGCTATGCGAGTTCTCATTTCCGTATCGTCTTAGATGCTGAGAATTTCCGCGATAGACGGAAGAAAACGTTGGAAGAGCTCGCGTTAAGACTAGCTAACCGCGTTATCAAGTCGAAAAAAGAAGTTATTCTTGAACCGATGAATTCTCAGGAACGCAAAATCATTCATGCCGAGTTACAAGGTCATCCCGTTGTAAAAACGTATAGTAAAGGCGAAGAACCGAACCGTCGGGTTGTCATCGCTGTCAAATAACGCTAGCCCGCAATGACTTTGATCATGTCATTGCTTTTTCTTTAAGCTGAGGTAAATTCGAGGTGTAAATACTATGTTAAATGATACGATTGCTGCTATTTCTACGCCGCTCGGTGAGGGTGGGATAGCGGTTATTCGTGTGAGCGGAGATGAAGCTGTTCCACTTGTGGAACGCATTTTTCGTTCAAAAACGAAATTATCTGATGCTCAGACGCATACGGTACATTATGGATTCATTATAGAACCTGCTTCTGCCGAAAAGGTAGAGGAGGTTCTCGTTACGTTAATGAAAGCTCCGCGTTCATTTACAATGGAAGATGTCGTGGAGGTCAGCTGTCACGGGGGCATTGTATCTGTTAAGAAAGTGCTTGATTTGCTGCTGCAACAAGGGATTCGGTTAGCAGAGCCAGGTGAGTTCACGAAGCGTGCGTTCTTGAATGGCCGGATTGACTTGACGCAGGCTGAAGCCGTTATTGACCTGATTCGGGCCAAATCGGATCGTGCTTTCAAGGTAGCATTGAAGCAAGTTGAAGGAAATTTATCGAAGCAAATTAAACATTTGCGATATGTGCTCGTGGAATTGATGGCTCATGTAGAAGTGAATATTGATTATCCTGAGCATGACGTGGAAGAAATGACGAATGCTTTTATAAAGAGTAAGTGTGATACGGTTATGCATGAAATTAACCGTCTCTTGGTGACCGCTGAGCAAGGGAAGATATTGCGAGAGGGTATTGAGACGGCAATTGTCGGCAAGCCAAATGTCGGGAAATCTTCGCTGCTCAATGAACTAGCGCAAGAAAATCGTGCGATAGTAACGGATATCCCTGGTACAACAAGGGATGTTATTGAGGAGTTCGTAAATATTGGCGGTATTCCTTTGAAGCTGCTTGATACAGCAGGTATTCGGGAGACGACCGATCTCGTAGAACAAATCGGAGTGGAGCGATCGAAGACTGCTTTAGCGGAAGCAGATCTTATTTTATTGGTGCTTAACAGTAATGAAGAGCTTCAGTTTGATGAGATTGCGCTTATGAAACAATTAGCTGATAAGCAAACGATTGTCATTTTGAATAAGACAGATTTGAGTAGAAAGCTGAATGTGGAGCAAGTTCTGAGTTATTTTCCACGGGAACGTATTGTTGAGCTATCTCTGATTGAAAATAAAGGTATTGAAGATTTAGAAAAAGCAATTGCGGCAATATTCTTTGAGGGTAGACTAGAATCAAGTGATCTGACTTATGTGAGTAATGTTCGACACATATCCTTGTTGAAGCAAGCCAAACGTTCGTTAGAAGATGCTCTTCATGCGAATGAGCAATATGTGCCCATTGATATGATTCAAATTGATATACGGGCTGCCTGGGAGCAGCTTGGTGAGATTATTGGCGATTCGGTGGGGGAATCATTGATCGATCAAATATTTACACAATTCTGCTTAGGGAAATGAAAACGACAGCATTCGAGTTTTCATAAAAGAGGGAGGGATGTTTATTATGGGATATCATGCAGGTGATTATGATGTTATTGTCATCGGCGCCGGACATGCAGGTTGTGAATCTGCACTGGCTTCTGCTCGTATGGGCTGCAGCACACTGTTATTGACTATTAATTTGGATATGGTTGCATTCATGCCTTGCAATCCATCTATTGGTGGTCCTGCGAAGGGCCACGTTGTTCGAGAGATTGATGCACTTGGTGGCGAAATGGGTCGAAACATCGACAAGACGTATATTCAAATGCGAATGCTGAATACTGGGAAAGGCCCCGCTGTACATGCTCTGCGTGCGCAAGCGGACAAATTTTCGTATCAGCATAAAATGAAAGAAACGATTGAAGCTACTCCAAACTTAACGTTACGTCAAGGTATGGCTGAAGAGCTTATTGTCGAAAATGGCGTGTGTAAAGGTGTTATTACGAAAACAGGGGCTGAATACTACTCTAAAGCAATCGTATTAACAACAGGGACTTATTTAAGAGGGAAAGTTATTATGGGCGAGCTGATGTATGAGAGTGGACCCAATAATCAACAACCTTCTATTAAGTTATCGGAATCCTTGCGAAAACTAGGTTTTGATCTCGTTCGATTCAAAACAGGTACACCGCCGCGCGTTCATAAGGATACGATTGATTTCAGTAAAACAGAAATTCAACCGGGTGATGATGAACCTAAGTTCTTTTCATTTGAAACGAAAACGGGTACTAATGAACAGTTGCCTTGCTGGTTAACGTATACATCCGAGGAAACTCATAATATTATTAATTCGAATTTACATCGTGCCCCAATGTTCTCAGGTGCTATTGAAGGGACAGGTCCAAGATACTGTCCATCGATCGAGGATAAAATTGTTCGTTTCGCCGATAAGCCTAAACATCAAATTTTTCTTGAGCCGGAGGGAAGGAATACCTCTGAATATTATGTTCAGGGTTTATCCACGAGCATGCCGGAAGATGTGCAGCTAGGTATTTTACGTTCCATTCCAGGGTTGGAGAAAGTGGAAATGATGCGTACCGGTTATGCCATTGAATACGACGCGGTTGTTCCTACGCAGTTGAAGCCATCTTTAGAGACTAAACTGGTCAGTGGATTATTTACAGCCGGACAAATCAATGGAACATCAGGATATGAGGAAGCAGCAGGTCAAGGGGTTATGGCTGGGATTAATGCGGCTCGTAAAGTTCAAGAAAAAGAAGCTATCGTATTGGATAGATCGCAAGGATATATTGGCGTTTTAATTGATGACCTTGTAACGAAGGGTACGAATGAGCCTTATCGTCTATTAACTTCACGAGCTGAATATCGATTACTGCTTCGCCATGATAACGCTGATCTACGATTAACTCCTATCGGTTATGAAATCGGGCTTATTTCGGAAGAGCGATTCGCTACTTTTTTAAATAAAAAATCTCTGGTTGAGCAAGAAATTGAACGTCTGAATGACGATAAAATTAGACCGGAGCCTCATGTTCAGCAATTATTAGAGAGCTTGGAAAGCGTTCAACTGAACAATTCCGTTCCTGCTATCTCGCTGCTACGTCGTCCTGAGATTGGTTACAAGCATATTGAACAAATGTCTCCATCGCCTCTTGAGCTTGATGATGAAATGAAGGAGCAAGTGGAGATCCAAGTAAAATATGCTGGGTACATCGAAAAGCAAAGTAATCAGGTTGAGCGGTTGCGTAAAATGGAAAAGAAAAAAATTCCGGATGATATCGAGTATAGTGAAATACACGGGATTGCGACGGAAGCCAAGCAAAAACTTGCCAAAATTCGTCCAATATCGATTGGTCAAGCGTCACGCATTGGGGGAGTTACACCTTCGGATATTTCCATTCTTCTTGTTTATTTGGAACACTACAACAGAGTCATCGCGGCTAGAGGTTAATTTATGGATTCTACACAGCAACATTTTATACAGTTATTAGAGGAACAACATATTTCTCTTTCTATGCATCAACTTGATCAATTCGAGTTATATTACAAGATACTTGTAGAGTGGAACGAGAAAATGAATTTAACGGGTATTACAGAGAGAGAGCAGGTTTATTTGAAACATTTCTATGACTCTCTTTCTGTTGCTTTTAATTATGAGATTGGAACCGTATCATCAGTTGCTGATATTGGTTCTGGAGCAGGATTTCCAAGTATTCCGTTGAAAATTGCTTTTCCACATTTGAAAATTACGATCGTGGATTCTTTGAATAAACGAATCTTGTTTTTACGAGAGTTAGTTTCACAGCTTGGGCTCACGGATACTGAATGTGTACATGGTAGAGCAGAAGATATTGCTAGATTGCCTAAATATCGCGATCGATTCGATCTTGTAACTGCTAGAGCAGTTGCGAGACTTCAGGTTTTGAATGAATTTTGTCTTCCTTTTGTTAAGAAGGGCGGAACGTTCATTGCAATGAAAGGTTCAGAGATTGAAGAGGAGCTAGGCGAGGCTTCCTTCAGCTTATCGGAGTTGAAAGGGAAGGTTGTTAGAGTGAATCGCATGCAATTACCGGTTGAGGAATCGATTCGGCATTTTGTTGAAATTCATAAGCTTGCAGCAACTCCAGCTAAGTATCCAAGGAAAGCGGGTATCCCACTGAAAGAACCTCTAATTAAGCTGTGAAATTGTTCCACGTGAAACATTTATCTGGTTTCCACAGTTGGATAGAAGGAAATCCAACTTTTATGGAGAATTATTTATAGAAGGATTTTTATTGTAAAAGTAGTGAGTCTATGTGATTGCACTTGTCATACTTCGCCGTAACCTTGACAAATGTTTTCGTTCTGTAGGACGAAGAGGTCGTCTATCATTGGATCGTATTGGTCGCTTAAACTACGGGAAGAGTTGGTGGTAAGTTTTCCTATGAAAGAACAAATTTCAAAGTTATTTGGACTTGCTGATCGTTCAACGACTGATGAAGTCAAAAACATACCTGTTAACAGTATTATACCAAGTCCATATCAACCAAGGACATTGTTTGATGATGATCGTATTGATGAGTTATGTCAAACGATTCGAACACATGGTATTATTCAGCCGATCGTCGTCAGAGTTAAAAACAATACTTTTGAATTGATTGCCGGTGAACGAAGGCTAAGAGCTGTTAAAAAGCTAGGCCTCGATACAATTCCTGCTATTGTACGAGATTTCAATGATTCTCAAGCAGCCTCTATTGCTCTTATTGAGAATTTGCAACGAGAAGGGCTCACCGCGATAGAAGAAGCGGCAGCCTATCAACAATTAATAGAAATGCATGATTTGACGCAAGAAAGCTTAGCACAGCGGCTTGGCAAAAGCCAATCAACGATTGCAAATAAGATCCGACTTTTGCATTTAAGCGAACCTGTAAAGATGGCTTTAATGGAACGGAAGATCACTGAAAGACATGCAAGAGCTCTGTTGGCTCTTGATCAAGAAGAACTGCAAATGAAAGTGCTTGAAGAAGTGATAGCTAAAGAGCTTAACGTGAAGCAAACGGAAATAAAAATTAATTTTTTGAAGGAAGCTACTAAGCTTAAGAAAACGCGTCGCGTCTCATTTACGAAAGATGTTAGATTAGCATTAAATACAATTCGTCAATCCGTTGAGATGGTTTCGAGCTCTGGATTAAACATTAATACATCCGAACAGGATCATGAAGATCACTACGAAATTATAATTAAGATTCCTAAGAGATAATCAGGCATTTATTGCTACCTTAAACGGCGCAAGCCGTTTTTTTGCATCTTACAAGATAAAACTATCAAATATTGATAAGGTAACTCGTTGATAGATATGATAAGATAGTAATACTGCTTTTAGTATGGCATCTGGAAACATAAGCGATTGAGGTGAAATGGTTTTGTCTAAAATAATAGCAATAACAAATCAGAAGGGTGGCGTCGGTAAAACGACAACTTCTGTGAATTTGGGTGCTTCTTTGGCTTCAATAGGGAAGAGAGTGCTTTTAGTTGATATCGATCCACAAGGGAATACGACAAGTGGTATTGGAGTAAACAAAGCAGATGTCGTTAATTGTATTTACGACGTTCTAATTAACGATGTTCACCCTAAAGATGCGACAATTGATACAAATGTTCCAAATCTCAAGATATTACCTGCGACAATTCAACTTGCAGGTGCTGAGATCGAACTCGTACCAACGATTTCAAGGGAAGTAAGGTTAAAGAAATCTCTACATTTAGTTAAGCATTTATATGATTACATTCTTATAGATTGTCCTCCGTCCTTAGGTCTACTAACTATTAATTCATTAACTGCTGCCGATTCTGTCATGATTCCAATTCAATGTGAATACTATGCGCTTGAAGGATTAAGTCAACTCCTAAACACAGTTCGCTTGGTTCAAAAGCATCTTAATACAGGGCTTCAAATTGAAGGTGTTTTATTAACAATGTTCGATGCAAGAACTAACCTCGGGATACAGGTTATTGAAGAAGTGAAAAAATACTTCCAAACAAAAGTATATAAAACGATTATTCCAAGAAATGTTCGTTTAAGTGAAGCACCCAGCCATGGACAATCGATTATTACATATGATCCTAGATCAAAAGGCGCGGAAGTATATTTAGAGCTTGCGAAGGAAGTGATCTCTGTATGACCAAAGGCCTATCAAAAGGTTTAGGCAAGGGATTGGATGCTTTAATCACTTCTTTACATATCGACGATAGTGATAAAGTTATTCAAATTCCTTTGTCCCAGTTGAGAGCAAACCCTTATCAACCTAGAAAACATTTTAATGAAGACAGTATTAAAGAGTTAGCTGATTCCATTAAAGAACACGGTGTCATTCAGCCGATTATTGTTCGTAAAGTTCTTAAAGGTTATGAGATTATTGCGGGTGAGCGGAGATTCCGTGCATCCCAGGTTAGTGGAATACCTACGATCCCAGCTGTTGAAAGAAACTTTTCTGATCAGCAAGTAATGGAAATTGCCTTGATTGAGAATGTGCAGCGGGAAGATCTCAATGCTATGGAAATTGCTTTTGCTTACCAGGGTATCATTGATCAATTCTCGCTGACACAGGAAGAGCTTTCTGCAAAGGTTGGAAAGAGCCGTTCTCATATCGCTAACTTTTTGAGATTGCTTCAACTACCGGAATCCATTAAGCAATATGTTTCACGTGGAACATTATCAATGGGACATGCAAGAGCAATTGTAGGTGTGAAGGACGATAAGCTGAAGAAAGAACTCGCAGAAACGACCATTAGTAAACAATGGAGTGTCCGAGAACTTGAAGAAGCTGTGAAAACATTGGAAGAAGCACCGGGACAAGAAAAGGATAAGAGTAAGCAAAAAGAAAAAAATAGAGATCCTTATATTAATCAAGCCGAAGATCAGCTGAGAGACATTTACCGCACAACGGTGAAAATCAAACATCAGCAGGATAAAGGCAAGATCGAGCTTCTCTATTATTCGAAGGACGATCTAAATCGTCTGCTAGAATTACTTCAAGGTAAAATCTCTTAAAATTAGATAGCATACCGATGGTTTTCTTTCGAACAGAAAGATAAAACTAAGGTATGCTATATTTATGAGGAGAAGGTGAAAGTATGAAGGGTGTTATGTATTTTGATCAAGCTGCTTCTTCCTGGCCTAAGCCACCTGCCGTAATGGATGCGATGATGCAATGTATGCAAGAGTTCGCAGCTAATCCGGGTAGAGGAAGTCATCAAATGGCTGTGCAAGCAAGTAGGGTGCTGTTTGAAACGCGAAAAAATACCGCGCGCTTATTCGGGATTAGAAACCCAAATGATATATCGTTTGCATTAAATACGACCCATGCGCTTAATCAAGCGATCAAAGGCTTCGTAAAAGCAGGGGATCACGTGATATGTACCAATATCGAGCATAATTCCGTGCGCAGGCCGCTTGAATATTTGAAAGCGTCGGCTCAGGTTGAACTTACATATATCAGTAATGATGAACAAGGCCATCTTCGATTAGATGAGCTAAAGAAGGCGTTGCGACCTCATACCACGCTTGTCGTTGTCAATCATAGTTCAAATCTTCTAGGAACAATTATGCCAGTAGGTGAAATAGGAGAGATCTGTCGCGCTCATGGCGCCAAGCTGCTCGTAGACGCGGCTCAGAGTGCCGGTATACTGCCTATAGATGTAGGGGATATGAATATCGACATGTTGGCCTTCCCTGGTCACAAGGGCCTTCTAGGGCCTCAAGGGACGGGTGGTTTATACATTCATCCAGGCATTGATTTAGAGGCCTTGCTACATGGAGGCACGGGGAGTCAATCCGAGGTTATTCACCAACCCACCGTACGGCCAGATCGGTATGAGGCTGGGACGCAAAATACAGTTGGTATTGCCGGATTGAATGAAGGCGTGAAATTTGTTTTAGCTGAAACCGTTGAGAAAATTCATGAAAAAGAGTGGCGTCAAACGCAAATATTGATGGAAGGCTTACTGGGAATTGAAGGGGTCACGATTCTTGGTCCGATGCTTGGACAAAATAAAACAGGGATTGTTTCCTTCAATATCAGCGATGTGGATTCATCGGAAGTAGCCTTTATCTTGGATCAATCATTTCAGATTGCTGTTCGGTCTGGTTATCATTGTACGCCGCTCGCACATGAAGCTGCCGGCACTTTAGCCAAAGGTGCGGTTCGAGCGAGTATTGGCTATTTTACAACAGATCAAGAAGTAGATGCTCTAATTGAAGCAGTGAAAGAGATTCAATCGCAGTACGCGAAGTAGAAAGAGGGATTATACCATGGGGGAACTGTTTGGCCTGGATGGCGGGATTATTGTTTTAACATGTTTCGCGCTCATCCTTGTATTATTTATTTTCATATTAATACTTTCAATCAAATTATCTTCCTTGCGTAAACAATACACGCAAATGATGAACGGTTCAAAAGCAGAGAATATGGAAGAACTCATTATTGAGATGCAGAAAGTGTTGAATGAGCAAAAGGCCGAATCAATAGCGACTTCAGCCAAGGTTGAAACAATTCGTAAAGCGATGATGAGATTGAAATCGAAAGTTGCCATTCACCGTTATAATGCCTTCAATGAAGGTGGTAGTGATCTAAGCTTTACAGTTGCAATATTGGATGAGTATCAAGATGGCGTCCTTTTAACGGGTATACATAGTCGAGAGCAGATGTATATGTATGCCAAACCGATTCAAAATGCACAATCCAGCTATACACTAAGTCCTGAAGAAAAAGAAGCCATTAATCAAACTTTAAAGCAGCCGTAGCACTTGGCGTATAGGATTGCGTGCGACGCAAAGCGGAATGAAGGGCATCGCCAATAATATTGGCCATGTTCATAACTAAGCTAAGCCGCGTATTCTGCAGGACGAAATATTCCATAAAGCCACCTACATTTACAATTCCGGTAACATGAATGTCACCGACGGGAGGCAAATCTTTATTTACACCGGCGCCAGGTTTGAGAGGTCCATCTGCAACCTGAATACATCCAACGCTGGATACTTGACCAAGACAAGCATCGACGGCAACGATAAAGGGGTTTTGAAATTGTTGATGAATTTTATCCACGGTTTCGGATAAATTCATAGCATGGACAGGCTCATCTAAGGTGCCGAAAAGATGGAGGTTACGGAGGGTGGTCGTTCGATTCAAATGAGTGCCCACAAGCGGACCAAGTGAATCACCGGTAGAACGATCTGTTCCTACACAAATGATAACGATAGGTTGATAGTCTGGTAGCTTACTAAAGATAGAATGTAAATGTTTAGAGAGAAGAGAAGGGGTATCGGCATCATTATGCTGGATTTTCAGTGGGTCTAGGGCCGTATTTTTCACACCGTCGAAACCAAATTGGAATTTCATTATATCCCTCCAAAGTACTTCTTCTTTTTTTTACTAGTATATGGATAGATAGGGACATTTATACGTAGGGAGAGGGGGATTTTCCCTGGAACTTTCAGTTATGTTATTAGCTTTCGATTCTACGCAGCAGGCACTGCGTGCAGAAATGCTGCTAGAGTATGCGGATATCGAAATCGACATTAGGCCTACTCCGAAAGAAATCACAGCAGGTTGTGCTCTATCTATTGAATTTCCGGGAGAGAATCTATCACAAGTAAGAGACATTATTGACTCTGAGAATGTGGAAATAAGGGGTATTTATTTTAAAAATGACGATAAATATGTTACCATTGAATGAAAATAAGGAGGGCTATACGTGGCCTTTATAACTAAATTTTTTGCGGATTTAATACAGTGGGTACGTGAGCATATTAGTAAACCGGAAATGATAGCTTCGATATTTTGGATCATCGTAAAAATTATATTAATCTATGTAGTCGCTAAAATTTGTATTAAAATAGCAAATAAAACAATTGCTCATATGATGGCAGCTAGAGACAAATCTCCACTAAAATTTGATAGAAGAAGATCGAATACGATTGGAAGTCTCATACATAATTTAATAGCCTATACGGTCAATCTCATCTGTATTATGCTTATCCTTGGACAAGTGGGATTAAATTTAGGGCCTTTGCTTGCTGGAGCAGGTGTCCTCGGACTAGCCATTGGTTTCGGAGCTCAGAGTTTGGTAAAAGATGTTATAACAGGTTTCTTCATCATATTTGAGGATCAATTCGGAGTGGGAGACGTCATTCAGATCGATCAATTCAAAGGCACTGTGGAGGAAATCGGGATCAGAGTGACACGGATCAAAAGCTGGACCGGTGAGGTTCACATTATTCCGAATGGGAACATCAAACAAGTTACCAACTTCTCCACATACAATTCTTTGGCTGTAGTTGATGTGACGATTCCACTTCATTTGGATATTGATGAAGCAACGCAAATCCTCAAAGATACGGTAAAGCAAGTACAGCTGCTTACAGAGGACATTGTGAAAGAGCCCGAGGTACTTGGCGTTCAGATGGTGGGTACTACGGATTTGAAAATTCGCATTATTGCTGAGTGTAAACCGACAAGACAATTCAATGTCACAAGACTTTTGAATATCGAGATTAAGAAACGACTCAACATTACACAAATAGAAATGATGTAGCACAAGATGGTCAAATTGGAAAAATCGGAGAAGGCGGTGGCGGACGAATGGAGAAGAAGCAGTATCAACTTGGCGATATTGTGCAAATGAAAAAGCCCCATCCGTGTGGCACCAATGAAATGGAAATCATACGGATGGGTATGGATATTCGGATCAAATGTGTAGGCTGCAAACACAGTGTCCTTGTGCCGAGAACGAAGTTCGAAAGTAAGCTAAAAAAAGTACTGCGATCCAATACAGAAATGGAAGAAGAGTCCTCCTAAAGGATTCAGGAAAAACACTTGCGAGAGCCTGACTTTTTTGATACAATAAGTCCTGTTCTCGTTTTTCATGGAAAGGTACCCAAGTGGTCCAAGGGGGCTGACTCGAAATCAGTTAGGCGTCGCGAGGCGTGCGTGGGTTCGACTCCCACTCTTTCCGTACACTAGTCTATTGGATGAACTTGAAACAAATTAAGAGCTTTTTACGTCGGGTAAGACGTAGAGGGCTCTTTTGCTTTTGCAGGGATAAAGGGCAAGTAAAGGAAGCAAAATAAGCCCATATCTGTGCATAGGTAAAATGAAGGAGGTAGGATATTATGAGAATTTGGTTGATGATGGTTCTGGTACTGGCTGTAGTCGTTACAGGATGCGCTAAGAAGAATGAGGGAGGTACAGCAAGTCCATTACCTGGTACGACGGTAAAGCCTTCTGCAGGGGCTTCTGCGGCGCCTAGCGGGACAAGCGGTGGAGCAGTGGCAACAGCGTCTCCAAATGCAGAGCCTCTTCCACAATTGACGAAGGAACAGGTTGAAAAAATAACGATGACAAGCACGTATGATGAATTGGTGAAGCAGACAGGTTCCAAAGGAAAAATGGTCAAAGAAGAGAATGGAAAGAAAACATATGATTTTGCGATATCCAATCAACCTGGTTATTATGTAGAAATCGTTTATTTTGCAGACGGCAAGATCTCGGAGAAGAGGGTTTTTCAGAAATAAAGCACATATGAAGTAAAGTCCGCATAACCGGAATAGTTGTGCGGACTTCTTTTTTATAAAGCTGAAGTAATCGAATTAGCTGCTGCCGTTGGTCAATGTTATACAGGTTTGAAACATTAGAGTAAATTGATTTTGTACGAGATGATGATCCGAACCGTTACTGCACCAGATGCCATACCCTTGGGAATCGTAATCCAGCGTTCCGATGATGTTATCGAAGGTACAACTCTCCACAACTACGCGGCTAGAATCGACGGATTTGACGCCATTATCGATCATTGAAAAGGTGTAATCGGTTATGCGAATGTCGGTTGCTTGTGAACCGCGGATAGATTGAGAAGCCCGAATTTATTCATGGATGCCCGAAGAATGCTGTTGCTGCCAGCGCCCATTAAAGTGACGTTCGAGCTTACGCGTAGTGGCGTTTTGAGAAAGTACATTCCTGGCGGGAAGAAAACAATTCCGCTTGAGACAGCAGCGGAGTCTATCGCGTTTTGGATATAAGGAGCGTCGTCTTCATCAAATCGATGGTTGCCGCGAGCACCGAAATCTTTGACATTATAAATGAAAATGGTAGGGGCAGCTGCTTGCGCAGAAGCGCTGTTCATGAACACGTCCCCTGTTGCTAAAGCCAAACCTGCAGCCCCAAGCGTAGACAAAAGCTATCTACGGCTAAAAGAAGTCGATGAAGCGAGTGAATGGGTCAGGACAGTAGGATGATTCTCACGCGGCTGCCTATGGTTATTTTCGTCCAAAAAACTCACCTCATAGATGGATTGGTAGATTTAGTAAATTATAACGCAAAGCCAGCAGGACGGGTAGTACCTCGATATGAAAAAACCTCTGAACAATTGTTCAGAGGTAAGTCTAGGCTTGTAACTGTGAGACGATTAATAGTTCCTATTCCGCCTATAGCTGACGGAGAAACGGTCAATGACATAGCCGACAAGGGCCCATGTGGCGACTGTTAACGCATAGATGATGAGCATCCGAAACATGGAAATCTCATAGATATTCGTAAATGCGGATGCAAACCAAGCGGGCACACTGAGCGCATAGAAGAGCATGTAAAAGGCATCATGATCGTGAAATAAATAATGAATCAAGCATAGGGCTGCACCTAGGAAGGTAAACAGCCAGGTAAACGTGGAAGTTCTCATGGTGGCATTCTCCTAGTCATGGTAACTACTGCCTTAAACCCTTACGGTGCCATTTGCGATTATGGTTGCTATTTTCCGGGAATTTGTCACCCTTTTTCAACGTAACCGTTTTGGGATTGGTAATGCCCATGTGAAATGCATTCTCGCCGATTTCCATATACTCGCCGTCGTTAGGAACATGATCGCCAGCATTGAAATGTGTCCATTCACCCACTATGATCACCTCTTCTCAAGAATAACAATCGTGTTTAGATTACCCTTATAGAGGGGAACCATGTATGTATGACATTACCAGGTTCATCCTTCAACGATTGTGAGAGAAAAACTTGTAATCCGGCGTTCAATTTGCTATAGTATTCAGGTGCGAGTTTTGAATAAGAATCCTCGCTCCTTGCTCCTTTGCTTGTTTGACAAGTTAAATAGGAGCCGCTTAGTCCAAAAGGAGGTGAAATACATGCGCAAATATGAACTGATGTACATCATTCGTACGGATATTGAGCAAGAAGTTGTTCAATCTACGGTAGAAAAGTTCCAAGGCATCATCACGAACGGTGGGGGAGAAGTCTCCAAACATGACCTGATGGGCAAACGCCGTCTTGCGTATGAGATCAATAAGTTCCGTGACGGGCACTATGTGCTGGTACACTTCAACGCAGAACCTGCTGTTGTAACTGAACTTGATCGCGTACTTAAGATTTCGGATGAAGTTATCCGTCACTTAATCACAAACGACGTAGCTTAATGCATGCCAGTATTTTCGTCAGGGGGAATGTTCTATGTTGAACCGTGTCATTCTTATCGGTAGATTGACCAAAGATCCAGAACTTCGTTATACGCCAGCTGGTGTAGCCGTTACACAATTCACACTTGCAGTAGACCGCCCTTTCACGAATTCACAGTCGAAAGAACGGGAAGCGGACTTTATCAATATCGTGACGTGGAGGCAACTAGCCGAAACATGCGCGAATTATTTGCGTAAAGGTCGTTTAACAGCAGTGGAAGGACGTATTCAGGTGCGGAATTACGACAACAACGAGGGCAAGAGAGTTTATGTGACCGAAGTTATTGCCGATAATGTACGTTTCCTTGAATCTAGTAACAGTGCCAGTAGTCGTGAAGAAGGTGGATCAAACGCAAACGCTAGCTACGGCGGCGGAAGCGGTGGTGGCAATCGTGGCGGTGGATCGCGCGAGCAGCAGGATCCTTTCATTGATGACGGAAAACCGATCGACATTTCCGATGATGACTTGCCATTCTAAAGTAGAAAGGACTGAACAAACTAATGGCTTTCCAAAAAAGAGATAACAACAGTGAAGATCGCGGCGACCGCAAATTTGCTCCTCGTGGCAAAGGCGGTAAAGGCAAACGTCGTAAAGTTTGTTACTTCACAGTAAACAAAATCAAGCACATTGACTATAAAGACATAGAGACTCTTAAGAAGTTTATCAGTGAGCGCGGGAAGATCCTTCCTAGACGTGTAACTGGTACTTCCGCTAAGTACCAACGTGCATTGACAATCGCTATCAAGCGTTCCCGTACAATCGCATTGTTGCCTTACACAACGGAATAGGATTGACTTAGAAGGCAGCTGTATTTTACGGCTGTCTTTTTTGTTTGCCAAAGAAGCTGACGGGCGAGAGGAGACATCTATGATGAAAATCCACAAAGAGCAGGCAGAACACTACATATGGGGCGAGGTGTGCGATGGGTGGTATTTGGAGCGGGATGCAGACAGAACCATTATCCAAGAGAGAATGCCCGCAGGTGCCAGTGAAATCAAACATGTGCATCAAAAGGCGAAACAGTTTTTCTTCATTTTAAGCGGAGAAGCTGTGATGTGGATCGAGGGCAAAGACATCAACCTAAAGTCGCAGGAAGGTTGTACGATTCAGCCAGGTATCCCACACCAAATTCGCAATGAATCACTGGGGGATGTAGAATTTCTAGTGATCTCTACACCTTCTGCCGCGGGGGATCGAACAGCAATGTAGAGGCTTTCTTTTCTTATGCCTTTTTGTGGTATAATTAACACATTAGGCATTGTTGGATGAGGAGAGATGACGGTTGCTGAATAGGGAAAAGGATGTTGACCTAGCCAGACGGGCCAAAGTCATTGAGTGGCTCAAGACAGAAGTCGTAGATCATGTAGCTCATCTTCTTAAAGGCATATGGGAAGGCAGCCATGGGAAAATTGTAGATGGATTAGCCAGCTTAATTTCAAGTGGCTACATCCTAGGCAGAAGATTAGGTATTTCCTATCAGAGTTTAGACGAAGCCATTGTGGAGAAAATGAAGAAGCACCGCCAAGACGGCCATCAACTTGAGGATTGGTACGGCGACATTTCATCGCTAGAAGAACATTTACGTAAGAGGTGAGCCCGGTTGGGGAATCGAAGTTGGCAAAGCATCATCTGGAGTGCAGTGACGATCGTTATGTTGCTATCTTTGATGACGCCGTTTATTGTTTTCACATTTAGTTTTCTTATGGTTCCAGTTCTAATGTTATATGTAAAATCAAGCACGAGGCGTTTTGTTATTTGTTATGTGCTCAGCTTGCTCGTTGTTTATTTGCTTACCCAATGGCATGGGATCACCCTTATGTCGGTATCGCTGTTCTTATTACCGCTGGTTTTAGTGATGGGTAACTTATATAAACGCAAAGCAGCGGCAAGGTCTGTGCTGACGGCAGGTATCATAACGCTACTGGCCGAATCGCTGATGAGCCTCACGATCGGATATTCGCTCGGATTTGATCCGGTTGCGAAGTTCAAACAATTTATGATGGATAGTATAGCGAGCATGCCTCCGGGGCTTCGAGATATTTTGCCGAAAGATCAGGATTGGTATGTGAATTTCATTGTGCAAGTGATTCCTTTGTATTTGATCTTCGTTGCACTGTTCTACACATTTGTGACCCATGGAATTAGCCGTTGGCTGCTTAACAAAACAGGCGAAGGGATTCCGGGATTGCGCCCGATGCGGGAATGGATGCTGCAGAAATCGTTGGTCTGGATCTATCTGATCGTGTTTGTCTTGGATCTGTTTGTCAATCCGACTTCGATATCTATGATCTCTACGCTGCTGATGAATGCGATGCCGCTTCTCATGTTAGCTTTCACTATTCAGGCGATTTGCTTTCTATTCTTTGTTGCTCATGCGAACAAGTGGAAGCCCGTATTACCGATCGTAGCGATTGTATTAGTTTGTTTCATGCCTCCACTTTTTATCGTATATAGTTTATTAGGGGTATTTGATGTTGCGTTTCCAATCCGTGAACGGTTCAAGAAAAATTTATAGGATTAGGAGCTAGTTCGAATGCCGAAATTCCTTTTAAAGCGGTGGCACGGTCAACACATCGTGTGGATTTTCGTTCTGCTCATCATCATGACAGCCATTATTTATATGTTCAAATGGTGGTTGGGCCTTACAGCCTTCCTGATATGTGGTGTATTGGCGTACTTTACGCTTCAAGCGGAGACTGCTTTCCGTAGAGAGCTGAATACGTACGTCGGGACGATTACACATCGGGTGAAAAAAGCAGGCAATGAAGTGATGAGCGGTCTTCCCATCGGAATTATCTTATACAATGAAGAGAAACGCATCGAATGGCATAACCCTTTTGTTGCGAAAATGCTTGAGCAGGATTCCGTCATTGGCGAGTCGCTATATGATTATTTTCCTGACCTGAAAAGCAGAAAGGACAAAAGTGATAAGCTGGAGCTATCGATTGGAAAGTTTATTTATCAAGTATGGATTCGGCCTGAAGAGCGGCTGCTCTATATCCGTGAAATAACGGAGCAAGCAAATTTGGCCAAGAAGTATGAAGATGAGAAAACGGCGATCGGTATCGTTATGATGGATAATCTTGAGGAATCAACGCAAGGTCTGGATGATCAGACGCGCAGTATTATGCTGGCTAAAGTAACTGGTGAGATTACCGAATGGGCTCAAAAGCACCAGATTTATTTGCGCCGAACTTCGTCCGATCGTTTCCTCATTCTTATGGATCAGAAGTCATTGCGCAAACTGGAGCAAACGCGGTTTGAAATCCTAGACGATGTGCGGGATTTGACCATTGAGAACAAGCTTCCTTTGACGCTTAGTATTGGAATAGCTTCAGGGGCTGAGCAGCTTACGGAGCTTGGTCAAATGGCACAGATGGGACTGGATATGTCATTAGGCCGCGGCGGCGATCAGGTAACCGTCAAAGTTGGGCAGCGACTATCCTTCTATGGCGGAAGAACGAATGCGGTGGAGAAGCGTACTCGGGTTAGAGCAAGGGTCATCTCACACGCTTTGCGTGATTTGATGAAGGATAGCGATAAGGTAATTATCATGGGTCACCGGTTTCCGGATATGGACTCCATTGGTGCAGCGATTGGTGTCTTAAAGGCTGTGCAGGTTGTCGGTAAGGAAGGATACATCGTGTTGGAGGGCGTTAATCCCTCGATTCAGAAGGTCATGGAGACGATTGCTCAAGATGAGCGGCTGCATCGTTGGTTCATTACACCCGAACAAGCGATGCAGATTATGACACAGCGCTCGCTTGCGGTCGTTGTGGATACACATAAAGCCTCGATGGTGGCTGAGCCGAAGCTCCTGCAGCAGACACACAGGGTCGTGGTGATCGATCACCACCGACGCAGTGAGGAGTTCATCCATGACGCGACGCTCGTCTATATGGAGCCTTACGCGTCCTCTACGTGCGAGCTTGTGACGGAGCTGCTCCAGTACATCAATGAGAAGCTCACGATGGAAGTATTGGAGGCAACGGCGCTTCTGGCCGGTATCGTCGTTGATACCAAAAGTTTCAGCCTCCGCACAGGGGCGAGAACCTTCGAAGCCGCCTCCTATTTGCGCCGAAATGGGGCAGATTCCGCTCTCATTCAGCGTTTGATGAAGGAAGATCTCGATTCCTATATCGCGAGAGCGGAAGTGATGAAACACACGGAAACGATTCACGAGCATATCGCATTGGCAGTTGCTGAGTCAAATCGCAAATATTCACAGTTGATGATTGCGCAAGTTGCTGATACATTGTTGAATATGACGAATATTATGGCATCCTTTGTCATCGCCGAACGACCGGATGGACTTATTGGGATTAGCGCCAGATCGCTGGGACAGATGAATGTCCAGATCGTCATGGAACGTCTGGGCGGCGGCGGGCATTTGACGAATGCCGCCACGCAGATAGATGGCACCTTAGAGGAAGCAACGAAACGATTGAAACAAGTACTTGAGGATATGCAGGAAGAGGAGGGACTATTCGAATGAAAGTTATCTTACTAAAAGACGTAAAAGGCCAAGGTAAAAAGGGCGAATTGAAAGAAGTATCTGAGGGCTATGCACAGAATTTCCTGATTGCGCAAGGACTTGCTGCTCCAGCCACACAAGGAACGGTTAAGGTGCTGGATAATCAGAAGAAAGCAGAGCAGCGCCGCAAGGATCAAGAGAAAGCTGATGCGCAGGCACTGGGTGAGAAGTTAAGCGAAATGACCGTTCAAATTAAGGCCAAAGCCGGTGAAGGTGGACGATTATTCGGAGCGATCCCTAGCAAGCAAATCGCAGAGGTTCTAGAGAAGCAGTACAAGATCGTGATTGATAAGCGCAAAATTGTACTGGAAGATCCGATTCGTACCCTTGGAGTGACGAAAGTTCCTGTGAAACTGCACAGTGAAGTAACGGCTATTTTAAACGTACAAGTGACAGAAGAGAAGTAAGAGGTAGAGGTATCGCAGTGGGAAGGAAGATAGATAAGAGTCCCTAGGAGGGGCTCTTATCTATTGTGAGGTTACACGGCCGTAATACCCAGTTGTTTAGTAGATATGATAATAGATATGAGACTTTAGAGACTTCTAAATCGTTGAGAATTGCTTGAAATGCTAGATTAGCAGTTACATTGGTTTTGACATAAGTACAGTACTCAGCAATGCATTAATGAAGTAATGATGTAAAAAGTGCACCTAATTTAGTCAAAATTAGCGTTTTCACACGAAATCATGCAAAAAGTGCATCTAATTGGGCGGAAACTGTTACATTCGGTCTAAAGTGAGGATATTTGATGTACAAAATACATGATATCTACTCGAAATGAAAAATAAGCTGTGATTTGATGTACTTTTGCTTGTAGTTATTAATAGCAAAGCAAGTTTATGAAAAATCGTCGAATCATAGGCTGAGATGGGCCGACGGGTAAAATGATAGATGCTGGATAGTCTTCAGCAAAACTAGTAAAATTAATTAACTAAAAGAAAGGCGGGTACAGTGGCATGAGCGGAGATAATATGTTTATGGATCGTGTACCCCCACAAAATATAGAAGCCGAGCAAGCCGTGCTCGGTGCTATTTTGATTCACGGCGAAGCCTTGATTACCGCCATGGAACGGATATCAAGCGACGACTTCTATCGTGGTACGCATCAACGCATCTTCGAGGCGATTGTAGAGCTTGCGGAAGAGCAGGAGCCTGTAGATCTGATTACACTCACATCGCGATTACAGAACAAGCAGCAGCTTGAAGAGATCGGTGGCGTGACGTATCTTTCCGAGCTGGCGAATGCGGTTCCGACGGCAGCGAACATCGACTATTACGCGGCAATCGTCGAGGAAAAGTCGATGCTGCGCCGCCTTATCCGCACAGCGACCCAAATCGTTTCCAATGGTTATGCCAATGAGGACGATGTAGGGTCGATGCTTAGCGAGGCAGAGGCTAAGATCCTCGAGATCTCGCAGCGCCGCAGCTCGAGCGGCTTCGTGGTCATTCGTGATGTGCTCATGGAAGTATTCGAGAAAGTGGAGCTGCTTTACTCGAATAAGGGAGGGTCAACGGGGATCCCTTCGGGCTTCATTGACCTCGACAAGATGACGTCCGGCTTCCAGCGCTCGGACCTTGTGATCTTGGCCGCTCGTCCTTCCGTCGGTAAAACCGCGTTCGCGCTAAACGTTGCGCAGAATGTAGGCGTACGAGCTAAGGAAACCGTGGCGATCTTCTCTCTGGAGATGGGCGCGGCGCAGCTCGTACAGCGTATGATCTGCGCGGAAGCTAACGTCGACGCGAACCGTATGCGGACGGGTTATCTCGAGGGCGACGACTGGGAGAAGCTGACGATGGCGATCGGCGCCTTGTCCGAGGCGAATATCTACATCGATGATTCACCGTCGATTACGGTCGCGGATATTCGCGCGAAGTGTCGTCGTCTGCAGCAGGAGAAGGGGCTCGGCATGATCCTCATCGACTACCTGCAGCTGATTGCCGGCCGCGGCAAAGGCGACAACCGTCAGCAGGAGGTCTCTGAGATCTCCCGTACGCTGAAGCAAATCGCACGTGAACTCAACGTTCCAGTTATTGCCCTCTCGCAGCTGAGCCGGGGTGTAGAGCAGCGGCAGGACAAGCGTCCGATGATGTCTGACCTTAGGGAATCGGGCTCTATTGAGCAAGATGCCGACATCGTAGCGTTCCTATACCGGGACGATTACTACGATAAAGAATCCGAGAAGAAGAATATTATCGAGATTATTATTGCTAAACAGCGTAACGGTCCCGTAGGAACCGTAGAGCTGGCTTTCTTGAAGCAATTCAATAAGTTCGTGAATATGGATCGAAGTCATCAAGAAGCGGCAGCCGGGCAGTATTAACGGCTGCTTTTTTCCTTTTTTTCAGTGGTTTTGCAGGGCTAACTGATTAGTTTGCGCAATATCCGAACAATTATACAGGCACCTGTGTAATTGTTCGTTTTTCATTGACTTTGATTAGGGGGACTGCTACACTAGAGACGGTGAAAAAAACCTTGGTCGAATGCCTGCTCCAAGCAAGGTAACTTCGAGTTAAGGTCGTTTTTCATGCCGAAAGGTAGGTCCCCTTCCTGCAGATCACTGCCGAAGAGACCTAGATGATCTTCGGTGAGTAAGTTCTCTGCCCCGTTTTTATCAATTCTATGACGGTGTAGAGGTATTTGCATTGCCAGGGGAAAGTACGATGGACGCTGATTGCTTTAGCGCTTTAATGAAGTCCAACTTTTCTCTGTGGTATTAAAGCCATAACGGCTCATTATGGGTGACTCGTCACCGTACGGAGGTAAGTGCATATGTCAACGGTTGTTGTTGTCGGTACGCAATGGGGAGATGAAGGTAAAGGTAAAATCACGGATTTCTTAGCGGAGTCTGCTGAGGTCGTCGCTCGTTATCAAGGTGGTAACAATGCAGGCCATACGATCATTATTAGCGGGAAAAAGTATAAGCTAACGATGATTCCTTCTGGTATTTTTTACAAAGATAAAGCTTGTGTAATTGGGAATGGGATGGTTATTAACCCAGCTGCACTCATTGAAGAAATAAACTACATTCATGATAATGGTTTTACGACGACGAACCTGAACATCAGTGACCGCGCGCATGTGATTATGCCGTATCATTTGTTGATGGATGGTCTGGAAGAAGATCGCAAAGGTGATAGTAAAATTGGCACGACCCGCAAAGGGATCGGACCTTGTTATATGGATAAAGCAGCTCGTAACGGCATTCGTATCGCTGATTTGATGGATGCGGAAGAGTTTGAATTAAAGCTTAGACGCATCGTTGCAGAGAAAAATGTTGTGATTGAACAAGTGTATGGTTCGAAAGGCCTCGATGTAGAGCCGATTCTCAAAGAATATCTCGAATACGCGGAAGTAATTCGTCCGTATGTAACGGATACGTCGGTTGTATTGAACCAATACATTGATCAAGGACGCAGAGTGCTGTTCGAAGGCGCACAAGGCGTTATGTTGGATATTGACCAAGGCACATACCCGTATGTTACCTCCTCGAACCCAACCGCAGGCGGTGTATGTATCGGTTCCGGTGTAGGCCCAACGAAGATCCACAACATCATTGGTGTGGCAAAAGCTTACACGACGCGTGTTGGCGATGGTCCATTTCCTACAGAACTGAACAATGAAATCGGCGCTTGGATTCGTGAAAAAGGCTTTGAATACGGTACAGTTACAGGTCGTCCGCGTCGTGTGGGTTGGTTTGACAGTGTTGTTGTCCGTCACGCAAGACGTGTTAGCGGCATCACGGGTCTATCTCTTAACTCCATCGACGTTCTAACAGGGCTTGAAACAGTTAAAATTTGCACAGGCTACATGTACCGCGGACAGCTAATTGAGCACTACCCAGCTAGCTTGAAAGCTATCTCCGAGTGTGAAGCAGTGTACGAAGAGCTTCCGGGTTGGACAGAAGATGTATCCGGTGCGCGAAACCTGAGTGATCTGCCTGAGAATGCCAGACATTACATTGAGCGTGTATCACAGCTGACTGGTATTCCAATCGCGATTTTCTCCGTAGGCCGTAACCGTGAGCAAACGAACTTGGTTCGTCCAATCTATGCATAAAAATAAAAAGATGAGGCGAGATTTTCGCTTCAGATGAACGAATAAACATAAAATCCTCTAGGCTGTTTTGCTGCTTAGAGGATTTCTTTTTATCTAATGGGATTTAATGGAGATGAATTCGTCAATACTGGAGGGAGGAATATGATTACGCGCCAGGAGTGATACCGAGAATGAAATTAATAACGTGGTTGAGTAAAATCGTCATTGGAACTGTTTTAATTACATCGATAACGATGTTTACGACATGGTATGTCGTAAACATGTATGTGGAGGATATATTTCGACAATATCAGATCCCAGCCTTGGGTAAAAAGATTCAATTTAGTGAATTTGCTGCAAGATTGGCAGGGGAGCTGAATATAGTTATGCGTAGAGACGGGGGGAACCAAGCAGCCCAGGTGCAAACACCAACGCCATCGAAGCCAGTTCCTAATCCCAGCCCGTCTGGAAGTCTGCCTAACCGTGGTTCTAACGATCAACTTCCTACTGGTGGAATGCGTTCGGACACTGGAGCGGATACTTCCCAAGGAGTTAAGGATGATGCCGTAGCTGTCATGGGGCGATCACAAAGTGATGCAAACGAGCAGAAGAAGGAACTTGTCATGTCGACCGAGGATTTCGCTAAAAAGAAAGAAGCGCTATCCAGCGACGATAAGATGAAAATTTTTTCTCTTGTTGTTGCTAAGCTACCGCAAAGTGAAGTGCAGCATCTATCGGTTTTGCTGGAAAATGGGATCACCACAGATGAGTTAAAGCAAGTCAATGATACACTCAAAAAGTATTTAAGTGACAAGGAATTGAAGCAGTTAACTGATATCCTTGGTAAATACTAGTCTCTACATCTGATAGCACTAAGAAAGCACTAATGGAGCTGTCCGCCATACTTAATAATCGTGTCCTCAGCTTGACGGTAGCGTGATTTTTCAACACTTACCGTGAGCTCAAAAGAAGGCTCAGTTGCAATACTGTCTACGGATTGAACGAAGCTGTCTGCGGGATAATGTGCATGAGGCTCTCCGCCATTATTGAATTTGATATCAAGGACTCCTTGCGATCTAAGCACCTCAGCTGTCTTTTCCATAGTATACCTATCTGAGAATGTAGCTAACAGATTGACTTCCATACGTTATTTCCCCTTTCAAGTTTTCGTGCAAATTCGTCATTTCTTGTAACTGAATGTAAAATCTCTTAGAATTCGTACAAAAAAAAGGAATCTTTAGCGTCTTCTTTTGGTTGTGGAC
The DNA here is from genome assembly GCF_900103825.1 of Paenibacillus sp. yr247. Classification (GTDB taxonomy): domain Bacteria; phylum Bacillota; class Bacilli; order Paenibacillales; family NBRC-103111; genus Paenibacillus_E. The sequence continues at coordinate 36,496 of NZ_FNIF01000016.1, forward strand.
ACGAATCTATCACATGGATATCGAGTATTTTGTTGAAATAGGCAGAGAAAGTGTGTTAAATTTAACAAAAGGAAGACATCCTTTATGGATATTATGTCTAATCAAGGTTTATTTATGTATCTGCGGATGCAAAACCGTTCAAAGGGAGAAGATCATGACAGGTTTCAGGGGTATGCGCTTTGTCAAGGATCTCATAAAGAGATTCACGCCTAAGCGAGAAAGCTTGACCGGAAATGAATCAGTATCAGACAAGCATCTGGAAGAATCAACGACTACAACGACACAAACGACGCTAACGGTAATGAAACGACATAAATGGTCTCTTGTGCTGGGAGTTAGCGTTATCGTTCTAACAGCGGTAATTACGTTTGCCGGACGTCAATATGTGCAAGCAGGCATGGTGAATGTGTATCATGTGATGCTGGATGGTCAAGAAATAGGTATCGTGAGCGATAATAAGATTATTGAAGAATATAAGCAGAGAAGACCGCAAGAAGTACAACAAAATTTCCCAGATGTGCATGTCGTGTTGAAAACAAACGGGGTCACCTACAGGCCTGAAAAGGCTTACAATCCCCAAACAGATGATTTGGCTGTTTTGGCAGCACTCGATAAGCTGTTAGTGCCGCAGCCGGTAGGTATTGAGTTGAAGGTAGATGGGAAAACCATCGCGATTGTGAAAGACCAGCAGACCGCTGACAAAATACTCGAGCAGGTAAGCGCACCCTTTGCGCCAAAAGCCAAGGAAACCTCTAAGGTAGCTGTCTTATCGGCAAGTTTGGGTGAGGATATCTCAACTGCGCCATCGGAACTCGAGAAGGTAGAGTTTGTTCAGCAAGTCGATCAGCTGGAAGTACCCGTCGAACCGAAGGATTTGGCTAACCCAGAAGATGTTGTTAAGAAGCTAAAGACCGGTGATGTACAGCCTGCGAAGTATACGGTTGTAGAAGGAGATTGTGTCTCCTGTATCGCGAAGAAATTAGGGATTACAAAGCAGTTCATTTATGATAAGAATCCTGGTATTCAGGATGATAAGCTGAAGATTGGCAATCAACTTGATGTGACGGTGCTCAAACCAACACTCTCTGTCAAAACAACGGAAAAGGTTGTACAGAATCAGGAGATTCAGTACGATACCGAGTACGTCAAAGATGATTCGCTTCGCGTAGGCGTTGTACAGCCGATATCACCCGGGAAGAACGGGCTGAAGAAGGTTACGATTCAAGTGACGAAGGTCGATGGTTTAATGACCGAAGAGAAGCTTGTAAATGAAGAGATCATTAATCAAACAGTCACGGCTAAGGTGAAAAAAGGAACCAAAGTGATTAAAGGCGAAGGCTCAGGGAAGTTCGCATGGCCTGTCGTTTCTCCTAGTATTTCGAGTACGTTCGGTATGCGATGGGGCAAGCTCCACAAAGGGATTGATATCACAGGAAACAAAAGCATCATGGCGGCTGACAACGGCAAAGTCACGGAAACCGGGTACAAATCCGATTATGGCAATTATATTATTATAAATCATTTGAACGGTTACGAGACGTTATATGGCCATTTGAGTCAAATCACCATCACCGATGGAGCGATTGTCGAGAAGGGCGATAAAATCGGTATTATGGGAAGCACAGGTGATTCCACAGGTGTTCACTTGCATTTCGAAGTTCACAATAATGGCGGTTTGGAAAATCCTTTGAAGTATTTAAATCGCTAATTATAAATAGAGGCAAGGTCAAACCGGACAACTCGGGGGCCTTGTCTCTTTTTAGTTGAATATATGATAAAATAGAGGCTAGTATGCAGGAAATAGACTGACTTTATGACTTAGGCGGTGGTAGGTTTGTTTGGTAAAATTCTCGTGGTGGATGACGAACAACCGATTGCAGATATTTTGAAATTTAATTTGGAAAAAGAGGGCTACCAGGTCATCTGTGCCTATGATGGTGGAAGCGCTGTTGAGCTTGCATTTTCTGAGCAGCCTGATCTGATATTACTGGATCTGATGCTGCCTGTGAAGGATGGGATGGATGTGTGCCGAGAGGTTCGCTCGAAGCTGAATACTCCAATCATTATGCTTACAGCGAAAGATACAGAGCTGGATAAGGTGCTTGGCCTAGAGATGGGCGCAGACGACTATGTAACTAAGCCTTTCGGCACTAGGGAGCTGCTTGCCCGTGTGAAGGCGCACCTCCGCAGACAGACAAAAGCACAGTCGGCTCCGAGCGAATCGGACACGCAACGCAACGGGATGCGGATTCATGCGCTATTTATCGATAACGACATGTACATGGTCTATAAAGATGGTACGCCGCTCGATTTAACGCATCGGGAGTTTGAACTTATTCAGTATTTGGCCAAAAATTCGGGCAAAGTAATGACGCGCGAGCACCTGCTGCAAGCGGTGTGGGGCTTTGAATATTTCGGAGATGTACGCACAGTCGATGTGACGATCCGGCGTTTGCGCGAGAAGCTGGAGACGGACCCAAGCCGTCCGGAGTATATTATGACGCGCAGGGGACTTGGTTATTTAATGCGTAGCCCTAAGGCCGGAGGCTTCTGAGCATGAAGGGCATCCGCTTCTTTCAATCGATTCAAGCGAAGCTGATTATTGTTTATGTCCTGCTCATTCTGATTGCGATGCAGCTCATTGGTGTGTATTTTTATAAGACGGTGGAGACGTATTTCAAGAATGATTTTTTGGCTTCGCGCAATAGCCAGGTGACGCTGTTGGCTGGGTTTGTGGGGTCTTACCTCACAGGTGATCAGGACAGCAAGAATGCTGCTGAAGGTAAGAAGACGTATGCGGATTTAAACGAATTCGTCAGCAATTTATTTTCTATTAATAATGCGGAAATTCAAATTATAGATGCGAACGGGAACGTTATTAGCACGTCGGTTTCAAATCATTTGAAGCAGAAAAATACGCAGCCCGAAGTCATCAGAGCGCTGCAGGGAATTAAGGATAACCAGCGGATTTTTACGGATGAGGACGGTTATCGGAAAGTGATTATCGCCAAGCCAGTAGGCAGCGGGGCGCGAGTCCTAGGCGCGGTATACATCATTGCGTCGATGGAAGATGTCTATAAGACGATCCGATCGATTAACCGCATCCTCATCTCAGGCACATTGATCGCTTTAGGGCTAACAGCTATTCTTGGCGTACTGCTCACAAGTACGATTACAAATCCGATCAAAGAGATTACGAGGCAGGCGACAGCTGTCGCAGAGGGTAACTTTGATCAACAGGTTATTATTCAAGGGACCGATGAGATTGGGCAGCTCGGACAAACCTTTAATTTTATGATGAATAGGCTCAAAGAAGCACTCTATCTGAATGAAGAAGAAAAAGAGAAGCTCGCTTCGATCCTGACGAATATGAATGACGGGGTCATTGCAACAGATGACAAAGGCCATGTCATCGTGCTTAACCGCAGGGCGAAGCAGATTCTGCAGACGGAAGAGGAAACGACGCTCGGTTTGGAAATATCCGAGGTGCTCGGGATTCCGATGGATACGATTCGCGGTTTCATCCAGGGGCATGTCAATACGACGCTGCTAGATATTGAACTTCCTGATGACGACGAGCAGCTATCCGTACGCATCACGTTCACGCCGATTCACCGCCGAGGTGAAGGGCAGAACGGGATTATTGCAGTGCTGCAGGATGTAACCGATCAGGAGAAGCTGGAGCAAGCGAGACGCGAGTTCGTAGCGAACGTTTCGCATGAGCTGCGTACGCCGCTAACGACGATCAAGAGCTATCTGGAAGCGCTCGACGATGGCGCAATCGAAGAGCCGCAGCTGGCATCACGCTTCATTAGCGTTACGCGCAGCGAGACAGAGCGGATGATCCGCTTGGTGACGGATCTCCTGCATCTGTCGAGACTGGATTCCAAGCAATCGATGATGAGTAAATCCACGACGCTAGTGAGCGAAATGCTGGAGGAGGTAGCGGATCGATTCTCTTTCCAGCTGCAGCAGCGCAAGATTGAAATTGTTATTCAAGTAGAGCAGGGAGTAACCAGCTTACTGCTTGATCGTGACAAAATTGATCAAGTACTCGACAACTTGGTGTCGAATGCGATTAAGTATACGGGCGATGAAGGGGCAATCCGGCTAGAAGCCAGGAAGATCGAGAAGGATGTGCTGGAAATTTCGGTTCAGGATAACGGAATCGGCATTCCGAAGAAAGATCTGTCCCGCATCTTCGACCGATTCTATCGGGTAGATAAAGCACGTTCCCGTAATATGGGTGGAACAGGGCTTGGTCTGTCTATTGCCCGGGAAATAGTAAAAGCACACGGAGGTTCGATCAGCTTAGAGTCGGAATTGGGACAAGGAACCCGTGTTATATTCACACTGCCGATTCAGCAAGAGGAGGAGGATGAGCTATGATCGAGAGTCTAAAATCCATCCTTCTTGTCGTCCTTATTGGGTCCAGCTTGTATCAAAGCTTCTTGCTAGCTTCGTATAATCCGCCGAAGATTGAGCCTATCCAACAAAGCAATTACGTTCAAACCGAGACGCTTGGGAAGCCGTCGGAGCTGCAGGACATGTTGTTCCCTGATCAGATTATCGTACACTTGGGTAATCAGCAGCACTCCGTTTTGTATCCTAACAATTACTATTACACAAGACTGCTCGATAATATTAAACAGCGCAGCTTTAAGGGCTTTCGCAAAACGTCGATGTATTTGGTGAATGTAAACTGGGAAGATGTCCGTACGAAACAGCAAGGCGTAGAGATACGGTTCCGAGACGGCATACCTTTTACGATTCTTCAGCAGCTGCTTCGTATTGAAGGCGAAATTCCGACTGATAATGATAAAGTTACGCGCATTTGGATTTACTCCAAGGGCAATAACGAAGATGTTCGTGCGTTCTTCTTTACGGATTCTCCGGGTGTTGGGTACGAAGTCATTGGTGCCGATTTTACAAGTAAAGACGTAGAGAATTTCGCTGCCTTTGGAGATCTTACGAACCTATATAAAACAACAAACAGCGGGGATTACTATCTCCCAATAAAGCCGCTTCGACTGCCGAGTTACGTGTTTAATTACAGCTTGTTGACGGCGGACCAATTGAAACAAAGTCTATTTGTTGATCCGGGTATCACACGTTATCTCAAAGAGCGCGATGGTTCTGAAATCTACACGGACAGCAAACGCGGTTTTCAGCTAAATCGGGACCAGCGGTGGATTACGTATTCGGATCCTGTTGCACCAGTGGTGAGCAAAAGTGAGGTATTGGAAGACTTGATGGCCGGGATCAAGTTTATTAATCAGCATATCGGTTGGGATGGAAAATATAAGGTTGCCCGTACGCCGCAAAAGCAGCTTTTCGACAATTATACGTTCACGTTTCGTCAGTACTATGAATCCTTGCCGATCATTATGGCGCAGCCAGAGGGCTTCGGCTCGATGAAAATGCAGGTTCAAAAGGGGATCATTTCCGGATTCGAGAGGTCTATGATTATTCCTGATCTGAAGTCCGTACAGCGGCGCGATGCTGAATTAATTTCCGGTGACGCACTGGAAGAAAAGCTGCAGTATTATCAGCGGAGATCCAGTATCATCTCTATATTCCCGGCGTATCGTCCGATTGTTTCGGATAAGACTTTTATGCTGGCGGCAACATGGACCTTGGAGCTGCGTGATGGCACGTACGATTTTATCGAATGAGTATTATCTTCAGGAAAGGTTGGTGAGATCATGAATTGGAGCCGAGCTAAAACGATTTTAATTTGTTCCTTTTTACTGCTGAATATGATTCTTGGTTTCCAGCTTTGGTCCACCAATCGTTCCAATCAGACGGAAATCGCTCTAGACACATCGAGTACGGTAGAAGAGCTGAATCGCGCGCTGCACAATAAAAACATTCGGCTAACCGACGAATTACCGACAGATCAGCAGAAGTTGAAGGTTATTACGGTAAAGTATGACGATAGCATGAAGCCCGGTGAGCAGAAGACGCTGAAAACGCCAATTAGCATGAGCACTATGCTCGGCAAAGGGGCAAGCAAAGAAATTCAAGCGCAAGCGGAGATTCCGCATTTTAACTTATATCAATTAGATTCGGCAATGAGTAAAAATGGTGTCTATGTTTTCACACAGTTGTATGGCAAGCTTCCGCTCTTTGATGTGAAGGTGGAGCTGAGCGAACATAACGGAGAAATTACCAGTTACCGTCAAGCCTACGTTGAAGTAGAATCAGGAGTAGAACAAGCGGAACAGAAGTTGATCCCAGCTCAGTTAGCTGTACGCAGCTTAGTGGACAATTATTTGAGTGAAGGCTCCATTATTACGGAGGTCAGACTGGGGTATCACGGACAGCCGTACAACTCACAAACGCAACCGATGTTTCCGCACTGGCGGATTACGATCGATAACGGAGATATTTATTATCTGCAAGCTTTCAATGGAGCGGTTGAATCTCCTCAGAAAAGCTCTGAATTGGCGCCTTTTGGAACGCAGGCGGATGGCGTAAAGCCAGAGAATTCTGCTTCTCCTGGGGATAAGAGCAAGGATGACAAGGATAAGAAATAGGGCAAGAGTGATAGTTAACGATTTATTGATAAATGAATGGCATGTGTATGCATAGAGGAGTAGGGAAGATGGGTATGAGGTTTACGGTGCTGTCGAGCGGTTCGACGGGTAATGCGACAGTGGTTGACAATGGTGAGACCAAGCTGCTTATCGATGTGGGGTTCAGCGCGAAGAAGATGGAGCTGTTAATGAAGGAACGTGAGCTCGCGGCGAGCAGTATTGATGCCATTCTGATCACACACGAACATTCTGATCATATCAAAGGGTTGGGAGCGCTGGCTCGTAAATATGATTTGCCCATCTATGCGAATGAGAAGACTTGGGAAGAGTTGGACCGACAAATCGGTGTGATCGCGGAAAGTAACAAGAGGGTGATGGATACCGGAGGTATCGTGGAATTCGGTACGATGCGGGTAGAGTCTTTCGGGATTTCCCATGATGCGGCAGAGCCCGTGGGGTATTGCTTTTATGAAGGGGAACAGAAGTTAAGTGTTGTGACGGATTTGGGTTACATGAGTGAGAAAGTGAAAGAAAAGATAACGGATTCCGATGCCTTGGTGTTGGAGACGAATCATGATGTTGACATGCTGCGCGTAGGCCACTATCCATGGAGTATTAAGCGTCGTATTCTCGGAGACAAGGGACATTTATCCAACGAGGCAGCAGGGGAAGCGCTCTGTGACGTGATGACGAACAAGACGAAGTCCGTGTATATGGCGCATTTAAGCCGTGACCATAATTTAATGGATTTGGCCAGGCTAACAGTGAATAACATAGTACAAGAGCGTGCCCCTGAAGCCAAACAGCTGCGGCTGATGGATACATATTTTGATCGTTCTACGAAATGGGATGTATTGGATTCGGAGTAAGCGCAGCGTCGATTTCTTTGGATTTCAGCTGTATCTCCTGCGTAGTGATGAGCCCCTTATCAATCAGAGTTTGAATGAGAGATGAGAGGACGAGGGACTGGTGGTAGTGGCTATCTTTGAGATCAGCAAGCTTGCCGATCATGTTGATTTCGTCGAAATGGGAAGGAATACGATTCATAATGAGCATTCTCCTTTGGTTTTCTAATTTAAAGTTGTAGTTAACTCTAGTAATTCGTTAAGAGATTTGGTTTACTATTATTGTAGGCAAGAAGCGAACGAAACATTCCTATTATTTGCAAAAAAACATTTCAAGGCGAGAGCGGCGTCATTTAATCCCGTCAGCGAGGAGGGACACCATATGAGTTTGTTTGATGATGATTTTTATTCAACCAAAAGATCCAGGCAGCGACCGCAGTCTTGGCGTCCTAAAGGATCAGGGCGATTTGCGAACTTTACGGAGCGTAGACGAAATGTAGCCCTCATAGCGGGGGTCGGCGGAGCGCTGGCCATGCTTTTGCTGGTCGGGGTAGTTGGCGGCTTCGGGAAAAGTGGAACGAGTACAGATGCGCTAGCTATACCAGCTTCTGTGGCTAAGCCTGAGGCTCATCCGATGAACATCAACGATTCGGTCGTGGCGGCTACGGAGAAAATTAAGCCATCCGTGGTCAGTGTTATTTCCTCGAAGAAGGATGAAAAAGGCCAAGAAACCGGGCTAGGGATCGGATCGGGTGTTATTTTCGCACGGAATGGTGATAAAGTGCGAATTGTTACAAATAGCCATGTCGTTGAAAACGGAAACCAGTTCGAAATGGTTAATTATCAAGGTGAACACCGCAAAGCAACCCTCATCGGACGGGATCGGATTACGGATTTGGCTGTTTTGGAAGCGGATGGAAAAGATATTAAAATACTTGCTGAGTTCGGTGACTCTGATACGCTGCGTGCGGGGGAGATGGCGATTGCAGTAGGTAACCCGCTTGGACTTGGATTCTCCCCGACGGTTACGCAAGGTATCATTTCTTCGCCAAAGCGAACGATACCGGTTTCACTCTCACGTGAAGGCACGGATTACGACTGGGAAATGGATGTTATCCAAACGGATGCGGCAATCAACCAAGGAAACAGCGGCGGACCATTGGTTAATATCGATGGTAAGGTAATTGGAATTAATTCCATGAAGATATCGGATACAGGTGTGGAAGGGTTAGGTTTTGCCATTCCTATCAACAGTGTAAAGCCGATTATCGAGAACCTGATCACGGATCACAAGGTGAAAAGACCGTTAATGGGTGTATCCACGCAGGAACTGCAAGCATTTAAAGGTACAGATGTATTAAAGCTACCTGCAGATGTGAAAACTGGAGTTATCGTCTTCGAAGTATCCGGACCTGCCAAAGAAGCGGGCATTAAAGCGCAGGACGTCATTGTGCAATTAGATGACCGCAAAATTGACAGCACGATCTCACTGCGGAAATATTTGTACAACGAGAAACGAATTGGCGATAAAGTGAACGTAGTGTACTACCGCGGCGGCAAGAAACTGAGTGCGGTGATCACGTTAGTGGAAGCGACGGATAAATGATTTATATGATTCGAGATCAGTGTATATAGAAACATTGCGGATGAGAGGTAAATGCATGCATGTAGTTTGTAAAGATCATGTGGAAATCGCGATTGATGAGTTTGTCGATGAGTATGAGGAAGCACCGGACGTTGTGGACTTACAGAAAACCCACTTCGCCAATTGGGATCCTCCGACGCACTGCGAGCATTGCAAGGAGATAGCGCGATTTCTAGTTGTATGAGGAAGGCGGATGCCTTCCTTTTTTGTATTTTGGATGGGAATAGGAAGTAGAGGAGATCAGGTAATGAAAAGAGTAAGCGATAGAGAAGATCGAGAATAAGAGAAGAGATGAGAAAAGATGATAAGAGAAGAGAAGAGAAGAGAAGAGATAATGAAAAAGATGAGATTCTGTTGCATAACTGCAATGGAATCTCTTGAAAAAGGATGGTTAAAAGGGATTCGTTGCACAACGTACAATGGAATTGATGGGAAAGGCTTGTTAGATCGTTTAGGGGGCCATTCTATTGCACGAAATGCAATGGAATACTCCATATGCGGCCAATACTTGGAGCTCTATTGTACATAATGCAAGGGAGTAGATCGGAATAGAGAAAATAGAAGGAAGGGTCGTTTATGCATATACAGATATTAACGGTTGGGAAATTGAAGGAGCGCTATCTCGTGGATGGGATAGCGGAGTATGTGAAGCGCCTTGGGCCATATGCCAAGGTACAGATGATTGAGGTGCCGGATGAGAAGGCACCAGAGAACATGAGCCCTGCTGAGGAGCAGCAGGTCAAGGCTCGAGAGGGCGAGCGGCTTTTGGCCAAGCTCGCCGCGGATGTGTACGTCGTGGCGTTGGCCATCGACGGCGAGATGTGGTCTAGCGAGCAGCTGGCAGCCTCGCTAGATAAGTTGGCCACCTATGGGCGAAGCCAGGTGGCCTTCGTGATCGGCGGCTCGCTGGGGCTCTCAAGCGAGCTGCTGCGCCGTGCGGACATGCGGCTGTCTTTTGGCCACATGACGCTGCCGCACCAGCTGATGCGGCTGGTGCTGGTGGAGCAGATTTATCGCGCGATGCGGATAAATCGTGGGGAACCTTACCACAAGTAACGGCGAAAAATGTAAGTGGAGCACTCAAACATCGAGCAATAATTATTGTGAGTTGCGAGTTTGTAATTGCTGACTGTGCAAGAATTGTACATGTTATAAAAAATAATTAAAACTTAGTGGGAGAAATTTATGAATATTACAGAAATAGGGGTCAAAAACTTCCGCTCAATGTCCTTTGAACAAGGTGTTACAATTGAGCTAGGTAAGATCAGCACTCTTGCTGGAGCAAACGATGCAGGAAAATCTGCTTTCTTGCTTGGAGCGTATCTTGGTTTAATGGCTTTGTTTGGGTTTCCTAAGGGCAGAGATATTATGTACAATCGATATGTGAGCCGCCTTAATCGGCATAGTTCCCCAAGATTACCTATGGAAAATAATGAACCAATAACGGTGAGGATTAAAATTGCTTTTCAAAAGCACGACCTATCACATCTTTTACCAAAGTCAGAGGGATGGAACATTCGTGGAAAACACGTTCCATTTAATAATATTCTTGATATGCTTTCTGGTATCAAGTGCTTTTTTGATGTAAACATTGATTCGCTTTTTAATGAGAACGGTCAAGTTAAACCTGAGTCAATAGGTTTTGATAAATGGTTTAATCACGAATTAACTTTAAATAATGCTATAACGGAACTAGTACAGAACGCTCCGCCTAACGATTGGCAGGCATTCTCATCGGATTTTTTAAGTACCTTCTTTAGTCAAGTGCAATGGTCCGAAGTTCGAGGTCAAGCAATTTACCTTCCAGCAGATCGTTATATTGAATTTTCGAATTGGAGCAGCACACAACAATTTGAGTATAAGCATCTTGTTGACTTTAAATTGGGAGTAGATACACGAGAGCTGTTACAATATATCGCATCACTAGAGGCAGAAGGGAATGAAAGGCAATACGATAGATTTATCTCCTATTTACGATCGTTGTATCCGATAGAAAATGTAAGAATTAAGACTACTTCATTTGGTAATGATGTATTCATTACTCAGCAAGGAAGATCACATCCGCTATCTCGTAGCGGTACCGGTATAACTCAAGTCATGTATATTTGTGCGAGAATTCTTGATACGCCAGTAATTGGGAGTATAGGTCCTAATATAGTAATCTTTGATGAACCTGAAACAGGATTACATCCTGGTCTCCAGAAGGCTCTTGTGAAACTAATGAATTATTTGTCAGAAAACCACAATGTACAATGGATTCTAGGGAGTCACTCACCCTTTATATTTAGTGAAGTTGATACAACTGATGGCGACAAACTTTGGAGCATTGCACATAATGGGCATGAAACTGTTTCTCGGCCAGTTGACCACAACGCGGCAATTCAAGAGCTTTATACAAATATAGGTCTTCATTTACCGTCTATTTTGACAGCGAAGTCGGTAATTTTTTGCGAGGGCACTAGTGAGGTGAATTTTTTACAGACTACCCTCTTGAAGAGTGAGATAGCGACAAAGCTGCCATCAATTGTAATCGTTCCTTTTGGTGGTATCGGAAATTTAAACCACATTTCACCGGAAGAACTTTTGCTCCTTCATCCCAACACGATACTTGTTCTTGATTGGGATGAAGGAGATACCCAAAATAACATACAACGTGAAAGATTCGTTAAGAGTGGAATGAAGGTTTACTGCAATACAACTTATAGAGCTTTAGAGAACTCTTATCAACCAGAAGCTATAGCAAGGGCATTTAAATGTGCAAGTATACCGACTATTGGGCCGTTTGATGACTTTGAAACGATCAAAGGGAAAATTCTCGAAACCAATCCACAGCATCAGCTTACCCGCAAGGCAAAATTTGCTGAAAAAGTAGGGAATGCAATGACGGAGGAAGAACTTAAAGAACATCCTCTAATCTCGGCTATTTGTTATTGGGTTACTAATCAAGATTGAGTAACTAAATCAAATCACTCAGTAGAAGGGGCTAGGCTAAAAAATGCTGTTCGGTTGTCTCGTCGAAGACCTTTACATCGTTCAATAAAGTTCAAAGGAGAAACTAAAAATGAATCGTGGGAGTAGTATAAGAATTTACCTTGCTGATAAATCGGTAACAGGGATACGCCATGCTGAGGTAGTAAATTGGACAGGACAAGCTGTTGCCTGTCCAAGGTCAAAGATTTCGGAATTAACAAAGTGGCCTGAGTCATCTCGACCAGGTGTATATTTCCTTTTTGGTTACAACGATGTAACCAGCAGAATACAAGCTTATATAGGTGAGGCGGAGAATGTTCTTGTTAGGATAGAAGAACACTTAAAGCTAAAAGAGTTCTGGAACGAAGTAGTTTTCTTTACTAGTAAAGACGATAATTTAACTAAATCCCATGTTAAGTTTCTTGAATCAAAAATTATTGAGTTCTGTCGAGAAGCCAACCGCTATGAGATTTTGAATGGAAATCAATCAAGCCCGTCAAAACTGCCACGAAGTGATGTGGATGCAATGGAAGAGTTTTTAGATAACCTAACAATTCTTTTAGGTGTTTTGGGACATAAGGTACTCGAAAAACTTACACGAACAAAAACTGAGTTTGATTCAAATAATATTTATACAATTTCAATTAAAGGTATAGATGCCAGAGCGAAGCTTACAAATGAGGGTATTGTCGTGCTTAAAGGTAGTCAAATAAGCCAAGAGGTGCGGACCAGTCTATCAAATGGTTATCTCGAACTTAGAAATAGACTTGTAGAAAACGGAATCATTATAAAAGATAATGCGAGTTTAAAATTTTCAGAGGATTACTTATTTTCAAGCCCATCATCTGCCGCGGCGATAATAGTTGGATATTCTATAAATGGTAAAGATATATGGAAAAATTCAAACAAAATATCAATTAATGAATTAGAACAAAAGATGAACGGTATATAAACCATATTCACGCGGCGGGCCTTATGGCCTTTGGCCTGTCTAAGGCATTTCAGGGAATCGGATTCGTGCAGACAACCCTGTACCACCTAACCTCATCGCGGCCGGACCTAACGGTCTAGGGTGGTGAGGATTCGGGAACACAGCAACGTAAGGTGAAAGACTGTGTTATATAAATATAAAGAGGTGTCAATCAATTTGGCTACAAAGGAAATTGATTTAATAGAATACTTTAAACTACTTACAAAAAAACACCTTGAAGAAGACTACAAAGAATTATTTTTAGGACTTCGGCGGATACAGGAAGAATTAAATTCGATCGGATTATTACGTAGTGGCGAATTAATCCAAAGGACACTATTATTTATTGAATCGCAAGTTATTGAGACCCTTAATAAAGTAATTATGGAACTTTCTACTTTTAGTAATGAGATTAGCTTACTTTCTGATCAAGAAATTGAAAAGATTAAAGCAAATCTCATTCAAGATTTTACTTCAATGATTATTGGAATTATGGATGAGAGAAAGCAAGTAATCACTAAATTAGCTCTAGACTATGACATAATGGATCATTGTTCGAGAATTGTTACAAATATTGGTGACTTAGTTAATCAAGAGTTCACATTATTAAAGACAGTAAATAAGATCAAAACTAGAGACAAGAATTCAAAAGCAAGAATAGAGTTTATAAAATACATATTGCCTCTAATTATCTCAATAATCTCACTAATAATTTCATTAACAGCAAATTACGATAAGATCAAAAACTTTTTTAAGTAGCTCGAAGAAGACAAAGTCCTTCACCTAACACCGTTTTCCCGCTGCGGGGCTTATGCCCCTTTGTCTGCCGAGGCAATTCTAGAGGAAGTGGATTCTGGAAGACATTCATTCATGGCCTCATATGATTTTCCCAAACCAATCGCTTCGTATATTCCTTGGTTACTTGTCCCATACGCTCAATCGCAGCATGATGCTGTTCCTCCGTTACGAACTCAAGGAGAACGACCATTATGGCGTTCTCCCGTGAGGCTTTTCTAAGCCGTATTTCCTATGACTATGTACTTCATATCCTCAAATCACGTTGATTGAATACGCTTTCATAGTCTGATGCTTTAGTATAAAGTAGTCTTATTATGCAAGCAGAAGAAGAAGAAGAAGAAGACAAATTCCGCTTACAGAGGCAAACATTCTATTCGCCGCTGCCTCCTCGATAAGGTGTGCCAGCGAAGGAAACAGCCATCACTACAATCGCTAGGGCATGCGAGCACGGCGGGAACGGTGCCTCCATGAAAAATGGGAGGACCGTCTATCCAGAGGTCCTCCCTTGCAAACTCGACTTTTCTTTTTTTACGTCTACACATACATAGACATCCGTTCCGTCGACGTATGGATTAGTACCGTTCCTGTCGGCGGTTCTTAAGATGAGGCCTTACAGTGATCGTCCCATCCTCCGTCATATCCTCGGGTAAGGCTGCCATCGCGACGGCCATCACCCAGACGTTGGTTCCCTCTTGTTCGAGCAGAATGTTTCCGTTGTGTTCGAACTCTTCTTTGAGCTTGTCTAAAATGAGATAGGCTGCTTTCATTTCATCCATCCTTCCAAATGAGAATAGCCCAAAGAGGGTATCCTTGGGCTTCAATGTTATAGTACATGTTTATGGTCGTGGACTTTGCGTTTTTTGCCTTAGGGGGTTGAAAATGAAAGCTGAGCAAATGTTATTGGATAATCGAATGACATTCAAAATCCTTACTCATTATTCCCGTGGAGACTATTGAAAAAATCCATAAATCTTTTAAAGTCCTATTGTTCGGCATATATTATTGTAAAAAACTGTAGATAAAGCAGGAAATATGTCGTATAATCAAAAAAATGAATAGGAATATTTTCCCTATTATCACGAAAAAGGCAAACCTCTCGAAAGGGGGGGACGCAAAGCCATGGGTCTAAGGTCGCGCAAACTGCGGCTATGATCGCCGGGTTACCGAATCGGAATGTCAGCTAATTTGTGTTCACATCATCCGTTCAGTAACCTCTTGCGCTTTGCGTAAGGGGTCTTTATTTTTCACAAGGAAAAAATAATTTATCGGGAGTGGAGAATTAGCATGAAAAAAATATTTTGCTCGATACTGGTTGGTGCACTTGTCTCTTTATGCTTGGCTTCCTTTGGATGGGCAGCAGGAAACGGCAGTCCTTCCCCGACCTTCAAAGACGTTCCTAAGGCGCACTGGGCGAATGATTCCATCAATTGGGGAAAAGAGAAACATTTGCTGGATGGGTTCGAAGACGGTACGTTCCGGCCTGACAATGAAGTGAGCGAAGAACAATTTTTGAAAATCATCCTTTCGCTTTATTTTCCAAACGGCATCAAGCCTACCGATTCATCATGGAGTTCGGGATTCTACGGTTTTGCCAAGGACATGAAATATAAGCTTCCCGGTGTAGCCGACCAGCAAGTTCACAGTCAGAATGTGAATCGGCTTACTGTCGCCACGATTATTGCCAACTTCTGCGGCTTCCGATCTTTCAAAGACGATTCAGCCGAATATGTTCAGTTTCTTTTCGACAACAAGATGTCGACCGGCAAAACAGATATGACCTTTGACGGCTATGCGCCTTACGATACTTTGACAAGAGCAGAAGCAGTGCAATTCGTTCGTAATATTTCTAAAATTCTTGATAAACCACACAAAGCCAACTATGACATTGGAGCAATAAAAGAAAACAATGCCTCTGTTCAAGACATAGTAGCCAGAGCTGCTGAAAAATATGGTTATAAGACCGCTTATGAATACTATACTCCTAATGGTATTGGTATGAGAACGCTGGGAGTGTATAAATCTGATTACACCCAGGATCAAATCAAATCCAATGCTAGTGCAATGGTATTTAATCATTTGACTTCTAATAGTCCTTTCGTTCAAGTATACACAAACAATAAAGATAGTGCTGATTATGGCAGCTTTGTACTTTTGGCTGTCGGATTGATCCCTCATAATTCAGATGTCCCGCAACAGGACTTACAAAATGTAATGGCAACTCTGATAAGCCTTGCGGTGGGTGGGCACACAGATGATGTAAATAAGTTCGTTTCCGACAATTTCAATCACCCAGATGGTGCAATAGCAAAATTTGATGGGTATACCGTCCTATTTTCCATGGCAGGGCCATCAAATAAAATAGCAATCTATAAACAAGGGGAATGATATAAATTGGTACTTGGAAAAAGAGGAAAAAAAATATTTGGAGTTTTAGCTATTTTCCTGCTTGTATTTGCCATGTTCACCGCAATCGATATTAAGCCAGCAAAAGCCGATACGGGTACTGGTTGGTGTCCTAATTCCGCCGAAAATGGATGCTGGGAACCTTCATGTCCTTACGGCTCATATACAACCACGAACTACAGTAGTTGGGAGGATGACAGGGATGTACCTGGGTTTAGTTATGAATGGGACTATACCTGCCCAGCGCCACCCGCACCTGATCCGACGCCAACACCTGCACCTGATCCAACGCCAACACCTGACCCGGGCAGTCCAACACCAACACCAACACCTGACCCCACACCAACGCCGATGCCGAGCAACGGAGGCGGTGGCGGTGGGGGTGGAAGTGGAGGGCCTGTATCGGATATAATCAGCCCGACTGCATCCATTTCCGTGCCCGATTCGAATCAACCTTTCATCCAGAACAAATCGATTACCATCTATACTTCGGCAACTGATAATGTAGGGGTAACTGTTCTTCAACTTCTAGCAGATGGGAATATTGTGGATACGAGGTATGATACATCATCGGCTACTTTTTCCTATACGCCTGCAACAGCTGGGGGCCATTCGTTAACAGTCGTAGCTTATGATGCAACTGGAAATCAGGGGAGCGACAGTTATTCGTTTACAGCGGGAACTGCGGACAACGTGCCTCCGACGGTATCTTTGACGAAAGACCCCAATAATAAATATGTGGCTAAGAACAAAATTAGATTGAATTTTACTGCTTCGGATAACGTCGCTGTAGCGAGCATGAAACTGCAGGTCGTTAAAGATGGAACTGTACTTTATGACGGGCTGGATGTAATGTCACAAACTTTTTTCGATTTATTTGTATATGATGCCGGTCAGTATCATGTTACTCTCATCGTGACGGATCCTTCAGGAAATACAGGCTCGGACTACGTAGATTTTTACGTAGATATAGTAAGGAATGTAGTGCTGTTTGTACCTGGCTTCTTAGGCACAGAAATAAATATGTATAATCAAAGTGAACTTTCAAGCACCAAAATATGGCCCGTTGTGAACATTTCGAATAGTCAACTTGGTTTGCCTGCAAATGGACAACCTGGAGATACGTATCCAGGTGATGTCTTTGAGAAGGTAGATGTATTAGGGATAACACTGAACGATGTAACCGAGCAATTCTTAACCTCATTAAGAGACGCTGGAATACAGGTTGTCAAGGTTCCGTATGATTGGCGAATTGATTTGAATGATTCTCGGACGCAGAAAACGATTGACGATAAAATTAATGAAGCCTTGAGTTTATCGAATGGGCAGGATATCACCATTATTACACATAGTTTGGGGGCATTGCCTGTTAGAAAGTATCTTATTGATCATCCGAATGCAAAAGTTAAAAATTTTATCCCGATCGCAGGGCCGTTCCTTGGCACGCCAAGATCCATGCAAGGATTGGAAGTGGGTGACGACTTAGATCTCAGACAATTCAAATTCTTACCGCTCCCGCTAACCATCCCCCAAGGAAAGCGATTAGTCCAAAATATGACATCTGTTTATGAGTTATTGCCGGATGAAGCATTTGTCAATGCGTATAAACAAGTGTACGAAGGTACAAATTTCACTTACGAGTCCTTCTTTACGGATTATTCAGAACATACTCGTTACGTCTATGGCAGTTTCGTAACTAATTATAGTCAAACAAGCCAATATATCAGCGATAATCATAATAGCGCCTTGTACCAAACTGCAAAAGCTTTTAGAAGTTATATTGAAAACAATAATATCGATAGTCATATCAAGGAATATAGGATCGCCGCTTACGGTCAAGAAACGGCAATTAAAATTGAAAAGGCGGATCAGTACATTGATCCAAATAATCCGGGACTAGGAACAGAGGAGAAATATCATTTGTATTGGGGGAAAGGGGATAGTGTGGTTCCCGTCAGAAGCGCAGATTTCAATCGGGCTTTTACAAATGGTAATACACAAATCTTTTATTATAAAGACTTACATCTACTAATCTTAACGAACCCTGACGTGCAACAGCTAATTAAAAATATTGTGATTAACGCTGATTCGTCAAATGGTTCAACAACGTACCTTTCCGATAGTTATTTAAATGGCGAAAGCGTCGAAATTAATTGCCCTGTAAACGTGCAAGTAACAGATGATCAAGGACATAAGGCAGGGCTAAATTCTGACGGCATATTGGAAAACGATATTCCCGGGCTAGCCTATGAAATTTTAGGAAGCACTAAAGCGCTTTATGTACCCGCAGGATTGAATGTACAGTTCAACCTATTCGGTTATGACAATGGGTATATGGATATCTCCTTTACCAAGTACAGCCAAGACTTGCCGACGAAGACTAATAGCCTGCAGCATACGAAAATTGGAAAGAGTACTGCACTTACCTTTACTGTCAATGGGAATATTACGGATGCATCAAATCTAAATGTTAATTATGATTATTTGGGAAATGGGAAAATTCAAGTCTTGCATCCTTCAACGATCCTGACGGTTGCTGAGCATAGCGATCTCATCGCTCCAGTAACAAAGGCAACTAGTGCAGGTAGTCAGTCTAACGGGTGGTACGCTTCTGATGTAACTGTAACGTTAAGTGCTACCGACTCAGGTGGAAGCGGAGTAACTCGAACTTACTATCAAGTTGATAGCGGCGATATACAAGATTATATGCAGCCATTTGCCATCACAACAGAAGGCGTTCATTTACTTAAATTTTACTCAACAGATAAAGCGGGCAACTACGAAGGTGCTCAGGAGCAGAAAATTCAGATTGACAAAAGCAAACCGATTATTACTGCTCAAGTTGTCCCGTCACCTAATACTGCGGGGTGGAACAATTCAGATGTGCAGCTGAAATTTACTGCGGTAGATAATTTGTCAGGGATAGCTAACGTTACTTTGGATGAGGTGGTTTCTACAGAAGGCGCCAATCAAACCTTTACTGGGGGAGCGATGGATGTTGCAGGAAATAGCAGCAGTACATCGATTACACTTAATATTGATAAAACTGCTCCCAAAACTACTCTTGCCCTTCAAGGTCAACAGGGTAATAATGATTGGTATACGAGTGACGTGACTGTAACATTATCAGCTATAGATAATTTATCCGGCGTTTCTTACACGGAATATAGCTTTGATAATGGGGTGACTTGGACAAAATATTCAAGTCCAATCATAGTTACAGCAGAGCAAATCAATACTATTTCTTATCGAAGCGTGGATATAGCTGGGAATGTCGAACAAATCCAGCAAAATACGATAAAAATTGATAAGACGCCGCCGGTGATTGATTTTCCGAAATTAAATGTAGAATATTACTGGGGTGATTCATTGACGGTAACTTTCTCGGTTTATGACAAAGTTTCGGGTATTCAACAGGTAACGTCCAGCGTATATGGCAATCCGATTCAAGGCGGAGTTCAGTTTGTCATCACCCACCCAGGAATCAACACGGTTACCATACAAGCCAAGGACAATGCCGGTCTTACTACGGTTGTATCACAGACGTTTAATGCGATTATACCGGCTACCATAAATTTCGATCCGAACACGCTATCGAAAAACTCAAATGGCAATACGGGAAATTCGGTCGTTACCGTGTATATAACGTTACCGACAGCTTTTGATGTAAGCCAAATCGATTCAAGCAGCATAATATTAAATCAATCGCTTCATTCAGCAGAAGCTCATCCCGTTACTGTTGATACGGTATCGAATCAGCTTATGGTAAAATTTAATCGGGATCAAGTAGAAAGTATATTACAGAACGGCGAGAAGGTTCAGATAACAATTGATGGGATTTACGGAATAGGCGTACATTTCAGAGGATTTGATTTTATAAGGGTCAGATAGATCTATTGTTATTCAAAGGGAATACGCCATACGTAGAATTCCCTTTGAATAATTTTTCCGCTTGGTATTTTACCAAGGCGCTCGCTGTTTATTACGCGGAATCGATTTGGAGGCGGTTTTATTAAAAAGTCCACTCTATTTGCTATTATTTGGGGACTGATATTGATTTTATATTATCCAGTCTATTCTTATGTTAACAGCAACATACTTCACAAGCAAATAAAGGAAGCAGTGGAGCATTATGTTAAGGAAAATTGCAATCAAGAGATTCGAGTAACAGGATTTCAATTCGGCAGGTATTGGGCTCAACAATCTTGGACAGCAATAACATCGGATCCAAAAATTAATAATTTACATGGTGCCATTTTAGATAATCAGGTAATATTTTTTAAACCTGAAAGCTTAAAATGTAAAGGCGGTGACTCTTATCGATTAAATCGATCGGATCGAAGATTTTATCCAATCGATGTAACTAATGGACCACCCTCACCTTCTAACGTCCCCTTTAACATTTGGATGTGCCTATTATTTGGAGGAATGGTGGGGTGGACATTGATTTACCTTTATGATCAAAAAATGAAGCAACATTGAAGGGTTGTGGCACAAAATTAAAACAACGAAAGTCTAAATCCTGGATGAATTACAATAATAAATATTGAGTACGCACTCATACAAAAGATATCGCGGATGACGACTTTATGTTGTACAGAGTTTGTATTAATTGGTTAGAGGAGCATGCTGACAAAATCTTGGAATGATTTGCAGTCTCATGCCACCTCCCCAAACATTCGCAGCATTACTCGGCGACGAATTGTGGATTTATACAGCCACGGCTCGGTATTTCGAACCCTTGTCCATGCAAAACCACAACTTTTAATGCGGACAGGGGTTCATCACGCTCCTAGTCCAATCCAAGCGTCTTACCATTAATTGTGTCAGTACCGTCAGTTGCGTCATGGAGACGTTTTTGACGGAACTGACGCTTTTTTTGGTTTATGAGAGTCGAATCTAGGACTCCTAAGATATGGCCATCGTTTTTTATGGCTATCTTATTTGTGACAAACTGATGAGTCCAATCAAAGTTGTTGGTTATGCTAAAAGAATAACTATTCACATGTTTATACACAATGCTCATAAGTACCAAAGCCTTGTAATGTATAATTTTCTGTAAGGATATAAACATATCCACAACATTTATATCCACAGGGTTACATATAAGCATATGATTATGCTTATATGAGGATAAGTTAACCGCAAAGTGATTTATGGGCTTCATTGCATTCTTGGTTGAACTGGAGTTAAACGCTTCTTTTTCCGTTGCTCATCCAACATGTGAATCATCAACTGCTGTATTTTTTTTGTTTGCGGCGATGCGTAAGCAGGATGTGCGAGATTTCGTATTTCGAGGGGGTCCAGTGTTAAGTTATACAATTCATATTCGTCTTGGACAGGTATTGTTTTAATTGACTTGAATTGTGCTCAGGCAGGATGACCCCCAAGTTGGAATGTTTCATCCTTGATCCCTGGATGGCTCCAGAAGTTGACGTTATCAAAGTAACGGGAGAGTTTCCACGTCTCTTGCCGATGGTTTATTTGTAAAGTGGCGATCACAGTTTCGATATGGTTGGGCTGGATAACAGAAGGATATGCCGCTCCCAAAGGATTGATTTGGTGTTGTCCTCGCGTAACATCGTCGTCGGTCATGAAATAAATCGGCTCATCAACTGGAGTGGACTCATTCTGTCCAAAGAGAGAAGGGGTTAAATTACGACCTGCAAATGGGTGAACTTCACAAAATTTCGTTCGCAACCGGTCTTGAATTTCTTCTATATCGACATTTGCTAACCCCAGCATGGTGGGAAGGAGATCGACATGGCTAGTGAGCTTATGAAAGTTTTTATTTTGTGAAAAGAGCTTTTTATTGTGAATGAGGAAAGGGACGTGCAAGACCTCTTCATATGAACAGTACCATTTTTGGTGAAGGTAGCCGTGAGAGCCAAGCAGATCTCCATGATCCGATGTAAAAATAACGATTGTATTGTCATAAAAAGAAGAGCGGGTAAGAGCCTCAAATACTCTGAACATTTGTTGATCGGCATTTTTTTGCAGCTGGTAATAGAGCTTACGATAAAACGACTGATTCGTAATAGGCTGAAGCGCTCGCGGATATATATGCCGGTAGCTTGCTTGACAGCGCGGTTTCGTGTCTAGTGGTTCGTTTATTGTGGGTGGGGGAGGTATTGTAGGTATGGCTTCCACTGCAAAATGAAATGCAGGAAGGTGTTCGGTGAGCGCACCATATAAAACAATATCGTGCGGGTTTACGAATGAAGCTACGAAGAGCCATGGGTTCGTATTTTTGCTAATACTTTTCTCATGTTCCAGGGACACAATGAGTTCAACGACTTCAGAGGAATAAATAACGTCTCTTCCGCGTACTCCAAATGAAGCGGAAGAAGCGGAATTTCGAGGATTTTTTCCGTGAGGTTCCGGTCCAATCCAACCGGAAAAACCGAAACTGTTCAGGTGGTCAGCATGTAAGTACAATTCTTCTTTTTTTCGGTCAGGCACACCGTTCAAGGGATTATAGCTGGGGAAATCTCTGTGCGTGCCGGGAATGATAATATCTTCAAAAGAGATATGCCACTTTCCTTTATAATAGGTTTGGTAACCGGCCTCACGAAAATAATTACCCATCGTAGGCACAGTGTTTCTGCCGAGCCAAAACATATCGGAATCGAAGGCTTCCTTTGCGATTCCGTCCGTCTGACTGACACCATGGAGTGACGGATAGTGCCCGGTAAACAAGGTAGCTCTGCTAGGGCAGCATGCGGCACTTCCGATGTAATGCTGGTGGAATTCTAATCCGTGACGCTTCAAAAGCTCTTGTGTGACGAGATTTTTTTTGCGCCATTCTTTTATTTCCGTATTTTCGTATACAGGAGGATAACGTTCCTCGTCTACGAGGAAAACGAGAAAATTAGGTCTTTCAAGATTTTGAGGAGTGGAATAAGAATGCTCCATGACATCACATCCTAACTTAGCGCTCTTTATCCTAGAATATGCAATGTGGTCTTAAGAGAGTAGTAATCTACAAAATTTCTAAGCATCACGCGGCGGCGAATTATGGATTTGCCACGTCACGACTCGGAATCCCTTTCCCAGCGCTATTAAGGGACAGGGGTTCGGTAAGCTTCTAGTCCAAATCACGCTTCATTTTACATCAGTACCGTCAATTGTGTCTTGACGATGCTTTTGTCTGTACTTTCGCTTTACTTAAGGAAGGTATCGTTGGGCAAATTGAAAAACAAAGCAATTCATTTATATGGAAAGTTCTGCGCTTTATATCACAAATTGGGTTTTTCTGGTATAGTTAGTTTTAAGGAACTATCGAGAATTAGAATGTTGAAAGTAATGCTCTCCAACTATAAAAACCTTAGCAAAAAATGAAACTAAGCACTTTGCAACAAAAGACAGTTTTCCTATGGTTTCAGTAAACTTTCTAAGATGTTGAAAAACAATTTTTAAGGGGCCATAAAAATATGAAACTACTAGATCCTTCAACACCGTTAGGTACTTTGATTCTTGGAGTATTAGCAGGATTAATTAGCGGAGCAATAATTGGTTTTTTCAGCGGAAGGACATATGAGAAAAAGAATATTATAAAACAGAAGGGAAGCAACAATGTCATCATTCAAGATTCAACTATAGGGAGAGATTAGCCTTATGTCTGAAAAAATTGTGCAAAAAGGAGACAGGAATTTGGCACTTGTAAACTCCTCTGTTTCAATTATTGAGGAGAGTGCAGAACTACAAAGATTTTTATCTGAAGGTCGACTTATAGAAGCTGCAGCTCTTTTTCAACGAATGATGAAAGCTGCCTCAGCACAACATCCTGTTTTTCCGCATTGGCGATACGATTTGAAAATGGACGAGTCTGGAAAAGTGATTATTGGCCATGTTCCAGCTAATCAGGAAGTAGCGGAGTCACATCCATTTAAAATAAATATAAAATTTGATATGCCTGAAAAATATAGAAACTTTCCTAGTATGAATGAACTTCTGTTGCACTCTTATGGAAAACAAGAAGAAATTGAGCTTGATGTTATTTCTTTTAAAGCTTGGATAGGCGAAGAAATTATTACGGATGATCAATCAAGCGACGCTCATAGTATTAAGATTAATATAAAACCGCAGGAATTTCCTAAACCACTCCCAATGAAATTGTATATGTTGGATAATTCCTTTACCCTAGATTATTTAGAGGTAGGAGTTACTGAAATTTACAACAACACCGTTACATTGGAGAATCATGCCCAAAGAAATGTCAAAATGCGCATACAGTTTCGGATAAATTTAATCGATAAATCATCTGGATTTAGTATTAAAATTGCTCCTGAGTATTACTACGATGTAGAGGCTAATTTGCTCTTGCTTCAATTTATGAAAAGTTGTCGAGATGGAAGTAGATTCGTATTAAAGGTCTTAAATAAAGGTACAAACCTATTTGTTTCTAGAGAATTTTCCCTTGATGTTGATATTCCCGAAGATATAGATAACAAAATTGAATGCCTTCACGACTTATACAAAATGGAAGAGCACTATAAGGTGAAGTTTCTATTAAAAGAAGTAATAACAGAAGATGATCAAGAGAAACTAACAATATTAAAGCTTGTAGCAGAAGACAAACCTTTGGAAGGAACTTATGACTGGTTTGATTGTAAATTTAGTGACAGACAAACTATAGAGAATACGATAGCTGCCTATGAAAACCAGCCTAATGGCCTTTTGATGGTAGTTTCTGAATATAATCACCGGGTTAGCGTATTAGGTGCAGAGGTATTATTTGAGGAAGTTAAACGAGAGATAAGCAATGCAATTCCAAATGATATTGAGAAATTGAGGAAAAAGGTGTCTTTGATGGAGGATGGTGAATCGATTAACATAAGATTTATTCCAGCCACTGAAGAAAATAAAATTGTAGAGCGCTACGTCTTCAGATCAATTGCATGTGAGGATTAACTTTTCAATTTAGAAACTCTGTGTGCGTAATAATGTTTTAGGCAACTTCCCCAAACATCCTCAACATCACGTGGCGGCGAATTGTGGATTTAGTACACCACGGCTCGCCGTGTTGAACCCCTGTCACAAGAACTAGGCACCTGTTGCAGGTGCCTTTTAATTTCGCCGTTAGACCCGTTAAGGGGAACCGTATCACAAGTGATGGTACACACGATTAAAACAGCCGATCATACAGATCGGCTGCCTCCATATTTTCCTATTTAGCTGCTAATTTTGAAGCTTGCTCTTCAGCATCTTTATATCCTTTTTGTAATACTTCATTTCTGTCTAGAATTGCTGTTCCTTGTACTCGAATGGTTTCAAAATCCTCGATTCCCATTACATCAAACATGGACTTCAAAAATTTATTTGAGTACTCCAGTTCGGTATAAAAGTCATTATTGGTGTAAATGGATCCACTGGCTTGAATTGTAAGTATACTTCTTCCATCATCGAGAAGTCCGACGGATGCTCTTCCATTACTCATTGGAGTATCGATATATCTAAACGTTTCCCTTGGAATCATAACATTATCTATATAATCTTTTAGTTTTGAGGGGATACTAAAGTTATGCATTGGAAATACAATTACATACTTACGAGCACTTTTGAATTGTTTTAATATCTCACTCATGTGGTCTGTTGCTTTTTTTTCTTGACTTGTTAATTCTTTTCCTTCTGCTTGTTTCGCCCATGCACTGAAAACATTTTTATCTAACATAGGTACTTCATCGTTGTATAGATTAATTTGTTCAATAACCTCGTCATTTGAATGCTTCTCTTTGTATATTTTTAGAAAGTAATTAAACACATCTAGACTTGCAGAGGTTTTAGAATCAAGATTGGGGTGAGCATTGATGATAAGTAATTTACCCATGTATGTTTCCTCCTAAGATGAAAAGTTCGTTATTGTCGACTAATTTAATCGACGATTAACATAATCCATAATATAGTTTTCCCAATGGCCTGTCAATTTATTCAGCCATGTAATCTCTGGAAATTTACAAAATGAAATAGATGCTATAGTATGTTTTTTGTACTCGTAACATGAAAGTAGGTGATTTATATGCAGTACAGCGTAATGGTTGAATATGCTTTGCATAGCCTTGTTTATTTAATAGATATACCAGAAGAGGAAAGTATAGGAATAAAAGACCTTTCAGATTTTCAAGGTCTTTCAGAAACGTATCTCTCGAAAGTTCTCGGTAAATTGTCTAAGGCTGGCATTGTTCGTTCAACACCTGGAGTAAATGGGGGATATAAATTAGCTAAACTTCCCGAGGAAATTTCGTTTTGGGACGTAATTGAAGCAGTTGAAGGGAAGAAACCTATTTTTCAATGTAAAAATATATTAAAAACGAATTTAATGTATAGAGATAATGAAGAATGTACGTCATGTACTCAAAACAATCCAATATGTACAATTAACTTGGCAATGCTAGAAGCAGAAGAGCATATGCGTAAGGCTTTACGCAATAAAACTCTTGCTTGGTTAAATAGGGAGCTGAATCAAGTTCTACCTGAGAAAGTACGAACGGGTAGTCGAAACTATTTTATGAATAAAAGCTCAAACTGAACTTAATACGAATCGCTTTTTTTACCCGTACTTTCATGATTCCCGGGGCAAACACCGGCCCATGAAGCTAAATGGGCAGCAGTTGGAAAATTTCGCAAACTTTAATCGAAGTCACATGCATCCTACTTCACGGGGGATGTATTTTTATTTTCCAGAACACAATCGGGTACGTCTGACTATTTCGCAAGTGACCGTCCTCTTTTCGCCGTTAGACCCGTTAAGGTGAACCGTATCATAAGTAACGGCAAGTTTTTGACAGGGGTCCCATAAAAAAGGGTTCTTACGATATGGCCACGAAATTATTGTATTTCAGAAACCGGCGGTTTGCCGGGTTAGAGCCTGAAATAGGATGGCTGAATGTGCTCTTGTGCAGTGTAAGGGAGGAGTTTTCATGACTAACATGTCGATTAATCGTTCCGTCGATGCGATATGGAAGAGCGAGTCGGCTAGGATCATTGGAGGTCTAACACGGATCGTACGAGATATCGGACTTGCCGAAGATCTTGCGCAAGATGCTCTCCTCATCGCTCTCGAGCGATGGCCGTTATCAGGCATCCCAGATAATCCGGGCGCATGGCTGATGGCAACTGCAAAACGTAGGGCTATCGATCTGCTGCGTAGAAATAAGTTGAGAGATCGCAAATATGAAGAGCTTAGTTATGAGTTGAACGCTCAGGACGAACCGGTTTTTGACTCTGCCCTGCTATCCGGAGGCATATTTTAGCTTGCTACTTTTTAATCAAATCCTCAATGGAAGTAAGGTTCATATATTTCGGAACGACTAGACCGAGCTTGGTTCCAATCAGGTTGGGTCCCAAGTCCTCGTATTTACCTGTAAACTTCTCATAATAATCTTTATGCGTGGTTGGCAGCCAACCTGCCACCATAGCATCAGCGTCTCCGCTAGAAATGCCAGCCCACATGGGTCCAGCCTCCACCTGAAGCATATCCACTTGGTAGCCCAGCTTGCTCTCCAGCACGTATTTAACCACATTCGTACTCGCTATTTCTGAATCCCACGCTACATAGGCAAGCTTTAACTTCTTTCCTGCCACTTTGGGAATACCACTAATCCATGCATTCACTTTATCCAGGTTAGCTTCCACCCACTGTGAAGCAGCTTCCTCCGGTTTCTGACCCTCTTGGATTTTTACCATCACCTGTTCCATATCTGCAGGTTTCCACTGAAAATTATCGAGGAATTGATATGCTGAAGGCTGATCTGATTGCAAATGGAGACGTACAATTGAGTGAATCTCCTCATCTCCGCCGAATACGTTTTTCGTATCCGCCAAATATTTCAGATCGTACTTGGAAAACATCCAGTGTGGTGTCCAGCCGGTCACAATGATGGGCTTGCCTTCCTTATAGGCTCTGTCCAAGGCAATAGTCATAGCCGTACTGGAACCTTCAATTAGTTTCCATGAGGTAAGATTATAGGCCTTAATTGCTTTTTCCGCAGCATTCATTAAGCCGGAACCGGGGTCAATGCCAATAATGCTGTAACCCACCTGGTCTCCAACGAAAGTGCTCGTCGAAACAGGAGACTTCTTCCTTATACCTATAAAGATAGCAACGATGCAGAAAGCGGCTACGGCTGCGATTACCAGTGGCTTCTTTAATGCAAAAGACTTTTTCCCCTTTCTTTTCTTACCAATAACGCTCTGTGTTAATCGGTCCAGTAGGATAGCCAAAACTACAACAGCAAGTCCTGCCTCAAACCCCTGTCCCGTCTTCAATTGAGTCACCGCCCGGTAAACGTCTGCTCCGACGCCCTGCGCTCCGATCATTGAAGCAATGACCACCATTGAGAGAGACAGCATGATAGTCTGATTGATCCCAGCTAATATAGTCGGTAGTGCCAGTGGGAACTGTACTTTAAAAAGCTTCTGAGCCGGGGTTGACCCGAAAGCATCCGCAGCTTCCACTAAATCGGCAGGTACCTGCAGAATACCAAGGTTCGTTAAACGAATGGTCGGCGGGATAGAGAAAATAACCGAGGCGATAACGCCTGGAACCACGCCAAGTCCGAAAAAAGTAACCGCTGGAATGAGGTACACAAACGCCGGCATCGTCTGCATAAAATCCAGCACCGGGGTCAGTGTACTCCTCACAGAGCGGTTTCTAGCACACCAGATCCCGAGTGGCAGCCCAAGAATGATGGAAATAAGGGCGGAGGTTAATACCAAAGCCAATGTGTCCATTGTGGGGTCCCAGTATCCGAGGTTAAGGATAAGAAGCAATCCGAGCACAGCAAATAGCGCCAGACGCCACTTTCCGAAATAATAAGCAAGGAGCGTTAGGAGTACGATAACAACAATAGCGGGGAAGGCATGAAATAGGAAAGTAAATCCACCTACGATCCCACTAATGATGGCTGAGAAGAAATTAAACAGGAATGCTAAGTTAGTATTCAACCAACGGATAATGAATTCCACCCAATGGTCCAAAGGGATTTTAGGGAGCATTTAGGGATTCACCTCCTTATGAGTAATATCGTGGGTGCCAGCAATAGCCGCTAGGACTGCGCCGCGAACTATAATGCCTAATAGACGGCCTTTTTCATCGACTACTGTAACCGGAATTTTCGCACTGCTAATAAGCTCGAAGCATTCATTCAAATGGATGTCAGGCGGGACTGTAGGAACATCACGGATGACGATATCCCCAATCGTTTTACCACTTTGAACAGCAATAGCTGCATCTTCTGCAGTAATAGCGCCAATGAGCCGTTTTGCTTTGTCCACGATGTACAGGTTCGAAATCCCACTATCCTGCATCAACTGCAAGGCGACCCTTGGTCCTCGTTCCAGAGTGATGGTTTCTGGCCTGCGCATCACGTATGCTGCCGTTAGTACTTTTGACAGATCGACATCCTCTACGAATCGTTCTACATACTTGTTCGCTGGATTCATTAATATTTCTTCCGGTGTTCCAATTTGGACAATAGAACCGTCCCGCATGAGAGCGATTCTGTCACCGATTCGCAAGGCTTCATCCAAATCATGAGTAATGAAAATGATTGTTTTTTTCATTTTATCCTGGAGCTCCAGCAGTTCATCCTGCATATCCTTACGAATTAAAGGATCTAGCGCGCTGAACGCCTCGTCCATGAGTAGAACATCTGGATCGTTCGCTAAAGCGCGTGCCAGTCCAACTCGCTGCTGCATGCCTCCGCTCAGTTGATCGGGACTGCTGTCCTCTAATCCTTTTAAACCAACAAGCTCCAAAGATTCCATTGCCTTCTGCCGATTGGCTTGTTTGGATCCCCCTTGAATCTCCAGTCCAAACTCCACATTCTCAATGATTGTTTTATGCGGAAACAAAGCAAATTTCTGGAAAACCATGCTGATCTTGCTGCGCCTAACTTGACGAAGTTGTTCATGGTTCATCGATACAATGTTCTCCCCATCAATGAGAATCGTTCCAGAGGTGGGTTCTATAAGACGATTCAATAGACGGACTAGAGTAGATTTACCGCTTCCCGACAGTCCCATAATCACGAAGATTTCTCCCGCCTGTATGGCTAAATTGACCTTGTTGACTCCAACAGTATGCTTCGTTTCTTCGTATATTTTCTTTTTGGACCATCCTTTATCAAGAAGTAAGAGGGCCTTTTGAGGATCTTGTCCGAATACCTTCGTCAAATTATTGACTTCAACAATGTGCATAGTTTCCTCCTGTTGTTTAGTTGAAACAAACCTTTCCTTAAATCGACAATTTCCTCTCCGATCGATAAAAGCCATAGTAATATTTATAGACATAAAAGTGGGAAATGAAACACCAAGTCCTGAAACTCGCATCTAACATAGTAGCCTCTACGAAGAAGTGACGACCAAGTTAAAGGGAGATACTAACCATGAAGGGAGGAGGCTTTGATCTTAACAAAACAACAATTAATGGGATCAAAAAGCAAACAACTGAGCAAAGAACTCTCTGTTAACCATAACTAACATTTTTCCCTTTAGGCAGACATTAAGAAAGAGATCGTGTAATATGGGTCTTAATCAACTGCTGTTGGAGGGGGTTTTTTTTGCAATGAAAAATCATGGTTTTGTTTAATTGCTATATCTTAATAATACATTGAATAGGTTAATGATGAATTATATGTATCTAAGCTTATTGAAAACATGGAGTTTGATGTCGTTGCTGATTTTATAGCCATTCAAGAAAACAAATTTAATATGGTAAGGAGCGCCAAACTTAGTGAAAAGCATGTACACGATCGGATTTGCTCAGAAATCATTAAAAACCTTTGTACATCATTTGCTTGATAACCAAGTAACTAAGATTGTAGACACACGTCTTAATAATGTGTCACAACTTGCGGGTTATGCAAAAAAAGAAGATTTACAATATGTTTTGGAATTAGTAAATATTAAATATGCTCACGAGATTGAATTAGCACCGACTAAGGACATGCTAGAAGCCATTAAGAAAAAGCAAATTTCATGGGATGAATTTGAAAAAATCTTTATTGACCTAATAGCAAAACGAAAGATAGAAGAAAAGATTGATGATTTATTGGGGGAAGAAGAGACAGTATGCTTCTTATGTAGTGAACATAAGCCGCATCAATGCCATAGACGTTTGATTGTTGAATATTTAAGGGAGTATAAAAAAGACATTCTAATTAATCATTTGTACTAAGACATTCAGGGGAACCGATCATAAGTAAGCTAATATTGGAATAGCGAGGCACTGCTTCCTTCATTCTTGAAGAAACGGTGCCTCTTACTATTGTAGATTAGAAATCAAAGTTATTTTATGATTACTTAACATACCCAACTAGTTCAACAAAACCTTTCCCTTTAATCGGTGTTTGAATCCTTTGGAGGGAATAGCTCTCACCTTTTAGTATACAGGCACCTTCCCAGATTGCTTTGAGAGGTCCGATGATAGGTATTTCTTGATGATTTAAAAGCGGTATCACATGCAAGACCATTGAAAAATCAGGAAGTTCGATTTGCCATTCCACCGGGTACTTAGCGCCCGTATGAAGGCTTTTCCAAAATTTCAACGGTTTTAGAAAGACATTTTCCGTCGTTGTAATAACGCTGTCTGTACTGATCAACTTAGCTATAGGGAGATCCGGGGATGCGGAGTCTGCGGTGTGCAGCCGGTTGATCAACAGATCACGCCCGTCATCCAGCTGTAGTCCAAACCAGTCCCAGCCTCCCCCCTGGAGGAGACCATAATTGCGCCCCCACTGATGGTCGAACCACCCTTCACCGGATAATGTTTCTGTCATGCCGTCCGTATAGAGCTCTCCAAACACTTGATTTCGGGTCACAGAAAAGTAACGAAGTCCGTTCAGTGTTCCTTGTTCATCAATAATGGAAGCCGGTTTTACAGGATTAAAATTTAGGCGGATACGGGTTGATTTGTCGGTGATCTGAAGATGGAAATTCGGATTTCGATCATCCGGAAATAACATGATGGAATTCCCGTACTTCAGCCGGGTCGGTTTAGACTGTACCGAACCATGGTCCATTAGAAGGTGGGGAGATGGAAGGTTTCCCTGTAATAGATTCTTGTACTGCTTCCAAGTGCTCCAGTCGGTGGGGTTTATGAGGAGATATAGGGGAAGATAAAAACCAGCCATTTGATAGGTGAGCATTCGATCCAAATGCGATCGGCATTCGTATTTTCGCTCATCTAACCGGATGAAGGAATAGATTATATAATGTCCTTTGGGAGCGGTCAATTCTCCAACCTGAAAAAATGACGCCACCAAAGCATAACGGTTTCCCTGGTTCCCCGTGAGAAAAGCATAACAGTACCACCATTCCACATTCGAGGAAAGATGTTTTGTAGCGTCTTTAGGGAGAGAGATTATGCGTTCTCCGTAATTCACAAGCCACACACCTAACTTTTTTAACAGGATATGCGCTTTTGCCCAAAGAGGCAACTTGTTTTGTAGAATCTGCTTGTCGTTACTGAGAAGCGGCAAACCATACCTAACGGCATTTATTTTAGAGGTTGCGTTAATCGGAAATAAATAAAGTTCAAACTTTAACTTTTAAACTTTAAACTTTAAAGTTTAAAGTCTGAACTCTGAACTCTAAAATTTAAACCCTAAACTTTATTGGCTCATTTAAATCAAAAATGTTAGAAATTCCTAGTAACCCTCCCAAATCTCTTCTACAATTCGAATCTATTATACTATCCATTTAGGTTGGGAGAGGAAATAGACATGGCCAAGCACGATATTCTTACCACAACCATTCATTTATCCATTGATAACGGCAGCAGTCATATTAAAGGCATATATGACGATTTGAACAATTGTTTTATTTTCCCTAATGTTGTGGCACAACCATTTGGAGAACGCTTTTTATTGATGGAACAAGGAGATCCCTTGGATTTCTTAGATGTTCAGATCACATCACCTGCAATTGATACGGAACAGTACCGTCATGTCTACGTAGGAAACTTGGCAATCGGCGACGAAGGTATCGTTCATGAAATCGTAGGAGATAAAGCGGTACAAAAAAAGGCGCAGAGACCTGAAACAATGGTTACCCTCCTAACGGCTGCGGCATATGCTATTGCCAAGAAACACGAGGATGCTGTTAAGCGCGGTAAGAATCGCATTAAGGCTACGGTAAACTTAGGAACGGGATTGCCGATAAGAGAGATTACTAAATTCAGCGAAGAATTTGCACAAAAAATAACGGGAGGCGTTCATTCCATTACTTTTGTTACGACCCCGGTATTTAAAGGAGTAACGGTAGAAATGGAGTTCACGTTACCAACGGATATTAGCATTGACGATGTGTCCGGTGTTTATGACATGGAGGCCACTTCAAAGTCACAGTTGTCACATAAAGGCTTCGGTATAGCGGATGTTGGCGGTGTAGATATGGATATCGCGTTTTTTAGACCGGGGCTTGATCTGGATCAGCGGCATTCAACAGGTGCTAAAATCTACCTAAACGATGCATTGGAAAGTATACGAAATGAGATCAACTCCCAAGGCGAGGAGTTAATCTCAAGCACAGCAGAACTGACGTTAATGCTCGTCAACAAGGAATATGAAATCTACGCAGAGGGTAAAGTTGCGTTTGACATGACTAACCTTGTAAACCGTCACATGCGCATCTTGGCGGAAAAGGTGCTAAAATACGCCCGTAACTCTTGGAAGCATGTCCGTTATGCCAATGAGTTTTGGTTTATCGGCGGCGGGGCGATCGTGCTTCAACCTTGGATTGAGAAATTAAATGCCGAATTGGGTTTGCCGATTCGTTTTGATAATGCAGAGTACAGCCAATTCCGCAATGCCCGCGGAACCTTCTTTCTGCTGGAGCATGCCCTGAAACATACTGATGACGAAGCAGCGGCAAGCATTGAATCCGAGAGAGGATCCGAGGGTGGGAGCGGATCGGATTGAAGAAACGGAGATCTACTGTGTTGGTTTGTCCAGGTAAGGATGTGACTCTTTATATCCCGACTGAAACACCGCCTGAGGTCATTGATTATATGAACCAGTTGAAAGCAGAAGGTATGTTTAGTCATGGCATTATGGATATTTTGATAAGGCATATTCTCCATGAACAATCAATTGCGACACCGGTTAAGGAAAACGCTCCAAATAATGTCATCGAATCGTTCATAGATGATGCTGTTTTCATAACAGAACCTATGGAAGATCAGGAAGACCATGAATTTATGGTTGCCCCGGATTCTAAAAGCCAGAAGAACTTCAGTCTGGAAGAAATATTTCGACAAGCCAGCCGGAATGCCGGTAAGCTTATGCATGATATAGATAATGAAGGAAGGAAATAAAACGGGTGGGGTGAACTCCGATCATAATGAAAAGGGGGACATCGAATGTCTAACGGACAAGCAAATGAGGGTACGCGTAGTTTTTCAATTTCTGATGATATTTTTCGTCAACCGGGATTAGATATATTTTCTCAAATGGTATACATTATTTTGAAAGGCTTTGCCTCCGAATCAAATTTTCCTGAGTTATCGGTTATTTCCAAACTTGGCCGAATGAATGACAAGCAGACGATGAAGGCATTGCAAAGCCTCGTAGAACTGAAAATTCTTCCGCATAAATTGTTTCGACGGATGGTCGGCGATTTCCAAGATGACCGCCTCTCATGGGCGGCAAAGGGATTGCTTATCTTTTGCAAAGAGAACCCGCACATTAATTTGCACGACCTGCTGGAATTAGCGAGCGAATCGGGCGAGGACGAACATAGTATAAGAAAGGCGCTAAAAGAGTTGAGCCAATATGGCTACCTGGAAGAATACCCAGAGTGGCGACAAATTGCAAACTGAAATGACGAATTATGCTTCAAAAAAGGCATCCGCTTCGCTGGATGCCTTTTAACTTGCGATTATAGACAACTGTCAATGAAAACATAAAGGAAGGTCCAATGAAAGTTTTAACTTAGTAGTTGTTGGGAACCAGGTGGTATGAAATAAGGCGGTATTTTAATCCACCCGCGTTTCACCATTAATTGTTTTAATTTTGCTCCCAAAATTACTTTTTCCGCTTGGAACTTAAGAAACAATAAACCAAAATCTGTCCGAATCGATTCTGCATTGGCACTTGCGGCATGGATAATCAAACTAACAATTTTAAAAGATAATTCATTGGCAAGCACTTCATCCGTCAATTTAACGCCAAGCGGAATACTGTTAGAATCTGAATGAGGCATATCTTCATGAGCAGGTGGTAAACTAATCCCTTCTTTAAGCATGAAATCATAGAGCTGCTCCCGCTGACTAAGGTTGAGTTCCAAATCTTCCTTAAGCATTGTTTTTAGTTCCTCATCATTGGTGGTGTGTATACCAGCTTGAACAGTTACTTTCGCTACTTCAAGTCCTGCCAAGTAAATCCAACAAGCCATCACCTCTCCTACATGAAGTGGTTTGGGTTTCTCTTCATCTGTCAAAGATTTAATTGTTGTAATTGCAACTTCTAAAATGCCTGTCATTGTGATTCCTCCGATGTTGTCATTTATTTGCATATTCTTTACTATGAAATCTTTTTTATTCATAGGTTGGTAATGTCTGAAAGAAGTATAATAATGAAAGTCAGTAGAGTCCGATTTTTCCAAAAGTTAAACATAGATATGTGATATAATCATCGATAGAAAATCCACTTGAAGAGAATAGTCAACAGAAACAAGGAAATTGAGCACTAGGAGATACTAAATGGAACTGTATACATCATTTTTATTACTGAGCCTTACTTCATTTTTTACACTCATTAATCCACTTGCCATCATGCCAATTTTTATGTCGATGACAGCCGATCTTGAATCACAGAAGAAAGTCCATACTGCTCGAAAAGCAGTAGTTGTTTCATTTTTTCTATTGCTCATTTTTTCAACTACAGGCGAATGGTTGTTTCACTTTTTCAACATTTCTATTAACAGTTTAAAGATTGTCGGTGGGATTATTTTCATTTTAATGGGACAGGATATGCTTCAGGCTCGACTTGTTCGTACAAAGGTTGATAAAGCGGATGTCGATACATATGTAAATGATATTTCCATTACACCACTAGCTATTCCAATGATATGTGGTCCAGGTGCTATTACGAATGGAATTGTTCTTATGGAATCAACGACAAATATTATGGAGAAGGTTATATTAATATTTGTGATTGCTGTCGTACTCATGCTTACCTACATTGTTCTTGTTAACTCAACTACCATTTATCGATGGATTGGGCCAACAGGCAATAATGTACTCATGCGTTTAATGGGATTAATTGTTATGGTAATTGCCATAGAGTTTATGGTAAGTGGAATAACGCCGATTATCCGGCAAATTCTAAAACTTTAAATAAGCAACTCCTTTAAAATTCACAAGGGCACCCAAACGGGTGCCCTTAAATTCGCTGTTTAATTAAACCCTGGAAAATCAGATAAATCGGATAAACGGATAAAAAATAAAACAAAAGATAAAATACCGATAAGTACGATTGGGAACGTTTGTTTGAAAGAATCCTTAACCCGAACGTGAGTCAGAATTCCTCCAATGGCTGTAATACCAAGCACAAGTGCCCCAAACGCTGTCCAGCTTGGTTCCCAAAAATCGATAATCAATGCAGCGTTCCGCCGGGGAACGTAGGGATGGAACATAAATAAGTGTGTACGATCGGAAATAACTTCTTCAAGTTACGAACCGGATCAAGGGGGATCATAAATCCTGATATTTCCCGGGAAAACATGTGGAGATAGGCTTGATGAAGCTTTCCACCAACAAAAGACGACATTATTCCTATTATTCCCCGAAAAAATACTAACTTCACACTTCCCTTACTTCGACAGATATTACAAGCAGGGTGTTGTACTATTTTGGTACATACATACATCTAGGAGGTGCAGTTCTTGATTGATAAAAATATTAAGAGTAGAGCAGTATGGTTCATTAATAATGAGATTGAGCGAGTTTTAAGGGATTTGGAAAGTGGGATCATTAAAAAAGATCAAGCAATAGGCAGTTTAAATACACTTTTCAACGTTTCCTCCGGCATTGAGGATACTACGCATATGCAGCTTGTTTGTAGGATCATTACATACTTACGTACTACAAATTTTTACGGCCAAATTAAAAAAATGTATATGAATAATTACTTTCATGAGTCGAATCAAACGAATCAGACTACATCTGATGAAAATAAAGAAATGATTCCTATGAAAGTTTTAGAGAAAATAGTTCGATAAGGAGTATCTAAGTTGTACCTAAAAAGCCTTCAAACCACTTTAGAGGTGGAATGAAGGCTTTTTCCTTTTTTCACGCGACTTTGTTTTGACCACTAGAACTCAGATAAGCATTGCGTCCTGCACCCAATCCCACAGAGAGTAAAAGCATACAAGCTATCACCATGATTATCAGTGGCATGGACCAGGCATTATGCCTAACTGTGCATGTAAAAGAGGATACCTCATGGGTATCCCTTTTCTTTTTCAATCCATGTTAATGCACATGTCATTTGACTAATTTTCGATCAGACTGCTCAAAGGCACCTCTTGTTCGCTTTCTGGCTGATCCAAAGGGTAGATTCGGGCTGTTTCGTTCTTGTCATCCACATTTTGGATGTAGACTGGAGTCCCATTATAGGTCACATTGGCCATGATCGGTGAAACAGCAATCTCCTGAGCTCGTTGATTGTTCATTTTGTTGACCTCCTTGCTTTTTAGTTACATTGTTTGCGAATGTGAACCGATGTATGCATAAGAAAGAGGGCTTATTGGAAATAGGAGGTAGCTGGGAAAGCCGGGTATGGCAGCTCACTCCCCTTGTTTTAATGAAGGATTTTTGGCACAATAAAAGACAGATGGTATGCTTCGGCTGCTTAGTAGAATAAGACTGTTTGTGAAAGTCTTGAAAAGAGGATAACAAAAATGAATAAACAATCCATATATGGATTAACTTTTGATCAATTGGTTGCATGGCTTGAGGAAAATGGGCATAAAAAGTCGCGGGCCTTACAAGTCTGGGATTGGCTATATCGGAAGCGGGTAACCGACTTCTCAGAGATGACAGATGTAAATAAAGACTGTATTCATCGGTTAGGCGAGCATTTTGTCATCCAAACCTTGAATGAACACATGAGGCAAGAATCAGCGGATGGAACCATGAAGTTTCTGTTTAAGCTGCAGGATGGTAATTTAATCGAAACAGTGTTGATGAGGCATAAATTCGGCTTATCCGTCTGTGTAACAACGCAAGTCGGTTGTAATATTGGGTGCTCATTCTGCGCGAGTGGTTTATTGGCCAAAAGCCGTGATCTATCCAGTGCAGAAATCGTGGAACAAATTATGAAGGTTCAGTTTCATTTGGACAAAAAGGCCGAAGATGAAAATGTCAGCCACATTGTCGTGATGGGGATTGGCGAGCCATTTGATAATTTCAAAAACATGGTGGATTTTATCCGCGTCGTGAAAGATCAGAAAGGGCTAGACATCGCCGCCAGACATATTACGGTATCCACCAGCGGTCTTGCTGATAAAATCATCGAATTC
The DNA here is from genome assembly GCF_900103825.1 of Paenibacillus sp. yr247. GTDB lineage: Bacteria > Bacillota > Bacilli > Paenibacillales > NBRC-103111 > Paenibacillus_E. Next base: position 75,190 of record NZ_FNIF01000016.1, read on the forward strand.
GCGGACTCTGACTTGAAGGTAAACTTAGCCATTTCTTTGCATGCCCCGACGAACGAGCTTCGTACGCGGATCATGAAAATAAACAAAGCGATTCCTATAGAGAAATTAATGCAGGCCATTGAGTACTATTTGGACAAAACGAATCGAAGAATTACATTGGAGTATATTTTGCTGAAGGATGTTAATGACGGCAGAGAGCATGCACTTCAACTGGCAGAGCTTATCCAGCACATCCGACAACTCGCTAATGTGAACTTAATTCCGTATAATCCTGTGGATGAACATAGTCAATATCAAAGGAGTGAGCGGGAGTCGGTGCGGGCTTTCTATGATACGTTGAAAAAGCAGGGCATAAGCTGCAGTGTCCGCCTTGAGCATGGGACGGATATTGATGCCGCTTGTGGACAATTAAGAAGCAAACAGATCAAACAATCCACAGGGGATAACCTAGGTCGGGATAGTTTGGTTGTCGGATAAAGAGTGCGAAAGGAACCCATCAGTCTGCTGAGCGGGTTTCTTTAATTTTAATTCTCATAGGAGGTGAATGTGCTGTTTTTCCAACCCATTGCGGTTTCTTTTTTTGAACAGCCCACACTCGTTTTGGCACGTTCGCTGCTCGGCATGCTGCTTGTGAAGGTAACAGAGGTAGGCGTGACCTCAGGTTGGATCGTTGAAACAGAAGCCTACATAGGTCCAGGGGACCGTGCTGCACACAGCTTTGGTAATCGCAGGACACCAAGAACGGAAGTCATGTTTGGCCCTCCTGGTTTTGCGTACACCTATGTAATGCATACCCATTGCCTGGTAAACGTAGTTAGTGGAGAGCCTGGCCATCCAGAGGCTGTATTGATTCGAGCGGTGGAACCCTGTACAGGTATTGATCAGATGTATGAGCGACGCGGCAAGGATAAAAAGCTAAAAAAGCTCACAAATGGTCCTGGTAAACTAACTAAAGCGCTAGGCATTGATAGGGAGGATTACGGAAGGCCGTTCTTTGAGCGTCCACTTTACATCTCCGAAGGAAAACAAGTAGAGAACATTGCCGCGGGCCCGAGAATCGGCATAGAGAATAGTGGGGAAGCCAAGGATTATCCGTGGCGATTTTGGGTAAAGGATAACCCTTATGTATCTAAATAGCTAGGAGCCAGTCAGGCACCTATCTCCTTTTACGTATTATCATGATTCGCGATTGCGCATAAACATCATCAAGACGCCTGCTATTATGAGCACGATGGCAATGATCGGTTGGTTGTGGAAAAAGCGGCCGAAGATAAAGCCTATGGAGAAGATTGCAAAGAACAACAGGGACATGACGGTCAGTATGTTAATCGGAATGAGTAACCATTTGTTACGTCCTCCGAACCAATACAGTTCGAATAAACCAACGGCGACAGCCAGAATAAATCCAGGCCACATGAGGTGCCAGATGTCAAACAGCATGGACATTTGGCAAATGACACCGGCCGTTAAAAGAATCCCCCCAGGGACAAGAATACCAACACCCCGCCGCTGCAGGATAATGAAGTATAACCAGTGGAAAAAAACACCTACGGGAATGACGAACAAGGTTGGCCAGAAATATTCGAAAATCGTGCCGGTATTGAACGTAATTTCACCTTTCAGAAACATAAAAATACCTAAGAAAATCAAGATAGGGCCGAGAAAGGCGCTGCGATTCATATTCAACATGCTCACTCCTAATAACTATAGTCGATTAAGGATATCATGGCGAAGGAAAAGTGTCTTCCGACTTAGGGGAGAATGGGTATCGGTCGGAGGTCTGATTTTTGAATCGGCCGTCGATCTCCTTTCATGAATGAATTCAGTCCAATAGCACATAATAAACGGACTGTTCATCCATATATACCAAAAAGGAGAAGATGTTGATGAAAGGCAAGTTCCTTAAGTTAACGCTGTTATATTTGTCTATTGCTTTAAGTGTTGTTCCGCTCAGTGCAGAGGCAAAGGTGGACGACCACGCCGTCGTCAAAATGCAATGTTACACCCAATCGATGGTAAAGCTGAAAGGCGATTTAAGAAAGTTATGGATTGATCATGTTTTTTGGACCAGAAGCTACCTTGTAAGCGCCCTTGCTGGCTTAGAAGATCAAGAAAAGGTGCTGGCTAGACTGCTCAAGAATCAGAAGGACATCGGAAATGCGATAAAACCGTATTACGGAGAGGCCGCTGGTAATCAACTAGGTGACCTGTTAACTGAGCATATCGTTCTTGCAAGCAAAGTGATAGCCGCAGTCAAAAGCGGTAATTCAGCTGATTTCGAGAAGTACAACAAAGAGTGGTATCGGAATGCCGATGATATCGCCGCATTTCTCAGCAAAGCGAACCCGAATTGGCCCATGAAAACCGCGCAAGATCTAATGTATGGGCACTTGCAATTGCTCACAAACAATGTGTTAGCTAGGCACAAAAAGGATTGGGAAGCGGACATAGCTACGTTCGAACAATACGAGGACCATATTTTTATGCTGGCCGATTTTCTTTCGGACGGGATCATCAAACAATTCCCTAAGAAGTTTAAGTAGTAGTGTTCGAAACGTAGTGAAACTTGACACAAAAAGCCTCAAAGACATTAGTCTTCGAGGCTTTTTTACATGCTATTTTAGAAAAACTTCACCAACTGATCCTTAATCTCGTCGTTCGACCCACCCACAACCGTTTGGAACTGTGGCATGTCGAAAAGGGCTTGGATTTGCTGCGGGTAAGCCTGCTCAATGTTGCGCAAACGGATCGACTCATCGAATTTGGCCGGATGAGCGGTCGAAAGGGCAACCGTCACTTCGCCGGCTACGGCAAGCTTGTCGGCAGCAGCTACTCCGCAAGCTGTGTGCGGATCGAGCAGATACGCGTATTTCTCATAGTATTCGCTGATTGTATCCAGGCACTCGTCGTTCTGCACGCCATAGGCAGCAAAGTCAGCTTGCACGGCTTGCAGCTTGTCGGCAGGAATAACGACACGGCCTTCGGCCTTGAATTGATCCATGATAGCCGAGACAGCTTGTGCGTCTTCGCCGTAGAGGTAGAACAAGTAGCGCTCGAAGTTGCTAGCCACTTGAATATCCATGGAAGGACTATATGTTCCACGGAACTCGCCTGGCTGATACACACCTTCCTGTACGAATCGCTCAAGAATATTGTTTTCGTTCGTAGCGAGAATGAGCTTATGAATGGGAAGCCCCATCTTCTGAGCCAGATAGCCGGCAAAGATATCGCCGAAGTTGCCGGTCGGCACGCTAAAGTTGACCTTCTCAGCTTGATCGTTCTTAACTAATTGGAAATAGGCATAGAAGTAATACACCGTTTGCGCCAAAATGCGGGCTATGTTGATCGAGTTAATCGCACGCAAATGGTAGCGATGCTTGAACTCAATATCAGCGAACAGCTCCTTGATGATGCGCTGGCAGTCATCGAAGGTGCCTTCAACGGAGAGATTCAGCACGTTCGTGTCATCTACCGTAGTCATCTGCAGTTCTTGCACCTTGCTCACCTTCTGGTGAGGATGAAGGATACAAATCCGAATGCCTTCTTTGCCGCGAACACCCTCAATAGCTGAAGCCCCTGTGTCTCCTGAAGTTGCCCCAAGAATATGGATGATTGAATTCGTTTTGCGAGAAACGTAGGCATAGAGGTTACCCAAGAATTGCAGAGCGATATCCTTGAAAGCAAACGTTGGTCCGTGAAACAATTCCAATACATATATGCCGTCATTCAGGCGTTTGACGGGTGTAACAGCTTCATCCCGAAACGTGGAATAGCTATCGTCAACCAGCTGCTTTAGCTCGCCCCTCGGAATTTCGTTGTTCACGTATAGCGAGAAGATTTCAAGCGCTAACTCCGAGTAGGAGAGCTTCTGCCACTCTTGAAGCGTGTCTGCCGACAGTTGTGGGATCGTCTTAGGAACAAGCAAACCGCCGTCGTCTGCCAATCCCATCAGGATGGCATCGATAAAGCCGATGGGTTTTACTTTTCCACGAGTGCTAATGTATTCCATATGAGTCCCCTTATTCGAATGAATTTTCAGTTATTGTATCAAAAATCAATTCATTTGGACAGTGTGATCCATCACAATACACAAAGAAACCTTCCAAGGTTTTGGAAGGTTTCTTACGTAATTTAACTTATTCTTCCTTAGCACCTACAACGATTTTCCATGCTGTGCCGATAGGAGGAAGGCTCTTCGTCAGCGCAGGTCCATAAAATCCGATGACATCGGCACCCTTAACGAGCGCAGCTTTCTCCACTTTGTCACCATTTTTATCAACAATAGAAGTTTCCTTCGTAAGCTGTAGAACCACTTCATTCGGTGCTGCATCCGTTAAACCGGCACCTTTAATGAGAATGCTGATATCCCTTTTATCATCATTGCGAACTTCTTCAATCACCCAGCTGTACCAATGGTACCCGCATGTTTGTTCGAGTCCAGAACCGTAATCTTGGAAGTAGGCGTTTGTGGCGGCAAGCTAAGAGTTGAAACCATTCAGGCGCTTTCGTTGCAGCATGAGCCGCACCTGTCGTCATCATGGCAGATAAGGATAGAACAGCTAGGCTCTTTTTCACAAGGGGTTTCATGGTTGTAATTCTTCCTTCCTGTATGCAAGGTAAGATATGGATGATTTTCTGTTATCTTTAACAAAGTTGGCTTCGAGAAAGTTGCAGTTTTTGTAGGAAGATGGAGATATGTTTACCTTGCGTCATTGTATGGGGAAATATGCATAAGTACTAATTGGCCGTTAACGAACGGAAAGTTTGATTAAAACGGGTTAGGGAGTGGACTTCGGTAGGGCGAACCGATAAAATCAATACGTACTGGAAAATGGAGAGGGGTGAAGTTGTGTCTTTTGTAATGAAACTGCGGTGGTTTTTCAAAGAAAGATGGAAATACTACGTGCTTGCTATTGGCTTAATGATTTGCGTGAACTTATTGGCAACCGTTCCGCCTAAAATGATAGGAAATACGATTGATCTTATTAGAAGCGGGAATTTAACGGCATCTGGCTTAAATCAGACCGTCATCCTGCTTGTAGGCCTTTCTCTTCTTTTATATGTCATTACTTATGTTTGGATCACGACCTTGTTCGGCAACTCGGCGCTAGTTGAGAAGGTGCTTCGAGGACGTCTACTGGCTCATCTGACGAAAATGACACCGGCTTTCTTTCAGCGCAACAGCACGGGTCAGTTGATGGCACTGGCAACGAATGATGTGCTCGCCATTGGCCAGACCGCTGGCTATGGCGTGATGACACTCGTCCACACGCTCGTTGGAGCGTCAGTCGTCATTATCACGATGGTTTCCTTCATTAGCTACAAATTAATGCTTGCGGCGTTGATTCCATTGCCTTTTCTGGCGCTAGTGATTAATAAGCTAGGTCAAAAAGTAAGAACACGTTTCCTCGCTGCGCAGGCTTCTTTTGGCCAAATGAATGATCATGCGCTGGAGTCCATCTCTGGCATTCGCGTCATACGTTCTTATGTGCAGGAAGATCATGATCTAACGGCTTTCGATAAAGTGACGTCGGACGTGATGAATAAAAATAGACGTGTATCCATGTTAAATGCGCTTTTTCAGCCGCTCACAACTTTAATTGTGGGGTTGAGCTATTCCATCGGTATCGGATATGGTTCCTATCTGGTGTTTCATCAAGAGATTACGCTGGGTCAGCTGATTTCGTTTAACATTTACCTAGGTATGCTGATCTGGCCGATGATTTCCTTCGGTGAGTTTATTAATGTTCTGCAGCGCGGAAGTGCCTCAGCGGACCGTTTGGATAAAGCACTAACACAGAAAGCCGATATAGTGGATGCCGATGCGCCAATTACCGTGAGTGTGCCGGAACGTATCGAGATGAAGGGGCTCAGCTTTACGTATCCGACCGCTAACCATCCTAGTCTCGTTAACGTTTCTTTCCAACTAGAGCGTGGACAGACGCTAGGAATTGTAGGTCGAACGGGTAGTGGCAAAAGCACGCTGCTCAAGCAGCTGCTGCGGCAATTCCCGGTCGAACCAGAGAAGCTGCTGATCGCAGGCGTGCCGATTGAGCGCATCACCTTGGATCAGGTGAAGAGCTGGGTTGCTTACGTCCCGCAGGAGCATTTGCTGCTGTCAAAGTCCATACGCGACAATGTCGCGCTGGGTAAGCACGATGCATCACCGGAAGAGATCGCGCGGGCCATTGAGATGGCTTCTTTTACCCAAGATATCGAGCAAATGCCAGAGGGCTTAGCGACAATTGTCGGCGAAAATGGCGTCATGCTGTCCGGTGGGCAGAAGCAGCGCCTGGCCATTGCTAGAGCCCTTCTTATCAATTCAGAAATACTGCTGCTTGATGACTCGCTATCTGCTGTAGATGCGCGGACGGAAAGCCGCATCCTCCAACATATCCGCAAGGAACGCGCGGGTAAAACAACATTGATCACCACGCACCGACTATCGGCCGTGAGCCATGCGAATTGGATCCTCGTCCTGGACGAGGGACGGGTTGTCGAAGAGGGGACCCACGAAGAACTAATGCTGTTTGGCGGCTGGTACCGTGAGCAGTGGGATCGTCAACAGATGGAAGCGAGCTTGGAAGAATGAAAAGCGGAAGAAAGGAGGACGACATGATCAATAAACCATCCACGACGAGAAGACTCATCTCCTATGCCCTCGTCTATAAGTTCAGGATTATCGGAGCGCTGCTCATTCTTTGTTGTGCGGTTGGCGCCGAGCTGGGCGGACCTTACATCACCAAAACCATCATCGATCAGCACTTATCAACCGGAACACGCGAAATGGCGCCGGTACTTAAGCTGCTTGGATTGTATATGGGACTGCTTCTTACAGCAAGCATCTGTAATTTCGCGCAATCCTATTTGCTCCAATCCACGGCGCTGCAAATCATCAAAAACATGCGTATGGACTTAATGCAACATATTCAGCGCATCTCGCTGCGCTATTTCGATAACACGCCAATCGGGCAGGTTGTATCGAGAATTGCGAACGATACCGAAGCAGTCCGTGACCTATTCATGAGCTTTATGGCAACTTTCGTCGTAAGCATGATGCAGTTGGCGGGTATATTCGTTGCCCTATTCATTTTAGATTGGCATCTTGCACTTTTTTGCCTGGTGCTGCCGCCGATCTTTGCGCTGATAATGACGATTCACTTGAAATATTCGAAAATCTTCATCACCATCATGCGCGCCCGGCTCAGTGACATGAACGCGATGATTAATGAATCGATCGTGGTTATGCCGATTATTCAAGCTTTTCGCCGGGAAAAAGTGACGCTTGAAGAATTCGAAGTACTGAATAAGGATCGCTATGTGAACCAGCTTAAGCAGTTCCGCATCTTTTCCTTATCCTCTCGTAATATTGTAGGAACCATTGGCAGCTTGGTGACGGCTATGGTCATTTGGTATTTTGGTCGGGAATCGCTGCAAGCCGTTATTTCTTTTGGAGTGTTTTACGCATTCATCGATTATTTGGGGCGGATTTTTCAGCCGATTATCGGGATCTTCGATCAGCTGACGAATGCGCAAAGAGCGTTCGTTTCCGCGGATAAGGTGTTTACGATCATGGACATGGAAGGTCAAGATGTTGAGAAGACGGATCAGGTGAGCCGCCCGGAAGGTATCGTGAAGTTCGATAACGTAACCTTTGCTTATAAAGAAGGGGAAAACGTGCTGAAGCACATAACGTTTGAAGCTCGCAAGGGGGAAACGGTAGCATTGGTCGGTCATACAGGCTCAGGCAAAAGCTCCATCCTAAACCTGCTGCTCGGTTTCTACGAACCGGGCGAAGGCAGCATTACCATTGATGGACGCGACATCCGGACGATGTCCAAGCAAGCGCTGCGCAAGCATATGGGCATTGTTTTGCAGGATCCGTTCTTGTTTGCAGGAGATATCAAATTCAATGTGAGCCTCTATAATGAGGATATTTCCTTGGATCGTGTCAAAAGCGCGCTGAAAGACGTCGGCGCAGCCCCATTCATCGAGCAGCTGCCGAATGGCTACGATGAGCAGGTTGTGGAGCGGGGCAGCACCCTGTCTTCTGGTCAAAGACAGCTTATTTCTTTCGCCCGGGCCTTGGCATTCGACCCGTCGATCCTTATCTTGGACGAAGCGACAGCCAGCATCGACAGCGAAACGGAAGGGATGATCCAGCAAGCGCTTCAGGTTGTCAGCGAGGGCCGCACGACCTTGGTCATCGCGCATAGACTGTCTACGATACGCGATGCGGACCAGATTCTCGTGCTGCACCGAGGCGAAATTGCCGAGCGCGGCAATCACGAAACATTGATGGCGCTTGGAGGCAGATACGCGAAAATGTATCAGCTGCAAAAAGGCGAGGGGTCGGCAGTCGTGAGCTGACCTATCGAACATGCAATGGAATTGATGCTCTATCCTGGGTACTTTTAAGAGGTTAACATGAGATGACGTTAACGGTGCTGCTCCTTTCTTATTTATTGGAAAGGAGCACACCATCTTTTTTTTTGAAAAAAGACGTTGACATGTATCTCAAAATGAATTATCTTTAAATTAAGAAATTACAAGTGAGATTAATGAGCACAGAAATGAGGTGAACTTAAATGAGTGATTCAAGAAATGATTCATTAGATCTCTACATCGCACTTTCAAGAGCCAGTGAATGGGTTAATGCGCATGGGGATCGAGATATTCGAAAGCATGGCTTGAATCGAACCGAATTCGGTGTTCTCGAGCTGCTTTATCATAAAGGTGCACAGGCGATTCAACAAATTGGCAGCAAGGTGCTGATGAGCAGTGGAAACATCACCTATGTCGTAGATAAGCTGGAGAAGAAAGAATTTGTGAAGCGCAAAACATCAACCGGAGATCGCAGGCTCATATTTGCGGAAATAACGGAAAAAGGTAAGCAATTTATCGAAGAGGTATTTCCTAAGCATACCGAGGTGATTGAGAAAGCGGTGGCTGGACTTACAGCAGAAGAGAAGAAAGTTACTAGTCAATTGTTGAAGAAGCTTGGTAGGTTCGCGCAGGAAGGTTTTAAGTAGTTTGCCCTCTCTCAGAGGAGTTAACTACTTAACATTCTAACATATATCTTAAAACAAAGATTCTTAATTTGGAGGAGACAAATCATGAGTATGGCATTAGGATTATTAATTATTCGATTGGTTGTTGGATTAAGCTTTGTAGCACATGGTGCACAGAAGTTGTTTGGCTGGTTTGGTGGCTATGGTCCAAAAGGTACAGGCGGCTGGATGGAGTCCATCGGCATTAAACCCGGTGTTGCTATGGCCGTGATGGCCGGACTTATGGAGTTCGTAGGCGGTGCTTTATTTACCGCTGGATTAGGTACCGTAATAGCGGCGCTGCTCATTACCATAACGATGGTTGTATCGATTGTTAAAGTACACGCAAAGAACGGCTATTGGGCTACTGCAGGCGGCTATGAATACAATTTGCTGCTGATTGCTATTGCAGTAGGCGTGGCATTCATGGGTGCTGGGACTTATTCCATCGACGCTTTATTCAATTAATCATGGATACTTTGCATTAAGGTCTGGACATAACTAAATAAACAATCAAAGGAGTTGGATGAAATGACACAACAACAAACAGCAGGCATTCACCATATAACATCTTTCGTACAAAATGCACAAGAAACCGTAGATTTCTATGCAGGGATCCTTGGACTTCGGATGATCAAAAAGACGATTAATTTTGATGCGCCCGAAGTGTACCATCTGTACTTTGGCAATGAAATTGGAAGTCCTGGGACAATCATCACGTTCTTCCCGTGGGCGCACTCCCGCAAAGGGCGTGTCGGCGGCGGTCAAGTCGGCATCACAACGTACGCGGTGCCTACCGGCAGTCTGCCATTCTGGGCAGAGCGTCTGGCGCAATTCGGTATTCCTTTCGAGAAAACAGAAAGATTCAACGAAACCTACCTTCAATTCAAGGATCGGGATGGTCTTAAACTTGAAATCGTAGAGCGCGAGCAAGGAGCGCCTAGTCAATGGTCATTCGGTGGTATTCCCGCTGATAAAGCGATAAAGGGGTTCGGTGGTGCTGTTCTTTACAGCACAGCACCTGACCAAACTTCTCAACTGCTACAGAATGTGATGGGGCTTGAGAAAGTAGGGCAAGAGGGAGCTTATGCTCGGTTTAAATCCTTCGGAGATTTAGGCAACCTGATTGACATTAATGTTACTCCGATGGACTACGGAGTGGGTGGAGCGGGTACCGTCCATCATATTGCATGGCGTGCCAAAGATGATGCCGAGCATGCACTATGGAGAAGCCACGTTCAAAATAACGGATTCCATCCTACACCGATTGTGGATCGTCAGTATTTTAACGCGATCTACTTCCGTGAAGAAGGCGGCATTCTGTTCGAGATTGCGACAGATCCTCCGGGCTTTGCACGGGATGAGCAGCCTGAGGTGCTGGGCGAGAAGCTGATGCTGCCGGAATGGTTCGAGGAGAGCCGTTCACAAATCGAAGGTAATCTGCCACCGATTCAAGTACGGGTATTGGAGGCGAAAAAACAATGAGACATATCTTTCAACAGGGAACGGATATAACGGCACCGGTACTCGTGCTCTTCCATGGCACAGGTGGCACAGAGAATGATCTTCTTCCGCTGGCTCAAGCAGTTTCACCGAAATCGTCGGTGCTTAGCGTTAGAGGCAACGTGCTTGAAAATGGCATGCCGCGATTTTTTCGCCGACTGGCCGAGGGCATCTTTGATGAGGAGGATCTGATCTTCCGTACCAAGGAATTGTACGATTTCCTCGATGAAGCAGCCGTGGAACATGGCTTTGATCGTCAGAATCTTGTAGCCATCGGCTATTCCAACGGCGCAAACATCGCAGGAAGTCTCTTATTCCACTATCCGGATGCGCTGCGAGGAGCCATTCTCCATCATCCAATGGTGCCGCGGCGAGGCGTTCAGCTCCCTAATCTCTCCGGTATTCCCGTCTTTATTGGAGCGGGCCGGAATGATCCGATCTGCTCCCCGCAGGAGACGGAAGAGTTGCAGAAACTGCTAAGTGAGGCGGGATCGGCGGTTGATGTTCACTGGGAACAAGCGGGACATCAATTGACGCGTTCTGAAGTGGAAGCAGCAGGAACTTGGTTTAAGGCAAATTTTGCATAAGGAAGAGCCTAGTAAAAGTGTAAAGGCGGGAGATACTTGTGATATCGATTGATCCCACGAGTCAAAGCGAACGAGAGAACTATAAGTTGTTGATAGGCAGCATTATTCCAAGACCGATTGCGTTTGTAACATCTCTCTCAGGTGAGGGTGTGTTGAATGCTGCTCCTTATAGTTATTTCACGATTGTGACGTCGAATCCGCCGATGGTCGCTGTCTCGGTGCAGAGGAAGCAGGGTGTGCGCAAGGACACTTCGCGAAACGCCATTGATATAGGAGCTTTCGTGGTTCATATTTCCGACGAGTCTTACATCAGTCAGATTAACCAAACCGCCGCTGCGCTGCCGCCTGATGAGAGTGAAGTTGCTTTAGCCGGACTTACACCCGTCAAGAGTGAGAAGGTAGCCGTACCCGGTATCGCTGAAGCGAGTATACGGATGGAGTGTGTCCTAGAGCAAGCTATACCGCTCGGAGGAACAGATGGTGCTCCTGCTGCCGATTTATTAATCGGAAGAGTCGTACACTTTCATATTGCAGAATCCTTATATGAGGATGGTCATATCGATCCGCTTGGACTTAAGCCCGTAAGTCGGCTGGCCGGCAGCGCTTATGCAAAATTAGGAGAGCAATTTATAATGGATCGTCCCGTTTGAATGAGGCGATTGCTTCAAGACCATTTGTACCCGTTCTTTGAACACGGGCACAAATGGTCTTTATTTGTTTAGAGAGTACCCCAGATACAGGGGTATCCTCTGGCGAGCTGATGAGTGGTTCGTTGTGAATGAGTAGGAGAGGGCGCCCGTCTAACGGCTGCGCTCTTTTCTATGTTATAATGGAGTTAAGATTGAATTATACTTTGCATATGTCTTATATTGCATTTTACAAAAAGCGTTTTGGGACTTATGCTAAGAAAGCAATGTAATATTTATTATCTTATTACGGGAACTTTATTTAATTCGCAACGTACTACTACAGGTGGCAACAAATCACATCCGACACGACGCGGAGAGAAGGAGTTCTAACAGAATGATTCATCAAGATAAAAGTGGGTGGCGATCTGACATCGCACCTTACGAAAGACCGCATATTAAACATAGTGTGTGGCAGATCATCAATACACTGGGACCCTTTTTTGTACTATGGTATCTCGCATTCTTAAGTCTTGAAGTTTCCATCTGGCTTACGTTCGTGTTAGACATTATTGCAGCAGGGTTTTTGATCCGGATTTTTATTATTTTCCATGATTGCTGTCACAAATCATTTTTCAAAAATAAAATAGCGAATGAAATTATCGGTACGCTAACAGGCATTTTGACGTTTGTCCCTTATCATCAGTGGCGCTATACCCACTCTGTTCACCACGCATCCAGCGGTAATTTGGATCGCAGAGGTGTCGGTGATATTTGGACGCTAACGGTTGACGAATATATGGCATCTTCTATGCCAAGAAGACTTTTTTATCGGGCATACCGCAATCCGCTAGTCATGTTTATTGTCGGACCCATTTTCATCTTTCTGATTGATTATCGTTTTAATCGCAAGCGTGCGGGAATGAAAGAGCGTATCAATACGTACATCACGAACTTAGGTATTTTTGGCAGCATCGCATTGCTTTGCTGGGGGCTCGGCTGGCAATCATTCCTTCTTGTTCAAGGTCCAATGTTTTTGATTTCAGGTATGGCTGGGATTTGGCTTTTCTATGTTCAGCATAACTACGAAGACACGTATTATGAAAATGAAGCAGAATGGGATTATATGAAGGCAGCCATGCATGGCAGTTCTTTTTATAAATTGCCGCGAATTTTGCACTGGATTACAGGCAATATTGGTTTCCACCATATTCATCATTTAAGCCCGCGAGTTCCTAATTATTATTTGGAAAAGGTTCATAATAAGAACGCGGCGCTGCGTAATGTGCAGACCATAACCCTGATAACCAGCTTACAATCCCTTAAGTTCCGTATATGGAACGAGGAAACGAAGAAGTTCATACAGTTCAAAGATCTAAAGCGTTTCAGAGCGAAGCGACTGATAAAGGCTGTTGAAGTTGACTAATGCTTAAATGAGAGCCGTCTGCCTCAAGTAGGAATATCTACTTGGGCTGACGGCTTTTTTTCACCTAAAAAAAACACAAGTGAGTGAAAAGACATTCCATTGTTGGAAGCGCTTCAGGAAGGTACGATGTAGGTATAACATCGACGAAGAATAGTGAGGGGGGCCAGGAGATGGCGGTCAACGCACAAGCAGTGAAACAGATGAGTCAGCGTACGCAGATGAGTAAGGGCAAATCCTTTCTGCGAACGCTTTGGAAGTATAAGGCGCTGTATCTCATATCGCTGCCGGGGATTGTATATTTTATTGTTTTCAAGTATGTACCGCTTTTAGGATCAGTCATTGCGTTTCAAGATTACAACATCTTTGATAGCTTTACGGGCAGTAAGTGGGTCGGGCTGGACCAGTTCACCCGAATGTTCGCGCATTATGATTTTCTCAAAATTTTGAAGAATACGCTGTTGATTGGTATTTATGATCTAGTCCTAGCTTTTCCGGCGCCGATTATACTGGCTCTGCTGCTTAATGAGCTAAGAGTGGTATTGTACAAGCGGGTACTTCAGACCGTCGTATACATGCCTCACTTCTTATCTTGGGTCATTGTAAGCGGGATTGCGATTGGTATCCTCTCTCCGTCTACGGGAGCTGTGAACCATTTCATCACATGGCTCGGCTTTGAGCCTATTTATTTCTTGGGCGAAGAATCATGGATTCGTACTGTGCTGATCAGTTCAGGCATTTGGCGGGATTCCGGTTACGGAACGATCATTTATTTGGCTGCGCTGGCAGGAATTAATCCTGATCTTTATGAAGCTTCAGAGGTGGATGGCGCGAGCCGTTGGAGACAAACCATTTCGATTACGCTTCCATCGCTGCTGCCGACGATCATGATTTTATTCTTGCTTCAAATCGGGAAATTCTTGGACTTCGGTTTCGAACGTGTTTACGTTTTTCTAAATCCGCTAAATAAAGAGAATGGTGAAATATTAGATACTTATATTTATACGGCAGGTTTATTAGGTCAACAGTTTAGCTATACGACGGCGATTGGACTTTTCAAAGCCCTAGTCGGACTGACTCTTATCGTCATTGGTAATATCTTTAGCAAAAAAACGACGGGTGAAAGCTTGTATTAAGACGGAGGTGAACGCTGTATGAATCGCAAGCCGACTGCTGGCTGGCAAGTTTTTAACATCTTTAATGTGCTCTTTCTGACACTCTTATCGCTAGCGATGCTCCTGCCGTTCTTAAACGTGCTGGCCCAATCGTTCAGCTCTTCTGAAGCTATAGTAAATGGCAGCGTTCTATTCCTGCCGGTTCATTTTACTACAATCAATTATGCGTATGTGTTTAATGACGCGGCAATCTGGCGGTCCTTCGGGGTAACGGTGTATATTACAGTAGCGGGTACGCTTATTAACTTGATTGCAACTGCGTCGCTTGCTTACCCCGTGTCCAGACCAGAGTACGCGGGGCGTAATGCAATTGTCATTATGGTCCTTATCACGATGGTATTCAGTGCACCGCTCATTCCAAACTTTATTCTGATGAAAAATTTGCACCTTACGAATTCTCTCTGGGCGCTAATGATTCCAGGTGCCATCAGTGCCTTCAACTTCTTCGTAATGCGGTCATTCTTTCTGCAAATTCCGAGTGAGTTGATTGATTCCGGTCGCATCGACGGTTGCTCTGAGCTCAGAATGATCTGGAATATTGTACTGCCTCTGTCCAAACCCGTTATGGCCTCTCTAGGAATTTTCTATGCCGTAGGCCACTGGAACACGTACCAAAGTGCGTTGTACTACATCAGTAAGCCGGCGCTATGGCCGCTTCAGGTGAAGCTGCGTCAATTAATTGCATCAGACGATATTACTATTGACCCAAACTCCTCGCAATTTAGCGGACTTGCTCATATGGATCCGGAAGGCATCAAGATGGCGACGATTATCATTGCAACGATCCCGATTATTCTGATTTATCCGTTCTTGCAGCGTCATTTCGTTAAAGGGATGATGGTTGGCTCGGTAAAATCATAAATTTACAGTATTCTAAAAAAAAGACAAATCGAACTAAAGACATTCCATATCCGTAATTTGTAAACGCTTTTACAATGAGATGTGAAGCGTTCCTATCTTAGCGAAATGAAAAGAGGGTTTGAAATGAAAAAATGGATTCCCGCCACGATGGCAGCTGTTTTAATGGCCAGTATGTTGGCTGCTTGCTCTTCTAAGACCGCTGATCAACCAGTTGCATCAAGCGCGGCTGGCACGGCAAGTACGAAGCCAGCTGAAAAAACAAAATTCTCCATCTCCTTACGAACACTAGCATTCGGACACGTGGAGAAATCGCCGGATATTAATCAAGATAAATGGGTGAAGAAGCTAGAAGAATTAACGAATACCGATATGAATATCGTGCTTGTTCCGCACAAAGAATATGAGCAAAAAATGATCCAAATGTTCGCAACCAACGACATTCCTGATGTTGTACAGGGCAGTGGCGGCGTGAACGGCAAAGAAATGGCAGGATCCGTAAAAGCAGGCGTTTTCATGCCGCTTGATGACTTGCTGAAGAAGTACGGCCCGAATTTGCTGAAAAAAGTGCCAAAAGATGCTTGGGATAACGTAAGCTACCAAGGTAAAATCTTCGCAATTCCTGAATACTTATCCAACCCTTCCCGCCGCTCGATCTTCGTTCGTAAAGACTTGCTGGATAAAGCGGGCCTAGGCGTACCGAAAACGGTTGATGAGTATATGAAAGTGCTGCGCAAGTTTAAGGAAATGGGCGTAGAGAATCCTTATATGGGCCGTGAAAACTTCAAATATTCCGATTCCTTCTTCGGTTCCTATGACGTATTCCCGTACCTGTCCATGTTCGAGAAGCAAGGCGATCAAATTTTACCGAAATTCTTTGATACCGAGAACATGACCAAGGCGCTGCAAACGTATAAAACCATGTTTGACGAAGGCTTGATCAATAAAGAATTTGCAACGATCAATGCGACTGTTTGGAAAAATACGATCCTTGCTGGTAAAGCAGGTATGTGGTCCATGAACGCGAATGAAATGCTGCAATGGGAAACACAGCTGAGAACAACCGTTCCAGCGGGCGATATTGAAATTATTCCTTCCCCAACTGGACCGGATGGCAAAGGCGGTCACTACCTGTATGGACCTGCGCCACGGGCTTATTTCATTAACAAGAACGTCAAAAATGCCGCGCAAATTATCCAGTTCTTCGATTGGATGATGTCCGATGAAGCGGAGAAATTCTTCACTTTCGGTATTGAAGGCGATACCTACAAAACGGTAAATGGCAAAATTGACTACAAAGCACCTACAGATAGTGCGGGTGTAGATGAAGAGCGTTATCGTCAATCTTTCTTGTGGCTTGTCCAAGATACGACTTATAATAAAGGGACACTAAGTTTGACAGATGAAGGCAAGAAATTAATGAATGTTTATGATACAACGTTAAAGAATGAAGGACGCGATGGTATCAGCTTTGAGCCTCGTTTGGACTCGTTGACGAAGAACGTGGACATCTCACCGCTTTCTGACCAAGCGCCTCCGGTTATTTTGCAGCACATGGTGAAGATGGTGTATGGCAAAGAGCCAATCTCCGATTGGCCGAAAGTATTAGAAGAGTGGAAGTCCAAAGGTGGTAACGAGGTTATTAAGGAAGCCACAGAGAAATTCAATAGTAAAGATTCCGGTACGACGGTGTCGATGCCGCGTAAATAAGCTCAGAAACTGAGCATGACCATCTCCTCACGTGCCCATTGCACGTGGGGAGCGGGCATTTCATAAGGGTAAGAAAGGAGCTCCTCATGTACCGCATACTCATTGTCGATGACGAACCGATGATACGCAAAGGATTACAAAAGCTCGTGGAACAATCGGAACTGCCAATCGAAAGCCTGCGAACGGCTGAGAATGGTGTTGTCGCGCTGCAGCGGATTCAAGAGGATCGACCGGACTTCCTGTTCACCGATATTCGGATGCCTAAGATGGATGGGCTGGAGCTGTGTGCTCGTGTGGCAGAAATGGATGCGGACATTCAAGTCGTCGTCATTTCTGGTTATGGTGATTTCGCATATGCACAGAAATGTGTTTCATATGGCGTTAAAGAGTACTTACTGAAACCCGTTAACATCAAGGGCTTCCAGAACGTGTTAGAGAAGTTGATTCGCACGAAAACGAAAGTAAGTTCCGAGACTTTTGTTGCGGTAACGAAGCTAGAGCAATGGGCGAGCCGCATGGAGCATGCAGTCTGGATGCTGCAGCAAGTTGAATTAAACAGCTTATTAGACGAAATTCATGGGGAGCTTAAGGATTATAAGCTGAAGCTGAACCGAATTATCGATATTTTGCGAGAGATTCATACCCTTTTACACCAGAGGTTAAATGTTCGTGATGTGTATCTCATGCAGGGTGAACTCGAGTTAACCGGCGCAGTGAGCGAGGAGGAAGCGTGGCTGCGCTTTACGACCGTGGTTCACGGGCATCTGGATGAGTTGAGAACCAAGCGCAAAGGCAAGCTCAAGGACCCAGTTGAGGAGGCCAAGCAGTATATAGAGACACACCTCGCTGAGGAAGTCTCCCTAGAAGAAGTGGCCGACTTTATTGGGCTCAATCCTTCTTATTTTAGCCAACTTTTCAAACTAAGTACGGGTGAAACGTTTGTGCAGTATCGTACGCGCAGACGAATGGAGAAGGCAAAGAAGCTGCTTGAGCAGCCGCATTGGCGTATAACAGATATTTCTGGAGAGGTCGGTTATGCCGATCATCCCCATTTTACGAAAACATTCAAGAAGTATGAAGGTTGTCTCCCTTCGGAATACCGCCAACAAATGGGCATCCGCTCATGAGAAGGAAGACGTTGTCAGGTCAAATTTATACGTACTTTCTAATTGTAATCGTGCTGTCACTTGTATCCGTAGGTGCCTTTTCTTATGTGCAATCTTCGCAAGCGCTGGACGGCCAGGTAAAACAGTATATGGAGCAAATGATCGACAGCGCGAACTATCAAACAGATAGCTACTTACAGGCGTATGAGCTGCTTAGCAATGCATTTTCGTCCAACTCCGATGTTCGCGCTTTCATGGAAATTAAGCCCGATGATGCGTATGAGTATTATGTGTATTCGGATAAAATCAAGAAGTTTGCACTCGCATCGGTGGAGTCCATCGTCACGTTGTATAAGCAGTTAAACATGATTTATGTGGTGGGCCAGCATGGACGTTCCGTCATCTATGAGAACCAAAATTTATTTAATTTTGATCCTGTGCTAGTGCAGGAGAAGTATGATAATTTGATGAAAATGACGCCTAGTGATGGCAAGATTGCGCTGCTGAATATGAGCATACGTGCTGTCGATCAGGGATCGGTCGTGACGATGGCTCGTAAAGTGAGAGGACCTTCTTACGGAGATGAGAATCGCGGAGTAGTCGCCATTGAGATCAAGCTTACTGAATTGGCGAAAACGTGGGATCGTGTCAGCTTGGGTAAAGATGGATTTTTCTTTATCGTCGATGATACAGGCAACTACATCTACCCTCCTTCCATGGGGCAGCGTAAGCCCAATGATGAATTGGCGACACTCGTCCTGGCAAGCGGCAATCAGACGTTTCTTCATAAATACAACGGTGGAGAACGTATGTTTGTATCGCGGAAATCCGGTTACTCAGATTGGAATCTTGTCGCCTCAATGCCAGTTAAGGAGCTGCGCCGTCCCGCCGATACCATTCGTACAACGACCATTATCGTTGGTTTGCTTACGTTGGCTGTTGCACTTTGGCTCGCCTACCGTTTCGGCCGTTCAATTATTGCTCCGATACGAGGGCTGAAAGACAGCATGCGGGAAACGGAAAAAGGAAACTGGCAGTACATCGATGAGATTGACCGAACGGACGAGATCGGTGGACTTATTCACAGCTACAACCTGATGGTGACGCGCCTATCCGAAATGATTGAACGGGTATATGAGGCCGAGCTGGAGCAGCAGAAGAACCTACTAGAGCTAGGTGAATCGAAGCTTGAACGCCAGCGGGCTGAATTTCAGTCATTGCAGCTGCAAATCAATCCACACTTTTTATATAACACTTTGGAAACGATCAATTGTTATGCGATTGTTCAGGATTCCAGTGAAATTACAGAGATTGTAGAAGCGATGGCCTTCATGCTTCGCTACGCTGTACAGACGAATTTGGAAGAAATTACGGTAGCGAATGAGTTGAATCATGTACGCAATTATATGATTGTTTTGCAGCATCGCACCGGAAAAGAGTTCGAAATTGATGTAGCGATCCCGCCAAGCCTGCTGCTGGAGAAAATGGTCCGGCTGACTTTGCAGCCGTTGATCGAAAATATTTTTCAACATGCGTTCCCGGATGGTGTTGAATCACACCACTACATTCGCATTGATGCTCGGAAAGAAGGCGGGTTATTCCAAGTGTTCATCGAGGATAATGGCACAGGCATGAAGCCGGAGAAGCTCGCAGAGCTGCGTACGAAGCTAGAGGAAAACCGCTTGGCCGAACCTGAAGAGACAGGCGGTTCTCGGCGAGGCGGCATTGGGTTGATGAACGTCCATCGACGGATTCAAATGGTGTTCGGCGAGGCCTACGGGCTGTCTGTAGACAGCGAATGGGGACGCGGCACCTGTGTAACGATGACGATGCCGGAGACGGCGAGGCCTAAGCTGCGTGGGTGAGAATACGGAGATTAGCGAGGATAAGCGTGTGAGGGGAAGGCGTGCTGAACGCTAGAATAGCAGATTCCAGCACCTCTTATTTGAGCGATATCAGCAGGGAAATGGCAAATAGAAGCTGCTAGGGACTCTTATTCGACTCAAAGATCGTTGAAATTGTATTTTGAGAGAAAATAGCAGTCGCTAGCACCTCTTATTTAAGTGATATCTGCGGAATCGTGGCTAATAGAAGCTGCTAAAGACCCTTATTCCACATAAAAAGGCAGATAACGAAACACACTCATGGGAGGAATTCATTTGAATATCAATTTGACGGGGAAAATTGCACTGGTTACAGGATCTAATGCAGGGATAGGACGCTCGATTGCACTAGCTTTGGCAAGCAATGGAGCGAAGGTTGGCGTGAACTGCTTGAATAACGTTGCACAAGGGCAAGAAGTTGTAGCAGCCATTCAAGCAGCGGGCGGCGAAGCCGTTTTGGTGCAAGCGGATGTAACGAATTTGGAGCAAATCGACAGACTCGTTAGTGAAGTAGAGCAGGCCCTTGGCGGTACGATTGATATTCTGGTGAACAATGCTGGCCATCTCGTACAGCGCGTTGCCAACTCAGAGATGTTTGAAGACATGTACAATCGAATTATGGACGTTAATTTGAAGAGCACCGTTTTCATGTCCAAAAGAGTCCTTGCCGGCATGAAAGCGAAGGGTTATGGCCGTATCGTAAATATGACATCGGTTGCTGCGCATAACGGCGGCGGACCTGGTTCAAGCATATATGCAGCTAGTAAAGCAGCGGTACAAACATTCACCAAGGGCTTAGCGAAAGAAGTAGCGGCAAGTGGAATTACCGTCAATAACGTATCTCCTGGCTTTATCGGCAATACCATGTTCCACGCGACATTCACGACAGACATAGCACGTCAAGCAACCGTGAACGGCATTCCGCTGCAGCGTGAAGGAACACCGGATGATGTGGCTGGCGCTGTTCTTTATCTTGTTTCCGATCTGGCAGCCTATGTAACGGGTGAAACGATCGAAATCAACGGCGGGATGATGATGCGATGAGTACCGCGCTGAGGCTAGGCGAAAAGCTGGGAAAATTGACTTGGGCAGGTCGGACAGCACATATATTGAAAGAGGAAATCGATAGGCTGCAGCAAACAGGCAGCCTTTCCGTTCCGAAGGAACCTGGGGGTTGGTGGCACCAGTATGTTTGTTCGCGCCATCATACCGAACTGATGTTCGATCATATGCAGGCAGATGCATCCGAATTCCTTTGTCCGCACGGCTGCAAAATGGAGGGCGAAGCTTATCGCGGCGCTTGGCTCGTGTTCAAACACCAGTCGCTTGCACGGGTGGCTCTGCAGTCAGCGGCTGTTTATGCAACGCTTGGCGATGAGTCGTACGCGTTGATTAGTAAAAGGCTGCTCGTTGAATATGCCGAGCAGTTTCCGCTTTATCCCGTGCATCCGGAAGCACAGAGCTGGATGCTAAAGGGGCGTGCTTTTCACCAGGCGCTGACGGAGGCGATCTGGTCCACAACGTTAATTCGCGCTTATCTGTTATTGCGCGATGAGGGTGTCGTGTTCGAGGCGAAGGAGCAAGCGGCGATCGACGCCTTCCTGGGTCTGCTCGCAGGGAGTATGGAAGAATACCGCCACATCCTGATTCATGAGCGGAACAATGCGGAGAACAATTACACCGCATGGCTGAACGCGTCATTATCTTGTGTCTATGCCGCTCGCGGAGAGCAAGCGACGCTGGAAGCGCTAATTGAAGGCCAAGGCGGCTTCAAGCACCACCTATCGATCGGCGTGAAAGCGGATCAAGTGGAGTTTGAGGGAAGCACGTACTATCACGTATTCGTGCTTCGTGCGTACTTGATCTCTGCTGAGATGGCGCAGCGATTCGGCATCGATCTCTACGCCACCGTTGGCGCAGACGGCCAATCCATGCGCGGCATGCTTGAGGCGCTGGCCGATCTGGCCGACGACCAGGGCGCCTTGCCCGCGCTTCATGACGGACCGCTCGCACGTGATCCCTACGCCCGCGAGATCGCCGAGATCGCCGAGCAGGGGCTCGCGATCTATGGCATCGCCGGCCTCGCGCCGGTCCTGCGCGAAGCGTACCGGCAGCTAGACGCTGCCGGTGGCGAGCAGCTGGAGGCGCTGCTCTACGGCGCTGGCGAGGCCGCTGACCGCGCGCCTGCCCTTGAGCCGCGTCGCTCGCGGCTCTGGCCGAACGCCGGCTTCGTCATTGGCCGCGTTGCCGGGAACCCGCTATCGTTCCTCGCCGATTTCGGCGAGCACGGCGGTTCCCACGGCCATTACGACAAGCTGCATCTGACGGTGATGCACCCGGACCAAACCCTGACGCCCGATTTCGGGATGGTGCCTTACGGCTCGCCCATGCGGAAATCGTGGTTTGCCGAAACCGCCAGCCACAATACCGTGTCGCTGGATGGCAGATCACAAGCGCCGCATGAAGGGCGCTGTGTCCGCTATGAGGCTACAGATACGACCGTGTACACATGGCTGCAGTCTACAGAAGCCTACGAGGGCTGCACGATGAATCGCCATTTGCTGCTGACCGGCGATTGGCTGTTGGATTGGTTCCAGGTCGAGCTTACAGGCGATGAGCCAAAGAGCATCGAGTGGTGGATGCATCCTGCCGTCTCACTTCAATCCCAGCAGCAGATGCAAGGGAAAGAAGCAGTTTACAAACTTCTCATCCAAGAGAAGGATGCAGCCACTGTCTCTGAGCAAGAACTGCCCATCACCGGTCAATTTGTGCCGGGTGATGCCGTCGACAAAAGCGGTGCTGCTCAGCTGCACATGTCTTACGCGTTAGGGTCAGACGCATTCGTGTTCCATACGGCGCTTGTACAGCCGGACGACGAGTTTCTCGCTGTGCGAACACCGGGTGACTCCGTTGACCCGAGTAAGTCGCTCACGGCGATACTCCATCGTCGGAACGACCGTTGTGCTGACTTCATACACGCTTACCGTGCAGGCAGCCAAGCGGAGTTAACTCGCGTTTCCGCTCAGGAAATTGTCGTTTCGGTACCCGGACAGTCAAATAGCTCCATACGCATTCAATTAACGAAAGATAAAGGCTTGCTTTTCACTTAGGGAACCCCGGGAGGAGAATGGATATGACTACACTGTCGCCATTATACGAACCGCAGAGCGGCGTACTAACCGTACAATATGAACCGAATGAGCAAACTGTATTGCTGGAAAACCCACCTCGCTTCACTTGGATTCCGGCACAACTGGAGCATGATCGCTATGTGCTGCAAATCTCGCATTCGGATGCTTTCGCTAAGCCTGACACGCAGACGATTGGGCCGATTCCTTATAACTTATATACACCCGATGACGCGCTAAAGCCAGGTACTTACTTCTGGCGATACGCACTTATCCAAGAAGATGGATCTCAAACCGCTTGGAGCCTCGTACGGCGCTTCGAAGTGCCAGCCGATTTACCGGAGACTCCACTTCCTAGCAGAGAGCGCCGCTACGCTGAAGCAACCGCCCAGCATCCTAGATTATGGCTGCAGTCCGCTGAGCTTGATGCTTTCCGCAGCCAACTGGCTGAAGATCCCGCTTATTGTGGATTCGATGTCTTCTATGAAAAGTCCGTTAAGCCATGGATCAATCGGGAACTGATCGCTGAGCCCCTGCCGTATCCCGGAAATAAGCGCGTAGCCAATCTATGGCGCCAAATGTACATGGACACGCAAGAAGTCCTTTACGCAGTTCGTCACCTAGCGGTGGCTGGAGTGATTTTGGCAGACCAAGCGCTGCTGGACCGCGCGAAAACGTGGCTGCTTCACATCTGCACATGGGACTTGAACGGTACGACAAGCCGTGATTACAACGATGAGGCCTCCTTCCGTATGGCTGGAGCTATCGCATGGGGCTATGACTGGCTCCACGCTCTGTTAACCAAGAATGAACGTAAGCTGGTACAGCAAGTTCTACTCTCACGTACGCGTCAAATTGCTGGGCACGTCACCCAGCATTCGAAGATTCATCACGTGCCGTTCGACAGCCACGCCGTTCGCTCTCTTTCGAGCGTTCTTGTACCGTGCTGCATCGCCTTGTTAGAGGAAGAGCCGGAAGTCCGCGAGTGGCTCGATTATACCCTTGAATACTATGCGTGTTTATATTCACCATGGGGCGGACCGGACGGAGGCTGGGCGGAGGGTCCGATGTATTGGACGACCGGGATGGCTTTTGTCACGGAAGCGATGAATTTGCTGAAGAAATATACGGGCATCAACTTTTATAAAAGACCCTTTTTCGCCAAAACCGGCGATTTCCCGCTCTATGCATTCAGTCCGGATACCCTTCGCGCAAGCTTTGGTGATCAGTCAACGCTTGGCGATCCGGTTAGCTTGAAAACGGGCTTCAACATCCGCCAATTCGCAGGCGTGACGGGTAATGGATTGTACCAGTGGTATTTTGAGCGGGTTCGTGAGACAGATACCGATTCCGAAATGAAATTTTACAACTACGGTTGGTGGGATTTTCGTTTCGATGAAATGGTGTACCGCCATGATTATACGCAGGTAGAAGCGATTGCTCCAACCGATGCGAATATCGAGCCGGTCAAATGGTTCCGCGACATTGGTTGGGTGGCCTTTCACTCGCAAATGGCCGATCCGGAGCGTCACATCATGCTGCTGACGAAGAGCAGCAAATACGGCTCCGTCAGCCACAGCCACGGTGACCAAAACGCCTTCCTGCTGCACGCTTACGGGGAGCCGCTTGCCATTGAGAGCGGTTATTACGTGGCATTCAGCAGCACAATGCACATGAACTGGCGCAGACAGACGCGCTCAACGAACAACATCCTGATCGATGGTCATGGTCAATATGCGGAGAAAAATAAAGTGCTGAACATGGCTGCGTCAGGCGTCGTCGAGATTGCCGAGCAGCGTAAGGGCTGCGGTTATTCCCGCAGCAATGCAACCGCAGCATACAAGGAGCACGTTCCTTATCTGGATCGTTACGTTCGCGAGCTTTACTTTTTTGGCACTTACGTCGTTGTTGTTGACCACATCGACCTGTCGCAGACTGGCTCTGTCGACTGGCTGTTCCAGACGCTTTATGAAATGAAGCTGAATGGACAGACCTTCAAAGTCCAGGGCCAAAAGGCTGATATGGACGGTCGTTTCGTCTATTGCTCCTCTGGTGACCTGGAACTGTCCCAGCATCAAGGCTTTACGGACGTTGATCCGGCCGAAATCGAGGGATTGCCGCTGCATTGGCACCTCAAGGCAACGACCAGGCCGGCGCGCAGCCACCGTATGGCTACACTCCTCGTGCCGATTAAGCACGGCGAGCCGAAATATGTGTCCTACTTCATGGACGATCAAGGATTCGACACGCATATTTATTTCACCGAAGACGGCGTCACCAACAAAGTCGAGGTTCCGAAGGCCTACTAGTCTCTCGCAACATGCACTCATCTTCAAAGCAGCCCCCTGGCATTGGCAAGGGGGCTGTTTGATTTCTTTTATGTTGGCGTAATTAATTTTGTTGGTTTACAGGTTTACCATTTTGGAACATGCCTTTAAATTTCACGGAACCGTCGGAATTATATTGCGTTCCTTGGCCATCCCATTTATTACCTTTCCACTGACCCTCGTAAATAAGCTTTCCATTTTCGGCGTACACCTTAGCATTTCCATTGAGAAGCCCGTTATGGTACTCACCCTCGAATTTCAACTTTCCGCTTTGATAGTACAATTTACCAGGTCCTTCAGCTTTGCCGTCTTTGAATGTGCCTTCGAACTGTAATTTTCCATTGTCATAGTAGGCTTTACCATTTCCAGAGTACAAGTTGTTGTGGAACTGTCCTTCGTGGTTCAAAGTGCCATTTGCTCGGTATGTTTTTCCTTCCCCTTCGTACGATCCGTCATTCAAGGAACCAATGTAATAATCGCCATTTTCATACACTTTTTTGCCTTGTCCGGTAATTTTGCTATCGACGAATGTGGCGTCGTACCAGACGGAACCGTTTTCCCGATACAGCATACCATGGCCATTCATTTTTCCTTGACTCCACTCACCGACATAATATTTCTGCCCGCCTTTGTAATAGAGCGTGCCGTTACCATCGATCAAATTGTTCTTAAAGTCACCTTCAAACAGCAATTTACCATTTACAATGAGTTTTCCTAGACCCTGGCGAATGCCATTCACAGTTTCTCCATCGTATGTAACAGTTAGGTTAGTATCGTTTAGGCTGCTTTGTATATAGTCTCCAGGCTTTGTACGAATGTAGACAGAGCGAACTTTGTCATCCCAATACACAATTTTACCAGAGGCTTCACTTATCACTCGCAAAGGGATAAAGGTGCTTCCATCTATAATTTTCGGAGCAGTAGAAAGCTTTAAGGTAGAAGTATTGATCTGGGCAGATGTACTCCCGATTTGCATTTGAACGGAGAGCTTATCTTTAGTTCCTTTGACAGTCTGAGTGCTAGGATCCCATTGAACAGCAATTCCAAGCTTTTCGAAGATAGCGCGGAAAGGAACAATCGTCGCTCCATTATCAATCATGGCAGGCACATCGAAAATGAGTTGTTCGCCGTCCAGATAGACCGGAACCGAGTCATCGGCGAAAACTTGACTGCTGAGGCAGAATAATAGGGTTAGGAAAAATAGGAAAGCACTTATTTTTTTCATAGTTATCCTCCTGTTGGGTCGTGGATGAATGGAGAATATTGTAGGAAAATGTTGTAAATCTCTCTCGGCACGTATTGTACCATAGGTACATATTCCTAGCAATAAAAAAGTAAAAAGAAGAAAATAAATCAAATTTACCAATTTTTGTGTGGAAAATACATGGATTGAATGATATGATCCACTTAAGAATGGGTATAAATGGCTATTGTTGTAATCTCTCAAATAAAAACAAAATAGAACACGTATCGACAATAGCAAATTCGTTGAAAGACGAAGACGCAAAGCTATGGGTCTAAAGTCTTGTGAACAAGACTATGATCGCCAAGCTGCCGAAATATGTGCAACTCCTTTTCCTGGATTAGTAGTAGTAAGCACATTTGCGTCACGCTTTTAATGGGCTTGCTATTGTCAGGGAAAGGGGTTTTTTGGTATGTCAACAAGAAGATGGCGAAGAAAAATATGGATGGTTACTATGATTCTGTTTATTGTTTGTGGCAGTGTTCCAGGGTTAATAGGAAAAGCTAATGCCTCTCATAGCTTTTCAGGAGACGATTGGCTAGCTAACTGGCTGCCGCAACCTGGATCCGCATCGTCGGAATCGCCATTCAGTCCAGAGAAGACAGGGATAAGCAGCACGGCATCACTTCCAGGGGGAGAAATGCCTACACTTGGGCGGTTCGAAGAAGATCAAGCGCAGAATAACGGCATGCCCGAAGATCCCATTGTCCTTCCTAGCGGAATGTTGACAATCAAGCAAACTGATTTAAAGGTTCAATCGCCTGGACTTTCAGTAAACTTTGAGCGTTCTTTCTTGGGAGACCGTAATAATAAACAAGGGGCATATGGGAATGGTTGGTTTTTCCCCTATGAGCATCGCTTGCAGATGTACGCTGGATTTCATATCGTCGAGTCGCAACCTAGCGGGTCGCAGATTCGATATTCGTTCCATCCCCAGAATGCCTCTCAATATGAGGATTCATACGATGGAGATCGTCTAATCTATTATAATCTCGATCAAGGCAGTTACTCTTCAGATCAGCCATATGGATCAAAATTACAGCGGATCTCGGCCAATGAGTATCGTATTACAGAGCCATCAGGTCTTGTCTATACGTTCAAAGGCTACTACGCCAAATGGCGTAAAGACGAAGATCCTGCAGCCGGTAAACTTTTATCCATACAGGATCAGAACGGCAATCAAATTTCACTAAGTTATGATGCTAATGGACATATTCAGACAATAACGGACACGGTTGGTCGTCCGTATACACTGAGTTATACAGGTGATCAAATTGCATCCTTAACAGACCCTTTAGGCAGGGTAACTACTTATCAATATGATGATGTCCACAATTTGACGGATGTGATCAATCCGGACGGGCGTACCCTTTCTTTTACCTATGATTCAAAAAAACATTTGCTATCCGCTGCTCGACCTGCAACAGGCATCGACTCTTTTGCTTATGATGACAAAGGCAGAGTCGTTACATACACCCATCAAGCCGATATTATATATAGTTACAGCTACGATGATCCCAATCAGACGGTGCTGCGCACAGATGCTCAGGGCGGCGTCACCCGTTACCAATATGATGCCAAACACCGCATTGTGCAAAAGGCGGATGCATCCGGACGAACGTATCAGTATACGTATACGGATACAGGAAGGCTGCAGACAACCCAAGGTCCTGACGGCACAAGCACAAGCTTTTATGACGGGTTAGGGAGAGCTGTGCAGCGGATTGATCCGCGCGGCATGACAACACTCACCTCTTACAATCAGTGGAATAAACCGACACAAGTGAAAATTCAATCTCCGAACGCTCAAACGGCGCCGAAGACATGGGCTTATCTTTACGATGATCATAGCAATTTGCTGCAGATCACCGATCCGCTCGGGCATACACAATCGTTTACCTATAATGCTCACGGACAGAAGCTTACCCAGACCGATCAGCGTGGCAAAACGACGTCCTTTGCTTATAACGATGTCGGCCAGCTCATAACGGTGACAGATCCTTCAGGCAGCTTAACGACCTATGTTTACGATGCGATGAACCGTTTGCAGCAAGTGACGCTTCCCGATGGCGGCAAACGTTCGTTCACGTATGATTCGGGAGATCGTTTGACGAGCGTAACTGATGCACTCGGTCATGTCCTCACCCGCGCCTATGACCCTCAGGGCAGATTGTCGCAGATTACGACTCCCGATCAAGCGGTGACAACATTCGGCTACGACGATAAAGGGAGATTCGTTCAGTCAATAGATGCTACAGGCTCAACCACCACGTTCGGCTATGACGCATTGGATCGTGTCGTCAGCGTAAGAGGGGCTAACGATGCAACGCTTCAAATCGAGTACGATGCCTTAGGGAGAGTTGTTCACAAGTCCGGTTCTTTACTTTCGGCACAAGCGACTTCTTACAATGCGGCGGGCCGCGTTGCTAACGTGACCACCGGGAATCAGACAACGGCTTATACATACGATACGGTCGGACGTGTTACAGATATCGTTACAGGCTCCAAAATAACTCACCAAGATTATGATGAGTGGGGAAATAACAACCATACTGCTTTGCCTGCGGGCAACAGCGTTACCCGCACCTATGACTCGTTAGGACAGTTGGTTGAAATGATCGATGCCTTAGGAAACAAAACGGTTTGGGCTTATGATGAAGCGGGTCATGTCATCCAAGTAACCGATGCGTTAGGTCATAGCAGTTCACTGACTTACGACGAGTTGGGACGAGTTACGCAGGTGCAGGATGCAGCTAATCAAGTGACCGCGTATTCGTACGATACCCTTGGACATGTAACCAAAATCGTGGATGCGCTTGGTCATGTAAGAACCTTTACTTACGATTTGAACGGGAATCTAGCGCAAGGTACGGATGCAAATGGAAAGTTGGAAAAGTATCAATACGATGCTTTAGGCCGACTTATTGCCAAAACCGACAAAAATGGAAAAGTGACATCTTATGCGTATGACACCGCAAGCAGGATGGTGTCCGTCATTGATCCTTTAGGCGGACAGACCACATATGATTATGACTCGCTTGGCAGAATCGTGAAGATGGCGGATGCGCTGCATCATACAACCACGATCGCCTATGATCAAGATCATCGTCAAGTGACTACGACAGATGTGCTAGGAAATCGCAAAATGGTTCAGTACGATGATCAGTTCCGTATGTCCGAGCTGACGGATGAGCTCGGCAGGACGACCAAATGGGCGTATGATGCCATGGGAAGGTTATCTGCCATGACGAATGCTTTAGGCCAGGTCACGAGCTACGCTTATGATGAGGCTGGTCGTCTGACCACCGTGACGGATCCACTCGGCAATCGAACTGCGCGTGCTTACGATATATTGGGACGACTCTCGCAAGCTACGGATAAGAACGGTGCAATTACCCAATATCGGTATGACGCAATCGGTCAAGTCATCGCGAAAATAGACGCTCTTAAGCAGGAAACCGACTACGCTTATACCCAGACAGGCCAATTAGCGAGCTTGACCGATCCGCTTGGCGGAAAGACAAGCTATACTTACGATGCGCTGGGTCGTATGCTCACGAAGACCGACCCGCTCGGTTCGTCAAAGAAGTTCGGCTATGACGCTGCAGGACGGACGATTAGCGTCCAAGACGAAGAAGGTTTTCTAACTACTTATCAGTACGATGCGAATGGCAATCTCATCTCGCAACAAGATCGAAGAGGCAGCAATTGGGGTTACCAATACGACGCATTGAATCGTCTTATACACATGACCGATCCCATCGGACATAGCAAGTCCATGGCGTATGATGCATTAGATCATCTGATCACAGCTACAGACGCACGCGGTGCGAAAACAGCTTACGATTACGATGCGCTAGGTCGTTTGTCAGTTAAGACGGACGCTTTGGGAGCCAAGCAAACCTTCGATTACGACGCCACCAGCAATCTCGTGGCTCAAACAGATGCATTAGGCCATAAGACAGCCTATCAATACGATGCGCTGGGCCGAATGGTAGCCAAAGCAGATCCGTTAGGAGGCGTGACGGCTTATACGTTCGATGGCTTGAACCGAAAAACGGCGGAAACCGACGCGAATGGGAATCAAACACAGTATGCCTACGACCCCATGGGCAGAATGACACAGGTAACCGATGCGCTTGGCAATAAGACATCATATGCGTATGACACCCTAGGCAGGCGTACGCAAATGATGGACGCCAATCAGCACGAAACGGATTGGACATACGATCCGCTAGGAAGATTAATCTCTGAGAAAAATGCGCTTGGCCAAGTGACAGCGTATCGATACGATGGAGCAGGTAATGTCAGCCAAATGTCGAAGCCTGACGGCACGGCCATCTCGTATCAATATGACCGCAAGCATCAGTTGCTGCAGAAACAGCTTCCCGGAGGAGAAGCACTGACGTATCAGTACGATCCGGAAGGGAATCTCACCTATGCTGCATCTCCCGCATCCAAGGAGCAGTATGCTTATGACGCAGCGGATCAATTAGTGTCCGTCACGAACACACAATTGAGTAAGACCCTCAATTTCACCTACGACGAAACGGGTAATCGAATCGGATTGAAAGACGGCGAAGACCGGATGTTCGCGTATCAATACGATGCCGCTCGCCATTTGACGGAAATGACGGACCCGGAAGGCAAAAAGACGAGTTTTACCTATAACGCGCTGGGGAAATTAGCAAGAGAACAACGACCAAACGGAATTACTACGACGTATACGTACAACGAGAACAACTGGGTGACGAAGCTGGAGCACCGTGGCGAGGATCTGCACCGATCTTATGCGTATACGTACGATAAAGCCGGCAACCGATTAGCCATGGCGGAAGAAGACGGAGCGGCGACGACGTATGCCTATGATGCGTTGAATCGCTTGGTTAATGTCACGTATCCTTTCGATAAGGACATGCGAATCGGTGATCAAGGCGATGACAGTGACAATAACGGTAATAATGGTAACGGCAATCATAGTGATCTTAGGCTTTCTGCCTTGCTTCAATCACTATTTCCAAAAGCAGTATCCAGCAGCGTCTATAACGCAACGTACAACGCTAATCAACTAGGAGTCACCGGCGCTGTGTATGGAATAAGCAACCCAAACCCAAATGGCAGAGATTTTAACCTCGATGATTGGGCAAGGTTAAAGGAACTGGCGGAAGAGGAAGACAGCGGGCACTATGTTCGCCCCGATTACGTCACGAATCCGGTGAAGAACGCGCAGTACGAATATGACGGAGTTGGCAATCGTACTCGAATGACAGCGGACGGCAAAGTGACGGCGTACGCGTATGACGGTGCGAATCGGCTTTTGTCGGCAGGCGAGGTTTCGTATATATACGATACGAACGGGAATTTAACCGAGAAAAAAGGCGGTCCTGCACAGAAAGTAAGTTATAACTATACAGGAGACAATCTCCTGAAAGGGGTGCAGGTTCTCGGCGGCACAGGAGTGGAGTTTGAGTACGATGCTTTCAGACGGAAAGTGAGTCGGACCGAAACGTACGTCGATCTTTCTGGTCTACTTGGGAAACTGACTTCGCAAGGTAATAAAAATGATGATGACAACGGTAATGGAAATGGAAATGGTAAAGGCAATGGCAATGGCAATGGCAATGGCAATGGTGATAATGGAAACCATGGAAACAATAATGGAAACCATGGAAACGACTATAACTGGAACGGAATTAAGTTGCCGGATGAATGGAAAGACTTTTTCGGCGAAAGAACGACTCAATACCTGTACGATGGAATGGACGTTCTGAAGGAGTATGGAAAGAACGGGAATCCAATGGTGGAGTACTACCGAGCCGGAAATCAGACCGTGGCGCAAAGGCTGTTCGGAAATACGCGCTTTATTGGCGATGATGACGATCACGGCAATAACGGCAAAAACGGTAATCACAACGGATGGTTTGGCGGACATGGCTGGTTTGACGGCGATGAGCATGTGGATGGGAATATCGTGTATGGGCTGACCGATGCGCTGGGCAGTGTACGGGATGTGACGAAC
>NZ_FNIF01000007.1:0-199269 GCF_900103825.1 Paenibacillus sp. yr247
ACCCTACCAACTAGCTAATGCGCCGCAGGCCCATCTATAAGCCACAGATTGCTCCGTGTTTCATAGTTCTCTCATGCGAGAAAACCAATTATCCGGTCTTAGCTATCGTTTCCGATAGTTATCCCGATCTTATAGGCAGGTTACCTACGTGTTACTCACCCGTCCGCCGCTAACTTATCCCGAAGGATAAATCCGCTCGACTTGCATGTATTAGGCACGCCGCCAGCGTTCGTCCTGAGCCAGGATCAAACTCTCCATAATAGTAAAACTATTTGAAAGCTTAATTGCTCATTTGCGTTGCTAGCGAGATTTTGCAATCTCTTTTTGGTCGATTTCTCGACCGTGCTTACTCACTCGTTGTTCAGTTTTCAAAGATCAATTTCTTTCATTTTCCGTCTTCTCTCGAAAGCCGGAATATCAAAATAACACACTAACTATTATTTTGCAACTTGTTTTTCTAAAGTTACTTCTTTATTCCCGCATGTCTCAGCGGCAACTTTTATAAGATACCACAGATGCTGTAACTGAGTCAACCACGATTTGCATGTATGATCTTACCATCTAGAGCAAAGTTAGTTTTAGACCTATAAGAAGTAAGACCCCAGGGACCCCTAGAACAGTAACAGTCCCTAATGTGGCTGTATTAATAGGGAGGTCAAATTGTGTGTAGGTACTCAATAAGTTCAATGTGTATAAGAGGAATGCAGCCACAACAATATTCAATCCTAGCGCTGATAATACCCTGCCGCCGCTGCTATTCCGAAAAAAAATGAATAATAGCATTAGAGATGAAAGTACAAGTAATCCCCATACAGCATATTTGAGATACACCTTCTACACCTCCATTAATCGATCACTGTCAATCAGACTCAAATTCATCTTTTTGGCTTGCTTGATGAGCATTTCAAATCTTTTCTCTGCAGCTTCCATAGCATAGATCGCATAATCAATCTGATCCTTGTCCAAAGCAAATTCAAAGTGCGCTTGAGCCGCCACCCAATTCGCATGGGCATTACGAATCTCTTGAATTAGCATCTGCTTGTCCTTCTTAAGTTCTTCTTGAGCGTTTTTCGTCTTTGGATTCTTCATCCCATACTTTCCTAATAGAGCTGGTCGCACATGCAAACCTCCATTCCTCCCATAACCGGGTTGATCTATCCATATGGGAAAAATGGAACATTTAGAACCTTCATGACATTTTTTTTGGCAACAAAAAAGAGAGCTTTGCAAGCTCCCTGATCATTATGCACGTTATTTATAATTCCCTGCGGCCTTCCATTGCTTTGGTCAGCGTCACTTCATCAGCATATTCCAAATCTCCACCCACTGGCAATCCATGCGCGATACGCGTAACCCGAAGACCGAATGGTTTGATTAATCTGGACAAATACATGGCTGTCGCTTCCCCCTCGATATTCGGGTTGGTTGCCAAAATCAATTCCTGCACCGTTTCATCACCCAAACGCTTGAGTAATTCAGCTATGTGAATTTGATCCGGTCCAATCCCTTCCATCGGGGAAATCGCACCATGCAGTACGTGATAATATCCTTCGAATTCTTTGGTGCGTTCCAAAGCGACCAAATCCTTAGGTTCTTGGACGACACAAATGACGGAACCGTCCCTGCTCTTATCTTGACAGATACGGCAAGGATCAATATCCGTAATGTTACAACAGACCGAGCAATAGTGAAGGTTCCTTTTTACGTTGACGAGCGCCTTCGCGAAGTCTATCACGTCTTCTTCTTTCATACGAAGGACGTGAAAGGCGAGGCGTCCCGCTGTTTTGGGGCCTACCCCCGGCAGACGAGAGAAAGCATCGATTAACTTGGATATCGGTTCGGGGTAATACAAAGGAGTTCTCCTTCATCGTTCAGAATCGTTGCTCTTGGTTGTCTTTAGAACAATCCAGGGATATTCATACCACCTGTAAATTTGCCCATATCTTTGTTAGCGATTTCTTCCGCCTTGGCCATAGCATCATTCACAGCCGTAAGCACGAGATCTTGCAGCATTTCAACATCATCCGGATCAACAGCTTCGGGCTTAATTGTAATACTTTGAACTTTTTTGTGTCCGTTAATGATGACAGTGACGACACCGCCGCCTGCTGTACCCTCGATCATTTTAGTACCCAGTTCTTCTTGGGCTTTCATCATTTGTTCTTGCATTTTCTTTACTTGCTTCATCATTTGATTCATGTTATTCATGGCAGGTAGCTCCCTCGTATTTAGTCTTCTTTAATCGTTACTAACTCTTCGCCAAACAATTGGATCGCTTCGGAAATCCACTCTTCTTTGACAGCAGTCCCATTATCAGTCTCTAATTCCATGACTTCAGGAGCGCTGCTAGTCGCATCATTCTTTGCATCGTCCCACTCCTTACGCATGATCGTAAGCAAACGTATTGGCTTACTAAACACCGAAGTAAGCACTTGCTCGATAATGACTTTGTTTTCCGGTTTTTCCGTTGTATTGCGATGCATCTCGTTTTTGAATGCAACAAGTACAACATCATCCAGCATGGATACCAGATCACCATTTACGAACCAAGCATGAACGGTAATCTTCTTTTCTTTTACAACACCTAACACTTGACTCCACTTCATAAGAGCTGCCTTAGTATCTGCATTCTCCGAGGCCTTCAAGTAACCGTCCAGCTTGATGCCCGACTTCTTCGAAGGGGCCGAGGCCACCGGCATTTTGGCGGAGGCCGCTTGCTTAGCATGGGGATCGGACGATGCACCCGTTACTCCCGATTTTACCAGTCCGGCTATCTGTTCTTCAAGTTGTTGAAGCTTTTGGGTCATTTGCGCAAAAAGTTCACCTTGAGGCAAACGATTTCCGGCTTCGGCCCTCATACTTTCAGATGAACTGCTGCCCTCTCCTCTATGACCACCGCACATTTTCATAATCGAAATTTCTAGCAGGGTCTGAGGCTGTACGGAGTATTTCATTTCGCTCTGATAATGATTCAGTGTTTCGATGATGGCCATCATTTCACTAGGTGAGAAATGATTGGCAATGTCCTTTAGTTCGCCCATATCAAAAACACGTTCCGTAATAACAGGCGAATTCGGCACCATGCGAACCATGAGCAAATCGCGGAAGTAGTTAATCAAGTTTTCAATACATTTGTCAGCGCTCTTTCCTTCTTGCATGAAAGTATCGATAAGCTCTAGCGCGGCTCCAAGATTCTTCTCTTTGATGTAAAGAACGAGTTTCTTGAATTGATCAGAAGCCACACCGCCGGTGATGGACAAAATGTCAGAGAGCTGCACTTCACCCGAGGCAAAGGATGTCGCCTGATCCAGCAGACTGAGTGCATCCCGCATCCCGCCATCCGACAGTCTCGCTATATAATGGAGAGCTTCCTCGTTGATAGAGATCTGCTCCTGCTCACAAACATATTTCAGCCGCTGCACCTGATCATCCATCGAAACTCTCCGAAAGTCAAAGCGTTGACAACGAGAAATAATCGTTGCTGGGATCTTATGCGGCTCGGTTGTTGCTAAAATAAACATGACATGGGCCGGAGGCTCTTCAAGAGTCTTCAATAGGGCATTAAAAGCTTCGGTCGTGAGCATGTGCACTTCATCAATGATGTACACCTTCTGCCTTACTTCTGTAGGGGCATATTTTACTTTATCACGAATATCCCGAATTTCTTCTACGCCGCGATTGGAGGCAGCATCGATTTCGACAACGTCCATAACAGCACCGTCCGTGATTCGTTCACATGCTGAGCAAGCGTTGCAAGGTTCTTCCGCCGGACCGTTTAAGCAGTTAACTGCCTTGGCTAATATTTTGGCCGTACTTGTCTTACCTGTTCCTCGAGGTCCGTTGAACAAATAAGCATGGGTAAGGCGATTTTCTCGCAAAGAATTCTGCAGTGTCTGCGTGATATGTTTCTGACCGACAACTTCACGAAACGTCTGAGACCTCCACGTTCGATACAGAGCAATATGTGCCATAATGTTCCTCTCCAATAATCCCTGCGTGGAATGACTGAATCCATTATACTATAACCCACCAAGGGATGAAATAGAGGATCAAGCATAAGGAATCGATATCGTGAACGTCGTCCCAAAGCCTTTGGAAGATACACGTATCGTACCTCCCATATCGTGAATGATTCGCTGGCATACCGAAAGACCTAATCCTGTACCCGTATCCTTCGTTGTGAAGAACGGATCGAAGATTTTATCAATCACGAACATCGGGATTCCTGAACCAGTATCATGAATATCAATGCTGACATTCCGTTCAACCGTGTCCACTTTCTCTGAAATTGTCAATGTTCCTCCATCCGCCATTGCCTCTATGCCATTTTTACAAACATTCAAGAAAACCTGCTTGAGCAGCTCTTTGTCTGCAATAACTTCCGGCAAGTGATAGGAAGCTTCATATTGAAGATGAACATTGTACAAGATTGCTTCATTATTGATGATAGGTAAAATCCCTCGCAGCACTTCCGTCACATCGATCCGCTCATAAGAAACATGTTTAGGCTTACTGAGCAGAAGAAATTCATTCACGAGCTCGTTGATCCGATCGATTTCCTCTAACATGACCACGGTGTAGCTCTGTTCTTTCTCCATTCCTTGCACTTCAAAAGTGCGCCGCAGCACCTGCAGAAAGCCTTTGATCGAAGTTAGCGGATTCCGAATCTCATGCGCTGTGCCTGCTGCAATTTGCCCGATCATTGCAAGCCTGTCACTTCTTTGAACCATCTCTTCCAGCGAGCGCATATTCGTAACGTCCTTGAAAATCACATAAGCCCCTACAATTTTACCTTGACTGTCTTTCAGCACATTTGAATCCAACAGCAGCTCAAACCGTTCTTGATTATTCGTCCAGGAAACCGCATGATTGCGTACGACAGCACCATCCAAGATCGTTCGCTGCACAAGCTGATGCTGGCTTGGAACTGTTGCAAAGATCTCCTCTAACGACTTATTAAGAATATGCTCCCGATCCATAGCTAGAATCTGGCATGCTCGATCGCTGACATCGACAAGCGTAAAATTCATACTAATTAACAAAACACCTAAATTGATATCTTTCAGAAAGGCGTCTGAGAATCGCTGCAGCAGATTTAATTGTGGGTACTCTTCTTGATGCTTCATGGCCAAGAGATACGTTAGCTTATCGCCGCGCATGAGCTTCAACATCGAAAATTGATAAAAGATGGTTTCGCCGTTTTTACCTACCAGGAAACCATGGGGCCATTCCACCAAACTGGATTCGTTCTTAAAATAAAACTCGTACAGCTCACGCAAAGTTGCCCTCACTTTAAAAAGTTGAGGGAAAGAGATTTGCGTTATTTCTTCGGCCGAATACCCCGAAAATTTCAAAATTTGATCTGTTGCTAAAATGATTTTTCCATCCTCATCGACAACGAGCATACCTGTCTGTACATTTAGGTTGAATAGCTTTCGCATTTCCTCAATGGAAACCATGTAATCTTGAGGGTCATGAATGGACATTTCAGCAGCTCCTTCACTTTCTCTAATCGAATCGCAGAATTCGCAAACGTTTACATGATAATTCAGATGTTATATTCATTCTCTGTAGAGCAAGAATTTTCCTTCCCTTAACAAAAGAAAAAACGCCCTAAATGCTGGCGTTTTGTTGTGTGTCATTATTTGAAATGATTAAGTAAAACCGTGCACCTGTTATTGATAAAGTGATACAAGCGAACTCTTATCGTTGGCTCAAGTCAGGCATCCCTTCGGCACATGAAACATCTCACTTACGGCTGCTTCCTTCCAGACCTGACCGGGTTCATGAGCATTCATTGCGAAGGACCCAACTCTCAACACCACGTGTAAGAGCCAGACCTCACATCACAGTACCGCTAACAGGAATTCAACCTCGCTACAGCGGATTGCGAGTTACAGGGCACCGCTACCTCCCCGTCTAGCACAGTAAAAATAGTATAGCTGATTCAATTGTAAATAGCAACCGAGGGGAAAATCTACCTGCTTATTGAACGATTTTCACGATCACCTTGTAGCGCGGCATGTTAGTGTTCAAGGCCATTTGGGCTTGTGAACGGAGTTCCTCCACTTGCGAAGCCGTTAAAGAAGGTCTTGGTTTTATTTTCACCCGTGCGGTCGGCCCGTTAATGGAGATATTGGCCTTCTCAATACC
This sequence comes from Paenibacillus sp. yr247, assembly GCF_900103825.1. Lineage (GTDB taxonomy): Bacteria > Bacillota > Bacilli > Paenibacillales > NBRC-103111 > Paenibacillus_E. The sequence continues at coordinate 6,154 of NZ_FNIF01000007.1, forward strand.
TTGCAGCTGCGCGAGTACGGCTTTCATTAAGTTCGTATCATCCTCGTAGTGATGATACGTAGGATTAAGCGGGTCGTTCGGATTCACACTCGTGAGCCCCATGTACCCGTCCTGCTTGTAATGCTGCGCTTTATACTGTGCACCCTCGGACAGTGGATTCTTGTTACCGGAATTAATTCCACAGCCAATTAGGCTCGTTATGAGCAGGATGGCTCCCGTAAACCTAAGCATGCCCCTAAACATAAAAACACCTCCCATTGGACTCTAAGTCTAAACTTAGGATGACCAAGGGAGGTTGTCTTATGCTGATTGGCAGCAAAGAAATTGATGCCAATTAGATTCCGTATTTCTTTTTGAACTTGTCGACACGGCCGCCTACATCGATAAACTTCTGTTTACCTGTGTAGAAGGGATGGCAATTTGAGCAAATCTCAACGCGAAGATTTTGCTTGATAGAGCCCGTTTCGAACACATTACCACAAGCGCAAGTCACTGTGGTTGCATGATAAGAAGGATGAATACCTGCTTTCATGTTGGTTCACCTCTTTCCGCCCTGAATCATTTGCTGAAACAGAGTTAATGGACGTACCTGTGCATTATAACATATTCGGAAGTCCTGATCAATCAAAAATAGACCGGATAACCCTTCCTTTAGAGCACTGTAGTGACGGTTGGGTCACTCGTGTAGAACTTCGGTGTATGCGAGTAAGAACCAAGAACAACATCTGGCAATTCTTGCTGGAAAATCTCAATCATTTGCTTCATCCCAAGCAGTTCACCTTGAGCCTTAGGAATAATGCTCAGGTAACTTTCGGGATCAATATTCAGGTTGCGCAGTTGAATCAATTTCAATCCGGTTCTTCGCACGAATTCAATCATAGCCTCGATCTCTTCTTCTCGATCGGTTACACCTGGGAATACAAGATAATTGATCGAAGTTATGACACCTTTATCCGTGGCGTAACGTAGAGACTTCTCCACATTTTTGAGCGTATAAGCCCTCGGCTTGTAGTAGGCGTTGTAGTGATCATCCAACGCGCTAATCGTACTCACGCGCATTAGATCAAGCCCTGCGTCTACAATGCCGCGGATATGATCCGTGAGCCCTGCATTGGTGTTGATATTAATATAGCCCATCTTCGTCTGCTCGCGGACTTGCTTGATGGCATCGATAATGATCACAGCTTGTGTACTAGGTTCCCCTTCACATCCCTGCCCAAAGGAAATAATGCTCTCTGGCGTTCGTAGATGCTCCAGCATGATCTGTGTGATCTCTTCGACCTTAGGCTTGAAGTTCATACGAGTCTGAGGAGCCACGAAGCCGCTCTCATCCGGCTGTTCCGAAATACACCCGAAGCATCCTGCGTTACAGGAGTAGGAGACCGGAACAGCCCCCTCCCAGCGCTGGAGAAACGTATTCGAAGCAGTCAGGCATTCATACCCGAGTGCACAATTGGATAAGTGCTGATATAACCGATTATCCGGATACTTGCTAACCAATCGTTTGACCTCCACTTCAAGCTCTGTAGGGTCACAATGTACTGGGTTCCAGTAGTACGGATTATCCGTCAATCGTGCAGCTACATAGAAGCCGTCTTCTTTCCATACGACAGCGGTATACCCGAAAAGCGGCAGTGCTTTGGTCTTATCCGATTTAACATAACCAGGGAGCAGAAGTCTAGTGAAGCCTTGCGGGAGCAGCGCCCCCACGGCATGATAATCACCCTCAACCAGCTTCATGTCGCCAGTCGCCGCATCAATACCGACCGGTCGCGTGAACGGAAGACTAACGAGCGTTGATCCTTCAGGCAGAGGAATCAACTCGTCTTCTAAAATTTCTGTGATCATTTCTGCGTTTCGACCAAGTGCCAAGAAATCAGGATGGTCAAAGACGTTTCCTTGTGAGTCTGAATAAACCAAATTCATAGCGGTACTCCTCTTTGTGCGTTACACGTATCTTCCAGCTTAAGAAGCTGAGTTTTTCACTTTACCTTTGCTCACACTCACCCCTGCTGATCCAGCGGAAGGGGAAGCTAGAGAGTCCAGAAACTCTTGATTCGTCTTCGATTCTCCGAGCTTTTTAATGAATGATTCTGTATATTCGTGCGAATCGTTCATGCCTTTGCGAAGCGCCCATACCTTCTCGAGCTCATCTTTGCCGAGGAGCGCTTCTTCGCGGCGCGTACCGGATCTGCGAATATCAATCGCAGGGAAAATACGGCGTTCAGCCATTTTACGATCAAGATGTAACTCTAGATTTCCTGTACCTTTAAATTCCTCATAAATGACATCGTCCATACGTGAGCCCGTTTCTACGAGTGCTGTAGCAAGAATCGTCAAGCTGCCGCCTTCTTCAATATTACGGGCAGCCCCGAAGAAACGTTTGGGACGATGAAATGCAGCAGGATCAATACCACCTGATAGCGTTCGGCCCGTTGGCGGTACCACGAGGTTATAAGCCCTAGCCAGACGTGTAATGCTGTCCAGCAAAATGACAACGTCTTTCTTATGTTCAACCAGACGCATGGCGCGTTCTAATACAAGTTCAGCGACTTTAATATGATTTTCGGGAAGTTCATCAAAGGTAGAAGCAACCACTTCCCCTTTAACAGAACGCTGCATATCGGTAACTTCCTCCGGACGCTCATCAATGAGCAGCACGAAGAGTTCAATTTCCGGATAATTGGTAGATATACTATTAGCGATTTCCTTGAGCAACAGCGTCTTCCCTGCTTTAGGAGGCGCTACAATCAAGCCGCGTTGGCCTAGACCCACAGGGGCAAGCAAGTCCATAATACGCATGGATATCTTGTTAGGCTCCGTTTCGAGTGTAACCCGCGTGTCTGGATAAAGAGGTGTCAATGCAGGGAAGTGGAGTCGCTCTGCAGCCGTTTCCGGTTTCTCCCCATTCACCGCTTCTACCTGAAGAAGCCCGAAATAGCGCTCATTCTCTTTGGGTGGGCGGCATTTGCCCGACACAATGTCCCCTGATCGCAAATCAAATTTGCGAATCTGAGAAGCCGATATATAAATGTCCTCTGAGCTTGGAAGGTAGTTAATTGGACGCAAGAACCCGAAGCCTTCCTGAAGGATTTCGAGAACACCTTGCATGAACATTAGACCACTCTCAGCCGCTTGTGCACGTAAAATTGCAAAGATGAGTTCTTTTTTCTTCAGCGTACCGTAATATGGAATCTGATGTTTCTTAGCTAGTTTATATAATTCAGTAAGCTTGAGTACTTCAAGCTCGGCAAGCTGCATGCTCATGTTTCAACCACCAAACTATTAAATTTTCAATTGGATTCTAGCATTGCCTGTTGTTTGTAACTTTATTCCTCGCTCTCGCGCCAAACCTCAGCACCGAGTGAGGATAAATTGAAAACCAAGTTCTCATAACCACGATCAATAAATTCAACCCCGGAAACTTCCGTAATACCACCCGTTCTTACACTAAGCCCCGCAAGCACAAGAGCAGCCCCCGCTCTCAAATCCGTTGCTCTTACTTTTGCGGAACTGAGCTGTGAACCCTCGATGATAGCAGAACGTCCTTCGACCTTCATCTTCGCTCCCATACGCACAAGCTCAGGGATATGTTTGAAACGATTACTATAAACATGATCCGTTAATATACTTACCCCTTTAGCTTGACAAAGCAGGCTTGTCATCGGAGATTGTAGATCCGTCGCAAATCCAGGATAAATCAACGCTTTCACATCAACGCTTTCATATTCAGGCTGACCCACAACACGAATTGACTCATCCATTTCATAGATATGTACGCCCATTTCCTGCAGCTTTGCAGTTAAAGCCTCCATATGTTTAGGAATAACATTATCCACGGTCACATCGCCGCGTGTAGCTGCTGCTGCAATCATATACGTGCCCGCTTGAATTCGGTCAGGAATAATGGAATGGCGGCAACCATGCATCTCAGTTACCCCTTCGATTCGAATTGTTTCCGTTCCTACACCCTTTATTTTCGCACCCATCGAGTTTAAAAGCGTAGCCACATCTATAATTTCAGGCTCTTTAGCCGCATTTTCGATAATCGTAACTCCTTTAGCGCGTGAGGCCGCCAGCATGATGTTGATCGTAGCTCCTACACTCGCCATATCCAAATATATTTTTGCACCGCGCAGCTCTTTGGCACGTATCTTTAAAGCACCGTTCTCATTGCTGACCTCGGCACCTAATGCTTCGAATCCTTTTATATGCAAATCAATCGGACGTGGTTCAAAGTTACAACCACCCGGGAGACCAATCGTTGCCTCTCCAAATCTACCAAGCAGTGCTCCCATCAAATAATAGGATGCCCTAAGCTTCTTTACTTTGCCATTTGGCATCGGAAGCGACTTCATTCGACTTGGATCGATCGTCATCTTATCTTCATTCCAATCGATTGTAGCTCCTAAATCCGTCAAAATTTCTGTATATATAGCCACATCACTCAGATGAGGCAGATTATCCAATGTCACCGACGTTTCTGCAAGTATGGCAGCTGGAATGAGTGCAACTGCACTATTCTTAGCTCCGCTAATTTGAACCGTTCCCCGTAGTGGACGTCCCCCGACCACCATTAATTTCTCCAACATGATTCTCCCCCTAAACCAGGTGCCTACTTACAAAGTAATTAAAACAAAATAACCAAACGCAACCTATCAAACAACAAATAAACACAACATCATACTAAACTTCCATGACAAATAAACCACTCACGGTTCTCATAGAGAACATAAGACGAAAAAAATAGAAGAAGGAAACGCTCGTAAGGATACAAATGGCAGACAAAATTCATCTATCTCCACTCGCTCCTTACTGCATTTCCTACCATGTCTATACAATTGGAATTAAGCTTGATTGCTGCTTCCGAACAAGGTAATTTTGGATTTTACAACTTCGATCATAGCATTACGTGCTGGGGTGAGATATTTACGAGGATCATAAATTTTGGCATCTTTGTTCAGAGCTGCGCGGATGCTTTCAGTGCATGCCACTTGGTTCTCTGTATTTACGTTGATTTTACCAACGCCTGCCGCGATAGATTTACGAATCATTTCGTCAGGTACGCCGGATCCACCGTGTAATACAACTGGAACTGGAATCGCTTTGGAAACCGCTTCGATAATATCGAAGTGAATGTTAGGCTCGCCTGCATACATACCATGTGCAGTACCTACAGCGATAGCCAGACAGTCAACACCTGTTTCTTCGTAGAAACGGATAGCTTCTTCTGGTTTTGCAAGGTTAGCGTGCTCTTCATCAACAGATATGTCATCCTCTACGCCGCCAATTGTTCCAAGCTCACCCTCAACGGATACACCCATTGCACGAGCTGCTTTTACTACTTCTTTCGTCAAACGAATGTTTTCCTCGAAAGAATAGTGGGAACCATCGAACATTACGGAGCTGAATCCTGCACGGATACATTTCATTGCGACTTCAAAGGAACTGCCATGATCTAAGTGAAGAGCAATCGGCAGACCGGATTTTTTAGCTGCAGCTTCAGCAATTGCTACTGTAAATTCGATACCCATATATTTCAGTGCGCCTTCGCTAACACCATAAATGAACGGGGATTTCAGTTCGATTGCAGCTTCCACAATCGCTTGAGCGAATTCAAGGTTATTCATGTTAAATTGACCTACCGCGAATTTGTTCGCTTTTGCTTTAGGTAAAAACTCATTCATTGAAACCAATGCCATGTTTCTCTTCCTCCTAGAACCTATAATAGTTGCGTATACCGCTCTTTCTCATACCTGAGTTATTATAGCACATAACTTTTCAAATGATAACCAAGCCCATGCCTTTCAGCCACAAAAAAAGACCCTATCACTAGGATCCCACTGCAAAACCACTGCTTGATTCATTATTAAGCTGCATATTGACAGCCATACGCAATTCATCAATATCAAACGGCTTCGTGAAGTGCATGATTGCACCTAGATCCGTTGCTTCTTTAATCATATCGAGCTCACCATAAGCCGTCATCATAATGACTTTGATGGATGCATCGATCGCTTTTACGTGTTTCAAAATATCCAGGCCGTCCATACCAGGAATTTTCATATCCAATAACAGCAGGTCAGGCGAAGAATTTCTAACGATTTCTAGAGCCAACTTACCGTTAGAGGCTTGATAAGTATCGTATCCTTCGTTACTGAAAACCTCCATTAGCAATACACGAATTCCATTTTGATCATCGACAATTAATACTTTTTTCCTCATCAGCCTAGTTCCCTCCCGAAAACGAATAACTAATCCCCTAATTCTATTGATTATTAGTAATTCGCTATTCATTTTCGTTTTCCTTCCGAAGAAGAGGGACTAATTGAAAAGTTTTACATTAGCGAGCGATCTGCTGAGCGGCTTTCACGAAATCTCGGAAAAGCGGCTGCGGACGATTCGGACGCGATGTGAATTCCGGATGGAATTGCACAGCCAAGAACCAAGGGTGACCCGGAAGCTCGACCATTTCGACCAATCGGCCGTCCGGCGATGTACCGGAAATGCGCAAACCAGCTGATTCAATCAAATCGCGATATTCATTGTTAAATTCGTAACGGTGACGATGTCTCTCATAGACAAGCTCATCATTGTAACACTCAGCTGCAAGGGAGCCAGGAACAAGCTTACATGGATATAGACCAAGACGCATTGTACCGCCTAAATTCTCGATATCCTTCTGCTCTGGCAGTAGATCGATAACCGGATAAGCCGTTGTAGGATTGATTTCGGAGCTATTCGCGCCATCCAAGCCTGAAACGGAACGCGCATATTCGATGACAGCCACCTGCATACCCAAACAAATTCCGAAGAATGGAATTTGTTTTTCGCGGGCATAGCGGATCGCTGAAACTTTACCTTCAATACCGCGATCACCGAATCCACCCGGTACCAGAATACCTTGAACACCCGAAAGAAGCGAATGTACGTTATGATCATAAACTTCTTCTGCATTCACCCAACGGATATCAATTTCGGAGTCATTATCGATGCCAGCATGACCTAGTGCTTCCACAATACTCAGGTAAGCATCATGAAGCGCAACATATTTCCCTACGATCGCGATTTCAGTCTTCTTAGTTAATGATTTCACTTTACGAACAAGGCTTTCCCACTCAGTCATGTCCGGCTCGTTCGTTTGCAGTTTCAAGTGTTTAACGACATAATCGTCAAGTCCCTGCTCACGAAGCATCATCGGCACTTCGTATAACGTCTCTGCATCCTTACATTCAATAACAGCAGCTGGCTCGATATCACAGAATAATGCGAGCTTGCGCTTCATATCTTCCGTGAGGGAATGCTCAGTACGACAAACGATAACGTGCGGCTGAATACCCAGTCCACGCAGTTCTTTAACGCTATGTTGCGTTGGTTTCGTCTTCACTTCACCAGCAGCTTTAATATAAGGAATCAGCGTCACGTGAACATACATCACATTCTCGCGGCCAATATCATTTTTCATTTGACGGATAGCTTCCAGGAACGGCAAGCTCTCGATATCCCCAACCGTACCGCCAATCTCGGTAATCACGACATCAGATTGCGCTTCACGACCAGCGCGAATCACACGTTCTTTGATCTCATTTGTAATGTGCGGAATCACCTGTACAGTGCCACCCAAGTATTCGCCTCTGCGCTCTTTGGTAATAACCGAAGAGTACACTTTACCTGAAGTTACGTTGGAACTCTTGGAAAGGTTAATATCGATGAAACGCTCATAATGACCTAAGTCCAAATCCGTTTCTGCTCCATCGTCGGTTACGAATACTTCACCGTGCTGGTAAGGACTCATGGTTCCTGGATCCACGTTAATGTAAGGGTCGAACTTTTGAATCGTAACTTTCAGACCTCTGTTCTTAAGCAATCTCCCTAAGGAAGCTGCGGTAATTCCTTTGCCAAGGGATGAAACTACGCCTCCCGTAACGAATATATATTTGGTCACTATGTACGCCTCCTTAAAGTTTTCGCCAGAAAACTGGCTTCGTGAGCATGAGCTTAGTTTTCGCCAGAAAACTGGCTTCGTGAGCACTGACTTGATTTGTTGTATGCAAAAAGCTTACGCCGTAAGCATTCGCTATCGTTGTTGCTAACCATCTCTTGTTTAGTTTCTACTAAATGAGGGTTTTCATGAAAATACGGTGAAAAAACACTAAAAAACAAAAAAAGTGACACCCGTAGTGACGGGGCACTTTTTGAATGCTTTCGCGAATTGTTAAGATTCTTTTAAAGCCCATGCAATAGTTTACTCTGAATAGATAGACCTGTCAAGACAAGTTATTTGCCGCCGGATTCCTCTTCTTCCAAATCCTCTTCCTCATCTTCTTCGTCGGAATCCCCGTCTAAATCTTCTTCCTCTTCGTCAGTCTCTTCAATACCCGCTTCACCAAGATCCTCTTCGATTTCTTCATCTTCGAAGAATTCAGTATCCTCTTCCGTTTCTTCCTCTTCGGTTTCGGTACCAAATGTATCGTACTCATCTTCTTCTGCGTATGTATCTTCTTCCTCAGCGTAGATGTCTTCATCTAAATCATCGTCTTCGTCATTGATGATTCTTGGACGCTTCGCGTTACCAACCGCATCGTCTGATTTCTCTACAGGGTACCAGCGTTTCAAGCCCCATAGGTTCGTACCTACGCAAGCAAAACGTCCATCGATGTTGATTTCCGTATATAGTTGGGCAATCACTTGCATCACATTCTGCTCAGATAACCCTTTAATTTTAGCAATCTCCGCCATCAGGTCACGATAATAAAACGGTGTATTCGCTGACTTCAGTAATTCAAACGCCAAATCCACCATCGGCATTTCGCGTGCTTGCTCTGTGGTGATTTTGAGTGTGTATTCGCTACTCATCTAAGGCACATCCCTTTCGACCGTCTTCTTCAGTTCTTCTATCTACCTTATCCAATATCTTCATTAAGTAAAACCTATTTTTTCTAAAATTGCAACTATCCCTTAGAAACCTTTCGAGCAGCTGAGGGATAGATCCTTCGGAGGGAGGAAAGCAGCCCCCTAAAATGAATACAAGCGAAGGTCCCCCTCCGCTTGCGACTGTATCCTAAGGAAGCGGCGCAAACGAATCACGGCCGTTTCCACTACCTGAGAAAGAGACACTCCTGCCCGCGCCTCTCTATCTATCCTATGTAAAACCTACACATCTGACACGGCTTCGAACCCATTTATTTCTATAAAGGCGATTACACGGTCATACGGAGTGACCTGTACATAAGATAGGGGAGATTCGATTCTAAGCTGTCATGGGGGGATGGCATATGGATGTAGCCACCTTTCTTCATTTGCTTCATGAGGAAATCGGTCTCGCCAAGCGTTCTGATAAAAAGCATATCATCCATTTCTCATCGGCTAAGGACTATTACGATTGCAAATCAGAGCTTAAACGAATGAAGTCGAATCTAGTCAACCTTTCTAAGGTCCGTGATCTAGACATCATTCACGCTTTCTCCTGCACGCTTCGTCCCGATACAAAGCTCAGAAGTTTCTCCGGTGTGCCGAGCATTGAAGAAGATTCCAAAATGACCGTTCACCAAATGATCGGCAACAAAATTGCCTCCAAACGCGCAAGCACCTTGTCGGGCTCTCACACGATCCCTTGGGGCGTTGATCAAGTAGGCGCTCCCGAAGTTTGGAGCAAGTCGGTAGGTCAGAACATTCGGATCGGAGTCATCGATACGGGCATCGATTACAATCATCCTGATTTACGTAATTCAATTTCACGAGGTATTAATTTATTAAACCACAGTATGCTGCCCTATGATGATAATGGTCATGGTACGCATATCGCCGGAACCATCGCGGCAACGGGCCGCTATTCAGGAATTGTGGGTGTAGCTCCAAGAGCCATCATTCATCCGGTAAAAGCGTTCGACCATGGTGGAAGCGCTTATGTTTCAGACATTATCGCCGGCATTGATTGGTGCGTTCATAACGATCTCGATATTATCAACATGAGCTTCGGCATGAAGGCATACAATCGTTCTCTCGAGCAGGCTGTCATGAACGCGTATTACAAAGGGAAAGTCATTGTGGCCTCATCGGGCAACGACGGCAAAAGAAAAACGATCGATTACCCCGCCCGTTTCCCGCAGGTTGTTTCCGTCGGTGCCACAACTCGGCTAGGTAAAATTGCTCCCTTCAGCAATCGCGGAAAGCAAATTGATATCTACGCACCAGGCGAACGCGTCTACTCGTCCTGGCTTCACGGCAAATACAATGAGCTAAGCGGCACTTCCATGGCCACTGCTCATGTCAGCGGCGTCATCGCTTTGATGTTGTCAATCAAGCCGATGTCGCCGCTGCAGATTAAAACCGCGCTGCGGCGCTGCGCGCTCGGCCTTAACAGGCGTTCGAGCACGCGCTGGCAGCCCGGGTATTTGAACGCCCGACGGGCGATTCGGGCGGCGCGCCAGAGCTAAAGCGGGCAGAGCCCCGCTTATAGCATGAAGAAGGACCATCAGTAGATCTCTCTGATGGTCCTTCTTTGTGTGGAGCGGAGATTACATCCGCTCTGGAGCAGATACGCCAACCACACGAAGCGTGTTGGCTAATGTAATGCGCAGTGCGCCGAGCAAGGCGAGACGCGCCTGGGTCAAGGCCGCGTCATCCGTGATGACATAGTGGCCTCTGTAGTAGCTATGGAACTGGCTCGCCAGTTCATAGACATAGCGTATGAGCCGATGCGGCGCGTACTGGTCGGCCGCGATGGCGATTTCTTCCGGAAGCTCGCCCATCTTGCGAAGCAAATCGAACTCAGCTTCCGAAGTAAGCTGGGTAAGGTCTACCTGCTCCAGCGGCAGCACCTGGATGTTCTGCTCTTCCGCCTGGCGGAAGATGCTGCAAATCCGTGCATGTGCGTACTGCACATAGAACACAGGGTTCTCATTGGACTGAGAAACCGCCAAGTCCATGTCAAAGTCCAAATGCGAATCCATGCTGCGCATCGCGAAGAAATAACGAATCGGATCCACCCCGACCTCGTCCATGAGATCTTCCATCGTGACTGCTTTGCCGGTCCGCTTGGACATTTTGACCTTTTCTCCATTTTGGAAAAGGCTCACCATCTGTGCTATCAACACGACGAGCCGATCCGCTTCAAAGCCCAGCGCCGTCATAGCCGCTTTCATCCGTGGAATATAGCCATGATGATCAGCGCCCCAAATATTAATCAAACGCTCAAAACCGCGCCCAAATTTGTTGCGATGGTAGGCGATATCGGGTGTCAGGTAGGTAAAGGAGCCGTCATTCTTAATCAACACGCGATTCTTGTCATCACCAAGCGGCGTTGTATTGAGCCAAGTCGCGCCTTCTTCTTCATAGATGTGTCCATTATCCCGCAGCTCTTGAAGCACAGGCGGGATGAGGTTATCTTCATAAATCGATGTCTCGGAGAACCAATTGTCGAAATGAACACCAAAGCGACCCAAATCGTGTTTAATTTTGTCGAGTTCTTTTTTCAACCCATACGTGCGGAAATAAGCAAGACGTTCATCTTCCGGCAAGCTAAGAAGGCGATCTCCTTCTTCTGCAGCAAGGTCTGCCGCAAAGCCTTTGATATCTTCGCCGAAGTAACCATCTTCCGGCATCTCCGCTTCTTGTCCAAGCGCTTGTAGATAGCGGGCTTCGATCGATTTGGCCAAATTGATAACTTGATTGCCGGCATCATTGATGTAGTACTCTCGGGATACATCGTATCCAGCGAGATCAAGCACGTTGCACAGCACGTCCCCAGCTGCTGCTCCACGCGCATGACCCAAATGCAGAGAACCCGTTGGATTGGCACTAACGAACTCAACTTGCACCTTGAGCCCTTGACCGACGTTAGTCGCACCGTACCGTTCACCCTGTCCCATAACATTTGCAATAACGGGATATAGGTATACTTTGTTCATTTTAAAATTAATAAAACCCGGTCCCGCAATTTCCGCTTCTGCGATATTCGCTTTATCCTTTTGCAGGTTAGCAATGATTTGCTCGGCAATTTGTCTTGGGTTCTGCTTAGCAATTCGAGTTAGCTGCATCGCGACATTCGTTGCGAAATCCCCGTGCGTCTTTTCTTTCGGCACTTCAAGAATAATCTCCGGTAATTGCGCCGATTCCACGATGCCCGCAGCTGTAACTGCCTCTGCTATAGCTTGTTTAACAATGGCTTTGACTTCGTTTAGTACATCCATTCGTCTTACTCCTCCTGAATTAACAACTTGATCCTGTATGTTCCCGCATGAGTGCCTGATGCATATAAATCATAGCTCCACCTCGTAATACCGATGCCTTGCTCGGCCTCCGATGTCAGCTCATGAGTCTCGATTTCGAGTTCCAATCGACCTTGAGGCGTCTGATAAAAGCCGATCCGCCTCTCGCCGGGCACAAACATTTGCTCTGCTTGCACATCTCCTTGGCGGACAATGCGTATCTGATTTTCTTCCAGCTTAATGAGCGTCACTGTTCGTCCAAGCTCGTTCGGCTCTTCTTCATAGCGGATGTACGTGTGATTGCCTTTACGATAGAGATCCCCCCGTGCCTTCTGCACCGCAGTCTCGCTCCCGCTTCGACTCTCAATTCGGATCCGCACGCGCTGCTTAGCCGTCATGGTCCGTCATTCTCCTATTCTTCAGTACCTCTTTGCACCTTATGTCAGATAAGGCAAGTTAGGTATTAGTTTATATGATAAGGTCGATGAATTCAATGTATTGCGAAGATCGCTGCATTGGACAAGCGCATTTGTTAAGCCCTTAATGAAGCAAAGAAGCCCCCAAAACCACTAAAAAGTGGAGTTGAAGGCTTTCCCTCTCATTCGTATCAGGCTCTTAGATGGCTGGAATAGGCATCCCTATGTTCGCCCACTGCTCTTTGGCAGGACCATATGCTCCAATGACGGACACACCCGCTTGGCGCATAAGAATCGTCAGTTGACCGCGATGGTGGATCTCATGTTTGAGATAGTTGTACAACGTCTCACTGATCGTCCACCGCATACCAAACATATTGACGACTTCTTGCAGCTTGGTATCCGTGAGTTGATCGCGAACCGCATGGATTATACCCTGTGAAGTAGCTCGGTAGGCATCAGCGATCGCAGCTGCATGTAAAGGCGGCTTGCTGGACGCTGAAGGTGCCTCGAACTTCAGACCTGCCCCAAGCAGCATTCCCCTATCGTTATGAACCAAATGCCAGGCCACATATCCAAGGGCTCTATAGCCATCTGCTTGCGGCTGCCGCAGAGATTCATCGGTTAAGGCATCCAGCAGCTGTTGCGTCGTTGCGGATTCTTGCTGATACTCTTTAATAAAGCTTTGTACGGTAGTAAACATCTACATAACCTCCATGGACGGTACAGGATGAGCAAAGATTCACACTAGGTGAGTCCGGTTCCTGTCTCCTACTATTTATTCTCAGTATATTCCTGATAGACTGACAACAGTATGGCAGTATTCTAAAGTTACTACGAAGTTTTTCTCGTTAGAAAAAACCTAAGGCTCTGCCTCAGGTTCTTCTGTCTAATTTGATTACATGGAAATAATCCTGCTAATTTCTTCAACCGATCTGCTTTTATCTCAATAAATGGAATCACACCTGTTATACTCTTCAGATTTGTATTATTTAGTGGTCTAGCGCCGAATTAGATGGAGGTATTCCAGTTAAGTGGCTCAATCCTCTTTAAACATAAAATTACCAGGAGGATTTCCATTTACCCTAAACCCCGTTTATCGAAAAAACCGTCAGCACCTCCTGATATCAAGAAGTGCTGACGGCTTATATGTGTTGGGCGCTATTAGCGTATTACTTTATCAAATCTTCAACGAATTTAGGCAATACGAATGCCGCTCTATGTAGGCGCGGTGTGTAGTACTTCGTTGGGAATTCGGGAATCGCGGCTTCTTCTACCTGCAGCGGATCGTGCTTTTTGCTGCCCAATGTAAAGGTCCAGAGACCGCTTGGGTAGGTAGGAATGTTCGCGCTGTAAACACGTACGATAGGGAAGATTTCTTTGACATCACGGTTAACCGTTTGGATCAGATCTGCTTTGAACCAAGGGTTGTCCGTTTGGGCAACGAAGATCCCGTCTTCTTTTAACGCGTCATAAATGCCTTGGTAGAAGCCCTTGGAGAACAGCTCAACAGCTGGACCAACTGGCTCTGTGGAATCGACCATGATAACGTCGTAGGTATTTTTGTGATCGTGAATGTGCATATAGCCATCGTTAACGATGACTTCCACACGAGGGTTGTCCAGTTCGCCGGCAATGGTTGGCAGGTACTTTTTGGAATACTCAATGACCTTGCCGTCAATATCAACAAGAACAGCCTTTTTCACTTTCGGGTGCTTCATGATTTCGCGAATAACTCCGCCATCGCCGCCGCCTACGACAAGCACATACTCTGGGTTCGGGTGAGTAACAAGAGCAGGGTGAGCAACCATTTCATGATAAACGAATTCGTCTCTCACGGTTGTCATAACCATGCCGTCAAGGGTAAGCATTGTTCCCCATTCTTCAGTCTCGATCATCGATAAGTCTTGAAAGTCAGTTTGCTCTCTCACGTAAGTCTCTTTTACTTTTGCTGTGATGCCGAAGCTATCGGTTTGTTTCTCTGTGTACCACAATTCCATGGTTATACCCTTCTTTCGCTTCTATATTGGATGAATAAATCCTAATTTTCGTTATCTCTAACAGTGTTCCTCCAGTTGGAAAAGTCATGCGAAACCGAACTGTATTTTCCAGTCCCTTCATACCAAGGATAACGGCTTCCACCGTCCAATTGGACGAGTGCGTTTATCAAGGTTGATGTAAAGCAAGTTAAGTTAAAAACTTAACCTTTATAAACGCACAAATTGTATTATAGTTGATTACCCCCAAAATGCAATATTTTCCTAGGGTTTTTCAATATTTACTAAAAAATATTTACAATTTGTTGAATACGGACTGCCATGCTTTTCCATACTGGATAGTAATGCCTTTGGCATGGAGAAAGGAGGTAGGAAACGATGTCCGAGAACGGAAACAATCGTCAGCCATCCACAGGCTCGCCACAAACGCCAAGAGATAAAGAGGTACCCGCGTCAATGCGCTGGATGCGCCGTATTAAGAAAATGTTCTCATTCCTATTCACTTCCTGCATTTTTTTGCTCATTGCCGCGGCTGGTTTTTTCCTTTATTTACGTGCTCAAACACTGCCCGTCACCAAAATGCTGCAAACCTCCCAAATGTACGATACGCATGGCGAACTCATCGATACCTTCTATTCGGGGCAAAATCGACAGGTCGTCACACTGGGCGAAATTTCGCCTTACCTCATTAAAGCTACGCTCGCAGTCGAGGATCAGCATTTTTATGAGCACTTTGGCGTAGATGTGAAGGCGGTTGCCCGGGCAGCCGTTGTGAATGTGCAAGCCATGGCTAAGGTGCAGGGTGCAGGCACGATTACACAGCAGCTAGCTCGGAATTTATATTTAAATCATGATCGGACTTGGTCGCGTAAAATCAAAGAAACCGTTTTTGCTATCCAAATGGAAATGCAGCTCAGTAAAGATGAGATTCTTACAAATTATTTAAATCAGATTTACTACGGTCATTCGACGTATGGTATTGAAACGGCTTCCGAGCTGTTCTTCGGCAAGCATGCCAGTGAGTTGACCTTGGCGGAGAGTGCCATGATCGCCGGAGTCCCTAAAGGACCTCGCTACTATTCGCCTTATTATGATCTAAAGAATGCGATGGATCGGCAAAAGGTGGTGCTGCAAACGATGGTGCGCAGCGGCTTCATTACACAAAGTGCCGCTGACGCCGCAGGTAAAGAGAAGCTGGCCATTCAGCCCCTCACGAAAAAGAAAGCTGCCGCAGCCCCCTATTTCCGAGATTATGTGCGAACACTGGCAACGGAAAAACTAGGTATACCTGAGGAACAGTTCGATGAGGGCGGCATTCGCATTTACACGACACTTGATAAAAATGCCCAGCAAATCGCCGAGAGTGTCATGGCCAAGCAGCTCACAGGTAAAGCGGACCTTCAGGCCGCACTTGTGGCGATCGACCCGAGAACAGGTGAGATTAAAGCGATGGTCGGCGGTCGCGACTATTCCGAGAATCAGTTCAACCGCGCACTCTCGAATACGAGGCAGCCGGGGTCGTCTTTTAAACCGATCGTCTATATGGTAGCTCTGGAAAATGGCTATACACCCGTGACGCAGGTGAAAAGTGAGCCGACGGTATTCACGTACGATGAAGGGCGTCAGAGGTACACACCTAGAAACTTCAACGATCAGTACGTTAATGCGAATATCGATATGCGCCAAGCGATTTCGAAATCGGATAACATCTATGCGGTGCATACGATTCTGGATGTCGGTCCTGCGAAGGTAATTGATCTAGCTCGCAAGCTGGGCATTGCTTCTCCGATGAAGCCACTCCCATCGCTGGCTCTGGGGTCTTTCCCGGTGAGTCCGTTGGAAATGGCGTCGGCGTTCGGCACGATTGCGAATCAAGGCGTACATCAAGAAGCGACTGCGATTGTGCGTATCGAGGATGCGAACGGTACTATTCTATATGAAGCACACCCGCAAGCGGAACATGTGCTTGATCCAGCCGTCGCTTATGTGATGACGAATCTGATGGAGAGCGTATTCGAAGAGGGCGGGACAGGCAACCGCGTTGCCAGTACGATAAAGCGGCCGATTGCCGGCAAAACAGGAACGACCGACACGGACGCGTGGCTGGTCGGTTTCACACCGGAGCTCGCGACGGCTGTATGGGTCGGGTATGACAAAAGTCGGGATATCTCTAGTGTAGAATCCCACCTAGCTTCTCCTATTTTCGCGGAATTCACGGAACAAACGCTGGAGGCGATACCGCCGAAGCTGTTCCAGATTCCTGAAGGAGTAACTAGCGTCTACATTGATCCCGTGAGCGGTAAGCTGTCCAATGAGGACTGTCCGAACTCACATCTGGAAGCATTCCTTGTTGGCACGGAGCCTACAACGTACTGCACAGGCAAACCCGCGAATCCCGCTTCGAACGATGACAAAAAGGGCACACCAAAAAGTCAAAACGGCTCCTGGTGGAATGATCTCAAACGTTGGTGGAACGACTGATCCAGGGTTCCCAGAAAACACAAAAAGGCAGAACTAAGCGCGTCTTAGTCTGCCTTTTTGCTGTCCTAGTATATGAGGTAACATACACTAGGGTCTAGTATACTCGGTTCATCTTAGCCTAACAATGGATGACACATAATGTTCATAATCTCATTTTGTGAAAGTAGAAGCTTAAGAAAGTGCATCTTTCAGTGCTTGATCCGAGCGATTCCACCATTCCTCGTTGTGCGCGATCAGTTGATTTTTGAGTGCCGCCCGCTCCCCGTCTTCCAAGCCATCTAGGATGAATTTGCGTTTCATCGCAGCGTCCATTTTGTTCACGTGATCGGCTAAAATTTTCCACCCTCTGCGTGCTTCTGTATCCACTAACATTTCGCAAGCTGTCATACCAGCATAATAGGCTCCTTCTTCGGTACGGTCTACTGCGACCCAAACGATCCAAACTTTACGGCCATTCGGAACATCTTCTTTGTTCGTTGAGAATTTGATACCCTTCTCGATCTTGCTCTTGGCATGAAGCGTACCTTCATCCAGGTAGGCTTCATCCCCATCAATAATGACACCAGATACATTGCTCAGATCGATCGCTCCGGCACCGAATCCTTTATGGTTCACTTTGGAGCTTACTATATTTAAGGCTAGCTTCTTTTTATCCGCTTCCATGAGGGCACCTTCCACTCTTCGTATTAATAAAATGACGCTTTGTTTTATTGTAGCTAAAGTCATCCTCCAGAACAAGGGCGGTTCTGCTCCGCTGCTGATGTGACCAATCTATTCATTTCCCCTCACTCCTCCTACCTCAATAGAATCTTTGATAAGCTGCTTTGTTCCTCCTTCTAACAATTCTTTTCCATTCGCAGAAATATTCCCTAGGTTGTCTACATATACATGCTGTAGATGCTTGTTAGGCGGGGTGAATCTCATGAGAGTTCTATTCAAAAACCGCAAGGTACAATGGTTCGTTGTCATGCTCCTTGCAGCAGGCACTGTCTTGCTGTCTGAAACTTTGCTCCCATCCGCAAGTAGACTGACTGTTCCAGTCGTCTCTAAGGATGAACCGTCTGCTCCGGCACCGGACATGCAGCCTTCAGATAGCGCCAAACCGTTAGAGAAGCAAACGCCAACACCGCTCAGCTATCGTATTGCGGAGTATCACATGAATGTTGCCTATACGCCTGAAACGAGGCAGCTCAAAGGGCAACAAACGCTAACGTGGGAAAATCCCGGAACCGTTCCAGTGCAAGAGCTTTACCTTCATCTCTATCCGAATGCTTTCGCCTCTAAGAAAACGACGTTTATGCGCGAATCGGGTGGAAAGCTGCGTCAAGATGAAGCCAAGACAGATAGTATCGGCAGTATGGATTTGCTTTCTGTGAAAACGGTTGACGGAGATGACCTCAGCACTCGTATGGCTTTCGTGCAGCCCGATGACGGCAATAAGGACGACCATACCCTGCTCAAAATCCCGTTGCTTAAGCCGGTAGGGGCCGGCGAGCAAGTCACGATCAAGACGGAATTCCTCGTCAAGCTGCCTTCTGCCTTCGCAAGAATGGGCTATGTGGATGACTTCGTCATGGCTGGACAATGGTTCCCTAAGGTTGCCGCCTATGAACGTGCAGGTACAAGGGGACGTACGGATCCAGGCTGGAATCTCCACCAATATCATGGGAATTCGGAATTTTATGCGGATTTCGGGATGTATGACGTGAAAATTCAAGTGCCGTCGAACTACATCGTAGCTGCCACTGGGTTCCCCGTTAAGCCCGCCGTGACGGATAACGGAATGAAGACGTACCAATTTTATGCGGATGATGTACATGACTTCGCTTGGTCGGCTTCGCCTCATTTCGTTTACGCGGAAGAACCCTTCTCCACCGCACAAATACCCGGGGTTAAGATTAAGCTCTATCTCGATCCCAATCATCAAGATTTGAAAGACCGCTATATGTATGCTGCCAAAAAAGCACTTTCACGCTACAGCCAGTGGTACGGAACGTATCCTTATTCGACCTTGTCCATTGTCGTGCCCCCTCCGGGAGGCAACGGTGCAGGAGGTATGGAATATCCGACTTTGGTAACTGCGTGGGGAGCTAGCGACAAGAAACCGGATCTGGAGCTGGAACGCGTCGTCGTTCATGAGATTGGACACCAGTTCTTCTATGGGCTCGTGGCTAGTAACGAATTCGAAGAAGCTTGGCTGGATGAAGGCTTTACCTCTTATGCGGAGGATAAAGTTATGGAAGCGGAATACGGGGTATCCCCTAATTTGCCTGTCGAGTCGAGCTACATTACATCCCCTCATACCCTGCAGCAGAATGCGTGGGCCTATACAGGACATGATCAATACGCAGAAAATGTGTATACACGAGGAAAGCTCGTGCTTAAAGCTATTGAGAAAAAGGTTGGCAATAAGACGATGGACCGCATCATGCGCACCTATTTCCAGCGATGGCAATTCAAACACCCTTCTACGAAGGACTTTCAGAATGTCGTCGAAGAAGTGAGCAAAACGAAATGGGACGATTTCTTCAATGAATATGTATACGGCGCTATGATGGTGGATTATTCCGTGGAGAGTATTCGCGTAAAATCCCTAGGCAGCATGGGGGCGGCGTCTTACGAAAGTGCGGTGCTTATCTCCAAACGCGGCGGCAACTCGCCTGAGGTCCCCATCCAGTTCCATTTCTCTGACGGCACGATACTGGATAAATCATGGGATGGCAAAGAAAGCAGTATCGAATTCAAGTTAACCCACACCACACCTGTTGACTGGGTTCGAATTGATCCTAATTACACGCTGATATTGGAAAATAAACATATTAATAATTATATTCAAACGGAAGTGGATCCGAAGTGGAAAATCCGCCTAAATCTCGGTATCGTTCAATTCCTGCAAGCCATATTCGGCTGGGTTACCTGGTAAGCTTTGCAATACGATGCCAGTTCTGCTAATGCAAAATTCTTAGGAGGGACCACTGTGACAACCTATATCAAATCCGGCTTGAATGCGGCTCTGCGGCAGCCTTTCGCTACGATCATCTTGTTCCTGTATCAAATGGGTTGGGGCGTCCTGCTTTATAAGCTTGCGCAGGGTGTACTGGTCCCTCTCATGCACCGCTATCCCGGCAGCGGGCAGCCGAAGGAAGCGCTGCAGCTGTTTCTAGCCGAAGGACAGTTTCAGCTGCTCAAAACCAATCTTAGTCATTCCTACCTATGGTGGCTAGCCGCTCTGCTCTTTGTTCGTATGCTGCTTACACCGATGTTGAATAGCGGGGTCTACTATTCGCTCACCCATTCCCAGCAAAATGCTGGTTATCGCTTCTTCCGAGGCATCAAAGAGCTTATGCTTCCATTCCTAATCGCGTATACTGTCCGAATCGCACTTTCCTTGCTGCCGCTCATTTGGCTGCTGCCCAAAGCGCAGAGGCAATTGGCACACAGCACTTCGTATGAGGAGGCAGCCCTTCAATTGCTGCCTTGGTTTCTGGGCATGCTTGTCTATGGCTTTCTCTTACATCTGCTGTTTATGTACGTGCAATTCGCGATTGCTGCAAAACTTAGCATTTTGTCTACCCTCATTACCTTCATTCGCTTCTCGCTTCCCATCATCGGACTTGCACTCATCCTCCTGCTCAGCTCGGGACTATTGGCAGGGATCACAGTCGCAGCGACCTACTTATGGGCAGGTCTGGTAGCGCTAATCATTTATCAGCTTTTCCCGCTTTTCCATATCTTCATGCAAATGTGGGCCATGACCTCCCAATATCAGCTTCTTTCTGCCAAAATGAACGGTTAAAAACAATAAAATTAGCTGAAATTGGCTGAAATTCCTTAATCCCCTTGCGAAAGGGGATTTTTTGTCTGTATAGCGAACTTTTTCACATATTTTTAGTACGAAACGCATAGAAAAGGAGGATTTTCGATGTTTATGACGAAATAGAAGGACTAGCATCAAAATACCAAATATTTCATGCCGAATTCCTCATTTCTTGGGGAAACGGGGGAACCACACCGGGTGAATTGATCTTGCAAAACAGGGATCATAGGGAACCTTCAACCGAACCCTCCAGCTAACCTCGTAGGCACCGGAAGGAGACAAGCAGTTGAAAAAGGTTGTTACTCTTGTTTTTAGTCTTGTTTTGTTTTTGAGTATTAGCGTAGGAAGCGTTTTCGCCGCTGGGTCCGAAATGGATAACGCGGTTGATGGTCTCATTGGAACTCCCTACAAATGGGCAGGTACCACAACCAAAGGATTTGATTGCTCAGGTTTCACAGCATACCTGTTTAATCAATTCGGGATCGATCTTCCTCACAGTTCCAAATCACAAAACCAAGAAGGCTACTGGATTGACAAAAAAGATCTTCGCAAAGGCGATCTTGTATTTTTCAACACAGATGGAAGCGGTGTTTCTCATGTAGGTATGTACCTCGGAGATGGTGAATTCGTTCACTCTGCCACAAGCCAAGGTGTTGTAAAGAATAAGTTGAGCGAGTCCTACTATGCGAAGCGGTATGTATCAGCCAGACGAGTTCTGTGGGATGATATCTACAATCAACTAACTGCTGAATCCAAGTAAATTCTGTACGATCCATGAATAAAGCCCGGACAAGCCCAGCTCGAAAGAGCAGCTTTCAGGGTTTTTATTCATTTTGGAGGCAAAAGATGTAACTTGACATAGCATGTGAGCCGTCCTATAATAACGGCATATCGTTTTCTAGGGTTCCGTGGCGTCCATCGCCAGGCTGGTCCGAGAGAAAACACACAGGCGGATACGCTGTGGTCACGGAGGGGAAAAAGCCCGGGAGTCATATCGCTTAGCGATATAGCTTCCAGGCTTTTTCTTTTTTCTGCGGCCAAGAAGGCAGCCTAGCAAAGTTCAAGAGGAGTGATTCATCATGGGATGGTTGTATCTAGTCATTGCAGGTGTTTTCGAGGTGGTATGGGCCATCTCGTTGAAGTCTTCCAATGGTTTTACGCGTCTAATTCCTTCCAGCATTACCATTGCAGGCATGGTGGTAAGCTTTTATTTTCTTGCTGTCGCAACGAAAACTCTCCCCATCGGAACAGCCTACGCGGCTTGGACAGGAATTGGCGCTGTAGGGGCGATTGTTATTGGCACTCTTTTTCTCGATGAACCTATCAGTTTAACGCGGATCTTGTTTATGATCCTGATCCTGGTTGGCGTTCTCGGCCTTAAATTTACTTCCGGACATTAGGGAGCAGAGCCCAACCATATACAATCGCTAAGCAATTGTATAGCTAACATACCAGAAGCTGCTGCCGACAAATATATGCAAATGCTGAGAATGAGGCTTAAATATATCGTCTAGTTCTTCGCTTACATCAACTGACGTTCGCTGCCGAAGCGGCGCTTGAGTTGGGTTAAGAAGAACTGCAGCGATAGGAACAACAAAGCGAAGCTGGTCCCTACGCTCAAAATAATCCAAGGATGCAGCCTAATGTACCTTGAGCCATAGGCGATAAGCGATAACCATTCTCCCGATGTCGTGATGGTGATCGAATATCCGGCATCTGCGTCGCCAATTGCCTCTGTACCTCCCAACACAATATTAAAGACGGCCAGCTGTCCGAGCAAGAAGAGCACCTGCATGAACTCGCTAAGGAAGATGAACAGAATTTCATTTCGCATGCAGGGAATCAAATGTCGCACCGTTCGATGGAAGACAGAGCCGCCCATCAAGCGGGACGCTTCTATAAATAATTTTTCATTATAAAAGCGTGTCCGTTCAGCCACTTGATGGGCTAGCGGGAATACACCAATGAACGTAACCAGGATAACGAAAGTAGCGGAGAACAGCAGCTGGTAATGAGGGTCTGCCTTCATCCACTGATCAAGCCGCAGCCCGAAATACATACCAGCTAAAGGCGGAAATAGGAAAACAAAAGCGGGTACAGAGGCAATAACCCACTGCATAGAGCTTAAAATGCCCCATCCTTTGCCCGTGATCCCGCTCCACAATCCCCAAGGAAGTGCAAAAACAAAGCGAAGTAAGGTTAACACTAGCGCCATCCCCAGCGTGTATTTCAATCCGTTCAGCAGTAAGCTGAGTATATCAAAGCCCCGATGATCGGTACCCAGCAGGAAGGTGCTGTTCGGCGCGTACGGCGGGATGCTGTATCGTGTTTTACCGTCTTCTTGATATTGGATCATATTAATCTTGTCATTCGGTGAGATCCCATGCGGCTTGAGCCAAGTGCCGAAAATCATGACAAGCAGGATAAGAACGATAAGGCCAATCGAACAGTAGTAAGCGGCTGATGAGCGTTTCATCATCGTGAAACCACCTCCCCAGTACGAATGACAAACTTTTTACGAAGCAGGGCGTAGAGCACTTGAAAAGCCATTGCGATCAACGAGATCGTCATACAGATGACCGACATCGAAGAGACGCTCTGTAGAGCTGGAGAGATGATAAAGCCGCCTAGGCCGAAAATCCCGCAGATCGCTTCCGCAACAGCCATACTGGCAAGTGCCAGCGTGGTCGCTTTAGGCAAGATTGCGAGTAAATCCAACATCAGGTTACGCAGCACGTGTGAGATAAGCACCTCGCCTCGGGTTAACCCTTTTGCCTGTGCGGTAACGACATAGTCTTGGGCTAGTTCACGGACGATCGCAACGCGAAGCGTGCCATAAATGGTGACTGAAGGAATAAGCGCGATGGTGAGAAACGGGATGAGAAACGGCGTCTTATCGCCAACTTGGACAATGAGCAGCACGAAGTGCCCCAGAAACCTCGTCGCATATATAGCGCCTAATTGAATGAGAACAATCAAGAAAAAATCAGGCAAGCCAACGAGCATTGCATGCGCACCATCCATCAAGGCACCTAATCGTCGCCACAAAGAAGCTAATATCGCCATGAGCATACTAAGCACAATCGCCAGCAGTAAGCCAGGAATGAAATACGTGCTTGTTCGCAGAAGCATGGTGGGGAGTTCTTGAATAATGGCAACCTCTTTGCGATTATAAGGATTACGGAATTTCCCAAAGTCACCTTGGAAGAAGTCTTTGATTTGCTCTTTCACGGAATAACCGTAATATTTCCATGAAATTACAGGATGATCCAGAGGAACAGTAGTCGCGCGAAAAATGCCTTTGATCGCCATCGTCTTTCCGATATAGTCCCACGACTTTCCATAAGGAACAGATAGCAGGCCTGCTTTTTCATTCAGGACTTGACTGTCAGGCAGCTGCTCACTTATTTTCTGTATGCTGGTATCCGGACCTATTGCAATTCGAATCTGGTCTGGTTGTGTAGACAAGAACGCATTACGGATATTACTTAGAAAGAAAATACACAACAGTGTAAATACCCCAAGTAACACCCACCGAAAATTCGACTTCAACTATCGTCACCTCGTTCTATTATTCATCGTTGGTAGATAACTATTTTCATAGTTTACCACGATTTATTTGGAAGTTCTATCCAATATCTAGAATAAAAAAGAGGCTGCAGCAAGTTAGCCTAAGCTAGTTGCCGCAACCCGGCTTAAGATCTGAATTGCGCTTGGTGCAGGCGGCTATACACACCGCCCACTGCAATGAGCTCCTCATGTCCGCCCTGCTCGGTAATGCCTTGCTCCGTCACAACGACGATGCGGTCTGCATTCTTAATCGTCGCCAGTCGGTGGGCAATGACCAAAGTCGTACGCCCCTGCGACAGCTCGGCCAGTGACTGCTGAATCGCTGCCTCTGTCTCTGTGTCTAGCGCCGAAGTCGCCTCATCGAGGATGAGAATCGGCGGATTCTTCAAGAACATCCGCGCGATTGCAAGGCGCTGCTTCTGGCCGCCCGATAGCTTGACGCCGCGCTCGCCGATGGTCGTATCCAACCCTTTCGGCTGCGTCTGGATATAAACCTCCAGCTGCGCTCGCCGTGCAGCTTCCCGGATCTCCTCATCCGTCGCGCCAAGCTTGCCATACGCGATGTTCTCCCGCAGTGTGCCGGAGAACAGGAACACATCCTGCTGCACGATGCCAATCTGACGGCGCAGCGATTCCAGTTGGATGCTGCGAATATCGAGGCCATCGATGGAAATGCTGCCCGAGCTCACATCGTAGAATCGGGGCAGCAAGCTGCAGATTGTGGTCTTCCCTGCGCCTGATGGACCAACGAAGGCAACGGTTTCCCCAGCTTGAATCGTTAAACTGATATCATTCAACACGCGGGCTTCATCTCCATAGCCGAATGAAACTGAGTCGAATGTAATTTGACCGTCTAGATGATTCACCTTCACAGCATTCGGCTGATCGGACACTTCAGGCTCTGTATCGATCACTTCAACATACCGTTTAAAGCCGGCAATACCTTTGGGGTAGCTCTCGATGACATTATTAATTTTTTGAATGGGACCCAGAAAAACATTCGTTAACAGAACGAAAGCAATAAATTCTCCATAGGTAATCTGTTTGTCAATAACGAACCAGGTGCCGCAAATAAGGACGAATACCGTTACCAAACGCATCAGGATATAACTCAGCGAAACGTTCCACGCCATGATTTTGTAGGAGAGCAGCTTCGTCAGCCGGAAGCGTCCATTGTTGTCCGCGAACAGCTTTTTCTCATAGGACTCATTCGCGAAGGCTTGAACAACACGAATCCTCCAATATTGTCTTCCACTCTAGCATTTATATCGGCGAGATCGCCCATCATTCGACGGAATGTCTTCGTCTTTTTCTGATTAAAGTACACCGCTATCCAAAGCAGGAAGCAATCTATCGACGACCTGATTCACTGCAAGCGGGAACCCTAGCTCTAGGAGCCCAGCCACGACCGCACAGGTAAAATCCAAAATAAATAAGTGCTTATAGGGCCGATAATACGAAAAAAAGCGTTTTAACACGTGGATCCCCATCTCCCTTCGCCTATTATACCTGATAAGAAAATGTAAGGGAGTAATTTATGACTTCAATGAATCAGCAATTTCCGATGAGCGGATATTCTCCAATAAAATAGGCCCTTGTCGGAGGACAGGTGTCCACTACATTCATATATATATAGTTGAACAGCATCCTGTGGGGGGGGAATCCATATATGCTCAGTAATTCGTTAGATACACGCACCGCTATCTTCCTAGCAGCTATGTGCAGCCAAAGCTATGGCCAATTCGAAAATGGTCCCGATAGCGTCATTTTGCCGAAAAATTATCGAATGGTTTCTTCCTTTTACGCCACTTCTATCCTTAGCGAAAAGGAGCTATTCGGCTTTATTGCTGAATCCGATGGACAGATTGTTATCGTTTTTCGAGGCACACATACGACGTCAAATTGGATCTCCGATGCCATTGCTAGTCAAACCCTGTTCCCTTATGCGAAAGAGGGAGGACTCGTACACAAAGGGTTTCTAGATATCTACCGTTCCTCCCGCAAACAGATTATGACATCGTTAAAAAAACTCTCCCCTCGTAAAACCCTGTATATCACAGGGCACAGTCTTGGTGGGGCTCTTGCCGCTATATGCGCCGCCGATATTGGTACGAACACGAAGTTTAAAGAGCCTTCTGTGTATACCTACGGATCACCGCGGGTTGGAAATCCGGCATTCGCCAGCTTATTCAACCGCAGGACCGGACCTCACTATCGCATTTATAATATCAACGACATAGTCACTGAGCTTCCTCCCTTCATCTACATGTCCCCCCGAACAGATCAGGTCTACCATTACCTTCATGTTAAAAAAGGGGTCGAATTAACCTATCAAGGGGGCTCATTCTCCGCTAACCATGTAAATGGCAACTATTTTGCCGAGCTAGCCAAGCTTGATCCGGGCTACAAGCAGCAGTTATGCGCCCGGAATCCGGGATTTTGTCCGAATTGAAAAAAGACTATGGAGATCCTATAGTCTTGGCGATTACCCTGAACATGAATTGCCAGCCACCTGCCCAGAAAGGCCGGATAGAAGGCAATTTTTTATTTTGTATGAAACCATTCCTGTGTTTCCTAACAATGGTTTAAACAACCTCATAAAGGTAAGGATAGAAGTTGATATTTATTTTCATCTAGAAGGGGAGCCTGGCTTGAACTTCGTCATTATCTTGTTCTTCGTTTGGTTAAGCATCCATGTATTTACCGCTTTGCCAAATAAGCTACCGGTCATCACGAATGTGCTGCTTTACATGTGCTTAGCCATCGTGGACATCAACAAATTAACGATCTTAAGTGATATGTTTAAACTTTTTCAAATTAGCAACAAGATTCCGGAATTCCTTTCGGTTATTCTACATAGAGATTTCAGCTTTTCAATAACTCTTCTTACCTTTGCGAATGTCTATCTAACTACATCGAATCGCCGTGTAAAAATAGGGATTTCTCCGTACACATTCTCCTTCCTCTTTGTCATCGCTCAAATCCTAAGATGGACTGGTGCAATAACCTATCTGAAATGGAACATCTTCTATGAATGCCTATTAATTCTGACAATGATGATTCTCACATATAGGATAGGCCGCTGGTTAATGCATCTGAAGCAAAAGGAGATTTCCGTATGAACGACGTGACCATTTACGACAATCAATTCAACGCAAATGAATGGTTCGTCATCGCGATGATTGTCTTTGGAGTACTAGCTATTTGACTATTACCAAAAAAGTTTACCCTGACACAAACCTTGTTTAATTTATTAATTGGGATTGTTTTTGGTCTTATGTTTGATCATACAATTGGTGTCCAACCCTTTGATTTCTATGATGTCGTTGACGAATCCCGGTATCAGTTGTTTGATATTGTCTCCTATGCCATGTATACTCCTTTTGGATATTTATATATATATTTTTACAAAAAATTAGGTGTAAAAAGTTTTTATACCATACCCTATATCTTACTCTGGACATCGATGAGCATAGGTTTCGAGTGGTTGAGCGTACTTGTTGGTGTGTTTCATTATAAACATGGGTATCAGCTTATGTATTCGATACCGATTTATTTATTTTTGCAATCAATTCATTTGTTGCTCTACCAAACGTTCTTTCCTCAACGAAAGAATTTGTAACAGCTGTTCTCGGTCATAACAGTTGACCGACCGGGGATCCATTAAGGATTCCTGGTCTTTTTTTATTATTTTACTGGTAATGGTTTACAAAATACTTATTTTTATTTACAATTTTCTACAGGACATTGGACGATTCGACATTAAACTACAAGTAACAGATTCGGTTAGGGGCGATTACGGATGGATTTATTAATAAGCGAAAATCGTCAACGGAAAAATGCCATTGTGCTGCAATTATTCCTACTCAACTTTGCACTTTTAATTATTGTAAGCCTTCATGGTTTAATCAATTTGGGTATCGGATTTACCTCTTATTTATTTTTTGTTATTGCGAATATTATCCCTCTTTCCGCCTATATATGGTTTTATTACCGTCGTAAAGATTCAAATTGGATCGGATATATTCCGATTTTCGGTCAGTTTGTGAGCACGATTCTGTTGATGGTACTCATCCCAGCTATAACGAGTGCATTTAGCAGTGTCTACATGATCGTCTTGGCCGGAGTCTTCATGCGTAGAGATCTTCTATATACCGCCATTTCACTTGCCTTGGCAGCGGACATCTTCTTTATCTTTTCCGTGCCAATCAACATCTCAATTCTGTCACCCCAAGTAATTACAGGCGTTATCACATGGTCGATGATGACTGCAATCACCTTACTATTAATTGTCGGCAATGATAGAAAGCTCATGAGCCGATTTTCCACTTTACAGAAAGATACCTTGAATAAAGCAGAACAAATTAAGCGTTTGGCCACCACAGATACCTTGACCAATCTTCCTAATCAACTTTCTGTGCACGAACATCTACAAAACGCCATACAAAGAGCAGCTGCCTCAAACAGCCGAGTTTGTGTTATTTGGCTCGATGTGGATAACTTTCAGATGATTAATGATTCAGTTGGACATGCAACGGGTGATCAATACTTACGATTATTTGCCCGTCAGCTTGTTCAAGCACTCCCCCCTAATATTCATCTCTTCCGTTCGGGTGGAGACGAATTCAACCTCATTATGGATGTGAGTAGGGACGATAATCAGACTAAGAACATCGCTCTAACCATTTGGGAAGCTTGCCAATCCCCTATTCTAGTGGCAGGTGTTTCTTTCCCCTTAAAGGTGAGCATGGGGATTGCCGTGTATCCGGAACATGGAAAAACGGCCGAAAAGCTGCTAATTAGCGCAGATGTGGCTATGCATAAAGCAAAAACAAACGGTAAGAACCAGTTTCTCTTTTTCGACGAAATGATGACATTCGACCTTCTTCAAAAGCGCAAGCTAGAAGACGCGTTACAGGATGCTCTGACACAAAATGAGTTCACTCTGCACTATCAGAAGCAAGTTCAAGTGTATAGCGGAGATGTAAAAGGGTATGAAGCTTTACTGCGTTGGCAGCAACCCGATGGCCAATACATCTCTCCTGGTGATTGGATTCATATCGCTGAGGAAACGGGGCTCATCATTCCCATCGGTAACTGGGTGTTAAGAACCGCCTGTCAAACAGCGAAAAAGTGGCAGGATTCTTCGCATGCTTCTTTTACAATTTCCGTAAATATATCCGCGCTTCAGCTGATGCAGCATGATTTCGCCGCACAGGTTCTTGCGATATTAGCCGAAACCGGGCTGAGTCCCCGCCACCTCGTGCTGGAGCTTACCGAAACCGTTTTGATTCAATCCATCGAAACATCCACAAACCATCTAAACCTCCTCAGGGATAAAGGGGTCAAAATAGCACTAGACGACTTCGGCAAAGGCTTTTCTTCACTCAGCTATATGAAGCAGTTACCAGCGGACATCATCAAAATTGATAAATCATTCATTGATCATATTGAAGACAGTTTCGTTGACCGGGTCATTATGGAATCTATCGTTTCACTTGCTCTGCGGATTGATAAAGAGGTTGTCGCCGAAGGTGTAGAGAAACAAGAGCAGCTTCTCATTTTGCAAAACATCGGCTGTGATTATGTACAGGGGTATTATTTTAGCAAGCCGCTGCCAGAGCATTTAGCTTTCAATAAACAAGTTGAAAAAGAGCACTTAACCGTCCAATCCTGGGATTGAGCAGCTCAGTGCCTCTTTATTCCTCTGAAGTCAGGGGCAGTCCTCATCCCTCATCAAAAAGTGCCGTTGATAAGCAGCGTTCACCGGTATCTGGCAGGATTACAACGATGGAGTTAATCCTGACTGGACACTCTAACTACTTCATCTACAACTGATCTTCGGAAATTATCCGGCACAAAACCTGCACCAATGCCCTGGATTTGATGTACGCCACGGCGCCAGCCGACAGGACGGGTGAATCGGATGGCTCCACAGCTATCACTTGAGCGGATGGATTTCTCCGCTTCAGTAACTCCCCCACACCGGTGATCGTCCCTCCAGAGCCCACACCTGCGACGAAAATATCGACTTTTCCGTCCGTATCCTTCCATATTTCCTCTGCCGTCGTCTTTCTGTGAATCTCTGGATTAGCTGGGTTGCTAGATTGCAAAATCTGATAGCTTAGCATTCTAAATTCTTATATTTTGCCTACAATCGGCAGGAATGAAAATCTATGATACACTCAGGAAAGAAATGAATGTGATCAACAAGGGGAAAATATGAAAATGAAACTGGTATCCTGGAATGTTAACGGGTTAAGAGCATGTGTGAATAAAGGATTTATCGACTATTTAGATCAAACGGAAGCGGATATATTCTGTCTTCAAGAGACGAAACTTCAGGAAGGCCAAATCAGCCTAGAGCTTGGCGAGGCCTATAAACAATATTGGAATTATGCGGTAAAAAAAGGGTATTCCGGCACGGCCGTTTTTACGAAGATCCCGCCGCTTTCTGTACGATATGGCATGGAGGAGGACGAAGAACCGGAGGGTCGGATTATCACGTTGGAGTTTGATGAATTCTACCTCGTGACCGTGTATACCCCAAACGCCAAACGTGATCTCTCTAGGCTGGATTACCGACTGGAGTGGGAGGATCGGTTTCGAAACTACCTCATGCAATTGGACGTCCTTAAACCTGTTATCGTTTGCGGTGATCTTAACGTAGCCCACCATGAGATTGATTTGAAGAATGCGAAAGGGAATCACAATAATTCAGGATTTACTCTGGAAGAACGGGGCAAAATGACCGAATTGTTGGAGGCTGGATTTATCGATACGTTCCGACATCTCTACCCTGAGCGAACAGATGTTTATAGCTGGTGGTCTAATATGCCTGGTGTTCGAGCACGGAATGTTGGGTGGAGAATCGACTATTTCCTCGCCTCTGCGAGGGTAAGTTCCATGATCGTTAACGCAAAAATCGACTGTGATATATTGGGCAGCGATCATTGCCCTGTTATTTTGGAGCTCGATTTTAACATGGCCGATAAAGGGTAAAAAGTGGATTTCCGTGAAAGTATCACTTGAATAAACGATAACGAGGGTTATAATCAGAAGCAGACGAAGAACGTCCTTATGCCATTTTGGCGGAAGGGCGTTCTATTTTTGTATTTAGGGAGGGAAAAGCCTATTATGGGTTTTGAAAAAGCGCATCAAGCGTTTCTCGAGCGTCATTTGCATCTCAGGACTGGCGAGAGAAAGGGACGGTTACTTCGAGGGCACAACTATGCAGAGAAGCTGCTGCTGCAAAATGTATGGTGGCCCTTGTTCGGCTCTCTGGATCAATTGCATCCAGAATATGAAATATACGATTGGAATCGAATAGCTGTAAGAGATTGGCAGGTATACGGTATGGTGCTATTTCTATTGCATTTTGTGCATTGATATTAATTTTATGGTCTATGCTTTTACGCTCTATTGTATTTTGTACAATGAAACTGGCTCGAGCCTGACTCTCAGGAGGTTCAGAGGCGATTTCATTGTATGTTTTACAATGAAAAGTCATATCTGTGAGGAAAATGGGTACTTCTGTTGTACATTTTACAATGGAAGCTTGTTTTGAAGTTTTGACGGAGTATGCAGTTGATTATGATGGGCGAGGTGTTTGCGATGGGGTGAGATTGTTTTTATGCTGGTCGGGTCGCGAGGGGGGCTTTGGTGTCTTGTACTCTCGAGGTCTTCGTTTGCTGAGCGAGTGCTAATTTGTACTGAGAGTTTGTTTACACGGGGTACAGTGTGTGGCCGTAAGCGGGTTTATAAGCTGAGAGGGCTGCGACCGTCTACCGAAGGTAACCAGTCACAACCCTACTTTCCGCTATTACGCAATCTAATTTCCCCCTGTTGCACATCCGCTTTCTCGGGACGCTTTTTGCTTGCTAGAAATACGCCTCCAAGAATAAATGCCAGTCCTGACAACAAGCTCCAATGAATTTTCTCATTCAGCAGCGTACTGCCCCAAATAATGGCGCTTGCCGGAACGAGATAGGTAACCATCGTTGCAAATTCAGGACTCCCTTTTTGAACCATATAATAAAAGAGAATATAAGCGATGCCTGAGCCGAATACGCCCAAACCAATCAGCACAGCAATATTCGTGGGGGAAGTCAAATGCGGAATTGAGATTCGTTCAACCGACAGCGCCACACTCCCGCTGCCAAGTGCGGCACAAAATAGTGTGCCGAACGTAATTTGATACATCGAAAGTCCCTTGAGAAGACGCTTAGACAACTGTGACCCGAGCCCATAGCATAACGTCGCTGCAATCATACAGATAAATCCTATCAAATCAACTGAAATAATTGAAACCGGATTTACGCCAAGCAATACCAGCAAACCAATGAAGGCAATTCCCATGCCGATCCACTGCAGCCGACTCGTTACAGCCTGAAAAAATAACATTCCCACGATCATCGTCCACAGCGGTGTTGTAGCATTTAATACGGATGCCATGCCGCTTGTTAGTTTGGTCTCACTGAATCCGATGATTGCCCAGGGAATTGCCGTATTGAATGAAGCCATTATCGCCATTGGAATCCAAGGGATTTTCCTCCATTCAAAAGGCTTTCGCAAAACAAGCATAATCAAAACGATTGTAATCAAACCACAGGATGATCTGAGAAAAGCAATGGTCCACGGACCAAAATCATGAAGAAGCACTTTTATAAAGTAAAACGAACCTCCCCAGATCAGACTGAGCGCAAACAAAACAACATAGAGTGTCCGAGACAAATAAATTCCTTCTTTCCATTGTGCGAAAGCTCCTGCCTTGCAATTATTTAATTGATGAGGACCCCATTTGTCACCAAATAGCAATAGACCCAATGAAAAGGGGAGATACACGATGATTCAGTGTTATTGTAACATAACTAAACAGCGATGGGGGATTTAATGGTAAAATATGGATCACCTATTACTCCGCAGGGCTTGTTTGCAAAAGACCAAAAAAAGGGCTGCAGCAGCCTGCCCAAAGGCAACCTGCCACAACCCTCCACCCTGCTTCCGACGCGGTCTCTATGCTCTTACTCTCTACCCTTCGCAATCGGGTTGTCTTCGTAACTAATCCAGTCGCTCCAGCTTCCGCTGTAGAGCTTCACGTTATCAAAGCCCGCTTCGCTAAGGCCCAGTACATTGGGGCACGCCGTTACGCCGGAGCCGCAATAAACGATGATTTCATCGGCATCGCGCAAAGCGGCAAAGTGCTGCTCCTGCTCCGCTGCGGATAACCAGGCGCCGTTCTCACCGAGAACGCCTTTCCAGAAGTAGCTGCGCGCACCGGGTATGTGGCCAGCGACCGCATCAATTGGCTCTTCCAAGCCGAGGTAGCGGCGCTCCTCACGCGAGTCTACGAGCACGGTGCCAGGGCGGCCGAGCTTGTCTTTGACCTCGTCCATGCTGGCGAGCATCGCGCGCTGCACCTTCGGAGAAAAGGTCCGCGGGGACACCGCAGGTACTTCATCGGTAACCGGGTAGCCGGCAGCTTTCCAAGCGGTATACCCTTGGTCGAGTACGTATACCTCGGAATGACCGAGGAATTTCAGCATCCACCATAACCGCGAAGCCATGGCTCCGCCTTGGTCGTCGTAAGCCACGACCGTCTTCGTACCATCGATCCCGAGCTTGCCCACGAGGATGGAGAATGCACCTAGATCAGGGAGCGGATGCCTTCCTCCATGTGCCATTTTGGCGCCGGATAAGTCTTTCTCCAAATCGACATACACAGCTCCTGCTATATGGTCTTTCTCATAATTCTGTCTGCCTGAATCTGGTTGTCCTAGCGCAAAGCGGCAATCCGCGATCACGATGTTCGCATCGCCTAGCTGTCCAAGCAGCCAAGTCTGTCTTACGATATTTTCCACAGGTTCATGCCACCTTCCCTCATCAATTGATTAATCGCCCATCCCACTCGTCGGATTAACGGAATAGGTCTGCCAATCACTCCGATCTCCACCCATTTTATCGTAAAATGCCTGTGCACGGAAGTTATCTTTGGCCGTTGTCCACGTTAAATTCGCATATCCATTTCTAGCCGCATACCCTTTGCAAGCAGCAAAAAGCTTCGCAGCCGCACCTTGGCCACGCTCAGCCTCAACGACGTATAAGTCGTTCATAATGGTTATTTTGGAGGCACGCAGGGTACTGAATGTAAAGTATAAGGTCGCAAATCCGACCAGAGTACCCTCCTCAGTCTCAGCTACGAATTGAATACCTTCCTTCTGCTCGAGCAATTGATGAATTAATCCGTTCAGTTTCTCATCCTCGGGTTGCCGATAATGATAGAAGTCTACAATATAAGCTAGCATTAACGTTTTCAACTGCGAAATATCTTGCATAACAGCTTCACGAATCGTAACTTGGGTCATCAAGATGACCTCCTATTCCTATTTAGTCTATAAATTAATTGTACCCCATGTCTGCCATGTAGAATGGAGTAAGCGTCTGAAAATTTGCACTAATTCACAGACACCGGTGCGGCTAAATATCCTCCATTTCCTTACGGTACAGGAGATAGATGATCCATCCCAGTAAAATGCAGAACCCCGCAACGAAATAGAAGATGGACGTCAATTTCAACGTAACTGCATAATAAGTTGATGAGAACAGGGCAAATGCGAACAGAAACACATGCAATAAAACATTATTCTGGGGACGCCAAACGTTCTTGGCATTCATCTCCAGGCGAACCGTAAAACCTAAACGCCTCTTGACTATCACCAAAGCTGTGAGGTATGTAAGCGATGCGGCAATCATTTTCAAAATACGATAAGAGGCATCAAGCTCCTCAAAGTAATCACTCATTGGAATATGGGTAATGAGCGGTGTTATGAATAGAACAATAGCCAAATAAATCGTATAGCCAAGTGAGCCGAGAAACACTACCATGAGCGACTGAAGCTTCCGCAAGCGAAATATATAGTGTATAAAGATCGCTTCCGTTAAAATAATGAGCATGGGATTCAATGTCTTCATATGAAGCAGTGAAGAAAGTAATCCGAATAAACTAGAGACACATAAGGAGACAAGCAGCACAAGTGGCCATTTCATTTTCAAGGAGATTCGAAATAAGTTTAATCCCAACATGAGCATGGAAAATAGGGTATATGTGCTAATTGGAATATCTAAATGCCAAACCATTTGAACCTCCAGCCAATAGAAGAAAGGGTGATTGTAAAGATGGTGAATGCAAGCAACACAAGCTTACCATGGCGTGTCGTACCGCTAACAGATTCCGGGTGTCAGGAACTATGTACGTGGAAATATCCGCCTCCATACGAGTTGTATAATTGGGCTCCATGGGAGACCATGCTCCAGGAACAAGCAGAGTTCGCTGACCCGCAGATTCGTGCTGAGCAGTATAGAGCCGTGGTCGATGAAGATGGTCTATTGATAGGTTTCGTTCAGTTTTTTCCTATTGTGGGCGTCACACGATTAGGACTAGGACTTCGACCTGATCTCTGTGGAAGAGGAAGCGGTATCGGTGCCCAATTCGTTCAGCTGCTTGTTCAAGAGGCCAAGCGCCTAGCACCTCAGCAGGAAATTGATTTGGAAGTGCTCGTCTGGAACGAACGCGCGATCCATACGTACCAGCGAGCCGGGTTTGCAATCACGGATACGTATGATAAGTGGACCCCCAAAGGGATATCCGCCTTTCATTGTATGGTATATAACGGAGCTTAACTAGGATTAACTGCCGGACTTGATCTCAGCAAAAGCCTGGTCGAACTTAGCAGCTGATTTGAAATCCAGCTCTGTTAAGGTATTTGCGCACGATCCATTTGTGATCGTCTGTCGTCCAACCCGTCATCGTCATAAGCCTCTGATCAATGTCAGTGTTCCCAAGCTACATGTGTTGCAACTCCCTCAGCATTTACTCAAATTCATAAACCGCTGCACCGACTTCGCTCTCTCCAGCATACGTGCGGAGAAGGTCTAAGAATGGCTTCCCGTAGTTCCGGTATTTGACCTCACCGACACCTTTGATTCGCAGCATCGAGGATTCCGATGTCGGACAAATTTCACTCATCTCACGCAGCGTGCTGTCAGAGAAAATAATATACGGCGGCACCTTCTCACGTGCTGCAATTTCTCGGCGAAGAAGACGAAGCTGCTCGAATAAAGTATTGTCGATAGCAGCAGCCTTAACCTGCTGCTTACGCACCTTCTGGTTCACCTGCAGCTTCCCTTGAAGCACTTCCGCTGCGGGCTGCATCAATTTTACTACCGGGTATTGACCGTCTGATAGCTGCAAGAACCCTTCTGAAATCAGCACGTTAATCAGATCGGAAATTTCCTTTTCAGGCAGATCCCTCATAATACCATGCGTGGGCAAACGATCGAAGCGATAATCGACGATCTTCTTCGCCTTTGAGCCTTTGAGCACAGAAGCTATCATCGAGATGCCGAATCTTTCTTGCATACGGCGGATGCAGGAGAATATTTTCTGCGCTTCCACCGTGATATCCACTGTATCGCGATCGTCCTTGCATGAGCTGCAATTGCCGCAAGTATCCTTTATATTCGTTTCATCAAAATAATGCAGAATGACGTTACGCAAGCATCGTGGCGAATAGCAATAGTCAATCATGGTCTGCAGCTTCTTGTATTCGTTCGCTTTGCGCTCGGGCGAAAGCTGATTCTGCTCAATCAAGAACTTCTGCGTCATAATGTCCTGCGCGCTGAACAGGAGAATGCACTCACTCGGCTCCCCATCTCGACCCGCACGTCCAGCTTCCTGATAATAAGCCTCCATATTTTTCGGCATATTGTAGTGAATGACATAACGAACGTTAGACTTATCGATGCCCATCCCAAACGCATTCGTCGCGATCATAACCCGAATATCATCATATAGAAACGCCTCCTGCATATAGGAGCGCTCATCATCCGATAGACCGGCGTGGTACTTGCCTGCGGCGTAGCCTTTTTTACGCAACAACTCGTATAACTCTTCAACGTCTTTACGCGTAGCGGCATAAATAATACCAGGCTGATGCGTATGCTCTTTCACATAATTCTGAATGTAATCCCGCTTATTCTCTCCGCGAAGAATCGTTAGTTCCAGATTATCCCGAGAAAAGCCATTTATGAATATACCGGCTTGATCCAAATCAAGCAGTCTCGCAATATCTGCAGTAACCTCAGCCGTAGCCGTAGCTGTAAAGGCCGCCACAATCGGACGGTTCGGCAGCTCACGAATGAATGGGGCAATGGACACATAGCTAGGGCGAAAATCATGCCCCCACTGGGATACACAGTGCGCCTCATCTATTGCCACAAGAGGGAGATTCAGCGCTGACATCCGAGCTCGAAACCGCTCAGATTCCAGCCGCTCCGGCGCAATATACAGCAGCTTATATTTGCCCTGCATCGCACCCTGCATACGCTGTTCCACTTCTCTAGCTTCCAGAGTGCTGTTAATAAAAGTCGCCGGAACGCCAAGCACATTCAGAGCATCCACTTGGTCCTTCATCAAGGAGATCAGCGGCGAAATGACCAGCGTCACACCCTCCATCAGCATCGCAGGAACCTGATAGCAGATGGATTTACCTCCGCCCGTCGGCATAATGCCTAGCGTATCTTTCCCTTCAAGCAGATGGGTAATAATATTCTTCTGTCCCTCGCGAAATTCCGGATACCCATAAACCTGTTGTAAAACCTTCCTTGCTCCATCCAGCATAGCTTCTATACACCTTTCTATATCACACTTCTGCCTTATTTAGACCAAATAAATGACGGAAACCAGCTTTTCACCATCATGAACCTTCAGCACGTGATTACTCGGGTCATGGCGAACCGATCCTGCCCCTATCTGCATCACAGGCGTGCTGCCTAGTCCGTAAAAAATATCGTCAGCCAACGTCCGCAGGCATTCTTCTTGTTCATCCTTATCGAGTTCCTGCCAATCTTCTGCATTCATCTCCAAGAACTCATAAAACCCGTCAACCATCTCAATGCCACGCACGAAATCAGTGACAATATCCTTATATTCTCTGCCAAATTTAATGCCCATCGCGCAGTCTCCCTTCAAAAGCATTCCTTCTAGCTTCACTTTATCATATTATAGCTCGGAATGCAGGGTTACCCCTTTTACGGCGGATAAAAAATTACCCTTTGGCATAAACTGTGGAAATGGGCAATTTCGGAAAAAATCTGTTACTATGGAAGAAGGAATGTACCGCTCGGAGGGTAGGAAAGCACACATGCTGAAACTGCAGATTCCCAAAAATCGAATGAACTACCTAATCAAGCAAATCCCGCTGCATTTCGACGCTGCTCATCTGGAGCAGGGCTGGGAGTATTATCATAAAGGCCGTGTGACCGAAGTCGATCTGAAAGGCACCAGCATTCAGGCGATCGTTGCAGGCAAAATGATACATAATACGATGCTTAATTTGGAAAATTTTTCTACTAGTGAGTGCAGTTGCTCTTATGACGGCTTTTGTAAACATATTGGTGCCACGTTCTTCAGCTTGTATGCACCGTATGGACGTCCGGAACTGCTGCTTCAACAGTTAAAACAACAAATAAACACACGGAAAAAGCCCTTACGCGGGGCATCCTTGGTACAACAACGTAAAGCTGCTGCACAAGCCAACGTGCCGCTCGAAGAGGCTATGCCCATAGATTGGCATCGTTTTTTTGAAGGGAAGTTTCATGGATTTTCCATTTCCCATCAGCATTCGATAGAAACCTTCTATGACTCGGCCTTGGAGTCTCTACCCGGCTATGCGGCGAATTGGAGAAGCTCGACTAATGAGCTCTACATGTGCCATATCGTGCTTTTCATGATGCGTAAAATCGAACAATTTTATCAAGAAACGAAAAGCTCCTATTTATCTTATTATCATGAGAATGGGTGCAACGTTGCTGCAAAAAATTGCGAAGAGAAGCTTGTTGAATTCATGGACCGCATTGATGTGAATGCTTCTTTCGCTGCGGAACCGAAGCACTGGCTTTCTACCCTTAAAATGCTCGGGGAATTCGCACTGCAGGGCAAGGATAGCCCTATTGATTGGCTCTTTGTCTACCGTTTCATTTGGTGGAAGCTTACGGATCAAACTGGGGCCCAGAAAGAGGAAATCCAGCGTCTTGAGGTTCTTCTTGCTAAGAAGGATCTCCTCGCTCGGAAGAAGGATACGTTGATTGCGGCTAGCGCGCATTTTGATATTATGCAGGGGGATACGGATAGCGCATTCGAGCGTCTTGGGCTGCTGTCTCATCCCCATGCGAAGGATTACTTCCTTTACCTGAACTATTATTACAACGATAAGCAGTGGAACCACATGCTTGTTTGGCTTCGTTTTCTATTCAAGTCAATTGCGAACGCGAATCATGATGATTTCCGGACATTTTGCCAATACTGGCTCGATACGACCAAGCATCTGGAATCCGATAGTGAATGGGTACAGGTTATGGAGGCTTTGCTGCCTCGTTCCTACTACTATTACACGGCTTATTTATTGCAAACGAAACGGTATCGGCAATGGGTGGATTTGCAGCTAGCTAACCGCATATCGCCACTGAGCTTATACGGGATGGAACTCAAAGCGATTGAAGAGCATGATTCGGCTTTACTTCTCCCCCTCTATCATCAAGCGGCCGAACGGGCTGTTCTGGAGAAAAATAGAGCTTCTTATAAGACGGCTGTTCGACTTCTGAAGAAGCTGCACGGTATTTACAAACAGTTAGGCCAAGACGATCGCTGGGAGCACTACGTGTATCGTTTAGCGGATAAGTTCTCACGT
Source organism: Paenibacillus sp. yr247 (assembly GCF_900103825.1). Classification (GTDB taxonomy): domain Bacteria; phylum Bacillota; class Bacilli; order Paenibacillales; family NBRC-103111; genus Paenibacillus_E. Next base: position 46,390 of record NZ_FNIF01000007.1, read on the forward strand.
TTGCGTGCCTTCCAAGAAGAGCTCAAGAAAGGAAAATGGATTCGATGATCGAAACCAGCGCGCTGACAGTTCACGTTAGCTCCATACCTAGTGGTTCTTTATTTCTATGGGGTACCCGCGAGAACGGCGGCATTTGGGATGCTCTTGATTTGAAAAATATGCTATTTGCCTGGCATCGCTCTTCCTTCTTCGGCACGTTCATGGAGCCGAGCGAATGGCAAAATCGCGAAGGCATTGAGCTTGGGCCGCTCGAAGCGCTCGATTATTTCAGCGACCCGCAGCCTGTGCAGCATCTACAGCTTAGCTGGCATCAGGACTGCGCGGATTTTATTAGACTCGCCCCAGCTGTGAAAGAAGCTTTGGCTTCCGGACGTTTCATGCCGGACTATGAGAAATGGAAAGCCGGTGAGATCGGCTGGAAGCTTCAGCTTCCTGAGGAGCTGCAGGCTTTGGAATCGCCAGCCGTCTCACGCTGGATTCATGCGCTTATCCCCGAGTGGGTGGACGCCGACGGCATCATGAAGGATAATCTGCACAAGCTCGAAGCTGCGTATCCTTTGATGCGCCGCGGCGAGATAGCCGCTGATCTGTGGCTTGACGAGGAGGACTGGCTCGTCGCGATTGGTTGGCGCCAAGACCGGACGCCGATGCGGACCTGTCTGCAGCTCGTGGAGCCGGACCTGGCGCATGGCGCGGGCTGGCAGCTGCGCGTGCTGCTGCAGGACCGGCTTGCGCCGGAAGTGCTGCGCACGGTTACGCGCGGCGGCGAGCCGGCCCCTGGCGAGCTGCCGCTGCCGGAGGCGTGGCAACCGGAGCTTGGCCGCGTAGAACGTGACGCGGCGAAATGGGTACGCATCCTGCCATGGCTGGATGCGGGTGAGGGCGACCTCCGTCAGACGTTGACGGAGGAGGAGGCTTGGCGCTTCCTCGCAGAGGGAAGCGTACGGCTTGTTGAGGCCGGGACGAGTGTGTTCCTCCCGGCCTGGTGGGATCGCATCCGCAAGCTGCGGCCGAAGCTGCGCGCAAAGATCAAGTCTTCCGTCGGTTCTGGACGGGAGACGATGTTCGGGCTAAGCCAGCTGATGCAGTTCGACTGGAAGCTGGCTGTGGGGGATCTGGAGCTGACGGAAGAGGAATTCCGTCTGCTGTTGGAGGAGAAGCGCAAGCTGATCCAGATTCGCGGCAACTGGATTCAGCTCGACCCGCTATTCATGGCGCAAGTCGAGCAGATCATGAAGCAGGTACAGAAGAAGCAGGGCCTCTCCTTTCGCGATGTGCTGGAGCTGCACTTCGCCGGCGATGCTGGTGGACTGCTGCCGGCCGAGGATGACCCCGATGCCTTGCGCTACATCGAGATGGAGGTCGAGCTGAACGAACAGCTGCGCCACATGGTCGATCAGCTTACGCAGGCGGAGGCGATTCCGACGATACAGCCGCCGCCCAGCTTTCATGGATCGCTGCGCCACTATCAGGTGGACGGCATCTCTTGGCTGTTGTTCCTGCGCCGTTTCGGCCTAGGCGGCTGCTTGGCCGATGACATGGGTCTCGGGAAGACGATCCAGTGGATTACGTACTTACTCACGGTGAAAGAGACTGAGCAGCCAGAAACGCCTTCTTTGCTGATCTGTCCGACATCCGTACTCGGTAACTGGCAGATGGAGCTTAAACGTTTTGCGCCGTCGCTGAAGGTTCATCTTCACTATGGCCCTCAGCGTTTAAAAGGACCTGCCTTTAATGCAGGGGTCGGGAAGGTCGATTTAGTTTTAACCTCCTATACGCTTTCCCATCTGGATGAAGCTGAGCTGGGCTCTATCGCCTGGAACTCCATCTGTTTGGACGAAGCCCAAAATATAAAAAATGCTTATACGAAGCAAGCTTCGGCGATTCGCCGACTGGACGGTTACCATCGCATAGCGTTGACGGGAACACCGATTGAGAATCGGCTCACGGAGCTGTGGTCGATCTTCGATTTTGCTAATCCCGGCTATCTGGGTACGGTACGTGAATTCACGCACCGCTATGTGAACGCAATCGAGAAGACGGGCGATAGTGAGACAATCGGCAAGGTTCAAAAGCTGATCCGCCCTTTCCTGCTGCGCCGCGAAAAGAAGGACCCTGCGATTCAGCTGGATCTGCCGGAAAAGAACGAGTCGAAGACGTTCATCTCCCTTACCGCCGAGCAGGGCTCGCTGTATGAGAACTACATCCAAGACATGTTCGATCGGCTGGATAAGCTCTCTGCGATGGAACGGCGAGGTCTCATTCTCGCCGCTCTCACGAAGCTCAAGCAGGTGTGCAATCACCCTGCTTTGCTGCTCAAAGAAGGCATCCATGCGCCATGGAGCGGCCGCTCGAATAAGCTGGAACGCTTGCTCGAAATGGTGCAGGAGCTGCGCCAGGAAGGCGACAAATGCTTGATTTTCACGCAATTTGTGGAGACGGGCAACCTGCTTCAGCATGTGCTGCAGCAGGAGCTAGGCGAGAAAGTGTTGTTCCTCCACGGCGGAACAACAAAAACAGGGCGCGATGAGATGATCGCGCACTTCCAAGACGTGAGCCAGCCGGCGGAAGAGCAGCGAAATGTGTTCATTCTTTCGCTGAAGGCCGGCGGCATCGGGCTTAACTTGACGGCGGCGAATCATGTGTTCCACTACGATCGATGGTGGAATCCCGCCGTCGAGAACCAAGCGACGGACCGCGCCTTCCGTATCGGCCAGACGCGCCACGTGCAGGTGCACAAGTTCGTCACGCTCGGCACGCTCGAGGAGCGCATTGACGAGATGATTGAGCGCAAGCTCGGCCTCAGCCAACAGATCGTCGGCTCTGGCGAGAACTGGATCACCGAGCTGTCGACCGACGAGCTGCGCGACTTGTTCTCGCTGCGCCGCGAGTGGGTAGAAGCATAAACACGAGTTGCAGCTGGATAGAAGCTAGTTTTGAATGTCTTAGCAGGATTGTTACGGGCTGTGATAGGTTACCTTCGGGTAGGCTGTTGCAGCCCATTTTTGTGGTGCTTTGGCAAACAAGTTGGCTTGGCAAGCTGATTGCAAAAACCAGCCTTCCTACCCAAATACGAACGAACTAACACCAGTTAAGCTACTCATACAATCCCACAAACGCAGCCCCACAACCATAAGCTACCTTTCCCCTCCCCTAGTCCATTGTAAAATGTGCAATAGAAATGCTCTTCGTCGCTATAGGTACGTCTATACATTGCACTTGCTGGCTAGAGCCAGAAACATTGTACGAAATGCAATAGAACCACAAAACATTGTCTGCAAATTTAATTCTATTGTACAGATACAATAGAAATTACACCTTACCTCATCTCTCCCTCATACGCTATGGAGCCACTTTTCTATGCACAAAAAAAGGCTACCCCAGCCAATTGGGTAACCTTAATATCGTTCGCTCCGTTACATCCACCACAAGGTCAAACTTCAAATCATCAAATCCAAAAATAAATAAAAGCCCTCTCCCAACGCGCTGGAATAAGTCTGAATCTGATGCGAGGTGTCCAAGTCTGTGTAAGCCTGGGATAAGATTCCTTGTTTTTGCAGATTCATCATGAGGATGTTGGAGATGAAATACGGTCTTCACGTCCATTTCGTCCATAAATATCTCAAAAAACCCTTTTCCATGGAGCGACTTGTCCAGGTGGCAAAGAGCTTGCTCGACAGCAAGAAAAGCAATGCGTATGTTTTCCCAGCCCAGGATAAAGGGTCACTCTCTACCACCTTACAACGTAACGGTATCGATGTGCTTGAGATGAAAGAGAACTTGGATATGATCGAGGTTGAATTCAAAAAGCCTGGATCGGATACCTAACACGTTCAGTAAAACCTTCTGCCCAGCGGCCCATACAGTTACACAGACCACCTCCTTCCGATTACATTGGAGGGAGCTTTTTTTTATTGTAAAGTCAGAGGGATTTACCTGCTTGATAGCCAATATACTAGAGAAAACACCAATTGATGAGAAGGAAGGGTGTGACCCTATTGGCAAAGCTTGAATCCACTTCCAACCCGATACAAGCACGTAAAGTCTGGACACTGTTTTTCTCATTGCCGATATTCGCTTGGGCTATGTACGATTTCGCGAATACGATTTTTTCCTCCAATATTGTGACTGTGTTTTATCCGTTTTATTTAAAAGAAACGTTAGGCAAAAGCGAAGAATTGAATCAGATTGCCAGTACCTTCATCACTTACTCCAACGCGATATCCAGCTTCTTTCTCGTTTTGTTGTCTCCTTTATTCGGGGTATGGATAGACCGGTCAGGCAAAAAAAAGGCCTACCTCGTACCTTTCACACTTATCGCGATCGTGGCGACGCTGCTCATGGGCGTTTCAGCCATTTGGCACACCAATCAGCAATGGATGGGGCTCAACACTTCGATTCTTGGCGTAATTTTCTTCTTTATGATCGCCAAATTCTTTTATAATTCGAGCTTAATCTTTTACGACTCGATGATTTCAGATCTGGGTAATGCGCGTGAGATTCCCATTATTTCGGGAGTCGGTGTAGCGGTTGGTTATGTGGGGACATTAGTTGGACTCGTCGTATTCCCTTTGGTCAATGGCAATCATTTTGAAAATACGTTCATTCCCAGCGCGCTTATGTTTCTAATCTTCTCCCTGCCGATCATGTTTTTCTATAAAGAGAAGCCTCAGCAAACGATCAGTGAGAAAAAATCACTCCTCAGCGGCTACCGTGAGATATGGGATACGTTCAAAGAGGCAAGAAAGTATCGAGCCGCCTTCCTGTTCATGATCGCCTACTTCTTCTTTAACGATGCGATTGCCACGGCGATTGCGGTGATGGCCATTTATGCGAATACCGTGATGGGCTTCACGACGGGGCAATTCATTCTGCTCTACCTGGTTTCGACAGTATCTAGCATTATCGGTTCGTTCCTCTTCGGCTATGTGACCAGAAATATCGGCCCCAAAAAAGCAGTCACAATCGTCGCCTTCATCCTAATCATTGCGATAGCCATAGCGGCATTAGCGACTAGTCAGAGCTTATTCTGGGTTTCCGGCAGCTTGTATGGGGTATCAATGGGAGCTATGTGGGTGACCTCCCGGACGCTGATAGTTCAATTAACACCGGAGGAGAAGCGCGGTCAATTTTTCGGATTGTTCGCCTTCTCGGGAAAAGTATCATCCATCGTAGGGCCGGCGCTTTACGGATCAATTACCTGGGCACTGGCTTCATCTGGGAACCTCGCTAGCCGTGTAGCCTTAGGCTCACTCTTGCTTCTAGTCGTGATTGGACTGTTCGTTCATATGCGTGTGCCGCAGAAATTGCATTCTTCCTCCTAATTCGTGTACAATAACTTTTAATCATAAGCGGAAGGTGTGAGGAGTATGAAGAGTGCTGTTGGCAGTAGAGACGAATTCTCTTCCTATTTCTCATTCATGAAAACACTAAAGCACTCGTTGCTTTAGTGTTTTTTTTCGCACACCGCTTTGAGCGGGAGGTCTTTATAGTGAAACACCAAATAATAGTTTTACTCATCGGGGAGGAGAGATGGATATGCGGTACAAACGGGTCCTAATTAAACTAAGCGGCGGGGCTGTTGCGGGAGATAATGAGTTTGGCTTCGATCCTACGCAGCTTAATCACATTGCCAATGAAATTATGACAGTCGTCAATTTAGGCGTCGAAGTGTGTCTCGTAATTGGTGGAGGTAATATTTTTCGCGGCAATATGGGCGAGAGCTGGGGCATTGAAAAGGCGGAGGCAGATAATATAGGCACCCTTGCTACCGTTATCAACAGCTTGCTGCTGCGCGGAGTTCTTAAGGCGAAGACTGAAGCGGAAGTACGCGTCATGACAGCCATTCCGATCGCTTCTGTGGCGGAGCCTTTCATCCGGCTTAGAGCCATTCATCATTTGGAAAAAGGGTACATCGTTATTTTCGCAGGCGGCAATGGACAGCCTTTCGTCACAACGGACTATCCATCGGTTCAAAGAGCCATTGAAGTCAACTGTGAAGCAATTCTTGTCGCGAAGCATGGGGTTGACGGTGTGTTCGATAAGGATCCTAAGCATCATACAGATGCTCTTCAGTACAAATCACTCCACTATAATGATGTCATCCACAATAATCTGAAGGTCATGGATCAGTCCGCCTTCATCCTTGCGAGAGATTATCACATCCCCATTCACGTTTTCAACTTCGACAAGCCGGGCTCCATGAAAGAAATTTGTGCGGGTCAGAATACAGGCACGATCATCAGCGGTTCATCCGAACTCATTTATCATTAAAAAAGCATGCATAGGATAAACATAAAAAAAGGATTGAAACGCAGTAGTCTGCGGATCTATCCTTTTTTTGCCCTTTTTAGCTGAGTAAAAGCTCGTAATAATCATTCGCATTCTTCGTTTTAAAGCCACAGGATTCATATAATCCAAGCGCCTTCTCGTTCTCAACAGAAACTTCCAGCTTAATAACGTTCGCATGATCCACTCGCTTTAATTCTGCTATTGTTTGGCTCAAAATACGGCGCCCATAGCCTTTACCCCGATACGTTGGCAACACACAAAAGCCATAAATGAATCCACTCGCATCCACTTCCACCATAGAGCCGATTTTCCCAATGGGCTCCTTCTTCTCACCAAGCTCTGCAATCCACGTCCGTTCTTTTTCGCCTCTGATGGTTTGGCTGACGTACTCTCTCGTATCGTTCTCCGACATGTTGAACCCCGACATATTGAGCTTAACCAGCATCTCTGTGTCCTGCACATCAGCCAAACGAATCGCAACGATTTCATCTAATGCTGGCTGAGTGGCTACCGTATGCTCTTGAAGCTCCATCACATATTCAGAAAAGCTATATCGTGTGCCAAGTTTCGTAAGGAAAGATTTTCCGCTTGCAGATCCTCGCTCATTAATGAAAATCAGCTTCGGAACTTTCCTAAGCCTGCAAACGTCTATCGCCGTTTGAACCATTTGACCAAAAATACCTTGGTTCCGCACCTCTGGATGCACCATCCCGCTAATTTCCACTTCGGTAGATAGAAAGCAATATATCGCTAAGAAGCCGACAACACGGTCATTTTGGTAAAATAAAAAGTCATTCGTCACGCCAGACGGACGGTTCGAAAGCGTGCCCCAATTCAGTTTAATCTCTATGCGGTCATGGGCATTACAAATCTCCCAAAGCTTCCGAACTTCCTCCAGCTCCTGCGGCGACAGTCCTGCTCTCGGTAATATGCCTTGTTTCAATATGTTGTCCCCCATAATTCTAATGTTCTTACCTGATGTCATTATACATGCCTACGCATTGGCGTGGTAAGCTAATAAATAATTTAACATAAATTTTCGTGTGCATTGAACGAATCGCCGAAGCTGTTCGTACTATCTATGAATTCAGGCAGAGAGGATGTTCATTCACTTGGAAGAGCACGAATTAATTCGTCAGGCTATGCGGGGAGACAACACCGCTCTGTCCCAGCTGCTGCAGCAGCATTATGACTTTGTTTACAAGTATTTGCTGAAAATTACGCTGAATCCGTCTATATCGGAAGATATCACGCAAGAAACCGTGATCCGATGTATCGAGAAAATAAAGCTGTACAATGGAAAATCGAAATTCTCATCTTGGCTCATGACCATCGCCACCCATTTGTTGATTGATCAGGGAAGACGGCGAAAACGCGAGAAGCTGTGGCAGGAGCAAGAACAAATCTCACGCCTGAAGTGGCAAACTGGAAGCCAAAATGAGGTTTGGCCAGATGTGCTGAATAGCTTGGCCAAATTGCCGCAGGAGAGCCGCATCCCGGTCATTCTCAAACATTACTACGGCTACACGTATGAGGAGATTGGCCAAATGCTCTCCATCGCGGAGGGTACTGTCAAATCAAGAGTGCATCATGCACTGAAGCAATTACGAAAGGAACTGGAGTAAATGGATGAGAATCAGAAGAAGCCACAGCGGAGACAGAGTGAAGGTCCGAGTGAAGAACATACCGTTCAAATACTGCATGAGGGTCTGAACAAACTAGATGATCTATTCCCGGCCTCGCCCCCTAGCTCATCTTGGTTTGATCAACAAATTGCTGAAACACAGAACAAGCAGCGTTTAAGGCTGCGAGGCGATTTATTCAAATTGTGGCTGGTAGCTCTTATGCTGCTATATATCTTGTACATGACCGCAGCTTCACAGCCGGTCACCTTTATCTCATTCCAAGCTTTGGCGATGATTGTGCCTCTAGTTTGGTTACTTCTTCGAAAGCAGGTGGATTCACATGAATAATCCAAATTGGGATCAACTGCCCCTATGGGCTTGGATCGGTATTGCCCTCATCTTACTTGTGCAAAGCACATGGCTGTTCGTTGATGCGCGTAAGCGCAGCGTCCGTTATCCCTGGTTCTGGGGAATCTGGGGCATCATTCAAACGCCAATTCCGTTCATTGTATACTGGTTTGCGGTCCGTAAAATACACCGCAGCTGGTCGCATAAGCGGTGATGAACGGAATCGCGCTTGTGGGTCAATAGGAGAAATTTCAAAAAAGAAGGACCGGCAGCAAAGGAAGGAGCAGGTCCTTCTTTTTCAGAGCGCATGCCGGGCATATTCATCGGGTTGGAGATGAGACTCCCATCTAAAGCGGTAAAAACGGAATCAATACCTAATATATTCACTCGCGTCCGGACGGACTGCAAGCCAAAGCATCTTTATAATTAATACCAGAATATAAAACACGGATCGTCACTTCACCCGGTGGTAACTCCTCAACCTGCAGTTCTCTTACTTCGACGGAAAAACGTTCCTCCGTTCGCTCCACCATCAAAGCATCAAAGCTATCCATCTGGCTCCTCCTAACATCTGTTTATTGCCATAAATAAGCTCTTCATTTTACTAAACTTATTCTCTCGATTCCAATCCAACATCTCATCCAATAAAAAAACGGCAGAAGCACCTTTCGGTGTCTTCATGCCGCTTCTAATCATCTGCATTTAATTGCTACCGTATGTATTGCCTGTTACCGTGCTGCCGTTAGTATTATTGCCCGTTGGGACGTCCACCACAACATTATTTTTAAGTAACCGATACAAGAGCGTTGCAGCTTCAGCCCTCGTCAGCGTTGCATTAGGATGGAATCTGTGCTGGTCATCCCCTTGGATCAAGTTATTCTGGACTGCTGTAGCCACATAAGGACGCAGCACCTCAGGAATCGAATTCGTATCCGTGAATTTACTTGTTAACAAGGCCTCTGCCGCTGCAGCGTCAAGCAATTGAATGGACGAATTCTGCTTCATGAGCACCTTTACCAGTGTTACCGTGACATCTTCCCGTTTGGCACCCAGCGTTGGTTCAAAGTTATAGCCTTCGTTTAGGCTTTTGTAGCGGTCGAAGTAATCTTTTGTCGCTTCGATAACATTAAAGGACCACCGCTTTGGACCCACATCATTAAAATCTTGTATGGTCGACGTATTTTTCAAATGAAACGTACGCGCCACCATCGCAGCAAATGCCTCACGCGTTACCAACTTGTCCGGATTAAAATGATGGTCATCCTCACCTTGTAAGATCCCTTTCTCCACCAATGCATCAATCGCCTCTCGAGCCCAATGACCTTTCACATCATCCAATGAAATTTTTGTCTGCACAGAGATGCTGGATTGATTTTTCTCAGCGGCAAAAGCAGGTACAGCGCTCACCGACAAGAGGGATATCAACGCTGTTGTTACAATAAACTTTTTCATAACCATTTTCAAATCTCCTTTTTATTTAGGATTTTATCTATAAATCTCATCTTCAAACTTATTATCCCAATAAAATATTTCAAAATTATGTCATCCTGATTGCAAAAAAACTCCCCGGTCGCAATGACCAGGGAGTTCCAACTACAGCTGCGCAAATCCTGCAGCCGCCAAAAACCGTTCAAAAGCCGCTTGCCCGGCTTCATCACGCTTGAACACACCCGCGTCGAGCAGCACGTCAGCGAACTTGTTGCCGACTTCCGCCTGCAGAACCGCATTCGCTCCGTCTTGCGGCAGCGCTGCTCCATGCTCCGCGAGCATTGCATCGATCCATCCCGCATGCTTATGCAGCGGGTGGCTGGCATTCTCGCGGTTTACGCGGTCAAATTCGGCTTCACCGGTGAGGATCTTTGCGATATCCGCCAGCTCCTCTTGCAGGCGGCCTGGCAGCACCGCCAGCCCCATCACCTCAATCAAGCCAATGTTTTCCTTCTTGATGTGGTGCAAGTGCTGGTGCGGATGGAAAATCCCATCCGGATGCTCTTCGCTGGTGCGGTTGTTCCGCAGCACCAGGTCAAGCTCGTACTCGCCCCGTGCATTGTTGCGGGCGATGGGCGTAATCGTGTTATGCGGGATCCGCTGTCCGTCCTTCTCGCTGAAGGCGAGGACGTCCGCTTCCGCATCACTGTAGGCTCGCCAGTCTTCGAGCAGCTTGCTCGCAAGCTTATAAAGCTGCTGCTTGTTGTGCCCGCTCAAGCGAAGAACCGACATCGGCCACTTGACGATAGCTGCCTTCACGCCGGCAAACTCAGCATGCGAGAATGCCTTCTCGCTTGGCGCTTTTTCCATTGGGAACTGATGGCGTCCGCCTTGGAAATGGTCGTGGTTCAGAATCGAACCACCTACAATCGGCATATCTGCATTCGATCCGATGAAGTAATGAGGGAACTGATCGATGAAGTCCAGCAAACGGTAGAACGTGTGCGATGTCGTTTTCATCGGGATGTGCTTCTCATGAAAAATGATGCTGTGCTCGTTATAATACACGTAAGGCGAATACTGGAAGTACCACTTATCGCCATCGAGTTCTAACGGAATGACACGTAGATTTTGCCTCGCAGGGTGATTTACACGACCTGCATAGCCTAAATTATCGACGCACAGCAGACATAAGGGATAAGTGCTTTGCGGCAGCGTTTTGAGCAGGGCAATTTCCTTCGGATCTTTTTCCGGTTTGGAAAGGTTGATTGTGATTTCGAGATCGCCATACGTTGTTTCGGTCAACCAATATTCATTCTTCCTAATGCGATCCATCCGAATATAATTCGAATCAATGGACTGCTTATAGAAGTAATCGGTTGCCGACTCTATGCTTTTTGTTTTGGCTTTGTTCCAAAATTGATGTACCACCTCGGAAGGACGAGGCATCAAGAGCCCCATAATTCGTGCATCTAGCAAATCACGGTACGTCGTCGTATTCTCTTCCAGGAGGCCTTTCTCGAACGCTGCATCAAGAAGCTCTTCTAGAAGTGCAACGGGACTGCTCAACTTCTCTGCCGGCACTTCTCCTTGATAAGGTTCAGCAAGACCAAATAAATCAAGCAAAGCATTTCGTGAAGTATAGACATCAAGGTGCTCAACCAGCCCATTTTGCTTAGCGAACTGGAGGAGCCTTTCTATGATCAATGCTGCATGCTGCGACGCTTTCTCTATCCGTTCCATGTGCCAAGCTCCTTTCTAAACAAGACTACTTTTCGTAACCGTTCGGGTGATTTTGGTGCCAGTTCCATGCGCTCTCGATGATGGATTCCAAGGAATCACGTGTCGGTTTCCAGCCGAGCTCCGCTCTCGCACGCTCGGAGGATGCGATCAGCGTTGCTGGGTCACCAGCTCTGCGCGGTTCGATGACGGCAGGAATCGCATGCCCGGTTACTTGGCGGGCGATATCAATAACTTCTTTTACCGAGAAGCCCGTGCCATTGCCTAAGTTATAAATATTGCTTTCCGCACCGCCGCGCAGTTTCTCTACCGCAAGCACATGGGCGCTAGCCAAGTCGCTAACATGGATGTAGTCACGCACACATGTGCCGTCTTCCGTTGCGTAGTCTTCTCCAAAGATCGAAATATGCGCTCTTTGACCAAGTGCCACTTGAAGAATGATCGGAATCAGATGTGTCTCAGGGCTATGATCCTCACCAATTTTGCCTCCGGCATGCGCCCCAGCCGCATTAAAGTAGCGAAGCGATACATATTTGATGCCATGGGCCGTATCGAACCATTTCATCATTTTTTCCATAGCCAGCTTCGTCTCGCCATACGTATTTGTCGGCAGGGTGCGATCGCTTTCTAGGATCGGAATATTTTCAGGCTCGCCATACGTGGCAGCCGTAGAGGAGAAGACGATTTTCTTCACGCCGTAGAGGTTCATTTTTTCAAGCAAGCAAAGCGTTCCGTACACGTTATTGTGATAGTATTTAGCCGGATTGGTCATGCTCTCGCCGACTAAAGAATTAGCTGCAAAATGAATGATCGCATCAATGCTGTTTTCTGTGAAAACCGTATCCATAAACTTACCGTCACGCAGATCCCCTTCATAAAGCTTACCCCCAAGCACCGCATTTCTGTGACCTTGCTGCAAATTGTCAACGATAACAACTTCTTCACCTTTGGCCAGCAGCTCCGCTACCGCATGGGATCCGATATAGCCAGCTCCTCCTGTTACTAGAATTGCCATTTACAACGCCTCCCCGACTTGCTCGACACCATTTCCGATTTCACAAACGTAGAAGCTCGGTGTCAGACCTGTTTTGTCTGTATATTCTTTACCGACTTGATCGATGAACGTTTGTACGCTGTCCTGATGTACTAAGGAAACTGTGCATCCGCCGAAACCAGCGCCTGTCATACGCGACCCCAGCACACCTGGAACTTTCAGCGCTGCTGCAACCATCGTATCCAGCTCTAAGCCTGTTACTTCATAAAGATCACGAAGGGAGTCATGGGAACCGACCATCAGCTTGCCAAAGGATTCAAGATCGTTCGCTTCCAGCACCTCGATGGACTTAAGAACACGGTCTATCTCTTCGACAACATGCTGCGCTCTGCGACGAACCGTTTCATCCGGAATTAGATGCTTGAATTCGTTAAACTGCGCAAGGTTCAATTGCCCCAGCAGTGTGATGGAAGGAAACTGCTTTTGCAAGTAGGCCACAGCCTGCTCGCATTGGCTTCTTCTTTCATTGTAAGCGGAGTCTACGAGACCTCTGCGTTTGTTTGTATTTCCGATGACCAGCTTATAGCTGCCGCTTTGAAATGGCACATGGCGATACTCAAGCGTGTCGCACATCAGCAGGATTGCATGATCTTTTTTACCATTCGCTACAGCAAATTGGTCCATGATCCCACAGTTAACGCCAACGAATTGGTTCTCCGTTTTTTGTGCGAGCAGGGCGATTTTCACCGTATCGATTGGATATTTCTCAAGTGTTAATAAGCCGTAGGCTGTTACAACTTCGATGGAAGCCGATGACGAGAGGCCGGCACCATTCGGGATTTCACCGTGGAACAAAAGATCGTAGCCTTGAGTGACAGGAAATCCTTCTTTGGCCAAGTGAACGAAGATCCCTTTCGGATAATTGATCCAATCGTCCTCTTCTTGGTAGGACAAGTCATCTATGGAAATTTGTTTGCGAAGTGCCAGGTTGGTAGATGCAAATCCGATAACACGATCTTGTCTTGGACGAATGAGCATGGCCGTTCCGAACGTTAATGCTGCCGGAAAAACATAACCGCCATTGTAATCCGTGTGCTCGCCGATCAAATTCACCCGTCCTGGAGCATGAAACGCTGAAATTGCCGTCGCCGAATTTCCGTAAATTTCGATAAACGTGTCTTTTAAAGCTTGCAAATCTGCCATGCTGGCACCGCCTTTAGTGGTTTTGGGATTGTTTTTATACGCAAGTTTGTAACTTCAGTATAAGAGATTAACGTGTGATTGGCTATGGAGGCATGTTATTTCCACATGGAAAAATGTGATTTCAATCTTTCTTCTTTTGTTCAATTTGTGATAAAGTGAAGGTACATGAGGAAGCATCGATCGGAGATGAGGAAGTCATGCCAAAGTCGGATAGCTACTACGTTGTTTCAAATCCATTGCCTTCTGGTGAAAGTGCTTTGACCGTGCTGTTTGCGGGGGAGAGCCAGACGAAACCCTTACATCGGTTAGGCCCCAAAGTATACGACTACTATTTAATCCACTATGTGATATCGGGTAAAGGTGTGTTCTCTTATCAAGGTGAAGAGTACGAGCTTGGCGCCGGAGACAGCTTCGTGATCAACCCTGAACAGCTTATCAGCTATCTCTCCGATGAGACGGATCCGTGGCATTATTGCTGGATTGCTTTTACGGGCGAGCAAGCCGCGTCATTGGTAGCTTCAACAGGGATCAATCCCCAGCAGCCTATTATTCACACCACACGCAACCGCCACATCCCTGTCCTATTCCGCCATATCCAACAAGCTTTGCGATCCAAGATGGCCAACGCACAGTTAAAATCAATCGGGTACTTACACTTGCTGCTGGGTGAGTACTGTGAAACATTATCAGCTTCTATAGCAGCCGGTATCGTCACGGAAGCTGAAAGCGATCGTATCGTGCAGCAAGCGATTCACTACTTGTCCACCCAATACGCCGAGCCTATTACCATCGAGCTGATGGCAGAGAGCTTGGGCTATAACCGCGCGTACTTATCGCGCATGTTCAAGCGCCACACTAAGGTAACACCCGTCACTTTCCTGCAGAAGCTGCGCGTGGATAAAGCTCGTCTGCTGCTTCGTGAGCGGCTAGAACTCACCATCGAACAAATCGCATCATCCGTCGGATTCTACGATCCGTTGTACTTCTCCAAGCAATTCCGGCGTTGGTACGGTGTTTCGCCAAGCGAGTACCGCAATCAAATCAAATCGCTTTAATTCAATCTACTATAAGTTCCCAATAGATCCAAATCCATATAAATAGTACCTCGCCGATAGTCGATGAAGGAAAGAACAAACAAAACAAAAAACATGCACTGCCGCGGGAACAATCCCTTAGCTGTGCATGTTTTTATTTAACGTTTACTCGGATCGTAAGGCTCACCGAGAGCCGATGGTGCTTTGGCTCGACCTACTGCCCCTGCCAGTACTAAGATTGTTAGTATGTAAGGCAGCATGTAGAGGAATTCCTGTGGAATGCTTTTGGAAAATTCAAACAACCGCATGAAGTTGTTGAGCGCCTGCGCCATCCCAAAGAAGACAGCTGCGCCCAGAGCGCCAACAGGATGCCATTTACCGAAAATCATCGCTGCCATCGCAATAAAGCCTTGACCTGAGATTGTGTTATGTGAGAAGGCACTTGTTGTCGTCAATGTAATTGTCGCCCCGCCAAGTCCGCCCATCAGACCGCTAATTAGAACGGCGATGTAACGAATACGCTTCACTTTAATCCCTACCGTATCCGCGGCACTTGGGTGCTCACCAACGGAACGAAGACGCAAACCGAATGGCGTTTTGAACAGCACATAGTAGGTAACGGCTACTAGAATTAATGCGATATACGTTGTCGGATAGGCGTTGAATAGGGCATATCCGATATACGGGATTTGGGACAGAAGAGGAAACTCCCATTTGGAAAACACGTTGTTTAACGTTTCTGTTTGACCAGCGCCATGGAACAGCACTTTTACCAGAAACAACGTTACACCTGCTGCCAAGAAGTTAATCACAACACCGCTGATAACTTGATTGGCTTTGAATGAAATCGTTGCTACAGCATGAATGAGAGCGAAAATCAGCGCAAACAGCATAGCCGTCAGCAAACCAATCCACGGGGACCAGATCCCCATGTTCGCTTCTTCCGCATAGTAAGCGCCAACCGCTGAAGCAAATGCCCCCGATACCATGAGGCCTTCGATACCGATATTGACGATCCCGGATCGTTCAGAGAAGATACCACCCAAAGCACCAAAAATAAGCGCCGTCGAGTAGACGAGTGTCGTGTTGATAAGTTCACTAAATTTCGTAAAAAACGCGTTAAGCATTGTGAGCAGGTCCATGTTACGACGCCCTCTCTTTCTTGCGTTTACCATAGAATGGAATGAGAACCCATTTAACAATCCCTTGCGTGGCTACAAAGAAGATGACTGAACCGATGACAATTCGGATAATCTCAGGCGGCACATCAGCACCAAAGCTCATCCCTGCCGAACCGTAAGATAATCCTCCGAACAGCACAGCTCCTAAGACAATCCCTATCGGATTGTTAGCGCCAAGCAAGGAAACCGCAATCCCATCAAATCCATAGCCTGGGAAGCCAGCTGAAACCACCTGATAGTGGAATACACCTAGGATCTCAAACACGCCGGCAAGTCCGGCAAAAATACCGGAGATAAACATTGCTTTAATGATGTTCCGATTCACATTCATTCCTGCATATTTCGCAGCGTCGATATTATGACCAACGGCGCGAAGCTCGTAACCTTGTTTCGTTTTCCAAAGGATCACATAAAATACAACCGCTGCGAGTATCGCAATCAGTGTACCCCAGTGAATCCTAGCGTGATTCATCATATCCGATAACCAAGTGATACTAAGAGATGCCGAGTCCTGAATCATGTAAGAGCGCTGTTGTTTCGGCTCCAGAAGAAATTGATTTATGAAATAATTCGATAGGAACAAAGAGATCCAGTTCAACATTATCGTTGTAATTACTTCGTTAACCCCGCGCTTTGCTTTTAAATAACCTGCAATAGCTCCCCAGAGTCCGCCAATGAGTGCACCGACAATAACAGCTAACGGAGCGTGAACTATCCACGGAAGTCCATGTAATTTAACACCAATGAATGTGGCACCCGTCATGCCCATTACGAATTGCCCTTCGGCACCGATGTTAAACAAGCCCGTACGGAATGCAAATGCGACGGATAATCCCGTTAAAATCAGAGGTGTAATGGCACGAATCGCTTCACCGATATCATACGAATTACCGAAAATACGTGAAAACAACGCTCCATAGGCAGCAATCGGATTATATCCTCCTGCCAGCATAACGAGCGCTCCGAATAACAGCCCAAGCACAATCGCCACGATTGGATTCACCGCTGATTCACTTGTAAAAATACGTGCAACCTTATTCATGAGCAGCTCCTTTCTCTGTGCGCTTACTGCCAGCCATAAGCAAACCAATCTCTTGATCGTTCGTCTCCTGCGGCAGCACTTCTCCAACAATCTGCCCTTCGTAGATGACGGCAATGCGATCCGATACATTCATAATTTCATCCAGCTCAAAAGAAATCAGCAAAACAGCTTTTCCCTTGTTCCGCTGCTCGATCAGTTGACGATGAACGAATTCGATCGCTCCCACATCCAACCCCCGTGTTGGTTGAGCGGCAATTAAGAGGTTAGGATTCTTGTATATTTCTCTGGCAATAATCGCTTTTTGTTGATTGCCTCCAGACAAGGAACGCGCCTTATTATAGATGCTTGGCGTTCTAACGTCGAATTGCTTAATAAGCGCTTCCGCATGACGATCGATAGCTTCATAATTTAAGAAGCCAGCTTTGTTATAGGCAGAGTGAAAATACGTTTCCAACACCATGTTTTCGCTCATTGTAAAATCGAGTACGAGACCGTGTTTATGCCGATCCTCTGGAATATGCGACAAGCCAGCTTCCGAGATCTCTCTCGGAGAGTGGTTCGTAATGTCGCTGCCCATCAACAGCACACGTCCGCTATCAATGGACCGCAGTCCGGTTAAGGCCTCGATCAATTCACTTTGTCCGTTGCCATCAACACCGGCGATACCAAGAATTTCTCCGGCCCTCACCTCAAAGTTAAGCCCCTTCAGAGCAGGCAAACCCTGTTGATTACGCGAGACTAATTCCTGCACCTGGAGAACAGGCTGTCCAAGATTTACTTCCTGCTTGTCCAACTTAAAGGAGACATCACGTCCGACCATCTTCTCCGCCAGAATCTGTGGATTCGTCTTCGAGCGTTCCAATGAATCAATTACTTTTCCGCGACGAATGATCGTCACGGTATCCGCTATCTCCATAATTTCTTTCAACTTATGTGTAATGAGAATGATGGATTTGCCCTCTTTAACAAGATTGCGCATAATGACCATCAATTCACTAATCTCTTGCGGCGTTAGTACAGCTGTAGGTTCATCAAAAATAAGTATATCAGCACCGCGATATAGCGTTTTCAATATTTCGACACGCTGCTGCATACCGACAGATATATCTTCTATTTTCGCTCTTGGATCCACTCGCAATCCATATTGTTCCGATAGTTTGTGCACTTTGTCTTGCGCTGTTTTGTAATCGATATTTAAGCCTTGTTTGGGCTCCATACCCAAAATAATGTTTTCCGTCACGGTGAATGGCTGAACCAGCTTGAAGTGCTGATGCACCATACCAATGCCAAGCTCAATAGCACGATTCGGGCTATCAATAAAAACTTCCTTGCCTTGTACTTTAATATAACCTTCGTCCGGCTGATACAGACCGAACAAAATATTCATTAGTGTTGATTTACCCGCACCATTTTCGCCAAGCAAGGCATGAATTTCACCCTTTTTCAGCTTCATGCTAATGGCATCATTAGCTACTATTCCTGGAAATCGCTTCGTAATGTTGCTAAGTTCAACAACTGGCACTACTTCACTCATCAGATCACCCTAAGGATCAATTTTTTATTACCTCTAAAAAACTAAAGAACAAGGCTAGTTTGTATAACTAGCCTTGTTTGAACAAAAACAAACTTATCGTTCGTAACTGCTGCACCTTTTATACCTATTAAGGTTTTTCAGGAACTTTGATTTCGCCGCTGATGATTTTTGCTTTGTACTCGTCTACTTTTTTCATGATATCCGCAGAAACGTTTTTCTTGGAAGTTTCAGGAAGGCCTACGCCATCGTCTTTCAGACCAAGTGTAACAACTTTGCCGCCTTGGAATTTGTTGTCGATCACATCTTTGGAAACACGAGTAACCGCGTTATCAACACGTTTCAACATGGAAGTCAGTGTCACTTCATCGCCGAACTCGAGGGATTGGTCTTTATCTACACCGATAACCCAAACCTTTTTACCATTTTTCGTACGGTCTTTCGCTTCGTTGAACACACCGTTACCTGTGGAACCGGCTGCGTGGAAAATGATATCAGCGCCGTCGTTGTAGATCGTTGCTGCCGCTGCTTTACCAAGGTCAGGCTTGTCGAAAGCGCCTGTATAGTTAATTTGAACTTTTGCATTTGGATTAACAGCTTTAACACCAGCTACGAAGCCAGCTTCAAAGCGTTTGATAACCGGGATATCGATACCGCCAACGAAACCGATTTTGTTCGATTTTGTCGTTAGACCTGCAACCACACCTACGAGGTAAGAACCTTCTTGCTCAGAGAATGTAACAGACTCAACGTTCGGCGCTTCAACAACATTATCAATGATCGCTAATTTCGCATTAGGGTTTTGTGTTGCTACCGTTTTGAGTGAATCACCCATCAAGAAGCCAATACCCCAAGTCAGGTTATAGCCGTCTTTCACGAATTGGTTTAAGTTAGGCGTGTAATCAGCATCGCTTTTACTTTCAAGATTTTTCACGTTAACGCCTGTTTGTTTCTTCAGCTGACTAAGGCCTTCCCATGCGCTTTGGTTAAATGATTTATCGTTTACGCCACCGATGTCAGTAACCATACCGATTTTGAAATCTTTACCGCTGTTGTTGCTTGGTGCTGCTGATGCTGCTGCACTAGCTGCTGGAGTTGCGGAAGCTGCCGGTTTTGTTTCTTCTTTTTTGGCACAACCGGATAGAGCCAGCGCGGAAACGGTTACTGCCATAAGCGCTGTTGATAGTACTTTTTTCATCATTTTTACCCCCAAAATAAATTTAAATTCCTACCTTGAATCCCACATTGTAGTATGACCAGAACCAGTTAAATTATGTAAGGCTGGCTATAGCACGAGTGTATCATTTTGACACCTAAGAGAAAAGCGATACACTAGCAAATTAACATAATTCGTAATGTCAAACAAGTTGACACGGCCTTTTTGTAAACCCCCACAATATAGGTTCCAAGCCCCAATTATTTATTATACTACCACTGGTTAATAAAATCCAGATCATGCATTTATAATTTTATCGTTCATAAGTCTTAGAAATTGGTCGGGACCGACCGGGCTGCTAAACAGCTTTCCTTGTACCTCTGTACACTGCAAAAACCTCAAGTATTCCAACTGTTCTTCTGTTTCAACACCCTTAGCGATTAAATTCAGTCCTAAGCGGTGAGCCATGCGAATAATGGCGGCAGCCAACAATTGATTTTCGTCGTCATCCACTAAATCCCGAATCAAGGTGCTGTCCAGTTTAACACTATCTAGCGGCATACCTTCGAGCCCACTTCGCGTAAATAGGCCTGTACACAAATCATCCATCGCGATGCGCACACCGAATTTCTTCAGCATGACCAGTTTCTCGCTTGCCTCTTGTACATTTGAAGACGTAATGCTCTCTGTAAGGTCTAGCTCAACCAGCATCGGATCAATCCCTGTTTCTTTCAGAACAACGGCGATCTCCTCAATAAAATGCTCATCTTTAAACTGTGAAGCTGTAATAGCTATTGTCAATCTCAGAGGTGGGTAGCCCTCATCCTGCCAGGTTCTCATTTGTCTGCATGCCGTTCGAATGGCCCATTTCCCGATGGGTACCATAAAGCCCATCTCCTCGGCTGCTTTTTTCCAGTCCATGTTCGTTAAAAGGAGGGCGTTTCCCTTGCTCCAATATAGGATTGCTTCCATGCCTATTAATTTTCGGTTTGTAATCTCATATTGCGGCTGATACAGTAATTCAAATCGGTTATTTTCTAAAGCAAAACGAAGTTCCATCTCCATATGAGCTTTGCTCTTCACCATCGCATCGATGTCAGAAGCATAGAATTGGAACTGGTTATTCCCCCGGTTTTTAGCTGCATACATCGCTTCGTCCGCATGCTGCAGAAGCTGCTCAGGCAATGTACCATCTAACGGATACAAGGCTATCCCCATACTTGCTGTAATGCCAATGGGTTTCCCATCTAAGATAAAAGGCTCTTCCAGAGCACTTTGAATTCGGGAAGCTACCACTCTTACATCCTCAGGCTTTGTAAAGGATTCGAGCAAAATAGTAAACTCGTCGCCGCCTTGCCGGTATACTGTATCCGATCCTCGCAAGCAGCCTAGCAATCGCTCTGCGGCAAGACGAATCAAACGATCCCCATACACATGTCCTAATGAATCGTTGACGTCCTTGAATCTGTCCATGTCCAAGAACATAACAGCCGCAAGCTGTTCACTTCGCTGCGCGTGCAGGAGCGCCCGCTCCAACCGATCATCAAACAATCGGCGATTGGGTAATCCCGTTAATGTATCGTGGTAAGCCAAATAAGCTAGCTCTTTACTCTTTTCTGCCTGCTCTTTTCTAGACAGACGCAAGTTACGGATACACATAACAAAAAACAAAGAGATTAGCGCTTGAATAAGGACACTAATAAGAATATGAGGTGCAAATGAGAAAGAAGCAGCTGAAAGTAGATTTAACGTCATCAAAAAGAAGCCCAGCACGCATAGATAGGCCAATGCTTGTGTTTTCATATGCTGTTTCCACTTTAAAAGGGTGCTTCTCATACGGGTTACCTCCGTTCTGATATGAGAAAAGGCTATTCCACATTGGAATAGCCGTAGGTGTACCTGTATAGGTAAACTGGAACCTTTCGGCAGCACAGCCATCATCGTTGCGAGTGCAACCTTAGACCTGGAGCTTTGCGTCCTTACCTTTCGATAAGTTTGCCTTTTGCAATATTTAGATCATAAATGGGTCTAATTCACTATATCATATTCATTCTGTATTTGGCTAATTTTCCTCAAATAAGCAAGTTAAATAGCTTAGGGTCCTTATTTATTTCAATGTAGCCATAATCCTTCCGGGAAAGGCGTTCAATAAGCCCCTCGTAATCATCTTTATTTTTGAGTTCAATGCCGACCAGCGCCGGAGCATCATCTCGGTTATTTTTTTTCGTATATTCGAATCGGGTAATATCATCGGTCGGTCCAAGGACTTCTTCTAGAAATTCGCGCAAAGCCCCTGCACGTTGCGGGAAATTAAGAATAAAGTAGTGCTTCAGACCCTCATACACGAGTGATCTTTCTTTTATCAGCTGCATGCGATCGATGTCATTATTGCCGCCACTGATGATGCAGACTACATTTTTACCGCGTATCTGCTCCCGATAAGCATCAAGTGCTGCAACGGGGAGCGCGCCTGCCGGCTCAATAACAATTGCATTGTTGTTGTAAAGCTCTAGAATCGTTGTGCACTCTTTGCCGGAAGGAATAATGACGATATCCTCCAGATTTTCTTTGCAAATGTCAAATGTAAGCTCGCCAACCTTCTTCACGGCTGCACCGTCTACAAATTTCTCGATCGTGGACAAAGTTACGACCTTCCCCTGACGCAGTGACTCCGTCATACTGGCTGCTCCCTCCGGCTCAACACCGATGATTCGAGTTCGCGGAGATACACTAGCCACATAAGTTGCGACCCCGGCAACAAGCCCGCCTCCGCCTATGGTTGCGAAGATAAAGTCAGGCGATTCGGACATTTGATTCATGATCTCAAGACCAACAGTACCTTGTCCGGCAATCGTACGAACATCATCGAAAGGGTGGATGAACACTTTATTCTCTTGTTCGCAATAGGCTTTGGCGTGGGCAGAGGAATCGTCGAACGAATCACCCGTAAGAATAACTTCAACAAAGGACCCGCCAAAAAGCTTTACTTGGGAAATCTTTTGTCTAGGGGTCGTCGTAGGCATGAAGATTTTGCCTTCAATACCGAGCTGCTTACAAGAGTAGGCCACTCCTTGTGCGTGATTGCCGGCGCTCGCACACACGACACCCGCTTCACGTTCCTCAGGAGTTAAGCTTTGGATCACATTATACGCTCCGCGAATTTTGAAGGAACGAACGATTTGCATATCTTCACGTTTGAGATAAACGTTGCATTCATACAAGTTAGAGAGCAGCTCATTGCGTTGCAATGGCGATGGTTCGATCACCTTGCTGAGTACATGATTGGCCCTAATAATATCTTCCAAACCTACTTTTCCGGTTACAACCATTTTCTCTTACTTCCTTTCACTACAATGTGCTTATAAAGTTTTAAAGCCTATTGTAGCATAACTCTGGCCGCCTGTGAGAAAATAATGTTTGGAAGCGTCTAAATGTCCTTGGAGCCATGTAACATTGACATCTAAGAAGGCCACTTGGAGAAAAGGCCTTTAATCCCACTAAATAGAGTGGAATTAAAGGCTTCTTTTACTGCCTGCCAGAAGGGCAACCAACCACGTTATTTAGTAATCATAACGAGACTGCTTCTGCAGCTCTGAGCGTCTTTGCAGGAAGCGGTTGAAGGCACTGGCCGCCTGCGCCTTAGTCACTTCTTGCTGTGGTACGAATTGCCCATCCGTGAGAGACATGATATCCAGCCCAACAACAATGGCTGCGACACCTACATGCTCAAGTTTAGCAGCATCCGTGAACTGGCTGTTGAAGACACCATCGAATTTCGTAAGGGTTTTGTAGCCAAGCGCCTTCACGATCAGCTGCGCCATTTCTTCCCGATCCAGCGTTGCATCTGGGCTAAAATCAGCTCCAGCATCTAACAATCCACGATCAACCGCATTTTCTACATAAGCAAAATATGGCGAAGAGTTGCTCACATCGACAAATGAAGCCTTTCGTTCCGCTCCGTAATAAATGCCGCCATTACCGCCATTCATGGCGATGACAAGCATTTTGACCAACTCACCGCGCTTAATCAGTTGATCAGGGTTCACCTTGCCATCCTTTACATCTAGCGCTTGATAATCCAGCATAAGCTGAAGTTCATTCTTAGCCCAGTGGCCATCAATATCGCTTACGTTCACTTTATCTAAGGCAGTCACTTCACCTGTTTGAATATTCCGCCATTGACCGGTTTGCGCATCCAACAGGAACGCTTCGCGATTATATTTTGGAATGAGGGAATACACCAGTTTTGCTTCTAATTTCTCATCTGCCTTATTCGTGGCCGTTGACTGCGGGATATCTCCGGCTGCCACCATTACTTTGTATTTCTCTATTGGAATGCCGCCGATGAACCCGTTACCGTCGAGCACATAATTTAACTTCATGTCGAACTGAGCGAGCCATAAGTCCTTGGCTTTATCAACTGCCAGCACCTCTGGCTTTTGCTTTGGATACGGCAGGTTACTGATCGAGTATTGATAGTTCACAATTTGGCCGGTTACACGGTCAACACTGACAGTCACTTCTTCATTACCTGCGATTACGCCATCTATGATGCGGTTAAAGCGAATATCCCAATTGCGCATATGCTTCAACTGCTCATCCGGATAATCTTTAGCCGCTTGTACGCGAAGTACCAACTGATCTGTATAAGCTGGAAGCTGTTTTTTCACAAAATCTACACCGGTTGTTATCGCATCTTCCAAGGCAATTTTACCTTCTACATCCTTATTGGCGTCGGGGCCGTAGGGTGTGTAGCTATTGAAATTCGTAATCTCTCCCGTTTTACTATTCACGCTGGCCCAAGCACCTTTACCGCCAAGTTTACCTTTAAGATTATTCTCAGAAGCCACATTCCAGCTCAAATTCCAATTGGAAATTGCTTCCCCTGTTTCAGGATTGGTGGTTTCATGATAGGAAGCATCTTGGATTTTGTAGTCCGATGAGAGGTTGAAAACCGTTACCACCTTCTTCACAGCCTCTTCCTTCGTCAGGTCCAAGGTAGCCTCCGGCTTAGCAGCGAGTGGTTTGTCGGATAACGGCTTAATTCCCTCGGTACCATCCATACCTTTGACTGGGTTCCAAATCTCACCCGTTTCAGCATGCAAGGAGAAGGCGCTTAACATGTAAGAAATAATGGGTATTTTCTTGCCTTTGGCACCATAAGGAATTTGGTAAAGCAAAGAAAGACTGGCCTTGTCGTGGAACAACTGGGCGGCTTTCTCCTTGGAAATCGGCGTTACATTCTGCGGGAACGTGACGCTATCAGCCCAATTGTAGTTATAATTCGTGACCTGACCTGACCCATTGACACTCACATTGATACCATTCATTGCAAAAGGAATACCATCTACCGAACGATCAAACCGAATATTGTAGAGATAATTCCCATTCAGCGGCGTGCGGAATGCCTTCTCTTCCGAATCATTATAAATAAGTTCTTTCTGCTTTTCAGGGCTCACTTTGGCAATGAAGGCAGAAGCGATTTCTTTGGCTGCTTTAAAATCTACCTTCGGCGGATAGCTTGGTTTATGATCGGGGTCATTGTCATTCATGGAAAAGGCGGTCAGCGTTCCGTCCAAGCCATTAATGGACACGTTCAAATATCCGTAACTCTGATCCTTCACCTTCCTCGAATAATTAATGTTCCACGTCGGGAAATTTCGGCCATTCATGCCGTAGTAAGCGTTAAGACTGATAGATTCAAATGTAAAGCCTTCAGGCAGCGTTATGTAGGTCTTAGCCCGTTCCAGAGCTTGCTCTTTGGTGATTTTAGCATCCAACAGCTTGCCGTCGTTTCCAGGAAATACAGGGATTGAAACGGCCTTACCCTCAACATTGGTCTCATTAGCCCATACTCCTGGAGCAGCGGTGAGCAACAGTGTCGAAGCAAGGACTAGCGTTCCAGCTTGTTTGACTAATCTCAAAGTCATCTTCCTCCTTAGCATTTTACGTGCGAAAATCCTGCTCTGAAGCATCGAGATATCCATTATAATCCTTGACGCATTCAACTGGAAAAAAGTTGCATAAGAACCCCCATTAAATGGCATTTGGAATAAACTTATTTTCGCACAAAAAAGCACATGTCAGGCACCCTTCTAGCGGATGTACAGACAAGTGCCGATTTCTTTATAGGATGTGCATTTATTTACTTGATTTGGAGGCTTCTTTACTGAGGGTATGCATCAAATCCTGCATTTCTCCTTGCGTCAAATTCCGCCATTTTCCCACTTTCAAATTACCCAGATGGATATGCATAATACGAACACGCTGCAAGCGCACCACCCGATACCCAAACGCTTCGCACATCCGGCGAATTTGCCGATTAAGCCCTTGCGTGAGAATGATTCGGAAAACACGGTCGCCGACTTGATAAATGTCACAAGGCTTCGTCATCGTCCCCAGAATTCGGACCCCGCTCGACATTCCTTGTAAAAACATCGGTGTAACCGGTCGATTTACCGTCACGATGTACTCTTTATCATGATTATTCTCCGCTCGCAGGATTTGGTTCACGATATCTCCGTTATTGGTCAAAAGGATGAGCCCTTCGGAGTCTTTATCGAGCCTGCCTATCGGGAAAATGCGCTCCGAATGCCCAACAAAATCAACAATGTTGCCTTTTATATGCGCTTCGGTTGTACTCGTGATCCCCACAGGCTTATTGAGAGCAATATAGACATGCTCCTTCTTCTCGCCGATCGGTCGACCATCGATCCGAACCTCATCTCCAGGACCCACAACACTCCCCAGTCCGGCTATCTCACCATTTATCGTAACGCGCTTCGCTTCTACCCACTTGTCCGCTTCCCGTCTGGAGCAAACACCAGTTTCGCTAATAAACTTATTAATTCTCATTCTTGGGAAATTCCCTTCTATGCCAAATAGTGCCGCTATTTACCTATAGCCCTATTATGCTGGATTCGCCCACTCGGTTCAAGTCGCGTCAGAAGGAAACGATGCAGAGGACAAGCATCTAACAAAAAGAAGATCGCTCCTCACTCCGATCATTCCTCCTGTGAACGGGGGCGATCTTGGCCGCCCTGACGGTCTGAAAAAGGTGTCAGGACGGCTGCCTCGACAATGCGAGCGCGAGCTGCTCCTTCCGTGCTGGGAATTTCCCTCGCTGGTTGTGATGAGCGTATAATAATGAAAACCATTAACGAAACAGGGAGGTTCTCTCATGCACATTCTCTTACTAGGAGCTACGGGAAGAGTAGGCAATAGAATTTTGGTACAAGCTTTAGCGGATAAACATGAGGTGACTGCCCTAGTTCGCAGCCTAGAAAAGGTGACGTTGCAATCCGAACAGCTTACTTTGCTGAAGGGAGACGCTCGTAACGCAGAAGATCTTCATACCGCCTTAAGCGGTGTGGATGTCGTGATAAGCTGCCTTGGTACCGATGGCGGCACGGTACTGACCGATTTTACACATTTACTGATAGGGGCAATGGAGGCGCACGGCGTGAGCCGTATCGTCACCGTTGGCACAGCCGGCATCCTGCAAAGCAGGGAGCATCCCGGCCTGCTTCGCTACGAGGCGCCGGACTCTCGGCGCTCCTCTACACGAGCAGCCGAGGAGCATCGGCGGGCGTGGGAGCAGCTCGCCGATTCGGGCTTAAGTTGGACGGTCGTCTGTCCAACCTATTTACCCGACGGTGAGCCGCAAGGGCAGTACCGCGTCGAGCGGGACTACTTACCCGAAGGCGGGATGTCCATCTCTGTGGGCGACACCGCGGCTTTCACGTACCAGGTCGCACACGAGGACGAGTATGTGGGTTGTCGTGCGGGGATTGCTTATTAGAGCTTTGGAGCAAATGAATAATGAAAGAAGGATGGAAGCCAATTCGGCGTCCATCCTTCTTGTTGTACAAACAATTAGTAGCGTCTTCCTCTTTCTTTCGACAAAGCCACGACATTCATCCACGAAATAACGATACCAATCCCACGGAACAGATAACCAGCGATTGGAATAAAACTCAAAAATGCCATAATGATGTTGATAATCGTCTTTGTCGTAGTCCCATTGCTGGTGAGTATAGCAAAGACTAAGTTAACGAATACAAGCGGGATGACCCACGAACATGACCACAGATAAACAAACGGAATAAGACCAATCAAATACCCGACTGCAATAGCAATTTCGGATAGCAGCTGCAGCAAGTTTAACAGTCGAACGGTATCAGAACGCATGATGCTCGCTCCTCCATTTCAAATTAAGGGAATATTTACAATTTACATTGTAGCATAGCCTTTTCAGATAGTCTTTAGTCCTGTTAATGAGCTTCGTCCGTTATGACCGCTCCGCACTTCGTCCTTACCGTCGGCTGTTTCTGGATGTCCCTGCTGCAGCTGGTACATCTGATAGTACCGGCCGAGGAGCCCCATCAGCTCCTCGTGGCTGCCTCGCTCGACGATCTCACCGTGGTCGAGCACAAGAATCTGGTCGGCGCTCTTAATCGTCGACAGGCGGTGAGCAATGATGAAGGTGGTCCGCCCCTTCGAAAGCACTTCCAGCGCGGCCTGAATGACGGCCTCGGTTTCCGTGTCGATGGAGGCCGTGGCCTCATCGAGGATCAAGATCGCCGGGTCGAACGCCAGCGCCCGGGCAAAAGAGATTAGCTGCCGCTGCCCGGCAGACAGCGTGCTGCCCTTCTCGATCACGGGCTCATCGATGCCGTGCGGCAGGCTCTTGAACATCTCCGCTGCACCAACCTCGCGCAACGCAGCTTCTACCCGTTCCCGGGTGATGGACGGATCGTCCAAGGATACATTGGACGCAATCGTCCCTGTGAACAGGAACGGATCTTGCAGTACGATGCCCATATGCTGACGCAGCAGCTGTTTGGGCATTTCCCTAATATCACGGCCGTCTACCGTGATTCGGCCTTCGTTTACATCGTAGAAGCGGAAGAGCAGATTCAAGATCGAGCTTTTGCCTGATCCGGTATGGCCCACAAGCGCTACCGTTTGCCCTTGTTTGGCCTCGAATGTGATATCCTTCAGGACATCTTCCCCTTCTTTATAGGCAAAACGAACGTGCTCGAACTTTACGTTGCCGAGATAGCGATCGGCCTTCTCCGCTGCCACATCGATGCCTTGCTCATCCAACAGCTCGAAGACACGATCAGCAGATACTATAGCGCGTTCCAAATTCGGCAGCTGGTTCACAATCCCGACCATCGGATGAAACATTCGGTTCAAGTAATCGACGAAAGCGTACAGCACTCCAACGGTGATCAGCGTGCTGAGCGAACTGCCGCCAACATACCAGATGAGACCGAAGAAAAACAGATTTCGAACCACATTCATCAAATTATGCGAGGTCATGGAATTTAAACTGAGCAGTTTGTTCTGATATCTCGTATATTCATCATTTAATTGATCGAATTCTTGGATCGTTTCCTTTTGCCGACGAAAAGCTCGAATGATCGTCATTCCTTGAATCGCCTCATTAATCATCCCGTTAATGGAACTAATCCGTTCGCGAATCTCATGATTATAGTAGGAAGCAAATTTACGATAAACAATAATCCATACGTAGAGCAAAGGAATAACCGGAAGTGTGAATAAAGCCAACCTATAATCCAACGCGAACAGAGCCGTGATAATACCAACGATATAGATCGTACCTGTAAAAAAGTTAGCAAGCACCTGTACGTACAGGTCTCTGACTGACTCCGTATCATTTGTAATCCTCGACACTATTTTACCCGCCGGCTGATTATCGAAATAATTGATTGGCAGCCGTTGTATCTGTGCAAACACATCACTTCGCATGCGCTGGATAATTCGATTCGCTGCCGCCTGAAGTAGGTACTTTTGACCATAGGTAAAGCCTGCTCCAATTAGGATCAGCACGAAGTACAAGCCAGCCAGCTTCATTAAACTAATAAATTCCGGCTCATAGAACGTGTAAAGTTCTTGAATCCCCAGCTTCTTTGCCGCATATTCCGCCTTTTCAGTCCCCTGCGTAATTGTAAGTTTACCCTCGTCTGTAAGCTTGCGTACACCATCAAAGGCAATCGGTTGATCAACCCATACAAACTGGCTGCCCACCTGCAAAATGCGCACTTCCCTCCCCTTCGCCTCGCCAACCGCAAAGTTATCGCCCCTTTGGTAAAACGTATCTTCGTAAGGAACAGCCTTGCCAGTTTGCGTTGCAGAAGTCGTCTCATACCAAGGCTTCTCAATGCCGAGAATGTTCGTGTCAATCATCTGCTTCGCGATGAAGGGTCCAGCTAGCTCGGTTGCAACCGCGACCGATAAGAATAGCAGCGCGATAAGCAAGTTTTTTTTGAACATCGCTGCATATTGAAATAATCGCTTACCTGTTTGTTTCATCAGGGTTCTCACCTTCTTTTCATCTGATATTTATTTTCTGTATCTTCCGTTCCGCTAGACCTGTGTCTGCTCCTCTAACTGTTGACGGTCGTACTGCTCTTTATACCAGCCTCCGAGCGCAACTAGCTGCTCATGTGTGCCTTCTTCAACGATATAACCCTCATCCAGCACGATAATCCAATCCGCATGCTGCACAGCGGAAAGACGGTGCGTCGTGATGAGTGTCGTTTTGCCGGCACGTTCCGAACGAATTCCACGTAGGATCTCCGCCTCTGTCTTAGCGTCCACCGCGGAGAGCGCATCATCCAGCATGAGTATTTCTGGGTCTACATAAAGCGCACGCGCAATGGAAACCCGCTGCTTTTGTCCGCCGGATAAGGCGACACCTTTCTCACCGACCAAAGTCTCTAAGCCGTCCGGTAAGTATTCAACGTCCTTACGAAACGCAGCAAGCTCAAGCGCTTGCAGCAGCTCTTCATTCGTTCCTTGGCTCCGGCCGAACATAATGTTCTCTTTCACCGTTTTGGAGAAAAGAATCGGCTCCTGCGGCACATAACCAATCCACCCATGAACCGTGCCAATGGTCAACTGTTCAATCGGCGTATTCGATATTGCAATCGTACCTTGACCTAACGGATACTCCCTCAGAAGCTGCTTTAGCAGCGTTGTTTTTCCGCTTCCCGTGCGGCCTACAATCCCGAGCGTCTGTCCACGCTGCAGGTGGAAAGAAACATTCACCAAATTATCGATAGAAGATGACGGATAACGGAAGGTTACTCCTTTAAAGCTTATCGAATTCGGCAGCAAGAGCGTCGCTGCATTCGGATCCTCTTTCACATCCGGCTTGTAACCCAGCGTCTCATTCACGCGATCGAGTGAAGCATTCCCGCGCTGCATGATGTTCATGAGCTCGCCGATGGCAAACATCGGCCAAATTAGCATCCCCAGGAATGTATTGAAGGACACAAGCTCTCCGAGCGTTAAT
The DNA here is from genome assembly GCF_900103825.1 of Paenibacillus sp. yr247. Classification (GTDB taxonomy): domain Bacteria; phylum Bacillota; class Bacilli; order Paenibacillales; family NBRC-103111; genus Paenibacillus_E. The sequence goes on from NZ_FNIF01000007.1 coordinate 77,289, forward strand.
TCACTGCGGAACACCATATAACCGCCGTAGCATAATCCAATTAAATAGGAGATGCCTACAAGAATTTTGACCGTTGGTTCGAAAAGAGCATCGATCACAGCAACCGCGATATTTTTACGAAATACATCGTCTGTCATCGTTTTGAAGTTTTGTTCACTAGCTTTCTCTTGTACAAATGCACGTATGACACGAACGCCGGCAATCGTCTCCAGCACTCGGTCATTCATTTGTCCGAAGGCATCCTGAGCGCGTATGAACCTCTCGTGGATGCGCCCCCCATAGATCGTAATCGCAACAGCCATGATGGGCAGCGGAAGGATCGAAGCAAGCGTCAGCTTCCAGCTTATGAAGAAACCCATCATACTCAGAATGGTAAGCATGAATAGCGTCGAGTCTACGAAGGTTAGAATTCCAAAGCCCGCTGTCGTAGACACCGCCTGCAGGTCGTTCGTCGCTCTAGCCATGAGGTCACCTGTACGATTACGCTCATAAAAGGTAGGTGTCATACGCAGCAGCTGCTTCATTAATCGGGAACGAAGAACACGTTCTAGAGCGAAGGCTCCCCCAAACAGCTGATACAGCCAGATGTAGGTTAATCCATAGCCAACTGCAATTAATGCCCCCCAGAATGCGAGCAATTGGAACAGCTTAGTGCCTGTTAAAGTTCCCATGTGTATGCCATCAATCGCGTAGCCAATCAGTTTCGGAGGAATTACATCAATGAACCCAACGATAATGAGCAGTCCAATAGCTATCGTGTATCGTTTCCAGTTCATTCGGAAAAACCAGGCTAATTTCTTTAATACAGTAAACATGCAATCATGTCACTCCTCTCAAATGGTGCTGTTCAAAGTTTGTTGTCTCTGCCTTACATGGCCAAAAGCACAAAAAGGCACACCGCACGCAGCGATATGCCTCTTCTATGAAATAGAAAAGCGCTCGTTACGAACTTCTTCGTAACCCGCGCTTTAATTAGCGTATGTGAAGGGGTGGCAGCAGCCGAAGAAACACAATTAATGCGCTCCAGCTAACAAGCGGGTTACCAAATATGAAATTGTATGGTTGTTATCTGCCCGTCTGTGATGTGCAATTCGATCTATAACCATAACAATCATCTTGAAACCCCTCTTTTCCAAAAAATTGTATATTTGTGCTTACAGAGGTGATCTTATCACCCTTCGCAAGCCTGTGTCAATCGGAGAAAAAGACTATAATCGAACTCTCTTACCTCGACATTTCGAATGAATTTACTCGCCTTTCGCACCCTTTCAATTGTCACACATGTTTCAAAATATTCCGGCATATCCATAGCATATGGGTTCATAGCGCATAGGGGGAGTGGATGTGCATGGTCGATCAAGTGTTTGCTTTGTTAGGTTGGATTGCTGCATTCGGAGTAGTGATCGGAGGCGTTATCGCACTCATTGCGCGCTTCATAAGACGTGATTCGACTAAGTACGATATGATTTTTTTGTGGGAGCATCGTTTCACTCTTGAGGAGCTGGAGCTGGACGAGCACCCCTAACTAATCTTGAATTTCCACACAAAAAAGGGCTATCCTTTAGGCCTTTCGGCCTTGGGATAACCCTTTTGATTATTTCTCAGGCGCTTTTGTTGTCGTAGGTGTGATTACTTTAGTTGATGCATCGGATGACTTTGCGCCTGCTCCACCACCTGGAGCTTGCATTCCAGGGGCACCAGTCATAGGTCTATGAACCATTTGACCTCCAAGATGCCCTGTATAGCTTACAAGAATGACGGCCGCAAGGGAGCCAAGCAGATAGATGGGATTGCGACCCAATTCTTTCTTTTTCCAAATAAGCAAGCCAACTCGTACAACGGCCAATATGATTGCCAAAACCATCGTTAATTTCGCATAAAACTCATGCGGTACGACTAACGGATTACGCCTTGGCGATGGACCTGTAAGGACAGCCGCAATAGCTCCAAGAGCACCTACGACGAGACAAAGCATTCCAGCAGAGTGCCATTCCCGTTTCTTAACGACGATGGCAACCAGATCAAAAACGAAGCTGAAAATTAAAAGTGCAATTGGTACATGCGTGACGATGAAGTGTAAATTCTGCAGTATATAATCCATTTTACCACTCCCTAATAAAACATAATAATTAACACTACACAGTGTAGTTTTCAGGACGAAAAATGTCAAGCCATATTCGCAAATGATGTCGAAGCCCCTACCTAGATGGTTAGGGCTCCGTCTGTTTCATTCATACCTTTACAAATGAGGGTACCCCCATCTCAGATAAGTCCGACGAGTAGAATAATTGTTAACAGGGAAATGATTATCCTTGCGAGAGGCCATTTGAATGAAAGCTTCATCTGTGGATCGAGAATATGCATGATTCGGACATTCATTGAAGACTCTGCAAAAGAAGCATGCGATAAGGTTATACGAGGCGTTGGTACTTGTTTGAGTAATTTGAGGAGCGCGCTGCCTAAATCTACGGATTGTTCCATTTGTGTAATGGCATACTTGTCTGCCTTAATCTCAATCATAATAGGGTATTTATCAGCCACCCAATTGAATATGGGGATATACCACATCGCATTCGAGATCATTGACAGCATGAAGATGGCTAGTGGATCTCTATGTTCCAAATGACACTTTTCATGTTCGATGACGGCATGAAGCTCGTTTGCTTCCAACATGCGAATCAAACCAGTCGATAAAATAACCCGCGGCTTCCATAAACCAATCGTCATGGCAATGGGATCTGGATAGGAGATAACATGTATTTGACGGTCACGAAGCTGATAGTGCGCACGGTATTGTAACGTTAATAGAGGATCTTCGAACAAGGAGACCAGCTTCTTTGCTTTAATGGAATTGAGCGCATGTTCAGCGGCCATCCATACTAAGGCGCCAAACGTATACAGGATAATTGCATTCACCACATTCCAAGCAATCGGTGCTGGCACATGCAAACCTTTGAATAACACCACGCACAAGTCAAAAACATTAAATATAGGCTTCAACCTATATAGATGTTGGATCCCGTAAATAAGCATTTGCCCTACAAGGACCCCCGACATGACGAGTGTAGCATGGTACAACCATTTGAGCCGGGATTCATTCATCGTCATCTATCCTTTTTGAGTTGTTTAATTTGCTGCTCCAGCTTATCCAGCAGTTCAGGGTCTACCTTATCTAGCGCATCAACCATGTGGGTAACCGCCAAAGAGCCGAATTCTTCGATGAGGTCGAACGTAAGCTCTTTCGATTGGGTTTCCATAAATTCATCTCTCGTAACAACGGGTTTGTACATAAATGATCTGACAACCAATTTTTTTTGAAGAATTCCTTTGTCCACCAAGCGGTTCATAACGGTCATGACCGTATTAAAATTGATGACTTTGGCTTTGTCCAGCTTCTGCTGCACATCTTTAATGGTCATTTCAAGGGGGGTGGTCCAGAGAATCTCCATTATTTTTGCTTCTAAGGGACCGAAAAAGCGGTTAAGTCCGCTTCCTTCATATTTAAAGTTTTGCATTTTCATATAGGCACACTCCTTACACTACAAATTGTAGTTGGGGGTAGATACGAAGTCAAGTTCTAGCCGACTAGGCAAGCGATACTCTTTGTTAATTCGAGGGCAGGGCTTTAGTGAAACCGCGGCGGACAGCAATGAGCTTCAAGCATTGTCCCATAAGGACTTCGTGCTTGTCCAAGCCGCTAAGGAAGGTGATGTTCTTCACCTAAGAGCGGATAGCGAACAAGGCCCGCGCATCATTTCAATTGAAGTATCGAAAGATCCGGGCTACGCGCTTTATCGGAAATAAGCTGAAGAAACAAAACAGCCCTAATCCTTGGAAAGGATCGGGGCTGTTTGTGTTTATTCGGTACTCTGGAGCCTAGCCTTTTCATCGCTTAATGATTGAACCGCTTGCTGCACAGCTGGCGAATCAGATTGATCCGTCGCCTGTTCCAGTGCTCTTTCCGCATGTGTTATTGAATTATGAGCCTCATCGATCGTTTGAGACGTGGGATGAGACATCGCACGAGAAACGGCTGAATGGACATTATCTACCGAGTTTTGCGCGGATGAAATCGGGTTTTGGGATTGTAAACTTGAATCAGGCTGTGTCATGGTTGTTGAAAACCTCCTCAGGGTTGAATTCGTTACAACCGCTATGTTGAGGCAATTTGCCCTATTTTATACCCTCTATTTGATTTTCTTCCTTTTAACCTTTGTATAAAAGCCCGAATAAGACAAAGGAAATGCTGGCAGGCACTAAATAGCTCTATTTTTTCGCGCCATCCAAAAATGTAAAGGACTCAAAAGCTTTATTTAACCGAGCCTCGTTGGCTTCGGTACGGACTGCTTCATCAATACGGAGCGTTGCCGTGTAGGAAATATGATTCTGGTTGAAAATGTAGACCGTTTCCTTGTAAGGAACCTTGGCGTTTGCATAGCTGATTTCATACTTTTTCGCTTTCACATCGCCGAATAACGTGACTTCCGCATCCGTGTATACATATTCATTATCGTTATCGTGACTCTTCTTCTGAGCAGCATCTTCGTCTTTGACCCTATCTTCATACGATGTTTTCGTATCTGCGCCAACGATTAAGTACCCGCCTGTGAATAGGAACGTCTTATTCACCTGATCTTTGTTATTGTATGATTTGCTGCTGGTCCAAGCCTCAGGAATTTGCAGCGCGTATTTGAATTTCTCATTTTTGTAAGTCACTGTACGATTAGGATCCATGAGCTCATCCAGATCTTGAATGAAGCCAAGCTCTTGGTCCATGCTGTCTTTGTCCACTTTGATCGTAGCGGTTAATGTTTTCAGGAGATCCTCAAGCTCAGTTCCCTTCTCCTCTTGCGGATAGGTCAATTCCACCTCGTATTTATACTTATCCTTGATGAAAAAGAGGGATAAGCCCGCGTTCCACTTACTGCCTAATGTAACTGCATAAGCTACTTTCAAAGCTGGCACGCCTGCTAAGGTCAGCTCCTCGGGTTGTTCAACGCTGCGGTACTTAGGTGCATATAAAGCTTCAAACTGTTTCCGTTGACGATCCACCCACGCTTTGAGCGTATCGCCGGAAGAGGCTGAGGTTACGCGCACATGAAGCGTTTGTGAATAGTCATTATTAAAGAAGGAGGAACTCCCTGTGTAACCGCCTGTCTGCCAATTAGAGGGCAGGGCAAAGGACAAACCATACTCATTCGTATAGGTTGTATTCCCACCGGAATAAACCGAAATGTCTTTCAGTGACTCATCCTTATCGTTAAAGGAAAGCTTAAAGCTGTCCAGCAGATCGTTATAGCTATTTTGTTTAAAATTATTGTTATAATGCTCTTTCGATACAAATAATTGCACCTTATACAAGCTGCCTTGGTGAAGGAATCCACGGGTCTGGGTATAGCCTCTATCCCCGGAACGACCGACAATTTTGGCATAGGGACTGTCTTCGCGCTTCACATACTGACGTTCTAAAATAGTTGCTGAGGACCCATCACTATAGTCACCCTCCTCATCGCTAGCCAATCTATTTAGAAGCGCTGAAGGAGATAAATCGTCGCTTTGATTGCGTTCTACCTTTATGGACAGGGAGAATTCCCCTTTCGCATCCACGAAACTAACGGCGTCGCCATCATCGGATTGCTGCCCCTTCACTAGACCTGCCGGATATTTCATGGACCATCCGTAGTGGCTGTCTCCAATCTTCGTTTTGCCATGGTCCGCATCTAGGTAAGTGCCCTCAGCCTCTTGCGTCCACTTCGTTTCCTGATGCTGCACTTCTCCGAGTGTAACCGGCTTCGTTATTGTTGAACTACCTGACTGAATGGTGATATCAACTGTTTCGCTCGGCAAATACTTCTTAATCGCCTCATTGTAATCCACCAACGTCTTCACTTTACTTGTGCCGATGGATATGATCAAATCATCTTGCTGAATGCCCACCCCGGCCGCCGGTGAGTCTGGATCAACATAAGCGACTCTTAAACCCGTTGAGCTTGGTAACCCAACCACCGCTTCCCAGCTTTCTTCCAGTTCCAGACCCAGATAAGGGCGTTTTACTTTACCGTACAGCTGAAAATGCTTCAATACATATTTGACGGTATCCACGGGTATGGCAAATCCGAGATTTTCGACGCCAAAATCGGCATATTTCATCGTATTAATACCAATGACTTCACCTTTCATGTTAATCAAAGCCCCCCCGCTGTTGCCGGGGTTAATCGCTGCATCCGTTTGAATGAGCTGATATTGCGAGTTCACGGAGCGGTCAAGCCCGCTGACAATCCCAACCGTGACGGAGTTTCTTAAAGCAAAAGAAATCGGAGTCCCGATTGCGGCTACGGTTTCACCCACTTTAATATCGGAAGAAGTAGCGAATGTCGCGGGCGATAAGCCTGATGCCTCGATTTTGACCAAAGCCAAATCGCTCTCCTCGTCAATATTCGTTGCGTGTCCATTATAGGTTGTACCGTTCGACGTAACGACGACGATATTCTTCATATTTTTGACAACGTGCGCATTCGTCACGATGACACCATTCGATTCAACAATCACTCCCGTGCCGTGCGCGAGATTAAAGCGATTCTTCTCTACGGTTTTATCCGAATCGGATGAAGGCTTGCCAATAATAGCTACAACTGAAGGCGATGCCTTCTCAATGACCTTCGGAACCTCAATACTCAACTCAGAGGCATAAGATGGCGCAGGTCCCTGCAAGGAGACAAGTAAGAAGGCTGCTAACAGCGCTATGATCCCTTTTTTCGTAAAAGCATTCCAATTCCCCATTGTGGTCTTCCCCTCTTAACAAAATATGGCAGTAGCTAGAATCTAGCATATTTAAGATAGAGAGACAATACAAATTTTTCCACAAAAAGGAGGCTTTATCGACATTCCCTTATACGTTCGGGGTGCGTGTACACCGTTAATTGGTCCCTTCGGATGAAGCCAACCACCGTAATCCCTAGATCATGAGCCAACCGAAGCGTCAGATCTGTGGGGGCAGATTTCGACAAAAGGATGCCCACACCGATTTTGGCGGCTTTAAGGGCGACCTCGGAAGATACTCTTCCGCTAAAGGCAATAACCTTATCACGGACAGGAATTTGCTGCCTTAATAGGTGGCCGTAAATTTTATCGAGTGCATTATGCCGGCCGATATCCGCCCTGCTCAAGAGAAGTTCGTTAGCCGTACAAAGCGCTGCATTATGCAGTCCACCGGTAGCCCGAAAATCTTCTGATTGCTCCTGCAGCTGGTTCATAAGATGAAAGCACTGCTGGATCGACAACTGAAGCGTTGTGCGAACGGTTTTAGCTGTACGAGCGTCGTTGTGAAAATAAAACTGGCGGCTTTTCCCGCAGCAGGAACCGATGAACCGCTTGGACACCATCTTCTGGCTTAACTGGTGGAGATGGCGCAGCTTTACATGAACGAAGCCCCGCTCCTCTTCCACTGTCAGCGACTCCATCTGATCCACGAAACGAATCAAGCCTTCGGAAGCGAGAAAGCCCGTGACCAGATCGATGGTGTCGGTTGGCGTGTAGACGAGCGTTGCAAATTCCTCGCCATCAATCTTGATGGTGAGAGGTGCCTCTGTGGCGATAGTATCCTCTTGCGGGAGTACTTCCGTTCCGTTATAGCGGTATATGGCCCAAGTTGCGGTTGAAGAAAGAGATGGCCCCGCGTGAGGATTATCCTGTTCGTTATCCATCGTCTTCACTCCACTTCTGTCTCCAGCTCTTGGATACGTTTCTCCACGTAACGTGTATCTTTATGAGCGTGGTAGGTTTCTGCCTTCTCCACAATGACGGCCGTGTTATACTCTGGGATACCCGCATACTGCTCATAAACACCCTTTGGAATAAGGGAATTGCCTTCGGGCCAATGTACCTCGATATTGCCGGGTTTTACATCGGCATGCTTCACTCTGCCGTGCATGCTGCCGCAGCTGTTGTAGACGACGATCGCCTCGCCTTCCTTCAAAGAGAGAGCGGCAGCGTCGTCGTTATGGATAAGCACATCATAGCGATCCGCTTTATTGAATGGATCGATGTCGCTATAGATCATCGAATTGAATTGCTTGCCACGGCGAGTCGTCACCGCGAAATGCCCTTCCGGCTTCCGCAGCTCCGGAAGCTCGATCGGCAGCAGCGCTCCGCGGCCATCCGGCGTCGGACAGACGCCGTCCTCGCACAGCCACGCGCCGCCGTACTGAAACACATCACCGCGCCCACGCAGGTGCTGAATGCCGTTGTAGCTTGGCGCGGCTAAAGCGATCTCCGCGCGAATGGCTTCAGCGCTGACGCAGCCAAGCTGCTCAGCGGCTTCCGGCTTTACGCGGCGGGCGAGATCGACGTAAATCGCCCACTCCGCGCGGGCTTCGCCGATCCGAGGACCGGCGATCTCGGGCGAGAAGTACACCATCCGCTCCGTCGAGGTGGACGTGCCACCACCGGGCTGCTCGTAGCGCGTCATCGCGGGCAGCACCACCACGGCCTCCCGCGCGTCCAACAGCGTGGAGGTATTCAGGATGATGTCCTGGTGAACCCGGACATCGATGCTTGTAAGGGCTTCGCGCACGAATGCCGGGTCTGGCATCGTCTCGAGGAAGTTGCCGCCGGATGTGTAGAACAGCCGGAGCTTTCGCTCCTGCTCCTCAGGCAGGAGCGCGTTCTCGAGGGTGACACCGACGATGTCACCCTGCCAGCTCGGCAGCTCGAAGCCCCAGAGCTGCTCGATGCGGTTGCGGTCAGCGGCGCTGCTGATGTCGCCGCCGGGCAGGCTGAAGGGATCGGCGCCCATTTCGCCGGATCCCTGCACGCCGCTGTGGCCGCGGATGGGCATCAGCCCACAGTGCTCGCGGCCGAGGAAGCCCCGCAGGAGGGCGAGATTCGCCACCTGCGAGATGTTGTCCGTGCCGAAGCGGTGTTGTGTGAGCCCCATGCTCCACACGAAGACCGCGCTTGAGGCACGCGCCAGCAGCTCCGCGAACTCGCGCATGCGTTCGCGGGTGAGGCCGGACGACTGCTCCAGCGTCGTCCATTCCTGCTGCGCCACGTGGGCGCGCAGCTGCTCTAGCCCGTTCGTGTGCGCCTGCACGAACGCAAGGTCAATCGCGGAGCCAGGCTCGCGCTCCTCCATCTCGAACCAAACCTTCATGACGCCGTTCATGAAGGCAATGTCCCCGCCGATGTTCACTTGGTACACATCGTCGGCCAGCTTCGTCCCGAATAACGCCGATTCGGGAATCGAAGGAATCCAGTACTGCTCCATCGAAGGCTCGTAGTACGGATTAATGACAATGATCTTCGTCCCTTTGCGCTTGGCCGCGTACATATACTTCGTCGAGACCGGCTGATTATTCGCGGCCACACTGCCCCAGAACACAAGGACGTCAGTGCCGATCCAGTCCTTGTAATTGCACGTTGAAGCGCCCACGCCAACAGAGCGCTTGAGTGCCGTCTTCGACGGTGAGTGGCAGATGCGCGAGGCGTTGTCGATGTTATTCGTACCGAGCAACCTCGTTACCTTTGCTGCCGCATAGTAGGACTCGTTCGTGATCCCCCGAGCCGTCAAGTAAAAAGCCATTTGCTTCGGATCGATCACTTTCATCTTCGCGGCGACCCAATCCAGCGCCTCGTCCCACGTGGCTCTGCTAAATTTCCGCTCCCCTTTGCGGCGAATGAGTGGATACGGAATACGCCCGAGCTGCCTTAGTTCGGTGCTGCTCAAGCGGCTCAGCTTGTCAATGTCCGCATGCAGCAGCTCCTCGCGAATTGCTGGCATCGTGTTTAATCTCAGCACATTCAGCCGCGTTGTACAGAGATGAGGCCCCGCCAGCGTTTGATCATAGAGCCCTGACACCCCTAGCGCGCAGCCATCGCACACGCCTTGTGTCAGAATTCGATACGCATAGGGCAGATTATCCCGATTCTGCCAGGCGATTTTCGCCGTTTCCCGAATATGTTTCGGCTTAATTTTCCCGAGCCCGAACGGCACCTTGCTGACCCACAGCTTCGGATCTGGTTTAGAAGGCAGCTTGATTGGCCCAGTATGTTTCGTTTTCCCCATCTTAAACAGCTCCTTCATGGGCAATGTTCTTCAATCTCTATCCCTTGCCCAGCAAACAAAAAACCACCGCAAAACAATCCCCAGACCTCCTCACATCAAAGGACGCCTCAAGTTATGTTTTACAGTGGTTAGTCTCCGGCAGGTTCGCTACCAAGTGCCAAGCACCTTTACCTATGTATATGATCATATTTTTCATTCCAAACCGAATATCCCGTTTTTAGACTGAAACTTTCGAAGCTAACAACTCCTACTTACAAAACTTCTTTTCCAAATCTTGATCAAAAACAAACACCGACATCCCCACGTCCTGCTCAATATCGATATCGACGAACAGCTGAACGAACTTCGCGCCAAGCAGTTCCTCCATCTCGACAGGGGGGTGGTCCTTATAAATTTCTTTGACCATTTCCGTACGAGCCGTACGGAGCATTTGTCTGCCATCGCCCGTCTTCGCCATAAACTTTTCCACTGGAGATAAGTTTCCTGACATTTCACAGATCGCCCAACATTTACAAAAGGTCGTCATTACGCGCTCCGGCCCCTTGCCCATATGCTTTTTGCGATAAGCCTTCACTAGGTTACTAAATTCGGCCTCCATTCGATTCATCGGCCAGCCACCTTTATGTTTTTACTGCTTCAATCATAGCAAGAAAGCGTATACCTGACAATCGAAACGATGGGCTCCTTTATGAAAAAAGAGCAGTCATAGCCGTCCGCTCTCACTTCCCTAAAACGCTGTAAATCCGCATCTCCTTCGGTCCTCAATCATTATTCTCTTCATCCCATTTGCGGGAGTAAGCTTTCCTCGTTACCCAAAATGTTAAGCCCAATATGATGACAAGGGCAATAACCCCTAAGATGATTGCACCAACCATTACCTGACACTCTCCTCTTTGATATGCCGGAACTCAAATTCTTCTATTTGTAAATAACGAAATATTTGATTTTTTGAATGTTTATACTATACTATAACTTAAAAGTATTTACACACGCAAAGGTCTTTTAATGTTTGCATCGGTGCTTCCCCATTTGTGATACTATATTCAATATATTCAAATATTCGAACTTTAAGGGAGAACGCTATGATTCAAGAAATACAGCATTTTAAAGCCGATTTTTTCAAAGCGTTAGCACACCCATTGCGGATACGAATCCTTGAGATTTTAATTGAGGGTAACAAAAACGTAAATGAGATACAAACGATATTGGGCAGCGAAGGTTCAGCCGTTTCACAGCAGTTAGCCGTATTGAGAAATAAAAACGTAGTTCGCGGGATTAAGGATGGAACCTCTGTGGTTTATTCTCTAACTGACCCTCTTATTAAGGACTTGCTTGTTGTTACCAAACAAATTTTTGACAATCACCTGATTAATGCGATCTCCATGTTAGAAAATATAAAAAATCAGTAATTCACTTCGAAAAAGGAGTAAATCGGGTTGTTATTCTCGATTTACTCCTTTTTGTTTGTATTGACACCTGACATTATTGGATTTATGATTTTATATATATTCAAATAATCAAATATTTATGGCGGTGAAGTTGGATATGAAGTTCTCTTTTAGCGGCAGATTTCAGGGCTACAGCAAGAAGTCTTTTCAGAAGGACTTAACATCAGGATTGATTGTTGGGATTGTTGCCATTCCACTCGGAATGGCTTTTGCAATTGCATCTGGCGTAAAGCCTGAATATGGCTTATACACAACGATCGTAGCTGGAATCCTCATCTCCTTATTTGGCGGGTCCAAATTTCAAATCGGTGGTCCAACTGGAGCGTTCGTACCCATTCTATTTGCTATTGTTATGCAATATGGATATGAGAACTTGCTTATTGCCGGTTTTATGGCTGGGGTCATTTTGTTATTACTGGGGATATTTAAATTAGGTGATGTCATCAAATTTATTCCGCGTCCTGTCACAATTGGTTTTACCACAGGGATTGCCGTTACCATATTTACAGGACAAATTGCCAATTTCCTTGGATTGCGGGATCTTCAAAAGCATCCAGATTTTCTTTCCAATATGAAGGAATTAGGTGTTCACCTTTCTACAACCGCGATTTACAGCGTTTTAACTGCGACGATTTGTCTGGTATTAATCGTTCTATCACCAAGGCTGTTTCCTAAGATACCCGGTTCACTAGTGGGATTATTGGTTTCTACTGTTGTTGCATCCCTTTTCTATCCCAACCATGTTGCAACCATTGGTTCTACCTACGGTGCAATTCCCAATAGCTTGCCTGGCCTACATTTTCCTGCATTTTCAATTGAACACATTGTCAATTTAATAAAACCCGCTTTTATCATCGCCATGTTAGGCGGTATTGAATCCTTACTTTCAGCCGTAGTAGCTGACGGAATGTCAGGAACCCGACATAACAGCAACCGCGAGTTGATAGGTCAAGGTATTGCCAATCTGATAACTCCGCTATTCGGAGGTATTCCTGCAACGGGGGCTATTGCCCGGACAGCAACAAACATTAAAAGCGGTGCGGTGTCTCCCTTCTCTGGCGTTATTCACGGCATTATCGTTCTGTTCGTCCTGTTCTTCTTTGCTCCTTATGCTTCCAACATTCCTCTTGCAAGTTTGGCCCCCATTTTAATGGTTGTGGCTTGGAATATGAGTGAACGTAAAGAGTTCGCTCACACATTAAAAACCAAATCAGCGGAGTCATTGGTTTTACTTGTCACCTTTGTTCTTACGGTTTTCATAGACTTAACAACGGCTGTTGAAGTTGGATTAGTCTTGTCTGGTATCATATTTGTGAAAAATATGAGCGGCCTTCTTAAAACTGCAATGGTTTTGACTAACCCTTCTTCCGACAAAAACGAGAAAGGTTCCGCACCTATGGTTAATGAGCAGCTTAACGCTTCTCAAATCAGTATTTTCACCGTTCAAGGAGCTTTATTTTTCGGGGCTGCCAATAAGTTTGAGAAAACTATTATGGACGAAATCCAAAACGAACCCAAGGTACTCATATTGAAAATGGGCAGTGTTCCCTATATGGACATAACAGGAGAATCCCTTTTATCAAGTGTCATCAAGCACGTTAAAAAGCAGGGTGGCACTGTATTTATTTCGGAAATACAAGACCAACCACGCCAAATGCTTCAAAACACAAGATTAGATATCTTCATTGGCCAGGAGCATTTTTTTGAAAAAACAGGTGAAGCCGTTCGTTATGCTATAACCAAACTTAATCATTCTTCCTATCAAACCCCCTAGCATTCTTTGGATGAACAAGGGGTTTTTTCCAATAAAATACTTTAAGTGACGAAGACGACTTGCCCCTTCGATGAATAGGGACAATGGCATGGGAATAATACCAACAACTTCGATTACCTTCATGCATAGTTATGCATGTTGAATCTTAGTTATATCAACAGAATATAGGAATCAGGTACTCTAAGAGATGTAAACACATTCATTTCAAAGTACTTGGGAGGTCACATATCAGATGAAGAAATCATTCAAACAATGGGTCGGTGCAGGTTCGACAGTTGTCATTGCTGCAACTGTGGTTGCAGGATGCGGCACAACTAACACAACACCACAACAAACAACGCAGCCAAGTGCTGCAGCAACCGCTAACGCGAAACCATTCGCAGGAAAAACGATCTCGTTAGTGACAGCCAATCATCCTTGGGCAGATGCAATTAAGCCTTTGCTTCCTGACTTCGAGAAAGAAACGGGTATCAAGGTGAATGTCGAAAGCTTTTTCGAGGATCAACTAACCCAAAAGCTGACGGTACAATTCACATCCGGTTCCGCAACACCAGATGTCTTCATGTATCGTCCCCTTCAAGAAGGGAAGCTTTTCTACAAAAATGGTTGGGTTCAACCTCTTGATGATTACGCTCAAAAAGCGAAGGATTATGACTTCAACGATTTCTCAAAATCTTCAATCGGCTCAACAACGGTTGATGCAAAACTAGCGGGTATCCCGATTATTACAGAACAAGAAATTTTGTACTACCGTAAAGACTTGCTGCAAAAGGCAGGCATTTCTGTACCGAAAACGTTAGATGAGCTTGCAGCGGCTGTTAAGAAACTGCACGATCCGAAGAATGAAATGTACGGCTTTGTCGCTCGGGGCCAACGCTCACCTCTCGTAACGCAAGTATCTTCCTTCTTGTATTCCGAAGGTGCGGACTTCACGACTAACGATAAAGCTAGCATCAATACACCGGAAGCAGTAAAAGCTTTTACCACTTACGGTACACTACTTAAAGATTATGCGCCTCCAGGTGTATTGAATATGTCTTGGCCGCAAGCATTCGGTATCTTCGCTCAAGGGAAGGTCGCTTTCTTAACAGATGCGAACTCGCTCTACCAGAACGCGACGGACCCTGCTAAGTCCAAAATCTCCGATCAAGTTGGTTTTGCTGTATTCCCAGGGGGCAAATCAGGATCCAAACCTTATAGCATTACGTCTTGGGGTCTTGCTATGAACGCCAAATCCGGCAATAAAGATGCGACTTGGGCGTTCATCCAATGGGCAACAAGCAAAGATGTAGTTCTAAAAACACAGCAAAAAGGTAATCCGGGTGCCCGTGTTTCGGTATGGGATAAACCGGAAGGCATAACAGGATTCCCTGCTGAGCTCGTTCCGATCATCAAGGAAAGTGCCAAAACAGGCGTTGACCACGACCGTCCAACCGTTATTAGTGTTGGCGAAGCTCGTGATGCTGTTGGTGAAATTGTTCAGAAGTTGATGACAGGCGAAAGCAATATCCAACCAGTGGCAGATAAAGCTAACCAAGCGCTGCAAACAATCATGGATAAAGATAAAACGAGATAAATAAGTGTTGCAAGGGTGAAAAGGGTCATCTTATGGCCCTTTTCATCTTTCATAAGGGAAATTACTTACATCAGGAAGGGTGAATGCAGCGTGCAATACAGTTGGTTTAACCGCAACTTAAAATGGATTTATACACTCCCAGCGGTCATCTTCGTAATGCTCATGATGCTGTTTCCTATCATCTACACCGTTCGGATCAGCTTCTACGAGTGGAGCATGTCCGCGACAAC
Source organism: Paenibacillus sp. yr247 (assembly GCF_900103825.1). Classification (GTDB taxonomy): domain Bacteria; phylum Bacillota; class Bacilli; order Paenibacillales; family NBRC-103111; genus Paenibacillus_E. The sequence goes on from NZ_FNIF01000007.1 coordinate 92,380, forward strand.
GCCGCCCCTGTGGGTAGGATTGTCTAATTATATAGCCTTATTCAAAGATCCTCGCTTCTGGCATGCTGCGGGTTCTACTTTTTATTTCACATTCTTAGCTCTTGCCCTTGAAGTTATCCTTGGCATCGCCATTGCCTTGCTGCTTTCCAGAGAGTTCCGAGGAAAAAATCTGGTGAAAACGGTATTCTTGCTTCCGATGGTAGCAACACCAGTAGCCATGGGCTTGGTATGGATGCTGATCTATGAGCCGACCATAGGAGTCGCCAATATGATGCTCAAATCGATGGGCTTGCAGCCGCTGCTGTGGTTAGCCTCACCTAATCAGGTCATTCCATCGTTAGTCATCGTAGACGTCTGGGAATGGACGCCGATGATTGCGCTCATTATTATGGCAGGATTAGCAACACTCCCTTCAGACCCCTATGAGGCTGCGGATGTTGATGGTGCAAGTACTTGGAGAAAGTTTGCTTCGATTACACTTCCGCTGTTAAGACCTACCATTATTGTAGCAGCCATGCTGCGATTAATCGATGTATTGAAGACATTCGACATCATCTATGCGACTACGCAAGGTGGACCGAACTTCGCTTCTGAGACGCTTAATCTATATGGTTATGTGCTTGGCTTCCAGTACTTTAAACTGGGTATGGCTTCATCGCTGCTTGTTATTTTCTTCGCTCTTGTAATGGGACTAACCTTATTCATGATTTGGATGCGTAAACGATTGGAGGGAGCCACGTCATGAAGAAAAAGAAAGGTCCAAGAATTCTACAAACCCTACTCACCTTCATTGTCCTTATCGTGTTTGCTTTTCCATTTGTATGGATGCTGCTCGCTTCTTTTAAGACGCAGTCACAGATCTTGTCGACCGGCCAACTGTTTATCTTCAAACCGACGTTTCATAACTATGTCAGCGTGTTCAAGGAATATGATTTCCTGAAATTTATCTGGAATAGTTTCCTCGTTGCTTTTGGCTCGACGCTATTGTCCCTTATATTAGGTCTTCCTGCGGCCTATGCGATTGCAAGGCATCACCTCCAGAAATTGGGTCTTCTCATCTTAGTTGCGAGAATTATCCCGGGAATTACCTTCTTGATTCCTTGGTTTATCTTGTTCTCCAAAATCCATTTGGTGGACACGTATACAGCACTAATATTAAGCCATATGCTTGTCGGACTGCCTTTTATTATCTGGATTATGATTTCCTTTTTTGAGGCTTTACCTACGGAAATTGAGGAGTCCGGCCTAATCGATGGCTGTACACACCATCAAGTTTTCTTGCGTATTATTTTGCCTATCTCTGGACCGGGCGTCATTACGGCATCCCTTCTTTCCTTCATCTTCTCGTGGAACAACTTCATGTTTTCGGTTATTTTGGCCGGAGACAAAACAAAGACACTTCCGATTGCGGTATTTAACTTCATGTCCTATTCCGAAATCAATTGGGGTGCTTTGATGGCAGCTGCCTGCATCATTACGCTTCCGGTACTGCTCATTGCTTTAGTCTCTCAACGTTATGTGGTAAGCGGACTTTCCGCAGGTGCTGTTAAAGGTTAACAACCAAGAATTGCGAGTATGAGAGAAGTCTCCTTTCAATTGGATGACTTCTTTCGTATAGTAAATTCTATGTTGATCTTGCAGATACGTGGAAGGTGAATTAGCGTGCCCTATAAATTAAATATTTTTAGCAAAATCCTGATTATGTTGGTTTTACTCCTTATCCCAATTGTACTGCTCTACAGCTATACGAATCGGATTACGAATAACGTTGTTCAGGATCAGATTCAATCGTCGAATTTGAACCAACTGTCTTTTTTTATGCACCAACTGGATTCGGATGTTGAGCGATTAGCGATGTCTCCCGTTATACTCGGAAGCGATCCCTATATGAGAGAGTTTATCGATCGGAACGATTCACCGGATTATGACGTGTTGAAAGAGCAATCGCGGATCATCCAAAAGCTAAGCCTGCAAAGCGTCTCCAGCGGGTGGGTCAATGAACTCACGGTGGCCATTCCGAAAGGGAAGCAGGTATTGTCCTCCAGTATTTTCGTGAATGGAACCGATGTATGGCCTTGGCATAGACCTATTCAGCGAACCTGGACGTATGAAGAACGTGAAGGCGACAAAGGTGTGGGCTCGTTCATAAGGGAAATTAGTGAACCGATTCGTGCCCAGATCGTGGATCAGGCTAATGTGCTTTATCAAGTCAGATTTAGTGTTCAGAATATGGTTCAGCTGCTGGATGTGTACAAGCAAGATAAACGAAGTGATCCTTTTTTAGTAAACGGTCAACAGGGCTCGATTGTAAACAGCTCGTCTAATCCGTCGATTACCAAAGCCATTAGAGAGCAATTGGCTGGCCAAAACTTGCCGAATTTCGGTCAAGTTCAATTCGAAATCAATCAACAGCAATATTTGATCAGCTATGTAAAATCAACGCAGTTGGGTTGGTATTTGGTGGACTATGTGCCTGTTCAGAAAATATTGTCTCCCATCACTATGACCCGTAAATTGTTTTACGTATCGATTGGTCTTCTGCTCGCGATGAGTGTGCTAGCTTCTTTCTTGTTGTACCGAAACGTGCAAATACCGATTGGCAAGATGATTCAAAGTGTGCAAAAAGTGAAAAGAGGCGACTTGTCGGCGCGAATCGACTACAAAGCCAAGAATGAATTTGATTTCCTCATTCAGCGATTTAATGAAATGGCGGCGCAAATTCAAGTGCTCGTAGAGGATGTCTATGCCGAGAAAATACGTTCTCGTGAGGCAACCTTAAAGCAGCTGCAGTCGCAAATTCATCCGCACTTTCTATATAACTCCTTGTTCTTCATTATCAATTCGGCAGAGATGGAAGACAAAGAATCGGTCGTAGCGATGGCACAAAATTTGGCCGAATTTTACCGTTATACAACGAGAGTAGAGAAACAGGTGGTAAGGCTGAAAGAAGAGCTTAATTTGGTCGGCCACTACTTAAACATTCAACATCTGCGTATTCATCGACTGAAATATGACATATCTGTTCCGGATGAAATGTTGGACGAATGGGTTCCCCGGCTTATCCTTCAGCCTTTAGTGGAGAATGCGATAATCCACGGAATCGAGCGAAGTACAGAAGGTGACCGAATTACGATAACAGGCGAGCAGGATGCCAGCTGGAACCGCGTCATTGTCGAAGATAATGGCGGCGGTCTAGATGAAGTAGGACTGGAGCAGCTGCTCAAGCAGCTGCAACTACCGATGTCGGATGACATTGGGTGTGGAACATGGAATGTTCATCATCGGTTGTATTATCAGTTTGGGGAAGGATCGGGGCTTACTTTCCAAGCCGGTGATAAAGGAGGCTTGAAGGCTGTGTTGACTTGGAAGCGCGAATTGCAGGATGGCCCTTCAGCTGTTAAGGAGAGAACGCTATGATTCAACTCTTAATTGTTGATGATGAAGCGCATGTGGTGGATCGATTTCATGCCACGATTGACTGGGCTTCCCTAGGAATTGAACAGGTTTTCAAGGCCTATTCGGGTAAAGAAGCTCTGGATCTGCTTGAACAATTCTCCATTGATATTGTCATTACGGACATTCAAATGCCGGGAATTTCCGGCTTGCAGCTGATTGCGGAGATCAATCTCAGGTGGCAGAAGACCAAATGCATTCTTTTGTCGGGTTACTCAGACTTTAACTATGCCAAAGAAGCGATCCTTCAGGGTACGGAAGATTATTTGCTAAAGCCCGTCACTGAGAAGGATTTGTTAGCTACAGTCAAACGGGTGATGGACAAGCTGCAGAAGGAATGGCAAGAAGTCTTTTCTAAGCAGAGGCTTACGTACACGGTCAAGGAAAACCTCCCTCTGCTTCGGGGGAACTTGCTGAACGACCTCCTTCAAGGGCGCAAACTAACCGAGCAATCACTTCGAGAAAAAATGCAAATGCTTGAACTCCCGGATTTCCATGAACGGACATGTGTACTTATGATGATTCGACTCGAATCCGATTTTCTGGAATACGATATAAGCCATCTATCCTTAATGGAATATGCGATCAGCAATATGGTCGAGGAATTATTCGCGGAGAAATTCGATAGTTGGCATACGAAGGATGCTCATGATTATTTGGTATTTGTTATGAAACGGAAGCAACTGATCTCTGACAACGAAGACCCTGCTTGGCTTGAACGGACTGCTTCCGTGCTTCAATCCGCCGTAAACAATTACTTAAAAGGGAAGATCTCCATTCTGCTGAGCAGTTGGGGAGAGTTCCCCAGTGATATCACTACCCTTTACAACTCCTCATTAAGTGCCTTTCGCAAGAGGATTGGAAGCGAACATGAGTTGTTCATGCGACTTGGTGATGAATCTGTTCAAACCGAGCTTTCGGCTTTGCAGAGACTGTATGAGCCACCTACGCTCAATCATCTATTGGAGGCTGCTCGCTGGGAAGATACGGAGGAAAAGCTGTCACTGATCTTCGACGAAATGGAAGCGAAGTTCTCTGAGTCACAGGAACATCTGCTGGAGGTCTATTTCTCAGTTGCATCTGCTTTTGCATATATTGCTCATAAAAATGGAAGGCAGCTTCATCAGCTCATTGGCAGTGATTATGACCGAATGACCGAAGGGATTCCTTTTCGCACAGTAAACCAACTGCGTGAATGGTCAATTCGATCCTTACATCGAATGAGAGAAGACATGGATCAGGAGAGGATGGACAGCAGGGTCACACTTATTAATGACATCCGATCCTTTATCGATCAGCATCTAGCCAGTGATGTCTCTTTGCAATCGATTGCGGACCATGTGTATTTACACCCTGTTTATGTGTCGAAAATTTATAAACTGGAGACCAGCGAAAACTTAAGCGATTACGTCAATCGTGTACGGATGGATAAAGCAGCGTATTTGCTGAAGAACGGTCACGATAAAATTTATGAAATCGCCACACAGCTCGGATACCAGCGGCCGCACTCTTTTAACCATGCCTTCAAGAAGCATTATGGAATGACCCCGCAGGAATATCGTGACCAATATTCGTAATCAGAAATGGAGGTTTGAAGCGCTATGCATGACATCTTGCACAGATTGAAACAGTCAAAAGTCGTTGCCATCATTCGGGGAATTGAACCGCTTCAGGCGCAGCCTCTTTTCGAAGCGCTTGCCGAGGGTGGAATCAAGCTGGCAGAAGTGACACTTAATACGCCAAATGCACTTCAAATCATCCATGAGATGCGTGGAAAATATGAAGGCCGTATGGCGGTCGGAGCAGGGACAGTGCTTAACGCAAATCATGCAGATGAAGCATTACGAGCAGGTGCGCAGTTTCTTATTTCCCCTAATGTAGATCAAGGGATGATTGCAACGGCATTAGCTCATCAGGTACTTCCGATTCCTGGCGCATTAACGCCAACTGAAATTGTGCAGGCCATGAACTTCGGAGCTCCTATCGTCAAGCTATTTCCTTGTTCCAGCTTTGGTCCTTCGTATTTGAAAGAGCTGAAAGGGCCATTAAGCGAAGTCGAAATTCTCGCAGTTGGAGGTATGACGAAGGACAATGCTGCTTCTTATTTAGAAGCTGGCGCCTCTTCGATAGGCATAGGAGGAAGTTTGGTTTCGCTTAGCGAAATTCAACAAGGGAATTATACCTCGATTACCAAATACGCCGAACAACTCATGGCGGCTGTAAACCAGTAAACATGTAAACCATTCTAAGGTATAGGAGAGGAAGAATACCGTGAAAATTACGAAGTTAGAACTGTTTAAAGTGCCGCCGAGATGGTTGTTTTTGAAAATAGAGACGGATGAAGGCATCACTGGATGGGGAGAGCCTGTCGTAGAGGGCAAAGCAGATACGGTTGCAGCGGCCGTGATGGAAATGAGCGATCATATTATCGGCAAGGATCCGATGCGAATCGAAGATATGTTTCAGGTGCTGTACCGCGGAGGATTTTATCGCGGAGGACCGATCCTGTCGAGTGCGATCTCCGGCATTGAGCAGGCGCTGTGGGACATTAAGGGCAAGTTTTACAATGCCCCAGTCTATGATTTATTAGGTGGCGCATGCCGTGACCGCACGCGGGTTTATTCTTGGATTGGCGGCGACCGTCCGAGTGACGTAGGGCAGGCTGCCAAGCAGCAAGTAGAGGCCGGCTTCACGGCGGTGAAGATGAACGCTACCGAGGAGATGCATTATATCGATTCCATCAGTAAAGTGGATGAGGCGATTGCTCGGATCGCTGCTGTACGTGAAGCTGTTGGTAAAGAAGTCGGGATTGGCATCGATTTCCACGGACGTGTTCATAAGTCGATGGCAAAAATCATGGTTAAGGAACTGGAGCCGTACCGGCCGATGTTCATTGAAGAACCTGTATTGCCAGAAAATAATGAAGCGCTGAAAGAGATCGCACGCTATACCTCGTGTCCGATTGCTACGGGAGAGCGTATGTACACGCGTTGGGGTTTTAAAGAACTGTTGGCCCAAGGGATCGTGGACATTATTCAACCGGATCTTTCTCATGCAGGAGGTATCTTAGAGACTCGGAAGATCGCCGCGATGGCGGAAGCATACGATATTGCTGTTGCGCCGCATTGTCCACTAGGACCTATCGCTCTGGCGTCTTGTTTACAGCTTGATATTTGCTCCCCGAATGCGTTCATCCAAGAGCAAAGTCTGGGTATTCACTACAATCAGGGCAGCGATTTGCTTGACTATTTGAAGGATCCTTCTGTGTTCCAATATGAAGAAGGTTTCGTTAAGAATTTAACCGCTCCAGGTCTCGGGATCGAAATCAATGAAGAGAAGGTCCGCGAGATGGCCGCTATTGGGCACAATTGGAAAAATCCAATTTGGCGTCAAGCGGATGGCACTGTAGCCGAGTGGTAAACAAGGCACTTATTTTCGATCTATAAGGAAGCTGTCCATAACTTCTTGTGGTGAGCGCATAAGGTAGTTCCTGCGAAGATGTTCTCATCACAAGAAAATGGACAAAATCCTGTCTAAAATAAATCCAGCTGTCTCGGCGACAGTCCCTCGTAGTCCAAATCAAGCAGCCCCATTAATACCTTGGCATTTCCAGCAGCATGTCCTCCCGAGTTATTGTTGAACACCACACATACTTCTCGCGTCTGTTCCTGCAGTTGGAGCAGCCACTCCTTCCACTCCAGCAATTCTTGCTGATTGTAATGGTACAAGTACCTTACGTCGCGCCAATTCGCCTCATTATTTTGCACCCAGCCACCGACATTCCGTCCGTGAAAACGAACAATTGTCAAATCCGGGTGTGTCACCTGCAGCACCGTCGGCACAGAACCAATCCCCGCCTGCGGCTCGTCGCAAATGCTATGTATCCAACCCTCTCTCTCCATAAAAGAGAGCGTCTTTTCACGCATTTCCTCCGTGAACCAGCTTTGATGGCGGAATTCTAGCGCTATGGGGACATCTCCCATTCTCGCTTTAGCCTCACGGAGCACATCCACATTTGCCTTGTTGCAATCAAACCATGGCGGGTATTGAAACAGCACGGCTCTAAGCTTTCCCGCTTCTTGAACAGGTTGGATAGACTGCAGGAAAACCTCGTACATTTGCTCCACCCCACCGGCAAAAGGATTCTCACCTCGCAGGTGACCCGTCATTCCTTGGTAGGCCTTCATAATGAAACCAAAGCCTTCCGGCGTCTCTTGGTTCCATTTCATATAATTACGCTCTGGTTGGATCGCGTAAAAAGAAGCATCCAGCTCTACAATAGGAAAGTGTGCCCCGTACTCCCGCAGCTTCCCTTTGCTTCCTCCTAATTCATGGTCGCCCCAACCGGCTAGGCCGATGTTGATCATAGTACTCACCTCGCGCTACTCATTAATTACATTGTAGCTTGCTGCGGGCAATGGAAACAACTTGTCCTACAATGGAACATGAAACATTTTCATCCAAAACACAGTAAAACACGCCGACAGGATATAAGCGATGGACGGTTTGACGGAAAATAACTTGAGCATTGGAAACATGATGATATTGAAACCAATCGACCACGCTAATGACCAGCCGTATTGATAGTAAATGCGGCCGAATAGGTAGAAGATGTACTCGGCACTGCCATAAATGAGCACCCATTGGACATAGTGAAAGAAAACTTTCTTCCTACCTTGCGGATAATTGGTCAGAAACAATAGCGCAGTAGCTGGGAATATAATAAAAGTATAAACCATTTCTGTAAGGCCAGCATTTGATAAGATATCCGGAGTCAGCGTCCATAACATATGGTTGGCACAAAGAAAGTTATACAGTAAATTGCCTAAAGCAAAGTACATCATGGTCGGGTGGTATTTCTGCCAATTTCGCCAATCCCCCCATCGATATGCCGCCCAAATAACAAAAATAGCTAGAAATATGTGCATAGTAAGGCTTGTCTCCTAATCGTGTTGCATATATTATACAGATAATTTACAATATTATACATAAATCAGTGCGCTGTCGCCTACCGCTTGTCCAAGTGCCTCCACGCGGCATCAGGACGCTAGCGGGCAGGCCGCATACACCATAGCTGAGCTTATCGATGGGGTTGTCCGCGGTAGTTGGTCCGTCAACTTATTCAAGCCATATTCTGAGGCCGTTACACGGGACATTCACTATATACAAAAAAACAAACCCCGAGAACCCTCGAGGTTTGTTCCTGTCCATACCTATTTCTTTATCTGTTTCTATACTATTTCGCTGCTTTTTTCTCCCATTTCGCTTTCAATGCACTTTCAACTTCAGCAAATACCTGTTCAGTCGTTTTACCTTTCGTAGAGATACCCAATTTAGCTGCTCTTTTATTCACTGCTGCTGTTCTTTTTGCGTCTTTCCCAGCCTTCAAAGCTGTGCGAATCTCTTTAGCCGTTTTGCCATCCGTAGCAATTCCTGCTTTAGTCGCTTTTTCTTTCAATTTTGTCAAAGCTGCTGCTTGCATCTCTGTTCTCAGCTCTTTGTTCGTTTTACCATCCGTACTAACACCCAGCTTGGCTGCTTTTGCTTGCAACTTCACTTGTACAGCTGCTTTGATTTCAGCTTTCAGCTGCTCCGCTGTTTTACCATCTGTACTAATACCCAGTTTGGCCGCCGCTTTATTCAATTGCTCCGTGTGTTTGGCTGAAAGCGCAGCTTTGATCTCCGCTTTGATTTGTGCATTCGTTTTACCTGTCGTTGAGATACCAAGAGCTTGCGCTTTATCTTGCAGCAGCTGTTTAAGTGGATGAAAGGTACTCGCCGCCGGAGCCGGTGTATTCCCCTGAGCATTCTCGGCAAAAGCCGCAACCGGAACGGATAAAGCAATCGCACCTAATAACGCTAGTCCTGTTAATTTTTTCAACATAAGTATCCTCCTCGATTCGTTCATGGTTATGTTTACCTCACGATCCCTATATTACCGAATAATTATGTCATAAGTTTGTCATGAGACGAAACATTCGTAACCGGCAGATAAATTTTGAAGACCGTCCCCACATGGAGCTTGGATTCTACCCGAATCGAACCACCGTGTGCTTCAATAATATGTTTACAGATCGTCAAACCAAGACCTGCACCAGAGCGGTTGCGGCTTTCATCCGCTTTATAGAAACGATCGAATAGATGCGGCAGTTTCTCAGGCGCAATACCGGGACCGTTGTCCCATACTTCGATCCACCGCTCATTTTTGACCACTTTTACCCGAATACCCGCTTCTGAACACTCCGTAATATGGTTGATGGCATTGTCCAGCAAATTGATGAATACCTGCCTTAGCCGATCAGCATCCGCATAGACCACGTACGGTCCCTCTGCCTCCGAGCTCAGTTCAATCTGCTTAGCTTTGGCTTTCATCTTGAGTTGGGTGACTACGAGCCCTACGACGTCAGATACATCAAAGTTTTGGAAATCCAGCTTCACCTGCTTTTCCTCAAAAGACGAAAGCTCCATTAAGTCATCAACTAAACTGCTCAGCCGAAGTGTCTCCTGCAGAGAAACTTGAATGAATTCCTTTGCATCCTCCGGTTCAACGACGCCATCCGTTATCCCCTGCAGTGAGGCTCGAATCGTCGTCAGAGGTGTCCGGAGCTCATGGGAAATTTCAGAGAGGAATCGCTTACGACCTTCTTCAACCTTTTGCAGTTTACCCGCCATATGATTAAGAGAGCCCGATAGCGATGCGATCTCGTCCTTGCCTCTGACAGGCACCCTTCCGCTAAAATCACCTAAGGCCAACGCCTCCGCCGTCTTACTCATGAGTTGAATCGGCTTTACAAAATGCCTAGAAACAAAGTACAGAACAGCCATCGCGAGCAAAGCAACCGATATCGCCGATACAAAGATCGCTCGATTAATCCCGTTGATGGTCCCTTGAATATTCATAATCGGCGTATATAGGAAAATTCCGCCAACCACGTGATTCTCCTGAAGCACAGGACGCCCGACAATAAGCATCTCTACTGTACTGTTCTGTGCAAAATTGCTTCGCACTGTCACTTGATTGCCCGATAGCACCTTATCAACCCATTCCTTACGTGCTGGGGCCTCGCCAACCGACTGGATTTTATCCGGATTCGCTCTAGGATGCTTAATGACGGAAACACGAACATTTGAAGCTTTCTCCATAGCACTTATTTGCTTACGGAAATCCTTCAGTTGTGTCGAGCCATCAAATAGATCCTTTGCTAATTCATCGACTTGCTCCACCTTTTCCAACAAAAGCTTTTCACTGCGGTCATAAGTCTTCTGTTTCATTGAATAGCCAATCGTTCCTGAAATCGCAAGAATCGACACAACCGTTATTGACATATAGATAAATAATAGCTTTCGGTAAAAGGAGTTCAGCATGCATCAGGTCCCTCAAACTTATACCCGACACCCCAGACAGTACGGATGCTCCAATCCACTTTCCTTTCCGTCAAAGCGGATAGCTTTTGTCTCAATCGTTTAATATACAGATCTACGACACGGTCCTCGCCATCAAAATCCCAGCCCCAAATCTTAGCGATGAGGTCCTCACGGGTGAAAACTTGATTCGGATTTCGCACGAAAAACAGCAGCAGCTCGTACTCTTTCTTGGGCAAAGACACCAACTGTCCTTCTACGGTCACGTCGTGCGACAGGACATCTACGCGCAAGCTGCCGACTTCGTAAATATGGGAGGGTGCAGCTGCCTCTGTCCGAAGGAGCGTTCTGCGGAGAATCGTCGTCACACGAGCAACCAGTTCATTCGGGTCAAAAGGCTTCACCAAGTAATCGTCAGCGCCCATCTGCAAACCTTCGATCCGTTCATCCACATGACCTCTTGCGGTCAGCATAAGGATCGGCACATCGCTCTTCGCACGAATTTTCTGGCAAACTGACCAGCCATCGCGCTTTGGCATCATAATATCCAGCACAATGAAGTCCGGGTGCAGCTGTTCGAACTGCATGAGCGCCTGCTCACCGTCATTTGCGGTCACCACTGTATAGCCACTCTTCTCCAAATATAGCTTCGTAATCCGGCAAATATTAAGATCATCATCTACCACCAAAACGGTTTTCAAGCGGCACTCTCCTTAAAAAATAGTTACTTTCATATTACTGGAAAATTGTGAACAAAAAATTTATTTTTTTAAAAAAGCTGCCGAGATGCTGCTGAGAGAACGGTCGAGCCGTCCTTTTCGGACTCACAACAAAAAACCCTAGTTTTCACTAGGATTTCCTGACTGCTTTTTGTATAGATTCGGCGGTGATTCCAACCTATACCTCAAACGAACTTTTCAGCGAGACAATCAGGTTAAACACCAGTTGGTCGCTAGTTGTATGTTTGGGGTCTACATTGAAATAACCATGGCGGAAAAATTGGAATTTATCATGCGGCTTCGCTTGTTTCATATTGTCTTCCACGAAACCTTTCACGATTTGCAGCGAATTCGGGTTCAGGTTTTCTAAGAAAGAAGCACCCTCGTCCTCTTCGTCATCCAGAATTAACGGCTCATACAGACGGAACTCCGCAGGTACAGCGCTCTTCGCATCCACCCAGTGAATCGTTCCTTTGACTTTACGGCCGGTGAAGCCGCTGCCGCTCTTCGTCTCCACGTCATACGTGCAGTGAAGCTCAACAACTTTGCCATTCTCGTCCTTGATGAAGTCATTGCACTTGATGAAATAGGCGTTTTTCAGACGCACTTCGTTTCCAGGAAATAACCGGAAATATTTATTCGGTGGATTTTCCATGAAATCGTCTTGCTCGATATAAATCTCACGTGAGAATGGAATTTGGCGAATGCCCATTTCCGCATTCTCGGAGTTGTTCTCCATATCCAGCATCTCGACTTGATTCTCAGGGTAGTTGGTAATCACCACTTTGAGCGGATTGAGAACACCCATCGTGCGCAGCGCCTTCAATTTCAAATCCTCGCGGATAAAATGATCCAGCATCTTCGCATCTACTATGCTGTTGCTGCGTGCAACGCCGATTTCACGAGCGAAATTGCGAATCGCTTCCGCTGTAAAGCCTCTACGGCGCAGCCCAGAGATGGTCGGCATCCGCGGATCGTCCCAACCGTCTACCGCTTTCTCGTCGACGAGCTGTTTCAGTTTTCTTTTGCTCATTACTGTATTCGTTAGGTTTAGGCGTGCAAATTCATACTGTCTAGGCACATTCGGCATCTCACACTCGCGGATCACCCAATCATAGAATGGGCGTTGATCTTCGAACTCGAGCGTACAGATGGAATGCGTGACGCCTTCAATCGCATCCTCAAGCGGATGAGCGAAAGCATACATCGGGTAAATGCACCATGTATCGCCGGTATTGTGGTGGTGCGCGTGAACTACACGGTACAGAATCGGATCGCGGAAGTTGATATTCGGCGAAGACATATCGATCTTGGCGCGGAGTACGCGTTCACCGTCTTTGAATTCCCCTGCGCGCATGCGCTCGAACAAGCTTAGATTCTCATCCACACTGCGGTCGCGGTATGGGCTATTTGTGCCGGGCTGTGTTAATGTACCACGGGTTTCACGAATTTCATCCGCCGTTTGGTCATCCACATATGCCAAGCCTTTGCGAATCAAGACCAGAGCGCGGTTGTACATTTCCTCGAAATAATCCGATGCAAAGAACAAGCCATCCCACTGGAATCCTAACCAAGCCACGTCTGCTTTAATGGATTCCACATACTCTGTATCTTCCTTAACGGGATTCGTATCATCGAAGCGAAGGTTCGTTAATCCTTTGAACTCATCCGCCAACTCGAAATTAAGACAAATCGACTTCGCATGACCTATATGAAGGTATCCGTTCGGCTCGGGGGGAAATCGGGTAACGACCTGGCTGACTTTGCCTGTTTTCAAATCTTCGATTACAATGTTCTTAATGAAATTAGATGGAGTGCTTGTTGGGCTCTTCGTTTCCATATGCTGCCAGCCTTTCTCCCACTGGTTAAAGTTTTATTTTCTATCATACACTAATTGTTACTAAAATATAAAGGAGCCTGTGAGTGAGATGGAGACATTCGAACATTATTTAGATAAATATGCAGAACTTGCGATACGCGTAGGACTAAATGTACAAAAGGATCAAACGGTTGTCATCATGACGCCGATTGCCTGTGCTGACTTCGTACGTAAGCTAACGAAAAAAGCTTATGAAGCAGGTGCCAAGGATGTTGTAATCGACTGGGACGACGATGAAGTGAAGGCACTGCGCTTAAAGCATGCACCGGAGTCCACGCTCCGCGAGTACCCGTTGTGGCGAGCCAACGGCATGGAAGAGATGGCCAGGGATGGCGCGGCCTTCCTACAAATTTACGCGCCTAACTCTGATTTACTCAAAGATGTAGACCCTGAACGTGTCGCCATCTCCAGCAAAACGACAGCTGCCGCGCGTGAAGGGTTCCTAAAATATTTGCGCAGCAATCAGGTGAACTGGCTGATGGTCTCCTTCCCGACGGCCGAATGGTCCGCTAAGGTATTCCCGAATTTGAATGAAGCTGAGCGCGTTGATAAGCTGTGGGAACAGATTTTCAAACTAACACGCGTGGATAAAGAAGATCCGGTCGAAGCTTGGAACCAACATGTCGCTTTGTTGACCGATAAACAAAATTTACTGAACAACAAAAAGTACAAGCAGCTGCATTTCAAAGCTCCGGGTACTGATCTTTACATAGAGCTGGCACCTAAGCATCAATGGGTTGCCGCTGGGAGCGAATCAGAGCGAGGCATTTTCTTCATACCAAACATCCCAACCGAAGAAGTGTTCACAATGCCTTCCAAAACGGGTACAAACGGAACCGTTCGCAGCACCTTGCCGCTAAGCTATCAAGGTTCCCTGATCGAAGGCTTCACGCTGAAATTCGATAATGGACAAGTCGTCGAAGCGACCGCTGAGGTGGGTCAAGAAGTGCTGAACAAAATGCTGGATATGGATGAGGGCGCTCGTTACTTGGGTGAAGTGGCACTCGTGCCTTATGATTCGCCCATTTCACAGTCAGGACTCATCTACTACAACACTTTATTCGACGAAAATGCTTCCTGTCACATAGCACTCGGCAATTCCTATCCATTCACGATTGAGGGTGGAACAACGATGAATCCCGAGGAGCTAGCCCGAAATGGCTATAATAAAAGCTTAATCCACGTTGACTTCATGATTGGCTCTGCCGACATGGCGATCGATGGCCTATTTGAGGATGGAACCCGTGAGCCTTTGTTCCGCGAAGGCAACTGGGTATAAGAACGGCAAGCTGCTTCTAAAATGAAAACCGCCACGACATGGAGCAGTGTACTCCGTGACATGGCGGTCTTTTTTTAATGAGAGTGGCTAGGATGCAGCGTTTTGACGATAGAAGAATGTTTTAATATCCATTTGCCTTTTTGCCATTTCCATACGGAGGTGGCGTATCCGAGCGTATCCGCATTCGAAATGCCGCTAATTCGCTGAGCACCCATCAGCTCACAGATCCCATCCCGGTCCTCATCAATCGGCTTCAAGAGACCGTAATCATTGACATTCACAATGATGGGTTTTGCAACTTTACCATTTTTGTACACACCAAATTTCTCATAATCATCCTTCCGATCTTTGATATCAACTTTGAAGGATTTTCCTGTCTCTTCGATTTTCATCTTTACCACATAATTCTTCTTAAAGGTAGCTTTGACGTGAAGCGGAGCAGGCAGAGGTATCGCAGTCGGAACATTATTTTTCAGCGAGTAAATATAGTAGTTAGATAGTCCCCCGCTGCCTCCTGTTTCGGCGGATACATAAATTTGAGGCAGTTTGTCACTGATGAAATCGCAGAACTGCATTTGAGGGTTATACCCACCTTGCAGCGGGATTACAACTTGCGTCTGCGCTGGACCCGAAACTACGATAAACAATTTGTCATAGTACGGACTATTATTATCCATCTTCATGCCGACTAGCGACACAGTATCAGGTTTACGATCGCCTGTGACATCAATTTCTCGAGTTTGTATAAGTTGATTTTGCTGTGCTGCCGGCTGTTGTGCCGGTGGCGGCATTTCTTCATTATTTGCAGCTCTGGTTAGGCCTGGTCCCGATAAGGAAAGGCAGCCCAAAAACAGACTGATCGCCGCTGTGTGCAGGGCTATTTTGGCGCTTTTTTTAAACAAGTTAATCAGACTCCCTTTTCTTATATTTGAATTCGGCTTATTATTTCAAATTCTTCCATGATGTATGCGGAGATCTTATTTCACTAAAATTTTCCTATGCTTATAAAAAAACGACCTTTCATCCAGTTTTGGTTGGATTGGAAGGTCGCTTTTACTTATAAAATAGGAGGTCGACGATAGTGAGTTGCCTGCTCAAAAGCGTACGCCAACTTAATTAACGTTGGTTCACTGAATGCTCCTGCGGCGAACATGACTCCCATAGGGCCATGAGCTGTAAACCCAGCCGGAACAATAAGCAGCGGATAGCCGGCTCTCGCTGCAATGTCATATCCTTCATCGCCCGGGAAGAAAAGTGCATCCAGTTGATGCTCCAAGAGCACATGGTCGATGCCCTGAGTACGGGTAAGCTCACGGTATTTGCGGAGACTTTCGAGGTAGCTTTCTTCGGTCAGCGTACCGCTCGTCTCCTCCGACCAAACCAAGGTATCCTGTCCATAGACTAGCGCCTTTTCTGAGTGCTCAAGATTGAACGCGATGACCTCCTGTAAAGCATGCACAGGCGCGGATGAATCCAGCTTCGCTAGGTAATCGTTCAGATCTTTTTTGAACTCGTAGCGCAGCACATCGAAGTTCCATTCCGCTTGCTCACAGGGCAGCGAAACAGGATCGATAACAATCGCGCCCTGCTGTCGGAGGACGTTTATAGCATTTTCCGCAATAATGCGTGCCTCGTCATTCAAGTCCTTGTAGAACCAACGAGGGATGCCGATTCTCGCACCTTGGAGTCCTTTCGCATCGAGAAATGGCGTGTAGTCCCGGTGGTATTGCCCTTCACTAACTAAGCTCAGTGGATCACGTTTATCAACGCCTGTCAGAATACCCAGCAGCACTGCTGCATCGGTTACTGTCCGTGTCATCGGCCCCGGTGTATCCTGGCTGTGGGAGATCGGAATGATGCCCGAACGGCTGAGTAATCCCACTGTCGGCTTCAAGCCAACTAAGCTGTTATGATGTGCCGGGTTAACAATGGAACCGGACGTTTCCGTACCTATAGCGGCAGCTGCGAAACTGGCTGCAACTGCTGCACCGGACCCTGAGCTGGATCCGCCAACTTCAAACTTGCCAGGCCCGTAAGGATTCAAGACCTGTCCACCTCTAGAGCTATACCCCGAAGGCATCGAAAAGGCCATGAAGTTAGCCCATTCCGTCATATTCACTTTCCCAATCAGCACCGCCCCAGCCTCCCGCAGCTTGGCAGCTATGAAAGCATCCTCAGCGGCAACAGACTGCGCTAGAGCTAGAGATCCCGCACTCGTATGCATGCGGTCGCCCGTATCAATGTTATCTTTAAGGAGGATTGGAATTCCATGCAGTGGCCCGCGACTTCCACGCTCTCGACGCTCCTCATCGAGCTGCTGCGCAATTTCTAACACGTCTGGGTTGATTTCAAGTACCGCATTGATACGGCTGTTATGAGTCTCTATGCGTTTCACATACAGGGTAACTAGCTCGACTGCGCTGATTTCACTCATTTCCATAGCCCTTTGTAGGGTGCTAATATCGGCTTCCACAATCCACTCATCTGGCTTGATTGTCAAAGTTTGATCGCCTCCATTCATTATCCCTATCTAATTCCCTTTTTCTCTCGTTTTCCCTTTACTTGTTTGGTGATTTTACCTGTATAATCATTTTCCCCAGAGAGGAATTCCTCCTCCTAAATCGAATGTTTCTAGAATGAAAATGAATCGATGAGGTGCTTTTTTTTGAAAATTGATCGTCTGCTTGCCATTACCATGCTGCTGCTAAACCGCAAAAGAATTAGCGCAAAGGAGCTGTCGGAACGCTTTGAAGTGTCTTTGAGAACGGTTTATCGTGACGTTGAGGCCATTAACCAGGCTGGCATACCTGTCGTTTCTTATGCAGGGATGAGCGGTGGCTATGAGATTATGGACCAATATCGGCTGGATCGCCAATTTCTATCACTGGAAGAGCTTCAATCGATTATTGTTGGCCTAAAAGGGATACGTTCCACTGTCGGCGATCAGGAAATCGGCAATTTACTTGATAAAGTCGGAGCGCTTGTCGCCAAATCTGAGCAAAACACCATCGCCAATTTGAACGATCAACTCATCATTGATATGAATCCATGGCGCGGAGGTAATGAGGACAAAGAAAAGCTGAATACCCTTCGCAACGCGATTCGGGAATCGAAACAAATTTCCTTTCAATATATTTCTTCACAAAGTGAGCAATCCGTACGAACAGCGGAACCTTTGAGCATCGTAGCCAAGGGCTTTGGCTGGTATCTGTACGGCTACTGCCTGCTTCGTGAGGATTTTCGCATCTTTCGATTGTCCCGCATGAAAGAAATAGATGTGCTTTCCCAAACGTTCGAACGCAAAACAGAATCCATAGAGAAGCTCGGTCACGGTTGGGGCAAAAGAGACCCCTCCTCCCTTATCCAACTCGTACTGCATGCGCAGCCTAACGTTCAGGCTCAGGTGGAGGATTACTTCCAATCCAAGCAGATCGCCTTTCAGGCCGATGGCTCCATGATAATTACCGCCACGCAACCGGACGAACCGTGGCTTCATGGCATGCTGCTCAGCTTTGGTCCCAGCCTGCGTATTCTTGAGCCAGCCCATCTTGCAGCCATTATCAAAGAAAAAGCCAAAAAAATTGTTCAGCTCTACGCAAGTGAACACTGACATCATGTTGTCAGCTATGCTTCTTTATAATGAGGATATAAGTAGGCTAAACCCATACATGCATGTTTATGGATGCCAGCTTTAATACGATAAGGTCAAGCTTATGCTTACGACGCCAGTTTTTCTGGCGAAAAACTCTAGGGAGGAATTACTTATGTTTACGACCATTCAAGCTTTTGTTGATGAATGGAAAAAGGAGTCAACAGCTACGCAGCGTGTACTCGATACACTTACGGATGCTTCACTCAACCAAAGAATAGCACCGGACTTCCGCTCGCTCGGGCAGCTCGGCTGGCACATCGCAACGACCGTTCACGAAATGCTTTCTCGAACAGGCCTTGAGTTTGCAGCACCAGAGGGCGAGGAGCATGCGCCTTCTTCGGCGAAGACGATCGCTGACACTTATCGTACCTCAGCTGCTGGACTGACTAGCGCTATCCAGTCCCAGTGGACGGATGCCAAGCTTGCTGAAAGCAGTGACATGTATGGGGAGCAGTGGCTCAATGCCACAACGCTGCGCATCTTCATTTCGCATGAGATTCACCATCGGGGGGAAATGATCGTCTTGATGCGTCAAGCCGGATTGCGTGTTCCGGATATCTACGGTCCGACTCGCGAGGACTGGTTGGAACGCGGTATGGTGCCTTTGGTATAAGGAATTGTAGAGAAAAAGAGCACAGAAATGTGCTCTTTTTCTTTTTATTTTCGGGAGATATGGCTCTTTCGGAATGCCCCGCATTACGGTTGCTTCTTGCGTTGCACTGCATTGCATACAACAGAATGGGCTCATAAGCTGCGCTGTAAGCATTCTATTGCATTTCATACAATGGATCTGCCCTACAGACCAGTTTAGAAGTTAAAATCGTGGATTCTACTGTATAAATTACAATGGAAACTCCTTCAGCTTCCATTTCGGCGTCATCCATTGTACGAAGTGCAACGGATTAATGGACGTCCATGAGCACATTCTGCCGTAGCTTAAAGTGCCAGCAGGTATTCATATTCGCTATCAAGTAATAGACAATGCAAGCCTTGCGTCCATCCTTAAGCTATAATGGAATTAAAACCCAAGGAGTGGTCACATGCAGAGTCAAACCGTTATCGTAACCGGCGCTAATTCCGGAATGGGATTGGCCACAACCGTGGAACTAGCCCGTAAAGGCGCCCATGTCATCATGCTGTGCCGCAGCCAACAAAGAGGCGAGCAAGCGCTCTCCGAAGCGCGCCAACAGAGCGGCTCCGATCGTATCGAGCTTATGCTTTGCGACTTGGGGTCACTGGCGAGCATTCGCGCGTTCGGAACAACGTTCCTAGCCAAGCACAATGTGCTCGACGTGCTTGTGAATAACGCTGGCGTCTTCACCGTGAAGCGGCAAACCACAGCCGACGGCTTTGAGGCCATGACTGGCGTCAATCATCTCGGCCACTTCCTGCTGACGAACCTGCTGTTGGAAGCTATCGTCCGCGCTCCACAAGGGCGGATCGTGAATGTCTCCTCCGGCGCCCACAAAATCGGTCGCTTCGACTTCGACAACCCCTACCTGACCCAAGGGTTCAGTATGTGGAAAGGCTATGCTCAGTCGAAGATTGCGAACATTTGGTTCACGCGTGAGCTGGCCAAGCGACTAGCTGGCACAACAGCCACGGCCAACGCGCTGCATCCAGGAGCGGTCGGCACGAGCATCGGTGTCGATCGGGACACCGGTTTCGGCAAAGCCATGCACCGAGTGCTGCGGCCCTTCTTCCTAACGCCGGCGCAAGGCGCGGAGACCGCCATTTATTTGGCATCCAGTCCGGATGTAAGTACGGTTAGCGGAGAATATTTTTACAGGAAGAAGGAAGCCCCAATCTCTGATAGAGCCAAGGATGAAGATATTGCAAGCCAATTCTGGGCTTGGAGTGAACGTGAAGTTGGGTTACGCGCGCACCGTGATAACTAAAACTTTTATAAATAACAGAAAGTAAATAAGGGAAGGTTATACGGGGTTCTTTATTCTGATTACGGGAGTGTGACGTTGAATGGACTTCTTTCATAGTCAGGAATCCCTTACCATTCTCCAATGGGGGATGAGAGCGGCCTTAGGCTACCTTTTTCTGCTGATCGCAGCTAAATTGCTCGGACAACGCTCCATTTCCCAGCTAAGGTTTCTTGATTTCATCATCGCTCTTATTCTGGGTAACATTATCGCCCATCCGCTTTCGGATGAGCATTTAGCCTTGACCGGCTCTATGGTCACAACGATCGTCATCGTGTTCCTTTATCTCATAACCTCTTGGCTAAGTCTCAAATGGACATTTCTTAAGCACTTCTTAGACCCGCCACCTCTTAAATTAATTAAAAATGGGCTGATTCAAATGAGAAGTTTGCGTAAAGCCAAAATTTCTGTTGACCACCTATTCTCTGAGCTGCGCAAACAGCGAATTGAGGATATCAACAAAGTCGCTCTTGCGCTATGGGAGCCCGGTGGCACGATTTCCGTGTTCCTTGAGCCTCAGCACCAGACCGTGACAGCTAAAGATATGTACATACCCACTTCGTCCTTCTCTCTAGTGAGACCGATTATTGTTCAAGGTAACGCTGATGACAAAATACTCGCTCAGCAGGGGAAAGACCCCGCATGGCTAGAAGCCCAGATACACGCTGCACATGTGGATATGGAAGATGTGGCGCTTGCTACTATCGATGATCAAGATCAGGTACGTGTTTATACCGATTTGGACGTTAACGAAAAAGACGAACAAACGCTTTCTTGAGCGTATGTTCGTCTTTTTCGTTTAGATGAGAAAGCGTTGAATCTACTCCCGCAGTTCGTCTGCGGCTTAGGATATGCTTCTTTTTTGGGGAAATATTTACTAACATCAGTATAAATGATTATGGATCCGAACTGGATGCGATGCAAGCTCAAGTGAACAAGCTTCAACAACTCATCCAAGAATTCGTGCATATACAGAACAATCCGAACAAAATGAACGCACAAAAACAGCGCTCAGATATGGAGCGCGGCGGGGTCTATTACTCGGGACAATACCAGAATGAGCTTTCCCATTATCGATGGGAGCCCCAGGAGAGAGCTGTAGGTCAGCTTTTAGACTTGGATGGTGATAGAACAGCCAAAATTCTTGCCGCCCTGGGTCATAAACAGCGTCTAGATATTTTGCGATCTGTCTTACAGGAGCCGCATACCGGTCCAGAGCTCGTTGGACGTTTGAACATGGGAACAACGGGACAGCTTTATCATCACATGAAAGCATTGGCCGGAGCCGATCTGCTCGTTCAGGAAGAAAGAGGCGAAAAATACACGATTCCAGGCCATCGTGCGCTGCCATTACTTTTACTGCTAGCTGCTACCGCAGATTTAATAGATACCAGTGACTACATGGATATGTCCGAGGTAAGAAATGACGCGCGTTCCTACTTAGGTGCTGCCGATGAACATTACGATCCCCATTTGCTGCTGTGGGCCGTCGTCGAGAATAGCATTTTGGAGCATCTGCATGCCCATCGTCAATGCGCTGTCCCTCAAGCTTTCTGTCGAGATTCGAAGAGAGGGCAGAGTCTTTCAACAACATTACAAGCATGGCATCCCGCAAAGCGAGTTACAAACGGTCGGTATAACCAAAGAAACCGGAACCAGTGTGACGTTCTTACCGGATCGGGAAATTTTCAACAAAGCATTTGATCTAAGCGTATTAGAGAAGCAAGCTGCCGAAATTTCAGCTTTGTATCCGAACCTGCACCTTCACGTGTTAAGTGATTAACTCATTCGTTAGCCATCCACCCGTTCATTTACATGAAGCGTTTCTCAATTCTTTTGCTAATCACTATGGAAATAGCTACGAAAAAAACAACATATAGAATCCGGTACGGATTCTCAATAAACCCCTTGAGGTCGTGGCCGATAAAGCTAACTGACAGTACCATGGCCGCTTTACCAGCGGCAACTGCAACCAGAAACGAGCGAAATCTCATCCCTACCAACCCAGCAGCCATATTAATGACAACGAACGGACCTACTGGAAAGAGGCTGAGTAAAAACACATAGTTAAAAGCTTGACGGCGTGCCCAGACAAGACTCTTCTGCACCTTGGGCTTCTGTGACCAGCGCTCTAAATAGGGATGACCGGCCACTTTTTTCACAATGAGAAAAGTCACTAAGCATCCGCATACAATCCCGATCCATGAGTAAAGAAAACCGAGCCACAGCCCATATACAGCAGCATTTACGCTGATAATGACAAGCGTTGGAAGCGGCGGAACGAACGATTTCATAAAAGGTAGAAGAAGACCGGGTAAAGGGCCTAGTGAACGGTACTTGTCCAAGAACATCACCAAATTTTCTTCGGTGAGGTAAGACAAAAGTTCTGTAATTCCCATACGTGCGCACACCTACTCCGCTAGCAATTGTTAGAGGCGGAAAATAGCGCCATCTATAGGCATGATAGCATACTTTTCAGGGTTGGAGCACACAACTCGTATTGTGAAAAAGCCTCCTAAACCACTTTGGACGTGGTGGAGGCTAAATCAAGCAAAAACTACAGCGGGTTCACCGCTTCATGGAGCAGCTGCTCCAGCTCAGCGGTGTAGGCTGCGGTTTGCGCTTCGTCCCAGCCGAAGCGCTCAGCCATGAAGGCGATCGCCGGCGCCTTCCACTGCTTTGCCCACGCGATGTCGAAGAAGAGGGCACCCGTGCGGCGGATGAAGAAATCCGCCGGCTTCACGACCATCTCGCGCTCGAACGCGTACACGAGCGCAGCGAGCACGGCAGCGGGCATGCCCCGCTGCGCCGCTTCAGCCCGGTGCTGCTCCAGCAGCTCGAATACGGCGTCCACGTTGGAGCCGTATCTACGAGCGAGCAGCGCAGCCTCTGCCTCGGTCAGCCCCAGCCGCAGGCCTTGGCTGACCTTGCCCTGCAAGAACGGCGCCAGCTTCGCGGAGCCGCCCACATCGCCGCCGGATATCGGCAGCGACCGGGTGCGGCTCGGCGGCAGCGCCGCCGAGACCTTGCCCTCCGCCAGCAGCATGGCGGCGATCTTATCCACGACCGATTCCGCCATCTTGCGATAGCCGGTCAGCTTGCCCCCGGCCATCGAAATGAGGCCGGAGTCCGACACGAAGATTTCGTCGCGCCGCGAAATCTCAGAAGGATCTTTGCCCTCTTGATGGATCAGAGGGCGCAGCCCGGTCCAGCTCGATTCGACGTCAGCCTCCGTCAACCCGAGGGACGGAAACATCTCGTTCGCGGCGCGCAGCACATAGGCGCGATCCGCTTCTGTAATACGGGGATTCGCGATATCCCCTTTGTAATTCGTGTCCGTTGTCCCGATGTAGGTTTTACCGTCCCGAGGGATGGCAAACAACATCCGCCCATCCGGCGTATCAAAATAAATCGCCTGCCGCAGCGGAAACTTGCCCTGATCAAACACCAGATGCACCCCTTTGGTCAGGTGCAGCGTCTTGCCGTGCTTCGAGCGGTCCATCTCGCGCAGCGTATCGACCCAAGGCCCTGCCGCATTAACAATCTTACTCGCGTAGAGCGAATAAGAAGTCTCTTCGCCAGCAATCTGATCGGTAATCCGCACACCAACCAGCTTGCCATTCTCCATCAGCAGCTCTTCAACCTTAGCGTAATTCACCGCCAAAACACCCAGCTCAACGGCCTTTTTCATAACCTCAATGGTTAAACGCGCATCATCCGTGCGGTATTCCACATAATAACCGCCGCCTTTAAGATCCTTTTTCTTTAGCAGCGGCTCCTGGGCGAGGGTTTCCTCTGGACGAAACATCTTGCGGCGCTCCGATTTTTTGACACCTGCCAAGAAATCATAAACCCTCAGACCCAGCGAGGTGGATAGCTTCCCGAACGTGCCCCCTTTATAGAAAGGCAGCAGCATCCACTCCGGCGTCGTCACATGCGGCCCATTTTCATACACAATCGCACGCTCTTTACCGACCTCAGCAACGACCTTCACATCCAGCTGCTTCAGATAGCGCAGCCCTCCATGAACCAGTTTTGTCGAACGGCTCGACGTCCCCGCAGCGAAATCCTGCATATCAATCAGCGCCGTACGGAGTCCTCTGCTTTGTGCATCCAAAGCAATGCCTGCTCCCGTAATTCCCCCGCCAATCACGATTAAATCAAACGTTTGTTTCGACATGGCTAGCAGCATTTCCGTTCTTTTCAGCCCACTAAACCCCTGTATTTGCCCAGTTTCATTGGTATGTTTTTGCTCCACTGTCATCCCTAATCTCTCCTCGCGTAAATAAAAAAATAAAAACCACAACATACCTAACACGTTTACACGTATAGGCCGCTGTGGCTTCTCCTAGTCTCCAACCAAATATTAACTTGTTATCAGTATATCATTGCATACGCTTATTTAAAAGCCATTGCGGCATTTACTGCTTTTTTCCAGCCGCCATATAACTTCGCTTGCAGCTCAGCTTCCATTGCCTGTTCAAAAGCCTCATCCACCTGCCACTGCGCCGCAATTTCTGCTTGATCCTTCCAAAAACCAACAGCCAGACCCGCCAAGTAGGCCGCGCCAAGTGCCGTTGTCTCACTAATTACCGGACGCTCTACCGTTACGCCCAGCATGTCACTTTGGAACTGCATGAGGAAATTGTTCATCACAGCACCCCCATCGACCCGAAGCTTCGTAAGCTGAATGCCGGAATCGTCCTCCATCGCTTGAAGCACATCCTTGGTCTGATAAGCAAGTGATTCGAGCGTTGCCCGAATGAAATGCTCCTTCGACGTGCCCCGCGTCAGCCCGAATATCGCGCCGCGAACATCGCTGTCCCAATAAGGAGTACCCAGCCCGACAAAGGCCGGGACCACGTACACACCGTCCGTCGAAGTAACACGTTTCGCGTAATCTTCACTGTCTTTAGCAGATTTAATCATCCTCAGCCCATCACGCAGCCACTGAATGGCTGATCCTGCCACAAATATACTGCCTTCGAGCGCGTACTCCACTTTTCCGTTCAATCCCCAAGCAATGGTAGTTAACAATCCGCTGCGCGATGGAATGATGTGATTGCCCGTATTCATCAACATGAAACAGCCTGTGCCATACGTGTTTTTGGCCATCCCCTTTTCAAAACAGGCTTGCCCGAACAAAGCTGCCTGCTGATCCCCCGCCGCACCCGCAATTGGGATTGCGGAACCAAAAAAGAGGCTTTCCTGCGTATAGCCATACACCTCAGACGAGGAGCGAACTTCCGGCAGCATAGTAGCTGGAATGTCCAAATACCCTAGCAGATCTTCATCCCACTTCAGCTCGTGGATGTTATAAATGAGCGTACGCGAGGCGTTCGAATAGTCCGTCACATGCGCCTTGCCGCCTGTCAGCTTCCAGATCAGCCACGTATCCATCGTCCCAAAAAGCAAATCTCCACGCTCCGCCTTCACTCTGGCACCTTCCACGTGATCGAGAATCCATTTGATTTTGGTTCCTGAGAAATAAGCGTCAATCAGCAGCCCTGTACGCTCCCGAAACAGGTCGCTAAGCCCCTGCCCCTTCAACGCCTCACAAATCTCAGCTGTCTGCCGTGACTGCCAAACAACCGCATGATACACGGGCATCCCCGTGTTCCGATCCCATACAACTGCTGTTTCCCGTTGGTTTGTGATGCCAATTCCCGCGATCTCCACAGGCTGTACCCCAGATTCCGATAAAACCGTTGCCATGACACCCTGAATTGACAGCCAAATTTCATTCGCATCATGCTCCACCCAGCCCGGCTTCGGAAAATACTGTTTAAACTCCTGCTGGGCTATATGCACAATACTCCCTTTTTGATTAAATAAAATAGCTCTCGAGCTTGTTGTTCCCTGATCGAGGGAAAGGATATAAGAAGGTTTTGTCCCCGTAGTTGCCATTGCTATGCCTCCAAATGTTCAGGATCATTAATGATAGTGCTGCCACAGCTCAGTATTTGACGTAGTCACCGCTATTGCCCCGGCTCCTAGCGCAAGCTCCACATCCTCCA
Source organism: Paenibacillus sp. yr247 (assembly GCF_900103825.1). Taxonomy (GTDB): domain Bacteria; phylum Bacillota; class Bacilli; order Paenibacillales; family NBRC-103111; genus Paenibacillus_E. The sequence goes on from NZ_FNIF01000007.1 coordinate 118,675, forward strand.
CAGAACGAATGAGTCCACCCGCAAAAATAGGAATGCCCGAACGTTCCTTCACTTCAGTAATAATGTGCGGAATGATACCGGGAAGCACCTCAATGAAATCGGGCTTCGTCCTCTCCAAGAGGGTGTAGCTTTTATCCAAGGCACTGCTATCTAGGAGAAAAAGCCGCTGAATGGCAATCAAACCATTCTGTTTCGTCTTCGTGATCACATTTCCCCGGGTCGAAATGATACCGGCAGGACGAATACTCTGACATAGAAATTCAGCCGCATACTCGTCGTTTTTCAGCCCTTCAATCAAGTCAGCGTGCAGAAGCAGCTTTTTTCCGTTAGCTCTGCCTAGATCCACGATGCTTTTCAGCTGCCCAATGTGACTGTCGAGCAGGACAATATATGAATAATTAGACTTAAATAATTTCTCTAAGTCTCTCATTTTGCGAATGGCCGGTAAAATACGCTGCTCTTGCAAATCCATGACCATCGCCTCCGTTTCTTGGATAATGAACCCGTTGCCTCCCCAGGCAAATTTATTGCGTGCCACCGCCTACTCGTCCAACGGCTTCAAAAAATCCTCCCGGTGGCCCTACTCCCGTGGTCCACGGGCCCAGAGTTAGCTACTCCAAGTAATCGAAACAGACGCCTAGATGCGCTTAACAGTGGACGATCTTTCAGCTGCAACAACATCATGCAAAAAGTACGGCAAATCAGAACGTATTTTCGATTCTGAGCAGCAATGATGTATTTTCTACATCAAATATCCCCATTTTTAACGAAAGCGGGGAGTATTCCACGAATTTGATGCACTTTTTGCATGATTTCGCGTAAAAACCTCAATATTGGGGAAATTCGCTGTACTTTTTACATCAAAGTTTGATCCTGCTGACTGCCACCGCTGTTCCTGCTTGTTATTTTCTGCTCCTGCTTGCCCCAGAATGAGCGGAAATTACAAAAAAACTCACCAAGTATTGCCGATGATATTCAATGGGCAATCCAAGTGAGTCTCCTGTTCTCCGTCACATATTATTAACTTACCTTCATTGTACTGAGGCGCTTACAGCCTGTCAATGATGAAAGCCAATTAACTTAAGTCGACAACGCCTTACGCACAGCCAAAATATACTTTGACTGATCGAGCGGATTGACCCCGCGCCGCTTACGTTCCGCATGAACGTCCGGCGGACTAGGCTGATAGCCTGCGAAAGAGGAGGTAATCACACCTCTTCCGCCGGACATCGCACTCAGCTTCACTGGATATTCCAGTGACGTAGCGACAGGGAGACGCCCTTCAACTACGAATCTGCCTCCTGCAATGTGCGGAGGATCAAAAGCCGCTCTCATCTGCACAAGGTCACTGAGCACCTTGCCGCCGAACTCTTCTGGCACGGTGATGCGCACCTGCAGCATCGGTTCGAGCAGCGTCGTACCCGTCTGCGCAAGGCCTTTCATGATGCCCATCGGCGTAGCAACTGCGAAGTCGAGCGGGTGAGTGTGCCACACGTGATGTTCGCCCTCGACGAGCGTCACCTTCAAATCGGTGACTTCCCAACCGAGCAGCCCTTGCTGGAGCGCCTCCGGCACGCGGCGCTCCACCTCGTTCTGGTACTGCACGAGCAGATGCTCGCCTCGTACCAGCGACTCATACACGAGCCCGCTGCCCAGCGCACCAGGCTCGATGCGAAAACGTAAGATGGCCCAGCACGGCTTGGGCATCGTATAGGCAATGTAGCCTTCTCCCACTTGCGAAGGCGTCTCTTTGTAGATAACGGAAGGTTGATCGAACCTTGCTTGGAGATTAAAACGCGAACGCAAGAGACTCGTGAGAATCTCAAGCTGAATCGCGCCCATGACTTTCACATGCAGCTCACGCTCCTCCTGCAGCCACTGCAGATCAAGCAGCGGATCTTCGTCCGTAAGCTCCTGCAGCGCTGCGACAAGCGCCGGATACTGCGCCTCGCTCTCGGCATGCACCTGCACGGTCAAGAGCGGGACCGCCATCCGCGGCGCTGGCGGCACGCTATCCGCCCGGCCCAGCACATCGCCGATCCGCACCTGCGTCAGGCCGCAAACGGCAGCAATATCGCCCGCAGCAACAAAACCGATATCCTCGGCTCTGCGGCCGTCGATTTTGCGGATCTGGGTCACCTTCTCTTCCACGCCCTGCGTGGCATTGACAATGGTGTCCCGGTTACGAATTGTCCCCTCGTAGAGGCGGACGTACGCCATTCTCCCCATGGTCTTGTCCCGCTCGACCTTGAACACCACGGCCGAAAGCGGCTGCTCCGCAGAGCCGCTCGGCCCAGGCAAATAATCAAGGATCGCTTCCATCAGCTCCTTGATACCCAACCCTTTGCTGGAGGCGCCCACCAGCAAAGGAAAAGCCGCCCCCTGCCGCGCATACCGCTGCAGGGTTGCCTTCACCTCGCGCGCTTCAACTGGCGCGCCTTCAATGTAGCTCGTGAGCATCCGCTCGTCGAGCTCCGATAGCTTCTCCACCGCGGATGCGAAGTCAAATCCGCGCACACCATCTGCGGAGTCAGCCTCCGCCGCCCCATCCACCAACACGTTCACCGCGCCGCGGAACGTGTCTTCCCTGCCCAGCGGTGCATAGATCGGCACCGCCATCTCCGTGAGCTGCTTGTGAATATCACGCAGCACGCGCTCAGGATCCGCGCCGACACGGTCCATTTTATTCATATATAGCAAGGTTGGTATCTGGAGTGATTGCAGCGTGTGCCAGATCATTTCCGTCTGTGACTGCACACCTTCTACCGCAGAAACAATGAGAATAGCCCCGTCCATCACCCGAAGCGAACGCTCCACCTCCGATAAGAAATCGACGTGCCCCGGCGTATCTACAAGATTAATCAACGTATCCTTCCATGAAAAAGAGGTCGTTGCGCTGCGAACCGAAATCCCCCGCTCTCTTTCCACATCCATGGAATCCGTCTGCGCAGTTCCGTTATCTACACTACCAAGCGCGCGAATTCGCCCGCTATGATAAAGAATATGCTCTGTCGTTGTCGTCTTACCTGCATCCACGTGCGCAAAAATGCCCACATTTCTTCTAGATATTGCTCGATTTTCATCCCTCATCAAAGCTCGGATCCCTTTCTATCACTATCTTACTGTCATTATACTAAAAGTGCGTACAAAAAGGATAAGCTTGTCTGTCATAGAATGTCTTTTTACAAATTCTGCTAGTCTGAATAGCGTTATGAGCATTATGATGGATATACTGAATCTAAGGAGGCATCCCACACTATGGAAACGATTCTGCTGAATAAACACCATCCAGCGATCACAGCCTTATCCCAATCAGACAGCAAGTTAGCTAGTCTCATTGAACTCATTGGTGATCTTACACTTACACCTAGCCATGTACCCTTTGAGTCACTCGTGATGTCGATTATTTCCCAGCAGCTCTCCGCAAAAGCTGCTGCGACAATCAAATCAAGAGTGAAGGTCATCTTGCCGATCATCTCACCTGAGCTCGTACTCGCCGCAGAAGAAGAAGCCATTCGGCAATGCGGAGTCTCCTATCCCAAAATCCGCTACATCCGCGATCTCAGCAGTAAGGTGATGAACGGCGAGGTTATCCTCGATAATCTTCATGAATTAGATAACGCAGAGCTGCTGAAACAGCTCACAAGTGTCAAAGGCATTGGAGCTTGGACCGCCGAAATGTTTCTCATTTTCACACTGGGCAGACCCGATGTCATGTCAATTGGCGATGCCGGCCTTCAGCGTGCAGCTAAGTGGCTGCATACCCTTGCTGATCGCAAGGACGGTAACTATTTAGGCGAAATTGCCCCGAACTGGACACCCTATCGCAGCTTTGCCTCATTGTATTTATGGCGTGCTATTGATAGTGGCTATGTGGATTCAGGTCTACAGGTGGAAGCATGCACGAAATCAGGCATCGTTTGAGGTACAAAAAAGCGCAAGAAGCAGGGTCGGCCTCTCGCGCTTTTTCTCATTCAGCTGCTGTTCGCAATCCTCGTAAATACGTCTTTAGCATTCGATGCAAGCTCTCATCTCGTTCCAGCTCCATGCGGAAGCCGTTTCTGTGTTCGAGGGAGGCAAACCCATGCACCATGCTCCGAAAGCCGCGTACCACGTGCAGCGCATCTTCCTCGCTGAGTCCATAGGGTGCTAAAATGCGCAGTAAAAAGAGTACAACTTGGCTGCCTGCTTCCTTCAACTCGGGATCCTCGTAGTCGGGCAATGAGGAGATTGCCTCGTAGAGTCCCGGCTGCTTCCTAGCGAAAATGACATAAGCGAAGCCTGCCGCTAGCAGCGCTTCATCTTCCGCTTTGCCAATAGCGGCCTCGACCATTGCCTCTTTAATGAGCATTAGTCCCCGCCGAGAAAGCTGCTTCCTGAGGTCAGGCAAGCCTTTAATATGATTGTAGAGTGACGGTGTTTTTACGTTCAATTTGGCTGCTAATGCCGCTAATGTCAGCTGCTCAACACCCTGTACGTCAGCCATTTCAATAGCCGCCTGAAGTACCGTTTCTGCGTCTAATCCTTGTCGGTATGCCACGGGAGTCCCTCGTCTCTAAATATTTGCTGCTTCTAAGTGAAATTTCTTCGCCGCTTCTTCCAGGGCGCGATCGATTATAGTCAGCGGCTGTTCAATCATCCGCCCATGTCCTACTGCGAGAACACTAGGCTCTAGTTGTCTCAGCTTACGCGCACTCTCCAGGGCCACTTCTTTATTCCACGTCGCCATAGCCGGGAACGGAAACCAGAACTTCATTAGACCCGAAACCGCAACACCGCCACGAACTTGAAAAGCATCTCCGGCAATCAACGCCCGACTACGCACATCCAGAAGGGCCATCATCCCTGGCGTATGTCCAGGAGCAGCTACAGCTTGCAGCGAGCCTACGCGGTCACCATCCTCCAGCAGCACATCCGGCTTCGTCTGTACAGACTTCGGAACGTCTCCCTTAATCGGTGAATTCGGTTCGCCAGCTTCTAGTTCCTTATTGCCCGCCAACAGCTTGGCATCTCTTCTCGAAATGTAGACCGTAACATCTGGCAGCACCTTTTTCAAACCGTCGAGTGCTCCAATATGGTCTCCGTGTGCATGCGTAAGGACGATGCGAGTGATTGGTTTTCCAATCTGTTCAGCTGCTTGAAGAATGCCTTTGACACTGAACGGCAGCGCCGCATCAATGAGCGTTAATTCCTTCTCTTCCTCCACCAAATAACAATTCACCGGAAAAAATCTCGGCATAAAAGCCAGTTGATACAAAGCACCGATACGCGTAATCTTCATGAAAAACGCCTCCCATTTACTAATTATATTAGTATAATAACTAATATTATTAGTTTTGTAAAGAGGGTAGCCGCCTAACAATCATTTTTTATCTCCTTATGGTAAAATAAATCTTATGCTGCCCATAGCTTGAACCTATTTTTTGATAAGGTGAGGATCCTACTTATGAATACCGAAACGTTGGAGCTTTTCCGGACGCTGACTGAACTGCAAGCAGCACCCGGTTTTGAACGAGAAATTCGCAAATTTGTACGCGGCGAGTTGGAAAAGTATACGAGTGAGTTCGTCCAGGATGGACTCGGCAGCTTGTTCGGCGTCGTGCGTGGCGATGAGACAGGCCCGCGAATTATGGTGGCCGGCCATTTCGACGAGGTCGGCTTCATCGTGAGCGGCATCACCGATCACGGTACGATCAAGTTCCAGCCGCTCGGCGGCTGGTTCAGTCAAGTACTGCCCGCACAGCGTGTGCAGATCATGACAGAGCAAGGGCCGATCATCGGCGTGATCGGCTCGGTGCCTGTGCACTTGCTGGACGAAGCGTCACGCAGCAAGCCTGCCGACATCAAGACGATGTACATCGACATCGGCGCGGAAGATAAAGCCGATGCACAGCGCATCGGCGTTCGTCTCGGGCAGCAGATTGTCCCCATCTGCCCGTTCACTCCCCTGGCCAATCCGAAGCGGATTATGGCCAAGGCTTGGGACAATCGCTACGGCGTCGGCCTGGCGATTGAGCTCTTGAAGGAGCTTCACGGTGGGCCGAAGCTCCCTAATGTCCTGTACGCCGGTGCTACCGTACAGGAAGAGGTTGGCGTGCGCGGCGGACGCACGGCTGCGAATCTCATCCAGCCGGACTTGTTCTACGCGCTGGATGCCAGCGCCGCCGGTGATATGACCGGCGACCGCAATGCCTTTGGGCAGCTGGGGCGCGGCGCGCTGCTGCGTGTCTTCGATCCCACGATGATCACCCACCGTGGGATGGTCGAATTCATTCTTGATACGGCGGAGACGCATAAGATCCCGTATCAGTATTTTATTTCGGCTGGCGGGACAGACGCCGGACAGGTGCATGTACAGGGCACCGGCATTCCCTCTGCCGTCATCGGTGTCTGCGCGCGCTACATTCATACATCCGCTTCGATTCTTCACGTGGAAGACTATGCCGCCGCGAAGGAACTGCTCATTAAGCTCGTGCAAGCGAGCGATCGCTCTACGCTGAATACGATCCATTCGCAAGCGTGATCACTTCCCTTTAGCCCGCCTCCATGGCGGGCTTTTTCTCATACAAATGTAGAACTGATGTTCCAATATATGGTATAATTAACAGAACTCATTGGATTAATAGAAAGAAGGACGATTATGACGTATATCATTCGTGAAGCTACCTCCCAGGATACTAAAGAAATCAGTACTTTTGTTTCCCAGCGCACCGGCAAGGCCATTTCCCCTTTACACATTGAAAATAGGTTGCATTTTATGCGTGAGAACCCTGATGAATTGCTCTATGTGTACGAGGAGAAGAATCAAATTCTTGGTACATTAGGCTTTCGCATTCGCCATAGCACCGATACCGTTTTGAAATTCAGTGAAATCTCCGTCATTTCTGTGGATGAAACGAAGAGCCGCCAAGCAGCAGCCGATAAATTAAAAAGCTATGCTGAGCAGCTTACCAGTGAGCACGATTGCTCCGGTATGTGGTGGATCACAGGGTCAGAGAAGAACGACGAAACACGGGCCGCCAATGAACCGTTAGGTTTTCATGAAACGGGTTATCGGTTCGTCAAGCGATTTCTATAGTTAATTGACAGGGTATATCGTTATGATGCCAGTCTACGAAAACGCTAAGGAGTGAATGCCATGTCAACTGGGCTTAGCACAGGACCTTTTCCTATTGAAAGTCACGGTAATCTTTTTTTACTTCTCTTTACAATCTTCGCTGTTCTTATAATCGGCTTTATTTTGTTTATCCTTATCAAAGGATTTATGTTGTGGTCATCCAACAATGCCTCCCCTATCCAAAGCCGCAAATGCAAGGTCGTAGCCAAAAAAATGCAGGTCAGCGGAGGCTCCGGCGCTTCCAGTGCGAGTACGAGTTATTATGCGACCTTTGAATTCGAGGATCGGAGCCGGTTGGAGTTACGGGTGGGGCAGCAGCAGTTTGGTTATATCGTAGAGAGCGATCAGGGAATACTTACTTATCAAGGCACAAGGTTCAAAGAATTCGTCCGTCCTCTTTCATAAAATTCGTAAGGAGTGCGTCGTATGACACATCAGTTTGTAACCGTCAAAGGATTAGAATTACTCTCCAAAGTTAGGACTTTCTGCAGCGAGCTGCCGGAAGTAGAAGAAAAGGTGGATGGCTTCGGTCATACCACTTTCCGTGTGAAGGATAAGCCCTTCGTGATGATGGGAGAGACGGATGGTCAACTGCTCAACCAGCAGCAATCAAAAACAAAATGAGAATATCATCCAAAAACAACGCATACGCGAGGAATTCAAAGAATACCCTGAAGTAGTCAGCAAAAATTGATTCTTAGCAAATAATCTGAATATTTACAATATTATAACAATGGGCTATAGTGAGATCAGGCTCACTTGAAGGACAAGTCGCACAGACGGTACGACACCCTAATAGGAGCGCAGGATATTCTAGATTCTGAAAGGGGATAGTCCAATGGACCATGTTAGCGAAACATGCCCACTTTTACTTCAAACGACAGAAGAAAAGGTGCGGGAACGGTCTACGTTCATCGGGCATGTGGGAACCCAGCAGCGGTAAATGTGAATAGCGTTTATTCGAGGAAAGGATCCGCAAGTAGGTAAAGTCGTAATTTGCAACGTCAGTTGTTTGATTGGAGTGTGTATAGGTACAATTGAATACCATAAGTGAACCTTAGGGACCTCCGGTTATCATAGATAAGCGGGGGCCCTATTTGCGTTCACGTTCTTATTTTGGTAAAGAAAACCGAACCGTAAACGTTGTCTTTTCATCAGGTCCGCTGTCTATGGAAATAAAACCTTGATGCATATCGATGATCTTCTTCACAATAGACAGGCCAAGTCCATTGCCGCCTGACGTCCGATTTCTGGATTTATCCGCTTTATAAAACCGCTCGAAGATATGCGGTAGATCTTCCTCCAATATGCAAGCTCCGTTATTCGATATTCGAATGACGACTTCTTCCCCGCTGCTGGTGACATGGACGCCAATCGTACCGCCACTGGGCGTAAATTTTATCGCGTTATGAATCAAATTCGTCCATACCTGGCTCATCAGGTCCTCGTCAGCTGTTAGCGTAACCGCCTCCAGCTCAATATCCATCTCGATGTTTTTCTCAACCCACTGCGGTTCACAAGCTAGAATATGATTGCGTATTTGCTTATCCAGCCGGTAACTTTTCGGCTCAAAAGGGTGATGCTGCGATTCTAATGATGACAGTTTCAGTAAATTGTCACTAAGTTTGGATAGCCGTGTACTCTCGGCTTCAATAATTTCTAAGTAATGCTTACGTTCCTCAGGGGTTATCTGCTCATTCTGCAGAGCACGCGAGAAACCGCTAATCGAGGTTAGAGGCGACTGTATTTCGTGGGATACGTTGGAGATGAACTCCTGCCTCATTTTCTCTAACTGCCCTAATTCAACCGCCATGTTGTTGATCGAATCGACCAGTTCCACGAAAGGACCGTTATGCGGGTTATTATCGACAGACACGTTGAAATCCCCTCTGGACATACTTCGAATCGCATGAATCATCGTTTGAAAAAATTTCATTTGCTGACTGCGGAAAAACCTGCCCAAAAAAGCCATCGTCATCCCCCAAAGAAATATGCCGCTAACACAGTTAATGAGTTGGACGATGACCTCAGAGGGACGCTTGTTGAAATGCGTGTACAGCCACTCTGTTCCGTAGAAGGCTGCCAACCAGTACACAATAATAAGTATAAAAACGCTAATTGCAAATAAACTGCCACGCACCCGCTGAGCTCGCGTCATCTTACTCTTCACAAACTTCACTCGCTTCTTCATACTCATGACCGCATCACCTCCATCCGATAGCCGAGCCCCCGAATTGTCGCGATCCGAAAAGTATGCCGCTCCTCCGGAAACCGCTCCCGGAGCCGATTAATATGCACATCCACCGTACGCTCGTTGCCTTCATAATCGAAGCCCCAAATCTGTTCAATAAGCTGGTCGCGCGAAAAGGTTTTACTCGGGTAACTAGCCAGCTTGTAGAGCAGTTCAAATTCTTTGAGAGGCAGGGTGACGCTCTCGGAACCGACAGTTACTTCATAAGTTTTACGATTCATGCTGAGGTCTCCGACCTGGACGATTTGGGATGAAGCGATCTTGTAACGCTTCAGCAGCGCCTTCACCCTCATCGCAAGCTCCACAGGCTCGAAGGGCTTGACGAGGTAATCGTCCGTGCCCAGCTCGAAGCCTTTGACCTTCTGCGAGGTCTCGCCTTTGGCGGTGAGCATGAGCAGCGGGATATCATAATGCTCCCGCAGCTCTTTGCACAGCTCCCACCCGTCCATATTCGGCATCATAATATCCATGATTACCATGTCAACTTGGACGGTTTCGAGCAGTTTGAGCGCTTCCGCGCCATCCGAGGCTTCGATGACATCAAAGCCTTCGTTCAGCATGAAGACACGGACCAGCTCACGTATATAAGGATCATCATCTACGATCAGAATTGGAGCCATTTGCATCCAGCCTCGCTTTTTTAAATCTTCTACTTTATTTTTTCTAGCATACAACAGCAAGCTTGTTTAGACGAATCCGGATTGCTGCAGTACCGATTCCTTATTCGATCGCCATGGAATGAAATTAGCATAAGCGACATTTATAAACTGAATTTAAACCAAAGCGGGCAATGCAACATGTAAGGGCTTTTATTGGAAAATAATTTGTGATACATTTTGAGAAAGGAACCGTTTGGGGGTACATAACTGTATGGTAAATAACACGTATGCCGATTTTAAAATGCTTCCCAACGCCGAAGCAGAAGCAGCGTTTCAAAGTGATGTCCTATCCGAGGGTTACTCCGCGTTCCGCCGCCTTCTGGACGGTATTACAGAGGCGATCAAAACCGCTGCGGATGCGGACATCGCAGGCATTGAGCACAGCATTGCCAAAGCAAGCCGCCTGTTCCCTGAACCGGTCAATTTCAGCCCCTCGTGGGCATGCATCTGGTCAGAACTCGAAGCTACAGTAGCAGCGAAGAAACATGTCTTATCTTCCATTTCGCACTCGGATCGCACAGGCGAATGGCAAGTCATTATGGATAACCCACAAGTCGTACAAGAAGTTGTTTGCTATCCCGGACTGGATTTCCATGACGCCGCCTACCTATACGCTTATTTCCGACCCCAGTTGGAAAAATCCGAGTATATCCGACTGCAGAAGATCCAAACGGTCATTCAGGAAATTGGCAATTTAAATAAATGATACATGGAGAACTGTCATGCTGCCCATTTCGATAGGTATTGCCGGAGGATCTGGCAGTGGTAAAACCACTATAAGCAACTATTTAGCTCACGCACTTACAAACTATAAAATAAAAGTTATACACATGGACAAGTATTACAAGAAGAAAAGACCCATTGCCATCGCACCATTCTCAGGCAAGGAGTACGAAGATTTTAATCACCCGACTGCAATCGATATAGATCAGGTCATCAATCAATTTAATCAAGCTTTACATAGTAAGGAGTATGACCTTGTCCTTATTGAAGGATTTTTATTGTTTCATTTTCCTGAATTACACGAGCTTATCGACTACAAGGTATTTGTTGATTGCCAATCGGACGACAGGCTTGTCAGGCGAATAGATAAATTCTCCGTAGAACGATACACACAAGAAGAAGTCATCACAGAATATCTAGATTTGGTCCGTCACCGGCACGATGAGTTTGTTGAACCTACTCGGTGGCATGCGAATTTGATTATCAATGGTTCTCAAAGGACGGAAAAAGGGAGTCAAATGCTTCTCGACTGGTTACGGCAGAAGTTGAAGGAGGGATACCATGATAATAATCATTAATGGCGCTTTTGGAGCAGGAAAGACGACAGCCGCAAATAGGCTTCTGCCCCTCATGCCAAACAGCATAATTTTTGATCCGGAAGAAATCGGTTATATGTTTAGAAAACTAGTGGCTGTAGAAGACCGTTTCGCCCATGACGATTTATAAACGTCAAAATTTCGACTATTTCTATGATGAATTCAAAAGTGTGGATGAGGATGTCTTTCATTTCTGCCTCACAGCTTCAGCGGAAACGCTGCATAGACGTTTAACCAAACGTGGAGATGAGCCCGGGGGATGGCAATTTCAGCAAGAAAATATCCTTGCATCATCTTAAAAAGTAAAAGATAAGGCTAAACTACTAAACTTTCCGAGGTTTTAACAGGAACCATTCCACTATGAATAGATTAATAAGTAAACCGATCCAGATGTTCACTTCGAGAATGTTAGCGATCATTTGCTCACGACCGCCTTCCGGAAGATGGAACCCATGCATACCCAAATACAACAAAATACAGACAGGGACGATCAGTCTTGCCGATGTGGCGACTAATGTGATGGCATAGCTGCGAATCATCCATATGCGGTGCTCATGAAATTGCCTTTTGACAGCGAATCGAAAGCCTTTCCAGCTTGTAAATAACCAAAGTAGACTCAGCGTTAGAAATGCCATGGCCTTCGTAAAGCTTTCGCTGTAAAAGGTCAATACAAGCCCTAAGAGCCCACTCAGCATAACGCTAATGACATATATGCGCCCTAAAGCCCGATGCCATGCTGGATAACTGGCACGGAAGCGCTCATGAAATTGGAATAAGCCGCTGACCAGAGCAACCAGAGCGAACCCAATATGTAAAACGAGAACCGTATAATGCAAAGAAAAGGCGGTGTTTAATGTTACTCGGCTATTGGCAGGATTTAAGGTGACATAGGGAAATACCGCGGCAATCGCCACGCCCAAAATGATTATTGCAAAGAAAATACCTAGCTTTTTACTCATATCCAACCCCCGTTTATGATCATCACTCCTCTGTTATTTTAACTCCTTCATCTAAAAGCCTTCTTACTAATTCCTTAAATAAATCTAAAGTGTCTAAAATCACTTCAGCTTAGACTTCATCCATTTGCACCAAAACAGGTCCGCGTCTACTTTCAATGTCGCTTTCTGTACCAGTACATAGATGCCGAAAAGCGGATCATCGATCTCCAAATCCTCGGGCGGCTTAACACTCTCCTGTTCGATTCGTTCATAGGACTTCATGAAGCGCTCTTTCTTCTCCTGATAGTACACCTCACGCTCATGAAGTACTTTCCGCGCCTGTTCTTTGTCTACAAGACCTATGCAATATACCTTCAGCGCCAACTCATCTCGAGTCACCGGCTCATCCGTAGGCTGTGCAATCCAGTGCCTTAGTGCTTCCCTGCCAATATGTGTTAACGTATATACCTTTTTATCCGGTTTATCTGACTGTGGAACATGTACAAATTCGACGTACCCCTTCTGTTCTAATTGAGCAAGGAGAGGGTAGATTTGACTATGCTTGGCTGGCCAAAAGGGTTGAATGTGCTGCATAAGTTCATAGCCAGTTCGAGAATTTCTAGTTAAAAGGCTAAGTAATCCATATGAAAGGGTATTCATTAAAACTCCTTTATTATGTCACAATTGACATATATCTTGCTTGGGTAGTATGATGATTTCATTCAAATTATAGAGAATACTACTTATAAGATCAATGGATAGAGTGGAGGCACCATTTTGAGTAAGGATGAGTTACAGCAAGTGCGTTTCTGGCCGATCATGATTGCGATCTTCTTCGGGTCATTCGTTGCGATCCTGAGTATGAGCACGATTAATATTGCTATACCAATTTTAAGTGAACATTTCCAGACCGATTTAAGCAAAATTCAATGGACGATTACAGGGTTCATGCTCGCAAGCGGTACAATCGCTCCCATTACGGGCTATTTTGGTGAGCGATTCAGCTATAAACGGCTATATGCTTTAGCACTCATTGGTTTTACCGTTTTTTCTCTTTTATGTGCGATTGCTTGGGACGCTTCATCACTCATTGCCTTCCGTATTGCGCAAGGGGCCTTTAGCGGACTCATTATGCCCGCGACCATGACCATTGTGTACCAAGTGATACCGAGGGATAAGCAGCCAATTGCGATCTCCCTGTGGTCCTTGTCAGCGATGATGGCACCTGCCATTGGTCCTACCTTGAGCGGATGGCTTTTACAAAATTGGAGCTGGCATTGGTTGTTCCTCATGAACGTACCTGTTGGTATCATTGCCACTTTTCTGGTACTGAAATTGATTCCTTACTACCGACTTTCTGTACCTAAAAAGTTTGATCTTCTCGGCTTATTAACGGTTGTAGCCAGCAGTCTTTCTTTACTCGTCGCTTTCTCTCAAGGTCATGCTTGGGGATGGACATCAGGTCGAGTTGTCGGGCTGTTCGCACTAGGTATTCTCGTTCTTCTGCTCTTCGTCTGGAGAGAACTGCGGGTGGAAACGCCGCTGCTGAATATTCGTGTATTATCTAATCCGCGTTATACATTAACGCTAATTATTTCTAGTATCGTCACGATTAGTTTGTATTCAGGAACTTTTTTGACACCTATCTTTCTGCAAAATATTCAGCACGTCACACCGCTTGATACGGGCTTGATCCTACTTCCTGCCTCATTAGTGATGGCACTGAGCATGCCAATTGTGGGCAAACTATATAGCATTGTTGGTCCGCGTGTTCTTATATTCATCGGTATTTCCTTAATTGCTATAGGGACCTTAACGCTTAGCTGGTTAAGTGTCGATGTATCGCGTGGTTATATCGTGTTCTGGATGATCGTTCGGAACCTCGGCATCGCCTTTGCCACCATGCCATCGAGCAATGCAGGGATGGAGCAAATTCCGAGAACGTTGTCCGGTCATGCCACGTCGATCAGCAACTGGGTTCGCAATGTGTTCGGCTCCTTTGCAATTGCTCTTTTCACCTCTGTCCTGTCGTCTCAAACTGCTGCACATTCCAAGGATTTGGTCAGCAGTGGCTTGAAGGACAAGGTACAGATTGGGATGCAGTCATTTACTATGAGTGTGAATGATGTGTACTTGCTGGCCACGTTCATCGTGCTAGCTGCGCTGCCGCTTAGCTTGTTCGTTGGCAAGCGGTCGATAGAGAAAGAATCTCCAGCAGCGATAGCTGCCGTTCGACCAAAAGCAGCTAAGTATTAAGAAATAAAGCTTACTAGAAATTTTCCATATAAAAGTCTTTACTGTGGTTGCGCATCAGCAGCATGGTAGGGACTTTTTCTCTTGTTTCCATCCTCCTTCTCCCACTGCTCGTATACACTCAGCAGATCCTCAGCTAGACCTATTTAAGAATTCCAAAAAAAATTCAGAAAAAGCCTTCGGCAAAGGAACACTTCCCCATGCCGAAGGCTTTCTATGTTTTAACCCAGCACCACGCGGTCATCCGACAGCTTGTTGCCGCTGATGTGCTCGAACTCACCGAGCAGCTGCTCCACGGTAAGGTCTTTCTTCCGTTCCTCGCTCACATCAAGGATGATGCGGCCCTTATCCATCATGATCAGGCGATTGCCTAGACGAATCGCCTGCTCCATGTTATGCGTGACCATGAGCGTGGTCAGCTTCATTTCGCGCACGATCTCCTCGGTCAATCGTGTGATGAGCTCCGCGCGTGAGGGATCTAGCGCGGCAGTGTGCTCATCAAGCAGCAGAATCTGCGGCTTGGTGAACGTCGCCATCAGCAAGCTGAGGGCTTGACGCTCTCCGCCGGAGAGCAGACCCACCTTCGCGCGCAGACGGCCCTCCAGGCCGATGCCTAGGCGCTGCAGCTGTTCCAGGAACAGCGCGCGCTTGCGCGCGGTGACGCCGAAGCTTAGCCCGCGTTTCTTACCGCGGGCATAAGCCATGGCGAGATTCTCCTCGATGGTCATTCGAGGAGCGGTCCCCGCCATGGGGTCTTGAAAGACGCGGCCGATCCAACGGCTACGTTCATATTCCGGCAGGTGGTGGATGACCTCGCCGCTGATAGCCACTTCGCCGGCATCCGGCGTCATGACGCCGGAGATGATGTTCATCAGCGTTGATTTACCGGCGCCGTTGCTGCCTATGACCGTGACAAAGTCGCCGGGCTTCAGGGTCAAGTTAATGCCGATTAGCGCGATTTTCTCATCAGCTGAACCGGGGTTAAATAGCTTGGAAACGTTCGAGAGCTGAAGCATCAGCGATCACCTCCCTTATTCAATTGCACAGCGAGAGCGATCAGTTCAGCCGAGCGCCGTTTAGCTGTTGCCTTTTGCTTAATGGCTCGCTGCACAGACGGCAGCACGAGTGCGATGATAACGATAATGGCCGTGATCAGTTTCAAATCAGAAGCATTAAGCCACTCGACGCGCAGCGCCAGCGCTACCACAATGCGGTACACGATGGAACCGAGCACAGCCGCCAGTGTCGCTTGAAAAACCGTTCTCGCTCCGAAGATCGCTTCCCCAATAATCACAGAAGCCAGTCCAATCACGATCATCCCAATCCCCATCGAGATGTCGGCAAAACCCGACTGCTGTGCGATCAACGCTCCGGATAGAGCCACTAACCCGTTCGACAAGCTCACGCCTAGAATCGTAGTTTTGTCCGTGTTCGCGCCGAAGCTGCGGATCATTCGTGCATTGTCCCCTGTTGCCCGGAGGGATAGCCCCAGATCGGTGTGCAGAAACGCATCTAGCAGTAATTTGAACACAATAACAATGGTAAGCACAACCACGATCGGCGACATTGAAGCGAACAAGGTGTCTGCTCCAAGAAGCGAAATGTTCGGCTTACCCATAATGCGCATATTGATGGAATACAAGGCAATCATCATCAGAATTCCTGATAAAAGCCCATTTATTTTCCCCTTCGTATGGAGCAATCCCGTACAAGCTCCTGCAGCGAGTCCCCCTGCAAAAGCAGCCACACACGCCAGCAGTGGCGAATATCCGTGAGAGATCAGGATTGCTGCGATAGCACCACCTGTCGTAAAACTCCCATCCACCGTTAAATCGGGAAAATCGAGAATACGAAATGTGATATAAACACCAAGCGCCATCAGCGCATAGAGAAGACCTAGTTCGACGGCACCACTCATTGAATCCATCATTTGGACAACCTCCTACTCAAAGATAAACGACTATCCCGTCCTTATGGACGAGAGCGTTTGTCAAGGTTGATGCGAAGCAAGAAAAGCACATGGCTAATACTTTATTATCAACTTGAAAAAAAGAGGTGAACGAAAGTGACGTTCACCCCTTTTGTGTTCCTAGCCCTTACTGAATTATGTTTTTCTCTTTATCTTTCACTCCGTTTTTCATTGCGTCTGTTACATCAATGCCTTGCGCTTTCGCTGCTTTCAGGTTTAAGATCAGATCGAGCTTTTCAGGAACAGTTACTTTCATGTCTGCTGGTTTTTTACCGTTCTTGAGAATGTCGACAGCCATTTGGCCAACCTGATAGCCATGATCATAGTATTTGAAGCCAACCGTTGCAAAAGCTCCTTTTTCCACGGTATCGCGGTCACTGGAGAAGAACGGAATGTGCTTTTCATTTGCGATTTGAATGATGCCGTCTACGCCACTTACGACGGTGTTATCCAGCGTGATCAAGAAAGCATCCGCACGGCCAACCAGGGATTGTGCCGCTTGCTTTACTTCAGATGTATTCGTTACCGGCGCTTTAATGAGTTTAATGCCATGCTTCGTTAAGGATTGCTCCGCATTTTTAGCCATGATAACAGCGTTCGGTTCCCCTTCGTTGATGACAAGACCAACTGTTTTCACTTTCGGCATGTTGGTTGCGACGAAATCCATTAATTGTGCAACGGCCATAGGGTTCGTATCCGAAGCTCCGGAAACATTACCGCCCGGCTTATCCACATTGTTAACGATTTTGGCTGCAAGCGGATCTGTAACTGCTGCGAACAGAATTGGAGCTTTCTTCACTTGCTGTACAACAGCTAGTGCGGATGGTGTTGCGATACCGAGCACCAAATCAGCGTCAGCGGAAGCAATTTTTTGTGCAATGGATAGATTGTTTGCAGGATCGCCTTGCGCATTGTTGAAATCAACCTTCAGGTTGGTACCTTCTACGATACCCGCATCTTTAAGCGCTGCTAGGAAGCCTTGACGAGTTGCATCCAGAGAAGGATGTTCCACAATTTGTGAAATGGCTACTTTGTAAGTTTTTTGCGGGGCTGCCGTAGATGCTGGAGTTGCTGACGGAGAACCGCCTGCCGCAGAAGTCGTTTCAGCCTTCTGTCCACAACCTGCTACAACCATAAGAGCTGCTGATAATACGAGTGATACGAGTGCTTTCTTTTTCAACTTAATTACCCCTCTCTACGATCCCTTTTTGGTTGGCTTGGACTTATCGCCCACTCACCACTTTAACGCTTTTGCGGGTCAAAGTATGAGGATAAGAGCTGCGAAGTTCCTCAGCTTTGATACTAATTAACCATAGTTTAATTGGCTCTCGAGTTTCCGTCAATTGTTTTATCCGCATTTGTGTGATTTCTGTAAACATTGGAGAAGAATGCTGTGTGCTATTACTGGCGATAAAAGTCGCGAAGCAGCTCATCCATCACCCGATTCGTTCGGGCAGCAGTCAGTCCGGTACTGCTTACTTATTCGAAGCAAGACTTCTGTGACTTTACATGATAAAAAGCGTTTCAAGACCCCGAGAATCCAAGGTTGAAACGCTTTTGCATTAATCTTTTATGAGGTTGGTCATCTAGGAATGAACCTCTGTCAGCGATTCCGATGGATCGGAAGACAATTGATCTTGAAGCTGGAGCTGCTGAGCAGCAAATTCACGGTACATCTCATGGTACTCCAGCAATTGCTGATGCGTACCACTTCCCGTCACGACGCCTTTATCCAGAAAAATAATTTGATCGGCATCAACCACCGTTGATAGTCGATGCGCAATGACGAGCGTTGTGCGTCCCCGCATCAAATTTTGCAGTGCTTGCTGGACAACGACCTCCGACTTACTGTCCAGACTTGAGGTCGCTTCGTCAAGCATCAAAATTTTCGGATCCCGCAGCAAAGCTCGCGCAATTGCGATCCGCTGCCGTTGTCCGCCGGACAGCTTGATGCCGCGTTCACCCACTTCGGTATCATACTTCTGCGGCAGCTCCTCAATAAAGGCGTCAGCGTACGCCATCTGCGAAGCCCGCTTCAGTTCCTCCATCGTCACTTCATGCTGCAGACCATAGCAGATATTATCCCGAATTGTACCTGCAATAAGCGGACTTTCCTGTGAAACATAACCGATCTGGCTCCTCCAGGAGACGAGTGAGAATTGACTAATTCCATCAGGACCCAACGTGATTGAACCATTTTGCTGCGCATAAAACCTTTCCAAAAGCGAGAACAACGTAGTCTTTCCGCTGCCGCTAGGACCTACGATCGCCGTTACCTTACCCGCTTCCATGGCGAAGCTGACATTTTTCAGAACAGGCTCTCCTTCTTTGTAGCTGAACGTCACCTGATCGAAGTGAATCGATTGCGATGCGTTCGTGACGGACGCTCCGTTGTTCGGATGCTCCTCTTCATAATCCAGAACCTTGAGGATCGTGTCGGTCGCTCCCATTGTTTTCTGCACCTGATTAAAAAACTGCGAGATTTGCGTAATCGGCATTACAATTTGGAACAAATACAGCATGAAGGCAACCAGCTGACCGGCAGATATCGCACCAGAGGCAACTCTCATGCCTCCATAGCCGAAGAGCACGACAAACAGCATGAGCATGACAAAAGTGATTAATGGCGTCATTAACGCTTGAACCCGACCTTCTTTGAGCCCGAATTTGAAAAGCTTCTGAATCCCCGTGGTTCCTTCCACATACTCAACCGGCTCCGCATTAGCCGCCTTCACCAGTCGGATTTCCGATAGTACCCGATTCAGCACTGAAGTGAAGCTTGCGGTCTCGGCTTGCATGCCTTTGGATATTTTGTACATTTGCCGCCCCAGCGGAAAAAGGATGATGAAGGCAAGCGGGAATACGCTGAACATGATGAGCGTCATTTTCCAATCCATATATAGAAGAACCACAATAGAGCCGACAATCGATATAGAGCCCGTGACGAATCCCGCCATATGTTCCGCAATAAGTCCTTTAATGACCCCCGTATCGTTCGTCATCCGAGAGATCGTATCCCCCGTCTGGTGGTTATCATAATAACTGACCGGCAGCACAAGCAGCTTCTTCCATAAGCGATCCCGAATGCCTGCCACAACGCGCTGTCCCGCATAATTCAGCAAGTAAACCGAAACCCCGGAGGCTATAGCTGACGCCACGAAAGCAATCGCCATGCCGCTAATCTGCGTCCAGTTCAGGGAACTGACGGAGAAGCTATCGACGACATTCTTCGTAAATAGCGGAATCACCAATCCCACTAATGTTGATATAATACTTAACCCTAATGCTATGCTAAGTACAAGCTTGGGTGGATTCGCCTGAACGAGCAAGCGTGTGAAGCCGCGCCAATTGCTCTTGCCCTTAGGCTCTTCTTTCCTTGTAACAGCCATTTATCCCTACTCCTTTACCCGATCGGATGTTCATACATCTCTAGTGAATGATCTATTCATCTTTACCTAAGAATCATACACTTCTATTTTAAACGGAATATAAACGGGATCCAATCGGTCTTCAGGCGGGGCTCAAGTGTCAATAGAAAAAAGCTCTCTTACGAGCACGGCTTTCAGCTGCACCGTTTCTCATAAAGGAGCTTTCATTGGTTACTTAAGATTCTGTCGATATCTGCCAGACCACACCGAACGGATCTTCCAGTCGACCAAACATCGTCCCCCAGAACATGCGATCGAAAGGCATTTTCACTATGCCGCCTTCCGACAACGCTTCGAAAATACGACGGCCTTCTTCTTCGCTCTTAAATTCCAGCGTCAAATCCATACCTCGGCCTCTATCGACCGTTTCCGTACCCGAATCAGCCATGAAGAATCGGAGGCCAAGAGCATGAAGTGCATCACGCGATTTTTGAGCGATTCATCTGCATCCGGCATATCCGCAAACGTACGAAGGCTGACAATTTCCCCACCTAATGCCTTCACGTAAAAGTCAGCTTGTTTCCTTGCATCACTGCTGTAAAAATATGGCGTTAGTGTTGCCATGCTGATTCCCTCCTAATTGGTTTTGTTCCTTGTTAGATCCAGATTGAGTATACCATTTCTTCCTAGTGAAGATCATGCTATCCCCACACTAAACGGTCTCTTCCTTGTTCCTTAGCTTCATACAAAAGCGCATCCGTTGAAGCCACCAGCTCCGTCGTCATCTGCTCCTTGGAACGAACCGTTGCCCCGAAGCTCATCGTGATATGGAACTTGTCCTCACCCGAACTGAACTCAAGCGCGCGCAGCTTATCTCTGAATTGATGCAGTAAATCATTTGCTAGATGCTTATCTTCTGTATAAAAAATAATGGCGAACTCCTCACCGCCATAGCGGAAGGCACTGCCTTGCGCAGTAGGAATGATGGAATCCAACAAATTCCCGATTGCTCTTAGAACCGCATCCCCGATCTGATGACCATACTGATCGTTAATTTGTTTGAAATAATCAATATCTCCCATGACGAGGGAAAAAGGATGCTTCTTCGCAATAATTTCCTTGATTTGCTCTTGAAAACTGCGGTGATTATAGAGTCCCGTGAGGTAATCTTTTTTAGATAAGTTCTCGAAAATGCCCTTCTCTACAAAATGCTTCCGCTCCCGTGCCACGATGATGCCGCCAATCACGCCGATCATGATCAAAAAAGCAAAGTTAAA
Organism: Paenibacillus sp. yr247; assembly: GCF_900103825.1. Lineage (GTDB taxonomy): Bacteria > Bacillota > Bacilli > Paenibacillales > NBRC-103111 > Paenibacillus_E. The sequence continues at coordinate 139,826 of NZ_FNIF01000007.1, forward strand.
CAAATGACGCGGCATATCTTCTACAGAAAAACCCCCATCCACCAGTAAGACTATGCCGACATATCCGAGTATCACCATGTTGGTAGCCACCATCGCACCAATGAAACTCCAGTACAATGACGCATGTAAGAGAATGAGATAAGCGATCGGGTACAATGGACTCTGTGTACCTCCAGTTAGCGAAACAATCATAATGAAAGCCACATAATCCATCACCACACCAATTCTCGTCATGCAGCGATAGAAGGCAGAATCAATAGGGCTGCGATGTAAGGCAAATTCCGTTATACCCATATAAATAACAGCAAAGACGAATAGCGTGAAAAAAATGATCAAATCCAACGTCGTTTGATGATAAGATGTCAAAAATAAAATGGTAGACGCCGGCACAAAAAACCATCGCACACAACTATAAGCAATTTCCAAAACATGGTCGGATCTTCTAGTCGTAAACATGTTGCATTCACTTCCCTGAAAATGGAATTATACCTAATCAGAAATTCTATGATCTCATGACGAACTCCTGCCTCATTCAAGTTTTTTACAACTTTATAGCCTGGTTTTGTTTTTGAAGCCCTCTTTCTATACAATGAATAGGTACGCAAACAGATCAGATCCGTTTAGGAGGTAAGTAGATGAATACTTTTACATTTTACAATCCCACCACGCTTCATTTCGGTCAGGGGCAACTGGAGAAATTAACAGCTGAGGTACCTAAATACGGCAAGAACGTCCTACTCGTCTATGGTGGCGGGAGCATAAAGCAAAACGGCATCTATGAGAATGTCATGAAGCTGCTCAAAGGCGTGGATGCTCATGTTGTTGAGCTTAGCGGTGTTGAGCCTAACCCAAGATTGACTACCGTTCATCGCGGTGTTGAATTGTGCCGCAGTCAGAACATTGATCTCATCCTTGCTGTCGGTGGTGGCAGCGTTATCGACTGTGCCAAAGCTATTGCTGTTGGGGCGAAGTACGAGGGCGATTTCTGGGAAATCGCTACGCGTAAAGCAGCAGCGACAGGTGCATTGCCGTTAGGGACTGTTCTCACGATCGCGGCAACAGGCTCTGAAATGAACTCAGGTTCGGTCATTACGAACTGGGAAACCAAAGAAAAACTCGGTTGGGGAAGTCTGTACTCATTCCCGAAATTTTCGGTTTTAGATCCTGCACATACGACTTCCTTGCCTGAAAATCAAACCGTTTACGGCATCGTGGATATCATGTCTCATGTGTTTGAGCAATATTTCCATCATGTCACGAATACACCTGTTCAAGATGGTTTCTGTGAAACGATTCTTCGCACAGTGATTGACACAGCGCCTCGCTTACTGCAAGATCTGAACAATCTGGAAGACCGCGCAACGATTCTTTATAGCGGTACAATGGCACTTAACGGAGTCCTGAGCATGGGTGTTCGCGGCGATTGGGCGTCCCATAATCTCGAGCACGCGGTTTCTGCCGTTCATGATATTCCGCACGGCGGCGGCCTAGCGATCATCTTCCCGAACTGGATGACTTACACACTCGACGCCAATGTAGCGCGGTTCAAGCAGTTCGCACTGCGTGTCTTCGGCATTGATACAGCAGGCAAGACGGACCGCCAAGTTGCTGAAGAAGGCATCGCAGCCCTTCGTCAATTCTTGACCTCCATAGGCGCACCAAGCCGGCTGGCCGATTACAATATCGATGACTCCACTATTGAGCTGATGGCCGATAAAGCTATGGTGTACGGCGATTTTGGCAACTTTAAGAAGCTTACTCGCGATGATGCGGTGAACATTTACCGGATGTCGCTATAGGATTTAATAAAAGGAGTACTCGCTGACGCGTAATCGTCGGGAGTACTCCTTTTTCACTATTATGAAACGGTGAAGAAATCATTTACAGAACCGAATTCCTATGAAATACTTAAAGGGAATATATCCCTTTCATGGAGGTTGGCACATATGAGCGAGCTTCATGTACAAAGTCCGATTAAGAACCGAATTAGCAACGTCTTCGTTCCCGTTCGAAACATTGAGAACGCACGAGATTGGTACTGTAAGTTACTTGGTATTGCACCGGATGGCGATATCTTATTTGGTCATCTCTACGTCCTACCGATGGAAGGAACATCCCTCGTACTCGACCAAATGCCCATGTGGGGCGGCAACGAGCCCGGTGGTCCACCTACGTATCAAACACCCGCTTTTATGTTTCAGACAGAAAACATTCAAGCTTCTTATCAATTTATGAAAGATAACAACGTGGAGCTTGTTACGGAAATTCAGAATGAACAGTGGTTTGCTTTTAGAGACCTGGACGGTAATTTGCTTATGGTGTGTAAGTAAAAGGGTAGGAATAAAATGAGCTCCAAAAAGGCTTCCTTCCCTTCCAATCTGTTGCAAGTTGAAAATTGTAAAGAAACCCGAGGTGCAATAGCTCCTCGGGTTTGTGTATGATTTATGGATTTACTTTTGTCTTAAATACTTGTTTTCCACCTTTAAACTCGATAACAGCAGCAGATTTGACAGGATCGTGGTTTTTATCCAATGTAATGACCCCTGTTGTTAACTTCAAGTCTTTTGTAGCAGCTAAAGCATTTTTCAGCTTTTCTGCATCTGTGCTGCCTGCCCGCTTAAGTCCGTCTGCGATCAATTTCAAACCGTCATAGTACAAAACTGCCATAGCATCAGGCACTTCATTGTTATATTCTTTTTTGAATGCTGTTACGAATTGCTGTACTTCCGGTGAAGTATCATCCGCTGAATAGTGATTGGATATGAATGTGTTATTCAATGCTTCAGCACCTGCAATTTCTGCAAGCTGCGGAGCATCCCAGCCATCGCCGCCCAACAAAGGAACCTTGATGCCAAGTTCACGAGCTTGCTTAACAATTTTACCTACTTCTTCATAATACCCTGGAATGAACACAACATCGGGATTTTTTTCTTTAATACGTGTAAGTACAGCTTTAAAGTCTGCATCTTTTTGTTGGTAGGACTCTGCTGCTACAACTTTCCCGCCACTAGCAGTGAAGGTTTCAGTAAAGAACTTGGCCAGCCCTTTCGCATAGTCGCTTGAAGCGTCTGAGTACACAACTGCTGTCTTCGCACTCAAACTTTTCGCAGCAAAATCGGCCATCACTTTACCTTGGAAAGGATCAATAAAGCAAGCACGGAAAACCCAATCATTTACTTTGTTGGTTCTCTCGTCGACCGTAACTTTTGGATTCGTGCCTGAGGCCGTTAGTAACGGAATTTTCTTCTCCATGGCAACAGGTACAGCTGCAAGGACATTGGTAGACGTTACAGGTCCGACTAAAGCAACTACTTTATCATTAGAAATCAATTTCTGTGCAACGCGTGTAGATTCTTCCGGCTTCGAAGCATTATCTGCCTGAACAATTTCAATTTTCTTACCCAAAACGCCGCCCGCAGCATTAATTTCTTTTACTGCAAGATTAATCCCCTTCATAGAGGAGTTTCCGAAAGCAGCTACACCTCCAGATAACTCAAAGTTTGCGCCGATTTTAATCGTTCCGCTTGAACTTCCGGCATTGCTGCAACCTACGATAGAACTGAAAGCAAGTGTCATGACGGCTGTTGCTGTAATCCATTTCTTTTTCATTGAAATTCCCCTTTTTCTCAAATTAACTAAAGATTTATATGTGTAAATACTTTAGTTTCACAATTAATGGCCGCCCAAATAACTCTTTTTCACTTCTTCAGATCCGGCCAGTTCCTTTGCATCTCCAGTAAGGGCAATTTTCCCTGTTTCCAACACGTATGCCCGATGGGCGATTTTCAACGCCTGATTGGCATTCTGTTCAACAAGCAGTACCGTTGTGCCAAGGCAGTTGATTTCTTCAATAATTGCGAAAATTTCCTGTACCAACAAAGGAGCAAGGCCCATTGAAGGTTCGTCAAGAAGCAGGAGCTTGGGACGCGCCATTAAGGCACGGCCAATGGCAAGCATTTGCTGCTCGCCTCCGGATAACGTACCCGATTGCTGATTCCGTCGTTCAAGAAGTCGGGGAAATCGCTCATACACTTTGCCTATATCTGCTTTAATTTCTTTATCTTTTCGAATATATGCACCGAGTTCTAAGTTCTCTTCGACGGACATATTCGCGAATACACGTCTACCTTCAGGACAATGGATTAGACCTTCCGATACGATCGACTGGGCGGAAATCCCTGTGATCGTCTTGCCTAAGAACACGATCTCCCCATTTTTCGGCTTTAGCAGACCGGACAGCGTCTTCAACAATGTTGACTTCCCTGCACCGTTGCTTCCGATCAATGTAACGATTTCACCTTGATTTACTGTGATGCTTACATCTTTCAGGGCGTGTATAGCTCCATAATAGACATCGATGTTATTTATTTTAAGCATTCGCTTTACGCCTCCTGACCCAAGTAAGCTTCTATCACTTTGGGGTTTTTCTTAATCTCGCTTGGTGCTCCCTCTGCAATTAGCTTTCCGCGATCCAATACGTAAATTCGTTCACACACGCCCATAACCAAAGGCATATCGTGCTCAATTAATACAATCGTAAGATCAAATTCACGCCGTATCCAATGGATCAAATTCATTAAATCTTGCGTTTCTTGCGGGTTCATACCGGCAGCTGGCTCATCCAGCAAAAGCAGCTTCGGACGTGCGGCAAGCGCCCTTGCGATTTCGAGTCGGCGCTGTTCGCCGTATGGCAAGTTTTTGGCAAGTTCATCTTTTTTTTCTTGCAGCTTGAATATCGAAAGAAACTCCAACGCTTTTTCAGTCATCTCTTTCTCGCTAGCAAAATGCTTCGGCAACCGCAATATAGATGAAAATATGGAATGCTTGGCGTGCTGATGGTACGCAATTTTCACATTTTCTATGACCGAAAGTTCGCTAAAGAGACGGATGTTCTGGAACGTTCTAGCGGCACCTTTTTGAGTAATCTGATAAGGTTTCAATCCGCCAATTGACTCGTCATTCAAAATTATTTTGCCTTGCGAAGGCTCGTATACGCCTGTCAGCAAGTTGAACAAAGTCGTTTTTCCCGCTCCGTTAGGACCTATCAAGCCAATAAGCTCACCTTGCCCAACCTGTATGTTCACATCAGAAACTGCCTTTAAACCCCCGAAGGAACGGCTAACATTCTGAACATTAAGCAGAAGATTATTTTGTTCCACGCTGCTCACCCTCCTTCTTCTTATTCAAGAAGTTGAATGAAAACTCTTTCGTTCCTAGGAGTCCTTTTGGACGGAAAATCATCATGCCAATCAAAATGATCGAATAGATCATCATTCTTAATTCAGGGAAATCCTGCAGGAACGTAAATAACAAAGTGAGTACGATAGCCCCTACGATAGCACCAGATGTACTTCCGAGACCTCCGAGTACAACGATGACCAATATTTCGAATGACTTCATGAAGTTAAAGCTGTTAGGACTAATGACATAAAACTTATGAGCGATCATGCCCCCGGCTATACCGGCAAAAAAAGCGCCGATTGCAAACGCAATTACTTTGTACTTCGTCGTATTGATTCCCATAGCTTCCGCCGCGATCTCGTTCTCGCGTATCGATATTACAGCGCGTCCATGGGTGGAGTTAATAAAGTTATTGATCACTACAACCGTAAATAGTGTAAAAATAAACGTCCATGTCCAAGTCGTTAACGCAGGAATTCCACTTAGACCGGATGCACCGCCAACATAGTCCGTATTTAACAAGACGATACGGATAATCTCACCAAAACCCAATGTTGCTATAGCCAGGTAGTCGCCTTTTAGCCGCAGCGTCGGTATACCGATCATAAGCCCGAATACGGCTGCGATCAGTCCTCCTACAAGGAGAGCGAGCGGGAACGGAAATTGAAAGTCCAACGTGAGAATCGCTGAAACATAGGCGCCTACCGCCATAAACCCAGCATGCCCTAATGAAAATTGACCTGCAAAACCGTTAATCAAGTTCAAAGACACGCCCAAAACAATGTTGATACAGATCAGGATGAGCGTAGATTCCGCAACGTCATTCATTATACCTCTAGTCAGCAGTATCTGAAACAGGCCATAAATGACAACGCTTACCCCGATCCCATACCAAAAATTTTTATTTTGAAACCTCATATTTTATTAACACCTACACTTTCTCTCTGCTATTTTTGCCAAATAATCCTGAAGGTTTGAAGAGCAGAATGAGAATAAGCACAGCAAAGGCAACACCATCGCGCCATAAAGAAAAACCAATGGATGTAACCCCTGTCTCAATGACTCCAAGCAGAAGTCCGCCAACAAGCGCACCTGGAATGCTTCCAATTCCGCCAAAGACAGCAGCGATGAATGCTTTTAAACCTGGAAGAATCCCCATTAGCGGATCAATAGAACTATAAGTCATTCCAAATATTACCCCAGCTGCAGCCGCTAAAGAGGAACCGATGGCGAACGTAATAGAAATCGTCGTGTTAACATTAATCCCCATAAGACGTGCGGCGTCCATATCATACGATACGGCACGCATAGCTTTCCCGATCTTTGTACGGTGAACGATATATTGTAAAACTATCATTAAAATAATTGTCATCAGCAGAATCATAATTTGATGGGAATCAATCTGAATGCCCATTACGTCATACTGCTGCTTAGGAAGGATTTCAGGAAATGCTTTAGCTTGAGGCCCTAGAAAGAATATTCCGCCATTTTCAAGCAAAAAAGACACACCTACTGCTGTAATCAACACAGCTATCCTAGAAACATTTCGTAAAGGCTTGTACGCTAATCGTTCAATAGCAACCCCAAGAAGTGCGCTGAGCAGCATGGATACGAATAAAGAGAGGAGGAAGACCCAAATCGGAGAAACACCTTGAGCGATCAATACATGGGCCGTACCCAATCCAATGAAGGAACCGACCATAAATACATCGCCATGTGCAAAGTTAATAAGCTTAATAATTCCGTAAACCATTGTATACCCAAGCGCAATTAGCGCGTAAATACTTCCAACGGAAATTCCATTAATGACTTGTTGGATGATGTAATCCATAAAAAATTTCGCACCTCTTCTCGTTGTATTGTAACCGCATTCAATTATTAAAGTATTGAGCGCAAAAACACTAATTTCTTTGATTATTTAAAAGATTGCAAATCTATTAATCAGTATATTATCATACATCGGTCAATTATGTAATATCCTTTTGCAAAAATTGTTGCAAATCTTGTCAGAAAACCTATCATACATTTGACAATGAATATCACACTAAATTAATACAGGTCTTCACACTTGGCGTAATTCGTTCTGAATACTTAAAGCGGCGAGGATCATACTATATCCATGACAAAACTAACTTTTACAGCCGATCAATTGGTCAGTTCCACCATCGCTTCTAAAAAATTTGGTGAGCTGCGTAAGAAAGCCAAGGATCTCCCACAGTTTATAACAGAGAATGGTGCCGTCGATACGGTTTTAGTTGGGTATCCTTACTTCGAGCAAATGTTTGAACGTCTGACTGAGCTGGAGGAAAAAGAGGAGGAACGCATTCTGAATGAACGTATCGATCGCATCAATCAAGAACCGAACACCATTTTAATTTGGAAGGAAATCCGCAGAGAACCACATGAAGGAGCGATTGGATATTCATTTTGATGCAGATGCAGCTAAGGAGTATGGGCAGTTAGATATTTCCATATTAGATGAAGTCAATAAAGCAATCGATGAATTGAGTTACCGGGCGGATGAGGTCAGTAAAGAGCTTAACCTTCATTCAAATCCGAAACTTGCGAATTGTAAAGAAGTTATCCTGAACGAAGCCGGAATCCGGATTGTTTTTAGGATTACCAATGATATCGTAGAAATTTTGCGTGTGGTTCCTGTTTCAATAATGGAAGCAGTTAACCCTAATCCTAAGGTTTTAAGCCATTTTCCAGGCAACCAACGAAATGAATTCATTTTAGCCATACAAAAATGGAAACAAGAATACGAGCAATAAGAACATATTTTTGTTAACACCATTCAAGAAATTCAAGGCGATTGCCGAACGGATCATTCAAATAGAATCGTTTTACTCCTTCCTCGACTCGTGCATCATCATGAATGACTGGTAGGTTATTACTCTCCAAATAGTTTCTCAACTCATCTAAATGATGTACATGAAATGCTGGATGTGCTTTTGTAGCTGGAATAAAATCCTTTTGAACACCGATATGAACCTGATGAGTACCGCATTTAAACCAAACACCGCCGCGTTTTCTTAAGTTTTCAGGTTTCGGGATTTCTGTCCAGCCTAATAATTCTGAAAAAAATGTTCTTGCCTCATCTTCACAATTTTCAGGAGCCGCTAATTGAATATGGTCAATCCCCACAAATGAAAAATTCATACATAACCCTCCAAACATAATTTCATATAGTGAAACTTAGTTTCATTAATTTTATCAATTGTATCCTATAAATTCCACTATTTTTTGCGTATTAATAACCAACAAACCCTTGTCTCTATCCACTTGTATGCCAGTTTGGCAGCACCGTGTAGCCACGCCACTCCTCCGGCAGCAATCGCTGATACAGCGGCTGCAGGTAGCGGTCGTCGATGAGCAGCAGCACGCCGCGATCCGTTTCGGAGCGGATCAAGCGGCCTCCGGCCTGCTGTACTTTGTTCATGCCGGGGAAGACGTAGGCATATTCGTAGCCGTTTTTACCGGCGCCATCCATGTACGCCTTGATCAGATTGCGTTCCGGCCCCAGCTGCGGCAAGCCAACACCGATTACAGCCACACCTGTCAGTCGGTCTCCCACCAAATCGATGCCCTCTGAGAAGATGCCTCCCATGACAGCGAAGCCCACAAGCGTCTTCTCCGTACCTGCTTGAAACTCCTCCAAAAAGTGCTCACGCTCCTCCTCAGACATCTGAGTCTGTTGAACGAGAACTCGCAGCTTGCTTCCCGCTTCCTCTGGCCGCTCACCTTCATTCTCACCCTGTTCACCAACGAGGTCGGTGAAAGCCTCATAAATACTGCTCATATACGCATACGAAGGGAAAAATACCAAATAATTACCTGAGTGCTCCGCTACCAGCTTATACAACGAACGGGCAATCGGCTCTCGGCTGCGCTCTCGATCCTGATAGCGTGTCGACAACGGCTGCACGAAGACCTCCAGCTGCTCTTTGGAAAAAGGAGACGGCACCGTCACAGAGTAGTCATCTTCCCCAGCCCCTAGCCCGTCCATGAAGTAGGACAATGGCGAAAGCGTCGCAGAGAAAAACACATGCGACCGGTACCCTTTCCCCATCTGCCTGAGCAGATGAGAGGGATCAAGGCAGAACAACTTCACGTTGACCTCATTCCTGTCACACTCGGTGAACGTCACATACCGCTCATCGTACAGCTTGGCTATGCGCACAAAATTTTGCGCGCCAAAGTAAGCCTCCAGCAGCAGCGGGCTTGCTGGGCTTCCGTCATTTGTGACCAGCACTTTTTCCGCTCCTGCAATAAACACCTCCAACAGTGCAAGCAGTGGTTCCGGCAGTTCTGGCTCCACCAACATCTTACGATCCCCTATCTGTTTGCGAAGCGCAATAAAATAGTTGTTTATAGCCTTTGCCGCATCATGCAGATCAGCTCGAACACCTTTAAATTCACGCTGCAGCGCAAGGAAATCGGATTTAATTAAAGCGCTAGAATACATCTCCCTCGCACGATCAACGAGATTATGCGCCTCATCTACAAGCAGGGCTGTTTGCCGCTTCTGTTCTTCGAACAGTCTTTTCAAGTTCACACGAGGATCGAAAATATAATTGTAATCGCAAATGACAGCATCGGCTGCATAAGCGACATCAAGTGAAAACTCAAATGGACACACCCGATGCTTGTGCGCATACGACTCGATAACAGGGCGTGTTATGATGGTCTCCTGTCTCAGCAGATCGAGTACCGCCTCGTTAATACGGTCATAGTAGCCATCAGCAAACTCACAATGCTCCTTCGAGCACCGTACTTCCTCCTTAAAACACACCTTCTCCTTCGCCGTAATCGTGACGACGTGCAGCTGAAGACCACTGGCCTGCAGAAGCAAATAGGCTTCCTCCGCGGCCGTTCGGGTAATCGTCTTCGCCGTCAGATAAAAAATCCGCTGCAAAAGCCCCTCCCCGATCGCTTTGACGGATGGAAAAAGGGTCGACATCGTCTTCCCGATGCCTGTTGGGGCTTTGGCGAACAGCTTACGCCCTTCGTTTATTGTTTTGTATACCGCACTGGCAAGCTTACGCTGTCCTTCACGGTAATTTGGGAACGGAAAGAGCAGCTCCTTGATGCTCTGATTCCTGCGCTGTTCATGATCATGTCTCGCCTGTGCATAAGGAAAATACGCCTGCACCACGTCGTGCACGAACTGCTCAAGCTCGTCCATTGATGCTTCCACAACAAAACGCCGGGTATTTTCTGTTTCAACCTGCATATACGTGAGTTGAATACGTATACGGCTCAGCCCTCGGTCTTTGGCCACCATATAGGCATAGCACTTCGCTTGCGCCCAATGAACCGGATAGGAATCCTCCTCAATTAGGCCAATGTCGGATGAGGTTGATTTAATTTCATCCACCGTAACCGTCACGCCATCTGCATCAAGTAAAAGACCATCACAACGTCCATCAATGACAAATAAAAGCTCTTCATACTCAATATCAGCCGAAACATACACCTCATGCTGATCCGACTCACCGTATTGCTTCTGCAATTTTTGATGCGCTTTGGTCCCTTCCGTCAGCGCACGACTTGTCCGAAAACCAGACTCTATACTCCCGCTGCGATACACATATTCCACCAGAGAGCGCACGGAAATGTTGACGATATCGGCCATCCTTTTTCTCCGTCCTAGAACATTTGTTCTTTATTGTAGCATGTACGAATACGTAATAGCTACTTAATGCGGTCATTTTTTACCATATAGACTCGTGATAGGGCCTCCTACATGTTCTTTTTCAGTAAGTTCTTTCTTAAACTGCTGCACACAAATAGATCAAAAAAAGGACACCAAACTCTCTGCAGCTGCAGAGGGCCGGTGTCTTTTTCAAACATATTTACCCTTTGGGCTGAACCCAACGAAACGGCGTCGTATTAAAAAACAAATCCGGATTGACCTGCACATTATGCGCCCAAAAGGTAAAGTGCAGATGCGGTCCGGTTGAGAATCCGGTCGTGCCGACCAGTCCAATGATATCGCCCTGCTTGACCCGTTCGCCTGGTTTCACGCGCAGCTCTGAGAGATGGGCGTACTGCGAGAAAAGCCCCATTCCATGGTCGATGTAGATGGAATTGCCGGTCAAGTACAGGCTGTCGGCCAACGCGACGACCCCATCGTTGGTAGCTTTGATCGGGGTGCCTTCCTTCGCGGCCAGATCAATGGCCAGATGAGAGCTGTCGTATTTCCCGTTCACATAACGGGTGTACCCATACGGTGTTGTCAAAATCCCCTCGACGGGCTGTACGAACGGCCCGCTGAATAGAAACTCCGGCTCGGATTGACTTCGCGCCAGATCAATCTTCTTCTGGTCGGCCGCAATGCGCCCCGTATCTTGCTTCATGCTTTCCATCTGAGCTGTTACATTCAGATACTGTGTTTCGAACTTCTTCGGCCGAATCGTGAGTGTCTGATCACCAATTGGATATTTTCCCGGCTTTGCATTCATCGTGATAGGTAAGTAAGTGAAGTACCCCGCTCCATAAGGTTGGAGACTATACGTTTTATTCAACCAAGTTATACTCCCAGGTTCGTCGTGACGCACCAGCACTACATCGCCGGGGGCTGCGCTTTCCGGCACGAGCTTCCACTTTGAACCCATAATCGCTTTGGCTGCATCCTTGGTTGCATAGAGCGCTGATTCCTTCTTCAATTGCTGCAGATGTTTCTTCTCTTTAAGAATGGCTGCTTTGAGCTCCTCCGTCATTCCATCCACCCAGGTTTGTCCCCCATCTGCTGTGATGAGCAGTGGATTTTTGCTATCCTTGCTACTAGCGAGAAGCGCCCATCCAATGCGAGGCGTCAGGAATTGTGATTGCTTCACCGGAAAAGTGCTGGCACCTAACGCTACAGTAAGCGGTTTAGGGATATCCTGCTGACTCGGCGAACCTGCCTCTATGCTAAGCAGCTCTGCTATCGTTCCGTCTGTAGGTAAGGTGCTCGCTGCCTCCTCGGTCGTGAAGTCAGTTCTGACTGCGTCATGCCACTGCGCCCCGCCATCCTCGGTTCTCACGATCCCATCTGCGTATTTCACCCAGCCTCGATCAAAGTCGAGCATGCGAAATTCCACAGCCTCTCGGGGTTGTGGCGTCGGCATTGGTGTGGCTACTGCTGCTGTTATATCCGCTTTATGGCTCAATAAAGAGGACGCGCTGAATGACGATTTGCCAATAACAATAACGGCACATGCCGCAAGTAGGCAGGCTCCTGCTAATAGCGGCCATTGACGACGTTTTTTTGATTTCACAGACACTATACCTCCCTCACTTGCGATGGGTTGTCTCTTCCTGTTCATATGCGTCCATAATAACACAAAAAACCCGAAGACATCAGTGTCTTCGGGTTTCGTTATGTTAAATTTGCACGCCTTTTTTTAGCGTTTTCTGATCACTATTCGTGTTATTAACTAAAGGAAGCAACTTGACACTTCGAACCATGGTGGACTGACATAAATGACAAGTCGGTACGTGATCGAATGCAAAATTATCTCGCATCCAGCCTTTACAGCCTTCTTTTTCACAAGACCATATCGTCACATTTTCTAGAGGCATCTCTTCAAGCGACTTTTTTCTGGAATACATGATAAACCTCCTTAGAGTTTTGCCGTTTGCAAAACCTTCTTCATAAGCATGGGTTAAATTGAAAAAGACTGCCATTACAAAGTAAAGGCAGTCTTTTTAATTATATTACAGTTTTACAACGTTTTCTGCTTGTGGTCCGCGGTTGCCTTGAACAACGCTGAACTCAACGTGTTGGCCTTCATCCAAAGTTTTGAAACCTTCGCCTTGGATTGCGGAGAAGTGAACGAATACATCGTTGCCGCCTTCAACTTCGATGAAACCGAAACCTTTTTCTGCGTTAAACCATTTTACTGTACCAGTAGCCATGAGAAATACCTCCAAAAATTATTAACATGTTTTTTATTCTTCAAAGAGAAAAAATTCACACATTGCAAAAGGTTCACTAACAAAAATGAAAACCCTTTACAATATGTGAATTCAGGTTCTTTTTGTCGATTGGTTTCATCATACCATATTCCTTTTGAAAACGCAAACTATTTCCAGTTGATTTACAAGTATGTAATCGCTTACCTCACGAAATGGGCTATAGCGTACAAGTTGGTTAACCCCTACTTAAGTCTAGGTATTCACTTAGTCCCTGGACCGTCAGCGGAACTCAAAATCATCCGGAGTGAGCGGGGGAAGTACGGTTGTGTGAGATTATGTGACATTAACTTGACAAATTGATCCTTATCGGTTTACTCTAGAGGAAAGCAGGAACTGAATACTACCCATTTCGTATAACCTTAATAATTGGATTAAGGGTCTCTACTTAGAAACCGTAAATTTCTAGCTACGAAAAATGTGCGCATTTTAGCATATTTTTCGTGGCTAGTTTTTTTGTGTTCATAGCTTCATACAATAAGCAGAAGTAGGAGGTTAATAACGATGGCGAACATTCTAATTAAACACGCAGAAATTGTGACGATGAACCGCGACGGAGATATACTAACAGGGGATATTTTGATCGAAAATGACCGAATAACCGCGATTGGCCCGGACTTGAACCCCGTACAAGCGGATACAATCATTGACGCTAAACATCGGACGATCATTCCAGGCTTTGTTCAAACGCACATTCATTTATGCCAAACGTTATTCCGCGGCAAGGGTGACGATCTGGAGTTAATGGATTGGCTGAAACATCGGATATGGCCGCTTGAAGCTTCGCATGATGAGGATTCGATCTATTATTCAGCTATGCTCGGCATCGGAGAGTTGATTCAAAGCGGCACGACGACCATCGTCGATATGGAGACGGTTCACCATACCGACTTTGCTTTTCAGGCCATTGCCGCAAGCGGAATCCGAGCCCTGTCCGGCAAGGTGATGATGGACAAAGGGGACGAGGTGCCTTTCGCCTTACAGGAGAAGACCTCCGAATCACTCCAACAAAGCGTCGATTTGCTGGAGAAATGGAACGGCCACGACGGCGGACGCATCCAATATGCATTCTCTCCACGATTCGTTATCTCGTGTACGGAGGAGCTGCTTCGTGAGGTTCGCAGCTTGTCGGAGCACTACCAAGTGAAGGTACACACGCACGCTTCCGAGAATCTCGGCGAGATCGAGATTGTGCAGGCAGAGACCGGCATGCGTAATGTCGTCTACCTCGATCATCTCGGCTTGGCGAATGAGCGCCTGATTCTGGCACACTGCATTTGGCTCGACGATCAAGAGAAGCGCATCATCCATGAACGCGGCGTGCATGTGAGCCATTGTCCCGGCTCTAACCTGAAGCTGGCTTCCGGCATCGCCGATACACCTGACATGCTGAAGCTCGATATCTCCGTCAGCCTGGGAGCCGATGGCGCGCCGTGCAACAACAATCTCGATATGTTTAACGAGATGCGTTTGGCTGCGCTTATCCAGAAGCCAAAACATGGTCCGACGGCGATGGATGCACATACGGTTTTCCGCATGGCAACCATTGGGGGCGCCCGTGCGGTCGGCATGGAGAAGGAGATCGGCAGCCTCGAAGTCGGCAAGAAGGCCGACCTAGCGATTCTCGATCTGAACAATTTCCACACGTATCCGTCCTTCGATGTGGATCCGATCTCGCGCATCGTTTACTCGGCGACACGAGCTGATGTGGAAACGACGATCATTAACGGTCGTATTGTCATGGAAAACCGCATCATGCGGACGATCGACAAGGATATCGTCCTGCCTGAAGCGAACCGCTCCATTCAGCGTCTGTTGAAGCGCGCCAATCTACGCTAAAGCAGCATCTAACGCGCCAAAGCCCGCAGACCAATTAGCATGAATGCTAATTGGTCTGCGGGCTTTTTTTTATGCAAGTCATTTTATTAGCCTTTCAGCCCTGTCGTTGCGATTCCTTCCACGATATACTTTTGGAACATAAAGAATATCAAAAATTGCGGAATGAGCGACAGTACGGACATAGCGAACATATAGCCCCAATTCGATACAGAAGACGGATCCGAAAACATGCGCAATCCCATGGAAACCGTAAATAATTTCGGATCGTTCAAGTAAATTAACGGTCCCAAAAAATCGTCCCATGTCCACATAAATGAAAAGATAGCGACAGTCATTAAAGCCGGTTTCGCAAGAGGCAAAATAACCCTCCAAAAAATATTGTACGTATTGCATCCGTCAATTACCGCTGCCTCGTCCAGCTCACGAGGAATACCACGAAAAAATTGAATCATCAGAAAAATAAAGAATGGGGTTCCGCCGATATAATGGGGAACAATAAGGGGCAAAAACGTATTTACCCAGCCTAACTTTTGGAACATAATATACTGCGGAATCATTGTAACCTGACCAGGAAGCATCATGGTGATCATCAAACAGGCGAAAAAAAACGAACGTGTTCGAAATTTCAATCTTGCGAACCCGAACGCAACTACACTTGATGAAAACAGGGTTCCAATCAAACCTGCCAAAGTAATTGTTGTGGAGTTTCGAAAGAAAGTGGAAAAACTTGTCGTCCCAAAGCCGTTCCAGCCATTGATGTAGTTTTTCCATTCTATTGTGGATGGAATTAAAGATCCCGCATACTTAAATATCTCCGATTCCGGCTTCAAGGAACTCGCTAGTGTCCATAATATCGGGTAAATCATCAAAAGCCCAAACCCGATTACAAATGTATGAAAGCATATGCGTCGAACAGACAATGTCATCTATTTGCCTCCTTCAGACTCGTAATACACCCAGGCCGAGGAAGATTTAAAGACGAGTGCAGTCAATAAACCGATGATCAAAAGCAGTACCCAAGCCATCGCCGAGGCATATCCCATTTGAAAGTGGGTGAAAGCGTTTTGATATAAATAGACGGCGTAAAATAAAGTTCGGTCAAGCGGTCCTCCTGCTGTTATCAGAAAGCTTTGCGTAAAGGACATAAACCCGCCGATCATTTGCATCACTAAATTAAAGAAAATGACTGGGGTTAGCATGGGCAGCGTAATTCTAAAGAAATTAGATGCTTTACTCGCTCCATCGACCGCTGCCGCTTCGTACAATTCTTTTGGGATTTGTTTAAGGCCTGCCATAAAAATCAGCATCGGAGAACCGAATTGCCACAGCACGAGCAGGATAAGTGACCATAATGCCGTATTTGGCTCTGTAATCCAATCTATGCCTTTTATGCCCAACAGCGAGAGTCCGCTATTTAGAGCTCCATGCAAGCCAAACAACTGCTTCCACATCACCGAAACAGCCACACTGCCGCCAATAATCGACGGAATATAGTAGACTGTTCGATAAAATCTAACACCGCGGTAATTCCTCGTAAACAGAGTTGCTACAAAAAGGGCAAATATCAATTTCAAAGGAACGGATATAAAAACGAATAAAAAAGTTACTTTAACAGAAGTCCAGAAGCGCGAATCTTTCGTAAACATGTGAATGTAATTATCCGAGCCAACCCAATTTGGGCTTGACAGCATATCATAATCCGTGAAGGACAAATAAAGTGAAGCCAAGATAGGGCCAAGTGTGAACACCAAGAATCCCAACAACCAAGGTGAAATAAAGCTAAGTCCGACTATTTCTCTTTTGATTTGTCTATTCAATCCCATCACTCCCTTAAGAATACAAGCCATCCTGATGTAGAAGATGGCTTGTTCCACAAATTCATTGGTTCAGATTATTTGATTCACAGGAATCACTTACTTATTTGCACTTAGTATGGTAACGGCCTCGCTCCGGAATTGCTTTGCCGCATCTTGAGGGGGTGTTTTTCCATAGAGCACCTCGTCTTGAAGGCGCTTTAACAAATCTGAAACCTTACTTCCTCCTTTGGGAGCCGGCGGGTCAATCTGGCGCGAGTGTTTTTGGACATAATCAATATAATTGAAATGTTCTTTCGCTCCGCCGTCCAGTTTCGGCAGCAAATACTCACGCACTTTGGAGGAAATCGGAACTCCGCGTTCGCCGAACAAAACATCATTCGCTTTTAAGTCATTCGTGAAATAATCTACAAATTTTACAGCCGCTTCTTTATGTTTGGAGTCCGACGCTACCGAGAAAAATAACGCAGGCTTCAAATAATTACCTTCCTGGCCGCCGGCAATACCCGGAAGTGGAATCAATTTCAGTGGATGTTTAGCGTAATTGGTAAAGGCAACAACCAGGTTGCTTGTAAAAGGACGTACAGCGGAATTCCCCTTCACAATTAAAGTATCCGGGTCGCTCTTGATCGCATTGAGAATTTGTGGAGGAGCCATTAAACCGTCTTTAACCAAATTGCTTTCCATCGAGAAAAAGTCAGTTAAATATTGGTCGTTGTCATATCCAAGCCCATTTCCTTCTTTATTGTATAATGACATACCTCGATCTCTTAAATAGTACCCAAAGTCAAATGTCGTATCGATCGGATAAAAGTCCTCTTTGCCTACCTTTTTCTTCAGATCTTTGGCAATTTGAGTTATATCGTCAAAAGTGTAACCCTCTTTAGGTGGAGAAACACCTGTTTTTTGGAATACTTCCGGATCAATCAGCATGGCAGGCGCATTTGCTCCCAGATTAACTGCATACAGGTTATTATTCATTTTCCCGCCGTTGATGAACAAGTCATTGACATCTTTCAAATCAAGCTTTCCGGTTTTAACGTAGGAGTCAAGAGGTTCCAGAAGCTTGCGCGTCGTATACTCACCGAGATAGCCGTAGTCCATCTGGAATACATCGGGTAAGTTTTTCCCTGCCGCTTCGGTTGCCATCTTGGTCCAGTAATCACCAAAGCTTGCATATTCGGTCTCGATCTTAATATTCGGATTCTGCTCTTCAAACATTTTGATTACTTTCAAGGTTCGGTCATGCCGGTCTTGTCCACCCCACCAAGCAATTTTGAGTGTTTGGGGACCCTCTTTGACCGCTGCTTCTTTTGAACTGCTGCATCCGACAGCCCCTAACGATAATGTTGCTGTGAGCAGGAAAGCCCCAATCTTGATAATCGCATTTTTTTTCATTTGATTTTCCTCCCTCGCTTACTGAAAGCGATTTCATTTTTATTTTGCGAAAAGTCACAGCTTTTCGCATTTCTTCATTTCGCGCGAGCCGCTGTGACTATTTCGGAAAATACAATCTTTAATTCCATTCTAAATGAGCTTCCACTAAAAGCTTCTTCAATGCTTTCACAGCTACAACAAATAATTCGGGTCCGCTGAAGCCTTGAAAGGGGCCTGCCGCTGATAAATGCGGCTCCAGAGATAGGAAGCCGTTAAAATTTTGTTCTCTCAATACCTGAACAAGCTGCTGTAATTGCCCGTCGCCCTCGCCGGCAGGAACAACCTTTCTGCTTTCAGTCAGCGCATCCTTAATGTGATAGTAAGCAATATAAGGCGCAACCAATGGATAAGCCTCCGTCATGGGGCTTACTCCACATTGAACGTAGTTAGCCGGATCAAATGCTCCACGCAGATTCGATGAATCGCATGCAAGGAAGATTTCCTGACAGCGCTCACCGGTATCTCCATATATATCTTTCTCATTTTCATGCAATAATTGAACGCCTTCTTGTTCCGCCAATCTCGTTAGCTGCTTCATGCGGCTCAAGACTTCTTCACGGTATACAGTGGGATCATCTCCCTCTGGTATAAAAAAAGAGAAGATGCGTATAAACGGGGCGCTAAAATATTTGGCTACATAGATGGCTCTCTTGAAATCTTCCATATGTGGCTCAAAGGAATCCGTAATTTTTATTTTCCCGATCGGGGATCCAATTGAAGATACTTTGAAGCCGCGGGCATCAAGACGCTCTTTAACTCGAGCGAGTTCGTCGTCCGTCAGTTTTAACACATTCTTGTCCCATACCCCTCTAAATTCGATATGAGAGATGCCCTCGGAAGCCAATACATCCAATTGAACTTCTAAATCGGGCGAAATTTCGTCAGCAAAGCCCGTTAATGTAATCATTTACTCCACTCCTTTCCTATCCTTTATTGATAGTCTTTTGCTTTTTTCACAAGCTCGTCGTAACCCGCTTCTGGGGTTAATTTCCCGAATAATACCTTTTCACCGACGTCCTTGTAGTCTTTGGATGTATAATTGCTCCATCCTTTGGCTCCCGGATTGAAAGGTTGAGCATCAGGCGCTACACTCTTAATCAGTTCGCCTTGCTGTTTATCTGCGGCAGTAAATTTAGGTGCCATATAGGCAAGAATCTTATTAGAGACTGGAATACCCCTTGTAGTCGTCAGAATATCCGACGCTTCGTTTTCATTTACAAACCAATCGATGAATTTCTTGGATTCTTCAGCATATTTAGAATCCGCACTTACCGACCAAAACATAGAAGGCTTTAACCATCCGCCGGCTTGTGTGCCTTTAGGCGTTTTCACTAACATGTAAGCACCGGGTTTCAAACTCTCATAGCCGGGGAATATTGCAGCTAATGTCCGTCTTACCAGCACCGTTTCGTTGTTCATTAAATCCATTTTTGCATCATATTCGATATCAGTCGTTGTTATTTCAGGAGTAGGAACGATGCCGTCTTTTCTCAATTCTGCATACTTTTTAATAAAACCTAACCAAGTTTCTTTATCGATATTGAATTTTCCATCGGCAGTAACCGGATAGCCTTTACCTTGGCTAACTTGATACGAAGTATAGGTGTCATAATCTGCAGTTGCATCCATCAACGCATATTTGCCTTTATCAAGCTTAGCTTTAGCATCCTTCCCAAACTGGAAGTACTGATCCCATGTCCAATTATTGTTCGGAGGCGTGACCCCTAGCTTATCTACCGTATTTTTGTTATAAATCATGCCGTTAGCGTTATTTCCGAGAGGGATTGCGTACAGTTTATCTTTATACTTTCCTGAATCTACTAGAGATTTATCGATATCTTCGGTTCGAATGCCTTTGGACAGATCTGCCAGTTGATTTCTACCTGCATATTCCGCTAACCATTTGGCGTCCATTTGGATAATATCGGGCGCATTTTTAGCCGACGCTTGGGTGGCTAATTTATCAGCATATCCGTCAATGCCGGAAAATTCAGGTTCAAAGGTAATATTCGGATGTTTTTGGGTATATGCATTTAACGCTTTTAATGTAGCGTCATGCCTGGCTTGCGAACCCCACCACATGATACGCAGCTTTATCGGTTTATTACTTGCAGAGTTAGCAGCTGTATCCGAAGTGCTTGTTCCGCCTGATTTATTACCTGAACCGCAGGCTGTCAGACTCGTTGCTAAAACCGCAGTCATCAAAAGCAAACACCATTTTTTTATCTGTATCTCCTTTTTCACTTTTATTCCCCTCCCTAGTTGTATGATCTTATTATATGAATTGTGGGAATCAAGAAAAATAAGAGTAATGAACACATTTCTTTCATTATTGATCAAAATCTATTTCTTTCCTATTTCACTTGGACTAATGCCGTTGTATTTTTTGAAAATAGAGCTGAAATAAGGCACATTCTTGTATCCTACCTTCTCCGCAATCTCATAAATCATAAATTTGCCTTCGATTAAGAGAGCTTTGGCCTTTTCCATCCGTATTCGGATCAAGTAATTTGTAAACGTTTCTCCAGTCGCTTTCTTAAAGATCTGATTTAAATAGTTGCGGGATAAATAAAGAAGCTTGGACAAACTTTCCAAAGTTATCTCTTCCGCGTAATGATTATGCACATAATCAATCATAAAATCGATTGCTTCTTTATGTCTTGAATTTTCACTCCATCCGCGGCTGGAGATAATGACATGCGTCTTATCCTTCAACCAATGCTGCAGATCTTCCGGCGTATGGATTTTTTCGATCTCCTGACTTAATATACGATCTGGAAACAGCTCTTCCAAAACAGTGCCGACATTATATAACGTATAGGCAAATATTGCCCAAAGCTCCGTACATAAATACTGTAGGTATGCAGGTAGTATCGTCGGCAACTGCTGCAGCTGAAGTATATATTCGTCAATAATTTGATGGATGGTCTCTTCTTTGGAGTAGACAATGGCTTCCGCCAGTTCTTGGTAAAATTTGATCGGACGAATCGTAATTTCTTTCTCTGCCGAAACTAGGAGCTTCTCTGTCTGCTCCGGAACAATCGTCTGCTGCAATAAATCAAGAAAAGCTTCTTCGGTCGAATCCGAAAGTTCCCGCAAGTCTTTCACGTCACCCACACCAATCCGTAATACTAAATGGAGATAGGTGAAGACACATTCCGTAATGCGTTCTCCGATCAATCGCACCCTGTTCAGAGCTTCTTCCTTCGAGGTAAGCATCTCTATATGGAAGATGATAGCCGCATGGTGGCTGTGCAGTTCGATAAATTCTGATTCTGGCCAATCCTTGGCTAAAATTTCGAGGGTAATGTTTGCGAGTGCAAACCGAAATAAGTTCCAATCCATCAGTGAAAGATTGGAGATTCGATCTGTACGTACTAACTCGATCCCCATAACGAGGTGGCCTTTTTGCGTCCAGGTATTATATTCGGATAGCGGAATGTTTTCATTCAACAAAGTTTGATCGATAGTGCCTGTAACGACAGCCTTCATCCATTCCTTCTGGACAAAAGGCTCGTACTTCATAAGTCTGATCTTTACTTCTTCTTGCTCAAGCTTTTTCAATTCTTTGGCTTCCAGTTCTTTAATGGTTCGTTCCAAGACAATTCTAAGCTCTTCCATGGTCAACGGTTTACTGAGGTAATCACTTACTTGAAGCCGTAAAGCTTGACGCGCGTAATGAAAATCGGAATAGCCGCTTAATATGATGATCTCGCCGGGAAAGTTTTCTTCTCTCAGCTGTTCAATCATTTCAAGACCATTCATGACAGGCATATAAATATCGGTGATGACAATATCTGGTTGGATTTCTCGTATCTTTTCCAAACCTTCCTGCCCATCCATTGCCTCCCCCGCCCACTCCGCATCGAGTCCTGCCCAATCAATGGACTTTTTCATACCTTCAAGCACTTGAAAATCGTCATCAATAATGAGAACTTTCCACATGGAACTTCTCCTCCGCCTCGTATTTATTTTCTATTATCGGTAATCTTAGGATAACTAGAGTCCCCCCACCTTCCGCGTTACACAGTTCCAACCCATAAGGAGCCCCAAAAAAAGCCTCTATTCGCTCCGTTACGTTACGTATCCCATAACCGCCTGTTTTCCTCTCCTTTTTTTCATTCCAATTCTGCTTGAGCCCCACGCCATTATCATAAATTTGAAATTCGACTTCCTGGTCTCGGATCATCGCTGCAATTGTTATTTTCCCTGATTTTTTGCCATGAAAACCATGTATTATAGCGTTTTCTACAAAAGGCTGTATGGTTAGTCTGGGAATGTAAAGATCCTTTAATTTCTCATCCATTGAAATGGAAAATGAC
This sequence comes from Paenibacillus sp. yr247, assembly GCF_900103825.1. Taxonomy (GTDB): domain Bacteria; phylum Bacillota; class Bacilli; order Paenibacillales; family NBRC-103111; genus Paenibacillus_E. The sequence continues at coordinate 162,381 of NZ_FNIF01000007.1, forward strand.
AATCGATCTCCCCAACGTATTTGTTGAATTTGCAAATAACTTTCTACATGAGTCATTTCATCCGGAATCGATATGATCGTTTCCCCGTTTGAAAGACCGATACGAAACATTTTGCCCACGAGCGAAAGAATTTTACTGATCTTCTCCTGTCCTGACTCAATGGCCAGCCAGTTGATTTGATCCAACGTGTTGTAGAGAAAATGTGGGTTGATCATTGCCTGCAGCGCTTGAATTTCAGCTTCCCGCTGCCGCTTATGCTTATCTTTCAAAGTAAGCAGCAGTTCTTCAATTCTTTCCATTTGCTTGCGGTAGCCATTAAACAAATTGCCGAACTCGTTCTTGTAATCCGTTGGCAAATCGATAATTGCTCCTTTTGAAGGAATCCTGCCCATATTCGTTAACAACAACCTGATCGGTTTTGTGAATTGTCTCGACAAAAACAGCGTAAATATAGACGCAATAAAAATAGCTGATAAACCTACAGATACTAAAATTAGCGCCAATCGCACACTGCCGTGAACGATGTTTTTCCACGGAGTTACTTCAACCAACATCCAATCGGAATGGGGTTTGCTCCAGACCAGCATAGCTTCCTTGCCACCGGTTGAGGGCACAGGAACGCTTTCCAATTTTTTATTTTCGTCTTTTTTGATTCTGCCCTTCGCGAACTCAATTAACGCCGGATCTCCAATGGAAGCAACCGTTTTGCCTCTCGCATCAAGGAGTATCCTGTTCCTGCCTTCTGTTTCACCGCGCATCAGATTCTCAATTTCGGTTCCCTTCACATTCAACAAAAGCAGTCCGTAATACTTTCCTGAATTGCTATATAATTTTCTTGCAAAGCTATTCACACTCATCGCGCCTTTATTCGTTTGGATCTGATGCGCTCCAATCCATGCAAAATCATTATTTTGAATATCCGAATACCAGCCCTCTACCTTCGCCCGCTGTATATCGATAAATTGAACCGGACCTTGCGACGATGCCGAAATGGGATTATCCATATATAAATAAACGGACTGCACCATCGTCGTACTGTAACTAAAGCTGGATAGCATTTTTTCCAAATTGGTTTTACGGCGAAGACGTTCAAATGAGTCTTTTTCCATAGGATCAAAGCCAATCCTGTCCACATTAATGGCCGCTGTAAGCGACATTTGCTCGATGGATTTCAATTGGATATCAATTTGCTTATTAAGTTCATTCAATACATCCTGCTGATAATATGACGTGATGTCCGCAAGTTCTCTAGAAGATAAGCTGTAGCTGACCCATGTGAAAATAAGCAGTAATACGGTAATGAAGGAGGCAAAACTCCAAAAAAATAGCCGATCGATTCTTAATCGCTTAAAAAGGTTAATTAGGACCGCCTCTTTCTAATAGAAAAAAGCTGCTTCTGTATGCAGCTTTTCCTTTGTTTATATTATTCTAGTTATATTTTATCATAATTTATCCTTTCACCGCACCCGATGAGATGCCATCCACAAAATGGCGCTGAGCCATAAAAAAGATGACCATAGAAGGAATAATAGATATCAAGGACATGGCAAGCAATTCTCCCCAAGGCAGCTTTGACGTGCTGTCAACGAACAATTTCAATGCAAGCCCAACGGTATATTTATCTACGGAATTGATATACAGCAAGTGTCCAAAGAAATCATCCCAATTCCATAAGAAACAGTAGATCGCGACCGATACTAACGCCGGCTTGGTCAGTGGCAAAATGATCCTCCAATAAATGCCGAACCAGCTGCAGCCGTCTATTTTAGCCGATTCATCAAGTTCCTTCGGAATTCCCCGAATAAACTGAACAAGCAGAAAGATAAAAAACGGACCGCCAATTCCCCCCGCCAAAGCATGCGGAACATAGAAGGGCAGGTAGGAATTCACCCATCCAAAAGCATTAAACATAATATACTGCGGAACAAGTGTAACTTGGCTAGGAAGCATTAATGTAATCATGAGAATGGAAAACCAAAATTTCTTAAACGGGAAATCCAGTCGGGCGAAGCCAAAAGCGACCAAACTGCAGGACAGCACCGAAGTGATTAATACGCCAAGAATAAGCTCGAACGAATTGATATAAAAGTGGGTGAATGAATATTTGGGAAGCGCAACCCACCCTTCAGTAAAGTTACTCCATAACCACTGTTTCGGAAAAAGAGCCGGCGAGCTCATTTCCGCGTTGGATTTAAACGCTGCCCCTACCCACCATAGTATGGGATATATCATGACAAGACTGAACAAGGATAAAAATAGATGAGAACGAAGTGATTGACGTAATGATGCATTCATTATTTTTTGCTCCCTTCAGCTTCGTAGAATACCCAGTACTTGGATGAGGCAAAGATTAATGCCGTAACCAACCCGATAATCACAAGCAGAATCCAGGCCAACGCTGAAGCATAGCCCATCTCATATCGGGAAAATGCGCGCTCGTACAAATATAAAGCATACATATAAGTGGAATTAACCGGACCGCCTTTTGTTATGATAAAGGCTTGCGTAAACATTTGAAAGGAACCGATCACCTGCAGCACAAGGTTAAAAAGAATTACCGGAGAAAGCATAGGTAAAGTAATACTGAAAAACTGTCTAATTTTCGAGGCGCCGTCCACAGAAGAAGCTTCATATAATTCAGGCGAAATTTGCTTCAAACCGGCAAGGAAAATAACCATTGATGAGCCAAACTGCCAAGCAACAAGCAAAACTAACGTTCCGAGCGCAGTACTAGGATTGCTGATCCAACTGATTCCCTCGATACCAAAGATGCCCAAAACTTTATTAATAAAACCGTCGGAACCGAAAATATTTTTCCACAAAATCGCTACGGCAATACTGCTTCCGATTAAAGAAGGCAAATAAATAAAAGTCCTATAAAACGAAATTCCTTTTATTTTCTTATTGAGCAGCATAGCTACCATTAATGCGCTAACCAGTTTTAGCGGCACAGAAAGAATAACGAAGAGAATCGTTACCTTGAGAGATTGGCGGAATACATCGTCATCCGAGAAAATACGCACATAGTTTCTTAAACCAATCCACTCCGGATCATCAAGCAAAGTATACTTGGTAAAAGAGTAATGAAATGACTGAATCATTGGCCACATAGTTAAAAGTAAAAAACCTAAGAGCCACGGGGATACAAACAAATAACCTGCAAGAGGTGATTCCCATCGTCCTTTGAAGAATGGGACACGTCGTGAAACATAGGATTTTTCTGTAAGTGAACTCGATGTTGTTTTCATCATGATTACCTCACATTCAATATTACTTGCACCTTTATTATAAAAGAGTGCACTCTACTATAAAATGAGAGGATTGAACGCATCTTTTTCACAATTGAACACTTTGGGGTGCATTTGAAGTTACCTTGGAGAGATGTATGAATGACAGGGAGGGAAAGGTTCCCCCCTCTGACGATTGCTCATATATTAGTACTAATATGTTCATCGAAAGGGGAACTTCCATGGATCGAGAACGAGATTCCCTCGTCTTTGCCCAAGTGTCACAAACGCTGCCTAAAGTCATTGCTATCGTTAAGGCGGCTGGGGATGTAGGTGATATCCAAACCAATTCCGTGACAGGCCGCGTTTATTTTGTTCATAGTGAAAATCAAGTAGGCGTCCTTGATGGGAATACCAATCGGGTCATCCGAAATGTGAAGGTGGGTGATGGCACTACTTTTCTCGCGGTGAATCCCCGGATCAATCGTATTTATACCACGAACTTCCGGGAAGCAACCGTTTCCGTGATTAGTGGAAAAACAAACAGCATGCTGACGGCCGTACCCGTCGGACAGCGCCCTTTTGGCATCAATATTCACCAAGGAAGCAACCGTGTCTATGTCGCCAACTTAAGCGGGACGATTAGTGTCATCGACGGCAGTTCCAACCGCATTATCCAAACGTTAAGGGTTGGCGGTTCGCCGGCGTTTGTATCCATTAATGAGCGGATGAACCGAGTTTATGTTACGAATGTAAGCACGAATTCAGTTCATGTCATTGATGGGAAGACGCTTAAAATACTGTCGACGATCAAGGTAGGGCGAAATCCCATTATTAAGCCAGCCATTAATAGCGTGACCAACCGCATCTTCGTGGCCAACAACCTGAGCCGCTTCGCCTCTTTGATATTAGGCCGTACCCTCGGGAAAAGCATCCCCCTCCAGCTAGGAAGCAGACAAAGCGAGGTCGCTGTGAACCCTCTGACGAATCGCATTTATATCACTAGTGCTCAGCAAGCAGGGAGCGGCAAGCTCTTCATCCTGAACGGACAAACGAATACAATCGTGAAGACCCTACAGATCCCGACTTTCTCCTCGATCCTCGTCAATCCGCTCACGAACCACTATTTTGTCGGGGATTCTGATGGAAGAAACTTGTTTGTGTTCAGCGGAAGAACAAATACGCGCTTGATCACGCTTCGTACGGGAAAATCCGCAGGAAATATGGCCCTGAACACACGAACGAACCGAATTTATGTGGGGAATATGGGGACTATTACGGTTGTTCAAGACCACTTTTGAAAAAGCCTCCAAATCCACGAACGATCCGTGACCATGGAGGCTTTCACTATGCTATCCCTCGATGGAAGCTCGAAGGCCATTATTTTTACGTTGAACAGATTTCATTAAATCGGCATTAACTTCCTTATCATCCGCCATACTAATGAGCGCATGGACATCCTTCGGCAAGCATTTCCCCCCATACCCGCGATTTTCCTCATACACGAAGGTATGACTGCGACCGATTCTAGGGTCTTCCAGCCAAACTTCCCGCAGCTCATTGTAATCAATCCCATGAGCTCCAGCAATATCATAAAATTCATTGCAAAAGGACACTTTAAGCGCCAGAAAGCAATTTTCCATGTATTTCGCCATCTCTGCTGTTCGGGCATCTGTCTGCCGGATTCTCACTTCAGCGTTATACACCTGCTGATAAGCGCGGATCACAGGGCTGACATCTGCAGATAGCCCTCCAAAGGTGAGCCACGTTCGATGACGTAAATCCGAAAAGGGGTGATCAACGGTTTCCCCATAATATTCGGGCTGGAAAACGATTCTTTTCCCCGTTCGTTCCTTCATAGCGTCAGTGAACCCAACAGGAACCGTCGAGCGAATCACGATAACTTTGGCCGTCAGCCACGAAATAACTTCTTCTACGATTGACGTATCGCATTTACCGCCTGGGAGCGAGGGGGTAGGAACACAGATGAAAACCACGTCACATACGTTTACCTCAACTTGGCTGCCTATCTGCATAGGTGCGTCATACACCGCAGCGTTCGGAAATAAGGCATGTATGGCCTTGCCAACATGTCCGTAGCCAACAATACCTATTTTCATCATTAGTCTTCGCTCCTTGTTGTTCGAAATCCGTGCTGCGGCTGTTACGCAGCCACTTTCTCTTCCTGATCCTGCTCTTGTTCATGGCGCTTCCTCTGAACGGAAAGCAGGATGAATACCAAGAAGTAGTATCCCCAATAACCGACGAATTCCTCCAGTGATGGATTCTGCGTATAGCCGAGGAATGCTTTGAAGAAAATGCCGACCTGCCCATTAATGAGCGGCGCATTGCCCGTATCACGGAGATATTGCACACCGTCAATGGGGTGTTCCGGCATGATAGCCGTAATATTGTAAATTTCACCAATTTGGTGACCTGCTGTCCGATACAAACTGCCGATAATCCCCAAATCCTGCATAATGCCAATTGCTTGCACAAACAGACCTGCCGAAATCATCATCAGAAACACACTCGTGATGCGGAAGAACGTGCCCAGCCGAATTTTCTTCGTTCCTTTGAAAAAAAGAAGACCGATCACTATGGCCAGAACAAGTCCACCTAGTGCTCCCCAGCTTTCGAGTGCTTTCTGTATGTTTCCTCCCGTAATTGCGGCGAAGAAGAAGACCGTCTCCACCCCTTCGCGCACAACGACTAAGAAAGAGTGGACAACCATATTAATGGCGCCGCCAATGGTCAGAATATGTGCAACCTTACTCTGAACCTTCCCCTGAAGCTCGCTGTTTTGTTTGCCCATGAACATGAGCATATGCGTCAACAGGCCGGATGAGACGAGCATAATCCCGATTTTCAAGTAATTCTGACTGCCCATGCTGGCAAATCCGGTCAACAAGACTTGGAAGGCTAGGGCCAGGCCGTAACTAACGATTAAAGCCAAAATCACACCAACCCACACCCATTTATGCCAGTGAACGGCATCTATACGAGTTAAGTACGTAACAATAACACCAACGATGAGAATAGCCTCAAGCGCTTCACGAAACGTAATGAGAAATGCCTGTAAATCCATGATCTGCCCCCTGTCCTCTTCCTTTGCTCCTGCATCAACGTTGAAAGACACTTGCGCCATTCAGACGCAAGTGTCTTCGCTATGAACGAAAAATGATTAACGAAGAATGATGATTTCACCATTTTGGAAAAATACGCGTTTGCCGAACAACTCTGCTACAGCACGCAATGGAATGAAGGAGCTGCCGTTTTCGATAATGACCGGTTGATCCAGTTTGACTTTCTCATTCACTTTACCATTCTCTACCACTTGATCGGATCCTAATGTAATTTCCGTTTTCTTACCCTCTTTTGTGATGACAACTGTTTTCGTTGCGTCTACCCATTCGACTTGAGCATTAATCGCTTGTGCAATAACACGAACCGGCACCAATGTGCGACTGCTTTCTGCGTTGATGAAAGGAGCATTCTCCGCTGTGAAAGCAGCACCGTTTACTTGATACGCTTTGTCGCCAATTTTCAAGCTGGAACCATCTTTGTCAACGAGGAACTTAAAAATTTGGAAACCGTACTCTTTGGTAGCAGCAAGATCGGAATTATTAACGGCTTCTGTGAATTTCGTTGCCGCTACACTTGCAGCCGCATATTTCTCTTTACCTAAGAAAACTTCTTGGCTAGCTAGGAACATCGTACCTTCGGCCACATAACCGCGAGCGCCTTGCAGGTCTCCAGCTTCAAGCTTGATGAAAACTTGGTTAATGTATTCGGATACTTTACCGATCATAGTACGTTGGAGCGCGTTACCAATTTCATCTTTTTTAATTTTGCTTGCATCGCCTGATCCAAAAGCATCTTTAACGAAATTACCGTCAGCGATACTTCCGCCTCTCAGGTACGTATAAACAGGCATGTACAGGAAGTAACCTTCTGTAATTGCTTTCGGTTGATCAGCTGGTGCTGCTAATCCCACTTTTTCAGCATATGTATACGCCGCAAGCGCGTAATTTTTGATTAACGTTTTGTCAAGAATTTGACGGTGGAAGTTAAAGTCATTCAGATTATTATCCTTAATATCTTTTTGAATGAGTTCGATGGTTGTTTTTAATAATGAAACCATGTTCAAGTTATATTTGGCATCGCGTTTAACAACGTTAGGTTGCAGCGTACCTTCATAGATTTGAACAACTTTGTCAAAAGCAGCTTTTGCTCCGGCAACATCACCTTTGGTCAAAGCAGGACGTACTTGGTTGCTCATCAGATCACGAAGTGCGAAGAAGAAATACCATTGTAAGCCTTTGTCAATCGCTTCATCCGCTTGGCCGACATTCAAATCGCCTTTAATGGCACCGTCCAACACAAGCATGATGTTCGTATCGATCTTAGGATCGTCTGCTTTGATGTTCACATCAAGACGCTTAACATCGGTTTGGAATTTATCTACATATAATTTCTTTACATCGGTAAGAACTGTTTTATCTGTAAAAAGAGCTTTAATATCCGTGTAAGATTGGATTCTGGCAGCGATTGTTTGATCTTCTGTGATTTGAAATTTACTTTCTGCAAAAGCCACAGAGCTAACAGTAACAACGCTAGATAAGGCCAATGAAACGCTTAATGCAACAGCTAAAAATTTACGCATAGTAATTTCTCCTTTAAGTATGTATTAGTTTAATATACGATTAAATCCACTTTCTTTTGCGGGCGAACCATATGGATCCGCCTAGTAGGACAATGACTCCTCCGATAACGGCTACGCTGACGATAGGATTCGTTTTATCTGTGCGCTGCATCGGTGCATGTACTGATGACGCTTCTTTCGCCGGTTCAGCTTGTTTCACTTCTGAGCTAGTTGCTGCTTTAGCAGGCGCGTCTACAGACGCTGTAGGCTTAGCTGCATCAGCGGTTGGTCCTGGACTAGCGCTTGCCGTTGGAGATGGCTCAGGGGATTTCGTCTCCACCGCTGCAGCAGCATCGGGTGCTTTCGTCTCGGCTGGCTTGGCGTCTTTCCCTTCAGCAGGTTGTTCCGGCTTAGCGGTAGGCTCACTTTTGGGAACTTCCGCCTTAGGCGGTTCCTGCGGTTTAGGAGTAGGGGTAGGCGTCGGCTCAATGGTAGAAGCTGGCTTGACATAAGCCTTATAAGGGAATAGTGGTTTCACTTTACTATAAATAAAGTTGACCTTTTCCTTGAATACCTCTGGCTGTACATCCTTTTTTCCTACTCCGAACAATCCAGGATTCCCTAACGCTTCAAGCGCGGCTTCGAAAGCTTTATTAATTTCACTTGAACCCGCCCCCACATAAGGCTCCAGTGTTTCAAAGGTCGCCTTAGCCTTGGCTAGCAAGAGTTTAGACTCCGCATAATCATCAAGACCTTTAGATGCATAGGTGAACCTTCGATCTAAGTTCATCACGAGGACAGCTTTGAAATTAGCAATGACCGCTTTACTATCTTTGGCCTGGAAATTAGCATCAAGTGTGACAGCTATACCCTCGCCGAAGTGCGATACGAGTTCTGCTCTTATCTCCTTGTAAGCACTTTCCGCAGCGCCCCAATTGTTCGCTCCATCGCCAACACTGGTTTGAATCAGCTTAAAGGTTTCTGCGACTGCTTCTGTATTGGCGTCACCATACGAGTAGGCCAGTGCGGAGGACGGCAGGATCATCAATGCCACTAGAATAAAAGTCAAACCGGCTAGTAGCCATCGTTTCATCTCTTCACCTCAGTTACGAATGTTTGGAACCATGCAATTCATTGATAATGATAATCATTATCTGTATTTGTGTCAACCATTATTTTACACTGTTGAAAAGATAAACCCCGACTTAACGCACCCACTCATATAAAATGATGTGAGCATAAGCGGGATCAAAAAGAGTGTCCGACTTAAATTCGGCGATCTGCTTCACATGCTCCTGAATCGGTTTTCCCTGCTGCACAAACCCTTCAACAACATGATCGGTGAGCAGCACTCGCCGATCGGGGTTCGCCCCAGCCAACGCTTGAAAGTACCCGTACGTATAGATGCGCTCATGATCGTAGTCGGCCTGCAAGTAGTGCAGGACCCTCGTTTCTTCCCACGTAAACAGCAGGCGAGGTTCTTGCAAACGGCTTACATAGTCATGTAGCTGATAAACTGCCGGCTCTTCCACGGCCTGCCTTTTCAACAGCTCAGCCCCATAGACGACTTGTACGGATATGAGGCCAATAAGCAGGGCATATATGATCTTCGGTGCTATTCTCAGCAGACACGACCGATACGCTGATGCCTTCATCCCTTCTGCCGTGCGAATGATAAAAACAAACATAAGAAGCAATATCGGCGCGACTATCGGAACAATATGGCGCGGTTTCTCAATATTTTGACCAAATAAAGCCCATAGAATGTACAAAACGGCACAGCCACTAAGCCAGAAGATATAACGCCGATTCGCATTCCCATACCCGCTAAGAGCCATGAATCTCCGACCTACCAACGCTGCTGCAACAATCAATGCAAGCCATAAGCCAATGAGAATGGAGCCTCCCAGCAGGGCTGATCCTAATAAATTATGTCCTATGAGCTGGTAGATTCGTTCTCCAAGCGGCATTGGGGTAGAGATAACTCCACCGCCCCATTCGGAGAAGTGGCCTTCTACGAAGGCTAATGATAGCTTCCAGAAACCAGTTAGTGTTCCTTCTGAAAGTACCAGACCCGCTACCCAAAGCAGCTGAAACAGCAGCGCAGCCAAAGCGGAGTACCCCAGTCTCAGCCATCTCCTCCATCCTCCTGCTCCCTGCTGCCATATCGCATACCAGAGTGACAGCAGCGCAAGCCCGAACGGGAAAAAAGATAATCGTGTGCCCATTAGAAACCCGAACATCAACAGCGCTAGCCCATGGCGAAGTAGAGAACCCTGGCGCTCCATCGCATAACGGATACTCCAAAGAAACCACCACAGCAAGGCCATACCCGCGCACTCCGACATGGGACGCGAGGACATGAGCCAAATGTAGGGGCTTGTTAATACGAGCGCTGGCAGCAAAAGACTCCTCATGCCGCTGCCTGTCAGGCGATGTGCTAGTAAAAACATCGGCAGAGCGGAGCTTAAAGCCGCTAAGGTATTGAAGACGGACAAAGCTTTTACGGGATTATTCATCCACTGGTTAATAAACCATCCTCCTAGAATGAAATACGGATAACCCGGAAAATGAGGCTGCATGGCGAGTAGATCATAACGATTCAAAGCCAGCGTGAAGTCGACCTCGTCCCACGTCCGTACGTAGGGACTGGCGTAAAGCAAACTAAGGCATGTTACCCTCGCAATAACGGCAGCTGCGAACAGCATCAAAAACAGGCTGAAAGCGTTACGCCTCATACGCCCGCTTCATTTCGTTTCATCTCTAGACTCGCTTTGCGTTTCGAGACGGGCTGTCTCATTTCTTTATAGATTGCCGGGAGTACGGAGGTCACATACTGTCTGAACTTGATGAACGATTGTCCTTTCGTCCGAACTTGGTAAGAGATCGGAATTTCCTCCAAACGGTACCCCTGGCGAACCAGGTTTAACGTGAGTACCTGCGCGTAGTTATAGTCGTGGATGATAACGGCATTCTCCATGGCATCTCGGGAGAACCCGCGCATCCCGGATTGGCCGTCATAAATCCATCTGCGCAGCAGGATCGCCTGCAGCAATGTGAACGTATAGTTGCCTAAGCGGCGATGCAGCTTCATGCCTTGAATCTGCCCTTTGAAGCGTGAGCCGAAGGTGTAGTCCGCACGCCCGGCGATGATGGGCGCAAGGACATCGGGAATTTGCTCCGGCGGATATTCATTGTCCGCATCAATCATGATGCCGATGTCGGCGCCGAGCAGGCAGCATTGCTTCAACCCTTCACGAACGGCGGCGCCGAGCCCTTTATTGTGTGGGAGCGACACGATGTGATCCGCTCCCGATTCTTTGGCTACGATGACCGTACGATCCTTGGAGCCGTCGTCGATAACCAGCACCTCCACCTCATAATGGGGGTGGAAGTCTCTCGGCACGCGGGCAATGACCCCGCTGATATTCTCTTCTTCGTTGTGCGCAGGCATAAAAACAATAATTTTCTTCTTAATCATGACGCTTAATAGCCTCCGTTAGAACAGGTCCGCGACTGTGGCTGGGGAATGGTGCTCCCAGCAAATAGGCCAGGGTCGGAGCCATGGATACGAGCGAATGCTTTTCATCAATGCGATAGCCGGCTTGGATAGATGGACCGTGCAGGAAGAAAGGCACATAGCGCTCACCTTCGTCCAAATGGCCATGGCCGCCAATACCGTCAGCCTGTCCGTGATCAGCACAAATAATGAGTGTCGTATTCTCCATCATGCCTCGCTCTTCGAGCCAGCCAACGAACTCTTCAATCAATTTATCCGCTTCAGCGATTTTTTGTATGTAGTCGTCATATAAGACACCTCGGCTGTGACCGGTTTGGTCAACTCCAATCAATTGTGCAACGAGTAAATCAGGGTTCTGTTCGGCCATGATCTTCTTGGCTCGTTCAATAATATTGCGATCCGCGACATCATTGTGCATCACAGCGGTCACACTCTCAACGTCATGCCCCATGGAGTCAATTAAGTGCGCAATGCCAAGCATACGTCCTTTTTTCCCAACCTTACGCAGCGAATCGAATATACTCTCAACACGAATCCCCAACCTCCACACCATATTGGAGCGAATCCCGTGCTCGCGCGGATACGTACCTGTGAACATCGAGGAGAAGCATACCACGGTACGTGCAGGATACACCGTTTCCATTTGGGCATATTCGGTGCCTTCCGCTCGCAGTTTCTTCATAAATGGCGCGTCAGCTTCTTCAAATCGTTCTTTGCGCATCCCATCGACAACAATGACAATGACCTTCTTGTTCAGCGCCTGTCCGCCAGCTTTTACATCGCTAGAGTCGCGTGTGTAAGTAGGGATTTCGGCTGGCTTCCAATCGAACAAATATCGGTGGAGAATGAAGCTGTAGAGCAGCAAACCGCCTGCAAAAAGCAGACCTGTTCCCACATCAACGGAAAAACCACCCTCAAACTGACGGAAAAAATGGCTCCATACGAATAGCAGCAGCAAAAACTTAGGCATCTGCTCTTGCGCATTGCCGCTTGTCGAGTCACTATTCTTCAGGACGAGCTTCCAGAACCGTGTGAAATTCCACCATGTCGTACCAATTCGCAGATGATAGTAAAAAGTGCCCCAGAAATAAACCGTAAAAAAGTAAAATAACCCTAGCGCCAGCACATACAGCGAGAAATCGGAACGATCCCATATCAGCAGCGCAGCAATCAGCGGCAGCCATAAATAATTTCGCAAAAAAAGCGGAAAATCAAAGCAATAATACAGTACAAAAAGAGGGAGGGTCACAAGCAACCCCAAACCGGCAGCACCCCAAAAACCAGGATCGGGCCATAAGCCAATATGGTAGAGCAGAAAAACACCCACAACGAAAAGCGGGGTAAACGGTTTCCCTTCATTCAGCAGGTTCCAACAGCGGGCTGCTACAATTTCAAACGATGAAGCTTTTTTCAACTTAATCATCCTTCCGTGCGTTACCATGCGATGATGGTTTTATTTGACCCTTAACCCGGTTAATCCAGGTTTTCATCTCCCGCCAATGTAAGGGCATACTCAAAAGTGAGCATCCCCCTAGCGAATAGGCAAAAAGAAATTTAAACGTATGCGATACGAGCGCCGCCCTATAAGCATCCTTACCATCAACACCCAGCAAGGCAAGTGAACCGCTCATCGCACTCTCATAAGTACCGATCCCACCAGGGGTGATATGAAAGATTTGTCCCGCAATCGTCATACTATTCGCCCAAACGAGGTAGATCGCCCCTAACTGTAAGCCAATCATACGAACAACAGCAAAGATAACACCAGCTTCTAGGACCCAACTTAGTGAAATCAAGCCTATAATGACGCCCCCTTTGCCAGAGAGCATTTTAAGATGAAAATAGGCCGAGTGCTTCGCGACGAACGGAATTTTGCGAATCACTGGCAGGTAATGAGCTGTTGCGAGAATCAACGTTCCTCCAGCCAGCACCGTCACCCATATCCAGGAAGAGGGTAAACCTAACCGTACGATGCCGATTCCCCCAATTCCAGCAAGCACAAGCATATCCAGCAGTCGCATAACCGCAACGGAGTGAAAAGCTTCCTCCCACGATTTCCCTCCATACTTCATAAATAAGCCGGCACGAACGGCATCTCCCACTTTCACAGGAAGTACATGGTTAACAAGCAAACTATAGCTAATGGCATGAAAATAGATGCCGAATCGTACCTCAGGTCCCGCATAGATCCGCCAGGCCCCCGCCTTCAGTACGAAGGAGAGCAGGTAAACGATAAACATGAAGATCAACCATTGCGGTTGATGGAAAAGCATCCCTACATCGCGAAGCCATTCCTTCGAATCAAACCACCGCCATGTTAAATAAATGGAGCAAATGACCAATGCGATCGCTATTAAACGAACAACTTGTCTCTTTGTTGGCATTTCTGTTGTGACCTTCTTCTATACAAAGTGAGCTCAAATCAGATGAATATGAGAATGAGAATCATGCTCAGTATAGGTGCTTTAGGGGGTCCACGTCAACATAAAGGTTTGTTCAATTGTGAATGAATAGTGTTCATGGGAATCAAATAGAAAAGAGCCGCACGATTAAAATCGAGCGACTCCGGTAACAAATTCACTTGTGATCGTGACCTTTGACTGGCAGATTCAGGAGTCTGTCCAAACCAATCGCACTTATCATCATTCTTTCTTTTTTATTGCCGAGCAATTTTTGGGACCAATCAACAAAACCGCCGTCACCAATATTGATTTCTTTTCCGTTTATATTCACAATAACAGTAAACTGCAAACCTTTATAGTACTGGTTATTTCCTTCACTTTCATCTTCGATAACGATGATTTCCGGTGAAACATCTTTGATGAAAAGACTGAGCCTTTGCATGAATCCGTTAGCATCTGTATATCCGGCAAGCCGCTTTAATCTCACTTTTATGTTGGTATTGTATAAAGAGCTAAATACTTTTTGATATACGCTTATATGTTCTGCAAGTGTTTCTTTTTCAAAAGAATAGGAGCCCCGATCCCTTCCTGAGGCAACCATGCAGAACAAGTTAAAATGTGTGAGTGATCCGGGATTACTAAATTTTTGAGCCCTCACATGCCTATGTGTGGTACTGAATCTTAATGAATCATCATTATTTTTTAACGTTCCTTTCTTTAATAAATCGCAAATATGCAGCGCCAATACATTTGTCGCATCTGCCACGACTTCTGTTCCCCTTAGAGCGGATATAATTTTATTTTGGTCTGAAGTCGCCACCACCGAGCAAGAACCTAAAGGCGCAACAGGAGATAATTGCATCGCTTGGTAGGAGTATGATTGAGCAATTTTAAGAATATGAATTTCCATTTGCTTAAGCGCGATAGGGTTAAGTTCGGCAGGCTGCACAAATCTGTTCGCGGAATAGTTTCTCAGTAAATCTCCATATGAAGTATCACTTGTTTTTTTTCTAAACAACTCGAGTAATAACGTGTTTAAATCTGATAATGAAACTCGTTCACTTAATAAATCTATGAAGTCATTTCTGTTTAATTTGTCTAAAATTCTTTGTATTGCTTTACTTTCAGTCATAGACACCCACTCCTATGTTAATTTTGAGAGCGTGTTAAACGTCTTCCCCAGTCTTCCAATTCCTTGCTCTTGAGCTTAGGAAAACGAATGACTACCGTTGTTCCGCTGGCATTATCGTTATTTTTAATGTCTATCTGGTAGCTATCTCCAAAAAATGCTTCAAATCTCTCTCTTACGTTACGAATCCCATACCCTCCCGTATTTCCTTTTTTCATCGTATCCCAGTTTTTTTTAAGTCCCACACCGTCATCTGAGATGCTGATGACAATGTCCTCCCCTTCTACTTGGGCTTTGATATTGATGCTGCCGGTCGTTCTTTCATTAAAACCATGCATAATAGCATTTTCTATGAAGGGTTGAAGTGTTATTTTTGGAATATACCATCCCTTCAAATGTTCAGGCACATCGATCGTAACCATCAATCCTTCTTCCCAGCGCAATTGTTGGATTTGCAAGTAGCATTCCGCATGAATAAATTCTTCGCGAATCGTAATTAGACTCTCCCCGTTGGACAAACCGATTCGAAACATTCTCCCCATAAGCTCTAGAATGTGACTCAGTTTATCCTGCCCTGTTGAAAGCGCCATCCAATTTAACTGATCTAAGGTGTTATATAAAAAATGAGGGTTAATCATCGCTTGAAGCGCTTTAATTTCCGCATTCTTTTGTTGCTTGTATTGATTCTCTAAAGATAAATAAAGCGCTTGAATGCGATCTATTAATTTTCGATACCCGGAGAATAGGACGCCAAACTCATTATAGTAGTCATTCGGCAAATTGATTGTACGGCCGTTGGCCGAGTATCCCCCCATCTCACGAACCAACAGACGGATCGGTTTTATTAACTGGCTCGATACATACAAAGTAATAAATAAAGCGATAACGATCGCCGAAATACCGACGAGAGATAAGATCTCTGCAATACGAACACTTCCGCGTGTAATTTGATTCCATGGCGTAAACTCAACAAGCGTCCAATTTGCATAGAAATGCCTGGCCCATACAATGAAGTGTTTCGTTGCATCTGCATCCGGTTCTCCTTCTATCGAAGGTCCTGATTTTAAATAACCGGATTCACCCTCCATTTTCGGCATGTATGCCTTAACCTTTTTTTGAAGCGAAGAGTCTCCAATTAATGTAATGACCCTGCCCCCAGAATCAAGTAACATACGGTTTGAATCCGGAGTTTCACCGCGCATCAAATTTTGAATAGAAGAAGCTTTCACATGCAGCATTAATAATCCTTGGTAGTTACCGCTATTGGAGTAGATCTTTCGTGCGAAGCTAATAACTGAAACTTCGCCTTGAAGCGATGTAATCGTATGTTGACCTATCCATGTAAAGTCTGTATGATCCACCAACGCATACCAGTCTTGCGATTTAGCCTGTTTTTCATCAATAAAAGCAACGAGGCTTTGGTATTGGGAATGACCCGCATTTTTCATGTAATACTCGATGGATTGAATAATAGGCGTTGCGTAGGTAATATTGGCCAAAAATGTATCTAATTCCACACGTTTTTGATAATTGGAATAGGCATCCTCCGAAATATCCGAATACTCGGACAGGGTAGTATTTCGTGAGGCAGCCAGCGAAATTTGCTCAATCGAGCGCATTTGAATTTCAATTTTATTGTACAGTTCGCTTAATTGGCCTTGCTGGTAATACGACGTCATTCGGGCCATTTCTTGCGTCGAAAGCGTATAGGTCAGCCCTATGACAATAGCTAGAAAAATGACCACAAAGCTGGCCAAACCGCCATATAACAAATAATCGATACGGTATCTTTTAAACATGTTTTTCATTCGCCATTCCGCCCTTATGTGATAAACTCAGCAGGAGTGATTCCAAAATACTTTTTAAACGTGGTGCTGAAATATGGAATATTATTATACCCCACATGATTTGCGACCTCGTAAATTTTCAGCTTTCTCTCCAAAAGCAGCACCTTTGCCTTTTCCATCTTCACCCGAATGATATAGTTATTAATGGTTTCCCCGGTCGCGTTTTTAAATATTTGACTCAAATAATTGCGAGAAATGTACACATTCTCAGCAAGCTCTGCAATCGTAATTTCCCGCGCATAATTTTCGTGGATATATTGTTTAATAAAATCAATAGCCAGCTTATGCTTGAAATTTTCATGCCATTGCTGGTTAAAACAAATTCGCCGAATTTTATCGTTTAACCACTCTTCATATTGGTCAACCTTATAAATTCTACTTAATTCAAGTTCAATGGAATGTCCCTGAAAAATGTCCTCCAGGCGAATTTCTTCGTCGCCCAGCGCATAGCTTAATACCGCCCAAAATTGTGCGCCTAGTACTTTGAATTGGAGCGAATTGTCATTTTGTTTTAAGGTACTAATATAGTTTTGAATAATCTTCTCAGCATTTTTACCCTGAGTGTTTTTAATGTCTTCTACTAAGAGATGATAAAATTTCATCGGCTTCGTTGCCGTTTGTGTTAGATTCGAAAGAGAGTTATCGTTACTTGCATATTCAAATACGCCGGTTGAAAGAATAATGGAACCCTCAGGGGACAAAGATTGAAAAGCTTCTTCCAAAGAATCGGATAAGTTGGACCAATTTTTCTTAAGCCCTCCAATGCCTATCCGAATCGTAATATGGATGTATTTTTGTACACAATCAATGATTTTATTTGCGATTGTTCGAATTCGATCGATCAGTTCGGAATAAAGCGCATGTTTCTCAAAATAAAGAATCAATGCCGCATGATAGCCATGTAACTCAACATAATCAAAGATTGCCTTTTCCTCACAAACAATTTCTTGAATAATGTTATTGATAGCAAATCTAAATAAATACCGGTCAGAAGCGCGGACATCGGAAATTCTTGTCGTTCTCAAAATTTCAATGCCCAATACTACTTGGCTTTGCTCTTGTTCTCTTTGAAAAAAAAGGGTCATTTCATTCAAATCGCTTGCTGTTCCGGTAACTGCAGTTTTTAACCGCTCCTTACGAACGAATGGTTCATATAAATTGATTTGATAGCGAAGCTTGTCCTGCTCCACCTTGATATTATTTTCATGTTGTATAGCATCCATTGTGCGAATCAACGCTTCCCGAATCGTGTTTCTGGAAACCGGCTTCGATAAGTAATCCTCCACATTAAGTCTTAACGCTTGGCGGGCAACTTCAAAGTCCGAATAACCGCTATGAAGGAGGATCCTTCCCATATAGCCCTCTTCTCGTAAGATTTCTATCATTTTCAGTCCGCTCATAACAGGCATATAAATATCGGTGATTACGATATCCGGCTTTGTTTCACGAATCAGCTCCAAACCGCGCGCACCATTCACGCTTTCTCCGACCCATTCAGCACCGATTTCTTCCCAAGGAATCACTTGCTTCATCCCTTTGAGTACCTGTCTATCATCATCAATGATTGCAATCTTCCACATTTCATAACCTCCTAAGAGCTTTCCGAAGGAAAACTTGCTTCGTAAGCTTTGGCTGTGCTTCTACTAAAGAAAGCACCCCCTAATTATAACATTGGATTCCCCTTAAAAGGATTCCAATGTCAAACTAAGGGGTGCTGTAATAGAATAATCCCCCCTTAATGTAACGACATTAAGGGGGAGAACATGATAGAACATGAAGTTATTTTTGATACTCTGCGGCTTTCTTTTTCAACTCTTCAAATCCTTGCTCAGGGGTCATTTTAGAAAACATAATCGATTCGGCAATTGCTTTGTAATCCTTCGTTTCGAAATTGTTCCAGCCCTTCGCCCCAGGGTTAAACTGCTGTGCTCCGTTTGACGTCTTCTCAATCATCTCAACCGTCAGCTTATCTGCTGGAGTAAATTTAGGCTGCAGCAGCGCAAGCGTCTTATTGGAGACTGGCATTCCTCGCGTTGTTCCGGAAATTTCTCCTGCTTCTGGATCGTTGATAAACCAATCGATAAACTTCTTGGCTTCTTCTTTGTACTGGGAATCCTGACCAACGCTGAAGAAGAAAGTGGCCTTCAACCATCCGCCTGCCTGCTTATCTTTAGGCGTGGCGGCTACCCCGATGCTGCCTGGCTTCATGCTTTCCCAAGAAGAAGCTTGTGCCGCATGAGCTGCTCTGAAAATAATTTTCCCATTTATCATCTGGTCAAGCTTCGGATCCAACTCGACATCGGCAACGGCTACATCCGGCGGAGGTACAATGCCTTCTTTTCTGAAGTCATTGAATATTTTGATCCATTCCAACCATGTATCCTTGTCAAAATTAAATTTCCCGTCAGGCGTTACTGGATAGCCTTTGCCTTTGCTTAATTGATAGGACGTATATAAATCCCGGTTTCTTGTGAAATCAGCCATTACATAATGATCCTTGTCCAGCTTGGCTTTTGCATCTCGGGCTAGTTTAAAGAATGCGTCCCAAGCAATGCCCTCCTTCGGCATCTGTAACCCTAGCTTTTCCAAAGAAGCTTTGTCATAAATAAGCCCCCACGCATTCCCGCCAAGCGGAACGGCCGTTTGCTTACCGTTGAATTTCCCTGCATCCACAAGTTTAGGATCGACATCCTTTACATTGATGCTGCTAATATCCGCCAGCTGGTTTCTAGCATTCCAATCTGCAAGCCAGGCGGCATCCATCTGGATGATATCGGGCGCATTTTTTGCGGCAGCCTGTGTACTCAGCTTGTCAATGTATCCGTCAAATCCGGAATACTCAGGTTCGAAAGTGATATTCGGATTTTTCTTTGTATACAAATCAAGTATTTTCAGTGTCGCATCATGCCGCGGTTGAGATCCCCACCACATTATTCGTAGCTTGACTGGTTTATTGCTTGGGGTGCTTGGGGCGCTTGTGCCGCCTTTATCGGCAGCTTTCGGACTCGAGTCCGCTGCACCGCATCCGGCCAACGATAAGCCAATTACTGTCGTTAAAATTGCTAGAGTCAGTTTTTTTCGCATTCTGGCCATGTTTCAAATCCCCTTTTCTGTTTAATAGATTCAATATTTCAAATATTATAATAACCATTGTTAGTCCATTTTCATATAATAGAACTGCACTATTTATTTCAATATTCTCCGAGGATTCGTTACCCCTTAATCCCGGTTGTGGCTACACCCTCGACAAAATGCTTCTGAGCTGTGAAAAAGATAATGACCGCAGGGATGACGGAGACAAGACCCATTGCCAAAAGCTGTCCCCACTCTTGAACGGATTGCGAATCGTTGAGCATTCTTAAGGCCAATCCAACCGTAAACTTCCCAACTGTATTGATATAGAGCAAATGACCGAAGAAATCATCCCAATTCCATAAGAAACAATAGATGATGACGGTAACGATTGCGGGTTTCGTGAGCGGCATAACGATTCTCCAATAGATGGAAAACCAACTGCAACCGTCAATTTTTGCTGATTCATCCAGCTCTCGAGGAATTCCCCGAATGAATTGCACGAGCAAGAACACGAAGAAGGGACCTCCTGCGCCGCCCGCCAAGGAATGCGGTATGATAAAAGGCAAATACGTGTTGACCCAGCCAAAGCTATTGAACAACGAATATTGCGGAATGATCGTGACTTGGCTCGGAAGCATAAGCGTCAGCATTAAAATTGAGAACCAAAAGTTCCGAAACGGAAAGTCCAATCGGGCAAACCCAAAAGCAACAAGGGTGCAAGAAATCACTGTCGTCACCAAAATTCCGGCTTCGAGTTGGAAGTTATTGATATAAAAATCAGTAAACGAATGTCTGGGTATCGCGTTCCAACCGGTTACGAAATTGCTCCACATTAGTTTAGCAGGAAACAAATTGGGTGAGCTCAATTCTTTGTTTGATTTCAATGAAGCCCCAACCCACCAAATGACCGGATAAATCATAACAATACTCATAAAAGCAAGCAGCAAATGCCTGTATACATTTTTCCGCATGAAACTATTTGTCATTTCTTCTCCCCCCTTCGGATTCATAGAAGACCCAGTATTTAGAGGTCAGAAAAATAAAAGCGGTAGAGGCTGCAATGATCAATAACATAATCCAAGCAAGACCTGAAGCATAACCCATCTGGAACTGACCAAAGGCCCTATCGTACAAATAAAGCGAATACACATAAGTGGAGTTCATAGGCCCACCGCGATCCGTAATAATCATAGCTGGAGTAAACATTTGGAACGATCCGATGATCCCCATTACGAGATTAAAATAAATAGTTGGCGAAAGCATAGGCAGCGTAATTGCAAAAAATTGTCTCGCCTTGCTGGCTCCGTCAACCGACGAAGCTTCGTAAAGATCTTGAGGAATTTGTTTGAGACCCGCCAAAAAAATGACCATTGCTGAACCGAACTGCCAAACTACGAGCAACACTAGTGTCCCCAAGGCTGTATTGGGACTTGTTACCCAACCGCTTCCTTCAATTCCGAAGAAACTAAAAATATGATTGATATACCCATCTTTTCCGAAGATATTTTTCCATAAAATGGATACTGCTATACTCCCCCCGATTAGCGAAGGAAAATAGATCATGGTTCGGTAAGCTGACATCCCTTTAATGCTTTTGGTTAACAACATTGCAATAAATAAGGCGGCAATAAGTCTTAACGGCACCGAACCGAGAACATACATAAAAGTAACCTTAACCGACCCGTAAAACTTCGTGTCCGTCGTGAAAATTTTCTCGTAATTTCTAAGCCCTACCCAATTCGCTTTTTCCAGCAAACTGAAATCGGTAAACGAATAATAGAGCGATAAAATCATAGGATAGAGAGTCAAGCCCAAGAATCCAATTAGCCATGGAGAGATGAATAAATATCCGGCAATAGGCGACTCCCAACGTTTCTGCTTAGCGGCTCTCCGTTTTGTCAATGTAGTTGTAACAGATGCTCCCATGCGGCCACCTCATATATGTTTTTACTAATTATAATAACAAATGATAGGGCATCGCTATGAGAGTAAACTCCAATTTCTTTCAATATATTAAGAATTTTGTTACCCATCCAGCATAACGTGTTGACACGGCCAAAACGCAAAAAAGAACGACCCTCAACTAAAGTTAAGAGTCGTTCTTCGAGAATGCTATTTGTGCAAGCTTGAGCTTACAGTTTTACAACGTTCTCAGCTTGTGGTCCGCGGTTGCCTTGAACTACGTTGAACTCAACGCGTTGGCCTTCGTCCAAAGATTTGAAACCTTCGCCTGTGATTGCGGAGAAATGTACGAATACATCGTTGCCGCCTTCAACTTCGATAAAGCCAAATCCTTTTTCTGCGTTAAACCATTTAACTGTTCCTACTGCCATGGGTAATACCTCCAAAGTTTTATTAACATGTCTTTTTTCTTGTTTCGAACAAAAAAATTACACATTGGAAAAGGTTTCATTTAACTTAAATGATAACCCTTTGCAATACGCAATTCAGGTTTAATCTTTAAGACTATTAATACTGTACCACACAATATTGGGTAATGCAATTATCCCTCAAAGGGATTTCTTGTTAAAGATAGAAGTTCTTCTCTGTCCTCTACTTTCAAGGCAATTGCCAGTGCAATTACGACATCTTTCGACGGCTCGATTCGACCATTTTCGATCGAATTTAGGATGGAATAACTGACTCCTGCTTTCTCGCCAAGCTTGCGAAGCGTAAGATTTTGCTGTTGTCTCAGCTCTTTCAACCTAGTATGAAACGCCATTCATGTGCCCCCTCAACCTTAACCATTTTTTGGATGCCTTGCTGTCTGCGAATTTCAGCACTAATTTTGTCGAATAGATCTTGCCCAATCGGGCGGCTTAATAATTTTGCCAAAATCATTCTTATGCAGGCTTTCGGTTTTCTTTTATATATCATTAAAAAGAGTCATCGGTCAACAAATAGCCCTGACTCCCATCCCCTTTCAATTGTGGTCGGTGCTTCACCAAGAAAGGAGGATCGAGAATAGGGCTTTCTATCCGAAAAAATTATAAATGACGGCCTATAATGAATCTGTCTTTCCAGTAACCTGTGTTTAAATCACGAATAACCACACCAGAGCTGGTCGTGTTGCTAATGAACTTACCATTCCCTATATATATGCCCACATGGTTAATGCGACCCGGTTTGCTAACGCTAAACATGACGAGATCGCCTTTTCTTAATTGCGCTTTATGCTTAACCGGAGTTCCTACTTTCGCTTGTGCGCTTGAACCCCATGGGATCGTAATGCCATTCTTCTTAAATACCATCTGCGTAAAAGCAGAGCAGTCCAAGATTAAACGATTCGTATCCCTTACGCCAAATCTGTAGCGAACTTTACCAATATAGGATTGTGCGGTACGTACGATTCTGTCATCTTTGCTGGCACTCGTTGCACTGTAAGTGGCAGTTGTTGCCGCGGAGTCCGTTGCTGCATGGGCGGACTGCGGACTAAGGATCATCGTTCCGGAAGTTAACAAGGAAAGGCTTAGGCTTATCCCCACTAACGATTTTATAAGGCGGTTCTTCTTCATTGCTTGCATGATTGGATGTCCTCCTTCATGGATCGTGGTGTGATGGGCTTGTATTACCCTGATTCCACCTTATCACATTACGAAAACCCAGTATTTACCTGAAAAGGGAGGAAGACACGGTACGCCTAGCATAATCAGCCATTCTTAGAATTTCATGAGAATTGGCTGAGCATCTATTCCTTGACAGCGGAGAAAAGTTATGCAGAAGTTGAAAAAAATTACTTTAAAAATGCGTTAATGGACAGACGTTCGAACAGCGGCTCTAAGCCGAATAACCCTCATTCATCCTGGTAACTATATAATATAGGGGATGTTACAACAACATCATCAGGCACTGGGTAGCCCACCAAAGTCCTAATTAATCGAAAATATCTGCAATGTATAGGGGTACATTATTCCCCAATTTACTTCTTAAACATTCCATATGACAAAATAGTTGTTGTTCTTGCTGTTCGTCTTGATTCTTGTCCCAATTCGATATAACAATAAGTGCTGTTATGTCGATTTTATTTGACTCAATATTTTTGTTACAAAAGCAACATTGATAGGTTTGGTTACTCATTGGAATTAGACCTCACTTCCATCCATAATTCTGAGATAGTCTGTTTAAAGAATTCTCACTAATATTTTTCAATGCTGTTACAACTCCGCTTTCACTTTCTAGAATTACGTACGTTAAATTTTCCTGCACCAATATCTTTGATATACACGCTAATACCATCAGATTGAGATAAAACATTACTTGGTGACAATTTCAAATCAGTAATATCTGACGGGCTAAAACCCCTACTCATTAATCTTTCAGCACCATGTTCCGTAGTTTTTATTACGCTTTGAATTTCTTCTTTAGCAAGAAATTCTCCTATTGCTTACTCACTTCAACAAGCATTATTTTTCTAAATAAAGAATTTTGCTCGCAACAACGTTGATCTTATCTCCCGAGTTAAGCAAGATAGTCAAATGAATACTGTTAATGTATTTTTCGGGGTCATCAAACTTTGAAATAAACATGGTATCATTACTTACTATAATTTCGTTAATGTAAAAACCTGCCCCCCAAGGCTCACACAAACTTATATCTACAAACAATACATCTTCAAAATTCAGTTCAGCTTCTACTTTCCCCCTAGTAGGGTTATGCAATTTGAGTGGCACTCTAATTTTATGTTCTGTATAATTACAGAAAATCTCATGGACTTCTGCATCGTGTAAATCTATATCTGATACTTTATGTTTAGATTGTTTATCAAAAATAATCATAGAATTAACTCCTTTCAATCATTTGGAATATCAGTTACTGTATCCCCGGGCCAATAATGTGTATCCCCAGTTTCCGGATGCTCCATTCTATTTTTTCCGTCCGGTGTAGCATGATAGTGTTAATACTCCCTCACCTTCACCCCTTAAAAACGGATAAATTAAGGTTCTCATAAATTCTAGGGTTCAAGAACTAAATAATAGTCCTCAGAGTCAAAAAAATTGTACTGTCCATTGTTCTGCTCAATGGATTGAATTACAATCGTTTTCAATATAAATTAAGTAATAAACAATTTCATTGCATTTTTCACATGGTTCAGCAACTCCGTCTACCACAACTTTCTTTAGCCCTTTCTTTCCGGTATCGTTACCTCCCCATCTGATTTCATCACTGATAAAATATTTATAGTCCCATGTATCGCCGAATTTGAACTGAATTTTTATTTTGCTATCTTGATGACAACTACAACATTTGGATTGAACAACTAAAATATTATAAGCACTCATCTAATGTCCCTCCACATTGAAGCCTGCTTGATTAAGAAATTTAGCGAGTCTTGCATCATTGGTAATAAGTGGGGCTCCTTCTTTTATTGCTGAACCAGCTACGGCAGCATCGGATGATTTTAACACTCTTCCCAGTACTTCCGCTTGCGAAATTAGTTGTTGGATTTCTTGCTCAGTCATAGCACTCCCAATGCTTCCTCCACGTTCGCTGAGGAATTGGCGAAGCACATCAACATCCCCTTTAGATAGATACTCTTTAGCAGCAGTATTTGAGACAACGGGGTAATCATACAATCACTTTAATTTCTTTACAGTAAAGCCTTTTGTCTTTGCGTGTTCATTTATTTTTGAAATCAAATCATCTTTATAAACTGAACTGCAATACGGAATTTCTCTATGACCATCAGTTGGATAGACATATTCAGGGAATATTATGAAATTTACTGAATCCATTTTTTTAATAATAAATTCATTCGCTTCAAATTCCCCATTTCTAATGTGAAAAGATGTGATGAAGTAATGAATATCTTCATACAACTCTTGTGAAGAAATCTCAGCTTCTAAGAATCTTTCAATTACATTAATCATATAGATGATACCTCCTTACTTAACTGGGTACGCACTAAGCATACCGCCATCCTCTGAAATTACAACTTTTATCGTTGTTTCTCCTGCAGTCCCTATTGTTTTCCCTGCATCAATGAAAATTGAATATGACTGGTTTCCTTTTTGTGTCAAACCATTATCTATAACATTCTTTACTTCACCATACACAACATCATAAATTTAGGATGTTTAATGAAAAATTCGGCTTAAAAATAGCTTCAATGCACTTTTCGCTATTATTACGTTGGATTTTTAGTTGCTTATAATTACAAGAAATTCTCTCTACATCTTTCAATTTCACATCAAATATCGGAGTTTCATAGCTATGATGGTTTAGACTTAAGCTACATTCTTTTTCGTATATTGAAAAGGTCATGACAAGCTTAAATCCGAAGCTGTCAGTTTTACTATAAATAAACACTCCTGCTTCTTTTTCACCGATAGTTACTGGTTCACTCTCGAACAGTTTGAGTAACTCGTATTCGTCAAATTGAATGAACATTTAGCTAACCCCTTATCTTGGAATGACTGTTACAACATTTCCATTAGCGGCTTTGGGATCATACTGTTTCCCTGCATACATGGCCGCCGACGTATAAGGGTTCGAAAATCCGCTCACAATGTTCCCAAACGCGTCGTACCGGTATTGCATCAGCGATTTCCCTTTATCGTTCGTCACATCCTTTACACTGCCCAGCGCATCGGTCCGCCCATACACGATTTTTCCTTCCGAATTTTTCTTCATCGTCAAACCATCCGCGATGTTGGCCATTATTTTGATGATTACCTTGATTCCCATGACTTCCATGACTTCCATGATTTCCATGATCATCGTCATCATCACCAATAAACCGCGCATTTCTGAACAGTCTTTGCGCCACGGTCTGATTTCCGGCCCGGTAGTACTCCACCGTCCCAGCTATCCAAGCAGTTACATCGAAAGCAATTTCACCTGTCCAATCATACGAACTTCCGAAGTATCACAGTACTCCGAAACTGTTGCATTGGTCACTGAATTGCCCGGTTAATCTCCAGCCGATAGCTCCATGACGCTGGGCCTGTCTCATCTTCCAAGAAGAGATGCTTCCCATCCGCAATTTGCTCAGGTATCGGGGGTGTTGGGGGATTTTCCGGCTTGTCTCCGTTATCAGCATCACCACTGCCGCCGTCTCCGTCCTCACCGCCACCATATAGAGTTAACGCAAAAGCATTATTTAGGTTATACCTATTCAAGCTTTATGTGCATACAACCGAAATGACGAAATCTTTATATACGGTTGTTATATGGGTAAAGTGTGTTATTGGTTGAATATTTTGCTCATTCGACACTGGTTAGCCCCACCACTGACACATAATCTTTCAAGCCGATTCGATTACACGTTCGTATATGTGAATTTTCTTTCAAACGAAAAATCACCGTCCCTCTCCCATTTAGGGAAGGAGCCGGTGATCATCTTATATCCAACAGGTTACGGAGTTACCGGTTTACCGTCCTTAAACTCGCCTTCGAATTGTAACGTACCATCGGAATTATACAACTTGCCTTTACCATGAAGTTTGTCCGCCTTGTACTCACCTTCGTAGATTAAAGTCCCTGCCTTATCGTAGAATTTTCCGAAGCCGTCTAACAAATCGTTCTTGAAGTCTCCTTCTGCCCGCAACACGCCATTGGTGTAATACGATTTCCCTTTACCGTTAGCCTTGTTGTCTTTGAAATCTCCTTCATATCGGACTGTCCCATCGACAAAATATGTCTTTCCTTTACCTTCATAGTGAAAGTGATTCCATTCACCGTCATAAAACGTAGTACCTTTATCGGAGACGTACTTCCCTTGTCCCATGGCTTCTCCATCAATCAGATCGCCTACATAGACGCCGCCGGATGCATAATAAAACGTACCCTGTCCCTTTATCTCATTATCTATAAAATTCGCATCATACCACAAATTTCCGTTCTCTTTATAGAGCTTACCATGACCATTTATTTGCCCTTTTGTCCATTGTCCTTCATAGAAAAGTTGTCCTCCTTTGTAGTAAAGCTTACCTTGCCCTTCCATTTTCCCGTCATGAAACTGGCCTTCGTAGATTAACTTTCCATTTGAAATAAACTTGCCGTTTCCTTCTCTCTTACCATCCTTCGTTTCACCTTCATAGGTTAACTTGCTGTCTGTAAAATAAATAGTTTTATTCAAATAACTTAAAAGGGAGGAATGAATATAAATTCGTCTCACGGTCCCATCCCATATGACCGATTGACCCGTAGCTTCTCCGACAAAACGCAGCGGAACGAAGGTGCTTCCGTTAATAATCTGGGGGGCCACGGATAATTTTTGCTCCTTACCGTTGATGTTGGCCGTACTTTTGCCAATTTGCAAAACGATCTTGAATTTATTCTTCGTTCCGGTAATAGTCTTAGTTTCTGCATCCCATTGAATTTGAATCCCCAAGTTTTCGAAGATTGGGCGAAAAGGTACTAGCGTCGTTCCATCCTGAAGAAAAGGCGGTTCTTCAAAGTCGATTTTTTCGCCGTCAACCAGCACTTGAATGGGCTGCTCCTCCGCATACACAGTATTTGATAGCCCAAGTACAAATAATAAAAAGATAAGTAGTAATAGTTTCTTAGACATAGAATCTGCTCCTTTGAGACTGTCGATTAATTTCTGGTTAAGTGTAACCTTGCCTATAAAAGCGCCTAGAATAAATTAATCGACAGTTTTATTATATTTACAGGTGATTATACAAGTGCATTTAGCTAAATAACCGAACCCATTGAGTACCAGTTTCTGTTGGATTCCATTCTAAACATTCAAACCCAAACCCTGCGTCTATCACTATTTGGTTCGCTTGTGTCAAAAATTCTATTGCTTCATCACATACCTGGTGCTTGAAATAAATCGTGATTTTTTTCCTTTTATTAATTGATTTAGGATAAGAGGAATCAATCTCTCCGCTTTCTATAAAACTTAAATAAGTGTTTATTTTTTCCTGAAGTAAACTTAAATGCAATTGAATATCATTCCAATCCACATCATCTTTAATTGTGAGATTAACTTCGCCAGTAACTTTATCCAACCCTATGGAGTCCAATTCATTTGCGTTCTCAAGTGTCAAGCCTTTCACCCCTCAGTCACTTTCAACCGGCCCTGTTCCAGGTGGTCTTGGTCTTACTACGTTAACTCTTGTTGGTGGTATTTCAGTCCCACCTGTGTAACTCCCTTTTCCTTTGCCGACAACTTGAAACGTTCTCCCAGTTACCATGCCTGTCGGACGAGTTCTTGTCATAAGAGAGGGTGACTCAAAAATATGAGTCAGCCTCTTCGATTAATCACCTAAAGCAACAATAGATTTATTACTTTCTAAAGCCTTTAAACACAGATTCTTTAACCGTTCCGCAAAATGGATTTCATTCTCCTTACCAAAATTCATTTTGAGATAATTACATGTTTCAACTAGTGACTCTATATCTTTTGCATTTAAAATTTCATCACCATAGGGGTCAAACTCAATCAGAAAATGATACTGAGGTGGAAAATCCCCACGATGTTCATACAACACTGTATGAATATCGTCATCAAAATCCACAACTTCATTGGTCAATTTTGCTTCATCAACACTATTCGCTAAACAAAAAGTTATTGCCATAGTATTCACTCCTTACTTTATGGGGAAAGCCGTAATAACATTTCCGCCTTCATCAAGAACCACTTTCAAAGTACTTACTGGATCATTAAACTTATTTACGCCGATCGGGCTATCATAGGTTTTTTGAAAAATATACCCATCCCGACCATAAGAATTGGGTTTGATTAATGAGTCTGCCCCTGTAAGAGTGTCATCAATTCCCTGTTTAATATCGAAATCAGGATTAAATTTACTCTTATTCGCAACAGTAGAGTCTGGTCCGTGACGATCTAGAATATGATCATTAAAAGTCTCATCACTTAAATTGTAGTTTTTAGCAAGTTGATCAACTTCTTCAAGTTTACTCGTCCCCTATGTTGTAAAGCTAAACAATCTTTTGAAAAGGTGGCACTGGCTCGGCTAACCAATTACCACCATTTTAACGCTAAACAGCTTGCTTTTCTACGACTTCGGGCAGCTTGTAGGCCGTTTTGTTTTTCAACATACCATAGATAATGTTGACCAGTCGTCGCATGATGCACACCAATGCCTGTCCCTTTGTTTTACCTTCAGCAAGTTTCCGCTTATAGTATTCAAGAAACACGGGGTTTCTAGCAATCTTGCTACCTTTTGAAACTTGTACCTGCTGCACCGCAAGATTGTAAAACAGCCCATGCAGTACACGGTTGCCTTGCTTGCTCTTTTGGTTGCTTCCTTTTCCCGCAGAGCTAAATATTACCGGAGCTATGCCTGCAAACCGTGCCAGTTTGTCCGCACTTGAGAAGCGGCGCACATCCCCAATTTCCGCTACGAGATAGGCGGCTGTCACGACTTCAATGCCGGGTATCGTTTCCAGTTGGTAATCTAATCGCTTCATCATGAGGCGTAGTTCATCCTCTACGAAAGCCATCTCTTCCTTCTTGAATTTCAAATCCCGCACATGGCTTTGAATCAAGAAGTCGCGCTGCTCTTGGTACGTTCGTTTGGTATCGCCATCAGCTTGAACCAGCGATTGTATTTCTTCAGCCTTCCTCGTCGAGCAGGCATTGTTGCTGGCTTTCTGTAGAAAGATGGCCAACTGCTCCACGGTCGTGCCGTCCAGCTTATGCGGCGAAGGGTATGCCTGCCAGAATGCCAGCGCACACTTGCCGTCAATGTCGCTGAAAAACTTCTGGTAACTGGGATAATGGTAACTTAACTGCTGGTGCAATTGGTTTTTCAATGCTATTCCTGCCTTCACCAATCCGTAGCGCCGTGTCACCAATTGACCGATTGTCCAGTAAATGTCCTGCGGGTTCGCATCCGGCAACATGTCCAGCTTGTTCAGCAGGATTTTCCCCACGCAATCGGCATCCCAACTGTCGCTTTTATGCGTAGTCGGGTAACTTTTTCGCTCGGCATACGAGAGTGCGCTGTTGACCTCCTTCACAATCTGCTTGTTCTCAATCAAGTACACGGCGAGCGACCTACCGTAGCCGCCCACATCTTCTAACCCATACACAGGGGTCATGCCTCTTTTCTTGAACTGCTTCACATACGCAACCAGTTCGTCAAAGGCGGCAGGCTTGTTCTCAAATTGGATTTCGCCCAGCTTTTCGTTCCAGCAGTTAATGACTACCGCCGTGTGGGTTTTCTTGTGCAGGTCAATTCCTACGTAAATATGCTTCTGTTTGTAATGCAAAAGGCATCACCCCTGTTTATGGTTGTTCGTTGAATGTTTAAGAATGTCGGCAACCTCAGCTCAAGCGTTCATCTTTCGATGCGCAACGGGACGCAAGCCTATCCATTCCAAAACCTTTCAACTCTTGCTGCCCTAATATTCAACAAAATGTGGTCAAAATTTAAGTGCTATCAAAAATATTTTTCACCATCAATCCGGTTGTCTCATTTGGCACGACAGCAAGGCCTTTTCAAGCTGCACATGCAACAGTTCGGTACGCAAATTGATGCTAATCATAAAAACTGCCGTTAATATATCCTCAACAGTAAGCTTGTGGTACCGTTCTCCACTGCGGTAAGTTTGTTCCATCAGTGTTCTAAGGTACACTTCATACGTTCGTATGCGGTCAAGTAGTTCAGTTTCTTCCTCAACAACCTGTTCGTAATGGTCAGCAATCACCTTCGTTGGCTCATCTGCTCTATATGATGGCTGCATGTTTGCCCTCCGCTTTAATGTTGCCGTAGCGGTAAGTTCCCTTGTAGAAATCTTCGCGTTCTAATATCCGAAACACTTGCACATCAGTAAACCGTTTACCTCTACGTGTTTGAAATCCATCCCTGTTCAATTGTTCTGCCAATCGTGACAGCGACCATTGAGGGAATAAGTCTCGCAGTTCAAATAGTCGCCGTACAACCACTGCTTGCGCCTCATCAATTTCTATCACTTTTGAACCTTTCTTTGCTGTGTAGCCAAAAACCACGCCGCCACCAGCATAGCCGCCTTGCTCAGCTTTCTTTTTTCTGCCACGGCTCAGCTTCATTGCAATTTCTAATCGTTGGTACTGGTCTAATAGCTCCAACATGCCGTTTACTAGAAAGTCGTTCGGGTCATGCGCGTAAATACTGTAGTTCGGCTGTTCAATCGCCTTCACATCTACCTTATGACGCTTCAATTCTCGTTGGATCAGCACTTTTGCCATGTCAGAGCGCCAAAGCCGCGACGTGTTTAATACAACAACATGCTTCACAGTCTGCTGTTTCAGGTCAGCCAGCATCTCCTGCAACCCTTCACGTTCAATGCTCAAGCCTTCTTCATCAACTGCCGCTCCGCTTATGCCCTTATCCTCATACACACGGAGCAGTTCGAAGTCGTTCATCTCACAAAACCGTTCAATCCCTCCAGTTGATAGGTCAAACTGTACCCGTCTTTCATCTGTCCATACGTTGAAACCCTAATGTATCCGACGACTTTCTCCCTCAAGAAAATCCCCTCCCACCACAGCAATTGTAGTCCGTGTCTCGTTCGTCCGTTTTCTGCGGATAACTTGCCGCTTGTAACGCTCGACCGTTGATGCATACTATACGATCCGCAACCCGATCTACACAACCCGCAAATTTATAGTCGTTTTCTTAACGGTGAAGGTTGTATATTATGCATGACCATCAAACAAGGGGGAGGGTAACATCATGGAACTTACTGTCCGTATCCGTCTAAAGGACATTCTTCAAGAGCGCAACATGTCTCAGCATCAGCTTGCCAAGCTGACCGATCTGCGTCCGTCAACCATCAGCGACCTTTGCAAACCAACCATCAGTCGCGTATATCTCAGCACTATTGCTGTTATTTGTGGAGCGTTAAACATTTCCGTTAATGATCTTATCGTTATGGAGCCACCCATACCCAGTTAAACCGTTTCTCGCGTTCGCATTCCCACTTGTGCACCCATTCAACAATGCTATACGTAAAATTCCCTTGCTCGACTATTGAACCTTGCAAAACGGGTGCTGTATGTCGATCTACGTAATTGCTTTTCCCAGTATCGCAGCACATGGCTGCTTCAATATCGTTTTCTATTGTTCGCTTGCCAGTCGGTTGAAATCCACAACCTGATTGGCAAGTGTCTTTTTTATTGTCTCTCTAACGTGCCTTGTATACGTTTCTTCTCCGAGCTGCCAGTTCCGTATCCGTTCCACTTGTTTCGGTGTAAACATAGACCAGTCTGTAATCACACTCGCAAAGTAGTGCTTGTTCTGTTCCGGCGGGTAACCTTCTATCTCCATCAGCTTCATTTTCATCTCTGGCTTGTAGACCATTTCGATTCGGGTCAAGTTACCATCATACTCCATGCCATGCCGCTGCCACAGTTCCAGTGCTTTATCATATACCCGACAATATCCATTCTGCTTTCGTTGCTTAGGCAATCCAAAGTACCGAGTCCCTTTATGCTGCCGTAGCTTGCGCCGCATATCGTTAGGTGCAACAAACACATCCCCAAGCGCATAGGGCACATCATACGCAACGTCACAGTTAACAAAATCAATCCCACTCGCCATATTCCTCAGTTCTTCCATAATTTCAGGGAACCGTTCAAAGTGTTCGGGGCGAGCCTCCACACGTAACGTAAATAAAGCACCGTCTATTTCTCTAAAATTTCGGTAGAATACATGCAAGTACACACCTTTATCAAGTCGTATGTGCATCTGATACACGTAAATCTTTTTGTACTCCGTTCGTCGTATATGATATTTCCGCCCTATCATTAGCCGCGTATACCATCCAAAGAAAAATCCAAACGGTACATCCCGATACTCG
This sequence comes from Paenibacillus sp. yr247, assembly GCF_900103825.1. Lineage (GTDB taxonomy): Bacteria > Bacillota > Bacilli > Paenibacillales > NBRC-103111 > Paenibacillus_E. The sequence continues at coordinate 195,984 of NZ_FNIF01000007.1, forward strand.
ACCACCAATTTATCTGTTGATACAGCTATTTCCATGTTTGCTTCGCTCCTTGTCTCATGGGCATTTGTCCTCGCGCGCATAAAATTTAATAGTTAACCGACTAATACTTAATTATATTCCTGCACTGAATCCTGCCTCCCGTCAGATCATCTGAACGCAAAAAGGCACCTGAAATCACCGTTAAGTGTTTTTCAAGTGCCGTAAAGTTGGTTTTCTCAAGTTTATCGTTTATTAAGTTGCTCGCAGCCATTGATCGGCTGTCCGCTGTATGTGTATTATGACACACACTCCATTGCATGGTCAATCCTTAATGTTGAAACCCACGATCTTTCGTTCTGCGCTATTCTGCTGCCGTTCAGGTAATTTGTATGGTCTGCCGTTAACAAACGTCATCACTCCGGGTTTGCGTTAGTCATTCAGTGGATGCATGAGTTGTCCAACACCACCATCGCTTCACATAAAACGATCACCTTCATGAGTCTTATGAGAAAATCCTGTTTTTGTTATTTCTACCACCACAATTTCATGTTAAATTTTCATTTTCATGAGTTCTATGAAAATTTCGGGATTTTCATTTTGTCTCTCATACTCTCTGAGCGGTTATTTCGTGTTGTTAGCGGTACAGCGGCGGATAAAAAAGAAACCTTGAGAGGCACGAGGCCAATCAAGGCTACTGATTATTTACGATGTCCAGTATTTTACGTCAGGATTAAGGCTTGAACCAATGATACCTTCTTTTTCCCAGTCATAATCAAGATAACCATCATCGTCTAAAAAATATACATGCTGCTTGTAAAACTCATTAATAGTTTCAAGAAACTTTTCAGGCGTACTGTACATCAAATTTAGTTCTCTCTCATCGTGTAACAATATACAGATGCAACCTTCTCCGTCAAAATTCTCTACATAACAAATGAAATCACTAGAGTAATTGGCCAAAAGAGGTACCACCATTGCTATTTTAGTCTGAGCATTCAAAATATTATCCAGATTTTTTTTCTCAAGGACAAATTCATCGATGTGTATAAGTCGATATCCAGGTATGAAATCCATTAATCTTTGATCGTTAATATCCCTTTTTGTTCCTTGCACAGTACTATAAATCACTTCAAATAATCTCGGTATATCAGATTTCATTTGGAAAACATTGGACCAATCTTTTTTTTCATTTCCCAAACTGTCTGGGTATTCTGGTCGTAATTCTTTAGACAATTCAATGAACTCATTAAACAAATCCTTTAACATTACAACCCCCATATTATTGACCGCTGTAAAAGTGTTTGTATAGATAACCACTTGAGTTAACTCTTACAGCGGCCATTCTTCAATCAGTAATTTTTATATCGAAAGAATCATTCTCATTTATACCATTTTTCTTATAAAACTGTCCCAAATCTCTTCCAACCGCCTGGTTCTCTTCACTCGGAACGGGTTCAACATGCGCTCCAGCACCACCTTGTTTAGTGGAAGCATAAGGAAACTCATCGTAATCATGCCCTTCTGGAGGAGGCCCTTGTTCTTTTCTGATTTGTTTTTGGGCTTCATAACGGTTCTTCTGTGCTTCTCGTGTTCCTCCTCCTCTTTGAAGGTTCTCTAAGGAATGTCCGTTTTCCTGCGCATTTTCTAACATATTAGCATGATTCGGATACTGTTCTCTAGAGACTTCAAATACAGGATTACCCGTCCCCTATGCTGTAATCTTAAAATCTATTAAAAGAAAAGGCGGCTATCATTTTACCAATTACCACCATTATACCAGCTTGCTTGGTTTTCTGTCAGGGAGCCGACCTGGTTGGTTGAATGAGGGGTTCATTCGGCACTGAGTACCCACCACCACCGAAAAAGAAACCTTGAAAGGCATAAAGCCAATCAAGGTCTGAGAGTTATTTTAAGGATTAATCGTAATACCCTTTCTCGAAAACAATTACTCCTTCTACTGGCTCAGAAGGTTCATCTCCGGCAAATGGAGCATATAATCCAAATCCAAATCTAATTGAGGTAAGTCCTGACTCTTCAAATTGTAACGTATCATCATATTGCTTTAAAATATCTCTAACTTCTGCATACGGTCTGCCAAGAAGGTTTTGTTCGTTAAAAGTAACAGAAGACGGGGCGTGAAATTCAATAGCTTCACATATACCTGGTTCTTTATAGTATACATAACACCATTCGTAAGAATCTGTTTCAAAATCATCATCTTTAAATTTGCGAAATTTTTTTTTAGGATAGGCTCCTAAGGCTTCTTGAACTTCATTTGGAGTCATTCCAAGCAGTACCCTTCCTGCCCCTATATACGGATTTATTTTGAACTCCATGTGTTATCCTCCTATTCATCCATTTCAGGCATGTTACGAAGTCTCTTCGTATAGTCTAACATTTGTTGGATACCTTCGTCATACTTATTACCAAATTTTGAACGAACATCATTTATATCCATTTGTTGCGCTTCTTCAAACTTTCCATTATCAATAAGTTCTTTTTGCTGGGCTCTATATTCCTGGTTCTTCTTTGAGCTTCCCCAGCTCGCTGTATCCATATGGTCATCAGTTTCCATTCTAATACCAGGTCCTTCTCCTCTACTGTAGGGACTTACCGAGTTTGCGGGCATGTGATGAACCTGACCACCATTAGCTGGAACATCTTTATACGCACCTCCAAGTGGATCAGCTTCACCCGTCCCCTCAGAACGAAGCATACTACCCATATTGTCGCCTGCAACAAATCCTTCGAAATAACCACCAGTTCCTTCAACAACGATGGCGGACGTCGTAGCTTCAATATCGACTGTAAGTCCTGCTTCTATACCCCCTGTGACAAGTGCTGCAACACCAAAACTATCTAACCAATGTTGTGCAGATAATGGCTCTTCTGGGGCAATTGCTCCTTTTATGGTCCCAACTATCCCAAAGGACAACCAATTCGCAAAATCGTAGGGAGAGTCCCACATTTTCTCCGCTCTATTTTGTGCTCCTGACACTACTGCATTCGTTGTCCCCATTGTGGCATAGTTCACAAAATCATATGGAGAATCAAGTGATTTATCTGCTCGTGTCTGGAAACCATTTACAACGGCATTCCCTATCTCCTTAAAGCTATTCAGAGATTTGTCTGCTGCATACCCCAGAACACTTTGATTATCATTTAGTTCTTCTGATGAACCTGGTTCATCTGCGACAGACATATCCATCTCTGCAAGCCCAGTCACATCTTCCAAGTAAAGATGCTTCTTTTGTGCATTTTGCTCTGGCGTCAGTGGCGGTGGGGTATTGTCCGGCTCACCATTGCC
>NZ_FNIF01000007.1:199549-200298 GCF_900103825.1 Paenibacillus sp. yr247
CCTCCGCCAGTGCCGGGATCGCCCCCTCCGCCAGTGCCGGGATCGCCTGGATCGCTTCCTCCGCCACTACCCGGATCGCCTCCCCCGCCATCGCTGCCGCCTCCAGAGTCGCAGTTGCCATTTTCATCAGCGGGGCAATGTCCACTCGGGTCGATATACTTCACTGGATTATTGAGCGTATACGCATACCGATTTAATGACTGCGGTATGGCTGCAATTCCTATATACGTATCCTGCGATATAAACCGTCCTATATTCGGATTGTACCAGCGTGCGGAGTAATCCATCAATCCCGCTTTGGGATCATACTGTTTCCCTGCATACATAGCCGCCGACGTATAAGGGTTCGACAATCCGCTCACAATGTTCCCAAACGCGTCGTACCGGTATTGCATCAGCGATTTCCCTTTATGGTTCGTCACATCCCGTACACTGCCCAGCGCATCGGTCAGCCCATACACGATATTCCCATCCACATGCTCATCGCCGTCAAACCAGCCATGTCCGCCAAACCATCCGTTGTGATTACCGTTATTGCCATGATTGCCATGATCATCATCATCGCCAATAAAGCGCGTATTTCCGAACAGCCTTTGCGCCACGGTCTGATTTCCGACCCGGTAGTACTCCACCAATGGATTCCCATTCTTTCCATACTCCTTCAGAACGTCCATTCCATCGTACAGGTATTGAGTCGTTCTTTCGCCGAAAAAGTCTTTCCATTCATCCGGCAACTTAATTCCGTTCCA
>NZ_FNIF01000027.1 GCF_900103825.1 Paenibacillus sp. yr247
GAGACAGTTCGGTCCCTATCTGTCGCGGGCGTAGGAAATTTGAGAGGAGCTGTCCTTAGTACGAGAGGACCGGGATGGACGTACCGCTGGTGTACCAGTTGTCTCGCCAGAGGCATCGCTGGGTAGCTATGTACGGAGGGGATAAGCGCTGAAAGCATCTAAGCGCGAAGCCCCCCTCAAGATGAGATTTCCCAAGTCAGTAAGACCCCTTGTAGACGACGAGGTTGATAGGTTCGAGGTGGAAGTGCAGCAATGCATGCAGCTGACGAATACTAATCGGTCGAGGGCTTAACCATAAAGCTTTCCGGAGGAAGGCTAGCTTCGGAAGCATAAGCATTTAACCTAAGCAAAACAACTTTACGCAAGTTTCGTATCTAGTTTTCAGGGTGCAAGACAGCCTGAACAATGTTTTTGATGTTTCCTGGCAGAAGCATCACGTTTGGTGATGATGGCGGAGGGGACCCACGCGTTCCCATCTCGAACACGACCGTTAAGCCCTCCAGCGTCGATGGTACTTGAACCGCAGGGTTCTGGGAGAGTAGAACGTTGCCAAGCACAATGAAGAACTTTACAGGGAGAAATCCCCGTAAGGTTCTTTTTCTATTTGTTCGAGCGAATCCACAAATATATAAGAGCCTCGAAGGGCTCTTATTAGATTTGAAGGACGACCTATTGCATGAAGCATGATGTATCTTTGTCCGTGATCTTGATCAAGCCGGCTTTGCGGTAAGGACGAAACCGGAATAGAATCCAAAGCCGCGGCATAAGCATCCAAAAGTGAAAAATAGTGAGATGGATCAACCATCTTTCAGGTATCCAGGGGTAGAGAAGCGTAATCATTGATAGACCAATCCAGAATAAGTGAAGCTGTATTTTGGATACTAGTCGGATAGAGGCATTTCCCTCAGGTAAAAAGCCGTACCAGAAAATACCCCAACGGTAGGACCAGCCTCTCATGGCCATCCCGATTGTGAATTGGAAATAAATCCGAACTAACAACGTATGGAAGATAAGCAGAAGTGGGTAGCTGACTACTAGCGGCAGCCAGTTGGTGGGGTCAAATTTGTAGAAGACGGCTAAGGCTAACACTATAAAGTACAAAATCAATTTATATAAGGAATGATATATTCGCTTCATTAATGTATAGCTGTAAATGGTAGATTGTTTGGAGAGATTTGGTTCTTGTATCGATGACATGATGATGACCTCCGTGAACAGTTAACCTGGTATAAGAGTATATCGGTACATTCCTTCCAAAATATGAGGTTTTAGCTAGTTTAGGAGAATTGAGAACCGGATATACTAATAGTAAAAGAGCATGGAGTGATCATATGGAGGAGAACCGAATTGGGGTATGTATGATCTGTGAGCAGCAGCGGATTGGCGGGATTCATATTATTACGGCTTTTATCTGCGATGAATGCAGCAGTGAGATGGTCAAAACGAATGTGAATGATCAGAAGTATCCATTTTATGTGAGACAGATGAGGAAAGCTTTTTATATGGGGAACTCGAAACAATATATGAACTAAAGGGAGAAGCTTCTTATGGAAGCTTTTTTGTTTTTTTAGCGTCAATCCACTACTATAAGGGTATTAAATAGAAAACTAAAGAAGCTCAAGGAGTCATGCCAGTATGTGCAGCCAACGTTCCAAACAGTCTCAAGCGCCGCTTTTTGAAGCCATGGTCGCTCATCACGGTCACAAACACGTAAGTTTCCATGTGCCAGGTCATAAATCTGGACAAGGCCTACTAGATGAAGGGGCAAACTTCCTAAGGACAGTAATGTCGATCGATTATACGGAAATTACAGGCCTCGATGATCTGCACCACGCAGAGGGCGTCATTAGGGAGGCAGAGCAGCTAGCGGCGGATTGCTTTGGAGCAGAGGATACTTATTTTCTAATCGGAGGGAGCACGGTTGGCAATTTAGCCATGATTTCAGCCGTCTGTGAGAAAGACGATATCATACTTGTACAAAGGAATGTACATAAGTCAGTCATTCACGGGCTTATGTTAGCCGGAGCCAGAGCTGTGTTTATAGCTCCTGATATTCATCCGGAGACAGGCGTGGCCACCAGTATTCATATCGAAGATGTACAGCAAGCGCTAGAACAGTATCCTGAGGCTAAAGCTTTGTTCCTAACAAACCCGAATTATTATGGGATGGGCGTGAATTTAAAGCCTTTTGCGGAGCTGATGCATGCAAAAGGGAAGTTGCTTCTGGTCGATGAAGCACACGGTGCTCACTATGGCTTCCATCCTGAGGTTCCGGCTTCCGCATTATCTCAAGGGGCTGATGCCGTGGTACAATCCACGCATAAAATGCTTACAGCAATGACGATGGGTGCTATGATACACGTCCAAGGACCACGTATAAACAGAATGGCGATTAAACAGCTGCTTGGGATGCTTCAGAGCTCAAGCCCATCTTATCCGATTATGGCCTCACTAGATTTGGCGAGAAAGAGGATGCATACGGAAGGCAAGGATTGGCTAGAACAGGGAATTACAGTTGTTAATGAATTTAGGTCATGGCTTGATGAACTTAACAAGTTTGATTTTCATCCACGGGAGTTTCCAGAAAACCAAAGTCAAAGGCATCAGACAGCAGATCCGTTTAAAGTGGCTATCTATGATCCGACGAATACGTTAACGGGCTCCGAACTCAAGGACAGGCTAGAAGCACAAGGCTGCTTTGTTGAAATGACAGATGGACGTCAGGTGCTGCTTGTTTTCACCCCTGCCTCCAGTCGAGCGGATATGTTAAGAGTTGTCCACGCATTAAACAACATTTGTTCGGATGTTCCTTTGCAAAAGAAGGAACTTCAGGCGCCTATCTCGAATATACTTAAATTACCCTACTATACACAAATCTCTTCTCCAATTGCCTTTGATATGAGAGATATCTCCAAAGCAGGAAGGGTAGAGGGGGCGTTTAGCAAGGTAAGCGTTCAGGATGCGGTTGGAAAGCGCTCTGCGGATATGGTGATCCCGTATCCACCGGGAATTCCCTATCTATACCCGGGTGAAGTGATCTCGGCTTCTGTGGCCGAAGCCTTATTACAATTGGCCGCAAGCGGAATCAAGTTCCAAGGAACCGAATTTGGTCAGACACAAAAGCTAAAGATATACACATAAACCATTATAAGAACTGGTAAAGCAGCAAGCAGGAGGAAAGAGTGAACGGAATATTTATTACGTTTGAAGGGCCGGACGGCTCCGGGAAAACAACACAGTTGAAGAAATTGGGTGAGGAGCTTAAGAAACTAGGACATGATGTTCTAGTAACAAGAGAACCGGGCGGAACGGCTATTAGTGATCAGATTCGCAGCATTATTCTTGACCCTGTTAATGAGGAGATGGTGGATCAAGCGGAAGTACTGCTTTACGCGGCATCCAGAGCACAGCATGTGCATCAGTTGATTCTCCCGGCATTAGAGGCTGGCCGAATTGTACTGTGTGATCGCTTCATTGATGCAAGTGTTGCCTACCAGGCTTACGGACTTGGCTTGGATGTAGATAAAGTAAAAGCCATATCGCAATATGCTAGTTCAGGGTTAGAAGCAACCCGCACGTACATTCTGGATGTTCCAGTAGAAGTTAGCTTGGCTAGACTGCACCATAGAGCATCGGGCTCGGGAGCCAATGCCCAACAATTAGATCGCATTGAACAGAAGCATGTAGATTACCACAGCCGGGTACGGGAAGGCTTCCATCAGATAGCAGCAGATCATCCTGATCGCGTAAAAGTCATTAATGCTAACCGCAGTGAAGAGGAGATTGCTACAGAGATTTGGAGTAATTGTAACCGTTTGCTTGAGGAACATTTTTCCTTATAAAGCAGAAAATCCATTCTTAGTTTATAATAAGAGGAGGCAACCCCTATGAAATTAGTCGTAGCCGTTGTACAAGATAAGGACAGTAACCGTCTCTCCAATGCTTTAATTAAAGAAGGTTTTCGCGCCACGAAGTTGGCAAGTACTGGTGGGTTTTTACGCGCAGGGAACACGACTTTCATGATTGGTACGGAAGATGAGAGGGTGCAAGAGGTCATGCAGGTAATACGCGCCAATTGCAAAATTCGGGAACAGCTTGTTACACCGGTTTCTCCAATGGGAGGAACGACAGATTCTTACATTCCATTTCCTGTGGAAGTTCAAGTGGGTGGAGCCGCGGTTTTCGTATTGCCAGTCGAGCGCTTTGAGCATTACTAAGTTGATAAAAAAGTATAAGTTTTGACAACTTATTGCTTCGCATCAACCCTGATAAACAGCCTGTTCCTTGTTAGACAAGAACGGCGATCCCGTTTATCAAGATTCAATCAGACATACACAAGGATGGATGCGTTTTGAAAATTAATCCGGGGTGGCAGCCCATAGGTAAAAACGTCAAAGTGAACGAGAACGTCCCACCGCCACAGATGGCCCCCCGGAATTTCTCTGATATAATGCAGCAGCAGGATGAGAAATTTACGCAGGAGCAGCTGTCCAAAATGGTGCAGCAAATCACGCTGCAGGGCGACCGTCTGTCGCGGGCTATGACAGTCAGAGAGCTTCTGCAGTACAAACTGCTGATCAGGCAGTTTCTGGAGGAAACCGCTCGCCGTGGTGTCAACTTAAGAGATACGAAGGGCTGGGATCGTCGCGGCCGTTCGAAGCGATATAAGCTTTTAGAAGAAATTGATCAAGAGCTCCTTTCATTAGCTGATGAATTGCTAGAGAATGAGCAGGGTAGAATTGAAATTTTGCAAAAAATCGGAGAAATCCGAGGCATGCTGATTAACTTGTTATTTTAGGAAGGTGCCATAACTAATGTCCTTCGAAGCCATACCGGGGCAAGCGGCGGCCAAGCAACTTCTGCAGAACGGGCTGCGACAAGACAAACTGTCTCACGCCTATATTTTTAGCGGGCCCGTTGGGACAGGCCGTTCGGAAATGGCGATAGCTTTAGCTAAAGCTATATACTGCCAGCATGGTACGGATGAGGCGTGTGGCGAATGTTTGGAATGCCGCAAAGTCGAACATCGCAATCACCCAGACTTGCACATAGTTGAGCCAGAAGGCGCCTCGATTAAGATCGAGCAAATTCGTGAGCTGCAAAAGGAGTTTGCTTACCGTGCTACTGCCTCCGGAACGAAAATATATATCCTGCATCATGCAGAGAAAATGACCGTACAGGCTGCGAATAGCCTGCTGAAGTTCTTAGAAGAACCGACTTCACGTGTGGTCGCGATTCTCATTACAGAGAATGGCAATGCCCTGCTGCCGACGATTCAATCGCGTGCGCAGTGGATTCATTTCACGCCGATGCCGCGTGAGCAAATGGTGCTGACACTTCTGCAAGAAGGTCTTCCCGCAGTGCTTGTACAGCCCGCAACGCAATTAACCGCTGGATTACAAGCAGCAAGAGAACTGATTGGTGCGAATTGGTTTGCAGAAATGAGAACCGTAGTGTTACAATTAGCTAAGGAGACGCTCACACGTTTCCCTAGTTCCATGATTACGGTACAGCAACGAATTGTGAAAACAGAACTTGCGGATCACATGTCAAGTCTATTTGATTTGTTGATTCTCTGGTTTAAAGATATGGTGCAGTTGCGACTTGAGCGCAGAGACAGAATTGTTTATAGTGATCAGCTTGACTGGATGAGCTCCCTCGCGTTCAGCCGGGATGTCTCAGTATGGGTGCGTATGATGGAGCAAGCGGTAGATTTACAAAAACGACTGCGCTTCAACGCCAATTCTCAGCTGGTTATAGAGAAAATGCTCGTGGAGATGCAGGGGGTGTAAGAAGATGTATTCGGTAGTTGGCGTCCGCTTCAAGAAAGCGGGTAAAATATATTATTTTGATCCGATTGATTTGCCAATTGAGAAAGAAAGTGCCGTTATTGTTGAAACCGCTCGCGGTGTAGAATACGGTAAAGTGGTCGTAGGAAAGAAGAATGTTAAAGAGAATGATGTCGTGCTTCCACTCAAAAAGGTGATTCGCATAGCGGATGATTCGGATGCTGATTTGGTTGAAGAGAATAAGAAAGCAGCCAAGGATGCGTTCCAAACGTGTCACGAGAAAATTAAAGATCATAGTCTTAAGATGAAGCTCGTGGACGTAGAGTATACCTTTGACCGCAATAAAATTATTTTTTATTTTACGGCGGAAGGACGCGTTGATTTCCGTGAGCTCGTGAAGGATTTGGCGAGTATTTTCCGAACTCGAATTGAACTGCGTCAAATTGGTGTGCGGGATGAAGCGAAGATGCTTGGAGGTATAGGTCCGTGTGGGCGAATCCTATGCTGTTCCTCGTTCTTAGGTGATTTCGAGCCCGTATCAATTAAGATGGCAAAAGACCAGAACTTGTCGCTCAACCCAACGAAAATTTCGGGATTATGCGGCCGGTTAATGTGCTGCTTGAAATATGAACATGATAATTACGAGAGTGCCAAAGATTCGCTGCCAACCGTCGGTAGGCATGTGATCACCTCTTTTGGTAATGGTAAAGTATTAGGGTTAAATATCAGTGAGCGTACCGCGAAGGTTCAATTGTTCGACCTTGGTAAAGCACTTGATTTACCTTTCGATGATGTAATTGAACAAGAGTAGCGGCATAGGATCCAAGGAGGCGCTCGCCAGTAAGCATGCATGGCACTAGAGGTGAAAGCGTGGATAAACAGGATATTTTTGGACAAATAGATGGGATCGAAGAACGAATGGGTGCCACTTATGCCGAGTTGGGTGCCTTAAAGAAACGAGTTATTATACTCATCGAAGAAAATAAGAGACTAAGCATAGAAAATCAGCAGCTCCGCAAACTGATCCGACAAGAGGAAACAATTGTCGAGCAGCCCGCAGGAGAGGCAGAGGAACCGCTTCCGTTACCGGGGGCCGGATATGATAATTTGACCCGTTTGTATAATGAAGGTTTTCACATTTGCAATGTGTACTATGGACACCTTCGGACTGAGGGAGATTGTTTGTTTTGCTTATCCTTTTTAAATAAATAAGTACGTTTGACCGTAGGGGTATATGCCTTACGGTTTTTTTCCATAAAGAGCGAATCTAGAAAGGAAATGACGAAATACGTATGTTGCCTTTACGACCTACCGAACGAATTGATGATTTATTAACGTATGATTTAAAAATTATTCAGAGTGATGAAGTATTTAGTTTTTCGCTTGATGCTGTCCTGCTTGGCCGGTTTTGCAGTGTGCCTCCTAAGGGGCGTATGATTGATCTATGTACGGGCAATGGCGTCGTTCCTCTGCTCCTGACAACGCGAACTCGCGCTGAAATCTGGGGTGTTGAAATTCAAGAGCGGCTCGCAGATATGGCGGTTCGCAATGCGCAGATTAATGGTTTGGAAGAGCGGTTACATATGATTCAAGGGGATCTAAAAACGATTCATCAAACATTGGGTCATGGCCAATTCGATGCCGTAACCGTGAATCCTCCCTATCTGCCTGTTCCGAATGGTGAGCAGAATGTGAATGAGCATTATGCAGCGGCGCGTCATGAAATTCATTGCACATTGGAAGACGTGATTGCGGCCAGCGCTAAGTTGGTGAAAGCGGGCGGTAAAGTAGCTATGGTGCATCGGGCTACGCGTTTAATCGATATCTGTTACTTAATGAGGCAGTACCGACTTGAACCGAAGCGGATCCGGTATGTGCATGCGCGGGCTGGGGAAGAAGCAATGATGGTGCTGGTGGAGGGAATGAAGGACGGGAAGCCAGAAATCCGCACCTTACCGCCGCTGATTGTTTATGATGACAATCAAGAGTACTGCAAAGAACTGAAAGAGATCTATTACGGGGGCAGAGCGTCCTTAGAGTTTTCGTAAGAAGACAGATTCGTAAGCATAAGACTACAGTGAAGAGGGAAACGACAGTGAGCTTGAATGTGCAAAAAAGTTATCGCGAGGATGGAAGCGGCATAGGTACGCTTTACCTGGTTGCGACACCAATAGGCAACCTAGAGGATATGACCTTCCGTGCGATCCGCACTCTGAAGGAAGTAAGTATGATTGCCGCTGAAGATACGCGGCAAACCCGCAAGCTGCTGACGCACTTCGAGGTCGCTACGCGACTCGTCAGCTATCACGAACACAACAAGCAGGCAAGCGGACCCGAGCTCGTCCGCTTGCTGCTCGAAGGACAGAGCATCGCGCTCGTCAGCGATGCGGGTCTTCCGGCCATCTCCGATCCAGGTTATGACCTGGTGAGGATGGCCGTCGAGCAGGGTGTGCCGGTGGTGCCCATCCCCGGTGCGAATGCGGCCCTGTCGGCGCTGATTGCATCAGGCTTGCCGACAGAGCGTTTCGCCTTCGTCGGTTTTCTCCCCAGGGAGAAAAAGGATCAGACGAAGGTGCTTGAAGGGCTGCAGCACGTGCAGGACACGCTGCTGTTCTATGAGTCGCCGCACCGCGTCGAGAAAACACTTACCCGCATGGCGGAAGTGTGGGGGGCGGAGCGCCGGGTGTGTCTCGCCCGCGAGCTGACGAAGCGGTACGAGGAGTTTCTGCGGGGCACCATCGCAGAGTGCCTCGCGCACTTAGAGCAGTACCCGCCGCAGGGCGAGTACTGTGTGATCGCCGAAGGCGCATCCGCGGCGGCAGCGCGGGAAGCGGCCGACGGTTGGTGGGAGGCCATGACGCTGGGCGAGCATGTTGAGCACTACGAGCAGCATGGCAGTGATCGCAAGGATGCTTTGAAGCTGGTTGCGAGTGATCGCGGGCTGTCCAAGCGCGACGTGTACAATGCACTACTCGAGCGCTAAGGCGCGCGGGCAGTGCAGCGTTCCTGCTATTAAAAATACGCTGGATAAAAAAAGATCTCTAATCCGTGGCCGAAGCCAACAAATTAGAGATTAGAGGAGATATGAAAAAGGTTAGAATTACCAATAGGATAAGTGCTACTTCTATTATATACTATTTTTCTTATTTTGTCACAGGTGTTGGCATTTCTGCTAAACAAATATGACAAACAATTTTTCCTTTGAAGTAAGATACGTTTTCAGCATTACCACAGAAGATACAAGCAGGCTCATATTTCTTCAGCATGATGCGTTCGCCGTCTACATAAATTTCCAAAGCATCTTTCTCGCCAATACCCAACGTGCGGCGCAGCTCGATAGGAATAACAACGCGCCCCAACTCATCAACTTTCCTAACAATACCTGTAGATTTCATCATATATATAAAACCCCTTTCGAATTTATTAAAATTTTATCAATATCGCCATGTTTCGACATATCATCTTGTTTAATGATACCAACCATTCCCAAAATAGTCAACCATATTTTCGATTATTTAAAGCTCGATATTCATAAATATTCAAAATCTTGTCACGGTTTAAAATGTGATAAATCCAAGTAGAGTAAGGGATTGTAAACCATATATTACGATCGTACCCCCTGAAAAATCGCTAAGTAATAAAAAAAATTAATGGGGTATATTTGAAGAAAAATTGGAATTCGCAATTCGACAAAATACGACATATTTTGTCGAATAATTATTTGGAATTGTCGAAAATATGTAGAAATTAATAAAAGAGAGGTAGTGTAAGGATGAAGGAAGAGAAGGTTTTTAAAGATCCAGTTCATAAATATATTTACGTACAGGACGAAACTATTTGGGATTTAATTAATACGCGAGAGTTTCAGAGACTGCGCCGCATAAGGCAACTAGGCACGTCCTATTTAACATTTCATGGCGCTGAGCACAGTCGGTTCTCTCATTCGCTAGGTGTGTACGAAATCACTCGGAAAATTATTTCGCAATTCGAACGTAATCAATATGATGACTGGCCGAAGGAGGAACGTCTGCTCTGCCTTTGTGCGGCGCTGCTGCATGATCTGGGTCATGGGCCCTTCTCGCATTCGATAGAAAAAGCTTTCGGCACGAGGCATGAGGACTGGTCCTGTAAAATTGTGCTAGGAGATACCGAAGTCAACCAAGTGCTCAGCCGGGTATCCCCTGATTTTCCGAAAAAAGTGGCAGGCGTCATTTGCAAATCGTATAGTGAAGAAATTGTCGTTAGCCTTGTGTCCAGTCAGTTGGATGCCGATCGTATGGATTACTTGCTGCGGGACGCCTATTTCACTGGTGTAAATTACGGCACATTCGATCTCGAGAGGATTCTTCGAGTTATTCGGCCTTATAGAGGGCATATTGTTGTCAAAGAGAGCGGGATGCACGCTGTAGAAGACTATTTGATGTCCCGTTATCAAATGTATTGGCAGGTCTATTTCCATCCGGTGACTCGGAGTGCGGAAATTTTACTGCATAAAATTTTTGCGCGGGCTAAACATTTATACGAAGAAAACTATACTTTTGGGTTTATGGTCGATCCGATCTTACACCTGATTCAAAATAACATATCACTCGAAGATTATTTGTTATTGGATGAGTCTGTCATGCAGACGATGTTAACCTTCTGGAGTAACGAGAAGGATCTTATTTTAGGTGATATGTGCAAGCGGTTCTTGGACCGTAAGTTGTACAAATACAGCACCTTTGAAGAGTCTAATCATCGTCTTATTCAGCGTATGGAGAAAGTGATGGCGGAGGTTGGATTTGATCCTGCCTATTACATGGAAATTGATTTCCCATCGGATCAATCTTATGATGTGTACAGACCCGGTGAAACAGACGATAATTTGCCTATTTTGCTGCTGGATCATAAAGAGACATTGACGGAAATTACACATCGGTCTGAGATTGTTCAGTCGATTAGTGGCTTCCAAATGGGTAAGCATCATGTTTATTATCCGGAGGAACTGTTAGAACGTTTGAACGCAACAAATTATCCGGATTTATGGAAGCTGCTCGGTGAGCAAGAATAGCAACAATATTCAACATAAGGGAGAACAATCATGCTAACGGATTCACACACACATTTAAATGCCGAACAATTTAATGAAGATCAGGACGAAGTGATTCAGCGCGCGCTTGATGCCGGTGTCACAAGAATTGTGAACGTAGGCTTTAACCGAGAGACTATTCCAGGTTCGATTGCTCTTGCAGAGAGATATGATTTCATCTATTCAACGGTAGGCTGGCATCCAGTGGACGCTATCGATATGACACCCGATGATTTAGTGATGATTGAAGATTTGTGCAAACATGAGAAAGTCGTTGCTATCGGGGAAATTGGACTTGATTATTACTGGGATAAGTCACCGAAGGAAGTGCAGCAGCGGGTGTTTCGGGAGCAAATCCGTCTAGCGCGTAAACTCAATATGCCCATCGTCATTCATAATCGAGATGCCCATCAAGATATTTTGAACATTTTAAAAGAAGAGAAGGCCGCGGAAGTTGGAGGTATCATGCACTGCTTCTCAGGAAGCTGGGAGACAGCGAAGCAATGCTTGGATATGAATTTTCATATTTCTTTTGGAGGTCCTGTGACGTTCAAGAACGCCAAACAGCCAAAGGAAGTACTTGCGCAAGTGCCGTTAGATCGCCTATTGATTGAGACGGATGCTCCCTACCTGACCCCGCACCCTTTCCGCGGCAAGCGTAACGAATCAGCCTATGTTCGCTTGGTAGCTGAGACGGCCGCGGAAATTCGGGGCATAACGCTGGAGGAGCTTGCAGAGATTACGACAAACAATGCCATTCGACTGCTAGGTCTCAAGTAAAGTGTTCTTCTCGAACTTACGGCGCAGTATGATTCCGCAGCTGAACGAAAGGAAGATGAGACTGAAGAGTGGGACTAAGATGTAGATTGGTGAAGAACGTATCAATAGAGGAATTGTAAGGATACATAATTGGAGCAGCAAGACTGACCAGATAATAAAGGCCAGTGAGCCAGCTTTCAAATTTCGATTGAGCGGGTACATCTCTAGCCAGAAGGTATAACGGTGGGCACGCTCGAGTGACGTTAACTGAACGAGTGAGATCACCATGGAGATTATAAAAATTAGACTCCTTGCCGTTCCGCTGCTAGAAACTGCTATAGCTAATGCCCCTAGCAAGGAAATACGCAATACAATCGTGAACAGCTCCGTACGCACCAATGTCTTCATATATATATATAAATAAGTAGCATCTTGTCTAAAAGGAATAAATCGTGTTAGCCCGCTGACCCAACCCCGGCGGGTTATTCGTGTTGGCAGCTGAGGAACATCGACGAACCAATTGAAAAAGGCATAGAGTCGAGCCTGCTGCTGCCTTTCCTTGGCGATAAGGTAATCCCATCCGACGACATATTTTGATACAAAATGAGTTGCTGCCAGCCAAACTAAAATGAGAAGTAGAGCTGCGCCGCTTGCCCAAAAAACACTGGCAAGAAATTGCACGGAAATGAGAGCGGTTGATGCAAGCCAGCGAAAGCCAACCGACGCTTTTCTTGCGCGTTCATGTGCAAAACGACTCTCTTGCCAGCTAGCTAATAAATTGGCTATCTTCAATAGAAGAAGTAGTGCGAGCATCCATAAGAAATGCTGTTCTGCAGCTCCGAGGCAGTGGTGGTAAAGAGGCCACAAAGTAACCCATGCAAGAAATATCCAAAAGGCTTGCAGCGCCAAGCTGTACTTAAATCCGCTGCGGAAGTAAGCGCCCATTTGATGTTCGATACGTAACAAAAACATGCGATCTGCACTTCTCACCAATGTACGAATCGGGCTTGAAGATAGCAGCGGAACGAGCAGTAGAAGCACGATCCAAAGATAGGGATAATCTGTCGGAAGACGCTGTAATATTTTTGCATAATAATAGGAAGAAACGATGACAAGAAACAACACGAGACCAATAAAATTACTACGCGCTGCGTATTGCCAATATCCCATAGATTCCTTCATATATCGTTCAAATCTTTGCTGCCATAGGGCACGGGTGTTGATTTCCATATTTCTCATAACGGATCCCCTTGTACAAGCTTATAGAAGATGTCGTCGAGTGACGCATTAACGAGTTCGGTTTGCACACGTAATTCGACTAAATCGCCCTGTGCGACCATATGACCTCGGTGAAGGACGACGTAGTTATCGCAATATTTTTCAATTGTAGACAAAATGTGTGATGAAATGAGGAATGATGCGCCATTATGTTTCATTTTGACCATTAACTCTAGTAAAGAGCGGATCGCTAAAGGATCAAGACCGAGAAAGGGCTCGTCTATAATGTATAAAGAGGGCTCGATTAGGAATGCGTTCATGATCATGACTTTCTGTTTCATCCCTTTGGATAAATGACTGGCAAAGCTGTTCAGCTTGTCCTGCATTTGAAACTGCTCCAAAAGCGCGTGTGACCTGGAGAAATAGTCGTCTCTCGATAAGCCGTAGGCCATAGCTGTAAGCTCAAGGTGCTCACGGATGGTAAGTTCTTCGTATAGCTCTGGACTTTCAGGAACATAAGCGTAAGTTGCGCGATAAGGTAGCGGATTTTCAGCTAATGTCAAACCGTTGATTCGAATAGATCCCCTTTGCGGCTGAAGAAGGCCGAGAATGTTCTTGATCGTCGTACTTTTTCCTGCGCCATTGAGTCCAATTAGACCCATCATTTCACCTTGACGGATAGAAAAGGTCAGGTCATGAAGAACAGGTTTATTTGGTAAATATCCCCCGTATAAAGAATCAACTTGTAAAATGGGCCCCATCTCATTGCCTCCCTGTTTAGCAAATTATTGGTAATTATGAATCGTTTTCATTCACGATCATTATAAACAAATTTGTAATTTAAGCCTAGTTTAGGTGTGGAATCACGAAAAAAGTTAGTATTCGTACGTTATAGCGAGATAAATGTAGATAAAAAGCTGTTTTGATGCCCAATTAAGCTAATTTTAGTTGATTTAGCCCTTTTTAGTAGGTGTTATTCCCTTTACAGGTAGAGATTAACAGCGTAATATACTTTTCATAATAACTTAATAACCAATTTGCCATTTTTCCATTCGCTGAGTTCCATTTATGGGAACGGGGGAACCACTGTAAGCTGAAGAAGCGTGAGCGCTGCTTGAGTGAACAGAGTGAGTAACAGGGGTGAATCTTTTAGCATACTGCGTATGCTTTTAGTAGGGCGACTCTCACGTCCGAATCCGTCAGCTAACCTCGTAAGCGTAAGAGAGGTAACGATTGTCGTGCGTGCTATTTGTGTATTTTACTATGCAAACTAAGCCAGCGAGAAGAGTCCTCTTCTTGCTGGCTTTTTATTTCCATAAGGACCTATACACATTTCGGACGACTATAATTTGTCCGGAATTCATAGGATGATGAATAGGTAAAAGGGGTGGGACGACCAGATAGCAGCGGGTTTAATACCGTACTGCTGACGGCGAACACGTTAAGTTAAACTAAAAAACCTTAGTCGCGTCAAATTTAATCATGCTGTAACCTGGCGGCGAGGCTTTGAAGGAGGACCGAAGAAGTGGGCAGTATCTCATTTAGCGAGACCCATGTAAAACGATCATCCAGCATGTCCTTCGCATTGCGATGGAAGCATGAAAACTTGCGTTTGATTTTAAGCTTAGCAATAATCTCAATCGCAATGACTTTCATGTTTTTGGTGTTGTTGTACGGTACGGCTACCAAGAGCGTATCCGTGGTTGTGAATGGACAAGAAACCGTTGTGCATACGAAACAATGGGTCCTGCAACGCCTACTGGATGAACAAGCCATAAAGATTGGTGAACACGATGAAATTTCTGCTGAGCCTACGACGACAATCAAGGGTGGAGAGAAATTTGTCATCGAGCATGCTTCTCCGATTCAATTGACTGCTGATGGAAAGACCACCACTGTTTACACAACTGCAAGAACGGTAGAAAGTGCATTGCAACGTTTACATATTGCACTTGGGGAGCACGATCGATTGACTCCCGAACCGACAGCCGCTCTGACCACTGGCGATGAAATCAAAATCGTCCGTGTGAAAAAAGAGACGGAGGAAGTGACTGAGCCGATTGCGTTCGACACGGAAAAGAAGAACGATGCATCGCTGCTCAAAGGCAAAGAGCAAATCGTCCAAGAAGGTAAACAGGGCGTGCTCTTGAAAAAGAAAGAAAAAACTTTCGAAGACGGTGTGTTAGTCGCGGAAGCAGTTGTGGGTGAAGAAGTAAAAACAGAAAGTATTAATAAAGTCGTGTCCGTTGGCACGAAAAACCCAGTTGTTGTTCTTTCTTCATCTTCACCTAGTGTGGATGAAGTCTCGAAGAATGGTGTGACGTTCGGGTATAAACAAATTCTTAAAAATGTGAAGCTGACAGCTTATTCAGCTGACGTTGAATCAACAGGTAAATCCGAAGGAAGTCCCGGATTTGGTAAGACATATACGGGTACTACCGTTACAGAAGGCAGAACAATTGCCGTCGATCCAAAAGTTATCCCACTGGGATGGTGGGTGTACATTGAGGGCATTGGCTTCCGCCGTGCTGAAGATACTGGCAGTGGTGTGAAAGGCCAAATGATTGATGTATACTTTGAAGATCATGGCTATGCCAATAAATTCGGAACAAAACAAGGATACACGGTCTATGTTGTTGGACCTAAAAAACCGTCTGAAAATTAACGTGTAAACGTCTGTTTCAGCGGGAAGAATGTCATATATACGTTGCCAGGCAGCAGCCTGGGCGAAAGAAGAGGGGACCCCTCTTCTTTTTCTGCGTTGAATATGGAAGTATAAGTTCTATACTTTAGCTCCGCATCAACCTTGACAAACGCGCTCGTCCCAGAAGGACGACGGAGCCGTTTATCCTTGGTACTGGGAAGGGAACAGCTTATGATTAAAGAAGTGATCGTCGTCGAAGGCAAGGATGATACAGCGGCAATTCGCCGAGCGGTAGAGGCGGATACGATTGAGACCGGCGGCTCTGCCATCGGACAAGCCGTATTGAAACGAATAGCACTCGCACAGCAGCGAAGAGGCGTTATTATATTCACGGATCCAGATCATGCGGGTGAACGGATACGGAAGATTGTAGCAGCCAAGGTACCGGGCTGCAAGCATGCCTTTATCACGCAGGAGCAGGCCGAGTATAAGGGCGATATCGGCGTCGAGAATGCAACGCCTGAGACAATCCGTCAGGCTCTCCAGAGCCTTAGGACGGAATATGATGGCGCAGTTTCGCAACTCTCGATGGAGGATCTTATGGCAGCAGGGCTGATTGTTCATGCTGAGGCGGCATCTCGCCGATTGATTGTAGGTAAGGCGCTGGGTATTGGTTATTGCAATGGCAAGCAATTTTATAAGCGCTGTGCGATGTTTCAAATCTCGCGTGAGGAATTTGAGGCGGCCTTGGAGCATTTAGAAGTTGATAAGTAGAACGAATGTTTAGGGAATGAAGGAAACCGCTGAAATTTGTATGGCATTAATATACAACAGCATATGAAGATGTGAAGTCCAGAACCTATAGATAATGAGGTCTATACATGAATATACCCAACAATGAAGTGATTGTAACTGCAGAAGACGTGGCAACACCAAGTAAAACGAAACAAATTATTAAGAGAAATGGACTTGTGCTCAAAAAGAGCTTGGGTCAAAACTTTTTGATTGACCAAAACATCCTGAGCAAGATCGTATCGGCCGCTGAGCTTGGGCCGAACAAGGCTGCGCTGGAGATCGGCCCCGGTATTGGGGCACTCACCCAGCAGCTGGCCAAACTCGCTGGCCGCGTCTTGGCCGTTGAGATCGATCAGCGTCTGCTGCCCATTCTGGCCGAAACGCTAGAGCCTTATCCCCATGCTACGGTCGTCCATGGAGATATTTTGAAGACGGACCTGCCGGAGCTGTTCCGGCAGCACTTCGAGGGCGTGGGTGGCGTCAGTGTCGTCGCCAACCTGCCTTACTACATCACGACGCCGATCATCATGAAGCTTCTCGAGGAAAAGCTTCCCTTGGAGAATATTGTCGTGATGATTCAAAAAGAGGTGGCCGACCGCATGGCGGCTCGCCCGGGAACCAAAGATTACGGCAGCCTGAGTATTGCCGTGCAGTTCCACTGCGAGCCGGAGCTCGTCACGATCGTGCCGCGCACCGTCTTCGTGCCGCAGCCGAACGTCGATTCCGCCGTGATCCGGCTGCGTGTGCGCAAAACCCCGCCGGTCGAGGTGGCGGACGTTGACTTCTTCTTCGCCGTCGTCCAAGCGTCCTTCGTCCAGCGGCGTAAAACTCTTTACAACAACCTAGCTGCGCGGTTCTTCACGAAAGAAAATAAACCGGAGCTGGAAGCGCTGCTGCTTGGCTGTAACATAGAGCCATCACGCCGCGGTGAAACGCTCAGTATGGAAGAGTTCGCACGCTTGTCGTCGGCTCTCCTCGCTCACGGCTGTAAATAACCCGCACCAAATGCCTAGTCCCGCCATAGGATACCCCTAGGAGGGGATTGTGCGATGAGGCAAGGAGACTTTGTTACCCGTAAATCCTATGGCGGCGACGTCATGTTTAAGATTGAGCGCATTGAGCAGATGAAAGCAATCCTGCGAGGTGTGGATTATAGACTGCTCGCGGATGCGCCTTTAGGGGACTTAACCATTTCGAAACTCACGGAGGCGTTGGATCATCCGCGATCGAGTTCACCCGAATTTCGTGAGTCGCTGCGGCGTTTAGCGTTATCCCAGGTACAATTGCAGGAGAAAAACCAACTCTCCATAACCCATAAGCAAAAAGCCAATATGAGCTACTTTGAAGTCCCTGGTAAAGTGCTGCATCTAGATGGTGATCCGACCTACTTACGCAAAAGTATGCAGCTCTATGGGGAATTGCGTGTGCCGGCCGAGGGTTATTATATTCCTGAATCACAAATGGCAGAAGCTCTCCATCGGCTGCTTCCGCAAATTAATCCGGACATTGTCGTCATTACTGGTCATGACGGAATACTTAAGCATCGTAAGGGCGCAGGGCCTGGTAGTCTTGGCAGCTATAAGAATTCCCAAAACTTCGTGAACGCCGTACAGATCGCCAGACAGTATGAACGCAATCGGGACTCCATGATTATCGTGGCTGGGGCTTGCCAGTCCCATTTTGAGGCGTTACTGAGGGCTGGAGCCAATTATGCTAGTTCTCCTGCTCGTATCCTCATCCACGCACTAGACCCGCTTTGTATCGCGGCAAAGCTGTCGTATACTTCCGTGAAGGACACGATATCCATGCTGGATATCGCTGAGTTAACGGTGACGGGCTTGGACGGTTTAGGTGGGGTAGAGACAAGAGGAAGCTACCGCATGGGGGTTCCAGGCATTCAACATCCAGAAGAGCATGTTTAATGGGCTCCTACCGAACTTAAATGTGACTTGAAACAACCGAATATCAGGTCAAATAAGCAGCACTTGTTTAGTCATTTAACTCCTTGAAGGAGGGTGACTAGGTAAGTGTTCTTTTTTTGGAAAAGTGTGAATAATTTGCGAACTTTGGAGACAACCTATAGAATGGGGAATTCGGAAATTAGGCGAAAATGCCGTTGACAACAGGATTGTGGTGCTGATATAATATTTGCCCGCGTTTGACATGCATGTCTGAATGGGTTATAATAAACTAGGAAAGAGGTGGTAGTTGACAATGGCAAAAAATGCGCTGTTGGAGATCAAACGCAGTTTGGAGCCCCACGTCGGGCAGAAGATCATGTTGAGAGCGAATGGCGGCCGTCGAAAGACTGTCGAGCGTTCTGGAGTTTTAGAAGAAACCTACCCTTCTGTGTTTATTGTGAAATTGGACCAAGAATCACACGCCTTTAAACGAGTGTCTTACAGCTACGCCGATATCCTTACCGAATCCGTTGAAGTTACTGTATGTAATGATGATGGTCAGGTTCGTATCACCTATATCCAACATTAGCTTAATGCGTTCCTATATGAGCAGACCCTGAGGGTCTGTTTTTGCATTTGTATGGACCTTATTCGATTGGGCATACTAAGCAAACGAAAAGTAGGTTAATACTTACGAAGTCAGTTTTCTCCGAAAACTCAGTTAATGCTTACGAAGTCAGTTTTCTCCGAAAACTCTGGTTATGCTTACGATGCTAGTTTTGCTAAAAGCAAAACTCTAAGGAGGTTCTATTATGAGTCGCAGAAGAGGTATCATGTCCGAAAGTTTTAAGTATGAATTAGCCAAAGATCTAGGGTTTTATGATGTGGTTCAGCGCGAGGGTTGGGAAGGCATCCGTACGAAAGATGCTGGGAATATGGTAAAGCGGGCGATTCAAATCGCCGAGGAGCAGTTGGCGAAGCAGTACACGGCCTCGGCCCCGTCGATAAACCAATCACAAAGTTCCTACAGTCAGCCAAACTATAATCAACCTAGTTACAATCAAACAAGCTACAGTTCGTCGAATTATAACCAGTCCGCTTATTCAGCTGGGCAAACGCAACAGTCGTATGCGCAGCCTGGCTTTAGTCAGAGTGGGTATGGCGGAACACAACAGTCTTCCTATTCACCTGCCTACACGCCAAATGCCAACAACACGAACATGAGCAACTTTACTCCGTCTTACCTAAATCAACCTCATCCAGCGATATGGAATCAGGCTACGTCAGGTTCGCAGCAAGCAGCTCGACCGGAACAGCGTCCCTATTAAAGCTAAAGCAATTGCTTTAGCTTTTTTTATGCTCTTTTGTTATAATATTTGAATGGCAAACGAGCAAAAGAAGGTGATCTGATGAAGATTTTTGAAAAAGCACCGGCTAAAATCAATTTATCCCTTGATGTTTTACATAAAAGATCAGACGGTTACCATGAAGTTGAGATGGTCATGACGATGGTGGACCTGGCAGACCGGATCGAAATGCAGGAGCTTTCGCGGGATACCATCATCATTTCCAGTCAGGCAGGCTATATCCCGTTAGACGAGAAGAACTTAGCCTTTCAAGCGGCTCGTCTTATCAAGGATCGGTACAACGTCAAACAGGGCGTTTACATCCATTTAGACAAGCATATCCCCGTGGCGGCAGGACTTGCAGGGGGGAGCAGCGATGCGGCGGCGACGCTTAGAGGATTGAATCGGCTTTGGAATTTAAACATCTCTATGGAAGAGCTGCAGGTTCTTGGCGCTGAGCTAGGATCCGATGTGCCTTTCTGTGTGACGGGAGGGACAGCTGTCGCAAGAGGGCGCGGAGAAAAGCTGGAGCCGATCATATCGCCGCCACAGTGCTGGGTCGTCTTGGCGAAACCGCCAATCAATGTTTCCACTTCGGAGATTTATGGGAAACTGAATGCCGGCGAGATTAAGTATCATCCTTCTACGGAGGGTGTGCTAAGAGCGATTCGCGAGAAGCAGTTCGATCAGCTCTGCGGCAGCCTCGGCAATGTGTTAGAGGAAGTGACGCTGGACCTTTATCCCGAGGTGAGACATCTCAAAGAATGCATGCAGAAGCTAGGTGCAGACGGCGTGCTGATGTCGGGCAGCGGGCCGACGGTATTTGGTCTCGTATCTAAGGAAGCGAAGGTGCCGCGTATTTATAACGGGCTGCGCGGATTTTGTAAGGATGTTTATGCCGTACGTATGTTGACGTAGAACGGTGTAAGATGAATGCAGGGGCCCCAGAAAAGGGCTCTTTTTCATTGCTTAGGTTTCGGACAAGGTCCAGCCCATTCTTTTTGATATGTTAATTTGGTGTTATGTTTATGTTAATATAATTTTCATGAGAAGCTTGAATAAATACGTATAAAAGTGGTATATTCTCTTTATAATATTCGGATTTATGGGGGGAGTGCGATGAAAAAGTTGAAAAGGAGCGCTAGGCTGGTAGAAATGACGCAATATTTGTTATTTCGCCCCCATTCGTTAATCCCTTTAACGACTTTCGCCGAGCGATACAACTCAGCTAAGTCTTCGATTAGTGAAGATTTGGCGATCATTAAAGAAGTGTTTGAGGAAGAGGGACTCGGAGAGCTGCAAACGCTTGCGGGAGCGGCTGGCGGGGTAAAGTTTTCACCGAAGGTACCTAAGGAAATATCACTGAAGTTTATTCAGAACCTTTGTTTACAGCTGCAGCAGCCAGAAAGGATTCTTCCGGGCGGTTACTTATATATGTCGGATATCATGGGGCAGCCCCAGTATTTGAATGAAATTGGCAAAACGTTTGCATCCGCGTTCGCTGGTCGTGATATTGATGTGATTATGACAGTAGAAACGAAAGGCATTCCGCTCGCTTATGCGACGGCTACTTATATGAATTTACCCGTTGTTATTGTTCGAAGGGACAGTAGAGTGACAGAAGGATCAGCGGTTAGCATCAACTATGTATCAGGTTCCAACAAGCGTATTCAGACGATGTCACTCGCAAGGCGTGCTCTGAAAGAAGAATCTAAAGTACTTATCATTGATGATTTCATGCATGTGGGCGGAACGATTCATGGCATGATGGATTTGTTAGCAGAATTCAAAGCCTCCGTCCAAGGGGTAGGTGTGTTCATGGAGTCTTGTGAAGTCGAAGAGCATCTTATTGATCATTACGTATCGCTGGCAAGATTATACGGCGTAGATTCCAAGACCAAACAAATTACAGTAGAGCCAGGCAATTATTTTGACAGTAAAAAAGGAGATTCGTAAACGATGGAATTTATTTCAACAACGGCAGCACCTGCTGCTATCGGACCTTATTCGCAAGCCGTAAAGCTGGGGAACCTGCTCTTTACTTCCGGACAAATCCCACTTGGTTTAGACGGACAAATAGTACAGGGTGGAATCAAGGAACAAGCGCATCAAGTGTTCACGAATTTGAAGGGTGTGCTTGAAGCGGCAGGTTCATCGTTTGGCCAAGTTGTGAAAGCAACGGTTTTTCTAAAGGATATGAATCAATTTACAGAGCTGAATGAGATTTATGCGGCGTACTTTGGTGATCATAAACCGGCCAGATCGACGGTCGAAGTGGCCAGATTACCCCGTGATGTTTTTGTCGAAATAGAGTTAATTGCTGTGATTCCTGTCGAAATTTAACAAAAACATTAAGATCATATAAAATTATCGAAAATTTCAAAAAAAGAAGAAGGAATTTGCACGAAGATGTGGAATATTACACCCAAGTCTCAGAGATGGAAAAAGGTGGTGAACACAAGTGCAAATTACAGATGTAAGACTCCGCCGGGTCAACTCCGAGGGGAGGATGAAAGCGATTGCTTCCATTACCATTGATAACGAGTTCGTCGTACACGACATACGTGTCATCGACGGTAATAACGGAATGTTCGTAGCTATGCCTAGCAAACGAACGCCGGATGGGGAGTTCCGAGATATCGCTCATCCAATTTCTTCCGCCACACGCGAAAAAATTCAAGCAGCCGTATTGGCTGAATACGATCGCGCAGCTGTAGAAGAAGAGGTAATAGAAGAAGGCGCATAATTCAGATTATTGAGAGAGCCCGTGGGGCTCTCTTTTCTTTTGGGTGGAATTGATGCTATATTTGGTGAAGAACTCATCGATTTACCATACATTAGTCTTACTATTTATTAAAAATAAAGGGGTTGGATGGCAGTTGAAGCTCATGGCGATTGTTCTGGCGGCAGGGCAAGGAAAACGTATGAAATCGAAGCTTTACAAGGTACTTCATCCGGTTGTAGGTAAACCTATGGTGGGGCACGTTGTTGACACGCTGGAGCATATAGAAGTAACTAAAACACTGGTCATCGTTGGATTCGGGGCAGAAGCTGTTAAGGGCTACCTGGGAGATCGCGTAGAGTATGCTCTGCAAGAGCAACAGCTTGGGACAGGACATGCGGTTCTCCAAGCGAAGGATGCTCTTGGTGATGTGGAAGGGATGACTGTTGTCATATGCGGTGATACACCGCTTATCTCGGAAGCCACACTGAAGAGCACCATTGAACTTCATCAGCAATCCGGTGCGTCTGCGACCATTCTGACGGCCAAGCTCGATGAGCCGC
The DNA here is from genome assembly GCF_900103825.1 of Paenibacillus sp. yr247. Classification (GTDB taxonomy): domain Bacteria; phylum Bacillota; class Bacilli; order Paenibacillales; family NBRC-103111; genus Paenibacillus_E. The sequence continues at coordinate 22,806 of NZ_FNIF01000027.1, forward strand.
AAGGTTATGGACGTATTATTCGAGGCGAAGACGGCCGTGTCACACGTATTGTTGAGCAGAAAGATTGCAGCAGCGAAGAAGCGGCTGTTCAGGAGATCAATACAGGTACTTATATTTTCGATAATCAGAAGCTATTCAAAGCGCTGACCTCAGTGACGAACAATAATGTGCAAAATGAATACTATCTAACCGATGTCATTGGGATTTTGACAAGCGGAGGAGAAGTTGTACAAGGCTACTGCATGGAGGATGCCGCGGAATCGATCGGTGTTAACGATCGTGTGGCACTTGCTGAAGCTGAGCGTTTGTTCAAGGTACGCATTAACCGTGAGCATATGCTGAACGGGGTTACGATTATAGATCCATCTAACACTTATATTGAAAAAGATGTTACCATCGGAGCAGATACGGTGCTGCTGCCGGGTACTATTTTGCGTGGACACACGGTCATAGGCGATCAATGTACCATTGGGCCGCAAACGGAAATTATTGACTCGACTGTTAAGGATGAGGTCACGATTAAACAGTCCGTCCTGCAGGGCGCATTTGTGGATAATGAGGCTAGTGTAGGGCCGTTTGCCTATTTGAGACCTGGCGCTAACATTGGGAAGCAAGTGAAAATTGGCGACTTCGTCGAAATTAAGAACGCTACTCTTGGTGAGGGGACGAAAGTATCTCATTTAAGCTATGTAGGGGATGCTGTTGTTGGTACGAATGTAAACATCGGCTGTGGCGCAATTACCGTGAACTATGACGGATTCAATAAGAATCTAACGGAAATTGGTGATGATGCGTTTGTGGGCAGTAATGTGAATTTGATTGCACCTGTGAAAATCGGCAGTGGCGCCTATGTTGTCGCGGGCTCAACGATTACGCATGATGTGAATGACGGAGATCTGGCGATTGCCCGTGAGAGACAATCCAATAAGCCAGGCTATGCGGATAAAATTAAAGCGCGGATGAAAGCGAAGAAGGACAACAAAGCGAACAAAGCATAAAAGTCATGGGCGAAGAAAAGGGTAAATCTCCTTTAACGAGGGTGATTTTGGATGGAACTTCTTGAGGTTGGGTAGGCTATGAATTAGCTGTTACCCACTTGGCATCGTTTACGAAAGTAAGTGTGCTGAGCAAAACTCTTAGGAGGTTCTTTTTCTTATGGTATTGTCATTAAAGGCGGAAACCCGCAAAGAAACAACGAAAAATGATATTAAACAATTGCGTGTTAAGGGTAGAGTACCTGCAGTCGTGTATGGCAAGAAAGTGGCTACTACGGTCATTACTGTTGATCAGAAGGAATTAGTGGCACTGCTCCACAAAAACCCTCATGCAGTCATTGATCTGGAAATGCCAGACGGCAGTGGAAAACAGCCTGTCATGATCAACGAAATACAACGCAACCCAATAAACCGCATGCTGCTTCATGTCGACTTTCACCAAATTAATATGGATGAACCGGTTAAAACGGTTGTCAACTTGGAATTCATCGGAGAGGCAGAGGGGGTCAAAGAAGGCGGTATTTTGCAAATTCAATTGCATGAGCTGGAGATTCGATGTTTACCAAACCAGATACCGGGTTCAATCAAGGTGGATATCTCGAACGTGGGACTCGGGGACAACATGCTTGTAAGCCAACTCTCTGTACCGAGCACGATAGAGGTCAAGTCAGACCCTCATGGGCTCGTTCTGACCGTACTCGCACCTCAGAAAGAGGTTGCTGAGGATGTTATGGTTCAGGATGAGGAGGCCAAACAAGCCGATGAGGCAGACGAGGCGGTCAAGGAAGAACAGACGGTATAAATGGATCGAAAAGGGTACCCCTGCCGATGTGCGGAGGGTATCCTTTGTTTTTCTCGGTGTAAGTCGTTTAATATCCGGGCCGCGAAAGAAAAACGTGTGTTTTTCGGTTATAGATCGTATTATTTACCTTAACAAAATGCATGCAGTAAATTTCAATGAAGCCTATATCCTTATAAAGGTTTTGATAGTATACTTGGACGGGAATGCCGGCATCTATATGATCTTGAAAATGATGATCGCAAGTAAGTTGTTGACCGTTTAGATACATATGCAATGATTCACCCGCTGCTATAAATTTGATGGTTCATTTTATTAACATATAGGTAAACAATAACCTTTAGGTGTTGGTTCCGCAAAGGATTTTTTTAGTTTATATCTAGGAGGACTTAGAAGAACATGAAATGTTTTATTGGACTTGGTAATCCGGGTAAACAATATGAGATGAATCGGCACAATGTTGGATTCATGGCCATTGACCGTTTTGCTGCCAAATGGGGGTTCAACTCTTTTCAAAATAAAGCAAAAGGGCTTCTGGGAGAGGGTGTAGTGAACGGTACGAAGGTGTATTTGCTTAAACCGATGACTTATATGAATCTTTCAGGCGAATCAATGAGGGCGTTCCTAGACTTTTATAAAGCGAAGCTGGAAGATGTCGTCATTATTTATGATGATATGGATACATCTTTTGGTCAGATCCGGCTCCGGTATCAAGGCAGCCCTGGCGGTCACAATGGGATTAAATCGATTATACAGCACGGCGGTACACAAAGTTTTAACCGTATTCGCATTGGCGTGAATAGACCTGCCCCAGGCTATAATATTGCCGATTATGTCTTGTCTAATTTTTCCAAAGAAGAGATGAAGTCGATCGATGAGGTGTTAGATCTCACCTGCGAAGCGATGCTGTCTAGTCTGGATGAACCTTTTGAGAAGACCATGGCGAAGTTTAATAAATAAGATAGACCAACCGCTTTAGACTCCATGTATGCAAGTTCCTTATTCGAAAATGGCAATGGCACATTCGGCTAATTTCTCCGGAGAATGGTCATACTAGGATGTAATCGAATAGTCGAAGGAGGCATACATATATGATTAAGTACATTTGCAGGCATTGTCATACCTTTGTTGGGGAAATTAATGAGCATGCGATTACGGAGCAGCAGTTAGGCTTCCATTTCTTGACCCCCGAAGAGCGTAGAGATATAATATCGTATAACACGAATGGAGATGTTACGGTTAGGGTTGTTTGCGACTACTGTCGTGAAGCATTAGAAGCAAACCCAGAGCTATCCCTACTGACAAGTCCGTTGCAGTAATAATGATGAAGATGAAGAGTTAATAGCCGAGGCAAGTGTGCCAAGGCTTCTTTTTGTGAGAGGAGTGTACTTGTTTGCAAGCTTTAATTCAAGCTTTTTCTGCGGATACCGACTTTCAAACGATCTTGACAGGCATTCGATCCGAGATGAAAGAGCAGCTCGTTGCCGGCCTTACCGGCTCCTCCAAGCAAGTGATGATTGGAACTCTTGCGCGAGAGCTAGCGCGCCCGCTATTCATTGTTACTCATAATATGTTCGCCGCTCAGAAAATAGCGGAGGATTTACTAGAATGTCTATCCCCTAATGAAGTGCTGCTCTATCCATCTCAAGAGCTTCTGACAGCAGAAGAAGCGGCTTCTAGCCCAGAGATGCTAGCGCAGCGCATTGATGTTCTCACCAAGCTGGCGGACGGTTATCGCGGGGTTGTTATTGCGCCTTTCGCTGGTGTACGAAGATTGCTTCCGATCAAGCACGTATTTGAGGAATCCCGTATTACGGTTAAAGTAGGGGATACTGTTCAACTCGATGAGCTTCTGGGCACTTTATCTAATCTCGGTTACGAACGTGTGGAGCGGGTTGAGACCAAAGGTGAAATGAGCGTACGCGGCGGGATTCTGGATTTATTTCCGCTGACGTCGGAGAACGCCATCCGAATTGAACTGTTTGATGTCGATGTTGACTCTATCCGTACCTTCGATGTGAGTGACCAGCGGTCAATAGATAAATTAGAGTCGATAACGATTCCCCCTTGTCGCGAGATTCAAGCAGATAGAAAGCGATTACAATCAGCTGCGCAGCACGCGTATGAGCTGCTTCAGGCGCAGTTGGAGAAGATGACGGACCGATCAGCGAAAGACAAGCTGTTGGAAGGGATCGGACATGATATTGAGCTGCTGCGTGAAGGGCAGACGTTTCCTGGCATTTATAAATATATTTCGCTTTTATATACGGAAAGACAGACCCTCATGGATTACATGCCTAAGGATGCTGTGCTGATTATCGATGAACCGGCGCGTTTGCTGGAGACGGCGAAGCAGCTTGAGCGCGACGAGGCAGAGTGGATGATGCATGCGCTGACAGAGGGGAAGAGCTTGCCGTCTTTTGTGCTGTCCAAATCGTATGAAGCCCTGCTGCATCGCAGGCCTTTTCCAACGTTATATTTATCGCTTTTCCTGCGGCAGGTCGTCGGTATCCAACCGCAAAATATTGTGAACTTCGTTAGTCGTGTCATGCAAAACTTCCATGGACAAATGAATCTCCTCAAATCGGAGATGGAGCGTTGGAAGAAAAATGGCAGCAAGGTCATTCTGCTGGCTAACGGGGAAGACCGTGCTGAACGTGTGCGGCGGGTCCTTCACGATTACCAGATCGAAGTGCCTGAAATTGTAGATGGCAATCTACAAACAGGGTTTGAAATGCCTTCGATCCATTTAGTTGTTATCACCGAAGGCGAGATTTTCACACAGAAGCAGCGAAAAGCGCGTAAGGTCGAGAAGAAGCTGGAGAACGCTGAGCGTATCAAAAGCTATCAAGAGCTTAAGGTCGGCGACTATGTTGTTCACGTCAATCATGGGATCGGGAAGTATGTCGGTATCGGCACTTTGGAAGTGGGCGGTATTCATAAGGATTACCTCCACATTATGTATGCTGGCGGTGACAAGCTGTCAGTGCCGATTGACCAGATTGATTTGATTCAGAAATATGTAGGTTCGGAAGAAAAGGAACCGAAAGTTTATAAGCTCGGCGGGGCTGATTGGGCTAGAGTGAAGAGCAAGGCGAGGGCATCTGTTAAGGACATCGCTGATGAGCTGATCAAGCTTTATGCAGAACGCCAAGCTACAACCGGCTACGGATTTAGTAAAGACAGCTCTTATCAAAATGAGTTCGAAGCGATGTTCCCTTACGATGAAACACGAGATCAGCTTCGTGCAATTGAAGAAATTAAGGTCGATATGGAGAAATCACGTCCCATGGATCGTTTGCTTTGCGGCGACGTAGGCTATGGTAAGACCGAAGTTGCGGTTCGCGCGGCCTTTAAGGCGGCCATTGACGGCAAGCAAGTTGCTGTTTTAGTGCCGACGACGATTTTGGCGCAGCAGCATTATGAAACGTTCCGCGAACGGTTCTCAGGTTATCCGTTTAATGTGAAGGTCCTAAGCCGTTTCCGTTCCAAGAAGGAACAGACCGAAGTCATGAAAGGTGTCAAGAAAGGGACTGTTGACGTCGTCATCGGTACTCACCGGCTGTTGTCGCAGGACGTGCAGTTTAAGGATCTTGGTCTGCTTATTGTCGATGAGGAGCAGCGTTTTGGCGTGTCCCATAAGGAGAAGCTAAAGCGGCTCAAAACAAATGTGGACGTGCTGACGCTGACGGCGACACCGATCCCGAGAACCTTGCACATGTCAATGCTGGGTGTCCGTGATTTATCCGTTATTGAGACGCCGCCAGAGAATCGATTCCCAGTTCAGACCTATGTGGTCGAGTATGGACCAACGCTTGTTAGAGAAGCGATTGAGCGAGAATTAGCGCGTGAAGGTCAAGTTTATTATCTCTACAATCGGGTGCAGGGCATAACTCAGATGGCAGATCAAATCTCGATGATGATTCCCGATGCCCGCGTTACTGTCGCACATGGACAAATGGGCGAGCAGGAGCTGGAGAAGACGATCCTCGATTTTCTCGACGGAGAGTACGATGTGCTCGTAAGTACCAGTATCATCGAGACTGGTGTCGATATTCCGAATGTAAACACACTGATCGTTCATGATGCCGATAAAATGGGGCTATCGCAGCTGTATCAGCTGCGTGGACGTGTAGGGCGTTCTAATCGCGTAGCTTATGCTTACTTCACGTATCAGCGTGATAAAGTGCTCACGGAAGTGGCGGAGAAACGCCTTCAAGCGATTAAAGAGTTTACAGAACTTGGTTCAGGCTTTAAAATTGCGATGAGGGATTTATCCATTCGCGGCGCCGGTAACTTGCTGGGTGCAGAGCAGCATGGGTTCATTGCTTCCGTCGGGTTTGATTTATATTCCCAAATGTTGGCTGAAGAAATTGCAAAGCTGAAACTAGAAATAGATGGGGAAGCGGTCATTCCGGAACCGGAATGGCATACTTCGATCGATATACAATTGGATGCGTATTTGCCATCCGACTACATCTACGACAGCATGCAAAAAATCGAAATTTACAAAAAAGTGGCCGCCATTCGCACGTTGGAAGAAGCCGCGGATCTGCATGATGAGCTTGTTGATCGCTTCGGAGATCTACCGCAGGCCGTTTTCAACTTACTGTCAGTGGCTCGTTTGAAAGCATACGGTTCGGAATACCGGATTGAAACGATCAGCCAAAAAGGGGATGATTACCTAATCAAGGTGCATATTGACCAAAATGGCAGATTAGAAGGACAGAAGCTTATTGCTTTGTCCAAAGGCTTTGATGGTCGAATCAAGTTGAATGCAGACCCGCAGCTTCAAATCGTTATCCGATGTAAAGGTATGAAACCAGAAGCTTCCATAGAATTGGTGGAGAAATTCCTGGTACAATATAAGGATGTTCTGAAAACGAAAGGGGAATTAAAGGATGTTGCCAAATCATACTAGTAAACAACGACTTATTTCGAAAAAATGGATTTTAAGCATGGTGGCATTGCTTCTTGCATTTTCAGTATTAAGTGCATGCGGCAGTAAAAAGCAAGGTGCAGCAACAGCTTCACCTTCACCTTCCTCCACTGCAGCAGCAACGGGAAACCCGAGTGATGTGATTGCTACGTATAAAGAGGGGGGCAAAATCACTCGCGCGGAATTTAACTCATTTATCAGCGTGAACAAAATGTTCTCGCCTCAGCTGGCGCAATTCATGACAGACCCTGCTTTTCAACAAGACATGTTGAAGCAAATGGTGACTTTCCGTGTTCTGTCCGCTAAAGCCGATGATAAAGTAAAGGCGAATGCAGACAAGCAAGTGACGGAGCAAATGAAATCTATTTCGGATTACTTCGGTAAGCAAGAAGGCGGAATGGACAAGCAGCTCAAAGACAACGGTATCGAGTTGAAGGATATCGAGTCTTTGATGAAAATGAGCTTCTATACAATGGGCAGCATGGAAAGTAAAATTACGGATCAAGCAATTCAGGATTCTTATAAAGAACAAGCTGCCGCGCATGCATTCGATATCGCAACAGTCAGCCACATTCTGATTTCCTTGAAAGATGCGGCAACGCAAAAAGATTTGCGTACCAAAGACGAAGCTTTAGCCAGAGCTAAAGAAGTAAAAGGAAAGCTGGATAAAGGCGGCGATTTCGCGGCCCTAGCGAAAGAATATTCCGATGATCCAGGTTCCAAAGATAACGGCGGAACCTACAAAGATGCGGATATTAATCAATGGGTACCTGAATTCAAGCAAGCAGCTAGCACGCTTCCACTGAACACAATCAGTGATCCAGTTGAATCTTCTTTTGGATACCACGTAATGAAAGTGGAGTCAAGAAGCACGAAGCCACTTGATGATACACTCAAAACACAAATCAAGTCTCAGCTAGCGGAGAAATCTTTATCTGAGTTTGCAGAGAAAGAATACCCGAATTTGATTCAAACGAATAATCTGCCGAAACCGGCTGCAAGCCCAGCTCCTGCCGCAAGTCCGGCTGCAAGCCCAGCAGCAAGTCCAGCAGCAAAGTAAGAACTTACCAGGATGTCCGATAATGGGCATCCTGTTTTTATTTGTTATTTTTGGACATGATAAGCGCAGCAGGATGCAAAGCTAAATAAAGTAAATTCCGTAGTAAAAGCGTCTGCATAGAAGAATGGGAAGTGAAGAATACTATGGATAGAATTCGAGTTCCCACCAAATCCCGATCTAGCATACAAGAGTTCATGCTCCTGTCGTATCTAATTCTTGAGCGGAAAGTGAGGCATCTAGAGGTATGAAAGCAACTGGAATTGTCCGTCGGATAGATGATTTAGGGAGAGTTGTTATTCCCAAGGAAATACGACGCACGCTACGCATTCGTGAAGGCGACCCTTTGGAAATTTTCGTGGATCGCGATGGTGAAGTGATTCTAAAGAAGTATTCCCCCATTGGTGAACTTGGTGATTTTGCCAAGGAGTACGCGGAGTCGTTATTTGAGAGCACCAGTCATGTAGCCCTGATCTCAGATCGAGATAATATTATTGCGATGGCCGGGGGGTCAAAAAAGGATTATTTCGAAAAGTCGGTTGGATCGATTATTGAATCCTGTATGGAAAACCGCAAAGCGATTTTGGAAAGCGGCAGTGGTCAGTTTGAGCTCATAAAGGATACAAACGAAACATTTTCTTCTTTCGTCGCGGCTCCGATTGTTGCCGGAGGCGACCCTATCGGATGTGTTATTTTGCTCTCGAAGGACGATAGTGTAAAAATGGGAAATATGGAAGTGAAGATGGTAGAGACCGCGGCTGGATTTCTGGCGAAGCAGATGGAGCAATGAGAAAAAAATAAGACACAAAGGCTTCCTTACTGAGATGTTGACCATCTGTAAGAGAAGCTTTTTTTGTCTGTCATGGCCTATTTCGTTATAATACGTTTATATGTATCACATCAGGGTAGAGGAGAAGTGTGATGGGGGAAACCGGCAAGGGGCATCAAGTTCATAAAGAGGAGCTCCAGGGGAATGTCGGTAAACAGAGTGCCAAGCTGTTAAAAGGTGCTGCTGTGCTGGGGGCTGCCGCTGTTGTATCTAAATTGCTGGGCACCCTGCAAAAGATTCCGTTGCAAAATGTAGCGGGGGACACGGCCTTCGGCATTTATAATGCGGTTTACCCACTCTATATTTTGATTTTATTTGCAGCCACAGCGGGATTTCCGGTAGCCGTTTCCAAGTTCGTAGCCGAACGAGCGATTCATGGTGATCATCTAGGAGCTAGGCGAATTGTCCATATTTCCACAGCCCTATTATTGAGCACCGGTCTTGTATTGTTTGTGTTTTTGTACTTGGGAGCTGGTGAGATTGCCCAATTTATTGGGATTAGCCAGACAGAGAGAGCGATCCGAAGTGTATCCTTTGCTCTGCTGCTATCGCCGATGCTTGCCGTACTACGCGGTTATTTTCAAGGGTATCAAAATATGGTGCCGACGGCTCTTTCACAAGTGATTGAGCAGCTTATCCGAGTAATCACGATGATCGCTTTACTGCTCTATATGGTTGCACTCGCGTACGACGAGGAGTGGATCGCGGCAGGAGCAACGTTCGGCTCTGTAACAGGTGCTGCGGCAGGGCTGTTGGTGATGTATGTCTACTGGCGAAAGGCGATGAAACAGGGACGTAGGGAACAAAGAGACGGTTGGATAGATTTCAAGGATGAGACAAAGTATGAAGAAAAGAATGAGACAAAGCATGAGACCAAGAATGAGACCAAGAATGTGTCCGAGGAGCTCTCCTCATGGCAGTGGGCAAAACGCATTACGGCTTATGCGATTCCTGTCTGTTTGGGGGCTATCGTGGTCCCCCTTCTCACAATTGTCGATACGTTTACGATGCCGCGGTTACTTGAGGCCACGCAAGGGAGCGAGGGGGAAGCGATGCGGCAGTTTGGGCTTTATAACCGTGGGCTGCCGCTCGTTCAGCTCGTTGTGATGATCGCCTCCTCCATGTCAGCCGTTCTAGTTCCTGCTTTGGCCGAAGCTAAAGCCAGAGGGCAGGTTGAACTCATCCGCTTTAGAGCTGAGATGGCAGTAAGACTCTCTTGGATCATCGGGCTCGGAGCCTCATTCGGACTTGCCTTTGCGGCGGTGCCTATAAACGTGATGTTATACAAGAGTAATGAGGCCAGCTGGACGATGGCCGTGCTGGCCTTCACGGCCTTGTTTAGTACGCTGAACGCTGTCTCGGCCAGCGTTCTCCAGGGCGCCGGCGCTATCCGCACGCCGGCGAAGGCTCTGCTCGTTGCCATTGTGCTGAAAGCACTCGGCAACTTGGTGTTCATGCCCCGCTGGGGCATCGACGGCGCCGCGCTCAGCGCGGTGATCGCCTATGCCGCTGCGGCGGGGCTGAACCTGGTGCAGCTGCGTCGCTGCACCGGGGCGCGCTTCGCGCTGCGGCCGTACGCCGTCAGTCCCGCGCTGGGCGTGGGGCTGATGGGCGTCTGCCTCGCAGCGCTGCAATTGCTGGCCATGCCTGCTTTAGCGGCATGGCACGTACCTGAGCGATTGAGCGCTAGCGCAATCGCCTTGGTTTGCGTAGTCGGCGGCGGAGCCGTCTACGCGATCGCGCTGCTGCGCAGCGGCAGCATCAGCCGCGAGGAGCTGCGGCTGATGCCGGAGCTGGACCGGAAGCTGGCGCCGGTCCTGGCGAAACTTTGGCCGGCGAAGGTGTCCGCCGGCCCGGACGAGCGCTAACAGAGCATCGCAGCAGCTGCTGCGATGCTCCAACTGTAAAAAGTACATTAAATCAGCAGAAACTCTTGTTTTTTCTTAATTACCTGCATTTCGTACAGTTAAATTTCACCCAAAAAGCCGAATCAGCCGATTTCCTCTAATTTACCTGCACATTTTGCAGCAAAACTTGCCGGTTAAGGTTTTGTACTTGAATTACCTGATCTTTTTGCAGTAAAGCCTCTGTTTAGGGGAGAGCGCGAACTCGAGGGTTCAAAGTAGGTCATAATAATTCCTTCCCTGCACATAGCAAAAACGAACCCAGGAGGTGTCACCCCATGTCAACGCAAAGCTCACAAATTACGGTCGTCGGACTCGGGACAGGAGACGAAGACCAGCTCACATTAGGTGTCTGGAAAAAACTGCAGTTGGCCGCTAAATCGCAAGCTGCTCTTTACTTGCGCACACAGGATCATCCCATGGTGCACATGCTGGACAACAACCAAATCCCTTACAAAACCTTCGACGCGAATTACGTAGCACATCAAAGCTTCGAGCAGGTATACGTGTCCATTGCGGAGGAACTTATCCAAACCGCCAAACGGCAGGCTGTAGAGGTCATCTACGCGGTGCCCGGCCATCCGATGGTGGCGGAATATACGGTTCAACTCTTGAAGCAGCGCTGCCCCGTTGAAGGGATTTCGCTTCACATCATCGGCGGGGAAAGTTTTCTTGATCAAGCTTTCTTACGATTCGGCTTTGACCCGATTGACGGCTTTCAATTGCTGGACGCAACCAGCCTTAGCCGTTATACGCTCAATCCTCAGCTGCATACCGTTATCGGGCAAGTCTACGATACATACACCGCATCGGATCTTAAAATCAGCCTAATGGATACCTATTCGGATGATTACCGTGTTGTCGTGGGTCACTCCTTGGGTGTGGCAGGGGCAGAGCAAATTATTGAAGTACCGCTTCATGAGCTTGATCATGTAAGTGGATACTGCAATCTTTCCCTCGTTTGGGTGCCAAAGAGTGAAAGGGATGAAGAATATTACCGCACTTTTGGCCGATTGCATGAAATCGTTCAAATCCTGCGCAGCCCGGAAGGCTGCCCTTGGGATCGTGAGCAGACGCACGCCAGCCTGCGCAAAAATCTCATCGAAGAAGCGTATGAGGTTCTTGAAACGATTGATGAGGACGATCCGGAGCACATGTGTGAGGAGCTCGGTGATCTGCTTTTACAAGTCATGCTGCATGCGCAGATGGAAGAGGAAATTGGCACATTCACCGTTTATGATGTGATTGCCACGTTGAACGAGAAGCTCATCCGTCGACATCCGCATGTATTTGGTGAGAACAAGGCAGAGGATGCGGACGAGGCTCTTGTCAACTGGAATGCCATGAAGGCCGAGGAAAAGCGTAAGAAGGGCATTGACGTCTTGAAGCAATCCGTGCTTGACGGTGTGCCGCGCGAGCTTCCAGGGCTCATGAAGGCGCTGAAGCTTCAAAAGAAGGCGGCGACGGTTGGTTTTGACTGGTCAGAACTCGGGGATGTGCTGAATAAGTTGGAAGAAGAGTTAGCGGAGCTTCGTGAGGCTATCGCCAATCCGTCCGAACAAGGCGCCCAAGATAGACTCGAGGAGCTGGGTGATGTTCTTTTTTCCATCGTGAATGTTGCTAGATTTCTGAAGGTTGATCCGGAAGAAGCCATCGCGCAGACGAATCGCAAATTCGTCCAAAGATTTTCCTATATCGAAGAGCAGCTACGTTTAAAAGGACTTACTTTTGAACAAACTGATTTATCAGAGATGGAAAATTTATGGCAAGAAGCAAAAAAAGTTGCAAAACTTCGATAGTAATAGAAGGATTTTGACGAAAAAAGCAGAATACTAAGTTTGGTGTAAGGTTGAATATGGAAATATAATATAGGGATCTTTGAACGTAGGTTCAAATTCTCTCAGCTTTGCAAATGGGTACATAGTAGAAGACTTGATCTTCAAATATTTTTGGGAGGTAAAGAAACCACATGAACAAAACTGATTTGATCAACAACATTGCAGAAAAAAGCGGACTTACAAAGAAAGATGTAGAAGTCGTACTTAACGGATTCCTTGGAGAAGTAACGGACGCTCTTTCATCCGGAGATAAAGTTCAATTGATCGGTTTCGGAACTTTCGAGACTCGCAAACGTTCCGGTCGTACGGGCCGTAACCCACAAACAGGTAACCCCATCGTGATCGCGGAATCCAATGTTCCAGCTTTCAAAGCGGGTAACAAACTTAAAGACGCTGTAAAATAATGCGTATCGATAAGTTTCTCAAAGTATCTCGTCTGATCAAACGTCGTACCGTAGCTAAGGATGTGTCTGATCAAGGACGTGTCTGGATTAACGGTAGAGATGCCAAAGCGAGTACGCACGTGAAAGTCGGAGACGAGCTCTCCATTCAATTCGGCCAGAAAAAGGTGACGATTCGAGTGGAGGTTCTGTCGGAGTCAACTCGCAAGGAAGACGCTGCTCAGATGTACACGCTGCTCAAGGAAGAAGCTTTTCAATCCGAATAACGCTGCAAGTCGCGAAATAGCCTAAGATTCCTGGATAGGGGTCTTAGGCTATTTTTTATTGTAAAAGACTGTGTTCTAAAATAGGGCATCCTCCCATATCGTAATGATAGATGAAGGAGGGGTACAGGCCATGATTGAACCCGTGAAAAACACCAACAAGCGGCAAGAAATTAAAATGCTGAATCGCAAGCTCTTGGAGATCTCCGGAGTTTTGAACGTAGAAAGCTTTGACAGTGAAGAGTTCCTCCTCGAAACGGAAATGGGCTACTTGATGATTAAAGGTCAGAATTTGCACATCAAGAACTTGAGCTTAGAGCAAGGGTTAGTCGCCATAGAAGGATTGATTCACGAATTAGCTTATGTGGATGGAAATACCCAGGAGAAATCCAAGGGGTTTCTTGGTAAGTTATTCAAGTGACCCTTAACGTTCAATTCCATACGATTTTCATGATGTTCTTGAGCGGAATCGCAATTGGTACGATATTTGATGTATTTCGTGTGCTCTCAGGCAAGCTAAGGCTGCCGCGATGGACGATTCCGCTCGTCGATATTGTCTATTGGATTGTGGCGACAATCCTCGTGTTCCGTCTACTTATTTACAGTAATGAAGGACAAGTTCGTGTATTTATTTTCCTGGGGATGGGGATCGGCATCTGTTTTTATTTTGCATTCCTCAGCAAGTGGGTTATTCGTCTTACACTGCTCCTCATTCGTGTAACCATTGCCATCTACCGGTTCTTTGCTAAAACTGTCGAATTGGTCATTATCAAACCGATTATTGGCTTATATCGTCTAACTGTGATAATTTTAGGCTTTTTGCTAGCTGTGGCTATATTCCTTTACAGAATTGTGCTACAATTGCTTTATCCTATGTGGAGACTACTCCTATGGATGACTCGGCCTGTGCATAAATATTTTGTGATCCCTGTTTGGTTGAAGAAACTAAAGAGTAAGATCATAACGATCTATCGCAGGTTATTCTCAAAGTAGGAGGAATTCCTATCTATGCAAGCTCAAGCAACCGCACCATCCAAGCGCAGCAGTAGTATGGGCTCAAAACGAAGACTGCGTTTTCTAATGATCTTTGTCCTATGTTTTATGAGTTGGGCTGCTGTGAACATCTGGGGGCAGTTCGCTAAGCTACACGAGAAGAGTAGTGCCGTTGCGAATATGGAGCAACAGCTCGTTGATGCCAAAAAGCTCAAAGAGCAAACGCAGAAAGAAATCGCTCGACTTCATAATGACGAATATTTGGATCAAATTATTCGCCGAGATTTTCACTATAGTAAAACGGGAGAGACGCCACTGAGTGTCTCGAAGTCGCAATAAAAAATTATAAGAAGAAGCGGCTAATGCCGTGTTGACCGTGGTTTCTGCATCGGTTATAATCGGCGTAGCCAGTGTTTTCAACATTTTAAGGGAGGAACATTTTACTTTATGGCAATTGAAGTTGGCACCAAGTTAGAGGGTAGAGTGACGGGGATTACTCACTTTGGAGCATTCGTCGAGCTTGCTGAAGGAGTTACCGGTCTTGTTCACATTTCGGAGATCGCGGACAATTATGTGAAAGACGTTAATGACCATTTAAAGCTGGAAGACAAAGTATTGGTCAAAGTGATTAACGTGGACAAGGATGGCAAGATCGGACTGTCGATCAAGCAGACGGTTGACAAGCCAGTTGAGGAAAGACCAGCTCGTCCTGAACGAACAGGTGGCAGCAGCTATCAAGGACGTCCTAGCGGAGATCGTCCAGGCGGCTTCCAAGGTGGTCGCCCAAGTAGTGGCGGAGAACGCAGTGGTCCTCCAAGCGGTGGTCCCGGTGGTGGTGGCGGTCGTCCCGGTGGCGGCGGTGGCTTCAATCGCGGCGGCGGTGGTGGCGGTCGCGGCGGCTTTAACAAGCAGCAAGGCGGAGCTAGACCGTTTTCGTTCGAGGATAAAGTATCTCGTTTCCTTAAAGATAGTGAAGAGCGGATTTCGTCTCTGAAAAAGAACACCGAGTCCAAACGCGGTGGCCGAGGCGGAAGAAGAGATTAATAGATGCTAGTAACGAACCACATTCGCATAGGCGAGTGTGGTTTTTTGTTTGTCCTTGCGCCGTCTATTTGATAATAAGCAAAAAACAATCGACACGGAATTACGGTTATCTCCCCCATACGCAGGGCGAAAGTTCGAGGTAATCAGACTTTTGGAAACGTTTTCAATCGTGTAAAGTGAGACTAGGCAAGGGCTGGGCCATGGTGACAAGGCCAACGCTGATTGTCGGAAATTTCTTTGAATCTATCAACTCATTCTGACAAACTTTCTGATAGATTGTCTCTATACTAGAGAAACAAATAAGGAAGAAATGGATGGTGTTCGAAAACATGCAAAGAAGAAGCTTAGGCACAGAGATTGGTGGCGAGTGGTCAGGATTTTGGCAGAAGGCGACAACAGGCGCACGCAGCGCAGCCGTGGAGAACCGATTTGTTCAAGCATTTGTAGCTAAGAAATGGACTTTGCTGCTCATCGTAATGGCCTTCTTGCTCGGTCGTGCAATGATTTTGGAACAGCTCTCTCCGTTTGCTCTAGCGTTTATTGCGGTTATTTATTTTATTAGGAGAGATATTTTACACTGGGTAGGCATTGCTGCTTTTGCTGGTAGCTTATTGTCATTGCATCCGAATACAGGGTATCTCGTCACGGAAATCATCGTTTTCTTACTGATTCAAAAAGCTTTTGAGAAGTTTGAACGCTCTGACATTTCGCTAGCGCCGCTTCTCGTATTCAGCTCAACTTTCCTGGTTCAGCTTTTTGCGGAACTCGTAGTCTCGAACTTAAGCTGGTATTCGCTCATGATGCTAACGGTGGAGGCATTACTTAGTCTAGTGCTGACGCTAATCTTTATACAAGCTATACCTGTATTCACGCTTACCCGTAAAAACTACCATTTGAAACATGAGGAAATCATCTGCTTAATTATCCTGTTAGCTTCCGTGATGACAGGTACGGTGAGCTGGATTGCAGGCCCGGTAACCGTGGAACATGTGCTGTCCCGTTACTTAATTCTCTTATTTGCGCTAGTGGGAGGAGCGCCCTTCGGAGCTTCGGTGGGCGTGATTACAGGACTAATCCTAAGTCTAGCGAATAGCAATGCGATCTATCAGATGAGCTTGCTTGCTTTCTCTGGGATGTTAGCCGGAATGCTCAAGGAAGGTAATCGGTTGGCTGTTGCTTTCGGGATGCTGCTGGGGTCATCGATTCTTTCCTTCTATATGGGGACGGGGGCTGATGTGATCAATTCAACTTGGGAGTCTCTTGCGGCTGTTACGCTATTCCTGTTGACACCGCGGAGTCTGATTCTGACTCTTGCTAAATATGTGCCGGGCACACAGGAAAATTTGAAGTCTCAGCAGGATTATGCGAAGCGGGTTCGCGATGTGACAGCTGGTCGTGTGGAGCAGTTCTCTGAAGTGTTTCGCCAGCTGGCGCGCAGCTTTAAGCAGTTGACGACCGACGATGCAGTGAGCCGTAAAGAAGAGGAAGTTGGACATTTTATGAATTCGGTTGCGCAGAAGGCATGTGACTCCTGTTGGAAAAAGAGCCAGTGCTGGGATCAAAAGTTTTATCAGACATATACGTATATGACCGATATGATGACCCAAATTGAGATGAAGGAGAATATGACGAAAAAGCATATACCGCCGGAGTGGAGGAAGCTTTGCATTCGCACGGATCAAGTGCTGGATGTGATGAAACAGCAGTATGGCTTGTACAAGAATGATTTACATTGGAAAAAGCAGATTATGGATAGCCGCCATCTCGTAGCGGACCAGCTTTCAGGCGTCTCTCAAGTGATGGAGGACTTGGCAAAGGAGATTAAACGGGAAGGACAGGAGCTGTTTCTTCAAGAAGAGCAAATTCGTAATGCGCTGGAGGAACTGGGCTTATCCATTCATACCATCGACATTATTTCCTTAGATGAAGGAAATATAGAGATTGAAATCATTCATCAATACACGAAGGGCTTCGATGAATGCCGGAAAATCATTGCGCCGCTGCTGAGCGAAATTATCGGCGAGAATATCGCCGTGATGCGCGAGGAAATGCATGAGCGCGGCGAGGGCTACAGCACTGTCGTATTCGGCTCCGCTAAGGAATACGAGGTTGAGACCGGGGTCGCCGGCGCAGCCAAAGGAGGCGACCTCTTCTCAGGCGACAGCTTCTCCACGGTGGAGCTGGGCAATGGCAAGTATGCCGTGGCGCTTAGCGACGGCATGGGTAACGGCGAGCGCGCCCGTGCGGAGAGCCAGACGGCACTCAGCATCCTGCAGCAGCTGCTGCAGTCGGGCATGGACGAGAAGCTTGCGATCAAGTCGCTGAACTCGGTGTTGATGCTGCGCTCCTCGGATGAAATGTACGCAACCGTGGATATGGCTTTGATCGATATGTACAGCGCCAACACAACGTTCATGAAAATTGGCTCGACTCCTAGCTTTATTAAGCGCGGGACTGAAGTTATTTCGATCTCAGCTAATAACCTGCCTGTTGGCATCCTAAGCGAGATCGATGTTGATCTGGTCTCGATTCCGCTCCAATCCGGAGATATCCTCGTCATGATGACCGACGGTATCTACGATGCACCAGGACATGCGGTGAACAAAGAGATGTGGATGAAACGGATGATTCAGGAGATTGACACCACGCTGCCGCAAGATTTTGCGGACTGTTTATTGGAACGGATTTTCCGCCACCATCATGGCGAAATTCAAGATGATATGACGGTAGTCGTTGCACGCGTAGAGAAACGGCAGCCCGAGTGGGCCACCTTCCGCTGGCCGGGAATTACACGAATGGAACGTCCAAAGAGCGTCAGCTAGTCGTTTTATAGAAGCCATAACAGCTCATTTGCTGTTATGGCTTTTTTAGCATCATGCCACAAGTGAATTAAATTACGATCTCTTTGCTCATGATTAGACTCTCTCGGAAATGGAAAAACTAGGAGGAGAACTACTAGAGAGCTAAATCTTTTCTTGGGCCAGGGAGGCAAATGTCATGATGAAACAAATTTTGTTGATTACAGATGGGTGTTCGAATGTGGGGGTTAGTCCTGTAATAGCGGCGGCACAAGCACATACGGAAGGTGTTACTGTAAATGTCATTGGAGTTATTGATCATGGGGAGCTAGGAATGCTGGGCTCTGAGGAAATTCGAGAGATTGCAGCAGCCGGCGGCGGGATGAGCCGTATCGTGAATTCGGTTGAGCTGTCCCAAACTGTTCAGATGATGACACGCAAAACGGTCACCACAACGATTCAGCATGCGGTAGGCAAAGAATTGCAAAGTATTCTTGGTTTATCCCAACTAGAACAACTGCCTCCTGAGAAGCGAGCTGAGGTGGTTCAAGTAATTGATACGATGAGTGAAACCTCCTCCCTGCGTGTAGCTCTTTTAATAGATGCAAGTGCTAGTATGAAGCCTAAGCTTGCAGCAGTGCGTGAAGCCATTCATGATCTTTTACTTAGTCTCAGAGCCCGCAGCGGCAAGAGCGAACTAGCTGTTTTTCACTTTCCATCGACCAAAACGAGAGATCAGGAGTTAGAAATGGATCTCAGTTGGACGAATCAGCTTGCAAATTTAGATAAGATGTTCTATAAAATAAACATGAAGGGTACGACTCCGACAGGTCCGGCACTACTGCAAACTTTGCAGTTCGTGACGGAAAAGCCTTTCTCACAAAAGACCGAGGATGGGATGCTGAGTGACTACGTGGTATGATGAAGCCTTCCGTCCAGGGTCAGAAATCCAAGGGAAATGGAACGGCCGCGTGTACGTGGTCGAACGTTTATTAGGGGCTGGTTCTAACGGTATAGTGGCTCTCGTACGAAGAGGAGCAGCTAGATTTGCGCTTAAAGCAGGTCATGAAACGGTTGATCATCAATCGGAGATTAATTCCTTGCATGCCATATCGCTGACAGAAACCTCGTTCAAGAACTTTTTAATAGATGCCGATGATATGACGGTAAATGGGAAGGAAATCTCCTTCTATGTCATGCGATATATTGAAGGAATATCGATATCTGATTTTATACATAAGCGTGGGCAAGATTGGATCTATGTGATAGGTTCGAACCTGCTTCGAAAGTTAACAGAAGTTCATAAGAGCGGCTATGTGTTCGGAGATCTGAAGATCGAGAATATGATCGTTTCTAAATATGGCGATGTAGATCTCATTGATTTTGGGGGTGTAACGCCTAAAGGCAGAGCGATCAAGCAATTAACCGAAGTGTATGATCGCGGCTTTTGGAATATGGGGGAGCGGGTAGCGGAAGAGAGCTATGATTTATTTTCATTTGCCATTTTACTATTAAAATCGCTTGATCAACGGAAACGCTTCAATGGTTTTTCCAATATCCTGCCTCAAAACCGGGACATGGATCAACTAACGACCATCATGCGTGAGAATCCGGTCGCCTCCCATATCGCGCCATTTCTTCATAAGGTGTTGAATAGCGAATTCAGTACTTCACAGGAAGCTTACCAGTATTGGAGAAAACTAGTGTCCGGGAAGAAGAATGCGCAGTCGATACTTAAAATGCCATGGCTGAAAATATGCTTCGCCGCTTCTATTTTTATTTTTGGGGCAACGGTCTATATTTATTGGTAGCGTTAGTGTTAAGGAAAGTGCAAGAATAGAAAGGAATACCGATGGAAATTGATCTTGTTGCCAAAGTAGAACAACGAATTATAGAACAAAAGCTTGCGGATTCAGGAGATGTGGTCGTTGTTGCGGTTTCAGGAGGTCCCGATTCCGTGGCGCTGCTTCATGTCCTTTTTGCACTTGCCGAGCGGTATAGTTGGAAGTTAGTTGTTGCCCATGTAAATCATCAATTCCGAGGAGCAGAATCGGATGCGGAAGCCTCTTTCGTTGCTGAGCTTGCAGCGGGCATGGGGCTTTCTTGTGAGATCGGCGTCATTGATGTGCCGGCTTATATCGAGGAAACCTCGCTGAATGGACAAGCTGCTGCACGTGAGAAGCGCTACGAGTTTCTTCATCAAATTGCAGCGAAATACAGCGCCCAGCGCATCGCCTTCGCTCACCACGCAGACGATCAAGCTGAAACCGTTATGATGCGAATCCTCAGAGGGACGGGCCCTTCAGGACTTGTCGGCATGCCGGAACGCAGGCGCGAAAAAAAAGTGGAACTCATTCGACCTTTTCTACGTATATACAAAGCAGATATTGTGAATTATTGCGCTCAGCATGAAATTACTTATTGTAAGGACAGCAGCAACGAGCTGCGGAAGTACTTTCGTAATCAGATTCGGCTCGATGTGATGCCGATGCTGAAGCAGTATAATGATCAACTTCCGGAATCACTGAATCGACTGACGGACTTGATGCGAGCTGAGGATGATTATTTGGCCAATGAAACCGAACAGGTTTTTCGCCGAATAACTACTTTCCAGCAAGCGTTCTGCCGCTTTGAGAGATGTGATTTCACCGAACTGCACGTTGCTTTACAAAGGCGTTTGATTAAATTAATATTAAACTGTCTTTGTTTGGGAATGGACCGACTGGATTTTACCCGAATTGAAAGTATTCGCGAGTTGATCTTGCAGGATCAGGTTTCTAATCAAGTATTCCAAGTGGATGAACAACTTTGTATGGTGAGAGAATATGAAGCTATTCAATTTCAGACCTTCGCTCCTGCTCCGAAACCTTATTCTTATGAAATCGGACTAGATACCAGCGAACTGATCCTGCCGGAAGTAGAAGCCAAGCTGCACTGCTCATGGATGCCCGCAAGTTCGATAGAAACAGCTGCTCTTTGTTTCTCTGCAACGGACGTATTTTTGGATCTAGATCAACTCTACTTGCCGCTTGTTGTACGAAGTCGTAGGTCAGGAGATCGTTTGGAACCACATGGTTTAAACGGGTCCAAAAAGGTAAAAGATATGTTCATTGATGCCAAAATGCCGTTAAGCCGGCGTGATGTCATCCCGTTACTAGTCGATGCTTCCGGGAAAATCCTTTGGATTGCTGGCTTTCGTAGGTCCAAGCACGCTCTTGTCGGACCCGATACAGAACGTGTGCTTCATATGAAGCTCGTGCTGAAGTAACATGCGTAAATTTCGTTCTTCTAGAATGTAAATTTATAAGGATTCATAATATAATCTAGGGGGTTCATCCTTGTACAGCGACATTCAAGAAGTTCTTTACAGTGAAGAACAGATTCAAGGTAAAATTAAAGAATTAGGGGATCAGCTCTCGGGCGATTACGAAGGTAAGAACCCATTGGTCATTTGTGTGCTTAAGGGAGCTTTCATTTTTATGGCTGACCTTGTAAAGCAAATTAGAGTGCCGTTGGAAATCGACTTCATGGCTGTATCCAGCTATGGTCAATCCACGAAATCCTCCGGTGTTGTCAAGATTATTAAAGATCTTGATGTTCCCGTTGAAGGACGTCATATTCTTATCGTAGAGGACATTATCGATAGCGGTTTAACGCTAAGTTATCTGATAGATGTGCTTGAGCGACGCAATGCCAAGACGATCTCGGTCGTTGCGCTGTTTAATAAACCGGCACGCAGAACAGTGGAACTCGAACCTGATTATGCAGGTTACGTGCTTCCGGATGAATTCGTTGTCGGATATGGTCTGGATTATGCAGAGAAATATCGTAACCTTCCATTTATCGGCATATTGAAACCAGAGATCTATACTAGCTAATGTCATATCCCGCAGACTTATCAGTGCTGTTATGTTGTAGTGCTTTACCGGGATATGGTAAAATAATAAAATTATGCCGTTCGAGAGGAGGCTTGGGATGAATCGAATTATCCGGAATACCGGTTTTTATTTACTTATATTTTTGGTTACGGTAGGTATTGTCCATTTCATTAGTACCCAGAACGAACAAAAGGAATTAATTACTTACGATAAATTCCGCCAAGCGGTTGTTAACAAAAACGTGGAATCCGTGACTTTAAAGTTTGATGGATACACGTATTTGATTAAAGGTAAGTACATTAACCCACCAAGTGGTGCTGATAAGAAGAGTTTTGAAACCCATGCCCCGTATGAGCCTTTGGTCGTCCAGCTTATTGAAGCAAATGGCGTCCCTAATGAATCTTACGAGACTATGGAGCGGGATAGCGTTTGGATTAGCTTCCTAACGTCCATTATTCCTTTCGTTATTATCTTCATCTTGTTTTTCTTCCTGTTGAATCAGGCTCAAGGTGGCGGCGGCAAAGTCATGAACTTCGGTAAAAGCCGTGCCCGCTTATATAATGAGGAAAAGAAACGTGTCACATTCGAGGATGTAGCAGGTGCTGACGAAGAGAAGCAAGAATTGATCGAAGTTGTTGAATTCCTCAAAGATCCACGGAAATTTGCAGCTGTCGGTGCTAGAATTCCTAAAGGGGTTCTGCTCAATGGTCCTCCGGGAACGGGTAAAACGCTTCTTGCGCGAGCTGTTGCTGGTGAAGCAGGCGTACCATTCTTCAGTATCTCTGGTTCTGACTTCGTTGAGATGTTCGTCGGTGTCGGCGCATCCCGTGTTCGCGATTTGTTCGAGAACGCGAAGAAGAACTCGCCTTGTATCATATTCATCGATGAGATTGACGCCGTTGGCCGTCAGCGTGGCGCTGGTTTAGGCGGCGGACATGACGAGCGTGAACAAACACTCAATCAATTGCTTGTAGAGATGGACGGGTTTGGCGCGAACGAAGGTATTATTATCGTTGCGGCAACGAACCGCCCTGATATTCTTGACCCAGCCTTACTGCGTCCAGGCCGTTTCGACCGTCAAATCACGGTAGATCGTCCGGATATTAAAGGCCGCGAAGCCGTACTGAAAGTACATGCTCGCAATAAACCACTTGCCAAAGATGTGAAGCTGGAGGCCCTGTCTCGCTACACAACTGGATTCACAGGTGCAGATCTAGAGAATTTGTTGAACGAATCAGCGTTGATTGCTGCTCGTCGTAATCGTAAAGACATTTCGATGGCTGAGATCGAGGAAGCTTTTGACCGTATTATTGTAGGTACACAGAAGAAAAGCCGGATTATCAGCGAATCTGAGAAGCGCATTGTTGCTTATCATGAAGCCGGGCATGCAATCATTGGTTATCATGCTGAGAATGCCGATATGGTGCACAAAGTTACGATCGTTCCGCGCGGACGCGCTGGCGGTTATGTCATGATGCTGCCCAAAGAAGGCGAAGATCGCATGATGCAGACGAAAAACGAATTGCTGGATAAAGTGACAGGACTCCTGGGTGGCCGCGTTTCCGAAGAGCTATTTATCGGTGAAATCGGTACTGGAGCTTATAGTGACTTCCAGAAAGCAACTGGTATCGTTCGTCGCATGATTATGGAATACGGAATGAGCGATAAGCTCGGACCGATGCAGTTCGGTAGTTCGCAAGGACAAGTGTTCTTAGGCCGCGATATCGGCCATGAACAAAATTACAGTGATGCGATTGCTTATGAGATCGATCAAGAAATGCAGAGCTTTATTCGCACTTGTTATGAACGTGCACGTGCGATACTTACCGAGCATGCAGATCAAATTCATCTCGTAGCTAAAACGCTGCTTGAGAAAGAAACGCTCGATAAAGATGAAATCATCGAGCTTCTGGAGAAAGGCAAATTGAATGCAAGTGATGAAGAAGAAGTCAAAGTGAACATTCAAGGTCAAAGCCAATCCAGCGAAAGCAACAAGTTAGAGTTGAACAAAGATAAAGATTCCAATTCGGATCAATCCGAAGAGTAACATGCAATAGCAACTCGTAAATCCGGTGTACACGTCAGGTGTACCCGGATTTTCTGGTTATTTAGGCGTTTTTGCGCATTGACAGGGGATGTGGGAATGTGTAAATTAGTTGTAAATCTCTAATTTTATTATCATTAGATCAAACTACTTTTAGATCGTCATGAAATACATTTCACGTCCCAGATTGGGGAGGAAACATCCATGGAAGCTTTAGCATTAGAACGCAAAGCGGAGCAGAATCGTGAACTCAAAGAACGGTTGCTTCAGCTGAAGAAAGAAAGAAATGCTATTATACTTGCTCATTATTATCAGCGTGATGAAGTTCAAGAGGTTGCCGATTTCCGGGGGGATTCCTTTCTGCTTGCACAGAAGGCGGCACAAACGGATGCAGATGTCATTGTATTCTGTGGCGTACACTTCATGGGGGAAAGCGCTAAGATCTTAGCGCCGAATAAGACCGTTATTATTCCTGACGAACGTGCAGGCTGCCCAATGGCGGATATGGTGAATGTCGAAGGTCTTCGTGCTTTGAAACGTCAGCATCCAAAGGCCAAAGTAGTAGCTTACATCAATACGTCTGCCGAAGTAAAATCAGAAACTGATATTTGCTGTACCTCAGCAAATGCGATAAATGTCATCAATTCCGTCGATTCGGATGAAATCATCTGGGTGCCGGATAAAAATTTGGGTGACTATGTATCAAAATTCACAAGCAAAAAAGTGATCATCTGGGAAGGCTATTGCAATACGCATGATATGCTTACCGTTAAAGATGTAGAAGAAATGAGAGCGCAATATCCGAATGCGGAGTTCGTTGTTCATCCGGAGTGTCGACCAGAAGTTGTGAAGCTGGGAGATTTCGTCGGTAGTACGACAGCGATTATCAAATATTGCAAAGAGTCCAACAGCAAAGAGTTTATTGTCGGGACGGAAGACGGAACAGGCTATCAACTTCGCCTAGACAGTCCAGATAAACAGTTCCATTTTGCAACAAAATACCTGGTATGCCCCAATATGAAAGTGAACAATTTGAAGAAAATTGTGAAGTGTCTTGAAACGATGCAGCCAGAGATTTATGTACCGGAAGATGTAGCTGATAAAGCAAGATTGTCCTTAGAGCGCATGTTACAAGTAAAGTAGCATGCGCTACTCTCTTATTTATTAGTTGGGTGCCCTCACAAAGGTTGCGGTTGTTCCGATAAGCACCTCGGATATCGATGGCTTTTGAGAGGTATTAATGGTGAAGAACAGGTGAAGCGGCATGATTCCTAGATACCTTGTAGATGTAGATTTAGATTCTATTCCTCATGTACATACAGATGTTATTGTGATTGGCGCAGGCATTGCGGGGTTATTTACTGCTCTTCGCGCTAGTGAAAATAAAAAAGTGCTGATGATTACGAAGAAATCGCTCCTCGACAGCAACACACGCTATGCGCAAGGCGGGATTGCTGCCGTTATATCGGACGAGGATTCACCGGAATATCATATGCAGGATACACTGATCGCAGGCGCTGGCCTCTGTTCACCGGAGGCCGTTGACGTTCTCGTTCACGAAGGACCTAAAGGTGTTCAGGATCTCATAAGAATGGGCACCCAGTTCGATCTTGAGAACGGGGAGTTTGCTTTAACCAAAGAGGGGGCTCACAGCCAGCGCCGTATTTTGCACGCGCATGGTGACGCCACGGGCGCCGAAATTGTACGTGCTCTTTCGGAGCGCACGAAGCAAGATCCGAACATTGAGATCTGGGACGATCACTTCGTCATCGACCTCATCACACAGGACGGCGAGTGCTACGGCGCACTCGTTCAGAAGCCGGGCGGCCAGCGGGTGTTTGTCCGCGGCAATGCCACGATTCTGTGCTCCGGCGGGGCGGGGCAGCTGTTCCGCTACACAACAAACCCAGACATTGCTACGGGCGATGGCATAGCTATTGCTCATCGCGCCGGTGCGCAAATTCAGGATGTGGAATTCATTCAATTTCACCCTACCGCGCTTTGCTACCCAGGTGCTCCGCGATTCCTTATCTCGGAAGCGGTGCGTGGCGAGGGGGCTTATCTGCGCAACATCAAAGGGGAGCGCTTCATGGAGCGTTACCATCCCCAGCTTGAGCTGGCGCCGAGGGATATAGTGGCCCGTGCCATTGTAGATGAGATTGAGAATTGCAAGTCGACCTTCGTCTATATCGATATCACACACGAATCCGAAGAGTTAATTAAACATCGGTTTCCCACGATATATGAATACTGCTTGAATTATGGTCTAGATATGAGTACCGACTGGATCCCGGTTGCTCCTGCAGCCCATTATATGATGGGCGGCGTAAAGACCGATCTTCACGGGGAAACGCACGTACGTCGACTTTTCGCTTGTGGGGAAGTGTCCTCTACTGGTGTACATGGCGCTAATCGGCTAGCGAGCAACTCCTTATCTGAGGCTATTGTATTCGGTAGAAGAATCATTGAACGGATTAAGGAGCTTCCGCCTTTGCTAGGTGATATTCAAATACGTGCGGAATCGGAAGCACCAAGAACTGAAATTCCAAATCAAGCCGTTGTCGAGAAAAAGCTAAAGCTGCAGAAGGTCATGCTGCGCTATGCGGGACTGAAGCGCACTGCCAAAGGCTTGAAAAAAGGTTATGATGAACTGGCGAGACAACTTTCAATCTTCGATTCATTAATGACGAAACGTGAAGATTATGAATTTGCGAATTTGCTTAACTGTGCGCTTCTCACGACAACAGCGGCTCTAGTGCGAGAGGAAAGTCGCGGCGGACATTATCGAGAAGATTTCCCGGAACGGAATGATCCGGGCTGGAAGAAACATATTGTTTTTAAGCGCGGGGAAGATAGGATTGAGGAGTGGATTTGAGATGCTGGATTTAAATATGGAACTCATTCGTAAACATATTCGGCTTTGGCTAGAAGAAGATATTGGAACCGGTGATGTCACGACTCTGACAACGATCCCTTTGGAACATGCGTCCAAAGGGATTATCCACGTCAAAGAAGACGGAATTGTATGTGGGCTTCGAATCGCACAAGAAGTTTTTGCTGTGGTCGATCCATCTCTTCGTTTTGAAACTAAAGTTGTAGAAGGATCGTCTGTTCATAAAGGGACCATACTAGCTGAAGTGGAAGGCAATACTCGCAGTATTCTTCTAGGAGAACGCTTGAGTCTTAATCTGATGCAGAGACTGTCGGGGATTGCGACAAGGACTCGCGAGTTTGTCGATGCTTTAGAAGGTTTGCCGACTAGACTTGTTGATACACGAAAGACGACTCCGGGTCACAGACTGCTTGAGAAATATGCCGTGCGTGTTGGAGGCGGTCATAATCACCGGTTCGGTCTCTACGATGCTGTGATGATCAAAGATAATCATATCAAGGGTTCAGGTGGTATTACGCAAGCTATACAGGCAGCTCGGCAGCAGATTCCCCACACGATGAAGATTGAGGTGGAGGTTGAAGATTTTAACCAGCTCCACGAAGCATTATCGGCTGGCGCGGATATTATCATGCTCGATAATATGAATCCAGCGAAGATGAAAGAAGCAGTTTCCATAATTAAAAGTAAAGCTCCGCATATTGTAGTAGAGGGATCAGGTTCTGTAACAACGCAAACCATTAAAGCCATGGCGGAATCGGGCGTTGATGTAATCTCCGTTGGGCGACTGACTTATTCGGTTGCAGCGCTTGATATTTCATTAGATCTTAATGAGCGGAAGGAGACTGCGCTATGATTCTTGTTATCGATGTAGGGAATACGAACATTGTGCTCGGTCTCTACCGAGAACGTACACTCCTACATCACTGGCGGGTTAGTACGAACCGTTCGGCGACAGTTGATGAGTATGGGATGCAGCTGCATAGCCTCTTCCAGCACTCGGGCATCATGTTTATCGATGTGAAAGGTGTCATTGTCTCTTCCGTTGTCCCTCCACTTATGAGTGTAATGGAGAACCTTTGTTTACACTATTTGAAAAGGACGCCATTCATTGTAGGTCCTGGTATTAAAACAGGTCTTAATGTGCGTGTAGATAATCCCAAAGAGGTCGGCGCAGATCGCATTGTGAATGCTGTAGCTGCTCTTGAGCTTTACGGGGCTCCTTGTATTATTGTTGATTTCGGGACGGCAACCACCTACGACTATATCGATCCTTCCGAGCAGCTTGTTGGTTGTGCGATTGCTCCGGGAATCGGTATCTCTACGGAAGCGTTATATCAAAAGGCAGCGAAGCTGCCGCGGATCGAGCTTGTTAAACCTAAGAGTGTTGTCGGACGAAATACCGTAGCGGCGATGCAGGCTGGGATTATTTTCGGCTACGTCGGCCAGGTTGATGGGATTGTAGAACGAGTAAAGCAAGAATTTAATGTGAATCCTACGGTCATTGCAACGGGTGGTCTTGCGGAGCTGATTTCCAGTGAGTCTCGTACCATTCAGATCGTTAATCCGCTGCTCACACTACAAGGTTTACAAATGATTTATGAGAAAAATGCATAAGCTGTATAAGGAAAGGATTTAACATGAGCGATTACTTAATTCGAGGAACGGCGCTGGGGGGGAGAGTTCGTGCTTTTGCAGTGCAAACGACTGCCCTCACAGAAGAACTTAGCCAAAGACACCAAACAACACCAACGGCCACGGCCGCATTAGGAAGAACAGCTGCTGCAGGACTTCTCATTGGAGCAATGCTAAAGGGTGAGGAGCACCTCATTATTCAAGTCAAAGGTGGAGGACCTATCGGCCAAATTGTGGTCGATGCCAATGCAAAGGGTGAGGTTCGCGGTTATGTGGATAATCCGCTTGTGGATCCTCCCCTCAAAGAGAATGGCAAGCTAGATGTTGCTGCTGCAGTAGGAACCGAAGGATTTTTGTACATAACAAAAGACTTAGGTCTTAAAGAGCCTTATAAAGGCAGTGTTCCTCTCATCTCAGGCGAATTGGCTGAAGATTTCACCTACTATTTTGCCAAGTCTGAACAAACGCCTTCAGCTGTAGCGCTCGGGGTTTTGGTTAATACAGATCACTCCATTCTTGCTTCAGGCGGATTCGTTATTCAATTGCTCCCTGGCTTAACGGATGAAGAAATCGGGGAAATTGAGGAGATGCTTTCTCGCATTCCAGCCTTCACAAGTATGCTCGGTGGGGGGTTGAATTTAGAGGAAATCCTGCAAACGGTGATGCCATCTTTTCAGACGCTTGATCAGATGGATGTCATGTTCCGCTGTAAATGCAGCCGTGAGAAGGTTGAATCCACGCTGATTTCCTTAGGGAAAACAGAGCTGAAAGAAATTCTTGAAGATGAAGGGTTTGCTGAAGTCATTTGTCATTTCTGCAATGAAGCGTATCGTTATGACGAAGAGGATTTGCAACGGATGATTGATCTATAGACCAAACGGCAATATGGAAGTAAAGAGGGAGTCAGGATGCAGAACGTAAAACGATTGTGGGGAGTCATCATTGTGATGGCTGTATGTAATCTCGTGCTCACATCCTTGCTGATCACCCATAACATGAACCAATCAGAACCAAGTCATCCAACAGATCCTGAGCAGCAGGGTGAGCAAAAGAACGAGCGGGTCGTCGCCAAGGTTGGAAATCGTGAAATTACCATTCAAGAGCTTCAAACGGCGTTGGAACGCCATTATGGGACAGAACTGCTGGGGCAAATGTTGGATCGTGAAGTGATACGTCTGGAAGGTAACGAGACAGGGACAACGATTGGAAGCGCGGAGATTAACCGTGAGTTGAAACGGATGCAGCAAGGTTATGAGAGTGAACAGCAATTTTATGCATCCATGCAAAGTCAGTTAGGGTTGTCTGAGCAAGAAATCAAGGAAGATGTAACGAATAAGCTGTTACTCGAGAAGCTGGCAACAAACCATATTCAAATAACGGATGCGCAGGTAGAAGATTATATCAACACGCATCCCGATGAATTTAAGCAAGAGAACGAGTATAACATCCTTCAGATTATCGTATCCACCAAGGATCAAGCGAATAAAGTCATTGCGGAACTGGCGAAAGGAGAGAGCTTTGCGACCCTTGCCAGAGACCGTTCCCTGGACGATGCAACCAATAATTCCGGCGGTGATTTGGGGTGGATTGAGGGAGATGACCCTTTTGTCTCAGCTCCTGTTCTGGAGGCAGCGAAATTGTTGAAGGTTGGAGAAGTGAGTAAGCCAGTCAGTGTACCACAGGGGTTTGCAATTGTGAAGCTGAAAAATAGACGAGAGAAAGCGAATCCGGATCATGCATTCATTCGAGAAAATGTGCGCAGAGAGCTAGCGCTGCGTGAAGCACCGCCTCTCAAGGATTATGTTCTGCAGCTTCGAACTAAATGGAAAGTAACGATTATTGATCCCCTATTACGTTAACATTCTGTGAAAATATGGTTGACAACTAATAAGCGCATTGATAAGATGAATGTATTAATACCGACTAATTAACTCGGAAATCATCCATTACTCAATCTGGAGGGGAAATAGCATGGCAAGATTAGTGCAAAGCATTACTGATTTGATTGGAGATACACCGCTTGTTCGTTTGAACCGCGTTGTTCCGGAAGGTAGTGCAGAGATTTATGTAAAACTGGAGTACCAAAATCCAGGTGCCAGCGTTAAAGACCGTATTGCCATCTCCATGATCGAAGTAGCTGAGCAAGAAGGTAAATTAAAGCCGGGCGATACGATTATCGAGCCAACTAGCGGTAACACAGGAATCGGAATAGCTTTAGTCGCAGCCGCAAAAGGATACAAGGCCATTCTGGTTATGCCAGAAACGATGTCTTTAGAAAGACGTAACCTGCTTCGTGCTTACGGGGCACAGCTAGTTCTGACGCCTGGAGCAGAAGGAATGAAGGGCGCGATCAAACGTGCTGAGGAGCTTCAAGCAGAGAATCCTTCTTACTTCATCCCGCAACAATTCAAAAACCCAGCGAACGTGAAGGTTCACCGTGAAACAACAGGCCCAGAAATCGTTGAAGCGATCAATGCTCATGATGGCAAGCTGGACGCCTTCATTTCCGGTATTGGTACTGGCGGAACGATTTCAGGCGCAGGTAGCGTACTGAAGGAAAATTTCCCAGGCATTAAAATTTATGCCATTGAACCTGCTGCTTCCCCAGTTCTTTCCGGCGGTAAGCCAGGTCCTCACAAAATTCAAGGGATCGGCGCAGGCTTTGTTCCGGATATTTTGAACACGAGCATCTACGACGAAATTATTACTGTAGAAAATGAAGATGCTTTCGAAACTTCCCGTCGTGTGGCTAAAGAAGAAGGTATCCTTGGCGGTATTTCCTCGGGAGCGGCGATTTTTGCAGCACTTAAAGTAGCCAAAGAACTTGGAGCTGGCAAGCGCGTTGTTGCTGTAATCCCAAGTAATGGTGAGCGTTACCTTAGTACGCCGCTTTACCAATTCGAAGAGCAATAAATTTTACATGCAACTAAACGAGCCCTCAGCTGCTGCAGCTGGGGCTTTTTTTCTATGATGGGTTGGAGTATACTAATGGACAACAAATCATCGGACATTAAGGAAGGAGGGGCAAACATGATCCTAACAACTCTAGAGCAGTGGCGCCGTTGGTCCTCCACGTATACCATGCTGCCATACGTTATTAAGCTTGGACTGGCCGAAGATCGGATCGCTTCTTGGGAAGAAGCATGGAAGGAAGCGGCACCCGATTCCTTTGTCCTAGAAAGCGGCAAGGGAGGACGCTACACTTGTTTCGGTTTACAGCCGTTTTCTACGGTTCATGGAAGCGGCTTAGAAGCAGAAATTGCCATGATCAACAAAGGCAATAAGAGCAAGCCCCAAGTATCGCGTTTGCAAGGCAAGCCGCTCGATATCGTGAAGCAATGGATGTCAGCCTATCACAGTCCCAAAGTCGAAGGAGCCCCTAAGTTTCTTGGTGGCTGTGTGGGTTATTGGAGCTATGATGTGATCCGTACCATCGAGAAACTTCCGGAACAAGCGGCAAATGATCTGCCAATACCGGATTATAGCTTCGCTATGTATGATCAAGTATGGACCTTGGATCACATCGAGAAGAGCTTGTATGTTGCTGTTCATTTGCCGATTGAGAAGACAAAAGCAGCCGATGACTCTTATCTCCAGCAGCTCTACGCACAAGCGCATGCACAGGCGGAAGCGATGCTCAGCCGCTGGCATGCGATCCGCTCCAGCCGCTGGTCGGGCTCGCACCTGAGCAGCTCTTACCAACCGGCGATCGCGCGCGATCAGCTGCACATCGATATCGAGAGCATCGCAGGCATCCAGCCTGCCTTCGGCAAAGCCGACTACATCGCGGCGGTGCAGCGCATCCAAGCCTACATTTCCCAAGGTGACGTGTTCCAAGTCAACTTGTCCGTCAGACAGAGCCGGCAGCTGAACACGACGCCGGAAGAGATCTACGAGGCGCTGCGCATCGTCAATCCCTCGCCGTACATGGGCTTGCTGCGCTTCGCTGGCTTCGCCCTCGTCTCCGGCTCGCCGGAGCTGCTCGTGCAGCTCGAGGACGGCGTCCTGCGGACGCGTCCTATCGCCGGCACGCGCCCGCGCGGCAAGGATGAGCAGGATGATCTGCGCCTAGCCGGCGAGCTCATCGACAACGACAAAGAGCGCGCCGAGCACGTCATGCTGGTCGACCTCGAGCGCAACGATCTCGGCCGCATTTCCAAGTACGGCTCGGTCCACGTGAAAGACTTCATGGTCATCGAATACTATTCCCATGTCATGCACATCGTCTCGGAAGTTGTCGGCGAGCTGGCGGAGGGGAAGGACGCCTATGATGTCATCGCAGCAACTTTTCCTGGAGGTACGATCACAGGCGCGCCGAAGATCCGTACGATGGAGATTATCGAAGAATTAGAGCCAATACGCCGCGGCCCCTATACGGGATCCATGGGTTGGATTGACTATAATGGGAATATGGAATTTAATATTATTATACGAACGTTAGTAGCCGTTCAAGGAGTGGGACATATTCAAGCTGGCGCAGGCATCGTCATTGATTCTGTACCAGAACGTGAGTACATCGAATCCTTGAACAAAGCCAAAGCAATGTGGAAAGCGATTGAATATAGCGAGCGGAGCATGAGCCGAGCTTAAGCCTGAGCAGGGCAGACGAAAGGGGAGCTTAGAATGATTGTAGTGATTGATAATTATGATTCGTTTACGTACAACCTCGTTCAATACTTGGGGGAGATCGGTGAAGAAGTCATCGTTCGTCGCAATGACGAAATAGATTTAGCAGGTGTGGAGGCCTTAGCGCCGGATCACATCTTAATATCTCCGGGACCTTGCACACCGAATGAAGCCGGCATTAGCCTATCAATCATCGACCATTTCAAGGGTAAAATCCCCATCTTCGGTGTCTGCCTAGGCCATCAGTCCATTGGACAAGCTTTTGGCGGCGACGTAATTCGCGCAGAGCGCTTGATGCATGGCAAAACCTCGGAAATTTTCCATGATGGCCAAACCTTATTCGAAGGGCTGCCATCTCCTTTTACAGCGACCCGCTATCATTCGTTGATTGTTAAAACAGAGACACTGCCCGATTGTTTGGAAGTAAGCGCCCGTACCGCTGAGGGTGAGATTATGGCATTGCGTCATAAGGAATATCCGATTGAAGGTGTTCAGTTCCACCCGGAATCGATAATTACTCAACATGGTCATCAGATCCTGCGGAACTTTCTTCGCCGCACGGCCAAAGCAGGAGCTTAATTTATGATCATTAGTTTGGATGGAAAACTTATCGATGAACAGCAAGCCGTGGTCTCGGTTTATGATCACGGTTTTCTTTACGGACTCGGCCTCTTTGAGACATTTCGCACCTATAACAAAGAACCTTTTTTGCTGCCCGAGCATCTTAAACGTCTGACGGATGGCTGCCATGAGCTTGGTATCGTCTACAAGCCTAATATTGAGCGCACTCAGAAGCTAATCAACGAACTGCTTCATGCTAACCATCTTCAGGATGCTTATATTCGTTATTCCATTTCCGCAGGTGTCGAAGCCTTGGGGCTACCTTCGGGTGACTACCAGCAACCTATGGAGATCATATATATCAAGCCTCTTCCGACCCGTGACGAGAAGACCTATCAACAAGGTAAAACGCTGCAGCTGCTTAAACAGCCTCGTAACACGCCTGAGGGGTTGTATCGATTCAAGTCCTTTCACTATATGAACAATATCCTTGCCAAAAGAGAGCTCCAGCAGTATGACTGGGCTGCTGGTGCAGAAGGCTTGATGCTCACAGAAGAAGGTTATGTGGCTGAAGGCATCGTGAGCAATATCTTCTTCATTAAAAACGCAACCTGCTATACACCCTCGTTGGATACGGGCATTTTGCCTGGAATCACCAGGGCGTATGTTTTGCGGCTTGCTCAGAAACAGCAAATTCCAACCCAGGATGGCTTATATCGATGGGAAGATCTAACAGAAGCTGACGAGGTGTTTCTCGTTAATTCCATACAAGAAATTGTTCCGGTCACAACACTGTATACTCCCAGTGGACATGCATACTCAGTTGGAGCAGGCAGTGTAGGTCCGATAACCCGCCAACTTAGCCAGCTTTATAACTAACATCAGATAACAACTAGGAAGTGAATGGAAGATGAAAGTGTTATCTTGTAGAGGACACGAGCTGCCCATTGGTGATCGGACGATCATTATGGGCATATTGAACGTAACACCGGATTCCTTTTCGGACGGTGGGGATTACATCAGGGTAGAGGATGCGGTACGCAGAGCCCGGCAGATGGTTGCCGAAGGTGCAGACATTATTGATATCGGGGGAGAATCAACGCGTCCAGGGTTTGCCCATGTCTCACAAGAGGAGGAGCTGCGCCGAGTCATTCCTGTCATTGAGGCACTGAGCCGGGAAGTTAACGTTCCTCTTTCTATAGATACCTACAAAGCGGAAGTTGCCGAACAAGCATTGGCAGCTGGTGCTCACATCATTAACGATGTTTGGGGTGGTCAAGCGGACGTGCGTATGGCAGAAGTAGCAGCTAGCTACGACTGTCCGTTCATCATCACACATAATCGCAGAAATCAGGCGTATACCGATTTTCTCACTGATGTTACCACTGACTTACAACTCTATGCGAATCAAGCCAGAGAAGTTGGCGTACGGGAGGAGCGGATTATTTTAGACCCCGGTATCGGCTTTGCCAAAACATACGAGCAGAACTTATTCCTCATGAACCGGCTCCGCGCTATCGTAGATCTCGGATATCCTGTCCTCTTAGGCACATCCCGCAAAAGCGTTATTGGCATGACACTTAATCTGCCTCCAGAAGAGCGTCTTGAAGGGACAGCATCGACTGTGGTGCTTGGTATTGTTCAAGGGTGCAGAATCGTCCGCGTGCATGATGTGGGGGCAATGAAGCGGGTAGCTGTTATGACAGATGCCATAATCCGCTCTTAAATGAAAACGATTGGAGGCTACTTCAATGGACAAAATAACGCTGTCCCATATGCAGTTTTTTGGTAATCATGGCGTTTTTCCGGAAGAGAATAAGCTAGGTCAACGCTTTTACGTAGATGTAGAGCTCGTGCTCCCGCTTAACAAACCAGGACAGTCAGATCATCTGGATGATACGGTTAATTACGGGGAAGTATTTTTCAAAATCAAAGAGGTTGTGGAAGGCCGTACTTTTAAATTAATTGAAGCTTTAGCAGAAAATATTGCATCCGAGCTGCTGCATACTTATACTAGTATCAATGAAGTGACGGTTCGCGTCATTAAACCGCATCCGCCCTTTGCCGTATTTTTTGATGGCGTTACTGTAGAGATTAACCGAAAGCGAGCAGCACAATGACAGCCGAAGAACGAGAACGAGGCATTACAGCTTATGTCGCATTGGGATCCAATATAGATGATCGTGAACATTATTTGCAGGATGCGATAACAGCGTTGAATCAGGAAGCGGGTATAATGGTGACTGGAATGTCCAGCATCTACGAAACCGAACCTATCGGCTATGTGGATCAGTCTGCTTTTCTTAATATGGTCATTCAAATTAGTACGGTTTTACCTGCAGAAGAGTTGTTGTTCACTTTGCTTGCCATCGAGAACCGATTGGGTCGAACGCGCGATTTGCGCTGGGGCCCGAGAACGATCGATTTGGATTTACTCCTTTACGGCGACCATCGGCTTACGACCCCCGACTTGATCATTCCGCATCCGCGGATGCATGAGCGGGCTTTTGTATTAGTTCCTCTCTCTGAGGTTCTCTACAAGCGGCAAGATGCTGCATTTGAATTCATCTCCGCGCATTTGGAGAAACTGGAAGGAAAGGAAGGCGTCGTTTTATGGAAAAAAGCTCAGTAGCTCAGCGCATACGCGCTTTTCGTAAACTAAAAGGTTATACTCAGAACGAATTAGCTGATTTGCTCGGTGTATCGATTGCCATTTTAGGCGCGATTGAAAGAGGTACACGTAAGCCAGATACTAAAATAATAAACAAGATCTCGCAAGTCCTTGATATAGAGCCGGACGAGTTAGTCGCGGTGGTTGCGAGATGAGAGGAGTGGAATCTTCGGTGCTGAAAATAGGAAATGTCGAAGCTCCCAATAGAGTTGTGCTTGCCCCTATGGCGGGTGTTTGTAACCCTGCGTTTCGACTCATTGCCAAAGAATTTGGTACTGGTCTAGTTTGTGCAGAAATGGTTAGTGATAAAGCCATTGTTCACGGTAATTCCCGTTCAATGGAAATGCTCTATGTGGATGACAGGGAAAAGCCGTTAAGCTTGCAAATCTTTGGTGGGGATACCGAGACGCTCGTGCAAGCGGCTAAAATCGTTGACCAACATACGAATGCAGATATAATTGATATCAATATGGGCTGTCCGGTGCCAAAAATCACAAAATGTGACGCAGGTGCACGCTGGCTGCTCCAACCTGACAAGATCGAGCAAATGATTGCGACCGTGGTTGCAGCAGTAAGCAAGCCAGTCACCGTAAAAATGCGGATCGGCTGGGATTCCGAACACATTTATGCGATAGAAAACGCTAAAGCTGTCGAAAGAGGCGGCGGTAGCGCAGTAAGCGTCCACGGTCGTACACGGGAGCAATTGTATACAGGTAAAGCGGATTGGGACATCATTCGTGACGTTAAGCAAGCCCTATCGATTCCCGTTATTGGTAACGGAGATGTTGTGACACCTGAAGATGCGAAGCGCATGTTAGACCATACGGGTGTAGATGGCGTGATGATTGGGCGCGGCGCGTTAGGAAACCCTTGGATGCTATACCGTACCGTGCAATACCTTGCCAATGGTGAATTACCGCCGGAACCGACTCCGGAAGAAAAGATCCGCATCGCGATATTACACATGGATCGTCTTATAGCTCTCAAAGGTGAAAATGTGGCTGTGAAAGAAATGCGCAAGCATATGGCGTGGTACCTCAAAGGCTTGACGGGGGCGGCTCGTGTGAAGGATGCCATTATGGAGATGTTGAAGAGGGATGACATGGTGCGAGTATTGAACGAATATGTCGAGCATCTATATGAACATTCGTCCTCACCAGCTTTAGAAGAATCAGCCGTGCTGCAATAAAAAATCAGCTATGGTTGAGATTGACATTTTGAAACGGTTGCAATATAATCAGTCAATATTAATATGTTCCTGCATATATTGAAAGACAAACGTGCAACAAACCTATTTATGAAACGTGAATTCATACTACTTGAATCAGCTCTTTTAAGACCTAACTCCTAGCAGGAAGCATCGATTCAACGATATGAAAATCTTTCACATGACGGGAGATCAGTTGGAAATGGCTGAAAAAGAGGTCATTCTTACACCAGAAGGTTTAAGGAAGCTTGAAGATGAGCTTGAGCATCTGAAATCAGTGAAGCGCCGGGAAGTCGCGGAGAGAATCAAGGTTGCCATCGGATATGGCGATATTAGCGAGAACTCCGAGTACGAAGACGCGAAGAACGAGCAGGCTTTTATTGAAGGAAGAATCATTACTTTAGAAAAAATGCTGCGCAATGCGCGGATTATTAATAACGACGATGTCGATATCAACACGGTAAGTGTGGGTTCAATCGTAACACTGAAGGATTTGGAATTCGGTGATTTGGTTGAGTATAACATCGTAGGTACGGCGGAGTCCGATCCGTTAATGAATAAGATTTCCAATGAAAGCCCTGTGGGGAAAGCGATTCTCGGCAAACAAAAGGGTACAAACGTTGACGTTGTCGTTCCTGCCGGTGTCATTCAGTATCAAATTATCGATATTAAAAAGTAGTGTGCAACCGCATCCCTTTGGAAAGCTTCCTTTCGGAAGCTTTTTTCCGGTTTTAGCACCCTTTACTAATAAGTAGGAGATGAAAGCATGAGCCAGGAATTGGAATTGAACGAATTGCTCGTCATTCGCCGTAATAAATTGGACGAGCTTCGCGGTCTAGGAGTCGATCCGTTTGGTAGCAAATACGTAAGAACGCATACAACCAAAGACATTCTTACTGCCTACCAAGATAAAACCAAAGAAGAGCTAGATGCTGAGCACCATGAAGTTAGTATTGCAGGACGTATTATGCAAAAAAGAGGTATGGGTAAAGCTAGTTTCGCTCATCTGCAAGACATTACAGGTAAAATTCAAATTTATGTGCGTGAAGATGCACTGGATGCGAACAAATATCAAGCCTTTGATCTTCTGGATCTAGGCGATATGGTGGGGGTTCAAGGGGTTGTTTTTAAAACAAAGACCGGTGAAACTTCTATTAAGGTGAAATCACTTGAGGTTCTGACCAAATCCTTGCTTCCGCTTCCGGATAAATTTCATGGTCTTAGTGATGTGGAGCTGCGTTACCGCCAACGTTATGTTGATTTGATAATGAATCAAGATGTGCAGCAGACATTTATTCTGCGTTCCCGTATTATTCAGTCCATGCGTCGTTACCTGGATTCTCTGGGGTATTTAGAAGTTGAAACACCTACGCTGCATTCCATTGCGGGCGGAGCTTCGGCACGTCCTTTTAATACGCATCATAATGCTTTAGATATGCAGCTGCATATGCGTATTGCGATTGAGCTTCATCTGAAGCGTCTGATTGTTGGTGGATTAGAGAAAGTGTACGAAATTGGGCGTGTATACCGTAATGAAGGTATCTCTACGCGGCATAATCCGGAGTTTACGATGATTGAGCTTTATGAGGCTTATGCTGATTATAAAGACATCATGAAGCTCACGGAGGAGCTTATTGCTCATATTGCGCAAGAGGTTCTTGGTGGTACAACGATTCCATACGGGGATCACGAGGTCAATTTAGCTGTTGGCTGGAGACGTGTCTCTATGGTTGATGCGATTAAAGAAGTCAAAGGTGTGGACTTTAGCGTTCATATGTCAAATGAGGAAGCGCATCGGTTGGCCAAAGAACATAATGTACAGGTTGAGCCACATATGTCATTCGGTCATATCGTGAACCAATTCTTCGAGACGTTCGTTGAAGAAACCTTGATACAGCCAACTTTTATATACGGACACCCCTTAGAAATTTCACCGCTCGCCAAAAAGAATCCCGAGGATCCGCGTTTCACGGATCGCTTCGAACTCTTTATCGTAGCGCGTGAGCATGCTAATGCATTTACGGAACTGAACGATCCTATTGATCAAAGAGAGCGTTTTGAAGCTCAGCTTCGTGAGAAGGAGCAAGGAAATGATGAAGCCCATGAGATGGATGAGGACTTCATTCGTGCGCTTGAATATGGGATGCCCCCAACGGGTGGTTTAGGAATAGGAATTGACCGTTTGGTTATGCTATTGACTAATGCACCGTCCATTCGTGATGTACTGCTGTTTCCGCTTATGCGTGAACGCCAAAGTGAATAATTATTTTCGTTTCGAGGCACCTTTAGGTGCCTCGAAATTTTTTAAAATAGTACTTGCAATGTCTATAGCGTCTGTGGTATCTTATAAAAGTTGCCGCTGAGACAACAAAAGCTTAACAAAAACAACTTGAAAAAATGAGTTGCAAAGTAATTCTCAGTATGGTATATTGGTGTTCCGGCTTTCGAAAGAGAGCGGGTTGGACAAGTGGTATTGATCTTTGAAAACTGAACAACGAGTGAGTAAGCACGGTCGAGTAATCGACCAAAAAGAGATTGCAAAATCTCGCTAGCAACGCAAATGAGCAATTAAGCTTTCAGATAGTTTTACTATTATGGAGAGTTTGATCCTGGCTCAGGACGAACGCTGGCGGCGTGCCTAATACATGCAAGTCGAGCGGACTTATCCTTCGGGATAAGTTAGCGGCGGACGGGTGAGTAACACGTAGGTAACCTGCCTATAAGATCGGGATAACTATCGGAAACGATAGCTAAGACCGGATAATTGGTTTTCTCGCATGAGAGAA
>NZ_FNIF01000081.1 GCF_900103825.1 Paenibacillus sp. yr247
ATGCCATCATAAAATCTGTCATTCGTCACGGTATGCTGCCCGTTAACTGAGCAAAGGGCTACCACTCTGCAGCCCTTTCGTTTTGAACTATCGTTTCCCGTTAGCGGAATGATGCGATGCGGTTAGGTGGTGCAGGATAGACCTGCCCGTTAGCCCCGCCGCGTGAATGTGATGTTAGCTGTTAATGCCCTCACTGAAGTTACCCGAAAGTTTGTTTAAGAATTCAATTGATAGATTATGAATTTTTTCCTTATAAAAATTAAATAATCTTTCTTTCTCACTTTTTTCTTCTATTATCAATTTATTGTAGCGATGATCTATATCTTCAAGTTCACTATCATATCCGACATATAAAATTGGTATATATTCAGCATCCTTACCGAAAGATCGTAGATTCGCCAGTATAGCACAACCTAAAATAAGATCGTAAGTTCCATTAGCCATACCGCTAACAATCCATGTTATTCTTTCTTTAGTCAAATCAACAAAGTTTTCTTCATATAAATTAATTATAAATTCCTCAATATCCTTTTCCGTAAAGACACTATGAAAATCGAGTGAGACAACGAGTTCACAAGTCTTATCCCCTAATTCTGACAAAAAATTTTTATCGTAAATCCATTGTTCCATTTCTGATACTTTAATCTCTTTGCTTAAGAACTTCATAAAATACTCGGTTATTTCATTTGAAAAATAGAACAATGTATTTACACCTCTCTTGCATTAATTTTAGCTAACTCTTATTTATGAACTTCGCAGATTTTCCATACTTGAGGTATTCGTGAATTGATGAAACTATCCTGCCCGTTAGTTTAATCGTCGAGGCCGTCGTCACATAACAAGGCCCAACCTAACAAAGATTCGTTTACTAATCATCTTTATCTAAGCACTGATAAATTTTTCAATTTAGTATACCAGTACTCTTTCTTTTTAATTTCTTTTTGCATTGTCATCAACAGATACCTTCTTTTCACATCGATAACTTTCCTCAAAGAATTCAATTCTTTTTTCTTCAAAAAGCCTCTGGCTGTATACTCAACTAATACACTGGTACCCATAGTCTGGACACTTTGAAAAAGTGTTCAGACTGTGGGTACCTTTTTTGTATACTAGAGTAAGCACCGGAGGGGATTAC
>NZ_FNIF01000071.1 GCF_900103825.1 Paenibacillus sp. yr247
TGCAACAAAATGGAAGTAACCTTATACCAGTCATCGCCGAACGCAATTAAAAAATATCTTGCACCGATTATCAATTACGATAAGGTTTACCGCTGGTTAATCATGAAAAAATACATTCAAAAATTTCCTTCCGATTCTTTGATATATAAACGGCAACTTATGCAATTGGTTAAAAAATTATTGGATCAAGGAATCATTCCATCAAAGGGGATAGGTCGGTATTATAATCCGTATGCTCCTAACCTGCGCCTGAAGCACTTACGATTGAAAGGAAGCAAACAGATCGTGGTCATTGATTATGGAGGATTTAAATATGCACATAAATCATAATGGACGTGGAAAGAAATTCTTAGGGGTGGGTGCCCGAAAAATCGTATATGATCTCGGCAACAAATACGTTTTAAAAAGTAGCCAAATCAAAATATGGAGTTAAGAGCAATAAACGAGAAGTTATTACTTTTTATTCATCCCTGCCCCCCGTTAAAAAACATCTTGGTGAAATTAATGGTTATGATAAAAACTATAATTGGATAACCATGAAAAAATATAATCAGGAGTGCCCCCGCACAAAAAAATATATGAAGAAAGTTTACCGGGTGAAACGGTTATTTATGAAATATGGCTTGATTCCATATGAGATTTCAAAAAAGGGAATACCTAACTATCAAAACTTACGTGTAGAGAAAAATAATCAGATTATCATCATTGATTATGGAATTTTTAGATTTCGTCGAAAAAGATAAATACAACGACAAAGGAAGCCCTTGTACGGCTACTTTGTCATGTACTGGAAAACAAAACGAAAAATTCTATGGGGATCCTGAAGATCGCGGCCAAATTAGTACCATATTTTAAGTAAAGGAAAAGCTTAAAACCTCCCCCTCCCGTCCCCCTACCGGGCAGTTTAATTCAATACTAACTACCAACTATCCTCGAATTGTGTTACCATAAGTCAACAAAACTGCATTTTTTGGGAGAGTGCGAAATGGCAAAATTTAATGAAAAACTATATTTAGTTGGTATGTATAATGACCCCTATTTCCCAAATTCTTTAGTAGACAAAGTCAAAGCACAATTGGTAGAAGTCGTTGAATATTTAGAATCTGGGAACCGTAGCATTAACGATATCCAATTGAAATTTGATGATATGACAGATGCTATAAATGAATTGCAAGCGGATTTTTATGAAGACGACAGCGAGATTGAGACGGCTGCAAGGGATTCTATCGGAAAAACCGTTGAAGAAATTTTGAAACATTTTAATATTCGTTTAGACGCAGAAGAAGCAATTCGAAACAGGGAGTGGTAAGCACAAACTATTCTTTTTGCATAACGTAACAAATAAGCAAACTCCAGCATACCATAGAAGTCGCTTCATTTCTTGATTATCGGAATTATCTACCCAAACAAAAACGGATACCTCTTTCATGGGAGTATCCGTTCTTGTAACATTCCCGTCTCTTGCCTGTCTTTATCAGTATTTGTCGGTTTTTCTGCCTTGCTCCTATACCTACCTTGACCTTTGGTGGAAGGTTAATAAACAATTAAATGAAGCTGCCGCGCGAAGGAACGGCAGCTTCATTACGTTAACGGGCAGGATAATGGAAATGTCTGGAGAAGTTATTAAAAACCAAGAATAAGGATGCTTGGCTTCGGGGGTATTTGAAATGTTTAAAAAAAGTGAATCACAAACGAATACTAAAGAGCGAATATTCGAAATAGAAAACATTATCAAAAGCGAACTTTTTTCAATGTCAGCAAACATCGATAAGAAAGAGGTGTGCGCAAAAATAATAAAGGCTTGTGATGGTATAGAAGATCCAATGGGATACTATTATCAAGCAATCGCTTATAAGTGGCTAGGTGCCAAATTTAGACAGGAAGTCATATTAAAGAATAATAAATTTTTAGAAAATCCTAAGTTTACATTTGATCCAAATAGAAAGACTTATAAAAGTGGTGGAGTAGTTGTCACTCAAGTAGATATATTATTTGAGATTTATAAAGATTTAGGAGAAGCATTTGAAGGTGAATATCTCTTTGAGGAATCTTTAGCTGCTTACAAAAAGTCTCTTGACCTAAATGAAAGCATACCATCAATTTATTGCAATTTGGCTCAAGTTTACTCAAAGATGAATAAACTTGAAGAGTCGATTAATATTTTAGAACAAGGTAAAAGAAGCAAATATTACGAAATTAAGCATTTCAAAACTCCTCTTGGTGATGCTGTTAAGGATGATACTTTTGTTATTGTAATTGACAAACACTTAAGAGAGTACAAAGATAAACTTGCAAAAGGGTATATCTACAAGCCTAGAAAAAGAAGAGTTTAACATGTGAAAGACTATTGGTCTAACATGACAGCAACTTCCTCAACCGATGAGGACAAAGAAACAAGTTGTTCATAATGTTGATTATTTCTTTGATGTTGGTAGTGAGGTTAATTGATAGTTATGCAATAAAGAAATTTATTAAATATCTTTTTCAAAAAATAGGATTCAAAAATAAGCAGCTATATATTACTACATTTATAACATCTCTTTTATTATCAATAATAATATTGTTGATTTTATTTGGGGCAACATCAATAACACTTCTTGGTTCAATCATGTATCTTATTTGTTATTCATATTGGCTTCTTCTAGATTTCGTAAGTATGAATTTCAATTCCAAGTATATAAAATTCATTGATAGCAAGCTTTTCAGGTTCTTTTTTGGCATAATTGTCTTCTGTAGTGTATTTTTTTTTACGGCTTTCATTTATAAATTTGATGAATTGTATATAAGTGCTTTGATTATAACTATTTTATATATGGTTTTAGTTTATAGAAAAGGTTCCTCAGGTCGTATAGCTGCAGGATAGATAAACGTTTTAAGCGATAAAATACTCAGTTTTATAGGAACCTGGGATTAACCTAACGAAAAAGGAGCATGCTACATGAAGTGACCCCAAAAAGTTAGACAGTATATAGTTAGGCTGTCTTTAGCGCATGAGTTCGGTACTGTACCGGGCTCATGCCTTTTAGTTTTGCCT
>NZ_FNIF01000017.1 GCF_900103825.1 Paenibacillus sp. yr247
CATTGATTGCTGCTGTTGCTACAGTAACAGCATCGGATGTAGCGGTTGTTCCCACTAAGCCTAACGTAGCCACATCATTTGCTGTCGAGCTGTTTGTTGCCGCACTAACCATACCCGGCAATACCGCCACTACCGGCGTTACCGCCATAGTAACCGCCATCATTCTCGCCAAATTCTTTTTACCTGCAGACAGCTTCTTATCATTTCTGTTCTTCGCCATGTTTCTACCTCTCTCCTATGAACTCTTATATGTATGCTTTAAAACCCTTAACCCAATATTAGATACCTACTCCAGTAAGGGCATCACCCCTTTCACTTGAAAGACACGCCAATTGTCATCGGCAAAACGGACTAGGCTCACAAGATAGACACTCTTTCTTTCCCCTGTCTTCGAGTCCTGAAAGAAAACTTCCATATTACTGCGATAAACGGGCTCATCGCCA
Organism: Paenibacillus sp. yr247; assembly: GCF_900103825.1. GTDB lineage: Bacteria > Bacillota > Bacilli > Paenibacillales > NBRC-103111 > Paenibacillus_E. The sequence continues at coordinate 444 of NZ_FNIF01000017.1, forward strand.
AGCGTGACGAATACTTCATTTTGCAATGCAAATCCTTTATCCCATGACGGCTCCTTCACGATTCTAGGAAACACAAATTGTCCCGTGTATTCATCAACGATGCGAATCATCTGTAATTGCTCTGATAAATCGATCTTATCGGTAGTGTGAACAATTTCCTCTTCAAATGACTGTTCAGGATCTTCGATCAACAATTCCATTGCTGTTTCATTAGCTTTGTTCCCAAATAAACGCTGGCGAATTCGCATAAGAAATCCTTGCTTCTGTACCATGCTATACCACCTGACTTATGTTCTGAGTTGGATATTCATTGATTCCTTAACTTCTTGAATGACTTTTTGGCTTACTAGCTTTTTGATGCGATCTCCCATTTTATCGTATAACTGCCATGCCTCATCCTGGTAAACTTGTATCGGATCTTTCTGGGCATACGCTTGATAATGAATGCCTTGCTTCAATTGCTGTAAGGTTTCCAGATGATCCAGCCAGCAGCGGTCGATGATTTGGATATAAGGCTCGCACCATTTCTCCTGCCAGTATGATGGTTCGATGTCCGTTAGGAATTCATTCCATGTATTCGTCCAACACATGATCACCTGGTCGAGTACTCCCTGCTGATCATGCAAATTATTGATATCGTACAAAAAGAGTCCATCATGTCCGAATTCACGCTTTAATTGCAAGATATCCCACTCTTCAGGCACTTTATTTTCCGGACAGCACTTCTTAATCAACTTTGTCTTGTAGTATATAACCGACTGTGAAAGTTGAGTAGGCCATTCTATACCTTGAAGAACTTCATTCCGCTGCTGATAAAATGACTGCCTCTGATCATGGACGATAGAGTCTAAGCGAAATACCATTGAGCGAATAGAGAGCGCTTGTTGCTCTACATGCTTTTGCACATTTCCCATGAAATCCTGCAGTTTGCCGCCTGTAACCCCTTCATTTCCCCACCGCCATTTCTCGCGAAGCTCTTCAACGTCATCAATTGCAAATCTTTCTACCAATTCATCCTCCAAAGATAGAAAGAACTGTGAAGAGCCCGGGTCGCCCTGCCTGCCGGAACGTCCGCGCAATTGGTTATCAACACGCCGGCTTTCATGACGTTCTGTTCCAATGATATGCAACCCTCCAAGCTCAGCAACGCCTTCTCCCAATCGGATGTCGGTTCCTCTTCCGGCCATATTGGTAGAAATTGTAATTGCCCCCTTTAGTCCCGCTCTAGCAACCATATCCGCTTCTTCTTTTTCCGTTTTAGCATTGAGAACTTGACACGGAACAGAAAGCCTCGAAAGTCTGTTTGCTATGTCTTCCGACTGTTGAACTGAAGTTGTCCCTACAAGTACAGGCTGACTCTGCTCATGCCTCTTTAAGATTTCTGCAATGACTCTATCGTATTTTGCCTCCTTCGTCAGAAAAATGACATCTTCGTAATCTTGACGAATAACAGGCTTGTGGGTGGGTACAGTAACTACTTCCATACCATAAATTTGTAGCATTTCTTCTTCTTCTGTTTTAATCGTTCCTGTCATGCCTGCAATCTGCTTATATAAACCGAACAGCTTTTGAACTGTAATCGTTGCGTATGTCCGGTTTTCTTCACTTAAAGGTACGTTTTCTTTGGCTTCAATAGCCTGATGCAGCCCTTCGCTGAACTGACGCCCCTCTAGAATACGTCCTGTAAAAGCATCAATAATCTGTACTTTATTGTCTGCTACAATATAATCTACATCACGCTGCATTAATATCGTGGCCCTAAGACTTTGCAATAAATAATGATAGAGCGTAGTATGCTCAAGCTCATATAAGTTATCTATCATGAAGGTAGCTTCTATTTTCTTTATTGCCGATTCCGTAAACATAACCTGTTTCGATTCACCATCAACTTCATAGTCACGCACTTCTTGTAATCTTTGAACAAATCTCGCACAAACATAGTAAAGATCCGGTGCGGCTTTTGTTTTACCTGCGATAATGAGTGGTGTTCTTGCCTCATCGATAAGAACACTATCTATTTCATCGACAATGGCAAAAGAAAGTTCTCTTTGAACCCGTTGCTCTGAATGCATCACCATATGATCACGCAAATAATCAAATCCAAATTCCGTACAAGTCCCATAAGTAATATCCTCGAGGTAGGCCTTTCTCTTTTCATGCTCACTGCTATTAGCCAGATTTAATCCAACAGATAAACCAAGAAGTTGAAAGACTTTACTCATTTCTTCGTAATCACGTTTCGCTAAGTATTCATTAACGGTAACCATATGTAGGCCTTTACCCTGTAACCCAAACCAATAGGCAGGCATAAGAGAAACAATGGTTTTCCCTTCACCTGTCATCATCTCTGTGACTTTTCCTTTACATAAAATCCATCCAGCAATTAACTGAACATCATGCATAGTGATCCCTAGCGTTCTTCTTACTGCTTCTTTTACCAAAGCAAACGCATGAAATTGCAAATCGTTATGATCTGCACCTTTTTGTAAGCTGATCCGAAGCTCATTGTTTGCGTCAAGCAAACAGCTTTTATGTTGTATAGATTGATAATGTTTATCGATATGAGGCAATACATTTTTTCTAATTTTGTCGATTTCTCGATGGTTCTTATTTCCTATCCATCTTCTAAGGTTAGACAGCATTTATAATTCCCTCTCTATCATTAAAACAAGGTCCTCTTATTTCGCAACAAAGCTAAAAACTATGGCAAAAGCACATTCTTGAAGGTCTTTGCTGCATATCCGTGTTTGCGTTGGTTCAATTAATGAAACTAAAGTTTCATCAACATTCCGTTCCCTCAATAACATCATAATACGACAAATTACCTAATCATCTTTTAATAAATAATAAAAATTCTAATACTTTTGAACTATAGTGTAACATTAAACCGATAATTGTAAATATAACTTGCAAAAACTTTATTGTTTATTTGCCTTATCTTTATGTAATCTTTGTGTATTGTCCTATAAACTTTCACTTTTAATTTATTCGAAATCTCTAGTCTCGTTCAACGATTTTTAGAAAGGGGCTTTGCACCAACTTTTGTGTATATGTCTCTAAATGCGAACTATTCATTACTTCAAAGAAAGTAAAATTTTAAACGAAAAAGGAGTTAAGCGGCTTGCATATGCTTAACTCCTTTATTTTTGATGTCCGCTGCTGCTTTCTTAAGCAGGTTATGGGCAAGGGACAGCCTCTTTGTTTCCTATTGTACGACACTACCATCATACTTAACTTTCATCCATAAAAGCCTTCCCCTTAGACATTTGCTTCGAAACTACTTCAATAATATAAGCTAAAATTTTATCTCTCGTTTTCCATCTCCGAACCTTTCTTACAGGATCTAAACCATTTTCCAAAACCATTTCTTTTAGGGTTTCAGTTTCATATGTATATAAAAGATCTCGTAAAGCTTCTGCCCCTTCTTTTGAGTAAATCGTGTAGATATCAGGCAATGGGCGTTTATCCAAAGGAACAGACTGCTGCTCGCTTACAGGGCTCATCTTCTTTCTTTTAGAACTCTTATCAGATGCTAAAAAGGTCGTTCCTTCAAAAAGCCAATGCGCGAACTGCTCATCCTGTTCAATTCTTTCAGCAAGCTTTATAAAGATGGATGACAATTGTTTTCTAAAATCAGCATCTTTAAATTTTGACATACGTAAGAAACTCCTCCGCTAAGCTTTGAAAGGATGCATATAAATGATCACCGGCATTGCCGTACTTTTGCTTTAGTGTATTGATCCCGTCTACTTCGTAATAAGTGGCGTCAGCGGCTCTTGAGGCTAGGGGCACTTTGGTTTCAAATAAACGTGTCAGTTGACCTTGCTGAACTTGTAATTCTAATTGACGCAGCGTTGCGTTATGCCTGTTCACCGTTGAGCGATACATCGAAGCAACCACGCCTAGGAGCTTTACTTCTCCGTCCGCTTTTTTGCGATTGAAGTTTTTCACGCTGGAGATAATTTGCGGGATGCCGTATGTAGATAAGTGGTCGGGAATGGTAGGAATGAGATACCAATTGCTTATATTTAAGCCGTTTTGAGTCACGATTCCTAGATTCGGAGGACAGTCAATCAGTACAAAATCATAGTTATCCAGATGATTTTGTACCGCATTTTTTAATACGTCAAAAGGTCGAATAAGCGCTGTCTGCCAAATGTTGATTAGCCTATCTTGAATTTTCACAAAATCCAGACTTGAAGGCAGCAAATGCAAGTTATCCAATCCACCGCGCAGATTGGATGCTTTACGTACAATACTCTTATCGATTTCAAAAGTGTACGTGTCATCAATGTGATCCTTAAATAGAGCGTGCAGCGTTTGGCTGTTCTGATTTCTTAGCTCCCACTCTTCCTCACCGATCAAAGCCACAGTTGAGTTCGTCTGCGGGTCCAAATCAATCACCAGAACACGTTTCTGATGCTCTACTGCCAGGAATTCCGCTAAAGCGACGGTGATGGTTGTCTTGCCAACCCCACCTTTTAGATTGATAATGCTGATCACGTTGGACATGCGCATTTCCCCTCTCCCGAATAATGCCATGCCCTTATATGTATTTGGAGGGTGGTTGTCTTGATGATTAAAAAGTGGGCGGATGATATAAATGAAAAAACATCCCCTATGCCAACTGATTGCCTTCGGACGGTCTTTTTACATCGATGAATTAAAAAAAAAGTAAACTCACCTTACAATTAGGTGAGTTTACTTTTTTTTACTCATAATCATTCGACCGGTATTTATGTAGGCTCGAATGACGCTTTGATTCTATAGTATTTTCATCACTTTTTACATCAAAGCATTCCGGACTGTTATTACCCACTAGAGCCTTAATTTTACTGGGTTTATCGACTCTACTTTCGACTCTAGTGGGCGGCTTATGAGCTGCTACTACACAGGTGCCCAAGGAAGCCTCTTGTGTAGATTGTAATCATGTTCTAGTCAGATTTCAAAGACAATAGCGCCTTTTTTATATGTCTTTACAATTTGGATAGCGTCTCCATTCCAGTCCAACAATATCAAATCTGCAGGTGCTCCTAAAGCCAATCCATGTTCAACTGGGAGCTTCATCAAGCCAGCAGGGTGAATAGAAGCCATCTTCCATGCTTCCGGAAGGCTGCATAAGCCACTACGCACGAGATGCTTTATGCCATGGGAAAGCATTTGTACGGAACCAGCCAGCATATTCGGGTTATCCGCCAAGTGCAGCTTACCCTCTGGAGTCAGAACGACTTTACTGCCAATGTGCGTGTCATACTCCCCCGGTGACAATCCGCCTATGGAAACTGCATCGCTGACTAACACGGCCTTCTTTCCCTTCACCTTAAGAACGACCTTTAATACGGACTCTGGCAAATGAAACCCATCTGCAATGACGCAAGACCATAAACCATCCTGGGCTAATTGCTCCCAAATATAATTGGGGTGGCGCGGTAATTGGAGATGCGCCCCGTTCCCCAGATGTGTGGACATACTTGCTCCGGCAGCTACCGCCTCCCGGATCTGTTCCGGAGCAGCCGACGTATGTCCTATGGATACTGTGATGCCTTGCTGTACGCATTTCTCAATAAAATGCGCCGCTCCTGGCCATTCCGGAGACAGCGTAATGATCTGGATCCTGCCTCCGGCCGCCTCCTGCCACTCCTCGAATAAAGACCAATCCGGTGCTTTCACGTAATCTTTATGATGTGCGCCACGTGCGCCGTCTTCAGGTGAGATGAATGGTCCCTCTAAATGAATGCCCGCAATACTATCCCCAACGGCCCGATGCTCGAAACAAGTTTTAGCTATAACGGAAACCGCTTCTTTTATCGCTTCATCGCTATTGGTAATCACTGTTGGATAATAGGTCGTTACCCCTTCACTCCATAATAATGTAGTAGCTTTTACGAGCATTTCGGCGGTTAAAGGCAATGTGTTAAAGTCATATCCTCCATAGCCATTAATTTGAAGGTCAACCCACCCTGGTCCAATGACCGGCAAAAGGGATGACTGATCTGAATAAATCGGTTCTATACGGTGAATGCGACCCTCTTCAACGGTTATTCGCAACGCTTCCCTAGTTTCAAAATGAATCCCTTCGATAATGCTTGAACCGTTCTCTTTACTCATTTGCTTGCACTCTCATAAGAATCCACATCGACGTAAAGTGTACAGTTCGGATGGGTTCTAAGAATCGAAGCCGGGCAATTGGTGCTTATAGTTCCGCCAAGCGTCTGTTGTACGGCTGCATATTTGGTCGTTCCAGGAACCATGCAAAATAAAGCAGCTCCGGACATCAAGGCCGGTATCGTTAATGTGAGTGCATGTGTTGGAACATCATTCATAGCGGGGAAGCACCCGTCGTTAACCTGCTGCCGGCGGCAAGCCTCATCTAATTCCACTGGCTTTATCAGCTTAGGGTCTTGAAAATCGGCGACTGGTGGGTCATTAAACGCGATATGTCCATTCTCTCCGATTCCCATGCAAACAATATCGATCGGAGCCTCTTGGAGAAGATTGGCATACCTCGCGCTTTCCTGTTCAATCGAACCGGAACTATCAATCAAATGTACGGTGCCGGGCTTCACAATGTCAAAAACGCCGTTACGCAAAAAAGCGCTAAACCTCTGTGGCGAGTTTTTTTCAAGTCCGATGTATTCGTCCATATGAAAAGAGGTAATTCTAGACCACTCGATCTCCTCTTCTCGGACCAATGTTTTCAAAAATTCATTCTGAGAAGGAGCCGCAGCAAATATAATACGAACGGATTGTTGGGTGGACAGCAGCTCTTTGATTCTTTTCGCTACTTCCATCCCCGCCGCTCTCCCTAACTCTTCACGATTTTCGTATACTTTTACTTTTAATCGATCTACGGTATGTTCCTTAACAAGACCATGTTGAGCAGGCATCTCAGTTCCTCATTTCAATTAAGATTTATAATGTTCTTGCATTGGATTATAGGAGCAAATAGATTTGATCTTCTTCTACTTCGATCTCATAGCCTCTAAGCTTAACATTCGATTCCGCTAAATGAATACCTGTCGTTAGATCAAATTCCCAACCATGCCAAGGGCAGCGTAAAATCTCTTGATCTTTGCCGTATTTGTATTCATAGACCATGGACGGAAGGCGGGTTCCGCAAACTGTGCCTTCACAGACCGGAGCAGCCGCATGCGGACATACATTGCGCCAAGCATAATACTGGCCGTTTACGATGAAAATACCAATCTCCATCCCCTTGGCTTCCACAATTTTTCGTCCGAGCTGAGCCAATTCGCTAACTGTAGCAATAGGATACCGCGCTTTGGAAACTACCGTCATAGCTTACACCCCCTCTGCTGCTAGAGGACTAGTTTTAAGGTTATATAGCTCCATGGCGTTCTCGACTAAAATTTTATTTCTTAGATCTTTACGAATGGGCTGAAGCACCATCTTCGGGTTGTCAAAATCCCAGTGCGGATAGTCAGAAGAGAACATAATCATGTGGTCGCCGCCGATCATTTCGAAAATCTGATTCAGATGATCGGGATGCTGCGGTTCTTCGATCGGCTGGGTCGTAAGTCGAATATGCTCACGAATATAGTCAGACGGCAGCCGTTTCAACCAAGGCACTTGATCACGCAATCCTTTATAGTTCTTATCCATTCTCCACATGAGGTGCGGCAGCCAAGCGATTCCGCCTTCAATCGCTACAAATTTCAGAGTTGGATATTTGACAAACACGCCCTCGCACACCAAGCTGTTCACGTGTGCCATATAATTCGTTGGCAATATATTGTGCCATTCAAAATAGGTTGAAGGATATCCTGACGGAGTTGGAGGTCCGGCTAACCCGCGCCCTTCCGTACCTGGATGAATGCCAACCGGCAATCCATGGCGCTCAGCCGCTTCATAAATGGGATGGAAATAACGCTGACCGAAAAGCATCGTAGAGCCAGATGCCATGATGACCTGCACCATATCTGGATGCCCAGCCATCCTATCAATTTCTTTAGCCGCCGCTTGCGGGTCGGAATGATTAATTAAGATGGAACCTTTGTACTTCGGGCTCGCTTTCAGCCAAGTTTCCACCAGCCAATCGTTATAGGCGCTGGCAATCGCGTTCGCGTAATCGCGATCCGGATGCAAAGAAATTCCTAGAATGCCTGAACCCGTTAAGATCGCATAATCGATTCCATAACGGTCCAAATGATGCTTTTTTAAGAAAAAGGGGTCGCTGCCGGGGATGCCTCCTCCCTCTGGTACTGCGTCTTTGCGCATCACGCCCAAAGGAGACCAATAAGTACTGGCAATGCCCGGGCCGGACAACAGCCATTGGTCATGCCATTCTTTGGACAAGTAGGGCAATAAATCATTAGGGCTCGCAATTGCATTATGAACATCCGTATCGATAATTCGAGGGGCAGTACTCATGATTATCTCCTCCATATGAGAAAGTTCAGTATTTATTCCTTAACCGCTCCGAGTGTCGCTCCCTGAACAAAGTATTTTTGTATAAACGGATACACGAGCAGAATAGGCAGTGTGACAAAAATAATCGTAGCAGCTTGCAGAGTTTGCGAATTATAGGCCATCGCATTCAAGTTAGCGGATAAATCCGTGTTCACCATCGTTTCCCGTAACTTCAGCTGCAGCGGGTACAACTTCGGGTTGCGAATAAATAAAATAGCGTGGAAAAACATATTCCAATATGTGACCGCGTAGAACAGCCCCATCGTAGCCAAGGCCGGTTTGGAAAGCGGAATAACCATTCTGAATAAAATCCCGTAATCCGTACAGCCGTCAATTCGTGCGGATTCTTCCAGCTCAAACGGCAGCTGCTGAAAAAATGTGCGCAGAATGATCAGATTGAACGCGCTGATCGTGGACGGAATGATCAACACCCAAATGCTGTCGAGAAGTCCGAGCGATTTGATTGTCAAGAAATAAGGAATCATCGGCGCCTGGAAAATCATCGTAAATACAATCCCGAACATTATCTTATTACGTATACGGAAGTCTTTTCGCGCCAGCGGGTAAGCCAGTAACGATGTAAACAGCAGGCTAAGCAGCGTACCGACCACGGTTATAAATAGATTGACACTCAGAGAACGCCACAGATCGGCTTTTGCTACAATATACTTCCAGGCTGAAGATGTTAACTCAACCGGTAAAAATTGCACTTGATGGGCATCTACCGCTGCCGGATCGCTCATAGAAATGGCGAACACATGAATAATAGGCAAAATCATCGTAACGGACAACAGTATCAGAACCACATAGTTAACCATGCGAAAGCAGGTTTCTCCCAGACTTGATTTCATATTAGAACAACCCCTGTTGTGTTGTTTTTTTGGAAATATAATTACAGCCGTACAGCAGAATGAAACCGATAATCGATTTGAACAACCCAACCGCCGTAGTAAAGCTATACTGCCCTTCCAATATTCCCGTTCGGTATACATATGTATCGATAATATCCCCTACAGCTGTGGTGGACGGCGTCAGAAGCACATAAATGTGATCGAACCCAAGCTCAAGGAAATTCCCTATTTTCAGCAGCAATAGAATAATGATGGTTGGCAGCAGCGATGGCAGTGTGATATACCATATTTGTAAAAACCGGTTGGCCCCGTCGACTTTGGCCGCTTCATATAGACTCGGATTGATTCCGGCGATGGCCGCCAAATAAATAATCGCTCCCCAACCAAGCTCCTTCCACACTGAAGAAAGTACGACAATCGTACGAAAAAAGGTTTCCCGCTGCATATACAGTACAGGCTCTGCTCCGAACCAAGTCCGCAGTGTATTAACGAATCCACCCAAAGACAGCAATTCAAATATAATCCCGCCGACAATAACCCATGACAAAAAGTGAGGCAAATAAAAGAAGGTCTGGATCGTCTTTTTCAGAAACATCGCCCTGACCTCATTCAAAAGAATCGCAAGAATTATCGGTGCGGGGAATCCGAACACGAGCTGGTACGTACCAAGCAGCAGTGTGTTTTTAAGTACAAGTACAAAATCAGGGTACGCAAACATAAATTCAAAATGCTTTAGGCCGACCCACGGGCTTTTTAATATTCCGTTCAAAATTTGAAAATCCTGAAAAGCGATAACCGATCCGAGTAGTGGAACATATTTGAATAATATAAAATAAAGAACTCCGGGTAATGCCATCGTATACAACATCCATTGAGACCGTAATGTACGAAATGCTTTCCGGGATACGGTGCTTTGACGGTCTGCTTTTAATTCCACATAATTCTCGTACATGCTGCTTCCTCCACATCCTCTAATCTCTTATCTTTAAAGGAAGGAGGGCCCCCCTGCCGGAGACCGCTCCTGCTGCTATACATTATTTTTTGGAGACTTTTTGGTACCATTCATTGGCTCGTTTGGTTACTTGAGCCCCACCGGATTCATTCCATTTTTTAACAAACTCATCAAACTTTTCAATCGGCCATTCACCGATAATGATATTGGTCATGTATTGCTGATACAATTTGTGGGTTTTGATATCTGCGAAGCCGTCGTAAACGCTGATCGGCATACCGTCACCAGCAATGACCTTGCTTGTTTTGTTGATGCGGTCGTACATCTCGATCATCTCTTTATAGCGGTTCGGATATTTAATCGTAAGTTCCGCTACCTTAGAGTTGTAATCAAATGTGCTGACCGAAGCAGAAAAAATCGTTTTGCGCTGCGTCCAGTTTTCCGTGGTGTCCTTGTCCGGTAAATATTTCTTTTTCCCGTTGTCCATCACAAAGCTGTCGTTTTCAAGTCCGTACAAGTTAAAATCCATACCCTCCGGTGTATAATAATAGTCCAGATATTTCAATACTGAAGCTGCTTTAGCTTCCGCTTTTTTGGGTATGACCCATTCTACAAACCCGAATCTTTTTAGGGAATAAAAGCCGTTATATCCGTTCACCTTCGGAACAGGCACCATCGTAAAATCCGCGTTCGGATTTTTTTTTCTTAACCCCTCATAGCCGCCGACCGTTATCGTACTGTCCGCGATATGAAAGAAAGCTCCTACCGTATCGTTCAGGATTTTACCTGTCCAGACCTCTTGTTTATTGAGGAAAGTTTCGTTATCCAATAGCTTTTCTTTGTACAGGTCTCTTGCGAACTTGATCGCTTCCTTCATGTTCGGCTGTATCCCGGAATACTGGAGCTTTCCGTCTATCAAATCCCACTCGGGATAACCTTCCCACATTGCAACTCCATACATCGCGAAAATATAATCGAACCATCTGCCCTGCTCGCGTCCACTCGTCGGAATTTCGTCCTTTTTACCGTTGCCGTTCGGGTCTTTATCCCTGAAAGCCCGAAGCATTTCCACTAATTGCTCCTGTGTTTCAGGCAGACCCAGTCCGACGTTTTTCAACCAGTCTGTACGTATAATCAATCCTCGATTATTTGTATTTTGCAAGGAAGGAATGTAATAAATCTTGCCGTCCGGGGAGGTAGAACGAACGATATCCCAGATCTCCTTGGGGAAGTACTTCCACAGGTTCGGCGCATATTTAGGCAGCAAATCATCGAGTGCGAGCGCTCCTCCCTGAGTGATAAGCGTTTGCTCGACACCGTTCACCGGCCTGATAATGTCCGGAAGATCACCGGATGCAATCATTGTCTGCAGCTTTTGGGCATAATCCGCTCCGCCGCCCCAAGGCGCGGTTTCATAGACAGGCTCGATACCCAGCTGCTTGATAAAATACTGCGTGTATTTATTGTTACTGTCAGGCATAGGAGGATCAATCGGCCCTCTGAAAATTCGTATTTTTTCCACTTGTTTTGTGCCGCCATCGACCTTTTGCGGTGCGGGAGCGGCACTGCTGCAGCCCATGAACAATGATGCCGCAACTGCTAACACTGTTCCAGAACGTCCCCAATTTCTCCAACGTGATCGCTTCATACTCGAACCCCTTTTCTGTTCATTTACTCATTACCCATGTATCATAAGTTTAGTAGAATGGTGCAATCAATAGCTGAATACGCCTAATGGTATGCTAATTGATTAAATCGGCCCCCGATTATTGTTTCTGCATATACGCTGGTGGAATGGACGATTGCCCGTAGGCAGCATGACGGCTGTATTTTTAATTAAGAATACTATACTATTACTATAGTTTTATGTAACTATAGGTTTATATGTAACTATAGGTGGATTGTGGCATCCAGAAAGGCGGAATCCTATGTTGAAGTCTATCAGAAAATGGTATAACTACTTTTATTCCAACCGAAACTCGAGACTAATCCTTCTGGTGACGATGAGCATGTTCATTATTATTACAACGGCAGGTTATACCTTATATGTTAGCAGCAAGTCCGTACTACAGGGTGAAGTCAGCGAGCCGCAGATCCACCTGCTCCGTATGGGGATGGATGCCGTCAATAACTCCGTAAACACGGCCGATCAAATCGGCGTCAATATTTTATTATCAAACCTGACGTATCAGTTTCTGAATCCGGCTTACGAAATGCAGCAAACGGAAATTGCGCACCTGGTAGAGTACCTGGACAATCTAGCTGTGTCCCCGGCAGTTGAAGGAGTAATGATCTATGATAATGTGCGTCAAAGAATTGTCGGCAGCACTCCCTATGGATTCAGCTCCCGGTTGTCCAATTTCTTCGATACCGACTGGCAAAACTATGTTGCCGATTTGAATCCTAAACATTTCACCATCGTCAACCGGACTAAGAGCAGCCAATTCGGCTCTGAGCAAAAAGTAGAAACCATTACCCTCTTCAGGCCGGTGGTACGAGAGAATACCCTAGCCGGCGTAATTATGGTCAACATGAATAAGAAAAAGCTTTTCAATAAAATATTTGAAAATTATACGTCACAAACCGACGCATCCCGATTTGTAATCGACGACAGCAATCATATAATATATGAGACCAACAACCGAGTTCTATCACAGGAGCAGATCGCCTCCGTTCTTTCGCAAAATAACAATATGTATTTCGATTTTTCCGACGGCAAGGAAAACTATTTGATCTCCCAAGTGTCTTCGGATATAACCGGATGGAAATTTGTTTCGATCATTACCCAGCAGCGGTTATTGCAGAAGGTCATCACGATCCGGAACGCGGTATTCGGATTATCGATCATATCGATTATTGCGGGAGTTATCGGCATCATCATTACTCACCATATAACATTTAAACCGGTTCGCAGAATCAGGCATTTGCTGTTGGCAGGTCAACCCCATCCCAAGAATATGGAAAACCGTGATCTGGAGGACTATTTGTTGAAGCTGACTACGGATTTAGCCGATGTGTCCAGTCTCGTCCAGCACAATCGCAGCGAGCTGCATGCCAAATATATTCAAGATTTGATTGCCGGTCGAATGAGCTCCTGGGAAATGAAGGATCGTTGGCATCGTCATTTTACAGATTGGACAGATCTTCCTCTATTCACCTTGCTCATATCCATCGATAAATATTACCAATGGGCCAGCTCCTACAACGAGGAAGACCAGAACCTGCTCTGGTTTTCCATTAAAAATGTATGTGAGGAATGGATGGGCCGCCATTGGAGATTTGCTTTCGTTGAACGTGACTTGAACTTGCTCTTAATCGTGCAAAAGACAGACGAGCGGCAGAATATCCAGCAATTGCGGGAGGACTTGTCCGGCTTAGTGCAAACCATTCAAAAGATGATACATATTGAAGTGTCAGCGGCAGTGAGCGAAGAATTTAGCGATTACGCACATTTGCGTAAAAGCTGTTTGCATGCGGAGCTTGCTCTGTCCTACCGGCTTTATACCGATTATTCTAACGTCATCCTATTCAGTGAACTGGAGGAACCTGCGGACAACAAATCGATCGACCCTTTATGGAAAAAAGATTTGCTGACCTGCCTGGAGGGGGGGAACGGGGAAATTGCCATCAAGCTGTTGGACGCATTAAAGCAGTTTATGAAGGACTCCTTCGTGTCTCCTGCCGAAGCGATCTATTTTTTTCAGCAATTGATGGACAGTCTCATTTCCTATTTCGGCGATCACGGTCTTGCCAAGCCCGGTATCCTGCGAAGATATAACAGCTTTTGGTTCAATACGATGAATCTCGACGATATTATCCATTTCTTTATTCAGGTGTATCAGGAATCCTCACAGTTATCGGATCAACGCACGAACAGCCGGGAGTTTCTGATTGTCCAGCAAATGATTCATTATATGAAGCAGCATCTTCATGAAAATATAGGTGTTCCTGAAATTGCCGACTCTGTCGGACTGAGTAAGTCTTCGGTCAACAACATATTCAAGCAAGAGATGAACCGGACCTTATACGATTATTTGACTGAATTACGCATGCACGAGGTAGAGGCACAATTGGCAGGGACAGATATGAAAATAGCCGACATCGCCTTAAAGGTAGGTTACCAAAACGAGAATAGTCTGATACGCGCCTTCAGGAAGCATAGAAGTATCACACCGGGGCAATTCAGGGAAATGTGCAGGAATAAAAATGAAGACAGTGGCCACTAATGGCTACCGTCTTTTTTTGTTAATTAAAATTAAACCGACCTTGTTTGCCTCCACATCTGTTTTTTTAATTAAATGATATCCAATGTCTAAAAAACTATTAAACTACCAATAATGATTACTAATAAAATTAGTGTGGTAAGAAGACATATTAGAGTTTTTTCAAAAAGTATTTTATTGGGAGGAGATAAGTAGTGGACAAGCTAAAATCATTTCGTGAGGTAGTGCGGGAAAATAAGGAGAAAAGAAAAAAGGATAGGAAAGAGTTGCGGAAAGCTATGTCTTCGTACCTTGAAACAGTGGAGAAATACAAGAGCCGCAAGAATTAGTCTTGCGGCTCTTTACCATTAAGGATATTATTTACCTCTTGCCGATAACTTGAGACATTCCGATATATATCCTGACGTCGTTTCTTTCTTTCATTTTTGCGATACTCGAATAACTGTTTCATTGTTATTGTATTCTCGGAAGTAGCAGAAACTTCTTTAGCTGCAGCAAGTAACTCTTGTTCGATAAATGTTTTCATTGGAAATCACCTCTATAAGTTTGATAGGGACATTGCAGTTTCATTCCGCTTCGCAATAATTTTACAATGTGACTCTATCAGGTTGTACATATTTGCTGTTTTGAGAGGTACCTTACTATTCCCTATTATACAATTTTCCAGAAATGCTGACAATGCATTATTGTCCCCACTTGCAGGATAATAAGTCACTATCCAATGAACCCCCTCTGAAATAATAACTTTGTAAGAGAAGGCATCCTCATTTTCATAATAACAGGCATCACCTAGTTTAAAACATTTCACAAAGTTTTCGGACTCGAAACGAGAATCGTTGGCTTGAAAACCGGACTCAAACATTTTACGAGGATAATGCTGATATTTCAGAGTGAATATATCGTTTTCAATTTCGTAAACACAGTAATCCGCGTTGATTATATATAAATGTTCGTAAGATAGCTTCTGATTCCCAGTGTGCACAAAATTATCATTCAAACGTACTAAGATGTCATTAATCATCTCTAAATTAGCCTCATATTCTTCGATTTGTTCATCTGCCCCATCAAGCTGGTCTGCAAATTTTGCAATCGTTTCGTCGCTTTTTTTTATTATTTCTTGTATTGCTCTCTCGTTACTATTCCGAAGCATCCAACTATTTATAGATTCAATAGAAAAGTTTTTATCTAAAAAAGGATCTACGAGTGCAAACTCATTAGGACGCCATCTACGAAAAGCATCTATGTGAAATAACTCTTCGTTTTTCCAATTTGGCATTTGAAGAAAACTATAAATTATTGTAAATATGTACCAGAGAAATAAACCTCCTATCATTAGTTGCCACCATTCATAATGACCAACCCGGCTTTTTATGCTATCGAAAGTTGATAAATAAGGGGTTCCAACTAAAAGAGGAAAAGCGAATGCTTGAATTTTTGTAAAGTGCATCCCATATTTACCGAATGTGATAATTGTAAGTAGTTGGTCTAGTGGATAATAAAAAAACAATGGAACATACATCCGCTCGTTTCCAACCTTACGGTAATTTTTAGAAGTTGCATTCAACATAGGGTCAAGTGCTTCTTTTAGCTTAATTAAATCAGCATCGATATTGTTTAGCAAAAACTTTCACCTCTAATATGAGTAAAATTATCTACTAAATTATACCATGTACCCCATTGTATTCATAGAAACGTTTTCTTATAAACATCTATTTATCGACATAAAAAAACACCCTGAGAATCAATTTTGATATTCAAGATGTTGTAACTAGTTTCTTTGCTTGATATGTATTTACGTACTAGGATATCAAATGCCTACTCCAACCCAATCCCCAAAACCGCACTCCCCAAATCCAAATGCTCCCGATCCAGCGTCACCTTCACCTTACCCGCGCGCCGTTTCTCACGCCAATCTCTAAGCTCTTCTTCCGTCTCCAAACGCAGTTCAGAGACCTCCTTCGCCCTATTAAGCATATAATCCGTCGTATACAAAATCCGATAAATCCCATGCCCAGCAGGAACTATAGCTTTTTCTCTTTTGACCCACTCTTCCACCTCAAACACAACATAAAGCTCATCCGTCGCGCCTCTACTAGAGGGAATAGCCGTTATCGCAGAGCGTGGAACAACCTTCCAATCTTTCACTCTTCCATACCACGAGATGCCCGCTTCTTCAGCACCGAACAAACGAATCGACTGATATAACGCGACGTACTCTAGTCTAGTCAGTACCTTATGATCCGTAATATTCCGCAAAGGCGTATGGTAAAATCCATGCTCCAACGCAGCCTCCAATTGAGGCCTCTTACTCAATGCCCCTACCAATACATTTTTCCCAGACAATTTATTACCATAATACTCCTTCGTCCCTCTCGGCCTCGTCGTCCGCTCATAGGCTTTCTCCGGACTATCCATGATGATCTCGTCCAGGAACTTCTCCATCAAGCTCGTCGAATTCGGCAAAAATGGAAAAGCCCCAATATTAATGATCTCCACACTTTTGTAAAACTTATGCTGCTGGAATCGCTCCTCATCATGATAAGGGAACAACACATACGCCCCAAACATGCTCCGCTCGTACTCTTTCCCCTGCCCCTCCGAATACACAATCGCATCCCGATAGCGATGCATCGTATTAATATCATCCTCTTCCGGCCCCGGCATCCGGTACCTCTCGAAGTAAGGCGTACCCTCATAAGCAGGATTAATGCGATATTTAGCATCGAAAATGTATTTATACTCCGCCGCGGTGTCGTTCTTTTTCAAAGTCAGGACATTATCTGGTCGCTGAGACAGCGTTGGACTCCGATCCCCTTTGGGCAGCGTATTATAAAACAGCGTAAAAATCTCCCCGTTCAACGGGTTTTTATACACCATCTTAGCCTGCTGTGACTTATCCAGTGTAACGAACAGCCCACTCCGATTGATTTTGATAATATCTTGTTTGAGCAGCTCATACTTTTTGCTTAAAAGATGGTGAATCTTCAAGAAACACCAGTATTCATAGAGCTGGGCCAAATCTTTCATCGATAATCGGAAAAGATCATTCTGAATCAACAAACCTTTTAACAGCATTAAATAATAACGGTATACCTCGAAAAAAATTGAGAATCCTACTTACGCATATCGGCGCATCGCTGCTTCCAAATCGTCAAACTTGTCAATGACCACGAGTTTCTTCAATGTAGCGTTTGCCGGCATCGCCTTCGTGGATTCAAGTCCTAAGCAGAAGCGTTTAAAATAATAGCTACCTTGTTGACTCTGTATTCGAATTCAACCAATCACTAACGAGCTCTCCCACCCACAACTCTTGATGCAGTTTTAGTCCTCTATCGGCCATAGCACTTCCGAGATCTCTATCCCAAGAAAACTCGGTATTTCGCAGCTTACTCCTCTCGCCGTCAACTAAGGGTATACCCTTCTTAACGTATCGAAGATACTGCTCTGTGTTCATACGCCAATCTTTAAACACATGTGAATATCTAATTTGCAAGCTCTGCGCAATACTTAGTCCCTTACTGTCCAAATCTCCAGCATAATATAAATGAAGTCCCTCTACCCCACAGAGTAAATCGAGGAGCTTAATGACAGCAACCGTGGGTTGGCCATTCCCGCAAATAAAAAAAGGCAGCGGACATCTATCCTTCTGTGGCCTCCTTAGTAGTGCCGCATCAACAAGCTCAGCGAATACGGATGGATTTTCAACAACGTAGATACAAGTAGATTCGAGTCCTAAAACCTGCTCCTTACGCAGTCTCTCCACCTGTCTAAGAGTAATAATCCGCTCCTCCCACTCACCCCATAGTGCTGGTGCGAAAACCATCACTTGTGAGGAAATATCATCATCCGCAATCCCTCCTTGGCGATAACCCTCTCTAAGAAGAATCGCATGTGATAGGATTTGTGACTGTGTCATATCCTCCTCTACATCTGATTCCACTGTTTCAGAAAATGCTGCTTCTCTCAGTATCCTTTCATTTCCATGCAACTTCCCATTACATACGGTTGTTAGGCCCCACCAAAATAACCTGCCTAACGGATATTTCTAATCTAACGCATGAGCGTCTCGGTTACTTTAGCCGATAAGATCGGGAGACGAATAGAAGCGGAATGAGATCCTTCTGTCACCATCAGCAATGCTTTCAACGCTTTCTTTAAACAGTAAGCTGCCTCTAGACGAGAGTTCGCAAACACTTTGCGGAGCGTCCGTGCCCCAGGAGACGATTCATCGCAAAGCCCCTCTGTCCAAGCAACAACTTTTTCACTGGCCTCCTTGAGTAGTGAACCATTCATTGCTTCATGAATCAGTTTCTCCCACTCTGCATCATCGATCGCTTTCTGCTCCAGTCGGGTTCTCGCCTGCTCACCGTTCAACACTCGAAATAGTTCAGGTAACGTAAGGGAAAAGCGGCTGTTTTCCAACAAAACAACAGGTAAATTTATTAGTAACTATATATCTTATGGTTTCGTTAAAGGAACTCAGTGGAGACGCTACCACTGTAAACAATGTGAACGTATTTTTAGTGATTTGACGAATACGATGTTCCATAGAAGTAGAAACATGAATAAATGGCCCATGTTCATTAAACTTCTAATAGTAGACCAACTTCCTATTAGAGAAATTAAAAAACGTTTAAAAATTCATATCAATACAGCCTACGCTTGGCGAAAAAAACTCCAGTTGTTTGCAGAGAAACTTCTTCCCATTCAGCAACACCCACCTACGAGTAACAAAACTACGGATCTCACCATTATTCAAATCAATACATCCAATAAAGGAAACAATTCTGCTACAAACAAAAAAAATGCTCATTCATCACAAAGGAAACACAAAGAGACCATCCCTGTCTTTATTGCAGCTGTTCGAGAGGCCCCTAATCAACTATTTGCTAATGTGCTACATGGTACAGAACAGGCATTACAGATTGAAGTGAAGCCTGCAAACTCAGCTAGCACAATTCAATCAATTGAAATAGATTTTCTTCGTTTCTATCGTAAAATGCGGGGAGTTTCCACACGAAACCTTCCCATTTATTTAACTTGGTACAGAATGCTGCATTTACTGGATGCTGTTAATCCACGAATTTTAGCGGATGAGATGTTCAAACTTTGTCTTGATAAAAATGCATTATCATACTCACGAAGGTTGATAAAAAAGTTGATATGATTTATACTGCTCCAATCATTAATTGTGATTAACGAAAGCAAGTAGAAGTATCTTCTCTTGTGATTTTGCTCATGTTTTAGTAAACCATTTGTTGGTACATGAGATCTTTTAAAACTTCCAATAATTTGCAAAATAAAAAGCCTCCGCCGCATGATTGGGGGAGGTTGCGAGTTGAAATTTTGCCATTCACTTCTTCCAATAGACGTTTTCACGCTTATGCTTAATTCCATCTATCCAAATGACAGATTTATCTTCATCTACCTCAAACACAAGAATGACTTGGTAGAGACCAAGTCTTGCCCAATAACCTTCCAATTTACCAAAACGTATTCGTTTGGCGGTAAGGGTTGGTGTGTAAGATAGTCGTTTAAAAGACTCCAAATAAATTCTTTCCTTCACTTCAGGAGGATAAGCCAGTATACCAGCTAGCTCATCAAGAGCTGTTTGCGACCAATATACATTATAAACTTTGTCCACGCTCAAATTCCTCCACCTTTACACGGAGATAATCGAGCCCTTCTTGTTGGCCATAAACGCGTCCAGAGTTTCTATCTTCGCGGCTTTTTTGAACCTGTCGTATAAGATCCGCATCTTCAGAAAGAGCCTCGATATCCAATTGCTGAGCAGCTTCACGTTCTCGCTTCATGTTCAAGTAACCAATAAAGTCAAGAACTTCAGCCGCATCTTGTTCAGGAATATGGTCGATCAAACGTTTCAACTCTTCACGATTCACGCTCATGGATAACCCCACCTTTCGATTACTATTACCATTATACCACAACGGCAATAGCATCTAATCATTCGCTTCCCATTACTTTTTCGCATCGTGCCCCTTATTTATCTCAGTCTGAAGAGGTTACCCCAATCCCCAAAACCGCACTACCCAAATCCAAATGCTCCCGATCCAGCGTCACCTTCACCTTACCCGCGCGCCGTTTCTCACGCCAATCTCTAAGCTCTTCTTCCGTCTCCAAACGCAGTTCAGAGACCTCCTTCGCCCTATTAAGCATATAATCCGTCGTATACAAAATCCTATAAATCCCATGCCCAGCAGGAACGATAGCCCTCTCTCTTTTAACCCACTCAAACACCTCAAACACAACATAAAGCTCATCCGTCGCTCCCCTGCTGGAGGGAATGGCCGTTATCGCAGAGCGTGGAACAACCTTCCAATCTTTCACTCTTCCATACCACGAGATGCCCGCTTCATCCGCACCAAACAAACGAATCGACTGATACAACGCGACGTATTCTAATCTAGTCAGCACTTTATGATTCGTAATATTCCGCAAAGGCGTATGGTAAAATCCATGCTCCAACGCAGCCTCCAATTGAGGCCTCTTACTCAGAGCCCCAACCAATACATTTTTCCCAGACAATTTATTACCGTAATACTCCTTCGTCCCTCGCGGCCTCGTCGTCCGCTCATAGGCCTTCTCCGGACTATCCATGATGATCTCGTCCAGGAACTTCTCCATCAAACTCGTTGAATTCGGCAAAAATGGAAAAGCCCCAATATTAATGAGCTCCACACTTTTGTAGAACTTATGCTGCTGGAACCGCTCCTCATCATGATAGGGAAACAACACATACGCCCCAAACATGCTCCGCTCGTACTCTTTCCCCTGCCCCTCTGAATACACAATCGCATCCCGATAGCGGTGCATCGTATTGATATCATCCTCTTCCGGCCCCGGCATCCGGTACCTCTCGAAGTACGGCTTGCCCTCATAAGCAGGATTAATGCGATATTTAGCATCGAAAATATATTTATACTCCGTAGCCGCGTCGTTCTTTTTCAAAGTCAGGACATTATCTGGTCGCTGGGATAGGGTTGGACTACTTCGATCATCTTTGGGCAATGAATTATAAAACAACGTAAAAATTTCCCCGTTCAACAGGTTTTTATAAACCATCTTAGCCTGCTGTGACTTATCCAGTGTGACGAATAGTCCACTCCGATTGATTTTGATAATATCCTGTTTAGTAGCTCATACTTTTTGCTTAAAAGATGATGAATCTTCAAGAAACACCAGTATTCATAGAGCTGAGCCAAATCTTTCATCGATAATCGGAAAAGATCATTCTGAATCGACAAACCTTTTAACAGCATTAAATAATACCGGTATACCTCTCGGTAACCTGATGCCATTTGCAAAACCAGAGAAATCGACAGCTGCCTCATCTCGCCAACATTCAAAAAAACATGCTGTAACAGCCGCTGCACCTGACTCTGCATTAGATTTAGCTTCTTCGTTAGATTAGGATCTTCTACACGACTTTTTTGAGCTAAACGCATTTTAACATCCTTAAGCTTCTGCCCAATGCGTACAAGCACCCATTTTACAAAGCGATTCTCAGCCTTATCATAATGAACATGGCGTCTAGTCTCAAGCAAATGAGTCGGTGTAAACCGCTGGCCTCCTACCTGAATGACCCCGTTCACCGGATCCTTGGCTAATAGATGTGGGCGCTTGGCTAGGAAGGCAATGTTCTCTTTTCCGACTCTTTTCACACGTGCGGCTTCTACCAGGCGATTCTCGCTTTGAAGCTTAGAATGTGGCGATAGCTTGATTCTCTCAACAGCCTGCACAAGCTGCGTAAATACATGCTGCAAAATCGTAAAATACTCTGTCAAACTCTGATGATTCGTTTCTTTTAACCCAGTCAGGTTATACGTTTTCCTCAGAAAATCGAAGGAAAGATTATAAATCTGTTCATTAACATCGTTAAGGATCATCTGATAGTCGTTCTTGTAATCTATTTTCGATGGAAAAATCTCTAACTAGAGACGAAAAATAGCCTCACCATTCAATCGAAGCTCAAGTTCAGAGAGTCCAACTTCATTTTGAAAATTAAGAATCCCTGATAAAATCATCTTCCCCAGCGGCTTAACCGCCTGTCTCACATGGATATTGTCGTGGTGAAAGGTTAAGGCAATATCTGCCTTCTTTTCAATGACCAGTTCATAGGCCTGCGTTTCATAAAAAGTCGGCGTACACACATCATCCGAACTCCAACTTGTCATCGCCCTGTGTTCATGAGAGAAAACTGAAATAGAATCTATGACCAACGAATCCACCAGCGGCGCAGCGTGAAAATGGGCATCAACCCACTCCTCATCCACATTACGATGGAGATTCAAGGTTTCAACCGTGGGATGGAACGGCTTGCCCTGAATATAGAGATTGAACAGATTCGTCTCGATTCGCAGCAATTCCGTGCTTTGATTAAGAGAGCCAGTATGAGGTAAAGCCATCTTGTTCTAACCTCCGTAGCATGAAGGCAATTTTCCTTGCACTTTGTGGATATTTGGACGCTGCTAACGCTTCCTGCGAGAGATAAAGCTTAGAGGCATCATCCATATACTCCGTAATAGGTAAGCTACGATCCTGAGTTACCTGCATCAGTTGAAGCAACGCCTTTTTCACAGACGAATTACTGCCTTGAATGCGAGGCAAAATCTTCTGCAGCAACTGCATATCGAATGCCGCTTCCTTACTGAGCAAAGCAAACCACTCAATTTACAGGCGCTAACATAACTAAGAGGCTACCTGATCCGGTAGCCTCTTAATTAGAATAATCCTATTATTTGTCGATTGAGCCATACTCCGCATGAACAGTATGCGGGAACATAGTGTACTTGGTTAATGATTGTTAAAGTGGTTTAATCCCTTGTATTATAAGGGTTTCCTCCATTCGAGTATTGTTCTAGTTGGATGCTGTTTGTTCGAAATAGCATCTTTCGTCCCCAATTCGTCCCCATTGTAAAAACTAATTGTAAGGACCAAACACACTACATACCCTCTTTAGTCGATTTTTAGGAAATCGAACTTTGGAGTGCCTAGTATAATGGAAAGGAATTCATGAAGTCGATCATGGCAGTAAAAATCTACAATTCGTCGCAAATATGATTCGGATATGTGGGGAAGTAACATAGTTTAAGATCATTCAAGGGTCAGCGTATCACTTTAATCATTAAGAATTCGTTCAAGTAGTGAAATAATTTCTTGTGATTGTAAGTGAGCCTTAAGTTTATCTTCTGTTAATAAAATAGATTTCTGGATATGCACTGCATTGGAGGCTCCGGGATTTTCTAACTGTCCAACTACTCCTAGAGTTGCTTTCTTTTCGAGTTTATCATTGAGATTACCATGTTTACGTAAAAATTCCTTCACTTCTTGAAACATCAATTCATATCCTTCTTCAAATAATGGAAGAGTAATATCCTCTAAATTCCCAAAGCCATTTGGATGGGAAAAGATGTAACATCCAATAGAAAATGTACTATTGCGAAAAATTAGATTATGTTGAAGTTCATCTAACCCATCAAGTGAACTAGACAAATTCGATTTAAAGCGATTAACCTGATATTCTACACCCTTTTCATCTGCATCTGTAAAAAACATGAAAGAAAAACTCTCGACTTTTGAAGTTTTTCTCTTATCCATATGAACACTTCGCTGATAAGCAGAAAACACATTAATAGTCCTTTTAACATTACGAAAATCAGTATTCCCATCCATTGAGTACAAAACTACTAGTTGATTTTGATCCGCCCTGATCATCAACATAGGAACAGCAGGGCGTAGTTGCTCTACTTTTAATTCATCATTCGGATGATCCCTTATCGTATTACTTACATATTCATTTAATGGATAAATCATTTCCTTAATCACTGGTGACAAGTGCTTAAATTTCAATAAGATAAGTATTCTGTAGAGAAACCATTGATCGTGAGCCCCTTCATAGAACAAAACAAGTGCTTTCATTCTCCACCTCGCAGATCAAGATTAATAGAATGGCTTAGTAAAGCCAAATCTTCACCGGAGATGAACTCACATTTGTTATGCCCATCCTCATTAATCAATCGATAGGCTGATATTGTATGATTATCTAGTCCATTCTCTAAAAATGCATCAATACATTCTTTACTGTGAGTAGTCACAAAGACTTGTACATTGAAAACTTCCGCCAAACGTTGAAGTAATAAAGAAAAATCACGCAACATCCTGTAATGAATTGCATTCTCTAATTCGTCAATTAAAAGCACACCATTTTCTGCAGAAGCAAACTGAAGAGCAACATGAAACATTCGTTGCATACCCTCTCCGAAATGTGTCAGGTCAACTGCTCGTCCAAAACGTTGATGAGCTACTAAAAATCGTTTTAAATCCCCTTCCAAATTAATATTCACGATTTCACCATCTACTTTTTCACGTAAAAAATTAATAATCTTCTCATACTGTTTCGATTCGATGCTTTTTGAATGATGAAGAATTATTTCATTCTCATCATTTTGCGAAAAGGGGCTCGAATAAACAGAGTTACAAAGCATTAGAATGTTCTTGAAGAATACTTCTATATCTTTGTTTTTATATAAGCGAGCTTTGCTTTCGTTAACTTTGTTATTAATTTCCGTATTTATTTGCAATGTGCTAAGATACGAGTTTTTGTCGAGTGTCTCATCTTCTTCTTCTGTTTTGTTTAAATGGACTGAAACCTGCAAATCTTCAAATATCCCCGATATATGAAGATTTTGAATTTCTTGTTGATTAAGCCAAAGTTGATTTAGTGTTTGTAGTTTCCCTCTACGACGAAATAAATCAAACACTCCATATATATCATTCTGACGAGTAAGCAAGTAAATTGCTTCTAATAATGTTGACTTCCCTGCATTGTTAATTCCAGCGATAATGTTAATCTTATTTATATTTGTTAAATCAAACGATTGTAATTTCTTGTAATTTTTAATGCTAATTGATATGAAATGCTTCTTTACACTGTTAGAAATTATATGACGAGGAACAGACTTATTGTCAAGAATCTCCGGCATTCCTTGATCAGCAACAAGATGGGTCAAAGCGGCCAAAACATTTTTCAATCGTGCTCGGTCTTCTGTTTTAGCGAGACGCAGATTAGTAGCTGCATTTCCAATTTGCTTTTCAACAATTTCAATTGATTGTTGTAGTATGCTTTCCTTAACCTTATCACTTCCAGCATATGCTTGCGTCAATGATCGGGTCTCTTCCATTTCTTCAAGTGCCTTCTCATCTGTTATAAATTTAGCAAGATCCCGTATATCTGTGTATTTTGTAATGATTCGCTCTACTTTTACTTTTTCAAACTCTATCTCGCCATTATCATCAGTGGTATCACCTAATACCTGATCATCTTCGGAAACCCAAGAAAACAAACGATCGCGATTTATTAAATTTGTAGATTTTAATAATACATTATCCCACCCAATCCACTCTTGAAGAACTCCAGTTCGAATAAATTCTTCAAATATTGTATACATATCAGTCTCAAACTGATCACCAAAATCACTTCTTCTATATTCCTTAATAAATGCTAGAGTTCGCAAACTTTGACGCAGTTTTCTGATTGATATTCCAAGTGAAGATGTAAGCTTCTCCTCTTCAATGTTCTTTTCGTAAATTTGATCCCAAAGAAATTGTGCTTGATTAATAGCAGGCCATTTCTTACTTCCAGTAATATGCTTAATACCCATTAATATTTGTTGTTTATTTTCTTCTCCTTGCAAACAAACAACGGGTATATTCTCAAATATGCTTGAATCTAATACTCCAATATCTCTTCCCTCATTGTCATATTCTTGTAATCTTTTTAAAGCAGACACACGTCGATTTCCCTCTAATACTAAGTAGCCTCCATCAGGGAGTTCTTTAACCTGAATTTGATCAACAGGTAAATAACCATTCGATGTAAGGCTCAGTAATAAATCAGTAATATTTTCATTTTTTTTCCCAGAAATTAATTTAAGCGTATCCCTTTGAATTCGTGGTTCTTTGAATCTTACTTCTGAAACAGGTTTGTAATCGTTTTGATCTATAAATCTGTAATTGTTAGGATCGAGATATAAATCATTTAGAGAGACTTCCTTTGGATAAAATAATATTGACATTAGTACCTCCTAATTGAGGTTAATTGTTTGCACAATTTCACCATATTTTAATTGTTGAGCAACATATTTGTTATCTAGAGAAGGTCCTTAGTTAAAGTGTTTTTCAATAGATTTGCTGCGCATCACCACTAAATTGCAAAAAAGTGAAATTTTAATCTCAGTAACGAAGGACACATTAAATATAGTAAGAAACATTCCCATTTAACATTCTTATCAGAAGTCACCTCTTTTAAACTTTGTAAAAGGCATGAAAACATGAGAACCTCCCTAAATCTTGAGGATTTAATTACTACCTCACACCTGAGAAAATAAGAACTCCTGATGTATACTATTCAACAAGAAAATCTGATTTCCTTGCGGAATAGTTAGGCCGGGTACCGGGAAGAGTCATATTGCCACGGCCATCGGAATGGGTGCCATGCTCGCTGGCTACCGGGTTCGCTTCGTATCCGTCATGCAACTCATTCAAGAACTACAGCTGGCGGAGATGGAATACCGTTTACCTCGGTTTCTAAAAAGTTGGAACAAGTACGAACTGGTCATCCTCGACGAGCTTGGCTATGTACCACTTGGTGAAGGTGGGAAGCTGCTCTTTCAGTTCATCTCTGGGCGCTATGAGCAAGGCAGTCTCATCATCACTTCTAACCTAGAGTTTTCTCGCTGGGTGGATGTCTTTGGCGACCCTGCACTAACCACGGCCTTACTAGAGCGACTGACCCATCACTCGCACATCCTTCTCTTTGATGGCGATTCCTATCGCTTCCGTCAAACCTTAGGAGGACGTGGAAAGGAGGCCCCACATGAACACGTTAAAAATGAAGACTGAGCTTAACGGAATCGCAGAAATGGAAGCTACTGTTGAATGCCTTCGCAGTGAGATCGATCGCCTTCAAGAAGAACGAGATGCCTTGAAGCAAGGCAACTTGGAGCTTTACCGCAAGCTGACGACTGTTGATTTTTAATGCGCTGCAACCAACCGCGCATCGACCTCTAACACCGGCACCCTCGGGTGCCCATTTTTATCGCCGGGGTGGTCAACTTTTCGGTTAGCAAGGTGGTCAACTTTTTGATTGACATTTACACGCGGGAACTATAGCTTTCTCTCTTTTTGACCCACCCCTCCACCTCAAACACGACATAAAGCTCATCCGTCTCGCCTCTACTAGAGGTGATGGCCGATATAGCAGAACGTGGAACAAGGCATCTCGATAAGGGTGCATCGTATTGATATCATCCTCTTTCGGCCCCAGCGTCCAGTACCTCTCGAAGTATTGGAGTACCCTCATAAGCAGGATTAATGTGGTATTATGCATCGAAAATGTATTTATACTCCACTGCCGCGTCGTTCTTTTTCACAAAACGAGCTGCACAATAAAATCGCAGGTCTCTTCAGTTGTAAAATGTTCACTGCGAAAAGAACGCAGTTTCGAGATTATTGGGTCAGGCAAAACACCTGGGTTGATATCATTTACTAAAAATAACTATTTGCTTGATGAAGTTTTTGCTCTTTCAATATGTTCATTCCTAATAAGGGGATCTACTATATTAGCCTTTTGAATTATTTCATATATTCGGATGATTGCATCCTCGTTAAGTTTTGGTTCAGGGGATTCCGCTTTAAATCTTAAAAGTTTCCTTTGGATAAACTCGGTTAACTCCACATCGTAAACAATTAAATCGTTGGAATGAATTTTTCTAAGTTCAGGATCTACACTGAATCTGCAACGCATCGTAAAAGAAATCATCGATATATATGTTAATGTTTTAAATTCATGTAATATGTATTCCAAAGCTTTTATGTGAACGTAATTTTGAAAAAACGGGTTATACATTTTGAATCTATTACTTACCGACCAGTACTTATCATTTTTGTTTCCTTTAATTTCACCGTTATAGTTTTTAGTTTCGATAACAAATAAACCAAAAGGAGTAATGACTAAATGATCGACCTGTGAATATCCCGTTTTAGATTTAGAATTTACTATTAAAATATCACTCAGATATTTGCAATCTTTGGGAAGTTGGTCTAGTTGAATGTTAATTTTGTGTTCACCCAATTCGCCTATTCGCGTAGGTTCAATCTTCCTATTTGGTTTTACACTTTGTTTTTTTGTGTTTTTCTTAGCTTCTTTTTTTGAAGATGTTCTAAATAAATCTAGTATTTTTTTAAACATGTATATACCCTCTCTTCATGATGCTTCTGATTTTAATATTAGCTGGTTGCAAATCTACATTTTCTATGTACTAATCATTTTCTGATGGTCATAACAATACACTTGTCCTGCAAATTTATTTTGGCGTTCCAAACAGTAATCCCTAACTTTTTCACTGACCTTTTTGCCACATTCGGCACAAGCAAACGATTCTGAAGTCTCTTCAACATTTATATTGGTATATTTTACTTTATTAGCACTTACCATTTTATCCTTCACAATAACATAACTAATCCGAATCAAAAGCAATACTACGACTATGACAAAAGCAATATTTAAATCTGATTCATCGACCTTTAATCCATTTTCTCCAGTGACTTGAAATACAAAATGTTCGATTACATAAATAAATATTTTGAACATAACAATCAATCCCAAAGCACTAAATAAAAATGTTGAAATTGTAAGTTTCTTACGTTTCATGATGTCATCTCTTTTCTGTTTTGATTTATAATATAATAAAGTCATGATCACCTGATCCATTAATACGTTCTATCTGATAGTAAGCCTTTTTATCAGCCCTTCTTTTCTTCGTCCATCTTGAACCAAATATTTCAGCGAGCAGAATGGAAGAGATAATAATTACGAAGAACATCCACCAAATTTGTTTTAAATCAGTGAAAAGAAAAATGATAGACCAGTAAGCAATTTGTCTTCCTTCTGCGTAATACGTTCTTGCCATTGTCTGTACCACCTTTAATAAGAATTATTGTGACGAAAAGCTATTCTTTCCTAAAATAATACAATATTCGACAGTCACCCATAATTTTCCTTTTTATTCTAAATACCCCGAAACTAAGAAAACCCCTTATTTGAATAAGGGGCTAAACTAATTCTTATTGCCTACAGACCATGAGAAATAAATGAAAACATCTTATTTAGAAAGCTATTCCTAATCAATCCCCAAAACAGTACTACCCAAATCCAAATGCTCCCGATCCAGCGTTACTTTCACCTTACCCACTCGCCGTATCTCACGCCAATCTCTAAGCTCTTCTTCCGTCTCCAAACGCAGTTCAGAGACCTCCTTCGCCCTGTTAAGCATATAATCCGTCTTATACAAAATCCTATAAATTCCATGCCCCGCGGTGATGAATTATTAAAAAAACCATCTATTATATATAAAAACCACCTGAATGCAGGTGGGTTTTTGTTTACGACTTCTATAATGCGCTCTTACAAATTCTTAGTGTTTATTAATAATAACCATGCGTTCCTTTTAGTCCCAACCTTTATTTGCGCCAAAGATTTCACTTACAAAGCGTGCTGGAACTATTGTCGTTCCATTTGTTACCGTCGTGCCAAATCTAGACTTACCTCTTTATTATTAATAACAGCCATGGATGAATCGATTGTTAATTTAACTATTGTTTCTCCTTTTTCAGGCCGTAATGCTTTGTGTAATTTTCATCCCAAGCTACCAGAGCTCTCAACACACTGAAAATTCGTCGCATAGGTACAAGAACAGTTGCATTCTACAATGAGATTCTTCATTAGTTGAAAACTCCCATATGTTGGAATTCAACTTTAAAACTATCTGATTCCCATACTTAACAACAACACCCATGCTTTATATTCAGTCCAAAATTAAATTTAAGTAGTACCATTCTTTCTCTTGAAACCATTCGAACCCTACATCTTTTTTAAAGTGTAATGTTCTATCCCTACTAGTATCCTTCCATTTCCCAGCCCAACTTGGAATAATAGGATTTTCATTTATATACAATGTTCCGTGGTTTATACTTACTGATTCAGCATGACCAGAGTGTTGACCATTCATATAGTATGGATTATCAGTCAGACATAAAAAACGTTTTACTGAAAACTCTCATAATCAAAAAGACGTTCAATGTCTTTTAAAACATCGTACATATCCGTATCAGTTGCACGATTAGATAATTTTTTGAAACATTTTAGTTCACTGCCGCTTTAGTATCGTTGTAGTAACAAACAATATCTACATTCTTTTTTTGATATGAATGTTCTAGCTCTATAGTAAAAACATCAGCTTTATCCAAACACAATAGCTCACCCAAATTGTTAATCAATGAAGCGTAATGTAATTGCATGGATGATTCTTTATTGACTTTAATGCGCCCAAGAGAAAGCCTTGTAATAAAGATACTCCAAGCTAAATCAAGCACATAGTTTAAACGCTCTTTATGGTCAGTTGGTACATTTATCATTAGTCTCACCTAACCTAATTTATTATTAATACCACAGTGTTATTATAACAAACTTCATATAAACCACATTGCTTATCTTAATGAATTTGGAATTTAGTCCTTTTTCTTTTTGGCAGTAGGCTGTATAGAATAAAAAAAAGTGTTACTTGGAAATCTCTATTAAATCTTTTCAATTTTGTAATCACATCTAATTGACTTGAATAAGTAATCAACCTTAATATCACGTCTTCTGCATATACATCTGGGGTATCTTTTACAACAATAGTTTCTTCATTGTCTTTACGAAATTTCTTTAAAATCTCTTTAACTTCCAATAAAACTAATATCACAACTTCATTCAAAGCGATATTTAAATAAATATTATTTAAAATTTTATTATTATTTTATTAATCAAACTTACGAAGTTTTGCTAATCTAATCATTAATGCTTGTACACTTACTTGAAAAGTTTCTGCCATTTTTTTTATTTCTTTATCATCATTGTAATCGATGTAACCATGATGATTTTTTATATACTCTTCAATCATATCTTCTGGCATTAGCAAAGAAGCTGCAAAAGCATTTGCTTCCATTTCATCCATATTTGTACCTTGTGAAGAATCGGAATCTCTAAAATTGTATCTTATAGAAGTATCTATATATGTTTCGTTTCCTTCATGTAACAAAAAATGCCCAATTTCATGAGCGATTGTAAATCTTTTTCGATTATCAGCATGTTCTTTATTGACACCAATTATATACTCGCCCAATTCTTCGTTACGGATTAATATTCCTGACAGTTCTCCATCAAATGATTCATATTGAATATGCACTTTTAATTCTTTTGCTATGCTTTCTAGATTAATTGGAGGTCTGACTATTCCAAATTCGCTCAAAATTTGTTCAGCACGTTTTTCAGCGGAACGGACACTCATTTTTCTCCCTCATTTCTTTTATAATTTGCATATACTTTTTTCGCAAAGTCAATTACTTCTGGCTCAACTTCATTTAATCTTTCTTCATTGCCTGGTAATTCAATATTGTTTAACAAAACGCTTTCATGTGGAAGCAATGAAAACACACTAACACCAAGTATGTCAGCAAAATTATACAAACCATCAATTTGTATTTTTTGCTTTCCTCTTTCAATGTTTGTAATTGAGGTACGTGTCAAATCAACTAGTTTCCCTAGTTCTTCTTGCGTCCATTTTTTTACTTCTCTTGCTTCACGAATTCTTTTGCCAATTTCCTCATAAATGACATCTTGTTTTACCATCGTCATTCCCCATCCGTTTTCATAATACTTACATAAAGTATTCCTAAATGTTTATTATGAGATACTTATAGTATCTCTATACCCAAGATTTTTGTCAATAATATAAACAAAAATAAAAGTAAAAGTCAAGTCTAATTGTGAACATCTTTTTTTAAAAAAAATGAACTAGATTACCTTAACAAAATGTATGATAAAACTTTACAATAATGTATTAACAACAATGTATCACCTTTAATGTTGAATATGTAAAGTATTACTTAACATGAAAAAAATAAAATGTATACTTATACTTGACACTACTTAGACATTAATGCTAGTATAAACTCGTAGCAACATATACTAGCCACTATGGAGAATGAGGTGAAACAACATGGCAAAGAATGGACCCACAGGTGGTGGTCGTCAAGGACAAGTGGCAAACCGCAGCCAATTCCAAGCTCCTAACGGAAATTGGACGAAACGTGACACTGAAACTGGTCGTATAATGGACCAAAAGACAAGTAGCCCTAACCCTTTCAAGGGGGTCAGAAAAGAGAAATAAAAAAAGAAGACTTCTCAAAGTCTTCATCCGTGATGCACTCTCAACCAACACGCTTATCGTGGGTCTGTTTAATTACCAATATGGTTCAGTGGTTGCAACACTGACACTTGGCATTTCTACGAATACATATTCTTTATAATAGCTGACTAGCTCAATACACGCAATAATAAAGATATAAATATTAGAGACGTTGTGTAGCTATTAGATGTTGTAATTCAATGAATGGATATGGACAAGCCCATGATAAGTTACTAAACAAACACTAGAACTTGGAGGTACGACCACTATGCCTAACATTACATTGCAAGACGTAATCATTTTCGTAAACGGTACTTCACGTTATAATAACAATTCTTTTGATACTGCGCTTGTTAAAACCACAATCAAAACTGATGAGCCAATTTTAGACGAGTATTATGTTCCAAGTGGTGTAACGGCAAGTCCTGCATTGCTTAATTTCCTTCGCTTACAGAACCTTGAAGTAACGCCATTCAAGGCAAGCACATTATTGGCTGGTACAGAGGACATTCAACAAGAAGCTCTTAATGGAAACCCTGCTGGTACACTAGAAGACGCTGCGAAACTCCTTCTATTGTCTGTATTAAAGAAATCAACACTTACGCCTGTTACAGGTTCAACGAACTTATACGAACTAACTTATGAATATAAAATTTTCCCTCTCACTAACCAGGGATTGCCAAACACATACGAATTGCAGATTCGTGTTCCTTTCGATGGGCTTGGTATGGTGAATGGTAGCCGAGTTGAGGTAACTGCGGTCTTACCACGATTCGCTGAAATTGATGCTGCAGTAACAAATGGTAGAGATACAAACAGTCAAGAAATTACTGAACTTATTTATGAACTGCCAAACGTTAATCGTAAAACTGTTACATTCGCCTATCAATTAGACCCTCTCTTCACCATCCGTTATAACCATACGCAAGGTATTGAGGGTTAACACACCTCCCCTCGCTGAAAAGTGGGGGATTTCTTTTAATGTATTATTGGGAGGTCTTTAGGACAGTAATAATGCAACACATCATAAACAAAATGAATTATCCAAGATACTGTATTTGCATTTGTTGGTGTTTACTTGGTATTCTATTTACGCCAAAGATCAATAACTCTCAGACTGGTAATGGAACATTGATTTATCAAACCATGCAATCATTCAACAAAATTTTTTCACAAATAACCACTATACTATCAACCTCAATGCAATCCGATAAATCTACTTTTGGACTATGGGCAATTGGAAGCAATAAATATGGGAAAAGTAAATTGAAGATTTAAACATGCTCAATAAACCTGATTCTCTTGGTATAAAATAATGGGGGCTATTTACCATTTTTTTAATTAACTGACGAAAGATAATATGGATAAGCCCTATTTCACAAATTGCGACATTTTTTTCTGGCCATTAAGCATCTCATGTGCTATAATTATTTTTGAATTGCAGCAGGAGATTCTTATTTTTTGCAGAATTTAGAACATATGTTCTTTTTTGAAAGGTTGAAAGTTATGTTAAAAGTAGCTTCTTTTTTTAGTGGTATAGGTGGATTTGATTTAGGGCTTGAACGAGCGGGCATGGAAGTTGTTTTTCAGTGTGAATGGAATGCCTTCTGTCAGAAAGTACTTCAAAAGCACTGGCCAAATGTTAAACTAATGGGTGATATAAATGACGTTACAATCGATGAAATCCCTGATGCTGAAGTCTGGTGTGGAGGATTCCCTTGCCAAGATGTATCTCTTGCCAATCAAGGAAAAAGAAAAGGACTTGAAGGAAACAGAAGTGGACATTTCTACAAATACGCAGAACTCATCGATCAGCGAAGACCTGAATGGGTTATTGTCGAAAATGTTCCCGGACTCCTTAATAGTAACAACGGGAATGACTTCAGAGTCGTCATCGAAACGCTGGCTCAACTCGGGTATGGTGTGGCATGGCGAGTACTGGATGCAAAATACTTTGGAACACCTCAACGACGTAGAAGAGTCTACATTGTCGCAAGTTATAGAAACGGACGCGCCGCTGAAGTACTTTTTGAACAAGGTCCAATTGCAATCGCTCCTAGACAGGGCCTCGGTCAGAGGGAAATCATTAGCGCCGGATCTGGAACGGGCCTTATCTCTTCAAATATCTACTCTATCCAGCATGCCGGAATTGGACGAAAAGCTTCAGCCGGACCCCAAGCAAAAGGGTATAGAAATGACGGAGAAACCTATACTCTTGACTCCAGAGGCAGCTCAGACGCTATCTGTAAGACGGATGCTCCCTTCGGAGTACGAAAAGCTACAGGGGTTTCCAGTGGGCTGGACGGAAATAGATTCAAAACACTAGGGAACGCGGTTGCAGTTCCAGTTATTGAATGGATTGGAAAAAGATTATTAGCGGTTGTAAACAAATAAAGAAAGTCGGGCTGAGCCCGACTTTCTTTATTTGTTTAATGACCATCTCTTGGAATATTGATTGTAGTTCCATCCAAACGATCAAATTCTCCTGCGAAAGTATCAAGGCTTGGCTCACCTTGATTGATAAGTGCATGAACAAAGGTTTGATAATTAGTAAAGAGCCTTCTCCCCACCTTCAATGGCAATGATCCTGGGTGTACAGGTTTATCTTTGTCTTCACAAATCTCTAGAAAAGCTAGAGTCCAGTTATGCTCTTTTAAGGAAGGTAACACAGCCTTGCTTTCTATCTTTCTCC
Organism: Paenibacillus sp. yr247; assembly: GCF_900103825.1. Lineage (GTDB taxonomy): Bacteria > Bacillota > Bacilli > Paenibacillales > NBRC-103111 > Paenibacillus_E. The sequence continues at coordinate 35,900 of NZ_FNIF01000017.1, forward strand.
ATATATAATCATAGAGCAACTCACCCACACAGAAAATAATCCCGTAGCCTTTCCATGTCATTAGAGCAACGTTGCCCTTAACAACGAATTGCTCTTGTTGACGACGCCAAGCGTTTGTCTCGATAGTACCAACCTTTGCAATTTCCTGTCTTAACATTGCGTTTGTTCTCTGAGTATTTTCCGCCCATGTAGCAATATGTCTAGTAATTTCCCCTGTATTTGATGTTTCTCCACCGCCTTGCATTTCAAGCACAACCCTGTCAGGACCAGCCAATTGAGTCTTTCCATTGTGCAAGGTCATCACAAAATCAGCACTATAATCACTTTGATCATTTGCCTTCAAAGGTACCTCTCTCTTAACAGCTACATCACTTTCGTTAAGTTCAGGTGAAAATGACACTTTGGCAATACTCATTAAAACTTCTTTCTGATAACTCGAAAGAGGCAACTTAATTTTCTTTTTTGGATTAATCGAATCAGGTACTGTTTTCTTCGAACTACATAAACGATTCTCACAAACAATCCATAACTTACCTTTGTTACGAATGGAACACACCGGAACTTTCTTGTGACACTTTCTACCATCCATAAAAGGACACAATGCCCCCTCTACTGCTGGAGCAAGTGTTATATCATCTACGTCAGTTCTTTGACCTAAATATTCAGCAACCGTAACCCCTGCCACGTTTCATCACCTATTTCTATTAAGTTCCACTTACATTATAACAAATTTTTAGTATTATCATAGAAAGTGTTGAACATATTTGCAAAGGAGGGCGTGTGTATGACAGACATGGTTTCAAAAGAGACAAGAAGTAAGATGATGAAGTCCATACGCTCTATTTCAAAGCTAGAGAATCTTGTTAGCAAGGAATTGTGGAACAAAGGCCTAAGATTTAGAAGAAATTCAAGGAGTTTATTAGGCACACCCGACATTTCGATAAAGAAATACAAAGTGGTTATATTTGTCGACTCTTGTTTTTGGCATTATTGCGACATACATGGAAGGTATCCAAAAAGCAATAGAGAATATTGGGATCAAAAAATAAGAAAAAATAAGCAAAGGGATTTAGATGTTACCAGCTCATATAAAAATAAAGGATGGAATATACTACGGATCTGGGAGCATCAACTGAAAGGGGATTTCGATCAAACTATTGAGCAAATTCAACACTTTATAAACGATTGTAAAACTAGTTAAGAAGTACTCATCAAGAGGGCTTTTTATTTGTTTAATTGTATTAATTCAGTTTGCTCGACAGATAAAGTATCTATTTCATTCTGATCTATATGTGATCAAATATCAAGAGCCTACACCCTCTCAGTAAAAGACGTGTAGGCTTTTGCATTTAATTATAATCGAGCAATTAGGTTTAGGCGTCCCCGATATTTGTCAATGCGTTTTGTTGACATTACACACTCCACAAGCACCGTATGCGGGAACATGTGTTGTTTGTATGGAATCTGTAGTTGGCTAAACACCTTATAATATAAGGTGTTTTACTCTAGTAGGTTGCTCTGGACTTTGTTCCTTGTTGACTCACTTCGTCAACAAATCGTCAATAAGTAATTTTATCAAAATGGGATCAAGGGCATTGAATCCTGACGGAAGATGATCTACAATTCGATTTCCTTGTTCTTATTTATGTATTTAATTGTATCCTCTGTCTCGTAGAAAATTAAGGTAATGTTCGAGAGCCACACTATACATATTATGCCCCGTACTGTTTTTGCTTATAAAAAACTCATTTTCTTTTATACGTTCAATTCCTCTCTCTAGATCATGCAATGAATTAATTGTATAAAGACTTCTTTCGAGCAAACCTATCTTAATCATATCCTCTGAAATTGTATTTATCGCACGGGAATATTTATATGCAGAACTTGCACTTAATGTATTCCCATATCTTTTGTTCCTACTGCTAACTAACCAAACATCGAATTCTTTAGTTAATGTCATGAAGCCACCTCAATTTAGTTCTTTTACTTGACTTTGCCTTCAACGTTCAGCAACTAAAGAAAGGAACCCACGTTCCCTGATTTAATACGTTTTAAAAATGGCTTCAAACAACACAGAAAAAATAAAAAATGTTTTTTTAAAAGCAACAGCCTACTGTACTCCACTAAATCATAATAGTAAGTAAATAAAAGGTATTACAATTGGTTTTTGCCGAATATTTAGGTTTAATTTCCCCCGTGAGCGATGAGTGATTGAATCTGGGTGAGAAAACCATGAAAAATCAACCAAGAAAAAAGAAGGAACTTTCGAGATTAGAACTGTTGAATTGCCTCACTGAAACCGATTATATCATGAAGATAAACAAATGAGGGGATACAATTTGCCTGTAAGTGTAGCTGAGTATTTAGGAAGAAGAACTAATGTAGAAGTTGAACAAATAGAACCAGTTGAGGATAAAACTATTATTCCTGCGGTACTGTTTGGATTACATGCGAGCATCGGATTTGCGCCACAAAAAATATACCCCTGACCCAGTATCAATCCGAATATGCTGGAAAAACTCTCGGATAGAACCAATGAATCATTAAGGAATGCCGTTGGTGCACACACAATAGAGACAAACGCATGGCGAAGATAACAAGAACAATTCATCGTAAAATAGCAATATTGCTATGCAAACATGGAAGGGGTACGGTATAGTCTTTTGTGTTAGAGCACCTCTATTTGATTACTTAATGACGAAGTTGGCTGATGCAAATCCACCTAATTTGCGCACTTACAACTGGACACTGGCCCTTATAGGTTTTTCCGAGCATTCCCAGAATCCAGTTAATCCACGCCCAATACCTTATAATGTTGACCTAAATCGATTATTATTCACAAACTATCAAACCTTCGTCCCAGCTTTTATAAACCAATGCGAATCAAGTCTCAATGCATTTTCAGGTCACTTTCTTAATTTGGTTGGAGATAGTATCCTCATTCCTCGCGATGGTGCGGATAGAATATAAAATAGAGGAAAAGGGTGGGAAACTTGATCCCCCATCCTCTTCCTTTATTTTTATTGAATGTGCTTATCTATACACTACCAATTACATTAATAATCTAACTAATTCGATATAGAAGTTATCAACAATGCTGAAGTTCTACTCAATAATTAGGTTAAAAGTTATAGAGCGTGGTAAGACTTGTTTCTGAATAACAATTTTCGACCTTATCCTTACTTAAATTGTAAATCGCACAATTTTTACTAGGTACAACTTGGTGTCTATAGGGCTGCAACCCCCTTACTTTATAAACCATATTATTATATTCGAGTCTTAACATTAGTGTACCGTTCCCCAGAGTAGTACTGTCTATAAATGTTCCAGCAATATCATATGGCCACTCAGCTCCAGGCGTTTGTTTCTTTTTACTCCAGTACTGTAAACAAGCAGGCCTATATCTACAATATCTACAGTTTTCAGGGCTTGGGGTTGCTAATAATCGCTGTTTCTCTTCCAGGCCATTCACCTGAACTTTCATACAAAATTCCAGCATAGAGCATAAGCTGAGTGCTGTACTCCGTCTTTATCCCATTCTGCCCTTTAACTTCACCTGTCTTATAATCTATGATCTCATAACCGACTGAAGTATGTACAATCTTATCTACATATCCCCCCAGTTTACCGTCTGGAGTTTCGATCCAACGCTCGTTACCGCTGAGCAGAATTTTATATTCTACATTGAATGAAGGCATAAGTGAGGCCGCTATATTTAATAGTAGCCTCTTCTTAAGTTCTTTCATACTGTTTTACGTAGGCACTTAGAGGGACAAGGTGTTTAGTTAAAAGGTTTCTAACTAATTTTTCTTCCACTTCGGCAATACATAAATTCCAGGCGTTATTTAAATTATTCTTGTTTGAAATTTTTCCTTTACTAGCCTTTTCTAATAGGCTATGGAGACTGTTCCAAAATATGCGTTTGGAGTAAATGGAAGTAACCCTGCAACACCTGATGAAGATAATACCTCAAGATATTTGCACTGTGAAAAACCAAGATACCGGCTTGGCGTAACCCTATTCAAAGGTTGTAGCGCATTCAGTTTTGCTAGCATACTACCACCACGTATCATCTTCCCTTCCCAGTTGTTCATGACACCAACCAGGTCGCCGGAGTAAGTTAAAAGTATCGATATAGCCCGGATTGCCTCCTGCTTCAACGATGGCATCTACTAAAATGCCCTGGGGGTTTTGTGTAGACCATAAAGGGTGCACAATAAGCAAATTTTGACCGTCAGAACGCAAACCCGGAATGGCACCAAATTGTACCGGCTCATAATTGAAGTATGCTGCAAATTGCCGGGACAGTTTTTGGGCTAATAAAGACCATTCTTTGAGCTCTTCATACGAAAAATCGCCATCGAGCCCACACTTGTAGCCACTCGTGTACATGGCTCTTAAATATGCTAAGCCAAGCCGCCAATCTAGTAACCCATGGTAAGGCATATTCCGATAATTCATTAAGCAACTATAACAAGCCGATTCACAAACATGTCTGTCCCCCGTTAAATATTGCATAAACGAATGTCTAGCACTAGGTGAAAAAATACCTTGCATGACATTATCCCAATTACGCTCGAGCCAACGAACAAAGCCTGCCCCGTTGGGTAAACGGTCACTGAGTATAATTTCTCCTACGTAAGAACCATCGGCAACCCTTGATCTTAAATACTGGCATAATTCAATCTCATCGGCGTCTATATCAAGCCGTTCAGCCACTATTGACCTCAGTAAGAACCCAGCTGATATAAGTGCTGCTCTCGATGTTACATTGGACGGGTCTAGATTTAACCCAAGCGTTGTGGCGCTCGGCCTTATTCTGAGTAAATCTGTGGTTTTTGCTGCCGCGATACCAAGTGACTCAATTTTCGGATAAAACTGATCAGTAGTATAATTAAAATCCTCTAAGACCCATTGCCATTGCATTTCCGGTGCATTCCAGATGGCGCCATTGGGCGCCTTGGTCTTATTCGTAGTTACAAGCCCACCTTGGAACAATTGCTTCCCATTATCATTGATTCTCCAAACGCGACCTTCGCCACTTAGATAAATATGAACATTTGAGTTCTCAATCTTAGAGAAATCAGCGGGCTTTCCTTCTGCAATACTTGAAGGGGCCCCTGAAACTGCCCATTCTTCTTCCTTGGCATTTTTTCCCTGAGAATAGTCTGTTCGAAATGCCAGTGGTACTGCGACCTCATAAACCCTAAAATTACTGCCTGTAGACTCTCCACAGTTCGTGCAATGATGGATTTCCTGATCTACCCGCATATATCCACAATCATCACAATGAGCGATCTTGTAACGCTGCGCGAGTGGATTATCTTGAGATGGCTTCCAATTATTTTGAATATTGATAAGCGGAGCGGTGAAGCCGATAGCTGTATGGATCGCTTTATTTTTTGTCTTTTGGGCACCAGGTGCAAATTCACTTATTGCAAGCTCAATATCCCTGTCTATTGTTAGCGGAGCTCGTGTCTTATCATCAAAACCATGATACAAGAGTCTGGTTCGTGAAGGCATTCCAAACATCGGCAATTTAGCACCTTCCGCCAAGCGTTCGGCAAGGCCTTCTCCAATTAACTCTGTATTTAAGGTGCATATGTCAATTTCCAAGATTAGTTCTGATTGGATGAATCTTAAATAGTTTGTAATGCATTCATCACTTTGTTCCCAATACGGAATAACAGCGCAAATAACCTTTTCTATATTAGCAGTGTTACTTTGAAGCCAGTTGGAAATCTTATCCTTATATTGTCCCCAGTCATCTTTTAGTCCAAACTCCCCATGGGTATCGGGTGGACTTTCGGCACCATCCCACCAGCGCACACCAATAGCAATAAACGCTTGCCTCAAGCATTCTTTAGCTAGTAACCTTTTAATGATAGGCGGCTGGTTGGCAGTAATGAAAGGGACCGGTGGTGGATCCCCGGTTATTGAGCTGGGATTTGTAAAGTAATGGTCATCATGGCTTCGACCACCTCTGCAAAGTGTTAATACAAATGAAAACGCTTGCCCCCGCCTTCCTGCACGCCCGACACGTTGTTGGTAGTTAAAACGCATCGGTGGCATATTTGCCAACATAACAGACTGCAGATTTCCAATATCCACTCCAACTTCCATAGTTGTGGTAACGCTTAGGATATCTATTTCATCTACCTGCTGACCAGTTTGATTTCCATCCGCTTTAAGCAGCACTCCCCGGAATAGCCTTTGCCGTTCTGCTTGGTCATCCGTCTGGGCTGTAAGCTCCTCTGTATGCAGCCGAATGGGCTTACGATCGTTTGTTACCATATTTGCCAAATAATTCGTTCCCATCAACACTTCACATTTACCATATGGATCAACAGGCAAATCTGAATGGCAATTGGTACAGATCCCACTGGATGAATGAAGGTGAGGTCGCTTGCAGTTTGGGCATAACCAGTATGGATCCCCTGGCGATGCGACTTTTATATCGAGCTTCTCTGTCAGCAGGACGGCACCTTCGTGCCCTGCCCGAATTATCGTATGAAGCACTTTCTGACCGATCAGCTCTGACCGAATGTCCGAAACCCCCATTTTTTTGCAAACAGCATAAATATAATCTTTAAATATGCTCCTTGCATTGTTAAACTCCAACCAATGACTGTTAGGGAAATCTGAACCTTCATGGCGATATAGGTCACCAAGAATACGGATAGCCGAGTCGCATAGCTGTTTAAAAAGCTCTTGATCCAGGTCTACATCACTAGTGACCGCTCTGGTAAAGGCTTCATCTAGATGCAAAGTAAGATAACCAAGCCCCGACGATTCAAAGCTAAAATATAAACGGCTAAAGAACAAATCGCATAACTCTTGTCTTACTTTGGAAATGATTTTGTTTTTTGCTACACTAGCTTCAAGGGGTAAATCCTCAGCCCACGTCTTCTTTTCAAAATTAAACAGAGTAGTCCAACGGTACTTTCTGCCCCCCCAATAAAACGATTGGTACTCAATGTCATTGCCAGCAGGATTTACTCCAAGCCCAATAAACCGGGATATTAACCTTCCGGTATCCCTTTCCGAAGTTGCCTGGAAAAGTTCTTTGCATGTGACAAGAAGTGTCTCCTTCTTTCTTCGAATAACATTAAGTTTCTCTAAGCTCTCTTCATAAAATCTACGGTAAGCAGCGGGAGGTTCAACTTTTGTCTGTTCCAGATATTCTTTAATTTTATCCTCCGCATCTGGAAAATCGTGCATGTACTCCTTAGCCAGTGACGTCAGCGTCCCACCTGTTTCTAGGTAACTAAGCAGTTGCCCCTCTCCAATAGCGGATAGTTGCAATTCACTTAATACAATTTCGCGGAGAAGATCCTTATAATGATTTCGCTCTACCCCATTAGAAATTTGTGCTGCGTCTTCACGGCTATCGGAGAAAATAACCAATTTTTTCTCGACGTCACTAGACAATTGATGGAACAGATCTTTTGAAAGGATCTGGCTGACTTTTGAAAAGCCCGTACGGAACCCACGAATGGGGCTATTCATTTTTCGTTTCGTGTAATCAGCAGAACAACAAGGGCATACCGAAGGAAGTGCTTTATACTCATTTCCCTTTACTTCATTACCACCATCAAGTACAAACAAATAACCTCTTACATATCCAGTTGGGTCTTCATTTGCATCTTCATGTGAAAAGCTAATCCGGCCCGTTGCGGAACTGAGAGATGCTTTGCTCCATTCTGCTGCTGCGGGGTCCTTTTCATCTCTTGGTTTCGATTGTTTCCATGAAACTGCCTCTTTCTTTACTTCTTCGGTATCTGAAGGCCAGAAAACAGCATACTCATTGTAGTTTCTATTTCCTACCATGCTTTTCTTGTTTCGGTCAGGGATTCCCTCAATGTCTGGGGACGTGACCAGCATTTCCAAGCCACCGTTTTGCAGTTTTAAACGGTTACCTCCAAAAAAAACAGTTCCGCATTGTTCACAGTATAAAAGTTCCAAAATCCGTTTGCCATTAGCATCTACAATATCCGGTCGAGGAAACAGTTTTCCGACAGGTCGCGTTTCATCTTCTTTATGGGTAGAAGCCCATAACCCCTCTATATTGCGCAAAAACCAATGGAACCGAAAGGACGGGAGGCTACTGTTTGAGCCAGGTCTATCGCATAGTCCACGTGCAGTGAAAAACCCGGTAAGTGCCAATTTCCTGTCGTTTTTCCCAGCAATTGTACCAAACAACCTTTTACCAAATGTATCTACAGATACTGCCCTTACTTTATTTTTTTCATTATCCATACAAGCACTAAGCAAGAGATTGCCTAATTGTATGTCAGGTGACTCAAGGGCATCCTTCAAAGCCTTTAATCCAGTGTCCTCTCCTTTGTAATCTAACGATTGAATCAAAGCAGAAATTGATTCACTAGGATCAAAATCATAATTCTTTTGGAATTGGGCAAATGGTTCCCAGGGAATTACGGTTTCTGTTTTAAAAGGCAATTGTTCCAGAGTACCACTAATAATATCAAACGCTTCACCAGACAAACCAAAAAAATCTTGAAGAAATTCCCGGCTATCTACATCATCTGGCTCTAACGAAGCACTAGACGCTAAAATTCGAAGTTGTGGGTGATCTGGAGAAAGACCCAACCGATGTAGCAACAACTTAAGCAAATAAGACACCTCAGCGCCTGACGTACCGCGATACAAATGCAATTCATCAATAATTAGATGGAATATATTCTTATCGCTTTCGCTAAGCCATTTTTTAGTATGCTCAAAAATTCCATTATCGACGTCACGCATCATCATTATGCTTAACATAGAGTAATTGGTAATCAAGACATCTGGGGGCGCATCTTGCATATCCCAGCGAGATCTCATCTCAGAGCCATCCAACTTAGGGAAAAAGAAGGGGATATCCTCTTTCTCCTTTGCTTTCGCATATTTATCTGCCTCTATGCTCGTCTGCTCCATTTTTTTCAAAAGGTCAGTTAACTCTTTTATTTTATCGGTATTCGGATTACCCGTTTTTTTGTACTCATGGCCCGCTATAGGCGTCATGCCATTATAGCGTCCAAAGTAAATTTTATTCCCCTTCAAGTAGGTATCAAAGAATTCACGGGCTTGCGGGGAATCTAACGCCTTTCGCAGCCTGGTTAATTGGTCTTCGACCAGGGCATTCATAGGATAAAGTATCATCGCACGGACGCCCGGCTGCCTTTGTTCATGACCACGTTGCGACACGCGGTAAGACTTTTCCATGCGATGCCTTTTTCCGGATTTGGGATTGCATTTATCTTGCCATTCTTTGTTTTTCCACCAATCATTTAGATGCGTATCCGGAGCTTTAGGTTCATCCCACTGGGCAGCTTCTTTTGCCAAATAAGCAAAAAGTGGTAGTAGAAATGACTCAGTTTTACCAGAACCGGTTCCTGACGTAATAACACAATGCTTTCCTGAAATGGCTGACTCCAGCATTCGAGTTTGATGAACATACAAAGGCAGACTCGGATTAAAAAGCCCACAGGAAGCAAACTGTTGAAAAAGCCTGATTTCCTGATTACTGAAACCAGGTAATTCTTTACCAGTTAGCTCTGTAACCCTCATGTTCGAGCTTTTATACCTTGGCAATGGTTCAATATATGGATCTTGGGATAACACACCTGGTTTTAGCAGTAATTCTTCCCTTTCATGTTCAATTTCCGGGTGACTAGTGCCAAAAGCTGTTTGTATATAACGGATAAAATTATTTCGAATATCTTCAAATGCAAGAATAGGATTTGTCATTGTAATTTCCTCCAACATTATAAATTTGCTTCTTGCAATGTTTGTCCTAACTTTCTTCCAAGTTGGTTGGCCATGCCCCGGGGAACATTTTCATATATCAACATCGTAATTCCTTTTTTCAAAATACCTATTTGTTGATGTAGCTCTTTTTTACGTGGAGCTACACCCGAACAAAGGACGATTGCCCTCGCTAGATATTTTGGCAGTGGAACGGTGATAGGAACAGCTATTTTTTGTTTTCGCTCGTCATAAAGCAAGATTTGGCATTTATGCCTGCCTAAGACGAGGTATCTCCCCCAGTTTTTATCTACCTCAGCAGCGGTATCATTATTCCATATCCATATTTTTTGCTGCTGGTTAATTGGGTTAGTATACGTTACTAGCTTAGTAGGAGAAGTGCTTGTATCCTGGGAAAACCGCAGACGCTCATGGCAGAACGAGCTATGTTTCCAGTTCGGCTCTGTAGATTGTAAATATAAAAGCGAATCTTTAATATCCCTAAGACTCGGTGAGAATAATAGGAGTTTCCAAGCAGCTGGTGAATCTATACTACATTCGATTCCCAATTTTCCTGCCAGTTGTACAATATAATTTTTATTTGTAGTTAATACATAAACTGCTGGAGGAAATACGGGATTTTCATTTTCTGGGTGAGGCTCAAGTGATACCTGAAAAAGGTCTGGCCTATCCGTTGAGAAACGTTGTAGCCGATCGAGGAGTTTTTTATCTCTGCCGCCTACCAATACGAATTTTGGCATGCCAGGATGTGGGAGCAAAAGAAACGAAGGAGGGCATACTAGTATCTGTCTTAACTTGTAGTCTATCTCACAATGCCCTAATGCTTCTAACCAATGAAGGATATCCGAAAGTGGCTGGATATATTCCTCATCATCACCCATATGAATCCTCATCAGCGTATCGTAAATAGCCTTCATTTTGTCCAGTTTCACTCTGCCTATCGCACTTATTGCTGCTAATATATCTTTAGCCATTCTTTGACACCTCTAAATAGTCATCCCATAATTTATTGAAAGCTTCAAATTCAAAAGAAGGTTTTTCTATTATCTTTGTCATTCCCCTTATCGCTGCCTTCCATTGCTCAACCTCTTTACTGTTTCCAGTTACATTACCTGGCTTGCTTCTTTGCAGACTTTCTATTCCGCAAAAATATAATTTCCACTTTTTGCGCCCTTCTTTTGCGATAGCCCAAACAGGGCTCCAAGCTATTTTTTTCTGTGAGCTCCGTAACCAGTAGCATATTTGACCAATCCCTTTTCCGATAAAAATAATTTCGTTTGAAAGATGTATTGGGATATCGAATTCAAATTTTTCGATGCGGTCATTTTGATTATAGATATTTCCCCCAATAGCCATGGGAACATTGCTATCAATTTGTAATTTTGTCTCCTTAAGGTAACTCTCGTAATTTTTAATATTGATTACAGGCTCGATAAGTTTAAAGACGATTTTTTTTGGGCCTTCTAGTAAACCTTTCACTTGTATAGTTAGTGGTACATTAGTAGGAAGTGATTGTGGTAACACCCAACAATCACGTGCCAGATCAAAAATAAGGTCCAAGTCATTTATATTCATAACCACATTACCTTCTGGATTTTCGACAATTACATTTGGGGGGCTGAAGTTTAAAAATGTGTTGCCATATCCTAATCGAATACCTCCAAAGAATCTAATACTTGTTTGAGATGATAAGGCCAAAACTTCAAAACCTTCACAAGACAATTCAGGGTTTACCCCTTGAAACAATGACCAATCTGTTGGAAGCCCACCGTATACTATTGGCCCAAAATCAGCACATGCTTGCTTTCCCCATTTTGCTATTTCATCTATAACGGATTGATGGCACAGTAACAGAAATTGTGATCCTCGCTCCAATTGATGAATTTCAACAAATGCATTAGGCAAACCTAATTTTTGACCACGTGTGAATATGCGAACTGTATTGCCCGGGAACTTGACACTCCATCCGTTTTCCGAATCATCAAGAAAAACAGTATACCTAAAGTCGAAATGCTTAATGTTAATCGAATGGTTTTGATCATCCTTTATTTCAGTTGACCAATTTTGAATGCTGTCCTTGCATGTAAAAGCCCCCGTCTTCCCTCTCATACCTAACCGCAAAGATTCATCTGGGAAAGGATTATTCGCCTTTACACGCAAGCTAAACCTAGCTTTTTTCTTGATTTTATCGAGATCTAGACATAGCATAGCTGTAGAACGAACCAAAACGGAACCTTCCATTGTCTCTTCTGGCAAAGAACCATCCCAATGAATAAGTTCATCCCTTACATAATCCAGTAAAGCCATTAATAATTCCTTGTTCTCCTCTTCCCCATACAGAAGTCTTAATGTTTTCCTCGAGAGGTTGTTTTGTCCATGTTCAATTAACATGTTTTTTAATTGATTATAATAAGGTGGGCTTGTTGGGATAAGCCCTCCTTTATGAAAAAGCAATGGAAGTGAGCGTTTTTCTTTTGCAGATAATACGGACTGGGATAACGGCAAGCCAACATGCCTCCATCTTCCCCTTGTTTTCACGGTAAAACGCCCGAACTCTTCAAATTTGTCCTCTTTAGTCCACTTCTCCAAGTCCTGCCATATGCGATACATTTCATCAAATCTTGGGTATTGTCCAAGAACTTCCTCTTCACCAAGCAATTTACGTAATTTAGGATAGTAAGCAATGGGAGAGTAGTAACCGTCATCTATACATCCAGCAAGAACAAAAAGTGCTAAATAAGCAAGATAAGGAGGATATTTTAAGTCATTATCCCGCCAATTTTCGTATACCCTTAGAGCTTTTTGACAAACGCTGAGGCTTGGATCAGATTTGACCTTAAATGGTCCCTCAATAACAGATGAAATAAACCCCTGCATGTCTTGCCCTAAACTCTTTCCCAGTTCGTTAATAAGATGTTCATCCACAAACAAAAGAACATCACGGCCTGCCATTTCGGGATAAAAAAAATGTTTAGCTATCAGTTTATTCCAATGTATGTATGACATTTAAAGCACCCCTTGTATTGATACGACAGTTCTTTTTACACAATACGACAAATAGTGGATAACAACCTGTTATATACACAATGTATATAACAGGTTGTCCCCAAATAAAAACTGTATTTTTCCGTTATTCTATAAACTCTTCAATCCAATGTGCAGTGCCCAATTAACACAACTGTTCAAAACTATCATTTATGCCTATTAGTCCGCTAATAATATTCCCTGAACGATATCCACTAAAAAAATTCTGAAGGCCCTTAAGTTGCTATACTATTTCGCTTTCCCGGAAACATCCGACTTCCTCAACCGCCATATTGGCATCCGGCGAATCAAAATCGGGGTCGTTCCCCCAGATTTGATACTGCATCTTCTGTAGGCTTTTTCCATTTAAGCAAATCAAGTAAGATTGAAACATTGATGACCAACTACAGCTGATCTCACCTGCTCTTGGGAGATCCTATGCTGGATCCAAAAATGGTAGACCATTTTCGCCTCCTCTACTAATGAACGATCCAGCAAGTTTCCCAAGATACTCCTTGCTTAGATTCTTCCCATTATTGCAAGCGTAAGCCTCCGACAATTGTCAAAAGCTCGATCTGTATGCCACTTGGCTTCAATGCCGCTTTTAACAACGTCTGAAGCATCTAAGTTTTTCCCATAGTAATTTAGGAACTCAAGAGTGTCACCTAACTCCACAAGACAATTGTTCTTATCCCCATTTCTTTTTAACCCCCACACAATAAATAAAAATCAATCTTTCATAAGCATATTGACCCAACATCATTGTACCATATACTGGAATTTGTTTGCTCGTTTCGTTCAATTTTTACTTCTAATTGACGAATAGCTGTGAAATTCCATATATATACAGCAAACACAAACAGTCTTCTGGATGTTAACTAGCCCTAACTATCCTTACGAATCCTGCTCCCACTACCGAGTTAAAACGAAAAAAAGCCCTCTCGATGACGAGAAGGGACAATCCACATTAACATCTCCTCCGTTATTCCCATTCCAAGTATACAGTGAAAACAAAACACGATTATGTCAGAAGGAATAGTGTTTGCTCTAGAAATATATTGGATCTATTCAATCAACTTAAAGCACAGTAAACGTAAATTACAAAAAGGGGAATCTCAATTCCCCCAATTAATCTCATCAAGTTTTTTCAAGAATTCCATACCTTCATCTGGTTCTAACATTTTTATGAAATTAGCCATACCATATAGGTATTCTTTAAAATATGATTTGCTTTCAGACTCATTTTTTTCAAGTGACTATAAACACCAAATTTTTTGCAATAATAAATATGTTGTTCAAGTCGTTTTTTATTAGTCCGCATTCATCTTTACTGCAAGAGCCAATAACCTCTTATCCACTCTTTTACAAATAATATTTTCGATAGAGGGGCTGGAAGGCGCCCCCTGAGGTAGAGCACCATTGAATGTAGTCAATGCAGCTAAAGAATATGATAGTTCTTTGGTATAGCCATGATCGTAGAACATATAGAATACATGCTCAAATTTAATACTAGGAAAAAAGTTATTAATATCTATGTTAAGAACTAATTTATTCTTCGTGTGTATTAAAGCATTATCTTTAATATTTCTTCCTTTCACAAATCCATAAGCAGACTCATACAAAAGATTGAAGTAAACGAAGACGGTTCAATCAAAGCAATACACTACAATATTTCCAGTCCTCAATCCGTTAGGGCATTGGAGCAACAAGGGCTTAGGATTATTCCTGCCCCTTCCATTTTAGTAACACTGAGCACTCCACATGCACCGTATGCGGAAACATATCCACAGGCGTCACCTCGACGACGGTATAACCGCCGTCAACCAGCACGCGCAAGTCGCGCGCGAGTGTCGATGCGCTGCACGACACGTAGACGACGCGTCGCGGCTGCAGCTCGAGGATCGTCGTCAGCAGCGCCGGGTCGCAGCCCTTGCGCGGCGGGTCCACCACGATCACGTCGGGACGAACGCCCTGACGTGTCCACTCGGGGAGGACCACTTCCGCTGGGCCTGCCTCGAAGTGCACGTTCGACATGCCGTTTAACTCGGCATTCTTCCGTGCATCCGAGATCGCCTCCTCGACGATCTCGACTCCATATACCTGTCCCGCCTTCTGGGCGAGGAAAAGGGAAATCGTACCGATGCCGCAATAGGCATCGATCACAACTTCATCGCCGGTCAGCGCGGCGTACTCAAGTGCCTTCCCATACAACACTTGTGTTTGTACGGGGTTCACTTGAAAGAAGGATCGCGCGGAAATTGCAAATTTCACATCGCCGATATAGTCATAGATGACTTCGCTGCCCCACAGGACGCGAGTCTCATCCCCAAAAATAACATTCGTCTGCTTCACATTAATGTTATGGCAAATGCTCTTCACGCCGGGCAGCGCGGCACGAATGCCAGCGACCCACTCGGCAACACGAGGAATCTCGGTGCCGTTGGTCACGAGCACGACCATGATCTCTCCCGTGCGGAAGCCGACTTTGACGACGACGTGGCGCAGCAGTCCGGCATTACGCTCTTCATCATAAGCGCGAATACCAAGACGCGCGCCGATCTCTTTCACTCGAGCAACGACTTCGTCGTTCGACTCATGTTGAATCAAACACTCATCCATATTGATGATGCGATGACTACCCTGTGCGTAGAATCCACCGATGAGTCCACCCTGCTCTTCACCAAAAGGAACCTGAGCCTTGTTCCGATACCGCCACGGATCGGTCATCCCCAGCGTGGGATGGACAACAATGCCCTCCTCACTAGTCGCAGCATCCAATCGACCTAGTATTGGTTCCCCCGCAACCTGCAGCTTCCCAATCCGCTGCAAATTATCCACCACCTGCTGGCGCTTCACGCGAAGCTGCGCCTCATAGCTAAGATGCTGCAGCTGACAGCCGCCGCACTCCTCATATATCCCACAATCCGGCTTAACCCGGTCCGTGCTCTCCTCCAACAATTGCACCAAACCCGCATGCCCATACTGTTTCTTCAGATGCTCCACCCGCACAAGCGCACGCTCACCAGGCAGCGCACCAGCAACAAAAAGGGTAAAGCCGTTCACACGGCCTACCCCTTCGCCATCATGGCTGATCCCAATAATCTCAGCCTCATATTGCTGCCCGATCTGTACCGGCAGATCAGCCATCCAAGCCGGCGCTGCCTTCGCGACGGACTTCCCAGCTTTACGATCTTTATGTTTACCTGACACTGAGCCAGAACTACCTTTTGCTCTCATATGACCCTCACTTTAATAAATAACTAAAATTAAACAATTGCTCACTAGATTTGGCGCGGCACGCAGGAGGAAAGATTTAATTCGTCCCTACTCATTCTCCTCATTCCCATTCACTCTAAAAGGCGTGGTCAAGGTATTCAAAAACGTCTTCTTATAAATCGACTGTCCCGATTGATCCACAATAACCTGCAAATGACTCTTCAGATTCGTCATGACACAAGGCAGCGTGCCCCCGAACTCCCCATCCAAATTCAACTGGACGTAGTCCGGCGAATTGATCTCAATATGATTCGTCTGGAAATAAATTAGGTTCGGATCGCTCAGATGCTCGCCGCGCAGAGCGAGTGTAACAACTCTGATAAACTCTGCAAGATTACACTTGCGCAAGATCAGCACGTCGAACAATCCATCATTCATACTCGCGTCCGGAGCCAGCTTCTCAAATCCGCCGACGGAGTTGGAGTTGCCGACGAGGAACATCATGACTTCATCATGAAATTCAAACTCGCCTGCTTTGACATACAGCTCAATCGGCTTCAGCCTAGGCAGCTTCTCCAGTCCCTTCATATAATAGGCCAGCTGGCCGATTATCGTCTTGAGCTTGCTGGGAACTTCGTAGGTCAGCTCGGTCATCGAGCCTCCGCCGGCGATATTAATGAAGTATCGGTTGTTAATTTTGCCTACATCGATGTCCGTTGTGTACTGCTGAACGATCAGGTCGCAGGCCTGCTCCAAATTCTTAGGTATGCCAAGTGCACGAGCAAAATCGTTCGTCGTCCCCAGCGGTAGAATACCAAGAGGCGGTCGGCCCTCTTTTTCCGCCATACCGTTGACCACTTCACACAAGGTGCCGTCTCCGCCTGCGGCTATGATGAGATCGAAGCCTCGTCTGACGGCCTCAGACGCCGCTAGTATGGCATCCCCTTCACCGATCGTAGCGTGAGCGGATGTTTCGAAACCGCCGCGCTCTAGGCGCTGAAGTATTTCTGGCAAACGCTTTTTCATTTCTTCCCGGCCAGAAGTCGGATTATAGATCAGTCTTGCTCTTTTGACCATTGCGTCTCATCACCTGTTTCGCCTTCTGAGATTTCTGAAGCTATCTGCTTCTCGATCCATTTGGAAATTAGCGGACTAGGCAGCAGCGCCTGTCCATTGTACTTATATGCGAACCCCTCCATGCGAGAAGGGATAACCTTATTCGTGAAATAGCCCTCACTTAGAAAAAGCGGCGCAACGACTACTGTATGCTTAGGCTTCTTCCGGGCCCACCATGTCATCTTCCGTTTCACTTGATCTGGCAAAAGCATAGCGACATCCGCCTCGTCGTAGCCGCCTAACGCTTTCAACCGCTCTGCGAGCTGCTCTAAACCTTTGCGCCACTTGAGATGGAAGCCCTTCTCCTTGCTTCCGTGACCGACTAGCAGGACGATTTCCTGACTTGGCGATGCGGACAGCTCTTTGATTTTGTCATATATAATCTCAGCAATAACAGGATCGTCATCAATTGGCGATGTGAAATGAATGCGCGCCTTGATATCAAAGGGTTCCAGATCCGTCTCCAGTATGGGCTGTTCAATCACACCTAAGGCGTAGCTGATTTCATCAATATGTGTACTCCCAGAGGACACGAACAGGGGAACGACGATCATATCCGTCACGCCTTGCGCCTCTAAGCTGTAGATGCCATCTTGAATTAATCGGCCTTCCACCAACTCTAGATAGGAAGCGTAAATGGGAACATCCTTCGGCATTCGGACAGCAGAAACGGCATCATCAACCAGCTGAACCCAGCCTTCATCCCGAGATCCATGGCTTATGACCAGCACACCATAATGGCTCATTGTGTTTTCCCCACCCGTTCTAACCAAGCCTCTAATCCTATGCTAACGAATGTGTTCCCACATGTCAATTGAACCTCGGATAAACAGGAAAAATCCCGCATTACGCGAAGTAATGCAGGATCTTGAACAATTGGAGAACAAACCATTTAACGGTCTAAACGATCCAGCGTAAGCACATAGCCGTCATTTCCGTAATTCAGGCATCTTTTGACCCGAGAGATGGTTGCTGTTGATGCGCCTGTTTCGGCTTCGATCTGGTTATACGTACAGCCCTTGCGCAGCATGCGAGCAACCTCTAGACGCTGGGAAAGCGATTGAATCTCATTCACTGTGCATAAGTCGTCAAAAAAGACGTAGCACTCCTCGATATCTTTGAGCGTCAGTACAGCTTCAAAAAGCTGGTCTATTGCTTTATCATTTAATTTTTTTAATTGCATACGTTGTCAACTCCCAGTGGAAATGCATGTTAGCTTATAAGATCAGTAAGCTCCATTTTAACATTCGACATGTCACCAGTAAATCCTTCCTTTAGCTTTGCGAAACGTTAAAATTTCTATGCGTTAATGAGCTGAATTATAACAAATAACCAATACCCGTGACATTCGTCTATACCAATGGTAGGCAAGTGACATATCCTGTAGGAGAAAAATCTGATAAAAAGGATCGTGAATCCTAGTGAGCAACCAAAGACAAATCATTGGTAATGGTGGTAATCGTCCTGAAGTTCATACAAGAAGCTTGACTTTACCTCCGCAAATTGGTGATGGCGGCTTCGGCCAATATCCAGGCATAGGCGGTAATCCGTTCTCGGGTTTCGGGCAAGGCGGAGGGTTCGAAGGAGGCGGCAATTTATTTGGAGGGGCCCCTAGCAGTAATGCTGGCGGTGGATTTTTTGGCGGCGGCGGTGGTGGCGGACTTTTTGGCGGTGGCAACCCCAGCGGCGCCGGTGGCGGAGGAGGAGGGAATTTCCTCAGCAACCTTTTAGGCGGTGGCGGTGGTGCAGGCGGTGCCTCATCTAACCCGCTGAGCGGATTGAACCTGAAGCAAATCTCAGGCTTTGTTGAGCGTATGGGTGGTATCGACGGCATCATCGGTACGATGGGCAAGGTCCAGAAATTCATCAGCACTTTTCAACAAATGGCGCCTATGTTTAGAACACTTTTTAAATCTATTGGTAAAGGAAAGGTGAATTCAGCGGAAGAATTGGAGGAAATATTCAAACCCAAACCCAAACGCCGTAAGAAATCAAGTTCGGCCTCTAGAAGAAAAGGCAGTTCAACATCCGGACCAACCAAACGCAAACGCAAATAGGATTATCCTAGGGTCAAAATAATTCAAAAAAACGCACGAGAAAGCCGCCTCGTCTTGGCTCTTAACCCAAGCAGGGCGGCTTCTTGGCGACTATCGAAGCTACTCCATTTTAAGCGCTGTCCCCTCCGGCACAATCTGAACCCATGTGTTGCCCGGCAGCAGAGGCACTTCTTTGCCATCGCTCGCATAGGCGCGCAGCATACCGTTCTTGCGTTCCCATGTAATTTGCTGAGACTTGCCTTCTTGGAAAATCATACCTTTACCAGGTCCGAAAACGTCGACCTCACGGCGCCCCTCTTTGTCCACAATCTTATGCTTGCTTTCCAGCACCAGCAGATTTTTGGTTTGCAGCTGTTTGCCGGTTTCTTTATCCACGTGCGGCTTGCCCTCCATACTACGCTTGTACACACCTTGTGCAGCATTGTATTCGTAAGAAGCGAAATACCCTTGAATATACGGAATTTGAATATAGTTGACGGCAGCGCCGGTTAGCTTATTGTGGCCATCCTTGGCAAAAGTGAGCAGCGGTCCGTTCCATTCGGAGCGGAATTTGCGCGCCTCTGCTCCCTGCTTCATTTTATCCACAGAGGTATAGAGATTGTGCGGTGCCTTGCGATCGGTCGCGCGCCAGTAGTAGGCGCCATCGCCATACACTTCATCGAGATGGGCCAGCTTGCGGCCTGCCATCATATCCATCGCTTCCTGACTCCAGCCGGCATGGACGATAACTGCATCGAGCGCGTCGCCGATCTCTACAAAATATGGGCGGATGCTGCGCACAGGACCAATGGTCTTCGCCTCTTGGCTTTGGAAGACCGAGACGAATCTAGTAATCTCGCCCTCTGCGAGAATCTCATAGACGATGTCGGCCTGATCTAGGCCGGTTTGGGGCCTGGCTTGCGGAGCATTTTCCACCATGACCATGAAGGGCCGGCTCTTCACTTCTTTGGCGGTGGGTAAACCCGTTAGCGGAAATTTGTAGGGCTGCTCCGTGTCCATGACTGTAGTAACAGGCTTGGTTGCTGGCGTTGCGGCGGCAGATGTCGCTTCAGCGGCATTCGGGCTGGTCGATGGCAAGGAGGCAGGCGTATCGCTGCACCCGGCGATGGTTATGACAGAGCATCCAAGGACAAGCCAGGCGCTAAGGTTTTTTTTACGGAATAATGGCAATGATTTCAACAGGGCTGCACCTCTTCTCTTAATCGTTCGTTCTAGTAAATGTATATTCTAGCGATGAGAAAAATAGAAGACTTTTTGTGCAAGCGAACTACAGGCAGTTGGACCCGCCACTGTTATTAGGTATAGTAGAAAGAGATTCAGACACGATGATGTAATTCATACATCAAATTAGCCTCGAACAGCCATGTGGAGAGGGTTTTGATGCAAAACTTACATCAAATTAGCCCCAAACTCGTTGATTTAGCTCAATCCGTCTAATTTTGATGCACTTTTTGCACGTTCTACGGCTAGATACGCTTATCCATTGAGAAATGCTGTACTTTTTACATCATCATAAAGAAACAGCTTAGGATTAGCCCCAAATTTAAAGTAAGTTTAGCACTGAGCATCATTCCTACTCGCCCAAAAAGGAGGCTATCCCATGACCATGACAATCGATGACAAGGCCATTATTTTGTTCGATGGCGTCTGTAATTTGTGCAGCGGAGCCGTGCAGTTCATCCTGCGGAACGACCCCAAAGGGATTTTTCGCTTTGCTTCCTTGCAATCGGATATCGGCCAAAAGCTGCTCGAGCAGCACAATATACCTACGGACAATATCAGCACCATTGTTCTGATCGAGGGCGGCCGCTCCTATACCCGTTCAACTGCGGCGCTGCGCATTGCCCGGCGTTTGCGTGGCGCTTGGCCCATGGCGTATGCGGCCATCCTTATTCCCGCTCCGCTGAGGAATCTGGGTTATGCTTTCGTGGCGCGCAACCGCTATCGCTGGTTTGGCAAAACCGAGCACTGCATGCTGCCAAAGCCTGAGTTCAAGCAGCGATTTCTAGATTAGAGATCGGCGGGGATTTGCGGGTTTGCTTAGTCGTAATCGCATTCATTTCCCCCCTTTACTCGGGTTCTGATGGCTACGATTTCTTTATCCCTCCAAACATCCAACAGCATAAGCTGAGCGTACTCATTTGAAAGCTATGATGCAGCAGCTTCGCTCTTCGCGCCCCGTCAGCCGCACCAAGCGCCAGCAGCAAAGGCACAAAATGCTCCGGCGTCGGAACCGCCACACGCACGTTAGGCGCTCTTTCATCATACCGAAGCAGCGCCTCCAAATTCCACGTCTCCAGCTGCTCCGCCAACCACTCATCGAACTCCACGGCCCATACCTGCGGCACCGGATTATTCCGATCCAATCTCCTTACATTGTGAACCGTCCCTCCGCTGCCGAGGATCAGGACATCCTCATCCCGCAACGGGCCTAAAGCGGCACCAATGCGATAGTGCTCTTCCGCCGTCAGACGCGGATTCACAGAGAGCGCCACCACTGGAATCTGTGCATCCGGATACATAATATGCAGGGGCGCCCATACCCCGTGATCCAGGCCTCGCTCATCATCGAGTTCACAACGAATACCTTCATCTTGAAACAACTGCTCGATATGTAAACTTAGCGTTAAATCCCCTCTAGCTGGATACTTAATGGCATAAAGCTCTTCCGAAAAGCCCGAGAAATCATAGATCATTTCCGGATGAATCGCTGAACTAATTGTCTGTACGGGACTTTCCCAATGCGCGCTGAACAGCACGATGGCTTTGGGTGTGGGAATGCTCTTAGCCAGCTTCTGCAAAAACTCGGTGTAAGCATGCTGCTCGATCACCAAACTTGGTGTACCATGGGCAATGAAAAATGTAGGCAGCATGGCAAAACCCCCTTCTCGCTAAATGGTAACTTTTTACCAATATACTACATTATTCTCTTATCGGCGTAAATAAAACCGCCCTGGGTGGGGGCGGTTTATTAGAGATATAGTGAGCCCACTCTCTCTCATCGGCTTTTCAAAAACTGCTCAATTCCGTCGGCGATGCCTACGGCCAACTTCTTCTGGTATTCCGCTTCGGACATCAACTCGTCCTCTTCCGGATTGGTCATGAAGCCAAGCTCGACCAACACGACGGGTACTTTGGACCAGTTGAACCCTGATAAGTCGCTGCGCGCTGATAGTCCTCTTCCTGCGGTGTTAGTTGCCCTCTTAAGATGCTCTAGAATAAAGCCAGCTGCTTGATGGCTTTCTGCTGCAATGGGCTTTACCGCTGCAAAAGAAGCTGACGGATACAGCACCGAAAACCCTTTGGTCTTCGGTGAACTATCGCCATCCGCATGAATGCGAACAGCTAAAGCTGCTCCAGCTTCATTCGCCATATCCGCGCGCTGCTTGTTGCTGATATCGACCTCGTTTGACTCACGGGTCATCGCCACCTCTATGCCTCGGCTAACCAGCTCAGCCTTGATCAACAGGGAGACTTCCAGATTTAGCACATATTCCGGTTTTTTCGTCCGTACGCCAACTGTGCCGGAGCTGACCTTCGGTTTCGTTTCCCTTGTCTCCGGTCCTACTGGTTCTGGTGCGTTATTGCCGTAGCGCTGATGTCCCGGATCCAGCATGACAAGCCTGCCAGTGCTTGGCTTAGCCGTGGAAGCCACAGGCTCTGATGTTGGCTTCAGTAGTTGTTGCTTGGCGGCAGGACTCTCCGCTAGGATAGTCTGCATGATGGCGGTACTTGTCGCTTGTTCCGAATTCACGGCTGCGGGCAAAACATCCTTGGCAGCAGCCGGTGATTCCTCCGGCTTGGCTCCTTCTTCAATGGAAGCATTCGCAGCCATATGAGTCCCGACAGCCAAAGCCTCAGTACTAGCCACTCCCTGCGGGACGAAGATGTTCAGACTATAATAACCAACAGCAATTAGCAGGCACCCCATCAATAGTGCAACGCTGATGAAAGCCATCCGCTGCTTCCAGTTTTTTGCTGAATTCACGCTGCTCTCCCCTATCTATCTCTTGAAGAATCACCTTCTTATTTTCCTGCTGCATTCGCTTAGTCACTTGGAAACTCCTGCAGCCAAGCTCCTTATGCATGAATCCGTCGCCTACTGCCAAAACTATCCCAAAGGAAAACTCAAGGAGGCATTCACATGAACAACCTCTGGCACTTTATTTCTCAGCATTGGTTATCGATAGCACTCGTTATTGGTGTGATCATAGCCGTCTGGTATGTATACAAAAATAAGGACAAGTATATTCGCGGCGGAAGTGAATAACTCGTTTAATGAGACAAATCTATCGTTAGCAGTATTTCAAAAAGTATCCCAGTTACTCGCCAAAAAACACAGCCCCCTTCATGCAATGAAAAGGCTGTGTTTTTTATTTTCAAAACTATTTCAAAGCCTTCATCGCAATATCCGTACGGTAATGCTTCCCTTCGAAATGAATCCGATCCGCATCCGCATAAGCTTTCTGACGAGCTTCAATAATATCCTTGCCAAGGCCCGTGATACCCAGAACACGTCCGCCATTTGTGACAATCTGCCCATTCTCCAGCGCAGTTCCAGCGTGGAACACAAGGGAATCTTGGACTCGATTCAGACCCGTAATCGGCAAGCCTTTCGGATAAGGTCCCGGATAACCGCCAGAAGCTACAATGACGCAAACCGCCGCTTCTTCGCTCCACTCGATTGGCTGCTCTGCCAGCGTTCCGTTGTTGATCGCAAGGAAAATATCAAGAAGGTCCGTTTTGAGGCGGGGCAAAATGACCTGCGTCTCAGGATCGCCGAAACGAGCATTGAACTCAATTGTTTTTACGCCATTCGGGGTCAAAATCAACCCAGCATACAGCACGCCCTTGAACGGTCGGCCTTCTTTTACCATCGCATCCGCTGTAGGTTGAACGATTTTAACAAGAGCTTCTTGTACGATTGATTCTGGGATATGCGGCAGCGGTGAATACGTACCCATTCCGCCGGTATTCGGCCCTTTATCATTATCATAAACTGGCTTATGATCCTGCGAAGGTACCATGAGGCGTACCGTGGAGCCATCCACAAAAGCTAGCAAGGACATCTCTTGCCCTGTAAGGAACTCCTCAATCACCACGCTAGCGCCGGACTTGCCAAACACTTGATCCACCATAATATCGCGAAGCGCTGCTTCTGCTTCCTCCATGGTTTGCGCAACGGTAACACCCTTGCCAGCAGCCAAGCCGTCAGCTTTAATAACGATTGGCGCCGATTGGCTCCGCAAGTAAGCAAGCGCTGGCTCATAAGCGTCGAATGACTCATAAGCTGCCGTTGGAATGCTGTATTTCTTCAAAAGCTCCTTCATGAAAACTTTGCTGCCTTCGATAATCGCCGCATTTGCGCGCGGTCCGAAAGCCTCGATACCCTTCGACTCCAAATGGTCAACCAAACCCGCTGCAAGCGGATCGTCAGGAGCTACCATAACGAGGTCAATCGCCTGTTCCTTGGCAAATGTACTGATCTCCTCGAATTGCAATTCCGTAATCGGTACACATTCCGCCAAGCCGGCAATCCCGCCGTTCCCCGGTGCACAAAACAGTTTGCTGATCTTCGGACTTTTGCTCAAAGCCCACACAATCGCATGCTCGCGCCCGCCTCGTCCAATTACTAATACACGCATCGCCTTGGCAACCCCTCTCATGGGGAATGCCCACGGTCCGGAAATCGATCGTGAGCATTCTCAATTGTTTTAGTGTTTAAAGTGACGAACGCCTGTCATGACCATGGCAATGCCATTTTCGTTCGCTGCACGGATAGATTCTTCGTCTTTAATGGAGCCGCCTGGTTGAATTACAGCTGTGATTCCTGCTTTTGCAGCCATTTCGAGCGTGTCGCCCATTGGGAAGAAAGCATCAGAGGAAAGGACAGCGCCTTTTGCCTTGTCGCCCGCTTGCTCGATAGCGATTTTCGCTGCGCCAACACGGTTCATTTGACCAGCGCCTACGCCAACCGTCATATCGTCTGCAACGAGTACGATCGCGTTAGATTTAACGTGCTTAACTACTTTCCATGCGAAAAGAAGTTGTTTCATCTCTTCTGCCGTCGGCTGGCGCTCGGTAACCACCTTCAGATCAGCTTCAGTGAGCTGGTAAGCATCGCTATCTTGAACAAGCATGCCGCCTTCAACTGTTGTAACCACTGGCTCCGCTTTGCGTCCAGCTGCTGTATCTAAGCCGCTTACTTTGAGTAGGCGAATGTTTTTCTTTTTGGACAAAATATCTAGAGCTTCCGGTGTAAAATCAGGTGCAATGACGATTTCCAGGAAAATCTCATGCAGCAATTGAGCTGTCGCTTCATCAACCGCGCGGTTCGCAGCAACGATACCGCCAAAGATGGAAGTAGGGTCAGCGGCATACGCCTTTTGATAAGCCTCAAGGACGTTCGTTCCGATACCTACGCCGCAAGGATTCATGTGCTTAACGGCTACAACTGCCGGCTCGCTGAACTCTTTGACAATCTGAAGCGCAGTATTAGCGTCATTAATATTATTGTACGATAATTCTTTCCCATGCAGCTGCTCAGCTGTCGTGATGTTGCCAGCAGCCGCATTTGGCTTACGATAGAAAGCCGCGCTTTGATGCGGGTTCTCTCCGTAGCGAAGCTCCTGCATTTTCTCATAAGTAACCGTATAACGCTCTGGGTAAGGCTCACCCATCTGTTTGGACAAGTAATCAGCAATCAAAGCATCATAAGAACCCGTATGGCGGAACACTTTGGCCGCAAGACGTTTGCGCGTTTCCAGCGTCGTATCTCCGGTCTCTTGAACTTCTTCCAGCACCTTCGCATAATCGCCTGCATCCACAATAACGGACACGAACGCATGATTTTTTGCTGCTGAACGAAGCATCGTCGGTCCACCGATATCAATGTTCTCAATCGCTTCCTCGTAAGACACATTAGGCTTCGCAATCGTTGCGGCAAAAGGATACAAATTCACGACAACCAGATCAATATAATCCAGGCCGAGCTTCTTCATGCTCGCTTGGTGCTCTTCGTTGTCACGAACCGCCAGCAGACCGCTGTGAACCGCTGGATGCAGCGTTTTGACGCGGCCGTCCATGATCTCAGGGAACCCAGTAACCTCGGAAATACCGATAACCGGCACCCCTTTATCCTTCAACAAACTTTGCGTACCGCCAGTAGAAATGATCTCAACGCCCAGCTTCGCCAGCTCGCTCGCGAATTCAACGATACCCGTCTTGTCGGACACGCTGATCAGTGCTCTTTTGATTGCCACTATGCTTCCTCCCAGAAAATTGATTTGTATGTTAAAAATTCTAAATGACTTATTACCGCCACTGTAACACTGTAGAACATCCTTAAAGTAGCTAATTCTTCCGCTTAGCCCAACTTAGCGATGAAAACCATCCTTAACCCCGACCAAGCTCACGCAAATGGCCTAGATCAGCTACTTTAAGTGATATCAAACATTAGCTACTCAAGTGCCTAGCAAATCCATCAAGCGTTGATGTAAAAAGTACAGCAAATCCAGCCAAAATCGGCGTTTTTAGGAGAAATCCTGCAAAAAGTAAATCTAAATCGGCGAATATGACCTACTTTGGGTAAAATTGCGAATTTTTGATGTATAAAATACATGATTGTTACTCAAAATCAAAAATAATCTATGATTTGCTGCACTTTTTGCATGTTGTTGTTAAAAAACATCCTTAAAGTGGCCATCACTAACGGCTCAAGTCACCTTGGGGAGCATACATTTGTTCATGATCAGCAGGTTAGGCATTCATCCCAGTTAACCGCATCAGTTAGTATTGTAATTTGTTAAATGCTCGTATATAGGAGTTATCCACAGAGGATCTCAATCAGGCGTTACAGCACCAAGACATATGACTAACAAGCTCATGCAGAGGTACGCAGACACCGCAAAAAGCCAGCCCCACATCCTACAGCCGCACGCTAATCCTGCGGCCATCCAAGATCACGCGATCCTCGCGCAGCCAGCGAATCACCTGCGGCAGCAGCACGTGCTCGGCCGCATGAATCCGTTCTGTGAGCGATTCCGCGGTCTCGTGCTCGTGGATCTCCACGGCGCGCTGCGCGATGATCGGTCCTGTGTCCAGCCCGCCGTCCACGAAGTGAACGGTGACGCCGGTTTGCTTCACGCCGTACTCGACGGCTTGCTCGATCGCGCGCACTCCCGGGAATGACGGCAGAAGCGATGGATGAACGTTGATCATACGCCCGAAGTACGGCTCAACAAGCACATTTGTAATGATGCGCATATAGCCGGCCATCACGACCAGATCTACCTGACGATCCTGAAGCTCCTTCAGAATAAGAGCCTCATAGGCCTCTCGATTTGCATATTCCCGTGGACGGAAGGCGAACACAGGCACCTTTGCTTCCTTAGCACGCTCCACCACAATAGCCTCAGGACGGTCACAGACAAGAAGCTCGATGCGGACATCAAGCTTCCCCTTTTGTAACTGATCCAAGATGGCCTGGAAATTCGAGCCGCTGCCCGAAGCAAAAATCGCTATTCGATAAGGCTCCATTACACCTCAGCTCCTTGGAACTTCACCACACGCTCACCTTCGGTAACAACACCCAAACGGTAGGCTTGCTCGCCTTGCGCTTCGGCTGCTGCAATCGCCTTCTCAGCATCGTCCGCTCCCACGATAATAACCATCCCGATCCCCATGTTGAACGTGCGGAACATATCGTTGTTCGAAATGCCGCCCTCACGCTGCATCAACCCAAAGATCGGAAGAATCGGCCACGATCCATATTGGATTTCGACGTTCACGCCTTCAGGCAGAACGCGCGGAATATTTTCGATAAAGCCGCCGCCTGTAATGTGTGCCATACCTTTAATAGCAACGTCTTCCAGCATCGCCAGAACTGGCTTCACATAAAGCTTAGTTGGCTCCAGCAGCACATTACCGAGCTTATCGCCCAGTTCTTCCACATGCCCTTGAAGCGTATAACCGCCATCTTCCAGCAAAAGCTTACGCACAAGAGAAAACCCGTTACTGTGCACACCGCTTGATGCTAGACCTAAAACCACGTCTCCAGGACGGATCGTTGTACCGTCGATTATTTTTTTCTTGTCGACGATTCCAACCGTAAAGCCGGCAATGTCATACTCCCCTGACGCATACATGCCCGGCATTTCCGCCGTTTCACCACCGATTAGTGAGCAGCCAGACTGCGCACAACCGTCAGCGATCCCTTTAACGATAGCTTCAATTTTCTCTGGAACTACTTTGTCACAAGCGAGATAGTCGAGGAAAAACAGCGGCTCCGCGCCTTGAACGATAATATCATTCACGCACATCGCGACAGCATCGATCCCAATCGTATCATGCTTATCCATGGCAAAAGCGATCTTCAGTTTCGTGCCCACGCCGTCCGTACCAGATACGAGAACAGGCTCCTCGTATTTGTCTTTGTTCAAGCTGAACAGCCCGCCGAAGCCACCGAGGTCAGTTAACACTTCAGGACGGAATGTCCGTTTGACGTGCTTTTTCATCCGTTCTACTGCTTCGTTCCCTGCCGCGATATCGACTCCAGCCTTTTTGTAAGCATCCGACACTTCGCTTCCACTCCTTAGTTTTGTCTATGTATCGGGAGGTCGTCCGCCTAAGCGAGACCAACCCGTTGAGTCTATTCCGATTTTTTTGCATTTCCCTATCTATTAACCAATTAGTCGCAAGCACAACCAACCTTCGTAACATCAGCAATTTCTGTTGGGTAGCTGTTATCGAAACAAGCTGTACAGTAGCCGCTTTCCGCTCCTGCCGAGCCTTGTCCGATCGAATCTAACAGCCCTTCCTTTGTCAGAAAATGCAGGGAATCCGCATTAATCGCCTTGCGAATTTCTTCGATTGAATTCATTGCAGCGATCAACTCTTTGCGATCCGGCGTATCAATTCCGTAGTAGCATGGATTCATGAAAGGCGGCGAAGAGATTCGCACGTGCACCTCGGTGGCGCCAGCTTCCCTAAGCAAATTAACAATTCGTAAGGAAGTTGTTCCACGAACGATAGAGTCATCAATCATGACAACACGTTTGCCTTCGACCACTTTGCGAACGGCGCTCAGCTTCATTTTAACCCCTTGCTCACGAAGCTCTTGGCTTGGAATGATGAACGTCCGGCCTGTGTAGCGGTTCTTGATCAGACCCAGCTCATAAGGGATACCCGTTTGTTCCGCATAACCAATTGCAGCCGAAATACTCGAATCCGGTACTCCGGTTACGATGTCCGCATCAACGAAAGCTTCCATCGCCAGCTTCTTACCCATCCGTTTACGTGCCGAGTGAATATTAACCGTATCGATGTCACTATCCGGACGAGCAAAGTAGATATACTCCATGGCACAAATCGCACGCCGGCTGCCTTCCGCAAAACGCTCTTCATGAAAGCCATCGCGATCCAGTACGATAATCTCACCAGGCTGCACGTCACGGAAATAAGTCGCTCCCACGGCATCGAATGCACAAGATTCAGAAGCAAATATATACGCTTCTCCTAGACGGCCAATCATGAATGGACGCAATCCATTCGGATCAAGCGCAGCAATCAATTTATCTTTGGTGATAACCAGGAAAGCATACCCGCCAATCACTTGATTCAGAGCATCTTTCACAGCATCTACGATATCATCATGCTCTGAACGGGCAATTAGATGTGCAAGAACCTCCGTGTCGCTTGTGGTTTGGAAAATCGATCCCTTCCGCTCAAGCTCCCGTTTGATTATGTTCGCATTATCGAGGTTTCCATTGGTTGCAATCGCAAGGTCGCCCTCACGGTATTTGAAAACAAGCGGTTGTGCGTTCGCCAGCTTACTTTCGCCTGCTGTTGAATAACGTACATGAGCGATAGCTGTCGAGCCTGTGAGAGGCTCCAAATTATCATTGGTGAAAACTTCTTTGGCAAGTCCCATACCGCGATAATAGTTAAAATTACCGTCATCTACTGTGCAGATGCCGGCACTTTCCTGTCCGCGGTGCTGCAGGGCATGCAGCCCGTAATAGCACAAAGAGGAAGCGTCGGGATGACCATACACCCCGAATACCCCGCACTCTTCATTCAGCTTATCCAACAATCCGCCTTGGCCGCCTACACCTTCGTTGAAATATTCACCTGTCCAAAGCTCATGCTGTTTTTCTCCTAGTTGAACCAAGGGAGCAGCAGGGAGCTTTAGGGCCTCAGATTGTTTTATGCCATTAGACATGGGATCGCATCCTTCCAGACTTTCGCCAGCTCGCTTACCGGAGACTGGAGACGCTGTTCGTTGTTGATTTTAACGTTCAGATCTGTACCTGTAACTGTTCCAATTTCTTGATAAGGCACGCCTTGCGAAGCAATCCAGTGCTTAAGGGCATCCGCTTTGTCTGGTGACGCACTCAGCAAAATACGGGATTGTGTTTCACTGAACAGCGTGAAATCAGGGCGAAGCTCAGAAGCTACGTTAACCGCTGCGCCTACGCTCCCACTGATACAGCTTTCAGCCAAAGCAACCGCTAGGCCGCCTTCGGACAAGTCATGTGCAGAAGCAACAAGACCTTCTTGAATGGCCTTCAATACAGCGTTTTGCAGACGTTTCTCCGTAGCCAAGTCCAATTCAGGAGGACGGCCTTCGGTTACACCGTGAATCACATATTGGAATTCGCTGCCGCCGAGCTCCGCTTTCGTCTCGCCAAGCAGGATGATAATGTCGCCTTCTTTTTTGAAGCTTTGCGTTGTGATGTGGTCGATGTCATGCACAAGACCAACCATCCCGATAACCGGAGTTGGGTAGATTGCGCCTTTGGCATTCTCATTGTAAAGCGAGACGTTACCGCCGATAACCGGCGTATCCAAGAAGCGGCAAGCTTCTGCCATACCGTCTGTGGATTTCTCCAGCTGCCAGAAAATCTCCGGCTTATCCGGACTACCGAAGTTCAGGTTGTCCGTAACCGCGAGCGGCTCAGCGCCGGAGCAGACAACGTTACGCGCTGCTTCCGAAACGGCGATCCTTCCGCCTACTTCCGGATCGAGGTACACATAGCGTCCGTTGCAGTCGGTCGTCATCGCGAGGCCCTTGCGGGTACCGCGAATGGTCACAACCGCTGCGTCCGAACCCGGACGCACTGCCGTCTCCGTACGAACCATGTAGTCATACTGGTTGTACACCCACTCTTTGCTCGCTACCGTCGGTGACGCGAGCACCGATTTAAGCGCATCCGTCAATTTCGTTACCTCAGGGTAACGAGTCGTATCAATGGATGCGCTAGCCTCGTAATAAGCCGGCACCTTGCTCGGCTTATTGTACACCGGGCACTCGTCGACGAGTGCGCCGACAGGCATGTTCGCCACGACTTCACCGTGGTGGATCAGCTTCAGGTAACCGTCATCGGTTACCTTGCCGACTTTGGCGCAGTGGAGACCCCAGCGCTCAAAAATGCCCTTAGCTTGCGCCTCATGCTTCGGCTCAACCACGAAAAGCATACGCTCCTGAGACTCAGACAGCATCATTTCATACGCTGTCATGCCTTCTTCGCGCTGCGGAACTTCATCAAGGTAAAGCTCCATGCCGTTGCCCGCTTTACTAGCCATCTCTGCGCTGGAGCAAGTAAGCCCCGCAGCGCCCATATCTTGAATTCCGAGCACGATGCCGGAATTAATTAACTCTAAGCACGCTTCCAGTACGAGCTTCTCCATGAACGGATCGCCCACTTGTACCGCTGGGCGCTTCGCTTCGGACTCTGCCGTCAGTTCCTCGGATGCGAACGTCGCACCGTGGATTCCGTCACGGCCCGTTGCTGGACCGACGTAGAAAACTGGGTTGCCAACACCCTTGGCAACACCGCGTTGGATCTTATCGTGGTCGATGAGACCAACACACATCGCATTAACGAGCGGGTTCCCCTCGTAGCTCTCATCGAACATTACTTCGCCGCCGACTGTCGGAATCCCGATACAGTTGCCGTATCCAGCGATTCCTGAGACAACGTGCTCGAACAAATACTTCACGCGGTCGTTTTCCAGTTTGCCGAAACGCAAAGAGTTCAATAGCGCTACCGGGCGCGCGCCCATTGAGAAAATATCACGAATAATGCCGCCCACGCCTGTCGCTGCGCCTTGGTATGGCTCAATCGCCGAAGGGTGGTTATGACTTTCAATTTTGAAAACAACTGCTTGGTTGTCGCCGATATCTACAATCCCTGCGCCTTCGCCAGGTCCCATCAGAACGCGAGGTCCTGTGACTGGGAATTTACGAAGAACAGGTTTAGAATTTTTATAAGAGCAATGCTCGGACCACATAACGCTGAATACGCCGATCTCCACATAGTTCGGATTGCGTCCAAGGAAGCCGCAAATTTTGGCAAACTCTTCGTCGGTTACGCCCATTTGCTTGTAAATTTTCTGTTCCGCGATTTGCTCGGCTGTTGGTTCCTTAGCGGATAGCTGCTGCGTCATGTTTCTCCCTCCAAGCGCTTAGAATTGATGTGAACATTTTTTTGCCGTCTGCGGAGCCCAGAATCTCATGAATGGCACGCTCCGGATGGGGCATCATACCAACAACATTGCCAGCTTTATTGCTAATACCTGCAATATCGTCAAGCGATCCGTTCGGGTTGTTGCCCGCTTCATAACGGAAAATGATTTGTTTGTTTTCTTGCAATTCTTTCAGCGCAGCGTCATCACAATAGTAGTTGCCTTCGCCGTGAGCGATAGGAATATTGATCAATTCGCCTTCCGCATAATCACGCGTGAAAGCCGTGTTGTTGTTCTCAACTTTTAGAATCGCTGGGTGGCAGCGGAACTTCATGCTGTTATTGCGCAGCAAAGCGCCCGGCAGCAATCTTGCTTCCGTCAACACTTGGAATCCGTTACAAATACCTAGAATGTATTTGCCTTCTTCCGCAGCTTTAACAACAGCTTTCATCACGTTCGTAAATTGTGCAATCGCTCCGCAGCGCAGATAATCCCCGTAAGAGAATCCACCCGGCACGAGGATGCAGTCGTATTTGGACAAATCGCCTTCTGTATGCCAAACATAGTCAACCGGCTGACCGATTGTATCTTCGATTGCTTTATACAAATCGATGTCACAGTTCGATCCCGGAAATACAAGAACCGCAAAATTCATGACGTTTTCCTCCTTAGAGTTTTGCCTTGGCAAAACTTTCTTCGTAAGCATGTGCTGAGTTTTGCCTTGGCAAAACTTGCTTCGTAAGCATTTACTTTGGTATGTTACGCCAACTCGTAGCGGTAGTCTTCGATGACCGTGTTAGCAAGTAATTTCTCGCACATAGCTTTTACGCGTGCTTCAGCTTCTGCTTTATCCGTTGTTCCTAATTCCAACTCCAAATATTTACCTATGCGCACCTTGCCAACTTCCTCAAAACCCATGGAATGAAGCGCTCCTTGCACCGCAGTTCCTTGAACATCCAATACGTTCTGCTTGATCGTTACGTAGACCGTTGCTTTCATTTCTCATCTCTCCTTAGCGTTATTCGCCAGAGTAGCTGGCATTGATTTATTCAGTAGCCCAATTAGAAGTCCCTAAAGGCTCTTATTTCTCATTTTTCTTCCCATTTTGAAGAGATAGCAGCCTCTAAAGACTCTTATTTCCCGCAAAAGCAGCTATTTCAGCGATAATCCTGCAAATAAGAGGCCCTAAAGACTCTTATTTCGCATACTTTTGCTCATCTGTTGAAAATAAGAGCCTTAAAAGACTCTTATTCTTTTCTTGTGAGGTGGGTGCGGTCAGTTTTATGAAGGGGAACGTCACTAAGGAAATCAGTAGCACTAACTTCGCCACGCTCTAGCAATTTCCCCACCCATCATTTTTTCGTTAATCCACCAAACGGTGTAAAATTTCTTTATATCGGTTCGATGTTTCTTCCACAACAGACGCTGGAAGCTCATCCGGCTCACTATTTTTATCCCAACCTGAACCCGCTAAGTATGTACGAACGGGCTCTTTGTCCATCGAATCGATCTCGATATCCAGGGCGTATTTATCTTCTGACCAGTAACGCGAGGAATCCGGCGTGAAAATTTCATCAATAATAATAAGTTCACCCGCATAAAAGCCGAATTCAAACTTCGTATCTGCTAAAATAATGCCCTTTTGCTCACAGATGGAATGCGCCAGCGTATAAAGCATAATGCTTCGCTCCTGCAGCTCATAAGTCAGCGGTTCGCCGACTAATTCAATCATTTGTTCCACGGAAATGTCCTCATCATGACCGACATCATTTTTGGCCGCAGGTGTGAAAATAGGATCTTGCAAGCGCTGGTTTTTGCGTAAGCCTTCAGGCAGTTTACGACCGTTAATCTCTCCGTTTTTCTCGTACTGTCTCCAGCCGTTGCCTGTGATGTACCCGCGAACCACGCACTCAATGGAGATGCGGTCCGCTTTTTTCGCTACAATAATACGTTCTTTCAGAAGCTCTCTATTTTCAGGACTTGGAATAATGTCATGAAGCTTTTCAACGTCCGTGTGTACGATGTGATTGCTCATATAACCGCTCGTTATGCCGAACCAGTATTTACTCAGCGCGTTCAGAACGTATCCCTTATCAGGAACACCGGGCTTCAAAATGTAATCAAAAGCCGATATTCGATCCGTCACTACGAGAAGGAAATTTTCGCCCAAATCATACAGCTCACGCACTTTCCCCTTATGTACCAGAGGCGCGTTAATCATATCCGTTGCTGAATCCAGTATATTGCTTGCCACGAACCACACATCCTTTCCTGCTAAATTCTATTTCAAACCTAAACGGTCGAAGATCGTGTCTACATGTTTCAAATGCCAGCTCGGATCGAAGCAATCCGCGATTTCAGCTGGGCTCAAAGCCTCTGTAATAACAGTTGCATTCTCTACGATCTCGCGGAAAGAACGCTGCTCTTCCCAAGCCTGCATCGCTCTTGGCTGTACCGTATCGTAAGCCTGCTCACGCGAAAAGCCTTTGTCGATCAGCTTCGTCATCACGCGGCCAGAGAAAGGTACATCGTAGGTGCTGCGCATGTTGCGCTTCATATTTTCAGGGAACACAGTCAAGTTCTTGATGATGTTGCCTAGACGGTTCAGCATGTAGTTAAGCAATTGCGTCGCATCCGGAAGGATAATACGCTCAACTGAGGAGTGCGAAATGTCGCGTTCATGCCACAGCGTCACGTTCTCATACGCAGAAATCATGTGACCGCGAATGACACGGGACAGACCGGAAATGCTCTCGCAACCAATCGGATTGCGTTTATGCGGCATTGCCGAGGAACCTTTTTGACCCTTAGCAAAAGGCTCTTCAACTTCACGGAACTCACTCTTCTGAAGCGCGCGAATTTCAGTTGCAAATTTGTCTAGGGACGTAGCAACCAACGCAAGCGTTGCCATGTACTCAGCATGACGGTCACGCTGCAGCGTTTGTGTCGAGATTGGTGCTGCTGTCGTACCAAGCTTGCCGCACACATATTGCTCAACGAACGGATCAATGTTCGCGTAAGTACCTACGGCACCTGAGATTTTACCGAATTGCACGCCATCAGCTGCAAAGCGGAAACGCTCCAGGTTACGCTTCATTTCCTCGTACCAAAGCGCCATTTTCAGACCAAAAGTCGTCGGCTCTGCATGCACGCCATGGGTTCTGCCCATCATCGCTGTATCTTTATGTTCAATCGCTTTATTGCGAAGAATTTCAATGAAGTTCTGAATGTCTTTGTCCAAAATCTCGTTAGCTTGTCTCAGCAAGTAGCCTAGTGCCGTATCGACAACATCTGTCGAAGTCAAACCGTAGTGAACCCATTTGCGCTCAGGCCCAAGTGTTTCAGACACAGCTCTCGTGAAGGCGATTACGTCATGACGAGTCTCTTGCTCGATTTCATAAATGCGGTCGATGTTGAAGCTGGCGTTCTCGCGCAGTACTTTCACATCTTCCTTTGGAATAATTCCGAGCTCTGACCAAGCCTCGCAAGAAAGAATTTCAACTTCCAACCATGCTTGAAACTTATTTTCTTCGGTCCAAATGCGTGCCATTTCCGGGCGTGTATAACGTTCGATCATTTTGCCGTTCCTCCAATGATTTTCATTTACTTAGTTTCCCAAATGCCAGTGCGTTCTATCCAAGTCAGCGCTTTAAGGACATCGTTTGTGAGGAGATTGATATGTCCCATCTTACGTTTCTCTTTCGCTTCCTTCTTGCCATACAGATGAACCTTCGCGCTGACGCCGAGATCTTCACTCTCTAGAAAGCCTGGTTGGTCGATTTGCTCTTGAAGCGGTTCGATATGCTCGCCAAGCAAATTCACCATCACGACAGGAGACATAAGCTCCGTCGAGCCTAACGGCAAGTTGCAAATGGCGCGAACATGCTGCTCGAACTGCGAAGTCCGGCACGCTTCCATGGTGTAATGACCGGAATTGTGCGGGCGCGGCGCAAGTTCGTTGACGTAGAGCTGACCATCCTTTGTTAGGAACAGCTCGACGGCGATCAATCCGATGACGCCAAGCGATTCTGCGATTCGGATCGCAAGCTTCTCGGCTTCCTGCTGCACTTCTGTTGGAATGCGTGCCGGAACGATGGATTGATGCAGGATGTTATGTACATGTATATTTTCCGCTGCAGGGAAAGCCTTCACTTCACCTCGAGGACTTCTCGCTGCAATGACGGATAATTCTTTGTCAAAATGAATGAATTGTTCGAGAACGAGTTCGGTTTTGGCCCGGCTCAGCGTTTCGTAAGCCTCTTCTATTTCATCCACTGAGCGGATGACCCATTGGCCTTTACCGTCATAGCCGCCTGTTGCTGTTTTGAGCACAGAGGGCGTGCCGAAGCGCAATACCGCGTCTTTTAGTTCAGCTGCACTCCTGATTTCAGCGTAAGGAGCAACTGGTACGCCCGCTGCTTCAATCGCTCTTTTTTCACGAAGACGATGCTGGGTTGTATATAAAAGCTCACTCCCTTGGGGAACATAGGACTCATTCATTAGAATGTTCGTCACATGGGCATCGACGTTCTCGAATTCATACGTGATCACATCCGAACGAGCAGCCAGCTTCCTTGCCGCTTCCACGTCGTCAAAGTCCGCCTGAATTTGCTCATCGGCGACTTGACCGCAAGGCGCATCCTCCGTGGGATCAAGAGTCACGAAGCGATAACCCATGTTGCGTCCGGCCAAGGCCAGCATACGGCCCAACTGCCCGCCGCCCAAGATGCCGATGGTGCCGCCTGGCTTGATGACCTTACCGCCTGCTTCTGTCATAACAGGTCACTGCTTTCAATCACCGTTTGCGCAATTCGCTCGCGACGCGCTCTGACCTTCGCTTGCAGCTCCGGCTCGAATGCGCCGAGAATTTGCGCAGCCAATAGGCCTGCATTCGTTGCACCCGCATGACCGATTGCGACCGTCGCAACAGGAATGCCGCCTGGCATTTGTACGATCGAAAGCAAGGAATCGAGTCCGTTCAGCGTGGACGTTTTGACTGGAACACCAATAACCGGAAGCTCCGTTTTGGCTGCTACCATCCCTGGTAGATGCGCAGCGCCTCCCGCTCCGGCAATAATCACTTGAATGCCGCGGCCTGCTGCCGAAGCTGCATATTCGAACATAAGATCCGGCGTTCTATGCGCGGAAACTACCTTTTTCTCATAAGGCACTCCCAGCTCTTCCAGCATGTCGCACGCGTGCTTCATCGTTTCCCAATCCGACTGGCTTCCCATTATGACACCAACACGTATCATCACAAACCTACTTTCAAATAGAAGTTTTAAAACCTCATTATAATAAATTCAATCATATCATCATCAAACCCAAAAACGCCCAGAGCTAGAATACGTGATTCTATCCGCTGGACAGCAAAAGAACCGAATGCAAAAAGACCATCGTCTTCCTATGGTTTCCCTCATTCGCTTCCTCGTAGTCCAAAAATTCATGGTTTTTGGGTAGAAACTTTCAGGCCTTATCCCTGATTTTATACGAGTTGATTCGACATTTTCAATTAGTGCGGCTTCATTTCCCGCTTCCCTAGTTTACTACCAACTAACGTGCCATGTCAATTTCAAAAAACGAACGATTTCAGTCTTAATCTTTTGTATAGTTCGCTTTTTAGCCATATTTTTAATCTCTTAACCGGTTTGCGATCGAAGATGAGATTCTCATCTTCGCAGAGAGCCCATCAGTCAGTAATAACACTTCCGATAAACAAACGTTCCTAACGATGATAATTTTCGACATGTCCTCCATTCGCATATACGCAACCGCTAGCAAAAGGGGCTGTCCCAAAAGTCAATTTGGGATGTTATGTATACCTTTTAATGTACTATGCTAGGGTAACCAGAATTTGCTGAGGGAACGTCGATGCGTTAATTAGACGAAAACACCCGAAATCATTAGGAAGAGGAACGACGATGCGTTATTTCGCGTTTTTTTTCCTCCGGATCGTTCATATTGATCAAATAGCGCACTCACGTTCCTCTCATTCGATTTCAAGATCAGATTCACCAAAATAACGAATCGACGTTCCGCTAACTAAAGGTCGGGTGACTTTCCCTTACAATCGAAAGTAAACAAAAAATGAGGTGGCAAGAATAACCTTGCCGCCTCATTTTTTGTTTTTCTGTACCCCTAAAGGAAAGTGAATTTACTTTTATCAGCCATTCCCAAAGGTTCACACTACACAGCGGAAACTTCTTTCACAGACCCCGTTTGTAGAGACATATCTGTGTCTTCTGGATTTGGATTAAACTGTTTTTCACTTTTCGCAATAACAATTGTCGCCACACTATTACCAATAATGTTCGTAATCGCTCTCGCTTCCGACATGAATCGGTCCACCCCAATCAGAAGCGCCATGCCTTCAATCGGAATGACATTATTGGGAATTGCGGTTAATGTAGCCGCCAATGTGACAAAGCCCGATCCGGTTACGCCAGCTGCACCTTTTGAAGTTAGCATCAGAACGCCGAGAAAGGTCAGGATCTGTAACAAGCTTAGTTGTACACCGTAGGCTTGTGCAATGAATAACCCTGCCATAGACAAATAGATCGATGTACCGTCGAGGTTGAATGAATAACCCGTGGGAACCACAAGACCTACGACGGGCTTGGATGCGCCGAACTTCTCCAGCTTTTCCATAACGCGCGGCAATGCGGATTCGGATGAAGACGTCCCTAGTACTAGCAGCAGCTCTTCTTTAATGAATCGCAGGAGCTTAATAATGCTGAATCCATATATTCTGCAAATAGTTCCGAGCACAATAAAGATGAACAACACCATGGTCACATAAACGGACCCCATCATCTTACCGAGAGAGAACAACGAATGCACGCCGAATTTGCCGATTGTATAAGACATGGCACCAAAAGCAGCAACCGGAGAGAATTTCATGATGATTGCTACAATGCGGAAGAAAATTTCATTCATTTTCTCTAAGAAAGTCGTAACCGGTTTAACTCTATCCCCAAGGCCAGCCATCGCCAATCCAAACAAGACAGAGAAGAATAGAACCGGCAGCATATCACCTTTGGCGAATGCAGCCATCACGTTATCCGGAACGACACTGGTAATGAAATCTATGAAGCCGTGACTGCTGGCTGCCGCTTCTTTCGTATATTTCGCAACATCTGCGGCTTTCACAGCATTTGTGTTCATTCCTGCGCCAGGTTGAAAGATGTACATGACAGCTATACCGATAGCCATCGCGAACGTAGTTATAATTTCAAAATACACCAGCGCCTTGCCGCCGATTCGACCTATTTTCTTCAAATCCCCCATACCGGAGAACCCGATTACAATGGTAAAGAAAACAATTGGTGCAATCACCATTTTGATCATTTTCACGAACACATCGGAAAGTACTTTTAAATTTTCCGCCTGCTGCGGGAAAAACTGACCTACCGCGATCCCGAGCACAATGGCGATCAAAACCTGTAGTGTTAAGTTTTTTCTAAGTTTCATTGTGAAATCCTCCTTATTCTAAACCTGAACTAGGCTGTGCACTTTCTCTCTTCGTCTTCTGGCGACCCCGTCTTCATAAGCCGCTTCTATAACTGCATCTCTTACTCGTTCAGCTACCGATTGATTGAATACACTTGGAATAATGTAATACTCATTCAACTCATCCTCTTGAACAACCGAAGCAATAGCCTTGGCTGCAGCAAGCTTCATATTTTCTGTCACTCTAGTCGCCCTGCAATCCAGCAATCCCCGGAACAAACCTGGGAAACAAAGCACATTGTTAATCTGGTTCGGGTAATCCGAACGGCCGGTAGCCATAACCCGCACATAAGGCTCTGCCTCTTCGGGGAGAATTTCCGGCGTCGGGTTAGCCATCGCAAAGACGATCGGATTGTCCGCCATTTTGGCGATGTCTTCACTTTTAAGTACACCCGGACCCGATACACCGATAAAAATATCCGCTCCTTCAATAACTTCTGACAGCGATCCTTGTATCTGCTTCGGGTTCGTATGTTCCGCATACCATTGCCAAAACGGATTGTCGTAAACGCCATCACTTGTAATGGCTCCCTGTCGATCGACACCAATAATATTTCGAACACCTGCAGCCATCAGCATTTTGGTACAAGCCGTCCCTGCCGCGCCAATGCCGCAAACCACGACTTTGCAATCCTCGAGCTTCTTGCCCACAATCTTAACGGCATTAAATAATCCTGCCAAAAGCACAACAGCT
The DNA here is from genome assembly GCF_900103825.1 of Paenibacillus sp. yr247. Taxonomy (GTDB): domain Bacteria; phylum Bacillota; class Bacilli; order Paenibacillales; family NBRC-103111; genus Paenibacillus_E. The sequence continues at coordinate 76,751 of NZ_FNIF01000017.1, forward strand.
GTACCATGTTGATCATCATGAAAAACCGGAATATCCAGTTCCTCGATAAGCCGCTGTTCAATCTCAAAGCATCTAGGCGCAGAAATATCCTCTAGATTGATTCCGCCGAACGTTGGGGATAGCGCTTTCACGATACATACAATTTCATCTGTGTCCTGTGTAGCCAGACATATGGGGAACGCATCGACGCCTGCTAACTGCTTAAACAGCATCGCCTTTCCTTCCATTACGGGCATAGCTGCTTCGGGTCCAATATTGCCCAGACCGAGTACGGCAGTTCCATCCGATATGACCGCGACTGTATTTCGTTTGATTGTGAGCGTATGGGCAAGCGACGGTTTTTCGTGGATTGCCATGCACACCTTAGCAACACCCGGTGTATACACCCTGGAGAGATCATCTCGATTTTTGATTGGATACTTGGGACTCATTTCAATTTTTCCGCCCAAATGAAGCAGAAACGTTTGATCCGAAACATGAACGATTTTCACACCCGTCAATGTGCGGATGGCCGTTGCAATCAATTCGGTATGCTTGTTATCGTATACATTGATCGTGATGTCCCGAACCGTGATGTTTTTGTCCGTTCTAACGACGTCAATGGCTATAATATCCCCGCCTGTATCACTAATGGCAGTGGCCACACTGCCGAACGACGCTGTATCCTTATCCAATTCTAGTCTCAAAATAATACTTGTATGAACTCCCGATGGGATTGACACGTTCTTCACCTCAAGCGATATCAGACTTTGTTACATCTATTTCTGTTTTTCATGATATCGCTTTCAAAAGAAGGCGTGAAGAATTTGACCATATTGGTACTTATGGTCTTTTTGGTCTTCACTTTGACTTATGATCTATTGTTCTCTTTCTTCCACACATACCTATTGATCGGGCGCCCAATCCCGCCATATTCAAGGTCAAGCTTGACCTGCTTATTCTTTTCCAAAAACTCCAGATACCTACGTGCAGTAACCCTTGCCAATCCTACGCCCTCGGCTACTTCTTCGGCGGATAAAGATTTGTGCTGCTGCATCAGAAACAGCATGACTTGATTCATCGTCAGTGCTTGCAGACCTTTAGGCAAATCCATTTGCATGTTGACAGAAGGTACTTTAGAAATTGGGGCGATTTCGTTTCCGTGTAAAAGTTGATCCAATTCAGCCTGCGTTAACGTCGATTCCTTCCCTAATCTTCTTTTCATCGTCCGATAATTTTCCAACGCCTCTTGGACCCGTTCAAACTTAAAAGGCTTCATGATATAGTCCACTGCCCCTTGATGAAGCATCCGTTGGATCGTAGGGATATCATTAGCGGCCGTAATCACAATAGCATCCGTACCTAACTGTTCATTACGAATCTGCTGCAGCACATCGGTTCCGTTTTGACCCGGCATATAAATATCAAGAATAACTAGGTCTGGCTTCAAAAGACGGACTTTCTCTATACCATCTATGCCATTAGATGAAATCCCTACGATTTCAAAGCCGGGAACCCTTTCAACAAATTGCCTGTTCACTTCAAGAACCATCGGATCGTCCTCAATAAGTACGACTCTATACATGCATTTCTTCCTCTCTTGTATGCATCGGGAAAGTGAGAATAAAGCTCGTTCCCACGCCAAGTGTGGACTCCACTTCCAGATGAGCCCCGCATTTGTTCACAATATTTCGGATTAAATACAAACCAATGCCCCTGCCTTCGTCAGCCTTTGTCGAGTAGCCTCGCTCAAACATGCGCTGTTTGGTTTCCTCATTCATTCCTTTTCCATTATCCTCTACCAAAATCGATAATACTTCATCATCCTGCTCGATACTGATAAAGACCTCTTTATTGCCTTCCTTCTGTTTCAGGGCATCAAAAGCATTCTCAATCAGATTCCCCAAGATGACCACAACGTCGTGCTGATCCAAATTTTCCGGAAATCGCACCAACCTGCTTGCCCGGTCCAAACGAACCTCGACGCCCAACTCTCTGCCGCGGCTGATTTTCCCCAAAAGTAAACCGGCCGCGCTCTCATTCGCGATCTTGCTCGAGACAAAACTGCTAAGCTCGGATTGCGCTTCCATTGTTTCGAACAAATAATCCAGCGCCTTCTGCTTATGATCAAGTTGGATCAAACCACCGATGGTATGCAGCTTGTTCATATATTCATGATTCTGCACACGAAGGGCGTCAACAAACGCTCTTACTCCGGTCAACTCTTCAGCGATTTTCGTTACCTCCGAGCGGTCTCGAAAAATAGCTACTGCGCCAACCGTTTGATGCCCTACTTTAATAGGAACCCGATTACTCAAGATATGAGCAGGACCAATATGCAGCTCTTGGTTGTAAATAGCATGATTAAGCTGCAAAATTTCCGGAAGTCTCGTATCCGGCAGTACTTCTCGGATAGGACGTCCGAGTACATCCCCTTCGATTTGAAGCATTTTCTTGGCTTTATCGTTAAAAACCGTGACGTATTCATGGCTGTCTATGGCAATAACACCTTCATGCATCGCGTTGAAAGTAGCTGTTCGCTCAACGAGCAGCTGTGCGATTTCAACAGGCTCTAAACGAAACATCTGCTTCTTAATATGCCGAGAGAGCATCCACGAACCCCAAATACCAAAAAGTAACGACAAGAGGACCGTCACATATATTTGTCCCCGCATGTCGAGAATGATCCCGGTTAGTCCCGGCACCAGTTTCCCAACCAATACGACACCTACCTGTTCGTGCTGCTCGTTCATGACAGGTACGAAGGCTCTAAGCGCTGTCCCTTGTTCTCCTTTTGCCCTGGAAAGATACGTATGCTCGGCAAATGCAGCATGCTCGTCCTCCCCCTTCGAAAGCTCCCCGATCCGGGAGGATGACGGGTGAGACCAACGAATGCCGTTCATATCCAATACAACAATATAGTCAACGTCATTAATAATGCGCAGACGTTCGGTGATTGGATTAATTTCCTGCCTTCGGCTCTGTTCGGTTAGCCCGCTGATGATAGAAGGCAATTGGGTAACCGTTCGCGCAGTAACAAGCAGTCTCTGTCCAAGCTCTTGTTCCTGAAGGTGAATCACACGGCCTATTAAAATGATACCTCCGATACAAATCGCAAATAATACGATGCCGAACGACAGGATCGTAATTTTCCAACTCATGCGAAGCCCCTTGATCTTCAAAGCCGATCACCCACTTTCTAGCTTACCGTTAATTTCAACCATCATCCTGCATTATGTTACACTGATTTTATTATACAGAACAAATGGGGGTCAAAATGAGAACGTTTGTCGGTATCACTATGTTTCTTTTAATCGGCCTCCTGACCGCGTTGGGATTCGGTTTCTCCTGGCAGTTTAATAACGGGCCGCTCGTTAATGATGATGAACAGATCGGACTCGGTCAACAAACGATCATTCGATTCAGCTATGTCGTGGCGGAGAATACACCCAAAGGATTAGCAGCTCAGAAGTTCGCCCAATTAGTCAAAGAAAAGACCTACGACACCATTAAAGTCGAACTATTTCCAAACGGTACTCTATACAACGAACCCGATGAAGTCGGCGCTTTACAGAAGGGCAGCATTCAAATGATCGCGCCAAGCTTTTCTAATATATCCGAAGTCGTCCCCGAATGGATGGTCATGGATCTTCCCTTTGTTTTTCAAAACGAAGAAGATGTAGACAAAGCATTTCAAGGCAAGATCGGAACCATCCTGCTGCGCAAACTAGAACCAAAGGGCATCGTCGGTCTCGGCATTTGGGCTAACGGGTTCCAGCAAATGACTTCAAACCGCGGTATACTTGCTCATCCGGAAGATTTTCGAGATTTGAAATTTCGAATTCTTCCAAGCAAGGTAATCGAATCCCAATTTCGCCAACTTCATGCAAAGACAGTCCCCATTCCTTTCAACCAGGTTTACCGCAGTATGGAATCTGATCAGGTAGATGCCGGGGAGAACACCATTTCGAACATTTATTCTAAAAAGCTGTATCAGGTCCAAAAATATTTAACAATAAGCAATCATGCCTATTTAGGTTATGGTGTGCTAATGAATAAAGTATTTTGGGATAAGTTAACGGCCGAACAGCAAAAGACAATCAATGAAGCCATGCAGGAAGCGACAATTTGGGCAAATCAGAATGCGATTGCCCTCAATAGCAAACAATGGAACGAGTTACAAAAGATTGGGCAGATGAACGTTCACATCCTATCCAAAGAGGAACGCGATGAATGGCAGCAGGCGCTTGAGCCTGTCTATGAAGAAGCTCAATCTTACATTGGCAAAGAGCTCATGGATGCCGTGAACGAACTCAGACACGAATACACTAGAAACCATATGGGGTTAAACTAATAAAGGCGCCGCAATGGTGCGAAGAGACATTCTTATCTCTTCACCCACACTGCAGCGCCTTACCTATTATCAACCATTTACGAGCAAATTGCCGCTTCATATCGTAAGGCGGCACCGATCACGGCCAACTCTCTAACTAAACCAAGCTGTTTAAACACGTGCAAACTGCTGTTAACAGTCATCGCATTAATATGTGGATACTTAACGATCAAGGCTTCACAAATGTCCTTGACCGTTGTGTAGCTGCCCTGCGCATAAAGAAACTTAAGCAACGCATACCGCTGCGGTGTTAAGGTAATATTTTTGGCACGCATCCGCTGCAGCGCTTGATTCAGATCATGTTGTACCATCATGGAAACCTCCTCTGCGATTTTATTGGAATGTATGATGAATACCTTTAGCGGTTCAAATGTTGTAAATAACCTGACCCTGGTTCGTTGTTAAGTAGTTATGGTTCATCTGCATTTTTCTTTTTAATTAAAATTATTATAATATAATACTTATTTTATTTTAAATGATAATGATTGTCAATACGATTGGATACTCCTCCAAGGTGATTTAGAAGATACATCCATAAAGGGCGCACAAAAAAATCTTCTCCTAATATTTCATTAAGAGAAGATTTCCGGTGATTCCATTTCCGTAATTCACAAGTCAATACCAGACTAGTAAGTACCTATCCTAAGCTGTTCCAAAGGTAACGCCTAAATCCCGAAGCAGCTTGCGATAAGCGATGCTCAAGCGATCTGATCTCAGATGCAGCTCCGCTTGGAGATCGAGCGGCAGCAGCTCAGGCTTCTGGTTTTCGACCATTTCTCGATCCTGCTCGATGAGCAGATCCTGGAACTGAACGAAAACCTCGTCGGGTTCCTCATAAGCATAGTTCCTCTGCTTCAGCATGAACGCTTTGCTTTGCTGCTCCGTCTCTGGCAGCACCATCAGGAACAATCGGAAGATGTGGTCCGTATCCCGATCTCTTTTGGTAAAAGCGACAGTGAGCGGACCGAACACTTCGTAAACATATCTGCTATGTACACCGCGTCCCATTCCATCCGGATCGGGTTGATACACGATAATTTCCTCCGAACGGAGTACACCGTCTTCCTCAACTACGTGATAATCCGCGATTTCCGTGAAATTGCTATCCCCAAGCAGACCCTCATGCACGAACATAAGATGGGAGACATCGAGGAAGTTCTCTATAAGGCGAGGCCCAGCGGCTTGCAAAGTATACGGTCCCATGAACACTTCCTTGAAACCCTCAGGGATATATCTACTAATGTTCGGCAGCGGACTAGCTGGTGTACCTAGGCACACCCAGATGAATCCATACACTTCCACACAGGCGTAGACGAACGCTTTCGCTTTGGGAGGAATCGCTCGATCTGCGGGCAGAGACGGAATTCGCGTACAGGTACCGCAACCGTTGTACGACCAACCATGATAGGCGCATACGAGTTCATCTCCCTTGACTTTGCCCAGTGATAGCGGCACTCCCCGATGAATACATAAGTCCTTAAAAGCGTGGACGCCATGCGAGGTGCGGAATACAGCCAATTTTTCCCCTAGAACGATTACAGGTACCGGTCGATCTGTAAGAGCTGACGACAACAACACAGGATGCCACTCGTCAAGCAAAGCCATATCATGTATTGTCATCGTCCTAACCTCCTCTCGTGTTTATTTCGGAATGACACCTTTAATGCCCTTAACAAACCAGGTTGTGCCCAAAATCTCTTCATCCGTCATCTTTTTACCTTGTTCAAAGCGAGTTTTGCCATCTTGATCGACAAGTGGTCCTTGGAAGATTTCGAAGGTACCTGCCAATATGTCTTGCTTTTTCTTCTCAACAAGCGCCTTGACGTCCGCTGGCACATTTTTACCTAGAGGAGCTAAATCGGTGATGCCATCCTTCATGCTTCCGAAGTAAGCGCTGGATTTCCAAGTGCCATCCATCACACTCTTCACCGTTTGCACATAGTAAGGTCCCCAATTCCATTTTGGGTTAGAAATATACGTTTCTGGCGCAAATCTGCCCATATCCGAATCATTGCCGATACCCCAAACTTTGCGTTCAGCAGCCGCTTGAATACCTGCAGGTGAATCTTGGTACGCAGCCAACACGTCAACGCCTTTATCCAGCAAAGAAATTGCAGCTTGCTTCTCTGTGGACGGATCAAACCAAGTGTTGCTCCAAACAACAGCCACATCAATGGCCGGATTAACGCTTTGTGCGCCTAGTGCAAAAGCATTAATGGTATAAATAACTTCCGGAATTGGAAACGCCCCGACATAACCCAAATGATTGTTTTTCGTCATTTTACCGGCCGCCATGCCTACGAGGTAAGCACTTTGATATTCGCGCCCCATGTAAGTACCCATGTTAGGCAGCGTTTTATAGCCCGTTGCGTGCAGGAATTTCACGTTCGGGTGCTTTTGAGCCACTTTGTACATCGGGTCCATATAACCAAAGGAGGTTCCGAAAATGATATCGTTTTTCTGCGCTAACTCTTCAAACACACGCTCCGCATCCGGGCCTTCAGGAATATTTTCAACGGTCGTCGCTTTGATGCCCAGCTCTTTTTCCATCATTAAACGGCCTTGATCGTGCTCGTAAGTCCAGCCTCCATCACCGGGTACACCGATATAAACAAATGCGACTCTTGGCAGCTTTTTCTCCGCTTGTGGGGTTGCATTTGCGGCTTGGGTTGAAGCAGGGGATGCACTTGGTGCTGTCGTGGAGCCCGCATTCGTCGATTGTCCGGAGCAAGCTGTCAGGATCAAAAGTAAGATAGCTGTTAAGGAAATCATCAATTTTTTTGGCATAATGGCTTTACCCCTCTCTTTTCATCGACAAACCGCATCTTTCTACAGCTCTGAAAATACCTTCATAGCCCGTGCATCGGCATATATTGCCGCACAGTGCTTCTTCCGCCTCCGCCCTAGTCGGGGTAGGATTTTTTTCCCATAAGGCCGTTAGCGTAACGACCATCCCTGCGGTACAATACCCGCACTGCAGCCCCCCTTCCTCTAACATAGCTTGCTGAACGGGATGCAGCTCTTCCCCTCCGGATATCCCCTCGATGGTCGTCACTTGCTTGCCCGCCGCTTGATAAGCCATCAGCAGACAGGAATTAACGGGTTTGCCATCAAGCAGCACCATGCAGGCGCCGCATCGTCCGATCTCACAAGAAACTTTGGTCCCTGTTAAAAGTAAATCGTCACGCAGGATATCTGACATCCGCTTGGAAGCAGGTACCGGGATCGCCACAGATTTACCGTTAATGGAACATTCCAGCACATAGGTTGTATTAATCAATGGCCTCCACCCCTTCTAACCAATCGATGGACTTCACGATGTTTTCCGGTGAAATGGGAAGTCGATTCACCCAAATGCCGGTTGCTTGCCGGACCGCTGCGGTTATGGCCGGAGCGAGCCCGACAGAACCGATTTCGCCAACCCCGCGCGGTCCAAATGTGTCCCCCTCAGGCAGTTCTTCGATCGCTTCTACCCGAATCGTATGCGGACTATCTTTGAAGGTTGGGATCAAGTACGTGTCCAAATTGTGCCTTAAGTAGTTACTCTCTTGCATAACGGCATCCTCGGTTAACGTATATCCCAGCGCCATCATGCTGCCGCCCTCGATCTGTCCGAGGAACCCCATCGGATTAATAACAGGACCAGCTGCTATGACGTGGTCGGTTTGCACCACCTTCACTCGCCCCGTCAGCATGTTCACTTCTACCTCCACGATGACGGATGCGTAGGAGTATAAATAATGAGCGCCGACCAGCCCTTCCGGCGTCGTCGGGTAGTCGAACTCCGTATGCGCGATGATCGGCTTAGCTGCCCTAGCGGCAGCTTCCGCCAACTGCGCATACGTCACAACCGGCATGCCTGATTCATCGTCCTTGCGATGAATCCCGCCTGCGCCGGTTGCCAGCTCTTCGGCTGCGATGCCCGCGAGCTCAGACGCCTGCTGCAGCAGCGCCTGTACGAACGGCGGCTTCAGCCGCTGCAGGGCGCGCCACATCATCGTCGTGGCGCGTGAAGCTGTGCTGGATCCGCTGCTCGGCACGCGATCCGTATCGCCGATGACGATGCGGATGTCTTCGGCGGCGCAGCCGAAAAAGTCTTGCAGCATCAACGTGAGCGCTGCATAGAGCCCTTGCCCGAACTCCTCGAAGCCGAAGGAGGCCTGCAGCTTGCCCTCCGGCGTAAGCTCGAGGCGTCCGCCGGAGTGATCCGGGATGCCTAAGCCGAGCCCGGCTCCGTGCATTACCATCGCTGCGCCGACGCCTCGGCGGATCCACGGCGGTTGATCTTCGCCTTGCTCCGCCTCGCCCCGCTTCGCCCACAGCGGCGACTCCTTCACCTTGCTCCACACTTGGTTTGCGCCCTCGGTTTGCACAATCTGCTGCCCCATGGGTCCTGGATCGCCCGGGGCGCGTAAGTTCAACTTACGCAGCTCCCAGGAGTCCACACCGAGCTTCTCCGCCAACCGCTCGACTTGGCTCTCAACGGCAAAAATCACCTGATTGCCGCCGAAGCCCCGAAACTCACCGGATACGCCGTTATTCGTATATACACTAGTCCCCTGTACATCCACATTCGGGATATTATAAGGACCTATCGCATGTTCAGTAGCAAAATTCAATACCTCACACCCCAAAGTCGCGTAAGCACCTGTATCGGCGAGGATGCTGACTTGATGAGCGAGGAAGCGGCCAGCATGATCGACGCCAGTCTTCATCTTAATCCTCATCGGATGCCGCTTTATACCGGAGATAACGGATTCTCGACGCGAATTGTGCATCTTGATCGGAGCGCCTGTCGTTAATGCCAACAAAGCACCGAAGGGCTGTACATTGAGTTCATCCTTACCGCCGAACGATCCGCCGATCGGACTGGATACAACACGAATCTGCTCCTCAGCCATCCCTAGAATCCGTGATAGCTGCATCCGATCCTTGTAACCATGCTGCGTCGGTGAGTAAACCGTCAGTCGGCTGTCATCCTCCGGAATAAACAAGCCGCCCTCCGTTTCCATATAGGTGTGCATTTGACGAGGCGTAAAGTACGTCTCTTCAACGATATGCGCACATTCCTCGAATGCCTTTTCTGCCTCGCCATGCTTTAGACTAGTTCGGTGAAGCAGATTGCCATCAGGGTGAAGCATTATTACGCCCTCATCTAGTACCGTTTCCGGATCATCTACAACAGGGAGCGGCTCATAAACAACCTCGATCAAGCTAAGCGCATACTCGGCAATCTCTTCGGTATCCGCAGCTACCGCTGCCAGAGCATCCCCGATGTAACGAACCCGATCGTGACAGAACACGGGCTGATGCGGGAAGGCAATTCCGAACAAATTCATGCCTGGCACATCATCGGCAGTTACGACGGCACGTACACCGGGTGTCATCTTGGCTTTGCTTGTATCGATGGAAAGAATCCATGCATGGGGGTAACGACTGCGCAGTACCTTCCCATGCAGCATGCCGGGTGCTGTTAAATCAGTGAGATATCGGAGCTTTCCGGTTACCTTCTCTTCACCGTCAGGTCGGATAATCCACTTTTTTGCATACGTATCACGACCTAGGAGCATCCGCTCCGCCCCCTTTTCGCCAAGCTCTATAGCATTCAGAAACGATAAGATTCGCCGCTGTCTGCTTGCGATAAGACACGCCGGCATAATCGTCTGCCACAGCGTCAAATCCAGCAGACACTCCCTTATGCAAAAACTGCAGAAGCCCCTTGGATAATGGCTGACCGATAGCAGCTGCCTCCAGATCCTTAAATCTTGCCGGAACGGCGCTTCCTCCACCCGCAGCTAACGCTATTGCCTCAATTTTTCCATCAGCTCTTAGTGTCAACCTGCCAGCTACCGTTACAACAGATGGGGTGAACGCCTCTCTGCGTCCCACTTTCAAATAAAACTCATAATTGCTATCCTCATCTAAATCCACCTGCTCAGCGGTTGGCACCACGATGGCTGTCATGACTTCATAAGGGGTAGAAATCGGGCTTTCCAGCCACTCGTTCAGCGCCAAAACACGTTCGTTTTGCCCATCCGAACACACCACCTGGGCATCCATAACAAGCAGTACAGGAATGAGGTCTCCCGTGCGGGTTACCACGTTACCTCCAATAGAGGCTAAGTTCCGTACCGAAGGAGCTGCGATCTCGGAGCAAGCTTGCACCAAGAGACTGCACCTCTGCCTCATCAGTTCATTTCCCATCAAATCTGCTAAACAAAGAGCTGGCCCTATATGAACTTGACCTCCAGCATTCATCGTTAATCTAGAGAGAGCTGGAATACGCCCGAGACTAATCAAATGCTGCGGAAGCGGTGAAACGCCATTTTCCCAACGAGTACGGAGCCAGGTGCCTCCTGAAATAAGCACCGAGTCATCTCCCCATTTATGCTTTAAGTGCATGGCTTCCTCTACGCTCGTAGGCTGCCATACGGAAGGCTGCTGCTCTGGCAGCTGGTGCAAAGGAACTGACATGTGCAAACCTCCTTAGAGTTTTTCGGTAGAAAAACTTGCTTCGTAAGCGTTACTGAGTTTTTCGGTAGAAAAACTTGCTTCGTAAGCGTTACTGAGTTTTTCGATAGAAAAACTTGCTTCGTAAGCGTTACTGAGTTTTTCGGTAGAAAAACTTGCTTCGTAAGCGTTACTGAGTTTTTCGATAGAAAAACTTGCTTTCGGGAATAGCGCTCAATAATCTGAATTAGCGGAACGTGAGTACTCTATTGGAGGCAATTTGAGCTTTCCTGAGGAAGAAACTACGCAATAATGAATCGTCGTTCCGCCTCCCTCATGAAATCGAACGTTTTTTGGCAAATAACGCACTCACGTTCCTCCGATATAAATTAGATCTACTATAATCAATATTCAAAAAGCAAGTCAACTAACTTGACATCATTTTGTGTTTTTGTATAAAAAAATAGCGCATCATTAGTAATAATGCACTTACTCTCTCGTTTATGTCATTTAAGTTAACATATAATGGTGCGTATAGATTTTTTTTGCCTGTTCATATCGATCTACTGTGTCTATATCCATAAATTTCAACTGGTTTTCTTCTTCCAAAATGCGTCCACGGTACTTAGGCGAGCGAAACAAGGATCGCGCCCCTGCATCACCTTCCAAAGAGGCGGCCGCCGGCCACATCCCTCGGCCCAAAATAAGCGGAGGCTTCGGCATCCCTTTATCCCCGCTGGCGATATAGTCATAGCCCGCTTCCCTGCTAAACGCAATCGTGAGACGAAATAGCATCTGACCATCTATGAAAGGCTGATCCGCCAACAGGACTAAGACGCCGTCTGCGCTCAGCTCTTCCGCCACCTGGATACCCGTGCGCAGCGAGTGCGCCATCCCGCATTCAGCGTCCGCGCATAGCTCAATCCGGCACCGACCCAATAATATATGCTTATGAACTTCTTCTGGCAACCAATCCAAGGAATCACCTTCACGTACGACAACAACCACACTTTGCAGTTCCGAATGAAGAGCTTTCAGCAGGGCAATACTGCCTAGCCGGACTCCCTCAGCCATTTCTAGCGACTGCTTCGCCGTTCCCATTCGCCTGCTGCTGCCTGCCGCCAAATATACACCGACAACCTTCTTCTTCACAGCGCTCTCCAAGGGCGGCAGCTTTGGGTATCTCGCCCCATGGCCACAGAGGCGCTCCACTCTCCAGTCGTGCGAACACCACGCTTAATACTAATCAATTCAGCCACCACACTGATTGCATTTTCCACTGGACCTTCCGAGCCAATGTTTAAACCAACCGGATAACGTAGCCATTCTGGGTGCGCTAATCCTTCCAGCAGCTTCTCCGTTCGTTCCCTTGATCCCATAATGCCGAGGTAACGTGGGCTTGACTTCATAGCTCCTCGCACGAATTCGGCATCCTTCTCGAACTGGTGACTCATGACGATGATATAATCTTGCGCATTCAGCTTCAGTTTTTCCATCAACTGTTCAGGGAAAGCCACGACCGTCTCCGCCCCCGGGAAGCGCTCCACCGTACAGTAGGCATCACGCCAATCCGCTATCACCACGCGAAACCCGCTGCTTGTCGCCAGCTGCACAAGCGGAATCGCATCTTGATTTGCGCCAAACACAATCACTCTTGGCTTTGGTCTGAACAGAGAGACATACACTGAGAATGACGATTGTCGGACAGAAGGAAGAACCTCATCATGCTCACGCAACGTGTACGTGATTTCCGAATACCCATCAGAAAACGTACGCACAAGCTGTATGGCTTCCCCGCGATCCAAAGAGGCTTTCACCACTAGCAGGTTGACGAGCAACTCCCCGATAACGGGCTCCAGTAGAATTCGAATCAACCCGCCGCACCCAATCGTTTCACCCCAGCCGAAATCTTCTGCCGGCCTCATGTCATACTCTACCATTTGCGGCTTCTGAGATTCCCACACAACAGGTAAGTATAAGGATAAATCCGCTTCCAAGCAGCCGGGAGAAATGCTGCCCAGCGAGCTTCCATCCTCCATTAGCAGCATCATTGCCCCTTGCTTACGGTAAGCATGGCCTTCCACATGAATAACCGTCGCCAAGACGCAAGACTGAATATTTCTCTCCACCGCTAGTAAAATGTCATAGGCCTCCATCACTCGCCGCACCTCGCTTCAAGGATTCATTGTCTTACCAACCGATCGCTAAACCATCACCCCGAGGATCCGCAGCGCCGCTCATAATGCCTTTCTCATCAATCACAATCCCCTGCGCCTGCCCCATGATTCCATCCCAAGGGTTCACAGGTTCAACGCGATGCCCCCACTTTCTCAAACGAGCATACACGTCACCATCTAGACGATGCTCGAGCTTCAACGCATCTCCATCTTCCCCCCACGTCCGGCCGTATACCCAACGGGGAAGCGATATGGCCTCTTGAATGGACAAGCCATAATCCAGCACACCTGTCATAATGGAGAGCTGCGTTTGCGGCTGACCTTCTCCCCCCTGCGTACCGAAAAGCATGTAGGGCTTCCCTTCTTTGCTCACCATAGCTGGCATTAACGTATGAAACGACCTTTTACTCGGTTCTAAAACGTTCGCGCAGGATGGGTCCAGTGAGAAATAGGAACCCCGATTTTGCATAATAATACCTGTATTCCCAGGTACATAAGCTGCACCAAAGTCGAAATACAAGCTTTGAATAAACGAGACCGAATTGCCTTCTTCGTCAACAACAGCCGCATAGGCCGTGTCCTGCCCGATCGCTGGTGATAAATGCTCACTAACCTTGAGCGGCTCGGCTTGAATGTCATTCCAGAGCTCCCGAGCGTAGGCCTTAGAAAGCAGATGCTCAAGCGGAATCTCCCGGAAATGGGGATCCGTTAAGTATAGATCTCGGTCCTTGAACGCCTTTTTGATGACTTCGGACATGATATGATAAAAATTCGCCGAGGCTCTAGGAACAGCACCAACCTCTATATTTTCTAGCATATTCATCATCAGCAGCGCTGTGAACCCTTGCGAGTTCGGCGGCATTTGATAAATTTCATATCCACGGTACGTTGTAGAGAGCGGTTCCAACCATTCCCCTGAATAGTTGCGAAAATCTTCTTCCTGCAGCAATCCGCCATCCCGCTGAATGCTATCAATAACACTCTTCATCACTGAACCTTTGTAAAAAGCATCTCTGCCTTCTCGTTGAACGAGTCGTAACGTACGGGCCATCTCTTTCTGAACCAGACGGTCCCCTTCCTTCAAAAGCTCGCCATTTGCCATATATAAGGCGCTCAGCTGCTCAGAAGCCCGAATAAACGCCTCATCCTTACGCATCCAAAATAGCAAATTGCGAGAAATCGGAAATCCGTTTTCCGCATAAGCAATCGCTGGATCCAGCAGCTTCTCCCAAGGCAGCTTCCCGTACTTCTCCCACACCTGCCACCAAGCATCCACCATCCCGGGGACGGTTATAGCACTTAGAACTCCTCTTTGAGGAATTGCATTTAACCCTTTATCCTTATAAAAATCAGGCGTCGCCATCGCAGCAGACTTCCCGCTTCCATTAAAGCCCGTATAAGTGCCTGTCGCTGCATCGTGCATCAGGAAAAAGGCATCCCCGCCAAGCCCCGTCATATGTGGGTATACGACACCTAGTGTCGCACTAATCGAAATCGCTGCATCGTAAGCATTGCCTCCCTGCTGCAAAATCGCACTTCCCACACTGCTAGCCAAATAATGAGGCGTAGCAATCATTGCACGCTCCGCTCGCGGCATGATGTTTAACATGGCAGTTCCTCCTCTTTACGAGCATATAATGTTAATGCCGCTTGCAAAGCCTTACCGACTGTAATATCGGCGCCGTGCCATAAGAGAACTGCTTCCAGTGCACCAAGCACATGGAGCACATTTTTCTGATTACAACTGAAGCCCATCGTGCCGATTCGCCAAATTTGCCCCTTCAGCGGTCCGAAAGAGCTGGCGATTTCAATGCCGAAACTGTTTAACAGCATCGCACGCACAGATTCTCCAGCGATACCATCTGGAATGCGAATGCAGGTCACAACCGGCAGCTTACAGTCCGGATTCCCGTACAGTGATAAGCCCATTGCCTGGAGGCCTGCAACTAACGCAGCCTCATGACACTGATGACGACGGTATCGTTCCTCTAGGCCCTCTTGCAGGACAAGGCGCAAGCCTTCGCGCAAAGCGTACAGCATCGATGTTGCCTCCGTGTGATGATTGAGCCGCTTAGGACTCCAGTAGTCCTGCAGCTGTCCCAGGTCGAAATAGTTACTCGCGACCGGATTCAAGGCTGATACTGCCGAACCTTTCTCTCGCAGACCTCGCTCAATTGTTTTGCGGCGCAGCACCTTTGCTTCGACACGCTCGTTATACGTGATGGGCGACATCCCCGAAGGGACGGATAGACACTTTTGCGTCCCACCGATTACCGCATCCAGCTGCCATGCATCTGTCTTTACCGGGACACCGCCAATTGTGGCAACGGCATCAACGACAAGTAATGCATCTACTTCACGGCAGGCTGCTCCGATGCCATCAAACGGTTGGATACAACCGGTGGAGGTTTCACCGTGGACAATCGCAACGATACTTGGCTTTTCCCTGTGTATGGCTGCAATAATTTCCTCTGGGTCGAACACAGTGCCCCACTCTCGCTCTAACATGACAACCTCTGCGCCGCAGCGCTCAGAGATTTCCACGAGCAGGTTGCCGAAGCGCCCATAAATAGGAACAAGCACCTTGTCCCCTGGCTCAATGACACTCACGAGAACAGCTTCAATACCCGAACGCGAGGTGCCATCTATCGGAAAAGCCCATTGATTTTTTGTTTGAAATACATCGCGCAGCATTTCCATCGTCTCATTCATCAGTTCTGTGAATTCCGGATCAAACTGTCCCAGAATCGGATAAGACATTGCGCGCAGCACCCGCGGGTCGACTTCCACAGGTCCGGGGGTCATTATCGTGCGCAGCGAGGGCGACAAGTCTTTATAAGATTTCATCTGCTTTCTCCCCATAGCCATATTGGTATAACACATGAACCAGCGTTTGGAATCCAACAACCAGATCGTCCGCTTCCGTGAACTCCTTAGGGCTGTGGCTAATTCCGGCAACGCTTGGAACGAAGATCATCGCCGACGGACATATCGGCCCGAACAGCTGAGCATCATGCCCTGCCCCGCTCGGCAGCCGCATACTCCGGAACCCATAGGTCTCACAGGCAGCTTCAATTTCTTCCGAAATCCCTCCATGCATAGCCACGGGCGAAGCATGTAAATTTTCAACCATTTCTATAGTAAGCTCTCTTCGCCTTGCGATTTCTTCGAGCCTTGTTAGCAAACTTGCACAAAATTCATCCATCTTCATCTCGTCTGTATGCCGAATATCCAGTGTAAATTCAACTTCTCCCGGCACTACATTCGAAGTCCCCCGCTTCACTTCCAAACGACCCACGGTAGCTGCAAGCGGTTCACCTGCCTCCAGCGCCATCCGCTCCGTCAGTGCCACCATTTCCGCGGCCCCAGCAAGAGCATCCTTCCGCATTGTCATCGGTGTCGTTCCGGCATGATTTGAGTTGCCTGTGACAACAACCGTCAATCGAATTTGACCAACAATTGCTGTTACAACGCCGATCTGTTTCTGCTTATACGCAAGGACAGATCCTTGCTCGATATGAATCTCAATATACGCACCAATATCTTCTCGCCTAGCCGGGTGTTCTCCGGCGCTCGTGGCATCGAATCCAGCTTGCCGCATCGCCTCAAGTAAGGTGACACCGTCAGGGTCAGCAATCCCCGAAGCTACAGCCAGCGACCTTACACCGGTAACATGCCCGGAGCCCCAGTAGGCCAACGGGAAGCGGCTCCCCTCTTCCTCACAGAACGAAACCGCTTCAAGTGTTCGCTTCGGCGTCCCATAGACCGCTTTCAAATACCCCAGCGACATCATCGAGGCGACAACACCGTAGGCACCATCGTACTTTCCGCCGTTTTTCACCGTATCTATATGAGAACCTGTGAGAATAGGCTTCAATGAATCATTACTTCCTTGTAATTTCCCGAACACATTACCGATCGCATCGAAGCTAGCTTCCAGCCCCAACTGCTGCATCTTTCCCACAAGAGCCCGCTGCGCCAGCAGCCATGGCTCCGTATAAAGCAGCCTAGTAACTCCCCCCTCCGGGTCAGCACCATAAGAAGAGAGCCACTCCAGCACATCCAGCATTTGCTTTGCGTATTGTGACAGCAAATCTAGTGAAATCGGCGTCATTTTAGCCACCAGACTCACCTCCAAATACCTCAGTTGGACGTACCCAAGCTCCCTCCGCTTTTTCCATTACCCCTTCACCAAGCTCATACACTTTAATTCCTCGTAAGAAGGTCGCCTTCACACGACATCCGAACGATTTCCCCACATAAGGACTATGTTTATGGCGGTAAAGCAGATCACTCTCCTGGAGCGAATAGCTCAGCTTCATATCCACTAGAGCCAAATCAGCATCTGCACCTATGGCAATAGCACCCTTACGCGGATACAGCCCAAATCGCTTGGCCGGCTCCAGAGACAGCATCCTCGACAGCTTAGGCAGCGGCATATCTCTGCGAAGAAATCCTTCATCCAGCATCAGCTCTAAGGAGCTCTGCGCTCCAGAAATTCCGCCCCACGCCTCGAAGAAATCTCCCCGCTTCATGTGAGTAGGGCAAGGTGAGTGGTCCGAGGCGAGGATGTCCAGCCGTCCATCTGCCACCTCCGCCCACAGCCGAGCTTGATCTTCCGACGTGCGCAGTGGCGGCGCGCACTTCGCAACAGGACCTAGCCGCTCCAAATCAGCGCTAGTCAGAACCAAGTAATGCGGACACGTTTCCACCGTGACGTTCAGCCCCTTGCCTTTCGCTACCGTGATGGCCTGCACCGCTTCCGCGCTGCTGATATGCACGAAGTGCAGCTTGCAGCCCGTCTGCTCGGCGTAGAAGAGCGCGCGGTTCACTGCTTCCAGCTCCGCTGCAATCGGTCGCGTCGCAACGAAGTCGAGCGCCCCGCGTCGGCCTTCTTCCTGTGCCTTTGCGGCCAGCTTGGAAACGATCTCCTCGCTCTCAGCATGAAGCGCAAGCACTAGCCCCAAGCGGGCAATTTCTTTCATCCCTTCATAGAGAGTCAGGTCGTCCACTTCAGTAAAAATATCTTCCCCTTCTCCACCGGGACAGGACATAAACGCCTTAAATCCAATGACACCGGCTTCCGCCAGCTCCTGTAGATTACCAATATTCCCGGGGACAAGGCCGCCCCACAGCGCATAATCGACTAAGGAATGTCCTTCAGCCGCTTCCAGCTTTCGCTCAAGCGCACTAAGCCGCACCGTCGGCGGAATACCATTTAGAGGCATATCAATGTACGTCGTGCATCCGCCAGCCGCGAGCGCCGACGAGCCTGTGGTAAATCCCTCCCAGTGACCGAGTGCAGGTTCATTGAAATGAACATGTGCATCGACCATGCCCGGCAATATATGCAAATGCTCCGCATCATAGACAGGCGTATGCTCCGAGCAAACGAGATTTTCGCCTAGCGCAGCAATTTTACCACCTTGAATACCAATGTCTAACCGGCATACTTGATCTATGAGGACTACGGTACCCTTACGAATAATCAGGTCAAATTGTTTATCCATGCGAAACCCTCCCTCGGAACCTTTCATGCAGCTACCATCATGCCAACGTTAGCTTCCCCGATACGTGTTATAGCCCCAAGGAGCAATCAGCAGCGGCACATGATAATGAGCCTCTTTAGCCGATATGCCAAATCGAACCGGTACTTGATCCAAAAATGCAGGTTCTGCAAGCTCTGTGCCAATTCCTCTGAAATAATCACCTATATGAAAGACTAACTCGTAAATTCCCGGTGTAAAATCATCCCCGCTGAGCATCGGCCCCTGAAGGCGGCCATCCGCATTCGTGGTCTCTGAGCGAAGCAGCTCTGACCGCCCGTCTTGGAGAAGGAACAAATCGATTCGCACTTCGCTAGCCGGTCGACCGCTGCTAATGTCCAGTACGTGTGTTGTTAGCCCACCGCTCATAGTCCCTCCAGGTCACGCTTTGTCATGGAAAAGCCTTGGAAGCCATAAGGCGGCCTAGGCTCCGTAAACACCTTGCCCTCACCTGCTGAAGCTTGCTCCAAAATCGTTTCCCACGTACGGTTGTTAGATTCAAAACGAATTTCCTTTAATTGCGGAAAACGCGTGAGCGAACGCTGCCCTATTCGATAAATGAGATTCTGGATCGATGGTGAATGCTGCTCATGGAATACGGTATGCGCAATATCCCGAATTTGCTCAGCCGCCACATAATGCCCCAGATCCGAGTCTAGGGCATCCGCCACCTCTTCATAACTCCAAGCCATATCGAGGAAAATAAATAAAGGACGGTCGAACGATTCCGGAAGTGTCGTATACTCATCGCGAACGAAGCCCGTGAAGGAACTTCCTTTTACCTTAATCAGCTTTAAGTCAGCGATGCCGCCTTCATGTTCCAGGATGGTGATCCCCTCGTCCGTCCGCATGATTTCAACCAGCGCTGTCGGGTGCTCATTTTGCGAATAACGGTAAACGAGATTACTACCGTCAAATCCTTTTGCGCTAGGAACCGGCAGCACTTCGAAAGACACTTGATCGGCTGTCATTTTCACACTCGTCATCTGCGGGTACGTCTCTAGAAATTTACGACCGGCGAACTCTAGAAACCCTTCAGCCGTAGCCCCTTCATACTCTCCGGCTTTGCGCAGGATGAAATTTTTCATCGAGTC
The DNA here is from genome assembly GCF_900103825.1 of Paenibacillus sp. yr247. Taxonomy (GTDB): domain Bacteria; phylum Bacillota; class Bacilli; order Paenibacillales; family NBRC-103111; genus Paenibacillus_E. The sequence goes on from NZ_FNIF01000017.1 coordinate 96,390, forward strand.
TGTGGCAACAACCATCGAGTTATCCCCTTCTGTAAAAGAAGTGAAAAACTTCTCTCCGCTAACAGCCACCTTGATATTCATCCCAAACAACACATTATCTCGTCCGGTAAAACCCGATTCGGGTATTAAAGTTAGATTCGTCAGCGGCTTTGCATAGGATCGATACACCCATACATCGCCCTTACCGTAGTACATGATTCTCTCTGATCCGTTTCCCTGCTTCATCGCTTTCCCCTCCGCTTCATTGATCAACACTGCCTCTAAGCGAAACCGCGCAATTTTACAAACTTCTTGCAAAGCCTTTCCCATCTCTTCTTCTACATCTCGATGAATCCGCACGCGTATCGCTTCTCGAATGGTCTCTTTGGTCTGTCCCTTTACCGCCATAATGAAAGGAAACTGAAAGGCATCCATATACTGCTTGTTAAGACCAAGAAACTGCTCATATTCTTTAGGTGTTAACTGGTTCAGACCGGCGCCGGATTGCTCCTGTACGGAATGATCCGTCATTCGCACCCGCGTCCCTAAGTCAGGATGCGCTCTGAGCAGCGCTAGCTGCTCATTCTTATCAGCACGCCAAACTTCTCGTTCGAGTGCGCTAATCAGATCTTGCTGTGTTGCAAAAGGCCGCGAGCGCCAAGCACGCTCAGCCACCCAAGGCGAGTGTTCAAACAGAAGGCCGAAAACATGGATGAAATCATCCTGATTCAATTCGTTTACTTTATGCAGCCTTAGCTTCACTAGCCCATCACCTCTATTTCTATGTAAAAACTAGCCATTCTTTATCAAGATTTGTTTCATTGTAAATGCGCCATCCCTATGGGTCAATTTATATGAAAGAAGTTTGTAAACTTTCATAACATTGGCAACTTTTTTTGTGAAATTGCAAAAAAGCCGCCAGGAATCAGAAACCTTCCCAGCGGCTTTCCTTGTTTCATGACCAAAATCCCGTATGCGCAGCCACAGCCTCTTCCTCTACCTCAGGAATGGGACCGATGACTACTATCGGTTATGACTGTCGCGTTCACTCATTTCGATGCCTCCTAGTGACTTCGTTTTTTTAAAATCTTTGCTCCCGAATGTAGGGGATGCCAAGTGCCTCTGGTGCACCCGAAGGCTTATTGCGATTATGCCAACCGAGGAACATCAGAACCAGAATGGTCATGATGTACGGAATCATTTTCAGGAAATAAGAAGGGATATGACTGCCGATCAGCTGTACACGGAACCCCAGAATATCGAGCACACCGAAGAAATAAGCACACACCAAAGCACGAATCGGATTCCATCTTGCGAAAATAATGAGCGCCACCGCAATCCATCCGCGTCCAGAGGTCATCCCTTCATTCCACGTTGGCGTGTAAACGAGCAGCAAATCAGCTCCTCCCAGACCAATCAACATGGAACCAATAATGATACAGCTGTAGCGAATCGCTATAACGGGAATACCCATAACGTCGGCTGTTGCCGGGTTATCCCCCACCGCTTTAAGATGAAGCCCCCACGATGTTCGATGAATGAACAAATGCATCACGATAACCAGTACAAAACTAAACCACGTGAATAGATCCATATGCGCAAAAATCTTCCCTAGGAACGGCACATTTTCAAGCCAAGGCAAATCGAGCTTAGGTACCGCTCCGGTCAGCGGTTGTCCGCTTACGGGCTTCCCCAGATAAGCGCTAAGGCCTGCGCCGAATATCGTCATGGCTAGACCGCAGACAACCTGATTCGCATGCAGAGTTACACACAGGAATCCATGAAGCAAACCCAATATAGCGCCCACTGCAAGTACATAGAGAATGGTTAGCGCCAAACTCCCCGTATGAATAAAAACTAAACAAGAAGTTACTGCCCCCATCAGCATAAGGCCCTCGGCACCCAGTTGTGTGATGCCTGATCTCTCAATAAGGATGCCGCCCAGTACGGCTATCAGCAGCGGAGTACCGGAAGAGATAGCAGAAATAATTAACTGTGTTAAGATTTCCATCACGTTTCATCCCCTTCCCAGCATCATCTCGATTCAACCTCTATCAGCGATTGCGACGAATACGGAATTTCCCAGCCATGCCGCCCGCAATGAGAAAAAACAAAATAGCTCCTTGAATCATGGATGAGGTAGAAGACGGGAGGCCGATCGTTTGCACACTATACCCTCCGACAATGAGCCCTCCAAAAAGCACCGATGAGACCACTAGACCTAACGGATTCAGCTTTGCAAGCCAAGCTACAATAATAGCTGTGTACCCATACCCCGGAGAAATACCATACATGAGTCGGTGCGCCACACCCGAGACCTCGCTCATTCCTGCAAGTCCAGCCAGCCCGCCGCTAATGATCATGACAACCAGAACGTGCCTCGAAATTCGGATACCCGCGTTCCGCGCCGCTTCCGCATTCGCACCAATCAGGCGCAGTTCATATCCCCAACGGGTAAAACGGATCACGAAAGCATAGAACAGCACCCCAATTAGGGCGAAAACGATCCCTAGATGTAACCGTGAAGCACCGAAGGTGGGTAACGATTGAGCCGCGGTGAACATCGGTGATCCAGGGAAATTAAAGCCCTTCGGATCTTTCCACGGACCGAAGACCGCATAATTCAAGGCAAGCATCGCCACATAATTCAGCATTAAAGAGGTAATGAGTTCATTAACTTGAAAATACGTCCTAGGAATCGCCGTCAGCAACCCCCAGATCCCACCAGCTGCGACGCTTGCCACCAACATGAACGGGATCGACATGTACATCGGCAGATGCGGAAAATAGATCGTAACTGCAGTTGCTGCCATCGCCCCAGCCAAAAACTGCCCCTCAGCACCGATGTTCCACACCGAAATTCGATAGGCGATTGACACGCCAAGACCGCAAAGCAGCAGCGGTATCGCCTTCACAAGGGTCTCTGTAAGGCCAAAGGAGGAACCGAAAGCCCCTGTCAGCATTTTGTTATAAACCATAATCGGATTCATATCGTTTAAGGCTATAAATATGCCGCAGGCTACAAGCGCCAAGACAATGGATACGATTGTCATCCACCACGGACTGTCGCGGCCCGCAGGATCAATCTCGATACGGTAAGGCAAACGAAAGCTCGCTTCTCGCTTTGCCCCTTTATTTTCAATCGGAATCGTTCCTGCCGTTTGTTGTTCGCTCACCCTGCATCCTCCTCAGAACCCGCCATCAACATTCCGATATATTCACGGTTCGCTTCCTCTCGGGGAATATTGCCCACGATGCGTCCGCCATACATGACCAAAATTCGGTCCGCCAAATGCAGCACCTCATCCAAATCCTCCGATATCAGCAGAACAGATCGCCCCTTCTTGCGCAAATCCTCCAGTAAATCATGCACAACGGCTGTCGCACCTACATCAAGACCTTGAGTTGGATGCACGGCGATCATCAGCTTCGGACCTTGATCAATTTCTCTGGCAAAAAGCAGCTTCTGTTGATTGCCTCCCGACATAAATTGAATGGGCGCATCAATCCCTGATGTCCTCACATCGAATAACTCAATAAGTTTTTGCGACCAGCTCCGATTACTCCCTGTGCGAAGCAAGCCGAAACGAGAGCGTTCCAGGGAACGATATGTCTTAAAGAGCAGGTTATCCACAGAACCTAGGCTGCCCGCCAGGCCGCTCCTCATGCGGTTTTCCGGTACATGGGCAATACCCAGTTGGATGGCTGCGCGCACCGAGCCGTTACACAATTCTTTGCCGTCAAAACGGACATCTCCCTGTTTCCAAGCGCGGAGCCCCGTTAACACTTCCGCAAGCTCCTTTTGCCCATTTCCGGACACGCCGGCAACACCGACAATCTCACCTTCACTTACTTGAAAATAAAGCCCATCCAGCACCTTGCGTCCATGATCGGCATACACATCCAAACCGTTGACTACTAGCATCGGGTTTCCTTGTGTTTTCTCTCTTACAACCGATCGGCTTTCTATGCCTTCCTGGCCAACCATCAGCTGCGCCAAATCCCGTTCGTTCGTCTCTGTTTTCGCCATTGTTGCGATCATCTTGCCTTTACGCATGACGGATATGTGATCCGAAGCGAACATGACCTCCTTCAATTTGTGCGTCGTCATAATGACCGTCTTGCCCTCTTTTTTCATGCGATCTAAAGTCTCGAACAATTGATCAACTTCACCTGGCGTCAAAACGGAGGTGGGCTCATCCAATATAATAAAGTCCGCACCACGGTATAGCGTCTTCACAATTTCTACACGCTGCTGTTCACCAACCGATAACTGCCAGATCGGCCGATTCACCGGAAAAGGTAACCCAAAATGCTTGGAGATCGCCTCGATCTCCTCGGACTTCTTAGCGAGCCATCGCGGACCTCGCCAAAACGAAGATGATTCCCCAAGAACAATGTTCTCCGTGGCAGTTAATGTCTGAACAAGTCGGAAATTCTGAAATACCATGCCAACACCTAGCTTCATTGCATCTTTCGGCGAACGAATACGCACCTTCTCACCGTGTATGCGAATATCCCCACTTGTTGGACGATACACACCAGAGAGCATGCACATCATTGTACTTTTGCCAGCGCCATTCTCCCCAAGCAGCGCATGAATCTCCCCGGCCTTTGCCCGAAAATCTACATGATCGTTCGCGATAACAGATCCAAACTGCTTAACGATCTGGATCATCTCAACTGAATAACCCTCCGTTTTATTCAACTGTGCTCCCTCCTTCTCGATCCTTTATACACCCCTATATATTCAAAACAGCATCTCCCTACCAGGGATCTGCTGTTTCCGGAAACAAAAAATATACGTATGACAATCCAAATTCATATCTATTTTCCTCACTATACTGTTCAGGTGAATTATACGTCAATTAACATCACATCATATTAGGGGATCTAACGAAAAATGACTATTCTTTTGTGCTTAACGCCAAAATGGATGTTAATTTAAGCTGCACACACAGCAAAAAGGAGCACTCCTTTTATAAAGAGTGCTCCTTTTGATATGTTATTCTTGTATATCATGAAAGAAATATACCGCCATAGACGAAACCAGCAACAATCACAAAGGCAGGGTGAATCTTCCTCTTTTGAATGAGATAGAAAGCAACAGCAGCAATGCCGATAAACTGAAGGTAACCTATCGTTTTCGTAGATTCCATCATGCTGCTCCATGTGACCAACACCATCATAATCGCGATAACAGGCTGGACAAGCAGCGTCATTCCTTTGATAATCGCAGATTGCTTATATTTCTGCAGAATGTTAAGTAAAATAATGAGCGCTATGATGGAAGGAATTACTGTCGCCGCGACAGCAATCAGAACACCGACCCAGCCACCGATTTGAAAACCGACGTAAGCGGCAATTTTCGTCGCGATAGGACCCGGCAGCGCATTCCCAAGCGCTAACATGTTCGAGAATCCACTGCTTGTCATCCAGCCATGATTTGGAACAATCTCTTGATACATCAGCGGAATCGACGAGGGCCCGCCCCCGTATCCGAACACATTGGCTAGAAAGAAGCTAACAAGTAGATGCCACCATTCCATCATACGCCTTCCCCTTTGCCAAGCTGTTTCTTCTTCCACTTATCCTTTAGCTTATGATGGAAAGCACCGTACAGTAAAAACATAAAAATAACGATAGCCGGGTGCACTGAGAATGTCTGCAGCAGTAAGAAAGAGATGATAAAAAAAGTGAGGCCTGCCGCCCAACCCAATCCTTTAATCGCCTTCTCCCCAAACTCGTATGCCATAACGCCTAACATAACGGCTACAATTGGCACTACCGCCGCTATCATCCCCTTAATCACATGGGAAGTACTGAAAAAATGGATGAACGAATACAAACCAACCATCGCCACACAGGTAGGAACAATATGGGCCAGCACACCAATGGCCGCTCCCCCTGCTCCTTTGAGCCGATATCCAAGATAACCCGCAAGCTTCGTTGCTATCGGACCGGGAAGTGTATTGGCGATCGCCAACACTTCCATGAACTCTTCATCTTTCATCCACTGAAATCGCGTAACCGCCTCATACCGTATCAACGGCACAATCGACGGACCGCCGCCATATCCCAAAATTCCCGTCCGAAACATTGCCAATCCGATCTGGACATATGCATTTCCCATTAGATCACTCCTGTCTCTATAGACTTTATTGTAATATAAGTTTACAGGATTATTACGATTCTCTTCTCAATTTTGTCAAACCGACAAAGTTTCTTCGTATTATTGGTTAACGATATTACACAGCCCTAAAGCGCCGAAGTTAGCTACAATGCGCAGTTTTTGACTTCCCGTTCATATAGGAGTCTTTGGGGACTTTTATTAGCACAGATTGAGCTGATCTGTATAGACTCCGTGCAAAATAAGAGCCTCTAGGGACTGCTAATTTTGAATTTTTGGTACTTTCCTTGCAAATAGAAGTTTTTAGAGACTCTTATTTGCGCAGGTTGAACTGGGACGGGGTATCGTCCAATTTCAGAGCGTTTACATATATACAGCCATATAAATAACTGATGTGATCTTTGGGACCTCCTATTTTGTTAAAATCGCAAGCCTGGCCAATTAATGACTCCTATTCCGAAGTTGGTCGCTGGAGCCCTCCCAGTCATTTGTACAATTCCTCAGACAAAAAGAAAAGAACCTTACAAGGATTTCTCCCCATAAGGTTCTTTATTGTGCTTGGCAACGTTCTACTCTCCCAGAACCCTGCGGTTCAAGTACCATCGACGCTGGAGGGCTTAACGGTCGTGTTCGAGATGGGAACGCGTGGGTCCCCTCCGCCATCATCACCAAACAGTCAAAGCGTTTGTTTGCGCCTTGAAAACTAGATACGAAACTTGCGTAAAGTGTTACCTTAGGTTAAATGCTTATGCTTCCGAAGCTAGCTTTCCTCCGGATAGCTTTGAGGTTAAGCCCTCGACCGATTAGTATTCGTCAGCTGCATGCATTGCTGCACTTCCACCTCGAACCTATCAACCTCGTCGTCTACAAGGGGTCTTACATACTGGGA
>NZ_FNIF01000005.1 GCF_900103825.1 Paenibacillus sp. yr247
GGCTAGTCCAGTAATTCCATCTTCTCCGTATGCTTTCTTCCAACGCTTGGCGCATGCTTTTACACGTTGCTTTCCAATTATGTTTACATCAAAACCGTTTGATTCAAAGATTTCCCAAGGGGTTTTCCCCTCCATGTATTGATCGATGAACAACTGTTTAAATTCATCAGCATAGGTTATTGCTTTCTCACTTATCTTGACAACATATTTATTGGTTGATAATTTCATTCGGTCTTTTTCGTTAAAGATTTTTTTAGACATGATGTAATCCCCTCCGGTGCTTACTCTAGTATACAAAAAAAGGTACCCACAGTCTGAACACTTTTTCAAAGTGTCCAGACTATGGGTACCAGTGTACTCATAGATGTCTCTACAAGGAGGAGCAACAGCCTTCTGCCTTCATCCACTATGCTTTCCGTTATCTAATCCCTTAAATGCAATCTGCTTGTTCAACCACACCGCAATGTCATCCATGACTTCATTCCGATTGACTTCATTCAACATTTCATGTCTCCCGCCCGGATAAAGCTTGCTGCTTACTTTCTGAAGTCCAAGCGCCTGGTACATGCTAAGCAGCTTCCGCACCCCTTTGCCATTACGGCCAACTGGATCATCTTCTCCTGAAAATACGTATATCGGCAAATCTTTGCGAATCCGATTAACATGCTCAGCTTGATGAATTTCCTTTAGTCCTCTGAAAAAATCTCTGAAATATCCCGAGGTAAACGTAACGCCGCAATAAGGATCGGCCACATACTTATCAACTTCGTCTATATCCTTACTTAACCAATCAAATGGTGTTCGGTTTGGTGCAAATTTATTATTAAAAGCTCCAAATGACAGAGAAGTTAGAAGCTTACTACGGTGATGGTCTCCACGAAAGGCTGCTTCAACGGTCGCAATTGCAATTCCAGCATGCAAAGCTGCACCCTCTTTTCCATTGGAGCCGGACAATATGATGCCTTGAACGTGATCCGGATGTTGCCTTAAATACGATACCATGTAATGCTGCGTTAAGAATGAGCCCATACTATGCCCCATCACAAACAATGGAATATGTTCTTGATATTTTGTACGTATATGATTAGTGATCTGCCCCATATTTTCAACCATGCTGCGAAAGCTATCTTTACCAAACTTACCAACGGCCTCAGGTGATCCAGCTGTTCGTCCGTGTCCCAAATGATCGTTAGCATAGACGGCATAACCATGCCGCGTTAATACCTCGGCTAATCTTTCGTACCTGACGGCCGTCTCCGACATGCCATGTGCAATTTGCACAATCGCTTTAATCGCTACCGTCTCCTCAGGCAACCATTCATACACATAATTATTTATTTGCCCAGCGTCTTTCCATATGAAATGCTGATTCCTCATAATTAGATACCCCCATCAACGTTTCATCTATTCCGCAACTGTGAAGCTATTCCTATTCAGTATACAGCTTCTTTTTCACGAAAACAGCCCCCTTTCCGAAGAAAGAGGGCTTCTAAAACGCTTATATTCTAAGCCAATGCAACAGCTATGCTTTGCTAGTTTGTTTGACTGATTTTACAGCTTGTAACTGTGATTGTGCTTGAGATGACGTATCAAAACGTTTTCTCTCCGTCTTATCAATTTGCGCAATTTTCCCATCGTGCACGACAATTTGAACGGAACCGTATTCTAATCCATTTAAAATTTGCTTGATTCTGTCCATCCAAACATTATCTAACTCTAATGGTTTCGCCATCTCATTTCCTCCGCTTCTTTTAAATCGTCCAATCGTTCCAATTTTTTCTCTGTTTCTGAATGTAGGATAACCAGTTCCCTGTTTTCTCAAAAAGTTCTTTGGTAGAACCTGTTGTTGAATAAGTATGATCAGCTTGATAGACAAGCTCGATATCGCATTGACCTTCATTACGCAGCCAAAACATCTTCTGATATAAGGGCGCATAATCGACAGGTATAATATCGTCCGCAGTTCCATGTATGACGAGGACATCACCGTTAAATTTACGCAGCTGTTCAAAAGGCTGATGTTGAGATAATGAATCGAAAAATCGGCTAGTCAGTAAGTATCCATGATGATCAATAGCTCCGCCTAGTGGCAGCTTCTGGTATTCATTCTTGCTTACAATTCGCACAATATCATTGTGTGGATGAGCGACAGATGACCATAGTACGAGTGTTTTCACGCGATTATCTTTAGCGGCTGTTAAAACAGCTGCAGCACCGCCTAAGCTATGCCCGACCAAGATGACACGACTTAGATCAATGCAATCAATCGTTAACGCATAATCAATGACACTTCGCGTCTGTTCGATCAGAACATCCAATCCGCCTGCGCCATAATCGCCAGTACTTTCTCCACAACCACCATAATCGAAACGTAGAACAAGGTATCCTTGCGAGCTAAACTCACGAGCTGCTTTCACAAACAACCGATCCACCCCTATCCGGCTGCCAATAAAACCGTGACAAATGATAATGAGCGGCCAACGTTGACAGTCGACTTGAGCAGCTCCTGCTTGATTTGTAGGGTAATGTAACGTAGCAGCTAATTCGACGTCGTCGCTTTGAATAGTGATTGCATGCTCCATGATGTTGACTCCCTTTCACATTAACTAATAATTCCGATCTGATTAGTATGATTTAATTACAATATTAGCATCACCTACTAGAGGTGTCAATCCTATTTTTAACATATTTCAGTAACAAAACGAGCCTATATTAGAAAAGACCCCCGCCTTGATCATTCACAAGTGAGAGTCTTTCCATTTTTAGCAATCATTAACCGCACTTAATTCTCTGTTTGCTTAAAAATGGCTTGTACTGATAATAAAATGGTACATCCAATACAATATCCTAGTAATGCTGCACCTGCGGCTAAGAATAAGAATCCTGTGAAGATATAACCCTTCACACTCCAACCGATGGCAAAAGCTGCAAGAGATAAGGATAGGATATAACCGCCAATGCGTTGTTAAACCTAGTTCATTTTTCTTGAATAATAATCCGCTTAGATATATTGACAAATTAGACCATCCACTGCTATAGTCAACTTATAATTCCGAGTAAAGAACTATGATTAATGCAAAATAGGTGGTGTAATGTGGGAAATAAGGTATTTAAAGCTACGGTTCGATCTGTGCTTATTGGCTATCTGATTGCACTTCTTCTCATACCGATAGGTTCCATCTATTTAAAAGGATTTTCATTAGGATGGGATCCATTTTGGAAAGAAGTTACAGGACCATTAGCCTGGAAGTCCATCTTGCTGACAATTAAGCTCAGCATTTTCTCAACAGTCATTCAAGCAATTGTCGGCACCATCATTGCTTATGTTCTTGTTCGGTATATATTTCGCGGCAAAAGTATTTTGAACAGCATGGTGGATCTCCCCTTCTCACTTCCAACTTCTGTGGCCGGATTAATGTTTCTAACCTTATTAGGACCTTCAAGTCCACTAGGTGTCTGGCTCGATCATTTAGGTGTCAAACTGCTTTATAATCAAACTGCAATTGTTATTGGTCTTGTATTTGTCACTTTCCCTTTTGTTGTTCGAACGGTTCAACCTTTACTAGAGCAAATCGATCCGGCAGAAGAACAGGCCAGCTTTACACTTGGCGCGGGAAAGTTTTACACATTCTGTAGAATTGTTTTCCCAGCTATTTTCCCTGGTATTGTAGCCGGCAGCATGCTCGCCTTTTCTCGATCTCTTGCCGAGTTTGGGGCCATCTCTCTCATCTCAGGCAATTTGCCGGGCAAGACGATGGTTGCATCGGTCTATATATATGGTGAAACACAGAACTTTAATCCCGAAGGCGCAGCAGCCATCTCTCTCGTTCTACTTACATTGTCCGTCCTTATTCTATGGATAATCAATGTATTGACACGCGGAAAGGGGCGCCTAGCATGAGAAGAATATTAATCAGTATTTCGTTTCTCGTTATCTTCCTTCTTATTATGTTACCATTTCTCGGCATAACATTTGGCGCTTTTGAAGAAGGACCTCAAGCCTTTTTCGATGCACTTGTGCGACCAGAAGCCCTGCATGCCATGAAGATTTCTTTAATCATTGTAGTGATTGTAACGATTCTTAATGCCATAGTCGGCATTTACGTTTCCTTAGAAATTGTCAGAGGTTCATGGATTTCTCGTTGGTTGAAACCTGTGATAAATGCACTTATTGATTTACCTTTTGCTGTATCGCCTATTATTGTTGGTTTAATGGTTATTCTTATCTTTGGCCCAAACACGGCGTTAGGTACCTTCATGGAAGATCATGATTTGAAAATCGTCTACGCCCTGCCCGGCATGGTCTTGGCAACGATGTTCATTACTTTTCCTCTAATGGTACGTGAAGTGGTGCCTTTGCTTGAAGAGATTGGCACACAGTCTGAAGAAGCTTCTGCTACTTTAGGTGCTGGTCCATGGCGTACTTTTATTCAAATTACATGGCCAGGTATTCGCTGGGGTGTGCTATACGGCCTCATCCTAACGATCGCAAGATCGCTTGGTGAATTCGGATCTATCCTTGTCGTGTCTGGAAATATTATTAATCAAACACAAACAGCAACCACTCTCGTTTATCAAGATGCCGAACAATTCCAACTCGTTGCTGCAAATAGCGTTGCTTTTGTTTTAGGTCTCATATCGATTTCTATTTTATTAGCACTTGAGTGGTTGAAAAGAAGAAGTGAACACTTGAGAAGCCATTAAGGAGGAGCACCTGATGCATATAGAAGTCAAAAACCTAAATAAACATTTCGGGCAATTCCATGCCATCAAAGATGTTAATTTCAGCATTACGAAAGGTCATCTCGTAGGTTTAATAGGACCAAGCGGGGGTGGCAAAACTTCCATTCTGCGGATGTTATCTGGACTAGAAAGCCCGACCTCTGGTGATATATATTTCGATGGAAAACTGGCGACTCATCTTCCTGTTCAAGAAAGAGGCATTGGCTTCGTTTTTCAGAGCTATGCCCTCTTCAAGCATATGACTGTGTTTGAAAACGTGGCTTACGGCTTGAAGGTTTTGAAAAAGCCTAAAGACTTCATTCATGATAGAGTCACTTATCTTCTAAACTTGATGGGGCTTTCAGGCAGTGAACGTAAATTCCCTCATCAGCTCTCAGGCGGCCAACGCCAACGGGTTGCCTTCGCAAGAGCATTAGCACCAGAACCTCAACTGCTCTTGCTTGACGAGCCTTTTGCAGCGATTGACGCTAAAATTCGCAAAGAGCTGCGCGTTTGGCTGAGGAACCTCATCGATGAATTCAAAGTAACGACCCTTTTCGTTACCCATGATCAGGATGAAGCTATCGAGGTTGCGGACGAGATTATTCTGGTTCAAGGTGGAAAAATTGAGCAGCAAGGAAGTCCGTGGGAGATTTATACGAAGCCTTCCTCCTCTTTTGTAGCCTCATTCATTGGGGAGTCTAATATCATTTCGCAATATACACCGCTTATCGGGTTTCCTTACTTAGAAGAAGTACAGCAAGATGGCAAATGGCTTCCGGACGTAAACGTGCTCATTCGACCAGAATCCATTGAAGTTCGCCCTCATGATGTAAGTCATCTCGCTACAGCTGGAGAAAAAGGAAAAGTAACGCACGCTCACTTCCGCGGGGATTCCTGGTATTTGGAAATTGATACGGGCACTCTGAAGCTATTTGCTTACCAGTCCGTCAAAGAAAAAATTTATCAACCAGGAGATAAAGTGAATATTCTCATCCATTACATTTCCGTATTTACGAAAGACGAGAACAAATTGATCGAAAATCAGGCTAAACAAGATCCATTACCTGTTTTTATTTAAACATAAGAAGGGGAGTTGTAAACCATGAAAAATTTTAAATCATTGGGTTTAATCACGGCAACATTATTCACAGCAAGCATCGCTCTTACAGCTTGCGGAACGGGTACAAAATCCGCTAGTACACCAGTAACGTCTGCAGCTACAACGCCTGCAGCTTCAGCCGCAGCAAGCACTACTCCAAAGGCTGCAGGCGGTAAAGTGAAAATTACACTGGGAGCTTACTCCGTTGTCAAAGAATCCTTTGAACTCATTATCCCTAAATTTAAAGAACAATGGAAAAATAAAACAGGTCAAACCGTTGAGTTCCAAGAATCCTATGTAGCTTCCGGTGCGCAAGCTACTGCTATTATCCAAGGCTTTGAGGCTGATATCGCCCCTCTATCCTTGGAAGGAGATATTCAAAAAATTGCTGAGAAAGGCTTAATCACTCACGATTGGAAGAACAACCCATACAAAGGTAATGTTACGACTTCGATTGCTGCAATTGGCGTTCGTGAAGGTAATCCTAAAGGCATTAAGGACTGGGCTGATTTGACGAAATCGGGGGTTGAAGTTTTAATTCCTAACCCAAGCACTTCCGGCGGCGCCAAATGGGATATTAATGCCATCTATGGCGCAGGTTTGAAAGCTTCCGAAGCATCAGGTAAAAAAGACCCTGCGGCTGCAAAAGATCTCGTGAGTAAAGTATACAAAAACATTAAAGTACTAGATAAAAGTGGTGCGGATTCCCTAACAACCTTTGACAAAGGTGTTGGTGATGCGATCGTTACTTATGAGAATGAGCTTCTTGCACGTATTCAATCCGGCAAAAAATATGTAGAAGTCATTCCGCAATATACGACATCGATTGAAAATCCTGTTGCCCTTATTGATAAATACGTTGATAAACATGGCAATCGTGAAGCAGCGCAAGCTTTCCTTGATTTCTTATTTACCCCTGAGGCACAAAAAGTATTCGCGGAAAAAGGCTTCCGCTCCGTTCTTCCTGAAGTGGCTAAGCAATACGAGAAAAACTACACCACACCTGCCGGCTTATTCAATATCGAATATCTTGGCGGCTGGGATAAAGTGAATAAAGAGCTCTATGGCAAAGGCGCAATCTGGGAAACCATCCTTGCAGAAGGCGGAGCCAAGTAAGAGAATATAAGAATAGCCCGGTGCGATTGTGTCATTTCGCTTCCGGGCTTTATTTTTACGTTATAGGTATGAGTCCAACACTTATCTTCCGTCTCCATCAAGTAAATTTCCAAGACCGCCTAAGATACTGCCCTCTTCTTTCCTGCCTCCACTCTTGATGCCGACACCATACGATCCGCTAATCTGCTGAAAGGAAGAGATTGAATCCAGACGCGCCCAGGCTCGCGTTATGTAGCGAAGAATAAGCCTTCGCCGCCGAATAACGCTGTTTTCTTGTGTCATAGCGACTAGACAACCCGTATCCACGCGAATCACTTCACCTGGGCGAAGTACACGCTCACAGATGGAGCCTTCCGCATGTACAAAAGCCAAACCATCGCCTTCGATTTTCTGCATGATAAAGCCCTCTCCACCGAAGAAACCAGCCCCTAGGCCTGACCAATATGGTTCAAGTTATCCACCTCGAAACACGGATGTCCGCTGAATTTGCATCCCAGCCAATTACTCTCGCCGAACCGGGGCGAAGCCCGATGCTTGATACAGTGCTATGTGAAGTTGATGACTTTTTAGAAATACTTAGTGTATGGTTCTTCATTCCTATGAGTATATTTAATTTGTTTTAGTTCTGCGACTATAATAATACTTATTATAACTAATAAAAACCATGAGCTGATTTTACCCCAATGAACAATCTGCCAATAATTCTGTTGATTAGGATATTTCCAAGCTCCGAAAAATGTTGAAATATTCTCAGCAATCCAAATAAATATGGCAATCAAAAAAAAAGAAAGAAGTATGGGCATTTCATATCGTTTCTTTGTAATCGTAAATAAAACTTTAGTTTTAAAAAATATAATGAATAACCCTAATACAATAATCCAACGAATATCATACATAAAATGATGAGTGAAGAAATTAAGATAAATTAATATAGCGACTATGGTAGAAACAGAGGTTCTAGGCCAATTAATAAAATGCAAATCAAAACGTTTCCAAGCCTGACATACGTAACTCGCTACGCTCGCGTACATAAAACCACTATATAATGGAACACCCCCAATTTTAGTCCATCCTTCCTCCGGATAAGACCAAGATCCCATGTTCACTTTATATAATTCAAGTCCAAATCCTATTACATGAAAAAGGGTAATCACTTTTAGTTCATCTATACTCTCCATCTTGCTCCAGACAAGCATCAATTGAGCAAGAATACATACAATTAGAATAAAATCGTATCTATAAATCAATTGAACTGGAAACAATTTGGAAACTGCCAACGTTAAAAAAATTATCACAGGAAAAATGCAGCACATTGCCTCCTTCCATCCAAGAAATATTAATTCTCTAAAATTCTCGAACTTCATATGTCCTCCTGAAAATACTTCAATATTACTTCATCAATTTCACATGACGTTTCTACGAATCCTTATTCGCTTAAGTGAGCTTGCTCACGGTTCCGACAGGCTTAGCCAATTCAGTGTTTCTTATGTATATGCTTCCTCGAAATCCCTCTAGCAAACCAAGGGGGCTTGTTCCCCGCAGCGTGAATACGTTTTTTTGGTAAGATAACGTTCTTAAATTCACGAAGCCGAGAGCCTAAGTCCGCTGGCGGACTTAGGCTCTCAGGATTGTCTGCCTGTTTATTCTTCCTCGAAAATGCCTCGGGCAGACCAAGGACGCGTCAGGAGTCTTCGAATTTTCTAACAAAATCGCTCTTAACTTCATATTTTTTGTCAACTTACATTTACTTTATATTTCCAAATATGTAAAATATGTACTCCTCCAACATTTCAGATCTCAAATTGATTGTATCTTTCTTTCTTTTTACCCACTGGATTAAACTACATTCATTGGCTAATCTGTTTGCCGATTTCCCAATGGTGGCCAAACGGGTCAAGGATGCGCCCTACGCGCCAGCCGTAGCCTTCATTTACGGGTGCGATTTCGGTTGCTCCAGCGGCGAGGGCCTGTTCGAACACCAAATCCGGATTTTTGACAGTCATAATCATCCGAACCGATCCTCGACTAACCGACTCAGGGCTGGCGCCGGGGGTGTCTTGAATCCAGAAATCCGCTCCCCAGACGGATAACTGAGCGACAGCCAGATTCCCGTCTTCGTCTTCAAGGCGATATAGCTCGATCGCACCGAACGCCGCCTTGTAAAATTCTAAAGCCTTCGCCGCGTTACTCACTGAAAGCCATGGGGCGATATTGGTTTCGAACGGCTCTGATCTCGGCGTATTGGTACTCATCGCTGTTCGCCCCCTTTTTTGAGTTTGTCAACACTTTTTCCCATTCTATCTCTGTTTTCCAGATTTCTTTCGGTATCAGTAATGGTTTCTCCCTGAAACAACACAACATCTTTTTCATGAATGAAATGCGACATGCGTACCTCCTGATTCGTGTATTATTTACTTCACTACAATACATTCCACGTCGAAACCTTCATATCCTGTCTCTTTACATGAGGAGTACAACTGACTCACCGTTCAGAACTTTCCTTCTATTGCGTTTTCTTTCAGTGAAAACAATCGTCTATTCTTAGCTACTCCCGATCAATATCTTGAAGTGAATGACTACCCTATTTGCACTCTACTGTATTTTTCGATATTTTCCATAAAACCCCTTCCTAATGAATTTCTACAATAAAAAAGGGCAGATCCAGTAAGGAACTGCCCGATACTTTCGGTTGATATATTCATGTTTACCATAATATTACATCCTGGTCAAACTTCGGTCAAAGTTAGCCTTTCAAAATCATAAAAATATCCTACTACAGGTTCAAATTCCGCTCTTCTTTGCGAAGCTTTCGAGCGGCAAATCTCGTTTCAGCCGTCTCGAACAGATGTTTTTCTTCCTCTGTCTCAGGGATGATTCCCGGCACTGGACATGGTTGTCCATTATCATCGAGCGCCACAAAGGTTAGATACGAATTCGCTGTCCGCTTCTTTTCACCCGTCAGAAGGTTCTCCGATTCGATTTTCACGAATACCTCCATGGAACTTCGATGCGTCCAGGTTACAAATGCCTCCAACTGAATAGCTTCACCTAGTTTAACGGGAGCAAAGAAGTCCAAGCTATCGCTGGACGCCGTCACAACACCTCTACGCGAATGGCGCATCGAGGCAATCGTTGCAACCTTATCGATATACTGCATCACGCGGCCGCCAAACACGGTATTGTGATAATTCGTGTCCGCCGGTAAAATAATTTCGGTTAACACGGTGCGGGAGAGTCTTGCTGGTTTAGCTTCCATGTGTATTCCTCCTGATGATGGGCTGATCTTATTCGTAATTTAGTTTAAGCTTACCTGCCGCTTGCTTCGCAAGGCTTCGTGCTTCCTCTACGGTATCCGCACTGCTTAGCGCAACAGCCATACGGCGTCCTACTTTGGTCTCTGGCTTACCAAAGACGCGAACCTGTGTATTAGGAACGGACAAAGCTTCTTCTAACCCGCTTATGGTATATTCGATCTGTTCGCGATCCGCTTTGAGTGTGTAACTCGCGCCTGGTGTCAAAAATCGAATCCCTGTAACAGGCAATCCGAGAATTGCTCTAGCATGCAGGGCGAATTCGCTCAAATCCTGCGTGGCCATTGTGACCATGCCGGTATCATGTGGACGAGGAGAGACCTCACTAAAGTATACGCCCTCTTTGGTCAGGAACAGCTCTACACCATAAAGACCGAAGCCTCCGAGTGCATCCGTTATGGTTTTGGCCATGTGTTGAGCATCTAGAATCTGCTGCTCGTTCATCGCATGAGGCTGCCACGATTCGATGTAATCTCCGTCTTTTTGAATGTGACCAATAGGCTCACAATACGTTGTTCCCGAGACGGAACGGACCGTCAGCAGTGTAATTTCGGACTCAAAATGAATGAACTCCTCAACAATCACACGCGCGTTCTTGGCGCGGCCGCCCTCCATCGCGATGTTCCATGACTGTTCCACATTTTCAGGTGTACGGCATACACTTTGACCCTTTCCTGATGAGCTCATGATCGGCTTAATCACACAAGGTGTACCGATTTCCGCAACAGCTGCGTGTAATTCTTCAAGACTGTTAGCAAAAGCATACTTTGCTGTCCGCAGCTCCAGTTTTTCTGAAGCCAAACGGCGAATCCCTTCACGGTCCATCGTCAATCGGGAAGCAGTAGCGGTAGGAATAACACGATAGCCTTCCTTCTCAAGCTCCACTAGAACAGGAGTCGCGATTGCTTCAATTTCAGGTACTATGAGATCTGGACGTTCTTGCTCGATCAACGCTCTAAGCTGCTCCCCATCAAGCATATGAATCACATGGCTGCGATGAGCCACTTGCATAGCTGGCGCGTTTGCGTAGCGGTCAACAGCGATCGTCTCAATGCCTAGTCGCTGCGCTTCGATGACGACTTCTTTCCCAAGCTCCCCTGATCCAAGCAGCATGATT
This sequence comes from Paenibacillus sp. yr247, assembly GCF_900103825.1. GTDB lineage: Bacteria > Bacillota > Bacilli > Paenibacillales > NBRC-103111 > Paenibacillus_E. The sequence goes on from NZ_FNIF01000005.1 coordinate 11,369, forward strand.
TTCTTGGCTTTGTTCGATAATGGTGCTCCGTACATAAGATGATTTCCCCCTAAATGATTTGCCCAACCAAAGTAAGTTTGAAACTGAATGAGATATATGTAAGTAAGGATAACTATAATGGCATAAACAGGGTACTTTTCCAACTTGCCTCGTAAAATACCCTGATCTATTGTAAAGGATTTCGACGTTAAAAGATAGATTTCAACAGAAGTTTGCGTAAAATCGGCACCAATTGCTCGGGAAGCTCCTCCACATTGGATACGACAATACTGCTGCGACCATACATGTTGCGCATCGCTATCCGCTGGGTTTCGTGAACGGTGCCGTTCGCAAGGAAAATGCTGATGACTTCAATACCCAATCGCCGTGCATGCAGAACAGCTTCGTAGGTGTCAAGGATGCCCACATCGTTGTAATTGGCTGCCGAAGGCTCGCCATCCGAGAACATCAAAAGGATGCGCTGCCGTTCCGTACGCCGCAGCAGCCGCTCTGTCATGCGGCGAATCGCGAAGCCGTCGCGGTTGTCCTGCTGCGGCTCAAGCTGCATCAGAGCCGCTCCGCTTCCGGACGATAAGGAGGAGCCGAAGTCGACCGCAACCTGGAACAGGTTCGGCGCTTCCTGCTCCGTGACGCGGTCCGCGTCCTCCCAGAATCCCACAATTTCGTGGGGGATTCGCAGGTTAAGGAGGGTCTCGTGGAATAGCACGAGACCGAGCTTGGTTTCGTCCATTTTGTCATACATGGACGCCGAGCAGTCGACGAGCAGCGCGAATGCCGCGTCGAGCTGGGGTACAGGCGAGCGCTTCTTATAGAAGAGGCGCGGCATCTCTTGGGTAACGGCTCGCGTTAGCCGCTTGTCGAGCCGCCCGAACAGCCGATCGCCGTGCGGGGCGATCCGCTTTTGCTCCAGCGTGCGTCGAATCGCACGCTGCAAAGGCTTCGCGAGCGGTGCTGCACGCTCGCTCAGGCGCCTATAGGCGGCCTCCTGCGCAGCAGTGGGCCGCTCAGGCGCAAGCCACGTCGCCGTCGTGTACGCGGCGACTGCGCCCTCCCCGTGCCCCGCGGTGGCGGGCACGGCAACACCCTCGCGCCGCTCGCCGGAGGCGGCGCCGGTGCGCTGGGCGCGCAGCGAGCGCCCCTGGGCGATGGCGAGCGCTTGGTCGGCCGCGTCGCCCTCGCGGGGCGCAGACCCAGGAGCGGCTGTGCGCGAGCCGCGCTCCAGCTCGAACCGCAGCAGCCCTGGGCTGCGGTCGCTGCTCTCGCGGTGCCAGGTCGGCATGCGTTCCTGGCCCGGTAACTGACGCTCCCCTTCTTGCTCGGGGAGCACATCATCATTCGCGAGCCGCTTTGCGCGTTTCAGCTCACCCTTATACCCCGCTGGCAGCGGCTCCGCCACGCCGCCCCCAGGCTGCATCCAGAAATAAGCAACTTGCGCATCCCTGTCCAACCAATAAGACAGCGAGTCTATCATCTCCTCGCAGCATGCGGCAACTTCAGCCGTATGCTCTGCCTCCTCGATTTTCTCCAGTAGCGGATAAAAAATCGCCAACCGGGCAGGCGCTTCTGCGGCACCCCCTAAGCTCCATTCCGTTCCTGTAAACCAACCATAGATGAACAAAATAACAGCGTCCGACATTTCGCCTTTGATCAAGTGAGTACGCAGCTTATGTCGAAAATAAGCCCCATAAATGCGATGCCGATGGACAAATACCCGCGAAGTACCTGGTCTGCGTGCTCGACAAATACGCTCTAACCGCATATCTTCACATAATGCAAAGAGTGAGTTAGCCAACTTCGGGAAACGAGTACTTTGACAATAGGTTAGATAAGACTTTACCGCAGCTGTCCCTGTGAACCAGGCACTACCGATACCGCGCAGATAAACATCACTCTTCATCCCTGCTGTTTTATCAACCGGAGGATAGTCCCACCAAAACTGACTCACCGTTATACGAGCGGAAGCTTCCTCATAGCCGGCATGGAACGCTGCTTCCACTTTTAGCTCTTTACGCTTTGTGAACATCCGCGCTAAATCCACCAGCTGCATTTGAAGCATCGCGTCGATTTTATCATCCAACAAGCTTAACTTTCCTACAAACATTGGCTTAGAATAACGTTTCCGCCGCATTAATGACGGCTGCACGTTCCCTCTCATCCTCCAATTTATCGGCAATGGCGCGAGCAACTGCCCGCAAAGGCGGAATATAAGCCGTCAAATCACAAGCATCCAGCAGCGCTCTTATCGATCCTGCTTCATCGGGCAGCTGTCCCATTTCAATCAGAGTTAATAAATCAGCAGACAACTGAACGAATGTTCTTAACTGCTTTTCATCGCTTAAAACAGATTTGCTCTTGAGCAGCTTATAAAGTGACTCTCCTTGCAAATAAGGAACATCAATTGTCACGAAACGATTTTTCAGGGCTTCATTCAAGGGCACTGTCCCCATATATCCTTCATTGATCGCTGCAACGACTCTAAAGTCCGGGTGTGCTGTAATGACATCCCCTGTAAAAGGGTTCGTAATCGATCTCCGATGATCCAGGACTCCGTTTATTAAAGATAAGGTTTCGGGTTTAGCTATATTAATTTCGTCTATGTAAAGAAAGTGTCCCTTCATCATTGCTTTCATGATCGGCCCTGGGATGAAGGCAATATGTGTACTCCCCCGCTCATCATGGGTTAACGTTTTGAACCCAAGCAAGGCTTCGGCATCGAGATCGGTTGAACAATTAACTCCATGCATCGGTTGATCAAACAGCGCTGAAACGTGCTCGGCAAGTTTCGTCTTACCCGAGCCTGTCGGACCCTTTAACAAGACATTTTTGCCCAGATAAAGAGCAATAATGGCATCGGTAAGTATATCTTCACGAGGTGCTTCAAATGCTGCCGTTCCAATAAGTTTAAGGTCTTCAGCAGAAGTATAAGTCTGCCTTTGCTGCTTGTTTTTCTCCAATTTCTCTCGGATCTCTTGCGGTAAGGCGTCTGTTATCATGACTGTGGTGTTCCTCTCCTGATTCCTTTGTCCTCTTACTATTTATCAGGAAAGCTCAAATTGTCAAGCTATTCAGGGCAGCCAAGGTTCATCAATGATGGAATGGGAATAGAAAGCCATTGATTCTCCGCACAAAGGACATTTCGGCTTTGTAGGAGCTTCGTTATAATGCAGAGCCATGGCGTACGCGGTTTCATAATTTATCGCTTGGATGACATCTTCCTTATGGACATAATCACATTGGCGAGAACCGCAATAAGCCCGGACCTTATACCGATAGCTCATTGTTCCATATGGACGACAAAGCGTTCAAATGCTCAGCTTGTATAATCATCGTCGTACTCCTCTTTGAAGTCAAAACCCCCAGCAGAAAGCTGAGGGAGAGCCTATTTGCAAAAACTAATCTTGTTAACTCTTAGGGCAATACATGTCTTTGCCCCGAAGAATAGTTAGGGAAGGCATACTGTACCATGGTGTTAAACTCATTCAGATACGAATCCATTCTTTTGTTTTTTTGCTGCTGACTGTCATAGTACATCATCCGATTCACATAATGTGGATTAGAGGAAATGAAGATATTCGAATCTGGATATATACGTGTTAGCAGATGCCGAATGGCATTCGCACTTTCCGCTGGCAAAGGCTTAGCCGATAGCCAATCCATTTGTGCTCCGACCCCCGAGCCGAATAAGCCAGCTCCATTTTCCGGGTCGTTATTTTTGCTTAGCATTTTGATGCCATCATCGGCTCCCATCGCCTGCATCCCGCCCATATCCACAGCTACATAAATGTTGTTATCGGTAACGGCAACAGCTGTAGACCCCAGGTGCGCTGCTTGAATCACTCGATCCGCTAAATCGCGATTCAGCGACAAATGCGTGTTGATATGTGCTTTCACATTGTCAATCGTAGAGTGAATCATCGTAGGCTGAGGTGATTGATTAACACTTTTTGCTCCCATCGAAGAATCTTCGTTGTTCCTTAATCCTGTGTCCCAGCTTCCGGCTTTTGGATTGGAAGAACTAGCTCCTGCTTGATTCCTTGGACTTGCTGCCGAACAGCCTGTGACCATGCCGATAAGCACAACGGACACCGCGATTTTGAACATCGCTTTTCTCATATAATCCCCCTTCTTATGGCTCAAAATTTACTTAATCTTGTTCTCATCGACTTCCTGCGTGTAAGCTATCAGGGCGACCTCATAGCCCAGTTCATCCTTCATACGAGACTCGAGGCTGCGTAGATCTTCTAGCAGATCTTCACGAGTGCCAAAATTAGCAAATTGGTACGACTCTGTACTCATGATTTCTACACCCCCTCTCTTCAGGACAATAGACATTAGTGTTAATATGGACATTTATCCTGATTTTTACCAAACAAAAAAAGCCCGCTGCCGAATCATCGGCAAAGCAGGCTTCTAAGTCATTTTGGAGCAATGAATCATCATTATTCATTTTTATTGCGTGTATCATCTAGATCTTCAAGCAATTTGCGAACGGCATCCGGATCGGAAGAGCCATTTTCTTTAAAAGTTCGCAGCTTTTTCAACAGGTCCGCCGCAATGGCTTCATCCTCTGACAGCTGCACTACATGTGAAGGATCAAACCAAATGTAAAACCCTTCTGGACCATTACGCAAAAATGATTTGTGCCAATGCTCTGGATACGCATACCCTTGCTCCCCAAAAATCATGCCGAGTACATCATCGCTGTCAATGGGCAGCAAATAATGAAACGATTCCGGTTCGCCGGTGCTCTTAAAGTCTCGATGCATGTAAGCATAATGAAGATAATGCTCACCTGTTTCTACATCTTTGGACACCTCATATAGGTCAAGCTCAGTTTGCAGCAATTCCTTAACCGAAATAATCCGTGACGCGATCGTTTCTGCAGAAATCTTTTGCTGCTGTGATAATGATGTTTCCAAATGAATCAGTCTCCTTTCCAACGTTGATTATTTCTATGTTACAAATCGGATCTTCGTGCTGTCTGAACCATCGAACTCCGCAAAGAACGTTTAGGCAGCTTCCATTTATAAAATACCGAAAACATCCTTAGTATAACGACTAAAGCAAACAGTACAGCTAACTGCCAAGTACCTTGCGCCCAACCAAGTCCGACCAATGCACCGGCCAACATTCCCCAGACGGCATAAATTTCATCTTTGAGCACGAGTGGCTTTCGACCTGCTAAAACATCTCGAACAATACCCCCGCCAATCCCCGTTAGTACAGCGGCAACTATAATGGCACTGAGCGGATGCCCCATATTTGTAGCATATGTCGCTCCTTGAATCGAGAAGGCAGCCAAACCAATTGCATCGAAGAAAGCTTCCCATGTTTTCCATAACTTAATGTATCGAACTGGCATAAAGAACACTAATGTCATTGCAAATAAGGCAATTTGAAAGTATATACCTTGCTCCCATAGCAGGACGATCGGTTTGCCGATCAACAAGTTTCGAATGACCCCTCCGCCGAAAGCCGTAACAAGCCCGAGTACATAAACACCTAAAATATCATAATCCTCTTCCATCGCAACAATGGCTCCACTCACCGCGAAAGCAATCGTTCCGATGATACTAAATAACTCCCAACTCAATTGCTGCAGCCCCTGTCTACTCGATGTCCCAGTTCAATTTCACTTCATTTCCGGTTTGCGACGAACTGTAAATCGCATCCAAGATCAAATTATTCGTATATCCCGTCATAACAGAAGTTATCGGTTGTGACCCGTTCTCAATACACGCCAAGAAATGCCTCATCATTCGGACACGCGGTCCTTCATCGAATTCAGGTAGGGTGATGGCAATGTCGGCTTCGCGATCAAACATCTCTGCTAACAGCTTCCCTTTCGTTCCGCGAATGGAAGCCCCACCTTCGGAACCAAGAAGTTGTACATATGGTTGGTTATCCGTTTCAATGAGTCCTGCCCAGCTTACATCCAGCGATAGAGTAGCGCCATTGTCCAATTTAATCAACGCAGTTGCTAAATCCTCGACATCATAACGACCATCCCAGTTCGGCGTCCCCCACGAACCAATTCCTTTTTTACGCGGTCCGAATTCAGCGTAGGTAGCTCCATAGACCGAAACAGGTTTCGGATTCCCCATCAAATAGAGGGATAAATCTAACATATGCACGCCAAGATCGATCAGAGGTCCGCCGCCGGACTTTTCCATTTGAGTAAACCAAGTCCCCCAGCCAGGGATTCCTTTGCGTCTTAACCAGCCAGCTTTGGCATGATAAATATGACCAAGTGCACCTTTCTCGACCTGCTGCTTCACTGCTAGCGACAAGGCATCCCAACGCAGCTGGTGCGGAATCATCAGCACTTTACCTGCTTTGCGCTCAGCTTCTACAATTTGTCTAGCTGATGCGAGATTTAGCGCCATTGGTTTCTCGAGCATAACGTGCTTACCGGCCTCTAACGCCTGTATAGCGATAGGTGCATGCCATTCATTGGACACAGCAATAATCACAGCATCAATGGAAGAGTCTGCAAGCAGCTTGTCCGTACTCTCATAAACCCGCTCAATGCTATGTTCTTTCGCCCGAGTTTCAGCAAGTGGTAAATACATATCCGTAACAGCGGCGATTTGAGCCTCCGGCACTTTCTTCAGTACTTCCATATGTACATTCCCGATATTTCCGGAACCTATAATACCAATACGAATTGGTTTTCCAGCTGTCATTCCAATGCCCCCAGAACAGAACTTGTTTGATTTCAATCTTACTTATTATAAATGTCGTTAACGCACCCCGCAACAACCAATCTCTGCTGCTTACGATTCCTTTTTTCCTTGTCTCAGATCATCCACGAATTAATCTTTGAGGAACAAGCCCTCTAAGGCTATTCTTTACATACAATAAGATACTAAAACTTATTAATAGTTTGACCCTAACATATCTAACGGTTGAAATGTATCCTAAATGTGTAGACCAATTGTACGCGAATGCTTACAAGGTCTGTTTTTTCCAAAGGAAAACGCGAAGGAGGGCTTACCATGCAAGCAATAACCATTAAATTCAAAAACAAATCCATTCCTGTTCTTAATTTCACACATCGGAATTCCCATATGGAATTGCTATCAAGTAAACTTAAGGAATTTGAGCTTAATTTTGAATTTCGCAGAAAATTAAAAATGATCTCGATGATCGAGATCATTGGTGATGTAGCGATTTTCAAATATAACGATGGCACAAAATTATACCTTGAAGTTTCTTAATTAGAATGAGGAAAATATTCCTTCTGCAGCTGATCAAGCTCCTGAAGAGAGCGTCGGGCCCATGCTTCCATCTCCGACAACTTACTGATTTGCGCTAATAACGCTCTTTTCAGAGAATCTTGGTAGTCTGGAATCACACCCGTGTATGGACGTATTGTTGAAATTGGCATCAAGGCAATTTCTTGATAAGACAACGCCCGCCGTTGATGAAAAAAAGCAACACTCGGATCCATCGGGTTATGTAAATCCCCCTGTGTCGGATGTTCCTTCACAGCCAGAATGCGGACGGCCGCTTTCATGGTACTGCTATTCTCAACAATCTCGCCAAAATAAGCCCCTGTTTTATACTCAGCCGTAACTCGATCACCTATTTGAAAACTACTCATGAAAACAACTCCACTCCTATATTTTTCACATGCGAATAAGTGGCAGCAGTTTACGATACAGCTCATCCACGGATTGCATGCGATACATAAATTCTTTCTCTTTTCCCTGTTCTAAGATGACTATACACGGTACACTTGTAATTTGCCACTCACGGCTAATTTGCGGAAGAAAGTTAATATTGCTTTTCATCAGCGGTAAGGTAGGCTGCATCGTCAAAATAATGTCTAACATTCGCTCTGTCATTTTGCATGTACCACAGAAAGGTGTATATAGAAAAACAGCAAAAGAGCCCTCTTGCATGCTGCTTACTCTGTCTAACAGCTCTCGTTGGGATAATTCCTGCATTCTAGGTCCCTCTCTCATCTAACCAAGCTAAACTATCAACGGCGTAACCGATGAGATGAGGGAAATCATCCATATGACTTTCATCGATTTTACGACCGAAGGATAGTGTAATTTGATTATGATAGGAAATCGGAAGATGACTGTAAGTATAGGAAAGGAGCTGAGATATCTGCGGACGGTGCTCCCAAATTAGACCCAATTGCTCCTCAATATGAGGACACTCTGATTCTGGGTTCTTGACCTTGGTATAGAGTTTTATAGTTAATGTGCAGCCTGGCTTGGCTGTTGGATTCTCTAAAATCTCAGCAGCCAAATCACTTAAATGAACATGCAAGTTAATTTCTGCTTTGCTCGGTTTATCGATCTTCCTGGCAAATTCAATGGCATATGTGCGTGACATCGAGGATAAATCAACTTGATCTTCCCGCCGCGTAATTAAAATTTTACCATCCAAATCCAAGTCATAGACTGCACCTTCAAGCACGACCTTAATATTGTCATATATCGTCGGATCAAACATCCTCCACACCTTCTTTCATCTTTTCTTTGATTCGATTATACTAAAAGCATACCATGTAAAGAAGGTGTTCCTATGTCAGACAAGCCTCAAGATCAACAGGGTGAAGAACAAGGCCCAAAAAAAGTTAGTTTAGCCGATGCGATTAAGCAAAAACTTGCCCAGAAAAAAGCGGATCAAGCCGCAGCACGAGCAAACCCGAAGCAAGCTGGAAACACTAACCAAAGCGGAAAAAGCCAAATGACTAAAAAAGTAAACAATCAACGTCGTCGCACCGGCGGCAGCTAGACATCCGTTTGTGTAGGCAAAAGCGCCCTGAGAGTAATACGTCAGGGCGCTTTTTACTTATCATTACGCGTATTGCGATTCGCGTTGTTTTTTCACATCTTCACTTTCGAGGTATTCATCATACGTGAACATTTTATCGATGAGTCCTTTTGGCGTGATCTCCATGATGCGTGTAGCAATCGTTTGGATGAACTGATGGTCATGGGAAACGAACAGGATCGTTCCATCGAAATCAACTAGACCATTGTTAAGTGCCGTAATGGACTCCAAATCTAAATGGTTGGTAGGTTCATCCAGAATGAGCACATTGGCTCCGCTTAGCATCATTTTGGAGAACATGCAGCGTACTTTTTCCCCTCCGGAAAGGACATTTGCTTTCTTCAAGGCTTCTTCGCCAGAGAATAACATACGGCCTAGGAACCCGCGAAGGAAGGATTCATCTTGATCTTTGGAATATTGACGAAGCCAATCCACCAAGGTCAACTCGGAATTGAAATAGTCTTGACTGTCTTTCGGGAAATACGCTTGAGATGTAGTAACCCCCCATGTATACGTACCTTCGTCCGCTTCCAATTCACCCATCAGGATTTTAAAGAGCGTCGTTTTGGCGATACCATCCGGCCCAACAAAGGCGATTTTATCCCCTTTATTAATGGTGAACGTTACATTGTTTAACACTTTTACGCCATCAATCGTTTTAGACAAATTCTCAACAGCCAGCAGCTGCTTACCAGCTTCACGCTCTCCTTTGAAGTGAATGAACGGATATTTACGGCTGGAGGGTCTAATATCTTCAAGCGTAAGCTTCTCGAGTTGTTTTTTACGCGACGTTGCTTGTTTGGATTTGGAGGCATTTGCGCTAAAACGTGCAATAAAGGCTTCCAGTTCTTTACGTTTTTCTTCCGTTTTCTTGTTGGCGTCTCTCGTTAATCGAAGTGCCAATTGGCTGGACTCATACCACCAGTCATAGTTACCGACGTACATTTGAATTTTACCAAAATCAATATCCGCAATATGCGTACAAACTTGGTTCAGGAAGTGACGATCATGGGATACAACGATAACTGTGCCTTCAAACCGGGAAAGGAAGTTCTCCAGCCAACGTATAGACTCTAAGTTCAAATGGTTGGTTGGCTCATCCAGCAGCAAAATATTCGGATTGCCGAACAAGGCTTGTGCTAAGAGAACACGTACTTTCTCATTGCCATCGAGGTCTTTCATTTTCGTCTCATGCATGGAAGTCGGGATACCAAGACCGATAAGAAGCTCAGCAGCATCCGATTCCGCCTGCCAGCCATCAAGATCCTGAAATTCGCCTTCGAGCTCAGCGGCTCTCATGCCGTCTTCTTCCGAGAAGTCCGCTTTGGCATACAGAGCATCCTTCTCTTCCATGATTTTAAACAAACGAGCATGCCCCATTACAACGGTTTTCAAAACTTCAATTTCATCGAATTCGTAATGATTTTGCTTCAGTACAGCCATTCTTTCGCCTGGAGTAATGCTGACTTCGCCTGTGTTTGGCTCGATCTCACCGGAAAGAATTTTAAGAAAAGTGGATTTACCCGCACCGTTAGCTCCGATAAGCCCGTAACAGTTGCCTGGGGTGAATTTAATATTGGCGTCCTCGAACAAGGCTCTCTTGCCGTAACGAAGCGTCACGTTATTAACATTAATCATGTGGAATGCATACCTGCCTTTATAGTAGTTTGTTCTATCATATCATATATAGGGATCTTTAATCGAAGATTAAAGTCTCTCCTTAAATCTCTCCTATTTCCGTTCTATTTCTTCTACCAACTCGGATAAATAAGTCCATCTTTCCATAGCCGTTTCCAAATCGGCGGCCGTTTGCTGCTCCTGCTCATACAAATCGCGAACTCGGTCAAAGTCACTTCCCGCGGATTCAATTTGCTTTTTCAAACTAGCCGCTTTGTCTTCCAGAGCAGCTATCGTACTCTCTATTTCGTCCCATTCCTTCTGTTCTTTGAACGTAAGCTTCTTAGGACGGTTCGAATTCGACGAATTACCTGCGACTGCAGGATTGCTAGTTGCTGCTGGTGATGCTGATTTGCTAGAACTTGCCTGGCGCATGATTTCTTTCCGAGCTTGATCCGCTTCTTCCTGCTCGCGTTTCTCTTCCAAGTAATCAGAGTAGTTCCCGATATAAGGCTCGATCCGGCCAGTGCCGTCGAAGGCAAATAGATGCGAAACGGTTCGATCCAAAAAGTATCTATCATGTGAAACGGTGATCACAGCTCCAGGAAATTGATCCAGATAATCTTCCAGTATGGTCAAAGTTTGGATGTCTAAGTCGTTCGTCGGCTCATCGAGGAGCAGTACATTGGGCTCTCCCATAAGTGTGCGCAGCAAATAAAGTCTGCGGCGCTCCCCTCCGGAAAGCTTTCCAATTGGCGACCATTGCAAGTTCGGCGAGAACAGAAAACGCTCGAGCATTTGCGAAGCCGAAATGGTCTCACCGTCGGATGTGCGAATCTGTTCAGCCGCTTCCTTGATGTACTCTATGACACGCATCTTCTCATCCATCTCGACATTCTCTTGCGTATAGTACGCGAGCTTCACGGTCGTACCGGTCTCGATCGTGCCGCTGTCAGGCTGAATGCGCCCGGCGAGCATGTTCAGCAGCGTTGATTTGCCGCTGCCGTTCGGACCGATGATGCCGAGGCGATCCCTCGGCATCACGATGTAGCTGAAGCCGCTCAGCAGCGGCTTCCCGCCCGGAAAAGCTTTGGTGATCGCTTCCAGCTCCATCACCTTCTTGCCAAGGCGGCTGCCGGCCAGCGCCATGTCAAGCTTCTCCCCGGGACCGTCCACCTTGTGGTCCCGTAATTCCTCGGCGCGCCCAATACGCGCCTTCTGTTTCGTCGTGCGCGCCTTCGCGCCGCGACGGAGCCAAGCTAGCTCGCGGCGCAAGAGGTTCTGCCGCTTATCTTCGCTGGATGCTTCGGACTCCATCCGCTCCGCCTTTTTCTCGAGGAACCACTCGTAGTTCCCCTCATAGCTGTAGATCTTCCCCCGGTCCAGCTCCAGAATGCGGGTGGTTACCCGCTCTAGGAAGTACCGGTCATGCGTAACGAGCAGCAGCGCGCCGCGCCACTTACTAAGGAACTCCTCGAGCCAAATAGCAGTCTCGTTATCAATATGGTTCGTCGGCTCATCAAGGATGAGCAGGTCAGCCGGTTGGATGAGAACGCGCGCCATGGCCACGCGTTTACGTTGACCGCCGGACAGCTGGCCGACGGGCTTGTCGAACTCGCTGATGCCGAGCTTCATCAGCACGGTTTTGGCCAGGGTGCTGGCTTCCCATGCACCATGCTCATCCATGCGCGACTGGGCAGTAAACAGCCGAGTTTGTTTCTTCTCGTTGGAGGCGTCAAGCTCCAGCTCAGCAAGCGCAAGCTCATAGTCGCGAAGCGTCTTCATGAGCGGCGTGTCGCCGTGGAATACTTGCTCCAGCACCGTGGAGTTCGGATCGAACTCCGGGTTCTGAGGCAAGTATTCCACGCGGAAATGGTTCGCGTGCACGAGCTTACCACGATCCGCTGTTTCCAGTCCCGCTAGCAGTTTCAGCAGCGTGGACTTGCCTGTGCCGTTCACGCCAATGAGACCGATGCGCTGCTTCTCGTTCACCGTGAACGAGATATCATCGAACAGCACCTTATCACCATATGTTTTAGTTATATTGACTGCACTGAGTATATTCATGCTTGGAGTGGCTCCATGATATAGGCTGCAAGAAGAGCAGCTGTATTCACTACAGCATCCATATGCGTTCTCTCCATACTGTGTGACGCATGCACGCCTGGACCTACTAACGCAGCACGAATATCGCGTCCACCTTTTAGCGCGGCAGATGCATCTGAGCCGTATCTTGGATAAATGTCAACCGCATAGCCGATCTCCAGCTTCTCGGCCAGTTCAATCATTTTCGAAGTCATCTGATAATCGTAAGGACCTGAGGAATCCTTCGCACAAATCGAAACATCACGCTCACTACCACTCAAATCATCACCAAGAGCACCCATATCCACAGCAATAAAATCCGTAATATCTTCAGGAATATAGGCAGATCCATGTCCAACCTCTTCATAATTGGAGAAGAACAGCTTGATTGTAAAAGCAGGCTTCAAACCTTCATCTTTGATCAGTTTTAAAAGTCCAAATAAAGAAGCAACGCTCGCCTTATCGTCTAGATGACGTGACTTCACATAGCCATTTTCCTTCACTTGTACTCGCGGATCGAAAGAAATATAGTCTCCTACTCGAATGCCTAGGTCTTGAACCTCTTTCTTGGACTTCACAAACTCGTCAATTCGTACTTCCATGTTGGCTTCATCGCGTTTAAACTCTCTGGCATCTTCATACACATGCACGGATGGTCGCGAAGTCAGAATGGTCCCATCATAAACGCGTTCATCGCGCGTATGAATTTGAACGTATTCATTTTCAATGGCGCCCATCATAAAACCACCTAAAGAGGTGATTTTCAAAGTACCATTATCCTTAATCGAACGTACCATCGCACCAAGTGTATCCACATGTGCAGAAATCCCAATTACACGATCCATACGCGTGCCTGGAATTGTCACAATGCCGCAGCCCTTATTCGTATATGTCAGCTCAAACCCGAGCTTAGCCACTTCTTTTTCTACCTTTTGCATAATGTGATGGGTATAACCTGTCGGGCTAGGAGTCCGTAACAACAACTCGAGAATGTCAGTCATATAAGCTTTATTTAATTTCGTTTTCAAGCGGGATTCCTCCCTTTTCTATTTAATATAATTGCTCCAAACACACAAAAAACAGTGCAGCCTAGGAGACTTAAGCAAGCAACATGACCGAAGTCATAAACTAGCCTCTTCTAAGGATACTACACTGTTCCCCTATGTTTTTCAAACTCAATTAGCTTACAAAATCAACGCAAATCGACGTTCCATCAAGCACTGTCTTCATATGAGCCTTCACTTCTTCATGAACGGGATGTGTGTCATACTTTTTAAGATCGTCCAAAGAATCGAATTTTGTGATCAATGCAATATCATAAGAGCGTTCTAGATGTAAAATGTCGGTCCCTACTTCGATGTGTCGAAGAACCGGGATTTTGCCTTCCATGTTGGTGAGGACAGCCTTCGTCATTTCCACCGCTTCAGGACTGCGATCTTTAAGCTTAAAAAACACAACGTGCGTTAACATGAATATGACCCCCTAATTGGTTACTTTTGCTGACCATTCTTCAACATCCCACACTCTTGTTACCCAACCTTCATAAAATTCAGGTTCGTGACAAACGAGCAGAACGGTACCTTTATATTCTTTCAAAGCCCTCTGAAGCTCTTCTTTGGCAACAATGTCCAAATGGTTCGTAGGCTCATCGAATAACAACCAGTTACTTTCTCTCATCAGCAGTTTACAAAGACGTACTTTCGCTTGTTCACCACCGCTAAGCTTACCCATAGCACGTGTGATGTGCTCATTTTTGAGCCCGCATCGGGCAAGTGCCCCTCTGACCTCATTCTGAGTCATCGAAGAGAACTCGTTCCATACGTCATCGATCGGTGTCATGCTCGGTGCTTTAACCTCTTGTTCAAAATATGCAGGACTTAAGTAGTCACCACGGTACGTTTTGCCGTTGAAAGGCTCAAGCTTACCCAAAATCGTTTTGAGAAGTGTAGATTTACCTACACCGTTACATCCGACAATAGCAATTTTCTCGCCGCGCTCAATCGTTACATTCATCTTCGGTAAAAGAGGACGATCATAACCGATTTCCAAGTTTTCCGCCTCAAAAACAACTCTGCTGCTTGAACGTGATTCCTTGAACACAAAAGTCGGCTTCATAGCCGTCTCCGGACGCTCAATTCGGTCAATCTTATCAAGTTGTTTCTCCCGGCTCTTGGCACGGGTTGAAGTTGACGCCCGCGCTTTATTACGCGCGATGAAATCTTCCTGTTTTTTAATGTACTCTTGCTGCTTTTCATAAGCGTCAATATGCTGTGTTTTATTCATTTCAGCCATATCCAGGAATTTCTCATAATTCGCCGTATAGCGAGTTAGCTTCGTGAATTCCAAGTGGTATACCACGTTTACGACTTCATTCATGAATTCAGTGTCATGTGAAATCAGCATAAACGCGAAAGGATAATCTTTGAGATAGATTTTCAACCATTCAATGTGCTCAACATCCAAATAGTTGGTCGGCTCATCCAAAAGAAGTACAGTTGGTTTTTCCAATAATAATTTAGCCAAAAGAACCTTCGTTCGTTGTCCACCACTTAGGGATGTAACGTCACGGTCTAAACCAATCGCATTAAGCCCAAGGCCGTTACCCATTTCTTCCACTTTTACATCCAACATATAGAATCCGCCGATTTCCAAACGTTCTTGAATTTCACCCATTTGCTCAAGTAATACTTCAAGCTCTTCTGAAGAGGCATCGGCCATCTTCTCGGTAATGGCCATCATCTCTTTCTCTTCTTCGTAGAGAGGAAGAAAAGCATCGCGTAAAATATCGCGAATCGTTTTGCCCGGTTCTAATACAGAATGCTGGTCCAAATAGCCATAATGGACCCGTGGTGTCCATTCTACTTTACCTGTATCTTTCAGTACTTTTCCAGTTAATATATTCATCAACGTGGATTTACCCACGCCATTAGCTCCAACAATACCAACACGCTCACCAGCAAGCAGACGGAATGATACATTTTTAAATAATGTACGGTCTCCAAAGCTGTGGCTTAAATCTTCAATTGTCAAAAGACTCATCTTGTAAACCCAAACCCCTGTCTGTTAAAAAATAATCGCACATATTCGCGACTTCTTATTATAACACTGCTTCTGCAAGACAGGAAGTAGTTAAATTGCTCTAGGAAGCGTAATCATTAACTTTTATTTCGTATTGTCCCCGCCTATGACATACTTATATTAAATATTCTTATAATGATCATTCCGCATATCAAGCCCAAGAGCGCACTTATGAGTGTACCTAACAAAAATTTCTCAGCATAATTTTTCTCATCAAATTGCTTATATCTGGCAATCGCTTTCAAAGTTCCTAGAAATGCAATTCCAGTAAATGCACCTTTCACCACCAATACTGCTATTAGGAATCTCTCTATGATACCTATATATTTGGCAATATTCGGAGATGATTCGTTGAATTTACTCGTGTGATAAACAATTTTATTTTTAACCTCTGCATTACTTTCTTTTTCGGTAATTTCCAATGTCCTTTCCAAATGAAAATCTTTATGTTCATTTTCCGTATGCTTGTAAAACGCCTCTACTTCACTTTTCAAGTAAAGCTCAGCACTTATTGTTGAATCTCTCTGTTTAATCATAGGACCTTCGGATTTGAAGCTTGCAAAGGGAGGTATGATCATATTTCTGGAGTACGTATCACCTTCTACAGCAGCCGCTGTTTCTTGATGCGCTATCGTTGAACTGTTGTTAGCCATATCGCGTTTTCTTCTGTTTAGAATATCGGTTGATGCATTTGTAATAAAAACCGAAGATACGCTTGATAATATAAGTACTGTAATAATCAGACAAACAAATTTCGTTTCTTCAGACGAAATAATCCCGTTACCAAATAGAATGCTATAAACTTTTCCTATCTTTTCTTTATGTGTGTTATAGTCCATTCCGCTCACAAAATAATATACAGATATATAAATAACCGTTATATGTACGATTAGATCAAGTGTAAATAATAAAGTTCTGGACTTGGCTATCCATTCCTTACATGTTATCCATTTTTGCTTTATTTTTTCAAACTGAAAGGTATTTACGTCTCTCTCTATATTATTTTTGAAGCAATCCATCAAGTAATTTACGGATGAAATTAACATGATTGCTATAACTGTTTTTTGAAATGACCCCATTATCGTCATAGCAATACTAGAAACACCAAAGTGGACTAGAGCATGAAATATGATGGCCCAGTGATTCCTCTTTTTAAGTTCAACTAATCTTTCAGGTTGCAATAAAAAATCAACAATGAGATGGCACAGAAGCAGTACAACAAATATCTTAAACATCTATTCATTGATCCCCTTTCTTATAATTCTCTTGCATAAAGCTTAGCAGTTTCTTAAGACTAAATTGAGCATCCTTCACCAATTGATAATTTGAACGTTGAAGAATTTTATAAACGCCATTCTCTGTCGTTCCTACTCGTTTTGCAATTTCAAGATGGCTTATTTCAGGATTCAATTCTATTAAGTTAATAACTTCTTTCTGTTTATCGGTTCTTTTCTCACAGATTTCATTGATGTAGCTGATCAGATGATTAACCACCTCAAATGGCAGGCCTTCATCTAGTGAATAGAAAAAAGTTGTAATATACTTATTATATTGATTGTATTGACGCGAATAGCCTTTATTATTTTTAAGAAAATAGTCTCGGGCTTTAAATGCACTAGTAAGTGAACTTCCATTTATCTTATGTAAGTCAAGCTCATTTTCATCATCAAGAAACCCAAACCCAACCCCTATATAAGCCGCTAATTTTTTTTCCTCGTAACCGAACAAATCTTTGTTCAGCATGTTATAAAGCTCATTGTAGGCATCATACCCTTCTGAAAATGAGGGGAATACGGCTATGATTTCATCCCCCATTCTAACTTTAAAAGGGATATGTGCATAATGATTAAGAGTTTTAAGCCTTGAGTTCATTTTTTTTGATATATGCTCTAACTTTTGGCTAATTAATTTTTTATCAGAAGAGTTTTTAACATCTAAAGCTATGGTAAAGTAAGATTTTTCACTCATTAATACCTCAACCCTTCAGCCAAATATGTTTACATTCGCAACGCTTTTTTACGTATTTATGTACAAAATTATTTTTGTACACTTTTATGTACAAAATTATTTTTGTACGTTTTCACGTACATTTTCTATGTTTCTACATATAAAATCACTCATATTCTATCATACTACAAGTCAAATTGACGAAAATATTTTGAAAAAGTTGTTTTAAAAGCACAAAACGCCCCGTTAGGGACGTCATAGGGAAAGGCCAGGATTGTTTCTCTACCCTTCCAGACGAAACTTCATTTCATGGCGCACAATTCGAAGCTCGTCTCCATCCTTCAATGGGTAAGACTGATAAGTTACCAAAGGTTCACCATTTAAATAGGTGCCATTGGTAGAACCGGTATCTTTTATCACATAGCCCTCGTCATTCTTAACGATTTCAGCATGCACTCTAGAAACTCCTGCTTCTTCCAATACATAATCGACTTTCAAACTCGCACCGCCTCTCCCTATTGTAAAAGGATCATTTTTCAGCGGAACATTCTTAGTAAGGCCTTCGATTTGAATTTCGAAACGCGGGCCTAACGGTTGCTTCATAACTCGTCCAAGGAAGACGGTTGCGTTTGGTTTATTGTTACTAAGCAGGGTCGTATGCATATGTAAATTTTGATAATAATTCTGGATATTTATTGGTTCAGATGTTAATGTTGGTGGTTCTAACTTACGAACCTGTTGTTCTGCCTCATTGGAGGAAAGCAGCTTAGGCCCGCTTCCTTTTTTGTAACAAGGTATTCCTAGATACTTACTCACAAACCAAACATCTGCGAGCAAAATCGAGATTCCTGCTGTGATTTGCAGAGTACCTGCAGAGGGATAGCTAAAATAGTTTTGCCATAGAAACGCGGCTATAAGGATAACAACAGCAAGAACGATTAGTCGCATCCGCTGATCCAGAGGAATTAAGGAAATTGGAAGCCCGCCTCCTACATCCATCATCGCCACATTTTTAGGCATAGGTACCATCTCTATTGAGGATCTGTGATTAACCGGCCGATGGACTTCATTCCGATTCCAGAGTGACTTGGGTAATCCCAAATCTTTTAGATAAGGGGCTTGAGTGTTACTATTTTGTACCGAATGTTCATCTTGATTTTGTTCGATTTCAGGATTAGATATCAACAGCACCTCTTGAACTGAAGATAGCTCGTCCATATGGGTTAGCAAGCTCTCCTTGTACTCTTGTAAGCTCTGAATCTGCGATATCGACGCCAACCACGAATCCACCTCTTTCCTCTCATCATCCTTCATTTTTAATGAGAGTTGTATCATCAGAGCCTCTAATGAAGTGAAAACAGACACTTCATCGGTTATAGTTTCCAATGGCACATAAGTCAAATATACGTCCGACCATTCGCTGCCTATGAAGATGAAATTGTCTTTCAAAACGTATCCTGTTTCGTAAAGCATGTAATTTTTACTCTCTTCTAATGCACAAACAATTGCATACATCAGCTTCGCAAATTGATGTTTAGACACCCCCTCCACTCTCAAAACGTGGGCTAGCATTCGCTTAGCCGACAAGTTATACAATAAGCTTATTCGAAAATCCACCTCTTGTATTTCCAGCGGCAGCAGTTTCGGGATATGATTGGCTTCAAGCATCTTGACCTGCAAAGCCGATAGCTCCTTCGAATCTAATCCCGCTTCTTTATTAAGCTCCATATAATGACCGTGTCGGTATACAAACTCATAACGAAGTCCAAATACTTCTTGCGTCACGGAATCACCACTCCTCATAAGAACGAATAGTACCAAGTTAATCCGACACCCGGCACAACAGCATACATAAACGGAAATTTCAAATTGTTTTGACGTTTCATACTCAGCAAACAGTCCAAATCATGGTAGGTAACGAAAGAAATAAGCCACGTGGCGAGCTTTTGTCCTGTAGCTACCACTTGTTTTTGAAGAAAGAGCAAGCCGATTCCTATAACCCCAGCACATAAAATGGCATACAGCATCGATTGTATGACGAATGTGAACCCCATAATTGCCCCAATCGCAGCAAAAAGCTTCACATCGCCTGCCCCAAGTGCACCGAAAAAATAGAGCAAAAGAAGTACAGCAAACCCAGTAATTGCGCCAACCAAAGCAAAAAATAACCCGCTCCAACCCTCGGCAAATGCATGGATCATTAAGCCAATGATCGTTCCACAGATAGTCAGCTTGTTGGGGATTACCGCTTTACGAGCATCAGAAACAAAAGCAATTGTTATTAACATAAATAAGGCCAAATGAATCATAGGACCCCTCCTAAAAGTTTTTAGGCGCCTACCCATGCCCGCTCAACGGCTCTCTTTTTTAAAAGAATCGTTTGACTCATAAAAGGCAGCGGAAGTTTATAAGTAATTTGAGCTTCAATACCAAAAAGAGCGTCGCCACCACTGTCCATACTCGGGAGGGTCACAGAAATGACCTTAAACTTGTCATTCTGAATGGTTGAGCCATCGCAGAACGCAAAAACAATAGGCGTAAACGCCGCAAGAATGCGCGGCTTTACTTGCAGCTCATAAAGTCCATCCATTTCCTCTTGTGCCTTCCCCTCACCTAACTCACGCTTTTCTTTTTCTAACCTAACCAGCTCTAGTAGCGAATCCGGAATATACGCAGCATATTCGTCTGCCAAATTCTCAGTATTCTTCACCTGATCCCGGGCCGTTTGTACTCGGTCTATCGCCGAATTCATCATTTCCCCGACGTGGCTCTGATCGAATCTCGATTTGGCTTCATGGACAAGAAGACGCACAGGGTATAACTGACCTGCAATGGACTTCGTAGCTTCCGTTACTCCGGCTTGCAGAGCCATTTCTAATACAGCAATCTGGATACAAATGATCAGTCCAACCACAAATGCTAAAAAGAAAGGCAGCACCAAGGAAGCCTCAAGCACCATGCCACCCTTCTGCTCATAATGAAACTTTCGAAGCATAAACACTCACCCTTTTTCTTCAATAAGCTACGGAAGACGTACTACTAAACTGGCACCGATCACCATGCACTTTACAACCTAATAACCCCGATCCATCTATCAGTTTCATGATTTGCGGGATGAACCACAACCTTACATCACTAGAAGCATTCCCCTGAATGTACGTTGTTTTTCCAACTAAATCCTTACCCGTTTCCAACTCAATGAGTGCCTGCATTCTAGCCATAATTTTCGTATTATTACGGTGGAGAAACAGAAAAATACGCAAGTAGTCCTTGTAAGTTAAACTTACTGCTGATGTCGTTATTTTCGCAGATAACGCTACAGCTTCCCCTTTGATTAATTTATTCATGTCTTGCAAAGCTGCCAGTGCACCTTCCGCAGCCGCAGACAGGAGCACAAGCAAGGGGGAGCCAATGTTAAGCAGCTCCTTCTTCGCGTCTAGGAGTGCTTCTAACGTGCGGATAGCCATTCGGAAAGCAAACATTTCCGCATATGCGGATGAAATATTAGCCCCGCACGAAGAAAATCCATACAGCAAATATTCAACCTCTTGATTTGCTAACGCATGAGAACCGGGATCCACGAGCTCGTTGGACACCTTTGGACGGCCCTCTAGGTCTTTTTCTAACCCAAGAGTACGGTAATTAAATTTCGTGAGGGCAAACTCATTCACATAGAGCTCATTACGCATCGATTCCGCCGCGTCATTGAAAGCCTCGAGCATACCCATCGCTTTTAAGCTTACTGGCTCCGGTTTCTCTAAATCATAAGCGATCTCGCTGCCAATTGTTGTATCTTGAGCGTTTGCTTCTCGATACTTTTGGTAGAAACCCTTCCCTCCTGATTCTTCTTCTCCAGTCCCTTGAAGGCGGTTGTATAGAACGGTGTCACCACTCTGTGTGTTCGTCAGGCTGCACGCACCGAGCGTTTGTTTTGCTTGATCTAAAACGGCTTGAATCTTGGTCTTTTGCTGCTGTTTATTTTCTGTAATTACCCCATTATTGTCCATTCTTGTCTTCTCTAAAATGCTTTGCTTCCCATAAAAATCATTTGATTCTGACGAATAAGCATCATTGGCCTTATTCGCTCTGCTTGTGTTATCGGAGGTGTAGAGGTAAACGGTATTAACCACCTCTTGAAATGCAGCAAAAAGTGCAGTAATGCTGGCTACCGCTGTCTGATACCCATAGAAATAATCATCCCCCATAACGGGAACGTTTTGAAATACTTCATAAACACTGGAATTCCCAATCTCAGAACCATTTGGAATCCCATTTAACTTCGTACGTATTTCATCATTTCGTTGGTTTGCTAAGCGAAGAGCTGGTTCGATCTTCCGCCGCAATTGCCCAATTTCTCTTCCATTAGCTGGAACTTCCAGCTTCGTAGCAGCGATAAGTGCCGCATATTTGATAATCAACTGTAATAATACCTCGAGTTCATTTTGCTTCTGGGTGAGAACCTGTGCCTGCTCACCTAGTATACGTCTGGACTCTAAGATAGACTGCATGCTAGCCACACTGCCTGGTCCTGATTGGCTTAGCGCTGCGATGGACATGTCTAGATCTATTATGGAATCTTGAATCGATCGCAGTTGATTTATCACATTGATGATATCGCTTTTCACTTCGCCTACCGTGTGAATTCCGATTTGAGCGGCTAAATTATCTAATTCAGCGATACGCGCTTGGTAATAAGTGTGATACAATGTAGTTTTTGCATGCAGCTCTTCGCTGCTCTGCCACGCTTCGTTCAACGCCTTTTCTCTCTGGTCTATTAGCTTTTCCAACTCAGATGCTTCTTTTGAAAACTGGCTCCCAAGCTGAAAAGGTGCTTTCGTCCCGCTTTTCCTAAACTTGTCTGTAATCTCAAGTGTATACTCGATGGGAGCCTTGATTTTCATATCTTCAAGCACTTGCCGCTCAAATATCACATGACTAGCCAACGCATAAACAGGTGTAACTCGCATGCCATTATCTAGTGGTCTTGTGTCCACATAATGAAAGGCTCCCGGAGATACATGGCCAGATAAATTATTTGCAAAAACTTCAAGAAATAACTCCTCTGTTTCAGCTTGTGAAATACCAAGACCATAAAGCCCCATCGCTTGCAGCTTTGTATCATAAGCTGACATAACTGATCTTGTTGCGGCTTTAACAGCCGACTCCGTCTCTTTCTCCGCCAGCTTAATTCTTGCGAAATCTATAAGTACCGCTTGAAATAAGAATATCGGAACGATGATGAGAATCAGATAGACGGAAACTGCGCCTTTCTCTGAACGAACAAATTTCCTCAAAAACTTCCCCCATTCTAATTGTGGATGACAACAACAATCCCCTTACGCTCCAGCTCCTTGCGAAACGCGTTAGATGGTATACCTTTGCCGTTGGCATCCTTTTTGAAAAAGTGCCACACGATCCCTTTCACTTGTGCGCCTTGATCGAGGAGCTCAATATCCTTAGGCATCTGCTCTGTACGAAGCTGAAACTCCGTCATACTGTAAAAAGCTTGATGACCTATGCCTCGAGCGTCCAGCGCATCGACCGTTCTGCTTTTCCCTGAGCTTGTCATCAAAACGACTTCTGTACCACCAACTAGCGATCTCAAATAGGACGCGGCTTGTCGCTCGGATTGGATCGTCACACTAGGTCCTGACAAGTCACCTCGAAGAGGTTCTACGAGTGCCTCCTTCGCTTTTTGAGGAGAAATTCGATCCTTTATTGCTTTGAAGTAGGAGCGTGTAATGTCCGTTAAACGAATCAGTTCAACGGGTTCCACAACATGCGATACCGCTCTGCCAGCCGTTTTTTTGGAATCCAACCACTGCCTCAGCGCCGGAGGTATAAGAAATGGCTTTTTCAATTTCACCTCTACCTGATGATCAAACAAATAGTTGGAATATTTAGCAGTTCCCGTCATTCCCTTCGGTAATAAAGCTGAGGATTTAGCAAGTTTGCTCTCCACGTGACCACTAGCAATGCCTGAGGGAATTACGACTTCAGATGTGCCACTCCCTGTAAGCATTCCGAATAAATCTGATACGCTATCCTTTGTAAGACGCCAATAGAGTCCGTCTGTTTCACTAGGGTTATAGTTGCCGGTCACCAAATCTTTGTGACTGTTATCCCAAGTAAAGGCAAGGCGCTCTGCTGCTGTCCTCGCAATCTGTTGAACAAATACTTTTTGATACGCATACATGCCCACAAAAAGAAGTGTCACAGTACAAAGCAGAATCAGAGGAAATACAAGAGAAGCCTCTAAAGTAAAGCTTCCTTCCTCTTCATCTCGAAAACTAAGAATACGCCTATGGCGCACAGCTTGTTGTTGGACTAGGCGCACAAGGCGTAACCGCGCTGTTGTCTTTAAGATCAGAGTTTGCATCCCCAATCAGCTTCTGAAACCAAGAGACGATCCACTTTCTGAAAATAATCGCAATAGCGACAAGTACTGCTACAATCAATAAAATCTCCAAAGTTCCTAGTCCCTCTTCATCATCCCAAATTTGTTTCATCCAGCCTATAGTTGTTTTCATCACTATATACCTCCATTATTGTTTCATCATGAGTAAAGCCGGAGCGGCGACAATTACCATCACGACAACGAAAATGAGCACCATGGGAAATACAAGCTTCGATGATGCTTCTTCGCCTAGTGTCCGTGACACCGATTTCCGCCTCTGCCAGAGATCAAGCGAAAGTGCATGAAGCGCCACAACAAAATCGCTACCTCCGCGTTTATAGTTCAAGAGAAGTGTAGAAGTAAACAATGACACCTCATGGAGAGCGCAGCGTTTGCTGAAATCTTCCATTACTTTTGTAAATGAAACATTCATCTCCAGTTCATGCACAGCTTGCGCCAGCTCTTTGTAAAGCGGTGTTTGTGTTTTGTGAGGTCGAGCCTCTACGCAACGAATCCATGCTCGATTGACAGTTTCTCCTGCGCCCACGAGCAGCACGATTGTACTCAATATCTCAGGCAATTCAAGGATCATCAATTGCTGCTTCTTACGGATTTTTGCATCTAGATCACGCACCATAATCATAGGAATAATTGCGGCGGCTAATAAACCAAATCCTAACAGAGAACCATCTCCACCGGCTAGGACGGACAGGAGCGTTAGTATTATTAAACATAAAGTAGATGCTGATATAAGCTCTGCAAGAAACCATTTACTGCCATGAGCAGCAAAGCTTCTCCCATGCAGCGTAATTAATTTATGATGTACTTTTGCTGTAAAATCGGGCAGTTTTTCCATGAGATTAAACTGATCTACGAGCAAGTAACTATAAGGTAAGAGCAGCTTGATCTGAAACGGATAAGGGTGAGCTTTAATAAAATCAGCATATCTCATGCGACCCCAAAGAAATAAGAGGATACACACGGCAATTTCGGTTATTAACACAAACGTGATCCACATGTTACACCTTGATATTCATGATTTTTTGAGTGAGTAAATAGCAGGCACCAAGCAGCAGCAAACTTGCAGACATGATAAGTACACCACTGCCTGTGTATAGAGGAAGCATGTATTCCGGTGAAGAGAATGCGAGCACAGCAACAATGACGATCGGTGCAAAGAGCAGTACCTTCGATTCGAATCGTTTCTGAGCAATCATCACTGAAATATCCTGTGTGATTTCAAGCTTTTCGCCAATAACCGCAGCTGTTCGTTTCATGACCTCAACCAGATTACCACCCGTCCGTTTACAAGTTAGGAATACGTCTGTAAAGCTCCTCACATCCTCTAAGTGACTGCGATCCGCCAAATTTTTTAAAGCAGCTTCGATGGGCTCCCCGTTCTCTACTTTTCGGCAAATAATACTAAATTCAATGACAATCAAGCAAGTCGGATCTGGGTACAGCATTTTTAGATCTACTAATGCCTCTCTAAATGCTGATTCAATGGACTTTCCAACCGCCATGGAGGAGGATAGGCAGCTTAGAGCCTGCTTGAATTGCACATAAAGCTTGTTTTTACGTAATTGTATTAATTGCTGCTTGCGTAGACGAGGAAACGCGAAGCCTACTATAGCTAAAGCAGCAGAAAGTAAGATACTTTTATAAAAAATGTAACCAACAACAAACGCAGGTAAAGCTAACATCAGAATTGCGCTCACTTTTTCCTTGGAGGATAGCTGGTAGTAATTATAGTCAATTAAACTATAAATTGGTGATGATTGTAGGATGGCGGGGGATTCTGCTTTCTTCAGGAAACCTTTTCTACGCTCCAAATACAAAAGAAAAAACCAACTAAAAGCTCCAATAATAACGAGAAGAAGCAAAATCTTCATCCAGCGTCACACTCTTCTTCTACGTGCGCAAACCATTCTGGGAGCTTTTTGCCAGCCATACGAATTTTGTGCATGTTGCACAGTCTATTTCCTGTGTAGGTGAGCTCTCCAATCACTTTACGCTCTTCTGTCTCCCCTTTTTCATCAAATAGGAACAGTGGGTGCAGCTGAACTTCACCATCCTTTACACCTAATACTTCATGAATTTCGGTCACTCTTCGAGTACGATCACGAATTCTGCTCACATGGACCATAACATCCAACGCCGAAGCGATTTGCTTACGGATTACCTCCACCGGAAGTGGGGCACCGCTGAGCACCATTGTTTCTAGTCTACTAAGCATATCTACAGATGTGTTTGCATGCCCAGTACTTAGACTCCCATCATGCCCTGTATTCATTGCAGAAAGCATATCTAAAGCCTCTGCCCCGCGTACCTCCCCAACAATAATTCGGTTTGGACGCATACGCAGCGAGGAGCGGATGAGATCTCTAATCGTAATTTCGCCCTTCCCTTCTGTATTGGCATTTCGGGTTTCCATTCGCACCAAATTAGGTACAGTTTGTATCTGAAGCTCGGCAGAATCTTCGATGGTAATTATGCGTTCATGGGAGGGAATCCACGCACTAAGTGCATTAAGGAAGGTTGTCTTCCCTGAACCCGTTCCACCTCCAATAAAAACGTTATAGCCTGATTCAACCAACACTTGCAGAACTTCAGCTGCTTCCCCCGAGATACTCCCCATGCGAATTAGATCCTCCATTAACAGGGGCTTTTCCGGAAACTTACGAATCGTCAAGGTAGGACCACTTAGAGAGGCTGGTGGAAGTACGATGTTCACCCGTGACCCATCATGCAGACGAGCATCGACTATTGGCGTTGCTTGATTCACGATCCGATTCACTTTAGAAACAATCATCTGAATGAGATCCTCGAGCTTCTCCGAACTTTCCAAGGGATATGGGTACCGCTCAACCGCACCCTTTCGTTCGAAGAAGATACACTCATGTCCATTGACCATTATCTCTGTAACGGATGGATCATCGAGAAGCGGTTGCAGGATATCTAATCCCCGAAACGAATCAAAAATTCGTTTTACCCCAACATGCATCTCACTCGATGTCCATTCATGCACGCCTGCTGCGTTGAATACAGATTCCTCTATGAGTTCAATTAATTTGCCGTCGCTGACCGTGCTCGAAAGATCTAGCCTCTCCTTGATTTGCTGTTTCAATTCGAGAAACAAGTGCTGATTCATGAAGCAGCAGCTCCTTCCTTATTGGAAAAAGAATGCCCTTTACCTGCATGGATGGATGTAAACATGTCAAACGTCTGTTCAGAAAATAAGCCGGATTGCCAGATTTGCTCTGGCTTACTCAGGATTTTCCACTCGGGGATATACGGAAGCTTAAACGCTATCTCTTTGCCCAGACATGCGAAATCATTCGTTAGTATGCCCGTATATTTATTCAAAACGAAATGTACGTTCTGCATGGAGCCCATTTGCTTATGGATTGCCTGTGTTTTATACAAATCATTTAAATCATCCCTCACGATCCAAATGATGTGGTCACTGACATCCAAACATTTTACAATTCTCGGATGCACAGACGCTTCTAGATCAACAATGATGTAGTCATACTCGTTCAACGAGATCAGTGAATCAACGAGGAGGCGAATATTCTCGCCGCTCATTTCTTGCATTTCCCTAATTTGATCTCTGGGAGTTAGATGATCAATGCGCAGCTTAGGATCATGGGATTTGAGCAATTGCAGTTTCGGTCCCAGTAAGTCCGGCGTGCTTTTCATATAATATAAAAGCTGTGAAAAGCGTCCTGAGTCCCCCTGCAGCCAAAGGGAGGCTGCGCTGACCGATTCCAGGCTTAAATAAAAAACATGTTCACCACGAAAAGACAACTGCTTCGCCAAATGAATGGCTGTCATCGTCTTGCCGCTACTGCCGACACCACTGTAGACCGAAAGAACTTGAGTTCTTTTCGTCCCATGACCCCCATCATATCTATGTTTCTCTGCGTAGAAAGCTTGTAGACGAGAGAGCAATTGGTGCAGCGATTGAAAGCGATATAAGAATGGAATCTTCGTCTCAGCGTCTTTAGAATTAGCGATCTTTTCACTTAAAATCATTTTGCATAACGACGTGTTCCGATTCATCAACTGAGGGTAATACGACTCCGAAAGTAAAAAAACACCTTCTAAGTGCTGATTCTCAAGCACCTCTAGAATGAACTCCAATTTCGTAAAAAGCTTCACTTGTATTCTCTCAGCGAACTCAGACGTCCGAATGAAAGCGGCAAGTCGCTCAGCGTACACGATGTCATCATCTAAGACATAAAGTTGAAATTTATTCATCCTTGCCTCCTTTTCCTTTTAATATCATGCAAGCTTGGCATAAACCCCGCTGGCGATTAATACAAAGCTAATAACCGAGAGCACGATGGCTATGCGTATGGTCGTCTCAACCTTCATGTATCAACCTCCTTCGCGTTTCGGAGAAAACAAAAAAAGCACTCGCCGATTGTGGAGATACGATCTCCACGATCAGCGGTGCTTCCGCTTGTCCGAAATAATTTATCCAAATTGTACCACATTTTCCCCGAAAATCAATCCTTTTTATTCCCAAGGATATTTCATGGTAAAAAAGCCTGCTAGCTTCTTACTTTCAACTCTGCGAATGCGTCTCATTTCTGCTCGTTGTGGCGCCGATTCATGCAGCTTCGTCTCTTCTTCCGTTTCTGGAACGACTTGCGGAACTTCGACTGGCACTTTATTGTCATCCAGTGCTACAAATGTCAGGAAAGAGGTCGCGGCAATTTTTCTTTCCCCTGTTTTAAGGTCTTCCGTTACTACTTTTACGAATACCTCCATAGAACTTTTCCCTGTCCATGTAACGAAAGACTCCAAACAGACCGAGTCTGAAGTATGAATGGGATACAAAAAGTCAACGGAATCTGTCGAGGCTGTCACTACTGATCTCCGGCAATGTTTATGCGCTGCAATTGAAGCAATGTCATCAATGTAGGACATTAGCTTTCCGCCAAAAAGCGTGTTGTGATTATTCACATCGGTAGGAAAAATTCGCGATGTTTTGAAACATCGCGATTCTCTGGCAAATCGTCTTTCCATGCTTGATAACCCCCATTATTTGCTACTAATCGAATTATGACTCATCATATCACAGTTATTGCTTTTAAGGTTATAACTTGACTATCGTATGTAATATAGTAATACAAACTCGAGTGGAGGTGCCTAATGTTAACGTTTATCGTAGCGTTTCTCATTACTTATGCGCTTTTTTCAATTTCTGGTGTATTGTTCCCAACAGATCCTTCGTACTATGCTAGTCTGAAAAAACCAAGTTATAATCCACCGGCCAAACTGTTCGGTATCGCTTGGGGTATCCTGTATGCGCTTATTTCAGCTTCGGTAGCAATCGTCTACACGAAAACGGATGGATTTCAAGAAGCCGCTGCTAGCTATGTCCTCATCCTACTCATCAATTTTTTGGCGAATCAGGCTTGCACATTTTTTGAATTTAAATTAAAAAACTTACGTTTGGCTTTTTTAGACACAGCGTTCGTATCAATCAGCACATTCCTTCTGATTAATGCAACAATTCCTTATTCCAAACTTGCTGCTTGGCTGTTAGTTCCCTATTTACTATGGTCATGCGTCGCTACCGTTTTGGCGTGGAGCGTATACCTGTTAAACAAAAGCTCTAACCGTGCTTTCTGAACCAGGAAAACAATGATTTTCTAGCCTTTAACTTTAAACCTCTTTTTCTAAACGTATCTTCGGTCAAAATCACTCTTAGCAGCGGAGCCAACGCAACACTTAACTGCTCCAAAACCTCGGGCTGATCTTGAATACATTCCCCTCTCCAAACTGCACGAATGACTTCAGCCCGTGATATTTCAGGCAGGGTACATAATGGAGCAGCCGGAAGAGAATCCACCCATTCATTCCGAAAATTTCCTGGTAAATAGCCGTTAGCCACATAATGCACCTTTTTACCACGTTTCTGATACGTATCAAACCTATTGAAAAGTGCTCGCGAACTTGGCCGATTACACTTGCCCGGAGATGCATCTAGCACAACGATAATTTCATCGGCACTATGACAAAGTTCTTGAACCGAAGGATGCTCCCAATGAGTCGATACGTCCCATAGGACGATCGGCTTTTTGATCGTATGAAGAAGTTTAAAGGAATCCGCAGGTTGCCAATTATTCGGAAAGCCCTCAGGATGATTGGGAACCCAGGTTGAAAAACCGTTAGTCCATGTCGACGTAGTTGATACGGTTTGCTCTGCAATGAGCTTTGACACGAATGCGTAATCCTTCGGGGCTTTGGTATCACCAAATAGGAGCATGTACAGGTCAGGTTCAATAGTAGGTTGCTCAACTACAGCGTTGGGGATGTGCATAGCATGAAGGGTTCTCGCCAAGCAAATCGCCGTGAACGTGGAACCTACTCCCGCAAAAAGCCCTCCGATAACAATTAATTTATCAGGTAATGGGGTGATTAATTGATTTTTCTGATTAAACGATTCAGGGACCGTTGTCGGTTCGGGATAGATGGAACGAAGCCTCATTTTCACTTCCATGGCAGATTGACAGCGGTTTTGAGGGTGCTCTTGCAGGAGTAAACTTACGGTCGAGGTTAAGGCTTCAGGTAAATCTTGTCGTAATTGTTCCAACGGCTTTTGCGTGATATACGCATACTGGCCACCTGATAATAAGTAATACAGCATGGAGCCGAGTGTAAATAAATCGGAGCGCGCATCGGTTTGTAAACCTAAAAATTGTTCGGGAGCCGCAAAGCCAATCGTCCCAATCTGCATCGTATCGGATTGTTTTCCGTGTTTGAAATGTCTGGCAACGCCAAAATCAATTAATCTCACTTGGGCCTGCTCGTTCAGCATCACATTCGATGGCTTAAGATCACGGTAAATGATCGGGCGAGGCTGAAACGTATGTAAATAGTGAAACAAATCGCATAACTGAAAGGCGATATGGATGATTTTCGTAACTGGTAACTCTCGTCCTTTCTCTTCGAACAAATCTTGCAAGGTTGGTCCTTGAATATAATCCATGACCAAGAAGCCTTTCCCCTCATCCGTTGTAAAATAGTCAACTAGCTGCGGCAGTTGTGGGTGTTGGAGCCTTGCCAGCATTTCCGCTTCTTCCAAAAAGTAAGTCATATCGTCTTCAAAAGGCAAGCATTCTTTCACCGCCCATTTCTTCCCCTTAAGCTTCATATCTTCCGCTAAATAGACATGACTCATACCGCCTTGACCGAGCAAGGATTCAATTCGATATCTTCCTCCTATACATGTTCCAATCCAATTTTGTTTACTCATCACGATAAATAAATGACCCCCTTATCAGGTAAGAATTACCTTGATTATAAGAGGGCCAACCTTAAAAATCTACATTTTTTTCCACATTCTACGTCTTTTGCAAATAAAGGGTTAATTCTTCCCGATTGTGAAACAACTGTTTCGCTTTAAGCAAGAAGAGAGATGGCTCTAAAATCCGCAAAATATCACGAACCGTTTGGAACGGTTTCTTATGCATAAGCTTAACCGTAATAATCGCCGTTCCCCCACTTTGTAAGGAATAAAGTAAATCAGCGACTAAACGCCCCATCTGACGAGGATCCCAGCTCATATCACAGACGAGCAAATCAAACTCATTTTCCCGCAGCTTCACATCGCCAGCATTTTTCTTATGGATCGTCAGCAGTCGATTGCCTAGAAGTCTAGGATTCATTGCAGCAGGGTCAATGGCCGTAACTCGTAAACCGCGTTCTAATAATAACGAGGTCCAGCCTCCAGGAGCCGCACCAATATCAAGTGCTGTTCGAGCAATACTAAAATCAATACCGAATCGTTGTTCAGCTTCCAAAAGCTTGAATTTAGCGCGAGAGATTTGATCTTCTTCCTTCATAAAGCGAATCGCTCCGCCTGACCAATCCGACAAATTGTCTGCAGGCTTGGATAGCCCAACGAATAGCTTTTTGGCGCTAATATAAACAGAGATGATATGATCCGAATACCGAACAACCGGTTCTGCCTGGATCTCTGAAACGATGATTTCGTCTAAAGCAGCCTTAATGGAAAAAGGTGCATAAGGCACATCCGCACGTTCTTCTTTGCGCACTTGTATGGCTATTTTCTCACCTGAACCGATAAGACCTGATGTATAAGCGTCTCTTAACCAACCCTTGAGATGTTCGACATCCGCATTCGTTTGGCTCAGTTCCCAGTCTTGGAACACAGGCTGTACATGTCTAAG
Source organism: Paenibacillus sp. yr247 (assembly GCF_900103825.1). GTDB lineage: Bacteria > Bacillota > Bacilli > Paenibacillales > NBRC-103111 > Paenibacillus_E. The sequence continues at coordinate 43,499 of NZ_FNIF01000005.1, forward strand.
AAACATAGGCTCTTGCTCTTTGAGTGTTGTAATCATATCTTCTGTACCCTCGGGCACTTCGAATAAAAATACTTCTGTCGGTACCAACAAAGTAAACTTGGTCAACGGAAATAATTTACGAATTTCATCTTGTGCATATTGCGCGAACCCATGATTCGAGGTACCAATGTATGTTGTTAAATGTGTCATAGCCGCATCCTTTATGTAATCTGCAATCTCTATTCAATAACCTTAATCCATGGCCGTTCTTGAAACCATTCCAATGTGATATCAACGTCAAAAGCTTTCCGAATATTATCTGGTGTCAGTACCTCTTCTTTGCGCCCAGCAGCAATTAATTCACCTTGTTCAATAATAGCAACATGCGTAAATAAAGGGATAATTTCTTCGATATGATGGGTCACGTATACGACCGTAATGTTCTGCTTGCTCAGGTCGTTCACATCCGTTAGGAAACGTTCTCTCTCGTATAAATCTAATCCTGCCGCTGGTTCGTCCATAATGAGGACTGAAGGCTTCATCATGAGTGATCTCGCAAGCATGACTTTTTTACGTTCCCCTTGCGAAAGCTTTCCTAATGGCTGATGGGCCAAATGAGGAATTCGAACTCGTTCCAACATGACCAGAGCACGATCTTTCACGTCTTGAGGAATTTCCTGATAAAACCGAAGGTAAGCATACTCACCGGTAGCGACTACCTCGAGGACGGGATCGTTAAGGTTCAGTTTCTCGAATAAAGACTGCGAAATGTAGCCGATTTTTTTGCGTACTTCCCTCACATCACATTGTCCATATCGGTTACCCAGCACGTCTACCGTACCCCGACTTGGGAATTCATATCCATTTATCATTTCAAGTAATGTAGTTTTGCCTGAACCATTGCGCCCTAACAGTACCCAGTGTTCACCTGGCCCCATGTGTACATTCACATCTTTTAAAATATGGCGTTCTCCTCGAATAAAATGAATATTCGACAAATGTATCATATAACGGTAGATTCCTTTCTTTTTACGCTTCACCCGTATACTTCCCTTGAGCAATTTGCATGAGCAAATCGTCTGGGATCCGGTGAGGGTATAAATTCATCCCATCAGTTTTGGCTGTGTATAACATTTGATACATGGCCGTACAAGCCGTAGGGCTGGAGGTATGAATATAAATCGTTTTTGGAAATTTACGCTGCTGAACCAGCCAAATGACGACATCCATGCCAGTCTGCGTCGTAGTCCATCCCAAATCATGATCTAACGATAAGATATCGACTTCAAACTCTTCGAGCAGTAATAAACATTCTTTGACATCTTTGGCTAATGCAAATCCTTGAGGACAAGGACGCAAGTCATCTAAGTATACATGAATCATGATCGGATTTCCTTTCCTGTTCATGCTGCTAAGTAATTAATTACCCATTACCAAAGATTTCACAAGTGCTATCTCATGAAAATGGGTACCGTCACTACCTGATCCTGTTTCGAGAACGATTGGAATGTGCTTCAAAAAAGAAGAGGTTAGCATCTGCTGTAAATTCTCACGGCCTATATATCCCGTCCCAATATTCGCATGGCGATCTCGGTGAGAACCATACGGATGGACCGAATCATTCAAATGAACGGCTTTCAGGTGCGGGAGATAGTCAAGCTGTTTACCCTTGTACTCAAGTTCCAACCAATTATGACCCTGCCATAGACCACTAGCAAACGCATGACACGTATCCAAGCAAAAGCCGATTTTCTCCGGAGCCTGACAAAGCTTGCGCACCTGAACCATTTCTTCCATGGTCAGACCAAGCTGAGCACCTTCTCCAGCTTGATTCTCAAGCAATATTAAGGAGGAACCCTCATATCCCTGAGTCGCGCTATTCAAACATTGTATTATATTTTTATAGCCTTGTAACGGGTCTTTTCCAACATATTTTCCAAAATGAACCACTAGCCCAACCGATCCGCAGGCATCGGTAATTTCCAAGCCATTCTTCAAAAGCTTCACCATCAGGTCCCGCTCAACATCTTCAGCCGCTGGATTAAGCGGATATGGCGCATGCCCGATCGATAAAATGTCATGTTCAAGGCAGAATTGCGCGCATGCGTTTGTATCTCGTTGATTTACTATTTTGGTAGAAAGACTGCGCGGATTCATTGGAAAGTATTGAAAGGCATTTGCCCCTATAGACAAAGCGGTCTTAGCCGCACCTAAATAACCGCCACGTGTACTAACATGAGCGCCAATAAACATTACCAATCAGCCCTTTCATGCTTGACAGTTAGCACAATAGAAACATTTGCGACTAGAAACCTCTGCCTTAATTAGAGGATGTCCGCAACGCAAACAAGGCTCCCCTTCTCGATCATATACACGACACATTGCATCAAATTGTCCTGTCAAACGGTCCCCAACAAACAGAGGCTCCTCTATATATCCGCCGAAATGAATAGCTTCGAGGAGAACCGAGCGCATCGCTTGAAATAAGCGATTTTGCTCCTCTTCAGTCAGAGAAGGCAGCTTACGCAGAGGCAAAATACCCGCGTAAAAGCAAATCTCATCGGAATAGCAGTTCCCGATACCTGAAAGAAACGACTGATCGACGAGTGATACTTTAAGGTTGCTTTGCTTACTTTTCAGCACCTTCTGGAATTTTATAAAAGTAAAGCTAGCTTCCAAAGGCTCCGGACCTAATTTACTTAGAAGTGAATCAACCTCAGAAAGCGAGTGCATGTGCAAGTACCCTAACCGTAATCCGATGAAATATAAGTGCTTCGTGCCAAAATGGATCACAACTTGTGTTGTCCGATCCGGCTTCTCTTCCTCAGTACCATAGAACATCCAACCGCCGAGCATTAAATGCAATAACAAAACTTCGCCAGATACCAAGTGAAACAGCAAATGTTTAGCTCTGCGATCAATACGTATAATACGGTTACCCGTTAGCTTACGAATAAAACCATCCGGTTCCACATTTAATGATTTAGGGCGTGAAACCTCAGCCCCGGTAATTGGGGCATTTTGAACCAAAGGCGTCAACTGCTGACGATACGTTTCCATCTCCGGAAGCTCGGGCATGGCACACTCTCCTTGCCGTTTTCTTCCTTGTATAACCAAATGAAGGGGAAAGTAAACGGCGGATAGACGGAGAGTAACATTTATGGGAACATCTACTCTTAAATTAAACCTTCACTCACGTATACCGGTTTCATTTTGCGTGTTTTCGTTGACTTGCTTCCCTTCACAGAAGACGATGACTGCTTTGATGTCAGACTTTCCGTCTTCCTCAACTTGTCTTTTAGTCGGCGGATACGTTTCTCTAGCGCTTCTTCGACCTCGTTTTGCTTGCTATCTCCACGGTGAAGCGAACGGCGGCGCCAGAGCTTAGCCCAAGCCTCCTCGGCATAAAATATCGCCTGAACCAAATTCTTCTCCCGATGCTCGAAATACATAGCAAGCTCCAGATAAGGCTCCAATTGAAGCGCAATACTCGCATTTTTAATAACGATCCATCGTTTCCATAATACTACGGCACGAAGATATTCACCTTTTTTCTTATAAAAAGCTGCCAAAAGGAGAATGGCTGATTCTTGATCAGTTGTATTAACAGACCTTAGATCATTCATTAGCCTGGCAAATAATTCATCTAAATAGTTTTCAGCTATGGCAGAACGACCCATTTTGTCAAGCCAAAGGCCTGTTCGGAATAGTTCTTCTAGGTCGAACTCAATGTCCTGTTCAGGATGAGGTTCAAGCGCCGTTTTCCCCGCGACTCCACTACCTCCACTCAAAAGCTTGCCGAAATGGATGGCTAGCGCAGCCAATGTAACGATATCGTGCTCATTATGAACGAATACGCCTTCGAGCACAGATGGATTTTTCTCCGCCAAATATTGAAAATAAAAGGCGGGTGCCATGGATCCCGGAACATCATCAACTCGTTCAAAACCTAAGCGGCTCTCCTCAACTTTACTCAGACGACAGGAAGGCAGTGTGTTTCTCCATAAACTGCGAGAGGGATAAAGGAGATCAAGCTGAAGCAGCTTAGAATCGACCAATGTGAGTCGATTAAGGACATAGCGGTTCTTTAGAATAGGCCAATCGAACGTGCGGCCATTATAAGAGACAATATGCGTGAAGCGGTCGAGCAGCTCTTGCAAATAAACAAGCATAGCCTGCTCTTCCGCTGGGTTGCGAATCAAGAGCTGTTCTACCGTGAACAGCTCACCGGTATAAAAGCCGATGCCCACCATGAACGGCACATTGCCTGCACCGACACCGAGTCCGGTCGTTTCGGTGTCGAAGAAGAGCAGCGCTTCGTGCCGAACGACGGCGTCACGGTCGTGAAAGCAGGTCAGCTGCTGCGCAACATCGGCTAGCTCACGCAGCCGATACTTGCCGTGCACGCTGTCCGCGCCGTACACACGGCGCCGCATGACGAACGAGCCCGCCGGGCTCGTCTCCACATGGGCGCCAAGCTGCGCCCACTCGCCGTCTGCCGCAGGCAGAAGCGGCGGTGCTGCCTGCGCCGCCGCAGGTCCCCTCAGGCGGCCGAGCCTCTCGCGGAGCCCGCTCATCGGGCACCGCCATCCAGCTGCGCCAGCAGCTCCAAGGCGAGCTTCTTCCCAAGCAGCCCGACCTCTTCAATCGGTCCGACGCAAGCCGGACAACCGCTGATGCAGCCGCAGCTCTCAATCAGGCTGCGCGCTTGATCCATGAGCTGTCCGTGAACCTCATACAGCCGATCACTAAGACCAACGCCGCCTGGGTAGCGGTCGTAGAAAAACACCGTCGGCAGCTTATTATGCACCGCGCGCACCTGCGGAACGACCCGAATATCCATCGGGTCGCACATCAAATACAGTGGCGCAAGATGCGACAGGACGTTCGCAATGCCAAGCAGTGCATGCTGCATGTCATTGGCCGAACGGCCAGCCGACATCTCCTCGTCAAAAGTGAACCAATACGAGCTTGTATGCAGCTCTTCTTCAGGCAGACGTATAGGTCCAGAACCTATGTTTTCATGCGTTCTCAGACGGATTTTCTTGAAGATCGTTGGTTGGGCATTAACCGTAACCTCTCCCAGTTGACGCAGTAACCCGCCAACACGGCCTTCCCGATTCACATGCAGCACTTTAAGCTGCACAGCTAAACTCGCATCGGTAAAATAGTCAACATTGACTTGGCGAACATAGGCTTTCTTCTCTTCATAATCCAACTTTTCTACTTGAAATTGGATACCTTCATGAATATAAATAGCCTCTTCATGTATAAGTGTTGGTGCACTGAAACGGTCACATTCCCCAATGACTCTGTTTGCATTTGTCATATCGATAATTATGAAATTTTCTTGCGCTGCTGAACGCAAAGAAATGTTATGAGCTGGAAATGACTGCTCCATCCAGTACCAACGATCATTTACCTGATGAAGCACCTGCTCCTCCGTCAAATATTCGAGGACATCAGTGAGGGATTCATCACCAAACTTCTCATTCGCTTCAAAGGGCAGCTCATAAGCTGCACACTTCACATGATCCACGAGGATGATCAAATTGTCTGGATGAATGCGCGCCTGCTCTGGCGGCCGCTCGAAGAAATACCGCGGATTCTGGATCAAGTATTGATCCAGTGGATTACTGCTCGCGACGAGAATCGTCAGCGAGGTCTCCTGCCGGCGTCCGGCACGCCCGGACTGCTGCCAAGTGCTGGCTATCGTGCCCGGATAGCCATTGAGCACGCACGCTTGCAGCTGGCCAATGTCGATGCCCAGCTCCAGCGCGTTCGTGCTTACAACGCCGCGTATTTCCCCGCTGCGTAGGCCTCTCTCGATCTCCCGGCGAAGCTTCGGGAGATAGCCCCCGCGGTAGCCGCGGATCGATTTGCTGCCCAGCTCGTGAGTCACGAGCTCCTGCAGGTAGGTCAGCAAAATCTCCACGCGCACGCGGCTCCTAGCAAAAACAATCGTCTGGATCCCGCTCCGCAGCAGCGTTCCCGCTAGCTTGCGCGTCTCCAAGACAGAGCTTTTACGAATTCCCAGCTGCTGATTCACTACTGGCGGATTATAAAAAACGAAGTGCTTCTCGCCTGCCGGCGCTCCGTTATTGTCGATCAGCGTTACGCTTTCGCCAATGAGTCGCTCCGCATGCTCTTTGGGATTATCGATCGTTGCCGATGCGCAAATAAATTGCGGTTTCGAGCCGTAGAATCGACAAATACGCTTCAGTCTACGAATCACATTCGCGACATGACTGCCAAAAACCCCACGGTACGAATGCACCTCGTCAATCACGATATAATTCAAATTCTCAAACAGCTTTACCCACTTCGTATGGTGCGGAAGTATCGCAGAGTGAAGCATATCCGGATTCGTGACGACAATATGTCCGGCATTCCGAATAGCCTGTCTTACCGTCGGCGGTGTATCTCCATCGTAGGTATGCGTCTTAATATCAACCTCCATAAAGTCGACCATTTCCTGCAGCTCTGCAACCTGATCCTGCGCCAACGCTTTTGTAGGAAATAAATATAGAGCACGAGAAGCATCGTTCTCGAGAATTTTTTGCAGAACGGGCAAATTGTAACAAAGGGTCTTACCCGAAGCCGTTGGTGTCACAGTAACCACATGATGACCGGCCGTCACCTGACGGAACGACTCCGCTTGGTGTGTATAGAGTTTTTTTATGTGTTTATGATGAAGTGCAGTCCGAATACCCTCGTGCAATCCATCTGGAAATTCAGCCAGCTTGGGATCACGCGGGGGTATGGTATGCCAATATGTTACTTGTGACATGATTTCTGGATCTTTGCTGAGCCAATCAATCATCTCTATCATAGAAGAAACCTTACCAGTTAAAGGATTCATACGTCGAATCTCCTTACCATCATCGTTTCTTCCATTTTACAGAATATACGTTCGTATGTCTACATCAGATCGGATGAATCATCATAATCATATCGAATTCCGTCATGATCAGCGATTGCAAGCTGCGAATTGACATGAAGCGCTTGTTTCGCACTTTCTTGCATTTTGAGCAGAACTTCCTGATAATCTCTTGAACGCTGCTCTTCCCTATCATGTTTCATCGCGGTTCTTAGAGCTCTTTCAATAATAATGACATCATGACTAGTAAAATTCACGGTTCCTCGCACCTCTTCTTGGTACTATATTTCATAACAACTAGCTTTGCCATATTCGCGAAGTACCATACTATTCAAGGTAAATTTTAGAAACTCGTAAAACGTTTTGAAATCAGGTAAAATTAGGAAGATTACATTAATAAGGAGGAATAGATAATGACAGCTTCTTTACCGATTGAAATTGACTCCAATCGCCAACCAGACCATGAAATCAACCCACAATTCCTAACTCGTTGGTCACCACGCTCATTTACCGATCAAGAAGTGACAGAAGATGTACTCCTTAGCCTTTTTGAAGCTGCACGATGGGCCCCTTCCGGCAGTAATCTGCAGCCTTGGCGCTTCATTATTGCCCGCACCGAGGAGCATCGAGCCAAATTTCACAGCTTTATTGCGCCAGCCAACCGGGAATGGTGTGAAAAAGCTCCCATCCTCACTCTTGTCATTTCACATACCAAAACACCAAAAGGCAGCAACAACCCAAGTCATGCTTTCGATGCTGGGACAGCTTGGGGCTATCTCGCATTAGAGGCCAACAATCAAGGTCTTATCACCCACGCTATGGGTGGCTTTGACCGTGATCAAGCCCGTGTAACCTTGCAAATACCTGAGGAATACGAGCTTCATGCCGTTATCGCCATTGGCTATCGCGGTCCGAAAGAAGCGCTCCCAGAGAAGTTCCAAGAACGCGAAATTCAATCTACACGACGTCCGATAAGCGAAACAATTTTCGCAGGTGGATTTGGTATAACCTTGTAATAGCGAAAAAGGCTGATCTAGTACTTCGGTACTATACCAGCCTTTTTTTATTCGATATAATAGGGGTATGGGTGAACCGTCTAGGCTGTAATCCATAAGAAAGGAGAGTTCACAATGAATCTTCTCAATCTACTCAAAAATGAAAGAGGAAATGTGCTAACCTATGTGCTTCTTATCCTCCTAGTCCTTATGATAACAACACCTGTTATACTTGCCTCGTCATCAACGACTCAACTTTCCAATGTGCAAACTGAATATGAGAAAAAGGCGACCGACCTTGCAGTTAGCGGTATGGAAGCTTTTATGAATTACTTGCAACAATATCCCGTTTACGGGAATGGCATGGATCGAAAAACTTATTTTAATAAGTATGGAGAAGGTTCAGGAACAGTTGGTTTAGGATGGGGTACTAAAACGATCCAATTACCTGAAGGAACGAATTTAACCTTTAACCAATATGTAATTGTCAAAGATTCTAATCCTGAAACCACAGTTACGCTTCCACTCACTTCGGACAATGATTATGACGTTATATTTATGGCGAGTGTTAACAACTCCGTTCATTCCAAAAAAATTAAATATCAAATATCTACTTTTGAACCCGCTAGCGGAGGAACAAAGGTATTGACCGATGGGCAAAAAGTAGCAATTCCTTCAGGTGGCAACGTCCTCTATGGTACAGGTAGCAATATTTCTGCTATAAAGAATACGACCATCAAAGACGCAATTGCTACTTATATTGATGGTATTACAAGCGCTACAAATAAAGCAGTTGATGGTTATTTAACGAACCCAACTTTGATAACTTGTACAGCTTGTACCATGGCTAATATCATTACAAATATTAATTCAAGTGCAAATAACCCTGTCATTATATACAGACCAGGAACTTTATCCTTTAGCGGAACTTTTTCTATAGGTACACCAGCAAAACCCGTTATACTTATCGCAGATAATATCGATATTAGTGACAGTTCCAACTTATTGATTTATGGAAGTCTAATTGCAAATAAAACCTCAGCTAATCCTTCAGGAACAGGCACTATCATTAGTAGAAATAATAGTAGCCAATTAACTATCTTTCAGGCGACAAATGGCAAGTACGGAGATCTGTGGGCAGAAGGAAACATGGATTTTGAAAATCAAACAAATATTACTGCGGACAACAGCATCTATGCCAATAATTTTACAATCAAGAATGATTCTGATATTACTTCAAAGAGTTTCACGATCAATGAAAAATTTTATGCTCCTAACAAAGCTAACATAACTACTAATACCGGAGCTCTTGCTGCTGGAGAAATTGAATTAAAAAATGATTCGATACTTAACATTAAATCAGGAGACGTACTTGTAGAAAATAATCTCATCGCACATAATAAGATAAATATTACTGCTGGCGGAGTTATTGCTGTAGGGGCAACCATTGACTTTAAAAATAACAGTACTATAAATGCAGGAACCACCGGCCAAACCTCTTTAGATCTTAGCGGATCAGCAAGCGGCGGCGGATCAACACCTCCCAAAGATTGGACGCCTATTCGTCAATAAAAATATACTCAACTCAAGCCCTGTGCCATGTTTTTGGAAAGCATCAGGGCTTTTTTCTGCATAAAAAAAGAGCTGTCCCATAACCTAAGCGGTCAGATGAACAGCTACAACATATTAGCTAAATTTTCAATATTGCAAAATCTTGAATCCTGTCTCTCTTTGTACAGTGTAATTTTCAGATCCTCCGGACAACTTTGAACGCTGGAATGTAAAAGTCAAAACCATTCTGAATGCAGAACCGCCACTCAAATTCCCTGTAATTGGTGTAGTTCCTGAAGTAGGCAAATACTGCACTCCTGTAAGATGTGAGGTAAGAACTCTAGGTTTCGTATAAATGCCAGGCGTAGCTAAAGATACATTGTCCTGAATGTTAGCTGAATTAAAAAGATAACTCGTTAACGTTTGATCAGCAGCATTGTAATATAGCGATTTCACCTCTTTAGCACCAGAAGCATACGTCACATAGCGGAAATCATTCGCTGCGGCATACGCTTGATTAGAATCGCTTAACTCTTTCGCAATCGTATCCATCGTTTTACGGATCTCAGCATCAGAATTAAATTTCTCTGCGCTTGTTTTGGATTGAAGGCTTGTAGAAGAAAGCAGCATAAGGACTACTCCCAACAAAACACTGCTTATGGTCAGAGTCGCCAGCACCTCTATTAAGGTTAAACCTCGTTCATTTTTCAATTTGCCACCCCCCAATAAACAGTTACAGTCATAACTCTTGGAACCAGCGTAGCGGGGACTGTGCTGGTATCTTTGAACAGGACTATACTTTGAAGTGAAACAAATTTCCGAGTCGCGAATGCAGCTGTTGAGAATGTTTGATTTTGCACTCCGGATTGTTGAACATACACACTGTAGGGTGAAGCAGGATCTAAAGGGTTAAGGTTAATATCTACCCAATTTTGTAAAACAGGCACTGCAGCAGCATAAGTACTCCTATATTCATTCAACTTCTGCTCCGCTAGCCGCAGCGCATTCACTCGCAATTCATCATTTTTATTCGACATTAAAGAAAAGGATGAAATATTTAGAAACATGAGGACAACAAGACTTAAAATAACTGAAGCTGCCAGCACTTCAAGTAATGTGAGCCCTTTTTCATTTCTTAGCATTTGCATCCCTTCTCTCTTCAATCAGCTTCAATTTTTATTAGACTTTTCAACTAGTTCAAATTTATATGAATCTGCTAATTTCATTGTTAAATCATTGTTTAATAGCTCCGCATTCTTACTGTATATCGTCCAAGCCAGCATATAATCATCGGTATTTTTTTTCACCCAGCCGCTTTGCAATAGAATGATAGCAGCTTTCATTTTGTCGAGGTTTGGGACATCGTGTTATCATCTATGTTTTTAACAATTTTGCTAAGAGCCGCATAACGCTCAACAATATATTTCATATTGTCAAATTCTGTGTTTTTAAACATAGGAATTAAATCTTTGGTAATTTGATTATTTTGAATAGCTACATATTGATAGATCCCTTTTTGTGATGCCGTAAAGAGCGTGTTTTTATTATCTTTAATAAAATCAAGATGCACGGTCCCGGTCTCATTATCCCACCCAACCTGCGCGCCTAACATTTCGGATAGACTGCGTAGAGGCACGTATACGGAACCCTCATATAAGATGGAGTCTTTGCTTAGATTGGCTTGCTGGCCGTTAATCGCGATGTTAACTCTTTGGAAGAACACCTCAACGTTCCGAAACTGGTCTTCCGCCCATGCTGAACCGCTCATCGTGAATATGCCAATCATTCCAATTGACAGCATCAGCTTGTGCTTCCTTTTCATTCAGGTATCCCCTTTTCAAATTATTTGACTGGCTGAGATGCTTGTAATTGCTGAAGCTGTTTGAAATACTCTTCATCCGTTGTGACCGGATTCGTTCGATTACTCGGCTCATTCACTGGTACTGGCGGCAGTTCTTTCAATTTCCCTATAAAAGATGGAGCATAATAAAAGGAGCATTGTAAAGTAGCCCACACCTTCATTTCATGCTCTACTGTCTTATCTGGTAAAGAACTGTTTCCCTCTGCATTTTTATTCGTTATGCCCGTTTGAGTTTCTATGCTGCTTGCTGCTGAAGGTGATTGCCAGTTCCACTTTTGAATAGCAATAAAACGTTCACTTTGTTGAATCTTATTCATAAAGTCAATGATTTGAGGATACGTACCCGATACTTGTATAGTGAAAGATTCTTCCATTAATACGGTTTGTTGCTGGCTTTGCTGTTTAGTTCCTGCTGCCGGACTAGCTGAAGGCGCTGCTTGTTGAGTGCCATTCGAATTTGTTGTGTAACCCGAAGGAACGTTGGCTTGACCATTCGCATTTATTAAACTGCTTGCTAAAATGTCCGGTTCTTTATCGCCGAATTTGATTGAATGAATCGTTAACCCCGCTTGCTGCTCTAACCCTCTAATGCTTAAAAGTAAACGCGGCAACTCTTCTTTTGTAGGTACTTGATAAAGAGCTTTCTGAATTTCGTCATCAGCCACCTTTTTCGGAATAGGACGCTGCTGGATGCGGCTTTTCTCTAGCTCTACCTTATTTAATTGCATTTCTAGCGTTAAATGCTGCTTTGAAGGCGGAAGCACATAATTAACAACGATATATCCATTGAACAAGCATCCTGCAATTAGAACCAAAATCAAGATGGTTGCCGGAGATCTCAATCGACCTATGAGCTTATTCCATTGTTCTTTATTCATAAGCCCCCTACTTCTTCTCAACAGGATTTTTCAGTGTGATTTCTAAAGTTACTTCATATACATTATATTTCTTTGCGGGTGGAGCAGGATATTGAGAATTCACCGCTGCCGTAACAAATGTTTTTTCCATTTTAACAGCCGATTGAATCGAAACCGATTCAATAAGTGATGATCTCTGCAGCAAGGAGATATAGTCAGCTACCGATGATAAAGCTGCGAACTCCAGCTTCAAATTCACTTTCATCAGATCAACTTGAGTTGCGGCAGCAGATATTCCGTTTTTAACTTCCTTGTTCTCATCTTTCGGTATTTCCGCAGACAAAATTCGTCCTGTGGCCGGAAGCTTTGAGGAAAGGACCTCAAAAACGGGAATCCAATCGATTCTTTTCTTTTTTAACTTATCAATCTCGGCTTGTAAGGCTTGATAATTGAGCGTTTGTTCATCCAATTGACGCTGATTCGTTAAAGCTTGAATGGAAGCATTCGTTAAAGCGATTTGCGCCTTTACGTTTTGCAAGTTGCTTTTAAAGTAGTGACCCGCATAAAGAAATGTCGATGATAGCATCAGAAAAAGTAAAGTGGAAGCCATAAGTACAGGTAAAAATATGCGTCTAGCTCTAGGTATCTTGGGGAGCAGGTTAATATTTTTCATGATTCAGCCCCCCTAAGAGCTAAACCCAAAGTTACAGCATACATTGAAAAGACATCTGAGGATGCCGAATTTTGTTCAAAAGGGATAGTAGGTTGAAACAAATGCACTGGAATCGGCAGCCGCTCGGTCAAAAACAAGACAATTTCAGGCATTCTTTCCAAATCACCGGATATGACAACTCCAGCAAACTCTTGATTTCGATTATTTAACGTATATCGATAAAAGTTCATCAACCGCTCAAGTTCATGTGCCAAATCGTTGCAATGATTACGGAAATCTCCATCAGTCTTCAAAAACTCTGCAAACAACTGATCCGTACTCACTTTTACTTCTGAGGTTATATCCGGCTTTACTGCGAAATTGAGTGGAATACTGCGAGTAATCTTGAGCTCCTCACCATTAAAAATACTAAGATCACCAGCATTCTCATTCAAATCAACAAGCAAAAAAGTGTCCTTCCACTCGATCAACGATATTCTTTGCAGTAAACGAAATAAAGAGAGTGCTTTAATTTCAATGCTAGTAAGCTTGATCCCTGCGGAATCCATAACTTCAAGATATTGATCCATCATATCTTTTGGTGCAGCTACCAGCATGACATCGCATTGAATGGCTGTTTCTGCTTTTGGTTCATCCTCCTGAAAATCATCAAACAGCCCTTTGCCTCCGCCTAGATCCTCTTTCCCGGCAGCGGCCTCCAAAAAAGAATCCTTCCCCGTAGGAGCAACAGGCACTTTTTTCAACTTTTTCAACGTTTTTCTTTTTTTATGAGTAGCCCCATTCATCTTTACAAAATCATAAAGCGGATTCTCAAAAGGCAAATGAATGTTATGTTTCATCTCAAAATCTACAAGCTTGGCCAAATCCTTCTCCGCGATATCTGGCAGTTTTAGAAACCTAACCATAACAAGCTGGCTAGGGAATACCAGATGAACGTGCTTTGGCTTCGAATCTAGTCGTGCTATCATCGTTTGCAAGGTCTGTATCAATCGAAGCGGTTCTTTGATTCGGCCTTCTTCCATCACATGTGGCGGAAGCTCTTCAGTTATATTAGTCTGAATCAACGGTTCTTTTTTGTCGCGCAGCAGTACTTTGCTCATTTTTATAGATGAATCAGAAATTTCAATACCCAAGGAGGTTTGTCCTGGTTTCAACGCTTTAATAATAGAACCCCGTGATGTCCGCATAGAGTCCAGATTCACTCCTTTTCCTGAAATTCTGAGCTGTTAGCTGTGTGAAGAATGACTTAGTTGTAATGAAGTAAGCTTAAGTACCAAGTAATTAAGGGCTCTCCCCAAAAATAACTAAAGAAGGCGCCTGCGGCTATGAATGGACCAAATGGAATTCCCTGATCTTCTCGTGACGATTTCACGAGCATTTGTACAAGGCCATAAATTGTTCCTAATAAACTTGCAGCAAATAGCGTAAATAAGGTTAATTTGATCCCAGCTATGAGACCAATAAAAGCAAACAATTTGATATCACCGCCGCCCATGCCTTCTTTTTTCAGGACGAGGATGGATGCAAGTGCAATCAGATAAAGCAATCCCCCGCCAATGAAAAACGCTGCGAAGTAGTTCCAAAAAGGTAGTGGATGAATCCAAATTCGAAGAAGTAAAGCAGCTATCATACCTGAGAAAACAACTACATCAGGAATGATCCTGTACATGATATCGGCAATTGAACAAATCATTAAAATAGAAACAAATATCAGCCCGACAATCAGATCAAAAGAGGGGCCAATTTGCCATGTAGTTACAGCAAACGCAGCAGAAGTTACGAATTCACCTATGGGATAGATCGGTGAAATCTTAGCTCGGCAATACCTGCAAGCTCCGCGTAAACCCAAATAGCTAAGCACAGGAATCAGATCTAGCGGTTTAAGTTCATGATCACAATGAACACAACGTGAAGGCGGATAAGCGATAGATTCCTTTTTTACAACCCTTATACCTACAACGTTAAAAAAACTTCCAAAAACAAGTCCGAATAATGCAGCTGTTATCGCATATAGGAGAGTTAAAGATTCCATAGTAGCTCCATTCGGAAAAGATTCAATAAAGGTAACTCTTGGGAGTTACCTTTATTGGGGTGAAGATAAGTAGATAAAAAAAGTACTACGAAACCGTTATAGTTCCAGTTGAAGTCCAGCTACTGTTAGTGAAAGTAACAGGAATAGATGTATAAGTATTTGCCGTGGTAAGTTGTTGTTTTTTAGGCGCCTCTTTTAAATAACCTGCTGTTACTAATTGAGCTACCGTAATCGCTCCTGAAGCGTATCCCGTAACTGCTGTAGTTCCATCCGCAAGAAGACCGTTTCCATCTGGATCAACGTCTGTCATATAGCGAACTGCTGCATCATGCAACAGAAGCTCCGTTTGTGTATCTGCATTCTTCTTAGAGTTACTGATAACTCCACCAATAGCCGGAACCGCTATCGCAGCAATAACCCCTAAAATTACGATAACAGCTAGTAACTCGACAAGCGTCAATCCTTTTTGATTCTTGAGCAGCTTAAACCTTGTGTTCATCATTTTTTTCAACATGTGTACCCAACTCCTTTGAATGATAAAATAATAATTTATTTAATGAATACCACCCATCAGCTTAAACGTTGGAAGCATAACGGCAAGCACGATTCCTCCAACAATTCCTGAGAGCAGTAAGATCATTAGTGGTTCTAATAGCGATTTCAGTCGATCGGCCATTGTGTCAACATCAGCCTCGTAGAAATCAGCTACTTTTTCCAGCATGCTATCCAGAGCGCCTGTTTTCTCGCCGATAGCTAACATTTGTACGACCATTGGCGGGAATAGCCATGAGTTCTTGAAGGGATCTGCGATCGATCGTCCACTCCTCAAGCCTTCTCGTGATTCCAAGATCAGCTTTCCTATTACTTCATTGCCTACTACGTTCGAAACGATCGTCATTGCTTGAAGCATTGGAATCGCAGCCGCAAACAGTGAACTGAAGGTTCGACTGAAGCGAGCGATGGATTGCTTATGCGCCAATTTGCCAAAAACAGGAATCTTGAGCCTAAAATAATCCCAGTAATAGTTACCTTTCTTCGTACGCTTCATTGCATTGATGATGAGGCTTGGTGCGATCACGAAGATTGGCATGAAGAACCAGTAAGCTTTCAGAAGATCGCTTATCTTGATGACGATCCTTGTTGGTAGCGGCAGCTCCAATCCCATTGCTTTGAAATTCTCCACATATCTTGGGATTACGAATGTCATCAAAAGAGTAACTACTGCTATAGTAACTACGCCCATGATGATAGGATAGATCATTGCAGACTTCACTTTTTCCTTGGTGTAATACTCTTTCTCGTAAAACACCGCTAGACGATCCAACATCTCGTCCAAATTTCCGCTTGCCTCTCCGGCTCGGATCATGTTGATGAAAACCGTAGAAAATACGGTTGGAAACTGAGATGAAGCTATGGAAAGCTGCGTACCTCGCTGCATATCCTCAGCAACTTCCTTAAGAATTTTCTTAAATACCTTGCTCTCTGTCTGTTCGCTTAAGATGCGTACGGACTCAACCATATTGACACCGGATTTATACAAGGTAGAAAGTTGTCTGCAAAATACGGTAAAGTGTTCCGTTTTGACCTTCGGGCCACCGAAGGAGATTTCTCGATACAAAATGCTCTTACCCTGGTCAAAGCAATCGAGAATCCAAAGTCCTTTGCCCTTCAACTCATCAGTAGCAGACTGAAACGAAGGCGCTTCGAGTACCCCTTTATAGAAATGACCGTAATCATCAACAGCTTGATACCTGAACTTAGGCACTCGAACTCACCTCCTTTATTGCAGTTCGCTTACTACAGCTCTGCGAAACCGAAGAGTGCTTCTTTCGCGGTATCTACCGTGATTATTCGCTGCTGAAGCAGTTCGCGAAGCGCCATTTCCATGGTCTGCATTCCTTGAGCTTTCCCGGTTTGCATAACTGAGCGGATCTGATGCACCTTCTCCGAACGAATTAGATTCGCTACAGCTGGCGTATTAACTAACACTTCAATTGCGGCTACGCGACCGCTGCCGTCCGTGGTTGGCAGAAGCCTCTGTGCCATAACGCCCAACATAACGGATGCGAGCTGAACACGCACTTGCTGCTGAGCTTCTGGAGGAAATACATCAATGATTCTGTCAATCGTTTGAGGAGCATCTGCCGTATGTAAAGTTCCGAAAACCAAATGACCTGTTTCCGCCGCGGTAATCGCTATGCTGATCGTTTCCAGATCGCGCATTTCACCTACCAGAATAACGTCCGGGTCTTGTCGAAGTGCTGCCCTCAGTCCTGTAGAGAACGAATCTGTATCAACGCCGATCTCCCTCTGATTGACAATACACGATTTGTGCGGATGCACAAACTCGATTGGATCTTCCAGCGTAATGATATGATCATTTCTTGTACGATTGATATAATCTAGGATCGCAGATAGTGTTGTTGATTTTCCGCTTCCGGTAGGTCCAGTCACAAGTAGGAGCCCTTGCGGCTTTTTGGCAAAATCTTCGGCTATCGAGGGTAACCCTAGCATTTCCATCGCCGGTATTTTACTAGGTATAAGACGTATCGTCAGACTCACGTTGCCTTTTTGTTTATATACATTGACCCTGTATCTAGAAACATCTGGGATACCGTAAGAGAGGTCTAAATCCCCTTTTTCTAAAAAAGATTCATATTGTTCGCTTGTCATCAGTTCTTTCGCCATCTCCAACGTTGCAGAAGGGGTTAGAAGTTGATCGTTTACTGGTTTCAGTTCGCCATGAATACGAAACATAGCGGGCGAATTGACCGTAATATGAATGTCAGAAGCTTTACGCTCTTGAGCAATCTTCATCAGCTCTATCATTGCCAGAAGAATCCCTCCTATCTGTCGGAATAGGTATATATACATAGTATAATAGAACTATTTGGAAAGTGTTATATATAATTTTCGACATTTTATTCACAAAATGTTCAGTCCTTGCCCGTTACACGGAACACTTCCGCCAAAGTCGTTTGACCAGCGATCACTTTACCGATGCCATCTTTAATCATCGGTATCAATCCGTGTTCAGTCGCGTAATTCCGATATTCGTTGTCTGAACGTTTTTGCAAAATCATGGTGCGAAGCGTATCATTGATTGGTAAAATTTCATGAATTGCCAGTCGCCCCTTGTACCCGCTTCGTCCGCATTCTCCGCAGCCACTGCCTTTGCGCAGTGTTTCAGCTGTATACCCATGTTCTTCCAATAACTTTTTCTCTTCTAGAGTAGGCACATAGGAAGCTGCACAGCCTGGACAAATTTTACGAACAAGTCGCTGTGCAATAACGCAGTTTACCGCAGATGAAACCAAGAAAGGTTCTACTCCCATATCGATTAGACGTGTAATCGAATTCGCTGCGCTGTTTGTATGCAGTGTGCTGAGAACAAGATGTCCGGTCATGGCTGCGCGAATTGCAATCTCAGCTGTCTCCACATCCCTGATCTCCCCAACCATGACAATGTTTGGATCTTGACGTAGGATAGTACGCAGCCCTTTCGCGAATGTCAGTCCGGTTACCGAATTAACCTGCACTTGATTAATACCTTGAAGTTGATATTCAACGGGATCTTCAACGGTGATAATGTTAACTTCCTCGTTATTCAATCTGGATAGAGCGGAATACAAGGTTGTTGTTTTGCCGCTGCCAGTCGGTCCTGTAATGAGTACTACACCGTGAGCACTGCTTATGCCTTTTTGAAACAACATCAGGTTGTGCTCAGAGAGTCCTAATTTCTCGATTTCGGTGAGTGTGCTCCCCAGATCGAGAATTCGCATGACGACTTTCTCTCCATGAATCGTTGGAAGAGAGGAGATTCGAATATCTACCTTACGGAATTCAATATCCATCTCAACGCGACCATCTTGCGGCAGTCTTCTTTCCGCGACGTTCATGTTCGCCATGATTTTGATCCTAGCAATAATAACACTCTGCATGTGAGGAGGTAGTGTCCTCTCAGTTCGCATGACCCCATCCACTCGATATCGAATACGCAAGCTATCTTCCTGCGGATCCATGTGAATGTCACTCGCTCCAATTTGGATCGCTTGAATAATGATTTGATTCACCGTCTTGACGACTGGAGAATCCTCATCTTCCACTTGCGGCTTCGCTGCTTCCGATTCACGAGTATTTAAGTTCTGCATGATCTGCTCGACGGATTCTTGCAGCCCATAATAGCGCTTAATCGCACGTTGGAGTTCATCTTTCGAAGCAATCGTAGGCTCAATGCGGAAACCAGTCGTCATACGAAGCTCATCTATAGCAAAATAGTCCAAAGGGTCGGCCATCGCCAAAATAAGTTTATTGCCTTCAGTCCGAATTGGTAAAACCTGATGCTGCTCAGCAAGCCGCTGCGGGATAATATTAATAATTTTCGTTTCAATTTTTTGACGGTAAAGTTGGATATGCGGAATGCCCAGTTGGAATTCAAGCACTTCGATTAGCTGCTGTTCTGTTATGTAATTCCGGGTTATCAGCACATCGCCGAGTCTCATATTCAGCTCTTTTTGCTCTCTGAGGGCATTTTTCAGCTGTTCTTCCGAGATCAAGCCGGATTCGACCAAGAGATCTCCGATTCTTTTTCGAGGAGCCATAACTCCATTTCCCCCCCATCGTATTCAAAAAACCTTTTTCCGACATCAAAAAAGGCCAGTTGCTTTATTCGCACCTGACTCCTAAGTGCCTATATACAGGTAGTCAGCAAATCATTAAGGGCACAAAATGGATAATCTTTTTTATTTAAACATACCGGGAATTCTTTGGTCAATGTAAGTTTCATTCGACAAAAGAAAACCTCACTCCCGCAAGAGCAAGGCTTCCATTATTCATACATATGGCGGGTCCCACGCCTTTTTATCCCAACCGAGCGTGGCGCTCACAACGTTCATGTCGCGATCAAGAAAAACGTTAACGCCGAACGGCAGCTTGCGTTTGTGCCAAAAGCGCACATCCCGCCATTGCACTTCATAACCGTCGTTATTCTCTTTCCAGCACACGTGGATACGCTGTGCGAAGTGCAGGAAGGCACGAACACCATCTGTAGCCAAGGTAGCCTGCACGATAGGGTGCGAGTGGTCTTGATTGTAATCGATTTTACTGTACTCTACTTGGATCAGAACGCGGCCATTGAGGACTTCTCCTAAATAGAAGTGCTTATCTCCCTCAAGTACGAATTGCCAACGAAACCAACTGAGGCTAGGGATGAGATGGCAGATCCCATCTGCGAGGTTCAACTCACTTTTTACGAGCTCTATGAATCGATTGCGCTGCGAGGCTCTGATGGAAATGTAGAAAAAGGATGCGGCATAAATAAGAGCGAACATCTCTCCGATATGACTGCCTCCATTTCCTTCCCAAACGAATATCCATATTAAGATGCCTAGCGTATGAAGGCCAAACAAGAAAGGTTCATAGAGACAGAGGGTGTCGAGATGGAACCATTTCGGGGAAAATGGACGAAAGCACTGGACGCCATACACGTTAAACAGATCTAGAAAAACGTGAAACACAACAGCTGCAAATGTCCATAAATATAAGCTAATCAGATGCTCCCAAACGCCAAACATAGCAGCAAGAGGCAAGCTGAGAAGGATGGGCCAAATGAACAAAGCCGGCAATGAATGTGTAATCCCCCGATGAACACGCACATAGTTAGCATAACCTTTTAAACGTGCTAGGGTATCAAAATCAGGGGCATGCGAACCAATCAGTGTGCCTGCAAGTATGGCATGGGCTAGGGTAGGTTCCTGTACGACGGCCGGTTCCAAACAAGCTAATCCCGCTAGGGTAACACCGAATAATAAGTGGCTTCCAGTATCCATGTGTCGATCACTCATCCTTTTGTCTTGGTGTACATTATCCTGCTTCCGATGAGGTCATATCTAAACTCCCGATCAAACCGTTACTTGTTTGAACGGCAGTAACCGATTGGACTTTCTCCCAACGTTCCTGAGCATTAAACCAATAAAACCAAGACGATGGCTGATTTCGGATAACCTTCTCGATAAAACCATTCAGCAATAGGTTTGCCTTGGAACGCTCTGAATGTCCAGATCGGTCAAATTGTTCATGCAGATAAACAGGAGTGCCAAATTCCAGCCGATGATTAAATCCTCGGACGCGATATCCGTAGAAGGGCACAATAGGCACATGATGCTCGAGTGCCAACATTGCCGCCCCTTCAGGTGTACGCGTAAGTCTGCCAAACAACCTGGACAATGGAAATGTCGGTCTCCAGAAGTCACCGAGGATGAACACGACTCCGCCGCCAAGTACATGCTTTTTCAAAGTACGATATAGTTCTAGGGGGGGGACATTGTCATAATCCAAGCCTTTACATCCCAGAGCTGCGAACTTCATATAGAGTGGTTTAAGCTCAGGGCTCCCCGCTGAAGCAACTGTTAAACAATCGAATTTCTTAGTCAAATACCAATAATAGTAGAAAAAGTTGCCCACGTGAGGAGAATAAACAATGAATCCCTTCCCATTCGCACGGCTCTGTGCTTCTTGCAGATGTTCCTCACCATGTACATGAAAATAATTAGCATGAAGCTTTTTCAAACGATTGGATTGGAAGAGAATTTCATAAAGCGTGAACACTGCATTTTGAACATAATGCTTTGAGAAAGACCTCAATGAACTCTTAGGCATCTCACCTAGCAGGTCTACCATATTTTGTTCCACAAGCCTCAGAAACCCTTTACGTAATGCCCCGTATAGAACAAACGCTAATATATAACAGGCAGCTGCCATCATCCAAATGGGGAAGACACTGAAGACTCTCTCAATTCGATCAAGTCTATGTTCATTTGATGTTAGCTTCGCAATCCATTCATACAAGATAAGTCCTCCTTACCTACTTAAGTTGTTAGAAAATGGCGCTTATAACGACGCGTAACCCGATCTTTTTGCAAAATAATGAAAAAATCCACGGTTCCGAACAACTCATCGTAAGCCGGATCTCCGCCAATCTCAGCGCCGAGCCATTGATAACCTTTCATCAAAGGCGGCAGCTTGCGAAACAGGTTTTTATCGTTGCAATCGATGTCTAATTGAGCTAGGCCAGGAATTCGATGTGTCAAAAGAGGCTCAATACCGAACCGGTCTGTCAGCACCTGCTTCTGACGCAGCATCGTGTAGATTAAATTCAATTCTTCCAAATTGTCCATATGAATACTCGCACAACCAATCAAATGCGTATAATTTCGCTCGCTAATATAACCGGCAATTCCTTCCCATAGGAGTTGAATTGCTTTACCTCCGCGGTACTCAGCTGCAATACAGCTGCGGCCAAGCTCAAGTGTTTGATTTTTTAAATCTGCATAAGTCGTTAGATTAAATTCAGTTTCAGAATAAAATCCAATCCCGTTCAAAGCACGATCTCCAGGCAGCAATCGGTACGTTCCAATTACCTGATCGGTTTCGATATCTTTCACAATGAGATGATCACAGTACGCATCGTAGGCATCTTTTTCAAGCCCTTCCTCATTCAGCATCCGCATGTTTTTCTCTTCCTCAACAAAAACCTGATACCTAAGCCGCATGGCCTGCTCAATCTCATGTGCGCTGCTTGCAAGCATAACAGACAGCTTGGCATGCTGGGGTGCCGTATTCAGAAGTGTTCCGTTCATCTTCCTCACGCCTTTCAACTGGAGTCTCACAACTTAAGCTTAGCAAAGGTTTATTAAGTGTTCGTTTTCTTGTTGTTAAGCTTTTGTAATTTTTACAGAATCACAAAAAAAGAGCAAAACTCTTTGAGCGAGTTCTGCTCCAAAACAAGCACATCACTATTTTAACCACATGTAAATGGGAATAAATAAGATCGAAGTCATAATCCCACAAATGGCCATTGATAATCCGGCAAATCCGCCCTGTCGTTCAGAATCTTTGAGAACTTTAGCCGTTCCGATGCCATGAGCTGCTGTTCCAAGAGCAATTCCGATGGAGATATCATCTCTAATGCGAAGCCAACTCAAAATGCGAGTACCAAACATACTGCCAAACAGCCCAGTTATTGTGGTTAAAACCGCCGTCAGTTCGGGGATTCCACCTAGTCGTACAGCTATTTCGATAGATATGGGGGAACTTACCGATTTCGGCAGCATACTCAGAATAATCGATTGACTTCCGCCTAGAAGCCCTACAATGGCAGCACTCGCTCCAATGCCTGTAATTGAACCTGCTAAAACACTCAGCAAAACACGCGCCAAATTTGTACGAATTAATACTCTGTATTTGAAAAGAGGTACGCCTAACGCCACGGTAGCAGGTCCCAATAAAAGCGTCAGTACATCTGCCCCTCGTTTAAAGTCCTCAAAAGGAATACGAAAACACACCAATATAAGGATAATGAACCCCGTACATACAAAAAGCGGATGCATAAACCGCCATCGTTGGTATAACAAATTGGCAAACGCATAGCTGATCACACTTAGTGAAAGTCCGAATAATGGGTGCTGAAGTATACTATTTGTCATTTGTATTTCCCTCCTGACTCAGCTTAGACGAAACCCATCCAGTTACAATAAGAACAGCCACAGTTGCACCAATAATACCGCCACAAATGGCAACCCAATTGGCTCCAATGACCGGAATAAACAAAAGAATACCTACCGTATAAGGGATAAAAAAGAGCATCATGTGCCTAGTCAGTACGGAAGCCGCTTCTTCCACCCAACTAAGCTTTATAAGCTTAGCGAACAATGCCGCGGTAAATAGAATGAGCCCGATCACGTTGCCCGGTAACGGCAGGTGCAGGCTCATTTGAATCACAAAACCTATGAAATTAAAACCTAATAATATAGCAAAACCAAGCATAACTTCTCCATTCCAGCTCCAAGCAGCCCTATCCAGAGTCTTTGCAAGCATTTCTTATTTCTCTTAACATAACATAAAAAATCGAGGACATAAAGATAGAAAGCAGCACTTCTGCCCATGTTATTCCCATACCTTCACCTCGGTTTTCGCGGTTTTTTGGATAGTGTATGAGGGAGACCAGAGAAAATGACTGCTTTCCTAATGAATATTTTTTTTGTGTTGTGGAATCGTATAACAGGATGACAAAATTCTTAAAAAGGAGAGAAACACAATTATGGCAAAGCCAGACAATCGCGAAGATAATCCAGCACGCCTGCAGAACGCTATCGATCACACGATTGCCAACCTACATGAAGCTGAAGATTATTTAGACGAACATGCAGATGAAATAACTTCCGAGGAGAAACAAAGCATCGAATCCAAAAACGAGCGTCGCAAAGAAAGCATTAAAGGCTTCATTGAGGAGAAAAAAGACGAATCTAACAGATAAACACAAAGAAGCCTCTTCCATCATTGGAAGAGGCTTCTCACTTCTCACCCTTTGCGAGGGACTTCGAAGCTCCAGAAATCTTTAGCAATGTAGCTGTTGCCATGTAGTTTCTGAGCCTCTAGCAGAAGCTCCATAACGGCATCTCCTTGATATCGCGAGCTAATATGCGTCATAATCAGTGCGTTCGCTCCTGCTTCCTGAGCAGTCCTTGCCGCATCGTTAGAGGTCGCATGATCAAACGCATACGCAAGCTCCTGCTTGTCCATGGCGAACGTAGCCTCGTGAACTAGAACATCGGCTCCGCGAGCCAAGTGTTGAGCTCCGTGGCAATAGCGCGTATCACCTAAAATAACGACGATGCGTCCGGGAATCGGAGCACCAAGATAATCAGCCCCATGAAGCATACGCCCATCCTCCAACTGGACAGACTGGCCTGACTTCAGCTTACCATAGATGGGACCAGCAGGAATGCCAAGCTCTAAAAGTTTATCTTGCATAAGCTTGCCAGGCTGATCCTTCTCTATCACTCGATAACCGAAACATTCGATGCGATGCTCTAGACGAGCCGTCTCAACTTGGAAGCTATCGTCTTCGAAAATCAGACCATCTTCCTCGATTTCCACGATCTTCAGCGTATAGCTCAAATGCGCACCACTCACATCAAGCGCTGTTTCAACAAAACGCTTAAGACCTTGAGGTCCATATAATGTAAGCGGTGTATCACCACCTAAATAAGCACGACTCGTTAATAGTCCAGGCAGACCATACAAATGATCCCCGTGCAGATGTGTGATGAAAAGCATCTCTGTTCGTCCCAATTTCACCGGAGAATTCAGAATCTGCTGTTGCGTCCCTTCTCCACAGTCGAACAACCAGTAGGTTCCCCGTTCATCCAGCAAATTCAAGGCAATTGAGGTGACATTTCGTTGTTTGGAAGGCATGCCTGCCCCCGTTCCCAGAAAATAGATATCCACGATCTAAACTCCAATCTCTCTGAAAATCACAATGTTAAAATGTAAAGCGAGGACGCTTCCGAACAAGATTATTCGCGAAAGCTGCCTCGCTTTATTCATAAACTTCTTAACCTACGTTAAAGTAACGCGCTTCCTTATGAGCGAACACAATGGCCGAAACCGACGCTTCTGGCTCCATCATAAACGACTCCGTTAGCTCAACGCCAATATCCTCGGGCTTCAGTAAGTTGAACAGTTTCGCTTGGTCGTCCAGATTAGGACATGCCGGATAACCGAAAGAGAAACGTTGCCCGGTATATTTAGCCCCAAACCTCTCCTGCATCGTCATATCCACGCGATCAGCTATGCCCCATACATCTCGCATGATATGATGCATACGTTCAGCGAATCCTTCAGCCAACTCTAATGCAGTCGCCTGAAGAGCATGAGATTTCAAATAATCCCCTTTATCCCGCCATTCTTTGGCCAAATCGTTAATATCATGCCCGGCTGTAACAAGCAGGAAGCCCACATAATCCATTTGCCCGCTCTCAACTGACTTCAGGTAGTCAGATAAACAGAGATAAGGCTCTTTATCCTGACGCGGGAAGGTAAAGGTTTCAAGCACTTTGCTGTGATCCTGCGGGTCATATACGATAACATCGTTACCGCTAGACTGTGCTGGGAAGAAGCGGTACATCCCGTGAGCTTTGATAATCCCATCTTTCTGTGCAGCATATAGGATAGAATCAACCGTATCTTTGAGCTGTAAGGCTTTCGAATCTTTATCGCCCAGCAGTTGTTCCACTTTACCTTTCAAACCGAGATGATGTCCTAGCAGCATTTGCATGTTAACATAAGGCATTAGATGGCTGATTGGGTAATCTCTCATGATATGACGCTCCGTATCCTGCGGCACTTGCACAGGCAGGTCCTTGGAAACGGCAGACGAACTCACGCGCGTGAGCTGCGGCGATTTTTCTTCCTTCTTGCCAGTATCCATCACATCGGATTCCAGACTCTCTCTCAGCTCCTGAATGAGTCGTTTACGCTGCTCAGGATCACTTAGTCGGTTGGCAATATCCAAACCGTCCATCGCATCCTTTGCATACAGAACAACCCCCTCATATTCAGGCTGAATACGGGTTTTAGTGAATTTACGAGTAAGCGCAGCGCCACCAACCATAATCGGTACCTCCACACCAGCCGTGCGTAAATCCTGAGCTGTTATCACCATTTGCTGTGCAGATTTAACGAGCAATCCAGATAAACCAATGGCATCCGGCTTCTCTCTCCGATAAGCTTCAATAATTTGCTCCGGCGGTACTTTAATCCCGAGGTTTACAATCTTATAGCCATTGTTCGAAAGGATAATTTCGACTAGATTTTTCCCAATATCGTGGACATCACCTTTGACCGTTGCCAAGATGATTTTCCCTTTAACCGCTGTCTCGGATTTCTCCATGAATGGTTCCAGATAATTAACGGATGCCTTCATTACCTCGGCGCTTTGTAATACCTCCGCTACAATCAATTCATTGTTATTAAAGAGGCGTCCAACTTCCTCCATCCCCTTCATGAGCGGTCCATTAATAACTTCAAGCGGCGAATACGTTTTTAAAGCAATCTCTAAATCAGGAATTAGACCTTCCTTCGTCCCTTCAACCACATAAGAGCCAAGTCTTTCTTCCAAAGAGAGATTGGAAATCTTCTCTTTCTTCTCGACATTCTTCTCACGGAAATGAGCAACGAATTTCGCCAGTGTCTCATCATTCGTATTGTAAATAAGATCCTCGGCTAACTGACGCTCAGTATCGGGAATTGAAGCATAACGCTCCAGCTTCTCTGTATTTACAATGGCATAATCAAGGCCGGCCTTCGTACAATGATAAAGATATACCGAGTTCAGCACTTCTCGTCCGGCATCCGGTAATCCGAAAGAGATATTACTTAAGCCTAGAATCGTTTTGGCAGCTGGAAACTTTTCTTTTATCAATTTAATACCCTCAATCGTCTCAACTGCTGAGCCAATATACTGCGGGTCCCCTGAACCTACAGGGAACATATTAGGATCGAAAATAATATCCTCTGGATTCATGCCATACTTCTTAGTCAAAAGCTCGTAGGACCGCGTTGCCACTTCGATCTTCGCATCGCGCGAAACGGCTTGACCACGTTCATCAATGAGAATACAAACAACGGCTGCCCCATAACGATGGATTAAGGGTAAAATCCCTTCAAACTTCGCTTCACCATCCTCCAAGTTAATGGAGTTAATGATCGCTTTACCTTGTGAATACTTGAGACCAAGCTCAATGATATGGTCATAAGTCGAGTCTATCATTAAAGGAACCTTTACTTTTTTCACAACCTGCTGCATGAACTCTTCGACAGCATAAGCCTCATCAATATCCGTATCCTGCAGATTAATGTCGATGACGTGAGCGCCGTTCTTAACTTGATTACGGGCAATCTCAGAGCCTTCTTCAAACTTTCCTTCTTTTATCAGGCGTTTGAATTTGCGTGAACCGGAAATATTAGTCCGCTCCCCGACCATAATGGGACGGTTTTCAGGCTCAATATAAACCGTTTCAATGCCTGATACAGCAGGTGGATGGGAGCCATATTTCGTTCGCGGCTTATATTGTCCGAGTGTTTCGGCCAATGCACGAATATGATCCGGTGTTGTACCACAGCAGCCACCCGCAATATTCAGCCAGCCCTGTTCCGCAAATCCGGCCATTTTCTTCGCCAAAGATTCTGGAGACTCATGATAATGACCGTTCTCATCAGGTAAACCGGCGTTCGGATAACAACTAATTGCAGTTTCTGCAATTTCCGACAATGAACGAATATGATCCCTCATGAATTCAGGTCCTGTTGCACAATTCAAACCCATGGAAATGGGCTTCAAATGTTCAAGTGAAATATAGAAAGATTCAATATTTTGCCCAGCTAACGTTGTCCCCATTGGTTCAATTGTTCCCGAGATCATAATTGGAAGCTCAATGCCCAATGTTTCATAGGCTCTGCGTATTCCAATACTCCCTGCTTTCACATTGAGTGTATCCTGGGAAGTTTCTAAGAGAAGTGCATCAACGCCTGCTTCGACAAGGGCTAGCGCCTGCTGATAATAGCTTTCCTCTAGCTGAGCGAAAGTAACCCCACCCGTTACAGACAACGTTTTAGTCGTTGGGCCCATGGCACCTATGACATAACGAGGCCATTCCGTTGTGGAATATTTATTCGCCGCCTCGATAGCTAGCTTAGCTGCAGCAAGATTTAGCTCGCGATGACGGTCTTGCAAATTATATTCTGCTAATACGACACTCGTAGTCCCGAACGTGTTTGTTTCTATCATATCAGCGCCCGCGGCGAAGTAAGCTTCATGAATTTTACGGATAACATCAGGACGTGTAACACAGAGAATCTCATTACATCCGTCTAGATCATCACCTCCGAAATCATCAGCCGTTAAGTTCTCTTGCTGAATCATTGTACCCATGGCACCATCGAGGATCATTATCTTTTTCTTAAGCTGCTCTTGAATCGGTAGTTTGGTCATTGCATGACTCCCTTTCAACTTAACCTAAAGCTATAGAAATTAAAAAAACGACAAATTATGTTAAGATTTAGTGTAACAGAATCCCGCTTCTATGAAAAGAATTTGAATTATCATATTTACCTATAGGTTTTATCGGAAATTCTTATGCTGCTCCATCGACAGTTACCTTCATTTCCACTATAATACAAGTATATTTATCAGAGAGAGGGATGTAATGTGGCACAAATAAGAATTCGCAATACAAATGAACGCATTGAGGGCGAAGAACAGGTCAAAGCCTTCTTGGATAGTCAAAATGTTGTTTATGAACACTGGGATCCAAACAAGCTTCCTGTAGCGCTACGTGAGAAATTCATTCTTAACGATGAAGAAAAAGCTCAAATCATTAGCACTTATGAAGAAGAAATCCGCGATTTAGCAGCTCGACGTGGTTATGAAATATGGGATGTTATCGCACTTTCCGATTCAACGCCTAACATCGAAGAACTGCTTAAGAAATTCGAACAGGTTCATACCCATACAGAAGATGAAATTCGCGGTATCGTGTCCGGTAAAGGGATTTTCATTATCAAATCCGAAAGCGAAATTGGGTACTTTGATGTTGAGCTTGAACCAGGGGATGTGATTTCTGTACCTGAAAACACAAACCATTTCTTTACACTAATGGACAATCGTGAAATCGTTGCTGTCCGTCTCTTCATCGAAAAAGATGGCTGGGTAGCTTACAACATTGATGATCCAGAATTTATTAAAGCCTAATTCTTACATTTTATAAAAAAGCCCAACGGCGCTGGACTTATCGTCCTAAACAGCCGTTGGGCTTTTCGTTATTCTACATTACCCATTCATAACAATCGGTAAAATATCTTGAAGACGAGAAACCTCATATACAGGAACAATCTCATCTCCGCTTTGAAGTCCATGATGATTAATCCAAATGTTACGCATGCCTATGCTTCCAGAACCGAGGATATCGGTTGTCAATTTATCACCGATCATAATACCTTCCTCTGCTTGTATCCCTAGCAGTCCCAAAGCATGGTTGAAAATAGAAATCGCTGGTTTACCTTCACCAAATTCACCAGAAATCACAATATGATTAAAGTACGATGCAATATTCGGAACACCCGCTAACTTTTCCTTCTGTAGATCTGGCGAGCCATTCGTTAACAGCAGCAGCTGATAATTACCTTTCAAAGCGTCCAATACTCGGAACGTTTCCTCATACACGAAAGGACGGCTGCGGCGTTCTGCCGGAAATAGTTCGCCAAGCTTATAACCAAGCTCACGATCCTCTATACCAAGTGCTTGAAGCCCTCTTGTCCATGACTCAGTGCGATATCCAGGCGCCAGCTTTTCAAGCTTACGGAAGTTCTCATTCTCACCTTGGGTGAAATTAGCCCATAAGCCTTCGAATGGATTGATTCCAATCATTTTCGTAAACGGAAAGGTTTCAAAGGATTCATACAAATCGCGAGCTTCCTTACGAACAGAAGCCTCTAATTCCTCAGGATTCACAGCTACATGCTTTGCTGCTTCGGCACATGTTGCAACGAATGCTTCCTTCACACTAAGGTCATCCCACAATAGTGTATCATCCAAATCAAAAAGTACGGCTTTCAGCGTCATCATTCATTTCCCCTTTGAATGTTGTTTCTATGTGAAAAAGCAATTACTCTTCGTCTGTAAACTTGATGGAGTCAAGTTGAACTTTAAGATTGCCTCGGAAAGCTTCAATATACTTCTTTCTTAATTCGTTACGTTCATCGATTTCTTCATCTGTTAAACCAACTGTTTTAGCTTTACGAGCAAGCTCGTTAATTCGCTCGATGTTTTGTTCCATGTTGTCACTCATACTGATCCTCCCAGTCAAAAATTCAATATGAATATTACTTTGCCATCCCTAAAAGGGATTGTCAAGGTAACGGCAAAAAGAGGCATAGGACCGTGTCCTCACCTCATCAATTACAGTCTATTCGAGAAAACATCCTAATTTAAGGAAGCGATAAAACCTGACCTTCTTTTAAGGAACTGGTGTTTAAATGATTGATTGACTTTATTTTATCCACGTAAGAACGAATGTTCTCGTCACTCTTTTTGTGCGAAGAAGCAATGTTCCAAAGCGTGTCTCCACGTTGAATGATGACTTGATCTTGTACGACAACCTTTGAAATATGATTTGCGGATGTGATGGTAACCGGCGTTGCTGCAGCCCCATCCCCTGCATAGGCTTGAACCATTGCACCAAAAGAAAATACAGTACCGAGAATAACTGCTAATAGGACGAAGCGAACAATCGCTTTTGTATACCCAAAAGTAGGTGTCATCCCTTTGGATGCGCTAGCAGATCTATGAGGTTTGCGTGAATTGTTAGTGTGTGAATAAGCTATATACATGAGTAATCATCCCCCAAACATTTGTTCTGATATCAGAATAACACGAACACATGTTTGAGTCAACACTTTTTCTCGAACTTATGTTTGTACGAACTCGGGTTCTATGTTATACTTTGGGTAATGATTCCCAGTATTGGAGTGATAACTATTGAGTAAGATTTCACAGCGTCAACAAGCTATATTGGAATTTATTAAGAATGAAGTGAAAGATAAGGGATACCCACCTTCCGTTAGAGAAATCGGCGAAGCTGTTGGACTAGCTTCTAGTTCTACAGTACACGGGCATTTGGAACGTCTTGAGAAAAAAGGTTTAATTCGTCGAGATCCTACAAAGCCTCGTGCAATTGAAATTCTTGGCCTTGATGGGGCTGAAACTCATTTTGCAATTTCTGTAGCACGCGTGCCGCTCGTTGGTAAAGTCACAGCGGGGGTACCAATTACTGCAACAGAGAACATTGAAGACTATTTCCCTCTTCCTGTCAGCATGGTAGGAGATAACAATGTGTTCATGCTTAGTGTTATGGGAGATAGTATGATCGAAGCCGGCATTCATAATGGCGATTATGTTATCGTGAAGCAGCAACAAACCGCTAATAACGGGGACATTGTTGTGGCTATGACGGAAGACGATGAAGCAACGGTGAAACGCTTTTATAAGGAACGGGATCATTTCCGTCTTCAACCGGAGAACTCAGCTCTGCAGCCTATCCTCTTGAAGCACGTTACGATTCTTGGCCGTGTCATTGGTTTGTTCCGGGATATGTAACAACCCCCTAAGCCCTTTTCCAACTTACAATACCAATAAGAAAAGAACCGAGAGGACAACAGTCCCTCGGTTCTTTTCGTTAGGCAACAACAAAGCCTGTATACACACCCAAGCCGACATACTAGGAAATCAAGCAAATAACACAGCCTTACGCTCTTAGAACATCTTTCTTTTTGAAAATCTGACCGAAAGTCAATTAAAATGCAAGTGCCCAATTTCCTGCACGGAATATAGGTTCAACCGAACCGTCTTCAACCACGCCATCGATCTCAAGGTCAGCCGTACCTATCATGAAATCCACATGAATCAAACTGGTGTTCCCACCTCGAGCTTTCAACTCTTCTCTCGATAAGGATGCCCCATCCTTCATATTGATTGGATAACAGCTGCCCAAAGCAAGGTGACAGGATGCATTCTCATCGATGCCTGTGTTGTAAAATATACGATCAAGATTGGAGATCGGCGAATCATAAGGCACGAGAGCAACTTCACCCAAATAACGCGCACCCTCGTCCATGTCCAATAACCTTGCCAGATGCTCATAGCCTACTTCGGCCTGATATTCCACGACTTTCCCATCCTCGAACCTAAAAGAAAACCGATCCACAAGTGCCCCGTTTACATTTAAAGGCTTCGTACTCGACACGGTTCCGTTAACGCCTGTTCGCTTGGGCATTGTGAAGACTTCCTCAGTTGGCATGTTCGCAACGAAACGGATACCACTTGCGTTTTCTGTATCACCGCCCAGCCAAATATGACCTTCTGGCAATTCAACTCGTAAATCTGTTCCAGCTGCCCGATATTGAAGCGCCTTATACTGCTTCTCGTTTAGCACCTTACGAACGCGCTTCAATTGCTCAATATGAGCTCGCCACGCCGCAACTGGATCATCTTCATAAACGCGATTAATCCGGAAAATGTCCTCCCACATCGCATCTACTCGCTGTTCCTTAGGCAGATCTGCATATACTTTTGAAGCCCAAGCAACTGTAGGCGCTTTAATTAAGCACCAGCTGAATGCACTCGTCCTGACATATTGTTGGTACTTTGCTCTCGCAGTAGCCATTGCTTTGGATGCCCTAGAAATCAGACTTGCATCAATTCCAGCGTACAGATCAGGATCCGGCACTTTGATATTCAGCAAAGCCCCACCATTTTCAACAAAACGCTCCAGCATATCTGTATACCACTTCGGATAATAATCAAGAGCTTCATCATGAGCATTTTCAAATCGACTACGAGTAATCACATCATCCTGCCAGTGCACCTGAACATAATTCGCCCCAGCCTCATAAGCTTTCTTAACAATAAGCCTAGTTAACTCAAGGGATTCTATCGGTGACTCTATCATCAGATCTTGACCTTTACCTAGATTTACCCCTACTTTGACTACAAGCTCCGCGTACTTTTCCAAATGAATTTGAAAGTTGTCCATATCTTTACGATCTCCTTCGCATTAAAAAGCCCCTCAGCTCAGAATATCTCCTGATGACTGACGGGCTATTCTTATCTAGTTGTTTAATCTCAAAGCGCCAATAGAGATTAGTAAAGTGACAAATACTGATCTCTTTCCCATTGGTGAACTTGCGTGCGGTACATATCCCACTCGATTTCTTTGAGCTCATAAAAGTGAGCTAGTGCGTGCTCGCCAAGTGTATCGCAGATCACATCATCGCGAAGCAGCTCGTCCAGTGCTTGTTTCAAGTTCAATGGCAAAGTTGGAATGCCTTGGCTTTCTCTTTCCTCTTCCGTCATCACATAGATATTACGATCAGTTGGAGGAGGAAGCTGCATTTTGTTCTTAATGCCGTCAATACCGGCAGCAAGCATAACCGCAAGAGCCAAGTATGGATTGGCAGCCGGATCAGGGTTACGAACTTCAACGCGTGTGCTTAAACCGCGGGAAGCTGGAATACGGATCATCGGACTACGGTTACTAGCAGACCATGCTACGTAAACTGGTGCTTCATAACCAGGTACGAG
The DNA here is from genome assembly GCF_900103825.1 of Paenibacillus sp. yr247. GTDB lineage: Bacteria > Bacillota > Bacilli > Paenibacillales > NBRC-103111 > Paenibacillus_E. The sequence goes on from NZ_FNIF01000005.1 coordinate 77,303, forward strand.
ACGTTTATAAGAGTTAACAGTAGGGTTCGTAATCGCAGCAAATGAACGTGCATGACGAAGTACACCTGCCATATAATGTCTAGCAACATTACTTAAACCTAACTTATCGTTCTCGTCATAAAAGGCATTCACCTCGCCCTTGAATAACGATTGGTGACAGTGCATACCTGAACCGTTCATACCAAACAGAGGTTTAGGCATAAAGGTCGCATGCAGACCATGCTGACGGGCAACTGTTTTGACAACGAGCTTGAAGGTTTGAATTTGGTCAGCCGCCTTAATCGCATCTGCGTATTTAAAGTCGATTTCATGCTGACCTGGCGCCACTTCGTGGTGGGAAGCTTCAATTTCAAAACCCATCTCTTCGAGTGTTAACACGATATCGCGACGGCAGTTTTCGCCCAGATCCATCGGAGCCAAATCAAAATATCCGCCTTGGTCATTCAATTCGGTAGTCGGATTGCCTTTGTCATCGGTCTTGAACAAGAAAAACTCTGGTTCTGGACCAACATTCATGGCTGTAAAGCCTAACTCTTCGGCTTGTTTCAAGGCATTTTTCAAGATCGCACGCGGATCTCCCGGGAATGCTCTGCCATCTGGCAAATAAATATCACAGATTAAGCGAGCCACTTTGCTCTCCGTAACCCATGGAAAAATAACCCACGTATTCAAATCAGGATACAAATACATATCCGACTCTTCAATACGCACATAACCCTCAATGGATGATCCATCGAACATCATCTTATTGTCCAACGCTTTTTCTAATTGGCTGTAAGGAATTTCTACGTTCTTAATACTTCCCATCAAGTCAGTAAACTGCAAACGAATGAAGCGAACATTTTCTTCTTTGGCAATGAGTAAAATATCTTCTTTGGTATAGTTATTGGCGTAGCCCACGTGTGCATTCTCCTCTCAATTTACGAACGATTACGAAATGTTATTTATAAAATCGGGAAAGTTGCCCTTGAATTAAGGAAACCTGATCTGGGCGTTTACCTCCGCCAATCAACTGCTGCTTAAGCATTTTGTGCAGCTGCGAGTCGGTCAACTCTTTACGCTTAACTTCCGTGTGTTCGTTTAGAATCGTTGCATCTTCTGAATCTTTATCAACAGGGATGAGCACCTGCTTAATCCCCGCAATGTTCACACCTTTTTCAATTAAATCCTTGATCTCGAGAAGTCGTTCTACATCGTTAAAAGAGTAGAGACGTTGGTTACCAGCCGTTCTAGCCGGGATAATGAGTTCATGTTGCTCATAATAGCGGATTTGTCTCGCGGTTAAATCGGTCAGCTTCATGACGATCCCAATCGGGAATAACGCCATATTTCTACGTATTTCATCACTCATGCTATCACTCCTGCTTAGTCAAGTACCTCACCCTTATTGTACCTTTCTAACAAAAATGTGTCAAGGAGTGTCAGGTTTGTTCACAGTCTTTTTTTCACAACAATCCCTTGTCTTCCATATGCTGGATTGCTGTAAGTACCCCTAACTTACAGTGTGAGTAGGTAAGTCCACCCTGCATATACGCGATGTAAGGCTCACGTATCGGTGCATCCGCTGATAGTTCTAGACTGCCGCCTTGGATGAACGTCCCGGCCGCCATAATGACGGGATGCTCATATCCGGGCATATCCCACGGCTCTGGAACAACGTGCGAATCTACGGCAGCCGCCTTCTGTATGCCCTGCACGAACGTGATCAAGTGATCCGCCGACGTGAAGCGAATCGCTTGGATAAGATCCGTGCGCGGCGTTTGCCAGCGCGGGTGGCTCTCGAAGCCCAGCTCTTCGAACACCGCGGCGGCGAAGACAGAGCCCTTGACCGCTTGCCCCACCAGATGAGGGGCAAGGAACAGCCCTTGAAACATTGCTCGCGTCGTACCGAGCATGGCACCGACCTCGCCCCCAATACCGGGGGCGGTCAATCGGTAGGCGGCTAGCTCCACGAGGTCGCGCCGCCCGGCGATATATCCGCCGGATGGGGCGATGCCGCCGCCGGGGTTCTTGATCAACGAGCCAGCCATGAGATCGACGCCAACCTGCGTCGGCTCCTGCAGCTCGGTGAACTCTCCGTAGCAATTATCGACGAAGACGATAAGGGCAGGGTTCACTTCCTTGACAAATCGGACCATTTCTCCGATTTGCTCGACGGTGAACGACGGCCGCCATGAGTAGCCGCGCGAACGCTGAATGCCGATCAACTTCGTGTTCGGCTGAATGGCTGCCGTGATCGCAGACCAGTCTGGTGCGCCTTCTTCGGTCAAAGCGACCTCGCTGTACACGATGCCAAAGTCCTGCAGCGAACCCTTGCCGTCACCAGGCTTCCCAATTACCTTATGCAACGTATCATAAGGCTTACCCGTTATGTAAAGAAGATGTTCACCTGGGCGTAGAACACCAAACAAAGCTGTGCCTATCGTATGCGTGCCCGATACAAAGTGGGGGCGAACTAGTGCTGCTTCAGCTCCCATCGCATCTGCATACACAAGATCCAGCACTTCTCTGCCGCGGTCATTGTATCCGTAGCCTGTCGAAGAAGCGAAGTGGTAATCGCTTACCTTATGTTTTTGGAAAGCGCTAATCACTTTCCATTGATTAAGATCAATCGTTTTCTCGATCTGACGAAAAGCGCTTTCTACCCGGCGTTCAGCGCTTTCCATTAATGCCATAACTTTATCCCCGAATTGCATGATTAGTAAATCTCTCCCTCATTATCTTGAACCTCTTGCTGAGCATGTTGATCATAAGCCACTAATTGATAGGCCAATTTCACATAATCATCCTTGTTCACACGTACTTTAAACAGCATATCTTCCCCGTCCACTTCCGTCTCCAGCACATCGCCAATTCGGTACATAAGGGAAATGATATCTCCCTTGTCAGCTGGAATGCGGAACTCTTTACTCTCGCCCATCAGCTTCTCTTGAATGGCGATTCGCAGGCGCTCCAAATCATCAGAGTTGTACGCACTGATTTTCAGAAACTCACCTTCGGTTGACAACATTTCCATTTCCTCTTGCGAGCAAAGATCAATTTTATTGTAAATGGTCAGCTGTTCCTTCTGATGTGCCCCCAGTTCTTCCAATACCTCTGCGACGACGCGCATTTGCTCATTTCGCATATCTGTAGAGCTATCTACAACATGCAGGATCAGATCGGCTTCATTGGCCTCTTCAAGCGTGGCACGGAACGATGCGACAAGATCATGCGGCAGATTTTGAATAAAGCCTACGGTATCTGTTAGAACGATTTCCTTGCCGCTTGGCAATTCCATCGTCCGTGAAGTCGGATCTAACGTTGCAAACAATTGATTCTCAATATAAACGTCTGCTTGTGTCAATTGTTTCAATAAAGTTGATTTCCCTGCGTTCGTATACCCCACAAGGGCAACTTGAAACACACCTGTCTTCTTACGGCGTTCCCGATGTAAGGTGCGATGACGTACGACTTCTTCCAGCTGCGCCTTCAACTCGTCGATACGGCCGCGAATATGTCTACGGTCGGTCTCCAGCTTCGACTCCCCTGGACCTCTAGTTCCAATACCGCCTCCAAGCCGTGAGAGGTTTTTACCCTGTCCGGATAACCTTGGAAGCAGATAGCTAAGCTGGGCCAGCTCAACCTGAATAATACCTTCTCTTGTTTTTGCACGCTGGGCGAAGATATCCAAAATTAACTGCGTACGGTCGATGATTTTCACATCTAAGGCGGCCTCTAAGTTTCGGACTTGAGCACCTGAAAGCTCTTGATCGAAGATAGCTGTATTCCCTCCGAGCTCTTCAAGTCTTACCTTTAGCTCTTCTACTTTCCCTTTACCGATAAACCATTTAGTATCCTTCGACTCTTTATTCTGTATCATAGTCTCCAAAACAAGCACACCTGCTGTTTCCGCCAACTTGACCAGTTCTTGCAGCGAGTATTCCGCTAACAATTCATTTTTCTTCTGTTTCTGAGTGACCAAGCTGACGAGCACAGCTCGGTCATCGATCTCTTTTTCTACCATATGTGAAGTTGTTTTCATAAAGGTCTCCTTTACATCGCATTTAAACGATCGAAATGGCTCCAAATGGGCTTATTCCTTCATCATTGTGTAGGAAATGCTTGGGAAAGTCAATTTGCAGAACAGGAAAATTCAATTATAATGGTGTTCCCAATTTGCACACGAAAAAAAACCGAAAGACCAAGAGCCTTTCGGTAGCTTTCCACCTAATTTAAGTAAATAAACTTTGTCCTAAGTAAGCACCTTTAGAAGGGACACCTGGCAGTACAGCGAAATATCCCCCGCCCGTTGTATCCGTATAGGAAAGCATTTTGTCAGGAAACTTGGGATTAGTCAATCTTTTCTGGATGGATTCAAACTGCGTTTGGATATTCCTGTTGAAACACACGAACAACAGACCAGCATTGATTCGGCCAACATTATCGAGGTTATCCATGAAATTATACCCGCGGCGCAAAATGCGTTCACGCTCGGAATTCTCTCCCGTGCGCGGATTTGAAAGGCGGATATGAGAATCGAGTGCTGTAACTTCACCTTTGATATCGCCCGCGAAATTAGGACTATCAAATTCTCCACGTCCATCCATCGGTGCTCCGGAAACCTTCTGACGTCCAATAATCTCTTCTTGATCGGAATAAGATTGTTGATCCCATGTTTCAATGCGCATATGAATACGGCGAACAACCATGTAGGTGCCTCCGGCTAACCAAGATGCACCTTCTCCCGCCTCGACCCAAACATTATTTTTCATAAATTGTTCATCTTGTAAATCTGGATTAGCAGTACCATCCTTGAAGCCGAATAAGTTCCGTTTCGTCCCCTGGGACTTCACGCCCAGCTGTCCGGTCTGCTGCCATCGCAAATGGGCAACACCGCGCGCCGCTTTAGATAAGTTACGAATGGCATGGAAACAGATGATCGGATCATCTGCGCAAGCCTGGATAACGATGTCTCCATGGGTCAATTGCTCCTGAAGCGAGTCTTTATGGAAGATAGGCATTTCTGTGAGGCCAGATGGTTTACGAAATCGAAGACCGAATCGATCGACACCATCCTTCTCAAACAAGGACGCACCTACAGCGAAAGTAATCGTCAGCTTGCCCGAATCGAGCCCCAACTGTTCCCCTGTATCCAAGGGTGGAAATTTACCCTCCTGAGGCTCATCTGCTAGAGGTTTGCCTGCCATTAAAGCAGCTGCCATCTCCGTCCAAAGCTGCAGGAGCTCCTTAAGCTCTTTCACATCCTGTGTCGTCACATCGAAGGCAGCCACATTTGCAAAGTTCTGAGCAGGGGTCACGACACCCGTTTGATGAGCGCCATAAAATGAGATTGTGTCTTTCTCTGCCCCTGCAGATGCTGAAACTGGTTGAGTGTTAGAACCGCTAGGTATCGCTTGCTGTGCCTTCCCCAGCAAATCCCCCAGGACAACGCCAGCAGCCCCTGCCGCCGTCATCCCCAAAAAAGCACGGCGATTCATTTTGTCTCCCATTGCCGTTGTTTCCCCTTTCCTAATCCCCTTATTTACTTAACGTCCCTGGCATTTTTACTAGTGACTCAGCAAATGTTTCCAATTTATTTTTCAAATCTTTTTGTTTGGCTTGTTCAATTTTGCCGAAATCGTTCCAAACTGCACCAACAGGTGAAAGTGTGTTCATTGTTTCTATTACCGCAGCTAAGCTTTTGCTGATTTTCTCATCTAGTGCAGGATCTTTCTTTTTCAACTCACTTTTTATGAGTTCATAGATCGCTTGTGCACCCTCAACGTTAGCTCGGATAACGGGTACTGTCGCTCCACTCCAGCGCTCTTCTTCACCAGTGATTTTTTTGGATTGTGCTTCCTCCATCAACTCACCAACACCAGCGATAAAGTCAATAGGTTCGATTGAAGTGGCCGCGATCGCTTGCTGCATTTTCTTGCCATCTTCTAATAAACGCGTTGAGAATGATTCAGCTTCTTTCACGTTCTTTTTCACAAATAGCAAATACTCTATACGATGATATCCCGTGAAATCAGGGTCATTTTCATTTTTAAAATCATCCACACGAGCATCCATAACACCATCTAGCTCGCTAAAAGTCTCGATAATAGGCTCAATTCTCTCATAGGGCATTCGTGATTGACCATAGGATACTTGTGCCTTTTTCAAATCACCGCTCTTCACAGCAGCATCCAATTGCTCTAGGCCGGCAACTAATTGTTTTCCTTGTTCTTGAACGTATTTATTATAGGCTATTGCTGCCGCTTGAAGCTCTTTGGATGCTGTGATGACATCTTTATTGACAGCACCTTTGTTATTGCTCAGGGAAGTACTGAGCTCCGTTATTGCTGCTTTCAAATTGTTATTCAATGCGGTCAATGTCGCATAATCCAGCTTGTCTTGTTTCAAGCCCGCTTCTAGTGGAGTCAGAAATTTCTCTACTTTAAAATACAACTCTGGAAATTTTGGCTTTACTTCATCTTCAAAGCTAGCCCATTGATCTTCAAGCAGGGTTGATTGCTTCTTCGGATCTTTAACCTTATTAGCGTCCAGTTGACCTTTCAACTGCTCAATGCTTGAAAGGAGTGCCGCTGAGCCTTCTTTTAACGGCACTTTGGTCAACTCCGTTGATACTGTTTTACCACAGCCTGCGAGTATAAGTGTTGTAGCTGCTGCTAGAATAATAAGTTTTTGATGTTTGTTCATGAACTAAATCCCTCCACTTTTCTCTATAATTAAGCTTTATTTGATAAATCCAAATTCCTGATTTGAATTGTTTTACGTCGGTCCAAGATGACCGCGAACAGAGCAGATACCAACAATAGAAATTGCGGAATCGCACTCTCTAACGTCGGGTATAACGCAATAACGTCCCAGCTTGGCAGCCAGGAGGCCGTCGTTGCAGGCACATAACCAGCCAATTGAAGTCCGTGAACGCCCATCCCCGTAAATTTAAAGCAAAGATAAAAGACGAAGAAGCTTGAAACAAGAAAGAAAGGACGCATAGGAATACGCAAGCCAATTTTCAGAATTAAGAAAGCGACAATCAGCAGTATGACAACCCCAATGACAATGCCTCCAATCAGTGAGCTTAACGAAATCGAGGACGCCATCCCAATCATGAAGAGGACTGTCTCCGTACCTTCACGGAAAACAGCAAGAAAAGCAAGCAGACTTAGTGAAACTAGACTCCCGGTTGCTAAAGCTTTTACGCTCTGATCCCTTATGTATTTCTGCCAGTTAGAAACGCTTGATTTGCTATGCAGCCAGTAGCTCATATACAGCAGCATGACAGCAGCAAAAATTCCTGTACAACCAGCAATTAAGAAGTTGTTATTGCCAAATGCACTTGTGGAAAACAACTGCTGAACAATAATACCAAGCGCCAAACTTACAAGTAAGCCTCCAAGCACTCCGTACCAAATCCATTGCTTCTTCTCACTATGACCCGACTTATTAAGGAATCCGAGCAAGGCAATCACGACTAACAAAGCTTCCAGCCCCTCTCGAAGCAAAATAGTAGTAGCATCCAACATGGTGTAGGTTGTTTTGGCTGCTAAAGGCTGTAAATCGGCATGCATTTTTGCAATTGTTGCTGAAGCATCACTAACTTGAACAGGTTTAGCAGACAGCTGCGCGTAGGCTGTAACCATGTCTCTTTCCATCGACGTGTATACAGATGAGGATTGCGTAAGTACGTTTCCTTCAATTTGCAACCAGGACTTGCGAAGGGTTTGAACGCTTGCTAAAGCACCTTCGAGATCGTTCTGCTTTAATTGATCAGCCGCTTTCTCCAGTAAAGAAACCAATGAGCCCACCGTTACATTCTCACTACTCTGAGCTACTTTACCGAATGCATCCAGATTCCCATCTATGAAGTTCTTGTTGAGATTGTGTAGTTCTTTCAGTCCCGCAATAAGCTTCTGGGAGTCAATTGGCTGCTTTAGCGTTTGGAAAGATACTTCCCCCATCGCTTGTTCAATCTTCTGATACGCTGCCAGCGAGCGCTCTTTAATACCACCTTCATAGGTCAACCAGTTCTTTTGAAACGTATCGAACAGTTTGGAGGCTTCCTCCAATTTCCCGCTCTCCGCAGCTTGAATGGCGCGAATAATACCCTCATCACCCTTGGCTAGATCATCTTCCGCTTTTGCACCAACCGTTAAAGGCACGGACAGAAACATCAGCAGCACTATCCAAGTCACAAACAAAACTCTATGCATGATTCACAACTCCCTATAGAAAATAAAACCAAATTTCAAGTTTCCATTAATATTGATAATCATTATCACTCGATCACTCTGTTTATTTTACGCCATTCATCCCATCTGTCAATTCTTTTTTGCAAGAAAAAAAGCCATTTAACTTAGATAAGTTAAACCGCTTTAGAAATTTCATTTAAATTTCATATCTTCAGGCCTAATCGACATTAATTCAAATTTGGAAGGCGCATTTACATATTGGCTAAGTAATCTTACCGCTTGATGCCGCATCGCTTTCTCCAGAATGTTTCTAACATATCTTGCATTGCTAAATGCACGCCATGTAGTGGCTTTCTCTTCAGTCAAATGCTGCTTAAGCTTTACGAGCGTTTGCGGAAGAAGAACATACTCGCGGTCTTTCGCCATGAGCTCGGTAATCTGAATCAGCTGTTCAATCGGATAATCCTCAAAATCAATTTGAATTGGAAACCTCGATGGAAGCCCTGGATTCGTTGACAGAAACTGCTCCATTTCATCGCTATACCCAGCTAGGATTAGAATGAATTCATTCTTCTTATCCTCCATTCCTTTGACTAGTGCATCAATCGATTCCTTTCCAAAATCCTTATCCCCTCCACGCGCTAAACTGTAGGCTTCATCGATAAACAGGATGCCGCCCATTGCTTTTTTCATCAACTCACGTGTCTTAAGAGCTGTATGCCCAATGTATTCACCTACGAGATCCGCGCGCTCCACCTCGATGAAATGGCCCTTGCTCAAAACACCCATCGCGTGAAACATGCGGCCCATAAGACGAGCTACCGTCGTTTTACCTGTTCCGGGGCTCCCTTTGAAAATCATATGGTACACATGCGCATTGCTTATCAGACCAGCTTCAGCGCGGAATTGAGAAATTTGTAAAAGCGCGTAAATTTCGTGCACCAGCTCTTTGACATTATCGAGGCCTATCAATTGATTAAGTTCTTTGAAAATATCCGAAAGCGGACCCTCGAGCGGTGTCCTTTTTCCTGTTAGCTGTGGCTCGGAATCGGCCAGCGGCGAAGCGTGGGTCTGGTCGCCTACTCCATCAACTGCTCGCTTATGCATTCCAGACTCTGGCTGCCGCAAGACGATGTTGATCTGTCTGGATGGCAAGCTTCGACCACTCATGAGGATCACCTCGTTTACATGATGAATTTGATGGTTAGTATCAATCCATCCTACGCTCGTTTGATGCATTTTAGACCGCAGTCGTCTTTAATGATGCTCAACCTACCGCCATTATCGCTCTCACAGACAAAAAAATCCTCCGGCAGCATCACCAGAGACTCTCAACTTCATTTTGCACCGTAAGATTGGGTTAGGCTATAATGCTCAACCACCGGAAACGGATCATAGAAATGATGCAGCAGCTTGCGCCACTCCTGATATTCAGCAGAACCGCGGAAACCTACGGTGTGATCATCAAGTGTTTCCCATTGAACGAATAGCAAGTATTTGTTGCTATCCTCAATACAAGTCTGCAACTCATGAGAAATGTAACCTTTCATCGATGAAATAATGGATGATGCTTGGCGAAAAGCCGCTTCGAACTCTGCATTTTTCCCTGTAATTACAGGAAGAACAGCTACTTCTAAAATCATGTATACATCCTCCATTCGAATCCAATTTTAGAAGCCAAATGCTTCTTCTTGAAAATGAGACGTATCTCCGTGAAGACGGATATTAGGCTCATTATCTATCATTTCTACAAGACTTAGGCAAGTAGGATGAAAATAGGGCGGGTTCCATAGGTCTGTAAATGCTCTTCCTTCAAAATAAGCCATTATGATTTTCAACGTGACCGTGTGTGAAACCAAGCCTATTGTTTTTCCAGTATGCTCCTTAAGCAGCAGCATTAGAGCAGGAATGACGCGAGCCTGTAGATCGTCATATGACTCACCCTTCGTTGGTCTATATAGGTCTGGGGTATGCCAGAACGCATGATAGTTATCAGAATCAAATTCCTCAATTTCAGCAGAAACTCGCCCCTCCCATGCACCTAGATTCATCTCTCTCCAATCGTCCGAGGAATGAATTGATAAGTCACGCGAGCCTTTCACAATATGAGCTGTTTGCATAGTACGCCCGCTGCTGCTTGAGTATAGCACATCAAACGGAACATCCTTCAATGCGTTAGACAACCATGTGGCTTGCTGCTCCCCTAAAGCAGAAAGTGGCGAATCCAAGTGTCCTTGCATTCTGCGCTCCACATTCCACACCGTTTCCCCATGCCGGATTAAATAAAGCTTTGTCATCGCAAGAACTCCCCTACTGGTAGTTAAGGTAACATCAATAATGCTATAAAAGACTCCAAATCCATCGCACCAAAGTAACGATGCAGCTCAATACCAGCCAGTCGCTCCCTTAACGCGAACTCTTCGTACCGAGAACCACGTAACGCTTCCTCCAGCTCTGCTACATCGCTAGCTCCGAAGAAGTCCCCATATATTTTCAAATGATGTATATGACCTTCTTCAATATCTAATCGCACATCTAACTTACCAACACCTTCGAAACGTTTGGAGTTTTGTACGGTGCTTTTGGGCGATTTACCGTAATTCCAGTCCCAGTTCTGGTAGCGCTCTTCGGATAGCTCGTGAATACGGCCCCAATCTTCCTCAGAGAGCTTGTATGAGGGAACCTTTGACGCCTCCTCACCAAAGATAGACTCTAGCAGTTTCATCCGGAAATCCTCAATCGTAATGGACTTTTCCAGAAACTCTACAATGTTAGCGACCCTGCTGCGAATCGATTTAATGCCTTTGGACTGAATTTTGTCGGGACTAACCTTGAGGGCCGATACGACGTTTTCGATCTCAGAATCGAATAGAAGTGTCCCGTGACTGAACATCCTACCTTTAGTCGCAAATTGAGCATTTCCTGAAATTTTGCGTTCACCGACTTGGATATCGTTCCGACCCGTTAATGCCGCTTCAACACCAAGCTGGCGAAGCGCTTTAACTACAGGCTCAGTGAATTTTTGGAAATTGTGAAAAGAGTTTCCGTCATCTTGGGTTATGAAGCTGAAATTCAGATTGCCCAAATCATGATACACTGCTCCGCCACCCGATAACCTGCGAACCACGTGCAGATGGTTCTCTTTAACATATTCAGGATTGATTTCTTCCAACGTATTTTGATTTTTACCTATAATGATAGACGGTTCGTTGATATAAAAAAGCAAATAACTCTCCTGATTAGGAAGATGTCTTAAGACATATTCCTCAATGGCCAAATTAATACGGGGATCTGTAATCCCTTCATTATCGATAAAAAGCATGATCGCACTCCCTTCATTTTTGTATTTTAATAGTGGTCGTCATGGTACGATTTAATGTCATCATCCCTAAGGATTTATAAAAAGCTATGGCACGGTCATTAAATTCCCAAACGTTTAATTCCAGCGAAGAAGCTGCTCGCTCTTCGGCCCAGGCTACAGAAGCCCTATATAGCTTGGTACCAATACCCTGACGCTGAAAGTCCGGTGAGATAGCCAGTTCATTTAAATAGGCATAAGTTCGAGGAACTAGCGCTTCATAGGAAGGGCTTTTCTTCATTTCCAGCATAGCCAAACCAACCACCAAGCCATCCAAATCTGCTATGAATATCACTTTGTTCTGTTGATCCGAGAAGCTGCGGTACCAGCCCATGGCAACAACGCGATCTAACCTGGCAAATCGATCAGGCAAAGCATCTGCATGCTCCTCCTGCCCGACACGAATTATGGCATTTACGGCCTCGTAATCTTCCGAACGTGCCGTACGTATGATGAGTTCCAAGAAAATCCACCTCCTGTAACCTGTTAACGGGTTCGTTCCGTTGCTTCATAGCTTATATCAAAGAACAAAACTTTTCCACTTTACTGTATTGAATATTTATACATTAATATGTATATTTATTAATATTATTAAAATATTTGGAGAGGAGATTGCTGCAATTGAACGAAAAAAAAGATTTTTATACCACTATTGATACCGTGGCTTCAAATACTTGGCCTGCCGAATCATCAGCTTTCATCGACAAGTGGCTCCTACGGGCCTCTCAAGGCATTACCAAACGTGCAAACAGTGTGCTTACGATTAGCGAATATCCGAATAATTCAAATTGGCTAGCGAAAATAGAACATTTCTATCACGCTCTTGGCTTACCCGCTATTTTTCAAATCAGCAGCACTTCCCCACAGGATCTGGATGAGCTTCTTCAAAAAAATGGTTATGCGATAGATACGCCATGTTTGATGATGACCGCTGCCAGTCAGGAGGTAGCTGAGAGAGCACAGAATAAGATGCAGATGAAAAACGCGCCCTTTACGACGGAATGGGCACAAGTTGCTGATACTGAATGGGTTGACGCTTTTCTCACGCTCGAAAACCTTCTATAGCGGTCTATTTGAACGGATGCCTGTTACAAAAGGGTTCGTCAAGCTCAAACAAGATGGTCAAATCATCGCACTAGGCACCGCTATTGTCCAGGAAGAATGGGCAGGCTTTGTAAATGTTGTTATCCAAGAGGAACACCGCGGAAAAGGACTTGGTTACGCAATTATGCATGCGCTAACCGACTGGAGTTTGGAAAATGGAGCTGTAAGGCAATATTTGCAGGTCATAGCCTCCAATAAACCTGCGGTAACCTTGTATCAAAAGCTCGGCTATCGAGCTAGCTTTGGGTATCATTACCGAATTAAGTATGATTTACAGCCCTTTGCATCATCCTAACTAAGAATTTGTATAGGATGAAAGGAGTAACACATTATGGCAACAGCAACACAAAAGAAACCTGTTTTTCCACCCCAACACCAGAACCAACAACCAGGCATTGAGTCCAAAATGAATCCTCTTCCTGTCTTTGAGAATGCTGATTACAAAGCAGCTGGCAAGCTGAAGGATAAAGTCGCTCTTATTACCGGTGGCGATAGCGGGATAGGCAGAGCGGTCGCAGTTGCCTATGCCAAAGAAGGCGCCGACGTCGTATTGGTCTATCTGAACGAGCATACCGATGCGGAAGAAACGCAGCGTCATGTGGAGAAGGCAGGACGCCAATGCTTGCATGTCGCAGGAGACATTGGCGACGAAAACTTCTGCAAGAAGATTATTGAACAAACTGTGGGGAAGTTCGGTAAGCTCGATATTCTAGTTAACAATGCAGCGGAGCAGCATCCGCAGCCAAGCATTGAGAATATCACATCGCAGCAGCTGGAGCGGACATTTCGAACGAATATTTTCTCATTCTTTTATTTAACTAAAGCTGCTCTTCCCCATCTAAAGTCCGGAAGTGCCATTATTAACACGGCTTCCATTACGGCATATCACGGTCATGAGCAGCTGATCGATTACTCCGCTACGAAAGGCGCCATTGTCACCTTCACACGATCCCTCTCACTTCAGCTAAACCCTAAAGGCATACGCGTGAACGCTGTCGCCCCAGGACCGATCTGGACACCTCTCATTCCTTCTACCTTCACAGCAGAGGAAGTGGCTACGTTCGGCTCGACCACACCGATGAAACGTGCAGGTCAGCCTAGTGAGCTCGCAGCCAGCTATGTTTTCCTGGCCAGTGAGGATTCATCCTATATGGCCGGGCAGGTGCTTCATGTGAACGGGGGAGCCATTGTGAACGGGTAACTAACATAAATGCAAAAAAGCATGACTTTTAAGTGGAGAGCTTCCGCTTATAGGCCATGCTTTTTTTTATCGCTAAATGCCTGTCTTCAGCAGCAGCTTTGTCCACATCCACTTCGTATAGGCTAGCGTTTCTCTGGCTTCATGGTACGGCATGAATAGCACTTCTGACTTTGTTGACGATATAAGAGGCTGCTTCAAACCTATCGTTTCCGCAATATCTAATGAACGCGAACCATGATACCGGTGTGTCACAATGATCGAGCTGACAAGACCTTGCTCGTCCATAATTTGTTTGCTGAATAATAAATTCTCATACGTGCTTGTTGCCCGCGGCTCTAGCAAGATACTCTTCGAGGGAAGTCCTTTTTTCACCAAATAATCACGCATTCCTTCCGCCTCCGTCAATTTGGAGCCGTTATGGTCCAGACCTCCGGTGACAATCAGTTGTTTGAACTTTCCCTGTTTATACAGATTCAGAGCCAGATCAAGTCGCTCCTGAAGTCCCGGGCTTGGGATATCTTGACGCAAGGAAGCTCCAAGAACAATACCCACATCAACTTGTTTAGGAAGCGTTTGATCGGGGGACACTTGAACTTTCCATTGAATGTAAATGATCCAGGAAACAACCAAAAGGAACAAGATGACAATAATTCGAAATAAGGTTAAGAGTGTTCGATGAAGGCCCGACTTTTGAACAGACTTCCTAGCCTTTCTTGGTTTGGGAGAAGTGGATCGTTGTTTTTTGTTCATGTTTGCTTTTACCGTCATCCATGCTACTCCTTATCCAAAAATGCGCTAACTTGACGAAAAAGCGCAGCTGCATCATCACTAAGACAAATTAGATGGTTGGATCTTGGATGCCAATGGAGCTCGCGTATACCTCTCAGTTTACTGTATATGTAGCGCGCACTCTGGGGATGGATCACATGATCCTTCTCGGACTGTGCGACCAGCGTGGGTATACTCACCTGACTTAGCTCTGGTTTCAAATGCCGAACTAGTCGAGTAAACTGCCAAGTGGCACTTAATGGCGTTGATTTGGCTTTAAACAAGTTCAATTTCCTTTTATATTTCCACTCTTCACGAATAACTTCAAGCATTCTGCCTGGACTGATATAGATCACTGCTGTGTTGAGTAAAATGAGCCTCCGGACTGGGTATCGCACTGACAGATAGGCCGCAAGCAGCCCTCCCATTGAAAACCCAACTAAGTCGAATGTCCCATACTCACTCGTCATTCTCTCCGCATGCTCTTCTGCAGCTCGAACCCAGTCCTTCCAACGAGACGACTTCAATTGATGATAAGAATCTCCATTCCAGGGGAGTCTGGGTACCTCACAAAGATGACCGCTTTCACGTAAATGCCGAGCCAACGGCTCAACCTCATATGGTCCACCTGTGAATCCGTGGAACAATAAACATGGCTGTTTCACCAGACATCCTCTCCAATCAAAGTTCCAACAATATCTTGCTGTTAGTAAAATATTCTATTTTTCTTTGATTGTGATGGTGTTGATCGTTACCTTTTCTTTAGGCTTACTAGGTGAGGAATCTCCAGTGTTTGGATCCCGCTCAACTGGCGTTTCTGCGATCTTCGCAATCGTGGCCATGCCCTCTGTAGTCACTTTTCCAAAAATGGAGTAGTTAGGCATTTTATTCAGAGATGTGCAGTCTTCTCCCGAACAAACGAAAAACTGGCTGCCATTGGTATTCGGACCGGAATTCGCCATCGCGACAATCCCCGGTTCATACTTATGCGTGGTTTTCAGCTCATCTGCAAACTTGTAGCCAGGACCGCCCCTGCCAGTTCCTTGTGGGTCTCCCGTTTGAATCATGAACGTTTTGATGATGCGATGGAACGTCACATTGTTATAGAAACCTTCTTTGGAAAGAAACACAAAGTTGTTTACCGTCTTCGGAGCTTCCTTCGCAAAAAGATCAATCGTAAATGAACCTTTCGACGTCGTTACTTCGGCTTGATAATTTTTGTTCGGATCGATAATCATCTCCGGTGCTTTACTCCATTGCTTAGATGCTGCAGCAGGTGAAGCCGCTGGGGATGCTGCAGGAGAAGCCGCTGGTGCTGTAGCGCCGCTTTTAGGCGTTGCTGTGCTACCAACAGATTCCGGCGGTTTGTTGCCGCAGGCCGAGGTGAGTAAAGTCAACGTGATCAAAGCAAGCAGGAGAAACTTAATTGGTTTAAGGATGTTGAAGCGCAAGTTCATTGTAATTTCCTCCGTAAATGAGTTTTTGGGATTTGAACGGATCTTTATTTTGGCATCGGTATAATAATTTGCCCATCTTGCTTGCCGTCATTCGGCTTATCTGTTGGACCATCAACCGGCCTGTTTGCCGGTGATGGACTTGAACTGACGTTTGGACTCGGACTCGCCCCAGGCTTACCAGTGTTACCCATTGATGGTGTAGGTTTCGCACCCGGAGATGGCGGAGTCACGCCAGGTGAGGGAGAAGGTGAAACTCCTGGATTTGGAGACGGTTTGGAACCGTCAGGAAGCGTGCCATCCTTCGGGATTTCGACGGAAACCACATTCGATTTAACACCTTCAATATTAGAGTCCAAATTAATCGGAACAACGTAATATTGATACGTTTCTTCGCTGCTCACGGAAGTGTCATTCACCACATTCGTTGCCGAATTAATCAGCATTTTCGGCTCTGTTTCTTTGGAACCTTTCCGATACAGTTGATAAGCGATCTTCTCGCCAAGTGATGCCCAAGTAATTTTGACCGACTTCTTATCCGGCTCATAAACAGCAGCCAAATCGGTAATGCCACTTGGTGGTTCGGTTAGATCAGGTACACCATCAGGCTTCACGAAGTTCGTAACAGGTCGGCCTTCCAGCGACTTCGACATGACTTCTTTGAAAATAGCCGAAGGGCTTCCACTTCCCACAGTGACATAGTGCTTCGAATCGACTTTATCAAAGCCCTCCCATACAGCAGCCGTCCATTCCGGCGTATAACCGACGAACCAGACGTCGCGATCATACTGCTCAATGCCCTTAATATCCAACCCCGTTGACCCTGTTTTACCTGCAACAGGACGATTAATTTTCGCTTTTGCACCTGTTCCGCCTGGTTCTACAACGCCCTGTAGCAGAAGCGTCATGTAATAAGCGGTTTTAGGCTGAATAACCTGTTTCTTCTCAGCCTTATAAGCGGCAATTTCTTTGCCTTGCGCATCCGTAATACGTAGAATAGCATGCGTCTTATTTTGCATCCCTTGATTAGCGAAAGCCGTATACGCCGTCGCCATTTGCAGGGGAGATACCCCATCCGTAAGTCCACCTAACGCGATAGATAAATTTTTGTCCTTTTGAGTATTGAGAGGAGCTCCAATTTTATTGGCAAAGGAAATGCCAGCATTCACGCCCATTCTCTCCAATAACCAAACAGGAGCCAAATTGTAAGACTTTTTAACCGCCTCAAACATTGTCACTTGTCCATGAGTTACACGGTCATAGTTGCGCGGGGAATAGGTTCCATTCGCGAAAGAGGTTTGCGTATCATCCAGCATAGAATACGGCGTATAATTCCCGCTTTCCAATGCTGGACCGTAGGCTGCTATCGGCTTGAACGAAGAGCCTGGCTGTCTTTTGGAATACACACGACTGAATCCTCTCGCTTTGTAATCCCGGCCGCCGATCATCGCCATCAAACCGCCTGTTTTATTATCCATAATGACCATGGCGCTCTGAATCTTTTGACCATCGGAAGCATCCTTTTGGAAAAAGCTCGGATTCGCATACGTCTGCTCCATTACCTTTTGTGCCTTCGGATTCATCGTTGTATAAATGCGGTAGCCTTTGGTCAGCAATTCATCTTCATTGATTCCATACATGTCTTCCGCTTCATTCATCACATAATCCACGTAAGACGCGTAATCCTTAGGGCCTTGACTAGCCGCTGCAGGTGGTACATAATCCACAGCTGTGGCTTCAGCACGCTCAGCTTCTGTAATATAGCCTTGATCCATCATCAGCTTAAGAACGACAGCACGACGTTCCTTCGATAAATCGGGATTCGCGAGAGGCGAATATTTGGTTGGCGCCTTCGGCAAAGCAGCTAGCGTCGCCATTTCCCATACTTTCAAGTCATTCAGGTTGGATTTACCGAAATACACCTTAGCTGCCGCTTTAATGCCATAAGCGTTGCTGCCGAAGAAAATACGATTTAAATATCTTTCCAAAATTTCATCCTTCGTATATTTTTCATCCAAGGCAAAGGCGATTGACATTTCCGTCCCTTTACGGAAAGCTGTTTTCTCGGAACTCAGGAATACGTTCTTAGCGAGCTGTTGGGTAATTGTACTTCCGCCCTCTACAGCACTCATATGAATAATATCTGTGACAACCGCTCGTCCGATTGCTCTTAAATCAACACCGGAATGCTCATTGAAACGGCGATCCTCCGTCGCAATGAAAGCTTGCTTCAATCGCTCTGGAACGTCTTTGATATTCACACTTTCACGGTTTTCACCTTTATAAATTTTGGAAATTTCTGTTGGAGGCTTATCTTTGCCTTCTTCTTGCGCATAAATGAGCGTCGATTCACTTGTTGTTTCGATCTTGTCAATGTTCGCCTCAAGAATTTTGAAGCCGTTCATAATAACGACGATGTAAATAGCCATCGCACAAATAATAGCTAGAATCGTAGCAATAATCGAGCCCATAATTAGTTTGCGAAAATTAAATCCCTTTTTCTTAGATCCTTTTTTATTTCCTTGTGGTTTAGTCTTAGTATTCGTCGTTGACTGTTTATTCGTAGGTTTCTCCAAATCCACCGACTCCCTCGTTGTTTATTTCTCTATCTATTAACTAACAAAAGAACAACCTTAATCAAGGTTGCTCCACAAGTTTCTATTCATTTAGACGTTTCAGTCCATTAAAAAGTTGCAAGACGTACAATGTAGGAGTGATTACTCCGAAGCTTCTGCAGCCATTAAAGACACGGCTCGTTGTGGTGTGAAGGTGGAGATGGCATGTTTGTACACCATTTGTTGACGGCCCTCACTGTCGATAATGATCGTGAAGTTGTCAAAAGCGCGAATAAGTCCTCTGATTTGAAACCCATTGGTTAAATATACGGTAACGGGAATGCTTTCTTTGCGCAGTTGATTTAGAAAATTGTCCTGGATATTAATGGATCTGTTCATCAGTTGGTCCCCCTTAATGGAATGAAACTTTCGCCAGACGGCGCTATTTTCTAGTGGTGTATTTGTTAATTATATTCAATTTTATGTACAAACTTTCCTGCTAGTATATCATTAATAATTTGGAAATGGGCAGAAAAATTTGCTGATTCCGTCACATCCAACCAATGAATGTCTTTCATATGCCGAAACCATGACAATTGGCGCTTGGCAAATCGGCGCGTGTCACGCTTCAATAGCGTCACTGCTTCCTCTAGGCTCAATTCACCTTCCAAATAGCTGACGATTTCTTTGTACCCGAGCGCTTGCATAGAAATTGCTTGTTTCGGACAACCTGCGGCCAGTATCGACTGGACTTCTTCGATAAGTCCCTCCTGCATCATTGCGTCGATACGTTCTTCTATGCGCTTATAAAGCAGTGCACGATCCATCGTCAGTCCAATGATACATAGTTCGTAGGGAGACTCTTTTTTCTGGGAGGCTAAATGGGTTGACATCGTTTCACCTGAGACATGGTAAATCTCAAGAGCACGAATCACACGTCTACGGTCATTGGCATGAAGCCGATCGGCACTCGCCGGGTCAATATTACGCAGCTTCTGATGCAGCGCCTCATCCCCAAGCTCAGTGGCAAACGCCTCCTGTTCCTGACGGAACGCTTCATCCATACTGACGTCCGTAAACTGATAATTGTAACACACGGACTCGATATAAAGTCCCGTTCCTCCAACAATAAAAGGAAGCTTCCCACGTGAGTGAATGTCCAGAATCAAATCCTTCACACGCTCTTGAAATTCAGCTGCCGAAAAGGGATAGGAAGGATCATGAATATCAATCAAATGATGCGGGACAAGCTTCTGCTCAACTTCGCTCGCTTTGGCTGTTCCAATATCCATACCACGGTATACCTGCATGGAATCTCCGGAAATGATTTCGCACCCAAACTTCTGGGCAATTACTAAACTTAGTTTGGTCTTACCTACTGCCGTGGGACCAAGAAGCACGAGTAATTTCGGCTTGGCTGATGGGGCTAACACAATCGAATCACTCCATACGTTGTTTTGGTCGTTGATCGTAATACATGCTCAAACCCGAGCCGGGCAAATTCTTTACTATCTCTGTTCTCTTTGAGCACAATGCTCTTACGTGCAACTCTCCTTGCTTCTGCGATGGAGGCTACGTTGACGGCTTCATCATTCGCATTGCGTCTAAGAAGAGAAATCGCTTGAGATTCCTCAATCGGACTGCGAAACATCGGATCGAAATAGACAACATCCACACTTTGCGTTGCTAATTGCTGCAAATAGGCAAGGTGATGCGTCTTTCTGACCGTGATGCGCCTCATGGCCTCGTTAAGCTCAGTTATTTCTGATTCATAGACGGCTAAGCCTTCTTGAATCAGCATAGCTGGAATCTCTTCGCTTTCTAGTGCTGTGACGCTTCCTTGTGGGCCGACAGCAAAAGAGAAAACGATAGAATCCGACGCTAAACCGGCTGTACAGTCTACAATCGCATCGCCGATTGCTGCACCAGACGCTTCAATCAATAAATCGGATTCGCCTTGCAGCATGCGTTTGACACGAACGAGTGCCATACTTGGATGGAAAAAGTACGCAGGACGGTCATCTTCATAGTACCTGATCTCATCTCTGGTCACAAGCAGAAGGCAATCATCCTCATAATTTCTCCTAAGATGTTCCAAAGAATACTTCCTTCGGGGTACGATCTGGCCGCCATACGAAGCAGCCAGCCGCCCTGCCTTGTCTAATAAGGCATTGGAAGGGTTATACGAAGTTGTCACTAACACAGTTTTACATCACTCGCTTAAACATTTTTTCCAGTTCATAAGTCGTAAAGCTGACGACGATCGGCCGTCCGTGTGGACAGGTGTAGGGATTACGGCAACCTGAGAGCCGGTCAATTAGTGTTTCCATCTCGAGGACACTTAGTCCTTGATTCGCTTTGATTGATGCTTTACAAGAGCACATTATAGCAGCCTTTTCCCTCAGCTTGGCAATATCGACTGCCTTTTTCTCGCTGAGGACCCATTCGCACATGTCTTCAACGATCCCTTTCTCTTCCCCTGACGGAAACCAGTGCGGATGAGCACGGACTAGAAACGTATTCCCCCCGAATGCTTCCATAAACACGCCTGCTTGTTCAAAAAGAGACAGTTTCTCGGCAACAATACCTGCTTCGGACGGTGTAAATTCTAAGGTAATAGGAACGAGCAATTCTTGGCTCGCCTCAGCAGGATTGCCAAAACGCTCGTAATAATATTCATAATTAATTCGCTCATGCGCAGCATGCTGATCAATCAAGTACAAACCTTCTTCATTTTGGGCGACCAAATAAGTACCGTGCATTTGACCAATCGGGTCTAATCTGGGAAATGCGGGCAGTTTTGATGTCTCGCTGTCCTGATTGGAAGGCAAAAGGTCCATGAAGGCTTCATTCGTGCGGCGCTGCTGCTGAATGGATGTACTTCTAGGATTGCTACCTGCAGAGGTGTAAGTGTTGTTCGAAGGCGATGATGCTCGACTCGCGTAAGAAGCCCCCGAGTTTGGCGAGCTTTTTTGAGGTTCTGCTGCAGATGGCCTAGTTATCGTCTCAGAAGCCTTCACAGGTTCCGATCTGTAAGGTGAGACGATTTCTTTCACTTGCGGTAAATCCGTTCTATCCGCAGCCATGGATACACGTTGTACCGTAAAATCAGGGAACGTTGAACTTGACTGTGAAGTTAACGGTGATGAAATCGGTGATGCCGGGTTTGAACGAGTAGAAGGCTCCACTGTTCTTGCGAGCTCCAGCTGCTCCTGTACGTATGCCCCCTTAGGCGCAGCCGCCTTTACTCCCTGCGGGATCAGCACCTGCCTACCAAACAGTCGCTTCACTTCCGCTTCAATCAAAGCGGTCAACTCCGCTTCCTTACTGAAGCGGACCTCCAGCTTGGATGGATGCACATTCACATCCACCAGCGCGGGGTCCATCCCGATTTGCAGCACAGCAACCGGGTAGCGGTTGATCGGCAGCAGGGTATGATAGCCCTGCAGCAGCGCTTGATTCAGCGCGAAATTGCGCACATAACGACCATTCACAATGGTCGAGATGCCGCCACGGTTCGCGCGGGTCATTTCAGGCTTCGCCACGAAGCCCGTGATCGTGTAATCCAAGCTTTCCACTTGGATAGGGAGCATCTGCTTGCCAATGGCGGTGCCATAAATACCGGCAATGACTTGCAGCAAATCTCCATTGCCCAGCGTTTGCAGCAGGAGATTGCCATTATGTTTTAACGAAAAGGCAATGCCAGGATGAGCCAGCGCTAATCTGTATAAATAATCAGAGATGTGGCCAAGCTCTGTCTGGATCGTTTTCATGTATTTCAACCGAGCCGGTGTATTATAAAATAACTCCTTCACTGACACTTCCGTTCCGCGTGAAGCAGCGGTTTCATCGACGCTGCGAATCGTCCCGCCTTCAATGAAAATTTTCCGCCCCAGACCATCATTCGAAGAACTAGTGACACACTCCAGCCTGGATACCGATGCTATACTCGGCAATGCCTCGCCACGGAACCCTAAGGTACGTATGGAAAATAAATCTTTGCTTGTCGAAATCTTGCTCGTCGCATGGCGCTGAAAAGCTAATTCACAATCTTCCAAAGCCATACCTGAACCATTATCAGACACACGTATTAGCTGGAGACCACCCTCCTCGATCGTCACATCAATTCGTGTACTATCGGCATCGACTGAGTTCTCGACAAGCTCTTTCACCACGGAAGAAGGGCGTTCAACCACTTCCCCAGCGGCAATTTGGTTCGCTATATGTTCACTTAAGAGTTGAATTTTGCCCATAATTCCTAGTTCCCCTTTACAGCACGGATGGAAACATTCTCTCCTTGATCATTCACCTGCAGCTGTGGAAAATAATCATCAAACAGATCGACATTGACATAGCTAGTCCCATTCTCAATAATCAGCTTATCAGCTTCAACAGGAATGGCGTGAGTTCCTTTGTTGTCGGAAATATCGACTGTACGATTGGCCTCATTCCATGTGATCGTAGCCCCGACAAGAGCCGCAAGGCCGCGTGTAGATGCATACAATTTTCCGTTTTCATGAAAACTCCCGAATCCACTTCCCATTTCAACCCCGTTGTAGGTGACTTTGTGCTTGGAAATCTCGACCTGAATATCTGATATTCCCGCTGTATGTAAAGCGGTAATCAGTTGAGCAGCAGCCCCATCAACTTTGATGTCTGGTGTAATCCCGACTTTATTCACTTTTCGCTTATTCGGCGTTAAATACTCTTCAACCGTCACTTTCAGCGCACTGTTGTTATCCAATTGATACAGCTGCTGAACGCTGCCTTTGCCATATGTTTGCATACCGATCACTTTGGCTACGTGATAGTCCTGCAGAGCGCCTGACAGCACTTCTGATGCGCTAGCACTATTCTCATTCGCTAAAATATAAACTGGAATTGACAATTCAGATCCACCACTAATCAATACCGGATCATCCACGCCATCTCGGTCTCTAGTATGAATCAGTACGCCTTCTTTGACAAAATGTTTCGCAATGTTCTGAGCCGTATCAACAAGTCCACCCGGGTTGTTTCGAACATCAAGAATTAACGTTTTCAATCCCTTTGCTTGCAAATCAGCAAGCTGTTTGTCAAAATCCTCGTCTGCATCGCTAGAGAAGTCTGTGATCTGAATATAGCCAACACCATTTGTGAAGCTCTTGCTATACACTTCCGGGACATTGACCCCGTTACGAGTAATCTCAACGGTTAGTTCTTTATCCTCACGCTGCACGGTAACCTTTACTTTCGTTCCAGCCACACCAACGATTTTGTTTCGGACTTCCTCAATGGAGGTCTTAGAAGCAGGAACGCCATCCACGGCTCGGACATAATCATCGCGCTTTAAGCCGGCTGATTCGGCAGGGGAACCAGCGAAAACCTCAGACAAATAGATACCTTTGTCATCAATCCCGATACGAGCGCCCATGCCTACATAATTATTTTCTAAGGAGCTAGAGAACTGTCCATATTCTTCTTGACTAAAAAACACCGTATATGGATCTTTCAGGCCTTCGACCATTTGCTTAATGCTTTGATTGGCTAGTGCTTCTTCCGTCACACCGCTCACATGCAGCTTGCCGATGATTTCTCTCACTTGCTGCGTTTGTAAATCCTCTTGCGCCATCGCGCTTACGGGCAGTACCGTCAAAAGAGCCGACACAATAGCTAGTGAAACCTTCATTGTTTTCAATCTTGGCTGATCTTTCATGTGCGTCTCTCCCTGATTATGAAATAATTAGGCTGCCGTAATTGGTTATTGCAGCTTTTGCTTCCATTCATATACTAAATTGAGCGCCTGCAATGGCGTCATATTGATTAAATCAATGCCTTTCAGCTGATCGAGCACCAGCTGAGATTTGCCGTCCGGCTTCTTCTTGACGGCAAGGTTTTCCTTGCTGTCCTCCTCGAAGAGGGAAAGCTGCTGGATAGGGGCTGCCGCTGGTGCGTCGTTGGCAGCCGTGGTTGCGGTTGCGGCGATCTGCGCTGCGCCCGCCGCCCGCTCTTCAAACCCATTCAACAGCTCATAGGAGCGCTGAATGATCGCATCTGGCAGTCCGGCGATTTCGGCACAGTAGATGCCGTAACTCGTACTGGCTGCCCCGGGGATGAGCTTGCGCAGGAAGGTCACCTGCCTGCCGCTTTCTTTCACGGCCATGCAGTGGTTGCGCAGATGCATAAGGCTTTCTTCCAGATGCGCAAGCTCATGGAAATGCGTCGACACGAGTGTCTTACAGCCGATTCTATCGTGCAAGAACTCGATGACCGCCTGCGCAATTGCCATGCCTTCTCCAGTCGAGGTACCGCGGCCAAGCTCATCGATAATGACGAGGCTCTTTCTCGTCGCCTTCTCCGTCATCACTTGGATGTCCATCATCTCGACCATGAACGTGCTCTGCCCGCCGATCAGGTCATCGGCGGCGCCGATCCGCGTGAAGATCCGATCGGTAACCGGGATGCGCGCAGATCGGGCAGGTACGAAACAGCCGATCTGCGCCATAAGGCAGATCACGGCGACTTGCCGCATATACGTGCTCTTACCGGCCATGTTCGGACCGGTAATAAGCAGGATGCGGCCCTGCTCCCCCTCAAGGCGCGAATCGTTCGCGATGAACGAGCCGTCTTGAATGACCGCCTCCACCACGGGGTGGCGGCCTTCTTCAATCTGGAGATCAAAGCCTTCGCCGATCTCCGGCCTGCGGTAATGCTGCGCCGCACTGACAGTGGCCAGCGATTGATACACATCGGCGGTAGCGATCACTTCCGCCAGCTTTTGTAATCTGGAGATATGCTGGGAAATCCGGTCGCGAAGCTCCGTGAACAGCTCGAACTCCAGATCAATCATTTTATCCTGCGCTTCCAGGATGAGCGCTTCTTTCTCTTTCAGCTCCGGCGTTACGTAGCGCTCGGCATTCGCAAGCGTCTGCTTGCGTTCGTAACGGCCTTCCTGCAGTGCGGACATGTTCGCTTTGGTGACTTCAATAAAGTAACCGAACACTTTGTTGTAGCCGATTTTCAGCGACTTGATACCCGTCGCCTCCCGCTCCTGACGCTCCAACTCCGCAATCCACTGTTTTCCGTTCTTACTCGCTTCCCGGAGTTGATCTAGATAAGGCTGATAGCCTTCACGGATCATCCCGCCATCACGAATGGATACCGGAGGCTCGTCCTCAATGGCGCTAGCAATCCACGACATGACATCATCACAGACGTCCATATTTTCGACCAGATTGCGCAGTGTTTCAGAGCCGGAAGCTGCACAAACTTCTTGCAGAAAAGGAATCTGCTGCAAGGAATGCTTCAAAGCGATCATATCGCGGGCGTTTGCATTCCCATAGGAGATACGAGCCACTAACCGCTCCAAATCGTAAACTTCCTTCAAAGCTTGCTTCACATCTTCCCGTACGATGAGCTGATTATAGAGCAGATTTACAGCTTCCAAACGCTCTTCAATGCGTGAAACGCTCATAAGCGGCTTTTCGATCCAACGACGCAGCATGCGTGCGCCCATGGCCGTAACGGTTTTATCCAGCAGCCATAGCAAAGAACCTTTTTTCGCTCGTTCACGAACCGTTTCTACTAATTCTAGATTTCTACGAGTAAAAGGATCCATCGTCATAAATTGATCGGGTTCATAGACCCGTATGTGCTTAACGTGTGTAAGTGCGCGTTTTTGAGTTTCTTTCAAATAGGCTAAAAGTGATGCTACACCATGCCGATTCAAAGCTGATAATGCAGGCAGCGCGGCATCTTCTGCAAAATGCTCGTCCAGCAGCTTCTCATCCGCCTGCGTCCATTCCGTTAGCACCGTGCTGCGGCCCCAAGTAAGGCCTGTTTCCCGAATGGTTGTTAATAATTCCTTATCTGTAATGATCTCGGAAGGGTTGTATACATTTAGTTCATCTACAACAAGCTCCCATGAATTAGAAAGCAGCGTTGTATACAGTTCACCCGTTGAAATATCGCAAGCCGTAAAGGCATACCCATCATCCTTACTCACTAGTGAGACGATATAATTATTGCTTGATTCTCCTAGCAGCTTGCTATCCATAACTGTTCCCGGTGTAACAATCCGAACGATCTCGCGGCGAACGACACCTTTGGCTTCGGATGGATCTTCCACTTGCTCGCAAATGGCTACTTTGAAACCCTTCTCGATTAAACGTGACATATAAGTATCTGCTGCGTGATGAGGCACACCGCACATAGGGATTTTCTCGTCAGCGCCGCCTTCTCTTCCCGTTAACGTAATTTCCAGCTCTCGCGAAGCATTGATTGCATCTTCAAAAAACATCTCATAGAAATCACCCAGGCGAAAAAACAAAAAAGCATCCGGGACTTGCGCCTTCACGGCCAAGTATTGCTGTATCATCGGCGTATATTGGGCCACCTTGCGTACCTCCAACCAATCACTATATTCAATGTCAAATCTATGAAACTACCAGTCATGATTTTCATATGTGTGTAAAAAAAACATGTCAGAGGCTTCAAAACGTCAGCCTCATCATGTAGAAAGCGAATGTCCAAAATCAGGGTGCTTTCCTCACATGATGAGGTGAGGTCTTGAGTTCTTAGCCTCGAATGTATAAGTATGTTTATGTCTGTATAGATACTCTATTATAACATGATTTGCTCCTCAAAAGCTTCTTTCCGATGGTACGGGGCAATTTTCCATGCTTTCCGAATATCCGCTCTTTCGTTCCATGGTTCCATCGATTCAATTCTTATTCGGAGACGTTCTAATACGTCTGCGAATAACTCATAACCCTTCAGCTGCTCGAGATCCTGCCAAAGCTTCGCAACCGTGGCTTGGAGCCGCTGTTTATCGCCGCGATAGTAGGCTGCCTGAATATCTGGGTCCTGCAGGGGCTGCCGCGGGAGCAGCCAGTAGTTGTCAGCGATTAGCGAAGCCAGCGCGAATACACCGCGCGTAATGACGGGTGACTGCATCCAGCTCGGCAGTGTACGGTACTCGAATCCCCCGTGCGACTTCTTGCGAAAGTCGCCGAGGTAGCCGTATCGAGGGCGACGCTGGCGCGTTGTGTCGCCCTCGATCAAGATCAAGGGCAGCGCGAGGTAGTTATCGAGCGCGCGCAGGAGATGCCCATTCAGCCAGCAGCGGCTGAAGTGAATATGTCCGCCCAGGGGGTAGCCCCCCACCGGCATGCCGCCCGAGAGCCACATGAGGCTCTCGTCACGAATTGCCCGCGAGGCGAGCTGCATCGTAGAATGCAGGTTTCTCGCCAGCTCTCGCGGGTCTGTGCTAGGCTGCGGGCGCAGCTCCGCCAGCGGCAAGATCAGTCGCTGCCCGCTGAGTACGATCGCATCGCAGCCGACTTCACCGTCCCGCGTCAGGAAGCGGTCGGCGAAGACGACGTTGCCCTGTGGGCTGAGCAGAAGGAACTCCGGGTCACTGCCGAGCATTGCCCGCTCCTTCCTGCGCAGCTCCTTCGTTAAGGCGAGCTCATAGCGATCGATCGCCTGCGCGAATAGCAGCGCTAGCTTCCCGTTGAGCTTCGGAACGGGATCCACGTCCAATACAAGCGTATGTCCGCTCGGCAATACACCGATGGTTACGAGCCCATAGTCCAGACCTAATGCGTAGATAGCTTTTACAGCCTCACGGCTAGCTCTGCGCACATGAAAACTGGCCCGTTCCGGAGCCACTTCTATGTAGGCCGAATTGGCATTAAATTGTCTTTGGACATAGAGCGCTTTCTCGGATAACAGGAGTGTCTCTTTTTTCTCATAAACAACCAATGTCTGTAAATGGAACACGGCCACCTTATATTTATGCGTAAATGCCAAGCGCTCATCCTTTGCCAGACTGCGTCCTTTATGAGAGGCTAGCGTCTTGATCCCATGCAGATGCAGCAGTTCTTCACGCTTCGTGCGTATCTTAGCCCTTAGAATAGCTTTTATGGGCTGCAACGCCGGCTTCTGTGGCCACTCATCGTGAGCTGCCCCCCAATGAATGATGATCTGGCCACCCCAATCGTCAGGAATCCTTGATCCATTCGGAATGCGAGTGAGACCCGCCAGCTCCAATGCTTCTTTTTCCTGTGCGTGCAGCAGAAATGTTTCCATCCATTTTGCCCCTTCTCGTTTCTCCTACCATCATTCCTATCCCTGATTCTGGTCAGCTGCCCAATTATTCGTATAAAACAAAAAAGAGGGCAAATGCCCTCTGCCGAACCTCTTTCACCAGCATACACTGGAGCATAAGATTCCTTAATCCAATTCATCCTCGAGCAAATCGGCGTCCAGATCCTCGAAATCACCATCGCCGTTGTCATCGAAATCCACATGCTTGTCGTCGAAGTCACTGGGGCTGTACGGGCTAACAATGACATTGACTTTCGTTTCGGCAATGAGCTCGACTTGGAACTCGCGTTCCACCCGAATAAGTACGCTGTCGCCGCTTGAAGAGATACTGGCTTCCACACAGTTCGGCTCTTGCGTTGCGACAGCGGACACTTCAGCTGTAGTTGGCTTATGTTTTTTGTCCAGATAGCTTAGCCCAACGATTTCTACATACGATACGGTTTCTTTTGCTACGTCTGTTTTGGTGTTACGATCGTAAGAATACCAGATGTTGATATCATAAGTACCAACTACCTCTACGCCATCTCCGGATTGGATCGACTCGAATTGGTTATTAATAATCCAAGCGCCCAATATACTGGTCGGAGAAAAGGGCGGAGTCACGGTATGACTTACATGCGAAAATTTGCGACCTTTACCGCAGACAGCTTTTGTAATGATCTCTCTGCTTTGCAAATCTTTATCTAATGACATCCTTTCAACCTCCTCCATACAATCATTCATTACAAGTGTATGCAGGACAGTAGTCTAGAGTGACAATTATTTTATATTATTTTTACTTGTTAAAAATACTTATATCTTTAAGAGTCAACCCCGCCTCCGGGCGTTGTTTTTTTTGTTTTTTAGCTATAGATAAATAGTGCATAAGTTCCCTGTTGAGCTGTAAAATGGCTGATCGCACCTCGAATTCCTCTCGGCTTGTCGGCAGCGCCAACTGTTTATAGCGAGCGTCCAGCTCTTGCAATTCTTTCTCCGCTTTACCTGTATAGTATTCTTCTTTTACAGTTTGACTAATATCTTCAAGAATTGCTGCGACCCACTCCCCTTGCGGCAAAGTCTGATATACCTGAGCAACAAGATCGATCATCCGGTGAATCGACTCCAACTGTTCGCCTCTCATATAGAAATAAACCCTCCAGTAAGGATCTCCACCGAAAATGAGTGTATTATCCATCGAACGTTTAGCCTGCCCCGTGCCTTCTTCAATCTCTTCACTGACTTCCAGAAGCTCTTTACCATCCCAGATAAACGTTTTATCACGAAGATGCTTAGCTATGTTTACGAAAATATCCGAGAATAACGCCTCGATTCTTTGCTTATGCGCCACAATCGCTTTATCCGCCTTCGGCATGTAGGCAATATTGATAATTGTCGCTGTACCTAAACCTATGAGCAATAATCTCATTTCATTCATAACAGCATCCCATCCGGCTGATTCATATGCGAAAAGATGCAGCATGACAACAGCCCCTGTAACCGCACCTTCTGTAATCCGAAGACGATGCAGCAGAGGAAATACAATGAGGATAAATGCACTGACGACCCACACATGGAAACCCAGCATCATAAAAAGAAAAGAACCAATTAGCAGCGCGAGCACAGAAGCTGTGATCCGATGAAGTGCGCTTTGAATACCTTTTCTCTTCGTCACTTCAATACCTAGAATGGCGAGAAGTCCAGCCGATGCAGGCGATTTTATCCCAATCACGTGCGCTAAATACATCGCTATAACGACCGCAAGCGCCGTTTTGAGCACACGAAGGCCCATAGCGTCTTCACCTCTTTACTGGTTTTAACTATGGGCTTATTATTTCATTTTGGGCAAAAAGTGGCAAGTATCAGCGGTGTTTGGTCAATCTTTTTTCCAAATTGGATACAATCTGATACATCAATGTAGCTACAAGTGCGATGACGAATAACGTGGAAATGACCAGTGTAAAATTAAACACTTGAAAACCATAAATAATTAAATAACCAAGACCCATTTGTGATACGAGAAATTCCCCTACAATGACACCAATCCAAGCCAAGCCCACGTTCACTTTCAAAGTCGAGACGATAGCCGGGAAGGAAGCGGGAAGAATGACCTTCAAGAACACCTTTGGCTGACTCCCCCCGAATAAAGTCACAACCTTCACATAGTTCTGATCCACCTCTTTGAAGCTCCCATAAACCACAAGCGTTGTGATAATAACCGTTATCGATAACGTTGTTGCAATAATCGAAAGCAAGCCTGGTCCCAATCCTACGATAAATAATGGACCCAGTGCCACCTTCGGCATACTATTTAGCACGACAATATAAGGATCAAGCACTTTCGATAGAAACGGTGACCACCAGATCAAGACGGCCAACGCTGTACCGAACAAGGTGCCTAACACAAAGCCAATAATTGTCTCTAGCACTGTTACTCCCACATGGGGAAGGAGGCTGCCGTCAAGAAGTTTATCCCAGAGCAGCTTAACTACTTTGCTCGGATAGCTAAAAAGAAGCACATCGATCCACTTTAACCGTGCAGCCGTTTCCCACAGGCAGAAAAATAAAAGCAAGATGGCAAGTTGAACAAGCTTTACATCCTTCGATTCTTTTTTCTTTGCCAAAGCAAACTGCTGATGAACTTGCTTTGTAAGAGAGTCGCATGCGGTGTCGTTTAAACTTGTCTGCAGCTGCCTATCGCTCATGAAGCATGCCCTCCAAACTCCTGCCAAATCAATCGAAAGAGCGCATGGAAACCAGGCAATTCCCGCGCCGCGAAGGGTATCGAAGCCCGAATCTCCTCCGGAATCACAAACTCTTGGCGAATTCGTCCCGGATTAGGATCCAAAACAATAATACGATCGCTCATCGCTATGGCCTCTGAAATGTCATGCGTCACGAGAAGAACCGTCTTCTTTTTAGCATGAAGGGTCTCCACGACTAAATCCTCCAACTGAAGCTTGGTTTGATAATCAAGCGCAGAGAACGGTTCATCCAACAGAAGAAGCTCAGGCTCTGTAGCTAACGTACGAACTAGCGCTACTCGCTGGCGCATGCCCCCCGAAAGCTGCGAAGGATAATAGTCCTTGAAGCTAAGCAGTCCCATCTCATCCAATAAGTGAAGCACACCCTGTTTCTTTTCTTTCGTTAACGTTCCTGCAATCTCTAAACCCATGCAAGCATTATCTTCTATCGTACGCCAAGGGAACAAATAATCCTGCTGAAGCATATAACCGACTCTTGTCGAGGGACCATTCACTTTCTTCCCCGCTACAGACACAGTGCCTACCGTCGGACGAATGAGCCCGGCAATGATGGACAAGAGAGTAGTCTTCCCGCAGCCGCTAGGACCGATTATACTAACGAATTCACCGCGCTGGATAGCAAAATCAATCTGCTGAACAGCGAGAGTCGCCCGTTCCTCGGTTACGTAAACTTGCGTCACGTCTTTTACAGTCACAGCTGTATCCATGTTCGTACTCCCCCTCTCGTTCAATTCATTGACTTTCCGGTTTGCTATTGTTTGATGCTTGATTTCGCTTTCTCAGCAAAGGTGTTGTTTACAAGTTTTTTCCAAGCCACTTTTTCCTTCAACTCACCTGCCGAAGTCATCACTTCCAGCAAATTATTCCACTCTTGCTCATCGACAATGCCATCCGTAGCGTAAGAACCTTGTTCCTTATAGCGTTTAACAACACTTTTCACAATTTCCACATCGATATCTTTAAAATAGGGCAGCACTGCGTTCGTAATTTCATCCACGCTTTTCGCTGCAACCCAAAGCTGAGCACGTTGTACCGCGTTAGTAAACTTCTGAATCGTTCCAGGGTTTGATTTCATGAAACTTTGTTTGGTCATAAAGACCGTGTAAGGTAAGTGTCCGCTTTCCACACCGAAAGAAGCCAAAACAAAGCCCTTACCTTCTTTTTCTATAATGGAAGCTTGCGGTTCGAAGAGTTGTACATATTCCCCTGTTCCAGATGAATAAGCGGATGCAATATTGGCGAATTCAATATTTTGAATAAGCTGCAGATCTTTCTTAGGATCAATATTGTGCTTTTTCAACGTGAATTCCCCTGCCATCTGAGGCATGCCGCCTTTTCTTTGACCTAGGAAAACAGACCCTTTCAGCGAGTTCCAATCAAACTTATCGACTTTCTTACGTGCAACAAGGAAGGTGCCATCCGTTTGTGTCAACTGAGCAAAATTAATGACGGGATCATCCGAGCCTTGTTGAGACACATAGATCGAGGTTTCCGATCCAACTAACGCTACATCAATGGCGCCTGAGAGCAAGGCAGTCATCGTTTTGTCGCCACCGGGTGTAGTAGTTAATTCAACGTCAAGTCCTTCTTCCTTGAAAAATCCTTGAGACAAAGCCACATACTGAGGTGCATAAAATAAAGATCGTGTAACTTCACCAATACGAACCTTGGTTGTTTCTGTGCTTTTCGTTCCACATGCCGAAACGATAACACTGAGCAGTAGGACTACAGATAATGCCAATCCCAATCTTTTCCGAATGTTCATAGACTGACCTCCGATAATAGTAGTACTGTATCGTATGCAGGTGCCCAGAAGTCGGTTAATTTTGTTTTTCTGAAAATAAATTGAATATCTCATTTTTCATCGACCTGATCAACAAAAAAACAGCATCTTATGACAGTTACTACTGCCATAAGATGCTGCTCGATACAAATTAAATTCTAAATACCATAAACTGACTTGTACTTTTCTTCCAAGTATTCAACCAAATAGTCGGGATTCAAATCCTCCCCTGTAACCTCGCGAATGATCTCATTCGGCGTCAACAGTTTTCCATGCTGGTACACTTTATCCGTTAACCATTCCTTAATCGGCACTAGGTTGCCCTCGGCAATCAGGCTTTCGAAATTTGGCAGCTGTTTACGAAGTGTATATGTGAATTGCGCCGCGTACATGTTACCCAGTGCATACGATGGGAAATAGCCAAATGCCCCCCCTGACCAATGCACATCCTGCAGCACTCCTTCGCCGTCATTCGCAGGAACCACGCCCAAATACTCTTCGTATTTGGCATTCCATGCTTTAGGCAGATCAGCTACGGCAATCGTACCGTTGAATAACCCTTTCTCCAGCTCATACCGGATCATGATATGTAAGTTGTAAGTCAACTCATCCGCCTCTATGCGAATTAATGATGGTTCGATATGGTTAATAGCACGATAGAAGGAATCAACATCTACATCATCAATCTGCCCGCTGAACGTCGTTTGCAGCTCGCCATAGTAACGATCCCAGAACGCTTTACTGCGGCCAATCACATTTTCCCAGAAACGGGACTGCGACTCGTGAATACCCATTGATGTGCCTGTGCATAGATTCGTGCCGATTAAATCTTTGGAAATATTTTGCTCATAAAGCGCATGTCCGCCTTCATGAATCGTTCCGAATAAAGCGGATGTAATGTCATTAGGTAAATAACGCGTCGTGATACGAACATCACCTGGATTCAGCGCCGTTGCGAAAGGATGCACCGTTTCGTCTAGCCGGCCCGCTTCAAAGTCATACTGCATTTGCTTCAAAATCGAAAGGGAGAATTGCTTCTGTTTGCTTATTTCAAATTGTTGATCCAAAAAGGATCGATTAGGCTGATTCGGTGAAGCTTGAATACGCTGAAGTAAGGGAACTGCTTTTTCACGCAGCGCACCGAAGACCTCATCTAATTTCTCGACCGTCATTCCCGGTTCATACATATCCAGCAAAGTGTTATATTTATTTCCTTCATAGCCCCACAGCTCAATAAATTCTTGGGTAGTCGCGACAATCTTCTCCAAATAAGGCTGGAACGAAACCCAATCGGAATTGTGCTTCGCATCTTCCCATGCGGATTCGGCTTGGGAGGTAAGGACAACATAGGCCTGATATTTCTCGGCCGGTATTTTTTTACTGCGATCATATTCTTTTTTGCATTCCAATACCATTTTTTTGGAAATGGCATCTAGCTTCTCCAGCTCCGAAGGCTGAATGAAGAAGTCCAAATAACTTCCCATTTCATCCGATGTCGACATGCGGAAAACTTCGGTGGATAGTTCTCCGACAACCTCGGAGCGAGTTTCTATCCCTTTTTTCGGAGCGCCGGTGCGCATGTCCCAATAAATTAAGGCTATGGCCTCCTCATACTGCTTCATTTTGCGAACATATGCCTTGAACGATTCCAGCTTTGCTGGGGCTACTTGCACACTCATGCTCTAATCTCCTCCCAAAAGTTTCTTAATTTATCATACTTCGTCCCCTACTCAGAATCAAATTTATGCTAGGTTATGTTAGAATAATGACAAGCCTTTTTTCAGAAGGTTGTTTTGGTACAAATATTTTGAAGGAGATGATTAAATGAAAATCACATTTACAGATACAGCTATACATAGATTGACACCAGTTGCAGGGCATAATGAAGCGATATTGAAGCTTGTTTTTGACACAGAAGGCTGCGGCTGCTCCGTGAACGGTGTACCTACCCTATGGCTAGTTTCGAAAGCGAATGAAGATGATATTACTGCTGAAACCGAGATTTTCAAGCTCATTTATAAAGCTAAGGACGAGATCTTTTTTGAAGAGAATATGAAAATCGACTTTCACGAAGGAAATAAATCCTATATACTGAAGAGTAATAATCAAATTTATAATGCGGGTATGAGCTTAGTCGACAAAAGATAAAGCTGCAGAAAATAGACAAGCAGCCATCAAATTACTTGGAGGGAAACCATGTCTTTGATTAGCGAAATCATGAATTATAACGAGGAATTTGTAGTATCGAAGCAGTACAAACAGTTTCTGACTACGAAATTCCCCGACAAACGGATGGTTGTTCTCACTTGTATGGATACGCGGCTGGTCGAACTACTGCCCAAGGCAATGAATCTCCAAAATGGCGATGCCAAAATCATTAAAAACGCCGGCGCCATTGTCTCTCATCCATTCGGCAGTATTATGCGCAGCATTGTTGTAGCTGTCTATGAGCTGGATGCAGATGAAGTCTTCGTCATCGGACATTACGACTGCGGGATGACGGGTCTAAATTCAGACAGTGTCATTGCCAATGCCAAGAAACGCGGTATTTCAGATGATGTAATAGCAACACTTGGCCACTCTGGTATCGATTTGTCCGGTTGGTTGACAGGTTTCGACCATGTTAGAGAAGGGATTGAGAAGAGTGTCAACATCATTCGGAATCACCCTTTACTTCCTAAGAATTTGCCGGTTCACGGTCTTATCATTGATCCGGAAACGGGTCGACTCGATTTGATTGAAGACGGTTATCATTCGAACGAATCAAACACATAATGAAAAAGGTGCTTATCCTTGCGGATAAGCACCTTTTATTTAATCATTTAAGCTATTTGCGCTACATTTTAAGCGTTTTGACCAAGCGTTTGGCGTCACCGTTAGGTGTTGCAACCACTTCATACAGGTTGATACTGACATCGGAGCCCAATTGTTCGGATTTAATAGTGCCAAAATCAATAAATTGAACACCGGACATAATCTTCTGCTGCCCTGTGAAGTTCATCGTCTTATCTTTGGGCTCGAATTGCGCGGTACCGGAAACGGAAGAGCGGATATTCCCTTTCTTGACATCAACCGTCACCTCTTTAACGTCCGCTGCTTTCGTTTTCTTCCCTTTCGCTAAATAAGCATATGAACCACCTGCATAAACGCTTACCGCGACAATTACAATGAACCACTTACTGCGATACCATTTCATGAAGTTATTTCCTCCTTAGCGATTTGCTTTAGCAAAACTTGCATTGT
The DNA here is from genome assembly GCF_900103825.1 of Paenibacillus sp. yr247. Lineage (GTDB taxonomy): Bacteria > Bacillota > Bacilli > Paenibacillales > NBRC-103111 > Paenibacillus_E. The sequence goes on from NZ_FNIF01000005.1 coordinate 113,782, forward strand.
AAGACTCTGAGTTTTCATACGAAAGCTAGCAGCTTATCACCTAATCATGTTTGGACACCAGCAATTCCATTAATTGCTTTTCAACACTAATTCCCATACTTCTTGAATCAAATGGCTGATTTGCACCGTTAGCTTGTTCGATCATATCTGGTTCAACCTGCCGATCCGACTTTCTTTTTTGGATAAATGCTTCGACTCGCTTCTCCCTTTCTTCCAAGGAGAGCTCCTCACCCAAATTGTCTATTCGCTCCTCCATATGCTTCTTTACTTGGATAGATTGTTCATCCAGAAACGCTTTCTGCTCCGGAGTTAAGCCGCTAAGAACTTGCTTTCGTTCGGAATCATTCATGCTTCCTTCGTCCATGCTATTTCGAACAAGAGGCAGCATGTCACGGGCTTGCTTAGCCGTAATCGTAAGGGAGGCATTCCGATCCATACGAATCAATGCTTGGAATAGCATGACGAGCTGCATCTCTCGAAGATTTTGAACATTTTCAGTGGGGCTCTCTTCTTGAGGAGTTTGCCCGAACGTTGGAGAAGGCGATGCCAATGCCATAGAGGAATCAAGTGCAGGCATGTGTTGGTAACAACCGCTAAGCAGGAAGGAAATGAGTGTTAGACTCAACACCATTTTCTTTGTGTACCTCATCTTACATACACCTCCAAAACAAAAAAAATCCTGTCCAATAGCAACAGGATACGAGATAACCATGAATTAAGTTAGCTTTAGTTGTAAAAAAAATGTGAACAAACTACGAAATACGAGGAAAAGTAACACAAAATTCGGTTCCTTCACCTACCCGACTGCGAGCTTTTATAGCACCATGCATTCCTGACACTAAATGCTTCACAATCGTCAGACCAAGCCCTGTTCCTGACGAAACGTCTGACCGAGAAGTTCTAGCCTCATCTGCTTTATAAAAGCGATCCCAAATGCGTGCTAACTCGGCATCCGTCATTCCTGCCCCTGTATCACGAATATACATATGGACCTCGTGCTCTTGTTCTTCCAAGGCTACCGTCAACGTTCCGCCTTTTGGTGTGAATTTCAGTGAATTATAGATCAAATTCTGCAAGATTTGTGCGAATCGATCAGGGTCTAATTCAACTCGAGATGGTTCTTGATCTGGTTCAGGAAGTATGAGATGCAAGGCAATTTCTTTCTCAGCAATCGGCGCCTTCAACAGTTCCAACGATTCCTCCAGTGTTTCTGCCATTATCACAGGTCTCAGACGGAACACATCGATCCCATTTTGAATCTGCGCCAGATCTAATAGATCGGTCACAAGACGCTGCAAACGCTGAACCTCTTGATCGCAGATACGTAAGTAATGCGAGTATTTCTCTTCAGGAATGACCTTGTCGTTCATGGCCACAATAAAACCGCGAAGAGTAGTAAGCGGAGAACGGAGCTCGTGTGACACATTCGTCAAAAACTCCTGCCTTGTACCCTCCCATTCCTCCAGCTGTTCCACCATGAAGTTGAAGCTTGTAGCAAGCTGGCCTACCTCATCCTGTGAGGTTACCGGAACGCGGGTGGTGAAATCACCATGCGCCAGCTCTAGAGCGGCTCGATTCATCTGCTGAAGTGGACCTGCGAGTTTGCGGGAAATAATAAACAGAATGAAAGCAACGGCTAGCAAAGAAAACAATAAAGGGACCATAATGTTAACGCGAACTGCGGAAATGGCTTCACTAATATCTCCTGCTGGGAAATGAAGAATAATGACCAAAGGTTGTCCGTTTAATTGATAAGGGGCGTGATACGTAAAAAGATTAACGTTCCGTCCATCAGGCGTCGTTAAACCGACCATTCCATAACCGGAATGACCATGCAGACCATCAATAAACAACGTGTCCATTTGTTTAGGGATACCTCTACCTTCACTGTCCGAAGAGCCGTTTAAAATATTGCCCTTGTCATCAACAAGCCAAACTTGCCCATTAATGCTCCTAGCCAATATGCGAATGGTATATTTCAGTTCTCGCGTAGAGATCGTTCCATCCTGTACGGAATTCATTAATCGAGTGACTTCTACATAGCGTTTCTCGAGCAGTTCGATCTTATCTTTATAAAATAAATCCGTGAAATAATAGTTCCAGAAAAAGAATAGGCCAACGAAAAAAAGCACGCAGGTCGCCAGAAAGGATAGAAAAATTTTCAAATAGAGGCTGTTGTACTTCCCCATTAACCAATGTTTAAACATGCTGGACTACCTCAAATGAGTAGCCAATTCCCCACAGGGTCTGGATGTTCCACGTATCATGCTGTCCTAGCTTTTTACGTAAGTTTTTTACATGTGCATCAACCGTTCGCGTACCGCCTGTAAAATCAAAGTTCCACACATAGCCAAGCAGATCCTCTCGTGTGAAAACACGGCTTGGATGACTGGTAAGAAAAAACAACAGTTCGATCTCTTTCGGCGTAAGCTCAACCCGTTTCCCACCGACAGTGACCCGATACTGGTCAAGATCAATGACGATGTTGCCGATCTCCAGCCATTTGCGGGATGAACTATGATGGTTAGACGGCTCCGAAGACAGCTGAAACGTGCGGCGCAGCACAGCCTTGATACGGGCAATAAGCTCATTTGGATCGAAAGGCTTGACCAAATAATCATCAACACCCAAATTAAACCCTCTCAACTTATCGATGGACTCTCCTTTTGCTGTGAGGAAAATGATCGGAGTTTGATGAAAAGGGGCTTCCATCTTGCGGATTTGCTCGCATAGCTCATAGCCCGATATATCGGGCAGCATGATGTCTAGTAATATCAAATTTGGTTTCTCGTTAGCAATCGTTTGAAGTACTTCCTGCCCTCGCGTCAGCAAAATTGCCTCATAATTCGAATGCTCCAAATAAAGCCGAACGACTTCGGCTATATTCGGCTCATCATCTACAACAAGAACTTTACCCTCCGAACTCACCTGGCGCCACCCTTTTCCTTACGAATTTGCTGTTGTCTAGCTCTTTCTTCAATAACGTCAGAACGATCTCTTCGCGTATGCTTTTGGATGAGCAGCTCATCTGCCATTGGGCTTGGCGCCTGCCATGTGAGCCCTCTTCTCGTACTCTCTTCCAAACAGCAAGCTATCAGTTTGGGGTCGGTGATCGGCAAATTGATATCCTCATAGCGATAACCATCACGCTCGATTTGATTCCATGTTTGATTAATTAGCTCTTGAAGCTTCACAGCATCTAGCCCCAAAGAACTGACATGAGCAGCTTGCGCATTTTTTTCGGCGCTTTGCAGCATTTTCACAGCACCTGTTCGGTTTCCTCTGCGAATATGATACATCCCTACTGCAATTTGAATAAGAGCGACATAGGTTCTACTACGTTCATCCCCTGGATGTTCCTTCCAGAACTCCTCCATCACTTCATGGCATTCAAAATAATCCCGATGCGCATGGAAATATAGTAAGTAATTCGTGTATGCTTCCGGATACTGCTCCATGGATCGTTCCCCTTACCTTGTTGTGTGATCACGGCAATGCCTATTACTACTCATGTTACTCGAAAGTTGTGCCCCCGTCCAACATCATCATGGGTGTCCGCTTATTTTCTATCATTTTCCAACGCAACCAATCTATCATTTGGTACGTCCAATTAAGTAGCTTACTAGAAAGAGGCGTGATGGATGAAAATTAGGAAATGGATGCTCACAAGCACCCTGTTACTATCGATGACTGTTCCAAATGCTGTTCAAGCAGCAGGTACCATTAATTTAAGTACGGACAAGACGACGAAATACCGAGTCTATCAGTACAATCATGTGCTCATGGAGTTTGCTGCTTATAAACAAGCTGAAGCGTTTGCTAAAGGTTTCACGAATAGTCATGTCGAGGAAATAGGCACTCGAAAGTGGCTGTGGAACAATTTCCCTCGTTATCAAGTCTATCAGCTAGATGTAACGATGCCAGAGTGGCAATTTGCCTCTTTGGATGAAGCCATCGCCGAAGCGCGTAAATGGACGAACGCGAGTGTTCGCGACCTTCAATCCACAGGCTGGGTGTGGAATAACTACCCTCGGTACCAGGTGTATCAAAATGAGATCACTCTCGATTCATGGAAGTTTATAACGCTGAACGATGCCGTTGCCGAAGCAAAAAAGTGGGGCGGCGCCCATATTATCGATTTAAACAGCAATCAATGGATTTGGGACAACATATCTAGTGAGGAAAAGAAATCACTTCGCGCCGGAAAGACCCTTTACAAGGTATATCAAGGAACTTTTTCGGCAGACAATTGGGAATTTGCATCCTTAGAGGATGCCGTTAACGAAGCCCTCAAATGGGGTAATTCAACCGTTACGAATAAAAACACTAAAAAAACCGTATACAGCAATCTTAAATCTTACAAGGTATTCCAGAACGACACGTTTTTGCAAGACTTTGCTTCACTGGATGAAGCCTCTGACTTCGCACGGCAATGGGGACACAGCTCGATTTTTAAGGAAGGGCGCAAAATTTGGAATAACTACGCTTCTTATCAAGTGCTGCAAAACACGGCCCTTATTGGCGAATTCAAGACGCTACCCGATGCTTTAAGCTATAGTGTGCAGTACAGTAATGCCTCTATTCAAACGCTCGATCATCGTCTACTGTGGGATAATTTCAAAAAGCTGCAAGTATGGGGCTGGAACGGCGTTGCTGGTGGAGACGCGATTAAAACGCATGTGAATAACACGGTTGGGCTTGATATTGATTCTCCTAGCTATTTCGAACTTTCAGATGCAGCTGGCAATCTGAAAGATAATTCAGACGCCGATACCGTCAAATGGCTGCAAAAAAATGGATACACTGTGTATCCACTCGTCAGCAATCAATTTAGCTCCACCTTGACTACGCAGTTCCTTGCGGATAGCGCCGCCCAAGATAAGTTCGTTCAGGCCTTAGTAGACCGCTCCGTACAGTTAGGCATTCCTGGCATCAATGTAGACTTCGAAAGCATAGCAGGTACGGATCGCAATGCCTTTACGACCTTCATTGCCAAATTAACTGCCTACGCTCACTTGCATAACCTTGTTGTGTCCATAGATCTTCCTCGAGGAAGTGTCAAATGGAATTACCTTTCTGCATTCGACCACGAGAAGCTGGGAAGTCTCGTTGATTACGTCGTCATCATGGCTTACGATCAATACTATCGTAGCAGCACTTCAGCTGGATCCGTTGCAGGTCTCCCTTGGACAGACGGCGGAATTCAGGAGTTCCTTTCCTATGGCATTCCCCGGGACAAACTTATCCTAGGTATCCCTTACTATGTGCGAGAATGGAAGCTGGATGCGGCCGGCGCCTTGCAGAGTAATCGAACCTTATTGATGAAAGACATCCCTTCTTTATTGGCTTCCAAAACAACCACGCAAACATGGGACAAAACCTTCGAACAATATCGAATCGAGTATCAAGAGGGTGGCTTTACCTATGTGTTCTGGATGGAAGATGAGGCTACGGTCAAAGCTCGTCTGGACATGGCGAAAAAATACGACATCGCCGGAGTCGCGGCTTGGCGGCTTGGCTACGATCAAGCGGAATTATGGAAACTAATTTTGCAGAATAAGTAGAACAAAGAGCAAAGAACAAAGCGCACACCTTTTTGAATTAATGGGTGTGCTCTTTTTTGTTACGATCAGATAAGATTCCACTCGCTAAATAAGGTTTCTGTTCCGCAGTCTGCGCAGTATTTGGCATCCGGTTTGTTCACTTTATTGCACCCCTTATGCAGCAAGGTTTTCTCTTTGGTGCACTTATTTTTCAGCGGAGCTCCACAATGAATGCAATAGCGGTCTTCTTTGTCAGCGACATATTTGCATCTCACACAGGTTTGCAATTCCTTCTCGGCCATAGGTTCAACCCCTTGAAGTATGGTAGCATACTCCAAGTATATGTGAGCAATCGGCGTTGAGGTGAATCATGATCTTATAAACATTTCCCTTACCCTTCCAGCCTATGTATAAAAATAGGCCTCTTTCGACCACCCTAAATAAGGAGAGACTTTGTTCTACGAACAAAGATCCCTATATATGGTAGAGGAGGTGAAAGAGGCATGGCAAAAGATGTTCTTTGTGAAGTGAATTCCTGCAAATACTGGGCAAACGGTAATAAATGCAATGCGACCTCGATTTATGTCGTGAGCCACCACGGCAGCAACCAAGCACGTAATTCTGAAGAAACCGACTGTAAAACCTTTGAACCTAAGATTTAGCATCACGGCGGATCCACAAGTTGTTATTCGAAAGAAAGAGGCCTAGAGGGCCTCTTTTTTTCTCTCTATTCACATTGTAACCAATAATGATAATTATTATCAGTGTTTCGAGGAGAGATTTTCGAGCTCGTCAAGATCTTGCGTCGGTGCTTGGCAGGCAAAGTTCTGGCACACGTAGGCCGTTGCCTGCCCTCCAAGCGGCAGCTTGTCTTGGACTAGCGGAATGAGCTTCCGCACTTCTTCGCCCGCCGGTCCCGGCGGGTGGAGAATCAGCAGCGCATTTGGCAGGAACTGCCGCTGCACCGTGCGCAGCATGTGCTGCGTCTGCGGCTTCGCCGGGTCGCCGGCGATAACGATTTCGCTGGCTTCGCCAAAAGCGAAATCGATCGCGGCCAGCGTGAGCGCGTGGCCCGGCGGGTAGGACGCTACAGCTCCGGCGAATGCCTGGAGCTGCTCGTCAGCTGCCTGCGACAGCTTCGCGTCGTAGGTCAGCCTAGACAGCCGCAGCAAATTCAGCGCGGCTGCAGCGTTGCCCGACGGCATCGCGCCGTCGTAGATCTCTTTAGGGCGGGTAAGCAGCTGCTCGGCATCGCTGCCGTAGAAGAAGAGCCCGCCCTTCTCTTCGTCCCCGAAGAGCCGGAGCATGTCTTCGTTCAGCTGGACGGCTTCACGGAGATAGCGCAGCTCGAATGTTGCCTCGTACAGCTCGATAAGACCCCACACGAGGAACGCGTAGTCGTCCACGTAGCCGAGGAAAGCAGCTTCGCCGTCGCGATAGCGGGCGAGCAAACGCCCATCCTCCCTGCGGAGCTCGCGCAGCAGGAAATCCGCAGCTTTCGCAGCAGCCTCCGCGTAAGCCGGTTTGTCCAAAGCCCGTGCTGCCTTGGACAGCGCAGCTATCATCAGACCGTTCCACGCGGTCAGAATCTTGTCATCTTTGCCCGGATGTATGCGCTGTTCGCGATGCGCGAACAGCTTGCCACGGGCTGCCTCGATCCGCTGCTTCAGCTGATCCAGAGGGATCTGCTTACGCTTCGCAAAGGACTCCACCGTCGTCTCCATCAAGTTCGGGATGTTATGCCCCTCGAAATTACCCGACTCCGTAATATCAAACAACTCGGCATAGAGATCACCCTCGTCCACACCCAGCACATCCACCACTTCATCTGGTGTCCAGAGATAAAACTTGCCTTCCTCGCCTTCAGAGTCGGCATCCTCCGCTGAATAGAAGGCCCCGCCCTCATCGGTCATGTCCCGAAGAACGTAAGTTATGACTTGCTCAGCCACTTCGGCATACTTGGCTTTGCCAGTTACCTGATGCGCTTCTGTGTAAGTCATGATTAGAAGAGCATTGTCGTACAGCATCTTTTCGAAGTGCGGTACCAACCATTTCTCATCTACCGAATAGCGCGAAAAGCCGAAGCCGATGTGATCGTACATACCCCCACGGTGCATCGCATCCAGTGTTTTTTCTACAATTTCAAGCGCACGCTCATTGCCCGTTTTTATATAATATCTCAATAAAAATGACAGATTGTGAGAGGTTGGGAACTTGGGTGAATGACCGAATCCGCCATATTCGGGATCAAATGTCTTCTCATACAAGCGGAACGCTTCATGAAGCGTTTCCTCCGACACCTCACCACCTGTGCGATGCTCGAGTAAACGACTTGAAGTCTCTTGAATTACCTGCTCTCCCACCTCGCGAATACGTTCAGCGTCTTCTTTCCACTTATCCGCGATCTGCGCAACAATCTCTACCATCCCAGCGCGATTGTACTTCCGACTGCGCGGGAAATACGTCCCAGCGAAGAACGGCTTCTTCTCAGGCGTCAAAAATACAGTAAGAGGCCATCCACCCTGTCCTGTCATCGCTTGACAAACAGCCATGTAAATATGGTCAACATCGGGGCGCTCTTCGCGGTCCACTTTGATCGAAATAAAATCCTTATTCAGCATATCTGCTACCGCTTGGTCCTCGAACGATTCATGAGCCATGACGTGGCACCAGTGGCATGTGGTATTTTATTCCAATAACTAAGAATACCCAATAGATAAGAAGATGGGCTTGTTCTCCATTTTCGCTTTTTCAAAAGCCTCATCCGACCAAGGGAACCAGTCAACTGGATTATTCTGATGTTGTATCAAATAAGGCGACTTTTCCTTGGCTAATCTATTGGGTTTATTGTTGGTTGTCATGGGGCATCACCTCCTTGTGTTCTGGAATATTTTTGATATATCGAGTTTAGCATACCCTGATAAGAAGAAAAAACCTATACTATGAAAGCTAAAGGATTCTTGTCCATGCATGCTTCTCCTTTCGGATCCTATAAATGATTACAACAATCATAAATACCGAGTGATAATCCGAACCAAATTTGCATGACCACAGTTTCTATATCCGTCAGCTGTCTTGTAGGCGACAATTTATATTCTTTCTGACTTTTCAAACCTTTCACCTTCAAAACTTTGTTTAATAACCCATTTCTTTCAGTAGACGGGATAAGACTCGAAGACGTTCTCCTATCATTTCGCCATCCTCGGAGATATCGACCTTTCCCCTATCATTCCACTGGGCCAATCCCAGGGATAGACCTTTTGCATCCGTATTACGGGCGTAACGGCCGTCAACCTGCTCATAATTTTCTGAAACGATAACAGGCTTATGTTTTAAAACAAGTTTATTACCTTGGTGAGTGTATGTAATACCTTTCCTTTGAAAATGATGTATTTGACTATTATATTTGTCCCTCTTCTTTTGAACGCTAGTCTCATATTATGCTAGTGAACTACTAGAAAGGAAGTGGACAGAAATGTACAAAAGAACCGTTGCAAAAAGTACGATAAAAAAAGTACAAACTCCGGCAAAAAAAGTACAAACACCTACAAGAAGATCGGGGATATCCGCCGGCAGTGTAAGAAAATTTTTGGCTTCTGCTCAAAGATCATTGAAAACACAAAAACCCGCTGTTATTAACCAAACTAGGACAATCAGTACGGATAGCAGTTGGGTAAATGCAATTCAAATCGATCGAAATCCGGCATGGGTAGCACCTCAAACAGGCGAATCCTACGTTTGGGGAAAAAATGATCCGAATGGTCCAACGGCCGTGGTCGCCAGAAGATTTATGTTCAACAGGGATCGAGATGAAATTGCTAACGCTACATTATTCCTAGCCGTTGATAACTTTGCCATCGTATTGATAAATGGAAGAGCCGTAGTTATCGACAGTCCGCAGGCTAATGTTTCATTCTTTAATCCGGGAAGAACATTCGATATCGTGCGCTTCCTTCGCAGAGGCAGGAATGATATTGTGATTGCCGCTTTTAACTTCCCTTCGAATGCCAACAGAAGCGATATCAATCCCGCTGGTGTCCTTGCACGTATCAAAATTGTTTTTAAAAAGTAATTAAGATCAAAGACCCTTGCGACGTTTTTTGAAGACGTTTGAAGGGTCTTTTACGTATGCCCCTCCTCTAATCGAAAAGGCCAGGAATGCAACATTGACGTTGAATAACCCAGCCTTTAAGTTTTAAGTTGATTTTACATAAAGTAAATTATGGGCATATTTGCTAATGATCAGTAAAATGATACAATTAATCGGTACATGTTATAACAATTAAAAACGAAGGAGTGAATCAAATGGCAATTGATGTTTATCTTAATTTTAATGGAAACTGTCGTGAAGCCGTAGAGTATTACGCAGAGGTATTTGGAACCGAAAAACCCCAAATCATGACCTTTGGAGAGACACCAGCTGACCCATCATATCCTCTTCCTGAGGAAGCAAAAAATTTAGTCATGCACGCTCGAATTAACGTTCAAGGAAGTACTATTATGTTCTCTGATGTGTTCCCAGGAATGCCCTTTGTTGCCGGAAACAACATAAGCCTTACTGTCGGCAGCAAAAACATCGATGAAGTTAAATCTTTATTTCATAAGTTGAAAGTAGGCGGCAAGGTAGGCATGGAGCTTCAAGAAACATTTTGGAGCAAATGCTACGGAAATTTAGAAGATAAGTTCGGTATCCATTGGCAGTTTAACTATGACAATGGTGAATCCGTCATGTAAATGGAAAGAAAATTTTAATGCATTCAAAAAGGATATCGACTCTTTCTTTTTCAAGAAATGAATCGATATTTTTTTGTATCTCGCTACGCCTCCACTTACAATATAGGAGAAATCAATTTCGAGATGGATTCCAGAAACCGGATTCGCAAAGAACGCTTATCATATTCCTCTAACGTCAGCTCCATACAACCATTCATATCAATCCAGAATGTGTTTTCCAATTTCTTCGCTGTCTCCTCGTGATACATGAGTGCATTCGTCTCAAAATTAAGCCGCAGGCTTCTAATATCGAAATTGGCTGTCCCTACCGAGGCTACTTTCCCATCGACGATAATCGTTTTCGCATGAAGAAAACCTTGATCATACAGGTAGCATTTCACCCCAGCGCGAAGTAATTCTCCCACATAGTATAAGGACGCCCAGTGTACAAACAAATGATCTGCTTTCTGAGGAATCATAATTCTAACATCGATCCCTGATAACGCAGCAATTCGCAGTGCATTCAACATGCTCTCTTCCGGAATAAAATAAGGGGTTTGCAGGAGAATCCTGCTTTTGGCCATATGAATCATTTTCAGAAACGTATACACGAAATGAGGCCAAGCTTCGTTCGGTCCACTAGCCACAATTTGCATGGGCACCTGTTCTAGGCTATTCTCCTCCATATGCTCAGGAAAATATTGCATATCAACCTCCATTGGAATCGCTGCGGCTAAGTTCCAATCCAGAATAAATCTGGACTGCAAAGCACGAACGACACTTCCGGTCAAACGCAGGTGTGTATCTCTCCAGTTGCCGAAATGCGGGTCCAAACCAAGATATTCATTACCAATATTAAAACCGCCTATATATCCAATTTGACCATCAATAATAACAAGCTTACGGTGGTTTCGATAATTGACTCGATAGTTCAGATATGGAATTCGCGAAGGGAAAAATGCCGCTTTTTGACCTCCGGCCTTAAGGAAATCTTGGAAAAATGAATCCTTCAAGGATCGCGAACCGATGTCATCATACAAGAATCTGACGACGACACCTTGCTCCGCTTTTCTCGTTAGAGCTTGCATGATCTTTTGACCCAGCGAATCATTCTTAACAATGTAATATTGCAAATGAATATGGGACTCAGCAGCTTCAATTTTCATCAGCAAATCAGTGAATTTAGCTACGCCATTTGTGAAAATATGAACACCGTTATCCTGAGTAAGGAACGCATCATTCGTTGCGACATTCAAATAAATCAAATCTCGGTATTGGCTTACCATTGGATCAATATAAGAGAGCGTACCGTTTATCAGCTGCTCCCGCTGTTCTGAAATAACGGTCTGCACCCTTTCGAGCATACGGCGGTTCCATTTATACAGCTTTCTACGGCTCAAATTTTGTCCAAGTATCACATAGAGCAGGAAACCGAGGATAGGAATGAATAAGAGCACCATTAACCAAGACCATGTAGCTGCCACGTTTCGACGTTCTAAGAACACGACCGTTAAGGCGAGTAAAATATTGATGATAAATACGACAGTAAGTGCATGTGATATCCAGTCCATAATTCCACTCCTTACCCATGATGTCAGTGATTAGGAATATTATACCTTAATTTCAGCAAATTAGAAAAAGACCCCCTATTCACGGCTCGAATAGGAGGTCATCTTCATTCTTTTTATTTGGAAGCTATGAGCCTCCAGTCTCTTGTTTATGAGTTGTTATTGGTCATTTCCTTATAAAGTTCGATATATTGCTGAGCGGATTTCTTCCAGCTGAAGTCGCCTTTCTTCATGTTTTGCTGAATTTTCAGCCATGCATCTCTATCATTCTTGTAAAAAAATACGGCACGGCGAATGGTATGCAGCATATCATGCGCATTGTAATCGCTGAAAGAGAATCCGGTTCCCTCACCCGTGAACTCATTATATGGCTGCACAGTATCTTTGAGACCGCCTGTCTCTCTGACGATGGGGACAGAACGATACCGAAGGGCAATCAACTGCCCAATCCCGCAAGGCTCAAACTGAGACGGCATTAAGAACAAGTCCGATGCTGCATAAATTTGATGGGCTAATGCCTCATTGAAGCAAACTTGAGAAGATACTTTGTCTGGATGTGTCTGAGCAGCATAACGGAACATCTGCTCATAGCCGGGTTCCCCAGTGCCAAGAACGACAAGCTGAATGTCAAAAGCTAAAATCTCCGAAAGGACGTGCTGGATGAGATCAAGCCCTTTTTGCTGAACCAAGCGGGTAACTAAAGCAATCATCGGTACATCGCCATTCACAGGCAATCCCAAGCGCTCCTGGAGAGCTAGCTTATTCTGCTGCTTCTTCGGTAATGAATCTCGATAATTCTGGGTGAGATGCGTGTCGCTCATCGGATCGAACACATCATAATCGATACCGTTCACAATACCCGTTAACTGATCTTTGCGGTGACGCAATAGGCTGTCCAAATATTCACCATAAAAGGGGGTTTGAATTTCCTCGGCATAGGTCTGACTCACCGTTGTTATTCGATCAGCGTACAGAAGCCCGCCTTTGAGGAAACTAGCACCTCCGTGCAGTTCAAGCGCAGTCCCAGTGAAATGATCGTCCGACAAGCCGAACAAATCCTTCAAGAGTGATTGACCAAAAACACCTTGGTATTTCAAATTATGTACGGTGGAAATGGTTTTAATCTCACTATAGAAAGGGAGGTGTTGATAGTGTGCCTTAAGCAAGACTGGAATCATTCCTGTTTGCCAATCATGGCAATGAATCACATCCGGCCTAAAATCAAGTAACGGCAGCGCCTCAATAACACCTTTACAGAAGAACCCAAATCGCTCAGCCTCATCCCCGTAACCATATATGCCTGGCCGCTTGAAATAATATTCATTATCCACGAAGTAAAAGGTGACCCCATCCTGCTGCAGGACATCTATCCCGATGTATTGCTTTCTCCAACCAATATACACGTCAAATGTGATTGCCTTTGTCATGGCCTCCCGATAAACAGCAGAAATATCGCCATACTTGGGCAAAATAACACGTACATCCAATCCTTGACGAGTAAGTTCCTTGGGCAGAGAACCGATAACATCGGCCAAACCACCGGTTTTAATAAAAGGTACAGCCTCTGATGCAGCAAACAGTACTTTCATCTTCCTACTCCTCCAATAGATATTTGAAAAGCCGCCCTTTTCAAACATTTGTTACAACGTTAAATCACTTTCGTTTTCGCCGCAATGAATGGCGCTTTATTATCACCTGTTAAGACACGGCCACGACTGATGAAGACATCTTTATCAAGGATTGCATTCTCGATGATGACATTCTCCTCAATTTCACAGTTTTGGAGAATGATACTATTCTTCACGTAGGCGCCTTTACGAATTTTCACACCGCGGAACAAAATGCTATTTTCCACTTTACCTTCGATGATGCAGCCGTTCGCTATAAGCGCGTTTTTTGCAGCTGCGGTATTCGAATACTTCGCAGGCGGCTCATCCTTAACCTTTGTATAAATCAGGTTTTTCTGGAAGAACAGCTCTCTCCAGATTTCTGGATTGAGCAGCTGCATGCTGTGCTTATAATAGCCTTGGATTGAGTTCACAATCCCAACGTGGCCTTCAAATTTGTAGCCATAGACACTAAGCTTATCAATATTTTTCATGATGCCATCACGTACAAAATGATCATAACCTTGCGCTAAGCATGATTCAACCATATCCAGCAGCAGCGCTTTGCTCATGACGTACATTTCCATAGAAATGTTGTTCGTACGCAGTCTTCCCGTGTGATCCTCCATGAGTGTCACTTGCCCACTATCTTTGACGGCTAGACGGCGGAATTTACCTTGAATATCTTCATCTGTTTGCTTATAGATAACCGTAATGTCCGCTTGCGAATCCTCATGATAACGAACAACGTCACGCAGATCGAGGTTACATACCATGTGGCTGCGTGAAATAATAACCAGCTCTTCTTTGCCACGATAGAAGTAATCCCTATGACTATAGAACTGATATAAATCACCTCGTGAAATACCTGTTGGTTCATCAAGAACAGATGGAAGCACGAACAAGCCGCCACGCTTCCTATCCAAATCCCATTCTTTCCCAGATCCCAGGTGATCCATTAATGAACGATATTTATGCTGGGTGAATACAGCAACATTATCAATGCCTGAATTTACCATGTTCGATAAAGTAAAATCAATTAACCGATAACGACCTCCGAACGGCACTGATGCCGGACAGCGAAAGTATGTCAGTTCCTCCAAATCATCCGGTTCATTCACTAAATTAATGACACCCATCACATGTTTCATCTGACATCATCCCTTCTGATTGGCATTCGCTGCAACTCTTTCATTGCCACCAATGAGTACAATTTCCCCTTTTCCATCCACTACGGCACCGTCTTCAACTACTGTGTTTTCACCGATAATCGCTTTGTTAATGGTTACGTTATTGCCGATTTTAGCATTAGGCATAATGACGGAATCGCGAATTTGACTTCCCTCTCCAACTTGTACACCGAAAAACAAAACGGAATGATCGACATCTCCGAAAATCGCACAGCCCTCATTGACAAGCGAACGCTTAATATTCGCAGCCGGCGCCACATACTGAGCTGGCTGGTATGGATTTTGAGAATAAACGCGCCAGTCTTTATCATTTAAATTAAGTTCATTTTTATCATCAAGCAGATCCATATTCGCTTCCCATAGGCTATCGATCGTGCCTACATCTTTCCAGTAGCCTTCGAATGGATACGCGAACATTCTCGCCTCGTCCTTCAGCATCATGGGAATTATGTCTTTACCGAAATCTTTGCTGGAATTCGGATTTTCTTCGTCCTCTAGCAGATAGGCTTTCAATACGCTCCAGCTGAAAATATAAATACCCATGGAAGCTAAGTTACTGTTCGCCTCTTTTGGTTTTTCAGCAAATTCAGTTATTTCATATTTGTCATTGATACTCATGATCCCGAAACGGCTTGTTTCTTCCCATTTCACTTCAATGACAGCAATTGTTGCGTCCGCTTTTTTCTCTTTGTGGTAAGACAACATGAGATCATAGTCCATTTTATAAATATGATCACCCGAGATGACCAAGACATATTCAGGATCATATTGCTCAATAAAGCCAATGTTGCGATAGATGGCATCCGCAGTTCCTTTATACCAGTCGCCGCCTTTTTGTTCCATAAACGGCGGCAACACTGTTACACCGCCATTTTTGCGGTCCAGGTCCCACGAACTACCGATTCCGATGTAAGTGTTAAGCACGAGAGGTTGATACTGCGTCAGAACACCGACGGTGTCGATCCCTGAATTCGTACAATTGCTTAGGGTGAAATCAATAATACGATACTTCCCGCCAAAATGAACAGCTGGCTTGGCCAAATTGTTCGTCAGTACGCCTAATCTTCGTCCTTCTCCTCCAGCGAGGAGCATGGCAACACATTCTTTACTGCGCATTTCTGATTTCCCCCTTCAACTTCGTCATTCACAGTTTGGAATTCACTCACACATTTTATATAAACAGCCGCAAGCGGCGGAATACACATCGCTAAACTATTAGGCAGTTGGTGCCATGAACGTTTCTCACTAGAAATTGGCATCGAATTACCTTGACCAGAACCGCCAAATTCAAGTGCATCACTGTTAAATACGACCTCGTACACACCATGCCGCGGGACGCCGATTCGGTAATCCGGATGGACCTCAGGGGTGAAATTACAAACGAGAATCAAGTCATCCTCTGGCAATTTCCCTTTGCGCATAAAGGTCACAACGCTCTGGCTTTCATCATGAGGGTTGATCCATTGAAACCCTTCCGGACTATGATCCCGCTGCCACAAAGCAGGTTCGCCCAAATAAAATTGATTAAGAGACTTCACATAATGATGCATTTGGCTATGCTTTTCGTATCCATCCAGTAAAAACCAATCTACTTCCTCAAGATCCTTCCATTCGTCGAATTGACCGAATTCACTGCCCATGAACAGCAGCTTTTTGCCAGGGTGACCCATCATGTAGCCATATAGGACGCGTAGGTTAGCAAATTTCTGCCAATAATCACCTGGCATCTTATGCAGAAGTGAGCGTTTGCCATGTACAACTTCATCGTGAGAAAACGGCAGTACATAATTTTCACTAAAGGCGTACATAAATGAGAACGTAATCAGCTTATGATGATGTTTACGGTGAATGGGATCTAATTTCATGTAACGCAGCATATCGTTCATCCAACCCATATTCCACTTGTAATTAAAACCGAGTCCACCATCGTGAACTGGCGCAGTAACGAGTGGCCAATCGGTTGAGTCCTCAGCCATCATCAGCGCATCAGGGTAAAACGAGAATATGACTTGATTCAACTTTCGCAAGAAAGCGACTGCTTCCGGATTGTCATCACCTCCCCATTGATTCTTGAGGGGCTTTTCGTTCCACCTGCCGAAATTTAGATGCAGCATAGAAGCAACCGCATCCACTCTAATACCATCAATATGATATATGTCCATCCAAAAAACAGCATTTGAAATTAAGAAGCTTTGGACTTCGGGTCGTCCAAAATCGAAAGTAAGTGTTCCCCACTCCAGCTTCTCTGCTTTGCGAGGGTCTTCATACTCATAAAGCGGTTTCCCGTCAAACTGCCTTAGTCCATGACTGTCCTTGCAGAAATGGCCTGGGACCCAGTCCATAATGACACCGATCCCTTTCTGATGACAGCGGTCGACGAAATGCATGAAAGACTTCGGAGAGCCATGGCGGCTCGTTACGGAGTAGTAGCCTGTCGCTTGATAGCCCCAAGAGCGGTCAAACGGATGCTCAGCAAGCGGCATTAATTCAATGTGCGTATAACCCATATCAACAGCGTAATCCACAAGCTCATCGGCAAGCTGTTCATAGGTGTATAATTCTTCGCTATTTCGGTCTTTTTTACGCCATGTACCCAGATGTACCTCGTAAATAGATAGTGGTTTATCGTAAGCAGGACCTTCCTTTTTTTGCTGCTGCCAGTTCTGATCCTTCCATTCGTAACCTTCCAGATCAACGACACGTGATGCTGTACCTGGACGTAATTCGGAATAAAAGGCATATGGGTCTGCTTTCAACAAAATCTGGCCCGACTCGCTATGAATTTCAAACTTATAATAATCGCCTTCACTTGCTTCAGGAATAAACATCATCCAAAGACCAAGTGTACTTATCTTCTCCATGGGGTGTACCCCAGACTGCCAACTATTGAAATCACCAAGCAAGTAAACCTGTTTGGCATGCGGTGCCCATACGGTGAAACGAACACCCTCTTGCCCTTTTGTTTTGCTTACATGCGCCCCTAAGATGCGATAACTGTGGTAAAGGGATCCTTCATGAAGCAGAAACAAATCTTCTGAGCTGGGTATACCAACATTTGCCCCCATGTTATCCCTCCCTGAGAGTTTTGCTTTAGCAAAACTAGCTTCGTAAGCAGTAGGTAAATCAATCTGTTTTCGTCTAAAACATGGATTTTACAAATAATCACTTACTCTACAAATACTACAACCAGGTAGTGAAATCCTTCAATTCCAATTTATTAAAAAAAGGAAAATACTTAACCCTCGGTGAATTATTGGAGTGACATTTTATTGAAAGGTGGAAACAAAATTATGAATGACAAGATGAAGGGACTTATCGTTGGTTTAACGATCGGTTCATTATTAAGCGGGACAGCAGCTTTTGCGGCAAGCAGTCAAATTGAAGTAGCATTCCGAAGTCTTACGTATATGTTTGATGGTGTCGAAAAAGCACCCGCAGATGCTAAAGGATTTATTTATGAAGGTTCTACTTATGTACCCCTTCGATTCGTTAGTGAAGCACTAGGGAAAAAAGTCGAGTGGGACGAAGAAAATGGAACCATTTGGATCGGCAGCAATCCTAAACATGTCGTTGCAGCTTATAAAGGTGGAACTGTAACCAAAGGCGAGTTTGATACATTCTTCGCTTTGCAAGCTCTCTTCAATAATGGCCATGGCTCCTCGAAAGATAACCCAGAGTATCAAAAAAATGTTATCACACAACTAATACAAAACCGAATTCTTTTCGGCAGAGCATCTGAGGGAGACCAAAACGCTGCAAAAGACAGTGCGGCCAAGCAAATTACGGCTTGGAAATCACAATTTGGCGAAACTAAGTTTCAGGCCGATTTGAAAAAGGTGAATGTAACGGAAGCCGACCTTCAATATTTTTTGGTTGGCAGCATCGGTTCACAAAATTATATCAAGTCCAGTATTTCCGAAACCCAATTAAAAGCCAAGTATGATGAAACTCTTAAAGTGGATAAAGATGCTTATACGATTGCATCCGTACGTCACATTTTGATCGGAATAAACGACCCTAGTTCAGCGGGTAAACAGCTGCGCACAAAAGAGGAAGCCCTCAAACTAGCCAAAGAAGTTCAGCAGAAACTTAAGAACGGTGAAGAATTCGCAGTACTGGCCAAACAATTTTCAGACGACCCAGGTTCTAAAGAAACGGGCGGGCTTTATGCAGATGCCGATGTGAGTGCGTGGGTACCTGAGTTCAAGAAAGCTGCGATCGAGCAAGCAATCGGGACGATTGGTGATCCTATAGAGACGCAATTCGGCTATCATGTGATCAAAGTAGAGTCCATATCCGTTAAAACTTTAGATTCTGTGAAAGATCAGCTGAAAGCTTCGCTTGAACAAGAGCAAATTCAACAATTTACAGAAAAAGAACTGCCTGGTTTGATTGAAAAGATCGATTTAGGTCAATAAATGGTGTACAATGGATGTTTGTTAAAGTATACAAGTTGAAGGATGGATTGCAGCATGTTTTATGCAAAAGATTGGGTAGATTATGAGCTTCTCGATACAGGCGGCGGCGAAAAGTTAGAGCGCTGGGGCACGATCGTTCTGAGAAGACCGGACCCACAAATTATTTGGCCTTTAGAAAAAGAAACGCCGGCATGGCGTCAAGCTGATGCCCATTATCACCGAAGCTCTAGCGGCGGCGGACAATGGCAGCAGCATGCCGAGCTTCCTGAGCGCTGGACGATCAACTATGACCAGAAGCTGTCTTTCTATATTAAGCCAACCAGCTTCAAACATACGGGCTTATTCCCTGAGCAAGCCGTCAACTGGAAATGGATGATTGATAAAATCCAGGGAGCAGGACGCCCCATCAAGGTACTAAACCTGTTTGCTTATACAGGTGGAGCCTCACTTGCTTGCGCTTATGCAGGTGCCGAAGTCTGCCACGTGGATGCTTCCAAAGGTGTCGTTCAATGGGCAAAAGAAAATTTACATTTAAGCGGGCTAGGCAGCCGCCCTGTTCGTTTTATTACGGATGATGTTTTCAAATTTGTGCAGAGAGAACAGCGTCGCGGAAGCAAGTACGATGCGATCATCATGGATCCTCCTTCCTACGGGCGCGGACCCAATGGTGAAACCTGGAAGTTAGAAGATGACCTCTTCCCTTTCATTCAGACCTGCCAAAGCATTCTGACGGACAATCCCTTGTTCCTGTTGATTAACTCCTATACAACAGGCATATCGGCAACCGTACTGCAGAACATCTTAACGATGGCGATGAAAGCCAAACATGGCGGTACAATTTCTAGTGGAGAAATTGGCCTGCCGATCACCCACTCCGGTTTAATGCTCCCTTGCGGAATTCTGGGACGCTGGGAGGCTTAGGGTGACAGGATCCTCACAAATTCCGATATTGTTCGAAGACAACCACATTCTCGTGGTTGAGAAGCCCGTCAATATGCCGACGCAGGAGGACGATTCGCGTGATCCGGATCTGTTGAATGTACTGAAGGCAGACCTGAAGCACCGACACAATAAGCCCGGAAATGTGTACCTCGGGCTTGTACACCGGCTTGATCGTCCTGTTGGCGGCGTGATGGTATTCGCCAAAACGTCAAAAGCCGCGTCACGACTATCAGACGCGGTGAGAACAAGACAGCTCGACAAGACGTACGTCGCTGTCGTACATGGCAAGCCGCCACAGCCATCCGCTACGCTGCGTCACTGGCTTTGGAAAGACACGCGGACGAATACCGTCAGCGTAGTCAGAGAAGGCCAGCAGGACGCCAAGGAGGCTGTGCTGGACTATAAACTGCTCGGCAGCGAAGGCGGGTTCAGCTTGATCCAAATCAAGCTGCACACTGGGCGGCCGCATCAGATCCGTGTGCAGCTGGCCGCCATCGGCTGCACGCTCTACGGCGACCAGCGCTACGGGAGCGCGGTCAACAAACCCGGCCAGCAGCTTGCGCTCTGGGCGACAGCTCTCGCCTTTGAGCATCCAACGCTCAAAGAAACGCTGCGCTTTCGGTCACTGCCGCCAATGCAGCGGCCATGGAGTGAATTTACTCTCCCAGATTTGTAAATTTACGCCAGAAAATGTTCCGCTACTTAATTAGCAACCTTCCCCAACAAATAAATTAGTAATTTCTGGTTATGGGCGGAAACGCGGCTCAGGTACGAATCCAACAGTTGTTCTCGGATTCCCGTACCTCGCTCGCATTCCGCCTTTCCTTTATCTGTTACGTTGACCCATACGATTCGACGGTCTTTCTCATCCCGCTCCC
Source organism: Paenibacillus sp. yr247 (assembly GCF_900103825.1). Lineage (GTDB taxonomy): Bacteria > Bacillota > Bacilli > Paenibacillales > NBRC-103111 > Paenibacillus_E. Next base: position 134,641 of record NZ_FNIF01000005.1, read on the forward strand.
GTACGATCAATTCACTTTTCTCCATACGATCTAATAGTGTTGTAACAGCCGCAGGTGTTGTAGATAAATATTCGATCAAATCCGAAGGCTTCATCCGCTCATACGTCATAAGCAATTCTAGTACGTTAAGCTGTCCTTCTGTGATAGTAGGTGCTAAACCTACTTCCATCTGACTTTTCAATTCCTTGGACAATTTTAGCCACAGCTTTCCAAACTCATCGGAATACATCCTCATCAACTCGCTTCCAACATCTACTATAACGCAAGTATAGCACGCCTTTTCTTACGTTTAAAGGTTAATGCCATTAATATTTTCTTACAAAAGCTGCATGTCAATGGGACATGCTGTGACATGCTGTCGATCGATAAATAACTTTGTCCTATTAGAGGAAAAACCGTCAGAGAATTCATCCTGCTTTCTGGCGTGGAGAAGATTTAACCCAAGCTTCTCCACTTCTTTTAACACCTAGCCCACTACTAACATATACTGTGAAGCAGGCATGTATAGCATCTACGAATGGGAGTGCTTACTGTTATCCTTCGTAATGATTCATAAAGGAGTGGTTCAAGGTGGAAGCTTGGAAATTAGAGATTGGCAAAAAAGCACTGGAAGCAGGCATAATGAAAGACCCACAGTGGCTGGATCGATTAGACGAACCGATGCCTCTGTGGGTCATGTTGGAGTTAGCTTTTATGCTCATTGAGAAGCTGGATCCACCTACAATCAGTTATGATTGAGGGAATCGCAATACCTCTACGATCGAATCTGTTTTGCTAACAGGTATTAGCTGTTTTCCTTGCGCTTTGCGATCCTCGAGAGGTGCCGTCTCCGTGGAGAAACGCTGCTTCTCCCCACTACTCATGATCGCTGTAATGAGATAATCCATTTTCACGATAAATGTGCGTATTAACGCTGAACCGTTAGGTCTCACACGCTTGCCTTCCTTAAACTCGAAGGTAAGTATGCCTTTTCCTCCGCGTCCTTGAATTGGATAATCTACGACTAGGGATCGCTTCGCATACCCAAGGTCCGAGATGACCAGCACTTCCCCTTCATCCCCATAAATCCACTCTGCCGAGACTACAACATCGTCTTCCTTGAGTTGGATGCCGCGTACACCTGCGGCCGCTCGGCCCATCGGGTTCACTTCCTCCTCACGGAAACGGATGCTCATACCCTGCTTCGTGACAAGCAAGATTTCCTTCGTATTGTCACTTAGGTGCACTTGGAGCACTTCATCATGCTCACCGAGCTTACAGGCCACAAGTCCATTGGAGCGGTTCGTCATATACTCTTTAAGCTCTGTACGCTTTACTTGACCTTTGCGCGTGACGAACACAAGAGACTTAGTCGGTTCCTCAAAGCCCTTCACAGGAATAACGCTTACGATCCGATCTTCCTTGGCAATTGGAATGACATTAACAATCGCGGTGCCGTTCTCTTTCCACTTATATTCAGGCACTTGGTGGACAGGCAGCAAGTAATATTGACCTTTCTTGGTGAAGATCAGTAAACTCTCAATCGTATTCACGTCGAGCAGGAAGCGTAAGTAATCGCCTTCCTTCAGCCCTGTATTCTCGAGCTCTCCGCCGGAACGCGTGAAGGAAAGCTTGCTCGTACGTTTCAGATAACCTTCATGGGACAAAGTAACAAGGACGTCTTCCTGGTTCACGAGAACCTCGAGATTAACCTTTAGTTCTTCCACTTCACCTTGGATTTCCGATCGGCGGTCAATGCCATATTTCTTACGAATTTCGCCCATTTCATCTTTAATAACGCCTAACAACTTTTTCAGGTTACCAAGAATACCACGTAAGTAGGCAATGGTTTTCTCAACATCCTTCAGCTCTTTTTCAAGTGTTGTGATTTCTAAATTCGTTAATCGGTATAATTGCAAAACAAGAATAGCATCCGCTTGTCGCTCTGAGAATCCAAACTTCTCAACGAGGTTGTTTTGTGCATCTTGCCGATTCTTGGAAGCCTTAATTGTTGCAATCACTTCGTCCAAGATGTTAAGGGCTTTTACAAGTCCTTCTAACACATGTGCTCGGTCTTCGGCTTTCTCGAGCTCATACTGGGAACGGAACGTGACAACTTCCTTCTGATGCCCAATGTAGGCTTCAAGAATCTCACGAATACCCAATTGGCGCGGTGCTTTATTCACAATCGCAACCATATTGAAATTGTAAGTTACCTGCAAATCAGTCTTCTTCAACAAGTAAGCTAAAATACCTTGGGCATCTGCTTCCTTCTTCAACTCGACTACAATCCGTAAACCATTACGGCCGCTTTCGTCACGTACTTCAGCAATTCCTTCGATTTTCTTTTCAAGTCGAATGTTTTCCATTGCCGTAACGAGACGAGATTTTACAACTTGATATGGAATTTCGGTGATTACGATCTGTTGTCTGCCGCCGCGCATATCTTCTATCCCTGTTTTGGAACGAATGTGTATACGGCCTTTCCCTGTACGATATGCTTCACGAATACCGTCTTCGCCCATGATAATGCCGGAAGTAGGGAAATCAGGCCCTTTGACGATTGTCATCAATTCATCGACCGTAATTTCAGGTTTGTCGATCATCGCCGTGCAGGCATCGATAATTTCGCGTAAATTATGCGGGGGAATTTCCGTCGCAAACCCGGCTGAAATTCCACTGACACCATTCACAAGCAAGTTAGGATAACGCGCTGGGAGCACGACTGGCTCTTTCGTGGAGTTATCAAAATTATCCTTGAACATCACCGTACGTTTCTCGATATCGCGCAGCAGTTCCATTGCTATCTCTGAGAGACGAGCCTCAGTGTAACGCATAGCTGCAGGCGGATCATCATCGAGTGACCCCCAGTTGCCATGGCCATCCACCAGTGTATGGCCCATCTTCCACGGCTGCGCCATACGAACCATACCATCATAAATGGACGCGTCACCGTGCGGGTGGTAATTACCCATGACATCACCGACGGTTTTGGCCGATTTACGATAAGGCTTATCCGGGGTATTCCCTGAGTCGTACATTGCATATAATACACGTCGTTGTACAGGTTTCAAGCCATCTCTAACATCTGGAATCGCGCGATCCTGAATAATATATTTGGAATAACGCCCGAAGCGATCGCCAACGATCTCCTCCAGATAGGCTGGTAAAAACTCTTCTAATATGTTCAACTTTCAGTCACCACTCTTTTTGGTCTACTCTACATATTCGGTAAAATCAACGTTCTCAATAATCCAGCGCTTACGTGGATCTACCTTATCGCCCATTAATGTCGTCACACGTCGTTCAGCTTTAGCGGCATCTTCAATCTGTACTTGCAGTAAGGTACGGCTCTCCGGATTCATCGTCGTTTCCCACAACTGCTCCGGGTTCATCTCTCCAAGACCTTTGTATCGCTGAAGCTCGGTGTTTTTACCAAGTTCTTTGACCACAACCTGCAGCTGATCGTCCGTCCAGGCATACCGATGCCCCCCATTCTTGCCCTTTCTTGTCACTTTATAAAGCGGTGGTTGTGCGATATATACTTTGCCCGCATCAATCATTGGCTTCATATAGCGGTAAAAGAAGGTCAAAAGCAGGACCTGAATGTGTGCACCGTCGGTATCTGCATCCGTCATAATAATAATTTTGCCGTAATTCATCTCTTCTAATTCGAATTCAGAGCCAACTCCTGCCCCAATAGCGGAAATAATCGCTTTGTATTCGTCATTTTTCATGATATCGAGAAGCTTGGCTTTCTCGGGGTTCATCGGTTTTCCTTTGAGCGGTAAAATAGCCTGATGCTTGGAATCACGTCCTTGCTTCGCGGATCCGCCGGCAGAATCTCCTTCAACGACAAACAATTCATTGCGCTGTAAATCCTTGGATTGCGCAGGAGTAAGCTTACCATTCAGGTTGGAGCTCTCACTCCGCCCTTTCTTCCCGCTGCGAATTTCTTCCCGCGCTTTACGTGCAGCTTCCCGTGCTTTGGATGCTTGTACAGCCTTCTTCAGCATCATTTGCGCGATTTGCGGATTTTCCTCCAAAAAAACAGTCATTTTATCAGAAACAACTGCATCCACTGCACTTCTTGCAATAGCACTTCCAAGCTGATCCTTCGTTTGTCCAACGAATTCGACATCACCCATCTTAATATTGATGACGACCATCATACCTTCTCGCAGGTCGGTACCATCCAGGTTTTTCTCTTTTTCTTTGAGAATTCCCGCTTTACGGGCATATTCATTCATTACTCTGGTATATGCGGTCTTAAATCCCGTCTCATGCGTACCACCGCCGCGGGTCGGAATGGCATTAACGAATGACGCAATCGTTTCGGTGTAGCCATCATTGTATTGCAGCGCTACTTCGACTTCAATTTCATCCTTTTCCGATGCAAAATGAATGACGGGGTGAAGCACGGTTTTCTCTTCATTCAGGAATTCAACGAATTGGCTCGCACCACCTTCATATTGGAAGGAATCCTGTTTATCTGAGCGATCATCTTTCAAGTTGACGAGAAGACCAGAGTTCAAGAACGCAATTTCTTGCAAACGCTCAGCGAGCGTATCGTAATTAATCGTTGTTCCGCCCTGGAATACGCGTTTATCAGGTTTAAAGGTTACTTTCGTACCTGTTCTGTTGGAATTTCCAATCACTTCTAACCCGGTTGTTGGTTGACCCACATGTTCGATGCCTAAATCATCTACCCAGTATTCAAAACGTTGTTTATGCGTTTTGCCATCGCGATAAATTTCCACTTCCAACCACTCGGATAATGCATTGGTGACTGATGCTCCTACACCATGAAGTCCACCTGATTTTTTGTAGCCAGATCCGCCAAACTTACCACCAGCATGTAAGATTGTAAATACAACCTGCGGTGTAGGAACTCCTGTCTTATGCATACCGGTCGGAATGCCCCTGCCGTTATCCTGAACCGTAATGGACTGATCCTTATGTATCGTTACACTTATTTTTGAACAGTGCTTGGCTAGATGCTCGTCAACCGCATTATCTACGATCTCCCAGATCAAATGGTGCAAGCCTGAAGCACTTGTGCTGCCGATATACATCCCTGGTCTTTTGCGTACGGCAACCAGACCTTCTAGTACTTGTATATCATCGACATCATAATCGGATGTTGGGGCTTTTCCATTCGCAAATTCTAGTTGCTCAGTCATTGAAGCCCTCCTTTATCTAATATTGGGACCTTTGATTTGAGATCAAAGTCTCTCCTTTTTATCCTTTAATTCAATACATCTTTGCGAGAAAATACCGTAAATGAAACGATCAGCGAGGCAATCGCCCAAACACTTAAAACGCTTAGCGAGAATGTCAAGTTCATCCCTTTGATTGGAGGAAGGCCTCCCGTTAAATACTTGGTTAAGTCCAAATTGACCATAAACAAATATTTCGCAGTTTCCCACGAAGACACCATATTCGAAAGAATGGTTCCTGATATTAATACCGCCAGCATGACCCCCATACCTGCTGCTGTGGAACGAATGAGAACGGAAAGCATTAACGACATGAGTGCTACGACTAATGCCGAGAACCAAACCAATCCAAACTCCATCATTAGGAAGAACCATTGATCAACCGCACGTACAAGACTGAAATCCACCTCCGTACCTGTCAATTGAATCCCTGTAAATATAGGCATCGTCCAGCCGTTATAGCCAAAAACGACTCCAGAAATCAAGTAACATAATACACCAGTGGACAGTACAGTTAGCGAAGTAAAGAAGACGACCGTTATTAATTTACTCAATAGGATTTTCCATCGCCGGACCGGTCTTGTCAACAATAATTTAATAGTCCCCGTAGAATGCTCAGATGATACGATGTCAGCTGAAATGACCATGATAATAAGAGGAATGAATAAACCGACAGCATTTTTTACAAATTCACGTGTAAAAGTAACCGCATTCGGTGTACTAGGATCAACATCCTTTTCAAGGTAATAGTTCGCGATTTGAATCTGGACTCTAAGCTGTTGTTTCCATTCTTCCGGCGTTCGTGCCGAGCTTAAACGCTTTTCCCAGTCTGCAATTTTTTGACGCTGATCCGCTTTCCAGTCCGTCGTCCCGAACTGCTTTTGTGTATTTTGGGCAACACGCATTTGTGCGTAAGTGAACATGGGAATTAAAGCAAGTAGGATAAGGATGATGACATAAAAGCGTTTTTTCTTAATCATTTTGATGCATTCATTTTTGACTAGCGCATATAAACTACGCAATTCTCTCACCTTCCCCTATTGAATTGATTCACCTTCGGTTAGGCTTAAGAACAAATCTTCAAGCGTCGGATTTTTGATTTCTACAGCAAAGAGGCTAATTCCTGCTTCCATCAACTGCCGACTTATTTGCGGGACATGCTCCTTATCCATTTGCGTAACGATTTGTTTCACCAATGTGGGTAAGCCAACGGGACTTTCATCAACTATTTCCTCAATAGCTTGTACAAGTGGTGACGCATATAGAAGCCTCTCAGCCTTATCGGCCGGAGACACGGACCAGACAACTTTGCCGCCGTGCGCAATCAAATCATCGACCGCTCCCACTTGAATCACTTGGCCATGACTTATTATCGCAACACGGTCACACATTTGCTGAATCTCGCTTAGCAAGTGACTTGAGACGAACAAACTAAGTCCACCTGCGGCCAAGCGCTGAATGAACTCCCTCATTTCCTTAATCCCTTGGGGATCAAGACCATTCGTAGGTTCGTCCAATATTAATAAACTGGGCCTCCCAAGCAAAGCCTGTGCGATGCCGAGCCGCTGCCGCATACCAAGGGAATAGGTTCGTACCTTATCATGAATACGTTGATCCATAGCGACGATTTCAACGACCTCTTGGATCCGCTTCTCATCGACATCCGTCAGCATTCTTGCAAAATGCTCGAGATTTTCCCATCCAGTCAAATACAAGTAAAGCTCCGGATTCTCAACGATACATCCGACATGGCGCATCGCTTGATTATGCTCCTTGCGTACATCATGCCCACAAATATGTATAGACCCTTCTGTCGGACGTATTAAATCAACGAGCATGCGAATGGTCGTTGTTTTACCTGATCCGTTGGGTCCCAAGAAACCAAAGATTTCTCCAGCATATACATCAAACGAAATCCCTTTTATAATCTCTTTATTTTTAATTTTTTTCTTTAAATTTTTCACGGAAAGTACCGTTGTTGGAACAGTCATTGTTGCTGCCATCTTTTCCCCCCCTACTTCAGAATTTGTACAATTCGATCAGCAATCCGCTCATAGCCGTCCCCGTTAGGATGAAAATGATCGGCAGAAGACAAATATTTGATCAAATTTTGTTCAAACAAATCATAGGTTGGGACAATGACCATTTGAGGATACCGATTCGTCATTTCAAAGACGCGGTTATTCCAGCGCTGTACTATCAGAGAACCTTCTCGTTTCGGGTCTAAATCGAGAAAAGGATGATATAAACCAACATACAACACGGTTGCCTTTGGATTTGCCTTATTTATCGACTGAATAATTTTTTCCATTTTGACCAGCGCAGGCTCTACACGTTTCACAGCACCCTCGGGGTTAAACTCAGTCTTATTTTCCCCTATAAAAAGCCCATCCCCGCCAGCAAAAATATCGTTGCCACCAATCGTCAACAAAATGATGTCCGCCTGGGCAAGTGCATCCTGCGTCTTTTTAAGTGCAAGATCAGAGAGGAGTTGGTCACTTATATAGCCTGGAATTGCCAAATTATTGAGCACGAATACCGGCTTACCCGTTTCCTTCTCTAGCTTTTCACGGACACGGCCAACATAGCCTTTGCCTGTATTATCGCCCGTTCCTGCGGTTAATGAATCACCAAGAGCGACAATTTGAAGCTTACTTTTGCTTTCAATCATCGTTTCTTTCTTAGGAGCTGAAGTCACAAGATTAAGATCTCCGGATGCTTTGGGAAACCATATCTGATTCGCCGCGTAGGCAAAGCCTACGGCGAAAACAATCGTGGATATTGATGCTGTAAGGCCAATTACACTCCATATGAAGCGAGTAGATCTCAAGTAAGTCCCCTCCTGCGAAAAAATGGCATAATTCACTTTAAGAGTATAGCTTCTTGAATAAATTTGCAAACATTACAATACGGAACAGACCCCAAAGGGATCATACGTTCGCCATGTTCATCATAACAAAAAAGCCGCTTAACTGCTACACAGTTAAACAGCTTTTCTCAGAAAGCTAAACGGCGTCTTGCAAAAATTTGTACTGGGCTTGAATAAGTCCATAGTAAATCCTTTGTTCCTTCATGAGTTCCTCATGATTCCCGATCTCCATCATACGCCCATGATCTAGCACAACGATTTTGTCAGCATTGCGAATCGTGGATAGTCTGTGCGCCACGATAAAGGATGTTCGACCAGCGAGCAGCGTTTTCAGAGCCTCCTGAATTTTCAGCTCCGTATCCGTATCAATACTTGCCGTTGCTTCATCCAGGATGAGTACTCGCGGATCTGCCAGCAGCGCCCTTGCAAAGGAAATCAACTGACGTTGGCCCATCGACAGCACGTTGCCGCGCTCTTGAACCTCCGTATCATAGCCATTCTGTAAGCTCATGATAAAATCATGTGCATGAACAGCCTTGGCTACTAGTTCAACTTCTTCATTCGTTGCATCTAAACGGCCGAAGCGGATATTGTCCCGAATTGTACCCGAGAAAATAAACGTATCTTGAAGCACGACACCGATTTGTGAACGCAAGCTTTGAATGGTTACGTTCCGAATATCCTGACCATCGATAAGTATTTTGCCTTCAACAGGATCATAGAAACGGCACAATAAATTCATGATAGTGCTTTTACCCGATCCAGTATGACCGACTAACGCAATAGATTGCCCAGCCTGTACGTCTAAATTAATCCCATTGAGAGCTGGTCTACCTGGCTCATATTCGAATACGAGATTCTCAAACTTCACATTTCCTTGGATACTTGAAAGTGGTTTCGCATCTTCTATTTCAGCGACGCTTGGCTTTTCATCGATAAACTCAAAAATCCGCTCCGCTGAGGCCATTGCAATAAGAAGTTGAGAATACATTTGTCCTAATCGCGTAATAGGTTCCCAGAAATAGCCTATGTAAGTAGCAAATGCAACCAGTAAACCAACTGATATTTCCTCAGTTTGAATTAAATGAGCCCCTAACCAGAACAGAATACAGTAGCCAATAGCCCCTGTAATTTCAATTAAAGGACCAAATGATTGATTGAGCATCGAAGCTCGGTTCCAGGATAACCGATTGACCATATTCATTTTAGTAAAGAACTGAATATTTTCTTTTTCTTGAGAATAGGCTTGGGTGACTCTAATCCCTTGAATACACTCATTTAAATGCGCATTCAGACGAGATTGCTTCATCGTAACGTCCTGCCAAGCGTGACGAATCTTTTTACGTAGCTTGGTCGATATCAAGAACATAATCGGAACAGTCACAATGATCGCAGCACCTAGTTTGAAATTAAAAGTTAACAAAATAATAATTATGCCACAGAGCTGAACAATATCAATTAATAAGTTCACTACACCATTCGTAAACAAATCTTGCAACGAGTTCACATAATTCGTTACACGAACGAGTACGGAGCCAGCAGGACGTGTATCGAAGAAGCGGAACGACAGCTTCTGAATATGACTGAATAAATCATGACGCAGATCGTAGATGACACGCTGGCCAATCATATTCGTGTACTTGATCCGAAAGGTATTTGCTAGCCATTGAATGACATATACGCTTAGCATAATGCCAACAATGAGCAGAAGCAGATTCTTATCCCTAGGTATGATGGCTCCATCAATCGCTTCACGAATGAGCAGTGGAACTGTCAGCTTAGTGATTGCGCCAACCAACATCATAATAATGATAATTGGCAGCATTTGTTTCCGATAAGGCTTCATATAACTAAACAAACGTTTCAGTTGACTCCAATCAAAAGGCTTATCAATCAGTTCATCATCTTGATAAACGAATCGTTGTCCAGCTTGGGATTCTTCTTTTTGGGCAGATGCCTCGGCTTGCTTCGAATTAGAACTCAATGTGCTAACCTTCTTTCTTTCGAAGAGGATTGGTTTTGAGTATCCATATCCGAATCTGTATCCTTAGCAGCTGCAGCTTGATCCCCGGCAGCCGATTGTTGAGGTTGATCCGCATACTGAATCTCATAAGTTTGGCGGTAAAGTCCATCCTGCTGCAGAAGCTCCTGGTGGGTGCCTCTTTGTATAATCCGTCCTTTATCCAAAACAATAATTTCATTGGCGTGCTTCAAGGAAGAAATCCTATGGGCAATGACGAATGTTGTCCGCCCTCTCATAACCTCTCCGAAGCCCGCTTGAATCTCATGTTCTGTTTCCATATCAACAGCGCTTGTTGCATCGTCCAGTACAAGGATTTTAGGATCCTTAATCAGTGCCCTAGCGATGGCAATCCGCTGCTTTTGACCGCCTGACAAGCCTAGTCCGCGCTCACCGACAACCGTGTCATAACCTTCCGGCAGCTCCATAATGAAATCATGGGCTTTGGACAGCTTCGCTGCACGAATAATATCATCCATCGTGACATCCTTAAGTCCATAAGCGATATTGTTGCGTATCGTAGATGAGAACAAGAATGTCTCTTGAAATACAGTCGCAATCTGATTGCGATAGCTCTCTAATTGTAAAGAACGAATATCTTTACCATCCAACAGGACCTTGCCATCTTTCACGTTATAAGCTCTCATCAGTAAGGAAATCACTGTTGTTTTGCCCGAACCTGTGCTGCCCAGAAGGCCAATGACAGAGCCCGGAGCAGCATCAACCGTGAAATTATAGAGTGAAGGCTGTTTTTCCGGATATGAGAATGTGACATTCTCAAAACGCACATGCCCTTTCACATCTTCGTTCTTCAAAGCAATTGCTTCCTGCTGATCTTTCACGTGCATGTATTGATGCAGGATTTCCAAAATTTTCTCACCGGAAGCCTTTGTTTGCGTAAAGTTATTGATATGAAAGCCAAGACCCCACATGGGACCAATGATATACCAAATGAGACTAAAGCAAGCTACGAGCTCACCTAACGTAATGGTATTTTCGATCACCATGTAACCGCCTACACCGAGCAAAGTAACCACACTCAGATTCGCCAATATCTCCATGATGGGAAAATACTTAGCCCAGATCCCTGAGGTTTCTATATTCATGGCCTTATAATCCTCATTGCGAGCTGAAAACTTTGTTACTTCATGAGGTTCACGTGCGAATGATTTCACGGTTCGAACCCCTGTAATATTTTCTTGTACCGCGGTAGTCATCGAACTGAGAGATTGACGCACCATCCGAAAAGCAGGATGAATTTTGCCCTCAAAACGAACCGCAGTAAACGCCAGAAATGGCATCGTTATCATAGTAAGTAAAGCCAGTTTCCAGTTAATCGAGAACATCATTCCCATGCCGAAAATCAGCATCAATAATACGTTTAAAAGCTGCGCAAAGCCGAAGCCGATAAATTGACGAATGGCTTCCAAATCTGCTGTCAATCTGGACATTAAGTCCCCTGTTCTAGCCTGATCGTAATACTGAAACGATAAGTACTGCAGCTTGTTATATAGCGCATTTCGCAAATGATACGCTACGCGGTTACCTAATCGGCCTCCGCTCAAGCCATGAAGAAATTGAAACATCCCCTTCAAAGATACGACGAAAACAACCACGAGCGCTAACTTGGGAACGAGCTCAAATTGTTTCTTAGCGATCACGTCATCGATTAAATACCGAAGCAAATTCGGATAAACGAGACCAAGCGCAGTTGCTGTCGCTAAACATAAAATCGCTCCAAAAAATAATTTTTTCTCTGGCCAAAAATACGGCTTCAGTTGCCTGAACACATCCACTTTGGGGCCCCTCCTCAAGAAGGATAATTTGGAAAAGCTAGGTAAGCGTAATAATACTTAATGAATCTTAACACCATCCCTAGGTGCGAGCAATCAAAGGAATGAGGGATTTAAACGCTTAAACGCTCATAACTCCACAAAAATGTGCAGAAATCCCCGCTATTCTTTAAAATCATCCCAATAACCATAGATGTAAGCCTTTTCATGGAAATGCATAGAAAAGGGTTGGCCATGTTCAATTGAACCGGTCCAACCCTTTTATTTATTTATTAAACAAACGACCTTAATTGATGCTGTTTGGATATAAGTTCGTTCAAATCAATCTTCATTTCCAAGGCATCGCGCATCCCCTCGGCATGTTCATTTAACTGCAGCAGCATTTGATTTTTCTGTTTGTTCAGCCAAATTTCCAATTGATCTGCATAGGCCTCTTCAAGCTCCAATGCTTGCTGCTCGATAAATTGAGCTACCGGTGTTGTCATTCGATTTTCTAGATCTGCCCTGAGCTTGCTTTTACCATCGCCCTCGAAAAATTGCTTCGCATTATTGAAATAACTTTGGAGCATCTTGATAGATATGTCAGGAACTTCTAGTTTAGATCTGATTTCTGGAGTTACAAATGAACTTGACTCATATGTGCCGCTTTCGAATCCTTCCATCACCTGACGAAGCTGCTCTTCCCAACGCTTTACACGGCTCTTACTGATCAGATTCATACGATTCTCGACCCGAAGCGTCGTAGCCAATACTTCTTGGGAAAGATCATAGCCAATCATACGCAGCAGCTCACCCCAAGCGGACTGAAGAGCTAGTTTCGGATCTTTGGCTTCATCCCTGAAGGTTGAAGGATTAAAGGCGTAATTGTACAATTCGCCGAAGCGGTACATCGTCCGCTGCTTGACGTAGTACAAAAGTTCTTGAATTTCCTTCTTCAATTCTTTATGCTCTGTGTCAAAAAGGGTACTTTCCAGCAGCTCTGCTCCGGCATGCTCCGCTTGCCCAAGCTGCGTTAGCTGAAGCTTCCTATGTTCTTCCCCAGATTGCGCACTTTCCAGCCATTGCTGCATCGTAGCAATCGCGCGATTCAGCTCCAAATTAGCCGCATGAATAGAGACCTCGCTAAGCTCATTGAAGGTAAACTTCACAAACTCTTGTTCAAAAGGTCGTATGCCTGATTGCTTAACCAACTCTTCGTTCCCTATTATTTTTCCCTCGGCAGCCAAATAGCTGGAGATTGGATAAATACGCGGATTTCGAATACCGTGCTGCAGCAAATTTGTCTCCACATGTTTAATTACACCATCTAGTTCTTCCGTGCTAGCCGCAAGGTCAGCAGCATTTACGATGAAAAACATTTTATCCATCTCAAAACTATCCTTCACGCGTCCGAGCTGTAAAAGGAATTCACGGTCTGCTTGCGAGAAAGCGTGATTGTAATAGGTCACAAAAAGAATAGCATCCGCATTCTTAATATAGTTAAAAGCTACTCCTGTATGGCGGGCATTAATGGAATCTGCCCCTGGCGTGTCAACGAAAATAATGCCTTGTTCGGTCAATGGATTTGAATAATATAATTCAATAAATTCAACAAAACATGACTTGGATTCGTCAGCGACATAGCTTGGGAACTGATCTTTGGTGATTTTCAGTTCAGTGCCTAAATGGACTTGAGCAAGTGTCCAGCCTTTCTCCACAGCCTTTAGGAAGGAATAGTGCGGCTTTCCTTTTGCCGTGACGTGCGCGGGAGACAATGCGCTTATGCGTTTCAACGCAGATGCCATATCTGTCGCTTGCACGCCAAGTATTTCTAAGGAATAGAGAACGTCCTGCAGAATCGCATCCGCCTTTTTCATCTTAACTTTGGCCGTTCCATGCGGCCAGCCTTCCTGAGGCGGCATGATCTTGTTGATTGCTGCCGTTGTCGGGTTTGGCGAGACAGGCAGCACTCTTTCACCAATCAATGCGTTGGCGAAAGAAGATTTACCGGCGCTAAAGGCGCCGAACAGGGCAATCGTGAACGTCCGCTGCCGCAGACGTTCCGATTTCTCGCGCATGGAGCGCGCGATCGACCTCATCGACGGCAGTCCGTCGATGAGGCTCGAGGCCGCTTGCAGCGCAGCGGCCTTGCGCTCCATGCGCCTACCGTGTTCACCCGTGGTGAACGCGGTAGGCACTGATGACGCTGCCTCCGCAGGGGCAGCTGTAGTGCCTGCGGCCGCCGATGCCGTGGCAGCGGCCTGCAGGATCGTGTCCATGGAGGTCACGCGCAGACCCGCGATTTGCGGGGAGGCTGCCTTCACCTCCATAGGCGAATAATGCTGCGCATCCGGCAACGCTGGCGCGTGCGGTCTTGGCCAGCTGGCCATGCGCAGCAGCTGGGCCTCTGCCGCCGCATCGGCTTCCTCGAGGCGCTGCAGTTCCCGGAAAGCGCTAAGGCGGCCGCCTAGCGCTTCAAGCTCGGCTGCAAGCGCCTCAACCGCTTGCACAGAGTGCTCGCGAACTGCAGCCGCGAGCAGATCAATCACAGCAAATGCTTGTTTGCGATACTGCTGCTTAATATCTGATGACACTTGCTTCATGTAGTTAAGGGTATACTCACCGCCGAAAGTCGCGCCGGAGTTTACTTGTGCCGCAAGCCACTGCGTCGTAACATCAACCTGAAGGGCTTCGATCTGCTCTGTAATCGCTGGATCGTACTGCCCGTGGTCCTGCGCTGCCTTCTTCAAGGCATCCCGCAGATGCCAGTCGAGCTTTGCTTCCACCTGCTCAGCGAGATCCGCCTGAAACGCGGCTAGCCGTTTCTCCGTTTCCACGGCTGTCTGGACAGCTCGTGAGAAAAACCCCACCTTGAACCCAGGCTTCCGGCTCTCCAAATACGCGTGAGCCTGATCCCGGGTTAAGGCCGGCGTAATGTTGGCATTCTCGATAATCATGCCAACTTCCTTACGCAGCCCTGCCGTTAATGCTTCCGGCAGTCCCTTCAAATCCGAAAGCTCTTCCTGCTTTGCAGCAGCTTGCGCCTGAACCTCCTGCACGTCGCCTTCCTGGCTGATCTGCTCCATGAGCTCCGCCTTCTGCGGCTCATGCTGCTCAGCCAGCCATTTGCCGTGCTCTGCTGCCAGATAGCGCGCAGATGCGTCGATGCTGAAGCTTCGCAGCTCATCACCGCGCTCAATCAAACGACTCAGGAGCCATTGCAGCTTCGTATATTCATTATGCGGATGACTCGGCTCCTTCATCGTGACGTACAGCAGATCATCCGGCTCTATTCCCCAGCTCAGAAAGGCTTGCTTCGTTCCCTCCTGATACTGTGCGAAAGGCAGCTCCCATTCTTTGTGTTTATCAATCATATTGACAACGAGATAGAGGGGTTTGCCCCACTCTTTCATCTTCTTCGTAAACGCGAGATTGACTTCGGATTGCACATGGTTATAATCCATGACATAGAACACAACATCCGCTAGATGTAAGGCCGACTCCGTGGATTGATGATGCGCATCGTCCGTAGAATCAATACCGGGAGTGTCCAGAAGCGCTGTATGCTCACCCAGAAACGAAATCGGATAAGTAATCTCTACCGTTTCAATATCAGTGCCATTTACGCAATATGCCTCCAACTCATCAAGCGCGATCGTCTTTGTTGTTCCCTGAGAATCCCCATCGTCTTCCTTCCATCGATGCGTAACATGAGCGCCTGGCGCCCCATTTCGGATACTTACGATGTTCGCACTTGTTGGAATTGGACTGGAGGGGAGCAGCGCATTTCCGCAGAGCTGATTAATTAAGGTCGATTTCCCCGCAGAGAAATGACCGCAAAACGCAATATTCATCCGTCCTGAATCTATTTTGTCGAGCAGCTGTCCTAGCTTAATCGCATTATCCAGATCTCCCGCTGCACGCATCACAACCTGCATTTTCCTGATCGCATCCGGCATGACCGAGATACTTGTATCTATCGCTTGCGCCATTCGTCCATTCCGCTCCTTATATACCGATCTTCTTCACACTTGCCTATGATGATACAGAAAAAAATCTCCCATAGGGAGATTTAGTTTTTAGGACATAACCACTTTTTCTTTTTCCGGTAAGAAAATTTCAAATACATCGCGATGCTGCAAAATCGTAATGTCTGAGTCTTTCACTTTCATCACGACTACCTCAGTTTTAGTTTTCATTTTGTCTATGTAATTCTGAGGAACCTCACCTGATTCACTGACAGTTATACCTTCAATGACTTTTTCCTCATTATCGGCTAATGGCGTGTTAATTACTTGTTCAAAAATATCAGAGAACAATTCAAAACTATTGGTATATACGGCGATGCATTTCATTTCAATCCCATCCTTTGTCTGCATATCATTTGTTTGTAATAGTTTTCCTACTTGCACTCGGTTTCATACGTTTCTTGCCCTCACGGCAATTGTCCAATAATGGGCATATCGTGCATTGCGGGTTCTGAGCTTTGCAGTGATACCGACCGAAGAATATAAGGCGATGATGCGTCTGTGTCCATTCTTCACGCGGAACCTTCTTCATCAACTTCTTTTCAACTTCAAGGACCGAATCATCCCAGCCAGCTAGGCCTAGTCTTTTGGCTACTCGTTCCACATGGGTATCTACGGCAATCGCAGGTACTCCAAAAGCGTTCGATACAACGACATTTGCCGTTTTACGGCCTACGCCTGGCAGCTCGACCAAGTGTTCGTGCTTCTCTGGAATTTCGCCATCAAACTTGTCCAGCAAGAGTTGACACAATTTTTGAATATTGCTTGCCTTATTTCGAAATAGTCCAATCCGACGAATGTCTTGCTCCAGCTCCGAAAGTGGGACGGCCAAGTAATCTTCAGGACACTTATATTTCTGAAATAAATCCAATGTCACCTTATTCACGGTTTCATCGGTGCATTGAGCCGATAGCAGTACAGCAATCGTTAATTCAAACGGATTACTGTGACGCAGCTCGCAATGTGCATCCGGAAAGAGTTCACCTATGGTATCCAAAATATGCCTTACTAACTTCTGCGTCATGTCTTTACTTCCTTAGGGTCGTAATATTCTCCAGTTTAGCGAATTGTGACGTTAGAATCAATGCTTGAAAGCGTCAAAATGCGAACATTTTCTAAAAAATTGCCATATTTATTTTTAAAATAATAAAAAAAACCGTCTGCATTAGAAGTCAAGCTCCTAATATACAGACGGACGAACTTTATTTTTTGTTCAAAACCTTATTTCTCAATCTCAACAATCTTGTTATCCAGCACATAAATCGTGACTTGATCACCAGACACAAAGGAAGACGGCACTACCACTTCTGGCCCTTTATGATAATACGCTCTTGGGAACAGACTATAAGCCGTTTTATCTCCGGCGTTTGTTGCTTTTAAGTAGAATTGATTCACAACACTATTGTAGTTATCTACTTCCCGCTTAGATGCAACTGCGACTTGAATAAGAAGCTTGTCATTTGCGTCTTTCATCACTTGTACACGATCGCCAACCTTGATAGATGCGAAACTCCACTCTACGCCGCCATTAAGCTTTACGCCATAGTTAGTGCCAGCGTTTATCACTTGACTCTTACCTGAGAAATCTTGAATAGTTAGACTGGAACTAGCCGCATTAACTGCTGTTACCTTGCCGCGCAAAGGACTAACAATCTCCGCTTTTATTACAGCCAGACCTTTGAACTTAAGCTTCACATAGTCATCAAGGGCAAAATCATTAACTGAACCTGCGCTTTGATCCGGCTTGCTGATTGGAACACCGTCCAGAGAAATAACATAAGACGTATTAGCATCGTCCGTTACCGTAATCTGACTGCTGTTTATATTGGTCAAAATGGTTTTATAAATGGCTGTCTTACTTGTTACAATTTTCGTAACAATGTTCTGATCGAAGCTAAGTAATAAGCTGACATTATCCCCCACTTTCAAGTCGGAAAGTGTGCTGTTCGGTTTGTTCGCAAGTTCAACCTGCGGTGCATAAGTAAGTTTGAAAGTCAAGTTTTGACCACTGTCTGTTTTCAATGTAATATCATTCGTTTGCAAATTTAATTGCGTTAATGCACCATTCAGTTGGGTAGACATTTGAATTTGTGTAACTGTATCTTTGGAAACTAACAAATCTACATATTTTCCTGCGGTAAACGTGCCACTAAAGCTCGAGAATGGAAGCTTCGTACCTGCATAGGAAATAGAAACGGTATCATTCAATATATAAGCATGCGGTTTGCCTGTATTATCAATAACAGTTAATGATTTCGATGGCTGATCATAGGCAACTATTTTAGCAAAGTATAAATTATCAATAGAACGGTTAGTTACTGTAATCAAAGTAACTTTGTTATTAAGCACGTCCAGCTTAAGCTGATCTCCGGGTGCAATATCATAAATGCTTGCAGTCGCCAAACCATTAATTCGCACTTGAACATTTTCGGCTAATAAGTATGATGCTAACGGTGTGCCAGTCGACTTTGTAATAGTTAGATAGGTTTTATCGTCACTCACATCTTTGAGAGTCCCCTCAACACTAACACCAACATCGGCTTGCTTTTTAACAGCAATCTTAACTACTTCACTATTCTTAATCGTATACTCTACCGTATCTCCGATATGCAGTGAATTCAGATCTACCAAGCTGTTATCTGTTGATGTAATAATCAAGCCTGAGGAGTAGCTGTACGATTCCGGTTGGCCTGAATCGGTCTCGAGCATCGTAATTTGCGCAGTGTCTTTATTCAATGTTTGGATCGCGCCATTTGCTGTTTTATTAACGGGAACCTGCTTAACAATGATGGAAGTAAACTTATCGCTTTTGACAATCTTGCTTTTACGCAATTGAATCGTGCTGCCAGCAACGATATCACCAAGGCTGAGACCGCGACCATCTGTATCTGTTACAGTGACATCCGGAGCCAAATCATAGCTCTCAAAGTCATCCAATGTAGCCTTAAGGGTATTCATATTTAGCTTTAATAGTTTACCCTCTTGGATATCTAACTGAAGCTCATCACTAAGGATTTCAACATAGTAGGCCATACCATTTACTTGAACGAGAGAGACTTCGAACGTTTCTTCTAGTTTGTTCGAAGCAATTGCGTTATCATTTTTGTTCCCGTAAAACACTGTGTTCGGAGAAATTTTATATGTACTTGTATTCCCATCTTTGTCCATAATGCCAATACTGCCGCTAGTTAGGCTAGTCATGTAACCTTTGACAGCACGTGAAGGCAATATAGCTAGTTCTTTCTGCGAACGACTTAGAAACGCAGCCATCTGAGCACGTGTTACAGCCCCTTTAGGTTGGAATGTGCCATCTTCAAAGCCATCAACAACCTTTAGTGCAACGGCTGCATTAACAAAACCTAATGTTGTGCTGCTAATGGCACTATTATCTTGGAAAGCAGTCTGTGTCGTAGATAGACTTTGTGCGAATGCCGCCTTGCCAATGGCGCGAATAACCACTTCAGCTACCCATTCTCTTGTCGCCTTCCGCTGGCCCCACTTCTCTTTGGACTTATCGGTCTGACTTCTAACTTTCTCTTCCTCGTTGGAGATTAAACCCTTTTGAAGAGCAACAGCTACATAATTACGCGCATAGTTATCAACTAACATGAAATCCGGAAAAACAGTTGCTGTCGTCATGGCGTCTACTTCGCCTTGTAAGCCCATCATACGTGTAGCCATAATAAGAACATCTTGCTGCGAAACCGGGTTTTCTGCCCGATAAGCACCATCCTCATAGCCCTCAATTATGCCTTCCAAAGCAAGTTTGGATATATGTCGAATACCCCAGTAGTCCGATTTTACGTCAGGGAATGAAAGCTTAACGTTACTCGCAGTCGTCGACGGTGTTGTATTGACTGATTCAGCCATAACCGGTGTCCCCGCCAAACTTGTTACGATTAAAGAGCTAACAATTGCACTTGCCAATTTCTTATTTTTCATCTTTGATATTGACTCCTCTGCTGCTCCATTTAGTTAGGTCGTTTAATTGGATATGGAAGCTCAAGATGCCCCATTAAGCTATCCACTTGTTTGCCATCTTTCAGCACATACAAAGACTTGACTTCTGGAAATTGAAAAACTGTTTTTTTCAAAGCTTGTAAAAATAATTCTTCACCAGGCGCACCTAATTGCGTTTTGGGGCCAAATTTAAGATCAATCTTCAACTCACCCTTGGCTTTATCAAAAGCAGTATTTGTGAACTTCAGATCATCAAATAATGGTATTGCTTTAGGATCGTCACTCTTTTTGAGTGCATTTAGCGCAGCTTCATACACGTCAGCTTCCTGCTTATAACTGATTGTGACTTCTTTTTCTACAAGTTTCATTTCGTCCTGATCGCTATAAAAGGTTTTTACCTTTTTTTGCTTTAAAGGTTCTGGTGTGGAACTTGGTAAAGGACTTTGTATCAAGGGTGTACTGCTCGGCGCAATCGTAGCTTGCGGTGTTGCTCCACCTGTCAATTGAGCTTTTTGACCGCAGGCGGTTAAAGATAACGTGATGGCACTTACAAGAAGAACACCTTGAAATAGGCGACTTGTTTTAGTCATCTCACTCACTCCTTTAGAGTTTTGCATAGCAAAACTAACTTCGAAAGCATACGCTTAATGCCTTCGTCTCTTATTTGAGGTTCAAGTATTCTTTGATGGCAGCAGCAATGGAAGCCGCTACTTTGTCTTGAAATGCTTCCTTGTACATGGCGGACTCATCATTCTTATTGGATAGATATCCCACTTCAACCAGAACCGCTGGCATTGTTGTTTTCGTGATGACTCTGAAATCGGCTTGGCGCACTTTGCGATCCGCAAATCCTGCTGCGGCAACTACATTTTTATGGATGACATTCGCAAAAGCCATGCTTTCCGGTCTGTTATAGTACGTTTCTGTGCCTGATATCGTTGCTTTGGCGCTATTCCCATGAATCGATAAGAAAAGATCCGCCAGATTGTTATTAGCAAAAGATACCCGGTCATCCAGTGGAATGAACGTATCATCAGATCTGGTCATTAATACGGCAATACGCTTGTCCTGAAGAAGAAGACTCTCTACCTTCTTCGCTGTTGCGAGTGTAAAATCCTTCTCATGCCTGCCTGTTATAGACAAAGCGCCTGGGTCTTGATCGCCGTGACCTGCATCAATCACCACGGTTAACTGATGCTCCCCAATCGAAGCAGTCCATTGATTTGGAAGCTTAGTAGGCTGAGCATGATAGTCCGCCGTACCTTTCAAATCCAAAATAATTCTTACTGTTGCCGGGTTATCCGTAAAGTTCGAAAAACGTACTTTCTGCACAAGCGGATGCTTAGATGGCAATTCCCCAGCATTATTGACTAGCAGCTTTTGAAGAGAATCATCTAGTGTCGTATTTGGGAAATCAAATACAATTCGATTCGGATTTGATAATTTCATGATCGTTGGAACCAATGAACCGTCTTTTGCGTTAACGACCAAATCTTTATCTGATAACTCGATCGATGTCAGCAAGTGTACACTAGAGTCTGGTGTTTTCGTCCCTGTCCCTGTGCCCGTCGTTGGCGGCTTTGGCGGTGTTACCTCGCCATGATCATGGTTTTCCTCGTCATCAATTGGTCCTGTGACTGGCTTGGAATCGGAATCGTCTTTTTTGAACATATGTACGGATGTGGTTAAAGAGTCCCATTTAAATTCAATACCCAAAAACTGACCAATGAAACGAAGTGGCAGCATGGTATTACCTTTTTCAATGACGGGCGCAACTTCTAAGCTTTCCTTCTTGCCTTTAATTAGTGCCGTTTTGCTGTCGATAACCAGTTCAATGTTCACATCGTTTTTGACAATGGTAACCTTACGTGTGGTTTCATCCCAACTCACCTTCGCACCGATTTCTTCAACGATAATCCTTACAGGTACAATCGTATTCCCGCTCACAATACGGGGCTGGACTTCATTAGACACCAGCTTTTTTTCATTCATATAGAGATTAATGCCACTAGGGGATTCCGCTCCCAATGCGTAAGATGGCAGGAGCAGCATGCAAACAAGCAACGTCAAACAAAATGCAGAAAATTTCATCATTCACCTCTATGTAATGTCGGAATTAGGATTGTTATCTTAAACACTCGAAATCTATTTCTTAAAAACTAGCAGCAACTTATCCATTGTAGCAAAATAGTCATACGCCCGACAGCAAAACCTCCGTTCCTTCGACAATCTAGTAATCTATTAGACGTGAGAAACTGCCAAAAGTTGCAAAAATGAATGATAAAAAAACGAACCTTTAGAATCGCTTCTAATGCTCGTTTTAATTACAATAACTTTGATACATGGGCAAAAAAAAGACGCCGCCAATGAAAGATCTCATTGGTTTGCGTCTTCGATGACAACTTATTTATAAGCCAAACGCTTTTGGTGAGCTTGCTCATAAGCAGTGATTTTTTCTTCGTGCTGAAGTGTTAAGCCGATGTCATCCATGCCTTGCAGCAGGAATTGACGACGATGCTCATCCAATTCAAAATTAATACTAAGCCCGTAATCATCAGTCAACTTGTTGTTTTCCAGATCGACATTTAACTTGTAGCCTTCGTACATCGCTGTACGAGCGAACAAATCGTCAACTTGCTCTTCCGAAAGCTTGATTGGCAGAATGCTGTTTTTGAAGCAGTTGTTATAGAAGATGTCGGCATAAGACGGCGCGATAATGACGCGGAAACCGAAATCTTGAATGGCCCATGGTGCATGCTCACGAGAAGATCCGCAACCGAAGTTTGCTCTGGAGAGCAGGACCGATGCTCCTTGATAGCGGTCTTGGTTTAATGGGAAGTTCTCGATCACATTGCCCGCCTCATCCCATCTCCATTCGAAGAAGAGGAATTGACCGAACCCGGAACGCTCAATTCTTTTGAGAAATTGCTTAGGAATAATGGCATCTGTATCTACATTTACGCGATCCACAGGACCTACTAGGCCTGTATGTTGTTTAAAAGCTTCCATGTTTTCATTCTCCTTAAAGTTTTGCTTTAGCAAAACTAGCATCGTAAGCATTGCCTTAATCAGCCCAAATTAAGCTTGTTGGTATTCTTTGATTTCCCAATCGCGAACGTCGTAGAAGTGACCCTTGATTGCTGCAGCAACAGCCATTGCTGGGGATACGAGATGCGTACGTCCACCGCGGCCTTGACGACCTTCGAAGTTGCGGTTGGATGTCGATGCACAGCGTTGGCCTGGTTGCAGAACGTCTGGATTCATTGCCAGACACATACTGCAGCCTGCATCGCGCCATTCGAAGCCTGCGTTAGAGAAAATTTTGTCCAAGCCTTCTTTCTCAGCTTGAATTTTCACACGTCCAGAACCTGGAACAACGATTGCAGTTACGCTTGGATCAACTGTGTAACCTTGAGCAATTTTTGCAGCGGCACGAAGGTCTTCAATTCGTCCGTTTGTACAAGAACCGATGAAGACATAGTCAACTTTGAGGCTCGTCATTGGAGTTCCTGGTGTTAAATCCATATATTCAAGCGCTTTTTCAGCCGCTTTACGTTCATTTTCTGTTTCGAAGCTTTGCGGATCCGGAACCAATGCATTAACGCCTGTTCCCATGCCTGGGTTTGTGCCCCAGGTGACTTGCGGGATCAAGGAATCCGCATCGAAGTCAACAACGCGATCGTATGCTGCCCCTTCATCTGTCACATATTGCTTCCACGTTTCAACCGCTGCATCGAAATCTGCGCCTTGCGGCACATATTCTCGACCACGCAGATAGTTGAATGTCGTTTCGTCAGGAGCAATCAAGCCTGCTCTTGCTCCACCTTCAATGGACATGTTACAAACGGTCATACGCTCTTCCATCGAAAGTCCACGAATCACTTCGCCCGTGTACTCAATGACATAGCCTGTCGCGAAGTCAGTGCCATATTTCGCAATAACGCCAAGGATCAAATCCTTCGCTGTTACGCCTGGCTTCAAACTGCCGGTAATACGTACTTCCAACGTTTTGGCTTTGGATTGCTGCAGTGTTTGTGTAGCAAGAACGTGCTCCACTTCACTTGTTCCAATCCCGAAAGCGAGCGCACCGAACGCACCGTGTGTCGATGTGTGGCTATCGCCGCAAACGATGGTTTTGCCCGGATGTGTAAGGCCAAGCTCAGGTCCCATAACGTGTACGACACCTTGGTCGAGGCTGTCTAGGTCGAATAACGTAACGCCGAAATCACGGCAGTTTTGTGAAAGTGTATCAATTTGTTGTTTGGAAATGGGATCCGTAATGTTGAAACGGTCTTTTGTCGGTACGTTATGATCCATTGTTGCGAATGTAAGATCAGGTCTGCGAACTTTACGACCCGATAAACGAAGTCCTTCGAAAGCTTGCGGTGATGTTACTTCATGCACCAGCTGCAAGTCAATATAGATAACGCTAGGTTTGCCTTCTTCCTGGTTAATCACGTGATTTTCCCAGATTTTCTCGAACATTGTCTTTTTACTCATATCCAGTCACCTCTTGTCATTATCCGCTCAATTTGTAAATGTCTTACCCTCATAACGTAGTTTATCATGGATATCATCATTGCTCCAAGATATAATAACTATAAGCTTGATAGATATTACCTATTAATTGAAAACCTTAAAGTTGAAAATTAGGAGATGTTTTTACCATGGAATTACGTCAACTTCAATATGCGATTCAAATCGCGATCGAACGGAACTTCTCACGCGCCGCGGAGAAACTTCATATCGCCCAGCCTTCTCTAAGCCAACAATTGTCCAAGCTGGAGAAAGAAATCGGCGTCCTTCTTTTCCAGCGCAGCACCAACTCGGTTGAGCTCACCCATGCAGGAGCACTCTTTGTAGAAAAATCGCAAAAAATTCTCGACATGGTTGAGCAGCTTAAGAAAGAAATGGAAGACATTTCGCAAATGAAAAAGGGCCGTCTTGTGGTAGGCAGTATGCCAATCACGGGATCGACCATTCTTCCTTTTGTAGTTCCAGCCTTTCAATCCGCTTATCCGGATATTGAAATTACTCTCGTTGAGGAAACCTCATCTAACCTAGAAACCCTTACGATGAATGGCCAAACTGATATCTCGCTTCTGTCTTTGCCTTTACGTGAGGATTCTCTTGTATATGAGACATTGCTGGAGGAAGAAATTGTTCTCGCGGTGCCCCCACAGCATCCATTAGCCAAAAGCAAAAAACCAATTCGTATAGATCAGCTTGAAAAAGAAGCTTTTATCGCCTTGAAAAAAGGGCAAGGCTTCCGCAAGCTAACTTTGGATCTGTGCCAAAAGGCAGGCATCATCCCCAGTATTGTCTTCGAATCCAGTAATATGGAAACGGTTCAGTCACTAGTCGCTGCAGGTATGGGCATTGCTTTTGTTCCCTATTTAATCTCGAAAAGAAGCTACAGCGAATTATCACCTGTTCACCTCACGCTTGAAGGCAGTCCAACTCGCACACTGGTTATTGCTTACCGTAAAGGCAGGTATATCTCCAAAGCTGCCGAGGCTTTCATCTCCACGATGAAAGAGGTCATGCGCACAATCGGTTAGCTTTTATTCTCGAACAAATATGACTTCACAGATATCGATGGCAGACGTATGCCTCCATTTCGGGTTTAGATTCATCCGCTCATTTCATTAACCATTTTTGAATAAAATTCGGCGGTTGGATGCGGCAATTGTGAAAAGCCGCAATTTTCCAATCGCCTTTCTCTTTGACAAGCACATTCGTATTAATGGAATCTCTGTTCTTTGGCGCCTTTTTCTGCCATCTGAGTTTGATAGCCCCTACACAGTGGGCAACAGCCATGTCAGGAGATAGAAATCGGATCTGGATCGAGCCGCCGTCCGTCATCGAGGAGCCTCTGAGCACACCATTAAAAAGCTTCTGATGAATATCTGCAATCGCTTGACGCCCCTTGATATGCTGTCCATTGAAGGTCACATAGTCCGCATCTTCTGTAAAACATTGACCAAATGCTTGCCCATTATATTCATTCCATGCTTTACCCAGCGCCTCGAAAATAGCATTTATTGCATTCTCATCTTGTTCTTTTCCTTTCACAATCATCAGCTCACATCCTCTCTTTAATAACTTTAATATTTAATAACCAAACCTGAGCGGTTTTTCCGCAAGTGAACACTTCCAATTTTGACATAAGAGCCCCGTCAAGGAATCGCACTGGGGTAGGAATAAATCCCGGTCTGCAGCCCGATTACATGCCTTTTCATTTATTTCTAACCAAATACCCTAACCCTTTGACCTCTGAAAGCATATAATATAAAAATTTCTTATCCATTTCCCAATAAAAAATGATAAAGAGATAGCAATAAGCTTAGGAGGCTGAAACCATGATGTTATTAAGAGCAATTGAGCAGACATTCTGTAAGTTGCAAGAACCCTCTCTAGATCAGCTAAAAGCAGCGCTGCAATCCATAGATTGCTTACTGCACAATGTCCCTGATTATAAAACTGAGCCTCAACAGCTCTCTTATGGCCGTAATGTTATTTACAGCACTAAGAATCTTGAAGTGATTGTGATTCACATTCCCGCTTCTGGGTCAACAGCGATTCACAACCATGGATCGTCTGTAGGAACCGCTTGTTTGATCAAGGGTTCGCTAGTCAATACCAAGTTCCTCTTGGACTCAGAAGGCTACCCCATCGCCCAAGCAGATGACTTTATTAGAGCCGGAGAATACTTTGAAGCTCCTCGAGAGCAAATCCATCAGCTTAGTAACCCTTTTCACGAACCAGCTATTTCTGTTCATGTTTATAGCCCACCTCTTGATAATGTTAAACGCTACTTGCCTTACAGTGAAGTCCTCGATTATGTCATCTAAAAAAAGACCCCCTGCAAACTCACGCGTTAGTCGGCGTGCTCACAGGGGGTTTGGTATTAAAATTGAAGTGAATCCTCAATGAATGCTTTCAATTCGGAAATTGGGATCCGTTTTTGTTCCATTGTGTCACGGTCACGAACCGTCACTTGACCATCAGTTTCGGACTCGAAGTCGTATGTGATACAGAATGGAGTACCGATTTCATCGTGACGCCGGTATCTTTTACCGATCGAACCTGTATCATCGTAATCCACCATGAAATGTTTCGCAAGATCGGCAAATACAGCCTGTGCACCTTCATTCAACTTCTTGGAAAGTGGGAAAATAGCTGCTTTAATAGGTGCAAGCGCAGGATGGAAGTGCAGGACTGTACGGCTGTCGTCTCCTTCCAGCTTTTGCTCTTCAAATGCATCAATCAGGAGTGCTAAAGTTACGCGGTCTGCGCCAAGCGAAGGCTCGATACAGTAAGGAATGTAACGTTCGTTCGTTTCTTGATCGATATAGTTAAAGTCTTCACCGGAATGCTCCATGTGCTGCTTCAAATCAAAATCCGTACGATCCGCGATACCCCAGAGTTCGCCCCAGCCGAACGGGAATTTGTACTCGATATCTGTCGTAGCATTACTGTAATGGGACAACTCATCGTCGTTGTGATCGCGAAGGCGAAGATTATCCGGTTTTGCGCCTAGGGACAACAGCCAGTTATGACAGAAGCTTCTCCAGTACTCGAACCACTTCATGTCCTCGCCTGGCTTACAGAAAAACTCAAGCTCCATTTGTTCGAATTCACGAGTTCGGAACGTAAAGTTACCTGGCGTAATTTCGTTACGGAAGCTTTTACCGATTTGGCCGATACCGAATGGCAGCTTTTTGCGCATCGTGCGTTGAACGTTTTTGAAGTTGACGAATATCCCCTGTGCTGTTTCCGGACGCAAGTAAACTACGTTAGTGCTAGCTTCTGTTACGCCTTGGAATGTTTTGAACATCAGATTGAACTGACGAATATCCGTGAAATCCTTGCTGCCGCAATCCGGGCAAACGATGTTATGCTCGACAATGAGCTTCATCATATCGTCAAATGTCATCCCATCAACGATGATTTCGATATCTTTTTCAGCCAGTTTATTTTCAATCAATTTATCTGCGCGGTGACGAGCTTTACAGCTTTTGCAATCGATCATCGGATCGTTGAAATTACCGACATGGCCGGATGCTACCCATGCTTGTGGGTTCATCAAAATCGCCGCGTCAAGCCCCACATTATAAGGGGATTCTTGAATGAATTTTTTCCACCAAGCACGCTTGATGTTGTTTTTCAGCTCGACACCAAGCGGACCGTAATCCCATGTGTTAGCCAAACCGCCATATACCTCTGAACCTGGGAAAACAAAACCTCTGTGTTTCGCTAATGCTACTACTTGATCCATGGTTACACTCATTGTTCATTCGCTCCTTCAGCTTCTCGTATATAGGTCAACAACCTTTGACGACCGTTTGGATATGAGTAAACGCAAAAAAAGCTCAACATCCAAAGGCATCAAATAATGCCTAGGGACGAGAGCCTTACGCACCCGCGGTTCCACCCTAGTTGATACACCTATACTAAGCGCGTATCCCCTTTATCGTATTGGCTCCGGATAGCCTTTTCCTTGAGCTTCAGTCTGGGCTCTCACCGTCCCCAGCTCGCTGAACTTGAAGTTGTTCAAGTACTATTCATCCCTCACAGCCACAATTGATCATTCAATTGGCTTTAGTTTACAGAAAAACCTATAAAAAATCAAATCGGAACAGGTATATTTCTATTTTGACTAATACAAGTGTGGACGACGGTCTTCAAAGACTGGAATTTTCTCGCGAACTCGCACAACTTCAGCCAAATCGATGGTAGCATGCAAAATCGCTTCGCTCTCATCGCCTTCCACCAGCACCTCGCCCCAAGGGTCAATAACCATGGAGTGTCCGAAGAAATTCGTCGTACCGCTGGTTCCGACACGATTGCAGGATACTACGTACATCTGATTCTCAATGGCTCTGGCCATGAGCAGCGTACGCCAGTGGTGTAAGCGTGGGTGTGGCCATTCCGCAGGTACGAATAAAATCCGCGCTCCATCCAACGCTAATTTGCGTGCAAGCTCTGGGAAACGAATGTCATAACAGATCATCGCGCCAGCCGGAACGCCTTCAAGCTCAAAAAGGCCAAGCTGGTCACCGCTATGAAGAAACTTTTCTTCGTCCATGAGACGGAATAAATGGATTTTGGAATACTCCATTATTTCCGCGCCTTCGCGGTCAAAAGCATATATCGTGTTTAGAACGCGATCTTCTCTTTTATCAGCTATCGATCCGCCAATAATAATCACACCATTTGTTCGGGCAAAATCACTTAAAAATGCCTTCGTCCGCTCCCCATTTGGGTCGGCAAGCTGCTGAATCTCAGTCAAGGCATAGCCTGTGTTCCACATTTCAGGAAAAACGATAACATCAGGCCTTTGAGCTGCTTGAACCGCTTGTTGAAGAAGTTTTTCTAATTGCGCAAAATTCGTATCGGGTTCACCGATTTTGATATCCATTTGAATAAGAGCAATGTGGAGATGCTGTGAATCTGACATGCTGTGAAGGCTCCTTCCAGTGGCAAAAATACCTTTTCTTTTATAGTAATCTAATTAAACTTTAAACCCAAATAAAGCTCATTGAGGCTTGAAAGATTTAGACTGTCCTCTTGCAATACTAAGTGTCTCCCAATGATGACTTGCCCAATGTTTACTGAGGAAAACGATCTGACCCACATGATAACCGTAGTGAGATACCTGCCGCTGAATGGCTTTCAAGACAGAATTCTCTTCTCCTCGAATTTGAATGGTCTTCAGAACATCTTCCGGCGTGAGCGCGTGTAGTGCAGTAAACAAAACCTTCCAGCCTTCTTCCCAAATGGAAATAAGTTCTTCACGCGAGTGCTGGCTGCTTTCAAACTCACCGTCGCGCTCCCTTGTTTCCTTTTCCCCATCGGTTGTTAAGAAATCTGTCCAGCGCGACAGCATGTTCCCGTGCATATGCTTAATTAGTACCTCTAAAGAATTGGACTCCTCATCCAAGGTTTGGTAAAAATGAGAATCATCCGCTTGCGCTAAAGCATTATCAGCCAGCTTCTTCATATTCTCAAAAGCGCGAATCGATTCCTGCAAAAAAACATCGGCAACTAGGCTTATTTGCTTCATGGAGATCACACCTTCCCTTTGAATACACCATAATAATAAATTCACTTTCTTATTTCATAAACTCAATCCTACATTATGTCAATACCCAACTTGCATCAGGGATAAACGGTATGGGGGTTGCTTCCTATACATCCCCACTTAATCATGGTACATTAGTAGTATTATCCTAATCCCGACTCCCGGAGTGTGAATTAAATCGTGACTAACCTATCTACCAAATCTAGCGCTTTTTCTATACAGCCTGCTGAACGTATGAAAGGATTGCCGACACAGTTCTTTGCGTCGCTCGTCCGTAAAGCGAATGAACAAATTGCTGAGGGCCATGACGTCATTAATCTCGGCCAAGGAAATCCAGACCGTCCTACGCCAGCTCATATCGTCTCATCCATCCAAGAAGCGGCTGCTAACCCCTTGTATCATAAATATCCGCCCTTCAGCGGCTTTCCCTTTCTGAAACAAGCGATTGCTCACCGTTATAAGGAAGATTACAACGTAGATCTAGATCCTGAGACGGAAGTAGCCATTCTGTTCGGCGGCAAAACAGGTCTCATTGAGATCGCTCAATGTTTGCTTAATCCAGGCGATGTTTGTTTGGTTCCTGACCCAGGCTACCCCGATTATTGGTCTGGGGTAGCACTAGCCGGCGCAGAAATGGCTTTCATGCCCTTGCGAGAAGAAAACAATTTCCTGCCTGATTACTCGGCACTTAAAGAATCCGCATTGAACCGAGCAAAGCTCATGTTCATTAATTATCCGAACAATCCAACAGGCGCAACAGCTCCGGCTTCTTTCTATGAAGAAACGGTCCAATTTGCGCAGCAGCACGGTATTGTTGTCGCTAGTGATTTCGCTTATGGCGCCATCGGTTTCGACGGTCAAAAGCCGATCAGCTTCCTGCAAACGCCTGGCGCCAAAGAAGTTGGCATCGAGTTCTACACCCTGTCCAAAACGTACAACATGGCAGGCTGGCGAGTAGGATTTGCGCTTGGCAATCGGGAAATCATCCGCCTCATTAACTTGATGCAGGATCATTACTACTGCTCGCTGTTCGGCGGTATTCAAGCTGCGGCAGCAACAGCTCTCACAGCTTCACAAGATTGTGTCACTGAACTGCGCGACGTTTACGAAAGCCGACGCAACGCCTTATATTCGGCGCTTGCCAGTATCGGCTGGAATGCGCGTCCTTCTCAGGGGTCATTCTTCTCTTGGTTGCCTGTGCCGAAAGGGCACACCTCGCAGAGTCTTGCCGATCTGCTTCTGCAAGAAGCCAAGGTTGTTGTCGCGCCTGGTGTTGGCTTTGGAACACATGGAGAAGGCTATGTACGTCTCGGTCTATTATCCACAGAAGAAAGATTAGAAGAAGCTGTTCAACGAATCGGCAAGCTGCATCTTTTTGATTAATCCGTAAAAAAGAGAGGCTGGTCGGTGACTCCATCACCTGCTCGCTGTGCAGCCTAGGCTTCTGCTTCTTTACAAACGCTTGTACAGCGTGCTATTCTAGATAGAACAAAAAAAAGGAAGTCCTCAAAACTTCTATATCGCAACGTTATGATGGGAATAGTAGGAACCGTGCAGCACGTTAACAGAGAGTAAGCTCCACTGACTGAGAGAGCTTGCCGTGAACCGGCTCCGAACCCGCCCCTGAACAGTCAACGATGAGTTGAACAGTGCCCTACTGTTATTTAGGGAATCTAGAGTTGGGTGCAGCCGCCATCGGTGTGCGCCAATCTAAGGTGGTACCGCGGAAGCAGCAGACTTTCGTCCTTATGTGTTAAGGACGGGAGTCTTTTTGGTATATCTACATACACAGAAACAAAGGATGGGATCGTATGATGCAGCGAATCGTCGTCAAAATCGGCAGCAGCTCTTTAACCTCAGACACGGGGGGCCTGAATCCGGAAAAAATACGTTTTTTCGCTTCGGAGCTGGCACAATTGCAGCAGAACGGCAATCAAGTCCTGCTCGTTACCTCCGGTGCCGTAGCCGCGGGCTTCACCAACTTAGGCTATCGTACACGGCCGAAGGTGCTGCACGAGAAGCAAGCCGCGGCCGCTGTCGGGCAAGCGCTACTCATGCAAGCGTACCATGAAGCTTTTGCGTCCCACGGTGTGAGCGTGGCGCAAATTTTGCTGACTAGGTACGACTTCACTAACCGCAAGCGAGTTCAGAACGCGCTGATGACAATTGACGAGCTGCTGCAGCGCGGCGTCGTTCCGATCATTAACGAGAACGACACCGTCTCAGTCGATGAATTGAAATTCGGCGACAATGATACGTTGTCGGCTTTGGTAGGCAATTTGGTCAAGGCCAACAAATTGATCATCATTACGGATATGGACGGCCTGTACACAGACGATCCCCGCAAGAATGCGAACGCACAGCGCATCGATCGTGTGGATGCCATCAGCGATGAGCTGTTCAGCTTCGCTGGAGGCTCAGGGAGCTCGGTCGGCACCGGCGGCATGCGTTCTAAGGTCGAGGCTGCCCGCATAGCGATGCGCGGAGGCGTGCCAGTGTTCATCGGGCGCGTGCTTGAGCCCGGTGATCTGCCGCATGCCGTGCACGGCAGCGGCAAGGGTACGTACTTCGACACGTCGCTAAATAACCTGCCGGTGAAGAAACAATGGGTCGGTTTCCATTCGCTGCCCCAAGGACAAATCATCGTCGATCAAGGCGCGAAATCGGCCCTGTTGAGCGGAGGAAAGAGCTTACTCCCCGCCGGAATTATCGGCGCCTCAGGCGACTTCCACCCCGGCGATGTTGTAGAGGTGCTCAGCAGTGAAGGCGCACTGTTAGGACGCGGCGTTGTCAATTACGCGGCTTGGCAAGTACAAGCCGCGGCAGGTTTATCGACCGATGAAGTTCAGAAGCGGGTTGAAGTGGCAAGAATCGAAGTCATTCACCGCGATGAATGGGTACCATTGACTTAACTATGAAAGAGAGGCACTTCTACACATGAGACAACAACGACTGCTTATCCCAACCTTGCGAGATGTTCCGGGTGATGCGGAAGCCGCAAGCCACCGACTGATGCTGCGTGCTGGGTTGATCCGACAGCTATCCAGCGGCATTTACTCCTACTTACCCTTAGGACTCAAAGCCTTACAACATATTCAAACCATTATCCGTGAAGAAATGGATGCTGCCGGTGCTCAAGAAATGCTAATGCCAGCTCTCCACCCTTCCGAATTATGGAAAGCATCTGGCAGATGGGACGTGTATGGTCCCGAGCTGATGCGTCTAGAAGACCGGAACGGCCGGGAGTTTGCTCTGGGAGCTACACATGAAGAAGTCGTCACAACGATTGTGAAGGATGAAATTCATTCCTACAAAAAGCTGCCAGTCACGCTGTATCAAATTCAAACGAAGTATAGAGATGAACGAAGACCTCGATTTGGCCTCCTGCGCGGGCGAGAATTCCTTATGAAGGATGCTTATTCCTTCGATCGTACAGGAAGTGGGCTTGATGATAGCTATAAAAGCATGTACAACGCATATGTTAACATTTTCACTCGTTGCGGACTGCAGTTCCGGGCTGTTGAAGCAGATTCCGGAGCGATTGGCGGTACAGATACCCATGAATTCATGGCTCTTGCAGATGTTGGCGAGGATACGATCGTTCATTGCACATCCTGTCAATATGCAGCCAATATTGAAAAAGCAGTCGGAACGCTGCCGGAACAAAGCGAACACAATCAGAAGGAAAACGTTCTGCAACATTCGCAACCAGTGAAAGTTCATACACCTCAAATGACCAGCATCAAACAGCTCAGTCAATTTCTTCAGGTCCCCCCTCATCAAATCATTAAATCAATCGCCATAGAAGCCGACGGAACGCCTATTGTCGTCCTTCTTCGGGGTGATTATGAATTAAATGAAATCAAATTAAAGCAAGCCATTGGTGCCAATGACGTTCCCATGCTCTCCGAAGCAGATATTCTAAAACTAGGATCCATTGCCGGTTTTATAGGTCCAATAGGACTTAAGAACGTCAGGATCATTGCTGATTCCTCTGTCAAAGGCATGCGAGACGCTGTCGTTGGAGCAAATGAGCTCGATTATCATTTGCAGCATGTTGAGTTGGAGAGGGATCTACCAATGATGACTTATCATGACGTTCGCAATGTAGCCCAAGGTGAATGTTGTTCAAATTGCGGGCACGAGCTCTCTTTCGCAAAAGGGATTGAGGTTGGACATGTTTTTAAACTCGGCACCAAATACAGCAGTTCGCTTGGTGCTTCTTTCAACGATGAAAATGGCGTGTCTGAACCCATCATTATGGGCTGCTACGGAATTGGCGTTTCACGTGTGTTGGCTGCCATTATCGAGCAGAACTATGATGAGCGGGGCATTATTTGGCCCGCATCCATTACGCCGTTCACCGTTCATCTTCTGACTGTTCATGTACAGGATGAGACGCAGATGAAATTATCCGAAGAAATTTACACAACGCTAAAACAAGCTGGCTATTCTGTTTTATGGGATGATCGAGAAGAACGCCCAGGCGTTAAATTCAACGATGCAGATCTACTCGGTTTCCCTCTGCGAATAACCGTCGGAAAGAAAGCAAGCAAGCGAATCATAGAATGCAAAGAACGCCGAAGCGGCAGTCAATATGAATTATCAGCCAAGCAAATACTTACGCATTGCCATTCCTTTTTCCAAACAGGAGGTCGATCTTCCCATGAGTGAAGTCATTCAAAAATCTCAATTAGCCAAGCAAGCAGCCCATACCATGGGCAATCTCACAACCGAGCAGAAAAACGCGGCTTTGCTTCTCATGGCGGATGCCCTTGTAACGGAGCAGCAGGCGATCATCGAAGCGAATGCGAAGGATTTGCAGCGAGGCAAAGCATTAGGCACAAGCGCTTCCTTACTCGATCGTCTTGCCCTGACTGAATCACGCATTGCAGGAATGGCTGAAGGACTGCGCCAAATTGCCGAGCTGCCTGATCCAATTGGGGATATGCTTGAAGCCTTTGAACGTCCAAATGGTCTTCGTATTCGCAAAGTTCGAGTTCCTTTAGGTGTTGTCGGTATTATTTATGAAGCCAGGCCAAATGTAACCGTCGATGCGGCAGGGTTATGTCTAAAGACAGGTAACGCAGTCGTGCTGCGTGGAGGCTCTTCCGCTTTATTTTCCAATGAGAAAATCGTTGAAGTTCTGCACGCTGCACTTAATCGCTCTGCCATTCCTGCTGACGCTCTTCAGCTGATCCTTAGTGCTGACCGCAGTTCTGTGGATGAAATGCTGAAGTTGAACGGCTTGATCGATGTCCTCATCCCAAGAGGGGGACACTCACTTATTCAAAATGTTGTCAATAACGCCTCTGTCCCTGTCATTGAAACAGGCGCGGGTGTATGTCATACTTTTATAGATGAAAGTGCTCAGCTGGATATGGCTGTCCGAATCGGTATCAATGCCAAAGCTCAGCGTCCGTCCGTCTGCAATTCGATGGAAACATTGCTTGTGCATGAGGCAATCGCAGATAAGCATTTGAGTGCAATTGCAGAAGCCTTCACAAGTGCTCATGTAGAGCTCAGAGGTGACGAGCGCGCCCGAGCGATAGTGCCTACTATGCATGTCGCCGAAGCGGAAGACTGGAAAACGGAATACGGGGACTATATTCTTTCCGTCAAAGTTGTGAAGGATCTCGACGAAGCGCTCGCCCATATCCGCGAATACGGTACGATGCACTCCGAATGTATCGTGACGGAAGATGCGGCAAATACCGAAAGATTTTTACAGGAAGTTGATGCAGCAGCAGTCTATCACAATGCTTCGACCCGCTTCACGGATGGCTTTGAATTCGGCTTCGGTGCGGAAATCGGCATCTCCACCCAAAAACTTCACGCTCGCGGACCGATGGGTTTGCCAGCGTTAACTTCAACCAAATACCGCGTTTATGGAAGCGGACAAATACGCGAATAACCATCTAAATTTGAGGAGGAATGCACGATGTCCACAACTTTATCGCAAGCCAAAATTGCCTTTGTAGGTGCCGGTTCCATGGCGGAAGCGATTATCCGCGGACTTATCGAAACAAAGGTTGCTAATCCGCAAAATTTATATGTGATGAACCGCTCAGATCAAGACAGGTTAGCTTTTCTCCAATCAGAATACGGATTGCAGGCAACTTCCGACACCCTAACCAAGGAATCCTTTCTGCGTGAAGCCGATGTTGTCGTTCTCTGTATGAAGCCTAAAGATGTCGTAACTGCTTTCGCCGAACTGCAGCCGCTTTTAAATGATCAGCAGCTTCTCATTTCAGTTATCGCTGGGCTGTCTATCGCTAAAACAGAAGCTCTGTTGCAAACCAATATGCCGATCGTTCGAACAATGCCGAATACGTCCAGTACGATCGGATTGGGAGCTACAGGAATGAGCTTCTCCGCAAAAGTCAATGATACATTCAAGCAGTTCGCTACCC
Source organism: Paenibacillus sp. yr247 (assembly GCF_900103825.1). GTDB lineage: Bacteria > Bacillota > Bacilli > Paenibacillales > NBRC-103111 > Paenibacillus_E. The sequence continues at coordinate 170,988 of NZ_FNIF01000005.1, forward strand.
AAATGTTCGAAGCTGTCGGCACGGTTACGATCGTAGAAGAAGAGAAATTAGAGATTCTGACAGGTGTATCCGGCAGCGGTCCCGCCTATGTCTACTATCTTATGGAAGCCATGATCAAAGCCGCCATCGAAGGTGGTCTTTCTGAGGAAGATGCAAATCAACTAACACTGCAAACGGTGCTTGGAGCCGCTCATATGGTTCAGCTTACGCAGGAACACCCTGCTGAGCTTCGTCGTAAAGTATCTTCGCCAAACGGCGCAACGCAAGCTTCGATTGAAGTGCTGGATCGTTTTCAGTTCGGAGAAGCTGTCTCTGCGGCTGTATTCCGTTCTGGAGAACGTGCCAAAGAAATGGGCGAACAAATTGCAGCACCAAGCCCTGTAACGAAATCTTCTTCATCCAAGTAGGTCTTATTCTATTAAAGCAGGTGAGCGGTTTTGATGAGTGCATATTGTTTAGCAACATATCGGAGTTTCGATGAGAAAGCCGATTTTCATAAAAAAGCTACAAATATAGCTGTCGGCTTAACGGTTGGCAGCTGGACGGAGCTGCCAGAAGCGCAGAAAGCTCAAATGGAGAAGCATTTAGGGAAAGTCATCTCTGTCGAAGTGCATGAGCCGGCCCAAGGAGAACCTCGTTTTAATCGCTATGCCGATATTACAATCGCTTACCCGGATGTGAACTTCAGTCGGGACATTCCCGCCTTATTGGTCACCGTATTCGGAAAGTTGTCGATGGATGGCAAAATTAAATTAATTGACTTAGCCTTCTCATCCGATTTCCTTAGCGGCTTTTCTGGACCAAAATTCGGTATGCAAGGCGTACGCGACCTTCTTGGTGTTCAAGAACGTCCCTTGCTGATGAGTATCTTTAAATCCGTTGTTGGCTATGAGCTGCCTGCGCTGCGCGAACAATTTTATTTACAAGCAGCCGGCGGTGTCGATTTAATTAAAGACGATGAGATTTTATTTGAAAATCCATTAACTCCGCTGGAGAAACGGATTGAGGTATGCCTTGGAGCAGCCGCACAAGCCTCCAAGGAAACAGGTCAAAAACTGCTATATGCCGTAAATTTGACCGGCCCCACCTCCAAACTTGCCGCTCAAGCCAAAAAAGCGATCGGAGCCGGAGCTAACGCTTTGCTGTTTAATGTATTAGCCTACGGTTTCGATGTCCTGCATGAATTAAGCTCCGACCCGGAGATTACGATACCAATTATGGCGCATCCAGCCATGGCTGGTGCGACTTATCCGTCACCGCACTACGGGATATCCCCCTCTGTGCTTCTTGGCAAGCTCATGCGCCTGGCTGGTGCAGATTTGGTACTGTTCCCTTCTCCTTACGGTTCTGTCGTGATGCCACGAGAAGAAAACTTGGCTATCAAGCATGTGCTGTTAACGAATGATTTACGTAAAGATTACGCCTTTAACGCTTCAGCCGAGGTGCAATTGAAACTAGCTGCCAGCTTCCCTGTTCCTTCCGCAGGCATTCACCCTGGTCTTGTTCCTCTTATTCTGCGCGATTTTGGCAGAAACGTCATTGTAAATGCAGGCGGAGGAATTCATGGACATCCACTCGGTACGATTGCTGGTGGACAAGCCTTCCGACAGGCGATAGACGCAACCTTACAAGGTATCAACCTTCGAGATTACGCCATTTCACATCCGGAATTACAAACAGCTATTAACACTTGGGGGATTAGAGAATGAGTAAGGAACGCGTTATTTTTTGCGACTTTGACGGTACCATTACCGTGAACGATAACATCGTAGCCATCATGAAGCATTTCAATCCAACCGGTTGGGAAGCTATCGTACAACGAATTGTGGACAAAACCATCTCGATACGTCAAGGAGTCGGAGAGATGTTCTCCCTCCTCCCTACTTCCCGTAAGGATGAGATCATCGAATACGCCATCGGAAACGCTGTGATCCGGGATGGCTTTAAAGAATTTGTGGACTACTGTAAAGAGCATGGCATCAAACTTCTGATTACGAGCGGGGGCATTGATTTCTTTATCTATCCGCTGCTCAAGCCCTTCCCGATTCCAACTGAGCATATTTACTGCAATGCCAGCACATTCGAAGGAAGCGTCATTGAAATTTTATGGCCAAATCGTTGTGACGAGCACTGTGCAACAGACTGTGGGATGTGTAAAACAAGTATTATTCGGTCTTATGATTCAGAGCGTTATGAGCGGATTATCATTGGGGATAGCATTACGGATTTCGAGGGAGCTAAGCTGGTCGATACGATTTTTGCACGCTCACATCTCATCGAAATGTGTGAGCAGCTGAAATATCCTTATCACCCATTCGACAACTTCTTCGATATTATGAAGCAATTGGAGGCTGAACCTGTAACATGAGTATTTTACTAGAAGAGAAACAACGCGCATTCGCGGATTTACGTAATATTAAAGCCAATTTAGCGGCCAGAGGATGGTTTCCTGCGACCAGCGGTAATTTATCCGTTCGTGTAGGGGGCTTCGAGCCTGACGCATTCACATTCGCCATTACCTCCAGTGGTAGAGATAAGTCCGTTCAAACACCAGAAGATTTTCTGCTCGTAAATGAGAAAGGTCAACCCACGGAAGCCACAGGCCTGAAGCCATCGGCAGAAACCTTGATTCATAGTGAAATCTACCGATTGACAGGCGCCGGCGCCATTTTTCATGTACATACCATATTCAATAATTTGATTTCTGAGCTATTTTGGGAACGTAAAAGCATACCCGTAGACGGTGTAGAGCTTATCAAAGCTTTCAACATCTGGGATGAAGAAGCTCACATCGAGATCCCTATTTTGCCAAACTATGCGGAAATCCCTCGGATTGCCGAGCTGGTGGAAGGATCAATAATTCCGCGCATTCCCGGCATCGTGCTGCGTAAACATGGCATTTATGCATGGGGGGCCAATGCTTTTGAAACTAAGCGTCATCTGGAAGCTTTCGAGTTTCTTTTTGAATATGTCTACCGCTCCCATTTGCTTCAAAAAAGCTTATAGCATCTTGCCATCATCGATCGTAAGTCAGGCTCTCCCCATTTGGGTGAGGTCTGGCTTTTTTGGCGAAGGATTGTGAATATTCGTATGCTCTTAATCATTGCGATATGGCAGTCACAATAAAAAAAGTCCTATCTTCCATGAGAGAAGATTAGGACTTTTTTATTCATCTGGATTGTCGAAAGCGCTGTGAATATTCCTTCGCTTGATCGACCGTGGCTACTCGATTTCGGCTCCATTCCAGCAGTATCCGGTCAATATAGCGGAAATGAACTTTCCCCGCAAATACGGCTTCTTTCAAAGCCGTCATGATGAGCTCTTCCTTGTACAAATCCTTATCCAACCAACCGCTGATTGTTTCCAGCTCCATCGGGGTTAAGGGACGCGCAAATTCTTTTTCAAAAGTTGTGAAAATGCTTTTGGCACTCTCATCGGACTGAATTGATGTACGGCTGGCAGTTAACTGAGCCATCTGCTGCTCCGCCACCAGTTTGGCCAATTTTCTGTATAACGGCGTAAGATTATATCGTTCACTGCGAATACCTGTCGTTTCTTCTGTATCCTCATCGATCGCGATGAACTGCTCATGAATCAATTTCTGCAGGCTAGCAATCACCAGATCGGGTGAAGCGGACATGCGGGATTGAATTTCATCGGTGGTTGGAAAGTCATTCTTTTCCTTTTCCAGAAATGAAATCAAATGAATCAGTGTCATCACTTCAATTTCGCTCAAATTTAGAGCAGGGTAATTTTTCAGAAATAGGAGAGGGACCGAAACACTGCCCTCCTGAAAGCCTGCCAATAGGGCAGCCTCGATCTGAAGCTGCTGCGTACTAGACTGTTTACTCATCCGATCCCCTTTCTACCCATGGTCGATAAAATGGTTTACGGATACAAACGATATAGGAGACGCGGGAATGGAATCGTTTCGCGAACATGATCCAGACCACAGATCCATGCAACCGTACGTTCAAGTCCAAGCCCGAAACCAGAATGCGGCACTGTACCGTATTTCCGAAGGTCTAGATACCATTGATATGCTTCTTTCGATAAATCATGCTCCTGGAAACGCTGCTCCATTAATTCCGGATCATCGATTCGCTGACTTCCTCCGATAATTTCTCCATAGCCCTCAGGCGCAATCATATCCGCACAAAGTACGACTTCAGGACGGTTAGGATCTGGTTTCATATAGAAAGCCTTAATTTCTGTTGGCCAATGGGTAATGAACACAGGTGTTTCATATTGTGCAGCAATCGCAGTCTCATGCGGAGCTCCGAAATCCTCGCCCCATTTGAATTCATGCCCGTTCTTTTGTAGAAAATCTACAGCTTGGTCGTATGTAATTCGCGGGAAGCTGCCTTGAATTTTCTCCAGCTTAGATGTATCTCTCTCCAAGGTTTCCAGCTCTTGTGCACAATTTTTGAGTACGGATTGAACGATATAAGATACGAATTGCTCCTGTACCTCCAGGTTCTCGGCATGATCAACGAAAGCCATTTCAGGTTCAATCATCCAGAACTCAATCAAATGTCGGCGTGTCTTCGATTTCTCTGCGCGGAACGTTGGTCCAAAGGAATACACACGGCCAAGCGCCATTGCAGCCGCCTCCATATATAGCTGTCCGCTTTGGGTTAGGAAGGCATCCTCATCAAAGTATTTGGTGTGGAATAAATTCGTTGTTCCTTCACACGAGGAAGGAGTTAAAATCGGTGGATCAACCAAATGGAAGCCACGCTCATTGAAAAATTGCTGTACTGCTTGAATAATTTGGGCGCGAATCACGAGCACCGCACGCTGACGGGGACTACGAATCCAAAGATGACGGTTATCCATCAAGAAATCAACGCCATGCTCCTTCGGTGTAATCGGATATTCTTCCGTCACTTGAATAATTTCAACACCAAGTACATCAAGCTCATAGCCGCCTTTACTGCGAGTATCCTCTTTCACTTTTCCTGTTATGTACAGTGAGCTTTCTTGTGTTAACTTGGATGCGGCTTCCCAAACGTCTTCACTGACATCACTTTTGACCACAACTCCTTGTATATATCCCGAACCGTCTCTTAGTTGTAAAAACTGAATTTTACCGCTGGAACGTTTCTTGTTTAGCCAACAGCCAATCGTAACTGACTCGCCGACATGATGTTTAACTTCGCCTATCGTACATTTCATACTGCTTTTGACCCTCCCTAGAGTTTTCGTTGAAAACTAACTTAATGAATCATATCCTTTGAGATTCCGGAACTCTCCAGCCTACTGAATACTTTTCTATTGTACACTATTTTCATAAAAGAATCAGTCCGTCGATGACCGAATTAGTCTATACGTATCCCGAGCAATCATCCACTCCTCATTGGTTGGGATTACGAGCACTTGTACTTTGGAGCCTTTTGTCGTAATGCGCCGCTCCTGCCCTCTTCCCTTGCGGTTTGCTTCTTCATCGAATTCCACGCCAAGGAAGGTCAAACGCTCGCATACCCTCTTACGAAACAGCTCCGAGTTTTCTCCGACGCCTGCCGTAAAAACGATTGCATCGATGCCATTCATCGCCGCGGCATAAGCGCCGATGTATTTGCGAAGCCGATACTCATACATCTCAAAAGCAAGCGCGGCGTTCTTATCGCCCGCCTCCAGTGCTTCCACGATCTCCCGCATATCGCTGGAAATCCCCGAGATTGCCTGCAGTCCGCTGTGCTTGTTCAGCATGGAGCTGATCTCGCCCAGCGTCAAATCCTCCTTGCCCATTACATAAGGCACGATAGCGGGGTCGATATCGCCGCTGCGCGTGCCCATCATCAACCCTTCGAGCGGGGTCATCCCCATGCTCGTATCCACCGACTTGCCGCCCAGTACGGCAGCGCAGGAAGCTCCGTTACCGATGTGACAGGTAACGAGCTTCAGCTGCTCCAGCGGGCGGCCTAGGAAGGCAGCGGCGCGTTCGCTCACGTAGTTATGCGAAGTGCCGTGAAAGCCATAGCGGCGCACCTTGTGCTTCCGGTACAGCGCCATTGGCACCGGGTAGAGATAGGCTGGCGCCGGCATGGACTGATGGAAGGCGGTGTCGAACACGACGGCCTGCGGCACGCCGGGCATGTTCGCTTCCACCGCCGAGATGCCAAGCATATGCGCCGGGTTATGGAGCGGTGCCAGATCGAAGAGCCGCTTAATCTCCTTCTTCACTTCGTCATTGACGAGGACGGAGTTCTTAAAGGATTCACCGCCGTGAACGACCCGGTGCCCAACGGCGTCAATCTCCGACGTCGACACCAGTACGCCGTGTTCGGGGTGAACAAGCAGCCCGAGCACCTTGCGAATGGCTGTCTTATGTTCGAGAATCTCACTAACCTCATGAACCTCAGCTTTACCTGTCGGTTCATGCGTCAAAATGGCCGTTTCCATTCCGATGCGCTTTATTCGACCTTTTGCGAGAATAGATTCATCTTCCATTTGAAAAAGCTGGTATTTGAGTGACGAGCTCCCGGCATTTATAACGAGAATATTCACAGACGGTCACCGTCCTTGTCGTAGCGGAAGAAGCCTTCTCCCGTTTTTGCGCCCAGATGGCCAGCGCGTACCATTTGTTTCAATAGGAAAGAAGGACGGTATTTAATGTCCCCATAATCACGGAACATGCCTTCCAGCGCATCATGTACGGAATCTAACCCGAAACGGTCGCACATTTCTAAAGGGCCGTATTTGAAATCATACCCGATACGCATCGCGCTATCGATATCTTCTGCGGAAGCCACTCCCTCAGAAAGCGTGTGCAAAGCCTCGTTAATTAACGTGCAAATCAACCTTGTCGTAATGAAGCCAGGCGACTCATTGACCTTAATGCTTTTTTTTTGAATGAGATCATCCACGAATCGTCGCGTCTGTTCGAAGGTTGCATCCGACGTTTTCATCGCACGAATAATTTCTACGAGGTTAATCTTTGCTACGGGATGCAGAAAATGTAGTCCTATCACACGCTGAGGATTCGTTGTGACTGCAGCAATCTCTGTCACACTAAGGGTGGATGTATTTGTTGCTAAAATAATGGATGAATTGCAAATTTGATTCAGCTGGAAAAACACATGCTTTTTGGCATTCAGGTCTTCCGTTATTGTCTCAATCACCATATCGCAAGTAGCCATGTCTTGAAGTGAATCGGCTTTTTTAATTTTGGCTAAAATCAGCTTTTTCTCTGCTTCTGTCAATGCCCACCGTTCTATTTGCTTATCAAGGCTGGCCGTAATCTGCTCAATCGCGCGGTCCAGCTTATCTGTTGTTTTCTCAGCGAGTAAAACTTCCAGGCCGCGGGCTGCGAGCATTTCAGAAATCCCCTGTCCCATCGTTCCCCCGCCGATTACACCAATCGTTTTGAATACCATGCCATGTTTCTCCTTCTCAACTGCTTCGTCCTTTATCATTCTCAAGGGAATCTTCCCTATATCCTCGAAAACCCTATCCTATCATACAATTTTTGCTTCCTAATTTCATTAGTATACACTAAACGTTCTTGAGACTTTCTCAGCTTTGAAACAATTCCGGTATGAATGGAAGACGTTACCTTTTTACTTATCCACAACTAACTTATGGGTATAAATAAATTCGGAGCTAGAATAACAAAAAAACCGCTGGCCTCAAGGCCAACGGTCGTGCTTATGCAGTCTGTGAAAAAGAAGCATCAAACAATTTACGGAATGTATCACCTGAAAGGACTTCTTCTTTCATCAAAATCGCAAGAGAATGTTCGAACACACCCCGCTGCTGCTCTAACAGCTCCTTCGTGCGAATCATGAGCGCATCAAGGATAACGGTATTCTCTTTCATAAGCTGATCTTTCGTAACCATCTCACGGTCGATGATACCAAGGGAAGTAAGACCGGAGTCCATCATATTACGGACCATAGAAAGTGCCTGCTCGAAGTCATTTCGCGAACCAGTACTGCGTCCGCCATAGAACATTTCTTCAGCCGCGGCACCGCCTAAGGAAATCATGATTTGCTGCTCGATATAATCTTTGGTGTATAAATAATGGTCCTTCGGTGGATTATGACGAACATATCCCAGTGCTTTTCCGCGCGGACTAACCGTAACTTGAGAAACGGAGCCAGGGCGTACAATTTCTGCAATAATAGCATGGCCCAATTCATGATAAGCAACGCGTTCTTTCTCTTCTTGCGCCGTTTCTTTATCTGTTCTTTCACCCATCATCACTTTATCAATCGCGGAAGCCAAATGGTGCTGCTCGATAGCCACTTTATCTTCTCTCATCGCATAGATGGCTGCTTCATTCAGAACGCCCTCTAGCTGCGCGCCGGAGAAACCAAACGTTTGATCCGCGATGACATCCAAAGAAACTCCTTCAGACAGCGGTTTATTTTTCACATGAATATCGAGAATGGAGAGACGACCCTTCTTATCCGGCAGGTCCACCTCAATATGACGGTCAAAACGTCCTGGACGCAGTAAAGCACTGTCCAGCATTTCTTTACGATTCGTAGCTGCCATGATCAAAATACGGGGAGCATCGTTCGTATGAATGCCGTCCATTTCTGTTAATAACTGGTTGAGCGTTTGGTCGTATTCTCGTTGTTGACCACCATCACGCTTACCACCGATAACATCAATCTCATCAATAAAAATAATCGCATTATCTTTGCCTTCTTTAACTGCACGTGTTCTAGCTTCCTTAAAAAGGTCACGTACTCGACTAGCACCAACACCAACGTACATTTCAACAAATTCGCTTCCTGAAGCAGCCAAATAAACAGAATTCGTATAATGAGCGGCTGCTTTAGCCATTAACGTTTTCCCTGTTCCCGGAGGCCCTGTGAGCAAAATCCCTTTGAGTGGACGAATACCTAACTTCTTAATTTCTTCATGTTTAATAAGAAAATCAAGGGCTTCTGTCAATTCCTTCTTCGCCCGATCTTGTCCGCCGATTTCATCAAAAGTTAAGAACGAAGGCGTGCGATTCTTGCTCTTACGTTCACCGCCGGCAGAAATGCCTACACCTCCGCGGCCTTTGATCATATAAAACAAGGATACGCCGAATACACTAACAAACAAGATAGGAATCACATTAATGCCTAAAAAGGCTAAAAAGATGAGTAGAACCGGTATAAATCCTATTCCTATTTCTTTATACATTTTACTCATTCGGCCACACTCCTATCTGGGAAGTCCTAGGTAGCATGATGAATTTCGTAGCCTCACCATCCGTCAATCGAATGTATACGTACGATTGATCCATTTCACTGTCAACTTTCATACCTGGCACATCCGCTGCATATTTCTGTAGTGTCGTTGGAATGTCTGCGTAATGCTTTGTTTCCATCGCTTGTGCTACCTCGAATAAAGCTTTGGACCACCACTGATCCAATTTCTCAGACGGTTTGCTCTTTATATCAATACTCACAGAACGTTTACCAATAATAGAAGCGCCATCCTTATGGATATGATCAACAACATTTCTTAAATTTGCGTCTGAATTTAAAGTCAATTCTATGTCAACACTATTATTGTCCAATTTCATCGTCGAGCTTGTCACACCGGGAACCTTGCTAATGATATCAGATAATGGATTCTCCATAGCTAAACTTGTATAGGCGAACCAACCACCGAATAAAACCCCGGCAGAGATAATAACGCTCATCACGACAGGTAAGAGACGCAGCTTCATCAGTCAACGTCCCCCTTTCTATACGTATTTTGTTTCTAACAATGCAATACACATAGTATATCATTTGATATATAAATTAGCTTTATGAAATGAGTGGAAACAAGAAAACTCAGCCTAATGCAGGCTGAGTCGGTAGGTATCCATAAAGCGTCCATCTTTGAATTTGTAATAATCATAGAAATAGCGCGTTCCGCTATCGTCCTTCTTTTTATAAAATACTTCCCAGACATAATCTTGACCTAGCTTTCCAGGCATCACACGCTCTATTTCATAATCTGCACCTTTTTTGAGCATCGTATCTCGCACTTGCGCTTCAGTGAAAGCTTCAGCAGCCATCTCGGCATGCACGTCTTTATCCGAAACCCAAACAATGACACTTTGACCTAATTTGTCTTCTCCATAGACAATTTGAAAAGGCTCATCACCATAGAAAAAATCAACATTGGTTGCTTTCGTCAAAATGCTCTTCTCATACGCAGTCTCAACCGCTTTGCGTTTGCCGTCCCAGTGTTCATTCTGAACATTTAAGTAGAAGCGGCTGAGCACTACACCAAGTGTTAAAATAATAAATACAAAGAATGTTAGTATTCTTGTTCGCTTCGCATTCATAAACGCCGCTCACCTCCCCAAACGAACCTTACTGGCCCCTCTCTTAGCCAATTAACTTATCGAAACATTGTTCAAATTCACGCTTAATTTTCTCTTCATCCAATGTTAAACATTCACCCTTACGGACGATCCAATGTCCATCCACACACACATCCACTACATCTTTTGCACTTGCAGAGTAAACAATATGTGAAACGAAGTCTGTCTTCGGCAGGAAATGCGGTTGATCGATATCCAGTGCAATGAAGTCTGCCTTCATCCCTGGTTGAAGTACGCCTATATTATCTAACCATAATGATTCTGCACCCATTTTTGTTCCCATAAGAAGCGCTTCTGCAGCAGGAACAGCTAGCGGATCGCCAGATACACCTTTGTGAATCAGCGCGGCGAGTCTCATTTCTTCGAACATATCCAAGTTATTATTAGAGGCCGCTCCATCCGTTCCAAGTGACACCTTCACACCAGCACGAAGCAGTTCAGGTACTCGGGCCACACCGCTGGCGAGCTTAAGATTGCTTCCAGGATTATGAGAAATGCGTACGTCATACTGCTTAAGGATGCTAATTTCTTCATCTGTAAGATGAACACCATGCGCTACGAGAGTCGGCCTGCTGAACACACCGAGTTTCTCTAGATGTGCGACAGGGCGAAGTCCATACTGATCCACATTCGCTTGTACTTCACGGCTTGTCTCGGACATGTGTGTGTGAATAGGCAGGTTTAAATCATGGGCAACCTGTACGATACGCTCAATATAATCAGGAGGACATGTATAAGGCGCGTGCGGAGACATCATTGTCGTGATTCTCCCATTCGCCCCACCATGCCAGTTTCTTGCAAACTCGGTGGCATCTTTTAATTTAGCATCCTGTACTTCTGGAGGACAAAGACCAATTACACCACGAGTTAGAACACCGCGCATTCCTGACTCTTCAACAGCTTTAGCCACTTCGTTCATGTGGTCATACATATCTACGACTGTCGTCGTTCCGCCTTTAATCATTTCTAAAATGGAGAGCAGCGTCCCCCATTTTACATCTTGGGCATTAAATTTAGCTTCCATCGGCCACATTTTCTCTTCTAACCAAATTTGGAGCGCCAGATCGTCACCGTATCCGCGCAATAGTGACATAGCCGCATGACCATGTGTATTCACAAGGCCAGGCATGTAAAGCTTGTTCGTGCCGTCAATTACTTCTTCATAATTTTCCTGAGGCTCAGGTACCTGCTCACCGATATATGTAATTTGGTTGCCTTCAATGACCATACAGCCTTTGATAGACGATTTCGCTTCATTATTAGAAATGAAAATGCCGTTCATAATTAATGTTTTTTTCATACTAAAATACCCTCTCTATGCTCATTCTATAGATAATTCCTGCTTAATAAACTTTACATCTTCAAGCATGTAAAATCAAGAAATCTACCATTGTAAAGAAATTGTAAATTGTCACGGAATTTTCGTTGCTTTAAATACAATTATTATGATACTTTTAGCATTGTGAGTTTTTTTCTACACTTTGGTCTGTTTATCTAATAAATTCGATCAAAATCTTGTACATATAGTAAAATATAGGAGGATTCTATGACAACGTTATTCACAAAAAAGAATGAAGTTGATTTCTTGCAGCTTCTCATCCGTGCTGCAGAAAACGCACTAAAAACGGCACAACTGTTTCGCACAGCCATGATGGGTGATAAACCTCCTGTTGACTATGTCAAAGCGATTAACGATTTAGAACATGCAGGCGATTCCATTACACATGAAATTTTTAAAGGTCTGAACAAAGTATTTATTACACCAATTGATCGTGAAGACATTATGGTCCTAGCTTCCAAAGTTGATGATGTAACAGACGGTATTGAAGCTACGATTGCTCGTTTTGATTACCTCTCTGTGTCGCATACGGATTCCTATATGAAAGAATTCTCAGCAGTCATCGTTGACTCTTGCCAACATATGCTGGATGCATTCAAGCTGCTTGCTAAGAAAAAATATATGCAAATCCCTGAGCATACGGTAGCCATTAACTCCCTTGAAAATGACGGAGACCGTTTGATGCGTGAAGGGATACGTCAAATTTTCATTACACGTAAAGACCCGTACGAAGATTTCAAATTGAAAGAAATTTATGAACGCCTGGAAGAAACCACTGACGCTTGTGAAGACGTAGCCAACATCCTTGATAGCGTGGTACTTCGTTATTCATAAGGACATTCATGTCCTTTGCATACGAAGAAAGTTTTCCTTATGGAAGACTCTTAGGAGGAACTCATGTTAACTTATTTGATCATTATTGTTGTACTAGCCTTATTTTTCGATTTCATTAACGGATTTCACGATACAGCCAACGCGATAGCAACTTCTATTTCAACGCGAGCGTTAAGTCCGCGTGTTGCCATCGCCATGGCGGCCACTCTGAACTTCGTTGGAGCCATGGTGTCCTCGAAGGTTGCCAAAACTGTTGGAGGGAGCATAGCCAACCCGGCCAAAATAGAAAATGGTGTTGAAATCGTCATCGCTGCTTTACTTGCTGCCATCATCTGGAACCTGTTAACTTGGTATCTAGCGATTCCCTCATCGTCATCTCATACCCTACTTGGCTCTCTCGCGGGTGCAGTTATCGCAGGCGCCGGCGTACACGCGGTGAACTGGAATGGTTTTACGCAAATTATTATCATATTGATTTTATCGCCGATTATTGCTTTCGTGCTTGGATATCTGATTATGATTTTGATCAAGTATATCATCTTATGGTCGGGGAACACATCAAGATCGAAGCTTAATCGCATGTTCCGTACTTTACAAGTTTTATCAGCAGGATTACTTTCTTACTCCCATGGTGGTAACGATGCTCAAAAAGCTATGGGTATTATCGTATTTGGTCTAGTAGCAGCCGGTGTTCAAACTGATCTGAATGTACCTCTCTGGGTGAAAATCTCTGCCGCTTTGTCCATGGGACTTGGAACATCCATCGGTGGATGGCGAATTATTAAAACGGTATCCAGTAAGATTGTTAAAATCGAACCGATTAACGGCTTCGCCTCGGACTTAACATCATCACTCGTTATTCAATTCTCAACCTATCTGGGTAAACCATTGTCAACAACTCATGTTATTTCTTCCGCGATTATCGGGACAGGCAGTGTCATGCGTTTCCATGAGGTACAATGGGGAACCGTTGGCCGAATGCTGATTACTTGGGTTATTACGATTCCAATCAGCATCGCGCTCGCATTCTCGATCTACTTCGTTTTATTCAGACTTATATTATAATAAATAAAGGCACGACCCGTGATTACCGCGAGTCGTGCCTTTTTCTAGTCCAAATAATAAGCCAAGCTTTGCAGTTCCGTTGTAAAATCGGCATAATGTACACGGACTTCAGGAGGTACCTTAATAATAACGGGAGCAAAATTCAGAATTGCTTCTATACCACAATCTACGAATTGATCGGCAACATTTTGAGCCTCGGTTGCAGGTACCGTTATGATGCCGATACGCACGCCTAATTCAGATAATGCAGTTTTCATCTCCTGCATTGGCTTGACAATCAAATTATTGATTGTCTCTCCTGCTTTGCTAGGCATTGCATCAAATACAGCGACAATTTTCATATCATTCCGTAAGTAGGTATTATAATTGCATAAGGCGCGACCTAAGTTACCAGCTCCAACGAGGGCTACTTGAATGTGACGATCCAGCTTTAGAATCTGTCTAATTTTCTCAATCAAATACGTAATATCGTAGCCTATTCCCTTTTTCCCGAATTCCCCGAAATATGCCAAATCCTTGCGAATCTGAGCCGGATTTAAATCAAGCTTTTGTCCCAAATCCTGTGAAGATACTGTCGACACATTTTTCATCGCCAGTTCGTTTAGATAGCGTAAATAAATGGGCAGCCTCCGAACGACGGCTTCCGATATTTTTTGTGATTTCATCTTTACGCCCCCCCCATCCACTGCTCAATCCTCGGTAACATTTGCTCTGTCGTCATGTGCTCAATCTTCGGTCCAGGCAGTGAATAGAGGAAGTGCTTGCCATAATACGTATCAATTACGCGAGTATCATAGATGATGACAATACCTTTATCGGATGCGCGTCTGACAAGTCGACCAAAGCCTTGCTTAAATCGAATGACAGCCTGCGGCACCGAAAATTTCATAAATGGATTCTCGTTGCGTTTCTTAATATTTTCACACTTTGCTTCAACAAGAGGGTGATTAGGCGGTTGGAACGGCAACCTAATAATCGCTAAGCAGCTTAGCGCATCCCCTGGGATATCGACACCTTCCCAAAACGAACTGGTGCCAAGTAGGACGCACATTTTATTATCTTGGAACATCCGGGTTAACTTGCTGCGATTGCCGCTGTCAATGCCCTGCCCAAGCACAGTAATCCCATGCGGCTTCAAGAAGTCCTTCATGCCCGCATAAATTTGCTTCAACATCCGATTCGATGTGCATAAAATTAACATGCGACCTTTGGTAATTCGCGCGACATCGCTAAGTGACCCTATAAGTGCGTTGATAAAGACGGGGTCACCAGCTCCTTTTATAGTCGGAAAATCCCGAGGAATCACGACCAGAGCTTGCTCTCGGTAATTGAATGGAGATGGCAATTGAACAGTTTTCAGCTTGCCCTTTTCTTCATCCTCTGGAATTACTAGCCCCAATTGATCCGCCGAATATTGAAACGATTTATTAACAGACAATGTCGCTGAGGTCAGGATGATACTGTCCTTAGTTTCAAAGAAATGCTGCTGCAGCAAGCCGCTCACATCCGTCGGTACTGAATTGAGCTGAAGTGACTTCGCTTTGGCATAGGTCCCTGCTTCCATCCAATACACATATCCCTCGTCCGCCATTTTCATGAAAAAGTGCAGGGCATCCCGATGATTATAAAGCTCCTTCACCGTACCATTGAGGTCGGTTACTAAACCTTGAACCCCGAATACTTCCTGCATCTCTTTCACTTCATTTAACAACTTATCAAGCGTTCGAAGCAAATCATTCGCATTCAAATAGATGTTATCTTCCATTATCAGAAGCTCACGCCAATTCTCTGGGAGTGTCTCGGGCTTCATCCGCAGCACGTACTGCGAGTTTTCCGTTTGAGAAGGATCGCTTTGGGAAGACAACAACTCATAGAGCGATTCACTAAGTCGATCCCAATCCTCTTTGATTTTCACAATTTTAGGAAAAATGCTGTCAATGGTTTGGCTCCAAGCGACTGCGCACTCTTGCTGCTCATCGGACTTCTGTAAACGAAACCTCAGCATCGGCAATTGCCCACTGCGATTATCTTTATAGAGCCATTGTAACGAATGATAAAATGCCGAGGCATGAAGCTCAATGCCAAGGTGTTTACTGGCCACTTCTTCAAAGTGATGCGCCTCGTCGATCACAAGGTGCTTATAAGACGGTAAAAGGCGGTTCTCAGCCTTCATATCCGTGAAGAGGAGTGAATGGTTCGTAATGATTACATCGGTCGTGTTGGCATCATTACGGGCGCGATGATAGAAGCATTTTTTGTACCATGGGCACATTCGATTCAAACAAGAATCAGTGTCACTGGCAACCGTATACCAGAACTGTGCACCCTTATTTCCAAAATGCAGCTCCTCTTCATCTCCATGCTCCGTCTCACTAAGCCAGACAACCATCTGCGCTGCTGTAATCGGATCTTCCTTGCCATTCTCATAATCACGAGTTGTCAGCTTAGTCTCGAATTTACGCAAGCACAAATAATGGCTTCTGCCTTTGAGCACCGCGGCTTTGAATGGAACAGGGAAAATCTCCTTCAGCAGCGGAATATCCCGCTCGCGAAGCTGTTCTTGTAAGTTAATCGTATGTGTGGAAACAACCACTTTCTTCTCATATTTGATGCCATAATAAATAGACGGTATCAAATACCCCAGGGATTTACCTGTTCCCGTTCCCGCTTCAATCATCAAATGCTGATCGTCCTCGAGTGACTTTTCAACTTCCCGGATCATCTGCTCCTGTGACTCGCGATCTTCAAAAATCTCGAATTTTTCCTTTAAGGCCGTTTTCAAACCTTGATGAAACTCTTTAAAGGAAGCACCTAAACCCTCAGCATCTGAATCTTTGCGAATATCCTCATCATCGCCCCAATCAGAGACATTGAGAGTAAATTGCCGGAAATAACGATTCGTATCCATATCGACACTGGTAATGGACTCTTTATATAAACATATTTCATCAAGGAACCAGCCTAAATCGCTGTTACCGTTTTCGAAAATATTTTGTAAGCGTTGGACCGTGAGAAGTGATAATCCTAACAAACGTTCCATACAAATAATCCAAATCGCTGCAGTTACTTCCGCATCACTGTCCGCTTGGTGGGGTCTTTCATGATCAATGCCAAATAAACCAGCCACCATGCTAAGTTGGAGACTAGAAATGGAAGGAAATAGGATGCGCAGCATATCCATCGTATCTAGAACACGACCAGAGAAAGGCGGATATCCGGTTTTCGTTAGCCCTTTTTGCAAAAAGGATACATCGAAAGCAGCATGGTGCGCCACAAGCACGCAATCAAACAAAAGCGGAAACATATCCGACATCACTTGGTCTAGGGTGGGAGCATCCTCAATCATCTCTTCCGTAATTCCTGTAAGTGTTGTAATCGAAGAAGGTATACCAATCCCTGGTTTTACCAGAGAAGTATACCTGTCGGTGATTTGAAATTGATCTATAATGACCAGTCCAACCTGGATAATTTCATCCGCTGGCTGACTTCCTGTCGTTTCAAAATCCAAAACTGCAAATTTCATGACGTGTATCTTCAATCCCTTCGTCCTGCACTTCTCCTAGCATACCAAATCTTATTAGGAAAAGGGAATACCTAGTTAGCCGCTTCGGTTTTAGGATTCGTCCAGATTGATCAGCGGCTCCATACAAGAAGGATCGGTATGATACGCTTTTTGAAAATACTCAAAGGCTTTTTCCATGTTCTGATTCTGTACTTGGATGCAGCCCATTGCATTATAGGAAATGGCCTTCATCTTGGAATTGTCGGTCAAGGGGAGAAGGAATTTGAAGTGTTGATACGCTTCTCCAAACTCCCCTTTCCGCAAATGCCCCATTGCTAAATATATCCGTGCCAACAAGAAATCAGGCTGCCTTTGAATCAAAACTTCGAATTCTTTAATCGCTTGATCATACATGTAAAGCTTGTAATATCCCTGGCCCCGCATGAATTCATCCGTCTGCTTCCCGGATAAATCGAGATCCATCAGTTCCTTATGAAGGGTTTGAGTGCTGATCGGCACGGCCCCATAAAACTTTCCCAGCTTCTCCTCAAAAAGCAGCCACGCCTCGATGAACTCATCGCTCATCGTTTTCAAAACCTGTAATTGTTCGTCGAGTTCCGCTTTTTTCTCCACATCACTATTCGGATATTCCTTTTGGATTTCTTCCAAAACCTCGTTCATTGTGGAAAATAAATGCTTAAACATTTGGCATCCCACCTTTGCTTCGAAAGCTTATCCTCATTCTTTGTAAACAGCGCCGATTTCATGCATGGAAATCCCCTCTTAAAGGATGGTGGAATGCTCTTCCTCTTTGAGTAGTTGAGCGACTTTATTATTAGCACCCATAATGGCAATCGTTGGGTGATGCTTCCTAGCCTCTTCATCGCTCATCATCGCATAAGAGACAATAATGACAGTATCGCCGGTTTGTACTAACCGAGCCGCGGCTCCATTCAAACAAATGACACCTGAACCGCGCGGCCCAGGAATAATATAGGTTTCGAGCCGTGCGCCATTGTTGTTGTTCACAATTTGTACTTTCTCATTAGGTAACATATCAACCAGATCAATCAAATCTTCATCAATCGTGATACTCCCAATATAGTTCAAATTCGCTTCCGTTACAGTAGCGCGGTGAATTTTGGCTTTCATCATCGTGCGAAACATTGACGTCACATCCTTACTTGTAAAATGAGATTATCGATCAAACGTGTCTTGCCGAATTTAACTGCCAAAGCAATGATCATAGAATCGGTATGATGGCTATTTTCAAAAGGTTCTAAAGTCGGATAAGACAGTACCTCTACATAGTCAATCACGGCTAATGGTGCAGTCGTAATATGCCGGCTTACCACGCTTTCAAGCTCCTGCGGGGTGAAATTTGTATGGGATTCCACAAATGCCTTGGCTTGCTTTAAGGATTGAGATAAGACTAACGCTTGTTTACGCTCTTCCTCTGAAAGATACACATTGCGAGAGCTCATTGCGAGCCCGTCTGTTTCGCGTAATATCGGACAAGGAATGATCTCGATGTTCAGATTGAGATCTTGCACCATCTGCTCAATGACAGCAACCTGTTGGGCATCCTTAAGACCAAAAAAGGCCTGATCTGGCTGCACAATATGAAACAGCTTGCTAACGACAGTGGCAACCCCATCAAAATGCCCGGGGCGAGATGCCCCGCAAAGTCTGGAGGTAAGACCTGTCACACTAACGGTAGTTCGCGTCGGTGACGGATACATTTCACTTACAGTTGGCATAAACACTAGGTCAACTCCTGAAGCTTCCGCTAGTTGTAAGTCTCTCTCCGTATTTCGCGGATACCGCTCAAAATCCTCGCCGGGTCCAAACTGTAGCGGATTAACAAATATACTTAACACGACAAGTCCGCTCTGTGCCCGTGCTTTGCGCAGCAAACTGGCGTGACCTTCATGCAAATAGCCCATTGTGGGCACAAACCCTACAGTCTGCTCATTCTTTCGTCGGTAGTCTCTTATGCGAGAACGTAAATCGGCAATTGAATGAATCACTTCCATTGTCTGGATCGCTTCCATAGCCGCCTCTACTCCTTATCGCCGTACAAGTATTGAACAACATCGTTGTCCATATGAAACGTATTTTCTGGCGCAGGGAAAGCCCGCGCTTTCACTTCT
The DNA here is from genome assembly GCF_900103825.1 of Paenibacillus sp. yr247. Taxonomy (GTDB): domain Bacteria; phylum Bacillota; class Bacilli; order Paenibacillales; family NBRC-103111; genus Paenibacillus_E. The sequence goes on from NZ_FNIF01000005.1 coordinate 190,205, forward strand.
TTCACATATTCGCCAATACCTGCACGAATAGTTTCCCCTATATTCGCGTAAGATTTTACAAACTTTCTGGGTGCACTGCCAGAACCATACTGGAGAAGATCATGATAAACAAGCACCTGTCCATCGCAATGGACACCTGAACCAATCCCAATCGTCGGGATCGACAGCTGCTTTGTTATCCATTCAGCCAGCTCGTCTGTCACTAACTCTAAGACCAAGGCAAAAGCTCCGGCCTCCTCAATAGCTTTAGCGTCACTTAGCAGTTTCTCTGCTTGTTCTGAACTGCGTCCCTGAACGCGGAATCCACCAAGCTGATGCACGGATTGCGGTGTAAGACCCAAATGTCCGACTACCGGCACACCTGCCCCCGTGATCGCTTTTACGGTTGCCGCGATTTCAGCACCACCTTCAAGCTTAACCGCCTTAGCTCCACCCTCTTGCATTAAACGAGCGACACCTTTTAATGTTGTGTCCAAGCTTCCATGGTACGTCAAAAAAGGCATATCAGCTACGATAAACGTATTTCCCGCTCCACGCACAGCAGCTCGCGTATGATAAACCATATCATCCAGCGTAACAGGTAAGGTTGAATCGTAGCCGAGTACCACATTCCCCAAGGAATCTCCTACGAGTATGACATCGATACCGGCCTCTTCTGACAATCGGGCTGAGGGATAATCATAAGCGGTTACCATCGTAATTGGCACGCCATCTTGCTTCATTTTTCTCATTTTGGCTGTCGTTAGCGCCTTACGTTGTTCCATTGTATCCCTGCTTTCCTTATATAAAATAAAAAACCTTTTAGCTAAGAGCTAAAAGGATCGCATGCAGAAAGAATCCAATGATCCTTCTGTCTCGGTCCCGTAAGGCTCAGAGCAGAATCCAACATCTTGTTTCAAGTCCTATGTTTACTTACTTCACTTAGTCAAAACTGCAAGTGCGGTTCCCTTAAGGATACCGCCTCGCCTTTCTATTATACCAAAAGTCGCTTCCATTTGATACCTTTACTTTACTTCAGTTCAATATCACCGGAATAGATCTTAATCTTCTCCCCAGCATTCGTAATCACGGTTAAAGCCCCTGAATCATCCAAGGAATCAGCAATGCCTTCGATTACTCCTGTAGGTGTATGCGTCCGAATAGGACGCTTTAAGGTAACACTCAGCGCTTCCCATAACAGACGAATTGGAGAAAAGCCTTTCTCTATATAAAGGGTATAAAGCTCTTCGAATTCTAAGAGAAAGGCTTGTACCAATTGTTCTCTAGGAATGTCAGTACCAGACTCAATCGCCAATGAAGTCGCGATCTCTCTAAGCTCCTCTGGATAATCCTCCATCTTAAGATTTACACTAATGCCAATACCTGCAATTACATACTTTAACCGCTCATCTTCCCCACTGCTTTCCAACAAAATGCCGCTTACCTTCTTGCCGTTGATTAAAAGATCATTTGGCCACTTGATGCCAATGTCAACACGGCACACCTTTTGTATAGAGCGACACAACGCCACAGCACTGAGCAATGTTAATTGGGGCATGAAATAAACGGGAATACGCGGTGTCAAAACCAGGCTCATCCAGATCCCTTTACCGGCCGGAGAATGCCACGTGCGCCCCATTCTGCCTCTTCCAGCCCTTTGTGCCTCTGCTAGCACGATAGTGCCTTCAGGAGCCCCTGATGCAACGAGAGCGTGCGCAATCGTCTGCGTGGAGTCAACTTCTCCATACACATGTACTTTTTGACCAAGCACCTTGGTTCTCAAACCTTTTAACAGTTCGTTCACTTGCCATTTAACCGGCTTACTAAGCAGTCGATAACCTTTTCGCGGCGCAGCTTCAAATTCATAGCCAGCCGCTCGAAGCTCTTCGATATGCTTCCAAATAGCGGTGCGGCTAACGTTTAGCCTGCGGCTTATTTCCTCACCAGATACGTAGGCTTCCGGCGATTCTTGGAACAACTCTAAAATACGTTCGTTCATATGATTTCACTCCAAAGTTACAGACATAAAAAGCCGCGCTAACGCTGCTACTTCGCAGCACGCGCGGTATGTAAAAGAGACTCTCGCTCGTTCGGAATTTCACCGAGCGCGGTTCGTTCGAGCAGTTGCTGAAGCAGAGTGCCCATCCGCGGGCCCGGCTTCAGGCTAAGTTCCTCTGCCAGATCCTTCCCTGATATGGCTAGTTCTTTCAGGCTGAAGCAGGGAACCTTGCTCAGCCATTCGTCGCCGTGGCGCACCAGCTCGGGCGCCACAGCTTGAAGGAAGCACGCAAGCTCGCCGCGTTGCTGCAGGTTTTGCGGCAGCACGCGCAGCAGCCGCAGCAGAGCGCGGGCAGCGGATTCTCCGCTGCGCACCGCGCCAAGCTTCCAGACCCGCTCCAGCGGAGCCGGGTCTACAGAGGCGGCATGCGGAGCGCCGCCCTTATACTGCGCGGCCACAACCTCGCGCAGGGCCAGCACTGCCACAACCGCGTCGCTATCTGCGCGGGAGAAGGTCAGCTCTTGGAGCGCCGTGCGGACCGTGTCCGCTGGCATCTCCAGAAGCATCAGCAGCAAGGACCAGCGGTCATGCTGCCCTTCCAGCGCGCTGACGGTGTCCAGCGCGTCATCCCAAGCGAGCCAACGCTCAAAAGGCAGCGGCAGCTGCTTTTTGAGGTGCGCCGTGAGGCGGCTCGCCATCAGTAACCGCACAGCCCGTGCGGGGGCTGGGCCTTCGACCATGCGCTGCAGCTCGCTGCGCACGCGCTCCATGGCGATATGGCGCAGGAGCGGAGCTTGCGCAAGCAGCGCCTGCCACGTACTTTGCTCAACCAGCAAATCGTAGGTCGAGGCAAAACGAATACAACGAAGCATGCGCAGCGCATCTTCGCCGAATCGCTCCTCAGCCGTACCTACGCAGCGGAGTACACCCGATGCCAGATCCTTCTGCCCGGCAAAAGGATCCAATACAACTCCCGCCCCGTCCATTGCCATGGCGTTCATCGTAAAATCGCGCCGCTTCAAATCCTCTGTCAAATCCGATATGTATTCGACGGAAGCTGGGCGGCGAAAGCCCTCATACTCCGCCTCCTTGCGGAATGTTGTCACCTCATATGTCCCCTGCGGCAGGATGACAGTGACGGTTCCGTGCTGCAGACCTGTCGGCGCCGTCCGCGGGAAGCACGACATCACCTGCTCCGGCAAAGCGGAAGTAGCAATGTCGAAGTCCTTGATAGGACGCCCAAGCACGGCGTCACGAACACAACCTCCAACAAGATAGGCCTCATACCCTGCTTTTGTAAGCTGTGAGAGCACATACGATGCTCCTCGATCCATAACTTTTATTTCCTTAGCATCCGACATTAGACTCCTAACCAGCTACCTCCTTTACTGACAGGTAGATGCTGTAAAACGATGAGATTCCGGAAGTTCCCTTCCCAGTACACGATAATAAATTTCCTCATATTGAACGGTTGTAATATCATTACAAAACGTAAACCGGGCACGATTCAAACAATTTTGTACAAATTGTTCGTACAGCACTGGATTGCTGAGCAGATGAACTGCATATTCCGCCATTTTATCCGTATCACCTACATCTGCTAGATAACCAGTTTCACCATGTGTGATAAGCTCAGGAATACCGCCGGCATTTGACCCAATCGTTGGCACACCGCAAGCCATAGCTTCAAGCGCAACTAACCCGAAGCTTTCTTTTTCCGATGGAAGAAGCATGACATCAGCAAGTGAAATGACTTGAGCTACATCATCTTGTTTCCCGCAGAATGTCACTTTTTCTGTAAGGCCAAGTTCCCTTACTTTCGAAACCATTTTAGATAAATCCGGACCTTCCCCTACAAACAGGAGGCGAGACGGAATCCTCTTACTCACTTTAGCAAAGATATCGATAACATCCTGCACACGTTTGACTGGTCTGAAGTTCGAAATATGAATAAGAATCTTCTCTTCCGGCCTTGCAAACTCTCCTCTGAGCTTCGTAATATCACGCGGGTAATAAACCCGTTTATCGACAAAGTTATAGGTTAAATCAATGTCACGGTCAATATCCAATGATTCCCTTGTTTCTTTAATTAAATCCTTCGAAACCGCTGTAACCGCATCGCTTTCATTAATCGCATAGCGAATTAAGTCCGAAATCGATTGATCCTGTCCCAGAACGGTTATGTCTGTCCCGTGAAGTGTTGTGACCACCTTCAGCTTAGTTCCCACCATCTGTTTAGCAAGCAGCGCGCATACAGCATGAGGGATCGCATAGTGAACATGCAGTAAGTCCAGCTCCTCCATCTTGGCGACCTGTGCCAGTTTACTGGCGAGAGAAAGATCGTATGGCGGATAACGGAATACATAATATTGACTAACTTCCACTTCATGATAAAAAATATTTTTATGAAACTTCCCCAAACGAAAGGGCATGCTATGTGTAATAAAATGAACCTCGTGTCCTTTTTCGGCAAGCATCTTGCCAAGTTCGGTAGCAACTACGCCTGAGCCGCCTAAAGTCGGATAACAGGTGATTCCAATTTTTAGTTTGTCGTTCATCATACACCTCTTTTCCCGATCAATCGAATCGTTCTACCATGAATGGCAGCTTGGAAACGAAACCTTCAGCATAAGTTAACATACGCTTTTGCCCCATGAGTCGATCACGAGCCTCCACGCGTTCTACATATCCTTGATTTAATGGCGTCGAAACCGTCCCTTGCCCTGTTATAAACTGCGAGCGGTAAGCGCTCAGTGCAGCTAATTTTTTATCATAATAATCAGTTACATTCACCATGAGATCAGCTTCGTAGACATCATTTATGAAATAAAAGTACATTTGCTCTACATTTACAGGTTCTGATTCTGATAAATACTTGCGTAATTTCGCATTAAAAACGGCTTCTTGGACTAGGCCCGAACAAGCGATATGGTCAGGATGGCGATCCTGCCAGTAAGGAGCAAATACCATTCTAGGCTTATACTTCCTGATTTCTAGTGTAATTCGTTCAATGTTGGTCTGAGTGACGTATAAACCACGATCTGGTAAGCCAAGATTTGTCCGGACAGTCAAGCCCAAAATTTTTGCAGCTTGCTCGGCCTCTTCGATCCTTGTTTCCACCGTGCCATTGGAAGACATCTCGGCATATGTTAAATCACAAATTCCAACCCTTAACCCAAGATCAGTATGTTTGGCAATGGTTGCTCCCATCCCAATCTCGGCATCATCTGCATGTGCGCCAAAAATAAGAATATCTAAAGATTCTCTCATCTTATTCAATACCCGGCTTATATTTATGTACCAGTTCTCGCCAAGCAAAATCACCGCGATCAAGCGCTCTAACGAGCAGTTCAGCTGTAGCTACATTTGTAGCACAAGGAATTCCTTGAACATCACATAACCGCAGGAGGGCAATAATGTCCGGCTCATGAGGCTGGGCCATTAAAGGATCTCGGAGGAAGATCATAAAATCAATCTCATTCTCAGCCACTAGTGCGCCGATTTGCTGATCCCCTCCGAGAGGACCTGACATAAACCGATGTACGCTTAATTTCGTGCTATCCATAATCCGCTGACCTGTCGTGCCTGTTCCATACAGCTTATGACCCTGGAATACATGTTCATAAGCGGTAACAAAATTCACCATTTCGTCTTTCTTACGATCATGGGCAATTAGCGCAATCTTTAACATCCTATGTTCCACTCCCTTAGGGCTCTTTAATCTATAAAATGCTCGAATCCGTAAATCATTCCGCTATATGTCATCACTTTACGTACAGCAATCGCAACACCCGGCATATAGGCTGCCCGATCATAAGAATCATGTCTTATCTTGAGCGCTTGGCCTTGCTCAGCCATGATCACTTCCTGCTGAGCAAAAATACCAGGCAGACGGACACTATGTATTCTAAATCCATTGTAATACCCGCCGCGCGAGCCTTCAATTGTTTCTTCTTCTTTCGGATTACCTTGACGCAGCTCTTCTCTAACTTCAGAGATAAGCTCGGCTGTTTTCACCGATGTTCCTGAAGGAGCATCTAGCTTTTGATCGCCATGGTACTCGATGATTTCCAAATGAGGGAAATATTTGGACGCTTGCGCTGCAAATTTCATCATTAGAATTGCACCAATCGAGAAATTAGGAGCAATTAGTCCGCCAATCCCGCTATCTTGACACTGCTTGTCCAATTCAGCAATAGCTTGAGGCGTAAAGCCTGTTGTTCCCATTACTGGGCGGATTCCTAAGCTAATAGCTAAGTTTGTATGTGAAACCGCTGTTTGCGGGCCTGTAAAATCGACTAAAACATCGGGCTTTGATGCTATAAGGGCCCGCTCCAAATCATTGCTCATGTTGATTCCGCAATCTTCAAAGCCTACCATTCTTCCCAAATCAATTGGGCCAGAGGACCGGTCCACCCCCGCCACCAATTCCATATCGGACTCCGTGAGTACGGTCTTCACGACCTCTCGCCCCATTCTTCCACTTGCTCCAATGACTGCTACTCGAATTTTACGATCCATGGTGGGCGTATCTCCTTTTTTGTATGTTTCAAACCTTATATTTCATCTTTTGTCGGTAGAGCACCGCATGCTGCTTCGCCAACTCGTGGTTAGGGTCTAAACGAACCGCTTCCATTACGGTTTGATAGGCTCTTGCATAATCCTTCCGAAAGGCAAAAGCTTCGCTTAGAATAAGATACGCTTCAAGAGCGAGCGGATCAAGTGTAATGGCTTCTTTTAGTAAGAAAATCGCCCGTTCCGCATGCTCAGATTCCACACTTAGCTGTTTGTGTGCTTTTTCGACCAATTCTCTGGCATGCAGCACCTGCAAATGATAGCGATAAACTTCATTTTCTTTTTCCAACTCAAGTGCTTTTGAAGCATGCTCAATCGCATTTAGCAGCTTATTACTTCTTGCAAATGTTATCGATAGTTTGTAGTGGTAGGCAGCATTGTTTGGTTCTGCAGCTATCGCTTTTTCAAACCATTCAATGGCTTTTTCAAAATCATGACCAAGTATGGATTCGTACGCTTTCTGTATTTGAATTTCTCCATTCATCTGCCCATCCTCCTTTTAGCCGAAAGCGAGTCTCCCGTTATTGGGGATGGTATAGTTTATGAAGCTTATGGAGTTTCGGTGTTTATTTTGGTCCAGCGACCCGCGTCGCGCGTGTTGAATTTATGCATGATTTTATCGTGCGCCTCGGTCAAATCAATACCCAAAGAGTTCGCGAAACAGATCGTGATGAACAGAATATCGCCTAACTCCAGCTCGATCGAATTGTCTGCTTCCGTGCTTTTTTTCGGCTTTTCACCGTAGGTGTGGTTCACCTCTCGGGCTAATTCACCTACTTCTTCCGACATTCGAGCCAGCATAGATAAAGGACTGAAATATCCTTCCTTAAACTGGGAAATATAAGTATCAACCTCTTGCTGTATATCTTTAAGACTTCGCTGTGACATGTTCACCCTTCTTTCCATCATCTTCACCAAAGCTATCATTACTATGTTAAACTAAACAAGAAAAGTTGACAAATTTTTTCGGCTGATATAAAAGTAAATTTGCAACTTAACTTGCTTTGCGTCAACCATGACAAACACGCTCGTATTTATGGGCGGCGTAACCGTGTAACTTGGCTAACCCATCAAGTGTTTGGAGGAAAAGAAATGATTTTTAAGGAACGATTTGCTGATCGATTTACGAATGTACTTGCGATTATGATCGGCACAGCTATTTATGCGTTTGGTTTACATTATTTCGTTATTTCCAATGAGTTAATGGAGGGCGGTGTTACAGGTATCTCCTTGCTGCTCAAATACGTTCTGAACGTACCTCCTTCAGTATCTACCTTACTGATTAATATCCCCTTATTTTATCTCGGTTGGAAATTTTTTGGCAAAGGACCTATGCTGTACACGATGTTCGGCGTAGTCTCGTTGTCCTTCTATCTATGGGTAATGGAGCTGCTCATTCGCAAAGAATGGCTGGTCCCTTTTCATACTACACAGGATTACTTCCTGGCCACGCTCTATGCAGGGATTACGCTCGGGACTGGACTTGGACTTGTATTCCGTTTTGGTGGGACTACGGGTGGCTCCGACATCTTGGCCCGTATTGGAAATAAAAAAAGAGGCTGGAGTGTCGGACAAGTTATCCTTATAATTGATGTTATTGTCATCGGCTCTTCGTTTCTCTATTTACCGAAAGAAAAGGTCTTATACTCACTCGTTGCCGTCTTCGTTACCTCTCGGATCATCGATTACATCTCCGAGGGCGCATACGCGGCCAAGGCATTTACCATTATAAGTGATCAAGCAGGTCCGTTAGCTCAGTCCATTACGAAAGAACTAGACAGAGGTGTGACCTTATTCCCAGCCAGGGGCGCCTACTCTGGCAACAATAAGGAAGTTGTTTATTGTGTCGTTTACCGTCACGAAACTAGAAGACTCCACGAGCTCATTCATTCCATTGATCCCCGCGCATTTATTATTATTGGTGAAGTACATGATGTTATTGGTGAAGGATTCAAAACACAGTAAACCAAAAAGTGGGTTGAGCAGCTCTTGAAGCCTGCTCAACCCACTTTTATCTTTCACCTATGTTCGCTTTCTTTCGCTTGCTTAACAGGAACAAAATGTCGTCCAGATTGGTACATTCTCCAGCCCGCAAAAGATAAAACACTTACAATAATGAGTCCAATACCTAACGACCAGATGATCGGCTGCCTAGGATCCGTTATTGGCACGAAAGCAATAGCATCTTTGTTCTTCAGAAATAAGTCATCCAAAATGTGATTTAGATTCTCTATTCCTGATTCCAATTGACGAGTAGACATAGGCTTACTATTCAAATTATTTCGGAGAAAAACAAGAAGAGAATCTAGTTTCTCAACCGAAGCAGCATCTCGACTAATCAGCAAAGAAGGATGTATGATGGCTATATGCTGCGACAGCTTCCCGAAATTAGCCAGCGCCTCCTGCTGTTTATCGGCTTTGATATCCTGATTCAGCACGTTTGTATCATTTTGTATTACTTTATAGTATTGCAGCCACATGGGCTGGTTCTTATGTGTAAGTGCATCTGTGGCAAGGCGAATTTTGGCTACCGCGATCTGCCCCTCTTCCGGTGAAAAGGCAACGGCATTATAAACCCTTTTCGCTTGTGTTATCGATTCCGTTAAAGCATTTAACCCCTCGACCGATGTAATTCCCTCGAAATGAATCTTAGGAATTTGATCGGAAATTTGCATCAATTTATTTCGCGCCTCCGTCACTTGGCCATCCATTGTTTGCTTATACATATCATCAGCAATTTGATTCAGAAATTCTATTCGCTGTACTTGATCTGGATCTATTGGCTTTGCAGCTTGTCCGTTTGTATTGGTATTAGCTCCGCAAGCTGAACTTATACTAACAACGGCTGCCAGCACAAGTGTGGTCGTGAGCCGTTTCATACCGGAATAAATCAACATGGGACATCCCCTCCTTCACCATCATCATATGGAGGTTCGTCCCAATTTAGACCAGCAGCTATGCGATTATGGGTTTCTTTTCTGACGGATGAAAAGGAATATTACAGCAGTTAATATCCCAACAACACTTAATCCTATCGTGAACAATTCGATGTTAAATAAATAATTGTCCACGAGGACATCCGGCAATCTCGGGAATATTCCTCTTTCATAATCCATGAAATCGTTCCAGAACGTCCACACTGCGACAAGCGTGATAGCAGTAAGCTTATATCTATACCACCTTGCAAATAACAGCGCTTCCAAAGCCATTGCCAAATGAGAACAAGTTAACATCCATCCATCCCATCCGACTGGAACTCCTTGCCAAGCACCTGCCCATATCATCGTAACCGCCCAGATCCCATATTTAAAAGAGGTGATCAGTGCGAATGCTTGAATGAAGCCGCGAATAGCACGATAAAGCTTACTATGTTGTTTATCCGAGGAACGCTCCATTAGCAAGAAGCCCACCGATAAAGTGAAAAATAAACTGGCTGTTGGACTATCTGGTACAAAATATACGTACCAAAGAGGTTTTTCCGCAATCGTATCGACCATTTGTGCCCAGTACCACTCGTAGCCATAAATTGTTCCTAGAAGGTTAGATATGAAAAGTAACCACAACATCTTTTTGCTTAATAGAAAATCCTTGCTCCAAAAATAAGAAACAGACAACCCTTGCTGCAAGTAAGCTCCTCCTCTATGGCTTATAAAAAAACCTGACCGCTCTCGCGATCAGGTTCCCCTTTTTATTGGGCTTTTTGTTTGGATAACCATTCAGCAAGTTTATTAATATCAGCATCTGTTAAGCCTTTATCAATGTTAGCTTGGTACTGTTTACCCATATTACCCTTACCATTTTTGATAATACCCAGAATCTCATCTTGAGAATGCTTGTCACCGACACCTAGCAAAGCTGGGACGCCAGAAGCAGGCATTCCTTTGAGTCCAGCACCGTGACAAGATAAGCAAGTTGCTTTCTTGAAGATCTCAGCGCCTGGATCATCCGCTGCAACGATAGCTGCAGGTTTTTTCGTATCTTTCGCAGCGCCGCCACCAGCAGCTGCGCCTTTTTTCGCGTGCAATTCTTCCTCACGCTTGATGTGCTCAGGAATAATGTTTTTCTCTTTCAACTCAACTTGGTAATGAGACCAAGATGTATACGTCAAGTACGTACAAGCGATCAAAGATAAAATCATCAAACTAGAAGCGATTGGTCTTCTATAGAAGCGACGCTCCTTACCAGTGTCCAGGAATGGAGCAAGAAGTAAGCCCCCAAACAGTAAACCAGGTACAACAACTGCTCCCAGAACAACATAATCACCGGATGTATATGGATATTTCAATAATTGATACATGAACAAAAAGTACCAATCTGGCATCGGAATGAATGCTGTGTTCTTAGGATCCGCAGGATAACCTAGCGGAGCTGGATCCGACATGACCAGTACTAGCATACCGACCAATACGACTACTCCAACCATCCATTCTTTTAACAAGAAGTTAGGTATGAACGCTTCTGATTTTCCCGGATAAGCAGAATAATCTTTAGGAATCAGTCGTTGCTCTTGTGATTTCTTAATTACGCGGGAATCTCCCACATAAACAATTTTTTCGTCAGACTTATGACCATGCGCCACGCATTGACCCTCCTTTCAATTATAGCGGTCCGGAAATACCTTGTTTGCGAATCATGAAGAAATGTCCGGCAAGCAAAGCGAGCAGAACGCCCGGCAGGAAGAATACATGAATGGCGAAGAAACGAGTCAATGTTTGTGCGCCAACTATATTTCCACCTTGCAGCAATGTCTCAATGTACGGTCCCGCGAACGGTACGGACGCTGCAATCTTCATACCTACTTGCGTAGCGAAATACGCTTTGTTATCCCATGGAAGCAGGTATCCGGTAAAACCAAGACCTAACATAACGAAGAAAATCAACATGCCTACAACCCAGTTCATTTCACGTGGTGCCTTATAAGAACCTGTGAAGAACACGCGCAGGGTATGTAAGAACATCATAACGATAACTAAGCTGGCTCCCCAGTGGTGCATACCTCTAACGATAACACCGAAAGCCACTTTATGTTGTAAGTAATCAACGCTGGCATAAGCGTTGATAATATCAGGTGTGTAGTACATTGTTAAGAACATACCTGACAAAATCTGAATGACTGTAATGAAAAACGTCAATCCGCCGAAGCAATATACGAAAGCGGAAAAATGATGAGCAGGGTTAACGTGCTCTGGAACCTCGTGGTCTGCTACATCCCTCCACATTGGCGTAATATCAAGACGTTCGTCAATCCAGTTGTATACGTTTTTAAACATCTGATGCTGACGCCTCCTTATACTCTTGTGTTAGCATGTAGTTGTCCCACATAAACGAAACCATTCTCTACTTTGGTTGTATATTCATCCAACGGTTTTGGAGCTACAGCAAGATTCTTACCGTCTTGCGTATAGTGAGCACCATGACAAGGACAGAAATACTGGTCTTTGTAAGCAGGGTTATCGTTCCAGTTGACTGTACATCCAAGGTGCTTACAGGTTGGATTTAACGCAAAGAGCTTGCCGCCGCTGTCTTTGGAAATCCATGCCACAAGTTCTGCATCGCTTTCGTACCAGCCATCTACCTGGTGGACTTGGAACGTAAACGATTGTGGTACATTTGTAATTTTGCTTTCTTCAACTACTTTAACCCAATCCGATGCTTTCTTCTTTTGGAGGACAGGATCTACAGCAAACCGTATCATCGGTATAATAATACCGGCCCCCATGAATCCTCCAGCGCCACCAAGGGTGTAAGAAAGAAATTGTCGACGAGACATTTCGCGTTTGGTCCCGGGTTTCTTCCCATGCTGCTCTTCATTGTGATTGTTATGATCACTCATTCTCAGGTCTACCCTCCTACATTGGCCGATGTCCAAACCCTCTCGGACATCAGTAACCTCTATCACGTGTCGTTCGACATTACACTACATAACTAGGACATTACTAATAATAGCCTACGACTACTAGGTCGTCAAGAATCCATAACTCCTTTTAGTCGATTGAAATCTTGGCCTTTGAACAAATTTTAACGAAATTGTCACAACTTTTTTGGGTAACCATAGAGCTCCATTACTCCCCTTATCCTGCACAATTTTTTTTCCAATAATACGCTTAACAGTTAAAGTTAATCGCTCTGCTGCCATAACTGTAGTACTTGCTTGGAAATATTTGATTTGATCTGATCAGATTGGCTCGTCCACTGCTCCAAATCGACATTAATTAACAAATCTGTTTGATCTGTTTTCCATAGAGCAGCTTCTGTATGTAGGGTAAGTACGATCACGTAACGAAACCCCATCCTTTTTAAATGAAGCGAGATGGCATGTAACTGCTCTCTCATATCTACACCCGTTATATAATGAAGCGCTGGGTACGTCACTACTCTGCCTTTGAATGGAATCTCAATAGTTTCCAGAGCATCTCTAAGCTGTTCTAAGGCCACTGTTACTTGGGTAGGGTCTTCAAACCCAGTTAACCCCGTTAATGGAAGCAAGCAAGTATCTAAATATGGTTTTAAATCTGGCCAATCATTAGCTGGGATATCATTAAACTTCAACGGATTGTTCCTCCCCTATCATTTGCCAAAAAATCGTTTGCTATGTAACGTCATAAAGCTCTTCTTGTACTTTAATCCGTCCTAACCTGACTGTCAATTGATAAACCGGTTTGTCCGCGCAGAGCCTTAAGCGCTTCCTCCAGATCCTTCTTCTTCACCACTAGATAAGGGCTCTCCCATTCGCCGTTCAGATGAATGTATTGAACAGTTGCCGGTTTCAAGTCACGGTAGGATTTCGTCAATGTCCGAAGTTCATCAGCTGGAATATCTGTTTTGATGGAACTTCCTATGATATCAAGCACACCTCCCCAAGCGGTTATTCCGTTCAATGTTGTTAACTCATCAAGTAATTGATTAAGTACAAGCTGCTCTCTTTGATTTCGCTCCATATCGGAGGATTCTGCTGTGCCCAAATTAGATTTGCGGTAACGGATAAAATCTAATACCTGCTTGCCATTCAACTGCTGTTTTCCTTTGTTTAAATGAATATTCGTTCCGTCGCTTTCGTCCTGATAGAGCATATCCATATCGACTTCTAAGGTCATCCCGCCTAATTCATCGATTAGCTTTCGAAAGCCATCAAAATTAATAACGACCATATTATCAATGGGAACTTGATAGACTTTACTGAACAAGCTCTTCGTTTCATAAAGGGCTGTGTATTTATTTTTATTATAATAGTACGCGTAGAAATAATTCGCTTTGTGGGATGTGTCTAATCCTGACTTTTCAGCTTCAATTTCCAGGTCTCTTGGAATGGATACCACAGTTCCTTGATGTGTTTGTGGATTAACACGAAAAAGCATCATTACATCCGTATTCAGTGACCCTTCATTTCCTTCTCTTTCATCTATAGCAGTTAAGAGGAAGGTTAGCGGTTTTTCAATCTGATTTACTGTCTGTGATACAGGGACTTTGCTTCCAATTATATTGGGTGCTGCTGTTGCTTCAGGGGCAGCTATAAGATCCAACGTCTGGTGCCATTTATTTGTTAGGTAAGCTGCATACAACGATGCCGATCCCACTATCATTCCTGTAATCAGAAGTACGGCTGTCAAGGCTTTTCGTCTTCCTAGAAATTTCATAATCTTTTTCATTTGTATCTCCTTCTGTTTAGTATCATACTCTTTTAAATGGACGCGAGGGGTGATGAATTAGTTCTTTTTCAATTAGGCCAAGCAACAAAAAAAGACACGTGAATGAGATTCACATGTCTTTCCTATACGTTCCTATATTAGCCGCTAACTACGTTATTAACCCAAAGATTGCAAGGTTTTAAGCTCTGATGTAAGAGCCAAGAACGTCGTTTGATCTCCCTTGGCTAAAGCACGGTCAATCTCTTTATAGAGATTTTCTTCTTTATATTTGCGAATGGCATTGTCCCAAACCATTTCCGCGAAAAGTGCGAGCAGCGCGTTGTTAGATACATTCATTTTTCCCATGAGACCTACCTCCAAATGTTGTCCGCGGTTTGTCAGGAGCTTCTTTTTCGCAAAAACATGTAAGTCTGTATCTTGGTGTATGCCAACCCCTGTGTATGCTCCTACTTCATCATATTCACTCCGTACATCATCGCTTCCTTCAAAAGCCCGATTCATCAGGAATGTGTCTTTACCTACAACCACCTCTTTATTTGGTGTCTCCTCTGAACTGTGCACTTTCTTTATCCAGAAAGAGGACGACCTTGTCTTCTTCAGCGACAAATGTTCCTTGAATCACTTTCGTTCCGAGCTTCGTGACTTGAATTACGGTTCCATTCTCCTGATCTTCCCCAATCCGGATCAACCCCAAATGCATCATCATTTGCAAAATGCGTTGTTCCACAATGGATTCAGAACTATCATAATAAAATGGTTTAACTAATTTACAAAGCACGTCTCCCAGAGATGCCATGGTTACCCATTGTCCGCCTAAACGATCAACCCACCCAGCGATGCTTTGGACATTTGGAATCGGATTTTTATAAAGCCGAAGCCAGAACTTATAGACATCTGCTAGGTTCTCTTTCTTTCCTTCCAGCAAGCGTGTTTTTCCATCTTCCGTTAGACGAAGTGTTTGTGAATGCTCACTAATCAGTTGACGGTAATAGCAGTAATCATAGATGAATGAAAATCGGTTCGGATACTCTTTAAACATGCGACCATACCCGAATCGCCATGTCCCTTTGGGTACCATTTCTTCTTGAACTGATAATCGATCAAGAACTTGTTGGAGCTGCCTTTTGTACATGGCGCCTTCCGCAGTCAGCGGTAACTCCTGCTGCTGAGAGATGAACGTCAAGAAATGAAAGATGTCATCAACAATTAGTAATTGCTCATCTCGGTATACACTGGGCTCATTTGTTAGTCTCAGAGATTGTTTAAACTGGTTTGTTAGAACATCACTAAATCTACGCTTCAAATCATGGGGGACATGAAACAAAAACTTCGTTTGCTGCGAATATCCGTTAAACAACCAACCAAGCTTCTTAAATTTAATAACCATATCCCGAGGATTCCATTCGCCCGATTCCTCCTTCTGGAATCGTGATTGCTGAACTCTAGCGATTAATTCTTCGATGCTGAAAGCATTACGAGGATCGAAGAGCAGAGAATTCAAGAATCGAATGTCCTCCATATTCAAGCTTTGAATGTGCTTCTCGAAAATCTCTCTGCGCAGCGCTGCACTCAAAATTGATTGAATCAATTCATTCTTCGAATGACCATTGCATTGGCACTCGTAGGTATGAGCAATTCGACCTAATTCATGGATATCGGTGTAGCTGAGCATGTCCGCTAGGTTCATTTCCATCCTACATCCCCCAATTGGTGAAGCTTTCAGCTCCGTGGTTTCTAGTAACCATTATGGGATTTTTTCCCGAAAATATTCCAAACGAAACAAAAAAACATGACTCTTTGATTGAGCCATGCTGATGTCTAACGATTATTCAGTTTTGGTTTCTAAGTGAGTTAAACAATTATATAACTGAAGCTCCCAACCTGCTCCTTGACGAAGTAGAATTGTCAGAGATGTATTTTGAAGAAATTCTTCACTGTCAATCCGTAGAACTCTGAGTACCTGAACGATAAAACCACCATGAGATATCAATAATATTTTCCGATTCGGATAGGTCTGTATTAAATCAGATTCTAGCCCTGACCAACGTTTCCATAGATCGTCATCCGACTCCTGACCTAGATTCTGAAGCTTCCAATCAGTCCCCCATCGCTCCTCCCGCTCAGCAGCAGTAGTTCCCTCGACCTGTCCATATTTACGCTCCCGCAGCCTTTTATCTGTCCGTAAAAAGGGGATTCCTGAAAGCTCCGAAACAATTTGCGCTGTTTCCCTGGCTCTCTTCAGATCACTACTTATAATACCGTCCCAACCTTCTTTCGCTAATCTCAGACCTAGTAACCTAGCTTGCTCTCTACCTTCTTCGGTTAAATCAGTATCCAGCTGCCCTTGCAGCTTACCTAGACGATTCCATTCTGTACTACCATGCCGGATAAATCCGATCGTTGTCATTTCTTTGCCCCTCCATCATCCATTAAAATGAAAAATGCTCCTTCAGGAGCATTATGCTTTCGTTCGTGATAACCAATTCATAATAATAATTGTTGCGATTAGACCTAGTATCGAAACAACCAATAAATAGTGCGGATATGAATGAATGGGGCCTACGTGGAATCGTAAAGGCTCCATGAAACTAGGATTCAGACTCGCTACCGCATCTACCATCTTGTGACCATTCATAGATTCAGTGTTACTGGACTTCAAGGCTTGTGGCGCTTGTAGATCAAACAAGGAGTTATCCGCAGAAGCTAATGTTGATTGTGGCGTTCCGTCGTATACGATAGCAAACAAGAAGCTGAACACGAATAAGGCTAAACAAAAAGCAATGACAGCTGTAAGATTCCTCCTGAATGTGTAAGAGATCGCATACATACGCTCAGAAACTGGAATGCGCCATGACTCATTTTCATAAATCCGATTCATAACCTTGTTAGAGACCATCGGCTCATAATCAGGCAACCCGCTCTCGATCGCCGCAGTACGAATGAGTATCGTACTTTCTTCCCATATTTGAAACTCTTCTGTACATTCGGCACAAGTCGCTATATGCTCATCCACCGCGGTACGTCGCAGGTCATCATTCGGCAGATCCCAATATACTCCAAATAATTCCTGGATCTCACTACACTTCATCGCTCTTTCATCCCTTCGATTCTTCGAATATCGGTTCACTGAAATAAGGATCCAGCTGTAATTTAACGGACGCCCTAGCCCTAAATAGAAGAGACTTTACCGAACTTACAGTCTGACCTAATATGTTTGCGATTTCCTGATAATCCATTTGATCATACTCTCTGAGTATCAAAGCTGATCTTTGTTTCTCTGGCAAACTATTAATCGCATCACGAACCATGGATACTTTCTCGTTTCGCAGCATAGCTTGCTCTGGCATTGCATCAAAAGAGGCATGCGGTGTCAATCCGCTTTGTTCCAACGAGACTTGAACACTTTTATTTTTGCGCAGCTCACTCAGAACGGTATTCCGGGCAATTGTATACAACCAGGTGGAAAAGGATGCCTCAATTTCACGAAAAGAATGCAAACTGCGGTACGCTTTATAGAAAGTTTCGTTACACAGATCTTCAGCAATGGCTTCCATCTGAGTACTTTTTAGCATATGAAAAATAAATGCAAGGATTTTACGCTCGTAACGACGCATAAGTTCATTGTAAATTTGAACATTTCCATCCTTGATTTCTCTGATCAATTGGGAATCGGTCATTACGTGGCGACCCTCCTAGCGTTCCCGGGTACCACTCCAACTGTTCATACATGTTGTACTGCGGTTGGAGTGAAAAGTTGCGGTTATTTGTAAAAGAATTGTGAATTTATATTCAAATAAAATAAGAGCCTATTAAACTTTCTTGATTCATCACGAAATTCCTGCTCCATTCGACAAATTGTTGGAAAAAATTCAATTTTGCCGTTCGTCGGATACACACAACAGCTTGTCTTTCCATTATATATGAAAATCAGAAAAATATGGTACATATGCACAAAAAAAAACCGCCAAATTGGCGGTTGCACTTATGGTGCGATTATCGGATAGGAGTGGAGAGAAACCATACTGTACTTTTATTATATGTATACGGTTTCATTCTGTCAACGACTATTTTGAAAACGTTTACCAACTCGATATTATTTACTAGTAATGGATTGTAATTGATGCCTGTTTGCTTGCTTAATCAAATTGTTTATTGAATGAGGTTTAATAAATGGGCTGCCTGCATTGATCCTTGGAATTTGCATGGAATCTGTTTGTACCGAGGTTATACCCGCTTTGGTTGTAAAACCATACTTAATTCCAGCCTCATGAAGATACGTAATCGTATTATCATCATAGCTTCCGAATGGGTATGCATAGGAATCAACGAGTTTAGAGCCATTCACATCTCTAATCTTAGAGACGCATGCTATTGTATCCTTGATGATTCTTTGTTTGAGTTCATCGTCCGTTTCAGTTACTCCGTTATTCGTTATTTTGTTGTTCAATAGAGGCTTGCCATCTCTCATTGCATGCATTTGATCCGAATGACATTGAATATCAATGCCTGAGTACTCTTTTTTCATCCTCTTAATTTCTTCTCTGGTCAAAGATGGCAACGGTGTCCCCGTCGGGTTGTCCAAATCTTTGGTGATAACGAAATTTACTGCAGGTATTCGCATTTTTTTGAGTATGGGATAAGCATTCGTATAAAAGCTTTCATAGCCATCATCAAAAGTTACAAGTACCGCATTATCGGGAATATTCGTCCCATCCGACATAAAGCTTTTGAACTGATCCATGGTGATGAACTGATACCCTTGCCGTTGCATGGCTTCCAATTGCCTCTCAAACAATTTTGTTGAGATGGTTACTGAGCCCTGCACTTGATCATCAACATGGTGATAAACTAGCACGGCAACTTCCTTCGAATAAATGACATTGTTAGCACTTACAAAGGAAGGAAGAAAATTAACAAAAACGATTAAAACAATCAGCATGCTTTTCAACATCATCCAAATCTTCATCAAGTTCGCCCCACATAGAAGTAAGTATAATATATAAGAACAGATGTCATTATAGCACGAAGTTTTTTTTTTGAGAATCCGTTTATAAAAATAAAAAACAAGCTGATTTCTTACCTCTTTTGAGCGTCCAAAAGAGCAGAAATCAGCTTATTCTCGCACATAATCAGGCGTTATACATGAACCGTATACTGTTGACCAAGCAGCTCAGCTGCTCGATCGGCGTCTTCTTGGTTTCGGAAGGATAGACGCAATACACCAGGTACATCTTCACGGCTTTCAATAATTTGGATATTGCTCAAATTAATCCTAGCGTTACCGAGTGAAGAAGTAATGTGGCCAATAATACCGGGATGATCAGGAATATCAACATAAATATCGAATAAGGATGTGATCATACCTTTTCTCCGCTCTGGCAGTTGACCTCGGAACTCACTAGCCACACGAAATTGTTCGGCAATTCCCTCGCCGTCACCATTCTCCAACAACTTGATAAAGTGCGAAATTTCAAGATTCCAATCATTAAGGAGCTTGAGCAGCACTTGTCGATTGTTAACAAGAATATCTCGCCAAATCATCGGTTCGCTGGATGCAATACGTGTAATATCTCGGAATCCGCCAGCGGCCAGGTTTTGATACAACGGATTCGTTTCGTTATAGCCTCTTACTTGATTAACTAAAGCAACAGCAATGATATGCGGTAAATGACTGATCGCACCTACGATGTCATCGTGTTCGCGGGCACCAACTTGAACAATCTGAGCCTTCGTTGTCCGGAGCAGCTCCGTTAGACGGTCAACCTCAGCTTTAGGCGTCCCCTCCGCAGGTGTCAAGACATAGAATGCATTTTCAAATAGATGTGAGGAAGCTGCCTCAACCCCATGACGTTCAGAGCCTGCCATTGGATGACCGCCAATAAAGTAGACGCCATCCTTAACAAAGGTTGCTGCACTTTCGGTGATTGAAGCCTTGGTACTACCGACATCTGTGATGATACAACCATCTTTCAGTGGGAGCTGCACCAGCTGCTGGACATACTCCTCTAACATGCCAACAGGCACACAAAGAAAAATGTAGTCCGCTCCTTCTACCGCTTCCGCCATACTAGTTGTAGCCGCGTCAACGACATTCCGTTTAAGAAGCTTCTCAACTGATTTCGGATTCGGCGAGTGACCGACGACTGTAAATTCTGGTTTTCCTTTATAGCATAAGGCGAGTGATCCACCGATCAGCCCTACACCGAATATCGCAATTTTAGTCATGAAATCAACCTTTATGATTTAAATTAGGCCTGAACTGCAACCTCAGCGAGCACTTGCGTTAGAGCGGCAATGAATTTCTCATTCTGTTCGCGCGAGCCGATTGTAACGCGAAGCGATGTTGGGAAGCCCAACATATGACCTCCTCGAATGATGATACCTCGGCGCAGCAAACCATTAAATACATCCACTGCTGGACGACCTACATGAACCATGATGAAGTTACCGTGTGCTGGAAATGCTTTAAGACCCATCTTGTTAAACTGATCTGTTAAATATTGCAAGCCAGCTGTGTTCGCTTCTCGGCAGCTTTGGATGAAATCTTGATCTTTGATTGCAGCAAGCGCAGCGGCTTGGGCAAATCTGGTTGTGTTAAAAGGTTCGCGCACTTGATTAATCGATCGAATAACATCGGGATGTCCGATTCCGTAACCAATTCGCAGCGAAGCCAACCCATAAATCTTAGAAAATGTACGCAAAGCAATCACATTACGATATTGCCCAATTAGTTCAATGCTATCCGGGAATTCACCCGTCGTGTTGTATTCGCAATAAGCTTCATCAAGAACGACTAGTACGTGGTCTGGAACTTTGGCTAAAAACGCTTTAATTTCCGTATCCGTATTCATCGTGCCCGTAGGGTTATTTGGATTACAAATCCAAACAATTTTCGTTCGGTCTGTAATGGCAGCTAGCATACCTTCCAGATCGTGCGTGCCTTCTTTCAAAGGAACTTCAATGGACACTGCCCCTTCAATTTCACAGTTATGTTTATATTGGGGGAACGTGTGTGAAGCCATGACAGATTCGTCACCTTGAACGAGGAAAGCCCTCGCCAGCATCAGTATAACCTCATCTGAGCCTGCGCCAAAAATAAGTTGATTATTCGCTACTCCAAGGGATTCAGCAACAGCTTCTGTCAACTGAACAGCTCCCCCATCTGGATACAAGCTGATGTTGGAAATTTCGGCCTCAATTGCTGCTCTCACTTTGGGTGAGGAGCCAAAAGGGTTTTCGTTGGATGCCAACTTTATAACTTTAGTCAAACCTAGCTCACGTTTTACTTCTTCAATAGGTTTACCCGGTTGATAAACCGGTAAGTGCACAATCGTTTGTTTCGGTTTCATGGTAGTCACCTCATCAATTAAATGTTCGACCCTTTTAATTCTCCCACAAAGTTACGAATTTGCAATAGTCCTTCCGGGTGCGCAGCATCGACTTCAAAATGATGCAATGCGTTCTCAATCGTACGTACAATGGCACTACCGACAACGACTCCATCGCATAGCTTCTCAAAGCGCTGAACTTGCTCGCGATTTGAAATTCCGAAGCCAACGACAATAGGCACATTCGCGGCGTCCCGCACAGTAGCAAGAAAATCTTCAATGCCGCCGAAAAACTCAGCGCGTTCACCAGTAACGCCCAAAGATGACACACAATAGACGAAACCGCGAGCTCCAGCTGCAATCCGCTTAACACGCTCATTGGATGTTGGCACAACTAGCGGGATAAGATGTATACCGAAAGCTTCAGCTATCGCTCTCGTCTCACTGTCTTCTTCTAACGGAAGATCAGGGATAATGATACCGCTGATTTCATTATCTTGCATCGTTTTGAAAATGCGCTCAAGCCCAATTTGCAAAACCGGATTATAATACGTAAAAAGAATGAAAGGCAGCTTAGAACCACGACTTCTCGCCTGATGTGCAACTTCAATGACATCAAAGATAGAAATTTTACGCTGCAGCGCTCGCTCAGAGGAACGTTGAATAACAGGACCGTCGGCTAACGGATCAGAGTAAGGAACACCTAACTCAATCAAGTCGGCACCTGCGCGTTCCATCTCCAGAATAAGTTCAAGGGATGCTTCGAGGGAAGGATCGCCGATAGTCAAGAAAGGAATCATTGCTGTTTCCCTGCGCTCTTTGAGCTCGGCAAATCGCCTATCAATACGATTCATCGCTTATTCCCTCCCTTTGTCGAGATAGCTCATAATGGATTCAACATCTTTATCACCACGTCCGGATAGATTCACGATAATTATCTCATCCTTGGACATGTTAGGAGCTAGTTTAACCGTTTGTGCAATGGCATGAGCACTCTCTAGGGCAGGAATTATACCTTCCGTTCGGCTCAGCAATTGAAGAGCATCTAGCGCTTCCTGGTCCGTGATCGGATAATACGTAGCACGCTCGATATCTTTTAGGTAGGAATGCTCCGGTCCAATGCCGGGGTAATCTAATCCTGCAGAAATGGAGTGAGCCGGCAGCACTTGACCGTACTCGTCCTGTAACAGGTAGCTCAGTGAGCCTTGGAAAACACCAGGTGTCCCCATGGTCATAGTCGCAGCATGCTCCTCGGTATGAATACCGCGGCCAGCCGCTTCCACGCCGATGAGTTTGACCGTTTCATCTTGGACGAACGGATAGAAAATACCCATGGCATTACTGCCTCCTCCAACGCAAGCGATAACGGCATCAGGCAATCTGCCTTCGGTTTCAAGAATCTGTTCCCGAGACTCATCACCAATAACGCGTTGAAAATCACGTACCATCATCGGATAAGGATGTGGTCCTGTAACGGACCCCAAGATATAGTAAGTATCCTGAACGTTGCTAACCCAGTAACGGAGCGTTTCGTTACAAGCGTCTTTCAGTGTACGGGTACCCGACGTAACGGGAATGACGTCAGAACCGAGCAATTTCATGCGGAAAACGTTTAATTGTTGACGCTTCGTGTCTTCCTCGCCCATGAAAACTTTACACTCAAATCCCATCAGCGCCGCTACTGTAGCTGATGCAACACCATGCTGTCCGGCCCCAGTCTCTGCAATAATCTTCTTCTTCCCCATCCGTTTCGCGAGAACCGCTTGTCCAATGGTGTTATTGATTTTATGAGCGCCCGTATGGTTCAAATCCTCACGCTTCAAATAAATTTTGGCTCCGCCCAGCAGTTCAGTTAGTCGCTCTGCATAATAGAGTGGAGTTGGCCTGCCTGAATATTGCTTTTGCAGATAGCGCACCTCAGCAATAAATTCAGGGTCATCTTTATATTGGTTATAAGCTTCTTCAAGCTCAGTTAGTGCGTTCATCAATGTCTCTGGTACATATCGGCCGCCGAACTTGCCGAATCTGCCATGCTGGTCAGGTACTTGCATCACTTTCGGGTCACCCTTTCCACAAATGCGGTAATTTTCGCAATATCTTTGACGCCTTCGGTCTCCACGCCGCTAGAAACATCCACTCCGTCAGGATTGTACGCTGTCACTAATCGATCAACATTATTAGGCTGCAGTCCGCCTGCTACCAGCAGTCCCACACCTGCCGAACGAGCCCATTCCTGATAAACAGGAATACGGTCCCATGCAAAGGTTGTCCCTGATCCTCCTCCATACACCGGGTCAAAGGTATCAAGCAACACTGCATCAATTGTCCCTATATAGGGGTCAAGCTGGGAAGATAAGTCTGCAAGAGTTGGCACCTTGTTCTCCGATTTGGAAATGGATACGGATTTAAACACTTTTACCTGGAAATGTTCACGAACCCACCGACAAAAATCAGGTGTCTCCTGACTATGTAATTGAACAACGTCAAGTGGAGCCACCGCTAGAATTTGTGCTAATTGTTCCTCGCTCGGATTGACGAATACACCTACAGTCAGAGGGATGGGCACGCCATTAGCCGCTTCTGATTTCAGGTAAGCAATCAGCTCACTGGCCCTCTCCGGGGTGACTTGTCGCTTGCTCGGTGCAAAAACAAAACCGATATGAGCTATCGGCAAATGTACGATTGATTTTAACACTTCAACGCTTTGAAGTCCACAAATTTTTACCGTTGGAACCATCCCCGCAGCCATTCATTTCGCCTCTTTCTACTTCAACTGATTCGTTGTTTGTACCCGTTTACCCATCAAATCATGAACGGCCTGCTCAACAACAGGCTGACGCATGAAATGCTCGCCAATTAAGACAGCCTGGGAGCCGATTTGCTGTAAATAAGCCATATCTTGGGCAGTTGAGATGCCACTTTCACTGACGACAGTTTTCCCAGCGGGAATGAATTGAATCAGTTCTTCGGTTGTGCCTAAGTCAGTTGCAAATGTTTTCAAATTCCTATTGTTGACGCCAATTATTTGGGTGTCCAGTTCAAGTGCGCGTTCCAGCTCTTTACGATCATGCACCTCAACAAGTGCATCCAGCCCAAGATCGCTAGCCAATGTCAAATACTGCTTCATTTGGTCTGTCGTCAAAATCGCAGCAATCAGCAAAATAGCATCTGCACCAATCAAACGGGCTTCATAAATTTGTTTCGGATCAATCGTGAAATCTTTCCGCAGCAATGGCACATTAACCGCTTTACGAACAGCCATCAAGTACTCATTACTGCCTTGAAAATACTGCACATCCGTCAAAACTGAAATGCAATCGGCCCCAGCTCTTTCATAGGATTCCGCCAAACGCACCGGCTCAAAATCCTCACGAATCAATCCTTTGGACGGAGAAGCTTTCTTCACTTCTGCGATAAGACCCATAGCACGGTTTTTCCGAGTCGTCAGCGCCTGTTCAAAGCCTAAACAAGGAGGAAGCTCTGAGATTAGCTTCTCTGCCTCTTTGATCGAAAAACTGCTCATCGCTTCAACCTCAGCCAACTTGGTGGCAACAATTTTATCAAGAAACATAGCATAATTCTCCTGTATATTGGATTAAATCATTCAATTTCTGTTCCGCTCGCCCTGAATCAATCACATCAGCCGCAAGCTTCACACCCTGTTGTAGTGTTCCAACATGGCCTGTCACATAGAAGCAGGCTGCTGCATTCGCAAGCACGATATCGCGATGAGACCCCTTTTCACCTGCAAAAATATGACGAATGATCTCAGCGTTTAGCGCTGCATCTCCACCGCCTACATCCTTAATGCTATGTGCGCGTAAGCCAAGATCATCTGGTGTAATTTTATAAGTACTGATAGTATCACCTTTTAGTTCCGTTACTTTGGTAGGTGCCGAAATACTAAACTCGTCCAAACCATCCTCGCTTGCTACAACCAATGCTCGTTTCAGTCCTAGCGCTTGCAGCGCTTGAGCGAGCAACTCTGTCTTAGAGCTGTCGAACACACCTAGTACTTGACGATCAGCGCCTGCTGGATTCGTTAAGGGACCAAGCAAGTTGAACACCGTTCGGAAGCCCAGCTCACGACGAGGCGCAGCTACATGCTTCATCGATTGATGATAAGTTTGAGCGAACATGAAGCAAATGCCTGTCTTGTCCAAGCACTTCGCTGCTTGCTCGCCGCTTAACGTAATCTTCACGCCAAGAGCTTCCAGGACATCAGCGCTGCCGCTTTTGCTAGACATCGCCCGATTGCCATGCTTCGCTACGCGAATCCCTCCAGCTGATGCTACAATCGCTGCCGTTGTAGAGATATTGAACGTCTCTGCCCCATCTCCACCTGTTCCGCAAGTATCCAACAGATCGTTCTGCTGAACCTCGACTTGAAGGGCCTTATTGCGCATCGTCTCTGCAAAGCCTGTAATCTCCTCCAGCGTCTCGCCTTTGATCCGAAGCGCTGTGAGCAGGCTGCCGATTTGAGATGGTGTAGCAGCACCATCCATGATTTCCGACATCACACCACGTGCTTCCTCACGGGACAAATGACTACCGTTAATGACTTTACCGAGCGCTTGCTGTATATAATTAAGTCCACTCATGACTTCAATCCTCCTCATACTTTTTCCCCTTAAGAGTTAACAAAATAATCTTTGTTAATATCACTTACCGGTCTAGGCTCAGGGCTGAACATGGCCTCTGCCATCCGAATCGATTTGAGCAAAGCTGTCGCTTTATTCACCGTCTCCTGGTACTCACTTTCAGGAACAGAGTCCCATACAATACCGGCACCGGCTTGCACATAGGCTTTGCCTTTTTTGAAAATGATCGTGCGGATTGTGATACAAGTGTCCAAGTTCCCCGAAAATCCTAGGTAACCAATCGCTCCCGCGTAGGCACCGCGAGACTCCGGCTCCAGCTCAGCAATAATCTCCATAGCCCTCAGCTTCGGTGCTCCAGACACTGTCCCTGCAGGCATACAAGAAAGAAGGGCATCGAAGAAATCTTTGTCCTTCGCAATTTTACCCGAAACATTAGAAACGATATGCATGACGTGAGAATAGCGTTCGATGTCCATAAACGTATCGCACTTCACTGTTCCGAATTCCGATACACGCCCGATATCATTGCGGCCTAAGTCAACCAACATCAAGTGTTCAGCACGTTCTTTCTCATCCGCGAGCAGCTCTTTCTCCAAAGCCAGATCTTCTTCAGGCGTCTTCCCTCTTGGCCTTGTACCGGCAATTGGGCGCGTCTCTACTTTCTCCTCCTCGACTCGGACCAACAGCTCTGGCGATGTGCCGACAACGACTTCATCATCCATTTTAAGCACATACATATAAGGAGAAGGATTCATTGTACGAAGCACTCGATACACTTGCAATGGTGAAACACTCGTTTCCATCTCAAAACGTTGTGACAATACAACCTGGAAAATATCTCCCGCACGAATGTATTCCTTGGCTTTATTCACATTGGCAATGTACTTCTCCTTCGTGATGTTTGACCGTATATCGCCGAGATCAGGTTCAGTCACAATCGGATTGTGAGTCATCGTTTCGGTACCGAGAGGACGCTTGATCTTCTCGATTGTTGCATCAATTTTCTCACAAGTCGCATGATACGCTTTGACAATGTCAGCATCCGTTGCAAAAGGCTGTACATGCACATTGGCAATCACTTTGATCTGCTGTTTGAAATGATCGAAAACAATGACTTGATCGCAGAACATGAATTGAATGTCATTCATTTGTAAATCATCAATTTGATGAGAAGGGAGCTTCTCGTAGTATTGCAGCAAATCGTATCCAAAGAATCCGACAGCCCCGCCTGTAAACCGCGGCAAGTCCGCAAGCTGAGGACTTGAGTAGGAACGTAGATAGGCTTTCAACACATCGATTGGCTTCTCGTCAGAAACCTTATTCTCGGTCTGTGTTTCAACCAAAGTTTTCCCATGCTTCGCCTTAATCATCAAGAAGGGATCGCTGCCGATGAAGGAGTATCGGGCCCATTTCACGCCGCCCTCAACACTTTCTAAGAGGAAGGCGCGCGGTTCTTGGTAAAGATGTTGAAATACTCGTATCGGAGTTTCGGTATCTGCTAATAAATGACGTACGACTGGAATGAGGTTATAATTTTTGGCCAAACGAATCACTTCTTGAATTTCAGGTGAATACATGGAAACATCCCCTCTCAGCTTGTGAGCGTCTCGTAATTACGGAGCTCAAAACTCTATTCGAATAACAAAAAAACCTCTACCGGGGGTAGAGGTTGACTTTAGTTATAGTAGAAGATCAGGGAGAATAATGAAAAAAGCAGCTATGGCTGTGTATGAACAAACAAACGCCCTCCAAAAGAGTCGTACTCATCGTCACACAAACCAATATTACCTATTCTCAGCTCATCTGGGCTCAGCTCTACTCGACTAAAATCTGCTCTACTTACCTAAACTCATCTAACTCCACTATACTACCGCGTTGCTTCATTTGTCAATTTAACAATATCAGGCCGTAGTGCCTTAGCTTCCTTCAAGTAGATATGGTTGATCTCCGATTGGCTTTTGGTTGTGTTGATTTGTACCATTAATCGGATACATTTGGGCAAAGCGTTCTCAACCGGAACCTCTAGGGAACACATCAAAGGGACTAGCTCCCAACCGACCATCGTGCGAATCGCTCGAGCCGGGAATGTTGCCGTAATATCCTCTGTCACCGTAATGAAAACCGAACAAATATCTTCCGGGCGAAAATCATTGACCTCAACAATGGTCGCAAGCAGTTCACCTGTAGCGGTTAAAATCTCCTGTTCCTCATTGTGTTCAACCGTCGTCGCTCCACGAATTCCCCTTAAGAACATCGGCTAACTCTCCCCTTTTAAAAGCTCGACAATTTGTCTGACTTGCTCCACCGTAACATCCTTACGGATTTCTACTTTGCCGATTTCCGTCGGGATGATGTAGACCATTGTGCCTTCTTTGAATTTCTTATCATGCATCATAGCGCTCATAATACTATCCGTATCCAGATGAGACGGAATGCTGACAGGCAATCCGTATTTCTGGAACAAACCTTTCGTTACCGAATAAATGTCTTCGACATATCCAAACTGCTGAGCAAGCTTTGCAGCTCCTACCATTCCAATCGCAATGGCTTCACCATGCATCAGTTCGCCATAACCAGCGACCGCTTCCAAGGCGTGACCTATCGTATGGCCGAGATTCAAAATCGCACGCAAATCATGTTCGCGCTCATCTTGAGATACGACGATGGACTTTACTTTACAGCCTATATATAACGCATAACTAAGCGCTTCCGGATCTAATGCAAGCAGCTTCTCCGCGTTGTCGTCGCACCACTGCGTGAAGGCAGCGTCCCAGATCAAGCCGTGCTTGATCACTTCTGAGAGGCCCGCCTTTACTTGGCGGGGCGGCAGTGTCAAAAGCAAGTCGATGTCGAAGAGAACGAGCTCGGGCTGATGGAATGCCCCGATGATGTTCTTCGCCATCGGATGATTGACCGCAACCTTGCCGCCGACAGAGCTGTCGTGGGCAAGGATGGTTGTCGGGATCTGCGCGAAGCGGATCCCGCGCATGAAGCTCGCCGCAGCGAAGCCGGCGAGATCGCCGACCACGCCTCCTCCGAGGGCGACGATCGCTGAACTGCGATCGAGACCCGCCTGGAGGGCGGCGGTCACAATTCCCTCGAGCTGCGCGAGGGATTTGGAAGTTTCGCCTGCGGGCACGACGCAGGCTGTGGCGGCGAAGCCGCCCTTACGGAGCAGCGTCATGACGCGCTCCAGGTGCAGCGGAGCCACCGCGTCGTCGGTGACGACGAGCAGCGGCGACTTGCGGCTGAGCTTCGCACGGTCGAACAGGACCGTGATATTGTTAAGAATGCCTTGGCCAATATATATGGGATAAGACCGTTCTCCAAGCTCTACGGTGAGCTCTCTCATATTAATAGCTCTCCACTTGGGCTAAGAAGTTGGTTAAGTTCGCACGAATTTCCTCGATAGAGTCGCCGCCGAATTTCTCCAAAAAAGCATTCGCTACTTCCCATGCAATTACGTTTTCCATAATCACGCCTGCCGCTGGAACTGCGCAAGTGTCAGAACGCTCAACTTGAGCCGTGAATACTTCCTTCGTATCAATATCAACGCTTTGCAGTGGTTTATAGAGTGTCGAAATTGGTTTCATGACACCGCGTACGATAATTTGCTCGCCCGTTGTCATCCCGCCTTCGAAGCCGCCTGCGCGATTCGTTCTGCGACTAAAGCCATCTTCTTTCGTGTATAGAATTTCGTCATGAACATTGGATCCTCTGCGCTTGGCAGCTTCGAATCCAATTCCGAATTCCACACCTTTGAAAGCTTGAATGGAAAGAACCGCTTGCGCAATTTTACCATCCAATTTGCGATCCCATTGAACGTGGCTGCCTAGACCTACAGGTACGCCTTCAATGATAACTTCAACAATACCACCCAGTGTATCGCCATCTTCTTTGGCTACATCGATCGCGGCGATCATTTTGGCTTCAGCCTCTTTATCAACCACGCGTACCGGAGATTCCTCTGTAATGCGAATAAGTTCATCGACTGGAAGCTCTTGTCGCTCTACTTCTACATCACCAATACGAATGACTTGTCCTGCTACTTTAATGCCGAACTCAGCCAACAATTGGCGCGCTACAGCTCCCGTTGCAACACGCATCGTTGTTTCACGTGCACTTGAACGCTCTAGAATGTTACGCAAATCTTTTTGATTATATTTGAGGCCGCCATTTAAATCCGCATGTCCCGGACGAGGACGATTTACGCGACGTTTGCCTTCGTTATCCTCTTCTACAGGCTCAATGCCCATAACTGTTGTCCAATGCTTCCAATCATTATTTACAACAACAAGTGCTATCGGAGCCCCCGTTGTTTTACCATGGCGCACACCGCCTGCAATTGTCGCTGTATCTTTCTCAATTTGCATTCGACGACCACGACCGTAGCCCTTTTGACGTCTTTGTAATTGAAAGTTCAGATCTTCAAAGTTTAGGGTTACATTACTTGGAAACCCTTCAATAATCGCAGTGAGCTGCGGGCCGTGCGTTTCACCTGCCGTTAAGTATCTCACAATCCATGACCCCCTAAAAGTTTTGCGAAGCAAAACTAGCTTCGTAAGTATTCGATTTGAGTATTGCGAAGCAAACTGACTTCATAAGCATTCACATTGAATTTACGGAGAAAACTGGTTTCGTAAGAGATACGTTCTCCTGTTTCTACCTTGCATTTTTATTAATACTTTAGCGCTTTGACGCGCGATTATCTTTTGTCATTATAGTATAGGTACTCGGGTTTGGCAACAGTTCCAACGCAAAAACACGCTTCGCATGTAAGGTACAATCCCTTAGCGTAAGCGTGTCAATATTTAATCAAGAGCAAAGGTTAACCGTGCATAGGCTGCTTTTGGACGACTCTTGGGAGTTCTGCCATCTGCGGATCATTCATCAGACCCATGATTTGTGACGAATCGACTCCCAAAATTTGCGCACATTCCTGAATGGAGATCATTCCCCTGCGATAAGCGGTAATCACTTTGCGTTTGTCCATAATAGCCTCCTAAACTTTTGCTACATCTTAGTATTGGAAGATATGGAATTTCTTATACACCCTTTTTACGATAAAAGAAAGTATCCGCTGTTTCTAAGTCATATTGCCCTGGGGAGAAAATTTGCTCCGTGGAGCCAACAAACAATAATCCTCCTGGTTTCAGTGCTTTGGAAAATTTCTGGTAAAGGATATGTTTCGCTTCCTCTGTAAAGTAAATGATGACATTGCGGCAAACGATAAGATCAAATCCCGTATCAAATGTATCGACAAGCAAGTTCTGCTTCTGATATTTAATCGATTTCTTCAGGTCATCCTTAATATGATACATCATTTGTTCTTGTCGGAAATATTTCTTCGCATATTTTTCTGGGACGTCTCGCAAAGACCGATCGAGGTATATTGCTTTCCGTGCTTTTTCCAAGGCACCATCATCAATATCTGTCGCGAGTAAATGAACATCATTCAGCGCCCCTTGCTCGGCCAAAATCATTGCTAGTGTATAGGGCTCTTCCCCCGTTGAACAAGCGGCACTCCACACTTTCAAGCGTCGGTTCTTTATCAACATCTCGGGTATAAACTTCTGCTCAACGAGCTCCCAGCGATTCGGATTTCGCCAAAACTCAGAGACATTAATCGTCATTCGATCCAAAAATTCATAAAATAGCTCTTTATTCTTCATCATGGCATCAAAAAAAGCGACAAATGTATGATAACCGCGTTTCATTCGCAGTGTTGTGAGACGTCTTTTCATTTGTGCTTCTTTATAAAGGGCAAGATCAATGGACGTATGCTCTTTCACTTTTTTTATAAACAACAAAAAATCTTGATCCTCCATGCTGTCCACCCACCTTGGTCTTTTTCTAGTAACATACATTCTGTAAGCAAATGCCAATATCCTTCAATAAACGACAAAAAAAGAACCCGCATCCGTAAAGATGTCAGGTTCTTTAAGCTTAATCCAACTAGATCCATTGCTGAATGACTTTACTGTATTCAAAAAGCTCGTTTGACTTAAAGAAATTGCTAATTTCACGCTCAGCGCTTTCAGGTGAATCCGAACCATGAATGAGATTTAAATTCGTATGTACGGCGAAGTCACCACGGATTGTACCTGGAGCAGCCTCAAGAGAATTCGTTTTCCCTATCATTGTGCGGGATAAAGGAATGACTTGATCCCCTTGCCATACCATAGCGAAAACAGGCCCGGATGTAATAAATGTCACTAGTTTTTCGTAAAAATCTTTTCCTTTATGTTCCTCATAATGAAACTCGGCTTGCTCTCTCGATACCATTGTTAGCTTACTGCCAATTAATTGAAAGCCCTTCTGTTCAAATCGTTTTACAATTTCACCTACAAGACCCCGTTGCACGCCATCTGGTTTAACCATCAAGAATGTTTTTTCCATGTAAGGACTTCCTCCTTAGAGTTTTCGCTAGAAGACTTGCATCTTAAGCATATACTTAATAATGTTCAACCTATGTATTCCCCACTAGTTTACACTCTTTGGTAACATTTCTCAAATTGAAGCCCGACTCCTTAATAAGATCGATTGCCAATAAAATGTGCAATTTCAATGAGATCTTTCTTGGCTTGAATATTAGGCAGTTTGTCCAAAGAAGCAATTGCCTTATCAATATACTTTTGAGATAGTGCATCAGCTCTGCTTATGCCTTCACTGCCTCGGATCATATCCAAAAAACGACTAACATCGGTCTGTCCATCTAACTGATGTATACGCTCTAATTCAGACAAAATAAGCGACTTCAAGGATGGGTCCTGCATCGCTAACAAAACAGGTATCGTAATGTTGCCTTGTTTCACATCGCTGCCCGGCGGTTTGCCGATTTGCTTTTCGGTACCGATTAAATCGAGAATATCATCCCGGATTTGAAACGCCATTCCTACGTTATAACCAAAAGCATACAGCTTGCTGCTGATCCAATCAGGCGCATCTGCTGCCATGGCTCCTAATTGACAGGAAATGGCGATGAGTAGTGCCGTTTTACGTCTAATTCTTAACAAGTAATCACGAATCGTTTGCTCGGAATGAAAAAAGAAACGAATTTGTTCCATTTCTCCGATGGACATTTCCACAATGGCTTTAGACATAATTTGGTGTACCGCGGGCTTGTGAATCTGAGTAATGACGCCTAAGGCCTTGGCAAAAATATAATCCCCCGTGAACATGGCAATGCGGTTGTCCCATTTGGAGCGCACCGTCAATTGTCCCCGTCTTGTGTTTGCATCATCGATCACATCATCATGGACAAGCGACGCCATATGAATAAGCTCCAGCGGTACCGCGACGCGTTTCATGGTTTGAAGCTGATACTCTCCAAACTCACCGGAAAGCAGAACAAAGACAGGCCGAATTCGCTTCCCTCCCGCTTTCAGTAAGTGCATAGAAGTTTCTCTAAGCATCGCATGATCGGAATACACGCTCTCTTCGAGCTCTTTTTCAATTGCGGCTATATCCTTTTTCTTTCTTGTATAAATATCCATTAGATTTTTCATTCAGTCACCCGTGCCACTTTATTCTCTGACCATAAAGCGATGCTTACCGGCTTCGGCAGGAAACCAAGCTCATAGCAGTACTTGTAATACAAAGCAAGTCCTTCCCATTGTTCCGTTCCAAAATCATAACATAACGTATGAAAATAATGAGTCCAATACTCAGGTGTTCCGCCTACCGTTGCTTGCGCCTCATGGATCATTTCTTCCGGATTTTTATGTGCTTTAGCTTTACTGGCCATGAAGGCCTCAAACACTGCTGCTACAAGGTCCGGATATTTCTCTGCGGTCTCTTTGCGAATCGCCCACACGGCAAAAGACATCCATTGTCCTGTCCATTTGGCCCATTCTTGCCCAAGATCCGTAATCATATACTTCTTATTACGCCAGCTCTCTTTGATCGCATCATCGCCAATAAGTAACGCCCCGTCTGCATTTTCCATCATCTGTTCGATATTGGGCATAGCATACTCATAGGTTGGTTTCCCATTATAAAACTTTTCGAGAATGATTTTGAGTAAATTCACTGATGTAGCCGAGGTTGTTGGTAATACGATACGGCTATTCGCAATTTCACGTAACGGCTTATCATGGAACAACAGTATCGAATTCACTTCCCCATAAGCGCTAACCGAAAGATCGGGGTACAACATGTAATCCGCAAAGGATTCTCCGTAAGCAAAGGAAGAAATAGGGCCCATATCAATGTTTCCAGCAGCCATAGCTTGATTAAGGGAGGTTGGGACCTGTTCGATTATGTCCACCTCTGCGCTGTTCATTAGTTCGGGAAAGTAATAGTAAATCGGCCAAACGTTCGTATAATTAATACGGCCAATTCGTATTTTAGGGCCTAAGTTGCTCATTGTTATCTCCCCATCTTCGGTACAAGGAATGTTCAATATCCATACTATCCAGCACTTTACCCACCAAAAAATCGACCATCTCATCGATAGAGCGCGGACGATTATAAAAACCCGGCATCGCCGGAAGCAAGCGTACGCCCATTTTCGATAAGGTTAGCATATTTTCCAAATGTATGGCATGTAATGGCGTTTCCCTTGGAACCAGGATTAATTTTCTTCCTTCTTTGAGCATGACATCCGCTGTTCGCTCTAGTAAATTATCCGATGAGCCATGAGCGATTCCAGATAAAGTGCCCATCGAGCAAGGTATGACAACCATCCCCTTTGTGCGAAAAGATCCACTGGCCACAGTCGCGCCAATATCAGCAATTGGATGATAATCAAAGGAACCTGCGCGGCCGCCAAAATGCTCCTGCAGCATCTCTTTGCGCTTGCTTACATGCCAATCCAATTCATCGTGCAGCACTCTCCAACCTGCCTCTGTAACGATCAGGTGCACACTTAAGCCCTGGTCCAGCAGCACCTGGCA
Organism: Paenibacillus sp. yr247; assembly: GCF_900103825.1. Lineage (GTDB taxonomy): Bacteria > Bacillota > Bacilli > Paenibacillales > NBRC-103111 > Paenibacillus_E. The sequence goes on from NZ_FNIF01000005.1 coordinate 225,230, forward strand.
CAACCGCACGCCATAGATTGCTCCACTAGCACCGGTGATACCTACTACCCAATTGCCGCTCATGAATGCTGCCTCACAAGCACATCAAGCAAGGTGAAGGCAAACATAACTAAACTTAATACACCGTTCATGGTGAAAAAAGCTGTATTCAATTTGGACAAGTCCTGCGGCGAGACAAGTCGATGTTCTTTATACAAAATAATATAAGCGATAACGAGACCGACTAAATAAAACCAACTTAAATGTGTGATAAAAAACAAAGCCACTAAACCTACTGCTGTGAGAACATGCAGGATACGAGCGGTATTCAGGGCAGCCTTGATTCCGAATCGGCTTGGCAAGGAATGAAGGCCTTCATTGCGATCAAACTCAGCATCTTGACAAGCATAAATCAGATCAAACCCAGCGCTCCAACAAACAACAGTCAAATAAAAAATAATTGATGGCCATGTGAATTGACCTGTTACGGCAATCCACCCACCAAGCGGGGCTAAACCTAATGTTAAACCTAATACAAAGTGGCATGTCCATGTAAACCTTTTGGTATACGAGTAAAAGACAAGAAAAAACACTGCAATAGGCAGCAGTTTCATCGACAAAGAGCTTAGATTAGATGTTGCCCAGAAAAGCAAAGCAAACGAAATAATAATATATATAATTACCTGTTGAATAGATATAAGTCCCGCCGGTATTGCTCGATTTTCCGTTCGCGGATTTTTCTTATCAATCGCTTTATCAATTACACGGTTCAAGGCCATCGCGGCTGTTCTTGCCCCAACCATGGCAAGAGTGATCCAACCAATCTGGGCCCAACTAGGCAAATGTCCATTTAATACGACTGATCCTAGAATCGCTCCCATGAAGGCAAACGGTAACGCAAATACACTGTGTTCAAATTTAATCATTTCCAAAAATATTTTTAATTTAGTAAACATATGCTGATTACACTCCTGATTTCGTATTCCCCTTGGTACCCATATGCAAGGCTGCAACCCCACCTGTTAATGGGTAAGCCTGTACACTTTCTAAACCTTGGTTTGTAAAGATGGTAGCTAATTGTTTATGATCGGGAAAATGGATTAATGATTCCGGCAGCCATTTGTACTGCTCATATTTCTTTGCGATCAGCTTTCCTAAAAAGGGCAGCACACGCTGGAAATAAAAATAATAGATTGACTTGAATGGTTGCCATGTTGGCTTGGATAGCTCCAAAGACACAACTAGCCCTCCTGGCTTAACGACACGTTGCATTTCACGGATGACCTGCTCCAAATCGGGAACATTACGAAGGGCAAACCCGATCGTGGCGTAATCAAACGTATTGTCGTCAAACGGAAGACTCATCGCATTGCCTCGGATAAGCTCAATCTGCTGCTCCAAGTGGAGTTGCTTGATTTTCTCTGCGCCATAGTCTAGCATGTTTTGGCTAAAATCAAGTCCAACCATCTTACCGCTACCACTAGCCTGAGCTAAGCTGATCGTCCAGTCGCATGTGCCGCAGCACAAATCAATCGCTGTATCACCCGGCTGCACATTCATTTTTTTCATGGTGAATTTGCGCCATGCTTTATGCCTGCGGAAGCTTAAAATATTGTTCATAAGATCATATTTGGGGGCAATACTTTCAAAGACCGAGTGAACGAACTCTTCTTTGGTTTTGGTTGTTTTCGTTTTGCTATTTGTTTTTGTCATATTCATCTGTCACATCACCTCAAATTTCTTCCAGCACTTTGGGCTGCTTCGCCAAGAATCGAAGGAACGGCTCCCCAATGTGAAACAGCTCGCTTATTAGTTTATCTGATTCAAGCTGTTGTACTTTAGACTGTAATTGCTTCGTATGAGAATCAAGCATCTGATAAAGCTGCGAAGTTATATTATATTTATGTATGAGTCCGCGAACCTTGGCTTGATCTGATTCCTCCACATGAAGCTGCTTTCGTTCTTCCTTCGTTCCATGCTGCAGAATGTGCCAGAATCCCCAGCTACCTCTGAAATTGACCACCGATTCGATGCGGAAAATCTCCTCAAAGATAACCTCACACTTTGCATAACTCCTCAGAATATCTGGCCAAGCTTGGTCATATACCTCAGACATAAACTCGGAGAAAGACAAAAAAAGCTGAGATTTAATTTCCACTGTTTGGTGGATGTAATCTTCTGCCGTCAATTTCAATTGCTTCATTTTCATATACACATTCATCTTGAGCCGATTGACTTCGCAAATCGCATCCGACAACTGCTTAATCATTTCAATCTGGCCCGCCTGAGCAAGAAGATTATAAAAGCGGGAACTAAAATAATCCCCTGCAAGAACCTTTAACTGCCTTGACCTTGCCGCCTTTTTCTCTTTGATATCATTGGAAGCCGAGACCAAATCATGGGTATCGAGCCCAAGTTGTACAAGCGAAGTAGCAAGCGTATACAACTCGCTTGAAGAACTTAATTTACTGTTTCCGTTCAAAAAAGCAAACAACAGACGTGTGCGAAGCTCCGGAAAATCGGGCAAGTCTGTGTGAATTTGGATCATATCATACTCAGTATACTGCTTAGCGATCTCTTGGATCCGATAAGAATTCATGCAAAAGCCTCCGTAACCGTGTGCCAAATATCTTTTGTGTTCATCTATGCTTCAATTCAAGTCATTATATCATAACACGTAAACAGAAGCACATTTAATTATAAGGGATATCTTTGCTGCCATTTAGAGGTGTACGTAATACGAAAGCGGTTTTGTAATTGCTGCTCAAGTTGAATGAGGCTGAGTTCGCTCGCATTCTTCTCCATATCCTTCCCATATTCACGTTCCGCAACCATGGCGAGTACAAGCTGTGTTGAGGCTGACTCTGTAACCCCAGAATAATCAATCACACGAACCCAGACCTGATTCACATTTTTTGTTTTCATAATCATAGTTTGCGCGATCATATACAAATCCCTATAGACTGATACCGAATCAGCATTTTTCGGCAAACTCAAATCAATTGACATTCGGGAGTTGCTTAGCTCAACTTTTCGAATCCGAAGTTGAAGGGGGATTTGTACAAGTAAATCTACCAAATTATTCTCCGTGAGCTGCCCTGCACGATTGCTTGACCAATTATAAGGCGAGTTTATGCCCGTGGATCGATCCATTTTCGGAAGCACAGACAGACAGATGGCCATTACAATTGATATACCTAAAGTCATCATGATGCGCATCGACCATTTCATTACGAAAGCACCTCCTACGCGTTTGCAAGAGCAACAGACTTCGAGCATTGGCATTTTACAAGCCCTATACACCATTGTACATAAAAAAAAAGCAAGCTATGCCTGCTTTGTAAATTATAAATTATTCTTCGGTATCAACCGTACCGTACTTGGTCATAATTAGCGCCTTTCCTCTAACTTTCACTGCGGATGTATGCTCCGTGAACTGAGCAATCATGACTTCGCCCTTGTCCAATTTTTCCGTATGATGAAAGCGAGTGTCTTGACCTCGGGTTAAGCCAATGACATGAACACCATTATCTTTGGCTTTAATAACGAAATATTCATTACCGTTCGTATTCGAATTATTCATTTTATTCGTTTGTTCCATTTCCCATCCTCCATTCTTGCCTAAACTACAATCCCCTACCTAATGATGCCAAAAAAAGCATCGGGAAGTCAACTAACCTTAGACAGATATTTCATTAGGCGCTGTATTCTTTCCTTTTTGATAAAAATTCTTGAACTTGGCAGGAAGTACGCTATTAGAACCTAATCGAATCAGGAAATCAGACAGCTTGACCGTTGCGTAGGCAAACAGCATGCCGGCGAATACATCGACAAGCCAATGAATTTGTAAGTACAAGGTTGAGAAAATAATTGACGCGCAATAGGTAACCATCATCGTTTTGAAAATGCGATCCTTCTCTCTCAGGGCCAGGAGAAGCATAGCAAATGAAATGGATGTATGCATACTAGGGAAACAATTCATCGTAGCCACAAGTAACGAATTTTGATCAGCGAATACACGGTGTAACAAATCCGGCTGCTTATTGACATACCATACTTCATGCAACAAAATTAAATTGTAAAAAGGTAAAATAAGTGGAAATTGCAGCATATGACCGGATAATGCGTAGGAAAGCATTTTCTTAATACTGCGTGTCCAAAAGCTTCTCACAATACAAATCCATAAAGATAAAACAAAGCCATAATTATAAATCCACACCATTGCTTTATCTAGAGAAGGAGTGGCAATCCATCTCGCCCATCCGCCAGTGTTCAGTGGGATCGCATTCATATAGTCATCCCAATGCCATGGATGACTATTATTTTCAAACATCCAATTGGCGATCCTCCACCAGAAGCTATTTCCGCTTCCGTAAAAGTAATAAAAAACACCAAGCAGTGGAATACCAAAAATGAAGAATCGTTTCCAATCAACGTCAACCTGATCCTTACGGACACCTAGCAAACAAATCAGCAGCAAGATCCAACATTCTTTACTCCAGTTCCCGACAACACCGATACGCCAAACCAAGTAAATGGAAGCAATTATGCCGAACATCGCCCAATCCTGAGATTTCACGAGCTCGTTTAGTTTTAACTTATTCAAGACTGTTCCCCCTAAATCATCTAAGAAGTGCTATCTTTTTTGGAACAAGCCTCTTCAAGAGAAAAAGACATCGGCTGACGATGTCTTTTTCATAATCGGAGTAACACGATTCGAACGTGCGACCTCACCCACCCCAAGGGTGCGCGCTACCAGGCTGCGCCATACCCCGTTCGTAGCATAGGCTAACTTATTCACTTTTGTAATTATAGTAGGAGAATTTCGAATTGTAAAGGCATTTTATCTCATCAATTAAGAAAGCCGCGACGGCTGTTTAGCGGTCACGGCTTTGTTGTTATATAACGTTCAATAGTATGTAAAAAACGCAATTATTGAATGCCTTCTTTAAGTGCTTTACCAGGTTTGAAAGCTGGAATTTTGCTTGCTGGAATTTCGATTTCATCACCAGTCTGTGGATTACGTCCTTTACGAGCAGAACGTTCACGAACTTCAAAGTTACCGAAACCAACTAATTGTACTTTATCTCCGCCTTGCAGCGCTTCGGAAATTGCATCAAAAACAGCATCAACTGCTTTAGTTGCATCTTTCTTGGAAAGCTCAGAGGTTTCAGCAACCTTGTTAATCAATTCAGATTTATTCATGCCATTCACCTCCCCCCAAGATTTCTCACTTCCGTTACTTCCTGTTTTCACCGTTTCCTCAGAAAATATACATTATCCAATGAAAAATCGTTGATTTTCTTAGCAAAAATGAACTTCGAAAGCAGACGAATAAATTCATAGTAATACACTCCGACAGCAATTTCAAGTATCGTTTTCCATTTTATGTGGGTATTTTTGCTAATAAACGACAAAAAACACTCTTTCGAGTGTTTTTCTTGTCTGCTTTTCTACAAAATTATGGCAATTAGGCCACCAGAGCCTTCATTAATAATTCGGCCAAGTGTTTCTTGGAGTTTATAGCGTGCATTGTCCGGCATCTGGGCAAGTTTCCCTTGAATCCCTTCACGAACAATCGAATGAAGCGATCTTCCGAATATATCGGACTCCCAAATTTTAAGCGGATTATCTTCGAAATCCTGCATGAGATAACGGACCAGCTCTTCACTTTGCTTCTCAGTACCAATGATAGGTGAGAACTCCGACTCCACATCCACACGAATCATGTGAATAGACGGTGCTGTAGCCCGTAAACGGACACCGAACCTTGAGCCTTGACGTATTAACTCCGGTTCATCCAGCGCCATCTCAGCGAGCGTCGGAGGCGCTATGCCGTAGCCTGTCGTTTTGACCATTTCCAGCGCTTCCGCAAATTGATCATATTCTCGTTTCGCATGAGTGAAATCCTGCATCAACTGGAGGAGATGATCTTTGCCGCGAATTTCGACCCCGACAACTTCGACCAGGATGCGATCATAGAGTTCATCCGGCGCAAATAGGTCAATCTCCGCAACGCCTTGCCCCATATTAAGTCCAGCCAAAGCGGCTTTATCAATGAACTCATATTCGGCAAACTGGCTGACGACACGATCCACATCGCGTAAACGTCTGATATCTTGAACCGTATCACGTACGGAATTTTCGAATTGCGTGCGCAGCCAGTGATTCTCATCAAGAACCATCACCCAGCTTGGTAAATTCACATTCACTTCATGGACAGGGAACTCGTAAAGCACTTCACGCAGGACAGAGACCATTTCCTCTTCACCTGCACTAGCTACACTCATTGTCACAACAGGCACGTCATAGCGGCTTTGCAGTTCACTGCGCAGCTCAAGCGCCGGCTCACTATTCGGTTTCTGTGAGTTAATGATGACAATGAATGGTTTGCCTACTTCTTTCAGCTCATTAATGACTCTTTCTTCTGCAAGTACATACGAAGACCTCGGAATATCAGAAATTGTTCCATCGGTAGTTACAACCACGCCGAGTGTAGAATGTTCCTGAATGACCTTCCGTGTTCCGATTTCAGCAGCTTCCTGGAAAGGAATCGGTTCATCGAACCAAGGGGTATTGATCATACGCGGGCCGTTCTCGTCTTCATAGCCTTTGGCGCCATCGACTGCATAACCTACACAATCAACGAGGCGAACATTCACATTCAGCCCTTCGGCCACGGAAATTTGAACCGCCGTATTCGGTACGAATTTCGGCTCCGTTGTCATAATCGTGCGGCCAGCAGCGCTCTGCGGGAGTTCATCGGTAGCCCGGATCCTATCCGCTTCACTTTGAATGTTAGGAAGCACTACAGATTCCACAAAACGCTTAATAAAGGTTGATTTTCCTGTTCGGACCGCTCCGACAACCCCCAGGTAAATGTCCCCTCCCGTTCGTTCTGCAATGTCCTTAAAGATATCCACTTTCTCCAAGAGAATCCCTCCTACAGTTTGGTCGTCAACTGACTCTTCTGACGGTAACAATTGACTACTCGTACATTCATTTGGACTAGTAAGAAATATATGTACTTTCGATAGAAATATGATAGATGCGTAGATCTTTTTTTGCCGCTCATATTTTATGAAGCACATACGGCTTTCCTTATAGAACCATATAGGGATCTTTGACACTAGATCAAAGTCTCACCACATTGAAAAAATATATGATTGACTGGCATTGGTTATTCTGAAAAATCAAAAAAACCTCTTACAAGTTTCTGTAAGAGGTTACGTTTATGATTTGTTTTGAGGCATAGGTTGATTATTTTGCCATAAATACGCATTACTGCGTATCGGCACGAAGTAGGATTTATTCACGAGAATCTCTCGCAAATCCTGATCAGACTTTAAGGAACTCGCTAACGAATTACTTTGAATAAGCTGCATGATGTCCATCGCATAATCAATGGCAACTTCGCCTGTTTGCTTATTCACCAAGTAGGTTATGAAATTCTTGCGATTGTAAACAGACTTGATTTCAGGTAATTTCATACCCAGTTTATCAAAATCCACATAGTCAAAAGCTTCATTAATAGCAATACCCGGAGGAAGCTTCCCATCATGCTTCACTTTGTAATCATTGATCTTCTTCTGGACATCTTCAACACTCTGATAAGCGGACAAATCCATCAACTTAACCGTTGGCTTTGTTTCCACATCGACAAGCACATAGATGAAAATACCGCCGCTTTCGAAAGCATTAGCCGGAACCGTACTAAGCAGGTTCGTTTTTTTCAATTTAGGAAAATCAATCACATATTTCTCATAGAGTGGTGTTGTCATATCGCTATTCTTGATCGGCAGCACACCGGTCTTCTCGTGGTAGAGAACAATGGCCTGTTGAACGACAGTAATGAACTCCGCAGGGTTGATTTGATTCTCTTTACGCATTTCCTGCGGATATGCACAACCACCGAGCAGCAAGACTATACAAATGGCGATGAATACCCATCTACCATGTAAAAGGCTTAGAGCTATTTTCACGAATCAATCATCCTATCTTTTTTTCTAAAATAAATCGTCTTCTTCCGCCTGTCTTGCAAGCTGGGCGCGAATGACTGCCTTTAATGGATCTTCAGGTACCGTAACTTGAACAGAGCCAATCACACGGGCCTGGCAAGCAAGCCGATAGCCTTCATCAGCTTGAGAGCCAAGCTTTAAACGTTCGTTCACATTCATAGGTGCAAGACCGCTAGGTTCGCTTACCTTCACCTTACACATGAGACAAGCTGCCTTGGCTCCGCAGCGCGTGCGGATGTGAACCTTGGCTTTGCGCCCTGCATCCAGCAATGTCGTTCCAGGGCGGACCGATATTTTTTTGTCATCCGGCCAAAAATACACTTCTGGTCCATCCATCGCTTTCACCTTCTTATATGCCATCTTCCTGCTATCTGGGTGAATCTATCAATTGTTCAAGCTTCCTTTGGAACTCTGTTCCCCAGCTATTTCTAACCACTAAATCGTTTAAAGCTTGCATGTGAAGCTCTGGATAAGCTTGCATGGTTTTCATAATCGCCATATAGCGATCGGGCCGATTACGAAGTAAATTAAATAGGAGTTCATGGGCTAATGGCATAACTTTGACTTCCTGCTCGCTTATCCTAAACGAATGGCTGTGATTTTCCCACAGATAAGCCGCTTCAACTTGATAGGAAGAATGTAGGGCCTTAACTCTGAAATCACCAACCACTTCAACGGCATTTCCATCGATATGATAGTGACTTAGGATCGAAGCATATATGGGTGTTTCGCTATAATTCGGCATGTCCACTGAATAATCTCGTAAGGAAGCATGGACAGCAGTTACATCGTTGTCATCCACATAGATATCGAGGTCTCTTGGACTTCTTCCAATATCAACGTCTTGTAAAAGTAGTCCGCAGCTTCCACCGATGAGCCACCGTGCGCCAGGAGCTTGCAATAATTGTGTATGAATGGTCATAATTGTTGGTAGTAACGGCTCCAGCAGGACCAAGATGCCCACACCTTTCAGGCAGATATTTTAGAAATAAGGCTTATGTGTAACCGAAATGGAACCGGATTGCTTAACGATACACTGACAAGCTAACCGATAGCCCTGAGCAATCTCCTCAGGTTCCAATCGGCTTTCTTCCTCATCCGAAGGTACTGACAGCAGTTCCCGACCTGTTGCTACATAACACCGGCATCTGGCGCAGGTTCCACGTGTACAAGAAAATCCCCAATCCATATCTTCCTTAAGCGCATGGTCCAGAATAGTTAATCCGAATACCGCCTGTATCGTTTTCTGTGTTTTGCGTGTTTTCAATTCTAACATCGATATCTCGCCTCCCAGTTGTTAAAACAAAGATAGCAGCATATAAAGTAAAATGGGAATAAATAAGAAAAAAGCAATAAGGGATAACACGACACGAAGAACCCCTTGAGTTCGATTTCTTGCATAAGAAATTAATAATGACGCGACAACCATTAGTCCAATCGCCACGAAAGACGCCCACATTTTGTCCAAACTTGACATTTTCATAACTCCTTATGTACAAAACATTAAAATTGATCACCAGTAAGTATAGCATAGGATGAGAAAAAAAGCATGAAGGGCGGCAAGCTCCCCTTCATGCTTTTTATTTTTTACCCATCATCATGCTCATTAATTGCTGCATGTTATTGGTATCGAGTTTGCTGCTTTTGACCGCCTGAATGATATCGTTGATCGTCTCTTCCGATACCTTGACGTTCACTAAACCAGAAACTTGTTTGATAAGTTGCCGAAGTTGAGCTTCACTTTGCAGGGTAGAAGGTTTCACACCGCTGGCTATTTTCTCAATATCTTTAGATGTAACAGACTTACCCGTTTTCTTCTTTACCACATTTAATACGTCCTTCGACATATCCTTATTCGACAAATGTGCCGCCTCCCTATACCTCATAATGACTAGAGTTTATAAGATATAGTATGAATGCGGGCAGGATGTGGTGTAGGCTACTTCAACACTTTTGTTGCTAAGTCACTGGCTACCTCTTCAATCTCGTGGGTTCGGACTCTTCCCATCAAATCTTGCGCAGCTAACTGAGGTGATTTCCCTTCGAAAAGTACATTATATAGCTCATTAGTAATCGGCATTGTCACTTCAAATCTACGGGACAACTCATAGGCCGCTTTCGTTGTCTTCACGCCTTCTACGACCATTCCCATCTCGTCCAGCACCTCGTCTAAAGGTATGCCCTTCGCTAATTTATTGCCGGCACGCCAATTCCTGCTGTGTTGACTTGTACAAGTCACAATCAGATCGCCAATCCCTGCTAAACCAGCAAATGTCAGTGGATTGGCTCCCATAGTTGTACCCAAACGAGCGATCTCGGCCAATCCTCTCGTTATAAGAGCAGCCTTTGCATTATCGCCAAAGCCTAGACCATCTGTTAGACCAGCGCCTAGCGCAATAATGTTTTTCAGCGCCCCTCCAACCTCCACACCCGCAACATCAGGGTTTGTATATACGCGGAAGTAGGAATTAATCATTAAATCCTGAGCCGCTTCAGCCGCTCCCAAATCTTGGGCTGCGACAACAACAGTCGTCGGACATTTACGGATAACTTCCTCTGCATGACTAGGGCCGGAAAGGACGACGAGCCGCTTGGCATCGATTTCAGGGAGCTCATCGGCAAGAACCTCGGTCATACGCTTAAGCGTTCCGGTTTCAAAGCCTTTAGTTGCATGAATAACTAGCGTATCCTTTTTCAAAAAAGGTCGTATTCGTGACGCTACCTCGCGCATGCCGGAGGAGGGTACGACCAAAATGATCGCATCGGCATCCTCAACCGCCTCCTGCAGCGAGTTTGTAGCAACGATCAACGGCGATAGCACCATATCTTGGAGAAAACGGCTATTACGGTGTTTCTCGTTGATTTCTTGAACCTGCTCCTCATTGCGAGACCATAACAGCACTTGCTTTCCATTATCCGCAAGTACCGAGGCGAGTGCCGTTCCCCAACTTCCAGCTACTAGAACCGATACTTTGTTTGACAAAGTGACCCCTCCTAAGAGTTTTCGTAAGAAAACTGGCTTCGTAAGCATTGCTGAGTTTTGCTTTAGCAAAACTGGCTTCGTAAGCATTAGCTAAGCTCTTTTCTGACCCAGCTTGTTCTCTTTGCCTTGTATGAGCTTCACAATATTCGTACGATGACGCATAAAGGCAAATGCACACAGCAAAATGCTAATCCACAAAATCGGTAAAGGTCGGTCCATCCCCCAAATAAGAAAAGGTAAAAGTGCAGTAAGTATAAGGGAGCCGAGCGATACAAATCTGGTAATAGCAATGATGACTATGGCAGCTAAACCTGCAATTAATGTCGGAATGAAGCAGAGTGTAGCCATAACGCCGATCGTGGTTGCAATTCCTTTACCACCTCGAAAGCCGAAAAAGACTGGCCAATTATGACCGACGATAGCTGCTAGCCCACACAATACGCGAATCCAGATGTTATCAGGTTCGGGAGCTGCCCAAATCCCAATACATACCGCAGCAACTCCCTTCAAGGCATCAAGCAAAAGAACTAGGATGGCAGGACCCTTACCAAGAACGCGAAGCGTATTTGTCGCCCCCGCATTGCCACTGCCGTGCTTACGGATATCGATGCCTTTGAACCATTTCCCGAATAAATAACTAAAGCTTATGGAGCCTAATAAATATCCCACTACAATTGTTATTATGGAAATTGAAAGCAATCTACAACATCTCCTATTCTTTGTCCGATGATTTCCTACGGCTTAAGATACGTATTGGTGTTCCTTCAAATCCGAAGGCAGCACGAATTTTGTTATCCAGGTACCGTTCATATGAAAAGTGCATGAGCTCAGGCTCATTCACGAAGAGTACAAAGACAGGAGGCTTAACAGCTACTTGTGTAACATAATTGATCCGCAGGCGTTTACCTTTATCCGTTGGAGGTGGGTTGTAAGCTACCGCATCCGAAACAACATCGTTAAGGAGATGCGTCTGAACACGAAGGGCATGATTCTCAGCGACTTGAATGACGACCGGCAACAGCTTATGTAAACGTTGCGTCGTTTTAGCTGAAACAAACACAATCGGTGCGTAACTCAAGAATAAGAAATGATCGCGAATGGTTTGTGTAAAATGCTGCATCGTTTTATCGTCTTTATCCACGGCATCCCATTTGTTTACGACAATAACAATCGCTCTTCCTGCTTCATGCGCATATCCGGCAATGTGCTTGTCCTGCTCGATAATACCTTCTTGACCGTCAATGACAACCAGCACAACATCAGCACGTTCGATCGCCTTCATTGCACGCATGACACTATATTTTTCCGTGTTCTCGTAGACACGGCCTCTCTTACGCATACCAGCCGTATCTATGATAACGAACTTCTGTCCATCCCGTTCAAATGGCGTATCGATCGCATCACGCGTCGTTCCTGCCACGTCACTAACGATGACCCGCTCTTCCCCAAGAATGGCATTCGTCATCGAAGATTTTCCGACATTCGGGCGACCGATAAGAGCGAATTTAACGACTTCCTCGCCATACTCATCATCCTTTTTGTCGGGAAAAAGTGCACAGACAGCTTCGAGCAAATCGCCGATACCAATTCCGTGTGAACCTGAAATGCCGATAGGATCACCAAATCCAAGAGAGTAGAACTCATAAATATCGTCCTGACGCGCAAGGTTATCCACTTTATTAACGGCAAGTACGATAGGCTTTTTGGAACGGAATAGCAATTGGGCAACCTCTTCATCCGAAGGTGTTACTCCCGCTTTGGCATCAACCATGAAAATAATAACATCCGCTTCTTCAATTGCAAGCTCTGCTTGAATACGAACGGATTTGAGGATAGCATCCTCCCCATCAATCTCAATACCACCTGTATCAATGACGCTGAATGACGTATTGAGCCATTCACCCACGCCATATAATCGATCACGTGTAACACCCGGTTTATCTTCCACAATCGCAAGGCGATCGCCTACGATCCGATTGAAAATGGTGGACTTGCCGACATTCGGTCGGCCTACAATTGCAAGAATAGGTCTAGCCACTACTCATTCACTCCTTCGAATTCCATGATCAGCCATGGAAAAATACGCAACTTACATCATAACAAAAAAGACACGAATTGGCTAATCTCATTTGAGATTCCGCTTGGTAGAATGCGGGCACACCGGCTATTTCAGGTATGCTTGACCAAAATCATCGTGCCATTTTTCAAATCGTGAGCATTCGCATCCAATATTTTTTCTAATGAGAAAGAAACCCTCTGGAGTTCATCTTCCTTGTCCACCACAAAGATTGGAGCACCTCCAGCTATTCGTTCCTTCGTTAAAGTCACGATGGCAATGATTTGCGACATCGATAATTCAGGCCTCCTTCCTTTTATTTACTCCGGCTTCAGACGGCATACGCACAGCACTTTCCAGCACTGGTACCCGATGAAGAGCGACAAATGCTTTCTCTACATCCCTCTCCTGTGGAAGAAACAGAACGCCTATTGTACCGTTGTTCATATCCAGTTTGGCCATTGGCCGCAAAGAAGGCTCGCCTTCATCTCGGAATACGCCAAATAAGGTTGAAATATCATGAAGAATAGCCTGTCTTTGGCCTAAATTAGCTAAGGTCACGCGTGCATTGCGATTTTTGGGTTTAATTAAGAAGCCAAGTCCGTGTTCAAGAATCTTGTTACGGCTATCCGTTAGCCCAATGTTCATGATATAGATAGAACCAACAAACAGATCCGGACCATCCATTCGGATAGGAATGTGTTCGATATCTGCAATAGCAGCTAGCTTTTTACCCGATTTAAAACAGTTAGCAATCCATATTGAGAAAATACCAGCAACAATCCCCCAATACCAAGCAAACAAAATACTGAATAAAGAAGCAAGAAAGGACGAGAAAATAACTAGATAATTTCTCCCCTCGAACACCATCGCTATCCCTTCAATATATGCCGCGCCTCTAGGGACTAGTTCTAATTCATCAATCTTGGATAAGCTTTGTCTTTCCATATTGCGTACATCTCGAAACTGTTGGGCAGCAAGCGATAAGAATGTGACCGCTGTATAATTTTTCTCGAGCAAAGCAGGAACAGCAACTGCACCTAATGCTGCAGCAATGACACCTAGGGATATATGAATGATTTTACCATGAGGATAGGTAGGATATTGCCGATAGTCCGTTCTGAGCATATTGAGACGCGCAAGAACACCAAAAGTAACACCCACGACGACGCCTATCGTATAACGATGCGAATACAACCAGTCCATTACTTCCTCCAGCCTCCTTTTCGTTCCATCCAACTTCTAATGACGCTTCGGAAACCGTTATAAACAGTTTGAAGGATAATCGTCATCGTACGAGCAGCAAAGACAGACAACCACCATTGATCTTGAAAAGTCCCATTACCCAGATGATGATAGCCATCCTTAGGATGAATACCTGCCTGATACATATCTCCGAGTAAGTACCCAATCGAGAGCGCCGCGATCTGCTCCAAGGCATTTCGCTGTAAAATAACGGCTACTAAAGCAAGCAATAAGGCCGTATCCCATTCCGAGTCACGCACAATGAGTATAGGATCCATTTCTAGCAGCTGCTGCAATAAGAAGTGCAAAGAACCAAGTAGAAGACCAATGGAGAGCAAATGGAGTTTATGTATGAATCCTTGCGTGACATAGAGAATACCCAAGCTGATAAGAAAAACAACGACATAGACGAGCTGAACTTGAACCTGCTTTACGGTTACCGTTAACCTGGAAAAAACAATCCATGAGACAAAAAAAAGAAGCATGCCCTTGTGCGATATACTTCTGAGGTACAGCTCCTTCCATCCGCTGGCGAACAAAATCAACGTGATACAAAGAAGAATTAGAGACAAATAACCGGAATTCATAATCTAACCACCCTAGAATGCATAGGAGAGCAGGTGACACGCGTCACCCGACCTGCCTGCGGATCTTCTCAGGCTTCCTCTTCGAAATGATGAGGGAAGCACCGCCTGTGATCCTTAGTATGGCAATAATTCGATTATTTACTCCGATTGGCTCTTTCTGCATATGAAGTTAAGTTAATTCCTCTAGCAAGACACCATTCTGCCGTTTCTCCCATGATGACAACCGGGCAGTCCGCTAAAGCTTGAACCGTTTTCGCGCCTAACGCTGTCATAATAAGAATAAGTCCTTGATGAAGCTCGTCCGTAAAATGATGCAGCGCATCCACACCATCGCTGCGCAGCACCTTCAAAAATGCGCCTGCCATGCCTACGGCCGAGGCGCCGAGAGAAAGCGCTTTGGCTGCTTCCAAAGCGTTCGTAATACCACCCGAGGCAATTACCGAGCCTCGCGAATAAACCGAGAGCGCCTCCAAGAGCGCGATGCTTGTCGGTGTCCCCCAGTCGTTCAGCCACTCCATGGCGACTGGACGTCTGGCATTCTCAATAGCGGCGAAATTCGTGCCGCCAGACCCGCCGACATCCAATATGCGCACGCCAATGCTCTGCAATTGTTTGGCGTTATCCTTGAGGATACCGAAGCCAACTTCCTTCACAATGACCGGTACTTGGACATGACGGACAATAGCCTCAATGCGGTCGAGCATACCCACAAAGCTGCGATCCCCTTCTGGCATGATTAATTCTTGCATGACATTCAAATGAATTTGAAGCCCGTTCGCTTCAATCATATCTACAGCGCGGAGCGCCTGCTCAACGGAAGCCTCGCTGCCTAAATTCGCAAACACGATACCTTGTGGGTTCTCGCGCCGCACAACTTGATAGCTCGCTGCTACCTCGCTGTTTTTAATAGCAGACATCTGGGAGCCAACGGCCATAGCCATGCCCTTCTCCCTTGCTAAAATAGCTAGTTCGCGATTGATGCTTTCTGTCTCCTGAGCGCCGCCCGTCATGGCATTAATTAAAATCGGCGAACTCATAATGAGATCGCCGATTTCGGTTGTTAATGCAATGTGATCCGTCGAAGTCTCAGGTAAACAGTTATGCACAAGCTTGATATCCGACAGCCCCTGCTGCCGTGATTGTCCAAGCTCCAGCGCATAATGGACATGCTCCATTTTGCGTGAGATGCGCATTCTTATGCTCCCCCTAGAGATGTGGTATCACTTTATTTTTTAAATTTAGAAAGTTTGTCGCCAAAACGCTCGCCTAATGTCATAGATAACCCTTGATTGCTCAAGGACACGTTCTCATTACCAGCAATCTCTTTTTGATGACTTGCGCTGTTCCCGCGGTCACGATCGCCTCTTGGTTGTCTTTCTCTATCAGGTTTACCTGCAGATGGAGCAGCTGCACCAGCTGGAGCCTCAGGAGCTTCTTCTGTGTCTTTGATGCTTAAGCTAACGCGTTTCTCAGCCGTGTTGATTTCCAAGATTTTCACTTGAACTTCTTGGCCTTCTTTCAATACTTCATGTGGAGTACCGATGTGACGGTGTGCAATTTGGGAAATATGCACTAGACCTTCAACACCTGGAGCCACTTCAACGAATGCACCAAAAGCTGCAAGACGTTTCACTGTACCTGTTATAATATCTCCAGCTTTGAATTCACGCTCAACATTGGACCAAGGACCTTCTTGTGTAGCTTTGATGCTTAAGCTGATTTTATCATTAGAAGGATCAAGTTTAAGGATTTGAACCTTTACTTTATCGCCTTCTTTAACTACATCGGAAGCTTGTTCAACATGGTGCCAAGCCAGCTCGGAGATGTGCACGAGACCGTCGATACCACCGATATCAATAAACGCACCAAATTGTGTCAAGCGTTGAACTGTACCTTCCAGTACTTGACCCACTTGAAGACCTTCGATGATTTTCTTTTTGTTAGCTTCGAATTCTTCATCCAAAACATCTTTTTGAGAAAGGATCACTTTGTTTTTCTCACGATCGATTTCTTTTACACGAAGACGCAACGTGCGGCCTTTGTAAGAGGAGAAATCTTCAACGAATTGACGCTCAACCATGGAAGCAGGCACGAAACCGCGTACGCCAATATCCACAACAAGACCGCCTTTTACAACTTCAGCTACTGTAGCTTCAAGAATTTCTTTGCTCTCAAGCTGACCTCGCAAAGTATCCCAAGCTTTTTCACTGTCTACTACACGTTTGGACAGAACCAAAGTTTCTTTCGCATCGTTAATAGAAACGACCTTTAGTTCAACTTCTTGACCCAGTTGAACAGCTTGGCCTGCATCGTCTAAGCTTACGGAAGAAAGTTCGCGAACAGGGATAACACCATCGTATTTGTAACCGATATCCACGAAGGCTTGATCTGCGTCTACCTTAACGATTTTGCCTTTCACGGTAGCGCCTTTCTTCAGCACAGCAACGTTGTTAAGAGCGTGCTCAGCTTCTGCTTGCGATACGGCTGTTTCTTGTGCTTCTTGCGATTGATCTTGAACTTTTACTTCATCTGACATGGGATTACCCTCCTCTTATTACAACCAACAATAAATAATTTATAAGTCACAAAGCAGTATGTAAGCTTCTACTCTGTTTCAAACAAAACAATAACTTCCATTCGCTTTAACGATAGTATAATTCCAAGCTTTCGATTCCATACATGATCATTAACCTTTGCTATAAGCGGTATGTAACCGGCGAATTTCATTCATAATGGCTTCAGTGGCAAGCTCTAAGTCTTCGGAACTTGCACCTGCGTATGCGCTTAGATCAAGCGGCTTTCCATACACGATCGTCATGCGTCGGAATAAGGAATAATTACCAATAATAGCAACAGGAACAACTGCAGCTCCTGATTTCAGTGCAAGACTGGCTGCGCCCTTCTTGCCCATTCCCCCGGCGTTGTTACGCGATCCTTCCGGGAAAACGCCCAACATATTACCGTCACGGAGCAATTGTACTGCGAGTCGGATAGATTCTCTGCTGACGCCTCCGCGTTTAACAGGAAAAGCGCCTACCTTAGAAATTATTGAACCCAGCACAGGAATGTCAAACAGCTCTGCTTTCGCCATGAAATGAACCATACGCTTAAGCGGAGTTCCTAATAATGGCGGATCCAGCAGACTCGTATGATTCCCGCAAAGCACGACCGCACCATGTGTAGGGACATTCTCCGTACCTAAAGCCCGCATACGGTAAAACATAGTGAAAATAAAACGAAATAAGGCCCTGCCGATGCGATATAGCATCTTATTTGCCACCTCCGACTTTGTCTTTGCAAAGCCCAAGTATTTCGTCCACAACTTCTTCAATGGTCATTGAGGTACTGTCCATTAACACAGCATCATGAGCACGTCTAAGCGGTGAAATCTCTCTATCTTGGTCAAGTTGATCGCGACGAGCAATGTCCTGTTCCAGTTCGGAGAGCGTAAAGGTACAAGTGCCGCTGTTTTGCATCTCTTTGAATCGACGCTCTGCTCGTTCCTTCACGCTAGCTGTCAGAAAAACCTTGATTTCCGCATCCGGCATAACATGAGTACCGATGTCTCGTCCATCCATGACTACGCCTTTGGATATGGCCATTTGCTTCTGAAGTGTTACAAGCAGCTGGCGGATAGCTCCATAGCTAGCGATTTGGGAGACATGGTTCGTGATGGCTGTCGTACGGATTTCTTTGGTCACATCGACACCATCTACGATAACTTGTTGTCCTTCCTCACGAGGAATAAGCTCAATCTGCATGCGATTCGCCAAAGCAGCCACTTCTGTTTCTTGATCAGGTTGCAGCCCTTCTTGCTGTACTTTCCACGTTACTGCCCGATACATGGCTCCTGTATCCACGTAAACGAAACCAAGTGCTCCGGCAACTAACCGAGCAATGGTGCTTTTACCGGCTCCAGCAGGACCATCTATGGCAATATTGAACTTTTCCAAGCTGCTGTTCCTCCCAACAATACATCACAGTACCTTACGAACAAAAAAGCAGGCACTGCCTGCTAATTAATTCAAATTATACCACACTAAAAAGGCATATGCAAAACTTGGACGCATAATAAATTACGTTCAGATGTGCCTAAGAGCGCTCTCCCTTCCCATTTTGAGGCAGTATATAGGGCTTACCTTCTAATGGTTCTACACGGGTAAAATGCTTTCGTATGTAGGGAATTTGGAGCAGTGCTTGGACGCAAATAAGTAAAATCAAAAATACGAGCGTTGTCCGAATGATCACCTTTTCTACTTTCGCAGAGAAGAGGATAAACAGCTGCTCGTATGACTTATGTTCTTGATCTGTTGACATGAGATGCCTCACCTACTCGCATTGACATTTTGTTTGGTAGTATGCCCATACGAGGAAAATCTCATGCTTACAAGCAGAGTGACTTTTGACTTCGACAAAAGATCCCTATATTATCTTTTCCGAAAATCCATTTGTCTCTCAAAGCAAAAACGGATTAATTTCTGACGTTCCCGGTCAGCAATGTCAACAAACCTTACCATAGCCAATTGTTTGCCCGAGTCCAGCTGTTTAATGCGCACAACCTCACCATTAAAAGGAATATGCTCTATATTGCCGTTCTTATACGGAGCAAGAACCCAACATGAAATAGCGGCATTCATTCCAAGCGGAATATGACCATCACAGATAAACGATATGCCACCGCCGCCAACATCATCCGTTACACCAATGAATTGAATTTGGTCCGACAATTTCACGGCGATTTCAAGTTCCGCCAACACCCTTAGAAAGCTTCTGCGTTGAACATGCGTAATGGCTTCAGGTTCTGGCTTACGCAATTCCACTAAGCGAATCACGTCTTCTCTGAAACCAGTAACAGAAGTTGTAAAGTAATGCTTCACCCCGCCCTGACCTAAGAAAAATGTGCTTAATTCATCACCATGATACAACTTTTTAAGTCGACCTGTTTTCTCATTCAATGGAATCTCTATGACAATTGAGCTATTCGTCACGTCAGCGATTCTGGACTTGTACTCAATTTTGGATTCTTCTTCATCAATACTATTCACTTGTATATGTAATATCTGGTTGACCTTAGGAAGCAATTTCTGCACCTCCGAGAGATAATATGACACAATTATACCACGACCTATTAATTAAGATAGCAAAAAAAAAGAAGCTAGGATTGGATCCTGCTTCTTTTCTACAATTATTTTGCTGCTTCAGAAGCAGCTTTTGCCTGTTCGGGGCGAATTGTCTCAATTTTCTCTTCTGTACCTAACTCACTATTCACATAAACACGATAAATATTATTGTTCATGGTACCGATAAATTCGTGGCAAAGTACTTCTTCGTCTAATTCATTTTTGATAACCGCCAAAGATTCACCGGTTACTTTCATTTTTGGACTAAGCTGCTTGCGTGCTTCGGCCGCAGTTATTTTTGGCTGTCCTATTGTGCGGTGTTTTTGGCCAAATATATAGTCTGTAGCCTGCACGCCAATGACTTCTAAGGTGTCCAAAGCAACTTTTACGCTTACCTGCTGCGGATAAATTATAACATCCTTTTCGCGTTTTGCGAAAATAATGTTGGCGATGTTTTGATATTGATCGTAGCTAGCCGCACTCATGTCTTTATAGTCGTGTTGATCTAAGAACTCATTTGCTATATCTCGCGCTTGTCTGAGGTCAAACTTAGCTGCTTGAACGGTTCGAGGCTTCATGAAGTAAAGGAGCAGACCGCCTTTTTTGGTAAAATCCATATGGATATCATTCTCGCCGCCTTTACCTCCTCCAGGTACCACAACACTGAAACTTTGATATTCAGGAGCACTGCCTCCATTCTCAACGACCTGCATAGTGGAAGAATCTTTCAGCCCAAGAAATTGAGCAGCTTTCTGCTTAATTTGTTCAGGAGTCATGTCATTTCCGGAAAGGGCACTCACATCATTTTTGGAGAGAATATTCAAATTTCCGGGTCCCCAATTTAAGTCTTTATAGGCCCCCACTTTTTTGTCGACAGTTGAAAAACCGTCTATGATCGCGTTATCGTGCATTTCCTTTTCAGAAGCTAACGCAACCTCAACATCCATCCACCGCAAATTTTTGGAAATAACTTTATCTTGGACACCGCGTATTTCCTTTGTAATCTCTGTGGAATGGTCATACAAAGCATTCAATGTTTTGATTTCACCTTCATTTAGAGGCTGTTTCGTCATGTCACGAACAGACATCCGATAAGAAAAATTAGCCATATTGGCTAAGAAATCCTCGGTTTTGTTGAATGGCAGAAGTGTCAACGGAAGTTGAGTAATATCGCTCTGTGCCTGGCTTGTAAGGCGCCAAACATTCACCAAACCCTTGCGATAAGAAGGTTCAGAAGTTGCATTAACAGCCAGTGTATTACCAAGTTCCGTATGGAGCTTGTCCACATGGAAGGAGAGATCATGAAACGCCCGCTGGTATTGGTTCTCTGCTTTGATCAAAATCGTGTTCTTCTCCTGATGTTCTAAATACCCCCACACCGAAGCGCCTATCAAGGCCAGCAAAAGAAAAGGAAACATGACAATACTTAATCTTTTATACACGCGATTACTCCTTTCATTCCCAAACTTGCGCTTAGTTTTTACGTGGAAAGACAGGTTTATACAAGATTGACAACAAAAAGAGGCCTATTCTTTGAGAATGGCCTCTCGTTAATCATCGGTCTCCATGTCAAAATCATGCTCATTACTACAGATGCATTGACGGAATCCCGTTTCAATTTTACCTTTTTCCTTTTTGCCTTTCAGAACAAACTTTTCACCGCATCTCCGACAGCGGATCTTCACTTTCACTCGTGTTGTGGACATGTACACCCTCCCGGTAGTTCCCGGCCAAAAGCCAAGAATTGCCATCTATACAGTCCATTATGACCCATTTCAACTCATTTTAATCTTCTCGTCTGTTGCCGCAACTCGCAGTGGGGAATGCGCATTCGCACGGTCAACCCGCCATATGGTACGAATCCATAGAAAGGCCATGACGGGAATCATAATCCAAATCCAATTTGATTTGAAAAAAAGCAAAATATAATCAAATAATCCATGCCAGAAAATAGGCAGCAGCAACGAGATCCATAGATACCTTTGTGCTTTGAGCGGAATAAACTTTGCTTTCCCCATGTAGTAGCCCATTATGACGCCGAACAGCGCATGCCCAGAGACAGGCAGCAAAGCGCGAATCATAAGTGCAGAGAAAGATGTTGCATTAAGGAAAGCATAAATAATATTTTCCAATGTCGCATAACCTAAGCTTACCGCTACTGCATATACAATCCCATCATAGGGCTCATCAAAGGCTTCATGCCTGTAAATTAAATGATAAATGACAAACCATTTCAGAAATTCTTCAATGCCACCAGAAAGGAAAAAGGCCGAGATGAACGTTCCCTCTCCAATCTCTTTAATCAACGACTGCTGAAGTACCATTGTAGGATAAACGAGCAGAAAACCGAATAAAAACATGCGGATAACTAAGTGAATCGGTTCCGTTTCGTATCGATCCTTTAAATAAAAGTACGTGAGCAATGAGAGACCTGGGGCTATGGCTGCCAGTACAATCGGCAGAATTTGCAAATGCGGCTCCCCCTTTTTGTCCAATCACATAAGAACCGCAAGGCGATTACATGTGTAATATGAATATTATAGTAGTTTTATAATGACTTTTCTATGATTTATTCGATGAACAGCGCACGATCATTATGGAAAATGAGAGGGATATTCCCTATTATGCCAATCTGATTATTCGTTAATACGAGCAATGCTGATAATCAATCGTTGTATCCATCGTACATTCAAGCCTCCGAAGAACATCATGTCCAACTTAATGAAGTCTCGTTCAGGGCAAACTAAAACTATACGTTTCATTTCCCTGTTCAAACTAAAAAAAGCATCCACAAAAACGGTCGTTTTTGAAGATGCTTGTTTCATTCAACAACAAAAAGTAAGAAAGAGGCCTTATTTGAAGTGTCGGCAGAGCACCTTTACTGCATCATCTGCAATAATCGTCTTTCCGTATTCTTCGAGTACAGCTTGAGTAACTGAAGCGGCTTCTCCAAATTCGGATAGAACAGCGATCAACGCTTGATACTTCGATTCTTCGAGGTCAACAGGCTCAAGCTGTAAAATATATTTCCCTTTATAGGAATACAGAGTACCGCCTTCCATAAGAAGCGGATTAATTACTTTGGATACACGCAGCAGATCTTCAAAATCACGGAAAGCATAGGAGACTAAATCGCTTTGTTCAAGCGTTACTTCCATTTCATACACTTCTTCGGCTTCATGATCGTCATATGCATCAGAACTCGCATACAAATCAAGCTTACCTCTGGTTACAATGACAACCATACCTTGTGCCGGAAGCGCAAACACCTCGACAGCAAGAGGGCCGGACGGGTCAAATCCGAGCTCTGAGTAGGCTTGATCCATCATTTCACTGAATAATTCGTGCACTTTGGGAATTTCTCTCCACATGTCATCCTTTTGAATTCCGCGTTCAGTTAAGTCATCGAATGTTAGGAAAATCCGTATCTTATCCTGACTTAAGCGTTCTATTTTCATGATAGGATCCTCCTTTGAGCTTTCCGACAGGAAAGCTTGCATCGAAAGCATGGTCATCTTATTAAAACAGAATATGATAAAAAAAGAAAAAGGTGAAGCTTTTAGAACGAATTGGACATGTATCTTCTTACGTTTTCACCTACCATGTTAACATTAATTGAAAGCAATTGCACGCTCAAGTTATGTATATTAAGAAAAAGCACAGCCGGCCCCGTGGATATGCCTGACTGCGCTTATATCTTATCATTATTGGAGAGTCGATGTATTTTCCTTGTTATCGCTCAATATTTCATTAACCGTAGCTTTCAAATGCGGGTCTTCTTTCACAATTTTTTCCACTTGGTTCAGACTATTTGTGCTTGTATTTGAAGAACTTTTGGCAGCTGAATTACCAAATGATTTGTTCACAAATGTGTCCTTCGCTTTATCAACAACTTTACCCATCGATTCGCTGGTTGAGCTAAACGCTGAGAACAACATCGATTTACTTTTGCGATTGAGATATATGACCGCTGCAGCGCCAGCAATACCGCCGAGCAAAAATGTACCTATCTTCATTGAGTCTCCCTCCATGTCAATTAGTATGATTCCTCCATAGGTTGTGCGAGTTTCTTAGAGGGCATACGTGAACTTGAGAGGAAAACTAAGGAGAAATGTTATCAACGAAAAGTGGTGTGAAATGTGGTAATATAAGTAGGGACCAACAAGTTGAGAACCTGAGGAGAACGAAGAAGGATGAACAAAAAAGCCAGTGTACTGCTGATTAGTGTCATGATGTTATTAGCTGCATGCAGCGAGACTCAAACAAACACAAGCCCTATTTCCACCACAAGCTCTACACCAGTAGCCGTTGCCACAACATCACCGAGCCCGGCACCTTCGGCTACAGCAGTTCAAACCCCTGCACCGGAACCAACAAAACCAATTCAAGAAGCGGTCAAGAAGGAATATCATATGAACAAAAATTATGATATCGTTCCTAATGACCCAAATGCAAACAAGAAAATCGTTCTTTTAACCTTTGATGACGGTCCTAAGGAACAAGCTATGAATCAAGCTTTAATTGATACGCTTAAAAAACATAACGCCAAGGCGATCTTCTTTTTGAATGGATACCGGATCAAACAGAAGCCTGAGCTAGTCAAGCTAATTCATGACAGCGGCAACATCATAGGCAATCATGCTTGGGATCATGATAATTTGAAAGATATGACCAATGCAAAAATTGACCAACAAGTTGATGACGTACAAAAAATCGTAAAAGAATTAACCGGACAAGCGCCGCAATTTTTCCGACCTCCTTTTGGTTCAGGGAATGACTACTTGAAAGCAAAAGTGAAGGACAATAAGATGCTGTATATGACATGGTCCAACGGATCATTAGACTGGGATATGACCAATAAAAACAATGACTCTGGCAAAGTCATCGAAAACGTGATGAAGCAATTACATGGTGGGAGTAATATCTTGATGCATGAACTCCCCTGGACAGTTAAAGCTTTGGATACACTTCTTACCCAACTTGAGGAAAAAGGATATTCTTTCGTAGATCCGAATGCTATCGAGCTTGAAATGAAATAATAAATAAGAGCCATACAAACCCACATTTCAATGCGGGGTTGCATGGCTTTTTCTTTTTAATAACTAATATACACTGTTCTTGTGCTATGCTCTACCCTATTCCAGCTATAAGCATTACGGTTCGTGTAGAAGATAATGGTCTTATCTTTTTTCTTGTAGACAGCAGCCTTCTGCTTGTCGTCCCATTCAACCGTTGCGCCTAATGCCGCGGCGAGATCTCTAAATGTAAAGATACGAAGTTCCATCTTGAATATATGGCTTTTGCTTCATTGGATAAGGAATCTGATCAAGCATATACTTATCTTCGGTTTAAACCGGATGATACTAGATTTACTAAACGAGCAGTATAGTTCCCAGGCAGCAAATCAGCTTTTGGACGATATACAAATAACCTTCATATCGCTGAATCCTCCCAGAAAAAACTATATTAAAACATTTGATTCACAACTTAACTCTATTGGCATATTTTAGACGATTACGAAGAATACTCAATACCCCAAACCGTTAAACTTACCACAAGAATAATGAATAACCAGAGTAAAGTGACATAGAAAATGCGTGTCCACTTTCCTTGCTCAGAGGGATGCACTGCTTTACGCGGCGGTAAGTATGTATCGTTATCCTGAGTCTCTTTTTGCCCTCGATCAGTCCGTAAAGGCGTCCTCTCCCCTACATTCATGTGCCCTGTTCTTCCTCCTTGCTGAAACGAAGTATGCAGCCCATCACAAAATCAATGATAAAATGAGCGATAATCGGGGTCCACAGGCTCCCCGTTTGGATGTAAATCCAACCAAGTCCATAGCTTATGCTGAAAACCATTCCTGTCATTAGCCAGTGCTGCAAATACCGAATATGGATCGCCGCAAATAAAATACTGGTCCAATAAGGCCCCCACGCATGCTGAATTGCACCTCGAAAAAGCATTTCTTCACAGATTGCAACGACAATTGAAATGATAGCAATATGCCATACGGCTCGTTGCCCGAATATCATTTCATTTATTCCGCCGTCATCTGACACTTCCTTGGGCACCCACCTTGAGATCAAAACATCGATACCAAGGACAAGGAGAGCAAATAAACTTCCCCAGATCGGAATCATCCAGCCCCCCCGAATAGTGAACATGGAAAGAATCTTGTTATTGCTCTGAAAAAACAAGATGATAATTCCGATAATAAACGTAAGAACTTGGGTTATGTAAAGATTAAGCAATAAAGTACGGTCATTTAATTCACTCACATCGACTTTACCGAATCGGATGTT
Organism: Paenibacillus sp. yr247; assembly: GCF_900103825.1. Classification (GTDB taxonomy): domain Bacteria; phylum Bacillota; class Bacilli; order Paenibacillales; family NBRC-103111; genus Paenibacillus_E. The sequence continues at coordinate 251,520 of NZ_FNIF01000005.1, forward strand.
CTTAAAATCGAATTTTTTCATGGATACTGCCTCTTTCCACACATATTCCCTTTTATAGCTAATTCACCTATACTAAGTTAAAAGAAAAAGAGAGAATAAGGAGCTTGATTATGGATAAGCGTCTTACCCGCACTGATTATTTATTCGCCCTCATGTTTATCTTTATGCTTGTTTGTACACTTGGCGCCTTTTTCTATGGGTTGAGAGTCGGCCAAGAGAAATCGGATCAGAAATACGATAAAATATTACACGCCGACAAGGCTGTCGTCCAAGAAATCGGAGCTTATGACCAACAGGTACTCGTTTCATATTACCATACCATCTTTTTACCCTTTAGGGAATTTCAGAATAAATGGTTTGAATTGATGAGTCAAATCGAACTTGGCAACTCAACTATCGATGCCTCTGCTGTTCTTAAAGAGTTGAACAAATTAGCAGATGAGAAATATAATGTGCTGCAAAGTAAGAACATGCCGGCTTCATCACCGCTGCTCGTTCAGTCGCACCAAGGTTACCTCAAAAGCCTGAAGCTCTTTGCTGATACTTTAAAAAGTTTCCAAAGCAAAGCCAATGGGCTTAGCGGTTCACAGCTTCTAGAAGCCATTCAGAAGGACGCCTACTTCCAAGAAGCGAAAACACAAGCTTTGACTGCTCAGAAAAATTACTTTGATTCCATCGTAGCTTGGAACGGAACGATGGATCATGATATTGAGTTTATCGATACGAATAACAATGCGAACTTGGATCAATGGCGTGCCATGAACATTAATGTCAAAAATCTTTACATCACAGCAAAATTGCTCAAAAATAAGGCATTTACCCCGTTTTTCCCGCAAGATCTAACGATTCGCATTGATGAGTTCATTGCTTCAGGACAAGCTAAGAAAATGAACGTGAACGATGTTAATCAAACGATGGATTTGCTGCTAAGTACAAACGCCGTTCGATCAGGCGACTTTGTTAAAGGTAAGGCGAAATGGTATACAAACGAGCTGCTTCCACAGCTTCCCTTCTTCTCCGATGTTAATTAAACCAAAAGCCGGGCGCTTATACGCTCGGCTTTTTTCATTTAATCGTATTGGAATCCGCGAAGCATGGCAACAGCTGCCATGCCCCCTTCAACATTAATAACTCGGTCGATGCCGTTTTCCTGCAAATACTCAGCAACCCGATAACTGCGCACCCCATGTGCACATACGAGATAAATATCCCGATCATCCGGCAGTTCACCCATACGTTGGGGTATTTGCTGCATCGGGATAAGCTTCGCTTCTTCCAAATGATAGTACTCCCACTCATGCGGTTCCCTTACGTCAATGATGATGCTATCTTTCAGACCCTGTTGGTCCAATGCTTCAAGAAATTTTTGCGGATGAATGCTGGAGATGTCCATCATAGCACTTCCTTCCCATCATACTGCTAAAGCAATTCTATCTATCCAGTACAATAGCGAAAATCAGGCTAAAATACAAGCAAAATGGCATTGCTTTCTAAGCGTCCTTGCTTTAAAATAAACAAAAAGCTTTGGAAATCAGATGTTCAAATGTTAATTATGACTATCATGTGAAAATGATTTGACATGTATTGACACGGTTTCGAACGCATGGTAATCTAATGAAAATTAAAATTCTATCATACAGTAAAGCGTTGACGGAGCCAAGCGAGATAAGTAGCTTTCAGAGAGCCGGTGGTTGGTGAAAATCGGTAGCGAACATTTTGCGGAGCACTCCAGAGTTATTGCATTGAATTCTAGTAGATGCAATCGGGATCGGAACACGTTACAGTTCCAGGTCGCAAGACCAATTGAGGCTTCCTGTGTGAATGGGCAGCGAACTAGGGTGGTACCACGAAAGCAATCTCTCGTCCCTTTGGCTACAGACATACGTGTCTGTACCTGAGGGCCGGGAGTTTTTTTATGTTCATATTCTAAGGAGGAACGAATTATGTACAAAGTTCTAGTATCCGATCCAATAAGTGACATGGGAATTCAAATGCTTTATGATGCAACCGATGTAGAAGTGGTTAAGCAATCCGGCCTATCTGAAAACGAACTCATCGCCATCATTAGTGAGTATGACGCCCTTCTCGTTCGCAGTCAAACTAAAGTTACTGAGAAAATAATGAATGCGGGCACTAAGCTGAAGGTTATTGGCCGCGCAGGTGTTGGTGTCGATAATATTGATTTAGATGCAGCAACAAAACGTGGTATTATCGTTATCAACGCACCAGACGGAAACACGATTGCCACTTGCGAGCTTACATTTGCTATGATGATGTCAACAGCTCGTATGATTCCGCAAGCATACAAGAAAACGGTTGGCGGCGATTGGGATCGGAAATTCATCGGTGTTGAGCTTCGCAACAAGACACTTGGTATTCTTGGAATGGGACGTATCGGCAGCGAAGTAGCCAAACGCGCCAAAGTGTTCGGTATGGAAGTCATCGGGTATGACCCTTTCTTGACGGAAGAGCGCGCTGAGAAAATTGGCGTTAAACTTGGAACGGTCAATGAAATTGTCGCACAAGCAGACTTTATCACTGTTCATACGCCACTTACGCCAGAGACTCGCCACCTTATCTCCAAACCGCAATTCGATATTATGAAAAAAGGCATGCGACTCATCAACTGTGCACGCGGCGGCATTATTGATGAAATGGCCATGGTGGAAGCGATTAATCAAGGGATTGTAGCCGGAGCTGCTTTCGACGTGTTCGAAGTCGAACCTCCACAAAAGGATCACCCTTTCTTAAACAATCCGAAAGTTATCGTGACCCCTCATCTTGGCGCATCTACAATTGAAGCTCAAGAAAATGTTGCGATTGACGTTTCTGAGGAAGTCCTTCATATCCTGCGTAATGAACCGTTTAAAAATGCAGTTAACTTACCGCCCGTACCAGCGAATGTATTGAACAAACTTCAACCATACTTTGGTCTCGGCGAAAAAATCGGTTCTATTCTTGGTCAAATCGCTCAAGGCGCCGTTTATGAAATTGTTGTAAACTATGCAGGCGATCTGAATGATGTTGATACAAGTCCATTAACACGTTACATTGTAAAAGGTGTGTTCCAGAACCAACTTGAATCAATTAATATCGTAAATGCGATGCATTTAGCTAAATCACGTGATGTGAATATTGTTGTTCAAACGTCAAACACATCCATCAGCTTTACAAATCTAGTTACGGTCACAGTAAAAACGAAGCAAGAAGAGAAAACACTTGCTGGTACATTGCTTGCTGGCTACGGTGAACGTATCGTACGTATCGATCAATATCCGGTTGATTTTGCTGCTGAAGGTAATTTGTTGTTGATTTCCCATAATGACAAACCAGGTATTATTGGTCGTGTTGGTACGCTTCTAGGAAGTAATAATGTGAACATTGCTACAATGCAGGTGGGTCGTAAAGTCGTCGGCGGCTCGGCCATCATGGTCCTGACCATTGATAAATCCGCTCCTGTTGAAGTATTGGCAGAGCTTGCAAAACAAGCCGAAATCGTGAATGTTCGTGCTCTTACGGTGTAGCCTAATAGCTATTAGGTAACAAATTGTTTCACGAACAACAAGATTTTGTCTGAATATTCTACAAAATTAAAGGCGTTTGCTGTGAGTTTCCTCAGCAAACGCCTCTTTTTATGTCGAAATTGGTTATTCAAAGCTTATTTAGGACCACAAGGTAATAATAAGGTGAAGGTTGTTCCCTGTCCGACAATACTTTGTGCAGTTACACTGCCATAATGCGCTTCAATGATGTTTTTCACGATGGCGAGTCCAAGCCCCGTACCGCCCGATGAACCGCGTGTACGGGCTTTATCCGCCTTGTAGAAGCGTTCAAAGATGAACGGCAGGTCGTCGGCAGGAATCCCCTGTCCCTCATCGGAGACCTCAATCCGGATCGCCGGCTGATCCTTGTAGACGGCCGGCTCTGCCTTCATGGCAATACGAGCCCCTGAAGCCGTATGCCGGAAAGCATTGTCGAGCAGGTTCGTTAGCACCTGCTCAAGCCGATCCTCATCCCCTCGCTGGAGGATGAGGGGCTCCTCAGGCAGCGCAGCGCTTAGCGCGATGCCGCGCTCTTTGGCAAGCACCGAGAATTTACGGTGCATGCGCTTGACCAGGGAGTCGACTTCGACCTCCCTGAAGTCCAGCTCGAGATGGTTGGCTTCCATCCGCGCCAGATCTAGCAGGTCACGGACGAGGCGCCCCATGCGGAGCGACTCGTCGTGAATGACCTGCACCAGCTCCACGCGCTCTTCCGGCGTGGAGGGAATGTCATCCAGCAGCGCTTCGCTATAGCCCTGCAGCATCGAGAGCGGCGTGCGCAGCTCGTGCGACACGTTCGCGACGAAGTCCTTGCGCAGCTTATCAAGGCGTTCCTCCTCCGTGACATTACGGAGAACGGCCACAGCACCGCGCACTTGATCGCGCGTGTAAAGCGGCGTCATTGCGACGGACCACACGCCGTTCTGCACGTGAAGCTTCGTAGCAGCTTCCGATGATTCGTCCACGACCGCTTCAAAAAGCGGAATCAGCGGCACAGGAATCGGACTTGAGTAAGGATTGTTATAGCTCGTTAATCCCCAATCCCCCAGCGCTGTATCCGGTTTACGGAAGCGTCTCGTCTCCTCATCATCCTCTGACCATTCAATTGTACTCCACTCTTGCACAATTTTCTCACCCTGCGGATTGGTGAGCATGACAGATCCGTTAGCATCCAACGTAATCACCGCATCAGTCATGCTTCGCAAAATGCTGGATAAATGTTCTTTTTCCTGACTGAGGGCACGAATGCTTTCCTGCATCTTCTCTCCCATATGATTAAACGTTTTGGCGAGCTCGCCAATTTCATCCTTGGATTGAATTGGAACACGTGTGCCATACTCGCCCATCGTAATGAAATCAGCTGCTTTCTTTAGCTGCTGAAGCGGCCTTGTAATTCGAGAGAACAAGAAAAATGCGAAGAAAGTCGTCATAAGAAAGCCGACGATGGATACGTAGATAAACAATCTCAACATATAAGACTGTGTCGCTTCTAATGATTGTAAAGATTGATATAACAGGGTTGCGCCAACGATGTTACCTTGAAGATTCTTCAACGGTACGGCAACAACAAGATACTCATCTCCTGCCTTTAATCGTCCTAGCCCCGTCTTGTTAATCTGTTTCGAGATCGTCTGCCCTGCAAATACTTGACGAAGCTCAGCGCCTGTGTAGAAGTCAGATGCATGGAAACTAACTAATGGACTCCCTTGTGTTGATGGGATGACCATTTCCTTCAAATCAGTGGAGATCACAAGCATTCTTGCGTCCTGAAAACCTAACAGTTCATTACTCAATTGGTAGAACTGTTCATTGTACATGTGATGTGAGGCTTCTTCCGAGAATTTAACTGCCAATTTCTCCATGTTATCTTTTTGGTCATTGGCTTGAGAAAAATAATTTTCCAAGTAATTCACAAGAAAAAAACCTAGTATGAGCAGTACAACCCCAACTAGGCCAATAATTGTTAACCAGAGCTTACCTACGACACTTCTGAATATAAACACGTTATTTTGGCACCTCTAACTTATAGCCTACTCCCCATACCGTCGTGATCATCACTGCAGCATCCGGGGATACTTTGTTTAACTTTTCACGAAGTCTTTTAACATGGGTATCTACCGTTCGTAAGTCTCCAAAAAACTCATAGTTCCAAACATCCTTCAACAGTTCCTCACGCGAGAACACTTTATCAGGAGAAACGGCTAGATAGTGCAGCAGCTCGTATTCCTTCGGAGTCAAAGCCACTTCCTGTCCGCCTGCCGTTACCCGATGTGCATCATGTTCGATAATCAAGTTAGGAAATACAATATTGTTGCTTGAGCTTGCATCCTTGGACAAATACGCAGTCGCTGAGGAACGACGCAGAATCGCTTTAACCCGATAAATGACTTCACGCGGTGAGAAAGGTTTCACGACATAGTCATCTGCACCGACTTCAAATCCGCTTACACGGTTCGTTTCTTCCCCTTTGGCAGTGAGCATGATGACCGGCGTGGACTTCACCTGACGAAGGCGAGCGCACACTTCAATCCCATCAATACCTGGCAGCATCACATCCAACAGTACTAAGTCAAAATCAGTTTCTGTGGCCATGCGCAGCGCTGTCTCACCATCCTCTGCTTCTTCAATGATATAGCCCTCTTTTTCCAAATACATACGGAGGAGTCGGCGAATCCGTTCCTCATCATCAACAACGAGTATGCTTGCCTTCATTTCCATGTAGCGTCACATCCTTATCTAAATAAGTTCGAATGATTTATACACCTGCATAAGAGTGAAGACCTGCAATGACAAGGTTCACCCCAACTAACGTAAACATAACAACTATAAAACCAATAACGGTTAACCATGCTGATTTCTTACCCTGCCATCCTTTGGACAGACGAAGATGTAAAAATACCGCATAGAACAACCAAGTTATTAAGGCCCATACTTCTTTGGGGTCCCAGCCCCAGAAGCGTCCCCATGCCTCTTGAGCCCATATCATTGCAAAAATCAATGCGCCCAGTGTAAATATCGGATAACCGATCGCAATGGCTCGATAGCTAATTTCATCCAGATCCTCGGGATCCATTCCTTTAACTATCGGTCCAATCGCTGCACCTAACGGCTTGCGTGCAACTATTCTTGCAATTCCATAAAGCAGAAGTCCTCCAAGAATGGACCAAATAACTGTGTTCAGCTTACGTCCAGCACTTGCTCCCTCCATCCAGTATGGAGCTGTGAATAGGGGTTCAGACATCCCTAAGAACGGCATCATTTCAACAACTTTCGTATCGTATGGCTTCACGATTGGAGGCAATACATACGTTTCGTTTTGAGTGTTCGTTTGTTGTTGGCCTTGTGAATCAGTCACGATGACTTCTTTGGAGAAAACAGCTTTATATCCAGAACCGTTAAAAGTAAATATAGAAGCAATGAAGGCAATTAGCATCAGGATGAAGAAGAGTGTAAGTTCAACGCCTCTTTGTTCACGCTTATCCACTTTGGATGTTCCTTTGTAATCGACAGCGCGAAGCAGATACATTAATCCGCCGGCAAAACCGACTCCAAAGAAGGCTTCTCCTGTTGCTGCGGTAGTTACATGGATCTTAAGCCAGTAACTTTGCAAGGCCGGAATTAAAGGTTGTACTTCACTCGGGAATACAGAAGCATAAGCAATGATGATAAAGCCGATTGGTAATGCGAATACACCAAGGACAGGTGTGCGATAAATGAGATACACAATCAAAAAGGCAAACATGATCATCATGCCCAAGAAGGTCATGAATTCGTACATATTCGATGTCGGGATATGATTCCCTTCTGCCCATCTTGTAAAAAAGAAAGTCACATGGCAGGCGAAACCTACAACTGAAGCAATGAAAGCGACAAAGCCCCATTGTTTCGTATGTTGTTCCGGATCACGGTTACTCCATTTTCTACCCGTAATCGAGAGGACAAACAGTAAAAATGCTGCCAGGTAAACGAAAAAGGCTATAAGTAAAAAGGTGCTGCTAACTGAGTTTACATTCACCCCTGGTTCCCTCCATTATCTAATGATTTCGGTGAAACTTCCATATTGTTCTTCGTTAATGCAGCTGCTACTTCATTCCTCAGCCCAAACCAGTTCTTATTCGTATGACCGCCTAACGTTAACTTCCCGTCATCGATGCGAATCCAGATGCGGCGATGCTGCCAATAGAAGCCCATAATGACACCAATCATGAATATCGCGGAGCCAACCCAGATATAAGGCATAGCCTTATCCACGCGAATGTTCAGGTAGGTCGTATAATTGGCAAATTGAACACCTTCCATAGAGCCGACGGCAAGCTTCAGCTTTTGGCTAATAGGTCCGTTTATTGTATCTTGGGAGAACGATTCCTTATCTACTTGTCTTGGGAAGTACAGATAAGGTTCTCCGTTAGCAGCCAGACCAGGACCTGTGATGCTAAATATAAAAGCAGGCGCTTTCGGCTCATTCGACTTGCTGATAGGCTGTCCTTTTTCAAGACCAAACTCAGGGAAGTACCCTTTCAGCGTCAGCTTATAAGGTCCTACTTGATATTCATCCTTTGGATTGTTCATTGGCAAATCGAAGCTTCCATACGCCTCACCTGTTGTCGGATTGCTAAGTGTCGGCTTCACTGAGATGAGCATTGGAGTGGACTTATAATCAAATTGATACGCTTGAAGACCTTTGTAATCAAGGGGATGATTCACGATGATGTTAGCCTTATGTACTTCTGTAAGTACCGGCTCTTTCGATGAATCCTCACAATTCGCGGAACAATGATACAGAACAGCCTTAGTTTCATAGGTTTTCGGTACAATTTGTCCCTTCGCCTTAATACTTTCAGGTAAATCTTTCTCGTCATACAGCTCCAAAGTGAATTTCTCATTTTTGATAAAATAGGAAGTATGGGGTATTGGCTTGGTTTCCCCTTCCAGAATGCCCATATACTCATCCATATGCCAGCCTGGAATGCTTCTCATTAAGACACCGATCAGAAAAATAATGAGGCCAATATGATTGATGTAAGGCCCCCAGCGGCTAAAACGGTATTTCTCAGCAAGCAGCGCTGTTCCGTCCGTATGTACACGGTAATTTTTTTTACGCAAAAGTATGCCAAGCTTACTTGTCCATGCTTCCTCATCCGTTTTAGGCGGCAGCTTGGCGACAAGCGTCACTTTCTGCCTTGTTAGAAAATTCTCGTGCTTGCGAATTTGTTGCTTGGATAAAGCGCGATACAATGGCAGCACACGATCCAAACTACAAATGACAAGCGATGTTCCTATCATGAATAACAGTGTGATGAACCACCATGAATTAAAGGTGTGAGACAAGCCAAGAAAGTGATAGATGGTCCCAAGTGTACCATAGTTTTGCGAATAATACTGAGCAGGATCCATATCTAAGAATGTATTTTCTTGTGGAAAAATAGTGCCTACTGCAGATGCAACAAGCGTTCCAATAATAATCCATACCGCTATTTTAACCGAGGAAAAGAAATTCCAGACTTTATCCAGTACAGAAGGGTTCGATTTCTGTGATCGGCGGGCCATCCCGTCGTAACGCATTTCCAGAATATCTCTTCCCTCCGTATCAATCAGCGGATTTCCACAAGATTCACAGAGCGTAGTTCCTGTGGGGTTCTGATGCCCACAATCGCATTTGGTGTTGTAGAACATGATGACCTCCTGAAAGCTTTAAGCATTCATTCATTTTAAGACTTTCCACTTAATTTAGTAAGCGTTTCATCAACAAAAGCCTCTGACATCTGACCGATTTTTTTCACGACCACTTTACCATCAGCGCCAATAAAGAAAGTTGTCGGATAATCCATGACGCCATATTGCTTGCGTACGACTTCCTTAGCATCCAGGAGTACAGGCATATTTAACTTGTATTGATCCATGAAGCTCTGAACCGTTACTTTATTCTTGTCAACGTTTACTTCTAAGAAAACTACCCCTTGATTGCCCCATTTATCATACTGTTTTTGAAGAGCAGGCATTTCTTCTTTACACGGCGGACAGAAGGTTCCCCAGAAATTAATCAAAACCGGTTTCCCCTTATATTCCGATAATTCATGCGTTTTTCCATCTAAACCGACTAATGAGAAATTCGTCGCTTTGTCTCCAACTTGCGGATACTTCTTGCTGTCTGAAGCCGACAAATTCGTAATAATGGTAAATACGCCAATAATAAGCACAATCGCAAAAATCGCAATCTGTACCCATTTCTTATTTGCACCCACGTATAATCACCTTCGCTTTTTTTAGACAATGTTAGTTTTTTCACATAGGGTAATACCTTTATTATAACGAAAAGAAGGCCAATTCTTATTGGCCTTTTTGAACGTTATGTGTCTTGAGAGCTTCGTTCCTAAGCTCCTCAACCTCTTTAGGCGTCAAGTGACGATACTTGGCTCTAGGCAGGCCAGTTAAAAAGATTGGACCAAATTTAATTCGCTTCAATTTGATGACAGGAAAGGAGATTGCCTCAAACATTCGTCTGACTTGTCGATTCCTGCCCTCGTAGATCGTAATTTGAATGATGGATTCATTCTTTTCCATATTCACATCCGCATACTCTACCTCAGCCGGTGCTGTTAACCCATCCTCTAACTGTATACCCGTTTTTAGCTTGTCTAATAACGTTCCGTGCGGTACTCCTTTTACAGTCGCTTGATAGGTTTTGGGCACGTGATGTTTCGGATGCGTGAGTAAATGTGCAAATTCACCATCATTCGTCAGTAAGAGCAAGCCTTCCGTATCATAATCCAATCGTCCGACCGGATAAACCCGTTCTCTAATCCCAGGTAAGAAATCCGTTACTACTTTACGCCCCTCAGGGTCCGTAGCACTTGTAATAACACCTTTGGGCTTATTCAAAATCACATATATCTTCTTTTGTTGACCGATGGCACGTCCATCGACCCTAATTTCATCTTCGTCCGTGTTCACTTTCACACCAAGCGTGGTGACAACTTCACCATTCACCTGAACACGTCCCGCTGTGATAATTTCCTCACATTTCCGGCGGGACGCGATCCCCGCTTCGGCTAATACTTTTTGCAGTCTTTCCATTATCCGCTTTCACCTCACGTTAATGATAACGGAGTTGAATGCAAATCTCAAGGGCGAAGGCATATTGAGATTTACGTAAATACCAGAAAGCAGATGACGATCGATGCGACGAAACCTACTAAATCCGAAATGAGTCCTACTTTCAATGCATAACTTGCTTTACGTATTCCGATAGCACCGAAATATACCGTAATTACATACAAGGTCGTATCTGTACTCCCCTGTACGGTAGATGCTATGCGACCGATCATGGAATCAGGGCCAAACTGTTCGATGAGATCCGTCGTAAAAGCCAGCGATCCAGCTCCTGTAATTGGGCGCAGAATCGCTAAAGGCAGTACTTCGGTTGGAACACCGATGCTTTCAAAGAATGGACGCATCCAGCCGATTAACAAATCCATCGCTCCCGATGCACGGAACACAGAAATGGCTACCATCATTCCTACTAGATGAGGAATGATTTTGATCGCGGTGTCGAAGCCTTCCTTAGCTCCGTCTACGAACGATTCATAGACAGTAACCTTACGATAGGCCGCGTATAAAGGAATGAAGACGATCATGATAGGGATTGCCCATGCGGAAATGAGCGAAACGAAGGCATACATTCGTAATCATCCTTTCAACGGAGGGATGGGTGAGCGAGACCTTCGATACCATCGATCTACAAAAATAGCCACAGCCGTCGAGATAACAGTTGCAATTAGAGTAGTTCCTACGATTTCTGCAGGATTCATGGAATTGTAATTCATACGAATCGCAATTAACGTTGTCGGTATTAGTGTAATGCTTGACGTATTAAGTGCCAATAAGGTGCACATAGCAGTACTAGCGGTGTCTTTATCCGGATTCAACTTTTGCAGCTCCTGCATCGCCTTAATTCCCATGGGTGTAGCCGCATTACCAAGACCGAGGATGTTAGCACTCATATTGGACATAATGTAGCCAATGGCTGGATGATTCTTTGGAACACTTGGGAATAAAAATCGAACCGCAGGCTGCAGCAGCCTGGCTAGCTTGCTCAGAATGCCTGCATCTTCGGCAATCCTCATCATGCCCATCCAAAAGACCAGCACACTAATTAAGCCAAAGCAGACCGTCACTCCGCTCTTGGCGCCATCGAAAGCGGCTTGTGTGACAGCTTCCACATTCCCATTTAGAGCAGCGACGACGAACCCAACAACTATAAAAAACAGCCAAATCCAATTCACCATTTCGTTGGCCTCCTTAGAGTTTTGCTTTAGCAAAACTGGCATCGCAAGCATAATCTTAGAGTTTTGCTTTAGCAAAACTGGCATCGTAAGCATAATCTTAGAGTTTTGCTTTAGCAAAACTGGCATCGTAAGCATAAGTCTAATCTGCCCACTCGGATCTAGAGACAGTAAACAGCTGCTGGACTAACATTCTACAGATGTATCCATAGTTTGAAAGCAAGGTTTCTTGATATGCTTTACTTTCTTTAAAGGAGAAAGTTGACTGACTGGAGGTTTGCAGTAACGGACTAGTCTTGTCATAGATAGGTACCGATTGAATCGACTTCTGTTGTAGTGAAAATTGCAGAGTCCCTCGCTCTGCTAACCGGTATGCCGTAGAAGCAGGATCAACTAAAATCACTTTCTTAGAAAGCTGCTCAGCTTCTCCTTGAGCTAATGGATAGGAAAACGTTCTTCCCACGACCCACGGAGTACTCTCCACAGCATCGCCTTTCTTTACAATGGTGTGTAGCGGAAAGTACTTAAAGCCGTATTGAAGTAAACGAGCATGATCGCTCCAATCATCAGAATCATTGAGAGTAACAACGGCGAGCTGTTGGCCATCTCTGGTAGCCGATGAAATTAGACATCGTTTGGCGAGCTTCGTATAACCTGTTTTTACACCGTCAGCACCTTCAAAGAGAGAAAGCATCTTGTTTTTATTAAGCCACGAGTAATCCCAAGCTTCATTCGGGTTCGGCACTTTCTTAATCTTCGTAGAAACAATTTCTTGAAATATGGTATTTTTTAGCGCATAAGCCGTAAGCTTGGCCATATCGTTTGGACTGGAACGGTGACCTTCTCCTTCATCGAGGCCAGAGGGATTCGTGAAATGAGAATGGTCCATACCGAGCATCCTCGCCTTCTCATTCATCAAATAGACGAAGCCTTCCACACTCCCACCGATATGCTCAGCAATAGCTGTCGCTGCATCATTTCCAGAACGCATCATCAAACCGTAGAGCATGTCATGCAGCCGCATCTCTTCGCCAAGCTTTAAGTAAATCGAAGAGCCTTCTTTGCCGAAGGCATTTTTACTTACCTTCACTTTATCGTTCAAATTACCTTGTTCGATTGCAACAATAGCAGTCATAATTTTAGTCAAACTGGCTATTCGCATAGGCGTGTCCCCTTTTTCACTATAGAGGATACGGCCTGACTCCACATCAATGAGCGAGGCGCCTACAGCATTCGTATGGATGCCAGGCGGTGCTGCTTCCACTTGCGACCAAGGTGCAACTAGTAAACTAATAAGTGTGCTGCAACATAAGATGAACCTGACTCTTTTTTTCATCGTTATCCCCCTACACAAAAGAACTTGTACCTAAATAGCCAAGACAAAACTTTGTACAAGTATATGCTTATGGAATGGGGATATGTCCAAGTCTTGTTATTAGACATCGTCTGGGCAAAAAGAAAAAGCTGTCCACAAAGGACAGCTCAAACGAAGGCCGATCAGCTACACGATAAAATTTTGATTCTCGATATTGGTTACATTGCCTGTTCCGGTTGTTCCAAGCGTACTCGCCGGTGTCTTTGAATTAAAGCCTTTGATCATGCTCTGAATTCTGTCCACGACTTGCGGGGCCGAATCAATCAGACGTTCTAGGATATGCGTTTGGTTGTCGAGTGGAACTACCTTTACTCCATTCTTGCCTACAACGAGGAAGGCAATTGGTGTAATGGACACCCCGCCGCCGCTACCGCCACCGAATGGAAGAGCAACCTTGGCATTAATCGCATCGCTCTTATTCATAGAGCCGCCTTCGATTTCAATTTCGGAATCTGTCACGAATTCGCTGCCGCCTGCGGCAAATCCGAAACCTACTTTTGAAATCGGCATAATGACACTACCATCCGGTGTTTCAACCGGGTCACCGACAATCGTATTGACGTCGACCATCTCTTTGATATTTTCCATGGCGACTTTCATGAGGCCTTGAATCGGGTGTTCTGACATGTTAGAATTCCTCCTTAGCGTTTTTCGCCAGAAAAACTGGCATCGGAAGCACAAGCGTCAAAGTCCAGTATTGGTTCTTTTGTAGAATGCCCTTAGTAGAATATCCTTATGTACACATCAAGAAGCCGTTTTAAATCTAGACCTTGCTTTTAGGGCAATTTGAATCCATGTGCGGATACCGCCTTTGACTTTGGCTGCCCTAGCCAGCAACCGTACAGCAGCAAATACAGCAAACCACATGCGAATACGTCCTGCAAAACGGAACTCTGTTGAAAATTGCTTTTCATTATACTGCGGGATGACATCGATTCGCGGCTTAGCTATTAGATTCACATAACGAATGGAAAAGCCAAGCAGCGAAGATTTGATTCCCCAAATAGCCCCAGTGGTAATCGCTGTTTCAGGAGCATCACCGACACCAACGCGAGTAATCCACCTCAACTCTGTACACTCTACTTTTGCTAATGTCTGCTTCATCCAATCATATAGATTCAATGTATGTACAAGTGCTTCCTGGGCTGTTTTGTAAAAGGAAAGAACTTTGTCTTTCGTGATATGATCTTTGGTTTCATCTTTGAGTTTGGAGCTTGTTTTGCCCACCTTTTCCGATTTAATCATAATCCCCTTCGTAAAGCCTTTGAATTGAATAATGGGTATGACAAAACGATAGCGTATAAGCCCGAACAACGCCCGCATTTCCATAGAAAGCGTGTCGTTATCTTTCACTCTTGAGAAATAAAACTCCCCCCGAATAAAGCTGAATAGGACAACAATGATCGCAATGATGACAAAAAGAACCACAATCCCTACCCACAACAACTTAAATTCCCCCCTTAGCAAAAAAACTCCAATGCAAGAAAAAGTCTTCTCGCCAATGGAGTTAGTATGATCTTAAAAAGGAAATGAAATGCATGTAGGTCAACTAGCACGTATATGAACTCAAACAAGGGTCATTCTTTAGATCCATCACTAACATCTTCAAGGGTAATCTGTTTCTGATCCCCGCCTAATCGGTCAAATAATAAACGTGTCTCTTCTTCAAGATCGAAATTCCCTTGGAAACTCGCAGAATCCGGCAGCTCTTGAATCGAACTTAGCCCAAAATATTCAAGAAATTGTTTGGAGGTTCCGTACAATATAGGTCTTCCAACCGCTTCGGCGCGTCCGACCTCCGTAATCAAGTCTTTACCTGTTAAGGTAGCAAGGGCCCTATCGCATTTCACGCCGCGGATTTCTTCAATTTCTACTCTTGTAATTGGCTGTTTATAAGCAACGATGGATAACGTTTCTAACGCAGCTTGCGATAGTGATGAACGCGAAGGGGTATAAGCGAGCCGTTCAAAGTAGGGTGCATGCTCAGCCAAGGTCGTTAACTGATAAGCTCCTGCCACTTCGACAATCTGAACTCCTCGCCCCTTCCGTTTGAATTCGGTCCTCATATCTTTAAGGAGATCACGAACCAAATACAGATCAAGCTCCATAACCTCAGCTAACTGTTTGGCATCCAAACCTTCGTCACCGGAGGCAAAGAGCAGTCCTTCAATAATTGATTTCATCTGTGGGAAATTGAGTGTCAATGTTAGAAACCTCCTCTTTAGCTTGGATGACGATGTCTTCAAATAGTTGGTATTGATAACAGACGACTTTTTTCATTTTCATTAATTCGAGAATTGCTAAGAAAGTGACAACAATTTCTTCCCGTGTCATTTCGTAATCAAATAGTTTTGAGAAAAGCAGCTTACCGCCTTTAACTTTAAGTAAATCGATGACCTCTCTAATGCGGTCTTTAACGGAAATTTCATCTCTGCGAATTCTCGTAATCACATTCCGATTAGCCAGCTTACGTAGTGTTCGTTGAAAGGCAAAAAGCAGATCGGCAACGTCAAGTCCTTCAACAGGGTTCTCTTGGATGTGAGGAAGGAATGAAGTCAAATCCTCCGGTTCGCGCGTATAGACCAAACTGCGCTCTACCTCTTTATCCCTTAGCATGTCGGCAATTGACTTATACTTCCGGTATTCAATCAGTTTTGCAACAAGTTCTGCACGAGGATCAAGCTCGTCGTCCATATCGTCAAAATATTCATCAAATTCAATAACAGGAGGCTTAGGCAATAACATCTTGCTCTTAATAGAGAGAAGCGTTGCTGCCATCACAAGAAATTCACTCGTGATATCCAGCTCCAACTCATGCATAGCTTGTACATAACCTAAGTATTGATCTGTAATTTCTTTGATTGGAATATTATAAATGTCGAGTTCATTTTTATCGATAAGATGAAGCAATAGATCAAGGGGGCCTTCAAAAGCTTCTAACTTATATGTTACTTTCATTCATTTTCCCCCTTGTCATAGTGAAAATATATTCATAACAAACTGCGCGGCAAGCGGATATATATGTTCGAGCGCCCATTGACCAGTTGGTGTAATCATTAGAACAATAACTAGAATAAGTGCATAGAGTTGATTGCGTCCAAACCATCCTTGCTTTCTTGCGGGAACAAGCCCTTTTAGAATATACCAACCGTCCAGCGGGTAAAGGGGTAACATATGTATGATAAAAATCATTAAGTTGACAATGACGCAGTACTGCAAATAGACTCGCCATTGTTCCACGGTCATCGACTCCGCTGTTTCTCCAACCAAAGCCGGAAGAAAGAAATAGAGCCACCAGAAGAATAAAGCGAGCAGCATATTTGTAAAAGGACCCGCTAAATATACTAGTGTATTTGATAGCCTAGGCCTTTTTTTAAAGTGAAAAGCCTCTATCGGCATTTTCTTCGACCAGCCATAAGGCCCAAAAATGATCATAGCCAACCCCAAGGCATCTAAATGTGCCAAGGGGTTTAGCGATAACCGTTTGCTTTCCTGAGCTGTTCGATCTCCGAGTAGCCAAGCGACACCCGCATGCGCCGCGTCGTGCAGCGTCATTGCGATCAGAAAAGCGAACAACCTGGGCAGCAATGTTTCCAGATGATAATAAGAAAGCATTAGGAAGTGAATTGCTTCGTCAAATTAGCCATTTCAATTGCCGTTACGGCAGCTTCCCAGCCTTTATTTCCAGCTTTCGTACCCGCACGTTCTACAGCTTGCTCGATAGAATCTGTTGTCAGAACACCGAAGATTGTAGGTATGCCCGTTTTCAAGTTAATGGCAGATACACCTTTGGCAACTTCACTGCACACATAATCAAAGTGAGGAGTTGATCCTCGAATAACAGCACCAAGTGTTATGACAGCATCGTATTTCCCGCTTTCAGCCATTTTTTGAGCAATAAGTGGAAGTTCAAATGCGCCAGGCACCCATGCAATATCAATTTCATTTTCTTGAACGCCGTGACGTTTCAAAGCGTCCTGTGCTCCGCCCAATAGTTTTGATGTAATAAATTCATTGAATCGACCTACAACGATACCATATTTCAAGCTTTGCGAGATTAAATGTCCTTCAAAAATGTTTGCCATGATAAGTTTCTCCCTTTCTCTATTGAACACGTTTTTTTTGGAATGATTAAATTAAATGCCGCTGCCGGAGTCATGGAATCTTAGCATATGCCCAAGCTTTGACTGTTTCGTTTGTAAATAACTGAGGTTATCTATCTTACTCTCCATTTGAATCGGAACTCGCTCAACGACCTCAAGACCATAACCTTCTAGACCTCTTATTTTGCGTGGGTTATTCGTTAAAAGACGAAGCTGTGTGATGCCAAGATCTTTCAGTATTTGCGCGCCAATCCCGTAATCCCGAAGATCTGGAGCAAATCCAAGCTTAATATTCGCTTCTACCGTGTCTAATCCCTGCTCTTGTAAGGCGTAGGCCTTCAATTTATTGATTAAACCGATTCCGCGACCTTCCTGTCGCATATATAATAATACACCATTGCCCTCTTCATCAATCTGTTTTAATGCCGCGTCCAGTTGTGGACCGCAATCGCAACGATGGGAATGGAAGACATCCCCTGTCAAGCACTCGGAATGCACGCGTACCAACGTTGGCTTAGAAGGGTCTATAGAACCTTTTATAAGAGCAACGTGTTCTTTGTTATCAATTTGGTTCGTGTAAGCAATGGCTTTGAAGATACCAAAATCAGTTGGAAGCTTAATTTCAACCTCACGTTCAACTAATTTTTCCCGTTGATTCCGGAATTGGATTAAGTCCTGTATCGTGATAATACGCAGATCATGTTTCGATGCAATCTCCATCAAGTCAGGTACACGCGCCATCGTCCCGTCTTCCTTAATGACTTCGCAAATGACCGCTGCTGGATAAGATCCGCACAGGATAGCCAAATCAACTGCAGCTTCTGTATGACCAGCTCTGCGGAGTACGCCGCCCTTTTTTGCAATTAAAGGGAAAATATGACCCGGTCTACGTAAATCCTGCGGTCTAGCTGTCGGATCAATCAAACCCATAATCGTTCTTGAACGCTCATGCGCAGATATTCCCGTACTTGTATCTGCATGGTCAACAGAAACTGTAAACGCTGTTCCGTGATAATCCGTATTCCGGGCAACCATGGGAGGGAGCTCAAGTTCTTGTGCACGTTCTTCCGTAATCGGCGCACATACGAGTCCGCGTCCTTCCTTGATCATGAAATTAATGACTTCCGGCGTTGTTTTATCGGCAAGTGCGATAAAATCCCCTTCGTTCTCACGATCTTCATCATCCACAACAATAATAACTTTACCTAACATAAGATCCTGAAGTGCTTCTTCAATTTTGTTGAAGTTTATTTGTGTCATATTCACCTCTCCTAAGAGTTTTGCTTAAGCTTTGAGTTTGCATAAGCAAAACTGACTTCGTGATGTTTACATAAAGCCATTATCGGCTAGAAAGCTTGCGGTTAGCGTACTTTGCTTTTTCCCGTTACCATTCGAAGATTCGGAAGGACCGAAATTTAGTAACCGCTCCATATATTTCCCTAGTACGTCACATTCCATGTTGATCGTATCCCCGGGTTTTTTATCATGCAAGACCGTTTGGGCAAGTGTATGCGGGATAATGGAAACCGCCACTTCACGCTCATTGACATCAACAACGGTAAGGCTTATGCCATCAATTGTGATAGAACCGCCTGAAATGATATATCTGAAAATATGCTTATTCTCCGGTTCGAACCGGTAAACGACCGCATTTTCTTCGGGTATGCGGGAAAGTATCGTTGCCGTTGCATCCACATGTCCTTGAACAATATGCCCGCCGAACCGACCATTCGCCGACATCGCCCGCTCCAAATTCACACGTGCACCGGCTTGCAGCTTGCGAAGATTCGTCTTGCGGTACGTTTCTGGCATAACATCTACGGAGAATGAATCACTATCAAAGGCAATGACAGTCAAGCAAACACCATTCACAGCAATGCTATCACCGAGATGGACATCTTCGAGAATTTTCTTAGCGCCAATCGTTAACACCATGGCTTGCCCTTGACTATGAATGCGGCGCATGTGGCCGATTTCTTCAATAATGCCGGTAAACATGGCGGCCCTCCATTCGTTAGCTCTTATAGATCGGATAGCCGGTTAGGCAAATATCCGGTCCGAACTGCTCGACCTTCACCCGGTCGAGCGTAATTGCATCATCCATCTTCGCGAAGCCCTCGAAGCTGATGTTCACAGGTGCTGCACTGCCGCCGCCGATAATTTTCGGCGCAAACATCAGCACCAGCTTGTCTAACAGGCGCCGCTCCAGCATGGCGCCGCTTAGCTTGCCTCCACCCTCCAGGAGGATGGAGCCGATTTCGCGCTCGCCGAGCTGCCGCATGGCGAGCGTCAGGTCCACCTGCGGGCCGTCCCCGCAGGTGAGGACTGTGATGCCGCGTGCTTCCAGCGCGGCACGCCGCTCTGTCGGCGCCTGTCCGCTCGCGAGCAGGATCGTCGGTTGACGATCCTGCTCCGTGAACACCCGGGCGCTCAGCGGGATTCGCAGCTGCGAGTCCGCGACGATCCGCACCGGCTGCACAGCCGGTACGTCACCTCGCGCGCTCAGCAGCGGGTCGTCGGCGATGACCGTGTCAACGCCGACCATGATACCCTGGTGCCGATGGCGCAGGGTATGGACAAAGTCGCGCGACGCAGGCGATGTGATCCATTTGCTGTCGCCGGTTTTCGAGGCGATGCGGCCGTCCAGCGTACTCGCGGTCTTCATCGTCACGAATGGCATGCGCGTGACGATGTATTTGTTGAACGCCTCGTTCATAGCAGAGGCCTCCTCCCCGAGCAGCCCGACGCTAACCTTGATCCCTTGAGCACGCAGCTTGACGATGCCTGTACCCGCAACCTGCGGGTTGGGGTCGGTTCCGGCAATGACAACACGTGTCACCCCGGCTTCAATGAGACGGTCGCTGCAAGGCGGGGTCTTGCCGAAGTGACTGCACGGCTCAAGCGTCACATATGCCGTACTTCCTTTAGCTTCCTCGCCTGCCATTTGCAAGGCGAGAACTTCGGCATGCCCATGTCCGCGCTTCAAGTGCGCCCCCATCCCTACGATGCGTCCATCCTTCACGAGGACACACCCTACAACAGGATTAATCCCTGTCTGGCCAAGAGCACTTTCAGCCATTTGCAGAGCGAGCCTCATGTAAGCTTCGTCATTCAATACATGCACAATGTTCACCGCCCTTCCACTCGAAATTCGAATGCAAAAAGGCCCCTCCGTGTATCGGATAGGGGCCAGAGATTGTTTAGATAACACGAAGAAGCTTCATCCATACCTACTTGCCACATTTTTGATCAAATCAAACAACAACGACGTATCTGCTTCGAAAAACAGACCTGCCGAATTTTTGTTTACGTGAAAAAATGAACAAGCATGCATAGCGAATATCAAGGTTCGCGTTTTCCTTCTCCCATCCAGACTATACTGTCGGTCCCGGAATTACACCGGATCAGCCGTAGCGAAGCTGCGTCAAGTACCGCTAGCTTCAAAACGGGTCACGGACTTATCGAAAACATGTATAAAGAACATGCCGTCGAATCACCGCCGGTGTGGAATTTCACCACGCCCCGAAGGTTTTGCATACATATGAAAGTAACTAACAACTAAGAACTAGCTAATAATTACTTTGATAATGAAAAATTTATCACTCACACATCGAAAAAGCAAGGGCTTTTTTAGCTTAAGATTTAACATTGACTTGGCCTAAGCAGACTCAACGCGTTTCCGACCCAGACTTTTCGCGCAATATAGTCGCTAATCTGTTTGCGCAACAAGTGTTAACTCGTCAAATTTAGAATGTAAATGTTATATGGCCAAAACAATTGCTTTGTATATGCCTATCACAAAAAAAAGAATCCGTTGATTAGAAATCAACCGATTCTTTCCTTCATTCACCAATTAAACTTCAACAACTTCAACTTTCTCCATTACATCTTTGCCTTTGAAAGCATCGACTAACTCCATACCTTTGGTTACTTTACCGAAAACAGTATGTTGTCCATCAAGGTGAGGTTGCGGTTGGTAAGCGATGTAGAACTGGCTTCCACCTGTATTTCTGCCTGCATGAGCCATAGCCAGAGAGCCGCGCTCATGTTTGTTTGGGTTGATTTCACAGTTAATTTGGTACCCTGGACCACCAGTTCCTGTACCAGTTGGACAACCACCTTGTGCTACGAATCCTGGAATTACACGATGAAAATTAAGTCCGTTGTAGAAACCGGAGTTTGCTAATTTTTCAAAGTTGGCAACTGTGTTTGGCGCGTCTTTTTCGAAAAGATCGATAACGACTTCGCCGCCGCCAGCGAGTTTAATGTTTGCTTGTTTGGCCATGTGTGGTCCACTCCTTTAGACAATATGATCTTATTTTACTATGAAAACTTCCATTTCACAAACAATGCTAAATATCCAACTCAATTGTTCCTTAAAATCGGCATTACAGGTTGGTTTGAAGGTATAACAAGGCAAAGAAAGGAAACCCCGCGAAAATCTGAAGGTTTCCTTCTTTTATTTGATCCAATTAAATGGTTTTGCTCACTTGTTTCATTCTTGCAGGCATAATGTCGTTACCTACGATGTTATCGAAAGATTCACGTTTCACGACAAGATCAATTTGACCATCATTCACGAAGACAACGCCTGGACGACGAATACGGTTGTAATTGCTGGCCATAGCATAGTTATATGCCCCTGTACAAGACACAGCCAGAACGTCACCTGATCTCACTTTCGGCAGGTTCAGGTCCCAGATCAGCATATCTCCGCTCTCACAGCATTTGCCAGCAATTGATACTACCTCTTCCACTTGCTCTGTTGCACGGTTTGCGAGCATCGCCTCATAAACAGCCTCGTACAAAGCAGGTCGCGGGTTGTCAGTCATACCGCCATCTACGGATACGTATTTACGTACGCCTGGAATATCCTTTGTTGTACCTACAGTGTACAGGGTAGTACCCGCGTCACCAACGATGCTGCGACCCGGTTCAACCCAAATTTCAGGCATCGGATAATCGTTGCTGCCGAAGTTTTCTTTAACCGCATCTGTGATCGCTTTAACATAAACAGCAACCGGAAGTGGTGTATCTTTATCAACATAGCGAATTCCGAAACCGCCGCCAAGGTTAATGACCTTGAACGTTACGCCTGTTTCTTTTCGAACTTGAACCGCAAAGCCAGCCACTTTCTCGGCAGCAATGCGGAAGCCTTCGACTTCAAATATTTGGGAACCGATATGGGAATGTACCCCCAATAGTTCCAAGTTGTTCAACCCTGAAGCTTCTTGAATCGCGCGGAATGCCGAACCATTGCCCAAATCGAAGCCGAATTTGGAATCTGTTTGGCCTGTAGAAATATATTCATGCGTATGCGCCTCAACGCCCGGCGTAATACGAAGTAAAATGTTAACCTTTTGGCGTTTCTCACCTGCAATTGCATTCAACATTTGCAGCTCGATAAAGTTATCAACAACGAAACAACCGATTTTTGCATCTATCGCCATTTCAATTTCATCCATTGTTTTGTTATTGCCGTGGAAATGAATACGGTCAGCTGGGAAGCCCGCTTGAAGAGCCGTATAAAGCTCGCCATCGGAAACAACATCAAGGGACATACCCTCTTCTTCTACTATGCGGCACATAGCCATAACGCAGAATGCTTTGCTGGCATAAGCTACTTGGAATTTTAAACCGGATGCTTTGAAAGCTTCTACGAATTCACGGCAGCGCTGGCGTACTAGAGCTTCGTCAAATACATATAAAGGAGTGCCGTACTCAGCAACTAACTTCGTTGCGTCGACACCACCGATTTCGAGGTGGCCTTGATCATTTATTTTACTTGTACCGTGTAAATACATAGCTTATTTTCCCTTCTTCCTGAACCTTCTTCTTGCCGTTTTCCGCGATTGCAATTAATGTGCATTACTATTTAAAGTACCATAGGAAAAGCGCTTTTGACAATACACTTTTCGACATAAAAACAAAAAAGGACAGGAGGAATCCTTGCCCTTTTTTCTTTTATTCAGGTTTTGGTTGACGAGTGCCATCGATTGGCTTTGTAATGCTTAACCGCGTTTTGCCAGCTAGCACTGGACGACGAACTAGGATTGCAAAGAAACTTTTGGCATTAAAAGGAATAAACGGCCACATATAGGGTGCATGGAATGATTTCCTTGTGGCCAGCAGAATCACCCATAACGTTGATCCTATTACAAAACCGGGCACTTGGAAGATCGCCACCGTAATTAAGAGAGCAAGCCTTATTATTCGATTAGCTAGCCCCAATTCATAGCTTGGTGTGGCGAACATCCCAATAGAAGCGAGAGCCAAATACAGGATAACCTCATTGATAAATAAGCCCGTTTTTACCGCGATATCTCCAACTAGAATAGCTGCAACCAAACCCATTGCTGTCGCGAGTGGTGTTGGTGTATGTACAGCCGCCATACGCATGAGATCGATCCCAATATCCGCAAGCAAGAACTGTACCAGTAAGGGAAGGGTTCCTTCCTTCTGTGGACCGAGGAATTCTAAGCCTGGTGGCTTTAAGGAAGGATCCTGCACCATCAGAAACCATAGCGGGAGCAAGAAAATCGAAGCTATAATTCCAACAAATCGCACCCATCTTAAATAAGTTCCCATGAAAGGTGTTTGTCTATATTCCTCTGCATGCTGCACATGATGGAAAAACGTTGTCGGCAGAATCATTACACTCGGTGACGTATCTACGAAAATACACACATGACCTTCGAGCAGATGAGCGGATACAACGTCAGGCCTTTCCGAATAACGAACCATCGGATAAGGGTTCCATCCCTTATTCACAATCGCTTCCTCCAGCTGCTTTTCGCCAAGAGGAAGACCGTCAATTTCCACTTTTTTTATTTTATCTTTCACCGCTTGAACTAAATCAGCGTCAGCGATGTCATTGATATAACCTATACACACATCCGTCTTCGTCCGTTTACCGATTTGCATTATTTCAAGCTTAAATCTCTCATCACGTATTCTTCGTCTAACGAGGGTAACGTTCATTAACAGGGTTTCTACGAAGCCGTCTCGTGAACCGCGGACAACCCGCTCTAAGTCCGGCTCAGCGATCGAGCGTACGGGGTAATTCTTAGCATCTATGGCTATCGCAGCCGTCTCACCTTCAATGAAAAACGCTGTTCCCCCCATCAATACTTGTCCTACGACTTCAGACATTTTATTGTAGGACTTTACTTGAATATGTGGAATCAGCTTGTCAATGAATACTTGCAAGGTATGATGTGAGATTACTTCTTCGTCCGCGTATGTTAGCCGTGTAATAATATCGGTTAACACGGTATCCTTGGCAAATCCATTGCAATAGAAGATGCCTACTCGTTTGGATCCGAAGACCATTTCTCTGAGTTTCAGATCAAAGCTTCGATTCAGTCCAACGCGTTCTTCCAGCACCCTTTGAACTTCTCGGATGCTTCTGGGAATGTCCTCTTGAATTTTTAGCGCCTTCTCTTCAGGTGTCATATCCGTTATTGGATTGTAAGTGGATAAATTCCCTTCCTCATCTACGGCCAGTTTTTCAGCCTGATCCTGTGATTCGTTCGATTCGTTCGATTCGTTCGATTCATTCTTTTCGCTTGCGTCTTCTTTTTTCAGAATAAATTTCACTTGCGCGCCTCCTTCAACACACATTAATAAAACAACCATTCAAACAAGGATCCAAAGACTTTACCGAAAATCATCGCCATAAGCAGCAAAATCATATAAGAACCCATTCCAACACGCTTGGCCAGGATTGGCAGCACATTAATAATTTCAGTCAGCGCAGCCGCTAGCATACCAACAAAACATCCAGCAAATAAACCTACAAAAGCCGTTCCCATAGGAAAGAAGTGCAGCTTTAGATCGCTGAAATCAACCCATGTAAATAATAGTGAACCCATGACAACAGCCGATTCATAAGCGTGTATTTTCGAGAACGAACGTGTGATCTGTGCCAGCCTTGGAATAATATCCAGCACAACAAGGAACGCGACCACGCCACTGCCAACAGCAATTCCCCCAGCTAACCCGATAAAAGCTGTTAAGAGGGCTTCCCCAAGGAGGGTAATCACTTCGTATCTCCTTCCTCATGAATTTTCATATATTCTTCGGTTATCACATAATGGTTTATATTTTCCTGGTACATGAACATTTCTACTTCCAATGGACTTGGTTCTTCATTGAATTTCTTCTTGAACAGATGGTTGAAAAAAATGACCATCCCAACACCGATCCCAAGTGAATAAGGGATTTGCAGAATGAGCGGATGCTCGACCTTTTTCCCCGTCATTAGCTCATAAATTCGTTGGTGAACCTGAAGCATCGAAACATCCGCATGAAAATTCATAATCGCAAGACCCGAACCTATGAACAAGAGCATCCATACCAAACCAATAAGAACGGGACTTGGTTTCTTATAATCGGTATAGATCTCGAGGAGCACATGAGGTTCTCCGAAATGTTCAATTTGCAACAATGGATAAAGTTCTTTCACTTTACGAACGATCAGCATCATGTCAATCAGAACACGATTGCCATCCTCATGCTGTGGTTGGTGAATAATCAGCTTACTAAGTTCTTTCTCATATTC
This sequence comes from Paenibacillus sp. yr247, assembly GCF_900103825.1. GTDB lineage: Bacteria > Bacillota > Bacilli > Paenibacillales > NBRC-103111 > Paenibacillus_E. The sequence continues at coordinate 277,385 of NZ_FNIF01000005.1, forward strand.
AGGCTCCACAAATATTTGCGCGATATCACTCAAATGCACAACATTTCCTTTGCGAACGCTGGCTTTACGGCGAAGCCGGATATACAAACACGAAGCTCCAGCCTGGACCATGGCCTCACTCCCTTCAGAGCTTACATCATCCATGTATAGGAATAGTATGCAAAATCTTTCCTTCCCGTAAACACCTGATTTGATGGTAAATTCTCCAGGTATAAGCGTTCCCTCAATTTGGCATAGTAAGATCGAATAACGATAACTTATTCCATATAAAGAAGGTGATAAAATGGCAAAATTCGCGTTAACACTAGTGATAATTGGTGCGCTGAATTGGCTCTTAATCGGGCTCTTCCAATGGGATTTAGTTTCTGCTCTACTGGGTGGAGATTCTCATCGAGCATCTTCTGGTCTAAGTCGAATAATTTATACAGTAGTCGGCTTATGTGGGATTTACTGCGTAAGATTTTATTCCGATGACAAGCATGCTGTTCGATAGATGCTTTAGAAAAAAAAAGCCGCCATACCCTGAATACACTGGTACCCATAGTCTGGACACTTTGAAAAAGTGTTCAGACTGTGGGTACCTTTTTTTGTATACTAGAGTAAGCACCGGAGGGGATTACATCATGTCTAAAAAAATCTTTAACGAAAAAGACCGAATGAAATTATCAACCAATAAATATGTTGTCAAGATAAGTGAGAAAGCAATAACCTATGCTGATGAATTTAAACAGTTGTTCATCGATCAATACATGGAGGGGAAAACCCCTTGGGAAATCTTTGAATCAAACGGTTTTGATGTAAACATAATTGGAAAGCAACGTGTAAAAGCATGCGCCAAGCGTTGGAAGA
>NZ_FNIF01000045.1 GCF_900103825.1 Paenibacillus sp. yr247
ACCAGCACCAAAGCCTGTAAGCAGTCAGTCTTCTTTTGCAGATCAAGTGGTTTCCTTAGTAAATCAGGAACGCGCTAAGGCTGGTCTGAGTCCGCTTGTTATGGACAAAGCATTGTCAGCAATGGCACTGGATAAAGCCAAGGACATGTATAATAACCATTACTTTGACCATACATCGCCTACCTACGGTTCTCCGTTTGACATGATGAACTCGTATAGTATTCAATACAGCTATGCCGGCGAAAATATTGCCATGGGGCAGCAAAAACCGCAAGACGTTATGACGTCATGGATGAATAGCGCAGGTCATCGTCAAAACATTTTAAGTCCGAATTATACCAAAATCGGTGTCGGCTATTACAATGGCGAATGGGTGCAAGAATTCATCGCTAACTAATAAATCTCTAAATATAAAAGCAAGACCCTAACTCTCCGATTTGAGAGTCGGGGTCTATTTCTCTAATGCCTTAGGTGTCTGGTGAAAATAAAGTATTAGACTGAATGTCTTGAGAGTACGCGGCTTTTAATTACAGAAAACCGTCAGACTCCGTAAAATAAGTATTAGACTGCCCCCCCGAAATCGAAACAGCGACAACCAGGGACTAGAAAATAAAGTTCGGCACTTCTTGAAGCTTCACAATCAAAGGTGGTCGTAAAGCGGCTGTTGCTGTTGCACACGCCATTATGAAGATCGCCTACCACCTCTTAACTCGCAACGAAGATTACCGAGATTTAGGTGCTGATTATTTTGAAAAACGACAGCAAGATGTCATCGTCTAACAATCCATTCGTAGGCTAGAGAATCTTGGCTTTACAGTAACAATCGCTTCTCCCGATGCCTCATACCTCGCTCATATTAAAAACATGAGACGCAGCCTTTTGAAAAAAACGTAATAGCTGCGCCTAATTTCGTATTACCATTTTTAGTTCTCTACTATGTGAGATTTTCAGGGTAGTTCAATATGATATGTTTCAGTGCTCGGTAAGTGGCAGATGAGACGCCTCCTTCAAACAAGTATTGAAAAAATTACCCTTTCAGATCATCCACCCTCATTCGCCCACCAGCAGTACCGCCTTGAAGTGGTATTTTTCATGTAAGGATGAACGCTCTATATGGAAAAGGCATATTTGTTGTTTGCTGCGATTTCTGCTAAAGCAGGATTTTGTTCCTTTACCAAAATCCGATCGAGAATCAATTGTTCAAAATAAGCGAAACCGCTGTCCCGCACGCGAGGGCGCGGAAGCGATATTTTCACATCCAGGGTAATCTTGCCTTCTTCGATTAAAATTACACGATCAGCGAGCTGAACGGCTTCTGAAACATCATGCGTAACAAGCAAAGCTGTAAACCTCTGCTGAAACCAGAGGCGTTCAATCAACTGCTGCATTTCAATGCGTGTCAAAGCATCCAAGGCGCCAAGCGGCTCATCCAGCAGAAGCAAACGAGGCTGACCGGCCAAAGCACGGGCCAAAGCAACACGTTGGCGTTGCCCGCCAGACAGGACCGCTGGCCATTCATTAGTTCTGTCCGCTAGCCCCACTAGCGCAAGAACCTCCTCCGCTCTTGAGCGCGAACCATCTTTCACTCCAACTTGAACATTCGCGAGCACGCGGTTCCACGGAAGAAGACGGGCATCTTGAAACAACACACGCGTATCCGAATGAATGCCTTTCACCTGCTGGCCGTCCACTTCGATTTTTCCACTTGATGGCTTATCAAGCCCGGCGATTAAGCGCAAAAATGTGCTTTTGCCGCAGCCGCTGCGCCCGACAATCGCAATAAACTCACCCGGTGCTGCATCAAGCTCCACTTCATGCAGCACTTGCTTTTGACCAAAATGCTTCGCTGCTTGCTTCACTTGCAATCGAATGCCCTTACTCTCCGCCATCGTGCCCACTCTCCTCTATGATTTTAAGAAATTAGGATGCCACTGGAGCCACGCGCGTTCCAAAAGCTTTGCTATATAGTCTGATATCTTGCCGAGCAATGCGTAAACGAAAATACTCAGAATAACAACATCCATTTGTAGAAACTCCCTGGCATTCATCGCCATGTAGCCAATCCCTGAACTGGATGAAATCGTCTCTGCAACGATTAACGTTATCCACATGATACCTAATGAGAAACGAACCCCGACCAAAATAGAGGGCAGCGCTCCGGGAACGATGACTTTGCGGAACAAATGAAAATGGCGAAGCCCGTAAACACGGCCCATTTCAATCAACCCTGGATCTACTGATCGAATGCCATGAAAGGTATTTAAATAAATCGGGAAAAACACACCTAACGCAACTAGGAAGAGCTTGCCTTCTTCGCCGATACCAAACCAGAGAATGACCAAAGGAATCATCGAGAGATGCGGGATATTCCGCAGCATTTGTACCGATGTGTCAGTAACCTTTTCAAGGATAGGAATAAGCCCATTAATCAAGCCCAACGCAAAGCCGATACTGCCTCCTATAGCAAAGCCGATAAAAGCCCGTTTGGAACTGGCACCAATATAATCAAATAAGGTGCCTTTCTGTGCCAAATGAATACCCGCTGCAAGGACTGCCGAAGGTGTAGATAGCATTCTGGTGGATATCACCCCAAACTGCCCCAATAACTGCCATAGAACGATAAGCACAATCGGAAGCGCCCAGGGGAGCAACTGTTTAACCAGAGACTTTGACAGGTTGGTTTTCATCAGACCGAACCCCCTTCACCGGCTTTGGCAATTCCGTATTGGCAATTAGCTCTCCGAACGGGCTCACGTAATTAACAGGTTCGTTCGTTCGATTCAGGTTGGTCTTCAGAGGCAGATGCGGGAAAAGCAGCTCCGCAGTCCGATAAGCCTCCTCCAAGTGCGGATAGCCAGAGAAAATGAAAGTCTCAATACCAAGATCCGCATACTCCTTCATTCGTGCGGCAACATTCTCGGGATCACCCACTAAGGCTGTCCCTGCCCCTCCACGAACAAGTCCGATACCCGCCCATAGATTGGGACTAATTTCCAACTTCGTCCGATCACCCTTGTGCAGTTCGGCCATGCGGCGTTGGCCTTCGGAGTCCATACGCGCAAATATTTTCTGCGCAGAAGCAATGGTTTCATCATCCAGATGAGAAATTAACCGATCGGCATCCGCCCAGGCTTCCTCTGAGGTTTCGCGCACGATGACATGCAGACGTATTCCGAATTTCACCGTTCGTCCTCGCTTAGTAGCGGCTTCGCGAACCGTCTTTATTTTTTCCTCTACTTGAGAAGGAGGCTCTCCCCAAGTTAAGTAAACATCAACATGATCCGCTGCTACCTCAATCCCTGCCGGCGAGGAACCACCGAAATAAAGTGGCGGGTACGGCGCTTGGATTGGCGGATAGACGATCTTCCCACCTTTGACTTGCAGATGCTTACCCGTGAAATCTACTTGTTCACCGGCAAGCTCTTTGCGCCAGATATGCAGGAATTCGTTGGTCAAATCATAGCGGGCATCATGATCCAAGAAGAGCCCATCGGCTTCAAGCTCCTGAGTATCGCCGCCTGTTACGACGTTGATTAGCAAACGACCGTTCGATAAGCGATCGAAGGTGGAGGCCATTCTGGCCGAAAGGGTCGGCGACATCAAGCCCGGTCTGACGGCGACGAGGAATTTAAGTCGCTCTGTCGCAGGAATCAAGGAAGATGCTACAACCCATGCATCCTCGCAAGATCTGCCCGTCGGAAGCAGTACGCCGCCAAAGCCCAACTGATCAGCCGCTTGAGCAATCTGCTTCATATAGCCGTAATCGACCGCGCGCGCCCCTTTCGTTGTCCCAATGTATCTGCTGTCTCCGTGTGTCGGAATGAACCAGAATACTTCCATCTTCATCGTCTCCCTTTAATCGTTATTGTTAAGCTCGAATCTATTTCATAGCCGGTAATACAGCATCTTTCACTTTAATTTCTTTGGGAATTAAGCCCAGTTTGAAAAACGTATCGGCAATTTTCTGCTGTTCAGCGATCAACGCATCATCAATCGGTTGAATGCCATATGTTCTGCGTTTTGCTGCGCGTTCCAAGGAAGGAACATCAATACCTAGCTGAGGAGATAGCGTCTCGGCAAGCTCCTTTGGACGATCCTTAGACAAAGAGTCCACTTTTGCCAATTGATCCAGTAAGACTTTGACCGTTTCTTTATTATTTTCAGCATAAGAACGAGTAGATAGAATAAACTCATAGTTCGCAACCGTGTCCTTTCCATCTGCCAAAATTTTCGCTTTCGCTGAAGTCTCAACCGCTGCAAAGAACGGATCCCAAATCACCCAAGCATCCACACTGCCTTTTTCAAAAGCAGCTCTGGCATCTGCCGGAGATAGGAAAACAACTTGAATATCTTCATATTTCAAACCAGCCTTTTCAAGCTGCTTCACTAACAAATAGTGCACGTTAGAGCCTTTATTCAACGCAACCTTTTTCCCCTTAAGATCGGCAACGGATTTAATCTCTGACTTCTCCGGGATGAGGATCGCTTCACTGGCCGGGCTGGCCGGTTCATGTCCTAAGTAAACGAGCGGCGTTCCTGCAGCTTGCGCAAAAATTGGCGGTGCTTCACCGGTATGCCCCACATCAATGCTTCCAACATTCATGGCTTCCAGCAGCTGAGGACCACCTGGAAACTCTGTCCATTGAATTGTGATGCCTTTTTCTTTTAACACTTTATCAAGCTCCCCGTTGGCTTTCAGGAAGTTCACCGTGCCGTATTTCTGGTATCCGATTCGAACAGTTGTGCTGTTCTCTTTTCTTTCCTCTGCTGTGGCTGCAGGTGCCTTCGTATCTGCTGCGCCCGTTGTTGACTTGGAAGCCGATCCGCAACCACTTAATGCCGTAACTAGAAGCATGGATAAAACGAAAGTAACTAGTAGATTTTTTTTCATTTTCGAGACCCCTTTTCTTATTAAAATAGTCTTTTGTTACATGTAGGCACCGAAACGATGCAAAAAGAGACACAGCTCTCCCGTAATGGAAGTTTAGCTTGTGTCTCCGGCGGTCCGGTCGATACATGATTATTCACATGAATTTACTTGGTTTTAATTTACCAACATTAATCTAATTCGTCAATAGTTTTTTATGCGAAAAAAAGACTAAACGCCTCAAACCGGCAGCTGGCGTATAATCATTGGCTCGAAATGATTTTGATCATGTGCGAGCAACTGGAAAAGCACTTGTTAAGTGTGCCATTTCTATTCATGGTTTTTTATTGAACATTACTGCCCGTCCCTCGGAGGAGGTAGCCGGTCCAATCTTAGCCGGCTGCCTCCTCCTATTCATGCAAATCCTATTGCCCCTCTCTAGAGGGGTATTTTTTTACCTGAATGACTTTTTCAATGATTAATCCGTGGGACATGACTCCACTAATTAAGATCGGAACTGTAGTTCTACCCATAATGATATGGGTATGCCCATTAGCTACCTGTGTTACGATTCTGAACCGGTGAAAATGATTAGCGCCTTGTCCATTAATAGCTGGCCCGGTTGTCCCTGAATACATGTGTCGATGTCCATTTGTCGTATTCGTTATCCCTTGAAATGTATGTCTGTGAGAACCAGGGATTCGAATTAAAAGATCTGTTACATTACTGAACAAATGTTGGTGCTGACGTGTAACAGATGTAACACCTTGCATACGATGTTGAATTCGGCTAAAAGACATCTTGAACACTACCTTTCAAATTTTTTGACTTTCTAATATATCAAATGCTTTTTCAGTCAATTTGAAAGGTACAGTTTACTGAGATTATTTATATCATTTTATTGATATAGATGTGATGCCACTGGGTATTTTCTAAAACCCGTTAATATAACAACGATTTTGGAGTTACCACGCCTCTATTTATGAAGCATTACTGCCCGTCCCTCGGTTTTAAGGGTTTATCTCACATTTACTCACTCATTCGCAGGATTTCATCGCCATGTATACTTTCGCAGCTTAGTTCTCCAAACAAACCCTTGATATAGCAAGGCAAACCAGAGATCCATTCGCGGAGTTGACAAAATTTCCGATGACTTTTCACGTTTGGTCTTTGCATGAGTCAACTATATAAATAACGTCATGAGTTGTTGTAGAGCCGTCTGGTAATCTAAATCCCTAACCTCATCTGCAAAAAGGAAAAACAGACCACCTAGCGACTTTTCGTCATTTTCTTGGCGACGCTCATATTCCATCACCAAATAACGACCGAACACAACCGTCGTGTATCTGATCAGCATGTCAAAAGAACGGCCATGGAACTCGGTTCCCAGTTTAAGATAGCTCTTTGTAAATTTGAAAAACGTCTCGATACTCCAACGCATACCATAGATTCGCACGATTTCGTCTTCGCTCATCGTCAAGTCCGTGCTGATAATGACCAACCATTCTCGGCACTTGTTGCGATTTTGAACAAACACGAACTTAGCGGGTAATCCGCAAACGGTTTCGGCGATGACGGAGCCCAAAATTTCAAGGCTTACCCTTGCAACCAAAAGGCTTAATTAGTTTTTCGTAGGTGCGAAAGTTGAGTTATCATAAAAAAAGTCACCCTTAATCTTAATCTCAGGGTGACTTTTTTATGGTAAATGAAGGGTGAAATATGAGATGGGTGGCTGTGGAGGCTTAATATATAAGATTCAAATTTAAAAATAATGTGTGGACACATAGGGGGAATTTGCGGTTATTTTTTCCGGGTGTTATGAAAAGGTATTTAACCCGGCACTGAATGAGCGGATCAAGATAATACCAATTCTCAGTTTCTGTTCGATTTAATTGCTCGGCTATTTTGAAAAATGCAGATCGGGCTTCCGGTGGTACAAATTCACAAACACCAACATAGCTGCCGTCACTCACCTGCAGGGACCATCCGAATTCTTTTTTACGAATGCCGGCTATTCCAAAGCTCAATTTGGTTCATACGTCCAAGCAAACACTATTTAACGAACATATTTTATACCGTAGTGACAAATCACCAGAAAGGAATGAGTAAACATGGGAGCAGTAGGTTATGGTGCAAGTTGTGCAGGTTACGGTGCAAGCACAGCAATTGTCTTGGTTCTTTTTATTCTTTTGGTTATCATCACATCAGTTTTTGTATGGTAATTCCTTAATCCAACACAAAGAACAACGAGAAAAACGGCCGCGAAATAAAATACGGGCCGTTTTTTTTCGTTGTTCTAATCATAAAAAAAGTCACCCTTAATCTTAATCTCAGGGTAACTTTTTTTATGGTAAATGAAGGGTGAAATATGTGATGGGTGGCTATGGAGGCTTAATATATAAGATTCAAATTTAAAAATAATGCGTGGACACATAGGGGGAATTTGCGGTTATTTATTCCGGGTTGTCCAAAAATTCAATTTGAGAAGCATACTCTTTGAGAACCCATTCCGGCAATTGATGTGGAGTGTCTTGGCTCACATCCTGAACAAAGCCATTACGATACAACATTACTGCAGTTCTATATACCTGGTTCCGGTGTTGGTCTGGCAATCCGTCTGTCAAATCCTCTAACCTATTCCCCCCGTTGAATATCGATATCAGTTTTTCAATCCACTGATCGATCAACTCGTCTTCCATGCGGAACGAGCTTTCGTTGTTTCGAAAATACACACTACCGTTTGGATTATGGAGAAAAAACGTATCCCTTTTCATCTTCGGTCGCATCGAATGGTTCAAATTTGTCATTTTATTCCTCCTCCATAATTCCCGATCTGTCCCAACTCTTCACAAGTAATTTTATGTACAGCTATTTGTCCCTCATGTCTTATACTTTAAGGAAAGCCCTGCAGCCAATGTAGTGAAGTGCCCCCCTTAAAATAGGCATGGAAAAAGTTGTGACAGTTATGACAATTAAAACATTGAAGCAAACGAAGCATACTCGAGGAGCCTAACCATATATAAAAACTTCAATAAAAAAAGGGCTGCGCCGAAATAAATCTCGGTGCAGCCCCCTTATTTCATTTTACCACCAGAATCCTGGACCACCGAAGCCGCCAAAGCCGCCGCCAAACGGGAACCCGCCAAAACCACCGAATGCAAAAGGTTCAGTGCCGATGGCTAAGAGATCAAACAATACCAATGGGATGATCGCTTTAACCTGTACTTTTTTACCTTTTTGTGGAGCTACAATCAATGTGTTTCCGCTAATTCTGACCAATTTGCCTGATACGGTTGTTCCGTCTTTCTTCAGTGCCATAATTTGTTTACCGACCATTTTACGAACGTCCTCTTTCCGAATTTGGGATGTCACGAACGTCCACCTCCTTCTGCCAACAGAGATACATTGCTATACAATATACTCCTGTGTAGGTAACATCGATTGGATACCTGTCCACCCATGCATAAAAACAGTCGTTCACCTACAAAAAACGCCACTTTTCCAGTCCATAAGGCGCTGCATTCCAAGATCATCGCGCGTTCCATGGGCCTTCGCCGGGGCATACGTGGTTCGGCTCCCTCTAGTCCCTTTTGGGTACTTTCACATTATCCCAAGTTGTAGTAACGCGATCAAATGAAGAAGAGCTGCTCAGTATTGCGCGAACGCTAGAAGAATACTCCACGCACCCCACCGCAAAAGCAGTCGTTGCGTACTTCAAAGATAAAGGCATCTCTACCCTTCTAAGCGATAAGTTCAGAAACATCGTCAGTAAGGTGTAGGCGAGACTATTGGCGATGAGGAATACTTTGCTGGTAACCTTAAATTGTTCCGGAGCTAAACACCTCTCTCGCAGAATGGAATCCCAAATCCTTTCCCTTCAGCAAGAAGGAAATACAATCGTTATTATAGGAACAAAAGAGAAGATATTCGGTATTATGGCGGTGGCGGATGACATTCGTGATACCTCTGTGAAAGCTCTTAAAGGGCTTCAAGCCGTTGGGGTTAACCAAGACTGGCGCATCTCTAATTGTATATTTAAATAGCATGAGATTACTGAAAGTAAAAGGATGAAGCAAAGCGAGTTTATAAAAGATGAAATTGACGTATTTACTTACCAGAGCCTCCGCTCGATGGTGATCCTTGAATACGGAGGTCTACTCCCTTATGAAAGAAAAAGAATCCTTTGTAGTTTAAATAAATACTGCAGAATTTAATTCCCAAAACGTGATAATCAACATGGGGTTATTATTGAAAAATTGTAAGCACCTTGTCCAATACGTGCATATACTAGTCATCACTAATATATAATGAAATCATCTTAAAGAAAGGGTAATATTCGGAAAAAATTGACTTAGCGTATATGAAGATTTCACCGACCTAACAAAACAAGAGCAACTACGTCTGTTTCAAGCGATTAAAGATACCTTATCTCCTGCTCCCAAGATTCATGGATTACTGGCGATATCCGAGAAGTCAATTGGCATGCCTTTATTGTGGAAGTTTAAGTGTGAAGCGGAACGGAAAATATCGTGGTCGCCAGCGTTACTTTAAATATTTCAAGTTAATGGTAGATGGATATACGCTTCCTAAAATTACAGAGAAGCTTAAAATACATGTTTCAACGGCTTTCTATTGGAGACATAAAATTCTTTACGCCTTGCGTTCCCTCGGCAATAATCAACTTAGCGGAATCATTGAAAGCTATGAGACTCATTTTTTGGACGATAAGATCGGGAAGCAAACCAAGATAACAATCATAGGGGCTGCCGACCGGCAGTTTCTTCTCTTCGGCCTCGGGGAGATTAGCGGAGAAACCCGCCGAAACGAGTGGGGCACATTGCTGCGAGATGAGGTGATCTGCGTGAATGCTATCATATCAGTTGTCGGAGAAGGTTTATTGGCCGACTTCGTATGCGGAAAGCTATTGGACTGTTATCAGGTCGTTCGACAGACAGATTTCACTTCAGACATACCGAAAGCGGCGAAATTGGTTGTGGTGCTGCACGATGACTGGCCTTCCTCCGGATACATCGAGGCTGAAGAGGCGCTGCAGCAGGCCGGCATCCCGTGGCTGCGGGGCTTTATTTCAATGGATGAAGGCATAGTCGGGCCTTTGGTTCGTCCGGGTGTGCCGGGATGCTCCCAGTGTGCGGATGACCGGCGTTTCACGGCGTCGCCTGGGGACATACAACGTGCCGTAAGATCTTCGCCTGCAGGACTTTGGCATGCAGCTCACTTGCTGATTGCCGAGACGCAGCGAGTGCTGCGGGGCAGCCGAGCCCATACGGAAGAGCATATGTATATCATTAATCTGAAAACTCTGAATAGCTCACTCCATTTCATTCTGCCTGACCCGCTTTGTCCTGTGTGCGGCCGCTTGCCCGACGATTCATCGGCGGCGGCCAACATTTCGCTCAAGCCGAGACCGAAGATAAGCGCCGACAGTTACCGCTGCCGTCCGATAGACGACCTGAAACAACATTTGGCCAAAGACTATATGGATTCCCGGACCGGCGTATTTAATGCCAAGATGCTTGACCTCGTGTCGCCGTTTGCCGGGGTGGGGGTCAATCTGCCGTCGTTTCTGATGGGAGATGAGATAACGGGAGGCCGCAGCTTTTCTTATGCGGAAAGCGAATTGACCGCGATCTTGGAAGGATTGGAGCGACACTGCGGTATAACCCCCCGCGGCAAACGGACCGTAATCTACGACAGCTACAACCGTGTTGCGGATCATGCGCTCGACCCCTCCAAGGTAGGGTTATATTCGAAGGAACAGCACGCGCAGCCTGATTTCACGTTCGAACCGTTTGATCACGACCTCCCGATCGATTGGGTATGGGGCTATTCGCTAGTGCGGAAGTGTCCGATCCTTGTTCCGGAGAGTCTCGCTTATTACAGCTCGGGATTCGGTGGCGGCTTTGTCCAGGAAGGCTCCAACGGGTGTGCGTTAGGCGGAAGCTTGGAGGAAGCCGTCTTGTACGGAATTTTGGAAGTGGCTGAGCGCGACTCGTTCCTGATAACTTGGTACGCTCAGTTGACTATCCCGCGCCTGGACCCCTATTCCGCTAACGATCAGGAACTGCGGCTCATGGTCGAAAGGCTGCGCGCAGTTGCCGGATACGATGTACATTTGTTTAACATGACGATGGAGAATGGGATTCCGAGCATTTGGGCGCTCGCGAAAAGCGTCAGCCCCGGGAAGATGAATCTTATCTGTGCGGCGGGAGCACATTTGGATCCGGTACGGGCCGCGAAAAGCGCCATTCACGAATTGGCCGGCAGGCTGATCTTCCTGCAAGAGAAATTTGAGGCGGGCCGGGAACATTTTATGCAAATGCTCGACGATCCGTTTCTCGTATGGCAAATGGAGGATCATGTCATGCTGTACGGTTTGCCGCAAGCAGAGGAACGGCTGCAATTTTTGCTGGACGGACAGCGTCCGCTCAGAACGTTTGACGAGGAGTTCAAGCGTAAGGCAAGTCATGCGGATCTGACAGATGATCTGAAGGACACGATCGAGGTGTTTAGCCGCTTGAACCTCGATGTGATCGCGGTGGATCAGTCGTCGCCGGAAACGCTGCTAAACGGGCTGCATTGCGTAAAAGTTCTGATTCCGGGAATGCTGCCGATGACGTTCGGACATCATTTGCAACGCTTGACGGGGCTGAAGAGAGCGCTTCGGGTGCCGGCGGAGCTTGGATATGCAAAAGAGCCGCTGACGGCCGGTCAACTCAATCCGCATCCGCATCCGTTTCTATAAGACGCGAAGGATCAGTATGCCACCCCCATTAATATCGTCATTATCCGTTAGCGGAATGATTTACTAGCCATTCTTATGTAATAGATGTTCTGCTATTTCTTGTACTCTTTTTATTGATATGCAATTTCTCTGTTCAACCGCAAGTGGATGTTCATTCGGTTCTAATTCTATATATGGTCTAATACCCACCTCCCAGGTGATATAAAAATTGACTTATGCCATTGATGGGAACATATTCTTCAACGCAAATGGTCCTCTTTCCTCTATTCTTCATCATTCGCACACCCCATTTTTGGATTGCTTTCTTCGTCTTTCGAATTCCCTTAACACCCTTGTTTGGACTTCACTTTGATTCTCCACCGGTTTAAGGTAGCCGTCATGTTCAAACCCATCCTGATCTTCACCGTCAAAACGGTACATTTTCTTCAGAAGGCTCCACATTTGTTCTAGCTCATCCGTTGAGAAATCTGTGAAAAGATCCGTCAAAAAATAGATTCCTTTTTCAGCAGATTCCATCATGAGTTGTTTTCCCGATTCTGTGATTTTGACGTTGACCGCGCGTTTGTCCTTCCGGCTAGGCGTGATGAGAGTATATCCTTTTTTCTCCAAAATCGCGATGATTTGCTTCACGCTCTGTTTGGAGGTTCCGTTCCCAGTTTTCTTGCGATGTTGTTGAGCGTGGTTTCATCTTCTTGCAAATGTGCAATGGCCATCATCGCCATATATTGTCTGGATGTCAAGTTTTCAAAATAGGCATCGCCTTTCATTTGGATCTTATTTGCAAGTGAAGACCGATTCATTTCTGTCGATAGCATTCTCCTGATATTTATTGAAGTAACGTTCACCGTCAACGCTTGATTATACTTTTTCTTTGCTAGAAAAGTGAGAACATTGAAAGTAACAATATAGCAAGCCCAATAATCAAATACAATCCCTGACCCTCATAAGAAATCATAAGGATAAGCTCCCACATGTTTGATGGACCAGAATATGGACCATCGTCTCTAACGGCAAGTACGCTAAACGCGGTCAAACAGATGCTAATCCGATCATCTTCACGCCGCTGCCCGGACCGTTATCCAGAGATATCCGAAAAACTCCAATTTCGACATATGAAGCGCGTTAGTTCAATGCCGTTTACTATTCTAATATTATTTTTCCATCGAACTTTATAAAATCTTTAAATACCCTTTCGTGATGTTTTGCAAAAAGCTCACTTGAAGCTTCTGGTAGATTATCCAATGGGTAAAACTTAGCATCCACGCTTTCATCTGTCTCTTTTTCAAGCGTTCCCGTCCACTCATCGACTCGAAATAGATACTCTATTATGTGATGCTCGTTTCCCCAACGGGCTGTAAATGTTTGTGTTGTTGGAGAAGAATAAATAGCAATTAATGTTGCCTTAAGAATGTCAAGCCCTGTTTCTTCCTTAACTTCACGCTTCATCGCATCAAACACTGATTCATCTCGTTCCATGGCTCCTGCAGGCATACCCCACTTTTTATCACCACTACGCTTTATAAACAAGGCACGACCTTTATCATCAAGTAAGATTGCCCGTACTGAGTTTACGATTATCTTTTGTGTGCCAATGGCTTTGTGAAGTTTGCCTAAATAAGAATCTTGCCAACCACTCATTTTTCTCACCCTTTGGATTATTCTGGACGTGTTTATAATAATGTTTTAATCCTATCAATAAAATAACTAATTTTAGATGGATTCGTTGTAATATTGATATTAAAGACATACCACGTTTGTTGTACTTGTATCAACAATCCTACCCATTACTTTGATGAGCAAAAAGAGGAGCTGCCGCGAGGCAAGCTCCTTCACTATCGTTCTCCGTTTAGTTAAAAGCATAAGTTGGACCCTTCTCCAGAAGATACTGGAACTTGCTAAATCTATTGGTCGCCTCGCTGCACGATCTGGCAGCATAGTTTAATTTCTACTAAATTTTCTGTGGTTCACTTTTCTTATAAGTTATAATCTGGAAATATCATTTTTACAGCTTTCCGAATGATCAATTTCATATTAGACTTCCTCTCCTTTACTAACTGAAATTTTGTTATACGCGGGCAACCGCAGACATACTAATCCTGCAAGCGCTGATAAGCCGGCCGCTGTCCCAAAGGCAAAGAGATGTGTTCCAAAAAACTCATATCCCCAACCGGCAGTATAAACACCAACTGCCCCTCCAATTTGATGAATGAAATAACTCCAACCGTATAAAATACCCAACCATCGGAGCCCATACATAGTTCCTAGAATAGCGGAAGAAAGCGCCGTACTTCCCGCCCATACAAGCCCGCCGAAAGCCGACACCATGTACAATTGCCATTCTGACATGATTAGTACAATTAGAAGAAATTCTGCTCCGCGAAAGATGTATATGCTCGAAAGCATCAACCGTTTCGAAATATTGTCGGAAAGATTTCCTAAGAAAACACTGCTAATCATCGCAACCAACCCAAGTAACCCAATGCTGAAAGAAGACGTATGCTCATGAAAACCATGATCCATCAACATCGGAACACCGTGAGAACCTAATAGATTCATACTGAAGCCGCATGCGAAAAGACCAAAAGTAATATGCCAAAAAGGGCGTGTTGCGAGGGCATCGGTCCATTTATCCAGTGAAATCATTGGTGCCGAAAGATCGGTTCGATTCATCATGATTTGCCCGGGAAGCAGGTCTGTGTTAACTGGAGCATCGTCACTTAGAATCAATGTAGAGGCCGCAATCAAAACGAGAAATAAACCTGCAAGCAACAGCATCGTTGTCTTCCATCCAACCCATTCAATTGCAAATGTAAAAATTGGAGTCATTATTGCGATCCCTCCCATCGAACCAGTAGACAAATAAAAGAGCGCCTTTCCCCATTGCCTTGTAAACCACTTGCTTACAATAGGAGTTACAGCAATCGGACTTGTAAACGAAAGGCCTAAGGACAATAGAATGCTATAAGCAAACGTAAAGCTTACTGGGTCATTCGAACAGACCGCCCAAACCGTTGAAATCGCTATCATGACTGCTCCTGACAACAAAACAAATCGCGTACCGAGTTTATCGACCAGATAACCGGCTATAGGCATACCAATCCCGTACACGATCATACTAACGGCAAAAATAGAAGACAGAAGTGTACGACTTATCCCTAAACTGTCTAACATCGGATTAAAAAAGGGCCCTGCCCCAAGTCGTGTGCCCACCGTCAGCATTGTGATCAATGATGTGACAATGACAATATTCCATCCATAATACCATTTCCTCATGATTGCCGGCTTCAACTTTTAACCTCCATTCCCAAAAGCTTTTGTTGATGATTACTTTACTACAGTTAAATTGATAAGAAAAAGACATATATGTTATTGTAGCAATATGATTTACTTATATCTTGAAAATTAGGTGATCTCGGAAATATGGAGTTTAGACAATTAGCTTACTTCGTTGAAGTCGCGAGATTGAACAATTTAACACGAGCGGCTGAACGGCTGAAAGTCGCCCAACCGGCGCTCTCGCAGCAAATCAGAAACCTGGAACGAGAACTTGGTGTAAGGCTGTTTAACCGCTCTGCCCGAGGTGTAGCGCTTACTGAGGCAGGAAAGATATTTTTTATTGGTGCAGAAAAAACATTAGCTGAGGCGGAACGGGCCAAAGATTCCGCCAAAGGATTCAACAACCAGCTAAGAGGGAAGGTAACTGTAGGTGCGCTAGAATCCGTAGTGCAAACCAGACTACCGCGAATGCTGGCAACCTTCGGGATTGAGTATCCGGGGATTAAAGTATTTATAGGGAGAATACAACCAGATCGCTTCTTGAGGCACTTAAGAAGGGCGAATTGGATCTCGCTCTTGCACATGAATGGGATGATAAATATTTTCCACAGTTGGAAGATTCAAATCCTCCGTCTGGAATTTGTGCGAAATCGCTGTATAATGACGAGTTAGTTCTTGCCGTTGCTAAGGGTCATCC
>NZ_FNIF01000025.1 GCF_900103825.1 Paenibacillus sp. yr247
TGCTTTCTTCCAACGCTTGGCGCATGCTTTTACACGTTGCTTTCCAATTATGTTTACATCAAAACCGTTTGATTCAAAGATTTCCCAAGGGGTTTTCCCCTCCATGTATTGATCGATGAACAACTGTTTAAATTCATCAGCATAGGTTATTGCTTTCTCACTTATCTTGACAACATATTTATTGGTTGATAATTTCATTCGGTCTTTTTCGTTAAAGATTTTTTTAGACATGATGTAATCCCCTCCGGTGCTTACTCTAGTATACAAAAAAAGGTACCCACAGTCTGAACACTTTTTCAAAGTGTCCAGACTATGGGTACCAGTGTAGATCGTTATCGATCATTGGCGCTGTTTTTTTATTATGCAAAAATTAGTGCATAGATATCTAACGAACAAACATTCTCTGACAAGTAGATGACCAACGCATTTGCTACACTACTCTCAGAAGTCGACAAGAGAGGAAGATACACATGAACGCACCCATTCAAATAACCCACGCTTGGAATAACCAGTTTTGGCCAACAGGAGGAACGGAGAAAGCATTTTTACTACTTGAAATGAAGGGGAATGCTGGTATTCAATCGGAGCGGGCACCGATGAATGTGTCACTTGTGATGGATCGCAGTGGATCCATGTCAGGGGCTCCGCTTGAATATAGTAAGAAGGCTTGCCAGTTCGTCGTAGAACAAATGAGTCAGATGGATCAACTCAGTATTGTTGCTTTTGACAATGAAGTCGATACGGTATTTGCACCTCAACCTGTTACGCACAAAGAATTATTGAAACAGAAGATAAATAGTATTCGAACAGGTGGCTCAACTAATTTAAGTGGAGGACTCTTACAAGGCATTCAATATGTGATGCAGGGGAAAGCAGATGGCAGTGTTAACAGGGTTCTCTTATTGTCAGACGGGCATTCAAATGCAGGTATCACGGATCCTGCTAAGCTGCAATCCATTGCGAAGGAATTTCATAGCATGGGAGTCGGCGTCACAACAATGGGTGTCGGGGATGGTTTTGATGAAGAACTTATGGAGGGCATAGCTAACCAGGGCGGTGGCAACTTCTATTTTATTGAGCACCCGGAAGATATACCTGGGATTTTCTCGAAGGAACTAGAAGGTCTATCCTCGATCGTAGCACAGAATGTGCAGTTAGCGATACAACCATCAGGTGCAACTCAAATTACCAATATATTTGGTTATAATGCTCATGATGTTAAAGATGGATTGAAGCTGTCATTAGGGGACGTATATGAACAAGAAGTGAAGTCCATCTTAATTGAATTCACGCTCTTCCCGCACACTGCTGGGACGCATAAAATTGTAGATCTTCAATGGGACTTTGTTGATGTGACAGAGGGGGCTAAGATGATTTCCCTCCAGCACATGGTTGAATCCCATTTTACGAATGATCTTAATTTGATTGCCCATTCTCCTAATCCGCTTGTAGAGAAACAAGTGAAAATTACGGAATCCGCGATTGTCATTGAGCACGCGATTACTGCTTTTGATAGAGGGGATGAGGAAACTGGGATCATGCTTCTTCAGCAACAAGCGGATGAGATGTTGGTGGCCGCTGTTAAATCGGAGGATGCAGAGCTGCGTGAGGAAGCACAATTGTTGTACAGCCAGTTAGAAAATTTCACTTTTTCAAGCAAGACAAGAAAGACACTTCATGAACAGAAGTACAGGCAGATGAAAAGAAAGAAATAGCAGGACTCTCCTAACCATAGGTCGAATTTACTATATCTAGTAGGTTGGTACTGAAGCACTATAGGGGAGAGAAATCGACGTGAAAGAACGCTTAATTCGGCTAATGCGAATGATTAATTTGATACAATCCAAACCGGGGATATTGGCAAGGGAGTTAGCGGATCGCTGCGAGACAACGGAAAGAACCATTTATCGCGATCTTGAAGCGCTTCATGCCATGAATATCCCAATTTCGAATTACGGTCATGGCAAAGGCTATGCATTCATCAGTAATTTCTCCATGTACCCGCTAGATTGGACGGAGCAAGAGGCTTTGTCATTCTCGATGTTGCCCTCTGTACTTGAACAAATGAAGTCATTGCTGCCGGAAGGATTTGACTCTGCCTTGGAAAAGGTCATGGGCGTTCATAAGAAAGAGAAATCGAAGCGAGCCGATATATTGCAGCATGTTACGGATGTTATCCAAATGGGTACACCCGCCTATCGTGAGGAGGATGGGAGCCCTTCTTTCCTTTATGATATTATTCAAGCCAGGTTATCTCAGCAAACGATAAGAACGGTGTATTACACCCAGAGTCGCAACGAGGAATCTCAAAGAGACATTGATCCTTATTATTTAGTTCCGCGAGACCATCGGTTTTATTTAATTGGCTATTGCCATTCTGCTGGCGGTATCCGAACGTTCCGAATCAGTCGGTTTCGGGATGTGAAACTACTAAGTGCTACCTTCGATAAAGGTGATTTCAATTTGAAAACCTATATGAAGAACACATGGTCCATTGAACGCGGTGCAGACCAAATTCGCTTTAAAGTCAAATTTCATGCGAATATCGCTCGGTATGTAAAGGAAGAAGAGCTTTTTGTAAAACCCAAATTGACGCCTCTGAAGGATGGAAGTCTACTTTTTGAAGTGACAGTTAATCATGAGAGAGAATTTATGAACTGGTTAAGTCAATATGGTCCGGAAGCGGAGATTCTGGAACCCAAGGCGTATCGGGATGCCATGAGGCAGAAGCTAGATCTTTGGAGAGCCTTATACGAGTAAAAAAGGAGCGAACATAGCATGTCATCAACCTTTATTCGTAACTTGCATGAGAGCTTTGAAGCTTATCCATTGTCTAAAAAGGTATTTCTCGCGCCAAGATTTGCTGACGGGCAACAGTGGCTTCATCAAGTATGTAGAGACTACGGCCACGTTTTGAATGTCGAGGTACAAACGATAGAAAGCCTGGCCCTAAAGCAAGCAGCTCTTAAGCTTTTTCAGCAAAAGAAAAGAGTTATACGCCCTAAGCAGTCGTTTTGGATCATTCAGCAGATCATGATGGAACTGACCAAGGGAGAGGATCCCTATCTGTCCGAAGCAATGATCACACCAGGTATGGTTTCTTGTTTTCATCGATCTATTGAAGACTTACGGCAAGCCTTTGTCCATGCCAAGGACCTAGAGCTGTTTCAGTTTATTGACCATCGAAAGGGAGCGTATTTACGGGAAGTTCTTCTGCGATACGAGAAGATACTTCAGGCGTATCATTTCGTGGATCAAATGC
The DNA here is from genome assembly GCF_900103825.1 of Paenibacillus sp. yr247. Taxonomy (GTDB): domain Bacteria; phylum Bacillota; class Bacilli; order Paenibacillales; family NBRC-103111; genus Paenibacillus_E. Next base: position 3,263 of record NZ_FNIF01000025.1, read on the forward strand.
TTATATCCCAGCTAGTAGATGCTGAAAAAGATGGTACGATGTTTATCATGCCTGAGAACAGCTTACTGACCAAAGCACAGCAGACGACCCTTCAGACGATAGCTGGAGAGCGCTTAGTGAAGCCGAAGTTTGGTTTGCCGTTTACAGCAACCGAATCTGATTTTCCTGCTGACAAGGCTCAGTTGTTCCATGCAACGGGTTCATTGGCTGAGGTTCGCGAAGTGATGAGAAGGGTATTATCCCATGAGAATCCACTTGATCAGGTGGAGGTCATTGCATCGAACTATGAGGCATACGCGAGTACGTTTCATACGCTGACTTCTGAATTGGATATATCTTGTACGTATGGGGGCGGGTTGCCGCTTCAATACGCTAGAATGGGCCGCACATTACTGAAGCTGCTCCATTGGCTCGAAAATGACTTTCCCATTGCTGATTTCATTGCTTTGCTGCGTGATGGGGGATTATCGCTTCGGAATGTGGATGAAAGCATTCCATCATCGGAATGGATTCGTTCAATAGAAAATCTCCATATCGGTTGGGGCAAAGAGAGGTATGTAGATTTACTCGAATCGATTGAAGATGGGGTAACTGCAGAAGAGAAGCCTCTGCTAGACAATCTTAGAAAAGTATTTCAGGGTATATTAACAAAATGGCCAAGCGACGATGCATGGAGTCCTACTTTTATGATGACATGGTTACAGCAGATTATTACAAAGTACGGAGCGATTCAGAATGAAGACGATGCGCTTATAGTCAAAGAACTGGATGAGCTGGTGGCCTCATTAACTTCTGTGAATGCTATTTCGTCATCAGGCATGAAAAAAGACGTTGCTCTGCAATATGTCGCACAGCTTCTATCAGGAATTCGCGTGAAGGTTGCTTCAACTCCCACCCCGGGAGCTATTCACATTTCTTCCCTGTCAGGCGGTGGCTTAACGGGAAGGCATTTAACGTATATGGTCGGCATGGATGAACATAACTGGTCTGCGGCATCTCGCCAGGATCCGGTCCTGCTGGATGAAGAAAGGCAAAGCATTAGTGCTAATCTTACACTGACATCAGAACGTAGCAGAAACTTGAAAATAAATCGAGATAGAAGGATAGGGAGCATTACGGGGGATGTGACGTTAAGCTACTCCTCCTATCAGTTAGCAGAAGGAAAGCAAGCTAGTCCTGCTTTTGAGCTTCTGCAGATCTTCCGAAACAAGCATCAATTGTCGAATGCAGATTACAGCGTTATGGGAGAAGCACTAGGCATGCCTGTCAGTTATTTATCCCATAAGGCGGTCCTTGAGGAGAATTCCCTGCCTGTGGACAGTTCCGATCAATGGACGATCGCGTTGACGGATGAGCAAGGCCGCATGCGTGACGGACGAGGCAAGTTGAATGTGGAGTACCCGCATATGAATAAGGGTAGTCAAGCTGTAATGAATCGCATTTCAAACGAGATCACTGCGCATGATGGCTTTATACAATCAGTCACATTAGTCGCTGAAATGGGGCAACGCGCTTTTAGTGCAAGTCAGCTTGAACGCTATGCCGAATGTCCAATGAGGTTCTACTTCGGTTACGTATTAGGGATATGGTCAAAAGATGAAGCTGTCTATAACCGAACGCGTTGGTTAGAACCAATGGATCGCGGGAACTTATTACATCGTATATTCTATGAGTATCTGAGACAAATTACGGCGGTTGGCTCATCGCCAGCGAATCATGACAGAAGCATTATGCAGTCCATAACAGAAGAGCAATTGACGTATTACAATCGGTTAGTTCCTGCGCCAAGCCAGCATATTTTGCAAAAAGAGTCTGACGAGATCCGTCAGGATGTGGAATGGTTCTATAACGAAGAATTGACAAAGACGACACGTCCTATCTACTTCGAGCAAGAGCTTACGATTGATGGCGAACCTATGCAATTAAAACTGACTGACGGTTCCATTTTTACAATTAAAGGATTTATTGACCGCATAGATCAGATTGAGCCGCATTGTTACCGGATCATCGACTATAAGACGGGGAGTCCGGGGAAATATCGTGACAATGCGTATTTTGCAGGCGGAACGCAGCTTCAACATGCGCTGTATGCGCTAGCGGCGGAGCAGTGGTTGAAGGATACGGGCAGAGATAGGGATGCTCAGGTTACGGAGTCAGCGTACTATTTTCCGACAGCGAGAGGTGTTGGTCGGGAAGTGGTGCGGTTGCAAGATAAGCGTGAGTTGCTGACTGGCGTTTTGAGAAGTCTGTTGACCTCCATGGAACAGGGCTTGTACATACCGACAGAGGATGCGAAGCGTTGCCGGTATTGTGATTATGCGACAGTTTGTGTGAATCATGCTTCCTTTATGGGAGATAAAAAGGGAGATCCCGACAATGCCGTGAAGCTGAAAGTGCTCTTGGAGGTGGAAGCCGTTGAATAGACCCAACGATTGGGAAGCTAGAAATCGTATTGAAGATGATCTGGAGACCAACTTATTAGTTGAAGCAGGAGCGGGTTCTGGTAAAACCACGAGTCTCGTAGGTAGAATGATCTCTCTGATTCGAACAGGGAACGCACAGGTTAACCGGATTACAGCGATCACTTTTACGAATAAAGCGGCAGATGAACTTCGGGAGCGTTTCAGGTTAGCTTTGGAAAAGTCGCTGAGTAACGCAGAAGATGCTGAGGAAAAGCAACGTTATGCTGCAGCGATGGAGGGGCTCGATCAGATTTTCATAGGCACCATCCATGCTTTCTGTGGCATGCTGCTGCGTGAGCGCCCTGTAGAAGCGGGATTGGACCCTGCCTTCAGGGAGTTAGATGAGCAAGCGGGGGAGGAATTCCAAAGCCGGTGTTGGGATGATTATTTGCTGCGGCTTGAAGAGCTTGGGCGGGTAAACGAGTTGGAGGAGCTTCAGCGGTATTGCATCAACGTGAACACACTGAAAGCTGTGTATGATCGTGTTTCCCTGTTTAGTGATGTGCAAATCGAAGCCCCTGAAGTGCCGCGTCCTGATTTCGATTTGATTCGATTGTCTTTGCCACGGTTGATGGCAGAGGCATGGTCTTATATGCCGACCTATGAGCCAGAGAGAGGTTGGGATGCGCTGCAAAGGGTTCTACGCTTAATTAAACAAAAGGAGCGTAACTGGAGCTGGGAGAACGACCTTCATGTGCTGTCCATGGCTATGGAGTTCGATAAGAAGTTGGAGGTCACGCAAAATCGTTGGACGGAGAAGGCAATGGCGAAGGAAATTCGGGATCGCTTCGAAGACTGGCAGATAACCGTTCTTTTTCCCTTCATTAGAGCTTGGCGAGAGTATTTGTATCCGAAGTTCATTCATTTTGTTATGCCTGCCGTTGTGTATACGCAGCAGAGAAGAACAGAGTTGGGGGTTGTCAGCTTTCAGGACTTACTCGAAAAGGCGACTGCCATGCTGCGTGAATCCTCCGCTGTGCGGGGCTATTTTGCAAATAGATTTCAGCGGCTCCTAGTGGATGAATTTCAAGACACCGATCCGATTCAAGCGGAGATGTTGTTTCTTTTAACAGGAACGGGTGTCAACGAAGGTGAAAATGATTGGCGTAAGCTGCAGCCGCGACCAGGCTCCCTATTTATTGTGGGAGATCCGAAACAATCGATTTATCGTTTCCGTCGTGCAGATATTTCCATTTATAACGAAGTTAAGCGTAGAATCGCAGAGTCTGGGGATGTGCTGCAGCTTTATGCAAATTTCCGATCTGTGCAGGCTATTGGCGACTATGTGAACTATCAGTTTGAGTCGAAATTTCCGAAGGTAGCAAGTGAGGAGCAGGCTGCCTTCGTGCAGATGCAGACGCAGTCTCCGAATCCTGTCGCGAACAAAATGGCCACACATGGTATCCACACCTTGACGTATCCGAAAATAGCAGGGGGCAAGGCGGCCGTTGCAAACGAAGATGCCAGACAAGTATCAGCTTATATCGCATGGGCTTGTGGCAAGAACGGGCTGAATATCCAGGAGCGAGATGCGAATGGAGATTATAAGGTGCGGAGAGCCGTGCCTAGTGATTTTCTTATTTTACTCAAAACGAGAGAATTCATCAGTCTATATGCGGAAGCACTGGATCGCTGCGGAATTCCAGCAGATACGGCTGGCAGTGCGGCTATTTACTTGGAAATGTTTAGTTTGGCGCAGTTGTCTGCCTGTTTAGCAGATCCTTCGAATAAAATAGCACTCTTATCCGTGCTACGCTGCGAGTTTTTTGGAATCAGTGATCAGGAACTTTATGACTATAAAAAGGCAGGACATCCATACCACTATCTGGCTATACCCGATAATGTCGTAGAAATACCGGAAGCAATGCCAGTATATGTTGTGCTGGAGAAACTGCGCACCTACTATACTTGGACCCGTAAGCTGCCGGCAGTTACCGCGCTAACTCGTATCATGGAGGATATGGGATTGCTCGTCCATGCCTCACAGAAAGAAGCAGGCGCGACACGGGCGGGAACTTTAATCAAGCTATTGCAGCAGTTACAGGATGAAATCGACAGTGCAGCGGGTTGGGGGGCTTTGGCTGACACACTCGCGGAATGGTGCCAGGGTAAAGGTGTAGAAACCTCCAGCTTATACGCGGGACGGAACCAGTCCGTGCGTATTATGAACCTGCATAAGGCCAAAGGGCTGGAAGCACCCGTAGTTTTCCTCGCTTGCCCTTGCGGCGAATCGGATCACGATGCAACAGAATATGTTGACCGGACCGTTGATCCAGCTGTTGGCTATTTTATCATCTCGCAGCAAAAGTATGAATTCGTGAAAGAAACGTTGGCTCAACCCGTGGGTTGGGAGGCGATGAACCTCAGAGAGCGAGAGTTTATGAACGCTGAAAGGGATCGTTTGCTATATGTAGCGGCTACGCGAGCGAAGCAAATGCTGGTCATAAGCCAGTATCCAGAGCAGCCAGCGAAATGCCCGTGGAGTCCACTCCTGCTGGGAATGGAAATGGTTCCGGAGCTTGAAGTTCCTGTCTTTGAGGCGGAGGAACGTGCGGAATATAGAGGGCAGTTGGATGTAGCGGCGTTCATGGCAGAACGAGCTGCGAAAGTAGTACGCCTAGGACAGTCTTCATATGCGCGTGCATCTGTCACTGGTCTGACCAAGAGTTCGGGAGAAGCACCCGAATGGTCATCAGAAGGGCGCGGCATGTCTTATGGCAGCCTTGTGCATATGGGCATAGAAGCTGCCGGTAAAGGCATGGCAGGCGAGCAGCTAGCAGCTTATATGGAAATGCTGGCAGATCAGCTCAAAGTGAAAGATGACTTTGTAGCGGAAGCCGTTCTTGCCGTGGTTGCTTTCACGAACAGTGAGCTCTGGCAACGATCGCTCCGAGCGAAAACACGCCTGCATGAAGTTAGGCTTTTATTTAAGAAGAGTTTGGAGGAGATCGCTGTCGAGGCTGTGTCCGAGCCGGGAGATGTCGTTTCTTCTATTGAAGCAGGGACAGTAGCAGAAACTGTGCGTAAAGTCTATGTCGAGGGTGTTATCGATTTCTTGTTTGAAGAAGAGGAAGGTTGGGTCATCGTTGACTTCAAGACGGATCACTTCGAGGAAGGAAAGGAAGAGGCGTTTGTTCGCTTCTATCGGCCGCAGGTGATGACATATGCGCGGGAGTGGGAGCAGACTTTTGGGTATAGGGTGAAGGAAGCGGGGCTTTATTTTGTGGGGCATGAGAGGTATGTTGAATTGAATAAATGAATACGTTGATATTAAATCGATTACCAACAAGTTGGGAATGTTCGTCAATTTCTATTTTTATTTATGGAGATGCCCATGAATATTTTTGAAAGTAAAGCGAAATTCGATCATGGTCTAAACACCGTGCGGAGTACTTTTGACCAGTTAGAAGTATGGTGCAGGGAAGTAAAAACGGGAAATGGGATATTGTGGGAAGTGCTACTTGAGAAGATCCGAGAATTGCTTGAACAAAACAAATATTCTCTAGCCATTGTTGGTCTTAATCATCTTTTGATTATACCGAAAAATGAAGATCTCATGGAAAAAGTTCAGGTGTCTATATCAAATATTCTTGATTGGATGTTTTCAATGAACATATCCGATCTAGATGAAATGGACAGATTACTCATTGAAACCACGAGATGGATGAAGATGGCAGCCCGAACAAATTTACGTGACAGTGTTCATGAATACCTACATGCGAATCACGTTAAATTAAATCAATTTATAGCGGATACGAATTCTCCTGATCTCATTTTAGCTTATTTACATACTTTATTGTCCTTCGATTTTTATAATCCGATGAGAGTTATGATGGAGTATCTTTTGGGAGTAGAGTGGCCTTTTCTGGATTCTAAGATTCAGGAAGAGCAGTTTGCTGACTTCTTGTGGATAGCCTTTTATCTCTCTATGGATGATGTTTTAATAGAAATTTCCAAGGAAAGTGGACGTTTCATCGAACAAGTTCAAAGTCCTGAAATACTTCTCTATAAGAAGTACTATGATGTTAAAAATAATCGAGAACATCACAGTCAGAGATCGGAAAATATTGTTGCTCTAATGGATCAGAGCCGATTATTTGAAGAGTCCGAAAAACCGTGCTCTTGAACCTTATCGATGTAAAGTTAATTTAGATCCAATTGAGTACCCGCCTAAACAGGAGTTGAATAAACTTATGGCTTCATCAAAGTCAGTAGTGATAACGCCAGTAACTCCAACGACAAATGAATATTTTGCGTGGCCAAGTACGGAAGCGAAGGAGTCGCAAGGACAATCAGATAAGGAAGGTAACTTCAGAGAGGAAACGGATCTACATCGACTGGGGTACAGAATTACTGGCCTTAATCGAATTCAGCGTTGGGATGTATTGGTTCGTAAAGTGATTCCCAAGATGACCCTGAAAGAAATTGTTTACACAATCGCTCGTAATGTTCGTTTGCGTAAATCTCAAGCTGGTGGTAAAACCAAATTTGCTTACGCTATTGCGGAGTGGGAGCATGACCTGAAAAGTCTCAAACAAGAATATTACAAATCAAATTTTTCATGGCCGCAATATTGACCTTATTCATAATGCTGAAAATGGAGAAATTATAGAATTGAATCGCATGATGAAATGATCTTCATAGCCCTAAAAAACCAAGGACTACCTTTAGCGGCAGTCCTTGGTTTTATTTTTATATAGCCTTACCCAGCAATTCAGCTAGTTGGCAAAAGGGTTTACTCATCCCATCACCTGTTGAATAAACAACGGATGTAGAATAACGCAGCTCATTAGCAGCATTATTCTCCTCAAGTAATAGTTGAGGGAATATCATTTTAAAAAGCTTTGCAGTATTAAATGCATCATCTAATGCGTTATGTTGACTGCCTCTGTAGCCGTTAGTGCCTTTTTGAGCCCATATCGCTGACCGTGTCGCCACCTTGCAATCGAGTGAACATGAGTTGTATATCGTTATAATTTTGTATCCATTCTAATTCAACCTTATGTAAAGCACAGTGCCTTACCAATTGTTGCTTGTCATCCGGTCCCCATACACACATGTAATAGGGTGAGTCTCTCAGCCAACGTTTGAAATTCGTCACAACCTCATTGAAAGTAGGTGCGCCGTTCACCTGTTCTTGAGTAATCCCCGTAAACTCTGTAGTTTGGTTAGTGATCGTTTTGTAATTATTCGGACGAACATATGAGTGAAAAAGATCAACATTGGAAAGATGACCACCTTCATCATTTATCTTAATAGCACCAATTTCTAAAATATCTGCAATGTACTGATTTTTCTGCAAAACAGTAAATTCCATATCGAAAATGATGTAATTCATGAAAATTTCACCCTTTCGTCAGCTAATATTTTAAAAATATCATATGAGTCTGACACTTTATTGTCATGGAACGTACGTTTCTATTCAATTAAATATGTAATGGTTTAGTATTCGTAGGGGATGGAAGGAAATTAGGTCTTTTTGTTGAATTGTCACACCTTAGATCTAAACGGCTCGGCTTGACGATCGTAAATCAACTAATATTACAAGGTGGGCATCTTTGGATAACCCGTTCCTTCTTTTCTTTCGGTTATCAGAAACAGGGAACATACGTTTCGTGACAAATAGGTGACGGAATCCTATTGTAAGCTTGAGTCAAAACGTCCATAGAGGAACGTTACGGATTCTAGCCTGCGAATGTAAAGATAAAATGAAAACAATTCGCATACATGTTCTTCACCAACCTGAAAACCGCTGTCGAGCATTTTTGGTGATTACCCTGATACAATGAACCTTTGAGCTGTGGCATTGGATTAATTTCGGTTTATTTTTTTACCAGCCTGTATCCAAAAATGACTAAAATGATACAACTTGTATCAAATTTAATCAAGACTAAGGCCGATTGGGTTTTAAAGCACTTAAAATCCTAGGATGGATACTTGCACCCGTCTATTGAGCTGATTATTTCAGGCAGCAATTATGATTAATCGTTTCTCCGGTTTAATTGCACAAGTGCAGGGTTAATTGACGATATCCAAAGGTACGCTCCACGGAACCCATGTCTAGAAAACATAGTATTGTTATGACATCAGGACTTAAATTGTTTCTTTTTGCAGCACCTTACCTGCTGATGGTTTTCATATTTTCTTATCTACCGCTGTATGGTTGGATATATTCCTTCTTCGACTACCAAGCTGGATTAAAGCTCCTCCATACTAAATTCGTTGGGTTGGATAACTTCAAAAGGCTAGTAGATAATCCCGTGCTTTTATCCGAACTGATGCGCGTTTTACGTAACACGTTTGCTATTAGCTTACTTACCATATTAACTTCACCGTTGCCGATGATCTTTGCCATTATGATAACGGAAGCTCGGGCACCTCGGAAGCCGAGTTCGACTTGCTGCGCAAGATCGGGCAGCTTCCGGAAGAGATCGCCATTGCGGCTGAGAAGTATGCGCCGCACCGTTTGATCAGCTATGTATACGAACTGGCAAGCCAGTTCCATAGCTACTACAGAGGCCACTACGTCATCACAGATGACGCAGCCTTAACTCAGGCGCGCCTCGCCCTGCTCGGCGCGCTGCGCACAACCCTAGCCAACACGTTGCACCTCCGCTCCTGAGCGGATGTAAGCTCCGTCCGCTCCAAACCGAAGAGCCCCTTGCCCCGTCGTTTAACGGGTTAAGGGGCTTTTCGCCTATGGCTGTCGCGCCGCATGGATGGTGCGCTGAGCATTCAACTGCCCGGGCTGCCAGCGCGCGTTGGAGTGTCTGTTCAAGCTGGGCGCACTGCGCCGCAGCGCACTCTTGATTTGCTGCGGCGACATGGCGCGCAGCGAGAGTATGAGCGCGATGACACCGCTCACGTTCGCTGTTGCTATCGAGGTGCCGCTGAGTTCGTTATATTTGCCGCCAAGGCACGCAGAGTATACACGCTCACCGGGTGCATAAATGTCAATTTCTACGCCGCGGTTGCTGAAGGGAGCGATCTTACCAAGGCGTGTAATTGCAACGACGGAGACCACTTGAGAGAAGCGGGCTGGGTAATCAATGGATTTCTTTTTGCCGTCATTTCCGGAGGAGGCAACGATAACCTTTCCTCGGTAGTAGGCATTCAAGACAGCTTGCTCTAAATTTGGATTGTACGTTTTCATGCCGAAACTCATATTAATAATATCGAGGTCATTTTGTACGCACCAGTCGATTGCGGCAATAATATCGGAGACATAGGCGCTGCCATTGTGATCAAAAGCTTTAATCGGGTGAATGATGGCTTTCGGGGCCACCCCGATAATTCCTGAATAACGCCCAGTTGCGGCGATTGTTCCTGCGATATGAGTGCCGTGTCTATTGTCGTCCTGAGGCAGGAGTCGGCGATTCAATAAATTGATCCCGCTGGAAATCGAATTCCTCAAATCGGGGTGCTTTAAATCAATGCCAGTATCTACGACACCGATGTGGATGTTTTGCCCGAGGGTTTTGCTCCAGATCTCAGGCGCACCGATTTGATCAACTCCCCATGGGAACGTCCGCATATGTGAATGGGATAAGATGCTTGCTCTTTTCGTCAATCTTTTTCCGCTTCTGACTTTTTTAAAGTTAATTTCTTGTCAGCTTCGATACGTGTCGAAATGGAGAAATCCTTAAGTTTGGTATCAGGACATAATGTGCAAGAGAAGGCATGAATAATGTCAAGAGGGCTGAACGTTGCTCAAGATGGGAGCTCGGTTGACATACGAAGGAGCTCCGATTTGCAGGCGTAATAGTCTATACTGGAAGTAAAGTGGATGAGATGTTTTCTTGCTGACAGTTGAGTGAGACCCAAATCTTCATGAAGCAGATGAAGAAAGGTGGTGTATCCATGGTGCCATCCCCCCACCCCGAAACAACATATAATGCTATCTCCCCTATCCTATGTACAGGTCATCTCGTTTGACCGTGTCATCGCCTTTGTAGAAATAAATAGGCGCAAAGCCGTGCCAGATGTGGAGGAATCACATAGGATACATAGAGAGGCGAGGGCAGGAGTGTCTCTTTCTCAGATGGTGAAAACGGCTGCTGTTGCTCGGTGGACGGTGGACGCTTTCATTTGGGTACAGTCGCAGGCGAAGGGGGACCTTCGCTTGTATTCATTTCGCGCCTGTCCTAAAGGACGATTCTGCCGTTTATTTTGATTCACAACAGCTTAAAATACAAAATCATCGTCCGTCAAAGCCTCGACGTGAATCGTGCGCACGTACCCGTTCCCTTTTTTGGAGAAAAAGTCATGCTGCTTCGTCTTCGTACTCAAGCCATTCAATACGATCGGGTTGATTTCCTCTTCTGGGAACATCGGCTCAACGCCAAGATTCATGAACGCTTTATTTGCGTTGTAGCGCAGGAAGGACTTCACATCATCCGCTAGACCCAGTGGTCCGTATAAGCTATCTGTGTAGCCTTCCTCATTCGCGTGAAGCTCCTTCAGCAGTGCACACAATGTAGCATACGCTTCATCCTGCTCTGCAGGACTAAGCTCGGCGTAAACCTCTTGTGCCAACACGCCGATGTACAACCCGTGAATGCTCTCATCGCGCAAAATCAAGTCGATGATCTCGCCGCTGCTCGTCATTTTACCTTGACCAGCCAAATACAAAGGATAATAGAAACCGCTATAGAACAAATAGCTTTCTAGCAATACGGACGAAGCCATCGCGAGATACAGCTCTTTGGTCGTTGTAATATTTTCATAGTAATGTGAAATCTTATTCGCTTTAAACTGCAAGTGTGGATTGCTCTCCACCCACAGGAACAGCTCGTTGATCTCTTCTGTCGAAGATAATGTAGTAAAAATCGAACTATACGACTTGGCATGGATTTGCTCCATCATCCCCATGAAGCTCAGCACTGCTTTGCGCTGCAACCCATCGACATGCTCAAGAATCTTCGGCATCCCAACGCCGCCTTGCATCGTATCGAGCAAAGTTAGTCCACCAAGCACCTTCATGTATAGCTTACGCTCTACTTGGCTCAGTGTAATCCAGGACATTTTATCGTCAGACAGCGGAATTTCTTCATCTGTCCAGAATTGCATAATATTTTGATTCCAGAATGTTATCGTAAAATCGTCATCCGGACGGTTCCAATTCACCGCTTTTTTGACAATCGGTTTATTGACTGTTGGTGCACTAGCACTTGTCATGAATGGGTATCCCCTTCCTCATTATACCGAGCAGCTGACACATTCCTCAACGGATAGCTGATTGGTGCGTGTATAGTAAAGCGATTTGAGTCCTTTGTGTGCCGCATACAGGTATAATTTAGCAAGTTGTCTTGTAGAAACATCACTGTTTACGTGCAAAATAGTCGAAATCCCTTGGTCCACGTGCGTTTGTATCTCAGCAATAAGGTCAAGAATTTTGAATTGATCCATTTGATAAGCGGATTTATAGTAAAAGAAATTGTCTCGCGCCATGAAAGGCATCGGGTAGTACGTTGTTGAGTTTGCGTAAGTACGCGTCTCAATCGGTTCAACAATCGGCATCACACTGGAAGTTGAGTTCTGAATATACGAAATACTTTGCGTTGGCGCGATAGCCAGTCGGTACGCGTGGTACAAGCCATGCATCTGTACTTGCTCATACAGGGCGCTCCAATCGCTAGGAGATGGAACCGGCATACCTTCGAATAGTACTTTTACTTTATCAGTCACAGGACGGTAATCTATGGCTATATAGCGGTCAAAATAGTTCCCATTCGCATACTCGGACTGCTCAAATCCTTCAAAGGTTTGGCCTGATGCCTTGGCAATCTCCATACTTTTCTCGATGGAATAATAGTTCATCGCCGCGAAGAAGCTTCGTGCAAAATCCTTCGCTTCATCACTCTCATAGGCAATTTTGTTTTTGGATAAGTAGCCATGCAGATTCATAACACCGAGACCAACAGAGTGCAGCTCACGGTTCGCTTTGGCGACACCTGGTGCATTGCTAATCGTTGTCATATCTGTCACAGCCGTTAAGGCGATCATGCCTTCGTGAACGGTTTCGCGCAGCTTTTTACGATCCATCACATTGGCAATGTTCATGGACGCTAGGTTACAGCTGATATCGCGAAGAATCGTATCTTCTTGCCCATAATCCGTAATTTCTGATGTTTCTTGCAATTGGAAAATCTCCGTGCAGAGATTGGACATTTTGATCGTCCCAATCCCTTTGAGGGCGTGATCCTTATTCGCATTCGTGCGGTTCATCATATATGGATAGCCGGATTCCAGCTGTGTAGTCGCAATTTTGGTTAACATGTCGCGTGCACTCATGACAACCTTTTTCCTAACTTTCGGATTCGCTAACAGTTCATCGTACATCTCATCTAGATCTAGATCTTCCAAATGCTTCCCATAGGCTTGAAGGACTGTGTATGGTGCGAAAATATGTAGAGGCTTGTTCTCCTCCGCCAGTTTATAAAACTTATTCGGAACAATGAGTCCGATGGAAAGAGTTTTCAAACGGGATTTCTCATCCGCATTAATTTTCTTGCTGTCCAGGAACTCCATAACGTCCCAGCCAAAAATGTTATAATACGCTGCTCCTGAGCCTTTACGCTGACCCATTTGATCCGCATAGGAGAACGCATCTTCCATAAGCTTAAGAACGGGAATAATGCCTTTTGCCGCGCCTTCAACGCCTTTAATCGTTTCACCGCGCCCGCGTAACTTCGATAAATTCACGGCTACACCGCCGCCAATCTTGGAAAGCTGCATGCACGTTGCAAGTACATAATTGATGGAATTTAAGGAATCATCCATTTCGAGTAAGAAGCAAGAAACTAATTCGCCGCGGCGACTTTTACCTGCGTTCAAAAATGTCGGTGTTGCTGGTTGCAAGCGTTGCTCCATCATGGAAACCGCTAGAACACGCGCTGTTTCGACGTTGCCGCGTCCTAAGTATAAGGCTACGATCGCTACGCGATCAGGGAAATGCTCTAAATATGACTTCTTATCATCACTGCGCATTGCGTAATCCGTATAAAATTTCGAAGCCGCCATATAAGAAGCGAACTCGAATTGATTGTCATATGCCACTTGGTAGACGCTGTTTACTTCAGCTTCTGTGTAATTCTCATAAACGTTCTCGTAGAAATTATTATCGATCATGTAACGAACCTTCGAAGTGGTGTCGGGGAAAGTGAGGCTCTTACTGTGGACTTCTTGCATGAAGACTTCAACAGCTTCTTTATCCTTCTCTAATTGAAAAAAACCATCCGTACCGCGTTGCATTAATTCATTATTAAGTTCAATGTGCCGCAATTGCTTGTACCCCCTGAACGAATCGTTCTACATCATTTTTGGTGCCAGACAATTCAAATTTGGTTAAAACAGGAACGTCGTAAAGCTCTGAAATGGTATCTGCGCTTTTGGCGAAGCCGTCTCCCCAGTTGCGGTTACCGCTTGCTGCTACGCCTTGTAGACGGGAAGAATTCGTTTCTAGGAACGAAGCTACCTTGGGTGGAATTTGACCAAAACCGGTTGTATACGTTACAAGCACGAAAGGCTTATCCATTGTCATTGCATCCTCAATTTGTACAGCGGGCATTTGGAGCTTCGCAATAAATCGGCGAACATTTCCAGTCTTCGAATCGTAAGCAATCAACATAGCTTCCGTCTCCTATCCATCTCAATTCTCAACTTCAATCATTACTTGTGGTTACTCTATATGTAGTGTTTATTCGAATTCTAACGTCTGATATTCGTGGGTGAAGTGTACCCTTAATCGACAGCTTCTGCAATTCCTTTGCGACTCCGTAAGCGGTCAAAAAAAACTTAAAACCTGCAGTTTCACTTGATTTCTTGCACTATTTATGCTTTTGTCTAGCAATCTCACAATCTGCTTTTCATCACGACATCTAGTTGATAGATTTCAATTTATATCAATATATAGTGTTTGTCAACGAGCTGAATAACCTGTTTCTCCTCGTAAAACAGCTAAACCTAGACGGGGCGTGGCTCCATAGGTTTAGAAAAAATATTTTCGATTTTCACTTGATTTTTTTCGGAATTGTCGAACTGCCTAGGACGTTTATCCCTAGCTAAATCTAGTTTCAACTACCACCCAGGCAACTGTCTTTAAACCTTCTCAGAGACCCTCTACAGCCCTCCAAGCCCTTCGGGCGATAACTCCTAGCCTCCAACAAAAAAGCTGTTCACGCGCACACGAGGGTGCCATGAATAGCTCAATTCATTTTCTCACAGCAAGAATGCAAAATCGGCCATAGATGAAATCGTTCAAGTCATTCTAGGAGATCCGGCAACAGCAGATAGAGTTAGCCGAGCCTATAATCTGCGTTGATTTATATTTAAAAGGCTACGAAGACTTCATTCTCTATGTTATCAAGCATCATCAACATCCCTATCACTGGGTTGAATTTTGTTTTTGATGACTCGGAAATGGTCAAAGAAGCATAGTGTGTTTTTGAAACTAATTTATGAAAATCGTGGGTTCGATTTATCAATTGTGGAGTCTAATAAATGTGAGGCACACTGTGTGGATATTTTAGAGTCTGATGCAGATACATATATTTACGGTTGGTTCTACTGTTTTTTTGTAAGGAAACTGGTGAACATGGGATATTTACATAGCAAGAATTGGAAGTTGAGCTTCGGTATTACGAGGAGAATAAAGAGGAATGTCAGGTTGTGATCATAAGCGGAAAATAAAACGGACGTGTAGGGCAGTTGTTATAGAAGTTCCAATATGGGCCGATTAACTTACGCTACTTGGGCTGTAGAAAGACATCGAATTACAAACGCATGTTTGCTGACAATAATATGTCAAATTTTTATTGTACAATCATAATTAGAATAATTGTCCATTGAAGGGATTAATATTTGAATTGTCGAATCTAGTACTTAAGGTTCATAATTTGAAATGAAATTAATGAATATTGGGAGAGAACAAATGACAGAATTGCAGGATTTACTTTCTTTGGAAATAGAGGCAACACGAAGCAAACGTAATAAAATGCTATATGTTGTCAGTAACCATGTATCACCAGATGAACTTGAGCAAGTCATCCAACAAATAGGGATCCCGGCGGTTCACGTATCCTTACTACTTTCAGAGCAATTACGAATGCTCCCACTCGAGAGGAGACCTTTTGAAGTTGGAAAAATACTTAGGTCTCTAGTCATGCGAGTGAATAACGATGTAATCTTTCTTAATCATATTGAGTATTTGTTTGATCGAGAATTGAAGCAAAACCCTATTAGGCTTTTTGAAAATTTGAGCGGGAATAAGATCATCATTATACGTTGGCCAGGTACAGTGGAGTGCGGTAGTTTAAAATATGCTACGCCTGAACATCATGAAAATTATCAGAGCGATAATTCGTATGCAAGTTATATAATCGAAATATAACATAAAGGAGTCTTAATACATATGAAGTATCGTGAGCTTGTTCAGTATGAACCTATTCGTTCAATCATTGAATTAAGAACTGCAGATGAGAGCATCATTGATAATTATGTAATTTCAAATCGTATGGCAGAAGTAATGAATGACATCATCATTGAGCAATTACAATTTGTTCGTCCTATTGATCATAAAGGAATCATGGTTGTCGGGAATTATGGAACAGGTAAATCACATCTGATGAGTGTTATAGCTGCATTAGCTGAATTTCCAGGTACAAGTGACCGACTACGAAATCAGGCGGTTGTAGCCAAAGCAAAAGAGATTGAAGGCAAGTTTAAGGTATTGCGTATTGAATTTGACGGCATTGATATGCCATTCCGTGAAGTGTTGTTTAGAGAAATGACATCGTACTTACAGAGCATCGGCGTTCAATACGAAATGCCCGAGCTGTCTCAAGTTCTTAGTAACAAAGACGAGCTCGTTAATTTAATGTCTGCGTTCCATGAAGTTTACCCAGATCAAGGGTTTATCTTAATTATTGACGAGTTATTGGATTACCTACGTAGTCGGAAAGAACAAGAACTCATGCTGGATCTTAACTTTCTTAGAGCTATGGGCGAAATAACACAGTCAACACGTTTTCGTTTCATGACAGGCGTACAAGAAATGCTATTTGATAATCCGCGATTTGCTTTTGTAGCGGAGCAATTAAGAAGGGTAAAGGAACGAACAGTACAAGCAATTATTGCTCGTGAAGATATAGAATATGTTGTTTCGCAGCGTCTGCTTAAGAAGAACGATGCACAGAAAGCTTATATTCGCGAGCATCTACAAAAATTCGCTCCATTGTATGATAAGTTGGGAGAGCAGCTTGAAAAGCACGTTGAGATGTTTCCTATTCATCCCGCCTATTTATCTGCGTTCCAGAAAGTCAAGATTGCGGAGAAACGCGTAGCTCTTACCACCGTTAGTGATGAGATCGATAAGCTTCTTGACATAGAAGTTCCTACGGAAAGTCCAGGAGTTGTCTCCTATGATAACTATTGGACCTATATTCAGTCTGACAGTACGCTGCGTTCAGATCCAGATGTTCGAGAAGTGATGGAGAAAGCGGATGTATTGTTAGATCGCATCGAATTTTCATTTCAAAAACCGACCTACAAACCGATGGCTAAGCGTATTGTTCAAGCATTATCTGTTTTCCGACTTACAACAGACGATCTACGTGTTCGAATTGGAATGACACCAATAGAAATGCGGGATCAGTTATTTTTATTTGATAAAAATTGTGATATGGATGTAGAGTTTCTGGATGCTACTGTTGAGTCCACATTGAAGGAAATATTGAAGTCTGTTAGCTATCAATTCATATCTACGAATCAGGAAAATGGTCAATATTATCTTGATCTAGACAAGGATGTTCCTGTAGATGATCATATTTCTAGCAAAGCAGAAACTCTAAGTGGAGAGCAATTAGACCGTTACTATTTCCAAGTATTAGAGCGAGTACTTGAGTGTTCACCTACTACTTATGTTACTGGTTATCGCATCTGGCATCATGAGCTTGATTGGTACAATCATAAAGCGACTAGACCGGGCTATCTATTCTTTGGAGCACCTAACGAACGTTCAACGGCTCAGCCGGAGCGGGATTTTTATATCTATTTCCTTCAAGCATTCGATACTCCCAAGTTCAAGGATGAGAAGAAGCTAGACGAAGTATTCTTTGTGTTGGATACCAAAGATCAAGCACTGTATCACAATTTGAAACAATATGCCGGAGCTAAAGAAATGGCAATAACCGCTTCGACTGCTACGAAGAATTTATATGAGGAGAAAGCAAACCAATATATCAAAGAACTGACGACATGGTTTAAAGTAAACATGCCAAACGCATATAAGATGACTTATAAAGGGATTACGAAAAAGTTGGTAGATTGGAGTTTTACAGCACCGGCGCAAGCTTCTGTTCGTGAAATTGTGGATACCGCTGCAGATGATTGCTTGACAGATTGGTTTGAAGAGAAGTACTCGGATTATCCAGTATTCCGGACTGATAAGACCTGTATTAAATGGGATGTGATGAAGACCACCTATATCCCTGAAGCACTAAGTTCTATTAACTCAGCGAATAAAACCAAAACAGCGAGGGCGCTGTTAGACGGACTTGTATTGTTGGATGGTGACAAATTAAATGTTCAAAAATCAGGATATGCATCTTGGATCCTGCAACTTATTAGCGCCAAAGATCATAGTCAGGTTGTAAATGCATCCGAAATATTACACATTGACCGTATCGCAGGCGGAATAGAAGTTAAGCGAACGATCGAGTATAAATTAGAACCGGAACTCTTAGCGGTACTATTAGTGGCACTAGTTTATAGCGGAGATATTGTCATTACCATTAACGGTACTACTTATGATTCAATAAAGCTAGATGAACTAATTCGTCTCAAAGCGGATGGAATCATTGAGTTTAGTCATATTAAGAAGCCGTCTGACTTGCCATTAGTAGAATTGCGAGCATTATTTGATCTCTTCAATATTAGTCATGGATTGCTTCAGCCTCAATCCCAAACTACTGGGGTCGCACAGTTGCAAGTGGAAGTTGATAAGCTGTTGAAAGAGATTGTAAAGCTAGAGCAGGATATTAAGACTGGAATTCCAACGTGGGATTTGCCACTGTTACCTGAAGCTCAGATTAGAGAGAATCAACAGAAACTACGGAAGCTTAATGAGTTCCTTCAGAGTCTTAATGTTTATAACACACCCGCGAGATTAAAGAACTTCAAATACTCCACAGCTGAAATTGGAGCCAAGCAAGAACATATTCAATTGGCTAAACGGTTAAGAAGATTAGAGCAAAAGGCTATCGATGTAACGCAAAAAGCCCAGTACATCGTCAATGCACTAAATCATGTTCAAGTGAAACATGAGTGGCATGTTAAGGCGGAAGGGGCATTGGAAGACATTCTCCAAGTCTTGAAAGCAGAGGAAGATTGCCAAAAGGAAATTCAAAGCCTACAGAAATTGAAAGAACAATATATCGATTTGTATTACTCGATGCATAGTAGTGCGCGGCTTGGTATTACGGATGAGAATAAGAAGGATCAACTGTTGAAAGATGGAAGGTATGCAACATTGCGTCAACTTACGAGTATTTCTATTTTACCATCAAGACAGTTGGAGGAATGGAAAACCAAGTTAGACCAGCTCAAGTTTTGCTGGAACCTTAAAAGAGATGACCTGGAGCATGCTGTAATTTGTCCTCATTGCCGCTTTCGTCCAAAAGATGAATCTTACGTTCAACAAGTTAATATTTCTAATATGGCTGAAGAACTTGAAGAATTAATTAAATCATGGACCGGAACAGTGATCAGCACACTTAGCGACGTAGAGATTAAAGACAGTATTATGTTATTGAGTAGCGATCAAAGACTATTGCTCGATCAATTCGTACAAGAAGGAAAGTTTTCCTCCCCTATTGATTTGAAATTAGTTCAGACATTGAAGGAATTGTTCGAAGGGATTCGTAAAGTCGAACTTACCGTGGATCAATTATTCCAGATGGCCGGGAACGGAAACCCGCTGACAGTTGATGAATTGCGAAATCGATTCGAGACACTAGTCAGAGATTATGTAGGATCTAGTCACGGAAATAGAGTCAGGATTTTGTTACAGAAAGGTGATAAACCAAATGGCTGATAAAGTAGAACAACTTGAGTTTCAAAGCGAAGACAAAGCAACCCAAGCAGGTCCTGTGACCTGCTTGGGTATGACTTTTGAAAATGAAGAAGCTCGTCGCGCATATTTTACAGAAGAACTACGGAAGAAACTGCCGGAACTTAGAAAAATAGAAGGTTTTCCAATTGGTGTAGAAGAGGATATATTGACTTTGTCGGACCCTCCGTATTATACGGCATGTCCGAATCCTTGGATTTCTGAAATTATTGCTTTTTGGGAGTCAGAGAAGCCAAAATTCGGAGAAGGGGTCTTATATAAAAGAGAACCATTTGCTGCCGATGTAACTGAAGGGAAAAACCATCCAATTTATAATGCACATAGTTATCATACGAAGGTGCCACATAAAGCAATTATGAAATATATTCTTCATTACACAGACCCTGGTGATATTGTATTTGATGGTTTTTGCGGAACTGGCATGACAGCAGTAGCAGCAAGACAGTGTGGTTACTTAACAACAGATGAAATGGAAGAAATAAATCAAAGTGTCCCGAAAGCTAAGTTAGGAATTAGGAAGGCTTTGATTTCCGAACTCAGTCCAGCGGCCACGTTTATTGCTCAAGGATACAACTTAAAGTACGATGACCTAAAATTAAAGAATGAATCGGATCGAATTTTTGAAGTCGTAAACCATGCTTCCAGCTGGATGTACAAGACCAAACATTCAAATGGAGAACCCTGTGATGTTAATTACTATATTTGGAGTGACGTGTTTATATGTCCTGAATGTTCTGAAGAGCTCATCTTTTGGGATACTGCGATAGATCACCAAAAAGGTGAAGCTATGGATCTATTTTCTTGCCCCTATTGTAAAAAAAAGTTAATGAAAAAAGAACTTGAGAGAGCATGGAGTGTTTCGACAGATATGCTTCCTGACCGAATAGATCGATTACCCAAAAAGGTAATTGTTGAAATTAATTATTCATATGGAAAAAAAACCTTCAAAAAAAGGCCAGACGAATATGATTTGAAACTGTTGGAGGAAATCTCACATCTTCAAATAAATCATTGGTTTCCTACAAATAACATTCCAAATGGTGATAAGACAAACGAACCTAAAGGATTGGGCATTTCTTCAGTAGATCTTTTTTTTACCAAAAGAAATCTAATTTGCGCATCTAATATTTGGGATCAATGTAGAGAAAATAAGGAGAGATTTATCTTCACTTCTCTAATTATGAGACTATCTAAGTTAAGTAATCTCCATATATCGAATTATTTTAATGGGGGAGGGGGAGCTGCATCTGGCAACATGAAGGGGATGTTACACCCTCCAACAATTAGTCTGGAACAAAACCCATTGAAATTTTGGCCAATACGAACTAATGCTATAAGAAAAACATTAAGCTCGACATCTGAAACGGTTATTTCTACTGGATCGTCAACCGATCTAGACAATTTCCCTTCAAACTCTGTTGATTATATCTTTATAGATCCCCCGTTTGGGTCTAACTTGTCGTATTCTGATTTAAATGTAATATGGGAGGGGTGGCTTAAAGTTGAAACATCAACTTCAACTGAAGCCATAGTTAATAGAACGCAGCAAAAAGGGGTAAGCGAGTACCAAGAGCTTATCAGTAAATGTTTAAGTGAGTTTTATCGAATACTTAAACCTGGCCGCTGGATAACTGTTGAGTTTTCTAATACAAAAGCTTCTGTTTGGACATCACTTCAACAAGCGATTGAAAAAGCTGGCTTTATAGTTGCAAATGTAGCTGTCTTAGATAAAAAACAAGGTGGCTATAATGCGAATGTACATGCTGTTGCTGTGAAAAAGGATTTAGCAATATCAGCATACAAACCTACAAGTGAGATGGTAGATGCAATTATACAAACTCAAAACACTGAAGAGTCTGTATGGAGCTTTGTGGAAAAACATTTAGCACAGTTACCTGTATTTATTGGGTCTAAAGATTTTGCTGAGATTATTGTTGAACGTACACCTAGAGCATTATTTGATCGGATGGTAGCATATTTTGTACAACAAGGTATATTGGTACCTTTATCATCAGCTGAATTTCAATCAGGTGTGATACAGAGGTTTCCAATGAGAGATGGAATGGCTTTTCTTGTAGAGCAAGTGGCAGAGTATGATAAAAAACGTATTATTGGAAGAGAATTTACTCAACTCAGTCTATTCGTCTCTGATGAAAACAGTGCAATTGAATGGCTTCGTCAGCAATTGCTCAAGAAACCTCAAACGA
The DNA here is from genome assembly GCF_900103825.1 of Paenibacillus sp. yr247. GTDB lineage: Bacteria > Bacillota > Bacilli > Paenibacillales > NBRC-103111 > Paenibacillus_E. Next base: position 25,060 of record NZ_FNIF01000025.1, read on the forward strand.
GGCAGGAACTTCATCCAAACTTTATGAAGGGAATTCAACATATATCCAAACATGAAGTGTTACCAGAACTAGATGTTCTACTTGAGCAAAATTTTTTGAAGTACGATGGCGATGGAGATGTTCCAAGTCAAATTCATGCTTACCTAAGTTCGGATTATAAAGATTTGCGTAATTTACCTAAAAACAACCTGAATTTGAAAGAAAAAGCGATGGATCGATGGTATGTTCCAGATCCGAATAAGCAAGCGGATTTGGAGAAGTTACGTGAGAAGTCGTTGTTGAGAGAATTTAATCAATACGTCGAGGATCTATCTAACAATAAGAAGAAGCTTAAGCAATTCCGTACAGAAGCTATTCGTGTTGGGTTTTATAAGGCATGGAGCGAAAAGGATTATAATACTATCGTCTCCATCGGAAATCGACTGCCGGAAGCTATATTACAAGAGGACGAGAAACTTCTTCGATACTTTGATAATGCACAAACCAAGCTTGGGCTGTAAGGATGTGAATTATTTTGATTCATTGGCGTCAAAAGGTGCTTGATTTATTTCAAGCACCTTTCTCCCATTTAACACTGGTAAGCGATCCAGATCAACTACTAGACGATGAACTTATCGTTTCCAATCTTAAGGAACTTAAACTAATAAAGTTCCAAGATCGGGCTTCTTTTCGTTTTGAATATGAAAGCCAAAATAAGAAACCGGATCAAAGTGTAAATCTTATTGTTGTTAGTTATTCCGAAGACTTAGGAGATCTTCCATATGATCTATGGAGCACTGCTCAGAAGGTCGAGTTGAGGAAAAGTTGGTTATTTCCTGAACTTGCCGCTCATGTTGTTCGACAACTGGATACAAGGACATTGGATGTGTTATCTGGAGTAACTACGGAAGGGAATCTATCTTCCGAGCGGGCAACGATTGACTATATCTTAAGACATATATATGGATTGGCCTATGATTCTGTTTATTCTTTAACTGACTGTTTATTACTAATCATGCGTTGGCATGAGCTTAAGTGCGATATTCCAGATCTCATTAGACAATATTTGATTGAATTTCTGGATTTTCGTATAACAGATTTTCCGGTTCAAGAATGGATAACCTCTTATCACGCTTTTGTTCAGTATCTACAACAGGAATGGAATGGTTTTGTTGATGGAGAATTTCCGGAATCACATGTTTTCTGGGACCCTTATGTACGCTCAGTTATTGGCATGCTCTTCACTGAGGGAGTATTGTCACCGGTGTTAATTAAAAAGGATTCTTTCCCTAATATTTTCTTCTGGGGAATCTCTTACGATACTAAGCGGCATAAACAAGATATGATAAAAGGATTACAGCGGCAGTTGGAGACATTACTTGCTAATGCCAATGATCGACGAACTTGGATACAAATAGCCCGGCTTTATGGGAAAGCTAAATGCATCTCGTTAGAATTACAGATAGAGATAAACGACGGTGCTCTATTAGCTGAAATGGAGAGGAAAGTTGAGACGTGTTTTGAACAGTGGTTAACGGAACATTACGGGGCATTGGCAACGTTGACAGATCGAAATGCTCCGGTGATGGTACATAAAGCTGTTGAAGTGCTTCGACTGAAGGTAAAAGATAAAATAGCACTTATTGTCTGTGATGGGCTGAGCTTTGTTCAATGGGCCCAAATAGAGCAAGCATTGGATAATGATTTTCAATGTGAAGTCCATGGTTCATATGCCTGGATTCCTACATTAACCTCTGTATCAAGGCAGTCAATATTCTCTGGTGAAATGCCGCGGTTCTTTTATGATTCAATTAACACAACAGCTAAAGAGGAAAAGTTGTGGAAGACTGTTTGGGAAAGAAATGGTGTTCCCTCTGTCTATGTATCGTACGAACGTGGCTTGGGACAAGGAGCTTATGAACGATCTAATATTGCAACATTAACCAAATCAAAAACAAAAGTAGCGGGACTCATCGTCGATACGATAGATCAACTTACACATCATACAATCCAAGGTCAGTTAGGCATGCATGTAGCGATTGCCGTTTGGTTAAAACAAGGCTATCTGCAAGCTCTTCTTACAGATCTGATAGACCAAGGATTCGATGTATATCTTATCTCTGACCATGGTAACAAGGAAAGTAAAGGGGTGGGACGAGCCAATGACGGCAATCTGCCCGAAACTCGCGGGGAACGTGTAAGAGTGTATCGGGATGTTGTCTTAAGAGATCAAGCTGCAGTACAATATTCCAGTAAGCAATGGTCGGGTACTGGGTTGCCGGATGATTATCATGTTCTAATTGCCCAATCAGGAGAAGCATTTGTCCGAGAAGGAGAGATTGTAGTTAGTCATGGTGGTGCAAGCATAGAAGAGGTAATTGTTCCATTTGTCCACATTAAAAAAAGATAGTGTAGGTGTATGATGAAAAAAGCAGTTGGTTTCGATCAAAAAATTCAACTTCATCAGCTTGATCTTATTGCGAATGAAATTTCAAGAATGTCATCTAGAGATGCACTATATCAGCTGGTTGATGAACGCCTTATGGCAGATATAGGTGGCACTAAATCGCGTGCAAATGCACGTACAATCTTGTTTAAAATTTGGTTTTTAGTCTCAGACGAGCATATTGGTCTCCGTGATCGAGCATTGGCGTTGTTCCAAAGAGGAACCTCAGAAGAAAGGCTTGTTCTTCATTGGGGGATGTGTCTACTTGCATATCCTTTCTTTAAGGATACGACGGAGCAACTGGGGTATTTATTTCACTTGCAAGATGAAGTAACTAGTGAACAGATCGGTCGGAAGATGAAAGGCCTATATGGTGAACGAAGACGAGTTGAGGTGTCCGTTAACGCGGTGCTTAGCTCTCTTCGTTCTTGGGGTGTTCTTGAATTGGGGAAACGTAATACCCACACCAGAGCAGTGAAAATTAACATTTTATCGCCTGAAATGAAGAAATGGCTCGTACAAGTCATGCTTATCGTTACAGGCAAGACAGTAATAGAACTGAATCATCTTGCAGGAGAACCGTGCATTTTCCCTTTCGAATTGAGTGTATTGGAATCGGAACTTTACAGCGACCAGTTAGAGATTACTCGTCAAGGAATTGGACGACTAATGGTTGGGCTCAAATAAACTTTGTTGCGTGCGCCGCGGTATAGTCTTTTTGCAAAGTGGGTGATGAGTATGTTAATCAAAGGCGATATCGTACGTGCTCCACAATTTCCAGAAACGGTGGAGATCAATCAGGTAGATATGGTAGATGAGCATTTTGTTAATATTTCGGCAGTTGGTCGGGAATCTAATCAGTATTATGAGCTGATGATTGAACGGACCGATATTGAAAAGTTTAAAAAGCTAAATGAAAACCATGCATCAGAAATTGTAAACGCACAAGAACTGCAGTTATATCTACAATATTATATTTTCTCAATGGATACGAAGTATTCATCTAAGAGAGCTTTGGGAAATAGTAAATTGATTCCCCTTCCTCATCAGATTGAAGCTGTATATAGCCGTATGCTGCAGACCCCTCAAGTTCGATTTTTACTTGCGGATGATCCAGGAGCGGGAAAAACGATAATGTCAGGTATGCTCATTAAAGAAATGATGGCTCGTGATAGTATTCAAAGAGTGCTTATTTTAGTACCGCCACTTGTGCTAAAGCAATGGCAAGAGGAACTGAGTGAAAAATTCGGTGAGCATTTTTTTATTATAAATCGTTCAACCGTTAAGCAATATGCATCCGAAAATCCATTTCTAGAGCATGACTTATGTCTGGCTTCTGTTTACTGGGCAGCACGAGAAGATGTGAAAAGTATGTTAAGCGAAGCAGATTTCGATCTTGTTATCGTGGATGAGGCACACAAGATGGCTGCTTATACGCATGGTACCATTAATAAAAAGACATCAAAGACCAAGCTCTATCAGCTCGGTGAGCTTTTGTTGCGTCGTAGTGAGCATTGTATCCTTCTTACAGCAACCCCACATAAGGGAGATATGGAAAACTTCCGTCACTTGATGAAACTAGTTGATGGAGATATTTTCTCTAGTTTATCAGTCAATGAATCATTGAAAGAAAAAGCTAATCCATTCATTATTAGAAGATTGAAAGAGAACATTAAGAATTTTGACGGAACGCCTTTGTTTCCAAAACGCACAGTGAAGACAGTTCAATATGAACTTTCTCAGCCAGAGATTCAGTTATATCGAGATGTCACGGAATATGTACGACATTATTTTAATCGTGCCATTAATTCAGGAAGCAATAGTACTGCCTTTGCAATGATGTTGCTTCAACGAAGACTTAGTTCCTCCATCGCTGCTATTGATTTGTCTCTAAGACGCCGTAGGAAACGATTACAGAATTTATTAGAACTTACAGTAAAAGAACGTAAGAAATTCATGGAAAAAACAAAAGCGATCAACTTGGATGAATATTTTGAAGAAGCATTAGATTTGCAAGAAAAAATGGAGCAGCAGCTCGAACAATCCATAGATCTTGTGGATCCCGAAGAGCTTCAGATTGAGATTGACCAACTGTCTCGATTGATTAAGCAGACGGCTCTTCTTAAGTCCAATGCGATTGAACGGAAGTATGATGAGTTGGAGAGTACATTGTTTGGACTGAACGGATTGCTTAACCAAGGAGAGAAGCTCCTCCTGTTTACGGAATCTGCAGACACATTAGAATATTTAGAAAAAAGATTACTAGAAAGACTACCGAAGATAGCGAAGATAGTCGGTAAATTTTCGATGGATGAGCGCAGAAAACAAGTGGAGTTATTCCGAAATGAATGTCAGGTTATGATTGCAACAGATGCTGGTGGTGAATCAATCAATCTACAGTTCTGCAATCAGATGATTAATTACGATATCCCGTGGAATCCTAATAGATTAGAGCAACGTATGGGTAGAATTCATCGTATCGGTCAGAAAAATGATGTGGCAGTCTTTAATCTCGTTGCATCGAACACGCGAGAAGGCGATGTTATGATTCGTTTACTGGATAAGATGGAACGCATGCGTAGCGACCTTGGGTCGGATCTCGTGTATGATTTTATCGGTGAAATTTTTAATGGCGAAGATCACGATTTACCTTCACTCATGCAAGCGGCCATCTTAGAACGTGAAAACTTAGATGATTTGATGGCATCCATGGAAAAGACAATATCCGAAGAACACCAAAGACTACTTGAGTTTGTCAAACAAGAGCGTTTAGCTGAGGATGTATTTGATTTGCCCAAAATGAGACGTGAGCAGCACGACTTGGCTGTATCGAAGTTGTCACATCGGAGTTACGCTAACTTTACGGAACAGACACTAGTAAAGAGCAACATTCGGGTATACTCGTCTAATCAGGACAAAGTAAAGAGGATCGATCGAATGCCTAAGTATGTAAGAGACATATGCAGAATTCACCATTTTCCATACAGTCAAATGAACGAGGCGATTCGTTTTACGCCATATTCTGAGTATGGTGTTGACAATATAATACTGCTCTCTGATGATCACCCTTTATTTCGTCTGGGTATGTTATTAGCTCAGAGAGAGCAGGAAAAATTGACAGCTCAGCGGTTTATGGTTTCTTATTCCATTCAAGAACTGATGACTGTTGACGTCTATTTAGTCAATGTTGTAGATGGAACCGGTAATGAATTGGATGGTGAAATCGCCTTTGTCGCCAAAAGAGAAGATGGTTCGGTGATAAAGCTTGATAATTATTGGCTTTTTCATCAGGATTTTATTGGAGAACCTATAGTTCTAGAAGTTGTCGAAGACAAATCTATACGCTCTATGGCAATTCAAGAAGCAATAGCGATTAGAGATCGTGCAAAGTCAAGACGTGAACGATACTTAAATCGCGTCCTCCAGTACCTCGATCAAACATTCACAAAACAGATGAATGAGCTTATGGACCGAAGAACGGAGTATGAACGAGATAATCACGATAATCGAAATAGCGCATTAATAAATCAACTGGACGCAAATCTAATGGATATTGAATTGCGTAAAGAAAGTCGTTTAACGCAGGTTGAACGACAGAAGAATATTACAATGAGGCCGCCGAAGCGAATCATGCAGCTAGAAGTCGTTCCTAGAGGGAAAACGGAAAGAGTTCTCTCGGTGGATTATAAAGATATCGTAGAGGTTTATGAGCGTCAACATGGCCGAAGTAATGTGAAAATGTTCGATCAACTAGCAAGGGTTGATTTCTATAGTGAGCGCTTTAATGGCGAGCCCCGGTATATTATCTTAACTGATAATAAAGATTTCTTTCCGTCGGAAGCTTATTTGGAGGATCTAGCGGACATTGCTGAGCACACGGTTGTTTATTGTATACAGAATCATATGATTGTGGACGAGCAAAGACTGGCTCGACATACACTTGTCTAATCCCATGTTTGTGATATTCGCTCACAGGGTAATTTCGCCCAATAGTGAAGGGTAAATACTGAAAAATGAAGATTTGAACTCGGAGCAGTAAGTTTGATACTGTAGCCACTCAATTATGAGGCTGTAATAAAAATCCCGGAGGATTATAGTTCATGGATGACGAAATTCATCGAAGTTTTGGGAGATCAAGATATAAACATTTTGGTTTACCTAGTAATCTAAAGATGCCGGAACAAGAACAACCTTAGAAAAAGTATGTAGCGATGACTACAATGAAATAGAAAGTACAATATAAAATTTATGTAAGACAAATTGGTCGCTATGCAAATTTTGCTTTAGTGAGGTCAAGTAGTGAATGGAGCGTCTTGAAAAATTAACCACTAATCATGACTTAATGCGCGCCACCAAAAAAGTAATCCAAGACACTTAGTGAAACTATAAAACACCGAACAAAAGTTCCCTGACAATCTAATGTCAGGGAACTTTTTCTATAATTTAGCTAATATCACATTGAAGCATCTCATTGCATTCATTGACTTACATAATAAGCCATAATATTAAGAGTGGACTTAGATTTGTCCGAGGATTATTATTTTTTTAAGAGAGGATTGATGAAAAAATGAAATTGTTCCACACAGCAGATTGGCACCTTGGGAAATTAGTTCAGGGCGTCTACATGACAGAAGACCAGAAATACGTTCTCGATCAATTCATTAAAGACATAGAATCGGAGAGACCGGATGCCGTCATTATTGCCGGCGATCTATACGACCGTGCGGTTCCGCCGACCGAAGCGGTGCAATTGCTTGATAACGTACTAGAAACAATTGTACTTAAACTACAAATTCCTGTGCTAGCAATTGTGGGTAATCATGATAGTCCGAGCCGACTTGACTTCGCCAGCAGCATCATGAAAGCTGCCGGGTTACATATTGCAGGTGAACTTACATATCCATTGGAACCGGTGGTTTTACATGATGAGCACGGTGAAGTTTATTTCCATCTGATTCCTTATGCCGAACCGGGCAAGGTACGACATTTGCTTAATGATGACGAGATTAAAACGCATAATGACGCCATGATGAAAATAACAGAAACTATTAAAGCAACCATGGACCCTAATGCACGACACGTGGTTGTTGGCCATGCTTTTGTCACACCTGGGGGAGAAGCACAGGACAATACTAGTGACTCGGAACGTCCACTATCTATAGGCGGGGCTGAGCATGTAAGCGCCAAACTATTTGACGGATTCGCCTATACGGCTCTCGGACATTTACATCAGGCACACCATGTTGGAAAAGAGGCGGTTAGATATTCGGGCTCGCCGCTCAAATATTCCAATTCGGAGGAGCATCATAAAAAAGGCTATTTAGTTGTGGAGTTAGATCAACATGGTAACGTCGCAATCGAGAAAAGAGATTTGACCCCAAGACGTGACATGCGGACCGTGGAAGGACTTATGGCTGACATTGAGCGGCATTCGATTAACGAAGACTACGTGTTTGTTCGCTTGCTTGATGAAGCACCAGTGCTGTCACCAATGGAACGGGTTCGCTCGGTTTATCCGAATGCGATGCACGTTGAACGGAAGTCGGCAATTTCTATATTGACGGGTGAATCTATCGCGATCGACGGGCGGGCTAAGATGGACGATCTTTCGTTGTTTAAAGCATTTTATAAAGAAGTGAGAGGGACGGAGCTTTCGCAGGAAACAGAAAAGTTGTTTATTGAAACACTGCAGGATATCAGTAAGGAAGAAGGTGAGCGCCATGAGACCGTTGAAGCTAACGATGACGGCATTCGGGCCGTATAAGGATCAAGAAGTCATTGATTTCTCCGAGCTAAAGGGCAACCGATTGTTTGTCGTGTCAGGAAATACTGGAGCTGGGAAGACTTCTATTTTTGACGCTATTTGTTTTGCTTTGTATGGTGAAGCAAGCGGGGAAGACCGCAATGATAGCAAGATGCTCCGCAGTCATTTTGCAGATGATCATATATACACTTCGGTAGATTTTGAATTCGAGTTGAAAGGTCGCGTATACCGTGTCTTCAGGCAGTTGGCGCATATTAAGGCGGGTAACAAAGGCGCATCTGGTGATAGGTATGAGCTGTATGGAGTGGTTAATGGAGCGGAAAAGCCTCTAACGGACCGTTTTATTGTATCTCAGGTTGATCAGAAGCTCCAGGAAATCCTCGGTCTAACGAAAGAGCAGTTCAGCCAGATTGTTATGCTGCCGCAAGGGGAATTTCGGAAGTTGTTGACCTCTGAGACGGAAAACAAAGAGGAGATTCTTCGACGTATTTTTAAGACTAGTTTATATAAAACTGTGGCTGATCACTTAAATGAAACACGGAAGCAAGTACAGCGGATCTGCGAGGCTCATGAGAGCGTTCGGATCATACATATTAATAATGTCATGTCCTCCTTAGCTGGGCGCGAAGGCTCTGACCTTTATAACGTTTTTGGGCAGGAGCATTATAATACTTACCAAGTCCTTGAGGCGTTGGATAAAGAGTTGGACTATTATAGTGAGCAAATCAAGCAATTAAGAGATTCACAGCAAGTTGAAACGGTGAAATTTCAAGAGAAAACGGCGATTTTTCATCAGGCACTCAGTGTGAATGAACAATTTGAACTCCTGGACCAAAAAGTTGCTATCCAACAACAGCTAGTGAGTCAAGAGCAGGAATTTAAGGAGAAAACGAGGCAGTTTACTCTGGCTGAACAAGCCGTCCATCTCCAAGTTTACGAACGACATGAGAATGAGATGTTGGAAGAGCTCACTCGTAAGACGAAGATTCTTGAGGGAGCCCTTTCCGAATATCTGCAAGCAGAGACGGCTTTGCATCAAGCTAAGGTACATTATGAGATAGAAGAAAGCAAAGCGGAGATAAGAGAGCAGACGGTGCGCGATTTAGAGCGGCTGCAAGGCTTTTTGCCGACCGTAATGGACATGGATAGGAAGCAGAAGTTGGTGAAAGAACTGGAGACAGATGTCGCGGCTTTTTCAAAGCAATTACAGGATGTTGAGGCGGAACTCGTTAGCAAGCAATCCGAACGTGTGTCGAAAGCGGCTCATGTTAAGGAGCTGGAAGGGAAAGTTGGCCAGTTGGCGGATCTAACAGAAAAGCTTAACCTTCTAAGGCAACAGGTTGTACTACTTCAAGATTATTTTAGCCTCGTGAAAAAGTCTGAAGAAGAACAGTTGGAAGAAACACAGCATAGAGAGGCATTCGAGAAAGGAGATAAGTCTTATACACAACTAGAGAATCGCTGGTTTGAAGGGCAGGCCGGTGTACTGGCTAGTCATCTGCACGATGGTGATTCTTGCCCTGTGTGCGGAGGTGTCGATCATCCGAAGAAGGCAGCGATGACAGATGACATCCCATCAAAAGAAGAGATTGACCGATTGAGAGTAGAGAAGTCCGCACTAGAAAAGAAATATCACCAAGCGAAGGCAACGCTCGAAGCAACAGGACAACAGATAAAGGAGAAGCAGCGACAAGTTCTTGAGCAGGGTTTTTCACTAGAAGGGATTCAAGAACTTTACCAAATGTTGGTGGAAAATGGAAAAGCGTTAGCTGAACAAGTAAAGCAGTTAAAGGATGATCATGCTAAGCTTACAAAGATCAAGCAGGAGCTAGAATCGCTGGAAATGAAGCTGGAAAAGGATCGTCATCAAAAGGAAGAATTGATTAGCCAACTTAACGGCAAGAAGACGGCCTATGCAACGGAGACGGCACTTTTCGAACAATCGATATCGATTATTCCTGAAGATGTAAGAGATCTTGAGAAGTTGAAACAACAGATTGGAGCTATAGAAGAACATAAGAAGCAATTGGATAGAGATTGGAAGAATGCACAGAAGCAATATCAGGACGGGAACGAAAGATACGTTAAAGCAGTGGCTGGCCGCGACAATGCACAGGGTCAAAAAAACGAGGCACAGGACAACAAGGAGAAGGCACGCCAAAACTTTATCGAGGCATTGGAGCAAGCTGGATTTGAGAATGAAGAAGCCTATAAAACGGCGAAGATGAACGAGGCGGCACGGGCAACGCTGAAAAAACAAATTGAAGATTATCATACTTCCCTAGCAACATTGAGTCATCAAATCAAGGAGCTGTCTGCGAAGCTGGATGGTAAAGAACGTCGGGATCTAGCCAATCTGAAACAAGAATTAATTGACTTGGAGCTGCAGATTGAGAATATTCGAAACCTTTGTATCAAGGTCCAGAATAACTTTAATAAAGGAAACGAAAGCAGAGCGAATATTCTTGAAGCTGAGGAAAGCTGCAAGGAAGCGGAGCGGCAGTTTCAGCTTGTCAAAGATTTGTATGATGTAGTAAAAGGGGATAATGTTAAAAAGATGTCTTTTGAGAGATATTTGCAAATTGAATTTCTTGAAAAGATCATCCACACAGCGAATCAACGTCTGCAGCGTATGTCGAACGGGCAATATTATCTGATTCGAAGTGAACGTCTGGAGAAGCGCGGCAAGCAGAGCGGTCTCGGATTTGACGTCTATGACAATTATACGGGTCAATTGAGGGACGTAAAGACCTTGTCAGGCGGTGAAAAATTTAACGCCTCACTCTGTCTTGCGCTTGGGATGGCGGATGTTATTCAATCCTATGAAGGCGGCATTTCGCTAGAGACGATGTTCATTGATGAAGGCTTTGGTTCTCTCGATGAGGAATCGTTAAACAAAGCGATTGATACACTGATCGATTTGCAGCAATCTGGTCGAATGATCGGAGTTATCTCGCATGTCCAGGAATTGAAGCAAGCTATACCGGCTATTCTGGAAGTGAAGAAAACTAAAGAGGGGCATAGTTATACCAATTTCTGTGTAAGTTAACTTTCAATGATATGAGATGAAGTTCATGATGAAGCCTCAAGCAATCAAATGATACTTGGGGCTTTTTTCAGGTCGAGAAAAATAATAATATTTGGTATCTTGGCCGCAAACATAATTATGGCAAGTTCCGAATAATGAACAGAACGAACATTCGCTGACACTCCGATGGCAAAGTAAAGAGGTATAATTTACATTAAAATGTATTTAATATCGGAGGTGCTTGAATGGAGACGATCCTAAAGCTTGGAGCAGAAGGTGGGAGTCTTACACTTTTGGGAGAGAGGACTAATGATGAGAAATGGACATTTTATCGTGAAACTCAGGAACACGCACTGGCTGATTTAATTAATGATGAGGATAGCGATCTTCCAGCTTTGTTGAATCAGAAATCTAAACTAATTGAATCGGACATAAAGGAAGCCTTAAAAAGATTGGGACGGAATTGGAGTAATCTGTATCCAGTGGAAGTACATTCTGATTTCGCATGGCTTATCTATAAACAAGTTATAGAGGATTCTGTATCAGTTAGTAATAGAAACCTTCATCGTTGGCAGAGATTATGTTTAGAGCAAAATCCTTTATTCGAACTGGCTCAAATGCTGTGTACTTCCAACTATACTGTTGTGCTTAGCGGGGCAGGTATGAGTACGGAATCAGGACTTCCAGATTTTCGATCCAAAGATGGTTGGTGGAGAAGAATCGATCCTCATCTGGTTGCAAACATAGAGACACTAGAGGACAACTACGAGCTATTCAGAGAATTTTATACGTACCGAATAGAGACTGTTGAACAATATTCTCCCCATGTTGGTCACCAAGTTCTTGCCAAGTGGGAAAAGGAAGGCTTACTTCATGGTATTGCAACACAAAATGTTGACGGATTTCATATGGCTGCAGGGAATAGACATGTTTCAGAACTCCATGGAAATCTCCGCTCCATTAGATGCAATCAATGTGGCCGTGAGGCGGAAGTCTCTAGATTCTTATCCAAAGAGAGTTGCATGGTCTGTCAGGGGAAATTAAGACCAAACATTGTCCTTTTCGGTGAAAGACTTTCTGAAATTGCATGGGCCCAAGCTATGGAGTGGTTTCAAGCCGCGGAGCTCGTTATTGTCATTGGTACTAGTCTTCAAGTTGCTCCAGCCAATCAGTTACCTCAACTTACTTCAGGGAAAATCGCATATCTAAACATGGAAAATTCTAAAGAATCGAATCGATTTGATATAACAATTCAAGGCAAAGCCCAGAAGTTATTAGTGCAACTGGACGAAATGATCCAATATATCCGCACACAGGAGAGAGGTCACTCCAAACAAGTGGAAAGCCAAATGTACCAAAAGAGTGAGATAATTAGAGGAATTGGATTTCAGGTTAATAACATAAATCAAATTTATAAATGTAGGCACTTAAATTACGTTGGTAAAACCAGCGATACAAAGGAATTATTTACGGAGGTAATTTCCTGTGAATTATTACGGCTACAAATAAAGAATAGGCTGAATAGCATACCTGAAGTTGTCAGAGAAAGAGGATACCAGATAGGATCGCGCTATGGTTTGGTTACTACTAATCATTCTGAAAAAGCTTCCAACCGAAGGGAAGAAAGGTTTGCTATTAGCCTTTTTAATTTAAGCAAAAACGGCAAAAAGTTTGAGCATATTGGAAAGATCCTGGATTATCAGGTTCCACTTAGAAATAGTATTCAAGATAAGGGTTTAGGCAAGATCGACTTAATCTCTATGAAAGATGATCAAATTTATCTTATCGAATTAAAAATTAAGGAAAACAAAGAAACCATATTAAGATGCATTCTTGAAATAGCAACGTATTACCAAGTGTTGTCGAAGTCTAAGTTTTTGGAAAGCTATTCTCATGAATTCGAACACGTTACCACAAAGAGTATACAAAAAGCAATTTTGATTGTTGAAGGATCAAAGCAGCATCAAGAGATGATAAAACTTCAAAACGGCGAAAGGAAAGCGCTAAAGAAGCTTTTGAATGAGCTGGAAGTGCAAGTATATTGTATTAATCCTGAAAGTTTGGATGTTCAAAAATTATAAAACCAATTTTATTGTAAGTTAATTCATGTAAACTTGTCCTAAAATGACTCTCTCAGCATATATATGTAGCATAGAGGAGCGTGGACTAATGGACAATAAAGTGAAAAGATACTATCAACTTAAACAAAAGCAAAAAGAGATAGAGCAGGAATTGTCGGAGTTGCGTAATGATATTATGACCTATTTAGCAGAGCAGGATGTTACTGAGCTAGAGATCGGACGTCACAAGGTGAAGATTGTATTTCAAGACAGAAAAGAATATGACGATAATAAGCTTTATGATGCACTTCCAGACCCCGGTGTATGGCGTATGCTATCCAAATCCGACTCGTCGAAGATTACGAGTTTGCTGAAACTTAATGTTATTTCGGAGGAAAAGATTAGAGATACGTATTCGGTAAAGACTGTATCATTGCTTCAAGTAGATAAAAAGTGATTTTATTGTATGATCTGCCCCGCTTTCCAAGCGGGTTTTTTTTGTTAGTACAATTAAACATCAGTAATGTGTGTTGAATAATAGAATTAGTAGGAACGAACATTCCCTGACAGGTCACTGTCCAAATTTTCCTGTATACTAATTATTGAACCAATCTTAAAAGTTAAAGTTAGAAATGGGGATTATTCATTGAAAATAGAAATCGGAGAAACTATTATCATGGCTACGGCATGTAAAAGGATGCCAACTTGTACAACTAAACTGGAAGCCATCGATGTCATCTTGGGAATTATATAATGAAGTAGAACTAGATGAGCTTATGACTTCCGCTGCTAATTATTTCAATGAAAGACATAGTTATCAGATATTTAAAAACAATTCCTTGTCTCAGCTTCTTCAGCAAGCAGAAATCGATGTTATTGGAATTTCGATGGGAAATGAGAACAAGATGGAGTTGTACGCCATTGATGTTGCATTTCATGAAGCAGGACTAAATTACGGAGATAAAAATGAAACAGTTTCTCGGATAATAAAGAAGTTAATTCGCACTGTTTTAGTTATATTAGGATTTTTTAATATCCGCGGGGCAAACATTATTTTTGCATCACCTAAAATTCTCCAGGCAACTCTAATAGTGCTGAATCCAATTTTAGAAGAAATAAATCAATTCTTATTACAAAGAGGCTATGAGTTTAATATAAAAATGTATTGCAATGAGGAGTTCCAATTACATATTCTTAATCCAGTTATTTCTTCTTCATCTTCAATTGCGGATACTTCTGAGCTTTTTATGCGGAGTCTGCAGTTATATAATATGTTTACAGGAAATAACATTGTCGAGAGAAAGAGTCCTAAACAAGAGCAATCTATCTTGCCGATACATAGTCAAGTTGGAGAGTCTGAAATGAAAATAGGGGTACTTGTAAGATCTACAATACGTGAATATTTGGCGAATAACGAAATTATTAGTGATGAAATAAATCGTTTGACCACTTATGATTATTCCAAAGTAACTTTTGATATTAATTATCCATTTCTTAAAGAGATTAATTATTCTGAAGCACTGGAACAACAAAGATTAGTCAATGGTCGTCCTCGTTATTGGAGTGAAATATTTCATTCCCAAAACAAAAAATATTACGTATGTCAGGAATGGTTTGAACGAAATAGATCGTATTTTGATCAGTGGACCCGAAAAATGAATCATATTTAAAGATAAGGGGAGGATATTTTGCCTAACTTAGATTTTAATGAGTTTATATTGGAACATGATGATATTTTAAGAGATATGGAAATTACTTGTGGAGATATAATTAGGCTTCAAGAAGAATTTTATACCAGATATAAAAAGAATCCACGAATTGCTGAAGCAATCATCTTTCGATGTATATATCATTATTTCAATTTGAAAGGCGATAACATTATCAGCGAAATACAATCTGGGAGTCTCATTCTAAGGCCAGAGAAGAGATATCCTGCCGAATTCGGGAATCAGAACTTAGATATTGCGATATTGGAAGATAGTAAGATTAAAGTTGGAATATCAGTCAAAATGAGTTCACGCACACCGGCATATTTGGATGGGGCTGACTTTAGTAATCCAATTCTTATGGAAAAGTACCTAAGTTATATTCTTGAAAAACAAGAAAACCTCGCTATCTATAAGGAAGAAAAGCGTAGAATCAAAGTTCCTACACTACTACAGGATATGGCCAGAATCGAAAATATTCAAAATAACCAGTTAAACAGATTTCAATCAATAACAATCATTTATAGTTCTAAAAAAGCAGGGGATGATTTCTGGGTCACGGAATTTAACTCTAGATTTCAACACACTTTCTTATATTTAAAAGACAACGAGCATCAGAGTTTCTTTACTTTACTTGAACCTATCCTATCAAAATTGAATCGAGGAACATTAATATGATTAACCTAACCGAATACCAGCAAATATTCGATATCGACAATACGACAGAACGTTGCAAGAAAGCTAACGATACCATGGATGGTTTCTGGAAAGCCCAATTTAAAAATCTAGCTGAAGAGATAATTGGACAAGATTACAAGATTGCAACTTACGGAAAGACATTAATGACCACTTACGGTGACTCCTTAAACCCGAAGTATGCTGAGCCGACGATCGAGACGAATACGGGTAGAAGATATTATGTATCAATTCAACAGAAGATTGGAGGCAGCGATGTTAATCTATTAACGCTAGAGTTTAACGGTGTTGAGAAGCAACTCTTTATTTATACAGAGCTTAGCTTTTATCAAGCCAATGAACTCGTTCGCACAGATAAATCAGTACTAGATGGACTTGATGAGTCTATTCGAATTTTTGCTAGAACCAGCTCCTTTACGAAAGAGGAGTTTGAACGTTCTATTCTGGAACAGCGCCTGAAAGATATGATTAAGCCTAGAAACAGACCTTGGATATATTTTGGAATCGCAAAGCCTCTCGAGGGTGATGTTGAAATTACTGAGATCATGGGCTTATTAAGAAGAATCTGGGGACAGACAGAGTCCATCCGCACATACATATTGGAGGATAAAATAAGAAGTGCAAGATCCCGACATATTATGGATTTGATTGCTTCGGTGGAGACACCCCACACTCTGACTTTAATAGGGCAGACTTACCAAATTCAATATGGGCATGTGGAGAAAGAGAAATCGGGCGTACGTAAACAGTCCTATACACTTAAGCTTGAGGGACAGACTATTGTTCATGGAGCGTTCTTCTACTCGGAATACCATGAAAGTTTCGGCTCCCCTAATCCTATGCTTGCTGTAGATGTTGAACAAGGTAACCATATATTTACCAATATCCGTACTTTATTAGGGGAAGGAACTAAGGAATGGTGGATCTCCAAGTCCTTCCGTATGCATAATCAAAACAATGAGGATTTAAAGCAAGAGGCTATGAATTTGCTAAAGCAGCACGACATTCATGTGCGCAATGGTAATGAGTATTATTTGGCGACATATGATAACCAAGCACAAGGGTTTGTAGAAGATGTAGAAAAGGTTAAAGTGGACTTAGTGAAAGCGGCTATTCTTTTCGCCCATGTTAGCGGCCGCAGTAAAATGAAATTATTGGATACCCATAATGAGCCGCAAGATACATTACCAGTAGAGTACGGTAACGGTTTTGTTCAGGAGTACAATAGTAACTTCAATTTCTCGGTCATCTATGAATCTATTCAAAACTGTTCACTAACATTTGAGAAGGATCTGATAAGAGATCTGCATCTCAACTTAACTGTATTGGATGACAAACACTTTGTCATATTAAGCGGTATTTCAGGAACAGGCAAAACGCAGCTCGCCAAGTTATACGCGAATGCAGTCTATGGTTTGGCCTACGAGGCTCAGAACCCGTACTTGTCTATCATTCCTGTTCGTCCAGATTGGACAGATTCGACAGCGTTGTTCGGATACTACAGTTCTTTCGAGAAACAATATATCGCTCCGGAGTTTTTGAAGGTGCTCCTTCATGCCCATGAGGAAAGGGAGAAACCGCATTTTATCGTTTTAGATGAAATGAACCTTGCACGGGTGGAGTACTATTTAAGTGATTACCTTAGCGGCGTAGAATCGCATAAAGAAATTCCGCTGCATAATCGCACGGATTTGGAGGGTATTCCTGCTAAGATTAGCATTCCGCCTAATGTCTACCTCATTGGCACCATAAACGTGGATGAAACTACGCATAGTATCTCTGATAAAGTGTTGGATCGTGCTTTTGTCATGACGTTGAGTGATGTTGATCTGATAACATTTTGGGATCGAATGAATGAAGAAGTAAAGACTGAACTGCATGAGGAATTTGATTTTTTGAAAAAGCTGCATAGCTGTTTAGCGCCTTATCACTTGCATTTTGGATACAGAACGATGAATGAAATGATTCAAAAGATGTGTCGACATCTGGAGCTCGATATTGAGCATCAGGCACCTAGACACGTTTTATTGGATAAAGTAATTTCTGAGAAGGTGCTGCCTAAGCTAAGAGGCGATGATCAGATTGGTGAATTGCTAAAGAAACTAAAAGATGAATTTAAAGCTCATCTTGGAGAACATTCAACAAGCTTTGGACATATGGAGCGTATGGAAAGGGAGCTAACGAGATATGGCGCAACTCAGTTTTGGCGGTAATTTCCTGCTGAGACAATCCGGAGAGCCTTGGTTGCCAGTGGATGAGGCGTATTTGATCGAGGCTACCACGTATGAGTGGAAATTTATGATGATTGATGGCGCTCCGCCTGTGTTTCGATTCTGTGGTTTGCAGCACTTCCCGCACAAACAGATGAACGGTGAAGCATATGGAGTGTTGACAACACCTTTCCATAGTGGACAGACGACGATAGAACTCAATGGTGAGACATTCATATCGTATATTTATCCCGATCCGCGTAAAATGACCCAGGACCAGTATAGCATCATGTTGAGCGATATTTTGCAAGAGGCTGCGCTATGTTTTGAGGATTCGGAGATTGCGACTGGGATAGATGCGAATGAGCGATCCCGTGAGTTGTCCTGGGCGCAGTGGAGTTATCTTGAAGCCTCGTTACCTACACTGAAAAGTATTATAAAACGCCTACTCGAGCAGCCTACTCGAATGCTTTTAGCCACCGAACTAGAGATAAGACGGGAACGCATAAAGACGTTGGATACACGAACAATAGGATGGTTGGAGAGGAATATCGGTCGCAGTCCGTCTGGTAACGTCGTTCCAGAGATCGTCAGAGGGACAGTTCGAGAGGATAGCTTCGATACCTATGAGAATAAGGTGATAAAAAAGCAGCTTATCGAACTTAGGCATTTGCTAAAGCTATACACGAGAGTTCAACACGATGAACGCGCGCGAAAGGCTGAGGTTTATGCTGATCAAGTGGGGTATTGGTTACGAGATCCTATTTTGAAACAAGTGACGCCTTATCAAGGTACAATTCGTATCACTCAAATTTTTCGTAAGCATCCCGTGTACCGCCAGTGTTATCAATGGTTTGATCGTTTGAATAAGCTTGGGAATGAACGGATAGGATTTCAATACAATTATCCATTGAAAGAGACATTTGTGCTCTATGAAATATGGTGCTACATGCAGTTAGTGAAGGTTTTTCGGGAGAAGGGATTGCTCCAAGATAGTACCGGATTATTTAAAATGGATCAGAATGGGCTGTTTCTTAATTTTTCAGAACATAACGAAAGTGTAGTCAAGCTAGCTAATGGCATGCGCTTATATTATCAACGTGTGTATCAATATAATTCACCTCATTTCTACACGTTCACACAGCAAATGAAGCCTGACATTGTGATTGAAGCAGGTGACCGGCTGTATATATTGGACCCGAAATATCGAGTTCCGACGAATCTGAGCACTGCGCTTGGAGAGATGCATAAATATCGCGATGGGATATTGCTGCGTAGTAGTGATGAGCGCGCTGTGGAGCGGGTATTTATCATAACTCCAGTGCAAAGTGATGAATTACGGTATTTTTCTAAGGAATTCCATGAGAAGTATAGAATGGGGGCTATTGGGCTTACGCCTGGAGCCGTAAATGATTCAATTGGCGTGTGGGTGGATGAATTGTTGAATGGAGTTCGAAAGAGTTAATGGAGGTTGGAAAATAGATGAATATTCAAGACGTCTTGCAATCACTCGCAAGTAAAAGAAGTATTTTTCATAATGAAGCAGATTTTCAGCACGCGTTAGCTTGGGGATTACGTGAACTCTATGATTGTAAAATTCGCCTAGAACGTAGGTTTGATATTGATCATAAGAGAGTCTATTTAGATATTTTGGCTGAAATGGATGAACGTAAAATTGCTATAGAATTAAAATATAAGATGAAAGCAATCGAGTGTTCGATCCAGGGGGAGACATTCTCTCTATTAAATCAAGGCGCTCATGACATTGGTAGGTATGATGTTTTGAAAGATTTGCAACGCTTGGAACAACTATATAAAAGAGGTTTGATAGATGAGGGTTATTTGATATTTCTTACAAATGATGCCTCTTATTATGTAGAACCGCTTTTCGAAAAAGCTACAGCCGATAGAGAGTTTAGACTCCATCAGGGTAAAAAGATCAATGGCACACTATCATGGAGTGAACTTACAGGACAAGGAACCATGAAGGGGAGAGAGGATTCAATTGAAATAGTAGGGTCGTATTCCTTAAATTGGAGTCCATATAGTCATGTAGGAGATACATCACAAGGTAATATAATGGCATTATCAGTTCAGATTGACTCTAAGATACCCTCCTCATCTCGTGAAAGTATTAATAATCCTAAAGCGAATTATTTAAAGAGCCCTGAAGAACTTAAAGTTCATTTTAACAACCTATTGAATAAAGAAGCTCTAGCACTTCATCACTACATTGGTTCTATTAATAATATCCCTTTATCCCAAAATGATCTCCGTGATAAATTAATCGAACAGTTAAAAATTGCTGGTTATTGGACACAAGCTAATAGGGATTTTGGTCAAGATAAGGCAGATATTTGGGCAGAAAAAGACAATGAAGAGCTTGCTATCGAAGTTCGCTATAAAACAGCTTTACTTCAAACTAATTATAACGGCAAAGATGTGAATCTTAAAAATCAAGGTGCGCAAGATATTTCCCGTTATGATTATCTAAAGGATCTTGAAAAATTAGAGAAAGTAGTAAGGAGTAGGCCTGGGATTAAGGGATATGCTGTTTTAATAACTAATGACCATAATTATTGGGAGAAAAGCAAGAGAGTTGCTTCTGTAGATGAAGATTTCCGTATTTATCAAGAACGTAGCGTTCATGGGGAGCTTGTTTGGAAGCATGCATCTGCCGGGACTACTTCTAATAGAGAAGAAACCATTTCTATTGCAGGAAAATACGTCATTAATTGGGTTCCATTTCTAACGGTAGGGTCAGGAAAATATGAATTATTTAAAATGCTTGTAGTGGAAGTAACAGCGGAAGAGTTAGTATGAGGATATTACTTTTAAGTCTAAGAATATGCTTTTGAAAGGAATCTTAAAACATGCCAACCTACAACAAACTCGTCCGTGACCGAATCCGGGAAATCATAGCAAATAGCGGGAAATCCTACAACAACACGTTGTTTGTTTAAGCTGAGTGCACATCCTGTGCGACGAAGTTTTGATAATAAACTGGAACCCAGCACAAGGGATTGCCGAGCTCCGTCAACTTTTATATGAGGTCACGTTAATGTCTCCAAAGGGATTTAATGTGTCTTTTCTTCTGTGGGCTAAGGATCTTGTTCAGAAAAATGGCTGCCATTTGGAGAAAACCTGAAGACGCTGAAACTTGCTATCGCTGTTCAGGGACGTTGACAAAAGAAACCACTGAGCTTGCTTCTTTTAAATATGGGAAGATTCAAAGCTATGTACAAACATCCGTATGCGCTTGCTCCACATGTAAATATGTGTGTGCAAATGAGGGTAATATTTCCCAAATAAAAAAACAAGCACCTGGGTGCCAGTTTCAAATTAATGATTGGGGGGCTGTACCTAAAATTATATCGCCTGTAACCGAACCTAAAAAGCATGATTTTCAGTGGCCTAGTACATATACGTTGGAAACATTAAAACCAGGCAATAAGTCAGATGGAGATCGATTTGGTCTAGAAAGCCCTCTTCACAAGTTAGGATATAAAATAACGGATAGTAACCGAACAAAAAGGTGGACAATATTGGAAAATGAGGCGTTACCAAAACTTGGACTAAGAAAAAGCAGCTAATGTAATTGCAACAAATGTAAAAGCAAGAAAGCGCCAAAAAGGCGGAGCGAAGAAGTACTCGCACGCCATTTTTGAATGGGAATACGATTTAAAGAAATTAAAAGATACTTACTATCGGAGGGATTTTCAGTGGCCGTCAACAGATAAAAGAGATAGGTGAAATTTATTCAAGGAAACTGCATAACGTATGTGCTCGTTCACTTGTAACTCTGATGTTTGTTGTTAAAAAATAATGTAGCCCCTCAGGAACTGTGAAATTTAAATCGGCCTCCCTCACTCATCTTCTAAAATTTTAGCTAAATCAATTAGTGGAGGCACATAACGTAGGGTTGTAGCTAATTTTTCATGGCCTAGTTGATGTTGAATATCAATCATACTAGAACCGCTAACTTGCATGAGATATCCTGTTGTCCTTCTAAGGTCATGTGGTCTTACTTTACGTTTTAACCCAGCCTCTGTTGAACATTCTTTTAATATTTTGACTACTCTCTCATAGGAAAATTTCCCTCCAAGATCATGAAATAAAAATTCATCCCCTTGGTTCGCCCCTTTTTGATAGATTGGGTGATCGATGTAACGCGCGATTTCATTCGCCAGATCTTGTGAAATAGCTACAGGTCGGATAGTCGTCTTATGGCCTTCACTAACATGTACAATTCTGGTGTCTAGACTTACTCTTGAACACCGAAGAGCACGAACCTCAGAAATACGAAGTCCCGTAAGGATCATGAACCAGATCAAAATAAATTCCTGCCTGTAAAAAGGGTCTCGTTTTATTGCAGACTTAAGCAGCAGTTTACACTCCTCCATCGATAAGGCCGTGTTCTGAATGGGTCTTTCATATTTTGGAGTGGGATAACCAAGTAAAGGGTTATCTGAGATAAGATCCATATCAAAGAGGAACCCGAAAAAATGTTTTAGTGCTGTTATGGTGGCTGACAGTAAGCTGTCGGTCATGCGATCTTGATTTAATAAATATTGGAAAAAACGATCAATGACAGATCGTTTAATCGGAAGATAACGGTCAGGGTGATCCCGGCTTGCATGAAATTGGTCGAAATTAAGATCCCCTTCGAAGCCTTCCTGCAGTAGGAAAGCTTCGAAGCGTTCGAGCGCATTAAAATACTTATGTTTAGTATTTTTGCTTAATGAAAAATGGTCAATCCAAAATTGAACATAATGGGACTGAAGCAGAAAACCTTTCATATAGCTCCTCCTGTTTTAAAAATTAATGACTTTGATTTGGGCAAGGGGATGTTTGTCAATGGCGCTCAGCAGCATACTGTCAAAAAGCTTTAAATATACTTCGGTTGAACTTAACCAAGCATGACGCATGAGCTCTTTGATGGTATAGATATTAACGCCAGACTCCAGCAAATACAGAGCAAACGAATGTCTAAGAGAATGTACCGATAGTTGATAAGGTTTCTTATCACACGTGGGAATCGTTGTGGCTTCAGCAATCAAAGTTGAAAACATCTTTTGTACGGTGCTTTCATGAAGTGGAGTTATCCCCTTGTCATCGGAGAAAATGTATCGTTCACTGTAGTCAGGTAATTGGGTAATACCACCATAACGAAAGTTTACATACGAGGATAGGGTATCAAATGAGGATTTCGTCATCTTACTAGGTTGTTTATATCCTTTTTTGCCTTTTCCACGAACCATGATTTCTTGGCGAGTTGGTATAAGATCACATACTTGGAGGCTACATAGTTCAGTTAAGCGGATCCCGGAACCTAAGAACGACCATAGAATAGTGAAATTTCGATGAGCTTCCCGACCTAGCCGCGTTAGGCAGAGGATTTCGTCCAACTGTTCCTTCTTAAATGCTTTTGGTTCTTGATTTCGTTCGACTTTATTGGAAAGCGCCCGTTTTAATTTCTCAATATTACTGTTCCAGAAATGTTCATACGTTTCAGACAGGAAACTTTTTAAGAATGCCGCCTTTTTATTTCGGGTATTCAGTTTTTGTACGGGGGCTAAGTATTTCATTAAAAAGATCGCGGAAGAAACCTCCTTGATGGAAGGATTGGGTCCCTTTTGGTTACTGCAGTACCGCATATACATGTCCATTTCGTAACGGTACACCTTTTGGGATGATTTCTCCAGACTTAGAAAAGCGTCGCTGTTAAAATAATGTGTTACTGCATCTTCTATGAGAATGTCAACATTCCCATGATCCTGATCTGAGCTCGACGTGGCCGGGATAATGTGCAGTTGATGTAACACTTGTTGAAGCGAGAGAGGACCGAATTGTTCAACAAGCTCAGTTAGCTCCTTTTCAAGTTTTACTTGGTTATGGACAGCATCATCAAATATAGGCATATGAAATCCTCCTTATTGGTCATAACTTAATAAATTAATTTGATTTGTTAAATATTGATTTTGTTGACCCAAGTGCATGTACAAACTGACGGTATCTAATTCTGCCACTCGAGCTAATTCCTTAAGTGTTTGCGGCAAAACTTTTTTGTGAGTGAGCCGAGTAATGAAGATATGACGAAAAAAGTGGACTCCGCCTGGAAACGGCCAGCCGGCAATCAATGCGTACCATTTAAAAGATCGATAAAGCTGATCGACAATCGAAGCGGATCTTTTTCCCAGAATAAGCTCATGAGAAGGCTGTTGATTTCTTGCTTGTTGTAAACAGTGATACAGTTTTCCCACAAGTGGGAGAGTGTGACTTCGTTTTCCTTTACTGTGGATTGCAATTGTACGAACCTCCAGGTTAATATCTCCCCAAGTGACTCGGCCAGCTTCAGATAAGCGCAGCCCCAGCTCTACTAGTAGCCGATACCCGATTTGTTCTCGAACTGGGTCCTTTGCGTATTGATCTACCACTTGAAAAAACGACTTGATCTGCTCATCATTTGGTAGCTCCCTGGCTTTATAACGAGGTGCCTTGATAGCCCGAAAACGCTGAAGCGGAGGTATGTAGCCATGCTGTTCCTGCAAGTATTTATAAAACGACCGAATCGATGAAATCACATGACTAAATGTAATGGGGCTGTAAATGCCAGTCTGTACTTGTTTGAGCATGAACGATCGGTATTCTAACAAGTGCTCATTCTTAATCTTAAAAATTGAGATGGCTAGAGGGGATAGACCTGCAAATTCTCGTATATTGCTACAAAGCCAAGTAAGCATTTCACGAACGTTTGCGACGCAATGTCGGGTGTATTCATTGGAGTAACCTTTTTGCTGCAGATATAGTTGATACTGCTGCAATTTCCGATGAACTTCATTTGTTACCCGAGTTGCAGGAGTGGCCAGTTCAACTATCGGTTCCTGATTTAGAGTGTTTAATAAGTTTTGAACGAGTTTTCGGTTCACAGGTGGACGTAACGGAGACTTTAGAATGCGCTCATAGATATCCGGTTCAAGGAGGTGTTCATCTTGAACTTGCAAAGGATTGATGTGATGAATTCCGGCTATATGACGCAACAGATTATTTATAGAGGCGTAAAGCTTATAAAAAGTAGAAGGGGCAAGGTGCACAGACTTGGCTAAGTATTCTCGTAATAGTCTGGATCCGATCTCTTCCTTGACCTTATTTTCCAATATCCAAGGATTAATACCTGTCGGACCAGGTCGGTGTTCAGGAGTAACTTGAACTTCTTGAAGTTTACTAGCGTACAGCATCTCTTCCACCTTCTCCCGTGTGATCTTTCTAATATCATGATCGTCACTTTGAGGGGGAAGCATACCTGGAAGGTCAAGAATCTTTTCGGCAAAATAATTATTCTGCAGAAAAGATTCTTGGGTATCCAGGGCATCGCTCTGGAGAGGAATGTGATTCGAAGGGGGTGTATTTTTGGGATTTTTCATTTGGGATTTCCTCCATTCATGTCCTATTGCTAATAGCGTTAACATGAATGGACAGGGGGTCTTAATTTCTTAGTTCAACTAAACTTGCATTCGAGAACGAATTATATCTTATCTAAGTCTGTGATACTCTGTGTGCTCCCGATATTCCTTTAGTTCATGAAGCATTCCTGCGTACGAAGGCAGGTTTTCATTCTTTGGAACGATGACCCACAGCGATCGTTTAGTTAACGGTTTAAAGGGACGATAAGTGGTGATAACATGTTTAGCCAACGGAAATAGTTCTTGAAGGCCTTTACGAAGCACATTATTTACTAATGGTTCGCTATTGAGATGAAATTCAAAATAATCGAATTCTGGATAAGTAGTAACCCAACGGCCAGTAACTGCATTTGACTCTTGTAAGAATAGCTTTGGAGCATCAAGAATAACATAACCGCGAATGCTTGTTACTTTTGATCTTTCATTAACAAGATCTTGAAGGTACATTTTTTTTGAAACTCTTTCCTCAAAATACTCTGGAGATTCAAGATAAGAATAAGGATCAGGAGATTCATAATTGACAAGCTGCCACGGGTGCTCGAAAAGAACGCTAAGTTGAAATGGCCGCGGCCAATTTGGCTTTGTAGATTCATTAAATAGATTGCTAACTGCACCATTTGATAAGTCTAGCTCATCCATGATAGCTGCCCTTTCGAGTTTGAGGAGCTTTGCACATAATCCGCGTCTGAAATTAAGACTGGGATCGTTCATCAGCGTCTGCCACTGCTCGATGGAGCTTTGCAGAATCAGCAGTTCATAATGCCAAAGACTAAGAATCTTATTTCTTGATTCTACCAATACGCTTTGTATGGAGTTGAAATTTTGGGATTCACTTAAGTATACGTTATAGTGCTCGTATACTGCGCTGCGATTTGTTTTATACATTACCGGATCAAATGTCATATATTCATCACCAATAACTATGATATTGTAATTTGATGCATCACGTAGAAACTCTTAGTCGAACTAAAAAAAAGTGAAACTGAATGAAATCTGGAAATACTTGTTACTAATGAACCACCTTCAGATTTATTTTACAGAACAAAGCAAAAAACACTCTGCTCAGCTGCATAGTGTCCCGTTTCAAATTACTATTCAAATTAGTGTCAGACCAAGTTTTGGTCAATGACTCAACTCTAAGGGGTAAAATGAAAATGTCGACCAGGAGTAAAAGTCCATAACAAATAAACCAGTTGGTCCCCTTTTTTGAAAAGTGAAATACTCAGGGCAAGGTTTACTTCGTAATGTAAATTTAACCTTCTCTTGTTACCGCTACCATTTGGCAACATTCATAAATGGTCATGCGTCATAGGGGACATAACCAACCAGCGCATATGGGATGCGTCCTTTTGACCTGGAGTCGTGCTCAGCCCGAGAGGAACGGGCGCGAGTAGAGGTGTCTCGCATCTTGTTTATACTATTATTTATTAAAATTTGCAATAGGATTTGATGGGCACTGATTTGTTCGGTGAAAAATATAGTCATAATTGTTGAAAGGAGATTTTGTAATGAGGGAATATGTTTTGATGAGAATCAATTTATTAAAGAGATTATTAGAATTGGAAGAGAAGTTAATGGTCGAATCAGATGAAGAAAACCAACAAAACAAAGTTGTATCTTATGGAACGCCGACCGAAGTTAATGTCCATCGGCAAGAAAGCGGCCAATTAAAAGCTGTATTTTCTGTTGTTGAATTATCTAGTTACCTAGGAGTTTCTACGGATTGTATATATACCATGGTACGGGAAAATCAAGTCCCTTATGTAAGGATAAGAAGAAGGATTTTATTTCATAGAGAGGCGATTAATTCTTGGCTAGAGAATCCATCATCAAAACAGTGAACTTTTTCAATAGTATTAATCACGAAAAATAAACAATAGCGAACTCCTGCGCCAGCGGCGCAGTTTTTTTATGTTTCGTGAAACGGTGCATTTATGTATGTTCCAAATAATAAAAACCATGTCTCGTTATTGGGCTCATTGATCTTAAGATAACATTTGGTGATAAAGTGGTGTTGTAAATATAGTCTCATAATCGCTATTATGACTTTAGTAGGAGTCTCATGAGAATTTCTTGGAAAATTTTTGTTATATTTTGGAGGGATATAAAGATGTTGTGTAGAATATATCTTACTCCAGGTATGTAGTCACTTGAAATAGTGAGATTCTTGCAGCACTATATTTTTGAATTCGGACAGAATAGAAGGTATTTTCTAATGTACAATCGAAAAATTAGAGGAATGAGAATACGTAGTAGATCAGATATTTCAGCATTTCTAACTCACTTAACAAGACCAACTGAAACAAGAAGTTCAATAGAGGTTCTCATTGAGATTTTGAGTCAAAAAAAACTAATACTCGGAAGTGGGAGAGAAGGATATGTAATTAAGGATAAGGCAGTATGTCTACAAGATAGTATAGCTGGAATTATCCTCTTGAGTCCAATCATACACTGAGTTGTTCTAAGCATTATTACCTTAATGTAAGTAATTAAGTTCTGTTAAGAGTACTCTTAACTTCTATAAATTTGAAATTCTATTATTATAATCTCTAGTTTGGGTGAAAT
This sequence comes from Paenibacillus sp. yr247, assembly GCF_900103825.1. Lineage (GTDB taxonomy): Bacteria > Bacillota > Bacilli > Paenibacillales > NBRC-103111 > Paenibacillus_E. The sequence goes on from NZ_FNIF01000025.1 coordinate 52,977, forward strand.
TTTTCCAAAGGAGACATATTAATTGACACTATATAGAGACCCAAAGTGACTACTGCTCATCGTTATGCCAGCAAACCGAGCAGCTATGCGATGCCTATGAATTTTCCAAAGGACACAGTGTTACCGGCATAGTTTCTGGAGTTTTTAGTAACGGAATGTTGTACTCCCGAAAATGTTATCATGGGTGCAGAAAGAGGACATGGCTTTGCTGCGGAAAAAGCGAATCAGCAAGCGGGCACAGTCGACCGACGGTTCCGGCTACATGACGGGGTCCGTTTGCGAGGCACCCTTGAGTGGAGCAAGCTTGCCAGCGACGGGACTGCAGCAACGAGGGAGGCACCGCTTGAACTATAAGGTACGTACCTGGCGGCACTATGCCATGCCACGATCGGGCCATGGCGGCACCTTTAAGGTGCTGATCGTGAAGGTTACGATTTGATAGAAGCGGTAAACGGGCGATGTTTTCGAAGTAGAGGAACGCTCGGGGAAGAGATTGATTCGAGTCTGCAGATGGAGAAGGCCGATTCTAGTATAAAGGTGTTCTACATTGCAGATAACAACCCGATCAGTAATGATCGGGTTGTTAATTTATTATATGAGAACTACAGGTTTTAGCATCAAGGCGATTGCTCGATATGGCTTTATTTCGCGATACCGTCAAGTTGGACAATCCAGTTGCAACATTACCTGGTTTCTCCGGTTAGATAACCATTCATCATTTATACTGGGAGGAGTCGAAACAAGCAGATCCACCCTTAATAATTAATTCTCTTTTTATATTAAATTCGACAAGAGTCGACATTTTTCTTCCTCGATTCTATATATAATAAGAAAGTTGCGTATTATTACCTACTAGGGACCTACCCAATGTTTGCTAAGGATATTAACTTGAAAAAATTAGGAGAAAAAAATGACATGTTCAAACTATCGACTAAAACCGCTGCAGATAGCTTAATTGCATTCTCTTTTATCGGCTCGATTGCGACATACCCGTTCCAGCAGCATCTCTGGGGTCAGTATTGCTTCATCGGATTCAGTGCCGCTACCGTCGGAGGATTGGCCGATTCGTTCGCAGTAAGCGCACTCTTTCGTAATCCGTTGGGAATCAAGTGGCCTGAAAAAATGGGCACACGGATTATTTCCAAAAATCGTGAGCGCTTTTTGCGTGAGCTAGTCAATATGGTGCAGAATGAACTGCTGACCGTTGAGAGTTTACGGGAAAAGTTAAACAATTATCGTTTTACAGAGGTTATTCTGACCTATTTGAATTATCACGGAGGAAAGGGTGATGTCGGTTCCATCTTGCAACGACTAGCTTCAGATATTTTGACAAAGATGGATCTTCCGGAGATGGTCAAATCGGTGGAGTCGTTTATTCTCGAGCATGCTGGAGCAATACAAATGTCGGATATAATAGCCGATATCGGCGAATGGTCAATACGGCACCGCTATGACGAGCGCATCCTTCATTTCCTAACGGATGAACTGATAAAAATTATTAAATCTCAGGAATTCCGCTCCATTCTGGAGGAATTGATTGAAGCGGTACTTCACTCTTACGAGTCAGGAAGTTGGAGGAAAAAAGCCGTCAATAACATCATGGGGATTAAGGCCGATAGCTATAGTGGTAAGGTTCAGAGCTGGTTGGCTGACCAGTTGGAAAACTTTCGTTCACCTTCCCATCCGTTTCGCAAACAGCTGAGCAACTGGATTGGAGCTATTATTATACAGTTGCGTAAAGACGAATTGCTTCGATATCGGGTAGAGCAGATGAAGCTCAATCTCATACATTCGTTCCAGAAAAGAATCGAATTGGATGCTGTTTTACAGGAATGGCTGGAAGGGTATCGGCAGGTAGCTGCAGCCTCGGAGATAGGAGAAATTCCATTCCCATGGCTCAACTCCATGCTGGATGAGGGATTACATAAGTTACAAGATGACTCTGTCAAACTAGACCAATTGGATCGTTGGTTCAAAGATAAAGCAATGATATGGATCGAAGAAGAGCATGATCAAATTGGCCAATTTGTTTGGGAGAAATTAAATGCATTCACCGAACAAGAATTGGTAAGATACATTGAAGATAAGGCGGGTAAGGATTTGCAATACATACGATTGAACGGCACTGTCGTCGGGGCACTTGTAGGGATTATACTTTTTATTGTAAAAACGATAACGGAGCAGTTGATATCATGATGAATATGAAAACAAAGGCTCATCTGACGCTGCTGCTTGTAACAGTACTCTTTATTGTCTCGGTTTATTTGACGCATCACTTCCCGGATCAGTGGTGGACCAAGCTTCTTATATTTATGGCGGAAGCTGGATTGGTCGGCGGTTTGGCGGATTTGTTCGCAGTCACGGCTTTATTTAAACGGCCAATGGGACTGCCGTTTCCCCATACGGCAATAATCCCGACCAACCGGAATAAGCTAATCGATGGTATTGTCAGCATGGTCGAGAAGGAACTGCTCAACCGGGAAGCGATCAAGGACAAGCTCGCCCAGTTCCATATCGTAAATACCCTGATACAATGGGTCGAGCATAAAAACAAGGGTAACGACTTGTCGGAGCAAGGATGGAAATGGATAACGGGTTTGCTCTCTCAGCTCGACATCACCAAAACCGCGCAAACGTTTGAGTTGCAGCTTATTAACTGGCTTCGAAAAACAGACGTTTCGCCTTTTGCTGGTAATTTTTTAACTTTGGCGCTTGATAGAGGTGAAATAAATAAGGGTTTGGATTACCTGATTGATTTATGCCGTCAACAAATTTCAAGTCCCTCCATAAAGCTCGAGATTCGAAAAGTATTGGAACTCGAGATAGACAACAGAGTAAATGAAGGCAATATCTTTTCTAAAGTTGCCAAAAAGGCTATATATAAATTCGCTGAAACAACGAATTCTGTAAACATTGATGATGCAGTCGAAGCTATTTATGATGACCTTATCGAGTTCGTGAACGACTTGAGCCGTTCGGATCATGAGCTCCGATTGCTCGTAATCGATATGCTTGGGCGTTTGGCGAGGAATTTGGATGGCCGGTCCGATCTTTCACAAGCAATTGATACTTGGAAGCAACAAGTATTGGACCATACGTCATTTGCCTATCCAATCGAGTCATTTATAAAAACATTAATCGATTTTTTACAGAATGATAAGGACCTGATGTATGTAACGGTAAAGGACCTGCCGCTGCAAAGTACTGATATCAGAGACTGGGGGGGAGAGGCAATCCGGAGATATTGGAATACATTTAAGAACGATGAAGTCATGAAGGATTGGCTGGAAGAGTATGCACAGCAATTTCTCCGGAAAGTAATTGAAATGGAACATCATCTTATCGGTCAAATTGTTCGCGAAACCTTGACATCTTTCACCAAAGACCGGTTGGTATCGTTCGTGCAAGAAAAGGTTGGGGAAGATTTGCAACGGATTCGAATTAACGGCTCGCTAGTAGGCGGTTTCATCGGGGGCATTTTATTCTTATTTTTGCATCTCATCTATTTTGTATAAAAGGAGCAGCAGCATGCCTTTCATCATCGGAATTATTATCGTGTTAGTGGCTTTTGGCTTTCTCAAAAGCAGAATAGACTATATGGAGCTGAATGGAAAGGTGGGAATGTTTTGTTTATTTTCCTCCGGAGTAACATTTCTGCTATCGTTAATAATTGGACCATTCATGTATATTTCATTGGCGCTACTTGTTATCGTGGGTATAACTGCCATTATCGCCATTTTTAAAGCGGTGTTCTTGAACTAGCTCAACCAAATCGTCTTATTGACCCAAGGGACCGTGTTGAATAGACATTATAATCTTGTGCATTTTTATTTTGCATAAACTATCAAAAATCATGGTCGGAGGCCTTCCAAATGACAGTACAGAACTCTTCCACGTCCTTGGCGGATGAATTTAAAAACCTGATTACGGACATTACAACGGAAATTTCCAAACAAAGCGTCCTGCAGGAGGTCAAACGCAGCGAAGAAACGATTAAACAGGCTGGGGCCAAGCTGCCGGGTATCGCGGAGCGGCTTCAATTTTCGGTGCAGAAGCTTGAAGATTTTTTGCGGCAGAATGCTGACCAGTTTGCAGACGTTCATAAACGAATTGATGCTGTCGACGAGAAGTTGATGCATGCTCATCAGAAGCTATCGGATGAAGCCGTTGCAGCGCACAAGGAAACGATAAGGCTGAGTCAGGAACAGCACATCTTTATGAAGTCATACGTGCGGGACATTGGCGATACCAACCGATTGTTTTTGCAAGAGAAGCTGCTAGAATTCACGAACCTGTTCAGTCAGGAGCAGTACAGACAACATAAGTTCCGCAAGACGTTATACTGGCTTGTCGGAATGGAATTGCTCGTGACCATTGGGGCTGCTGTAGCACTTTATCTGAAGAAATGAGGGGCAGCGACATGGCGCAGCAATCGCTCGAGCAAAGAGCTCAGCATCTCTTTGAGAAAGTACGGGATATGTATTACCAAAGAACCCGACTGCAACTTCAACTTGGTATTCGAACGTGTGCGATGGATATTTCGGGAAAGGCTGACCGCCTTCGGCAATTGCCGGAGTTCGACAATGCTTCTCTTTTGCGGCAATTTACGAATTCTGCGTGGAATGCCTCCGTTCAGATCGGGCAATTATCGGAAGGTATGGAACAGCCGTTTACGCTTTTTGTCATGGGGATGGGGAAGTATGGGAAGTCGACGCTACTTAATGCGTTGTTGGAACAGAAAGCGGCAGAGATGGATGTTTTACCGAAAACGTGGAAAATTGATGTTTTCGAGGGCAGCGAGTCGATGCATACGGCCTTCATCAAGTACCGAGACGGCCGGATTCAGGTGATGCCGGTCGACACGTGCAAAGCGTTTCTGGCCGAGGAAGAGAAGAAGCGGGAGCAATCGTCCAAAACGGCGAATGAAGAGTTCCGAAAGCAGGCGGCTGAACTTCACACGATCGAAGAGAAGGAAGAGTTGAAGAAGCTGCTTTACGATAAGATGCTTTATAAGTCCGATGTCATGGAGGTGCGTTGGCTCGTTCCCCGAAATGCGCTTCTGCGGCATTTTCGGCTTGTCGATACGCCCGGGCTTGTGCAAAATCTGATCGGCGAAATGAAGATCGGCATCCAAGACTATTATCATAAGGCGGACGGAGTCATCTGGCTTTTGGACGCGACCAAAATATCCGCTCAACAATCCCGGCAAATGCTGGACGAGCTGAACGAATCGATTGCCCAAATCGGAGGCCGAACGAACAACATCATTGCCGTTCTGAACTCCATCGACAAAGTGCGCAAAACGGGAGGCGAAGCCGCTGTCGACTCCATCGTGAAAGAAGCTCACGGTTTGTTTGGCGACTTGTTTCAAGAGATCGTCCCGATTTCCGCGAAAGAAGCGTTAGACGGAATAATGAGCGGAGACCGTGCACTCGTGGAGCAAAGCGGAATTGTTCGGTTGCAGCAAATCATTCAATCGCGTTTTTTGGTTAAAGCGCAGGTCATTCAGACCGAGAGCAAGGCGCTGGGGCTGTGGAACGTCTGCCATCTTTTTGGTCAAGAGCGAAGTGAGTACGAGGACAGATTGGAGCGCGACCGACTAAAATTCGATACCTTAGCGGACGAATTCCGTGAGGCTTATCAAGAGCTATCCAGCAAAATCAAAAAAGACATCAAACGCTTTCTGGATCGGTATAAGTCCAAGGTGCTGCCGAATATTGAATCAAGGGCTGAGCGTTTATTTGATTTTGATCAGGAAAGCGAGCAGAAGGCATACATCGAATCGTCCATTTTTGACATGAATAAGTTGACAGGTGAGGAACTTCCTCAATTACAGAGCAAATTCGCGGATAGGATTCAAGCCTTTTATCTATACCATTCCCCGAAATCGGTGTTTAGAGAATACGAACATCTGACTGTCGGGCAGCTGTCGATTGTACTTCGTGATCAAGCGGCTTCATGGCTCGAAACCGGAAACATCGACTTGGATACATCCGGATTAAGCTTCGCATCGGGTACGGGGATGTTGGTCACGGCCGGCTTTTTGCTCGGTCCGCTGGGGCTCATCTTGGCAGGCATTGCCAGTGCGTTCGGTTTGGTGAAGTGGATAGCGCTCAAGATGAAGATGCCGGGCATAAAAAAAGATTTGCGTTCTACGCTGGACAGCATGATCGATAAGCTGGAGGTAGAACTATTGGCAATAGTTAATGCGCAGTTGGAGAGTATTTTCAATCAAGTGGAAGAGATTCGGAATCGTACCTATACATTGCTGCATGGGCAGCGGAACGAGAAAGAGCGAATTCAAGCGTTCTTGCAGGAGCTTCAAGAAACGATAACAGATCCCGTTCCGAAATTGCACATAAAGGACGTTATTCATGATTTATATCGAGAGGGGAAACCGGCATGAACACCAAGGCTCGGATAAGTGAAGCAACCACGTTTTTTCAACAGTCGCCGATACTGACACATGAGTCCTCGGGGAAAATCCTTCCGATTCAGGCACTGACATCGGAACTGAAGGACATTCAAAGAGATATCAACACGATCGCCAGAAAGCTAATCAATCCTTTGAAGCTGGTGATCATGGGAGAGGTAAAAGCCGGTAAGTCCACGCTGATCAATACGCTTGTCGGCGCGGATGTCTCACCTGTGAACGTGAAGGAAGCGACAGCTTCTATTATTGTCATCCACCATAGCGATCGACCCGCAGGAATCATTGAAAGAAAAGAAGGTATTCCCTATAAAGGCACACCAAATGAAATCTATAGCCTCTTGAAGGAGCATCACGGGGATCTGGCGTTTTTCTCATCATGTGCTTCGGTTCGGCTGGGCTTCCCGCTTTCCAATCTGCAAAAGCTGCATATTGTGGATACGCCTGGGCTTGCAACCGTTACTTCGCAGCATTCGGAGCTTACCGACGGATACATGCAAGAAGCGGACGTTGTGCTTTGGGTGTTGAATGCCAACCATATGGGACAGACGGACGTGGAGGAAGCGTTGGCCAGAGTTGCGAAAATGGGCAAGCCGGTAATCCTTGTCATCAATCGCATTGATGAAATCGAAGGCGACCCGGATCGGCTCGTGCAATATGCGGTTGATCAGTTGGGGCATTACGTTCGGATGATCGTTCCTCTCTCTGCCCATGATGCGAACACGGCTGTTCGAAGCAGGGACCAAACGCTGCTGGCACGATCGGGTTATCCGGTATTGCTCGATCATTTGGAACGGCAAATTCAACAAAAAGCCGAGACGGTCCAAGAGGCGAGTATTTTATCGTCCGTTCATGCGCTGTTTCGCAAAAATCTCGTATTTCACGAATCTTACTTGCGGTCTTTGCATTTTTTGAAAGTGCAAAACCGAGAGCATGAGCGGGAGATTGCCTATCACAACAGGCGGATCAAACAAGAACTGGAGGATCGGCTGCGGCAGTGGGCCGAAGTTGATTTTTTGCGAAATGAAGTTAAAGAAATCCGTTTGATGATCGACGATTTGAAATTATTTTCCGGGAAAAACGATAAACAGCAAATCGAAGAACTGATGCGGCGATATTTGTCTACTGACAAAATAAATTGGGAACTGACGGAAGTCATTCGAGGCTTGGAACGATTTATGCAGGAGGAATGGCAAAAATCGCTTGATCTCATTCAGGAAAAACAGACAAAGCAAATTCAGGAATTTGCCCGCGAGGAAGAAATTAAGCTGAATTTGTCGTTGTTTGAGACGCTTTCGTCCGGTCAAGACCTAGTGCTAGATGGTGCCAAAAAGGGAGCCGCCATTGCCGGCGCTTGGGGCGGTGCTCTTACGGCTTATGCAGCATGGTTGGGGCCTTACGCATCTTCGATCAGTTTGGGAGCGGCTGCAAGTTTCTATTTGCCTCCGCTGCTGATTGCAGGCGCTATAACCGGTGCGGTAGTTAAGCTGGTCGGCTTTAAGCAGGAAAAACGCCGTTTTCAGAATGAACTGGAGAAGGCTTTTCTGGCGGCGAAGCATGAAATCACCCAAAGAATCATCCCGCAGCTTATTACCTCGATTCGCAGGATGAACGATGACTACGCCACGCATCTGCAGAGCAAGTTTGTCGAAATGATAGGCCATAACAATACGGCATCCGAAATCGATGAACTGGAGCACCGGATTAGTAACTATTGCGGGGAAAACAAGTCCATGATCAATCAAATGATGGCAGGTGCTGCACATGAAGTTTCTTAAAGGAACGGGTAAAATGGCAGGGGCTGTCACTGGAAAGGTGATCGGCGGTAGTGTTCGCGTTGTCGGCGAGCTTGTAGGCAGCAAATATGTGAAAGAAATCGGGGACAGCGTTGAAAAAGCGACGGCCAAAACGGGCCGGGTTCTCGGCGAAGCCGCCAGCGGAGTTTGCGATGTCGGGGTAGGCTTGATTCGGGGAGATCGGCATCAGATCGATGAGGGGCTGCAGAATGCCGGAGGTGCAGTGACTACTACTGCAAAGGGAATCGGGCAGGGAATCGTTTACGTTGCCAAAAACGGAGTCGAAGTGGTGAGCGGCTTCAAGGATGGGGAAACGGAACGCGTCAAGGACGCGTTGAAAAATCTCGGCAAAGCTGCCGCAGTGAGCTTACTGGCAGTATCCGTCTTGGATGTAGTGGGCGGTGTTGATGGAGTGGCGGATGCTTCAGACGCAGATGTGAATGTACCTGATGCTGATCACGGTGACGGTTTCGGCCATGATGCGGCTGGCAGCATCGATCTGATGGAATCGGACGCGAATGCAGATGTACATCACATTTCTACGATCAACGAGGATCTTGCAGGAGCTGAGCATCCGGATACGGGGGTTCATTATGAGGATACGACGGTTGAGCTTCCGAACGGAAAGGTTGTAGAAGGCATATTTCCCGATTTTACCGAAGCTTATACGGGAGAATTGCCGCAGGATATGTTTACGGATTCCGATGCAACGCAGTTTGCTTATATGAACGATCAACTCTCTGCGGCCGTTCAGCATGACCCGCAGCTCGCATCGGACTTTACGGAGCAGCAATTGGAGCAAATCCGGGCCGGTGAGACGCCGGACGGCTATATATGGCACCATTCGGAGCAGCCGGGACGGATGGAGCTGGTGGATGAGAAAATCCATGCGATGTCAGCCCATACGGGAGGCCGATCGTTATGGGGAGGAGGAACGAATCATCGATGAGTCAGCCGCACGGAACGCGACGCTGGAATGGCGGTTTGATAAAGTACCCATCAACCGGGTAGATGTGCAACGAGTGGAGGTTTTTTTTAAGTTGAGGCTACCTGCGTATTATGTGGACATCGTGCTAGCCCACCATGGTGCAAGGCCGAGGCCACATCGATTCGACACGGAGGCAAAGCTAGGCCATACAGTGAAGACCTTCCTGCCGGTCATCCGCCGATGTCCATCTAATGTGTATGACGTATATGAGTGGATTCGGGACAGGTTGCCGGCGGGATGCGTTCCATTCGCGAGCGATGAATGCGGTAACTATATATGTTTCGAATATAAGGCCGGTGTGCAGGAGCCGACAGTTATTCTCTGGCTGCACGAGTCCGGTATGTGCGAACCCGTTGCCGATTCGTATCGTGATTTTCTGAATCGTTTGTATTGATGAACGTCAGAAGAACGGTCATTTCAGTAATAGAGGCTATTATTTATGAATGTCGAACAAGCGTTGTTTAATCTGGTTAAAAAGCGACCGGTTTTTAACAGCAGTGGACTGTTGGACATTCCAGTTTTTGCGGACAAGAAAATTCCTACAGATCAGCTAATTGTAAATAAAGTATTTCAGATAACAGGGCAAGTGGATGTTTACAATGGGGAATTAGTTACTAAAGGGGGGAACACAATTACTACTAGAGAACAGTTACTTAAGATGATCGAAATGCTTGACGATGAACAAGTTCAAAACGTACTAATGCACGTAGCTCAACTCATCGGCAAAAAGGAGCATACACCTGAAAAATCATTACATTAAGATGAGAAGCGGCGATAGAATAAATGATATACATTGCTAAGGTGATGTTAGCCACGGCTCTTATTAACCGTCATGTTCCTTATATTGAAAGCGAGATGTGGGCACCGCCTCTCGGAATTTCACCACATGGAAGATATAATCCCGTTGGTATCCCAGCACTATATCTTGCGGATCGACAGATACATGCAAAAAAGAGGCTAGAATCAAAGAAGATCAGGAAAATGAAATTGATATAGGTGCATTTGTATTAACAAAAGATATTCATGTATGGGATATAAGAGCAACGGATTTAATAAAATTAATGTTTATTCCTTCCTTAAACAATCGTAATTTATCTAAAGAATATATTTTCCCGAATTTTATTTCTCTGTGTTGTTCCCACAGTGGAATAAATGGCATCTAATATGAAAGTGTTCAAAATGAGGAATGGTATAATTTGGTCTTGTTTAACTATACCCCAAATGACACAATCGTCATTGCACGGATATTAAGTTTATAATTCGAAGGAACTTTTAACAAACAAACATACAGATTTATGATTACGTTGATATTCAGTTGCCACTTCTCATGAGCATGTAAAACTTATAATCTCTACCTAATATCTTCTTTCAAACAGAGCTGGATTGTCAAACAATCCAGCTCTTAAAACATATACCTTTTCAAAATAACGTATGTGCTATAAATTCAAATTTAAATACACATCCTCCATATCGTTTTGGGTTATACCAATATACCGTAAGGTTGTATTGGGAGTTGTGTGATTGAGAAGCTTCTGAATCAATGTAATGTCTACGCCTGACTGATAAGCATGGTAACCAAAAGTTTTCCGTAGTGTATGGGTCCCAATCCTATCCTTGATCCCGATGGATTTTGCTGCGTTATTGATGACCTTATATGCTTGATCCCGTTGTAAAGAAGCTTTACCTGCGTGCTGCTTTCGGGAAATAAAAAGTGGATCCTCATATGAATAGTCTTCTCGTCCGTCAAAGTATTCTTTTAATGCCATGCTGGCAGCCGTACTAATTGGAAAATCTTTTGTCTTATTTGTCTTTTTCTCCCGTATATAAATTCGCTCTTTGATATTACTATTTTTATCAACAACATCACTCATCTTTAATTTCAGTAGGTCACTGATTCTTAATCCCGAATTGATTCCCACAGGGAAGCAATGGGGTGGAATACACTTTGGTGATAAAATGTTAAAAATAAGGATCGACTATCCAAAGGGAGGGCAATACGATATAGTTTTTTTTACTTCACAACTTGGATTACCCGAAATAGACGAAAAGGATAACGGATTATCCGGGGTTCGAAAAGTAAAAACAAATCTGAATCCCCCCTTTAATTCGATTGACGTTATTCTTTACCCTGCCAAGTTAAAGGAATGCGATTTGTTATCGCCTAATTTCACCAGTCTGTTGGAAGAAATCTTTAGTGCGTCATGTAAGATTTAATAATATAACGTCAACTCAACATCGAATCTATTCTGGTTAAAGGAACTTGAGTTCCTCGAATTTAAGAGAAAATTGGGACGATTTCACTTACCAGTGGGGGCAATCTGCTGGAGCAGTTGAATTCGCTGCTTGGGGGAGCGCAACAGTAATAACTCGGTTCAACGAAACAACATTTCTTCGGGCTCGGTAAACGAGCCATTTAATTTTGCATATAAGAATGTACATTCCATGACAGACTGCCGACTCGTTTGTATGTTAAAATTGACTCGTTGTTAAAATGTGGAATATATGGAGGGGAGTTCATGAGTACATATAAATGAATGTACAAGCACGATTTGAAGTCAATGGTACTTTAATATTTAGAACAAATACTCGCATGATATGGGGCGATTCATCGGAGTCCCTAGGATGCTGTCTACTACTCAATCCCGGAAGTTCGTTGCCATTAGGATATACTGAACAGAAGCTGATAGAAAAGCGAATATATGAGGGCCAAGCAGAACTCGATGACACCATGAAGCAAATTGCCCGATTCGTTGAACGTATTAGTCCGGGTGAACCTAATGGAGTATTTACGATCTATAATTTATTTAATCTCAGAAATCCAGAATCCGAAGATGCAATTGATCACCTTAGAACTAAAGTATTGCAAGGTACTGTTGAATTGGAACATTCTCTTGCACCTATAACTGAATTAAATAGACATCCGTGGATATTACTAGGTTGGGGATGTAAACAACTAAGTAAAATCCATCCTTTACAAAAAATTAAAAAGAAATGGATTGAGCGAATAGAGGATTCGAAGCTTTGCTACTTTGGGTATCAAAACATGAAAGGTGATTACTATCATCCCTTGCCTAGAGGTGATAAAGAGGAAATAATAAAACAATACATCCTTCAATATAAAAAGGCAATCTGCTGATTTAAAGGAACTCGAGTTCTCGAAAGTCGAAGTGATTTCGCTCACCGGAGGAAGCAATTTGCTGGAGCAATTGAATTCGCTGTTGGTTTAGTAAAACATACCGAATAAACCTATGTTGAATCGGGCCACGCGGTAAGCTGAAGGTGAAGCTGTTGGACCATCCGGATCTTAGCATTAGTATCCAAAACAATTAACATAAAGGGGGCATAGAGGTAGTTGGATCATCTAAATGTCTTTAACCCTTATAAGAACAAATCAAATCATCATGAAGATGAACTTACAAGGAGTTTTCTCATCCTTCTAAAGAATATTCCGATGGTTCGAGTCATGTTCTTTGAAACTATAAGCAAAGAAATGTCAGAATATGGTGTTCAATCTATAGCTAATGGCGATTTTAGCGTTGTAGAGGTATACACGCAGTTATCGAATTCGAATGACATCTTTACCTCTAGTATGGTTGAAGGTCGCACTCTTGTTTCGATTATCATATCCGATGATAAATTAAAATCGGAAGTTAAGGTTCAAAATGACAATAGGAAGGCTCGCTATGATGGTGTAGTCCTTTGTAATCCTTCTTGGATATTTATTATTGAAAATAAACCATCTCGTGATCATATTTGGCTTGGGCAACTTAATCCGAACATTTCAGAGGATACAGATATCACAATAATCGAAAAACCTTGCTGTTTATCGTGGAGAAGTATGATCACAGGTTTAAATTCCTTGATTCAAAACAACATGGTTAGCGGACTCGAGAAAGTTTTAATTGAAAATTTTATAGAATATGTTGATAACGAATTTTCGTGGATAAATCCATACACAACTTTTGGCGTTTGTAAGGATAATCCATATTTGTTAATCAAGCGCTGTGTTACTGCTATGGCGAATTATAAGATTCAAGGAACCCATCCTGAAGTTAAGTATCATCGGGGTTGGAAGTATTATATTGAAAGTGGAAAAAGGACTGTTAAACAAATTGCATTAGATGCACATAAATCGTCATCTGATTGGACCATTAACTTATGGATGTATGCAGGAGATACGATGCATTCCGCTAGGGAAACATTCGAAAAGCTAGATATTGAAAAGTTGCATAAGTTAATGAGTCAAGGGTTTGAGGTTTCGAAGAATTTCCACATATCTTACCGTTCCAGCAACCTACTATGGTTCGATGGCCGGTTATCGATTGATGAGTATTTAGATTATTGGAAAAAAGAATATATAAACTTAAAGCAGGTTAAAAGGCCGGACTTTAACAAATTATTCGATACTCTAGAAAAAGATAAAATAATTGCACCGGAAGACTGGGATGTCATTCAAGAAAAAGTCCTTGATAAAAATTATGACAAACTCAATGTTTGTCCTGGAATTCTTATAAAATTCTCTTGGAATAGCCAAACAGCAATAAATCTTGATATAAACAATAAGTTTGGGGAGGATTTTGGGAACAAGGTTAAGGCTGTGTTCAGTGCTATTGGAGGAATTTGAAAATGTCTAAGCTATGACCCTCTAACCTCTTAGTGACTTAATTGTATTATGAGAGCATGAATTCCCTGACATATAAGTGTCGGGGAATTCATTTATCTTAAAAGCAAAAAAAGTAACAGGAAGTAAATTGATGGCTCGATTGACTTATTGGCAACTGATGAAAAGGGAAACGTATGGTTGATTGAAGCTAAACAGATTGGAACCCTGAATTAAACCACCATCTAAGGTCGAATAAGTGCTCACAAAACAAAATTATAAAATCATTCTCTTTACCTAAACATTCAAGCTCAATTAATAGTCTTTTCCCAATTCCTTTACCGCGGTATTCATGGTCAATAAAAATGGATAAATCACCAACACCGTTATAGGCGCAACGTGTAGAGGATTGTCCCGTTCTATCGAATAATACACCAATACACAAACGAAATTCCTAAGCGCATGGGAATTTATAAAGAACATCTTTACTGAAAATATGCAGCGATCTTTATATGTTTTTTATCGTTTTATAGGAATGAAGAAGAAAAAGCCACTCCTTCTGGAGTGACTTATCTACACTGGTACCCATAGTCTGGACACTTTGAAAAAGTGTTCAGACTGTGGGTACCTTTTTTTGTATACTAGAGTAAGCACCGGAGGGGATTACATCATGTCTAAAAAAATCTTTAACGAAAAAGACCGAATGAAATTATCAACCAATAAATATGTTGTCAAGATAAGTGAGAAAGCAATAACCTATGCTGATGAATTTAAACAGTTGTTCATCGATCAATACATGGAGGGGAAAACCCCTTGGGAAATCTTTGAATCAAACGGTTTTGATGTAAACATAATTGGAAAGCAACGTGTAAAAGCATGCGCCAAGCGTTGGAAGAAAGCA
>NZ_FNIF01000078.1 GCF_900103825.1 Paenibacillus sp. yr247
CCGTACAAATACGGGGAATACGCCGCAGCTTGACAGATCTAAGGGAAATCGAAGATGATACACTGCAATATCCGAAAATAGAGAGGATTCTCGCGGCATTGGAGACAGCAGCGGTGTGTATTGATCATTTTGGTGAAATGATTATTCACGCTTCAACTGAGAGGGAAGAAAGGCAGAAAACTTATATTCAACGAGCACAGACAGCACAGCTTGCTTGTTTAGATGAGATGTTACAGGCAGGGTCTCCTCCCGTTCTACGGGAGATTGGGGCGATCTTAACAGATTTAAACAGGATCTTAATTGAAGTTTCCAGCGAAAGGATGACCTGAAAACTTGCGGTTTAAGACTAGAATAGAGAGGGGTGTTATACTCTCTGGGAGAGAAGGTTTTATTGAACGAAAACGGAAATAGCAGCAGTATTTAGGTGCGTATGGGATTTGACTTATTGAAAAAGCTATTAGTCATTCATAAAGGGAATGGACCATACATTGGGCGATATGACCTTCCTGGAGTAACAGTTGAACCTAATTAATCGTTAGTTGAAGCTGTGAACTCCTTTAACGTTTACAAATGCATAATTCACTAACAAACTTTATTTTCCACAATTTTCTGTTCAACTTATCGAATCTGTCCGTCACTAATAAACTTACCCTGTCTATTTTAATATATTATGAAATCTAATAACCCGCGAAAATGCTGACTATTGACTAACGAACTTTATTTTCTTGAACCAGCAATATCGGATATTTAATATTTCAACTGGGGAGTTGAACAATGAAAGAGGAGTCGTTTGATCCAACTCAACACAAGTTTTGCTACAATTTAACTAAAGACACTTGCTTCCAAGTAAAGACTGGAATTTGTTCTCTGAATTTGACAGAAGCGGAAATACATAAATATTCTTCAGCAGAAAATGATGAAACTAGTGTACGCGGCAGCGTTAATTACTGTGTGAATTTGTTTAGCGATCTAAAGCAAAATGGCTTTAAAAAGCCAATCCAAGTCGCATCAAACCCATGTGGTCATTACAGTTTTACAGATGGTCAACATAGAACTTGTTCCCGTTTTCGCCGGTTTTAATTAATTGTAAGTGATTTTCTTGTCGTGTCGTTGTCCTACGACACAAACATAGGCGTATTGGCCTCCCCGTCAAATGGGGAGTGTCGGCAATTGACAAATAAACGTCTCTGTTCACATACTCGTGAAAGAGTCTTTCTTCATTTTCGTTTTTTTTCATAATTCCTTTAAATGGTTGAATACAAAGAAGGATTTTCCAAAT
>NZ_FNIF01000003.1:0-210811 GCF_900103825.1 Paenibacillus sp. yr247
GCCGATACACACGCATCGCCCTTACCCAGAAGCTGCGCCGCATCATCGATGAAGGCATCGGTTATGGCCTTGCCCTCGAAGGCATCAGCGCCGCCGACGTCGCCCGATCGATGGCCAACAAAGCGTGAATCTATAAAAAATCTCCGAGGTACTCCCGGAGATTGAGAAACTCGGTGGCCAGCTGATCGCTGTCACTCCACAAAGCCCCGACAACTCGCTGTCCCATCAGGAAAAGGAAGAACTGACCTTCCAGGTGCTGAGTGACTCGAACGGCACTGTATCCGACAGCTACAAAGTTCTGTATCAAATCCCTGATTACGTTCAGGACGTCTTCACCCAAAAATTCGGTCTGGATCTCACCAAGTTCAATAATACCGCTCGTTGGATTCTGCCGGTTCCGGCGACGTTTATTATCGATAAGGAAGGAATCATCCGCCGCACTCACGTCAATCCGGACTTCATGAAGCGGATGGAACCTCAAGAAATCATCGATCAATTAAGGAAGCTTTGATCATTAAGAAAACCAACATCGTTGGGATCGAAATGAAAGATGCATGATAGGATTGGTTAAATGGGTAAACTAACTGTTGCTGTTTTCACAGGCGCATCGAAAGGTATTGGCGCCGGCATCGCGTAAGCTTGAGCTGCGGAAGGAGCTCCAGTTTACCGAGTTCGGTACTTTATTCATCGACCAAAGCTGTAGTTGACACGTTGTCGCTTGCGCTCGTGAAAGAGCTTGGTCCGCGAAATATTCGCGTCCATCGTCGCTCCGGGCCACACCGATACAGAAGGGCTGCATAGCCTTGGTCTCATTGGAAGCGAGCACGGCAAAAAGTTGGTTTCCGACATACAGCTTGGAAGCCGTTTTGGCCAGTCGGACAAAGACATCGCGCCTGTCGTCGTGTTCTTAGCTCCGACGAAGCCTTGTGGCTGAAAGGTGAGCGGATCAACGCATCCGGCGGGACGCACTAAACAGAATCGATCATCAAAATGTGCAGTACACTCAAATTATCTATCTGAAGGAGAGAAAAGAATCATGAATAAATTGACTGGCAAAGTGGCGGTTGTAACTGGTGCATCGAAAGGTATTGGTGCTGGGATAGCAAAGGCATTGGCGGCGGAAGGGGCGGCAGTAGCTGTTAACTACGCATCCAGCAGAGAAGGAGCCGACCGGGTCGTAACGGAGATCACCGCTAACGGAGGTAAAGCTGTCGCGATTCAAGGCGACATGTCCAAGGCAGCGGATGTTAAACGGTTGTTTGCAGAAACGAAGACCGCACTCGGAACGCCGAACATCTTGGTTAACAACGCGGGTATCTTCGAGTTCGGCCCGTTCGAAGAAGTTTCGGAAGAGCAGTTCCACCAGCATTATAATATCAACGTTCTTGGGCCGATTCTGACAACGCAGGAAGCTGTGAAGTATTTCCCTGCAGAGGGCGGCAGCGTCATTAACATCAGCACTATCGCCAGCATCAATCCGGTACCGTATTCCATGTTGTATGCTTCGTCCAAGGCTGCGGTCGATACAATGTCGATGGCGCTGGCCAAGGAACTTGGACCTCGGAACATCCGGGTTAACATGGTTGCGCCAGGCTTTACGGACACGGAAGGGAATAAGGCATTCGTTGGCAGCGAGATCGGACAAAACCTGGCTGCCACTACCCCGCTTGGCGGACGTTTTGGAAAACCGGAAGACATCGCTCCTGTCGTGGTATTCCTCGCGTCGGACGACGCTGCCTGGTTGACTGGCGAAAGAATCAGTGCATCCGGTGGTGTGCATTAATCTATCTTATCAAAAATACTAAACTACACAAGCCTTGCTGCCGTCGTCAGATCATCGGGATGACGGTTTTTTTCATTGTCCGTAAATAAAAGGCGATTCCTGAAATAGTACGATTAACAAGTTAATATCCAATATGAAAGGGGACGCTTACTTTCCTGGACCGTTTATAAGACCTCTACAAAAAAGCCCGGGCCGGTATCCAGCCGCAGGCTTGAAAAATAATTGCTTGCTTTCTTATGTGTATCCTCCCTTCTGTTTGCATAATTGCAGCTGCGCTGTAGCATGATACAATGCATAAAACACTAGCTGCTGTTGATTTCAATACGCTTCAGCATATCCGTTTCATCGACTGGCGGCACTTCTGAACGAACGAATATCTGCAAGCACGGCGTCCATTACCGCTTCAAGAGGACTCGTCTCCTTGTGGCACTGCGTAAGAAGAAGGCCTTCCTGAAGTGCGGTCAGCAGCGCCATAGCGAGATTGTCCGGATCGGCTTCGGCTCTCAGTTCGCCGCGCTCATTCATTGCGCGGAGTCCTTTGCGAATGGCGAGTTCCCACTGCATTAATCCGGCTGCGAGTTCTGTGCGAGCCGCCGGTTCCATATCCGCCAGCTCGCTGGCAAACGAACCGATGGGACAACCTCCTTTGTACTGCCGTTCAATCTGAAGCTGTACGATCGCATCGCGCCAAGTACGCAACGCTTCCATACTGTCCAGACGACTCAGCAGAGGCTCCTGGGCACCTAGCACCTGTTCGGTCTGATACAAAATGACCGCCAGTACAAGCTCTCGTTTTTCTTTGAAATAATGATATAACTAGGAGGCGCTGACCTTAGCCTCTTGTTGCACATCTTCCACGCTTGTACCGGCAACCCGCGTTCAAACATCAGTTTGGCCTCGGCGGCAACGATGCGAGCGCTGGTTTCTTTCCCCTTTTTCGTCAGCCGCTGCTCTTGTGTTTTGACATCCATAATAGTTCCCATATATGTAGTATGTCAAAAATGGAGTTGACAATCCAAAAAAATAGCGTTATGATGGGTTTGTTGATAAATGGAGTAACTACTCCAATATTTATATTTTAAAGGAGGACTGTACAATGTCCGTTAAAGAACAATTGGATCAAGCAAAGGAAGGCTTTATTGCCACCGCGCCCGAAGAGGTGCAAGCGGCACTTTTCCGGAACATTAAGGAGCAGCAAGAATCAGGTATTTTGTTCGGTTTGAAGGAAGGGGACAAAGCTCCTAATTTTACGCTGACCAATCCGCTTGGAAATCAAGTAAACCTGTATGACGAGCTGGCGAAAGGTCCGGTTGTCCTGACCTTCTACCGCGGCAGTTGGTGTCCTTTCTGCAATATCCAGCTTCGTGCATACGAGCAAGCACTGCCGGAGTTGAAAAAGCTCGGCGGCCAGCTGATCGCTGTCACTCCGCAAAGCCCCGACAACTCCCTGTCCCATCAGGAAAAGGAAGAACTGACTTTCCAGGTGCTGAGTGACTCGAACGGCACTGTCTCCGACAGCTACAAAGTTCTGTATGAAGTCCCTGATTACGTTCAGGACGTCTTCACCCAAAAATTCGGTCTGGATCTCACCAAGTTCAATAATACCGCTCGCTGGATTCTACCGGTTCCGGCGACGTTTATTATAGATAAGGAGGGAATCATCCGCCGCGCTCACGTCAATCCGGACTTCATGAAGCGGATGGAGCCTCAAGAAATCATCGATCAATTGAAGAAGCTTTGAGAGAAGCATGAAAAGCCGCCTTGTATGGACTTAAGATTATCGAGAGACCCAGCATCCTTTTTCAAAGATGTTGAGTTTCTCCTTTACTAATCGATTAAAGTGGGAGGCATGTTGCTTTGACAAAAGTAAGTTTCGATTTAAGCGGAAAAGTAGCTATCGTCACCGGTGCTGGACGCGGAATAGGACGTGCTATTGCAGAAGGGTTAGCACAAGCGGGGGCGAATGTCGTGCTGATAGCTCGTACTGAAACGGAAGTGGTTGAGGCTGCCAATCAAATCCATCAAGCAACCGGGCGACGCACGCTCGGCATTTCTTGCGATATTAACGATAAAAGCTCCATTGATTCAACCGTTCGCCAAGTTTTGGAGAGTTTCGGACAAATCGATATACTCGTTAATAATGCCGGTACGACAGTTCGTCAAACAGCGTTCGACTTAAGCGAGGAAGATTGGGATTTCGTCGTCGATACCAACTTCAAGTCCGTTTTCCTCATGTCAAAGGCGGTCGGTAAACATATGGTCGAACGTCAAAGCGGACGTATCGTCAATATCGCTTCCGTAGCTTCTGAATTGACATTATCTTTCACATCAGCATATGGGCCAAGCAAAGCAGCAGTCGTACAGCTGACCAAACAACTTGCCAACGAATGGGCTAAATTCGGTATTACCGTAAACGCAATTAGTCCATGGTTTTTCCGAACTTCCCTTAATGCAAAGAATCTTGACAATCCGGATTTTAAAAATTTGATTGAGCAGCGGACGCCGATCGGAAGAGTTGGCCGGTTAGAGGAAATGATCGCACCGGTTCTGTTCTTTTGCTCTGAAGGTTCGAGCTACGTAACTGGGCAGAATCTATTTGTTGATGGGGGAACTACCCATTATGGAATCTGATTGTCGAATTCCTTCATCGAACGGATGAATTTATGCGGTTCTCAAAGAAATTGGATTGGGAGATTCAGCCACCGGAAAATAAGAAAAACCGTCAGGGAAAAACATCCTGACGGTCCTTTTGCGTGTAAACCCATACTTTTGTGCATGGGGAGAGATAGATGTGGGGTTCCAACCGCTGTTGTGCGGTAATAAACACGACTTCAAAGGCGGCCCACCGCAAGGCGCCTTTCCACCCTCACACCCATCCCTCTTCTGTTCTACATTGAGCTGCCTTCCACTTCTTTATTCTCTAACCAATCTGAGACCCGGTATTCGTATCCATGTATTCCTTTGTAATACTCTGGATACATGGCTCCACCACAGCTTTCACATGTGAATTGTGAAGGTACAGCTCTATCTCCTTGATCCATTCCGGTCAAAATCTCTTACAACATTAAGCGGTATGTTTTCGCTTTCCGAAAAGGTCAATATAATTCACTGTCTGTTTGGACAACTGTGGTTTCTTCTTTTTGTTTTTCGTTTTCTTGCTTCCCTGTGAGATCTCGAATCATCCTTTCCAAGCAGCCTCGTGTCTTCTCGCATGCTGCTTATTTAATCGTTAGTTTACCTTCTTCTAAACAGACTTCCCCCTTGTATTCAAGGTAACATTCGCACTTTGGACAGACCAGTGGGTCTTTTCCGGTTGCTCTTTGAATTCGTTCTCTCCAATTCCTGCGGTTTAGACGTCTTTCAGCGCGTACGATCCACTTCTTTACTTCTTTTTGCCAACTTGTCAATAGCGTTTTACTTACCTTTTTCAGTCTTCGCGAATAGATCCCATAGTACCGAATTGTTTTAAAGTTTTCATCCGGAATATGGTGTATGACCCTTGCAATAAATTCTTCGACCGTTACTTTTTCCGTCTTCTCTTCCCCACTTGTTTTATCGTGGTAGCTGAACGCTACGTATTCTCCGTCATAGGACTGGATTCGTTTTAACGCAATAGCTGGTCTCTTTATATAACGTCCTATGTATCCTAGCTTTTTCTTTACATTCCCTTTTTGCTTCGGAGCATGCACATAAAAACCTTCTCCATTGGAGGAATATGCTTTCTATAGTCTGGACTGTACCTGTTTCTTCTCTTCTGCGTTCAATCGTTTTTGAATTAGCTTTAACACCACGGTTTGCCACTGTTTTCTAGCACTTCAAACGGCACGTAATCATACGTTTTCCATTCTCCGTTTGATCTCATTCCACCCATCGTCACCAACATATGAACATGCGAATTAAAATTCAGACGTGAGTCAAAGGTATGCAACCCTGCAATAATGCCAGGGGTAATCTTATGTTTCATCTCGAAATGCTCTTCAATGATTCGTACGGCCTCATCCATGAATTCTTTTAGCATTTTTCGATGCAGCAAAAACATACCCCATAGACCTTCATCAATGGTGAATACCACGTGTCGATGATTGACTTGAAATACATCTTCCATCAACAAGCGGCTCCATTCTTCGGTTTCGCCACAGGAGCATGTTGTGCAGAAACGACCTTTACATCGATAGGGCACTCTCCGTATGTCATGGCATCCTTCACAAACTAGAATGTTGAAACCGTTATAGGATCGCAACAACCACGAAATTTTTGTACCTCTTTGATGACATTTGGCCGAATATGCTTTTTATGTTTTTCTACAAACGCATCCCAATGCTGATGTTGATCGAAAAAGATTTGTTTTAAGAGATTCGAGTTCATATCGCTATTTTACCAAAAAATTTAAATAAGGGGTAAGCTTCGCTTACCCCTAACCATATAAATTCTTATCTGTCAAGAATACCCACCTTTACAACTCGCGAAAAAGGTGGGTTTTTCTTGAAAAGAACAACTAATTCCGAATGGGCTGAATACGCTGAACAGAAAGGATAGTTTTCATAAAAATGGGTACATTATCTAAATAACTTTAACACGAAGGTGGATTCCACTAATGGACTGGTTTGGATTCATGAAGAACAAGATTAAAACAAATACCAATCTTACCAACGAAAATCCGAGCCAAAATATAAGTAACAACATTATTGAGAATGAAAAAGCATTAAAAGATATATTTCAGAATTGTCCCGATATTATATTTCGTGATATTACGATTCACGGTCAAACCAAGGCATTATTAATCTACTTAGATGGTATGGTCAATACTGATATCATTACTTCAAACATTCTAAAACCTTTGATATATGATGGTCTGCCTCAAGGTCTTGGGATGATCGACAGTCTCGCACAAATGTGCAAACAAGAGCTCGTTTCCGTTTTATCGACTAATAAACTCTCCAACTTTGAAGAAATTGTCGATCAGATTTTAAAGGGAAATGTTGCTATACTGGCCGATGGGGAAAATACCGCCCTTCTAGCTGATGTCACAAAATTTGAAACTCGAGCCATAGAAGAGCCTTTTAATGAGGCAACCATTCGGGGATCCAAAGAAGGTTTTACGGAGAGCCTGCGGATGAATACCACGATGCTGCGCAGGATATTGGCAACACCGAAGATGAAATTTGAATCATTAAAGATCGGAAGACTGACGAAGACCGATGTTGTCATCGCCTATATTGAAGGAATTGTTTCCATCCCGGTTCTGAATGAAGTCCGTAAAAGGATACATCGAATACAAATCGATGGAATTCTCGAATCGGGGTATATTGAAGAATCCATTGAAGAAACTCATCTTTCTCCCTTTCCGCAAATGATAGTTACTGAGCGCCCAGACATTGTTGCCGCTGGATTGCTTCATGGAAAAGTAGCCGTATTAACCAATGGAGGCGCCTGCGTCCTTGTAGTTCCAATGACGTTCTGGGAAGGATTTCAGGCGCCTGACGATTATTATGAACGCTTTTTATTCGTAACCCAGATTCGATGGATTCGCCATATATTTGCTTTATTCTCGGTGGTATTCCCTAGCGTTTATATTGCGTTGACTAATTTCCATCCGGAGATGGTTCCTCAAAAACTGATGTTGACGATTGCAACGCTGCGGGAAAAGGCACCCTTTCCAACTGTGATTGAAGTCTTTATGATGGAGCTCATGTTCGAAGGTTTACGGGAAGCGGGAATCCGTTTGCCAAAACAGATCGGTCCTCTCGTAAGCATCGTCGGGGCATTAGTCATTGGGGAGGCGGCTGTCCGTGCCGGAATTATTTCCGCACCTATTGTCATTGTCGTATCGGCTGCCGGAATTTCGTCGTTCATCATTCCGCGATATCGGTTCGCTTATGCTCTACGGATGTTACGATTCCCATTGTTGATCCTATCCGGAGTATTCGGGCTATTTGGTTTAGCGATCGGGATCTTCGCGATTTTAATTCACCTCATTCAACTTAGTTCGTTTGGGACTCCATATTTAACTCCAGTGGCTCCGCAAATCGCTCGAAGGCTTACGGACGTATTGATGCGATGGCCTCGAAAGCGTTCCGTTTATAATGAACCACAAAATGAGGCGGATTAACCATGAAGAGGGCGGCTAAGCTTTGTTTCGTTGTTCTCCTAATGGTATCGACCACAACCGGATGCTGGAACCTAAAGGAACCGGATCAACTCGCATTTGCTTTGGGGGGAGGGCTGGATTTAACAAAAGACGATCAGTTAGATATTAGTGCTCAAATCGCGATACCCTCTCGTCTTGGCGGCGGACAGGAAGCAGGCGGCGGAACCGGGAATAAAAGTTTCCGTATAATAAGTGCGACTGGAAAAAACGTTAACGATATTGTTTCAAATTTGCAGAAACAGTTATCGCGAAATTTTTTTGTCGGGCATCGTCAGATCATTCTCATCGGACAACGAATGGCCGAGCACGGAATAGGCAGCTTGCTCGATTGGTTTGTTCGACATCCTCAATCGGAGTTGCGTTCAAGGATATTTGTTGTGAAAGATGGCCAAGCGAAAGATCTCCTATCTGTTGAGCCGTTCATCGAGCCGTTTACATCTACGGAATTGGTACGGCAACAAACAGCTTTAGGTTTAAAGCGTCATTATTTCCGGGATTTTTTGTCAGATACATTAAGTCAAGGTTTACAGCCCATGTTGCCAGTGGTTAGCTTAACGGACACAAAACAAGTTGTTTATTCGGGTACTGCCGTTTTCAATAAAGACGATGGCCTGAAATTAGTGGGTTTCTTGAATAGTGAAGACTCTTTCTATGCCAATTGGATTGCAAATAGACAAACAAATTTAGCTATCACTTCTTTCGTCAAACGAGGAAATGGCAGTATTAGTTTAACGCTGCTGTCATTAGGTCGACGGATTCTAGTGAAGATGATCGATAACCAAATAAAAATTGACGTACTTCTCACTGGAGAAGGAACTATTGTCGAAAATACTACGAACTTGGATCCAACCATACGAAATGATCTCCAAATCATAGAAGATGAACTCAGTGAAACGACACGGAGATCGATACAGCAGCTGATCAAAAAAGTTCAGAAGCAGTACAAGACAGACATCTTCGGGTTTGGTGTACATGTGCATCAGCAATATCCAGACCATTGGAAAACCTTGAAACAAGATTGGGACGTAACTTTCCCTGAGCTGAATGTTTCGGTCAAAGTAAAACTTCATTGCAAGGATCCGGGTGAAACCAGCGCGTCAATTCAGACAAAGCCTTGACTCTTTTACGGGCTGTATACCATTGAGGAGGAGTAGAGGATTTATGAAGCTGTCCGGATCACAATTGGTTTGGATTATTGTAACAGAGGTCTGTGCGATAATCGGGATAAGAATTTCGCCGGCGATCGTAATATCTCAACAAGATACATGGCTTTCGATATTGGTTGGGGGCGTCATAGGCGCAGCCTTAACCTTCCTTGTCGTGCATCTCAGCATTCTCCACCCCAATCAAACATTAACCCAATTTAGCCAGTCTCTGCTGGGCAAATGGCTAGGGAGAATGATTGTCCTTCCGTATCTCGTTGCCTGGTATCTATTTTGTGCTGGTTTACTACGCGAATTTCCAGGCTTTTTGCAACCTGTACTTATTGACAGAACACCTCTGTGGATAATGATATTACTGTTACTAAGTTTAATGATCTCTTTGACTTATTCCTCAGGTATTACAGGAATAGGTCGATGCTGTGAAATAATAGGACCCGTTATTATCTTTGTATTGATTGTCAGCTTCATTTTAAATGTAGGCAATGCAGATTGGCATCAATTATTACCAGTATTTAGCGATACAGGTTGGGTAAACATTTTAAAAGGGTCGCTTGGTCCCGCTTTTTGGTTTCCAGGTCCTTTCACCTTATTGGTTATTATCGCTTTTATGCAGAACCCCCGAAAAGCGCTGTCAAAATCCTTATTAGGAGTAGGCCTTACCGTTTTCATGGTTTTTATTGCAACTCTTATGGTGCTTATGGTTTTTGGACCGAATTTATCAGCCCATTTAAGGTTTTCTTACTTTATGTATGTTAGGACCATTGATATATTAAATTTCATTCAAAGCGTCGATGTATTTTTCATGTTTATTTGGATTTTCGGAGTGACTGCCCAATTGTCATTATATTTGTTTGTCGTTAGCTACGAAATGGCAAATTGGTTCAATGTGAAAGATTGGCGGAAAATGATTTGGTTCAGCGCATCGGCGATTTTTATTATAGCTATGTTAATCCCCAATGAGACAGCATTTACATCATACGATAAATTTTGGACATCTGTGATATTCCCTGTTTGTGGTATCGCGCTCCCCCTTATATTATGGATTATTTCGGTCGTCAAAAAGAAAACTGTGAAGATATAAATGTATTGTAAATTCGTCCTCGGAAATTGGACGATAAACACATATTTGCATTACTAAACCCGGCCACACTTGCCGGATTTTTGCTTTTTATTGAGCTTTCCTCCGATAACTTAAGTTTGATCAGTTTAACGGCAGTGTTTATAAATCCTGAATCACTTGTCACCGTCTTGCCCAAGTCCCTCCTGAGCATTCCGTAATCAAAGCGCCTTTACCCGGATAGTCGTTGTGGACTTGACTTTGTGCCGTTACGTTGCCGCCACAGCAGTGCCATGCAGTTACAGTCCGTTAGCGGAGCAAAGTAGCCGAACGGTACCTCCGAAGCCTCGTCGGTGTAGTTTTGTTAACAACCGTATCCGTCGTAGTCTACTTACTGTATGGGGCATGGTTCTAGGTTTTAAAATTAATACAGATGAATAATATTAAGCGAAAGCATTATCGAAAGCGGAGCAAAGAAATGTGATAATAACCGCACCAAAAATTACCCGAAAGATCAGTTGAACTCTTAAACACGATTCCTGGAATCCTGAAAGATGCTGCTGCGGTCATCTTAGCAGAGATCGGGAATGATATGTCTTGCTTTGGAGGCGATCCGCAAATAGTAGCTTGGGCCGGGTTAAGCCCAGGGAATAATGAGAGTGCAGGAAAGAAGAAAAGTTCAAAGATAGCTAAGGGGAATAATAGTCTAAAGGCAGTGCTTTGCCAAGTTGCTTTGGCGGCAAATAAATCTAAGGGCACGAGACTTGCGTCTTTCTTTTATCGAATACAGAAACGACGAGGACAGAAAAAGGCAACAATAGCGACAGCCCATCTCATACTTTGAATTATCTACCGAATGCTCAAGGACAAAATAGCTTACCGTGAAGTAGGCTGGGACTATCTAACCTCTTCAACATCATCTGTGGAATATTGGATAAAAAAATCGAGGCCCAGGGACTCATTTGTCTTTCTGCCACTTTTTGTTGAGCACTTCGATCGTTTTGGGTCCCGCGAAACGCCCGCTCCCCATGATCAACTCGGCACCGCTAGTCTTGTAGGCATCCAAATGAAAAGCAATCTCGCGGCAATCATGTCTTGCTTGCATTGTCGAACCTTCGCCATGTCGGTCGTGACGGAACCGGTCATCACCGTGCCGAACTGAGCGGCGCTCCAAATCTCATTCTTGCTGGGCACGCAGGCGACGGCTGGACATGAGCCCCGACCCACCGGCACTCCACGACGGCAACCCTTTGCCCGGATCGCGCCAGGTGCCAAGCCAGCAACTTTCCGCCTTGGCCGCTGCCAAGGACCAGGGTTTCGAAATGTTCTGCTTGAGATATCAGAGTCCTCCTTTTTTGAAATCCCAATGATGTTGGGTTCTCGACAATCCGAGGTCGCACAAGGCGGCCTGAACATTATAGTTGCCACACCTCGCGGACGCAAGTAAGCAAGGTAATCACTCTCGAGAGCAGGGGTCTTTTTTATTCATATTCATCATATTTTCATCTTCCTAGCTATCCATTCGGGATTCAATACACTACGATCCAAATTGAGAATTCGATATTTCATCACCGAAACTATAACTAAGAACCGCTTTGACTATTGTCAAGCGGTTCTCTGTCTCGTATTTAGTCAAACGGATTCGTGTTTCCAAGTTGTTGCTTTCCCGGTCTTAGAGCAATTTGGGAAAGTTTCGCCAGCTTGTAATACAACGTGTCCTCCATCAACATCAATATAATGCCCCGATTCAGTCACTCTTTCACCAGTTTTATGCCGATGACTTGCAGTATTCATCGTTTTCGCCCCTTCTTGATTTGGAATTGAGATTTCGTGAAAATTCACGCTAACATATTTATGCCCTGTCTGGTTTACGACAAATCACATAACAATTGCCAAATCTTCGGGGTATGTATTTTTAAACGCTGCTGCATTCAGTTTTCCATAAACAATACGAACCATGTACTGTAGGGCTTTTATCAGAATCTGATTATGTTTCTAAATATATCTTGTGTGCGGACGATTGCTGCGGATGACATGCGCCGCGATGACGCTGCGAGCCAAATTGCTGCAAAACAGACGTCAGAAAAAGTTAGTAGAAAACTTCTGTTGTCACCAACCGAATAGCATACCCTTTTTAGGGCAATCTTGCCGCCTTCCCACGATTAACATTTGATACAGTTCGTGAAGGCATTACTTTCGGAATAAAGAAAAGCATCAGGATCACGAGAATTATCGCGTAGCAATAAGTAACTCCTAATTTTTATCTTCAAATATAAATTGCCTGGGCTGGAGAATTCCAGCCACAGGCTTGAATAAAAGAGAACTTTTCTCTATAAGTAAATCTTCGTTAGGCTCATTTTCAAATCTGGTCGGCAAATAGCGCTATCACTTGGCCGATCAGTTCCTGACCACTTCGATCACTTTGTTTGGCTGTCGATCCAATCCCTTAATTGGTCTTCGAACGATAGCCGGAAACTTGATCGACTGCAACTCCATCCTGAAACAAAATGAGGGTTGGAACTCCCATCACGGCAAAGTTATTGGCGGTTTGCAGATTGTCGTCGACATTGATTTTTGCAACTTTTAATTGTTCTCCAAACTCAGACTCGAATTCATCCAATACTGGAGACAGCATTTTGCAAGGACCGCACCAAGGCGCCCAAAAATCAACCAATACGGTTCCTTTCTGTTTCTCCACTTCCGTCTCGAATGTTTGATCCGTCACATGTACAATAGCCATTTCGATTCCCTCCTGTTTTTTGGTTCTTGAAACAATTATAATAACACTCTAATGGGATATCCTATTTTCGAAAAAACCGAACGAATTTTCTGGAAAGCAGAGAGTGATCGTTAGTATTAAGGTTACATCCGTGTACTCTCTCCTGCCCATCGTCTAATAACAGAAGCCTAAAGACAAACTTCCTAGACTTTCAGACTGAAAAACTTATGATATAGATTCCAGATAATCCTGCACTTGAGCAGGGGTCTTTGCAAACTTACTGTGCAAATGTCCCAATTTCACTCCGTTCTTATAAACAAGTAAACTTGGAATCCCACGAACCTCGTTTGCTTCCACAATCGTTTGAAATTGTTCCGCATCGATTGCATAGAAATCCTTATCCTTATTCTCCGTTATGATCTCATCAATAAATCGGTCCATGTTTTTGCAGTCGGGACACCAGGTTGTGTCAAATTTCACTACTGTGTATTGATCTCTATTGACCAAATCTTGAAAACGATCTTCCGTAAGTATTCTTTCCATTTTTATTCGCTCCTTATAAAATGGGTTGTAATTACACTGTCTTAGCTCACAAAATCAGTTCCATTGGAGACATCCAGTTCAATAAAAAGCTAGCTATCTCGACAAAATAGTTACATTGTAAATATAAGCCTCATACGCGATCCTCTCCTGTTTTTTGGTTAGCCGATCGGATGTTCTTCCAAAAATCGTTCGCAATCCAGTGCCGCAATCGCTCCGCTGCCGGCCGAAGTGATTGCCTGCCGGTAGCGGGGGTCCTGCACGTCGCCACAAGCGAATACGCCTGGAATACTCGTTTCAACCGTTCCCGGCCTTACAATTAAGTAGCCTTGCTGATCGGTCTGCAGTTGTCCGTCAAGAAATTCGGTATTCGGATGATGGCCGATCGCTACGAATATACCGTCGGTTTCGATGATCTCCGCAGCGCCTGTTTCATTGTTTTGCACTTTCAATCCGGTTACGCCTTTTCCATCGGAGATAACTTCCAGCGGAGTCCGATCCAGACCCCACTTGATTTTGCTGTTTTGCCGGGCACGATCCTGCATGATTTGAGACGCCTTCAGTTGGTTTCTCCTGTGGACGATGCGGACTTCCGAGGCGTATTTTGTCAAGAAGTGCGCTTCCTCCATGGCCGAGTCTCCGCCGCCGACCACGATTATTTTTTTGCCACGGAAGAAGAAACCGTCACACGTGGCGCAAGTGCTCACGCCTCTTCCAATATTTTCGTACTCATTTGGAATTTGCAGATAGTTTGCAGATGCTCCCGTAGAGATGATGACGGTCTCGGCTTTTAGCGTTTCACCACCTTCCAAGTACAAGCTGAACGGGCGGTTTTGCAGATCGACCCGGCTTACCCGGCCTGTTTTAAACCTGGCGCCGAATCGCTCTGCTTGCTTTCTCATATTTTCCATCAGTTCCGTTCCCAGGATCCCATCCGGAAAGCCGGGGAAGTTCTCAACTTCCGTCGTCGTCGTCAATTGCCCGCCGGGCTCAGTTCCTTCGATAACGAGAGGCTCCAAATTCGCCCTCGCCAAGTAAATAGCTGCTGTTAATCCGGCTGGACCGGTACCGATAACAATCGATTTGTACATGGTAAACAACTCCTATTTACTATTTTTCAAAATTTAATCGTATGTAAACTATTTAGGTAAAAATTTTTGACTAAAGGTGTCGATATTAAAGCTGACGTCCATCTTTTCAAAGCTGGAACCCCTCAGTCCTTGACGAGTTTACTTGCTGTCGCTCGGCCAATGCCGCTCGTTCCTCCTATAATAAGTGCTGTTTAACCCGATTGATTAGAAGCCATTCGTAGTTACTCCTTTCAATATTTTGGTGTTTTCAATCCATTTTATTGATCTGAAATCAATACTAATGCATTCTTTTTGGATTGTCAATTCCAAAATTACATATCAATGCATGCCACGCTCTTATGGCAAACACAGCAACCCAAAGGTTCAGCGGAATCTCGATTAAACAAGGAATATCTCGTACTTAACCACCTGCATGAGGAACATGCCCACCTTTAAGAAGGTTACTTTCGTTGCAATCACGACGTTGGGCTACATCTTAGAGTGAGTTATTATTGCGCGCTTTCTACTTGATTTGAACAAAGTGACTGCCCTAATCCTGGACCGTCGAGCCGCCGTTTCCGTATCCGACAGCTTCGCTGACAAGCGAGCCGATCGGACAGCCCCCCTGGCATTACCACTCATTCTGAAGCTGTACGGTCGCATCGAGCTGGGTTCGCAACGCTTCCATTTTGGCCATGTCGACGACGATACGCGCGCGTCTCTTTTCCCTTTTCGTCAGCTCCTGCTCTTGTTTTTTGATATCCATTAAGTTTTCCATTCATGTAGTAAAACAAAAAATGGAGTTGACAATCCATAAAAATAACGTTATGATGGGCTCATCAACAAATGGAGTGAAAAATCCAATATTCAATTTAAAAGGAGAGTTGTACCATGTCGGTTAAAGAACAATTGGATCAAACGAAGGAAGGTTTTATTGCTAACGCACCTGCAGAGGCCCAGTCGGCTATTTTTCAGCACATTAAGGAGCAACTGCAGTCCGGTATCGTTTTCGGATTGAAGGAAGGGGACAAAGCCCCGAATTTCACACTGGCCAATTCGCTCGGTGAGCGAGTGAACCTGTATGACGAGCTTGCGAAAGGCCCGGTTGTCCTGACCTTTTACCGCGGCAGCTGGTGTCCCTTCTGCAATGTTCAGCTCCGTGCTTACCAGCAATTGCTGCCGGAGATTGAGAAGTTTGGTGGCCAACTGATTGCCGTCACTCCGCAAAGCCCCGACAACTCGTTGTCTCAGAAGGAGAAGGAGGAGCTGACCTTCCAGGTGCTGAGCGATTCGAACGGCCGTGTCGCCGATAGCTACCAAATTTTGTTTGAACTGCCCGATTACCTTCAAAAGGTATTCACAAATTCGTTCGGTCTGGATCTCACCGTGTTCAATGCCTCCGATCGCTGGGTGCTGCCGGTTCCTGCGACGTTTATTATCGACAAAGAAGGAATCGTCCGCCGCGCGCATGTCAATCCGGACTTCATGAAGCGGATGGAGTCACAGGAAATCATCGATCAATTGAAGAAGCTCTGAGAGAAAGCATAAAAGGATGGCCGCCTTTGCGGCCTCAGATTGTCGAGAAGCCCAACATCCCTTCAGAGATGTTGGGCTTCTCATTCACTAGAAGAAATTGATGTTGCCGTGTGCTCATGTCGAATGATATCAGCCAAAGAGGCGTGATACGTCCGTGGTACGGCCAAAGTGGGAACGATTGAAAGAGGAACGATCGGCGGAAGCTGCGTCAATATTAATAGTGTGTCGGTGAGATCAACCATTTGTCCAAACAAAATTACTTCACCGGACTTCAAATATCCGCGAAAGCAGTAGATTTGACAGCTAGGAACATCTTGGTTCCTACTGGAGCTTCTCCTGCATTTCCGGACTTGCTGGGACTGGGAGACTTCGATTACTTGCTCAGCACTTCGGCTCTCGAACTCCGTCCGGGATATTCCCGAAGCGCCTTGCAGTCATCGGATCCGGTTACATAGCGATGGAACTGTGTCAATTATTCCATAACCTTGGTGTCGAGGTTACGCATAAGCATGAAAGGGTAGGCCGAATGCATATATTCGTCTGCCCTTTCTACTATTAAATTAATCAACAAATTATTTGGTTTTGACAGCAAAATCAACCCACAAAATCGTTCGTACACATGCTGCTTCTCTTGTTGTTAAAATGT
This sequence comes from Paenibacillus sp. yr247, assembly GCF_900103825.1. Lineage (GTDB taxonomy): Bacteria > Bacillota > Bacilli > Paenibacillales > NBRC-103111 > Paenibacillus_E. Next base: position 16,663 of record NZ_FNIF01000003.1, read on the forward strand.
GGCGACGGAATGACGTCCGGTTATGAGGCGACGCCAATTCGCGACTGACGATAGCCCTGAAGCTAGCCGAAGAATTCCAGTGCCTGCCCATTCAATCGTGGCATTCGAACGACGGCCCCGAGACATTCGCCAGTTTCGAAATTGAAGGCGACAACCTCGTCCTGCGCGACGCAATAGAGGAGTCCATTCGGTCCGAACCGCAACCCGCGAGGTTTGTGGAACTCAGTCAAACCGTTTGAAGAGAAGACGCGGATGAGATGACCATCCGTAGCGTCATATTCGCGAATGGTCGTGACAGCGTCTGGTGCGCCGAACGGCTGCTCGCTAGAAACAAGGATATTTTCGTTGGGGGCGATGGCAAGGTCGAGGGGACTGAGTCCAGGGTCCATCACGAACCGAGCCGCCAGAACGCTTCCCCCGGGAGCGAAGACAACAACGGTGTCGTCGCCTTCGCCGCCCGGTCCAACGCCTGAAGCAAGAAAAAGCCTGCCGTCACTTCCAAAAGCGAAACCGCGGGGAAACGGCACAACGCCAGCCGGTACGACAAGCTCGCCCGCGGCATCGAGCCCAGCCGGAAAGGCCATGATGGTGCGCGCGGTACGGAGTCCAATATGATAGCGGCCATCCAGGTCTAAATTCCCCCCACCGGGGTTAAGCCCTTTGATCGGGCCTGTGTCTCGCACGACCCGGCCATCCGGTCCGATAGCGAGTACTCGGTCGGCGCCGCTGTTGAGATAGAGCAAGCCTTTCGGTCGGCGCCGCTGTTGAGATAGAGCAAGCCTTTTGCCCGATCGACGCATAGACCGCGCGGGTCAGCGATCCGGCCGTCATCACTAAAAACGCCGAGCGGATTGCCATCGAGATCGAATCTTAGAAGCGCGCCGAATCCATTACCATTGAAGCCGGCGGCGCTGGTGACGAGAAGACGCATTGAACCAACTTCATCCCTTCTTGTATATTGATTAGTAATACAGGCAATCCAATATCCAGCCATTATATGATTACATTTAAATATACTCAATGGGTAAACTCATTTAAATGATTTCTCCAGGGGGAAGAAACACCTTTTGTCGGCATGAGACACTGGCAATAATTAAACGGCGGTACGTCCTCCAAAACGGCGAGGTTTGCGCCGTGTATGAAACTGGAACGATTCTTCGCTAGGAAGACGATTGCCTCTGTAATCTCATCCGCTGTAGCAGGACGGCCTGCCAATGCTTGGGAGGCCAGATGATCAAGTGCTTCGCCCATTATTTGCTGTCACTCGGCCAATGCCGCTCGTTCCTCCCGTAATAAGTGCTGTAAAACCCTATTGATTAGAAGCCATTCGTAATTACCCCTTTCAAAATTATTATGTGTTCAATCCATTTTCCTTAAACTGAAATAAATACTAAAGTAAAATTTTTGGATTTTCAACTCCATAATTAGCAAGCATCGCTGCCTATCACGCCATTCTGGCAAACGTGTTAACCCAAAGCATCAGCGGAATCGCGATCAAACAAGGAATATCCCGTAACTCCACCCGCATGAGGAACACGCCCACCTTTAAGATAGTTTTTTCCGTTGCAATCACGACGCTGGGCTGCATCTTATGGGGAGGTATTACTCATCTAAATGATACCTCTGCTTCATAGATAAAACACAATGGTGGAGAACAGTTTTCCGTCTCCACCATTGTATGTATATTCATCGTATACGAAATCGCCGACAATTGGATTGCGCGGGGGTATAAGGTGGCTGTGGTGTTGCGAATCATCGGCGTCAGCCTTCATCGAATTGAGATTTCGTTATCAAATTTGGGTGCTTTCCTTTCCGGTACTAATTATAAAAAGCTCGTGGCTGGACAATCCAGCCACAGGCTTGAAAAAAACAAGCACTTTCCTTCGCAAGTAAAGCTTTGTTAATTTTAAAATCCGGCCCCATCTTCAATTTCGATCCACAGATAAAGCCAGTACATAGCCAACCAGTTCCGTACCACTTAGATCAACTCTTTTGTCCGGCTATCGATCCATGGGTTGGAATTCCTAGACGAAACATCCTCCTTCATATTGAATTTTTTTAATAAATACTGCTACTTAGTAGCATCATTAGAAAGCATCGAACGAGATCTTGTGCTGTTTGCAATACGCATCAGCATATCCGCCGCATTTTTTAGCGGCACATCAGATGATGAACGAGCGGATATGCGCGAGCATGGCGTCCAATACCGCTTCGAGCGGGCTCGTCTCCTTGCGGACCTGCGTGAGAAGAAGGCCTCCCTGAAGGGCGGTCAGCAGCGCCAACGCGAGAACGTCCGGATCGGCATCGGCTCTCAGCTCGCCGTGCTCCTGCATCGCAAGAAGTCCTCTGCGAATGGAGTGCTCCCACTGCATAAATCCGGCTGTGAGCTCGGTACGAGCCGCCGAGTCCGTATCCGCCAGCTCGCTGGCAAGCGAGCCGATCGGACAGCCCCCCTGGCATTGCCGCTCAATCTGAAGTTGTACGATCGCATCACACCAAGTTCTCAGCGCCTCCATGCTATCTAGATGGCTCAACAGAGGCTCCTGGGCACTCAACACTTGTTCGGTCTGATACACAATGACCGCCAGAACGAGCTCTCGCTTCTCCTTGAAATAATGGTACAGCTGGGAGGCACTGACCTTGGCCTCCCGCTGCACGTCTTCCACGCTTGTACCTGCAACGCCGCGATCAAACATCAGTTTGGCCGCGGCGTCGACGATGCGCGCGCGCGTCTCTTTTCCCTTTTTCGTCAGCCGCTGCTCTTGTTTTTTGACATCCATTAAGTTTTCCATACATGTAGTATAACAAAAATGGAGCTGAAAATCTGAAAAATTACTTCCACTCTCTACATTTTATTAGCTATAGATGCATGCCCTTCGATCACCAACGGCTTCAGGCTGAGATCCGTGCTTTTTTTGTTGGACGCTCATCTTTTATCAATAATCGCGACGGTGCAACGGGAGATAAAGATCAGTTTATCCTGCTCGACTATGATCTTGCTATCCCAGACCATCGTTTTTGCGTCCCTTTGTGAAAAAAGGGGTAGCGACCGCGGTCACGATACCCTCACTTTTGCTCCGGAGGTGGTTGGCGTTAATCTCCAGCCCTACCGCCGCATATTCTTGGTTGTCTATATTTATGATGGAGGCGCTGGAAGCCGCCGATTCCGCCAATAAAACCGAAGCACCGTCGTGCAGAATGCCCGCAGGCTGATGGGTTATCGGACCAACTGGCATGGTCAAGACAACGCGATCCGGATGAAGTTACGTGTACTCAATGCCCAGCGACGCTATCGCCGAATTTCTTCTTCCTTCTTCCATATGACGGATGATGGTTTCCTTGTCCATTCCGAAGTTTGTTAATATGACATCTGATACGATCACTTTAACCAACCTCTCCTTTATCTAATAGTGAAGCTGGAACTGCACCCGCAAGCTGCGCTTCAAATTCGAAAGTATTCATCAAGAAGTAGTGACTTTTTTGACAATCAACGTATTTATACTTGCTCCTATAATAATTCCTGCAATATTAGGCAAGTTTTATGCATGAATGGCACTATTTTGTTTCGCTTATTCAAGTAATAATATCTATGTCAGGCAACGTTTGAGAGTCAGTTTAATTCATCAGTGCTCTGCACATAATATTGATGTTATGAAAGAGAGGTGAGTGGTCGTGAGCGAAAGAAATATTACTTTTACGCAAGAACAACCACATCGGAACGGTCGCCTGTTACCGAAGATTAGTTTCTATTTGCTGGTATCTGTTCTCGTTAGTTATCTTACTTCTTCCAGCGCCCCTACGCCATTATATGCTTTGTACGCTGTCAAATGGGGCTTTTCACCAATTACCGAAACCGTCATTTTTGGTGTCTATGCCGTAGCCGTTCTCTTTTCTCTTCTGACAGTTGGTTCTTTATCCGACTATGTGGGACGTCGACCTGTGCTTATCGGCGCTCTGGCCATACAGGCGGTGGCTATGCTCGTTTTCGCTACCGCTGGCGGAATAGACGCTTTGATAATTGCCCGCGTTTTGCAAGGGTTAGCAACCGGAGCGGCTGTTAGTGCGCTTGGTGCTGCGCTGCTTGACTTCGACAAGGTCAAGGGGACAATAGCCAATGCGGTGGGGTCCCCAATTGGGATGGGACTGGGCTCGATCATGTCTGGTGTGATGGTTCAATTCCTACCAGCGCCGACGCATCTCATCTACTTCATCCTCCTTGTAGTTTTCATAGTCCAGGGATTAGGTGTCTTGTTAATTCCGGAATCTGCCGACCCGAAAGCAGGTGCATTATCATCGTTGGTGCCGCACTTTGGGATACCCGCTACCACACGTAAACCGCTCGTTGCGGCCGTACCAGCACTCGTAGCAACTTGGGCCTTGATGGCTTTCTATGGATCTATTGGTCCAACTGTAGTTAAACTAATTACCCACTCTAATTCCTATTTCTTTGCGGGGCTACCACTCTTCGCAATAGCTGGAAGCGCCAGCATTACGATACTCATTGTCAGATCCTTCCCTTCAAAAGTTGCAATGCTGCTTGGAATGGTTGCACTGATTGTTGGCGTCGGCTGTACGTTGCTTGCAACTGTTAATACCTCAATCCTCATGTTTTTTATTGGAACGGTTGTTGCGGGAGTTGGTTTCGGAGGAGGGTTCCAAGGAGCGTTCCGAATTGTACTCCCTCTAGCAAAACTGCATGAACGCGCCGGTTTGCTCTCCACGCTGTACGTGATTTGCTATATCGCGTTGGGGGTTCCTGCTGTCATCGCTGGGATATTCGTGGAGAAATTTGGAATCCTCAACATGACGAGAGAGTACGGCCTAGTCGTAATGATATTTGGCGCCCTCTCAGCGTTGGGCTTAGGCTTTGTGAAGAAGAGTGAGTAACCTATAGAGGGCTAATCCAGTAGCGAATCAATTTTATGAAATTTGTACGGACATCGATGAGTCGTCCAGGAATTAAATATCTGCTAGGATTGCCAGAGCTTTGGCGGCAGAAGGCTTTGCTTTTCATGGAGTGAAATTAGCAAGGCGGCCGAGGTTAAAAGTAGCGAGGATAACGATTCAACGCGAATGTTCCCACAAGCAGCTTAAATACCCTTAATCCTCACCGGTTCAAGCATTCGCAGGATGAAAAAGAAGCGTGGAGTGTTGGAAGACGTTACGCAAAATGGACCTCTGTCAATAGATTAGACACACCAAACTGTTTAAGTAAATAAGTTCTTTCTTCAAAATACTATGAAAAGATTCAATGCAGGCGTTGTCGTAACAGTACCCTTTACGACTCATGCTGTCTTTCATCTTGTAGCTACGAAGACGTTTTTGGTACGTAATGGATGCATACTGGCTGCCGCGATCAGAGTGATGCAACACTCCATCCTTAGGCTTCTGAATGCGATATGCTTGATTTAAAGCCTTTAAACACAACTCCTTTGTCATGCGTTCATCCATATGGAATCCGGTAATTTTACGCGTACAGAGATCCTCTACGCTGGCAAGGTAAAGCCATCCTTCGTCTGTTGGCACATACGTAATATCTGCCATCCAGACTTGATTAGGCTTCTCTGCAGTGAAGTCCTGATTCAAGACATTGTCGGACACAGGCAGGTTGTGTTTTGAATTCGTTGTAGCCTTGTATTTCTTCACAATACGCGAATTCAAGCCCAAAAACGGTCCTAGCGCGAAATAGATGCGAAAGCGGGCCGTTTTTGCTTATTGTTAAGAAAATACCAAAAACTCTCCACTCAACCCCTACCGTTCGTCGTGTGCAATATAAGCTAGGATACTAACTAAAACGCCCCTCTCCCCCTGCCTGACACAAGAAGCGCCGACACAAGCGAGGCAAACATCGGGACGAAGCCGACCGCGATCACCTTGGCCAGCCGGTAGCACTGAAACCGGTAGGCACCGGAATCGCCGAAGCTTTCGAGAAAAGCGATCTGCCCTACATACCTGCGGACCGTTTCCTTCGATAGAACGTGCGGACGGTCCTGGCTCGCATCCCGCGCGAAGCCTTTCTGCCTCAGCACTTCCGCGATTTCGTACACCCTGTCCCGATGCGGACTGGATAGACCGTCCGTCAATTCTGCCAGATCGAACCACCGGGTTCCAAACTCATACAAAATTACATGAGTTTCCTCATCATTGAACCTTTTCACAATGGAAAGCCCCCAGGAAGTCTGAACCTCCTGTCCGAAGTAAGCAGGAAAGCTGATCTTTTCATCCGATTCAATCTATCGGCATTGATCATCTTTTCCGTCTCGACGGTTAACGGACAGTGCATCGAGATCACATCCGAGCGCTCAAAAAGTTCGTCCTGCTCCACCCATTGAAAGTTGGCAAGCGGCGTATTAACAGACATGTTCCGCTTATGAGCGAGCACTTTCATGCCGAAGGCCGAAGAAATGCGAGCCACCTGCTCGCCGATGCGGCTATATCCGACGATGCCCATCGTCTTGCCCGCCAGTTCCATTAATGGGCTGCGCCAAAAGCACCAATCCGGATTGAGCGATCACTCGCCCTGGTGAACCGCATCGCTGCGTTGTTGAACGCGGTGACACAGCTCTAATAATAAGGCGAACACCGTCTGCGCAACGGAGACGGTACCATAGCCCGGCACGTTGGTCACAGTAATTTCGCGCTCAGAGCCATTTTCACATCGACAATATCATATCCGGTTGCAAGGACACCTATGTACTTTAGGGCCGGCAGCTGATCAAGCACTTCCCTCCGAAGAGGAGTCTTGTTAGTAAGTATCGCCTCGGCATCCATGCAGCGTTCCAAGATTTGATCCACCGGCGTTCGATCGTGGATCGTTAAGCAGCCCAAGCTTTCCAGCCCCTCCCAGCTTAAATCCCCAGGGTTCAATGTATAACCATCCAGCACGCCGATGTTCATCGGCATCTCATCATCATTCACCTGAATTTCCGTATTTCGCTTTGACGTTCTCTTTATTGAGCTCTCGTACCCGTAGTAACCACCCTACCTGTGAATAGCGAATTCATGAGATCTTCGAGCGATAAATGGTTTCATAAAGTGAGTAAACTTGGCAGGAATACCTTTCCACCAGGGCAAAGAACTTACCCCTCTCCACCAGCACCAACCGAGAAAGTGAACTGTTCATAAGTTTTCATCGTTAATTTTACTTGAAATGGCCCTCCTTTTGGAGCAGGTCCGTAATAAGGTTTTATATCTTCCTTTCTTACTTTTTTCGTAATATTGTCATAAGTGAATCAATTTCATTTCTTCTGAGCTTCCAGCTAATGTCAGGTCCCCATCTTACTTGAGCTGATTGGACTGCATTTGCAGTCAATCTAAACACCCTAATCCGCGTTTTACGAATTCAAAAAATCTCCGGAAGGCTTATGCCCCCGGAGATTCTTTTATAGATTTACTTTTTGTTGGTGGCCATCGATCGGGCGACGTCGGCAGCGCTGATGCCTTCGAGGGCTAGGCCATAACCGACGCCTTCATCGACGATGCGGCGCAGATTCTGGGTAAGGGCGACGCGTGTGTAGTGGCTGGTGAGCGGCGGAAGCTTAGTGATGTTTTCGGCGATCTCGTGTGCACGTGCCAGGAGTTTTTCGTCCGGCACGATCTCATTGACCGCCCCCCACTCCTGCGCCGTCTTCGCGTCAAGCTCCTGTTGCGTGAGGAGGAAGTAGCGGCCGCGTACGCTGCCGATGACCTCCGGCCAGAGCAGATTCACGCCATCACCCGGCACGATGCCGAAATCGAAGTGAGGCTTGTCTTGGAAGACAGTTTTCGGTGTTGCCAGCACGATGTCGGAAAGCAGGATGTATTCCGAATGTAGTCTGACCGGGCCGTTTACGGCGGCAATCACCGGCACCTCGATATCGAGCATGTTCATGAGGACCTTTTTGCCCTCGCGATAGATCTTGTCATAACCCTGCGGGCTGAAGAAGTCGAAGCCTTCCGGGCTGATCGTATCCATGAAAGCATCGCCTGAGCCAGTCAGGATGACAACTCGGTTGTCGGGATCGGAAGCGATGGCATGGAAGAGATCGACAAACTCCTCATGGGTATGGCCGTTAAAGATGAGCTTGCCGCCGTCGGTATGAAACTTCACCTCCAGAACACCGCTTTCTGAACGGGTCAATTGGGCATTGGGAAAGCTGTTACGGTAAGTGTCGAAGCGGCTGCTCGCGGAAGTGCTGCTAGCAGCCGCATTGGACGATGCGGTTTGTTCGTTATCGTTCATGGCGGCGAAGGCCGTCACGTTGCCGCCGGAGGCCGTCAAGAGTGAGAAGCTCAATGTTGCGATTAAAGCGATAGAACTGATTTTTTTCTTCATGTGAACCTCCCAGTTTAATTTGGTACCTTACGATACCCATTTTAAGATTGCGCTTCCATGAAATTGGAATGATCAACCGAACGATGGGACGCGAATCGTTGCAGCGTCACATCATTGAAGGAATTACCGTCGGCACGGTGAAAGGTTAATAGTTTCCTCCTAAGTGATCAACAAGTTGGTTTTAGATAATTGTCTATCTTTCTGAATCGGATTGAACATTGGATTCTGTCGACCGGATATCATTGGACTCGCGTCGCCTCGCTGGTGCGAAAGGAAATTTAAGCTGAAAACAAGCACGAGCATACAATTGTCATCACGCGGGGAAGACCTGTCATTTTATCGCAAATATAAGATCAATGCGATTCCGGCAGCGGGAAGTCGAGAGGCTGCCATGCGCGAAGCTCGAGGGTGCGGGCGCCTTCCAGCACGAACGGATCGTGTTCCGCCAGCCGACGGGCTTCCTCTTCGCTTTCCGCGCGGTACAACACCATCCCGCTGAGTCCGTCGGCGAACGGGCCGGCCATGACGACTTTGCCTTCCCGGTACAAGCGGTTGATGTAAGCAAGATGGACCGGTTCAAGCCGTGAGCTCTTTTCTGTGTCGACAATTGGTAATTGCGCGACGTAGATCATGGACGATTCTCCTTTTTCTCTCCTACAAATGTGCCTACTGCCAGAGCGGTAGTTCTTGCCGAAGCCATGAGTTTTCTTTACATAAGAACTCCTCCTTGTAGTTGAATAATCCTTCAAAATAATATTAATTGGAATTGGTTAAACGAAAAAGACTAATCCTGCATCATATTTGCCTAATAATGCAATATGTTATCATTTTCATTGACGGGTTGTATTGTCCTGCCACGAAATTGAGTATTCTTCATGATAAAAATCCTCGCATGATGAGCAGTATATGTAATTATAATCATTAAGACTGTCATATTCGTCCGCTTCACTGCCTAGACGCCCTGATCTCCAGGACTTCAAATCGCTCAAGTATTCTAATTCTTCCGTGGTCACTTTTTCGGTCGTCAACAAATTTCGCAATAAATGATCAACTTCTAAAGTACAGATTGCAAAATCCTTAGAACATTCTTCGCCCGTGTATGTGAAGCAAAAAAGGCGGCATTGCCCATCGTAAATCTTGCAAGAGAGGTGGTAAAGCCAAAAAACGTGGGATAAGTGATGAACAGTGTCAGTCGTGGTCGCTATTGATCGTAATGGAGCGATTTTATCAAAATAATCTGGAAGTGGACGAATTACAGCATACCAAATCAATGAGGCAATTACGGATTCCGCAACCAATTACAAGTCTTTTGCCAAGCAGTATAACTTTAACCATGAAGTGATAAATGTTCGCAAAGACGGGTAAAGGCAGCAGAACAATCAATAAAATAAATCCATCCGCTTACATTGGAAATACCAATACCGAAGAGCAAAATAGATGGATATTTCTATGTTTCCAACAGTACTTTGAGTTTCATTCCGACAGCTCCTTCCACAAATATTTGCGCTTTATGGGTAACCCGTAAAATACTAAATTGGCTAAAACAAATAAATCCCACCCCCAAGACAAATGAACCGCACCCCCTAAAATAGACATTAGAAAAAACCCCTGGGTTAATCTAAACTATTTTAGGGGGTGTTTGGCATGGCGACAAAGGGACAGAAGTTAAAAACGTACAGCCAAGAACTGAAATTGAAAGCTATTAAAATGAAGCTAGAAGGAATGACGAAACGTCAGATTTCAGAAGAGCTTGGGATAGAAGATCATGATCGTGTTAAGATCTGGATGCGTAAGTATAAGCAGTTTGGCGAGTACGGTCTTATGGATAATAGAGGACGACGTGAAGTGTACAAGGATGAAGACAGACATCTTCAGAAGCTTACTCGGGAGAATGAAATGCTAAAAAAGTGCTTGGAAATCTGGATACAGGAGGTACAAGTCGATTGATTCATAATCGCTATAAAACTGGCATGCAAATTGATCATCCGCTCATTTCTCAGTTTTTAATGATAAGCCACTTAAGGTGGACAAATCCTGTATCAGGCAACCCCGCGTGGATCTTCAAGGCGAATGAATCCGGCTTCATAATCTCCCACTTGTCTGTCAACAAGGTGGACTTGTCGTCGAGAAGTATGGATGGATTTACTATTCCTCAGTCAATGAGAATGGAACTTTTGAACTGGGGCGTTTAAGACAGGAAGCACTTCAAAAGGAGGTGCTTCCTTTGTTGTTGTATTATTAATGCTATTTCTTCCAATGTCCCGCGACAGACCATCATGTCTTTGGTCAGAATTATGTTATCTCCAAAATCTTCATTAAGCTAATTATCAAGCTGGACGGTTCCAAAAGTAACCTGGAACGGGGGAGAACGATCTGTAATCGGCGTAAAAGGTGCAACAGCGCGTCAAGCTAACCATCGACTCAAACACGAAGGTGCGTCCGTCGATCATGACAGGCTCCTGTCCATCCACTTTCAGCTAGCTAGAAATAAAAAAGTGAATGTTCACAAAAGTAAACACCCACTAACGGACTTTATTTTCCACTAACGATCTTTATTTTCCTTGATCATCGTGTCCATGTTATCCCACTTCATTCTTCCTTTCCGAATGCCAGCTGCTCCCATTCTTCAAGAGTCATTCCATTCAGTATTTGGAAATCCTTCAGCTTCATCCAGCACTCCGAACCCAAGCAGTCTACTTGCTCATTTACCTTTTTCCTGCCGGCGAGCGGCCATAGTTCTATATTCATTCGTCTGTGCATGCAATAACAGGACGTAATCGCCGGATTTTACGCATGCGACGCCTGTGTAGTGTTATCGATATCAGCAGGCTAGACAGACCAAAAATATAGTAAGGTGCGTCACTATTATTGAGACTCTCTCAAATTCGGCAAGTTGGGTTTTATTTAAAGCCCCGCAGTAATCGGTATATCCTTTAGGCCTCCGGGTTACGGGTCTTGAACGGTACTGATATGGCAGCCTATTTACTATTTTCTATGAGCCCATAATGAACACCCATTGGGTCAACAATATAGGCTAATTTAAAGTCACCCGAAATCCATTTCTGCTTCGCTACAAAGTAGGTATATTTGTGTAACTTTACAACAATGTAGGGACATTTGTGCAATTTAAGTTGACACAATTCTCCCTAACATAAAAATAAAAAAGCCTGATTTCTCAAGCTTTTGCTGATTTAGTTATGTAGGCACATTTGTGTCATTGGACATTCATCTTTTGTACATATGTATATGCCATAAGTTTTTTTATTTGTTTTGTATTTTGGCGAACGATATATGACAAGAATTTGTACCGATTGTCTCAAAAACGTCTGCTACATCGTGTCGCTGTACTTGCCATGATCCTCAGTATTATTAAGACTTGCATCACCTTTGCGTCGATCCAATTGATGAATAACCCAAAGCAGAAACCCTAACCCCACCAAAGACACAAATACCGCTACCGGCAGGCTCCAAACGGCAAGCGGCTTCGAAAAATAGGGAATCAGCGCAACCGCCAGAACAGGCGCATCAGTCCAATTGAGCCGCTGCATAAGGAATAATGTAAGCAAGACCGTCAGGAAAAAAGCGATAATTCCGCCGACCAGCCAATGCAGCAAACTGCCAATAACCGTCGCCACAGTTGCCGCAATTATTGTCTTTGGCAGATCTTTCTTATATTCTTCCCGCTTGAACAAAATAACGCAGAAGGATGCCAATGATGGATAAAAAACCATTTCCAGTCCAGGAATATGCTGGGTCGCCCAATAAGCAAGTGTTAAATAAACACAAGTTGCTAGTACTTGGATTTTCAAGCTGCCACCCCGATTCTTCTAGATTACGATATATAATTCTATCGGCTGTGGTGGGCCTGTTCGGCTATGCGATCATATCATCTTCCATTCGCACTCGTTCCGGGTGGCGGTCAAGCTCCCACTCGTCCCATTCATCGGCCCTCAGCCATTCGGCTATGCGTTCCCATAGCTTGATTTTGGCTTCCACCACACCAGGTACGGACATTTTTGCTCTCGGAATAGCGGTCAGCCCGGCATAAGCAATCTCGCTTTCATTAGGTGCAAGATGAGCCGCCGCCTGATTGACAAACTTGACATTCGCTTCATCCGTGCTATGGATATCAATAACGTCGTTATCCAGAGCGTTTCGCGCCTTATCTTTGGAATCCTCGTTTCTTCGCTGCACCGACACAGAGACCATAGGTGGATTGGAAGTGACGATATTAAAATAGCTGAATGACGCTGCATTCACGACTCCATACCTGGATTGAGTTGTAACAAGAGCGATGGGCCTCGGGATAATGCTCCCGATCATCAACCTATAATTGTCACGTTCGCTCTGTCTCGCTGGGTCAATCATGAACATGGTCTCTTCACCTCTAGATCAGATTTAAAAATCCTCCTGTACCAGTCCGCAGCTGCAGCCGCTTCTGTTCTGGTTGACATTACTAACAGATCTTCAATGTTGGAGAAGCGCATCAATCGAATACTCGCCGGCACCGATCAACGCCACACTATCGAATACTGCGATAAGGATAAGGTTGAACTCATAGCCGTTTGAAGTGCTCCAAAAGCCGTTTGGACCATGCACTTTAGCAATAGCTACCACCATGGTGATTGCAAGCAGGATTGCAGCTATCGGAGTAAACAAACCCACTGCAAAAGCGCAAATTTCCTATCATCCAACAAAAAACGATTCGTCCATGCTGTTTATCCTCTTGATTGTCAGCTGCAAAAGGAAGCCAGCGCTATGAAACTATCCGGAGTAATAGCGCGCGTTTGGTTCAAAATAAACTCGCGTACCGGATCGTGTACGACGTGAGGATCGCTGACATTCCGCATATCCTCCCAAACGCATTCCGCTCCTTGCTCTTTCGCCGTTCCGGCGAACATTTTACAGCTTTGGCAAAATTGTTCCCGTTGCACATCATTAAGTTTGACAACTTTATTACGCAAGCAGCAATATATTTGTTCATCCTGATCTTTATAATTCATATGAGTTACAAGTCTCATTTGTCCACCCCTTCCAGATAATTAATCAATAATACCTTTTATAGAGCAACTGTAATTGAGGAAGTGAGAAGGCACCGATCCCGTTGTACAAATACAAGGACACTGGATCGAGCTATCACCATGAACGGTTAGGTAATCGTCGATTTTGACTGAAATGAGCGGCGAAACGACATTCCAAACAGCGCTGGCACTTAACCTACCCGTTCCGTTCCGTACCACTTCAATCACTTTGTTTGGCTGTCAATCCAAGCCTTAATCTGGTCTTTCGAACGATAGCCGGAAACTTGATCGATGGCAACTCCATCTTGAAACAAAATGAGGGTTGGAACTCCCATCACGGCAAAGTTTCCGGTGGTTTGCAGATTGTCGTCGACATTGATTTTTGCAACTTTCAATTGATCTCCAAACTCAGACTCGAAATCATCCAATACCGGAGACAACATTTTGCAAGGACCGCACCAAGTCGCCCAAAAATCAACCAATACGGTTCCTTCCTGTTTCTCCACTTCCGTCTCGAACGTTTGATCCGTCACATGTACAATAGCCATTTCGATTCCCTCCTGTTTTTTGGTTAGATGATCGGATGTTCTTCCAAAAATCGTTCGCAATCCAGCGCCGCAATTGCTCCGCTGCCGGCCGAAGTGATTGCCTGCCGGTAGCGGGGGTCCTGCACGTCGCCGCAAGCGAATACGCCAGGAATACTCGTTTCAACCGTTCCCGGCTTTACAATCAAGTAGCCTTGCTGATCGGTTTGCAGTTGTCTGTCAAGAAATTCGGTATTCGGATGATGGCCGATCGCTACGAATATACCGTCGGTTTCGATGATTTCCGCAGCGCCTGTTTCATTGTTTTGCACTTTCAATCCGGTTACGCCTTTTCCATCGGATATAACCTCCAGCGGAGTCCGATCCAGACCCCACTTGATTTTGCCGTTTTGCCGGGCGCGATCCTGCATGATTTGAGACGCCTTCAGTTGGTTTCTTCTGTGAACGATGCGGACTTCCGAGGCGTATTTTGTCAAGAAGTGCGCTTCCTCCATGGCCGAGTCACCGCCGCCGACCACGATTATTTTTTTGCCGCGGAAGAAGAAGCCGTCACACGTGGCGCAAGTGCTCACGCCTCTTCCAATATTTTCGTACTCATTTGGAATTTGCAGAAATTTTGCAGATGCTCCCGTAGAGATGATGACGGTCTCAGCTTTCAGCGTTTCACCACCTTCCAAGTACAAGCTGAACGGGCGGTTTTGCAGATCGACCCGGCTTACCCGGCCTGTTTTAAACCTGGCGCCGAATCGCTCTGCTTGCTTTCTCATATTTTCCATCAGTTCCGTTCCCAGGATCCCATCCAGAAAGCCGGGGAAGTTCTCAACTTCCGTCGTCGTCGTCAATTGCCCGCCGGGCTCAGTTCCTTCGATAACGAGAGGCTCTAAATTCGCCCTCGCCAAGTAAATCGCTGCTGTTAATCCGGCTGGACCGGTACCGATAACAATCGATTTGTACATGGTAAACAACTCCTATTTATTATTTTTCAAAATATAATCGTACATAAACTAATTGGGTAAAAAATTTTGGCTATAGCTGTCGAAATTGAAGCTTACATACATCCGCCCCGTTATTTGCCGCTGATTCGAACTTCGAACGCTCTTGACGAATCAGCCTATTCACTTCCATACGCTTGAGCAGCGGCGTCAATGTCCCGGAATCCAGATCCAATATGTAAGCCATTCCCTCACCGTGCTCTCGTTTCGTTCCCATAGGACCAGTAAAACAATATACTTCGGATAGGTGATGCCCTTTTTTTTCTATTAACGGCCGATACATTCGCGAAATGGCTCAGGAACAAGTACAAGGAAAAACAAAAATAATCCTTCAGATGAAACACTTCCTCTACTTACAGCCCTCCTCTTTTTTGATATGATACACGGTCGATTCAATATTCAGAGATAAAATGGATTGTTTGATCCATTAATTCATGGATTCATCCTAATACTATTTTTTTGGATTGTCAACTCCATTTTTGACTATATGTATGGAAAACTTAATGGAAGCAGCGGCTGAAGAAAAAGGGAAAAAGAGACTCGCGCGCGCATCGTCGCCGCCGCTCGAGGTCGTGCCAGGACGCGTTCTTCAGTCTCTGACCGAATTGAATGCAGGTAAAGAGGGGCTGAGACCCGATGAAGCCGTACTCATTAAGGATCAAATGGTAGGCCGAATCGATATGGAAATGAAAAAAACGGATTACATCCTGAACAGTAAGGGGTACAGCCGACAAACCGGTTTGTTGGAAGCGATCGTTCATACTGAAAGGGGCGATATGTACTGGCTCCCGATTTTTTGAACTTGGCCTTCGTAGGCTTCAATTTTTATAAATAAGCTCAGAATAAATAAAGGAGGAGCTATCGTGGCTAGCTCCTATAGTTTTCGATTCCAGCTACAATAGGCAGATGGAAATGTGATAATTAAACCCCAGCATTTACTTCAATAGTATCCCGTGATGAAATATCGTGGAAAAGCAAAAAGAACGCGCCTGTCCTCTAACGTTTTCTCCCGGTGAGATTCACAAAAATAAGGCCCCTAGGAGAGCTACTCCAGGAGCCAATTTTACATAATTAACGAAGTTTACCATACAAAAAGCCATAGAGATGATAACCAAAAGAATAAAGAGAACTAAAATTGCTGCACTACTAGTTATCGGTTGCGCCATGTTTCACACCCCCTTCGCACTAACATATGGGGGGATGTAATGAAGTGAACTGCAATAATGCCTATTATTTAAAAAAGATCCAGACCTCATATTCAAATCGGTTTGTTTATCTGTACAAAAACCGCTATTTTGTGCAGATGTGATCACTTCGTTCTAGCAATACGAGTGTTATAATTTTTTAATATGAATAGCAATTATTCTGTTATACGATAAAGGCAAAACTAATGAAAATTAGTGACGCAAAGCTAAATGGGCTAAGGCGAATTGTTCGCTATGCCTGCCAGTTACCAAAGGACAGGGATATATATTAACTCCCCATGTTCGATCTTATAAGGGGAGTTTTTCTTATGTCAACGATTCAATGTCATCTATAACAGTTAGTAACTAGGTTTCAAGTCTACTCCTGAAGAGGTGAATTTAAAATGGCTAGAATATTGGTTGTAGATGATTCTATGTTTATGCGATTGATGATTAAGAACATCTTATCAGAAATAGGGCATGAAATTGTTGCCGAAGCACCGAATGGACTTGAGGCAATATCCCTTTTCATCCTGACTTAGTTATGTTGGATATTACAATGCCTGAGATGGACGGTATTACTGCATTAAAGGAAATTAAAAGTTACAAGAGTAATTCAAAGATAATAATGGTATCAGCAATGGGGCAACAATCTTTTGTTATTGAAGCTATTACCCTGGGGGCTAATGATTTTATTGTGAAGCCTTTTGATAAAGACAGGGTAACAGAAGCTATACAAAAGGTATTGAATACGTAAATGAAGACGTAATGAAGCCCCTCGCTTACCATATTGCTTTTACGCGATCGTGTGTTTCTAGTGACATATGTACAAAAAGCATTATCTTGTGAGCAAGTGAAAAGGAGCTGCAACGGCAGCTCCTTCAGAGGTATTGGATTTATCTAAATGTCATTCTCAAAAAATAATAGTCCACCGACACCCAATACAAGTAAGGTAAGAAGCAAACCTATAAATAAGAACCCTAAACCTCCAACGAGAACCAACGCCTTAGGAAAAATAACTAAAGTGATCAGTCCAAGTACGATGAAAAAAAGTATAGATTTAAAAGTAATCCCAATTAATTTCCATAAGAAAATTGCAATAACGATTCCAAAGAGAATATGCGTCAAATGATGCATAAGGTTCAATCCCTTCATACCAATCACTTATCCTCAATTAATGTTTCTCCCGGTACTTTCTTTCAAGAGTCTCTGCAGCTTTTGGATGAACGAACACATTAAAAGGGGAAACTTCCTTTTAATTACCCATCACAGCTAATCTTCGACCTGATACTTTGTAGGCAATAACCCTTTTGCCCCAGCTCGCATAAAGTATCGGGAAGACTATTTTGAAGGCTAAACCGATTTTAAAGGAGGAACGTACGATGTATTCGAATCTAAAGCAGCCTCAACATCATCTCGCATTGCATGAAACGTTGCAATTGCACGAAACGGTCGGTTATTTGTCCGGCCACTTGATCGAGTTAAAAAGGCAGATTCGTTCCGTCCAAGATCTGGCGCTGCGCGCTTTATACGTCGAAGCGATCCAAGTAACCGACATGGACTTGAGAGAACTGCTCCTTTTTTATCCGATGGCTCCGACGCCGTTCCGGGATGACAGGGTCCAAGAAATGCCCGAGTTTATGGGGAAAGAGGGCGATATGACAGGGTTTCATGGAGGAAAACTGCTCGCCTACTTTAAATCGTCGATCCGCGCTTATGCGATACCCCTTACGGAATCGGCAACCCCACAGCTGCGCGATGCGTTTCAAAGACATATGAACAGAGTCATTCATATGTACGGAAAAGTGTCCAATTACATGTTGGAACGCGGTTACTACCCGGCGTATGACCTTGGCCGGCTGCTTGCGATGGATGTGGCCCACGCGCAGAAAGCGTTGGACATGTAAGGGGCAGTCAACGAAGCATTACATCATTCAAAGGGCCCTGCCGGCGAACTAATCTGCCCGTTACTTCAACAGGCTGCCGAGTAAACTGACAGCCTGTTGTTATTGTGCTATAGTTCTCCGCTAGTTCATAGAAACAAGTAGCTCTGCCTACTCCACTAGTACCCCAGGCTTATCTTTCCAATACAACTCCCCGCAATGCCTCGGGTAGATCAAGTGGCATAGACCACCGCAGATGGAATATGTTAATTTCAGATGTTGCTCCCATCCTTAAATTCTTTTACAGAACAAGTTAATAAATTCTTGTGATGGTCCTTTATTATCTTTCCTTCTAATTTCTGTAAAATTATCGTTTGTGTATTCATTAATAACTCAACTTTCGCACCTTCGAAAAACTAGTTAAGCCTTATGGCTGCAAGGCTTAATTGAGAAATTTTGCTCATCTTGACAGAAAAACACCCTCTTTGTTTGGTATCATGGAAGTGACTAGCAACCATGCAAACAAAGAAAGGTGTGTAACTCCTATGGTACACCAAAAATCCTTGTCTGAACAGGCAAAATCTCGCTTTTCCATCTTGCTTTCGACCCTGAAAATCGGCCAACTACTACGAAACGCTGGAATTACGAAATCTTTTGGTTTTTCTAGTTTAGCTGTGTTTCAACTTTTGTTCTCACTCGTGTTTGAAGGACGAAACTGGTTTCGTCTTTTGGAAAGCGAACGCAGTGAGTCACTGCCCGGTAAAGACGTCATTTATCGCTTTCTAAATCAGAGCTCATTTGCTTGGCGAAAGTTTCTCCATAGCTTTGCTCTAAAGATTGTTTTGCACTTTGAGTCTCTTATTTCCACTTCGTGTACACGCGTATTCATCATTGACGACTCCGTTTTGAAGCGTAGTCGTAGTAAAAAAGCCGAATTATTGACACACGTATTCGACCACACGACCGGTCGCTTTACTAAAGGGTTTGCGATGCTGACACTTGGTTGGTCGGATGGTTTTAGTTTTGCTCCCATTGACTTTGTTATGCTTTCTTCGGCTAAGCTTGCGAACCGTATTTGTGAAATGAAGGAGCATGTTTCTAAGCGCAGCTATGGCTACAAGCGCCGACTTGAAGCTCTCCATCGCAAACCAGATGCCGTAGTGGACCTATTAAAACGGGCACTAACCGTCGGATTTACAGCAGACTATGTGCTCATGGACAGCTGGTTTACTCAAGCACCTTTGCTTCGTCAGCTGGACGAAATGGGAGTACCTGTCATTGGTATGGTCAAAGAATTGAAGCAACGCTATCGCTTAAACGGAAAACTAATGACCTTAAAAGAGTTGTACGCAACAATTTCAAAGGGGAATCCAACTGAAATTCTGGGCTCCGTCACGCCGAAACCTCTTGCGGATTACCCGCTAAGTTCGTGTTTGTTCAAAATCGCAACAAGCGCCGAGAATGGCTGGCCATTATCAGCACGGACTTGACCATAAGTGAAGACGAAATCGTACGGATCTATGGTATGTCGGATCATTTTTGGAAGGAGAATTATCTCTATTCTCCTTATTTCTCTTCGTCGTAACAGGGTTCACCAGAACAACGGTTAAGCTTTGTTCTACCAGCCAATTCGCTAGATTAAACCAATAGTGACCCGTCGGTTCCATTCCAATTATTATGTTGTTCAATCGGTGTTTCTGCTGCAACTCATTAACCCAACGTCCAAACCTTTCAAACCCTTCCTTGCTGTTGGTAAACGTAAGATGTCGTTTAGAAAGAACAATTCCGCGAAAGTTCGTTGCTTGTGCGACATGGGCATCCTTCGCCATGTCGATGCCTATTACTAAGTGAGATGGAGTAATTCGTTCTATCCGTTGATTTTGTTCGTCTGATTGCTTAAACTTCATAATAAGAGCGCCTCCTTGATGGTGTTGGGTTTCAAACCCGTGGACAAACCCATCATACCGAGGCGCTCCTTTTTTGACAAAGACCATTTCTTAGATCCTACAGGAAGGTTTAATGAAAAAGGAACTGCATCCCGGCAAGCTCCTCCATTGTCGTTCTTCGTACCAAATAATTTATCTATTTACAGGAATTAATACTACTTTCTAAGACCACAGGACCCAGCTTTCCAGTCTTTGAGTTAGAAAGACGCACCTCTAATTTACTATTTTCCAGGTCTGCTGTTATTTCGTCAAACCTACCTACCCAAGTCGGACCACCTATTACTGGTATTGGATATAGTTTGAATCTCCAACTAATTTCATTTGGAATAAATGCAAAGCCCTCATAACCATCATATTCTCCCAGAGAGGATGGTGTCGGAAGATGATTAGCATGAATACTTATACTGGTGCGCGGAAAGCTTGGTGTTAATTTCACTTTATAAACCAGAACTACCCCTTTTTCATTTGCATAACCGGTATTTACTGGTTCTAGGACTGAGCTACACGGTAAGGATACGTTAGCTTTTCCGTTCTCAGGACTAACTAGGACACTACCCGAAATTATTAAAGCCGCAATAATTTTCTTCACTTTGACTCCTCCACATTTTTATGTGGTTATCATTCCCTTTTTGATTGTTTAGCATTAAATTGCCCGGTAGCAGAAGAAAGGCAGCAGATCAAATTGGTCTGCTGCCTTCTCATGTTGATACTGAACTCTCGGTTGCAATAGGTAAGCATTTGATGTGATCTCCAGCTTTTCCCCTGCTCCACACGGAGCGTGCCAGTTTCCCAGCACTCCGCGTTCCATCTAACTAAATGTACTTGATCATAAGTTCCTCGTTACTCATTGATTTGGGATATGTTAAACTGGTTCTAGTGCATATTTTTCACGGTATTTGTTGATCTTGTTCATCATCAATTCCGTTAGATCCAGTCTATTCTTGAGTACGACAATCGTCTCTTTATTTGTTTGGAGGATAAGTTGTTGGACCTCTTTGTGGAGGATGCGCAAATTGTTAAATTTGTCATTTCCACCTAAGTGCAACGGGATATAGTGGTGGCAGTAAACATCGGACGCGAAGAGGTACATGCCTGTAATTTCGCATTTCCCCATTTTCATGCTATACCGACTAATCCGATTGTCCATATATTCAACACTCTGATTCGGGATGCTAGATGTCGTAAGAAAGTAAATTTCCTGACGTAAATCTGGTCGAAGCTTTTTGTGTATTTGTTCTCTGCCTGCTGTGGTAAAGAGCGAAAGCCCTGTACTAAAGCCCATCGTATTCTTTGTTTTCACATTGGCAAGAGGATATAAATAAACATCTGCTACTTTAAAAGTCCTGTAACCCAAGCTGTAAAATTTACTGTACGTTGGCGGTGGGTTTGCAGGATGCTCGTATTTCCCGATTTGTTTAAGACGATTGTACATGAAAGCTCGAAGATCGTAGGCAAGACGTGAGAACGCAACACTGACATGTGTTGCCCGATTGAAGTAGTTGTGAATTCCTAAAACAAAGCTGTTGAACCGTGCAGCGGTTAGAGCCGTTGGCGAAGCCCTCATTTTGAGAATGTGTTTCTTGGCTTCGCTTTTGATTTTCTGCCTTTTGTTGGCTTTAATGCCCGTATGCGCAACTCGCTTTTGACCCTTTTTGTTCGCTCGGATTGTAAACCCAAGGAATTCCGACTCTCGTTTTCGCAGATTGATGATTTGCGATTTCTCTGGTGAGACGTCGAGTTTCAGGCGGTCTTTGAGATACAGAACAACCGCATGATACCACCTCTGGGCAGACTTCCAATCGCGACAAATGATTTTGAAGTCATCGGCGTAACGCACCAGATAGCCTTCTTTTAGACTAGACCGTATTTTCGCAGCCCTTTCGCCAGTTCTTGATTTGAAAGGTTGTGTCAGCGGAAAGAGTTCCCATTGACCAGCCACCCAATGATCGAGGTCATTCAGTACAATATTCGAGAGCAGTGTTGACAGCAAGCCACCTTGAGGTACGCCTTTAGAAGGTATTCCTTCCCCTTCGATTTCAGCTTTTAACATTTTAGAGATGCACGCTAGAACCTTTCTATCTTGAATGCCCATGTTCCAAAGTTGCTTCACGAGCAAGGTATGGTTGACGTTGTCGAAAAACCCCAATATGTCGATGTCGACTACAAAATGCATTGACGCCTGATTAATGAGAAATTGAACTCTTGCCATGGCATGGTGTGTCGATCGAAGGGGTCTGAAACCATAGCTATGGTTGTAAAATTGGGCTTCAGCTATGGGCTCAAGGACTTGCTTAAAGCACTGTTGAATGATGCGGTCGAGGATGCAAGGGATGCCAAGCGGTCTCCATTTGCCGTTATCTTTCTCGATAAGCTTCCGTCTAACTTTCATGGGGCGGTAGTTTTGCAGTCTGTTTTGGATTTCACTTACTAATTCATGTTCGGGTCGTTGTTCGATGTCTTCGATGGTTAGTCCATCTGTTCCTGGTGTCTTTGATCCTTTATTGGACTTCATCGAGCGATAAGCCAGCAAAATATTTTCTCTGGATGTGACGGTCCCATAGAGGTGTGAAAATGTTTCTTTGTTTGCTGATCTTTCGTATAAATCCGTAAAAGATTCCGTCATGCCGTAATACTCCCAATTTCGTAAAGCTTGCACTGTGGCACCCCTCCTAAATGAAGCGATGTCCCCACATTCCTACCTGATCGGTGCAATTCACGCATGGAAAATGATCGTTCTTTTCAATTAGACTTGGGGCTGTTCCTCCACCTCGATTACAGAGGCTTCCTCAGTCGTGCCCCTGCCCTCACAAGGATAAATCCATTTCGGCAAATGCCTTATTGTAACCGTTTCGGGTAACAGCCCTTCCTGCAACGTCCCTTGTTTTCCAAGTCCCTTACAGCTTAGCTATCCGTTCTGAACTTAGGTGCTCCCTCTAAGCCTGTGAGATCGATGCCGCCATTGTTCGGCATAGCGTATTTCAGAGCAGAAAGTTTTACTTTACGCCCCTCACCCCATCGTCTGATGGTACACACGTTTCCGTGTGCTCTAACTGTAGACCTGTACATTCGGAAGTTCGTCAGTTCGCTTCAGTGCGAGCATTCTCACCATATCCAGTTTTTTAGCCGCGCGACATATCCGTTGGCATACCTTTTCTATTAGAATGGCTACAGCCTTCGTTCTGTCGAATCTACCTGAACTTCACACTTCATGTTCTGTTAAACATGACGCGTGCAGGAGTATTGGCGGGATGGTTTCAGGATACATGGTTCCGTCATTCCCATCCTCGGTTGTAAAGTTAAAATTACTGCTGTAATCTCCTGCTTTTCACACTGTTTGGTGCTTATAGCAGAACTTGTCGTACTTCTGCGTTAGCTGAATGAATAGGGTTTAATGTAATTCTCATAATGCTAAGAAGATGTATTTCCTTGATCTTTAAAATTTGACCAGTATAGATTTGCTGCTTGTTTTAACTCGTCCATCGCTATTTTGTTTCTATTTTCATCATACAGTTCAATTCCATCGCATTTTAGATATAAAGTTCCACCGCTGGAAGACCTGTAACTTTCTATCAGACAGATGATGTTTAGATACCCACGTTTCACGTCAGCATCATGTATTTCTAAATCATACTGATTAATTAAGTATAAATCCGTTATTGCTTTATCTAAATCCCAATGTTCAAAGAATATATAGTGACAGTTCTTTATTAATCCATATAACTTATTTTCTCCTGGAATTAGCATTTCGACGATATATTTACATTCAATTACAAACGAAATGTCTTGCGTATCTGGTACAGAGGCTAGATCTAATAATGATCCATCATGGAAGATACTAAACAAAGCCGCTTGATCTTCTATATTCATAACTTATCACTCCGATACAGAATAAATCTAATCTCTAACTTCGATGACAGTATTCAACTCTCCTGCCCGTTAGCTGAATGCCGGTAGTACCATTTTCATTGAATAGTACAAACGATTACTTGTAGATAAAAATAAAACCGGATCCCCATAGTTTCCCAAGGAGTCCCAGTCTTATAAATACTAAACGTCTTTATACAAACTACCATCCCGAAAACGAATAATCCGCTTCGCTTGCTGCGCAATCAAATTGTCATGCGTAATCAAAATAATCGTCCGACCTTGTGCATTTAATTTCTTCAAAAGCTCTAAAATCTCATTTCCCGTCTTCGAATCCAACGCTCCCGTAGGCTCATCCGCCAAAATTATTGCTGGATCTCCTGCCAACGTTCGCGCAATAGCATCACGCTGCTGCTGTCCACCAGATAACTCAGAGGGAAAATGCTTCATACGATCCAGTAAATCCACCGATTCTAATGCCTGCAAAACGTATGGTTCTCTTTCCTTTTTCGTCATTCCCCGATAAATTAAAGGTAATTCCACGTTTTCATAAGCACTTAATCTCGGCAGCAAGTTGAAACTTTGAAAAACGAAACCAATCTTCTTATTGCGAATCTCAGCAAGCTGAGAATCCTTAAGTAAGTTAATTGCTTGACCATCAAGGTCATAAACACCTTTATCTGCAACATCCAAACAACCGATGATGTTCATGAGCGTGGATTTGCCAGAACCCGATGGGCTCATTATGGCAACGAACTCGCCATGATCAATATCTAACGAAATGTCATCTAACGCTTTAATGGTTTCCTTGCCCATCGTATAATATTTACTGGCATTTTCGATATGAATTAAAGTCATGATCTTCACCTCCATTACTTGTACATGGTCCAAATAAATGAAGTAATCGATTCAGATCCTTACCTTTTCGCCTTATAAAACTCATGATATAGCTTCATCAGCGCCCGCTTCTCAATCCTTGATACATAGGAGCGACTAATCCCCAGCTCCTTCGCAATCTCCCGCTGCGTCCGCTCTTCCCCACCTAATTCAAGTCCGAACCTACCCACAACAACTTCCTTCTCACGGTCGTCCAAAATCTCCAGATTGCGATAAATTTTACTCTTCTCTATTTTCAGTTGCACCTTATCCACCACATCATCCGCTTCTGTGCCGAGGATGTCGATCAACGTGATTTCATTCCCCTCTTTATCCGTTCCGATGGGATCATGCAAGGACACATCTTTTCGTGTTTTCTTCAGTGAACGTAGATGCATAAGGATTTCGTTCTCAATACAACGAGCCGCGAATGTCGCAAGCTTTGTGCCTTTGTTTGGAGAGAACGACTCGATCGCTTTGATCAGGCCTATGGTCCCGATGGAGATCAAATCCTCGAGATCTTCTCCTGTGTTGTCGAATTTTTTTACTATATGGGCAACTAACCTTAAGTTATGTTCGATCAACATATTTCTAGAATATTCATTGCCTTCTGCCATGAGCCTAAGATGTTTTTCTTCCTCTTCCTCGGTAAGTGGTTGAGGAAACGCGTTATTTTTGACATAGGATACAAGCAAGGTTAACTGTTTAATTAATAAAGCAATTGCACTAAACAATCCAGGCATTCCAGCCACCCCCTTCAGTGTTAGCGGATCATAGATGTTTCGGAAGCCTCCGCTTATAGATTAGTATTAGTGTATGTGGGTGTGTGCCTATAAGTGCATGTACACAATAGTTTCCAGAAATTACTCAGTTATCTTGAGCTACTCCTATTAATACTAAGATTAGAATGTATTCTAAGTCTCTTTGCATTAAACTCAAACATCGCTTTTTCTTGTTCTATCCCCATCAGAAAAAACTTTAGTTTGACATCTACAAGCGATCGAAATAGAAAGTCGTAAACTAGCCTCTGACGATGTTCATAGGCTGAGATTTGTAAGGCCTCTTAGCCAAAAACAGAATTATGCAAAGTGCTCAATTAAGAATCGACTGTGTGATCTTGGTAACTATTTTAGAAAAACGGTCCCTTGCAGAAATTATCTACAAGGGACCGAATCTTTCTTTTATTTACTCTACATTACCATAGAACCAAGCTTCTCCATTTTGCATGACACGATCGTGAACAGCTTCCAAGTTATCTTCTGACCAAGCCAAAGTCGTTGGATTCTGGCGAACGAGCACGATGTTCAGGTTGGAATAGTCCCCAGTTGCAACAGAACCGGTACTGGATAATTCGGATAATGGAATGACCATCTCGATGTTGCCGGTAGCCGGATCCCATTGAGGTGCGATCACGCTGGTAATAAAGTGGTCAAATGACCAAGAACCGCTTACAACTTTGAATTTCGAGAAATTAGCGCTGTCGCTCCAACGGCCGACCATATACTGTGCCGCATGATCGAGCCCACCGCCGTACATGGCGGAGGATGACGAAGCTGCCGCACCGTGTTTATAATCCTCCCCATATACCATGACTCCAAAACGAGGAGCGGTATTGTATGCGGAAAGGACTCCGCTTTTATTTTTAACGCGAATGTAGAGATTGCTAGCATCATTACTGACATAAGCCTTCGTAATTGTCGTATCGCCTGAACCGGATGTACTGGCCTTATTATTTAGATAATAGGGCACATTGCTGTACTGAGACAAGTCGGAAGCTACGCTCGTGGTGACGTTAATGGTTTTATAAGCACCAACGTTATACTGAGGAGCAGTGATGCGAATATCGGCCTTTCCTTCGTAAGCAAGCGCTGTTAGAACAAACCAAGCCGCAGTAACGGGCTCGACCATCGTGCTTGGAAGAGGTTTAAATGTAATTCGAGATACCGCTTCTCCTGCGGACATGTACCCTACTCCCGTTCTGGAGACGATCCATTGCAAGTAACTAAGTGCAGTTGTCAAATTACCTTGGTAGATGTTATATAGAGCCACATAGGCACTCATTTGCGGCCAAGAAGGCTCGTTGCTTAAAGCCTCATTGCCTGCTGGACTGAATGCGGCGGTATAGTAGAAGGTATCGCCAGTGTAACGGGCGATTCCATTGCCGTCGTGCTGAAGCGTCGTTGTAATTTTGTTGATATGACTGCTAATTCTCGAGGAATTGGAGTCAAGCAGACCGTAAACGAACATCGCATCAGATGAGGAATCGACCAGCGTATTCGTCCCGCCGGAGGTAGTTACGGCACGGTTGAAGTAACCGTTTATGGAATTCCACAACCCAGGTGGACTCCAGCTATCATTCTTCTGGATATTCGATCGGATCTTGCCCGATACGCCGTTGTAGCTGTCGGCGAGGCTGCTCAATCCTTCCGCGCGGGACATATACTGGGCCGCATCCAATCCGGCTGCATATAAACCTTGCGTAAATCCATTGTACTCCTGTTGTTCCTCCCAAATGCTGGCATCGGGTTGACCGAAGCCGTAGGGATCGGAACCGATATAGTTAGTAATGAAGTCTGCCGACTTTTTATAAGCGGTCCACATATTGGCAAGAAAAGTAGCGCTGCCTGTTAATTTGTAATGCAAATAAGCGCCGATGAGGAAAATTCCGATCGAATCGTTTTCTGGTTCGACAAAGGACATATAGCTGCTGTCCCATAGGTTGAACGTTGTTTTGAAGCTCCCGTCCGCAGATTGTCGGGCAATTAACCAATTCCAATATTTTTCTGCTTCCGCAGTGAAACCGGCCTGATCCAAAATCATCGCAGTCACAGCCGAATCGCGAATCCAGACCTTATAGCCGTAAGCAATCGGATTGGTCGTCGCCGGCATCGCACCCGATGTCGGATTGATCGAGTTTTTAATCGATATCAATGCGCGTTTATAGGTTTCATTGATACCCGTATCGGAAGAGGTCGTTGTTTTCCCGCTGGCCAACCAATTGGTATACGCGGTTTGAGTTTGCGTAAACCAGTAGGTCGCGGTTTGAGCGCGAGCTGTGTCCACGGTGCTTTGTGCATTAGCAAGCGTATCGCGAACCGTAGCGACGAAAGATAATGAAACCGAACTGTTTGCTGGAATGGTAAATCGGTTTTGGAACGCAACGCTAATATCCGTCGCCACTACATCATTATTGTTTTTGACCGTGCCGTTGTTATCGAACGTATACCACGCTGCAACGTCATTGGAGATTAGATTGGAAACCGCATCGTTGGCTACCTGATGGCCGGTCACCGCCTGAAGCGAGGTCAGCGCAAGATAGTATTGGCCGGATGCGCTCATATCAACAAATAGCGTGTTGCGTGTACTGTCGTAGTACCCATGGTGGGAATTGTTGGCTCCTCCGATCGATTTGTTGTTCTCGTGAATCTGCTCCAACAGGTTATAATCAATGGAGGTTGCGTTATTGTTGGTAAACGTATAAGTGGCTACTGTAAAATTCTGATTCGGTACCATATTATAATCCTTAGTCACCGTCAAGGGCATGTTGGATCCGCTATAATCCAGATATTGGGTTTTTAAAATGCCGTTGTCGTCATAATAAGCCTGAGAATTAAAATTATGGATTTGATTATATTTCACAGCAAGTGTCTCGTCACGGAAATAGCCGGAGTAATCCTTAATCTGGTTGGTGTTGTAATCGTTGCTTACACGCATCTCACCGATTCGGGGCCCGAAGGTGCCTGTGTCGTTCTGAGATAATTTACTAGCCATCCATATATTCATTGCGTTGTTCCAATTGGACATGTAAACACTTGTTGCAGATTGTGTAGACGGCAAAGTGGTTGCGAAGACCGGTTTAACGAAGGCCAGCGGCCCCATCGTCAGTGCTGCAGTTAGAAGCACGGCAAGCCCTATTTTAACCTTAACCCATTTAAATTGCCTCATGAAAAATATCCTCCTTTAGTTTAAGGAATGGAAATCGAATAGTTCGTACCTTGCCAACGATCGATATTCGTTTCAAGAATGCCGTTATTATTATCGTCCCATAAGAATGTGAAATTTACCGTCGTTCCCGATGTGAACGGCCCAATCGAATTCTCGTAATTGTGCAATGTATCGCTTGAACCGTTATTTAACATCATCGTATCCGTCACATTTTGCCAATTGTTAATACCTGAGTGAATCCAACCTTGTTCTCCTGTTCTGAAGGTGATTCGATATCCCGCAGGTACAGAGATAATGGCACGATCAAACTGCCAGATATAGGTTTTATCCAAATTAAGGCGATCCAAATTAATCGCACCTGTATTGCTGGCGGAATACCATAGCACAATGCTGTGGATCCCCGGTTTGAGATGTGCGGTTAGTTCGCCGTCATTCCATGTATCCCAGTTTGCGGTGCCTTTAAAGCGTACGGTGCCTGCATAAGCGCCATCAACAAATACATCTCGCGTAGCATCCGTCCCGCCATTGCTATAATGGAACCGCAATGAATAATCATCATTTGTCGCCGCATTTACAATGAAGGATACTCCTTCATTCGCTGCAACGAACCCGTCTACAAAACCGGTGCCCGTATATCCCGTATGATTGGTATTGGTTGTCACGCTAGTCTTAATAGCCGTCTCCGCTTCGTAAACGTTATTGGTCGGTGTGGTGAAGGTGCGGCTCAAGTAAATCATATCCCAATACTGTAATGAAGGTAAGGTAAAGGAAATATACTTGCCGTTGCTGTCCGTTCCCGTGGTGAAAGCAAGCTGCTGCGAGCTTCCGTTGCTAATGTCGGGGGAAGCAAGATTCACGCTCGAAATACTCTCGTCATTGCCCACATACACTTTTGTAATGAGATTGTTCATAGTGACAGGCGTATTTGCCGTATTTCTCCAAGTTGTATCATTGTTCTTTAAATTAATGAGGTGCACGATGTCATAGCTGCCGTTCCGTTTGATTTGCTGCCAGATTGTGTTGGCCGCTGCATTACCGCTTAGCGTCTGGCCAGTAATGGAGACGAACTGCGTGCCGGCGTCATTATCGATCACGTCAGGATCAAACAAAAGATTTTCGTAAGCAGTAATGAAGTTGTAATGATCCTTCATTCCCTCCCGCAGACTTGTTCTCATTTGTTTCCCTTCGTTTGGAAAATATGGGTGCCCGAGCATTTGATCCCCTTCGCCCATTTCAATGTGAAAAGAGCCGCTCGCAGCAATCGCCGCGTTAGCTAACCGTACGGAAGGTTCATTGAATGTTCCGAGCGTCAAGCTATCTAAATTAATAAAGCCTGCATCCGTTGCATTCATTTGAATTTTTACAGTGTGGTTTCCTGCTGTCAGTTGGACGACATCATAGGCGTCAAATGACCATGTATCCCAATTTGCTTGGTTCTGAAATGAAATTTGCTTATCCAAAACCCCGTCCACATAAATACTTCTAGTACCCGTTGCCCCTGTAGCATTCGCGTATTGAAACGCTAATGCATATTTCCCTGTTTCTGGGGCGTTGATATTAAACTGGACATAATTACCTGTGGTTCCGAAATTATCGACGAAACCCGTACCCGTATATCCCGTATGATTATTGTTCACCGTAACCCCATTTAGGGAAGCGGATTCAGCTTCGTATCTTGTACCCAAATTTTCCTGATAATTCATATAAGCGGCCAACACCATTGCTTTGCCACCATCATTGCTTCGAGCTTTGTTAATAAAGTTTTTCAAATCGATATAATTAGGTGAATTTTCCCATATTTCACTGTAATCAAAGCTAGTTTGGGCGTTCGTCGTGACATCATTCGCTGCCCAACCAGTGACGCCGCCATTCACAATATTAAAAGCAATTGCTTTGTTGCTAAAGCCAGTGCTGTTCAGATTACTCCGCAGATTGTTAATAAAACCTGAAAAGCTGTGTTCCAGATCCACAATGCCCCCGTTATAGTCGTGCATGTTATCACGCTGACCCATCTGGTCGAGATGAATCCCATCAAAGCCAGCCGTTGATAAAATATCGCGATACTGCCCATAGATGTAATTTTGCCAGCTCGTATTCGCTGGATTAAACAGCCATAGGTTCGTATTCGGGTCATTATCTCCAAAATCGAACACAGCTTGACTCGCATGGAGTGTATCATTATACATTCCCCACGTCGGACTTACACCGGAAATCGATTGATAATTTTGCAATGCAGCGTAAGTCATAGTATAAGGCATGGCCGCAGCATTGTAGTTGTGTACGGAAGAAATCAAATTTTGGATGGTCGGCCAAGAATCGGTGATTTTGCCGTTCCAATTCGTCCAAGAGCTGTTGATCGTGCCTCCTGTCCGTTCGATCATATTTTCATGCCGCCACATCCAATCATAAAGCTGAAAAGCATTCGTATGGTAATCCTGCATGGTTTGCTTGATTCTGGCATCCGAGGTAGAGGAGGACTCGCCAACAGGATATTCCGTAAGAAACCCGTATCTTGGATATTTGGTCCAAGTACTTGATACGTCAATGGCAGTCGCCCCTGTGGAAGTCCCTGCTGTAACATTAACAAAATACCCTTGGTAGTCCGTTGCCGGCGTTGTCCAAGGAAACGTGACAGTTGTCGAGGCTCCTGTAGCTAGAACTACGGCTTGCGAAGTTAAATAGGTTTGCGTTTCTAGATGAGAAATCGTCAAAGTCACATTTCCATTGAATGCTGCACCCGAATCGTTTGTCATTTCAACACTAATGGTCGCCGCGCTGCTGGGGTTGTACTTCGCCTTATCCGTATAAACCCGCTTGATGATTCCGGTTGCCGCCGCTTTTGACGTCGTTGGGTGAAAGACTAGTAGGCAAATCACAAACGAAAGAAAAAGCAAACTTGTTTTTTGCAACCTACTTTTCAACATCATAACTACTCCTCCTATTTTCTGGTTTTGTGAGGCCTCCCACGACTACCTCGCTTTCGCTCCCGAATACTAGAAAGCATTCACCCCCTTCAAGTCTTCTTAGAGCTCTAACTCGACTACTAACAAATCCCAAAAATACAGATCAGGTATAACGACCTTTAGTATCTGACCCTTTGACCCTTCCGTTGTTACCGTAAAATTTAAATTGCGGTGTCGTCCCATATCTATATCGGGCGAAGCCATAAACACCGACTTTACTTTCCGATCCAAAAGGATGTTCACTTGCAGATCATGCTGTTCTGACGGGCGATTCTTTCCTTCGTTCCATAAATCGTCCTCATTGTTTGTCAAATTGATAAAGCTGATGGTTTTATACTGTGCGTTCTCTCTGATAAGGGTCCACACTTTGCTCGCTTCACCGTAGGCGCTCCACGAAAAATTTCCAAACACATATTCGATATTGTCCCAGCCTGTATGGGTCATCGACACATCCTCGAGTGAATCATCGAACAATAGATTGGCGTAGCGAACAATAAAATCGTAATAATTTCTGATTTCCCGTACAAAATTGGCATCTTCTAATGTGGTGTAATCCACATAATAACCTTGTGTCAATACCGCTTGGTTTTCCCCGTGTAATAGATGATAACCACCGTTTGCAGAAATCACGGCTGTAAGCAGCAATGCCGAGAAATTCGCGCGGTCTATTGCCGATGGCTGCTCTCGAAAAGGTTTCAGATAAGCTGCCAGAATGACTGGCTTCCCTTCGCTATGAAACTTGGCCATGCGAATGATCTGCTGAATGTGATGATACCGCTCATACGGGTGCCAGACCTCGATATACATAGCGTCCTGCGCTGCAAGCGCTACTGTATCGACAGGCCAGTTTCCCACATTATTGAAAATAAGACAAACATCTTCCTTATCCTTTTCAAGCTCACTCCGGGTGGAATTGATTAAGAATGGAAATTGATCCTTTAACTTCTCGATTCGTGACACACCATGCAATCTAGAAAAAGCTGTTTTCGGAGCTCCGTAGGTATCCATATGAATCCCATCAAACCCGACCTCTTCGAGCGCTTTTTTGTACTGGGAAATAATATGCTTAGGCCAAGGCGATTCGTCAGAAATATTCATGATAAAAAATAGGCCAATGAGATCAAGAACCTTCCCATTACTGTCATACAAAGCCCAATCCGGATGCTGCTCGAAAAACGGTTGACTAGCCGCATAGACTGCGCCGTACGCAATTGCTTTCATGCCTAAAGCGTGGCACAGAGCCACCTTCTCTTTCACTACGGACAAGCTTAATTCGCGCCCCATTAAGTCTGTGAATTCGCTCCGAGGCGGAACGAGCTCGTCATGTCGATACATCCAATCGTAAAATTGCACGAGGTTGATATGAAGCTTATTCAAATAATTCACATCATCTGTAGTTCCTAATTCGGCTGGAGCAAAATCGCTCAAAAACCCATACCTTGGTGATTTTCGCCAATTGGAAACCACATCGAAAGAAGTAGAAAACACATGGAGCTGCGTGTTGGAATCAATAGGATAGAGTGCTGCATCCGCTCCGAATCCTTTGAAATCCTCATCCTTTGATTGAATCGCGACGTCTAGAATCGATAACCCCGCAGGGACATTCAAGATTTCTTGGATATAATCTTCTATAAATTGGTCTACATAGTAAATTCGCACTTCCAATCGAAAAGTAACCGGAATTTCAGAACAATTCTCTATTTCAACCCGAAGCTCGATCCGTTCGTTCTTCAGAAATTGAGCTTTCTTTGGGTATAGGTCCTTTATACATAGATTCATCTTCTTCATCCTTTCACGGCCCCCGCAGTTATTCCCTTAATGAAATATTTTTGAAAGATAAGAAAGGCAATCACCGCCGGAGCCAACCCGATTACCGCAGCTGCCGCCATCAAATTCCATTGGGCTCCATAGGTTTGAAAAAACAATCCCACAGCAAGCGGTACTGTGTACAACGCTTTATTTTGCAGAAAAAAAACAGCTTGCCCATAATTGTTCCAAATTCCAAGTCCTGACAAAATAACAACCGCAGCGGTAACAGGTCGTAAAAAGTGAAAAGTTACACGCCAAAAAGCTGTAAAATAGGTACAACCATCGATAATCGCCGATTCCTCCACTTCACGTGGCAGCATCTTAATAAAGCTCGTATAAAGAAACACTGAAAATGGTAAAGCGTTTGTTGCAGTTAGCAGAATCATCGCCCAATGCGTGTTGATCCCTCCAATGGATTTCATTAACGAGTACAGAGGAACGGTAATAATAATGGCTGGTATCATCAAACAAATAAGCAGCGTATGAAAGACAGCGGTATTGAACTTATTGTTAAATCGAGCAATAGAATAACCAGCTGAACTAGAGAGTGTCACAACTAAGGCAATGGCGCCTCCTGTAATAATCAGCGAATTCACAATTGCCAAACCGAGCTTAGATACTTTCCAGGCTTGCACATAATTATCAAAATGAAAATCGGGTAGCAATATGGAAGGGTCATACATCCCCCGTGTTGGCGTATTCAGCGATAAATAGAGCAATACATAGAAGGGAAACAAAGATAGAAGAGCGATGAAAATGACAACAACATATTTCAAAACGCTTTGGGCTATTTTCATATCGCGCCTCCTTGACTTTTAGAGTTCAAATTCTTTATGTCTTACTAATCTTAAAAAGACGACCACAGGTACAATGATCAAAAGAAAAAGGATGAGCGCTACCGCTGTTGAATAGCCTGTAAAGCTGCCATACAGCTTCCGTAAAATAAAAATGCTTAGCGACTCTGTACTAAATCCTGGTCCTCCATCCGTAAGCGCAACAATAATTTCGAAAACGGATAATGATCCGATAATATTCGTAACGACATTGATTTTAATCGAAGGGTACAGCATCGGAATGGTTACATACCAGAGCTTGGAGAAGTAGCCGGCGCCATCTATTTTGCTAGCTTCATATAATTCCTCCGGAATCGATTGGAGACCTGCCAAGTAAATAATCATTGTCATGCCTACAAACTGCCAAACATTCACGAAAATTAATACTTTAAGCGCTGCAGAGTTATCGCCTAGCCAATTGATACTCCACATACCGGGATGAAAATGATCTAACAAACGGAAGAGATAGCCTCGACCCGGCTGAAGGATAAAATACCATACATAGCCCATTATTAAAGGGCTAATAACCGCCGGTAAATAAACGATCGCCCGCACAACCGCTTTCCCCTTGAAATTACGATCCAGTAAGAGCGCATAGAGAAAGCCAAATAGGTTCAAAAGCGGAGCGCTGCCGAGCGCGAATAACACAGTGGTCATGACATCGTGCATAGCTCGATCATCATGAAAGAAATCCACAAAGTTTTGCAAGCCTGTAAAAGAAGGCTGCGTGACGCCATTCGAATCGGTTAAGCTGATGCCAATGCCTTGCGTCAATGGATAAATAAAAAACAAAGCAAATAATAAAATGGCCGGAACCGCCATAACTTTATGCAAATTTAGGTTGAAATATCTGATCATTCTCATTGCCATTTCACCTCTTCGATTCCCATATATGATGAAAAAGAAGGAAGCCTTTCGCAGTGTAGTACGAAGTTGACTTCCTCATTTTTCAAACAACAGCCGTATTACTTCTTGTTAGTTGCATTCCATGCTTTATCCCAAGTCTCTTTATAGGCTTTAGCAAAATCAAGGGTTGTTTTGTATTTTCCGACAAGCAAGTCCTGCACCATTCGGCCTGCATCGTCACCGGAGAATCCTGCAGGCGTATCTGTAAACGAAATGTTTACTCCTGTTTGTAGCGCTGCAGCGGCTTGATCCTTAAGAGGTCCCCAATCTGCAGTTACATCTTTGAACGCAGATGGCGATTTCAAAAACTCGCTGTACTGTTTCATGTTCTCTGGCTGAAAGAGGAAGTTCAAAAATTTCTTCGCTTCTTCCTTATGTTTAGAGCTCGTTGTGATAAGATAAGCTGAATCCTCAGCTGATAGGGTGACGGGCTTCGTTCCATCGGCAATTGCAGGGAACGGACTGAATCCGATGGTATCCTTCAAATCTGGATTCATTTTCAATAAATCACCTAGCACCCACATCCCTTGGCTGATAACGCCAACCTTACCCGCTGCGAAATCTTCCTTTTGGTTGTCGTACGTGGCAGTTAAAGTATCTTTGTTGATCAACCCATCTTTTTTGAGCTCAAGCAATCTGGCTGCAAAGGTATCGATACTTCCTCCCGGTGCATCAAATGCAAGCTTATCCGACTCATTGTTAATAAAGGCTTGCCTGGAAGGATTCACGCCATATTTCTGTTTAATAACGCCATGCGCCAAAAACTCAATGAGATGGCCTAAGGTCCAATTCTCTTTACCAGCGATGAACATCGGCGTAACGCCTGGTTTCTTATCTTTAATCGTTTGCAAATTGGCTTTGAAGTCATTCCATGTCAAGGCTTCCTTTAAACCGAGATCCGTAAATATTTTCTTATTATAAAATATGCCTGCCATCGTCACGTTCGTCGCTACCCGGAACTGTTTGCCCGTTTTAATATCCGTAGTTAAATCTTTAATTGCAGGCAGTATTCTAGACCAGTAAGGCTCCGTTGATAAATCCAGATATTTCACTTGATCGATATATTCCTGCGAAAATACAGTTGTAATATCCGGCACATCACCAGAAGCAAACTTCACCTTCATCACATTCGCGGCATCCTTCTGATACTCTTGCTCTACCACTATGCCTGGATTTTGCTTATTGAACTTATCAATCAGTTGATTCATTAGATCTACCGTTTCTACTTTTCCAGTGAAGAATTTCAACTTCACTACTTCAATAGGCGCGGATGAAGCCGTAGGAGCAGTTGTCGTACCTACAGGAGAGGAAGCAGGGCTTACCTCCTTTTGGGCACAAGCGGCTAAGATTGAGAGCAGCATAGCCATACAAATCATTAATGATAAATTTCTTTTCATTTTTCGAATCCTCCCTTTTAATGACAAACTTTATTCACACTCTCATCATACTTCCAGATCCACTAGATAAGAAACACCGTTTTTCACTTATTGAGGTACGATTTCTTACGAATGATTGCTAGAGACCCCTCACTAGCGATAAACTGAAACTATAAGGAAGGTGATAAGAAAATGACGGGCTATAAAAACTATCGGGAATGGAACATACAAACAAAACTATTGGTTTTGTCTGCGTTATTCACCGTAGGCTCCGTGTTTCTCGTATCGTTTCTTTCTTACCAGAAATATACACAAAATTTTGAAGTCCAATCCTCGGATAAGGTACAACAAATTGTCGATCAAGTTTCCTATAACATCAATACATATATGGATGATCTCTTCCGGTTGTCCCTAACCCCTTACCGAAATGATAGCCTCATGATGACGCTCGAAGAAAACGTGGAGCCTACGGAGAGTAACGAGTTGGATAAACGAAGACTAGCGGAAGGTTTTTTGGATGAAATCATGATTTATCCGCGAAATGATATCATTCGCGTATTAATATTAACGGATCAAGTTTACTCCAGCGGCAGATATTTCATGAGTATCGATACCACTACCGACTTCCATAATTTTAATTGGTTTAAAGAAGCCATGACCACGCAAAATCCGATTGTCGTTCCGACTCATATGGAAGAGCTTGTAAATAATAAAGGCCCTCGGGTATTTTCCATCGTTCGACAGTTTCGCAGTACACGCAATACGGAAAAGATACTTGGTGTAATAAAAGTGGATGCCAATTATAAAGGAGTCGAAGATATAGCGAGCAAAGTGAATATGGGTAAAGAAGGCGGGCTCTTCATTATGGATCAAAACAAAAATTTGATTTATTCGAGCCTTACGAATCTAAACCTCACAGAGATCTTCGAGAAAATAACAGGTGATCAGCTATCCGGTCGGAAGATCCATATGAATAACAGCGAATATCTTGTGAATTCTTCTTTTTTGACGAGTTCTGGCTGGACCATCATCGCCATAAATTCAACCAGCGAGCTGAACCAAAAAGCTGTACAAACACGAAATACAGCCTTCTTATTTGCTCTTCTTTGCTCCCTTTTTGCCATTGTTATCCTATCTTTCTTCAGTAATTGGTTTATGAAACCCTTGTTAAATATCGTAAAGCTCATGAAGCAGGTGGAACAAGGAAAATTGACCGTCCGCTTTGCCGACCAACGTAAGGATGAAATCGGCTATCTTGGCTCCTCGTTTAACGGCCTCGTTTCGAAAATTGACACGATGCTCGTAGAAAATACAAGGCTCGTTAAGGAAATATATGAGACGAAGCTTCTAGAGCAGGAAGCTCAAATCAATGCGCTTTTCAATCAAATTCGTCCGCACTTTATATTCAATACCTTAAATATGATTTCCATGTCCATGCAAGTAGGTAAGCAAGACAAAGCGATCGACCATATCCATAAGCTAAGTTTGATTTTAAGAAATATGACCACTTGGGATAAGGACATTCCCTTGCATCGCGAGATTGAGCTGCTCCATGCCTATCTCAGCATTCAAAGCAGTCGATATGAAGGCAGGCTCAACTATCAAATTATCATTCCCCCTCACTTCTATACCTCCTATATCCCGGCTTTGCTGCTCCAGCCAATTGTGGAAAATGCAGTCATCTACGGTTGCGAAACCAAGCGGGAAGAAACGATGATTCGCATCTTCACAGAAGAAGAAGAGAATCGTTTGCTCATTTATGTGGAAGATAGCGGTACTGGTATGGGTAGCGAGAGGTTGTACCAACTACAAACCAAAATACTGGAACATTCAATCAACGGAGAAGACCCCCTCGAGGGTGGCGGTACGGGAATCGGCCTGATCAACGTGAACAAGAGAATCAAGCTCAAATATGGCCTTGCCTACGGATTAGAGATTAAGAGCATGCTTGGACAAGGAACGACCGTGAAGATTATTTTGCCTAAAGATCTAAAGAAAGCGGGTTCAAATGATGTATAACTTAATGATTATTGATGATGAGCCGCTGACAAGAGAATATTTAAAAATCCAAATTCCCTTACTAAATGAAAAATTCCATGTCTCGGCGGAAGCCATGGACGGAAGCGAGGCGTGGGATATTTTGCAAAAGCAGAAGGTCGATCTTGTAATTACGGACATTAAAATGCCGATTATGGATGGGCTAGAGCTATCAAGAAACATTTCACAACATTTCCCACGGCAAAAAATTATTATTTTATCCGGCTATGACGAATTCGCCCTAGCCAAAGAAGCGATGCACTATGGCGTGTACGACTTTTTACTGAAACCGATTGTGTTAGAAGAATTAGCGAAGGCGCTTAACAAAATCTCCATAGAGCTCGAAAGAGAGGCAAGCGAGAATTTGGCCTACCATACATTGAGCAACGTTTCAAAGGATATGAAAACGCAGGTGGTCAAAAATTTTTTAAAGGCTGCCGTATCGGATGGGAATGTGGAGATCAAAGCTCTTTACCCTCTCATTTATCGCTTGAATGTCAGCTTACTTGAAGCCGAAGCCATTGTTATGATGATGGATTTAGACACGGATACCATTTTCGAAAAGTCCGTTCCGGCAAGAGATATACCGATTTTCAAGTTTATTCTTCATCAAGTTGCCACGGAAATTACAGAAGAAGAAAGCTGGGGCACGGTGTTCTTCGATGAACATCAGCATACAATCGTGTTCGTCCCTGGCGAGAATGAAGATGAAATTGTTCAGAAATGTAAAATGATCCATGAGAAAGCTTCCTTCTTTATTCAACAAATTACAGGAATTACGGTTACGAGTGCGATCGGCTCCATCGAGGATGATGTCTTTCAGCTTAACTCTTCCTATCACAAAGCAAGAAGAATTATGCAATGCCGGTTATTTTCCAGAGGCAACCACTTCTTCGCTTATAATGAAAGTCAGCATGAGCTTAAACTGATTCATGAATTAGAGCAATCCACCGCTTCCATTCTATCCGAATTACTTAACAATAATGAAGTCGCTTATGCCATGGCTATAAAACGCGTGGTCGAGTTCATAGACCATTTAACCGTATCTAACGTATTTAAATTAGGTATTTATTTAATCGAAAGTATTTCACAGCTCAGACGGGAAAAATCAACCGATCTTATAGAGTATGCATTGAATCATCTCAAAACCAATATTCAAGCTCATTCAGATCCGCTTTCCAAAAATGAAACCATCTCTTTATATATGGGGCTAGTTAACTTCTTTTCCATGCATAATTCACCCAATCAAGATCAGCTAAATGAACATGATATAGTATTTAAAATGAAGGAATATATTTATGCCCATTATTCTGAACCCCTTAGCCTTGCGGATATCGCGGAATATATTGGGGTTTCATCCAATTATTTAAGTAACGTGTTTCATAAAAGAGTGAATGAATCCTACATTAAATTCCTTACACGTGTTAGAATGGAACAGGCAGCGAAGCTGCTCTGCGCGATTCCATCGGAAAAAATATATGATATATCGGAAAAGGTTGGTTATCTCAGCGTGAAGCATTTTTCCTATGTATTTAAAAAATATTTCGGCATGCCGCCTAGTGATTATCAAGAAATGAATATAATCAAATGAATAAAAAACAACCCCGAAAAAACATTACCCTACTTTAAATATTTATACTGATTACTTCTGATATTTTATTTAGCCATTCAACAGCGGAGAGGACCATCTGACCATTACTCCTTAAATACGACAAAGCCTAGCGATCTGAAAATCAGAACGCTAGGCTCTTTTGCATTCAACCATATTTTCAAGTTGACGACTACAACCGTTACACTAGACGCTTCGACATCGTCTCGCTTATCAAATAATCTTCAAAGGTCAGCGGCTCGACGCCGATCAATCGCGCAAGTTCATCTGGATCTGGTTGGCGAATCGGCCCCTTTCCCGAAGCTAATGCTGCTCCAACTGCTGCGATATGGCGTGCCATATCCATATTGACAGGTCCGACAGGATCACTTGAGGCGAGGGCTGTCAGTTCATCTGCCCATTCTTGCGCATTAACCGGGACGTATCGAATCTCCCTGCCAAGGTGTTCTCCAATGATCCGAGCTATCTGTGTGTGATCCATTAGTTGAACGCCTACCGGGTAGTGAACTTGTTCTCCCTCGAACCTCTCTGGTTTCAACAAAGCGGCGACGACCAGATAGGCGGCATCCCTGCCGCTGATCCAGGGAACTTGCGCCATTCCAAAACTGTTCCGAATGATGTTTTCTTCGCGAATCGAACGAGCATGAACCGTTGCAATGTTTTCGAAAAACACTGCTGCAATACGTAGTACACAAACATCGAGTCCCGCCCAGGACAAAACCTCTTCTGCAAGCCATTGCCTTCTGCCAAGGTGGCTTGGGCTATCGGGGTGAGCCACTGCCATGGAAGTTACCACTACACGTGGATTTGATCCGGATTGACGTGCTGCCGCGGCAAAATTAGCTGCCGCTTCTACCGCTCCATGGGGTAAGTGAAGGTGGCTTGCGATACTCCGTTAAAGGCACTCACAAGGCTTGCCCGATCATGTAGATCTCCAAGAACAATCTCAGCGCCTAACTTTTCGAGTTGCTCCGTCATTGTACTTTTTCTCCTTGCAAGTACGCGTACTAGATGCCCATTCTCGCGCAACTTGTGAACGACATAAGCCCCTGTACCGCCATGTTTTCCAGTTGCCCCTGTTACAAGCACTATGTTTGAAGCTTCCTTTTCGGTCATCTTCTCTTCCACTCTCCCTGATTTCTATTTCAGTACGATTTCCTATTAATAATGGAACATTTCATGATCACCAAGATCAGTTCGGACCCCTTGTTGCTGAAGTGCAACTCCCAAAGATACCCAATCCCTGAACGAGCCAGCCGTAGAATGGGATCAATTGGGGTCTCAATTAGCTGATTGTGCTCCTCACTTTAAACAGAAATAGTGCTTTTTGAACAGGCTCTTTCACGATTAAATCTATCATTCTAGTAATGTGTTCCGAAAGAGGTCTTAAGACATAATTTTTATAAATATTTGTAGTAATTTTACTTTTTTGTAGTTTGTAGTTTTTGATAATAAATATTTATAATTAATAGCTGAGCTAATTTTAATGCCCCGTTTTCTTCATTGGAGGGCCGGTAGCCCTTCTGCTCATTTCCAACATCCGTCGCAAGCTCCACGATAAACATATAAGGGATGTCCGGTAAGTCGAATCAGACTTTGGACATCACTTGATTTTATCCGGTCGTATTCGGTGCAGCGGGTGCAGGCTCCGTTTCCTTGCGGTTTTTCGTCGCAAGCAATAGCGTAATCAAAGCAACGAATCCGACTATGACGGCGAGACTCCATATCGCGTTGCTGAAGCCGTAAGCGGTGGAAGCCACACCGCCGCCATACGCGCTCGCTCCTTGGAATAGATAGCAGACGAGTAACACTGCAGACAAAAACTGTACCCGGTATTGGGGAGGCGAGTTGATGGCGGCAATGCCGATTCCTCCGGCTATAGAGAACCCAGCGGCAAGTCCGCCGAGAATCGATGAGATGACAAATATAACGAAAGAATGAAGCTCCGACGCGGTGACGAGCAGAACCATTGTCAAGATTATCGAAACCATACCTGCCCGAATCGAAGTCACAGGACCCAGTCGTCCGGCAATGGTTGCACTGACTGCAATCAGCAAATATGATATCGACAATACCGTACCGATCACAAGAATGTCCTTTGTCCCAACGACATCGCGCGCAATTTGGGCTCCAAGAGATGTGAACACAGCGCCCATGGCCATCCCCGTTCCCGCGGCTAATGCTGCTAAGACATAAAGGCCCCATAATCCTCGCGGCACCTTAACGCCTTGCGGCTTCCAGCCCGATTTACGAGCGGATTCCAGTGTCTTATTCTGCGGAAGGAAGAAGCTCAGGATAATGCTGATGAACACAAGTGAGGATAACACCCAATAATTTAAATGCAGCGGCCATGGCGCATATTTAATTAGGGCTGCACCGATAATTGTCGCAAGGAACATACCGACTGCCTGCGTAATAGTGTTAACGGATCCGGGCAGCTTCTTGTTCGACGTCGGATTAAATTCTACAAGCGCTGCAGCTCCCAAACCCAACGTCAGCCCGGCCCCGACGCCTTGCAGCACACGACCGGCAAACAGCCAATACATGTTCGAAGCTAAAGCGAAAGCTAATGCTCCGTTGAGGAGAAAAATAAGTCCGGTAATCAAAGTGTTCCGGCGTCCGATGTAATCTGAAATATTACCTAATAGAACAAGTACCAAGATCAGTACGATCGGAAATGTAGCAAAGATGCCTGTCGTTATTGACCTGGAAAGGTGCCACTGCGACGCATATACCGGGAACACAATGGAAGGGGCCATGCTGGACCAGAAGCTGATCGCGAGTACCCAGGCGACAATCCAAAATGCCGCTTTGGATGAAATACTTTTCATAAGACTAACTCCTTTGTGGCGAAAAATTGTTTGCCTAAGGACAAGCTGTAGGCAACATTCTCAAAGATCGCCATTTTGATGTAACTCCTTCTTCGTAGTATCTTGGAATAATTCCGGGTAAAGGACAGCAACGCCGCCGGCAAGGTCTTTCTGTACTTTGCGGCTCAAATCGTCGGCTAAGATCTCGTAGCTATCCGCTTCAATGCCGTCAATGGCAATTTTGGCGATGTCAGCGGGGTTCGCTTTTGGCGCGGAGATTTTCGCTGTCATATCGGTGTCCATGTATCCGACGTGAAGGCCGGCAACTCTAATGTTGCGAGCAGCCAAATTTAGCCTCAACACGTTCGTCAAGCCCCACTCCGCCGATTTGGCGGCTGTATAAGCACCGGCGCCTCCGATGCTGAACCAGGACAGGACGGAGAGAATGTTTAGAATAGACCCTCCGCTATTACGTTCAATGATCGGAGCAAATGCGCGAACCATAGAAAGGGTTCCGAACACGTGCGTATCGAATTCAAGATGAATGTTATCCAGATCGCCTTCGAGCAGAGAGGCGCCGGTTGACGAGCCTGCATTATTGATTAGCAGCGTTACGTCCTTAGCGGATTCCGCCGCGGCGGCTACGAATTCGGATCCGTAATATCGAGCTGCAGCGGGATCGCACCCGGAATATCGACGGCTTGCGGATCTCTCGCACCTGCGTACACCTTTGCTCCTCGGGAGAGAAGTTCGCGAGCAAGTTGAAGGCCAAGCCCCCGGTTCGCTCCGGTCACTAATGCAATTTGGTTAGCAATGTACATGGGTAATATCTAATATTGTTGGTTAATTTTAGGGATAACGGTAAATCATGCTGTTCGCAACCGTGCCTCTGATTTGAACGAGTGTTGTCGAGCTTTGACTTTTAGGAACGATCAATTCATTAATTGTGTAATAAAATAGGCTGCCTCCGATGAATTTGCCTTCCCCTCCTGACCATACCCCTGATAACGAAAGATGAATTCATAAGACATTAAAAAGAATGGACGTTCTTAAATCCCCGCACTCTAAGGAATCAAGGTTTATTTGTTTCGTAAAACAGTTATAAACCCGTCCAGTATTTTATGGCTTACAATATATCCTTTTCGTTTGTAAAATTCCAATGCGTGATCATTACCATTTGAAACGAAAATGAAACGATCATCTACATCATCAAACTGGTTCAACCATTTCATTGACATATCGAAAAGCACCGACCCAATGCCATGTTTTCTATACTGTTTTTTAATGTAAAAATTGGATAAACACCCTACATTATTCCCCTTCACAGAAGAAAAATCAAAGAAGGTAGCGAAGTCATTTGTGTATACTTCTTTAGGAGAGATGTTCGAATATGCATACCCAA
Organism: Paenibacillus sp. yr247; assembly: GCF_900103825.1. Classification (GTDB taxonomy): domain Bacteria; phylum Bacillota; class Bacilli; order Paenibacillales; family NBRC-103111; genus Paenibacillus_E. The sequence goes on from NZ_FNIF01000003.1 coordinate 60,978, forward strand.
TCTCTTCATCATCATCTTTAGCAACTACAATGTGATTGTATATTGCCCTTTTCATGGAGGGAACCATTCGCGTATCAAAATTCATGTTATCAAACAACTCTGGTTTAATTTGTGCCTTTGATTTTTGAAAGACCATTAGTTCGTTGCATAACTCTCTACAGCAATCAGCTTTTTCAACTGGTATATCTACATCGTTGCCAAGTGATGACAACTCGTTCCATTAAAGCTCCTCCATAAGAGCTCTGCATCTTCCTTTCCTCAACGAGTTCGGGACTTCATCGTCCTCGCGCCTTTTCACCGCGGAGTGTCATGCATGTTCTGGTAGCACGTGCAACAAGTTTCTCCTGCTCATCAAATATGTCACATTCCAATAACCCTATCGATTGTCCGCTCTTCACAACTTTTCCGACCGCCCGAAGTGTTGAATTCCAAACCGGTTTCAAAAAGTTAATTTTAAGTTCTAGTGTGGTAAAGGTGTCACCCTCATCAAGCGTAGTTGCATAAGCCATTCCCATCGCGGCATCTGCAATGTCGCAAAGCACGCCCCCATGAAGCGTACCCATCGGGTTTGCATGTGTTTTTGGGTCTGCCATAAACGCAATTTCTACACGCCCGTCGGACACACCCGATATGCTAAACTTAAGCAGTTTTGCAATTGGCGGTGGTGGTACGGTCCCCTGGAACAACTTCAAAACATTTTTTAGTCCTGCTTTCACAAAAACCACCCTCTCGTTTTAAGACCATTCGGTCTGAATGGAGAACAAAAAAAACATAGTGTTAACAATCTACACCGTGAAGGGACGCCCAAATATTCACGGTGCAGTCCCTCGCAGACGCTTGGTGGAGATCCCGAAGGCAGCAATGGCACCGATAACCGAAATGGCTCCAGCCATCCACCAGACATTCACGAAAACGCAGTTCTTAACGATTGATCCAACATGTTCAGGGAGAACAAGATCAAGAACAAGGACACTCGTTCCCAAAACTGATCCAATTTGACGCGCAATATTAATTACTGCACTTCCCATTGCAGTTTGATGGCCTTCAAGATCCGCCGTGGCAGAGGCAATCATATCGGTGGCGCTAGTCCCATACCAACCCCAACCACCAGCCAACCGGGTAAAATCTGTACCACATACGAATGAATTTCACCGATCGATAACAATGGACCATGTACTACTCCATGCCAAGTTAGTAAACGTTATTTTTGACAGGAGATATTAAGTATTGGAATCATGCGTGTCCGTCACTCAATCTACGCCAGATACTAAATGGTTGGCAAGCTTGTGACCAGTGACAAATCGCAGCACAGAATGGTCCGCTAAGTTGAACGTTGGGATAACATCGGAGAAAGATTTTTACGTTTCAACAGCTTATGGACTTGCCTCAGATAACTATTACACTTATCCTATCAAACATTGATACCGAGGATATTATGGAGGCGGTAAGATACCATGATATTAGTGTTAATGCTGTGTTCACCAGCGAGGACGTTGTGCTGGTCTGACAACCTTACTTGTTTATTTCTCTTTTTTCCTTTGAACTACTTCCAAATTATTCCATTATTCTGTCAGTTAGCACAGCGAGGCTGCCCGATTGTAAGCCGAGGAAGCCTAGTGATATAACTTACTGAGCTCTTGTCTTCCGTTGGTTAAAGATCACATTGTCCCCCTTACTAATGACGGATTTGTTTATGGAAGAAGGTACTCTCCGTATGAATTAGCCGAAGTAGTTCAACCAAGTCGCGTAATCGCTTTAATTGAGAAGAATACTCGCGTATAGGCTCTAATCGTTTTATCGCAATTGCCTCATGGATAAGACCGTGCCAACGCTCGGGCAATACTTTAAGCCCATACTCGCCTGCAGCAACCTTGCTGAATACATCACATTCCCTAATTGAATAATATTGCCTTAACATGCCCGGCGCGCACCATTCAACCGAAAAATCTAACTGCTTAATTTGCTCCAAATTAGTTGGTTCCGATATATCGGTCAAGCTAGTTGATGTTCAAGTACTTCAATCCATCCGACCCAATATGTATTCATATTTTCAAATACGTATTAGACGAGTTCGTCAGATGAAATCTCATATTCGAAGGCTAAAGGCTGTCCATAAATACAAATGCATATTTCTTAAGCACCCACCACGTAACTGGATTTATATCCCCATTTCCATTGAAATCTAATGTCTTATCGTGATATTTGGGGAATGGTGGGATGTCGTTGAAGGGTTTTCCCGCTTCCTGCTGTCTAATATAAGCACCCATAATGTCCAAATTTGGATAAATCAATTCAACAAGTCTATGAGCATCCATAATCAATTGGGAGTCTGATGAGCTAAGGGTTCTATTGACAAATACAAGAAAGTCTATATCGCTTGACCCTTTAACATAAGCGTTAAGCGCGGTCGACCCATAAATATAAATGGATTCTATTGTATTAGGCAACCTTTCTTGTAATGCTTCACTTAACTTTCGCGCCCTTGGCACCTCCTATATGTGCGATGTCCTTTGTTCTTTAAACCTGCTTCATACCACCGTCAACAAAGAGTTCGATGCCGTTTACGAAACTGCTGTCGTCCGAAGCCAGGAACACAACGGCCTTGGCAACTTCAACAGGTGTGCCCAATCTTCCTTGTGGCACAAGGCTGGAAAGGAATTCAAGTCTTTTCTTTTGTACTTCTTCGCTAGCGCCTGCTGCAGCAGCCAAACCAACCGTTTTGATAGGGCCCGGGCTAACGACATTCACTCGGATCTTACGACTTTTCAAGTCAACCAACCAGTTCCGTGCAAAGGCGCGAACAGCTGCTTTGGTTGCTCCGTAAATGCTTGACCCAAGCGCACCGCTGCTGCCTTGAGTGGAGCTGTTTAGAATGATTGAACCGCCATCACGGAAAAGGGGAAGCGCTTTTTGAACCGTAAACAATACACCTTTGACATTGATATTAAAACTGTTATCAAACATCTTTTCGGTAATTTCGCCGATTGGAGCTTTTTCCACGACGCCGGCGTTAGCAAAAAGAATATCAATATGGTCATGCTGACTCTTCACGGCACCATAAAGATTGTCCAAGTCTTGAAAGTTCGATACATCAGCTTGAACCGCCGTTACATTTTTTCCGATTTGCTTGACGGCATCATCAAGATTGCTTTGGTTGCGCCCAGTAATGTATACATAGGCACCTTCTTGAACAAGTTGCTGTGCTGTCGCAAGACCAATACCCGAATTTCCACCTGTTACTACCGCTACTTTTCCATCTAATTTACCCATGATAAACACCCCAGACCTTTTTTAATTGAAAATGGTTTCAACAAAGCCTCTTCATTTTTTTTCCCAACGTTAAGAACCCGTATCCCTGTTTGTTTCCGTGTATCACTCTTTGTTATAACTATTATTGTTTCAACGAAGTGGTAAATAAAAGCCCCCTTAGGAGCTTCTATTTTAGATGAATCTTGGGATAAGTTGACTTAAAGTTGTCGACCCTAATTGGTTTTCCATTGCCGCTTGAGCTTTTGCAAATTCGGAATGTAGAACAGATTCAATGTTACGACCAACTGGACAACCCACATTCGAATCTTCATGAATCCGAAACGCATACAAATCGTTTTCTTCAATTTCATTCACTGCTCGATAAATTTCAAGCAATGTAATTTCCTCCGGGGTTTTAAGCAAAAAGGCCCCTCCTACCCCAGCACGAACATCCATTATTCCTGCCCGTTTAAGCATTCCTATAACTCGCCGAATTACAACAGGATTATTATTTACGCTTCGAGCAATTTCATCCCCTGTTTGTTCGGTATGCTTCACTGCTATCATCGAGAGGATATGAATGGCCATAGAAAAACGTGTACTGACTCGTTGCTTCAAATGTACCACCACCGTTGAAACGTTAATCGTTATAACAATTGCCATTGCACCTTTATATTATAGGGTGCTGGCCAAGAAGTCAACACCGTTTATTCTTCCCTCAAGTCTGACCGCGGCAATCAAAGCAAGTTCTTGTCTCCATTCGGGGAAGGATGCAAGTTCTTGTACCTCGACACTTGTCGGTTCGTGTTATTAACTTTTTTCTCTCCTCGGTTGACAAGAACTTGATGTCAAATTTTATTTGACAAGTCGAATATACCTTTCTTTGTTTTTTTCAATAAAATCAAGAAAGCATCTCACAGCCATTGAGGCTTGTTTTCTATTTCTTACGGCTATTCCAATACTTCGGGAGAAACTAGGGGATGTTTCTTTGCTGAGGATATTGTACTGGGTTCTTTTTAGAATAAGCTCAGCCAATATGCTTATACCTAGCCCGTTTTCGACCATTGAAATGATAGTGTAATCATCATCGAGGCGGTATTCAATCCTAGCTTTGATATTATGTTGGCGAAACATGTCCAACACTTCTTTTTTTGTCCCTTCTTCCAGAAGGATCATAGGTTCCTGCTCAAAAATACTCAAGGGTACAGAATCTTCATGAGCATATGAATGATTTGCAGGCAGAATAGCGAGCATCCGGTCTTCCATGATCGAAATCACTTCAAATTCTCTTAAAGTAGGCAAATCCACAAAACCGAAATCGACCGTTCCTTCCGAAATCCAGATTTCGATTTGGCGGTAGTCTCCTTGGATCAGTTCAAATTTTATATTCGGATGCTTGGCTTTAAAGTCTTTAAGAAGCGGGGAAAGCAGATGACAAGAAATACTGGAAAACGTACCGATGCGAATAAGGCCGCTTTCTATTCCAAGCAATTCAGACACTTTGTCTGAAAGCTCATTATATGCTTGGCTTAACTTTTGAATATGAGGCAGCAGTTCTTCACCGTCTGAAGTAACGGAAACTCCTGAATGACTTCTATTCAAAAGTTTGATACCAAACTCATTTTCCAGGGAGATAATTATTTGGCTTACGGCCGATTGAGAATAATTGCAATAATCTGCTGCCCGTGACAAGCTTCCAAGTTCAATGACCTTCATAAACACTTCATATTTCGATTTTTTCATAAAGCCCCCAAATAAACATAAGATGTTCTTATTCTCAGTATAACAAATATTCACTTTTCTTATATATAGAGCGTGAGTAAGATATTATTCATGACACAATAATAGGAGTTAAGGTGAAGCGAATGACACAAAAACAAGCAAACTTAGTTTTAGCAACGGTATCTATAGCTTGGGGCCTGTCTTATATTTTCATGAAGCTCGGCATTGACGCAATGCCACCGGCAACCATAGTGGCATTGCGTTGTGGCATTGCCTTCCTTGTTACAATGCTGATTTTTGTTAAAAAAATGATGAAAATCAATACCAAGTTATTGAAGTATGCTTCTATCTCCGGTGCTTTACTGGCAGGTATTTTTGCCATGCTGTTGTATGGGGTCATGAATACTACTGCGACCTCCGCAGGTTTTTTGACGAGTACCACTGTAGTAATGGTTCCTGCCATTCAAGCATTTCTCCATCGAAAGCTTCCAGCCCAAAATATCATTGTTGGTGTTGTGATCGTATCCATTGGACTGGTGCTAATGACCGTCCGCGATCAGTTGACATTTGATGTTGGCGCAATTTATTGCCTGATTGCTGCTTTGCTTTATACTATTCATATTATTATCTCAAACCATTTTGTACGAGAAGTAGACGCTTTGCAATTAGGAATTTATCAACTTGGCTTTGCTGCCCTTTATGCCACTGTGTTTACCTTTATGTTTGAAACGCCAGTTTTGCCGGACAGCCCTATCCATTGGTTAGCGATTCTTGGTTTAGCTCTAATATGCAGCGCCTATGGTTTTGTAATGCAGTCTGTCGCTCAAAAGTATACAAAGGCAGAAAGTGTAGGGTTTCTGTTCTCGCTCGAACCCATTTTCTCCGCTATTTTTGCCTTTATCTTCTTGAAGGAAATTATCGGATTAAACAGTTATATCGGTGCGGTACTTATCATCACGGGAGTTTTTATAGCGAATCGCAGCAAGAGTTTCTAGATTCTCTCATTTCCCTTAATGATGGCTTCAATTGTAAATCTGAGCCATCCCTTCCCTTGCTCGATCTCTACATTATTAGAGAAGTGTTCTCCGTTACAAGTAAATTCAAATTCATCTTTCACTATATAGGATTCAATATTCCCGATAGCAATCGGAAATTTGAACACCATTTATCCCACTCTCCCCATAAACCTCAAAGATGTGTTTGTAAATCTCAACAAACTTATTCATAGCAAACGTTGCACTTCTGAGGGTAAGATTTGTGAAAGATCCAAGGTCAACCGGGGTTTGTTCCACAAGTACATGTGGTTGATGTTTTTGCAGGGATAAAAATTTGATATAAACGACATATAGGTTTGTTTCATCAAGAGCACGAAGGTCTACGGTTTTAGTTTTTCGTTTGCCAACTTGATCTAAAATTACCTTCAGTTCAAGTGTTAAGAGAGAAAATACACCTGTATCCTTTTTGCCTCCAAAATCAAATTATTGTTGTTGGGACATGCAAATTGGCGAAGTTAACCAAATATATTCAATGGTATAACAAAGTGAAACGGAGGGTAAAAGGATGTTTAACTGTTTTCATGTCGAGGTCTCGGGAAACACAATTTTCGTGCGCCGTTATGGACAAGGACCGGCAATTCTATTGGTGCACGGCTTCCCGCGCACAAGCCTGATGTGGCGATTCCTCGCGCCGAAGCTTGCGGAAAATCATACTGTGATTTGCGTAGACTTACGCGCCTACGGCCGCAGCGGGATACCCGCCTCCAGCCACGATCACTTTCCTTATTCAAAGCGCGCGATGGCGAAGGAATTGGTTGAGGTGATGAGCAAACTTGGCTTTCCGACCTTCATATTGATCGGTCACGACCGCGGGGGACGCGTCAGCTACCGTATGGCCTTGGATCATCCGAAGAATGTGGAGCGTCTGGCCGTGTTTGACGTCATTCCGATTTTCGAAGCGTGGAAACGGGCAGATACGCGCTTCGCTCAAACCTACTGGCCCTGGAGTTTACTGTCGCAGAAACAACCGCTGCCGGAGAGTTATCTGCTCGGTGCTCCCGAGGCCGTCTTCCATAACCCCTTCGGCGAAGGTTCCTTCGGCCGCGAAATCTTGCAAGAGTACGTTTCAACCTATTATAATCCGGCCCGCGTGCACGGTATCTGTGAGGAATATCGAGCTGCAGCGACGATCGATGTCGAACACGACCGCGCGGACAAAGAAGCGTCGAAAAAAATTGAATGTCCGATGCTGCACCTGTGGGCGGAGGGCGGTTGGCTTGACACTTACTATGCAAAAGACAGCGGTCCGCTCGGCATATGGCGGCAATGGGCTCCGAAGGTGCAAGGGCAGGCGATAAAGGGTGGCCACTTCTTCCCAGAAGAGAATCCTGACGAAACGGCGGTTCTCGTGAAGCTGTTCCTCTCCGCTAAATGAAAGATGTGGTACTGCTTGCTGTTTCTTCTTATCTGCTGAAGTAGGTGCATTTGGCTCCTTTCTTGACTGAACCGCTGTTGTGGCCTGGGGGTGGCGTTTGTGACCGAGGTTAAACCATCCGTTTAAAGGTTAAGTTTTTCAACCGAACCTTTGCGGAATATTCCTCTTTATCAAGGACTATCATAGGGTTCAAAATCAGCAAAGATTCAATTTCGGAGTACCTACAATATAGATCACTGGTACCATCTCCCAACCCGCCTTCATGTGCGATTCCCCATGAAAAGGCGGAACCTGTTTTTTGATGGCAAAATGGAGCCGGAATGATCCGCCGGCAATCATGGTAATATGGCTTAAGCCTTTAACTTGTTTGGGCTTCAATACCGGTTGGTTGCGGTTTATTCGGCCGTTTTGCTGCATCATGAACAAGTTATTCCAGCTTGCAGCGATCGACTTGATCTTCGTCAATGGTGTGAGCGTCTTGATTCTCAGTTCATCTTCTGTCCGCATTCTGCCCATGACTTCATTGTACACGATTGCCCAATGAACCGCCCCGTCTTGTGTGAGAACAAATACGAAATTGCCGCTGATGAATACAGCTTTCGCAGATGTAATGCCTTTCAAAGACAGATATTGAAACCGTCGCTCCAGAGTGCAAGGCCATGCGAATCGCAGGCTGCGATACCAACTATGGATAGTGGTACCTTGTCCTCATGGGGGCGACACGGCCATAACCCAGTTTGTGATAAAATAATAAAAATGGGAAACTATTACGAATAGGCGGATGATTGGAATGAGTGGAAGCTGGCACGATTCATATCAAGGAAACACTCATTTGTACCGTATACCCCTTTCAAAAAGCTGCCAATCAAGCAAAAGAACCTTGAAGCATTCAAGGTTCTTTTGGCCGTATGTCTAGCATTAGTAGATCAGCTCGCTCACCACTAAGAGTGTCGACTCTACTATTTACAATTCATAACTTCGCAAAGGTTCAGCCAGCCGAACCGTATGCTCTTCATGAAATTTCTCCCGCACATCCAGTGGCACATAATCATCCACATAATGCATCAGAATCATCTTCGATTGAATTGATTTCGGTAGCGTCAGCAGCTCTTCTAGAGATGTATGCGAGGGCAGCTGATCATCCTGCATATGGCATTCGTGAAATATGGTTTGCACCTCTTCGACTATATCCCTTATGTAGCTTTCATCCAACCTTGTATCCCCGCTAAAATAAAAGTGCGGCTTGCAGAGGAGACCGTAACTCAGCATTTCCGGCACATGAAGCGTTTGCACAAGCTCGAACTGCACACCAGTTACCGTAAAATCCTTTTCGACACATTCAATATCAAAATAATCCTCAAACACGCGCTTTCCACGCGTAGTTAGCTCCAGACCATGACGCAAACACTGCCATAGGTCCTCAATCAACCCAGCAGGCACATAAAGCTTCGGTTTCGCCTTCCCGGGATAAACTCGGTGAAATAAAGCCAGCTTCTGCAAGCCATTAATGTGATCCTCGTGCAAATGAGTAACGAATATGTTCTCCACTTGATTGAGCTTCATACCCAATTGATGCAAACCCAGATGATTCGACTCTGGAAAATCGATGCATAAATTCGTATCTGCAAAAGTAAGAAGAGCACTATTATGCCCTTGCTCTATACTAAAACCGTCACCACAACCCAGAAATGTTACTTTCATGTTAACCTCCATTTTCGTGTGTTTTTCTTTGTACATTTATACTATGATAGTTGATAGATATCGCCATTTTAGGAGGACAACATGAGCACACAGCATAAACCGAAGCCGAAAATCCACCTGCGCTCCTCGCTCTATATCCTAATGATTTCCTTAATAATTGTACTACTTACGGATAGCGTATTCTACTATTATACAAAGAGAATACTAACTTCCGAGCTTGAAACCAAGCTGGAGCTTATCGCTGATAACGTCACCATCTCGATTAAACATTCCAAAACCGGGGAGAAATATGTTGAAAATCTAATCGGCCAAAATCTGCGTACAGCCTCCTTAGCGGCACAATACCGACTCGATCCCGACATAGAGAAAGTGACCAATGAAGAGCTTACCGTACTCAGCAAAGAGCTAATGGTCGATCATATTACACTCATGAAACGAAGCGATGATGATATTATTGGCTATAAATCCACCGAGCCCAAGGAAATTAACATGAGCACCAAAAGCTGGAGCAGAGATTGGTTCCAAGCGTTCAATCAGCTTCTAGACACCAAAGAAACAAATGTAAAAAGCGGCCAAGCTCTGCCTCATTATTGGTCAGGACCAATGAATACATCCATGACGAATCCTCAATTTGTTGACAAATGGGGCTATTATTACGATGGCCGTACTAATTATATCCTTGACCCTTACGTGCATGATACGTTCTTCCGAAATTATCAACGAGAAACCGGTGTAGATGCCGTAATCAACGAAATGATTCATGGATATACTAACCATGGCGCTAAAGAAATTGCCGTTTATAATCCGCCGATTTTCTTAAAACAGCAGGAGCAGTATAAAAAGGAAGGCTACACATGGTTCTCAGATCGTGAAATATTGTTCGGATCCTATACGATGAAAGATAATCGGGATCAAGAAATGGTTCAAGCGGTCATGCAATCGAAGCAAACTCAGCAGCTTATCACCACGATCGGCGGAAAAACCTATCTCAAAATGTTCATTCCGCTCCAACTGGATTTCCCTGTCGTTATTGGTCTGACGGCCGATTATGAGACCGTACAACAATCAATTCAACAACAGCAAGTGAAGCTGCTCCTTCTGATCGGAACAACTGCATTGATCGCTTTCTTCCTCGTCATTGTGAGCATTCGCTTCATTAATAGGAATCGTGAGGCGACCGCAGAGAGCATCCAAGAGGTCTATGTCGATCACATCGACTCGCTGTTTCGCTCTATGAAAGAACAGCGGCATGATTTTAATAACCATGTGGCTACGATACATTCTCTTGTTCATTTGAAAGAGTACACGGAATTAGATCGTTACACCTCCGAGATTATTGGTGAAACCACAGCTTTGAATGATATTATACAAATCAATGTGCCAGCCTTATCTGCGATTGTTCAGTCCAAGGTTATTCAAGCCGTTGAACGCAAAATTACGTTCCAGCATGAAGTTGCTAATTTAAAGCAAATTAACCTTGGGGCTGTCAAAGCGACGGATTTAGTTCGAATCATCAGTAATTTAATCGATAATGCGTTTGATGCTGTTTCTGCTTCCAAAAAGGAAGCGGACAAAGAAGTCCGTTTGATTGGGTTTTTGGAAGGAAATTCACTTATCTTTAAGGTAATCAATAACGGAGACCCGATCCCTAGTGAGGATCTAGAAAGCATATTCGAACCCGGCTACTCTACGAAAAAAGACATGGAACTCCACGCCGGCCTAGGTTTAAGCATTGTCAAAAAGCTGGTCGACAAGTATGGAGGAACGGTTCATGTCAGCAGCTCTGAAAAGGAAACAATCTTCACAACTTCAATTGGAATATGACGAATTTTGCGAACATTAACCGATTGACAACGCCTAACGTTCGTATTATGATAATCAAGGCGATAAGAAATAGCCACATACGTATTAATCGTTCGTATATCCTTGAGAATTGGCTTAAGGGTCTCTAGAGGGAGCCGTAACTTCCTAGCTACGACGGGTACTTGCTTTTGCATACCCGTGTGGCTGGGATTTTCTGTGTCCAAAAATGAAGGTTCCAGAGGAGATTGCAATGAAAGCTTATGATTTTATCGTTGTTGGTGCAGGACCTGCCGGTATTTTTGCATGTTATGAAATGACACTGCTCCACCCTACCGCTAAAGTATTGCTCGTAGACAAAGGCCATGATATTTACCATCGCAGTTGTCCAATCCTGGAAAGTAAAATTAAACTGTGTCCTCCCCCAGCAGGTAAAAAGGACTTCTCTGGATGTCTTCCTGCCTGTTCCATTACGGCTGGCTTCGGAGGCGCGGGTGCTTATAGTGATGGCAAATTCAACATCACCACTGAATTCGGTGGCTGGATGACTGATTATTTGGCACCTAGCAAAGTAATCGATTTGATTCGTTATGTGGATGATATTAATCTACAGCATGGTGCAACTGAAAACATTACGGACCCAACGACAGAATCCGTTAAAGATATTGAGCAGCGCTCCTATGCTGCAGGATTAAAGCTGCTTCGCGCTCAGGTTAGACATCTGGGAACCGAGCAAAATTTGATGATTCTGAAGTCCATATATGAACACTTGAAAACACGTATCGATATGCAATTCAAAGCAGAAGTTGACGATATTATTACCATCAAACGGGGAGATAAGCATGTCATTCAAGGTATCCGCTTAAAAGATGGGACTGAAGTTCATAGCGATCATGTCATGTTGGCTCCGGGTAGAGACGGCTCATCTTGGTTAACGCAAGTACTCAAAAAGCGCCGACTGAAAATGTATAATAATCAAGTGGATGTAGGGGTACGTGTAGAAACTTCGGATGTCGTTATGCGTGAAATCAACGAGCATCTATATGAAGGGAAATTCATTTACAATACTTCTGTAGGTACACGAGTGCGTACATTCTGTAGTAATCCATCCGGTCATGTGGTGGTTGAGAATCATAGCGGCGTCATGGCAGCTAACGGTCACTCTTACAAGGACCCGGCACTTGGTTCCAGTAATACGAATTTCGCGCTCCTCGTTTCACACAAATTCACTGAGCCCTTCGATAAGCCGAATGAATATGCGCGGGAAATATGTAAACATGCGAATGACTTATCAAGCGGCGGCGTTATTGTTCAAAAATTTGGGGACATCATGCGTGGACGTAGATCAACAGCGGATCGTATTCGCGAGGGCTTCCTTGAGCCGACATTATCAGAAGCTGTTCCTGGTGATCTAGGTCTTGTTCTCCCTTACAATACAATGAAAAGTTTGATTGAAATGATTCAAGCCCTTGAGAAAGTAACGCCAGGTATTGCTTCTGAGCATACACTTTTCTATGGCGTTGAAGCAAAGTTCTATTCCGCTCGCCCTAAGCTTAGTGAAAGCTTCGAGACCGAGATCCAAGGTTTGTTCTGTGGCGGCGACGGTGCGGGAATTACAAGAGGCTTGGCCCAAGCAGGAGCTGCAGGCGTTTGGGTGGCACGCAACGTGCTTGACCGCATTAAGTAAACGAACAGCAAATTATTACCGGGGAAATGATTTCTTTCGTCAAAATCTGTGGTTTACAACGGATCCTACTCACTTGGTGTGGATCCGTTGTTTATTTTCACGTTTATAAACTCTTTTATTCTCCTCTAAGATATGGTAAGATGAAATCGTTCTCATTATGTAAGCGTTATCATTTTTAGAGGGGGATTATAAAATGAATGTAGCGCTCGAAGTTAGAAACAGCTATGAAAATTTCATACTTGTAAAGGATATTATGTACTTCCGAGTAGGAGAACATGGGCTTGTCTCTTTCCATGGGAAAAATTATCACATTAAAAAACGTATGTCCATTGAGCAAATTCATGAAATAACAACAGATAGCTCCTTTTTCAAGGTCAATACGGATTGCTATGTGAACACAAGAAAAATTAAACAGATTAAAGATGGTAAAGTGTTTTTTGAAATCAAAGGTGCAGAGTCCAAATTCGCATCGATTACGAAGCTTCGCCAGTATCGTCTGAAAGAAATCGTACAGCAGCACAAAACAGAAGTTGCCGCAGAGGAAACAGTTAATTAAAAGAAAAGCGCTTAACGACGAAGCGTTATAACAAACAACAACGACCGAGAGGTTATACAGAAAAAGGAGCCAGCGAATTCATCGCAAGCTCCTTTTTGGCATGAAACTATGAAATTTTTGCGAGTGTTTCTTGTTGATGTTCGCGGATGAGAAAGCGTATGTAGTCGACTGTTGTATCTTTCACCTTTTTGGCTTCTTCCAAAGTCGCGAAGCTGTACTCAGCATGATCTGTGCTTTCGTACTTCTTCAGCTCTTCATAGTTCATTCCAAGTGTGGAGAAGTTATAAACCAGTTCGTAGGGTGTCTTAGTATCCACATTTTTCACGAAAATATCTTTGGAAAAGAATGAGCCTTGTTTCTCCACTTTAAAAATGACACGAAACGGCTTGTCTTTATCCGATACAAAGCACTTAATAACAACGTCGATTTCCATCGTTTTGTAATCCACAGCGTTCGTAGGTTCTTGCTTTGGTGTATGCATCCATCTTTTCAAAAACCCCAGCAAAAGATTCCCTCCCTAAATAACGATATGAATATAAATTATATTGTAGCGGATACACTAAAAATTGACAATCCAAAATTTGGTTATTTTGAGATATGCTTCTGCTTATTCTTCTCTATGAGGCAGTTCCTATCTCTTCAAGAGACTTTTTCTCAGTTGATTTCCTATATTTCCAAATAATAATCAGACATAGAATACCTGTTAACACCCCGCAGCAGACAAAAGCCCCATTCGCACCATAACGATCTGCGATATAACCAGCAAATAAGCTGCCTATCGGCGTAGAACCAGCAAATACAAGTGAGTACACACTCATTACGCGCGCGCGATATTCCTCTTTGGCATTCATCTGAAGGGATGAATTACTGTTCGTCGCGAACATAATATTGAAGAATCCGGTTAAAGCTAATAATCCTCCGCAGACCCAAACGGAAGTACTGAGTCCATTTAAAACCAGACAGACTGCAACCACTATACTAGCAATAATACTTAGTTTTAGCCTTGGCCTTTGTTTGCTGCGAAATGACATTGTTAGTGCCCCCACAAAAGAACCAATCCCCAGACATGACATTAACGTGCCATAAGTCGTTTCTCCCATGTTTAGTACGCTTTTAGTGAAAACCGGAATGAGTATATTAAAGTTAAAAGCGAGCGTACCAATCACTGTCACAAGCAGCACAGTCTGCGCTAACAAAGGATCTCTTACAATGTACACGATCCCATCTTTAATTTCTTTCATCATACCATCGCGCGAAGTTTTCTTTCGAACATACGTAGCTGCTTGAATATGAAACAAGCCATATAGAACAGCCAGAAAGCTGACCCCATTGAGCAAAAAGCACCAACCGGCACCAAGCCAGGCCATCATTACCGCACCAATCGAAGGTCCTACAATTCTAGCCATATTGAATGTCGTTGAATTGAGGGCAATGGCGTTCATGAGATCTTCTTTTCCCACGATTTCAATATTAAAAGCCTGCCTTGTTGGCATATCTAAGGTGTTATTAAGCCCAAGCAGCAGCGCTAGCACGATAATATAACTGTACTTCACCGTATCGGTCAAAACGAGGATAGCTAGCGTAAAAGCAAGAATCATAGCAACGGTCTGCGTGACAAGAAGGATATTCTTTTTGGGAAACTTATCGACGATAATTCCTGCAAATAGAGAGAACAAAAGGATGGGAAGGAACTGACATGCCGCGACAATCCCCAGCTTGAGAGGCGACCCCGTAATTGTAAGGACAAGCCAGGACTGCCCAATATTTTGCATCCATGTCCCTATCAGAGATACACACTGACCTAGCCAAAGATACCGATAATTACGATGGGTTAAAGCATGAAAATGTCGATCTAAGAACAGCGATCCTGCAAGCTTCATATTCATGGCCCCACCTGCTCCTCTGCGAAATGCGCTGCATTATGTCCCATTTTCTCCAAAATGGTCAAGGCCAATTGCTTTTCCTCTTCCTTTAAGCCGAACGTCAGACGTTCTCGCCAATCGGTCAGCACCTTACGCACATCATCCTTAATCAGAAGTGCTTTCTCGGTCAGATGAACTTCGTTGCATCTCTTATCTTTTTCACTGACTGTGCGGGCTATGTACCCTTTCGTTTCTAGTTTTTTTAACGCTTTAGCTGTGGTGCCTTTATCAATTTTCAAATAATCCGCCAACTCTTCCTGGGAGAGACCATCTTCCTTATAAAGTGCGTTGAGGAATATATGCTGCCCCCTGCCGATGTCGTACTCTTTCAAATGCTCACCAATATACATTTGTCCGTAACGGTATAAAAGCGAAATCCACCTGGGAATTGAATTTCTCGTATCGATCATAAAAGCGACTCCTATCTTGAACAAATTGGTCTAACCTTCCGAATCGTTGCACTTGCCACTATTTCATCATACGTCGAGTTAGTTGCATGTGCAACTAATTTCCAAATAAAAAATAGCACCGGACGGATCCAAAGACACCACGTGGCTATTCTTACAAAAAAGACCGAACGCCCAAACAGCCCTCGCTGTGAGAGTACTCGGTCATTTCAGTTTCCTCTAGCCCTAGAGAAACTTGATGCAAACAGGTCGCGGTACTGCTACCGATTGCCCGGTTTCATGCAGCATTCCGGTCTCCGCATCGACGCGGAATACCGTAATGCTGTTCGAGTCTTGGTTCGCCGCGAGGAGGAACTCCCCCTGCGGCGACAATGCAAAGTTCCGCGGCGTCCGCCCCAGCGTCGCCTGCCAACCCACGACCGACAGCGTGCCGCTTTGTCGGTCAACTCCATAAACCGCGATACTATCGTGTCCGCGGTTGGATGCATACACATAGCGGGCATCTCCCGAGAGATGGATGTCCGCGCATGTGTTCTCGCCGCTGAAGCCTTCCGGCAGCGTCGAAAGACTCTGGAGCGCGGTCAGAACTCCCGCGTCCGCCTCATAGCCCAGCACGGTAACTGTGCTGTCCAGCTCATTGATCGCGTACACGTACCGGCTATCCGCGCTATACACCAAATGCCGCGGGCCTGCGCCCGGCTTCATCGCCGCATCGCCATGCGGCATAAGCACGCCGCAATCCGCGTCAATCCTACTTACCAGCAGCCGATCGAGACCCAGATCGGCTGAAATCGCATACCGATTGTTCGGAGATGGAACAATCGAATGCGCATGCGGAGCCTCTTGGCGATCCGCACGCGGCCCTAATGGCCCTTCATGCTTCGCCAACTGCGTTGCCTCAGCAAGCCTTCCGTCCGCTTCAACCGGATAAACGGTCACACTTCCGCTTAAGTAATTCGCCACAAACACCGTACGGTTCGTCTGATCCAAGCTAATATAACAAGGTGCCGATCCACCTGTTGGCTGCTGGTTTAACTTCTTCAGCTTTCCGGTTCCGGCTTCTACCACATAAGCCGCGGCGGAACCTCCGAAACAATCGTTATACGTTTCTGTCTCACTCACTGCATACAACACTGTCCGTTCACCATTCAGAGCAAGGAACGAAGCATTTGGCAAATCAGTGTACGCCTCCACCAGCTTCATCCCCCCGTTCTGAGGATTGAACGCATATAAATGGATGCCATTTTTGTTCTGCTCATCCGTATAGGAACCCACATAGCAATACAATTCCCTTTGATCTCCTACTGACATTGCCTACCAGCCTCCACACTTCCTATTTCTGCTTTTTATGTTCTCTTTATGCATGCTTATTCAGCTTTTATCTTTTCCGACTTCTTTCAGCTTACGCCATACTGCAGTCATCCCTATCGCAATCACCGCACCATACAGGGCAACCTCCATATCATGGTGCGTATCCCATGGATCACCTTGTGCTCCAAGGAACAACGTTCCAATCTCAGGAGCAACAAGCAATGCCACCCACATTTCAATGAGCTCGTAAAATGCCCCCATGGCTAAAACAATGACACACGTAATCACATAAAGCCATCTACGGCCAAGCTGTGTCCAAACACTCAGCGCTTCCCGTATCGGATAGGCGAGCAGCAGTCCAAAGCTAAAATGCACCAAACGATCATAATTATTGCGTTCCGAATGAAAAATAAATTTCAGCCAGACATCCACCACATTTTCGTTATACGAATAATGAGCCCCAACTGTATGCAGCACCAAGAATAAACCGAAATAGGCATAAGACAGATTCGTAAATGAGAAGAGCTTATACGTACTCACGAGGCCAATAAGCGCTGCCCAAATCAACAGATTTTCCAGAACCCAATCGAATCTGTTATAAGGCGATACAGCCATCCAGATCCAGATACCCACATAAATAACGATCATTATTTGCAAATGCCGATTACGTGTAAATGGCATGTTGTTATTTTCTCTCTTGTCTTCCGTCTCTTTCATGGCTCAGTCCCCCTGTTACTATCGTTAAACTCAGGTTACCTTGCCTCAGTCTTTTCCAAAAGTACTAAGTTTATGTAGTACTAAACAAATCGTACCGACTTGGTTCAATGACGAAGCCCTAATTCCCTATGGATGAAACTTTTAAAAGAATTGGCGTTACTTCACTAACCAAATAAACCTTTGACGTACAAGCTTCGAAACTCGCTCGGTGTCATGCCTTCATGCTCCTGGAACCGCTGGTTGAAGTAGCTTGCGCTGGCGTAACCTGATTCCTTCGCGATATCCTTGATCGATAAGTTCTCCTTTTCAATCAAACGCTGTTTAGCGAATTGAATACGGCAAAGGGTAATGAAGGATAGCGGCGTCATCGACATGGCTTTGCGAAATAATTTGCAGAAATAGTATGTGCTAACGCCTGTCAGCTCCGCCCATTCTTCCAAGATAAACGGTTGACAGGCTTTTTGCTGCATCGAGGGAAGTAAAGCAAGAATGCGATCCACAGACTCCATACCGCGATTTCCCGTTAAAGGTGCCGCATAGCTCATGAATTCACTCAGAATCATATACGTCAGCGTTGAGAGATTCGTTGTCCGAAGAATGTTCGTCGTCTCCGCTTCCTGCAGCAGCTCGTGAAATGCCTCTTCTAGTTCATTCCACCGTTTTAACGTCCATAAGGTACGTAGAAATCCTTTTTCCAGCATAAACTCCTTGACATGGCTCCCATAAAAGTGAACCCAACGGACATTCCATGGATCTTCCTTGGAGCTGTAGTATTTTTGTTCTTGATACGGAAAAAACAGGAAAGCATCCCCTTTTTGAATCGGATACTGTTCACCTTCCATCTCCACATATCCTTTGCCCGATACGATAAAATGTAAGCTGAAGGTTTCACATAACCCTTCGGGTCGATAGACAGAATGATTGGGGACGTCACGATACCAGCCAACGGATTCTGGAAAAATGAAATAAGAAGATCGCTGCAGCTTTGGCAGCATGACTTGCCTTTGCATCCTATATGGCCTCCTTACTTAATGACAATATTCCGATAGCCAATGCAATATATTATCATATTCATTTTAAATAACTCGTTTTATAATAACAATATAACGTTATAATTATTTTACTAAAGGAGATATGCAGCAATGAAAAAGTTTCGTTGGGGAATTCTAGGTTGCGCCAATATTGCCCTTAAGGCTTGCATTCCTGGGATTAAACAGTCTAAAACTGGAATTGTAAGCGCTATTGCGAGCCGTAATTTGCAGAAGTCACAGGAAACTGCGGCTGCGCTCCATATTCCAAAGGCTTATGGCAGTTATGAAGAATTAGTCGGGGATCCGGATATAGATGCCATATACATCCCCCTTCCGAACCATCTGCACAAAGAGTGGACGATCCGTGCTGCTGAAGCTGGTAAGCATGTGCTATGCGAAAAGCCAGCATCATTAACTGCTGATGAAGTGCAAGAAATGGTCACGGCCTGCGACCAAGCAGGTGTGTTGTTTGCCGAAGCGTTCATGTACAGACATCATCCCCGCTACGAGCGGATCAAAGCCATTATTGACTCCGGAGAAATCGGTGACGTTCGTGGTATTCATGGGACATTCACCTTTAGTAACCCTGGGGATAGCAAAAATGTTCGCTACGTGCGTGAATGGGGCGGCGGCTCGGTCTATGACGTTGGCTGTTACCCGTTGAGTGCAGCAAGAATGCTGTTAGGAAGAGAACCCGAGGCTGTAACAACTCATGCCTTCTTCTCACCTGAGCATGATGATGTTGATATGATGATGTCTGGCTTAGTCGAATTCAGTGGCAATGTTGCGCTAACATTCGATTGCGGGATGTGGGCCGCTTTCCGTAATACGCTCGAAATCGTCGGCGTGCATGGACGCCTTGAAGTCCCATCAGCTTTCATAACGCCAACAGAGGAATCGGGTAATTTCATCGTCTATGTTGGAAATGAACGTCGTGAAGAAAAGGTTCCTTTCCTCAATCAATATGCGCTGCAGGCTGACGATTTGGCTTATGCCGCTTGGGGAGAGAAGTCGCTTCATTTCCCAGCAAGTGATGCAATTAACAACTTGAAATTAATTGATGCTTGTTTGAAATCAGCTAGAGAGCGTTCTCGAATCGTTATTAACCATTCATAATCGAAAGGCTGGGATGAACTACTATGAAGCACATTCAAATTAAAGGATTAGATAAACCTGTATCTAAACTTATCATGGGATCCGATTTCTTTAGATTGGATAATGGTCATGAAGTCAGTGACCTCCTTGGGCATTATTTAGCTATAGGCGGAAATACGATTGACTCGGCATTCATCTATTGTGGCGGCGAAAGCGAGCAAGCGATTGGGATATGGCTGGATGAAATGGGAAATCGCGATGCGATAAACATCTTTACCAAGGGTGCTCATCATGACGAGCACGGACCTAGAGTGAATCCGGAAGCGATTCGCAGTGATCTGTTCACCAGTTTGGAACGGCTGCGCACCGACTACATAGATTTATATGCGCTCCATCGCGATGACCCCGCGACACCGGTTGGCGTTATCCTCGAAGCGCTGAATGAACATGTGGAAGCTGGCCGAATCCGCGCCTTTGGCGGTTCCAACTGGACACACGAGCGTCTGCAAGAAGCAGCTGACTATGCCGATCAGCATGGTCTAATCGGCTTCAGCTTCAGCAGCCCTAACCTCAGCTTGGCTAAAGCAAACGAGCCGTTCTGGCCCGGCTGCGTCTCAACTGATGAAGGGGCGCTGCATTGGCACGAAGCCAGGCAGTTTCCTCTGCTGTCCTGGTCTTCTCAGGCACGCGGATTTTTTAGCGGGCGGTTCACGCCCGAGAACCTTGATAATGCCGACCTCGTCCGCGTCTTCTACAGCGACGAGAACTGGACGAGGCTGCGCCGCGCTGAACAGCTGGCGCAGGAAAAAGGCGTAAGCGCGATCCAAATCGCGCTCGCCTACGTGCTAAGCCAGCCGTTCCCGGCATGCGCGCTCATCGGCCCGCGCAGCGAAGCCGAAATGTACTCTTGCCGTGACGGGGCGGAGCTCGTGCTGACTCCGCATGAGCTGGCATGGCTTGATTTGACCGCAGCTACTGTGTAGCTGCGGCACCCCCTTTGAAGGCAGCGTAAGCGTGTCTCTTAGATGGAAGCCCCGGATGATAATTGAGCCGGGGCTTTTTGGGTTTTGTAGCCTTTGTTAGTGAGCTCGACGGATCGGACGACGTTATGCGTTTTTTTCATCGCTATGGAGGTACTTCTCACTTTCACTCTTCGACGCCATCCGATAGACGGCTTATCCGTTGACATGATAAGATACAAGTAAGCATTATCTACATAATTGTTATCTTTTATGAAAAATTAGAGTTTACTTATCGTATCGATGTTAGTTAGCTTTCCTGCAGGGAAGCTTTTAGGAGGTACCATGGGAAAGACAGATATTCGCCGAGATGCCATTATGCAAGCCATAAAAGATAAAGGCTCCATCGCCTTGACCGATATCGTACAGCAATTCGCCGTATCAGAAGCAACAGCCCGGCGGGATCTTGAGATTCTGGAGCAAGAGAAGCGCTGCATTCGCACCTTCGGCGGTGCCGTACTAGAAAGCTTAAAGGTCGAAGTCCCCTTTTTCAACAAAATGGACCTTTACACCGATGAGAAAAAAGAAATCGCCGATAAGGCGCTGCGCTACATTGAAGATGGCGATATCATCGGTTTAACAGGTGGAACAACAACGACATTTATCGCTAAAAAGCTAAACCAATTCAAGAATCTCACCGTCATCACGAATGCGGTGAACATCGCCTATGAGCTAATCGGCACACAAGGTCTGCAGCTCATTCTTACTGGCGGTGTGATTCGCACCCAAACCTTCGAGCTGTCAGGGCCGCTCGCCAATGCTACATTAGATAATCTCAGCATTCGCAAGACATTCATGGGTGTAGACGGCATTTCGTTAACTCGCGGCATGATGATTTATAACGAGCTGGAAGCCGAGACCAATCGGCGAATGATGAAGCAATCTATGGAAACTTACCTCGTTGCCGATCATTCCAAGTTCAGCCGAAGCTCCTTATTTGTGATAGGCGAAGTTCAAGAAACTATCGGGATTATCAGCGATTCAAAGGTAACACCTGAAATGAAGATTGCCTTTAAAGAAGCCGGGGCGCCATTTTTGTAAAAAAATAAAACTCGATCTCTCTGATAATAACCAGCGGGATCGAGTTTTTTCATATTTTATGCGCGTAATCAGAACTTATAATACCATGGTAAAGAATCGTCGTTAGCTGTTCTCTGACATTCGTTAGCGAGCCTGCACCCGCCATCAAATTACTTTTCATGCTAAATTCTTTCATAAACGTCAGATACATGATTAGAATGTGAGGTGAAATATCCTTGCGGATTTGTCCCAATTGCTGTCCTTTGAAGATCAGCATTTCGAATTCCGGAATGATTTTATCCTGGTTGAAGTCAAGGATACGCTGCATCAAATGCGGGAAGGAGTCGCGCAGATCTGTCACGAAAATATCCGTTATATTTTTGGCAAACGTATCCCCCATTTTCGTAAAAAGTGAGAGCGCCTCAATCGGCTCCTTCGCCTGATCCATAACTTCACGAAATAGACGGTGACCCTCGGCAATCAGCTTATCGACGACCTGTTCGACCAGACCTTCTTTATTTTGAAAGTAGTTGTAAATGGTCATCTTGGAAACAGGCGTTTGTTCAGCAATTTGCTCCATATTCGTTTGTGAGATCCCTTGTTCGAGGAACAAGCGCATACCTGTTTCAATCACTTTTTGCTTTTTACTCACCATCCGTCACGATAAATCCCTTCGTTGTAAAATATAGCTCCCAATCCAAATCCCGCCGATATATATTCCTAATGTAACTAGCAGCCCAGAAACTGTCAACCCACTTCCTTTAACAACAGCAGCTGCATCAAAGAGATGCATAGGGCTGAGTTTAGAAAGCTTTTGAAGAAACCGCCCGCCGCCACCAAGAATAGTCGGGATGAACGAGCCAAGCAATATACCAAAGCCGACAGCCATCGACGTTCGTTCTGAAGTAAATAAAGGTGTCAGCATGTAACCAATTCCTGATAAAAGTAGACATATCAAGTATCCGCCAGTTGTAAGCAGTATGATATTTCCAGGATCATTCACCCCAATGGTTAAAGCGGCAATCAGCAGGGTGAGCGAAGCAGCCACGATAAACAACAAAGTCAACGAAAAGAAATGCGCGACAACTTTTGAAATGAAAACCTGTCCCCGTGTGTAAGGTAGCGCGAACAAGAATTCACCTGTCCCCCGATCTAGTTCCTTAGCTATGGAGGAAGCAGCCCAAATGGCGGCAAAGCAGCCTAAAAGCAAAACTAAAATGGTATAGGCCTGACTTGCAAAATACCCTTCAAAGGACTTAAAACTATCTGGAACAATATTAAATGCGGCCAAGAGGGGTTTGGGCATGGAACCAATCAACTTAATCATTTCGGGATTGCCAATATAGGAATCGGCTTTCATTAAAAGCAAAGCGATCAACAAAGAAGACACGAAGATAGCCCATAGTACACTTTTTTGAATTTGACGCAGTTCGTGAAGAATTAGATTCCATTTCATTATTGTTTCACCTCGTCCCGGTAGTACGCCATAAATAATTCTTCCACCGTCGGCTTTCGAATCATCACATCCTGAATCGGCAGTAAGGCTAGTTTTGCCAGTACTTCATTCAGCCTTCTACCTGTGCGCAGATGATGATGTGTGCCGTCGTAAGTTACACTTCCATCCAATTGGTTAAGTCCGTAACGCAGTCTTAGATCTCCCGACTCTTGAAAGCCAACCACAACGACATGATCACCCGGCTCCGATAATTCACTTACTTTGGAAGTCCGCAGTATTTTCCCTTCTCGTATGAAGGCGACACGTTCGCAAATTTTCTCAACCTCATTCAACACATGTGTGGAGAAAAAAACCGTCATCCCTCTTTGCTTCTTCAGTTCGGACAGCAACTCAAAAAAGGAGTGCTGAACTAATGGATCTAACCCTGAGGTCGGCTCATCAAGAATAAATAACTCCGGCTCATGCAGCAAGGCAAGAACAATCCCCATCTTCTTACGATTACCTAGTGAATAAGTTCGGATTTTCGAGCTCATGTCCCATTGAAGTCTCTCCGCGTATACGGCTGCACGTGTGTTTTTCAAGCTTAAGCCATAGGCCGCAGCAGCTAACTCCAATGCCTGTTTTCCGGTCATATCCGGATAAAAATGAATTTCGGATGGTAAATAACCAATCCTCTTTCGCAAATCGGCTCTGTCACCAATCACGCGCTGGCCAAAAAGATGAATCTCTCCTCTTGTCGGAGCATTGAGCTGCATCAGTAATCGAATAGTCGTGGACTTTCCTGCACCATTGGGTCCAATGAAGCCAAATATTTCACCTTGGTCAATCTCCAAATCAACATCGAAAATCCCTTGATGGTTGCCATAATCTTTCGTAAGATTAGCCGTCTTAAGCACATGCATAGAGCAGCACCTCATTTGTACTTATATTTATAAATAAGTATATAATCACCCTATTTCAACTTAATGTCAATGATTATTTTACTTTTTTCATTAAAAAGTATACATATAAGCGATGTACACAAAAAAAGCCTCCCGAAAATCGGAAGGCTTCGCATATTTGCATTACTCGTTGCTCGGTTGCGCCGTAACACTTGGCTTATATTTCAGCGAAGGCAGCATAATGAATACACCAATTAGAAAAAGTGCCGCTGATGTGATATAGATCATTTCAAGGGAGAAGGAGGCCTTAATACTTCCGGCCAAACTCATAGTGAGGACCATGGCTCCCATAAACAGAGGGTTCAAAATACCATTTACACGACCAACAAACGCTTCCTCAGTGTTACCCAGAATCATCGTATTAATACCAATTTGGATGGCAGGCAGGACAAGTCCGGAAAGAAATTGCATCAAAAGTGCAAGCCACAGAAAATGTGTCATGCCCATAGCTGCAAACGTCACGACACTTACTGACATCCCTAATATTAACAAAGCTTGCGGTGACATTTTTTTAGAAAAGCCCATCGTCAGGCCTCCGCCGATAATCATCGCGATACCATTCGTCGCCATGAACCATTGCAAGTTCTCTTTAGGCAAGCCTAGATTTTCCGTGACCAGATAGATACCAAGTGGACTGATTAGACCAATAGCAAGACCAGCTACAGCAAAGCATCCACCTAAGGTGACAAGCATTTTATTTTTCTGCACATAACGAAAGCCTTCACCCATTTCAGCAAAAATGTGGGTAGATGGTTGTTCAGCACCTCGGTCAGCTTTACGATCGGCTGGAAGAAACGTCAGAACAAGTGCAGAAAGCAAGAAGCAAACCCCCATAATGGCTACTGCGACTTCGATACCAAAGTGATAGTAGACGAAGGTCCCCATGATAGGACCCAAGATCATAAAGATAGCCATCATCGATTGAAACAACGACATCCCCATTTGCATTTGGGACTCATGCACATGAACCTTGAACAGCTTCATCCCGGATGGTTGTGAGAATTGGGATAGGATGGAGGATACTAATGTGGCAAAAAAGATCGCTTTCCATGATCCATAATACAGGGTAACCATTATGACAAACACGGAGACTGCACTCAGAATATCGCACCAAACCATCGTCAGCTTGGGCCGCCAGCGATCAGCAAAAGCACCGCCGATAAAAGAAAAAATAAAGATCGGTGCAAACTCGGCAACTGAAATCAAGGAAACCGAGTAAGGATCGTTATTCGTCATGTCAGTCACATAGAGAAGAATTGCAAAGTTACGAATCCAAATTCCGATTTGAAGGAAAATACCCGATAACATAATGGACTGAACGAAGCGATTTGCAAAAAAAGAACGCATCGTCGGCGCATTAGAAGAAATTGCTTGTGACATAGAAAAAAACACCCCTTCGTAAATAGATAGTTCCATAAAACTAGACCTCATTCCGACGTAATCGGAACTAATAAAGTTTCACAAACCTCATTTACTGTAACCCAAAAGGGTGTTTAACGTCTAGTGCAATAGGTCATATGACTGGTCATATTTGTAAGTGACTCACTGCTCATCCCTGGTCCGACAATAAGGCGGCGACGACAACGTCTCGCAAGCCGAGATTCGCGGCGAAGGTGACGACACCCCCTGTCCCATCAATCCTGTCTCCAACCAATTGGATACTGATCTGATAACGTTACAGGCAGCCGCCCAACCGCTTTCTCTTTCCCAAGCAGCACATTCGCGAGGGATACCATTGCAAGCGGACGATTTTCATAACAAGCCAAATACGTTTTCACCTCAGGGAACTCAAGCAAATCATACGGATTGCGACCAGCGGCCACAATGAAATGCACTTCATCTCTTCGAGCTAGCTCCCTAACCAACCGGGTCTGTCCAGGAGAGAATGTCGCATTATAAGTGACCATGACAACTTGATTCTTGCCCTCACAAGCTTCCAGTACAGACGATATCTCTACATCAGAAGGATACAATCCCAAGTAAACCTCTTCAACGTGCTTTCCTGCTATTTCAGACAAAGCACATCCTAGGGTGCCATTACGATCAACAATCTCATCGATCTCTGTTCCCTTTTGCACTTCCGTCCAGATGACAAGCGTCGATTTATTCATTTCGAGGGATTTACCGATTTCATCCTTAACCAGCGTAATGCTTTTGCGGCTAAGCTCTTTAGCCAGATGCTGATGCTCTGGTGTAGAAATAGGTCCTTCTGGAATCGGGGCTAATGTTTCAAAACGAATCTCTCTCTTATATTTATAGGTCATAATCCGCAGCACTGACTCATCAATTCGCGACTCCGGAATTCGTCCGCTTTCAACCGCTGCAATAACCGCTTCTATCGCGGAAACTTGGCGATCCAGCAAATGACTAACTAAAATGATATCAGAACCGGCCTCAATCGCACGAATGGCACCTTCAGCCACCCCGATACCTTCAGAGATCGCCTTCATCTCCAGACAGTCCGTTACGATTAGCCCTTTGAAGCCAAGCTTCTCACGCAGCAGCTCGGTTAAAATGCGATACGAAAGCGTCGAGGGAACACCGTTTTCCTCAAGTGCCGCGAACACAACATGCGCCGTCATAATGGCGTCTACACCGCCTTCAATCGCTTTTACGAAAGGGGCTAGCTCAAGCTCCATCAGCCGCTCCATACTGTGCGGGACAACCGGAAGATCATGGTGAGAATCCTCTGACGTATCCCCATGCCCAGGGAAATGCTTGACCGTGGCAATAACGCCCATGTCCTGTAGGCCTTTCACAGCATGAGTGCCCATATCACTTACAATCGCAGCGGTTTCACCGTAAGAACGTACCCCGATGACCGGATTCAATCGATTATTATTAATATCCAAGCATGGCGCGAAGTTCATGTTCACGCCCATTTGACGTAATTCCTTCCCCATCACCTTTGAGCTTGCATAAACGCCGGCTGGTGCAAAAGCAGCCCCCAAGGCCATATTTCCCGGCAGCAATGTTGCTCCTTTTTCAATACGGGAAACCATGCCCCCCTCTTGATCTACCGCAATGAATAACGGCTGGCCGCCGCTGCGAAGGCTCATAGCTTGCAGCTCAGCTGATAAATGAGCCAATTGGTGCGCATCTTTTACATTGCGACGAAAATAGATGACACCTCCCAGCCCGTACTTTTCAATTAATTGGGTAATTGAAGCATTAGGCTCCAAGGATTCAAAGCCACAAATAAACAGTTGACCAACTTTTTGACGCAAGCTTAAAGGTTGATGATGATGGCTTGATGAGGATGACATAAATGACACGCTCCTAGAGTGAGTGGGTTATACTTTAATACCTACAATGATCCGCTTTTGCAAAATAAGAAAGATCAGCACAACGGGGATAACGCTAAACCATAACGAAGCGACATCATCATATCAACCTACTATTTGGTATGGGTTTCTTCCTTATTCGAAGCTTCTTGCTGCTTCTGTATGTCCGCCATCAGAGAGACCGGATCTATTCTTCCACCGATTAATTCTTGCATACCGCGCTCTAATTTTTCCCGGACTTTCGTTTGGATATGGGAGTCAAAGGCTGGGAAAGCACCTTTACTGCTAGCAAAAACAGTCAAAATTTCCGTAATGAGCGGATTCACATTGCTCGTATCCTGAAGCTTCATTGCAGGCGGCATTCCCTCTTCGACAAGCTGTCTTTTTTGCATAGATTCATTGTACATTTGTTTTATGAACTCCTTGATCGCCGCAAGCTGACCTGGCGTCACTTTCTTGGAAAAGCCATAGGCATTAGACCATCCGCCATTGATATAGCCATCACCTGGACCGCCCATTGCCGGGAAACTCATGAAGCCTACATCCTTTACAATGGCTGACTTCTCAGGATCAAGCAGCGGTGTATTAGCCCAACTGCCATCGAACATGAAAGCCGCTTCGCCGCTGCTAAATTTATTTTGCTGCTCGGCATAAGACAGTGCTAAGCTGCCTTCCTGGAAATACCCCTTTTTAACCAACGTATTATATTTCTCGAAAGCATCCACGACATTTTGATCCGTCCATCGTTTACTTCCATCCAAAAAGCCCTCAATTGAATCGGGGCCGGCAGTGCGCACCCACATCGTATTGCTCATCATGTTAATGACCCAGGAATCTTTGGCCGCCAGTGCGAACGGCGTTATTTTCAGTGCTTTAAGCTTCGCGGCAGCTGCTAGAAGCTCATCCCATGTTTGAGGCCTTTTCATTTGATGATCCGCCAAAATCTTTTTATTATAGTACAATCCCTCGACATACCCCGCCATCGGAATACCATAAATTTTACCGTCAACTGTAAACTCCTCAAAGCTATAGAACTTATCCATTAGTCCCAGGTCATTCAATATTGGCGTCAGATCAAGCAGCCTGTTCGCTTTTACATAATCCTTCGTATCGGTTCCGCCGAACAAGTCGAATATTTCCGGTGGATTTCCAGCGGCCATCTCCGCTCTTAGCTTCTCAAAACGATTGACCTTATCCTCTACTCCATCTAAGGTAATGGACAAGCCTGGCACCTTCGACTCCGTTGCTTTCACAACCTCCTGCAGCATCGCCAGGCGCTTCTTCTGCGTATCTTTCACTTGTGTATGACGAAGAGTCAAAAGGATCGGATCTCCTTTAGCCGCTGGATGGTTAGGCGTTTCATCCACATTACGGTGATTTTGATCCTTGTTCAAACTTAAGCTGCTGCAAGCAGACACGATGAACGTTGCACCCATTAAGACTGCCACCGAAATCAACGTTCCTTTTCTCATCTTCATTGATCTCCTTTAAGCTTGCAATTTAAGTATAAAATAACGCCTCTTCATCCTATAGATCCACAAATTCCTAATAAAGGGGCAAATTCCTCTACTTAGCTTCCTTGCGCTTATCACGATACTCCGATGGAATTTCGCCGGTAAACTTCTGAAATACTTTGGTAAAATATCGTCGTTCTATGTACCCCACCGATTTCCCGATGTCTGTAATACTTTTATCACTGTGAAGCAGCATGGATTTCGCCAATTCCATCCGATGCTTCGTAACATATTCAACGAAAGTTTCCCCGAAATGCTGCTTAAATAGTAAGCTAAAATAGCTGGAGCTGATGCCGAGTGAACTCGCAATATCCTCGATTCCGAAATCTTTCGAATAGTGAGTTCTTATATATTCTTTCGCAGCTGCCATAAGCAGCTCGCTGTTTTTCTTCTTATTCGTCCCTTCCAGCCCTAGTGCTACGAGCTGTACCATGACCTGAATCAGGTGCTGAATGCTTTCACTTTTATCCAGTAGGCTCCAGACCTGTTCTTCCTCTTGAATATTGAGTGTATTCATCTCTCGTAATTCGCGCAGTAAGTGAAGAATGAGGAAGTGCAGCATCTGATAGGCCCTGGCAAAGGAACTGTCGGGCAAGCCTTCTAGCAGCAATTTCAAACGGTTCAATGCGTCCTCTGTTTTGAGACGGTTAAGCTGTTTGAGCCCCGTTACAATTTCCTCCACCAAAAACCACAAAGAAGTGTTCGCGTCCGCAGGCTCTTTGGATTCCTTATACAGCAGAACAGACTCCTGCTTCCCCAGATTAAGCTGCATGAATCGCTGCAGCTTCCGATAGGCGTTAGAGAGTTGACGGAGTCCAACTGCAACGGGGAAGAAGCCCACACTAATGCCTAATTTGACCGATTGCAGCACGTCATTTTGCAGCTGAACAGCAATTTCGCTCAACTTAGTCTGCACCATACTTTCATCGGTTTCATCCCATTGAATAAGCAGGCACCATTCGCCTTCGCGCATCTGGAGTACCGTGAACTTCAATTTCTCATCCGTTAAAGAATCTTGAAGTACATTTCGTACCGCGAAATTCCAAAGCTTCCGCTCCTTTTCCGCCCAATGCAATGATTTCTGCGAGTAATTATCGACATCAATCATCGCGAACAGATACGTAAGCGTTTCAAGGTCCATATTATCAATCGGAAGCAGTGTATTCGGCGTAATTTCCGTATAATTCATCAGTACGTCCTGCATAATTTTCTCATAGGCTAAATTTTTCATTTTGCCCCACTTCTGCTGTTCCTCTTGCTTACTTAGCTTCATAACCCTGATTTCATTCGCCAATTTACGAATACAGTTTTCTAACTCCTCGTAGTTAATTGGCTTCAATATATAATCACTTACGCCAACTCGCATTAACGAGCGTGCATACTCGAAATCCTGATACCCCGTCACCATCAGCACCGTACATTCCTCATTGATTTCGCGCAGCTTTTGAACGAACGTAATCCCATCCATAAGCGGCATACGAATATCACTCATGATCAGATCCGGTACATGCAAGCCGCAAAGCTCAAGTGCCTCAATACCATTCTTTGCTGTTCCAACAATATCGATCTCTAGTTCATCCCAAGGAATGACCGCCTGCAAATTACGCAAAATGTTAGGCTCATCATCTGCTAATATCGCCTTTAGCTTCACAAGCCTTCCCCCTTATTTTTTGGGATCACGATTTTCATCGTCGTTCCGTGCCCTTCTTGACTGCATATGAACATGCCATAATGTGAGCCATATTGGATCCGTATGCGGTCAGCTACATTGCTGACACCGAGCCCTCTTCGCTCTTCATTCGTGCCCAATATCTCATGAAATGGCGTCTCCAGCTCTGTTTTGTAATGGAATTTAGCTAATTTATCCGCACTAATGCCTATGCCGTTATCAGTCACATAAATCCCAATTCGTTCCCCTTCATTCACAACCTTTATCGAGATCAAACCCATATACGCAATAGGTTCAAAGCCATGCTGCAGAATATTTTCTACCAACGGTTGGAGAGTAAGCTTTAGGATGTGAAAATCCAAAAGTTCGGAAGGAGCTTCAATTTCATATTGAAATTGATCTTCAAAGCGGAATTCCTGAATTTCGAGATAACTTTTCAAATGCTCCAGCTCTTGCTTCAACGAAATTTCTTCTCTGCTCTCCATCCCAATGCGCAGCAAATTACCAAGTCGATATACCATTTGGCTGACTTTTTTTCCTTGGTTCTGGATCGCTAACACATTAATGGATTCCAGTGTATTGAAAAGAAAATGAGGCTTGATCTGGGCTTGCAGCAGCATAAGCTCAGCCTTATTTTTACGATCCTGTTGTCGTTTGACTTCTTCCAGAAGATCCTCCACTCGTACAACCAAACTATTGAACCCTCTGGCGAGTGCAGACGTCTCATCCTTACCGCTTTCCTCCATACGAGTCGTCAGATCTCCGCGTTCAACCTTTTTCATTGAAGAAAGCATACGTAAAATCAACTGAATAATTCGTCGAACGAACACCAGATTGTACACCAGCGCAAAAAATAAACAGATGAACGTAATCCCGGCAACCAGTTTCATAATCGTCTCAATTTCACCAGCTACGTATTTCCATGAGGTGATAGACACGACACTCCAATCCCGCACACCCATTTGATTAATATTTAAATGATAGAGTGAAACTAAGCTTTTTTCATTTTGAAAATTCGCTTGGAAACTGTGATTGCTTTGTTGCAGATCCAATTTGCCTTGCAGCAGCAGAAGCACATTGGCACCTTCTAGATTTTGTTTATTATCATAAAAAATAAGTCCACTCTTATTGACAAGCAAATAGCGCTTCGAGCTTTCCTCATTCGTATTGTATGATTTGAAAATTTGATCAAGCTCATTAAATTTAAACTTCAGCAGCATAAAGCCAAGGTTGTCCATCGTCCAGAAATCTTTGACCATTCTTGCTTGATAGAACTCCCCGCGGCCAGCCCCGAACTCCTTATACTCGGAAGGACCTATCCAAAGCGGACTTCCGTTTAATTCCTGTATTTGCCCAAATGCCGTGCTTTTCATCAGCACCGTCCATGGCAAGGCACTTCCACTTGTACGCCCAGCACTAAACGATTTACCGGCATTGTTGTAAATCACGACCGATTGTATAGGGGAATAGGTCAAAATCGAGCCGCGGAGCAATGTATCTAAGGTATTCAAATCATAAGAGGAGGGCGAATCTTCATTCGGCTTTACCTCAATTGTTCGATAAATACCTTGAATGCTGTCTTTTACCATCCAAAAGTCGGAAAAGTAATTCGCTTCCTTGAACATGTAATAAATGTTACGGGAAATCGCCTGCAAAGTAACCTCGGTCAAATCGCCATATTTTTTCTCGATTAGCTGTTGTGATACCGTATACACAGCTGATCCCAGCACGAACAAAGGGATAATTATGAAGATTAAAAAACCGATAAAGACTTTTTTGTTCAAATTCATCGCCAATGGCAGACCCCTTCCAAACCGAATCAGGCACCATCCTAGTGTTGGCGCCTTTTCATTCCTTACTATTGATTATAAATGACCCGTAATTTACACTCCTAGGGATAGGTTTGGTTGCTTCAGGGATAAAATCATCTACTCTTGAACAAGAGAAATTTCAGGCTCCACAGTTACTTCAACGTTACCTTTTAAAGCTTTGCTGATCATGCAAGTCTGCTCTGCGCGATATGCCGCTTTGCTTATTTTATCCAGTTCCTCTTGCAAAGTATGAATGGGAACGGAAATTCGCGGACGGTGTATGATTTTATCTACTTTCATTGCCGGACTGCTTTGCACGAATATCTCCGAGTTAAGCTCAATCGTTGTAATGCCTAGCCGCTTCAGCAGAATGCTGAGCGTGATGAGATAGCAGGTCCCTGCCGCGCCAAGCAGCATCTCTTCCGGATTCGTCCCGATACCAGGACCATCTAATTGGCTTGGAACCGAGATTGCCGTGACCAGGTTACCTGCTCGGATGTTACCTGTTCCGTCCAATCCTCCGGTCCATTCTGCCTTTAGTTCAAATCGATGTTCATTCATAGGTTTTCGCTCCTTATATTCATCTACTTATTCGTATCTGAGTTTATCATTGTTAAAGAATTTTGCCTTTGCGAGGTCTTCGATTGAACTTCGTCCCCAGCGCTGCTTATATGTAAACCAATTACTCCTAAAATGATAAGAACAATTGAAATCATCTTCATTATGGAAACCGATTCATTGAACCACCAAATTCCAATGATCGTGATGAGTGCGGTCCCTACACCCGACCATATCGCATAGGCCAAACTGACATCGAGCTGCTTAAGAGCCAACATTGCCGTAGTTCCCACCGTTTCAAATAAGATCGCAAGCCGTAGAAACGTCCAATTCATATTCCAAACCATCTCAACCATCCTCTACGCTTAAACTGTTAGTTATTATTGTAATGGAATGCGCTGAGTTTCACCAGTTTGAATGCTAGGCTAATTACCAACAGCGTAAAGCAAAAAATCGTTCTCGCTCCTAGAACTAGGACGAAAACGATTATGATTTTAACCATTAGAAAAAGGCCGTCCTTATCTCTAAAACAGATAAAAACAGCCCTATATTACTTACATTGATATCAATGAAAATGCATTAATTAATGTGTTGGAATCAAAACAATGAAAGCCCTACCTCTCTTCCATCCTTGCGGCTCCAATGACCGCGCCAGTACGAATTGCTTTACAAACACCTGCTGCCGAAACACTTGACGTAGCCTCGGGTTTACCATAAAATGAGCTGATTTTTACTGCACATTGGGAGAAAAACAAACAAGGAGAGGGGGTTACTTTCTTCTCGCTAATCGTTCGTATAGGGGTAAATGGAGGTTTGGTTTAAAGTGTTTATATGGTTCATTTCAATCAATTCATATACTATACATGAAAATGAAGTGCATGTCAACTCTATAAACACCTACTATCACTGTAATAGTTCTTATGATATTATCATTCCTAAGAATACAATCAAAAACACGGCTGTGAAGCACACGCCGCTTTTCTAGTTCTGCACGTGCTGCTGATCTGAAAAGCGGCTTATTTATTTCCATGGGAGGTCATGTCATTGAAAGAACTTTTGCACTATACACTTGAAAACTACATATCTCAGCATCTAGCACTTTAACGGTCTGCACCCCGAGTATGAAGTAAAAGACTTTCGCGACGGAACTCGCTTTCTGGACTTTGCTTTTCTACGTCATTCCTTGAAACTAGCTATTGAAATTGATGGTTACGGACCACACTCTTCCCAAATAAGCCGCACCCAATTTGCTGACCAGTGGATTCGCCAAAATCATCTCATCATTACATTGAAAAGGAAATAATTCGTTTGGCTTTAACTATTGGTAGAGCTTTGAAGCCAAGCGATGTAAGCCAGATGCTTCATTTCGGCTCTCGAAAAGCCTGCCGAATTCTGAAAGAGATGTCTGGAAAATCACTTCTTAAGCCGGCTGGAGAAGGTATAAAGTGCGTTCGAAGTTACAATGTTCACGAGAATACACAATCAATCTGGGAGGTTAATAACCAAGTAAATTAGTAACCTTAGAATCAGCAGCTTGTTTCCTCACAATACCATAGACTTCCTAAGAAAGGCCTTTTTCATCCTCTCAGTCACTAATCCAGGCAATTATAGCTACTCTCAGCAATGAGCCGTCCTCTTCAGACGTCTCGCAGGGGCTCACTCCATTTCAGCTTCTGAGAAGGCCTTTTTCATCCTCTCAGTCACCAATCCAGGCAATTATAGCTACTCTCAGCAATGAGCCGTCCTTTTCAGACGTCTCGCGGCGGTTTCATCCGTTCTATCGTGCGAGAAGACCTCTTCTGCCTTCTCAGATCGCTTTTCAACAACGCTCCCCACACTTTTGCGATGAAATTCATTCTCTCAGCAGCCTGAAATCGGAGGCTCATGACGTTCCCCCCACGCACCTCGGTGGCTCAAACAAAAAAACCGCAGGCACACAGTCCGCGGTTCTCTCTATTTCTACACCGTAAATTTCTGCAAAGAAATTTGTAGTTCCTCAGCAAGTCCTGCCAACGATTTGGCAGAATTCTCAATTTCCTCGGTCGTTGACATTTGCTGCTGGCTGGCAGCTGATGTTTCCTGACTGACCGAAATCCCTGTTTCCGAAACAGCACTTACAATACTCATCACTTGCTCGATGCGTAAATTTGCATCAACCAGTTGGTGAATATTCAGATTCACACTCTCCACTTTCGCGTTCACTTTCTCAACGGAAGTTTCGATGTGGACGAAGGATTCTTGCGCTTCACCGGAAATGGTTAATCCAGCTTCCACTTTGCCAGCCCCTGCATGCATGGAGCTTACAGCGTGATTAATCTGTCTTTGAATCGTAGAAACCAGATCTGTAATGTTGCGTGCCGACGAGGAGGATTGCTCAGCAAGCTTTCGCACTTCTCCAGCTACAACAGCGAACCCACGACCTGCTTCTCCAGCACGCGCAGCTTCAATAGCAGCGTTCAAAGAAAGCAAATTCGTCTGTGTGGAAATTTCATTTATCACATTGACAATCTCACCAATTTTGTGAGCATTTTTGCCTAAGGCGGCGATAACTTCATTGACTTCCCGCACAGCGTCGGAAATCTCCGTCATTTGACCGGCGATTGATACCACGGATCGTTTCCCATTTTGTGCCGCATTGGTTGCTTGCTCCGCGAGCTCAGCCACTTCTTGGGCAGACTTATCAATGAGCTTCGTACTCGTTAGCATGAGTTGAACTGCCTCATTCGCTTGATTCACTCCAGCAAACTGCTTCTCGAAATCTTCGGATAGCTGCTGACTGGATGTTGCTACCTGTTTTGCAGCCATAGAGCTTTGCTCTGAACTTGCAAGAAGTTCTTCTGAACTAGCTGAGAGAGTCAATGCATTTTCTGCGATCTGCTTAACTAATGTACGCAAGCTTTCGGTCATTACATTAAAAGAGCCAGTTAATTTCCCGACCTCGTCCTCGTAAGGGTAGTCACCTTTAACGGAGAGATCACCGTCGGCAGCCTTTTCCATATGTTCCTGCAGCCTGCGAATTGGAGTCGTAATAATCATATTCAAAGCTAGTGCATTCGCCGTCATGACGATAATCGCGATGATAATGGTAAGGATAATGACCAAGTGTGACGTCTTAGAGTCTGCACTGCTCGTTTTCTGAAATTGTTCTGCAGCAAATTCTTTGAGCAAAACCAATTTATCCAGCGCTTCAATCGTCTTACTACCTTGCGGTGAAACCTCATTGTTATAAACTTGGTAAGCAACTTGATTATTATTTGTGGCATGATTAATCGTTGTGTTAATGACCTCGCGGTACTTACCATTCAGTTCTTCAAAGCTTTTAAAAGCCGCAGCTTCCTCTTGGTTTAAAGCAATTCCTGATATTTTAGTAACAAGCTCATTATTCTTAGCACTGTTCTCATCTAATTTCACTTTCAATTTGACCTTATATTTCACATCAACCGATAGCATCATTTCTAGAAGATTGGATTGGGTTTCATTAAAATTTGATTTCAATTGATTAATCCATTTGACAGACAGCAGACTTTCCTCGTACATTCTAGTAGAATTACTAGACATCTTATCCATGTAGTAATAACCAGTAATACCAACAATTGCCAGGAACAAAATAGCGATGGCATTCATTAAAAGCAGTTTAAAACGAAGTTTAAGGTTTCGAAGGATGGAAAGGTTAGTTTTCGTTTTTTTTACTTTTTTCATGTTACTCATATTCAATTTCATATTGAATTTCAAAGTTAACCGTTCTCCTTCCGAGTCTTAGATTTTGTAGTCTGACTTAACTTGTCCAGAACAAAACCATCAGTGTTATCTTGATGAAACAAAACCTTACATCAAAATATTTTAATTCACCTATGGTTTATTTTACAAATAAGTACCTATTATGTAAAGACAAAATTCGCCAAAAAATAGGGAAATCAAAGAAATTTTTTGGTTAACTACTTCCATTTTTTATAAAATAGATCGGGGATAAATGGACATGAAATCAATCGGAATTATCGTGAATCCGCTTTCAGGGGACGGCAGAGGATCTATCATCTGGAGAGAAATTGCGACTTATCTACAGTCGAATCATATCTCGTATATTTCAAAATTAACGACAAAGGCTGGAGAAGCCACCCAGCACGCCATCACACTTGTTAAGGAGCATGAGGTTGTAAAGCTAATTGTTATCGGCGGGGATGGAACGATTCATGAGGTAGCCGGAGGATTATCACAATTAAAAAATACTGGATTTAGCTGCAGCCTTGCTGTTATTCCTGCGGGTACAGGCAACGATTTTGCCAAAGCTTATGACATTCCCACCAATCCATTAAAAGCCCTAGATGTCGCTTTATCGGAGACAAAAAAAGTCCAAATCGACATTCTGCGTGCAAATAATGGCATGATTGCCGTAAATAGTATTGGAGCGGGTTTCGATGGCATGGTGGCCAAACAAACTAACGAAGCTAGCTACAAAAAAATTTTCAACCGCATCGGTCTTGGTAGGCTGTCCTACTTCCTTTCGATCCTCAGAGTGTTCGCCACTTATCAACCCTGCACAGCTTGGTTAGAAGTAGATGGCACGGTTCATGAGTTGCCTGATATGTGGCTGACAGCTGTCGCAAATATTCCCTTTTACGGAGGCTCTATTCAAATATGCCCAGCTGCCTCACCTCACGACGGCATTGCTGATATCGTCGTGATTCAAAGCAGAGGGCGATTCCGGTTACTTCCCATCCTTTTCACCGTTTATCAAGGTAAGCATACCAAGCATCCCGCTGTTTCTTTCTATAAAGGTACGTCAATTTCACTTCGTACACAAACGTCTCTACTCGTCCAAGCGGATGGAGAGTTCGCCGGATCAACACCACTGCAAATCGAGATTGTGCCTTCAGCGATAACGGTTATTCGGTCAGCTCTCAAAGGTTAACTTACAAAGCTATTTTCAAACGTTGACGCTGTAAAATCAGGTATCCCACGAAGCCGGCTAGGATGACAGCAATCCCCGTTATGGACATGTCAGGTGATAGACCATCCTTGGAAATTTGCGTGTAGATACCTACACCGGCTAGCATCATCGTATTTTCGAGGAAATTTTGAACCGCAATCGTTTTACCGGCTCCCACCATTCCCTGGCCTTTATCTTGAAGTACAGTATTCATCGGTACGATAAATACGCCGCCGCTGAAGCCTACGAGGAGCAGAAGCCCTATGGTGACATACAGGTTAGTAATGAGCGGGAATAGCAAAATGCTGATAATCATTAGAATCCCAAAGATAAAGGAATTATAATATTGACGTGCCGGAATGAGCTTCGGCGTCATAAGTGCGCCAACCATAATACCTATTCCTGTTACTGCCACCAGCATCGAAATCTGATCTATAGACTGGATCCCAAGATGGACCGGTACCCATGCAATAATCGCTAGACGAACGACTGAAGATGTCATCCAGAATGAGCCGGTTCCAACGAGAGAAAAACGGGTGGCTCTATTTTTTAACAAGAGAGTCATATCCGAAATAAATGACTTAGCCTCCTTAAGATAACGGATGTTCGAATTGCCTTGAATCCTTGGTATTTGCATTGTCATAACTAAAGAAACCAAGTAAAGCGCGAAGCAAGCCATAATAGACCCGGTAAGTGATAGTTTTGCCAAAATACCACCGCATACGGAACCAAGAAGAATGGCCATAATCGTATACCCCTCAATGCGTGCATTGGCTTGCAGCAGCTCGTTGTCTGAATACGTAAGCGAAGGCAGTATACCATATTTGGCCGGTGAGTAGACCGCGGCTCCTATACCGACAATTCCGTAACTGACAGCAGGATCAATATGCAGGAATAACGCGATAATTCCGATGCTCTTGATAGCGTTGCCGACTAGAAGGACGTGGGATTTCGCATTTTTATCTGCGTATGCTCCAACGAATGGCGCGAGGAGAACGAATGCAACGAGAAAGGATGCTTGCACAACGCCAATATAATAATCAGGGAAAGCATTCTGTTTAATGATAGCCAGTGTAATGAAGAGAATCATATTATCGGCAAAAGCGGAAAGGAATTGTGTCAAATACAGCGTCTGAAGTGGCTTCATTTTCATATCATTTCGCTCCCTTTAGGTTCATGATCATCCTGCAGCGCCGTTCGTTTAATAGTCACATAGTCTACTTTTCCACTTCCCAAAAGCGGCAGTTTCTCCAAATAACGAAGCTCCGAAGGCATGTAAATCGTTGGATGACCCTGCTGTTTCATCGATTCTCTGAGTTGCTGGATCTGGGCCCCCGGAATATTATGGTATACAACGATCCTCTCCCCTTTTCGTACTTCTGGCACACTGATCGCTGCGCATATCGCATGTGGCGGCAAGCTTGCAATCACAAGCTCTTCCACCATCGGCAATGACACTTTTTCCCCACCAATTTTGGCAAAAGACTGCACTCTTGCTTGAATCGAGATAAACCCTTGATCATCTATTTGAACAACATCTCCGCAACTATACCACTCCGGGCAAGATACGAAGCCTTGACCATGGATTAAATAACCTTTCATGACATTCGGACCCTTCACCAGCAAATTACCGCCAAGCTCAATGCCGTCCACCGGCTCTAACCGATAGTGAATTCCTGGCAGTATTCGACCCACTGTCCCTTTCTTTGCATACATGGGCGTATTAAGTGAAATGACAGGCGCTGTCTCCGTTGTACCATAACCCTCGAGAATTCGGATGCCAAATTTATCAGACCAGGTTTGTCGGACTTCCTCCTTCAGCTTCTCAGCACCAGCCACGACATATTTAAGCGATTGGGCGTAATCGTACGGATGCGCAGTTCTTGCATAAGCCGATAGAAACGTTGAAGTCCCAAAAAGAATCGTAATATTCCGATCGTAAACCAACTCTGGAATGACTTTATAATGTAAGGGATTGGGGTACAGTACGACTTTCATACCGGAAAGAATCGGCAGCATCGTACCCGCTGTCAACCCGAAGGAATGAAACATCGGCATCGCTCCAAGCACGATATCTGACGCATTAAAGGCAATAACGACCTTAGCCTGCTGAATATTTGCAAAAATATTTCGGTGTGTAAGGATAACACCCTTCGGTTTACTCTCACTTCCTGATGTGAAAAGGACAACCTCGTTCTTTCCTGAACCAACGACTCCTCGAGCTTTTCTTACATAGTGAACGATTCCCACACATTTAAGTTTAAAAGTGATACTTTGTTTGACATCCTCGAGATAAACAATTGTGAAAACACCGCTCGCGCTTTGGATAAAATCAGTAAGTCCCGCCTTGGCGACGAACGCTCTAGAAGTCACAATCGTCTTCACAGAGGCCGTTTCACAAGCATCTAACATCGCCTGTTTCCCCGCCGAATAGTTTAGAATCGCCGGTGTTACACCTAATCGGAATAAAGAAAACAAGGTAATCACATTCGCCGCAGCATTAGGAAGCAAAACAGCTGCACGATTCTGTTCCTTGAGAAGCTCTTTTAATCGCTCCGCCATTGTATATGTTGTTAGCAGTAACTTGCGGTAGGAAAGGGAATAATTGCCAACAATATCTTCACAAATAATGGCGGAAGAGCCGTGCTGTTTAGCAGCTATAATCAGTTCGTTGAATAAATTGAGCTCAGGCTTCATACGGCTTTCCAGCAAATGATTCTGCATGCGGCTGCGAATCGTATCCGTTGCCTGATCTTTCTGAACTCTCCTCGAGATATGTTCACTCATGGGCACTTGAAAAGCTTCGCCAAACGTAATGCTTACAGCCGGAAACCAGATCTGCTTCAGTTTCCCGCGAAGATAAGATAGCTTCGAATGCTCCAGCCCATTTATCGCAATTGGCAGCATAAGAGCCTGAGATCTCAGTGCAATATAGCCAATCCCTCCATACACCTTCATCATACCACCGGTTGTTGTGATACGTCCTTCCGGAAAAACAACCAACGGTGTACCGCTTTGTACGGTTCTGAGCATCGTCCGCACCGAATAGGGATTCAAAGGATCTACCGCGATATGCGCCCGAAAAAGGAGCAGCCAAGCAAAACGCTTTGCAATCTTGGTGTTTACAACAAAGGCCACTTCCTTGGGCAGTATCAGAGCTAATAGAACTGCATCTAGCAAAGATACGTGATTAGGGATGAGGACTGTTTTCTCCGTAAAATCCAACTGCTCCATCCCTTTCACTCTCACCCGGAAGCTTGCCATCAAGGCTGGGCCCAATAAGGGAAGAAACAGCTTTAACAGAGTAACAAACAACCATTTGATCATTGGAACTCCTCCTAAGAGCTTTGCTTTAGCAAAGCTATCTTCGTAAGCATCAGCTGAGCTTTGCTTTAGCAAAGCTATCCTCGTATGCACCGGCTGAGCTTTGCTTTAGCAAAGCTATCTTCGTAAGCATCAGCTGAGCTTTGCTTTAGCAAAGCTGCGGGCATCTATTAATACCAGGTCATAATCACATTGTATGCATTTGCCGCGAATCTGATAGTACTAACTTTACGTAGTACTTCGCCTAGGAAGATATATTTCAATAAAAAAAAGACCACTGCATCCATATATGCATCGGTCTCTCTCTCATACTTATTAATTTTCCTTCGGAACTTCACTGGTTAATGCTAAGGTATTTCCCTCTGTATCCCGGAAAAAGGCCATCCAAATATCGATACTGCCCATATTGGCTGCCACATGCGGCTCGTTAATAAAGGAAACACCTCGTTCTATAAGAACTTCATAGACCCGCTTAATGTCTTCCACCTTATCATAAATGACTGAGCTTGGATGAGTAAATTCCGGATTTTCAGGGAGGCTTAGCATCAATCGAATACCGTTACAATCAAAAAAAGCCACTTGAGAAGCTTGAAACAAAAAATTCATACCTAATGTGTCGCGATAAAAGATGACGGCTCTTTCAATGTCAGCTGCATTTACAGAGATTTGTGCAATTTGGGTTAAACTGTTCTCGCTCATATGGTTCCCCTCTCAACAGATATACCCATATTCCACCATACAAGCTTTTTCGTTGTAACACAAAATGATAGCTCTAAGACTTTAAAAGATCTCTTAGCTTCGCCGGATAGTCGGTAATAATACCCGAAACACCCGAAGCAATCATCCTTCTATAATCCGCCACTTCATTTACCGTATAAGGATAACTAGCGAGGCCCGCAGCAGCGGCAGCCCTAACATCCTCTTGTTCTATACAGTGGTGATACGGATGTAAAGAATATACATCTACACCTATTTGCTTAGCATATGCGGCATGATCAATTAAATTTGCTGCATACAGCAGCCCCACTTTTGCCTCAGGCTCAGCTTGTTTGATCCTGCGAATCACTTTGTGATCGAAGGAAGAGATGACGACATCTTCCCATCTGTCGCGTTCACGCAAAAATGTGATCAGTGCTTCCTCCATTCGCCCTTCGTAAGCGTGTTTCACTTCCACATTGATGAGGTGTCCTCTCGGTACAAGGTCGAACACTTCACACAATCGTGGTATCCGTTCCCCCTTATAGTGATCCGAAAACCAGAAGCCAGCATCTAACGACTTTATCTCTTCCCAGCTTTTTTCACAAATAAGTCCGGATCCATTCGTCGTCCGATCCAAAGTAAGATCATGGCAGACAACAATTTCTCCGTCTTTCGTCAGCTGGACGTCCAGTTCAATGCCTTCTGCCCCTTGCTCTAAAGCTAATGCGAAAGAAGCTAATGTATTCTCCGGAGCTTCGCCGGCTGCTCCGCGATGCCCGATCACAATCGGTTTCTGTGTGTTCATGGTCCACTCTCCTAAGCTTATAAGCTACTAATATGCTCAAATTATAGATGACATTACCCGATTTTGCCCAGTATTCGAAAGTAAAGGTTATGTAAACTCGAAAAAAAATCCACAAATTCTTCATCTGTATTTAATATTCGTCAAATAAGCAATCGTTAAGCTAGTAACATAGCAGTAGTTGAATAACGTCCGTGGAGGAGTTTGGAATGAATACAATGGAAAGAGATTTACAACTAACAAGAAAAACAAATACTAATGCGAATGTAGAGCATCCTCGCAAGGCAATGCTCAGTCATAAATGGATAGAGACGCTCCTTGGTTATGTCTTCTTATTTCCCTCACTTTTGCTATTTGCTATCTTTTTGTTTTATCCCCTTTTTCAAACCCTATATCTGAGCTTGCATGAAACGGATCCGCGGGGCAGAGTCGCTTCCTACGTTGGCTTCGATAATTTCGTTGCTATTTTCACGTCAGAACGATTTTATCAGAGTTTAGGAGTTACGGGCCTTTTTACACTTCTAACCGTTCCTACCGTTATCGCAGTCGCTCTTATGCTCGCCGCTTTTACGCACAATCAGCTCAAAGGTATGCGTATCTTCCAATTCATCTTCTCACTGCCTGTCGTTCTATCTGTAGGAACTTCCGCTGTAATCTGGATGATGCTGTTTCACCCGAGTGTCGGGATGCTGAATTACATCCTGCACGTAGTCGGCTCAGAGCCTGTTGCTTGGTTGACGGATCCAAGATGGGCACTGCTTTCCGTTTCCATGATGACCGTCTGGATGAATTTAGGCTTTACTTACATTGTCCTGCTCAGCGGCTTACAAGGAATTCCGGATGAGATCTATGATAGTGCCAAAATCGATGGGTCTGGTCCAGTCCGTACCTTTGTTCAAATCGTCTTGCCTTTACTTTCACCGACTGTGTTTTTCGTCACGATTGTGTCCATCATCGGTGCGTTTCAGTCCTTCGGACAAATTCACATTTTGACCAAAGGTGGTCCGGTAAACTCCACAGATGTTCTTGTTTATTCCTTGTATCAGGATGCCTTTATCAATTTCCGGTTCGGAACCGGGAGCGCTCAAGCGCTTGTCCTCTTTACCATTATCCTTATTTTCACAGTCATACAATTTAAAGTTTTTGAAAGGAAAGTGCACTATCAATGACCTCTCGTTTGCATAATACCTTCGTCTATTTCCTGTTGATCATTTGCGCCGCACTCGTACTCTATCCCATCTTCTACACGTTCTCAGCTGCATTGATGACGCCCGATGAAGCATCAGCATATCCGCCCCGCTTCTTGCCTGGCAGCTTCTATTTGGGCAGTATTCTCGCAGTCTTCAAGCTCGTGCCCATAGGCAAGTTTGTTACAAATAGTCTTATTGTCTCTATCATCATCATGGTAGGACAGCTTATAACATCAAGCATGGCAGCGTACGCTTTCACCAATATTCGCTTTCAGGGTAAGGCCTTCATCTTCGCGCTTTTCATGGCTACCATGATGATTCCATGGGAGGTCACCATTATTCCCAACTATTTAACGGTAAAAAAATGGGATTGGCTCGATAGCATGCAGGGCCTAACCGTTCCATTCCTGGCGACTGCTTTCGGGACCTTCCTCCTGCGTCAATTTTTCTTACAGCTGCCCAAAGAGCTGTTCGAAGCGGCACGGATCGATGGATGCGGACACTTCCGCATGTTTTTCCGAATTGTGCTTCCGCTCGGACGCCCGGCACTGGCAACTCTAGCCGTTTATGCCTTCTTAAACGCTTGGAACATGTATCTGTGGCCACTGCTCATTACGAACAGCGAAGCCATGCGAACCGTGCAAATCGGCATCGCGATGCTGCAATTCGAAGAATTAACCGTTTGGAATTTGGTCCTGGCAGGAGTAACGGTCGTCTTACTACCTTCCCTCTTGCTGCTTATCCTCGGTTTAAAACAGCTCGTTCGCGGACTTACTGCCGGCGCTGTGAAAGGTTAGCCCCATCCTTGATGGCTGCTCTGTTCAGCAAGTTAGCTG
Organism: Paenibacillus sp. yr247; assembly: GCF_900103825.1. GTDB lineage: Bacteria > Bacillota > Bacilli > Paenibacillales > NBRC-103111 > Paenibacillus_E. Next base: position 105,656 of record NZ_FNIF01000003.1, read on the forward strand.
AGCTAGATTTCCATAAATTATAGAAACGATAAGGGAGAGAAACAAAGAATATGAAAACATTGAAAATGAGAAGCTCCGTCCTTGCTATCACAGCAATCATGGTGCTGTTAACTAGCGCATGCGGCAAAGCTGAAACAACGACTTCAGGAAGTACAACAGATAGTAAACCTACAACAAGTACCGCTACCGCTGATGTGAAAAAGCCGACTGAGCCAGTTAAAGTAATCTGGTGGCACTCCATGAGCGGTGAGCTTGGCAAAGCCGTCGATAAGCTAGTCGCAGATTTCAATGCCTCTCAGAAAAACGTGCAGGTAGAGGCTGTTTTTCAAGGTACCTATGATGAAAGCTTAAACAAAATGAAAGCTTCTATGGATACCAAAAGCGGTCCTTCTCTCATTCAAGTATACGAAATCGGTTCCCGCTTCATGATCGATTCCAAAGCCATTACGCCAGTCCAAAAGTATGTCGATGCCGATAAATTCGATCTTTCCCAGCTCGAAGAGAACATTCTGAATTATTATAAAGTCGATGGCAAACTGAATTCGATGCCGTTCAACACCTCTAACCCAATCCTGTATTACAACAAAGATATGTTCAAAGCTGCCGGTCTTGATCCCGAGAAACCACCGACCACTTTTGAAGATATTTCAAAAGCTGCTAAAGTGCTAAGCAAAGATGGGAAATCCGGCTCTTCCTTTGCCATATACGGCTGGTTCATGGAGCAATTCTTTGCTAACCAAGGCGTTGAGTACCTCAATAACGGTAATGGTCGCACCGCTGCCGCAACAGAATCAATGGTTAACAATGAAACTGGCGTAAAAACACTGACATGGTGGAAAGAGATGGTCGATAACAAAACATCCGCCAACCTTGGCCGTAAAACGGATGATACGAAAAAAGCTTTCTTAGCCGGTCAAGTCGCCATGACCTTGGATTCCACAGCTTCACTTCGCGGTATCGTGAGCAGTGCCGAAGGTAAATTCCAAGTTGGTACGGGTCCCCTGCCAAAACCGGCGGATGCCAAAGAAGGCGGCGTTGTTGTAGGTGGCGCTAGTCTTTACATCTTGAACAACAAATCGGAAGCCGAGCAAAAAGGCGCATGGGAATTTATTAAATTCCTGACGAATCCACAAACACAAGCATGGTGGAACGTGAACACAGGCTACTTCCCAATTACGAAAAAAGCATATGATGAGCAGCTCGTGAAAGATAACCTTGCGAAATACCCGCAATTTCAAACGGCGATTGATCAATTGCACAAGACGAAAGCGAGCACAGCAACCCAAGGTGCTGTAATGGGTGTATTCCCGGAAGCACGCCAAATCGTAGAAACTGCAGTCGAAGAAGCATTGACAGGCAAAAAAGCTCCAAAAGAGGCTCTAGACGGGGCAGCGAAAAGCATTACGGAGAAGATTGGCGCTTATAACAAAACAGTAAAATAAAGCAAAAAAGCCATGCGTTTATCCATATAAACGCGTGGCCTTTTTTTATCCAGCACATGACATTATGCTTAGAATTAAGTCAAAATCTCTTCAATTTTTTGAATGACATCCGCAGGCAATATAACACCGGAAGCTTTCACATTCTCTTCCAGCTGTTCAATTTTCGTTGCACCCACAAGTGCGCTGGCAACATTCGTTTGTCGAAGAATCCAAGCAAGCGCGAGTGTAGACAGCGAAATGCCCAGCTCATTCGCAACACCCAGCAGCTGCTCTACTTGATCCAAATGAGACTCACCTAGGAAGTTGAAAATCCACGCATTCGATGTTGGATCATTCGCACGGCTGCCCTCAGGGAGCTGCTGTCCTTTTCGGTATTTCCCTGTCAGAACACCTTGCGCGAGCGGTGAAAAGACAACTTGAGAAACGCCATTGCGCTCACTTAGCGGAATAATCTCGGACTCAATCGTTCTATTGAACATATTGTATTGCGGCTGGTTCACAACAATCCGGTCCAGCAAGTAGCGATCCGCCACAGACAAGCCTTCCTGAATTTGGGCAGCTGTCCATTCACTGACTCCAACATACAATACTTTACCTTGACGAACCATATCCTCAATCGTTCTCAACGTTTCATCTACAGGAGTCTCGGGATCATAGCGGTGACAATAGAATATATCTACATAATCCGTTTGCAGACGCTTTAAGCTTGCATGAAGTTGCTCAAATACATGTTTACGCGACAACCCCCTATCATTAGGGCCTTCCCCCATCGGCCAGAACGCTTTAGTAGCAAGCACATAGGAATCACGTGAATACGATTTCAAAGCTCTTCCAAGCAAAATCTCAGCCTCACCCTTCGCGTAAAGTTGGCTGTATCCAGAAAGTTTATTCCTAAGTCAAAAGCCCGCTGAGTCATCTTCGCTACCGTTTCTTCAGCAACGGAATTCCCGTATGTAAGCCAACTGCCTAAACTAATTTCACTTACTTTTAAGCCTGTTCTTCCTAATCTCCGGTATTTCAAATGAATAACGCCTCTTTTCTTTTTGAAATAATATATCATTGTGAAAACGTGTTAATTTAAGTATATCATTTAAACGAATAGATGGTAAACTTTAGCCAATGGACGATTAAAAATGGCTATTGACCAAATGGAGAAGCATTCACCGGAATGTTTCTTAAATTGGGTGGCACCGCGAGACTTTGAGCGAGGCTGATCTAACCATGAATTCGGCTTACCTGCATATCACTATGAACAAAACGATCGAAGGCTCCCGTTACACTACAATACCAGAGGTGGACAGCACGCCGCTTGTAGCCGATCTGACGAGTGAAATCCTAAGCAGAAAGCTTGATCTGCAAAGGTTTTCCATGCTTTATGCAGGCGCTCAGAAGAATCTCGGACCCGCAGGGGTCACGGTTGCCATCATCCGCGAAAACTGGCTGGAGAAAGCCTCCAAAAAGATTCCGGAGATAATGCGTTACGAAACATTCGCCAAAAATAAGTCACTTTACAATACGCCTCCCGTTCACACCATCTACTTGATGAATTTGGTGTTAAAATGGGTAGTAAAACAAGGCGGTGTTGAGCAATTGGAACATCAAAATAGCGAAAAGTCAGGCCTGATCTATGATGTGATTGATGCTTCCGGCGGATTTTATCAAGGAATTATTGAAGTTAATGATCGATCGCATATGAATATCACTTGGCGCATGGCTAATGAAGGAATTGAACGTCAATTTATCGAAGAATCAGAGGCTAACGGCTTTGAAGGTTTGGCAAGATATCGAAGTGTAGGTGGTTTGCGTGCTTCCGCGTACAATGCCGTTTCATATGAAGCCTGCCAAGCTTTAGCTGATTTTATGATAGACTTTGCCCGTAGAAATGGATAAATGATATAGAAATGAGGATGTTCAGTGGAAAACGCACTAATTAAGAAGCTACGTTTAGCCGGTTGTAAACGAGCACTCATTATGAACGCTCCCGAAGGTTATCTCGACTTATTGAAACCCCTACCGGAAGGTGTTCTGTTTACCGACAAAAAAGAAGGCAATCAAGCCTATGACTTTGTCCAGGTATTCGTCCACTCGCTAGCAGAAGTCCAGCAGCTTGCTCCCAAAGCGATTGAGTCTGTAACTCCAGAGGGGATGCTGTGGATCAATTATCCCAAAGGAACAGCCAAAATTAAAACGGACATCAATCGTGATTCGGGATGGCAGACTGTCACTGATTTACAGTTTGAAGGGGTGTCTCTCGTCTCGATTGATGAGACGTGGTCGGCTATGCGGTTTCGGCCCGTTCGGCTCGTCAAGACGCCACGCAGTGAACGATTAGCCAATCGTGAGAAAGGACCTGCGGTCGCTCCTGGTGATAAAGTCGTTATTGTACCGGATGATCTCGCAGAAGTATTTCGAACAAACCCTGTGGCAGCTGATTTCTTTGCAACGTTGTCTTACAGCAACCGCAAGGAATATGTGCAGTGGATCATGGAAGCTAAACGTGAGGAAACTCGAAGCGCACGAGTCGTAAAAACGTTAGACAAGCTTTCGAATGGCATCAAAAACCCTAGATTCAAAGAATAACAACCATCCCGTAAAAATAAAAGAGTCCCGTAAAGCGGCTAATGCCTTGCTCTCGGGACTTTTTATCTAAAGGTTATGGAAAACAATGGAATGACGCTTCTTATTTACCAAGCTGATGAATAGGGTGTCCAAGCGCACCTTCCGCCGCATCCATGATCATTTCTGTCAATGTTGGATGTGCATGAATCGTAAGTGCGATGTCTTCCAGGTTAGCGCCCATTTCAATCGCAAGAGCAAGCTCACCGATCAAGTTGGAGGCTTCCGGACCAACGATTTGACCCCCAAGAAGTTGGCCTGTTTCTTTATCGCCGACAAGCTTCACAAAGCCTTGGCCTGCGTTCAAAGAATTAGCACGACCATTAGCTGCATACGGGAATTTACCTATCGTAACGTTGATACCTTGTGCCTTCGCTTCAGTTTCACTCAAACCTACGCCTGCAATTTCCGGATCGGAGAACACAACAGCAGGCATTGCTTTATAATCAACGATGCTGGATTGACCCGCGATAGCTTCTGCAGCAACTTTCCCTTCATAGGAAGCTTTGTGTGCAAGAGAAAGGCCAGGTACAACATCACCAATCGCAAAAATATGCGGAATGCTTGTTCTGCCTTGGTTATCGACTTCGATTAAACCACGATCCGTCAACTTCAAGTTGATGAGATCAAGACCCAGCTCGCCATCTGTATTCGGACGACGACCCACTGTGACTAATACATAGTCAGCTGTTACTTGCTTCTCTTCCCCTTTAACAGTGAATGTGACAGTAACGTCGTTATCTGTTTTAGTACAGGATTGAGCCAAAGCTTCGGTATGAACCTCTACGCCAACCTTCTCCAGATTGCGTGCCACCAGCTTCGTCAACTCTTTCTCAAAGCCAGGAAGCACAGCGTCAGAGCCTTCCAACACGGTTACTTTCGTACCGAATTTCGCGTACGTTTGACCAAGCTCTATTCCGATGTAGCCACCGCCGATAACGACCATGCTTTTCGGAATTTCAGGCAAGTTCAGCGCTTCCGTCGAAGAAATAATTCTTCCCCCGTAAGGGAATGCTTTCAGCTCGATTGGACGGGAGCCTGTCGCGATAATGCAGTTTTGGAAGCGGTAGCGAGGAGCTTCTGCATCGTTGAACACACGTGCTTCGTGCTCATTGATAAACATCACTTCGCCTTGGAACATTTGGATCTTGTTGCCTTTGAGCAGCGTGCCAACGCCACCCGTTTGTTTAGCAACAATACTGTTTTTCCACGCTTGTACCTTCGCGAAGTCAACCTTCACGTTCTCTATCGAGATACCCATACTGTCAGCGTGCTGTGCATGCTCATACGTGTGAGCTGCGGAGATCAAAGCTTTGGAAGGGATACAACCGCGGTTTAAGCATACGCCGCCCCATTCAGCTTTATCAACAATCAGAACGCTTTTGCCAAGCTGAGCAGCCCGGATGGCGGCTACATAACCGCCGGGACCTGCACCAATAACCAACAAATCAATATCTAAAGAAGCATCTCCTACTACCATACTGTTACACCTCCAAGACGAGAAGCTCTGGATCAGCCAGAAGCTGTTTGATATAGTTCAGGAAACTTTGTGCTGTCGCTCCATCCACAATACGGTGGTCGAAGCTCAAGGAAAGCGCCATAACGGATGCTGCAACGATTTGTCCGTTTTTTACAATTGGTTTCTCTGTGATACGACCTGCACCGAGAATCGCAACTTCAGGGAAGTTGATGACTGGCGTGAAGAACATACCACCTACAGAACCGATGTTGGTAATGGAGATAGTGCCGCCTTTCATCTCGTTAGGTGACAATTTGCCTTCACGTCCGCGAACGGCAAGATCTTTAATCGAAGAAGCGATCGACCATATGTTTTTGCGGTCTGCGTCATGGATAACAGGAACGAGCAAGCCGTTTTCAGTATCTGTTGCGATACCGATGTTATAGTACTTTTTGTAGACGATCTCTTGTTTCTCTTCATCGATCATCGCATTCAACGCTGGGAATTGACGGCAAGCCGCAACCAATGCTTTTACGATGAAAGGCAGGTAAGTCAGTTTCACGCCTTTTTTCTCGGCGAGTGGCTTCGTGCGTTCACGCAGAGCGACAAGTGCTGTTACGTCGATTTCGTCCATCAGTGTCACGTGCGGAGCCGTGTACACGGATTTCACCATTGCGTTCGCGATGATTTTACGGATTCCTTTGAACGGAATCCGCTCTTCGACGCGATCGCCTACGACAACCTGCTGCGCCGCTGCCGCAGGTGCTGTACCGCCAGCTGCTGCAACTGCAGCTGGTTCTGCTGCTTCCGGAGCCGCGGCAGCGCCCGCTCCGTTAAAGCCGAGCACGTCCTCGCGTGTTACGCGGCCGTGCTTACCAGTAGGCGTCACCTCTGCGAGCGTGATGCCTTGCTCTCTTGCCAGCTTGCGTACGCTAGGCGTCGCAAGCACTTCGCGGCCCGCGCCAGCGCTTGGCGCGGCTGATGCTGGAACTGATGACGCTGCAGGCGCTGCTGTAGGTGCCGGTGCTGCCGCCGCTGGGGCAGCAGTCGGAGCCGCTGCAACCGCAGGCGCAGCGTGGCTTGAGCCTTTATGCATGGATTCAGCAGGCAGTGCGCCTGTCACTTCAATCGTCATAACGAGCTCACCAATATTGCAAACTTGTCCTTCCTTTACGGCAACGGAAACGACTTTACCTTCAACCGGACAAGGAACTTCAACGACCGCTTTGTCGTTTTGTACTTCCATAAGAATCGATTCGTCTGTTACGGTATCACCCGCTTTAACCAACAGCTTTACGATCTCGCCTTCATGTATGCCCTCACCAAGCTCAGGGAACTTGTATTCAAACAATGCCACGTGCACAACCTCCTATTACCTTCGACTTTGATTAGAATTCGAGTACTTGATTAATGCCTGCAATGACACTTGCTGGACTAGGCAACCAAGCGTCTTCGATTTGAGCGAACGGATAGATTGTATCTGGCGGTGCAATACGCAAAACTGGAGCCTCCAAATGCAGAATTGCTTTTTCATTAATTTGTGCAATAACCTCAGCGGCAACACCTGATGTTTTTTGTGCTTCTTGAACGATAATCGCTCGGTTCGTTTTCTTGATCGAAGCAACAATCGTTTCGATATCAAGAGGGATCAGGGTACGAAGATCAATAACTTCAACTTTCACACCCTGTGTTTTCTCGATTTCTTCCGCCGCTTTTACTGATGTGTGGACCATAGCGCCGTAAGTAATAACCGTCACATCTGAGCCTTCGCGAACAACGTTCGCTTTACCAAGCTCAATGGTGTATTCGCCTTCTGGTACTTCTGCGCGGAATGCGCGGTATAAGTTCAGATGCTCCATGAAGAAGACAGGATCATTATCGCGAATCGCGGAAATGAGCAGTCCCTTCGCATCATAAGGGTTGGAAGGAACGACAACTTTAATACCTGGCGTTTGAACAAGCAAGCCTTCGAGTGCATCTGTGTGCAGCTCAGCCGCTTTAACACCGCCACCAAAAGGTGTACGGAATACGATTGGCGCGTTGTAACGGCCCCCGGAACGGTAACGCATACGAGCTGCTTGCACGCAAATCTGGTCAAGCGCTTCATAAATAAAGCCTACAAACTGAATTTCTGCAATCGGGCGGAAGCCTTGAACACCTAGTCCAACTGCAAGTCCGCCAATAGCAGACTCAGCAAGAGGCGTATCAAATACGCGCTCTTCGCCGAATTCTTTTTGTAAACCTTCTGTAGCACGGAATACGCCACCTACATGGCCAACGTCTTCGCCGAACAAAATTACATTAGGATCTCTTTCCAGTTCAACGCGCATTGCGTCTTTTATCGCTTGAATCATTGTCATTTGTGCCATGACTTCTCCGTGCCTCCTAAGAGTTTTTCGCCAGAAAAACTGGATTCGTAAGCTTATGCTTCGTTTTCGCAAGAAAAACTGGCATGCCTTTTTATTTAAACGCTTGCTTCTGTTCTTCGAGATGTTTAGGTGTTACTTCGAACATAGAATCGATTAAGCCTGGAACTGTCATTTTCTCAGTTTCCTCAGCTTTTTTAATGTGCTCAGCCACAGTTGCTTTCGCATCTTCTTTCACCTGGGCTTCTTCCTCTTCACTCCATAGACCTTTTTTGGTCAGGAACAAACGCATACGCGTAAGCGGATCTTTAGGCTCCCAATCAGACTCTTCATCTTTGGTCCGATATTTCGTTGTATCATCGGCCAAGGAATGCGGACGGTAACGGTAAGTTAGAGCTTCAATCAACGTAGCGCCTTCGCCTCTGCGTCCTCTTTCAGCAGCCTCCGTAACGGCTTGAACAACAGCCAATACGTCCATGCCGTCAACTTGCACGCCTTTGATACCGGCAGCAAGTGCTTTATGCGCGACAGAAAGCGCACCAGTTTGTTTCGAATAAGGCGTCGTAATCGCGTAACCATTGTTTTGTACAAAATAAATGACAGGCAGCTTGAATGCTCCTGCAAAGTTCATGCCTTCGTAGAAGTCGCCTTCTGAGCTTCCTCCATCCCCTGTGTACGTAATTGCTACACGCGGTTGATTACGTTTCTTGAATGCCATAGCTACACCGGTAGCATGTAAAATTTGTGCACCAATGATGATTTGTGGCATTAGTACGTGTACATCCTGCGGAATTTGTCCACCATGTTGATGACCACGGGAATACAAGAATGCTTGATAAAGCGGTAGTCCGTGCCAAACGAGCTGCGGCATATCACGGTAACCAGGGCAAATGAAATCGTCTTTATTTAAAGCAAATTCACTTCCGATCATGGATGCTTCTTGTCCGGATACCGGAGCATAGAAACCAAGACGTCCTTGACGACCGAGATTAACTGCTCTTTCGTCCCATACGCGGGTGAATACCATTCTTCTCATTAATTCTTTTAATTGGTCGTCACTAAGTTTAGGCATTTTGTCGGAATTTACAACTGTGCCGTCTGGAGCCAGAACCTGTAAAGGCTCAACCTTCTCTGTGGTCACTTCATAATTTGCTTGGCTGACAAGTGGCTTACTCATACCATTTCACCTCTTATATGATTTTGATGCCTGCTAGCTTCACTTCTGTTATAGTATTATTATAAACCTGTTTTTGTGAATTGTACACCAGTATCCTTGTGGCATATGTCCTTTTTTCGTTGAATTGAATAGTACAGTTTCGGAAAATATATAATACAGTTAACGTTAAATTTACAACTGCTATAATACACCTTACCCTTAAAGCAATAAACTTACGCTTACGACACCAAATTTCCCTAAAGGAAATGCTAAAGGAGCACAACCATGTCGGATGACTCTCGCTTTTATAAAAGAACCATTGTCAAAGATGAACTCACCTCTGTCATACTCCAAGAAAATCGCTCATTGCGGATTTATCTTCCTCCTGGTTACAACGAACTGCTCTCCTATCCGGTTATTTATTGCCAAGATGGTGAACAATTTTTCAATTTCGGCAGAATTGCAACTACGATCACCCGCTGCATTTTAGATGAAGGCTTGGAGCCTGCGATTGTGGTCGGTGTCGATGTCAATAACGCCAATCGCACTTCTGAATATGCGCCTGAAGGAGAACGCCATGACGCATACTGCCGCTTTTTTGCCGAAGAGCTCCTCCCTTATGTAGAAAGCCGCTATCCGATTCGTACGGAACGGACTGAGCGCGTTGTGGCAGGTGATTCCCTAGGGGGGACCGTATCCTTGCATCTCGCCTTAGATTATCCTAGCCTTTTTTGCCGTGTTATATCCTTATCGGGCGCATTTTTCGACATTACCAGAGAACGCATCAAAGCGGAGAACGATTTGTCATGGCTAGAGATGTACATGCTAATTGGTTTGGACGAAACAGATGTAAAAACGGAACGCGGAACTTTTGATTTCGTCAGAGAAAATCGCTTAGCCAAAGAGGAGCTAGTAAACAAAAATACCACCCTTCACTATATGGAGAAGCCAGGAAAGCATTTATGGGGATTCTGGCAAGGGGAACTGGACGCGGCTCTGCATTATTTTCTAGGATGAATCGATATAAAAAAAGCGGTCCACTTTCGTCTCATGACGAGATCTGGACCGCTTTGCTTACTGTATAATCGCGTAGCGATGCTTTAACAGCTCCATCATAGTGTGAATCTGCACTTCGTCCGGATACCCTAGGATATCCCTAGGGCTCTGCACTTGCAGCCCTCTGGCGCCCAGTATCTCTACTAAATTTTCAGTGAAACGCTCAGACGTTAACGGTAAATTTAAACACTCAGATAGGCTTGCCATACTTCCTGGAGCCACTATTGGATAATCGCTTGGCGATGCTGAGCCTGCCGCACGCTCGTAGAAACCTCTAGCTAATGATGCTTTCTCCTCACCTTGGCCCTCCACGATAATAAACGCTTGAACGGATAAAGCTAACTGCTGCCTGCGCTGCGCAATACCGCAAAACTTACGCCCATCGACACTTAGATCGAATTCCCCAGGACAAAATGAACCCATAACCTCACCCTGATCGATGCGATTGGTAAGTTTACTCATAACGTCACGTATTAACGCCACCATCAAATCAAAGTCCTTGCGGTGCTCCATATCACCAACTTCTTTAGGTAATAACAGCGAGACATTCACGACACCCAAATCCAGTGGAACTGCGGCCCCCCCAGAGTTTCTAACTGCCGTATCATAACCTTGCTTTAGTAACCATTCATTAGCTATGGCTGCTTCCGGGAGACGACTATCTCTTAATCCCATCACAAATGCTCGCGGATGCCTCCAGATGTGCAGGATCGGTGGTGCTATTTTACCAATTGCCCGGCAAAGGAGTTCTTCTAGTGCGAATGAATAAAGGATATGTTGCGATTCGGTTTCACCGGATCGATCAAGAATGACCATAGAAGAAAATGAAAGTGGTAACATTGTCATTTGCTTATTCTCCTGTGCTTACGATTTGAGTAGTCCATCTATAGAATTGTAAGCCATACAAGCTTAAGTCACAATGCTGAAATCGATATCATATGTCAAAAAACATCGAAATTTTGGAAAGAAATCAAAGGAGTTTCATACTTTCTGTCGAAATAAAAAGAAACACCAAATTTTTAATTAAGTAGGCGAGATCATTGAATGTATTTGACGATTTACTACTCAACATGCTTGTTTTAACCACACCCATCTTACTTTGTCATATCGTATGGCTGGATAGGCCAGGTCCCATTAACTTTAATGGTTTAGATCGAGCATTTATCGGGCTCATTTGTTCACTAATCGCCATATTTTGTATGTCACATCCCTTTTTTACGATAACAGGCAACCATTTTGATCTACGTATTATTCCCTTACTGGTCGCTTTCCTCTACAGCGGCATACGTTCAGGACTCGCAGTCTCCGCTATCATACTGGTCTACGCCTATTACATCGATGGTCCCGATTTCTTATGGATTGTTACCTTGTCCGCTCTTCTTGTGCCCTTCATCCTGGCTTTCATTGTTCTCAGCAATTGGAAGCACTTAACCCCAAAAGTAATGTTTCCGAGTCTACTTGCCTTCATTAGCGCTCTAGCTTCCTTCTGTATGACCATGCTTTATCGTATTGGTTCTTTTGTCTCTATAGATAGCACCTTTGTGCTTTACGGCTTGTTATTCTGTATCGTTCATATGCTCACAATGTGGTTGTTAAGTTATTTAATTGTTCGTATCCGTGAAAATATAGCGATGCGCCAAGAAGTCCAGCGCTCCGAGAAGCTTAATGTGTTAAGTGAGTTGGCTGCTTCTGTTGCCCACGAAATTCGTAACCCTATGACCGTTGCCCGCGGCTTTATGCAAATACTCAGCCAATCCCAAGTTACAGAGGACAAAAAGCTCGTCTATACGACCATGGTCATTGAAGAAATTGACCGAGCGCAAAATATTATTACCAACTATTTATCCTTCGCCAAACCACAAGCCGAGAAGCTCGAAGAGCTGGATGTATCCTCCTTATCTCTCAAATTAAGCAATCTCATTAAACCTTACGCGTCTATGAGAGGTGTTGAAATTAATTTCGACTTGGAGCCACTGCTTATGATCAAAGCCAACAACGAAAAAATGATTCAATGCTTAGTTAATTTAACAAAAAACGGCATTGAGGCAATGCCTAGTGGCGGCACTCTACAAATATCAGGCTTCAAAAAAAGCTCAAAGGTTATTTTGCAAATTAAAGATAATGGTATTGGCATGACTGCCGAAGAAGTAAATCGTCTCGGAACACCCTTTTACTCAACAAAAAATAAAGGCACGGGTCTTGGCATGATGGTCTCCTATAGAATCATCAAAACCTTCGGCGGCCTTATAGAGGTAACGAGCCAACCGGATCAAGGAACATGTTTTACAATTTCATTACCGTCCATTTGAATCGCTTGCTAGTATATCCATTATCCCTTTGAACAAAGGAATGGCCTTGTTGCTTTCGGAAGGATCGGTATTCTTAATAACGACAGATACGGCATATTTCGGAGAAGCAGCAGGTCCATATCCAATGAACCATTGATTAACCTTCTCCTGCTTTCCGATCTTTATTTGAGCTGTACCGGATTTCCCTGCCAGCTTCCACTTTGCATCCTTTAAACCTTGGCCAGTTCCATCGGTTACAACCTCTTTCATCCAGTTTACTAATGTGCGGCTTGTCGCAGCAGATACACGCCCCGACCCATCATTTAATTCGTGGGCAGGAAATTTCTCCATCACATGATCCGTCTGATATCGAATTTCTTGAACAACTCTTGGCGAATACCCCTGACCGCCATGCAGCAAAGTTACAATCATATTCGACGCCTGCAAAGGGGTCATCATAACATCTCTTTGACCGATGGCTGTCTGCATGAGTACTCCCTCATCGTTATGCGGGGTATGGGCTCCAAATAACTGTCCGCTCTCTTCTGCATCTAATTGATGGAGGATTTGCTTAGTGTCCGTCTTCCCTGTCCACCCAACCTCGTTCAATACGCCAAGCTTATGTGCATAACTTTCTAATTGAACTGGTGTCAAACGCTGCATTACTTTTGCAAACACAATATTACAGGATTGTGCATAACCCTGTTCTAACGTTAAAGGCCCATGGCCATCTTTTCTCCAGCATGTAAATCCATACTTCCCAAGAGCCCCTTCACAGTTGAAAGTCTCTTTGGGGTCGACTACTCTCTCATCCAATGCTGCTGCGGCTACAATTGTTTTGAAAATGGAGCCAGGTGCTGTCGCCTTTACCGCATAATTGCTCCAGCTATTGCTTGCAAGATCCACTTGCGTTGGATCATAATTAGGTCTGCTCGCCATCGCGACGATATCGCCTTGTTCCACCTCCTGAACAACAGTGGCACCTTCCCGAATATTCAGCTTATCCATAAGCCTTTCAATTTGCTGCTGCACACTTAAATCCAGTGTTGTAACTAATTTGACAGGATAGAAGGTGTTATCGGGCGCGATCATGCGTGCATCCAGGCCAGATAGCGGTCTTTTCCCTGCATCTGTAAAATAAGAGATCGATGTCTCCCCTATGCCGCGAAGCCACAGATCAAAAGTTTTCTCCAGTCCTGCCCCTCCAATCTTCGAGGTGAGTGAAACCTTTCCTTTCTCCAGATCAGCACCGTAAATACTCAACACTCTGTCCGGATTTTGCCCGATGAACCCAATCAGTTGACGCGCAGTCATTCCTGAAGGGTAGCGATCTTCCATCTCTACCACTTTCAAATTCGGCAAGCCGATCGCATTAATTTGCTCTTCTTGTTGATCGCTTAACGCTGCCGGCTTCCCGCTATCCGAGGTGCGCCAAACTTGTGGCTCTTTCAAATCATGAGTGAAAGCCAGCCAATTGTCTTTATTAGTTCCTAAAGTGCGGGCCAACTTGTTGACTTGTTGCGGTTTTAGTCGTAAGTCGCTATTAATAGGAAACACAACTAGGGATTTAATGATCTTTCCCGTCATCGGCTTTAGATTGCGATCCATAATTTCCCCACGGCCGCTATCCAGTACAAGTGCGCGCTGCCTTTGTACCACCGAGTTTTTAAGCAAATTAACACCTCGTGAGGAGTAGCTTTCCGTTGCGGCTATTTGTATCCAAAAAAGCTTGCCAACGATCCCCATAAATAAGAACAAGATCGTGAAGAGTACAAGAAAGATACGACGCTTTTCAAGAGAAGACAATTGTTTGATCTTCATGCCTATAACTCCTAACTACACAATGACTGCTTTTGCTTTCAGTATAGTCATTCCTGTTCTTGGGCAAACCGTCAAATTACCTTCAACAGAACAAAAAAATCCACCCTCCTTTATAGAGAGTGGACTACGAATATTATGTAGGCTAGACTTCGAATTTAGACAATGTATCGGTGAGCGATTTGGACAATGAATCCAGCTTGTCCGACAGTTTAACTAAGCCATCGCTAATGCTAAGCTGTTCGGAGCTCAAGGAAGCAACTTCTTCCGATGTAGCAAGGGATTCCTCAGCAACAGCGCTGACATTCGTCATTGCATCGGATAGAACAACTTGCGATTGCTCCAATGTGGAGATCGAATCACTTACCGTGCTGAGTTGTTCAATGAAACCACCCATGTGATTCGTTACTTGTTTGAAGATGGTGTCGGCTTCTTTTACCGCTAAAATTTGTTCTTGGAAAATTGGTGTTGCTGTCGAAAGAACTTTCACTGTCTCATCGATTTCTTTCTGAATGGTTTCTGTAATTTGACCTACGACATCAATCGATTGTCTGGACTGATCCGCTAGCTTACGAATCTCATCTGCAACGACCATGAAGCCTTTACCGGCAGCGCCAGCACGCGCAGCCTCAATTGTCGCATTCAAAGATAAAATATTGGTTTGTTTCGTCATGTTATTTAGAACATCCAGAATTTTACGGATAGAACGGGTACTATCTTTCAAATTATCAACTTTATCCACCATCGAGCGGATCATTTCCTCTGTAAGGTTCGTTTTTGAGATAAGCTCGGACATATACTTCGTACCTTGCTCACTGGAGCTTTGAACATCCGCCGCAGCTGTTCCCATTTCGAGGTTGGCTTCGATAACCTGTTTCATTTGTTCGCCAATATGATAAGTCAACTCATTGCCTCTCTCAGACTCCGTCGCCAATCCTCCGGCACCATTGGAAATCTCATCCGTAGCCACAGCAATTTCTCTTGCAGCTGTTGCTGTTACCTTCGAGGAATTCGTTAATTCTTGAGCGGTTTCGAATACAGCTTGTGCAGATGTACTGGTTTGTTGAACCAGGGTCGTAATCTGCTGCATCATCACATCAAAGCTTGAACCCAGCTGTCCTATTTCATCTTGTGTTTTGTAGTTAGCACGCACAGTAAGCTTCCCTTTTGCACCTTGCTGCATCAGGTTACGAAGATTAATCAGAGGACGTCCTATCATTCTAGCTACAAATAATCCGATTAGTACGGCTGCAATAGCCGCAAACAAAGCGATTAAAAGCGTATAATTGAAAATTTTCTTAGCATCCTTCACAAGCGAGCTCACAGGGATATCACCAACGAGATTCCAACCGGATATCGTTGATTTATAATAGGCAACCAAGTGATCGTCTTTGGTTATAAAAGAGCCATGTCCTTCATCTTGTTGATCTTTCGTCAATTGAATAGCAGCATTTTTCTCAATTTCCGCAGTATCCTTAATAGCAATATTTTTGTTCACTGCATTCGTAATGACAACTTTACTATCATCACCTAATGACATCCCATTAAGTTCTTTATTCAGAATATCTGTACTCAGTTCTATTAATAGAATAGCTGAAGAGCTATTAGATATTGTACTCAATACACGGCCAATGGCAAATGTATTCGTCGAGTTGCTGGAATATCCTTTGATCTTACTATCCAACCAAACCACTTTCCCGCGATTGTCTACAATCTTCTTAAACCATTCATCCGCGATTGAGTTGTCGCTCAATGTGCTTCCACCCGAGCCCGTAATGACGATCAGCTTACCATCTGGTCTGTACAGATGAAGCGTTTTAATTGACTTGTTCGAGAACGTTATCACATTCAGTTTCTCTGTCAATTGGCGAGTAACCTCAAGAAATTCATAAGAGGAAGGATCTAATGTAGGGACTTTATCAATTAGATTTTGAAATTCCTTATTAAGCATTATTTGTAAGGATACATCATCAAAAGTTTGATAAAGGAAATCTAGTTTTTGTCCCGCCTGCGTTACGGTTTGGAGACTAGATTCAGACACTTTGTTCTTTATCACATTTTTGGATACCGTGTAGGAAATCATACCCACGATAAGAACGAAAAACAAAATACTTGCAAAAAACATTAAAAACAGCTTCATTCCTACGGATTTCACTGGATTTTCCAGCTTAACTTGCTTCATTTCTTTAAAAGCACCCGTACCCATTTGCTTAGATGTCTTGCTAGCTGAGCCAAATGCTTGAACGAAAGATTTGACTACTTTGTTAAAAGCGAGAATACGTTGGAGTCTTTTTTTCATTTTGTCACCGCCATTAGTTTCTTCTTCATGTACGCAACCTGTTTTAAGACTAATATGAAAAGGGTTACACTTGAAGTTTTTAAACAATTTCGACATACTTAAACAATTTCCTTTAAAATTCGATCTAACTTAAATAAAAAAAATAGAAACTTTCTCCAATATACCTGAGTCTGGAGAAAGCTTCCATGGTACTATTTACCTGTTTTTTTACGCATCATATCCCATTTTTTTACAGGTAAGTCGGTTTTTATTTTAATTAATTGAAGCGGATGTCTAGCAGCTTCTAACTCTTGGTCTTCCTCATTCCATATCACGCCAACCTCTTGCTTGAAATGCGTACCTTGCGGTCCGAAAAACTCAATTTCTTGCCCAGGCTTAAAATGATTTCTTTGCTGTATGAGCGCGATACCCGATTCAGCATCATATGACATAACCAAACCGACGAAATCAAAACCAACGACTTTGTCCTCTGGTTCGAAAATATGATCCTCATGTCCAGGAGCTTCATAGAAGAAACCGGCGTTCAAAGGACGATTTGCGGCTTTATAAATTTCATCCTGCCACTCAGGATTGAGCTCAAAATGCTCTGGATCTGCAAAGTAGGCATCAATGGCTTGGCGGTACGCATTCACAACCGTAGCCACATAATGAATACTTTTCATACGCCCCTCAATTTTGAAGCTGTCTACACCCGATTCGATCATTTCCGCAATATGTTCTATCATGCTTAGATCCTTCGATCCCATCGTGAAAGCATCATCTTCCTCATTAAACATTGGCAGGTCTGTGGCCAAAGGGGATGAGAGAGGTTGATCCTTTGCAAACAAATCGTATTTCCAGCGGCATGATTGCGAGCAGCCTCCGCGATTGGAATCACGATCCGTAAAATGATTAGAAAGCACACATCTGCCCGAATATGAACTGCACATTGCCCCGTGAATGAATGCTTCAATCTCCACATCGACATGAGCCTTAATTTGATCAATTTCTTTCATGCTGACTTCGCGGGCCAGAACAACTCGTTCAATGCCTTGCTCTTTCCAGAACTTAACGGTTTGCCAGTTCATGGCGGACTGCTGCGTACTTACATGTACCTCCAGCTTAGGCGCAACTCTCCTACAAGTCTCCATGATAATGGGATCGGCCGCGATAATAGCAGTAATTCCAACCTCTTGAAGCCCCCTTAAATAATCGTCAAGGCCTTCTATATCCTCGTTATGAGCATAAATATTCGTCGCAACGAATACCTTTGCCCCATATTGATTGGCAAACTCTACCCCTTCGCGCATTTCCTCCAGTGAAAAGTTATCCGCGTTGGATCGAAGTCCGTACTTCTGGCCACCAATGTATACCGCATCCGCACCGTAATGGATCGCGAATTTAAGCTTTTCTAAACTGCCTGCAGGAGCAAGTAATTCCGGCTTTTGCAGCCTTACACGCTTTCCTCTAGCTCGCGCTTCTAATGCTGTCGTCATCTCGGAGAGCACCTTCTTTCATCTATCAATATACCTGTTCTTTGTAGAAAAATCCGTAAGATAATTCACGTTCAGGGTCTTGTAACCGGGCTATTGCATCCAACCATTCTTGTTGGAACACATAGCCATCAGGATCAGCCGCATAAGCGTCAATAACAGCACGATAGCTTCTCACTACTGTTTCATTATACACAGAAGACTTTAAAAGACCTTCGATTTTCAAGCTATCTATGTGACCATCCATTAGCTCAGGCAAATTTTCCAACATACATATATCTTCGGAACTCATAATGTGCGTGCCATTGCCATCTTCATATACCGGATAACGCTGATCACGGCGTTCATGCTCAATCAAGAAAAGCCCGCGCTCTATGGAACGATCCTGAGGAGCTGAATCTTTTCCTTGGTGCTCGATATAATTTTTCACTAACTCTCGCTTTGAGTGATAAATATTGGTGATGCCATGTACTTGAACTTCAACAGCCAGCTCTGCATGCTCTTTAAAAGCCAAAACCTGCTCCATATTCAGCTCTCTCGCAAGCACGACACGGGTAGCACCTTGTTTGGCCCAATAATTCGCAGTCGCGTAATTGGTTGACGTCATTTCTGCATTCCAATGGAGCGGCAACGGTTTAGATAAACTACGGGAAGCCATTAGCACAGCGGGATCACCGAATATGACCGCATCCACACCGTATTCCTGTAATTTTCTCAAATATTCGAATAGCCCCTCTAGAGACTCATTATCGAAAATTTTGTTTACGGCAACATATACGTTTGCCTTCTTTTCGTGCGCCCAGACTACAGCTTCCTGAATCTCGTCCAGCTTAAATTCTCCTGGAAGACGCATGCCATAGCGCTCTTCGCCAATGATGACAGCATCTGCGCCTGCTTCAATTAATCTTTTCACTTCAGTTACCGTGCTGCAGCTTACTACTAACTCTGGTTTTTTCACTTGCTTACCCTACCTTCTGTCTGCTTCCTATCGTGGTTCTAATTAACAGCTTTCTTACTTTCCGCAATATTCTTCTTGTGCTCTTCGAAGGTCTCAGCGAACAGATGCCCTTTTGTCCCATCCTTCTTAGTAACATAGAACAAATACTTCGTCTCTTCCGGATAAATAGCTGCTTTCATCGAGGCAAGGCTCGGACTCGCTATCGGCCCCGGAGGTAAACCTGTGTTTAAATACGTATTATAAGGGCTTTGTATTTGTAGATCCTTCTCCAGCAATCTCTCTTTGGACTTATCGAATAAATATTGTACCGTTGCGTCAATTTGCAAGGGCATGTTCTTCTTCAGCCGGTTTTGAATGACGCCGGATACCAGAGCACGCTCCTCGTTTACTACAACTTCACGTTCAATTAACGATGCAATCGTCAGCATCTGGTGCACGTTAAGTCCACGTTCCTTGAGCTTGTCCTTCCAGTCCGGAGGAAGAGTTGCTAACTTCTTATCGAGCTGCTGCAGTGTTCGCTCAATGAACTCTTGTTCCGTTGAGCCCTTCTTGAATTCATAGGTTTCTGGGAATAGATACCCTTCAAGTCGGTGTTTAAGGTTCTTATTATCCGGAATCGTTGCAATCGTTTCCTCCTTAAATCCAGTCGGTGAATCTGCCATCTGAAGAAAAACATCCCTATTCCAAGGCGTCTGCTCACTCAGTTTAGCTGCAATTTGATCTATAGTATAGCCTTCAGGGATCGTGATCCGGATGACTTCTTCCTTAACGGTCTCGCCTTTATTTAGTTTATCAATCATCTTATCGAACGTCATGCCCGGCTTCATACTATACTCGCCTGCTTGAAGCCTGGAGCCTTGTTTCTTCAATTTTAAATAATACATAAAAATCGATGAGTTCTTAATAAGCCCCTTCGTTTCAAGCTGCTTGGCGATTTGCAAAGATCCAGTGCCTTGTGGAATTGTAACTCTTACTTCTTGCTCAGAGGCAGCTACAGGTTGCAGCGCATTAGCAATATACAATCCTAAACCACCTGCTGTTCCGATGATTATGAGCAGCAATAGACCAATAATAAGAAGTGTGAGCTTAAGCTTACTTCGTTTAGGCTTATTCTGTTCATTTTCTTGTTCAAGCATGTTGTTCACAATAATCCTCCTAAGAGTTTTCGCAAGAAAACTAACGTCGTAAGCATAAGCTTTGAGATTTGCTTTACCCCTAAGCAAACAAAAACGAGCGGATGCAATCCGCTCGGTTGTATGCCTCTTACAAGTCATCCTGTTCTGGAAATACCATCTCGTCGTAGAGCTCCGAAACAGTTTCCCATTCGTCGTCATCTTCGATGGTTTCCAATTCATACTGCCCTTCAGCATCCGTCGTCACTCGGAAAACAGCAACCTCGTCTTCCTTCATGAGCTCATCGGATTGGAGAACAGCATACGTATAATTTCCATAAACGAATTCTTTAAGAAGATGATACACCGTTGATTCGTCTTGCTCATCAAACAAGATAATATCATCCCCGTAAGTTTTTCGCAATACGTCAGAAGGCGTCGTACTCATGCTTCTTCTTCCTCATCGAATTCTGCCATTAACGTATTGAATGTTTCTTCAACAATATTCCATTCTTCTTCATCATCGATGGTAAACAGCTTCAAATCCTCGCCGTCATCATCTTCTTCATAGCGGAATGCGTACACTTCATCGGATTCTTCATCTCCTCCGTCTGTAGGCACCACCATCATGTACTTCTTATCTGAACCGTCCACTTCGAATTTCATGATAACCTCGAACTCTTCTTCGTTGCCTTCATCGTCCGGGATGTAAATGATTTCTGGTTCTTCTTCACGCAATTCTTCTTTGGACATGTTCGTTCACCTCTTCAAATTGGCATCCATATACCCTTGTAGGATGAGCTGTGCGGCCATTTTATCGATGACCTGCTTCCGTTTCTTCCGACTCACATCAGCTTCAAGAAGCGTGCGTGTCGCAGCTACGGTTGTTAACCGCTCATCCCACAAGTGGACAGGTACACTTAGTTTTTGTTCTAATTCTTTCGAAAATTCGATTGCAAGCTCGCCTCGAGGACCTATTGTGTTGTTCATATTTTTGGGTAAGCCTACGACAATCTGAGTAACATCATACTGTTTGACAATGGCCTCCAGCCGCTCGATGTCTTCCCCAGGCTTACGTCGATGTATGACTTCTAGCCCTTGGGCTGTCCATCCAAGCTCATCGCTCATTGCTACACCAATCGTTTTGTCCCCATAATCCAAGCCTATCCATCTCATGCCGGTTCACTTTTCCTTCTATTTGTGTTGACCCAGATAAGCACGAACTAATTCTTCAATAAGTTCGTCCCGTTCCCGTTTGCGAATGAGGCTCCGAGCATTATTATGCCGTGGAATATAAGCAGGATCTCCGGAAAGCAAGTACCCGACAATTTGGTTGATCGGATTATAGCCTTTTTCCTGAAGAGCATCATACACCGCTAATAACACATCTTTGGGCGATGTCTCAATTTCTTCTGCCTTCACGTTGAACTTCATCGTTTTATCCATGGAACTCATCAGGAGCACCCCGCTTTCCTTTTGATACCTTTGTACTATATTTGAAAAATGGTCCGTGTATACTGGTTATATTCTCTATGGGATTAAAAATTCCTGTCCCACAGAAAAATAATTATGCGAATTGGGAAAGATGACCTTCAACTCCAGACAACGCAGCCTGCAATTTGGATGCATCCTTACCGCCTGCTTGCGCCATATCCGGACGACCGCCACCGCTACCACCTACGGCCAGAGCCACTTCTTTTATGATTTTGCCAGCATGGTAGCCTTTAGCCACAAGATCTGGTGTGACAGCAGCAACCAAATTGACTTTGTCATCAGCAACGGCGCCGAGCACGATAACAGCAGAACCTAACTTCACCTTCATCTCATCCACAATGTTGCGAAGAGAATCAATATCCGCTGCATTCACTTGGGCAGCTAACAAAGATACTCCGGCAGCTTGCTTCACTTGATCTGTAAGTGAGCCTGCTTCAATGCGTCCAAGTTTGCTCCGCAACGACTCATTCTCACGCGTCAGCTCCTTCATTTGCTGCAGCGTGGCTTCCAGACGCTTAGGAACATCTTGAACATTCGATTTAAGCATGCCTGCAGTTTCTTTGAGCAATTGCAACTGCTGGTCTAGATATTCATATGCGCTGCGACCCGAAACTGCTTCGATCCGGCGTACACCGGAACCAATACCGGATTCGCTAACAATTTTGAACAAACCTATTTGGCCCGTATTCTGAACATGACAGCCTCCGCATAGCTCTAAGCTGTAATCGCCTACTTGCACGACGCGTACGATATCACCGTATTTCTCGCCGAACAAAGCCATAGCTCCCATTGCTTTCGCGTCTGCGATTGCTTTCAATGAAATATCTACATTCGTGTTATTCCAAATCTGACGGTTCACACGTTGTTCTACATCCTGAAGCTCTTCGCTGCTAATGCTGCCGAAATGCGAGAAGTCAAAACGCAGGCGATCTGGTTCAACAAGGGAACCCGCTTGGTTAACATGCGTGCCTAGCACTTCTTTCAGCGCTTTATGCAGCAAATGTGTTGCTGTATGATTTTTAATGATATCCCCACGCTGAGCAGCTGCTACGATCGCTTCTACCGAATCACCTTTACGCAAAACACCCGACTCCACTACAACCTTGTGAACGTGCTGACCATGAGGCGCTTTGATAACATCTTCAACCTTCAATGTTACTTGGTTGCTGCGAATTGTACCATAATCACTCACCTGACCGCCGCTCTCAGCGTAAAAAGGTGTGCGGTCCAATACAACCTGACATGTCTCACCAACACCGACAATGTCTACGAGTTCGTTCTCATGAATGATCGCCGCGATACTAGCAGTAACTACCAATTCATTATATCCAACAAATTCGCTTTTAATCGTCAAATCAGACAGCGGTCCGCCTTGTACCTTCATTCCGCCTTCTTTATTGCTAGCAGCTCTTGCTCGGTCGCGCTGCTCCTGCATGGAGGCATCAAATCCTTCGCGGTCAACCGTCAATCCCTTCTCGGAAGCAAAATCTTCTGTCAAATCGAATGGGAAGCCATACGTATCATACAGTTTGAATGCGTCCGGTCCACTGATCTGATTCGTACCTGCTTGACGTGTCTTTTCTACCATCTCGGCAAGAATAATCAAGCCATCACTTAGCGTTTCATGGAAACGTTCCTCTTCTGTACGGATGACTTTCTCGATAAATTCACGTTTATCTACAACTTCGGTGTAGTAAACTCCCATGATTTCACCTACAGTAGGTACGAGCTTATGAAGAAAAGGCTTATCAAGTCCAAGTACTTTACCATAACGCACAGCGCGTCGCAGCAAGCGACGGATGATATAACCTCGTCCTTCGTTTGAAGGCAGCACCCCATCGCCAACGGAGAAAGCAACTGTCCGGATATGGTCAGCGATTACTTTAAGCGCCACATCGTGCTCTGCGTTCACATGATATTGCACGCCGGTAAGCTCACAGGCTTTATCAATGATTGGCTTAAACAAATCTGTGTCAAAGTTTGAGTCCACATCCTGCAAGATTGAAGCAAAACGTTCAAGCCCTGCGCCTGTATCAATGTTTTTGTTAGGAAGCGGTGTATAGCTGCCGTCTTTATTATGGTTGAACTGCGTGAAAACAAGGTTCCACACTTCAAGGAAGCGCTCATTTTCCCCGCCAGGCCAGCATTCCGGATCAGATAAATCACCGTATTTATCTCCACGGTCATAGAAAATTTCTGTACAAGGACCACATGGACCCTCGCCAATATCCCAGAAATTATCTTCCTTGAGCTTATAAATACGCTCTTCAGGAATACCGATTTGTTTGTTCCAAATCTCAAAAGCTTCCTCATCATCTTCATGCACAGTGACAGATATACGATCCGGATCAAAGCCGATCCATTGCGGATCAGTCAAGAACTCCCATGCCCAAGGAATAACTTCTTTCTTAAAGTAATCTCCAATGGAGAAATTCCCTAGCATCTCGAAGAACGTATGATGACGGCGCGTTTTTCCTACGTTTTCAATATCATTGGTACGAATACATTTTTGAGCATTTGTAATTCGCGGATTTTCAGGAATTTCGCGTCCATCCAAATAAGGCTTTAATGGTGCAATTCCCGCGTTAATCCAAAGCAATGACGGGTCATTATGTGGGACGAGTGATGCACTTGGCTCTACCTTATGCCCTTTACTTGCAAAGAACTGCAACCACTTGGAACGAATTTCACTTGCTTTCATCTCTCTCAAGCCTCCATATTTATGAATATTGTCAAGGTTGGTGCGAAGCTAAAGTATAAAACTTTACTTTTCTTATCAACTCGAAAACAAACAAAAAACGCCCCTGTAACATACAGGGACGAATCATCGCGGTACCACCCTGGTTATTGTGTCTGGCTCATCTTGCCTGTGGCAAGAGGAAACAAACCCAATCTCCTTGTGCGGATCTTTAACGGGTCCAACCGGTGGAGTTCATCCACACTCCGAAATTAGCATTCAGCCATCCTAGCACCGAAAGGTTCTTCCAGCCGGATAAGCTTATGAAAGCTGCATTCCGGAACCTTTTCTCTGACAGTGGACTATGGCTTACTAAAATTTCATCAACGTTTTTGCTGCAGATCTAGATAAGGCAAATTATAACTTTATGCTGGTACACTGTCAATATTCCTTCGACTATATCAGAGGTCAAACTTCAATAGAATTTCAAGAAAACATAAAAATTAGTGTTGACAATCATTCTCAACGGAAGTATACTATGTATATTGATAATGATTTTCATTATCGAAAACGAAACAAGCTTTAAAATTCAGTATACTTATTCCGTAGCCCATTCGATGGTTTACGTATGGCCACACCTTTCATATCCTCAACCCTCGTACAGAACCCCTATGGACCATGATCCCGCAAGTCATGGTTCACAGGGGTTCTGTGCGTCTACCTAGTCTACTCCTAATTGAAAAGTTATGTCGTTGGCTTATGAACATAGTTAAGGAAAACATGTTGAATAATAACCTTCAATACGGCAAAAAAAGGTACGGCTAAAATTAAGCCCACAATACCCGCTACTTCCCCGCCTACAAGTAACGCAAAGATGATGAACAACGGATGCATATGCAGCGATCTACCCACCACTTGAGGTGAAATGACATTACCTTCTAGAATCTGAACGGATAAATTCACCAGTGCGACGAATAACACCATTTTCAAAGATATCGTTGAAGCCATAATGATTGCCGGTGCCGCTCCAAAGAAAGGCCCCAGATAAGGGATAATATTAAATATCGCCACAACACTCGCGAGCAGCAGAGCATAAGGCATACCAACTAACCAATATCCAAGATACGCAAGACCCCCGATAATCAAACAAACTAACAGTTGTCCGCGGATATAATTACCAAGCGCTGTATCAATATCAACCAGTAGTTTGATTGTTTTCTTACGATGCTCCCGCGGTACAATAGCTAAAGCCGTTTTCTCAATAATTTGGAAATCCTTCAAGATGTAAAAAGCAACGAACGGAACGATAAAAGCAATAAACAGCATATTGATCGTGTTGCCAATTTGATTCATGTAGTTCGAAATGGCCATAGAAATGCTATTTTCTAGCTTTGTAAGTGAATGATTAAATCCTGAGCGCACACTTTCGGGCAGCAGTTGATTTTGATTAAAACCATCGACAAGAGATTGAGCACGCATAGCCATTTGGGGCATATGCTCGTTTAGTTCTGCAATTTGAGTTATAAACATCGGCGTCATATTCATAATAATGACAGTGAGCGATGAGATAAATACACTATAAATCAGCAGTACAGCTATCGTTCTCGGTACTTTCCGTTGGTTAAGAACATTTACAATGGGGTTCAATATGTACGAAATAATCACAGCTATAAAAAATGGCGTTAAGATGGCTTTGATAAAGGTAAATAAGTTAAACAGGATAGGCTTTATTTGCAAAAGCATATACAAAATGCTCAAGGCAAGCAGTGTGTACACTAACCCGACAAACCATCTATTTTTCCAAAAACGTTCCATTCCTTTCACCTCGGTAATTCCAAATAAGTTTTCGCTCATACAGTATATGTACAAGCTGGCCAAATTAACCCTTGGAATAAGGACCAACAACAAAAAACGCCACTCTTCAAGCACGAATTATGCTCAAAAAGTAACGTTTCATAAATTATTATTGTTAATTTGCGTGCTCTTGGATAAGAGGAATTTCTTCCTCAAAAAATAAATCATCCAGAGAACTCAGTGTACCGTCTTCCTCTACTTGAAACACGGACATTTTCTCGCCGTTAACGCTGAGTTCAATAAAGCAACCCCAGCAGTAAAATTGATGGGAACCGATTTTTCCAATGTCTTTGGAATTACAGTTTGGACAACGCATCTAACTCACCCTATTCTTCTTTGGATACGAAGAGTTCTTCTACTTCCTGAGCACAATGTACAGGCACTATAATGGCGTCTTCCCCTTTGGTTGCCGAATCCGGCATGGGTAGCCATCTACGCCCTTCCTTTAAATCAGAAATAAACCCTTCGGACAATTCATAACCTATTATTTGTTTACCCCAATCCTGGTTTAAATAAACATCTTCTACCACGCCTAATTTGTGTCCTCCCACTGTAATGACGGGAAGTCCTTTAAACTTGCGGCTTCCTTCAAGGAAAGAATAACATTCTTCCACCTGCTCAAACTCGCGAATGACACTTTCGTTCGGTATGGTAATGGCATCTTCTCCGGCTGCAACGATTCCCTCCCACGGTATGTAGCGTAAGGCAGAAAACCAATTCTTTACTTCGAGCACGATGCCTCGTATATGCCATTCAGGGTCGACTAACAAATCTTTAACTTGACCTATTTGCTTACCGGAATCTACCGTTAGAACGGGAAGTCCGATCAAATCATGCGCTTTGCGCAAGCTTTATTCCTCCTAGAACCACCCGGTACTAAGTAGTACGCAACCGCTTGACGATGGTTGCAATTTTCTGGGCAGCTGTTTCGATTTGTTCTTTAGAATTCCCCATTCCAAAGCTAAATCGAACTGCGGAGGCTGTAACATTTTCTGGGAGCTTCATGGCTTGCAATACATGAGATACTTCATGCGAACCGGAAGTACAAGCAGAACCGCTTGCAGCAGCCACATCTTCTAAATCAAGGCTCATAAGGAGTGTTTCTGTTGAGATACCTGGGAAGCTGATATTCAGAATATGTGGGATGCACTGTTCCTTGTGGCCGTTAATTGTAAAACCCTCATAGCCTAAATGTTGCTCCAAGATATTTATCATCAGAAGACGATACTCAGTGGCTTTGGATTGCAGACTTTCTATCATCGGTAAAATAACTTCCGTTGCTTTGGCAAAGCCTGCGATTGCTGCTACGTTTTCGGTTCCTGGGCGGCGCTTTCTCTCCTGTGCACCGCCATAGACGTGAGGAATTAACCTTGTGTTCTTCGAAACATATAAAGCTCCTGTACCTTTGGGCCCATATATTTTATGAGCCGACAAGCTAAGCAAATCGACAGGAAGCTCATGAAGGTTTAGAGGTAATTTACCTAAAGCCTGCACAGCATCTACATGAAAAGGAATTTGACGACTGCGCGCTAATTGACCAACTTGCTCGATTGGCTGAATCGTACCCACTTCATTATTCACATACATGATGGAGATGAGAGCCGTATCGGGACGAATAGCCGACTCTACATCTTCTATTTGAATAAGACCAGTCGGACCTACTGGAAGGTAGGTCACCTCGTATCCGAGGCTCTCCAATCGCTCACAGGGATGTAAAACAGCATGATGCTCGATCTCCGATGTGATAATATGCTTCTTGTCGTCCTTGTTCGCATTCAGGATCCCAAAGATCGCCATATTGTTGCTCTCGGTCCCACCGCTAGTAAATATCAGCTCAGCAGGTAGACAGCCTAATGATTTTGCCATTGCGTCACGAAACCGATTGAGCGCTGTTCTTGACGATCTACCGAAGCTGTGTGTACTCGATGGATTACCAAAAAATGCTGTATAGAAAGGAAGCATCGCTTCCAAAACGTCGGGATGCACTGGCGTTGTTGCCGCGTGATCAAGATAAATAGGATTCATAGGACACCCTTAAATGTAAAACATATAGTTGTCATTCTTGCCTTTATCTTCGAAAGAAATCAAGCTCGCAAGTGTTGTTGAATCAAGCACGTCCGCAATACTATCGCGAATACGAATCCACAAGTCACGCTTTGCTGGATCATCTTCTTCTGTAAAATCAACAGGACTAATCGGTCCTTCCAGTACACGAATAACCTCACCTGCTGTCACTTGTTCAGCAGATTTAGAGAGAATATATCCACCATAAGCTCCACGAATACTTTTGACCAATCCCGCATTACGCAAAGGAGCGACAAGTTGTTCCAGATAATGCTCAGAAAGCTGATGCTTTTCAGCAATACTTTTGAGTGAAGTCGGTCCTTCACCAACTCGATTGGCCAGCTCCATCATGATCGTTAAACCATAGCGGCCTTTTGTGGAAATTTTCAAAATTACACCTCATTCAACATTTATGCCATCAAGGAGTCTGATCGATATCGCTAAAAACTTCTGTTATGCCTACCATCTATTTTATCCATGTTCGAACACCATGGTCGTCCCTATCTTGGTAAACAGCGTTTCCATTTTTCGCAAAAACATTCCTAAACATCCGTATAACGTATCTATGTTAACATAGATTCCTTGTTCTGTGGGGGAAAAACAATGACATTCTCATGAAATATTTTAATTTTGAACAATAGAGATGTATAATAGTGATAGTTTTTTAAAAAAGTCTTGCAAGATGGAAAAGAGGTTCACAGCTATGAGTAAAAAAACACGTGTCATTCTAGGAATGTCCGGAGGTGTCGATTCTTCCGTTGCTGCGCTGTTGCTTAAGGAACAGGGCTATGAGGTTATTGGCATTTTCATGAAAAATTGGGACGATACCGATGAGTTTGGCCATTGTACAGCAGAAGAAGATGCAGAGGATGTCAGAAGAGTGTGCGATCAGCTCGACATCCCTTTTTATACAGTTAATTTCGAAAAACAATATTACGACAAAGTTTTCGCTTATTTCTTGGACGAGTATACCAAGGGACGAACACCGAATCCGGATGTGATGTGTAACAGAGAAATTAAATTCGGTGAACTGCTCCAAAAAGTCATTGACTTAGGGGGCGATTACATTGCAACCGGTCACTATGCACAAGTGAAAGAGCAGGATGGCGAGTATGTGCTTCTGCGAGGCAATGATGCCAACAAAGATCAAACGTACTTTCTTAATGTGCTCAATCAGCAGCAGTTGTCCAAAGCTATGTTCCCGATTGGCCACTTGCCGAAACCTAAGGTTCGTGAGATCGCCGAAGCAGCAGGTCTGGCTACAGCGAAGAAGAAAGACAGTACCGGTATTTGTTTCATTGGTGAACGTGACTTTAAAGAGTTTCTCAGTCAATACTTGCCAGCTAAACCTGGCAATATGGTTGATATTCGCAACGGAGAAGTTAAAGGTCGTCACGACGGTCTGATGTACTATACGCTTGGTCAAAGACAGGGACTTGGAATTGGCGGTTCAGGCTCGGGTGAACCATGGTTCGTTGTAGATAAAGATTTGGAAAGCAACGAACTGCTTGTCGTTCAGGGCGAGCAGTACCCTGGACTATACTCCAAGGGCTTAACAGCTGCCGATGTGAACTGGATTTCACACAACAAACCAGAGGGCGCGTTCGCCTGTACAGCTAAATTCCGCTACCGTCAACCGGACCAAGGTGTTGTCCTTACTTTTACTGAGAATGGTACGTGCGAGGTCGTATTTGATCAACCTCAGAAAGCAGTCACTCCTGGGCAGTCCGTTGTTTTCTATAATGGAGACGTGTGTTTAGGCGGCGGAGTTATTGATAAGGTTCATAAGTAAGGTAGTTTAACGTATATGGATCAAGGAAGGATGATAATTTTTGGTTAAAGTGAATGAAGTTACTTTGAAAGCTGCTGCTTACGAAGATGTTAAGAAGATCGTGAAAGAGGTCGGTATTCTTCCTCTCTCTTCGTTCATACCGGATCATCCTTCGCTTGAATCCATAACCGAACATGAACAATGGCATACTGGCTTAGAGACAGATCCCTGGTTATGGCGAGATCGTCTCCCAGGTGACGGCGTTGCCGCTTATGGTCGTTTTTTTGCAAAGAAGCCCCTGTTGATTTCCGCTGAGCTCTTTCCCTTGATTAAGAACCTGTTAGAAGAACCTTATTCCGTAGAAGAACGTTATGAGGATGGTCAGCTTCCCAAATCAGCTGTCGAGCTCTATCAAGCGGTTGAGGATAACGAAGGGATTGATGTGAAAGAGCTTCGGGCAAAGGTTGGGATGAAAGCAAAAGAGTCGAAAAGTGAATTCGACCGCTCACTCATTGAACTACAAAGCAAAACGGATATCGTCATTGCAGGGATTAGTGAGCGTTTGAATGCTAATGGCACCAAGAATGGCTGGAACAGCACCTGCTATATGACCGCCGGGCATTGGATGGAGCTTCATGGGATTAAGACGAATACACTTCCAACTCCGGAAGCGAAAAGTCAGTTTAGAGATCATCTCCAAGAATGTTACAGCTCTGCCGCGGGTGTTTATCTGGGGAAGGTTTTTAAATTGTAGTTTAGTTAATAATGATAAATAATAGGAGCTTTTGGGGCTCCTATTTTGTTTATCCAGTTATCTATCTATGTACTTTTTGGTTGCAGAAATTACCTCTTGCCTTTCGAGTATGCAGGCTACCCTGTACGCAAACGATAATTGCGAAAGGTGTGAGCGAATGGGTAAAATCTCAGCCGTACTTCTCATTATAGGACTAGGTTGGTATGGAAGTGTACAATCCACCATCGAGGCAAGCACAAAAGAAGTATTGGCAAGTTATCAAGAGCGTGATCCCGAATATGCCAAATGGAGTCGTCTTGCCTTTCATGAGGCGGGCAAAGTATACACATTACTAGATTACAAGTATTTAGGACGTGCTGATGTAGCACCAGGTGTTGCTCAGCAACAGTTTCGTTTTTGGGTGAAAAAGAATGGTGTCGAATTTCCGCTTATCGTATCTATTCGGTACGATCCCATCTCAGAGAGAGTTTTCACCATTGATATGGAACAAGAAAAAAGAGGGAACTTACAGATGTTATGAATCTGTAGGCTTCCCTCTTCTTTTATGCTGATTGAGCTTCATCTTCTCTTCCGTTCCCTGTTCACTTGCCGCAAAGATAACTTCATTTTTGATTTCGTCGGGCAAATATTGCTGCCGCACAAAATGACCTGGATAATTATGTGGATATAGATAGCCTTTATGCCCAAGCTGCTCGGCACCCTTATAGTGAGTATCTCGCAGATGCAGTGGGACGTCTGCAGATTTCACCTGCTCCATCAACTGCTCGGCACGGGAGATCGCTATCGGAATAGAATTCGACTTCGGACTCTCCACAGCGAATAAAATTGCCTGGGAAATGATGTACTTCGACTCCGGCCAGCCAATCTTATGGTAGGCGTCCATGGCCGTCACAGACTGCACCATCGCCTGCGGGTTGGCAAGACCAATGTCTTCGCTGCTTGCGACGATTAGACGCCGCAGGAACGTCATGGGATCCATGCCGAGCTTCTCGACGGCATATAAGAACCAGAACAGCGCGGCGTCACTGGAGCCGCGCAAGCTCTTGTGAAAAGCGGACAAGACGTCGTATTGCGTCGACTCGTCCGCTTTCACGATCGGGCGCCGGACCGACTCTTCCGCCACCTCGAGCGTGATCTGAACCGTCCCATCCGGTTCAGGTGAAGTCGTCAGCGCTGCAAGCTCCAGCGCGTTAAGTGAACGCCGGATGTCGCCAACGGCCATCCGCGCGATGTGCTCCAGCGCCTCCTCGTCCACGTGGAGGCGCATAAAGCCGAGCCCCTTCACGGGGTCGGCGATGGCTCTTCGCATGGCGATGAGCGCATGCTCCGCCGTGAGCGGCTCAAGCTGAAACAGCGTCGAGCGCGACAGCAGAGCCCCGTTCACATGGTGAAACGGGTTCTCTGTCGTCGCCCCGATGAAGATGAGGATGCCCTGCTCTACCGCAGGAAGGAGGGCATCCTGCCGCGAGGTATTGAATCGGTGCACCTCGTCCAGGAACAAGATCGTCTTACGACCGTACATGGCTTTATTGGTCTTAGCTAACTCAATAATTTCTCGCACATCTTTGACAGACGCATCTACGGCGTTCAACTTCATGAACTCACCCTGTGTTCGGTTTGCAATGATGTTGGCCAATGTCGTTTTACCTGTTCCCGGAGGTCCATAGAGCAATATAGAGCTCACCTGATCGGCTTCAATAGCTCGCCTAAGCAGCTTCCCTTTTCCGACAATTTGCTCCTGACCAATATACTCATCGAGTGTTGTTGGCCGCATACGGTCAGCTAGGAGTTTTCCCGTTGGTTCTTGTGAAGAGGCATATGTAAACAAATCCATAAGTTAGTTATCCTTTGCTTTGCGTTGAAAGCCATATGCTTTATTATAACTCTCATCGGAAATCATGTCATGTTTTGTAAGAAGATATCTTTTCGAAGGAAGCCGGTTGGTGGATTAGGAGTAGTATCATTCCAAAACATGTATTTTGTACAGCAAAATAGTTGAGAAAGGCACCTTTTCACTCAAAGTAATGCATTTTCTACAGTAAATTATCGCTGATCTAGGTCAAATCGAGAAAAATCCTTGATTTTGCTGCACTTTATGCAGGATCAGCTAAGAAAATAGGGCTATATATATAAATTTGATGTATTAAATACAGTAACTACTTGTAAGGGGGTATTGGGGTTGGGTTGGGTTGGGTTGGGTTGGGTTGGGTTGGGTTGGGTTGGGTTGGGTTGGGTTGGGTTGGGTTGAGTCGGGGTCTACTCTGGTCTGGTCTGGTCTGGTCTGGTCTGCTCTGGTCTGATCTGGTCTGGTCTGGTCTGGTCTGGTCTGGGTTTAATCTTGTTCTTGCTCTTTTCTTAGTTAAACAGGGGCGTAGGCAGTTTTCAGATTGGGACCTGGACTGCGGTCGGCGCGAGGTCTTTACAACGAAACACGAAAAAACGGATGCCCACAGGCATCCGTTCATTCTTACTTCTTCTTCAAACCAATCTCAAGCAGCTCTTTCACTGCAACACTCACCATGATCAGTCCAGCCACAGGAGGAACGAAAGCATTGCTCGCTGGCGGTTGCTTCGCCTTGCGAATTTCAGGCGCATTTGCAGGCACGATTTGTTGCGTTACGTCCTCGCGGGGTTTCATTGGCTCTTCGGTCGAGAATACGACCTTTACGCCTTTCTTGATTCCTTCCTTACGCAGCTTTTGGCGCACAACACGTGCAATAGGATCCATGCTCGTTTTTGAAATATCAGCTACTTTGAATTGAGACGGATCCATTTTGTTTGCTGCACCCATGCTGGAAACGATAGGAATCTTCCGCTCCAAACACTGCTTAATCAGATGAATTTTATAGGAAATGGTATCACTCGCGTCCAACACGTAATCAATTGGATATGCGAAAACTTCCTCGTACGTTTCCTCTGTGTAAAACATCCGGAGGGCGATCACATCACATTCCGGATTAATTAATTTAATTCGATCTCGCATCAGATCAGCCTTAGGTTGACCAACTGTCGTCGTAAGCGCGTGAATCTGACGGTTAATATTCGTGATATCAACAACATCCTTGTCGATCAGAATAAGCCTTCCAACCCCAGTTCGAGCTAAGGCTTCAGCAGCGATAGCACCTACACCGCCGATACCTAATACGGCAACCGTACTGTTTTTCATGATTTCAAGCCCCTCAGGGCCAATTGCTAGTTCCGTTCGAGAAAATTGGTGAAGCATAGAAACACTTCCTCTTTCAATGTTCTTAGGCTTTAGCAGCAGGCTGCTTAAGTGCTAAGCGAATCGACAGCTGTTCAAGCTGTTTGTCGTCTACAATACCAGGTGCATCGCTCAACAAGTCGGTTGCGCTTGCTGTCTTCGGGAATGCAATCGTTTCTCTCAAATTGGTACGTCCTGTTATCAACATCACCAAACGGTCGAAACCAAAGGCGAAGCCGCCGTGCGGAGGTGTTCCATATTCAAAGGCTTCAAGTAAGAAGCCGAATTTCTCAGCAGCTTCTTCTTTGGAGAAGCCCAGCGCACCAAACATTTTCTCCTGTACATCACGTTGGTAAATACGCATCGAGCCGCCGCCTACTTCATAGCCATTCAAAACGAGATCGTAAGCTTGAGCACGAATCTGACCTGGGTCTGTATCAAAGAAATGAACATCTTCTTCATTAGGACGAGTAAACGGATGATGTTCAGCAACATAACGTTTCGCCTCTTCGTCATACCCGAGAAGTGGGAAATCTACAACCCAAGCATATTTGAACTTGGAGTCATCAATAAGTCCAAGCTGACGACCGATTTTTAGACGAAGGTTACCAAGTACATCGGCAACAACTTTTTTCTTATCAGCGGAGAAAAGAAGTAAATCCCCGTCTTCTGCACCCAAACGTTCTGTTAGGGCTGCAATTTCTGCTTCATTGAAGAATTTCACGATAGGCCCTTTGAATTCGCCGTCTTTCACTTGAATCCAAGCTAAACCTTTGGCACCATAGCGCGCCGCGAATGGCAGTAGGTCATCAATTTCTTTACGGCTCCATGTGCCGCAGCCTTTAGCGTTCAAGGCCTTTACTTGGCCCCCGCCACTGACTACACTTGCAAACACTTGAACACCTGAGGTTTGGACGATATCTGAAACATCCTCCAATTCCAATCCAAAACGAAGGTCTGGCTTATCTGAACCATATTTAGCCATGGCATCTGCGTACGTAATGCGTTGGAATGGACGAGGGATTTCAACTTCAGCTGTTTCTTGCATTAATTTGACTACGAGCTCTTCCAATATCTCAAGCAGTTGATCCTGGGAGATGAAGGAAGTCTCAATGTCGACTTGTGTAAATTCAGGTTGACGGTCTGCACGAAGATCTTCATCACGGAAACAACGCGCGATTTGGAAATAACGCTCTAAGCCACCAACCATCAACAATTGTTTAAAGATTTGTGGGGATTGCGGCAGTGCGAAAAATTCGCCTGGATGCACACGGCTTGGCACCAAGTAATCGCGAGCGCCTTCCGGTGTGCTTTTCGTCAAAATCGGCGTTTCTACTTCAACAAATCCTTGGTCGTCTAAGAAATTGCGGAAAACTTTGGATGCTTTGGAGCGAAGCATTAAAGTTTTTTGCATTTCGGGACGGCGCAAGTCGAGATAACGATATTTCAAACGGACAGCTTCATCCACTTCAACGCCGTCTTCAATGAAAAACGGTGGTGTTTTGGCTGCGTTCATGATTTCAATTTCCGTCACTTGGATTTCGATTTCACCTGTCGGTATATTATTGTTAACAGTCTCAGCATCACGTTCTACAACTTTCCCTTTAACCGCAAGCACGTATTCATTACGGGCACGTTCAGCAATGGCTAGAGCATTACCTGAGAAATCGGGGTTAAATACCGTCTGTACAAGCCCGCTGCGGTCACGAAGATCGATGAATAAAACGCCACCTAAGTCACGTCTTCTTTGCACCCACCCGTTTAATGTTACTGTCTGTCCTACCTGGGCTTTCGTAAGCTGCCCGCAATGATGTGTTTTGAGCATCATAATTATTTTTCCTCCTAATATAGGGATCTTTGAGCGTAGGCTTAAAGTCTCTCCGCTTTGGGATCTTTGAGCGTAGGCTCTAAGTCTCTCCGCTTTGGGATTTTTGAGCGTAGGCTCAAAGTCTCTCCGCTTTGGGATCTATGAGCGTTGCTCAAAGTCCTTTTTGTTATAGTTCCTAAAGCTCTCTATTCGAATAGTGTTTTTGCAGCGTTCGAGGCAAGATCCGCTAAACTTACTGTCAGTTGACTGCCTGTGTCCATTTTTTTCAGCGTAATTTCGCCGCGTACCAATTCGTCATCTCCGAGGATCGCCACATATGTCGCCTGGAAGCGGTCTGCTGATTTCATTTGCGCCTTCATCTTGCGACCTTGGTAGTCCTTCTCCGCTTTGAGACCTTGTATTCTAAGCTGGTGCAGCAGCTTCGTAACTTCTTTCTCCGCCGCCTCACCTAAACCGATCAAGTACACATCCAGTGGTTCCGGCTTAGGAATTTCGACACCCTGTGCCTGCAGCACAAGTAGAATTCGCTCGAGCCCAAGCCCCAAGCCGACACCCGGCTGATCGTTACCATGACCGCCGATTTGCTCGACTAAACCATTGTAACGTCCGCCTCCGCCAATCGTATCAATAGCGCCAATCCCGGCTGCTTTGTACTCAAAAGCTGTATGCGTGTAATAATCAAGTCCGCGTACGAGGCGAGGATTAATCCGAAATGGAATCCCCATCGCTGTTAAATGCTCTTGAACCCGTACAAAGTGTGATGTACATTCTTCATCTAAATACGCAAGAATTTCAGGAGCGCCTTCGCCATACTTTTGATCCACTTTGCAATCAAGAATACGCATTGGATTACGATCATAACGGGACTGACAATCTTTGCAAAGCTTTTCTTTCACAGGTGCGAAGAACTCCTGCAGTTTTTCACGGTAAACCGTTCTAACCGATGGTGTTCCGACAGAGTTAATTTCAACGGTTACTTCCTTAAGACCAATCTCCTTATAGAACGTATAACCAAGCGCAATCACTTCAGCGTCAATGCTAGGATCAACGGATCCAAAGGCCTCAATACCGAACTGATGGAATTGACGGTATCTCCCAGCTTGTGGCTGTTCATAGCGAAACATCGGTCCAACGTAATACAGCTTCGTGAGATCAGGTATGCCGTAAAGCTTATTCTCAACATAAGCCCTAACTACACCCGCGGTCCCCTCAGGACGAAGCGTCATGCTGCGATCCCCTTTATCGAGGAAGGTGTACATTTCTTTTCCCACAATATCTGTCGTTTCTCCGACGCCTCTAATATACAGCTCGGTCTCTTCGAAAATTGGCGTACGGATTTCTTTGTAATTAAATCTTTGGCACAGGTCTCTTGCCTTGCTCTCGAGGTACTGCCACTTCTCCACCTCGCCGGGAAGAAGATCCTGTGTTCCTTTTGGCTTTTGAATACTCATGTGTTCAACCTCCTTTTATCTATCGTTCATACACATACAACAAAAAAATCCCCCACCCCCGACTAACGTCAGGGACGAGAGATTTGATTAACAAAATCACCCGTGGTACCACCCACATTCAGAAATACTGAATCACTTGCCAGAAGCAACGAAACAGATTTCTGCTCTTTACGGTTAACGCCCGCTATACGCACAGCTGCTACTAGGCCTGTCGACACATGTCGATAAGCGGTTCCCAACCGGTCCTCAGGGAGGTCTTTTCGTTCGCTCATCATAGGAAGCTTGCAGCCTAGACTTCCTTCTCTGCTTATGTGGGGGCGACTTACTTTTTCCCTTCAACGAATCACAAAAGTATCAAAATTACATTTTTGTTTATTGTAAACATTGGCAGAAGTAAAGTCAAGAGATAGGAGTCTAAACACCTACATCTCTATATATTATTTAATGTAAGTCCGCCCACTTTTGCAACTCATCCATAACAGGCTTAAGACCTTTTCCTTTGGGGGTCAATTCGTATTCGATCCGAACCGGAGTTTCCGGGTAGACATGACGGATAATGATTTCTGCAGCCTCGAGCTCTTTGAATCTCTCCGAAAGCATGCGATCACTCATACTTGGGATAAGTACTGATATGTCTTTGAAACGCTTCGGTCCAGATAGCAAGACATGAACGATAAGACCTGTCCATCGCTTTCCGAGAAGTTCAAATGCGGTCTCGAATTTTGGGCACAGTTGATAGTCTTCCATATAAATCATCTCCTTATCAGCAATTTTACCATAGTCGCTTGATAAAAGTAAGTACTTAGTAGTAATATACTAACATTAAGTAAGTAGTTAAACAAAATATATATTTAAAGAATAGTTAATAGTTATCCTTAAAGTTCACACCAACAATGGTTTTTATGTAACTTACAATGGTTTTGAATATAACCCTAGGATATTTTGAAATAAAAAAGAAACAAAGCCGTCAAGCCAATGCTGTGGCGGTTTTTTATGCAAGAAAATAGCCTGCAGCACAAAGGCTGCAGGCCTCAAATAAATATATATTTTAAAGGGGGTCGACTCTTATTATATCCCCACTTCATTAAAGAGATATGATAATTAAATTACAATTTCATTACAGCGATTTTTCCGCATTTTCATTCATTTTCATTTATTTCTCCTCGTATATTCAAGCAATTTTCACATATAGATGTACAACAAGGCAGATGGCCTTGAATTTATCACCAGGAGGCTGTAACAATGACAATACAAAACGAGTTTCAAGAGGAACGGCAGGATCTAGTGGTGCTCTTCTCTGAAGAATCCGAAACCGAAGCAGAAGTTCAAGAAGAAGTAGACGAAGAAGCAGCCGAAGAAGAGGCCATTGAAGAGTCTGATGAAGCTGTGGAAGCGGAAGAAGAAGCAGTCGATGAGGAGGTCGTCGAATCTGAGGAGGAAGCCGAGGTAGAGAGTGAAGAAGCAGCCGAAGAAGAGTCGGAAGAATCTACCCAAGCAGAAGAGGATGCTGCGGAAGCTGACTAAAGAATGTAAACGCCAACAAAACATTCCCATTCTGGCTAAAAGTTAAGAGCCTTACCGCCACATCCATGTGCGGCAATAAGGCTCTTATTTGTTGTTCTATGGCTTGCCTGTTACTCCAATTTTTAAATCTTTAATTAGCAAATACGTGTCAGCATTCGTTAACTTTTGCTTGTCAGCAATTAGGTTCAAAGAAGCTTCTGTCAGCAGTTTATTCTCGACTAACTTGGCCTGCGCCTCGTTAGCTGCAGCTTTCAGCCCTAGCGCTTGAGTAATCGTGAAGCTTGCTTGTTCAAGTGACAGAGGTATTTTATCTGCGTTTTCCAGCTTCGCAATAGCCTGTGTTACATCACCACTGAAGGCTTCAGGTTTCATCTTCTTCGCTCCGCTCACGAGATTGACCATCCGCTTTGGATTAGCTGGGTCGTCCAAGTGGAAATTGTTATCATAAGCCCCTGAAGCTAAGCCTAGCAGAAGAGCTGATTTCAAGCCCTCATACTCTTTGTGTTCCATAAATGGTTGAGGTTTAAGTGTGATGGGCTGTATCTCCATGCCTTGTTTATTCAACTGCTCTTGCAGCTTTGAAACAACTTCTTTGGATGCAGCTATTTGGCGGAACGTCAGCTTCTCCTTTTTAGCGAACATGGCGGCAGCCCCTGCTGCTTCACCTTCAGCCATTCCTGTTGGGATGACTCGTGCACTTCCATGTGGTAGTGTATCATAACTAGCCGCTCTGCCAACAACAAGTAATCCATCCACCTTTTGCGGTACGAGGCTTCGGAAAGGAATGGCATACTGCTTCGGTTTACAAACTACGTTACCTGAGTCCGTGGGAGCTGTCCTTTGAATATCTACAGGATATGAGCCAAAACCAATGCGGTCCCATTGATCATTGTTCGTACAAACATCGATAATGTTCAATCGGTATTCCCCTTGCATATGGCGTGTTTCCCTTACATAAAGCTCTGGCGCTGTGCCAGCAAGCTCGAGGCTTGCAAATTCGGGGAACGACTTTTGCATATAAGCTACGACATTTGGCAGTTCCTTTTTACCAATCTCAAATGCTTCTTGAACGGATTTCGGATCGAACGTATCCACACCAAAAATTTGCAAGGAATTAATAAGTACCGTATTATCATTTTCTCTACCCATGTTGAGCCCTCTCATCTTGGCTCTTTCTTTGTTAAGAGGCGGATAATTACTCATTTCTTTATATCCGTAAACACTCACTTCATTGACACCGGAACCGCTATCGTTGTCGCCATTCAATCTTTTGGCCATCAGATTCCACACTTCTGGCGTTACATTTTTAAGACGAAAAGCTAGTGTAACGGCCATTTTTGATTTCGGGTCACCTATATCTTCATGCCCTATTGTAAATGGAACACCTGCTGCCGCTGCGAAATCTCCATCTTGTGTCGCATCGATCACAGAGGAGGCTTTCACCACTTGCGTGCTGCCGTTCTCAAGTGTGATTGTAGCACCCTGTACCACATTTTTACCTTGCAGCAGAATTGGTTCTATCTTTTTAGTTTTAAGCAGTACGTCAATATTTTTTTCCTTTTTAACTAGCTCATAGAAAGCATTCGCAGCTGTATTGACATCGAACGAATCACCTTCAATTTTGGCATACCATTCGGAGAAAAATCCTTTATTAAATACATCGTCTTTCCCCAGAATATTTTTATTAGAGGAATAATTCATATCAATAGAGTTAATCCATCCGAGGGTCATTAGCCCCCCCAGAATCTCACGATTCCGCCCATCAACGAGCAGTGTAGTCAATCCATTACGAGCAGCAGAAACGGCCGCTGCAACCCCCTCCGGATCCGTCCCCACTACAATGACATCGTAAACCTCTCTCGCTTTCTTCACGGACTTCACTTCTTCAATTTCTTGCTTGGCTAAGCTATGTCCACCATGTGCATGGTGTTTATATTGATAATACAAGGATGCCGCTGTCGCTAGCACCGCGAGTACAATCAAAGTCCCCATCAACCAAAGCCAACCTTTGGATGAGGAAGTGTCACGATTCGAATTTGCCATAGAACGAAAGCACCCACCTTGTCTCCTGCTTTTCACGCTGCTTACCGGTTAAGGTTTGATAAGCTTCCTTTAGCAGTTGAATTAATTACTAGCCAAAAACATCACTTGTTAGTTTACCACATTTTGAAGATGTAGAGAAATAGTGTCGAATGAACAAATAAAGCCTCACATGGCTGAGTAAACAGCACGTGAGGCCTTATGGTTAACGATATGATTTTTTCGGAATGCTCTTCATCTTTTCTTGTTCAGATGTAAATTCAGCACTAATTTCAACATCAGCAAGCGCTGGAGCTTGACTCATTCGCTCAGCAAGAGTGGTATGGAGCAGTTGCTGCTCCGGTGCCGTCATGGCTTTGTGTTTAATTGATTGACGCATCTGGTTGCTCCTAACTGCAAGTATATACAAAAGTAGTATATCCAGTCAGTTAGCTTATTATCCTTTTCCTATACCGCAGCAAGTTTTATTTACTGTCGATAATCAATGTCACAGGTCCACAATTCGTCAAGGAAACATCCATCATTTCACCAAATGCGCCAGTTTCCACTTGTAAGCCTTGGGAACGCAGCAGCTCATTCAATTTATCATAAAGCGTCTCTGCAAGCTCGGGTCTTGCCGCTGACATGAAGTTGGGCCGCTTCCCTTTGCGGCAATCGCCATACAAAGTAAACTGCGAAACAGATAAAATTTGTCCTCCTGTCTCCAAGACAGAAAGATTCATTTTGCCGGTTTCATCTTCAAAAATACGCAGCCCCGAAATCTTATCCGCCAAATACTTCGCATCCTGCTCGGTATCCTCATGGGTAATGCCAACTAAAAGCAGCAGACCCTTTTCAATACGACCAATGGAGGTACCGCCAACAGTTACTTCGGCACGCTTACATCGTTGAATAACTACTCTCATAGCCTTCTGAATCTCCTTAATTACATAAGCATCGGTTAGCTTTGCATAATCCGCTGTACGGAATATACATCTTTGACACGTTTTATTCTCTCAACAACAAACTGCAAATGATCAATATTTTTAATTAAAATCGTCATATGGATCGTTGCCATCTTGTTTTTATCCGAACGTCCGGACACAGCTGAAATCATTGTTTTGCTTTCTGAAACAGCTTGAAGCACTTCGTTTAAGAATCCACGGCGGTCATGCCCAGTGATCTCAATTTCGACATTGAAATTGGATTCAACGGCTTCAGCCCAATCTACTTCAATAACCCGTTCCTCTTCACCCATACTCGTCGGAATATTCGTACAATCAGAACGGTGAACAGACACTCCACGACCTCTTGTAATGTAACCTATGATCAAATCACCTGGCACCGGATTACAACAGCGGGCAAAGCGCACAAGCAGGTTGTCGACGCCTTTGACACGCACACCGTTCGTAGGGCGGCTCTTCCGCTCAGTAGCCGTTTGTGATTTGACCTCTTTGACCTCGCTGGTAAGCTGCAGCGCCTGAGCCTCTTCCGCTTCCTTACGCAGCTTCTCCGTTAACTTCGTACAGATTTGTGCAGCAGTAATACCGCCAAATCCGACGGCCGAAAGCATATCTTCAATATCGTTGAAATTGAATTTCTTCGCGGCTTCGAGCAGTTTATCGTCGCTCATTAGTGTCGGAGGATCGATCGCCAATCGTTTGAGCTCGCGCTCAATCATGTCTTTCCCTTTTTCGACGTTCTCTTCGCGTTTCTCTTTCTTAAACCACTGCTTGATTTTGCTGCGAGCATGAGATGATTGCGCGATTTTAACCCAATCCTGACTAGGTCCGTAAGAATGCTTAGAGGTCAGAATTTCAATAATATCTCCTGTTTTCAGCTTGTGGTCCAAGGGAACAATACGGGAGTTTACTTTGGCACCAATTGTGCGATTACCGACTTCAGTATGAATGCGATAAGCAAAATCCAGAGGCACAGATCCTGCAGGAAGCTCGATGACCTCCCCTTTTGGCGTAAAGACGAAAACAAGGTCTGAGAAAAAATCCATCTTCATGGATTCCATAAATTCGGACGCGTCATTTGTTTCGTGCTGAAGCTCCAGAATTTCACGGAACCAGCTCATTTTGTCCTCAAAGGTTTCCGAAGGTACAACTGAACCTCCTTCTTTGTAGGCCCAGTGCGCGGCGATACCGAACTCCGAAGTCCTGTGCATCTCCCATGTACGAATCTGTACCTCTAACGGCTCTCCCTTAGGGCCAATCACCGTTGTGTGCAAAGACTGATACATATTCGGCTTCGGCATCGCAATATAATCTTTGAACCGTCCAGGCATTGGCTTCCACAAAGTATGAATAATACCCAAAGAAGCATAGCAGTCCTTGATGCCATCAACAATAACGCGAAGCGCCATGAGATCGTAAATCTCATTGAATTGCTTGCCGCGAGAACTCATTTTCTTATAAATACTATATAAATGTTTAGGTCTTCCGGAAATATCTCCCTGAATGCCCATCTCATCTAACTTCTCTTTAATACTGTGAATTACGTCCTCAATATACTGTTCACGCTCGGTTCGCTTCTTCTGCATGAGATTAACGATCCGATAATACTGCTGCGGATTCAAATAACGGAGGGCAATATCCTCCATCTCCCATTTAATCGTAGAAATACCGAGTCGATGAGCAATCGGACAGAAAATCTCCAGAGTCTCTTCCGCAATGCGCCGCTGGCTCTCTTCGGATTGGTACTTCAACGTACGCATATTGTGCAGACGATCCGCCAGTTTAATCAATATAACGCGAATATCCTGTGCCATCGCAACAAACATTTTGCGGTAATTCTCGTTCTGCTGCTCTTCTTTGGACTTGAACTTAATACGTTCAAGCTTCGTCAAGCCATCTACGAGCATCGCGCAAGTTTTCCCGAATTTATCTAGAACAGTTTCCAGTGAAACTGTTGTATCTTCAACAACATCATGCAGAAGCGCTGCTATCACGGAAGTGACATCCATCTGCATATTCACCAATATATCTGCAACAGCGAGTGGATGCAGAATATAGGGCTCCCCCGATTTGCGCACTTGGCCATGATGGGCTTCATCCGCGAATTCATAGGCCTCCCGAATCCTCTGCAAATCATTCTCTTTCAGATAGGTGGCGGCCTTCTCAAGAAGCTGCTCTATACCCATGCATCTACC
Source organism: Paenibacillus sp. yr247 (assembly GCF_900103825.1). Taxonomy (GTDB): domain Bacteria; phylum Bacillota; class Bacilli; order Paenibacillales; family NBRC-103111; genus Paenibacillus_E. The sequence goes on from NZ_FNIF01000003.1 coordinate 149,493, forward strand.
CATTCCCTTTAATCGATTTTTTACCATTATGCCTGCAAGGCAGGCTCCGCGTCAACTATTCGCTTCCACTCTTTCGACAAAAAACATCATTTTCCCGCAAATCGTTGGAAGTATTTATCAAATGATAGTGATTTATTGTATAAAAAAGAATCGAATAATACAAATTCGATTCTCAGCTTAATTATTTAAATTTAATATTGAACTAACGAAACAACATCTATGCCATCAAACTTATTTCTTCCTTCAAGATAGGACAACTCAATCAAGAATGCAGCTCCTACAACTTCTCCACCAAGCTGTTTAATCAAATCAATAGACGTTTGAATCGTTCCGCCTGTAGCAAGTAGATCATCCGCAATTAGCACCTTTTGACCTGGTTTAATTGCATCCTTGTGCATAGCTAATTTATCCTTGCCATATTCAAGGGCATAGTCAGCCTCAATCGTCTCGCCAGGCAATTTGCCACTTTTACGAATCGGAATAAATCCTACGCCAAGAGTGTAAGCCAATGGAGCGCCGATAACGAAGCCACGAGCTTCCGGACCTGCAATAACATCGATTTGTTTCTCTTTAATTAACGCTTTCATCTGGTCAATAGCTTCTTTATAAACGGGTCCATTTTGCAGCAACGTCGTGATATCCTTGAAACGAATACCTGGTTGTGGAAAGTCCGGGATGACGCGAATGTAGTCTTTGAAATTCATATGATTTCCTCCAATAAGTGATTTTCTCTTTTCATTTGTGCGGCTATCCATTGCTCCAGTTCTTTGGCAGAGGAATACATCACAATGGATTCAACTTCCTGACGATGCAATCTATGTTGATACAAGCGGGATGCCGTAAGATCTTTCTTAGCCGGTGACGCATGCAGTTTAACGAAGGTGCCTTGTCTTTCAACAAACCCTAATTCCTCAAAGACCGATAAAATAAATTGAATCATAGCAGGTGAAAGACCTGAACGTTTACTAAATGAGGTCATTAATCGAACATCCTGCACATTTAGCGATCCTTCTTTTTGCAAAGTGCCATACAGCATCTTGAACATGTCTCGAGATGGCAGTGTACTGCCGCTGTCAGGTCCAAGCTCGGTAAATACAGGATAACAACGCATCATACCGCAAGCTTGATGAAGAACACTCTGCAAACTAGCTATGCTGCGCGGGATCGTATACAGGATTATATCCTGCATACTGGCAAAATTCAGCTGGCTGGCTTTTTCATTACCTGGCTGCAACTGATCCGTGTCTTGAACAATCCAATATGGCACAGAACCGCCTAATTGAAACGCAGCAGAAGCGAACGATGCCGCATCCGCCTCGTCAAACAAAACGATAGCTGGAGCAATCACACGGCTTCCATTACCCGATGTTAAGTTATTTTGAAGTGCGCTTACCTTCGCGCTCAATTGCACAGCTCCACGCCAATCAAAGAGTTGCATATGCGTAATCCGCAGATCCTGCATCACGATTTGCGGCTTGCGCACGCCGTTCCACTCATTGATGGAAAGTTCTCCTAGCACATCTACTTTGGCTGCAGGCGCAATCAGACCGGCTAGGCTTCCTTTACCAAATCCGACGGCTTCCACCGAGCAGCTTACTTCTTCCTTCGCTTGGGAGAGGGCTAGCTTTAGGTGCTGCTTCTCTTTGCCCATGGTACGAATTTCACCGAGCAATAAATCGGTAAACATGAACCTCGGAGCCGGATTGCCCATGCCGAAAGGCGCGAGCTTCTCTAACTGCTCAATACTAGCAATCGGAACATCCGGCAAGCTGCACACCGCATCAGCCTTCAAAAGCGGTATGAAGTCCTGCTCGGTTAACGATGCCGCTGCTAATTCATTCAGTTTATGTGTGAACGCCTCCAGATGGATACTGTTCAGACTCATGCCTGCTGCCGCTTGATGGCCTCCGTAATGGTCAAGCCACTCTTCACAAGCTGTCAGGGCTTTGTATAAATCAAACCCAGCAATCGAGCGAGCAGATCCTTTAGCAATACCAGTCTGTGGATCTATGCTTAGCACTAAGGTTGGACGGTAAAATTTCTCCACTATTTTGGATGCTACAATACCGACAACACCCACGTTCCACTGTTCTTTTGCGACAACAATCACTTTATCTAGACCGGTGGCTTGCTGCTGCTCAGCTAGAACAAAGGCTTCTTTCACCATGTCCTCTACGATATGTTGACGTTCTTTATTCAGCATATCCAATTCGAAAGCAATTTGCTCCGCTTCTTTCTCATCCGTTGTTGTGAGCAGCTTCACGGCAATATCAGCCGCTTCCAATCGACCGCTGGCATTAATTCTAGGCGCAAGCGAGAAACCGATGTGAGATGCGGTCACTTCTTTGCGTTCAATACCCGATACACCGATGAGTGAACGAAATCCTGCGTAAGCAGAATCCTGCATGCGTAATAATCCCTGCTTTACAATTAACCGATTTTCACCCGTAAGAGGCATTAAGTCAGCAACCGTCCCTAGCGCTGCAAATTCAAGCAGTTCTTCAGGCAGCCGTTCCAACAAAGCATGCGCCAGCTTAAAAGCAACGCCAACACCTGCTAGATGTTTATAGGGATATGGACAGCCCGGCTTCTTCGGATTAATGACGGCAAAAGCCTGGGGCAGTATCTCCGGAGGCTCATGGTGATCCGTTACGATCACATCAATGCCTAATTCCTGACTATAGGCTATTTCTTGAACAGCACTAATGCCTGTGTCAACAGTAATTAATAAGGTGACGCCTTGCTCTTTGGCTATGTCAATAGCAGAACGATTCAGCCCATAGCCTTCTCGAATGCGATGAGGGATATACGTATCGAAACGTGCGCCAAGACCTTTTAACAAATGAGCCATCAACGAGGTGCTGCTGACACCATCAGCATCGTAATCACCATATACACGAATAAATTCATCATTTTGGATTGCTTCCCGGATACGTTCCACAGCTGGAAGCATCCCGTCAAGCAGAAACGGGTCAAAATAATAGTGAACTCCACCATGCATAAATTGTTCGGCATCTGGCACGGTGCGAATGTCTCGAAGAACAAGCATTCTGGCAACGAGCGGGTCTATCTGAAGCTCACGCGCCAATGTCTCTACGAGCATTTCATCCGCATTTCCTATGCTCCATCTTGCCTTCGGTTCTAGCACTTGGTGTGTCCTCCTTAGAGTTTTGCTTTTGCAAAACTTTCTTCGATAGCGATACTGAGTTTTGCTTTTGCAAAACTTTCTTCGTAAGCATAGGCATAAAGTTTCTTAATGAAAAACGGACGGGAATTCGTTAAGTTCTGTATCCGAATTATTTTTGTAAGGATACCCAGCATCATAGGGAGCTACATGAACAAAAACATCAGAAACATGATGAAATCGTTTCATCAAATGCTGTTTGACCTTTTTGGAGACTTCATGCCCTTCCCATACAGATACCCTTGGATTCACACTAATTTTGATATCGACAACAACATAATGACCATGTTCTCTTGCCCGTAAGTCATCAACGGTGATAACACCCTTAACCGCTTGAACAGCAGCAATTAGGTCGGCCGCATCCTCTTTCTGAAGGACGTAATCCATCTTCGTATGTAAGGCTTCCTTCACTAATAAATACCCCATCCTCAAGACGAATAAGGATACAAATAGTCCTGCTAATGGATCCAAATAATAAAGGAAAGGTAGGCTAAGATAATTGCCCATCAAAGATCCAAAAATACCAATGAGAGCTACAATAGATGAGTATATATCGGAACGATGCCCCCATGCATTGGCAATTAATTCCTTGGAGCCTAACCGCTTGCCCAGCCTGTATGTATATTGAAACATAATTTCTTTAACAAAGAGAGAAATCCCAATTGCAACGAGTGCATAAACCTTTGGAGCATGTTCCACATCAAACCATATAGATTTGATGGCAGAAATGCCCATCTGAGCACCTACGACCATAATAACAATCGACAGTAGGATGGTTGCAGTAGAAACCTTCTTTCCTTGACCATAGGGATACGTTTCTTCAGGCGGCATCTTTGTTGTTCTTAGTCTGATTAATGCATCAGCTGAACTTAATGCATCCGATGCCGAATGCGCCGCGTCAGCGAGCAATGCATTACTTTGCGCCATAAAGCCAACAACACCTTTGAGACACGCAAGAGCTACATGGAGGGCGATACCGACCCATACAGCGAGTTCTGTCTTTTGAAAACGCTCGTCATTCACGTTGACACTCCCCCTGAACGGATACAAAGGCCGCGCAACATTCACGCGGCCGGTTATTATGGTTATTACGCTGCAGCTTTCTTTTTAGAACTAGGTAAAGATTTTCTTTTCAATAAGTACCAGAGCGAACATGCGATAAAGACGGAAGAATAAGCTCCACTCGTTAAACCGATTAACTTCGCAAGCGCGAAAAGCTTAATCGATTCGCTTCCGAAAATATACAAACATCCTGCGGCTAACAATACCACGAGTACGGTATTAATATTCCGAGCCATCGTCTGCCAAATACTATTATTGACCAACGCGACGAGATCTTCGTCCGTTTTGAGTTTAGCAAATCTTAGATTTTCACGAATACGGTCAAAAATAACGATTTTATCATTGATGGAATAACCAATCGTGGTCAAGACTGCCGCCAGAAACGGCAAGTTCACCTCAAACCGGAAAATCGCAAACATCGCGATAACCATAAATGCATCATGAAGAATGGCAATAATTGCCGCTATCGCAAAACGCCATTCAAAACGGATACTCACATACAAGCAAATCAAAACACTGGAAATGGCAACGGCATAAACGGCCTTAAGCAGCAATTCCTTTGCTAATTGAGGATCAACCGTATTAATTTCTTTGGAGACCTCCGTACCATAAGCAGTTGCGAAAGCCTTTTGGATCTTATTTACTGTTTCATCGTTTAAAACATCGTCGAATCGGATAGAAACTCGATCACTGTTATTACCGCCGATTGTTGGATCTGCATAGTTCGACTTCACGTCGCCGTTTGTTGTAAGAGTATGCAATATCTCTCCTACCTTAGCCTTATCCAGTTGTTTACCCACAACAAGATCTATATTCGTTCCGGCTTTAAAATCAACACCGAAATTCATGCCAGAGAATAACATAACGGCCAAACCAATAACAAGAATAGCAATCGAAACGATAAAAAATTTATTGCGATTTTTTACAAAATCAAACTGTTTCTTAAAGCCCACGAATGTCTGCCTCCTTCACACCAAAATAACTTGGCTTTTTCAGCAAGTTGCCTCTTATGATAAGATGCAACAGCCATCTGGAGAACAATACGTTCGTTAAGATACTGATAATAATACTCATCATCGTAATAACTGCGAATCCGCGAATGGCACCATTTCCGACATAGTACAGAACAATACCAGCGATCAAATTCGTTACGTTAGCATCCATAATCGTACGGAATGAATGTTTGGTGCCTGCTTTCAAGGATGAAAGAATGCTCTTCCCCGCACGTATTTCCTCGCGGATTCTTTCGTATGTGATAATGTTCGCATCCACAGCCATACCTGCACCCAAGACGAGGGCCGCAATACCCGGCAGAGTAAGTGTCGCGTTCATAAAGTCAAATATCGCTAAGAGTAGCCATACATAAGAAATTAATGTAAAAGCGGCCACAAGGCCTGGTATACGGTAATACAGCACCATGAAGATGAAGATCAGGATCGAAGCAATCAGTCCAGCTCTGGCTGTTTGTTGCAGCGATGCTTGTCCTAAGGTTGCATCAACACGTTGAATATATTTTTCTGTTAACTTTAACGGCATAGCCCCTAAGTTAATCATCTTCGCTACTTTAGTTGCTTCCGCTACACTCGTTTGGGTAATGATTGCGGAATCACTGTCAATTGGAAAATTAACAGATGCTGTAGACTGCACTTGATCATCCAAGTAAATGGACAAAGTGCTGCCAACTAGCTTAGTCGTTACTTCTTTGAATTTCTCTCTGCTTTTCATCTTGATTTCTACAATCGGTTGCTTCGTATTTGGATCGTAGCTTAATTTCGCTGCGTTTTCTACGAAATCTGTTCCATTCATGTAGATCGTTCCATCCGGACCTCTAAACGTAAGAACAGAAGGCTTGGACATTAAGCTTCTAACTTCTTCCTCGTTTTCCACACCCGCAAGTCGTACACGAATGCGATCTGTTCCTTCCGGATAAACCTCAGGTTCAGCTACACCAAGGGTGTCAGCTCGTTTGGCAAGACTTTCTGCCGCTTGCGTAAGCGTTTCCTTCGTCAGTGGTTTACCAGCTGCCAAGGGTTCTGCGGTATACAAAATTTCAAAACCGCCTTTTAAATCCAATCCAAGCTTGATTCGTTCTACAAGTCTAGGGCTTGTTGCCGTGATCGCTCCAAGTACAACAACAACCGTTAGAAAAAAGAACGAGATTCTTTTCCAATCCAACATCTCTTGCTTGTCTCCCTTCGATACTCAATATGCCTATTATACTCAGGTCTGAAAATCGAGTCAATTTAAGTCGTTTCATGAAAAATAAGCCCTATCCTAGAATTGGGCTCCTTTATACATACTAATCGTCATCCAGTTCATAAACTGGGTCGATTTAAGCGATAAAATGTCGTTCACGATTTGATGAAGAGAAGGGATACCTGTTTTACGATATTTGTCGCTAACACAATCCCATATATCTTTACCACTCACGTGTTCATAGCCAAGCATGACAAATTCTTCAACTTTACTTAAACAAAGGCTTTCGATAAGTTCATTGAGTTCATTATCGGAAAGGACAATCTCATCTCCCTCGGCGTCTAGGGATTCTATCTCGCTTTCTTCTATCTGGTCTTTCTCTTTATCCTCAGGATGATGAGGGACTTGATCGTTATCTTCTCCGTTCATAGGGAGAACCTCCTAAGGTTTGATTTACCTTTACTGCTTGAATAATTCGATATTCATCCACCATATTCCTGCCAAGCTCTAACCTGTCCACAAAATGTTAGCATGAGCTTGGCCAGCCCTCGCATATTCATAGAATATGACAAGTATCGGAAGAGGGAATAGCATTGACCAAGCAGTCGTTTATTAGAGGCACGATGATTCTGTTAGCCGCGGGTATTCTGAACCGAATTCTTGGCTTCATACCTAGAATTACTTTACCGCGTGTCATCGGTGCTGAAGGCATCGGTATCTATCATATGGGCTGGCCATTCTTGTCTGTCATCCTAACGATTATAACAGGCGGGATTCCTGTTGCAATTGCCAAACTAATTGCAGAAGCGGAGGCAGAACACAATGAAACGAGGATCCGCAGTGTCCTAAGAATTTCCGTAGCGATAACCATCGGCCTCAGCGCCCTATTTACAATTGTTTGCATCGCAGGAGCCTCGTGGATTACATCTCATTTGTTAACAGACTCACGTGTTTACTACACATTTCTCTGTATGAGCCCAATGATACCGATCATAGGTATCTCCGCTGTTTATCGCGGTTATTTCCAAGGTAGACAGAATATGATCCCTACTGCCACTTCTCAAATAATGGAGACACTTATCCGCATAGTGATGGTCCTTGTTTGTTCGTATGTAATGATCCCATATGGGATCGAATATGCAGCTGCCGGTGCCATGATAGGTGTTCTAGCAGGTGAAATTGGCGGTCTTGTTGTCCTAGCTATCCATTTCAAGTACGATAAAAAAACATCTTTGAAGGCCCCCCTCGCACAGATTGGTACGAATAAAACAAATGGCAGACTTGCAAATTTCAGCAGAATCATGCGAATAGCAATCCCAATTACAGGAAGTAAATTGATTGGGGCAAGCTCTTACCTATTCGAATCTATCCTAATAGCTCAAAGTCTAGCTATAGCTGGTATTTCCACTTCACTTGCTACAGCTCAGTACGGTGCTTTACAAGGGATGATTATCCCCATCATACTTCTTCCCAGCGCACTAACGATGTCATTATCAGTCTCACTCGTTCCATCCTTAAGCGAAGCGGCCGCCCATAAAGATATCAAAACGATTCATATGCGTCTGCACCAATCATTAAAGTTGGCCTTAGTAACCGGTGCTCCATTCGCTGTCCTTATGTTCGTTCTGGCGGAGCCTATCTGTACGTATATGTACAATCAACCTGATGTAGGTATCATGTTGAAAATGATGGCTCCTATTGCTATATTTATTTATTTCCAGGCTCCCCTGCAGTCTACCTTACAAGCTTTGAACAAGCCCGGGGCTGCTTTAATCAACACCTTGATCGGCTCAATCGTTAAGCTAATTCTCATCTATTTGTTAGCCAGTAAACCGGAGATGGGGATTCACGGAGCCGTTTTCGCCATCAATGTGAATATCGTCTTGGTTACGCTTCTGCATTGGAACAGTGTTGTGCGCTTGTTGAAATTCCGCATGGAAGGCAGCGATTTCGGCAAAATTGGAGCGGCTATGGCACTTTCCGGCCTTTGTAGTTACTTTGTCATGTATACACCTTGGACTTCAACAGATTGGCTCCGTTTTGTAACATCTTTTATCATTGGGTTTATTGTCTATTTGATCTTCATCACGGTATTCCGTCTTATTAGCTTGAAAGATATAAGCCGTGTGATGAGTATGGGCAAAAAGATCATACGATGAATCTAGGCAGCAGAAGATCCCACAGTTAGCCCCGAGTCTTATCTTTTGCGATCCAAAAACATTCGCCCTCTATGATCAATGGAGCAATAAAACACTTCTTTGAAATCACGGGCTCCTTTGTTTTGGAGTTGATTTTTCAACCAAAATCGCGTTTTACCTATTTTCTCCAAATTATCATCCTGCACTTTACCATCCATAATGAGAGGCAGCGGAAGTCCTTCATAGCGAATCGTACCCTTAGGTACGTCTTCATTTACACCTGTCATTATCTCTGTCTCTTTCTCTACTCTCTCCAAGACACTTAATTTCCCCGAAGGCTCTAGGACTGCGAACTCCACATCTGCCACATTTAGGATCTTATTTTGTCTAAGCTGCAGCATCAAATCATCTAAATTGTAGCGATTCTTCTTCATTTCCTCGCGGTTGATCTTTCCCTTATCGATTAAAACGCTTGGCTTACCGTCAAAGAGAACTCGGACAGTTCTACTTTTTAACGTAACAAAGGCGATTAAGATTTGGATCAGGACCAACGTTAACATGGGGACAATCCCATCCATGAGGGGTTTTTTGGTATCCTCAATTACAAAAACCGCAATTTCGGCAATCATGATCGAGATCACGAGATCGAATATTGACAATTTACCAATTTCTCGTTTTCCCATAAGTCGCAGAATGAGAAAGACGACAAAGTAGATCAGCACGGTACGTAAAAAAATGATCAAAATATCCATTGTTAGCCTCCCTGATCTAAGCTCTTGCTTGTTCTCGGAGTTCAATGGTATTCTGACCGCTGATGCACTTCATCATGCAGAAATTACGTATTCAATTGTTGGCAATTACAACAGAAATAACTTGAAATAAATCGTAGCTACTAGGAATAAAAGTAGGGAAATCGGCGCCGCCACGATAAAATAATTACGTTGCGTCAACCCTCCCCCTTCACGCTCTGAAAGAGCAGCAGCATACATACTTGTAGTGGAGCTGAGAAGAGTAACACCGCTTCCAATCGCCGTACCGACAATTAATGACCACCATAGAGGCGAAATCGTCACGTGGGAAAGATTAAGCATGACTCCCCCCATATGTTCGACAACAGGTATCATGGCCGCTGTATACGGAATGTAGTCCATCATGGCGGAGCCAAAGCCAGTCAGCCATAAGAGAAGTATGGATAAGAATGGGACACTCCCTTGGCTAATTTCCAACCCTCTAGCGGCAATAAAACCTGAAATGCCTGAATACGTTAACCCACCCACCATGATGAATAACCCTAGGAAAAATAGCAGTTGTGTTTCCATCAAACCATGCCAAACGGAACGATAGTCTCTTTTTTTCACGAGTTGGACTAGTTCTTTATAGTTTAACGCCAATAAGGCCAGTGCCCCAAATGCAGCTATATACGAGGCTTTAAAGCCCAAAGCACCCTGTAATAATAAAGCCAATAACGTTAGTCCAGTGATTAAGCTGCTGCCAATAAGAAATCCTCGATCCGCTGCCAAGTAAGAGGCCGGTTGTAAACTAAGCAGCTCCCGCTTGTGCGATTCCGCTACGAGCATTTTCTTTCCGTAGATCATCCACATCACGAGGTACACAATAGCTAACAACATAATAACAAGTGGTGCGATCTTTATTAGTATTTCCCCCGATGATAAATTCACTGATGCACTAATCATACGATTTGGCAAATTCCCGATAAGCGTTGCAGCTCCGCCAATGTTTGCAGATAAAAGAACTGAAATCAGAAAAGGAACAGGCGACAATTTCATCAACTTCGTCGTTTTCAGCAGAATAGGAACGATCACAGCTATAGCTAGTAAACCATCCCACAAGGCCGAAGTTACAGCCGCAAGGACTGACAGGCTCAATAAAATTGTAAATGGCTGTAACCGAAACCTTCGTATAAGATAACTTGCCGAATAAGCAATAAGTCCTGTTTTCTGAAAGAGTCCGGCAATCAGATATAGACTTGCAAGAAGTAAAAGAACATGCCAATTCGCATAGGTTGTAACCGCCATACCTAAAGGAACAATCCCCAGCACAACCATCAGTACGGCTCCACCTAAAGCTGTATACATACGATCCCATTTCTCAATCAAGATACAAACATAAGCCGCGGCAAAAATAAGGAGGGCGAGGATGGCTTGCCAAAAGGCTGGCCCTTGAGAAAATTCCGTCATAATTATTCACTTCTCCTTTGAACAGTCTGTACTAATTCTATGTGCTTGGCCATACAATGATGTTAATGAAAAGAACGAATATATGAAAGGATTGGTGCCTGTGAACCCCATGAAGACGGTTAGTCAGGTTCGAATAACATCTCCATTATTTTCCGGACTTGCTTATTCACTATGTATGATGACAATTGGAACAATAGTGACTTCATTGTTCTTATTGTTAACAAGCACACAAGAGAGCTCCCTGCACACATTAACTACGATTATTCATGCGGCATCTCTGTTTATAGGAGGCTGGGTGTCAGGCAAAAGAGCAGGAACCCGCGGCTGGTATCACGGGGGGATCGTTGGTTTTGTTTATTTTATCCTCATCTTTTTGGTTGGATTTCTTGCTTTCGATGCAGGGCTGAATCTTCAATCCCTTCAATTGCTCGTCATCTTATTCGTATCCGGTGCACTTGGAGGTATACTCGGCGTAAACACGAAAAAATAAGACGTTTCCGTGAAAACATCACTTTCCCCCTAAGATTGTGGTATAATATCAGAATTGTTGCCGCAAATTATTTCCATTATTAGGGGGAAAACACCATGAGCCCGTTTCAGTCGATGACGCATGCAACGGTCTATATAGTTATCACCATCTTTGTCTTTCTCATTGCCGCCACACGCAAAAGTCCGTTCAGTATCGCAGGAAGTTTTGTTCAAGAAATCTTTAGTTCACGTAAATATCTAATTCACTTCGCGGCTCTTATCACAATCCTTTTTTTTAATAAAGTAGAGATGTGGGTTGAAAATAGGATTGATTATAAAGCGGATTTCACCAAATCGATATATTTCATTGAAGGTAACTTTGTATCATCTATTCAGCACTTTTTCCACCAAGATACGCTAACCTTTGTTAGCAGTTATTTCTACGTTGTTGTGTTTCCAGCCGTTATGATTGCCTCCATAGCCCTCTATACGTACCAGAAGAATTTTAAACTATTCTACGCCATTTGTTATGCATTAATGTTCAATTATATGATTGCCATTCCATTTTATCTGTTTTTCCCAGTCAACGAAGTTTGGTCATTTCATCCCAATGTGAAGCTGTTGATTTTGGATGTCTTTCCAACATTCGAGCAAGACTATCGTCCACTTTCTGGGCTTGACAATTGTTTCCCAAGTCTACACACATCGATCTCGGTATCGATGGCTGTGATCGCAGTGAAAAGTCGCAATACTTTTTGGAGAATATTCGTACCCTGCTCCTCGGCGTTTATTATTTTCACGATCTTTTATCTGGGCATCCACTGGTTATCGGATATGTGTGCCGGTGTTGTGCTCGGTGTCGTAGCAGCAAGAGTCGGACTACGTATCTCAGAAGGGCGTCTCGTTCTTGGCGAACAAGCTCTGCTTAAACCTTTAAAGAACAATGAACTCTAATCCCCACTTATAAAAAGCCAAACAAAAAGCGAGAACCTGATTGAAGGATCTCGCTTTTTGTTTTTATTCCTTTGCTGCCGTTTGAGAAACAGCATTGATAGCGGAACGATCGAATGTCATTTTCGTTGCATCGTTGACACGAAGCACACAAATGTCGTCCGTGATTTCCATAATCGTTCCGTGAAGCCCACCAATCGTAACGACCTTATCCCCTTTTTTCAATCCTCCAAGCATTTGACTACGTGTTTTTTGTCTTTTTTGCTGTGGACGAATAAGTAAGAAATAGAGCACTACAAACATGAGCACTAGGGGCCCGTATGTATACAAATATCCTACCGCACCTGTATTAGCAGCTGCAGTTTCAGCCAATAGAAACATAGGTATCCTCCTCTCTTAAAATCCTCTTTCATTATCATTCAGCCCATAAGCTGCAAAGAAGTCATCGCGGAAATCAAGCAAACGATCTTCCTTAATAGCTTCTCTGACTTCACGCATAAGCTGTAGCAGAAAGTGAAGGTTATGAATAGTAGTCAATCTGATTCCGAAGGTCTCATCCGCTTTAATTAAATGACGAATATAAGCCCTGCTGTAATTCGTACACGTATAACAAGAACATTTGGGATCCAGCGGACCAAAGTCGGTCGCATGTTTAGCATTGCGAATAACTAGACGACCTTCGCTTGTCATACATGTCCCATTTCTGGCTATCCTTGTAGGCAATACGCAATCGAACATGTCTATACCACGGATAGCGCCTTCAATTAAAGCATCAGGGGAACCAACGCCCATAAGATAGCGAGGTTTGTTCACAGGCATAAGAGGTGTTGTGTAATCTAGCACTTCATACATCAGGTGCTTAGGCTCTCCAACACTCAGTCCACCAATAGCATACCCCGGGAAATCCATGGAAGTCAACTGCTCCGCGCTCAACCTACGAAGATCCTCGTGCATGCCACCTTGGATGATCGCAAATAATCCTTGATCTTCCGGTCTGCTATGACTTTGCAGACAGCGCTCTGCCCAACGTGTCGTACGCTCCAGTGATCTCTTCACATAGTCATATTCTGCTGGGAAAGGCGGGCATTCGTCAAAGGCCATCATAATATCAGATCCAAGTGCATTCTGAATCTCCATTGCCTTCTCTGGGGAGAGAAACAGCTTGTCCCCATTCAAGTGAGACTTGAACTGAACGCCTTCTTCTGTAATTTTACGCATATTACTCAGACTGAATACTTGAAACCCTCCGCTATCTGTTAAAATAGGTCGATCCCAATTCATGAATTTGTGCAGGCCGCCAGCGGCTTTCACAATCTCATGACCAGGACGAATGAAAAGGTGATACGTGTTACTCAAAATAATTTGAGCATCCATCGTCTTTAATTCCTCAGGGCTCATTGTCTTCACAGTGGCCTGTGTGCCAACTGGCATGAAGGCTGGGGTTTCAACCACTCCATGGGGAGTGTGAACTCGACCTAGTCGGGCTCCGGATTGCTTACACGTTTTGATCGGTTCGTACGTAACTGCTGCTGCCAATACATCCACTTCCTATTCTAAGCTTCCTCTGTAATCAATCTTTAGTAAATCAACATCGCATCTCCAAAGCTGAAAAAGCGGTACTGTTCGCGAACAGCTTCTTCATAAGCTTGCATCACATTCGTTCGCCCAGCCAATGCGCTAATCAGCATAAGCAAGGTTGATTTCGGTAAGTGGAAATTCGTTAACAAGGCATCCACCACACCGAAAGTGTAACCAGGATAAATAAAAATACTAGTCCAACCCTGTGAGGGCAATATGTCAACTTGTTCGCCAGCTCCAGCAACGGCATGCTCAAGGCTCAACCCAGCGGCTGTTTCCAATGTGCGCGCAGACGTCGTGCCAACCGCGATAACACGCTTGCCATTCGACTTTGTTTCATTAATTAAAGCTGCCGTTTCAGGTGATAGCACATAATACTCCGCATGCATTTGATGTTCTTCAACCGTATCCACGGACACAGGACGGAATGTCCCTAATCCGACGTGCAGGGTGACAAACGCAATTCGAACACCCTTGGCTTGTAGTTTATCCAAATAAGCTTCTGTAAAGTGCAGCCCTGCCGTTGGTGCAGCAGATGACCCTTCATGCTTCGCATACACGGTTTGATAGCGTTCCCGCTCCGAGAGCTGCTCCTTGATGTAAGGAGGAAGCGGCATTTCACCTAACCGGTCTAGAATTTCATTGAAAATGCCGGTATAGCTAAATTGAAGCACACGAGCCCCCATATCTCCAACTTCCACAACTTCCGCTGTTAACAAAGGTTGTTCTGCGTCAGCGGCGTTAAATCCAAATATGGCCACAGCCCCTAGCTGCATTCTTTTTCCAGGCTTCACCAAAGCTTCCCAGCGATCCTCTCCTAGAGGCTTCAGGAGCAAAATCTCTACTTTTGCGCCGGTGTCTTTTTTCACGCCAAAAAGCCGTGCTGGAATGACCCGTGTGTCATTCATCACGAGCAAATCCCCGGCTTCCACATAATCAATCAGTTGTTCAAATGTCCGGTGGCCAATTTCACCTGTTTGTTTATTGAGCGTAAGCAGCCTAGACGCCGTTCGATTAAGCAACGGCGTCTGAGCAATCAATGATTCAGGTAGTTCAAAGTCGAAAGCTTGTACATCCATGATAGTATATTCATTCCTTAGTTATGTTGACTCCAGCATAGTATGTCTGAAGTATCTTCTTATAATCGTACCCTAATTCGGCGTACCCTCTTGCTCCCCATTGAGACATGCCAAGTCCGTGCCCGTAGCCTGTGCCGCGAAAAACGAACTGTTTGCCTTGACCTGCTGTTTGACCACTAGGAGGAGGCACGTGGGTTACAGGCGTATCCGCTGGTTTAGACAATCCCGCAGTGCCTAGTGCCATTATATCAGCTTTCTTCAAAGCTGTTGGGACCGATTGTCCACCGGATAGCACATAGACCGGATCAGAGCCAGCACTACTTGTCTCGGTAGCTGCTGCACCAACAATCGCTAGGCTAACAGTAATTGAATTATTACCAGTATAACTTCCTGCTTCTTCAATTTCAAACCGGGTGCTGGGTAATCCGCCAAGTGCCGAGCGTAAGGCATCGGGATATTGTACCTTCACCACCATTCCGTTCGCCTTGAGTTCCGTTACTCTACCAGATGGTCCGCGTTTCGATATTTCAAGCGATTGCAAATCTCCGCTCACGGCTACTCCTGCTGCTGTTAATTTACTCTTGATATCACTAGCTGTGTATGGTCCTCTTATCCAGGAATAGGCATTGGATTCTTTTTCTTCGCCTAATACGAGCACTTTTTCTTTCACAGAAAGCTGAGCAATCGAAGGATTAACTATATTATCCACATAGGGTGCCCTGCGCACATTAACGCCTTGTTCCGTGGCCTCATAGTAGGAAGCACCTTCCTTCTCCTTCTGTCCACTGTCTTTCAGGTACATATGATGTACGTAACCCGCACGTCCATCCGCTAACTGAATGCGATACCAGGTGGCTTTCCCTTTTTCGGCACCTTCATCCGGACTTGGCACACTGCGCAAATAGGCTACTGGATTCCCCCAAACCTCCGATGGATCAGCTGTCATTCCTCCTGAATTGGATGAAAACACAGGCGAAATTAGACCGTTATTATCGGATAACACTTCGTCTTTCGTCGCATCAACAGCTTGTGTGCCTGCAGCAAATTCCTTTTGCATGCCGAAGTAAGCCTGATCCAAGGTGGTATCAGTTACTTGGGCGATCTCATATTTATTTCCTTGTTTGATTGCAAAAGTACGAGCAGCGACAGCCTGTGCCTTCAAAGCCTCAATCGGCCAAACCGAACTAAGCTCCGAGCCTAACACAGCGTATAGATATTGCTCCATCGCTACTTCATTCACCAAGGCTAACTTATCATGATATGTACTAATCTCCATGTCTCCGCGGTAACGACGGTCAGCCCGCTCTTGGATCGCAATACCCTCACCCTTGGAATGGACCAGCGTTCTTTGCTCACCTGCAGCCGCTGCGTAATGAGGTACAGAAACGGTACCGTTCGAGGACGACGTTACATCCGATCTACGGACCAAATAGGATGACTTTGTATTCACCGCTTGCAAAGAAATGCTGGGTGCCACTCTTAACGCTGTCTGTTTTACAGCTTCTAATTGCCCTGCTGTAGCTTCACTGCCTACCCATACGCTATAAACCAGTTGGCCTGTCAGATCTTCTTGGAGTGCAAGATCCGCTTGGAGTCCAGATTGTGTATACACATCTAATTGCTGCAAAGCAGCTGCCTCTGTAGCATAAGTGCCCGCACTCCAATGCAGCGGACCTGTTAATACGGGGGGAGCCGATTTCGTTAACGACGCAACCGTTGTATCTTTTAGCGCCTGCGCTCCAGCGCCCTCCGCTGCCTCTTTTGAAGGGAAGCTGCCGTAAAAGACTTGATAAACCGTTCTGCCTTGCTTCACTCTACTTAACACATAGCCGTCTCCTGGCAATGTTGCAAGCTTAGCATGTAACGCTTTGGCCGCTGCAAAGTCCGTCGTTTCCAACAAAATCACACTGTATTGGTCAAGAGACAAGCGAATGGAAGACTCTGGAATCGACAGCCACGGTTTAACGAGCGTACCCGCTGAGCTGCGCACACCTATATCCATCCCATCTGATGCGGAAAGTGTAACTGCCGGTTCTACCAGTTTATATTTCGATGAATCTATAAAAAGAGCAACACGAATCTGATCCAGATGCTTAATCCCCTCTGCATAAGCATGGGGCTCCATCACAGGGAAGGTTCCAAAGGTTAAAACAGCCGTCGTGATAAAAGCCATTGTGTTGGGGGTAAGCAGCTTTTTTGTCCATTTCATCCGACAATATTTCCTTTCTTTCGCAGTATTCTACTAAGTTAGACTCTACGAACAGGAAGAAGTTTTGTTTGATAGAGTTTATTTAAGCAAAAAAAGAGACGAACATTGATTCCAATGTTGCATAAAGTAAAACGAGCGATTCTGCGAAACTCAAAAAAAGATCTTTTGCCCGCTTTCAGCAGAGCAAAAGATCAACTAATTACCGGTGTTCTGGTACTGGTAAGCCCAAATGATGATAGGCCTGAGGTGTTACGGTCCTGCCTCTCGGAGTTCTCTGCAAAAATCCAATTTGCAGCAAATAAGGCTCGTACACGTCTTCAATCGTCTGACTCTCTTCGCCGATTGTCGCAGCAATCGTCTCGAGCCCGACAGGGCCGCCTTGGAAGCTCTGTATAATCGCTCGCAGCATCTTATGATCGATCTCATCCAAACCAAGGTCATCGACCTGAATGAGCTTCAGCGCCTCTCTGGAGATGTCTAGTGTGATGATGCCATCGCCCTTCACCTGTGCGAAGTCACGCACCCGCTTCAGCAAGCGGTTCGCGATTCGCGGTGTTCCGCGTGAGCGCATGCCGATCTCGCGCGCGGCTTCACCGACGATGCCGACCTGCAGGATGTCGGCAGTTCGGCTGACGATGAAGGTGAGCTCCTCCACCGTATAAAACTCAAGCCGACTGACGACCCCGAAACGGTCGCGCAGCGGCGCAGACAGCAATCCGACGCGCGTCGTCGCGCCGATTAAGGTAAACGCCGGCAAGTCCAGACGCACCGAGCGTGCGCTCGGCCCCTTGCCGATGATAATGTCAAGGGCATAGTCCTCCATCGCCGGGTACAGCACCTCTTCCACCGTACGGTGGAGGCGGTGGATTTCGTCGATGAAAAGCACGTCGCCCTCCTGCAAATTTGTCAGGATGGCAGCTAGATCGCCCGGCCGCTCGATAGCAGGGCCGGAGGTCGTTCTGATACTCACGCCAAGCTCGTTGGCGATAATGTTGGACAGCGTTGTTTTGCCTAGCCCAGGCGGACCATACAGCAGCACATGATCAAGTGCTTCCTTACGCATCTTGGCGGCTTCAATATAGATCTTAAGGTTCTCCTTCGCCTGCTTCTGGCCGATATATTCGGCCAAATAACGGGGACGCAGGCTGTACTCAATCGCGTTGTCCTCCATCATCAAATTAGCCGATATAATCCGGTCATTGTCCATGGTGATCCTCCTAAGAGTTTTGCTTTAGCAAAACTGACTTCGTAAGCATATACTGAGTTTTGCTTTAGCAAAACTCACTTTGTAAGCATGAGCTAAGTCATGCCCAATTTCTTCTACTGCATCGTATACAAAGCTTGCAGTGCAAGCTTCATCAACACATCGACAGAATCAGCCGCATTCGCTTTTGGCTTCACTTGCAGCCAAGCACGATCAGCTTCCGCTTCAGTGTATCCGAGCGCCATCAGGGCTTCCTTCGCTTCACTCCAGGCATGGCCGCCTTCACTAAGCTGCGCCGATCCAACCACACTTAAAGCTACCGCAGCTTCCGGACTTGAGAAGCTCACAGAGCCTAATTTATCCTTGAGGTCTAAAATAATCCGCTGAGCGGTCTTTTTGCCAATGCCAGGAAGCTTCGTTAAAAAAGCCAGATTCTCCTGGCTAATCGCCAAAATCACAGCCTCCGGTCTTCCACCGGCAGCAAGAATGCCGAGCGCGACCTTCGGCCCAATACCTGTTACATCAAGCAATAAGCGAAACAAAGACTGCTCATCACGTGAGAGAAAGCCGAATAGCAAGTGAGCGTCTTCACGCACGTGATAATGAATAAACATCGTCACATCCTCATCTTCCTTATGCGAAATCGCATAGGGATTCGGACAAAACACACGGTAGCCTACGCCATTTACATCCAGCACTGCATAGTCGCTCTCGCGCAGCGCAACTTTTCCTCTTAAGAAATCTATCATCGTTTCCCGACCTCATTTATCCTAGATTGCAAAGCAGAAGAATGCGCATGACAAATAGCAATCGCAAGCGCATCCGCCACATCATCAGGTTTAGGTATTTGCGAAAGTTTAAGTAAAATTTTGACCATTTCCTGGACTTGATGTTTCTCGGCATTCCCATAGCCAACAACCGCTTGTTTCACTTGAAGGGGGGTATATTCAGCAATCGGCAGACCCGCTTGAACACCCGCAAGAATCATGACACCACGAGCTTGCCCTACGGTGAATGCCGTCGTGACATTCCGATTAAAAAACAATTTCTCTATCGACATCGCGTCCGGTTTATACTTCTCTATCAATTGCGTCGTAGCATCATAGACATCTTTCAGCCTGATCCCAGGATCCGTATGTGCTTCGGTCTGTATCGAACCATATTGCACAGGAATGAGCTTACTGCCAATTTTATCAATAAAGCCAAAACCTACAATCGCGATCCCTGGATCAATTCCCAGAATACGCACAGCATTTCTCTCCCATCCATAAAAAAAGCGAACATATGTAGTCATTTCCATTATAGCAGATAACAAAAAAAAGAGATAGACTCGGGAATCTCCCTAATCTACCTCATCATTTTCTAACCATTTAAGGTCTTGTCATTGCACGCTCAGTCTCTTCTACGGCATAATCGCTGAATGTCGATAATACGCTATTATACTCCTCCAAATCGGAAATACGAATCCCTTTGCGAAGCTGCTGCACCGTATCGCGCGGTAAACTGCTTTCTAAATGCTTGATATTTAATTGAAAAAATGTCCGAATCACGTTATCTTTCGCGGGAGTTCCGTTAAACAGGGAGAGATTGCTGCTGCCATCAATACCAAATACCGCCTTCTCCTTACAGGCCGGTGATAAATCATCGATGCTTTCGGTAAAAGTGACCTCTCCATTCGCACTTAAGCTCAATAACCAATTCGGATGCTTCATTTGCATATTTAGTAATTGCTCAGGAGTTTGCAGACCCAGCTGACTGCGTTCCTCCCCACAAACATAGGACTTAAGCAAATAGCTTTCTTTGCTATCCGTTAAACGCTTTAACGTCGTAATCGCTTCTTTATAACGTTCATCGTCTTCCGGTGTTAGAGCAGCCAAGGTTGATCGAACCGCTCCTATCGGGCTATCACCAGCATGTGTAAAGCTGCCTGTTGCATATAAAACCCAGCTGGCCATACCTACAAGAAAGAACATCCCTAAAGTCAACCAACTGCGTTTCCAACGCAGCCTTCTTTTCCAATGCTTCAAAAATTGTTGTACATCCACCGATATCCCCTTCTATTCTCTTTTTCCGTATTGTTTCCATTTGCATGAGACACTATACATCATTTACCATAGAGAGAGAAGTCTGAGACCAATCAAGACGGATGGTGAAGCCCAATATGAAAGGTAGAAAACGGATCAAACGTACAACACTCTTAATTATAGGAGTTGTCCTGTTATGGGGGGCTGTCGCCATTTGGAACGAAGTACAGAGAATTGAAACTGGTGTAACCTCACCACGTTCAACTTCAGCCTCCAAACCATCTCCTACTCAGAAAAGTAACCAAACCTCCATAAATTCGGTAACAAATGGGTATAAAATGAGCGCTAAGTAGTTTTAGAATTTGACTGTTGCCACAGAAATGATATAGTCAGAAGTAGATGAATTATTCTCATACTTATTCAGGGAAAACGATATATATTTGAAAAGGCAAATTGCTTACGATGAAAGTTTTTCTAGCGAAAAACTCTGAGGAGGGAAACATCATGAATGTGGCAGAACTTCAATTAATTCAATTATCCAGACGGGGCGACCGTAACGCTTTTGTGGAGCTAGTCGAGTTATACCGTAATAAAATACAGAAACTTGCTTTTCGTATGCTGCATAACAGGCCTGATTCGGAAGATATTGTCCAAGAAACGTTTATCCGCGTTTACTTGAACTTAAACCACTATGATGAGAGCCAGAACTTCTCAACTTGGATTTATCGGATTGGTAAAAATGTCGCTATTGACTTACTGCGCAAAAAAAGACCTGTTCAATCTTTAGATGCCGAGTTGAACGATCATGACGATGACTATAGCTATTACAGTAAGCTCGCAAGTCAAGATCAGTCACCTGAGCACGCTGTACTCCAAACAGAAGTTCAGGATCATATGCATACATCTATTAATAAATTAGCAGACAAATATAGAAGTGTGATTACACTTTACTATCTCGAAGAGCTCTCTCTTCAAGAAATTAGCACTAAACTGAACCTGCCTATCACAACTGTCAAAACCCGCTTACACCGCGGACGTGAGCTGCTTCGCAAAAAATGGGGCATGAATTTCGTCGTTGGCTTAATGGTCTTTTTCACAATTGGTATGATTGCATAATTCAAAACATAAACAAGTTAAAGAAGCCTCCTGTTTGTTTAGGAGGCTTCTTCTTCATTTTCAGAAGTTAATCCAAGGTACATTCGGTTTGGCATCCTGCTTTTCAGAAGCTCTCTTTTGACGTTTCAAGAAAGCGTCGAGCGCTGATGTGCTTGACAATTTCACTTTTTTGGAAGAGCTGCCACTGTCTTTTGACTTCTTCCCCTTATCAGAACGAATGTCAATTTCTACGACTTCTTCTGTATCGGTTTCTTTCGCAAGCTCATGCGTATGGACTTGTGGAAGCATGGGCGACTCATAAGGAGCCTGGTAATGAGCTCCAGCATAAGGAATGCCATAAGGATCCTGCTGATAGGCATATGGGGTATGAGCCATATGTTGCATGTCGAAAGGCGAAACCGGTGGATATAAGCCCGGGATTGTAGGAAATCCCTGCTGATAGCCATCCCATGGACTTTCTACGGAACCAGTCGGATAACCAGCGGGGAATGTCGTCCACGGTTGTTCCATCGTCGAATGACTGCCACAGCCGCAGCCATCTTCGCTAGCCTGGTAGGAAATAGGCTCTCCGGCATACGGAAATTGCTCCCATGGCGTCTGCTGATAGGGTGAAAAAGCCGGGTAAGTTTTTGCCTCTGGTTGATCGGAACCTGGATAAGCAAAAACCTCCGTCGCCGAAATGTGAAATTGCTTGAAGGGGTGAACCGCTTGTTCGTATGGTTCTTGCAGACCAATGACCCCAGGCTCAAGGGCAGGGGCAGGAATAACTGGCGTTGAAGCCATCGGCGAAGAGGTACTTGGCTGCTGCTCCATGACAAACGTTGTGTCTTCAGCCTGTGAAGGTGCCGCTTCGCTCATTGGTTCTTCGGGAATTGGCATAAACGGCTGTTGGTTCGATTCAACCATTGCCCATGGCTGAGCAGCAGGTGCTAGATTAAATGGTACAGTCGATGGTTTAGTCGTGGATAAAGGCTTAACCCCTATCTGCCCATGATCCATTTTGGGAATATAAACAATTTCTCCTGTCATAAGTACATTGGGATTCTTAAGCTGAGGATTCGCTTGAATCATCGCTTGGAGAGGCACATCCCAAGCTTTCCCAAGTTTCCATAAGCTATCGCCCTGTTGAACAATGTGCTTATAAACATACTCAGAAGCAGACGGTTCAACGGGCTTCGCTTTGGAAGGTATTTTCACCTTAGTCCCGATGTCAAGATGATCTGGTTCTGCAATTTGCGGATTGAATGCGATGATCTGGTCCAGTGTGATTTGGTGTTTTTTTGCAAGCTCGTACAGGGTGTCTCCCTTTTTGACAATATGGATTTTCAAAACCATACCTCCTTAGAGTTTTCGTTAGAAAACTTGCTTCGTAAGCATAACCTTAGAGTTTTCGCAAGAACTTGCACCGTAAGCATAATCTCAGTTTCGCAAGAAAACTTGCATCGTAAGCCTAAGCTTATTCACAATGATATTACATCTTATGCACGTTCCTAGGCTTTTGCCCCTTTTGGACAAAAAAATTCCCTCGCGTCATGAACGCCAGGGAACAGCTAGATCAACTTGTATAAGAATAACTTGGATAACAGCCCAAAATTCGAACTTGACAACCAATCGCTTCAATTTCTTGAATTGCAGATAGCAAGAGCACCGAATCCATGGAGCCAGCAATATCGATATAAAAGTAATAATTACCAAGTTTCTTCTTCGTAGGCTTGGATTCAATCTTTGAAAGATTAATTTTGCGCCACGCGAAGGCTGAGAGTACCTGGTGAAGGGCACCTGGATAATCTTCAGGCAAAGTGACAAGAATCGTTGTTTTCATGTCTTCCGAAGATCTCAGCTCTGAAGCCTCTGAACCAACTAACAAGAAGCGAGTCATGTTGTCTTTATGATCCTGTATTTCCTTCTCCAGCATAGGAACACCATAATTCTTCGAAGCGATAGCTGTTCCGATAGCTGCTACCGTCGGGTCCTGCAGCGTCGATACAATACGTACACCTTCTGCTGTAGAGCTCACCTGATCAAACTCCGCTCCACTTAAATACAGCTTCATAAATCTGCTGCACTGTGCAGGAACGACATGATGAGATAACACCTTGCGAATATGACTGTAAGGATTCGAGCCATCCGTTTGTCCATCTGGATTCGGATAACCAATGAGGTTCATATCAATGGGGAAAACCCATTCCGCTCGTATCGGAAGATCAACTTCATGAACGAGCCAGTCCACATGCAGATGGACGGAACCTTCCAGCGTATTTTCAATTGGAATGACACTAAGGTCTGTTTCGCCTGATACGGTCGCATTAAATACTTCCGAAATCAGCTTATAAGAAACGTAGATAAAGTCTTCACCCAAAAAATGACGGGTGGCTTCTTCGGAAAAAGTACTTGGTCCCAAAATCGCTACCCTCTTCATGCAAGAACCTCCCCTTCGACGAAGGACTGAAGATCCCCATCACCTGCTTGGAGCTGAATCGTCGTCACACCTTCTCGACTTGGTTTTAACCATAGCGTTTGTGCTTCAATAGCTTCCTTTGCAAGCGTATCCTTCAGAAACGCCTCCAGCTCCGCCTTCTGACCGCTTCGCGCGTCTACAAGTGCAAGCATCGTTGGTCCCGCTCCGCTGAGTGCAACCCCAAGCGCGCCATGATTCTCGGCTTGCGCCAGCAGCGTCTTCATGCCGGGAATGAGCGGAGCACGGTAAGGCTGATGCAGCGCGTCCTTCATGGCATGACGGATCATACCCAAGTTGTTGGTAGCCAGCGCGGCAACGAGTAGAGACGAATGGCTGAGGTTGAATACCGCATCCTTCATGGGAACTAATTTCGGCATGACCCCTCTCGCCTTCTCTGTAGAAAGCTGGAAGGCTGGTATCGCCACAAGCACTTCTAAATTCGCGTCCGGCTCTATCCGAATAGATTCGGCCTTCTCGCCATCCCAGAACGCAACCACGATCCCACCAAACAAGCTTGCCCCTACATTGTCAGGGTGTTTTTCTAGGCGGCTCGCAATTTGGAACAGCTCATACGTTGTGAGTTTGTTTCCGATCAAAGCATTGGCGCCGGCAAGCGCACCAACAATGGCTGACGCGCTGCTGCCTAGACCGCGTGTGAGCGGAATTTCGCTATACATCGTAATGTCCAGCTCTGGGAGTGAGACGCCCGCCTCTTGAAATACCATTTGTGCCACTTTATAAATTAAATTGGACTTGTCTGTTGGAATTCCGTTCATCTGATCGCCAATCAAGTGAATCGTCGTTTGATCCGAGATTGCCAGATCAATCCAGGCAAATAAGTTCAAGGCCATCCCCAGTGAGTCAAAGCCAGGACCTAAGTTTGCCGTGCTAGCCGGCACTTTCACTCTTACCTTTTGTACTGCCCTATAACTCATTTCGAAATTGCGCCTCTTTTCAATAATTTAGCCTGCAATAATAGAATATGTGGTAGATTAGCCTTCTACACGGTAGACGCTTTTGATAGCATGTATAACATCCATCGATTCGAACTGATTCAGCACATTTTTCATGCTGGCTTGGTTCGCATCATGCGTGATAATAATAATTTCAGCCTTAGGATTACTTTTATTCGGGTGTTGGAAGACAGACTCCAAACTAACTTCGTGCTGAGCAAAAATTTGCGTAATTTGTGCAAGCACACCTGCTTTATCTTCAACGTGCAGTAGAATAAAGTTTTTGCAAGCAATCTGTTCGTCCGTCTTCAGCTTCTTCTCTTTGTAAGGTGCCAGAACCGTACGTCCATTAACGCCAAGCTTTAAGTTGCGCACTACAGCAACCAAATCAGCTACGACGGATGTTGCCGTTGGCAGCTCACCTGCGCCTGCCCCATAGAACATTGTCTCGCCAACCGCTTCGCCTGTTACGTACACAGCATTGAACACGCCATTTACTGAAGCGAGCGGATGCGAGCTTTTCACCATTGTAGGCTGTACACTCACTGAGATGTGACCATCATGATTCTCAGCAATACCAAGCAGCTTCACTTCGTAGCCTAGTTTTTTGCCATATTGTATATCTTCTTTGGTTACTTTGGAAATTCCTTTCGCTTCAACATCGCTCAGAGCAACATTGGCGTGGAAGCCAAGTGTAGACAAGATTGTCATTTTGCGAGCTGCATCCAACCCTTCAACATCGGATGTAGGATCTGCCTCTGCATAGCCCAGATCCTGCGCTTCTTTCAACACCTCTGCATAAGCAGCGCCCTCTTGACTCATTTTGGTCAAAATGTAGTTCGTTGTTCCGTTCACAATGCCCATAATCTTCGTAATACGGTCAGAGGAGAAGCCCTCGACGAGTGCACGAATAATCGGAATACCTCCGGCAACACTAGCTTCGTAAAATACATCGCAGCCATGTTCAGCTGCTTTAGCCAAGATTTCAGCGCCATGCATCGCCATTAGATCCTTGTTCGCCGTCACAATGTGTTTGCCGTTGCCTAGAGCCGTTAGAATGTGATCTTTGGTAGCAGAGACTCCGCCCATAACTTCAACAACGACATCAATTTCGCTATCACCGATAACATCCCATACGTTTTCAGTCAGTTTGTCTGCCTCCACAGAAATGTTGCGAAGCTTAGCTTTATCTTGTACAAGAATTTTGGCAATTTCAATGGAAGAACCCGTTTGACGCTGCAAATCCTCTTGATGTCCTTCGATAATACGAACCACACCTGTTCCTACTGTACCTAGTCCGAGTAATCCAACCTTGATGGGTTTCATTTCTTTTACCTCCCGAATTGTGTGCTATCTTAACTGCCCTGGCCGATGACCATGGCACGCTTGACTCCTTCTTGCGACTGAAGTCGATCCAACATTTGACGAATCTCTTCCCCCATCGAGGAGGTTTCTACCGAGATGACAACGTTCGCCATACCCTGCAGAGGAATCGTTTGATGTATAGTTAATACATTTCCATCTAAATTAGCAATAAATGCCAATACGCGAGACAGAATCCCTGACCGATGCTCCAAATCCATGGATATTGTAATAATGCGCTCTCTTTCCAACTTGCTGAGAGGGTGAATACCATCCTTATACTTATAGAAAGCGCTGCGGCTGAGCCCGACTTGTTCAACGGCATCATGAATCGTCTTCACTTCTCCGCGTGCAAGCAGCTCCTTCGCCTGTGCCGTCTTGAGCACACCTTCTGGCAATATATCTTCCCGGACTAAGTAGTACCTCTCAGGACCGTTGTGCTTTATTGTTTGTAAAAACTCTTTGCTTTCCGGCACCGCGCTACCGTCCTCTCCAAAAAGACTATTGTTTCTCTATAGAGGACATTATATCGAATCGCGCAGTCTGAATCAATAGGCAAATTACATCTTACTCTTTCTTTTTTGCAGCCCACAACTTTGCTATGATAAGCTGAGAGTATTAGTGAAGAAGGGGATCGCATCCATGATTACATTAAGAATGATGTCTACGGCTCTACTATGGAACAGCCAAAACGAATTACTCATGATGAAACGCTCCTTATCTCGTAAACTTTCGCCAGGTCTCTGGGCAGCTATTGGCGGCCACTTAGAGCCAAGTGAACTTAACAACCCGAGAGCAGCCTGTTTACGGGAAATATGGGAGGAGACAGGCATTGAACATGATGAAATCCAAGGTCTGCGTATGCAGTATGTCTTACTTCGATTATATGGACAAGAAGTTCGCCAGCAGTTTTTCTATGTCGGAACGACCGATGTGAACCCGCGAATAGTCACCAATGAAGGTGATCTGCATTGGATTCCTAAAGAACTAGTATTGGAGCGTCCTCTCCCTTATATTTTTCGTTGTTTGCTTGAACATTATTTTACCGTGGGCCTCACACCCCACCCTTGGATAGGTTCAGCAGGACTTCACTCGGACACAAATGAGCCCACTATTCACTGGAACCCATTAGTAGACCCTCTGCAAACGTAATGAAATACCAAAAAGGCAGACTTCGATTTCTCGAATTCCGCCTTTTTCATTTGCTGCTAATTATAAAGCACTGCCTCCAAATAAGAAACGGTACTCCCAGTGACGATTTTCGATGGAATCGATGCGAACACCACCACTGTCCTTCGAATAGGTCGACAAGATTTGTCCATTTCCTAAGTAAATAGCAACATGTGTAATCGTCTGCGTGGCCTTATTAATACCGCTGTAATTCGATTGGCCTGTCCCTTTGTAAGACATGAAGAACATAAGATCGCCAGCCTTCAGATCGTGCCAATCCGTTTTGGCATGTCCGAGTGACTTTACGTAATTCCCTTGTCCCCTAGAGTCACTTGGCAGCTTCAATCCGATGCCATCCAAGAAAGCTTGACGGACAAAGTCTGAGCAATCAAATGTACTTGTATTGTTACGATCTGATCCATATTCATATGGTGTACCTAAATACTTTTTTCCTGCCGCAATGATTTTTTGAACCTTCGCACTCGTTGAACCGCTGCTGGAGCCACCATTATTAGATCCACCTGGCGATGTAACACTTGATGTTTGTATGTATTTAGAATTCGTGCTTATGTAACCCTCACGGCCATCGGAAGCTTTCACTTTATACCACCAACTGTTCACTTTGGACAAAATGGTGACTTTCTCGCCTTGTTTCAAGTATCGAATCCGAGCAGAATTCTCAGTGGCACTTTGGCGAAGACTGACACTGCTTATAATTTGACCTGTCGTTGCTGCAGAAGCTTGTTTCGGTAAAGGAATTGTAACAGCTCCAAACATAAGGGCTGGAACGAGTACAAGGGTCAACAGATGTTTTTTCATGATATAGACCTCCTTATTGTTTGCTCAAACAATTTTTGCGTCGTAAGCATTGTCTCCCGCTTTTCGCCAGACCATCTGGCTTCGAAAGACGTTGCTCTTTTATATATTCGTAAAAGAAGGCTCATTTCAGTGGATAGGAATAATCAACAAAAAAAAGACCCTCCCATTAGCTGAATACGAAGCAGCTTGTGGAAGGTCACTTATCCAATTTTTGCCGAGGAATTATTTTTGGGAAGATCTTGAAGTGTAAATCGATGACTCTGATCCACCCATCTTTGCATGACTTTCTGCGCTTCGTTCCTTTGCAGCAGTGATTCTGCTAATTGAAAGCCCTCCTCATAACTGCCGACTTTATCGAACCACATCAAGCGTAGTCCCGTGTTGAAAATGACATGATCACGTTCCCGCTTCAATTCCTCGGAATCTTCACCCGCAATAATGCGCTGCACCATTGAAACCTGATCATCTTTGCTTAGCGGCAGCAAGGGCTCACTAAGAAAACCAAATTTCTGCGGTTCAACCACTCGGGATTCATCCCCCCAGGGGGTTACGATCCTTATCTTACTGTTCTGATAGATCGGCAAATCTTCGGAGCCTTCAATCCCATTGACAATATATACATTTTGAAAGCCAGATCTGATAGAAATGGGAATTAGTGACTCCATGGTTTTCCGCTGATTGACACCAATAATCATATTCGTTGAATGTACCGGATTCATGACTTTCTCAACGGTATTCATGACTGTTCGCAGGCCTATCTGTTCACGAACCCGTTTCAACTTCCCTAAAGGTGGACAAAGCTGTTCTGTGTGTAGAAATCCAATATGCAGGTGAAACAACATCGTTTCCCACGCTTTCACTGACAAGTCTATATTAACGCCAAAGGTTTCCAATATTTCTTTCATGGCTGTTCCCTGTCTAGGGGGAAGCGAATCGCCTCCATGTAGGATCTGGGAGAAACCTACTGAAGCAAGCAACAGGCTAACTGGAAGCGTTATCGGAAAATATTGCCTTCCCTCTGTAGGTCCCGCGCAATTAAGTGAATCCGCAAAAGTATGGTAATTCAAGGAATAGCTGCGAAAAACATCAATGAATGCCATCAACTCTTCATCAGCTTCTCCTTTCATACAAAGGGCCATTAAGAAAGCCGCGCATTGAGCATCTGTAGAATCCCCCCTTGCCATCTCATGTGCCGCTTCTACGGCCTCTTCGTATGATAAATCACGAGTTGTTCCTTGCTGACCTGATCCTATCGCTTGGATCCATCTTTTCATGGTCATTCCTCCCTTCCTTTTAAATAATTCATCATCATGTTATGATTCCTTACATTATTTTAAGTTTATTTAGCAAAATCGTAATTCTTTTCTAATTATATGTCAAGTATTATAACATCAATTTGATTATGGACGTAAAAAAAACACTCATCCCTAAGGATAAGTGTTTCTATGGATTTATTGCTTTTCATCAAATTCGAAGTCAAAATCACCAATTTGGATCGTCTGCCCATGGATAGCTCCACGTTTGCGTAATTCTTCATCTATCCCCATATTACGCAAAATACGAGCAAAACGCGCGATGCCATCCTGTGTGCTGAAATTCGTGCGTTTGATCAACTTCTCAATCGAAGGACTTTCAACAATGAATACATCGTTTTCTCGACGTATCGTGTAATCATTTTCCTCGCGTTTCTCGAAGCGATACACTTTACGCTCTTCTTTTTCAGCTACACCCTCTACTTCAGGAGCATGCGGGATCCTTTCTACAATGTCTGAAATCTTGTAGAGAAGCTCCTGTACACCACCTCGCGTCAAAGCAGAAATCGGATAAACGTCTAACTCTTTGCCATCCGCAGCCAACTGCTCCTTGAATAAGACCAGATTGTCATCTGACTCCGGCATGTCCATCTTGTTGGCAACAACGATTTGCGGGCGCTGCTCCAACTTAGCGTTATAAAGCTTAATTTCCTCATTGATCTTAAGGAAATCTTCATAAGGGTCGCGGCCATCAGCAGCGGACATGTCCACAACGTGTACGATAACTCGCGTCCGTTCTACGTGACGCAGGAACTCATGACCAAGTCCCACACCCTCGTGAGCCCCTTCGATAAGACCGGGAAGGTCCGCCATTACGAAGCTGCGTCCATCACCTACATCCACAACCCCGAGGTTCGGGGTGAGGGTTGTAAAGTGATACGCCGCAATCTTCGGCTTCGCGGCAGAGACAACTGACAATAGCGTGGATTTCCCTACGCTGGGAAAGCCTACTAAGCCGACGTCAGCCATCACCTTCATCTCCAGGACAACCCAGCGCTCCACGCCTTCTTCGCCGTTCTCAGCAATCTCTGGCGCTGTGACTCGCGCTGTTGCGAAGCGTGTATTGCCTCGACCGCCTCGGCCGCCCTTGGCTACAACGACTTCCTGACCGTGACGCGTCAAGTCAGCGATGACTTCCCCAGTATCATCATCAATGATCGTTGTGCCCGGTGGGATACGTACGATCATATCCTCCGCGTTAGCGCCATGCATGGACTTGTTACGGCCTTTCTCACCGCGCTCCGCCTTAAAGTGCTTCTGATAACGGAAATCCATCAATGTACGCAGACCTTCGTCTACACGGAAAATAACATCGCCGCCATGACCTCCGTCACCGCCGGCAGGTCCGCCTTCCGGTACATATTTCTCACGTCGGAAAGCAACTAAACCATCGCCGCCGTCGCCGCCTTTTACAAATATCTTCGCCTTATCAACAAACATTTCTACACCTCATTATATATGAAACGGCAACCGCAATGTGATGACCGCTTCTTCCTCTTGCCAATCATTGTGTTCCAGTGAGTAAGAATTTACATTCGAATGTAGATTCTCCTTCACCACTTTTTCAAGTTGCTCCCGATGATAGGGACCTTGATATACAAAATCAAGCAGTAAGCCATCTTCTTGAACATCAAATTCCAAGCTAAGTGTACCACTTTCATCGTCACCTACCGCAGCATACTCCTGAACGCATTCAACCGTTTGGCGTACCAATCTTTCAATCAGTCCGCCTTGCAGAGGGAGTTGTCCCAAATTGATTTCCTGCTCTAATTCAACGTCGAGCTCCAATGATTTCGACTCGACACGGAACTGCAACAAGAAAGCAATTAACGATGGAATACCTAGCTTGGAGAGATTACTTTCCTGCTGCATATTCATTTTTATTTTTTCCATATAAGGATGTAAATTATCAAATTTCTTTAACTGAATATAACCAAACAAAATTTGGGTATCATTCATCCAATCGTGACGTAAGCGATTTATGACTCGAATTAACTTCGTTTGAGCCTGATGTTCCTGTTGACGGAGCTCTTGGCTCCATTTCTCCTCAATTCTACTCGCTTCCAGCTTGAAAGCCGTATAACCGCAAAAGACTATGATCAAAAGTAAAGCACCCCTGACGATCCAGGGTTCCACAAACATCATCCCCGTCAATCCTATAAGCACAAGTGCTAATAAATAAACTTGCGCGCTGCCAACTCGCTTCATTCCCCGTTCGCTCCGTTCTCCCCTGCTTTGTAACCGTTCATCCAGTATATCATGATGTACTAGCAAACTTCACCAAACAAATGAGAAAACCTCTGCCCTCGGCCATCGGAAATGAATGACCGGTTTAGAGGTTTGTTTCCTATTAGGAAAAAATCCCTGGGCGGGCTTATCGCTCGCCAGGGATTCATATTACGCTTCTAAAGCTGCAGCCACAGGAGCTACATCAACTGGGTATACGCTCACTTTTTTGCGATCGCGGCCCCAACGCTCGAATTTCACTACGCCTTGTACCAAAGCGAAAAGTGTATCATCCGAACCGATGCCTACGTTCGTTCCTGGGTGAATTTTCGTTCCGCGTTGGCGGTAGAGAATGCTTCCAGCTGTAACGGTTTGACCGTCAGCACGTTTAGCGCCAAGGCGCTTAGAGTGTGAGTCACGTCCGTTCTTTGTAGAACCCACCCCTTTTTTGGAAGCGAAAAACTGGAGATCCAATTTCAACATGGTGTTATCCTCCTTTGTGATAGATTGTTTCAATCGTTATATAGTCACCGTAATTGTCTGCAATGGTTTGTAGCATGACGACCATCGATTCTAGAATCAATTGGACATTATTCCATGTCTCCGGAACAGATCGTATACTTTCTGGAATTGTAACATCCATCAAGCCTCGCTCCATTTCGTGAATGGGAATCACGCCCGTCAGTGATTCAATCGAATTATAAGTACCGAACGTTACCGCTGATACTGCAGCACAGACCAGGTCTTTGCCAGGTACGTCATATTCAGCATGGCCTTCCACTACAAAAGATGAGATCTGAGGTGAATCCGGTGCAAGACGCTCTATGGTCACATAGATCATAAGGCTGCCTCTTACGCTTGGATTTTCTCAACAACTACTCTTGTGTACGGTTGACGATGACCTTGTTTTTTGTGATAGTTCTTTTTCGGTTTGTACTTATAAACGATCACTTTCGCGCCTTTGCCGTGTTTCTCCACTTTCGCGGAAACTGAAGCACCAGCAACCAATGGAGCACCTACTACTAAGCCACTCTCTTTGGAAACCAAGAACACACGATCAAAAGAAACAACTTCACCTTCAGCTGCGTTCAATTTTTCGATGTAAAGAACATCGCCCTCTTGAACTTTGTACTGCTTACCACCTGTTTCAATAATTGCGTACATTTTCATTACCTCCTCATGTCTCAGACTCGCCTTGTCCAGGTGACGGTTAGGATAAATCCAAATCCGTGCTTAGACCCGATTCGTGCGGTTACAGCATGCCTAAACAACACACTCCGAGTATTATATCACAGAAACATTTTGATATGCAATGCTTTATTTACGCTTACGCGTCATTTCTAGCAAGCCTAGCTTCGTCCAACCAACAATACTCGTTTTGGAGCGATCCTTGCGCACAGCTAGTGTGATGTTCTCCATCACCGCCGCTCGATTCACTTCCGAAGTCATGTCTATAAAATCAACAATAATAATGCCTCTTATATTTCGAAGACGCAAAAGCCTTGGAATTTCACTTGCTGCTTCGCGATTAATATCTGTGACCGTCTGTTCTAAATCAATCGATCCTGTGTACCTTCCCGTATTCACATCAATGACAGTTAGCGCTTCTGTTTGATCAATGATTAAATATCCGCCACTAGGCAACCAAATCTTACGTCTGAAGCTCTGATTCAGTTCATCGGTTACCCCGAATTGATCGAACAAAGGTATTTTCCGGTCATAAAAAGCGATGCGTCCCCGCCAACTCGGATGCTGCTTACGCAATAACTGTCTCATCTCTTCGTACACCTTGGCATCATTCAGCCAAACTTCATTGACCTCATCCGTTATGACATCTCGAGCTAATCTAGGCAGGAGATCAAGATCCTGATATAATTGCGCTGGCGCATGCGCGACTTCCATTTTAGATTGAATGATATTCCACAAATCTCTTAAATTCTGAAGATCATCACGAATGGCTTCTTCGCTCTGGCCAATCGCACCCGTACGCATAATGACACCTTCTCCGGGGAGCAAATTGCTTTCTGCAAGCTGTTTGAGGCGCTGTCTTTCTGCTTCTAAATCAATTTTACGGGATATGGCAATATAATCGGCGTCTGGCATGTACACTATCCAGCGGCCAGGAATGGAAACATGAGTTGTTACCCTTGCACCTTTGGTGCCTTGCGGATCCTTCGTCACCTGCACCATCAGTGTCTTTCCTACTTCGGCGAGCTCCGTTATGGAAGGTTTAATCTTAGGCTGCTTGTCCAAGTGGACGGGGAGGAGGTCGTCTATATATAGAAAGGCATTCTTCGCAAGTCCGATATCGATGAATGCCGCCTGCATGCCTGGAAGTACATTGACGATGCGACCCATGTAGATGCTGCCTGCTCTTTGGGAATCAAGCGGATACTGCGTATCATACTCAACAAGGCGGCCTTCTTCAAGCAATGCCGCTTGTGTAAGCTCAGGTGCGCAGTGAATTATAAGTTGCTTCATACACGTTCACCTCAACAGTTATTTTACATGAAAAGATCGGAAACTGCACTCCCCGGTTTTTTTCCATCCAAATAACCACTCACTAATTGCTGTTCAGGCAATACGGCTTGTATACGCCCCGCTTCATTGACCACATAGATCAAATGATATTTTTCCCTCATAAAAAGTTTCAAGGTTTCAGCCATTGTTCGTTGTTTCGTTATCACAATCGGCTGCGCTAATGTCCCTCGGCTCAGCAATTGACTCACCCTGTTCCCGCGGCCGATCAGAAAGCGAAAAAAGTGATAGGGCAGCTGCCGATAGGCATACCAATTGGAGACAAGTAAGAAAATACCGATGACCAACATATTTAGCGGGAGATGACCGCCGATCAATTGAATAATTGCCATGACAATAATAGCAAGACTTAAGACCATGCTGATCCATACGGTATATAAAATGGTGTTATGGTATGACAATAAATACCCTAACAAGGACTGCATCACTTTGCCCCCATCGAGCGGCATGACAGGAATTAAATTGAATAAGCCTATCATCAAATTTGCCTCAATGAAATAATCCCACCAACTGCTTGCTCCCACTCCCATCCACTTCATCAGCAGCGCAACGAGAATCATCCATACATGCTGCAGCGGTCCAGCTAAAGAGACAATGAGCTCCTCCCATGTAGGTGCTGTCCCCAACTCCTCCACAATTAGAACTCCACCAAAGGGAAGGAGCAGCACTTCCCGCACCCTCCATCCAAAGCCGTTCGCGGCAGCCAGATGACCAAGCTCGTGAACCAGTACGATGCCAAATAAAGTAACAGCCTCTAGGAAGTAACCAGTCAGAACAGAACCAATCATTATGAGAGTGAATAAGGGATGAAAGCGGAACGTTGTTCCGGCAATTTTAATCAAAACTAATCACATCCGATGGATTGACGGGGTGACCATTCTTCGTAACAGCAACGTACAATGTTCCCTTCGTTGGATCCTTTTTAGAAGCTTTACCGATGGGTTCACCAACTTTCATCCAATCACCCACTTCTACATCTGCCTTACTTAATCCGCCATACAAGGATTGAAGACCCCCTGGATGGCGAATCACTATCGTTAGGCCAGTTTCCTCAGCCACTCCGGAGAAAATAACCTGACCTGTATCTAACGCATATACCGGTGCATACTCCACGGTATTTAACTTAACTCCCAAGTGGGAAGTTCCATCATAAGGCTGAATAATACTTCCTTTTGCAGGGGGAAACAAAGTACGCTTAGTGGTACTCACTTTTACAGCTTCATCCCCTTCTCGGTTAAAACTTGGAATGAACGAAGGCGATCCACCGAACTGATCGGTATACCAAGCTGAAAGTGCTGAGAAATCGAATGACTGCGTAAGCGAGTTTGTGACGAGTTGCTTCCCTTTGTTAGCCCAAGGCTGATTAAGCTGGAACATCCCATATAGAGCTGCAAACAAAACACAGCTAATAAACAGCTTGACCGTAATCTTGCGAGGCGAAGGAGGCGCGAACAGCCCTCTCTCTCCATCTACCAAATGACCTCCCCCGTTTAATGCTTTATCCATCAATAATTTCTGCTGCCATGCGTACTCGGGATCCTCCATTCGCCGTTTCCAGTCGGAATCCACATATAGAGGCAGTTCAGGATGTTGACGATTAGGCAATGCGTGATCCGTAAATCGAGAAGGTCTAGCCTGATTTCCACTCACGTTCGAAGTTTCTGACGTTTCGCGCAAATTGCGAAGTCGTTCTAACCGTCTCTGTTTCACTTTATCTCTGACTTCCATGGAAGCCCCTCCTAAACGTTTTCCTTCAGGAAAACTTTCTTCATTAGCGTTACTTGCTACCATATACTCGCATTAGTATTAGTACAGCCTATGAGAAGAAGGACAAGATTATGTAATCAATAACGTTGATTCCTATCCCACAAGAAAAAAGCCCATTGACCAATGGTCAAGGGCTCCGGCATTCCATATCCTTTAAAACAATTCAGGTTCTCGTTCCTGGTGGAGCTTTACGCTCATGACTAAACCTAGTGAAAGCATGTTGATCAACAGGGACGTTCCCCCGTAACTGACGAAAGGAAGTGTGATTCCCGTTAGAGGCATAATGCCAATCATCATGCCTACATTTTCAAAAATTTGAAAGACGAACATAGAAACAACACCAACTACGATATATGCTCCGCCAAGTTGAGTGCTTTGAATCGAGATGAGAATCATGCGATAAATGAGCAAGAAATAGATGAGAAGCAGGACAGCAGATCCTCGGAAACCGAATTCTTCCCCTACCACGACAAAGATGGAATCGGAATAAGCAAAGGGAATGAAGTTACTGTGAACTGAAGTTCCCTTCAGGAAGCCTTCGCCTTCCAAACCACCTGAACCAATCGCCCTCACTGCGTTCCGAACCTGATAATTATCATCAGCGGATACCTCTTGCGGATAGAGAAATGTATCTATACGGTCCATCCAATGGCTGAAGCCGTATCCCTTGAGCATATCAAACAAGGACTGGTGAAAAGTCTTGTATAAGGTCAAAAGCAGGAATCCGGCCCCAACCAATACGACAATACTCAGCAGAACATGCGAATATTTAATATTACCAATCCAGAGCATACCCAGCAAAATAATAATAAAGATGATGGCATTCCCTAGATCAGGCTGGATGAGGACTAGGACAAAGGGTAATAAAACAGCCGCACCCACGGATATAATGTCACTTTTTATTTGTAGCAAATCCCCTCCGCGCCTTGCCAGGAGAGCCGTAATGCAAATGATAAGAATTAACTTAACCAACTCCGCCGGTTGAAAGGTTAAGCCACCCGGAAGCTCAAACCAGCCGCGTGCTCCGTGAATTTTTTTACCAAAAAAATAAACCGCAACCAAGGAAACAATTCCAATTCCGTACAAATAGGGAGCAATTCGAATGAGTACTCGATAATCAAATAAGCTGCATGCCAGGAAAGCAATTAAACCGACTGCGTATAAGATTAGTATTTTGGTAACGCTAATGGTAATCGTTGGATGATCCACAGATGCGCTGTACACCATCATCGTACTTATGACCATGAAGGCAAACAAAATGACAACAATGGGAAAATCTATGTTTTTCAGTTTGGCGAGCACAGAACAATCATCCTATTCCGATAAACTTTTTCATACGTTTGACCCAACCAGTTTTGTCTTCCAATTGCATGAGCGGCACCGTATCTCCCAAAATTCGGCGAGCGATGTTACGGTAAGCAATAGCCGCGCGCGACGACGGATTCATTACGGTGGGTTCGCCTAAATTGGCTGCTTTAATGACATGCTCATCATCAGGAACAATACCTAGCAGATCTATAGCGAGAACGGAGCATATTTCATCAATATCCAGCATCTCGCCTTTCTTCATCATCTGTGGACGAATGCGGTTAATGACCAACTTTGGAGAGGAGATTTTCTCATTCTCCAGCAGTCCAATTATGCGGTCAGCATCACGAACAGCTGCATTTTCCGGAGTGGTAACGACAATCGCTTTGTCAGCGCCGGCAACAGCATTTTTGAACCCTTGTTCAATGCCGGCCGGACAATCAATAATCACGAATTCGAAATCTTTTTTGAGCTCCAGAATAATATCCCTTACTTGCTCTGGCGATACCGCATGCTTGTCCTTCGTTTGAGCAGCTGGCAAAAGATACAGCTCATCAAAGCGCTTATCTTTAATTAAGGCTTGCGGCAAACGGCAGCGTCCTTCGGCAACGTCCACAAGATCGTAAATAATGCGATTTTCCAACCCCATGACCACATCAAGATTACGCAATCCAATGTCGGTATCTACCATGCAAACTTTTTTACCTAAAAGCGCCAATGCTGTTCCAAGATTCGCGGAAGTCGTTGTTTTACCAACGCCGCCCTTTCCTGAAGTGACAACGATTGCCTCTCCCATATTTCCTCACCCCACACGCAATTTTTCCATAAACAAACTATAATTTCACATTGGATTCCGGCCAAATGCGATGAAGCTGATGAAGCTTGTCGATTTCCATTTTGCCTTCTTTCACATAAGCAAATTCCATGAAAGCCTCTTCGATCCCCCATTCATCAGGAGAACGGCTAATGATTCCTGCGATCCGTAATTGCGTAGGACGCATATGAGATGCAGCAATGATCGCTTTATCATCGCCATCGACCCCCGCATGTGCCATTCCGCGAAGAGAGCCCATAATATAAATGTTCCCGGTAGATGTAATGGTTCCGCCAGGATTAACATCGCCTAAATATAGTAAATCACCCTCATTGTGGAGGGTTTGTCCCGAACGAATCATCCCTTTGAGCGTTGTCATTGATACAGCAGGCTCTTCAGCAGCAGCATCCTTACGCGGCTCACTTTCGATCGATTGGATAAGCAGGTTGCCTTTTTGCCTGATGACGGACCTTATTTCTTCTTTCTGTTCTTCGGTCGCATCTCGGCTGCCTAATTTAACGTGTACATGAATAATCGGGCCGGTCAATATTTGTTGATGCGTTTTCTCAAGCTTGTGCTGCAGCTCTTGCAGCAAATCTTGCCATTCGCATGCGTCATTTAGTAAAAAAACAAGGCCATCCTTGATCCCTTTTATCATCACATGGTGCTTAGCAACAGACATAATTTTATGACGACCTCCCAACCTATACATTTCGGTTCATGTCCTATGTTCTCCTGCTACCAGCCTGGAAAATTAATCTTCGTTTCCGGACGGCGCAATCCGCTTTCCTTCAAGCAGTTTGCGAATTGGAACGTAGCAAATCAAGGCGAAAAGCAGATTAAATAGAACACTCGGAAGCATGTAATGGGTGAGAGCAAATTTAAGATCAATGTCAATGAGCTTGAATAACCGATTAATGCCATAATTGATAAACTCAAACAAGAGCAAGCCGATTCCTGTAATAAGCAGATTATAAAATATCAAATTAGGCTGTCTTCGCTGCGCTAATCCGGCCAAATAGCCCGTGAGCCCCATACCGAAGGAATACACACCCAGCATCGAGCCATAGTAGTTGAAATCATGCAAAAGCCCGAATAGGAGCCCATAAATTAATGCGGAATGACGATGATGAAAAAGTCCAATAAATAGAATGAATACCAGTGTAAAATGGGGGGTAACAATGACACTAGATTGCCAAGCTGATGGGATTAACCATACAACCAGGGTACCTTGCAGGATAAACAATCCAAGCAGAATGAGCCACAGCAAATGTCGAATCAATTTAACGGCTCACCTCATTTCACTTCCGGGACTTCGACCACAAACACTTCACGAATATGGTTAAACGAAGCTTTAGGCTTCACCATAATCTTGTATGTGATACCGAATTCACCTGGACCTATCGAAGAGATTGTCCCTACCTCAATGCCCTTAGGGAACACTTGCCCTAAACCTGATGTAATGATCGTCTCCCCAACTTTCATATCGTCAGCATGTTCGACCTTGTTCATCACAAGTTCGCCGGTTTTGGAGTCATAGGACTCAATCATCCCGAAAGGTTGATTCGCATTCCCCTTCACCGTGACAGCAATTGCCTTAGAGTTATTGTCAGTATCATTCGTTTCCGTTAACAATTGAACATTAGAGTGAAAGCCGAATACCTTACTCACCCTACCAACCAATCCATCTACGGTCATGACAGCCATATTCTCCTTGATGCCATCCTTATCGCCTAAGTTAATGGTTACCGTGCTATTGTATGGATCTGGATCTACCGTCACGACCTCAGCAATACGATACGTATACACGTTAGCCTGGCGCTGTCGTTCTGTGAAGCCAAGCGCTTCCATCAACCGCTTGTTTTGCGACTCTAGCTCATTCAGACGTTGTGTATCTCGTGCATACTGCGTAAGAGTAAGCTTTAGCGTCTTATTTTCTTCATAAATGACTCTTAGCTGCCGGATATCTTGGAAGAAACCCGCTACCTGCGCAGCGGGCTTATAGAAGAGTCCTTGCGTCCATGAAACCGAGTCTTTGACAAACTTTTCCGGCCACGTCATCGGTGCCCGGTTCCCCAGTGTCAATCCCATCAATATAAAGAAGCAGACTAGACCGAACATGAGGAAAATCAGCCTCTTGTTTCCCATAAATTTAAACAAAATGAGCACCTTCTAACGAATATTAACGCTTATATCTCGAACTTGATCCTGACTTATTCTTGAACAAATGAATATTTTCTAATGCGCGACCTGTTCCAATCGCTACACAATCTAGTGGATTCTCTGCGACGAGCACAGGCATTCCGGTTTCTTTGGCGAGCAAGCGATCCAGATTGCGAAGTAAAGCGCCACCACCCGTCAATACAATCCCGCGATCCATAACATCCGCTGACAGCTCAGGCGGACATTTCTCGAGAGTGACTTTCACAGCCTCAACGATCGCATTCACCGTGTCCGTGAGTGAATCTGTAATTTCATCCGAAGTAACGCTTAACGTTTTTGGCAATCCGGAAACAAGATCACGTCCACGAATTTCAAGAGACTCTGGCTTGTCCATCGGAAGTGCCGACCCGATCTCCATCTTAAGCGTTTCGGATGTGCGTTCCCCGATCATCAAATTGTAAGTACGTTTAATGTATTGAATGATAGCTTCGTCCATTTCATCACCTGCGATGCGAATGGAGCGGCTCGTTACAATGCCTCCCAGAGAGATTACAGCCACCTCTGTTGTTCCGCCTCCAATATCGACAACCATACTGCCGGTTGGTTCCCATACAGGCAGATCTGCACCAATCGCTGCCGCGAACGGTTCTTCAATCGTATAAGCTTCCCGCGCTCCAGCTTGTTTCGTCGCATCTTCAACGGCACGCTTCTCAACAGCAGTGATGCCTGAAGGCACACAAACCATGACGTTTGGATGACGCGGGAATAGCCAGCGCTGCTTCTGAGCTTGTCTCAAGAAGTAGCGAATCATTGTCGCAGTCGTCTCAAAATCGGCGATGACGCCATCTTTCATCGGGCGAATCGCACGAATATTGCCTGGCGTACGACCGATCATTTTTTTTGCTGCGTCCCCAACAGCCTCAATTGTTTTTGTATCCGTACGTAGAGCAACCACGGAAGGTTCCCTAACGATAATCCCTCTGCCTTTTACATAAACCAATGTATTCGCTGTACCTAGATCAATCCCTAAATCTTTTGTAAAGCCACCGAACATTGCAGTTGCTCCTTTCCTATTGCCTAACTATTATATTACATAAAGCCTTGTTCCTTCAAACTTATGAATCTCTGATCACCAATGATAACATGATCAAGCACTTCAATACCAATGATAGATCCTGCTTCAACCAGCCGATGTGTAAGCTGAATATCCTCCGGACTTGGTGTGGGATCACCGCTAGGATGATTATGTACACAGACAATCGAAGCACTGCTGCGTTTGATCGCGGCGCGAAACACTTCCCGAGGATGCACAATAGACGCATTCAAGCTGCCCATCGATAACGTTTCTTGAGCAAGCAAATGATTCTTCGTATTCAGAAATAAACAAACGAAATGTTCTTTTTGCAAATAACGAAGATCCTCACTCATTAAATCGGCGATATCTTTGGGGGAACGAATCGTAACTCGATCAGCCAATGTACTCTTGGCTAGTCTACGACCGAGCTCAATACCAGCTAGAATTTGCAGTGCCTTCGCATCGCCAATTCCTTTGATTTGCGTAAGCTGGTCTTTGCTCATATCTACTAGGCTTCGCAACCCGCCGCTCTCACTTAAAATACGACCTGCTAGACGCACCACTGACTCCGACATCGTTCCCGTTCGTAATAAAATGGCCAGGAGCTCTGCATGGCTTAAAGCCCCAGCCCCATATTGGAGCATTCGCTCTCTAGGTCTTTCCTCAAGCGGTACTTCTCGAAGCATCAAGCCTGCGACTTCCATGAATTCCCCTCTTTCATTTTGTAGGTTGTGTTACTTATCCTCATCCCATTCATACCGAAAAGTGCTCATAACACGACATAAAACCCCCGGATTTGTAAGATCCGAGGGCTTCTAGGACAACTGCTCATTATTCGTCTGTGGACATTCGAAAGCTTTGATACGTTTCAGCATACTGCCGATGGTATGCCCATCAAAGTACAATTCCATCTGCTTTTCTGCGTCTGCGAACACATTCCCCATCAATTTATCCATTTTGGATGAAACCACGCAGGGCTTATTCTCATCACCAGAGCACCAGCTCGGTTTCAAGGAGCCTTGGCAAGTTAATCGGTAAATTTCACCGAGTGTCACTTCGTCCGGATTACGGCTAAGGATAAATCCGCCGCCAATTCCTTCTTTGGTGGAAACGTAACCAGCTTTTCGTAGAAAGCCCATAACTTTGCGTATACGAGCGGAATGTGTGGATACATTCACAGCAATTTCTTCGCTGGTTGCCATATGATCGGGCAAATGAGCCAGAAATACGAGACTGTGAACGGCTATCGTAAATTCGCTGTTCATGGCCAATACCCCCTGAAGAATGCGAAGTCATGTCGCTTACTGTCATTGTAACCGTTACAGATTGGACAGTCAATGTATAAACCCTATTTTGGACAACTACACCGTTGATATTTTGACGATTATAGAACTTGAATTTCAAAACTAAGCAGCAGATCACTGAGCAAAGAAAGCGGTAATCCAACAACCGTAAAGTAATCACCTTCAATAAATTCCACGATCGTTGCCCCAATCCCTTGAATCGCATAAGAGCCAGCTTTATCCTTGGGTTCTCCTGTGGCGATATAACGCAGTATTTGGGCGTCAGACATTGATTTCATCTTCACATGGGTCACACGGTACGAGACAGCTTGCTTCCCCGTTGCCGCATCTATACAAGCAACTCCACTGTAAACCTGATGCGTGCCGCCTTGCAGTGCTTTAAGCATTCGGAGGGAATCCTGTTCGTCCACCGGTTTACCTAAAACTTCATCCTGATAGACAACAACTGTGTCGGATCCGACAATGATTCCGTGTTTTTCATCAGCTTCTAGCATTTCTCTTACAGTTGACGCTTTGCGCAAAGATAGTACTTCTACGAGCTCAGCGGGAGTAATTTTTCCTTCTACGGTCTCATCTGCATCGCTCACTCGAATGATATAGGGTAGTCCAAGTGCTTGAATAAGTTCCTGTCTCCTCGGCGATGACGAAGCAAGAATAAGTCTTTGGTTCTGAGAATGGGGATTGCTCAAAAGAAAACAACTCCTAGCTTATAGTAATGTCCATACAAGTTTTCAAATCCTGCTATAGCTTGCG
Source organism: Paenibacillus sp. yr247 (assembly GCF_900103825.1). GTDB lineage: Bacteria > Bacillota > Bacilli > Paenibacillales > NBRC-103111 > Paenibacillus_E. Next base: position 192,923 of record NZ_FNIF01000003.1, read on the forward strand.
ATACAGGAGGTAGGCTCCCACTAATCCAAGAACACTGCACAAGTTTAGTTTCACCAGAAGATGCAACTCATATTTCACAACTTGCAAATCTGCTTTGGGCTCCCAAGAAATTTGAGCCGATTTGGTCAAAAAAGCGAGAGCAGGGACTGGAGCCAGCAGTTGGCCAATAATAATCCCGGTAATTAAACCGACGATTAAAAATGCGATCAATGTGAAATTCCCTTTTTTCATGTCTGTCATCCTCTCTTCTATGTACAAGCCCTATTATACTGGCACACTCTAATTTTTTCCATGTAAAATGTGGTCGTTTGGTGATTCTTACCTGCTTACATACTAAGCCGATCCTAGTAAGATAGTTAGCGGAGGTACTTCAACTATGACTCTACTTAAAAGACTTATCCTATTAACCTTATTACTTACATTTGCGTTTCCATTTCAAGCATTCGCTTACAAGGTTGTGCTCGATGCTGGACATGGCGGAAGCGATTCTGGTGCTATTGGCATTAACGGCCTACAGGAAAAATATGTCAATTGGGACATCACGCAAAAGGTACGGAACGAGCTCATTGCAAGAGGATACGAGGTCATCTTGACAAGAAAGGATGACTCCTACTGGTCACTCGCACAGCGCGTCGAATTTACAAATGCTGAGCAAGCGGATTTATTCGTATCCATCCATGCTAATGCGCATCCAAACGGAAAAACCAATGGAACCATGGTACTCTACTACGATAATGCGTATCCACAAGAAGATTATCCTGCTAGCGAAACTATGAAGAAACTGACTCCCTACAGCAAAGACCTCGCTCAGCATGTTTTGGATTCTCTACTCGCAGCCGCAGGTACCAAAAACTTAGGTCTAGTCCCAAGTGCTGTTTATGTAGCCAGAATGGGGACGATTCCCAGCATTCTCGTGGAGACAGCCTTTCTTACCCAGGCAAGCGACGCAGCTTTGCTGGCAAGTGATTCCGTACGTACTAAAATGGCTCTTGGGATTGCAAATGGGATTGCCGCTTATACGCCGCCACTTTTTACAGATTCACTTGGTCATTGGGCTAGGGAAGCGATTTTACGGATGAAAAATAAAGGAGTTATCGAAGGTATCGCCAATCGCTATGAACCGGAACGTGCCTTGACGAGAGCTGAATTTCTCACATTGATGGATCGGGTATTCACGTTCAGTGAAATGAAACCAGCCTGCGCGCCAAGCGGAACAGTGACGTCCAACGTTTATGATTGCCAATCTGCTGCTGAGCAGATTTACAAAGACTTACCGTCCTCTCACTGGGCAAGTCCAGTTTTCGCTAAAGCCAAAAACTTGAATCTGCTTCAGGGCTATTCGGATGGGACAATTCGTCCTGATCAACCGATTACGAGAGGTGAAGTCGCTTTTCTCTTCGATCACCTTTTACAAATGGCTACCAAACCGAATAACCAACAAATCGCAGCTGCTCTCCCATCTTTTGACGACGTTCCCACATCATTGTGGAGTGCGAAAGCGATTTACGCGCTCAAGAATAAAGGCATCATTGATGGCATAACAGATACCTCATTTAAACCAAGTCAAACTATTACCCGTGCAGAGATTGCTGCCATGTTAGATCGTTATTACACCAAATAAAAAAAGCAGTGTGTCCTAACTCCTACGAGTTTTGGCACACTGCTTTTTTTGTTAAGATACGCTGATTTTCTTAAGCAGCTCTATCTGCGCAATGATGTATTGCATCATGGACGATTGAGCTTGCCATAGCATCGCATTGGAAGGACTTTTCTTGTACTCTTCCATCGATTGAACCGCACTGTTGATAGCCGATGTCATTTTTTGTACGATCGGTTTCGAATCATCTGTTAACCCTTCATTGATTGTGGCCGACAATGTAGTTAGCGATTGATGTGAAGTATGAATCGTTTGCAGTGACGCTTCAGCCAACGAGGTTGGCTTCGTCTCCGCCAAATGAACAAGCGTTAATCCGCTTATCGTATTAACAAGTTTATCACCTTCGGCAATAAAGGAAGGAACCGACTCCGGTTTCGGTCCGCCCCAACGAATCCCTGTCGCAGCTGGGATATCCACATTCTTCATATACACTTCTATCGTTTTATCCGCTGATTGTACCTCTTGTCTTAGCGCAAGGGCGTCGTCCCGGCTCTTGGCAAATCCTACAAATACCGTAGGCTTATCCGTAGTGTCCAGTGCTGTAGCTAAGCCTTTCTTTTTCAGAGTATCCTGGATAGCCTGGGCTCCTTGTAAGGTACTAAATACGCCATTTTGCAAGAATGTATACGATTTAGCAGGTATTTGAACCGGTGTAACAGCCGCGGCAGATACCGGAACGGCTGGTGCCTGATCTGTCGTCGTTTTGGTGGCTCCTGTTGGCGCTTTCGATGGAGCGGCTGCTTGTACATTAGGTGACGGAACGGTTATCGTATTTTTAACCGATGGCGTTACATTTGAATCACGATCGGTTGAAAACATCGAGAGAACAAAGAATCCAAACGCAATGCCGGTTACAACTGCTCCTGCCACAGAAGTTGCAATCCGAATCCAGGGGGTGCCGGATGATTTGGCGTATCTAGCACCTGTCCCCGTTTCTACATAAGGTCCTTTCGACGTCCAGTTCGACCACTCATCACGATTTCTGTCCGAAACGGGCTCATTTCTCTCAGGTGATGGATCTCTACCGCTTTGATTCTCGCGGGCTGCCTGCGATTCACGAATAATGCGTTCCACCCGCTCACCTTCAGATTCAATCTGACTATTCCAGTTCCCGAAATCTGTCGTGAATGTATTTAAGGCATGCGGTTCAAATAAATGTTCTACTTGTTCCCTCTCTGCTTGATGATATGGAGTGACCTCATCTGACGTACGATGGTCAATCGTAGTCGATACTACCTTAAATTCCTCCTGATAGAGTGGAATCACCTTCTCTTGTTGATCAGGTACTCGTGATGCTTTACGAGTTGATTCTGCCCTTTCTTTTGGATCGAAACGATAAGTAATTCTTGCTTTATTCATCCTCACCACTCCTCGTAAAATTTATTTGGAAACGGGCATCGCGCCGCGTCGTCTTGTCCAAATCTTCTGTTACTAGATTATGATTGAGAGAATTCAATTATGTTCCGTTCCGCAAAAAAAGACCGCCTCTAGCCATTGCGGCTTACAGCGATCTTTCTTTTAACCATTCGTTTCGTATTTTTTACGCAGCGACTTTGCTAAGCCGTCAGCTGCTTTCCATATGTCGCCTGCTCCCATAGTTATCACCAGGTCACCTGGCTGCACATGCTGAATCAAATAAGTAAGAACCTCATCCCTTGTTGCCATATGCTGAACATTCGGGTTACTGTTGCTCCTGATCAATTCAACCAGCTTGGCTGAATCTACGCCCTCGATTCGCTGCTCGCCTGCAGGTGAGTAAATGTCTGTAATAATGACCTCATCAGCTTCATCGAATGAGCGGCTGAACTGCTCGAATAAATAATAGGTTCGTGTGTACCGTTGAGGCTGGAATACCGCAATGATCCGTTTCCCTGTTGCTTTTGCCGCGGAAATGGTTGCCTGAATTTCAGTAGGATGATGGGCATAATCATCGATAACCAGTATATTCTCTACTTCACCGAGTACTTGGAACCTACGCTTTGCACCGCGAAATTCTTGAATCGCATCAGCAATTTTTCCGAAAGGCAATCCTGCTTCCAGACAAGTGATTAACGTCGCTAATGCATTATATACGTTGTGTTTACCAGGTACAGACAAACTTACAGGTCCTAATACCTCGCCTTTAAATTGTACAGTAAACGTAACCTTACGGTCGCCTAAAGTTATATCGCTAGCCACATAGTCAGCCGCATTATCTATGCCATACGTTATGACTTCGCTTTGAATATGCGGAATCATTTCACGTAAGAACGTATCATCCTGACAAACAATTGCTCTTCCTCCAGGTCTCACTTGACTGAGGAATTGCTTATAAGCTTTCTTCAAATTCTCAAAATCACCGTTATAATTCTCCAAGTGATCGGCTTCGATATTATTCACCAATGCAAGAGTCGGATGATACTGAAGGAAAGTTCCATCACTTTCATCAGCTTCAGCTACAACAAATTCGCCTTTTCCGGCTTTGGCATTGCTGCCCACATTCATGATTTCGCCACCGATAATATAGGTCGGATCCAATCCGCAAATTTCCATCACTAGGGCAATCATTGAGGAGGTTGTTGTTTTGCCATGAGCTCCCGCAACTGCGATGCCTTTACGTTCATTCATGAGTCTTGCAAGCATCTGCGAACGATGAATGACAGGAATATTTAATTCTTCCGCCGCTTGCATCTCCACATTATCCTTGGATAAGGCAGTTGAGTATACAACCAAATCTGCGCCTGATACATTGCGCGCTTCATGACCAATGAAAACTTGCGCACCCTTAGCTATTAGCTTTTCTGTTAACTCTTGCTGTGCCAGGTCGGAACCGGAAATCCGGTATCCCATTTCTAGCATGACTTTGGCAATAGCACTCATGCCGTATCCGCCGATGCCTATAAAATGTACGTGTTCTGCTTGACTCACGCCGTTCTCACCATCCTTTTTCAGAATCGGTTTGATAGGTAATCCAAGAACGAACATCAGAGATTAAATACAGCGTGCCGGATACGACAGCCAGATCATCCTGCTCAGTTCTGCTTATAAGGGTTTCTAATGCCTTCTTCCAATCTCGCTCAACAACGATGTCCACCATACGGTTCATATCATGGAGAAGCTCACTTGCAAGCTCAGCGAGCATAGAGGCATCCCCTTTTTTATGAAAATCGGGTTCCGTAAATATAAGAGTATCCACCAATGGTAGTATATGCCTCAGGTAGCCAGTATGATTCTTTGTCGAAAGCATTCCCATCATCAAATGAAGCTTGCGGTAACGGTATACACTTTGGAGCGCTGCAGCAAGTGTCGCAGCTCCTTCTGGGTTGTGCGCGCCATCAAGTAAAATGCGAGGCTCGTTCGAGATCATCTCAAGCCGACCTGGCCAACGAGTTTCCTTGAGACCTTTGTAAAGATCTTCATCATCTACGATACAGGCATAATATTGACGAAGTACTTCAAGCGTCATTACAGCCACAGCTGCGTTCTTCAATTGATGCTGTCCGTTTAACGAAATCGGCACACCTTTCAAATTCCGAAACGGTCCGCTAAAATCAAAGGTTTGTTTATCTAGCTCACTTGAAACATGGGAGAAATTGAATTGCCCGCCAAGAGAATAAAGTGTTGCTTTCTTATCCTTGGCTGTTTGTTCAATAACACGCCACACCTCATTCGGCTCAACAGCCGTTATTACAGGTACACCAGCTTTAATAATACCCGCTTTCTCTGCTGCTACCTGTTCCAGTGTGTTTCCCAATATATCCATATGGTCATGGCCTACATTGGTAATGATGGTTACGACAGGATTCACAATATTCGTGCTATCCAGCCTTCCCCCGAGTCCTGTTTCCCATACTACATAATCAGGATATGCGACTTTACCAAAATACAAGATCGCAAGCGCAGTTGAAATTTCAAACATCGACGGAGAGCCAACCTCGGTCTCAGCAATCTCGTCAACGATTGGCTTTATTTCATTCACAAGTCTAAGCAGCACGTCGTCTTCAATGTCCACTCCATTCACTTGGATACGATTCGTATACTTTTCCAAGTAAGGGGAAGTGAATGTGCCTACATCATAGCCGCAAGTCTGCAAAACAGAAGATAAATAGGCACACGTGGAGCCTTTTCCGTTTGTCCCCGCCACATGAATGAACTTCAGCCTGCGTTCGGGGTGATCGAGTTTATCCATCAGCAACTGCATACGTTGGAGACCCGGCTTGATACCGAGTTTCTCCATCCGGCCGACAATCCAGGCAATAGCTTCTTGCGCTGTCTGGAATTCAGCCGGATGAATATCTTTTAATTCATTCATCGTTCTCATCCTCATTTACTATATGATTGACCTTGTCTTCGTAACTAGGCAATCGTTTGTTTTCCTGAAATTAACCTTTTAATTCCGCTAATCGAGCAATCACTTTATCTCGCTTATCTGCATAATCTGCAAGCTTAGCCTTCTCTTCCTCGATCACCTTCGCAGGTGCCTTGCCCACAAAGCCCTCATTGCCTAACTTCTTCTCAATTCGCTCTACTTCACCATGCAAGGATTGCAGTTCTTTATCCAAACGTGCAAGCTCTTGCGCAATGTCAATAAGACCTGCCAGCGGTAAGAAAAGCTCTGCTCCTGTGATGACGGATGTCATGGCTTTCTCCGGCGCTGCCATCTCTGCGTCGATTTGAAGCAGCGACGTGTTGCAGAAACGCTTCAAGTATTCCTCATTGTTACGAAGAATGCCCAGAGCATCACTGCTGGCTGGTTTTACAAGCAGTTCAACTTTCTTACTCATAGGCACATTCACTTCGGCGCGAATATTACGAACTGAACGAATGGCATCCATCAAGAGTTCCATTTCTCGAACAGCATCAGGCGATTCGAAAGCGGCATTCTCTTTCGGCCAAGATGCGAGCGTAATCGTCTCACCCTCATGCGGCAAATGCTGCCAGATCTCTTCCGAAATGAAAGGCATGAACGGATGAATCAAACGCTGTGTATGGTCTAGTACGTATGCCAGAACGGATTGTGTCTTTTTCTTAGCAGCTGCATCCGTACCGTATAAGCTCAATTTACTGAACTCAATATACCAATCGCAAAGATCGTCCCAGATGAAGTTATAAAGCAATCGTCCTGTTTCGCCGAATTCATAGCTGTCGATTAAGCGAGTTACTTCACGAACCGTTTCGTTCAGACGATGCAAAATCCAGCGATCCGCGGTGCCAAGATGACCTGTTAGATCGATGTCTGCCGCGGTAACACCTTCTAGATTCATTAAAGCAAAGCGGGAAGCATTCCAAATCTTATTAGCAAAATTCCGCGCTTGCTCGACACGTTCCCACCGGAAACGGAGATCTTGACCCGGCGTACTGCTCGTCGAAATCATATAGCGCATAGCATCTGCGCCATACTTCTCAATAACTTCTAGCGGATCGACACCGTTGCCTAAGGATTTGGACATTTTGCGGCCTTCAGAATCGCGTACAAGACCATGCATTAATACATCTTTAAACGGAATTTGATCCGTAAATTCAAGGGCAGTGAAGATCATCCGAGCTACCCAGAAATAAATGATGTCATAACCTGTAACAAGTACATTCGTCGGATAGAAACGCTTCAAATCCTCAGTATCATTCGGCCAGCCTAGAGTTGAGAACGGCCACAATGCGGAACTAAACCATGTATCAAGCACATCGTTGTCTTGATTCAAGTTCGTGCTCTGACAATGCGAGCAAGCTGTAGCGTCCTCACGAGTTACCGTGATTTGACCACAATCCGCACAATGCCATGCGGGAATGCGATGTCCCCACCACAGCTGACGGGAAATACACCAATCGCGTACATTTTCAATCCAGTTCAGGTAAATTTTCTCGAAACGATCAGGTACGAAATTAACGCCTTTGCCTGTTTTTTGTGCTTCAATCGCTTGGTCAGCAAGCGGCTGCATCTTCACGAACCATTGCGTCGACAGATAAGGCTCAATAACCGCACCGCTGCGCTCACTATGACCTACTTGATGGATGTGTTCTTCTATTTTGATAAGAACACCTTGCTCCTTTAAATCAGCTACGATTTGTTTACGGCAATCAAAGCGATCTATACCTTGATAAGGACCCGCATTGGCGTTCATTGTACCGGTTTCGTCCATAACGAGAATTTGCGGGAGATCATGACGTTTCCCGACTTCGAAGTCGTTCGGATCGTGGGCAGGCGTAATTTTTACAGCGCCGCTTCCGAACTCTTTTTCTACATAATCATCCGCGATGATCGGAATCTCACGATTCACAATCGGGAGAAGCAGCATTTTGCCAATGAGATGCTTATAGCGCTCATCCTTCGGATGAACAGCAACCGCTGTATCGCCGAGCATCGTCTCAGGACGTGTCGTAGCAACAACGATGGAACCTGTTCCATCGGTCGTTTTGTATTCTAGGTGATAGAGGGCGCCTTGCACTTCTTTGTATTCTACTTCAATGTCAGATAGCGCTGTGCGTGCCGCTGGATCCCAGTTAATAATATAATTACCGCGATAAATAAGACCCTTCTCATAAAGGCTTACGAATACTTCGCGGACGGCTTGCGATAGCCCCTCATCCAGAGTGAAACGCTCACGGGAATAGTCTAGGGAGAATCCCATTTTGGCCCACTGCTCGCGAATGGTGTTCGCATATAGATCCTTCCATTCCCACACTTTCTCTAGGAACCTCTCACGACCAAGGTCATAGCGTGATTGTCCTTGCTCGCGGAGCTTTTGCTCAACCCTCGTTTGTGTGGCAATACCCGCGTGGTCAGATCCGGGCAGCCAAAGTGCGTCATAACCCTGCATACGTTTGGTACGAATTAAAATGTCCTGCAGTGTAAAATCAAGCGCATGCCCAATATGAAGCATGCCCGTAACGTTTGGAGGCGGAATCACGATGGTGTAGGTTTCAGCATCTGGACGATTGCCCGCTTTGAAAAATTCCTTCTTAATCCAGTAATCATACCACTTTCGTTCTGCTTCTTTTGGATCGTAAGTGGTAGACAATTGCATTTGTTCTTTGGTTTCATTAGCTTCGGTCATAGGATTACCTCCATTACTGTTATCTCTGTTAGATAGGCTTATAAGGCCTATAATTAATCTCGAATCGGAGTCCATTCAAACAAAAAAAGCCCTCCGCCCGCAAAGGACGAAAGGCTTGCGCTTCCGTGGTACCACCTTCATTCCGCGCAGCTTCACGAATGAAGCGCGTGGCTCTCAAACAGATAACGGCTGCGGCCGGCAAATGCTAAGTCAGCATTCCGTTTACACGGGACGCTTACAATCACATTTACAACTCCAGGGCGACTTCGTTCGGTTGCATCCTATGGAACCTTTCAGCGCTACCAGTTCCACTCTCTGAAGGGCTTACCGCCTACTACTCCCTATCAACGTTTCCAATATTACTCAAAATGGTTTACATCATATGATAACGAACATTTGAAATAGAGTCAATATATCATTCCAGTATTACCGTTTAAGAATAAATTATGCTTGTATCTGAAAGATGTTACAGCATATAAATAAGAGCCTCCAGCCGTTAAAAGCAGCCAGAGACTCTTGCCTATGTATCCTGTTATTTATCTAGGTAGATAAATAACCTGCCCAACCGAAATGTCCTGATCATTGAGACGATTCAAAAGCTGTAGCTCACGTGGGTTGAGTTGATAGCGTTTGGCAATCGACTCTAATGTATCTTCCTTTTGAACAATGCACATTTTTAACTTTCTAAATTCTTGCGAACTCGTACTGCTTTGAAGGAAAAGTCGCTTCCATTCAACAGCATCTATTCTCGTCTCCTCAGCAAGTGCAGCCTGCGCTTCTTCTTCAGCTTTCCTCTTATCCGTAAGATACGAGCCAGCCTTTGACAAAAGCGATTTGATACCGTACGGGTTAATGTCGATAGCCTCATTTGCCTTTTTGCCGAAGGCGACTTTGAGATCTTTCTTATCCTCTGTAACCACCGGGCTCTCATGAGGGGGGGTCACCTTCAATTCGGTTTGTACAATATCAACTGCAACCACACCATCATCATGATAAGACTCTTCCTGAACGGGGACATCCATATAGGAAGGAGCACCCGCAATTGGCGCTATATACACGGGCTCTGGCATGGATTGAAATACTTGAGGCTCTTGAATAGGTTGTGAGGGATACGGCAGAGGTGGTTCGAACTGCGGGATATCAACTTCATGTACGAACGTAACTTCCTCTTCCTCACGCCAGCTCTCGGCCGGAGCCGAAACAATTTCGACACCCTGCAGGGATAGAACACCAGTAACATTCAGACTTCTGGCTGATAAAAGATCAATATCAAAGTTCTCAATCTCAACCTGAATATCTTCTACACGATGAATGCGATTCAAAGGTAATGTGATTTCAACTGGAATCAAGTGCTCCAGTGACCTGGGTGTACCCCCTTCTTCACTGAAATAATTGCCTGTAAGCAGTAAGTTCCCCTTCAGGATTGCCTGATCATCCAAAGTAAGCACCTGAATATGAGGAAGCAATTCTACATCACTGAATTCTTGTATCCCCGCCAAATCTTCTTGCAAATGAACACGCTCATAGATATCGAATCTTAAACCTGGTTGTTGTTCAGACACCGAATTAATCCTCCCTTCCATCAAACCCGAATGCTGGATAGCATTCGGATTGTTAGGCCATTTACTTGTTTGTCTCTAAAAGTATATGGGTGGGAAGGGCTAGGCATGACTACATTTTTATAGTGCTGCGACTTCCGTTAACAAAAGTTGAAAATCTTGCGGTAAAGTCGCATGAACCTCGATCTGCTTCTGAGTAATCGGATGATCAAACAAAAGCCTTTCACCATGCAGCGCTTGACGATGAAACAAACGCGAAGAACCACCATACAAGGTATCTCCTATTAATGGATGACCTAAATAGCTGAGATGGACTCGAATTTGATGGGTTCTGCCTGTTTCTAGCTCTAATCCTACGAAAGCAGCCTTCTCCATTTGTCGAAGCACCTTATAATGCGTAATCGCTTGATCTCCGTTAGGCGTAACCCTGCGCTTGCCTGAATGATGACGGTCTTTGCCGATAGGTTCATCAATCGTTCCTTGCTTCGCCCGGAACACCCCTTCAGCTAACGCCACATAGCTCCTATCAATTCGTTTATCACGCATAGCCTCATCGAGCAACACATGAGCCCATTCATTCTTGGCATAGAGCACCGCCCCGGTTGTATCTTGATCTAAACGATGAATATGCCGAACCTCACAAGCTTGGCCAGTTGAAGCGTAATAGTAAGCAACCGCAGAAGCCAGCGTACCGCTCTGCCCTACTTCTGAAGGATGAACGGACATACCAGCCGGTTTATTAACAACCAAACAGAAGTCGTCCTCATAGATAACGTCGAGGTTATAACGTTCAGGTCTGAACGAGGCCTCCTCAGCAGGAAACACATGGAGATTTACTTTGTCACCTTCAACCTGAATACGGCCTTGAGAAGCTAATCGAAGAAAGAACTTTCGCGGAACAGGCAGTAAAGCAGCTAATTCTTCAATGGCCCCAGGCTTAAGGGGCTTCCACATCGCATTGGGCGCTGGGAGCTCCAACCATTCACCGCTGCGCTTCCACTCTGTCATGATCGTGTCCTTTTATGAAAGGATAGAACGATTGTGAGTAAGATTAGGAGAAATAGAAAAATAGCTGCCATTAGATCTATTGGAAAATCAAAAAAGTAATATCGCTTCATAGATTTAATAACTCCTTAAGGTTTTAGGTATTATGTAACTTTATTTTAACAATTACCAATAACAATTGCATACGAAAATATGATAATATAAGTCTAGTATTGTTTTTTTTCGACATTTACACATCAAATAGAATACTAGAGCAGGAGAGGGACAACCTTGGGTAGTACAATATTAGATCACTTTCGCAGTTACAGTTGGCTGAAACGCACATTTCTAGTTATAGCAGCATGTACTTTTCTTAGTTCGAGCTTTTTATTTCTAACTCCGCCTGGAGAATATATTCGTGAGTATTTGGCCAAAACGGTCATTACGACACAGCATCGTGATTGGGCGTGGATTTTCGTAGGCGCTCAGCGTAGAGATCAGCTGGTTCTTGAAATGCAAAATTTGACCGAAGTCAACTCTGTTGAAAAACAAGATTTGCGCGCGGTTCAATTCAATAAAAATCGTCCTTTGGATAGTCTTGTGAAAGTCGAGGACATTTCCGGTCAATTTTGGAAAGGTAAGAAAATGTATGTATATGATCCACGAACGATTCGAGTTGTCGTTCCCGATAAGCAAGGTGAAGGCGAGAGAATCACATCTATGGTACAGCGTACTGGTGCTGTCGCGGGCGTAAACGGTGGAGGATTCAACGATCCAGATGGACTTGGAAACGGATTTGCTCCAATTGGAGCTATTATGTCCGGTGGAAATATTCTTTATACGGACCAAGAGGGCAGTATTGCTCAACATATTGTAGGATTTACCAAAGAAGGCACACTCATTATCGGTAAGTACACGATTAACGAGCTTATCAAGCTTGGTGTTTCTGACGCAGTGTCCTTCTATCCTCGTGTTATCGCTAACGGAAAGCCGCTCATTACGAGCGGTGATGGCGGCTGGGGACGTGCACCTCGTACGGCTGTCGGACAAAAAGCCGACGGAACGGTTATCTTCATCGTAATCGACGGCCGTCAAGCACACAGTGTAGGTGCAACACTTAAAGAAGTTCAGGATTTATTCCTCCAAGATGGTGTCATTAATGCAGGCTTCTTGGATGGCGGAGCTTCTTCCGAAATGGTATATAACGATGCGTTGATTACGAAGCCTTCAAGTCGTTATGGCGAGCGTCGGTTACCTTCTGCATTTCTAGTATTTGATCATCCTGAACAGGTAAAGGTGAAGAACGTTTGGGAAGGACTTACGACAATCGATCCAGGTGGTGCTTATGATCATCCTGAATTCTTGAAGGAACAAGCGGATAAGAAAGCTAATCAGCCAAAAGCAACGCCGACACCGAAAGCAACACCGACACCAACAACGTCAATCAAGCCTGATTCCAGCAGTGAACCAGGCAAGAATGGTGCATCTCATAGTCCTGGCGGAACAGAAAATGGTTCTTCAAAACCAAGTCCATCGGTGAAGCCAGAAGTTTCACCAACAGCACCTGCAAATCCAGGTCCTTCGGAAGGAACTGGAAATGGAAACACAGGCACAGGAAGCTCCTCACCAGGAGCTTCCGCACCATCAAAGCCGAGCCCGACAACAATACCTACCACAAGTCCTGTTCAATCTAGCAATGGGAATGGTGCATCTCCAACTCCGAGTGCTGCTCCAACAAAAGCAAACTAAATTAGTACATAATACAAAGACCTGGCAGCATTGGCCAGGTCTTTTGTAGTGTTCATGTTATAAACGCTTCAACGCTTCACGATGAGCATCGATTGTCGCCGCGATGTCTTCATCGGAGTGAACGGTTGACACAAACATACCTTCGAATTGTGATGGTGCAACTGAAACGCCCAAATCCAGCATATGGCCGAAGTAAGCATTAAACTTAGCTAAATCCGATGTTTTAGCTGTATCGTAATTCGTGACAGCCTGCTCTGTGAAGAAAGGACATATCATTGAACCTACACGGTTAATCGTGCTTGCTACGCCAGCTTCAGCCGCATTGCGTGCAAATCCAGCTTCCAGCTTCGCAGACTTACGTTCCAGTTCCTCATAAACGTCAGGCTCGCCAAGTAGAGATAGCGTCGCGAAGCCTGCTGCCATGGCTAACGGATTGCCTGATAAGGTCCCCGCCTGATAGATTGTTCCCGCCGGAGCAATCTGCTCCATGATATCTAGTCTGCCTCCATAAGCGCCAACAGGAAGTCCTCCGCCAATGACCTTGCCTAAACATGTTAGATCAGGTGTAATGCCGTACAAGCCCTGTGCACAATTCTTGTGTACGCGGAAGCCCGTCATCACCTCATCGAAAATAAGTAAAGAGCCGTATTGTTTTGTAATGGAGCGTAATCCTTGTAAAAATCCTTCGGCTGGAGGTACAACTCCCATATTCCCTGCAATCGGTTCAACGATCAAAGCTGCGATTTCTTCGCCAAACTTCTCAAATACTAACTTCACGGATGCCAAATCATTGTAAGGCACAGTGATCGTATTCGATGCTACATTATTGGGCACCCCAGGACTGTCAGGCAGGCCAAGTGTAGCCACACCAGAGCCAGCTTTGATCAATAACGCATCGGCATGACCATGGTAGCTTCCTTCGAACTTCACGATCTTATCGCGCTTCGTATATCCGCGGGCTAGCCGTAACGCGCTCATGGTCGCTTCTGTCCCTGAGTTCACCATACGAACCATATCAATGGACGGCACCCGTTCAATGACCAGCTTTGCCATTTCCGTTTCTAGAAGCGTCGGAGCACCGAAGCTAGTCCCCTTCTCTGCAGCAGCTTTAATCGCTTCCAGTACGACTGGATGTGTATGTCCTACGATTAATGGACCCCATGAGCCTACATAATCGATATACGTATTACCGTCAATATCCGTTACGCGAGATCCTGAACCTTTCTCCATGAACATCGGTGTCAAACCAACCGATTTAAAAGCGCGAACAGGACTGTTCACTCCGCCGGGAAGCAACTTCTTGGCTTCTTGAAAAGCGGCCGATGAGCGCGTGTCGATTCTTCCTGAATTTCCCATAACTTCATACCCCCAGTTAAAACTTCTATGATAAAATGTGTTGAAACTACGCACTCTCGCTAAATCGTACCGGCTGTAACTGCCGCATCCTGAGACTGATTTTGTATAATGTCCGCAAGCTGCCAAGCAGCTTCCTTACCTTGCCGTATACAGTCAGGGAGGCCGACCCCATGGAACCCCGCACCCGTTATTAGGACTTGAGGCATAGCAGCCGCAAGCTCATCACGGAAACGTTCAATCTGCTCCAGGTGACCGACTGGATACTGCGGCATGGAATTCATTAAACGAGTTACCTCAGCAAATAGCGGCTCCGCCTCGAGACCTAATAATTCACGGAGATCATGGCGAGCTTTGCTCACTAGCTGGTCATCCGTCCATTGTGGCCATTCTTGCTCCCCTGAACGACCAATATAACAGCGCAGCAGTACTTTCCCATCAGGAGCTGTATGCAGCCATTTGGCAGATGTTAAGGTACAAGCCGTAATCGTCCTGCCTTCATATCTCGGTACTAGAAACCCCGAAGCATCGAGTTCAAAAGGGATGTCTTTGCGATCGAAAGCCATAATGACATTCGCTACAGAAATATAGTCAATCTTCTTAAGCTCACTTGCAGCAGGCAAATGAGCCAGCATCTGCGCAGCCTGGAAAGTAGGCGTCGTTAGGATAACGCCATCTACGATTTCACTTTGTCCGTTCTCAAAGATAACCTCTGTTTTCTGCCCCATTTTGCTAACTGAAGCAACCCCAACACCCTTTCGCAAATCAACTGACTCCAAAGCCTCTACTAAGCCTGAAACCAGCATCTGAAGCCCCTTCTTGAACGTCACGAAAACCGAACTGCGAATCGCCGGGGGTAAGTGAGTGCTCTCCTCGGTAACATTTTTGCGGCTGGCCATCATCCCGAGAATCAAGCTCCGATGCTTCTGTTCCATCGTTCGAAACTGCGGGAACGTTGCTTTCAAGCTAAGCTTAAACGTATCTCCCGCATATATCCCCGCTAGAAGCGGTTCCACAATGCGTTCCAACACTTCTTTTCCTAAACGGCGTTCCAGAAAATGCCCAAGCGATTCATCCGTTGTTAAATCACGTTTAGGCAGGATCAAATCCAGTGCAGCTCGCATTTTACCAAATGGCGATATGAGACCTGTCTTCATGAAAGGTGTCATCTGTGTCGGTATTCCGAGCACTAAACCAGGCGGCATCCTATGCAGCTTACCTTGACGTACAATATAGGTCTTCTTTGCCCCAGGATTCGTACCTGTAAGCTCATGTTCAAGTCCGAGATCATAAGCTAGATCAATGATTGGACGCTTCCGTGCAAGGAAGGAATCCGGCCCCTTTTCGATAAAGAAACCGTCTCGCTCGATGGTGTGAATTTTCCCGCCAAATGTCGACGATTTCTCCACCACTGAAAGATGAAAAGGGACTCCATCAGACTCCAACCGTTTCTTTAAGTAAAACGCAGCGCTAAGTCCAGTAATACCCCCGCCAACAATCATATAGTGAGGAACCCGCGTACTCATGATAGCTGATAAACCTCTTTCCATTTCTCATACACAACATCGCTCAACGTTTCCAAGTATAGTGGATCTGTATTTAGCGATTCTGTTCGTTCTAAATGCAATCCAAGTTCCTTAGCCAAAGCCTGTGCTTCAATATCAATATCGTAGAGAACCTCGAGATGATCCGAAACAAAACCAATGGGACAGAGCAGAACGTTCTTCACGCCTTCTTCTATATTAATCTTCTTTAAGACATCCAATATGTCCGGACCCAGCCAAGGCATAGCGGTTTGCCCCGCGCTTTGCCAACCGAACTGCCAATTCGTCAGGCCAACGCGTTCTGCAAGGACTTTGGAAGTAGCAAGCAGTTGATCCGGGTAGGGGTCTTTCATTTCAAGAATTTTTTCTGGCAAACTGTGCGCACTAAAGATAACGCGTACGTCATTCCGATCCAATCCGGAGAATTTCTCCAAAGCTTTGTCTACACGCATACTAAGGGCGTCTAGCAGCTTAGGATGAAGGTGATAATCAAGTACAAAATCAATCTCAAGACCAAGTGCCTCCGCCTTATCTTTCGCTCTTTTCACATAGCCGCCGACGCTCATAATCGAGTAGTGAGGGGCTAAAACGACACCTATAGCCTCCGTAATACCGTCATTAACCATTTGCTCCACACCGTCTTCTACATAGGGCTGAGCATGCTTCAGACCTTGGTAGCAGACAAATTCCATCTCAGGATGCTCTCTGCGCAATGTGGTCTCAAGTCCTTTGACCTGCTTATTCGTATTCTCACGTAGAGGGAAGAACCCGCCTACAATCGCCTCATAACGGGCTGTCAACTCGTGTAGCTGCTCAGATGTTGGTGGATTCCCGCGTCTTATGTGTGTATAATACGCTTCTACTTGATCCAAGCTTTCAGGCGTACCATAAGACATTACTAATACACCAATACGGCGTTTCGTCATCTTAAACACCACTCTTTTCTGCTTGCTGAGTTAATGCGGAATGTGAGTAAGAATGTATGAAAGCAGTCAATTCCTTTAACTTCTCAAGCGATGCTTCCGGGAATAAACCATGGCCTAGGTTAAAAATATAACCTGGCTGCTGAATCCCTTCGTCAATGATTGCTTTTGCCTGTTTCTCAATCACACTCATTGGAGCCGTTAAAATATAAGGATCCAAGTTTCCTTGCACTGCGAAGCGCTTGCCGACTCTCTCACGGCCTACTGAAATCGGAATCCGCCAATCAAGGCCAATAACATCCGCTTGGAGATCTTTAAGATAAGGGAGTAATTCGCCTGAACTTACGCCGGGGAAATAAATTTTAGGTTCTTTCAAATCTGAAAGCTCTTTGAAAATTCGCGTCATTGTCGGCAGTACATACATTTGGAAATCTGCAGGAGAAAGCGCGCCGACCCAGCTATCAAATACTTGAACAGCCTTGGCACCCGATGCGATATGCGCTCGTAAATACGTAATAACCATGTCACCAAGCTTCTCTATTAACGCAAACCAAACCGTCGGCTCAGAGTACATGAGCTGTTTTGTGCGAATATAACTTTTCGATGGTTTACCTTCGATCAAGTAGCTAGCAATTGTAAACGGCGCACCCGCAAATGTGATCAGAGGAACCTCAAGCTCCCGGTCTAAAATGCGGATCGTTTGAAGGATATGTGATAAATCTTTCTCCACATCTATAGGACGCAGACGATCAACATCCTGCGCTGTGCGAACCGGAGTATGAATAACAGGACCAATATCTTTGACAATATCAAAATCAACCCCAAGTGAAGCGACGGGATTCATAATGTCAGAATATAAAATTGCGGCATCCACACCCAGTTTTTTAATGGGCATCATGGTAACTTCCGCAGCTAGCTCTGGTTGCTGGCAAATCTCCAGCAGCGAGTACTTTTCTTTGATTTTGCGATAATCCGGGTCGTATCTTCCAGCTTGGCGCATATACCAAACGGGCAGCGTATCCACCTGTTCCTTACGGCATGCTTTAATAAAATTGTCGTTGTAGCTCATGAGGCACCTTCCTCTTTTTC
>NZ_FNIF01000003.1:210946-371858 GCF_900103825.1 Paenibacillus sp. yr247
CGGAGACCAAAGTCTCTCCTTTGTTGGGATCTTTGGGCGGAGACCAAAGTCTCTCCTTTGTTGAGATCTTTGGCCTAGACCAAAGCTCTCCACTGGTTTTCCATCTATTCTCATTCATTATGCCCTAATTATTACTCTGTCACAACCGAGGTAAGCTTTCGTTTTGCGACAAAAGTATGACAAAAGAACCATCCGCGTCTAGAAAAAGCAGGCTGGTACGTTTCCTCGGGAAACTGTCGCCAATGCATTCTAGGATGAATGGTTCTTCTATGGAGATTAGCTGTTTTTTAAATAACGGGCAATATCTTTGGCAAAATAAGTTAGGATAATATCCGCACCTGCACGTTTGAAGCTCATCATGGTTTCCATTACGATGGCCTCTTCGTTAATCCAGCCCTGCTTAGCAGCAGCCTTAATCATGGAATATTCTGCACTTACGTTATAGGCCACAACAGGCAGGTCGAAGTTGTCCTTCAGCATTCGAATAATGTCCATATAAGCAAGAGCCGGTTTCACCATGAGGAAGTCGGCACCTTCGATAACGTCACTTTCGGCTTCACGCAAAGCTTCACGCCCGTTGGCAGGATCCATTTGATACGTTTTGCGATCACCGAATTGCGGCGTAGAATGAGCAGCATCTCGGAATGGACCATAAAAGGCCGATGCATATTTAACAGAATAAGCCATAATCGGTGTATTCTCGTAACCAGCTTCATCTAATCCTGAACGAATCGCATGCACATAGCCGTCCATCATATTAGATGGAGCGATAATGTCTGCACCCGCTTTGGCTTGCGATACAGCTGTACGAACCAGCAGCTCCAAGGATGGATCATTCGCCACATCGGCAGCTCCTGTTACCGGATGATGATGAATAACACCACAGTGACCTGTATCCGTGAACTGACATAGACAAGTATCCGCGATAATGAGCAGATTCGGATTCAACTCTTTAATAAAACGAGCAGCCTGCTGCACAATGCCATCATCCATATAGGCTGATGTTCCTGTCGCATCTTTATGATCAGGTACCCCAAATAAAAGGATAGCTTGAATGCCAAGCTTTGTAATCTCTTCAATCTCTTCTTGAACTCTGTCTAACGAAAAATGATACACGCCCGGCATTGAGGCAATCTCTGCCTTGATGTTTGAACCGTGTGTGACAAAAATCGGCTGTACAACATCATTAACCGACACTTGATTTTCACGAACAAGATTACGGATAGCTGCATTGCCGCGTAAACGGCGATTACGAACGATAGGGAAACTCATAAGGGAATTCCGCCTCCTTTATTTTTGACGAGAAATACTTTGTACTAATGAAGCAACTGTAGCCTCTTCGGCCATATACGTAATCGGCAGTCCGCATTGACGTACCGTTTCTGCGGTTTGGGGACCGATACAGGCAATTTCAACACCATGAAGCAAAGATAAAGGATCTTTCACACCCAATTTGCGCAAAGCCTCAAGTAAATTTGTAACCGTAGATGAGCTTGTAAAAGTTATAATATGAATGCTTTGATTTTGTAGAAGGTGAATGATTTCTTCCCCATCTTCTGTTGTAAGCACATTCTCATATACGTCGACCTGGGTTACCTGAAGACCAAGTTCTCTGAGCTTTGCAGGTAAATAATCACGTGCCAGATCAGCAGTTGGTAAAAGTACCTTTTGACCCGCTTTCAAATCGGATTGAATAGCTTGTAGGATGCCTTCACCCTGATACTTGGCTGGGAGAATATCCGCAATGATTCCTCGCTCAGCAAGCGCCTCAGCGGTCTTCGGACCTACGGCAGCGATGCGAGCATTCCCCATTCTGCGAACATCAATACCTTTCTCACGCAGCTTGTTGAAGAAATAGTCAACTCCGTTGACACTAGTGAGTAAAATCCAGTCAAATTCATGCAGCTCATCTAGCGCCTGGTCCAGCGCCTGTACCGCCTCAGGACGACTAGGCGGTTGTATTCGAATTACAGGGAATTCGACAGCTTCTCCCCCCATATCATCGATTAAATCAACAAGCTCACTCGCTTGATTTCTAGCTCTCGTGACAAGCACTCGCCGTCCAAAAAGCGGCTTCTTCTCGACCCAAGCCAGCTTCTCACGCAGCTTAACAACCTCACCAACAATGATAACAGCCGGCGATTTGAAATCAGCTTGTCTCACCTTTTCTGTGATATCGGCGAGAGTTCCAGTAATCGTAGCCTGATCCGCCCAGGTTCCCCACCTTACGAGCGCAACAGGCATCTCTGACGGTTTGCCGCAGCGTATCAATTCGCGGCAAATTTGTTCGAGATTCGCTACACCCATCAAGAAAACCATGGTGCCAATCGCTTTTGCTAAATGCTCCCAGTCTAAACTGGAGTAAGTCTTATTCGGATATTCATGACCGGTTATTATCGCAACAGACGAAGTAAAGTCACGATGAGTGACAGGAATACCTGCATAAGTCGGAACCGCAATCGAAGATGTGATACCTGGGATGATATCGAATGTCACTCCGTTATCTGCCAGCAGCTCCGCTTCCTCACCTACTCGGCCGAAAACGCTGGGATCGCCGCCTTTGAGACGAGTCACGACTTTTCCTTGCAGGGCCAAATCAACGAGTAATTGATTGATTTCTTCTTGCTTGAGTATATGCTTATCCGGCAGCTTACCAACAAAGATCAGCTCGGCTTCCGGTTTACGATGCTTGAGTAGACGAGGGTTTGCCAGCCGGTCGTAGACAACGACATCGGCTTTCTGAATGGCTTCCATACCGCGAACTGAGATGAGTTTTGGATCTCCGGGACCGGCACCAACGAGATAGACTCTTCCTTTGTTCACGCAACTCACTTCCTTACCTCAGCCAGGATATGTTCTGCACCTTGTGCGATTAGCTTATCGGCTACAAGCAAACCTAACGCTTCCGGATCGCTCCCGGAAGCGGATTCCTTAAGCATGGTGACGCCATCCGGCGTACCCACCATGCCCGTTAGCGTAAGCAGCGGCTCTCCGCCACTGCTGTCCTCGCTTACGCTCGCGTAAGCGCCGAGCGGCACCTGGCAGCCTCCATTGAGTCTGCCAAGGAAAGCCCGCTCCGCTCGCACCGCGATCGCAGTAGGTTCATGCTGGAACCTGCTCAGCAGGTCCAGAATGAAGGCGTCGCCGCCCCGGCACTCGATGCACAGCGCTCCCTGCCCTACCGCAGGGAGGCAGACCTCGGGCGGCAGGTACGCACTGATACGATCCTGCCAGCCGATCCGGTGTAAACCGGCCGCGGCAAGCAGAATCGCATCGAAGTTCTCTTCATCGAGCTTGCGCAGCCTCGAATCAATGTTCCCGCGGACCGACTCGATGCGGAGGTCCGGGCGGTGGTGCTGCAGCTGGCTTGCGCGACGCAGCGAGCTGGTGCCGACGAGCGCGCCCTGCGGCAGCTCGTCCAGGGAGCGGTGCCCGCGTGTGATGAGCGCATCGCGCGCGTCCTCACGCATCGGCACCGCTCCTACCACTAGCCCTTCGGGTAACTCGAAGGGCATATCTTTCATGCTGTGGACGGCCATGTCAATGTCGCCGTCCACGAGTGCCTGTTCGATTTCTTTGACGAACAGCCCCTTGCCGCCTACCTTGGACAAGGTCACATCCAAGATACGGTCGCCCTTGGTGACAATTTTCTTTATTTCAAATTGACAATCAATCCCATGTTCAGCTGCAAGCTGCTTTAAAAGTTCCACGACTTGCCCTGTCTGAGTTAGTGCCAATGCGCTCTGCCTAGTACCTACAATAATGGTTCTCATCTCTACCCGCCTCCCTATACTCGCTGCCCGAAATCTTTGATCACCGGCCAAGCAATCTGGTCAGTAACTTCTTCACCTGCTTGTTCATGCATCCAAGGTTCTTTCTCTAAAGCTATGTATAGCATCTCTTTCCAACTCTCGAACGTGCCTTCTCGTATTTTGGCAAGTACATCCCATTCAAGTATCTCTTTAAACATCTTTTGTCTAGCTGGTTTATCAGCCACTTTACTCTGAACCAACAAACGTATGTCACTAAGAAATTCAAGATAACAGGCATATTCTTCACCATACACGTTGTCTAATTCTTGGGCGATGTTGCGAGCTGCAGAAGGACTTGCTCCCCCCGTTGAAACGGCAATAACCAACTTCCCTCTGCGAACAACTGAAGGCAGAATGAATGAGCTCAACTGAGGTTGATCAACAACGTTGACAAGCCGTCCTTGCCGCGAAGCCAGCTCATACACTTGAACGTTAATATCGGCATCATTCGTTGCGGCTACAATCAAAGTATAAGGACCCTCTTTCGGACATTCATCCGTAATAATCGCTGGCTGAAACGGCTGCCTATTCAGAACCACTTCTGACCGATTCTCCATCTCTGCAAGCTCAGCAGTGAATTCTGTGCTTACCACTGTCACATGTGCCCCTGCTTGCAGTAGTGATAGCACTTTACGTTCTGCTACTTGCCCACCGCCGACAACCAGACATTTGCGTCCTGACAGATTCACCATAATGGGGTATGGATGATTCATCATCGTTAGCTCCATATCCAGTCATGAAAACCTGAAAACAGATTGGAAACAACGAAATTAAGAACAACAATTAAGAAAGCCGCAAGGTTCCATGCTGCTAGTTTATAGCCAGATATACGCATAGATTTCTGTTGAAATAAATAAAAAGCGTAAGCGGCTAATACAAAAAAGGAGTTAATAACCTTGGGATCATAAAGCAAGTTATGATTCCCCTCCAGTACGACCCACACCACACCAAGACTTAAAGCCAGAAGAAGTAACGGTGCACCGATAATGACGGAGAAGTAGGTGTAATGTTCAATTTTCTCAAGCGATGGTAACCTCATAACCGTTTGTGAAAACTTCTTCGCTTTCAGCATTTTGTGTAAGAATACATACATGCCTGAGAAAATTGCTGCAATCGAAAACGCCGCGTAGCTGCCTATAGCTAGGGTAATATGAATAAATAATAGCTCGTCGTTGATGTCCCAACCGGCCTTAATCGGCGTTACATGCGGATTTCCGAATACATTCAATGCCAAAATCGCAAACCCAAGAACATTTACAAAAAACACAAACAATTCAATGCGAAAAAATCGGTTTATTAATAATGATATCGTCACAATCAACCAAGATAACATAAAAAGTACGTCCAATCGAGCAAAAGCCCACTCCGTCAAATGACCGTACAAACTAATACACAGATAAGCGGTCTGCAGAACCCATACAAACAAAAGCAGCCCCGTCCCCATCCGTTTCGCACTCCGGTTCGCATTAGCGAAGTCCGAAAAGTAAAACAATAGGCTCAGGGCATACAAATAAATCATCGCATCAAACAACCAGCTACGTGTTACCATGGCACCTCTCCTTGGCGATTAGCGCCTTTATTTTAAGATTGTGCTAGAACATCAGCGGTTTGTAAACCGAGCACGGATAACTTGTCTTCCATTTTGTGCTTAGCTTCCACTGCTTTTTGCCCGGCTTCTAGTTTTTCTGCTAACTGATTGGCTTTCTCTTGTTGTTCAAGGGTCTCTTCTAGGGCAAACAATTTCGTGAATAGTTCAAGCGCTTCATCCCCGTGACGTTCTCCCGCCATTTCCTTAACACGCAAGATCGGGTCTCGCAGCACTTGATTCACAATGCTTTTTGTTAATTTACGAATGACTTTAATTTCACGTTCATCGAGGTCAGGCAGTTTCTTTAACATACTATCCATCGTCTCTTCGTGAATCTGACTCGCTTTGGCTTGCAGAGCATTAATCACTGGACTCACACCTAAAGTCTTCGTCCATTGTTCGAAAACGCCCATTTCATTTTCAATCATCGTTTCAATCTTGGCTGCTTCTTTCTTTCTCTCTTGCAAATGCTTGTCTACGATATGCTCCAGATCATCGATATCATAGAGAAACACATTCGGTAAGCCGCTAATCTGTGGATCTAGATCACGAGGAACAGCAATGTCCATCATAAAGAGCGGACGAGATTTCCTTTTTTGCACATAGGACTGGATATCATTCTTCGTAAGAACATACCCCGGAGCGCCTGTCGAGCTAATGATAATATCCACCTCTGGCAATAGCTCCAACATATTATCGATGGTACATGGAACGCCGTTGAATTTCTCCGCCAACTCCACTGCACGTTCAAACGTGCGATTCACCACGATAACTTTGTTAGCGCCGTTCGCGTATAAATGCTTAACGGTTAATTCACTCATCTTACCGGCGCCAATAATCATAACCGTCTTATTCATGTAAGAACCGAATATTCGCTTACCGAGTTCCACCGCGGCGTAGCTGACGGAAACCGGATTGTTGCTTATGCCAGTTTCGGAGTGCGCTTTTTTGGCAAGTGTCACGGATTGCTTAAACAATGTATTGAAATAAGCTCCGGTTGCTTTCATATTTTGAGATGATAAAAAAGCATCCCGCACTTGTCCAAGAATCTGGGTTTCCCCGATAACCATAGAATCTAAACCGCTTGTTACGCGGAATAAATGCTCAATCGCTTTCTCATTTTCATACATATATAAATGTTTTTGGAACTCATCCTTGGTAACTTGGAACCAACGTTCAATGAAGTTTGTCAAATAATGACTGCATGTGTTTGGTCGATCCACAACGGCATAGATTTCCGTGCGATTGCAGGTGGCGACAATTACACACTCCATTATGCTTTTGGTTTCTTTCAATTCTGCCAATGCCTTAGGTAAATCGTGTTCAGAGAAAGCGAACTTCTCCCGAATTTCCACCGGGGCCGTACGATAATTCAAGCCAAGTGCGATAATATGCAAAGGTACCACCTGCCTTTCCGTCTATTTCTATGTACCATTATAGCACAGCAAAACATGCAATCCGACAAATTTTTTGTATAATTTATGAATGCTTCGTCTGCTCGTTAGTTTTAACAGCATTGGGCTCCTATATACCTTTATAGGCACAAAGTCCATTTATTGAAGCAGCTTTTTCCGTATAAAAGCGGTCAAATTACGATCTAACTCAGCCAGCTTCGTATTTTGAGAAGAAACAATATCACCATTCGAGGCCATGATTTTCTCATAAATATCATATATACTCTTGTACTGCAGCCCAGCTTCCTTCAATGTCTGCAGCTCATCGGGCTTTAATGCTCGCACTCCGCCCACCTGTAGACGCTGTAAATACTGTGTGAGCTGAGTCATACTGTCTAAAGGCGTTAGATATTCACTTCCTCCCGCGGCTAGCACGAGACGTTCATGTGTATATCCTGCCGAGTAAAGAGCTTGTTTACTCGCATCCAGTGCATCTGTATTTTTACTTTGAGCCGATTCTTCTAAATAGCTTTTCAGAAGCTCCATCTGAAACAGAGACACTTGATACAACAAATGAGTAGCGTCGTGCTCTTCTTTATGATGACCTAGCATTTGAGTGAGTTGATAGACAGGCCAGATGATGAGAAAGAGAACAATACTATAGATCACTGTTTTTCTTACCATTTTTTGTTTCAAATCTTCGCACCCCCACTTCATGTTTGGACATGTGTCGCAATAACATTGTATGGGCATAAGGGCAAACAAATAACCACGGATTTCTCCGTGGTTATTGTTATTGTTATGTGCAGACTCTTATTTAACAAGCTCTGCTTGCTTAATTTCAGGAGTTTCTACTTTCAATTCACCCATTCCGCGAACTAGCTTCTTCGCATAGAATGTTTCTGGTTTCAATACGGATACCATGAAATCGATCGCTAATTGAGGGTCCACTGTCTCACCGCATGTATAACAATCAAGCGCGGCAAAACCTCTCTCAGGATAAGTATGAATGGAGAGATGACTCTCAGACAACATAACAAGTACAGTTGCTCCTTGTGGTTCAAATTGCTTGGATTGTACAGATAGTACGGTTGCTCCGCATACCTCGGCAGCTTCTACCATCTGAGCCTGCAGCCAATCTGCATTGTTCAGAAGTTCGAAATCTACCCCCCAAGTATCTACAGCAACGTGTCTTCCGAAAGTTGAGTATTCTGTTTCCATCTTTCGGTTCCCCCTTCCTAGGAATAAAATGTTTGAAAAAAATTTCATCCGCTAGGACCTACGTCATTCACTTCCCGAGGGTATTATCTCTCGCAACATTCAATGTCCTGAGTGAATCCTGGTTCCTATATTGTTTCAACGAGAATAAAAATAACATCTATCGACGAGAAATGCAATAGTTTTTTTTACCAAACAAAAAAGACCCTAAAAGCCGGGTCTTTATGAATGTTAGTATATGTGTTGTTAAGCCTCTAGAATAAACAAACGGTGAGTTAACTCATTGAGGCGAGTATCAATCTGCTGATGTTCTTCCAATTTCTGCAGTATATTACGCAAATCAAGAAGATGGTTAATTTGATCGTAAATCATTTCGATCTCCTGTTCGACTTCTCTTTTTTGGAACATTTGCTGCATGAGACCAATGCTGTCTCGGTACTCATAAATAACCGTTAACAATTGCCCTTTGACTTCCTCGATTTTAACAACGGTTCCGTGTTCATAATAGTAAACCATTGTATAACTAGGGTATATACGGTTTACTGTTGCACTTCCTTTAAACTCTGATACCGCTTTACGCATTAAATTAGCCAATAAGGTATTACTTAATCTGCAGGATCCTGTACATTCATATAGGCCCGATTTCTTTTCAAATGAGAGGACGATTTCCTGACCTGCTCCATCTTGAAAAACAACCTCTTGGTTGCCATTTTCCAAAACTTTCACTTGTAAGGTCACTTGATGATCCACGAACATCTGAAAAAACCTGAACATCTCGGCTTCTGTTAACTGGAGGCAGGTTTTGACATATTCAGTCGCTAACCTTTGTGCCATAAAAATCCCTCGATTCTTTGTTTTCAAGCCATTAACTATTACCTTGTTTATTATTATACTACATGCGTGCTTAATATTCCTGCGAGTATTTCATGATAATCAGCCAAATATTCTGAAAAAACCAAGAAAATACGGAATGCCAGCAAATTTTCCCCAGAAAACCTCACTTTCCCGTGTGCTTCTTCTTGATTTTCTCTCTCTTATGACGAGCTGCTCATTATTACACAAAAAACCGCCCTCTGTATCAGGACGGTTCTTGTTCACTCTCTACATCGCTTGCTTTTACTTCTGGCGTTGGCTCTCCGTAAGCAATTGCTTGCTCCAAGATGCTCCAAAGCTCGTCTTTGCCTAGGCCAAGCTCAGAGGAAAACATCAATGGCTGAACACCTTTATCCATCCCCAGTGTTTCTCGCACAATTTTGATGTGCTTGGGCCATCTGCTTTTCGGGATCTTGTCGGCTTTGGTAGCAATAACGATGACTGGAACATCATTGTGTCTTAGCCACTCGTACATAGCCTGATCATCTTTGGAAGGAGGATGCCGTAAATCAACTAATTGCATAACAAGGCGCAATGTTTCACGATTCATCAAATAGCTTTCAATGAACTTTCCCCATTGCTCCCGTTTCGTTTTAGATACTTTCGCATAACCATAACCGGGAAGATCTACAAAATATAAGTCCTGATTGATTTTATAATAGTTAAGGGTTTGTGTTTTTCCGGGTTGTGAGCTGGTTCTGGCCAAATTCTTGCGGGAGATCAAACAGTTAATCAATGAGGATTTCCCGACATTAGAACGCCCTGCCAGAGCAATCTCTGGCAAGGCATCCTCTGGATATTGACTAGGACCAACCGCACTGATAATAAACTCAGCTTGATTGACTTTCATGGATGTTCAACTACTTTCTATCGTTATCCGACATGAGCGGGAGGCTTATTTTTGACAAGCGCATGTTCCAGTACTTGATCCATATGGCTAACTGGAATAAAGGTCATCTCAGCGCGGACACTTTCTGGAATTTCTATAATGTCTTTCTCATTATCCTGAGGCAGCAGGATGATACGGATACCGGCTCGATGAGCAGCGAGCGCTTTTTCTTTCAATCCTCCGATTGGAAGCACTCGGCCGCGCAGCGTAATCTCTCCAGTCATGGCAACGACGCGAGAGACAGGAATATTCGTCAATGCCGAAATCAATGCTGTCGCCATCGTGATACCAGCGGATGGACCATCCTTTGGAATGGCACCTTCAGGAATGTGGATGTGGATGTCATTTTTCTCGTGGAAATCAGGTGAAATACCGAACGCCTCAGCTTTCGTGCGTGTATAACTGAAAGCAGCTTGTGCAGATTCCTTCATCACATCACCGAGTTTACCCGTCAAGGTCAATTTGCCTGTTCCCGGCATAACAGTAACTTCAATGACTAATGTATCTCCGCCGACTTCTGTCCAAGCAAGGCCTGTCACAGCACCTATCTGATCCTCCTCTTCCGCGACACTATAACGGAACTTGATCGGCCCTAAAAAGTCCTTTAGATTTTCTTCCGTTACATGTACGGGCGCAGATGGGTTTGACACAATCTTTTTGGCTGCTTTACGGTTCATGCCAGCGACTTGCTGTTCCAAGTTACGAACGCCTGCTTCTCGTGTATATTCTCGTACGATCTTCATTAAGGCAGCTTCATCCACAACAAGCTGATCTTCCTCTAAACCATGTTCACGCTTCTGCTTAGGCAGCAAATATTTCTTTGCAATTTGCAGCTTCTCAATTTCCGTGTAGCCAGGTATATAGAGAACCTCCATCCGATCTAACAGAGGGCGCGGAATGTTGTGAACAGCATTCGCCGTTGTCACGAACATGACATTGGACAAGTCAAACGGAACTTCAATGAAATGATCACTAAAAGTGCTATTCTGCTCGGGATCAAGGACTTCAAGCAATGCCGATGCCGGATCACCACGGAAGTCCATCGCCATTTTGTCGATTTCGTCTAGCAAGAAAACAGGGTTTTTGGCTCCAGCATTCTTCATCCCTTGGATGATCCGTCCAGGCATCGCTCCTACATACGTACGGCGATGTCCGCGAATCTCAGCTTCATCTCTGACGCCGCCGAGCGAGATGCGTATGAACTGTCTTCCCATCGATCTTGCGATGGAACGAGCAATAGATGTTTTACCAACACCCGGAGGGCCAACTAAACAAAGGATTGGGCCTTTCAGCTTCTTAACGAGCTTCTGTACCGCTAAGTACTCCAGCACGCGCTCCTTAGGTTTCTCAAGTCCGAAATGATCCTCATTCAGGATTTCTTCGGCTTTATCCAGATCCAAGTCATCATCTGTTTGTTTGGACCAAGGCAGTCCCAGCAACCAATCAATATAGTTGCGAATGACGCCTCCCTCCGCAGAAGTCGATGGCATCTTCTCTAGACGGTCAATTTCCTTCTCGACCTTTTCACGGACTTTGTCAGGCAATTCAGCTTCAGCCAGCTGGGTACGCAGGTCATCCACTTCGCCAGCACGGCCTTCCTTATCCCCTAGCTCCTTCTGGATCGCTTTCATCTGTTCGCGAAGATAGTATTCCTTCTGCGTTTTTTCCATTTGTTTCTTAACGCGTTGGCTAATTTTGCGTTCTAGTTCAAGCACTTCTCGCTCATTGTTCAGGATATTAAGCATTTTCTCGAGACGCTCACGTACATCTACTGTCTCCAGAATCTCTTGTTTATCCTTAATTTTGAGTGATAAATGGCTGCATATGACATCAGCTAAGCGGCCCGGTTCATCGATATCCGAAACTGCAGCTAGCGTTTCCGGTGTAACCTTTTTCGATAAATTAATGTAATGCTCGAATTGGTTTAGTACCGTTCGCATTAACGCATCGATTTCAGGATCGGTAATTTCTTGTTCCGGTAATTCTTTTGCGGAGACTTCATAATATTCATCATTCACGAGGTACTCAACAATCTCAGCACGCAACACGCCTTCTACTAAAACACGGATTGTTCCGTTCGGTAGTTTCAGCATCTGCCGCACCTTTGCAATTGTCCCGATGCGATAAATATCCTCTTTGGAAGGTTCTTCTATGTTGATCTCTGATTGAGAGCAGAGGAGAATCATGCTGTCATCCACCATTGCCCGCTCGAGTGCTTTAACCGACTTTTCCCGCCCTACATCCAGATGTAGAACCATGCTCGGATAAACAAGCAGTCCCCTTAGAGGCAATAACGGCATTCTGCGCATCTTGATTTTTCCGGGTCCCATCCTCTGCACCTCCATATATAGGGATCTTTGAGCTGTGCTCAAAGTCTCTCATTTTTATATCCTTACTTGCCTTTTACATTTTATCAAAACTGCCAACAAAACACCAATTGGTATCTATCGCATTGTGTAAGGTTTTTTGCAATTTGAAATTATGAATCAATCGTATGCTGTGAATTGGCATGCAGAATTGGCAAAGATGTTGCAGGAATCGTCCTTTCCGCAGCAAAAGGCAAGGGAATAACATTGTCATGAAGTTCGATTCCTAACGCAACTCCCAGCACTTCCTCGATGGAATCAGCAGCAATGACCTCTACACCCGGCAAATTAGCGAACAAGACCTGCCAATTTTCTTTGGGGATAATGACCTTGGTAGCCCCTGCTTGGAATGCTGCTTCAACCTTCGCCACAACTCCACCTACGGGTTTAACCTTACCATGGATACTCATTTCCCCAGTCATGGCGAGTTTGTTATCGACAGGTATTTTATGCAGCGCAGATGCAATCGCTGTTGCCATCGAAATGCCCGCAGAAGGCCCGTCGATAGGCACCCCGCCAGGGAAATTAATATGCAGATCATAATCTGACGTATTAAATCCAAGCTTGCGAAGGACCGTCAGCACATTCTCTACCGATCCTCGTGCCATGCTCTTTCTGCGTATGGTTCGAGAACCTCCTCCCATTTCCTCTTCATCTACTACACCCGTAATATTGAATTTCCCAGTGCCCGGAACTGCAACTGGAATTGCCGTCACTTCGATCTCAAGTAGTGTACCTAAATTAGGACCATACACAGCTAATCCATTAACAAACCCAATTTGCGGCTGTGCAGGCACTTTACGTTCTGGTCTAGGTGGAATTTGCGATGAATTTACAACCCACTCAATGTCAGCTGCGGTAATTTCATCACGCTTATCCGTTAAGGCAATGCCCGCGGCAAGCTGAATCACATTCACAGCCTCTCTCCCGTTGGTTGCATACTTCATCACAACTTCAACAGCAGCTTCACATTTCTTGAAGCCAATCTTATCGAGCGCTTTCCGAGCAATTTCTCCTACCTCATTTGGTAAAAGAGGACGGAAATAAATTTCCAAACAGCGCGAACGGATAGCAGGAGGAATCTCGCTAGGTGTGCGTGTTGTAGCCCCTACTAAACGGAAATCAGCGGGCAGACCATTTTGAAATATATCATGAATGTAGCCTGGAATATTCGTATCTTCGGAGCTGTAATAAGCACTTTCCAGAAATACTTTACGATCCTCCAGCACCTTTAATAATTTGTTCAATTGCGTCGGGTGTAATTCACCAATTTCATCGATAAATAAAATGCCGCCATGCGCCTTCGTAACAGCACCCGGTTTGGGCTGCGGAATCCCTGCGACACCCATTGCACCTGCACCTTGATAAATAGGGTCATGAACGGAACCGATCAGCGGATCGGCAATCCCTCTTTCGTCAAAGCGCGCTGTCGTGGCATCAATCTCTGTAAACTTCGAATCAGGACGGAATGGAGATTCCTGGTTCTTCTTCGCTTCTTCTAGTACGACACGGGCAGCAGCCGTCTTACCCACACCCGGCGGGCCATAAATAATGACATGCTGCGGATTGGGACCACACAGTGCAGCTTTCAAAGCTTTCAATCCTTCAATCTGTCCTACAATATCCTGCATGGAAGATGGTCTCGTTTTCTCCGAAAGCGGCTTGGTTAGAGAGATGGATCTCAGCTTTCTCAGCTTCTCCAATTCTTTTCTGGACTCTCTATCGACAGCAGAACGGTTCGTCTGTTGATTACGCAGTAAATTCCAGAAATATAGCCCGATTACAACGGCAAAGAAAACTTGAATTACCATAAGAATAATACTTAAACTCATTTGTCATACCTCCTAAGAGTTTGCTTTTGGGAAACTTGCGACGAATACCATAGCGATAACATCCATTATTCCCGTGTAAAAGAAGGTTAATCCAATCCAAGCAAACTTTTGCAGGATGTATGATAGCTCCCTTGTGGAAGAAGGATAAGGGTAGATATTCATGCAAAAGGATGTGGCCGGTTTGAAGCGTCTCTTGACTATACTACTGCTTTCCCTTTGCCTTTGTACGGCAAGTTCAGGTGCACACGCTTTTGCGAGTAACCCCCTGCTGCCATATGCCGATGTCATCATTGACGTAGGGCATGGCGGCATAGATAGCGGTGCCCTATATGGTAAACATCAAGAAAAAGATATGAATTTAGCCATTTCCAAAAAAACGTACAAGCTCCTTAAGAAAAGGGGCTATCGCGTCATTATCAATAGAACCGAGGATTATGCATTAAGTGAGGATAACAAATGGTCTTCAGGAGGAAGACACCGCAAAGATCTAGCGCAGCGCTCCGGGATAGCCAATACGATTAATCCCAAAATGATGCTAAGCATGCATATTAATTGGTCCGGCAAATCCAATCGAAGAGGCCCTCTTGTTATTTACCAGAATCAATCGGAAAGCATTTTACTTGCACATATTTTGCAAGGATCACTGAATCGTGTTTATGGTACGGATGAATTGCCCGTTCTCGGCAAAAAGTATTATGTGCTCAGGCATACAAAATGTCCTTCCGTTATCGTCGAATTAGGATTCATATCCAATAAAGCGGACCGCAAGCTGCTTAACAGTTCACATCACCAAGCCAAGCTTGCAGAAGCTATTACTCATGCCGTGGAACAATATTTTGCGATGATTCATCCCAGTTAACATTGAACTTCATCGTTTGTGAAATGGGTACAAAGCTTGCTTCTTTTTGAATGGTCGGAATAGCTTCTTTAATCACTTGGGCTGTTTTTTTCCCAGGTGGTCCTACATGTCCGATAGCGATAACGGTGTCTCTCTCATGGATTAATTTTTTAAACTTCACCATTTGTTTACTGATGTGGCTGTAGGTGTAAAGATCATCGAAGAAAAGCTGGTTCTCCGAAAACGGAACTCCCTTTTGACCCGCCAGCTTGCCAATCAGACTTTTAGGAGTCGTACGGCTATCTAATAAAATCAGATTCTTCTCTTTGCAAATATCGACGAGGATTTTCATCACTCTTTCATCCGCTGTAGCTTTGGATCCCATATGATTATTGATTCCTATCGCATAAGGAACATCCTCAATAGCGGCCACAATCCGCTTGTGAATCTCATCGTTCGATAAGTCAGTTGTAATGGCTCCTGGACCTAGCCAGCTCTTCTTGCCCCGCACAGGCTCCATAGGTAGGTGTAAAATGACTTCACGCCCTTTATCGTGGGCTAGCTGTGCATCTTGTTTAGTAGAGGGCAGGAACGGCATGACAGCGACGGTAAAAGGGATGGGCAGATTCAGCATCTCTGTTGTACCGTCCATATTGTTGCCAAAGTCATCAATGACAATGGCCACCTTCTTCGTCTTTAACTCGGTGGCAGGCTGTGACGGCCTTACAACAACCGAAGCACCCGAATGCAAAGGTAACAAAAGCAGTATCATCCCTACTGTTACCGTAAGGGTAACTTGACGCATTGCCGCATTCTTGCTTAGCAAATTCATGATCATTCTCCTTGTTTACTTTTCAGCATTAGAAAAACTTACGTCTGTTGAGCAAGCTTTCCAGTTTCCTCATTATGCTTCTCTTGCGTTCCAAATATGCGTACCACGGTTAACCGTCTTATGCCGGCCTACTTACACATACTTATCAATACAAAAAAGCCGTTAAGCGCCCCTCGCCGAGGCATCTTTAACGGCTTTCTTTATAATAATGCTATTAGTGCTTACGTCCAGGAATGACACCTGTCTTCTCAAATGATTCTACGATAATATCAATTTCTTTCTTCAACTCATTGAGCAATTCAGCCTCAGGCACTTTGCGGATCATTTCTCCATAACGGAACAACATTCCTTCGCCACGAGCGCCCGCAATTCCGATATCGGCTTCACGCGCTTCACCTGGTCCGTTTACTGCGCAGCCCAAGACAGACACCTTGATAGGCACCTTGATCTTCGCAATGTATTCTTCGACCTCGTTAGCAATCGAGAACAAATCAATATCCAAGCGGCCACAAGTAGGACAGGATACGAGAGTTGCAGCGTTCGTGATCAAACCGAAGGTTTTC
Organism: Paenibacillus sp. yr247; assembly: GCF_900103825.1. GTDB lineage: Bacteria > Bacillota > Bacilli > Paenibacillales > NBRC-103111 > Paenibacillus_E. The sequence continues at coordinate 227,152 of NZ_FNIF01000003.1, forward strand.
AGCAACTCGCGCGCTACCTTAATTTCTTCAACAGGGTCCGCGCTAAGCGAGATACGAAGCGTATTACCGATTCCCATGTTGAGCAGCGTTCCAATCCCCGCAGCACTCTTCACAGCCCCTGTAAAAAGGGTTCCAGCCTCTGTGATACCGAGGTGCAGAGGATAGTTAAATGCTTTCGCCGCTTGTGAATAAGCTGCAATCGCCATAGGTACATCGGAGGCTTTAAGTGATACGATAATATCATGGAAATCAAGCTCTTCCAGAATATTGATGTGGAACAAAGCGCTTTCTACCATAGCTTCAGGCGTTGGGTATCCATATTTCTCGAGAAGATGGTTCTCCAGCGAGCCGGCGTTGACGCCAATCCGAATCGGAATGCCGCGTTCCTTACAAGCTTTAACGACCGCTTCCACTTTCTCTCGGCGACCGATATTACCTGGGTTGATACGCACTTTATCGATGCCATTTTCAATTGCAGCAAGGGCTAGACGATGGTCAAAATGAATATCTGCAACTAGCGGGATATGAATTTGTTTCTTGATCTCTTTGATTGCCTCAGCAGCTTCTTTGTTGTTCACAGTAACACGGACGATTTGGCAGCCTGCTTCTTCTAAACGAAGAATCTCTGCCACCGTCGCTTTCACATCCGCTGTCTTCGTTGTACACATGCTTTGCATGATGACTTCATTGCTGCCACCGATCGTCAAATCGCCTACACGAACGGCCCGCGTATCTTTTCTATGGAACATTATGGTTTCTCTCCCCATGACACCAAACATCCTCCGCTCCAATTCCCTTTGCAGGAAATCGGATTGGAGGCTGTGTGTTAGTTTATGAAATTATGGGTTACGCACTTTCTTCTTTCTTCTTACCAGTCGCCTGTGCGCCATCTTTAGTAGTCAAAACAGGAGTGATCTTGTTTTGAACTGTTTCCTTAGATACTACACATGTGGTAACGTCTGTTCTCGAAGGGACCTCGAACATCACATCAAGCATAATGCTTTCGATGATAGCTCTGAGACCGCGCGCGCCAGTATTACGTTTAATCGCTTCTTTGGCAATGGCATCAAGCGCCTCTGCGTCGAATTCGAGTGTAACGTTATCCATCTCGAGCATCTTCTGGTACTGTTTCACGAGCGCATTTTTAGGCTCGGAGAGAATCCGAACAAGGGCTGCTTCATCCAACGGCTCTAGCGTAGAGATGACCGGTAAACGACCAACGAATTCCGGAATTAGCCCGAATCTCAATAGATCTTCTGGAAGCACCATGGATAAGTACTCGCCTGGTTTCAAATCAACTTTTGCACCATCTGTGCTAAAGCCAATTACTTTTTTACCGATTCTGCGCTTGATAATTTGCTCAAGACCATCAAAAGCTCCACCGCAAATAAACAGAATGTTGGTTGTATCAATTTGAATGAATTCTTGGTGCGGATGCTTACGTCCACCTTGCGGAGGAACAGATGCAACCGTGCCTTCTAGAATTTTCAACAAAGCCTGTTGAACACCTTCACCGGAAACGTCTCTTGTAATAGATGGGTTCTCCGATTTACGTGCTACTTTATCGATCTCATCAATATAGATAATACCGCGTTCGGCTTTTTCTACATCGTAATCAGCGGCTTGAATCAATTTGAGCAAAATATTCTCAACGTCTTCACCCACATAACCAGCTTCTGTCAACGAAGTTGCATCAGCTATCGCGAAAGGAACATTCAGAATTTTGGCAAGCGTTTGCGCAAGCAACGTTTTACCGCTTCCTGTTGGTCCTAGAAGCACGATATTACTTTTTTGAAGTTCAACATCTTCCAGCTTGTTTTGCGAATTGATTCGCTTGTAGTGATTATACACCGCTACAGCTAGCGATTTTTTCGCTTGTTCCTGCCCGATCACGTACTGATCCAAAATATTGCGAATTTCCTTTGGTTTCGGAACGTCTTTTAGATCCAGTTCTTCTTCATGACCTAATTCTTCTTCCACAATCTCCGTGCAAAGCTCTATACATTCATCACAAATGTAAACTCCCGGACCTGCAACAAGTTTGCGAACTTGATCCTGGGATTTTCCACAAAAGGAACATTTGAGTTGGCCTTTTTCATCGTTAAATTTAAACATGGGATCACTCCTTTATTTCAAGTCGTTTCGAGTGATAACCTCGTCGATTAACCCATATGTCTTCGCTTCTTCAGCGCTCATAAAGTTATCCCGGTCGGTGTCTCTTTCGATCTTTTCAAGCGGCTGTCCCGTACGCTCCACATAGATCTGGTTGAGTTTTTGTTTCGTTTTGATGATCCAATCCGCGTGAATTTTGATATCGGTCGCTTGACCTCTAACACCGCCGAGCGGCTGGTGAATCATGACTTCTGCATTCGGCAGCGCGTATCGCTTGCCTTTGGCGCCTGCCGTTAAAAGCAAAGAGCCCATACTTGCAGCCATACCTACGCAAATGGTAGATACATCCGGCTTAATAAATTGCATGGTATCGAAGATACCCATTCCAGCTGTTACAGATCCACCTGGTGAGTTGATATATAAGTGGATATCCTTATCGGGATCCTGAGCGGATAAAAAGAGCAGCTGGGCAATGACCAAATTAGCCACATCGTCATCAATAGCGCTCCCGATGAATATAATGCGGTCCTTAAGCAGACGCGAGTAGATATCGTAAGAACGTTCCCCACGAGCCTCTTGTTCAACAACCATAGGAATAAGACTCATTGTACCAACTCCTTTTGCGGCCATAGCCATGTTCTCCAAATTGGGATTTCAGTAACAGTTTATCACGTTTGAGCAGCAAAGTCATTTTTTCAGAGAACTGCTATGTATTAGGGTATTTCCTTATGTTCCCCAGCAATTTGGGGCTAAAATAGGGTAAAAGAAAGGCACGTTGCTTACGTACGTGCCTTTACTTACCTTATTTATACAGCTGCGGAAACATGCTTGCTATTTTCAAGCAAGAAGTCAACCGTTTTTCTAATGACTAGGTCGTTGCTCAGACCTTCTAGGCTGCCGTTGGAAGCAAACAGTTCACGAAGCTCTGCCGTTGTTTTTTGGTAGGATTGTGCATATTTCTCAAGTTCCGCGTCAACTTCTTCATCGGATACTGTGATTTTTTCTGCAGCTGCGACGGCCTCAAGAACAAGATTGTTACGAACACGCTTTTCAGCATCTTCTCTCATTTGTTCTTTCAGAACGCCCTCGTTTTGACCGGAGAACTGGAAGTAAATCTCAAGCGTCATGCCTTGGGAGCGAAGACGTCTTTCGAATTCTTTCACCATTACATCAAGCTCTGCCTCTACCATGGAAGCTGGAATTTCAACTTCTGCATTCGCAGCAGCTTTTTCAACAACAGCTGTTTCCAGAGCAGCCTCTGAATCTTTTTCTTTGCGCTCTTGAAGGCGTTTTTTCAGTTCTTCTTTGTACTCTACAAGTGTATCGTACTCGCTCACATCTTTTGCAAATTCATCATCAAGCTCTGGCAAGTTTTTGCGTTTAATGTCGTGAATTTTCACTTTAAACACAGCCGCTTTGCCTTTCAAATCTTCGGATTGGTAGTTTTCTGGGAAACTAACGTTAACATCCTTTTCTTCACCTTTACCAAGTCCTACGAGTTGCTCTTCGAAACCTGGAATGAAGGAGTTGGATCCAAGCTCAAGGGAGTATTTCTCCGCTTTACCGCCTTCGAATGCTTCTCCATCAACGAATCCTTCAAAATCCAGAACAACAACATCACCGTTTGCTGCCTGTCCTTCTTCAAGAACAACCAATTCAGCATGACGCTGTTGCAAACGTCCAAGCTCTTCATTCAATTCTTCGTCAGTAACAGTTGTGCTTACCGCTTCAACTTCGATACCTTTGTAATCGCCAAGCGTTACTTCAGGTTTAACAGTTACTTTCGCTTTGAACTTCAAGACTTGGCCTTTGCCGAATTGCTCAACATCTACTTCAGGACGATCAACAGGCTCAATCTTAACCTCTTCAATCGCTTCTACGTAAACCTCTGGCAAAATGATATCCAATGCATCTTGATAAAGGCTTTCTACGCCAAATTTAGCTTCAAAGATTGAACGCGGCACTTTCCCTTTACGGAATCCTGGAACGTTTACTTTCGCGGAAACTTTTTTGAATGCTTTATCCAATGCATCTGCGACGCGCTCTGCGCCAACTTCCACTTCAAGAACGCCTACGTTCTTCTCTATTTTTTCCCAACTTGCTTTCATTTTATGCCTTCCCCTCCAAAAATGTACCATGACATATTTTTCACGTTACGCTCATTACAACCATTCTATTATACCATATAACATTTTCATTTCAAGGCAGCTTTCTTACCTTATGATGGATCTGGATTAAACTGCTTCACGAACGTATGCAGCACATGGTTAGCCCGCTTCCATTGAAGCTTCATGGAATCAACAATCCCGTAATTGTCTAGTAATTCTTCACGGTTCACCGTGCCAAACAATTTCTCCTGAAGAATAGCATGCAGTGCAGACGCCCACACATCAACTGCACCTTCCTCCGCTTTTTGTAAATCTGTATAGATCGCTGTCCCATAGGCATAGGCCAGGAATTCCTGCCAAGTCTGTTTTGCAAAATAAACAAAATCTGGCTGGCTTATCTCACTAATGTCCCCTACTCTGCGAATCATATCACGAATACGTAATGGAAACTCTTCGGGGCCCATCGGTGTCTCTTCGATCTCTACCAAGATCTTCTCCCCATTCTTTGGAAACTCAATAAATCCATGCTCCCCCATCTGTTTGAGTGCTTGCAGCGCTTTGAACTGAATGTGAGGGTGCCGCGGCTTCTCGCAAAGCCAATCCTTTACACCTTGACTAACTTCAGGTTGATCAATAAAAGCCAGCTGGTCTAAAGCATTAACTTGCTGCTCCAAAGTACCTTCTTTTAGCATATTCTGCAGCTTAAGCGCATAGGCTCCGTCATCTGCCGTCTTTTCTTGTATGTATTGGCGTAATAAATCCTCTTCCTCTACTTGGTCCTCTTCGGTTTGAGGCGTCATGGGAAATAGGGTTTCCGGAAACATGGTATGCAGCCAAATCCGCAGCGCTTCCCATTGTTCGGTTTTGTGAGGGTCAACTGCCGGAAATTGCAGTAAAAATGTTAGCAGCTGGAGCGCATCACTATACTGCTCTGTTCGTAGAAAACGAGTCAGCTCCTCTTCGTAATATTGTTCTGTTTTCGGAAAAAGAATTAAATTATTAATGGATGGGTCTGTTATGGTGATCACCTCAGAAATCTTGGTCTCGCTGGTGACAGTTTACTTGATTGTCCAGATGATTGCAAAATAAACATTCAACATAGGGTTGACTTCACTTTAATCTATGTGATAATATAACTCTTGCTTCGCTAAACGGATCGCATCCGCAAGGTAAGAAGAGGTCTATGTCTCAGTAGCTCAGCTGGATAGAGCACACGCCTTCTAAGCGTGCGGTCGGGGGTTCGAATCCCTCCTGGGACGTCTTATATTCACTACTAAAGAGATCACAACACATCGTGGTCTCTTTTTTATTTCTTTGAAAAAGTTATCTTCGATGATGCTGCGAATCTCTCATATTGTGTTATAATCTTTTCAATTACATATTTTTCGAATAATTGAGGTGCCCTTGCATGCAGCAAGGGGTAACAGGGAATCAGGTGCAAATCCTGAGCGGTCCCGCCACTGTATTCGGGGAGCTTCTTTCTATCAATGTCACTTGATGAACAATCAGGGAAGGCTGAAAGAATACGACGATCCGAAAGCCAGGAGACCTACCTTCATTTATGCACCCAGAAACCTTCGCGGAAAGGAGCGGTGTACGTTAAGTCTTTCGACATTTAGCTTTTGTTTGTCGTTTATTCGAACGTACCCACGACCAATCCATAAGGATTGGTCTTTTTTTGTATTCAGATTACTATGTATGAAGAAGGGAAATCTTTGTTCATTAATCAACATCATCATAAAATCGGGCTGCCCAAAACGTTATCACAAAAAAACTTTGCATAATTATAATATATCATGTATATTTATTCAAATTAAAGAATTGCATATTGTGGGAATAGGTTCTCTGGTCCGTCAAGTAATAACCAGAGCTTAAAAGGGAAGTTCGGTGCAATACCGACGCGGTCCCGCCACTGTAACAGAGGAATCTACGCTATTACTGCCACTGATCGGAAGATTGGGAAGGCCAGCGTTTGATGATGATTCTGGAGCCAGGAAACCTGCCTATTCTGACAGCACTGCTTTACCTACGGGAGATAGGGAGGTGTTAAAGATAGCAACCACTGTATATACGTACACGGGGTATCTTTAACCTTTATTAAACAGGTTAAAGATACCCCTTTTTATTCCGACCAAACCAAAATTAATTAGGAGGCATCAAACAAAATGAATACAATCTTAAGCAGTAACTTAGGGTTCCCAAGAATTGGAGAAAACAGAGAATGGAAAAAAGCTTTAGAGGCTTTCTGGGCAGGTAAACTCGAAGAAAGTGATTTCATTAAGCAAATCGAAGAGATTCGCCTCAATAATCTTAGATTGCAGCAGCAAAAGGGAATTGATCTCATTCCAGTCGGCGACTTTAGCCTTTATGATCATGTGTTGGACACATCGACGATGTTTGGTATTGTACCTAAACGCTTCTCTTATGAAGGCGGTGTGGTCCCCCTCTCCACCTACTATGCGATGGCTCGAGGAACTCAGGGTGCTGCAGCATGCGAAATGACAAAATGGTTCAATACGAACTACCACTACATTGTGCCAGAATTGAAAGAAGTCAAACCCGTGTTGACGGTAAATAAACCATTAGAGGCTTATCGAGAGGCTAAACAAAAGCTTGGCATTGAAGGAAAACCAGTAATAATTGGACTATATACGTTTCTCAAGCTATCTAAGGGCTATAAATCGGAGCAAATCGATGATCTTATTCATGTATTTCTTCCTCTTTATTCGCGTATATTGGCAGAGCTTTCGCAAGAAGGTGTCCAATGGGTACAAATGGATGAGCCAATCTTAGTTCAGTCCTTATCGAAATCGGATATTAGCCGTATTCAGCATATCTATACAACACTTGCTGCAGCGGCTCCTAATCTCAAATTAATTGTTCAGACTTATTTTGATTCCGTCGAGCACTATCAAGATGTTGTTGCGCTTCCCGTTCACGCCATAGGTCTGGATTTCATCCACGGCTTGGAACAAAACTTGAGCAATATCCAGACCCATGGATTCCCGGCGAATAAGGTTCTTGGCGTCGGTCTCATTGATGGACGCAACATTTGGCAAGCTGATTTGGAACAAAAGCTAGAATTCCTTCAGGGTCTAGCGGAGACCGTGCCTTATGATCGCCTCCTTATTCAACCTTCATCCAGCTTGCTGCATGTTCCTGTCTCTACCCATAAAGAGAACAAGTTAGACCCCATATTGCGCGATGCGTTGGCTTTTGCTGAGCAAAAGCTAACTGAACTATCCATTTTGACCAAGGCACTAATCGAAGGCCAAGAATTCATAGCTTTGGAGCTCGCTAATAATCAGAAATCCCTCTCTGCATTGAATACTTCATCTTATAGAAACAAAGAAGTCGTTCAACAAGAAATAGCCCAATTAAACAGTCTACCATCTGCTAGAACTAGTAACTTTGCAAAACGTAGAGTTATTCAAGAGGAGAAATGGCAGCTTCCTTTCTTGCCAACTACCACCATTGGTTCCTTCCCTCAAACCATTGAAGTGCGCAATGCGCGGAAAAACTGGAGAAACGGTAAATGGAGCCCAGAACAGTATGAGCAGTTCATACAAGAGCAGATCGCAGAATGGATTAAGCTACAAGAAGATCTTGGACTGGATGTGCTCGTTCATGGCGAGTTTGAGCGTACCGATATGGTCGAATTTTTCGGAGAGAAGCTAGATGGCTTCGCCTTCACCTCGAATGGTTGGGTGCAATCCTATGGATCTCGTTGTGTGAAGCCGCCAGTCATTTTTGGCGATGTCGAATTCATTCAAGCGATGACCGTTAAAGAAACCGAATATGCCCAGACACTTACGGATAAGCCTGTTAAAGGGATGCTTACTGGTCCTATCACGATCTTGAACTGGTCGTTTGTCCGTAGTGATATAACTCGTGAACAAGTTGCCTATCAAATTGCACTAGCGCTTCGCCATGAAGTTGAAGCACTAGAACAAGCAGGTATCGAGATGATTCAGGTGGATGAACCCGCGCTTCGTGAAGGCTTACCTTTGAAGAAAAAAGACTGGCAGGCTTATTTGGATTGGTCCGTGCGCGCATTCCGCTTATCAACAGCTACCGTTCGAGATTCAACGCAAATTCACACGCACATGTGTTACTGCGAATTCCACGATATTATCGATTCGATTCGCGCACTAGACGCCGATGTGATCTCCATCGAAACTTCGCGGAGCCATGGCGAGCTCATTCATAGCTTTGAAGAACATACTTATGACCAAGGTATAGGCCTAGGTGTGTATGATATCCATAGTCCTCGGGTTCCTTCCGTTAACGAAATGGTAGAAATGATTGAACGCGCGCTTAAAGTGTTAGAGCCGGAGCTGTTCTGGATTAATCCCGATTGTGGTCTGAAAACAAGAGGGAAAGACGAAACAATTGCTTCGTTGCAGGTCATGGTAGAAGCTGCGAAGTTGTTCAGAGAAAAAAGAGCCAAACCTGCTTCCTAATTTAATTTGAAAATGCCCCATCCAGTTAGTTTTGGATGGGGCTTTTGGGTGCACTATTCACGGAATTCAAATTCACTATCTTAAACTGACGGACGATTAGGCTGGTGATGACCAGGCTCTGTTGAATCCAAATTGGACTGAATGCGAGAAGATTGCTTCGAGTGATCGATCGTGCTCTGTGTTTTTTGTTTCATACTTTTGTTTTTGCTCATAATGGGTTTACTCCTCCTGAAAATGAAATGATCACTCGATTAGTATGTAGAGATGCTGACTCAATTATGCTGTATAAAGTATCCATGTAGGACGAAGGACAAAGCAGAGCCTGTAAGGAAAACTCCCTACAGGCTCTTGTTTGGTGCCATTAGACTTAGTGCTTGTTGTTCGGCAGATTGCTGCCTGGCTGCTTATCACCTTGTGTCCTGAAATTCTTCTGGGCTTTCCTCTGCTTGTCATGCAGCTTGCTAATGAAGTGACTATCCATGAGCATTCGCCTCCTGAAGAAAGAATGGCACTACGTCTTTAGAATGTCACACAAGCTCTAAATTTAAACGCATGGCTAAATTTAGAATTGCGCCTCTTGCTTCTGCATCGGTTTTGACTTTTTCGTACAATTCCTCAAAGTTGCTGCGGTTTTGAATAAATTCGGGCTCCGTTTTGATCGCGGTTTGCGTCCAATTGATCAGAACATTTTCCGCTTGTGTAAGTTCATTGTAAGCACGATGCAAGCCAATTCGTTCAATAATTTCTTCCATTTCAGCCTGCCCAACTTCTTTTCCTGCCTCTTTTAATTCGGCAATTCGTTTGTCAGCTTGATTACTAATTTGCAAAAAATGCTCTCTGGAGGCCAAATAATCGATTTGTGCTTTGGAGTGCTTCTTTTTCATTGTCATCACCTTCGTCATTTAGTAAGTCAGAATTGGGTTTATTGTAACAGCCCTGTCCACAAAACACAAAAACTGTCTGAAAGACTAAGCCCATCCCTTTGGACAGACATTATATACCCCTATTTTGCATAACCTTTATCATCATGCTCTCTTCATAAAGAAAGGAAGGAACGTCTATGTGCGGAATAACGGGTTGGATAGATTGGCGGAAAGACTTGACCGGGTACCCGTCCATTCTAGAAAATATGACGGAAACGCTCCATTTGCGTGGACCAGATGCTTCAGGCACTTGGATTTCACAGCATTGTGCCCTCGGCCATCGGCGCCTTAGTGTAATGGATCCGGAGAACGGCGCTCAGCCCATGGTTCGGAAACAAGGAGACTACACGTACACGATTGTATATAATGGCGAACTCTATAACGCCCCTGAACTGAAAAAGGAGCTCGAACTTCGTGGACATCATTTCCGCACTACCTGTGATACCGAGGTGCTGCTTGTTGCCTTTATGGAATGGGGAAGGGCTTGTGTAGACCGTCTTAATGGTATTTTCGCTTTCGCAGCGTGGAATGATCAGGAGCAATCTCTCTATTTGGTCAGAGATCGGCTCGGCGTAAAGCCGCTTTTTTATTCTCATCAGAATGGCGTCCTTCTATTCGGTTCAGAACCTAAAGCCATACTCGCACATCCCGACTTCAAAGCTGAGGTTGGCGCTGAAGGATTGGCCGAAATCTTCGCAGTAGGCCCAGCTCGCACACCTGGACATGGAATTTATCGCAACATGTCTGAGCTAAAGCCAGGGCAATGCGCTGTATTTGACCGCAATGGCTTATCTATCCGAACGTACTGGAAGCTAGAAAGTCATCCTCACCCAGACGACATTACCGCTACGGCATTGCAAGTTCAACAACTGCTTAGGGACACATCTGAGCGCCAACTAGTCTCTGATGTGCCAATCTGCACCCTTCTTTCGGGAGGTCTTGACTCTAGCGCGCTCACGTCACTTGCCTCCGTTCATTACAAGGAAAGCGGTCATGGTGCTCTGCATACCTTTTCTGTCGATTACAAAGATAACGACAAGCATTTTAAAGCAAACATATTCCAACCGAATTCCGATGCTCCTTGGATTAAACGAATGACAGAGCACCTGGGAACAGAACATCATTATATTGAGTTCGATACACCAGAACTTGTGGAATCACTGAAAACAGCCGTTTTTGCCCGTGATACACCAGGGATGGCTGATGTCGATGGGTCCCTTTATTTGTTTTGCCGTGAAATCAAAAAGGAAGCCACGGTTGCAATCTCAGGTGAAGCGGCCGATGAAATTTTTGGAGGATACCCTTGGTTTCACAACGAAGAAGCCTTGGCAGCCAATACGTTTCCTTGGTCTCTTAAATTGAATAATCGGGTCGATCTGTTAGCGCCCGATCTCGTTGATTGGATCAAGCCTGTTGAGTATGTCAGCAATCGATATCAGCAAGCTTTGAGTGAAGTGCCGCGGTTAGCTGGAGAAACTCAGCAGCAAAATCGAATGAGGGAAATGTCTTACTTAAACATTACCCGGTTCATGCCAACACTCCTCGATCGCAAGGATCGCATGAGTATGGCCGTCGGCCTTGAAGTTCGCGTCCCCTTCTGCGATCACCGCCTTGTCGAATATGTATGGAATATTCCCTGGGAAATCAAAACGTCAGGTGATCGGGAGAAAGGGATTCTGCGCAAAGCGCTCAAAGGCGTTCTTCCTGAGGATGTGCTAACTCGCAAGAAAAGTCCGTATCCTAAGACACATAATCCCAACTATTTAGCAGCTGTGCGAAAATGGGTTCTAGAAATTCTCGATGACCCTAGTTCACCCTTACTACCCTTCATCGATGTGAAAAAAATTCGTGCACTCGCCAGCTCGGAGACGAATGACTTTGATCTTCCATGGTTCGGTCAATTGATGACAGGACCTCAATTATTCGCCTATTTGGCACAAGTTGATACTTGGTTACGAACCTACCAAATATCCATTCGCTAAAATAAAAAAAGGCCTGTTATCCACAGATGAAGTGGAAGCAGGTCTCTTTACTTTATTAGTCGCTTTGATCAGGAAGCCTGTCCAAAAACAAGCGTAAAGCTTTGGCTCGATGACTCATCTCATTCTTTTCTTCCATTGTAAGTTCCCCCATCGTTCTTTCTAGAGCAGGAATATAAAACAATGGATCATAACCAAAGCCGCTCTCGCCACGTTCTTCACCGATAATGTAACCACGGCAAGAATCCTCCGCTTCAATCATTTCATTCGCTACAGGGTCGATGAGTGTGAGAGCACAAACGTAGGAAGCTTCACTAAGAAGCTTCGGGTGCCCATCATCAGTAGGCATTCCTCCCACAGGTGCTGCGTTGCTCAAAGCTTGCAGCAGCTTAGCATTATTGTCCGCATCCGTTGCATTCTCTCCGGCATATCTAGCCGAGTAAACACCTGGTTCACCACCCAAAGCTTTTACACACAAGCCGGAGTCATCGGCAAGAACGGGCACATGGAGATGTGCCGAAATGATCTGCGCTTTAATCCGTGCATTTTCAGCAAACGTCGTTCCGCTCTCAATAATTTCAGGAAGATCTGTATAGTCCGCCAAGCTGCGAACTTTGTAGCCTTTTGCTCCAAAAAGTTTCGCAAACTCTTTTACTTTGCCTTCGTTACGTGTTGCAATGACGACGATATTACTTTGTAGCCGCATGTTGTACACCCCGAATACGATCAGCGATCGGCCCTAGCACTTTACATTGCTCTTCAATCATCGTATGGATGCCTGTTTCAGCAAGAGCTAGCAACTCATCCAGTTCCGTACGGGAAAACGGTGCATCCTCACCTGTACCTTGAATTTCTACAAATTGACCTTGCCCTGTCATCACGACATTCATATCCACCTTAGCTTGTGAATCCTCTTCATAGTTAAGATCCAGCCGCGGAGTTTGACCGATAACACCAACACTAACTGAAGCCAGAAAGTCATTAATCGGGAATTTAGACAGATTTTTGTCTGTAGCCAGCTTATTCATAGCAAATGCCATCGCAACGAAAGCACCGGTAATCGAAGTCGTACGGGTACCGCCATCTGCTTGAATTACATCGCAATCAAGTGTGATGGATCTCTCGCCTAATGCTTCCAAATTAACAACGGAACGAAGCGCTCGTCCGATTAAACGCTGAATCTCCATCGTACGTCCGCCAAGCTTACCTTTGGCAGCTTCACGCTGATTTCTCACCTGTGTAGCACGCGGCAGCATGGAATACTCGGCTGTTACCCACCCTTTTCCTTGGCCTTTCATGAAAGGAGGGACGCGCTCTTCAATCGTTGCAGTACAAATCACCTTGGTATCCCCGACCTCAATAAGCACCGAGCCTTCTGCGTGTTTTATATAATGAGGGGTAATTTTCATAGGACGCAGTTCTTGATTCGTTCTTCCGCCAATTCTCATAATGTTGTTCTCCTCCTGTTGCTTCCATCAGATGCTTTGAGTACCTTACGCCCCATTGTAACAAAGTAGCCAGGGAAAAGCATCCTAGTCAAGAACAATGTAATGGGAACAAGGTGATTATGCTGAGAAAACCCCTAAGCAAACGCCTTGTCAATGACAATGCTTTTGCATAGAGGTCTTTAGAACGGAGCAAGCTTCTTACAGCTTCGCCGGATTAATATGAGCAGGTCTAGTCACAGGCTTGCTATAGTTTTGACTATCAGTCGAAGTGATTTTCACAGCGCCGTCCACTTTAATTTGCACTTGTTTATACCCTGTGTTCTCTGTTAATGAAAGAATAACGGATTGCAAGGCATCAGCGGATGCTTTCTGATCTGCACCAAGAATTTTACTGGAGAAATCAACCGTAATTAATCCCTCGGACGGCTTAATGCTCTTCACTTCGGTGGTTGCGTTCAGAACAGCAGCCAGCCCTTTTTTCTGATCAGGCCCTTTGATCAACTGATCGACAACCGCTTTGGCAACATCATCCGTTCGTTTGACGAGCCTTGTAACAGGTACATAATATTTGTAATTTTGATCATTTTGATTCAAGAAATACAGTGTAACCGGCGTAGATTGCCCAAACTCGGCATCTTCTGCCTTCTCAAGATTAATACCCATTGAACGCGCAAGAGGCGTGTCCAGCGGCGTCTTCCCTTTCGGCATCTCTTTCAGATCTTTACCATCCACACGCAGCTGTACTTTCTCTACAGATGGGAAGTTCGTCAGATTCCAAGTGATAGCCTCTAGAATTTTTCTCTCATTCTGTTGATCATACGTTAGAAACTCCTTTGAAAAATCAACGATGGCACGCTTATCTGGTGTGACATTCAAACTAATCACTTTCGTACCTTTCGGTAACAGTGCCCCAAAGCCTGATGGAAGCAGGCTTGTAACCGGACCTCCATCCACCATGTATTCGAGTGTTGTTTTTGCAACAGACACTGTTTTCGGTAATCCTAAACTGAGTGGCGCAACGAAGCCTTTGGCATCTTTCACATAAACCGTCATCTGTGATGAATTGTCTTCGATCATATCGATCGTAACTGCAGCTGATGTCGTCTTCATGTCTGCTTCCGCACCCGTTTTCGGAGGTGCATCGATGTCACTTTTCTTCCCAGTGCCCAGAACCGAACATCCCGTGGTCAGCAAGGCAATCACCCCCGCGATAGCGGCTGAACGAATCCAATGTTGATGTTTCATTTGCTTATTTCCTCCTTCGAGTTTTCGCAGAAGCTTACGTCAGAAGCATCTGCCCTGTATTTTCTTTGCATGGCCTGTACATTGCTTTTTCGTATTATTATGTATACTAGGCTTTGTCCGATTTATAACTACTTTTTGTCCACATTTTTAAAAAACTGCTTTCAGCGAAATACCAGCCTTTTTCCCTGTATATACTTGCTTTTTTTGGCATCTAATACGGATATGCTATACTTGTAAATATACAGATTCAACCTAACTGGAGGCACTGTGATGAGAACATTCCTCAAAGACAAAACACTCATTTTCAACGAATTCCGTGATGAAGTTTTCAGTCACTATTCCCAGGCTGTCATTGAAGAAGCCGTTGCTCGCTTGCTCGTCGAAATCAAAGGAATCAAGAAAATTCCGTATGATTTGATCACATCAACCCTGCTAGGTGTATTAAGCAAAACAGAAACCTATAACGTCATGTCCACGCTCTTGGAGCTGCAAAAGAAAATCAAACATGACTCCGAGCTGCTCGCTAGTATGAAGGATCCTGCGTATAATGTTCATCGCACCATTGCCATGTCTATCTGTGGTCTATATGGCAGCGGAGCCATCTCTCTTTTTGGATTCATGGATTGTAAATTCCGCTTCTTCTTTCCGACCAAACGTCCTAAATCTTTTATTTCCAAAGGGATTTGCGCCATTGTCGCGTCAACGGCAAGTGTGATCATTTCGGAGAATGTAAAAGAGGATTATACCGAACGTAACCTGGCTATGTTGGCGTCAAGAGGCGTGGCACTAGAGGATATGGTTGATATTCTCGATACACTTCAACGGCCTTACAATCCAGATATGGAGCGTAGTCTTTGCGAAGAACATGTCCTTGCCGTGTTACGTAAACAGCAAACGTTCCACGCACTTCAACTGGCGATCAAAATTGATACAGCCGTCGAAAAAGGAGAATTTAATCCACAATACAATCATATTGTCGGACAAGACGAGGGGCTTTTCGGGGTTGATGAAAGCATAGCAACTGCTGTTCCACTTATGTATGGGACGATCGCTCTCACGAATTTCGGTTACCTGGATAAAGAGAAAATCGGAATTATCAAAGACCTTGATAGTGATCATTCCGAAGGAAAATGCAATACGTTTATTGATGATATGGTATGTGGGATTGTAGCCGCAGCTTGCGGTCGATTAGCGCATAATGATATTCCTACTTATAGTAAGCCTTTGAAGTGATGTCGTTCCAGAAGGCACATATAAGTTGGAGCTACGCCCGCACAAAAAGTTTAGATCTCTTAATTAAATAGCCTCCAACCACTAACTTACGGTTGGAGGCTATTTGTTAATTACTTCGATATCACTATATATTGAATGAGCTCGGCGGCAGGGTCTACTTGCCGGATGCGCCCTTCCGTTTCCAGCAGGATGAGGTGAGCAATCGTCTCCGACAGCGCGAACCTCATCTGATGAATGCTGAGCCGTTCGCCAAACGTCGCCCGACATACATCATAAGCGTTAAGCGGCGCGCTTAGCTGCCCTTCCATGAGCGCAAGCCGCTCATGATGATGGCGCACCAGCTCCTCTGCGCGTGCGCCAAAGCCTGACCATGGCTCCCGATGACCCGGGTAAGCCATCTTAACCGGCAGCCTGCCGATCTCCTGCAGGCTGCTGAGGTACGCGCCGAGCGGGTTCTCTTCCACCTGCGGGAGGAAGGAAACGTTCGGCGATATTTGCGGCAGGACGTGGTCGCCGCAAAAGATCACCTCAGCATCGGTGTCGTAGAAGCAGAGATGACCCGCGGCGTGGCCGGGGGTCTCGATGGTTTCGTACACGCGGTCCCCGAGGCGAACGGGCCCTTCTCGCAGCAGCGTCACCTCCGGCTGCGGCGAAACCATCTCGACGAAGCTATCCATATGCTTCGTCATCTCAATCAGCCCGGCCTCCGGGAAGCCGTTCCGGGCGAAGAGCGTCAAGAGCAGCGCCGACATCGGCTGCTCTGGGCCCCACAGGAGCTGCACCTGGGCTAGGCCGGTCTCCGATAGGAGAACCGGCGCGCCCGTGCGCTCCTGGAACCAACCCGCCATCCCGTAGTGATCGGGATGGTGGTGGGTGAGCACGATCTGCTCAACGTGCTCAAAGGCGATCCCGCATTCCTGCAGCACCTGCAGCCAGAGCGCCTCCGCGTCAGGGGTGTGAAGCCCCGGATCGATCACGGTATACCCGTTGCTGCCGCGAACGAGGTATGCATTCACCCAACGCAGCGGAAAAGGCAGCGGGACTTTCACTTGCGTAATTTCGTCTGTATGTGCAGTCACAAAGTTCATTTCCGAGTATTCATCCTTCCTTATGCCCTACAAAAATCAACCGACTCGATGTTTCAGCCTCATAAGCCTGCCCATCATAGCCGCCATAAACGTTATCAATATGTAAGCCGGCTTTATCCAGCATCATCTCAAACGCAGCCCGATCATATAGCTTAACCTGTTCTAGATAATGTCGGTCAGGCGCACCTTTTTGCGAAATCACAATCCGTTTACGCACACAGCCATCTTCAATGACTCTTGTTTCACGAATCAGCATATCTTCTTCTGTCCGATCCGATTGAGGAACGAGATGCTCCTGCACATAACCCGGATTCAGAAAATCAATGATGAAACGGCCGTTTTCTTTTAGAAGCCGATACATTTCATGGAGCACCTTCTCATTTTGTTCATCATTATCAAAATAGCCAAATGAAGTAAACAAATTCACAACAGCATCGAATTGCCGCTCGAGCGGAACTTTGCGCATATCTCCATGCAGCCACTTTACCTGCTTGCTATTGTCTAGATTTACCGCCTCATTCAAAAGTACCTCGGATAGATCGACACCTGTTACCTCGTAACCAAACTCTGCCAGCGCCATCGAATGTCGGCCCATGCCGCAGCACAAATCCAGTACTTCTGCCCCTTGCTTCAGCCCTAACCAATCAATCATTTTTTTCACTTCATGGTAAGCGCCTTGTAAATCACGGTGTTTATAAACTTTTAAATAATCATCCCCAAAGCTCTCTTGGTACCAAGCCATTACTTCACACCTTCAATTTCTATTATTCTAATTAAGAGTTAGGAATTTTCAAAAGAGTGCAGTTTTTGCTTTACAATACGCAACCCATCAAGCGCTTCTTCTTTGCTAAAATTACCTGCTTGTAGTAATTCTTCTTCCATTTCCAGCAGTTTTTTATAAAATATAACACCTTGTTCGAGTACAAGCGATTGGTCGGGATGGTCTTCTATATAATGAAACAGCACGTCCTCTACCTTGGCGTAATTACCCTGTTTCTCATAATGCGCGAAGAGCAGCGTCTTGATATCTTCTGGGATGATCCATCCTTGAAGACGTTCCAGGCTATGGATCATACGTGTTGCGATTTCCTCGTTCACTTCATCCTTTGGTTCAACCTCTGATGAAAGCGATAGGTGAAGAAGCAAATCAACGGATTTGAGATGAGCACGGTACGCCTCCTCGGTCTGCCCATGCTGCTGAAGCATATCCCCCTGGACTACGAACATATCGCTGAGCACCATCGCTTTAGCTGTATCCAAATTGCCATGATAGGACAATAATTCTAGAATATCCTTACTCGACAACGCCTGAAGAGAGCGAATGTTTAGCCCCAAAAGATGGCGGCTCGCCTCATCTAACAGCTGCTGGGCATCTTCCAGCGGGATATGTTCCTTATTAAAAAGAATCCGATGCAGTATCACGGTCATTTGCTCGATCTGCCGCATAAAATAATCACGCTTGAACATAAGAAGAGCCTCCTTTGCTCAAAAAAATACCTTATTTTAGCTTACCATGCCTCGGGAGGAAACTCAAAAACGGATATCGCCTATTTTTAAGCTTATACCGCACCATTGGCAACAGCCCTTCATAAACTAATTTTGACTGTATCCCTTAACCTTGTATTTCCCAATACCCGAGCAAGGAGGGGTGACACACATCCATGGGCAGCGACCACAAAAACAAATTTCTACTTACGAACCGCGAACGCGAAGTATTCGAACTTTTAGTGCAGGACAAAACGACAAAAGATATCGCACAGCAGCTTTTTATAAGTGAAAAGACTGTGAGAAATCATATATCTAATGTCATGCAAAAGCTGAACGTAAAGGGTCGTTCACAAGCGGTTGTAGAACTGATCAAGCTTGGGGAATTAAAGATCTGATTCCGTCAGCAAAAGGGATCCATGTAAGCCTTCGAGCCTCCTGTTGGAGGGATTCGGGGGCTTTAATGTTTATTGCTTATCTAATCTGAAATTAGCAAATCAGTATCGGGCAAAATATTGAAAGTTTTGTTAACCCAACATTTCGACAACAAGTGACCTCAAGCATAGACTATGATACATTTACAAATCTTCCTTAGGAGGCTATTATGCTAAATGGTTGAAGTAATGACTGATCAAAAAAATATTTTTTCACTTTCAACGCTTCTGAATATAGAACCAAATATTCTGCTTAGACTCTGCAGTTATATTGAGTCCAGAGGTCATCTCTTTACTAAATCAGAAGAGGGTACCCTTCAATTTAATGATAGAGATATTGCTGTTATCTTAGCCCTTTATTAAAGGGCTTATTTTTTTGTTAGAACCTCGGGTATGAGTGCGAATGTTAACTTCATTTAAACTGTCATATTTTGATGGAGGATTCAGAGGCTCTTTAGGTTATTTGTTTGGTGATGGCCCCACAATATGCTATGTTGGAAGAAATTGTGAGCAAGGGAGCGAACGTAATGACCGAAAGTGCACTGGATTTATCTCATTTTCATCCCATTCTGAAGGAATGGTTTTCTTCCCGTTTCGGTGAACCCACCGATGTGCAGAAGCAAGCTTGGAAAGAAATATGATCTGGTACACATACCCTCATCTCTTCCCCTACGGGCTCAGGTAAAACACTGGCAGCATTATTGCCTTGTTTGGACGGACGGCGAGGGTATCTCCTCGTTCACCTATTTGGCGCATATGCCGCTTAGGCGTAAACCCACTGACAGAGCTGATGTTCCCGGTATGGATCTGCTTCGTGAAATTATTGAAGATTTGCAAGGCTTCTTCCTACCTGTTTCACACTGGGAGTCCATCTTATTTCCGACTCGTCAGCTATCGTACCGCAAACAGGACCTGGACACTCTGTGCTCTTCAGGTGAAATTGTTTGGATAGGCCGCAAAGAACCCAAGGAGAAAGAAGGCCGCATTGCCTTCTTTCTGGCGGAAAGCAGCACTCTTTTCGAGCCCTGCCTCGCCATCGTTAACCATAGACCTGCCTCACACCCTGAGCTTCTTCGTCTATTACAGGAAAAAGGAGCCATCTTTCTTAGCAAACTAGGTATTGAAACCGGGCGGCCTCCTTCCTCATTATTAGAGGAATTGTTCCAATTAGTATGGGATGGGCAAGCTGCCAATGATCAATTCGCTCCTCTTCGACTTCATGCCGCTGGAATTTCTAAGAAACAGGATAAATTCAAGTCAGGTCTTGGTCGTTGGTATTCTCTTGACACGCTGCTTAGCCCCGCCTTTGATAAGCAATCGTCCGCCATGCAGTGGACACATCATCTGTTAGCGCGTTTTGGCATCATCACCAAAGATCTTGTCTCTGGCCTGTGTCCATTTCCATGGGAAGCCATTCAGACAGCACTTCGTCAGTTGGAAGAGTGGGGACTTGTTGTTCGCGGTTTTTTTATTACCGATTTACATGCTCTGCAATTCGCAACCAGAGAATTCATTGCTCTCCTGCACCAACATGCAGCTAACACGCCCGAGAGTCAGCAAAAATTCAACCTATTAAGCGCTGCTGATCCGGCTAATCCCTTTGGATTACTACTCCCATGGCCTGAAGTTACAGGCATTTCGTTCTCTCGGAAAAGCGGTAATTACTTAGCCCTCAAGGGCAACCAATAGTTGTATTGGATCGAAAATAATGGCAAGCGGATTTATCAACTTGAATCAATAAAAAACCCGAACGGCGATCAAACGACCATCGTAAACGAGTTGAAAAGTATGTTCCGTCAATTCCTTAAACAACATCAGCTGCGTAAAATCGTCATTGACACTTGGAACGGTGTACGTATCTCCGAAGCGCCCGAACAGGAATATTTTAAGCTTCTAGGCGCAGAAAAAGACCGCACCAGCTTAGTTCTTTGGCCAAGCCAACTAAGCTGAGTGCGGTCTACACACGTTCCACTTTAACTGCACAAATTTTAAACTCGGGCATCCGACTCGTTGGATCCAGCGCATCATTCGTTAATAAATTGATCGAATGCTCATCGCCCCAATGAAAGGGTACAAATACAGTACGAGGCTGAATGCCTTCCGTCACTTTGACTGCGAAGATTAAGGATCCACGACGGCTTGTAATACGGATCTTGTTATCCAGACCCAGACCGATTCGCTTAGCGAGCCAAGGATGAATCTCGGCTACGGGAACGGGAGCCTTCTTATTCAATGCTTTCGTTCGACGTGTTTGTACGCCGCTTAAATAATGATTCGCAAGTCGCCCTGTTGTTAGCACAAAAGGATAATCCGAATCGATTGGTTCTGCCGGCATTTTCGGCTTAATACCAAACAATCTAGCTTTGCCATCTGGGTGATGAAACCGATCCCCGAATAACTGCGGCGTTCCTGGGTGATCAGGAGCTGGACAAGGCCAGAATATGCCTTTCTCCTCTTGAAGTCTTTGGTATGTAATGCCGCTGTAGTCGGCTTTCCCTCCGGCCGTAGCAGCCGCTAGTTCGCGAAACACTCCTTCAATACCTGCATATTGAAAATAGGCGCCACGCCCCAACGCTTCCGCTAGCTGACATATAATTTGGTAGTCAAGTTTACTGTTCCCCGGCAGCTCCATCGCTTTCTGCCGGTGGAACACACGACCTTCCAGATTGGTCATCGTGCCTTCCGCTTCAGCAAAAGAAGACCCTGGTAACAAATAGTGGGCATAACGTGCCGTTTCAGTTTCGAACATGTCAACGACAACAAGCAATTCCAGCTTTTGCAGCGCCCGCTCTACCATTCGGTTATTCGGGCTGGATACAAGTGGATTCGATCCAAGGACGATTAGAGCCTTGATTTCGCCTTGATCTACCTTTTGCAGCAGCTCATAGGCGGAAACTCCTTTGCCGGGCAGGTCACTCGGATCGATTCCCCATACCTTGGCAACATGCTCACGAGCAGCCGGATCTTCAATTAAACGGTAGCCTGGAAGTTGGTCCGCCTTTTGTCCATGCTCGCGTCCGCCTTGACCGTTGGCTTGGCCGGTTACTGCACCGTAGCCGCAGCCTTTGCGCCCTATTTTACCGGTGACCAATGCCAAATTAATATAATTCAGTGTGTTCTCTACACCGTTCACTTGCTGTTCCAAGCCGCGTGCTGTAAGCACAATCCCTGTCTCCGCCTTAGCGAATCCACGAGCAATGGTACGAATAACAGCTTCCAGAACACCGGTTAGCTCCTCCACTCTGGCTGGCGTGAAAGGCTGAACCGTTTCCTTCAACTGCTCGAAACCAACCGTACGTTCTCGAATGAAACGATCATTGAAGAGCTTCTCCTCCACCATGACATGCAGGAGTCCGTTTATAAACACGGAGTCGAATCCCGGTTGTATACGCACATGGATATCGGCTGCCTTCGAGGTCATCGTATTCCGCGGATCGATCGTAATGATCACAGCGCCTTTTTTCTTCGCTTCGAGTAAATAAGGCATCATTGTCGGCTGGCATTCAGCAATATTCGTACCTGCGAGAATAATATATTTAGCATTCGGTATTTCCGTTAAAGGCATCGTCATCCCGCGATCGATTCCGAATGCTTGATTACTGGCTGCCGCCGCTGAAGACATACAGTATCGGCCATTGTAATCAATAAATTTAGACCTCAGCGCTACACGAGTGAACTTTCCAAGCAAGTAACAAACTTCATTAGTTAATGATCCGCCACCGTACACACCAATTGTATCAGGACCATACTCAGCTTGCAGGCCTTGGATACGCTGAGCAATGTCATCAAACGCGTGATTCCATGTTACGGATTGCCACCGACTCGGTTCACCCTCTGCCCTGGCCAAGGGCTCGAGAATCCGATCAGAATGAAGCACATGATCCAGTGCGTTCAATCCTTTCTGACAGAGACGGCTAGTCGCTACAGGAAAATTCGGACTTGGTTTAATCGTGAGACCTGACGTCTTCTCACCCGGAATAATCTCCAGTCCGCACTGCATGCTGCAGAAGCAACAATGGGAGGAGGGTTGTTCTGTAGGCAATGTTAGTATTGGTGATTTCAATGCGTCCCACCCCCGATGATAAAGCTCTCTTTAGAGTTTTAATTATACTTTGTGGTCAAAATAGCGTTAGCAGGCCATTTCTTTTTTTATCGGAAATCCAATAAACACCGTTCCTTCATGAATTTTCGTCGAATACGTTTGTACGCAGCCTGTATCCGGAGCCTGAACAAGACCGGAAGGAAGGTGAATCTTGCGATCATGCATCGGACAGAAGATATGATCATCACATACAATTCCTTCAGCAAGGACGCCCTCTTTATGGGGACAACGGTTCTGAATCGCTTGAAGCTTGCCGCTTTTCAACTTGAAAAGTGCAACCTCTTCCCCTTGATATCGAATTGTTTTCCCTGTGTTTACGGCTAAATCCTCATAAGAAACGGCCTGCACCCAAATCATATGCTCCTCTTGTGTTTTCATAGTCTGCTCCTCCTGGGCGATTTAATTAATTAAGCTCTACGACTTCATAAAGGTCACGCTGAATTTTTTTGCTATCAATCGCTTGTTTCCAAGGGTCCTTCGTCACAGAAAGCGCAAGATCCATCCGAGCGCACAATTGTTTGCGTTCTTCTTCATTTTCTACCACTTCACGAATATGCCCGATACCAAGTCGGTACACCCACTCACTTGTGCGCTCACCATATTTACCTGTTTCGCGGTAGTACTGCAAGTAAGCTTCTGTATATTCGATAATTTCTTGCTCTGTTTTGACGGTAGTCAAGAGGTCGCCAACGCGTACCTTCACACCGCCATTTCCTCCGGCATACAGCTCCCAACCGCCATCTACCGATACAACCCCTAAGTCTTTAATGCCTGATTCCGCACAATTTCGAGGACATCCCGATACAGCTAGCTTTACTTTGGCAGGTGTGTTCAAGCGTTCAAAACGTTTCTCCAGCTCGATCCCTACGCCCATCGCATCACCTGTACCAAATCGGCAGAAGGTTTCACCCACGCACGTTTTTACAGTACGCAAGGCTTTACCGTAAGCATAACCAGAAGGCATATCCAGGGCTTCCCACATCGCTGTAAGATCTTCTTTCTTCACACCTAGCAAGTCGAGACGCTGTCCACCAGTAAACTTCACTGTGGGGACATTGAACTGTTCAGCTACTTCTGCAATCCTCTTCAACTCAGCAGGATTCGTTACACCGCCATAAATCCGTGGAACAACCGAATACGTACCGTCCTTCTGGATATTGGCATGCATACGTTCATTTACAAAACGTGAGGTACTATCGTCTTTATAAGTTTCAGGGCTAACCATACCCAAATAATAGTTGAGGGCAGGACGGCATTTCGAGCATCCTTCTTCATTTTTCCAACCAAGCACGTTCATCACTTCACGAACATGAGATAAACCTTTTTCACGAATCGCTGTAACAACCTCATCCCGTGTATGGTCTGTACAAGCGCAAATCGACTCTTTAGCTGCGTTCTTATCATAGGAAGAACCTAATGTAAAAGCCAACAAATCACTTACCAGTGGCTTACAACCACCGCAAGAGCGGGAAGCCGTCGTACAATTTTTGACTTCGTCGACTGTGGTTAATCCTTGATCCTTAATTGCTGAACAGATGGTTCCTTTGGTGACGCCGTTACAACCGCAAATAATCGCATCGTTTTTCATTTCAGCAACACCCGATGCCGCTCCACTGCCACCCGAGGCATCCGTCAATATCGCCGTTTTCCCCATGCCGCTAATATCGGTTTCTTCCCGAATCATTTGCATTAGCCTCGTACCATCCGACGTATCTCCGAAGAGAACCGCACCGATGATCTTATTGTCTTTAATCACTACTTTCTTATAGACGCCGGTGAATTCATCATGAATGCGAATGGCTTTCGTTCCTTCCGCATCGCCGAACTGTCCACCTGAGAATACATCTACACCGGATACTTTAAGCTTCGTATAAAGGATGGATCCTTCATAGGGTCCCGTCTCCAAGCCCGCCAAATGTTTAGCAAGTACAGCACCTTGCTCGTAAAGAGGCGCTACCAGTCCGTATGCGATACCTCGATGCATGGCGCATTCTCCAACCGCATAGACATTCGCAATACTCGTTTGCAAATAATCATTCACGATGATGCCCGGATTGCACTCAACGCCAGCCTTCTTCGCGAGCTCTACATTTGGACGAATACCTACGGCCATCACGATCAGATCTGCCTCAGCAACGGTACCATCTTTGAATTTCAAGCCAGTCACCCGCTTGTCACCTATGATTTCTGCTGATTGCTTCTCGAGCAAGAAGTTGATACCTTGCTCTTCAAGCGCTGCTTGCAACATTTTGGAAGCCGTTCGATCAAGCTGACGCTCCATAATGGTATCCACGATATGAACAACATCCACTTTCATACCTAAGTTAAGGAAGCCCCTTGCTGCTTCTAATCCAAGCAAGCCCCCACCAATAACGATCGCTTTTTTATACTTTTTAGCGGACTCGATCATGATCTCGCAATCACGAATGGTCCGGTAAGCCATAACCCCTTCTTTATCAGCTCCAGGCATTGGAATCATAAAGGGGTTAGACCCTGTGGCCAAAATTAATTTATCATAGGAAACCGTTAGCCCTTTATCGCTCGTTACCGTTTGCGCGGTCGTATCAATGTCAGTGACCGTCTGGTTTATATGAAGGGTGATGTGGTTGTTCGCATACCACTCATAGGGATGAATGACGATATCCTCTACTTTGGAATCTCCGGCAAGTACGTAGGACAATAAGATTCTGTTGTAGTTCGGATGCGGTTCACTGCCAAAAATCGTAACCTCATATTTATCAGGTGTAAGTTTAAGTAAATGTTCAACTGCGTTAACGCCCGCCATTCCGTTTCCGACCAGGACCAACTTCTCTTTTTTGTATGTCATTGTGATCATCCTTTCCATCCGTTTCCTATCAAGAAGTATTGATTTTGGTAAAAGTGGGCCATTCGGGAACTGACGTCCCCAAATGACAAAATTGGGATATGGAGCTTGAGTAGTTCCAATTGAACTACCAAAGACGGTTAGTCGTAAACGTCTTTGCCCATGCAGCCTGAACACGCAAGCTGCATGAGCAAAAGCTTTTACGCTTATGCAACTGACCATTCACGATCAGCCGCCCCAGCCTATTACTTAGGCATGCACACTATCCAAAGATGCCGGTGTTGCCTTCACTTTACCGCCTTCGCCAATCCAACTGCGCTTCCATTGTCCTTGTACAACGGCAATCAACAAGAGACATATAATCGCAATACCACTCAAGATTAGAAAGCCTGGTGTGAAAGAACCTGTCGCTAGTTTCAAATTGCCGAGAATTTTGGGCAAGAAATAACCGCCCAAACCGCCTGCTGCTCCAACAATTCCCGTTATAACACCAATTTCCGTCTTGAAACGCTGCGGAACGAGTTGGAAAACCGATCCATTCCCCATACCGAAAGCCATCATGGCGATGAAGAGCATGACTGTTGTCATGGTAAGAGAAGGAAGTGTAGAGATTCCAGCCATCATCAAACCGACAACGCCATAAAGTACCATCAGCATCCGAATACCGCCTATTTTATCAGCAAGCCAGCCGCCTACCGGGCGGAAGAAGCTTCCACCGATTACGCATAAGGTAGTAAAATCAGCGGCACGAACCGGTGATAAACCGTATTGGGTATTGAAGAAAATGGTTAAATAAGATGCCATACCAACGAAACCGCCGAACGTCACACTATATAAAATGCAGAACAACCAGGAATCCTTCTGTTTCAATACTTTGCCATATTCAGCAATTGTTTTCGGTGCCGGTTTATTGGGACTATCCTTCGCCAACACGCTAAAGATGATAAGCGTTAGCGCAATTGGAATCATCGCGATCCCAAAAACAACATGCCAATCACCATAATGTTGAGCAATTCTGTTTGCAAACAAAGTAGCGAAGATCGTACCGCTATTCCCCGCTCCTGCAATCCCCATCGCTAATCCTTGATACTGCGGCGGGTACCAGCTGCTGGCGAGTGGCAGTGCTGCTGCAAAACTTGCTCCCGCAATACCGAGCATCAATGCCACGAAGTACATATCACCCATCGTGTTAGCGAACTGCCAGCCCCAGAATAAAGGGATTAAGGTTAACGTCAGTCCGATTTGTCCAGTAAGCTTAGGACCTATCTTATCTGTCAAAACACCTAGTACCAGTCTTAGCACCGCTCCCCCCAAGGTAGGTAAAGCAACGAGATTCGCCTTTTCTGCAGCGTTCAAATGAAAATCATTAGCCAGAATAACCGCTAATGGTCCAAGAAGAACCCAAACCATGAAGCTCATGTCAAAATACAAGAATGAACTGAACAATGACCCTTTGTGTCCTACTTGCATAAAGCTTTTCCGATCAACCATGCTTTCCCTCTCCTTTTATGAGGCTTTCCGCCTTCTTTTTTTCCTACCCAAACGTGATTCTTTGACAGAAAAGGCCGACAAACATACCCTTACACGCGCGGGATGTTTATCGGCCTCTTTGCCACCGCTGCCACATCATCGTGAACAGCATGTTAGATGATATTCGGTAAATAGAACATAAATAGCCCATCCGGTTACGTATTTGTAAGGGGATAGGCGCCATTGCCTTCGTCAGAGGCACATCATTGTGCCGATTTCTAATTTGATTATAGTATGACATTTCGTGCATGTCAATAAACATAACACAAAAAAATCGCATATGAGATTCCCTATAACATATCGACAAAATTTAAATTCATATGCTATAGTAATGCCGTATAATAAATCATTTCACCAAATAAACCTTACATAAAGTTCCCATTAGGTGAGAAGTATCCACGATGGAGGTATTCAAATGTTGCAATCATTTATACTGATCGACGAGTTTAAACAAACTCGCTCAGCTACCTCCACCTCGTCATCGACTACCGAGCTGAATTTTTCTGATAATAGAAAGGAATCCTTACCTGAAAAGATGCTGAAGGATTTGGGATTTCGTATATATGCAGCGTCTAGTGTAAAAGAAATTTCATTTATGATCCCCAAGGTCGATGCTGTATTATTATCAGTAGGCCCTGATCAAGTGGAGACATGGCGTTCGCGTGTGCTTACTCATCGAAGCCTTCCTCTCTTCTGGTGGTGTGACGCTCACACTTTTCCTTCAAATGAATGTAGAATAGATGCAGGTATTGATGGTTTAATTGGATCAATGATGAGTCCTCTTGAAATTCACTGTGCTCTGCTCCTTGGCATGAATCATTATTTCCAACGAACCGAGTGGCAGCAAGAGCGCGAACAACTTCTCTCCAAACTTGAGGAGCGCAAATGGGTCGATCAGGCAAAGCGAATCTTATGTGAAATTAAAGGTATCTCCGAAGCGGAGGCTTACGATTTTTTGCGTAAACAAGCCATGAATGAACGTAAACGTATGGTAGACGTCGCTACCTCCATCGTCAAGGTGTATCAAATACTACAGGATCAGAACCAAGGAGGGCGCAAACGATGATATCTTTATTAAAAGAAGTAGGCCGCGGAAAACGCGGAGCAAGAGACCTTTCATATGAAGAAGCTTCCCAAGCAGCGGAACTCATCCTCACAGGAGGCGCTACACAAGCACAAATGGGTGCTTTTCTCGTTGCGGAACGAATCAAAATGGAATCCCCCGATGAGATTAAGGCCTTCATCCATGCCTTGCGTCAGCGGATCACTTCCTATCCAATCCCCGGCAGCCTGGATTGCGCAGGACCATATGACGGACGCTCCCGTACGTTCATCGCGACCTTGCCGACCGCGTTCGTTCTCGCGGCCTGCGGACTTCCCACCACGCTGCATGGCAGCCCCAGCATGCCGCCCAAATGGGGGATCACGCTGACAGATGTGCTGGCCGCGCTCGGTGTGCCCGCACTATCCGCGTCGCGCGAAGCCCTTGTTTCCGCTGCGGCGCGAACAGGCTTCCTGTTCACGCCTACGGAAAGCTGGTGCGCACCGCTCGGCGAGCTGCGCGAGCTGCGCATGGAACTCGGCCTGCGGACCGTGTTCAACACAGCAGAGAAGCTGCTTCGTTTCACGGAAGCGCCATTCATGGCTGTCGGTGTGTTTCACGGCACTGTGTTCGAGAAAATTACCAATTTATTAATCGAATTGGGGGTGTCTCGCGGCATCGTTGTGCAGGGCATGGAAGGCTCTGAAGATCTTTCCGTGGACAAGCGCACACGAACACACCTCATTCAAGAGGGCACCAGCGAATTATTCATAGTTGATCCTGAGATTTACGAATTAATGGTAGAAGTGCCGGAAGTCGAATGGACTGCTCAACTGCAGGCAGAAACTGCTCTGTCCGTACTGCGTGGAGAAGCCGAACTCCCCTACTTGAATATGGTATTACTCAACAGCGCAGTGCGTTTGTGGGTTTCCCAGAAAGCCGGATCCATTGAGGAAGGTATTTATTTGGCTCGACATGCGATTGAACAAGGGGCAGCCTTACAGAAATATACCGAATGGACAGAAGCAATTAAACCAGTATCGGCTACTTAATGGCAACAGTAAAGTTAATGTACTTATAAAAAAAAGCCCCTAGGGGCTTTTTTCTCATTTCAATTCCTATTCAATTCATTTCCCAATAAACTGCTGTGTAAACATTTTACCGCACGGACCACCGTCCACGATGCCAATCCCAATATGATTGTAATCTTTGCTTAATATATTAGCTTTGTGACCCGGAGAATTCATCAGCGCCTCATGGGCTGCTTGCACAGTTTGATTACAAGCAATATTCTCTCCTGCCGCATTATACGTAATACCGAATTTTTCCATCATATCAAAAGGCGAGCCATATGTCGGTGAATCATGGGAGAAGTATTTGTTATCGTCCATATCTTGGCTTTTTAGTCTTGCCGTTTTGGTAAGCGCAGCGTCGACAACTAGCGGGGAAAGTCCCACGGCAGCCCGCTCCTTATTAACCTGATCAAGCATCTGCTGCTCCTCAACCGTTAAATCTGTTGATGGTGGAGGTTGCGGTACAGGCGTTGACTTCGGTGCAGGTGGTGGCGGTGGTGGCGTCGGCTTTTTGGCAATTTTCATATTCCCATATGCCCATAGGATGGACTGCAGCGTTTGGTCATCCACATTTCCGGTAACAGGAAGACCATATTTGCTTTGAAAAGCTTTAACACCAGCTTGTGTTTGGTTACCATAGTAGCCAGTAATAGGTCCGCCATAGTAGCCAAGAGATTTCAACATCCCTTGCACCGCGTAGACATCAGGTCCCTTAGCCCCTTTCCCATAGGCAAACACGGTGGTTGTGGATGAGCAGTACAATGCTATACAAATTAGTATTATCCAGACATGCTTTTTTTTGCCCTGTAACATGAGTTTACGTTCACTCCCCGTCATCAGCATCATTCGTCGCACAGTGGACGATAGCCATTAGAGTGACCTATTTCTCGAATATTATCCATAATAATGAAATAATGCTAAAACGTACGTTCCTACATTTCTGGTTGATGTTACAACACCCATTGACTTTAATCCCCGTATCCGATACAGTAAAAATATAAATTAGTACCTAGTCCTAATAACAGATACTAAAAGGAGCGAATCAATAATGTCTATCTCTACTCCCTTACAGGCTCGAATCACAGCCATTGGCAGCTATGTGCCCGCGCATATCCTAAGCAATGCGGATCTCCAGGGAATGGTTGATACTAACGATGAATGGATTGTTCAACGCACAGGGATCAAGGAACGCAGAATTGCTGCAGCCAATGAATTTACAAGCCATTTATGTATAGCTGCCGTACAGAATATGCTCACTAGATACCCATCTTCACTTGACGATGTTGAGTTAATCATTGTCGCTACTCATACGCCAGATCTTCCCTCCACGCCAGTCGCTTGCCAAATTCAAGCTCATTTCTGTATTCCCGAAACAGGCGCCTATGACCTGAACGCTACCTGCGCTGGGTTCACCTATGCCTTGCATACCGCAAGTGGACTTGTTGCTGCTGGGGTACACAGCAAAGTTCTTGTCGTCGGCGGGGACTCCATGTCCAAAATCACAGACTATACAGACCGTTCCACTTGCATTCTTTTTGGAGATGGCGCTGGAGCCGTGTTGGTTGAAAGGGAAGAAGAGCGCCCTGCTTTCCTTGCTCACCATCTGGGATCTGATGGTTCAGGGGGTAAGCATGTATACCGAACCGGCCTTTCCTCGAACTTAAACGGAATTCCGTTAGCCGGTGAAGGCAAGCTTGTCCAAAATGGCCGCGAGGTTTATAAATTCGCTGTAACGACGGTCCCACAAGGGATTGAGAAGCTGTTAATGAAAAGCGGTTTACCGCATACGACCATTGATTGGTTCATTCCTCATAGCGCTAACCTTCGAATTATTGAATCCATCAGTGAAAAGTGCGGCATTGCATTTGAAAAAGCTTTGTACAGCCTTGAATACTATGGGAATACATCTGCGGCGTCCATACCCCTTTCTCTGGATTTGGGCATCAAGGAAGGAAAGGTGCGATCAGGAGATACGCTGCTGCTTTATGGCTTCGGGGGCGGCTTGACACACTCAGGATTAATCGTTCGTTGGGGGTAATAGAAAGACGGCAGAGCTTTTACAAGCTGTGTCAGCAGCTCGTAAAAGCTCGCTTTGCCTTAAGCCGAGCCCGCTCATTTAGTCAGTGTTGTTTTTTCCTTCTTAAAAGCAGCGTTAGCTTATGATTAATTACATCTAATTTGGTGTCTATTTGTCTTAGGCCCCTAATTAATCTGACTAAGCCTAATCCTAAACTTTTGTCCTTTACTTCCTTGAAATTTTTCCGAGCTTCTCTCGTCCGTTTATTAAACTTATGCCGAGCTCTTCCAAATGCATCAGCCATATTCACAATCTCCCTTCAAATATATAATCGGTACATTGTAATAAATGCGCGGATGCGTTATATGGCATGGGCGAATACACTGTAGGTACAAAAATTCTTTTTTGAGCTTGTACGGTCCCTTTCATAACAAAAGCTTTAACTCATTCGTATAATTCTTGATCTGTATGGTTGTCGGAAGAGCGACTTTGGCGTGGTGTGACTTCTTTTTGTACTGCAGCGCCCTTATGACGGGATATGGGACCAGCAGCAAAGCGTATAGTAAGCGCAGATCTTCCTCACTCAACGGGCGTTTACGGTTATAATAGTCAATCCAGTGCAGGGTTTCTTTCCCCTGCCAGGGGAAATTACGATGCAATATATGCGAAAAATCCTGCATCCGCACATGCAATGACGTGTTTTCGAAATCAATCATATGCATAGAACTCGCCCCGTTCAGGACGAGATTCGGATAATTAAAATCTCCATGCACAAAAGATCGTGCAGTTTGTTCTTGTTCAATAGCTTTTACGACTTTGGGATGGCTCAAATGTTCCTTAGCCTTATTACAAATTGAAATAAGACGTCCCATCTTTGAATGCTCACCCAAGATATTTTGATAAGATGTGAATCGCTCATGTAACCAGTGGTATCTTAATCTTGCTTCTGGAACATCTTTGGCAGGCAACCCCTGCGCGACGGAATGAAACTTTGCAAGAAGACGAAGCGCTTTTTTGAAAAGAGCACTATTTTCGAAATCTGGACTATGACCTTCTGTCCAGTTAATGAGCATGTAATGAACTTCATTTCTTGTGATCCAAGGACGTTGGCTAGTTGTTAAGAGCATCTTCGGGCCATACATAAAGCCGCTTTCAGCTAAATGTGTTATCACTTGTGCAATAAATCGGATTTCCGATTCGGGGACACGGTACCTTTTCAGACATAAGATTCCGTGATTTTGAGTGAATAACTGGTATACGCCGTCGCGAACCGTTACCTGATTCAGGATATGGATCCCATACTCTTGTTCAACATCAGACTCTACTAACATTCATCTCACCTGGCCCACCCTATATTTTGCTACTTACGAGCCCACTCATCCAAAATTTGAATAGCGTTCAAACGTTCATCCCATGTTTGTTCCAGCACATGAAAACCACGTTGACTTCTACCCAGTATAATGTTCCGGACTTCACACCATGCTTCACGCGGCAGACGGAATAAAGCGCTTATCAAAAGGCGTTCGGCTGATTTTAGCGGGTTTATTTCTTCATAGCCGCGCAGCAGTGCAGATATTTGAACCGGCTTATAAAACGTTGTGTTTGAAAGAGTTTTAGCAATTTCGTAATAGGTTGAACCCATCCTTAAAGAATCCCAGTCAATCAGGAATAATCCATTCGGATTAACAACGATATTAGGGATCGTGACATCACCATGAATTAATGCAGGATGATTCTTTTCTTTAGAAAGTATTTTTTTCACTTCTGAGGTGCCAAGCATATCCCACGCTTCATCAGCCAACGCTCTGCATCGCTCACCATGTTTCTCGAACCATCTTTTGGCGATCGTTTTTTTCTTCTGAATGTTCGGCAGCCGGAGCCGATAGAGGCGATCTTCAAGTTTAAAAAGGTTAATTTGCCTTTTCGTAAAATAAGACATGGACCTTGACGAAAGGTGGTCCTTACAAATGGTGTGAAGGTTGGCCAGCGCTCTGCCGAGGGCCTCGTAGTCTTGAACATCGTCTTGCATTCCACGTCCCCTAATCCATTCCGCCATATAGTAATGCCTGCCATATTTGTTCACGTAATACGTACCAGAGCTTGTAGTAAGCCAATTCGGGAAATTGGGATACTTGCAATCCTTTAATTTTTTGATATAAAAGAAAACCCTGTTTACATGTTGTTCTCTGGTTAAGTTTTTTTCAAGCGTTCTAAAATTCATTGCTTTAATCAGGAATTTGCCCTTGTCTGTTGACGCGCGATAAACCGCGTTTTTTCTGTACAGGGAGTCATATGTTTTTATACGGCGAAGGCGTAACCCGTAACGGTTCGCGATATCTTTAAACCATACTTTATGGTACAGATGTGCCACTCAGCGCTCCTCCATTCATTTCAAGGATAAAGCTTATTGACAGTCTATTCGGCAGATGTTGCGGGGTGTCTGTTTTTCAACGTACAAAAATAACACAAAGAAAAAAGCCGGTCATCATCTTACGATGAGAGAGGGCTCCTCATTCAACTTTATATTTCAAGGATAAATCAGGGGAAGGCGAACTTTTAAGTTCGACCTTCCCCTTGTTAATTAGCTAACATTTCGTCGCGGAGTTTTCGAAAATAAGGCGAACCAATCAGAGCAATAAAATGACTGATACATATACATGTAGGAACAATTTCTATTCATCAGGAACGGCTGATAACTATGTAGGAAGGGTCAATAACTCACATTATCAGGGAGGGATTATTGTGGTTGTTTTATTTATCATTCTTTTATCCGGCTTTGGATTATATGCTTTGTTGGCACCTTCTAGAAATATTAATGAAGAATCCGCCTTAGAGGAACTTTTTACAGAGGTGAAATTAAGCAGTATCCCTTTACCCGAGTATTCGAATGCAGGGCAGACACATGCAACGATTTCGGCTAAAAAGGAGTGAGCCTATCCATGCTAAGTTCACCTACGGTAACTCTTACGATCATAGCATTTTTCCTTACCATGATACTGATTCTTTGGCGCCCGAATGGTTTAAATGAAGCCATACCATCCTCCGCCGGTGCTATTTTGGTACTTTTAAGCGGAAGTGTTACGTTGCATGATTTGGGGACGATTGGGTCAACCATAAGTAGCGCTGCGATAACAATCATAGCAACGATCGTGATGGCGATTATCTTGGAAAGCTTTGGCTTCTTTTATTGGGCTGCTGAAGGACTAGCTGCTAGGGTAAGAGGTTCCGGAATACGCCTTTTCTGGTACACCAATTTACTCTGTTTTCTCATGACGCTATTCTTTAACAATGACGGCAGCATTTTAATTACAACGCCCATTCTGCTCATCGTACTCGATCGTCTTGGTCTAAAAAATCATGAGAAGATTCCCTATCTGCTTTCAGGTGCTTTAATAGCAACTGCCTCAAGTGCTCCTATTGGCGTCAGCAATATTGTGAATCTCATTGCGCTTAAAATTATCGGAATCGATCTTTACACGAATACACTCATGATGTTCGTTCCGGCAACACTTGGATTGTTACTTCTCTTGTTCTTGTTATATTTGTGTTTCTATCGAAAGTTACCGCGTAAACTTCCAACAAAAATACGATCCCCTATAGGTCCTGGCAAACATCCTCTAGTTACAAAAACCATTTCACCTCTTTCCATCAAAAATCGAAGCCGATTTATGCGGAATGTTCTTCTTTTTGTATTTTCCATTCGTATTAGTCTTTTTATCGCCTCCTATTTTGGAATCCCCATCGAGATCGTAGCTGTTTTAGGCTCATCTATTTTGATGGGGTGGAGGTGGATAGCTTTGAAAATTCCTCCATCAGATATGTTGAAGAAAACGCCTTGGCACATTCTTGTATTTGCCTTCGGCATGTATGTGATCATTTACGGTTTAAAAAACATTGGATTAACAGATTGGTTGACCACAGTCTTTCGACCTGTCGTTTCAGGAGATTTGGTCAATGCCAGCATATGGATGGGCTCGCTTCAATCCCTTATGTCTATTTTTTTCAATAACCATCCTGCTTTAATGATTGGAACACTAACCTTAACGAATATGGGGCTGGACCCTCTGACCTTAAAAATTGCTTATTTGGCAAGCGTTATCGGAAGTGATATGGGCTCATTGTTATTACCGACGGGAACACTGGCTTCGTTGATTTGGATGCATATCCTTAAACAAAATAAAGTAAAAATAAAGTGGAGTGATTACGTCAGAATCACATTAATCGTCATACCGCCGGCTGTCTTATTCACATTAATTTTCTTGGCTTATTGGGTGAGATGGATTTTCTAAATATATAACATGCATATGAAGGAGAGGTGGATCATAGAGATGGATTTATTCTACCCCTATCTAGGTAAGCAGATCGACTTTGAAATACTGGGAGATAGAAGGCATATTGGATACCTAATCGACATGGGTCCTGATATTATTGTGGTATTTAAAGAATCGAAATTTCTATACATTCCCCTTTCCCATGTTCGCCATCTAATGATTCCTCCCATAATCGTACCGAATATAGCAGCTCCTGATTTACCTACAAGCAGTCAGCATGAAGTGATTTCTTACTGTTCAATTTTAAGAAATGCTAAGGGAGTATTATGCGAAATTTATTTGGCTGATCATCAATCAATGTATGGCACTATTTCAGACATCCTCACGGACTACTTTATTTTCACAACTCCGCTGAACAAAATTATGATCATCCCGCTGATTCATTTGAAATGGATCAGTCCGAATCCAAGCAGCGCAACCTCTGCTTCTTTGAAGTTTGAGCAAATCGATCTCCAGCAACAGCCTGCTTTTACATTTGCCGAAACATTTGAAGAGCAGCTAAAACTTCATGAAGGCAGTATCATTTCTATAGATGAAGGATTAAAAACAAACAAACTAGGGCTGTTGCAAAAACAAAAAGACCGTATTCTCGAGTTAGTTACGTTGGATGAAAAGAAGCATTACTATCACCTGCAGCATATAAAAAATGTTTGCATAGGTTAATAATCAGCAGGAGACGGAAAGCTCGTCCATAACTGCGCAGTAAAAGAAGAATTTGGACGATCCCCGGAGAAGTAGGGACGGAGCGCAGCGGTTTGCTACGTGAGTGCCGGACTTCCCGGGTTCGTTCAAGATTCGATGTTGATATTTAGCCGCTCAGCAAAGCTCGACTTGCCCTAGGATGCCGAGTAAAGGTGTTCAAACCCTTCCTCGAATCCTTTGTTAAACCCTTCGTTATACCCTTGATTATATCCCTGGTTGAAGCCTTTATTATAACTCCCGCGATAGACAGTAGACCGGGTGAACCGGGTTTTCTTTTTGGCAGTTGACTTCGTGAATCGCTTCTTGGTTTGGGTCAGCCGCATCTTCTTAGGAGATGCGTTTTTGCGTTTTCTGCGAACAGTCGATTTTGTACTCATGGATTCCTAGCTCCTTTATACGTTATTCGCCACAATCACAGCGGGTGCCAGAATCGGCAGTCCCTGCGTATAGCGCTGAAGTGTTTCTTGGCTGATCGGCTTTGGTTGACGCTGCGTCAAATTCCAATACGATAACGCCCACTCATTGATGATCCGATGTATCTTATTCCCTCTTACTTGAAAGACATAATCGCCATTCTTCACCAGCATACCATCCTTAAGCTGCACCGCATTCCAACTTTCGCTGGCGAGTTCGGTCAGCTTGTTAAGCACCTCTTGGCCGTTGACCGGCATCCCCATACGCCAATTGCGCAAGTCCAACTGCGAGATGCGGCTGGAAGACAGCTCTACAGAGTCCATAATGGGATGACGGAACTCATTTTCAATCCAGTAGAGCTGTGAAGTGACACCACGAACCACCATATGCGTCGGGTAGAAATGGTTCATGGCTGCTGTTGTCCCTTCCAGCTTCTGCTGCACTTCCTGCAGCAGGCTGTGCGAGTCGCTCCATTTACGCGAATAAAAGTTTAGGTTCTTGCCATACACCTCTTCTAATCGTTCCCCCAGCGCCTTGATGCTGACACTGCCCACATGATGAATGAAGGTGTCCTTGACAATGATGAGGTCAAGCCCCATTAGACGCGTCCGTAATCCGTAATCGTCATCTTCGCAATTGCCAATTTCGAATCCTTCATCCAAATAACCAAGACGATCAAATACGTCACGGCGCATGAGAACGCAGAAACCCGTTAGTCGTCCTGTCCGATACCACTTGCTTGAATCCGATTGGTTATACACTGCAGCAAAGCGGTGCATCTCTTCCGTCGATGAGTAATTCGTCTCGATGAGCTGCTCGCCGCTAATGTAGTTCGTTACAGGGCCTACGAGACCGTATTTCTCATTGCTATACAGGCAAGTAAGCATATTCTTCAACCAGTTTTTTGTGACGATCGTATCATTGTTTAGAAATAACAGCGTTGTGCCGCGTGCCAGCCTGAGCCCCTGATTCGTCCCCCCGGCAAAACCAAGGTTAGATTTATATACTCTATAACGGACTTTACCTGTAAGCGTCTTGAGATAAGCTTCTGTGTCATCCGTCGAGGCATTATCAATAATAATAATTTCAAAAGGCTCCGGTGTATGCTCGTAAATACTTTCGATACAATTCTGAAGATGTGCCCGCTGGTCGTTCGTCGTCACGATAATGATGCTCGTTCCATGAAAAGGCTGAAGGAAGCTGGAAATTCCCGCCTCCCAGCCGCTCTGATAAGCTTGATCATGCCCCCTATCATAACCGCAATTATAGCCTCGGTTAAAAGAATGATTATATTTAACTCTGGCTGCTCTGGCTTTTACCACAGATTTCCTCGCAGCAAGAACTCGCTTGCTTCCCTTTTTCATCGGTACGGTGCCTCCCCTACAACAATGGCATCAGCAAGATGACCGAAATCGATCGCTACCTTCCCCATCTCGGAGGCAATCCACTCAGACAGAATAACCGCTGAGACGCCTGCAGAAACAAGTGCAAGATCGAAGTCATGCTGAGCAATGACAGATTTGATACGGGGTATATCCGTCACACCATGAACTGGGGTTACTTCTCCCGCTATCGTTACGTTATGATTGCGAAGCACTTCCGCCAGCTGTGAAGCCTGGTTACCAACGACCAAAACCCGACGTCCTTGCGTGATTCGTGACAAATAACCCGTTTGGTATAAATAATAATTGACGAGTGAATCCGTCAAAGTAAGCTGATGATAATCAATGTTCTCTGTCCGGAACACGGAAAACGCAAGCGGCTGAAAGTTACGTACACGCAGCTTCGGAATACCGACCACGCTCGCTCCCCGAATTGCTTTCACCAGCTCACCTTTCACTTCCAAATTAGGAACGTTTACGCCCGCATAAGGAAGAAAAGGCCCTTCTTCTAAGATTTGTTCGATAGGCATAATCGTTTCTTGCGCCATGGTCAGCAGCTCCCCATCCCCTAATCGGACCAACGAAAAAGGAGCTCGGCTATTCAATGCTGCGACGATTCTGTCTCCAAGCTGCTCTGCGGTAAGCAAATGGAGGATTTGTGAACGTAGACGCTCGACGCCGGCTGCAATGAGTTGTTCAACAGATACTTCGGGCAAAATCTGATATTTAGGCAAGCATTTATCGACAATGGCATCTCCGCCAGTGTGTTTCCCGTCTCGAAACCCTTTGCTGAAGCCTTTATCATAACCTTGATCATAGCCTTGGTCATAAGTCGGGAGCGCTTCAGAAGCCGACGTTGCTGCTGGCTGAACATATACGATTTTCACTTTTTTTCGGGCTGTAATTATACGTTTCCGGTATTTCCTCGCCACAGCCAGACGGGAATTCCCTTTACGGTTGCCTCTTGATTTTTTCCGTCTCACGTCACGTTTCTTTTGAACGGGTAACATAGTTCACCTGCCTTAACTTATTTCCATGTGTGACTACTGCTTTCAGCCAAAAATAAGCTCAAACATCTGCAAAATCCGGTTGCGGTACGTATGCTCCCGCATGGTTCGTATCAGTCCTCTCAAAGCGATTTGCTGCCGTTCTGCCTCATGTTCAAGATAGTAGTCGATCTTCGCGAGAAGATTCTGCGGCGAATCGTAGGTGACAACCTCTTCTTGAGGCACGTACATGCTGCTCAAATTAGCACGACTATCCGTCAGCTGCAGCTGACCGCAGGCACTAATTTCAAATGAGCGCGGGTTGATCGAATTCGCTGGTATACACTTGCTGTTTTGATTGGACGCATCGTCGATGGCACGATGCATATTAATGACGATTTTGGCACCATTGTAGTAACTTGCACTTTCCTCCGGGGAGACCCAGTAGCCTGATTTGATTTTACTTTCCAGCACAGTATAGCCTTTCAGTCGATCCCACCAGTAACCTGCAATAAGTAATTTTTTAGAAGAAAGCTCATGAGCAATTTGGTCAAAGAAGGCGACTCGGTTCCAAAAGGCAACGCCGATAAAACAGATATCGACGCGATAATTGCTGCTTACCGCTTTGGGATGGAAGATCGAGCGATTTACACCAAACGGCAAATGGTGCACTTGTTCGCAGCCTGCTTTCCGGTACAAGGGCACACAGCTTTGCTCTAGTGTAAACACAACATCGTAATGAGTGGCGATATCGATCGTGACATCGGTATAGTAAGGATCGTCTGTGAACCATACGGCCGTCTTGATGCCCAATGCCCGCACAGCATCGACCACTTGAACCTTCAGCAGCTCTGCTGAGTTGAGTGAAAGCAGCAGATCGGGCCGAAAGGCATTGGCCGCGTCCAGAACGCCACCCTCCGGAGTCACGATTAGTACCTCCGCACACAGTGCTTTCAGCTCAGCGATAATACCTTGATCCATAGGACGGTAAGACCAGAGTCCTGACTCTACATACATCACTTTGATATCTCGACGGGAGCCAATCTCCGGAATTCGCTTCACGATCGCTTCACAACGACCCAAATGATACCCGTGCCTCCAACCGCTGTCGTACCCTTCCCTAAGTCCCCGATTCCAACCGTTTCGGCTTCCTAACATGATCGTCACCTCTTCGAAATGGCAGCTACATGCCATTCGTAATACTTAACAATGTTTGCAAACGGCTCCGGTATGTGTGCTCCCGCAGCGTACGGGATAAGCCTTTTATGGCGATTCGCTGTCGCTCTTCTTCATGGCTCAGGTAATACTCGATCTTTTCTATCAACTCTTGCGGAGATCTGAATGTATCCAACTCTTGCCCCGGTGAATACATATTCGTCAATTCTTGGCGTATGTCTGTCAACTGAAGAGTCCCACAAGCTGAAATATCAAACACTCTGGGATTGGGTGAATAAGCGGGAATGCGTCTGCTGTTGCTGTTATGAGATTCATCATCAATGGAACGGTGCAGGTTAATGACAATTTTGGATCCTTGATAATACTTCGCGGTTTCTTCCGGGCTCAGCCAATAACCTTGAATTTTGGAAGCAAGTTTATTATAGGATTGAAGCCGATCCCACCAATAGCCATTGATCATGACGTTTTTGTCTTTTAAGTAATCCGCGATTTGATCAATAAAAGCAACACGATTCCAGAACGCGGAGCCAATGAAGCAAATATCTTTGCGATACGACGCGGGTAAGTAATCCAGCTTGATGCTGTCCGGATTGATGCCGAAAGGAAGATGATGTACTTGAGGGCAGCCCTGCTCTTTATAGGTATCCACACAGCTAATTTCTAATGTAAATACAAAATCATAGTGGGGTACAATTTGTATCGTTTGATCGGAATGATAGGGATCATCAGGAAGCCATACTGCTGTCCGAATGCCCGACGTTCGAATGTCTTTCACTTTGGCGACAGGGAATGATTGACCAATGGCGTCCAGCACGAGGACGAGATCAGGGCGGGACTCCTGCGCAATGGCGACAACGTTATCGTTCGGGTTAACGACAATAACCTCACGCACCAGCTTACGTAGTCCATCCGCAATGCCATCGTCCATAGCGACGTACGGAGCGCCATCGGCCCGTACATACAGTACCTTAAGTTCCCAGAGAATCCCGCGCTCTTGCGGCGTATCTCGCAGTATCCTTTGGCTTCGTCCCAAATGGTAGCCGTGCGACCAGCCCTGCTTGTAGCCTGCCTGCTTACCGCGAACCTCTGTCGAAACGGTTTGCGATATCGGCTTGGCAGTCCTAGACTGTTTGTTCATCCGTGCACTCGTGGCCTTCATGGCGATTCACCCCCGTTTCCAACATATCCTTTTTCCTGTAAGTAAGCTTTTAACGAGCTTTTCCAGCAAGGCATTGGATAAATGCTGTTGATTTTACTGTTATCCAGAACGCTGTAGGAAGGTCTTTGACATTTGGCCTCATACGCGCTGGAGAGGATCGGCGATGCATCATAAGGAAGACCGCAAAGGGTAAATGCTTCAATCGCTAGCTCATACCAGCTGCAATCCCCTTCGCCCGAACAATGATAAATGCCGTATTCGATCACATTTCCGTCGAGGAACGCTTGAACAGCTTGCGCCACATCCAGCGAGTAGGTTGGCGACATCCTCATATCATTGACAACGGAAACCGGCTTGCCTTGTTTAATCAAACGGATCATGGTTTCAATGAAGTTCCCACCCTTTCCGCTTGATCCCGCAATGCCATACAACGAGGAAATGCGGAAAATAAAATAGTGATCCAGATAGGCGGCCATAACCTTCTCCCCTGCTACCTTGGTGCTGCCGTACACATTCAGAGGGTGCGTTTCATCTTCCTCGGTGTAGGGCGAATTTTTGATCCCGTCAAACACATAATCCGTGCTGAAATGTATCATGGTGGCATTATGCTCTTTGCAATATAACGCCATTCGCAGCACGGCAATGGTGTTAACCATTAGTGCCTTTAAGGGGTCTCTCTCGCATTGCTCCGTATTGTGGAAGGCTGTACAGTTGATCAATACGTGGATATAACCAAGACCCTCCAAGAAGGGAATGATCGATTCGGTATTCTCCACGTTCAATTGTTCACGAGTAATAGGAATGATCTCATAACCGTTGTTCCCAGCAAAGACGCTGCGGATATCCGAACCTAATTGTCCATTGGCGCCTAATAGCGCGATCCTTTTCATCATTCATTCAATCCTTTGAGATCGATGATGCCACCGTATAATTTGACATCCTCAATAATCCGATGCCATTTCACGAGCTCACTATACCAATCTAACGTAATCGATTGATCCATACCGGATACTTCGCCTGCTTCCAGCGCGTTGTAGATTTCAAGTGCACCTTGGGCAGCTGTCCACTTGCCCTTCCATTGCAAAGCCTTCTCAATCTTGTCAAAGCTGACGCGATAAGAACGATGATCGGGGGCTCCGTACCAATCAATGCTCACTTTTTTGGGCATCACTTGGGTAATCTCTTCGGCCAATTTGCCAAGCTGATAGTTATTGCTATCGGTGCCTACATTAAAAATTTGCCCATTGATCACATCAGGGACTGCTTCCAAGAGGAGACACATGACGTCCGTCGTATCCTGCACATGGACGAAGGGCCTCCACTGAGAACCGTCTCTCATCAGCGGAATTACACCATGCTTCCATGCGCCTAACGTCATGCCGTTAATTGCCAGATCGAAACGAATACGAGGAGAATGGCCGTAAACCGTAGCCTGACGAATGACGACAACCGTAAATGTATCGTCTGCCAGAGGCAGAACGCCGTGCTCAGCCATTTCATTCGCTTTGGCATAGGTCGTGAGCGGATTCGTAGGGGAGGTTTCATCAATGATGACCTCCGGCAGCTGAAAACCGTAAAGGCTGCAAGAAGAGGGAAGGATGTAACGTTTCACACCCAGCTTCTTGGCCTTATGGGCCGTACTTACACGGGAGATATGATTGATTTGGTAAGTTGCTTCCTGAAACAATTCGCCGCTAGGGTCGTTGGAGATGGCAACCAAATCAATGACCGCATCAACACCTGCGAACACCTCTTCTTTAAGACGACGAGAATCTTCCTTGATTACTACGAGGTTCGGATGCCCCGGAAGTTTATCTATGCCAAAGAAGAAACGGTCAACCGCTTTTACTTTATAGCCTTTATCCAGCAGCTTCGGTACCAATACACTGCCGATATAACCTCCAGCTCCCGTTACCAGGATTGTTTTCATGACCGTCCCTCCTAATATAGGGATCTTTGAGCGTAGCTCAAAGTCTCTCTGCTCAGGGATCTTTGAGCGTAGCTCAAAGTCTCTCTGCTCAGGGATCTTTGAGCGTAGCTCAAAGTCTCTCCATTTAAATAAAATTAATCTCCGCTTGCTGCAAATGCGGATGCTGACGATCTTTATCCGATAAAATCGGATCGGACACAGGCCAATCGATGCCAAGCTGTGGATCGTTCCATAGAATTCCTCTGTCATGCTGCGGTGAATAGTATTGATCAACTTTGTAAAGAAGCTGTGTATTCGGGACAAGGGTGCATACACCGTGTGCAAATCCTTGCGGCACTAGGATTTGCCGTTTATTCTCGGCGCTCAGTATGACACCTACCCACTCTCCAAACGTCGGCGAGCCTTTGC
Organism: Paenibacillus sp. yr247; assembly: GCF_900103825.1. GTDB lineage: Bacteria > Bacillota > Bacilli > Paenibacillales > NBRC-103111 > Paenibacillus_E. The sequence continues at coordinate 270,746 of NZ_FNIF01000003.1, forward strand.
GAATATCAACGACCACGTCATATACGGCCCCCGACAAGACACGAACGAGCTTGGACTGAGCTTTGGGCGCCAACTGATAGTGGAGACCACGTAGAATGCCCGCTTGAACGGATAAGGAATGGTTATCCTGAATGAATTCTTGGTGAATACCGAGATTAGCCAGTATTTGACGGTTGTAGCTTTCCATGAAGAAGCCACGATGATCACCATGTGCGGTCGGTTCGAACACGCGCACATCCGGCAGCTTAGTAGAAATCTCTTTCATGAAATAGCTCCTCCTCGTAGTTCCATCATTTGATCGACCACATAAACGGCAAAAGGCATCGAACAGGTAAAGGCTGGTGACACTGCGTTCAACACATGCATGGAGTATTGATCACCTTCGATGACGAAGTCCTGCACGAGCTCGAGCGTCTCCTTATGGAGCAGCTGTGCCCGGATGCCTGCCCGTAAAAATGGGCCGAAGCCTTGCGGATCGATATGCTGAACCAAACTCATTCCAAGTCCGATAAAAGAGGATTTGATATATTTGCGCATTTCCTCCAGCGCGAGGCGCCTGAAGTTAAACGAATTGGTGGCGAACAGCTTCGCCTCATAGCCGACGATTTGTATAAATTCTTTTAATCTGAATCCATGCAACCCCGAATAATTTTCGCGCCAAAATGCCGGTATCGCCGTAGGTCCGATCTTAATGCTGCCATCTACTGTCTTCGTATAGTGCACACCAAGGAACGGATTCCCAAGATTCGGAACGGGGTATATGTTCGTTGCGACATCGGTCTTGTTTTTCGTATATTTCAAATACATGCCTTTGAACGGAATGATTGTATATGAAACCCCAAAGCCGAAATCATGCGCAATGCTGTCTGCATAAAGACCAGCCGCATTGATCAAGTATTTAAATTGATATGTGCCTGCGCTTGTGAAAATAAGGTCGTCTCGATGTTTACGGTATCGGGTGTGAAAACGAAAATCCACGCCATTCGCCATATTTTCATGCTTCAGCATCTGACATACCTCGATGGGATCGACGGATGCTGTAGTTGGCGAATAGAGTGCTTTGCGAAACGTCCGGGCATTCGGATCGATGACCTCGATGTCTCCCTCATCCAACCAGATGAGTTCAACACCATTGTTATCTGCTCTGCGTTTCAATTCTTCGAGTCCCGCAAGTTCCGATTCATCCCTGGCCACAACCAGCTTTCCGCATTCATTGATGCGTAAGCCGTGCTGCTGGCAGTAAGCTCGCATCGCTTGGTTGCCCTCTTTGGTAAATTTGGCTTTTAAGCTGTTCGCTGTATAGTAAAAGCCGGCATGCAGCACACCGCTATTGCGCCCGCTCGCGTGAGCAGCGACATCGGCCTCTTTTTCCAGTACACACACTGTACTTCGAGGCTCCCTTTTCTTTAACTCGCGAGCAATCGTAAGACCGATGATTCCCCCTCCGATGATGATGTAATCGAACTTGTTCAATTGCCATCACCCCGTAATTTATTGGTTGCTTCATACCAGGAGGGGAACGTGCCGGCGTCAATCCACCAGCCTGCCAATATGTGATGGGTCAATGCCCCTTTGTCCGCATACAAGTTGTTTACATCGGTAATTTCCAGCTCACCGCGCTTTGATGGTCCAATTACCTTAATCTTGTCAAACACCGAGGAATCGTACATGTAAATGCCCGTTACGCAATAAGAAGATTGCGGATGCTCAGGCTTCTCTTCGATTCGCTTAATTACAGCACCATCCATAACAGGAACTCCATAGCGCCCAGGATCATCGACTTCTTTTAAGAAAACTTTCGCCCCCTCTGGCTGCAGCTCGAACTCCTTCACATTGACAACTAAAGAATCTTCAAACAAATTATCACCCAGCAGCACAAGCAACTTTTCACCCGGATGCACGAAACTTTCCGCAAGCTCCAGCGCTTCGGCAATACCGCCGGCTTCTTCCTGGATCTTGTAGGTAAGCTTTACGCCCCATTCCTTACCGCTGCCCAAAAATCCGGTAAACAGGGAAGCCGATTGCTTACTCATCACCAACAAAATATCGACGATTCCCGCTGCTCGCAGCTTCTCAATGGCATAATAAATCATAGGATATTTGCCGACCGGAAGAAGATGCTTATTGATCAACTTCGTCAAAGGCCAAAGGCGCGTTCCCGTTCCCCCAGCAAGAATGACTCCCTTCATAACAACGCATCCTTTCTCCCTTTCTTCAAGGTCCCTTATATAAATGTTTGGGGATCCACGCCCCATTTATCTATAAATGACTGCCGAGAACGTGCGACAATCTGCTGAAATTGCTCTTTACCCTTTTTATCAAAGCTGGCACTGCCATAATGAAATATAAAGGTGTCTTCCGCTAACATAAGCCGATAGCCCGCTTGTCTTGCGCGATAACAGTAATCGTCATCTTCGTAATGGCCTGGACTGAAGCGCTCGTCGAGCAGTCCGATTCTCTGCATCACTATACGTTTGAACAAGAAACAGAAGCCGACCAGACGTTGAACTTCTTGGTATGCTCCTTTTTTTTCAACATTGTATTTGCGGGTCATCTCTTCCAAGCTCGTATAAGCTTCCTGAATTTTTTGCCTTCCGCTGACATAATTGCTCATGGGTCCAACGATACCGATATCCTCCTGATGATAAAGAGCATCCAGCATATTTCTCAGCCATTTCGGGGTAAGGAGCACGTCATTATTTAATAGGAGAATGGTGCTGCCCTTCGCTAACTTCATACCTGCGTTACAGGCTGCTGGAAACCCCTTATTTTCATAAAAGGATACAAACGGGACCTTTTCCCGAAGCAAAAAATCGATCGTTCCGTCGGTCGACCCGTTATCAATTACAATGATTTCATAAGGTGTATCGCTGTTTTTTGTGTTCTTGCGCAACGAATAAAGACAATCCTGCAGCAGTTTATTTTCGTTATAAGTCGGGATGATAATACTGGTTATATCCATGTTAATCCCTCCGCAAGTGCGGACCGTTTTCGGATAGGATCCTCAAAGCCCAACCGGCTGCTATGGCTTTTTATTAGCATATGCATAGCCTCCAGATGATCGCCTAGGATCAGGTTCGCTACTGGATTAGAAGTCCCCGTGTTCAGCTGAGTGACCTTGTTCACCGTAATAACATCGACGCTAGCTGGGGCGCAAATATTTAAACCTAGCTTAATGGCTAGTGATTGGGCTTTGGGTGGCACAGCCAAATGAGCTACCCCTATTTGCTCGATTGCTTTTCGGGAAAGCATGTGGGGAATGGCCGTCATGGAGTTTGATTTCAAGTCCGGCCTGTCTTGGATGGTATTCAAAAATTCTTTCATCATCGTCACGCCATCTCGACGTGCGAATTGGCCGATGAATGGCGTCATGTCGTTTAGCGCTACATCTACCCCTCGATCCATCGCTCGAATAAACGGAACTAGTTGTTCCGCTTTAATCGGAATATCACCGTCGAGAAACAGCACCATGTCTGCAGTCGTCAGTTTAGCGCCGATCGAGCGCCCCACATCATGCCCGACAGAGCCTGGATAGTGCACGATGGTCGCTAGTGTGTTTTGTCTTGCGATAGCAAAGCTGTTATCGGTAGTGCCATTGACAACAACGATGATTTCCTTCATGGGAAAACGCCGCAGTTCTGCTAGTACGTTTCCAATCGTACCTTCTTCATTGAAAACTGTAATGACAGCTGCCAAACTCTTTAGCGTCGGAATCAGCACCCCTTCCGGCTTCTCCATACCCAATTGCGTGCAGTAACCTTCGAGAAAAGCGTTCGCACAGGCGGCATATCGCTCATTCGGAATTTGTTGCACCTTGCCGATGTAGTAGTAATACCACAGTGACTGGATAAAAGTGAGGGGCTGTTCGTCTCCTGGAATCGGATGATCGACAGCATATCGCCTTCCATCCCGCTGAGTGGCCTGCTTCCAGATTGCGAAAGGTGTAATCCGTTTTCGTCTTTTCATGAACATTCTTTTTCTTCTTAATGGCAATTTCTTGCGTAATTTTCGAACGATAGCTTTTCGTTTCATATCATCACCCCACAAAAGATCGATCCCGGGATAGATCTGTCTGCTGACCTCGCTCGTTCGTATCATTCAGTAACCATTCGATGGCTTCCAAGTGATCTCCGACAATAAGATGCCGCAGCGGATCTACCTTGAATGCCCTCCTTCTTATTGGATTCATTTTACCGACGTTCACGTTATGCACATTGTGAAGATCAAGACCTTTTCGAATCGCAATCGTTTGAGCTAGAGGAGGCACCGATAAGTGTTTGGCTTCGATCAATTCCAGTGCTCTTCTGTTTATCGCATGGGGAATGGTCGTCATGGAAGCTCCTCGCAGATCTGGGCGGGACAGAGCAAGATTCAAAGCATGCTTAGCTAACACCACAGGATGTACTTCGTCTGTCAGAATTTTACCAGAATAACTGTTTAGAGCCACATCAACGCCACTTTCGACCGCCAATATAAAAGGTCTCAGCTCGCGCGCAGAAATCACGATATCGGCATCGATAAAGAGTAGAATGCTTCCTTTCGCATGCATCGCGCCGATTCCACGCCCTACATCATGCCCTAATGCTTCCTTAAATGAAATCACCCGTGCGCCCATTTTGCGAGCTATGCGCTCTGTTCCATCACGGGAACCGTTAACAACAACAATGACTTCTGTCGATGGATGCACCAATCGTGCTTGACGAATGACAGCAGCGATCGTTTTCCTTTCATTCATCGCCGGGATCACGACAGATACTTTAGGAGTTTCATGAGCAGGAATAGGTTTGGAAACAGGGCGAGATCTCCTTCTAGGTTTCAACAGCTTTCGTTTCCTTCGCTGCAACATGACCTCACTCTCCCCTACTAACTTTCATTCGATTTGTCCCATTCTATGTTTATCCATCTCGAAGGGCACGGCATTCGTTTAAGCCCTCTGCATGATTTTGTGAAAATGGGACATCTAGCTAAAACTAACTCTATAGTAACTTCAGCTCCGTAAGCCGTTGCTTCACTTTTTGTCCTACAGCCAGAGGCGAGTACTCGGCGTGTATGGTTTTTTGACCATGATCTGCTATCAACTTTCTCCACTTCGAATCCTGCACCAGTCTGCGCATGTAGTAGGCAGCATGTTCAATATCCGGGTCTGCCCAGATTTGATGTGCTTTGTAAGGTCCAATGTCCCTACCCACGGAAACAAGACTGTAGTTCACTGGACAAGAATTGTCGGTGTTCATAAAATCGGTATTACCTGACCAATTCGTTCCAATGACAGGTTTGCCCAAGTACATCGCTTCAGCCAAGACGAGTCCGAAGCCTTCAGAACGATGAAGGGAAACAAAGCAATCTGTGGAGTTGATTAACGTATCTACCTTGTCACGGCTTAATATATCATCAATCAAATATATGTTGGCATATCCTTCGATTTGCTGCTTAATCTCTTCGAGATCTCTTGGATTGGAATTCGGGTTGTTTACTTTAATGACCAATCCGACAGATAAGTCATTTATCAGGAATGCCTTCTTGAATGCTTTAATCACGGCCTGGGGATTTTTTCTCTCCATTATGCTGTGCGTGTCATACATGGATAAGAATAGGAATTGCCCGCCCGGGAGCCCAAATGCTGCCCGATCAAACGAATCCGCATGTTTGACTTGAATTGCATGAGGAATTCTGATAACCGGCAAAGGGGATTTCTTCTGCACCGCATCTACTATAAATTGCGATGGCACCCAAACTTCATTGACCAACTCAAAGCTGCTGCACCATTCATCCGGAAATTCAGGCAGCTCCCACGCCCAGTAACCGATGTTGAACCTGTTGCGGAATACTTCCTTACCTAATGGATGGAACGGATAGTCGTAAGCAATACGCAAGTTATTTGCATTCATATGGAAAAAGTTAATCTTATAAGGGGCATGATTCATCTCCTTGTGAACCCAAGAACTATCTTCGTTTCTTGCGCTTTTGGCTCCACCGTCGGCGAAATCAATCATTCCGAAAGGCAGCTCTGCTGCTTCGAACGCCTTCGCCATTAAACGGCTTGCTTCCCCCAATCCGATTTCCGTACGAATGTACCCGATCAAATTCACACCTTCCTGTAAGTCTAAAGGGTTCGGGTTCGGGTTCGGGTTCGGGTTCGGGTTCGGCTCGACAAGCACTTCTTCCTTTTGAACAGCTAGCTCTGTGGAGGCTGTTTCGGGTTGCCTCTTTTTCATAGGTTTCGATTCCTTCTTCTTATAGTTTACCTTTAAGATTCCTTTCCGGTTGGCTGCCTTAGATCTACTGGTCTTTGGTGTGGAAGATTTCAGAGGCTGCCCAGGCTTTACGGAGTTTCCCCCTTTCCTCATACCACTTTCACTCCTTTCGTTTTTGGCTAGATGATGGATGTTCAAGCTGCTTCCTACCATACTATGAATGCCCATATGCAGATTCATATGCATTTACCCAGCTTGGCTAGAAATTGGCGAATGACTAGTATGAGTTTGATGAATTCGTTTATGGTAAAAAAGGGGACATGGACAAAGTCACAAGGAATGGGTTTGAGATGGCCTGTCCCAACAAAAAAAACCTCCTCATCTAATCCTTAGAATTAGGAAGGGGGCATGCGAACTGCCTTATAGGCTCCTGTATGTGGATTCAACCACGGATCAGCCGGAGTCCCTTTTTGTTTTTCACGGATTGAAATACCCGTTATCTTCCTCGTAAGAATCTGCTGATAGCGCACAATCGATTCCAGATTCTCGGCCACTTGCTTGGCCAGCGGGGGGGTTTCTTCCACGGATTGAGCCACGCTCTCAATAATTCGGGCCAAAGCACGTTGACTGCGTGCCAAAGAGTTTAATACATCTAACTTGATCCACTGCTCTCTTTCCCCGATCCTCATTTTTCTAACCCGCCGCCTAAACCGAACATATTACCAAGTCCTCCGCCAGCTCCAGCACCTGAAGTGTCTTCTTTCTCTCCAATAAGAATCTCCAAATTTTTGGCAAATGCTTCCTCCATCTTGGTTATTCCGTGAATGACAGCAATGAGCTGCTCATGGATATCGTGCGACTTTTTGACTTGCTCTGCATGATTTTCATAGGCGTCTGTAGATAAATGATGGCAGATCCAATTGCGGGATTTTTCAGCATGGATGGCTTTGGCTTCCAGGATTAACGCCACGTTATACTGAATTTTCGCCGCAGCCTTCAGAATGGACAAGCAACTATCTTCTCTGCTCACGATATTCGCCCCCAGTCTCGCCTTTACTCTTCACTTGATTCCTCATCCTCTTTCAATATCTTCATAATTGGAGCCAGATTATCGGCCAGCGCTTCCGTCAAATCAGCAAGACTAGTTAAATAACCGGTTACCCCTTTCGTTATCCCTAGGGAGTGTTCCATCAACGATTCAATATCTCCTAAAGAATGATCCTTATCCGGAATCTGTTCAACCATCGTAGCCATGTGAACAATCACGAAGCGTTTGGCTTCCAGGAGACGGGCCAGCTCATGCTGTGATCTCGCCATGTGCTTGAGTATCGAATCTATTTTTTCCTCCATGGTTGTTCCTCCTAAGGTCGGAGATCAAAGGCTCTCCTTCCGGAACTTTCTCATTTAGCATATGCGGATTTGCGCAAAGTGGGACTGCGATTTCGTCTTTACGACTCATTTTCATCATAAAGTGTGCCAATAAGATAGACCGGATTGGGGGTTCGAAGACTTATTGTACTTGTACCATCCGCAGCACCATTTTGAATTACAGTTGCAATCAGCGTGTAAGTAATCTTACCCTGATTGCCCGTTTCTGCGAAAACAAAGGAGGTTGTTGTGCCTTTCGGACTAACCAATCCAGCTTCAGCAGGCGTTAAATCAACACTACGGTCTCCTCCATCAACAGTCGAGTAGACCAGTTTCTTTGCTCGGCTCCCTACAGCTCGGTAAAGTTGGAATAGGATTTGGTAATCCCCGCCCCTTGAACCTTTGTTGATTGTCAATTGATGACTGATCGTCGCCATCACAACCTCACGGTCTTTGCTCTTGGCCCCTTTTAGCGTTACTGAACCCAGGTTATACGGTGTATCTACTACCATTGTCGTTGGAAGAGGGGGGAATTAATCCTGTACCATTTTCAAAACCTAAATATTTCACTCTTGCACTTCTCGCCATTTTCTTCCTCCTCAAATCATTATTATTGTAATAGATGCAAATGAAGAGCCCCTGTTGCTTGGACATTCCAGAAATAATATGTAAACCGCCCTCAGCGAAGAATGCGCTGAGGGCGGCTGACAAATTCAATATTAGCTTTCGTTTTCGTCGACGACAAAACCATTAAGTTCAAGAGAACCAACAGAAACAACTGGAGTTGTAATAGCAACCGCAGCGCCAGCAGCATTTAGTGCAGAGAAACCGGTTACTTCAGCTGTTAAAAAGTACGTGTGATTTCCTTTTGGTGCAAGGGTATCCGTAACCTTGAATGATGTTGTTCCTATAGCGGTAAATGTAGTGGCAGCAGCAGCTATTTGAGTTGCAAGGGTGTCACGAAATTGAGCAACCAGGGTTCCTGTATTAACAGCATCACGCCAAATTCGGTACGTAACAGTCAGGGTTGCAACAGTAAGAGCACCAGTTTGTGCTGGAATCGTCCCAGTGAAAGTAAGGTCGATAGATGCGGACAATACCTGTCTGTCGTCAGGTCTAATGTGCTTCAATTTTAGAGTAGCAAGCGTTGTTTGTGTGGCAGCCGTAGTTGCAACCGTTAATGGAGTGAGCGGAGTTACTCCTGGAATCGGCGGGAACTTGGAAAAATCATAATACTTGATCCGTGCTTCATCACTCATTATTTGTTCCTCCTAAAATATGATTATTTTTTGTACTACAGTGTAGTAGATGCAATTTAAGAGCAAATTGCTTGGACAAATGCAGGAAGCAATTGGTCTATTTTATAAAAAATAGGATGTTTCCCGCATTCCTTTACACCCAAGCATTCCCCTTCCACGTTCCATAAACTAGTAGGAAAAGCTTCCATTTATGAAGAAACGACGAATTGCACAGCATTTCATAGAAAAGGAGATGGATGCCATGTTTGATTTTAGAAAGATCATCGGAAGCTTCAATGAAGATAAGAAAGCAGTCATGGAAGATTTCAGAAATATAACCGTAACCGAAGGATCTCCTTTAATCATCCATAATCCAACCACATACAAACTGCTCGGTCAGGGTGCGCAAGGAGCTGTATTTCAACTTTCGTCCGACCGATGCGTGAAAATCTATGCCAGAGAAAAGGACGTATTAAGAGAAAAGAAAGTGCTTGCGGCAGCCAAAGCATCCAACTCCCCCTTTTTCCCTGAGCTGTACGAAACCGGGCGGAATTACGTGGTTATGGAGTTCCTGAAGGGGCCAACCCTTCCTGAATATTTGAAGGAAAAGAAGGCTTTTCCAAAATGGGTCGCGAACCAGCTCATTGAAATGCTGCAGGACATGGAGCGTTTAAAGCTCACTCGGCTCGATGCGAGACCCCGACATATTTATGTAGTGAAAAGCAAACGTCTTAAAGTCATCGATCACGTCTATTCTTACAAAAAAAAACATCCCTATCCCCGTAAACTCCTGGAAGAGCTGGGGCTCTTGGGATATAGAGATGATTTCATGAAACAGGTTTTAGAAGTGGATGCATTCCTTTATAACAAATGGATAGAGCTTCAAAATCAGAAATAAAGTTACCACAAAAGTCCCTTATAATAGCTGGAATCGGGAATCGTATCTGATATACGTACCAGATCAATTACCGGTTTAAATGGCAAGATGTCCGTCACCAAGGAATAGTACTCCTTGGTTTTTTGTGTGACGACAATCAAATCGGCGAATTCCTTGACTTCCTGCAAATCAGACGCAAGCAATCTGGCCAGATGAGGAACTGTAGATTCAATATACTGTTTATTAGTACCCATTAGCTGGGAGGCAAGCACATTTTGATCATAAATCTTGATCTCATAGCCTTTGCCAATGAGTCGTTCCAATAGCTTCACTACCGGACTCTCCCTCAAATCATCCGTTCCTGATTTGAATGCCAGACCGAGCACACCCACCCGAACCTTGCCCTCCGCCAAAATCAGTTCGAGCGCCCGTTCGATCAACAGGGCATTGCTGCGTTCAACCGAGGAAAGCACCGACATTTCCACATTCCGTGACCGGGCCATGGCATTAAGTGCTTTAAGGTCCTTCGGCAAGCAGGAGCCCCCAAAGGCAAAGCCAGGCTTCAGGTACGCCGGCGAGATATTCAAATGTCGGTCTTGACAGAACAAATCCATGAGTGTGTGAGGATCAACCCCCATCGAATGACAAAGCGCGCCAATCTCATTAGCAAATACGACTTTTAAAGCGTGGAACGAGTTATTGACGTATTTGATCATCTCCGCCACTTCTCTATCCGTCTCCAGTATCGGGGCGTTAATAGGGCCGTAGATTCGTCTCAGCATATCTAAGGCTTGCTCGTTATGCGTACCGATTAATGTGTAAGGCGGATGAAAGTAATCCTCAATACTCGTTCCTTCGCGTAAAAACTCCGGATTGCTGACGACGGTAAAATCCTGATCTATTCGCTTGCCGGATCGTGCTATGATGTGCTCGATTTCCCGGCATGTTCCAGGAGGAACGGTAGATCGTATGATGATCGTCTGGAAAGCCTCTCTTCCCTTAATGGCTTCACTGATTTGTTCAGCCACATGCCATATAAATGAAAGATCCGGGTATCCGTTTTTGTCGGAAGGCGTTCCTACACAGATCAGACAAATATCCGCCTGTCTGACTGCTGCCTGAATATCACTCGTTGCCGATAATCTGCCTTGCTTATGCTGCTCTTCAACCAATTCAGCTATGCCTTTCTCGATAATGGTCGGCTTTCCCTGATTGAACAGATCCACCTTATGCAGATTCACATCTACACCGATGACCTGGTTGCCGAGCTCGGCCAGACATGCTGCCGATACGCACCCTACATAGCCAAGACCAAAGACAGAAATTGTATACGAATGAATCGTCATTTGTTTTCATCCCCTGTACTTTTCTATTTCACGAATGACCTTCATGGAGGTTTCTCTCCGATTGTAAGTTTGAAGAAGCTCCTGTTTAGCCGCCATGGCTCTCATTTTTGCTTCTGCCTTTCTTTCCAGTACACGCCTCATTTTGATTTGCAAATCCTCCACGGAAGGTTCAGCCCAATAATGTCCGATAAACAGAGGGTTTTCATATTCTGAAATCTGGGTTAGTCCTTTGATGTCGATAAGGTAGGAATTGCGTTCATGCATAAAATCTGTATGGCCGCTCCAATTCGTCCCGATAACCGGCATTTCCATCAGCATCGCCTCAAAAAAAGGCCTTCCCCAGCCTTCTCCTCTAGTAGGAAGAACAAACGCATCGCACGCCCGGTATAGGCTCACGATGTCTGCAGGTTCTAACATATGATCGATGATATAGACATTCGGTCGTTTCTTTTTCGGTTTTGGATGGGCTTTAATGCACTGTTCAATGATATGGGTTCTACTGCTATCACGTATTTTGATGACCAATGCAGCTTGATCTTCAGGGGTAAATTCATTCAGAAAAGCACGGAGCAAAATATCATAGCCTTTGCGCTCCTTTACATCGAAAACGGATAGAAATTTGAAAGATTCAGGTACAGGCAGTGATAGATCAGGTCCTGCTGGAGAGAATTGACCGAAATCAAAAAAATTGGGAATCAGACGCATTGGAACCTTTACTCCGGATGAGGTAAATGTCGTCATATTGAACTTACTTTGCACCCAGACTTCGTTGAACTTGTTCAATGCGGGCACCCAACTGCTTGGGATCCGGTCTGTCTCGAACGTGGTTCGGGCAATGTTAATTCGAAATTCGGGATTGTATCTTGCATGGGATCCAATCCAGTTATAGATATACATATCGTTAGAAGTTAAACGGTTGTTCTCAAACGAGGAAATATATTTGATCTCTTTCGGATGCAGCGCCATTTGTTTGTCGGATGAGTCCCTTACGTAAATTCGCACACGATATCCTGCCTTATCCAGTATCCTGAGCAGGCTACGGTTCCCTTCCGCGAGCCCGTGTCCGTTATAAAAGATACCGTCGAGCAAAATATTCACCTGCTTCCTCACCTTTCGATTCCATTCGTTTTCATTTGATTGCATGTGTCCTCTTCATTTAAACAAGTATTGATACTTGTCAATTTCCCGAACCACGCTTCTAGCAACTTTGCTCATATTGTATCTGTTTAAAAGATCTCTGCGCGCTTTTTGACCGATCGCTTTCGCCTCTTCAGGATGCTCGTATACGTATCTCATTTTTTTCTGCAGGTCCTTGACCGATGGTTCCGCCCAGAAGTGTCCGTTAAACATGGGATTTTCTTCTTCAATTTGAGTCAAACGTTTTACACGAATTAGGTACGAATTTTCCTCATTCATGAATTCCGTATGGCCGCTCCAATTCGTGCCGATTACAGGCATTTCCATCAGCATGGCTTCAAAAAAGGGCCTTCCCCATCCCTCTCCCCTTGTCGGAAGCACGAAGGCATCGCATAAGCGATATAATTTGAGAATATCCTCCATGGGCAGCATATGATCGATGATATATACGCGAGGCCATTCCTTCTTTGGCTTGGGGTGGCACGCCATAAACTGCTCGATCGCGTCGCTTTTACTGTTGTCCCGTATTTTAATTAACAATGCAACGTTATCGTTTCTTGAAAATTCATTGAGAAAAGCTTGAAGCAGAACATCATAGCCTTTGCGCTTCTTTAAATCAAATACAGACAGAAATAAGAACGATTCAGGAAATGAATAACTTAATTGAGGGCCTTGAGGGGTAAACTCGCTCAAATCGAAAAAGTTAGGAATCAATCGTAATGGAGCGGTCAAACCGGAAGAGGTAAAGGTTTGTTGGTTAAACTTGCTTTGCACCCACACCTCATTAAACTTGTTCAACACAGGCACCCATGAATCGGGAATCCGGTCGGTTTCGAATGTCGTTCGAGCAATGTTGACGCGATAATCTGGATTATAACAAACATTGGAGCCTACCCAGTTGTACATATAAATGTCGTTCGAAGTTAATTTTGTATGCTCGAACTTGGAGATAAATTTCACTTCTTCCGGAGGCAGCAGCTTGTGTTTCTCTGCCTTATCTCTGGCTGAAATGCGTACACGATATCCGGCTTTGTCGAGTATCCGTAACAGAATACGGTTTCCTTCGGCAAGTCCGTGCCCGTTATAGAATTTACCATCCAATAAGATGTTCATTATTTCCACCTTCCTTTAGGTGAAACTTATTGATCTCTTTCATCACCCTCTTAGCAACTTCGTTCATATTGTAGCTAACAAGCAGATCGATTCGCGCCTTTTTACCGATTTCCTTGGCTTCATCAGGATGTTCGAACACAACCCTCATTTTTTTCTGTAAATCATGAATCGAAGGCTGTGCCCAAAGATGTCCATTGAACAGCGGAAACTCATTATTCTCAATCCGAATCAACCTTTCGACCTTAATTAGGAATGAATTCCCTTCGTTCATAAAATCCGTTTGCCCGCTCCAATCCGTACCTATCACAGGCATTTCCATCAGCATGGCTTCAAAAAACGGCCTCCCCCAACCCTCCCCCCGCGTAGGAAGCACAAACGCATGACACGTTTTATAAAGCCCCAGGAGCTCTCGGGTAGATAACATTTGATCGATGATATAAATGATGGGCCTTTCATTTTTCAATTTCGGGTGTTCGTCGATAATGCTTTCCAAATTGTGAATGCCGGCACTATTACGAACTTTGATGACCAGGGCAGTGTTGTCGGTATGCGAAAATTCATTTAGAAATGCTTGAAGCAAAATGTCGTATCCTTTGCGGTGCTGCAAATCAAAGACGGCCAGAAATAAAAAGGACCTGGAAACAGGCAGTGATAAGGGCTTCACATTTAAATCATAGGCATGTAGATCAAAAAAATTGGGAATTAGCCTAAGCGGGACACTTACGCCGGATCTTGTAAACGTGCGCACATTAAAGGAACTCTGCACCCACACCTCATCGAACTTATTTAACTCCGGAACCCAACTGCTGGGGATCCTGTCAGTTTCAAACGTCGTTCGCGCAATATTAATACGAAAATCCGGATTATATTTAATGGAGGATCCTACAAAGTTACAAATGTAAATATCGTTGGAAGTCAATTTTTTTTTCTCAAATGAAGAGATGTAAGCAATTTCTTTAGGATCCAATACAAGGTTCTTTTCATGCGAATCTCTGGCAAGTATTCGGACACGATAACCGGCACGATCCAAGATACGCAGCAAAATGCGATTTCCTTCAGCGAAGCCGTGCCCATTGTAGAATATACCTTCCAACAGAATGTTCATGAACATCCACCTTCCTTATAGAGGATGCTTACATCCGGAATTTCTCAATTTCCTTGGCAACCTTTTTGGCGACTTCCTGCATGCTGTATTTCTGTAAAAGCTCACGCCGTGCCCTTTGACCGGTGGCCTTCGCTTCTTCCCGATGTTCAAAGACAAGCCTCATTTTCCTCTGCGTATCTTTTGTTGAAGGCTCCGCCCAATAATGTCCGCTGTACTTGGCTGGATCCGGATGATCTTTCAAGCGAACAGGCACTAACTTTTTCACGCGAATCAGAAACGAATTCCCCTCATGCATATACTCTGTCTGACCGCTCCAATTCGTTCCAATGACGGGCATATCCATCAGCATCGCTTCAAAAAAAGGCCTTCCCCAGCCCTCGCCACGAGTAGGAAGTACAAAAGCATCGCACGCTCTGTATAAACTAAGCAGCTCTGGTGTCAGCAGCATCTGGTCAATGATATGGATCGCCGGCCGCTCCTGTTTCGGTTTAGGATGGGCTTCAATGAGGCTCTGCAGTTTCTCAACTCCTTCGTGATTGCGAACCTTGATGACAAGAGCCACATCTTCATTCAGCGAAAATTCGTTCAGATACGCACGAAGCAGCACATCATACCCCTTGCGCTCAATCAAATCGAATACTGACAGAAATTTGTACGAGTGAGTCAAAGGTAGAGGTAACTTGTCACCTTGCGGAATATACAAGGAATCATTGAAGAAATAAGGGATGAACCGTAACGGGACCTTCACGCCCGAAAACTCAAACGTTTTTTTATTAAAATCGCATTGGACCCAGACCTCGTTAAATTGATTTAACGTTGGAACCCACGAGACTGGCAATCGATCAGTTTCGAAAGTTGTGTGGGCGATATTGATACGAAAGTCCGGATGTGAATGAAGCGCTGAGCCAGACCCCCGAAATAGAAATATATCGTTGGACGGTAATTTCGTATGTTCAAAAGAGGATAGATACTTAATCTCCTCCGGTGTCAGTGCTATGCTTTTGTCGGATTCCCTGTCCCTGGGCACAATACGAACACGGTATCCACAATGATGTAAGATGCGCAGGAGTGCCCGGTTGCCCTCCGCATATCCGCTGCCGGTATAGAAAAAGCCTTTAAATAAGATATTCAATCACGGGTCACCGTCCTTACATTCAAGTTTAGCTCTAGACCTCTATCTCCAATATATTTGCACCATAGAGTGCCCGTGTTGGGCAAAAACCCTGGTATATATATTCAATTTGTTAATTTTGTAAAATCTATTTTAACGGACTAGTGAATAAGCCCCTCTCTATACAGAAGTAATTGCATAACATACTACTATACACACAGCAGATGCTTATTAAGTAAGTTTTGCTGCGCAAAAACGTAAGCTTACGATGCCAGTTTTTTTGGCAAAAAACTCCAAGCGTAAGCTTACGATGCCAGTTTTTCTGGCGAAAAACTCTAAGCGTAAGCTTACGATGCCAGTTTTTCTGGCGAAAAACTCTAAGGAGGTTTATGCCATGTTCCAAGACGTATCTGTGCTTATACCTTATAAGTCGGACAATGGTCCAAGAGATGCGGCCTTCAAATGGATTAAGAAGTTTTATAAGAGAGCGCTGCCCGAAGCCGAAATATGTATCGGAGAAGATAACAGCGAGCTCTTCAACAGATCTAAAGCGATTAATAATGCCTTCAAAAAATCAACAAGAAACATCATTGTCATAGCCGATAACGATACGATTTTCGATCCGGAATTGATTCTCAAATCTATCAAACTGCTCGATGAGCATGCGTGGGTCGTACCGTTCCATAACGTGCTCAACATCTCCGAGGAAAATTCCAAAAAAATTTACGAAAGCAAAGCAAAATGGCCTTTAAAAGTGAAAGTGAAAGACTATCGCTTCAAAGACTTCTCGCGCTGGGCTGGTAAATTAAATGTGCTGCCTCGCAAGGCGTTCAAAAAGGTAGGCGGATTCGATGAACGATTTGTAGGCTGGGGCTGCGAGGATACTGCATTTTCTTTATCTGTGAATGCCATCTGCGGAAAATTTAAGAGGCTTGATACCGATGTCTATCATCTTTGGCATCCCTATGTAGGAACGAAAGGCAACCCAAATCATGATGCCAATAATGAGATCCTTAAGAAATATCAAAAAGCCAAAAATAAAGAAGATATGAAGAAACTTATTCAAGAGCGAGGAAACTACGTATGACACTATCCGATCGCGATATCCCCCCCAAAAAAGATTATCTAATTATAAAAAAATGGTTCAAGATAAGCGAATCCTCTAAAAACAAATTGATGCAGTTTGATTTTCAACAATCTGTCCCTTTTTTGGAACCGAAAACGATCGAAAAAAAGCTCCATTGGTATTTTCGCAGATGCTCCGAGCGTTGGAAAGAGAACACTTATTACCCTAAAATCAATGTCGCCGTAATTGAGAACGGCCGAATATATGGAGCCAGGGGAGTCGTTTTGACGCCTGAGAATAAAGTAATCAGACACGTTTCTTACCCGGATATTCTCAAAGGAAAGGAACAATTGCCCGAGCCTCACTATACGAAAAAAACAGTCGCCGTCCTGTCTTTCAGATATCCCAACAACTATTTCCATTGGATGTTCGATGTTCTTCCGCGAATCGCATTGCTCCGCAAAAGCAAGATACTCATTGATAAATACGTCATTAGCCCTCCAGGTAATTTCCCTTATATGGAGATGCTGAACGCTCTAGGAATCCCGAAAGAGAAAGTGCTCATATCTAGTGAAAATTTCCATCTAAAAGCAAAAAGGCTGGTTGTTTTCGATAAATTTTCCAAGTGGATGCCTTATGCGCACATATATCCGGAATGGACCAGCCAATTTCTGAGAGAGGCATTGTCCAGCTGCAGCACGAAGAGTGCTTCCAAAAATTTCGAACGCATCTATATTAGCCGTGCTCATGCCGGAGGTCGCAAAATCAGGAACGAAGAAGAAGTGCTGGCACTTCTTAAAGCATATGGGTTTCGATGCATTCATCCGGACGCCATGACGTTTGCTGAACAAGTTTTTATGTTTAAATCGGCCAAAGTAATCATCTCTGCACATGGAGCCTCGCTGGCAAATCTCGTTTTCGTTAACCCTGGAACTAAGCTAATCGAAATCTTTTCCCCGAACTATGTAAGGGATTACTACCTGGGCATCAGCAGTCATATGAAGCTGGACTACTATTATTTGATCGGTGAAGGCAAGCGTCCCCCTAGAGATCATAAGTATACGAAAGCCTTGTATGAGGATATTACAGTAAACCTCGAGTCATTAACGAAGATATTGGAAAAAGCAGACGTTCACAAAAAATAATGAGGTGAGAGCATGGGAGAAATGATCAAAATGACTGCTCCCACCGGCTATTACGAGGTTGTCAAAGATTGGATCTCCGCAACAAAATTAAGCAAAAAAAAGCATATCAAAAAGCTTCACTTTGACAATCCGGTTATACTAACGGAACCTATTGGTCTGGAAGAACCGAACTTCTGGACGGTACGCTTCTCAGAAGCTGCCGCCCCTTTCAGACAGCGCAATGGAATCGTAGACATTATACCGGGAGGAAGAATTTTTGGTGCAAAACCGGACATCCTGACACCCGATCATAAGTTAATTTGGAAACATTCTCGGGAAAAATATAAACTTCCTGAAGAGCATTCCATCTTTCAACTAAACAGCTTGCCTTTAATAAACCAAAACTATGACACCGTTGCCTTGCTGAGCATTATGGACAGCGGTGTGTATTATCACTGGATGTTGGATGTCCTTCCGCGTCTTCATATGCTGAAGTTATGCGGTATTACACCAAGTCGTTATGTCATTAACGGTAAAAAGCTGGCTCCCTTTCAATACGAAACGTTGGAAGCACTTGGCGTTTCCAGAGAAAAGGTAATCGAGAGTCACGATGGACTGCATCTGCAGGCTAAGAAGCTCGTTATTCCTCATTTTACGAGAGGCATCCGGCCAAGATGGGTATGCGACTACCTTAGACAAGAACTAATGATTAACAAAAATATGAAGCCAATCCGCGGTTTCGAAAAATTATTTATCAGCCGTACAAGAGCATCAAAAAGGAAACTGCTGAACGAAGCTGAAGTATATGAATATCTTAGGCAATTCGGGTTTCAAAGGATTGTTCTGGAAGATTTGTCTGTCTCCAGTCAAATACAACTATTCGCCTCAGCCAAAGTTATCGCAGCGCCTCATGGCGCCGGTTTGACAAACGCGCTGTTCAGCAATCCAGGTGCGACAGTCATTGAGTTCTTTGCGCCAAGCCTTGTTCATAATTGCTATCCGATTTTGAGCAGTCTGGTCGGACATAAACACTACTACATCATCGGCGAAGGTGAAAGACCTCCCGAATATGTCGATCCACACGATAGAAGTGCGGATATCACAGTGAACATGAAAGACCTCAAAAAGATTTTGAAACGATCTGGTATTGTGTGATAAAATCACCCTGCTCAGTTTAGGATATGGACTGGCAATGTGCATACATTTACCTTATAATCAGATGCAAGAGACGAAGAACGTCCCGTTCCATTTAGACAAGTGGAAACGGGGCGTTTTCTATTTTTATAAGTATATCCATTATCATCTCAAAAGAAGAACGGGGGAGCGCCGGGGTCGGCTGGAGAGGGGGCATCGTCACGGTGAATCGCTGTTTCTAAGCAACGTCTGGTGGCCGCTCTGGGGAAGTTTCGAAGCTCTCCATCCGGAGTATGAAGTACTTGATTGGCGAGGTAGATTGAACCGCGAAACGTTCCTTCATGCGATGGGATACCACGTCATCTCATTCGCTTACGACGACGTCAATCAGCGACCGATTTAGATGGAGGAATTCCAGTTAGGTTCATGCCTCAAAATGTCTCAGTCAAATTAAGTGGAGGGTTTCCAGATAATGTTCAGCTCGGAGGGGGCAATGGAGTGTTCTTACGCGATATGTACTCGGGGCATACAATCTCACCTTAATTCCCCAATTCATGACAAATATCCGTATGCGAGCACCCGATCTGGGACCACATACGGGATATTTGTTTTTTACAGCTATTTCTTTCCTTTTACATACCATTTGATATAATCATCAATTGTTTCGGGCAAAGCTTTTTTTGCATATTTGATATGTTTGTAAAGAATTTCTTTATCCTCGTCCGTAACGAGCCAATCGCCGGACATGGAATGAATGAGTTCATAAATCTCGTCGTTTTTGATTTCCATGATTCTGTCTACAAACGAACTTAACTGTTTCTTGTTGTCCAGAAGCGTATTGCACCAACGATAAACTTCTTTCTTTCTTACCTTGAGCGGCAAAAATTTTCTCTCCGGATTCGTCGTAGATATATTGAAACAATTGGCATGATCGATCATCCGGAAGTCGTATTGCTTGCTGCCGTCGTCAGCGGGCAGAAAAAGCAGGTTTTTCGGATTTCGGTCAGAATTGCCTACCCAATGGTCAAATACAATGAGTCCGGCAATCTGATCCACATTTCTGATTTGTTCTTTGGTTATGTTGCTGGATAAATCGGTAAACATCATCGTATCCTCAATAAATCTGCTGGCAAACTGGTTGCCTGATTTAAAGCCAACTTTGGCTAACTTCTCATTGTGCTTAATAAAGCTTCCTGAAACACGCACTATTTTGTGATGCGGGATAGGTAATTGGAGACGGTTTGCCAACGTATTCACGATGTATTCATAAGTCACTACCCAGTTCCCTTGAGGATTATTCTTGAACTTAACTACGTACTTATGATTATCGCTAAATAATATCAGATGTGGTGAGGATCTCCCGCCGCTCATAGGTCGTATATAGGAAACAGGCTTTATTCTGCCCATGCTCTACTCCCCTCTTCAACTTACTGTATTCCTAATCCTTCATACATAAATCCCAACTCGGCAAGATTCAGTTTCTTTAAATAGTTTCTCGTATCGAGAATATAACGATTTCTCATCTGCCAGTAGATCGTCTCCCAGTTCAACAGACGGTACTCATCCCAGTGTGTCAACAGCACAAGAGCATCCGCACCAGCTGCCGTATCTGTCGGCCGTTCGCAGTATCGAATGGGCAGGTGACTGTTCATCTGTTGGAACATCTCCATTCCTTTGGGATCATGCACCGCCACATTCGCCCCCAGGTCTACAAGCTTGCCGATAATGTAAG
Organism: Paenibacillus sp. yr247; assembly: GCF_900103825.1. Lineage (GTDB taxonomy): Bacteria > Bacillota > Bacilli > Paenibacillales > NBRC-103111 > Paenibacillus_E. The sequence continues at coordinate 291,291 of NZ_FNIF01000003.1, forward strand.
AGGCTTGCGTATGGCGGGCATCGTCTGTATTCGGTTTGAAAGTCAATCCAAGAATGCCGATGTTTTTGCTGTTTAAGGACGTTAAACTCCTTTGTATTTTTTGTATACAATAATCGTGCATACTCACATTCGATTCGATTGCCGCTTTTACAAGGGAAAGTTCAGAGCCATACTTTTGGCTTTCAAACAATATTTCCGCCGTATCCTTGGGGAAGCAGCTGCCGCTCCACCCGCTGGACACCTGCAAAAATTTATTCCCGATCCGCGAGTCAAGCCCCATTCCGTGGGCGACATCCAACACATTGGCGCCAAGCGAATCACAAAGCCTCGCTACCTCGTTAATATAACTGATCTTCACGGAGAGAAAGGCGTTCGATACATATTTAATCATCTCCGCACTCTTAGTATCCGTTTCGAAGTAAACAGCTTTCGGAGAATTAATGTTATACGGAAAAGCGAAATGTTCGAATAGGCCGGAATAATCGGTCCGTTCCACCAAAGGGGCATAAAGTTTCTGCATCACTTTCATAGCTTTGTGAGAAGCAGTGCCGATGACGATCCGATCCGGGAAGAACACGTCTTCAAGCGCATAACCCTCCCTAAGAAATTCAGGATTGCTGACCACCGCAAAATGCCGATTGTTATGCAGTCCCGAAGCTTCCTCGATGATCGATGCAACCAAATCCGACGTGCCGACAGGAACCGTTGATTTATTCACGATAACGGTGAATTTGCCAGCATTAAGATGCTCCCCTATGCTTCGCGCTGCAGACCTGACGTACTTCAGATCAACGGTACCGTCTGATTTCGAGGGTGTGCCGACCGCGATAAATACCACATCGGCATGATACACACAATCATAAGTTTGTGTTGCAGACAGCAGTGAAGTGCTTACCATTTGCGAAACACATGATGCCAGTCCTGGCTCATAAATGGGGCTGTTGCCCCTATTAATCTCCTTTACCTTACGTAAATCCGTATCGATAATGGTTGTAGGATACCCTAGAACGGCAAAAGCTGTTCCCGTCACGCTGCCTACGTAACCAGAACCTACACATACAACCTCCACGACGTTCCCCTCCACCCTGGTGCGACTATTACATGCTCGGTTAAGTGAGTCGTCACCTCGGCGCGACTTCTTACATGCTCGGCTATGTTAGTCGTCAACCTTTACTTTGACTGTTGTTCTCGGTATGCCTCAATCGTACGACGCAATCCTTCCGGAAAATCAATGCTCGGCTCCCAGCCTAATAGGGTTCTCGCTTTGTCGATCACAGGACGTCTTACTTTCGGATCGTCCTTAGGAAGAGGGTTAAACGTAAGGCGGCTGCCCGATTGTGTCATGCTTTTGACCAGGTGCGCCACCTCAAGAATGGAGATCTCAACAGGGCTTCCAATATTGATCACCTGTCCGTTCGCTTGCTCACATGCCATCATAAGCTGTAATCCTTTAACCGTATCGTCCACATAACAGAAGGAACGGGTTTGCGTTCCATCGCCATACACCGTTATCTCTTGATCAGTTAGAGCTTGGGTGACAAAATTGGAAATCACTCGACCGTCATCATTCCGAAGGCCTGCTGAATACGTGTTAAAAATACGGGCAACCTTTACCTTCAATTCATACCGATGCGCATATTCATAACAGAGTACTTCGCCGAGCCGTTTCGCTTCATCATAGCAGGCTCTGGGTCCCCACGTGTTGACATTGCCCCGATACTCTTCATGCTGGGGGTGAACTTCCGGATCTCCGTAGGCTTCACTTGTGCTCGTAAAGACCATTTTGGCCTTGTTGCGCAATGCCAATTCGAGCATATGTTTCGTGCCGAGGGTATTGACTGCGATCGTAGCAAACGGCTCCGCCTGATAAAACTTGGGCGATGCCGGCGACGCCAAATGATAGATTTCTTCAACCCCATTCAGTACAGGCATCAACAGCGTGGCTTCCTCAGAGACGTCACACGCGATGCAAGTAAAAAGACCAGAATCCGATAACTCCTGCACATTTCCCTTTTTCCCTGTGGAGTAATTATCCAGTCCGATGACTTGGACGCCTTGTGAGATTAACTGTTTTGCTAAATGGGATCCCAGAAACCCCGCCGCACCCGTAATCAATACCTTTTTCAATTCCAATCACCCCCTTCTGCTAACAAATGGCGGAGATATTTTTTAAACTCCTCTTGCAATGATTCATTCTTACAAGCCAGCTCCACCGTAGCTTTCAAAAATCCCAATTTATCTCCGACGTCGTAAAGCTTACCCGTAAATTTGTATGCATACAGCGGGCGGAATTGAATCAGCTCTTGCAAAGCATCCGTCAGTTGAATTTCTCCCCCGACTCCCATTGGGATATTTTCTAATATTTGAAATATTTCAGGTTCCAAAATGTATCTTCCAACGATAGCCGCATTGGACGGAGGGTTCGTAAGCGGTTTTTCAACTAGTTTGTGTACCTGATAAAGCCGATCCCCAATGAGCTTCCCATCCACGACACCGTACTTGCTAACCTCCGACCATTCCACCTCATCCACGGCGATAACGGAGGCTTGCTTCTCTTCGTAGATTTGCATGAGCTGCTTGAGACAGGGGATATCACTATCTATGATCATGTCCCCAAGCAGTACGGCGAAAGGCTCGTTACCGATAAATTTACGTGCGCACCAAATGGCATGGCCGAGTCCAAGCGCTTGCTTTTGCCTCACATAATGAATTTCTACAAGATTGGTAATGTCATCAACGATTTTCAGCAGACTCTGTTTGTTTTTTTCACGCAAATTGAATTCGAGCTCAAAATTGATATCAAAATGATCCTCAATCGACCTTTTACTGCGACCGGTTACGATCATAATATCTTCAATCCCTGATTCAACCGCTTCTTCTACAATATATTGAATGGTAGGTTTATCAACAATCGGCAGCATTTCCTTAGGCATCGCTTTCGTTGCGGGAAGAAACCTGGTTCCTAAGCCAGCGGCAGGGATAATCGCTTTTTTAATCTTTTTCATCACATTCCCTCTTTCTTTCCGGCTGTAACGTAATAACTTAAAACTTGCCTCGCACAACCAAGTGAAGTCCAGGTTTCTTTCGCGCTGATATTCTGGGTACGTATACACCATGATTTCTCAGCTGATCCTGCATCCAGGTTTGGGCAAGCTGTGTGCATTCCCAGGTAAAAAGAATGCTTTGGCTTAATTTCGTTTTACTCTCAACCATGTGTTTGAAAATCGGGTATTTACGAACAGGCGGTTTACGTCGTGACACACTTTGACTGGACCACGACGATTTAATTCGGTGAACGCGAAGTACCCTGGTAACAGCCGGGATTTGCATGACGGCGCTTTGAATGACGCAGCCCTTTGGAAGTTCGTTCAGATTAAACGAGAAATAGGATACCGGATTCATCCCTTGTTGAATGCGCCGGTAACGGTTAGGCTGAAGATATATGGTGCGGGTGGTTTCGACAGAAGCATGTGAAGTATTTGTGGCATCTGTAAGCGTGCCGATAGCAGCTGTACGCCATTCTGTCCATCCTTCTTGCCATTCGTCATAAATACCGTTTTCCACGATACGTTTAAACCTTTCCACATACCGTGTAACAGGATGATGATCAGCAACAAAGCTTCTCGACCGTTGTCTCAACTGTTTGCGCAGATTTTTATCTGTGTAAAGCCGATGCATGGTAAGAAATAACTCATCTTCCACATTGTCATCATGATGAATTTTACAAACCACGTCGCCCGGCAGCTCTGAATAAGCATCGATATCCGATACGATAGCCGCTTTGCCATGCGACAAAACGTCAAGCAGCGTCAACGATGATTCTCCATCCGTAGGATTGTGCAATTGGATGCAAACATCCGAATGGCTTAGCATTGTTTGGTATTCAGCTTGCTCCACATACCCCATAAATTGAACAATGTGATCTAGTCCTAGCGCGCTTACAAAAGACTTCAGCTTTTTCAGATAACGAGACGCTCCATTGCTGGCGATGGTATAACGAATATCTGTAAATCCTTCTTCATACAGCCTTTTCACGCAGCGAATGGCGAGCTCAATGTGCTTGTTTTCTTCCATACGGCCAAAGCTGGAAAACACAAAATCACGATCCATCAAGAGCGAGATCATAACAGGAAGTTTTTGCGGCAATCGGCATAATCCTACATTACGATAACCTTTGTTTAATAAAAATCTTTGCGCATATTGATTATGAACAATAATAGATTTGGCCGACTTCAAATAATCATCAATGTCATCATCTGAACATTTATTCAAATAAAGATCGTGTAAAATGACAACTCCCGGGTATTTTTTCACATATGGAACCATGTAGGCGTGATTTTTGCTATTACCTAGTTGAAACATCACCTCATCGTATTGATGGGCTTTCTGCTCGAATACATGGTGTTTAAATATGCGCTTTATTTGATCATCCTCAATCTCGGGAGGCAATAAAGGTTCATACCCTTCATTAATGAACAAGTCGCATTCATAATTTTCTTGAAAAGAAGGTAAGATGACATTCAGATAATGGGCTATTCCGCTTTTGAGCGGTGTGAGTGGCGAGAATATGGCAAGTTTTTTACGCAAAGCATACTGATAAGCTTCCAGAACCTTAGCACCTGCCGAATACCAATCAAATTGATCGGTTCGATCAAAGCCTTTGCTCCGCAAATTGCTCCTTACTTCCTCATCTAATAAGCATGCAGTCAACCCTTGTCTAATAGCTGCTCCATTGCTTGGATGGACCTGGTAGGCTGCATCGCCAGAAATGGTAAGGAAAGGAGAATGTGCGAAAGTAAGCACAGGTGTACCGCATGCCATCGCCTCCAACACAGTTACTCCGGAACCCTCATCTTGTGATGGATACACGAATAGCTGGGCACCGTTATACAGCTTTATGAGCCTGCGATCGGACATCCCATTCAGCCACAGTACATCTTGATTCGTTCCAGTTCGCCCTGCTTCTGCCAATAGCGATTTCTTATCAACATTATTCAAGTCGCCTGTGATCACCAATTGATAGTGTCGGTTCATCTGGTCATTCACCTGTCCAAAAGCTTTGATCAGTTTAGACACATGCTGCCTGTCAGTCACATCTGCCGTACTCATAACAAATGGTTTGAGAATGCCAAACTTACTCAAGGCTTCGTCATCGTTTGGCACCCGTTTAAATCGCCTGCCCGCTCCGCCGTATATCAATTTAATTTTCTCCGGGGCAATCCCAGCAGTACGTATGGCTTCCTGCTTGATCGATTCGCAGTTAGCCAGAATCAAATCACACGATTGGATAAAATCGATTTTGTCCAGTTCTTCGGGTATCATCCTTTCTTGCAGAAGCACAGCCACCTTCGTCTTACCAAACCATGCTTTTCTTAGGGGAGGTAACCTCTTTTCAAACGGACTGAAGATTTGAAAAAGGTCAATCGCACGATTATTCAAAAATCGCTCCAGCTGAGCCTGAATGGGCAGGGCGTTAGAACCCGTATCCGGGTAAAAAGAATGGTAGGTGTGACTTGGATTTTCCTTTCGAATCGAACGGATCAATCTTCTGGCAAATTTACCCACTGATCGATGTTTGGATTCCGTCAGTGTAAATGACATATCAAATGCGATATTCATGTGTTCACCACCTAATATAGGGATCTTTGAGCGCAGCTCAAAGTCTCTCCTTTTTAGGGATCTTTGAGCGCAGCTCAAAGTCTCTCCTTATTTGGACTTGGACTCTTTTATTTTTCATATAGTATGCATACATATGAAAGCCCATATAGACCGTTAACCAGATGCCTTGGAAATTTGGCGTTTGTCCTACATGGATTTAAACATTGATGATTCCATCATGTTTATGGCGATTTTGATATTCTGCTCCTCCGATTTCCGGCAAACGAGCAATCCGTCTTTCGTGGAAACGATGATCAGATCATCCACGCCAATCGCAATCACTTTCTGATTTTCCGCATAGATAATCGAGTTGTTTGCACGAAGTGGATAAACCTCGCCAAACATCAGATTTCCCTGATCATCTTTAGGGAATACCCTTTCCAATGCCACCCAGGAGCCAACGTCGTCCCAAACAAAATGGACCGGTATCATGTACACCGTCTCCGCTTTTTCCAGAATGGCGTAATCAACGGATAGTTTGGGTAGAGTTGCGTAAACCGTTTCTAAGGGCTCACCCGATAACCAAAGCTTATTCCACATGTCTCTTTGATACAGCTTCATATAATAATCAATCGTGGATGGTTTCCAAACAAAAATACCGCTGTTCCAATACGTGTCAGGCTCAAGAATCAATTCGCGAGCTTGCTGCTCACCCGGTTTCTCAACGAAATTCAATACACGTTTGACTTGGCCTACTATAGTCTCAGAAGCTGCGCGTATATACCCGTAGCCTGTCTCGGGACGTGTGGGTACAATACCTAAAGTAATAATCGATTCTTTCTTCTTCGCTAGCCATTCCGCTTCCAACAATGCCTTCATTAAAGCTTTATCATCTGGAATATACTGATCCGAAGGTGCCGTTACTAACACATCATCCATATTTTGCTGTAAAAAAAAACGTGCAGTTAATGCCATGCACGGTCCTGTGTCCCTCTGTTCAGGCTCCACTATCAAACGGCTCGGATCTAAGTGCGGCAACTGCTCACGGATCAAAGGTATATAAGATGATCCTGCAACAACGTATATATCCGCCATGTCTACATGCTTAAGAAATCTATGGTAAGTTTGTTGGAGCATGCTCTCGTGGGAGGTCAGCTCCAAGAATTGCTTAGGTTTCGATTCTACGCTTCGTGGCCAAAACCGCAATCCTTTACCTCCAGCCATAATCACAACTTTCATCAGAGACTCACTCCTTCAAAGCATCAAGGATTCCTGTTTCATACTATGCATATAACTAGCGCGAAACATGGACGAATAGCAGTGAAGGTGAAAAATAGTCTCTTGTCCTCAAATGCGGACCATATACCGAATTTTATTGTTAATTGGAATTGAACTCATCAACCCCTATCTCGAATGAAACGGTAGAAGAGGTAATACCAAGTGCAAGGCAAAAGCCGTGACCGAATATCGGACTGCGCGGGATATTCCAACTTACGGCGACTGAAACCGGACGAACCCAGGCAAATATACGGTCTGTACGAAATCCCCGTTTATCCCCGTCCTCGAAGGGAACGATTGCTTGCCGGCCCTCGCGCAGCAGACGCAAGTAGTCAGGGGAAAGCCCAATATCAAGGCAAAGGGGAAGCTGGGTAAGCGGAATTTGTTCATAACGGATGCCGATACTGCTTCTGCCCTTTGCAAGCGTAAATCGTTTTATCAAGCCGTAGGCCGGGCTGTTTGGCTCTCGATTGACAATGACCAATTCCACCTCACCATCCGGTTTTGTTTGCAGTGAAATCGTCTCGTAACGATCATGTTCGAAGCCATAATCGGCTAAAGCACCGGGGTGATTCCGTGGAACATCCATAAAATCGTTGAGTTGCTCCAACCAGTTCCAGTCGTCCGAAGGATTACCTACGACAAGAACACCGTCATTATCTTTGAAGTGAAATACATAGACGATGCGTCCGCCAAAGCGGGGAGTAATGATTGCTGCGAATACCTCGTTGCGCAGGATAACTTCCTCATTCCCGTCAACGTCCAAATCTTTTATGGAAACGAGAGCTTTCCCTTTCGTATCCGGATCCGCCCCCCATTTTGCCGCTTCCATTAATATATAGCTCGTACGGGCGTGACTTGCAAGGGTACGAGCCCAAGGGGCGGGAGAGCCTATCGAGTCTTCTCGTGTCATATCTTGATTGGGGTCAGTGTGAATACTGTTTGGGGCATCGTGCCAGCCTGTTTCATAAGTGCTGGCCAACAAGTGTTTACGGGCCAAATCAAGTAATGTAGGTGCTATATCGCATTGAGATGAAAGCAGCTTTAGTCTGTCCCAAGCTTGCTTAATCATGTTCTGGTACGGCATCCAAATCGGTGATCCCGCCCATCCCATATAATCTTCACCGGCTCCGAATTGCACGGCCAGTTCCCGGTAAGTACCCGGCTCAAGGGAGCGAGGGGGGCGGATTGTATGGCGGCTCAACCACTGATTTAGCAAGACAGGTTGAATACCCTGACTGCTTACGAGCCATTGAAGAAATCGCCGATAATGGTTGACTGCTTGTGGATTCCATGGGGGCACACCTGCTGCCTTTTCCATGTCGTCACCGTAAATAGCGATGACATCCCTGCCACTGCGTATCTCCTTACCCAATTGGGACATGAGAAAATCAAGCTTATACTGCTGCTGATCCGTCTCCAAAGGGATATTTAGGCGAATTTCTCCTGACAACGGCAGGGCAATAAGGCCGTTTCCGCGTCGGATATAATGGGCCTCAAAAAGCTCAGGCCTAAAACCGCAGCTTTGGTCGAATTGGTGTCGTCTCCATTTTGCAACAAATAATCGGTCGTCTCCCAAAATGTAGTGAAAACCCTTGTTTGCTAGAGTTGTGTCAGTAAGTACGGGACTAAGCCGTTCCGTATTCCAAACACGTTCGGGTACCCAGAAGCCGGTCACCTCAGAAGGATGTACACCCAGCCAATCTTCAATTAGGCTGAGCTCCTCCTGTATTTGGTATCGGTTATGTTCACGGTCAAACAGCGGCATAATGTTTTGCGAATAAGAAGATCCGATTACTTCTAATAGTCCAGACTCCCGCATTTCAGCGATTTCTTCAAGAAAACGGGGCTCGAACCAAGCACAGGCTTCTATCAATGTACCGCTGATGTGGAGGTGAAGAGGGATGTCATTTACGGAGTGAAGCTCAAGCACCGCACGTAAGCCGGCAGAAGCATCTGGGGGACCGACAATCTCGGCAAGTCCCGCCCGGTTGGGGTAACCGTTTGTAATTAAGTACTGATTCGCATGATGGACGATAGCAAAAGGGACTCGGGAATCTTTCAACCGAATCCCTTCCCTTGCAGGGCTTGCTCACATTCGCCCAGAAATACGTCAACGATGTCGAGGGTGCCATCTTTTAATACACATAAATGATAGTGCAGGCTCTCAAACAACGAATTGGCTCGGTACAGGAACAGCCGATCAAGAAACGATTGGCGGTCATAAAAAGGATGAAAGTCAAGATAACTATCTATGAGATGCCTTACTACGGGATCGAAATAATGAAAATCCCTTTGCTTAAAAAAACCGCTTAACTGAATTTGACAAGCGAGATAAGCCACATCCCAAGCGGGATCTCCCGCGAAATGATGGTCGAAGTCAATCGCGTAGACACGATGTCCATCGAGAAATACGTTATTTGGATGAAAATCACCGTGAAGTAATACTGGGTGGCCCGTCCACTTCATTGCAGATTTTGTAAGTAAGCCGTTATAAATGGATTGAATATCTGATAATTTGTTCGGAACCGCGATTTCAAGATCTTTTACAAAACGGTTGATATTGGCGTTCGCCCTCGTTCGTTCGTTTTTTTGAATATTGGCAGGGGGGATCGAATGCAGGCGAGAGAGCCAATTGGCTGCAAGAAAAGCTGCTTGCTTGACATCTGTGCCTGCATGGATACACTCATGCAATGTTCTCCCCGGTGCTTGTGACATCAGGAGCAATTGCCAGGTCTCTAAATAAGCAATGGGTCGAATGATTCTATAATACGGGTCCGTTCCCATTCCGCGATCCCATACATATTGCATCAATTGATAGCTGGCGAGCCCCTTCTCTCCATTTGAATAGAGCTTTCCAACTACGATTTCCAGGGCTTCTTCACCTTGTTGATTAGTATAAGCCATGCTATATTCCAAAATAAACTTACGCATTTTTGCAGTAGATGAAACGAGTGTGGACGTTAATATACGCCTGCAGTCGCCTGTAGGACTTGCTTCATAGGCAGATGTGATCTGTTCTAAAGGGGGAATCGGCAGTTGTTCATCGTTAACCATTCGTATATGCTCCATTCCTCATTTATTTCTCAATACCTCTTGATATAGGGATTGAGTATGAAGAGCGACGCGTTTCCATGTCCAACGGAGCGCTTCCTGGGCTCCGTTTTGTCCAAAAGTTCGTCTAAGGTGATGATTATTGAGCAGGACTAGGATGGTTTGCGCCAGCTCCTTCGGATTGTTCGGTTCAACCTTCAAAGTATTCTTGACTATTTCCCCAGCACCGGTAGCAGTAGAAATGATTGTCGGTAAACCGGCGGCCATGGCTTCTAAAACAGTAATTCCAAACGGTTCAGATACGGCCGGCAAAACAAACATGATGGCATTTCTATAGCAGTTCAGCCATTGATCCCCAAGCACATTTCCCGTAAATTCGATGCGATCGTCAATCCGCCATCTTCGCGCCCGGCGACGCAGAATGCTCAGCAAATCCCCATCGCCTGCAATCATAAATCGGACATTGGTTTCAGCGAGAACCATTCGGGCAGCCTCCAAGAAATTTCCCGGTCCCTTTTGGTCGGTTACCCTGCCGAGAAAAAGGATATGCCCGGCATTTTGCTGATAATCCCGATTGGACATCTGTTTAAAAGGAGCCGCATCAAGACCGTTATAGATTACCGTTGTTTTTGCTGGATCGGCATGATAATAGTCGACGAGATATTGTTTCGTACGCTTGGAAACTGTGATTGTGTGATTTACATTGCGAAATGCTTCTTGTTCGATCGCTAATATTCCGGCATGAGGCAACATACCTGCCGCCCGGTCGGATTCGGTAGAGTGCACCGTCCAGATCAGTGGAATGTTATGGATCCTAGAAATACGTGTTGCTGCGAAAACTCCCATCCAATCATGTGCGTGAATGATATCGATCCCATCCGGTATGAAAGATTCTTCAAGCAGTGAGCGGAATTGTTGTACCGCTTCCCACGTGACGCCAGTGTTATAAGCAGAAGAAGAATGCGGTAATTCCACTCTATACAACGCCATCCGCTCAGGTATATCGAATTTTGTTTGTCCATCTGAGGGAAGATAAAAATCAATATGAATCCCCAAGCCTGTCAACTCACGGACAATCGCCTGGCAGTGAACACCGAGTCCCCCTGAAAACAGCGGAGGATATTCCCAGCCGATCATAGCAACTTTCATATAAATCAACCTGCTTTCTCACTCGTCATCATTTGTTGCGGAAACTGCGGAAAGGCTTTTACATGTTCTCAATAAATTTGACTATGATATAAAATATGAAACTTATATTAGAAGAGAAACGGCGGTCATCTACTAACTAGTTTTATTTTGCCATTATGGTAATAATAGGGAATACACTCATATAAAACCCTCCGATAAACAGTTTTTATTCCATCCTGACGGATGGCCTCTTTTTCACTGTTAACCTAGAGGGCCCAAATGATTTGGTCATATACCCATGCGCTTTCACCGGTCCTGCTCAAGATAGCCTTTTCCCTGTAAATAACATAGGATTTTTCCCACCGCTTCACTTACCGAAAGATTATCGCTTTCGATCATAATTTCCGGACTTAAAGGAGCTTCATAGGGGGCGGTTATGCCTGTAAAGTTTTGAATTTCTCCCGTTTTGGACTTCTTATATAATCCCTTCGGATCTCTTCGCTCACACTCTTCTATCGTGCACTTTACGTAGATCTCGATAAATTCTCCTTCTGTAAAAAGGGAGCGGACGATGGCACGGTCTGCCCGATAAGGAGAAATAGTGGCCACGAGCGTGATCAGGCCCGCTTCTACAAATAACTTGGATACTTCTCCAATCCGTCGGATATTTTCTGTCCGATCCTCCGGACTGAAAGACAAATTTATATTTAATCCATGACGGAGATTGTCTCCATCTAATATAAAGCACCTGATCTGTCGGTTAAACAGTTCCATCTCCATCTGAGCCGCCAGCGTCGATTTGCCCGCCCCGGACAAACCGGTAAACCACAGGACGCAGCTTTTATGTCCATTTATTTTATGACGGTCTTCTTTTTCTACTTTTGTATGCTGCCAAACAATATGTTCCGATTTTGCTTCCACTATGCTTCCTCCTTCCATTCCAAACCGAATTCTCCCAATTGATGATCATCGTTATGAAAATCTGAACCACCTGTCATGATAAGATGAAACTCATGTGCGATATGTTGATAACGGGTATTATCGTCTTTGTTATGTTTCCGGTGCCAAACTTCTATTCCGTCGAAAGGGAACTGCATTAATTCACGTATGATTTCATCGTTGCTGAGTAACAATGGATGAGCTAATACAGCTATGCCGCCCGTCCGGTGAATGAGATCAATCCCCTCCTGAGGGGAAATAATCAGTTTATCCATGGCACAGGGTTTTCCGTCCGCCAGATATTCGTCAAACACGGTTTGGTAATCCGATACATATCCCTTCTTAACGACAGTCATGGCAATATGAGGCCTGGCAATGACACTTCCCTTGCTGAATTCTTTCACATCATCCATAGTGATGGGCATTCCCAATTCCACGAATTTTTGGACAATACGCCATGCCCGCTGCTCTCTGCCCTCTCGCATACGGGCCAAGGTCTCGTTGAATTCGGAACAGGCGATCACATTGTAACCGAGTATATCGACACTCATGCCTTTATATTTCGTACTTAATTCGACTCCAGCGATCACGTTGACTCCGAATTCCAGTCCTGCTTGCTGAGCTTCCTTGATTCCTTCAATCGTATCGTGGTCTGTTATCGCAATGGTCCTTAACTCGGCGGCATGAGCCTTTTGCACGAGCTCTCTAGGAGAGTAAATACCGTCGGACGCAGTAGTATGCATATGAAGATCATAATAACCTGACTCTAAAACTTTGGTTAAATCCACTAACATCACCTGTTTTCTGATCACATAATCCACCTTCATTTTAAATTTCTATTCTACTATTTAATGCGCATAGAAAAGCTATGGTGTTAAACTAGCATCTAGTTTAATAGAAAATCAACGATTGTCACGCTGTATAAGGCCCTAATCTATGAAACATTAAAATTTTGTTATTCTACCATTACACATGTCCGTATCCATTTCATGTTCTTTTGAATTAAATAAATTATCTTTAACGAATGGAGGGAGAAACATGGCTAAAGAAAAAGTATTGAAATTTGAAATGAAAGAACAAAAATTAAATGCAAAAACAGCCAAAAAAGCAGCATTGAAAGAATGGAAACTTCAAAAGCAAACTGCAAAGGCAACTTTTAGGCAGGAAAAAGATGCACTAAGAGCAAGACAGAAAGCTGACATGTTAGCAAGAAAAGCGGAAAAGCCAAAATAACAAGGACGCCTAAATTTAAATACTCCTAGCCAGATAGCCTGAAATCATGTAGATTTCAGGCTATCTAGCGTTTCATCAAAGGGAACGCTTGGACACCTGAGGAGTCCGCATAAAACAAAGGCTCCAGAAAAAAACTCATTGATCCGAGCTTTTTCCTGGAGCTACAATGTTCTTTACACGCCATTTTGCTGAATTCGAATATAATCATGTAGTTCTTGTTTGGATGGATGATCCAGAGCTTGAATTTTCAGCTCCAAAAGATTTTTCGCGTAGTGATATAATTCAATGTCTATTTCGTTATGTTTCACTATTAAATCGATGAAAACTTTGGATATCTGCTCTTTTGCAGGACGACTAGCCGTTACGTTTTTCTTTGCGTAATTTATATGTTCCCAACCAAATTGTTTCTTCATCAAAAATAAAGATTCATCGAACATTTCTGTTATGCCTACAATTGAAAAATGGTTATGGATATTTTCTTTGGCTAGTTGCAAATCAGGTATATTTCCTCCGGATAAATAACGGGTCTGGAAATTAAAAAACTTTGGTTTGGTAATAAATTCTTCAAAACTTGTGTCTGTTTTAAAATGATTTTTTCCAAGAAAATAATAATAATGTGAAATCACTCGATCAATGGGTTCACGAAGCATTGTCATATAGGTATACGGTTTTGACAAATAGCGATGCATACCAAAGTACATGTGACCGTAAATACAATTTATATGTTCGTCTCCCTTGGGAACTTGTTGAAAATAGGTTTCCAGATGTTCCACATAACAACCGATTTTGGTTACTTTCTCATTTGGTATTTCGTTTAATAATGTTTCTACCGTTTGTGGATCTTTCACCTTAATAATTTCACTTATATGATATTGTTCATCAATGATTCTACCTAAGGTTTGTCCACCTGTTTTAGGTACATGTAAAAAAATAAGCAATTCCTTTTCACTCTCATTTTCATTATGATTAACAAAAAAAATTCTCATGTTTATCCCCTTTCCATCTCTTAATGACACTAAAAGTTATTCTTTTTCCCAACCAAAATCTCTCCCCAAATATTTATATAATCTCTGGTTATGCGGTCTAAAAAAATCCGTTAAACGTTTTCTTAGATGATCTTCCATCTTTGAGTAGCTGCCGACATTCCATTGTTTATGATCTGTTAATTCCCAGTTTGGCAAGTTCAGAAAGTCGGTTACCTGTTTGAAGCCTGTTAGCGGGTCAGCAAAGAAATCCTCGCTTTTTACGATCAAAAACTGTTCTTTAGGGAAATAATTCATCCAACGTTTTAATTGATCCGCATAAATCCCCCTAGTCAAATAGGAGGTGCTAAGCGTTTTATAATTTTCAAGCGTTTTCTTCCTCTTTTTGTTAAATTCTTCCTCTTCTTTTGCTATAGCGTCTATAAAAGAAAGAGTTTCCTTCCCTTTCCTCGCCATATGGTGGTAGTGGGAATAAGCCCTGTCTACGGGATTTCTTAATAACGCGATTAGTTTCACCTGAGGCATTGTCTCGAAAACTCTCTTTGGAACATCGGGGTGGATGATATAACGAGGACTCGCCTCACCTGTTACATAATTCTCCTTATAGTCCGATAACAATGGAAAATGATCTCGATACCAATCAGGACCCAGCTCATATTTTTTATCAAAGTAATGTACTTCTTTTTTTATAGCAGGAGTGATATATGGAAGCTCTACTAAATTTCTATACAGTGTAGATGTCCCGCATTTCATAGCTCCAATGATAATAAAATGCGGCATTAGCTTTTCATTCATATTTACAGCCCTCCTAGTAAACCCAATAATTTATATTATTCAAAATAAAGAATGAGGGTACGGTAATGCGACTATAAAAAAAAAAAATAGGTAAGTGTTATCAATGCGTCTGATTTTGTTGATTTTGAATAAAAAAATGAAGTTCTTGTTTGGATTGATCGTCTAAAGTATGAATTTTCTGCTCCAGCATATTTCTGGCATAATCATATAACTCGATATCCAGTTCATTATGTCTCTTAACTAAATCAATGATTTCTTTGGACAGCTGATCTCTTGAAGGACGATTTACCGTTACGTTTTTTTTGGAGTAGTTAATATCTTGCCAGCCAAATTGTTTTTTCATTAAAAATAAAGATTCGTCAAACATTTCCGTTATGCCGACAATGGAAAAATATTTATCTATATTTTCTTTAGCCTTTTGGATATCAGGTGTATCTTTGGGTGTAAATTGTCCAGAGATATATTGAGTCTGCACGTTTCTGTTTAAATTATCGCTAATAAAATCTTCAAAGCTGGTATTTGTTTTAAAATGATTTTTGCCTTGCAAATAATAATAGTGTGAAATCACCCGGTCAATTGGTTCCCGAAGCATTGTTATATAGGTGTACGGTTTATTTAAAAAACGATGAGCCCCAAAGTAGATGTGTCCGTAAATACAATTAATATTTGTATCCCCCTTCGGAACTTGGTTTAAATAGGCTTCCAAATGTTCAAAATAACAACCGATTTTTGATGCTTTTGCTTTTGAAATTTCGTTTAATAATGTTTCTAACGTGAATGGTTTTTTCAGCTTATAAACTTCACTTATATGATATTGATCCTCAATTATTTTAGTTAATGTTTGTCCGGCTGTTTTGTCTATGTGTATAAACAGGATTACTTCTTTTTGCCTTTCATGACCATGAATAAAATAAAGCCTCATACGGATCCCCCTTTTGACATATTTCCACAGGCTCTCTTGGTATATTATTCAGTATAAAAAATAGGGTCGCGGTAAAATGACGATGACAAAAGCCGTTTCTATTACTTGCCGTCTACATATCTTATTAACAAATAAGCATATCAAGGGGGCACTGCAGATGATTCGTCATTTAATCAATGAATGGATAAAAATAAAAGAAGCAAATCTGATCAAAGAAATTAATAAAATTACTGCAATCAGACCTGGAACCGATGAAGACGGACTGGTCGAAGTAGATAATCCAACAGACCTTACCTTATTGTATTGTCATGAGAAATACGCCGTCTTTCGCCTTGATGCGAACCGCAGCATTAAAATCTATGCCAAAAAAGGCGAGGCGGAACAGGAGTATCGCATCATGCAATTGGGAGCAGAGAGAGGAATAAGTCCCAATGTGTACGATTGGGGTCCGAATTTTCTGGTCACAGAACTTATTAAGGCACCTACAATTGCCCAATATTTGGAAGCTAATACTTTGACCAAGGAACTGACTGAACGCCTTATCCAACTTCTGGATGACCTAGAGGAAGCGGGTGTTAGCAGCAATCAAGCTCTGGAAGATATTTTCTTGCTTCCGGACGGCAGTCTTAGGGCAATAAATATCAAAACCAATCTTGATAAAAATCCTCTATTTCCGAAAAAAATGATCAAAGGAATGGGAAATCAATTCGGTACCTTCTTGCAATATGTGAAGGAAATCGACGGTGCTTTATTTAGAATATGGAGCAGTCAACCGGATTTCATCACATATGTGGAGAAAAAAAATGAGGAGTGATCTTTCCAAATGTCACGTTATTTGAAGCCCCTTCTTCATTTGCTTCAGTTGCCGAAAGGACGTTCCAAACCGCAATTAATCCGTTTTAACAACGGTAACGAATATGTCGTGAAATTTAAAAATAATAAATCGGGAACGAGAGTTTTGGTCAACGAATATGTTGCCGGAAAACTGGCGCTGCTGCTTTCCCTGCCGGTGGTTCCTTTTCGTCTTGTATATATAGCAAAAAAATTCATCAATGAGAATCCCACGCTGATCGAACATAACTTTCAATCGGGTTATCAGTTGGCAAGTTTATATATTAAGGACAGTTCGGTTCTGAAAGTATTCCTTCCGTTAGATCAACTATATGAAATCAAAATAAGCAATCGCGACAAATTGGCCGGAGTCATCGCATTTGATTATTGGATCGGAAACTACGACCGTAACAGAAGTAACGTACTTCTTAAACTCCTGCCCAATGGAGAGTATCATTGCTTTATGATCGATCATGGCCATGTCTTTGGAAAATCATCTTGGACAATAGAATCACTCAAAGAGACGATTCCTAACATGGCTACTAGTTGGAGGAAAGTGCACAGTCGGTTCTTCTCTATGCTTCAAGGAGAAGAAGAGATTGCTGCATATATTGATAAGATTATGAAAGTACCTGACCAAACGATACATCAAATCGTACGCTCCATTCCTAGAGATTGGGAAGTGTGTGATCAGGAAAAAGAAGCTCTTGCTGAATATCTGATCCAATCAAAAAAGAGACTGCCCAGTCTGAGTCTCCCCCCAGATGAAACGCTTACCCACTAATAAACCAATTGTTCTTCGCATACGGGCAAATAATAAAAGGTTCTTCAATAAGCTGAAGAACCTTTTTAGTCTCTATCTTTTTTTCTTCATACTTTCCATCAGCGACTCGAAGTTTGGATGGTTAGTCCAGCGTTCGTACCATTTCGGGCTGAGTTCCTTGACAAAATCAAGAAATAGTTCCGCTTCTTCTCCCATGCCTTTGATCAACTTTTTCGGCAGCCAGACGGGCTCTTTCTTAATCACATGGACTACGTCTATTGCCTTCATTCCTTCGCCGGGCAGAACATAAATATGACGCGTTGCGTGGTCGAAACGATTAAATCCCAACTGTTCGAAAGTGTCTAATAAATGAATGATTCTTCTGCACAAGTCTTTTGTCAAAGGGTAATTTTGCAAATAATCCAACAGAGAAGGGACCTTCAAATATTCCATCACAATATAGTTGGTGCCCCAAAAAAATACTTTCGGACAAATGCCGGCCTTGCCGCCCAATTGTAAGGCATTCAATTCCTTTATCGGGCTTTCATTCTCGAAATATATTTTTACGCAGCGCTCATCATCAATCTGGAAAACTACACCTTGCTTGCCTGCTCCCAATAATCTGAAAGTTGTCGGATTGTCAATCTTGATGTTGTAGGGCGGTTTCCATACACGGATTTGTTTCACTTTCTCCATGATCTCCTTTTCCAAAGCCATTGGCTTTTCACCTCCCTCACCTTGTTGCTGATTTCATTCTAACGAATTGATTTGATATTCTATGAAATACTCATATGTTTTGAAACGGTATTTGTCCAAGCGCACAAAAGGATCATGCGCAGTGGCACGATCCTTTTCTAGCAGATTACTATGCTCTTGATCCTACAGAAATCCAGTTAATAATGCCATAAACATCCGGCGAGAACCGTGCTCGCACGACTGACAATTGTGCGGAATCCGTCTGCTTTTGTTTAATAACTGCATAACAGGATGGATGGCTAGCTGTAGCTGTCAGAACATAATTTACATCCGCATATGGTTCGTCAAATACAATGTTTACTTCCACGATTTCGTCGAGCACCTTAAATTCAAAAGGAACCAGACCAAATTGTTGAACAGATGCAGGTTTCACAGCAGAAAGCTGTATCGACTTGAAGCTCAGCTTAGTCTCATCCACACTGCCTGCAGCCAGGTGCTCACTGCTAACCGCTCCAGCAGTCAATTTACTTGCGTCTACACTGCTTGGAGCCAGATGATAGCTGCTGATTGATCCGTATGCCAGTTTACTTCCATCTATACTGCCTGTCGCTAGCTTGCCGCCGGATATTGCCCCTTCCGACAGGTGCTCACTGCTTACGGCACCAATAGCCAACTTACTGCTGTCTACACTACCTGAAGTAAGTTTTGAGCCGTCCACAGCGCCTTCCGCGAGATGATCGCTGCTCACAGCACCAACACTCAGCTTGCTACCGTCCACAGCTCCGTCCGCTAGATGCCAGCTGCTGACTGCGCCTGCTGTCAATTTACTGCTGTCTACACTTCCTATCGTCAATTTACTGCCATCCACACTGCCTGCTGCCAGCTTCGTTGCATCAACGGAACCGACAGCCAGATGCCAGCCACCTACTGTACCACTTGCCAGCTTACTGCCGTCCACACTGCCTGAAGCCAGCTTCGTTCCGCTCACAGCGCCGTCGGCCAGATGCACATCGCTAACAGCACCTGCTTTCAGTTTAGTGCCGTCAATACTATCTATGGATAGCTTCGATCCGTCCACAGCGCCTTCCGCAAGATGAACGCTGCTCACTGCACCAGCTGCCAGCTTACTGCCATCCACGCTGCCTGCAGCCAGCTTCGTTTCATTCACCGCGGCGTCGGCCAAATGCACACCGCTAACGGCACCTGCTTTCAGTTTAGTGCCGTCAACGCTATCTATGGATAGCCTCGATCCGTCCACAGCGCCTTCCGCAAGATGGACGCTGCTCACTGCACCAGCTGCCAGCTTACTGCCATCCACGCTGCTAGCCGATAAGTGATAGCTGCTGATTGCCCCTGATGCCAGCTTACTGCCATCAATACTGCCTGCAGCCAGTTTTGCGCCGAACAATGCACCATCTGCTAAATGGTCGCCCATCACGGCTCCTGGGGATAATTTACTGCTGTCTACACTATTTGCAGCCAATTTACTACTATCGATCGAGCCATCCACGATATGACTGCCGTTAACCGAGCCTGCTGTCAGCTTGTTACCATCCACACTGCCAGCTGCCAGCTTCGAAGCATCCACCGCACCGTCTGCGAGATGATAGCTGCTCACTGCACCAGCCACCAGCTTACTGCCATCTACACTTCCAGTTCCCAGCTTCGCGCTTGTAACTACGCCAATACCCAGATGTTCGTTACTGATTGCACCATCGATTAGTTTGCTGCCATCCACGCTTCCCAGGGCCAGCTTTGTTCCGTTCACCGCTCCTGCTGCGATATGATCACTATTTATAGCACCTGACACCAGCTTGCTGCTGTCTACACTTCCGGGTGCCAGCTTCTTTCCGCTTATCGCTCCATCAACAAGATGATCCGTGTTCACAGCACCAAGTGCTAGCTTGCTGCTTACTACACTGCTATCTGCCAGCTTTGACTCATTCACGATACCTTCGACCAGATGGTTTCGGAATACAGCACCCTCAGCCAACTTGCTGGCATCAACTGCGCTGTCCGCAAGATGTTCACGTTGGATGGCGCTTGAGATCAGCTTACTGCTATCCACACTGCCTGAAGCCAGTTTGGCTCCATCAACAGCTCCATCCGATAAATGCTCGTTATTCACTGCACCAGCAGTCAGCTTGCTGCTATCCACGCTGCCCGTTGCTAGTTTCGCGCCATATACTGCGCTATCCGCAAGATGATAATTGCTTACGGCTCCAAGCACCAGTTTGCTGCCGTCCACTGAATTCGCAGCGAGGTTATCGTTTTCTACAGCACTAGCAGCCAGGTGCTCGTTACTAATAACGCCTAGTCCAAGCTTCGCTCCGCTCACAGAACCGTCAGCCAGATTCACATTCATGACAGCACCTGTTGTCAGCTTCGTGCTATCGACACTTTCCTTCGCTAGCTTAGCATTGCTCACAGCACCATCAGCGAGATGTTCACTGTTTACTGCGCGTACTGCCAGCTTAGCGCTGCTGATCGCACCATCGGCTAAATGCCTCGAGCTAAGCGCGCCGGCAACCAGTTTACTCCCATGGATACTTTCATTCGCAAGCTTTGCTGCTGTTATGGCACCATCCGCGATATGCTCGCTATGAACAGCTCTGCTAGAAATCTTTCGACTCGTTACACTGGAATCAACTAATTTGGATTCTGTAACTGCGTTCTCTTCTAGTTTGCCAGTTGTTACCGCATGATCCTGCAGAATCCAAGCAGAGACAGATCCGGCCTGCAGATGCTGCATGCTAACCGAGCCGTTAGCCAGCTTTTCTTCCGTTACTGCTCCTTGTGCAAGCGTCTCTGTTGTTATGGATTGCTCGGTAAGCTTCGTGCCGTCTAAGCTCCGATCTGCAAAAATGCCAAGTGTAATCGAGCCTTGGGCCAAGTGCTCCGATGAAATCGAACCTGCCTTAATGTGAGTGCCTTCAATAATACTTTCTTGCAGATGACGTGTTTCGATTGACATAGACGCGATTTTGGTACTTGTCACTGCTTCTTCAGCAATTTTGCTCGTAGTAATGGTCTGATCTTGCAGATGTTGTGTTGTAATAGCTTCCTCAGCGATATGCTCACGATGAATAGCCGACTGTTTGATCTGTTCATCGCCAATCGCACGATTCCCAACATGCTTGGAGCGAATAACACCTAAGCCCAGTTTATCACTGGTAATGACTGCATTTTGGAGATGTACCGTACCAATAGTACCCTGTGAAACGTGTATGCCTAGTATGGCTCCGTCTGTCAAATGCTCACTGCCAATGATACCCGGCTGCAAATGATCGGTAGTGATCGTGTTTGCTGCTATCTTATCGGACGTCACACTTTCTTCCTTCAGTTTCGATGCATCTACACTGCCATCCGATAATTTCTCTGTCGTCACGGCTCCCTCTTCGAGTTTAGAGCCAGAGATAACACTATCGGCAAGATGTGTGTTCTTGATGGCATTCTCGCTAATATGTCTTTCTTCTATGATGCTGTCAGCCAACTTGCTTGATGTAATGGACTCAGCTTGAAGCTTCGAACTAGAAATAATGCTATCTGCCAAATGCCAATTCTGAATCACTTGCTGACGGATATGTTTTCCCTCAATCGAACTCTCAACCAGTTTCGATGAGGTGATCGATTCATCTTGTAGCTTTGAATTGGAGATCACATGATCGGAAAGATGTTCGTTCTGGATCGCTTGTTGAGAAATGTGCCATTCTTCAATTGCATTTTCTGCCAGTTTGGCCGATGTAATCGATTCGTCCTGTATCTTCGAATTAGAAATGACATTGTCTGCGAGATGAATGTTTTGTATCGCTTTCGGGCGAATATGCTTTTCTTCTATTGCATTTTCAACTAATTTAACCGATGTAACCGATTCATCCTGCAGCTTCGAGTTGGAGATGACATTGTCTGCGAGATGAATGTTTTGTATCGCTTTCGGGCGAATATGCTTATCTTCTACTGTATGATCAGCTAATTTGGCTGAGGTAATCGATCCATCCAGAATCAGATTCGTATAGATGGCGCTGTCAGCGATATGTTCGGCCTGTATGGCGCTTGATGCAATGTGCGAGGTTCTAATTGAACCATCAGCAATATGCTCTGCTTGGATAGAAGTATTCAACAAATGCTTGGCTTCAATGGATTGAGGGGCGATTTTCTGATTAGTCACGGCTTGATTGGCTAGCTTTTCCTCTGTGATTGCAAATGGTGCTAATTTATCCCATGTAATAGAGTTATTTTCCAGGTGGTAGCCTTCTATCGCTCCATCAGCAATATGTGTTGCTTCAATCTGACTTGGTGCTATGCTTCGGCTCTGTACGCTTCCATCGGCTAAATGCTCGTTGAAAATAACTTTAGGCTGGAAATGAACGGAGCAAATGCTTGCATTGGCAATTTTCTCTTCCGTTACGGCTTGATCTCTTAACTTATCCGTTGTGATGGATGCATCCATCAGTTTGGCGGTGTCGATACTATAATTGGACAAATGCTTAGCGTGTACGGAGCCGCTACGAATTTTTTCTGCTGTAATCGATTGGTTATCAATGAGCTCACTCGTAATCACAAGTTCTGATAAATGCTGCGGGAGAATGGAACCGTCCGCAAGCTTTAAGGAATCAATTGTATGATCGGCTAGCTTTTCCGCCGTAATGCTGTTATCAAGCAGCTTGCTTCCATGAATCGTGTGATCCTGAATTTTGTCGCCTGTGATGCTTAGCGGAGCGATATGCTCATCGTGAATAATATGGTTTGCAATTTTTTCTCTTGTTACACTCCCTGGCGCCAGCTTCGAATGCTCAATAGCAAAATCCTTAATGACCTTGGTGCCTATACTTTGTGGCTTGATTTTACTCTCATCAACGGAACGATTGGCGATTTTCTCCCAAGTTACCGCTTCTTCAACAATATCATCTGTGTAAACAACTGGGTTTACGAATTTACCTGTTTTACGTTCAGAAAGCAATAACAGCGGGGGCGCAGGTGTCGATGTATTAGAGAGACTTATCACTTGTTTATTCGGTTTGCCTGAATCACCTAATGGGACTTTAATAGTTCCTTTGGATTGCGGTTGCGTCTGCGGTTGCGTCTGCGGTTGCGTCTGCGGTTGCGGTTGCGTCTGCGTCTGCGGTTGCGGTTGCGTGTCATTCAGAGCAGCCTTTTGACTCGTTTCCACTTTCTCCTGCTTAACTGAAGCAGGTGATGGTTCACTATCATCGAGCCATTTAAGCTCATTCGTGCTGGAGTTCACTTTTTGCACATAAGGCCTTACTCTGGTGCTCTTACGCTTACTCATAGACTCCTCTCCATTTCTCCAAGAATTAGTCACTTGTAACATATTCAAGCTTGGAAAGAGATGTACGTTAGCCCGAAAAAATGTGCGCATACCTAGGTAAATAGTTATTTCCCCAACATGCTTTTGTATAAGTCGTACCGCACCTCGGCTGCCTTTTCCCATGTAAATAACTGATTAACTCTTTGAATACCCAGCTCCCCCATGGCCCGCCTGAGCTCTTCATTTTCTAACAATCGCAGTAAATATCGAGGAAGATCCGCTTCTAAGCCTTCAAAATCAATTAAATAGCCTACAGTCCCATCAGCAATAACCTCCTGAATGCCTCCTGAGCGTGTTGCCACTACAGGTATACCGGAAGCCATTGCCTCTACGTTAACTAATCCAAAAGCTTCTCCCTCTTCAGATGGGACTGTTACGACATCAGCGATGTGATACCATTTTGGAATGTCTAAATGAGAGACATAAGGTATAAACCGTACATGCTGCGGCATCGTACTGCCTTCTCTGTACAACCTTTTCACATATTCAGTTAATCGGCGAGATCCGTAAAAGGCGCTTCCAACCAGAACTAAAACCGTGTTCGGTTCCGTTTCTATAATGGTCTGCATCGCTTTCAAAAGGTGGTGCACGCCTTTTTTCGGAATTAGGCGACCGACGAATAGAATGATCTTACGATTCTCGTAGCCTAGCTTTTGAAGCAGTTTTCTGCGAGATTCACTCCCCTCTGGAGACCATCTCGATGTGAATCGGGAAACGTCCACTCCCAGATGTTGGGTAACAATTTTATGAGCAACAGACGGGACCTTATCCCGTACGGACTGTTTCAAATAATCACTATTTACGATAATGACATCAGTCGCGGCTAAGCATTCTGTTAATTGTTTACTTGAGATATGAGGCTTGGAAATAAACAAATTAGAATGCAACACCAGACTTATTACGCATCTTGGATAACGCTTTCGCAAGTATCTTACGAAGTGCGGTCGATTTTCAACTTGAATGATAGCAGGCTTAAGATTTGCGATCTGTTGACTAATGGCGGATATATAGGATAGGGGGCTTTCATAACGGACTCTTATATAAGTACTTCCACCTCGAACTTCACGCATCGGTTGATAGGACGTTTTCCTCCCTAGCACATAAACCGGCATTCGCTTCACTAGGTGCTCGGCTGTTTTCTGCACAACTTGTTCAACTGAGCTGCTAATTCCTGAAGGTACGGGAAATGAACCCGGCGTAACGATTACAACACGCATGGATCTCTGACTCACATGTAATTCCCCCTTTCAATGTATCGCCTTCTTCTATACATATGCGGATATAAAGGCAAAGTTTGGGTATTCGTCCCGCTTCTTCGGGAAAGTATCAGCATCCGTACAAACAAGCTGCTTTACTTTTCCATAAGCTGTATTGGAGCCGCTATCTTTCAATGAAAAATAAAGCATAACTTACACTGAAAGCTTTCTGGCGAAAAACTCTAAGCATAATCTTTCGAAGCCAGTTTTTCTGGCGAAAAACTCTAAGGAGTGAAGTAGATGGTAAATCCCTATGTGGGTATTTTAGTCAACAATTCCTTGTACACAGGCATTCCCCTGGGGAATACAAAATATGAAGCCATTCAATATTACAGTGATGCAGGCAAGGAATATGGCATCACTCCCTGCTACTTCCGCATGCAAGATGTACGAATCGATACGATGAAGGTCCATGCATATATTCAAAAAGGGAGTCAATATATCCGAGAATGGATCGAAATGCCCAAAGTCATTCATAACCGAGCAATTTACTTAGATCATGCTTCTTATGAGGAACTGGAAAGCTGGACACAGCATGGCATTCATGTATTCAACCGTTGGAATAGGTACAGCAAACTGCAAATCCACCAATTTCTTCTACAGGATGAGCTCATTAGACCTCATCTGCCTGGTACTTATCCAGCCACCATGAAAAATATGAAAATCATGATGAGTGCCTACGATTCTATCATTATTAAACAGACGAACTCTAGCATCGGACGCGGCGTTATGAAGATGGATCGAGTTCCTAACGGTTGGCAGCTTATTTATCCAGCTACATTAAGAATCAGCAACAAAATATGGCGTCAGCTTAGCTTTAGAAGACAACTTCCCTTGACCCTGCTACGCAAAATTCATAACCGTGGCTATATCTTGCAGCAGCGCTTACCTCTGGCTACTTTTGACGGGCGTCCATTCGATTTGCGTATCTCTGTTCAACGCGGGGCTTTCGGCGAATGGGGAGTGACAGGTATCGTAGCCAAAGTCGCTTCACGCAAGCTCTTCGTGACCAATGTCGCTCAGGGTGGCGAAGTACGAACACTGACCGATATTCTAACAGCCGAGTATCCGTCTCTGGATCAATCTGCCGTGTTTGCGCAAATTACAGATTTTACACTTCGAGTCGCCAAGTTTTTAAGCATGAAACTCCCCCATTTGGCTGATCTTGGACTTGATGTTGGGATTACATGCGACGGATATCCGTTGTTCATTGAATGCAATAGTAAAGATCAACGGTATAGCTTCAGGGAAGCTAATATGATGGAAGAATGGAAAGCCACCTATTATAACCCTATTGCCTATGCCAAATTCTTATTAGACGGAGGCACCCCACCGCTTTAATAGCGAAAAAAATAACACCGTGCCTTGCGCATATACGCGTAGGAACGGTGTTATTTATTTGCTGTTGGCACCAAGTACATCGCGCACTTCAGCGTTTAGTTTATTGATATCAGGAACTTTAATCGGATGATCATCTAGTTGATATTTCTGTTTCACCTTCATGACTTGACGCACACTTTGGTCTATCGTTTCCATCGGAATTCTCCCTGATTTAACGGCTTCTCGCAGCGCTGTAATTACTTTTATGGTCTTTTCGTAGTCGTGTCCGACCATAACGATATTCGCCCCCGCAAGAACTGACTTCACGGCTGACTCACCTAAATCATAGTTCTTGATGATGGCTCCCATCGTCATATCATCGGTCATAATTAGCCCCTGAAAGCCCATTTCCTTTCGCAATAAGTCGGTCATTATTTTTCTCGACATCGAAGCTGGATTATTGGCGTCTATTTTAGGCAGCAGAATATGGGCAACCATGATAGCATCGGCCTGATGCTTGATGGCTTCCGCGAACGGGATTAGCTCCAGCTTACGCAAGCGGGCAAGATCATTCTGAACGATCGGCAGTCCAATATGCGAATCCACCGACGTATCGCCATGACCCGGAAAATGCTTCACCACAGGGACGACCTGCTGATCCTGCAGTCCGTTCATCATTGGAATACCAAAAGAGCTTACAATAGAAGCGTTAGATCCAAATGAACGATCTCCAATGACCGGATTATTGGGATTGCTATTGACATCAAGATCCGGAGCGAAATCCATGTTCAAGCCATAGGCGTTCAATTCTTTCCCAAGCAAATGGCCAATATTATAGGCTAATTTCGTACTCCCCGTTTTCCCGACTTCCTTACTAGTCGGTGTTTTCGTAATCTCATCCGGCAGCCGTGTCACTCTTCCGCCTTCTTCATCAACACCTAACCAAAGTGGAAGCTTATTTACAGCATTTGTCTCTTTCAATTCATTTACCAGACCTACCAGCTGGCTCGTATTTTTCACATTCGGTTTGTATAAAATAATGCCGCCGACGTGATAGGTTTCAATAAGCTCGCGCGCATGTACATTCATACTATACTCATCGATGCCCGTTATAATCATCTGTCCTAACTTTTCTTCCAGCGTCATCGCTCTGTCGTCACTTGTTGGGAGCGGTGTCGGTGCAGCTACCACACTCGAAGGTGTCGGAGCAGTTGATGGTGATGGTGATGGTGTTGGTACTGTGGGTGATGGATTATCTCCTTGATGAGATAAACAACCCGTCATTAATAATGAGAGCGCAGCTGCACACACAGTGCCTCTGATTAACATAGGTATACTTCGGTTCACATCTTCACCTTCCTTCACTTTCAATCCTATCCTCTTAACGTTAGTCCACGTATAATTGTTGTATGACTTAATCATTACTTCTTAGCTCCCTCAGCATCCAAAACAGGATTAAATAAATCCCATAACACCCTAAGTAAGCTCCACTAAACAGGAATAAGTCATTTTTGAAAATGCCGTGAATATTCGTCATAAATACGGTCTCATCCCTTAAAGTCTCATAAACAGCGAGCGCGCTGATGATTCCAAACAGATACGCACATCCCACAGCTAGCGCATGATACACTACTCGGAATGCTGCAAACAGCCAAGCACTGATCAGCATGCAAGGCGGAATCAGAAGGATGAAAATTGTAATTATAATGGACATATCTCATTTCACCTCTTCATCAGCATTGACGGTTTCCTTATTGTAAATACCAATTACATATTGTTCCATTTTATGATATGATTGATATTGAAAATGAAGCGTTTACATTTTCTTTTCCTGCAAGGACCCGACTTATATCCATCACAAGGAAAAGAGGTCCGTCAATGAAAAAGAATATCGCCATACAGTATTCGCAGACCCTGGATGCCGCTTTTGAGCAAATCGCAAGGTGCAAGTCCTGTGCGAGTATTTCTGATCATTCCTCACGAACCCCTGTCCAGTGTATTAAGTTCGCCGGCTCCTCAGTTCCCATCTCTGTTAACCTCGCTGCCTGCCATACCTGCGGGGATTATAAGCTAGCATATTCCACGCCAAACAGCCGTTAGGCTGTTTTTTAGTGCCCCTACCTTTCAGTTCCTTCACAATTCGACAATTGATTCTTTTATCTTTCTGTGGCAAGATTAGCGAAGAACCATTTATAGGGATCTTTGATCTTGATCAAAGTCTCTAAGCATGAAAAGATCTTTGATCAAAGTCTCTACTAACCACGAATGAACAGGAGTTATTCTATGTCAAAACCGTTTTTTCGATTGCTAACGGAACTGTCGTCACGCAAATGGGTATCACAAGTGACAGGTGCTTTTGCCAGATCCAAAGCAAGCCGGATTTTCATTCCACGTTTTGCCCAAACCTACGGTATACGTGTCGAAGATGCTGAAAAGCATGTAAAAGATTATAAGTCCTTAAATGATTTTTTCACACGCAGATTGAAGCCCGGATTACGTCCGATCCACGAAGACTTAACTCGCGTAGTTAGTCCTGTTGACGCCATGATTACAGGCATCGGCGACATTAAAGAAGGCTTAATAGTAAATGTCAAAGGCCAAGACTATACGATCGAAGAGCTGCTTAATCGATCACCTCGTACGGTCAACTATAAAAATGGCTTCTATTTCGTTCTGTACCTCAGTCCTACAGACTATCACCGCATTCATTCGCCAATTAATGGCGAAATTCTTGAAAAAGAACATGTACTTGGAAAAGTATATCCTGTGAATGAATTCGGACTACGGCATATGCCTAGAGTACTTAGTCGTAACGAACGGTTAATCACATTTATTCAGCATCATGCAGGCGAAGTTGCTGTTGTTAAGGTCGGCGCACTGAATGTTAGCTCAATTCAATATGTAAAGCCTCTTCCCAAAACGCTTGAACGTGGTCAAGAACTGGCATACTTTGAATTTGGCTCAACTGTCGTTCTTCTTTTTGAAGATGATATGTTTGAACCTCGTCCAGATCTGCAGCTTGGTTCTAAAGTAAAAATGGGAGAAGACCTCGGCCGTTTCCTAGAGAAATAAAGGAAACTGAGATCATGAGAGGAGAAAATCATGGCAGCCGTTACAACATCTCCAGATCCTAGCTCCAAGAGCTTACATGGCACCGGAGACATCAAGCCTACCGTTTATCGCATTCTATTCGCAATTGGTCTTGTCCACTTGCTCAACGATTCAATTCAATCTGTCATTCCTGCAATCTTTCCCATACTGAAAAGCGAGATGGGCTTAAGCTATACACAGATTGGTTGGGTCCAGTTCGCCATTAATTTTACAGCTTCCATAATGCAGCCCGTTGTCGGCTTGTATACGGATCGCAAGCCATCCCCTTATATGCTGCCGATTGGAATGGCTTCCACCCTTATGGGGATGCTGCTTCTCGCCTTTGCCCATTCCTATTGGGTTGTATTATTGTCTGTATGCTTTGTAGGCCTTGGCTCAGCCGCCTTTCACCCGGAGGGATCTCGTGTATCTCATATGGCCGCCGGAGGACGCAAAGGTCTAGCTCAATCCATCTTCCAGGTTGGCGGTAACGCCGGCCAATCCCTGGCCCCGATAATGACCAAATGGATTTTCATTCCACTTGGATTATTCGGTTCCATTTGGTTCACGGGTGTTGCCGCGATAGCTATCGCCGTACAGCTTTATATCGCGGGTTGGTATAAAACCGTGCTGCGGGCCACACCGGTTATGTCAAAAGCAATCGCACAACGCACCGTCAGTCCGCAGCGACGCAAGCAAGTCATGTTCGCCATTTGCTTACTTATCTTTCTTGTTTTCGTCCGTTCTTGGTATGGCGCTGCGATGAGCGGCTACTTCGCTTTTTTCTTGCAGGATACCTACGGCATGTCGATCGACCGTGCGCAGGACTTTATCTTCTTGTTCCTCGCGGCTGGAGCCGTTGGGACATTTTTTGGCGGCCCGCTTGCAGACCGCTTCGGTAGACGCAATGTCATTTTCTTTTCTATGCTGGGTTCAGCACCGTTTGCTTTGCTCTTACCGCACGTGACGATCACTTGGGCATACATCTTACTTGTACTGATTGGCATAATACTGTTATCCAGCTTCTCAGTTACCGTTGTCTATGCCCAAATGTTGTTCCCTGGGAAGGTGGGGACGGTTTCTGGCCTCATTACAGGTCTAGCTTTTGGAATGGGCGGTATCGGGAGTGTCGTTCTTGGAAATCTCTGCGATGCGATAGGCACAACGCGCGTTATGGAATTATGTGCGTTTCTGCCGCTCCTTGGCATCCTGACTTTCCTCCTCCCTTCGGATCGTAAGTTAAAAGAGTGGACAGAAGAACAACAATAGCAAAAAAACCTTGCCAAGCAAGTTGAGATCTTCAACTGCTTGTGCAAGGTTTTTTTGTACGTCCATTGCTGCGTTACAACGGTTTATTCGTGATTAGCATCGTGAAGATCACGTTGGTTGCGCCGGCGAGCCACACCAGATTCATAGGCGGCTTCCATAACAGCTTCTCGCACCTTCTCAACAACAGCATGGTTGAACACACTTGGAATAATGTAATATTCGTTCAGCTCATCTTCATTCACGACCGATGCGATGGCTTTGGCCGCGGCCAGCTTCATTTCTTGGGTGATTCGCGAAGCTCTGCAATCCAGCACACCGCGGAAAATCCCTGGGAAGCAAAGAACATTATTAATTTGATTCGGATAATCTGACCGGCCTGTTGCCATTACACGAACATAAGGCTCCGCTTCCTCCGGGGTAATCTCCGGGGTTGGATTTGCCATTGCGAATACAATCGGGTCAGCGGCCATTCTCTTCACATCATCAACCTTAAGAACACCTGGACCGGAAAGACCGATGAAAATATCAGCGTCTGCAATTACATCAGACAAAGTGCCGCTTTGTAAAGAAGGATTTGTATTGTCTGCATACCATCCCCAAGCCGAATTCGAATAGCTTTCTCCGCGAACGATTGCGCCTTGTCGATCTACACCTATGACATTGGTGACTCCAGCAGCCAGAAGCATCTTTGTACAAGCAATCCCCGCAGCTCCGATGCCCGTGATGACTACCTTACATTCACTCAACTGCTTGCCTACCAGCTTAACTGCGTTCAACAACCCGGCGAGAATAACAACCGCCGTTCCGTGCTGATCGTCGTGGAAAACTGGAATATCCAGTTCTTTGATTAATCTTTCTTCAATTTCAAAGCAACGAGGCGATGAAATGTCTTCTAAATTTATCCCACCGAATGCCGGTGCGATCGCTTTCACAGTACGAATGATTTCTTCGGTATCCTGTGTGTCCAAACAAATCGGAAACGCATCAACACCCGCCATCTGCTTGAACAGCATGGCCTTCCCTTCCATCACCGGCATCGCCGCTTCCGGACCAATATTGCCTAGGCCCAGAACCGCTGAGCCATCCGACACAACGGCAACCGTATTCCGTTTAATCGTTAACGAATGTGCTTTAGCCGGGTCTTCATGAATTGCCATACAAACCCGGGCAACCCCTGGCGTATATACACGGGACAAATCGTCCCGATTTTTAATCGGTATCTTCGGGGTGACTTCAATCTTGCCGCCCAAATGCATGAGGAACGTTTGGTCCGATACGTTGATTAACCGAACCCCTTGAATACCATTCAATACTTTAACAATCGCTTCGGTATGCTCTGGATCGTTAACTTTAACCGTAATATCACGCGTTGTTGTTGTTTTACTAGCCCGCGTCACATCAATCGCGACGATATCTCCGCCCGCATCTCCAATAGCTGTAGCAATTTTCCCAAAAGTGACCAGTTCTTTATGTATTTCCAAACGCACAATAACACTTGTGCCACCACCATTTAATCCTGCCATTATAAGGATCACTCCTAAGAAAAATATTAATTGACCACATGTTAGATCATAGCACACAATGTCAATCCTGCCAAAAGCCAAATTCAACATTTTGTGACAATTTCATAAACATGTCGCAGAAGAGCAACGCCGCGGCGAATCTCCTCCTCGGTGAGATGCGCAAAACCGAAACATGCCCCAGCTCGCTCTGGGGGAAGGCCATAGGTCGCTGCATCGCTCCACGAGACGCCGGCCTTACGGCATGCGGCTGCATAGACGGCGTAGTCGCGGGGGTCGCCCCGCCACCAGCCAAACAGATGCAGCCCCGCATCGCTCTCCACCCACTCGAAGAGGGTGGACAGCTGCTCCTGCAGATGAGCCTGCAGGAGCAAGAACTTGCTCGCATACACCCGCCGCATTCGGCGCAGATGTCGCTCGTAGCCGCCGCTCGCCATGAAAGCGGCGAGTGAGCGCTGTTCGAGCAGCCCCGAAGGGTGCGGCTCGTAGAGCCGCTTCGCGGCCACAAAGGCGCCGAGCAGCGCCTCCGGCAGCACGACATATCCGATGCGCAGATCCTGCAGCATCGTTTTCGAGAAGGTGCCGATGTATACCACTCGGCCCTCTTGGTCTAGCACCTTGAGCGGCTCAATCGGCCGCCCGCGGTGCCTGAATTCGCTGTCATAGTCGTCTTCGACGATGACAGCGCTCTGCTCCGCCGCCCAGCGCAGCAGCTGCTGGCGGCGCTCCAGGCCCAGCACCGCCCCCGTAGGGAACTGGCGGCTTGGCGTCACGAACAGCAGCCGTGCGTTCCACGGCTGCGGGACAAGCCCTTGCCCGTCCACCGCAGCGTGGACGGGCACCCCGCCAGCGGCCAGCACAGCGCGGCTGGTGCCATGATAGCCCGGGCGCTCCAGTATGACCGGATCGCCTTCATTCACGAGCACCTGGGTCAGCAGCGCTATCGCTTGCATCGACCCATTGACGATCACGATGCGCTCAGGAGGCGCATCGATTCCCCGCATGCGCCTCAGGTGCTGAGCGATCGCTTCGCGAAGCGCATAATGACCCTCGGCGAAGTGAGCCTCCTCCTGCGGCGACTCCGTCATCCGCCGCACCTGCTCATACATCCCGCGATTCCAGAGCTCTCGCGGAAACTCATCCATTTGCGGATGACCCACCGCAAACGAAATCGCTTCTACTTGCCCTTGCTCCTGGCCCTGCTCACGCTTGTGCCTTTGCCCTTGACCCTGACCCTGCTCTCGCTTATGCCTTTGCCCTTGCCCCTGGCCCTGCTCTCGCTTTTGCTTTTGCCCTTGCTCCTGACCACGCTCACGCTTGTGTCTTTCTCCTTGCTCCTGACCCTGCTCTCGCATGTGCCTTTGCCCTTGCTCTAATCCTTCTCTTTGCTTCTGTCCTTCTCCTTCTCCTTCTCCTTCTCCTTCTCTTTCTCTTTCTCCTTCTCCTTCTCCTTCTCCTTCTCTCCGCGCTATCCGATCACCCTCACTAACCCGCGCCCCCCAATCCGAAAGTCGAATTTCCTTCCCCTTATTCTTCCGCTGTTTCTCCTGCTCACCGGCAAACACAACATAAGTCCCTCTACCTACATCAGCCTGCAAGTAGCCTTCAGCGATCAGCATATCGTAAACCTGGTTAACGGTCCCCCGGGACAGTCCGAACATAGCCGCCAATTCGCGGCTCGATGGGAGCTTCGTATTTAACTTCAGCTTATTCCCCAGGATCTCATCATGAAGAGCATGATACAAAGCCGCATATTTACTCGCATATCTAATTCGATAAGAATGATACGGCAAATGAAACTCCATGCTTAATCCTCCGATCTTCACAGTATTCAGTTCAGTATTCCGCATATCAAGTGTCAATGAACTCTGAGGACTATTTCCCGCTTAAAATGAAATAGCCTATTTGTTAGTTGCCTCAGCCATGATTTCGGGAACCTGAGTGCGGTATTTCTTGCAAAATGCTTATTTTCGTTCCCCAAAGGGAACTACAATTCGTTTTTCAGCCCCAACCGAGGGAATATACTCCGATTTTCAATGAATAAAGAACGAGGATCGCTTAGGAACCTGCAAACAAGTAAACGAAACAAATAACGCATTGACGTTCCCTCTTTAGACAAGCATTGCGGAAATATTGGTACATAAGAATATAACTAAATTGGATCTTTTTATAATTCCACTTTTCCATTAATCTCATAAATATGACATTATGACAAGGAGAACATTCCAATGAATCTAAAACCCCCTATTTTAGAAGGAACGCGTGTCGCTCTGCTACCTATGCAAGAATCCCATATACTCGGTCTCACGGAAGCTGCCGCCGACCCGAAAATTTGGGCCTACATGACCCCGCTTCTTCGTTCCGCAGATGTCGAGAAGTTTGTACGCGAAGCACTGGAAGAGCAGAAGGCAGGCCTTGGCATTCCTTACAGCGTCTATGACAAGCATACAGACACTTTCGTCGGCAGCACGCGTTTATTCGATATTTCCGCCCCACATCGGAATTTGGAGATTGGCTATACCTGGTACAATCCTCTTGTCTGGCGTACACGCGTTAATACCGAATGCAAATATTTACTGCTGCGACACTGTTTCGAATCGTTACACCTGCTCCGCGTACAACTTAAAACAGACCTACGGAACGACCGCTCTCAAGCAGCGATTACACGGTTAGGCGCCCAAAGGGAAGGGATTCTCCGTCAACATCGTGTGCTCCACGACGGCTATATACGGGACACCGTCATGTTTAGTATCATCGATTCCGAATGGCCTGAAGTTAAGCGCCGATTGGAAGGATTTTTGAATAAAGTAAGCGTTTAATTCCATTTAGAAAACGTTTCCGATAAAATTTGTTTCGCGCCGTGACGTACTCTGATGAAAGTGGTATAATAACTGCAAAAAATGAATAGCTCATTGGAAGGAATGACCCACTCTTATGAATCCTCTGGCAAGACAGTTAAACGAGACCCTCGAACGTGAAAATTCTCACGTGCATGACATGCTTTCTGCATTAGGTAGATCGATTTACTTCCCGAAAGAAGGTATTCTCAGCCAATCTGCTGAAGCAAAGTCCAAGGCCAAGAAATTCAATGCTACAATCGGTATTGCTATCGAAAATGGTCAGCCTATGCATTTGAAGGTCATTCAAGATACTCTCTCCACCTACGCACCAAAAGATATATATGAATACGCACCACCTGCCGGTAAACCTGAGCTTCGTACAGCATGGCGCAAAAAAATGCTCGAAGAGAATCCCGAGATTGGCAGCAAACTTATCGGTAATCCGATCGTTACGAATGCGTTGACACACGGTCTCAGCATTGCCGCTGACCTTTTCGCAGATGTTGGCGATGCTGTTCTTATCCCAGATAAAAACTGGGAGAACTACGAGCTAACGTTCGAAATTCGCCGTGGTGCACAGATCGTGAATTACCCGCTTTATAACGACGAAATGAAGTTTAATTCAGCAGGACTTCGCGAAGCTCTTTTTGCCCAAAAGTCCAAAGGCAAAGCAATCGTTGTCTTGAACTTTCCAAATAACCCTACAGGCTACACGCCTGGTGCTGAAGAGGGCAAAGAAATTACTGCAGCCATCAAAGATGCGGCTGAAGCAGGAATCAACGTAATCGTCCTTACAGACGATGCTTACTTTGGTCTTTTCTTTGAAGGTTCAATGCATGAGTCCTTGTTCGGGCAATTGGCTGATATTCACCCGCGCGTGCTTGCTGTCAAAATTGACGGAGCGACGAAGGAAGAGTACGTTTGGGGCTTCCGTGTAGGCTTCATTACGTATGCAGGCCAAAGCGAAGCGCTTCTTAGCGCTCTGGAGCAAAAAACAATGGGTATCATCCGTGCAACCATTTCCAGCGGCCCGCACCCGTCCCAAACGTTCGTGCTTCACGCGCTTAACTCTCCTGAGTTCGGCCAACAGAAGCAAGAGAAATATGAGATCATGAAAGGCCGCGCCAACCGTACCAAGTCCATTCTGGACAGCGGAAAGTTTGACGATGCATGGGGCTACTACCCCTTCAACTCCGGCTACTTCATGTGTTTGAAGCTCAAAACCGTTGATGCCGAATCCTTGCGCGTACACTTACTCAACCAGCATGGTGTAGGCACGATCGCACTAGGAACTACCGACCTTCGCGTGGCTTTCTCCTGTATTGAAGAAGGCAACCTCGAGGAGCTTTTCAACCTTATTTATCAAAGCGTTAAAGAAATAGAGACTGTCTCAGCAAGCAAATAACAGTAACAAACAAAGAGCACTTTCTAACCTCAAGTTAGAGAGTGCTCTTTGCTCATCGCTTTTCCTTCAACAAAAAAAGAGACCCACAGCAACGGGCTGTGGACCTAAGAGTATATATTTTAAAGGGGGGTCGACTTTTATTATAAGCTTGTTTCATTAACGTCAGATGAAAAACAGATTTCATTCTGATTACAAATAAAGTTATTAGATATCTCTTGCCATTTTACATGCCATCTGCTAGGACGTGCACGTTTACTTTTACAAGATTCGTGCTGTAAACATAGCTCTAGCTACTCTAGTACCGTTCGTCATGATTTCCATATCAATCTTGCAAAATCTGCGGCTCATCTCCACGATGGAAGGCACGATTTCGATGACGTCATCGATTTGCAGCGGGATCAGAAAATAACTGGAAGAGCTATCCAGAATGAGATCGCCTTTCTTGTGCTCCTGAACCGTACGGTAAGCCGCACGAATCATAATCGTTGTCAGCACACCCTCGGAGACCAAACCTTCAAAATTCGTCATTTGCGGTGTAACCGTTCCTTTGAAAAAAAGTTTGCCTTCCACATCTCGAAGTTCATCGATCCCTGAATAGATTTGCACCTCAAACGTTTCGGCGTTCTGAGGCTGTCTTTGCATATGCTGCATCGCTTTCATGACATCCTTGCGGCTAATGACGCCAATCATCTTGCGATCGGTATCTATGACGGGCAGCAGTTCAATGCCTTCCCACACCATCGTATGTCCAGCTGACGCTACCGATGTTTTCAAGTTTATCATCAGCGGATTCGGTGTCATTAGGGTGCTAACGAGCTGGTTCGGTTTTGCGCCCATGATATCCTTGGTCGTGATCATGCCAATCGGCATCTGATTCTCATCGATGACAGGGTACCGTGTGTGCGTCGTCTCCTCCACCAGCTTTTGCATGTCCTTGACCGTGTTTGCAGCTATGAGCGAGTAAATCGGGCTATCTTTGCGTACGATGTCATCGACGATCATAATTTTCTTCTTAATGAGACGGTCTTCCATCGCACGGTTAATCATCGTGGCAACCGTGAATGTATCGAATGAACTGCCGATAATAGGCAATTGCAATTCATCTGCTAGCTCCTTCACTTCAGGCGTGGTATCAAATCCACCGGTAATCAACACGCCAGCGCCCTGACTAAGTGCGCACATATGGGCTTGTACACGATTGCCGACAATGAGCAAATTGCCTGGCTCAATATACTTCAACATAGCTTCCAGCTGCATAGCGCCAATAACGAATTTGTTCAGTGACTTATGAATACCTGAAGAGCCGCCCAGCACAACGCCCTCCACCACATTCACGATTTCCGCGAATGTTAATTTATCAATGACGGGTTCTTCTTTCTTCTCCATGCGAATCGTACCGATCCGCCGTTTCGTGCTCACCAAACCGATATTTTCCGCTTCCTTGATCGCACGATAAGCCGTTCCCTCACTCACTTCCAGATCTTGGGCGATTTGTCGAACGGACAGCTTTGTGCCCACAGGCAAAGATTCAATATATTTCGTAATTTGTTCATGCTTCGTATGAAGCTCCGAATGGCCCGTGCTCATGGTTCACACCTCGCTGAACTGTTCTATAACATTGAAATAATTATATTATATTCAAATAAAAAAAGACAGAAGCCCTTTTTAAAGGCCCTGTCTCAAACTTGCTTATACTCATTACAAATACCGATACCCTTGTTCAGTTAAGAAAGATTCAAAGTCAGGTGAAACCGTCATCTGGGTAAAAAGCACATTCGCTAGATCAAACTTTCTTTGCTGGAGTGCTTCTTCCCCAAGTTTCGCTTTGATCTTTTCTAACTCCTCATATTGGATCTGTAGAAATAGCTCAGCCGTTACTTTGCGCCCGTCATCCAAGATCCCTAAGGGATGGTGAATCCACTGCCACAGCTGAGCGCGTGATATTTCCGCAGTTGCCACGTCTTCCATCAGGTTGTTGATCGGTACAGCACCCAAACCACGCAACCAGGCTTCCAAATACTGAATGCCAACGCTGACGTTCGTCCGAATCCCATTCTCCGTAATCAGTCCTTGCGGCACCTCCAACAATTGTTCAGCGGTAATCTCGACCTCAGATAGCTGCCTGCCTATTTGATTAGCTGATGGCATATGCTCATCGAATATCGCTTTCGCCACAGGGACTAATCCGGGATGCGCAACCCATGTGCCGTCGTGACCATTCCTCACCTCTCGCAGCTTATCAGTTCTCACTTTCGCCATTGCTTCTTCATTCGCCCTCGGATCATTCCTCACCGGAATTTGAGCAGCCATGCCTCCGATGCAAGGAGCATTCCGCTTATGACATGTCTGGATAGCAAGCAGCGAGTAAGCTTTCATGAAAGGCGATTCCATCGTGACCTGCGCACGGTCAGGAACAATGACGTGAGGCTGCTTGTGCAGCTTTTTAATAAAACTGAATATATAATCCCACCGTCCGCAGTTAAGTCCTGCGCTGTGCTCTCGAAGTTCATACAAAATTTCGTCCATTTCGAAGGCCGCTACGATCGTCTCAATAAGCACCGTAGCTTTAATCGTGCCCTGTGGGATTCCCAATTCTTGCTGAGCAAACTTGAATACCTCGTTCCAAAGACGTGCCTCCAGATGGCTCTCCAGCTTAGGTAAGTAAAAATAAGGTCCGCTTCCTTGCTGGGTCAATGCTTTTGCATTCAGGAAAAAGTATACGCCAAAATCAAATAACGATCCTGATACAGGGTGTCCATCAACTTTCATATGTTTCTCTTCCAGATGCCAACCGCGAGGCCGAACTTTAAGGACGGCTGTCTGATCCTGAAGGTGATAGCTCTTCCCTTCTGGACTGTTGAAGGCGATCTTTCCACGAACGGCATCGTGCAGATTCACTTGACCATCGATCGTATTGTTCCACGTCGGCGAGTTGGCGTCCTCGAAGTCAGCCATGTAAACGTATGCCCCAGAATTGAATGCATTAATGACCATCTTACGGTCGCCAGCTGGACCTGTTATTTCGACGCGTCGGTCTTGCAAATCCGCAGGGATCGGTGCTATTGTCCATTCGCTGCTGCGTACTCCCGCTGTCTCCAGAAGGAAGTTCGGCAGCTCTCCTGAATCAATACGATTCTGTCTTAGGTTACGCTGCTGCAATAGCTCAAGCCGTTTTGCTCCAAATGTTCGTTCAAGTAACGCCACGAATGCCAATACTTCCGGAGTAAAAATTCGCCTCTGCTCCACTCCCAAAGATATGTCTTGGAGTTCAATTCCACTAGGCAAGATTTGATCGATCAATACCCTCATCTCCTTCAACCTTCTGGCATTGATATTAATGGGCAAATTGCTCCTCTTCTGTCGAACCAGAAAGCGCAGTTGTGGAAGAAGTGCCGCTCGTAATTACTTGCGATACTTCATCGAAATAGCCCGTTCCTACTTCACGCTGATGGCGTGTCGCTTCGTAGCCGCGAGATTCGCTGGCGAATTCCGTTTGTTGGAACTGAGAGTAGGCTGCCATACCGCGATCTTTGTATTCGTGAGCGAGTTCAAACATGCTGTGATTCAGCGCATGGAAGCCTGCTAAGGTTACGAATTGGAACTTATAGCCCAGCTTGCCGAGTTCTTGTTGAAATTTCGCAATCGTTGGTTCATCTAATTTTTTCTTCCAGTTAAACGAGGGTGAGCAATTATAAGCGAGCAGCTTGCCTGGAAATTTCTCATGAATCGCTTCGGCAAAACGTCTTGCCTCCTCCAGGTTTGGCTCTGATGTTTCACACCAAACCATATCCGCGTAAGGCGCATAAGCCAGACCACGTGAGATCGCTTGATCCAAACCTGCGTTCACATAGTAGAATCCTTCGGGTGAACGTTCGCCAGTTACAAACGGTCGATCGTTATCGTCTATATCACTTGTAAGAAGACTTGCTGCATTCGCATCTGTTCGGGCGATTAACACTGTCTCCACACCCATCACATCAGCGGCCAACCTTGCTGCGATTAGGTTTTTCACTGCCTGCTGCGTTGGCAGCAGCACCTTGCCACCCAAATGGCCGCATTTCTTTTCGGAGGAGAGCTGATCCTCGAAATGGACTGCAGCGGCTCCCGCTTCGATCATGCCCTTCATCAACTCAAAGACGTTAAGTGGTCCTCCGAAGCCTGCTTCAGCGTCTGCCACGATGGGGAGGTAGAAATCAATACTTCCTCTTCCTTCCGCATGCTGGATCTGATCGGCCCGCTGCAGCGCTTGATTAATTCTTTTCACAACGCTAGGTACGCTGTTAGCTGGGTAAAGACTTTGATCGGGATACATATGACCGGATAAGTTCGCATCGGCGGCAACTTGCCAACCGCTCAAATAAATCGCTTTAAGTCCTGCTTTTGCTTGCTGCACAGCTTGATTTCCCGTTAGAGCTCCTAGTGCAGGAACAAAGTCTTCAGCGTTAACCCGCTCCCAGAATTTGCGAGCTCCCTGCTTAGCCAGTGTCTGTTCAATCATTACGGAGCCACGGAGGCGAAGCACATCCTCTACAGAATAAGGTCGAGACACCCCTTCGAATCGCTTGGAATTCCAGCTCGCTTGCAGCTGTTCACGTTGACTTTGTCTACTCATGATCATATGCACTCCTTTATTGGGTTTTGGTTTTTAAAAGGATACGTCTAGAAATCCGCTGCCGCCGCAAACCGGGCAAGTGTTTGGCCACAACACGCGATCCTGACCAAAATTGATGGACGACCCCTCTTTGTGAAAGTGCTCATCGGTGCTTCTGATTTCATCTAAATCTCCATTACCTTGGCATGTTGGACAATCCATTGTTGTATCCTCCTTTAATGTATTAATACAGTTTGTTTTATTAATATAATTTATAACACATAAAACAGTTGAATTCAATACTGTTTTATAAAATATTTATTTAACTTTTAATGTACTATAACAATAAAAAGCCTACCGAAAATTCGGCAGGCTTTCGTTTAATCTTATGAGATGTTTTACCCCGTTTATCCCACTTCCGTTTCATCATCAAAGGCATAGTACAGTGTCAAAGACAATGGTGATAATGGATAGAAAGCAGTTTCACCGCATTCATCGTGTTCCGTACGTTCTTCTCGATTCGCCACAGCTCTCTGAAAGTCATAGGCATGTTGGTGTATGAATTTCCTTCTCTCGAACAACTCCATCGACGATGCCAAACTACTCATAACCATCTCTCCCTTCAACATGTGCACCATTGTATTATTACAGAACTTGATTATATTTTATATTGTATAACTAAACAAAACATTTATGCAATAATAATTTGAAATTATTTTTATTGTTATATAACAAAGAAACCAGAGAGGTTAAATCCTCTCCGGTTTCAATAAGAAGTTTACAAGATACTGCAGCCACAATCAGTACTCTCGTTTGTTAAACAATTTCCACCTCAATTAGCTTGAACTGCGTTACATCGACGATACCTAGGTTTGAAATCCGAATTTCAGGAATGACAGGCAACGCAATTAACGAGAATGTCATAAACGGGGCGTTCAACGGACAGCCAATTTGTTTCCATGCTTTTTCGAGCTGTGCAACCTCATTAACGACTTCAAGCAATGATTTATCTGACATGAGGCCTGCGATGGTCATGGGTACTTGAGCCAGCACTTTACCGTTCTCAACAACGATCATACCGCCCCCCATTTTGACAAGCTCATTAGCTGCGAAAGCCATATCCTGCTCATTGATCCCCATAACAATTAGATTGTGACTGTCATGCGCCACCGTTGACGCTACCGCACCTGCCTTGATTTGAAAGCCATGCGTAAAACCAAGTGAAATTTGACCTGTTCCATGGTGTCGTTCGATACATGCGAGACGGATAATATCCTGCTCTACATCCGGTTGGATGATCCCTTGTTGAACATCGAGCATCGCTGTCATTTTCTCAGTTCTTGCGCTATTTTCAATAATGTTGATGACATTGACCTGCGTCTTATCCTGCTTGCTGCGACTTGCAAGCTTGAAGTCCACGGCAGTAAGCTCTCGCTTAACGTTCATGGAATTGCGTATGTGCTCTGGATACACGAAATCCGGGAAATCAACAGTGAGATTGCCTTTTTCAAAAACAACTTGACCATCGGTAATGACAGTCGAAGGCTCGACCTTCCGAAGATCGTCGATCAATAAAATGTCAGCACATTTACCAGGAGTAATGCTGCCCAAATCTTGCTCCATCTTAAAGTAGCGCGCCACATTAATCGTTACCATTTGAATTGCTGTTACTGGATCGACACCCTCTTCAATTGCGCGGCGCACCACATGATTGAGATGGCCTTTCTCCACTAAAGTTTGCGAATT
Source organism: Paenibacillus sp. yr247 (assembly GCF_900103825.1). GTDB lineage: Bacteria > Bacillota > Bacilli > Paenibacillales > NBRC-103111 > Paenibacillus_E. Next base: position 333,877 of record NZ_FNIF01000003.1, read on the forward strand.
TACGTCATCAGTGACGAGGGAGATATTGTCCGTGTTGACCTTATCTTCGGTTACTACCTTAATAACCTCTTTGACATCATGCCAAGCCGAACCTTCACGAATCATAAGGTGCATGCCCATGCGAACTTTGTGAAGGCCTTGTTCCCGTGTTACGGTTTCATGATCGGATGTCACGCCGGATGCTATATAAGCTTGCAGCATACGATCATCTTCACTTGGAAAATGTCCTGTGACCGTTTTACCGTGCTTGATCGTTTCTTCAATCTCCCCGCACATTTTCGGATCACCATAAACAACACCAGGGAAATTCATGACTTCACCAAGTCCAACCACATTGTCCCACTGCAGCCCCTCTTTTATATCGTTTACTTCTAAGCTTGCACCTGCATCTTCCAAGTCGGAAGCCGCTGGTACGCAGGAAGGGAAGGTCGTAAATACTTTGAGAGGCAGCTGCTGTCCCTCTTCGTGCATCAGCCTTACACCTTCTGTACCAAACACATTTGCAATTTCATGCGGGTCCATAAATATTCCAGTTGTTCCTTTAGCTAATGCCGCTTTGGCAAACTCGGTAACGGAAAGCATAGTACTTTCAACATGCATATGACCGTCTAATAATCCTGGAGAAATATACTTCTCTGTGGCATCGATAACAACCGTTTGAGCCCCAATGGTATGGTCTGCGTTCCCTACATACGCAATTCTACCAGCGGCAACAGCAACATCCATATGCTCAAGTAATTCACCTGAATACACATTGACTAATGTTCCATTCTTAATAACTACATCGGCAAAAGCTTCCCCTATTGCAACCTTAGCTAGCGTTCTACTCACTTCAACTAGTTTGTTTCTTTTATTCAAAGTCATGGGTCTTGAACTCCTTTATGTATTTCAATTAATTGGCTTACTACGAACGCGATAAAAACAGGAAAAGCGCTACGGGAGCTCGATTGTTCCGTTCGCGCTTTGCATTTTTGGCGTATTGACTAGCTAATTGAATGATTTCACTTCATCTTTGGTAGCACCAGTAATTAATGTCCTTTTTTGCTGGCTTTGGTTCTGGTTTAGCGATTACATTGAATTCCGGAATTATTTCGTGCTGCGCCCTTTACCAGTTATCATCTTTTTCACAAACCATATTGGACCTACAAGTAAATAAATCGGATTCGAGAAAAAAGAAGGCTTTTTGCCTTCGAACGCATGCCCGATAAACTGTAAAATCCACCCCACAACAAATAATAGGACGGCAAACTTCCAGCTAAAGAACAAGCAAGGGACCGAAATGACAATCATTGGAATCCCTACTGTATGTGTAAGCTTGTTTATCGGATGCTGGTGGTCTTCTTTATATTTTTCAAGAAAAGATTTATCAGCCATTGACTCTACCTACTTTCCTTTTTATCCAAACGATTTACCAGCATTAGAAAAAACATTTGAAAATCAGCTCGAAGCGACCAGAGTGGATGTCCAAACGAAGCCGGTTTATTGCCCTCCACAAAAAAGTGACTGTACCAAGCAAGCCCGTAAGCGATTACAGGAGCCATTAATAAGAACCAGAAATTGGACAAAAAAATAGCCAACACCACACATAAGAATACACACAATGTTCCAAAAAAATGCCACCTTCGAGTGGTCTTTTTACTATGCTGGTTCAAGTAAAACGACCAAAACTCCTTATAATTATTTATTTTCATGGTTTCCATCCTTTATTAAGAAATATTCAGATCTGAAATGTATATTCTCCAAAATACTCTACTTTCCTTTTAAGCTCTACAAGATATATTGAGATTTATTTCATCTCTATTTGGAGGCTTATAGCGCGGCAACACTTTTGATTCTTATCACTGACATAATTGGCTAAGCCAACATCATGGGTAATGAAGATAAAATTGTAGACCGTGAGCTGGCATAAACCATGGATGTTGGTTCAACGTCAATGAGAACTATAATATACGCAAATCACCTCCTTCAAATCACGTTTACAGCAAAAGGTATTAAGTAATATATTGTATTGATCATAAGTGAATTGTAATAAGTGACAAAAGGGAGGTGAATATTATGCGTGCAATTTCCTCTGGTCCGTTTGTGGTCCCTAGAACAACAGAAGGTACAGAACCTGAACCAACTTTTTTGTTTGTTTCTTTAAATAACCCGACTGATAAGGAACGAACTGTAACTGTGATTTTGTTTCGAGCCCCTATTTCTTTTGTTTGTGTTCCTCCAACGACAACAGTTCCTCCTCCACAACCATCAACTGAGGCAGAATTAGGCAGAGCGACAGTTACATTAGTGGATCATGAATCCTTTGTTGTGGCATTTGCCAGTTCAACACCTACGCCACTTTTTGATCAGAACGATATCCTTCGTCTGGTGGTCCAAGGAGGGGTAGCCAATCCTAATAAAAGCGATGGAATTCAAGTAAGTGTAGTTGGTAGACAAGCAGGCACCGTAACTCAAGAACCCACTATGTTCTTCCGCCACAAAGATTTTATTGAAACAAAAGCTTAATGATTATGTTACAAACTGACGCCGGTTCAGTACCTACGCCAGTTTGTTTAATTTCCTCTGTGATCGGCTTGTCATGACAATTGCCTCGACGAGTCATGCTGATTCGCGCGCCAACCTATGACAGCTTGTCTTGGTAATTGTAGGACGTGTACTGGAACCCTTGATCTTCTGCCCGTTTTTTACTGGCATAAAAAATGCGTCAACTGTGCCAGAGAACCCATCGCCTGTACATATCACCATTGTATCATTTGTATAATTCTATGATCCAAGAACGATATCTTATTCATCTGTTATAAAACAAAAAAACCCTTATATATCAAGGGTTTCATGCTTGTAACATTGGGATGCGGTCGGAGGGATTTGAACCCTCACGCCTTGTGAGCGCCACCCCCTCAAGATGGACTTTACTTTAGGTTTAAGACCGATAAAACCCGTTGAACCCTTGATATATAAGGGCTTCCAGAGTTCAAGTTTCTTTGACTTCTGAGGGTTTATGATGTCTTATGATGAATTTCGTCCCCAATTCGTCCCCATGTCCCCCATAAAATAAGTCTGCACCTCTCTCCCCCTCCAATTAACTTAAACCCACATCCCACAAGGTTTCTCAGCCATTTTTCTGTTTACTCCCACATTCCCTAAGCAAAATAAGTTTGCTGCTGAAACCGAAGATCTAGTGGATAAAAACGAACAACCGAAAAAAAGCAAAATAAGTTTGAGCCGAAAGGCAGGGTAAATAAGAGAGGAACATTAGGATTTAAAGGGTGGTTTGATTGAGTAAAGCGATTGAGAAAGGCTTTGAGGCGTTGAAAAGAGTAATTGAGGGACGGATCGGTAACACCAATTGGAAAGGTTCGAGAGGGGCAAAATGCAGACGTGGCAAGTGATTTCGATTGGGTATAGATTTAGACTTGCCAACATCGACATGAGACATGAGACAAAAGAGGATAAATTGAGGGCTTGTGATCCAGCGGCGGATGATTGGGATGCGACCGATCAATGGATTGGATTGAAAAAAATAGGCCAAGCAAAAATCAGGGCGAATGCTTGATTCCAGTCGGCTCTGCGGTAAACTTACCTGTTGAACATGCACCGTATGCGGGTCAAAATGCGAGTTTTATAGAGACTGTTATAGTCGGCTGGAGCCTTGATTTTACTGGGTTTTGACGTTCGCATTACGTTCGCTTAAGCTCCTTTTAGTTGGTTTAGGAGAGGTTTTTTCACCAATTTAACACCAGTTTTACACCAATAGTCTACTAGTTTTAACACCACTTTTTCACACCAATATTTACATCGATATTTACACCATATTTACACCAATAGTGCCAAAAAAGGATCATTACTGGACACATGTTCCCAGAGGAATATGTATGGGTTCATGTGAAGAGGACATGAATATCATTTTGGGTGCATGTAGATTTACACCGATATTATACATGCACAAAAGAGATCCAAGTAGTTAAAAACCGCGAAAATACGTACATCTCAGGGTAATACATGTTAGTTTCGGGTGAAATACTAAATATATTAACACCAATCATTACCTCTTATCCACAATAATTCCTTATGCCCAGAGCTACCGAATGTAGATATAGCAAGGGCTTGAACGTTGTTCGTTACCACTTTCCACGCCAATTTAAACTGGTGACAAATGGGTGCATGTAGGGTGCGAACGTTTATTCCCAGTAAATATGATCCTCCTTGGCATTTGTTCTGTACTATAACTATCTTCAATGCATTTCCAAAAACCATATACATCATTTAGTCTCAGCCCTACATTGATTTCAAAATTTCATAATCCGTCTCGCTCCTCGAATAATATTGGTTTATAACAAAATATCATTCCAGCACAATACCCTTGTATGTGCTTCTCCAACTATTTACGTGAACCTTTCCAATTGCCTTAAGGAATAAAAAAAGAATACCATTTTTGATCAACGGCATTCTTTTCGTAGGCTTAATTTATTCTATTTTTTCTTTTTACGCAATGTATTCAGTACTTCCTTCTCAAAAATCAAATAGACTCTAGCATCAGCAGTTGCAAAACGATGTTGTTTAATTACACTCTCATATTTATTTTTTGTGTAGACCGAAATATGATAAGAAATCAATTTTTCGATGGCTCCGTAAAGGTTTTTATGTAAATTAAAGATTTGATTAATTTGGATAACTGAAACTCTTTCTCCATTGTGCCTTTTGCAAAAATAACTTGCCTTGGGAGGTCTAATACTTTGGTGTGATAATTCACCGAAATAGTCATCGTCAATTAAAAAGCGCATAATTAATTCTTTTATTGTTGAATCTTCAGCATTCTCTAAATGTTTTTGGTTCAAAGTTGTCTCTCCTAACGTTAGTACACTGGGTGATTGCTATCCTCCGTAGCGGCACTTACATTCACATTATGAATAATGACATTTTATAAAATCTCGTTTAAGCTTTCATTTCCTTTTAGTTCTGAAACTGACAATCCCTTAAGTAACGGCGAGATTGTGCCGTGATAATACACATGAAGATCATGATGGGCGCGAGTGATGCAAATATACATCAATTTGGTATCAAGTACTCGACTTTTTAAAAATCGTTGGTCATTGGCATTAGGGATGATTACAGCATCGAATTCCATACCTTTAACCAAATATGAAGGAATTAGAATGATCGATCCTTTTAATGTTATGTCGTCAGAATCGACTAGTTGTACGCCCTCAACCCCGATTTCAACTAATTGACGATAAATACCATCTGTCTGCCTCAAATCTTTACCTATGATTGCTACTTTTGAGTGCCCCTTCTTGATGAAATGATCTAAAGATTCCTTAATACGCATTAAGAGATCTTGACCGTCTGCAACTCGTTGAATAACTGGTTTCCCTCCCTTACGATTAACAGGAATAATCCGTGGTAGGGAGAGTTGGCTATTCTCAATTACTTGATTAGCCATACTCATGATTTCATAAGTGGAGCGGTAACTTGTTTCCATCTGCATCATTCGGATGGTTTTTGTTCCAATCACTTGTTCGTCTATCTCAGACCATGCTTGTATACCTGTAGGGTATATACTTTGAGTAATATCGCCTAAAATAGTAACAGAATTTGAAAATTGTTTAAGCATAAAAAGTTGAAATGGACTTAGATCCTGGGCTTCATCAATTACCATGTATCCAAAGGAGGCTTTAATCCCATTCAGGCGGTTTTCAATATAAAGCAAAGCAGCTAAGTCTTCATATCCAGTTTCCTGCTTACTTTTCGCACAAAGGAGATCAGCCAGCTCAGAATTAATATCAGGGACTAATCCCATTAACAAACCTTTATCAAAAAGTTGATTGTATAGTTCCAAAGTACTTACACTTTCCCAATTATTGGAAAATTTATCGTAAGCCATTTTACCTGCGACCGCTATCTGATCCTTTTTGAAAGCTTTCGCATGCTCTAGTGATACAAACAATGTTTTTCGATTCGTACTACCTTCCGGTAATGCCTGTACCCAATCTTGAACAATTAGTTCAAATTGCTCTTCGATCGACTTTTGTTGGCCCTTTACTTCATTTTGAATTAAATTCTTTATTGAACGCAGCACTTGTTCTCGACAATGGTTTATAGGTAAATGTTGATATCCCTTATAAATTTCATGGATTTTCTCTTGACTTAAAGAAAATGAAGCGTTTAAATACAATGATTGTTTCGGCCAATTGTGTTCTATTTGGTGGTCCATATAACGTTGAAGAGCCCTTTGAAACGCCATACTGTTCTTGAATCTTGAGATCAAGACAACACTTTCATCAGAATTCTCCTTATTCATAACTTCAGCCAATTCTAAATGTGGAGGCTGGATAGTCTTTAGAGATAAGTGTTTCAGCGCAAAACCTATAAATGTGTCTTGTTGGATCCCCTGAATATCTAGCTCTGGAATAATGCTCTGCATGTAGGAGATGAACATTCTATTGGGTGCAACGACTAAAATATGTTCCGGTTTCAAAACCTTCTCATATTGAAAAAGTAAATAAGAAATTCGATGCAACGCTACAGACGATTTCCCACTACCGGCGACTCCTTGAACGACCACGGGTTGATCTATGGGAAGACGAATAATTTCATCTTGCTCTTCTTGCAGAGATGAGATGATTTCCTGTAACTGAAAACCTTCAGCCGTGTGGCTTAGGATCTCATTTAGGAATTGCTCATTAGTAACGTTTTCAACAGGAATAAGTATGGATTCATTTTTTGTATCCGGTAGGGGCTTTGGAATCTCCATCTGCCCCACATCAACTACTCGATTAACTCTATGTTGGTCCATTGTAATTTGTCGTTTACCGATCAAATTACCAATACCCGGCCAGTGCTTTTTACCACCAGAGTATGTAGTGTACAATTTGCCGAAGTCCGATCTCCAATCTATAACAATCTCATTTTCACCATATTCATCACCAATACTCGTTTTCCCTACATAATAGGGGACCCTTTTGCCATCCTGTTGCATTACGTCCATACGGCCTAGGTATGGATGAGAACGAGCTTGCAGTATACTTTCTATCCGTTCTTTACGCCGCTTAATGATAGTTTGGTCTGCTCTATTAGTAACTACAGTTTTATGCCCTGTCAAGTTCTCTAGAATTTGATTTATTATTTTTAGATTCGTATTCAACGTTCCTTGTTCATACTGTATCCTCGTATCCATATTACACCTCTGTATCTCAGTGATTAGAGTTTATTCTGTAGGGGCATTTTTTCACATCTAAAAATTCGACACTATTCCAAATTCCCCTTCTTTTGTATGGTTAAATGGAGAGTTAAGTTGTTGGCTTTGTAAGTAAAGTAAAATATTCGTGGGATACACAGCCGTTTGCCCACGTAGAATCTCTTCCCAACACTATTCTGGAGACTCAATATACTCTTGATTTTTATTGACTACTACTACTATAAAGGTTAAAACGTTATCAACGACCTTATCATTACAAGTGATGCGAATTAAAGTGACGGATAAGCTTTGCCCAACACCCCTTCACGGACAGTTCTCATCTCGCCTTGTTTTAACCGTTCAGATAAGACTATTTTTACTAAACAGATTTTGCAGGGATTGTTCTGAATAGCCTCTAAAGGTTCCTTGAGCATCCCTCGATTATTGTTCTTATAAACCATAATACAGACATCTTTTGACTACTAATGGTCACCGAATGCGCGTTCCCTATAATAAATTTAAAACATTCTAAGCAATCTCCTTGCTCCCACCTATATCGTGAAAGAAACCTAATAAAAGACAACCAGAGCAGGAATTTGAAATTCCTGCTCCGGCTGTTAATCTTATTTATATAGGTTACGTGACACAAATCACTTTACTGCACCTATATCCTTTTGCAAACTATCCTCAACACATTCGGTAATTAATTGCATAAATGGTTTTAGATCCTTTCCCATACTTGCTAATTCTAAAGATTCATAATATTTTATACGAGCGGCATTTTCAGCTTTTACAATTGCTGGTGGAAATCCGTATTTCATTAAATCAATTTGGTATCCAAGTATTCAAAAAAGGAGGAATTGATTTCAAGGTGTGAAGAATATCGCGAGGATGGGCTTGAGAATTGGAAGAGCATCGGGGTGCAACCTAGCACGGATCGGGTTTGTGAAATCATTTTTGGAGACAAAGTTTTCAGGTCACCCATTATGTGAGTCTATCTGTGAAATACAACGAAGATCGTGATCAAATTTGGAGAAATGTCGATGTCGGAAGTTACGCAAGTAAAGGGAGAGAATTTCATTTCTCACTTCTGTATTGGTCGAAAGAGCAAACGCCAAAGGGAACACTCGTATACTTTGCTTCGATGTACCAGACATGACCAGGCCACTCAACGATTACATCAATTTCGCTCCAGCCTTCCCTCCACGTAATTCCAGATGGAGGAGCTATGGATTTCCCCAATGTTACTTGCACATCCTTGCGATCTTCTATCCTGATGGGTTCACCAAATGATCTACGAAATAAGTCACTAATCCATATTACAGGATCCACCTGAATAAGAGTCCGAAAGCAGTTCCACGTAATGACGTCCTCACTGTTCTTGCTCCTCATCTGGTCTTGCTTCCGACCAATAAAACTTTCTAAAACTGAACTGTACCGGTCTATAATAATCTGATCGCGAAAGTCATCAAAAATAAACACCCCTGCCTTGCTGACCTTGCCTTTACACTCCATAATTCAGCCATCCTTCCAACTAGTATAAAAGGAGGGAACTCTTAGATCGCGTGTGCACGTTGGCCGAAACCTAGTATTTGTGAGTTGAGAATCCAAGTAAACACGAGAACACAATCTAAACATACCTTTTAAACAGCGCTCTAGCTCTCATTCCAACTTCATGTTTCCTTTTATCACTAAGACTGCCGAAGGGCAGACTAATCGTCCTACCTTGTACCGATATGAACTCTTTTCCGCTTTTCAGTCTCATTCGAGAATAAACAACTACACGTTCAGAATTTGTCTGGGGCGAATCCATTAACGGCTGCGGCTTTTCAATAATATCAAATTCAATTTTACATGTGGAATTGAGACACGAAAAAATGATGTCTGGTTGCAGCAGTTCAATTAGGTTGTGCCAGATACGAGACCCTTCTCTTTGCAAATCACGCTTTATTCGGGCATTAACTGCATAATTTGGGTCCTCCCCCCTCCTACCTAGGTTCCCCCATGTTGGATCCGTCGCGATCGGGGTACAGAAATCCGTTTGTAGCGGAACATTCTCAATACCACCATAATAACTAGCACCAAAGCCTGCTAGTACCTTCTCAAACCCGTTTTGGAACCACGACGAATATGGGTCAACCCTAAAATAGTCGTTCAGTGCTTGTCGGTAATCTGCCTCTGACAGATGACTTGACTGCTCCAGGATATATCCAAATCGTTGCGTCGGATTACTTTTTGGAAACTCATTGAGTGAGGGATTTAGTGCCGCGGTCACAACTTTGATTGGCGAACGAAGATACCTGTCATGGTCCCCAAAGTACAGCACAGGAATGCTGTGCTGTACCACACATTTTTCTTTGCTAAATCTCCAAAAATGGTTCATACATTCCTCCATTATGGAGGTCAAACTCGGTGCCGCTTTTTCCAAAAGACTACCTCCTAGTTGTTCGGTTTATCGCCCATCAGTTTTAACTTCCTACCATTACATGTTACCTAAATGTATCTCGAGAAACCCTAGACTAAGATCTACAATCTCCCAATCCATTTATCGACCTTTAGATGTATTTCCTCGGACTTTCCGTGAATCACTAGATTGAATTTTTCATCCATCATAGTCGGCTCTAGATTTATAACGACAGTTCTCCCTTCGGTCATCGACGGGAGCCTATTGGCTGGATACACATTGAGACTTGTGCCTATGGCAATCACTAAATCCGACTGGACGATTGCTTTTAAAGCTCCTTCCCATGCCTGAGAAGGTAAGGACTCATCAAAAAGGGTGACGTTCGGTCTGAGCTTTCCGTCGCACTGCTGGCACTTAGATTGATCTAAAAAACGTTCTGTGGACGCCGGATGATCACATTCTGAGCAACACACAGACCGAATTGACCCATGCAGTTCATGCACGTTATGTGAACCGGCCAACTGATGGAACCCGTCCACGTTTTGAGTCGCTACGGCTTTTACTAAACCGTGCCTCTCCCATTTTGCTAGAATTTGGTGACTTTGATTGGGTAACAGTCCCTCTAGTGCGTGAATTCGAAAGCTGTAAAAGGCGTGAAATGTCTCATAGTTGTGCTTCATAGCATCCGCTGTAGCAACGGTGGTCGGATCGATGTTGTTCCACCAACCGCTGCCAGATCGGAAGTCGGGAATGCCGCTGGCTGTGCTGAGTCCCGCACCTGAAAGGATTACTGTAAATTTCGAGTTCTGTATCCAATCAGCTAGGGTTACCATGCCCTTATCGATTTCAACCTCGCATGCTTCGACCCACCGAAATAGATTTCTCGACGGCGGTCTTTTAGCGATGACCTGATTCCACACCAATTCCCGAAAATCAGGGTGGACGTGAGACGGATACGCACGTCGCCACGAGTATTTTTCAAGAAGGCCGATCGCTTCATCGAACGAATCAACCCACTGAACTGGCTCCCTCACCAGGACTGGTAACAAATCCGCATCCTCGTCGAATAGCAAATCCGCCAGTGCCGACTCATTTCTGCCTGTGGCGTATTTCCACGACCCAAGTGAATTCCGGCGGCCCCATAATGTGACTTCCCCACCTTCAAACCCCAGACTGACGATGATTTTCTTTTCCTCGTTCAATGGTCTACCTCCCCCAATCTATTTCCTATCTAACCTTGGTCGGTATTTTTATGTGAGGTGATACACTTCCGGTGCCTTCATACTGGATTGCTGCTATCAAACGTTTATTCTCTTTTGTTGCATTAAAGATCTTTAAGAGATCATTTTCATTTATATACCTGTTTTGTCTGACTAGTACCGGACCAATCTATAAGTTGAGGATTAAAACGTGCGTCGATATTCTTACGTAGAATTAAGTACAGCTGATCAATCCTTCTGGATCAAATTGCGATAAACACCGAGAAGTCACAGAATACAACATCCAAGGTAATTTAATATTTTTTTCTAGGAGAGTATACTATTCGCCCATTTTAACAACTCCCTATTTCATCAATTACAAAATCATACCGAGTATAATTTTCCCGAATCTCAACCTCGTCGTTTCCTCCCCAATGCTTCCTTTAAGTGAAACAAGCAGCAGAACCATCAAGGTGGTTCATCTTACACCATTTGAATCTACTCGGTAAACTTCCCGGTCGAGATTCAAGGGGTTCGAACTCATTGCTCCCAGAGCTGTTAAATGTATATATAGCAAGGCTCGATCGATTAATAAGTTCTTTTATTCCAATCAATATCTTGAATCAGATAAACACTCACTATAATAGCCTGCCTAACATTTATACAGAATCGCTTTTTCCTAAATTACATCTTGAACAAAGTGATTGTAGGTTATTAATTTCGGTTTCTCCGCCTTTTGACCACGGTATAATATGGTCCAGATGCAATTCTATCGAGGCGTCTTTTGCAGGAGATGCACCGCAAATGCAACATTTAAACATGTCTCGTTTCAAAACATCAAACCTAAGTTTTATGCTTGGTGTACGACTAGTCTTGTGAGTGCTTGATTTTTCGATCTTCTTTACTCCTAACGCACTTGTTGAGTCCATAACATCGAGATTACTATTTGGGGCTATGATACGCTCTCCGTTAACACATTTACCTACTGGAAATTCCGCTTTTGCTCCCTTGGGTCTATGCCATATTACACCATTGTATGGATAATTTAGCCCAACACATTCATATTGACCTTTACCATTATATATAAATAATGTGGGTTTATTGGGTTTAATTCCATTATTAATAATGTTATAGCAGTAGTCAGAAGGAATAATACTCCCTACCGTTCGCCCATACTTCAAATTAACTTCTCTAACAATTTCACTCCTCTCGACAACCTTGCCAATGCCGAACATCTTAACTACATCAATAGCATACTCAACGATTTCTTCATCAGTTGTCATTAAATATTCCTACCTCTCTAAATAAAAAAATTAAAATTACCATAAAAAAATATGTTATTTCTGGTTTTTTTATATTTGATAGTAAGTGCTTTGTCTTTTAACATTTAAGTACATAATAGGATTCTGCGAGTTCTTAGGGAAATAGTGCTCAACAGATTTCCCTATATATTTATTAATAATATCCGCATCAGCAATCTTCCCTACAAATTCAAATCTACCAGGGTCATTTAGTGCTCCTCTAGTAGAGAAAGTTGTCCCCGCAGGAAACCATTTTTCTATCTTATAAACTTGTTGAATAATTCCATCGAATATCGAAAATGCATAATCAACCTTTTCTCGATCTTGTCCCACTTTCCAAATCCCTCTTGTTGCATCATAAAGTTCTATATCAGACATACCAAACCGAAAAAGTTGATTTATTCGAATAAGAATAGCCTTTTCTGGAATTTCTATACTTTCTCTTTCATAATAAGAAACTAATTTGCTTATTTCTATGCGACCATACAGAGCACTTTGCCAGCCTCTAACTTTATTTGTTAATCGGTCTTTCCCCAATAAATCTATAACAGAAGCTTCTACCTTAAGAGCTGTGATTTCATCATCAATCCCATGAAGGAGTATTTCTATTTTGGGTTCTTTACCATTCCCCCTAATTGCGTTTATCTTTTTTATCTTTTCGGATTCAGTCTGTTCATTAAGATGGGAGAAGACTCTGTTACCTTTTCCCTTACCAACATAAAAAATTTCCTCAGTATCTGGGTCAGAATAGATGTATACATAATATTTTAATTCGTCGATTACTTGTTTTGAAAATTGTGTAACCATCATAAGTACATCTATCTCCCATTCGCTCTAATATTAAATTGACCTTTTAATACTTACATGCAAAAAGCCTATTCTTACAACTCCTGGATCCGACGACTTCTATATTCCATTTCCGATTAACTGCAAGACTGGATGTACGCAAAATTACAAATATCGAAGCATTCCCCTGTAACTCATTTATTTTGTCAAGGATGCATGTTTATTCCGATTTCAAGAAATCGCACGAGACATTACCAGCATAATTGTAGAATTACTTCATAAGGGTAACTTATGAAAAAGGTCAAAAAAGCATATGGTTTATATAAACACTTTAACAAAGGAGTATGATTTCGATGAAATTACCCAATCTTTACTTGCGATTTTCATCCTCAGAAATGCGAACTTTTTATGTATACCGACTGCTCCGCATTGACCCTAGTATTCATGAAAGCGCTAAACATGCACAGGAGTTAGTGGATCGAATGGAAGTCGGCGTAACATCGAGTCCATACTACCGAGCATACCGCTATGCAAAATTGGAGACACCCTTGATGGCAGGGGAGTGGTGGCTACCATCGAAGGTTCACCTCTTAGGAATTCGCAGGATATATTTCAAGCGTGTTGTGAATCAACAATATGGCTACTGGCTTGTTCTGCAGGTGCTACCTTCCTCTGGAGGGAAACAGTTGTTTTCTCATATAATTAGTTCGATTCATAAAGAATATCTTGTGGTTGTGAACGGACGGATACCTTACCGTTTGTTGGCCGAGATGCAACTTTCTCGGGCCAAAAGACTGTTAGACAAGGAGCCTCTGACCAATATGCGGATTTTGGAGTCGATTCAAGAACTTTTAGATGAGGCGTTTACGTTAGATCCAGGTGCTTTTACGGGCGATCGGGTATACTTCTGGGAACAATTAGGACTTTATTGGAGTGAATTTCATCAACTGGGAAGGATGGAGCACTGTTTCAGACAACAAGCCAAATTACAGAGAGGCAGTGGAGATGCCTTTTTAAACATGGGCTTCCACTATTCCGCGGTAGGAGAATTCAAGCGAGCCGAACAAGCATACTTGGAGGGGTTACGCACCAACCCCAATGATGAATATATATATCATAATTTAACTCAGCTATACTTGAATATAGGCTCTCGGAAAAACGCGTTTAAGGCAATCAACGAAGCTATCTTGCACAACCCGGAACTAGCTAGTATTTTTAAACTAAAAGGGGATTTACACACTTATTGGGATGAATTAGACGCTGCTTTACAATAGGCAAGCCCTTTTATTATGTTCTTCAGGCTGGGAATCCCTTCGGGAAGAACTCACCGGGCAAATCCAAAAGTTGGAGGTATCACTATGAGCAAAGATCAAAGTCCTATAAGACCTCATAACGATCCAATCTGTCCAAGTTACATTCCCCTTATACAGAATCTTAAAGCGCTAGGTCCTTAGTATCTGGTTTCAGTGGTCATAATCTATTTGGACGACATTCCTATGGTTGATTGCAGTAGAGAGATTTTTTTGATATGGGCTTATTTCACATTACTTGGTTCTAAATACAGTATCTATTTCTTGCTGTAGGATATCTAATAGTTTAAACCTGCCGGAATGCCCCAGGCTTACTAATACGTTACGGTAATACCATGCTTGCTGTTCCTTACCGCGGTTGAATCTGCTCCAAACAGCTTCTCCGATCTTTTCCATGTCTCGTCTTATGGAAACTATATTATGAAGCTTATCCGCGCAAGACACCAAACGGATTTCTAGAGGAGCGGTTTTCAAAAATTCTAAGGTGTGCTTTTTACGTTCTTCCCATGTGAGTGACTTATCGGGTTCTGAGACACCGGAGACAATTTGAGCTACTCGACGACCAAAACGCTGCTCAATTTCTAATAGTGTTATTTCCGTATCCTCTACAACATCGTGCAAGATCCCAGCGGCAACCACTTCCACATCGCACTCAGCCTGGGCTAAAATCATTCCGACCGCAAAAGGATGGGAAATGTAAGGTATATCAGTTCCCTTGCGATACTGATGACGATGAGCGTATGTTGCAACTTCAATTGCTACGTTAATAATTTCCAAATTGTTGATCACCAAATCTCCTCCTAATAAAACTGCTCCTACTTATTTCAATAAAATATATATTTTTCCTTATGCTAAAGCCGCCACTAAATCACTTACTGACTGAACAAACACCTTATGATGATCGGCATAAACCAATATATGAATTTGTTTAGCCTGTTTAGTCTTTCCTTTGCCTAGGTTTTTTAGGCAAGCTCATTTACCACTTCATTAAAAATTCATCGAGTACTGATAAATTTTTCTTAGAAAGTTGCACCCCCCATTCTGGTCTGCTTTTTGGACCAACATAGTCATAATTAACTAAAACTGAATTAGGCTCGTGCCATTTTAGCGAGGGAAAGATAAACCTTTGGAGGATAATTATCTATTAACAAAGCCAATGCAACGATAAGCATTTAATGATACTATTTGTATCATATCACGGACACGGTGACTTTTCCATTCATTCAACTCATTCAACTGCAACTAGGGCTGGCAATTTAAAATATTAATAAGGGAGTGAAGTCACGCCGGCATTTCCTGTTATATTCATGCCAATCAATAAAAAAGACTTCTCGTTCATAGCGTTTCAAATATACTAGCTGAACCCCAGTGACCTACAGGGCATGATAGGGATCGTGTTCTTCATACCCTTATACTAGAGCAGCAAAGCTGAGATAAAATAAATACCGAAAGCTCCTCTCATATAAATCACGTCCTTGGTCAAAAACGATTATCACAATCCTATCGAAGACAATATAACCGTGATGCGATTTCATCCAAACGACTTCTGATCAAAATCGCCTTTGCATACTTTGATGGTATCTGCTCGTATCCATAATAAATACCAGCTAGCCCTCCGGCTATTGCTCCAATCGTGTCGGAGTCTCCGCCCAAATTGGCCGCTCGTTGTACCACTTCGCTAAACCCGGAGGAATCCAGCAAGATGTGGAGAACCCATCGAAAAGTATGAACTATAAATCCGCTAGATTCGCAATTCGGCGAGGATGTAAGAATACTTTCATAATCCGTCCCTATCACTTCGTGCTGGATTGAACTTTTTATTTCCTCTCCTCGAAGCAACCGAAAAGCAATTCGATTATAGATCACACAAGCTTCGTTGCACCTTTCGTCGTAGTGGGTCATTTTGGATTGCATATGGGATATTCGTTCTATCTCATCCAATTCCGTATACGCAAGAGCTACCGGCAAACATCGCATTAATGAGCCATTTCCCCCGCTTTGGCCAATATCTAGATCCGTCAGTAATGCCGCCTCGAACCAGTTCCCTTCATAACTTTCAAACGTATGCCGAATAATATTGCCGATATCTTTGGGCCTGGATTGATACCACTTCATAAACCGATCACCGATTGAATCTAGTGGATTCTTTGGATTCTCTAGTATGCCCTCTGCAACACATAACGTCATCATAGTATCGTCTGTCACTTCTCCGGGCTCTAATCTCCAAACACCGCCACCTATCATTTCTGTCAAATAACCATACCTGGCTTTTATTTCCCGGACGCTCATAAATTCTGTTGTTCCTCCCAGAGCATCCCCTACAGCAACTCCGTACATCCCGCCTTTGATTTTGTCGAAAAGATCGTTCTGGTTTAATAACAAATCAATCACTCCCCTCCATTGTCTTGAGTCAATAAGTCACCAATTTTATGGTACTCACGAAACTGCTTGAGAATCTTATCCACCCGTTCAGCCCGCTCTTCAAGCGTCCCATTTAGTAAAAAATAAGGGATTTTCCACATTTTAAGATCAGCAATAATTTGTTTCTGGAACACAAGCCGCTGAACATCTCCGGAACGATCCCAAGTGTCTGCATAAGGAATGTCTGTATCGCAAACAAAAACAAGATCATACCGTGACGCCGCATCCACTGCCATTTGTGACAGTCGGAGGGTTGCTGATCCATGATAATAGTGAGAAAACATATAAGTTGTAATGGCATTTGTATCGACAAAGAGAACGTCACGCGCGTTCTGCACAAGGTTATCTTCCCTCTCCAAATGTCCCTCAGCAATTTCTTCTAATTGCCCTAACGATAATCTTCTCTCTACTTGGTGCTTCTCCCAATACTCCCTGCCATACTCCGGCATCCATACAGTATTATTGTGGTTAGCCAAATAGGATGATAAAGTTGTTTTACCTGTTGATGGTGCTCCAAGAAATACGACTTTAGTAATCATATCCTTATAAACGATCGGGCTAAGATAATGTCTGTTCTCGTATGGTGCATTCCGCACTTGGGTGCCGGAGACTGGGACACGCTGCCGCTGAGGATCGATCTGACGGTTCTCTGCCCCCAAAGCTACACTCATATGATCACCGTAAAATTCACTGGAATAAAAGTGGGTGATCTTTTTCCCTTCCAGCTTCTTTAGCATATATTCCTCATGCATTCGTTTAATCTCAGGAGTATCGCCAATTTCCAAAGGACCATCCCACGCTTCGACGACCTGTACCTGAGGATAGAGGACTCGGATCCAATTCGCTCGGACATTCAAAGGGATATCGGTCGTTTCCGGACAATCATAAATGACAACAACCACTTCATCCATTTCCTGAATGGCAGTCTCAATCATGAATTGATGGCCGCGATGAAGGGGTGCAAACTTCCCGAGTGTCAGGCCTGCTTTACGTTGGGACATACGGGATTCCTCCGATCTGCAAGATGTAACTCCCGTTTCCATGAAATATATCCGGCTATAGCAATAAAGAAGAAGATGAGGTATAGAAAGGCTACGGCATACAGATCTTTGTATGCATACATAGCTATGGACATGATATCTACAGCGATCCAGCAAAGCCAATTCTCCAACACTTTGGATGAAAGCAAAAACTGGGCGATGATGCTAAGGGTAGCTATCAAGGCATCAGCGTAAGGAATGGATGCATCCGTATATGCCTTTAGAACAAATCCCCAAAGGAGCGTTACTGCTACAAGTAGAAAACTTAGGATCAGTACTAGTCGCAACGTAATTTTTCGGGTGGGGCGAACCTGGGAGCCTTCCCTTTTAGTCAGCCAAATTATCCAACCGTAAATACTCAAGACGAAAAAGAACACCTGTAGCGTCATATCCGCATAAAGTTTGGCTTCCCCGAACATATAGAAAAAACACGCGACATTGATCAGCCCTACCGGCCATGCCCATATATTTTCTCTGGCTGTGAGCCAGACGCTCAACAATCCTGTTGTAGTTGCAACGATTTCAAGTGTCGTGGATGAAGTGTAAACTGCGATTGCCACCATAAAGATGAATAATACCAGTAAAATCCAAGCCTTTTTCATAGTAGCTTCCTCCTTAAATCCGATGTTTTTCAATTAGGCTCATCTTTAATTCCCACACGGCGACGCTCAGATCGACGGGGTATGATTCCGGATTCAGCTTTCTTAAGTATTCCGGCCAAAACAATTCCAATTGCTTGCGATGGTATGGAGCGTAAGATTATCCCACGTCATTTTATTCCCTCTTATTTTAGATTCTGACTGGCTGATTTTCCTTAAAAAGTGTCGCTCCTAGCGTGTTCTGAAAATGTCCTAACGCCCAATCATGGCCAAGCGGGTTAAAACTCGCTACCGCATCGGTATGAACCACCAACGAAAATCCTTTGTTATAGGCATCAACGGCGGTATGCAGTATACAAATGTCTGTACATACTCCGACGAGATGCAGTTCCTGTATGCCTCTGGCTCGTAGCTGAAGTTCGAGATTAGTTCCGCAAAATGCGCTGTAACGAGTTTTGTCCATCCAGTACATCCGATCTTGATGCTGCTTATAAACTCCGTCCAGTTTGCCATAGAGTGATCGGCCTTCCGTCCCCCGAATGTTATGCAGTGGGAATAAGCGATACTCGGGATGAAAGCGGTCCTCCTGATCATGAAGATCCACCGCCATGACTACCCAATCTCCTGCTGCTTCAAAAGATTCGGCAAGCTCCGTGATTCGTTCTTCAATATCAAGTGCCTGTTGTCCGCACGGGAGCTTCCCCACAACAAAATCAACGGTATAATCGATCACAATCAAGGCCCTCATAAGTACCATCTCCTTAAAAAAGGTTTATTGATAATGTTATAATGACAATATCAATCGATAAAAGATAAGCGCCTAGCTGTAAATGGACAGCTGCGGCGTTAGATCGGTAAAACAGTATAACTGAGCTGCTCTTTGTGAGTAGCGGTTAGAAAGCTTCGGCTCTCCGTTACGGTCTTTTACTTCCTCAATAATTCCTTTGCGGCTTTGGGTGGAAGTGATTTTGCGAATAAAGTTCCTCTCCTCAAAATCCGGTACAACGGTTTGGATCACCTGATACAGCTCGCTAATCGTAAATTCCTCAGGAAGAAATTCCTTGGCTATCGTCGTCGTGAGCATTTTATCGCGGATTTCCTTCAGAGCGTCCATCAATATCTCCTTATGATCGAAGGCCAACTCCATTCGAAGAGCTTCCTCTAAAGGAAATAAGCGCACATCCGCTGCATCATCGTCAGCACGCCGTTTAGCCAACCACTTCTCATTAACTAACGCGAAGAAAGCGTGAGAGAGGATCCATCCTCTTGGATCACGTCCCGGTTTACTGTATACGTTAAAATACTCCATATGAACATCCGTCACGCCAGTCTCCTCTTGAAGCTCCCGTAGCGCACATTCGTACATACTTTCTGACTCTTTGCAGAACCCCCCGGGTAAGGCCCACTGTCCTTCATACGGCCATTTTTTCCTCTGAATCAGCAGGACCTGCAGTTCCCGTATAGGAAGAGCCTTTTTAGCTGTATTCTTTTCAGTAGAGGTAATGGTGAAGATGACAATGTCGCTTGGGGCACCGTCTGGAGTCCGGTACTTATTAGATGTGTAGTTTGATTCGTTTTCGATGATATCCATTGTTGCACCTGCTAATGTGTAATTCGTATTGTCGTTTTGATAATTTCATTATGACATTATAAAAAGAAATGTCAAGTGCACAAATTTTGATGTGGTATAACCAACTCAAATTCTTGAGCTGGCCCAAATCGTCTACTCTATCAAGTACCAAGGACGGTGCGACAAAACAAATCAACCCCGCCTTTCGAATACTGTTACCTTTATATTTCAATGTCAACAACATCAGCTTGCTCCCAATATCTTCGTACAATAAATTCTTGCAGATATTGAAACCACTGGCGTTTTTGGCCTGTCAACCGAATCCAGCGGGGTCTTTTCATTTTTTTTAAATATGGTTATACTCGTCAATCGATTGATGAACTGTTACGTCTGATTCGGAGTTCTCCAATTCCGAGGACAACTGCACTAACAATTGTTGCTCTTTATTGTTTTCCGCATTAGTATTTGCAGCATTTAGTGCCTGCTTAATCAATTCTTTTTCGTTTGCCATATCAAATTTCACCTCCTTATCCATGGAATTATGCCCAAAAAACCCAAAAAAAGCCCTCATCCACCGAAGTGAGTCAGGACAGTTGTTATGAATCAAACTGGGGAGGGTCATTCCTGGACGGTACGAATATAAGGACTCTGCCCCCGATCCCGTCAATCGCGATCATTTCATTTTTCCGGTTCCTTGAAGACAACAAATTATTCCAAAAATAAGACTTGCTTCTCATCCATTTCCAACGTGAATCGGACAATAACCTCACTTCCCGCAGGGATGTCAATATTGTAAGAGACCGTATTCGATCCTTTCTTAGTATATGGATGTGACGTATCCGACACCCTCCAAAAGCGCTGATATATATAGTGTGATAGCTTGATATGAGCGGTTTCACTCTTATGATTTCGAATGATAACCTCGTGCGTTTCAGCTGTATGGCCGCGGTCGACACGCTGCAGCTCCTTACGTTGATGTTCGAATACAAGATCGAATGCTTCCCCGATATTTAAAGAGATAGATTCATTTCGGGGCGTATGTTCAATTGCATCCTCCCCAATAAATTCATTCTGGCCGTCTGCCTGATCCTCCTGATATACCTTAATCAATCCTTTTGGCAGCGGGAAGCCCATGTGGCTTTTCTCGTTATTTTCGAAGGCAACTATTATGTTCGCTCGTTTCCAACCCGTTCGGCATTCATAATATACATGGCAAGGAACATTATCTGCTTGGAACAGCCTAATTTGCTTGGACTGCTCATTCTTCAGTGTCGTTGGTTCATACAGAGAGTAGAGGTGGTAATCGGCAAATTCCCGTTCCTCGAAAGGCTCTCTAGACTCCTCGTGGTGTTCATGAAGTTTTTTTCCTCTAATAGTTAGTCCTTCTTCTAAGATGGGTGGTACAAGGACAATATATTGTTTTTTAATAAAACATAATAAAGTTTCTAAGTTTGTTGCTAGAATTGAATCAGCAGGCTAATGGCTTTTTTATTCCCCGGTTAGACAGATTCCCCGAAGTTCTGAAACAGATGATATTGCTGTAAATAATTCTTTTTTTGTTGCTTGTGATTCATCCTAAAAAATTTAGTATCATTATCTCAGTATCGTAATGAGTACGTAAGTCTTTATTCCATTAGAATCCGCATGCAGCAGCGGTACGATTCAGTTTACTTGCTGATTCTTCGAATGCTGCAAGTTGATTGCTTCCATTTTTAATAGACTAATAACCGTTTTAGCTAGAGTTAAATCATGACTCTCTATGTCCCTAGAGTCCAAAATGAAAAAACAACCTCTTCTATCCTCGGCGCTTGTTTTTCATTTGACAATGATTTTTGCTAATGTCATGGCTTTCATTTGATTACTACATTTGTATATATTACTTGTACTTTATTTTTTCAAAATATCTTGAATCAAATGACGCAATAGTTTTTCCTGGTATCCAACCTTCTCATTATATAAGATTCTCTCTTTGACCCCACCTAATATAGGATGTTGAATGTTTTTCAGCATCGATAGTCTGCGCGGCGAAAGCGGAACATGCGTTTTGCAAAATTCGTAATCCTCCTTGCTCATACGCCATGGTACGAGTCGATCCCCAAACCTCTTCCAAAGACGCTCGCAGATAAGGAGCCCCTCCGGATCAAAGTCTCCTGAGTAGAACAGCGTTGAACCGCCTTTGACTAGTTTATCCAGCAGCAAAAGCGAACTGAGTTTAGGCTGCCCGTGCAGGCATACCAAAGGTGGCAGCACATCTGTAAATTGATCGAGCAACGCCGAAAATACACCAGAATTTTCAACTACAAACACACAACTTCCTATAATAGGAGATACTGAATCCAGTTTTATTACCTCGCGCAGTGGCACATTCAGAATCGCCCCTTCAGTATGCGCCTGCTCCCAATACGAAAAATTCGATGCATTTAAACCCGAAGCGCTTACGAAATTATGAACGTCGTCTTTCAGCAGTCCGGCAGCTGCGTAGAGCTCCACTTCTTCTTCTAGCGTCACCGAGTCCAGTGCCTCAAATAGAACTTTCAGCCCATCTGTTAGTAACCTCCCGTATCGATCCCCGTCGAACGCGTGAGGATCGCCGGCTACCCGTTCGGAAAAAACCGGCAACCTCTCGTATCCCTCAACTGGAAGCTGGGAAAAGGCAATAAATATTGGCTCAAAATCCTGCAGCGCCTCTTCCCCTCTTTCTTCGTACATCCGTAGGAAAGATCCCGGCAAACTCTCCAGAATAGCCTTGGAGTTAGCGTCATCAAAGCGCATTGAAAGCTTTTGGAAAAAATCAACGCGATCGTTACGTTTGTTCTCTCTTGCACTTTTATTTGAAATGATCTCTTCGCCTGCATATTCATCTAACAACTCTTTCAAAGATACGCTGCCGAAAGCGGATCTCAGAAGCATCGCTTCGAACTTTAGAAGAGATACGGAATAGGAATCAGTTGGCACATCGCAGCGAAAGAATGAACTGATGGATGCTACTTCTTCATTAGAGAGTTCCTTTAGTATGACTTCGCCGCCGATTCTACCGTGTCTTTTCACTTTCCGAATCATTTCTTTAAAAAGTCGGCTATATCCGGGATCCCGTTGAAAATAAGCTGCCGCTTCTTTTTTCAATCTAACCGCTCCTTATATACTGAGTTCGAGCTGCTCATCAAAACTAACTTCTACCTCTTTAGACATTAACGGAACCCGCTCGACTCCGTTCCAATAAAACTGCGCGACACTAGCATAGTTGGCATGCTGCGGTCTTAAAATATGGGAAATGGATAAGCTTTTTACGGTCGGATAATCTCCCCAGAGCGCCTGAGAAGTAAGTACATAGGAGATGTCCATTTCCTCAATCAAATCGAACATTTCCGTAATGTTCCGGTCATCAACACCGGCAAAAGCTTCATCCAATGTAACAAGCCTTGCCGCGTCATCATTGGCTCCTTCGTAACATGCATGAAGTGCAGAGAACAGCGGCACATATACGGACAGAGCCCGTTGACCCCCGGAGGCCGTATTTAAGAACGTTTTGTTCACTTCTGCCCACTTGTTATCTTTATAGCACTCCAGTTTGAAATCATACCATTCGCGATAATCCAAAAGAATACGAAGTGCGTCTTGAATGGTTATGCTTGCGGTTTCGTCGCTCGCCCATTCCCGTGCGCGATCAATTTGTGCCCTGAAGTGTTTAGCAATCTTCTCATGATCACTTTCATTTAGAAGCTCGGGTTTTGCCATCAACAGTTCAACGAGTTCAGTTGTATGCAGTTCTTCCAAGCTTTCTGCCCTTTTCCCCTTCCACTCCAGCCGGAATGAAATAGAAGCGTTGCGCTTTTGCATAACGCGGTTCAAATTAGCAATCCAGCGCTTGGTTTTTGTTATTTTTTCACGAATTGTCTGACCCAACGTATTTAAAATGATATCCTCAAACAATCGCTGGTGCTCTTCGCTAAGTGACATCTTTAACTGCTCAAGCTTCTCAGATACCTCTTTAACCGCTTCATTCGGATTCAATCTTCCGACTCCCGTTGCCACATCAAGCCCCCGCCGTTGGGCAATCAAACCGCCTCGGTTTTCAAACATCAATTTTAATTCAAATGGATAGTCAAGCAAACGTTCCTGCAGTAGCACGTTGTTGAGTTCAACCCCTGCATTTTCACTGCTTGTACCAGGACGGTTCCCAACAGATTTCGCAAACGAAAGGAGATCCGTTTGGATGTCTTCGTGAATCGGGAGTGTAAGTTCTTCTTTAAGAATTTGCTCTGCAGTAACCGTATTTTGAACGCACCGAGCATGTTCATTTTGAGCATCAATGACTTCAATCGCTATCTTCTCTTCGCTCGACTGCAATATACCCGATTGTTTTAAAGCATTTCGGAGAATGATTGTTATTTCGTTTAACCTAAAAACGATGGCCCTGATACGCTCTTGAATTAGATCGGCGCCGACTTCATTCAGCCGCTGTTCAAGTGCTTGAAGGTTACCCGTAATCGCTGCGATGTCAGCGTCGATTTCAATCTGTTCACCGCGTACTTCAATGATGCGATCTTCAATTTCATCGATGCGCTCCTGTTCAGCGATCAGATTGGAATGGAAATTCGCTTGGCGAATCGTTTTGTTTTGGATATCATGCACGGCATTTACATATGCCTGAGTCGCCAGGATAGCATTTTTGCACCCAGGCACAGTTAGTTCGATAGTAAGCTTTAAGTTCTGAAGATCTTTTCGAATGACCCTACATTCATCATATACGCGGCTGTGCTGCCGGTGGGTGTTATCGAGTGATTCTTGTAGACTGTCCAATTTACTGCGAAGCTTTGCGATTGCTTGCAGCGCTTTTAGAATGTCTGATGGGACAGGCAATTGTTTTTCGTCCTCGGCAATTTGAAATAGTTCCCGCTGTAGCCGATCCTGCTCGCTGCGCAATAACGTATAGCTTTCATCTTGCTCCTGAAGTAACTTCTGCTGCATTTCAATCATTTTACTTCTCAGTTTATCGCGAGCTGCTTTTCCCACATAACACTGATCGACCGTTTGAGCATGTCCAACTAAGGCACCGATGCGGTACTGTTTATCAGGAAGGATGATCGTGTGTCCCTCTCCACCTTCACTGACGGATATAGAAGACACATATCTGGATATTTGTTCCTCGCTAATCCCTGACTTACCTGTCGTGATCACGACATAATCGAGCAGTGACCCTTGAGGTATAATTTCATCTGTACTTTGCAGAACGCAGTCTTCAAGAACTTCTTTCCCTTGCAGGGATGGCGCGATGAGCGCATCAAGCAGCCCGGAGGCGAAAAGGGCAGACTCCAAATCTAGACGCGTTTTAGAACATACGTTCTCTTTCCAATCAATCAGGGCAAAAAGCGGTGCATGTGGTACACCTGCATGGCGAAGCGACTTGCGAAATGCATCAGCGCCTGCGCTTCTAGCCGGTTCTGGATCGATCATTTGCTGCCACCGGGTGAGTTCTGCTTTAACCTCGATGCGCTTCTTATCGCAATCGTTCAGCGCTTGCTTATTCTCGGACTTCTTTTGTACGAGTGCCTTCTCTTGTTTACGGGCGACGATTGTGATGAGCGATTTGACGGAATCAAAGCCACGTTCCTCCGCAATCATCGAAGCCAAAGTAAATAGCTCCTTCTTTTGGTCATCGTCTAGAGAAAGTGAACGTACGCTCGCTCTCCACGATGAAAGTTCTTGCATGTATCTCTCTTGCAGTCCAATCAATTCTTCTTTTAACTTGCGTGAATCATCGGTGACAGTATCAAAATCTTTTTGATATTCCGCACGTTCATCCAAAATCTCTTTAAGTCGCAGCTCCTTTGCTTTCAGAGAACTTAATTTCTCAAGTGCGGCGTTTAGCTCACCCTGGTAGTTTTGAACGCTCTGGATCCAAGCCTTGTAATCCGGTGACTGTTGCTGGACGTAATAGTTATGCTCCAAGTAGTCGCCTTCTTCAGCCAACTCCGCCGCTTCTTCTTGGGTCTCCTCTAAATCTCTCAGAACCGCATCCAACTCGGTTTGGGTTTGATCCCGAGCATCGATTCCGTTTTTTTTCTTTTTAAGTTCAGCATGATATTGGTTCGTTTTATCCTGCGCCTGTTGGCTTTTTAGCTTCAGTTCTTTCTCAAGCCTTTCTTGTTTCTCGAGGAGTCCGAGCGCTTCATGATCGTCATAGATTTCTTTTTCGGCTAAGATGACCGTTTCCTCATTGCTTAACTCGATGATTCTTTGATCCATCTCTTGTTTTTCGCGAATGATGTTAATCTGGTCTGCTTTTATTTTCTCGAGTTTCTTCTTGCTTTCGATCTCACGGCTATAGACTTCCGTGTATTGCTTTGCTTTCTCTCTGATCACCGCTGAGTTGTATTTATTGTAGGCTTCTGCAATGATTTGCAGTGATTTCAAGATCACGGTGCTAGCCTGGACATCGTCATGAATGTTATCAATGTGCTGAATGGAATCAATCAACACGCGTAGCTCGTCATCGGTGAGTCCTGGCATGGATTTCTTTAATATCTCATATACGGCTTTAAAGTTCATGTCCTTGGCGTTCGATAATTTCGGTGTTCGTAGCTGAACCAGAAGTTCGATCCAGTTTTGAAATACATCCATGGACGGAAAGCCGAACAACAACTTATTGACAGTCGTCGCATATTGCTCCTTGTCCTTTTCGTCAAAGTGCATGACCCCGTCGCCGAGATTTTTCCGGAGCTCCGCTTTTTGATAAGTGACCATCTCCGGCTCGCCTTCCAGATTCGTCCGGGTACGGATCACATCAAAATCTTGACGGTACCGGGTATTATTGTTGACGATGAAATACCAGACATCGAGTTTGTTTTTACCCTTTCTTCCGTTTATCCCCATCCCGAGCGTTATGTACCGATCTTCACCTGGTTTCTCAAACTCGAGCAGGATATAGCTTGTGCGCTCCGTCCTGTCTTCCATTTTATTTTCAAAAAGTACGTAGTAGTCCATTTTACGGTCTCTACTACCAAACGGATCCAGTCGCTTTGGCGAGATATTCCCATCAAGCATGACAGGAAACAGGCTCTGCATCGTTACTGATTTCCCCGAACCGTTCTCGCCTCGAAGCAGCATTTTGCCATCACTGAAATGAAATTCTTGGTAGTCAAATACCCAAAAATCAATTAACGCCGCTCTACTCGGTCTCCACTTCATTCACTTGTTCTCCTTTAAGATAAATTTTTCCGGTGACGCGAACGACATGCGGGGCAATAATCACGGTATGCGCATCAGGTCGTTCAATCATTCCCCAACTCATCAAGTACCTCGTAATTTCCTTATCTAAGGATTCGAGCTTCAAATCGGCGTAGTCCGTTTTCCAATAAGAGCTGTTTTCATTTTTCAATTGGAGCAGCATTTCTTCCCAATCGAAACGGTTCATGGTGATACTGCCTGCATCGTCCGGCATAATGTCACTGTTCAAATACTTTAACTTAAGACACTCTGCAAGTTGCAGCGCCAGATCAGAGATGGAGGAGTCTGCTGGAAAATCACGCATAGTACTTCCCTCCGGATCGCGTCGCACACATATGACGCCCTCGGTATAAAACTCTGCTTGGAAGTGCGTGTGTATGAATAGATCTTTTTTAAGCACCGGGAACTGCTTTTTGATGTACTGGACATCTTCAGGCTCTTGACGCGAGAACAACAGCGCAGGTTCAAGTAGCAGCGTGCGGTAGATACGCTGCCTTCTCTCTTTCGGAGGAAGCCCGGTGAAAAGATCTGGGTTCTGAAGACCATCCCTGACCGCGCAAGGAAATTGCCGGATGAAGAATCGGGCGATCGGCGGAATTTTAAACAACACTTCTTTTTCGAATGCATCAATATCCCCGTCACGATGAATTAAAATTCCCATTCGCATCGTATATTTAAACACGCGGATCAAGCTTAGCCGATTCCGGTGCTTTTCTAAAAATTTCTCATCCTGCTCCCCTAAATTGGCTCGGAGCTCTTCGCAAAAATCGCTGATCAAGAACGTTTCATCATAGCGCCCTTCAAAAAAGGCAAAGAGTGAAAAGAGAATCGTATAGTCCATTGAGCTTTTGAAAACATCTGGTTCCAACACCATATGTTCACTTGCCACAGCTGGAATTTTCTCGAGGCGCGCAAACATTTTACGGTGCACCACTAATTCAAATCCTAGTTTTTCTCGAAACCAGATTTTCAACTGCGGCTCAAACTTTTTCACCAGATCAAACTCTTCCTGTTGTTCTTCCCTGACAATCCAATACTGTTCTAGCAATAGTCTAGATGCCTTCTTTAATCCATCCTCAGTCTTCATACGGCACTAGCTCCCTTGCTTAGGTTTTGTAAAAGGAGTGATCCGTTCGGCATGACTAGCTCCCCATCAAGGCACTGCACTTTTACGCTACCGTCACCAGGAGCCCATTTAAACGTATGCCCCCATTCGGTACGTCCAATGTGTTCTGAAGCATGCAGGCACCGGTTTACAAGTTCTAAAATTTTCTGACGCTGGGGTCTTGTTAAAACCGGTAACTTTTCCAGCTCGATCTTGTTGTTTTGAATGAGCATCAAGAAGTTTTGCTTAATTTCTTCCTGTTGCCGCATGTATTCTTCTAGCATTTCATTTTGCTGCGCTCTGTTGTTCGCGATACCGCTAATTTTTCCCTTGGAGCGAAAACCTGGTTTTCGAGAGCCGAGTTCGATTGGCTCTTGATCAATGTCCCAGAAACTCTCAATTCTTCCCGAGTTATCATTTTCATCACAAGCAAAATGCTTGGTGTGGGAGACGCCGATCACAAGCGATGCCAGCTCATGTGCTTTTTCATCGTTACCGAGCTCATAAAAATGCCGAGCTAAATCCCAGAATTCCTGTTTACGGCTGCGTAAATATTGCTTACTTTCCATAAGACGGCTTGCAAACCGTAACATTTTCCGGATAATTTCTCCGGTCTGCGTCATAACGCTTTTGGCATCACTTTCTTCACCACAAAACCACATAAACATCGATGTCCATTCATCGCGCAGCCTTTTTTTCACTGCTTCCGGAGATACTTTTTCGCCAAAACGGAAAATCGTTAACTGGTATGTTGCCACCATTTCAATGATTTCGCCGATCCATTCTTCATGAAATTTTTCTTCTATCATGTGCTGGAGCTGGGGTATTTTTTTCTGCAGAACCAGCACGAAATCTCGCAAATAATTCAATAGATCCTGCCGGCGGACCAAGAAGGCTTCGCTGAGCATTTCATCCTCCGCCTGAAACGAAGAAATGTGAGCGAGATAGTCGCTTGTTTTTCGGTCGAGTCTTCGGAAATATTCCATTAGGTCTTCCCATCTGCGGTAA
The DNA here is from genome assembly GCF_900103825.1 of Paenibacillus sp. yr247. Lineage (GTDB taxonomy): Bacteria > Bacillota > Bacilli > Paenibacillales > NBRC-103111 > Paenibacillus_E. Next base: position 363,021 of record NZ_FNIF01000003.1, read on the forward strand.
ACCTCTTCTGGTTCTATGGAGACTTCGATCGCGTGTAGTTGCTTTAGTGCCTCCATAATCCGATCGAACAACGTTTTATCGAGGGAACCGCCGCCAAAGTCTGCTTTACTTGTCTCCAGGGTTTCTAAAAATCGTTCGATTTGGATGGTGTAATGCGTTGCTTGATATTTAAACCGTTTAGATTTAAATTCCTCAATTGTGTAATAGTCATTTGCTTCTTGTCGCGTGGTGATATTTTTCCAACTTTCAAGCACATCTAAATCTTTCTTTAATTCATCAATCGTGTAGGAATCAAAGTCATCAAACTGTTTTAAATGCTGGAGAATGTCCTCGACTTTTAACTGTGTCCTGTAGCCATGCTGCTCATAAAAATAACGCAGGATGGGACGGTATCTCAAGGTATTTCCCGTATTCAAATAATTCATTTCGGCAATTTTGGACGTGTACATGTTTTCCATCGTGGGACCTTCCTTTGCAAGAATCTCAGTCTATAATATAATTCATAGACTACTTCCGTTCCAGCTCCTGCCAAAAGTGCCTTGAATAACTCCTGTAATGAATACAAACATAGAAGGGAGACGCGAATAGCGTCTCCTTTTATCAAGCGCCAATTAGAGCTCGATTTGCACACCGCTCCAAGGGTTTTTATCAGGCACTATATGAGGAAGGAATTTTGGCAATTACAGAGAATTAATTTTTTTAAAAGAAATATTATATGGAGGAATGTTTATGACATTAGAAAATGAAGATTTACAAGAATGTCTTGGTTGTGGTCAAAAAAAGGAAATTTACCAATTTGACCTTTGCGAAGAATGCTTTGAGAAAATAAAAGAAGAAGATAACCCTTTAAACGAAAGAAATCATTGTTAAAAATTAAAATTGAATGTAAAGAGGAGGCTTCGGTAGCCTCCTCTTTATTTAACTAAAATACACTGGTTCGGCAGCGGGCGCCAGCGCCTTCCACGGATTTCTTTACTCGCTAGGGGCCAGTTTCTCTATGAGAAGTCGTTTAATTTCAGATGTATCGAAAGGAACAATTACATTCTCAGCTAGCTCCCTTTTACTTTCCAGAAGTTCATGCATGAGTTCTTCTACAGTTCCGTTCGGAAAATTAGTTGGATCTTTTGTAATAATATGATAGACATATACATCTTTTTGTTGACCTATTCGATAAGCGCGATCGGTGGCTTGGTTCTCAACCGCAGGGTTCCACCATCTCGTGTAGTGTAAAACATGATTAGCGCTTGTTATTGTTAGACCAACACCGGCTGCTTTTTGGGATAACAGCATGACCCCAAAGCCCGGATTTTGATTAAACATTTGAACCACCGATTGTCTATTAGTAGTATCTCCATCAATGATAGGTACAGATATCCCATAGCGCTGCATTAATATTCTTTTCAGTATACTGTGAATTTTACGAAATTCCGTAAAGATAATGGCTTTCTCACCAAGTTTCTTTACCCTGTCCAGGATGGATAAAACTTCATTCAGTTTTGGTAGATCTTCTAGAGCCTCATAACTCGAGATGATTGCCCCGGGATGACCATATAATTGACGAAGCTTAGTAAGCATATTCAGGATAGCAACTTGCCCTGTTTCTTTAGTCTGAAGCATGCTGTTAGAAATCGATTTTTGCAAGGGGGAAGCTTCCACATAAATAGGCCGTTGTTCCAGCTTTTTGGGTAATCGATCCGAGAGTACTTGCTTCTTAGTTCTACGCATATAGTAGGGCTTAATGGCTCGCAACAGCCCCTCATAATTTTGAGTCATTTCATATTTATTCTTGAACTCCTTCAAGGATCCTAAGCACCCAGGCTGGACAAAATCCATAATAGACCATAATTCATCCAATCCGTTTTCTACAGGAGTTCCCGTCATGGCTAATCGGAAATCACTTTGCATCGCACGTAAGGCTCTGGAACGTTGGCTGGAGTAAGACTTAATATTTTGCGCTTCATCGCAGATCACAGCTTGAAAAGGAATTTTCCCAAAAATCAGCTGGTCTGTTTTCAATGTATCATAGCTTGTTAATATCAAATTATGTTTCGCAATGAGATCGGAAGATCGTAGACGATTGCTTCCATGATGCACATAATTATTATCCGACAGCTCAGGCGCAAATTTATTAATCTCTACTTGCCAATTTTCAATTAGTGCAATCGGTAAGACCAACAACGTTGGAGACAATTTGCCTTTTTCCTTTTGCTTGAGAAGAAAACTTATGACTTGTATAGTCTTTCCAAGCCCCATATCGTCCGCCAGCAGCCCGCCTCTTCCTTGTTCTTCTAGTTGACACAACCATTGGTACCCTTCATATTGATGGTCGAAAAGATCAGCCTTGACTCCTCCGGGCAAAGGGTACAGTGTTGGATTATTAGCTTTTTTGGCTTCAAGGGAATAATCAAGAACTTCTTCATTGTCAATAATATCCAGATAGTATCCTGTTTTGGCCAATGGCTGTTCTTGATCTTTACTTTCTAAAAGTAGCTTCCTTAGCGTCGGGTCCAGATAAATCCAGTTTCCTTGATAATTAACATACTGTTGATTCGGATTTTGTTCCATTAAGTCTTTTAATAATGCTTCATCCAGAGGAAGAATATCTCCTGTTTCTTGGTCAAACCAATCAAACTTTCCTCCCTCCGTATATCGCTGACGAACTTTTTGAATAGGAAGGATGCCTCTTACCCTATCCGAAAATGCATCCAGATCAAACAAATAGTTATGTTCAGGCAATACAGCCGCGGGGTTCTCTAAAAAAAGAGGAACATCCTCGCCTGTAATATGACGTTTGGTAAATAGTTTGGAAAGATCCTCACTGATCCTACCGGTACGAACAAAACGTTCTCGTTCATCCCCATCTGCAAAACTCTTTAGAGGCTTTTTCTCTAGTAAAGTGTCATTTTCCCGTTCCGACGTTCCAATTGGAATCAATTCAATGTGTTCGTTGCTATGAACCTTAATGTTCAAATTATATTCATCTATGACGTGATATTTTTCTTTAACTAAGAAAGAGTCAAGGTTCAGCCCGGCTTCTTTAGCAAGTCGTTGACACACAGCAATCTTCTGATAGGCTTCTTCGTAAGATTCATACGCCAAGGCCTTTTTCAATTCATAAACGGAACGTGGGAGCAAATGTAGTTGTCCTTCCACTTCGTAAATAGCCCCGTAGTTTCTTCCAATACGATCGAGGTTCTTACCGCTTTGTTCCATAAGATGCATAGACAGCTTTGCCTCAGCAGGTAAGGAATCAAGCTTTAATTCACCTGTGAGCTGCATCTCTTGTGTAGGTAAGCTAACAGTAGACAATACCTCTGTACCTTCCGGATCATTCAACATCTCATAGTAAGTATCATAAGGTAGCACCCCTTCAATGAGGGCACCAGAGTCATATAACTCTTCCCATGCAATATATTTGTTAAATCCTTGGGATCGATAATGCTGCTCTATTTGATCTTTAGTAAGCGGCGGTATCAAGTCCTCCCTTTGTTTACCATCACTAACATGAAATGCAATGCGAATACCTGATTCTATCGGAATTACTGAGGTATGCAGTTCATTTTGTTTCTTTTTGAAGAAGAACATATCTGTTCACTTCCCAACCTAATTGACTGCGGAGCCAATTGTCAAATTTGTTTTGCCAACCACCATTATGCGTGAGCCAGCCTTCATGAACAATTCTATTTTTATCCATGAGCTCACTGCGTCTTACTTCACGTACATGCGTCCAAGGGTTGGTCTTTGCTTTCTCTTTCTGTGAATTCATTTCATCAATTTTGGGTTGAAAGTACTGATCAAACGTCGCAATACTATACACATAAACCGCACCGCTTCCCAGTACTTCCATGACCACGACATCTGAAAAATACATCAAGATCGTCCTATCTCCGTTTAATACCACAACATGTTTTAACTTACCAATAAACTTTTCCCAATATTGGTATCGTTCGTGCTCTTGGTTCACGCCAGCAAAAAAGTTTTTCAATTCTCTACGCAAGATCCATTGTGCGAACTTATCCTTTTCATTTTGCCCAACAAACTGCCATAGAAGCGGCTTTTGTCGATAGGTATTTAGTTGGTCGTACAACAATGTAGCTAAGGAGCTTACAAGATCCAAGTCACAATTTCGAATGAAGTGGTTCGCTAAATGCTGATGTTCTTGATTCGTTGCTTGAAAAAATACACTCCGAAATACGGCCTCTTCCTTATGATAAAATGGCTCTTTCGCTTCCTTAACTGCTTCATAAAAAACTGCCTTATAAAACGGAGTATACTCACTCAAATAAAAGTTCTGGAGATATGTTGTAAACCCTGTACCCTCTTGAAGCACAGCTGAACTTAAGTATCCAATGGGATTCTGATTCAGCAAGTACTCTCTCCAACGAACCCTCCCCGCCTCATCCATACGCCTCTCTTGTTTTTTAATATGCTTTACATAAGAAAGCCTGGCTAGCTCCCATAAAGGATCAAGCTGGCAGATTTGATAAAAAGCATCAATAATGAACCTGAACGTACGATGTTCACGAGCAATCTGCTCTTTAATTTGGTGAACGAGTTCTTCCTGCCATTCCGGATGTAATTCGTCTTCTAAGAGAAAGGGTAGTAAAAGCCTTTTTCTTCGATCCAACTGCTTTACCCAACGTTGAAATAATTCCTTCTCGTCACGATGAGCTAGCTCTTTGAAAGCTTTATGCAGTTGCTCAAGATTGCCAAGGTATTTGGACAGGTCTAAATTACGACTTTTCAGACCCGTCCCTATTTCTTTCTCAAAATGAATGTTCCATTCCTGTAGCTGACTAGGGACAAATTCATATTTCATTTATCCTGCACCAACTTTTCAATAGCTTGAAAAGCCTCTTCATCCTTTAGTCGGAATAGAAATTCTACCCGCCGCGAACGTTCCTGGTCAATGTTACCCTGACTATCATATAAAGGCTGGCTATAGCTCCTGCCATTACAGGTTACTAGATTTTGGGATGAATCTCGCTGTGGGAAATTCGGAAACTCACCACTGTAAATATATTTTAATACGGAAAAGGCCCTATTCTGCGAAAGCTCCATGTTATACATATAGGTTCCACTGTTATCTGTATGACCTTCAATCATAATACTAGCAACCTTATCTTTGAAACGGTCCTGTAGCAGGATACCCATATATTTAGGAATAAAGCTTTTAAGAAATGCCTTCCCTTGATCCGAGACGACATAAGAGCCGGAGTCATACAATACACTTCCCGGAAATCGAATAGCACCCGTTTGCTGATCAATCTCAATCTGCATATTGGACTGTCGGAAGTAATCCGTTAACTCTTTAATGATTTCTGTTTTCAATCCAATAGCTTGCTCAATCTCTTTAGCTTTCGTTTTAGCCTGCTCTTGAATCTGCTGTGCCTTCTGCTCGACAACTGCCTTCTGCTCTTGAATCTGCTGTGCTTTCTGCTCGGCAACTTCCTTCTGCTCCGTTGACTCTTGAATATCGAGGACAACTACAGTCAATATGAGAGCAAAAACCATCAGCATGACACTCATCAGATCCGCATAAGACATCCACCAATTTACTTGCTCCCGCTTAGCGTTTCTCATACTACACTCACTTCTTTAATTTTTGAGATAATATCGACTAAGTCTTCGAAGGTATCCATTAGTTCCTCCTGAATCTCTTGAATGCGGTTTACGCTGCCCGACAAATTCTGCATAGCCTTGGCTAGGGTATTATCAAAATGACTATATGTTTTGCTTAAGCCACTATCGATATTCTCAGCAAAATCTTTCACAGATACATGAAGTACTTCTCTTGTCGCTTTCATCTGTTCGTTCGTATCCTGCCAGTGGTTTTGCATTTGAGTAATTTGATGCTCCACACTATTCAAATAATATTCTGATTTCTCTAGAGTACCAATGACAACATCATTCGTTTGTGAGCGAAGTTCCATAAGTTCAGGCAGCAGCTTCTGCTGAATACCCTGCATTTCGGCAAGCTGATCTTGTAAGGTCGCGATATTATCTACTACATGACTAAAGTTGCTGTGCATTTGCTCAGAGCCCGATACAACCTTCTCGAATTGATCCGTCATCTGACCAAATTGATTTAACGCCACTGCATGTCTTTGTTCAGTTTTCTTGAACGATTCTACAATTTGTTCAACTGTTTTTAGCATGTGGGACTGCATACTCTGCGTTTCCTGAATCAATTGACTGAATTGCTGAATCGTTTGTTCCGTACCGCCGGTTATTTGATCAACAAGATTTTTAGTAATATCAGAGCTCTGATTTTGAACATGCTGTACTTGTATCTCTAACAATTTTGTTTGGTCTTGTATACCGTTTCTAAAACCGTGAAACTGCTCGTGTAGTTGATCAAATGCAGATGCTACTTGAGCTTGGGAGCTTTGTATTTGATTGGCGATGGGCTGTATCGCTTTCTCCAGTGCATCCGTAAGCAGCGTTTTTAGATGATCCGCCTGATTTCTAGAAACCTTTTCAAGGCGATTCAAGAAAAGCTCTTCGTCGTCAGCATTCAAAAGAAAATCAAACCGTTCAGCATGCATGTCAATCATAGACTCGACTCGACCACTTACTACACGATCCATTACCGTCCAAATAACGGAGAGAGCAATACCAACAATTGAAGTGTAGAATGCTGATTCCATGCCTGATAATAAGCTATGTATACTGGTTTTTAAAGAATCAGTTGAATTTAAATCTAAATGGGATAATCCACTGACAAGACCTATGAACGTTCCAAGGACACCTAAACTAACGCAAAGGCCGCCAATAACGTCTGTCCAAGCACGATAACCTATGTGATAAACTAATACATCTGAACTCAGGTATGGCTCAATACGTATCCGTTCGTCAACATTCTTCTGAGTTACCCTCTCATAATATCTACGCCATTGGATAGAGTATTTAGATTTGGGATTCGCTTTATGAAGAATACTGTTGACTTCTTGATCAAGGTCAGAAGAGGATTGACTCTTATTCAAAGATTGTAAATCGGGTAAAATATTTTTCATGATCTTATATTCTCTCTTTATTAATAAACCCAACGAAATAGCAGCACCCAGAAACACTATAACTTGAATCGCAATCCATACTACCTTAAAAGAATGCACATTAGTCCCTCCACAATCTATGTTATAAAAAATGAGAATTAATTTAATATAATTAAAATTTTACATCATTAGACTTTCTCCTAGCACTTTAATTCTTATTAATGGAGTAAAATGAAGCTCCACCCATTCAAGTGAATAAGTGGAGGTTCTAAACAATCCTCTATAAATTGTATGTAATAAAATAGGTTAAACGTATTATAAATTCGACAGAAACTCACATATCCCTGCCGCTACCTGTGCTCTCCCCAACCTTTTCTATACTTCCATTTTAATAGGTTTAGGAGTTTACACAATCTATTTTACAGACTCACTCTAGCCAATCAAACGTACTATCCATACGTAGAAGAGACAATCTATGATATTGCCATAGCGATTTATATTCAGTTAAGCTTTTCATAAGTATCTGAGAGTGTATCTGAGAGTTTTTTGTATTATTCGGTACTCATCATTTCTTGTTTCTTTTCAACTGTCACTGAAGCAGATACGATAAAATCAGTATTTGCTTTATCGTCTGTAATCATGAAAACCATCTCTTGAATCAATTCCTCACACTAGCAACCTCAAACAAGAAATTCGCTAAAACTCCCATATACCTGCCACCGCCCTTTGCTCAATCATACATAATTGCATTATGTATGATTCGATGGAGAAAATGCATCTTCCCAAGTTTTTATATTTATTTAAAATCCCACTGAGAAAAAGTGGTAAAGTAATCTAGTAAACATTCTTTTAGGAGGAAAATATGAGCGATATTAAAACAACCATTTCGACCAAAAAGTTAATTCATTCCTTGGGTCTTTTTATCAAACCGTTAATTATGAGATTTGATGATGCTTCACCTACAGACCAGGACAACATCAATAACATTAAAATTGTAATTAGTCAATACACTCGCATTCTACTTCAAGCTACGAACATGACTGACGATGAATTCACGGAACTTTTGGTGCATTATGCAGATCATGATTCGGAGGAATATGCGTTTGCTGTTTTCTGGCAAAAATTTAAAGTAATAAATGAAAACATTTTATTACAAACGGTCGTTACTGTTTACTCTGCAGTTGCGTGTGTACTCCAAGAAATTTCCAAAGAAGATCCAATTAACAATAATGCATACAAATTATTAATTCATGAAATGTACTATGACATTGGGTTAACCGATATCAACTTCAACAATAAGTATTTGAGCTTGTCAACAATCATGGAAATTTGCGCTACTAAGGATCCCAGAATTACAATGGCTATCATAAAAACGTTGACCGAGAAGAATCTACAAGGTCGTGATTTGGTTAATCAAATACAAGCAAATATTTCTATACTAAGTCAATAAAAAAGAGCGGCGCAACGTTGAAATTGAATAAAGCATCGAAAAGCTAGCATTAATGATTGATCTGGACCCTTTGTCAAGGACACTTGAAAAAAGCCTTGTGTCTAGGCGGCTAACAATAGATGATTCCTGTATTGCACAGGTGTCATCTTTTTTAATCCCCACTGATATCGATTATTGTTGTAGTAGCGAATATAACGGTCAATCTCTCGTTGTAGTTCTCCTAATGAGGAACAATTACGATGATCAACATGGTCCTTCATGTGGCCAAAAAAAGACTCTTGAGGCGCATTGTCCCAGCAATTTCCTCGTCTAGACATGGATTGACCTAACCCTTTTTGCTTCAAAAGTTCTTGGTACTTAGGGCTCGTATAATGACTCCCTTGATCTGAATGG
>NZ_FNIF01000033.1 GCF_900103825.1 Paenibacillus sp. yr247
ATGCTGGACACATTGAGATCACATCAGTAGGCGCAGGAACAGCAACCATTACAGTAAGCGATGTTTCCAACCATGCAGCAACAATCGCTGTGACAGTGGCAGCAGATGGCTCCATCACGCTGGGAACTATTACGAAATATCAAGTAACATTCACAGCAGCAACAAACAGCTCGACAGCAAATGATGTGGCTACGTTAGGCTTAGTGGGAACAACCGCTACATCCGATGCTGCTACTGTAGCAACAGCAGCAATCAATGCTGGACACATTGAGATCACATCAGTAGGCGCAGGAACAGCAACCATTAAAGTAAGCGATGCTTCCAGCCATGCAGCAACAATCGCTGTGACAGTGGCAGCAGATGGCTCCATGACGCTGGGAACCATTACGAAATATCAAGTCGACATAACGACACTGGTAGCAACGATCAGCACAGCGCAAAGCAAGTTTGATGCTGCCACGGAAGGCACAGAAGTAGGTCAGTATGCAGTAGGCTCCAAAGCAACCCTGCAAACGGCAATTGATGTGGCAACTGCTTTGAAGAACGACGCTAATGCAACGCAAACTCAAGTGGACGTGGCGGCAACTACTTTAAGTGATGCAGTAGCAGCTTTTGAAGCAGGAAAAGTATCAGCAGACACAACAGCGCCAATAGCAACAATAATGAATACTGTTACAACATTTGTTGTCGGAACCACAATCACCGGGGTTCAGAGTAACGAACTCGGTTCTCTTTACCTAGTTCCTATTGCGGGCACTGTTACGACTAAAGCTTCACTTGATGCCCTGTTTACAGCTGGTACGGCAAAAAGGGAAACGGTAAGTACAGCTAACACAGATACAAACCTTACAACGACAGGTTTAACTACTGGGGAGTATAAAGTGTATGCTGTTGATGCTGCGGGCAATGTTTCGAGTCCTTCTTCCGCAACAATTACATTGGTTCAACCTTTCACCATCAGCGGAGGAACGCTTAGCAACGTAGGTGGAATCAAGGCTACAGTAACAGTGACAGCGAATGGTACGGGTACTAATGTTCACGTAGGCAATGAAGTGGTCATCTTCCAGTTGATGAATGGAACGGTACCAGTAAGTATTGTTGCATTGGAAAAGGACATTCAGTCTTCTGAATCTTTGACTGCGTACTTTAATGTAACAGGCACTGGCTACACGGTTAAAGTGTTTGTAGTGGATATTTTCAACAATAGTTTTACGAATGTTGGAAATAATTTAGCTGATGCAGCCACATTACAATTAAAGTAGGTTTGAGTAATAAATAAATGTAATCGAGCCTGGTCTATGCCAGGTTCGATTATTACATGAAAGTGAGGATATCAATTGAAGAGACGATTACTGAGTATTGCTACAATTGTTGCGCTATTACTAACTTTTATGCCACTAAGCATCCTGGCCACATCGGCCAATGTGGCATTAACGGATATTACGGACAAACATCCTGGGGATACAGTTACGGTATCCGGGACATCTAGTTATAACGAAGTCATTATTAAGGTTATTCGTCCGAATACAACAGTTTCTTATTATGATGTTGCTGTTCCTTCTAACGGAATTTACTCGAAGAGTTTCACCTTACCCACAGATGCCGATTTAGGAAGTTATACGGTTATAGCGGGCAAGGATACAAATGTTGCAACAGATACATTTGCAGTAACTGCAGCAACAACAGCATCTTCGAACGCAAAATTAAAGACCTTGCAGGTAAGTGAAGGTACTTTAGTATTCTCGGCTGATCAAACAGACTATTCGGTTAGCGTTGGCAATAGCGTTAGCGTTGTAACTGTTACTACAGCTGCAGATGACACACATGCAACTGTCAAAATTAACAGCGAAACAACAATAACGAAGGTAATTACTTTAAATGTAGGACCTAATACGGTTCCTATTGAAGTAACAGCTCAAGATGGAGTAACGCAAAAAACGTACAACTTAACAATTAAAAGGGCTGCTGCCGAAACTGCAGCTTCAGGTGCAACCATTTCTGTTACTACTGAACCTGTGAGTATTACCGTTGGTTCAGGTATAACAGACGCCAAAATATCAGTTCCCAATTCTTCTGATGGAACGGCTAGAACGGCTACTCTCCCGTTAGTAGAAGTAAAGGCAACTACTTCACTGGGCAATGTTAGTGTTTCTATCCCTAACGGAACTGTAGTTACGGCTCCAGATAACTGGGATGGAAAAATTAAACTTCCAGAGGTTCAGAGCAACAGTAGTGTAACTATTAACAATGCAAATGTTAACTCAGTTATTGAAATCGGATCACCAAGTGTAACATTAACCTTTAATAAAGCAGTTCGCCTTCTTGTTCCTGGCCAAGCAGGTAAATCAGCTGGGTATGTAAGAGGCGGCGTATTTCATGCAATAACCACTACGCTTGTTGCGGATAATCAGACGGCTGCTGATGCACTTCCAGTCGGAGGCGAAGCTAAAATTGATGTTGGCAGCGATCTTGTTATTTGGACCAAGCATTTTACCCAATTTGTCAGCTATACTGCCGTAACACCTACTCCTGCTCCTGCTGGTGGCGGAGGCGGAGGCGGAGGTGCTGTATCTACTAATACAGATATAATTTATGCAGCTAGTGGTGGCACAGTAACCCTGAATGGGGCTAAGATTATCGTTCCTGCAGGAGCCGTTAATGGCAACATCAGTAACTTCAAGGTTACAGTGAATAAAGTAACCGATACGTCTATCTTGCCGATTGATTCATCGTCGAAACTGATTAGCGATGTCTTTGATATTAGCAAAGATATAACTGGTGAGTTCAGCAAACCGGTTCAAATCACTTTACCGTTTGATAAAAACAACGTGGACATGAATCTTTCAACAGTTAGTATTTATTGGTTTAATGAAGATACTAAAAAGTGGATACAGTTAGATAACCCGCAAGTAGATAGCGATAACAATACGGTAACTGGTTCAGTCAATCATTTCACGAAGTTCGCCGTTCTGGCTACCGCAAAACCAGCAATCCCAACGCTTTCTGATACGAAGGGGCATTGGGCGGAAAAAAGCATTCAAGAGATGATTCAGATGGGATCTATCAAAGGATACCCTGATGGAACATTTAAACCGGATAATAACATTACTAGAGCTGAATTTGTTTCGATTATAGTTAAAGCTTTTAAGCTTAAAGAACAAGAAGGAAAAGTTTTTGCGGATACAGTCAGCCATTGGGCGAAAAAACTAATAGCTACAGCTGCTGCAAATGGCATTATTTCTGGGTATAGCGATACAACGTTTGGTCCAAATGATCCTATTACCCGCGAACAAATGGCTGCAATCATTGTTAAGGCTGTTCAAATTGAAGTGGTGACAGAAGGGAAAACCTATAACGACCAATTGGAAATTTCTGAATGGGCAAAAGCTGCAATTGCTACAGCTACTTCAAAAGGACTAATGAATGGGTATCAAGACGGTACTTTAAAACCGAAAGGGAATTCAACCCGTGCGGAAGCAGTAACCGTTATCTTAAGAGCTTTACCTTTCAATAAATAATGTGAGATTGTAGGCTGTCCCAAATGTCTTTAAATGACATAGGGACGGCCTATTGATTTATTTTAACAGCAAATTTGATTGATTCTTGATTCCATGAAGGAGCAGTGAGTTCCCCGAACAGTTCAGGCAACTTCAAACAACCTCAGCATCACGCGGCGGCGAATTGTGGATTTGCCAAGCCACGGCTCAGTTACTTGATTGTATTGTTTCATTTATTCCTATCAATGGTTGTTTTATTTGTATTACAGATTTGGAAGGTATGTGTAATTTTTTGTCGAATTTATCCAATACATCTTAATATCGTACATATGGCCCAGAAAGGAATCTATATTTAATGAATAATGAACTAACTCAATTCATGAATCAAAATTTGCTTGCTCCATTAATATTCATTGCAATGTGTATTGCTCTATTTTCAATTACAGGGGGCATTCTTTATTATCGTTTTCTAAGTAAATGGGTACCGGAGAAGCTTGTAACTGTAGTTTGGTTTTAGGAGCCGTTTATATTTTATTTACATGTGTGGATCATTACGATGAAATAAAGAATTTGGTCAAAGGATGGAATGCCACAGGCATGATAATTGGTTTTGTCCTTTTTATTGTCATGATCAGTGTCTGTGTTGCTTTAATTCCTATCAAGAGGAAAGGAAGAGTTAGGAAACCTAGAATAAGATCTAACAGCAACAAAACCCAAAGACCACGTACGGTACAAAATAGATCGGATCAAGAGATTTTAAGTAGTTCGTTAGAAAGTTTGTCAAGGGCTGAGTTCGAACGTTTGCTTGCACTGTATTTTCGTGATCAAGGCTATGAGGTTAAAGAAGTCGGTGTAGGAGGTAAGGATGGTGGAGTGGATCTCGTAATCATTGACCAACGCGGTGAGAAGACAGCTGTACAGGCTAAATGTTACTCTAACCATAACTCAGTGGGTGTGCAGATCGTACGGGAACTTGTCGGGGCAAAGAGGAACCATGATTGTATCCTGTCCTTACTTATCACTACATCGGATTTAACGGAACCGGCCAAAAAAGAAGCGGAGCAGTTTAGAGTTGACTACTGGCATGGAGCAGTTGTAGAGCAGAAATTAAAAGCATGGGGTAAATGGCAGCCAACCAATAAGAAGTCGAAGGCGAACTCTATTCGATCTGATGTGCAAAAATCTCAAGCGCAGGTTGCTGCTGCTAAAGAAACAATATGCTCATGCGGTGCTCCTATGGTTTCAAGAAAAGGGAAAGAGGGGAAGCCATTCTTGGGTTGTTCGACATTTCCTAGATGTAGGCAAGCGAGGTCAGTTTAATAGAAGGCCTGCAAATTGGAACCATGATTCTAACGACATTCAATATTCAATTGGGTATGACGAGGGAGCCATAAGGTTTTGATGGAATATTAAGTATAGATTTTATGACCGCAGTGGGTTTGAAGGTCGACTTCAAAAAAATGAATATTGAATATGATTAGACCCTGTCTTTAGGATAGGGTTGTTTCGTTTGAATAATGGGCTAAAAGATGCTATTTTGTGATACGATTATCTAGCCATTTAAATCCTTTCAGAAAAGAGAGCCAAAAGCGATGATCAAAATAATCAGGTCGAAAGTATAAGCAGGGTTTTGAGGTTGTGGGTAATACAGGATGGATGTCCTATAATTAAGTGAGTTTTTCATAGATTAGTAAAATGAGTCGAGGTTACAAATAATCACCCGTCTGGGCAATTCTCGAGCTGAGGTAGGATCACCTCTATATAAGCGGAGGCGATCCTACTTATTCAATGGTAGCGATTTTACTTATTAACCAGATAAGCCGCAACTTCTGCTAATCGCGAAGCGTAACCCCATTCATTATCGTACCAAGTTGCAACGGATAGGATTTCACCCTGCAGTTGGGTCAAAGGAAGGTCAATGATGGAGGAATGGGGGTCGCCTACGATACGAGATGATGCCCATTCACCTTCCAGAACATCAAGAACTCCCTTCAGTTGACCATCTGCAGCAGCACTGCGGAAAATATCATTTACCTGCTGTACCGTACATGGCTTTTCCGTCACAAGGTTTAATTCAGCAATACTTCCGGTGCGCGTTGGAATCCGGTATGCCTTTCCGGTAATTTGCAAATCATTCCAGATAAATTTAAGGGCTCTTGCAGCTCCTGATGAAGAAGGAATGATATTCTCAGCTGCAGCCCACGAATCTCGGCGATCCTTCATAGGTTGATCAGTTAGCGACTGGGTGTTCGTGTAAGAATGGACGGTGGAGAAAAGACCATACTTAATCCCGAAGTTTTCTTTGACTATTTTGACCACAGGAGCCAATGCGTTGGTCGTACAACTCGCCATACTAATAATTTTATGTTTTTCCGGATCGAAACTATCCAGATTTATCCCTTTCAGCAATACAGCGTCACAATCTTCAAGGCTCTTGCTAGGCCCACTAACTAATACTCTATTTGCCCCGCGATCCAAATGAACCTGAGCAACAGCTCGGGTGACAGCTCGGCCTGTACAGTCAATTACCAGATCTACATCTAATTCTTTCCAATTAGGGACTTCCTTCGATGAATCGATAAACTGAATTTCGCGTCCACCGATCACCATAATACCTTCTTGTGCCGATACGGCTTCGTGCCAGCGCTTATAATTGGTATCAACTTCGAACAGAGCGGCAAGTGTTGCTGCGTCTTTAATATCGGAGATGGACACGGGAACGAATAGTTGATCCTGTAAAGCCACTCTTAATAATTGTCTGCCAATACGCCCAAATCCAAATATTCCTATTTTGCCCATGGTATAACCTCCATTGAATGATAAATATGAATTTCCTTACGGGTACGCCTCAATTTTAGCATATTTTGGTTCCTATCACTCAGGAAGCATTTATATAAAGTTAGTAAATTTTTATTCAGAAGTTTTCAAAATATCATGATCAACGTATCTTTCTCCATTCATTTCGCTAATGACATTTATCGCAACTCTAGCTCCGTCACCGGCGGTAATGATGGCATGGACGCTAACGCCAGCTGCTGTACCTGCTGCCCAAATACCATCCAAACTTGTTTGACCATTTGTATCAACATCAATGACCGTCTTAATTCGCGGTTCGGTTGCTGGTTTTGTTTTCAAGCCCAATTGTTCCGCAAGCTCTGTTAAAGCTCCTGTTGCAATAATGATATATTTAGCTTCATGTTGTCCGATATTGGTTTCAATGCGGAAACCTGTATCTATTTTAAGGATATTTTGAACCTTCTCTTCCTTCACTGCAGCGCCAAATTTAACTGCCTGTTTCAATCCAATATCTATTAGATCAGGGCCAGAAATTTCTTCAATACCATAATAATTTTCAAGCCACGCCCGTTTTGTCATACTTTTATCATTATGGATGAGTAAAGTATTCTTTCCTGCTTTTGCTGCAAACAATGCTGCACTTGCTCCTGCGGGACCTGCGCCAATCACTGCGATATCGTACATATCAACAACTCCTTCGAATGTGTAAACTTAGTATTCTTTGCGTCAATACTTTGGTAAGCTATGCTTTTTTGTATGTAATAAAATATCTCTAAATTAAGATTCTTATTTATGAGATAATAATATGCTTCATAAAGTGAAAAGTCAATATGTATTTTATTTTTTTGATTTGCCATTTATGGAGAGCAAGAAGGAGTCAATTATCATCATGAAAAGGATGAGGAATTTGGCTACTTACTCAAAAGTTACTAACTGACAACTTTTTCAGTTCTTATTAAGTTTTTTGTTTCCCTGTATAATAGCAGTGAAAGAAAATTTATGGATGGAGGGCTGAAAATGAACTATAGAACTCTTGGAAAAACGGGATTACAGATATCGGAAATCGGGTATGGCGCATGGGGAATCGGCAAAACGGCTTGGATTGGTGCATCTGACAACGAATCGATCGACGCGCTGAATCGGTCAATTGAGCTGGGGCTGAACTTTATCGATACGGCCTTGGGCTATGGAGACGGTCACAGCGAAAGACTTGTCGGGCAAGTTGTAAAGGCCCACGATAAGCCAATTTATGTTGCGACCAAAATTCCTCCTAAAAATAGACAATGGCCTGCTCGGGCCGGAGTGCCTGTGGAAGAGGCGTTTACAGAGGAGCATGTTATTTCTAGTACAGAGCAAAGTCTGCGAAATCTGGGCTTGGATACGATCGATGTGCAGCAGTTTCATGTCTGGTCGGACGAGTGGGTTGGTCAAGGAGATTGGCTGGAAGGGATCCGCAAGCTTAAAGAGCAAGGTAAAATCCGCTATTTTGGCGTATCGATTAACGATCATCAACCGAACAACGCCATCAAGCTGATTGAATCTGGGCTTGTTGATACCGTACAGGTCATTTATAACATTTTCGATCAAAGCCCCGAAGATCAACTGCTCCCTGCCTGTGCGGAGCATAATATAGGCGTCATTGTCAGAGTTTCGCTGGATGAAGGCGGACTGACGGGGCGAATTACGCCTGAAACGATATTCAGTGAAGGTGACTTCCGCAATAACTATTTCCAAGGCGACCGCAAACAACAGGTTTATGACCGTGTTCAGAAGATCGCTACCGATCTTGATATTTCCATTGAGGACATGCCGGAAACCGCACTGCGGTACGTGCTGAGCCATCCTGCTGTTTCAACGGTCATTCCGGGTATGCGCTCCGTTCGTAATGTGGAGAATAATATGCGGGTTGGAGACGGGCAAGGATTAACAAATGAACAACTTGAGAAGCTGAAGCCGCATCGCTGGATTCGGGATTTCTATAGAGGTTGATGCATTTTAAGGAGGGTTTATGGAAAAGAAACGGATTATTGTAACTGGCGGCAGCGGTAAAGCGGGCCAGTGGATCTTAAAGCATTTTGCCCAAAATAATTATGAAGTCATTAATTTGGACGTTAAGGCTCCGGCGGAGCCGATCTGTCAGACGATCATTACCGATCTAAACGATTTGGGGCAGGTGCATAATGCGCTATCGCCATATAGCTCTAGGAATCGGCAAGAGGTGGCGGGTATTGTGCATTTTGCCGCTATCCCTCAAGCTTATACACACACGAATGAGGTGTGCTTCCGCAATAATGTCATGAGCACCTACAATATTTTGGAGGCTGCTGCCAATCTGGGAATCGGGAAAGTCGTGCTTGCATCGAGCGAGTCGTCCTATGGCATTTGCTTTGCCAGCGAATTTTTCGAGCCGCAGTATATACCTATCGATGAAGCACATCCACAGTTACCAGAGGACAGTTATGGCTTGTCCAAGGTCGTGAACGAAGTAACAGCGCAAGCGTTCCACCGACGTACCGGCATGCAGGTGGTTAGCTTCCGTTTAGGCAATATTCTTGTGCCCGAGAGCTATGCACAGCTGAAAGCCAACTTCGATGATACGGAAGCGCGTTTGCGGATACTGTGGTCTTATATCGATGCAAGGGACGTTGCTTCTGCGTGTCTCAAAGCTATAGAAGTAGATGGGCTTGGCGCGGAGGCGTTAATTATTGCTGCGGATGATAGCTCTTCGAACCGGCTAACACGGGAATTAGTGGAGCAATACCTCCCCGGCGTAAAAGAAATTCGTACCCCGCTTGAGGGAAGAGCGTCTCTCATTGCCAACGCTAAGGCAAAAAGATTATTAGGCTGGGAGCCTCAATATAAGCTGATGGAGCAAGAGTAAGGGGCTAAGGAGTTGAAAAAGGCGGCCAATCCTCTATGGGATTAGCCGCCTTTTTATATTTCCTGTTTGTGTCGGTTTACCAAGCGTAAGCTTCCGGAGCCGGTTTTCCGGGTCCAGGGAAAATCTCATCCAACTTTTTCAACGTATCTTCACTCAGCGTGACATCGGGAACGCGTAACGAATCTTGGAGCTGCTCAATTGTTCTCGGTCCGATAATTGGCGAGGTAACGGCCGAATTAGACAATACCCAGGCCAAGGCGACAACGTCTTCTTTTTCATCGATTTCCTTGCAGAGGGCTGAAAATTGTTCCAACTGGCTCCGATGCTTCTCAATCCGTTCAGCGGAACGCGCACTCCGGGCACCTGTACCTGCCAAGGCGTTGCGGCCTAGCAATCCACCGGCAAGAGGACTCCATGGAATGACACCAAGACCGAGCTTTTCTGAAGCGGGAAGCACTTCAAGTTCCGGCAATCTGGCAAGTAGATTGTACATGTGCTGCTCAGAGACTAAGCCTAGGAAATGACGGGCTTTGGCCTCAGCTTGGGCACAGGCGATATGCCACCCAGCAAAGTTGCTGGAGCCGATATAGTCAACGGTTCCTTGGTTCACAACGGATTCAAATACACCCCACAACTCATCCCAAGTTACGTTGCGGTCGACATGATGCATTTGATAAAGTTCTATATGGTCCGTCTGCAGTCTTTGCAGCGATGCTTCCAGATGACGCCTGATTTTGTACGCTGATAATCCTCGTTCAGCATTCGGTCCATCATTAGGATCATTCATATCCCCATAGGCTTTCGTCGCAAGAATGACTTTCTCTCTACGACCTCCGCCTTGTTTGAACCAGCGTCCAATAATTTCTTCTGTCCATCCTCTTTTTTCTACTCCGCCGTAGACGTTAGCTGTATCGAAAAAGTTGATTCCCGCGTCTAGTGCGGTATCCATAATTCTAAAAGCTTCTTTTTCCTCGGTCTCCGGTCCAAAATTCATCGTTCCTAAACATAACTGACTGACCTTCAATCCGGATTTCCCTAAATACGAATACTTCATGATTCATCCTCCCAACATTCCTCTTGATTTTAGTAGATACTAAATTTTTTGAGTGTTTGTACGTGGTGACATTTTATATTCTATAGAAGTTTCTATGTCATTAAAAGTAGTTAAATTTTTTTCAGTATATGAGTTATACGTAATCAGCTATAGTTAAAGTTATTAACTAACCTAGGATGAAAATCTTGTAATGGACATCTTGAATTCCAAGAATAGGGGATATATTTCAGGAAGTTAACATCGGAAGGGTAAGCAGGTCATAAATTGTAAGGCAAAAAATTCATTTTGAATCTACTTAGTTTATTATTTACTAGATTTGGGCATCCTTTTACTAGAGTTGAAGATTCTAGTAAAGAGGTGCCTTTTTAAATGCAGAAATTTTGGCTATTATCGATCATTTGTATTTCTATTACAGGCCTTATTTTTGGATGGGTTCGTCATGCCGATGCTCAAGGTGAACAAGAAGCTCTTCAGCTATTGAACACGGTGAAACCGTACATGATGAGTGAGAATCAAATAACCTTCAAATATACAGGCTATTACGGAACGTGCGGAGGTATAGATCAGGATATGCTGCAAGTTGGGAAGAAGCTATCTCAAGCTTTTGGAATTCCTCAGGCTGAAGTGTTGAGCGAATCCAACTCACATCCGATCTATACAGCGAAAGCTGAGGTTGTATCGGGTGCAGTCGTTACCGTAACAGTTGCTAGTCCGCAAGGACAATCTGCCTGCTATGTCGTCTTGCGATTAGACACTTCTAACGAAACGGAACAGGTTAACTTGGTTAAGTGGCAGGAGCAAACAAGCGAACAATTGAAGAAGCTAGGCATCCATGGCCAATGGAACGTTATGGTACAAGGTTATGTGCCCGAGCAAGAACAGTCTCGTCAAAATAGTTCGATAGAGCTGGTAAATACTATAGCTCTAGCTTTCAAAGGCAAAATCGTAGAAAGCTACAGGGATCAGAACACGGTTAGTCTGTCACTATCTGCGAGGGAGTTCCAATCTTCTGTTAAGAGTGGTGACCAAACGGTGAATCTGCAAGTTGCTTTGCATCAAGAATCTACGACAGGCATGTTGCGTCTAACAGTAGGCACTCCGATAATAACAATGGAATACTGAAAATTTTAACATACAGTTTTCAAAACTAATTGTCTATCTCAGAAAGTAAACGAGGAGGTGATCTTAAAATGCTGAAGAAAAAAGCCAATCCAAAGAAGCCGATCCTTTCATCAAATAATCCCGTCATAATAAATAATCGTTATTGTTTCCTTATGTGGGCAAAAACGGGAAATAAACGGTATCTGAATATACTGCGAGGAGTGGGAATATGACAACTATAACAAAGCCAATCATCCCTAGTATAATTGCAGAATCGATTGAAAACCTGCGAAGCGAGGGATGGGGAGATGACGATTTCCTTAACTTTCCACAATATGATGAAGAGTGTCCGGAAGCTCGCATTCTATTTCACTTCTTTCGCAACAACCGCGTAACGTTTGCAGCAGCCATTATCAACAGTTATCTTGTTCATGAAGAAATGGAAACTAAAACAACAGCGGAATATACTTAGAAATTGGGTAATATTAATGAAATTAATCTTAAGAATATTAGGTATAGAGATTTTAACCCTGTCCTTAGGAGAGGGTTATCCCGTTTGAATAATGGGCTAAAAGATGCTATTTTGTGATACGATTATGTAGCAATTAAAATTCTTTCAGAAAAGAGAGCCAAACGCGATGATCAAATTAATCAGGTCGAAAGTAGAAGCCGAGCTTCAGGCCTTCGTCGGGACTGAGGCCTATATCCACAGCGAAGCGACTTCATTTGTCTTCGTTCGCAATTTTAAGGTCAAGGTTACACATGCCTTTATAGCGGGGGAAGGCCCCTTTCGTGCCGCTCTCCGATTCGATGGGCATGGTTGGCTGCGAATGGAGGCGCTCACGCATTATGAGGTAGATGCGAACGGTCGTCTTTTGCTGGCCGGCTATGATGACAGAGGCCGGATGAATGTTGCACTGCACTTGGGAAAGGAGCCGTTTCCAGAATGAACAATATCGATAAAGTCCCACCGAAAAAGCTCCTTGCGGTGTTTGCCCATCCTGACGACGAGTCGTTTATTTGCGGAGGTACCCTCGCCAAATACGCCAGCGAAGGGGTCGACATTACGCTGGTGAGCGCCACGCGGGGTGAGATGGGTCGACGCATGGGCAATCCACCCTATCTCAACCGGGAATCGATGGCGGCTGCCCGCGAAATGGAACTACGGCAAGCCTGTGAGAGCCTGGGCATCCGGCAGCTCCTATTTTTGGATATCCGCGACAAGACAGTTGAGTTTGCCGATGAGGATAGCCTGACAGCACGGATTGCGGCTCTCATCCACGAAGTGGATCCCGATGTCGTGCTTACATTTCACGAAAAGCTAGGTGGTCACCCAGATCATTGCGCAATTGGGAAAGTGACGACGGCCGCTTTTGGGCGAACAGGACATCGGGGCGCTCTATATTTCATTTCGTTCGGCGACGCGATGGAGCGTCCAGAGCGGTACGGGTATTCCCGTAAGGATGTCATCAAAATCGACGTGCATGCTCATCTGGAAGCAAAGCTCGCCTCGTTTCGGGCCCACCGCTGCCAGACTGAAATCGATGAATGGGTATGGCTGCCCGACCAAGAGGCGCTGGCGAGATTCGGCAGATATGAATACTTTTTGAAGGCGGATAGGGAGGCTCCGGCGCGGGTTCTCCATGATTTGTTTTAGCGTCTCCCTCGGATTATAAGGATGTCTCGGCTAAAGCAGCACTAGCCAAGGTATGAAGCACTGTACTATCCATTGGCGGATTATGCAGGCCTGCACGAACATCCCGGTAGTATCGTTCCAAGGGCCGCTTGCGGGACAAACTCGCGGCACCGACAATTCTCATCGCCAGGTCCACGATTTTGATGGCGTTGTTGGTGGCAACATACTTGGCTAAGCCGAGCTCCGGTTTCAACGCGGGTCGGTGTTCCTTCTCCCGATCCCAGCGATCCGCCGCCGCATAAAGGAGCACGCGCGCGGTTCGCAATTCGATTTCCATCTCTCCGATCGACTGCTTGACGGAAGGGAGTGCTGCGATCGGTTCGTTCATATGGTTGGGTTGATAGGTGCGGGCAAATTCAATAGCATAATCACGTGCCGCCAAGGCAATGCCCATGTAACAGGCCGGAATATGCAGAAGCCAGCCGCCCCCGTCATCCAAGCCTTTTCCGGAGAGCCTCATATCTTTGTCCACAAAAACGCCATCCAACACCACATCGTGGCTTCCGGTCGCGCGCATCCCGAGTGTATCCCAGGTTTCCACCAAGGTCACCCGGTCCGTCCGGTGAATCAGGAAGTCGTCCGTACAGTCTTCATCCGGGATGTAAGCCGATACCACAAAACGATCGAGGATCGGTGAAAGCGTGCTAAACGTTTTGCGACCCGTAATCCGCCAACCGCCGTCTGCAGGGACCGCCGTCGTTTCAGGCTTTCCGCCCCGGCTGGGACTGCCGGATGCTGCTTCGCTAGCGAAGGTATTGATCATTGTCCCGTCGCTCACGACGGAACGGCACAAATCAGCAAAAATAGCCTCGGGCCATTTCCGGGTTGTTCGGAGATGAAGGATCTGACCGATATGCCAGCCAACGGCCAATGCGGTCGATCCGTCCCCGTAAGCGAGTCTCTCCTGCAGCATGACGAGGGAGTAAAGCGAGAGTCCATTCCCGCCGAATTCTTGAGGGACCGTTAGCTTTAAGTACCCGGCCTCGCGCAGGTCTGCGAAATTCTCAAAAGGAAACGATCCCTCTTGGTCATGCCGCGTGGCCCTACCCGCAAAATGGGCAGCCAGCTCCTCTGCTTTTCTGGCCCAAGCCCGCTCTTCCTCGCTGCGAATATATTGATCGATGACTCGATTCATCCTTACACACTCCTTTCCTTAATTATTATATCAGCTGGCGTATAGCCGAGTACAAGTGCAGAATTTCAGCAGAGTATATTGGAAACTAAAACAACAGCTGAATAAGCCGAATACCCACACTCACTAGGATGGTGTGGTTATTATTTTTTTCATATAGTCGCGAATGGCAACAAGACGACAAAGTATTAGAAGGTAATACCTGTTTAAATAAAGAAATAATACATATCTAACGGACTGCTCGAGGATGATGTCAACGTATCCCGCGAAGTACCGGTAAAGATCAGGGCTGGGGGGCGATGTTTCCCCACTCGCTGACCGTTATCGCAGTTTTCCATACTATCGCGACCGGGGAAGACAGGGCTTGTGACGATCTATATGCTGGCCGGCATGGCCTTCATTAAGCCAAGGCTTTTCGTTACGGCTTTCACCCGGTTTAACTCTCAAAGGACGGAGTGTTTAACATGCTCAGTAAAAATAGTCAAATTCAGACTTATCTGGAGCGCATCGGGTTTGAAGGTTCGCTCGATGGCAGCGCAAAGACGCTGGCCGACCTGCAGGAGTGTCATCTGCACACGGTTCCGTACGAAAATTTGGACATTATGAACCGCATAGCCTTATCACTGGATCCTCAGGATGTATATCTTAAGATTGTCGTGCGCCGGCGCGGCGGGTATTGCTTCGAGCTAAACGCTTTATTTGGCTGGCTGCTGCGGGAGCTTGGCTACCCGGTCACTGACTTGGTCGCTCGATTTTGGCGCGACGAGCCGAATACGCCACCGAAACGACGTCATCACGTGCTGAAGGTAGAAGCAGAAGGCGCGACTTACTTGTGTGATGTCGGAGTAGGCGGGATCGTTCCCCGCAGGCCGATTGCATGGATTGAAGGCCTTGAACAGCATCAAGGCGAAGAGTGCTATCATCTCGAGCGCGATCCCTATTACGGCTGGGTGCTTTGCGAGCAGAAGAACAGGGAATGGAACCGCATTTACTCGTTCACGGAGGAGCCTCAGCTGCCGAAGGACTTCACCTTTGCGACCTTCTGGTGTGAGAATGCCCCTGATTCGATTTTTACCAAAGCCCCAATGGTTGCCATACGCACCCCGGAGGGACGGAATACAATTGCGGGCCGAGAGTTTCGCATCTTTACCTCAGCGGGGGTAAGAACATTCACTCTGCAGACCCAAGAAGAGTATAAAGCGGCCTTGCAAGAGTATTTTGGTATTCATCTGGAGTGAGACCACGCGTCCCCATATCTCCGAGATTAATTAACTGTTAGTTTCGATCGTTCTTTTTTAGAAAATTAATTTAACTTTAATGGGAGTTTAATTTTACTATGTTATGTTGGTTAAAAAGAGGAGGGTACAACATGAAGAAACTAGGTCTACTCACATCATTGGTCAGCCTGCTCTCACTTTGGAACGTAACTGGGGCTTCGGCCAATAGCTTTGCTGATGTCTCCAATACAAGTCCTTATGTATCCTATATCAATGATCTTCAACGGCTAGGCGTCACAGACGGTATTGCTCCGGGGCAGTTCGGCCCGTCAATGACGCTGACACGCGCACAGTTCGCTAAGTTTGTAGCGGTTGCTTTTCAGTTGAAGGATGACGGTTCGTCCGTACCTTTTCAAGATATTCAAAGCCATTGGGCTGCTCCTTATGTACGCGCGGCTTATCAAGCAGGGATCATTGATGGTACGAGCGTTAGCACCTTCACGCCTGAACAGCCGGTGAAACGGGAAGAAGCGGCCGCAATGGTATGGCGGTTAGCCCAGAGCAAAGGCATCGCAGCACCTGCAGCTCTTAAGTTTCAGGACTCTCCCGATGCATGGGCGATCCCGGCGGTTAGCGGTGTGCTGGCCAAAGGCTGGTATGATGTAGATGCCAGTAAATCGGGGGAGAGTTGGTCATACCGTCCACGCGATAATATGACAAGACAGGAGATGGCTGCCCTGCTTGCCCATTCGATGAAGGATTTGCCGGGAAGCACTTGGACGTCAGCCACTTTGGATACGTCGACAAAGAAGGAGGCTGCTTTGCCGACGTGGCAGCAATCGCTTAAGGAACATTTGCTGAATCAAGAAACGGACTTTCAAATCACGCTAGACGATCCGAACGAATTTCAACAGATAAAAGGCTTTATCAATGAGGTGCTGGCGAATAACGATTATTTGCATTACATTTATCATAGTATGAAGTATGAATATGACGGTATATCTACGGCTACCTTCAATATCTCCTATTTGGAGTCTAAAGCGCAAAGTGACTATGTTTCCGAACAGGCCAAGACGATCGTAGGCTCTATTATCCGTAGCGGGATGAACGATTTCGAGAAGGAGAAGGCCGTTCATGATTATGTGATCTCTCATCTGGCTTACGATCAATCCTTGAATGAACATTCAGCATACGGCGGGTTGACTAAAGGCTCAACCGTCTGTCAAGGGTATGCCTTGCTCACGTATCGCTTGCTTACCGAGGCTGGCATTCCGAATAAAATCGTGGAAGGCCAGGCCGGAGGCCAACTGCATACCTGGAATTTAGTCAAGCTGAACGGTAACTGGTATCATCTAGATACGACATGGGATGACCCTGTTCCCGATGTGAAAGGTAGACTGACCTATCATTACTTCAATTTAACAGATGCACAGATGCAGCACGATCATACGTGGACGGGGGCATACCCGG
Source organism: Paenibacillus sp. yr247 (assembly GCF_900103825.1). Lineage (GTDB taxonomy): Bacteria > Bacillota > Bacilli > Paenibacillales > NBRC-103111 > Paenibacillus_E. Next base: position 16,845 of record NZ_FNIF01000033.1, read on the forward strand.
CTGCATCTCAAGATTTCATTCAAGCGCTGGGACAAGCCGTTCAGTCTGGCGCTATGGATGCTGCATCTTCCCAAGCATTGCTGAGTTCTACAGGACTCTCAGGCGAAACGGCTGAGAACACGGCAGACTCCATATCCGCGGTTCAGACCATTCTTCAACGAGGGCTATCAACCCAGCAGAGCCAGATCACCTTTCGTTTTAAAAGCTCCCTGGGGAGTTCGCAGGCTGTTATGAAAGCAGCGCTGACCAATCGTATAATCTCGAATATCAACGTTGGAAAAGTGACATACGAATTTGGTCCTGATACACGGTTGACAGGCTATACATCGGTGACGGTTAATGTCACTTATGGATCATAGAATAGGCTTTTCTCAGAAATAATATACAGCCAATATTACATGGGTAGGTAGACTATGAAACTCTCTCGGTGCTTTTTAAGTAGTATGCTTACTATTCTTATGTTAACGGGGTGTGAGCAAGCTCCTGCTCCCAACGTTCCTGATGCCCTTGCTTCAGTGGGTCCCGCGGTTTCGTCAGATCCCATTGTTGTACCTAAACCTGTATCCGATAGTGGCTCGCCCTTCACGAACAATGCACCAGTTACTAGCCCGATTAAGGAGCCAGTTGGATTTGAAACAGGTTTACCAAAAGAAGAACCAGTGGTATCAGGTACGAAAAAGCAGATGAAGCAGTCAGCTTTAAAGCTCATTTATTCGGTTGGAAAAGGTAATGTAGCCATAACCATTGATGACGGCCCGACTAAATACACGGGGGAACTTCTCAAAGTTCTAAAGGAACAAAACACACATGTCACTTTTTTCTTCATCGGACAAAATGCTGCTGCTTTTCCACAGTCAGTGACAGAGGCTGTCTATGAGGGCCATGAGGTTGGTTATCATTCAGACACGCATCCTCATATGTCGAAAATGACCTATGACGCACAGGAAAATGAGTTTAATAGCGGTCTAAATAAGCTTATTAAGTTCGATAAACACCCGGTCACACTTTTTCGTCCGCCATATGGTGCCTATAACAACGATACCAAGCTGGTAACGGAAGAACATCATATGCAAATGGTGCTTTGGAACGAAGATCCGAAAGATTGGGCGACAACTGACCCTTCAAAAGTCGTTAAAAGTGTGTTAGCTCAAGTTCAATCTGGAAGCATTATCGTCATGCACGATCATCCCTCTACCATAGCAGCTTTACCGGATATAATTAAAGGCATTCGAAGCAAAGGGTATACACTAGTAACGGTGCCTCATTGAGAGGGAATCAGGAGCTAGTGATCAATCAGACAATAAAACAAGTCCAGTGCCAAAACGGCACTGGACTTGTTTTATCATGAACTTATTTTACTAGAGCATTGTACACATTTGCTTCACCTGCGCCGTATAAGGCATCATTACCGGTTGGGCCGTAATCATTCGCCGTTTTTTCAATTAACGCAGCTACTTGAGCAGGGTTCAACTCCGGATGTGCCGCTTTAATGACACCCGCAATGCCAGCTACTTTCGGAGCCGCCATGGATGTACCGTGGAGAAGCGCGTAGCTATGCAGGTTAGACGTGAAGTAGGAAGGTAAATAAGTAGGCCATGTGCTTAGCGCGCGATAATGGAAATCCCGTTGTTTCAGATCCCGTGTTGCATCATATACGGGTCCATTGTCGCCGCCTGGTGCTGCTACATCGATTTGATTTAATCCATAATTGGAGTAAAATGCGATGCTGTTCGTCGACCACTTGTTAGAGGATGAAACATTGATGACGCCATTGATTTGGCCAGGTGTTTCTGTTGTTTTTCCTTTAAATACAACGCCAGGGGAACCATATGTAGCGTTTAGATAAGCGGTCATCGCTTTGTTGTCGCGTAGGTTGAGACTTTCATTGCCAGCTGCCGTTACCACCGTTACATTATTGTTCACAGCATATTGAATGGCGCGTTTCCAAAGCAAAACGTCAGCAACATCCGAGTATTTGGTTCCATCTATATAATACTTTTGGGAGTCAAAACCGCCGATCGACATGTTAATGACGTCAACCTTATCATTCGCTGCCTGAATGATAGCAGCTACAATCCAGGAAGTAGGCGCACCTTGTCCGCCGGGGAATACGCGGTAAGAGCGTAAGCCAAGATCCGGACCGACTCCTTTAACTTTGCCGTTTGCAGCAATCGATCCTGCCACATGTGTTCCGTGACCTTCACGGTCCAAAAGATCATTAGGATCGCCGGTTTCACTGGAATCTATTCCAGCTGGTACAAAGTTCTTGCCACCAAGGAAGTTAGCTTTTAGGTCGGGATGGTTGGCATCAATACCGCTGTCGATAACGCCTACAATGGCCTTATGCTTGCCGGCTTTTCCTCCGGTCTCGATCGCATACGAAGCACCGTCATTCGTTACTTTTTTAATGTCCCATTGATAGTCCCAATAGCTGCTCGTTGCTTCCGGCTGCGGAATATCTATAACCGGCTTACCGTCAGCGGTGGAGGGATCTACTGTGCCATCACTTAGCTTATGTACCAACTGAACGTTGGCAGCAGCAACATCCTTGACCGCCTGCAGCTTCGTCATAAATTCGGTGCTGGACGAAATTACTTCCAATCCTCCTATCTCAGGAATGGCCCGTACAACTTGCCCGCCTGCCGCTTGAATCATTGCATCATAGCCACTCGGGAGCTGGTTAGTAAATGCGATTACATACGTTTTGGCAGAAACTGCTGCTTCACTTGTGCTGCTTTTCGATGCTGCCATTGCAGATATCCCGCCTCCCATTACTGCTGAGACCGTCAAGATGCCGGATATTGCCAAGGTTGTCCATTTACGCTTCATAAAAGCCCTCCTTCAATTTAGGAAAAGTTGCACTTCAAATAAAATTGTAAGTTATTGGATGCTTAAATAACATGGGTTTCTCGAACTAATTGTGATGTCGACTGGGTTCTTTTTTTGACGAATGGTCAATTAAGTTATATTGGATACTTAAGTGACATTATGAATTTGGATGATATAGCAAAATGGGTTGAGGATTTTGCCCTCACCCCATTTTGTAAACAGTCCATTTGCAGCCTTACTGTTTGGTTAACTGCCCGCCAACTCAGCTCGCTAATTACTTCGCTATCGTTCGGTTTCCCATTTGTCCTTCCAACCAGCCGGTCAACTGGCGAAAACCGTCGAGTGTAAAGGGAATTACCTGCTTTTCGTTATTTTGGTTTGACATCTCGATAATAATTTTGTTTTCACTTTCAGTACAAATGACGTTAAAATTGGCTATTTTACCTTGAATGTCTTCCTGCCAACTGCAATTATAGCTGCTAACAAAGCTTCTCATTTTCTCGTTTCCCCTTATCCTATTGTTTGTGTTCTCATTCACGGCAGGCACTGGGAGTTCGGTTGAAGCGGCTACTAGTTCTTCAGCAGCTTCCGGTTCTATCGCCGCTGGATGCGATTCCTCGAGCAGTTCGAGCAACACGGCAGGCTCCATATCCGTCATGACAGCTTCCACTTGATTGTCTTCACATTCTACTGCGGGATATTCATGTTCGATCGTACTTGACTGATCCTCAGATTCGATAGGAGTTTGATCCTCCGAATGTGCCTGAAGGTCTTCCATGCTCGCCGAAAGGGCGACGCCCAGATGGGGTTCAGCATGTGATTGGATGATTTCAATTAAACGGACAGGGTTGAAAGGCTTCATTAAGTAACCTTTTGCCCCGGCTTCAAGCGCATCGAATATCAAATCCTGCTGATTGCTGGCCGAGCAGATCAACACGACGGCGTCGGGATCGAGTTTAAGAATTTCCTTAATGGCATCTATGCCGTTCATTTCCGGCATCGTTAGATCCATCAGGACGATATCCGGAATCAGTTCTTCATACAGCTTAATAGCTTCTCTACCGTTAGTCGCTTCTCCAACCACTTCATAACCGTTCTGCTTTAAGCAATCGGCAGCCATTTTACGCATGAATTGGGTATCGTCAACAATAAGAAATCGGTAAGACATCCTAGTTCCCCCTAAAGTTCCCCCACAAAGTGACGTGTTGCTTCGAAGCATAGTCCGATTACTTTGCGGGGACCCCATAATTTTTAATTGGACTGTTTTTGTCAATCGACCGTTTTTAACACTTCTTCGACGGTAGTGATGCCTTCACGAGCTTTGATCAACCCGTCGTACAGTATCGTTTTGTAGCCGATTTGCACTAAATGGCTTTCGATTTCCTGGATCGGACGTTGCCCAGTAATGAGCTCGCGCAGCTTCCCGTCGATAAGCAGCACCTCCTGTAGGGCAACCACTCCGCGATAACCGGTATCCTTGCATACTATGCAGCCAGTCCCTCGAGTCACGGTTAATTTTCCACTGATCTGGGTGGACACCAAGGTTCGAAAATTGCCGATAATTCCTTTTCCGTTCTTCTGATCTTCCGAATGCAGAACTTGGTTAGCTTCAAAGAGCTTGATTTCATCTTCGGTAGCGGTCACGGATTGAGCACATTGACGGCATATTCGCCTCACCAAACGCTGCGCCACGACACAGGAAAGCGAAGCTCCCAGCAGATGCGAGTCTTTGTTCATGTCCATCAGACGGCTGATGGTCTTGATTGCACTGCCGCCATATATGGCGCCGAGGACCATACGGCCAGTGAGGGTCGTCTTTATTGCCATTTCAAACGTTTCCCTATCGTGGATATCACTGACCATGACGATGTTCGGATCCTGACGCAATACCGACCGAAGCGCATGAGCAAAAGTCAGGCCGAGCTGCTCGTTCACCTCCACTTGTGTAATTCCCGGCATTCTGAGCTCTATTGGATCTTCGATAGTAATGATTCTATGGTTTTCGCTTGCCAGTCGAGTGAGGGTTGAATATAGCATGGAAGTATTCTTACTGCCATCCGGTCCGCAAATCAGAATCATGCCGCTTGGCAGCTTAAGCGCTTTTTCGAATTTTTGCAAATTGAGTTCACTGAAATCAAGCTCGGATATGGTTAATTGAGGTTCAGATTCATCCGTTAAGTGAAGAAATAGGCTTTCACCGTTAATACTTGGCAGGGTGGATACACGTATATCGATCTGCTTGTGGTCGACCTTTATCTGGAAACGACCGTTTTGTGGCAGCCTCCTCTCAGAGACATTCAGATTGGATAGAAGTTTGATGTGCCTGAACAACGTCTCATGCATCTTCTTAGAAAGCGTTTTCTTACTCTTGAGCGTGTTGTCAATTCGGTATTTGACCATTAGCCCGTCTTCATGCGGTTCGATATGAATGCCTCTCGCTTGTTGATATACGCCGGCTTGAATGATTTCATTCAACGTTTCTGCGGTTGTATCGGAACCATAATAACGGTTGATGGCTTCTTCCATTTCCATTCGCATGGCGATAAACGGCTGAACGCTCATACCCGTCGCCATTTGAATGGCTTTAATCGCCTCTTTATTTAAAGGGTCGATCATGGCCACCTTGATTTTACCTCCGCCGCTGCTGATCGGAACGAGATGATGCTTCCGGGCAATCGATTCATCTATGATCTGGACAGTAGCAAGATCAAATACCGCTTCATTCAGATTTACGACAGGCACGCCAAGTTGGAACTCTAGAGCTTCGACGAGCTGACGTTCGGTGATAAACCCTAATTCGATCATTATCCCTCCGAGCTTTTTCGGGTTACGCGCTTGTTCCTTAAGCGCCTGATCGAGTTGCTCCTCATTTATAATGCCATTCATGACTAGAAGTTCGCCAATGCGCATGTGCTCCTCCTTACCGAACGTATCTATTTGATGAAAAATAAAAAAAACCAAGCTATTAGAGCGGCCCGGCTTTCATGCCATCGCATCTCGATGGGTTAGAACCGTGGCTTTGCGTCCCCGGCTTTCGCACGGGTTTGCCTTTTATCATTCACTTGGATTACATGATTCGACCAACCATGCAATTCGATATGGATAATAACATTCTGTAAGTTTATTTAAATTCCTTCCTTACACTAGTCGTCCTATTTTCCTATTTTTTAGCAAATTTTTCGGATTCGGATGTAGGCCTAGCCTAAATGATATCCTGCCTTTCAAATCTTCTGAAGTTAGGATAATGACATAAAACGACGTTCCGAATCCTAAATAATGGTAGATTTTATCGCTTTATACCCACTTTGAATCATAGGAGTACTATTAGCGAAGGTGCCTTTTGTCATAATAACGAGTTATCTAAATTGTTAGAAAATTGGGCTTTTTGGTGGATACCCAAAGTTTAAGTCGAAATCTATGATGAAAGCAACACAACGAATTCCAAGCGGAACACCGCATCTGGAATCTCGACAAAGGCAAAACCGGTGAAAGCCGGCGACGCAAAGCTATAGGGGCTACCACGCGACAAAAATCGTGCAATGCCAGCCAGCTGCCGAAAGAGGAAGGGCGCTTGTTTCGCTGTATATGTATACAGCAGCAACCCCGCCTTTCGGGAAAGGTGGGGTTTTTATTTTGCATAAGGGGGTGAGGCTGCTTGAAGCTGGTGAATGCGAATACGGGCGAAACGATAGCCCTGCAGGTGATGGAGGCCAAAACCTTTGGTCGCAGACTACGTGGGTTGCTCTTTACAAAGCGACTTTCCAGCGGGTTATGCCTTCACATCGAACCATGTAGATCGGTACATACCTTTTTCATGCAATACGCTATTGATGTGGTTTATCTGGATAAACAGCATCGTGTCGTAGGGGTGGAGGAGCGTTTGGAGCCGGGTCATGTTGGCGCAGTATTCAAAGGCACGACTTCAGTGGTGGAGCTTCCCGCAGGCAGTATCGGTCTTACCCGAACGACCGTCGGGCAAACGGTCCAATTTATTTAAAAAAACGAGGAGGAAATTAAAATGAAAAACAAAATCAAAGGTCTTATGGTGGACGAGCAAGGTCAAGGTATGACAGAGTACGGATTGGTTCTGGGTGTTATCGCGGTTGGCGTAGTTGGAATTCTATTCGCTCTTAAGGGTAATATTCTTACGCTCTTTAATAAGGTAAATACGGATGTTTCGAATGCCTCAGCTGGTCATGCTTAATCCAATCAGTCTTCTAGTAGGGTAGGGATCTTACCATGTTGACGAAAATAGTATGCTTATATGAAGGTGAACAAGGACAAGGTACGACCGAGTATGGCTTGGTGCTTGGCGTTATTGCGGTTGGTGTAGTGGGTATCTTGTTTGGAATAAAACTGGAAGTCTACAACCTCTATGATAAAAGCGTTCGTGTCATCGAACAATCAGCTAGATCAGTGGGTCTTCTTGATTGACGAAGGAGTGAATTTCTCTTGATGAATAAAATGAAAGATCTTTTGTTTGAAGAGCAGGGTCAAGGGATGACCGAGTATGGTCTGGTTCTTGGGGTTATCGCGGTTGGCGTAGTTGGTGTTCTTTTTGCACTGAGGGGTAATATTCTTACTCTCTTTAATAGAGTCAACGCTGATGTAGCCAATGCGACTAATGGTACTCCATAATAACAGCGGTTGCCTTTTAAATTAACGCTCCAATGAAAAAGGGTCTTACGTTTTTCGGAACGTAGACCCTTTTTTTTAAAACATTTTTGGGAGGCAGGTATGGTTGTCGTTGACAGTTTGCTCATTATCATTCTCGCCATCTGCGTATTCACCGATCTGAAATCGCGCAAGATTTATAACGCAGTCACTTTACCAGGCACGGTCATTGGTTTCATGCTGCAAAGCGCAGCTGGCGGCTTTCCTGGTTTTGTGGATGGTGTGCTCGGATTCGCAGTGGGGTTCGGTATCCTTTTGATTCCATATCTGCTAGGAGGAATGGGTGCCGGCGACGTAAAGCTGCTCGGGCTTGTCGGCGCGTTCAAAGGCGTAACATTCGTGCTGCTTGCTTCTGTCTACATGGCATTAATCGGCGGTGTGATCGCACTTGCACTCCTCCTATTACGAAAGGGTGTTATCGAGAGACTCAAGCAAGTTGTTTACTCGGTAGTGCTGCTAAGATATGGGATGAAAATATCTTCTGCTATGAAAGATGACGCCCTCACGGCAGCATTTCCATATGGTGTTGCGATTGCAGGAGGTGCGGTATTAAGTCTTTGGCTTAGAGGGTGGGGGATTATATGATCAAAGATGAGGGAGGGCAGTCGCTGACGGAGTTTGCCGTTATTCTTCCTATATTTCTATTGCTGGTATGCGGTATCTTCGATTTCGGCCGATTGATGTACGCCTATATGAATATGAACAACGTTGCACAAGAAACGGTGAGGCTTGGCGGGTTTGATAGGAAAGATTCAGAAATCGTTGCATTCGCTAAAAACTATGTGCATCTCGGTGATGCAAGTAATCTGAAAGTTACGATATCACCGGTTGAAGCTGTTCGGCATTCCGGTGACTACGTTACCGTTACCTTGGAATATCCGTTTACGTATGTGACACCCATTATCTCCAAGCTGCTTCCGGCGCCGACCGTTAAAGCTGCTTCGACGATAAGAGTAGAATAGGGGGCCAGTCGTGAAATCTAGTGTGATTCTTGAGAGGTTAAAAAGCGTCATTATACGGCAGGATGGAAACGTCGCCGTTCTGGCGGCATTCATGTTGGTAGTCCTATTAGGCATGACGGCAGTCGTAGTAGATGGAGGCAAGGTATATGCGGTCAAAATGCACCTCCAGAAGACGGCAAATGCTGCAGTTCTATCAGGTGCGCAAGAGCTAACTGCCACGGAGCAGAATGTTCGCAGTGTGGCTGATCGGATCCTGCATGATCATGGAGAAACAGCAAGTTTAATCAATTTATCTGTCACCATGAAAGACCGGACGACTGCCGTACTAAAGAAAGTCGTGGATGTTCCTCTGGCCAAAGTGCTTGGGTTCGATAAGGTGCCGGTCAGCGTGAAAGCAACGGCGAAGATTGAGGCCATGGGGGCTGCGACGGGAGCGGCGCCGATAGGCATCGATCAATCTATTCAACTTCATTATGGTCAAACCTATCGACTTAAGGTTGACGAAAATGAAGCTACGAACGGTAACTTCGGGATTATTGCATTAGGAGCTCCTGGTGCCAGCACCTACGAGACCAATTTGGCCAATGGCTATCAAGGATTACTGACTGCTGGTGATGTAGTCGATACACAGACTGGGAATATAGCTGGAAAGACAAGAGATGCGGTACAGGCAAGAATAAATAGGAGTCCGTACACACCAGGTGATATGAGTCACCTTGATGATCCGCGAATTCTGCTTGTCCCTGTATATACACCACATAACTATACGGGAGGACAAATCAAACAGATTGAAATTACTGGATTCGCCTACTTCTATCTTACCGAACCCATGGATTATAACACGAAAGAAGTAATCGGCGTGTTCATCCAAAGAACCGGCATTGGAACTGTTAAACCAGGGGCAGTAGACCGCGGTGCATATGTTATTAAACTAACTGAGTAGGTGACAGGACAACCATGAGATCAAAAATCATTTTTATTGCAGCACTCATAATGGGACTAGTAACTACCTTTCTTTTCTTCAATTATATGAAGCAATACGACCAAACGGCGACAGTGAGCGAGAACATGGTCGAAGTTGTTGTCGCTAAGCAGCAGATTCAGAGAAATCAACAAATCCAATCCGGAATGCTTGAAGTGAAGATGGTTCCTTCCCTGGGTCTACATCCTCAATCGATGAAGTCAATCAAAGATGCGGAAGGCAAATTTGCGGACGCATCTATAGAGACAGGAGAAATTCTTCTCAGTCATCGTGTTAAAGCAAGCAAAGATGAAGCCGCTGTCGTAGCGAAGAAAATAAAGAACGGATATCGAGCCGTTTCGGTAGGCGTGAATATTGTGCAATCGGTCTCGAATCTGATCGAACCGGATGATTATGTGGATGTCCTGGTTACGATTCCTCCGAAGGAAGGAAATGATAAGCAGATTGACGCATCCACGGTCTTACTTAGTAATGTCCATGTTCTGGCTGTCGGCAGAAGGATGGTCGAATCAGATGCCGAGCACCCTTATGCGGAATACGCAACTGTAACATTGGAAGCAAAGCCAGAGGATGTACCGAAGCTTGTTAACGCAGCGGATCGGTTTAAAATCGGCCTAGCTCTATATTCAAGGATCGTTCCTGATGCTGCAAAGAAATAACAAGGTAACAGTAGAGACCAATGAATGGAAGGAGGCAACTCTCATGTCCAGTGATGAACAAACCATTGTAGAGAACGTACAGAATAAGCGGGGAGAAATGATTGCCATCTGCAGCGCGAAGGGCGGCATAGGAAGGACAGCACTGGCTGTCAATCTGGCTGTCGCCTTATCCAAGAACAACTCTAAGAGCAGTAATATTCAAATCTGCATGTTGGATGCGGATTTTCAATTCGGGGACGTATGTTTAGCTATGGATCTTCATCCTACGTTCACGATTAAAGATGTGATGGACAGTATCGACACGATGGATAAGCACACATTGGCGAGTTACCTGATTAAGCATAACAGCGGGGTCAAGGTGCTGGCTGCGCCGGATCGGCCCGAATACGCAGACCTTATAACCACAGACAGGCTGGATAAGGTGTGTGATTTACTGCTTTCTCAATATGATTATGTGATTGTCGATACGCCTTCCGGGTTTTCAGAAAAAACCTTGCAATTGATCGAGAGGGCGGACTCCGTATTCATGGTTACAACTCTTGAGATGACAGCGATAAAAAGCACCAAGCTGATGCTGGAAACTCTTATTCTACTTGGACTGCGGGATAAAATGAAGCTTGTCGTGAATCGGTCCACCATGGAGAGTGTGATTAAAGTCTCCGATGTACCGGAGCTGTTAAGTGAGGAAATGCCTTTCTACGTGCCCAATGAGTTCGAACTGGTATGCCAGTCGCTGAATGACGGCGTGCCTTTTATATTAAAGAATGGTAAATCGGACGTTGCAAAATCGGTGTACAAGATTGCAGAGCAGCTCATCCAGCGCCGTGAAATCAGCGTATTTAAGCCTAAAGAGCCCTCGTTCATTCGAGGAATCCTGCATCGAGCGATAGGGAGCACATCCATTTTTTAATGAAAATGAACCTAACTGGAGGAATCCATCATGAGTTTACTTGAGAAACTGCAGGCCAAATCAGGGTATCAGCAGCTTGAAGCTGCGCAAGCGGAATCTCAGGACGCACCAGTCGCAGCAGAGAAATCAGAGAAGAAGGATTTAATGGCCACGTTCCGTCGCATCCGTGGTACTGAGCAGCCACAGAAGGAACAGCGCGAGCAGATGAGTAAGCAGCATGAACTGAAGAATCGGCTGTACAAGCAGATTTTCAGTGAGCTGAAGGATGACAATGTAGAGGAAATTATTCCGAAGCTCGATGCAATGGCCGTTGAGATCATGAAAGAAGACGAATCCTTCCGGGGGAAAGTGGATCGCAAGAAGGTCATTGATGAGCTTTCAAACGATTTGACTGGATTTGGACCGATAAATCCGCTGCTCTTAGACCCTGATGTTTCTGAGGTCATGGTGAATGGTCCGAATCAAGTGTATGTGGAGCGTAAAGGAAAAGTTGAATTGTCTTACGTACAATTCAGAGATGACGAGCATGTCATGAACATTATCGATAAAATCGTGGCACCGATTGGACGTCGTATAGACGAAAGCTCTCCTATGGTTGATGCGCGCTTGCCTGATGGGTCTCGTGTGAATGCCATTATTCCTCCGCTCGCATTGAACGGACCGACGATTACCATTCGTAAATTCTCCAAGGATCCATTTACCATAGAGAACTTAATCAACTTCGGCACAGTTACGCGGGAGATGGCCACTTTCCTGGATGCGTGTGTGAAGGCAAAACTCAATATTTTTGTTAGCGGCGGTACGGGATCAGGTAAAACAACAACACTCAACGTGCTCTCTTCCTTCATTCCAAGCGATGAAAGGATCATTACCATTGAAGACGCGGCTGAGCTGCAGCTCTGGCAGGATCACGTTATTTCGCTTGAATCACGACCTGCTAACATTGAAGGTAAAGGTGCTATTACGATTCGAGATCTGGTGAAGAACTCGCTGCGGATGCGCCCAGAACGAATTGTGATAGGGGAAGTACGTAGCGGCGAGGCGCTGGACATGCTGCAGGCAATGAATACAGGTCACGATGGATCACTGGCTACAGGTCACTCCAACAGCCCGCGGGATATGATTTCTCGTCTGGAGACCATGGTACTCATGGCTGGCATTGATTTGCCGGTGAAGGCAATCCGAGAGCAGATCGCAGGCGCCATTGATCTGATTATTCAACAGTCCCGTCTTAAAGACGGTTCGCGTAAAATTACGAACATTACCGAGGTACAGGGCATGGAAGGCGATGTCATTGTCCTGCAGGATATATTTGCATTCGAGCAGTATGGTTTGGATGAGAATGGGAAAGTGATTGGCAAGCTAAGTCCGACGGGGGTACGCCCCAAATTTTATGAGCGACTTGAATCATCAGGTATTCAAATTCCTTCTTCAGTATTCTTTGAAGCGGGGTGGCCGAATTGATCTGGATGCTGACAGTGATGGTGCTGTTGACCGCACTGCTCTTATTTTCAGCGATTTTCCAAAGCTTGTTCCATTCAGATCGACGGATGAACCGCAGAATGAAGAAGATTCTCGAACTTGGAGACAAGAAGAAGCTCGGGAAACGGAAGTTCAATCTTCTTATTCAGATGCAGGTATACCGCCGACAAGTGAAAGAGAAGATGTTGACCAAGCAGAAAAGTGAACAGCTAGAGCAGATGATAACGCGCTCGGGAGTAGCCATCGCTCCGGAAGAGTATCTAATGTTTCAATGGATCGCAGCTCTGCTGTTATTGGCTCTGATGCTTTTGATTACAAGCAATCTTGGTTTCGCCCTCATAGGCTTTGTGATGGGATATTTGTCGCCAAGATTCTGGATCAAGAAGAAAACGCGGGAGCGCATCAAGAAGTTTAATGATGGGTTGGAAGATATGATTATGACGGTTATCGGTTCCCTTCGCGCGGGATTCAGCTTTGCACAGGCATTAAAGACGGTCGTTGATGAATCGGAAGCGCCGATCAAAGATGAGATTGAAATTCTGCTGAAGGAAATGCAGTACGGCACAAGCATGGAGGAAGCGCTTGAGCATCTAAAAGTGCGGATGCCGAGTGAAGATTTGGACTTGTTGGTTCAAGCTGTATTGATTCAGCGGCAGGTGGGTGGGAATTTGGCTGTGGTTCTTGATACAATCGTACGTACGATTCGTGACCGCAATAAAATTCATCGTCAAATCAAGACCTTAACAGCACAGGGGAGAATGTCAGGCTGGGTGATCGGGCTGCTGCCCTTCGGGCTTTCTGTCATTTTGTATCTCATCCAGCCCAGTTACATCGGAACGCTGTTCACACATCCGATTGGGCTTATGCTTGTAGGTGGAGCTGGTGTATCCATGCTCATTGGGCTGTTCCTAATTCGTAAAATGACGACCATCGAGGTGTAGCCTGAATGATGATGTATGTTACCTTTTTCTTTACAATCTTACTGTTGATCCAGTTCTTGTTCTCGTTAAAAAAAGAAAAAAGCGCAAAGGTGAAGCGTCGTTTATCCATGATTACCGATAAGGAGACAGCGGCGGCCCGCGCCCTTGAAGATGAGGAGAAGAAAGAGCTATCCGTGGTGCAGCGCGCATTACGGAGCATGTGGTTGCGGATGAAACGTAGATTCGAGCGCAAAAGTGGGATCCGGGATACAGGGATCGAACTGAAGCTTCTGCAGGCGGGTAATCCTTTTGGCATGGGGACATTCGAGTATCGCCTCCTGCAGATTATACTAATGATTGCCATGCCCCTCATTGGTGTGATCTACAGCTTATTAATTAAACCGGATATCAGCGGTATGCTGCTCGGCGGCTTGTTCGGGTTCCTGATAAGTCTAGTCCTGCCATCGTATTATTTGAAAGCCAAGACGAGACAACGCAGCAAGAAAGGACTCCGTGAACTCCCTGATATATTGGATTTGCTTACGGTCAGCTTGGAAGCTGGATTAGGTTTCGACTCCGCACTCAACAAGCTCGTGTCGAAATCGGAAGGTGTCGTTTCGGAGGAGTTCCATCGCTGTTTGGAAGAGATACGTCTTGGCAAGACACGGCGTGAAGCGCTGCTCGGGGTACGTGACCGTCTTGTCATTGAAGAAGTGCGCGTCTTGATCAGCTCCATTCTCCAGGCGGAGAAGCTCGGGATCGGTATGGTGCAGGTGCTTCGCGTCCAGTCACAGGAAGTGCGTGAACAGCGCAAGCAACGAGCAGAGGAAGCGGCGATGAAGGCGCCGATCAAGATGCTGTTCCCGCTGATATTGTTTATTTTCCCGAGTTTGTTTATTGTACTGCTCGGACCGGCGGTCATTCAGTTTATGACGGCTTTTAAGTGAGTACATTGGCGTTATAGGCAGGCTCATCTATGGATGGGGCTGTTTTTTTTGAATTCAATCTATGCAACAAACCCTTTAAAGCGTAGAGCTAAAAAAATGTATAAGGTGAAAGAAACCCATATGAAAAGGGTTGTATAGCCAACTGATTTCCAAATGATAAACGAAGAATGACCGGATTTTCTACTTGAACGTTTCAAAAGTTGATCCAGATGAATCCCAATAAATATAAACAGCGGGAAGACGGTTAGAAAATAGCGCATAAATCCATGGGATGCAATATGAATAGGCTGAATCAGAATGGAGGAGAGCGGCATCAAGATTAAACCAAACGTATAGATCACCTCGGACCAAACAATGGTTACCCCGCTCTGTTGTAGTCGAATTGTTGACACTAAATAACTGATGAAAATCACTAGTAACAATATGTGTAATATAATAATAGGTTCAATCCGGCTTGTTTCAACAGACGTTACGATATCTTGATAGATGGGATAAAAGGGGACGGTCGAATAACGGCCATAATCAGGCGCCATTACTTTTAAAAACAATAGCGGATCTCCTTTTGTCAGCCAAAGATAAACCGGATAGCTGAAGAACATCAGACTGCTCATCAAGGCAAATGCACAATCTTTCACATCCAATTTTCTACGGATTAATCTCTCTACAAAAAAAGCCAGAGGAACCCATACCCCAACAATTCTGGAAAGAGCAGCAAGTCCTCCGATAAAATACGCTGCACCCCTTTTTTCATTATCCCACAACCAGAAAGCCAATAACGCCAAGAACAGAAAGAAGCTTTCTGTATAAAAGGCGCTGAAAAAATAAGAAGATGGGAAGAAGACGAGGGCAGATAGCGTCAAAAACCTTACTCTTTCGCCGAGTCCCCTCTTCGCCATTAGCGAATATAATAGCCAAAGCGAACCTATAAAAAAGAAGTTGGATAGAAGAAACCCGACCCAATAAACATTAATCCCGGTGACACTGGTGATTCCCTTGACAATAAGCGGATAAAGAGGGAAAAAGGCAGCCAACCGGTTTTCCGCATATCCTTCCGTAGCAATTTGTGCATAATTATAAGAATCGTAATAAACGAAGTGGTCTAATAGTGGATTATCCAATTTCAGTTGGTTATTCGCATATTGAACCTCGCCTGTTTGACCGACAGACAAAAACAAAAACATCAGCAATCTGCTTATAACAAAAAGCAATAGAATAGTCTTGAGTGCTTTCATTTAATCTCTCCTAAACTTTAATCTAGCTGCCATAGTTCTTAAGGTTTAACTTGAGAAAGTTTATATTTAGCTTTGTAAATTTGGGTTAATTCTTTACCGAGTTTTATCGATGGTTGCTCTACGAAGTAGTATGATAAAACGGCAACAATAAATGTAATTATCAGAGATAATGTCCATATAATAGATATATTCACTTTACCAAAAAGTAAATGTGTGATTGATAATAGTACAATTGAATGATAAAGATAAAGACTATATGAGATATTTCCCATGAATATTAAGGGTCTTAACGTAAGAGCCTTTGATACTTTATATGATGAAATAGCTAATATAATAAAGAAGGAAACTCCAAGTGCTGTCATCCAATCATCAATAAAAAGATGTACTATTCTAATTGAATAGAAGAACCACCAAGCATACGTATATGTTAATATGGCACTGATTAGCAAAATAATCTTGGTCGACTTGGTAAAAGTTCGTACTGATTGAATAAGTTCATTTCTATGTTTTGCAAGTAACCCGCCTAAAATGAATAATGCTAAACAATGTAAAGTTATAAAGTAATCGTTGGGTATATAAAGTGCATTATTCGTTAAAATATCACCTGTAAGGCCCACAAATGATAACATTAAGCTGGTCATTATGACGTAATGCGATTTAAATCTTGAAATGAAGATTACTACGAAAGGAAATATAATTGATATCCTCATCTCTTGGACTAGGGACCATATAACAGGGTTCAATTTATAATTATAAAAATTTGGAATCAATAAAAAGTGCTGAATGATTTGTTGAGTATTTAGATCTGGTTCAAATGTTTTATTAAACCAGGTGCTCAGTTCTATAATATTTCCTGAGTAAAAAATTTTTGCTGCAATAATTGAAATAAATAAAGCTACTATATATGGCATATAAATTCGCAGTATTCTTTTTATCAAATACATAGAGTATATTGATCTTCGATCAACTAACATAGGAATTGCTAATACAAAGCCACTTAGGACGAAGAATAAAACCACTGCTTCATGTCCTGCGAAAAAAATATGAAGCGGAGAATATTTCATAATATTTACTTTTTCTACATTTGAAAAAGTATTCTTATAAAATTCAGGTAAGATTAATAAAAAATGATGTAGAAGTACACTGAGCGCTGCAAGACCTCTTAAAGAGTCCAGCTGTCTATAACGATTCAAAATAACTCACCTCAAGGTTTCTTACTGACAATCCTCCTAAGATCCCACACCTGACCAAAGCTGCCTGTAAAGTCCGGCTCATGTAATTGCTTCTTCACTTCATCCAGTTCAACTTCCGATAAGGAGTTGACTGTTTTGTTGGAATCCGCAGTTGGAAGTATCAGAAAGTCCGGCCGGTCCGATTGAATGACATCCATTAAATAACCGGATCGGAGACCGTTTACGGAACGCTCGAACGCGGTCCATTGGTGAACACCCTTGGTCGCTTCCAGAATAAACGGGTCGAAACGTCCATCCGCGAGCACATCTCCGCCCCTGAACATCACATAGCCGGAAGAGCCGTAGTCGGAAAGGACTTTAGGCCGGTTGATAGTGTTATTCTCGTGAAGGATGTAAGTCATCTCTTCTACCGGATATTTCGTAACGGGCTGCTTATATGGCGTCAACAGTACAGTGGAAAAGTTCAACATTAATCCTAATACGATCAGGGGAAGCACTATTTTTAAGCGCATATAGGGCTCCAAGCTCTTAAATACACCCAACCACTTATATCGATCTACGACAACAGCCAGATAGTAGGGCAGAAACAGCACGAGGAACAGAAATTGTTTGTAGCTAGCTAGACCGAGGTACAGCATTCCTATAAAAAGCATAAGACGAAACGGGCGTCCCTTAAGGCTATATAGGGCAGAAAGCACAAATACAATCAAAGTAATAAAACTAATGTAATTATTTGAAAAAGGAATGGGTTTCCACTCATCAATCATTTGAGTAAAAGGACTTTCACTTAAAGTCAAAAAGTAGGTCAAGCTCTGCAGCCCTCCGAAATTAGCAAGCCCGCCAATTATGATGAAAATCAATGCGATCAGATCATATCGATTTAACTTCTTCTCCCATATTCTTTCGAATACTTGCATCATGAATAATACCGCGATGACCGCCCACACGCCCGTATGCACGTTGGCCAAAATCAAGGATAAAATACCGAGAATCCCTGCTTTTTTCACGGATGCATCCATGGCGAATCGCCTTAGCCAAATGACGAACCATACAACAAGACCCGCAGAAATCATTTGTGGACGAATTTTGAAGTAGGCTATGTAGATATAGAACATGAACAAGGGTAGAACGACATAAACCAAAAAAGGATGCATCTTAGGAAGGCCCATCTCTTCTCTCGAGATCTCCATCAACCGATACAGCCCGACAGTTAATATGAAAACCGACAGCAGTGTAAAGATATGTACGCCATTCCACTCCCATAAGCTATACAAGCCGCCGACGATCCACTGGAAACCGACTTCATGAGGCACATACGACAGATTCTCACCGGCAAACGTATGGATCGCCGTATGAATGATCTTACCCTGAGTGATCATTTCCTTCCCGACTTCAATGTGCCAGAATGTATCGGGATCATTGCGGGAAGAATGGACATCCATGAAAATGAATATGAACATAAAGATTGCAGCATAGACGGCGAATACGATTCTTTGAAACAGTACTTTGTTATTCATAGTTGTGGCTCCCTTACCCTAGCTGGTTACAACTTCTGGCCGATCGCCATAATGGAAACGCCAAACGGCAATTTACTGTGTTTCAGGATATGTCTCTCACTGGACATTACCCCAGTAAGCAGTTTATTAATGAACGGTGAAGGCATAGATAGGTCATCCGATTTTCGCATAAATCCTAATTTCTTTTGTAGGATTCTCACAAATGCAATAACCGGAAAGAGCCAGGTATTGAAATAGCTTGCGTGCTTCGGTTGAAGGTTGCAATGCTGCATTTTTCCAACCAGTTCGTGTAATCGATATCTTCTCTTATGATGATGAGACTCATCGTGATTGCTCCATAAGAAGGAGAAGGCAGGGACTGTGATGAGCAAACTTCCCCCCGGTTTTAACTTTGAAGTCAAAGAGGCGAGTGTCCCGAGATCATCTTCTATATGCTCAAGAACATCCAAGAGAACGATCAGATCGAAAGATTCATCGGAAAAAGGAACCTGATCTGGCAAACTGCCCATATAAACGGATTTCCCGCTTTTGGATCGTGCAATTTCAGCTGCATCTTGTTCCATTTCGAGCCCAATGACTTCACAGCCTAATTGAGATAACATATCCAAGTTTCCGCCAGTTCCACAGCCTGCATCCAGGATTTTGGAATGAGGTCCGATTGTATGTAATTGCGATTGTAGAATGGTCTCGATAATGCTGCGCCGGCTGACAAACCACCAGTGCTCTTGCTCCATACGATCCATTTTCCAGTAAATCGTTTGTTCCATTTATTTAACTCCCTCCAGCCGAGACAGTTCTTTATTATCATCCAAACCTATTATGCTTTGAGTGAAATACAAAGGACGCCGTTTCGATTCGTTGTAGATTCGCCCCAGATACTCTCCGATGATTCCCAGTGTCGTAAGCTGAACGCCTCCAAGAAAGAGGACCGCCACCATTAAGGAGGGATAACCGGGTACTGCGTTGCCGTGGAGCAGGGTGGTTATGAACAAGTAGCAGGCAAAAAGAATAGCGAACAAGGAGATGGCAAAGCCCAAATAAGTCGCCGCTTGCAGAGGCAGGAAAGTGAAGGATGTGATGCCTTCAACGGCAAAATTCCACAGCTTCCAATAGTTGAACTTGGTCTTACCGGCAAATCGGGGCTCTCTGCGATAAGAGATGCTTGTCTGATTGAAGCCTACCCAGCTGAAGAGGCCCTTCATGAAACGGTGCTGCTCACGAAGTTCTTTTAAGGCGTTGACGACCTTTCTTGACATTAACCGGAAATCACCCGTGTCCTGCGGAATAGAGATAGGTGTCAGCCTTCGGATGAACCTGTAAAACAGATGCGCTGTGAGCTTCTTCATTGAAGTTTCGCCATCCCGCTTGGAGCGGGTGGCATAGACCACATCATAGCCATCTTCCCACTTAGCCAATAGATCTGGAATAACCTCAGGCGGGTCCTGCAAATCCGCATCAATGGGAATCACAGCATCGCCACGGCAATTGTCGAGGCCTGCCGTTAAAGCAATTTCCTTCCCGAAGTTGCGGGATAGATCAATGATTTTGATACGGCGATCCTTCTCGCGAAAACCATGAAGCTTGTCCAGCGTATCATCCTTGCTTCCGTCATTAATAAAAACCATTTCATAGTCATAGCCTGTTTGATTCATAACGCGCGTGACTCTGAAGTAAAATTCCATGATGTTGGCGCTTTCGTTAAAAACAGGTACAATGATCGAAACAAGAAGTCCCTTCATCGTTTTTCTCATGCAACCAACCCCGCTTTTCATCATATAATGGGTAAATAAAAAAAGCCCCTTTCACCAAAAAGGGGCATAACACTCCCGCAGCTTTGGTAACTGGCTGGCATAGTGCACGGATGTGCACGTTAGCCCCTGTAGCTTTGCGTCCCCGGCTTTCACCGGATTTGCCTTTTTCATGATTCGCGAAAGATTCGTTTAAATCGATATATAACCTTATCATACGACATGTCCGGTTCTGGCAATATCCGACAGAAGGATTATTATTCTAATAATGTCTGCGGTATAAATGAACTAGCTCTATCGGAATCGATTAGAGCGTTAGAACTATACCCAATCGGTAGCCTCAATCTACTTACATAAGCGCACTAACAGATTCTGACAAATTCGTGATTTCTCTCGCTCCATTTTCGCAGGCACTCTAGTTATTAATAAGTAAGCCGACAGCGCCATTCAATCAAAGTGTTTTGAAAACATCCGATAAGTGAACTTTGGGCTTTTCGGAAAAGCAATTTGAAGCAAGTCCCAACAATTAGCCGCGCAACTTGATAACAACGAATAGAGGCAGCGAAACAAGCAACAGATAAATTCGACAGAATTGACTTGTTAGTCAACAATGGGCATGAATTGCTGAGTGATGTTGATGAAGCTTTTAATGAAGAGGTGAAACAAAATTATGATGCCAATGTTTTCGGATTGCTAAACGTTATCAGAACGATTTTTCTCTACATGTGTAAACAGTGCTCAGGATATGTCATCAATATTTCATCGGTAGGCGGACTAGGTGGTTATGTAGGATGGGGTATTTATAGTTACAACATCTCTGATAAAAACAGCTCATGTAATCAACGACTATGCCGATACAGTGGGAGAAATGCGCGACTTTGCAACACAAGTCAATCCTAAAAAACTTGCGCAAGCTTTTATCAAATTAGCCATTTCCGAAAAGCCTCCGATATGAAGTAATTGAAGTAAGATGATTGCATTTGAAGAGATGTTTGTAGACGCCTGCTCTAGTAGCAGGTTTTTTTGTTATAAAGATTCATTAGAGGGGAGATGTTATAAAGGAAGGTAAGAATCGAACTTATAAAACTTTTTTCTAAATGGAAAAATAAAACATTGCATTGTAGTTGGAATGCATGGTATATTGTCATTCCGGCCGCAAGACAGGTTGGTGAAAGCAACTTGAGAAAAACAAGTTGCAAAAGAAAAGTTAGTGTGTTATATTGAACTTCCGGATTTGAGAGAAGACGGAAAACGAAAGAAATTGATCTTTGAAAACTGAACAACGAGTGAGTAAGCACGGTCGAGTAATCGACCAAAAA
>NZ_FNIF01000068.1 GCF_900103825.1 Paenibacillus sp. yr247
AATGCAGCGGCAACATATGGATCGACAACTGCTGGGGCAAGCATGTTGGTTGTCCAAGCCCAATCGCGGTTCGGAGTGATTGATTCGAATCGAACCGCTAGCGTATCGCCGGGCATCGCTTCTTCTACATAGAAAGGTCCTGTCATTGGATTCCCGCGAGCAGCTGCGCTTTCGCCGTTGTTGTCCCAGCCTCTCGCATCGACTGTCGTCGTAATGACCGTATCCCCATCGCGAATCGTTAAAATAGGTGGATGCTGGCCTATCGCATTAAAATAAAGCTGAGGTATGAACTGATGAATCATGGCTACTCCTCCTTGTCGATTGGATAGTCTATAGTTTCGACAACTGTTATAAATTTCCTAACCGACTTATCAGTGAGAAGTCAGGCGTAGTAAGAGCCGGGCATCGTAGTCACTCGTAATTTCACTCAATTGGATCCTGTCCGTTTGAACAATTGAAGAAAAAGCAATTGATTGGATCCATTGCTGTACTCTCGTTCTTCGTTAGCTCAATGCTCTTAAGAATTCAAAAAGACCGCCAAATCAATTATATGAGTTTAGAGTGGATAAGAAGACCATTCGGGCGAAGTCGACTCATCATTACTTCAACCACAAAGCTACCGTGAGCTTTAATACTCCCTATCTTTTTTCCTTCCCCTGTAAATCCAAACTTTTCATACAATGCTTGTGCACTAGGATTTGTTACGAGAACGCCAAGTTCCACTCGTTCAAGCATAAGCCAATGATCCGCAAGATCAAGCATTTTAGTAAGTAATGCTTTCCCGATTCCTTTCCCATGATATTCGCTGTCTACACCAATGAATAAATCTCCTGTATGCGAGCGCCGACCTTGTCCTTGTGTTAAACCTACAAATCCAACAACTTTATCACCGATCTCTGCAACGAATTCAAATTGATTAGGTCCCAAGTTACGCAACCTATTTTCCATTGCATCAACTCGCATACTTAGGAAGAAAAATCATATATGGTAAAACGGCATCCTGAGTACAGATACGATGAATTGCACTAGCATCATGTATTTGTACAGCACGAATAAAAACCTCCATCACACTACCTCCTTTTGTTATGATTTTCCATTAAATTCTTTATTCAACCTAAATATTCCTGCTTAGAATATTGAGAGAGCGATTCCAATCACCTATTTTTTAACATTTAAAATCAACAATGATATTAAACAGAGCCTAAATGAAAATAAGCAGACTGATGACGGCATCTGCTTTGTAAATTAATTTTATCTTTATTTGAACTAGCGATCTCTGTTAGATGTATAGCCCCTTATTATTTAACGAGATTTATACCGTAAAATAAGGATGATGACTAGTAATACAACGCAAGACATTGTATTAGTTATCAAAAAAGCTAAACCAACACCCGTTACTGCCAAACTAATAGCATACGTTTCCATGAGACTAATCCCCAATAAAATCAGCAAGTACGACTTTAAATTTAAGTCAGAAACAGATTTTGTATTCAATATTTGAATGATTTGAGGAATCCAACCTACAGAAAGAATGACCCCACCAATTAGTTGCATTACTGAAAACAGCATCGGACACACCTCGTGGATTTTATACTGTTATATTCGGAGCAACCACATTATGATCATCTT
This sequence comes from Paenibacillus sp. yr247, assembly GCF_900103825.1. Lineage (GTDB taxonomy): Bacteria > Bacillota > Bacilli > Paenibacillales > NBRC-103111 > Paenibacillus_E. The sequence continues at coordinate 1,630 of NZ_FNIF01000068.1, forward strand.
TCTTTATTAATACTGTTTTTCGAAAATTCAGTTATGATTAGTTCCGCTACTGCACTAAGCTGCCCGGTAGCTGAGCAGGCTGCCTTAATTGATCACATGCATCTTGTTTCCATTGGGAATGATATAATGTTCTTGTCACAAAACAGGAATGATATAATGTTCTTGACATTGGCTAATGACAAGATCTTTTATATCATTATTGATCCGAATCGTGTATCCGTATCGGGTAACTGCGCCTAGCTGCTATATAACGAAGCTTCGAGCGATGATAGAACTGTTTAACAGAAGATAATGAAAAGGTGCGTACATAATGAAACCAATTGCTAATGTTATATCACCAAAAGTTAACTATAGGTCTCTTCCAATTCTAGAGTGTGGAGAGCCTCTTGTATCTTTATCCAATCTTTCTTCGAAAATAAAAGTACACCCCTTTTATCATGAAACAAACATTCCCGGGGCCTTAATCGACTGTTATTTACGGGAGGGAGCCACTGCTAAACTTATAGAAGCAGCAGCGCTTCTACCTGAAGATTGCTTTTTTGTGGTACTTGATGGGTTTAGGCCCTACGAGGTGCAGTTAGAGCTTTATCATATGATAAAGCAGGACATTCAAAACAGAGGAGAAGTTCATTCCGAGGAAGAGCTGGCCAAAGAAATAGCGAAATTCGTCGCGTATCCTTCCCCTGATGTAGAAACCCCTTCACCGCACATGACAGGAGGCGCTGTGGATCTAACCGTGGCAAAAGAAGACGGTTGGCTTGATATGGGGACGGACTTCGATTATTTTTCCGATAAAGCCCTGACCGCATGGTATGAGCTTAATCCTATGCCAACTGACCAAGAACTTAATATTAGAAACAACAGAAGGATGCTGTATCATGCGATGACTTCTGTAGGATTCGCCAATTATGAAAATGAATGGTGGCATTATGACTTCGGAAATCAACGTTGGGCGATGCAAACCGGTCAAGTGGCATTCTATAAAGGAAAAAGCGCTTTATCTTAGGGACTGCGCCAGACCATAAGCCAGCAATCTCTCTTATTTCACTCTTTAAATTCCAGCTAAACTAGCCTGCCCTTTACTTGTATCAATTTTAGCCTTTTCAATAATTTGTGTTATAAAGGGATGTTTAGCTTTCGTATATGCCGCTCTATCATTAGAATATTCTTCAGCAAGCTTCTTCTTCAAGTTACTGTATTGTATTAATACATCTGGATGAGTTTTTAAATAATCCCTAAACAAAATATTATTATTCCAGTCTTCACCAGCAAATTTATACATATGCAGATGATGTGTGCCAGCACCTCTTTCACCTTTTCTAAAAAACCTTCTATTTGGAAGTTCCTTGTGAAAAACGTGCTCATAGTTAATTTTGTGTAATGGTTCAATGAATTCATCTACCTTGTTTAAATCACTTACTCCAACCATAAAATCAATAATCGGTTTTGCTCCTAATCCTTCTACCGATGTACTACCAATATGTTCAATTCCAAGGATTATATCACTTAATACTTCTCTTACTTTCACAGCTTCTTTTTGATATTGAAAAAACCAATCCGAGCTATACTCCTCAATAACTACGCTTTTTTCCATACACGCCTCCAGAAAAATGAATATTTCATTTATTTTAACACTTTTTTATTTTTGTGTGGTTGAACATAACTGCCCGTTAGCTGAGCGCGCCCTTCTAATCTTGTCGGCAATCGGACAATGTTCTTGTCATAAATCGGCAATCGGATCAAGTTCTTGACATTGCCAATTGACAAGAACTTGATCCGATTAAATAAAAAACGCGGACATGATTCGGACTATGTTCTTGTCATCCGACACCTGGCTGCTTAGAGATAGAGCAGTCGGGGGTCAAGAACATATATTGCTGTTGCCTGGCAATAGACCTAACCGATCATCAACTTCATTCGTGATGTCGGTTAGTTTCGATTTCCGCTTTATAATCAAAGGTTCCATTAATCTTTTCGCTTTTGCAACCGCAATTTGGATTCTACGATATCCGATACTTTCAGGGAAAATTTGTTACGAAAATTAAATTGTGGTGACTTTTTTAATCGAGCAAGCATATCAAATCTTTTGATATTCATGGCGGTTTCCACAATTTAAGCAATCTATGCCTAAGTAGACATCAATCGCTAGAATCCGTCATTGAGAGTAATACCCCCTTCAAAACAAGATGATAAGGAGCAGTTCAAAACGATTTCGATCATGCTGAGTTGGAGCATCTATGGGGCTGCGTTTAAGACGGACAGCTCATTCCCGCAGAACAATTGGTTTCCAAAGCATAGCCTTTACTTACGAATGGTTTAGAACAATATTTCGTGGAGGAGTCAGGACTAGTGAAAATTGGAGAAGTTTAGATAACAGCAGCTCAATTCTGAGTCTAAATAGGAAAAATACTCCTTTCTTTTTGGGTATTTTTTATTTTGCGGGAAAAACAATAAAGAACTCGGAGGAAATGACCGTGACGCCTTTGATGGTTTTAGGGTTAAGAAAAATAAGCCCTCGGTATCTGTAAATAATACCGGGGACTATATTTTGTCCAATGGCAAGTATACTAATGTATTTTTTCAAGAAAAATCACAGTTTTTTATGCCTAGAAAAAGTAAAAAAAACGCTCGAAGCCCCAAGCGTTACGCAGTAAATGAGATGGTGGAATTTAGGGGGATCGAACTCTTGACCGCTTCGCTGCCAGCGAACTCCATCGACGTTCAGATAACGAATCTCCGGAAGAAAATCGAAGAAAACCCTAAGGAGCCCCAATAACATTAAAACGGTCTGGGTCGTTGGTTATAAATTTGTCATGTGAAATGGCGCCCATCAGCTTGGCATATCGGCCTAAGTTGGAGGGCGTTTTTTGTTTGCCATTATTTGAGGGAAGATTCACTATCTCAATCATGTTAGAATAAAAAAAACCTCAGAAGGGCAGCAATTAAACCGCGTGCTTTTCTGGGAAATCGAAT
>NZ_FNIF01000053.1 GCF_900103825.1 Paenibacillus sp. yr247
TTGAATACGGGAGCTCTGCCAACATCGCCGTTTGGACCGCGGCCACGATCTCTCCGGCCTCGGAACCGATCATCGTGAAGCCGAGTATGCGGTCGTCGCTCCCACTGACAAGCACCTTCATGAAGCCTTGTGTTTCGTCCGTCGCAAACGTCCGCAGTACTTTGCTCATCGGCAGTTTCGCGACGCGCACCGTGACGCCTTGGCGCTCTGCTTCGCTTTCGCTCAGTCCAACCCGGGCAAGCTGCGGGTCAGTGAACATGCAGTATGGAACCAGCCGGTCGCGAGGAGGCTAGTAACTTGCCGCCTTGGCCGCTGCCAAGGACCAGTGCTTCGAAATGTTCTGCTTGAGACATCAAAGTCCTCCTTGTTGTATTCTTAGATTTCTCCTGATATGGATATTATTACTTGAATGTGTGAAACGAAAAAGACTATTCTTGCATAATACTTGCCTAAAGATGCAAAATGTTGTCATTTTCATAGACGGATTGTATGGTGTCCTGTCACGATAAGGTAAACTTTAACATTACGGTGAAATGAAGAGAACGAACAGAATGGTGGAAGTTCCGTTCCTACAAGGACTTATAACAACAAAGGCAGGTGAAACTAATGTTGGACCAAAAACCCGGCACTTTATTGGCAGAGAGCGTCTCCATTGGTTATAAAATCAATCGGCTCGTAGGGCACATTGCGGAGAGAGGTGGAAAGACCATTGAAGAAATCCGCGCGTAGGAAACAAAGAGGATGTTAATCAGACTGACCTTCGAATGTAAAGCGTTTACCATGTTTAAATCGATTGTGATCGATAACGGTCCTGCCGGATAGACAGCGGCCATTTACTTGGAACGGTTGCGGAAGCAAACGATGTTTTGGGGATTATGTCAATCCTGATTTTATGCGACGTCTTGAACCTCATGAGATACTGGATCAATTGAGGAATTTGTAAGCAACTTTTACATCAACAGCCTGAAGGCCGGTGTTCAGGAATAAAAAAATTAGACCGGGGCTCCTTATCGCAAGGAATCCCGGTCTTTTTTATGGCCCCATTATATATTAAATGAATCAGACTCAATGACGCTTGGTTGTAGCGACTATGTTTATTGCTAATAGATTTAAATCATCGTTATCCTTAGCCACTGATCTGCCCGTTATGCGAAAATACCTATAGACGGTCTGCTAACGGTTGTATCGGTTCCTCAATCCGGGGAGCGCTTCGGGAATAAAACTGTAGCTTCAAATCATCGCCGAAGGGTAGTTGAGCAAGTAAGCTTTACAACAACGGAGACAAGATGCGGGCGAGAATTTCTTTGCCACGCTGCAGGCTGGAACGACGGCTCATTTCGGATAACACAACTTCCGCGCAGTCGAATAAATCGTTCTGAAAATCCGCAATTAATCTCTTAATTGAGGCTTCGTCGTAAATAGCTGCATTCAACTCAAAATTATCGAAAAAGCTTCGCATATCCATGTTGGCCGTACCGACCGAAGCAATAGTATGATCGACGATGACGATTTTAGCGTGAATAAATCCTTTTTTATAGTGGAAAAACTCGACTCCGGCTTGCATCAGCTCCTCCATGTAGGAATAGGCAGCCCATTTGACCAGAACATGATCTTCGATTTCCGGGAGAATGATTTTTACCTCTACGCCACTTAACGCAGCTGTTTTTAATGCCATCAAAATGGTACGGTCAGGTATAAAATACGGTGAAATAATGAAAATATGGTTCTGTGCCGTCGTAAATGCGCTGAAGTATACTTCCAGGATTGAATTCCACGGTGTATCGGGCCCGCTGGGGATGATCTGGAGCCGGGCGTTGCCGGCACAGTCATGCGTTGGAAAAAATTCCTGGCTTAGAATCGGTTCGCCGGTTACGGCATACCAATCGTTCATGAACGTGTGCTGAAGAAAAAAGACGGCGTCTCCCCGAAGCTTCATATGAGTATCGCGCCAAAAACCGAATTTCCGGTGGTGACCCAAGTACTCGTCGCCGATATTGATTCCGCCGAGAAATCCCGTATTACCGTCAATAACGATAATTTTCCGGTGATTGCGGTAATTGAACTGTTTGCGTAACAGAAGCGAAATGCCGAGCGGCGCGAAGAAACGAATATCGGCGCCCGCATCCCGAAGTTCCTTCATAAAAGGTTCGTCCAGCTCATGGCTGCCGAGACCGTCCAAAAGGACTCGTACTTGGACTCCTTGCCGCGCCTTGCGGATAAGAGTCTGTTGTACTTGTCTGCCGATAATGTCGTTGCGAATAATGTAATATTCCATATGAATATGATGGTCGGCCCGATCCAGCGCCTCTAAAATGGCCGCGAACGTATCATTGCCGTTGTTGTAAATAGCAATGTCGTTACACTGTGTCACCGGGGATTCGGGAATACTCTGGAGAAGCCGGAAGAGTCGCCGCTGCGATCGAACATGACGGCTTCGGTATTGGGGAGCTTGTTCGGCCGAGACGATATTGTCCATAAGCAGGGAGGGCAGCCTGGAACGGAGCTTGCGATAGACGGATGGAACCGTCGGTTTATAATCTTTGGCAATGAAGAAAAACAGTACAAAGCCGACGAAGGGCAGCAGGAAGGTTATCGTCAGCCATGCAACAGTTTTGGACGGATTCTTGTAGCCCCAAAACAATATAAAACCAATTTGAGCAATAAACAATATCAGCAGCAGCGTGAGCCATGCCATGAAGCAGCCCCCTATCGCGGATGTAAGCTTTGTGTACCCATCTCATCTGATCCTCAAAACCTTTTTTCAATACGAATTAATAAAGCATTAGCACTGATCGCCAACCCAGCTGACAGCAAACAACCCCACAAAATTTTGTAAACATTCATCGTGCGAAGTCCATCGAATAAAATGCTGCCTAATCCGCCCGCGTTGATGAATGCCGCGATCGTTGAAGTGCCGATTGTAGCCACAACTGCAAGCCGTATTCCCGTAAAGAGCGTTTTTACGGATAATGGCAGCCTGACCCGAAACAAAACTTGCATATTACTCAATCCGATGCCGGCAGCTGCTTCAAGAATGGACGGGTCAATCTCGTTTAGGCCTGCAATAAAATTACGCAGCAATATATATTGGTTGTAAATAATTAAAACCGTGATGGCTGTTACTTTGCCTAAGCCCGTAACAGGAATCAAAATTGCGAAAAGCGCCAAACTGGGGATGGAATAAATCACCGTGAATAATTGAATCAGCATTTTGGAAATGATTTTAGAAGACATGGCTACAATCGTTAATATCGAAGCGAGTAAGATTGAAATCATCATAGTAGCCACTAACATCTCCAGATGTTCCAGCAGTGCTTTGCCTAATTTATCAAGGTGATTGGATCCATATTCGATCAATCTAATCCCTCCCAGAAACGTTCTTGCTCTCTTGAGGAAAGGATGAGTGACGATACAAACTCATCTGCAGGATTCTTCACAATATTTCTTGGCGTATCGAACTGAGAAACTTTGCCTTTGTTCATAATGATGACTCTTGTCCCGAGTTTAAAGGCTTCGTTGATATCATGTGTGACAAGAAGAAAGGTTTTCTTTAGCCCGCCATGAATTCGCAAAAGCTCGTTCTGCAAGTTTACCCGGTTAATGGCATCGATTGCTCCAAAGGGCTCATCCAACAACATTATCTTGGGATCGGTCGCCAAGGCTCGCGCCAGCCCGATTCTTTGTTGTTGACCACCGGATAATTGAGACGGATAGCGATTTCGATATTCCTGTGGATCTAACCCGACAAGAAATAGCAAATCGATTACTTTCGAATCGATTTTAGATTGTTTCCACTTTAAGAGCATTGGAACTATCGCAATATTTTGAGCTATGGTCATATGAGGAAATAACCCCACTTGCTGAATAACATAACCAATTCGTCTTCTTAGCTTCACAGGGTCAACCGTTGCAATATCTTCACCAAACAGTTTAATTATCCCCTCATTAGGCTCATACAGACGATTTATCATTTTCAACAATGTTGTCTTCCCGGATCCGGAGGAGCCCAGGATTGTAATGAACTCTCCTTCTTTTATGGATAAATTGACATGATCCACCACATAATTTCCGGATCGTTTATATTTTTTACATACATTGCTGAATTCAATGGCTGTACTAACCATATTACCCTCCAAGAAACGAGCTTACTTAATTGATTTATAAAACTCTTTTGCTACAACTTCATATTCTTCTTTATCAACGTCAACTTTAGCATTCAGTGCTGTAATTGTTTTGGTATCCAATTTGGCGCTTACTTTGTTTATAATGTCTGCAATATTGGGATTTGCTTTCAATACATTATCGCGAATTACCGGCGTCAAGTTGTATGGCGGCCACACATGTTTATCATCTTCCAATAGGGTAAACTTATCTTTATTGGCTAATTGTCCTTCCGTTGTATAAGCCGGTGCGACATCAGCTTCATTGTTACTCAACACCTTATATTTCAAGCTGTTATCGACTATTTTGGATGATTTCCAATTCAATTTTCCGTACACTCTTTCTAAAGCAGGGATTCCATCTTCTCGTTGATCAATTTCACCTTGCGACACGAATCTGAGTTCACTTGCATGTTTTTGTAGATCCGATATCGTGGTAATGCCAAGCTTTTTTGATACATCTGTACGAATAACAAGGCCTTCCCCATCATTGGCTTGCGAATAATTAAGCCAGGTCACTTGAAATCGTTTTTCATATTCGTCTTTCACTGTTTTATAAACTTCATCAGCATTGGTCATTAGATTCTTCTTTAAAATGGTTAATAACCCGGTACCCGTATATTCAGGATACAAATCAATATCATTGTTCACGAGTGACGTATGAATGAGAGATCCAGCGATGTTAGGGACTCGTTTGACATGATATCCGGCATCTTCAAGAGCTAATGCATACAATTCTCCAACTATTAAGTTTTCCGTGAAACTTTTTGTCCCGACACGAATCGTTGTGCCATTGCCTGAATTTGCGCTCTTACTTCCGCACGCTGCCAACAAGAGTGCAAATACCATCACGATCAAACAAACCAGTAATGTTTTTTTCTTCATTTTCATCTTGTTGGTCCTACTTTCTCATAAGCTTATATTTGAACAAAAAGCGGTCCGCCAGATCAAGTGATAATCCGGCCGTTATCGAAAGCACTGTAACCGAAATACCACCAATCAATAGCAAATCCATTCTATTAAGGCCAAAGCCAGTAAAAATAATACCTCCAAGTCCTCCCGCGCCAATCTTGGCAGCCAAGGTCGCACTTGCAATAATTTCAATCGATGCCGTCTTGATTCCGGTCAGAATCATTGGCGCGGCTAAAGGAAACTTGATTTTCCACATCACTTGCCGGTCCGACATTCCAACTCCATAGGCTGCTTCAAGTAAAAATGGGGGAACTTCTTTCAAACCCGTAACTGTGTTCATCAGAATTGGAGGAATCCCGAGTAATACTAGAGCAATCAATGCTGACTTAACGCCTGTTCCTATAACAGGGATCAATAATAGGAGAACTGCCAAACTGGGTACAATCCGTAAAACTTGAAACATAGATACAATCCAGCGTTCGTAATGCTTATGTTTTACACATAGGTGTCCGCAAGTAATCCCTATGAATGCAGAGAGCAGCAATGTAAAGAAGCTAATCTCTATATGCTCTTTGGCAGAAATCAAATAGTCATTTAAGCTATTTGAGAAATAATTTGCGATCTCCATCCACAAGCCGCTGTTCAAAAAATCCCCCCTTGATCTCAAGTTGATTTTTGGGCTGTGTTATCTTTGTCAATTCATGCTTTATTAAGTGATAATCCTTTCTTGGACTCAGATGCTTTCTTTTTCACGGAAGTGAACAACATACCAAGGATGACAATCATACCCCCCACGATTTGGGACAGCGCTAAGCCCTGTCCAAGAATAAGAGCAATGATTGCTGTAAAGATTGGCACTAGATTCATGGAAATACCGGCAGTGCCTGCGCCGAGCATTTTAATTCCTTTATTCCAGAAGATAAACGAGCCTACGGATGGAAAAACGCCCAAATAAATAATCCCTGTGATACCTAGAGAAGTTACATTTCGAACATGAAGCGGCTGCAAGATGATGAAAGGGAGCATGATTAGAACCCCTATAATAGCAATCATTGCGACCATGGTAATCGATGGAATATGTTTTGCTTTTTTTCCGAGCAACGAGTAAATAGTCCAGAATAGGATGGACAAAAGTAAAATGGCATCGCCCTTATTGTATTGTTGAAACACCTGCAGTAAGTTCCCTTTCGTTAAAACCGTCAGCACGCCGATAAATGATACAATTAAGCCGATAATTTGAAAGCTGTTGATTTTTTCTTTCAGGAAAATCACAGAAAAGAGCATAATCAAAGCGGGTGTCAAAGAATTTATTAAAGCACCATTGATTGGAGAGGTAAACTGTAGTGAAGAATACGTAAGGTAATTGTAAACGACCACGCCAATCGTAGACATCAATAAGATAACCACCCAGTTCTTCTTCCATATTTGAAGCCATGATGGCTTTTCAATTAACTGTGCCATTGGAATTAGGAAAATTAAGGCAATTGCCCACCGGAGAAAGGCAATCCAAATAGGTGGAAATTCGGCGGCAGTATATTTGCCGAAAATCAAATTTCCCGCCCAAAACAGATTACATAAAATTAGAAAAACCCATGCTTTATATTTCAATGCTATCATCTCCTCGTGAAAAGTATTGTGCGGAAGCGGTAAAACTTTCTTTTGCTTGATCAACAAGTATTTAACGGATATTATACAGCACTCCTTTTCGAATTAATGGAGCAATCACTACATTTAATTGCGATCTCATCATAACATTATTTTTATGGATTGTCAGCTCCATTTTTGATATACTACATCTATGGAAAATATAATGGATTTCAAAACTCAAGAGCAGCGGCTGACGAAAAAGGGAAAAGAAACTCGCGTGCGCATCGTTGCCGCCGCGGCCAAACTGATGTTTGAGCGCGGCGTTGCCGGTACAAGCGTGGAAGATGTGCAAAAGGAGGCCAAGGTCAGCGCCTCCCAGCTGTACCATTATTTTAAGGATAAGCGGGAGCTTGTACTGGCAGTCATTACGCATCAGACCGAACAGGTGCTGGGTGCCCAGGAGCCTCTGCTGAGCCATCTGGACAGTATGGAAGCGTTGCGCACTTGGCGCGATGCGATCGTACAGCTTCAGATTGAACGGCAATGTCAAGGAGGTTGCCCGATGGGTTCCCTTTCCAGCGAGCTGGCGGATACGGACTTGGCGGCTCGTACAGAGCTCGCAGCCGGATTTATGCAGTGGGAACTCGCCATTCGCAAAGGTCTCCGTGCCATGCATGAGCGCGGCGAACTGAGAGTCGAAGCCGATCCGGACAATCTCGCGCTGGCTCTGCTGACCGCACTTCAGGGAGGCCTTCTTCTTACGCAGTGCTGCAAGGAGACGACTCCTCTTGAAGCGGTATTGGACGCCATGCTTGCGCATATTCGTTCGTTCGTCGTCTGATGTGCCGCCAGATGATGAAACGGATATGCTCGAGCTCATTGAATCATTCTCATTATGCAACAACTCAGCTTCAATCATGAAAAATAAAGGGAGGATAGACATAAGGAAGCAAGCAGTTATTTTCAAGCCTGCGGCTGGATACCGGCCCGGGCTTTTTATTATGCATGCCAAATAATCGGTTCAAGATAGATGCAATCATTTTCGTACTAATCAAGCGGAAAGAACGGATAGAACCAAAAGAGGGGCTTCTCACATGAAATGGAAATTAACGGATAGCGGAGAGCTCAATATTGCTGGGCAGGCAGGCGACGGCTGGACATGAGCCCCCGACCTACTTTCACTCCACGACAGCAACCCGTTTACCTGATCGTGCCAAGGACCAGTACTTCGAAATGTTCTGCTTGAGACATCAAAATCTTCCTTGTTGTATTCTCAGATTTCTCCCGACAGGGAATATTATTACTTGAATATACGAAACGAAATAGACTATTCTTGCATAATACTTGCCTAAAGCTGCAAAATGTTATTCTTTAGCGCCCTTCGGATAATGTCTACAATAGAAAAACATAAATGGGGAGGATGATTGAATCTGGTAAAAATATATCGCGGCTACACGAGGTGATCGAGTTTGTTCGATGTGTATGATAGTTTCGCCTTCTTCCCAGAGGACCATTAACACAAAATATTGTGGGTATGTAATTCCCATCGTCTCCAATAAGGGCCGATACAACCGCAATATCGCACGGGAGCAACAATCATCAGCGGCGAAGAGTCCTGCTTAAGAAATGGTTTAATTCCATTTGGAAACTGTAAAAGCAGCAGCGAGCCTAAATGCTCACTACTGCTTTTGTATCAGTTGAGTTTCCGGCTCGCATGGCCGAGATATTGTTTGCTTACAAAATATGGTCCAACATCAAACGATGAACGAACCGATATGTGCAAGCATGGCGTCCAAACCAACTTCTAACGGCCTGGTTTCCCGGCGCACCTGAGTAAGAACTAGTCCGCCTTGAAGTGCCGTCAGTAGCGCCAGTGCCAGATCATCCGGATCGGCATCGGATCTCAGTTCGCCGCGAAAATACATTGCGCGTAGTCCGTTGCGGATTGAGTGTTCCCACTGCATGAACCCGGCCGCGAGCTCAGTACGAGCAGCCTGGTCCGATTCTGACAACTCGCTGGCAAGCGAACCGATTGGACATCCACCGTGGTATTGACGCTCAATTTGGAGTTGCACAATCGCATTGCGCCAGGATCGCAGTGCTTCTATGTTGTCCAAGTGGCTCAGCAGAGGCTCCTGCGAAGCCAGCACATACTCTGTCTGATAAACAACGACCGCTAAAACGAGGTCACGTTTCTCCTCGAAGTAATGGTACAGCTGCGAAGCGCTCACCTGAGCCTCCCGCTGCACATCCTCGACGGTTGTACCAGCTACTCCACGTTCAAACATCAGTTTGGCCGCAGCGGCGACGATTCGAGCACGCGTTTCTGTTCCTTTTTTTGTTAACTGTTGTTCCTGCTTCTTCATATCAATTCTCCTTTCCATAACGGCTGAATACCAGCAAAATTGACCTTCATGTTTTTGAGAAAGAAGGATGCAACCTGCTTTTTATTTTGAATAGGTTCGATCTTATAGCCGAATCTCGAATGATACTTTTTAGTGGGTGCTCGGAAAGGTTGATTCGTTCAAAAAATCTCCGGAAGGCGTATGCCCCCGGAGATTTTTTATAGATTCACGCTTTGCTTGCCATCGATCGGGCGACGTCGGCGGCGCTGATGCCTTCGAGGGCAAGGCCATAACCGATGCCTTCATCGATGATGCGGCGCAGCTTCTGGGTAAGGGCGATGCGTGTGTATCGGCCGGTGAGCGGCGGAAGCTTCGCGATGCTTTCGGCGATCTCGCGTGCTCGGGTCAGGAGTTTGTCGGCCGGCACGATCTCATTGACCACACCCCAGTCCTTCGCCGTGTTCGCGTCGAGCTCCTGGCGCGTGAGGATGAAGT
>NZ_FNIF01000009.1 GCF_900103825.1 Paenibacillus sp. yr247
ATATCTCCAACGGTAACGTTTGGAAACTTGAACCTGGAAATTTTGGAATCTCCAGGCGTTAATACGAGGTAGGATAGATCATAAGTCCCTGTAGCGATCGTCATATTGTTTTTGTCGTATATTTGCACCGTAAACGAGCTTTCCCCATTAACTGTAGCGTTTCCAGTATTATTTAAGCTACCTAATACCAGCAATTCGTTGTTTAAATATCCCATGTCTTTGATTTCTAATTGAATGTGACCCACAGGATCGGCAAAAACAGTCGATTGCATAAATAAAAGCGAAAAAATGAATGCGAACACACTTAACGAGACTTTGGACATTATTGTTTTTCTCATCTCAAAATCATCCTTTAGTTTTATTTTTTACAAGATTCGACAATTAATTTGGAAAATCCTTCTTTGTATTCAACCATTTAAAGGAATTATAAAATAAACGAAAATGAAGAAAGGCTCTTTCACGAATTTAGTGTTCGTGAAAGTCGGTTTGAAGTGACGGATATTGGATTGGCGTTCTTTCTCGCGGTGATGTCGGCACTTCTCAAGCACAGCACCCACCTTTCAAACCTCCCTACTCAATCAGGTTTACCTACACCACCTATTCATTTTGTTGTTTAGAGAAGCTTTTTCATTCTTTTTTTAGTTTATTATCATGATGCAAAACTATAAAAACACCATTATTTTTTCTTCATCATCACAAAAGCATTATACGTAGATAGAAAGGTGTAAAACATCCAAGGATAGTAAATTCCTACATCATAATCAGCGTGCTTCAATTTATTATTGTGTCTAAGATCATAATTGTTCAGCAGATTAAAGATATCGGAAGTTGCTTTTTTGTTGAACTCCTCTAACTCCGTTCGAATATATTCAAGAGCTCCACCGATCTCAATTAGAGCCGCCTTCTTATCTAATTCCGATGCCCCATATTTCAAGAAACTTTTAGCGGCTCGTCTAATTCTCTTATCGACGTTTTCCTCTTCACCGTACTGAATTGGACTATCAACTAAACCTCGAAACTCTTCCTGCACTAGTTCGCGTATTGTACCGTCCTCAAGCAATTCCCAACCACTACCATACCGGGCGAGATGTTTGTTAATTTTGCTTCTATATACAGATTGCGATTCTGTAATATTAAATTCAGCAAATGCAGGTCCAAGTCCAAATTCATCCACAATTGTTTTTAGAGTCACATTATCATGAAGCAACTCAATTGCGTCAAACAAATCAACTTCGGTATAATTAGGCTTCAAATTGTAAAATGGATCAGAGATACGCCGTCCTAAAACAGCTAATGAATAATTCTCAAAAGTATTCCCCATGCTACCTTCAACTGTTCGCCCGAAGTTATCTTCGTACCCGAAGAACTCCTTAAAATAATCTTTTTTAGTCAATTCATTCACAATGACAACAAATACTGTGCTCAGCTCTTTAAGGCTTAATTTTTCTTTTTCAATTCCAATGCGCTCCGAATAATACATTCTATCAGACATTATCACTCACTCATCCTTTCAAATACTGTTACCCATTCATATAACACGCGTTAAATTTGAGCCGTGAGCGTGAGTCTTCGATTACAGATCCTTATACAATTTATATATGGGAAGGTCTTCGTATAACTCCTTCTTTTCTCGATCAAACTGCTTAAACGCTACATTCGCCTCCATTTTGTTCTCCAGTAGGACGTTAGCGCAAAATAAAAGTTCCATATTATCCTGTTTAGTCCCCTCCAGTTTTAACTGGAAGAGAATTTCAATATCCTCCTCCGCAAGGCTACCATTTAAGCGTTTTTTTATTTGAAGTCTGTTAATGATTTTTACCGGATCGGGCGGATTCGAAGATTGAGCTCTCTGATACAAATGATCGGCCACATCGAGCAGATCAGCATTTCCGCTTAAGTCAAAAGCGTTTATACATTTGAGACAAAAATGATTAGTCCAGTTAGAGGCAGCTTCAGTTTCATAAGGATCAAAATGATCGAACGACCTCTTTAATATTTCCGGGTTTAGATTTACCGATTGCGCCAATGTATCCTCACTAAGTATGGAATAGACGCTATGCGGGAAACCTTTATCTCCAGAATCAGGGTGGATATCAGTGCGTAACTGAAGCATATCCTCTGCATAGCCGTTAGTTATTAGCACATCCCCTTTTGGATTATAAAATACGAGAACCGACTTATCCCCTAGTTCCACGTTAATAAGTTTGGCACTTTCTGGATTCTCAATGTTGATTCCTACTAATTTTTTCTGTTTAATCGATTCTGACAATAAGTGTAAAATCAAACCGAGATCATCAGTATCCTCTGCTTCATTAAAAACTGTATGTTCTTGAATCCCTAAATGTTTAAAAAGATTCGATGCTTCTTCAATTTCTTGATGAAGTTGCTTTACATTTTGGAGCTCAGTTTGTAATTGTTTGCCTTGAGTAATTTCAAATAAACCGCCTGAAAACTGCACGGGATGGCCAGCAAACATATCAAGGAGGAAAGGAATGACTTGTAATTGTGCGGCTAGAGAATGAAAGCCTAAAAAACGGAAATGAAACATCTTCTTGCTCTGTTCGATTGTAATAGAGAACACTTCTTCAAGAACGAGGATTGTTTTATCTTCTTCAACGGATATTTTCGTATGAAGATCATATGAATGCCCGTTAACAGTGAACCTTATTACACCTGACGTTCCTAAGGACTGGATTCTACCAATATCTAGAGGTATTCGAGTGTCATTCGCCATACCATAGATGGTAAAGTCGTGCTCAAAGACTGAGCTCGTCCTTAAATGATGAGGATTATACGTTAAACTAGAGAACGTATATGCTTGGAAAGAGTCCGCAGGGAACAGATTGTTCTTTACAAGGACTTTGGGTTGATACTCTTTCTCTGTTAGAAACTTTCGACAAATTGAATAAAGATTCGTCTCCTCAAGTGGACGTAATTCTACGGATTTGGTCTGTTGGTGACCGTACTTCTCAATGATTCGAGTGAGTTCCATCCCTAAGAGTGATTTATAAAATATTTTAGTCTCACCTGTCATCTTAACTTCAACGACGAGCAGCAAGGCGCCGTCGCTGTTTAGATAATTTCTGTAATGGGCCATTTCCAACGGAAACGTCCGAGTTCCTTCGTGGAATTGGTCCACCAAAGTACCTTTTACTTGTACCGGAACGATTCCTACCAACGATTCCTTTTTCTCCGATCCATCCAGAAATACAGATATGGATCCGTCAAAGGATATTCCCTTATCACCGACAGGAATATCTGCATTCAAGTACGAGCCTGGTTGATGTGCCGCAGCTGTGATTGCACCTACAGCTATGCGCTCTATTTGTGAATTGGACAGCGTCATGTTTGCCATCTTCCTTTTCTAATGGGATAATTTTTCCAACATTTTCATTGTACAAAATCTTCAGCACATCTTCAAAGGGGTGATCGATATCATAATTACCTCATTGGACTTCATTTAATAACAACGTGAACAAAAAAAGAGCAGGATCTCCCCCGCTCTTTAAATTATAGCCTCCTACTCTTCCCTATTTATCTGCTCTTAGCAAAAAGTTTTTTAAATTATCGAGAGTAACGGCAAATGCAACATTGACCATACTCTCCACCCAAAAGCGATGGGAGTGGATTGTGATGAATTTAAAAATCGATCAATTTGATTTGCTTCTTTTAATGAAAGTTTTGCTCACCTACCGGTCACCCGATACCATGACAAACCCCTTCCTATTTCGTCTAGGCCTATACGTGTAAAGATGCAGGTTAGGTTTATGGCGCTGACCGTAGGGAAGCTGGATGCCGTAGGCAGCCATAAAGCTTCAGAAGATCCTTAATCACAGTCACTTCTTTGCTGCTTTCATACTGCGTAGAAGCGGGATACAACGAAGTTTAACGTCATTAAATGTATGTTAATTTGTAACATTGGACATCTACTTAGTAGTATCAATTCTCATAAACATGTCTCCTTGAAACTCAGAATATGCTTTATTTTTCTTTTAAAAAAAGGAGTAGTTCATGGGATCAGAAGAAAGTCCAAGTCTTCCACTGCTAATTGAGCAAGAATAAGTTAAGTACATTTAAAAATATGTGTTTCCAAAATCATAACTGACATCGAGAGTTTCATTAGTTTTAATTTCAATTCTCTTCAATTCATGCTTATTAGATTTCAATCTAAATGTCGAGAAATTATCCCAATCTTTCATTAGTGGTTTCAAAACACTAGTGACATATTCAGATAGATTTTCGTTTAGATTTCTTCTAGTTTTTTCTGACACAATAACAACATAGTAGCTACCTGCGGGTACCGAGTTTAATTCATAATTTCCGTAACCATTCGCTTTCACATAATTTAACTTCGTGTTTTCTGGTATTGAACCGATCAATGTAAACAACTTAGCTTCGCTCTCTGTGATACTATCACTATCGAAGTCTGTAGGGATTAAATAGATCTGGGCCCCAACATCCGGTTTTGTTCCAATGAAATTATTATATTGCCAAGTTACTGTTCCCTTTAATTTACCAGTACCATTAATTTCGAGTTGAGGTCTTGTAGGTGTCGTCACAGGTTTATCGGTATGTGGTGCTACAGGACTATCTAGCAATCTTTTCAAATCTGCCTTTGCTTCATCAACTGCTGATAAAGTTGAAACTGTTTTGAAGTTGGGATCAGCACCATTATCAATGAGTATTTTAACTACTTCTGTAAATCCACGTCCTGCTGCAAATAGTAAACTGTCCAGCCATTTTCATCGGCAACGTTAGGTTTAGCTCCAGCATTTAAAAGTAACTTAACTAATTCAGGATGACCAGTTGAGCCAGCGTTTACATCACTAGATGCTTCCATCAAAGGGGTTCCACCTGTTTTATCTTTTAAGTTAGGATCAGCACCAGCATTCAGGAAAAGCTCAACCATTTCTTTGTTATGATGAGAAGCGGCTAATGACAATGGAGTCCATCCCCATTTACCACCGTCCTGAACATTCACTTTGGCGCCGTTGCTTAGTAATATTTTAGCAGAGCTTAAGGAATTACCAAGTGCTGCACTTATTAGTGGTGTACCTCCGCTACTATTTACTTCATTAACATCAAGACCACTACTTATTAATTGTTGCAATACTGTTACATCATCAGCAGAAGCAGCATCATGGATAGTAGCCTTTTTATCTACGTAAATGCTGATGTTTCTTCGCTTTCCATCCCATATTACACTTCCTCCACTTATTTCTGTCACAAATCGTAACGGGATAAATGTGTTACCATTAATAATTTTAGGCGCTTTTTCTAGATCACGACTAACTCCGTTTACTGAAGCAGACTTGTTGCCAATCGTCAATTTTATTTCTAGATTTTTTTTAGTCCCTGTAACTTCTTGCCGATCCGAATCCCATTTAATATTCAAACCGAGCTTCTCAAAAATTGGTCTGAATTGAACTAAAGTTGTACCTTCTTCATTGATTGGGTCTTCATTAAAAGTAATGTGGCTATCATCAACATAAACATCAATAGCCGCAAAAGCATTGCCTGGAACTATTAATGTTACTAGTAAAATGAGAGATAATGCTGCGGTAATTATCCGATAATTCATACTGGAAAATTCCTTCTTATCATATTTTCTAATATAGCATCATCCCAAGTATTACTCAATTGGAATTAAAACTGAGAATCCCGCTTGATCTTTCTTCAGCGAGGCGTTAGAGCGTTACTCCATGAACATAGTGCGGCAGTCCATCCGCTCGCTCATAGATAATTCCCCAAATGAAGCGCTCATCCGCCGCGGACCGGTGGAGCCACTGTCAGTGTGCATGACATTAATGTCGGCGATGGGTTGATCGTAAGACCTGGGTAAAAGAGCACAATGGACGGCGTGATCCTATCCTCTAAGCTCCTCGACCATCAACCAGGCGGCCATTACAGGTGGGTTAGTGCCTGTAATGAAAACCGCCATTGACGAAGTATTTGCAGGCCCGCTCAATGAGGAAGGATTGCTGAGGTTCGAGTCATCAAGACCGTCGAGAACATGGGATTGAGGAATGTCCTTGCCTTGCATACTTCTTCTCCGACGTCAAAGGAGCAAAAAAGAACGGCGCGGCCCCCGTTCTTTACCACTAAGTCTATGAGAGTAGAAACTTTAAAATGGCGTACAGGCGATTATAGGAGGGTCATAACATCACCATAATAAAGCTAAAATTTTAATAGTCCCTGCAATTAACAAAATACACAAGCAAACAGTTCCGACATTACCTATTAACCATGCTGCTCGATCGTGTCCACCATTCATCATCCTCTCAACTCTTCTTGTATCCTGCTCAAGATTTCCTCTGTACCTAACCCATTACTTTGATACCTCCGCCATAACTGAAAGAAGCTTTCCTTGCCCATCCGATACCCATGCTTGTATCCCTCGCCATAGATCCCAGCACCGTGCGCCTTCTCTGCTGCACGGAGCTGCTTAGGCTTCTTCTTCTCGCGTTTCGGTTTGGATGTCATCAACCTCATCCTTTCGATGGGCAATAAAAAAAGCACTGCGTGAGTGCTCTCAATAATCTAGCTAGATTTCTCGATTATTCTTGGACGACATTCATGCCATACTCGTATTAGATAATCTTGATTTTCCCTCGCCCATCTCAAGATCACTGTTTGTGAGTGGATAGGTATTTTGCCGCCAATTAATATTGGGTTTTCTATCCTAAACTTAGCCTCGTACCGATCCGCTGTTACATGAAAATGTGGAGGGTTATGATCATTTGTATAAATTTCAAATATCATATTTTTCACCCTTCCAACCACTCTCTTTGTCGGTCTAAACTCAGTTTTCATGATGAGACTAATTGAAGGGTTTGCCTTTTTCCTTGCAATTTTCAAACGTTGACGTTTTGTTCCATTTAATCTATTGAAGAGGTCATCCACAATCACTTCTAATAATTCCATGCAATCGCACACCTCCAACCTACATTTTCCAATAAAGGACGAGGCTTGTCTAATCAAGTTTTGATAAAGACCTAACTGATAAGATTTCATCTCTCTGTTCTAATGATACTTCCATGAATTTATTGTAGTAATCTTCAATGTCACTGCTTATATATTCCCTATTTTGTAGGATGGGAGACAAGCCTTACCTGCTTACAAAGGAAATACAATTCCATCATCGTTCTTCGTTTCGAACAACTCTTTAACATTTGGGATTTGAGCAAAGAGTTCCCTAATGCCTGCGTGATTCACCAAAGCATAGATTAACGATTGTCTCATATAAACAACTCATTAAGGTTTATGTATACGAATTAAGAAGCATCATCATAGGTTTTGCTCTTTTTACCCTTTTGTTTGAGCAATTCATTTATTCGTTGAATTTGTTCCTGTGTTAAATGTTGCTTCGGCATATAGGATTTGATAGTACTAGTTAAAGCTCCAACCTTAACCGTTCTAAAATGTGGGGAATTTCCTTCGACTCTGGAGTCAGGATGAGTGAAACATATAATGCCCAAGACATCCAGATCCGTGAAGCCATGAGATTTTAAAAAGTTTCGCAACACGTACTCATGTCGATGCATTTGAGCAATTGGATCATCATGAATCTCCCCATGGTCTCGTTCTGTTCCTCTTTCAGTAAAACTTATAGTGCCAAAGTAGTTCTTGGAATCAATGTGAAAAATACCGTTTTTCCCTATCACGATGTGGTCAAATTCCTGACTTTCCTCACCACCGGATAAATAAATTCCATTGAAAACTTCATATTCGTCTCGAATAAATTTTAAATGATAAGCAGTTTCTTCTTCACCTATTTTCCCTTTATTTAAACTTCTTTGATCTTTATTCATCTCTTCATTTTCTTGAGGATAATGGTCATGAGCAAATTGCTGGTATCGTATTAAAGTTTGTTCTAACTGATCTAGGATAGCTTCCATCTTATTCAACTTATTTTTATAACCACCTGATCGTTTGTCAGTGATTCCGATTATATATTCCCAACTCAGGTCCTGAGCTTGAGTCAAATGATCATGCAAGTAGCCTCTTCGCTCTAGTCCATCTTTATGCAAATCTATCCTTTGACAGAGTTCAAAAATAGAAGATTTTAGCCACGACATCATGCTTACTCGATTCAAATAATTCCTTACTGCAATTGCAAATACAATAATGATAGTCATGATTATTATAAATAATAATGGAGGGTGGATTATAAGATAACGAATAAAATTAAAAATCATTTTTTGTGGACTCCTTCCTTGCAATTTAAACGAGTTCAATCGTTGAATATATACGACCCGACTAGATTTGTATTTACACCGATCGCGGCCTTACTTCCCTCGCCTACAGCTATGATTACCTGGGAAGGTGCCTGAAATCTCTAAAATGGATCTTTGATTAATGTGTTTTTTACTAAAAGAGCGTTTGCTGCTGGGAGCGATCCTCAACGATTAATACCGGCGAGTTGTAATTTACGCTGCGAGTATAAGATTTCACTCATTAAAATTTCTCCTTTAGATATACTTCATATAAAAGATTCATTTCAAATACTTCTTAAATTAGAAATAACTTCAAATATCTCTCCACACTTGACAATTTTATCTTTGTAGATTATTGAAAATTCATCAATCGAACCAACAACTCTAACAACATTTCTAGCATCGATCACAGTTCTTATAATCTTACCCTTTTTCCTTCTAAGTAGTTTCCATCTCAAATTGTACGGTGCTGCGTAATGATCTAAATAGAACACTTTGCCTTGAGGATATAGATAATTATCACCCATGTAATCATCGCCTAGCTGCTCAACAAAGTTTCTTGCGTCCGAAGTATATCCGCTGCCATGATATGCGCAATAATCATAAACTAAATCCCACAGATTATCAGATGCTTCTTCTCCTGATAAATCAAACATCGCATAATTCTTAATAAAATCATCTCTGTTTTCGCGGCATTTTTTATTGAGTAGTTTCTTTTGCAATTTATAAGTATTATCTTTTTTTCCATAAATTTGAATATAACTTCTACTAACACCATCAACTCCAAAAATTTCTTCACGGAGTTGATTATCATTTTTCCATGTCAAAGCTACTGGAATTTTATTAATTACAAATAGTGGCATCTGAATAACTCCCAACTTCCTTATAAAAGACATCGTTTTATTCAAAACGGTTTCGAAATCATTCTCTATTGGAACTCTGAAATTAATTCTTTGATCAATTCCCATTTATTAAGATATAATTTTGTACTTTCGACTGTAGGTATGAATTTATAAAGATTTTTTCTTTTGTTTTTAGTTGGTTTTAGAACCTCTGTCGGAACAATATAATATTGATTTTTATCGAACCAGTAAGCGATTAAAAAATCACACTCGTTTTCATGTTCGGACAATGTGAAGTGCGGATTACTCTTTGCATTTTTGGCAGTCGAATGTAATCTCTGTCTTGTTTTTACTTCAATTCGTATTTTATTATGTGGAGGATTTTTGTGACTGTTGATCAAAACAATATCGCAACCTTTATCTTCTAAATTCTGATAAACACTCCATTCAGGAAATTCAGTTAGCATTACATATAAGCGAAATAAAACCGCATTTTCCCCAATTATTTTTAGAACATCCTGCATTCTTTGGGGTAGTCTATCTTTCTCATATTGATCTTCCATAAGTTTTTCCCCCATGATGGATTGAAAGAATTGTTTTAATCGCATTTCCTCAAAGCGCGTATTACTTCCACAATTACCTTTATCTCTTTTTCGTTCAGGAGAATCCCGTCTAAAGTGACACTACTGTCTAGGAGATGTAAATTGGAGAGTTCGAACTGATTCTTCCCAGTTTCCTGCGGATCTAAGAATCCAGCTTTTTTCAATAGTAGCTCATAGGGATAATTAAAGGCTTCAGATAAACGCCTTATAGTATCTGTAGAAGGCCGTATTGGAGTTCTAGTCCTTGGATCTTTACCTCTCTCTAAGTTACCTATATAAGTGTAACTAAGTCCAGAAGCTTCTCCTACATCTCTCAAAGATAACTTTCGTTCTTTTCTTAATTGAAGGATAAAATCTGCAAATTCCTGTAGTACATCTACCTCCTGCAACAAAAACAACTCCTATGAAAGTATTATTTCATCCTTAATAATTATAGCCCTCAACGTCTAGTTTATTTTTCCAATCGCTTAACGTATCATATAGAAATTTGGCAGTATGAGTTGGCAGTAACTCCTCTCGCCAGATCTGATACTCATGTATGTTATCCTCCACTTCAAAGACCTTCATTTAATTATCCCCCCTGACTTGAGTTTGAGTGACAGCTAGTGGATTGTAAAAAGCCCCTTAGTTCATTTGAACAAAGGGGCTAATATGTAATAACCTATTTAACCATCTTGATGTCCTCTTCAATCTTTCCTCGAAGAATTACTGTTCCGTGTGTTGCTTTTGTAAGGGCCGGCTTATTCGAATGTTTGACCTTGCGAATGACTATGACGCGACTTCTCTTTTGCTTGCTGCCAAAGATTCTATTAAACAAGTTTACCATCTCGAATCGCCTCCTTTATCTATAGTTTACGACAAATTGTACCAGCTTGTCCATATGGCCAAGCATAGTGAACGGTCTGACTATCTGCTCCCATTCTTCAATATGGGACTCTACATCGATCGAATTGGCAATAGCTATTAGGCAGCCCAGCCGAAGAGTCCCATCATTTCTGAAGAATAAAAGTGTATCGGAGTCTGTATGGTCAAAGTGCTCCTTCACTTCTTCCCATATCGGATACGTCTTCTCTGTCTCTAAGAACTTGTCTATTGCCTTGTGGTCCATTCTTTCTTGGTCAGTAGAGCAAGAACGTCCCCATCTCCAACTTGTGAGTTTATTCTTGCCTCGGTTATTTACGACCAATACTGCTCGAGCCTCAGATGGCTGGATTTGAAAAAGATTACAAACATCATCAATAAGTGCTTGAAATAATCCCTCAATTTTATCTGCTTTTTGTTCCGTTGGTGCCTGCCGATTGTTTACCGTTTCCTTGACCTCAGCGATCATCTTTGCATAGTTATTGCGGGAGCGGTAAGGTTCCTCATTTGGTGCTTCTGATTCCGTTTTCTCTTTTTTATACAAGAGGGCAGAAATGAAAGCTAGTGGTGACGCATAAAGAATGAGAAGCACAACGAATTTGGCTCGCCCTGCAAGCGTACCCTCTGCTTTCCATTCAACCAAAAGTTTAAACGGCTTGGTCAGAAGATCGTTAAGAGCGAATAGCTCTTCAACAAAAGCCGGCCCCATAATAATAAGAGCGCCGATAAGTATTCTGCCGGGTATAGTTCCGATCAGGGCTCGTCCCAATTTTCTCATCATCTTGTTTTGCGTTCCTCCTCCGTACATCTTTACTATACTAAGGAATGTTCTGGCAGGCAATAATAATAGCCCCTAAGTTACAGGGGCCATTTGATCACTGCTTCCCCCGTAGTCGGATTGTACCATGTGAAGCTGAGGGGATTGGTTTATTTACTTTTAAGTCTATTTCGACCATTTCACGGCCATTGGAGCTGCGAATTACCTTTCTATCAGTAACGCTAAGATATGACTTACTCTTTCTTTTTTTTCCGAACATGCTAATCACTCCTTATGATAAGCATGTCCACTAATAGACTTATATAAACTTGATGGATCGGAGCACCAAGCGACCTCATTCATAATATTTCTTCCGTTCGTAAAACTAAGAAACAATTTTACTTTCAATCGACTCAATCCACGCTACTTCCGACACTCGAAAAGCAAAATCATCGAAAACGAGTAACTCGTCGCCTTCTAACCGTTTTTTCTCGAAAAAGTTGACTAGCGATTGCAAGTCAGGATAAGTTGAAACATGGCCTACCCCTTCTTTACCAGATTTCAAAACGATTCGTATCTGGAAGCCTTCACCTTTGTTTTTTTCCTCTTTTTTTGTTCTTTTAGTTTTTCTTTGGCTCACAGTGTTATCTTTTTCCAGATCTGATTTTATTGCAGATGCAACCGCTGAATGTATTTCGTATCCATACTCAGCTTCACTGAGTATTTCCATCTTAATGAAGAGGTGAATGCACTTTTTTATCTCCGTCCCGCGAATATTCGTACATTCAGATAACTTCTCGATTGTTAAATTCTTGACACCGATCTGATACATAGTTATCAGCAGTTGTTTCTGTTTGGCACTAAGATTGAAATTATAAGCATGCATTACTGCTGCTACTTGGGATACCAGCCGAGAATTTGGGTTTGCTTCTATGGCATTCTTTAACAATGCCAATCCATCTTTTTGAAACCCCAAAGCAATTTTCAATAGACCCGAGTAATAAAGATAAGTTTGATCTTTTAAATCTACAATCTCGGGAGGATCCTGAATAAACTCTCCTGCCATTTCAAATTCCTTCAACTTCAACATGGCGTTCAGTATAACGTAATAATAGATCCCTTCATCAAGAAATTCATGATCGTATAGATTAAGCAAGCTCCTAGGTGGCATGTCTTGGTAATTTCTCGGAATGTACCATTTCATGAAACGATCTCGTTTACTCAATTCTTTATAAAACAGCATGTTACTTGTTAATCCCCAATTTCTTTCTCTGACTAGGTAATCGGTACATATTTTTGGCCTCATTCGGCAATCGGAACAAATTCTTGTCATCGGTTAATGACAAGAATTTGTTCCGATAAAATAAAAAAACCGTAGTTTCTGCAATTGTTTATCGGTCTATATTCTTGACACTCGACATGAAAAATGTGTTGTTGTTCTGTTGTCGACTACTTCTGACAAGAACTTTATGTTCCGTCTGCCTTGGATGCACCACTTTGATCCAGATGGTTTATAAGTGTTTTAAAGAGTTCGAATTGATTCGATTGCTGGTCTGTTGCTTTTTCATATTCAGAATTGAAATACGGGGAATGCTCCCAGTGATTCAGTAAATCAACATACGCCCATCGCAGAATTAATATCTATCCTCATATGGATGAGGGTCATAAGAGCGATCATTATTTTCTATATACGTAAGCGTCAAACCGTACACACCTGTCTATCAGCAAAAAAATCTGCCACAATGAATCCATCAAACGAAAGGATGGATTCGCATTGAAGAGACGTTGCAGGAAACTTGGGCCCAACCTATTGCTGCCTATCAGGCAAGCGGTCAGACCATGAAAGCTTGGTGCGCGGTAGCGCAATCTAATCAGGAACTCGTTGATTCTCCGCCGTCTACATGCAACACCTGACCGGTAACAAAACTGGAGTCATCCGATGCTAAGTATACCCAAGTAGGCGCTAACTCAAAAGGCTGTCCAGGTCGATTCATTAGGTTGTTGCCCATACCCCACAGGGCTGTCTCATCACTGGTCATACTTGACGGGATTAATGGTGTCCAAATTCGTCCTGGTGCGACTGCGTTAACCCTAATACCTTGCTTGATTACACTACTTGCAAGTGCTCTGGTGAAACCTACTATAGCAGCTTTACTTGCACTATAGTCCAGCAATAGTTTCTGACTGCCATAAGCAACTACTGAAGTTGTATTAATAATAGTACTGCCTGCTTTCAAGTGGGGAAGAGCTGCTCTTGTTGTATAGAAATGAGAATATACATTAACCGTAAAGATTTCGTTAAATTGCTCATCTGTAATATCGGTCAGCGAATTTTGCTGAAATTGGACGCCTACATGATTCACAAGAGTGTCTAACTTTCCAAAAAAGTCAATTGTGTTTTCCACGATATGAATGCAATGCTGCTTATTACGCAAGTCACCTGGAAGAAGAAGACAACGCTGTCCTAATTGTTCTACGCACGTTTTCGTACGGTGCGCATCCTCATGCTCATCCAAATATGAAATCGCCACGTCTGCGCCTTCTTTAGCAAATATAACTGCGATAGCAGCTCCCATGCCGCTATCCCCGCCAGTAATCAATGCCACTTTCCCTTTTAACTTTTCACTACCTTTGTAATGAGGATTTTCAATGATGGGGCGAGGAACCATGAGTTGTTCTATTCCAGGCTGACGAAGCTGCTGTTGCTCTGGAAAATGAATCGGAATTTCTTCATATTTCGTTATTTTCCCGTAGCTCGGATAAAGTGGGAATGGATCATTTTTTTTATTCTGCTCAAACCATTCCTGCAGCGCTCGAATTTCGTTCTCAATATTGTTATTGTTCATTGCGGAAAGGTCCTCCTCAGCTTTCAATTTCACATAACCTATGCTGTCTTGGCAAAAACTATGCCCTTCACCATTTATCGAACTTCGAGGAATCATTTGGGCCAAAATGAAATAGAATGTATCACACATATCTAGAACAAGGAGGAATACTCTGATGAGGAGGTTTATTTTCAGTCCCCAAATAAGGACGTTACTCATTAATCGTTCAAACGAGAAAGTTACGATGGAATACATGAATTTCTCGTGGCCAATGCCTGTCATTACAATTAGACCACCCTACTATGCGAATCCCCGTTATGAGCCAGAGTACCCCCTAATTTAAGCATGTCTAGTAATTCGATTTGCACAATAAGAATATCGCGATTGGTGATGATGGAGGAGCGTGTTTGAGATTGGCCGAGTCTGAGTAAGGTGTATCGACGAGGGAATATAAGATTTTGTGCCGGCCGTCCAAATATGGAAGGTCTTTTTTTATTTCCCAGCACACCAACCGAGCTTGATCAGCGTTATATGAGTATAGGCAAAGGAGAGCGAATCGCGCCAACTTTCATTTGAAGGAGCGGATTGCTCAGATTCAACCGGTTCGGGTGTCACTTGTACATGAAGCCAAGTTGCATTGCTTGAAACGTGAGCCTGTATAGATCCAGAAGTAGTGTCAATTCGTTTCATCCACGTATAGAGTGGCCTACATATCCTGAGAACGACTATCCCATGGTGTTTGAATGTGGGTTGGGTTTGACGTTTACCTAATACTGATCCATGTAGTCGTCCGAACAATATTTCGTTCCTTTGGCATCAATAATATATCTCTCATCCGTTTCCTTTTTACATTGGGTACAATTCATTTTATTTTCTCTCCTCGTAATCAGCATTGGTGAACGAGAGTATGGCACAAATGTAGACTGTTCAAGCTTTCATGGATTTTCATTATGCAACAAAATTATTATTGTGTTGTCTGGGGCTGAAGCATAGATCGTAGTATGTAGTCGACTATCTTCATTCTGCAATCGAATGTCCATGAATGGTTCGTGCCTTGACTAGAACCAGGGGGTACTAAAAATTAATGAACTACTCGCCTTTTCCCCAGAACCTCTCTGCTGTACCTCTCCTAGGCATTTGCTTTCATTTACGAACTTCTATAAAACTTGAATTTTATCTATAATGGTGAGTTACTACTCACGTCGAATCCTGACGAACAGAAATGGCTCCCTGACATCGCAATGGCGGATAGAT
Source organism: Paenibacillus sp. yr247 (assembly GCF_900103825.1). Classification (GTDB taxonomy): domain Bacteria; phylum Bacillota; class Bacilli; order Paenibacillales; family NBRC-103111; genus Paenibacillus_E. Next base: position 15,358 of record NZ_FNIF01000009.1, read on the forward strand.
ATATCCTTTGGTCCAACACGCGGTATTGTGTAATATCAGTCACCCATTTCTGGTTTGGCTTTTCAGCCGTAAATTCACGGTTTAATAGGTTTTCTGCAACGCGTCCATCGGAAACCGCGACTTGGTAAGCAGTAGGATGGAATCTCTTACGTCTAATAATGGCTCTTAGTCCCATTTCTTTCATGAGTCGATATACTCTCTTATGGTTAACAAGTTCACCGTATCGACGTTCTAGTTCCATTTGTATCCTACGATACCCGTATGTACCCTCGCGTAGATCATAGATAGCTTGTATTCGGTCTTTGGTTATGCGATCACGGTTCAGTTGAGACGTGTGTAAATACCGGTAATAGCCGCTCCTAGATACTTGCATGACCTCACAAATCCTTTGCACTGTATAACCAGATGCCATCTGTTCTACGACTTTGAACCTGCTTCTTTTTGTACCTCCTGTATCCAGATTTCCAAGCACTTTTTTAGCATTTCATTCTCCCGAGTAAGCTTCTGAAGATGTCTGTCTTCATCCTTGTATACTTCACGTCGTCCTCTATTATCCATAAGACCGTACTCGCCAAACTGCTTATACTTACGCATCCAGATCTTAACACGATCATGATCTTCTATCCCAAGCTCTTCTGAAATCTGACGTTTCGTCATTCCTTCTAGCTTCATTTTAATAGCTTTCAATTTCAGTTCTTGGCTGTACGTTTTTAACTTCTGTCCCTTTGTCGCCATGCCAAACACCCCCTAAAATAGTTTAGATTAACCCAGGGGTTTTTTCTAATGTCTATTTTAGGGGGTGCGTTCTTTGTCCGGTGCTTCCGGTACAAGAAAGATAATACCATCTATTTCCAGACTTGTATATATATTTTTATTAATACAGAATAATTGCCCTTGCATAGAAGATACGTCTTTGGTATATAATAAAAAAACACAAACAAATGTTCTTATTTTGAGGTGATTAAATGAGTGTCATTACAAAAAATGAGACAGACGAGGATGTTCAATTAATCAAAGAGTATACGTTGCTTCCTATATTGCTTGATATGTTAGCGCGGGATTCCGAGCAGCTCAAAATTTACAAAGATAAACTTGTATATAGTCATGTTCTGTTTTACTTAAAAGAGGTAGAGAATGCCATCTATCCTGAATTGCAAAATGTTAAGAACTATATGAAAAAGCGAGACATTAAGGTACTGAATACATCGACCACTTCTTTAGGAATTAATGTTGAATATAAGGTCCGCGGTTACATCCACCATTTTACAATGCTTCGAAGCTTAGTAAAGGCTGAACTTATGACAACACTAATGAAAATGCGGAGGTCGTTGTAATGGTAATGAGAGAAAAAAGTGATCGCACTATCTACCTCTCAGATTGCCAATCTTTTTACGCAAGTGTTGAAAAGGCTACTCATCCAGGACTTGAAAATCTCCCAGTTGTAGTTGCTGGGGACCCGGCTAGAAGATCTGGAATTATTTTGGCGGCATGCCCAATCGCTAAAAGCTTTGGGATTACTACGGCTCAGCGTCTTGGAGAAGCACTTCAACTTTGTCCGGATGCCATTGTAATGCGTCCGCACATGCAGCGCTATATTGATGTTTCACTTGCGATTACGGATATTTACAAGGATTATACTGATCTCGTTGAGGTGTTTTCAATCGACGAGCAGTTCCTTGATGTTTCAGGTTCGCTCCATCATTTCGGCTGTAATGCTGAAGAATTAGCTTTGCAAATTCAACAAAAAGTAGCTGCTTCAATGAACATACGAATTCGCCTCGGAATCGGTCCAACGAAGATATTAGCGAAGCAAGCGACTGACAATTTCGCAAAGAAAAACCAAAGTGGAATTTTTACACTTGGCAAGGAAGATGTTGAGCGAGTGTTGTGGCCACTCAGTGTTGATAAAATGTATGGTGTCGGCTCACGCATGACTAGACACTTCGTAACCCTTGGAATGACGACCATTGGTCACGTTGGTAGAACCCCACTTGCAACCCTAAAGCAGAAGTTTCGGGCGCGTTTTGGGAAACAATCTGACATTCAAGCAGAAGTTATGTGGCGTACTGCTAACGGGCTTGATGATAGTCCAGTCACACCAGGTACTTTCGATGTAGCCCCGAAATCAATTGGTCACGGAATGACATTACCGCGAGACTATACAACTGCAGAAGAGATAGATATTGTTCTACTGGAATTGACGGAAGAGGTTTGCCGTGATGCACGAACAAAAGGCTATACGAGCGGGACCGTTCATGTTTTCTGCATGTGCTCACCATACGATGCACCTACTGGGTTTAGTCAGCAGCGAAAGATGCCTTTTACAACGAACAATACGTTAAAAGTGTTTGGATCCGTTCGCGAGATATTTCATCGCAATTGGAATGGTCATCCCGTCCGTAAAGTAGGAGTTACGCTTGGATCACTCGATGATGAGGAAGTAACTCAGCTAGATCTCTTTGAGGACTTGACCAAACTGCGGAGACTCGATAGTGTCCTGGATGGAATAAAAGACCGCTTTGGTAATACGGCCATCATTCGAGCATCTAGTCTTATGAAAGCAGGATTAGCAGCTGACAGGGCTGGAAAAATTGGAGGCCACTATAGATGAGTAAGAAACTAGAACATAACGGTTTATGGGAGTCTAGTCGGATGATGCTTCCTCAACATAAAGAATCTGCAATAAGAAACCATAAAAAGATACACAGAATTGAGCGACTAGTTCTGGACGAGCAAGAAGTACATCGTATCTCAGCCACGCTCAGCCGTTCACAAATGTATAAGAAAATAATTCAAGTAACAATATACGATGATTACACGCCACGGACATTAACTGGTATTGTGACAAGCAGCCAGCACAGTGAATTCCGATTGGACACTGTTGATCCGCTTAGTGGAGTAGCAGATTGGGAGTGGATCAGTTATAAAGATGTGTTGAGGGCTGAACTGAGCACAGTGTGGGCAGAAGAGGAAATGATCGAGCATTGAAGGCAAGAAGGTTGTTAAAATGCTCATTATCACAACCACAATAACGTTACTGTTATCATGAGTGGATTCGTTTTAAAGATTTGATAAAGGTGGAGCTTAGTGAATGTGAATGGGTGGAATAAAGCAAAGGGAGTCCGATCTCGGCGCCCTTTGCTTTTAATACGCTCCATGTGCTCAACGTCTTTTCCTTTCGGAATAAAAAAATAACTCTTCAGGTTTTTCTACACCTTAGGAGTTATGATCAATTAAACGGCTCTTTTACGTAGCTGTAGTTGTTAAAATATTCCGAGAAATTTAGACCGTTTCTTATTAGTTAACTGTGCAGCAGCGATATAATGTCTCACATCGAAGGATAACTCGGGGTTCTTTTCTGACAAATCTTGGAGTTGTTTAAGGAAATTGTCCCTTTCTCCCTTCGACTTTGCGGGATCAGTTGCCAATTCATAAAGTTCGAGTGCCCTATTCTTTATTCCCCTAATTTCTTCCTCACGTTTCTCTTGGCGTACGTCTCGAATAGATATCATAGCTTGTGTAAATAAGGTCTCGAACTCTCTATATTCTGGTTTTGAGCTTATAACCTCTCGGATAAGGTTTTGCGCCCTTTCCCTTTCTTCTAGTGACTTATTGCCGTCTATGGCCGTATGAAATAAGTCCAGTACCTTGCTTCGAGTTTGTTGTATATCTCTTGATTTAACTTCTTCCTTAGCTAACCTAATAGAATCCGTCAAGGATTTTTGATACAAATCAATAATCGGCAGCTGTTCTGGATAATCTACTTTCAATTCAGCTAGCTTGGCTAGGAAACTCTCCTTTTCTTCTATTGATGTTGCTGTGGAGATTATTTCATCGGAGATCGTTTTAAGTTTCTTATATAGTCTCTCTGAAGCATCGTTAGCATCTTGTAATGCCTTGATATCGGGTAAAGCTAATGACTCGATTTTACGATTAACAAATCCGTAGAGTTCTGAACGTACAGCTTCAATTTCATCTTTTATTATTACTTCAATTTTAGCAAGAGCTTCGAAAAACTGGTCACCAGGCGGCACAGCAGTCTTTTCTGCAGGGGTAAAGCGGTTATGGTTATATAATAGCTGTTTTAGCTGAGGAAGCGTGTAATCGCCGCCCTCGCCTGTTAAGCCGTCGATCATCTTCATCTTAAACACCGAGATGTAGTTAAACTTATAAGTCACCTTACTTCCGGATTCCAAAACAAGCGGATTAAGGTATTCCATAAAGTCTTTCCGTTTATTGCGCACATTATATTCTGGAACTTCAATAATATCAGCTGCTTGTTGTGTAGAATAAGTAGCATCCTTATCCATCAAAAGGATCCTATCTGTAAAAATGCGAACTAACCAACCTCTCTTCTTGTATATTTCGTACAAGGATGAAGTTTCATCAAAGGCATCTATTATCAACTCTTTCATTTCGGCCATTTTTGCTTGATCATCTGGTGAATAGATTACATTTTCATGAGAGCTGCTCATATAATGCACCCCTTCCTCGTATAAATCGATATACTTGCTTTATTTTAAAGGGTTTTACCTACTAAAATCAATCCGATTACCACCGATAATCGCAAGTTATCGCTATATTTTAAGTGCAATTTATAGAAATGTAAAGGAATTAAGATATATTAATGTAGATTGATATAGATTCAACGCGATTAGTTGCGATTAATAGAGATTAAAAACATACCGATAAACAGCGATTAATCCATCTAATCGCTTTATTTTTCTGTAATTTTAGACTTATCGCGGCTAATCGGGAGCGATAAAAAGCGATTAGTGTGTAAAATTTCACGGATTACCACTAATCGCTCCTAATCGGTGCCTATCAAAGGTGATTTAGCGATTCTTGCATATATTATGGCCTTAAGTCTGCTTTAAATAGAGAATAAATAGATGAGTGTGTTTGAATCTAATATTGTACAGCACAAATAGCCGGTCGGTTCGTCAACCTTCACAGCCAGGGTCATAATCCTCACAATTCACTTTTAAAGGGTTAATATGTAGAATACCTGTGCGCGCGCATATTCGTAGACCCTTCCGACCAAGCCCGTTTCCGACCTCTTATAGGGTCTGGCTGCTTGTGCACCTCCGCTTCTCCCGGGTTTACAACTGAATCAGAGGTTTGCCATTAGCTTCAATTTGGTTGCCGATCTTTCAGTCCTTAATTCTAGTATTCCCGATTTAGTAGTGTTATATACCATTTTGATAGGGGACCATGGGTACTACTGTCCGGAAATAGTAAAGTTTTAGACTGAAGCAGCCTCTGTAAACACCAACTTCGGCGACCGACTCGACCAACTGAAAGTCCTAGACTGCCTTTTGTGTTTTTAACAGTCAGTCTAATTGCCGACTCAATAATAAAAAAGCCACGTTAGATCAACAATTCTGTCTAGTACTTTATTTTCACTGAACCACCACTACGTGTGTTTATTTCTTTTAAGCCATATTTAGGGCTGGAACATGTTATGGAATTGAAGCGATTCGATTCAGTTACTGATTCAGTTATTGATTCAGTGCATTTCAAAATAAAAATCCCCCTATCTCTGATTGATAAGGGGGGAGTGGAGGAGTTCCTATTTAAGTATAGAAAATGGATCTAAATCATCATTTTTAATTTGCTTAGTGCTGGCAACTTCAGAAGCGGCCGCGAATGGATCGTCTGAAATTGAACCCGTCTGCTCAGATTGCTTCTTTCTCGTAAATCCACTAAGAGCTGAGAGTGCGCTGTCTTCTTGACCTAAGAAGTCCTCGGCTTTTTCTTGGGCTTCTTTTGCCTTTGTGACCAGCTGATTCACTCTGTTTGGAAACCCTAGACCTGCAACGATTGTGTAGATGGAGAGATCCTCACCTTTAGGATCTTCATAAGCGGCAACCGGTTTTTCTGTAGCCATTGGGGATAGGCCTTCAATGGTAGTCTCAATCGAATTAATAAAGGACATAGAGAAAATACGTTTGGCTGTACCAGGATGGGCTACCATACTTACAGCAACTCTAGCCGCTTTACCTAAGTTATATCCATCGGACAAAGTCCCTCGTTCGATGGATCTTTTGAAGTCAGGTAAGAATGTCGCTTGATTTGCAGTATCAATTGCATTGGATGCAAATTCTAACTTACCGATCGAGATAAGACCAGGAGTTTTCAACGTATTCAGCAGCTCTGAGCTATCAAAATGATAACCGGCGATGGGGTTAAAGCTCGCGGTTACTACGTTGATTTCATGGAGTGCAGTCGCTATGTACTTGTTGCTGTAATCAAGATATTCGGAAATGCTGGCTTGTGGCTGCTCTTTAATAAAGTCATTATAGAGTTTTTGGTTGTCGACTGCGAGGATGCAGCCTAGATTATTCATGGCTTTAGCGAGCATTTGAAGTCTATCCAGAGCATTCTCAATAACGGTAGTGCCCTCGTTATCTCTTGGAAGAGTAATCATGAGACCACAACGATCTTTAAATCCATTTGCATAAAGCATTCTTATTGCTTCAAGGATACTTCCCGTACCAGTGCCACCGCCAAGTCCACCAGTGACCCAAACGAAATCTCGATCGGCAAAATGTTCTATTGCTTCTCTCTGGATAATGTCTCTATGCTGCTTGAACGCAGCTTCACCAATCGCGATATCTCGGCCGGCACCTTTTTCAAATCCAGATAGCTGCATCTTACGGACGTTGCTATGCTCTTTAAATTTACGCATATCTACTTCATTGGTATTGATCAAAAGAGCCGTGTACGGATTGTGGCTATTCGTAATCTGAGTTCGAATTGTGGCGCATTCATAAGCGATTGAACAACCACCCATTCCTAAACCCAAAAACCCAAATTTCAAGCTAAGACTTAAATCATTTCGTAACAATACGTTTCTCATTTGACACCTACCTTTTGATTTTATACTTGCCTGTGACTTTGAATATGGAGAATAAGATCTTCTCCTAGTTTAGATAATGTGTAAAGCCGGGCTCGACCAAACTCTGAAACATCGACGAGTCCTGCCCCTTCTAATCTGGCTGCCATTTCGTCGAGCATATGTCTAGATCCAAGAAGCTTTTTATCAGTCTGGGTTTGCTGCTGGTAAGTTTCATTAACAAGCTCGCCAAGTAATTCTTTGTTCAAGGAACGATTTTCCTTCTTTAAAATTGCAAGAGCCCATTTACCGTGTCCGAGACGGTCAGAAAGAATGGATAGGATCTGCTCTCTCGATAAAATACGTTCCACCCCCTGTCCATTGTATGGATTCGATTCGATTCAACTATTGCATCAATACTCAAATCATACTCTATTGGATAATAATTCCGCAAGTACTTTTTAAGAGAGTTATATGTTAATGAGCCCGACGATAAGTTATTAGAGCAAGATAGAGTAATGATGTAATTAAACAGAGAGTTGAAAGACTCAACAGCTATTGATGCAATACCATAATCTTATTGATTCAATGAACTAGGATTATTGAATCAATTATTGAATCGATTAGAATCGATTCAATAATTATGAAATGACCTATATGATCAAACGGCTTACTGTTAGGCTCTTCACTCATGGTCACACGACCAAAAAACCCATACTATTGAACGTATGGGGGGAGGTGATTAGATGTGTCCACTCTAGAACCTCTCAAGCGGATTTTTTCCTGATAAATGTGTTGGACGAATTCACCCTCTGGTTAGTGTCCTTGTCATCGTGATATGAACGAATTATTACGAATTATTTCCAACTAATCTAGATTAATCGCTAATGATGAAATACATAACAAAGCAGCGGTGAGCCTGCCGGAATTACATCTTCTACGCGTTCAGATGCGGCAATGTCTCGACTTCCAGGAATACCACTACTGAGCTATGGATCACGGTTTAAAAAAGATTAAACTGGTCAAAGTGATGAAACAGTTAGTCAAAATCATGTGAGTAGAAGCGATCTATAAGCGCATTGATAAGCATTTTCTGATTTCCCTTACGCAGCTGAGCAACAAAATCCACAAAAAGAATAGAAATCAATTCGGTAAGGGACATTTCAAACTCATGGAATTCGGATGCCGCATCATTTAGAAAAACATCTCCCCTCTGGGCTGCATCCCGGCGCAAGTGGATATCGTAAGTGAGCCATCTCTTTCGAACTAGGGAATACTCGCCCGCTTCAGTGCGTTTCATTCGGGGGAAGTAGATTTTACGCTTACCAAGAAGGTTTTTGACGACGTCCTCCTGAGTAATGCTATTTGCATCGATCTTGACATCGGTCATATTTTCACGAACCGTAAATAAAAAGTCATCATACAGTATGTGTATCAAATGGTCGATCGTCAGATCGGCAAACGCGCCTTTTGTAATTTTGTTCAAATCGCTGATGAAGACCTCGGCTCGATCAAGATCTATTTTTTCCGCTCGTACTTCAATTCTTACGAATCGCTTACCACGGGAAAACAGGTCTCCCAAGGTTAAGCCGCTAAGTTTGCGTAATCTTTCAGATACCCCGTCACCGACCTTCTCGATACGCATCGCTATCAACCTCCCCTCTGTAAATGTAGTTCATAATAAGTCGATATGCGGTTTTCCGTATAGATAAATTCATCTTCCTCGCGAGCTCCTCAATCAATTCAAAATCTCTTAACAGAGGTTCTGCATGCATATATTGTCCGGTATCACTGTAAACGAGTGGAGGGAATCTTTCCGGAAAGATGCTGTATTGCTCTAATGCCTTTTTTAGAACATTGGTATTTGAGATTGTTTCGTATTTTCTAGAAGGATCCTTATTTTCAATTCGGAGTTCCTTGGCAAGTTTTCGCAGTTCCTCACGTTGATCCGGCGTTACCGGGAATTTTATATCTTTTTTCTTATCAGACCGTTCCCTCCGAGTACGTTGTTGATGTGAAGTGAATTCTACTTTAAGTGGTGTCGTAACTACCTGCTTTGATTCTGTTATATTTTGATTGCCAAGTTGCTTGTTCAAATCCGATGTTGGCATCTTTTTTACAGGATCAGATGGTCGTAATATAGCGTTTAGACTTGTGTTCAATCCTATTCCCTCCCGTCATTTTTGATTTAAAGGTCTACTATGTCATCGGTCATAATTCCACAATTCCATTATTCCATCTTTAGGACAAGTATATGGAGAGGGGTGGGATAATAGAACAACAACACCCCTAACCTTATGTTTAATATCTGATAAAAAGGTCAATTATGAATAATAACAACATCAAATACTGGGAGGTGTCTCTATTGGCATCGAATGAGATATCAAAAGAGCAAGCCATGAAACTAGCTGCCGCAATGTTGAAAAGTTCTGCAAGGATAGGGGCTCCAAAAGTAGCATCGTCGAAGAAATAGTTAGTGTCCTTTTTTCGTGATGTGATCGAATTATTTCCAACTAATCTAGATTAATCGCTAGTGAGAAATACTAATAATTAAGTGGTGGATATATGTCACGACCATAGAAGTAATGAGTTTTAGTCGTGTCATGATATCGATTAGGGCATTGGTTATAGTCGTGACAATGATCAGTCAAAATGCCTGTATTTGTGCTGATTCTGAGTTTCGCTTAACTATTTTGTATGACGGGTTTAAATGTTGGAATAATCTTTCTGTATCCGACCCCTGGAACTCCCGAGAAGTTATATAGGTTGACCCCTCCAAATACCCCTACGCTTTTGTTGTCGTATGTGATCCCGATTCATCGATCTAAACGAAGGTGTTAGCTGGAAATTGGTACAGGGGTCTTTTTGATCGTTTTACTCTTTTTCGGATTCATTTTTCATTCACCTTGATGTATAATCTGATGTGTTCAGATACGTAAGCGGAAGACGCAACGGTATGCCTGTTTAGGCATCGTTGCGTTTTTTATTTTTTAAAGAGAGGTGAATCGAGAGGCATGCCTGTAACCAGGGTGATGTTAGAGGACGATGACGACCGTTTGGATGATTTTGATCCTACTCAAACGACTGATCGTTCATCGATACGATCTACGAAGCTGTTTTTGGCTGAACTAGAGGATGAGGAAGAACTGGGAGATGATTATCTTCTACCTGAAGATAATGAAAGCACCACGAATTCGCCCGAGATTCTGATTTCGAATCAAAAGCGATGGAAAAGAGGGGTGAGCAGTCGACGGGATCGAAAATGGGATTTCGATAGAGTCCAGGATATTGTGCAGAACAATCCGACTCGTTTGAGGATTCTCAGCAGCCTCTATGTCCATCGACAATTGGATGTATTCCAAATTGCTCGTATTGCGGCGCCGAAGATGCACATTAAAGCACTAGGTAATCTGATGAGCGAGATGTATGCCCAAAAGGTCGTATGGCGCGAGAAAGGAGCGGGTCCGGAAAACACAAAAGGCGATAAGAAGAAGTTTTATTACCGCCTTTCGAAGAGTGGTCTTGAGCTCTTGGTGGAAATTTACCTCAAATGTGACCATTACGCTTATTTCTATCCGGATTTACCGAAGGAGCACTATTTAATCCAAAACCTGATGATTGGTAAGCAAGATAATCATCACTTTGAAACACAGGAATTCGTCACTCGCTTATTGCAGACGATGAATGCCAACGAGATCTACTTACCTCATTGTGAGTGGAAACGGTACCCGCTCCAAGATCCAAGGTTGGAAGGGAAGAAGGCGCCTTATCGTCCCGACTGGTTTTTATTCCGCCCCAATGAGCATTACAAGACGCTCGTTGACAACGATCGCACAGGGGATTGCCCGCTGCATGTTCCTGTGGAATCCAGAAAGGAATCGCATAAATCGTTATTAAGTGACCATTACAAGGGTTTTGTATCGATTGAGTGCGATTTGAAAACGATGGATCAGCGATTAATCGAAGATAAGTGTCGGAAGTTTCTGTACTCCCTCGATTTTTATCCTGATAACAATATGGCGTTCTTCTCGGTAAACGGCCGATATGCAAGAGATGCAGTCTTACCCATTAAGAATACGACCATGATGGTCCGACTGAGGAACACCAGAAAGGTAATGTTTAAGGTGCTAAAGGATGTCATGCTCAGCGACAAGATTAACGTACTGCATGGTGATGAGCATACATGCCGACTTTCTCTGGAAATGTTTCTGGAGCGGGATGGTGACTTTCACTCAGTAGCCCCGAGAGGTAAGGAATTCGAATCTTATGTTCATGCGTTATCCAGTACGATGGATACTCAAGTGGCCTACGTAACGGACGAAGTGAAGAAAATGCAGCTCGCAAGACCACTGCCCGTCATGCCGGATGAAGCTGTTCGGATCACTGGGGATTGGGGGAAAAAATCACAGACGTATATGGTCTTCTTTGTACGCCTGGGGTGGTTGAACCCCATTGCAAAAGCAAGCGCGATGTTGGAGTGGATTGAAGAGGGGGAAGAGAATGCGAAGGTCATCCTCGTATATCCGAATCAAGCAGAAATGGATGAAGAAGTACACTTTGATAACCTGCCGTTCTATTATGTGAACTGGGAGGATGTCGTCCGAACCGGTACCTGGGGTCACTTCAAAAAGCCTGAACCCTGTCGCAAGGATGATCGAAGATTGTGGGTATGGAAGGATGTGAACCCATGATGAATCGGTTATGGCAGAAGATCGGACAATGGAACTGGAACAAGCACACTCCAATACTCCTTATATGGGTGATGTATGGACTTTTGTACTTGATCTTGCTTTCAGCGCTTGGAATGTTGTTTGCAATGGTAATAGGGAACTTCGATATGCCAAGGGCTCGATTGATGGCGCTGATCCCCGTACTTGGTCATTTTATGATCTTTTACAGTCCGCCAAGCGGGAACCATTATGTGTTGGTTATCGGAACGTTAGTGCTGTCTGCTGCTTCTTGGTTATTCAGCACAAGGCTAAAGGTTTGCACATCGAGTTTGCGGCGACGAATGTTCTTCTTTGCTTTCTCAGTACTTACTTTTGCGATTGTATTCAATGTGTTTGCGGCCAACTTTTTGAAGCCGATCACCTATGATAAAGTCATGCTGCTCGACGGATGGGTATCCGAAAGCAATCGTAAATTTGTAGACAAAGGAGCCCTTAAGCTATTAGGAACCGTGCTCATGCTGCTGCCGATGATCGTTACCTATAAGTTCGTAACGTGGCTATATGGGGTATACCGAGAGGATACGGTCGTACAGGAATGGTTTGCGGATTACAAGTTTCAGTGGAGCCGTTTAGCCCGCTTCGGTGAAGATAATGCCATGAAGTTTCCTGACATTACGCTCGCTATCGATGCGATACTCCGTGTTCCTGTTGTTCTCCTTGGTGTATCCAGGCAGTTAGGAACACTGCTCATTGGTCCTCCAGGGAGCGGTAAGACGAGTTTGAAAATTATCAAAGGCGTTCGTCAGGACTTTGCTCATATGCAGCGGATGATTAATGCGTTCCCGGGCTTAGTGAAAAAGCATGGTCTTGGAACAAAAGAGTTTTTACTGGAGATGGGGAAGTACCTCATCGGGACGGTCGTCATCGAGCCTGCAAAGGATTTGTGTGATAAGAGCTACGCTCTTGCCAAAGAGCACGGGATTCCGGATCGACTCGTTGTCTATCTCGATCCTTCTAATGCGCGTACCCCTGGTTTCAACTGTATGATTGGCCCCATTGAACAGGTCGCGGAAACCATTACAGCGGTACTCGATGGGATGAGTGAAACCAGTAACGAATTCTTCCGGCAGGCCTGCAGAACCGTATTGAAACAATATATTTACCTGCTTAAATTTCTGAAGAAAAATGAATGTACGCTGCTAGACCTCGACCAGATGTATCAGGATCCGCGCTTTACGAAGGACATGGTGGAGGAAGTGAGGAAAAAAGTTCCTGGCCGTGATGAGATAAGTCGTATGCCCAATGATATGCAGATCTATTGGATGTTGGTTCGGCGTACGCTGCGCTGGTTCGATAACGATGGTCTGGAGGAGGAGCGGGACCGCGATGGTATGCTGCTCAAATACGAAACTGGCGAACACCAAGGGCGCATCAAAATAAAGGATAAGCAGTCCGAATTCACACGTCAGACTCGTAACCTACTTGCAGATCTCATTACGAATCCGTACCTCGCCCGGATATTGACCGGACGTAACGAAGTTGATCTCGATAAACTGATGGGCAAGGGCGGCGTGCTGCTCTGTAATACAGATAACGGTCTGCTTGGCAATGTATCGGATGCCTTCGGTAAGCTTGTGTTGATGAGCGTTCAGAATGCGGTATTTCGCCGTAAAGGTGACGAAGATACCCGTCCATTGGTCTCGGTATATGTGGATGAATTCTATGATTATATGAACTCTCCTTTCCTGAAATTAGCCGGTCAAGGACGGAAGTACAAAGTGGCTTTTCTTGTTGCTTGCCAGTCGCTGTCGCAGTTTCATGTCAAGTTCAACGAAGCTTTCGTGAACGCCATGCTCGGAACGATTCGAAATTACATCGTGTATGGTGGGGTAGGGGAATATGATGCTAAAAAGCTCGTTCCGATTTTCGGGACGCACGTCGTCGAGGAAGTAGCGGATAAGGAGTCCTTCTCACCGGAAAGCAATAACAATCCGTCTATGAATTACTCTCGCTCCGTAGTACGCGAAGAGAGAGAGTTGGTTACGGCAAACGAGATCATGTTTAACAAGTTTAAATTTAGCTACATGCGCCTCATTGTAGAGGGGAGTACGTCGAAGGCAGTCAAGGGTGAGGGCGACTTTGTCGATTTTGGAGATGCCGAAAAGTGGAAAAAGGCGCTTCAACCCGAAGCGGTAAAATACTTCATGCAATACTGGCAAGACGATAACGAAACCATATACACCTTTGATATGAACTGGATCGATACATGGGGCGATCATATCGACCCGAACACCAAAGACGTCGCGGCGAGTCTTGAGAAAGGCTACGATAAAGTACGCGAGGAAAAAACATTTGAGGAAATCGCACGCACAGATGACACAACTGCCGATCGTTTTGTGGATCTTGAGTTGTCGGGTGAAACGGCAGCATCCCGTCAAGAGGAAGACAAAGAGGTCACTGTGACCCCGATGCCACGAGCATCCCAGTTTGTTTATCACAAGGGAGGAGCGGGTGAGGTGCCTCAGCGGGGGATAGATGAACAGGTCAAGACTTCGAGGCCCGAGCCCAAAAAAGATGATCCTGGAGCGGGTGCGGCGAAAGAGCGATCAAAAGAGGACGGTACTAAGGAATCCGCAGTAAAAACTCCTCCCGCCAATGCGGTAAGTTTTTCGAGCGTATTTAGCAGACCCGCTTCCCCGTCACCTATGGCGAATGCAACATCGGCTTCCGAGTCAGAACCGGTACAGGAGAAAGAGACGGAGGAATTGCCTGTTGCCGAAGAGGAAGCAAGTTCTTCTTCTCTACCAGTAGAGAACCGTCAGGATCCATCCGTGAAGAAAAAGAAGATCGAGTATCTTAAGGATGCTGGAGTGGATGTAAACAGTAAAAAATTCCTGCAGCAGCTGTTTAACGTAACCCGAGATGATGGGAAATCATGAGATATAGTCGTTATATGTAGAAATAGGTCTTGTCAGTGAAGCGAGTTTTCGGTAAGATGGTAATTAATAGAATATTGTCTAATGAGCGATGAAGCGTAAGACGCACGCAACCTATTGGTTGAGTGCGTCTTTTTTTTGTTGTATTTATCGCCCAGTGAACCCATTCGAGGAGGTAGTTACATGAATAACGCAAATGCAGCCGTTTTGGAGTTATTAAGGGATTCCATGAAAAGAAGGTTCGTCCAGTATGGTGTCCTTGAGAACATCCGTGAAGTAAGACTGGCGAATGATACCAGCGAGGAGTTGCTACTGATCAACTTTAACGGTGTCACGGTGTACTGCAGAAAGGCAGACTTTGTGAAGCGTGAATTAAAATCGTACAGCGGCTTTCTTCAGACCAGTGTGCCGTTCATTGTCAAGAATATTACACCTGACGGCCACGTCATCGTCAACCGTATCGAGGCATTACCGATCGTGAGTCGTGCCTTCATTCGCAACGTATCGGAAGGTGACATCGTAACCGGAACCGTAACGGGGGTAACGGCAAATAACGTCGTTTTTGTCGACATTCAAGGTGTTCCTTGCCTGATCCCGCCGCAAGAGTGGGATAGTTCAAGACCTATAAACCTCCGCGAATTTGTCAAAGTGGGTACGGAGCTCGATCTTCAGGTGTTGACGATCCAAGAACTCCCTAAAAAGGAGTCCGAAGGCGAAAGTGAAGTAGAAGGCGTGACGGATAACAAGTCTTGGGAATTTGGATACCGGGTTCGCCTGTCGCGTAAAGCCGTCATGTCCGAAGAGATATCCCGCATTTGGGATCGGATTGAGGACCATTATACAGTGGGGGATTCGACAGTAGCGAAAATCGTTGGTTTTGCCCAGGGGATGAACAGCTACTTCCTTGAACTGCCAAAAGGTCTTGTGATTGTAGGTAATCTGCAGAACAATCTGCGACGTCAATACGGCGGCGGTCTCCCTCCAGGTCTCAAAGTTCATGTCACAATCGAGAGAATGAATAAGGAACAAAGACGCGGGAAAGCAAAGATTTTCAAACTGGATCCTACGCTCCAATCTGTTCTGCGTAGACCAAATGCGTTCAACCCTAACTTCTCCTGATGTTCAACCAGTGCGGATATGGAAAGCATTAGATGGCAGTGTTCCACTTTTTGATGATCCGACATTGTCCATCAGGATGCTTCCCTGGCACAATCGGCCAGATACCCATCTGGAAGTCACGGTTTTCCGCGTCGAAACCGGACAAATAACACAAATGGATGTAGAAGTTGCAGTAACACTTGCCAAGATGAAGGTGCTGACGGAAAGACAGCTGCGATTACTATATACGGAGCGATATGGTAAAGCTCATAAGCTTGCATCTCGTTTACGGTTTCTTCAGCAAATCGGCTGGTTTGAAGGCTGGACCATCGAAAGTGAGTATAATAAGCGGGAATATGTGTGGAGCATTGGGATTGGTGCTAAGAACTATTTAGGGTTTGTCATGGGCATGAGGGACCTGCCCAACCCTATCTCCATTGCACAGAATATTGCTCATTACCTATCGGTGTGTGCAGTCAACGAGCTACGAATCCAGATGCTCCAGCGGCAGGTTATAAGCGAAGAAAATTTCGTCTTGTATCCTCACATCGCACCCAATGCGGAGAATCCACTCGCAATGGTGGGGATGAATACTCCTGTTGGTATGATCGTTCTGTATGTCGAACGCCTTCAGCAGACAAAGAAGCCGCTTCGGTACATGAAGATGAAATTGAAGCGATATAAGGACTTGATTGACAATGGTCGTCTGCCAAGTCCATTTCCTACCGAGCACCCGCCTATTATGGTATGGAGCTGTGGGACGGAAGAGGCTGCCAGAGATATTGTAGGTTCACTCAATGAGTTGCCTAGTGAAATGATTCATTTGTTCCTGATCGACGAACATATGACGGATTTTCGTTATGCGTTTAGGATCGCCGAAAAGGGCGGCCAAGTAGGTGATGTGCTGCTCCAGCCATTTGTATTTGACTTTTTAGACAATTAAAGAATACGGGTAAATCATATGGACATGGGTGACTATTCATCAAGGTCCATATGATTTTCTATCGTAAAAGGCGCCGCAATCCGGGAAACCCCGGGGATGGAGGTATAAAGTTCATGAAGGTTCGAGTTACAGTACTATTCACGGTTGGTCTATCGATATTTTTCATAGGCTTGTTCTTGTTTCTGTTGCTGTATATCAAAGGGGAAGAGCTCCTGCCAAAGGAGGTTACATACATACCTCGCGGCAAAGCGATCGAAAAGTACACAGAGATCACGAACAAAGCGATGTTCGACCAACTGTTTCAACCCCAGCAAGTTCTACGGGCTGCGATTGAGCCTAGCATGATTACCCAGGATCGAATACAAGAGGTTATTGGGAAGACATTGGCTCAGCCAGTGTACCCGGACGAGCATTTAACGACCCATCATATAGGTGATAATCAACTGGTACCCAAGGCGGGAGAAATTGGCTATCCCATTCCAAGCGAATGGTTCGCAGTACTTGACTGGACAGGGAGGGTCGGTGACGTAGGAGAGATTTGGCTAACGCCGGATGATAAACTTAAGGCCAAATATCAACAAGCATCAGGGGAAATTAATGGCGCTGTCATTGGCGCACAGGCAAACAACCAAACCAATTTTAATGCACATGTGACGGTAAAAGCTGATGGAGGAAACGTACCGGATTTACCCGAGCGGCCGCTGAAGAAGCCGCTGCTTACGAGTGTGAAGCTGCGGTACGTCTTTGATGCACAGGCGAAAGCTGTCAAAAATGCAAAAGACGTGGCTGACCGGTCCGAAGGCACGAATAAGCCGGCAAATGCAAAAATCTTCCTTACTGCTGATCAGTTCGCACAGATCAAAAGTGCCGTGGAAGACGGGTATAAACTCATATTCGCCATTCATGATGATGGGGAAAGGGGGCTATCGAATTGAAAGTAATCATTATTGGTCGGACAAGCCGACTCCTTCCGCTTGTACAAGGCATTCATGGTGTTACGGATGTACTGTATTCCATTGATGGTGAAAGTAAGGAACCGGGTGCTTATATCCTGGATCATGTAAATCCTGAACTGATGGAAAAAATATCTGAACATGCGGCAGCTAACCGTGTGATCTATGTACACAACGTCCGAAGCGGGATTAGTGATGACTATGACCGTGCAAAGGAAGCTTGCAAATTAAAAGATATTCCTTTTATCGTGGACCGTGGCGATTCAAATGTGATCGATGAAATTGATCGAATCTTGTTTCCTGACCGACATACGGAGCGTGTCCTGCCTTCCATCGCCTTAATTTCGGCTCATCGCGGTGCGGGCGCACATATGATCGCGAAAAGTATCGGAGAAAATTTACTTAGCAAAACCAATGCAAGCATCGGTATCATCAATATGGATCCGTATGATGTGTCCTCGAATACGGAAGGCTTTTTCCAGCTGTACAAGGAGTACGAAGCCGGTGGGCTGACGACGAGACGCATCCGGGAAATTGCAGAATCGAAAAATGGTCTTCACATCATTAGTGGTAATCCAAAGCTTGATTTTGCAAGAAAGTATGGCATGGATCGTATCGAACAAATTCTCTCGCTGATTCAGCATAGCTTCGACTTGACGATCGTGTTGATTAGCCCCTACTGGGATAACACCCTAACACTTGTTCCGATCAAGATGATTGGGCGCAAGTATTTGGTTGCAACTAGCAACCAGCAATCTATGAACGAGTTTTATCAATACCTGCCGCAAATTCGTTATCTGTACGGTATCGACTTACGTGGGACCTCGTTCATTTATAATTTTGAGGGCAACGGCATTGAAACGAAACTTGCGATTAGTACCCAGCTTCAGTCGAGCTCCATTTTGTCACTTCCGTATGTTCCTAGTACCCATCCAGCAGCAAGTAAACACATTCAACAGGGAATCTCCGCATTTAGCGATATGCTGATGGGTGATTATGACATGCCGAACCTTCAGGAGAAGGTTCGGAAACGATCATTGTTTGGATTAATACCAGTAAGGGGTTGAGCCTATGAATCCGGATACCTTGTTCAAACTGGAGGAGCAGACGGAGATCCAGTTCCATGAAATTGTTGACTATATGAAAAATGGAACGGATGCGAAAAACCCACAGGCGCAAGGGTATGCGAATCAACAGTTCCGCTTCGCGGTGGGTATTGTAAATGACTTCTTTGACAAGCGCCTCACTAACGCGAAAACAACCGACGAGAAAAAGAAGTACCAAAATCAACAGCATCATGCGACCCGAGGGCGACCGGAAGAAGTCAATGAAATGAAGCGAATTATTCAGCAAATCATTGAACAGTCTCAGCTTCACGATATGCCGTTCCCTTCCATCTACTTGAATTTGGTCGATGCTCTATTTCATGAGACTTGGGGGTTCGGGGTCGTGAGTGTCTGGCTCGAGCAGCACCGAGAAGTCGGAAAATGCCGGTTAAATGGGACGGAAGTTTGGTATAAGAAGCCCGGTGAGAGGCACCGGATTCACGAGCAGTATCGGGACATTAAGGAAGTGTACCGACTGATTGACAATCTGGTGCTGAATGACGAAGGGGTAGTACTCTCGCGGGATACTCCCTATGCGGAACTTCAGCTGTATGATGGAACCCGGGTTGTCATTACGATACCGCCTATATGCCGTGTGCCTACTATTGTCTTCCGCCGCACAACCGTTGCGCTCTATACCTTAAATGAACAGGCAAAACTGAAGACCATCGATTCTGAGGCCATTCCCATTTATCAAATGATGGCCCGGTGCGGGTGCAAAATTGTACTATCGGGCGAACCAGGGGTAGGAAAAACGACGTTTTTGCTATCCACATTCGCAGAGACGCATTCGGATCACATTACGGTAGCTGCGGAAAATGCCTTTGAAATGATGCTCAAAGCAAGGTTTCTTGACCGTGATATTACTGAATTTGTCGGCGACGACAAGACGATGGTTCCGGTTATTTTTCCTCGGACACTACGGCAAGACCCCAAGATTTATATGATAGGCGAAATTCGAGAGGTCGAAGCTCCGATGTACAAAGAGGCGGCACGCAATTCCACGGGATTCGTCGGTACGACGATGCATGAATATGACTCTACGAACGTTCCCGGGACACTCGCTCGTAAAGAGATTCGCCATGTGAATGGACTGAATTACCGGATTGCCCTTACGGATTATGCTTCGGTTATCGATTTCGTACTCATCATGGAGCTGGATGAGGATCAGACGACGATCCGGAATGCAGAAATATCGGAAATCCGCTTCGATCCTTTAAACTTGTCTGTCACCAGTAAACGAATCATGCTGTTTGATGAAGATACAAAGATATGGCTGTATGACGCTGAAATTGACGACCAGCTCCTCCGGCGAATGAAGAAAAAAGATCGCCACGCTTACGCCGCTGGCATGAAGACCTTGGAACGCTTAGCCGAGGATCGGCCTATTCCTAAGGACAGGCTATCCAAATCGCTCTCTTGGGGCGAATCATCGGGCAGGGGGGATTGACTTGCTTGATGGACTGCTTTATACACTGAAAGAAATTCCTAACTTGCTCCAGACTTACTTGATCTATATTGCAGCTACATTCATTTTGATTGGTTCACTGATAAGCTCGATGATTCTTCTGGCGCAGTTCGCGAAGCTGTATAAAAAGATGCACGAAGCCCAGGAGCAATTCAACTCACTGGAGAGTCCCGATCAAGAGATTCGTGATTATTTTGGAAACTTCATTACGAAGACGATAGCCATGCACATTCATTCTTTTATAGAACTGTCG
This sequence comes from Paenibacillus sp. yr247, assembly GCF_900103825.1. Lineage (GTDB taxonomy): Bacteria > Bacillota > Bacilli > Paenibacillales > NBRC-103111 > Paenibacillus_E. The sequence goes on from NZ_FNIF01000009.1 coordinate 35,623, forward strand.
CCCTTTGTCACCCGGATTGTTGTCTTGGTTTTTATGCTCGTGAGTATCGGATTGGGGCTTTGGAGCGGGATCAGAGTTTTCGAAGCAGCGACCTACTGGAAATCAGATTTGCCGCTAAGCCATATGAGCGGATGGATTGCGCTAATCGTTGGCATCGTGGTATCCAGTCTTCCTTTTTTGCTTCTCCATGCGTTTATCCAGCAACGAAGGGCCAAGCTGAGCCATCAACTGTTACCGTATGTCGAGGATTTTGAAAGGAACTACTTGGTAACCCCGCGTGTCTATGAGTCGATGAGGGACATGCCGGATAAACTTGGAGAAGGTCATTTGAAGGATATGTCCTTTCGGCTAATTCAGGTCATGCAAAAGAAAGATGTCGATCGAATTCACTATGAGTTCCGGATGTTTGAACATCAGATCGGCTCTAAATTTTCAGAAATGTTTATTGTGTTGCTGCGTGAAGGCCTTGGTCTTAGCCACTTGGAGAAGATTGAGAAGAATCAAGAAGCGAAGCGGGAAACGAAAGACATTCGCGTTGGCCTGCGGGCGCTCATCCAAAAAATGCACGGAATTAAGCGAGTCGCCCATTCAGATAAGCCTAACAAAAGAGATATTATTCAAGTGGGTTTCCTTACGTTTCCGGTGTTGTACGGTGCCTACTATTATGGGGATAAGCTCATGGGGGATCGGGCAAGCCAATTTTTATTCAAAAATACAACGCAAATGGTTTTTTTCATTGGCTCCATCGTCATGGGCATTGTGGCTCTCGCCGTCAACATCGTGGTTTCCAGACGAAAGTTTGATGTTTAGCAAAAAATCAGGAAAGGGGTGATGCGCCGTTATTGCTTGGTTTGATCTTCATGCATACGATCTGATTTTGTCCTGCGGGTTTGGATGCACGCTTCTCTCTGTCCTGTTCCTGTTTCTGTCCGTTGGGAAGACGGAGCGCCTTGTTGCCATTCACGAGACTAGAATTTATGTACAGCTCGAAGCGAGGCAGAAAATTAGCGCATGGAAAGAGATGTATCAATCCGACTTTGGAAACCACCTATTGGGAACGATGGGATGGAGGAGTAAGATCGATGCCACACGGATGATGATGTTTCGGGATGCGGTATCCTTTGCTCTCGCGGCGTTTTTCATCGTCAAACAGTGGATTTCCGGTGGGAATTTGTCTACGGAGATTGTTCTCTTACTCCTCATTTATTCCTTGCTGACGCCGGGTACTCATTTCAGTATTCCAAGCACATTTACGTACACGTTCGTCCCAATCTTTCAAAAGGTACGTCGTTTTCGGGTCAGCAGAGAGTCGGCGATGTTTCTGCAGCTCCTGCGGAACGAAGTAAGCGAGAAAACCGAGCGGCAAGTCATTTCCATCATTCAGCAGTATCAAAGTTATTTTAAGGTGCTTCGTAACGATTTGATTGATTTGGAACACGATTTTCCGAAGGGAAAGGACGTGGCGCTAGAACGGTTCAAATCGAAGCACCCGCAGAACGAAGAGATTAATTACATTTGTTCGATCCTGGACAAGCTTGCTGATGTCGGTTATGCCGAGTGCGCTCAAATGCTGAAGGATAACGAAGAAACCTTAAATAAAATGCAAGAAGCTCACTACGAATCTAAAGAGAAAGACTTAAACCAGCTGCTCATGGTGATCAATCTGGGCGGAATTGGGTTAGCTGCTTTGTGGTTTGTAATCGCTTGTTTCATGTGGTCGTATTCGTTCGACACGAATCCTTAGGAGGTGGGTGTGATTGTCTTGGACGTGGAAAAAAATCATTGGATTTGGGATTGTCGCTTTTCTTGTAGCCACTCTTCTTCTCGATAGTAGTACCGGTCTTATTACAAAAGAAAAGAATCTTCAAACGACTGCGAATAACCGCATCGATAATAAATAATTTTTGGAGGGATCCCTTGTGAGTTGGACATGGAAAAAAGTACTTGGTTTTGGTATCGCGGCATTTTTACTGGCAACGTTAGTCCTAAACGGAACAACAGGTTTGTTTTCAAAAGTGAGCACAACGAAAACGCAGTCAGATACTCGCTCAGATTCAGTAAATACCAGCATTAAGTGACGACTCCACACGGCTAAATCCGTGGGCTTCTCGAATCATCGGGACTCGTAACCTTGTCCCTCCTCGAAGGCTCCGTCCGAGCCTGTAACTATTTGTATGGTTACGAGACTTGCCGCATCGCGCGTGATAGGATATTGATCGCAGCATTCACGTCGCGGTCTATTGTTGCACCGCAATGAGGGCACCGATGCATACGCTCGGCAAGCGTCTTTTTCACTATTTTGTTGCAGGCAGAGCAGCATTGAGATGTATTGTGCGGATCAACCCGTACAACCTGACGACCGGCACTCTCAGCCTTGTACGTCACGAATTGGACAAGTATGCTCCATCCAGCATCCGCTATGCTTTTGGCAAGATGACGGTTTTTCACCATCATTTGCACATTCAATTCTTCGAAAGCAATGATGTCGTAGTTGTCAACAAGGGTCTTACTGATTTGGTGTGCGTAATCTTTGCGCTGGTTCGCCACACGCTCATGCTGTCTTGCGAGCGCCATGATCGCTTTCCTTCTGCGCATTGAGCCGTACTGCTTTCTGGATAGCGACTTTTGTTGCCGCTTAAGCTTCGCCTCGTTGTTGCGCAGATGATTCGGCGCTGCAAACATTTGTCCGTCTGAGGTTGCCGCCAAATGCTTGATGCCAAGGTCAACACCTACTCGGCGGTTCGTTTCCGGAAGCGGCTCTGCTTCGACTTCGCACGACAGACAAGCGTAGTAACGTCCGTTTTTAACCGTAATCGTGCAGGTCTTGATCGTCCCTTGCGGCTGCCGATGCAGTTTGATTCGCACTTGGCCGATCTTGGACAGTTCGATGTGCTTTCCGTCAAGATCAAATCCGCTCTGCGGATAGGTGAACGAATCGTAGCGGTTTTGCGGCTTAAATCGCGGGAACCCCGCCTTATCACCGTTCTTTATGCGGCGAAAGAACGATTGATACGCTTTGTCGAGCCGCCTGGCGACATCTTGCAATACTTGGGAATATACTTCTTTCAATGTCGAGATATGCTGCTTGCGCTCTCGGAACGTGTTCGTTTGTTGTCCGTAGGTCAGCGTCTTTCCTTCCATTTTATAGGCGTGGATGCGTTCGTCCAGCAAACGATTGTAAAGCAATCGGCAACGTTCAAGAGTGAATTGAATCTTTTCTAGTTGCTCTGTCGTAGGATACAACCGGAATTTGTATGTTCTTACCAATCATGTTCACCTCCTGTGCCTATTATATCACAAAAAAGGGAACTAATGTTTGGTTTGTCGAATGCTTGAGGCGTATAAAGCGCCCCGATTTGAAGGTCTTATATCCGCCGCTGAAGGCGTGGGTTTTACGGCCTGTCTTATAAATCACTAAGATTATAAAGGGAGATGTGAACGATGAGTTGGACATGGAAAAAAGTACTTGGATTTGGTATTGCGGCATTTTTACTGGCGACATTGGTATTAAACGGGACTACAGGCCTCCTTTCCAAACTGACGACGACAAAGACCCAATCGGATACTCGCTCCGATGAGGTTAATACCGGAATTAAGTAGTCGCTCGTATACTCCTGAGGAGGATAGCCATTGGATGCTATCCTCCTCTACATTCAAGGAGAGGATTATTGTGAAATTCACCTTCCAGCAGCTTTTATGGTTACTTATTTCAACTTTGATGACAGTTGCTCTGATTTTGTCTCATGCAGATGCGAAGAACCAGACGTACATAGAGATGGAAGCAACGGAAGCTATTCTAAAGGCACCGCCTGCTGGCTACATCACACCCGCGATTCAAACTGCGATAAGAGATAACCTCGTGAATACAAGACACTTAGATCCTGCCAAGCTAACAATAAGCGGAACGACGAACATTGCTAATCGGAAAGTAAAAGGTTCCGGTGACGAAACGATTTCTCTACAAATATCTTATCCGCGGGTCATTTATATTTTCTTCGGCTCCGTCATCAATGATTCGTACATAGTTCCTCGAACGATTAATACGGAATATCACCCGTGAAGAAGGAGCAGACACATGGCTGTTGTCTTTCGGATTATTATACAATGCTTCATATTTACGCTATTTATCTTTTATGACGTACAGGATCGGGTTCAGTCGATGGGGGAAGCACGCACATATAGTGCGGATATTATCGCCTGTCATGATGCGGCCATACCGAAGCTCGTTGACAAGAGCAAGGGTTACGTCGTGTTTGACGAAGTTGCCGGTCTTGCTAGCTTTCAGCAGAGTCTCATTCGAAATTTAAACCTGCAACCGAATCTTACTCCTACGAACAATAAGATATTTTATGGGCAGATCAAGATTGTAGGTGTAATGTTTATTGGGGACGACAAAGTGCCACATGATGCGAGTGGGAAACCTATTTATCCTTATACGTACTCGAACAGCTTGATCTACCGCGGACATTCGATTTCGGTAGACGAGACACTCTATGGCCCCAGTGTTATCGGTATAATTGAGGCAGGGTATAACACGGAATTAAAGCCGGTTGTGATGAAAACGGCGGTTTATCGATATGTTGGGCAATCACTGAATTAGACGGAGAAGATCCACTTTCCTATTTCTGGTGTCTATGATAAACTAGATGAAGATGTACAAGGTTGCTCATTTATTGAGCTTGATTTCGAAGAATGTCTTCTATGAAGACGTATAGTTATTGAGCGGAGGACGCGTTAATGGACCGTATTATGGTCTATTTTAACGTGTTTTTTTTGTTTGAGCAGCGAAAAATTTTTTAAAGCTCTGCCTAATAGTTGAAATAAGGAGGGATGATATGACAATGAAAAAAGTATTCATTATGGGAGCGGCATTAAGTGTTGTAATGTCCTCACTGGCATTCGCAGACGGTAATACATCAAGTTTCCCAGATATGAGAGACCACTGGGCCAAGACTGCTGTGGAAACTGCAGTTAAACACAAATATGTTGATGGTTACAGCGATGGATCGTTCCGTCCAGAGAATTATGTGACGGGTGCTGAGTTCATCAAAATGGTAGTGACGGCTTCTGGTTTGATGGTAGAAGGTTCAACTGAAGGTAGTCAATGGTATGTGCCGTATGTAAAAGCAGCAGTTGCTAAAGGATTCGTTCGCGAAGACACAGTAAATGACAAGTTCTTGAAGAATCCAATCTCCCGTTTAGAAATGGCCAAGATCGCTGTTCGAGCTACTGATCCTATGCTTCAACAACCGCAAGTAAGTTTGAATGATCAAGGCGTAATGTACACAGCTACTAGCAAGGGGCTTGTACAGGGATTGAGTGGCGGAGATTTAGCTCCTGAAGGAAGTACAACAAGAGCGCAATCTGTTACTATTATCGAGCGTATCTTATCTACTAACGCAGGAGAGAAATTACCTATTGATAAGTATGCTATTGGACAAGCTGAACTGCAATTAAAACGCACTAATATGTTTTCAATGATTCCTTCGTTCAGTGGGGAGCAAATTGCGGGGCATTCCTGGTCCCCTGAGAAATTGGTTGTAGAAACACCTGATCATAATTACAAAGGTGAAATTGATCAAGTTGTCGCCATCGATTTGGAAGATTCAAACGACCCTAATCGTTATATGTTAGGAGACATTAATAGTCTTCGTGTGTATGATGGCGGAGACTTCGCTAAGAAAATGCCGTATGTAAAGGATTTCCCAAAAAGCTATGTTATTTTGGTCAAATCACATACGGTTTTTAACAATGATACCAGCTCTTACTCTTCAAAAATGTATGGCTTAGGAATGAGCTTCACAGGATTTAAAATGCCTAATTCTCAGAACACAATAATTAATGGAGAGTTGCGCACTTTAACTTGGATATTTAAAGAAAAGTTTGGTGATATGGGCGCTTATATTGTTCCTAAAGATGTAGCCGCTCCTATGGGTGTTGATATTCAGGTTTACGTTCCTGCTATACCTCCTGTAAGTGATATGACCCACACCATCACATCAACTCAACGTGCTGTACAACAGTAGATTGATAGTTGCGTTAAGGGGGTGGGGCATTTGCGGTTAGGTTTAATAAAGAAACACGTGCGGTTAATTAGCTTGATAATGCTAGGCATCATGGGTGTTGAGTCAAATGTTACACAGTATCTAGGCGAGGAGCTTAGTAAAGCCTTTGCTGCCTCGCCTAGTTCAGTAACATCTTCAATTAGTTTTCCATCTGGTATCGCACAGCAATCAGGCGGTAAGTATTATTCTTCCAATACTTACTTATCTGGTGGATCAGTCAGTATTACAAACGTTCCCTCGGGTAACGTCATCACGAGAATACTACATAATGGAGAAGACATCACACCACCTGCGGCCATTGGGGTTAAAGACTACTCGGGTCGTGTAAATGATACTCATAGTGGTGCGCTGAAAACTGTAACTTCTATTGGTAACACTTCAGGTACCAAGGGCTACTATGCTTGGTACAGATATATACCTGGTGGAGCTCAAGGTCTTAACTGGTATGCAGACGTTGCGGACAAAGATGGGAATATTGTGAAGATAAGTTGCGGTCCTTCTTCTTTTGGGCCTGCTACATATCATAGGTCTTCGGATCCAACAACGCCTACCGAAAACATTAATGGTTATGACATGCCTACTCTTCCGGGCTGTAGTTCGACCGATTTTCCTGAATTACAGACACTAAGTTTGGGCGGTATCAGAGATTCGGATAAGCCTTTCAAAACTGACACAGCTGTTGGGGTTCCCGACTCGGCAGTTACTGGTGTGGTAGCTACGTCTGCTCAGGTGAATGATAGCTTTGGTAGTCCTATCGGCGGACCAAATGGGTATTCGGGATACCCCCGATCAGCAACAATTACAGTAGTTGGTGTCGATCCCAATGCAAATAGCGCTGGGCAGTATCGTGTAACATTCCAACAGAAGTTTTTGGATGTTTCGGATAAAGAATCTGAACAAGATTTGGCGGCTCCAGCACCACCAAACGGAGCAAAGGTAATCACCTATTACGAAGCATTTACTGTCGATCTGCAAGGCTCCACTTATGAATATGATGGTAATGTCACTGTTGAATATGCGCCACCACCAAACGGAGCAAATCTTAGTAGCGTTGCTATCACGGCACCATCCTGTGTAGAAGTTAACAAATCGGAATCATTCTCATTTAGTTTTGCTAACACGGGTGGTACTGACGTGACCGTGCCGTTTCAAGCTAAAGTGGTCATCGACGGCTCGACATACCAAACATATGACTATACAGGATTACCTTCAGGTCAAAGTAAAACTGAAACCTTCACCAAAAATTTTGGTGGAACTTCCAGCTACAATGTGGGAGTCATAGTTGATACTGTTGCTGGAGAAACCAATACTGGCGATAATAGTAAGTCTGTTACTGTAGCACCGCAAATAAGTTGTGCAGCTGCTCCAACTCCTGAGGTCATCACTGGTGATTTCACATTGGACAAGACCACTATGAGTTACGGTCAGAGCAACTCGGCTACACCAGTGGGTGTATCCGTAACAGGTAATAATGGGGGCACGGTATGTGCGATAAGCCAGTTTGGATTTATCTTTGAACAAAATGGTATAACAAGAGATTACGTCGGAGTTAAATCGTCACCAACTGCCCAAGGCTTTTCCGGACCGCCCTATCCCGGTGGAATGGGACAAGGATTTGTTAATGTGACGATGAAACTTGTCACGACTTGTGGGACAACCAAAGTTTTTAATACCAAAAGTTTTGAGATTACAATCGATCCTAATAATAACGCGCCTTTTGGATCTCCTGGGTGGTTTGCTAATCACAATACCAATAACTATCCGACAATTGATGAGATAGTGGTGGGTAACTACGTTGATCTTGGTGTTATCCAAGATAAGACTCGTACACCTAATGAGCCTTATGATCCAGAAGGCAATGGATTCTTTCCAACATGGGATTTCGCAGGAAGCTCAGATCCTTGGATTCAAAATCTTGGGGACGCCAAGAATGGTTATGGCTTCTACGAGCATGACGAAAGATTCAGCAATATTAAAGCGGATGTCTTAGGCTTCCATACAGTTAGAATGAAATTGACTGATACTAAGGGAGCGGAAAGTGGCTGGCGGTCTGCAACCATCAATGTCGTGAAGCCTAATCCAATTGCTGCTTGTGATGCACCAACACAAATGAAGTCCAATCGGCCTTTGGCTGCGAATGCGATTAATGCGGATAAGAGCCGAAGCCCTTTGGGCCTTGCTATCGATCATTCAAAAGATGAATGGACAAATAAGCAACCGACTTATCAAAATAGCACAGGTAGCGATATCACCGTTACAGTGACCTTGAATAAGGTATATGACTCGGCTGGATTGGCTTCGGAAAACATTAGCAGTTGTAACATTATTGTGCATCCTGATCTCCCACCAATTGCAAAAATAAATGCCCCTACCCTGGGCAATCGTGGGGATTCTTACGACATATTAAATCAGTCGTATAGCCCTGACGGAGATACATTGGTACAGACTATTTGGTATGTCAGGTATGATGCCAATAATGACGGTGTTTTTGACGACGTAACCGAACCCTATTCTGTTGTTACGGGAACTTTATCCAAGTATGATTTCAAGCCAACTAAAGTTGGTAAGTACAAATTCAAGCTTCGGGCTATCGAGGATTATGGCGCTTGGGCCGAGGCTGAATCAGGAATTTTGGATGTAATAAACCAAGCTCCAACGGTTTCTTTCGATCTTGCTGGAAATAGCCCTAGCCCAGATCCTAATCCGCCGACGCTTTATAAGGCTTCGGACATGTTAAATCTTTGGCAGCTGTTTGCTACAAATTCCAATATTCCTTTGAGCAAGACTTCAACCTATAACTGGCAGAATGAGAACGAGGCATTGCAATCAGGAGCCGGTAAAGGTAAGGAAATGCAAAATTTTGGGGCAAATGTCATTTCAACCCCTTACGGGTTTGGAGGTGCGACAGCTTATAGCACTCCGTTAAATGATAATGGATTTGGAAAGAATGGTGTCTCGGTTTATAAGGCGATGGCTTATGCAGATCCAAGCTATGCTCAACCATTATTGATACCTGACGCCAGTGGGCAGCCTTCGGGGTTTTTAGGCGGCTCAACGCCGATAGAAAGTGATAAGACTCATTTGTACTTTCAATTAGCCGCTGGGACTTATGACAATCCTATAGGCACGAGCTTCTATGCTTTGAACAAAAGTAAGATTGGTAGATACCAGCTGGAGCTAGTTTGGTCCACTCCTTGTAGTGGGTGCTTTTCATCGGGAACGTACACACATAGATGGCTTGATGGAAATCCTTATGATTACATACTTAACTACAAAAATCTTCCAACGAGCAATCTAATTACAACAAAAACTGTGCCACATTATCACAACTCTACGCAGGATGGCACTGTGCAGATGCAAGAGACGATACCATACACCTCCGTGAGATCTGTATTTGCGGAAAAAACGGTTTATATGCTGTTTACGAAAAATACGCCGACAAAGGTGATCTATGACACAACTGGTGATAGTGATAGAACCTACACTAATTGGTCATACAACTCAATGGCGTGTTCATTCAAAGCATTAGATGGATCATTTATCGGATGTTTTGATGTGCCTAGTACAAACGGAAGTAGCACAACCACTTTAAAGGATACGATTACCAAAGGTGACCATTTGCTATTCTTGTTTGACAGTGATGGATACTACAGCACTAATGGATATTTTGGTAATAGCTTCTCTGAAGTGGATTTGTACGGAAACGTTGTGAATACCGGAGCTATTACTGGAAATAATCCGCAGGTTCCAGTGACCTATGAAGCCAAGTATACACAATGGCCAGATAGCTATACTCCAATAAGTTACTCCCCAAAAAAGTACGTCAATACTAATTGCTGGTTCAATCAAACAGGAACACCATATAAGGATCGTGATGGCAACACCTACTTCTATGAAGAAAAGGTTTGCCAAGCACCAGATGGTAGTACGATGCGGGGTTATAACGAATTTAACTATCGTGCTTATCCTGAATTAGCATTAGGTATTTACGTGGCCAAGTATAACAAGGATTATAAGGTCGTATGGAGAGCTAGAACTGGTGGTAACTCACTGTCCTTTAGTGCTGCATGGACCTTTGACTGGAATGAGAATATCAACACAATGATTGTGAATCCTTTAAACAACACAATCATTTCGAAGACTCTCTACACAGTCGGCGGATATTGGGGCGACAGTAGGACTACAATCAATAATACTATTGATATGACAACTGGTGCAGTTTGGGGTTGGGGCGGGCCTCTAGTTACAGGTATGGGCACAAGCATGCATGTCGACGGTGCCGGTAATTATGCTTGGGGTGCTTGCGCAGCCAACATTTACAATCAGTGTAGCGATATTAACACTGGAGGAAATGGTAGAATTCTTCAAGGCAACGTTGGATTCTTTTCCAGTGCAACTGAAACAGTAAACACGAGAGCTTTCAGCGAATACATGGGTGATGGGTTATTGCTCAGCACGTACATGTGGCATCAGTGGTCGACGGGTTACAACAGTCCGCCTTATGGGCAAACGGTATATTGGATCGACAAAGGACCTATAGCCGAAGCTCCAGCAATTACACCCAGGTATCAATTTGGGCAATTCTTGTCTAGTCCTGTAATTTCTGATGCCGATATTTCGTTCAACTTCAAAACGGAGCAAAATAAGGTTGATACCGAGAAATTTGGGTTTGCGTTTAGAGCGCAGGATGCAATGAATCGTTACGCTCTTGAGTTCGATGGAACAAATGTGTTTTTATCTAAATACGTCAGCGGAGTACGTACTGTACTAGCAACCTCAGCCTATAACGTACAAGATAGTAAAAGTTATAGCGTGCAGATCCGCACAGCTGGTAACACAATCAACGTGTGGATTAATAAGGTTAACTATTTTGCTGATATCGTGGATAACACATATCCTGTTAGCGGAAAATTTGGTCCGTTTGCGGATAAGTCCTTTGTTAACTTTAGCGCAATGACTATGAAGCCTTATGCTGAAACAGACCTATGGGATTCTGCTCACGCGATCTTGGACGACAAGACTGGGAAGGCAGAGCTGGATTACAGTAACATTGTTTTCAGTGATCCGGAGAATGACCCAATGGCTGACTCGTTTAACTGGACTTACACGCATACACCAATGTTTCTTGATAATGGTGGCGTATCTCCACTAAACGGAAAAAGCTTTAGTTCGGGACAGCCTGTATTCGACAGAGTCGGTAAATGGGATGTTACTTTGAAAGCTAAAGATGATCCTTATCCGACATCGGCATTTAAATTCCCGAACATGGCATTTGATGCCTACCGTAAAAATTCAAACACCTTCAAGAAGAGTATAGTCGTACACCGCAGACCGATTGCTGTGTTTACAGCCGCGATGCAGCCAACTGGTTTTGTTTCCTTCACAACTGATAGTTACGATCCAGATCATTACAATCCGGTTAGTAAAGCGGTTGACAGTGGGTATGAATCCAATCATGGCATATTCGAGGAAAAGTGGTACTATATTGCCCCTGACGGGACACTTTCCCAAACAAAATTGGATAAAGTTACTGATTCAGGAACATACACCATAGGCTTGCAGGTAAAGGATGAGTTCGGGGCTTGGTCGTGGCCTGTAACCACTACCTTGGATGTGGGATTAAAACCTAACAACCCGCCTAAAGCTGTTCTTACTTACCCATCAGGAACCCAGGACTCACCGGACTATTTATGTATTAACTGTAATCCTACCCTTGCTTGGAATCAAACAGACATTGACCCAGACACCACCTTCACGGCATTCGAAATTTCAATTACGTCATATAGTCCTGATGGTTGGGGAGGATATTATTCGAATGAATCCACTACCTCTAAGGTTGTTTCCACAAAAGCAGAAGCTGCCCAATGGTTTGCTAGTAATATTTGGGGAGCTGCTTCGATAAAGTGGAAAGTAAAGGTTAGGGTTAAGGATGAAACACTTTGGTCTGCTTGGTCAAATGAAGGTTGGTTTAGCAGTGTAAAACTGCCAACAGTTCAGCTGACATTTCCAAACGGGACTTACGATAATCCAAGCCCGGTTACAAGTCTTCGTCCTACAATTACGTGGGATCAGAAAGATGAGGCAGCAGGAAGGATCGCTTACCAACAAGTGCGTGTTATGGCTAAGGACGGTACTATTGTAGCCAGTGCGGATATAAGCGTTCCATTTGCTGACAGGACAAAATTATCCGATAGTTGGACTATGAATGTTGACGCTACAAGAGGCGCTAAGCTAAAGGTTCAAGTGCGGGTTATGAATGAGCAGTCTGCATGGTCTACCTGGTCAAATGTGGGATGGTTTACAACAAACAGTCCACCAGTTGCCACCATGACCACACCGTCAGGAACTCAAGCAACTCCAACGATGTTCACTACCACTAAGCCAACATTTGAATGGACTCAAACAGATCCTGATACCGGCACTACCTTTTCTCATTTTGAGATTCAGGTAACGAGTGAAGACAATGCGACAATGGTTCTTGATTCTGGTGTTTTAGTGGAAAACAGCACAAGTAGCACTGGAAGTTGGACTGCGACATCTGATCTACCAGCAGGGCAAAAGTTAAGAGTTCGTGTAAGGGTGTTTGATGGTTACGTTTGGTCTAATTATTCTCCACAAACCTGGATGCTTATTGACAGAGCACCTATAGCAGACTTTGATTGGTCTCCTAAGCCGGCCTACGAGGGTGATATCGTTTCACTGATCAATAAGAGCAGTGACCCGGATAATGACGTGCTTTCGTCTCTTTGGACGATTACGAACCCGGCTGGGGCTATAACGACTCTAACATCTATCAATGGCACCATGAACACGTTAAATCAACCGGGTACATGGAGCGTCACGCTCAAGGTGACAGATCCTTATGGAGTGACAGCATCCGTAACCAAATCAATCACTGTGCTCGCATTGACCATCACAGGTGCAGTGCAGCATACTCCCCAATGGGAGAACAACCGCAAGGCGTACAATCAACTGAAGACCGGTACCGATAATTCACCGTGGGCACCATCCACTTTCCTTGCTGGAGAAGAATTCGATTTGGTAGGGATAACAACGAACACGGGATCATCGAGTACGAAAGCGACAAGTGTTATCGTTACGCTCGTTGAAACAGGTGACCAAACCTCTTTGTCCGCTTCGGATTCAACGTTTACGTCTTGGATCGGTTCGCTCTGGAAGAGCAGCTATGATATGCTGACAGCAGGGACCTATCACTTCAAGTTTGTAGCCACGTGGAATAATGGGACTGTAAAGCAAGATATACAGACCATTACCGTGGACAGTCACAGTATTCATGATTACTGGGAACTTATTAGATCTAAATAGCGAAAGAAGCCGCGATGAAAAGGAGGCCACTGAAGAACTTGTAGTTTTTCGGAGCAGTTAAGAGGCACGAATCAAAAGACGACCTTCAATTCCCAGCATTTTGGGGTGAGGGTCGTCTTTTCATTATCTAAACAGGCCTCTATGGTTGGTTTCTTACTTCATCAGCTTCAATATTCGCTTTAGATTAACCGTAAATATGGCCATTGCGCCTTGGAGCTCCATCCCTAATAGACCCGAGGATGTGGCTACATCATACCCGTGCCTGTGTTTGAGCTCACTCTTCTTCGCCTCAACTTTGTAGCGTTCCTTTGCCTTCTCCTTGAAGTACTCACTTTCTTGAAACGCCATTTGTTCGGTGTGCTCGGCGGATTTAATACTCACCGAGTAGGTTTTGCTTTTCGCTCCTTCGGTATAGCACCCGTCCTTGAAAGGACACCTCTTACACTTTTCCACATCGAAGAAGGTATCAACTTGGTTTGTACCGACACCTTTCTTACCGTTTCGTGCTTTCCGAATTGCCATATGGCCAGCCTTGCAAACATACATTCCCGCATCCTTGTTAAACTGGAACTCTTCTTCATGCTTACGGTAACCATGCGTTATGGACGGGTTGAGCTTAGAAACAAGTTCAATGGCATTTTCTTTAGTGTACGCGATGTTATCTTTTTCCGAGTACGCCGTATCTCCAATGACTGTTTTGACTTCCATACCTGTTGCCTTGCTTTTTTCGATCAGTACCTGCAATTGCTTGCCATCATTTTTTTCGCCTGTCGTTATAACCGCGACGGTAATAATTCGTTCCTCAGTCATGGCAATATGGGTTTTGTAACCAAAAAACGAGGAATCCGCACTCTTATTGACCCACCATTGCATCCTGGTCTTCCGAGATCCGCAATTGCTCAAGATCATCTGCGACTGTTTCTTTGAGCAAATTTAGCGGTTCCTTTATCTTAGGCAGCGCACAGACGCCGCTTTCCGCTTCAATTACGTCGATGAGTTTCTGGCAATAGGCGATTTCGTCCTCCAGTACATCGCTCGTATTCTTCGTTGGGAACTTGGCTTTGAGAGATTCGTCGACCTTGTAGATGGCCTTCCTCAGTTTTCGAGAACGATCTTGCAGGATTTCCCGTGGGGATTTCTGATTGTAACGAGCTTTCGTATGCGTCGCATCGACAATGATCGCTTTGCTTTGGATGATACCCTTTTCGATTGCGATTTCTACTGTTTTGTTGATCAACATGTCAAGTAGGTTCAGGTCCTTTAGCCGCAGCTTTCGGAACTTGGTTAACGAACTGGAGTCAATCACCGACTCTTCCGGTGCCATGCCAAGAAAATACTTGAAGGACATGTCGTACCTCGATCGCTCGACGATGTCAACGTCGGACAGCTCAAAGATCGCTTTCAAGAGCAAGTATTTGAACATTCGAATCGGGTCGATTGCATTTCGGCCGTTATCCAGACTGTAGCGCTCTTTCAATTCTTCATATACAAATGAGAAGTCAATCAGTTCATTGATCTGACGCAACATATTATCCTTAGGAATAATTAAGTTATAGAGTTCTATATAGGGACTTAAAGTCATTGATTGTTGGTGTTGAAGAATCGCATTCACCTACTCGGTTTGATGCCTTAATTATACTAAAAAAAAAGGTACAGCCCCCTAAAAAAATTTGAGGAATTGTACCTTTTTAGTTTTAGAGGACTTTTTCAGTGGCCTCGCTGCGGCAGCTCCTTTTGTTAACTTTTTTGAATAGCGGAAAGTGCGGGTTAAGGGCCCTTTCTCACACGCAACGGCGCTCAGGGTAAACACAGCTTGATGCGGGCAGCGGAAAAAGTGATTTAATACGGGTTTATAGAGTCCCAAAATATAGAAAATAGTGAGGAAAAACGGATTTTTACAGTTGCCGGCATCTTCAATAAAGGAATAATATGGTTGCAGCAGCGGCGGCCGAACCTTTGAGTATGAGATTGAGGGGAAGCGGCCGTTACCTTTTAGCGGTGATCCGATGAAAATTAAGGGAGGTGGTGTATCAGGCACAATGATGGAAGGAAGAGGGAGCGGGTACCGGAAGCAAGGGCAATTGGTGGTCCATAGCCGAGCTGAATGTGTACGTCGCGGACGAATGGAGCGTACGTCAAACGCTGAATACCGTTTCGGGACGCCCACAGCCGACAGCATTGTCTCAGGGTACCAGAATATATGGATTCAAGCGAGCGACCTGGACAATATTCAAAATATGGGTCTTAATTTCGTCCGCGTTCCGATTTATTGGGAAGTTCTAATGAATCGCGACGGCTCGATGAAATCGGACGGCGATTCCTTCGGCAAACTGGATTGGCTCGTCTCCCAATGCCAGCAGCGAGGCATTTATGTGCTGCTTGATCTGCACGGCGTGCCGGGGAACGACGACGGCTGGCAAAGCGGTGGACGTACCGGCGCAAACGAACTTTGGACGAATGCCACCTATCAGAACTGGACGACACAAATTTGGCAGCGGCTGGCCGGGCATTATGCAGGCAATCCGACAGTAGCCGGCTACGACCTGCTGAACGAGCCCGTAAGCAGCAATTCGAATCTTTCGATCAGCCAGTTTTACAACACGCTTTACCAAGCCGTTCGGGCCGTCGACCCCGACCATATGATTTACATAGAGGCTTTCCCTTATTGGAACAGTATTGTATCTCCCTCCACGTACGGTTGGACGAACGTCGTTTATGAGCTTCACAATTACGATTGGAACAGCAGCGATTATAACAGCCAATCTTCCTCAATCAACACATGGTTCAACGATATCATTTGGCACCAAAACAACTGGAACGTGCCGGTTTATTCCGGAGAATTTACGCTTTTCTCGTTTAATGATCTTTGGGAGAAATGGTTATCCGGTCTCGATACGCTCGGCGTATCATGGACGAATTGGACCTATAAAGTGACAAGCGGCGGCAACTGGGGCTTGTACCAAAACAATACGAATCCGTATCCGGATGTGAACAACGACAGCTCCGGCACCATCTCGTCAAAGCTCAGACAATTCGGCACAAGCAGCTTCCAGGCGAATACAAGTCTCATCAATATCGTGAAAGCGTACAGCCGCCTTCCGGGCGCGTCCAGCATCATGGCAAAAGCGAACAATAATTACGTTTCGGCCGATAATGCGGGAGGAAGCCCTCTCATTGCCAACCGTCAAGTTGTAGGCACATGGGAGAAATTTATCATCGTAACCAATGCGGACGGGACGGTTTCGTTCCTGTCCATGACGAACAACAAGTATGTCACGGCTGACATGAACCAAGGCGGCAAATTGATCGCCGAAGCTCAGGGTATCAACTCCTGGGAGAAATTCACCAAGGTTACGAACGCGGACGGCACGGTTTCGTTTCAGGCAAAGGCGAACAATCAATATGTCAGTACCGATTTGAACAGCGGCTCTCCGACGTTAATCGCGGACCGTAGTTCAATCGGCGGCTCCTGGGAAGCGTATACAATCGCTTCGGCGCGTGATCCATTGCTAAACAAATTATTTTATTCGGAGGAACGGACATGGGCAAATTAAAAAAATCTTTGTTGCTGCTGCAGGTTTTGGGTTTGAGCCTCGCTTTCGCGCCGGCCTGTCAAAGTGCGGCACAAGCTGAAGCTGCAGAGTCAAAGCAAGTCTCAAACGGCGATTCCGTGCAGGTTTGGTTGACAGACGTACCGTCCGACACGTGGATTGACCGCCAACATGATGTGGCATTCAGACCGAAGCCGGCGGATCAGCCGCTGACGATCAAGGTCGACGAAAACCGCAAATATCAAAGCGTGCTTGGTTTTGGTGCGGCTCTGACCGATTCCTCCGCTTGGCTTATCGGGAGCAAGATGTCGGATGTTCAGCGCACAGAGCTGATGAAAAGCCTATTTGATCCCAAGGACGGTATCGGCCTTAGTTTACTCCGCGTTCCGATGGGTGCTTCTGACTTCTCAGCATCCGGGGACTACTCCTACGACGACATGCCGAAGGGAGCAGCGGACCCGACACTGTCCAATTTCTCTATCCAGCATGACACCGCGTACATCATTCCGCAATTGAAGCAGGCTCTCTCGCTCAACCCGTCCGCCCAAATCATGGCTAACCCATGGAGCCCGCCCGGTTGGATGAAGACTACCGATTCCATGGAAAAAGGTACTCTTAAGAGCGAAAACTATTCTGTGCTCGCCAACTATTTTGTGAAGTTCATACAAGGCTACGAAACCAACGGTGTGCCCGTTTCGTACATTTCACCGCAAAATGAACCTCAATACGCCGGCGGATATCCCGGTATGATCCTGTCCGCTTCACAAGAAGCGCAGCTCATTCGGGACATCGGTCAGGCGTTTAAGGCTAACGATATTTCCACGCAGATTTTAGCTTGGGACCATAACTGGGATGTGCCCTCGTATCCGGAGCAGATTTATAGCGATCCCGCTGTCTCCCAGTACTCCCCTGCCACTGCATGGCATTGCTATGGCGGCAACGTGGCCGTGCAAAGTCAAGTCCACAACGACTATCCGGGTAAAGGCGCTTTGATTACGGAATGCTCCGGGGGGACTTGGCAAGGCGGCGACCAGAAAGCGTTTCAGGCTACAGTCAATACGTTGATTATCAATGGTATGCGAAATTGGGCGCAGGGAGTCATGCTGTGGAACCTGGCGCTCGACCTCAATCACGGCCCGACCAACAAGGGGTGTCTCACTTGCAACGGATTGGTTGCCATTGATCCGGCCAGCGGACATGTAACCTACAATGCGGATTACTATGCGCTTGGCCAGGCCAGCAAGTTTGTGCAGACCGGAGCCTATCGGATTTACTCGAATACCTTCGGGGCAGGAAGCGTAGAGGATGTCGCGTTCGAGAACCCGGACGGATCGAAGGTGCTGATTGCGTATAATTCGGGGAACAGCGCGAAGACCTTCAGCGTTGCGGACGGAACGCGATCGTTCGACTACACCTTGAACGCCGGCGATGCCGTCACGTTTAAGTGGTCGGGACCTCCGCAGAACGGCAATCATGCACCCGCAGCGACCAATGTCCCGGATTCTGCACATGACTTTACATTTCAGTCACTGAAAGGCTCCGCATCCGATCCGGTCATTGTCACGTACGATCCGGCTTTACCGGCAAACGGGAATTCCATCCGTACCGGAAATAGCCTGATCACATATTCCCTTCCGTTCGGAGCTTCTATCCAGACCGCAGGAACGGAGACCGTACTGGACCGCAGCCGATGGACCGTCACGGCGTCCTCGAATGGGGATGCGCCCACGAAAGCTATCGACGGCAATCTCTCCACAAGGTGGACCTCGGGGCACGGGCTGACGAATGGCGACTGGTTTCAGATCAATTTGGGGACCAAGACGAGCTTCAATCAAATCGTCCTTGATACCGGCGCTAACAGTGCCGGCGACTACGTTCGTCAATATCAGGTATATACTTCCAACGACGGCGTCAATTGGGGCAGCGCGATTGTAGACGGTACCGGGAGCGGCCAAAAGGTGGCCGTCACGTTGCCGGCCCAGACGGCGCAGTTCATTCGCATCGTCAATACCGGGTCGTCCGGAAGCTGGTGGTCCATCGGTGAAATCAATGTATATGCAGCTTCGAATGGAACGGATTCCGGTTCGATTGTAGGGCCGACTGCGGTATCAAACAGCCTACAGTCACAGGCCTGGACCAGCCCGGAAGGGGCGCAGGTTGACGTAGTCTACAACGGAACCGACAGCAGCCAGAGTTTCCCGATATCCACCGATAGCTCCGTAACCTATATACTCCCTGGCGGGGCTGCAGCGATGTTCACAATTACGAATACGTCAAGCCTCCGGCAACCGGCCATAGGCAACTTGACGCCGAACGCAGGCATGGCAGGCCAAACGATTACGATCAACGGTGCGAATTTCGGTAACGTACAGGGTCTGGGCACGGTGAATTTCGGGTCGACCCCGAGCTCCATACGGAGCTGGTCGGATTCGAGTATCGGCGTTATGGTTCCGAACGGACTTCTATCGGGAACGGTTACGGTTTCTGTGTATGGAAGCAACGGATTATTCGCAGGGAAATCTTCGTTCACCGTCAAGAATCCGCCTGCGTTGCCGCGAACGGGTTGGGTCGCGACGGCATCGAATGTAAGTCCGTATGGCGATGTGCCCGGAAACATGCTTGACGGTAATGTTAACACTCGGTATAGCTCCGGAACAGGGCAGCACAATGGTCTCTGGATAACGGTGGATATGGGGCAGCCGCAAACATTCGACGAAATTGCGATGGATTCCGGCACGAGCGCGGGTGACTATGCGCGGAGCGCAGATGTGTACGTGTCCACGGATGGAACCAACTGGACTAAGGTTTCTACCGTAAATGGAAACGGCCCAGTGGAAATAGCCGCCTTCCCTGTGCAGACTGCGCGCTATATCAAGGTCGTCAACACTGGCAGTTCGGGAAGCTGGTGGTCCATCGCAGAGTTTAACGTGTACAAAAGCTGAGGTTTGGCTAACGGAGCAGACGCAGAAAAAAGAGAGTTGAATCTGCCCCGGCGGCGGTATATGATGTCTTTGACAACCGAATAGACACGGGAGCTTGGTGAAGCCAGGCTGAGAGGATAGCCGTTATGCTGTCGACCGTACAACCTGATCTGGGTAATGCCAGCGGAGGAAACGTCTTAGCCTTTGTGTATACAAAGACCGCTTGTTTTCGTGAGGCCACTGAAAAAGACACGTTTTTTCCGTTAAGCATTGATTTTCAAGTTTGATGTGGCGGAAAAACAGCAAAAAGATCGTTTTAAGCCATCTCACAGGCTAAAAACGGTCTTTTTGCATCTTAGAAAAAAGCCGATAGGACTTTTTCAGTGGCCTCATGAAAAGCGTGGCTTCTTTTTTTGAAATCGAATAGAGAACTTCCTATTATGAATTCTGTGATATAATAAGGCTATGCGAAGGACGCTACATAAGTGTCCTTCGTTTTGTTTCTAAAGCTATTCTTGAGGGGAAAGCGCGTATGCAAAAGCTGCACATCATTCTTTCGTTTATTGCCACCTGCACCTCCTGCAATCGTAGGAATGAGATCGTCATTAAAGACTTCGGATTGTTAACTTATACCGACTTGGAAATGAAATTAGGGGAGCACGATTACACCGTATCACCCATCAAATGTACGAAATGCAATACCTTCACTCTTCCATCGATCATGCGGATGTTTGACAAATTACAAAAGGTTGTAGTTTCGGAAGGGAAGATAGGCATTGATGTTCCGGTAATCAACGGAGATAAGGGTGACTTCGTATATTCGAGAACGGAAGAAGAACAGGCAGAGATCGATCGGGGGATTGCAAAGTGGAAGCAGCACGCCGAGGAACACGCTGAAGCTTTCTGGCAGGCTTTTGAGGATTATTCTGCTGCACATTGGAACACTCTTTTGATGGAGCTCTCGAAGGAAGAGTATGAGTCGGCCTATCATGGATGCGGATTGGCTCTTCTTGGACCAAATGCATCGGTTTTCAAGTACAGACAGGATTCGAATAAGCAGTTAACGGATGACTGTTTAAAACGGCAATTTTGGCGCGCTGCGAACGTTATGATGTATGATCGCTTCGTCACTATAGGGATAGAAAGTTGGAATATAAAGAAGGATATCAAATTGTTCGGTCGGGAGAGGGTTCGTTTCCTCATTCTACACCTACCCATACCTGAAGAGCTAGAGGGGCTGAGGTCACAGGCAATTGGCGAGCTCATAAAAAGGGAGAATACGGATCAAGCTTATTTGTACCAACGTATTGAACAACTCTCCAACCGATTAGAACAAGCAAATGGAAAGGCGAATCGTTACCGGCAGGAGGTAACCGATCTCAATGTCAAGCTAGCAGCCGCGTATGATACGATTGAGGATCTGAAATCATCGAAGGTGGAAGTGAGACAAGAGACCGGACAAACTCAAAAAATAGCTAGGTTAAAGGCGCTTATAGCCGATCTTCGCCTAGAGAATCGTGAATTGCGTGAAAAGCTCCCTTTGAACGACTCCACTCCGCCGGGAATTGAGGTGGAACGGACCGATCCAGCAGAACAGATCGTAGAAGCTGACCTCAACCTTTTACAAGGTAAAACAGTGGCTTTCTTTGGCGGCTGGAAAAAACAGAACGATAGCAATAATCCATGTACGGTGTTATTTCACGATGCCAGAAAGCAAGATCCCGAGTTTTATCGTATTTTACGTGATGCAGAATTCTATGTAATCTTATGGGAATTCATTTCCCATGAATCCATGTGGGAGATTCGTGAATATGCAGCCGATCAAGGTAAGTCGGTTCATTTCGTCAAGGGCATGAACATCGAGAGAGGTCTAATGGCCATTGTGAGTGGCATGAATCATCGAAATTACTGAAAAATACATCGCAACGCCAGCCAAAACTATTGATACAAAAGTAGATACGTATGAGATCGCTGTCATTAGTTGTTCTTTCCAAATAAATGCAATACCACAAGCATAAATTATGCCTGCCGTTAACCAAAACCAATCTTTATTATTCCATTTCAAGTCTGTCACTCTCCCCATACCATATATTGCATGATTCAGGGATAAGATTCAACAAATTTTTACATTTTAATTAATATTCTTCTTTCTGAAGTTCCAGATCAATCTCAATCAACTTTTTCAAATCCTCAACCGACTTGATCTCAATCTGTCCATCCTGGAAATCTTTCACCCAGCGAGCAATGCCTGCCTGAATGATCTTACGGTACTTTGACTTGGATTCCAAAATTCCTTCAATCAATGCGAGCTCATGTTTAATAAGCAGCTCTTCTTTATCTTTGTTCGTATTTTCATCTTTCAATTGCGAACACTCCCAACATTCGTTAGAATAGATATGAGATCATGAGTTCGTATAACCGTGGTCACGGCAAACATGATCTCACCGGGAGTGCTCCGGTGACCGAGGAGGACGTTAGCGCGTCCTTCTTTTTTATAACTCTATTATGATCTAGAATGATATTAGGGCATCAAAAAGACCGCCAAATCAAGTGGCGGTTTTTGTGTTTGTTATTGAGCTAACTTCCGGTAGCTTGGTGGGGTCACCTCACGAAAGTTCAGCGAAAGCTGCTGTTCACAAGATTTGGGACCACCTTGGTTCTAGTCTTCCTAAAAACTGTTTACATCGTTTGCAAAAGAACCGAACAATGGTTTGAAATTAATTTTTTAGTTGATTAACTGATCTTTTAGGAAGAACGATAAGTAAACCAATTTCCGCGAGAATTAAAAAGATGTAATAACACCATGAGTTATTAAGGTTATTTGGATAGATTGCTCAATGTCTTTAATTTTGTCTTGGTAACCACTAGGAATTTCTACAGTCCCCTTAGCTAATGAATAACTAGGCATGACCGGATGTGGAATTAATGATAAATCAAGATCTTTCGCAATTTGATCATATTCAGACAGTTTGCCGTTAACTTCCTTACTCTTATACTTTTCTTCAATCCTTTTAGATTGTTCCTCCTTAATCTTTTTAGCATCAATGTCTGCTTGTCTATAGGCTTCATTCTGCGACTTTCATTTTCTGCAGCCACTTTTCTAAGGTCATCCTGGTAGGCTGCAGATGCATTCTTCTGTTCATTTTTTACTTGTTGCTTATCTGAATTCAACTTAAAGAAAAAAATACCTGAAGAAATCAAGGTAAGTGCTATACAGCCAATACAGATTAACATGGATAATTGCCGCAATTTCAAAAAAAATCCCCCTATTAAAGCGCAGTAGGTATGGTGAACCCCGATAAATTTATTTCTGCTAGTCAATCGATACAGTCAGAACAAACAAAAACTTCTCAACTACCCTCTAGTGAGCTTTCCCCAACATCTATATTTTTATCTTATGCCCCTCCATGCTGGGTTTATCCATGTTGCCCCTTAATGTACTCATCATATGTCATTTTCTCTAAGTCACGTAATTTCAACTTTTTTAAACGAAATTCAGAAATAATTACATTGATATCACCATTTGTCCAATAGCCATTTCCTGTTGAATTCCCGTTATTCCCATTCATTGAATCAGAGGAAACCATATCGGGTTTAGACGATGTAGCAAAAACAATTCCTGCTGCAGTTACACCATAATAAGATGCTGGAGTTATTTGATTAAGACTACGATCTAACCCCCACGAACTACGAAAATTCGGAGCATTAAAATCGACTTGCGCGGAATGACCTACTGTCGGCTGATTTTTTATCTTTCTCTCGTTATTTGCAGGAAAAGTTGGAAAGAACTTATTTACCGTTTTATATGTTTGTATCTGATCATCTAAATAGACTAGATTGTCTCGTAGTTTTCCTTGCTCAATCCTAGTCTGCAGGTCATCGACACCTTTATTGAATTGTGCTACAGTACCTGGCTTAAGATTATGCGTGTCGAGTTTCTCCCCACTAGATACATTTAACGATAACTCTTCGCCTTTTAAAGTTCCGGTGAAGATTGTACCATTTGGAAATTGGAGACTAACTGTGCCATCACTATGTAACCCAGTGAATGATCCGCTATCTCGATTCAGAGAGGACTTGCCGTCTTTATCTGAAATAAGATTGACCATCTGTAGTTGACCTTGGATTTTCTTATCCACCTCAACCCAATGTAAATACATCGCTTTGTCTTCACCGACATAAACATACTCGTTTTTACTTGGTTGCTGGTAAGAAGCCGATTGCTTAGCATTATCCTGTTTAGTTGTCACTGAAGTAGTAGCTGCGTCCGAAGTTTTTGTTGATAATGCTTTACTATCTAATGAACAAGCTTGTAAAACTAACAATGTAGATGTGACTAATGCTAATGTGATCAATTTACTATTTCTAAACATACGGCCCCCCTAGCTTAAGAACTTTGCCGGCTGCAAGGGGAACTGTTCCAAAGATGATCTCATTATTCCGATTTACGAGCTCTGGGGGTTTAAGAACGGAAGCGACAATGTTCGGGATGCCTTTATCCTGGCACAAATTGCTAGGGCAATTAAAGAAACAATAAAGCTGAAAGCTTTTCAAAGAGATGTCATTAAAAAAGTGAGAGGAAGATAGCACATGGCCTACATCGAAGCAAAAGGTGTTCTTGTGAATGCGAATATGAAGAAAGGTGGTAAGCTTCTTATTCAAATTGAGGTCAACGAGGATTAGAGAATAGAGAAGATTATTTTCATCTGTGGAAGATGATTGAAAAAAACGTTCGTTTTTCTTTGGATAATTTAGTCGTTGCTTATAACGTGACGGTCAATGCTAGGACGAACAAGCCGATTCGTGAATATAAAGTTGATGATAACGGTGTTGTAACAGAAGTGAAGTCAGAAGGTGAACAAGCTGAAATGGATCTCGGCATTCCTGCAGATAAAGTACCCACGAAAGAAGAGACCGAGGAAACCGATCGTAAGCTTATTGATGAGTTTATCTGCAGTGGTCTTGCTCCGCAGTATGAGGATTTGCCTTTTGATTTTCAATTCATTCTTAAACGCTTTTATGACGGCACAAGGTATGCCAAGATTGCTGCTGATCTGAATATTACCCTCGGCGAGCTCTCCGTGATGCTGGACGAGTACCGAAAAAGAGTAGCTCCTCTAGCTAAGAAGTGGGATGACTGGCGACAGAATCAGGAAACAACGGTAATAGACAAGCCTGAGGAAGCGGTTGCTGAAACTGTGGCTGGTGAGGTAGTTGAGTTTATAGAACTAGGGGACCGAAAGAGTAGTGGTAATGATGAAAAAGATCCTAGTCCGGATAAAGAAGACAAAGGCACTCAAATTGGCAAAGACGAGTTAGAGAATTTTATATTAGGTGGTTATGGTCCAACATTCGAAGATTTGCCCTACGATTTCAAAGAGCTCCTCACTCGTAAGCGTAATGGTGAGACATGGATGGAAATCGCACAGTCATTGAAAATAAGTTCAAGTAAGTTGTCTGCTGATTGGAGTGAGTACAAAAAGCGTGTGAAGGCTTTCTTAGATGGAGAAGAGAACGGAGCCGCATAAACAAAGAGGGAGGAAAAAGAGATGAAATGGAAACAAGAGCTTTTGTGGGTTAAGCGAAATGATCAAGGTGTAGCATTGCGAATTGAGGAAGAGCGGCCTGAAGGAGTGCCGGATGATCAGTTTTGCGAAGAAGACGAACCCAATAACGGTAAAGATGATGAGAAAGAGAGGCAAGCTGGTTTTTAACGGAAAAACAAATGCCCAAAGGCATCCAACCTTTGGGTATTAGAAAAATTAGACTGGTTTTTTATGGTTCATATAAACACCGACTATAGTTGCAATTGTAGCAACACCGTTACCGATTGCATTTATCTCATTATCGCTAATTATGTCTAAGCCAAAAGCATTAAGAATTAATTTTGCAGCACCTAATAAACCAATACTTAATGAAAGATAGTTAATTTGCATATATACCACCTCCAACTTCTAAGAGATGATATATTCTATGGAATTTTTGGTAGAAAGATAGGACGGATTAATCACGGATATTAATACATTTTTACCAAGTGAGCTTCAAACTCTTTTTTACCTGTGATCGCAAATTTCTTTAATATATCGTTAGTTTTGTCGGGATTGGTTGTATCAATACCTAGTTCAACCCCATCCCATTCAATCCATTTTATATTAATTCCAGCAGCATCAATTGCACATACGATTTCACAAATTTGATTCATAATCCTCCATGCTCTTGATCGGTTTTAAGCAGCTTTAAAAGAGTAACATATTCAAAATCAAATGTTTATCGAAATAAGGTTGTAGAAAAATAAAGGTTTTTAGCAAGTGAAGAACCTAATGAAGAAGGGAAGTTGGTTTAATATGACAATTAAATCCGCAGATAGTTTCGCTGCATTTGCTTCGTTAAATCGATATTTTGCACTTATTCAAAGTTCAAAACCTACGTTACAACAAGCAGAAGAAGCGATTATTTGCTTATGTGAGATCTATGGGGCTGCCAATGAAAAAATATTGTTAGAACGTGGTGATACAGAATTAATTGAAACTTACAAAGAGATAAAATCTAAAATTATGAAAGAAGTAATCTGATTAATAAAAAGATCCCCCATCTCCTAGCAAGAATCACGGGGGATCAAACATACGTTCCTGTTACCTATATTAACACACTGCGGAGGTGTGAGGGAATGGGAGCAATGATTTATCTGATGGATACAAACAAACGGCAGCTATGTTGAGAAAGCTGGCTGCCGAGAAAACAAGTAAGATCAAAGAAATTGAGCAGCATGAAGATAACAAATGTATGGAGAGTATTCTTGATAAATAATATGAGCTTTCAATACTGCAGGCTGATCGGCGAATTATTAATGAGATGGTTGCTGATTGTGATTGGACGATTGAGTGGCTCGACAGTGGGCGCCGGCCTGGGAATAAGCGGGGGATTGAGCGGCGTGCCGCATATCAACGAGAGAAGTTAATGGATCCGGTCCGGATGCAGGCTTATGTCTCTCAGAGTTCAGCCGGCAGTCCTGCAAACCTCTCAGATTGGCAGAGGTTTCAGATTGAAGATGCTTTGTCCAGGCTTAGTGATTGGGAGCGAGAATGTTATGTCCTGGCACATGGGGAGTGTTTTTCGTTTAGTGAGATCGCCGGGATGCTTGGGGTTAGTAAAGGATCGGTGGAGGTGTATGTGACTAGGGCTCAGAAGAAAATATCGGAAGATTTGCAGAACAGCCTATTCCTTGTGGGATAGGTTTTTTGTGTAAATTTAATTAAAGTAATTACCATTATGTGCGATATTTCCAAGATTAAATTTAACTAAGCCCGACTGATAGTCAACATTAACTATGTAATATCAATGGTGTGACAAGAAAGACTTTTAGATCATACCTGTGGAACTGCCCTCCCTGCAACAATTATAGAGGGCTAACTACAGACTTAGGGAGAATGTAATGCTTTTCCGAAAAAAATGTCAGAAGATTGTGAAAAATGGGCATTTTGTTTGATTCAATCCATATATTTATCATTGTAGAATCAAGAAGAAACTGGAATTTAATTTTTCTTTTGGGAGGATAATAATGAAAAAATGGTTACAATATTTTTCGGTTCTGGCATGTGCTTTTTTATGTTTTTTGTGCATAGTCGGTTTTTCTTCGGCGGCGCCGCTTCAGGACGCACATCCGCCTATTCATATCAAAAATAACGGTGCCACTCCTAATTATCAAAATGGTTTTGCGCCTGCGCAAATCAAAAAAATGTACGGTTTGGATCGGTTATCTTCTACTTATACTGGAGCCGGACAAACAATTGCCATAATCGATGCATACGGCAGTCCGACAATCGTGAACGATCTCCAAGTCTTCAATACTCAGTTCGGCCTTCCTCCTGCAGACCTTACGATTGCTTATCCGAATGGAAAACCGAGCAAGACAGATGGCGGCTGGGCGCTGGAGACATCACTCGACGTCGAGTGGGCGCACGCGGTAGCACCACAAGCCAAAATCTTGTTAGTCGTTGCGAAGTCGGCGACTCTTTCCAATTTGCTTGCAGCGGTAGATTACGCAACCTCTCATGGAGCGCAAGTCGTATCGAACAGTTGGGGCGGTTCCGAATTTTCCAGCGAAGCTAGCTACGATTCACACTTCCAACGCTCGGGAGTCGTATACGTCGCTTCGTCGGGAGACAATGGCTCTGGTATGTCCTGGCCCGCCTCGTCGCCTTATGTGCTATCTGTCGGTGGGACAACATTAAATGCCGATTCGACTGGAAGTTATGTAAGCGAGAGTGGTTGGTCAGGTTCGGGAGGCGGTGCGAGTTCCTATGAATCAAGGCCTAGTTATGAAGATATTTGGCAAACCGTTGTAGGTTCGCATCGAGGGTCCCCGGATGTTTCGTGGGATGCCGATCCGAACACGGGAGTTGCCGTTTACGACAGTACGTCGTACTCGGGACAAAAAGGATGGTTCCAAGTCGGCGGAACGAGTTTCGGAGCGCCTTGTTGGTCAGCCATGATCGCTCTTGCCGATCAAGGACGCAGTACTCCATTAACAAATTATAAGGCAATTGCAAATTTATATAGTATTGCGGGTGCTACCGGCTCTTCAGGCTACACAAATGATTATCACGATATCAGCACAGGAAGCAACGGAGGCTATTCCGCACAGGCTGGATACGATTTAGTAACAGGTATCGGTTCTCCTAAAGCCGACCTTTTGATCCCAGCGTTAAATATATCTAAATAAGTTTTATTGGTATTCAACCAGGATGAATCCTACATTGTTCGAAAAGTGATATTTAATACTTGAATTTGAGTCGCAGAAATGCGGCTCTTTTCTATAGTAGGATGGCCTATTCTTTGTGGGATAGGGTTTTATGTATAAATTTAATCATATTAATTACCAATATATGTTACGATAAGACTAGAGTGTTCGACTAAAAAGCTGATTGATGTATTTTTATAAATTCTGAGATTTGACGCTAGGTGAAATCTTGGTAATGTTAATTTATTAACTTTTAAAAGTAGGTAAAGTATTGAGGGATTTAGGAGACGTTATTCAAGATGGCTATGATTTGCTTAGATCAAAACCATATGTTTGGGAAGGTAAAGTCTTTTCCAGTTGATACCGGAACTCCATTACTAGATGCTCGGTACGTGCAACCTCGTTGCGTTCAATTGCCGAAAACTGCGAAGCTGTGCGCTACGAATTTCCGCATTTTTGCCATCGATGACCATTCCCTCATCCTCGAAGACTCCGAGGTATAGACCATCCTCTCTATGCGTCAGCTCAGAGCGAGCAATATTTAGATTGTTCTGAGCCCCTATTAAAGAGATTTCTGCAGTTGCAATAAGCTCCGGTAATACAAGTAAACGTTCCGAACGAGTGAACTAAGGCTACTCTTTGATGCGGGAATTGTGATATAATCATACTAGGCGAAAGACGCATGATATAGGGCGTCTTTCGCCCTTTTTGCGTAAGAAAGGGGTATTATCGTTGCGACAGGGCATTATTATAGCTACAGGTAATGAAGGGCTCGATGAGCTCATTAAGGCGGATCTGGAAGAAGCCGAGATAGGAACGGTTGTCGCGAAGGTGACGACAAGAAACACGCTCGTTAAGAGGTTTATGGAAACGGAAGCTGCCCTGATCTTTATCGGTGAAGAATTGATTGGCGAAGAAAGTACGGATGATGAATGGGAGCGAACTATCGGTGAACTGAGAAGAATCAGTCTGCAGGTTCGCATTGTCTATATGTGCCAACGGCCTGCCGATGATATGTTCCTCACGAAGCTCACCACCTACTCTGTGTACGACATATTCAACGAAGGGCAACTTCCACCCTCCTATGTAGATCAGCTACAGAAACCACCAGCGTATAAAAACATAGAGAAATTCCGTTTGAACGTTGAAGCCGCAGTGAACCAAATGGCGGAAAAGTCCCGGGAGCAGAGAGCCGAAGAGATCATTAGCCAGGGTGTCAATGAGAAGAAGCCGAGGGTGATCAGAGTTGTAGAGGAGCGGGAGAAGAGAGTAGAGGTTCCTGTTTATGAGCAGGTTTACATTCAACCCCAGCTGATTGTCGTGGCTTCTGCATTTTCTGGAGCGGGTTCATCGATCTTTAGCCGAATGTTTGCGGAATACATACGGAGCTTTGGTCTGCTCACCGGAATTGTTGAGTCCCCTTATGCACAAATGTCGTGGTTTGAGCTGTTAAACGGAACTAAAGTCCTTCGGGATACGAAGCAAGGACACCTCTGGAAAAGCTGGCATCGGCAGATCGCGGAAGGTGAGTCTGTGGAGCCAGGTACGGAACTAACTTCGAACGGAGTTGGATATATGATTCGGCACCGTGAAGACAATTTTGGGGAAACCTGGGGTTTAATGCATACGGCCCACCTCGTGGGTTTCGCAAGACATTATCCGGTGTTGATTTATGATTTGAGCACAGGTCTCGGAGATGAACGGGAAAAGATTATACTCCGACAAGCCAACAAGGTCATCTTGGTCAGCGGCTATGACCCGATCCGAGTCAATCGAGAACATGCCTCCTACAAGGAGATACTAGCGATTACCGTTAAAGGAAAATTGATCGTCATCGCCAATAAGACGACGCCTTGGCTGCATAAGGAACATGTAAATAGCTTGCAGCAGGCGTATGGAGTGGACCACATCTATTCTATGCCTCTAGTAACTTCGATCCCTGATATCTATATGAGTTCAGAATCCTTTTGGGAGAGTTCCTTCACAAAAAGCGATGTCCGTGAATCGGTTAAGGCGACTTTCGAAGAAATTGCAACGGAGCTTTTTACGGCAGATTTAATGAAAAAGCTGGTACCGAAGGAGAAACGAGGGTTATTGAGTCGGATCACAGGAGGATTTCGTAGGGATCACCTTCAAGCTGCTGTTGTTAATGAACAAGATGATAGTCCGGCGTAATTGAAGTCTGTTTTACGACATAAACAACTAAATGATAGCATTATAACAAGATCTAGCAGGCTGCCGGTGATAAATTCGGTGGCCTATTCCGCTAAAAGGGCAGATTTCCACAACAAAAATACTACCGTTCTAGGGTAAACTATGCTCGATTTTTTGAGTCAGCCCTAGGAGGATGGCGACTATGAACTCGCTTAAAGCCTGACAAGGTCATTCCATGAAACTGCAGCATTGAGAGGTACTAAACATGAAGAAATTCCTGCCGAAATTCCTGCTTATCGCCTGCATATTCGCGGTAGCTCTTGTATTTGGTTACTATTTCAGTAAATGGCTAGTACCAGATTAAGCGGAAACTACCTGTTGGCGGTGTTTTAGCGTAATGCGCTTACATGATAAACTTTACTTCGAACACCAATCATCGTTCATATCCTTTACGATGCAAAGGCGATATACATAACGAGGATTCTTCAAAAGGATTATTTATAAAGAAAAACTTATATTTTATTCACGGCATTTACATTAAAATCCATATACTTCTTCTGTCATATGCCCCGATCAAATTTCCCTTCTATCTTGTACACTATTATATTAGTGCTTTGTAGGAGGTGAAAGTAAGGTGAGTAAATCACACAAATGTAAGGAATGTGGCCATAAAGATTGCAAATGCAAAGGAAAAAAAGGGGAAAGAGGGAAACGAGGACATCGCGGACATCAAGGTCCTCCAGGTCCTCCAGGTCCTCCAGGTCCAGTCATCATTCCAACTGATCAAAGATATTTTTATATTACAACTTCAGATATTCAGACCCCTGTAGCTATCCCAGCTAATCAATTCACAAACGATAATGGGACATTAACAACCACATTTGCAAACCTCGGCCAAAATAGCTACAGTAATCTTTACATCAATGGAATCTTGCAAGAAGGCAGTTTATATACCTTAAATGTAGGTACCCTAACAATTAACCTCAACAGTAGCACTATTTATACAGGCACACCAATTATTCTCGAAATCGTTGCATTCTCGGCACAAATAATCCCTTAAAATGATGAAATGTACTCAATTGATTGGCCCTTCCCTTTTTCTATCATTAGCATAATCTAATTGAGAGAAGGAGGTGGAAAAAAATGCCAATTACAAAACCCTTTATGGCTGCCAGAAGATTTAATGCTACAGTAGCAGACGGAACGGGAACCGGCGCTGCATATAATATTCTTGCAACAGCCACCACCAATGACGCCGGTGTTGCTGCCACAGCCTTTCCAACTGCACCTGCGTATTATAATCTTTACATTAATGCACTGCTTCAAACAGCTGATACTTCAACGGCTACCACTACTGCTATCACTATTCCAGGCGGTGATGCACTCGATCCTGCGACTCCAATTGTAATCGAATTTGTTGTAAACTAATTTTCTTTATTGACGAGAACAATTCTTATTATTTTGGATTTTCTTCATTGAACTAAATCGGAAAAATGATTTTGGTCACTCCTTGACGAGCCCGCATACGCCTAAAATCTTCAAATCATTAAATAAAAAACAATAGACAAGTCTGGAAATAGATAGTAAGTTAAATCTAGTATCGGAAGCACCGGACAAACAAAAAGCCCGAGGGAATATCGAGGCCACTGAAAAACTACTGTTTTCTAAATTAGATAAATTCTATATTTGAAAAAGACGACGCTTGCCCCGCACTTTTGGGAGTAAGCATCGTCTTTTTCGTTATGTTAAGACCTGTTGGTTAGTCATTGAGTTTCAGGATTCGCTTTAGTTTCACAGCGAATATGGCCATTGCACCTTGGAGCTCCATGCCTAATAGACCCGAGGATGTGGCTACATCATACCCGTGCCTGTGCTTGAGTTCGCTGTTCTTTGCTTCAATTTTGTAGCGTTCCTTCGCCTTTTCCTTGAAGTACTCACTTTCTTGAAACACCATTTGTTCCTTGTGTTCGTCAGATTTCTTGCTCACCGAGTACGTCTTGCTTTTGGCTCCATCTTTATAGCAACCTTCCTTAAACGGACATCTCTTGCATTTCTCTACATCGAAGTAGTACGTATCGACTTGGTTTTTTCCAACACCTTTTCTCCCTTGTCTTGCCTTTCGAATTGCCATATGGCCCGCCTTGCACACATACATACCCGCGTCTTTATTAAACTCAAATTCTTCTTCCTTCTTCCGCGCCCTGCGTAATCTGCGGATGTAACTTCGCGACCAGTTCAACATTGTTGTCTTTACTGTAAGCAATGTTCTCCTTCTCCGAATAGGCGGTATCACCAATTACGATTCGCACATTCATTCCTGCTGCCTTGCTCTTTTCGATCAGCGTTAGTAATTGCTTTCCATCATTTTTTTCACCTGTTGTGACGATTGCTGCTGTAATGATCCTCTCCTCGGTCATCGCGATATGTGTTTTATAGCCGAAAAACGAAGAATCCGCGCTCTTGTGACCCACTCGTGCATCCTGATCTTGCGAGATTCTCAGTTGCTCCAAGTCATCTTCCACCGTCTCCTTCAACAGATTTAGCGGCTCAGTAACTTTGGGTAATTGTGCGATCCCAGACTCTTTTTCAATGATGCGAATAAGCTTTTGGCAATAGGCGATCTCGTCTTCGAGCACGTCGGAGGTGTTCTTTGCTGGGAATATTGCTTTCACATGGAGCAATTCAGGGGTTGTTGATTTGGGGGATGAATTACTTATATTTGACGCTTTTTCAACGATGATAGGCTAATTGTTGTACATAGTAAGCGAACCCTAAAGCTGTTATTACCATTTCAATTAGATATGAATGTATTTGATCAATGGAAGCAAAGAGATAGCAGAATAGCCATTTCAGACATACCAAATAAGGAACTAAACAATTGAATTTGTTATGGTTATAGACTTTAACGAGATTAAATTCATAGATTAATAACAAATGTAAGATGTTGCCCAAAGGTAGATAACCTTGAGGGTAGCCTCTTTTTTTATTATTTCACACTGTGTAAAGACGCATTTACAAGATTAAAGATACAATTGTGAAAACTATTCGAATATTTACATGAATGAGGCAGTATCTACATACCAATTGGTAACGATTGTATTTACCATACTGTCGAATCGTTGTATTATTAAAAAAAATGTCGAATTTTGGGAGGAAATAGATAGGGGAAGTTTAGGAAATACTCCTATTGAAATGATAAAGTCCTGACACTCAAAAAAACTACGAATATCAAAAAGGAGATTTAAAGCAAATGTTTAAAAACATAAAAATCAGTATGAAAATTCTAATCTTAATTACAGTATCTGTCTTATCATTAGTAGTAGTAGGATTATTCAATTGGACTGTAATGAACCAAATGAATAAAAATACCACCGATATGTACCAAAATTCACTGCTTCCTGTGAAATGGATAAATAATATTCGTTCAAATTATCACGAACAGGACTCTTACATTTTAGAACTTATGATTAATACTGATAATAATTTAAATCAAACATTTGTGGGAGAAACCACTAATTTGGAAGGTCAAAGTGACTATTTGCTTTCAAATTATAAGAAAACTAGCTTGACTCCTGATGAACTAGAAAAAACAAAAGAATTAACAGACATAACACAAAAAATACAGGTTGAACGTAAAAAAGTAGTTGAACTGGCTGCACAGAATAAAAATCAAGAAGCTTATGCAAATTACGTGAAAATCCTTTCTCCTCTCGATCAACAAAGACATATTATTTTACAAAAAATATCAAGTCTTAGTGAACAAAAAGCACTTGATTTGAATAACTCCAATATTAAAAATGCGGTAACAACTAGAATGATTTTCATTATAATTTTCGTCATTAGTCTTCTTGTTTGCATGGCAATAGGTTACTGGATTATACGGTTAATAACAAGACCCATTCGAGTTATGCAAAGATTAATGGAAAATGCAGCATCGGGCGATTTGACGGTACATGGTGATTATGTATCAAAAGATGAGATAGGTTCATTAACCCATTCATTTAACGCTATGATTGATGGCTTAAGAAATCTAATGAAAAATATTAGTGAAAATTCACTAAGTCTTTCAGCCATGTCAGAGGAATTAAGTGCATCAGCTGAACAAGCAGGACAAGCAGCTACACATATTACAGAGTCTATACAAGAAGTTAGTGCAGGAACAGAAAAACAACTTGAAAACGTCCAAACAACAGAAGAGACAATTGGACAAATGTCGATTGGGATCAATCAAATTTCAAACTATTCACAGCGTATATCAGAAAAAGCATTTCTTGCATCAGAATCGGCAATAGATGGTAAACAAGCTATTAAGCAATCTGTCGTACAAATGAATGTTATCCAGTCGTCTGTGAGTAATGCATCTCGATCAATTACTGAACTTGGAGAAGAGACAGAAAATATCGGAACAATTGTAGAATTCATATCTGATATTGCTGGTCAAACCAATCTTTTAGCTCTCAATGCAGCGATTGAAGCAGCAAGAGTCGGTGAACAAGGTAAAGGATTCACTGTTGTAGCTAATGAGGTTCGCAAACTTTCTGAACAAACGTCAAATGCAGTTAGCAAAATTTCTGATTTTATTGAATCGATACAAAGTAAAGTTAAAGCTTCTGTTGCAGATATGGAAGTTGGAACAAAAGAAGTTGCTGAAGGAACCGTTGTTATTAATGCTGTAAACAAATCATTTGACAAAATTTATAATGTTATAGGTGAAGTGACAAGTGAGATTCAGGAAATATCTTCATCGGTACAACGGATAGCTGTAGGAACTGAAGAAGTTGTAAAGTCATTCCAAATAGTGTCAGAAATTGCTTCTGTTTCAGCAGCGGAGACACAAACGGTTTCTGCTGCAACAGAAGAGCAGCTTGCATCCACAGAAGAAATCGCTGCTTCTGCAAACTCTCTATCCAATATGGCAGAGGATTTACAATCTTATGTGAGCCATTTTAAGGTGTGAGTAGATATATCAGAGTTTAGAATTGTACATTGCATGTCCACAGAGAAAGTGGGCTTTTGTATACATACTCTTCTTGACTCAAACTTCGCAGCTTGAAATAGTCAGGTAAGCCTTGAGATAACTGGGCAAACCGGCGATCCATTGTTGAAGTTGACTTTTAATTAGTTTCGAGAGCTTTTTGCTTGCAGTTGCTGCGACTTCGTTGAGCAAATCGAGCAGTTGCTGTAAAGCGATCATTCAATCCATTGTGCTGACCTCATCGCATAGCAAAATAAAACAAACCGCCAAGAGTTCTTTGATCCGTGCTTTAACGATGCTGCCATGCAAGAAGAACATAACGAGTAAATACAATGGTCGTGTGGCTAACGAGAAAATCGTAGGAGAGACCTTGAAACTCTTTTTGCAGGCGTAGCAAGGATTTGGTGCAACTAAAGAAGACTTCTATGTCCCAACGAATAGAGTAGATACGAATGACTTCCTCAACTGACAAAGCCAGGTCGGTTGAAAGAATCGCCAACCATTCCTTCTTCTTTGAACGCTGTCGAGTCGAACAAATACAATGAGGACTGGAAAACCAGGGACAGTTTGTCCGGATGGAACGAAGGATATTGGATGATTTACCTTTTACTCGCGGAGCCGCTTCATACAATTCCGTTAAGCTCAGATGGTTTCGGTTCACGAGATAACGCTTGTTATCATTTTTAACCATACCGATGACATGAAGCTCCCGGTCTATGATTTCATGAATAAGCGTGCATGAGTGAACCAACTGTCTGGGAATAAAAAATAAAACCCATCGATTAATTGACGGGTTTATTCAGTGAAGGGGACGGGGCTATGGATATATGTTCGTTCTTGCTTGTCTTCTTCTTCGTAAAATAAAAGGTTGTCCAACGACACAAAAGTTCCTACATTAATTGGTAAGAAAAAGCTTGAGAAATCAGGCTTTTATTTTTTCATGTAGGAAAATTTGTGTCGCAGCAAAACGCACAAAAGTTCCTACATTGTCGTTGAACGACACAAATCTGCCTACATTGAGAGCCCGAGGGACCGATGATCGCCGAGATAACCGGTTTCTTTTTGTTATTAAAAAACCTGCTT
Source organism: Paenibacillus sp. yr247 (assembly GCF_900103825.1). GTDB lineage: Bacteria > Bacillota > Bacilli > Paenibacillales > NBRC-103111 > Paenibacillus_E. Next base: position 72,438 of record NZ_FNIF01000009.1, read on the forward strand.
AATAAATTCAATGCAACGAGGCAGCTTCGTTACGCTAAACATTCCTCCCTCTGTATGAAAGGTTTTTCTTCTCGGTTGCGGTAGATTGTGTCCGCTAAAACAGCACGGGTTTAATTTGGTGCAAAAATCGCGATCAGCATTTTCTTTATATATAAGCAATTAGTCCTATTCTAGTATATAATATTTTTAGTTTTGAAAAGATTTGGAGGAGAATGCAGAACAAATCTATCAAAAAGTTAGTTTCATCTGTTTTAATTGTCTGCATGATTTTATCTTCGTTTGGCTTAGCATTTGCTGCAAGGCAACGACAACATCGGTTATCAAGGGTCATTGGGCGGAAAGCCAAATTAATACTTGGATCGATAATGGCTTTATTAAAGGTTACGAGTATGGGAGTTTCAAACCAGACAATACGATTACTAGAGCGGAATTTATCGCCTTGATTAACCGCTCTTATAGATTTAAAGAAGAAGCAACGATGTCATTTAGTGATGTAACTTCTACGAATTGGGGCTATACAGAAGTGGCAAAAGCCGTTAAGGCGGGATTCATAACTGGTTAGGCTGACTGTACATGCTATACTGAAGACTGTACATTTAAACCTACAAAACCAATTACTCGTGCAGAAGTGGTAGTTACATTGGATCGCGCTGTTTCGTCTCAAGTGGTGGCTTATATACAGCCGGAACTTTAATAGCATCCGTCTTCACTTTACGTAAGGTTGATGACTTTTTAGCTTGATAGGATAAGATAGGATTAATGACCCGCTTTTGCCTCAACGTCCTTCAAGAAATGATGAAAGAGCTCTAGTCCCTCACGTGTATGAATGATTTCAAAACTCTTTCCATAAGGCTTACTTTTGTCAAGAAAGGCTTGACCCTGACTTTCCCCTTTGGCAATATCCAGACCAATGACTGGATTCATTAACCGCATCACCTTCTTATTTTTGTATTTGTCGGCAGCCCCTAGTCCTTCTTGTAGTGTCATAGCTTCTATTGTTATTCGAGATCGTTGTCTCAACCAGCCTCAATCATGTTTCTACAAGTAGGGGGTGAACTGTTTAGCTGACGGGATAAAATCCCACGGGCAGGAATGTTCTACCCCGGCTACCGTTTAATAAACCCCATGGGAGTTAATTAACTATGAATTACAATCTGTATTTATCAATTCTTTTGATGTCTGCCACCTGCTGCTCATTGATCATATGTTATCTGGCTTGGAAAAGAAGAGATCTTCCGATTGCGGTTAGCTATGGTTTGTGTATGTTGTCTACCGCATTTTACGCATGCGGATATGCCTTTGAAATCGTAAGTTCCACATTGGAGCAAATACGCTTCTGGCTTCGATTTGAATATATCGGCATTCCTTTCGGTACGGTGTTCTGGTTTATCATGATCCTGCAGTATACGGGCCGTCAAGCGTTGGTTCGCAGATGGATAGTTGCCATGTTATTAACCGTACCCATGCTTACCTTTGTGGCTCATAATACGAACGAATGGCATCACTTGTTTTACAGAAGTATGAGCATTGATATGTCTAAGGGCTTCCCTATGGTTACCTTGGTTAAAGGGCCATTATATGTGGTTCATGTTGCGTATGCGTATATCTTTTTTATCATTGGCATGGGTTTAATGACCCAAATGTTCCGAAAAGCAACGCTCCGTAGGAAGAAGCAAATCGCTTTTATGATGATTGGTTCGTGCTGGCCTTATGTGTTCGTGCTTATTTATTTAAGCAATATATTTAACACTCCTTTTGATTTTTCTCCGTTCGGATTTATTTTATCGGGTGTTTTTTATATGTGGGGAATTTATCAATTTAATATGCTGAGTCTTGTCCCCCTAGCTCTGCAAAAGGTGTTTGAATCGATGCAGGATGCGGTCATTGTATTTGACCTCGACAATCGTATATCAAGCTTCAACCAGTCTGCAAGACAGGTGATTGAAGGCTTGAATAGTAAAGAGGCCATTGGGCAGCCAGCTGCGCATATATTCTCGCTTTATCCAAAGCTGCTGGAGAGGATTATGCAAGAGGCCTCATCGGAAAATAAAGTGAAAATATCAGGAGAAACCGACTATAGAATTTATAATGTGCATATGACGATGATTAGTGACAATCATCAAAACCCTGTTGGTAAAATGCTTTTGCTAAGCGATAGAACGGAAATGGTGCGTTCGGAGGAAAGACTGCTCGATAATGCAAGACAGCTGAGTGAACTCAACACATTCAAGGATCAGATGTTTAACGTTGTTGCCCATGATATTCGTGATCCTCTTGCGGTACTCGTCAATCTGATGGAGCTGATGGAAGAAGAAATGCAGACTTGTGGAGAGAGCCATGAGGAAATTGTCAGTAAAATGGGTGAGCAAATTCAGAATACCTTTACATTGGTAGAAAATCTGCTGGATTGGTTTCGGAGTCAAAGGGGAGGCATGATGTTTAACCCGGTTTCAATGGATTTAGCCCAAGCGGTTCAGACGAATGTACGCTTGATGCAGGTTCGCAGTGTGAGTAAAAATATTAGAATCATATCTGATATACCCAGTGGCATATATGTTTTTGCAGATAAAGAAATGCTTGATTTGATTATTCGCAATCTACTTTCCAATGCGATTAAATTTACAGAATACGGCGGGAGCATTCAATTAAAAGCAGATCATGAAGATGGTAAAATAATTGCTTCTGTAAGCGATACAGGAGCAGGCATTTCAGCTGACCAAGCCGATTCCTTATTACAGGAAGGCTATTCTGTCTCATCAATTGGAACAGCTGGAGAGCGGGGGATCGGATTAGGCCTCACGCTTTGCAGGGAATTTGTTCGCTTAAATGGGGGAGAAATGTGGTTCGATAGTGCGATTGCGCAAGGAAGCACTTTTTATTTCTCACTCCCGACTCCTCCTAAAGCTTCAGCGCAATCTATTCATCAGCTTGGAGGGAGGGAAACGGCATGAAAGTTGTTATTATCGATGACGAAATGGCCATGCATTTAATTATGAAGCGAATGCTTGCTAAGGTCGTTGGTGTCGAAGTCGTCGCAATCTTCCAGGAGACAACAACAGCATTTGCTTATTTGACCGACCATCATGCGGATTTGATCTTTATTGACATTAGTATGCCGAAAGAGAGTGGGCTTGAGTTTGCCCAGCGGTTAAGGGAAAACGGCAGACAAATGAAGCTTGTATTCGTGACATCTCATAAAGAATATGCCCTTGCTGCGTTCGATGTCTATGCGTTCGACTACATCGTAAAGCCTGTCAACCAAGAAAGGCTTCACCATACTGTCCAAAGGACGCTTTCTGAAATGCGTTTAGAAAAAGAGTCGGCGGAACAAAAGCCTTCCTCTACTAGTTCTATTAGAGTCATGTTTAATTGTTTAGGCGGTATGGAGATTCGCACGGTTCAAAACGTTATAGTCAAATGGAAGACTAGCAAAAGTGCGGAGCTTTTTGGTTATTTGCTCATGCATAAAGGCAGACTTGTATCCAGAGCGAGAATCATTGAAGATATGTTTGGCGAAATGCCTCAAAAGAATAGCGAAATCTATTTAAACACAACCGTCTATCAGCTGCGTAAATTATTGGACAACTATGGACTTAAGGGGAATTTGTATTCCGACAGCAACTATTATGCGTTAGATTTTAATCAAATAGGTGTCGATAGCCTTAGCTTTGAAGAGGGCTGTAAACAGATGGCTGTATTAGATGAAACCAATATAGAACAAGCGTTAGAGTTACAGGAGCTCTATAAAGGCGAATTGTTCGGGGAGCGCGCCTTTCCCTGGGCATGGAGTGAGGTCGAACGTATATCGTTAATGTATACGTCTTTTACCCAACGTTTGTGCAGCGCGTTGTTAATTAAAGGTGATTCGCAAACCGCTATCCGACTGTTAATGAAGCTTGCCGCCCACAACGAGTTGGAGGAAGAAACGATTAAGCTGCTTATGAAAGCAATGGCGTTACAAAAGAACAAAGATGCTTTAACTGAGCGATATGAACAATTTACGGGGACTCTGCATAAAGAGTTTGGTATAAGCCCATCTCTTGAAGTTACCACCCTTTACAGTCAACTGCTGTCCGAACTGGATCAATAACATACGGATAAAATGAGGAGCTCACTTATGTGGGCTTTTTTGCTGTCGAAGTTTGTCATTTTGCTGTCATTGGGAGGGGGTATACTTGCCTATAGTGACAAGATCGTCAAAAGTCGACGAGAAGGAGTGGGGGATTTCGATATTTATCGTCAACTGTAATCAGAGTCACTGCATCCGGGTATCGACAAAAGAATCACCTATATTACTAAGAGGAGTGAAAGAGAACTATGCTTACAACAAGTAGTAAGAAGGTTTTAAACAGAGCGGCAAGGGTCAATATCCTGTCAGGCTTTACAGAGGTGCTTCTGAAAAGGGTTTCCATTCAATTATTATTGGGATTGATGGTATTATCTTCGTTTTCGTTTTCTGCTCCTGCATCAGCAGCACCAGTTGCATTTGCTTATGTAGGTTCCAATTCCAGTAACGGGAATAACGTATATTTGAACTTTAACAAACAATTTACGATCAATAATGATCCCAATGATACCACTGTTACTGCAAATACTTATTTGCGAAGCTATATGAGTATAGCGACCGACGGAGTGAACTTTGTCCCGCTTTCAAATCAGATTGATGTGTATCCTCCAGGTCTAGGGAAGGCCGGTACGACACAAATTCGTTTATATGCCAATAACGATATGAAAGTCATACAAGGCACGAATACGCTGATTAAAATAGCCAGCGGCACGCTGACGGATGCAGACGGCAGCATTAACGCGGAGATGATTTTACATGTCACCCCTCCGGTCATTCAAAGCGCAGCAATTAGCAGCAACTACCATGATGTGACGATTGCTTTTCAGGAAGATGTTGTTGATAATACCTATTCCGGCGGGGTCTCTAGCTTAATCAGTTACATTTATTTATTGAAAAATGGAGCCGCTTCAAATGATCAGACAGCGTTAACCGAAGGTGATACGGCATCCATTGAGTCCGGAAAGTTGGTTATCCATTTTGCAACGGCTCTCTCAGGAGTGACCAATCAAATTAGAATAAATGGCGGCGCTCTTAAGGACAGTTACGGAAATGTTCTTAATGACAATACGTTAACCCCTTTGATTCAAGGAGTCGCAGCAACCGGAGATACGACGTCGCTTCAATATATAAATGGCTATTTATCCAATGGTTATCAGGATTTAACACTGGTTTTCAATAAAGATGTGCTAAATGCTAAGAGTGATGAAGCGAGTTTTAGAGCGGGAACACAGTATTATGGCGCAAGTGACACCGGCTATAGATGGGTCCCCATTCCTAACGATGCGACTCTGACATTCTCGGGTAAAACGGTGTCCATTCATTTTGCTGTAAAATTGACTAGTCAGCAATATTATTTTCAATTTAACCCAGGGTCTTTTAAAAATACATCCGGGAACATTTACAATCAACATGTTGGCGCGGGTTGGTTTTACCCCGGTCAACCATTAACATTAGAAAATGAAAGCCTTTCGCATGATGGCCGTTGGTTAAACTTGAATTTCAACGCTAATATTGCTGATCAAACTATTGTTAGTGGGGTATCGCACTTAAAAGATCAGATTACGATTAATGGCTCCTCTTTGGATGCGCAGGATGTTGTGGTTATCCAAGGGTATAATCTCGTCGTCTTCTTTCATGATGCGAAAAAGAGCGGCACTGTTGAAGTCAAAATTGCTGCTAACGCATTAAGGGATTTGGGCAATAATGTGCAGAACAAGGCGATTGATCAAGTGGTTGCCTACAACTACCCCGATATTACTGGGTTTTTCTTAAGCGATACGGCAAGCGAGTTTGTATTCGAAGATAATGCCGAGTGGAGAAGCAAAGTAAGAGATGTCACGATATATGACAATAACAGCGGCGTTGTTCGACAATTGAATAGTTCGGAATATACACTGGCAGCAGGCGAGCTTACGATCAACAAAGGTGTTTTTCAAGTAAGCAATTATTACTATATTACGATCGATGCGGATGGTTACAGCAGTAAATCTTTTAATGGTTACGCCTATACATCGTCAGAAATATTTTATATGACTGCACCGGTAGTGACTGCGGACAACGGAATTACTGCCAAGGCAAATATATTGAATAATGTCGGCACTAATGGAACTCAATCGGTTGTTTTCGAGTTAATGAATGGAACGACGCCAGTAAGTATTGTAGCTTCCAATTTACAGGTGAATACAGGAACGTATACAGCCAATTTCAATGTAACAGATGCTGCAACGAATCCTAATTATACGGTTCGAGTATTTGTGGTTAATAAATTTAACAATGACCCGACGAATGTTGGCTTGAATTTGGCTACAGAAGTGACGCAAACTGAATACGATCAAAAACTGTTCAACAATAACAATGACTAGGGGCGAAAAAAATGAAGCTTCGAACATTTAGTTTACTTTTAATACTCAGTCTTTGCTTGGGGCTAGTGCCACTCACTGCTTCAGCTAGCGCTGCCGTTTCCGTGAATGCTATTTCATCGATTCAACCAGGCGGTTCAGTGACGATATCAGGCACATCCACTTTAAGCGAAGTCATTATTCAGGTGCTTCGTCCCGGCAATAGCACGGTGTTTTATGATACCTCCAAGGTAACGAACGGACAATTTGCAGACTCTTTTACATTGGGAAGCAATGAGCTGGCAGGAACCTATACCGTTATTGTCGGACAAGCGGATCAAGTGGATACTAAAACGTTTGCTGTAGTAGCACCGATACCGACACCACCACCAACACCACTAAGCAGCAATGCAGATTTGAGAGCTCTGACGCTGTCGAGCGGTACGCTAACTCCTGCGTTCTCATCAGGGAAATTTTCCTATAAAGCCAGTGTGGCTAATGGTGTATCCAGCATAACCGTAACGGCTGGCGTATCTGACAGCAACGCCACGATGGCTGTAAATGGAGCAGTGGTTGCAAGTGGTCATCCAAGCGGCGCTATCAACCTGAACGTAGGAATAAACCTGATCAACATTGTAGTGACGGCGCAGAACGGCACATCGAACAACACATACACAGTTACAGTGACGCGCGACTCGCAGGCGGGGTGCAGCAGCTGCGGCGGTCCACTAACGCCCCCGAGCGACGACAAAGTTACCTCAACGGATGGTAAACTAACGCTTCCCGCAGGTAAAACGGGCGAGGTTAGCTTAGGTGATACGGTCACGATCTCGATTCCTGCCGATGCTTCAGGCAAAGAACTGAAATTAACGATAGAAAAATTGTTGGACACTCAAAAGCTTCTAACGAATAAAGACGTTCTAGCCAGCCCGGTATTCGAAATTCTGAAAAATTTCTCGGAGAACTTCAGCAAGCCGGTCACGCTGACCTTTGCCTTCGATCCGAATAGCTTGAAGGGCAATCAAAAGCCTTCTGTATTCTATTATGACGAAGCGAAGAAGGAATGGGTGGAAGTCGGCGGCAAGGTAAACGGCGATCGCATAACCGTAGATGTCAATCACTTTACGAAATATGCGGTATTCGCAATAGACCAGGCGGCAACAGAAACGAAACCGGCGATTACCTTCAGCGATATCTCCGGCCACTGGGCAGAGGCAAACATCAAACAAGCGGTGAGCAGCGGAATCGTCAGCGGTTATCCAGACGGCGCGTTTAAGCCGGATTCTACTGTGACTCGCGCGGAATTTGCGGTCATGCTGATGAATGCACTCAAGCCGCAAGGAGATGGAACGTCGCTGACGTTCACCGATAAGGCGAAGATCGGCGCATGGGCGCAAAAATCGGTCGTGGAAGCGGTGTATGCAGGCATCATTACAGGCTATGAGGATAGCACTTTCCGTCCGGATGCCGAAATTACCCGTCCGGAGATGGCAACGATGATCGCCAAAGCTTTGGGTCAGTCGATCGAAGAGAAGACAGCAACGGGCTTCGCAGACGACAAGGACATTCCGGACTGGGCGAAAGGCGCAGTGGCGGCCATGAAAAAGCTTGGCATTATCGAAGGCAAAGGCGCGAACGAATTTGCTCCTGGCGATAAAACGACAAGAGCAGAGGCGGTCACGGTGCTGCTGAAAATGCTGACACACAAGGGCAAGTAAAGCGTTTCTCTAGCAACGCTGCTTTGAAGTCAAATTCGAAGCAACCTTGTTTTTTAAGTACAATAGTTGGGCCGCAGATTAGAGGTTTGAAGCTTTTAGCCGAATTAGACAAGAACTTGATACGTATCCAAAGAGGGATTTCCTGAACAATTTGAAGGATACTTGCAGCACCACGAAAAACTCGGCTAATAGGACCACCATAAACCGCTCAACTAAAGGGCAGATTTGATTAATAGAAATTATAGAAGCTGCCGGAACACCGGCGGCTTCATTTGGCTAGGGAAGTGGAAAAAGTTGCGGTTATTTGCTTCCTAATTTCAGGACATTAGGGAATGAAGGAATTTGCAATGGAGTAACGGATAATTGATATTTAAATTCCAATATTTGGATGTTGATGAAATGGAATTAAATGTTGAACGTTTAGATTTTGTAATGGCTGACATTTCTGAGTCAAGATTCAGAAGATTAAAGCTGAAGAATTAAATTTTGACAATGTCAATTTGGCAAAAACGCAAATTAATAATGCAAATATAAGAGGGATGGCGTTAAACGATGTGAATATGTCCGAAGTTAGAATTTCGGATGCTAATCTCTCAGGTGCTGAATCAAAAATGCTAATTTTAGTTATGCAGTTATTGACCATGTTCATTTCAGTAGCGCTCTTTCAATTCTTCATACACAAATGAGAAATCAACCAACTCATTGATTTGCCGTAACATATTGTCCTTAGGAATAATTAAATTGTACAGTTCTATATTTGGACTTAAGATTAGCGTTTGTTGTTGTCGAATCATTTGACTCACCCATTCCCTATGATGTCTTAATTATACAGAAAAAAAGGTACAGATCCTCAACTTTTCTTGAGGATCTGTACCTTTTTAGCATCAAGAGGACTTTTTCAGTGGCCTCGGATCAATAACTCCAGTCTATGACTTTATTTTCATCGAACACAAAGTGAATGCCAATAGAAGAGAGAGAAAGAAGAAGCTGGAGCTGTATTAATAAATGCAGCCTTATAATAAATTCAACCCCCCTTTTATTATATAAAATTAAGACCCACAGCCGCTGGGCTTGTTGACACAAAAGCCAATTTTGCGAAAAATGACTTTTAGAAACCCATTGTTTATGCGGGTTTTCAAACGTCAATTTCGTCAAAAAGGTAATTGTCAACAGGCCCCGCTGCTGTGGGACTCTTTTAGGGGGTAGTTATGAGATTCATGCAATAATACTTTTCTGTTTCAGTAAGGTACGATCTGTTTCAGTCGCAGGTTCATAACCTTTTTCCAAATGGTATATGACCGTTTTCTTATTAGCAGTCCAACACTGGACAATGCCCCATATTCCAAGGGTTATTGGGTTGAGGAAGAACCACTTTGCAACTTCACCCCACTGACCACGAAACATTGCAACCCAACCACCAAAGAAGAATGTTGTCCAAGAGAAGCCTACCTTCAAGGTTTTTGGAACACCCACATTGTTTTTCAAATGTACATTTGCCATTTTTATATATTTCCCCTTTATGTTGTATGTAACATACTAATTAATTATAGCATCAAGTAATAATGAAATGATATAAGAAAATGATTGAATAGAGTCGTCGTAAATCCGTTCCCAGCTAGGCTAAAGAGTCAACCGAAAAGAAGACATGGAAGTTATTTTACTTATAAATTAAATGGAGGAGGGGATACAGTAAATCAAGGGGTTGATGAACAAGTAATAAATATCATTCATCATCGTATAAAACAATCATTGCCAAATAAAATTATCTCATGGTAACATGGAGGAGTAAACTTTCCCTTGATTAACACTATGTTAATCGTGACTTCGAAGATATAAGCCCTAGTGGCGGTATGAATTGTCTCGGCGTAGCTATGTCTATGTGCCTGAGAGAAGGAAACCGCTGCTAGGGCTTTTTTGCGTGCTCTGGGAAGGTTATACGAACACATAAAAGGAGATGAACGTATGACAACAGCAACTAAGGAAAAAACAGGTGTTACGATTGCGGTGAAAGATACGGGGAGGTTTGGATCAAAGGTGTCTCTTGTCGCCGACGCTTGTGCTTCTTCGAATACGATCCCGATTCTCACTTGCATGAAAATCGAAATGAAGGCGGGAAATGTTCTATTCACCGGCGGAGATGGAGTCAAGATGATCTGCATGGGGGAACGTGACGTTGTTCACGCCGAAGTCGACACGTCGTTTGCGGTGCCGGCAAAGCTGTTTAAAGAGATTATCAATAAGCTGCCTGCTGGAGAAGTGCGTTTAACCATAACCGAGAACATGCTGCTCATTCGTGCAGGGAATGTTAAATTCGATATCTCCCTTCTCGACGTCAAGGAGTATCCCGCTTTCGTAGTGGATAAAAATGACGTGAGTACGTTTATGATTCCAGCCTCAGCTTTGATTGCTGCATTAAAAAGCACTATGTACGCCTGTGCAGTCAATCAAGCGATGCCAATAATCACTGGTGTTTGTATGGAGTCCAGGGAAGGTGCTAGCGATTTGATCTTCACGGCTACGGATAGGAATAGGTTAGCGCGGTATGTGGTCTCTGACATCGCCGCAGATCCTTTCCGAATACCGATTTCCCTGCAATCTTGCATGGAAATTAAGCGAATCTTCGAGGGAGAAGAAACCGAATTAAAGGTTACCGCTACGGCTTCGATCGTATCGGTAATGGGTCCTGGTACGATGTTTATGTCGAGAATCTTGGAGGGTGACTATCCGAATACGGATAAGTTATTTCCACAGGCTTTCGAGATGGAAATTTCGATGGAGCGGGAAAAACTCCTCGGAGCCTTAACACGTGCCAGTGTATTTGCAAAAAACAAGAAAATGGCGGTCTTTACCTTAAAAAATGACGAAGTGTCCATTGAGAGTAAAGCGGAAGTTGGGCAGGTCATGGATTCACTCTCCTGTCAGACGAACGGTAAAGAAATGAGATTGGGTCTCGACGTATTTTTCTTGATCGAAGCTTTGAAAGCGATAGATCAAAAAAATGTTCGGATTGGTTTCACAAGCCCGGTGACCCCGCTTGTCATACGGCCGGAAGACGAGACCATTAAGAGTATTGGTCTGTTGATTCCAATTCGTCCGTCAGCATAAAACAAGTGAAAGTACAGGGGGGCTTAAATTGTAAGCCCTCCTTACTATCCTAAGAGAGGAAGCTTACATTTTCGATATAAAGGCTGGTGAATACATGCACAAAGCATTTAAATTCAGGTTGTACCCTACGAAGGAGCAGCAGACTCTGATAAACAAGACGATTGGATGTGTAAGATTTGTGTTTAACCACTTCCTGGCTCGGCGACAAGACGCCTATGAGCAAGAAAAACGTTCCTTAGGTTACAACGCCTGTTCCGCTGAATTAACCGTACTTAAACGCGAAAAAGAATGGCTTCAAAAGAAGGTAAGCAAGGTTAATTTACCGAATATTAGACTTACCAGGGATGAAAAAAGAGCGACCTTACTGAAGGCTAGTCTTCACAATGGCGGTAATGTTTCCGCCTATATTCGTGAACTGATCTTAAACGATAACCGAGAACCTAAACCGATGGCCACCTGCAGCTGCGGGAGTCACTCTCTACATATCACGCATACCGATGAGGAGCGAATGATCAATCTCGGTGAAGGGGAGCGGGTTGTACGATTAACCGTTGAATGCGGAAAAGTGCTGGGTGATCTTCGGTTATCGGCACAAATTAAAAGTTTTCTTGATGGAAAGTTTTTGCAAACTCGTGACTTTAGTCGTGAGTTAGAAAACCTCGGATAGGGCGTGGCTAATGCCACGTCAACTATCCGACATATGTTATTTTGTAGTCAGAGGTGATTGTATGTCAGAAATTAAGCATGGTCGTGGTTACGTCTATGCCATTCAGTACCACATCGTGTGGTGCGTAAAGTACCGACACAAGATTCTTGTTGAAGAAACGTAAGACTAAAAGAAATTCTTATTCAGATTGCAACCGATAATAACTTCACTATATCTGAAATTGAAAGTGACTCCGATCACATTCATCTCTTAGTGGATTGTACACCACAGAATACCTAGTATGATTAAAGCGTTAAAAGGTGTTTCCGCGAGACTTTTGTTTAAAGAGTTTCCTAAGATTAAAAAGAAATTGTGGGGAGGTAATCTTTGGAACCCTCTTATTTTGTTGCAACAGTAAGTGAACATACTGAAGCATAGATAAGAACGCACATTCAGAATCAGAAAGTGAAGTGAAAAGCAATGTTGAATAAAGCTTACAAATTCCGCATTTACCCCACGCTAGAGCAAGCAACACTCATTAACAAAACGATTGGATGCAGTCGCTTTGTTTTTAATCGTTTTCTTGCCCAATGGAACGATGCCTTCAAAGAGACAGGCAAAGGCTTAACCTATGGCGCATGTTCTGCTGAACTCACAAAACTAAAACAAGAAATAGACTGGTTGAAAGAACCAGACAAATTTTCTTTACAAAATGCACTAAGGAATTTGAGTGATGCTTACAATCGCTTTTTCAAAAAACAAAACGATGCGCCTAAATTTAAGAGCAAGAAGAATCCTGTACAGTCTTACCAAACAAACTACACGAATGGAAATATTGAAATTGTAGATAATCAAATCAAGTTACCTAAGCTCGGACTTGTGAAATTTGCCAAAAGCCGTGAAATCGAAGGTCGTATATTGAACGCTACTGTTAGACGCAATCCATCAGGTAAATATTTTGTATCTGTACTTGCGGAAGTTGAAATCCATGAGTTGCCCAAAACAGGCAATGAAGTAGGGATAGATGTTGGCTTGAAAGATTTTGCGACTCTTTCTAGTGGCGAAGTGTTTGTCAACCCTAAATTCTTTCGCACCCTGGAAGAGAAACTGGCAAGGGCACAGCGCAAACTCTCACGTATGATTAAAGGTAGCTGCAATTGGAACAAGCAACGCATCAAAGTTGCTCAAATACATGAACATATTGCAAATACAAGAAAAGATTACTTAGATAAGATCTCAACGCACATTGTCAAAAACCACGACATCATTGCGGTTGAAGACTTGCAAGTAATAAACATGCTGGGGAACAGTAAATTATCTAAAGCGATTAGCGAAGTATCTTGGTCGATGTTTCGCTACATGCTAGAGTACAAAGCGAAATGGTATAGTCGTATTGTCGTGAGGGTGGGCAAAACATTCGCATCTTCGCAGTTGTGTTCGTGTTGTGGATACCAAAATAAAGATGTAAAAGACTTGAACTTGCGTGAATGGAAATGCCCAGATTGTGGAACGTATCACGACAGAGATTTCAATGCAAGCTTAAACATTCTTGCCGAAGGCAAAAGACTGCTTAGCGTGTAGTAACTACACGAACTGTCGGAACGACAGGGGTAGCTTGGTAAACTTCTCTTCGTTAGAAGAGACTACCCAAGAATCTCGTGACTTTAGTCATGAGAGGTTCAAGAGGAGATTCTCTGGCGGTTAAATAACCATCAGGAGATACCGGAGACGATGGCATTCGACGATCTATTGACCATTATCTATTAAAGCTAAGGGCTGCGCGATGCGGCCCTTTTTCTTTTGCCAATATGACCTTCAGGAGGAATGTAAACGAATGAATACTATCAGCAATCCCATTCAAGCTAGTGGCTATCTAACCGTTTGGGCTCTAATGGAAAACGGATCTTGGGTCTTGTACCGAAGCTTTCCTTTCGCGTATGCCAAACAGGTGTCCTTGCAGCTATCGCAGAATCATTATGGCAGGTTCCACGGATGCTTTCCTTCGAGAATGAATCCCAACGAGATTCATCTAGGAGGTAACGTTCTATGACGACGGAGATACGCATGCAATTTGACTTCGATACAGGCGGCTTAGTAGAAACGCCGGATGTCATTCGAGACCGGGACTGCACGATCGATACACCCGTAAAGTACGGCGGACCGGTTGAATCTATTTATGGTCAGAATGTGGAAATCATGCCCAAGATCAAAGGGCGAACCGTGACGGAGCATGACCGGGCACACTACATGGAGAAGCTGTTACCGCTGGAGACTTATACGAAAATTATAGTACTCTTTTCATCTGGAAAAGACAGCCTCGCTAGTTTATTACATCTGCTGGAGCTGGGAGTACCGAAGGAGAAAATTGAACTCTGGCATCACATCATCGATAGAGGTTCCGATAAGAAGATGGATCATAAGGTGACGATTCCTTATACAGAAGCGGTCTCCAAAGCATTTGGCATTCCGCTGAAGTACAGCTGGAGAGAAGGCGGCTTTTGGTCGGAGGTTTACCGGCGCGGATCTACTGCCCCCGTTCGTTTTGAAGATGAAGAGGGCATTCAAACTGTCGAGCCTAAAGCATGGCACCGCAGCGAAGAGCTCAAGGAAATGATGCAGCAAGCAGAATTAGAGGATAATCTGGACCTTCTGGAGAAGTGTAGAAAAGAACTGGATGCTATCGGATACCGGATGAAGTTTCCTGCGAAAGGAGCCGATCTCAGCACGCGCTATTGCAGTGCTTATTTAAAAATCATGGTCGGCAGCACAGTAATCGCTCATTCTGCAAGTACCAAGCGAAATTGCAAGCTTCTGATTATCAGTGGCGAGAGGCGGGGAGAATCGAACAATCGCTCCCGCTATAACGAAATTGAGAAGCACGGGATGAATGCTGAAATTAAAAATAATCGGACGGTCCACGTATGGCGCTCGGTTATCGATTGGTCACTTCGCGATGTTTGGGAGAAAATTCGAAGGTTTCGTATCAATCCGAACCCGGTGTATGCTGTTGGATTCAACCGCTGCTCATGTGCTGGGTGTTTGTTCAACCAGCCTTCTCACTGGCTCGCTGTTAAAGAGTTGTATGGGAGCGGGAAAGATGATATTTTCCAGCAGTTTGTGGATGCGGAGAAGGAGCTTGAATTTACACTCGATCATCATGTGGATCTGCCCACCTATGTTCGCGATGCAACAAGTTTTGTCGATCGATCGAATCAGAGGGCGCTAGAGCAGGTAATGAATGGTGAGTTCAGACCGGATGAAGTTTTCGTTCCAGAGGGACAAACCTGGCAATTCCCTTCCGGTGCATTTCGTGGTTCAGAAGGCGGGCCTTGCTAAAATGACGTGTCAATGGAGGAGTGTTTTTCAATGTCACTGGAATCAGAGATACATAGCAACTATCATAGTTGGCTTGGAGATATAAAACCAGCTATAGACCCTATATTGCGTCACCTACGCCAACAAGATACTAATGGTTGGAGGAAACTAGCTTGGAGTGGGCCCTTAAAGGAATTTATAGGTCATCTCAAAAGCTTAAAGTTTTTGTCGGCGATTAAATGGGCGAGCATTCCTGTCTTGGGGTCATTTGTTCCTTCACTCGTCATTTTTTATACTCAGTGGCCAAAATGGTGCATAGGCATCGCTGCTCCGCTTCTTATGCTACTCGTTTATTTTATCTATGTGAAACGGTACGAAGCAAAAATGGTTACGATGGGGAGTCCTCAATTCCATGCCGGAGCATTTAAAGCAAAACGAGCCAAGGAGTATGAATTGTGGCAACATTTGTTTAAGCATTCCAACTGCAATTTTTCTGGACTGTACGATATATTTACTGAAATGCTGCATCAAACCAAGGATGATCATGCTGTAACATCACTTATTGCTTACTCCCAGGGTAGGGAAGGGAGAATGGAAAAAGAAATTGAAGAACTCAAAGGTATGATTCAAGGTCTTGAAGAGACCTCAGAAGATATCATTGAGGATCTGGATCGTTCTACGGATGCCATTAGTTATCTGGTGTCTGTCATAAAATCAGTAAATTTGTGCTTATATCGTATGGCTAATCAGTGTTTTACCATTCACGATCTGGATTTTATTGACGGCTTTACTTTATATGAGAAAGATGGGGACAAACTTAGGAAGATTGCTGACAAAGGAACATCCGGTGGTAGCCCGGATGAAATAATGATTTTAAGCGAACATGCTCAGCGGTATGCCGCAGTCCACGCAGCTAAAAGTGACTTTATGGAGCCATGTTTTAATTCACCTTATCCGGGCCGCATCATCGTTTCGTTTCGAATGAAAATGTCCAATCAGGTTGAATGGATCTGGAATTTTCATTTTGATGAACGCGATAAACGAAGCTTGTCCCTAATTCTAGAGAATGATATAATTGAATCAATGGAAATCTATCGGCTCATTCATGTTTTCTGTCTATTTGTACAGAGGCAAATGGTAGACGAGAAGGGAGGGGTTTTGGATGCCAGTAGCAAGCTTTCCAATGAAAGTTAAATTATTAACTCAGGATGAGATTAATGCAAATCGCAAGAAACATCAAAAGAATATGCTTCGTGAAATGGATCAAAATCTATCTGCCCTTAAGAAGGCTCTTGTAGAATTGGAAAAGAAAAGTTCATAAAGTTGAGAGGCCTTGGACATGGGTTCCAGGGCCTTTTTAAGTGTTTATCAAATGGCTATATTGTCCATACTTCTACTATCCGGTTTAAGGAGTAGTAGAAATGAAAAATAATAAAATAATCCCTTTGTTCAGCAAGCCAAGAAAAATCAAACAACGAACCCAAGAGGAAATAACGAGACAGATGAAAAAAAGAATACAGGAAGCGAAGGACAAAATAAGATCCAATAGGGAGAATAAGTAACATGACGGTACTTTGGTCTCTTTTCTCCTCTATTTACTTTTAAGTCGGCAAGATGAAATATGAGAGCAGTTCGCAGTTATGGCTGCTTCACGGGTACAGCCAACATACGTGTAATTATCACTCACAGGATCCCATATATTTACCATTAAGTATATTCGCTTAAAATAATGATAGTTTCAATCACACACAATGGTATTAAGTTTGATTCAGAAAAACCCAAGAACCATTGCCGTTATTGGGTTTTTCTGAAGAAATGGTTTCATTTTGCCCCTGATGACAGCTTCGCTGGTATTACCCCTATAAGTTATTAGCTTCAAATTTGCGTCTTGCAAAATCTTGTGAATCCGATTCTTTTCAGCTGTAGCATCTCGAATCAACTTTCGTCGGTAGCGCGTCAAATCTCTCATATTCCGAATGGCGCTGGTGACACGAAGCTAGGAGTAATGAACCCCGAGCGAAGTAACTGTGCAATCCATGCCGCATCAGCCACATCTGTTTTACGGCCGGGTACGTTTTTGATCCGTCTCGCATTCGCCATAAAGTGCTCCTCTAAAATGTTCCAAACCGGTTTCCAATACACGCCTGTACTTTCCATGGCGACGTGAGTGCATTCCCAATCGCTTAACCAATCATAAAGCGCGAGCAATCCTTTCGTGGTCGTAGAGAACGTACGTATTTCTTGCTTTGGCTTACGTTCCAATTCCATAGGGTACACAGGCAACCACTGTCTCTTGATGAACATCAAGCCCAGCACACCTTTCTAAAATCGCTTCCATTCCACACCACTCCTGAAACAAATTTGGTGCAGGTCATGTATCCTCGGAGAAAAAGAATTTTTATACACGTGCTGTGTAGTACAATTGGCGGTGCTCGCGGGATACAGTCGGCCGGTTTGGGACTCAGAGTGTGTCCTACCAAAATAGTATCGGCCTGTGACCTACAGTTTCAGTATAGCCAAAAAAGTTCGGCCTTTGACCTGCAGTTCCAGTAGGAACACGCAGATTCAAAGGCCGAGTACATTTTCATTCATGGTGGTGGCCGTCAGGCCATGTTAGTTTGGGACAGCTCCTTTATTAAGTTGTATGAATGCGTGCAAATGGACGCCTACAGATTATTGGTGATTCGGCCCATGTCCTTGTTTTTTTGGATCCCACCACACTTGCTCCAGTACCCTCATAGTATTGCCGCCGATGACTTTGGCGATGTCCTGGTCGGAATAGCCGTGTTTGACCAGCCAGCGAACTATGTTCGGGAAGCAGTCGGCCGGATTTTCCAGGCCTTCAACAAATTTAACATGCTCAAAGGCATTTGTGCCTTTGGAAGCGGAGAGCGATAAAGCTTCGGAAAGAGCAGTATGAATGCCGACGTGGTCGCCAAACAAGGTATCCGGTCCGAATGACACATGGTCGATGCCGACCAGGTTCGCACAATATTCAAAGTGCTCCATAAACGATTCAATGTTGTGAAGCGGATTCTTAACGGTAAGCGTAGTGTGCGGTGCAGCTTCAATGGCTATTACGCCGCCCTTTGCTGCGCACGCTTTAATAACATCATCCGGTTTGAGGCGGTTCGTATCCCATAATGCGCGGGCTCCAGCGTGTGTAATGAAGATCGGCTTATCGCTCACTTCAATCGTATCCAGGGAAGTCTGGTCGTTGGAGTGGGACACGTCGATCGCCATACCGAGCTTATTCATGCGTCGCACAGCTTGTTTGCCAAAAGCGGTTAGGCCACCGCTAGGCTCCTTCAGTCCCATGCCAAGGCCGTTGCCTTCGCTGTAGGCAATTCCCATGCAGCGCACGCCGAATCCGTAAAGGATATCAAGGCGGTCGAGCTCATTCTCGATCATCCCGGCTCCCTCAATAGAAGCAACGAAGGCAATCTGGCCGTTGGCTTTGGCACGACGAATGTCGTCCGTGGTCAGGCCCAGTATCATCATATCCTGATGCGCCAAATCGCTAAGACGCATGCCCAGATCATAAAGAATATCGTCCCATTTCCAGCCTCCTCGTGAGGTGATCATGGCAGTTCCGTTCATCAGGTTATCGAAAACGCAGTCCAGACGAGAACGGGCCATTCCTTCGTATCCGGTAAAATCGCGTCCCCATCGACGGAATTCGAGAAATTCATTCAGGTTGACTGGCGCTTTGAACAAATGCTCATGCAGGGAGATGACGATGTTTTCTGCCATGAGACGCTGCACGCGCGCCTCTTCTTCCTGGCTTACCGGAACGATATAATCGGGGAATAAGGTCGTTTCTTTGACAAGCTCAAACTTCTTGAAATCTACACCTGCTTCGAGATATTGATAGGACTCATATCCACGGTATTTTTTCTCATTGATCATCCGGATTCGCGCCTCTCTGAAATTAATTTGTAGGTAGTACTTGCTTTAAGAATTGACGGACTTCCCCCAAAAACTTCTCGCGCTCTTCATTTTGAGGTGAGTGACCGCTATGCTCAAAGATAACCAGGCGGCTGTTCGGAATTTCGCGGGCGATTTCTTCCGACGCCTCAAGGGGCGTAATCCAATCATGACGTCCGCAAAGCACCAGTGTAGGTGCCTGTATGGTTTTAAGCCGGTCAACCAGATTATAGTTGGCTTGATTCTTGGAGAATGCCCAGTTATGGGTTTCATAACGGAAAATGATCGAATTCATATGCTTGTCGAGATCTTCCTGCGTAAAGCTGACCCAATATAAAGGTAAAATAGCTGTATACATCGCTTTGAAATCTTCATTATCCTTCGCTCTTCCCCCAAACAAATCATCCAACATTTCCTGATTGATGCCAGGCAGACCGCTCTTCATCGCGCGCTCGTGTGCTATGTATTGAAAGGCATTGGATGCTGCCGTGTCACGAAGGACAACGCCAGCTACGTTCTCAGGATATCGAAGCGCGTATTCTAAGGCCAAGAACCCGCCATAGGACCCGCCGGCAATGACGATTTTGCCCAAACCGAGCTCTTGGCGAAGCGCTTCGGTATCAGCAATGAACTGTTCATGGCTGTAAGACTCGGCACCTTCAGATTCGCCATTGCCTCTTTGATCATAGGAAACGACGCGGTAACCTTCGGAGGCGAAAGTGCCAAAGCTTCGGGCGTCATCATGTCTGGAGCCTAAACCGGGACCGCCATGCAGAGTTATGATTGCCGGACCTTGTCCCTGATCCTCAACAAATAGTCTGACTTCGTTGATTTTGATATGTCTGAGCATCTATCAACTTCCTCTCCTCCAACATGTACTGTCTATATATAATAAAATAAAACATGTTTGATTATTTTGCAATTAAAATTCCTTAATCAAAATTAAAATTCCAATATAAATCAGATTTGATTGTTTTATCGTTAAAAATTGTTTGACTTAATCAAACACATTGAATTAAAATAACTACAATATATGCTTTTTAATAGAATTAAAAGGAGGTTGCCCATATTGACGGAAAATGATCATGCTGTTTTGGAACGAAAAAGCAGCGAATCCAGATACGCCATAGAATCCGTCATGAAAACGCTTCAAGTGTTGTTTTCTTTTTGTGAGGAGCCACATCGCTTTAGTATTGGAGATTTGGAGACAGTAACGGGGTTGTCTAAAAATCAGGTGTTTCGCAGCCTGAAATCATTGGAGGAATTCGGTTTACTGCGGGTGGATTCCAGTGGATATTATGTGGTCACAGCTCTTGCGTATAATTTATCCCTAGCAGCAGAACCAGAAGCTCCTTTGGAAGAAGTTGCACTGCCCATCATGGAACAATTGCAGCTAGAAACCGGGGAAACAGTCAACTTGTGCTGCCTGTCAGAGGGACAATGCATTATCATCGCCAGACGTCATAGCAAGCAGGGTGTGCGATTGATGACCCGTTTAGGGCAGCGGACGCCGCTTTATGCAGGTGCGACCCCAAAGGCAATGCTCGCTTTCTTGTCTGTGATGGAACAAGAAAAGGTACTCAGCATGCTTCCTCACTATCAGAAGCTGACTGAGAAAACCGTTACCGATCCAGACCTGCTTCGAGTCGAACTGGATGAGATCCGTAAGAGGGGGTACAGCATCAGCGATGAAGATTTTGAGTCAGGTGCGATTGGAGTAGGCGCACCGATCTTTGGTCGCAACGGCAAGGTGATTGCTGCTATCAGTGCAGGCGGACCGACAACCAGGTTGGACAAGGAGTGCTTGGCCCCATTCGGTGAATTGGCGATGGAAGCCGCTAATAAGATTTCCAAAATCCTTGGATATTTTCCTGACAGTGAACAATAGAAGATGCTTACATCACCTACTATTATCTAGGGGGATCATTGAATGCACAACAAATTCATAGTAAATGCATTATTTACTATCGTGATGGCAACTACTCTGATTATTTCAGGTTGTACGTCCGCCAAACTGCCAGATCAAACAAGCACCACAAGCCCGACAGCGGCAGCTTCAGCCACACCTGCGCCAGCAGCCAAGGACGCAACTATAAATCTGAGCATCAACGCTGAACCGAACTTTAACCCTTGGTCACCAACCGGTTTCGTCGAATCAGAGCCTGTTACCGAGCTGTTGTTCAACGGTTTAACTGCTTGGGGGACTGATTATCAGCCAATTCCGGCGCTGGCAACAGACTGGAAGCCTTCTGAGGATGGCATGACTTGGACATTTAATCTTCGCAAAGATGTGAAATGGTCGGACGGTCAACCGTTCACAGCCGATGATGTCGTCTATACCTTTAACGAAATCGTCTTGAAAAAAGAACTGGGTGCCAGCAATGCATCTAACTTTGTCTCGATAGATAAAGTTGTTGCTGTCAATCCCAATCAAGTGCAAATCTTGCTTAAGCAGCCATGGTCTTCACTTCCGAACTACATGGCCTGGTTTGCAAAAATTTTACCGAGGCATATATTTGAAGGCCAAGATCCATGGAAGCTGACTTCTTTTAATAAAGAGAAACCGGTGGGTACAGGCCCGTACATCATGACGAAATATTCTGCAGGACAATCTGTGGAAGTAGAGCGTAATCCCAATTATTGGGGTGGTTCCGGTCAAGTATCCAAAGTTGTCTTTAGCATCATCCCTGATGTCAACACCCAGATCGCTCAATTGATGGCGGGCACTCTCTCCATGACGGTTATCGAAGATCCGAATTTGATGGAGAAGCTGAAATCCAATAAGAACTTGAACGTCAACGAAGTGTTGGATAACAACTATTACTGGGTGGCGTTGGATCAAAGTCAACCGCGATTCCAGGATGTTAAGGTACGGCAAGCTCTGCTATATGCAATTGATCGCGAGTCGATTATAACGGGCGTTTTGAAAGGCTATGGAAAAGCAGCGACAGGCCCGATCGCTCCTCTTCAAGAGAAGTATTACAACCCTGACGTGAAAAAATACAACTACGATCCGGAAAAAGCAAAGGCGCTGCTAAAAGAAGCAGGCTACACGCCAGGCGCTGACGGATTCCTGCAAAAAGATGGAAAAGTGTTTGAAATCAACATGCCAGCTGGCCAATTCGGAGTTCTCGTACAGGCTTCCACACTGGTGCAGCAATACTGGCAAAAGGTTGGCGTAAAGGTAAATCTTCAGGTGATTGACTGGAATGCCTTTATTCAAAAAGTTATCGTTAACCGCTCCTATGATGCCAGCTTGGCTTGGTGGAGAGCACCAGTTGATCCTGATATTCTTGCTTACAATCACAGCTCCGCTGCAGGCAAAGGTAACAACATCCCTGGTTATAAAAATCCGGCGCTTGATAAACTGCTGGAGGATGGACGCAAAGCGAAAACTACGGATGAGCGCATTAAAATTTACAAAGATTTACAATTATTAACCGCAGAAGAGCTGCCTTACTTGTACTTATGGAATCCGAGTATAGCTATTGCTACGCAGAAGAATATTACGGTTCCCAAAACATCGTTTATCGTAGCCGAAGACCACATTTTGGAATGGAAAGTTTCTAATAAGTAATCTTCAAGATATTCATACTTTCTTGTCATGGCGCGGGGGCTTCAGCCTCCGCGCCGTGGGAGAAAGGGAAGGAGCCGTTCGATGTCCCGATTTATTATGTTACGCATCATCCAAGGATTACTCACATTGGTCCTCGTGTCGGTCCTTACCTTCTTCCTGATTAACCTTGCTCCTGGCGGCCCAAGGGCTGTCATGAACTTTGAATCGTCCGCAGAACAGCGGGAAGCCTTAACCAAACAACTTGGCCTCGATAAACCTGTAATTCAGCGTTATTTGGTTTGGCTTGGCGATGTCGTTCAGGGAGATTTGGGCAAGTCTCTTGATTCCCAGCAACCTGTAGCTGCCCTACTTAAGGAACGTTTTCCCAATACAGTCATTTTGGCTTTATCGACCTTGATATTTACCTTACTGATCGGCATCCCGGTTGGTGTCTATGCGGCAATGAAACGGGGCAGGTGGATGGATCGATTAGTTACCTTTATTTCCACATTCGGCATGGCGATTCCCGAGTTTTGGCTTGGAATTTTGCTGATTATTATTTTCTCTGTGATCTATCAAGTGCTACCAGCTTCTGGCATGATTACGTCAGGAAGTGATTTTGCATGGGGGGACTTGTTGAAGCATATGATTTTACCCGTTCTGACGTTGTCGATCCTGATATTACCGAATATTATTCGTTTCACGCGCTCGGCCATGGTTGATGTGATTGAACTCGACTATATCCGTACCGCGAGGGCTAAGGGACTTGGCGTTTTTCGCGTATTCTTTAAACATGCGCTGCATAATGCGCTGGTGCCAATCGCTGCCATTATCGGGCTGATTATTCCGATATTACTGGGCGGTACTGTAGTGGTAGAGAATGTGTTTGGCTGGCCCGGAATGGGTCGGTTGGCTGTACAAGCTGCTACTAATCGAGATTATACTTTAGTTATGGGTATTACGATGCTGATCGGTGCGATTGTGATCATCACCAATATGTTGACAGATATCATGTATACCTTCCTGGATCCGAGGATTCGTTATGAATAAGATGGATATCACTCAAGAAAGTATAAGAAACTATGCCGCTGCTGCTGTTCCCAGAAGAGGGACTGTATTTCTGAAGAATCTTCAAAATTTATCTGTAGTGGGTAAAATAGCGTTAATTTATTTGCTGCTGCTTCATCTATTTATTGTGTTCGCTCCTATGCTGCTGAGTCACTCGCCTACAGATGTGGACCCGCTCTCGGTTACGGAGCCAGCCAGCGCTGCGCATGTATTGGGGACGGATGAACTCGGTCGGGATGAGCTCGCTCGCATTGTATCTGGAGGGCAAATTACGCTTTTGGTAGGACTAGCGGCAATGGCGCTTGCTGTTTTCCTGGGCGGGTTGCTAGGTTCTGTAGCAGGATTTTTTGGTGGAGCTACGGAGTATGTGATCATGCGAATCGTCGATATGATGCTCTCGATTCCTTCTTTTTTTCTCATCCTGATCGAAATTACTTCATTCGGCAACAAGCCACCGGTTGTGATTATGGCTGTCGGTTTGACCTATTGGCCGCAGATGGCGCGTATTGTGCATTCGGAGGTATTGAAATGGCGCAACAGCAGCCTGGTCGAGGCAGAAACTACGCTTGGAGCAGGGCCATGGCGCATCTTGTTCCGTCACGTCATTCCGCAAACCTTCTCTTCGATCATCGTATTGGCAACACTCGGAATTGGCTGGGCCATATTGGCTGAATCCGGTTTATCTTACTTAGGGCTTGGCATACAGCCGCCGCTTGCTTCATGGGGCAACATGCTGCAGCACTCACAAAATTATATTTGGACCTCACCTGTGCTTGCGATTTATCCCGGGGTTCTTATCCTGCTAACCGTACTTGGCTATAGCTTGCTTGGCGAATCATTACGCGACGTCCTGGATCCCAAACTGAAACGATGATTGATGGAAAGGGGGTCTGACCATGGCGAAGAAACTTATGGAAATACGGAATTTAAAAACGCAATTCCACCTTAAACATACGGTAGTTCGTGCAGTGGATGGTATCGATCTGGATGTGGAGGAAGGACAAATCGTCTGTATCGTCGGAGAATCAGGCAGTGGCAAAAGCATTACCTCGCTTTCGATCATGCAGCTGTTGCCGAAGCCGGCTGGCCGCATCGTGGGAGGCACCATCCGCTTTGAAGGGACCGACCTCGCGCAATTAAGCGAGAAAGAAATGGACACAATTCGCGGGGATCGCATCTCGATGATCTTTCAAGAGCCGATGACTGCTCTGAATCCCGTGATGCGCGTAGGCGAACAAATCACAGAAGTTCTGATGCGCCATCGGTCGATCTCAAAGGTTGAAGCGAAGGCGAAGGCGGTAGAGGCTCTCAGGTTCGTCGGCGTGCCGAGAGCTGAGAACATCATCAAGGAATACCCGCATCAATTATCCGGCGGCATGCGCCAACGGGTCATGATCGCTATGGCGATGGTATGTGAGCCAAAGCTCTTAATTGCGGATGAGCCGACTACAGCTCTAGACGTTACTATTCAGATTCAGGTGCTTGAGCTTATGAAAAAAATGCGCGACGAACTGAATACATCGATCATTCTGATCACGCATGATCTTGGAGTCGTCGCCGAGATGGCCGATCACGTGGTGGTCATGTATGCCGGTCAGATTGTGGAAAGAGCCGACGCTGATACGATCTTCGAGAAGCCGATGCATCCCTATACGCAAGCCTTGCTGGCTTCGATTCCCTCCCTGCATGAAGAAAAAGAAGCCCTGTATTCGATTCCGGGAACGGTACCGAGCGCGGGCGCCTTTCCTTCGGGCTGCAGGTTCGCGGATCGATGTGTCTATAAGCAGCCTGCTTGTGTGGCACAAATGCCGGAGTTGCGGGAAATGGATCCGGGACATTGGGGCCGTTGTATTCTTGCAGGGAATGGAGATGCTGCCGTATGAGCGAAATTTTGCTGGAAGTAAAAGGCCTTAAGAAGCATTTCCCGATCAAATCGGGCTTGCTTCGTCGTACAGTCGGCCAAGTCAAAGCGGTTGATGGGGTGTCATTCACCTTAAACGAAGGGGAAACCCTCGGTATTGTCGGAGAATCCGGCTGCGGAAAGTCAACGATGGGACGCATGGTGATGCGGGTGTTGGAGCCGACAGAAGGCACGATTCTGTTATACGGTCAGGATATCACCCGGATGAGTCCGGGAGGACTACGCAAGCTGCGCAAGGATTTTCAAATGATCTTCCAAGATCCCTACTCATCGCTGAATCAAAGAATGCTCATCCGCGACCTAATTGCTGAACCGTTTCGCATCCATGGACAGCTCTCCTCAGCGGATATCGATAAAGAAGTAATTCGTCTTCTGGAGACAGTTGGACTTAGAGCCACGGATCTGTTCCGTCATCCTCACGAATTCTCGGGCGGCCAGCGTCAGCGCATCGCAATAGCGCGTGCATTGTCATTGAATCCCAAGCTTATCGTGGCCGATGAAGCCGTATCTGCGCTTGATGTATCGATACAGTCGCAGATTCTGAATCTCATGGTTGACCTGAAGCGTCAATACCATTTATCCTACATCTTCATCTCGCATAACCTTGCCGTTGTCAAACATATCAGTGATCGTGTAGGTGTGATGTACTTGGGGCACATGGTAGAGATAGGCTTGAAGAAAAGTCTCTTCCATAAACCGCTTCATCCTTATACCGAAGCACTGCTCTCTGCAGCGCCGGAGCCGAAACGAAACTCAACGCGAGAAAGAATTATTCTCCAGGGGGACGTTCCGAGCCCTGCCAATCCGCCTCATGGCTGTCCGTTTCATACGCGCTGTCCGAAAGCCTTTGACCGTTGCTCAAAGGAGCGGCCGATTTTGAAGGAAGTTCTGCCCGATCATCAAGTAGCTTGTTTTTTATATGAATGACTTCTTTCAGGAGAGGTCATTTTTTTCGAGGTTTTGAGAACAGAGAAGACGATGAAAAACCATGTCGCAAAAATTCTAGTGAAAACACGCACTCACTCCTGCCGGGAACTACAGGCTCTGATTTTTCGAGAGATCATCGTCCCAGTGCTTACGAAGGTTTTCCGGATTTCCGACAACAAGCCGGAAGTGAGGAGAGAGTATGCAACTGTTTCATATGAACAAACGAGTCAAGTTGGTTAGGAAGAAGTTACGACGAACTACTCCAATGACATTAGGCAGAAGGTCGATCTGTCTGAAGCAGAGATGATGCGTAAATTTGAGTTATCCCTAAGTACACCGAAGCAGCTGGTCGATTTTATCAAATTTATTGGAGGCAAAGATGATTAGTGGAGGGTTCCTTACAATTCTAAGTTGATTTTTCTTTCATTCTGATTTACGATACAAATGTACCTACTATTTTGATCGACCATGAGTTGATCGTGACTTCGAAGAGAACACCCTAGTTGGTGGATTTGTATGCATAGTCTTGCTATGCTCACATTTTCCGCAATCAGGGTGTTTTTTGCATTTTTCAGAAAAAATCCGGGAGAGGAAGATGTGAGTATGCCAAGGATTAGTAGAAACACAATTGACCGTATTGATGAACTAGATTTAGCCGACTTTGCTAGATTGCTAGGAGATCCCCTGAAGAAGGAAGGGCGCCACTTTTTTACTTACCGCAATGGTGGCGAAAGGACGCCAAGTCTTTGTATTACACCAGAAATGAGATTGTGGACTGCTTTTGGATCAACGGAATCGGGGCGCAATGCGATTAGCTACTATGCTTATCGTACGTGGGATAATCCGAAACCGGATGGTAGGCAATTTGTGGAGGCTGTCGAGGCCGTTTGTCACTTAGCTGGAATTATGATTGAGTACGAGGACGGTCAAACGAAGCAACCGACTGGTTATACTGGGGCTCCGAGAGTTAGGATCGCACCTCCCATCAAACCTGAGAATGTAAAGAAGGATAATCCAGTGCTTGATCGGTACTTTCGCCGCATGATGGGTGAGTTTCCACTTACCAACGAACATGCCAACCATTTTCTGTCCAAGCGTAAAATGAACGATCGGCAGATTCGGGCGAGACAGTATCGCTCATTGCCTGAGAATAAGCAGCTGAGGTATACGGTAGCGAGTAAAATTGTCAGGGAGATTGGTGAACCAGACGGAATACCCGGATTCGCGTTTATGAAGGGAACCCAAGCTGAATACTGGACCATCGGTGGTCGGCCCGGAATCCTTCTTCCATTTCGCGATATTTATAATCACATCTGCGGCTTTCAGATTCGTTACGATAAGCCCCAGGTCGAGATTATTGCGAAAGGTGAAAATGTTAGGGTTACTGGAAACGATACGATTAGAGTCATTGACGACGAGACCAGTGAGATCCTGTGGGAAGGAAAGCAGGAACAACTGCCTGTCCATTTACCAGACGGAATCGAGATCGATGCAAAACGGCGTTGGTACGGCTGGTTTGCTTCAAGCCCAATGCCAGAGAAGGGCATCCTAAAGGGTACGAGCAGCGGCGATCCCGCTCCGTATCATTGTGCGGTACCTACGCAGATCTTGGAACGATGGAAGCCGGGGCAAAGTGTGAAGGATGTTATGGACACATCCACTATTTGGTGGGGAGAAGGTCCCATAAAAGGAGATACGGCTGCAGACTTCACGGAAGACCTACATTTGCAGGTAGCAGGCGTTTCCTCTTGGCGAATGCTGCTACAGCCAACGATTGAGCTGAAGCCAAAGAGAGTTGTTTTGGGCTTTGATGCCGATGCTCAAACGAAAGACGATAGTGTTGGCAAAGCGGTTCTGCGTTGTGTAGAGGCGGCGAAGCCGATTCTAAATGAGCACGGTATCGAACTCGCGATTTCGATCTGGCCGGAAGAGGTTGGGAAAGGTTTAGACGACTGCTTTCTTAAAGGCTACAAAGGGCAGATCTTTGTCCTATAGGGCGAGACGAAGAATGAATGCCAATCTTTCCACTTCGGTATTTACGTGATATTAACAT
Source organism: Paenibacillus sp. yr247 (assembly GCF_900103825.1). Taxonomy (GTDB): domain Bacteria; phylum Bacillota; class Bacilli; order Paenibacillales; family NBRC-103111; genus Paenibacillus_E. The sequence continues at coordinate 101,079 of NZ_FNIF01000009.1, forward strand.
CCGAACAGGGATAGGCAAAGACCATATGAAGGTAGCTAGCTGCAGGCAAATAGACCTGTGGTTTATTATGGCGCTGAAGCGCAAAAGGGAGAGAACGACATTGAACAACGTAGGACAATGGAAGCTTACTTTTAAATCTTTATTCGATGGTGTTGAGTGGACCCAAACATTCTCCGATGATGACGCAGGCCACAAGTTGAGTCGCGCCACAGCGAAATCTGAGAATGCAGAGATCATCGGATGGAAGTACTTTGAGTACTAGAGGATTGGAACAAGGGTTGGTCAAATGCCAATCTTTCCACTTTGGTATTTACGAGATATTTACTTCCGAACAGGGATAGGCAAATACCATAAGACCATATGAAGGTAGCTAGCTGCAGGTAAATAACCTGTGGCTTTTTCATTTTTACATTTTAGGAGGAATTCACAGTGAGTCACTTTACATTTTCGATCAGTCGATTTTTAAACCAAGGCCTCAAAACGAGAACATTGGGTGAAGTCGAAGTGGATGAGATTCTTATGAAGTACATTCCGAATTCGGATCGGGTCTATGTGAACTGCCCTAACCTTGCTGAGACGATCGCGTTGACGATCACCGAGTTCTTAGATGAGCTCTGGACAGCAAATGGCGAGTACATTTTTCAGGTTTGTTTGCCGGATGGTATTCGTGTGCTGACCGCAGATGAATTTAAAGCTGAATACCCACTTATGGGGTATGAGTTCAGTGACCGTGTCCGCAATGAACTGTATGGAAAACCAAAGCTGGTGGGGTTCAATGGTCCAATGTGGAACGGCAAGCGTGATGGTGTACCTGTCATTCGGTACGAGCATCCAAAAAGCTAAAGGAGGAAATCGTCGATGAGTCATTCGAATGAAATTTAAATTTTGGATGAGGGTGTAACACCTCTTCAAGTATGCCGATCTGCAGCAGGGTACTATATAGGGCGGCTAGATGAACTGGGCTTTCCATCTAGCAGGGATAGCCTAGAATACTTTTCGAACCATCAAGCGGCACAGGATACCCTAGACTGCGGAAATTGGAAGAGACGGAGTCATCTATAATGAGGACGAAGTATGGACAATTGCAAAGCCGACATGCCAGTTAACTGGATATCTTGACAGACCCGATACAGGGTGGAATTTATAATGAATCCCTCTCTGTGTAAGAGAGGGTCAAGGAGGATACGTTCATATGGATGCAAATCAAAAGAAAATGCTTAAGGAGCTTGAACCAGGCGATTTGATTCTTTTAAGTAACTATAAAGAGTACTATTTTGTCCAGACCAAAGGAGATCGCATCGTTTGTAAAACTATGCAAGGTAATAACATTGCAGTGACAAAGGGCGAATTTCGACAACGAATCCAGAGGAATGCCGATCCATATTACGCCGGCATTCGTAGTTCTCTCCAATCATTAAGAAATGGAGATACCATTGAATGCACCGATGGCACTTACGTATTTGTCAAAATGAAGAAGGACAAGTTCCTAGCGACCGATTTTAATGAAGTGTATCAGTTTCCTTTTGATATGTTTGTTAAAGTGGTCGAACGGCTTGGACCTGATTCCGAACTTGCTAAAAAGAAAAAAAGAATCCGCTCATACTTCGGCAAGCAAATTTTGACGAGCTGGGGACCGGCTGCGGTGAAGGGCTTTAACAGCTATGAGACACACGTTATTCTTTATGAACACGCGGATGAACGTTTCGATCTCAAGCTCGATGATTTTATTTCCGAACTTGAAGATAACAATTAAAGTTAGATCCATCCAGTCCATTTTATAAGGTAAGTGCCCCCACACCGGGCGATGACAATTTTTGTCCCCTCGGTGATATGGGAGGGGCTATCGGAGGAATGGGTTTATGGACGGTAAAACTCGATACGACAGAATTAATGAGCTGCTCGGCGGTAATCTCCGCAATATGTTTGTAGAAGGCGGTCATACAAAGCTCGTTTCAAAGCCTTATATGGATCTTTCCATAGAAGTGATTGGTCCCAATGTCATTAGCTTGACTCATTATTATGAGCTTAACGGTGACCTGGTGCCTGATCCCGATATGGAGGTCATCATCCATCTGGAGGAAGAAACCGCCGAAGCCCTCAGCTATCAAGACACATACGTGTACCGGCGAGTAGATGATGACGGGAAAGTGGATGAAAGGGCGAAGAGAGAGCTGAACTATTTCCTTGGAGTATGGCTAAACAATTTGAAGGAGCAAGGTTTTACATATGAGAACCGAGTTTTGTAATGTTGAGATCTCAAGTGAAGCCATTCGCTGCAGCATGAAACAGCGGAAATTGGACGAAGCAGAGTCACCCATTATCCATGTTGAAGTAGGGTCACGGTAAATCCGTGGCCTTTTCTATTACACCTTACGGAGGATGAAAAACGATGAGCATTGCATATAAGGCAAATATTTGGCCAGATATCCCGGTTTATAAGGAAAACGAGTTTTTTCGTGATATCCATTTTGGGAAAAAGAACTAGAACTCTTTAACCATATATAGTAAAATTATCAATACATAAAGGCGGAAAATTCTGAATTTTAAATGATGTCACTATTGGAATTGTACTCCGCAGTACTTGTCGTATGCATCAACCGCCACGACGAACAATAAATGCTAGGGGGGGGGCGCTATCGACGTTTCAGTCATTACATCCCAAAGAATAAATCCTAAACTGTTCATTTATGAATATAATATGATACAAGTTTTTTCGATCAAGTAAATTTAAGGAATATTTCGATCAAGTAAATTTAAGGAATATGTTGATAGTTGTAGAAAATAAATTTAGTTAGAGGAGGCAAACATTTGTACACAGCGGAAATTAGTCGTTCAAATCAGTCTTGTTTCTTATTTGTTATTGACCAATCTGGCTCAATGGCGGATTCTTTCGGGGGTGCTAATTCAAAAGCACAAAGCGTTGCGGATGCCATTAATCGATTATTACAAAACCTTATTATTAAATGTGCTAAATCTGAAGGGATTCGTGATTATTACCACGTTGGGGTAATCGGTTATGGAAATCATGTAGGTGCAGCATTTAGCGGCTCTTTGTCAGGAAAAGAATTAGTCCCCATTAGCGAAATAGCGAATAACCCTTTTAGGATTGAAGAACGCACTAAAAAGGTTCCTGATGGTGCGGGTGGACTTGTAGATCAAACGGTAAAATTCCCAATATGGTTCGATCCAACTGCAAGCGGTGGAACTCCTATGTGTAATGCGATGGCTAAAGCAAAAAGCATTCTAACTCAATGGCTTTCGGAGCATCCAAATTGTTTTCCACCTGTCGTTATCCATATTACCGATGGTGAATCAACAGACGGTGACCCGAGCCTTGCAATGCAGGAACTTAGGGAATTGTTCTCGAATGATGGAAATGTACTCTTGTTTAATTTACATATTTCAAATAGTGCTGACAAAATCATATTCCCTGAAAGTTCGGATAAGTTACCTGATGAATACTCAAAGATGCTCTTTGGAGGGGCAAGCTACCTTACTCCATTTATGAGATCAGTAGCGAATCAAGAACATGAACTCAGTCTTTCAGATGGAGCGAAGGGGTTTGTCTTGAATGCGGATCTTACGCTTGTTATCCAAGCATTAGATATTGGAACACGTCCAAGTAATCTAAGATAATTAGGGGGCTACAATGCAACTGGAAAACATTATTTTTTCATCCCCTAAAGCTGGGAATAGCCAAGAAGAATACGAAGATGCTTTCTCGTATATAGAATTTGTCAATGAAACCCCCCCATTTTATCGATTTTCCATTGCAGATGGAGCAACAGAATCATCATTTGCTGATATTTGGGCTGGCCTATTAGTAAATGGATACTGTGACGGAATGTTCAATTTTGATTTTCTTCAAGAATCAGTGAAGAGGTTATCTCAATATTGGCATAAAAAAGTGCATATTAAGGACCTTCCCTGGTATGCACAAGAAAAATTAGAAAATGGGGCATTTTCCTCTTTGGCGGGTATAACTTTGACTGAAACCTCTGAACATGAAGTGCAATATGAGTTAGCGGCAATCGGCGATAGTTGCATTTTTCATATTAGGAATGGCGAGATCCTTACTTCATTTCCTCTAAAGTCAGAAGAGGAGTTTAACAATAGTCCAGTTTTGATTTCAAGTAATTTCATGCGTAATCATGACATTGAATTGCATATCAAAAAGATGACGGGAACAGCTATTCAAGGGGATTCCTTTTTTCTCATGACTGACGCTCTTGCCTGTTGGTTGCTAAGATGCTTTAGAAACGATATGAAAATCGTGGAGAGTTTGAGTGAGATTCGTGATCAAGAAGAATTCTTAAGTTTGATTCAGCAAGAGAGAAACAAAGAGTACGAAGAAGGCGGGTTCTATCTTCGAAATGATGATGTTACCTTCATTCGCGTGAATCTTTAATTAGGGGGATGTCAGGCATGTCTTGGCCGACTCCACAGGATTATAATGAAGCCATACAAAATCCAAAATCTTGTTTCAGTGATCCTGAATTACAAATAGGGGTTCCTGAATTAGATAACCTTGGTTTACCGCGACCCATCTCTGGAGCATTTGCAAGCGTATATAAGATCAAATGCGGTACAAAAGAATGGGCAATTCGCTGCTTCACCAATAACGTCAAAGACCAAAAGCAAAGATATGATGCTATAAGTAATCATCTAAAGACCGTCAATCTTCCTTATTTTGTCCCCTTTGAATACATATCACAAGGCATAAAAGTACAAGGCAAATGGTATCCAATCGTAAGAATGCAATGGATCAAGGGAGATCCATTAATTCGCTACATCCAACAGAACCTAAGCAAACCACTAACCTTATTGGATCTAACGCACAAATGGATCAGGATGATAACCGCAATGCAAAAATCAAATATTGCTCATGGGGATTTACAACATGGCAATATAATGATTTATAATGATGATTTTATGTTGATTGATTACGATGGAATGTATGTTCCGGCACTTCATGGTCTACAAAGTAATGAACTTGGACACCGTAATTATCAACACCCTCAAAGAGATAATAATAACTTTGGATCCAATATCGATAATTTTTCCGCTTGGGTCATATTAGTTTCCTTATTAGCCGTTTCCATTGACCCGACAATATGGGATGTGCTTGATGCGGGTGAGGACGAAGAACGATTATTGTTTAGTCAGGTAGACTTTACATCACCCGAAACATCTCATACTTTTCGAATTTTACAGCTTGTAGCGGATGAAACATTTCGTTTTTTTGTTACCTATTTAAAACAATCAACGCAATTGGAACTTGGAGCAATCACCGTTCCCGATCTTTCATCCATTTCTCTTCGTATAGAACCTACAAGTAAAAATGCTTCAGGAATTAAAACAAATACAAGAAACACGCACTCCCCTCATCCAGAGTGGCTCGCGGAAATGTTAGGCTTGAATCAGGATCAAGAAAGCCATACCATTTCAAATTCAAATGGAGCTGAATGGGTACTCGATCATCTCCATAATGAAGAAATACATATGGATTTCAATTCTGGAGTAGTCCTTAATCGATCCGTATCTTTCACCTTGTTGATGGCTGGGATTTTTCTAACCCCTTTTGTTTTTGAATTGCCATCCATATATGCCACAGCAAGTACATTTTCAGGATTAGGAAGTGCGTTTTTATTTTCTGGTTGGCAGTACCGTAGGCATCCTATTATTAAAGCGAAGAACCGCATTCTCAAGAATAAGAGGGAATTTGATACGGTATTATCAGGCATAACGAATGAGTTAACGAAGCTGAATAAACATAAAAATGAATTAATCAAGAGTGAAGAAAACAATAGAACGAAATTAATTGAAAAACAACGAAAACTTTCCCAAGTAGAGAAGAATGAAACGGATCGCATAAATCGAGAACTTCAAAAAGATTTAAATGATTTGGAAAATCAACAAAGGAGTTTGGATCAACAGGAGAAAAATGAAATCGCCAATTCATTAACTACATATCAAACCAGTTGGCTTCAGTCGCGATTAAAGAATCATACCATTGATGATGCTAAAATTCCCGGCATCGGCTCAGAAATGAAAAGACGGTTAAAATCTCATGCAATTTACACCGCAGCGGATATTAAGGATATCAAAATTTATCAGACATATGGTAGTTACGCGAGTGAGAAGGCAAGCATTGTTTTAAGTAATAGCGTACATATTTATGTGGAAGGAATCGGTCCATCTAAAGCAAGAGCTCTTTTGGAATGGAAAAAATCAACGGAACTTCGATATGTAAATACTTTGCCTTCCACTATACCACAAACGGAAATACAAATTATCAAATCTAAGTATCAAACAAAAAGAAATAGCTTAAATAGTCAAGAACAGACGGTAAAAAATTCTACACAACAAAAGAAGAACGCTGCCATGATAAAATTCGCTAAAGAGAATGCCATATTACAAAAGGAAATTGATGCTACTAGATTAGATTTAAAGAATAATCAACAAAAAGTAGAGATGGAAATTAGTAATATGACGAAAGAACTATCGGCAAAGCAATGGGAAGATGCTCAGATCCAAAGGCAGTTAAACACATATAAACAAATAAATTACCTTAATTTTATCCGAATACTTTTTTTCTTTAAAAAATAAAAACGCTGCAAGGCTGAGCGTTACGTTTCCATAGGCCGTTGTCTTTAGGTGCTTTTTTTTGTGCAGATAGAGGGACCACCAATGAATGAAAGAATGTTAAGTAAAGGGGATCCGATTCAGGTGCATTTCGATCAAAACTCATTTGATTGGGGTGTATTCCACGAGTATTTATTTTCTGGGGAGGATTTTAAGTGCCCGCTGACTACAAGCCTTCTGACGAGTTGCTACAGGCTTTTGGTGTCGTGCATATGCTTCCCGCTGCCCTAATGTCTGGCACTCTGGGCTACCATCTGCTGTCCAATGCACAAATCTGGGTGAGCCCAGATGAATCGTCACAAGATGATGTGCGGATTGTTCATTAAGGGGATGAGAGAATGACTGCATCCGTAATAAAGATATGCGATGGAAAGGAAAGAGTTTGGTTTCCCTCGGTCTCTGCTACCATAGCGGAGCGGGTTGTGAATCGTTTTAACCAAATGTTTGTTTGTTCGAATAAGATGTTTAAAGTTATTTATCATACGTGTTAAAAAAGATGGTTTCTTTCAAAAACAAGTCGTCAGCCACTTCATTGTGGAGGCGACTTGTTTTTTTCTTGATCACGCTTTTACTTTTAGCTCCATTTCTCAATCAAGCTAGAAAATTGTAGGTACGTTAATCCACCAGTACCTCAATTTCATTGGGATTCAAAATTGCTAATAAATAATTTGTAATTCTATTTGTGCTATTTGCATACGTTTATATCATTAACGTAAACCTTTACTTAGGCGATATAATGAGAGGAGAGAGATAATGATCCCAAAAGAATGTCAATCAATTAACCAGAAAATTCTTGATTTAAAAGCTGAGAAACGTGATTTGCAATCTGATCTTATTGGTTTAACAGGAGCTGGGAAATGGACTTTGTTACAACATATTGCAGTTATACAAGGAAAGATAACTACACTTAATAATCAATTGAATAGTTGCATTGTACAGCATGGTGGTAAAATTCCTCTTAGTGCAACATTGAGTGCCACTTTCTCTTTGCGCACCTCATTTAAAGATGCTCTTGGCCCATTCACAGGTTCCGAAACATTACCCGTTCTATTCGATGCTTCTCGTACAATTATGCAAGTTACCAATTTCCCACCATTTATAACCCCTCCTTTTCATACTCCTGTAGGTAATAATGTAACAACCGTGAAGATGATCGGTGGAGGTTTCGCTTCATTTGATTCAAGTAATGGTACAATGAGCTTACCAATCCAACTTTATTTAGACCAAAGCATCAATATTCCTTTTTATACTGAAGACTCGACCATAACTTTTAATTTAACCACAGGCTCAGTAACATCACCAATTGGCAATCTTTCTGGATCACCGTTAGATGCTCAAGGTAATATTAGACTTGTTGGAGCATCTACATTTGTTGATGGAATATTAGATAAAAGTTTTGGCACATTGGAGATAATAGGTGCAATTTCTCCACACCCTTGAAAATTAGAATTAACAAACAGATTGATATTTTATTAATAAACCAATCTACAGCCTAGACAGGCTATATTTTTTAACTCAGTAGAGTGCTAAAAGTAAGGTATGTCCAAATTGTGCGGGCTGTGATATACTTAATGCTGTAAAACTTATTTTTGCTCTAAGACTAGAGCTTGTTCTCGAAGCGGAAATCCCTATTGGGAGGCATGACACCTTTAGAGTAGGTCTGTCCTATTCTAAAAAAGGTTCCCGCGAGAACAAGCTTTTTTGTGTTCTTAGGGTATGAAACGACCAGAAGCTTTGAACTCTATTGGGTTCGTGGTTTCTGGTCTTTTTTATTTTCTGGAGGAGGTGAATCTGTGATTTGTTTGAAGAATGACCCATCCCAAAAAAGCGGAAAGGTCGTAATTGACGGCAGGCATATTGGCCATGTTGTCGGAGACTAATTTGGAAGAAAGCATTAAAAAAAAACCTTTGGAGGAGATTGAACATGAAATCATTGTTTAGGTCGTTAATTATCGCAGCAGCAATTGTTGGTATGGTATTTGCAATTAGTCACAGTCAACTGTTATTACAGCTCTCAGGAGCGGGACTATTCATCGTGGTTATTAGGTTTGCTGTACCATTTCTAATTCTGCATTTTAAACTGCTACATGCAAAGTCAAAATCGATCGTACTCGAAGTAACAGATGCATCCCGCCGAAAGAAAAAGGTTTTGTTTTATGCTACCTCAGTGGGAATTGTATCGCTAAGCTTTCACCCCGATGTGTTCGTTCCTTTCTTCTTGGTCGTATTGACTGTCATTGCTCTCTTTTTTCTCACTCTCGTGATGAAGAATGGGATCTGGGAGATCGAAGAAGAAGGTTATGATGAGGAGGAGTTGGAGTACGCATGGCGCGCTTAGCATCCGAATCTAAAGGTGGATTTTACGCAATGCCCGTAGATGAATTAAAACTCCTCTGCAAACGAATCCGGCTTAGGTATGATGAAGCGGATGTGAGTAGGGAAGTAAGAATCATCGATCCTTGCTGTGGTGCCGGCGAAGCACTTGACGTGATTGCCGAAACGCTTAAGGAACAGGGCGGAGATGTCAGTAGCTATGGTGTTGAGTTGGAAGAGACTCGGTATGAAGAGGCAGGACATGTTCTCGATCATGTCATTCATGACGGCTACGAGAACTTGCGAACTCAGCCGATGTACTCACTTCTCTGGCTAAATCCCCCGTATCAGGATGGGTTCAGCGAACGAACCGAATTGACCTTTTTGAGAGCTCTATCTCGCGCGAAACAAGGGCTGCTGCAGAAAGATGGATTGCTATTATTCTGCATTCCGCAGTATGTGGTAAAGGACACAGCTAGCGTTCTGAGCGGTCGGTTTAGTAATTTTAGGATTTACCGGTTTACGGACGATAACTACGATGTGTTTAAACAGGTTGTCGTGATCGCCAATCTCGGTAAAGCCAGTGGCGAGGATAGCAAGAAAAACTACAAATGGCTTCGCTCGATTGGTGAGGGGGAAAAGGATATGCTTCCAACCCTTGCTGAGATTGATGAAGACATCGAAGTGTTCTGTTCGGAAGGAGAACTTGGATTTTTCCGAGCTGGGAAAATGAATCCGGATGAATTGGCTCGAGATCTCACTTCCTCCACTGTCTTTGATGAACTGAGGAAACGGTTTGAACCTAAGAACTTGGCAGCCAGTATGAAGCGGCCTATGCTTCCCTTGAAACCGACGCATATGGGTATTGCGATTGCGAGCGGTGCTGTTGGAGGAAATCTAGGGACACACATCGTTGCGGGTATCACGAAGCGAAGAAAGGACGTTAGCGAGATCTTTGATGAAGAAGGCAGAAAAACCGGTGAGAAAGTAACCGAGTTTTTCCAAAGTATCGTTCGAGTATTTACATCGAACGATGTGAAAGATTTGGAGTAAGAGAGAAAGGGTGGAGCTGCGAGCTCCTCCCTTTTTCTTTTTATTTATAAGGAGGACTATAAGCATGTCAATAAATCGAAGGTTACTTACGGTAACGGACCGGGATCGTCATTTTCGCGTAGAGCCCCATGTACTGGTATATGAGAATACAGCGCGCGGTGCAAAGAGTTTAATCTTTGCTTCCTATGTCGGTATTCCTGAAGCAGTAACGGCGGTAACCGCAGCCTTCCTGGAAGATAGGACACTTCACTTTGGGGCGTTCCAGTTTGAAAGAATGTCAGACCCGTATAAGCGTATTGAAAGGCCCATTGGTCTTGGAGACGTCGCTCATGGGACGGTCTACAATAGCTTGATGACGCTTGACGGGATCGAAGGGTTTCCAGAGTCTGAAAAGCTGGACCGGGCTTATCTGCTTGCACCCGATGGGGATGTTGGCCGAGTGCTTACCGAGCATGTGATCGAACGATTTGGTCTTCCTCGGGAGTGGGCTGATGAGTATCCTGCATTGTTTGAGGATAACATGTACCCTCTTGAAGTACTGCATAATCCGGATCTTCCGGCATGGGAAGGCGTGAAAGCGATCGTCTTCACGGGTACTGAAGAATCCGTCATCGTGACGATTCGCAGGGCCTTAAGACGCGGTCAGCTTATCATCCCACCCAGCAGCGTTCATGGCGTATTTGATCCTTCTTGGTCAATGAAGGACTACATGCTGAATAACGCTGTCCATATGGCCAAAAAGCTCGAAGAAAAGGCTCCAAGACATTCGATGGACGAGATGATTGACCCATCGATTGCAGATCTGATACGGATTCCTTTTCCTACTCAAGCTCATATGATACAAGCAGTCGTGAACACCCTTGAAGATGAAAATCCCGCCTGCGGCGGCGATATGGGGACAGGCAGCGCGTATTGTTCCTAGACAACCTGTTCAGTAATGAACAACAAAACTAGGGGGCCGTGATGGCCTAACTTTGTATCCGATTTGACAGGTGAAAATCCTGTTTGGGTTGAAAGCTAGCAACCCATCCCTAATATCCGACATGCGGATTGGATTTATCTTCGATCGGTGTGAAGCTCGGTGAAGTCGGTTGACCTCCTTAGTGTCAGCCGGGGGGCTATAAATTCGCAATGCTTACGAACAGGAATCTTTTATGACTCAGTATAGACCATTGAATACGTGTTTTGCCTGTACGGTTCAATATCGTTGTCTTGTACTCCTCTAGCTGCGGATGACAAGATGGTCCTACTGACAGAAGAAAGCTAAAGCGAGATGTAAAGCTAGGATACAAGGAACAATAGAACCTTAATCGAGAGTGCTAAGGTGGATAAACTCCGATTTCTCGAAGTCACAGGAAATGGTGACCTAAATTAAGGGGCAGCAGCCCGTAGTAGTGATGAAACGCTTTAATAGGCGTGGAGTGAAGGGGCATAGTCGTTATGAAAGGCTCTTGTCGGGGCAAAATGAGGTAATATGAGCGATAAAAATTATCAAAGTATAGTAGCAATGTTCTTAACTGGGGCTTCTCTTCGGGATATTGAAAAAAAGACAGGTATTAATCGAAAAAAAATATCCGTTTTTTTGAAAGAGAAAGGGTACGAGATCACAGCAAAAACAGGGAACTCGGGATACGATAAGATGGCTGTTTATCGGCTCGGTGAAGAGATGTATCAACAAGGTCATTCACAGAAAAGCATTTGTCGTACTCTGAAGACTTCCTTAGTCTCATTCTCTAGGTATCTTAAGACAAAGGGTTATCAGATCAATAGCACCATGAACCCAATGCGTGGAGCGGAACTCCAGAAAAAGCTGTCCGAAGCCCTTGAGTTATATCATCAAGGTCTAACTCGGACTCAAATTGCTCGATTAGTTAATGTGAATGACAATATCCTGGTTTCTCACTTTCAAGCTTTAGGAATAGAGAATTCTTCGGGTAAATATTCCTATGATGAAAGGTCATTCGAGAAGATAGAGACCGAAGAACAGGCTTATTGGCTTGGATTTCTTTATGCGGACGGTTCAGTAACCTCAACCGGACGCTATGTTTTGGAGTTGACTTTAAAAGAAGAGGACTACCTTCATTTAGTTAAATTCAAATCATTCTTGAAAACCGAGGCCCCTCTTATCAAACGGATCACACGGTTACAAGGTAAAGAATTTGTCTCTTTCCGAATGAGTGTTTATAACAAGAAAATGGTTGAAGACCTGATTCGCCTAGGTTGCATCCCTCGTAAATCATTGAAGATCACCTTACCATCTAGTGAGCAAGTTCCTGCTGATCTATTAAATCACTTTGTACGTGGTTACTTTGATGGAGATGGGTCAATTTACGTTGGTGATAAACATGGGCATATCAGTTTGACCAGTACAGATGTATTTCTTTATGAAATTCAGCGGAGATACAATCTTCCAGGAAATAAACATCACAAAAAGGGTAATGCCTTTAGTTTTATTTATGGTAAACGCTCCGTATTGTTACCTTTTCTAGAGGCACTATATGACCATTCTGGGATTTACCTAGATAGGAAATACGAACGGTACCTAAGATTGATGAATGTACTAACCCGACAAGAGTAAAGAAAATCATAACGATGGAACGCCGTATGAAGGGAAACTTTCACGTACGGTGTGAGCTGGGGGAAAAGAGAGCCCTAAAGGGTGACTCTTACCTATCAGCATAATCGATTATTGCCTGTGGCGTTTCACACGTTTTACATGAACGTAAGAAGCGCAGGGGAAGTAAACAGGGAACCGCTGTACTATTGTCTGCACCAGGGATCACATTGCCAAAATGGCAGAAAAAAGAAATCATGGGCACAATTCCAGGTGCCAAAGTCAATATTCTGCGAAACGGTGACGATGCACTAAAGCTCCTACGAAACGTTCGTAGTGGATATCAGCCATCAGGTCTAGAATTCACCCTTGTCGGCATCGACCGGGCAAAGCTCGGTTCGGAAGGATACTTCTCAGGAATCTGGAAACGGATGAGGGGTACAAAACGGGACGGCCGGGGAACGTATGCATGGCACTGTCCGGACTGTTTCGAACCACTTTTAGTTAAGGATGGAGCAGGTGACTTTGAACCGGCGACATGGGAAGCTGCGGCAGACAGCTGGGAGCCTTCTCTTGAGCAAATCGATGAAGCCCGCTCCACTGGAACGCTGCAAGCTAACGGGCTGCCTAAGGGGTTTAAAGTGGACTGGAAGCGTAAAAATCGGATTGAGTGCTGCAATGCCGGTGCTGATCAGGAAACGAAAGATGACGCTGAACAAGAATCAAGAGATGGGAAGTGCAGGGCTAAGCTCTGGCGTCCGGCGCTGAAAAGTAGAGGGGAAACGAAGAATCGCCCTCGTGTTAATATCTCTCAGGTCTTGAAGCGGACGAAGAAATATTTCGATTTATATTGTGCTGATGAAGCCCATATGTGCAAGGCCGGAGACAGTGGAAGAGGGGATGCTTTTGCCCAAATGGTGAAATCTGCGAAGCGAGTTTTAATGCTCACTGGAACGCTCACGAACGGTAAAAGCACCTCGATTAAAGAGCTTCTATGGCGAACTGATCCGAAGTCAATGCTGGATGCCGGCTTTACTCATCAATCAGGTTTGATTGAATGGGCATCGCGGTTCGGAAAACTGGAGAAGGTCGTCGAAGTGGATGAAGGGGACGAGGGTGTTGTCACCCGTCGGAAAAAGAAAGGTGCTCAGGTTAAGGAAGCCCCGGGTATCGCGCCACAGCTCACCGCTCAATTCTTGTTACATAAAAGTGGGTTCTTGGAATTGAAAGACTTAGGCCTACCTTTAGTGGAGCTAAAAGAGCTACCGGTTTTTTTAGATATGGATCCTGAGCATAAGGCGGAGTATCAACATTTTCATAATGAACTTCATGAAAGGTGTGCCCAAATTTCCGCCTCCAGTGGTGCAGCGGGGGTATGGTCTAAGTTTAACCCTTCCACGATTAATTATGGCGATCGACCTGACCTTGGAGCGCGTGTGGTATTAGGAGATGATGGTGAGGTTGTCAGCGCCCCGGTTTTAAATGAGGGTGGCAAACAGCTTCATGCTAAGGAGCGGTGGTTGGTTGAAACCGTAAAGAAGGAGCTTGCCGAAAATCGTCGATGCACCATCTTTAACAGTTATACCGGTGCTTACGGCATGAATGAACGAGTGCGGGACATCCTGACTAATCACGGCATTAGGTGCAAGATTCTGGATGAACCGAACACTGATTTAAGGCAGGAGCGTCTTGCAGAACTAGAAGCTGATGAAATACCTGTAATTATTACAAACATGAAAATGGTGGAGGTTGGCCTCGATATGATGTACTGGCCAACGATCATTTTTTATCAGCTCAATTATGAGGTTTCTACTGTGAGGCAATCCTCTCGTCGGGCATGGCGTATCGGGCAGGACCGTGAATGTCGTGTATACTACGCTCTGTATAACGGTACCCAGCAAATGAAACAATTCATGTCCATTATGAGTGGACGCGGGCATGCCCTTATGGTCGAAGGTCGTCTCGACGGTTCAGAGCTAGCGCAGTACTCTCGTGATTCGCAATCAGCGCTTGCGAGTGATCTGGCCAGCTGCTTTGCTTCTAGTGACGTTGCACAGTCTTGGACCGCACTCGCCGCTAAGGACTTGGCAGATGTCGAGATGGTTGAAGAAGGAAGTTTTAAAGAGGTGCTTGCCGAACGGTTTAAAGCTCTAGCTGACGAAACCCTACGGATTTGTGGCGTAGTGGATCTGGCAGCTTGGAGAGAGGCAAAAGAACAACGTGAGAAGGATTTGAAGGAGGAAGTGGTGGTCGATGTCATCGATTTCATGGACATAGTCACTCAAACGGATTCAGAAGACACAAAGAGTCCATCCCTCTTCGATTTCGATTTTTCATCCTTTGGGATCGAGAACACGTTCCCTGGTGCTACTGCGGATAGAGAGAGTGAATCGAAGGCCCGCTATGAGCCTGAGGTCGTTGTCGAAATCGCGAAGTATCAGAAAAAAGGGAAGAAGGCACCTGCAGAAAACCAACTCTGCTGGAATTTTTAAGATCACTTATTGGAGGCCCTGTACATTGTATGGGGTCTCCTTTTTACATGAGGAGGACATGACATGGCCTATGTATATAGTTCGCATCATGCATGCAAAGAAAGGTTTGTACATTATACCTACCTTTGGAACATTCGGGGCATTTGCACTCATGGTCTACGGCAAGCTTCGGACGGGCTTATGGGCCCGGGTATATATTGCTGCAGGGTCAATGATAAGCCGACCTGTGAAGAGATTATCGAGCTACTGAGTGAGGAAATTGATTGGAATAAGGCGACAGAATATGTGAAGGAGCGGGAGTTCACTTCCGAGTCTGCCCGTTCGCTCATCCATCCTATCTATTATGAATACATGGGACCGTATCTATTAGGTGAGGAAAATCCGCAGGGATTTTCAGATATCGCCGGGTATGTCTTGATTCCGAGGATTGCTTTAATACCGAGTCAACTCGTCATCGGTTGCCCTGTTGATTCAGGTATCGTCCCATCCTTTCTCATGGAAGGAGATGGTTCGATTGGCGAAACAGCCAGGTTATAAAGCGATTGTCCATTACTATTTACAGAAAAGCTGCTGGAGTATTCACTTCCAATCGTGCTGTTACACAGGTGCCTACGTTTACGTTTCGGGGGCTTGGGAGACAGAGGTTAAGCCTAATCGCCCGAGTAACCCACGTGGATGGGTTACCGCACGTTCCGTTCAAATTACGTTTTTTTGTGCGGAGGATGCTGGACTTCCAGTGAACCGTAAACTGCTTGAGGAGCTGCGGCCGAGAATTATGGGTCCACTCAAGTACGACAAGAACAAGGTGTCCTTTAATGTGACTGAAGGAACGGGAGGGGTCTTATTCACTCCTGAAGGTGCATTCGTTCTAAAACCAGAGGTGGCGACAATGGACTTATTTAGCTTCGCCGAACACGGCATGAACGTAAACGGAGCGGGGCTTGATCTTGCAACAATGTACTAATGGCTGACTCTGACAAAGGAGATTTTGACAATGTTTAAGGATGGAAAGTATGTCACTGCAAAAGAGAAGGAAAGGATTGATTGCAGGGATCTTAGTTTTGCGATCCGTGCTTATGCGATGGAGCATTTCGCAGATGTGGTTTCGGAATTTAAGAACATGAAGATTCAAAAAGAAATCGATCTGATGAAGAAATTTGCTGAAAAACATGGATATGCAATTACAATTACCTCTCCGGCCGCAATGGATTTTACAAACTACGAGCTGAAACCGGACGGGTCGTTGTCATTTAAATTTTAGGAGGAGATGTCATATGTCGCATTTATTCGCGCATCTATACAGATTAAGAAATATTAAACGGTGGAGCTTAATGAGGAATTTGCAGCCTGAAAATGTGGCGGAGCATACGCTGAACGTGGCCCTCATTGTGCATGCGTTGTGTTCGATTGCCCGTGATGTGTTTGGGAAGGATGTTCCGACGGAGAAAATTGTTCTTGCAGCTTGTTTTCACGACGCATCGGAACTTTTTACATCTGATGTGCCTACGCCAGTTAAGTACCACAATGAAGATATTCTTAAGCAATTCCGGATTCTGGAGGAGTTAGCTACGGCTAGACTACTGAACATGGTTCCAAACGAACTACTGGAGTCGTATCGTCCTCTGATCCGAGATGTAGATTTGGAAGTAAGGCGCTGGATTAAGGCGGCTGACCTATGTGACGCCTACGTCAAGTGTAAAAGTGAAATTGCGGCAGGTAATCGGG
Source organism: Paenibacillus sp. yr247 (assembly GCF_900103825.1). Classification (GTDB taxonomy): domain Bacteria; phylum Bacillota; class Bacilli; order Paenibacillales; family NBRC-103111; genus Paenibacillus_E. Next base: position 117,861 of record NZ_FNIF01000009.1, read on the forward strand.
AATTCGCTTCGGCGGAAAAGCAGGTGCGACTTGCTCTTTATCAAATGGACATGCGCGAAGTAGATTATTTTCTTGAACATTTTGCGCCTTCCTTTGAGATGACACTCGATGAAATATCCATCTCAAGCAACCGGCTCACCACGGATATGATCCCTGAAATGCAAGCTGGTGTATATGAGGTGAATACGAAAAACGAAATCATCGCTGAGCTCCATACTCTCAATGAAGAGGGTCACATCATGATCCACAAAGATTGTACAGAAGGGCCAGAGATCATAGTGGGTGTACAACAGTTCTTAAATGAACGTGGGATACGGCATGTAGTGTTCACCCGAGGAGACTATACTGAACTTCATTTATCTGAGTAGCAACATAGAGAGGACGGCGCACTGGAAGGATCGGGGCGCCTTTCTTAATTAAACTTTGGGGGATGATGTGATCGATGAATTCGAATTGTGTTAAATGCGCGTGCTGTTGGGAAAGTTCACCTGGGGAGCGTTCGAAAGGGACGGAGGAAAAGAGTGCATGAGTACTGCCCTTATCCAGCATGCTGGACCTGAAGATGGTACACAGTTATGCTTCGACCTTCATGATGGAAAATTCGGTCCTTGGGTCGTTACGCATAAAGGTGATCAGGCAGTCCGGAAACTGCTAGACTCTCACTACAGTCGTCAATCGAAAGGGCATAGCCAGTTCTGTAGACCCGGGAACAATTTGATACTCCGGAACGTGGATTGTACGGCAGTTTGGATTAGCTGGCGAAGCCTCTACAGAGATGATGGGCAAGAGGATGTATGGGAATGTGCCAGTTTCCGAAATTCAGCTGCTAGTGGGTATTTATCCAGTGAAATGATTCATTGGGCCATCTATACGACGATTTGCTGCTGGCATGACCGGTATCCGGCGAAGGGGATCATTACATATGTAGATTCTTCGAAAATTCTCTCCAGTAACCCAGGGTATCGTTTTAAAGTTGCTGGATTTAAGGAGATAGGACGAAGCAAGCGGAGAAATTTGATCCTGCTGCATCATCCACTAGAGAATAACTATCTGGCTCTTCGAGCTGCCAAAGGAATTCGAGAGATCGATTACTGGGTACGTACAGCACTTGACTCCGGCGAGTTTGCTCAAGCCTATGACTTTTTCAGGGATGGGGACGAACACTATAAGTTTCTCCATCATCTACAGCAAATGGTTCAGCACGGAAGGCTAACCGCTTGGAGAGGTCTGGAAGAAAGTGTGATGAAATACGAGGAGCTTATGGAGATTATCTCGCCGTATGAAGAGATTGATATCTAAAACGTATATAGGTGTTTGGTACAAAAAATGACTAGGAGTGGTTATAGATGAGATGGTTCTTATAAATTTTATGGATATTCCTTGTCATAGGTGCTTTTGCTTCCTTTGTAAGGCATCAAGAAGCAACGGCTGTCACCGGCATTGCGAAAGACATTCATGCGACGATAGGCAGTATTTCGTTCGATGTCAATACTGGAGAGGTCAAAGGGGATGTTTCGACCAAGTATCGGAAAGAAGCCGTGAAGCAGATGGACAAAGACAACAATGACTTTTTTGGCACGCTTTCCTTCATTCTCGGAGGTCTTTCCGTGCTGATCGTGATCTTTTTGTTCATCACTCGAAAGCGCGATCGGTAATCGGTACTATAACGCAATTACATCTTGGATAAAGCGCAGGGGTATGGTAAAATGTACATGTACACTTACTTTGCTCACTACTTGAGCTTGACTCCGAAGATATAAGCCCTAGAGGCGGTATAATCATATAGGATAGCTATGTCTATCTCTATAATGAGGAATACTCGCTTCTAGGGCTTTCATTTGTCTTTAGGGGCGTTTTAGTGAGGGCCGTAATTCAAGGATGTCTCCTTGTATTACGGCCTTTTTACATTTCACAGAGGAAGGATGATGATTTGTGGCGTCTTGGTTTTTGGAACCACCAGAAAACAATGTAACCTTCAACCCAAAAATCTTCGCTCGATCCATTGAAGAGCGCGGACTTTCAGATGCTTCAGCAGATTCCCAAGAAGGCATGCTGCATCTGATTAATCTCGTCTGCTATTCGGAAAAGAGATTGATAAGCGAAGTCGACCTCAGGTCTCTTGACCTGGAGTTAATGAAGGACACATTTGATGAGCTGCATAGTTATGAGTCTGACGAGCATGGCGATGAAAATACGGACCTCAACAATGAGGGACAGACGATCATCGAGCTGAATCGAAAGGCAGGCATAACGATTCACTTTGACCGGTTTCAGCCAAAGTGGGTGCAGAAGAAAAGCAGGAGGTTTTTTTGATGAAGAGTCTGTTTCTAACGAGCAATACGCTTACTCAACATTTGCAGACGCTGGATAATCTGATGGCCCTAAAAATGCTACAAGATAAAGGACATGAGATTCCAGGAGACTTGGCATTTGAGGCAGACTGTTGGGGGGACACTGTGCTGGAGTTGGTGCTTGGGATTTTATTTTCCTGTAAGCCAGTGGAGCGGGAAGTGACCCGTACTACATCCAACGGTTCTTACTCGGATCGAGAAACGGTGCTGTCCTTAGAAGGTTATGACGATTGGATTCGTCTCAAGGGCGTATATCCGGAAATGGAAGAAGCGGAAGAGGAGATGCGTGACTTGGAATTCTCATGCGACTACATGGGATCGGGCCTAAGTATCAGTTTTGATGCGGATGGGCTGGTTCTGGAGAATAGCTATGGCGAGTCCTTTTACGTACATACGATCCTTGAAGATTTCTTTACGCTGAAACACATGTGGACAGAAACACTAAGTTATTGGAGGAAGAAAAAAATTGAAGACTTAATCCAAGAAAATGCTTAAGGAGTTGATAGAGGGTGATTCTTGCGAAAAGAGTCAGAATCAAACCGACACTTGAGCAAGAGCGTCAATTATGGAAATTCACAGGATCCGCCAGATGGGTATACAACTGGACGCTTGTACGACAGGAAGAAAACTATCGGAATGGCGGTAAATTTATCCGTGACGGAGATTTGCGCAAAGAACTGACGAAGCTGAAACAGACGGAAAAATATGCATGGCTAAGTGAAATATCAGCTCAGACCATAACGCAATCTGTCAAAGATGCATGTGATGCCTATAAGAAGATGTTCAAGGGCCAATCTAGAAAACCGAAATTCAAAAGCAGGAAGCGTTCAAAGCCAGCGTTCTATAGCAGGTATGACCGATTCAAAGCAAACGGAAAGGCTGTCTATCTTGAGAAACTCGGTTGGATACAAACATCCGAGCCATTGCCTCAGGCTGATAAATATTGTAATCCACGCGTAACATTTGACGGTAAGTATTGGTATGTATCCATCGGTATTGAGCAAGAGTCCGAAAAGGTTGAATTAACAGGGCAAAGTATCGGAATTGATGTAGGCATCAAAGAATTGGCTGTTTGTAGTGACGGAACGGTGTTTAAAAACATCAACAAGTCAGCCGCCGTAAGAAAGGCGGAGAAACGCTTGCGCAGGTTGCAACGTAGAGTTTCCCGAAAATACGAAATGAACAAGGAAGGAAACCGATTTGCCAAGACCCGCAACATTTTAAAAATCGAAAAGTCCATCTGTTTGCTTTATCGGAGGTTAACGAATATCCGCACCAATCACATTCATCAAGCGACAAGCGCAATAGCGAAAACCAAGCCGCGTGCTGTCGTTATGGAGGACTTGAATGTAAGCGGGATGATGAAGAACCATTATTTGAGCAATGCGATTGCCGGGCAAAAACTGGGTGATTTCATCAGGCTGATGAAATACAAGTGCGAAAAGATTGGCGCACAGTTCTTCCAGGCAGACAGGTTCTTTCCATCATCAAAACTATGTTCATGCTGCGGAAAAATTAAGACAGACTTGAAACTATCTGACCGTATCTATGAATGTGATTGCGGATTCAGGATTGACCGCGATTTGAACGCGGCGATCAACCTATCAAAATTGGTGGTCTGACACTTAAACGTCATTGCCAAGATGTAGGATTCGTTGCATCCGAATTTACGCCTGTGGAGTGTTATACCAAATGCGAGTAGCTACGGCAAAAGCAGACACCCTGAAACAGGAAGCAAACAAGACTTGTGCAGACATGTACAATCTCTTGGTAACGGAGAAGGGAGTTTGAAGAGTATGGAAGTCGCAACAATGAGGGAAGAGTACAGGATCGTTCTTCCGAACGATTCTACGAAACTGGCCAGGTTGCTTAAGGTCGTCAATGGCATTGAGGTCGACTCCAAGCGGATCCTAATAGGGGAGCTTATTCTTTCCTTGCTGGAGCAGTTGGATGATCATCTGCTTATTGACTACCTCCTTCGGGACGGGAAAATGAAAGACCTGTTTGAGGAAATAGTAACCTTTGCTCATGAACATGAACCGGATCAACTTGCCGTCGTGATGGAGAGGATTCTAAGTTACGCAACCGATGAACCCACATCGAAGATGGTTAGGGCCATTTTGGGCAGTATTGCCGAAAGTCATAACCTCGCTAAACTCGATGAGGAGCAGCTGGTAAGCGTACTTTCATCTTTGCTGAGAACTGCCGGGGACATGAAAAACAAGCAGGTTTTAGAGCGGACATATCTCGAACTGCTGAAGCGCGTAAGCTTGTTTGATTCTCCGGATGCGAACCTGTTGTCCAATGTGATTACGTGCCTGCTTACTCATACCAAGCAGTTTACAGATGACCAAATGGAACAGCTCAACGCCATGTTTTTGGCGCTGTCCAAGAAAGTTAGTAGAGAAGCTTTGGTGGAAGCAGCGCGTCCACACCTTGCTGATCAGAAACTATCTTCTCCGGTTCTTCCAAAAAACTGTGCCTTTTTCGAACAGTACGGAAACGGCAAGATGGTCGTTGGTATTGAGGTGGAAAAGGGACAGCATGACGTCGTCTTCGGTGATCAAGGGCAAACGGTGTATGAGAAGGTAGGCTATCCAAGGCTGTTATTTTGGTTTTCTCTTTATAACGGGAAGGCCGAAGGGTATGTAGCAGCGGTAAAAGATGCCATCCTCAAGGATTCCACCGAGTTGTTCCGGTTTCCGTATTCGAACGTGAATCAAAGTGGTTTAATGTGCTGGCCTACGCTAAAGCAGCATACGATCCAAGACTTGCGGCAACTTGAAACTCTACCCTTTGTGTTCTTGGGAGCTCCGAAGAATATGGATCTCTACGTCAGTATACAGGGGATGAATCTGCGCGATCTACTCGATCGCATGCAGCATCAGGATTTCAACGATGACCTGCTTGTCCCAACGAACAAAACCATTGGTGATTTACTTAAGTCGAACAACTAATCCATAGGAGGAATTATCCATGAACGATTTATTTGATGATTTTTTCGGTAGCAATGAACCCCAGTCTTCCGGTGTAAACCACGAGCAAGCTGAGGATACGCTTAGGTCTGTTGACACTTCTTCTGGTCAGCAACAAGTGGAACGTGATGCACAGCATTCGACCCATGAGTCGACCCGAGATGCCGAAGCGACTTTAGTTGAAGCAGATAGGCCAGATGATGATTCATCCATGCCGGCAGCATCTACGATAGAAGCATCGGCCAGTGAGGAGACAACCGAGGATAATTCGGAAGAATTAGAAGAACCTGCAGATCATGAACAGGAAGCAGATGAGGCGAATGAGGAAGAGGAGGAAGCACCCGAAACGGAGGACGGTTCGGAAGCAGCCGATGGGAACAGAGATCTGTTCGGCGAGATTATCCAAAGCGCTCCATCTGCGAAGAAAGGTGCTAAAACCACCACGACTTCACCAGATTCCAAGAAAACTTCTTCGTCTACTGTTGCTGCTTCAACCGGCTCCGGTATGAGAAGGGGACTGAAAGAACAGAACATCGAAGTTGGGATTGATTTCACCGTGCATTATGCAACTCGGATGTTTTTGGTCGAGGACATCATCGATGAAATTCCGGAATCCGGTAAGGTTCATCTCAATGTCATTAGGGAGGTCTTGCTGAAAGAATTTTGGGAGTTCTCGGAATCCCGTACAAAGTGGGACTATGACTTGGAAGCGAAAAAATTGGTTCCAATGATTATCGGTGAAAAAATGGGTGGTGCGGTATGAAGATAAAACTTCGTTCGTTCTTCTGGAAGTTATCCGACTACCTATCATCTTCTCATCAATCCCCGATGAACATCGTCGCATCCCGCGATGGCCGTCTTTATGAAGTCCGTGAGACGGATTTCATGCGAATCGCGGTGAGTAAAACCGAGGTCACTGAGCTGGAGGACGTCCAAGAAGGTGTTACGCTGAAACTCCCCAAAATCCCCGGTAGCTATTTAGCGACGGCCGTGGCCTTCTTTCGTTATTACTGCGAGAAGGAGGTGGAGGCGCTGGTGTACATCTATTGGAATCGTAGCACATGTTCCTATGAGCTTGTCTGCCCGGAACAGAATGTGAACATCATAGAGGTCGTATCTTTTATCGAACCTGTCTATAATCCTGATCGGGACATTGTGATGGTGATTCATTCTCACCACCACATGGATGCGTTCTTTTCTCCGGTCGATAATAGGAACGATCAGGCTTTTAGGGTGTATGGTGTGATTGGACGATTGGACTTGCCTTATGGCATGCATGTGAAGTTCCGTGCCGGCTATAACGGGCAGCATTTTGAAATGGATGTGAAGGATCTTTTTGAGTTCAATGGTGTGAACTCGACCACCATGTTTCCGGAGGAATGGAAAGAGCGGGTGCATCTCTGACGCTCTGAGCTGATATCAAATGAGGAGAAGGAAGACGTCTATAGGGCGTCTTCCTTCTTTGCATGATGAAGAATAATTGAGATTTATGGAGGAGATTCGGATGAAAAACGAAAATATAGCGCTCGTCAAAGAGGTTTGCACAATTTACTATGGATCCGGCAATATGGGGAATTTATCGAAAAGAGATTTGTTCGTTCTGATTTGCAACGGGATGATAAATTCCAATGATTCGCTCTCGTTACTTGCCGATGCATTGTCAACTCGTAATCTTCGAGAATTGACTGAGATGTCGGATGTTGAGTTATCCATGTCGTTCGGTCTTAATGATCAGGATGCTCGTAAGTTGTGCGCCATTTTTGAGTTTGCGAAGCGCTATCGTGCGGTGATGAACCATGGAAACGAGGAACGGGTGATCGTCCGATCTCCGGCAGATGCTGTTAACACATTCGAACATATTCGGTATTTAGACAGAGAACATTTTGTTGTATCTTTTCTGAATACAAAAAATATGGTGATTGGAACAGAGAAGATTTCGATAGGTTCCGTTAATGCAAGTATCGTTCATCCGCGTGAGGTGTTTAATCGGGCTATTCGAATGAGTGCTAGTGGTATTATTTGTTGTCACCAACATCCGAGCGGAGATCCTACTCCAAGCCCGGAGGACATCGAGCTTACAAAACGGCTAGTTTCAGCAGGAGAATTGTTAGGAATCCGAGTACTTGACCATCTGATTCTTGGGAGCGGTCAAAGGTACGTATCTTTGAAGGAATCTGGTCATTTTTGATCTATAAGGAGGAGAGAAGATGAATTCATTAATGTATAAGGACCATAGGATACCATTACTTCAGTTTACGATCATCGGAGTGGGGGCTAATGGAAGCCATTTTTTCCGTAGCCTGTGTCAAGATCTTCGAACTCATTTGAATAGGCCGGGTTTTGACAAGGCGCCATCATTTAAATTAGGTCATATCATGCTGGTAGACGGTGACGTATGTGAATCTAAGAATCTTGCGAACCAAGTATTCGATAAAGATGATGTGGGGGAACATAAGGTGATTGCGCTAGCGGAGCGATACGGTGAACATTACGACTTACCGATCCTTCGTTATCCTGAGTACGTCAGGGATATAGATACGCTCAATAACCTGATGGGCGTCCCCGAGCATAATCCTAAAACCACAATGTTCATGCCCGTTTTGATCGGAATGATTGACAACGTGCGCCCATAAGGGCATGAAATGATTGCGGTAAAACGCTAGGATAATGACTCCTATCTCCTAACACCTTATCCGAAAGGGAAACCGGACGGGGAGTGTAGCATGGTGTAAAGGCATTGTACTTGTGAACCACACATGGGTACGTTTAGCTGAAGGGGAAAAAGAGGTTGTATGGTTAAGGCTTGATTGCTTCAACCCAAGTTCTAAGGCGGGTAGAATCATCCCCCTACTGGTGATTGTGGGGAAGACAGTAGGTAGATCAGGTGTTCATGGGTTTGTTGTCCTCATGAACAGTCATTCCGTGGTCTTGCCGGTTACGATAAGTAACTCAACTGAACGAAATGGGAACCTAACCAACCTCGTTAAAGTATCATTTCATGTTTAAATGGGGATTACCTAAACTGGAACGCCAATACGGGCTATGATTTTAGAATCTGAATATCCAGTATGGTAACGGAGCTTCCGTATTAGTCTGAGGAACCTGAATCAACAGGTATTGCCGTAAATCGGAAACGGGAAAACCGTCCACACATCTATGGGAGCATAGATGACACACCATCTGGTGTGCTGGCGAAGGGAAGCAGGATAATTCGCTTAAAAATAAGCAGAAAGGTTATGGTGAAATGCCATGCAAGGACCATCTATTATTTTAAGCGTCTTGAAATCAAAGTCGAGTAATGAGAACTATACCTTTAAAGATCTGTACAAAATGCTATATAATCCTGAGTTTCACCTCAAGGCATATAGCAAACTGGCTCCCAATCCAGGAAATATGACTGCTAGATCCGATGGTACAACTATTGATGGCTACGGAATCGAGAGAATCATGAAAGTGGTTAATGCTCTACGAGATGAAAGCTATCAACCAGTACCAGTACAAAGAACCTACATCCCTAAAAGAAACTCCGATAAGAAGAGACCACTTGGGATGCCATCATTTGGCGACAAGGTTGTGCAAGAACTTATTAGGGTAATACTTGAGGCGATTTATGAGGATAACTTCTCAGACTTCTCTCATGCTTATAGACCTAATAGGAGCTGCCACACTTGCTTGGCCCAAATCAAAACTTGGAGTAAAAGCACAAAATGGTGGGTAGAAGGCGATATTAAAGGCTTCTTTGATTATATCGATCACGACATAATGATCAGCATTCTTCGCATGCGGATAAAGGATGAACGATTCCTTAATCTGATTCGGAAATTCCTTAATGCTGGATACATGGAAGACTGGGAATGGCACCCTACCTATAGTGGTACACCGCAAGGTGGAGTGCTCAGCCCTATCCTATCCAATATCTACCTCAATGAATTTGATAAATTCATGGAAAAACTTGTTGAGGACTTCAACAAGGGGAAATTAAGGAAGCATAGCAATGAATGGGGCAGACCCAATGCGAATGCTCAAAACCGAAGGAAGAAGCGAAAGAATACCACTGATCCTATTGAGAGGGATCGGTTATTAAAAGAAATCAAAGAACTCGAAAAACAATATCGCTCGGTTCCATCTAAAGATGAGATGGACCTTGGGTTCAAGAGACTAAAGTATTTCAGATATGCTGATGACTTCCTCATTAGCGTTATTGGGAGCCACGAGGATGCACTAGCAGTCAAAGAACAGATCAAAGACTTTCTACAGAAGGAACTAAAACTCGAACTAAGCGTTGAAAAAACTCTGATCACACACAACACTCAACCTGTAAGATTCCTTGGTTATGATATCAAAATCAACCAGAGCCAAGAAGTCCTCGACACTGCCAAAGGCAAATCAAGACAGCTGAGTGGAAACGTACTGCTGTCTATGCCACATGACAGAATCAGAGACTTCATGCTAAAGAATGATTACATCATCATCAAAGAAGATGGCACTTGGAAGGCACAGCATGTAAGAAAGCTCATTAACAACTCTGAACTTGAGATCCTGAGAACATTCAATTCTCAAATTCGTGGGTTCTATGAGTACTACAAGCTAGCCAATAATATCTTCCGATTCCATAATCCGTACTTCGCTATCCAAAATAGCTTCCAAAGAACTCTAGCTAACAAGGGCAAGACTTCCACTATGAAAATACGTGAAAGTCACACCTTTGACGGCAGGTTGGGAGTGAAATATCAGGATAAGAAGGGGAATATGCAAGTCGCATACCTGTTCAAGGGACCATTCGAAAGAGTGGATATTCCTAGCACAGACGAGCATGTAGACTTCGTTCCAGTAACGTCGATTTACCTCGGAAGAAATTCGCTAGAGGAAAGAATACTAGCTAACAAGTGCGAGTGGTGCAAGACAGAGGAAGGACCGTTCGAGGTTCATCATGTAAGAAAGCTAAAAGACTTAAAGGGTAAGAAACTCTGGGAAAAAACCATGATTGCGCGTATGAGGAAAACAATGGTGCTTTGTAAAAGATGCCATGTTGACCTCCACGCAGGAAGACTCGACTAAGAAATTAAGACGAATGTTTTATCTAGAGAGCCGTATACGCTGAAAGGTGTACGTACGGTTTGGGGGGGAGTGCTTGGAAACCTACCATAGAAATATGGAAAGGCGCCGGGTGCTTACCCTACAACGCGACGAGACGCTTGCTAGACCAATATTTTTTTCAAGATGAGGTCGAAAACCTGATCTACATCGATGCTGGTGTAGAAGGTGTGGCCGGCTTGGGAGAGGTCCAGAATGTACAGGAATCAGGATTCGGCGGACAGATCGTGTGTGGCTTCAAATACCGCTCGGAAGTTTTACTGCAGCCGGTAGGTAGGGTCTACACGAACATATTGGAAGATGAGGATAGCCCATTCCCTGGTTGCGGAGTCCAGATTCAATCGGCGCCGCAGCGGAGTGCGACTAATAAGACGGCGGCGCAGTTGGCAAATAACGTGGTGAACAATTTACTTCATACCCACTCGATTTACCAGCACGTTATTAACTTCAATGCGCAGCTTTGTGGGACAAGTCCTCAGCTTATCTCGAAGGATATCAAAGAACGGTTTGAAGTCTTAAAGCAAGGGGCTGATGTGAATGTGTGAGCACGCGACTTGGTTACCGCAATCTGAGAGGGTGGATGTTATCCAACAGAAAGAAGCTCGGTTTGGACCGACTGTTAAGATCCGTCGAGCAGATGGTTCTTCTCTGGATGTGCCTCGATCACAGGTTCTGATGAACGATGATGCGGACCTCATTCAGCAACTACAGCACATTTTGATGGCGAATAACCCGGCACGAGATCCGGCGTATTTTTCAACCGTGAAGAATCTTTTGCGCCGAGGAGCCCCGCTCCAGTTGGTCGCGAAAAGAACGGCGCCGACAGGTCAGCAACTTAAGATATTTTGAAAGAATTGAGGATTGAACAGTCACGAATCCGAATGGAGGAGAAGGTATGGGACGACTGATGTTCCGGGTATATGATGCTCAAACGTTGGATGGAGATGTCATCTCATTTTGCGTGAGTGCACTACGGGAGATATCGCTTCGAGAAGAGATTGCCTCAGGGGAGATTTTGCTCAAGGCTGATAGAACGAAGCGCGAGCAATGTGCGGCTATCATGAATTTTAATCGGATAACGCATATCGCGCTGAAGGTGGAGCTGTGTGAACAGCTCCTGAAAACTACAGGGTATGATTTATTTAATTACACCGAGGTTTTGGAGATAGAGATCACATCATATGCAAATGAGTTTGAGTGTCTCTCAGCACTACGACGCAATGAAGCTGGTTACGCCGGCGATCGTCAGGCAAAAGCGAAAGTGAATCGGATAGCGGAAGCTGGCCGTGTCCTTAGAAAAAAGCTATATGCGCGTGACATTATTACTCATCTGCGCTATCGAGATGAGTGCGACTTGACTCATAACTTTGCAATTGTTTGAACCATACATTTGCCACATATTAAAAATGGTTGCATGACGAGTTTCATAACCTTAATCAGGGCTTCTAAAAGTATAAGTTATAAATAAAAGTAAAAATATAAGAACAGAAATATAAGCTTTACCTTCGTCGGAGCCGAAGGCCACGTTTTTATAAAATAATGAGGTGAGTACATTAGTTATGAGCCTTAACTTTTCGACTTTGGACAAGCTTATATGAAATGAGATAATGGACATAAAAGCTCAACGCTAATGTGTACCTTTGCCATAAAATCAGTATACCTCGTCGAACATGGTAGAAAGGGGATAGTTTAAGTGAGTCCGGCCTCTTGGACTGCTACGAGACGCTTTAAATCGTCCCCTTTTATGGCATGGGCGGGATACGTCCACATAATTTGGCTAGCCCATGAAGTTTAGACGCATACACACGTTACTCTCATGCTACGGTCTAATGGAATACCAAGAAGGTAAAAAAACTACCTTAGGGTATATTTAGCCTTAGGCTCGCTTTTCGCGAAAAGCAATTCCTACCATGTTGTGTTGCATTCGTATAAGTGCCATGACGATACAAAAAAGGAGCCATTCGACTCCCAAGAGGCAATCAAGAATCTAAAACACCTTGTAAATAATTACGTACAAGCGGTTCTGTTTTCACTGCGTTTTCCAACCATCGCTCAAGGTTGAGTACAGCCATTGGGTTTAGATGAAGACAGTGATTGGTTTGAATGCTATATTTATTGAATTGTCGTATCTCTACGAAAAAAGGCATCCCTTTATTTATCAGTGATTTCGTGAGAATTGGGTCATACTCACACATTTCCCCTGCTTGGACTACTCGAAATGTCGTACCATGAGAGGTCTTATATAACTGCCCTTCTGAGGAGTACCTTTTTACTTCTTCCCACTTGTAAACCAAACATGCAGCTTCAGTCGGCAGTAAAACCACATACCTATCTTCTTGTTGAATCTTTACATATCCGTATTTTCCAACCGGGAGTAAGCTGATTGTCGCATCTGGCTCAGCTTGCTTTGTTTTTTTTGATGTATACGCTACAAACACAATAAATAAGATAATGGCCGGGATGAGGACATACCATGGAACAGTGCCCAAGACTACCATAAATATAGGTATGCAAACTAATGCAAGCATAAATAAAAACAACTTAGATACCGCACTTTTCACAGCCGAAGCTCCAAACAATAGGATAACAATAACTACAAGCAGGAGAATAATGATCACTGAATTGACTCCTTTTCTCATGGTGAATGTAAGAAGAGAGCCTGTGCTCTCGTTGACTAACAAATGTTAGAACAAAATCGTTTGCTGTCTTAAGTGACTTCTTGTTCAGCAACAGTCGATTTTTGATATTCAAGCTCAATTAACTTATAAATGCAGCAAAATTTTAGAATAAGCCACCAAAGATATTCAGCTTGCAAAGAGTACAAACCTCCATAACTAACTAGTCCATGTGCAACTTTATTTCTAAGATTAGAACCAAATCGTTCGACTAATAAACCTTGCATATCAAAGACAGTATCCTCTCCTAAAAGTGAAGAAAGATCAGGTGAAAATAGTAACGAGTTAAGATTACGTTCATCTTGAACCCCATCTGCATCTATAGTGGATACTATTACATCATTTTGAGAAAGAATACATCTAATGGAATTTTCTAGTTGAGGAATGAGTAAATGAATGCTAACCATCATATCCCCATATAAACCTGCATGTAGTCCATGTGCATAAATCTGTTCTCGTCCCTCAGGTATAAAAGGGTTATTGGAGACAATGGCCTCAAAATCACGAACTCTGATATTATGCTCCAAAAGAATTTGTCTTCTGGCAGGATCAATTACTCCTTGAGTTTGTAATTGTTGATAATAAATTGCTTGTTTATACATTTCCACTTTAATTGCAGCTTCTAATTCCTTCGGGTCAGTAGAAAGCATTGATGGTTGACGTTCGGTTACCTTACCCATTTCATTAACAGCGACATTTGTAACCAAATGTGACAATCTGAAACGACCTTTTGAATCTTCGACTTGCTTCCGTAGCTCAACAACTGATGGGGAGGAACCTAGTGTGGCTAATGTGAATAGTGCGTCATAAATCATTTTTTCTTTCACTTTATTTCTGGCATCTTCTTGATGCTTACTCAAATCAATTGAATCAGACGATATAGTGCCCATCTCTGATATTGATTGTTTCTGGTACATTAGGAGCGTTCTATGAAGTTCAGCGACACGATCACCTGTACCTCCGATTCGTCTGAATGCTTCAATAGCTTGCTGGAGGTATCCTGAAGCCAACATATAGCTTGGGTGATCCTTTGATATTGCTTCCTCCGATTCCTTAACGTATGTCTCTGCTAGGGAAAGTAGGCTGCTCCTCTTTTCTTCGTTGTTCTGAGTTTGTGTATTCCATCGTGAACTCAAGTCCCAGTAAGTTCGAGCTTTGTGCCAATTACCCTCTTCCTCTGACCTTCTAGCTAATTTAGGCGCTAATTGTGCATATTTTTCCGCATCACCTTTACGTTGTTCGAGTAAGATTTCCATTAGACTTGAAGAAAGAAATAAAGGGTCTTCATCGTCATATTTAACAAGTGTTCGTTCAATTAATTCGATAGTTTGAGTATACGGTGTGTTCTTTCTACCTAATAGTACAGCTAACTGGGTAGCTCGCTCTATTCTTTCAATACATTGTGGCCAGTGGTCAGGATCAAGCAGCTTCTCAAATGATTTTAGATAGCTTTCAACTGCAATTTTTGCCATCGGATGATCTCGCTTAGTTGTCCAGATAACATCCGCGATTCTCGCCTTAAGTTCGGGGTCAGATATTTCAGGAACTAATTCTTTAAGAAGACTTAACTGCTCATCGCTAAAATCTTCAATGGCAGCACTACGAGAGTTTTGTAAAATAATAAAAGGTTGAAATGGTTGCTCTGGCTTATCAAGGTTCATATGTAAGGAAGTAATGCATCCTAAGAGGCTGTAGACCTCTTGCTCTTTTGGATTTCTAGGTTCTGTTTCCTTGGCTTTTTCAAAGAAAAGTGAGTAATAAAAGCTGCACTCCTTTTTTTCGGATAGATTTAATAGGTCTTACCAAGGTATCTGATCGAAATCTGCTTTGGTTATGGTATTGTTTAATTGAGCCATACATTATCCTCCAATACTCCTTCTGCTAAATGCTATTATAAGAAACCATATCATTTCCATGGTTTTCCATCAAGGGTTAGGGGCACAACGTACTTTGCCACTCTGTATATTCCACACATGTGGAGTCAGTAATATTGATGGTTCGAAATGAGAAGTGACAGATTCGCTTAAGAAAGTAGTAAGACAAGCAAACCATACATGTTGAGAGTGTAGCATGGATATAGGTAAGGTGTATTGAGGTTTGCGGGTTGGAATCCGGTGGCTCTAAAATCCCTTTATTATTACCGTAGAAGCATGTCCAAGTTGCAGGGGGAAGCGGCGTACAGAGCGAATTAGATGTCAGTTGTTAGTGAGAAAGCAGTTTAGATATCAGTCCTTAAATGAGAGAGCAGATATATGGAGAAGCGGGCATGATAAGCTAGATAGCAATGCGGGATCCTTACCTATCATAGCTTTCGTGGGGCCTCATGTCCGCAAAGACTCCGTGTTAAGTCGCGCTATTAGCCTAATTATTGTTAATCCCCCCATATTGTATTAGCGAAGAGCCACTACGAAGAAGAGTAAAACCATTTGGTAAAGTATAGGGGACTTATGGCTGAAATCTTGCGTCTTAACTTCAATAGATGAGTCGCGTTATGGAAGTGCATTATATTTCTTTTACAAGTGACAAGAAAGCCCTAAACAATCATGACTTTTGCCGCACCCCCAACATGAAAGTGGAGTTTAGTGCGGCACGTTCTCCTACATACTGCATTGCTAGAGTTAATATAAGATTTAGAACCCTTGAAAATCGCCCAATATGGTGGTTTCAAGGGTTTTTCTCGTTTAGAGACTGTTGGATTTGATTGTGATGGGCGTGTTTTTTGTTATTGAAGCCGTCTGTGGAAACAGAATGACATTAAGAGGGAGTGGAGTTTTACGGAGATGGTTTAGCAATTTGGCGGGATGAGAATCTTTTTGCGGAAGAGTGAAATAAAAGCTTGCCTTGTAAATTAGTTCTGTAGGATTTTATTGAATAAAATATGAAATATAAAAATATTTCAAATTATCGTTTGACAAAGTGAATCCGAGGTGATTCAATATGTAATATATAAATATTTCAAAAAATTACGCTCGAAGTTTGGAGGTGGTGTAATTGGAGAAAAGAGGATTAAAAGAGTTCGTAACATTCGTTCCAGGTATAAATCCAACAAGGGCGCAAAAACAGTTTGGAATCCAAGCAATAAATTATTATGATCAGTCGTCTTTTGAAGCTGATTATAATCATAAGGATGTAATTGTTAAAGATGCGGAAAAATCTTTATCTCAAAATAACCCATCGTTAAATGAAGGTGATGTTGTTATCAGTAACTCATTACAACTTGCAACGATGGTCGGTAAAAATAATGTTGGTAAAGTGTTGTCTCTCAATTTCATGAAAATCGAGTTTGATAAAGAACAACTTGATAAGAGATATTTTCTTTTCTTATTTAATGCGTATAAAGATGTGAGGCGACAAAAAGAAAGGGAGTTGCAGGGGAGTGGCCCTGTTCTAAGAATTCCACTTCGTTCTCTGGAGGAGATTATTATTCCCGTTGTTCCTCTTGAGGAGCAACAAAAAATAGGTGCTATTTATGTAGAAACATTGAAGCTACAAAGTAAGCTAATCAAATACGCAGACTTGATTGGACAGTTTACAAGCTCAATCATAGAAGAAACCTTAGAGGGGGAGTAATCAAATGAAAAGTCAATCGGAGTTGGAATTCGAAAATGAAGTCATCGACTATTTGACTAAAATCGGTGGAGTAAAACAATGGGAATATAAAACAGACATCAAAACCACCGAACAACTCTGGGATAACTTTAAAATGATCCTAGAACAAAACAATCGCGCTCGTTTAGATGAACCATTGTCGGTCACTGAATTTAACCAGGTAAAAAAAATCATTACTGGTATCGAATCACCTTACCATGCGGGACAATTTTTGTATGGTGTTAACGGTGTTTCTGAAATTGAAGTTGATCTAGATAATGGTAAGCATGTGTTTTTAACAGTATTCGACCAAGCCCAAGTAGGTGGGGGGAACACTGTTTATCAAGTGGTAAATCAAATTAAACGGCCAAAAGTTATGGATGGTAAGCCTAACCGTCGATTTGATGTAACTTTACTCATTAATGGTTTGCCAATTATTCAAATCGAATTAAAGAAGGCTCTTCACAGCACTACAGAATCCTTGAACCAGATGGAACAGTATATTGCTGAAAAACAATACAGTGGTATTTTTTCAACATTGCAGATTCTAATCGCGATGACGCAGTTTGATATTCGTTACATGGCAAATACGCCACTCAAAAGCTTTAACCGAGCTTTTGCTTTTAACTGGCAAAACGAAGATGATGCTCGCCCTGTTCGTTCGTGGAAGACGTTTGCGGATAAGGTACTATCTATTCCAATGGCTCATGATTTGGCCACACGCTACATGGTACTAGACGGTACTAAAAACAAAGAAAGTATCAAAGTCATGCGTCCTTATCAAGTCTATGCCACAAAGCGTGTGCTTGAGAAAGTTAGAAAATTCGACTTCAAATATGATGATGGTAAGTTAGGATACATTTGGCATACTACGGGCTCAGGTAAGACAATCACAAGTTTTAAGACTGCATGGCTTGCAAGTCGTCTATCTAATGTAGATAAAGTTGTTTTCTTGGTTGACCGTATTGCGCTTACCAACCAAACAGCTGATGCCTATAAAGCCTATGATCCTGTTGCGGGATTTGAAGGGAAAACTGGTGTGGTGGGAGATACAGCTAATATCTCAGACCTTCATCGCAAATTAACGAAGAAGAGCGATAAGAACATCATTGTGACAAGTATTCAAAAGATGTCGCGTTATGTGGCGCGAGATAGCTTCAAGCCACTTAATGAAAGTATTCTTTTTATCGTTGATGAAGCCCACCGTTCAACTGGTGACGGTACTGAAAATGAAGGTATGCTTGAAACGATCCGAAAAGCTATTCCTAATTCTGCTTGGGTTGGTTATACCGGGACACCAAAATTCCCCGGAACACGAGAAATTTTTGGTGATATTCTACATGCTTACACCATCAAGGAAGCTATTGCAGATAAAAACGTCTTAGGGTTTAACGTTGAATTCAAGGAAACGATCGAGGCTCCTAAAGATCCGACCGAAGATGATATCGACGATAATGTTCGTGGTAGTGTCTACGACTATAGTCCAGAACATGTGAAATTGGTAGTGAACGACATCTTCGAAAACTGGAAGAAACGTTCAAATGATCGCAAGTATAATGCCTTGTTTACAGTCCACGTTGGAGGTAACAAAGCAAGTACACCAAGAGCGATGGAATACTTCGATAAATTTGCTGAAGAAAATGCGAATCGTCCAATAGATCAACGATTAAAAGTTGCAGTGAGCTTTTCGGCAGATACATCTAATAGTACTCATCAACTGAAAACAAACGAGAACTTGCATAGGGCTATCACAGCTTATAACACAATGTTTGGTACAGTTTTTGATATGACGACAGTTAAAGCCTACACAGAAGACTTAGCACGACGGTTGAACAAGACAGCTGATGATGGTAAGTATTTAGATTTGGTTATCGTTGTTGACCAACTTTTAACCGGTTTTGATGCCCCTGAAATGAATACCCTCTATATTGACCGAACGCTTAAGGGTGGGAACTTGATTCAGGCATACTCACGTACAAACCGAATGCATAACCTTGTTGATAAGCCTTGGGGGAATGTCGTTAATTATCGTTGGCCAGAACAAAACGAATATGAAATGAATAAGGCTTTTGCTATCTATTCAAATCGTGAATCTGCAGCCGAACAACTTTCACTTGAAGATTTGAAAGAAGGCAATGAAAAGTCTGGTATCATTTCAAAACCCTTTAGTAAGGTTCAAGCTGAGATGCAAGAAGTCATCAAAAAACTTTCAGCGCTCACTGATGATTTTGTACAATTACCGCCGAGTGAACAAGCACAAGATGAAGTCTTTGAGAATTTGAAAGAGTATAACCGCTTGCTTAGTCAGTTGAAACAATATACCGAAGATGATGACAAAAATCCTGTTTCTGCCTATGATAATCCTGAAGAGTTCTATGAACGTTTAGGTATTACTGAGGAACAGGAAGTCATTTTAACAACTGTAATTGCCGGTGAATTGAAAGAACGACGTGCTAAGCGAGAAAACATTGATATTTCGCAAGTCAATCTCTCTATGGTTCATATTCACGATGTTACCATCAATTATGATTACTTAATTGATTTGATTGCTCGAATGGCTGACGAAGTTCACGCGAACGATATGTCGAAAGCGAAAAACACACGTGATGAAATTCATTTTGAAATTGCCAAGTCAGACAATGAAAGAGAAAAATCTAAGATGCACAACTTTGTATCTAAGATTTTTACAAAAGAGTTTGAGTTTGATAATTATCCAGCACCTCGAAGTGTTGAAAAAATGAACCGAGCTATGGATAAAGTACAAAAGGATACGAATATTCAACTTGTAACAAACTTCATCCGAACTTGGGGGCTTGATAACAGCATAAAACCTAAGGAACTTGAAAGCTTAATTAAGAAACACCGTTCAGGTCAAGAAGATATGGATAAACAAGGTGAGCTAACAGCAATTATGAATGACGCAAGAGCTGATTATAAAGAAATTGCAGATAAAAAGATTGTAGAATTGTCCTGGGTGCGATATCGTATTGAATTCCGTAAGGCATTTTACGAAATGGCCGACGAAATTAAGAAGGATGAGTAGTCGAGTGATGAAATTATACAGACTACAAAAAGGAGATCAGAAATGAGCGATAACATAACAAAATCACCCCAATTTAGATTCGCAGGATATACTGACGCTTGGGAACAGCGTAAGTTGGGGGAGATTTACACGGAAAGAAACGAAAGAGGTAATAATTCTTTACAAATTCTTTCGGTTTCCATTCATCACGGTATTTCAAACGGTGAATTAGACAGCAGTACATTGGGTAAGGAAGTTCGCAGAAGTGAAGATAAATCCTTGTATAAAGGTGTGCGTTCCGGCGATCTAGTATTCAACATGATGCGTGCTTGGCAAGGAGCGATCGGCGTAGCAAAAATAGAAGGAATGGTAAGCCCTGCCTATATTACGGCCATTCCGAATGAAAAATTATTTCCGCCATTTATGGATTATTGCTTGCGGCGGCATGAGATAATTACCCAGATAGATAATTTTTCTTATGGGGTCACGGATTTCAGAAAAAGGCTGTATTGGGATTCGTTTTCCAAAGTTTCGTGTCTTATTCCTTCTGTTCCTGAACAAATCAAAATCAATTCGTTCTTCAATCAACTCGACAACCTCATCTCCCTTCATCAGCGTAAGTTAGAACTGTTGAAGGATACGAAAAAGGGCCTGCTTCAAAAAATGTTTCCGAAAGATGGAGCCGATGTTCCTGAAATTCGCTTTGCAGGATTTACGGATGCTTGGGAACAGCGTAAGTTGAGTGACGTGCTAACTGAACGTAATGTTCAGCATCCACAAAACAAGGATTATCCACTAGTATCATTCACTGTTGAGAAAGGTGTTACACCTAAAACAGAACGTTACGAACGAGAACAGCTTGTTGTGGGTGATAAAGCTGCTAAAAAGTATAAAGCCACTGAGCTAAATGATATCGTCTATAATCCTGCTAACCTGAAGTTTGGTGCGATTTCACGAAATAGTTATGGAAAAGCGGTGTTCAGCCCAATCTATGTGACGTTCGAAGTAAATGACAAGTTAGCATTTCCAAGCTATGTCGAAATGTTCGTCACACGACAAGACTTTATTCGGTATTCATTACGTTATCAACAAGGTACTGTGTACGAACGCCAATCAGTTAGCCCGGAATATTTATTGAGTTTGAAAATTTTATTGCCAGGCAAGGAGGAACAGCTCCAAATTGGTAATTTCTTTGATCAACTCAACGACACTATCGCTCTTCAGCAGCGTGAGTTAAATTCGCTTAAAAATTTGAAGGAATCACTGCTTCAACAAATGTTTGTATAAGAAAAGGAGATTACACAAATGAGTAATGCAACAGATATTACATCCAAGCTATGGGAAATGGCTAATAAACTTCGTGGGACAATGGATGCAAGTGAGTACAAGAATTATATTTTGCCATTTATGTTCTATCGCTACTTATCAGAAAATCAAGATGAATACTTGAAAGACAATGATCTGGAAGAGTATTACGAAGTGACAGATGATACTGAAAAGGAAGATTACCTCGAGGAGATTAGTAAAGGTATCGGATATGCGATTGATCCAGTCTACACTTGGGAAAAAATCGTATCAAAAATTGAAAATCACAAAATCAAAGCTAGTGACTTCCAAGACATGTTTGACTCATTCAATACAAACGCCAAACGGAACGCAGTCGCAGAAGCTGACTTTGCAAACGTATTCTCAGATGTTAACCTCGGGGATACACGCCTTGGCTCAAGTACAAACGAACGTGCGAAGGCCTTGAATGATATCGTTTTGATGATTAACGAGTTCAATTTCAAGGACGATACAGGACGTGACATTTTGGGTGACGTGTACGAGTATTTGATTGGGCAGTTTGCTGCCAATGCTGGTAAAAAAGGCGGGGAATTCTATACACCTCATGAAGTTAGTCAAGTCCTTGCAAAAATTGTCACGGTTGATGCAGCTGGTACTGGTGATCAGTTTCGCGTATATGACCCTACAATGGGATCGGGTTCACTTCTTTTAACAGTTCAAAAAGAATTGCCAAATGGTGATGAAGAAGGGAGCGTTGAGTTTTACGGCCAAGAGATGAATACAACGACTTATAACTTGGCTCGCATGAACTTGTTGATGCATGGGGTTAACTATCGCAATATGGAGTTGAAACGCGCAGACACACTTGATGCTGACTGGCCATTTGCTGAAAAAGATGGCACACAAATTCCTTTGAAGTTCGACGCAGTTGTGGCTAACCCCCCATATTCTCAAAACTGGGATATAAAAAATGTTGACCGAGAAAAAGATACACGTTTCAAGGGTTATGGTGTAGCACCAGCTTCTAAGGCAGATTATGCCTTTGTTCTTCATGGACTTTACCATTTAGATAAAGCTGGAACAATGGCTATCGTATTGCCACATGGTGTACTCTTCCGTGGTGCATCTGAAGGTAAAATCCGTAAGAATATTATCGACAACAATCTTTTAGATACTGTTATAGGATTGCCAGCTAATTTGTTCTATGGGACAAGTATCCCAACATGTGTGCTAGTGTTCAAAGGTCGTGAAGCCCGCAAGAATAAAGAAATTTTGTTTATCGATGCTTCAAATGAGTTTAAAAAAGGCAAGAACCAAAACAAGCTCTCTCCTGAAAACATCAACAAAATTATCGAAACATACTGTAACCGTAAAAATGTTGAGAAATATGCCCATGTGGCATCTTTGGATGAAATCAAAAAAAATGATTACAATTTGAACATTCCACGTTATGTCAACACGTTTGAAGAAGAAGAAGGTATTTCACTTTCACAAGTGGCTCAAGAGTTAGTAGAAGTTAGATCAGAAATTGCGAATTCATATGATAACTTGTTTAGGTTATTGAATGAGTTGAATGGGACAAGTGACGAATCCAAAGAAGAACTGAGCAAATTTATCAGTCTTTTAGGTAAATAATAGTGTTAGAAAAGAGCTAAGGAGAATTTAAACCTTGGCTCTTTTCACGAGCGCGTGGGAACTGTGTATGGAAATAAACATTGCTTCTTCACCGTAAATAGGTTGCAGATCAACCGCTCCCCATTCGTTTATGCGGCTCTCTACTGGGAGCCGCTTTTGATTTTTACTAGGGAAGTGGAACAAATCGGTCGGGAAGTGGCATCGGCTGACTGCTAAAAATAGCGATAGAACGCTAGAGTTCCTTCTTCTGTTTGGGGCTAATAAAATAAATAGGTATCCCTATAAAAAGGAGCACTCTTTTAGATTGGCTGAATAAGAAAGGGCATTTAATAAATCAATAGCTGTACTTCAAGACTGAGAGTGTACTGATTGGAAGTAGTGCTAGCCCGCACATTGTAGTATAGAGTTGGAACTTCGCGCCGGAAGTCGCTTGCATGCGGAAAGCCTTGATGGATAAGGTTTTTCTCTGTTTCTGCTCCGTAGTCGTTCAGTCGAGTTGCGCTAAAACTCCGCTCTCTCCTTCCCTCGCGCCAAGGCTTCTATCATATATCAGGTGTTGAATTTTTGATTTTTTTGTCATACAATTTTGGCAGTCCGAGAAGGAAAAAGGTCAGAAGTGGCAAGGTTTAGCGGCATTATGGTGTATATTTTGATGTGCAGTACCCCATGGTTGTCAATCGTAGAGAGAAAACACGAGTTAATTGTAATCGGCAGGATCGTAAATGACCACGACTCACATCAGTTGATGTTTGAAGGGCAAAAACATGCAAATGTCTCATTTTTTCATGGAGCCTGCCCCAAATTGCCGGTTCAGAAGCCTGAATTCCCTATGAAAACAGCTTTTCCCGACGGGTATTTTTAGATGCAAAAATCGCCCCCGATTCGGAACAATTTGTACCGTCAGGCAGTTGTCCTGTCCGGGGTAGCAAGCCTTTATATGCAGTAGTTTGAATGTGGCGAACATGAGGTGCCTATGAAGAAGGTTAAGGAACAACGGCAAAAGCTATCCTTCTGGATGGCGACAAGCAAGCTAGAAACGCTGATGAAGCTTTACGGAACCGACAGTATCACCGAAGTATTCAGCAGGCTGGTCGATGAGAAGCTGGATAGCAACTTCACTTCGCAACAGGATAACCGTTCAGTCATCACATCTATTGGTGGTAAGAACAAGCTGGCAAGACGCATCATTGAGTTGATGCCGGAGCATAGCGTCTATGTGGAGCCGTTCGGGAACACAGCGAGTATTTTGCTTCAGAAGGTTCCTGTAAAGAAGGAAGTTTATAACGATATTCATGAAGATGTGGTCAACTTCTTCACGGTTATTCAAACCGACCCGCTGGCGTTGTATCACGCCTGTACTAGGCTGCCCTATGCGGAAGTGGTCTACAAGGACATGCTGTCCTCCCCTATTCCCGACGATTCGGTAGAGCGGGCAGCAAGGTTTTATTATTTGAGTCGTGCGGGGTTCCTTGCTTCTTCAAAGAGCAGTACGGGTTTTCGAACGAACGCATCCGATGGGCGGAATTTTGGTAAGTTTTACTATAAAGAGTGCGAGCGTTTCTATGCCGTGTCTAAGCGGTTGCAATCGGTCGAACTGTTGAACCGGGATTTCCGTAAGGTGATCAAAGCGTACAGCGACAAACCGGAAGTGCTTATTCTGGCTGACCCGCCGTATTATGATGGAACCGATTATTACGAGGATGGCTTTTCCCTCAAGGATCATCGTAATCTTGCTCGTTTATTGGCGAGTATCAAGGGCAAGGCAATGGTGCTGAACAGTCAGAACGATCAGATCCATAAGCTGTATACGGGTTTGGGATTCAACTTCAAAACGATACGGACAAAGTATGCTTCCCGAAAGGCGATGCAGGATGAAACAGGTAAGCGGACGCGTCCGGTAGCACCGTTGTATGTATACATGAATTTCTAGTCGGGTCAATCGCGGCGATTTAAACGGGCGATAGCATCATTACTTCGCTAATTCATTCATTATTTAAGAAGATCGCAAAAGTCGTTAGATGAAATTAACATAGGGCGTAAGGAAGGATAACTATGAAAGATCTAGAAGGAGCTATTAACTTAAGAGAGATAGGAAAACTAGAAGAGGCCAGACTCTTGTTACTTGAATTAATCAATCAAGAACCACTAAATCCATCGGTCTGGTATCAGTGTGCATGGATTCATGATGTAATGGAACTAGAGAGGGAAGCATTTCCTTATTACAAGAGAGCACTCGAATTAGAGTTGACAGAAGAGGACAAGGCGCATTTTTAGGGCTAGGAAGTACTTACCGAACATTAGGGATGTATGACGAAGCAAAGTTAATATTCGAAGAAGCGATTAGTGTATATCCAGATCATAGAGAGTATCAAGTCTTTTATGCGATGGTTCGATTTAATCAGAATGCGTTCAGTGAAGCGATGGAAATTGTTTTAAAGCAATTGGCAGAGACAAGTGATGATGAAGGTATTCAAAGCTATAAGAAGGCGATCATGTTTTATTCTGACAAGTTGGATAAGACGGAAGGTGCAGATGTTCAATAGCAAGGCGTTTAAGGAAGCGATCCGCGAAGTCCCGGTATTCTGCGTAGAGTCGGCGCTAGATGCGATTTTGCTAAAGAGCTTTGGGGTAGATGCTGTAGCGACCAATGGCATCTTCTCTGTCGGCAAGCTGATTGAACAGGTGAATATCGCTCGAAACGCCGACCTTCGCCTGATGCTGTTGTTCGACTTCGATGAAGACGGTAGGAAAGCGACAGAAAAGGTGAGCTGGGAGCTTCGACATCTGAATGTGATCCCGATCTTGCCCAAAACGCTTGTTGGCCCGGCGGAGTACCTTCGAGGCTTTAAAGATTTTGGTGAAGCCTACAGGGAAAGTCGGTCGAAAGCGGAACAAGCCATTGCCTTTCTTGCGATGATGAAACAAATTAGCGACATGCCGTTTTGAGGTGAGTTGTCCACTGGTGTTGCCAGTTCCCTGTTCGCCTTGATGACCATGCCACTAACGAGACTTTACCTGTTCGAAGGTGGAGTTGTTGTCACAAACCTGCTTTGCGGCAACAAAAACTTAAAGTAAAAACTCAAAGAAAATTGCTAAAACTTTAACGTGCCCGACTTTTTGGGCATTTTTTCTTGCGGAATCCCGGTCGCCGCGACAAAAACGGAAGCGAAAAACTTAAAAGTTAAAGAACCGATAACGGGGCATTTGGCAGGGACTTCATGGAATGTCGATAAATCGGGAGTTCGACCGTTACGGTTCAGGTGATTATTAGGTGACGGGACAGGCTCAACTTATCGAACCTTCTCGCTATGAGGAAAGATGGAGCTCCAATCATGGCAAATCTTTTACGTTGAGCGAGTTCGAAGGAGAGAAAGCGGTATGTTCAGTGATACCGAAAACAGGGAGGTTTTACGATGTTTCGAACTGAACAGGACAAGCAGGCGTATGTTGGATACGCCGACCGCAGCATTCATCCGCAAAAGCTTACACCATGCCCTTGACAGCCGGGGAGAATATGGTGGCTATCTTCTGACTTTCAACAAACCTGCACCGACATTTCGCTCGGTTGATCTGAGCGATATTCAAATGAACGGCTGCACGTTGGATCAGGCAATCTCCGCTTTTACGGTAGGGGAGCTTAGACAGGAAGGGTTAATGCTACCGATGGGTACGGAGAAGACAAACAAGGAATCGTTGCTTCACTATTACATGCTTCGTACGGGACTTTGTTATGTTGAAGCCCGGACGAGAAATGGAACGGAGCGGAGCGTTTCTTCGCAACCAAGAGTGCAGAGGTGCTGTCCGCTCTATATCCTCGGCTATCGCCTGCGGATAAGAAGAAACCGTTGGATCGGTTTGAAGTACCCTTCTCCATCAGCTTTGAAGAGTTAAAGAATGGAACCTTCGAGGTTGTGAAGGCAGTCCCGGATAAGGACGGCTTCAGGCTGTCCAGAAGCAGCATCCATATCCATAACAAGGCTGTTGTTATCCCGATGTACACGGTTGCCAACTACGCCGCATCGATTGCGAATTATCTGCAGCAGCATCGAGTGAAGCTAGTGTATATCGAAAACGGAGCGGTGAAAAAGCTGGTAACTACGCTCAATCAGGCGACAGTAGCCAAGTGGCTAAACACAAGCCCTTGGCATGCCGAGGCGATGGTTGCGGCGGATTGGGTCAATCCGATGAGCTTTGGCAGCATCATGCTTCCAGACTTGTATCGCATGCATGAATTTGTTCATGTCCCGCTGCTTCATATCAAGTCGATTGCCCTTTACGAATAGTAGGTTTTCGGAAATCCCTTTCAGCCCCTCCAGGTTTCGGTAGAGCCTGCGGGGGCATTTCTCTCGCCTGGGCTTGCCTCAAACTGTAGTATGCGGTGGGTATTCAGTACGGCGTAAAGTATAGGCTTCTTGGGGGTTCAGGCTCTGCCTAAACTATCGCCGTAATCAAATTGCCGCTAACCTCTTTTTCGGCTGTGCCATAAAGGTTCTCGTTGTTCTCGAACGTAGGTATCGGCAACGGCTGAAATATAGACGAAAGGAATGTTTAGCGATGAGCAGCGAGCTGTTTGGATATGCGCGAGTAAGCTCGGTGGAGCAAAACTTGGATCGGCAAACTGATGAATTGCATAAGAACGGTGTTCGAGACGAGAACTTGTTCATGGATAAAATGACAGGCGCTACGTTGGAACGTCCCGGATTTGATGCGTTGCAACAAAGGCTTCGGGAGGGCGATGTTGTGATCACAGAGAGCCTATCCCGGTTAAGCCGGACGACCACAGACTTGTTGAACATTATTAACGACTGGCAGCAGCGCGGCATCACGTATATCAGTTTGAAAGAGTCCATCGATTTCTCAACCTCAACTGGCAAATTGATTTTGTCCGTTATGGCATCCATCAGCGAGTTTGAACGCAATATGATTAGGGATCGCGTGAAGGAGGGCATTGCTTCGGCCAGATCCAGAGGGCGGGTTGGCGGCAGGAAGCCTACGGATAAGAGTAAAGTAGTCAAAGCAATCAAACTTTACGAGTCCAAGACGCATAGCCTTAAAGAAATCAGAGACGTGACGGGCGTTACAGAGTCGGTGCTGTATAGGGCGTTGAGAAAGCAAGCTTCATCGAAGAGTATTTATTAAAAATTTGCGATATCATTTCTAAATTTCCAGTTGGGCTGCAAGGCGTGATCACTAATACGTCTTGCATAGCTTAGCTGGCATTTTTTTGAGCATTTTTAGGAGATTACAGTTCTAGGCGGATAATTTTTTCGCATTCAAGAGTTGTTTACTGATCATTTTTACAAGTAGACAGGAGTTAATCTCCGAGTCATTTGTTGTAGGTGGTCGCACATGGTATCAGGTATTTCTGTAGGTGATTGTGTCACGAGTAGCTCTGTTCAGGATTCTCCAGTTTGCAAGATTACGCGCAAGTTTGTTGGTGATCGACCGCTAAACGAGGTTCTTCAATCCGTGTTACAGAGTAAAGTTGACAACATAGTTGAAGCGATCTATCATGCAACACAAGCGAATACTGTCACGTCTCATACACTCCACACCGAAGGGGCGGAATCGATATGAGAAGTGGCACCTATGCAAGGTCTAGTACCAATACGAAAAGCGGCGTCTATGCAAGGGTTAGTACCACAATGTTAAGTCAAAAGGATAGCTTGGAAAATCAGAAATCGTTCTTTGAAAATTACATTCAGCAAAAGGGCTGGGAGCTCGCTGGTATTTATGCTGATGAAGGCATTACGGGAACCAGTACGGCGAAACGAACTCAGCTACAACTACTGATGCAGGACGCAGAACAAGGCAAGTTTGATGTTGTGCTTGTGAAGTCGCTTTCGCGTTTGGCAAGAGATACCGTAGACTCGATTACGCTTGTTCGCAAGTTAAAGAGCTATGGAGTTGTTTTAATTACTGTGGATGATAACTATAATTCGTTTGAAGACGTGAACGAAATGAGACTGCAAATGTACTCCCTGTTTGCTCAACAAGAAAGCGAAAGCGCTTCGGTTCGGGTAAAATTCGGAATTGCGGAAAAATCGAGAAACGGTGTATTCCACGGCACTCCGCCATACGGTTATGATAAAGTAAAAGGAAAGCTGGTTCCAAATCCGCAACATGCGGAAACGGTTCGACTCATTTATCGATTGTATCTGCATGAAGGCTGGGGTTGGCAAAAGATCGCCAATTACTTAACCGATAAAAAGATCCCCTCACCGAGGATGTTGATTGGAGCCAAGAATGCCGGAACCATTTGGCATGAGACAGCGGTCAAGATCATTCTTCAGAACCGTCATTATACGGGAGATTTGGTTCAGGGGCGCTCCAGTGTAGACAGGGACAATAAACTGTTTCATCAGGAGAAAGGGTACAAGCTTCGTCATCAGAATGATGAAAGTAAATGGTTTGTCGTGGAGAATGCGCATTCCCCGATTATTTCCCGCGAAGAGTTCACTGCTACAAGAGAAGGTAGCATTCAAATCGAGGGCGATGTTTTGTGGTCGGGGTAAAAAGTCGCTTTTTGCTCGCCTTGCATACTGCGCTCATTGCGGTAAGGGCATGAATTATAAGAATGATCGAGAAGGGTATGTGTGTGCTACCTATCAAAAGCGTGGCAGTAAGGGATGCCCTTCCCATTTCATCCGGCATGATGAGTTAAAAGAGTCTGTTTTAGCGGATTTGCGCCAGTTGTCGGGGAACGCACTGGATCGGGACTCGCTGGTGGAGAAGGCGCTTAAAAAGGCGAATGAAAAATCGAATCACGCTCTTACTGAATTGAAATCGATCAAGAAGAAAATGCAGCAGCTTCAACAAGAGCAGTTGGAATTGGTTCGCGCCATGACTCGTAAAATGATCGACGATGATACGTTCCAGATGAGCAATACTGCTTTAAAGGATGAGCAGCAAGCTTTGAAAGCAAGGGCAGCAATCTTGGAGGCGGTTCTGAGTCAGGGTGAAGCCAATGAGCGTATCATGCAGAGATTCAGGGAAGAAGTTAGGCGATTTACGGAGTTGCAGATTGATGGCGAAGAAGTCCTTCGCGAAGTGCTTCAGCGTTTGATTGATCGTATTGAAATTGAGCTGGATGGTGGAATTGTTATCCACTATAACTTTGGAAATCCGTTGTCAGCGGGGGCGTAATTCGCCCCCTGTATCACGTCAATATTAAGCACTCCATACATGTGGAGTGCGTAGTGTCCACATATTATGTGGGTAAAAAATAACCGGGTATACAGATTCTGTCTGGAATATCAACAGCCGTTACAGGAAATTAAAAGAACTGATTCAGAAACATGATCCTACTATAGTTGGGGTGGGAGGGCTGCTCTTTTGTAACAAAATGCGGAGGAAGCGGCGATTAGGGACATTATTCCGACTTTTCAATGAGCAGCTGTTCCACGGACTTGGCGTGTCCAATGAGGATTTGTTTCGATTTCCGTGGTTCCAATGTGACAGCTCAGGTGTGTTCGCTCCCCGAAAGTTTGGATCTATCTATACGCGTGGGAGGCAAATACCTTTGCCCAGTGGCTGGACAGTTGAACAAGGGATCGGTTATGGGCTAAAGCTCTTCACTTCACTAGAAGAGAATTACCACGATGAATGCCCGGCTTCATTGCTCATCCCTCCTGAACACATGCCGGAACCTCTCTCTTTATTCTAGCATTCGATATTTCTTTATGTAACGATTAAATTTAATGGATTGTCGATTCATAGGTCTTATGGTATACTCGACTTGTAACTAGTTCTATTTGCTCACTTGTTCTATATTTATATAGTTCAAGAAGTAGCCTGATGCCGAAGAGATAAGCCCTATTGGGTGGTATGTATCTGGATATAGTCTGTCTATTTTTCCTGTTGGATAAATGGACAGACTATGTTCCACGAAGACATCCCTACCTGACAGGGCTTTTTTGTATGGGACTTTGAAGAGGAGGGATTGTATGCTGATCACACTATTAGGTGCTATTGCCTCAGCGTTTTTATTTTTAACGCTATGGCAAAAGGCAAAGGCTGATATTTCATTTCTTGAAAGTAAGGCCGTGAGCTTCGGAGAGAGGGAGACGACGATGCTTCGTGAAATTGAGTGGCTCAATCAGCAACTCAGTTTGCAGGGGGTACGATCGAATCCTACGGTAACGCAACCTCAATCCAGCCATCTTCATGAATTCGAGGCATTGGATAGGTGGGATATTGGAGAAACAGTTCCGGTTAAACCGCCTGATGAGTTGCAGGTTGCAGCACTTAATGATGTATCTATGTTATTTCTCACAAAACTCGGGGTTAACACTGCGAATGAAGTAATACCCGAGGGCGAGACCTTACTCCAAACGGAAACCGGGGAATTCGATATTCCATTCGTCGAAGAGCCTGAATTGGAGCAAGGATCATGGTTTCCAGAGAGTGAAGTCACTATGCTCACAGCATCTTCACTCGACAAACCAGGCCTGCACTTCTTTGAAGGGGAGATCATTCAAAAGTTTGGTGAGGATTTTGCAATGGTCTCAAATGGGGAGCATTCCTACCATCTATCCCATGCGAAATTCACTCGCCATCAGCCTGGAGATAAAATTTCTATACAAGTTCTTGTTTCCCCATCGGGAGCTAGGGAAACCATTGCAGTTTGGCCTCAACAGCAAGCTCTCATTTCCGCATGATGGTCAGGTTGGGAATCGCACGTATTCCCAACCATGACTTTTTACCTAAAGTTTTTATATTGGGTATTCCTTACAATCATGTAATATGGTATAAATGATCTGGTCGAAATATGTCATATTACCTACTATTTTGACGTATTTTGCGTTATTTTGTAAAAAGATAGTAAAAAATTACCTAAGAATATATTGACAATTAGCATTGTCATCCAATATATTGAAAATACAAGTTTAAAATCGTAATATTATAAATAAATGATATTATGATATTTTTTATAGGAGGGATTTATATGATACCACAGCAACAACTTTGTATTGATCAGACTATGGATCTGGTCAAGGCACTAATCACAAACGACTGCCCGTTTATAACCATCAGCAATAGTGCTCAGAATGAAGGGACGATCGTTCTTCATTTTTCTCCTCGCGTACGAGTGCCGCGTGTCGAACGCATCACATCGGAAAGTCCGCGGTATGAACGAGGAAAAGTTTACCTTAATCACTTCAAGGATGGAATTGATGAGGGCAATCTCGAGTTTGCACTTGATATCATTGAAACCAAGCTTCTGACAACACGAATGATCTCGGGAAGTATTCACTTTCTGTTCGCTGATGGTGTCATTCAGAATATACAGACAAAAAGCTCTATGCTTCATAGCGATATGTAAGGGAGGGATACCATTGGAACAGAAACTCCCAGCCACCGGCGGAGGTGGAGATTGGTTTAGCACGCCAGATCCCAATGCGATTGACGCTTGGCTTATGAACTTTCTACATATCCTTCAGAAGTATGGGGTATTGTGTACGGCAGTGTGCTGCCTGATGTTCTATTTTTTTTATCGTCTGGCCAAGATCAGAAAAAATCTGGTTGTCGCTAAGTTTTGGATGACAACTTCCTGGGGAATGGTATTCCTTACTATACTATTCATCATTTTGCCGTATTTTGTTTTAGTGTTTTATCAAAGCAATTCTTAAGAGGGAGGACATGCTGTGGCTAAAATCTATCAATTTCCCACTCAGCGTCAGAAACGCCTAGGACTTGCTGATCTTTTCTCTCCGGAGGAAGTAAATACCTATAAAAAATATTTCACAGATAGTGATGACTGGCAGCAAAGCGGAAAAGATCAAGCCATATATCAAGGTTATCCTTGGATGACTCCGTGTGAACCGGTACGTGGTGATATGGTTTGGTATGTTAATGAGAAGCTCGGTTTTGGTACTTGGGTCATCAATAAAAGTTCGGCCAACACTGTAGAGAATACGGATCTTGTTTGGGGCTGGAGTCCATTTGTGCGGAAGTCGCCAGCGCCAATTCATGAGCCTTTAAACTTAACGCAAAAGGAAATGCGACATCACATCGTCTGGATCGTGGATGAAGAAGAATATGGGCAATATGGTCTCGTTACGAATAAAGGAGAGCTCTGGGTACCTCACCCAAGACCTGTCCATTGGAGAGATCATAATGCAGCTTACAGCAACTTGTAGATTACGGCTAAGAGAGCTGCGATCATAAGTTGCTTTTAATTTGTTGTGACGGCACGAGGAAATAAACCGTGGATTTCATTTATATGAAAGGAGACTTTAATTATGCGGACTGCTTTTCTTCCGAGCGGCAAATTAGTCAGTGCAGATGAATACCAGGAATCAATCCATGGCTTTGAAATCCTCTGTATGGACAAATCCTGCCGGGCACCCCTTATTTTTGTGCCTAAATCAGAAAAAGCATCTTCACATTTTAAGACTGTCGGCAAAACTCAAGATACTAAGCATAGTGCTACATGCGGATTTTATTCTCCGCTTGATATTGTTGAAGCAATCGAGAAGGTTACCGAATATCAGGTTGATGTCCTGGAGTCAACAGTAAAGAAAACGCTCATTTCTCTAAACATGAGAGGGCTGGACCCCGACTATGAAAAGAAGAAAACAGAACGAGAAGGTCAGCAAGAAGAGCAGGATCCAGACAAGATTAAGACCAAAGAAAAAAATGAGAATCCAAGTTCAATCAGCTCGCTTAAAAGTATTGTTAAACTTCTTGTAACCTATGAGCCTGACCAGCTGTCAACGATATACTTTTCCATCGGTAATGGAAGAAAAATGCCGATCTCTAAGATGGTGTTAAGTCAAGAACGTGCACATTTCATGTTATGGAACGATCAATCAATCCGTGATGTGGGGTATTTTGTTTATGGCAGGGTCCAAGATTTTCTTCGCAGAGATAAGGTTTGGTTTGTCCGTTTGGAAAAGGTAAACGATGTTCCTTTTACCATCGTTATCTTTGACAAGCATTTTAAACACTTTACATTGTCAGAGGAGAAGTTGAAGGGGAAGGATATCTTAATCTATGGGGTTCTTCGAAAAAATGAATACCAGGATCGTCAGACAACAGAGATTATCATTAAGAGTGATAAGTACATCGAGTTTTTGAAGCGAAGCAAGAATGAATAAAAAAGACCGGTTTCGCCGGTCGCTATATCACTTGTCTTAAGAGTCGACTTTTTTGGATTGTTGCACGATTAAGATCGGTTTACCGTATGGTTCTAAGCTTACATCCTCGATTGACTCCTCAGAGATATAATGTACTTTTTCATTCTCATGGGAAATCTTTTCGATGAGTGCCCAACGGGGCATTTGCCGAAATGATGTTCTCCTTGCTACAAATCCACCTTTGACAGTGGTTCCATCTTTTAAAGTGACTACCATGGGTTGGCCAGCTTTTATCGCACAAACACTTTTTTTCATATATTCGTCTGGTTTCACTGACCCGGCCCCTCACATAAAAATATTTAGTTATAATCATATCATCTTACTTTGGTATTGACTATAAATAACGACTGTTATCTAATAAATATTTTTTGAGTATGACTGTAGAGATTGTGAATCAACTATGCTAGACTAAAACTGTACCTATTTATTTGCTCGCCTTGTAACTGATTGACAAGGAAGAGCTTGACTATGAAGAGACAAGCCCTATGGGTGGAATGATCCGATAAGGATATGTTTGCATGGCAGACGTATTCAGGAGGACAATCCCACTAATAGGGCTTTATTTGTTTTAGGGGGAGGATACGAACGGCTTTATGATAAAAAATTCGACAATACTATTGAAGGAAAGCGCTCAATTGAAGCGCTTTTTATTATGTCTAAGGAGATGATTCGAAGTGGAACTAGGACTTGTTAGTTGTAGCAAGAGTAAAGCAACCACAAAAATGAAAGCACGAGATTTATATACGGGTGATTTGTTTAGGAAAGCGAGCAGATATGCCTCCGAACGTCATGGCCGGTGGATGATCTTGAGTGCTTTAACGGACTTGTCCATCCAAATGATGAGCTCGAACCTTATACCAGGAGAGGCAAACGCACGGAGGAGGAAAGTATATGCAAGCATGCAAGCTTGAGTACACATGGTGGAAATGGCCAGCTGATCCGCTCGAGGTACTAAAAAAGTATTTCTCGACCATTGAAGAAGCGCTTTTTTATGCTGATATGCATCTGCAGCATTATAAAGGTTGGCGGATTGTCTGTAGGGGCCAAGTAATATGTAATCAGATGGACTATATCATTGGCAATCGAACATTACTGGATCGTAGGGAGGAAGTTCTGTGATTAATGTATATGAGTATGATAAAGAGCTTGGATGGACTTCGGCAGCAATACCTGTTGCTACCTTAACTGAGGCGAAGGAGCTGTCGATATCCATTGCCCGAAAGTATTGTAAAGAGGAGCCTGCTTTTACCGGGAATATCTGTATAGGAGCATCCAATAAGGGGGCAATTATAATCCCAGAATGGATGGCGTTCTATAATAAAGAAAGCGGTAAGAAATATTGTGCAGTTACTTGGTTGGAGGCTTTTCCAGGAGAAGAAGAGGCTACAACACAGCTTCTGGCAGCTGATCATGGGATTGATCCTACACAGATTGAAGTTCGATTCGAATGAGAAGGCAGCTCTAAGGCTGTCTTTATTATTTTTTAGGTGGTTGATCGATGTGGCAATGATTAATGGAATCAGGCTACGGGCTAGAAGAAAGGTACCTGGTACCGTGTACCAATCTCGCTCGACTATAGAGATCGATGGGGAAAAGGCGGGGCATTCTCTTTTTGATCAATCAAGTAACCTCGTCTCGATTCATATTATTGAGAAGAAAAAGGCTATGTTGGGGGAGCGGATTCAGGACTATTTTATGGCCAATCCCCCTATCGTTGAGTCTATTGAAGTCTTTATTCTTGAGCTACAAGAATTATCCAATCACGAAAAAACCTTCAAACGCTGCATCAAGGATGGATACACATTATTAGCGATCTTTCGTTATCGCAAGCGTCATTGGGTCTATGATTTCAAGTACAAGCGGACGGAATGTATTGCTATACAAGACGAGGCAACCCTTTCGGAGTGTATTAAAATGAAGCTCGCCGTAGAAATCAGTGTTTACAGAAGCACAGAGGATTTTTGTATCAAATGTTAAGCAGCTGCCAGATGCAAAATATTATTGTGGCATGAAAAATAATAAGCCATCTATGAAGGAGAAGATCGTGATGAATCTTAAAGGAAATAACTATCCGTCGGGCTTATATACTAAAAAATCTGGCTATGACGAATTACAACGGCTAAAGGCAAGTTATACTCGTAACGGGTATAACTTGCTATATGATGATGTTAATAGTATCTCCCTTTGGAAAGCTGGGAACTCCACTATTGGCGGTCAAAGCGTGAAGTTCAGCCTTGAGAGAACAAAGTTATTTTGGTTTCGCATCCGTCAAGAAGTCGAAATAGAACGAAAGATCTGAATGAATTAGCTGATAACAGATATAAGAAATAAGGTCCTCCACCCCTGCGTGGAGGGGAGCGATTTTAATGCCCCCCTGCACGCTATTTGCAGGGGGGCTAATTTAAGGAGGAACCTATAATGGACAAAAAATGGACGATGAACAAGCAGTTCAAGGATAGCACTCAAAAAGCGGCGGTATCTAACTTAGTCGAAGAGGTCGAACAAAGGGACGATCGAAGTCATCCTTCCGTTCAATTCCGAATGGGGATGTTTCGAACACAGACTCCTATTGCTTATAACGGGTTCATTACCGGCTTTACGAACGATGTAGAATATTCACCCTTCTTTACCCGTGCTGAATCGGACCGTGTCATTCAGCTTCTCGAAACTGAGGATTTTAAATTTCGGTACGATGAATCCATTGATGCCTACTGGGTTAGCTTGGACGGTGAAAAGGATTGTGATATTCATTATCCAGTCGATATCAACGTTAATGGCGTAACGCTTCATGTCTACCCGATCGGTGCCGGTTACGTCGTTTGGGAAGAGAACCGAGAACATCGATATTATTTAAACGTGGATGCAGAAACTGGTGAAGAAGGATGGATTTTCTTCCATGATCCGGACAGACACCGAGAAGAGGATAACATTTTAGAGGTTTACAACGATCCCTGTTTTAGCCGCAGACGATTCGATAAGATGTCGCTCTTGATGATCACGAAGAATGAATATGACGAATTGTTTTTGTTGCACGACAAACCAGAAGACGTTAAGTTTTGAAGTGACAAACATTGTTTTGAAGTTGACAATAATATTTAGAAGTAACAAATAAGGTCTTGAAGTAATTAGGCGCCGGCGATTATGTCCACAGAAAATAAAGTCTTAGACTTTATCATAGATTCCTGTTCAAATCCAATGGTAAAGTGGTATTTGGTAAAAGAGAGGGGTTGTTTTATTTGGCGGCGGGATTTGATCTTTTTAATATATTAGGCGCTCTTGGCACCCCGGTTGAAGTAAACAATAAAGTTTTGAAGTAACAAACAATGTCTTGAAGTGACAAATACAGTTCTGAAGTATATAAAATGATCTTCTTGGCTACCAAGATGTTGTCCTTAGTCAGCAGCAGCTGCGTTCACTCCATTGGGTGAACGCATATTTTAATCTCTGTGGGTCCAATTCCCCGCAGCTTGCTGCGACAGTAGTAGTAGCTTAGATTTGAACTATAAGCACATAAGAAAAAATCAGAAGGAGACGCTGTGATTTGAGTAAGTATATACATAAATCACACAACGTTTCAGTGCTCATGTATCATTTTGTCTGTCCAGCCAAGTACAGAAGAACGGTGATCAGTAAAGAAGTCGATGAAACGATGAAAGAAATTTGTATCGAAATATCCAAGCGATATGAGATCGAATTTTTGGAGATTGGTACAGATAAAAACCATGTGCATTTTCTGATACATTCGGTACCAAGCTACAGTTCAACAAAAATAATACAAACGATCAAGAGCATAACAGCGAGAGAAATATTTGCCCGTCATCCAGAAGTAAAAAAGAAATTATGGGGTGGGCAGTTTTGGTCTGATGTCTATTTTGTCAATACGGTCAGTCAGTTTGGCAGTGAAGCAACGATAAGAAATTATGTGAAGAATCAAGGAGTAGAAGAGATTTTATAAAGTTGCACCAAAAAGTTGATGGGGAGCAGTTGACCTTGTTCTAAGCGAGCGAAGCGATTTGGGGAAGAAAAGATACCCCGCAGCTTGCTGCGGGGAGAATTCATTGGTAATAAGTTGGTCGAAAAAAGTGGTGAGTAGTATCTGCATACTCCGATTGAAAGATGCATAGAAATTGCAGAACAACAAATACGCTACGCGTTCTTATATCTTTTATGCCAATCATAAATATTGCTTTTGTGTATATTGATTGGGACAATTTATTTGTTTAAACTATTTTCTTGGTAACGAATACGGTATGAACGAGGAGATTCGCCTACTTCCCGTTTGAAAATGGAGCAGAATTGCGCATCATTTGAAAACCCAGAATTCATTGCGATTGAAGTAATAGACTTGTCAGTGTATCGCAGCATTCGAATCGCATTCTCGATTCGTTTGTTCATAATATAAGTGATTGGCGAGACGCCAAATTTTTGCTTAAACAAATGCCGAAAGTGATGGTAGCTGTAACCTGCCATGGCAGATAGTGTTTCGACGCGAATGATTTCATTGTAATGCTCATCCATATAATTAATGGCGAACATCAGATTGTCTTCCTGTCTTGCAGGATCTAAAGTCTCTACATTGCGCATGTGTTCGACGAGTGCTTCACTGATGCACAAATCGAGTTTGACGGCGTATAGAGGCTTTTTTTCCTGCATTTCCTCTTTCATGATCCCTAATATTCCCTCTAGCGTATGCTTGTTATCGTCCTTGAACAACCCCTCGTACAACGTAGGTAAACGATGCGTATCGTCAACACGAAAACCTACACACAGTACGTCTGTCTCTTCAAAGCGTCGTTCATCGTGCTGTGTACCAGGGCGGATGATGGCATACGTATGGGGAGAGTAACGATACTCAATAGGACCAACCTTCGATATGCCGCTGCCTGATTGATAGTAAACAAGCTCAAAGCAGTTATGCTTGTGCATCGAAATATAGCTGTCTTTAGGCCGAACTGCATCAAAAATAAAATCCGTTTGCGCCAGCATCCGCAACTATCACCCCTTTGCACAAATCACCACATCGTATAAAAAAATGACCACATCATTAAATTATTTTGCACCGCATTCAAGCTACAATAGGAACGAAGTCAAGAGCACTTTTTCGTATAACCAAATCATAGAACATAATGGAGTGATTTTCAATGAAGGGACAAAAAAGAATTACTGTCGTTGGCAGCCTGAACATGGACCTCGTCGTCTCCATGCAGCGAATGCCGAGAATCGGAGAAACCGTGAACGGTCATGAAATGCATATCATTCCCGGAGGCAAGGGGGCGAACCAAGCTGTCGGTTGCGCCAAGCTTGGCGCTCAAGTGTTATTGATCGGTGCTGTTGGCAAAGACAGCTTCGGAGATGAGTTGCTTATAAAATTGGAGACGACAGGCATCTGTACGGATTCGATTGTGCGGCTGGATGATTACTCTACGGGGACGGCCACGATTTTCCATACTCCGCAGGACAATTGTATCGTCGTCGTTGCGGGTGCAAATGGACAATGCACACCAGAGCTAGTTGTCCATTGTGAAGCAAAGATTCGCGAGGCGGACGTGCTACTTGTGCAGTTGGAAATACCGCTCGACTCCGTTCAAACCGCCCTACGCATCGCACGAAGCGCCGGCGTCATCACCGTCCTCAACCCAGCTCCAGCGGTGCGGCTGCCAAAAGAGATTCTGGACCTTACAGATGTATTGACTCCGAATGAGACGGAATTCGAACTGCTGAGCGGGGCTTCTTATGGCAGTGATGTTGAGCTGCAACAGGGAATGCTGCGATGGGAACAAAACGGTCCGAGGGTGATTGTGACTCGGGGGGAGAAAGGAGCATCGCTGATTAAGGACGGAGTGCTTCATACCGTACCGACGAGGAGTGTACACGTAGTCGATACGACAGGAGCAGGTGATGCATTTAATGCCGCCTTATGTTTTTCACTCGCCGGAGGAGGGGACATCCTTGATGCAGTGGATACAGCGGTGAAAGCAGCATCCATATCGGTTACACGCTTAGGCGCGCAGGCAGGAATGCCGACCATGGAGGAGGTGTCCAGGCTATGAAAAAAATGGGTATTATCAACAGTGAAATCGCAAAAGTGATCGCTGCGATGGGTCATACGGATACGTTGGTTATTGTCGATTCCGGGTATCCGATTCCACCGAACGTTCATCGGATCGACCTCTCGCTCAGGTCTGGATTCCCCAGTATTTTGGACGTGTTGCAAGAAGTGGAGAAAGAATTGGCAGTGGAGAAACTGACTTGCGCAGCCGAATCCGCTCATTATTGCTCTAGTCTTATCGAAGAGGCAGTCGCCATGTTCCCGGGCGCAAGCTCGGAATCCGTGCCGCATGCCGAGTTTAAGGATCGCGCAAGATTCGCAGCGGCAATTATTCGTACGGGAGAATGCACAGCATATTCTAACATTATTTTACAAGCAGGAGTTACTTTCCCCTTGTAAAACCAACATAACCTATCTACAGGAGGAATTTTATATGATTAACTATCCAAAGCTTACTGAAGAAAAACGTCTTCGACGGCTTACCTACCCGCAAGGCCGTATAAGAATGGTACTTGATACCGACACTTTCAACGAAATCGACGACCAGTTCGCAGTCGTGTATGCGCTGAAGTCGCCAGAACGACTACAAATTGAGGCTTTCTATGCTGCGCCCTTCTTTAACGAGCTGTCCACAGGACCACAAGACGGCATGGAAAAGAGCTATCGCGAATTAAAGAAAATTACCGCTCTACTGCCTGAAGCGGAAGGCATTCCGATCTATCGCGGCTCAGAAGCGTACCTTCCAGGACCGGAAACGCCTGTTGAAAGCGAGGCTGCGCGCAATCTCGTTGAACGTGCGATGGCTTCCAGCGAGGAAGATCCACTGTATGTTGTCGCGATCGGTGCAATTACGAACGTGGCCTCAGCCATTCTCATGGAACCGCGCATTATCGAGAAGATCGTCGTTATTTGGCTCGGAGGCAACGCCTTGCATTGGCCGGATACGAAAGAATTCAATCTTATTCAGGATTTGCATGCTTCGCGTATTATCTTAGATTGTGGTGTGCCGCTAGTGCTCATTCCCTGCATGGGAGTTGCTACCCATTTACAAACGACATTGTCAGAGCTTCGCGATTACGTATATAAACGTGGAGCCATTGGGAAGTATTTGTTCGAAACCTATGAAGGCTGCTGCAACGATCATTTCGCCTACTCGCGTGTCATATGGGACATCGCGACAATTGCTTACTTGCAGAATGATTCGTGGTGCGCGAACTCGCTTGTGGCAAGCCCGATTCTCTCTGAACAATTCCATTGGAGCTTCGACGCCTCGCGTCATTTTATTCGCTACATTTACCATATCCAGCGTGATCACGTGTTTCGAGATTTATTCCAGAGACTGGAATGAAGATCTATACGGACAGTGATTTCTTCCGGAGAGCTTCGTTTCCATTGTTCATTGATCAGTATACGATTGGTAAAGGGGAGAAGATCCCAAGCCATTCACATTCCTTTCATGAGCTCATGTATGTCCTTGAGGGGGATGCCAGCCATGAAATGATGGGGGTTGTCTATCAACTGAAGCCTGGGGATTTGTTCGTGCTTGAGCCAGGGATGGGGCATAGCTTTCAGGGCACAGATCAGGAAACGAAGGTTTACAATGTGATGTTTCAGCGTGAATGCCTGCATCACGAGCTTTCCAGGTTGAGCGAAATTCCGGAATTTATGAAATTTTTCTACTTGGCGCCATTCTTGCGAATGACGTCATCTTTTTATCCGTATACGAATGTGGCCGGCACCTCTAGGATGCAGCTGGAAGCGAAGCTGCAAACCATGGAGCAAGAACATAAGCATCGGAAGCCTGGATTCGAGCTGTTGCTTAGGACACAGCTGATCGAGATGTTTGTTTTAGTTAGTCGCGACCTAATGCAAGTGCAAGAAGCGGAAAGGGATCAATCTCAGCAAAATCAGGATTGGATCAATTTGGTTGTCGCCATGCTGAAGCAGCAATATACCCAACCGCTGCAGCTCAAGCAATTCAGCCGAATGTGTGGGATGAGTCCCTCATCCTTTGCACAAAAATTTAAGCGATTTACGGGGAGAAGCTTCCTGAGTTACAAGCAGGAGCTCCAGCTGCAAGAGGCCTGCAGACTGCTTCATAAAACGGAAAAAACGATTCTGGAAGTTGCACAGGAAGCGGGGTACGACGATCTGAGCTATTTCTATCGGATATTTCGAAAAAAGATGGGGATGCCCCCCGTCCAATACCGCAAGAAAAGGGTTGATGAGTAAGCTCATCAGCCCTTTTCTCATTTTGCTAAGCAAGCTTCGGAAACAGTGGTCCTGAAATTGGCTTGCCTACATCTAGTCCTCTGGCGTAATCGGCGAGAATGTGCGGCTTACCGCTGTATGTTATTCCATCAGGCATGTAGATGACAGCCAACACCCGGCGTGGTTTATCGGTTGTATTCGAATGGGCGTAGTGGAACGTTAGTCCGTCATGGAACGTGCAGGAACCTGACTTCATTCGGACAATAACCGGCTTCTGTCGTGTTTCTTGTTCTTCTCCATGGACGAACTCATAAATATCTTGTGGCTCAATGAGATCGATGGCTTGCAGCTTGCCGATTTTGTGTGACTTCGGTACGAACATCATGCAGCCGTTATCCTCGTTGACATCGTCGAGCGGAAGCCACATCGATAGTGCGCCGGATTCGTTCATTGGCCAGTAGGGAAGATCCTGATGCCATGGTGTTGGTTTGGAATCTCCTGGCATCTTAAATAGTAGATGGTCGTGGAACAATCGGACCCCAGGCTGACCGGAGAGTTGTCGGGCAGTATCAGCAAATCGTGAATGTAATGAGAATTTGGCCATCCCTCCATGATCACGCCATGTGTTGAATCGTTGATTCAGCACACGAAAGTATCCACGGTTTTCTTTGTCTGGCTGTTGGGAATGAGAATGTTCCTCCAAAATGGCTTCATCCGCATATTGGCGAAGTTCCTCCATCTCTTCTGGCGTGATGATGTTGTCGATTTGAACAAAACCATTTTCCCGGTAAAATGCGATTTGCTCCTCGGTGATCGTTACATTCATGTGATTCAGCTCTCCTTTTATCTGTGATATCTAGGTTATATCACTGGACGGATAGCAATATCTTGGACTTTTAAGCAAACTTATTGGATAAAATTTAGACTCCGGTTTGACTCCGGCTGAGGTAAACAAAAGACAGTATACAAGTAAACAAAAAAGACTAGAAGAAAAGGAAATAACCTCGTACAATAGCATTAATCGCTATGAAGGAATTCATTATCCATTCTTTTTATATACTACAAGGAGATGCATATATTTGAAAACGCTTACAAAATATAGAGTGTTTCTAACTGAATTTACTATTTTTCAGAAGCTTGTTGCTACGTTCTTACTAGCTTTGATTCCTATTCTCGTTATTAGCTTCATGATGAATATTTCGAGTGAAGCTACGATTCGTAAAGATATCTCGACATCCATGAATTCGCGCGTCCATTTTTATTTAAGTACATTTGAGACTGACTTGGAGAGGATCATCCGCATGAAACAGCGGTACATGGTCGACGAGGATGTTCAGAATCTGATAATGTTTCACCAAATTCTTCCTTTCAGTGAGCAAAGGACGAGTATGATCACGATTCAAGAAAAGCTTAGACAGTTTCGCGATTCCAGCTTATTCGTGCAAGAACTGAAGTTGTTTATACCGGAGTTGAATTTGAACATCCAGGATGAGATAATCGACCGCAGTCTGCCTTCGGATGAGATTGCCGTATTGGAGCAACTGCGTAGCAAGAATGGAACTGTCGCACCGGTAAACAATGAATTGATTCTGGGAGACAGCTATCCCAAGTATATGTTGAACGACCACCCTCCAGATGCGTGGCTGGAGGTTGTTCTTTCGACCAAAAACATGGAGTCCTCTTTAAAACAAATTTCACAATACAATGACGGGGAAGCGATCATTTTTGATAACAGCGGCAATTGGTCGCTGGGTGTTCCTCCAGAGCAAGGAATCAAGGCAAAGGAAATGCTGGGCTTGCTTCAAAGGAATGCCGCACCTGGACAGAAAAGCGGAGTCGGGCGTTTCGAGCTCAACAAGACATCCTATTATTTTGCTTATGAATACTCAGAATTATTGAATGGTACCCTGATGGTGTACGTGCCAGAGTCCCAAGTGCTGGGTCCGCTGGATTGGTACAAGCGCGTATTTTGGATTCTGGCGGTGACCTCTACGGGGGTTATCTTATTTTTCTCGCTTTGGATCTACCGACTTATTCACCAACCGATGTACCGACTGACGAGTGCATTCCGGAGACTTGAGAAAGGGGAATTTCAACTAGTACTTTCGTATAAGAGAAAGGACGAGTTCCGATACTTGTATGAGCAATTTAACAATATGACACAACGGTTGAAGCAACTGATCCAAGACGTGTACGAGCAAGAACTGCGCTCGAATCGAGCGGAGTTGAAGCAATTGCAGTCCCAGATCAATCCCCATTTCCTATACAATATTTTCTTCTTATTGAACCGGATTTTGCAATTTGAGGACATCGATAACGCTAAAGCAATTACCCGTCATCTCGGGTCCTATTTCCGCTATATTACACGCAATTCCAAGGATGAAGTGGCT
The DNA here is from genome assembly GCF_900103825.1 of Paenibacillus sp. yr247. Taxonomy (GTDB): domain Bacteria; phylum Bacillota; class Bacilli; order Paenibacillales; family NBRC-103111; genus Paenibacillus_E. Next base: position 162,279 of record NZ_FNIF01000009.1, read on the forward strand.
TTGGAGCAGGAGATGGAGCATATCCGCTACTATATTTCCATACAGACGATTCGTTTCGGGCGGAGGCTGCATGTCGAATTGGACGATTTGCCGAAGGAAGCAAGTCAGCTCTTAGTGCCTAAATTAATTTTACAGCCGATTGTGGAAAATGCATTTGAATATGGCTTGGAGGAACATGCGGAGCAAGGCATTTTGCATATTCGTTGTTTGATAAAAGAAGAGGCTTTCGAAATTCACATTGAGGAGAATGGTAAAGGCTTGACGGGCGATGAGCTGGCTGCATTGAGCGAACGATTGAATTCTACAGAGATAGGGATGGAGACCACAGGGATCATCAATGTGCACCGGAGATTGCAGCTAAGCTTTGGCAAGCTGTTTGGCCTGCATGTCACTCGCAGCGCGCTGGGCGGTGTGTTAGTTACGGTTCGCGTCCCTCTTCATCCATCTAATAGGGAGGCATAAGGAAAACTATGTATCGTTTACTGATTGTGGACAATGAAGAATACGTCGTTGATGGGCTAGTAGAACTATTTCGCCATGAGAAAGAGCTAGATCTGGAAGTGCTGGGTGCTTATTCTTCATCCGAAGGGCTCAAGTGTCTGATGAGTACCAAGATTGACATCGTGATCACCGATATCCGTATGCCAGGTATGAGCGGGTTGGAACTGCAGAAAGTGATTGTCAGCCGTTGGCCGCGCTGCAAGGTCATTTTTCTGTCTGGTTATGATGATTTTAATTATGCTCAGGAAGCGATGCGAGTAGGCTCTTCCAACTACATCTTAAAGACGGAAGGAGACGAGGTCATCGTTGAAGCTGTCCGGCAGGCAACGCTACAACTGCAATCCGATACGGAAACGCAAAATATTATCATGCAGGCTAAACAAAAAATTCAGCAAGCGGCGGATGCGTTAAGACGCGAATATTTCAGCAATCTTATACTGGGGGATAGCTATGCCTACCGTACGATGGAGAAGCAGTTCTCGGATCTTTGTATCCCTTTGTCGGCTAAGAAGCCAGTTTTTGTCGCTGTTGTCCGAATAGATGAATGGAGCCGAGATTTCAGCTTCTACGATAAATCACTGCTGCAATATGGCGTACAAAATATCGCGCAGGAACATTTGGATTTATCTACGATTCACTCATCATTTGTATACGAGAGATCCAAAATGATCTGGCTGATCCAGCCTAAATCGGATGATTGGCATCCGCATCAAGTTGTTCACGACCACCTATGGCGGATGACGCAACATTTCATTTACGGTTCGTTTGAGAGTATCCAATCGACGTGTGTTGATTTGCTGCACTTGCCGATTTCTGTAACCATTAGCCGGGAAGCCGTAGCATGGATGGATTTACGATCGGCGTATGAGAAGCTGAGCCATTATTTTGAGTTTGGCATGAAGAAGCAGCTTCTCATCGTTGAAGCGGATAATGCCGTGGCCTCAGGGGGCGCAGCTGTGGAACGCATCCATACCCAAGAGGTGCTGAAGCAGTACGAACTGCTTAATTATTATTTGGAAAATAATGAAGGTACGGAATTTTTCAGTATTCTTCAAATGTTAATGGAGACCGGGCACAAAGCATCCTCCTCTTCAAATTCGGTCATGGCCTTGCAAATCGCAAGCACGGTATCCTCAATTATGCTCAGCTTTATGGAAAATCTGTCGCTCAAAGAAGAGCCTAAGTCCTATGTTACCGATATCCAAAATCTGCTAAGGCCGGAATCGTTGGCAAACTGGAAACAAACCGAAATGCAGCTTTTCCATTTGGCCGAAGTGTTGTTCGAACACAAATCTGCGGCCACTGCTAACGGAGAGGAAGAAATTGTTTACCAAGTTAATCACTACATTCAGCGCAACTTAGGAGGAGACTTGACACTCAAGACGATTGCACAAGAGATAGGACATAATCCATCTTACTTGTCGCGTTTGTATAAACAAAAGGCCGGCCAGGGCTTGTCCGAAACGATTTTGGACGCCAGGCTGAATCGGGCGAAGGAGCTATTGATTCAACCGCAATATAAAATAAATGACGTTTCGAAAATGGTAGGTTTTCTTTCGGAGCATTATTTTTACCGTTTCTTTAAAAGGGCGACAAGACTTACCCCGCAGGAGTTCCGTGAACTAGAAGTAAATAGAAGGCAGTAAAAACAGTAAACAGATTGAAGTAGATATCAGCATGCCTTCCATCCTAGAATAAAGGTAAGAGAGAGGCCGGCTCTCCTGGCAAATGAATTATTTCCCGTTTCCCATTAACAGTGAAATACACAGGAGGTCTGAAATTTATGAAGAAAATGCGTATGACGACAATTGCATGCTCAGTACTAGTACTCTCAGGCTTGTTAGCGGGCTGCAGTAAGTCACCTGCAATTTCCAGCACGAGCAAGCCTAGTACGGATAACGTTGCGACGACAACGACCACACCAGTCGGGGACAAAAAGGCAGATCCTGTGAAAGTTGATTGGTATGTCGATCTTTCCTGGTGGAAATATCAAGGCGATTTAGGCAAAGATGAATTTTCTAAACTTATTAGAGATAAGTTCGGTTTAGACATTAACTTCATCACACCGGCAGCTGACGACGGGCAGAAAATGGCCGCTATGATTGCATCCAATACGCTTCCCGATATTATTACATATGAAGGCTGGAAGGATGATCCGGGTTACAAGTTGTTCAAAAGCGGTTCTCTCGCGTCAATGGATCAATTGATCGAGAAGTACACGCCAGAGTTCAAAGACAAGGTCTACAAGGACGTGGCCGATTGGTATCGGCAAAGTGACGGACATTTCTATGGTTTGCCAAATTATGCTTACTCCAAGTTCGAAATGAAGCCGGGAGAGAAGCTTGAGCCGAACAGCGGCTTTACGCTGCGCAAAGATATTTTGGAGAAATTAGGAAACCCGGATATCTCCACAGCAGACAAATTTATGAATGTCCTTGAACGAGTCAAAAACGAAGTGAAAACGTACGATGGCAAGCCTCTCATTCCGCTGCAATTGTATGAGTTTACGGATAAAGGTTCAGGCTCGATTAACTGGCTGCAACAATATTTCTCCACTCCTTTTGAAGATAAGAATGGCAATTTTTTAGATGTCCGCTTTCAAGAGAACTACTATGCAGGAATTAAATTTCTGAACGAAGCGTACCGCAAGGGCCTAATCTCGCAAGATAACTTTACGGATAAGCGCGATCAGATCAACGAGAAGGTAGCCAGCGGTAAAGTATTCGCTATGCTTACAGCTAATCAGGATTTCGATGCTCAATACCGTACATTGTATAGAGCGGATAATAAGGCGCAATATCAAGCGTTCGCTCTTCGCAATAATAAAGGCGAGGAACTGTATCTCCAGGATCTACGGGGCTATGGCTGGCTGTTAACTTCCGTTAACAAAAATACGAAGTATGCCGACCGTATCACGAAATTAATCGCATTCCTGAACAGCAAAGAAGGCCAATACATGACTGAATTCGGCTTCGAAGGCAAGACGTATACGAAGAGCGCGGACGGCACTTTCCAGAAGACAGAGGAATTTGATAAAGGTCTTGCATCTGGCGAATCGGCGAAGAAATATGGAGTTGGCATGGGAATCGGCTTTAACCTCCAGCAGGATTGGTTGACTGTGAAAGATATGTATGCCAAGCCTACAAAGCCTGAAGATATTTATATGCAAGATATCAAAAAGCCTTTATTGCCATTCAGTTATGATTTCAATGCGGCAAATCCGAAGTTCGATCCGGAGAATGTGAAATATAACGAGATGACGGATCTGAAGAACAAGCTAGATCTGTTGTGGGGTCGTTTGCTGCCTAAGATGATTCTAGCGGATTCTGAAGCAAAAAGCCGTCAAGCTTATGATGATGCTATTGCTAAGATGAAAGATGCCGGTTGGGATAAACTGAATACGTTTAACCAAGAGATGTACCAAGCGACGAAAAAACGTCTGGGCACTGAGTATGGTTGGCCTGGAAATGCGAAGAAATAGATATTAGATGATAAAGCAAGGCATGCAGTTGCTGCTTCAGCTGCTGAGTGCCTTGCTTTGAGGATGAGAGGAGGGGAAACCATGAGGTTGCAAAGAGCAGGAATTGTCGCGCGATTGTTGTCCCAGTGGCAAATTCAAGCCATGGCTTGGTGCGGCATTATCTTCATTCTTGTATTTGCTTATATCCCTATGGTCGGAATTGTGATGGCGTTTAAGGATATGGATCATTCATTTAGCGTTATACACGACCTTATCCATGCCCCTTGGGTTGGATTAACCTTTTTTAAAGAATTTTTCCACGATGATCGATTTGCTGACATTTTGAAGAACACCGTAGGTCTTAACTTGCTTCAACTGCTCATCAATTTTCCAGCGCCAATTATTTTTGCCATTATGATCAGTGAAGTATTCCATACCAAGCTGAAAAAGTTTGTGCAATCGCTTTCTTACTTACCGCATTTTCTATCGTGGATCGTGTTTGGCGGTATTATTATCACGTTAGTTTCGCAAGATAGCGGAGTCGTAAATCCGCTCCTAATAAAGCTTGGATTTCTTCATAAGCCATTCGATTTTCTGGGCGACCCGAACCATATTTGGGGGTTAATTATTGTGACTTCGCTTCTGAAAGGTCTAGGATGGGGCTCGATCATTTATTTGGCAGCTATTACATCGATTGATACGACCCTATTTGAGGCAGCGACAATCGATGGGGCGGGGCGATTTAACAAAATTTGGAATGTCACGCTCCCGTCTATTTCGGGAACGATTCTAATCTTCTTCCTTTTATCCATTGGCAACCTGTTAAATTCGTCCTTCGATCAAATCTGGATTTTTCAATCTCCTTTGAATTTGGAAAGAAGTGAAGTCATTGACACCTTCGTTTATCGCGTTGGCATTAAGGAAATGAGGTTCTCCTATACGACTGCGGTCGGTGTCTTCAAATCGCTAATTGCCTTGTTGCTGCTAATTTCCGGTCATTACACAAGCAAGAAAATCGCAGGCCGAGGCCTTTTCTAAGGAGAGATGTTCATGGTAGGCGCCAAGCGCTGGGACCTGTTCACCATTGTGAATTATTCATTGTTAACTTTATTTTGCTTGCTGACCTTATACCCCATCATTTATGTAATAGCCGGCTCCTTCAACGATGGGAATGATTACATGAGAGGAGGCGTTTATTTCTTTCCAAGACAATTCAGCTTGGCCAGCTATATGATCGTTTTCCGCGATGACCGCCTCATCTCCAGCATCATCGTCTCGCTTTTGCGTACGGGTATTGGCACGATAACCAGCATTTTGTTTACAGCTATGGTTGCATATGCGATGTCCCGTAAATATTTAATCGGTCGAAATGGATATTATTGGATCCATCTTATTACGCTCTTTTTCAATGGAGGTTTGATTCCCTATTTCATTCTGTTGAAATATTTGAACCTCCTAGACTCTTTCTGGGTGTTTATCATTCCTAGCGTGTTCTCCGTGTTCAACATGATTATTTTCCAAGGTTTTTTTCGAGAGATTCCAGAAGACATTCACGAATCTGCAACGATGGACGGAGCCGGCGATTTTCGCATATTCTGGGCGCTATTCATTCCATTGTCAACGCCGATATTAGCAACTGTAGGCTTATGGAATGCGGTTTGGCATTGGAATTCGTTCTTTGATGCGATGCTCTTTACGAACAGCCAGAAGCTGATGCCGCTCCAACTGTATCTCATGAAATTGATCAAAGAGGCCGACGTACTGACAGCCAGTTCTCCGTTCGTTCCGCCTCAAATTAAAAAGCAGTTCAGTGTCCAAACGGTGCGGATGGCCGCTATTATGATCAGCACACTGCCGATTCTTGGTCTGTATCCGTTTATGCAGCGTTATTTTGTGACAGGTATTATGGTCGGCTCACTTAAGGGGTAGGAAGTGTTAGGCGATCTATAACATGGGGGGAAATCTAATGAAGGTGAAATTACTTTATTTATGGTTCACATTGATCCTTATGTTTCTGTTTCTTGGCACAGAGTCCGTCTATGCGGCTATTAATTGGACGCCCAACACAGTCACGCAGATTTATGACCCCTCCAGCGGCGGAGGCCAATATTATGCCTATGCGCCCACGGCAATCATTGACGGTTCAACTGAGCGCTATTGGACCTGTCATAATTCTACCTCTGGAGTGATTAAAGACAGTATTTGGTATACAGAACGAGTTAGCGGTAGTATCGTAACGAATCAAGAAGCCTATCATGCCAGTACAAATTCCGGTGATTGGGATAGCTATCACGTTTGCGATCCGACAGTTGTAGCTGGAACATTCAAGTATCAAAACACGAATTATGCCTATGCCTTGTTTTATACCGGCAACGATATCAATGGAAGTACGCATAATCAAATTGGAGTTGCTTTTGCAAATCAACTGACCGGGCCATGGACCAGATATCCAGGGCCGATCATCAAGTTTACCAATACCAGTTACTGGGGTGTCGGCCAGCCGTCCGCAACAGCTGTATCTGGAGGCAGGGTACTGCTCTTTTTTACGAGGGGTATTTCTGACGCCGACACGCATGTGTATAGATCGGATATCGATTTAAGCAACATGGATAATTCCCCGCCTTCAATAGATATGACAACGGTGCCATCTCCAACGGATTCTGTAACCAAAAAGCTTTCGGAGACTGGATTAAAGAGAACAGATGGGACTGCAGACTATTTGAACAATGTAGATATGGTTTATGATGGAAGTCGAGATCGTTTCTATGCAGTGAGGGAGCAGCATCCGTACCCTGCGGATTATCCTAATTATATTGGGAAAAACACGCAAATTATTAGTATGATAGGATCGGATGTTTGGAATGGAACAGGATCATGGACCACGGAAGGAACGATCAATCCAGATCTAACAGGGATTACACGAAATCATAATGCGGGATTAGAAAGAAATGTATATGGGGGACTTCCCAATTCCAGTGCGCTAAGGGCAGTCTTTACGTCTAGCTGCTCCGGAACCGGTTGCAATGTTGCGGAATGGACGTATAAATTATGGGAAGTTAAGGGGACTCTTGTCAATGGAGCAGCCGATAATGTACTTCTATCCTCCGACGCAATCTATAGCGGGAACGCCTCGAATTGGGGCACTCCTCGTGGGAGCATTCAAGAATTGATGTATGATTCCGTCTATAATAAATACCTTATGCAGGGAGATTGGAATGAGTATGGAGTCCCGTACGGATTAAATATTGGTAAAATAACAGAAGCAAATGCTTTATATTGGCAAGCGTCATGGTCATCTTCCAAACAAATTAATTATTTTTCTGCTGCGGGTTCCTATCCCAATCAGCCTCAACCATATACCATGTGGAAGATTGAGTATAAGCTTGGCTCCACGTGGACAACTTTAGCCTCTGGTCAGGGAGGGTGGATGAATTCGGGTATTTTTACTTGGGGCGGACAGGGGACTGCTCCGATTACACTGGATGCGATCCGTGTAAAAATATATTCGGACGGCGTACATGATGTGGTCAGTCCTGACTTTCGTGGACGCGGCGGGTTGAGCAATCAAACGAATGATACCGCAACAACGCCCAAAGCATCAGTCGCGCAGCTCTTGCAATAGAATTAGTAATCTCAAAATGAGCGCATGAAAACCAGTGCTAATAAAAACGACAAAACCGCCTAATGCACCATAATTCGGGCGGTTTTGTCGTTTTTGCGTGGCTCCACACTGAAATTCAAACCGAGCGAAGACATCGACCATAATGCTTGGATGACGGAATATGCAAACACTTTGGGCATCAACTTGAAGTATGCATTTTCTGCCAATGGAGACGGCGATCCAATGCTCAAAAATTGAACGTTTTTCGAAACGTTACAAAACTGCTGCCCCGCATTGACAGATATTGGATGGAGTTTTATAATAGCTTTATTCGAAACGTTTCACATTTTTTCAATTAGCAGGTGAAGTTGTGACAACTATTAAAGACGTAGCATTGCGGGCGGGAGTAGCGGTTTCTACCGCTTCTTACGCACTCAGCGGAAGCTCGAAGATTAGTCGAACTACCCGTGAGAAGGTTCAGCAAGCGGCGAAGGAACTGAACTATCAGAAAAACGGTTTTGCTATGGATCTCAAACGAAGATCATCGAAAACGATCTTGCTTATCTTGAAAGATTTATCCGGTCCCTACTATTCCGAACTAATCCGTGGCGTGCAAGCGGTTACAATATCGAACGGATTTGATCTGATCGCTTGCAGCTCGGTAGGCGGGAGTGACTCGACGGCTTATAAGTTCTTAACGGAGCGGCGAGTTGACGGAGCGATCGTTCTTGATAAGAATATTGAAACGGATTTTTTGCGGGACACAGCCCGCGAAGGGTGCCCGATCGTGTGCCTTGACCGAATCATTGATAGCGATTTCATTATGAACATTTCGGCGGATAATATCCAAGGGGGGTTTCTCGCCGCGGAACATCTGATTCAATTGGGGCATCGGGATATCGGATGGATCGGCGGCCCGGTAACTTCTTTTAACAATCAACTACGAAAACAAGGGTTCCTTAATGCGCTGAAGCTGTATGATATCCAAGAACGGCAAAAGTGGATGCTAGTCGGAAATTTTACCCAAGAGGGCGGATATCATGCGACTAAGTTGCTGCTGATGAACGAGCATCGTCCGACAGCAATCTTTTATGCCAACGATGAAATGGCGTTAGGTGGGTACAAGGCCATTCGGGAAAAAGGTCTAAGCATTCCGGCAGACCTATCCGTCATCGGATTTGACGATATTCACGTGGCTGAGTACATCCATCCGGCTTTAACGACAATACGTCAGCCGAAATTTGAAATCGGTACGATGGCCGCTCATTTGATCTTGCAGGCTCTTAGCGGGGAATATGTAAAAAGAAAGCACGAGCTAAGCATTGAATTAATCGCGCGCGATTCAACGATCCGCCGGTAAGCGAGAGGGAAACGGAGATGAAACCAGCTATGATGCAAATGACGGAACGCCGTTCGCGGTTTCCAAAATGGTTAACCGATTGGGAATTGTATATGCTCTTGCTTCCGGGCTTGGCTTTTTTTCTTATCTTCAAATATGCGCCCATGTTCGGGATCGTGATGGCTTTTCAGGATTACAGTCCGTTTCAGGGCATTACTGGCAGCAAATGGGTGGGCTTTAAGCATTTTGCCGATATGTTCGCATATGACGGATTTTGGCGGCTTCTCAGAAATACGTTGCTGATCAGTTGTTATAATATCGTTTTTTATTTCCCCGCCCCTATTATCGTAGCGCTGATGCTAAATGAAATACGGAGGGAATGGTTTAAGAAGTCGGTGCAAACCATCATCTACTTGCCGCATTTTATTTCATGGGTTGTCGTAGGTTCCATTACGTATTTTCTTTTAAATCCTGAGGAGGGCTTAATCAACCAACTTCTGACTCATAGCGGTATGCACTCCATGCCGTTCCTGACCGATTCCAATTGGTTCAGAACAATTATTGTATCGCAAAGCATCTGGAAAGAAGTGGGTTGGGGAACGATCATTTTCTTGGCAGCGCTTGCAGGTGTCGATCCTCAGCTGTACGAAGCCGCCGTGGTGGACGGGGCAGGCCGATGGCGTCAGCTGTGGCATGTGACGCTTCCGGCGCTGCGCAGTACGATCATAGTCTTGCTTATTCTGCGTCTTGGCCATGTGCTGGATGTCGGGTTCGAACAAATCTTTCTCATGCTGAACGAACTCGTTTATCAAGTGGGGGACGTGTTCGATACTTATGTATTCCGAGAAGGAATTACGGGCGGAAGGTTCAGTTTCGGCGTTGCGGTAGGTCTTTTCAAATCAGTTGTCGGTCTTATTCTTGTAATATCAGCAAATTGGCTGGCGAAAAAAGCCGGAGAAGAAGGCATTTACTAGGGGGCAATTTATGCGTATCGGAGAGACGTGGAGCAGCAAACTATTAGACGGCGTGAATATATTGCTTGTGGTTGTTATATCGCTTTTAACGCTGTCTCCGTTCCTTTATATAGTGGCCACTTCGATTTCGCCTATCGATCAAGTGCTTCGCGGCGGTATCATTCTCTGGCCGGAACGGATTATATGGGATGCATATAAAGTGATTTTGTATAACAGTAATTTTGTTCGTTCCATATATGTGACGTTATTCGCCACTATTGTAGGAACGCTTGTCAATTTGGTTATGACCGCATTCATGGCGTATCCGTTGGCGAAGAAACGCTTGCGCGGCAGAGGATTCATTATGTTCTTTGTTCTGTTCAGCATGCTTTTTAGCGGCGGTATGATCCCTACCTACATTATCGTCAAATCGATGGGGCTGTTCAACACGGTATGGGCGCTAATTTTACCTGGTGCTATAAGCGCTTTCAATTTGATCATATTAAAAAATTTTTTCCAGGGTATCCCTGAAGAATTGGAAGAAGCGGCAAGAATCGACGGCTGCCGAAACTTCGGAGTTCTGTTCAAGATCGTACTGCCCCTATCTATGCCGGCTCTCGCGACGTTTACGCTGTTTTACGCAGTGGGCAACTGGAACCAATTTTTTAACGCCGTGTTATACATAACAAAGCCCGGGCTTTGGACCGTTCAAGTATTTTTGCGGCAAATGATTTTCCAAGGCTCAACGCAGGATGTGCTTGGACAGGCCGGGTTGGTAACGGATATTCAAGTGATCCCGACTACGATCCAAATGGCCGCCATCATAATAGCCACCTTACCGATCTTGCTTGTATATCCTTTTCTGCAAAAGCATTTTGCCAAAGGGGTCCTGCTGGGCTCCGTGAAGGGCTGAATGAGCTCACGTTTATCAGCCGGTATCGGGATGTCGAACGGCAGTTCCTACTGTTGTTCTGTCCAAATATTTAGAACTTCTAGGAAGGGGAAAAATGAAATGAAAAGTTTTAAAATTGTGGGGTCGGTGCTTGCCGCCGGCTTGCTCGTCGGGTCGGTCATCGGTTGTTCAAGCACTGCGGATCAGAAGTCCTCGGCAACAGGTTCGAAGCCTGAAGCCAAACAGAAAATCAGCTTTATGTATCCGCTTTACAACAATCCTCCGAAAAAAACCGAAGCATGGAAATACATGGAGGACAAGCTGAATATCGAATTTGATGCACAGGCCATTCCTTCGGCTCAATACAGCGATAAGCTGCAAGCTTCGATCGCCGCAAACGATTTGCCGGACATTACTCATTATACGTCCTTTCCCGACCCTAAGCTCGTAACTTATGCCAAGCAAGGGGCTTTCCTGCAGTTGGACGACCTGATTAAAGATACGAAGAATATAAAAAATTTGCCGAAGGAAATGTGGGACCTCATCAAGGTAGACGGTAAAACGTACGGCATTCCGCGTCCGGCTCCTCAGGGCCGTGCGGTTGTGATCCGCAAAGATTGGTTGGATAACCTCGGCTTGCCGATTCCGAAGACGCTGGATGACTTTTATAATGTGGCCGTAAAGTTTGCCAATGCGGATCCGGACAAAAACGGAAAGAACGACACGGTCGGCATAATTCTGAATCAAACGATGGATTGGCATCTGGATCCGATCTTCATGGCTTTCGATACAGGCAACGGTTGGCGCAAAATGGAGGACGGAACGCTGATGAGCACCTCCATTGCGCCACAGCGCAAAGAGGCGCTTGCTTGGCTGCATAAATTATATGATGTCGGCGGTATCGACAAAAACTTTACGATCATGAAAGACAACCAGATGTGGGAAAAGCTTGAAAGCGGCAAAGCGGGGTTATTCTTAGGCGCTCAGACCAACGACTTTCCGCGCTTCGTAGCGAACCTGAAGAAGGTCGATCCTAAGGCGGAATTGATCATGATCCAACCTCCTGTCGGACAGAACGGCAAAACCGGTTATCCGATCGGCTCAGGGTTTTTCGGAGAATTCGTTTTGCCGGCTAAGATTGACAAAGCCAAAGCAAAGAAAGCGATTGAGCTGCTGGATTGGCAGATCGGCCAAGAAGGAGTGAATTTGAGGAAGGAGGGGGTCGAAGGTGTTGATTTCAAAAAGAACGCCGACGGAACGATCGCGATGATCGGTAACAAATATACGGAAGACGGGGTAGCGAACCTGATCTGGAACGTTCCGAACGATCCGACGAACATCATCGCATTAGATGCTCCGGCCGAGATTCAAAAGGCTCAGAAGGCTAACCTGGAGAACATCGACAAACTGAATGTGACCAACCCTTCCATCGGTTTCGTACCTTCCGACGCCGTGCGCGAAAAGAAGACAGAGCTTGACAAAACGGCTCGCGAAGTATCTGTCAAAATTGTGACCGGGGAGCTGCCGATCGAGGCCTTCGACAAGTTCGTTCAGGATTGGAAGTCCAAAGGCGGAGACGCTTATACTAAAGAATTAAATGAATGGTATAAAGTTAAACAATCCGGTAAGTAATAAAAAGCTAGGGGGTTGGACAAACGTTTCCGGCCCCTGTTTTATGAAAATTGCTCGCTCAACTAAAGGGCATTTTAACACAACTAACTGCACATGGGGAATTCGCTTCGACTTTCAGGTCGATAGACGGGCGGCAACGCCTACGTATTTATGAACATATAGATTAGGAGATGATGCGACATGTCAGTATTGCGCGGTGCCGTTATCGGATATGGTGGTGCTTTCAACATGGGGAAGCAGCATGCCGGACAAATGATAAAGAACGGGATCAGCTTTGTTGCGGCTTGTGACCTGGATGCCGGACGCATGGAGCAGGCCAAGCAGGATTTTCCGGAGATTCGCACGTTTACTGACCCGACGGAGCTGATCTCACAGAACGATATTGATCTCATCACCGTGATTACTCCACATAACACGCACGCGAGCTTGGCCAAACAAATTTTAAGCGCCGGCAAGCATTGCATTTTGGAGAAGCCGATGTGCATCTTTACCAAAGACGCGTACGAAATGGTCAAATTGTCCCAGGAAAAAGGAAAGATGCTGTCCGTTTACCATAACCGCCGGTGGGACGGCTGGTATTTGACGCTGAAGCAATTAATCGAGAAGGAAATCCTCGGAGATATATTCCATATGGAATTTTGCATGGGCGGATATAAATCCCCAGGCAACTGGTGGCGTTCGAACAAAGAGATCTCCGGCGGTGCACTGTACGACTGGGGTGCGCATCTGGTAGATTACGCGCTTGGCATCATTCCCGGAAAAATCAAATCAGTCAGAGGCTTCATACATAATCGGGTCTGGCACGAATATTCCAATGAAGATCATGTCGACAGCATCGTTCAAATGGAAAACGGTGCTGTCATCCAAATTCAAATTTCGAACATCGCCTTCGCCGGCAAGCCCCACATCCGCGTGCTCGGCACGAAGGGCGGGATCATCGACGCCAACATGTTTGACGGCGAGCTTACGCTTTTCACCGAAATCAACGGTGTAAAGGTAGAAACTAAGGTGCCATGCGTTAAGGATCAAGGCGATAAATATTATGAAAATATTGCTGCTCACTTGTACAAAGGGGAAGAGTTGATTGTCAAGCCGGAGCAAGCGATGCGAAACATCGCCGTTATCGAAACGACGGAGCGTTCCGCAGCGGAAGGAAAAGAACTTCCTGTTCCGCATGAAGACATCGTAAAATCAGTCGGATAACGTTCCATGCAAGCAATATGCCAATGACGGGATGTAAAAAAAATGACAAGCAGGCTGCCGACATCGGCGGCCCTGTTGATTCTACGAACAGATGCCGGAGGTCCTTCTCTCGAGCGAACCGGTAGAGGTGGCTTTTGTCTCGTATCCCTTCTTTTTAGTTGAAATTTTCACTATCATTCATTTTAACGGAAGTGAGCGTATAGTTTGGGAAATCTACGAAAAATGTGGGGAATAGAAGAGGCATGATTGGAGCGGCATCACAAATCTGTGAATATGGAAGTACATAGGAGGGATGAGAGCATGACTAAAATAGCAGGAGCACAGCTTTATACAATACGGGACTATGCGAAAACACCGGAGGCCATTGAGGAATCTCTCAAAAGGATCAAAGAGATCGGGTATACCACCGTCCAGGCATCGGGGCTCGGTCCTATCCCAGCGGAGGAGTTGGCTGCCATTGTCCGTTCCCTCGGCTTGAAGATTGTACTGATACATACTCCTATTACCAAGTTTACGAACGATTTGGACGTGCTCATTAAGGATCACCATACCTTGGGCTGCGGTTTGGCGGGGATTGGCGGACTCCCTCAAGAATACCGCAATGCCGAGGGGTATGCCGTCTTTGCCAAGAGGTTTACGGCGATAGCCGATGAGCTGGGGAAAAACGGGCTGAAGTTCAGCTATCATAACCATCATTTCGAGTTTCAAAAGTATGGAGACAGATTGGGCATAGAGATTCTTGCGGAGGCAACCAACCCGGAAACCTTTCTGTTTACATTGGATACTTATTGGGTGCAGGCCGGCGGAGCCGACCCCAGTGCATGGATTCGCAAACTGAACGGCAGAATTGAGGCTATCCATCTGAAGGATATGACCATTATCGATAATCAGCAGATCATGACTGAAATTATGGAAGGCAACCTTCAGTGGCCTGAAATCTTTAGCGCCTGTGAGGAGGCCGGGGTCAAATGGTACCTGGTCGAACGTGATGAAGGCCCGAAGGATGCGTTCGAAAGCTTGAGAATCAGCTATAATAATCTCAGAGAAGCAGGGTTCGTATAAATATGTAATTCATATAGCTAAGAATGCCATGAGGCTGTCCCAAAAGTAACTACTAATTGGACAAATTCAATAGTTAGAAAAGGTAAAGCATCAAGCGGCGACGAATTGTGGATTTAGGTTTAGTCTTTAGTTTGTTCCTCAAAAAGCGACGGTACGGTCAGTGGCGTTCGAAAGACGCTTCCTAATGTACCGTCGCTTTTTTAGTTGATTTTGGGGGCTTGAAACACCTTTCTTTACTAGGTTTGTAGCTTCTCATTTTGTAGCATCTTGTAGTCTTCCTAGTATCAGCTTCGGGTGTTCGTAACTCTAGTATCAGAAAGAGATCATTAAGTTGGAGGTAGAATGGCTCGATAAGTTCCCACGCCCGGGCAAGAGTGGCGGGAACGGAGCCGACATGAAAAATGGGAGTTTTGTCTATCCAGAGGTACTCCCTAGCAAATTCGATTTTTTGCTTTCTTCATCCACGTTTACGTAAATGTCCGTTCTATTGACGTAAGGCTTGTGCCAGCTGTGTTTGTAGTTCTCAGCGCGAAGCAGCTGACATTGCCCTTACCTAGACTTTGTCGTCACCACTGTTGATGATGATGTAAACATTCCTTTCGAATGTTTCCTTCAACTTCCGGAGAATTTGCTCGGCTGATGTCCGTGATTTTTCGTACGCATTCTCAGTTATAAGATGACCTCCCACAACGAAGAGCGCAGTAAATATATATCCTAACTGGTTGAATGGATAATCAGGTAAATTAAAACGTTATCTCTCTTATACAAAAGGGTCATAATTTCGGCTCCTGATCGCAAGCAGATGCCATTTCCTTTTTAAGAATATTTTTTGATGAAAAAATTTCAACACATTACGACAATAATTTCCAAATTATTCTTGTGCTTATAGATCTTTTGTCCTACTATAGAATATAGGACTTATAAAGGAGTGGGATCACACTAGAATGAACTTCAGGGTTTCACCTAAAACATATCTCTTCTTTTGGCGATTTAATGGTCGAATATACAGAACGAATGATCCATACTTGGGTTAACTCGGAAGAAAGACCTATTCACCGCGATATGACGGAATTAGCTTTAGAAATTATCAATAAAACAATGTTCGGTCATACAATTACAGAGGATGTTGAAAAGATCGGGGAAATCATCGAAATGGGAAGCCGAAGGAATATTCAACAAGCAAAGAGAGATACTCTTTCTTCTTTTTATTATCATCCAGTTTGTATTCGACATCAGTTGGAGTATCAAGGGTAAAAACAATATTTCCTTGTACACCAATCTTAGAAATGTGAATGTTTTTTACTAAACTCGGTTCCCTCAACATTCCACTTTATTTAGCCCAAATCCTTATTTGAAATATTACCCACCAACAGATTTGTTACTTACATCTGTAAAAACCACATTCGTATCAGATTCCATAGTGTCACCTAGGGGAATGGAATACGTATTTCCATCTTCACCATTATGAATTTTACCCCTGACTTGGGAAGAATTAAAGGATTGAGTGGATGAAGAGAATGTGGTACATTCGTATCCATCATGGTCTCATTTTTATGTACATGGTATATGAGAAGTAATGAGGTGAATAGAGCATGCATTACATCGTTATCGATCTCGAATTCAACGGTAGGCAGCATTATGACATTTATCCTATGGAGATTATTGAAATTGGGGCTGTAAAATTAAATGAGCAGATGGAAATTATCGAGACATTCCAAAGCTTTATTCGTCCTAAATTTCCTTTAAATAGATTTGCATTGCAGTTTTGCGGTATCACCAAAGAAACGTTATTAAAAAGCAAGCCTTTTGAAGCGGTTATTAAAAAATTCAAAAAATTTTGCGGCACAGATTATAAGCTGATCGCATGGGGCGCCAGCGATTTCTTCACTTTAATGGTTGATTGCAAAGTAAATCATGTTCATACAGAATGGATCACTACTCAATTGTTGGACATGACGCGTCATTTTGATGGAGGCTTGCAGCAAGCTCTAGAGGATCATGGCCTTCAGTTCATCGGACAAAGTCATTCTGCACTGGATGATGCTTTAAATGCTGCGCTTTTATTGAAGCTCAAACTAGGAATCGTAAGTGACATCAACTATTTCACCCCAGATACTGTGAAAATATGTACGGGCGGCATCAAGAAATGGATCCTTATGTCGCTTGACAAAGCTATTGAAAATGACCAGATGTTAAGTTGGGACGATTTTTTAAAGAATCGGAATACTCAGAAGTATATCGCCATCATGAACTTAGCTGATCACGAAATCAGAATGGTTCAAAATCTCTTTATGAAGTTTGCGCATATGAAGTATGGTCGTAAAACAAAAAAATTATTATATGCTTAAATGGCGTAGACCCCTATGAATGGGGTCTTTCTGTATTTATCGAACAATAAAAGAATAACAATTATTACTACCCAAAGTATAGAATAGCCGATCCACACTAATGTAAAGAATACTTATGCTTACGTAGAACATTTGAATCGAATCAAACAAAGATAGGGATGGACAACACGATGGACGAATTAACTATGCAAGAGGTTTGTAGCTGGTTTGAAGCCAATAAAGACAAGAGCATCATGATTAAAAAAGAAGATCAAGAAGATATAGATCAGATAGAAATTAACGTACATGACGTTGGACTCATGAGCTTTTCAGACACCTTAGACGCCTATTTATCGCCCAAAGCGATCGTGCTACGCGGAAGTGGAAGCATCGAGACAAATGATGGTGAAAAGCAAAGGCTTCCTGAAGATAGTTACGAAATTCCTTTCGACGGAAACTTCCATGGTATTCAAAATGAAAAAAGAATGGAGATTCAAACGGATCGCGCCTCTTACATGATCACCACTCAATAACCGCAATCATAAAGCATCTGAAGGAGGGTGACTTTTGACATAGACATATACTTGTCAACATTGATCGAAGACTGTTATGAAATATTTTGCAGTCTATGTTATTCCGAGTGGCTACAATCCTTGAAAGGATAAACGAAGTAAAAAGGGCGGAGTCTTCGCCTTTTTCCTTTTTCTCGAACCTATTTTCTATGGTAAGAATCAGGACATTTGTCCATATTAACATTGTTCAATGTTATTCGAAGAGGGTTCTCTTCATCTAAGTATTTTGAATAATTGCATCGAGATTTCTTCTAACTAATATTCCAAGTTTGACAAACTAACATTATTTGGACATATGTATAAAAGTTAGTGTTTTGTGCCCATAAATCGGACACAACGCGATAAAGCCTTCCTTCGTTTGATCCAATTGTTCTTTAACTGACATTGTACAACTCTCCTTTTTAAATTGAATATTGGAGTGTTTGCTCCGTTTGTTCATGATCCTATCATTACGTTATTTTTATGGATTGTAAACTCCATTTTTTTCGCTATGCTGACGAAGGTACAGAGTATATATCCGTTCATTTCCAATATCGGCCTATACAATTTTAAGAACGGCGCTTACACCGATGTAGTAGGGCAGTCGCCTGATCAAGACATGGTACACATCAGCTGTCCCAATACTTAGAGATGTTTCCGCTAAAAATAAACAGTTATCACATTGGAGCGCTTCAACTGCTGACGTTCCTCATCGTTCCTGAGTAAGCTTTTTCAGAGTCATCCAAATCCGCTATCGTACTCGATATTAAGTCTTACAACCAAAATACGATGAAAAGCATCAGCGTCACAACTCGTAATGCAAGCAATTTCGTCATTGATGCTCACGGGACGTTACTCTCTCACTCCAACCCGGAATACTTCATGGACAATTTTTCACAGAAGGAATATATTCGTAACCTGCTCAATTCCACGAAAGCCAGCTGAAGAAGAGCCACGAGCCTTCCCAACCACTTTCCCAATACCTTACCGCAAATTTGCACAAGACTTAATCCGACATGACACATGTATAGATATAGCCAGGCCGATTCAAGGATATGACCGTACAAGCATGCCCATATCTGTACTATCCAGGCGTTGCTTCGCCTCGGCGATGAGTCCCCCCGGCAGAAATATTACGTCGTTCCTATGGCGAAGGTAAAGGTCAGCGTAAACATTTGCCGTGTACCCAGCTTAGCGTTCTGTATGATTATTCCTCACTTTTCTGCAATTTGTAAGGGTTTGTTATATTACCAATCGATGTGACTTTGGAATTGACCTGAAACGTCACAGTTACTTTTATCCATTTAATAGAAGACACTCCATGATCCTGCAATCCCAACAAACCTCCTCCCTTGTCATAAGCGAGCTTGACCTATGTAGTCAAAAATGGAGTTGACAATCCAAAAAAATAACGTTATGATGAATCCGTGAATTAATGGAGTCAATACTCCAATTTATCTCTGAATATTGAATCGACCGTGTATCATATCAAAAAAGAGGAGGGATGAAGGTAGAGGAAGTGTTTCATTTAAAGGATTATTTTGTGTTTTTCCTTATAGGTTTGTTCCTGAGCCACTTCGCGAATGTATCGGCAGTTAAAGGGAAAAAAGGGCATCACCTATCCGAAGTATATTGTTTTAATGGTCCTTTGGGAACGAAACGAGAGCACGGTGAGGGAATGGCTTACATAATGGATCTGGATTCCGGGACATTGACGCCGCTGCTCAAGCGGATGGAAGCGAGTAGACTGATTCGTCAAGAGCGTTCGAAGTTCGAATCAGCGGCAAATAACGGGGCGGATGTATGTAAGCTTCAATATCGACTGCTTTAGTAAAAAATTTTTACCCAAATAGTTTATGTACGATTATATTTTGAAAAATAATAAAAAGGAGTTGTTTACCATGTACAAATCGATTGTTATCGGTACTGGTCCAGCCGGATTAACAGCAGCGATTTACTTGGCGAGGGCGAATTTGGAGCCTCTCGTTATCGAAGGAACCGAGCCCGGCGGGCAATTGACGACGACGACGGAAGTTGAGAACTTCCCCGGCTTTCCGGATGGGATCCTGGGAACGGAACTGATGGACAATATGAGAAAGCAAGCAGAGCGATTCGGCGCCAGGTTTAAAACAGGCCGGGTAAGCCGCGTCGATCTGCAGAACCGTCCGTTCAGCTTGTACTTGGAAGGTGGTGAAACGCTAAAAGCCGAGAGCGTGATCATCTCTACGGGAGCATCCGCAAAATTTCTGCAAATTCCAAATGAGAACGAAAATATTGGAAGAGGCGTGAGCACTTGCGCCACGTGTGACGGCTTCTTCTTCCGCGGCAAAAAAATAATCGTGGTCGGCGGCGGTGACTCGGCCATGGAGGAAGCACACTTCTTGACAAAATACGCCGCGGAAGTCCGCATCGTCCACAGAAGAAACCAACTGAAGGCGTCTCAAATCATGCAGGATCGCGCCCGGCAAAATGGCAAAATCAAGTGGGGTCTGGATCGGACTCCGCTGGAGGTTATCTCCGATGAAAAAGGCGTAACCGGATTGAAAGTGCAAAACAATGAAACAGGCGCTGCGGAAATCATCGAAACCGACGGTATATTCGTAGCGATCGGCCATCATC
>NZ_FNIF01000042.1:0-4424 GCF_900103825.1 Paenibacillus sp. yr247
TAGTTCTTGCCGTTGCTAAGGGTCATCCATTGGAGAAACATAAAGCGGTTTCTATCCGGGAATTAAGGGAAGAATCGTTTGTATCTTTTAAAGAGGGATCGAGGTTACGTTCACTTGTATATGCGGCGTGCATCAGAGAGGGTTTTGAGCCAATCATTACCTACGAATGCGCTTCTCCGCGGATACTGGTGGCAGAAGACCTCGGGATTTCGATACTCCCTAGGCTGATGGCAGAGACGCCAGGGCCATCTATTTCGATTATCCCACTGGATCCTCCTCTATCTCGTTCGGTGGCCATCTTTTCCTTCGAGGGACGTTATCTCTCGCCGGCAGCCGATATTTTTTTGCGTTATGCAGAAAAGTATCTAGGTCGGGGTATTCCATGACGGGATAGACTCACACTCTCATCAACACTCCCACACTTTCCCCAACAAATTTTTTATGGTAGGGTTCACCTTAACGGTCATAACGGCGAAAAAGGCGAAGGAGCTACCTCGGCAGCTCCCTTTTAGTTGCTATACTTATTACGCTATTGTTTCCATGATAGATGACGTTGTGTCCGACCCAATGCAATCCATCAATCGTAAGCTTCAATGATTCAAGGAATATTTTTTCCGCATCCCTCAGATAAACACTCGCCTCGGCACGTGTTGTTCGTTTGAAGGAATGTTTTTCGAGCATCGTTTCACACTGTGTCTTGATTCTGTTTTCAGTCTCAATAGTCATTGAATTTTCCCTAACAATAAAGATTGTCAGCTGCGGTCAATTGAGATTTCCTCTCAATTGCGGGAAACGATATATGTTCTTGTCCTAAATCGGCAAACGATATAAGTTCTTGTCACTGACTTTTGACAAGAACTTATATCGTTAAAATAAAAAAAACACAATTATGCGGCTTCTTAAGCGTATATGTTCTTGTCACCCGACAGCTAGTAGGGCCTCTATCGATTTATTAAGGTCTGCTAGATGGTCCTGGTATTGAAGAAGCAATTTGATGAGCAGCTGCATGGAGATCAAATGGCTGGAAAAAGCCGTCTCTTTAAAGGGATTTCGCTTTGCTGCAGCCCCTAGGATTTCTGCGCATTCCAAGCACCATGAGACGGATCTGCCGCGTCCAGTAAACCGCCCGATTGCAGTTGTAATCTCCAACTCGGACATTTCTAGGACTTCTTTGGACGTCGGGTGTAAGGCCAGAAATCGAAGGGAAACCTTTGAATAAAGGTCACCAAACACGCCATGATATTCAGGAAAAACTTGATCCAGAATAGCCTGAAACTGTAGTTTTGCTTGGACATACATACCCGTTAAAGATTCATGTTGGCGTGTTAGATAGCGTAAATTCATGAGATGCTGACCCCGCTTTTTGTAGGGTTCAAACTCTTCTTTATAGAACAGAGTCCCTAATAGATGGGCATCAGCGGCATCCGTCTTCAACCGTCGCAAATTGGTTTTCTTGGCGTTATGTGAGATTAAAGGATTAATGACGCACTCAACATTGAAATCCATTTAATTATATTTGATGTGAAATGTGCACATTCACCCTCACCTTTGTCCATATCATGTAAACCTTCAATTGAATCATATATTAGTAGATTATTAATCTGAGAGAAGGATGATGTCTGCGAGCAAAGAACGATTACTCAAGTGGTACGATTTTCATGAATCACCAAGCCCAATGGTCCCTAGCGGAATAGCTTTTGCAACTCCCAGTCTTTTTAGTCAGGAAGTCCGTATTCCTGGATCTATAACTTTAAAACATATTAATTCTAATGATCGCATCGAACTCAAAGCGACAATCGTTTGGGATTTTTCCCTTACCTCCCTAGCAGGTCCACTTGTAATATTAGCAACTCAAAAAATGCAATTTAGTATTTGGCGAGATGCACCTTTTACGGGCAAACGTCTTTGTACTGTATTGGATTCTGGAAGCCTTACTGAAATAATCTCAGCTGTGAGTCTCCCCACCTTCTTTAGCAATACAATTACAACATCATTTGCATACGCAGATAAACATGTAAAAGGAGAAACTCATAAGTTTTATTTGACTGCTGTAGCAGGGGGCGCTTCTGGTTTTCAAGTATTTATTGGAGAAGGCGGTGGTACGCCCCGATCAACTCTTTCAAAGCTCCAACCATTACCGAGGTTCATTTTAATGGCTCCGTTATTGACGAGAACGAGACTTAATTCGTCTTTGTGCATTTCCAATAATATTCAAAAGGAGAATGAGCATGAGCAAAGAACGATTACTCAAGTAGTATGATTTTCATCAATCGCCTAACCCGATGATTCCCGATGATTCAGTTATTGCTACTCTTGTTCTCCCCCTGCTGCCTAATTCTGTTGGTACTGAAGGATAATAAAAATTAATTAAGATGATATCGAATGTACGGATGAAAATGTGAAAATAGACAGCTCTCACAAATACTATCTAACTGCTGCAGCAAGGAACGCTTCAGGAATAATGGTAACTGAAGCTAGTCAAGGTCAAGCTGTACCTGTCACCACATTCAGAAAACCCACCATAACAGAATTCCATTTTAACGGCTATGTCATTGAAAACGAGACATAACTGCCGTTATGAAAAGAAATTACGATGAATAGTTTTTCTCTTTGAACTCTCATGAAAATTAATTCCGCGAAAAACCTTAAAAAGAATAATAAATATCCGAATGATTACTGTGACTTATACCCCAGAACAAGTGGACGTTTACTTATTCTACAGTTTTATTTCTGCCCAATAAAGCTTCTAAAAGGCGCTGATTGTACAAAACTTTTTCATCGTCAGGGATAAATCGACCGGCAATTCCGTTGTGTTTATAGGCGTATTCATATTCTCCCAATTGATAAAAGCAAACACAAAGTTGGAGATGGGGCAGCCAAGTCCAACAAGCATGATTGAGGAAACCCCAGTTATCTTTTGGTATCTTAAGCTCAGTAGCGAGTCTATACCAAAAAACAGCCTTTTCCCACTCGCTATGTTGCATAAATCCATATCCCATTCTGCAGCAAGAGTCCGCACGCGGGGTATCGTATTCAAAAGCTTTGAGAGTATAATACATTTCTCGTTCTGTATTATCTAAATGATGAAAGCAATCGGCCAATTTGCCGCATGCAGCTATTTTGTCTTCAATCCATCCTTGTTTGGTATCTAAAAATTTTTCATAATATTCTACGGCCTGCTCATACAATCCATGGTCCAACCACTCATTTGCGAAATAATATAAATCTCGTGGAGAAAATTCTTCTCCTTTTTCTAAGCGTTGCTTATATATTGTAATATTTCTATCAGAGTTATGGTGTTTTAAAGGTTTATGGAACACGACGATATCGCTGTTAAGGATATTCCCTGCTACATCGAGATATTCATGCACAAAACCGCGCCATTGGAATTTATTTAATCTTTTTACCAATCTGTTTCGCCTGTTGCTGGAGGTCATATTACCGTGTTTGTCTTGGGCAAGGCAATACACCATCGTCACGGAATCAACCGCAGGATCGAGTAGCTCCTTCAATGTCTTTAATTTTTGACAATCTTCTAAAAGTAGGACGTCATCGGAATCCAGCCAAAAAATATAGTCCATTGTTGCATAACTGAATGCAAAATTTCTAGCAGCCGCGAAGTCATTTATCCATTCAAAGTCAAAAATTTTATTGGTGTACTCCAGGCAAATTTCTTTTGTACGGTCAGTTGAGCCTGTATCGACAATAATGATTTCATCTACAACCTGATGGACCGACTTTAAACACCTTCCAATAACTTCTTCCTCATTCTTCACGATCAGGCAAAGGCTTATCGTATTCAATTGGTTCACTCCCAGAAAAAGAACGACATAACTTCACATTATTGATATGCATCGGCCGATGTAAAAGTGAATTTAAAGAAAAATCTCCCTTTATGGGAGATAGTTCTACTAATTTAATTTTTTAATAACAATTGAAGCGTTAACGTTTGTTTGTGTACCTCCCGCTAGAGTCTGTAGGGTAACCGCAGCTGCAGAACTATGATTATGCAAAGTAAGAGTATCGCCAGCTGATATAGCGATTATCGCTTGCCCATTGTTTTGCTGAGTGCCGGCGCCTGAACCGTATACGGTATTCGTAATCGGTGCACCGTTTAAGAATAGTGTAAATTGGTTGGGTTCTACACCAGAAACAGAGAAAGTAACCTCATAATCGCCTGGAGTGGTAACTAAAATTTGAGAGGTTCCGGGAGTATGAATGATTCCAGGTGTAGTTATACCAGTTGAATCAAAAAGGACAGGAGCCTCTATTGCTACAGTTTGAGCACTAAAATTATAAATATACCCGTATTGGGATAGCCCACCTGCGGCCCCTGTTGCACCCGTAGCTCCCGTAGCACCCGTAGCACCCGTAGCTCCCGTAGCTCCTGTAGCACCCGTAGCTCCCGTAGCTCCCGTAGCTCC
>NZ_FNIF01000042.1:4604-20441 GCF_900103825.1 Paenibacillus sp. yr247
GCACCCGTAGCACCCGTAGCACCCGTAGCTCCCGTAGCTCCTGCTGCACCCGTAGCACCTGTGGCTCCTGCTGCACCCGTAGCGCCCGTAGCACCTGTGGCTCCTGCTGCGCCCGTAGCGCCCGTAGCACCTGTGGCTCCTGCTGCGCCCGTAGCGCCCGTAGCACCTGTGGCTCCTGCTGCACCCGTAGCGCCCGTAGCACCTGCTGCACCTGTGGCTCCTACTGCACCCGTAGCACCCGCAGAACCCGTAGCGCCTGTAGCGCCCGTTGCCCCTGTGGCTCCTGCTGCACCCGCAGCGCCCGTAGCGCCCGTAGCACCTGTGGTCCCTGTTGCACCAGTAGCGCCCGTAGCACCTGTGGCTCCCGCTGCACCCGTAGCGCCCGTAGCACCTGTGGCTCCTGCTGCGCCTGCTGCGCCTGCTGCGCCCGTAGCACCTGTGGCTCCTGCTGCACCCGTAGCGCCCGTTGCACCTGCTGCACCTGTGGCTCCTACTGCACCAGTAGCACCCGCAGAACCCGTAGCGCCTGTAGCGCCCGTTGCCCCTGTGGCTCCTGCTGCACCCGCAGCGCCAGTAGCGCCCGTAGCACCTGTTGCACCAGTAGCGCCCGTAGCACCTGTTGCACCAGTAGCGCCCGTAGCACCTGTTGCACCTGTGGTTCCAGTTGCACCCGTAGCACCTGCTGCACCAGTAGCGCCTGTACCACCTGTGGCTCCAGTTGCACCCGTTGCACCTACTGCACCAGTAGCGCCTGTACCACCTGTGGCTCCAGTTGCACCCGTAGGACCTGCTGCACCTGTAGCGCCTGTACCACCTGTGGCTCCAGTTACACCTGTAGCGCCTGCTGCACCAGTAGCGCCTGCTGCACCAGTAGCGCCTGCTGCACCAGTAGCGCCTGTACCACCTGTGGCTCCAGTTGCACCCGTAGGACCTGCTGCACCTGTAGCGCCTGTACCACCTGTGGCTCCAGTTACACCTGTAGCGCCGGTTGCTCCTCCAGCGGCACCCGTAGGACCTGCTGCACCTGTAGGACCAGCGGCTCCATTTACTCCAGTAGCTCCTTGTGGTCCTAGTAGTCCTTGTAGTCCTTGTGGCCCTTGTGGACCTTGTAGTCCTTGTGGTCCTTGTGGTCCTTGTGGTCCTCGTGATCCTCGTGATCCTTTTCGTCCTTTTCGTCCTTTTGATCCTTTTGATCCTTTTGATCCTTGTGGTCCTCGTGGTCCTCGTGGTCCTTGTGTTCCTTGTAGTCCT
Organism: Paenibacillus sp. yr247; assembly: GCF_900103825.1. Taxonomy (GTDB): domain Bacteria; phylum Bacillota; class Bacilli; order Paenibacillales; family NBRC-103111; genus Paenibacillus_E. Next base: position 5,856 of record NZ_FNIF01000042.1, read on the forward strand.
TGTGGTGATGTGACATTGACTATAATTTTTTGTGTTTCAGCGCAATTACAATTAACTTCATTACACTTAGAACATCGTTTTTCTTCACATCGACAATGCCTGTGATTACAACGAGGGCATCGTTTTTCTTCACATCGACAATGCCTGTGATCACAACGAGGGCATCGTTTTTCTTCACATTGACAATGCCTGTGATCACAACGAGGGCAACGTTTGTTATTATGGAGACTATCTACTTTTTTTGAACATTTGAATTTATTCACTATAATTTTCTTCATGCATCGGTCCTCCTTTCTTGTACACCATATGAACAAGATTAAAGATCGTAACGGCTAGTACACAGGGGATTTCACTAACATTTTCCAAGCCCACTAATCACACATTTGCATATCTAGCAGTCATCAAATCTTAAATGCGAATAGATAAATTTGTGCTCTTCCGCACAAGCGAAATAACCGATTGCCTCTGCAACCGGTTTTGGTATTACAGTAATTGATGCTCAAACTTATAATCTCAAGTTATCATCACACTATGAAATAAAATTGCAAGATCAACTAAACAATCCAATCTCGATGATAAATAAAACATAATAGTCAGTAAATTCTGGACGATTTAAATAGAGTAAAGAGAAAGGATATTTTCATAAAAGACCTAAGTTTGTGAACTTACCTAAAAAGTATTGGGAATTAGCAGACCGCACAGAGAGAGCAATGAAGTAAAATAATGAGTCAATCGGTTCATCGAAGTATTTTAAGGAGGATATGGCTTTTTGAAAAAAAATACGCTGATCGGTCTGATTGGAAACGCGTTACAAAAAGGGTTTATGCTCAAGAACATATGAAACTGAAGATTTCAAGGCATATCACTTTAATCAGAATCGACAAAGTAAATGAGAATCACTTAGGCTTATCGAACTAAGAATGGAAATTTTGATTAGTTAAGATCATCAGAACTGCACCGTGAAGCTCTTCTTGAGAAATTAACAAGCTAGTCGAACACTCAAAATTTCGCAATTTTTATGCTGATATATCATCTATTGGGTACCTGAACAGGGAGGTGATATTTTCACACTTCTTATCAATAACAATGTAATTGCTGAAGTGGAATTGGATCGTAACAACCGTTAGACTGTTAATAATAAGTGGATTAAGTTTTATTAAGCTTTGAAGGAGAAGATTAGGTTATGAATAAAAATGTTAATACCAAAATGCAATTACTTGAGGCAGCAAAGAGTGTCTTTGCAAAGAAGGGGTTTGAGAATTTTACTTCACAGAATAATGATTCTGTGAAGTAAACTATAAGAAATTTCTATCCACGCCAGAATGCTGTTGCTTTTCTGCTGATTTGTGTTTTGTTTTTAACAAAGAATCTATCAATTACCTGCCCGTTAGGCGTATTGCTTATGCAAGCTGAATTTTCGAAATCACGAACTACATAAGAGCTGAACTACATAAGAGCAATCGGATTAGCCGGGTCTTCATGAATCGCCATATAAACCCGGGCAACCCCTGGCTCTGTCCATCCTGCAAAAAGACTGCTATTTTTACGAAGCGTTTTTTGCTATATTTGATTACTTGTTAGGATTAATATAGATGATAGACTTCGCAAAATTTTTGGTTAACTATTCAAGAACCCCACAGCAATGACTGTGGGGTTAAGCTACCACCAAAACATTGAGTTACCATCAGTCAAAGCTACTTTATTCACCCATCATCATTGAATCATAGACTTGCATGTCCAATTGTTTAGCTGCTTTCAAATTATATGTTTTCTCAAAGACGGGCTCCTGTGAAATTCTTGCACCGTAAAACATAATATCTTCTGTTTGTTGAGCACTTAGCTCAATCAGCGTTAATGGAAAGGGGACTTCCTTCATTTCTTTTGTAAGAATGATAGCTTCGCATTGAAAAGCCATAACTTTTTCATCAAAAAAGAAAGAAAATGAAACGTTAGGATGTGATTCTATATTGGACACAATATCAGATTTGCTCGATACAGCGATTCTTAACGTGTCTTGATTCACTCCAGCAATCCAGGACACGACGTTATGATGAATGTTCCCTGTTAGCTTGTTAAACGTTGTAAGAAAACCCATTCGCTCTTTCTCAAAAATATCTTTAAAATTCAAGATAGTCTTTTCTTGTCCCATTTTATATCCTCCTAAGTTGCATTCATCTTTTTCGGATGATGACTTTATTTACTCTCCGAAACCTTCAGACTCCCATTCGCAATTAAAATACGCAAAGCAAGCTGTAGATTAAACCGCTGATCGGGATTTTCCAAATCCATCTCACCGATTTCTCTTATACGTTGAATTCGATACTTTAACCCGCTTAACGATACACTCATCACACGAGCGGTTCGTTGTAGGTTGCACTCATTGGAAAGAAATACATGAAGTGTTTGAGTAAGGGTACCCCCTCCGCTCTCCTGATCGTATTGGAGAAGTTTATCCAAGGACTGTCTAGCGTATTTGAGAAGCTGTTCTTGTGCCGGGCTTGCATACAGCAAATCAAACACGCTCATCTCTTCTACTGAAATGATCTCGCTGTTTCGACCTAGTCGTTTCATTACCTGCAGTGTCTGGATACATTCTGTATATGTGGATCTCAACTGTTCGATCGAGACCGCCTCTCGGCTAATGCAGATTGAAATCGTAATATTTTCAAGCAGGTCCTTCTGACGTTTTTGGATGGTTCGTGCCAGTTTAACAGAATCTAATCCATTAAGACCCGTATTGACCAATAAAACGATCCCCTCACGTCTATCTACAACCAAAAAATCCTTGACGGAAGAAACGTTCAAATCTGATCGAATCAGGGTAAACAATTCATTTCGCATCCTATTGAGATGATCCTGATCTTTATTCTTATTGCTACCTATCTCAATAAGGATAAATCGATGTGGCAAATCAAAATCATAGCCCATATACATTGCCCGCTTGACTAAAGGTTCCATTGGGGTCGTACCCGACAACAGATCATCCAGAAATTCGCCTTTCAATCGATGTTCCGTATCCAAAGCGGTCCGTTCTTTCAACAGGTCCACTCCCATGACAGCGGCGGCGCGTTCAACGATCATATGTCTTAGTTCCTTGTCTGTTCCCTCAACGTGGATCACAGTGAGATATCCCATAACGTCTTCACCTAGTATTATAGGAACCGCAGTTCTTCTTCGAAAGGCAGGATCCTCATCAAAGCTCAATTCCAAGGCGCGCTTTTCTTGTATTAACTGTCTCAAACGGATTCGCAACTCGGGACTTTTCTCTCGGGAAGGGCTTAGAAGGTATTGGTTTACTTCCGAATCATCCCCGGGCGGCATCCACCAAGTGAGCGGACGAAAATATCTGTCCTGGACAATAACCGGAGAATTCAGCATTTGCCCTATCGTGTCAATGATAACTTGTCTGCTTTGTCCTGCCAGGACCATCCGGCTTAGCTGTTCATGAATGTCCATAATACTTCGCAGCATATTATTTTTATTTTGAATCAGAAGGAGAGCCTCTTCCAACTCCTCACCTATTTTAGAAGCCTCGTAATATAATAACTCTTTACTGATCTCATTTCCCCAGTCTTCTACCGTTTTCCCCACAAATCGGCATTGATCATCACCGCGTCCTACGCAAGTGATTTCTTTGTACAAAATTCTGCGGCCGAATAAACCGCTAGAAACGCCTCCCGCATACCCAATCAGCGTCCAACAGACAGGATCTTCAGTAAGTCCAAAGTGTTGAATATGCTGCTCCGCTTCATAGGAATTCGTCCAAATTCCCTCCATGAAAAACTTCCCCTGTTCAGGGTGTACTTGGAGATTTTGTATCTGCACATGGACTACCCCTTCTTGCATGTGGAAAATTGTCCCCTGCCGATGCAGAAACTCAAGCGAGGCGTTACCATATTGCCGTTTAATCGAAGACGCATCTTTATACCCGCATTCCCAGCCATAGCGAAGCAGAAACCCTTTGGCTCGTTCTCGTCCTAATGTGGATACAAGATCACGACGAAGCATGCCAAGCGCTTCCGCATTGATCAATAGAAAGCGCTCACCTTTAAACGTAAGCTGCCCGGGTTGAAATTCAAGATCCGAAACATTAAAGGAAGTTAAAGCTTCGTCCATATTCGTCCTCCTCAAATGAATACCAAAGTCCATCTCCTGATAGTAAAAAAGGGCACATGTGCGTGCCCAAGCCACTTCTATAGTATAACCTTTTATTGGTTTTTGAAAATCACTAATCCAGTTCACTCATCCACTCTCTCAATAATGGTTGCCAGACCTTGTCCGACACCAATACAAAGAGTCGCTAAGCCATACCTTCCGCCGCTTCGTTGAAGCTGACGTGCCAATGTCCCCACAAGTCGCGCTCCAGAACAGCCTAGAGGATGCCCTATCGCGATAGCTCCCCCATTTGGATTTACTTTTTGATCATCCAATCCAAGTTCTTGGATGCATGCGATGGACTGTGAGGCGAAAGCCTCATTTAACTCCACCCAATCCAATTGATCTACCGTTAGATTAGCTAATTGGAGAGCTTTGCGAGTTGCGCCGATCGGTCCGATTCCCATCACACTAGGGTCGACGCCTGAAGAGGCGGAAACGACATAACGAGCCAATGGCTTTAATCCCAATTCGCGCCCCTTCCGTTCAGATACCAATAACAGCGCTGCCGCACCATCATTAAGACCTGATGCGTTACCTGCAGTAACAGATCCTTCTTTCTTAAATGCTGGCTTTAATTTGGATAGAGCCTCCAACGAGGTATCTGGTCGCAGAAACTCATCTGTATCGACAACAAACTCTTTTCCTTTACGGTCACGTACGGTTATCGGCACAATTTCCTCTTTAAAAATGCCTTCAGCTTGAGCTCGAGCAGCCTTTTGCTGGCTTGCCAAGGCAAATTCATCCTGCGCTTGACGAGAAACCTCATATTGAAAAGCCACATTTTCTGCCGTTTCTCCCATACTTTCCATGGAATAAGGAAAATTCGGGTTTACCATACGCCAGCCAAGAGTGGTATCGTAAAGCGTTTGATTGCCGCGACCAAACTCCATTTCCGGTTTGAGCATGACGTTAGGCGATCTGGTCATGCTTTCAACGCCCCCGGCAATCGCTACATCAATTTCGCCCAAGGAAATAGCTCTTGCAGCCTGATTTACGGCCTCTAGCCCGGATGCACAAAGACGGTTCACTGTCACACCAGGAACATCCACCGGCAATCCGGCAAGCAGCAATCCCATCCTGGCTACATTACGATTGTCCTCCCCAGCTTGGTTGGCACAGCCCATAAACACTTCATCTATGATACTCGGATCAATACCTGCGCGTTCAACCGCTTTCCCGATCACATGAGCGGCCAAATCATCTGGCCTAACCAGCTTTAATCCACCATTTAGCCGACCAATCGGAGTTCTTATATAGTCAACAATCCATACATTTTGGGTCATTTCGTTTCATCCTCCAATAAAGAGATTAGAAAATTGGCCTCCGTATGTTTTTTCACTTCTTCTATACCAACACCAGGCATCAATTCAACAAGAGTCAACCCTTCAGGCCCAACGGTGAATACAGCAAGCTCGGTAATAATCATGTCCACTTTTCTTTCAGCTGTTATAGGAAGCGTGCAGCGATCAACAATTTTAGGTGTTCCATCGCTTGCTGAGTGGGTCATAGTGACAATAACTTTCTTAGCTCCAACTAATAGATCCATCGCTCCCCCAACGCCAAGTATGGCTTTTCCGGGAACAGACCAATTGGAAATTCGGCCAGTTGCATCCACTTGTAGTGTGCCGAGGATAGCAACATCGACATGGTGACCACGGATCATTGCAAATGAATCTGCACTGGAAAAAAAGCTGCTCCCTATCGTTTCTGTAACCGGAAGCTTCCCTGCATTCACCAAATCAGGATCAATCTCATCTTCACCAGGTGTCGGTCCTACACCAAGCAAACCATTTTCCGTATGGATGAATACATCAATCCCGCCTGGAACAAAATCGGCTACAAGCGTAGGAATGCCAATTCCAAGGTTGACTACATCCCCATCGGATAACTCCTCAGCAGCACGTTTGGCAATTTGTTGCTTAAGATCAAGCATTGGATTCACCCCTTTGTACGATATAATCAACAAACATGTGAGGTGTAACAATGCTTTCTGGATCCAGAGCCCCTGGTTCAACGATTTCATCTACTTCTACGATGACCCTGTTTGCCGCAGTAGCCATTACCGGATTAAAGTTGCGAGCCGTCTTCCGATAGATGAGATTTCCTAATCGATCCGCTTTATAAGCCCGGATGAGCGCAACATCAGCAAGCAACGGCTTCTCGAGCACATATAGATGACCATTGATTTCTCTTGTCTCTTTATCTTCCCCTAGCAGCGTGCCAGCCGATGTCCGGGTGTAAAACCCGCCAAGCCCTGCACCGCCTGCACGAATGGCTTCAGCAAATGTCCCTTGCGGAATGAGTTCAATTTGGAGTTTCTTTTCATTATAAAAACGGGCAACATTGGGGTTACTGGTAAAATAGGAGCCGATAGCTTTCTCGATCTGTCCGTTATCCAATAAAGGATCCAGTCCTTTTCCCGGCTCCCCAATGTTATTGCTTATGATGGTTAGCTTATTCTGTCCTTGCCGATGAAGCTCACTAATTAAGACCAGCGGACTTCCTACCACGCCAAATCCACCGACCATGACTTTCATCCCGGGGCGAATCAATGAGATTGCCTCTTCCTTCGAAATTACTTTGTTTTTCATTGCAGCCTCCCCCTTTCTTTTTCAGAGAAGTTCCTATTTATAAATCAATTCCCTGATCAGGACGTTTACCGATGAAAGCAAACTCCAGCAATTTTCGAATTGAACGTATATCGATTGGACGCGGATTGAAGTAAGGGTTCTTGGTAGCCAGTTCAGCAGCTTGATCCAGGTCATTCTCATTCATGCCGATTTCAGCTAATGACGTTGGGGCATCCAATGATTTTGCCAGATCGAAAAGAGTACCTGCAACATTATTCTCATCACTTCCAATGGCTCTTGCAATCGCTTTTACAGCCTCCGGGGCGTAACTTGCATTGTACCAAATCGCATAAGGCAGTATGACCGTATGGGTTTCAGCATGCGGAAGATTGTAGCTTCCTCCTAAGACGTGACATAGCTTGTGATGCAAGGCCATTCCTACAGATCCAAGCACGGTTCCTCCCAACCAACAACCATAAAGCGCTTCGGAACGCCCATTCAAATTGTTGGGATCAGCCACAACCTGTGGCAGACTGGAACTAAGCGCACGGATTCCGTCCTCAGCTAGAAGCGAAGTGATGGGGTTGGCGTTTTCAGCGTATAGAGCCTCTACGCAATGAGCAATTGCGTTCATACCGCTGGTTACGGTCAAACGTGAAGGTAACGTAACAGTGAGCTTAGGATCATAGATCACGGTCTTTGGCTTAACGATCAGATTTCTGCCCGTTTTTTTATGTCCATTCTCTGTGATTCCCCAAATAGGCGTCATCTCCGAACCAGCATAAGTAGTAGGAATAGCCAGGATCGGAAGAGAAGTATTTAATGCAATGGCTTTGGCTAGACCGATGGAAGAACCCCCGCCAATTGGAATAAGGCTGTCGACATCGAGATCTCGCACAAGCACAAGCGATTCCTCAACTGTTTCAATAGGGACATGCTGGATCGCTTTTGCATGAACTTCTACACATAGGTCACCGAGTAAGCCGGCAACTTCGCGGGCGAGCGACTCTTGTCCGGGTGTGGATATAACCAATGCCCTATGCGCTCCTAAAGCCTTCAGTTCAGCGCTTACTTCTGTGAGCAGTCCTGCTCCGAAGATGACCCTGGCCGCTTGAACTTCGTATTGAAATTTATTCATTTTGAAGCCCTCCTCGAATGGGGATACTATCGTTACATACGGTGCGGGTGAAGGATGAAATCATAACTGCTCTTATAGAAAGGCCTATCCAGCCCTCGCTTTCGCATTTCATCAGGACTGTCGCACTTTTCAATACTTAAGATGAGCGATTCCTTCACTGCTCCAATCGAATCCGAATCAATCCACGGATCATTCGGAATAAAGAGTTGGGTTGTAAACGTTCTTTGTCCATCTGCAGACACCTTAAAGTGAATATGAGCCGGCCGCCAGGAATGCCGGCCTATGGCTTTCATAAGATCGCCAACAGGTCCAGTCTTGCCAATTTCATAAGGAGCGGGTACTATCGTTCTAAATTCAAACTTTCCATTCTCATCGCTGAGTATTCTACCGCGAAGGTTAAAGTCCGGCTGATCAGGATCTTCATTCTCGTAAATTCCATGCTCATTCGTTTGCCAAACATCGAGAACTGCGTGCGCCAGTGGACGTCCGTCTTCGAAAGATAAGATGCGACCGGACATAAAGAGAATGTCACCTCCGGAATACTCCGGGCAGATATTAGCCGGGGTATGCATGAGTGGAGCTTCGTTGCGGTATAGAGGTCCTTCCACACTATTTGCCGTAGCACTCTCATGATGCTGAGAACTGTGAGTAATATTGTCCACAAGCACGGAAACACCTAGCACATCCGACAGCAAAAGATACTGATTTTTTTGGCCAATCTGATACAAGAAATCAATAGCTTTGATAAGTTCATCTTCGGTAACTTGAAACTCTTGTACCACATCATGAAGATGCTGTGTCAATTTCGCAGTTATTGCAGCAAGTCTTACATTCATATGAATGAAACCTCCTCAATGTATAAAAAGTGAAAGAAGTATGACCTTCTTATTAAACCGAGAGCTTGTAACCCGTACCCATTAGAAAGTCGGGACGACCGAGTAGTCTAGAAGCTCTTTCTACTTGCCCCAATTGAAGGTAACTTCGAATCAAAGTGGAGGAAACCACTTCCCCTTCAACAACTATAGGTGAAGCTACATGTACCGCAATTCCATGTTTCGCACATAACTGCTCGAGTATTTCAGGTGTACCTACCCGTTCCTTTCCAAACCTGAAGTTGTACCCAATCGTAACATCGCAAGTTTGTATGTTTGTTATCAATATGTCCTCAACGAACTTTTCAGGGGAAAGGTCTGCAAACTCCCGGGTAAAGGGCAGAACAAGATGCACATCGACACCAAGGGAGGCAAGCAAAGTTGAACGTGCGGTAACGGATTGAAGCTGGAACGGCTCCGTACCGGGTCGTAAGACAGCAGCTGGATGGCGATCAAAACTGATTACAACGGACTGCCCTCCGTTTGAACGCGCTCGGCGAACGATCTGCTCCACAAGATGTTGATGTCCAAGGTGAATCCCGTCCCACTTTCCTATCGCGACCCAACTTCCATTTCCTTTCTTTGGCACCTCCGATGGAAATTGTACAATCTTCATGTCCCATAGCCACCTTTCCCCCGTTTTACAACCTTCATAGGAACCTAAACGTTTAGCCCGCTTCCTTTTTTAGCAATTAGATTGACATCGTCAGGATTAATCCAAGTAGAATCTTTCCATCCATCGAGATCGTATTCACTCATGCATTGTTCAACAAAACCTTTGAAGGAATCCGCAGATCCATTTCCCATGGCCGTGAACAAGTTATGAATACGAATATCCTCGTGGTTCCCCGTATAATTGCGTTCATATAATTCATGTCTGCCGCCAAATTCGGTTCCTACAGCATCCCAGAGAAGCTTAATAACTTTTACTTTTTCGAGACTGTCATATCCGTTAGAACCGCGGTAAAATCTGTCCAAATAGGGGCGAAGCTCCGGATTTTTAAAATCTGCTGCGTTAGAAGGCTGTACAATTAGCCCTCCTGCAACTGTGTTTTCAATAATTTCTTTTACCCTTGGCCAAGCAAGGTTAGAAAAAACACGATAGGCTTGCCCGTATTCCAGGTTAGGAAGCACGGTGCCGTTTGGCCCTTTATCCGGATCCTTAGCCATCGCAGTGCTTAGACCCCATAACACGTTTCGCCAAGCGATAATTTCCCCTACATTCGCTTGCACGCCACGGAATTGATTGGTTCCAGATGTTTCGGTGGCTTTCATGAGCAAACCGGCCATGAAATCCATCTTAACCGCTAATCGGGTACAGCCGTGGAAAGTGAATAGATTCGCAAAGCCGGATTCTTTGAAAAAGCTGTTTCCTTTTTCGATATTTTTGTAAACCAATATATTCTCCCAAGGAATCAGAGCTTTATCGAGAATGAGTACCGCATCATTCTCATCCAAGCGGCTGGATAGCGGATTGTCAAACGGGCTTCCCATCACTGCTGAATTCATTTCGAAGGAGGGACGGCAGAGCAGCTTCACCCCAGGCGTATCTTGACCGACAAAGAAAACAAGAGCGAATTCTTCTCTTTCAAGCGGTAGAGTGCCGTTGTAGGCTATAAAATTGTAATTTGTGATTGCTGAACCAGTGGCTACCATTTTGGCACCGCTTACAATAATACCGGCATCCGTTTCCTTCTCAACGTGAATAAATACATCTTTAGCCTCATGAATCGGTTTATTCCGGTCTACAGGCGGGTTAATAATCGCATGGTTGATAAATAAAACCTTCTCTTGTGCTTCCTTATACCAACGAGTAGCATTGTCCTGATATGGGGCATAAAACTCCGGATTACCACCGAGCGTAGCCAAAAAAGATCCCTTATAATCCGGTGTGCGGCCCATCCACCCATAAGTGAGCCGCGCCCACTCAACGATGGCATCTCGGGCCTGCAGCAGTTCATCCGAATTACGGCTGGCTTTGAAAAACTTCTGTGTAAAGCTTCCGCCTCCAGTATCCGTTGGCGAAGTCAACGTCTCATGGTATTTAGGATCATGAAGTGCATCATACAAGCGGGCAACGGAGCGAACCGAATTGCGAAAGGCCGGATGTGTAGTTACATCCTTAACCCGTTCACCATTTAACCATACTTCCCTTCCATCACGAATGCTATCGATATACTCGCTTCCAGTCATTGGTTTACGTGTCGTTTCCTTCATCATCGTTCCTCCTAGGTTATTGAAGTATGATACAGATGGCTCTGAACGTTACCCATACTTTTGTATCGACTACTAACGATTACATCATAACAATCAATCATAAGAATGTAACCGCTTACTAAAGCTCAACTCGATTGGTTCTTTCCGCCTTAATCGGCCGAACAGGATGGAAAATAGACCATCATGGTTAGCCCACATATGTAGGTATGTTAAAATACGGGTTTAGGCATAATATTAAAAAGAGCCTGATCTCTCAGGCTTTTGCAAAAAAAATGTTTTGTAGGTAAATTTGTTTCGGCATTGGACATTTGACAAGCGACCACAAAGAAAAGGTTGAATCCGTTTGCTTATTTGATACCGTTTCCTTCGCCTTCAATATAATACATAGACTCCTTGTGGGATGTTGGGTTCAGCATATCTCCCATCTTTGACTAGCTGTGCAATAACTTTGGCATCCTTTACATCACTTTTTGTAAGAGAATTGTCATCTAATTCTTTACTTTTCTTAACGCGTGCATATGCCCGTTAGCTCAACAGGCTATAAAGTTGCAATCAACTTACACTGATTAATTTGATGAGAAATGTATAGGTTAACAAATCACTTCTTTTTGAACCATTCCGACTGTGGCAATGATACTTTGTTCTTGTCCAAAAAATCATCTAACAGTATAAGTTCTTGTCTAAATTACGGCAAGAGATTTATGTTCTTGTACAAAAATTCGGCAATAGATATTTGTTCTTAGCACTAATATTAATTGCTTATTTCTCGTATAACGACCCTAAATAGATTATTAATTGGTTTAATTACACTCCGTAAATGTGATATATTATGCGATGAAATCCACCATGGCAAAGGATATATGTTCTTGTCCTAGATTGTCAAAGGATATAAGTTCTTGTCTTGCGGAAAAGACAAGAACTTATATCCTTAAAATAAAAAAACCGCGCGGCGCGCAGATCTCTATAGATATATGTTCTTGTCCTCTTACATGTAACGAACTTCCCCTAAATGATGACACAAATTTAACGTTCTCCGTTAGTTGAATGCCGTCAACTATTCCAATATTAATTTTCCATCGAACTTTTTATAATCTTTAAATACTCTTTGATGATGTCTTGCGAAAAGCACACTGGAGGCTTCTGGTAAATTATCCAATGGGTAAAATTCAGCGTCTACACTTTCGTTTGTCTCTTTTTCAAGAGTACCCGACCACTTATCCACCCGAAATAAATATTCAATTACGTGATGCTCGTTTCCCCAACGGTCCGTGAATGTTTGTGTTGTCGGAGAAGAATAAATAGCAATTAATGTTGCCTGAAAAACGTCAAGCCCTGTTTCTTCTTTAACCTCACGTTTCATCGCATCAAACACGGATTCATCTAATTCCATAGCTCCTGCAGGCATACCCCATTTTTTATCAACATGACGCTTTATAAACAAGGCACGACCTTCATTATCAAGTAAGATTGCTCGTACTGAATTTACGATTATCTTTTGCGTACCAACCACTTTGCGAAGTTTACCTAAATACGAATCATTCCAACTATCGCTCATATTTATCACCTTTTGGATTATTCTGGATGATATTATCATACACCTTGGAACCTATCTACAAAATAATTAAATTTAGATGGATTCGTTCTAATATTGGTATCAAAAAAGTTTACTCCCTGTTAAATTATGTAACTATGCTGCCCTTTAGTTTAATCAGCCCGTCTTCCCTGTCTAGGATTAAGCGTCTATGTTTGTGTGGTTGACTCGCAACAAAAAAACATATGTGCATAAAAATAAAAAAACTAATTTGCGGGAATCTCTAAGCACCTATGTTAGTGTCGCCGGACAAATTTTTAATGAATAACTGTTGCAGCTCCGATCACCTTCCGAATTATCTGATCTAATATCCTCGGCTTACGTCCACTGAATGGCTAATTCGTTCTTGCCCGCTATCAATTTCTCCTAGCACGGAGAGCAAGCCGTCCATCGCTTCATCCAGCCCGGTAACGGCAGAAATATGCGGGGTAATGATCACATTCGGATGAGCCCACATCGGCGATTGTGCGGGCAAAGGTTCCTCTCTAAACACATCAAGAACAGCTCTGCGCACCTGGCCTCGTTCAATCGCCCCGAGCAGTGCGTTTTCATCCACCGAAGCTCCCCGGCCCACATTTATAAAGCCTGCACCGTGCATGCAGGAAAACAAACGCATTTCAAATAATCTTTCGGTGATTGGTGTTAAGGGTAGCGTGTTAATAACCCAGTCGGCCTGTGCTAACAACGAGTGCACCTCGGTAATCGGAAGGACCCTATAAAAATGACAGTTCGATGCGCCGCTGCGAGATATTCCGTATACGGTTACCCCGAATGTTCTAAGTATCCTCGCCACTTCCTCGCCAATCGATCCGGTACCGAAAATGACGATGTTCAGCTGATGCAGAAGCTTCTGCTGTGAAGGCAGCCATTGTCGTTCGGTCTGATACTGCTGAAAATTTTCATGACGCTGTACATCCGCAAGAATATAACTTAAGCAATATTCCCCTATTTTCCGCCCAAAGCAGCCGACCGTACGCGTTAATAATACATCCTTTTTCCATTCACGATTATATAAAAATGCATCAACGCCAGCTCCAAGCGCATGAACCCACCGCAACCTACCAAAATGAAACGACTCTGTCGGTCTAAATGCCACATAACCATCTGCCCAGTCGAAATGATTCGTGCTTACCTCCGCCTCTGGAAGAAACATATACTCTCTCTTAGTATCCAGCAAGGCTAGCTTCTCTAGATCTTTGTACATCCGTCCGGTCACTATAATTTTTTTAATATCCATCTGCCATGCCCCCTCAGAATCCGTAAAACCACGTGATAATAACCCATTTTACCACGGTAGGTTCTCTTTTTAAATTGAACTCTCCTGCCCAACAAGCAAAGGCCGCCCATTGTGGCAGCCTTTGCTTTGTTGTACTGCCCGTTTGTTGAGTAAGTGAGTCAAATGCTAAAGATGCCTGTCACAACAAGGATTACTTTATGCGAGCATTGACGATAAAACCGATTTCGGCAGCTTGCAGACTACGCTGTAGGCGGGGTTAAACATGTTGGCAATTTCATATTCCACTGCTTGTCCCAGCAATAAGCTGGCTTCCGAAGACGTTAAGCCGAAATCTTCCTGCAGCAGCCGAAACATTTCGGTCGTTGCATGTTGAAGCGCCTGGTCAAGCGGCCGTGCATTGCCGATACAAAACCAATGCGTGTCGGTTTCACCCCGCGGCCAGCCTATCATTTTGCCTTTTTGAACGCTAACTGTGAACCGAACGTCCATCGATATTTCGAGTCCTGTACCGATAATTTCACCATCGCCTTGCAAGGCATGACCATCACCCAAATAAAACAATGCACCTTTGGACGACACCGGAAAATAAACTGTAGTGCCTGCGACCAGTCCTTTATAGTCCATGTTACCGCCATACTCGCCGCTCGTTGCAGTTGAGATGAACTGCCCCTTGGAAGGCGCTACACCAAAACAGCCTAGAAAAGGCCGCAAAGGCAGCTTCAATTCAGCCAGCCCCGGCGTTGGCTCCTTGAGAAAAGCAACCCCCTGTGGTACATCCACCGTCCAGCGTACGATGTCCGATG
>NZ_FNIF01000061.1 GCF_900103825.1 Paenibacillus sp. yr247
TAACGCGTACGGTCGGCTGCTTTGGGCGGAAAATAGGGGAATATTGCTTAAGTTATATTCTTGCGGATGTACAGCGTCATGAAAATTTTCAGCAGAGCTTCATTACTTGAACGTGAGATGGATAAAATCCGATTAGAGATGGATACTCATTATTTCGGTACTCTCAGCGTGATTCGTGCCTTTGCTTCGATTATCGAAAAAAATGGTGGAGGAACAATTCTTAATATTCTTTCTGTTCTATCGTGGGTGAGCAGCTTGAACGAAGGTGGTGCATACCCAGCAGCCAAATCTGCAGCATGGAGTTTAACAAATTCATTGCGTCTAGAACTAGCTTCTAAAAATATTCGTGTTGCTGGTCTACATGTAGGTTATATGGACACAGACATGACAGCAGGAGTTACTGGACCAAAGTCTAAACCTGCTGACATTGCAAAGATTGCAATCGACGGTATTGAAGTTGATAGCTATGAAATTATAGCAGATGATTTAAGTCGAAATGTACAACAACGTTTATCTGGTGGTGTAAAAGCGATTTACCAACAAAGAACTAGAGGTAACTCAACCTCAATTTCAAGAATTTATTTATTACCTTAATAAAGCCGTTCTAAGCTTGAGAAAGGCACAATAAATAATTCATTCACTCTTCTTAACACCATTCTTGATTCGAGTGAATAGCCTATGATACAGAGTTCAACCATATCGGGGAATTACTGCATTGATAGGAGAGGTGAATATGCCGAGTTCAATAGTATTCAATATGATTAACGTAAATTCCATTAATACAAACGCTACGATTGGTATCGGAGAAAATGCACAATCTAGTTGGGATTCACACAGTAAGAATAATTATGCCCAAGGACAATCAATCGGAACATCTTTATCCGTCAATGTATTTAATTTTATAATTGATAATGATTTTATTGATGCACCGATTAATGACGAAGACTTTAAGCCAGCTGTCAACACTAATGTGGTATAAATATGAATTTTTGTTATGTCATTACGATGGTTCTTGTAGAGCGTTAATTTTGAGCTTTGCAAAAAAACGAGCGCCTCGGTACGATGGGAGTACGCAACGGGTCATAGCCCTTAAAATCCCATCATCCAGGAGGACGCTCTACTATGAAGTTTAAATCTCAGGACAAACAAAATCAACTCTTTGAAAAAATTACCTATAGCTTAAAAATAGCAGAAATTGCTTCACTAAAAATAGCAGAAATTGCTTCACTGCAAAGATTTGGACTTGATGTTTTCGATAGCTTGCAAAGAACAAAAATTCCCGAACACAATTCGCGGATTTTGTTCTTTTTTGGTTTTTTAAAATTGAATAGGGCGCCAAAAAAACAATGAAGAGTGAGTTAGAAGTAAGTAGTTAAAAAAAAAGTAACAATTGTCGGTTGACAAGAACATTATCCGAATGAAGTCCGCGTAAACCGCGGGCTTTTTTAGTTATCGGATCAAGTTCTTGTCATATGTCAATGACAAGAACTTGATCCGATTCCCGATTCGTGACAAGAACATTGTCCGATTGCCGACAAGTAGTAGTCTGACCTGTAGCTTGCTAAACTAACGGGCAGCATTCCTATTATGAAGAAATACGAGGTTTGAGAAATAAAAAGACTCCTTGGTATGATGTTAATGGATCCCAGTTGCTGGCTAGCGATTGGATCCAAAAACAAAACCAAGGAGACTACAACATGCATTCTACTCAAAATGAACGAATTAATCAAATCACATCTTCTACCTTGATTATTGGTGTCGACATCGCAAAATTCAAACATGTGGCGAGGGCCCAAGACAACCGCGGAGTCGAGTTCGGGAAGTCCATTATGTTTGAAAACAATCGAAAAGGCTTTGAATTGTTCGTGAGCTGGTTCCGGAAGATTTCAACAGAGCAAGGGTTCCAGGACGTCATCGTTGGTATGGAACCAACGGGTCACTACTGGCTAAACCTTGCTCATTTCCTAAAAGAAAAGCAAGTAAAATACGGTGTAGTGAATCCACTGCACGTGAAGAAAAGCAAAGAACTAGATGACAACTCTCCAACGAAGAATGACATTAAAGATGCGAAAGTGATCGCACAACTGGTCAAAGACGGGAGATACGCCGTACCTAGCCTTCCACAGGGCGTTTATGCCGAACTGCGGGAAGCGATGAAAATTCGCGATCACCTGACGACTGACCTTTGCGTTGTGCAAGCACGTGTTCATAATTGGCTAGATCGGTATTTTCCAGAGTTTCTGACGGTATTTAAGGACTGGGAGTGCAAGTCAGCCATTCAAATGCTGAGCCTTTATTTACTGCCGCACGAGCTTATTCTCGTACCGGATGAAACCTTGCTGAAGCACTTGAGAGAAGCTGCAAAGCGAGGACTTGGTCTAGGTCGAAACAAGAGTCTGAAGGAAGCAGCGAGCCGTTCTGTAGGCATACGAGACGGTTCAGAGTTAGCTAAAATGGAGCTAAAGCTACTGCTGGCCCAGTACGAATGGTTTCATAAGAGGCTCGAAGAATTGGAAACAAAATTGGATGAACTGCTTAAGCAGATCCCACATGTACAGCAAGTGTTGGCCATTAAAGGGATTGGAAGAGACACCATCGCAGGATTTCTAGCTGAGGTAAGTGACATTGGTCAGTACCGTCATCCAAAGCAGATTACAAAGCTCGCTGGGTTAAACTTGAAAACAAATTCGTCAGGAACACACAACGGACAGACGAAGATAACCAAGCGAGGCCGTAAACGTCTTCGTGCATTGCTCTTTCGAGTGATGATGCCGTTGGTCGCTAAAAATGCAGCCTTCCGAGCCTTACACGAGTATTACACCAAACGACCGGCGAATCCGTTGAAGAAGATGCAATCTCTCATCGCTCTGTGTAATAAGCTTATTCGGGTCCTTTTTGGCATATTGCAAAAGGGACACGAGTTCAGTGAAGAAAAAATGATGCAGGATATCCCTCGATTTGTAGAGTTACCGCAAGCTGCTTAAGTAACGATTTTCAGTGTTGATGATCTAAGCAAAGGAAAGATAACAAGAAGCACGGATGAGTCGGAAAGGCACTATCCATACGGACGAAGATCCTGCCGGGCAGCATATCTGACCTCCACCTCATGGACAGGTTGAATGAAGGAATGTGGGAGCGTAGACTCTGCGAGATGTGGGAGGGTTGACCACCATGAGCCCATGTGGAGATCCATAGGTGCAACCATACTTTACCATAGTATCCACTATTTACAGCAGGTGGTTTGAGTGAAGAGTTTTTTTTACATCAGAAGACCCATAAATTTCTTCCTCTACAACTTCATTCCATTGAAATGTTATCTGCCAGGAAGCATCATTGGTTTAAATCTGAGAAAACGGAAGCATTTAAGAGCTAAGCGATTCTCCATAGAGGGAGGATATCTTATTTTTGTTGAACTATAGTTCTTAAATTTTAGATAGCATAATTGAAACAATGATTCCAGCGACAGGAATCCATAACAGATATGATTTTAAAAGTCTAACCAACCGATTGTTTTGCGTATCCAACATTTGTGGTCGTGATTCATTTGTAGATCTGTTAAAGCACCCGTAGCATTGGAAACATTGTTATAACTAGACATGCCTCCACTTCCCAAGAAAAATATCAAGACGGTTATTACCAAAAAAATTAACGAACCCATAAACAGATAATCAGAAGCTTGTTGCATTTGTCATCACACTTATTTTGTCTATTATAGCATTTTTTACCATTCTCGTGGTTGTTCAGTATCCGAATGTGCAGCCCCTTCAGGTAGGAGTTTTTATTCAATTCAAAACATCTCACAAAAAGGCTCCATTCGTTAACGAATTGCAAGCAAACTTTAGCTAAAAACCAATTGGAGTTCTCGTTGTTTTTCCAGATTATAGGTGTATAATTACATAGGAAATGGTCAAGTGTGGCAAAGTTTCTTGAATTGGAGGCTATCAAATGCAGTATAATAATTTGTCAAAAACAAGTCTTAAAGTTTCCATGTTGAGTCTTGGAACCATGATGTTCGGAGGGCAAACATGTGAGGCTGACAGTCTTAATATCATGGACTGCGCATTTGAGCATGGCATCAATTTTTTTGATACTGCAAACTCATATAATCAGGGCGAAAGCGAAAAGATCGTCGGCAAGGGTCTCAAAGGCAGGCGTGATGAGATTATTCTTGCGACCAAGGTACGCAGTCAAATGGGTGAGAACCCAAATAATGCGGGACTAAGTCGTCGAAATATCCTAACTGCTGTTGATGCCAGTTTGAAGAGACTGGAAACTGATTATATCGACATCTACTACATGCATGCACCTGACAACGAAACCTCCATTGAAGAATCACTTGAAACCATGTCTACTTTAATAAAGTCGGGGAAGATTCGATATATTGGTGTAAGTAACTATGCCGCATGGCAGATCGCCGATATGTTGTCTATCTGTGACAAACGTAATTATATAGCCCCCATTATCACCCAGAATGTCTATAACCCCATTACCCGAGGCATAGAAACAGAACTGGTTCCTTTTTTAAAAGCGCACGACATGGGTATGGCCATCTACAATCCTATCGCCGGGGGGTTGCTGGCGGGCAAGCATATGCCAGGCCAGCCCATTGAAAATACCCGGTTTGCCAACAATGAGACATACTTTAAGCGGTACTGGTCAGAAGAGAACTTTACCGCTGTCGACAAGCTTACTCAAATTGCTTCGGAATGCGGATTAAGTATCCTGCAGCTTGCAATGAAGTGGTGCGCTGCGCAAGAATCCGTGACGAGTATCATTTCTGGAGTAAGCAAGCTGGCGCAGCTCGAGCAGAATATTGCGTCGATTGAGGGGGATCCACTGGATGCCGAGACTCTGTTGAAGTGCGATGATGTATGGCGTTCATTGGCAGGAACACGTTTCGGATACAACCGATAAGTAAACCCAAATTCATATAATCTTACTGAAAGAAATAAGGCGGGATCCGATGATCTCGCCTTATAACTATTTTTCCTTGAGTCCGATTGCGGTGATGTAGCCGATCCATCTCTTCATTTTGTTTCTATGTCCTCTCCACTCAACAAACGGACAGATTTGCGTAGTAGACGTGTATTATGTGCACTTAAAAATTGCAGCAATAATTATATTCCCAAATATGGTAAAATTAATTGCAATAGAATAAAGTAATCTCCAGGGAATCTTGCCTCCAAGCCTTATATGTAAAAAATTATTGCACTTACGAGGAACGCTAGTATCATAGTAAAAGGTTATAAAAAACTACATAATCGAGGATGAAAACCATGTACAAAGCAATTATTTTTGATTTGGATAATACGTTATTAAATTTTAGTCTATGTGAAACTGAATCAATGAGAAGAACCTGTAATGACCACAATCTTTTTATTGATGACATAATCGAATGGGACTTGTTTTGGAAGTCTTTTTCGGAACATAATTTTCGTCATTGGATGGATTTTGTAAATGGCGGTAAAGTAAGAACAATAGGTGATGTATTGAGATTTTCATTCAGAGACACTCTGGATCGAGAGGAGTTATTTCACAGTAAATT
This sequence comes from Paenibacillus sp. yr247, assembly GCF_900103825.1. Classification (GTDB taxonomy): domain Bacteria; phylum Bacillota; class Bacilli; order Paenibacillales; family NBRC-103111; genus Paenibacillus_E. The sequence goes on from NZ_FNIF01000061.1 coordinate 5,546, forward strand.
ATCAGACACATATTGGGAATATTTTTGTAATACCTGCATTTTTGAAGATGGAGCAGAACAAATACTATCTATTTTTAAAGATAAATATCCACTAGGTATTATTACAAATGGAATAAGTGAATCTCAAAGAAAAAGGCTAAAAGCTGGAAAAATAGATGAAATGTTTAAATCCATTGTAATATCTGATGAAGTAGGGATAAGGAAACCCAGAAGAGAAATTTTTGAAATTGCATTAAATGACCTTGAATTAAGTAACAGTGAAGTCCTATTTGTTGGAGATTCATTACAAGATGACTATCATGGTGCTATGAACTCAGGAATCGATTTCTGTTTTTACAACCGCCAAAATATTGAGGTCTCTAAAGACATTAATACCAAATATAATATTAGAAATCTTTTAGATCTTGTGAATGTTTTGGGTATGTAGGACGTTATAGTACCATAATCACCCATCAGATATTCGGACGCTCACCTGGCTTTTTATTTCATTTTTATTGGGGATTGAGCTAACGGATAACGATAGCGCAATATAATATTGCCATCAGAAATGCAATAAGAATACACTTAGGAGGATTAATATGTTGAGAAGGCATGCCGGTATTTGGATTGCTCTTTTACTTATCGAATTAATTTTCTTGTATGAAAAGATTCAATCCATCGGATTCTCTGGAAGTGCAATATTCCTTTGTATTGTGGTTATTTCAACGTTAGTTGTTGGCGCCACTCTAATTAATATTTATCATAACAATAAACACTAATTCAAAGATTAGGGGGCTGCCGCGTTGCAGCTCTTTGCTGTCCTAACGGGCAGGATAACGTAATAACGATGTAGAAAATATATATATATAAATCCCATAATTCGATAGATCAATACAGCAAACGTATTTGTTAAAGGGGCTGAATTAATGGATACAAAACAAATTCAGAAGCAACTCCATGATATGTTAGATACAGATTTACAAAAACGAAAACAATTATTAGAAAGTGGATCTCTTTTTGATGGATATCATCCAGAAATGGAGCAAGTACATGTTACTAACTCGAAAAGGCTGGAGCAACTCATTAATGAGTTCGGTTACCCGACAAAAAGAAAGGTCGGCGTAGAGGCAGCGTCTGCGGCATGGACGATAGTCATGCACTCAATTAGTAACCCGCCCTTCATGAAGAAGATTCTTGATTTACTCAAAAGTCCTCATTATATAGACGAAATCGAACCTCGGGAATTAGCTTATTTAGAAGATAGGATATGCACACTGGGTAGAAAACCCCAGAGATATGGTACGCAATTTGATTGGGACGAAAATAATTTATTGTCTCCATCTCCTATCGAGAACTTACAAAAAGTAAATGAATTAAGAATGGCCCTCGGAATGTCTCCGATCGAAAAACAAACTGAAATAATGCGGGAACGGGCACGACAGGAAGGGCAAAAACCCCCCGGAGACTACCATGCGAGATTAACAGAGATGGAGGATTGGGCAAGGAAAGTGGGATGGATTACTAAAGTACAATAAACGCTGTTCTTATTACCTGCTGGAATATCACAGAGCCTTTATTACGCTAACGCAGAACAATAGCGTAATAAGTATAGCAACTAAAAAGGGAGCTGCCGAGGTAGCTCCTTCGCCTTTTTCGCCGTTATGACCGTTAAGGTGAACCCTACCATAAAAAATTTGTTGGGGAAAGTGCGGGAGTGTTGATGAGATTGTGAGTCTATCCCCTCATGGAATACCCGTACCTAGATACTTTTCTGCATAACGCATAAAAATATCGGCTGCCGGCGAGAGATAACGTCCCTCGAAGGAAAAGATGGCCACCGAACGAGATAGAGGAAGATCCAGTGGGATAATCGAAATAGATGGCCCTGGCGTCTCTGCCATCAGCCTAGGGAGTATCGAAATCCCGAGGCCTTCTGCCACCAGTATCCGCGGAGAAGCGCATTCGGAGGTAATGATTGGCTCAAAACCCTCTCTGATGCACGCCGCATATACAAGTGAACGTAACCTCGATCCCTCTTTAAAAGATACAAACGATTCTTCCCTTAATTCCCGGATAGAAACCGCTTTATGTTTCTCCAAGGATGACCCTTAGCAACGGCAAGAACTAACTCGTCATTATACAGCGATTTCGCACAAATTCCAGACGGAGGATTTGAATCTTCCAACTGTGGAAAATATTTATCATCCCATTCATGTGCAAGAGCGAGATCCAATTCGCCCTTCTTAAGTGCCTCAAGAAGCGATCTGG
>NZ_FNIF01000006.1 GCF_900103825.1 Paenibacillus sp. yr247
TGGGTGTGAAACGTCTTGATCTCCTTTTCCTTCTGGTGTAACGACACAGGCAGTGATGGTCTTCTTGTGAACATCTAAACCGCATGCACGTTCAACGAGTACTTGCATATTAAATCACCTTTCTACGGCAAAAAAATTTGAGGCTGGTGCAACAAACCAATAAAGGGTTAATCTACCCTGCGTGCTTCCCAAAAGGGAGCGACAGTCCGTGGTACACCGGGGTTGTTGTAGTCAGACTAACGGTAGGGCTCAAGGCACCATAGTTCAACAACCTTCCTCGCCAGCCGTACTAATCATTATAGACAGCTCAACAAATTTTCATTTGTCCGTGGTGCCCCGGAAGGGGCATGGATGGCTAACGGAGAACGATAGTTAAAGAGTGCTATAGATATGTGATAGACAAAAGCCGGCTTTCCTATTGTACAGGAATCCGGCTTTTTAACTTTCAATATTATCCTTACAATTTTCCCTAAATTGTACGGTAACCCCTAGTAGCTGTGGATATAAATTTATTATATTACCTATTCCTGCGTATCATATTACAAAAGTCATAGTAATAATAACCAATAAAATAAAGAGAACCAATACTGCTGCTGAACTAGTACCAATTCCTACTCCTGTTGTTCCTGTTGTATATCCCATATTCAGTCACTCCTTTCATCGTAATTTCATCCTGTTTTTCTCAAAAGAAAAACGGGGACCTACGGAAGAAAAACGGGGACTCCTCAATGGCCAACAAATCAAAAAGGACAAGTGGAGTGATTGGGTTGAAGAATGGGCTGAACGGTGTAAATGGTGTAAATGCGCTTGTGCTTACGGGTTTGGCATTTGATCGAAGATAGATTTTGTCATGCGTGCGCTTATCCAAAATGCCATCTAAAACTTGCCCTTGGCGTGTCATAACGTAAACATGTTTGCCCATGAGGGATTTTAGCCGATTTTTGTTGATAGACATTCCTATAACCTCCTATTCTCTTAAAAAGCTTGAGGTGTAACGAATTACCACACAAATGTACTGGTAATAATAACTAAAAGAATGAAGAGGACCAAGACCGTAGCCATACTTGTACCAATACCACCGCTATAACAACCTCCTGCAGCATAACCCATTCCAATTCGCTCCCTTCTATTATCAGATAGTCTATTGTATTCAATGGCATTTGAAATGTTTGGACAAATAGTTAGTTAGTAAAAGCCTATTTTGAGATTAGGATCAATTATCACTGTTTTTTGAGCGCACTAACAAAAAACGCTAGTTGAATAAAGGACTCTATACAAACGATGAAGAAGCTGCCACGGCAGCTCCTTTTTACATGTTTACAAAATATGAGATTTTATACAGATGTCGTGATCGATCATGTGCTTAATAGAAAAGCCCCCTTTTTTAAGAGGACTTTTCAAAATGATTAGATTTCCTATCAAATTTCGTTGCCGGTTGAACCACCATAACAATGCGTATGAGGGGTAAGCCCATTTACCGTTGTATAGCCCTCGAAATAGTGAATATGACCGCCGCCTGGTAAAGGGACAGCGGGAACCGGTCGTTGCTCTAATGATATGCGAGTGGCCATCATTAAAAGTGGTTTCTGCAAAATATCCGTGAACATGCGGTACACCACTTGGAGCAGGTTCTGTCACCCCAGCATAATGGTTTTATGGGTATCTCCATTACTTCCCTTCCTTCTCCTTTCAAATTGGAAAGACCCCATATTGTATGACAAGATAAAAATCTTTGTATGGAGGCTTGCCTAATCTAATTGGGCCGGATAAACGGGCACTAGCGAAGAAGAAGGCGCGTCGCCTTACTGATCTAAGAGGACGGAAAAGTGTCGGGAGAGTGAAACAAAGCAACAGCGGTTACATATTCACAAAAATAAAAGTTTTTGTACATATGTCCTGTTGATGCAATTAGCTCACCCCAAAGAAGTCCTTTACATAGCACAACGCTCACAACAACACGTGGTCCATACGTGGAAAGGCTTATCTCATTTAGGGGTCCAGCCAACATTTTAACGAAAATATATGCTAACTCTAAGCCTAATCGGAAGTTAATCCAACCAATATATTTCCTTTTGTCGTATAAGTCTTAAGATACGATCATGAGCATGAAACTGGGAACGGTATAATCGGAACGCCTGCAGATTCTTTCTTTGCTCCAATGCCGATAAGGAAAGGGCGCGTACATTTCGAGTATTTAATCTTGCTGGCGGCACAAAGGCTCCCTTAAATGACGGCCATTTCGGAAAGTGAATCAAGTAGCTAAGGATAAGAGGTTTCATTCTCGTACGCCGGAGTGCGTCCATCAGGAAAATTCTGGCTGCTCGATGGTCTGGATGTGTATCATCTGCTCGATTTACAATAATCGTTTTAGGTTTTACTTTGTTAAGTATTTCCGTAAATAAAGAAATAGCTGTTTTTCTTGTATAAGGTGCATTTCTATGAAAGGAAAATGAATATCTGGCGCGGTCCCATAACGTAACGGGAGAGCGAAACACTCGGTTTTCATTTGTACTTTTAGCTATAGGGAGTGAAAGAGCGTCTGGAAAACCGAAAAAGTATAACCTATTTGATGAAACGCCTAAAAATGATTCCACTCTAAGAGCTTCCAAATGCCGAATGCGTCCAAGTCTGCGAAAAGAGGCCGGAATAGGTGGTGCATGAAGGAAATTTCGAATTGAATCTGTGTTTGCATCGCCATTGGTTAAATAAATAATGTGGACTGGTTTGCCGGTTCGGACCGCTTTTTGAATGACTCCTCCGGAGGATAGAACATCATCATCCGGATGTGGTGCAACAATCAAAATGGGACCCCGCATATCCTTAAACGTAATAGGCGTCATAGGCTACAAATCGTCTCCTTCATCAAAATAGTGGACGTGCTCAGCTATTCATCATAATCGTATTCGTCAATTGTCTTTGTGTGTAACACTTTAAACGAAGTAAATACAAATCAGCATTTGTCCGGTCATATCGTTTTCCGAAAGCATACACTATGTGAGCAGAACTGAAAATCATGGAAGGGGTTTTTAAGAAGTGAAGGTCTTGATGTTAATTGATCGTCTTAAAACCGGTGGGACCGAGACATTTGTTTTGTCCTTGTCTAAATTTTTGCTTACTAAAGGTATTCGGGTTGGGATTGTAACAAAAGGAGGCCCGCTAACCACTGCTGCACGAAAAATGGGGATTTCCGTGCATATACTACCCATGCAAAAAGAAAAGTTGAAGAACCAGATACAAGGTTTGTACAAGATAGTTAACCGAAACAAGTACGGCCTCATTCATGCTAATACTAGGCTTAGATTGGCCAATCGTTTTCAACGTGCGCATCCTAGCATTCCCCTTATAGTTACAGTGCATAGTACCTATGAATCAACGAACAATCTAAGAGCTTCAGTCGTTTCCTCCAAAAAAATCGTTTCCGTTTCACCGCGGCTGTCACAATGGTTACGGAAGAGGGGAATCCCTGCGTATAAAATTCAACTTATTCCGAACGGAATCAATACTAAGCAGTTTCAGGCCATTCAGTCTAAAAAAAGATGGAGAAAAGCCCTCGGCTTGCCACAAGATGCTCAGCTATTAGTCTATGCCGCAAGGTTCGAAAAGGATAAATATCCGATAGCCCAAAAAGTCATCTTGGCTGCCGAAAAGGTTGCGCGAAGCAACAAAAAATTTGCGGCGGTGTTATATGGTCCAGGTCCTTTTCGACGACAGCTTTCACAGTTGGCCCAGAAAGTGAACCAACGTCTTGGACGAAGAGTTATCCTTGTTAAGGGACCACTGACTTCGATTCAAAATGCTTATTATGCAGCAGATATCGTCGTAGGAACTGGTCGTGTTGCACTTGAAGCAATGGCATGCGCCAGACCGGTTATTGCAGCAGGAGTGTCTGGATATTGCGGGATCGTTGGACCCACTTCCATTGCTATGATGAAAAGTTGTAATTTTGGTGACCATGGTTCCATGATATCTCTCCATGCAAACAGACTTGTGAAAGATATAAATTTCCTCCTGAAACACCCACAACGGTTACGGACATTAGGTGAATTCAGTTCGAAAATGGTAAGGAGGGGTTTCTCGATAAGTAAAGTAGGGGGACAGTATATTGTACTTTACCGAAAATTTATAAAAACGGCATAATGATGATCGCAGCAGACCGGAGGCATTTTACATGTCAGTTTCCCCTATTGAGGTTGGTGACCTGCTTTTTTTCGCTAGTGAATTTGACGAAATATATTCAACTAAACGGGTACGATATCTTGGTGAACAAACCATCTTCGTAATCCAGCCCCCAAAGCAGACCGAGGATCCGAAGGTTCCGAGTGTCTGCTTTGGGGAAAAAAGCACCGCGCGTAGAAAGCATTCAACCTATCGTTCCCACCCCTGGTCCCGATCCTTCTGCTGGTTCTTCGCCTGATTCCTCATGCGCTGTTTAAATTCTTCCTGCTGCATCTGACCGCGTTCTCGGTTAATCTCCTGATAGGCTCGATAAACAGCTTTAAACACCCTTGCAAAATAGATAGTTCACTTTGTACTCTTGGTATTTCAGCAGGGGTAGGAGTCTCCTTATGATCATGCTGAAGCAGGCTCTCGTAATACATTTCATATTGGTGGTGGCTCAATCTCTAGTGATTTTTGGGAAAAGTCGAAGAAATGGCTAAAGAAACTGATTAAACTATATAGAGTTGAAGGATTCACGGATAAGGAAATAGCAAAGATATTTAACGTAGATAGAACTGCGATTGTGCGTATGAGGAAGAAATTTGAATTGAAAAGCAGACATGCCATTGTGAAGGGAAATGTTATGAACCGCTTTCTGAAGGTTTTTGTTGAAAAAGGGGTTACATGTCGATAAAGATAATGGAGAAACCAGATTCAGGACCGATTGAAACTGTCGATTATGTTAAACTTGCAAATGGGTGGTTTCGCCCATTGATTGCTAATAGGTATGATGTGGTGATGTTTATACAAGTTTCAAATTCTGTTTTAAATGTATGGATTATGGAATCCGAAACTTTAGATAGTTTAAATGTTTCTTCGCTCAGTTTAGGAAACAACACCAATTCGAAATATGCTGCATATTTGAATAATTGGGAGCTATTCAGACAATAAAATACTAGATTTATGAGGAGTGGAAATTGTTGAATAATACATTTTAACTTGGCTCCTGCAGATTAATTGGTATAGAGCTTGAAAAGTGTAGACGGATAGCGTAAGAGTGTTTAAACGGTTATGAGGACATCTGCCTCCCGTTCTTGCTTCAAGATTCGTCGATTAAAAGGAAACGGGTGGACTGACGGAAATGTAAAGTTGGAGCTGAGGGAAGGGGATAATGTGTCATTGCGGACAGTAGCTATCCCCCAATATGGCCGCTTCTCAATTACATTGACAATTCCCTCTGACCTATCGCCGGGAGACTATTACCTGTTCTTCGTGAATCCAAACGGGTCTTCACGCGGAAGCCCCATTCAATTGGAATAGCTTTTAAGTCCTCTAATGAGTTACCCATCAGAACAATCGGCTGCCGTTTCCACGCTAACTGGCAGATTACTTCGAACTAATGGACAAGTAATTCTATTGTATGGTATGGTTCTGAAATGTGTATATTCGTAAATGTAAGAGGAGTAACGATATGATAAAAAAATCAAGTATACCTAATCTATTTACGTTCGCAAATTTATTTTGTGGCTTTTTATCGTTGGGATTATCTGCTGATGGTGAATTTAAGAATGCAGCAATACTAGTTATAATCGGCATGATCTTTGATAGTTTGGATGGTAGAATGGCAAGGATTTTAAACGTTTCATCTGAAATGGGTATTGAATTAGACTCTCTTGCTGATGTAATATCATTTGGAGTTGCACCCGCAATGCTCACTTATCATATTTGGTTTAAGGAATTTGGTATAGTTGGCTTAATGTTTACTGGCTTATTTCCTTTATTTGGGGCATATCGACTAGCAAGGTTTAACATTACATCTTCAAAAAAATCAGTATCTTATTTTATCGGTGTCCCAATTACCGCTGCTGGAGGCGCGGTCACACTGTTAGTATTGTTACATAAATGGATACCTGGTTTTATCATAGGTATTATTTTGGTAGGATTAGGTTTATTAATGATAAGTAAAATTAGAATTCCAAGCTTTAAAAATGTCAATTTATTAAAGAGTGGTACTATCATTACAATTCTAATGATTTGTTCTACTTACGTAGTTATAACAACACAGCATAAACATTTTCCGTATTTGATTTTTGTGGCTATTCCCTTGTATTTAATGTTTGTCTTTTACCAAGTGATGAGAAAAAGAAAAAGTTAGAGGAATAAGCTTCTTTTTATTGCTGTGCATGGGGATCATTTCGCCCTTCTCTTCATTATCGCTCGATGCAATCCTAAGGCAGATTGATCATAAACTTTTACATCTTGGTATCGGACATTGCACAATTCAAATGGAAGATGACAAGCATCCGCACGAAAAATCTGAACTCTGTGATGGCAAAGATCTGGAGCATTCACACGAACACCACCACAATCATTAAGAGTGCTTTCTACATCATATGAAATTTTATCAATAGCAAAGCCGTTCCATCCTCGCAAAGGGGGATCGGCTTTTTGCAATCTTGAGAATGTTATTTTTAAATAGGTAGGGCCCACCCAACGTTTGTAAATGAGATGACAAAATTATTCTGCTGCTGCAGCTGTTTCGTGTTCAAGATAGAGATTTTTTGCTTTTTCATCTAACGAGGACATATTCAATTCCCTTGAAATCGTACTCCTAGTGTATTTATAGTCAATAGAAATTAAGATTTTTGAAAAAAATTCTGAGCGATTCAGGGTGAAAACTATATGCTATAAGATACAAGAACAAGGATGCCAACGACCCAACAATAAATCGCGAATGGTCTCATGGCTTGAAATTCGTGTTTCTTGAACCATTTCATTAAGAACCATACACTTAAATAGGCAAATAAACCAGAAAAGATTCCGCCTAGCAAAGATATTTGAAATAATCCATTCATACCCGTTTTTAAGAGTTTCGGAACTTCTACGATCCCTGCGCCAATAATAATCGGGGTAGCCAATAGCATAGAGAAACGGGCAGCTGCTTCATGCTTTAGCCCAACCCAGAACCCTGCCGTCATACTCGCTCCAGACCGGGAAAAGCCAGGAATAAGTGCAAGCGACTGAAACAAACCGATGAGCAGGGCCTGTCCGAACGAAAGTTCTTCAATGTTTTTGGTCCCTTTTCTCGAGGCTTTTTCGCCTAAAAAAAGTAAAAAGCCATTAATTATCAGAAAAAAAGCACATAAGGCTACATTACTGAAGAGGTGCCGAAGCGTTTTTTCTAGGATGACTCCTATTAGAGCAGCAGGAATAGTAGCAACCACAACGCGAGCGAGTAATTTTTTTGTTGCTGGATTGTTTTTTTTCACGAGGGATTGAATCATGTCGATCCAGTCTTTTCGAAAAAATATGATTAGAGCAAGGGCCGTTCCGAGATGCAGCATGACGACATACGGCAGAAAATGATCCTTTAAAAACTGGTCGTCTAAGTGCCACTGAAATACATAGGGGGTTAACACACCATGCGCAACGCTACTGATAGGGAACAGTTCCGTAATTCCTTGAATAATGGCAAACAAAATCGTTTGTATAAAACTCATTGTTTTGGTCCTTTCTAATCTTTTGTTTGGTACGAAGCTCGTCATATAGTATAGCATTCGTGGTAGTTCTATGGAAGAAAAGCTATCTTAATTAGGGCAGTGCCTGATTTAGCCGGCTATTTATCTAACAAATAATAATGAGTTTTTCATGTTTTAAGGTGAAATTAAGGAAAAGTATGTATACTTTCATTAATAAAGCAATTTATCTACAGTTTTAAGGGAGTAACGACCATACATGAATAAATTCCGGAAATATGCAAGACATATCATTCCTTTTTTATTTATACTTACAATTCCGCTTCTAGGTGTCCTGTACAGTCTGACGGATAACAGTGAACATAACGTGCACTCCCTTACGACTTTACTTGATTACAATACCCCGTATCTTAAAATATTCATTCTACCCTATATTGCATGGTATCCTTATCTTCTTGTATCCTACATTTTCCTTTGTATATCGGATCGAAAAGCCTATTATGTAACATTAACATCCTACAATGTTTGTCTCATTGTAAGTAACATTATATTTTTTTGTTATCAAACTACTGTACCGCGGCCAATCAATATCGGACATGATTGGTTAAACAACATCGTATCTTGGGTATATCAACATGATCGGCCCTTCGATTGTTTTCCAAGCATTCATGTGATTGGATGTTATTTGGTGATGAAAGGTGTATGCCATAGTCAGATAAGACAAAGGATAGCTCGTTTAATTATCTATTTGGTCGGCACTACAATTATAGTTTCTACACTATTTGTTAAACAGCACGTACTATTCGATGTTATCGGAGGTATATTGATCGTAGAAGTCGTATTTTTAATAATCTCGATGATTTATACACGAATGAGAACAAGCAAATTCAAATGGCGTACACATCAAGGTGATAGACAAAATAGATACAAAAATTCTCGTAAACAGTTCGGTTAAAACGGGACACAACCATTTCGACGGTAAATAATTAAGAATTTTTTTGGAGGTCAAAGTGATGCGGGAGTTGTTACAGTACTTGCTTTCAAACCGTAAGGTGGTAACGATTGCATTTTTATGCAATCTTATTGGTTCAGTTTACGGGTTCTATTGGTATAAAGAACAACTAGCCGCCACACCGTTGTATTTTTGGTTATTTGTACCGGATTCGCCAGTATCTTCATCCCTGTTTACAATCGTGTTAGCAGCATGGTTATGGAGGAAGAAAGTTAGTCCATTGCTTGTGTTGATTGCGTTTGTTTGCTGTTTGAAATATGGGATTTGGTGTGTGGTTGTATTGGGAATGTACGGGGTACGGGATGGAGTAATGGTGGCTGAAAATTGGATGTTGGTAGCATCTCATGCTGCTATGGCCGTAGAAGTACTTGTATATTCTTTTTTGTTTAAGTTAAAGTCGAAATATTTATGGTTAGGGGCTACTTGGTTATTGGTAAATGACTTCATGGATTATGTTTACGGAGTGCATCCCTACTTGGAAGATGAAGGGCTGCTCGGAAATGTTAAGATATTTACACTCTGTTGGTCTGTTTGTACGATTGGAATTGCATACTGGGTATGCCGTAGGAATGAGCTGTCTAGTAATAAGGAGACTTGATTATGAATTACTTAGTTTGGATTTCATTGTTGGCAACTTTTATTTTTATGATGATCCATTTAAGGATTAAAGTGAATTCCGGTAGTAGGTCTGATAGAAGGATTGTTTGGCCTCAGTTTGGCATCATAATTTCATTTGTAACGTCATTAATTTTTTTAGGTTTATATTTCGAAATGCTCTCTTCCTGAATGATTACAAAAGAATTTTCCGTTTTTTTTACTTCGATTTTATTCGGTTTTAAGGTGCAATTAAGTTTCTATTTATATAATATTAACTAAAAGGTCCAAGCGATAAAAACAGATAGGGAGAGAAGATGCGCAAACGCGTTTCGTTTCTAAATTCATTTTCCACATTCATGGCAGGCGTGATTATCGTAGGAAGCCTCATGTTTACTTCGAACAAATTACACTTGTTTACTGGTGGCGTACATAAATCGACCGTGCAAAATTCATCCCAGGTATCCGCGGTTTCGAATGCCAAATTCGATGCTGTTAAACCCGTTGCTCTTCATGATGTTCACTCTAATAGTTTTTCGGACATAGCCAAACAGGCTAGTCCGGCAGTCGTCAAAATTGAAACCAAAGTAAAATCTCGATCAAGCAATAGTGGCAAAAGCGGTAACAATTTGTGTGACGATCCGTTCTTCGGACAGTTTTTTTGGAGGAGATAACAGCCAGGCGCAACAAGATCAGGAGCAAAATGGTGGAATGATAGCAAACGGTATCGGTTCGGGTTTTATTTTTGAGAAATCCGGATATATTCTCACGAATGAGCACGTCGTCGATGGCGCTGACGAAATTGACGTTACCGTACAAGGCTATACACAACCGTTTCAAGCGAAACTGCTCGAAAGCAGTTTCGATCTGGATTTGGCAGCGCTGAAGATCGAAGATGACAAAGACTTTCCGACATTACCGATAGGGAACTCCGATGCAATTCAAGTCGGTGACTGGGTCATGGCTATCGGGAATCCATATGACTTTGATTATACAGTAACGGTGGGAGTTCTTTCTGCAAAGGAACGGCCAATCCGTATCCCTGACCAAAATGGGACGCGTAATTATAAACACTTATTGCAAACTGATGCCAAGATAAATCCTGGAAATTCAGGAGGTCCATTGCTAAACCAAAACGGAGAAGTCATTGGCATCAACACAGCAGTCAATGCACAAGCTCAGGGTATCGGTTTCGCAATTCCAACCACCACAATTTCCCAAGTATTGGATAATTTAAAAAACAACGTGACGATTCCTAAAGAACCAGTACCGTATATTGGTGTCAGTGTGACAAATATTCTGAATGACTGGTTAAACGATCTGCAGCTTGACAGCACAGCGGGTAATCTCGTGCAGAGCGTATCGCGTAGAACACCTGCATTCAAAGCAGGCATCCGGCAGTATGATGTGATTGTAGCAGTCAATGGCGAGAAAATAACTGATGCGACGGAACAGAGGCACTTTGATTTGCGAATGGAAGAGTCGATGTATCTTATAAAGTAGAGACACTCCTAACTTATATAAGAAGGAACATTACCATGCATAAAAAGAAATCATTATCGGCTCGACCAAGAATCATTATTCTCAGTTTTAGTTTATCTCTTTTAATCGTAGTTACATCTAATCCTACCAATCATTCTCAGGTGGAAAAGACGACACTTGCCGGTAAGTCTTATGCGAGTGGAAATGTCCAAATTCTAAATAACCAGGTTTCCGGAACTCATCTTCAACGTCCTTTCTTTTTGAGTCAAATTCATGCAGAATCTGCTTGGAATGATTGGGGGCAAAATAATCCCCCACTGATTGTTGCATTGGTAGATACAGGTATCGATCTTAGTCACCCGGATTTAAGATCTATTCTAGTTCCTGGAATAAATTTATTACAGCGTGAACTTCCTCCAAATGATGATAATGGACACGGAACAAATGTTGCAGGAGTATTGCGAGCGATTGTTAAGGGCCGAACAAGTACACGCGCACAGATTATGCCCATCAAGACCATGGGCTCGAATGGTGAGGGAAGTATAGATAAATTAAACGAGGGTATCCGTTATGCCGTTGATTATGGGGCGAAAGTTGTAGTTTTGTCAGAGGGTGTGAATCAATTTTCACCTGAGACTTTAAATGCTGTTCAATATGCCGAAGACCATGACGTTCTGATTGTAGCGGCAACAGGTAATAATGGAACAGTTGTGAAGTATCCTGCCGCATACCCTACGGTAATGGCCGTTGGCGGAGCTTCAAAAGATGGAACGGTGATTGCCAAGTCTAACTGGGGCCCTGAGGTTGATGTTATAGCGCCTTGGTATGTGTATACCACCCAAATGGGTGGGGGCTACAAGTTTAGTGAAGGTACATCTATGGCGGCACCGCAGGTTGCGGGCTTAGCAGTATTAATATGGTCCAAATATCCTTACATGAAGGCCTATCAGATTCGAGATCTGATCCGACAAACTGCGGATCATTTCAACCAGGATGGATGGGATCCTCATGCTGGCTTTGGATTGATCAGAGCGGATCAAGCGTTGACTCAGCCCTATCAAGAGGATATGTATGCAAATAATACAACCAAAAGTAGCGCAGCTCCTTTTTCTTACTCTAAAAGCATAGATTCAGAGTTCCAAGGACAGAATCCGAAATGGTTCTACTCGGATGTTCCTTATGACGGGACCATCCAATTTAGCATGCAAACCGATAACGCAGATGCTTCCATGTTTCGCGTTGTGTATGATAATGAGGATGATTCGAATGGAACAATTTATCCATTTATCAATCAGAATGCTGAAGTTCCGGTTCACAAAGGGAGAAACTATATCAAGTTACAATCCGTGGATAATCAGAACGGTGTGGTGCCCTTTCACCTTACAACGCAATTTCAAATCTATTCCAATCCGTTTGGTGATACTGATCGCATGTACAAAGCCTATGTTCTTCCTTTAAGAAACCAAGAGGTTACAGGAACTTTCGATCGTAAGGATGCTAAGGACTGGTTCATGGTGCCAGTGAATCAATCGGGCATTTTACATGTAAAAGTCACGACCGATACACCAAGAATCGATTTATCTTTAAAAGTTCGAAAAGTTAATGAAAAACAAGTACTGGTAGATCAGATGGGAGAAGGTGAAACGGAATCCGCCACTCTTCGTGTGTTTCCTGATGACTATTATGTGAAAATTCAAAACGTTATTTCAGAACATCCATATCCTGTAACAGGAGAGTACAAATTTGCTATTGATTTTACTCCGAAGTTATTAGATCCGAACGAGCCTAACAAACATCCTTATGAAGCCACGAGTATGGTTTTAAATACGGATTATCCGGGGGTTCTGGATACAGATTCTCAGATGCACTGGTATTCATTTCATGTTAACAAACAGAGTGTTGCTCATATTCGTTTAAAGGATATTTCACCTGAACAACAAATCACTTTAGAACTGTTTGATAGTAACTTGCAATTTCTGGGGACGAAACAAAATTCGGGGAAGCCATCTATGGATGTGGATCGGGACTTGACAGCGGGTACATACTATATGAAACTTTCATTAGTGCAAGGTAACCCAAATCAATTGTATAACCTAAGAGTATTTACAGAGGCTGATAAGAACTAACTAATATTTGCTAAAAATCAAAATTAGTTCTGAATACTCCTGTTCGTTCAAATACTGTTTTAGAATTTTTTGGATTTCGCTAATCTTTTCCTTTGTGAGGCCCTGATTGATTGTTTGTTATATTTAAAAAAGTAGGGTTGCTAGAAGGTCCGTGTAAATTATTGGGAATAGGATTCAAACCCGAAACATGAAAGGAATTGGCCGGTAAAGAAATGTGAAGTTCTTTGTTTATTTCTTCGATGTACATAGTTCCAATCATTCTGGCCGTATACGAAGTCGTCAATATTGTTATGCAAGTTATACATGCACATTTAAAAAGCCAACGTTTCCATTTCATGATATTCGACCTCACTCTGTTAGGGTGCTTACATAGTCATTTAAGTCATTTATTAACAAAAAAACGAGATTATAAAAGCGCGATCATCTGAAATTTTATATGCGGTACGGATCACTGCATCGCAACCAGAGGGAGTCTAGAGTTGAACCTAATCAGTAAGGCATTACACCGCAATGTAGGAATAATATTTATGGTGCTCTTCATTGGAGCAATCCTTGTCGTATTTTTCATTCCTAAAGAAGAAAGCATCCGATTTTTATATGTGACCAACGGATCTTCTTATGATCAGGCTGCTTATCAAAACTTTGAACAGTCTATGCTTGTTAATGTGAAGATAGATCGAAAAAGCATAACCGATCTGAATGCTCATCGATTACATGGATACGATGCCGTATATTTGGATCCTTCTCTCCATCAATCGAATGTGTTGCAACAAGTAGAGCAAGCATTGCAACGCTATGTGAGAGATGGAGGGAACCTGTTTCTTGAGAACTCTTTGGTAACGGATTTTTCTTTAGAATTCCTTGGTGCTTCTTCGCTAAAAGATCTCTCCCTAGGAGATAAAAACCCGCCATTAACCTATCCGGACATCGACGAGAATCTTCGCGGAATCCAAAACATGATCCATCTTTTTAGTGATAATTTCTTTACACACGTTGGTATGAAGGAGCTACCAGGGTTTCAATGGGGGAAAGGTATCGTTCCTTCTTCAGCACATTCGTTGGTTTCTGTTGGGGATACTTCTTTGTTTTCAATGAATCGTTTTGGTAAGGGGACGGTGATTTGTGCAAGTGCCTTCATGCCAAATCGGTATTTTATAACCGGGTTTGATTTAAGAAGTGGTTTGGATCTTGAAGAGGGGATTGGAGTTAAATTAAAGCAATTTGAAAAGGCGGATGTAGGTTCGGGGCTCGATTATTTTGATTTTAAACATTCATTGTCCCAAGAACCCTATTTTAATTTTGCATTTGCTGCGGCGAATCATCAATTGCGAAATGAATATTTGTCTTTTGTCTCGAAAGAAAAATTAGGGTACAGCATAAAGAAGGTTTTGGGGCCCAACGGCCGCCCAGCCATTGCCTATCAAAATCATTTTGAGGCTATGTCTGCCATCAAAGATCGGGAAGGGATTCAGTGGGCAGAACTACTGAAACGGTATAATCAAATTCCTTCCTTCTCCTTGATTCGTTCTACATTTGAGTGGTATCAATGGAAAGAAAGTATGACTGCGTATCTGAATGTAGGGTCCGATAAACAACCGCAATTTGTAGGTGAACTGCCCAATTCGTTTTATGGAAGCGGCACTCACCTTATCAGTGATGGTGATCTTTTAAGTTTAGCCTCAGATCCTCAAAGCGAGGAGTTAGCTAAACCGATTGAGCTCCCTTACCGCGCATATCCTGCTTTTGTAGATCTTGAACATGTGGGGAAAGAAGATCTTATTTCAGGAAGCGCAGACGGTTACTTGTATGATTTTCAGAATGTTGGACCCCAACCTTCAGATCAAACTGTACCTTTAGGATTAACATCGCCCGATGCGTTTTCAGCTCCCCAAAAGATTCTATTATCCAATGGGCAGCCTTTAAAATTGAATGGATTTTCAACAGTAACAACCTTTGATTTGAATGGGGATGGGTTGCCGGATCTTGTGCTCGGAAGCCAAGATGGGACTGTTTGGTATTCCTTGAATCAAGGAAAAAGGAAGTTCTCGTCACCAGTACCACTATATGCATCGGGAGTGCCCATCAAAGTATCATCTTATGCCGCACCGACGCTGGGGGAGGTAGATGGAAACGGAAGCATAGATCTTATCGTTGGGGATGGCGATGGAAGAGTCACGATGTTTCGTGGAACGAAGGCCGATCATTTTCATTATCAAGCCGCCAGTCCTTCGTTCCAAATCAAGTCTAAATTTGCGGCTCCTTTGCTCAAAGCTTTGAATCCTGGTGACAAGCCTAGCTTGTACATTGGAAACAGTGAAGGTGACATCCTTGTGTATACAAATCATGGGGATCATTGGGAGCAGCAAGGATCCTTGATAGGTTCTAATCGTAATATAATGGGTACAAATGAACTCGTCGGCGGCCATAATTCGGTTCCGTTCTGGTATGATATCAACCATGATGGAAAAGAAGACTTGATTGTCGGACAAGTTGAGTACGGGATGTCAGATAATATAGATAATCCTCATTTTAAGTTCAAACAACAATTAAAGGACTTTATTGATTATGCGAAACAAAATAAACTGGAGCTGTACCCGCATATTCTTGTTCATAATTATATGAGTAATGATCAAGAAAAAGAGGAGATCAACCTTCATAAGAAGGCTTTTGAAACCCTAGGTATTCCTTGGGGACATACAGGAACCAATCAACATACGTGGCGTATCAATAACACCGATCCTATCCAAACTTTTAGGAATGAGAACGAAGCAGGATTATGGTTTAATTTCGGATTTCGACCTTCCTATGCCCCTCAAGACCCGCAATGGGGAGAAGACTATATGTGGGGGTTCCCGTTCCTGCTTCAAGATTCGACGCTTAAAAATCCGATGTTGCTATTTACACCGGCACCTATTTTACGCCGGACGGGCCCTAATTCTAACGTAGATATATATGACTCTTTTGTACAACAGGATATGCCCATTAACTATTTTGAACATGTGGAATATCATTTTCCATTATCAAATCGTTCTTCAAGAGTGAATGAGCTGCTTGAATTTGTTACTTTTTTAGATGACATACGCACGAAGGACGATTATAACTTTATGACAGAGCCTCAAATGGCTCGATCCATTCTCGCTGCGTTAAATGGAAAAGTGAATGTACAACGAACATGGTTTTCGGCTTTCAAAGACAAATTTAAAGATTTACTCGGTAAAGGGAAGCATTTAAATCTTTCTTTGAAGATAGATGCTGGTGACATTTCCCAATTAGCGGGTCCATACCGGGATGCATTGGGTGTAGTCATAGATCCGGGAGAAGCATACTCAGGTTCTCCCTTTGAGACCAACTCAGATATTTTCGTAAGAAAGGAAGGGCGACTTTACCTTGGGCTACAACAAGATACATCCATCTCAATTGGATGGCAAAAGGATCCGATGCACGTGATACGCTCCAATGTACCTCTCCAAATTTCCAAAGAGAAAGGGCAATGGACCGTTAACTTTAACGATGATGGGATGCAACAAATTAAACTATACAGCCCAACCCATGTTGATATCGATGGGAAAGATTTGAAAGTGGATTATCAGCCAGAGGAACATACCTATACCATCACTCATTACGGAGAAAGAACAAGTATTCGGATCAAGTGATGGGTTACCATGAACAATAGATAGGATAAGGTCGCATAAGACATTTATTGAGGGGGCAAACCATTGATTTATTTGTTTGGGACATTTTTAGTTGTTAGCATTTATTTTCTTATTCGATTTTTGAAAGATCGTACTCGCAGGAAGAAAGCGCTCCTCATTTCGATCTTTTCCTTTCTGATCGCTCTGTTCTTTTGGGGTATTCAAGTTTTCTCTAATCAACAAAATAGTGCAGCTACAAACAAGATCGCTGGGAATAATTCAAGCACTACATCCATGGAACTAACGAAACAAGCTTATGTCCAACAACTCAATAGCCTAGGAATCATTGATCTTCTAAAGGTTATTCCGAATTATGGCATCTCCTTGCATGGAGTTTCTTCTAAAAAAAGCGATGATATGAAATCGGTGGCAGAGGTAAATAAAACGTACCTTCCGAAATATAAAGCCGCTCTGGGGCATGCTCTCGACTTAAAGGCACCTGAAGATTTCATGCAGTTTCAATCCTCTTTACAAGATATCCTGGGGGAGTTTGCTGGCTGCATGGAAGAAATGGACAAACACGTTTCCGATCCTAATGAAGAAACCCATTTATCCAAGGCAATTGCTCTTTATAAGTTATCTTCCGAATCTGCCTTGAAATTGACTAAATTATCCCCATTTAGTGAGCTGAAGTAATAAGTGGAAATCCCCAAAAAGCTATGAATGTAATAGCTCTTTTGGGGCTTGTCATATTTCTTTCATAAGTAAAATGCCGGCATCTACCGTAAATAGGGGAATATTCTACTAATCATGTTTTACGGGGAATACAGTAAGTATCCATAAAAGGACCATTCCAACTATAATCCCTGTTATTAACCACCCTAAATGAGGAGTTAGAAGCCCTGTTAAAAACCATGGGATAGTTGAAAACATAATCACACTAACCGGGGATTGGAAAATCTTCTTTCTTCTTTTAGGAAGGAAACGTATATTGCCCAAATAAAGCAGCACAAAAACCAAAAATGAAACGACGACCGCAAGGAAAATGTCTTTATCCGTCATTTAATTCATCCCTCTTTCAATTTCCACCTAGAACAAAGACTTCACAGCGATCAACAATAAAATAATTCCACTGAGAATAGTACTGAATTGACCTAAAGACCAAGAACCGATTCGTACAGTTGAAACCTTCCGGCCTAAAACAATGCCGCCCCAAATTGCAAAGAAACTAAATACAGCGGCAGATAGTGATATTGCAAGTGGCGAAAGACCAATTAATCCTGCACCTAGTCCATTTGTTAGAGCATTCATAGATACAGCAATCCCAAGAACAATGGCTTCAAAAAAGCTAATATTTCCTGATTGATCAAGATCGGCTTTTTCAGGTGAACTCAAATATCCGCTAATGGTATGAGAAGATTCACGTTCATTTGATTTTGATAAAGTTGTTTTTCTTTTCTTCGGAACCGCAAGCAAAATAATCCTTAGACCTATAACAAGCAGAAATAATGCTCCGATTATTGTAGATAATATTCCTGGGAAAACTGTAGAAAGATATTGTCCAAATAAGATACCAACTTCACTGAAAATAAAAGCAATAATTGAAATTACAAAATTTGAGAATAAACCAATGCGAATACCACGTATGCCATAAGAGATGCCGACACCGAAGTTATCAATACTTGATGAAAGAGAAAGTGCCAATATGGTAATCCAAGACATGTTAAAAAGCCTCCTTTTGCAATAGCATATGCCACAGAGACGGCAGATGCCTATAAAAGTGGAAATTTTTATTTGTAACACCGCGATATACTTCACGTCAATGACGGAAAATGGGGTCAGATATGGAACATTTGTGGACACCATTGATTAGTTTTATTCAACATCCTATGATAGGAATAAGTAAGAAAGGTGGAGGCGAGTAGGCTGAAGAAATCTTTGAAGGGACGACCTGATTTTCTACTTTTGTTATTAACTTGTATTCTTGTTGGCTTTGGTATCTTAATGGTGTTTAGCTCTAGTGAAGCAGCGGCCTCATGGAAGTTCCATTCTTTTATTTATTTTACGGAGAGACAAGCGATATGGGGGCTTATTGGTACATTTGCAATGTTGATAGTGATGAATATACCTTATCAAATGTTTCAAAAATGGTCTCGTCCCATTTTTGTTTTGATTCTTATTTTATTAGGGCTTGTTATTGTGTTCGGTACAAAAATTAACGGACATCGTAGCTGGTTTGGTGTGGGTTCTTTTGGTATTCAGCCTACAGAGTTTGCAAAACTAGGATTAATCATCTATCTTGCAGCTCTAATCAATAAAAAGGGGGAGAATATCCGGCAATTCAAAAAAGGTATTCTCCCTCTATTTATCATTGTTGGTCTTGTTCTGGGACTAATCATGCTGCAACCGGACATTGGCTCCGACCTCGTGATCCTGATCGCAGCAGCTATTGTGATTGTTGTCGGGGGGGCAAACCTTTTGCAACTTTTTGGAATTGGTCTTTCCTTGCTTCCAATTGCAATTGGAATTGTCCTTGCAAAGAGTTACAGGCTTCAACGATTCACAGCTTATCTCGATCCATGGAATGATTCTCAGGACTCCTCCTACCAATTAGTTCAATCTTTATTAGCATTCGGGCATGGGGGACTGATAGGGGCAGGTTTCGGCAAAGGGGTTGAGAAGTTGCTTTACTTACCTGAAGCACATACGGATTTTATCTTTGCAACAATAGGAGAAGAGTTCGGTTTTATTGGATGTTTCATTTTTTTAACCATTTATATCTTGTTTATCTGGAGAGGCATCATTGTAGCCTTGAGATGTCCTGATTTGTTCGGAACGTTAATTGGTATAGGAATAGTATCTCTTATTGGTGTTCAAGCACTCATTAATCTAGGCGGCGTTACTGGAAGTATCCCCATTACAGGTGTTCCTCTTCCGCTAATTAGCTATGGGGGATCTTCTTTACTAATTAGCATGGCGAGTATCGGCATCTTACTAAATCTCTCTAGAGAGGGAAGAGCTGCGCATGATCAAAGAGCTGGTGCTTAGAGCGAAAAAAATTGATCTTATTATAATCGCCTTATTGTTATGTTTTATGGCTATCAGCACAATAGTGATTTACAGCGCCACGAATAATACGAAATTTGCTGGGCTGCATGTGAATAACTTGGTCATGTTTGCTGCCATGTTTGTGCCAATGCTGGTCCTGACCATGTTAGATTATCGGGGTATTGTACGTCATTTATCCGTTTACCTATATATATTTGGCATTCTGCTTTTAATCTTTGTGATGTTTAAAGGCCTGAACATCAATGGGTCTCACGATGGATTAATCTTCATTTTATGCAGTTTCAGCCATCTGAACTAGCAAAAGTATTCGTCATCCTACTTTTAGCCAAAATGTTGGAAAAACGTAAGGGCGAATATCTGCCGATGGGCGGATATACTCACCGATGATGACTCGATCTTGTTTTGGGTAGGAGACAGCTCATCAGAACAAACAGGGTTTATGTGTTTATTGGCTAATTTACCAAATTCCATTCCTGTGTCGGTTGTCATGGTTTCCCAAGCTTATTACAAGAGATATGGTAAGTTCAGACCACGCTCAACTGGAGAAGTGTCTCCAGAGAAATTGTTTTCACTTATGGAAGATGCGAAAATTCTTTCCCAGCGTGCTAGGTCGCGATATTTAACGAATTGGAATCGGCTCCTTGAGGATAATGGCAACCTTAGATTACGCAAGAACCGTCAAGTCGAAACGGTACCCGAAGATTATTTTGATCAAGAGATAATAGAACGAGCTAAAAGAATTTCTCGAGAAAAATTTCATCGTAAAAGCGATGGTTTTTTCTATGCTGTGAGATTAGTGGGTGAAATCATCGGGCGTCAGAAACAGCGAATTAGAGATGATTTAATCGAGTGGCGAATTCGTTGTTTAATACAAAGGAATGTGTTTACATATCAGGGGACGCTTACTTCCATGCGTTTGTATATGATTAAGTCAGTCATTGATTCAATAGATTAAAGTCAATTGTTCTTGCACTAATGGAAGCTATAGTAAAAAAACATGAAAAGTATTTAAAGAATTAGGAGGCATTAGTGATGCTACGATGCTCATGGTGTATGAAGAAAATTAAAGAAGATAAACCCTGCTACGGTCTAAGTGTCAAGTTTGCTTCGGGGGTTGATTTTGATGAGAAAGATGGAAGGATAATTTCATTACATTTAAAAACTAGAAATACAAGTGTTCCTTTAATAGTTGTAGCCGGTGATTCAGAAGCAAAAAGAAATGATGGACAGGATGGGATTTTTGCACTTTGTAGTGAGAACTGTGCGACTAAAATGAAAGAAATAATTACAAAAGAATTAGAGCTATTTTCAGGTGAAAGCAGTATGGTACGTTTATAGCTTATTAAACTAACGAAAAACGATAGCTCAATAAAACAGCGGTAGTTAAGGACTTTATTTCTCGTCCAAGGCTGCCGATTTTGTTATTATACAAACCTCATGGGATCAGCAACCCCAGTCTAAAACATTATTTTCAACGAACAAGATGAGCTTTGATCCATTAATTCCCGCATCTTCGCGAAATAGCTTTGCTGTATAATCGTTGTTAGATGAAACAGGGAGGCGTGCACGATGAAATATCACGTAATCAGCAAGAGGACGGGCAACGTATCAACGCTATTCTATACAGAAGTAAACGATATGGACTACGACAGCGATGGGCGCGTTATCGTATTCGGAACGGATCAAGAAGCGTATTATTTACTCGCAGATTCGGTCTTAATAACGGAGGATTAATGACTTACGATTTAGCGGAGCTATCGAAAATTATCGGTTTTCATAGGAAGCATCAACGTGTGCCTTCAATGATAGAGGTCGAGCGTGTATATTTAGCGGCAAATAACGGAGATATTAACGGGGCCTTGTGACTCCTTGATTGGAAACGGCATTGCTTCTACGTAAAGGATGACGAACAGCGAGCAATTATCGCGAGAGTTTTTGAATATACTAGCGAGTTAATAAAATAACGCCAGTGCAGCGGAATCTCCGTTACACTGGCGTTATTTCTTTAATTCAGATTGTCTTCCTTAACCTCAATCGTTTAACTCACACTGAACGAGATGTAATCTTAACGGCTGTTAAACATCGATAAATTAAAACATTTTATTAAAAGTGTATACTTCAGCCGCAGATCCGTAGGCAATACTACGTTATTACTTCTGGACATCTACTATTAATTTCTTCGTGATATACCCTTATAAGTTCCGTTGATGGATCCACAACTCTCTATTACGGAAGATATCAACCTCTATAGATTGTTCTTTCAATCCTTGACATGATTTGTCAATGATCCAGTTAATCTTTCAGAATTATATTGTAATCAGAATACTTAATTCCCAATTTGATTTCCATAAATTTTACTTGCATAACGAATACGTGTTCGGTATATAATAAAAAACACGAATACACGTTCGCGTATGGTGGTGGGAAATATGAGAGTTGATTTAAGAGTTGAGAATGAAGAGGATGTTCAAATTATTAAAGAATTCACATTGTTACCTATTTTACTCGATATGCTAACAAGAGATATGGAGGAACTCAAAGTTAATAAGGATAAAATCGTTTATAATCATGTTCTTTATTATTTGAGAGAGGTTGAGACAGTGATTTATCCCCAATTACAAAGTATTAAGAGCAGTATGAAAAAGCGTGATATCAAAGTACTAAACACAACCACGAATGCAGTAGGGATTAACGTTGAATATAAGGTCCGCGGCTACATTCATCATTTCACAATGCTTCGCAGCTTGGTCAAGGCCGAGCTTATGACCACGCTCATGAATATGAGGAGGGCGTTGTGATGAGCGAGAAACGTGAGAGGACAATATTCCTCTCGGACTGCCAGTCGTTCTATGCAAGTGTTGAAAAGGCGACTCATCCGGGTCTCGAAAATCTTCCTGTTGTTGTGGCAGGGGACCCGGCTAGGAGATCAGGTATTATTTTGGCGGCATGCCCAATCGCTAAAAGCTTTGGAGTTAGTACAGCGCAGCGGCTTGGTGAAGCGCTCCAATTGTGTCCAAACGCTATCGTAATGCGTCCTCATATGCAACGTTATATAGATGTATCACTTGCCATTACTGACATTTACAAGGAATATACGGACTTGGTAGAGGTATTTTCAATAGATGAACAGTTTTTGGACGTGTCAGGTTCACTTAAACATTTCCATTGTTCACCTGAAGAGTTGGCAATCATGATTCAAAAAAAAGTTGCAGCCTCTATGAACATACGTATCCGCGTAGGTATTGGACCGACCAAGATACTTGCAAAGCAAGCGACAGATAATTTCGCAAAGAAGAACGTAAATGGTATTTTTACACTTGGAAAAGAAGATGTGGAGCGTGAGTTGTGGCCACTAACCGTTGATAAGATGTATGGAGTTGGATCGCGTATGACTCGCCACTTCGTCGCACTCGGCATGACGACAATAGGTCATGTTGCTAGGACACCTCTTGCGACACTCAAGCAGAAGTTTCGAGCTCGTTTTGGTAAACAGTCAGACATACAGGCTGAGGTGATGTGGCGTACTGCCAATGGATTAGATGACAGTCCAGTCACACCAGGAACGTTTGACGTAATGCCTAAATCAATCGGGCATGGAATGACTTTGCCACGAGACTATACGACCGCGGAGGAAGTTGATATTGTACTGTTGGAATTAACCGAGGAGGTATGTCGGGATGCACGAGCAAAAGGGTTTACGAGCGGAACTGTTCATGTCTTTTGCATGTGCTCGCCATACGATGCACCAACAGGTTTTAGTCAGCAACGGAAAATGCCGTTGTGTACGAATAATACGCTGAAAGTATATAGATCTGTTCGCGAGATATTTCATCGTAATTGGAATGGTCTACCTGTGCGTAAAGTCGGCGTCACGCTCGGATCACTTGCTGATGAAGAGATCACGCAATTGGATTTATTCGAAGATATTACAAAGGTTCGTGAGCTTGATCGTGTCGTGGATGGTATTAAAGACCGTTTTGGTAGTACGGCACTCATCCGCGCATCAAGTCTGATGAAAGCCGGTCTCGCGGTAGACAGAGCTGGAAAAATTGGAGGGCATTATCGATGAGCAAGAAACTAGAACGGAACGGTTTATGGGAGTCTAGTCGGATGATGCTTCCTCAACATAAAGAATCTGCAATAAGAAACCAGAAAGAAATGCAACGCATCCAGCGTCTAGTACTTGATGAGCAGGAAGTGCAAATCATATCATCAACGCTGAGTCAGTCGCAGATGTATAAGAAGACTGTTGAACTCACATTATATGGTGAGTTTCAGCCACGTACCATTATGGGCATTGTGACGCGCAGCAAACACGGCGAATTCCGAGTTGACACTGTTGATCCGTTTAATGGAATTGAGGACTGGGGTTGGATCAGCTATAAAGATGTGTTGAAGGCAGAGCTGAGTAGAGAGTGGACTGAGGATTAAATAATCAATCCGTAGAGGCGCTGGGAGAAAATAAAACAACACCTAAATGTAATTTTACAATAATTTTCATTCAATCAATGGTGAACGAGAGCTTATTAGGAGAAGGCTATCGAGTAATGATAGAAGCCAATAAACAAAGCATAAAGGTATTGAGAATATGCGAAAAATCAGTGTTCAGTATTTTTGTAATGGTGTCCAGCATCCTATTGGCGATTTACTTAATCGGCCTGACTGCAATGCTAGAAGACGGGATCTAGAGCGTTGATTCCCAGGCCTTGGTCCCGGAGACCTTGCAGCCGGGTCATTATCACCGCTTGTCTACAAGCAATAAGAAAGAAGACGCAATAAAGCTTTTCGGATATTATAAGAAACCGCAACATCTTCTATCGAAGAATGGTACGGTTTCTTATTTTGACAGCATGGGCTGAGAAGGATATATTTTTAATTAAAATGTACCTTAGGGTAATAAGTCAGACATAATGCGAGGGAGCATCATTGGACACTTTTCAAAAAATAGTTAGTCACAGCAGTCTGGATGCCGGGATTAAGATTGGCATTGTCGGACCCAAAGATATGGTCTCCAGAATCGTCAAGGTAATTAAGAATTTCCCTACGTTTGAACCCGTTGTAAGGTTTTCAAGAAATGAATTGGAAACACCTGATTTGTCGGATGAAATAAAGCATGAGGTTGAGGTATTGTTATTATGCGGCCCAGTGCCTTACCGGAAAGTATTGGAGAAAGTGGAATCGGTGATACCCGTTCATTATGTCAGTTATAACGAAACGGTGTTATATAAAGCTTTGTACAACTTCCAAAAAAAGATTGGGAAGTTGAATGGGAATGCAATAAGTTTAGATACGGTAAGTCCAATTATGGTGAAACGATTCTTAGAAGAACTTGACGAACAAGATTTGCAAATCATTTGCTATGATGGAGCAAGCAACCCTACTAGAGACCAGTTGTTGGATTTCCATAAAGATTGTTTTAGCAAAGGCTTAGCGTTTGGTGCACTCACCGGAATAAATTCAATTTCGGCTGAATTAAATGATTTAGGTATTCCTAATGAATGGGTGGTCCCAACCACACAGGACATTGTTGTTGCTCTAGAAAGAGCGCTATTATCGACTGACGCAAGGAAAAGTAAGGAATCACAGATTGTCGTAGGTCTTATTAATGTAGATGGTTTTGGAAAAATCGTCGATCGCCATGACTCGGAACATGAAATTCAAAAGCTAAAGCTCAATATTCACAGAATTTTGCTTGATTATGTGGATTCGTTAAGAGGTCATCTTACTCATCTGGGAGGAGATGAATATTTATTTTTTACAACTAGAGGGATATTTGAACAAGAAACGGCAGGATATAAAAGAGTGCCATTGGCATCGGAAATCTATAGATCGTATCAATTAACTTTAAGTATCGGAATTGGATTCGGCAGAACAGCCAATGAAGCGGGCTCAAATGCCAGATCAGCACTGCGGAAATCGAAGGAAGCCCGAGGCAACTCCTGTTTTATTGTTAGAGAAGATGGAGGCATCCTTGGACCGTTAGAGATGGCAGATGCCCTTGTTAATGATTTGTCAATCGTAAATCCGGACTTGATTCATAAAGCAGAAAACGCAAATCTGACCTCATCCTATTTAAGTAAATTGCTTGTATCCTATGCGCGCAGCGGGAAGAAAGAGTATAACGTGCAAGAATTGGCTTCGCTGCTGAATATAACAGTAAGAAGCACCCATCGATTGCTGTTGGAGTGGTCAGATACGGGATTAGTCCAAACAAGCGGCATGGAAAAAATGCCGAAAGGCCGTCCAAGGCAAATATTTCAGTTTATTTTTCTGGATGAAAGCATAATGAATTAGGGGAGGTGTAAGGATAGTATTTACCTTTGCCCTCAATATATAAAGACATTTAAAAGACTTGTCTCTAATGAATCTCCTCTTTAAAATAACGTTATAGACGTGTAATTAGAGAGGAGTTTGACATGAAAACAATCCATGAGTTGGAAACAAAGTTAGCGCAGCCTTCGCCCGCTTTAGTTAAGGATATCGCTGCATTGGATGGGGATATTTTGCTGCTCGGTATAGGGGGGAAGATGGGGCCTAGTTTAGCAAGGTTAGCCATGAACGCCATAAAAGAAGCAGGAGTGAAGAAGAAGGTCATTGGCGCTTCACGCTTTTCCTCTACAGGATTAAAACAAGAGCTAGAAGCAGACGGGGTTGAAACGATTTCCTGTGATTTACTGAACGATCAGCAGCTTCAGGAGCTGCCGGATGTGAAGAATGTTATCTACATGGCGGGGAATAAATTCGGCACGATGGGGAATGAACATTTTACTTGGGCGATGAATTCCTATCTCCCTGGCCGTGTTGCCGAAAAATATAAAAATTCTCGTATTGTTGTATTTTCAACAGGAAATGTATACCCGTTCACATCGGTTTCTCAAGGAGGACCTACGGAAAACAGTGCGACAGGTCCGATAGGAGAATATGGACAATCTTGCTTAGGACGCGAGAGGATTTTTGAGCATTTTTCACTTAAGAATAGGACGCCCATGACCATTTTCAGGCTTAATTATGCGGTGGATATGCGTTATGGGGTGCTTTTGGAAATAGCTAAATCAGTAAAAGCAGGGAAACCTATTGACATCACCATGGGTAATTTCAACTGTATTTGGCAGGGGGATGCCAATGAATATGCCATCCGTTCCTTGAATATAAGCAATAATCCACCGGAGGTTATTAATGTATCCGGTCCTGAAACGATATCGATGCGTTGGGTGACAAGTATGTTTGCACGAAGATTTGGCGTGGAGCCTATCTTTACGGGGGAAGAATCGCCAACCGCTTTGCTGAGCAATTCTGCAAAAGCCCATCAGATATTTGGGTATCCGCGGGTTTCCCTGCAGCAGATGATCGAATGGACGTCAGATTGGGTTATGGCCGATGGACATACTTGGAATAAACCAACTCACTTCCAGGAGCGGGAGGGGAAATATTAATCGATGAGCCCAATAAAACCTCTTAGTACGGAAAAGAACAAAGCACTGCATGATGGATTGGTAATTCCCGCACACCCGCTTGCTTTAAACGCAGAAAGACAATTGGATGAACGCCGACAAAGAGCTTTAACGCGTTATTATATGTCCGCAGGGGCAGGCGGAATCGCTGTTGGGGTCCATACTACACAGTTTGAAATTAGAGATAAGCAGTATAATCTCTATGAAAAAGTACTTCAATTAGCATCCGAGGAAGTTAAGAAAGCTGTGTTGACCAGACCATTTCTGCAGATAGCCGGTATATGCGGGCCAACGGAACAGGCTGTTTACGAAGCCGAAGCAGCAGTGGAACTCGGATTTGATCTCGGTTTAGTCAGCATGGGAGGACTTCAAAGTTGGACAGAGAAAGAACTGCTGCAGCGTATCGAAAAAATTGCGGATATCATCCCGATATTCGGCTTTTATTTGCAGCCATCTGTCGGCGGAAGAGTACTTTCTTATGATTTTTGGAAAGAGTTTGCGAACATTCCTGGTGTGGCTGCTATCAAAATGGCACCGTTTAACCGTTATCAAACGATAGACGTGGTTCGCGCTGTGTGTAATTCCGAGCGGCGGGATGAAATCGCTTTGTATACAGGTAATGACGATAATATTGTAAATGATCTGTTGACCACTTATCGCTTTGTCGTTAATGGTACAAAAATGGAGAAAAAAATAGTGGGTGGACTGCTGGGACACTGGTCCGTTTGGACGCAAAAGGCTGTTGAGCTTCTGGAGGCAATAAAGCTTGTGCGTTATGGGGAGAGTTTTAACTTTGACTGGTTGACGAGCAATATAGAGGTTACAGATTCCAATGCGGCATTTTTTGATTCTGCCCATGGGTTTGCTGGCTGCATTGCCGGGATCCATGAAGTGCTCAGGAGACAGGGGCTTCTGGAAGGGCGTTGGTGTTTAAATCCTGAAGAAGAACTGTCTAATGGACAGATGGAGGAAATTGACCGCGTGTATCGGGAGTATCCCCATTTGAACGATGATGAATTTGTGAAGAGGCATTTAGCCAAATGGCTGACTGATTGATTGAAAAGGGTTGAATGTCAACCTTCAGAAGCCTATTGTGCTGAAAAACAACCAGTACATCATTTCTATAGATGATCTGCAAAGTTTGGTTAGGTCGCGACTTCGAAGGGAAAGGGATGCTGAAAAATTGATTTTACCGTCGGCCATCGGAAAATATTTGTAGATCAAATAATAAATTAGGCCGGGCACAAAGGTATGGGACTAGGTTCTCGACGTTTCGACCACCGGAATCAAAATGCACGATTGGGGATTGTTATTAATCAAGAGGGCTGCCGTAGCATCGAACGGTGGCCTCATAAACGGAAGCACCCGATAAAGGAGGTGCATTCCGTTTATCATTACATTCTTTTTTTAACCTCCGTAGGGGAGAGACCCCAGTATTTTTTAAATACCTTGGTGAAATGGGGGTAGTCCGTGTAGCCTACTGAATAAGCGATTTCGTAAGTTTTGCAATTTGGATCAGAAAGCAGCGATTTGGCCTTCTCCAATCTAAGCTTTGTTAAATATTGGATAAAGCTGATGCCGAATTCCTCTTTAAAGGATCGGCTGAAGTAGGAAGCGGACATGCCAATAACATCTGCGACCTCCTGAAGGGATAATGATTCTTTGGCAAAATGCTCTTGCATGTACTCGCTCGCACGTTTGATATTCTGATGGCTGCCCCAGTTTCGGGTAAGCCGAATTTCCTCAATCATCTTCAGTATGTGAGTCTCTACTGCATGATAAATGAATTCTGGTCGTTCCGCTACGGTGGACAAATCTACGGGTTCCTGCCGTCGGGTGTGTCCGATCCGCTGATCCATTTCCCCGTCTATTAAACTCATGAGATCCAAATAAACTTGCTTCAGCATACCATTATCCACAATATTACCAAGAAGATCGGAGTGGATGCCTTTTAACTCCTCCAACACTTCATTTTCGTTTAGCAGTTCAAGATGCTTAACAAGGGGGAGCGCTCTTTCCTTGCAATACCAGATCCATTCACTGCGTTCAAGCTTCGATTGCTTATCGCCCTTAAATCGGTTCAGCACTCGCTCTAAAGTCTCCTGTAATTGTGAAGGACTTATGGGCTTTAACAAGTAGTCTACAACACCGAAACGCATTGCCATCTGAGCATATGTGAAATCATCGTGGCCGGAAATAATAATAAACTCCGATCTTAAATTCCGCCTTCTAGACTCTTCAATTAACTCTAATCCTCCCATAACAGGCATACGAATATCTGTAATAACAAGGTTAGGGTTCCACTGTTCAATGGCCGTGAGCGCTTCCTGGCCATCTTCAGCCTCCCCAACGACTTGAAAGGGAATGTCTGATGAATCAATTAACTTTCTTAGCGTGAGTTTAATCATATGTTCATCGTCAACTATGACCACCGTATACATGCTCGTCCTCCTTAATCCTTCTTATAAGGGAGTTTAATTGCGATTATTGTTCCATCTTTATCGGACTTTTCAATATAAAGTCCGTAAGGGGCACCAAAAGTTAAACGAAGACGATGATGCACATTTAAAAGTCCGATTCTATGAAAGGATGGTTCTGCTGCCTCTTCGATTGAAACCGTGAACTCCTCTAGAAAGTGACGATTGTACTTCTCCATTTGATCAGAAGGCATCCCATTCCCTTTATCTGTAATTCGTAGGATATAATAATGATTCGTGACTTCATCAGATATTCCGATATACTCAGGCTTTAATTTATGTTTCTCATAGCCGTGGATGAAGGCGTTTTCAACCATGGGTTGAATCATTAATCTTACAGCTTGCACCTGAGTCAGCATCGTATCGTCCAGTGCCATATCGGCTATAAAATAACGATATCTCTCTTTTTGAATGGAAAAATACGTAGATACATGAGTGATTTCTTCCTTTAAGGTAACTACTTGGTTAGGGTAACCTACACTGTATCTGAAGATACTGGCAAGAGAGGTCGCCATATGGCTGATCGGAAGAACCCCTTCCAAAATGGCATACGAGTTAATAATCTCAAGTGTGTTATACAAGAAATGCGGATTGATTTGCGATTGCATCGCTTGCAGTGCTGATTCTCTTTGCTTGATTTCCATTTCTTTTTCTTTCAGCTTGGACGTATGAACGACTTCAATTAATCTTCTTATTTCACTCACCATTTTATTAAAGCTGCGGTTCAAAGTACCGATTTCGTCTTGTCTGTGTTCGGGGGCTCTGACGGTAAGATCTCCGTGTTCCGCCTTTTTCATGAGGCGCTGTATATAAGATAAAGAACGAGTTAATTGAAGGGAAAATCCACTAACGACTATGAGAACAAAGAGCATGAGGAGACTGCCAATCCATATAGTCATATTACGCATCTCAATCAGGTTGACAATTAACTCATGTATCGGTACTTCAGAGACCATGATCCAATTATTTAAGGCCGATTTGTGGAAAACAACAAGGTTCTCCTGTCCGTCAATTTTCTCAGAGAAGAAGCCCTCTCCGTAATGTCTATTAAAATTATCAAGGTAAGCTGGGGGAGCATCTTGACCCAATTTTTGTTTGTCCGGATGGTAAACAATGCGTCCATTGGAATCAATAACCCATACAAATCCAGCATTCCCAAGCTTCACAGTTTCGGCGATCTTAGCGATCTCGGTTATATATAAATCAGTGATTAGCATGCCTTTTGTCTGATAGGTCAATGTATCGCGAAATTTACGCGTCACTGTTAACATAGGGACGGAATCAATCTCGTTGATTCCCATGTTTTTATAGCTTTCGCTATCCGTCAGATCAGACATATACTTCTTATTTCGTTCTCTGGCTAAGTTTCCCCCATAAGTTGTTGCAATCCCGCTATTGGAAATGATGGAGAAGCCGGAGATGTCAGACCTGCCGAATAAAATGTTGGGCAGCAGCTCTTTTTCAATTTGTTGGGTTACCTTGAACAGTTGATACTGGTCAATAGGATCAATTTCCATGAATTGTTGGATCAGCGGATTAATAATTAAAGGAAAGGTGCTTCTTTCCAAATCGGCAAAGTAGGAATCCAATTGATTGCTGACTTGACTAACCAATTGTTGGTTGGAATGAATGGCATTGTTTTCGATGATATCACTCGATTTTTCATACCAAAGTGTGCCAAGTATTAAAAAAGGAAGACACAAACAGAATAAGATTAAAACAACAAGTTTTGTTTTAATAGAAAGGTACTTTCTATTTCTTAGCTTCATTTTGCCTCCTAAGTCCCTAAAGCTAGAGTGAATCACCCAAGAGTTACTCTTAGTTATTATAAGGAATATACTTTTTAAAGTATACTCTCAAGTTTTACATCACAACGAGCGTAATCGCACAAATAGACTTTATTAAGGGGTTGAATGTTATAAAAAGTCATGTCATCATGTGGGAGATGTGCTGAACGCTTCTAAAGCTGCCGTGGAAGCAGACGAGTATGTAAAGACAGTTTCTTTATTTAAGTAAAAATAACACAACATTTCGCAAAAATTGACCTGTTGCTGCAAATGAAAAGTAGATATAGTTGGATCTATAGCAAAGAAGAACGAGGGGGAAGAAATGAAATCAGTGGAGATGAAAGCGATACCAAGAAAAAAGAACTATTTCATAAAGAATTGGCAAACCTACTCAATGATTGTCCCCGGACTCTTATTCTTTATTATATTTATCTACATCCCTCTATGCGGGAGCATTATCGCTTTTCAGGATTACAACATATTCAATGGCGTGTTTCATAGTAAGTTTGTCGGGCTTAAACATTTCGAGAATCTTTTTGCATATCCTGAATTTTACCGTGTACTTAAAAATACATTGATCATTAGCTTGTACCAGCTTGTTCTTGGATTTCCCGCGCCTATTATCCTAGCACTGCTGCTAAACGAAGTTAGCAAGATGCTATTTAAGCGAATTATCCAAACGGTACTCTATTTGCCGCATTTTTTATCCTGGGTTATCGTAGGTGGTTTGTTCATTAACCTGTTGTCTCCGAGGGTGGGGATGATCAACGAAATGATCAAATATTTTGGCGGAGAGCCTATCTTCTTTGTTCAAGAGCCTGGGTATTTCCGATCCATTATTGTTTCATCCGGGATTTGGAAGGAAGTCGGGTGGGGGACGATTATTTACCTGGCAGCATTAGCCGGTATTAATCCTGAGCTATATGAATCCGCTGAGATGGATGGGGCGGGGAAGTTCAGACAAGTATTCAGCATCACTTTACCTAGTATATTGCCAACCATCGCAATCCTGTTTTTACTACGAATTGGCAGCATTATGGATACGGGCTTTGAGCAAATTTATATGTTCCTGAATCCGCTTGTATACGATGTGGGCGAAGTGTTTGACACTTATATTTATAGGGTTGGGCTATTGGGCGCACAATTCAGTGCAACGACAGCGATCGGGATCTTTAAATCCGTTGTTGGGTTTATTCTAATCATAGCTGCCAATCAGTTAAGCAAAAAGGCGACAGGCAACTCTATCTACTAGCAAAGGAGGTTCGCCTCAAGATGAATCGAGCGACTGTTTTACAAAAGGTATTTATGAACTTTAATTATATCTTCTTAATTGCGACTTCGCTGCTCATGCTGATTCCGTTTATTCATATTGTTGCCGGATCTTTGAGCAGCGGACTGGCGATTGACAGGGGAGATGTTCAACTCTGGCCATCCCAATTTACCTTAGATAACTACCGTGCTGTTTTCAGCGATCCGAATATATGGCGGTCGATCGGGGTTACCGTATTCGTTACAGTTGTAGGCACCGCTTCTAACTTGTTTTTTACATCCCTGATGGCCTTCGGCTTAACTAAAAAGGATATAAAGGGACGCAAATTTATCATGCTGTTTATTCTCTTTACAATGATATTCCAAGCACCCATGATTCCAAGCTATCTGGTAGTGAAGTCGTTAGGAATGATAGATACCGTTTGGTCACTGATTATTCCGGGGACGATTAGCGCATTTAACCTGATTATTATGATCTCATTTTTCCAAAACATTCCGGAAGGACTTGTTGACTCTGCGAAAATAGACGGCTGTGGGGAATATCGGACTTTGTTTCGTATTGTGTATCCTTTATCCCTACCGTCATTAAGCACGATTGGTCTCTTCTATGCAGTCTCGCACTGGAATGGTTATTACGCAGCCATGATGTACATTCGGAATCCTCACTTATATCCGCTGCAGGTTAAGCTTCGACAGCTCATCGTGCAGAACGATGCGGAGCAAATGTTGCATAATGCGGCTTTGCTTACCGTGCAATCGGTTGAGGGGTTGAAAATGGCTTCCATTATGGTGGCTACCTTACCTATTCTGATTGTCTATCCTTTGATTCAAAAGCATTTTGTGAAAGGCTCAATGCTGGGCTCGGTTAAAGGGTGAATAATAAAAAAACACTTTTGAAATTGAAATGGGGAGAGGTCAAAGTGAAATTTAGAAAACCGTTCGTTGTTATGTCGTGTGCTGCTGTGATGACAAGTGTTTTGTATGGCTGTTCTACTAAAACCGAGGAGCCGGTCAAACAACCACAAGCTTCTGGTCAAGCAACGTCAGTTCCGAAGCAAGAGCCCACAAAGATTAAAGTCGCGCTTGAAACCGGCGGTTTGAAATATGTGGAACAGTCATCAGACATCAATAGTGATAAATATGTGAAAAAGCTGGAGGAGCTTGCCAATGTCGATCTGAATTTGCAGCTTATCCAACATACCAATTATGAGCAGAACTTAACATTGCTCATGGCAGGAGGGGAATTACCTGATCTGCTGCAGACTCACGGGATTAACACACCGCAGATCGCTCCTGCGATTGATGCTGGTCAACTTCTTCCACTCAACGATTTAATAGACAAGTATGGTCCGAATCTTAAGAAAAATATTCCTCAAGAATCTTGGGATAGTGCAAAGGTAAGTAAGGATGGCAAGATTTATGGCATTCCTCAGCCGAACCCGATCCGTGTCGACACGGTCACTTATATCCGCAAAGACTGGTTGAATAAGATTGGTATGGCAGAACCCAAAACAGTAGATGATTATATCAAGATGCTAACTGCCTTCCGCGACCAAGATCCGAACGGGAACGGAAAGAAGGATGAGATTCCATTCTCTGCCCGTGCGAAGCTATCATTTGGGTATGCTTTCTTCGGCGCTTATGATGTCCAACCACAAGCGTGGAAATTTATTGACGGACAGCTCGTTCCAAACATTATTCGTCCTGAGATGGTTGATGCTTTGAAAATCTACCAAAAGTTGTACGCCGAGAAACTCATTGATAATGAGGTTTTGGTGAATCAAGGGAAAGATTGGGATGCCAAAATCAAAGCTCAAGCCATTGTTGGCATGTGGGCACATTCCTCAGCGCAGCCTGATTCTTGGGCCACTTCTGTAAAAGCAGGCGATCCGAAGGCGGAAATAGCTGTTATTGCTTCACCTGTTGGACCAAGCGGTAAACCGGGAGGCATTTATTCCATGGGCTCTACGGTGTCCGATTTTGTATGGACTATCTCGAAAAATGTAAAAGATCCAGCAGCCATTATTAAATTCCTTGACTGGTATTATGCAACCGGTGACAAAGCGAAAGATGACTTCTTCGTCTATGGATTAAAGGGTACAGATTACACAGAAGAGGGCGGCAAGGTTAAGTACAACTATCCGACAACCGATCAAGGGAACAGCGAGCAGTTTATGCACCAGGAATGGATTCACTTCACAGGTCCAAAAACGCACCTGACGGATCCGGAATACATTAAAAACAAGCCGGGTGGCGGTGGTGACATGATTCTCAAATCGTTGGCTGTGGCAGCAAAAGAAGGCTTAGTTGATGATGGCCTCGACATGCCGACCATGCCGTCTGCTGTTGCACATCCGGAATTGAAATATGACGGATTGTGGTTGGAGTTTGCAGCAAAGGTTATGACGGGTAAAGAATCTGCTGACAAATTTAATGATTTCGTTGCGGACTGGAAGAAGCGCGGTGGCGATCAATTAATTAAAGAAGCAACAGAATGGTATAACAAAATGCACAAGAAATAAGGATGGTAAGTGAATAACAAGGCCCCCGAACCCTAAAAAGTCGGGGGTTTTATAAAATAACCGATAGGCGTAGGAGGAGAACTGTGCGCAAACTACAT
Organism: Paenibacillus sp. yr247; assembly: GCF_900103825.1. Classification (GTDB taxonomy): domain Bacteria; phylum Bacillota; class Bacilli; order Paenibacillales; family NBRC-103111; genus Paenibacillus_E. The sequence continues at coordinate 35,154 of NZ_FNIF01000006.1, forward strand.
TTGATCTGCAACGCTCATTTGGACCCGGCATGGTTATGGGAAATTGAAGAAGGTGCAGGAGAGGCGCTTTCTACCTTCCGCATAGCTGCTGATTTTTGCGAAGAATATGAGGGGTTCGTATTTAATCATAATGAGGTGATCTTATATAAATGGATTGAAGAGTACGATCCCAGTTTATTTCAGCGAATTCAAGGGCTGGTCAAACAGGGGAAATGGCATATTATGGGCGGCTGGTATTTACAACCAGACTGCAACATGCCTAGCGGCGAGTCTTTTGTGAGACAAATACTATTAGGAAGAAACTATTTCAGAGAAAAATTTGGCGTGGAACCGAAGACAGCCATTAATTTTGATCCCTTTGGCCATACACGCGGTTTAGTTCAGATTATGGAGAAATCCGGCTTTGATTCGTATATTTTTTGCCGTCCTGCAGAGAATGATTGCAGTCTCCCTGATGAAGAATTTATTTGGGTTGGCTATGATGGGTCGGAGGTTGTTGGACACCGGGCTTTTAAGGCCTACCTTTCCGGCCACGGCAAGGCACACCTTAAGGTTGAGAGCTGGTTGGAAGCCAATAAGGATAAATCAGAAGGGCTTGTGTTATGGGGTATTGGCAACCATGGAGGAGGTCCCTCAAGAATCGACTTGAACAATCTGAAAGCTTTAGCGGAGAAAACGACGGAATTCGAAATCATACACTCCATACCGGAGGATTATTTTATAGAATTGAAAGCAAGTGGTAAAGCATTGCCAAGATATGAGAAGGATTTGAACCCTTGGGCAGTTGGCTGCTATACCTCGCAGATTCGCATCAAACAAAAGCATCGCTTATTGGAAAATGAGATTTATATGCTGGAGAAGATGATGTCCAATGCTGCATTGCAAGGGCTTACGACATATCCGCAGCAAGATATTCAAGAGTCGCTTATAGATCTGATGATCGCCGAATTCCATGATATTTTGCCGGGATCCTCCATACAGCTTGTCGAAGACCATTCATTAAGGCTAATGGACCATGGACTTGAGATCGTATCCAGACTGAAGGCCAGAGCATTCTTTGCTTTAACTGCCGGTCAGAAGAAGGCGGAGGATGGGGAAGTTCCGATCTTCATATATAACCCTCATCCTTACAAGGTAAAAGGGATATTTGAATGTGAATTTCAACTGCCCAAAGGCTCCAAGGATCAGTTTGCGAACCCAGTTGTGTATAAGAACGGACTAAAGCTGCCTTCTCAGGTGGAAAAGGAAGTAAGCAATCTGTATATCGACTGGAGAAAACGATCCGTTTTTGCAGCCGAGTTGGAGCCGGGTCAATTGAATCGTTTTGATGTAAAGATTGAGTTTTTGACAGCGAAGCCCAAGCCGATGCTTCAAGCAGAAAAAGGAAAGATTTTGTTCAAAACCGACGATCTTGAGGTAGTCATCAATACGAAGACGGGCTTGATCGATCTCTATATAGCCAGCGGTGTGTCATATTTGAAGGAAAATGCGTTTCAACCCATCGTTATGGAGGATCAAGATGATTCTTGGGGCAGTCAGATCCAGAGTTTTCCTAAGAAAAAAGGTTGCTTTGGGCTGATGTCCAAAAGACAAGGCACCCGATATTCAGGACTTCCCGGAAAGTCCATAGACAGCGTAAGAATTGTTGAAGATGGGGAAGCGAGAACCGTCGTAGAAGCTCTGATGACATATGGCGATTCCTCTATTTGCCAAACCTATAAGCTGCCGAAGCAGGGAACGGAAATTCAGGTTGATGTGCTGGTTCATTGGAATGAAAAAAAGAGCATGTTGAAATTAGCCGTACCGACCCTCTTTAACGATGCCCAATATCGCGGGCAGGTGGCCTATGGAACAGATGAATTACCAAATAACGGAAGAGAAGTTGTATCGCAAAAATGGGTCGGCGTTTTCTCGGAGGCACACAACGTCGCTTTTACCTGCACGAATGATGGGATTTATGGCTCGGATTTGTTAGACGGGGAGATGAGGCTGTCCTTGCTTCGTTCTCCTGGGTATTCAGCACTGCCCGGAGGCAAGAAGACCAATACGATGCCTAGGGATCGCTTTTCCAACCGAATGGATCAGGGAGAGCGCAAATATTCATTTTGGTTTAAAGGCTCCGAGCTTGCGGAGCGAGTTGCTTCCGTGGATAGGGAGGCATTGGCACATAATGAGAAGCCATACGCCCTTACCTATTTCCCCTCCGGTGCCGGAGAGCTGCCTAAACCGCTGATTACTCTGAATGACGATGTGGTGCAGATGACTGCGTTTAAGAAAGCGGAAGCTTCCGAAGATTACATCATTCGCTTATTTGAACCAACCGGACAACCGCGTTCTACAGTCATTCATTTGCCTGCGCTGGGAATCGAGCAGCAGGTCGAGCTCGGCAAGTTTGAAATGAAAACATTACGTTTGGACGTCGAAGCCGGAAGGCTCACTGAGGAAAATGTAATGGAATATTAAATCCTTTCATAAAGAGCAAGCAAGGGAGATGGAACAATAGATGGATAAATTAGCGATCACCGGAGGTACACCCGTAAGAACGGCCCCCTTTCCAAGCTGGCCGATTGTTGGTGAAGAAGAAGAACGATTGATTCTCGAAGTGGTTCGCTCAGGTAAATGGGGCGGATCAGGAACCCGCATTAAACTTGTAGAACTGGAGGAGAGGTTTGCCGCACTTCATCAGGCGAAGCACGCAATCACGCTGGTAAACGGAACGATGGGGTTAACCGTGGCCCTACAAGCTGTCGGTGTTCAGCCGGGGGATGAGGTCATTATGCCGCCGTATACCTTTATTGCAACTGCAACATCCGCATTGATATTCGGTGCCATTCCCGTATTTGTGGATGTAGAAGCTGAAACGCTTAATTTGGACCCGGAGAAAGTAGAGGCAGCGATTACACCTCGAACAAAAGCAATCGTCGCTGTTCATATTGCAGGTGCACCCGCGAATATGACGCGATTGAAAGAAATTGCGGCTAAGCATGGATTGCGACTGATTGAGGATTCGGCGCAAGGAGTTGGCGCAGAATGGGAAGGGCGCAAGGTCGGGGCTCTTGGGGATATCGGATCATTCAGTTTTCAACTTGGCAAAAATATCACTTCGGGTGAGGGCGGAATTATGCTCTCAAACGATGAAGAAGTGGCCGACCATGCTTGGTCGCTTACCAATGTGGGGAGAATCCGCAAAGGCGAATGGTATCAGCACGAACGAATTGGCTGGAATTTGCGTATGACGGAGTTTCAGGCAGCGATTGCTTTGGCCCAGCTTAGCCGCTTTGAAGAGCAATTTGCTCTGCGTGAGCGTAATGCCAAACTGTTAAATGAGCTTTTTGCTGAAATTGAAGGAATTCGGTTGCTGCAGACGGATCCACGGATCACCGCTAATGGCAGGCATATGTATATGTTTGCGCTGGACCCTGCGCTTGCCGATCGGCTTGATAAGCAGAGTGTGATTAATATGCTTAATGCGGAAGGGATTCCAGCTCAGCCGGGATATGTATCACTTAATCATAATAAGGCGGTAATTGCGGATACGAAAAAATGGACTGGTGAAGAGCGCGTATATTCATGTCCAATAAGTGAGAGGTTTTGCGATAAGGAAGTGCTATGGTTGATGCAAAACGTTCTTCTTGCCGGGGAGAAGGATATGCATCAAATCGCAGATGCCGTGTTGAAAGTCATCCGTGCTGTAACCTAGCAAATTTTGAAAAGGAATAAGGGGGGTTAGCATGAAGCTGGCTAAAGTAGGGATTCTGATAGACGAAAAAGCGGCGAAACGACGTTGGGAGTTTGGAGTCAATGTATTCGAACAATTTCTTGGTGAAATTCTTGCACACCGAGGCATTTCCTTTCAATGGCTAACGGATGTGAATCAGATCAAAGCTTGCCAATTGGATGTGCTTTTAATTGGTTTGATGGAGGAGCATACAGGCACTGCTTCAATCGTATGGGAATTTGCTGAACTAGGTGGAACGGTCATTTCCTATGCCGGATTAAACAGCCTTGCCGAAAGATTTGGATATATGCTGGGAAGACCAGCGGATAAAGGGTACGCTCACCTGCAATCCGACCTTTTCGAGGAAAGCAGACCCCTCCGATTTTTGCAAGCCGCTCCTTGGATTCAGAAGCTCAATTCTCTCCGTGAGGAAGAAGGAGCAAAGAACAATCCCAGTGTTTATCAGGTCCAAGAAACGAAAACGATCGAGCCTATACGGGAAATCGGCCGGATCGTAAAAGACCATCCCAATGGGCAGCACGCTGGCGATGCGCTTCAGCAATTTTCAGTAGGAAAGGGGTTTATTGATCGATGGTCAATAAATATTCCTTATACGGTGGTTGGCCTCATGCAGGGGACAAAGCCCGTTTTCGAGGATGGATATCCTGCGCCTGACGGAACAGGTCCGGTTAACGACGGCGTGCTTAAAGCCGATGATCAAGCAGAAATGGACTGGGATTTGGACCGAGTAAAGACGGAGACGGGTGTCCCTTATTTTGCCCATCCCTATGCGGACTTGTGGCGGGAAATTCTCATTAGCCATCTTCTACAGCGAGTTGTTGGTCAAGACATGACGCTGCCATTTACCGGGTACTGGCCTAATGGTATCGATCATGTGGCTCTGATCTCCTTGGACAGTGACCATACGGGAGATACAGAAGCGGAATCTACGTATCAGCTTCTCCGCGAATGTGAAATCCCCGCTACATGGTGCATGATGGAGAAGGAGTACAGCAGGCCGATGTATGAGCGAATTCTGCAAGCAGGTGACGAGCTCGGCCTTCACTATAACGCGGTTCCTGTGGATCAAGGCAGGTGGGGAGCCGATGAGTTTGAACGGCAAGCGAACTGGTTTAGAGCAACAACCGGGCTTAAGCATATTTCTTCAAATAAGAATCATTTGACGCGAGTGGAGGGCTGGGGAGAGTTGTTTCGTTGGTGTGAAGCCAATGGAGTAGCCTCAGATCAAACTAGAGGGAACAGCAAAAAAGGAAATGTTGGATTCCTATTTGGAACCTGTCATCCTTATTTTCCAATGGCCTGGTCGGATGAACAAAACCGGTTATATGACGTGCTTGAAATTAGCTTTCTTTACGGTGATTTTCTTAGTTTAGATACAAGTCTTATCGCTCCTTTTCTCGAGCAAGCCAAGAGGGTGGAGGGAGTTGCCCACTTTTGCTTCCATCCGATTCATATTCATAACAAGGAATTTATCAGGGACTGGCTTCGGAGCATTGTTAGGCAAGCCAGACCGCAAGGATTTGTATTTTGGACAGGTAAACAAATTAACGATTGGGAGCGGGCACGCAGAAAGCTGCAAATTCTCAAGATTGACCAGGAAGGCAACCCGATGATTGAAGGCCTTATGGAATGTGAAAATGTTGTAGTTTGGATTCCGCTGACGGAAAGTGAACAAGCTCATTATAGTCATGTATCAGAAAGACGGCACGGTGTACTTTGCCGCAAAGCAGTTTTGTAATCATTTAATTATTTCTTAATAAGGAAGTGTAGGTATCATGGAATTTACTCCGGCTGCTGGAGTGTGGAAGGTAGCTCCTATCCGTTGGGAAAATGCTAAGGAAAATGAAATGTCAAGACGCATTTATAACATTTTATTAAGATGGCTCCCATTCGCTAATGAGCAATTTGAAAAATGGGACGAAAAACCAAACAGCGGCCACTTTTTTGGCGGAAATTTCTGGTATTGCTCGGATACGGCTGCGAGCTCGTTCATTTTTGCTGTACTAGCCAAGCTTGGAGATTATGATAGACAGGCAACGGATATTAGCCGTGAAACATTGAAGCAGAAAGCCATCATGGGCCTTCGCTACGCGGGTTTTACTCATGATACAGGACCGAGCGATTGTGTCAGGGTTAAAGGGATCAATCCTTATTGCAGTGAGAAGAAGTGGGGCGGCGAAGGAGATAACTTCTTCATGGCAAGCCAGAATGGTAGATCCATAGCTTCCTTGGCACATGCTGCGTGGCTTCTATGGGATGATTTAGACGATGAAACCAGAATCCTTGTGCAGAATATGGTCGCAAGCTACGCCGATCGCTGGTCGGATGAAGAGCCGCGAAATGGAACTTATTACGATACGCAGTGTGAAGAGAACGCATGGACTTCTGCAGGGATAGCCGCAGGTGTCGCTTTATTCCCGGACCATCCACATCAATCGGCTTGGAAGAAGGGATTCATTGAATGGTCGATCAGCTCTGTTACTACATATAAGGATCGCTTGGCAGACCCATCCGGACTTATTGACACACCAGCAGGGAATCGAATAAAAACGGTCACATTTCACCCGGACTTCACAACAGAAAATCATGCTTTTGTACATCCCAGCTACCTATGTGCAGGAACGAATCTGCGGGCCTTCCACGCCACGCTCTCCTTAATGGGAGGGCAGGAAGTACTCGACAGTGCTGTCCATAATAATGTAAATCTGTACGATCAAACGGTTAAAATATGGGCGCAGTTTGACGGATTGGCTGTTCCGGTTCAGGGACAGGATTGGTGGTACAATCGCCAACATGAGCGTCAATTAACTCATGCGATTTTGAATGTGCTGCACAATCATTCGGATGCAGCAAGGTTTGAGCGAAGCGCACTTGATTCCATTGAGAAGATTCAGCTAAGCAATTCAAGGGGCTGCCTATTAGAGGAAAAAGGAGAAGAGTGTGTAATTAATCTTGCGCATGCTCAGTTTGCCAAAGATTTGGAGCCGGGCTCAGCGCTTGATTTAACAAAATCCTACCTGCTCCACGTCTTTGGGGGTCCAGGAGTGGAGCCACACGACCCAACAGAAATGATTTCACGTCTTTCCGGTGTATATGAATACCCATACGGGAATACCATCGTACATCGGACGAAGGAAAGCTTTAGTTGCTTTAGCTGGCGCAACAATGTAATGGCTTTAAGTCTTCCTAAAAAGGGCTTATGGACGATTACTCCGCTATACGCAAGCTTTACGGGAACAGTTCAGTTTGAACAATCATTGGGAACTCCCGGTTTAACGAACGAATCTATCATTAGAGACGTGATGAAACAACGCATTTACCCATTTGAGGATGGTTTTGGTGCCGTTGTTACCATAGGCAGAGGAAACCGTGAGCTATTGCAGAATGTCGCGTTTGTCGCCCTCCCAAATGGGAATAGCGTTTATGCGGAACAGTTTCATGCCGTTAAGGCTTGTAAAGTGCGTGAACTTAAAACGGGTATGGTAGGGATCCGTAATGAAAATTATTCGGCTATGCCCGATCTTGCTCCGGGCCAGAGAACTCTTTATTTTCCGGGGGATTCCGAAACGTTTAAAGGGTTCTACGGGGATCAGCCCAACCTGGTAAAGAATTATCCAGAATATCCGTATGTAAATATTGATAACGAAATCGGCTATCTGATTTACGGATCCGCAGGGATTACTTATGTGAACAAACATGTGTATCCCAAATGGAAAGGGGTAGAGGATATATTGATTATGAATGATGGCGGTGCTGTGGAGTTTCATGAAAATGAGACCTTAAAGCCCTTCATTGTTGTTGCCCTCCCAAATCAAACTCATGAGGAGACGGCTCTTTCCCATCAAAATGTGTCCCTGCTCTCCGATCAAGCGGAACATGCGCTGCTTCTGGAGATAGATGGTTATTTAGCTTATATCCATTTTGAATCAGGTCAAAGAACAGTCTCAGGTAAGAAACTGCTCAAAGACGGTTCGGTTCCATTATATAGGGGTAATAATCGTATTACATCCGGGCATTACGCATGGTCCGATTCGATTGAAGGATTTAGCAGTGGTTATCTGCCGGAAGTATACCGTTTGGAATCAAGTGAAATGGATTCTCTAAATCTGGATATTAACATTTTGTCAGATCGAATTACGATATTAAATGTAGGCACATCGACAGCCAACTTTCAACTTATTAACACCAAGACAAGGCGGGGTATGAACCTCTCCATTGAAGAGGGCAGGTATGCGATTCATTAATTGCTGGAAGAATTGGACGTTCATAGTCCTGCGAATCCACCAGATTGAGTAATCCTGAATCGTTCTTTTAAGGAATGTTAATTACGACGGGAAACTATAGTTCAACTTCAAAAGAGCTGCCACCCGGCAGCTCTTTATGATCGAACCAAGAGTGTGTATGGGCAAATAAAAAACAACCGGGGATTCCGGCGTTTCCTGCTTCGCTACCTGACAAGCGAGCCTAGAGGTCGGGTGGCTTTCGCTTGCCCATAATTATTGGGGGAAATGGAAGAGAGTTTTTCGGCAAAGATTTAAAGAAGCGACCTTACATCGGTACTAACCGGGATCAGGTCGCTTGGTTATTTATATTTTTATTGATAAATATTGAACATAAGGTCTCGTTTCCCGCCGCTTTCCGTCACCCATGTAAGACCGCCGTCCGTAGATAGCCGTTCAAAGCCCTTCGAATATGGATCGCTATCATTATAGCCAAACCCATATTTGTTGTTGGTTGAACCGTCATTAACAGAATTTGGTGAACGCAGGATGAAGGCATAATGCGTATTCGTATCCAGATTGCTTAAACGGGGATAGATGGAATACGGCGTCAAATTCCCCGGAATATTATAAGGCGGCAAAGATGCACTAAATAGTGTTTTTACTGGAATATATTGATCGTTTAATTGCACGATGTCAATGTACAGATTATCTTTTGGAACTTGATTGACATAGCTCTCATACAGATAAATGTCCATTTTGGGAATATCCGATTTCATAATGTCAAATACCTGCATTCGCTGCACATTAGAACGGATATCGCTGTATTGGCTAAATGGAGCAGTACTGTTATCCTGATTAATGCGAAGCCGTTCAGTATTTGTAGTATTGTTATGATACGCCTCTATTTCCCCGATAGCCGGCAAACGATTCGCGGAAAGAATGGATAGACGAAGCTTTGATGTAGTGATGTCAGGGAAGTCGATCGTCTTCAAATCACCCACCGTATAACCTTTCGTCAAATTGACATAAGCTGAGCCGTCCCAATATTGTAAGGAATAATTCGCAATTCCGAAGGTTGTATTCTTTCTAAGCTCTTTAATGACGACTTGGTTTAAAGGAGTATCGGTTGCAAAATTTATTTCTATCCATTGATTGTTCAGAGTATTGGGACTCCAGCTGGTATGCAAATTTCCGTCGACAACAGCCGAGCCGTAAGTGTCTCCGTAAGTAGACACGGTAACTGTTTGCCCCAGCGCGAGATTTTTAGAGAGCGTAGTTGGGGTTACTCCGGATTCACTGCTTATTTTTAGGATCGTTGAATCTTTTCCGTCAAAATGCTTCGTTAACTTATCCTTAAACGTCCCAAGTCTTGTACCATCAAAAACATCTTCGACGGTGTAGTTTTTGCCCTCCTGGAGCCCCAGGTCGTTAAAGGAAAACGAAATTTCGGCCGGTGCATCGTTCCAATTATTCAGTCCAACATAACGAGTACCTTCTCCATCGTCGAGAAAGGTAACAGATGGGGCATGCTCCTCTAAGTGATAGAAGTTGGACATCTTCACAGGTTTTGCTGCTTTTCCCTTTTTGACAAGATCCAGCAAACCGCTGTTACGCAAAATTCCATATCGTTCCTCTGTCAAAAAAGGTACATTATCCCCAGCAAGCCAGCTACCACCACCCATTGCAACCGTAGTTGCAAGAAGTTTACCGTCCGCTTGGCTGTATTTATACCAAAATCCGTTTGCAAAATTTTCAGGCATGATCATGTCCGGATCGTTATACGAATATATCGTTCCGTTGGAGAACCAAGAAGCCTGCGTATTGAAAGATTGCCTTTCAAAGCCCGAATAGTTTTGGATGCCTATTGTGGTATCACAGCCCGATCTGCGGCCATGGGCAAAGCCGCCCGGTAACAAAGGAGCTATAGATTCATCTATAAAGATAGGCCGACCTGCCGCAAGAATCGTGTCCCGGATAATTCCCAAACTTGTTCTGTAGGCTTGCATACCATTTTGGGATGCGTCATAATGGGCTCCTTCCTGCATACCCACATCAAGGAAATCGATTTTTACGTAATCGTAACCCCAGTCGACGTAGCGTTGTATGGTATCACGTATATAAGTCTGAGTACCCGGATGAGTCGGGTCTAACGCGTAAGTACCGATATAGGTTTTGATCAAGCTTCCCGATGCATCTTTTAGGACAGTATCCCGGAACTTATACGTAGTGTTTGGAATTAGATTATCCAGGTAACTTTCCTGGACGCTAAACGGATTGAAATAAATGCCCGCCTTCAGCCCTTTGGAGTGTATGTAGTTTGCGAAGCTTTTCATAGGGTCTTCACCGGGAACGCGTACAGGCCATTTTTTAGGATCCGCCGTCCAATCGCCATCGGCTTTCTCCCATCCCGCATCAAGATTGAAATATTGGTACCCCGTCTGCTTCAAATGCTCCGCTACATAATCAACGAGCGGGTACATCGCGTCAGCGGTCAAATAATCATAATAGTGGGAATACCAAGTGTTATATCCGACGGGAACATTTCCTTCCCATTTCAATCGGGGCTCGCCTTTTTCATAAACTTGTGCAAATGTCTCTAGACCGGTTCGATAATCATTAAAATATCCCAAAAAGAATTTATCGGAAATGATATCCTTACCGCTCTGAGACCCCCCCCAGTTATACAATGAGAAACCATCGAGGGGCGCATTAGGAGCTGGAGCTTGAATGAGTTTTTGACTGCTTTTCCAATTCTTAGTGGTGGCTGCGCCTGCTACTATCCCACGATTATTCCCTTGGTCAAACACGGAGGTCACCCAATGGCTAATTCCGTTAAAAGGTCCCCAGGGTTCTGCTGCACCATAAACACGATCCGTCTCATTTTGGCTGTTACCGAAATTATTAACAGGTGCAACGCCAAAGTCAAAATTGTTAGAATAAGGCGTAGTATATATCCGTTTATCCGATCCCTCGCCTATATCCAGCCTTGAAGCGGAAATGGGTTCCATAATTTCAACCGCTAGCGGATTTTCGCTTTGTACATCTATATCCGTCATAAGGTAGGAATTATCGGGATACAGATAAAAGTTTTGGATGATTGTCGGCCCTTCATCCAGTTCATTGGATATTGTCAGCAATTGTCCGTTAGAACCGTACTTATCTTGCTCGATCTTTTTCCATGTTGCTTTTCTTTTCGCATTATCTGTCGAAGCGTAACGTTGATCACGGCCAACGGCCTTAAAGTCGGAATGGAAATGAGTAACCATTGTACTCCCGCTAAATGCAATATCTCCAATCCCTGTCTGCAAATCGTAGGAGATTGTGTACTGACCGTTTGTGGCTTTGACCAATTGATGCGATTTCGTGATGGATACGTTTTCGCTTGCTTTTGATTCCACCGGGAAGACAACGAACGAAGCAAAGGTTTGACATAAAATCAATACACCGGATAACCAACGTATTCCCATTGTACTCTCAACGCACCTCTCTATTTGTATTACGGCTCATCAATCCGTTGGCCGTGTATTTATTTTAGATAATAGAAGGGGGGGAATAAATAAAAGATTTTGTGCTTTCTATGTTCAAATTTTTGTGAAACAATATAATGAACATCAAAAATACAAATTGTTGGATTGTGTTTCAGATTCCCTAAGTTAGAATAAGAGAAGAATTATAGGGGGCTAGCAGCATGATTAAACTATTCTTGAATCGAAGCATCAAAACGAAAATTGTCTGGATCAGTGTAGTTATTTCAATGATTCCGTTACTTTTGTTAGCCATGTTATATTATAAAACCAGTACAGAATTATTGGAGACTACGATGTATCGCAACGCAGATCAGAACGCAGATTATTTGAGCGAATATCTGGATAAGTATTTCAGTAATTTTTCGTATTCGGCCCTTCAGTTATACGGTTTTAAAAATATTTTGAATCTTATGGAAAACGGCAACGATTATAACAACGCCGACATCATCAACGTTAGAGACTCCTTAAGCAATTACTTCAGGCTGCTGCAGAGCCAGAATGAAGACATTATTAAAATCATGCTGTACGGGAAAAAGAATACACTCGAAGATAGCTGGTCCAAAGCAAGTATTTATGATTCAATTCAACCGGTAAAAGAAATCCCGCATTCGGAAGATCTGTTGAATTTGCCGTTTCAACATACTTTTATGACGACTTACAAAGATTCTGCCTTAGACCAGTCCTTTTTTGTTTATGCGATTACCGTTTACGACCCTTATTACAAGTATAAAATCGGCACCATTCTTTTTATCATACAAAATAAAGATGTTCAGAAGATGGTCGAGAAGTATAACCGAGCCCCGAATGTGATTGTCTTGCAAAACTCGCGAGGGGACACGTTTTATCAAACTAATTCGAAGTATGATCAAGATATAACCGGTTTTTCCATTCCCGCCTCACCAATCAGCAAAGTTAAACGTGAGTTGAAATTTAATGACCGGCGTGAATTATTGATCGGTACATCCTATCTGGATCACGGTAACATGAAGCTGAATATTGTTTACCCCAGTACAGAATTGAATAAAAACCGTAAATATATTTTTAACCTTACTTTGTTAATTCTATTTGTAGTGATCTTGATTATCTATTTATTCTCCTTAATGTTTCAGAACTATATTACCAAACCGATTCAATTGTTAGGCAGGGCTATGAGCGCCTTGCGGAATGGAAATTTTGCCGTTACGTTAAAAGTAAATGATTGGAGCGATGATATTTCGCAGTTATCAAGAAATTTTAATTTCATGACCCGAAAAATTAGCGATTTGATCGAATCGGAATATGAAATGGAATTACGCAATAAAGAAGCACAAATCATTGCTCTTCAAACCCAGATCAATCCTCATTTTCTGTATAACACGCTGCAGACCATTGGCGGAAAAGCGGTTCTGAACGGAGAATATGAAATTCACGAAATGTGCAGCGCGCTAGGAGATATGTTTCGATACAGCTTCTATGAAGGGAATAAGGAATCGACCTTAGGCATGGAAATGCTTCATATTAATAATTATTTGTATATCCAAAAGTTCCGATTTGAAGAGTTTTTGCAAACAGAGATTGATGTGGCGGAAGAGTTTAGGGGTTATCCTATGATACGTTTTGTCCTGCAACCCATTATTGAAAACGCTATTATCCATTCTTTAGGGAAAACAGTTAAAAGAGAGCTTCATATTCACATATCTGCGATCAGGGACAACAATAACATTGTAATTTTGATTAAAGACGACGGCCCTGGCATTGATGCAAGTGTGCTCGCAGAAATGCAAGATGCATTAGATCAAAAGTCATTGTCTGTTTATTCAGGCGTTTCGATTGGCTTGAAAAATGTACATGAGCGACTGCAGATGGTATATGGGCCGATGTATGGGATCCATGTTGAAAGCATCTTTGGTCAAGGTACGAGTGTCTATGTCACCATTCCATATGCAAAGAAAGGAAATAATCATGTATAAAGTGATGGTTGTCGATGACGAACAGTGGGGAAGAAAAGCGATTTGCAAATTAATTGACGAGCTTTCCGCAAATGTTGAAGTTGTCGCAGAAGCCAAACATGGGGAAGAAGCGCTGCAGCTGATACAGTTTAGCAGGCCTCATATTGTCGTGACCGATATGAATATGCCGGTTATGGATGGCAAACAATTTTTGGAAAATCTCTTTATGCTGCATAAGGAAATCAAGGTCATTGTTATCAGCGGGTATTCGGAATTTGAATATTTAAAAGCAGCCTTAAAATACCAGGTTTGCGATTATGTGCTTAAGCCCGTATCTATTCCGGATTTGAAGAACGCCATCAAGAAAGCTATAGAGACTCTACAAAAAGATGTGGATGTTCTTCATCAGCAGTATCATGCGAACTCGGTTTGGAAATTAAAGCGGGAGGTCTTTCTGCAGCATGTTTCCCATAAGCGAATTTTGAATCAGTCTGATATGGCGATGCAAATGCAAGCTTTTAAAATCGTCCATACTTTTGAACAATACCGTATGGTCATGTTGGCATTTCGACAATTTAATGAGGTGGCAGCAAGTAAATTTCACGGCAACGCCGATTTGCTAATGTTTAGTCTGGAAAATATTTTATCTGACGTTCTAAAAAGCGATGTCCCGTTAATGTTTACGGCTGACGACAGGATGAAACTGTGTGTAATTATGCCTTCGGCTTACTGTGAGGCCGCTGGAATCGGGCAGATTTTAGCCGAGTTTCAACATGCGGTGCTCGATATGCTGAATGTGAACATTGTTGCGGGAATCAGTCGTGAGTATGAAAGGTTAGAAACATTGCCTGCCGCATATGATGAAGCGCTTGCAGCACTGTGGAATAATAAATTTCATATATCCGGCTTGTTCGTTTCTGCTACTGATTCAATAGCGGCACCCTCCCATGCAGAGATCCTGACTATCTTTGATTTGAAGACGATGAAGCAGGCATTCGTTAACAAAAATGAGAAGGTAATTCAAAGCATGCTTGAGCATTTTTTGCGAAAAATTGCCCTAAGCAAGGATATTCGTATCCAAGAGGTTCATCTTGAGTATAAACAATTGTCGGAAACCATAGCCAGCGGTGTGAAGGAAATTCCATATTCCAATCAGGCCATTTCTGATTATCAAGTCCTCCAGTATGTACTGGATCTCGAAGGATTAACGCTATGTATTCAAAAGATGAGCGCGCTGATTTCAGAAGCTTTCTTGCATTTGGGCGACCAAGATTCCTCGTTTCCGGTGCAGGAGATCACCGATTTTCTAAGTAAGCATTATTTTGAAGAACTAAGCTTGGTCGATGTGGCAATGAGGTTTCACCTTGATCCCAGCTACTTTAGTAAGTTGTTCAAGGCATTCACCAATGAGAACTTTATCGAATATTTGACCAGACTTCGTATGGAAAAAGCATGTGAACTGCTCAGTTCATCCGAACGGAAGGTAAATGAAATTGCTGAATTGATCGGCTATGAAAACCAAAGGTATTTTAGTCAGGTGTTTAAGAAATTCACAGGTCAAACGCCTACGGAATACCGGGAATCGCCTGAGAAGCGTATAGGAATTACAAAATAATGAACATCTGCTTCACAAGATTTTGTATTACTGCATCAAGAGCATTTCGCTACAATCAGAAACAGAAGAACGATACGTTCATCTATACATGATTTAAGAAAAGGGGAAATGACATGGAAAAACGAATCAGCATTACATTATGTACCCTCCTTTTTACGAGCTTATTAGCGGGGTGCGGAAATACGGAAACCAAGAATTCTTCCGGATCCGCTCCAGTTGCGAGCGCTGCGGCGACCGCAGCAAGTACAAACAAAACCGATAAAAATGAAAAGCCGGTCACGATCTCTTTCATGCACTTCAAGAGCGACGTCACCGATGGCGTTCAGAAAATTGTCGACCAATTCGAGAAAGAAAATCCGAACATTAAGGTTGAAGTGCAGCCGGTGAAGTATGATGATTACTATACGCTGTTAAAAACAAAAGTAGCTAGCGGGGATGTAATCGATGTATTTTCTCTGAATTCAGGCAGCAATACCAAATCGATTGTGGATGGGGGATACTTGCTAGATCTGACAGACCAGCCGTTTATGAAAAACTTTGAACCTTCCGTCCTTAAAGATCAAGCAACTGATGGGAAAAATTACATCATGCCGCTAAATAGTGGCCCCATTGCTGTGTTTTATAACAAGAAAATCTTCAAAGAGCTGGGACTAGAGATTCCAAAAACCTGGGATGCTCTTATGGCTGCAGCAAAAAAAATCAAGGATTCGGGTAAAACGCCGTTTGCCCTTGGCTGGAAAGACGGGTGGCCGCTTGCCATGTGGGATACTCGCGATCTTCCTAGCAATACGGCGCTTATCGCCAATCAACCTGATTTTTTCGAAAAAATCGAGAAGGGTCAGGCTAAATTCGCGGATAACCCTGCGGTAAAAGTTACTATCGATCATGCCAAACAATATTTTGAATATGGAAACAAAGATCAGCTTGGCGTAGATTATAACGGCGCAGTCGATTTGTTTGCCAAGGGTGACGCGGCGATGATGTACATGGGGACTTGGCCGCTTCAGGACATTGAGAAAAAGAATCCTGACTTATATAAAAATGACGTAGGCTATTTCCCTTATCCGTTTAGCAACGATGCAAGCAAAAACAAACTGGAATTTAACCCGGATGCTTCTTTGGCTGTTAGCAGCAAAACCGAACATAAAGAGGCGGCTTTGAAATTCCTGGCCTTCATGGGAAGCAAAGCAGGCGGAGACGCATGGGTCAATAATGTTAAATCGCTCAGCTATGTCAAAGGCTCAAGCACCAATATTGCTCCGGCGGTCGATGAATTAAAGCCTTATATCGAGGCAGGTAATATCTATAATTCTCAGGCTTATTTGGCAAAAACGACCATTGATTGGGGCGGCCAATTCAGTCAAGACTTGCAAAAATATTTTTTTAATAAGATGACAGCGGATGAAATTATTAAAGATATGGACGATTGGGTACAAAAGAATCATAAATAAACTTAAGTAACTTTGATGTGATGGTATAGGAGTCTGTTAGACGTTCAATAATTTCCTTCGTCTGACAGACTCTTCAATTTTACTTGCTGCTGATATCGTCAAGAAAGGACAGGATCATGAAAGCTTTGAAACGCGCTTGGCGAGCTGAGTCTTGGTACATTTTGTTTGTGATTCCGGGATTGTGTTTATTTCTATTTGCCGTTGTTATACCACTTGCAATGGGGGTCAAATATTCCTTTACCAATTGGGATGGTGTCTCCCAAACGCTTCATTATATTGGCTGGGACAATTATGTTCATGCCATTATGGATAGTGATTTCTGGAGAGCACTAACGAATACGTTCAAATATGCAATTATTTTGACCGTTCTGGTCAATCTCATATCTTTATTGCTCGCGCTTGTTCTGGATTCATTCCTTAAGTTCAGAAACATTTTTAGAACGATTTTCTTTTTGCCGAGCGTTATATCCATCGTTTTATCCGGATTTGTTTGGAGTTATAACTACAGCAAAGGTGTACCTAATTTATTTAAACTGTTTGGAGTTGAAAGTGTAACGAGTCCGTTAGGGAACCCAAACTATGCACTTTGGGGAATTATTGTAATTGCAGTTTGGCAAGGCATTGGCACACCAATGATTATTTATATTGCCGGATTACAAAATATCCCAAGTGAATTAGTTGAAAGCGCTGAAATAGATGGCGCAGGGATCTTACATACATTCTGGCATGTGACCCTGCCGCTAATCGCACCTTCTATCACAATCAATATGGTACTGGTGTTAACAGGGGCACTAAAGGTGTTCGATTTAGTATATGTGACAACCAACGGTGGCCCCGGATTTTCCACTGACGTACTATCGACCTATATTTACCGGGTTTCCTTTGCCTCTCATAAGGGTGGATACGGTATGGCTTTATCCATGATTTTTTTCATACTGCTGGTTCTGGTTACGATGATTCAACTTCAGATTTTTAGAAAAAAGGAAGTGGAATTATAGTGAAACGGGCCCATGCTATTGTATTTACAATTATTTTGATTCTGTCGCTGGTTGTACTTTTTCCTTTATATGTAGCTTTATTAATGTCACTGAAGACGAGCCAGGAAACTTTCCTGTCCTTTTATTCCATTCCTGCGGGATTGCACCTTGGAAATTATATTCACGCATGGAATACTTCTCATTACCCTAAGGCATTCCTGAATAGTCTAATCATCACCTCAGGTTCTGTCCTTCTCATCATTGCCGTATCGTCTCTCGCCGGATATTCGATCGCACGTAGATCAAGTTTATTCTATCAATTGATTTTTCTCTTATTTTTAGCGGGAATCATGGTTCCTTTTCAGGTTACTATGCTTCCGCTTTACAAACTGGGGAAAATTTTGAATCTGATTAATACGCACTGGGGGATCATTCTGATTTATGGCGGCGCTGGCGTACAAACGGGCGTTTTCTTTTATACTGGTTTTATTAAAGCGATTTCGAGAGAGCTTGAAGAAGCGGCAAAAATAGACGGTTGTTCTGTTCCTGGACTATTTTTTCGAATAATTTTTCCCCTATTAAAGCCGGTAACGGCCACAGTGATGGTATTAAATACCCTTTATATATGGAACGATTTCCTGCTTCCATTGCTTTTTCTCCAAAAAGATAAATTTCGTACGATCCCTTTACAGCAGTATTATTTTTTCGGTCAGTATAGCAGTGACCTGAATTTGGCTTTTGCCTACGCCGTGATGGGGATGATCCCAATCATTGCCTTCTTTCTGTTGATGCAGAAATTTATCGTGAAAGGAATTACCGCTGGCGCAATCAAAGGGTAAGTAAAATGATGAACTAAAAAATAAACAGATGAGGTGTCTGCCTTGCCGATAACATTTCACGAAGATTTACAATTGTTCGAAATTCAAATGAGAAGCACCTCCTATCTCTTCGGCATCAATGAAAAGGGGATCATGCAGCAGGTCTATTGGGGAGAAACTGTCGATGCGAGGGAATGTGCGTTTCTTCTGAAAAGTTGCCATCACAGCTCATTTGATGCTGAAGTTGAAAGGGAAAAGGAGGAATATAGCTTTGCAGGCGGATGCAGCTATGTCGAACCTTGTTTGAAAGTTCGGTTTCATGACGGCGTTAGGGATTTAAAAATGAAATACTTCGGTTTTGCTATTCAAAGGGAAGAACAGGATGTTTCATTGGAGAAAATGCCAAACCGTTCCACAGAGACATTGGTTATTACTCTCAAAGATGTTCACTATGATTTATGGGTGAAAATTTATTATAGAGTTATTGCTGATCATAATTTAGTTGAGCGATATGCAGAGGTACTGAATCAAAGTAAGGATGATATTGTTATCGAGCAAATGATGTCCGCTGCATGGTCACTGCCTGTTCTCTCCGATTATCGTCTAACACACGTTACAGGAAGATGGGCCGGGGAGTTCCAATTGAGGGAAGCGAGATTGACGGAGGGAAAGAAAACCCTTGAATCGAGAAGAGGCTTCACAGGACCGCACGCGAACCCCTGGTTTGCGATCGATAATGGAAAAACGGATGAAGTTTCTGGCAAGGTTTGGTTCGGCATGTTGGGTTGGAGTGGGAACTGGAAAATCGTTGCCGAGAAGACAAGTTTTAATCATCTAAGAGTTGTTGGGGGAATGAACGATTTTGATTGTTCAGTGTTGCTGCAATGCGGGGAAACGTTAACTTCCCCTACTTTTACAGGAGGTTACACCTCGCATGGTTTTGGTGAGATGAGCCGAATTCTACATAGTTATCAAAGGGAATTTATACTTCCGTCCCGTGGTCATCGGAGGGTTTTATATAATTCATGGGAAGCAACCTATTTTGATGTGAATGCCAGTGGGCAAAAGGAGCTGGCAAAAGCCGCTGCCAAACTTGGAGTAGAGCTGTTTGTTGTGGATGATGGGTGGTTTGGCAGCAGAAATAGCGATAAGTCGGGACTTGGGGACTGGTATGTAAACCCTGAAAAATTTCCAAACGGCCTGAAGGAACTGATTGATGAAGTTTCGAGCTTAGGGATGGATTTTGGCATATGGGTAGAGCCAGAAGCCGTGAATCCCGATAGCGACCTTTTTAGGGAGCACCCGGATTGGATTTATCAATTCCATACACGTGAGGGCACCCAGCTAAGGAATGAATTTATGTTGAATTTGGGTAAGCCGGAAGTGAAACAATTTATATTGGACTTCATGACAAATTTGTTGAGTACTTATAAGATTTCGTTTATTAAATGGGACATGAATCGTTCCATTACAGAACCAGGGACAGGTGACGATTTCCTAAAACCTCATAACGCCATTTGGATTAGGCATGTGCAAAGTTTATATGCGATATGGGCTGAATTAAGAAAAAGGTTTCCAGACGTTGAGTTCGAAGCGTGCGCCGGCGGTGGATCACGAATCGACTTGGGCATGCTGAGGTATGCGGATCAGGTCTGGCCAAGCGACAATACCGACGCCTTCGATCGGCTGAGCATACAGGAGGGCTTTTCGTACGTATACAGTCCTCAAATCATGATGTGTTGGGTCACTGATTCACCTCACAGTTTAAATGGAAGGAAGTTGCCCTTATCCTTCCGGTTTCACAGTGCGATGATGGGCGGATTAGGAATAGGAGCTAACCTAAAGATTTGGTCGGATGAGGAGTTCGAAGAGGCATCATTCTTTATTCAATTATATAAGGAAATCAGGCCGGTTATCGCGACAGGGCATTTATTCCGATTGCAAACACTTCGTGAATCCCAATTTGCCGCATTCCAATATTTAAGTGAAGATGGCCGTGAAGCCATTGTATTTATTTTTTTGCACGCACAACGGTTTGCCAACGAACTTCCGAGATTATGTCTTCAAGGGTTAGATCAGGATGCAGATTATCAGGTGGATGACCTCGAGAATCAACCCATACGATTCAAGGGCAGAAACTTGATGAACGTCGGCGTGACCCTAAATCTAACAGGTGATTTCGACAGTAAATTGATCCGGCTCAAACGACTTTAATGATAGCAGGTCGGTGACACCGCAAAGAAGGGAATTATTCCATGCTAAGCCATGAGGTAGTGAAAGTATATCCCGCGATCTACAAAGAACGCAAATCTATCGTGATTGAAAATGATAGGTTGAGAGTCGAGATTGTACCGGATATCGGGGGTAAGATCGTTTCTCTTTACTATAAGCCAAGTGGCAAAGAATGGCTGCTTGATTCCGGAAGCCGGCCGTTTGTACAACCTATTTATGGATCGATTTTTACGGATTGGGATATGAGCGGATGGGATGAATGTTTTCCGACGATTAATCCCTGTACCGTTCATGCAAAAGAGAATAATCCTGTTCAATTGCCCGACCATGGAGAAGTGTGGTCATTGCCGTGGAACTGTGAAATGCAGGATCAGTCCATTGTTTGTTCTGTCAGAGGGATAGGGCTTCCCTATCGTCTAACCCGAACCATTTCTTTTCTGGAGACGGGTCATGTCAGACTGGCGTACAGGGCCGATAATTTGGGTCAAGATCAGCTTCCCTTTCTATGGACCGCTCATCCGCAATTTTCGATTTCGGAGCCGACGCAGATTTTACTGCCTGATTCCATGCGCAGTATGCTATGCGTCTATGGCGGCGAGAAGCTGCAGACTGGGGAACAATATGATGTTTCCTCCTACTTGAATATTCAGCCGGAACTTAGAGAGGACGGGAAAAAGTTCTATTATCCGAGTGTCGTTCCTGCCGGATGGTCTGGCTTATACGGCCAGGAAAGCGGCAACTATTTGATTGTTTCGGTACCTGTGGAAAAGGTGCCTTATCTTGGTATTTGGATTGACGAAGGGATATATAACGATCGGGTGACCTGCGCCCTTGAGCCCGGAATCGGATACTATGATTCGCTTGAAATGGCACAAAGTAACGGAACGTCGGTTGTTATTGCATCATCCAAATCGCATGAATGGCATCTGGATCTCAAATTGGGGCAAGGAAGCCTAGAGAAATGGAGTTAATGATATCAAGTCAAGGGAGTGAGCGCATTGAGTCACACGAATCAGCAAGTTCGCGTATGGGAAGAAACCGTTTCAATTCCAACTTACGGCATCGGAGAACCGGATAAAAATCCGATGTTTTTAGAAAAACGTGTTTACCAAGGCAGTTCGGGACGCGTATATCCGCACCCAGTTATCGAGCGTATCGAAGACGCGAAAAAACCTAAAGATTATAAGATGGTTATTTTGGAGAATGCGTTTGTCCGAATTGAGATCATGCCTGAAATTGGCGGCAGGATATACCGGGCGCTCGATAAAACGAATCAATATGATTTCGTTTACTATAATCGCGTAATTAAACCTGCTTTGGTCGGATTGGCAGGTCCATGGATTTCCGGCGGAATTGAATTTAATTGGCCTCAGCATCATCGTCCGAATACATTTGGCCCGGTGGAGTATCGTTTTGCCGAAAACAAAGATGGCAACGCAACCGTTTGGGTGAGTGAAATTGATCGTATGTATGGAACCAAGGTGACCACAGGCTTCACCTTGTATGCAGGGAAAGCCTATTTAGAGATTCAAGCGCAATTATACAACCGCACTCCGGAGCCCCAAACTTTCCTCTGGTGGGCCAATCCTGCCGTAGCGGTAAATGATCATACACAATCGGTATTTCCTCCGGATGTAACGGCTGTCTTCGACCATGGTAAGAGGGACGTATCGCGTTTCCCGATCGCAACAGGAACATATTACAAAATGGATTATTCCGCAGGCGTTGATATTTCACGCTACAAAAATATACCTGTACCGACTTCTTATATGGCTTACAAGTCAGATTATAATTTCGTCGGCGGCTATGATCACGGGGTTGGCGCAGGTCTGCTTCATGTCGCTAACCATCATGTGTCACCGGGTAAAAAACAATGGACCTGGGGAAACGGAGAGTTTGGGCAGGCATGGGATCGAAATCTGACGGATGAAGACGGGCCTTATATCGAGTTAATGACAGGAGTTTATACAGATAATCAACCAGATTTTACTTGGCTGCAGCCTTATGAGGAGAAATCATTTACCCAATATTTCATGCCTTATAAGAATATCGGTGTTGTCAAAAACGCGACCATTGATGCAGCTGTTAACTTGGAAGTAAATGAATTGACGCGTCAGGCCGTTGTTCAAGCTTACACAACCTCCTTATTTGAAGGAGCAATCGTGGAGTTTAAAAGTAAAAGACGCGTCTATTTTCAAGAAGTGCACGAGCTTTCACCAAACTCCACTTTCACCAAACAAATCACTCTGGATGAAGCCGATCAGTTGCATGACTTGATCGTCATTGTCAAAGATGCGAGCGGCAGGTTGCTTGTTTCCTATAATCCGAAAAGATCCGGCATTGAGCAAATACCCGACGCTGCTAAGCCGTTACCCGCACCGGAAGAATTGAAGACGAATGAGCAATTGTATTTGGCGGGTTTACATTTGGAGCAATACCGACATGCTACCTTTGAGCCGGAATCATATTATTTGGAGGGGCTAAAGCGAGATCCCAATGACATTCGCATGAATATCGCTTATGGCACGCTTCTTCTGCGACGCGGCAAATATGCGGAGAGTGAGGCCCTTTTCCGTAAAGCGGTGGCATCGCTCACTTGGCGCAACCCGAATCCTTACGACAGCGAAGCTTACTATCAATTAGGCGTAACGCTTAAGCTGCAAGGCCGGTTAGAGGAAGCATTCTCCGTTTTCTATAAGGCGGTATGGTCTGCTGCATGGCAGGATGCCGGCTATTTCTCACTAGCGCAAATTGCTTGCTGGAATAAGTCTTTTGCGGAGGCTCTGGAGTTAGTCGAGCGCTCGCTTATCCGTAATGCGCGCAATTATAAAGCGAGGCATTTGAAAACAGCACTTCTTCGAAAGCTGGAGCGTTTGGATGAAGCTAAGGCCTTTGCAGAGGAAACAATGAAACTGGATATTGCCGATTTTGGCGCTCAAAATGAATATGTTCAAATTCTGATCGCTCAAAATGAAAGCGGTCAAGCTCTGGAAGTTGCCAATGAACTTTGCCGCTTGATGAGAGATGATGTTCACAACTACATTAATCTATCCTCCGACTATGCCGAATGCGGATTATTTGAAGAGGCTATTGTTGTACTGGAGCGGATATTGTCAGGCAAGAATGAGGATGTATATCCGATGCTGCATTATACTCTCGGTTACTTATATGAGCAAACCGGTTCGCTCGAGCAAGCCGCAAGTCATCGTCAAGCGGGGCAGGCAGCTCCACCCGATTATTGCTTTCCGAATCATCTGTTTGATCTTCAAGTTTTGGAGAGTGCAATTACCGCTTTTCCAGAGGATGATAAAGCTCACTACTATCTTGGTAACTGTATGTACGACAAAAAACGCCATGCGGATGCGAAAGCCCATTGGGAAACATCGGCTTCCATAAAAAACAATTTCGCAACGGTTCATCGTAACTTATCATTGGCGTATTTCAATAAAAGCAATGACTCAGCTAAGGCGCTTGCTTCACTTGAACAGGCGTTTCAATGTAATCAGGCGGATGCACGTGTTTTCTTTGAGTTGGATCAATTGTATAAAAAACTAAGTTATTCTCCGGAGAAACGCATCGCAAAATTGGAAAAAAACTACGCGCTTGTGAAGAAACGCGACGATCTTTATTTGGAATACGTTACGCTGCTGAATTCTCTTGGTCATCAAACGCAGGCCATCGAGAAGCTGAATACCCGAAATTTTCATCCATGGGAAGGTGGAGAAGGAAAGGTTACCGGTCAATATGTTTTTGCTCATGTAGAACTGGCCAAGAAAGCTCTGTATGAAGAGGATTTTGCTCAAGCAATTGTCTTGCTTCAAAAAGCGCTTGTATATCCTGTAAACCTTGGAGAAGGAAAGTTAACTGGCGTTCAAGAAAATCATATTTACTATTATCTGGGGTGTGCTTACGAAGGTATGAATCAGAAGGATCAGGCGCGCGAGTGTTTTACCGTGGCTTCACAAGGCTTGGAAGAACCGGCCAGTGCGATGTTCTATAACGATCAGCCGCCAGATATGATATTTTATCAAGGCATGGCTTGGCTAAAGCTTTATAACGACAAAGAGGCGCAGCGCCGCTTCAACAAACTTATCGATTATGCAGAGAAACACATATTTGATGATGTGAAAATCGATTATTTTGCTGTTTCCCTGCCTGATTTCCTCATTTTTGAGGACGATATGAAGAGGCGTAATGAAATCCACTGTTTGTACATGCGCGGGCTCGGTTTAATCGGAAAAGGCCAATATAATCAAGCCAAAGATCAGCTGGATAGAGTGCTTCAGATAGATCTGAATCATCAAGGAGCGAAGGTACACAGGCAAATATGCGGTTAAAAAGGAATTCTGGGCACTTTTTCGGAACTTGGGTACATAAAGCATTGTCAAGCGATGGAAGAATGACATTAATCGAGCCGTTGGGCTGAAACACTCAGCGAAGCTTGTCGCTGCATGGTTGGAACTGAAGACGGTTTTAGAACAGTACGACATGTATGTACGTCAAGAAAGCTATGTTGCAAGCTCACACGAGTCTTATACACGCTAGGAACAAAGATAAACACTAAAACAAAATTTGGTAGTTCTAAGAAAATTAACAATACACGCCATAACACCGTAATTACGCTTGAAATTATTACAAATAGCCTTCCGAGTGGACTTGGAAGGTTTTTCTTTGCGTTTATGTGCAGTTTGGTTAGAAAGGCAATCAGGCTAGTTTGAAGCCTTTGTCCTCGGCGTATTGGTTCTTTTCCTATTCGCCCTTACAGTCTTCTTTTTGTTTTGGCTTGTATTTTAAGCAATTTTAGGTTCTCGTTTTGGCAGGTTTTTTTGTTTGATTGGGGGTATTATTCCAAACATCCGAAAGAAATAATAGCTATTTGGCACGGTGGTTTATCGATTCAAGGTGGGATTGTAGGTGCTGTTTTAGTTGGTATTTGGTTTGTACAAAAGCATAAAATCTCTTTTTGGGAACTCGCTGCAAGATCTACATTCGGAGATCATTCAATTTAATCGTTGTACGAATCCCTTCTGCAAATGGTTTGGTGAAATCCAAAAGAGATTCGAGGATTTAAAATAAAAGCCTAGCCGATATAAAATTGTCGGAAGTGAGAAGCATAATACTCAGGCTATACAATGCAATCCTGAACCTACTGGTTCAAAATTTAGGCACAACTTGGAATTGTACATGTGTCCCTTACTCTAATTGGTCGGTTGTTGCAGAAGAAATCGCTCGACTTGCAGCATTAGATAAAGTTGAAAATATTGAGGTTGAATATGAATTCCATAAAGAATATTGTGAAGTATCACATCTGAATCCATTTAAACATTCGGGAGAATTTTATAGGCGGGGCAAAAGTAGTGGAAATTCGCAGAAGTGGCAATGTAAAAAGTGTAAGAAAATAACTAATGTCATGCCTAGCCGAAGAGAATCCACAACTTATCATCAAAAACGAAATGATATCTTGCCTGATTTAGCTGCTCAACTTTTAAACAGAACTCCTGTTAAACGCTCGTGTGAAATGTTAGGGATTGGTTCCAAGACCTATTACTCTAAATTAGAATGGCTTTATAGAAGATGTTTGGAGTTTCTTGAACGACACGATGCAAAGGCTTTTGAATCGATAAATTTTGATAAGATGTGGGTTAATACGGATAAAATGATTTACAATCTGAACAATGTGCGAAAACGTGGACAAGGTGGGCAAAGATTTGATGATATCGAAGAACAACAATTCCCTACTCATATGTATCGAAAATGGGCTAAGAAGCCTATTGAACATCCCCTTCCCTCAATTGACCAAGGAAAGCGGTTTGTTGATTGTACTACCGATTTATCATCTTATGAAATTGAACATGTGGCTAACATGTTGGTTAAGGTAAATGACAAAGCAACAAGCGCATTCATGCAACAAATTCGGAGGAGATTATCTATTTTAGAGCGCCCGTTGGTTACTGCGAGAGGCGAAGGAAAAAGTTATATCTATGCAAATTTTAATCCGAAGTATGCTCAATACGCTTTAACTATCCTTCGTACTTTCTACAACTTCTGTTTGCCATACAATTCATGGGATAAAGTGAAGGTTACACCAGCTCAAAGATTGGGGATTGCCGATAAACAATTTACGATGAAGGATATTATTTATTTTAAGTAGGTTCTGTTATCTTTCGTTGTTGATTTACTTTATTAAACTATTTGGAAGTTTTGTTGAACAAGTTGTAAATTTAACTAAAAAACAATACAAATTTATTGTAAAACGATAAATCATATGATAAAATCATGTTGTCATTAAATAAGTGAGGTGTTTTAAATGCCATTGTGGACGCACTTCAAAAGCCATTAAAAAACATCCTTGAATTAAAACCAGAAAATGATTAACGTTTTGGTAAAATTTAATTAACGAGGTGCTTTTTATGAAACAAGTTACGACACTCTTTTTAAAGCTAGCTGTTATTTTTATAGGAATCCCAGTTCTTGCATTGTGCATATTTTTGGTGCCTAAGATCGGGAATTTTGCTGGAGAATTGTATCCAGATATTGCTTATATGAAATCTCTCGTTTTAATCGATATGTACGCGGCAGCGATACCTTTTTACTTTGCTCTGTATCAAGCTTTTAAACTTTTAAGCTATATTGATAAGAACCAAGCGTTCTCGGAATTATCGGTAAAGGCTTTAAAGAATATAAAATATTGTGCCATCACGATCAGTACCTTGTACCTGCTAGGTATGCCACTCTACTATCTCATGGCGGAAAGAGTTGACCCTCCAAGTATCATACCAATCGGATTGGTCATTATTTTCGCCTCTATGGTGATCGCCGTTTTTGCTGCTGTTCTCCAAAGACTTTTACAAGAAGCTATTAATATAAAATCAGAAAATGATTTAACGATCTGAGGTGAATATCATGGCGATTATCATCAATGTTGATGTGATGTTGGCAAAAAGGAAAATGAGCGTAACAGAACTTTCGGCGAGGGTTGGAATTACTATGGCGAATCTTTCCATTCTGAAAAATGGGAAAGCAAAAGCGGTTCGTTTTTCAACCTTAGAAGCGATATGTAAGACTTTGGATTGTCAGCCAGGTGATATTTTGGAGTACAAAAGCGACGAAGACACTCAATAAAAACAGACAACAAATTTATTTAACTAACGGGAGTGGATAGAGAATTTAAGGGATAGCCATTAAGCTATCCCTTTTTTGCGTTTATTGATGTTATTTACTCAGAGAATTCCATTGAGAATTGCATTGATATTAGTGACAAAAAATACGATGAGATTTGCAATGTTTGCACCCCAAAAGAGAACCCGTTAGTCATACACGGACTTCCTTTTGTTTTTAGCAGCATGCATTGATAACGCTTTTTAAACGATGCTAGATATGATCGTTTTACTGGTATTTCTTAAACCTAGAATGAATCTGAAAGTAGGACCGTGAATGAGAAGATAGATAGTGGGCCTGCGAAATAGAGTCTAGATACTTGATTCGAATGATTCATCTGTGGAAACAGAGTGTAATCTTCTTCTCGAACGATATTAATTAGCAATTCCTCGGGTAAGAAAGGAACACGTTCAAGGTTAATTCGGTATTGCCGGAAATGACATGATCAACTTTGCGAGCCGTTCCATCCGACAAGAGCAAGTTCACTTTGTCATCTGACGTAATAATGTTTCCTGTCTCAGGCACTTTTCCTTCCACCTAAGGTCTCAAGAATTGAGTTGCACATGGACAACGTCAACTTTATTTCGGCCAAAACCAAGTCTGTAAGGGTAACTTTGTTTTATACATGATGGTTCCGCGGTAACGGAAGTCTGATGAGCATCATTGTTGGCACTTAAAGGGGCAATGAAATCCATCTTTCCATTTCTGAGACGAAAGATGGGATACACAATCTTCCTCCTTTTAAATTCCATTTGAATCTTGATTTTGTCATCTTCCAATCACTCCAAACAGTATAATTTTCCAAAAAAAGAAAATATTAAAAAGAATAAGTGAATTCAAAGTGAGGATTGCAAATGAACATATTCCAACGATTATTTCACTCATGGAATAAAAGGAAAAAAGAGCAGTCCACCCTTGGATTCGAAGAAATCTACATAGAACAAAGTAATGAGCCTTCTCTTAAGCATACCTTAGACAATTTTTTAAACTGCATTGATTTAGTTCATCGGACAATGCCTGAAATTAATGTGGATTTGGTTTATTTTGGGCATCTTATGGGTAGTGATGAATTTTCACGTGATATCACTATTCCTTTTTCAAATGTCCAAATAAATGAAGTCGGACATTTGCTTAAACGAAGTCAGTATCATTTGGTAACGGACTCAAAAACCCTTATTAAAGGCATATTGGATGGAGAAGTAGCTATTTTCCACGGTGAGAAGGTTTATTTAATTAATGTTTATAAACCAGATTCACGCGCTATACAACAATCGGAAACGGAGTCAGTAATTACAGGACCTCATGATTCTTTTGTTGAAACTGCTATGTTGAATTTATCCCTCATCCGAAGGAGAGTGAAAAGTTCTCACCTTAAGGTATTGAAGTTAGAAGTCGGGGAAATTACTAAATCGGATGTATATGTTCTATATATTGACGGTATAGCCAATATGGATTACGTAGATGAGTTGGCCAGACGGATAAGAAACATCGAGATTGACTCCATTCATGATGGAAATATGTTAGTTCAATATATTGATGATTTTCCAAACTCAATTTTTCCGCTATTTTCTACAACAGAACGTACCGATGCGGCTGCTTCCAAACTTGTAGCTGGAAGAATCCTAGCGCTCTTAGATGGAAGTCCTTCTGTTGTCTCTGCACCTGCTTCATTTTTTGAATTTTTCTCATCACCCGATGATTACTACCAAAGGTGGGCATTAGGAACAGCAACAAGAGTATTAAGATTTATAGCATTTCTTGTCACGATTACTTTAACATCCTTATATGTTTCTGTAACAACCTTTCATTATGAAATGATACCCGAGGCGCTATTGCTGACAATAACCGAATCCCGAAGCCGTGTTCCCTTTCCTCCGATCTATGAAGCATTATTAATGGAGATCATGATTGAATTATTAAGGGAGGCAGGAGCCAGACTTCCAACAAAAATTGGTCAAACCATAGGTATCGTTGGAGGTATTGTGATCGGGCAAGCAGCTGTACAGGCTGGTTTTACAAGTAATATTCTTATCATTGCCGTTGCTTCTTCGGCAATCGCCTCATTTGTTATCCCAAGTTATATTATGAGTGCTTCCATTCGCTTAATTCGCTTCGGTTTAATTATTTTGGCTGGGACGCTGGGTAATTTGGGTTTAATGATGGGAATTGCTTTAATTGTTGTTCACTTATCTGGTCTGACAAGTCTAAATACATCATATTTAACCCCAGTTTCTCCTTTTAAGTTCAAGGATTGGCGTGATGTTTTTATTAGAGCACCGTTTTGGGCGCTTAAAGAGAGACCTTCACAATCTAAATCCCCAAATCTGAAAAAAAATAAAATGAAAGAATAAGAAAAGTGAGGAAACTGAGTGAAGGAAAAACTGTATCCTTTCCATGTAGTAATACTCATTTACATGATACAAACAGGTGTTGTTATATTTAGCCTTCCACGGCTTTTAGCGCAAAGTTTTGGCTATAACGGTTGGGCTTCATTACTCATCTTTACAGGTGTATCTACATTTAATATTTTTTTAATTTCATTCGTTTATCGTTTAGGTAAAGGGAGGTCTATATTCGATATTCTAGAGAACTCAATGCCAAAGGTACTTGTATATCCTCTCTACCTAGTGATGATATCTGTCTGGGGGATTCTTGGCTGTATTGTCGGTAAACTATATATAATTATTTTTCAAATGATTGCTTTCCCAACAACACCCCCAATGTTCCTTAATGCTTTGGTCGATATTATCGCCTACTTGTTAATAGTTAAAGGCATTTACAGCATCTCAAAGGCAGCAACTAGTTTCTTTTGGATCTCCATTTGGATGCTGCTTCTCCTTGTCTTCTTCCTTCATGATTTTGAATGGGCAAATTTAACCCCTTTTCTTTTTATGGGAAAAACAGAAATGATAAAAGGAGGGCTTGACATCTATACTGCTTTCCTTGGATATGAGTTATCTCTTCTTCTTTTTCCATATGTAGAAAAAAACAATAAATTTATTAAATCCGTTTATATTGGGAACCTATTTACCATTTCCACCTATTTATTGATATCTTTTATTTGTTTTGGCTTTTATAGCTTAGGTCAATTAACAAAGATGAACTATCCACTTCTCGATTTGTTATCATACATAAGATTTCCATTTATTGAACGAATCGAGAACTTGTTATTCGGATTTTTTTTATTTACCGAGCTTATTACAATTGTCATGTACATTTGGTCAGCAGTAGAAACCCTGCATAGAATTATTCCCAAAGCTAATACCAACTGGCTTACAATTTTTATTCTTGGTGGCTGCTTTGTTGTTACTTGGATTCCAGACTCAATAAGCGAAATAGAGCGATGGCTGAGATATCTTGGATATGCTGAAATTGGTATTGCATTTGGATTACCATTGCTTTTAGTTGGCATTTTGTTTATTAGTAAAGGGGCAGATAGAAATGCATAATGTGCGATATTTATGTGCTTCGGTAATCATTTCATTTTGTTTAGTTGGTTGTGGCGATCAACGTATATTAGAAAAGTTGGGATTTATACATACAATGAGCTATGATCTAATGCCCAAAGAAGAAGGACAAACTCAAGAAAATTTAATGATATCTGTCAGTTTACCTAAAGCAGATCCAGAGGGCAAAACCAAAAGAGAAACTTTAACTGCCATTGCTACAACTAGTAAAACAGCAAGAATTAAGCTATCCCGATTAACAGAATTATATTTGGTTAGTGGGCAAATACGAAATACGCTATATGGGATCAATCTGGCAAAAAAGGGATTGATGGAACAGATTGACACACTATTGAGAGACCCTTCCATATCTCAACGTGTAAAAGTAACCGTTGTTAATGGAAATGCCCACGACCTCTTAATAAAGGATTACTTACCTCACCCCAGAACAGGAAAATATATTGATCGTATGATAGAAAAAGAGTCGGATTCCCAAAATATTCCTAGTGTAGCTCTTTATGAATTTACAAGAGATTTATTTGATGACGGAATTGATCCAGTCGCACCCATTATTAAGGAACATGGACGGGACGTTATTATAGATGGTATTGCCTTGTTTAATGAAGACCGTTTCATCACAAAAATCGAACCAGACAAGGCATTAATTTTTGCCATTTTGCGTGGGAACATCAAACAAGGCGAATTAAGTATTGACTTAAAAAAAACAGGGAGGAATGAAGAACATGTTATGTTTAGTTCCTTGAAAAGTAAACGGAAAATCAAAGTATCCTCCAACGAAAGTCGAAATCAATTTACTATAGATATTAACTTAACCATTAAAGGGTCTGTTTTGGAATATATAGGTGTATTAAAGCTCAGTGAAGAAAAGAATAGACGAGAAATAGAGAAATTAATTTCTGATTATATTAAAAAAGAATCCAATGAAATGATAGCTAAAATGCAAAAAAATGAAGTTGATAGTTTAGGATTAGGGAAACGTGTGAGAAACAGTATGAGTTATTCGGAGTGGAATAATTTAAATTGGAAGCAAGTATATCCTCATGTTAATGTTAGGTGTAATGTTCAAATAAAAATTAAGAATTACGGAAAATTTGAGAAACTAAATTAGGATGATTAGCGTTTATACTTTCATTAACTTTCCGGTGATGCTTCTACAGAAAAGATTAAAGAGAGGATAAAGAGAATAATCCCAAGCAATCCCAGTATGCCGGCCATAATCATGATAGGAAGCGAAGCATACGAATGGTAATGCCTACCGTGAAAAGTGGAATCATAAACGAAGCGATTCCGGTAATCGCCACGACCATAACCATGGGCGAAGAAACAAGGCCTGCCGCGGTCGCGGCTTGTCCGATAACGAGGGCGCCCACGATGCTGACGGCTGCACCCACCTGCTTGGGAAGCCTAATCCCGGCTTCGCGTAGCGCCTCGAATGTGATTTCCATCAAAAGCGCCTCAACTAGCGCGGGAAACGGAATTTCCTCCCGGGACTTGGCTATATTGAGCATGAGAATCGTCGGGATCATTTCTTAATGAACGAAAGAATCGCGATATAAGCCGATGGGGGTGCCATCAACCATAATAGCAATTGGAGCTACGGTTCAAGTGGCTTAATAAAAATGGAAATTAGAAAAAATGATTTAAATAAATATTATATTGAAATAAACTACAATAGATTATGTATTATTAGAAGATAATCTTTTATTCATAAACTTTTTTACGGTGGGGTTCGGGGCTGATGCCGAATCCCACTTTTTTTATAAAATAAAAAAAAGGCTCAGTAATCCCTTCGTAACCGGCACCGGGCAAATAGTGACGGAAGTGAGGTCACAATCATATATGGCCTCCATGAATGCTGATGTTGGCTGGTAAGAGCTCAGACTATTAGACGCACTTGACGATGCTTAATTATTATCATTTTTTTAACGGGATTCTGAGCGAAAATCTAGTTTCACTTTAAAGACGAGTTCACCAGCACGGATATAACTTATTGCACAAGGGAACTAATGGCATTAATATAGTATTGACTTGAATTATATTAAACAATATAATAAAAAAGTAAAATTTAATAGTTAATATTTTATGCATTAAAACTATCTTTATCTAACTAACCTGCCCCGCTACATTATACTCTTATTGCTTGAAGGGAGGGAGGAATTCTCTCGTGTAAGATTAAAACCGATGTCTATTGGCTCAATTGGGCACATGGGGATTTAATCACTTTTATGGCCAAGATCTAGGGTGTTAGGTGTTGGAGATTGAAAGTTTTAATGTTCGCAACATGGCTTTACACAAAAAAATGTCTAATTCGATTTATTCGAATTAGGAAGGAGAAAGTGAAATAAATGAAAAAAAGTATTAAAGTAATCACATCTGCTACTATGATTTTCTCGATGTTCGCTTCAATAGCTATGGCGGATTCTACAACAGGAGGATCAGCTAGTACTCAAGCGACGTCCGCTAAGACATCCAAGGATTTCACTGATTTGAAAGATCTTGATGCAGCAACGAGAGTAAAGTTTGACGCAATGATCAGCGCTGGTATCTTTGACGGAACAACTGACACAACATTTGGTCTGAAAGAAGAAATGAACCGTGCGCAATTTGCGAAAGTTGCAGCTTTAGTCATGGGCCTTGAATTAAACAAAGATCTTAAAACTTCCAGTTTCTCTGATGTTAAAGCTGACGACGCAGCTAACGGTTACGCGCTTCCTTACATCGAGGCTCTGAAAGCAGCTAATGTTACTGATGGTTACGGCGAAGGAACTTACAACCCAGCTGGTAAAGTAACGAAAGAGCAACTCGCTACTTTCCTGGTTCGCGTACTGGGTAAAGACGCTGAAGCTAAAGGAAAAACAGGAACTGATACTACTGTTTCCGGTTGGGCTCAAGGTTATGTAGCTTTGGCTCTTGAATTGAAACTGTTCCCTAAAGCTGAAGGTGCTTTCGGCGGTCAATCCAACGCAACTCGTGACCTTCTTCTAACTGGTGCATACGAAGCGAAAGCTCAATATGTTGCTCCTGGTAAATTAACTGTAACTGGCGCTAAAGCAACTGGCGTTCAAAAAGCTGAAGTTTCTTTCAATAAGCCTGTCGATACTACAAAAGCGACTCTTACCCTTAAAAAAGGCAGCTCTGAAATTAAAACAACTGCAAAATGGTCCGATGACAAGAAAACAGCAACTTTGACATTGGCAGATGAAAAACTGCGTGCAGGCGAATACACTGTATCTGTTGACGGATTGGATATTAACTCCGTTGATAAAACATCTGCAACTTTTAAAGCCGAAGATGAAGTTCTGAAAAGTGTTGATTTCGTAACTGCGGGCGATACAATTGCTTACTCCAAAAGCACTGTCGTAAAAGCAAAAGCATTGAACCAATACGGCGAAAATGCTTCCTTCAGCGCTGGCAGCTACACTGTTTATCCAGCAGCTGCGAAGTTGATCAAAATTACTAAGCAAGATGACGGTCTATTGGCTATTACATTGGACACTGAATCCGGCGGCGGTACGCAAGGCGTTTCGATGGTTACTGTTTCCGTTATTAATAATGATCAACACGTGACAGCTTCCAAAAGCTTCAAATTGGGTACAAAACCAATTCTGACTAAACTTGAGTTGGGTGAAGCTAAGTATTCGAACAGCAGCAACGCGATTACAGGTAAAGGTGACTCGGCGACATTTGATTTGAACTTGTTCGACCAATACGGCGGCAACATCGCATATGATTCCACTGAATTCCATAAAGAAGACGTAAGTGTTGTTTGGAACGAATATGTTGGCAACAATCAATCCAACCAAAACGTTGTTACGACAGAGATCGAAGACAATGGAAACAACATTCCTCGTCTGAAAATTTCCTTGAATGAGAACGTGGATAAATCGGCAGACTATACTTTCACTGTTCTTGATCAGGCTGCAACAGCAACAGGTAAAGTGTCCATCCGTTCCGTAGCGGTTGCTACAAAAGTGGAGATTGGAGACTTTAACGATGTGATTGCAGCAGGTGATAAAGACGTATATATTCCGGTTATTGCCTACGATGCAAGCGGCAAACAACTGAACATTGAGGATTTGACTAGCGATACTAACCGCGAAAGAATTCAAGTGAATGTAACTGGTGCAAACAACGGTGGAAAAGCTGAAATCTCAGATTCCGGCGCGCACAGAGGTACAATTCATCTGAAAAACATTACGGATGTTTCCAAAGGCTCTGTTTCCGTTACTCTTGTAGTAGCTACACCTAACGCGACAAGCACAGCGACTAAAACGTTCATCGTATCTGACGCTCGTGTTCCAGACCGCATTAAAGAAGTGAGCAAACCAAGCAAAGAGTATATTGCTGGATCGTATGGCGCATTCCAATACCAAGTTCTTGACCAGTACGGTAAAGTAATGAACTATAACATTCCTACTTCAGGCGTTAATGGTAATGCAGCAACTGGCGGCAATCCAAGTACAAGTGTTACTTATGATGTTTATCTTGAGCTGAAAGATGCGGCTCCAGGCGCATTTACTGTTACTAGAAATGATGGTTCTGAAAAAGCCTTTGCGCTTGCAGATGGCGCAAAAATAAACAAATCTTTCTCCAACGAAGATGAATCAAACGGTGATTCTTTCAAACAATTCAATAAAGGTTTGAGAATCTACGCAGGCGATGCAACTCATGTAGATCAGGAAGCTACCGTGAAAGTATCCATCCGTAAGAAAGAAGTAGGCGCAGCAACGCCAACCGTTATTTCTTATGTTGAAGAGAAGATTAAAGTCGCGCCAACTGCCGATTCCAGCACAGGTGAAGACTGGACTTATACGATGAAGGATCTTGGTACGCTATATGACTTGATCGATAGCGATACACTGCTCAATTCACCTACTCCAATTTCGACAGATTCAGCTAACCTGTATAAACTTGCTGCGAAGAAACGCGTTAACTTCACAGTGAAGAATGCTTCTGGTGATTTGGTAGCTATTCCAAATAACTTTGTTCAAAATGTGACATCTTCCAATACGTCCGCGGTTAAAGTTGCATTTAATCCTAATAATAAAAGATGGTACGTTGTTGGTAACAAAGTAGGTACATCTACAATTACCGCAACGTATGTGGACAATAAAGGAAAAACAAAAACAGCAACCCAAGTTGTGAAAGTAACAGATGACGCTCCAACAATTGCAAGCATGACTGCTGACGAAAAAGCAACAGTGGCTGTTAATAAGGCAGGTGCTACAACGCTTGCTGCTGTGCACGATTACGTGTCTACAGATGCAGCAACTACTAATACTGATGGCTATGGTACGCAATATTCAATGGGTTTGACAAACTTGTCGTTTACAGACTCTAATGGCATTGCACTGGACAGTAAGGATGTCCTGGACATGAACTTCATGTACGGTCTGACATTCTCCATTCAACACGTAAATGGCAATGGCAATGGCGTACCTACCATTGATCAAGCAACAAGCAATGTTACAATCCCTCAAAATTTCGCAGGAACTTTTGATATTGTTGTAACAGCACCAAGCGGTAAAACAACAACAACAGAAGTAACCGTAAAATAATTGGATTTATCGGCAAATCTGCAACAACAGAAGTACAAGAGAGGACCCTTCGGGGTCTTCTTTTAGTTCTATTCTAAATGTTCCACCAGTGCAAATATTTTATACGAAGGGATGTTCATGAAGGGTCAAGGATTTAGAAGCTTTTCCTATTGGAATGACGTTGCTAACCCGCATTCAAATCTTTCTCAATAATTTGTGTAAGTTCGGCTGTTGCATAACGCATCTTCAATAAATAAGATGTAAAATATTCTCTTTCTTCTTGAGTAAAGGCTTCATTTACTTTGCAAACCCATTCATAATGAGGTGGCATAATTTTCTCAACGAGATTTTTTCCATTTTTGGTTAGTTTTAAAATAACCTTGCGTCGATCTTGAGGGTGGTTTACTCTTTCCAAAAGATGTTCTTTTTCCAAACTATCAACATGTCCGGTCATCGAAGCTCGAGTTACGTTGATTTTATTTGCTATTTCGGATGGACCCAGCGGCTCGGAACTCGTATAAAGGAAAAATAAAGTATGAAATTTTTCACGTGAAACCCCGTATGAGTAATAACGTTTATCATTTTCATTACTAATATCGTGTAGTAAGAATATAAATTTCAAGAATGTTTCGGTAAACTCAGAGGTACCCTTTATCATCTCTTCTGGAATCATTTAACCATCATCCTTTCTATGATAAATTTTTTATATTATATATTTTTAAATAATTTTTGTCAAAATAGTATGAAAATAAATTTATTTTAAAACTGTATACACACACACACACACACACACCTCACGAGATAATCTCCATTATATAGGGATAACTGGTTCTCGGTTTTCTGAAAGCGCTTTAAAAATATAGCTAAGGAAAACTTCGTCACCTTCAATGGGAAGAAACCAAGCCGGCTGGATTGTTCTAGATGCCAAGCAAAGTCTTCGCCATGCAGGGAGAAGTTATCTTCTGTTAGGAAAAGATAGCTTTTAGGGATTTGCAGGCTATATACTTTTTAAGATCTAATTTTTGCGCTAAAGGGGCTGCCGACTCAGGAGAAATAATGCTATAAAGAGCTTTAACCGTGTTGGCGAACCATCACGGCACAATGGGAATGGAAGCATAATTGTTCTCTCATTAGAAGAAACTGCCAGTTGTTCAAATCTTTGTTGGACGGGTTGCGGTAGTTAATCGGATAAGCTCTCGCCATCCAAAGGAACAAAACTTGGTCATCAAATTGAATAAAGCTGGTATCGTATTAAAAGAGATACGGTTAATTTGGAGTGGATAGATTTTTTGCTAATAGCATGGAGGGATGTTCATTTATATTGGACAAACGTTGCTAACCCTATTTCAAATCTTTCCCCTTAATTAAATGAAGTTCGGCTAATATATTACGCATCTTCAACAAATAATATATAAAAGATTTTCTTTCTTCTTCAGTATAGACTTGATTTACTTTGCTAACCAACTCAAAATGACGCGGTATAATTTTCTCAACTAGATCTCTTCCTTTTTCGGTTATCTTTAAAATAACCTTGCGTCGATCTTGAGGGTGGTTTACCCTTTCCAAAAATTGGGCTTTTTCCAAACCATCAATAAGTCCGGTCATCGAAGCTCGAGTTACGTTGATTTTATCTGCGATTTCGGATGGACTTAACTCGGAAACCGTATAAAGGAAAAACATAATGTGAAATCTTTCAGTTGAAAGCCCATATGAGGCAAAACGTTTATCGTTTTCATTATGAATATCGTGTACTAATAACGTAAATTCAATGAATTGTTCGATAAAATCACGGGTTTCCATTAACATTTCTTTTGAGAACATCTAATCATCAACCTTTCTGCGATAGCCCCTTTTGTTGATTATATTATTATGAATTGTATTTGTCAAAACAATATCGTTCATTAATCTTATCTGAATGTTCATAATATTCTGTCTTTATTAAATCCAAGCACGAAAAAATCCTTTACAATGGAATGGCAGGTAGTTCCTGTCCATAATCCACTGAAAAGGATCAGCGCATGGATGAGGATACCCTATTTTCTTCATTTGGTAAATGGCTTGAGCCAATTTGTTTAAAAACGTTCAAAGAACGCATTGCCGAAGTGCAGCAAGTTAAGTATGTGAAAAAGCTGACGACTCCAGCTTACCTCAAGCTGTTTCTTCATGCTCAGCTTCAGCAACGCGATGTTTTACGAGAAATAGCAGACGATGTTTTATCGGAAGAATTTCAAAAGGAACTTGGGCTTGAATCCATTTCGGCATCGCAATTAACTCGCAAACATAATCAGGTAGAGTCAACTTTACTCGAGCAGATTTTTGCAGATCTTTAAAAGAAGCAAGTGCCACAAAATACCGAAATGACTTCAAAATCATCGATTCAACCACAATTGGACTTTGCTTGCAGAAGTACAAGTGGGCTGTCTTTCGAAAGACAAAAGCAGGCATCAAAATACACTTGCGTCTGGTCTTTGTGAGCGAACATGATGTTATTCCCGAAAAAGCCATCTTGACACCAGCTAAAAAAATGATCGCACTCAGATGGATGCACTCATCGATGAAGCAGGAGCTACCTACGTCTTCGACCGTGGATATGTCGATTACGCGGCGTTTGACCGTTACTGCGATACAGGTATTTTCTTCGTTTCCAGGCTGAAGAAAAATGCGAGACCTTCTTCAAATGGATGAAGCAACATATCCGAATCAAGTCGTTTTATGGAACAAGTGAACAAGCTGTCATGAATCAAGTCTGGATCGAGCTCATCTCATTTTGCTTGCTTGTTTTAATCAAACAAGAAACAGGAACGACTCACACTCTGTTAACTTTGTACCGCTGGTTAAAAGCATTGCTTTGGAAGCCATCAAGTAGATGGCTAGATCACATTCAAAGACAGCCTAGTCGTACTTCTCAAGGTCGGAAGACGAGATGTTAATGATAATTCCCATATAATTACCAAATGGACAGAGCTACCTTTAATGGGAGATCGACTCTTTGGTTCTAGAGTCAAGTTTTAAATTCAGAATATTTCGGTAAAACGATATTGATTGTATATCTCTTGCTATCTAAGGTTTATGCAACGCTAGTGTTGTCAGAATAATATTAAAATATATAGTGTAAACTGTTTGCTCTTACGAGAGGATTTTCGTTATAAAAGGAGAAAAAAGTTTGTTATTTTAAGGAAACGAGAGCTAAAATGTGTGCTATTTTACAGATTCGCGGTGAATTCAGTTCGAAAATGGTAAGGAGGGGTTTCTCGATAAGTAAAGTAGGGGGACAGTATATTGTACTTTACCGAAAATTTATAAAAACGGCATAATATGATCGCAGCAGACCGGAGGCATTTTACATGTCAGTTTCCCCTATTGAGGTTGGTGACCTGCTTTTTTTCGCTAGTGAATTTGACGAAATATATTCAACTAAACGGGTACGATATCTTGATGAACAAACCATCTTCGTAATCCAGCCCCCAAAGCAGACCGAGGATCCGAAGGTTCCGAGTGTTTGCTTTGGGGAAACAAGCACCGCGCGTAGAAAGCATTCAACCTATCGTTCCCACCCCTGGTCCCGATCCTTCTGCTGGTTCTTCGCCTGATTCCTCATGCGCTGTTTAAATTCTTCCTGCTGCATCTGACCGCGTTCTCGGTTAATCTCCTGATAGGCTCGATAAACAGCTTTAAACGCCCCTTGCAAAATAGATAGTTCACTTTGTACTCTTGGAAAATGTTATGAACCGCTTTCTGAAGGTTTTTGTTGAAAAGGGGTTACATGTCGATAAAGATAATGGTGAAACCAGATTCAGGACTGATTGAAACTGTCGATTATGTTAAACTTGCAAATGGGTGGTTTCGCCCAATGTATGGATTATGGAATCCGAATATTACATTTTAACTTGGCTCTAGCAGATTAATTGGTATAGAGCTTGAAAAGTGTAGACGGATAGCGTAAGAGTGTTTAAACGGTTATGAGGACATCTGCCTCCCGTTCTTGCTTCAAGATTCGTCGATTAAAAATCTGATGTAACTATTTACACCGGCACCTATATTACGTCGGACGGGTCCATATTCAAACTCAGATATTTATAACTCTTTTCTTCTAAAGGTTATTCCGAATTATGGCATCGCCTTGCATGGAGTTTAGTGAGCTAAAGTAAATAATCCAATGCTTGCGGAGATGACGCGTAAGGCCAAGTCATAAATGCTATAGAAAAAAATCGCCATCCTCGTGACCCTTTACGGAAGAGGATGGCGATTTTTTAAAGTGTTAACGTTCTACAATAACATCAGCGCTGAAACTACGGGATGGATCATCCCAGTTGAGTTTCACGAGCAGCCGATCTGCACGGAACGAATAATACGAAGACAAGTATACGGAGACAGCATCAATCACTTCTTGCTGATTTAAATGGTGCTGCCGACCGTAAATCTGACCTTTGGCCGAGAATCCGTAACGCTCCTCAAAAGAAATCCGCACATCATGGACATTTTGCGGAGCACTTCCTTCTACTCGGCCATTATTGTCTTGGGAAGCAATATACACATGAACCGCATCTAAAACGTCTTGTTCATCAAGAAAAATGTTCATTGCTTAGTAGCTCCTTCTTCTAAAAGTTCGGACAACTGCCATGATTATAGCAATAACGGCGATGAAAAGAATGATATCCAGTATTATGGAGAAGAACGAGAACGACTGGTTTACATAACCTCCACCCGCAGTTGGATAAAAACCTCCCCAAGGATGCAGCATCGATCCTAAAAATGTTCCGGCAGCGAAAGCTCCTGCCATCGGCCAAATCGAGCTGCCAACGCGTGAACCAGCGGGGACCGATGAGGAATACGTGTTGTTGTTGTAATACGTACGACCCGTATTCGGATTCACGTTGCTACCATTTGTAACATTGGAAGAAGGCCGCTGATAGCCAGTGCTATTGGAAGAATTGCTTGAACTGCTTCCTGAGTT
Organism: Paenibacillus sp. yr247; assembly: GCF_900103825.1. Classification (GTDB taxonomy): domain Bacteria; phylum Bacillota; class Bacilli; order Paenibacillales; family NBRC-103111; genus Paenibacillus_E. The sequence continues at coordinate 76,780 of NZ_FNIF01000006.1, forward strand.
GGACATGCTTGGAACCGTCGATTTGCTAGAGGACCCACCGCTAAAACCGGAAGAATTCGTCGAGTTAGACGAGCTTCCACTATCCGATGTACTCGGAGACGTCCTACTACTCGAGCCTCCGCTGAAAGTTGAATTTGATTTAGAGCCTGTTGAGAAAGAGCCTGATCTAGAAGATGTGCTAGGCGAGCTGCCTTTCGCATCCGCTATGGATATATTAGCTGTACTCGCTAATAATAAAATAGCCGTCACTACGGCGATAAATTTGGTTTTCATTTTACAATCCACCTTTACTTTTATGTCTTGTTCAATCGTATACCTATATATACGAGTTTGTAAATCAATATGTTTCAAATTAAAAACTTCGACTGCTAAGAAAAAAATTCAGACAACTTTTCAGCTGTCTGACTTCTGGTCGGCTCTCATTCATCGTGAACACGGTTCAGGAACATATTGGTCAAAGCCGTTGGAAAGTACGTGAACTCATCATTGGTGAACGCTTAGGAAAACGTCCATCGCTACCGGATAATCTACAGCCAGAAGCAGCGGATTCATCGAGACTGCTTCGCGTAAAAGAACAAAAGCACGAAGAGAGAACAGAAAAACAGGCTCCTACTGTCTCCTTTCGAGCCGTTGGAAGAGGCACAGGATCATGGTTGAGTTGAAGCGCTGATTTTTGCGCTTGATGGATGGCAAACGGGTGCAAGAGTTGAAGATTTGGGTTGCGGCGGGCGATCCCTTATTTATTATACTAAAGTAAAAGCAGTTTAGTTGAAGAAGGAATGTTGGTTTAAGAAGCCCAAAGTAAAGGATGAGTTTTTTAATCCCTTCGTTTAGGTGCATCTCCAAATGAAAACAGGTGGTCCTTTCACCTATTTATCTTCTCTTAATAAATAATCATTTCCATCTTGATCTTTAAATGAGAACATTGTTCCAAATGGCATTCTTAACATTTCCTCTACTTTTACGCCATTTTGTTTCATTTTCTCATAAGCAGATTCTATATCAGTTGTGCTGAGAAGAATGGATGGATGTGCAATTTTAGATGGATCATGTTGTTCCATTGCTGACTTAGAATAAAGAACTAAAGTGGTAAATTCGGCCTCACTTGGTCCGACTTCTATCCATGAAAAGTCTGGTCCCATAGGTTGTTCCACTTTTAAAACAAAGCCGACTTTATTTAACCAAAAATCTTTTGCCTGTTCTTGATCTTGCACATATACAGTAATTTTTCCAATTTTATTAATCATCGTAAATCTCCTTTTAATAAACAAGTTATATAAAAATAAGTTTATCAACCCAATACAGCAAAAGCAATTTTTCGTTTATTGTTTATTAATTAAAAAATTATGTATATCCTTCATTGTCTTAGAATCAGAACAACAAAAGAGTTAAAAAAAACGAGCCTCCAGAATCCTTCTAAGGCCCGTTTCGCGTTCATGGAGACATATTTGTATCTCTTAAATTCTTTGTTTTTTCCAAAAACACTACTTTTGCAGCGGTCTCCTGTTGGTGCTTACTCTTTAATACATTTGATTTTTGAGCAATATTACATTAGTCCATCCCAATTTCCCCATATACACCCATGGCATTTCATAGGTTGTTTTTTCTTTCTCTCTGAATGATCAGGAGGGGTCAATATCTATAAATAATCGTTGAATGCCCTTGTAAAGGGATTACCGGTATTATTTCATTAATTTGATTACCATCCAAAGAAGGAAGGAGTTCAATTCTTTCCCAACTGTCTTTCATGGTCATTTCATCGAACACAGGCCAGTCGCAACACCACCTGCAGTTATTGTAAGGATTGAAAGAACAAAGGTTTCCGCTGAAAGGAGTAAACCGCCAATGCAAATAATAATCCCATCAATAACAAAAATAAATACTCCTACATTGATAATGACCAATTTTGAAAGAAATTGTGCGAGTAGATCCGTGCCCCCGGTGCTTGTTTCATACCGTAACATAATTCCAATTCCGGTTCCGACGATAAAACCGCCGATAACAGAACTACTAAATGGTGTTAACTCAATATAATGCAAAAAACGATCCTGGAAAGGCTCCAATATATCTATAAATAAAGAAGAAGTTATTAACCCATATACACTGTTGTAAAAGATGTCCCGGTAATAAAACCATGCTAACGTAAAAATAGGAATGCTGCTCAAGATCATAATAAGTCCGACTTTGACTCCAGATAAATAATTGATAATAAGAGCTATACCAATAACCCCTCCGTCCAAGACCTTAAAGGGCATAAGGAAAAAATTGATGCCGATTGCGATAAACAAGTTTCCCAATAAAATCGCAATTATTTTATTTATTGATGGCAAATAAAACCAGCTCCTATAAAAGGCATGTCTGATTTATATGCCGATAACAGTCAAAGAATCCCATAGGCCGGATTTATTGTCTTTTGGTTTGACTTACTTGGCAATGGCGAGAAATCAGTTAATTCAGTTTTCATGGATAAGATTGATTGGTAAACGTTAAAATAGGAAGATGTTCTAATCTTTAGTCCAATGGAGGTATATGTTGCTGTCATGAAAATGAAACGTTTGAATTTGCTTATGATCATCTTGTGCGCACTTTTTTATCCGTTCCACGTTTATGCTGCCGACACTGAAGTTGAAACACAGGATATACGATCTTTTTTAAATAAACTATTCGACGAAAGAACACACTTTTTAATTGATCAAAGACCAAAAGATATATATCGTTTTTATGATAAGACGGAGAAGAGTGGCCAGTATGCGTATGAGCAAGAGCTGTTGAGGAGTAAATATATCAATGCTTGGGCGGAAAAAAGAGGTATTGTATTTGCCACCGCGGAAAACAGCATCCGTATTAATCGAATCAAAAAAGAAGGGAATCTGGCAAGGATCTCGTTAAACCATAGCTTACAACTAAGCTATGTGTACAAGATCGATAACAACAATCTCCAGTTCTGCGGCATAGGAACAAGGCATGTATTGACCCTTAAGAAAATAAAAGGCGAATGGTTGGTGCTACGTGAATGGTATACCGATCCGCTTACGGAAAATCCGAAATTGATACCGGAATTTAATGGATTCCCCAATCCTGCTTTCTTGAAATCCGAAACCATTACTGTTCAAACCGGCGATAATGGAAAGAGGAGATACAATAGAGAACGGGCACTAGAATATGCTAATAAATATGCAGGTGCCGCATGGGGGGCTGGTAACGATCATCGATACAACAAAAAGTATTTGGATTATACGTATCATGGAGGAGATTGTACTAACTTCGCTTCTCAAGTGCTTGGGGATGAGAACGAAGGTGGCGGATTAAAAATGGTATCGGGATGGCATTACCGTTCAGAGGGGAGTCAAGCTTGGGTACGAACGGATTCATTCAAAAACTTCGTAATACATAGCGGGTATGGCAGACTTATCTCCAAAGGCTATTTTACAGATGTAGTTAAGCCGACTGAAAAATATCCGAGCGGAGCAGTTGCGGCATTAAAACCGGGAGATCTAATTGCTTATGAAATGGATGGGGATATCGATCACTTTGCGATCTTGGTTGGATTTGATTATTATGGATATCCGCTCGTCAATTCCCATACAGCGGACCGATATCGTGTGCCATTTGACCTCGGATGGGATAAAAACACGAAATATTTATTAATTCACATTAATGACTAACTTGTCTCTTGCTTGAATCATATCTGAGTTGCTTTCGTAATAAGATTATTAGGAAAAGCGCTGCAGGTATGAGGTGAAATCATGAGATTACCCGAACTGGTAAAACAAATGGCACTTCGTGCGGGTGCCATTTTCCTTGTAAAGGTAATTGGCTTTTTTGCGCGAATTATGTTATTTCGGTTGCTCGGATCCGAAGGTATTGGATTTTATCAAATGGCGTATTCTGTTTATGCACTTATCCTTACCGTCATTACTGGAGGATTTCCTACGGCAATTTCCCTTTCTACAGCTAGAAACCTTAAAGAAGGATGGAGTTTATTTAAAGGTGGGGCCATTTTCCTTGCCTTGTCTGGTACGGTGTTGGGGTATTATTGCTATAGTCTTGCATCCCCTATCTCTATCCTGCTAGGTAATGCTCATCTTGAATTCGCCTTACAATGTATGGCCCCAGCTATAGCTATCGTACCGTTCCTCAGTTTCTTACGAGGGTTTCTACACGGAATGGAATTTTACGGATATATTGCGATGTCAGAAATTATTGAGCAATTGTTTCGGATTGTAGTGATGATCATGATAACAATCTCGTGGTTACAGTTCGGTATCCCCTATGCTGTCGGAGGTTCCATGTTAGGAGCTCCTGCAGGAGCTTTTATATCTTTATGCTTTCTGCTTGTTGTTTTAGTAAGTTCTACCCTTCATAAATTTAATTTTAACTATAAGAAATCAACTTTGCGGAAAATAAAAAAACCTGCTGTATTTATGTTTATCTACTCAGCACTCTCCATTCTTGCTACTCGTTTAATTGTTCCTGTTTCAGATTTTCTCGATGCCATCATTATTCCCCATCGGCTTCAAGATGCAGGTATGAGTGTCTCCGATGCAATTTCTGTTTATGGAATTATGACAGGTATGGCTACAACAATAGTGTACATGCCTACGCTCGTTACATTTGCTTTGGCCTACACTTTGTCGACCAAATTAACAACAGATTGGCAAGCAGGAAGAAAGGATCGATTTGTTAGGGATTTAAGATCATCAATGGAAGCCGCTTGGCTCTGGGGATGCGCTTCTTCTTTGGTTTTGTTCTTTTACGCCAGGGATCTTTCAAATTTGTTGTTTTCGAACGGTATAGCGGAAACCAGTATTCGCTTCATGACATTGGCGCCCTTATTGTCTGGAATTAGGGAACTTTCTACAGTTGCTTTGTGGGTAATCGGAGATAAAAAAACGCCTCTTTTTGGGCTTATCATTGGTGTTATTTGCTCGTTGACGCTCATATATTATTTAATCACCATTCCCGGTTTCACGTATGCAGGACCCGCTATTGGGATACTTTCCTTAGAATTGATCCCAGTCTTATGGAATATGAAAACGCTAAGAACCTTTACGATAGGGTTCCCAAAGGGGTTAACTTCCAGTACAGTCGTCATAACCTTACTTTTTTTCGTGAGTTTATTTTTGGCAAAATTGATATTTCAAGCTGTTCATCTACCACTCCAACCTACTGTTGAAATGCTGCTCATATATGGTTGCTTGATCCTTTATATATTAATTCGTTACCTGAAAAATGAACGTCATCTTATTTTATGAACAAAGGAGCAGTTTGCCGCGGCAACTGCTCCTTCTTTTTGAGTCCGTAAACAAAGCGGATAGTTATCAAAAACTCCCAGTACAATTATCCAAAGTTTATACTAAAATGATACAAATTCAATAGACGAGGTGAGCAACAAAATAGTATACAAGGTTTATTCAGTATGTCGTTTATCCGGCTGTTTTGGTGTATAAAAATATTTATTTCGTGAAATTAAATATTAAATATAAAAAAAAAATTGAAATTAAATTTCACGCCTTGTATAATCATGTTTGTAACCGCTAACAACCATCTAAAAGAGGCAGAGTCTTGAATTTCTGCGGATTAACAAAACCGAATCTCTTGAACCGGGCTCGAAATGCGAATCGCAACAGGTAGGACAGGCTGGAAAGGAATGCATATATGAAGCATATAGATCAGCTGCAGATTAATGATTTTATTAAGTCTGAAATCGCTTACGGTCATATCCCCGGTGCGGTCCTATATATTGCGCATCAAGGGGACACAATTCTGAAAGAAGCCTACGGGAACCGACTCGTTAAGCCTTACGAAGATCCTATGCGGTTAGATACGATATTCGATCTCGCCTCTCTTACCAAAGTCATTGCCACGCTTCCTGCAGCCTTAAAACTGCTTGAGCAAGGTAAGCTGGCATTATCGGATCCGATTCAAATATTCTTGCCCGAAGTCGGTTCTTACGACGGAGAAAGCATTCGCATCCTGCATTTATTATCCCATACATCGGGGCTTGCAGCCGATCTTATGAGTAGAGAAGCTGTGATGCATATGTCGAGGGAAGAACTGTTGGAACATGTTTTGCGCGCAAAACCTCACTGCCGTCCAGGAACGAAAGTGGTATACAGTGATCTGGGCATGATTTTGCTGTATCGGATTATCGAAATCGTAACGGGTGAACCGTTCGACAGTTTCCTTAAGCGAGAAATATTTGACCCTCTGGAAATGTATCATACTTGTTTTCGTCCGACATTTGAAGAGTCGCGTTACGCTGCAACTGAATTCTCCAATGAACGAAACGCTTACAAAATAGGTGTCGTTCATGATGAGAAGGCGGAGCGAATGGGAGGCGTTAGTGGTCACGCAGGATTGTTCTCGACCATTGACGATCTGGCCAACTTCTCTTCTATGATCGCAGGCAGCGGCATTTTCAAAGGAAACAAGATTTTATCCAAAGCGGCTATCGATCTGTCGAGAAGAAATTTTACTCCTTACGACATTGGCGAATACCGCGGACTCGGGTGGGTGCTGAAAAACCCCATTAGTATTTCATCCGGAGGCGACTTTCTGTCATCTTCCTCCTTTGGACATACGGGATTTACTGGAACAAGCATATGGTTCGACCCCGAAATTGATCTTCAAATCATTTTATTAACAAATCGGGTTCACTTCGGGAGAACCGATCACATCCTTAGGTTTCGACCAAGGCTGCATAATCTGATTCGCTCATTATTCTGAATAGTAGCTTGTTATGGTTATATCTAGACCTCTCTATGGCGTCTAGCTAACATATAAATTTATAAACGGAGGGTTCTACATGAAAAAGAAGTTAATTACAACCATTGGTGTTGTGGGCATGTCCACTGCTCTGATCTTGTCCGGTTGTTCTACCGGCAAAAGTGGTAAAGCTGACGAAACCCAAGTGAAAAAAGCTGAGCCGGTCGACCTGTTTATCGGGTATGACTCGGATCCGCCGACAAAGAAAAAAATGGAAGAAATTCTGGCTAAATTCAAAACGATTCATCCTGAAATTAATATTAAGACAGAAACTGCTCCTTACGATCAATTCTATGAAAAGTTAACGACACAAATTGCAGCTAACAGCGCTCCAGACGTATTCCAAAGCGATGGCACTAAAGTATTCGGTTTCGCGCAAAGAGGCGTAATTCGTGACATTACCGATATGGTGAACTCCGACCTGAAAAAAGATGAAATTTACGGTCTGGACTTCGATAAAACGTCCGATGGCAAGTATTGGGGAGTTCCGCAAGGCATTCAGGTCGGCGCGCTTTTCTACAACAAGGACTTGTTTGACAAAGCCGGTGTGAAATACCCGACGAATGATTGGACTTGGGATGATTTGAAGGCTGCGGCTGAGAAGCTAACACTGGATGCGAGTGGAAAAACAGCAACGGATCCGTCGTTCGATAAGACGAAAGTGAAGCAATATGGTTTTACCTTCTTCTCCAGTTCCCGTGGCGCCTTCAACATCTTGAAAGCATTCGGCGGCGGTATCCTGGATCCATCCATGACGAAATCGATTGCCAACTCGCCTGAAAACAAAAAAGCGCTGGAGTGGATGGTTGACGGAATGAATCGTAAGCTGTTCCCTAATCCGGCTGACTTAAAAGCTTTCCAAGACAACTTTAAAGTATTCTTAAGCGGCTCATCCGCTATGCAAATTGATATTTATGCCGCAACAACTGCAATGAACGGCGCTGGTCTCAACTATGATGTTGCTCCGCTGCCAAAAGGACCTACAGGCAAACGCTTTGCTCCAGTCATTGCTAACTCTTGGGTTATCAATAAGAAAGCGGATGACAAGAAAGCAAAAGCAGCTTGGGAATGGATCAAGTACTGGGCTGATAACGATGATGCGCAAAAAGAGTGGACTCAGGTCGGAGAAGCCGTTCCTGTGAAAAAATCGGTTGCTAACTCCGATATGTTCCTAATAAAAACAACAAAGCCGGAAAACAAAAAAGTATTCCTTGACAGCCTTGCCTTCGCGGGAACGATCGATTCGAACGCAGTCTTCAGCGAATGGGTCAAAGTATATAACGATAATAACGCGGATCTGTTCATGAATAAAATCAAGGTTGACGAATGGCTCACTAAAACGGATCAAGGTGTTCAAAAGGTACTTGATGGTTTCTTTAAAAAATAAGTAATAATTCCGCTATGCTTAAGGATGTGTTCAAAAGAAAATGATTACAAAGCGCAAGCGGCTTGATAGCGAGGGGAGATGGGGACTTCTTATGGTCTCCCCTTATCTTCTTCAATTCGTTATTTTTGTCTTAGGAACTTCTTTTGCTTCGCTGTATTTCAGCTTTTCCGATTACGATATTTTGAATCCGCCCAAATGGATCGGATTAGGCAACTATGTGAAGCTTGTGCAGGAGCCTCTTTTTTGGAAGGCTCTTTGGAACACGGTTTATTTTACAATTTTATATGTGCCTATTAAAACTTTGTTGGCTCTATTGCTGGCGGTTGCGTTAAACCAGAAGTTGAAAGGCTTAAAATGGTTTCGCGTAGCGCATTTTTTACCTGTTATTTCTTCTTGGACTGTTATTGCTTACGTGGCGGATTCTATCCTGAACCCACGTATTGGGCTTGCAAATAACATTTTATCCAAACTTGGCTTGCCTACCCATAACTGGTTAATGGAAGAGCATTGGGTCATTCCCGTTCTGGCTGGGGTTGCTATTTGGAAAAGTGTGGGCTATATGATGGTTATTTTTCTTGCGGGACTTCAATCGATTCCTACCGACGTCTATGAAGCATCTAATATCGACGGAGCGAATCATTGGACGACTTTTTGGAAAATTACGTTTCCGCTTATTTCCGGTACCACCTTTCTTGTTATGATTTTGAACATTATTTCCGCATTCCAGAACTTTGAGCAAATCTTTGTCATGACGGGTACTTCCTTCGATGGATCAACGGCAGGCGGGCCGAATAATGCGAGTCTGGTTTTAATGTTGCAGTTGTATCAAGAAGGCTTCTCTTATAACCATATGGGTTATGCCTCAGCCATCGCTTGGGTCATGTTCCTCATCTTGTTTCTTGTCACGCTTGTCCAATTCAAGCTGCAGAAGAAATGGGTTTTCTATGATTAATAGCATCATGACCGGCAAGGAAGGAGTACAAACATGAAGACTCAAAGTCCCTTAAGAAAGGCAGTCAGTTATCTGATTGTCATAATCAGCTCGCTGATTATGATTGTGCCTTTTCTAACATCCATATTTAATTCTTTAAAAACCTATAAGCAGTATACGTTGTACCCGCCGGAATGGCTACCGAACCCGATTCAATGGAGCAACTATTCGCAAGTATGGGAGCAAGCCAATTTTAACTCCTATACGTTTAATAGTTTGATTGTTGCTGGTTTGTCTATCATTGGGGCACTCTTGTCGAGCTCCATGATCGCATATTCTTTCGCTCGCTTGCGGTTTCCGTTCAGAGATTCCCTGTATATGGTCGTATTAGGGACGATGATGATTCCGGGGATTGTAACGATTATTCCGCAGTTTATCATTTTTAAGCATCTGCATATGTTGGACACCTTGATGCCGCTGTGGATTCTGGAATGGTTTGGTCAGCCCTTTGGGATTTTCTTGTTGAAGCAAGCCTTCTTGAGCGTTCCGAAGGATTATGAGGAAGCTGCCAAGCTGGATGGCTGTAATCCATTCGAAATATATTGGAAAATTTTCTTGCCGATGGTTACGCCTACACTTGCCACCCTGGCTGTATTGACGTTTATGGGAAAATGGAACGAGATTCTGGGGCCGATCATTTTCTTGGTCGACGAAAAGAATTTTACACTGCCGATTGGCATCATGTCGTTGAAAGGCCAGTTCAAAACAAACGATCAATTGCTGGTAGCAGGCGCGATGCTCAGCCTTATTCCGATGCTGGCCGTGTTCTTGGCGGCAGAACGATATTTTGTTGAAGGATCCAGATCAGCAGGAATTAAGTGAGTCGAGAAATGAGGTGAAACGGATGAAATATATGCCATGGTCAAGCGACAGGTTAACGGAGATTTGCGCACTATGGAACTGTGAGCTTGGCGGCCAATTCCCCATGAGGGAACACCTATTGCTGCAAAACAGCTTTCATGATGACAATGTGCTTGACTCCGCTTCATGGCTCGCTGTCGATGAAGATAGTGATCGCGTTGTTGGACTTGTAGTCTCAAAAGTTTGGCAAGAACAAAGAACTATGGTGCTTGGTGCAGGCGCAGGTTGGATCCAAGTGCTGCTTGTGGACAGCAGCTTCCGTAAACGGGGAATAGGCAGCGAGTTGCTCCGGCTTGCCGAAGAAAACTTGATTCAACATGGCGTGAACAAAATTATATTGGGACGAGATCCGTGGCATTATTTTCCTGGTATACCGCTCGAATTCGAGGATACGAAGCGTTGGTTCGATTCCAAAGGCTATACGGATGATAACCGTCTCGAGCATGATCTTCTTGCCGTTTACGAGGAGGATGCCGAGGCGAAGCTTCCTGTTCATCATGGCGTTGAGCTTCGTTTGCTGCGGGAAGATGAGCAGGATGCGCTTCTGGCGTTCTTTCATCGCTGTTTCCCCGGACGTTGGGAATATGAGGCGATGCAATACTTTGAAAAGGGCGGTACTGGACGCGAGTTTGTCGTCTTGGAGAAAGACGGGCAAATTATCGGGTTCTGCCGGATTAACGATGCAAAGTCGCCGCTCATTGCTCAAAACATATATTGGGCGCCTCTGTTCTCCTCGGATGAATTGGGGGGCATCGGACCTTTAGGGGTAGATCAAGCGTTCCGAGGCAGCGGATATGGTCTTTCGGTTGTTCTGGCTGGCGTTCATTTTCTTCGACAACGAGGCTTACGGAGAATTGCGATTGACTGGACGACTCTCGTATCTTTTTACGAAAAGCTGAATTTTCATGTTTGGAAAGTTTACGCTTCGTATTCTAAAAAATTAGGTTGAGTGATGTCCTGCATTGTGCTCTCAAGAGCAATTGCAGGCTTTTTTATAATTAAGTAGAATAACATGGACACCCCTATCATGGCAGATGAAAGTGTCTTCTCGCCTGTGCAAGCTTTTGAAGTGCTTAAGAAACGCGCAGCGGATATGATCAATATTAAGCTGATGAAATCCGGAGGCATTTATAAGGCGCAGTTGATCAACCAAATGGCCGAAGAGTTTGGTATGTGGCAGACGTATTGATTACGGGTAGAAGCTGTTTAATGGCGTTATCTTTCACTAGTTCATTGGCTTATCACCCTTCCCGCATCACCCTGAGCCAGTTCCCCATGATTGAGAGTGCATTTTCTGTTTTTACAATCGAGTCGTGATTTTGATCAGCGATGATGCGGACCTCAGCCTTGCAAAATTTTTCATAAAGTGGTTTATATGCACCAGCGTCGAATACCTCATCATCAGCCCCAACCATGACGAAAGTCGGTTGGGTCAACTGTGATAAATATTTTTCGTAATTATTCCCCACCATGCGCGACAAGGCGAGCCTATAGCTAAGATTGCAGGATTCAGTCCCATGTAGCTTTTCAATCGGTGTGAGTCTGCGGTATACAATAGCGTGGTTATAACGGTGAACGCCAAGTGCATTGAGCAGCATTAATAACAGATATCGTGGGATGCTCACCTTGGATTCATTACCGGATCCATCTTTTCGATCAAGTGGCGCATTGGGGCTAAGTGCTGGTGAAATGAGTAAATAGGCAAAAATGTCCTTATGAATCGGTCGTATTGTTTGTCTGAGAGCGGTTGCACCTCCCGCAGAATGACCTCCTACAATGATCCTTGCACCGAGATGACGCTTCTGAACAAAACAGAACAGGTCTTCCATATCATCATCAAGTTGCCCGATGTAGTCAATGTCGCCGCGTCGAATGGGATGATTTCCATACCCACGTAGATCCGGAAGGTACACGGTGGCGAGCCCAAGTTGGGATACATATTGGCCGAATTCCCTCAAATACAGGCTAGGTTCCGTAATGCCGTGTAGAAAAATAAGCACAACATCGGATGGACCCTCAAAAAAACGGTATGGAAGTTGAGCACCATCACGAGCGGTGTACGTTTTGAAGTCTTCAGGGTAAGTATTCATAAATGACGATCCCTCCGCATTTCTTTTGACCTTCCTCTATATAAATCTTACAAGAGACAATCGTTATTGGAAAGAGTTTTTATCGGATGGCAATAACTTGGTCCAGGGGAGGAAGAGTGGCGACTACGCTAACGTTCTCAAAAGAGCAAATAATGAAGGAAAAATAAAGGCACTACCAACCAAGGAGGCCATTGAAAAAGCTAAAATCTCTAGACAGGATACCTTGCCTCATTATTGAGTTAAGGAAATCTCGTTGTTTTATAACAGGATACGGTATTCAATGTATGCCTTAGGCAAAAAATGCCTGAGGCATATTTTTTTTAGGGGGATACTTACAAGATACTGATTATTATCTATATCTAATATTATGGAAATCAATTATTTCGAAGCATGAGATGGTTATTTTATACAATTTGATGCGAATATTTAATTCTATCGAATTACCCTCGTCATTTATAATAAAAACATAACAAAGGATGGAGGAACGAGAGAGATGGAGGCACAAGCCTTAGAAGTGGAGCAAATCAAATTAAGTTCAACAACCATGAAAAAAGAACGCATCAACTGGATACCTTACTGGTTTATCGCACCGTCTGTACTATTGATTGTATCGTTCTTGTTCTATCCAATGATCAATGTTTTCTACTATAGTTTGCAAAACTATAATCCAAGTAAGCCTTTCTACAACAGTTTTGCAGGCTTCGATAATTTTGTGAACATTTTCAGCGACGATCCGTTATTTTGGCAAAGCTTACAGATTTCTCTGAAGTGGGTAACATCAGAGGTTATCCTCCAACTTGTGTTCGGATTGCTGTTAGCATTGGTGCTCAACCGCGCTTTTCGCTTCCGTTCCTTTTTCCGCACTGCGGCGATAATCCCTTGGGCCATATCCGGTGTTATCACCGCTACGATGTGGTCCTTTCTTTTCAGCGAGCATAACGGACTGTTCAATGACATGCTGGTACGGCTTCATCTGCTTCATTCCCCGATTGCTTGGCTTGGGGATACTAAATGGGTCTTTTTTTCCATCGTCATGGCGGAGCTCTGGAGGGGAATTCCTTTCTTCACGATTACCATGTTGGCTGCGCTGCAAACGATTCCGCAGGAGCTGTACGAATCGTGCACGGTCGACGGCGGAGGACGCTGGAAATCGTTCATTCACATTACCTTGCCATACTTGAAGAATTCCATTATTTTGTCAACGCTGCTTCGGGCCGTTTGGGAATTCAATAATGTCGATCTGATTTTTGCCTTGACCAACGGAGGGCCAGCCAATCATACGATGACCATGACCATGTACGTAGCCAATCAAGCCATCGTCGCGCAAAATTTCGGATATTATTGGATTTTGAATATAAAAAGGCCCCTTTGGTATGATGTAAATGTCCTGACGCTGGCCAGCAAAAAGGACATAAATTCAAATACCAGGAGGCCACAACATGAATTACTCAACTTTCGCAGCTTAGCTATCCAAACAAACCCTTGATATAGCAAGGCAAACCAGAGATCCATTCGCGAAGTTGACAAAATACAGACGACTTTTCACGTTTGGTCTTTGCATGATTCAGTTGAAAATAGGAAAAACAGACCACCTAATGACTTTACGTCATTTTCCTGGCGACGCTCATATTCCATCACCAAATTACGGCTGAACACAACCGTCGTATGGCTGAAAATCTCCATTAAGCCTTGCAACCATAAGGGTTATCTAGATTTTCGTAGGTGCGAAAGTTGAGTTAACTAACTCCTTTAAGGCAGTTTCATTTCAAATATATTAATTTTTTGTGTAGTATCCGAGATATTCACTAGAGAATATTCGATCGCGTTGCTCTGTAACAGTGACATTCTTCATGTGCCGGGAAGAGTCGTTTATTTTTTCAAAAGGGCTTGAACGAGATCGTCCATCGTTTTTGCTCCGGCGATAGCGCCGTTGTACAGCCAGCTGCTGGATGCGCTCATTTCATACACATGGCCGGATTTTACAGCAGGAAGAGCTTTCCACACCGGGCTTTCAAGCGTGTCGCCTTGGCCTTTGTCGCTGTTGACGATGAAAATGTAGTCGGCGTTAAGCGCAGCAAGCTTCTCAAGTGAGATCGGATTCCAGTTTGCCGCTTTAGCATCTGGAATAGCAGCCAGTACGTCCGGCATTTTGATGCCGAGATCGCCGTACAGGATAGCGCCGCTTGCTACTTTGCCGTTGACTACGTAAAATTGCTTTTGCGTCAGCCAAAGAATTGCCGCAGACTTGTCTTTGGTCACGTCTTGCAGCTTGCTTTTCGTGTCTGCCACTTTTTGATCATAGTCTTTCAGAACTTTATCCGCTTCGGCTTTTTTATTGAACAGGTCGCCCATCGCGGTAAGCGTTTTGCGCCAATCTTGCGTTGTCGCATCTCCAAGCACATAAGTGGGGGCGATTTTGCTGTACTGATCATAGAGGCCGTTTTGCGTGAGGCCTTCTGAACCGATCAGAATGATATCCGGGTTAAAGCTCAGCACTTTCTCAGGCGGCAAATTATACTCGATCGTAGGGACGCCTTGCAGCTTGTCCTTCAAATATTCTTGCGTGCCGTTGGCGACGGACCATTGCGCTGCGGGTTTCAAACCAAGGGCTATAAGCGGATCTTCCAAGTAAGAGGCAATAATGCGTACAGGATGAGCCGGCACCTTCACTTCGTGGCCGAATGGATCTTTTACGACTTTATCAGCAGCAGGAGCGGTCGTGTTAGCGGCAGCTCCTGCAGTTGCAGCAGGCGTAGCATCCGATGTGCTAGCTGTTTTGGTGCCGCAGGCGGCAAGTGCTATAGTAGATAAGAGAACGACGGATGAAAGCAAAAGCGATTTTGTAAAAGCTTTTTTAGTAGACATGATGTGAAAACCTCCTGGTAAATTTATGTAATCTCTGATAGGGATTGCTGTTAATCGCGAACCTATTGTATAATAACGATAATGATTATCAATGTCAAGACGTAATCCGTTGTGAAAAAATGCCTTAAGGAGTTATCTGCCAAATGCTTTCGTCCCATCAAGCGCATCGTGATGAACGGCAGGAAGCCTCATCCGCCGCTCGGCCCATCATGGCGATCGGAATTCTAATTTTCGGTTTGCTCGGCTTGCTTCTGTCATGTCTCTTATCCATTTCAGTAGGCGCCGTAAACATTCACGTACATAACGTATGGCAGGCAATATTCAGCTTTGATCCATCGTTGCCGCAGCATCAAATTGTTCGCGAGCTTAGAATGCCTCGAGCATTTGCTGGCGCTATTGTGGGCGCTTGCTTCGCGGTAGCGGGTGTCATTATGCAGGGCATCACGCGTAATCCGTTGGCGGATTCCGGGCTGCTCGGGCTAAACGCCGGCGCGGGATTTGCTTTGGCGGTCTGCTATGCATTCTTCCCGCACATTTCCATTCTATATACGATGTTTTTTTCTTTTTTGGGTGCCGGTTTGGGGGCTGCCGTGATTTACGGTTTGGGCTCTATATCTTCAGGGGGACTTAAGCCTGTCCGGCTTGTTTTGGCAGGAGCGGCAGTCTCGATCCTTTTTCAAGCGCTTAGCGAAGGCATCGCGCTCTATTTTCAAATCGGACAAGATCTGTCCTTCTGGTATGCGGGCGGGGTCGCCGGAACGACTTGGCTCCAGCTGAAGGTTATGGCGCCGGTAACGGCAGGTGGTTTGGCGGCCGCGATGCTGCTTGCCCGAAAGTTGAATTTGCTTGGCCTTGGCGATGACGTTGCCGCCGGCTTGGGAGTCCGCATCAACCTCGTGAAGCTGGCTGCATTGGTCGTGGTGATGGTGATTGCGGGGACGGCGGTATCCGCCGTTGGCGGCGTAGCTTTTGTCGGGCTGATGATTCCTCATCTTGCCCGCGCTATGGTTGGCAACGACAACCGCTGGGTCATTCCTTGCTCCGCCGTACTCGGCAGCTTGCTCGTTGTCTGGGCGGACATCGTCTCCCGCCTCGTGCATCGGCCATTTGAAACGCCGCTTGGAGCCATTATTGCCTTAATCGGCGTGCCTTTTTTTCTTTACATGGCCCGTAGAACCGAAAGGGGATTATGATGGAGCAAATGAGAAATAGGGGCTTTTCGTGGCTCGTTGTACTGAGCGTTTTGATTGTCATGGCGTTTGTGATCAGCATGAACAGCGGATCCATTCATTTAAGCCTTCTTGATGTAGGCAAGACGCTCTTTGGGGGCGGTACGGCCAAGCAGCATTTAATTTTATTTCATTTCCGCTTGCCGCGGATCATGCTGTCGATTCTAGTTGGCGCGGGGTTAGCCGTTTCCGGCTGTATGCTGCAGGGCTTGACGCGCAATGCCTTAGCCGACCCCGGAATTTTGGGGATCAACGCGGGCGCAGGCTTCATGGTCATGATTTTTATTTCATTCTTATCTGCAAGTGCCTTGACACCTCTGCTGCTGCTGCCGCTTATGGCCATCGCCGGCGCAGCTTTTGCTGCGGTACTTATTTATTTGCTCGCTTACAGACGCGAACAGGGTCTTCTGCCAACGAGGCTCATTCTGACCGGGGTCGCCATCGCTGCCGGTTTAAGTTCGGCGACACTTGTGATGAGCTTGCGTTTGAAGCCGGAAAAATATCAATTCGTAGCCACATGGTTTGTAGGCAATATCTGGGGTACCAATTGGACTTTTGTCGCTGTGCTGCTGCCTTGGATCGTCATACTGCTGCCTTATGCCCTATATAAAGCAAAAGTACTTGATGTATTTCAACTAGGCGAGCAAACGGCAAAGAGCCTCGGCCTCGACGTAAACCGGGAGCGCATTAAACTGCTTGCTGCTGCAGTGGCATTGTCTGGCGCCAGCGTCGCTATAGGCGGCGGTATCGTCTTTGTCGGCATGATCGGGCCTCATCTGGCCCGGCAGCTGGTAGGTCCAAGACATCGGTTACTCCTGCCGGGATCTGCTTTGATTGGCGCTTTGCTGCTCATTGCAGCCGACACAATTGGCCGCCTGGTCATACCGAATATGGAAATCCCGACTGGAATCGTCGTTGCCGTTATTGGGGCTCCTTACTTTTTGTACTTGCTCGCAAAAGCGAAAGCATAACGGCATGCTTGACCATCACCAACAAATGAGAAAGAGGCAAGTAGAACGATGACTATTTTATCTGCTGAGCAATTGACGATTGGCTACGAGGGACGGACGATCGTCGAGCAGCTCGATCTGCAGTTTCACCCTCGGCAAATTACCGCGATACTTGGGCCTAACGGCTGCGGGAAATCGACCATTTTAAAAACGATGGCGCGTCTCCATCCCGCCTCTTCGGGCGCTGTGTATTTGGATGGCAGTCTGATTGCCAAAATCCCAACCAAGGAAATTGCTAAGAAGATGGCCATTTTGCCGCAGTCGCCGGAAGCGCCGAGCGGTTTGACGGTGGAAGATTTGATCGCTTTCGGGCGGACCCCGCATCAATCAGGCTTTTCTAGACTCAGCGGACATGATCGCCGCATGGTCGACTGGTCGCTGGAGGTAACCGGCTTATCGGAACTGAAGCAACAGGCGGTGGATACCTTGTCGGGCGGACAACGCCAGAGAGCTTGGATTGCGATGGCGATCGCCCAGGAGACGCAGTTATTGCTGCTCGATGAACCGACGACCTATCTGGACCTGGCTCATCAGCTCGAAGTGCTGGAGCTTTTGAAAAAGCTTAATGAGAAGGAAGGCAGAACGATCGTCATGGTCATTCACGATTTAAATCACGCTGCGCGATTTGCGCACAGAATTGTAGCGCTACGCAATGGGAAAATCGTTAAGCAGGGAAGTGCCGAAGAGGTCATTACCTCGGATGTGCTGCGGCAGGTGTTTCATATTGAATCCACGATTGTGAATGATCCTCGGACCGGCAGGCCGACGATGCTATCCTATGATTTGATACAATGAGGCGGTTGAGCGATGTCGAATGCAAATGAAATTTGGGAAGAAATAAAGCGATTTAGCGTAGAACCGGCGCAAGATGCTTCGGTAGGATGCTTCGAATTGTCCGAGCTGCTGTCGCTGGTCAAAGAACGAATGAACGCGCAGGCGCCGCATATAGCTGCGTCATTATATATGCGGCACGCTGCGTTTATTTTTGTTGGCAGGTTATTTGCGCTTAGCAAGTATAGAGTAAAGTGGACCGGGGAGCTAAGGCGAATCGGCTTAGCGGACCGGACAATCGAAGGCAGATGGGCGCCTCTATGGACGTTTGCTGATGGAGATTGGGCAGCTACGCGCAGCGACAGGGAAGTTGCCGAAGCGTTGCAAGCCATAGTATGCGGGGACGCCCGCAAGCTGGTACAAACGCTGGCTGGTTACACGAACAGTTCGCAGGCCGTGCTCTGGGAAAACATATGGGGCTATGTGCTCTGGATGTACGTTCAGCTAATGCAAGAGCCGGGCGAATGCGCCGAGCGGGCGCGGAGCGATCTGCAGCTGCTGCTGGACAAGTCGGTCTGGGAGGGCGTCGAACGCAAATCGCCTTTTACGCGATTTCTCGGCGATCAGACGCCGGAAGCGGCTATGGCCGCTTATAAGCGGGTCACCTGCTGTTTTTATTATGAGGTTCCAGGCTTTCAGAAGTGTTCGTATTGCCCGACATTGAAAACGGACGAAGTCAGTCCTTAAGCAGCCGGATGGTTAGTATAGGGTTCTCTTTGCCGATGCGCGACAATTCTTCTTCTAACATGTCATCTATGGTGTTCCCCCAAATCATGTCCTTTCAAAAAAACAATTGAATTGATGATGTCGGATGACAAAAACATTGACCGAATCAAGTTCGCGTAAATCGCGGGCTTTTTTATTTATCGGATTACTATGCTTGCACGGCAGATTGAACAAAGATATTCGGCTCTTCGCCTCACTCCTGATGAATGGCATACAGCGGGTAATGAGAATATGGTGCGACATTACGCTCCCTCGAAATGATTCAGTTTCCTCACTCAGACTCATGAATTCGCAGGATTTCACCCTGAGGTAAATGTGAGATAAGAAGAATAGGAGGAGTTTGTGGCTGGGGGAATTAGAAAAATGCGTGCGCAAACAAAGGTGTGTGGAAACCATGGAATAAGAGCATTGGCTCTGATGGTCGAAACATAAGTCCAGTGAAAATTGTAATTATATTTTATAAGAAATATTGAAAGATAAAATAAAATTTCATATAATATAATTATTAGATTGCTAATGGAAAAAGTGTAGGTCGAATAATGACACCGCTTTCTCGACAGATTTTTCATGATTAAAGATGAAAGAGAGGTGCAAATGTGCAAGAGAATGGCAGCAGTTTCGGCATGTGGAGTGATTATGGAAGCAAGCGCGAACACATGAAGGTCGGTCTCATGTCGTGGTCGTCTTTGGATGGAGTTGATGCAGCGCTCGTTCGTATTAAATAGCTAAGTTGTTGGCATGCGGGGGCGGGTCGTCCAAGCAATCTGCCGGCAGTTACAGGGGCAGGAAGATCAGTCATCTTAGGCACAATGGTTTATAACATTACTATTATCAGGAGGGTCAACATGAAGAAAAGAGCAATTTTTACACTTATCCTTGCTGTTTCATTGGTATTTACGGCTTGCTCCAGCAAAACCCAAGAAAGTACAAAAGCAGATGGTAAAGCCGCAGGTCCAACACAACTTATCGTTGCTGCTGAGCAAGAGCCGGTTGGACTAGATCCCAATAAAGTTCCCGCCGCATCTAGTAAACGTATTTATTCGCTCATTTACGATTCTTTGACAACGATGGATAGCGACTTTGCCGTGAAACCGGGACTTGCAGACAAATGGGCATTCTCACCGGATGGTAAAATGCTGACGATGAATCTGCATCCCGGAGTAAAATTCCATAACGGTCGTGAAATGACCTCGGATGATGTGAAATACACCTATGAAAGAATTCTTAATCCAAGTACAGGAGCGCTTTCTAAGTCTTCCTTTAGCAGTATTGAATCCATCGAGACACCGGATAAAAACACGGTTGTCTTCAAATTCAAAACGCCGGATACAGCATTTCTAGCTAACGCTTCCAGCGTATTTGCATCTATTGTTCCTAAAGAAGTGACTGACTTAAATAAAGAAGCGGTAGGTACGGGTCCGTTCATGATGGATAAAATTGAAAATGGACAATATGTGCTACTTAAGAAAAATCCGAACTACTTTAACAGCGCTCAACCAAAAGTAGATTCCATCAAGTTCCAGCTCATGAAAGATGAGTCCGAGCGTCTTGCTGCTATTCGTTCAGGATCGGTTGATATTTCCATGGTTTCGAACGAATCCGCCAAGCTACTAGAGGCAGCTAAAAACGTTAAAGTAATTAACTACTTGTCAGGCGATTACACATACTTCGCTATGAACGTGAAGAAGAAGCCGTTCGACGATGTGCGCGTACGTCAAGCGATTGCCTTAGCCGTAGATCGCCAAGAGATGGCAAACACAGTATACAAAGGTCAAGGCGTACCAACGGGTCCAGTTGCCCCTGCATTGAAAGCATACGCACTTCCAGTAAACGAATTCCCGGCTTATACAAAAAACATTGAAAAAGCGAAACAGCTTATGAAAGAAGCAGGCTATGAGAACGGATTTGAAACTTCAATTGATACACAAGCTTCTTTACAAGATTTGGTTGACTTATCTCAAGTCGTTCAGCAACAGTTACAGCCACTCGGCATTAAAGTCACAATCAACAAAATGGAAGATGCTGCTTTTGTTGCGAAATGGAAGTCCAAAGATATGGTAACGATGGTCGGACGCAACTCTTCAGGCACCAATCCGGACCGTGCGCTTCGTTTCTTCTTTGCAACGGACGGCTCCGCGAATGTGTGGAATTATTCCAATAAAGAGTATGACGCTTTAGTTCAGAATGCGCTCGAAACAACAGATGATAGCAAACGAAAAGAGATTTACAATCAGGCTCAAAAAATGGTCGTTCAAGATGCACCAAATGTGTTCCTTGCTTCTCCGAAAGTTTTCTATGCGGTTAGCAATCGTGTTCAAGGGTTCAATCCGACTGCAGCGGGCGAGCAATATGCAATCATTCAAGCTGCTGTTTCTGGCAAATAGTATTGATAAATGGGCGGCTGTCACACGCCGTCTTTTTTTTCATAAGGGGGGGTACATTTTGGGACGTTATGTCTTACAGCGCATCATCAGTCTAGTTCCCATTTTGTTCGGTATTTCCGTACTTGTATTTCTGATTCTTCATCTAGTTCCCGGCAATCCTGTACTAGTCATTCTAGGAACGGAGGCAACGGAAGAATCGATTAAAGCACTCACACTTCAGCTGGGGCTTGATCAGCCGCTTATTATTCAGTATCTCAAATGGATCGGCGGCGTTCTGCATGGTGATTTCGGTGTATCGGTACGCAGTGGAGGCGATATTTTACCCGAACTGCTCAAACGATTTAACGTCACTTTACAGCTTACTCTGTTATCCATACTGATTTCATGGATTATAGCGATCCCTGTCGGTATGCTGTCCGCGGTTAAAGCGAATAAGCCCGTGGATATCATTGCTCGAAGCATCTCCATGCTGGGTATTTCTGTACCGAGTTTTGCGATTGGCACACTGCTCATGCTAGTCATGTCACTTGGATTTAATTGGTTTCCTCCCCTTGGATTCGTGAGCTTGTGGGATGATCCGGTAGCTTGGTTCAAAAAGCTGATTCTTCCTTCGATTACTGTCGGTGTCGTGCTGGCAGGGGGCTTAATGCGCATGACGCGCTCCTCTTTTATGGAAACGTTGGACCGGGATTTTATTCGTACCGCGCGAGCTAAAGGTAATACAAACAGACAAGTATTAATTCATCATGCATTCCGCAATTCATCGATTCCAATTCTGACACTGGCCGGTATGCAGTTCGGATATTTACTTGGAGGCTCGGTGATCATTGAGCAGCTGTTCTCGATTCCTGGGTTAGGACAATATATTTTGGATGGTATTTACCATCGCGATTACCCAGTAGTGCAAGGCGGCGTTTTGTTTGTCTCTGTCATCTTCGTATCCGTTAATTTAATCGTGGACATTATTTATTCGAAAATAGATCCTCGTATCAAGTATTAGAAAAGGGGATTCATACATGCATACATTCAGAAGCAGATTTTTTCAGAACAAGACGGCCGTTGTAACTTCTGCCTTTTTGCTGCTGATTTGTCTCGGTGCGCTATTTGCCCCGTTTCTAGTCAAGTTCGGACCTAATGTAATGGCAAATGAAAGTCAGCTTATTGGCAGCGGCAACGGGCATATCATGGGTACAGACCAGTTTGGACGAGACATGTTCAGTCGCGTGCTTTACGGCGCGCGCGTTTCGATCTGGGTAGGAATTTCTTCAGTAGCGTTAAGTGCCGTAGTGGGTACGCTATTGGGGCTTGTAGCAGGCTTCTTCGGCAAGCGGATCGATACGATAATTATGCGGGTTATGGACGTATTTTTTGCTTTTCCGGAAATTTTGCTTGCTCTGGCTATTGTGGCCACTTTCGGTCCGGGAACTTCCAAAACGATATTAGCTATTGCCATCGTCTATGTTCCAGTCTTTACACGGACGGTGCGAGGCGCGGTTCTTTCCGTCAAGCATTTGGAATATGTGGAAAGCTCTGTGGCCATCGGAGCGGGTACTTGGCGTATTTTGACCAAAGACATTTTGCCCAATATTAACGCACCGCTGATTGTACAAGCGACGATGGCGATTTCCGGCGCTATTCTTACGGAATCGGCGCTCAGCTTTCTGGGCCTCGGCATTCAGCCGCCAAACCCCTCATGGGGAGGCATGATATCAGAAGCGAGAAGATATATGGAACTTGCTCCTTGGATGATCGTTTGGCCTGTGGCTGTGATGACAGCTACGATTCTAGCTTTTAATTTATTCGGAGATGCGATTAGAGATTTGCTCGATCCAAGGCATCAGGGTAGATAATGATGGTGAAATGGGAGAAAGTTGCTACCACAGTTCGAGAACAAATGCTGGCATCCCTTATGGAATCAGGTGTTCAGCAGGGGATTTTTCCTGGGGGAGTCGCTTGCTTGATCCAAGAGGGTGCGGTGAACGTGCTTACCTGCGGAACATTAAGCCAAGAGTCACTTACGGGAAAGCTCAGCGAGGCTTTTCGCTCGGATACGTTGTTCGATTTAGCATCACTCACGAAAGTGACGGTCACTCTGCCCTGCATATTGCTTTCCGTTCAGGAAGGCAAACTGCGGCTTGATGATCGTGTTACAATGTATCTACCTGAATTCAGCGGATTTGATGCAATCCGAAAAGATATAACAATCCATCATCTGCTTACGCATACATCGGGCTTGCCCGCATGGCGACCGTATTTTACGATTCTGCGAAGCAAAGAGGCCTATTTGCAGGCGATTGCCGCCGAACCGCTTGAGCGAGAGCCGGGAGAGACGATCATCTACAGCGATCTAGGTTTTATGCTGTTAGGCTGGGTGCTTGAACGCATCTGGGGAGAACGTCTTGATCGTATTGCGCAGCGTCTTGTTTTCGATCCACTAGGTATGAGGACAGCTTCGTTCCGACCTCGCGATGCAGAGGAGATTCGTAATGCCAGTGTGGCGCCAACGGAGTTAGGCAATGAGTTTGAACGAGGAATGGCGCTTTCTTACATGGATAAATTCGAGAGCGGCATGCTGCCGGAAGGATCGTTCGGTCTTCGCCGTGAGCAGCTGAGCGGTCTTAACTGGCGCCGAGAGCCGATTTGCGGGGAAGTGCATGATGCGAATTGCTATTATGGACTACAAGGAATCAGTGGTCATGCCGGATTATTCAGTACGGTATGGGATTTGGAACGCTATATGAAGATGTGGGGGAAGCTATCCCTCATTATGGAACCCTTATGCCAAAGCGCGGTTCGCTGTCAGGCAGAAAGCGGGACATTAAAGCGAGGGCTTGGCTGGGAACTTTACGCGAACGAGCTTTACGGACATACAGGATTTACGGGAACATCGATCTACCGTCATGATCGTATGGATATGACAGTGATCATCTTAACTAACCGCATTCATCCCGTCGTGAAAGACGGAATGATTGAATGGCGGGCAGTTCTTCGTCAGGCATTATTTACATCTCAAACCGATTGATTAGAAACCATTGAAAAGGAGGAAAGGCTAATGACGCCAACCACCCCTTTACTAGAAATACAAGATTTGCATGTAGGCTTTAAGAAACGTAATCACACAATAGACATCGTTAATGGGATCAGTTTGACTTTAAATAAAGGTGAAATTCTCGGCGTAGTCGGTGAATCTGGGTGCGGTAAGAGCGTTACCAGCCTTTCTGTGCTTCGATTGCTTGCAAGCAACGCAGTCTTGAGAGGGACGATCCGTTTCGATGGAATCGATCTTGCCAAGCTTTCTGATAAAGAAATGACAAAAATTAGGGGCAATCAGCTTTCGATGATTTTTCAAGAGCCGATGACATCGCTCAATCCGCTCCACTCCATAGGCAAGCAAATTACAGAACCTCTTATCCGCCACGGTAAAATGCCGAAGCGGGAATTGAAGGCAAAAGCGATCGAACTACTGACGGTTGTAGGTATCTCAAGACCGGATGAAGTATATTACGCGTATCCTCACGAGCTGTCTGGAGGTATGCGGCAGCGGGTGATGATCGCTATTGCGATGGCATGCACGCCGAAATTGATTATAGCCGATGAGCCTACGACAGCACTTGACGTTACCATTCAGGCACAAATTATCGATTTGATGAAATCGATCAGCAGCAAGTATGGCACTTCATTCATGCTAATTACACATGATCTTGGCGTTGTAGCGGAAATATGCGATCGCGTCATTGTGATGTACGCGGGTGAGATTGTTGAAGAGACGGATGTTCGTACGCTGTTCAAAAATCCTCAGCATCCGTATACGATCGGCTTGATGAAATCCGTTCCGAGCGCCTCCGAGACGAAAGAACGTCTAGAACCGATTCCGGGTTCCGTGCCGGCGGCGGGTGAAATGCCCGAAGGCTGCCGGTTCGCTCCACGTTGCAGACATGCCTCGGAGAAATGCTCTGTGAAACCGCCACTTATTGAATCGGCTAGTAAACACCGTACGCGTTGCTGGCTTTTTGCCGAAAAGGAGGGACAGTATGAGCGAAACTTTGCTTGAAGTCAAAGGCCTAACGAAGCACTACGTGAGCAAAAAAGGGCTCTGGGGAGCGAAAAAAACAGTTCGAGCCGTGAATGGTATCGATTTGACTTTGTACAACGGCGAAGTGGTAAGTATTGTCGGTGAATCGGGCTGCGGCAAGTCTACACTGGGCCGTTGTGTACTTCGCCTTATCGAGCCTTCAGCAGGATCTGTTCACTTCGAAGGCAGCAATATTTTGGAGATGGATAATAAAAGTTTGCGTGCTGTTAAGAGAGACATGCAGTTCGTTTTCCAAGATCCCTATGCTTCTTTAAATCCGCGGAGTACTGTTGAAGACATTTTGATGGTTCCGCTAGAGGTGCATCGCATCGGTGATAAAATCGAGCGCAGACAAAAAGTGCAACGAATGATGGATATCGTTGGATTGTCCAAGCAGCATTTGAAGCGCTATCCGCATGAATTTTCCGGCGGGCAGCGCCAGCGTATCGGCATCGCGCGCGCATTGATTCTGCAGCCAAAGCTGATTATCGCCGATGAGCCGGTCTCCGCGTTGGACGTTTCCGTACAAGCACAAATTCTGAACTTGATGCAGGATTTAAAAGAAGAGTTCAAGCTGACCTATATGTTTATCTCCCATGATTTAAGCGTAGTCCGTCATATCTCGGATCGCGTCGCCGTCATGTATCTAGGCAAAATCGTTGAAATTGCCGATAAAAACTCGCTTTACTCGGACCCGCAGCATCCTTATACGAAAGCACTGCTGTCTTCTGTGCCTGTGCCGGACCCTGAGGCAAAGAAAGAACGAATTTTGTTGGAAGGCGATGTTCCGAGTCCGTCCAATCCTCCATCGGGCTGCACGTTTCATACGAGATGTCCTTTCGCGTTTGAAGCATGCAAAACGGTTGAACCGACGCTGAAGCCATTGAGTGATGAGCGCATGGTAGCTTGCCACTTATTGCATCCTTAAGCCGAAGGAAAGGACCCAGTAATCGAAGGCATCCGTTACATTAGTGTTAATATATTTTTACTGGAATCGCCTGGTCTAGGGATTACAGGCATAAACGAATAATTTTTTAATTTTTGCCCGGATAGGCGGGAGGTTCAGAAATGATCATTCGACAAATCACCGAAAGTGATGCAAGCGCACATCTTGAGTTATGCAAAACGATTGATGGCGAAAGTTCCTTTATGCTGTTTGAGGCAGGCGAAAGAAAAACGACAGAGGTAGAGCATCGGGAACGGCTCCATAAGCTTCTTGCTAGTGGAAATTCCGTTATTTTTGTTGCTGAGACTGAGGAAGGAAAGCTAGTTGGATATTTAACCGCAGTTGGTGGAGAAGCAAATAGGAACAAACACAGTATATACATTGTGATCGGCATCCTGAAGGCGTTTACCGGGCAACGAATCGGAACGAAGCTGTTTGAAGCATTGGAATTGTGGGCACGGACGAAAGGAATTACCCGCCTTAGCCTCGGATTGATGGAGCCTAATCAAAATGCTTTTGCTTTGTATTCGAAAATGGGCTTTGAATTGGAAGGCAGAAAGAAGGATGTTTTCAAGGTTGACGGACTTTTCGTTGACGAGCTGATCATGGGAAAAAGGTTGATTTGAGCGACAGGGTTTTGGTGCAACTATTAAAACTAATCAAAGATGGCAGCCTTCTGTTGTCGGAGTAACGTTTCTTGATTCATAACTTTCTCGTCCTTCAATTGCTGGACTGCGGCAGGATACGCTGGGGTTTTATCGACAGTGATCTCACGTGGCGATTGATTGTGTGGTGAAGTCAGCACATTCTTGAAAAATCGTTTGGCCGCAGGAGCATCATAGCGGTTTAATTTCCCCATTATGTAGGAATCGGTGAAGGTTCTTTTAAAAAAGCGCGGGCGCACATTGCTCCTTGCGCTTTTTTCTATGCACAGTCTAGGACTTTTTTACTCGTCCAAGGCTGCCGCTGTTACTGCATCTGGTAGGTTGTTCTGCAAACAATTGTCGGATGACAAGAACATAATCGGTTTTTTTAATTTATGAGACAAGGTCATTTTAAATACAAAAAGAAGTGCTTCTCAAGGCTGCCCCTTGCTCAGCTAAAGGACAGCATAATGAAGTAGCTTGTATCGATAATAAGCAGGAAATTCGGAGCCAAAGTGGAATAATTATACAATAGAATTAAAATCAGATTAAGATAAAAACGTAAAGAGGAGTGAAGCATATGGACAAAGATTCTAAACTTGGCCTTGGAGGACATTCTTTTATTGAACAGCTGGGAAACGATCCGCAAGCCTCGTTCGAAGAACAGTGTGCGATTGTATCCGCCTGTCTTGACGAAGGAATCCGAGTGATTGATACGACCTATTATCAGGAACGAATAGCATTGGGGAAAGTATTACGTTATCTGGGCCGTCGGAATGAGGCACGGATTATGGCCTGGAACTTCTTTAAGCAGCCCGGAAAAGAAAAGGAGCTGGTTGGCTATACCCCATATGAACCATGTCATATTGATATTATGTTGGAAGAATTGCAAACGGAGCATATTGACATTCTGGTAATTCATTCGCATGGAGATGCGGACAAGCTTTGCAAAGAATTGGAGCTGGCTGGTAGATGGATGCTAGATGGCAAGGTGAAAAAGGTCGGGCTCGGTATGGTTCAATCCGAACATCTGCGGCAGCTGCCGGTCGGTCACCCGATTACACATGTGCTGGCGCCTTATAATGCTTTTAATCCAGGCTCCAAGGTGTTTGTGGATGCTAAGAAAATGGGAATGAGTGCGATCGCACTGTCGCCATTTATTCGCGGATGGAAATTAGATGAGATTGGCGGGGACAAAGACTTAGTAGCTGAAGTTTTATTGAGGTGGGTCGCCGCCCAACCAATGATCGACCGAGTCATCGTGTCCATGAGAAAAAAGGAATGGGTTCATAGCAATCTGAATGCGGTAGAACGCGGTCCACTCACTGAATTGGAACAGTCGAGACTTCAAGAATGGATTAAGCGTCTAAGCTAATAATGATCCATGCGGATGGTGTCAAAGTTATGGTCGCTAGAAGTCACTTTCTTGCTAGCTAGTTACTTCAAGGTAACTTATTAAACATTCTTTCACTACTTACACTAAAGCTATGGCTTAGTTATAATAATTAAGTGGTATCGATTACGAGGAGGTAGGTGACATATGAAAATATTGATTACCGGTGCTGCTGGCAGCGTTGGTTCAGGTGTGGCGGAGGTGTTGGTTCCGCACAATCAAATTCATTTATCCGATGTCGTACAGGTAGAGACGTCACATCCATTTTATCAAGTGGATGTCAGGGAATCCGGTTCACTGGATGAGGCTGCAAATGGCGTTGATGTGATTATACATACGCCTGCGTATCATGGTATTCATATGGGGAAGCATTCGGAGCAGGAGTTCTACGACCTGAATATTACCGGAATGTTCAATATGTTCCAATCCGCTGTTCGCAACAAGGTGCGCCGAGTGGTATGGTTGTCAAGCATGTCTGTATACGGAACCGACTTTTACGCTTATACGAAAAAAATAGGCGAGCAGTTATGCCAATTTTACCATGAACGGCATGGAATCGAGGTTATTATGTTGCGTCCGGCTGATTTTACTCCTTATCGGGATGCCCTGCATTATGGGGAAAGATTACTGCATGGAGGGGTGGACCGTCGTGATGTGATTCAGGCTGTAGTTTTAGCGACGGAATGTCGGCAGAAATACGGTGCTTACCACATTGTACGCCAAGATCCTTTTTCCGAAGTGGATGTTAAGGCGTACTCTGAATCTCCTATAGATATTTGGGAAAAGACGTATACTGGTGCGAAACAGATTATTGAAAAACATCAATTCAAATTGCCTTCTCAAATTCATGTAACGGATTTATTCCGGGAACAAAACGAACTTGGGTACAAGCCAAAATATAACTTCGGCACTTTTATTGAAGAATTTACTAGAGTTGGTTAGAAATTGAAACATTTGAAGTAAATGAGTAAAGCGTTACTACTTCTTAAAAAAGAATCCCCCGATGTTTTGCTGTCGGGGGATTCTTTTGATGTAAGGCCACATCGTACATGGAAAAGTTGGATACCAAGTTGCAGCATGTAAAGAGATAACATGAGTTTATAACCTCGATGTATGTTCATACAAAGCTAGTATACTTATTAACCATTGAAGATCTTGGCGTTGTTTCTTGTAACGCTTTTATCCATACAGATGACACGCGACAGCATGTCCGACCTGAGTCATTTTGATTTGCGGGCGGTCCGTTTTGCAAATGTCCATACAAGAGGAACACCTCGTGTGGAACGTACATCCAGTAGGCGGGTTTGCCGGACTCGGCACGTCACCCGATAATAGGATACGTTCTTGCTTTTCGCGGGGGTTCGGCTGCGGAACCGCCGATAATAAGGCCTGTGTATAGGGATGCAAAGGGTTGCTGTACAGCCGGTGCTTATCCGCTAACTCAACAAGGCGCCCTAGATACA
Organism: Paenibacillus sp. yr247; assembly: GCF_900103825.1. Lineage (GTDB taxonomy): Bacteria > Bacillota > Bacilli > Paenibacillales > NBRC-103111 > Paenibacillus_E. The sequence continues at coordinate 106,440 of NZ_FNIF01000006.1, forward strand.
TAACACCGACCCTGTCGCTGATATGGCGTACAACGGATAAATCGTGTGAGATGAATAGATAAGCAAGTTTAAAATGATCCTGTAAATCCTTCATGAGATTTAAAATTTGGGATTGTATGGAAACATCCAAAGCCGAAACCGGTTCATCCGCAATGATAAGCTTTGGTTTTGTAATCAATGCCCGAGCGATGCCGATTCGTTGACGCTGTCCGCCAGAAAACTCATGTGGAAAGCGATTATAGTGATGCGGCGTCAGCCCTACAATTTCCAAAATATCCAAAACACGTTGCTTGCGCTCCGATCCTGAGCCAAGACCGTGAATGTAAAGCGGCTCCTCTAAGATGGATCCGATCGTCATACGGGGATTCAAGGAAGCAAAGGGATCTTGGAAAATAATTTGCAGGTCCCTCCGTTTTCTTCTGAGGGCGTCCCCTTTGAGAGCGGTCATATCTTCTCCCTGAAAAAGAATGGTCCCCTCCGAGGGTTCGATCAAGCGGATGATCGATCGGCCTGTTGTAGATTTACCACAGCCGGATTCACCGACGATGCCTAGTGTTTCTCCTTCCTTAACATCAAAGGATACATCGTCTACCGCTTTTACGTAATTATGCGTCTTGCCAAAGAGACCTGAACGGATGGGGAAATATTTTTTTAGCCCCTTAACTTCTAGAAGTGTATTCAACCGACAGCTACCTCCTTTGCGGTGTTTTCATGTATCCAACAGCGGCTGAGCTGCTTGTTCTCCAATTGAAATAAAGGAGGAGATTCCTGCAGGCACCTGGATTCGACAAACGGACAACGTGATGCGAATTGGCATCCCTGCTTTACACTCCCAGGCATTGGAACGTTTCCAGGTATTGATTTTAGACGCTTGTTATCTTCACCCAGTTTAGGCATGGACTCGAGAAGTCCCCGGGTGTATGGATGTGAAGGGTTCTCGAAGAGCGAGAACACGTCTGCTTGTTCCACTACTTGTCCAGCGTACATGACCACAACACGTTGGCACATTTCTGCGACAACTCCTAGATCATGTGTAATCAGAAGAATGGAGGTTCCCTGCTGATTACGCAGCTCCCGCATTAGGTCCAAAATTTGTGCTTGAATGGTTACATCAAGCGCTGTTGTGGGCTCATCGGCGATCAACAGCTCCGGATCGCACGACATCGCCATAGCAATCATAACGCGCTGACGCATGCCTCCTGATAATTGGTGCGGGTATTCGTCAACAATGGTTTCAGCTCTTGGTATGTGTACTTTTTTAAGCATTTGAATTGCATGCTCGCGGGCTTGGGCCTTGGAGTAGCCGCGATGCAGCATCACCATTTCGCTCAGTTGCTTACCGATCGGATAAACCGGGTTTAGGGACGTCATAGGCTCCTGAAAAATCATCGCGATTTCGTTGCCTCGGATCTTCTGCATTTCTTCTTCCTTTACCTTTAGCAGATTGCGGCCCTTATATAGGATTTCGCCTTCAGTTTTACGGCTTCCGCTTTTTGGAAGCAATCCCATAATAGATAAAGACGTGACACTTTTCCCACAGCCGGACTCACCGACAATACCTAAGGTTTCCCCTTTTTCTAAGGACAGGCTAACACCGTTGACTGCGGGGATGACACGCCCTTCGCTAATAAAATGATTTTTAAGTTGAAGAATCTCGAGTAAATTAGACAACGATTCCCCTCTTTTCTCTTATTCAATGTAGTACGCAAGTTTCGAACCTTGATAGAAGTTTTTCTCAATTTGTTTATTATTAATTTCGCAGAAACCTATTGGTAAGTCAATGACTAATTTTTTTTGTTGAAATCGTTTTCTTTTCATCGTATAGTAAACAAAACGAAAGTGAAAAATTTAATTTACTTTCGGATTGTTAAATTTTAAAGGGGGAAGCAGTAAATGAAGAAATCGTTTCGCTGGGGATTAAGCGCCGCTCTTGCTCTTACTGTGGTTGTAACTGGCTGCAGCAGCAATAAGCCCGCGTCTAACCCAAAATCAACCAACTCAGCCGTCGATAGTAAAGCGGCAAATACGACTCCAAAGGCCGGGGGAACTCTAAGCGTTGAAATGAACGCAGATCCGCCGAAGCTCGATCCATCTCTGTCTTCTGCTCTAGTGGACCGCCAAGTTTTCCAGAGTATTTACGATAAATTGGTAGATATCGATGCGACTGGCAAAATTGTTCCGATGCTTGCTGAGCAATGGACGGTATCCGACGATCATAAGGTGTATACATTAAAATTACGCCAAGGCGTTAAGTTCCACGATGGAACCGACTTCAATGCAGAAGCGGTCAAATTTAACATTGAACGTGGCATGGATAAAAATTCAGTTCGACGCTCTGAGCTTGCGGAAGTCGAGAAGGTATCCGTAAGTGATCCTTATACGGTTGTGATTCAACTTAGTAAACCGTTCGCGCCGTTCCTTTCTGTTTTGACCGACCGTGCCGGTATGATTGTTTCTCCGGAAGCGGTGAAGAAATACGGGGAAGACTTCGTCAACCACCCAGTCGGAACAGGACCTTTTATTTTTAAAGACCGTGTGAAAGGCACTTCACTTACAGTTGAAAAGAACCCGAACTACTGGCAAAAGGGATTGCCTTACTTGGATAAAGTAGTCTATAAAATATTTACGGATTCCAATGTGGCTTTGACGAACCAAAAGAGCGGACAAGTCGACATTACGACGAATTTTCCTTATAAAGAGATTGAGAATATGAAAAACGACACCAATATCAAAGTGATCAACCTAGCGGGTCAAGGGTTCCAAGGTATTCATTTGAATACGAGCAAAGCGCCGTTCGATAATAAAGAACTGCGCCAGGCGGTAGACCTCATGATCGATCGCGAAGCGCTGATCAAAGTGGCACTGAGCGGTGCGGGAACACCGGCACACTCGCCGTTTGCGCCCTCTCACTTCTCATACGGTGATTCGGATAAATACGAAAAGCCAAACCTTGCCAAGGCCAAGGAGCTTTTGAAAAAAGCGGGTAAACCGGATGGCTTCTCCTTCAGCTTGAAGATCGGAACGACTCCGACTAACCAACAAGTGGGTGAGATGGTTCAAAACATGCTAAAACCTGCAGGCATTACGGTTACTTTGGATAAAGTAGAGTTCGGTACGATGCTTGACCAAGCGAAGAAAGGTAATCATGAATCTACGCAGTTAGGCTGGAGCGGAAGACCGGATCCGGACCAAAACATTTATGATTTTGCTTTCACAGGTGCTTCCAATAACTATTCCCAGTACAGCAATCCTGAGGTTGATAAGCTGCTGAAAGAGGGCCGCGGCGAAGGAACTGAAGCAAAGCGTAAAGCTATTTACGACGATTTGATGAAAAAATTAAACGACGATGACGAATACGTCTACTTGTGGCATTCCAATAACGTCTTCGGTATTTCCAAAGGTGTGCAAGGCTTCACCTATATTCCGGACGGTTTGATCCGTACGGCAACAATCAGTAAGTAAGGAGAATCCTTATGGCGTTTTTAATCAGGCGTCTGTTACTAGCAATACCGGTTATCATACTTGTTACAATCATGGTCTTTTCTTTATTGCACATGCTTCCCGGCGATCCGGCAACGGTTATTCTGGGCCAGGAGGCTACACCGGATGCAGTGGCGGCTTTACGTGAAGAACTAGGCTTGAATAAGCCTATCGTGGTCCAGTACTTCGATTGGTTGGGAGGAGTGCTTCAGGGAAACCTGGGGCGCTCGCTTGTCGACCGGTCTTCTGTGTCGGAACTGATCGCATCCCGATTTCCCGCTACCTTAGAACTGACAATCGGAACGTTTTTAGTGGCCCTGCTCATAGCAGTGCCAGCTGGTATCATTTCTGCTATTCGACAAGGGAAATGGGTCGATTATTTAAGCACGATTCTCGCGCTTGGCGGCATGTCGATTCCTCACTTTTGGCTGGGCATGATGATGATCGTCTTATTCTCGGTCAAATTGGGATGGCTTCCGGCTTCCGGTTACGTGCCTTTTAGTGAGGATCCACTTGGTAATATATCCGCAATGGTTATGCCTATTGTGGCAACGGGGCTGCGGGAGTCGGCGGTTTTAATGAGAATGCTGCGCAGCAGCTTGCTCGATGTCATGCATGCGGATTATGTACGTACGGCATATTCCAAAGGGCTTAAGGAACGTGTGGTCGTTCTTGGACATGCAATGAAAAATGCATTGGTTCCGGTCGTTACAACAAGCGGTTTGATTGTGGCAGGGCTTCTCGGGGGGCTTGTCATTACAGAATCCATATTTTCTATCCCGGGATTTGGACGTCTTATTGTGGAATCCATCTTTAGGCGCGATTATGTTACGGTGCAAGGAGCCATTCTCGTATCAGCCTTAATGGTTGTCATTGTTAATTTGATTGTGGACCTTTTATATGCGTTAATTGATCCCAGAATCAAAATGGGCAAGGGGGCTGAATAAATTATGCAAGCTAATGTCGACCTTTCCCAAAATGAACTAACCCAACCACAAACGAATGAAGAAGCGGGAAAAGCGGAAAGCCGCTCTCGTATCATGTTTCGAAGATTTGTTCGTAACCGATTGGCTGTATGCGGTGCGCTCATCATTGGCATCCTGATGATTGTAGCTATTTTTGCACCGGTAATTGCTACACACGATCCTATATTTAGTCAAGACTATGCCAATCTTTTGCAGAAGCCCGGCAACGGCCATATCCTGGGAACGGATGATTTGGGTCGGGACACCTTCTCGCGCATCGTTTTCGGGGCGAGGCTTTCAATTGAGGCTGCGGTGGTCTCCGTCGGGATCGCTGTGCTGATTGGCGTGCCGATCGGATTGATTACCGGATACTTCCGAGGATTCTGGGATGAATGGGTTGTCATGCGAATCGTAGATGCCGTACAAGCATTTCCATCATTGATTTTAGCACTGGCTATGGCTGCTGCCCTCGGTGGAGGTTTTTTCAATGCGATGATTGCGATCGGTGTCGGCTTTACGCCGGCGTTCGTTCGCATAACGAGAGCGCAGGTGCTGACCGTCCGTAATTTGGAGTATATTCATGCTGCCAAAGCAATTGGAGCTAAAAACTGGCGGATTATGTTTTTGCACGTGCTGCCAAATTCCATGGCGCCGCTTATGGTCCAAACCACACTTTCCATGGCCGCTGCCATCATTGCCGAAGCAGGCCTTTCCTATCTGGGCCTTGGGGCCAGGCCGGAAGAACCAAGCTGGGGCTCGATGCTGCATATTGCACAAGGGTATTTGAATATTGATCCGATGTTGGCGGTTTGGCCGGGAATTTCGATTTTTCTGGTTGTACTTGGTTTTAATTTTCTTGGGGACGGTATTCGTGAAGTACTTGACCCTAAGCTTAAACGATAGCTTAATGGAGGTTTGACGATGGTTTATGTATATTCCGAAGAAAATGTGATGCCTCCCCTTGAGTTGGACGAAGTGGATCAACATATTTTGGAGGCGCTGCATGAGAATAGCCGAATTTCTTATACGGATTTGGCCAAAATGATCGGGCTTTCCCGAATCGCTGTGCAGCAGCGAATTTCCAGCCTGATTGAGGCGGAGGTAATTGAAAGGTTTACTGTAGTCATTAATCCGGCAAAGGTTGGAATTCAGGTCTCGGCATTTTTCAACGTGGATATCGAACCGCAGTTTTTGGACGAGGTCGCTGAGAAATTGTCCAAAGAACCTCCCGTTACAAGTTTGTACCATATGTCGGGTCCAAGCACCCTTCATATGCATGGTGTATTTAAAAATATGCATGAGATGGAAAATTTTTTGCTCAAAACACTTTATGCAATGCCAGGTATAGTACGAGTAGATAGCCAATTGCTGCTACGACGTTACAAAAGCCGGATGGGGCTAAAGCTGTAATGAGCTTGGCTAGGGGGTTAGCGAGTTGACAACAAGATACTACAAAGAACTCTTGATTGCTATGATGCGTACGGGAATCTTGGGCTTTGGCGGCGGACCTTCCGTAATTCCTCTTATTCGCTATGAAGCGGTAACGAAGTATCAGTGGCTTGATGATAGCGAGTTTGGTGAAATTTTGGCGCTTGCTAACACATTGCCGGGTCCGATCGCCCCTAAAATGGCGGCCTATCTCGGATACCGGCTGAATAAAACAATGGGAGCCATCGTGGGGGTACTTGCCCACATACTCCCAACCAGCCTTGCCATGATTGCTCTGCTTGGGTTCCTGTTCAAATTGCAGCATTCCCCTGTTGTCGCAGGGATGATTTCAGCGGTCCGACCTGTAGTAGCCGTTATGCTAGGTCAAATGGCGTACGAATTTGCTTCGAAATCGGTAAAAGGACTTGGGAAACTAGGGGCCTTCATTTTTGGCGCAATTGCTTTTATTCTGCTTTCGGTTGTGTATATTCACCCGGGCATCGTCGTTGCCTTATTCTTATTATATGGCGCTTTCCATTTTAAAATGAAACCGGTGAGCAATAAGGATACAGATGCCAGGAAAGGGGCTTCCGTTTGAACTTATTGAAGCTATTCTGGGGTTTTTTCGTTGCAAATGTCCTTGGATACGGTGGTGGGCCTTCCACGATTCCATTGATTCAAGAGGAAGTGGTTAACCATTATAGATGGTTGACCAATGCCCAATTTGCTGATGTACTGGCAATAGGCAATGCGCTGCCGGGTCCCATTGCAACTAAAATAGCCGCTTTTGTCGGTTATCAGCAGGCAGGATGGGCAGGATTGATTATCACTACTTTGGCTACGGTAGCTCCGTCGGCCATTGCCTTGGTTGTATTGCTCAAGGTACTGGATCGTTTTCGTAAATCTCCTTCTGTGAAGGGAATGACATTGCTTGTACAGCCGGTGATCGCCGTCATGATGCTTGGTTTAACGTGGGAATTGGGGCATGTCTCCTACTCATCAATTGGCATGTGGCATTCGCTTGCTCTAGGGGCTGTATCTCTTTGGGCCTTCACCAAGGGGCGTATCCATCCGGCCATCGTGATTATCGGTGCTTTTGTTTACGGAGGGTTATTCTTATCCGGACTAACTGTTTGAAAGGAAGATAGATGATGAACTTTGATGCACAGTATCACCCGTATTCCTCCCGTCGATCGCCGGTTTATGCGAGAAATGGGATGGTTGCGACCTCGCAGCCTCTTGCGGCGCAAGCCGGGCTTATGATTTTGCGCAAGGGGGGCAACGCCATTGATGCTGCCATAGCAACTGCTGCAGCACTTACGGTAGTGGAGCCAAGCGCTAACGGGATTGGCGGCGACGCATTTGCGTTGGTCTGGACTCAGGGCAAGTTGCACGGACTTAATTCCAGCGGCGCTGCGCCACAGAGTTTATCCATTGATGCCTTAAACAAAGCCGGGGTCCATGAAATCCCGAAATACGGCTTTATTCCTGTTACAGTGCCAGGCGCTCCGGCTAGCTGGGCTGAACTGTCTCGACGCTTCGGTAAGTTGCCGCTGAAAGAGGTACTGCAGCCGGCTATTGAATATGCGAAGAACGGCTTTCCGATTACTTTAGGTATTTATTGGAAACGTGCGGCTGCTATATTCAAGTCGCAACTGAAGGGCGAACAGTTCGAGGAGTGGTTTCGCGTATTTGCTCCGGAGGGCGTGGCTCCTCAAATCGGCCAAGTGTGGCACCTGCCGGATCACGCCGCAACGCTGCAGGAAATCGCCGATACAAACGCCGAATCGTTCTACCGCGGGGAATTGGCAGAGAAAATCGACCGTTTCTCCAAACAATACGGCGGTTATATCCGCAAAGAAGATTTGGCAGCCTTTAACCCGGAATGGGTTGATCCGATCAGCGTGAATTACCGTGGGTATGACGTATGGGAAATCCCGCCGAACGGGCACGGTTTGGTCGCACTGATGGCTTTGAACATTTTGAAGGGCTTTGATTTCAGCGATCGGGACAGTATCGACACGTATCACAAACAGATCGAGGCTATTAAATTGGCGTTTGCGGATGGTAAAAAGTATATTGCCGATTCCGCCAAAATGTCGGTAAGTGTGGAGGATCTGCTCTCGGACGCTTATGCCGACGAACGCCGCAGGCTTATCGGCAAGGATGCTCTGCTGCCTGAGCCGGGTCAGCCTCCTCAAGGGGGAACTGTCTATCTGTGTACGGCTGATAGTGAAGGCAACATGGTTTCCTTCATTCAAAGCAACTACATGGGCTTTGGATCTGGCTTGGTTGTGCCTGGAACCGGTATTGCGCTGCATAACCGCGGGCATAATTTTACACTTGATCCTAAGCACGATAACTGTTTGGAGCCCGGGAAGAAGCCTTATCATACGATTATCCCCGGCTTCTTGACCAAGGATGGGAAGGCAGTTGGTCCATTTGGAGTCATGGGTGGATTTATGCAGCCGCAAGGTCACGTGCAGATGGTCATGAATACGGTAGATTTCCACCTCAATCCGCAAGCTGCCCTAGATGCGCCAAGATGGCAGTGGATGGAAGGCAATACCGTGGAATTTGAGCATTCTACAAAGTCTCATCTTGTTGAGGCGTTAGCCCGGAAAGGGCATGACGCCAAGTGGTCGCTAGGTTCTGTTTCATTTGGCCGAGGCCAAATCATATGGAGAGATGATGAAAACGGCGTGTTGATTGGAGGAACGGAGCCTCGAACCGACGGTCAAGTAGCCGCTTGGTAGAGGCAGCCCCGCCACATTAGCTTGTTTTGACAAAGCGCGGCAGATAGGAATATGCATAACAAGGGTTCGCCTCCAAAAGAACCTTCGATCCCACTATTGGAGTGGTTTTGGAGGTTCTTTCGTTTGAATAAGGGAACCCTGCAATTAGGGAATGAGGTTACATACATGAGTATTGAAATTAAAAGAAAATTTTTATTACCGGCATTCCCATCTTGAGGACTTTAGAATAAAGAAATAATTATGATCGCAAACAGGATGAACTAATCTGGGGTCGAAAAAGAAAAAGCACAACCTTTAGGGCTGTGCTTTTTCACTTTATTTAATGATTTGAATAAGCTCTTTTAGAGCTTGTGATAACCCATCATTTAACTGAGTTAATGCTTGCTTATCGATCGGTTGTTTTTGTGATCCGGCTACTTCAGGGTTCAGACTCTTCATAAAGGTCCGAGCTACGTGGCTTCACGCCATCTTCGAATGTAGCCCAAGTTTCTTCAATTTTAGGACCGATTTCTTTAATTTTAGCTTCGTTGCCAGCTTCAATTGCTTTTTTCATAACACTAGTGACGCCAATTAACTGAGTAGCCGTGGATTTGACGAATTGCGGGAATAGACTCCGAGATTATAATGTAATCGTACTTGATCAAAATCAGGTTTGGTCGAACCATCAAACTACCTACCCAAATCCGAATTTAACCGTGAGTGCAGGGGGACTAACTGGAAGGTACGTTAAGATCCAATTAATGGGTACAAATAGTTTAGCTCTTGCGGAAGTACAAGTGTTTGGAGAGCTGAAAGGGGCGAAAATTCGGAACTTTTGTCGGATGGGAAATTTTGTTTTATATGTATTGACACTATAGAATGCAATCGATTACACTACTTAATGTAATCGATTGCATGAAACATTATCGCTCTTATTCGGAAAGGGTTCGTTTATGGCAAACATTTATGATATTGCAAAATTGGCGAACGTTTCCGCCGCCACCGTTTCCCGTGCACTGGCTAACAATGAGAAGATCAGTGCCGCCTCTAGAGAAAGAATACAAAAGATTGCAGAAGAGCTAGGTTATCGTCCGAATCTCGTGGCAAGAAATTTACGGCAAAAATCGTCCTTGATGATTGGATTGATTCTGGATGACGTATCCGATGAGCTCAGCGGCTTTATTGCCAGAGGTGTTGAAGACGAAGCGCGTAAAAACGGCTTTAGCGTTCTGCTTTGGAATATCCAGCATGAGCTCGAAAGCGAACTCGCAGCTCTTGATTTCTTTACGAATTTAAAGCTCGATGGCGTAATACTTGCCGATACTACGCTGAACGCGGTCGAAGAATTCCCTCATTTGAAGATGCCAACCGTATTAATTAATCGTACGGGAAGCGAGGAAGAGTCCATTCATAACGTACTGACGGATGATTATGCCGGAGGTTATGATGCAACGGAATATTTGTTAAAGCTAAATCACAAAAAAATTGCCTTTATCAACGGTCCTTTCGATTGGCATGCAAGCGCTAGGCGATTGAATGGCTACTACGATGCTCTGAGGGATCACCATGTGGAGCCCCGAGAAGAGTACGTGAGGCACGGTGATTGGTACGAAGAATCTGGATATCAGCTGGCGAAGGAATTACTTCTTCTGGATGATCGCCCGACGGCTATTTTCGCATCGAGCGACATGATTGCCATTGGCGTCATGGATGCTGCCAAAGAGCTCGGCCTCCACATACCTGAAGATATTTCGATCATGGGTTACGATAACCGGATTATCGCCAAGTATGCAAGGCCAAGGCTGACTACCATATCCTTGCCATTATATGAGGTGGGGATGATGGCGGCCAAGACACTTTGCGAAATCATTCAGAATCAAGCCCACAAGGATAAACAAGTCAATATGTTAGTGAAGGGAAATGTGATTGAAAGAGAAACGACGAAAACGTTTCAAGCAGATTGAATGGTGAAGACGGGAAGGGGAGCGCCCAGAAAATGAGTATATATGTGAAACCCTATTCAGGAATGGTTATTACGGAGAACGTTATCTTCGAGCCCGGCGAATATGTGTTTGGTGACGGGCTTGGCCTTATCGTAGGTGGGGAAGGCATCACAATCGACGGAAACGGTGCGATTATTCGCGGTCGTGGAAGGGAAGGCAATATACACACATATAGCGGAATCGGCCTCTTCTCGAGCAGTTTCAATCACGTTACGGTGAAAAACATAACGCTTCGTGGTTTTCAAACCGGTATGAAAGTGATGAACGGCTCGAACTGGACCATCACAGATAATGATCTATCTTACAATTATACGGATCCTGATTATGGTTGGGGGGAAGGCGAACCGTTCGGCGCCCTTCATCTAGAGAACCTGCATCATAGCAGTATCAAGGGGAATAAAGGCAATTACGTCTGGAACGGCCTTCATCTCAAAAATTGCGATGACAACGTAATCGAAAATAACGACATGTCCCATTGCACGAACGTTTGCCTGAAATTGTGGCGCTCATCATACAACGAATTTTCAAATAACAACATGAGTTACGGCATTCGCATCTCCCCTGGTGAAGTGCATGCAAGGGATTCAACATCTGTCCTGATTGAAAGCGGTTCCAATGACAATAAATTTTCCTTCAATGACTTTACGTACGGCGGCGACGGCGTATTTATCCGGTCGTTAAACGGTTGGGTCAGCACGGGCAATTATTTTGAAGGCAACGATGCTTCTTATGCGCACAACAATGCTTGGGAAGTTTGGGATCCGGGCAACACGTTCGTGAATAACAAAGGTAATCATTCGAGCTACGGTTTCTGGCTTGGCGGTTCCTGCCATGCGGTGTTAATCGGGAACGAAGCGGCGTACAACGGGGTGCGGATCGCGAATGCGCCTGAGCCTTTCGGGAACGCGGGCATTGCTGTCGTCAACGGTTCAAGCAGCCATTTTATTATGAGGAACAATCACATTCATCATAATAAGAGCGCTGGTCTTGCCATCGGATACAAACTAGGATACGAAGCTTATCACTGGATTATTGAGCAGAATGTAATCACAGACAACGATACATACGGCATTTATTTGAAGCATGCTCAATGTATAAACATCTCGGCAAATGTTATGGCGAATAATCGGCTTGGTGACCTGCACCAGGAAGTAAACGTAAGCAACGTTTCAGTAAGCGCTGAAATCTCTGAAGGTACAGCTCCTATAGCAAAAGCCAAGCGATTAACATCCCGGGCGGTAACCGGGCAGCCTGTTCAATTCGATGCCAGCGAAAGCGTGGACTCAGGGGGTGGAGATTTACTATACAGGTGGGAGATGGGAGACGGAACAGTCCTTGAGCATCCCGATATTACTCATATTTATGAAAATCCAGGGTTTTATCGCGTCGCATTAACGGTATCCAATGGCGTGCTTTCAGACCTGGCTTGGTTCGACCTTTATGTATTCCCGAATCCGGGATCCGTATTACTTGCTTTGAATCCAGTCTCAGCGGAAATCATGCAAGTGGTGCCTGATCAATACGCTTCTCTAACGATCGATGAGGACAACACTGTTCAAAGTGGAGCTTCAGCTCATCTGCGTTCCGCATCAACTTTAACGTGCATTCGCTTGGAAATTAGCAAGCCGGATGGCAAGCAGGCCACGCTTACCAGAGCCAAACAATTCGTTTTCTGGATGAAATATCATCATGAAATGTGGGGCGGCTTTGCGCAAGGGGGTCTGAAGCTGCGATTCATCCAGGATAACCATAACAGCATTCAATACATATGCACGGCTCCTGTCTTTAATTGGAGCAAAATTGCTTCCGAAGCGAGATATGGTTGGTCACTTTTTCAAGTACCGCTTCTTTCAGCTGCAGATGCAACAAGCTTTAGTGCGGTTTCGGACGCTTGGAACGTAAAGGTCACCGGAAATCCGCAAGTGGAACAGATTCAAAGTGTGGTTATAGAATACTCTTCTCATGGGGGCCAGTTTCATGTCTGGCTGGATGAAATTGTATTTTTATAATAATAAACTACGGGGAGTGGTATCACATGGTGAAGTCTTCAAAAATCGTTTTAGCAGGGCTTTTGGCATCAATGGTTGCTTTATCGGGGTGCAGTGCAGATAAAAATATCGCAAGCACGAGCAGTGGAAAAAGCGGTGAGAAAGTAAAACTAAGAATTTCTTCGGGCGCAGCTGTCGAAGAAGCAACCGCGGAACAAGCTGCGATTAAAGCCTTCATGGAGAAATATCCGAACATTGAGGTTGCCTACGAACCGATTCCGGGCGACGATTCCAACCAGAAGATCCTCGCATCCATCGCATCCGGTAATGCACCTGACGTATTTCTGATGGACTCCGTCGTTCTCCCCCAATTCATTGATAACGCTGCCGTTCTGGATATGGGTCCTTATGCGAAAAAAGATCCAGCCTTCAACAAGGACGTCTGGTTTAAAAACGTTTATGAAATCGGCGTGCGCGGCGATAAAATTTATGATCTACCCCGTGGCTTCACACCGCTCGTGGTTTATTACAACAAGGAAGTATTCGATAAGTCCGGCGTTCCTTATCCGAAAGAAGGATGGACATGGAACGATTTCCTAGAAACTTCCAAGAAGTTAACGAAAGCAGGCGCTGACGGAAAAACCGAGCAGTACGGCGTAACTGCAGATCCTTATTTCTATAAGTCCGTTCCATTCGTATGGCAAAACGGCGGTGATGTGCTCAGCAAAGATGGAAAAACCGCGAAAGGCTACCTAAACGGTGCGGCATCCGTCGAGGCGTACCAGTTCTACACAGATTTGGTTACCAAGCATAAGGTTTCTCCAACCCCTTCTGTGAAAAAAGCGTTTGGCGATCTATTCTTCCAAACAGGCAAAATCGCAATGAACATCAGCGGTCACTGGACGCTGCTGGGGCTTAATGATACGGCTAAAGCCGGCAAGTTTAACATTGACAAGCTGGGCGTAGTCGGATTGCCGAAAAACAAAGATAACGTATCCGTTATGTATGAGGCAGGTTGGGCGGCTTCCGCGAGCACGAAGCATCCACAAGAAGCTTATCAATTGGCGAAGTTTATGTCAGAGTCCGAAGTGGGCCAAAAAGCACGCATCCAATCCGGTTTAGAGCTTTCCGCCGTGAAAAAGGTATCCGAGGAATACGCGAAGGACAAACCGATTGAACAAGTGTTCGTTAAAGAAGTTCAATATGCGCGCCAGCCTTGGGGCTCCATCCATCCAAAGTGGGATTCCATCGAGAAAGAAATCGACAAAGCGATCGAACAAATTATTGTGAATAATACACCTGTGCAAAAGGCATTCGACGATGCCGTTCCGAAAATTGATAAGATCATCAACGAGTAATTCGGCTCAACACCTCTCATGTATCGGGAATCTGAAATTCCCGGTACATATTCTTTTTAAATAGCCCAATTCCGTGTTAGGGAAAGGAGAGACTCAATGGAAAGCGACACTGCGGTAACCTTCGCTTCCTCAAAGCGAACCATGAAGCCTAGCTTCTGGAAAAAGCTAAGAGGCCAAACAGCAAGCGATGAAAAGCCGATCGGATATTTATTCATCTTGCCTGCTTCCTTGCATCTCATGGTTTTCGTTATTTATCCCATCTTGTTCGCGTTGTATCTCAGCTTTCATAAATGGAGCATCCTGAAGCCGGATAAACCCTTCGTTGGCCTTGGCAACTATAAAAAGCTGCTTGACGATACCGATTTCTGGATCGCGATGAAACATACCTTTTATTTCGTGGCAGGCAGCGTACCAACCGGCATTGCCATTTCACTCCTTGTAGCGCTAGTGCTGAATCGAAAGATGCGAGGAGTCTATTGGTTCCGGACGATATTCTTTCTCCCTGTTATTTCTTCGACGGTTGCTATTGCCATGGTATGGCAGTGGATCTTACAGCCAGAGTTCGGCTTGTTGAACTTTATGCTCAGTAAAGTCGGTATTCACGGCATCAAATGGCTTCTGGATCCGAACTGGGCCATGATCGCGGTGATCATCGTGTCGGTTTGGAAAGGAATCGGGTATCAAATGATCATATTCATAGCCGGTTTGCAAGGCATACCCGATCATTTGTACGAAGCGGCTAGAATTGACGGAGCCTCAAAATGGCGCATGTTCTGGTCAGTAACGGTACCTCTGCTGATGCCGACACTATTCTTCCTAGCTGTGACGTCTGTCATCTCTTCGTTTCAGGTGTTTACGGTCGTATACATGCTGACGGAAGGCGGTCCGTTAGGTTCAACAGACGTAGTCGTTTATCATATTTACGATCAAGCGTTTAAACGCTTCAATATGGGTTATGCCTCGTCACAGTCGTACGTCCTGTTCGCAGTCATTTTCGCTGTTACCATGATCCAGATTAAAGTGATGAAGCGATTTAATTATGAATATTAAGAGGAGGGAGAACGAATATGGCTGCTGCGATTACTAGTAGGAGGAAGCCGATCAACGTGACTCAGCTCCTCACAAGCACCGTGACGTACGCGATACTCATCATCGTTAGTTTATCCATGCTGTACCCTTTCATATGGATGTTTACGACATCACTCAAGCAAGAATACTCCGTCTTTGAATTTCCGCCACGCTTCATTCCGGAAACTTGGGAATGGGTCAATTATGCAACGATCTTTAAAGCCGCCCCTTTCTTGACGTTTCTGAAAAACACGGTATTCGTTACGATGATGGTTGTGATCGGGCAGCTATTGGTTTGCTCATTGGCTGCTTACGCCTTTGCCCGGCTTTCCTTTAAAGGCCGAGATATCATTTTCATCATTTTTCTGTCGACGATGATGATTCCAGCCGAAGTTACGCTGATCCCGACTTACGTTATGGTTTATAAATTTGGTTGGCTCGATAAATATGCGGCCTTGATTGTGCCCGGATTAAGCAGCGCCTACGGCATTTTCATGCTGAAGCAGTTCTTTCTCGGCCTTCCGAAAGAAACGGAAGATGCGGCAAGAATCGATGGCTGCAGCGAGCTGAGAATTTATTGGAATATCATCCTTCCGTTATCCAAGCCAGCTCTGGCCACGCTTGCCGTCTTCACGTTTATGGGGATATGGACAGATTTCTTATGGCCTCTGCTCGTTACCAATACATCTGAAATGAGAACGTTAGAGGTTGGACTCTCCATTTTCCGCAACGTTTATACGACGAACTGGCCCTTACAGATGGGCGCGTCTCTCCTTGTGATTATGCCGGTACTTATCGTGTATATTTTCAGCCAAAAATACTTCGTTCAAGGCATTTCGCTCACCGGAATGAAAGGGTAATTAGGGTAACCGTCTATGTGAAGAACCTGCAAAATATAACTAGAGAAGAGGTCGGATAGGTATGAATAGCACAGTAAAAAGCACATTGTACTCCACGTATAAGCTGCCGCATCAACGGTTGGCGAACGTCCCATTTACACAGGTGTCCATTGAAGACAGATTTTGGACGGCACGGATGAAAGCTTCGCAAAAAACGACCTTAACGGCTTGTCTAACACAGTGTGAACAAACAGGAAGAATATCGAATTTCGCAAAGGCAGCCAGTCTTACGGACGGCGAATTTGAAGGAATTTTCTATAATGATTCAGATGTTTATAAAGTGCTCGAGGGGATCGCTTATTCCCTCATGAATGAGCCTGATGATGAGCTGGAGGCGCAAGCGGATCGGGTTATCGGATTCATTGCCGCCGCTCAAAAAGAAGATGGCTACCTGCAGACCTATTTTACGCTTGCTGAGCCCGATAAGAAATGGACGGATATGAACAAGCATGAGGAATACTGTGCAGGCCATCTCATCGAAGCGGCCATCGCTTATCATCAAGCGACAGGAAAGCGCAAGCTGCTGGATGTAGCCATTAAGTTGGCTGATCATATTGATTCTTTGTTCGGACCGGATAAACGCCACTGGGTACCCGGACATCAGGAGATCGAGTTGGCGCTCGTTAAATTGTATTTGGAAACCAAAGAGGAGCGTTACTGGAAGCTCGCTTATTGGTTCCTTGAAGAAAGAGGCCACGGGCATGGTGTAGGCTATAGCTGGGACCGTGCAGATTGGGGGGCCGCTTATTCGCAGGATCATATGCCAGTGCGTGACATGTCCATTGTTACGGGCCATGCGGTGCGTGCCGTCTATATGTATGCAGGGATGGCCGACTTAGCGTCATTGACCGGAGATGAAGGGTATTTGGCAGCACTGGATAGACTTTGGGACAATGTCGTGAATAAGAACATGTATATCACGGGCGGAATTGGTCCATCAAAGCAAAATGAAGGCTTCACCGAGGATTACGATCTGCCGAACCAAAGCGCGTATTGTGAAACTTGCGCCTCCGTAGCGATGATCTTATGGAACCATCGCATGAACTTGCTGCATGGAGACAGTAAGTATGCCGACATCGTAGAACGTGAGATGTATAATGGCGCATTGGCTGGTGTTTCTCTAACTGGAGATAAGTTCTTCTATGTGAATCCACTGGAGGCTGATGGCACGCACCACCGCGTTGAATGGTACGACTGCTCCTGCTGCCCGACGCAAATTGCCCGCTTTATTCCTTCTATCGGCAATTACGTCTATGCAATAAATGAAGGACAAATCATGATCAATCAATATATAGCAGGCACAGGATCATTGCATGTTGGAAACGATGAGGTAAAGCTGCAGCAGGTGACGAATTTCCCTTGGGACGGGCGGGTAACGATTAGGGTTGAAGAAACAGGTGACACGGCATATGACATGCTGCTTCGGATTCCAGGCTGGTGCAGAAATTTCACGCTGAAGGTAGGCGGCGAACAACTGGTTCGTTCGAGTATGGAAAACGGCTACGTGAAGCTAAGTCGTACTTGGAAGGCTGGGGAGGAGATCGAGCTCTCATTCGAAATGCCGGTACAGAAAGTTTACGCCAATCCGCTAGTTAAAGAAAACGTTGGAAAAGTCGCGTTACAACGCGGGCCGATCGTCTTTTGCATGGAAGAAATGGATAATACGGATTATGATCTTACTGAAGTTTCTCCGGATACACGCTTCCAAGCGGTGTTCGAGCCGGAGCTGCTCGAGGGCGTCGTCACTTTATACGCAGCAGGGAGTGATCATACGGATTCATTCCAAGCTGTGCCGTACTTTGCGTGGGATAACCGCGAACAAGGGAAAATGCGCGTGTGGTTGCCCGAGAAAAAGGATGCGACGGCTTTGTATGAGATTCAGTAATAATAGCCTCCAAAGGATCGGGTGACCTACATGGCAGATATGAAAATGAACATACCGACATCGGCTGACAGCGCGCTCAGCCTTAACGGGAATTGGGAAATCTTCATAGATTTTGTGGATGCGGCTGTAAAACCTGAAGATCTGAATGTTCATGCCCAGTGGCGGGACATTCATGTTCCAGGCTGCTGGGAGCAGGTCGAAGAAAACAAAAAGGCGGAAGGTCCGGTATGGTACCGAAAGTCGTTTAAGGCGCCGGCAGCATGGTCGGATCTTCCGGTGGCATTGGAATTTGGCGGCGTTAATTATTATTGCGAGGTCTATTTGAACGGTATTTTGGCCCGTACGCATGAAGGCGGTTGGAACGGGTTTCAACTAAGGCTGGAAAAGCTGCTCGCATTCGGCAACGATAATGAACTGCTGGTTAAGGTGTATAAACAAGGCGTGAGATTCCCTCTGCGTGAAAGCCTTGCAGGATTCCTGCCGGATGTGGGCGTCATTTTCGGAGGCATCTGGAAATCGGTTCAGCTAATCCTTGTCCCTGATGTAATAGTAAAGGATGTTTTCGTGAAGCCTCGTGTCCGTGACAACGGTGCGGAGGTGGAGTTTGTCTTGAATGCCATTCCAAGAGATACCGCGCGTTCACTAAAACTAATAGCTGAAATCAAGGATGTACAAGGAAATACCGTAAGCTGCGGGGAGCTATCGATGACGATAGTTCCTGCATCGGAACGAATGGAAGGCAAACTCTGGCTAGAATTCGAAGATGCGATCTCCTTATGGAGCCCGGAGCAGCCGGCGCTTTACCAGTTAAATCTATCCTTATCCGAAAATGGTTGCGAGATTCATAGCCATACTTGCCGTTTCGGCATGAAGGAGCTAGAAGTGCGCGATGATCAATTCTACTTGAATGGTTCCCCACTTTACATGCGGGGTGTGCTGCATTGGGGCTGGTACGCCGATCATATTGCGCCGATGCCAAGCAGAGATGAGATCCGCGAGGAACTGAAGCGCGTGAAAGATAGCGGGTTTAACCTTATTAAGCATTGCCTGTATGTACCGACGCAAGACTATTATGAGCTGGCGGATGAAATGGGCGTGCTGTTATGGCAGGAGTTGCCGATGTGGCTTCCCGAGGTGACGCCTGAATTTAAGTCTCGTGCGTTCTCGCAATATGAAGCCATTATACGCGAAGTTCGAAATCATCCGTCACTTAGCGTCTGGACGCTTGGCTGTGAATTAGACCAGTCCGCGGACTCGACTTTCCTACAGGAGCTTTACCAAATGGCCAAACGTCTCACGGATAACGCGGTTATTCGCGACAATAGCGGTTCCGGGGAATGTTATGGAGGTTTGTTAAAGGAGTATGCGGATTTCTATGACTATCATTTCTACACCGATATTCACTTTTTCCCCGATCTGTTAAGCCAATTTGCTGGCTCATGGCGGGAAAACAAGCCTTGGATGTTCGGCGAATTTTGTGATTATGACGAGTTCCGCAATCTGGACACTACCTTGGAAGATCACGGCGGCGAGATGCCATGGTGGCTCAAATATGATGAGGCAATCAATCCGGTTGCCAAAGAAGAGCGTTGGCAGTACAGCCGCCAAGTTGAGAAGTTAGCTAAGCTCAATTTGCCATTCAGCAATGAGCAGCTGTGGAAGAACGCAAACCAAAGTGCTTACGTGTATCGCAAAGCCGTTCTCGAGCTTGTTCGAACTTATTCGAAGATTTGCGGTTATGTCCTCACATCGATAAAAGATAACCCGATCGCGACTAGCGCCGTATTCGATGATGCCGGAAGGCCGAAGCAGCCGCCTGAGCGGTTGAGGATGATAAACGATTCCACCGTAATCACTCTGACTTGGGATAACCGCCGCAGCTGGATTGGCGGAGGTGACCGGCTCGTCCGATGGGATCCGTACAACTATACGGCCGGTACATTTATCCGCCCGCATTTGTTCGTCTCCCATTACGGCAGCGAACTTCTCGAAGACGGCGTTCTCTCTTGGAAAATCGTTAATGAAGTGGACGGAGTCTTACTGGGAGAAGGAGTAATTTCTTCCGTCATGATGCAGGCCGGCGAAGCCAGAGAAATTGGAGTACTTGAGGTCGCTTCACCGGAAGTCAAAGTGCCTACGGCGCTAACGCTTAGCGTAGCGTTAATAGGCAAGGCCGAAACAATCCGCAATGCGTGGACCTTATGGGTATTTCCGAAGCCCGCCTTGACGGCAGAAGAGCAGTCGGTTCTGCTGATCGACGATCCGTTCGATGTTTTCGCAGGGCTGAATACCTTGTATCCGGGGATTCAAGTAAATTCAGGCATCCAAGAAAGCACGCGAGTGATTGTAACTTCACATCTCCTTCCTGAGCATGAAGCGTTCATGGAGCAAGGCGGTAACGTACTGTTCGTTCAAAGGAGTAAATCGGGTCCGTTCGCCGTGAAGCAGCTTTCGTTTTCAAGGGAATCTTTGCAATTGTACTACGATCATCCGGTGATGAACGGCTACCCTCATGAGCATCATACGTCACTTACCATGTTTGGCTTAGCAACAGACCTAGTGTTCGATTATGAGTCGCTGCCTGCGCATACACCGGTGATGGAGCGCTTGGATGCCAGATTATTCGAACGTCATGGATATATGGTCGAAGCTTCCAGGGGACAAGGGCTGCTTCTTGCGACCACGCTTCGTTTCGAAGGCGGGTTAGGCTCGCAGCCTCAAGGCATCGTGAAAAATACGGGCGCCCGATATTTGCTGGATATGGCGATCAAGTATTTATTGGAGGGTGAACGACCGGACGGGCGGTAATTATGACTGGTTCGAGATTCAGGCAGGTCAAACGTATGAAATCGCTAACATTAAAGGCGCAGGATGTATCCGCCATATTTGGTGTACCATGCACAATCCTGCCGGGGAAAAAGACCATCTGCGGAAAGTATTGATCCACATGTTCTGGGATGATGAGGAACTCCCTAGCGTTGAAGCGCCTATTGGAGATTTTTTCGGCATGGGGCATGCGATCTCCAAAGATTTTTGGTCCTTGCCGCTTGTAATGGGGCCTGACAAAGGCAGGGGCTTCAACTCCTTTTTTGCGATGCCATTTGCGGAGCAGGCGAGAATTGAAATCAGCGAAGAGTCGCCTGCCATCCACGGTACGGGAACCGAGGATTATTTCAATACAGCTTTCTGTCCGCGGACCGAATTCCATTTCTTCGTATTTCGGTATTCATTTGAACTCCGGGGCACGGGCATGCTAACAAGCTAATTAATGACTACTCCAGCACCGCTTACTGGTACCAAATGGAGCCGCACCGCAAATTTCCAGAGATGCTCCCGGTGACCCAGCGGTTGCCTCGGCATTATAAAAAGCAAGTCCTACTCGTACAAGAGTAGCTGCAAGGCGACAGGGGGGACAGCATGGAAGGGCATGGACGTTTTACGAAAATCGGCAAATCTTACAGTCTAGGCGTGATCGGTTTAGGCGAAGGCAAAGGGTTAATCAAGGGGCTTTACGGTCATCCAGAGCTTAAGGTTCTAGCCGTTTGTGACGTGAACGAAGCTTTGATCAACAAGGTGAAAAGCGATTATGATGTTCCTCACGGTTATACGGATTTGGCACTTTTGATTGCTAGAGAGGATATAGACATCGTTGCCATCTATACACCTGACCAGCTTCATTTGGAGCATATCCAAGCCTGTTTTCGTGCGGGGAAGCATGTCATTTGCACGAAACCGCTGGTCAACTCCCTGGGTGAGGCGAGGAAGCTCATGCAGCTTACGGCAGACTATCCAGAAACTAAGCTGATGGTCGGGCAAAGCTCGCGTTTCTTCGGACCGATGCAGGAACAGCGCAGGGCGGTTGAAGCAGATAAATTAGGACCCATTTCCTTCATGGAGACTCAATATGTGCACGACATGCGCTGGTTTTACGGCAATAGGCCATGGGCGATGGAGGGCGGCTTCGACCTGCTTTTCGCTTGCTGCTCGCATCCGGTCGACCTCATCAAATGGTACATGGGTGAGGTGGAGGAAGTGTTTGCCTACGCAAGCCAATCGCTGGTTGCTGAACAGGCTAACTTTCAAGGAGATGATACGTTCGTGATCAACCTGAAATTTGCCAGCGGCAGAATCGGTCGGGTACTGGGATTTTACGGCTTAGAACAGCCGCACCAGAACCGGCCGTGGATCGAAGTGGCGGCATATGGAACGAAAGGAACCTTTATTGCCAAATATCCGCAGCTAGAGGCCATCGTAAAATACGAAGGCGAGCATGAACGTATCGAATCGTATTTCGAGGATATTTACCATTACTTCCAGTTCGAAGGGGTCAACCATCATGCTGGAGAATTCGTGAATTACGCTGAATATTTCACCAAGTGCCTCACGTATGGCACCGTGGCTATGCCAGACGCAGCAGACGGTTTCACAACCATAGCGACACTGGAAGCGATTCGCGAATCGATCCGGCAAGGCCTACCGGTTAAAGTGGAGCGAATATAATGTCCTGTAGTATCGAGTCATACATCTAACATATCGGTAATGGTTTTGGTGCAACATTTAAAATTGATCAAAGATATCCGCGATTTCTTTGTTGATTATGCTGTCAAACTAAACAATTTGTTGATTAATTCAACTGAAAGAGAGCCGCTCGTTTTACATGCACTAGAATCGGTGGACTTACTTGATCGCAAGAAGCATTTTCCATCAGAGCTATCTGGCGGGCAGCAGCAGCGTGTTGCTATTGCGCGAACATTGGCGGGAGATCCACCGATCATTCTGGCCGATGAACCTACAGGTGAGCTAGATCCCAAAACAAGTGTTGAGATGTTAGAGCTTTCGAAGAAATTAAATGAACAAGGTCGGACGATTATTTTGATTACGCATGACATTTTGATTGCGAAGCGGATTATTCGTTTTCGGGATGGGCGATTGTATGCAGATGCTTAGTATTTATAAGACCGGAACTCCTTGGGAAATAAGGGGTTCCGGTTTATTTTATTTTCAAGTAATCGATTATTTTATTCAATGAAAATGCCGGCATTCAGCTACCGGGCAGTAATGTGGAATATGGAAATGTATGATAACATTAATTTAAAATTGCTTTGGAATGATTTATTTGAATACGTTGGGTACAAACCATTACATTGAATCAATTGCAGGAGCATTTTAAAAATAAGGCTTATAATCCTGATAAGGTGGTGTGAGATTTGGATATAAACTTACTCTCAGAGCGTTTTAAGGTTTTTGCTGAAAGAGAATGTAAGGATTCCAGCATTCTATATGGACATCTTGCAGAAAACATAGCTTATGACACGAAGTTGCTTAAACTAGCAGCTCATTCGAGACTCGGACAGCCTGTTCCTAACCTCTTATTGGGTGCGGTTCACTATTTGCTATTGGGTGGGATAGAACATGAATTAGCTGAGTATTACGCCAGCATTGTAGATGAACCAAGGGAGTCATCGGCAGCAATTGATTGTTTCAGGGATTTTTGTAACTTATACGAAAATGAGATTATTCAGATTCTAGAAAGCAAGCTTGTACAAACGAACGAAGTGAGACGCTGTGCTTACTTGTACCCTAGCTTTTGTTACATATATAAAATAACGAAAAAACCGTTGGCACTCATAGAAATAGGAACAAGTGCTGGCTTGCAACTTCTTTGGGATAAATACAGCTACTCTTATAATTCGAACAAAAAGTACGGAAATGATCAATCGGCTCTAGAGATAACAGCAGAAATCAGAGGCGATAAAATTCCATTCCTTTTTGAGCATTGCCCACCAGTAACATCCAGGATAGGTTTAGATTTGCACGTAAATGACCTAAATGATCCTGAAGATTATCTTTGGCTGAAAGCGTTGATTTGGCCGGAACATAAGGAACGGATTTCCTACTTTGAAAAAGCAGCTTTATGTTTAGAAAAGCAACCCTTAGAGTTAATTAAGGGAGATGGCATTGCTTTGCTTCCGAATATGGTATCGAAGATTACTAAGGATTCAACAATATGTGTTTTTCATACCCATGTGGCCAACCAGATATCTAACGAAGCTAAGATAAAATTGAGTGAGTATATTCAATACCTAGGTGAAGAAAGAGACGTGTTCCACCTCTATAATAATATGTGGGATCTTGAACTCCATCTCGATTATTATGTAGACGGTAATGTGCGTACGAAAACGCTGGCAGAAACAGATGGACACGGTCGGTGGTTTCAGTGGAAGTTATGATTCACAACTCAACAAGCGGGGAACAAGAGCTATATAAAAACAAGTGAAGGCACCCCCAGCCAGATTTTGTGAGCGAATTTAGTGAAAGCTACCACCTTTTTTCTATAGATCAGAACGATTAAAAGGTGGAACCTTCTTAACCCAACAAGAAAGTGAAAATGATAAATTCAATATTAAGGAATATTTTGGACGTGGTCAAATTTATGGAACTAAGGACGGAACGTTAAAAGAGCAGTATATCCATGAGTTAAAACTGATAGGTTTTTCAGAAGTACAAGCATTTGAGAATTATGCGACTGAATATTATAAAAGAATAGAAGATATTGTCTTCCTTTTGAACACATTCCTAAAAACAAAAAAATTCAATCGGCGAGAATCCTATAAGGCCGAAACTCCTTGGGAAATGAGGGGTTCCGGTTTATTTTATTTTTGACCTTCCGGTGAGATACCATACCACGAAGCATGCGCTTGGTGTAATAAAAATGTTATTTAAATAAGTTTCCTAACTTTAAAGGTCCAATTTATCATACAAATGTAATAGGTCGTAAAAAAACGACAAGAAAGTATGGCAGGTTAGACCTTGCCACACATTCATATTCCTCTAGACAGAAAGGAAGAAACCATTATGCGTGAAGTTGTTATTGTCGAAGCGGTCAGAACTCCCCTTGGTCGCCGAGGAGGAGCATTAAGCGGAATTCGTCCTGATGATTTAGCTGCAGAAGTGTTAAAGGGGCTTGTAACTAAAGCGGGAATTGAGCCGGGAATCATAGATGATGTCATCATGGGATGTGTAACTCAATCAGGGGAACAAGCAGGAGATATTGCCAGAGTAGCAGCTCTGCTTGCCGACTTTCCAATTGAGGTTCCGGGAATTACGATTGACCGTCAATGCGGGTCCAGTCAGCAAGCTGTTCATTTCGCTGCACAAGCGATTCTAAGCGGAGATATGGACGTCGTTGTAGCGGCTGGTGTAGAAAATATGTCCCGTGTTCCGATGAATGTGCAAGGAATTCCATGGAATGAAAAACTTACAGCGCGTTTCGGAGTATTTAATCAAGGAATATCCGCAGAAAAAGTAACGGAGAAGTGGGGATTCAGCCGCCGTCAATTAGACGAATTTTCATTGGAAAGCCACAGGAAGGCTATACAAGCTCAACAAGAAGGAAGATTCGAACGGGAAATACATCCTATTGAGGTTACGCTATCAGATGGCACGAAAACGATACTATCTCAAGATGAAGGCCCTAGAAGAGAAACTTCAATCGAAAAATTGGGAGCTCTTAATCCCGTGTTTATGGAGAACGGCAAGATTCATCCAGGAAATTCCAGCCAAATTAGTGATGGCGCAGCTGCCATTCTGTTAATGTCTCGTGAAAAGGCCGAAGCATGCGGATTGAAACCGCGGTTTCGAATCATCGCTCGTGCTGTTGTTGGTTCTGATCCCGAATTAATGCTTACGGGTCCGATTGCTGCAACACAGAAAGTGTTACAAAAAGCGAATTTAACCATTCAAGATATGAATATATATGAAGTGAATGAGGCATTTGCGCCTGTCCCGCTTTGTTGGTTGGCTGAGACTGGAGCAGATCCTGCAAAGCTGAATCCTAATGGCGGAGCGATTGCACTCGGTCACCCGCTAGGTGCTAGCGGAGCACGTATCATGGTTACCTTGATGCATGAACTGGAGAGAACCGGAGGGCGTTACGGTTTGCAAACCATTTGCGAAGGTCACGGCATGGCAAATGCAACGATTATTGAACGTTTAAATTAGAAATAAGGAGGAGTATGAATGAATCTGCAAGATTGTGTAGCCGTAGTAACAGGAGGAAGTTCAGGATTAGGCGAAGCAACAGTAAGGAAGATTGTACAGTGTAAAGGTAAAGCAGCGATACTTGATTTGACCAAAGAAAAGGGTCTTGCCCTTGTGGAAGAGTTAGGCCGAGAGAATGTGATTTTCGTACAAACAGATGTCACAAGTGAAACTGATGTACGTATAGCTTTAGAACAAACCGTAGAAGCTTTTGGTTCCATTCAAGCTGTTGTGAATTGCGCCGGAATCGGCATAGTTGAGAAAGTAATAAATAAAAACAAGCCGCATGAATTATCAAGCTTTACTAAGATCATACAGATCAACCTGATTGGAACCTTCAATTTGATTCGATTGGCTGTAGAAAAAATGGCGGAAAATCAGCCCAATGAAGAAGGGGAACGCGGTGTCATCATTAATACGGCTTCCGTTGCAGCTTACGAAGGACAAATTGGGCAAGCAGCTTACAGTGCTTCGAAAGGAGGAATTGTGGGCATGACATTGCCCATTGCCAGGGAGCTCGCGAGATATGGTATTCGCAATATGACTATCGCGCCTGGATTGTTTGAAACACCGTTATTCAATTCTCTTCCTGAGGAAGCAAAGATAGCCTTAGGTGCCTCGGTGCCATTTCCGCAGCGTTTGGGAAAACCGGATGAATTCGCCAAGCTTGTGCGAAGTATCATTGAAAATCCCATGCTGAACGGAGAAACGATTCGCCTAGATGGTGCGATACGCATGCAGCCGAAGTGAAGAGGATGTGAGCGCATGGCTTTATTAAACGCTATTAAAGTTTTGGATTTTTCAACATTACTGCCAGGTCCTTATGCAACGATGATGCTTGCAGATTTGGGCGCTGAAGTTTTGCGGGTCGAATCACCAACAAGGCCGGATTTGCTTAGAAACTTTAATGCTAAGGATGGCGAGGATTCTACTGCCCATCAATATATTAACCGCTCCAAAAAATCTATTGCTCTCGATTTAAAGAAACCGGAGTCTATAGATCTTGTGAAACAACTTATAGAAGAGTATGACATTGTTTTAGAGCAATTTCGTCCCGGCGTCATGGAGGCGTTAGGATTAAGTTACGAAGAACTGAAACTAGTGAATCCGGGCCTCATCTACTGTTCGCTTACTGGATATGGACAAAACGGTCCTTACCGTGATCGTCCGGGTCATGACAACAATTTTTTGGCAATCTCAGGAATAGCCAGCTATTCAGCTCGCAAAGAAAGTAGACCTATCCCAATGGGAATTCAGATTGCTGATATTGCCGGTGGTTCCCTGCATACGGTTATTGCGATCTTGGCAGCCATCATCCACCGCAAAGAAACGGGTGAAGGTCAATATGTAGATGTGAGTATGACGGACACTGCCTTTGCTCTAAACACCTTGTTCGGACCGGGATATTTAACAGCTGGTATTGATCCGGAGCCTGAAATGATGGAGCTCAACGGCGGCACTTTCTATGACTATTACGAAACTAAAGACGGGCGGTACTTTTCTGTAGGAAGTCTTGAACCTGCATTTAAAAAACAGTTATGTGAAGCGATCGGGCAGCCCGAACTGATAGAACTTGGGATGAGTGAAAGCTTTGAAGATATAGATGCATTTAAAAAGAAGATTACAATAGCATTTCTGGGTAAAACGTATGAAGAATGGACGGCTAAATTTGCTAACATGTCGGCTTGTGTGGAGCCGGTGCTCAAGTTCTCTGAAGCTTGCGAACATTCGCAAATCAAAGCGAGGAAAATGATCGTAGAAGTTCCTAAGGCTGATGGTACCTTCCAACGGCAGATTGCTTGCCCGATTAAGTTTTCGGCCTTTATGCCGGAATATAAGCATATCGGCGTGAATCTAGGGGCTCATACGAAAGAAATACTTAAGGATTTAGAAAAAAGGAGTGGAAAACATGTCTAACAGCTATGTGCAGGAAGAACATCGCATTTTTCGCAGCTCCCTTCGCAAATTTCTTGAGAAAGAAGCCGTTCCGTACTACGACCAATGGGAGGAAGATCGCATAATCCCTCGTCAATTTTGGGATAAAATGGGCAATGAAGGGTTCCTTTGTCCGTGGGTTGATGAAAAATATGGAGGTCTTAACGCTGATTTTGTCTACTCCGTCATTTTAAATGAAGAGCTGGAGCGTGTCGGCACGAGTTTAATTGGATTTGGCCTTCATACTGATATCGTCGTTCCCTATCTGGATGCATATGGATCTGAGGCGCAGAAGGAGCAATGGCTGCCGAGATGTGTAAGCGGGGAACTGATTACAGCAATTGCGATGACAGAGCCAGGAACAGGGTCAGATCTTGCAAATATTAGAACAACGGCTTTAAAAGACGGTGATTTTTACGTCATAAACGGTGAAAAAACATTTATTACGAATGGTATTCATTCGGACTTAATCGTTGTCGTATGTAAAACAGATCCAAAGGCAAGCCCAGCTTACAAAGGAATTAGCCTTCTTGTAGTTGAACGCGATACTGTCGGTTTTTCAAGAGGAAAAAAATTAAACAAAGTGGGCCTGCATGGCCAAGATACAGCCGAACTGATCTTTCAAGATGCGCGTGTACCGGCTTGTAATCTTCTGGGGGAAGAAGGAAAAGGCTTTTATTATTTGATGGAAAAGCTGCAACAGGAACGTTTAATCGTAGGAATAGGAGCACAAGTTGCGGCAGAAGAGATGTTAAGGATGACAATAGCCTATACAAAAACCAGAAAAGCGTTTGGACAGGCTATTAGCAAGTTTCAAAATACGCAGTTCAATATTGCCGAAATGGCAACGGAGGTGGAAATTGGCCGTACGTTTATTGATCGTTTGATCGTAGAGCATATGGAAGGAAAAGACATTGTAACTCAAGTCTCAATGGCCAAATGGTGGTTAACGGAAATGGCTAAGCGGGTTGCCGGTATATGTATGCAGCTTCATGGTGGATATGGCTATATGGAGGAATACCCGATCGCTCGTAGATATCGGGATATACCTGTAGCGGCCATTTATGCAGGAACCAATCAAATTATGAAAAGCATCATTGCCAAAAATTTAGGTTTATAAGACAACAATATCGTTGTTTCTGCGGCAACAATTGTAATAAATGAGCGGAACGAAATATTATTAATAAAAGGTCCTTGGAGAGGTTGGGAAATGCCGGGGGGGCAGGTTGAAGAAGGTGAATCGCTGAAAGATACGGCAATTAGGGAAACAAAGGAAGAGTGCGGTTTAGAGGCAGGAGTCTTTCCAATTGGAGAAGTCTTAGAGATGGTAACTTGGAAAAATGTTAGGCAAAGAATTGAGCTTTGCTTAAATGAAGAACTTCATCCATTTTATGTTGAGTTTTGACTATGTTATTCCGCTAACAGTGAACGATAGCACCATGAAACAGGCTGCCGACAGCAATGGATTGGCAGCCTGTTTTATTCTTTACAACAATAGGAATCCCAAAGTAGATATTGAAATAATTATGTTAAAGCAGGATAGATCTTGTGAGAGGAGTGTAAGGGGCATGATTGAGAACACGATTCAATTACAGATGGGCGATTATTGGGTTATGCGGAATACGGGCGGCCAGACGGGACTCCCGTTATCACGATACACGGAACGCCGGGGGCGCGCTTTGGCGCCTCCCGACTGGATCAGTTGGTGAACAGAGCCTCATCCTGGGCGAACAATTGACCACGTAGTGGAGGATACGGTCTTTTTTGCAGATGTCATGGAATTGAAGCAATTCGCTCTTAGTGCTGGATCGGGAGGAGCCCCATTTGCATTAGCCTGCAGCCAACGCATGCCTCACCGAGTAACGAAAACTGCCATAATGGCAGGACTTGGGCCGGTATACTTACCCGAATTGCTTGAGGGGGTATCAAAGGAGGAACTGAAGAGCACCGAAAGCAAATACCTGCCGCTGTAAAAGATCTCATTGCCCTGGTGGTGAGTGAAAGTACAAAAAGTCCCCTCGGGATGCTTGATGATTATCGATGCTTCGGTCATCCCAAATGCTAGCCTCAAACGGTTCCACAACGTAGATCACATAACAACGTCACAAACCGCCCTTCCCGAGGTACTTGCTTTCCTCGCCGAATAGCTTTCATTGTAAACAACTGCAAGAACTACTAAGCTATTTGTCAGATCGACTATAGATTCCTATCTAGCAATTTCCCTACTTGTTCATGCGAAACGGTGATTAATCAATGACAAGAACTTTAGCAACGTTTGCTTGTTTGATCATTCGACTTTAATTACGTATCGATGACGGAACAATAAACGTGAATGCTTTTGGGAAATCGAAAATAAAATGTGGTAAAGCCTGCTGATTGGCGAATGCTGGCATGAAGGAGGGATCCCGTGTTCGGCTTGATCAAAAAAAGGCGCCAGCCTGTTGAAGTGGTGGATGTGAAGAGTCGTACGTTGAATTCATTTCGGGGCAATTATTTTATCGGCCAGACCGATGCGCTCATAATGGAGGGTCAGCAACAGAACGCTTGGGGTGGAGTGTTCAATCCCGCAGAATCAGGAGTCATCCTGTTCTTAGACATTTTTGCCATCACCAATTTTTCAAGCCAATTCTTTAATATGGAAATATGGGTTAACCCCAAACTTACTGGAAAAGGCAATACCTCTTCTCTTGTTCATCCCGCCAATCTCACGCTAAATCCACCTACCCAGCCTAAAGTAAAGCTGCAATACGCTAGCCAAATTAATGAAATTCCTATAGGGGGAGTAAATGTGAGTAACCGAATCGTTCCCCCGAATTCAACGTTTATGAGCGATTCTAACAAAGGCGGAATCGTCATACCACCCGGTGGGTCCTTTGCTATTTTCTTGAAATCTCCAGGCCCATTTATATATGAGTCTAGAATCGTATTCAGATGGTGGGAGGAAAAAAATTCAGTTGGAGGTCAGCAATGAGCTTTCAACACAGAAAAAGTGCAGAGCAGCCTGTTGAGGTCATCAATATGACCGAATCTGTTTATCAAACCCGGCTTGGAAATTATTTTCTCGGACAGACGGGGTTGTTAACTTTTGGAGAACGTAATTACGCTTGGGGAGGACTATTCAATCCGAGTGATTCCGGTATCCATTTATTATGTGATGTATTTACGGTTACGAATTATTCACCCAATCCATTTACTGTTGAATTTTGGTTGAAAAACAACTCCCTAGGAAAAGGAACCGTCTCTCGGAATGTTGCCTCAGTTAATCAGGCGATTTGTCCCATTCCGATACCTAAGGTGGAGCTGCGGGATGCAGATCGGCTGAGCGAATCTCCTAAGGATGGTCTGTTTTCATTTGTACAAATAGCGGAGCCTAAGTCAACCGTTACAAACGATTTACAAGGCATGATTATCCTGCCTCCAGGAAGCTCTATCATCGCTTTTTTACGTTCACAGGAGAGGGGGACTGTTCCGTCGCGAGTGGGCTTTGGCTGGTGGGAGGATCCTGCTCCATTGACTAACGGATAAATCAAAATCCGGTTCATATTTTGGAAATCGCTATCGCGCTAAAATATGAAGAGTTAATTAAGGCTTTACCGGAGCAATACGTTTAGATTCAAAGATCCCTAAACGAGAATAATATGGAAGAGTATTACAATTTCTGGACTTTGGGGAGTGAACTTCAATGGCGGAACAATTTTCAGAGGAAAGACGCTTTTTGGAAGAGACACTGGCAGTGCATGGCGGACAGGAACTTGATCCTTCGACCTTCTCTCGTGCTGTACCGATTTATCAAACGACCTCTTATGGCTTCAGAGACGCTGAGCATGCGGCCAATTTGTTCGGATTGAAGGAGTTTGGCAATATTTATACGCGTATCATGAATCCGACAACCGATGTATTCGAAAAACGGATTGCGGCACTGGAAGGAGGCATTGGTGCGCTTGGCGTAGCATCCGGACAGGCAGCGATTACTTATTCAATTCTGAACATTGCCGAAGCAGGCGATGAAATTGTATCTGCAACAAGCCTCTATGGCGGAACATATAATTTGTTTTCGTATACGCTAAAGAAGCTAGGGATTCACGTGCGGTTCGTCGATCCAAGTAACCCGGAAAACTTCCGCGCAGCAATTACTGACAAAACCAAGGCATTATTTGCTGAAACGATTGGAAATCCGAAGGGCGATGTTCTGGATATTGAAGCCGTTGCGCGAATTGCACATGAGAACGGCATTCCGCTGATTGTTGATAATACGTTCCCTAGCCCTTATTTACTAAAGCCGATTACACATGGAGCGGATATTGTGGTTCATTCCGCTACCAAATTTATCGGCGGACATGGCACCTCCATCGGCGGCGTAATTGTGGACAGCGGCAAGTTTGACTGGGCCGCAAGCGGAAAATTCCCTGGATTAACAACTCCGGACCCCAGCTACCACGGTGTTGTGTATACAGATGCAGTTGGGTCAATTGCCTATATTATTAAAGCACGCGTACAGCTGTTAAGAGATATGGGCGCAGCGATTTCGCCCTTCAACTCCTTTTTGATGCTGCAAGGTCTTGAAACTCTTCACCTTCGTATGGAACGTCACTCATCGAACACTTTGAAGGTTGCCGAGTATTTAGAGCAGCACGAGGATGTAGAAGGGGTAAGCTACGCTGGCCTTGAGAGTCATCCTTCCTACGAGCTCGCGAAAAAGTATTTGCCTAAGGGACAAGGAGCGATTCTTACTTTTGAAATTAAAGGCGGTGTGGAAGCTGGCAAGCGTCTTATCAATGCCGTAAAATTGTTTTCCCATCTGGCTAATGTGGGAGATTCTAAATCGCTTATTATTCATCCTGCCAGCACAACTCATCAGCAGTTATCAGAGCAGGAACAGCAGGCGACTGGTGTAACACCGGGACTAATACGGTTGTCTGTCGGCACAGAAGCAATTGAGGACATTCTGTACGATCTCGAGCAGGCAATCCGGGTAAGTCAAGGTTGATCAAATCAAACGGATAACGGCAAACCACAATAGCCTTGCTATTCGCAGTCCAGTGGACTCGAGTAGCGAGGGTATTTGCTCTAGTTATCCTCTTTTAGCTACTTATGATTCGCTCGGCAGCCTATTCCGCAAATTGAAAACAGAAACGGAGCCTTGCAAGTTTGCAGGCTCCGTTTTCTTCATTTTATACATGGCGGGAGTTTCCAATGGAGTGAGTGTTGTTTTGATCTTCTGCTACGTCAAAATGATAATCTTGCGGTTGCGTTTCGTCTTTGCCATTTCCGATACCAATCGCACGGAAGATGAAAGTTAGGACGATGGCCACAATGAAATTCAATACTAGCGCATAGAGCCCAGAATATACCGTCGAAGCGCCGGATAGTCCGAATGGCAGCTTGTACTGATTTCCATAACTGGTTGAAACGGCCATAAATGTACCGTATACCATCCCAATTAGCCAGCCAATTACCATAGCCCAACGATTCAACCATCTTGTGTATAAGCCGACTACGACCGCAGGCAAGGTTTGAAGAATCCAGATCCCGCCCAGCAGCTGCAGGTTGATTGCGTCCTGTTTGTTCATTAAGAAAATGAACAGCAATGCGCCGACTTTCACAACAAGCGAGAACCATTTTGCAACCTTGGATTCCTGCGTGTCTGTGGCATTTTTGTTGATATACGCTTTATAAATATTGCGCGAAAACAGGTTGGCCGCAGCAATCGACATGATCGCAGCTGGGACAAGGGCACCTATACCGATTGCGGCGAACCCAAATCCTGCAAACCAGCTAGGGAACATTTTAAGGAACAATTCCGGAATAGCAGCGTTGCCATCCTTCGTCGTGATGCCAGCGGCAATCGCCATAAACCCAAGCAATGCAATGATACCCAGCACGAACGAGTAGGCCGGCAGCAGTGCGGAGTTGCGTTTAATCACATTTCGACTGCTCGAACTGAAGATCCCGATCAAGGAGTGCGGGTACAGGAACAAGGCAAGTGCGGAGCCAAGTGCCAACGTCGCATAAGGCGCATAAGCCTTAGGACCAAGGATGACAGCTTCCTTATGCTTGATTGCTGCGGCATCAAAGATCGGACCAAATCCGCCAAGCTTATACGGGATATAAATAACGGCTGCAATAACAGTGATATAGATCATCAAATCTTTGACAATGGCAATGGCGGCCGGAGCGCGAAGACCGCTATTAAATGTATAAATCGCCAGTACCAGGAAGGCAATGATAAGCGGCAAATCGTGCATAAAACCTGTCCCCGTAAATCCCATGGCATCGAGTACAGCCTGCATACCAACCAATTGAAGCGCTATGTACGGCATCGTAGCCAAAATACCTGTAACCGCGACAGCCAATGCAAGGGAACTGCTTCCAAAACGTCCCTTAACGAAATCTGCTGCCGTAATGTAGCCATGCTTTTTGGCAACTGACCACAGGCGCGGCATAACGACAAATATGAACGGATAAATGATAATGGTATACGGAACAGCGAAAAATCCGATCGCGCCTTTCCCATACATCGAAGCAGGAACGGCAATAAACGTATAGGCCGTATAAAGATCTCCGCCTAGGAGAAACCAGGTGATCAGCGTTCCGAACCTTCTTCCACCTAATCCCCACTCATCGAGAAGCTCAAGGTTCCCTTGACGCCATCTTGCCGAATAAAATCCGATAACCGTAACTAGTAGAAAGAACAATAAGAAAACAATGAATGCCGTCCAATTAATATTCATAATAGCTCCTTCTCTCTCTTATTTTCGCTTAGTAGCGAAATAAACGACTGCCGTTAACACTGCACTGATAATAACCCACAACAATTGATACCAGTAAAAAAATGGCATTCCCGCCAGTTTTGGCTCTGCAGTAGAATAGGATGAAGGCCACAGCATAGCTATAAAAGGAATGATCAGAAGGATGTACCACCATTGGCTGGCATTTTTTTCATTTTGTTTATTCTGCATGATCAATGTCACACTCCTTTCGCATATTTTGTAAAAAAGTTCACAGGAAAATTTTGCAACATGAAAGCGTTTTCGTCAATATATATTTTTCATTTCTTCTACTAAATTGTGTATATCCGATGTTTGAAAATTTGAAGTCGTCTTGGTGAATCCTCATCTTGAGAAAAAGAATAAAGAAAACTGTGACAATACCGCCTACAAATGACTTTCAGCGTTTTTTTCATGGAGAAGCCGAATAAAAACGTTTGTCCCCCCCATAAAATGATTATAAAGCTGTACCTGATGACTTCGAGTTGAAAGGGGGCTGACATGAAAACGATCCGAATTGGGGCAGGACAAGGATTTTATGGGGACTCCATTATACCTGCAATTGAAACGGCGAAGAATGGGAATGTCCAGTATCTATGTTTCGATTGTCTCGCAGAATTAACGCTAGCCATTTTGCAAAAAGATCGGCAAAGAGACCGGGCCAAGGGATATACAGGAGACATTACACGAACGATGATTGAGCTTCTACCTTTTGTAAAAGAAAAGGGATTAAAAATACTGACAAATGCCGGGGGAATGAATCCGCATGGAGCCGGACAGGAGGTACTGCGTATTGCCCGGGAAATGGGGATTGAAGGACTGAAAGTGGCAGTGGTCACAGGTGACGATGTTCGGGATCGATTAGATGATTGGGAGCAGCAGGGCATTTCCCTACATCATATGGAAGATGGAAGAAATTTGGGATCCATTAGGGATCGTTTGGTATTTGCCAACGCCTATCTAGGTATCGGTTCCGTTGTGGAAGCGCTTCGGCTAGGCGCCGACGTGATCGTAACCGGACGGACGACCGACTCCGCGTTATTTCTTGCTCCGTTAGTCTATGAATTTGGCTGGGAGCAGGAGGATTGGAACCGTATGGCGCAAGGCATACTGATGGGGCACCTCATGGAGTGCTCCGGGCAGGCAATGGGAGGAAATTTCAGTGGGGATTGGCAGTCCATTAAAGATTTAGATAACATCGGCTTTCCAGTGGCGGAAGTCCGAGAAGATGGAGAATTTGTCCTTACGAAGACGGAGGGAACGGGTGGGCTTGTCTCCGTAGATACAGTAAAGGAACAGCTGTTGTACGAGATTCATGACCCGTCCGCTTACATGACGCCGGATGTTGTATTGAACCTGACAGAAGTTCAATTGGAGGAAATAGGTGTGAACCGGGTGCGTGTGACAGGCGCTCGTGGAACGAAGCATCCCGATCAGTTGAAGGTTGTCATGGGGTATGCGGACGGCTGGCTCGGGCAAGCGCTATGTGGCTATTCATGGCCCGACGCACTCGCCAAAGCACGGACCGCAGATCGCATTATACGTAAGCAAATCGAGCGAATAGGTTTGCAGTTTGACGACATCCAAACGGATTATCTCGGCTACAATTCATTACACGGACCACTCGCGAAATTGCCACAGGAAGAGCTGAATGAAGTGTATTTGCGTATCGCCGTACGTACGAGGAACAAGGATGATGCAGCCAAGCTGGGCAGACTTTTTCCGCCGTTGATGCTTAGCGGTCCTCCGGCCATGGGCGGATTCCTGGGTATGATGAAACCGCGCGAGCTGCTTGGGATGTGGTCATGTCTCGTGCCGCGCGAAATTGTTGAGAGCGGGGTTCAAGTGAACGTTCTGGAGGTGTAGGCAATGGCCCGAATACAGCTTCGGTATGTCGCGCAAGCACGTTCAGGCGATAAGGGAAACACGATAAATATTGCCTTATTTGCCCCAAATGCGGCTATATACGGGGTACTGATGAGAGAAGTAACCGCGGAGCGGGTAAAGAAGCATTTTGCCGGATTAGTAGATGGAGAAGTTACCCGTTATTTATTGCCTAATCTGCAAGCGATGAATTTTGTGTGCAAGGAGGCATTGAGCGGGGGCGGTTCTGCATCTATGAGAATGGATAATCTTGGAAAATGTTATGCGTCCAACTTAATGCGACTAGAAATCGAAATCGAGGACGAAGTAATCACTCCAAGTCTTACGTAGAAAGGTTGTGGAGATGATGCATTTCGATTTGACGGCAGAGCAAACGATGATCCGAAATATGATTCATGATTTTGCAGAATCCGAGGTTGCCCCGGGGGCCATTGATAGAGACCGTACGGGAATATTTCCAAAGGAAATATTCGAAAAATTGGCAAAGCTCGAGCTTATGGGGCTTCCTTTCCCTGAACAATATGGGGGTGGAGGGGCAGATACAATAAGCTTTGCTATCGTCGTTGAAGAGCTAAGCCGAGGCTGCGCATCTACCGGAATCACCTACTCCGCTCATATTTCGTTGGGAGGAGCGCCAATTCATCTATATGGAAGTGAGGAGCAAAAGACCAATTTTTTAACTCCTCTATGTAAAGGGGAGTATCTGGGCGCTTTCGGGCTAACCGAGCCAGAGGCTGGGTCGGATGCTGGAGGAACTCGAACGTCTGCTGATCTTGATGGGGATGAATGGGTGATAAACGGCTCCAAATGTTTTATTACGAATGCCAGCTACGCGCAGAACCTCGTACTGACCGCTGTCACTGACAATTCCAAAGGAACAAACGGAATAAGTGCTTTTATCGTACCTACGGATACGCCTGGTTTTACCGTACTTGATAACTATGAAAAAATGGGGCTTCACGCTTCCAATACAACGGAGCTAGTGCTTGATCAAGTGCGCGTACCCAGAGGCAACCTTTTGGGAATTGAAGGCAATGGCTACAAACAGTTTTTGGCTGCTCTCGACGGAGGGAGAATCGGTATCGGCGCGATGGCTGTCGGCATAGCGCAAGGCGCATACGAGAAATCTCTCCAATACGCCAAACAACGTAAACAATTCGGGCGCAATCTATCTGCATTTCAAGCCATTCAATTCAAACTGGCGGATATGGCTATGTATATTGAAATAGCTCGTACCATGGTATATAAAGCAGCTTGGCTCAAGGATCAAGGAAGAAGATTTAAAAAGGAAGCGGCGATGGCTAAATTATTTGCTTCGGAGATGTGTATGAAAGTATGCGACCAAGCGGTTCAAATTCATGGTGGCTACGGCTACATGAGAGAGTATGAAGTGGAGCGCAGCATGCGTGATGCGAAGCTGTTGGAGATTGGTGAAGGAACCTCGGAGATCCAGAGGATGGTGATTGCAAATCAAATTCTGGGGTGAAGAACATGGAAAAGTTAGTGTTGGTCTCCAAAAACAGTCAGGGGATTGCAGTCATAACTCTGAATCGGCCTCAAGCGGCAAATGCATTAAACATGCAGCTGCTGACTGAACTTCAAACCGTGCTTGCCGATTGCAGATCGGATACATCCGTTCGCTGTGTGATTATCATTGGTGAGGGCGATTCAGCATTCTGTGCAGGTGCCGACTTGAAAGAACGCGCTGGAATGAATGAGTCGGAAGTTCGTCATGCTGTTACGTTCATTCGTGAAACGATTAACGAAGTTGAAGCGCTCCCTAAGCCGGTCATTGCAGCCATCAACGGTGCGGCCTTTGGAGGAGGACTGGAGCTGGCTCTCGCTTGTGATATCCGTATCGCAGTTAAGACAGCAAAGCTTGGTCTTACCGAAACGTCCCTGGGCATTATTCCGGGTGCCGGCGGAACACAGCGATTGCCAAGGCTAGTGGGCATTGGACGGGCAAAAGAGTTGATTATTACGGCTAGACGAATTGTAGCTGACGAAGCGCTGCAGATCGGACTTGTTGCACATATCGCACCAGCCGGTAAAGTACTGGACAAAGCGATCGAATTAGCTGGCGAGATTGCCCGAAACGCTCCGATTGCTGTCACACAAGCCAAGCTCGCGATCAATAAGGGAGTGGATACCGACCTCCGAACCGGGTTGGCCATTGAGCAGCAGGCGTATGAGGCAACCATCTCGACTAAGGATCGCCTGGAAGGGCTGCAAGCATTTCGTGAAAAACGCCACCCGATATTTAAAGGGGAGTAATCCAGATGTCCAAAGAAATCGAATCGCAGAAAGACCTACTGCAAGAGCGGATCGAACAGATCAAGAAGGGGGGCGCCCCCAAATATCATGAGAAAAATACGGAGCAGGGGAAGCTGTTCGTCCGCGACCGGCTTCAGCTGCTGTTTGATTCGGAATTCGAACTCGAGGATTCCTTATTTGCCAACTGTGTAGAGCATGACTTGCCTGCGGACGGAGTAGTAACGGTCATAGGGAAAATAAACGGACAGACGGTTTGCGTAATCGCGAATGATTCGACGGTCAAAGCGGGTTCGTGGGGGGCCAGGACGGTAGAAAAGATGATTCGCATGCAGGAAACCGCGGACAAAATGCGGGTGCCACTCCTTTACCTCGTCGATTCGGCGGGCGCACGGATTACGGACCAGGTTGAGATGTATCCAGGACGGCGGGGTGCCGGAAGGATTTTTTATAATCAGGTAAAGCTATCGGGGAAAATCCCGCAGATCTGTATTTTATTCGGACCATCTGCGGCAGGAGGCGCCTATATTCCGGCGTTTTGCGATATTGTGATTATGGTCGAGGGCAATGCTTCGATGTACCTCGGCTCCCCGCGGATCGTAGAAATCGTTACAGGGGAAAAGGCAACCTTGGAGCAGCTGGGCGGCGCCAAAATGCATTGCTCCGTATCAGGCTGCGGCGATGTACTCGCTCATAGTGAAGAAGAAGCAATTGCGCTTGCCAGGGACTATCTCGCTTTTTTTCCAGCTAATTTTACCGAAAAACCGCCTGTTTGCGAACCGCAACCTCCGAAAGATCTGGAAAAAACACTGGAAGAGATTATCCCTGAGAATCAGTATACGGCGTTTGATATGTTCGACCTCATTGATCGGATTATCGATGAAGACTCCTTTTTTGAAATGAAGAAGCTGTTCGCTAAAGAACTCATTACCGGATTAGCGCGACTTAACGGGAAGCCGGTAGGGATCATTGCCAATCAGCCGCGTGTGAAGGGTGGCATTTTATTCCACGATTCTGCGGACAAAGCCGCCAAATTTATTTGTTTGTGCGACGCCTTTCACATTCCCCTTCTGTTTCTGGCGGATGTTCCCGGCTTTATGGTTGGCACCAGAGTAGAGCAGGCGGGCATTATTCGGCATGGCGCAAAAATGATTTCCGCCGTTTCCGAAGCAACGGTCCCTAAAATTTCGATTATTGTCCGCAAAGCCTACGGAGCAGGCTTGTATGCCATGGCCGGGCCTGCGTTCGAGCCCGATTGCTGCCTCGCCCTGCCTTCGGCGCAAATTGCCGTTATGGGACCTGAAGCGGCGGTCAACGCGGTGTATGCGAATAAAATCGCCGAGTTGCCGGAATCGGAACGGGCGGATTTCATCTCAAGTAAGCGGGAAGAATACAGAAAAGATATAGACTTGTACCGCCTAGCCTCCGATATGGTTATAGACGGGATTATTCCTGCCAATACCTTGCGAAGCGAATTAATCAAACGGTTTGAGGCATATTCCTCAAAAAGCGTCGTAATTTCAGATCGAAAGCATCCGGTTTATCCGGTTTAAACCTGCTCCAAGAGGCAAATACGTTTCGGCTTCGTTTGCCAGTCAGCTTCTTGAGGTTATCAACGAGCTAGAAAAGGGGCAAGTCGAATGTAATCATTCACCGCCCCTTTTTGCTGTTCAAGGTCGAAATGCAGGCGGAAAACTAATGTGACTACTTAGAAGATTTACTAGTTTTGTTTGAAAACGTTTCCGTAATTACTGGAACAAAGTGATACAAATAATTTGCAAGTACAGCGGAGTGATAGAAAAATGGCAGCTACAATTAAAGATATTGCTAAAATGGCCGGTGTTTCTATAACGACGGTGTCTAGAGCATTAAATAACCATACGGATGTCAATAGAAATACATATAAAAAAATAATAAAGATAGCTAAACAACTGAATTATCAGCCCAACTCTTCTGCCAGAAACCTTGTGCTAAAAAAGACCAACACCATTGGGTTAGTTATTTCGGGATTAACAACAAGAAGTGGGCATCATTTTATTTACGATGTGATTTGTGGGATTAATGAACAGGCAAAATTAAGAAACTATGATGTGCTTCTAATTGGCACATCCACCCAACAACAAAAGGAGATCAGTTTCAAAGATCTGTGCTTAAAGCGTAACTTTGATGGAGTCATATTGGCGGGTGTGCGCACTGGTGATCCGTATATCGAGCAAGCGATGCAATCTGATATACCCACGGTCATAATGGGAGTTCCAGTCGCTACTGCTTTTTGTGGAAGTGTTGTCACAGAAGACGTGTCTGGAGCATTTTCGGCAGTACAACATTTAATTGATTTTGGCCATCGACACATCTTATTCATTAATGGTCACAAAGAAACTGTCGTAAGTCAATTCCGACTAGAAGGATACATTAAAGCACTGAATAAGAACGGTATTCCGTATAATGACAATTATGTCGCTCATGCTAATTTTGAAATCGAAGGCGGATCGCAAGCGTTAGAAAGTTTGTTGAGTCACAATCCAGAGGCAACGGCCGTATTCTGTGCTAGTGATTTGATGGCTTACGGTGCCATGATGAAGTGTATGGAGTTGGGATTCAAGGTACCTGATGATATATCGATCATAGGCTTCGATGGCATTGATATTACGGAAATTGTAAAACCTTGTTTGACTACCATTTATCAGGATCGTTGGCAAATGGGGATATCCGCTGTAAATATGCTGCTGGAGCTGCTTGGTGGGAGTGAAGGATATATCCGTTTCATGTCGCCCAAACTGGTGATTCGAGAAAGTACAAAAATGTTGATAAAGTAATAAGGGGGTGATTACTTACCTATTGCAGCCCTTTTTTTGAATATAATGAAAACGTTTCGGTTTTTTGTTCCGATTTTGTAAAATTAATCGTGGAGGTAGATCTAATTGCTAGGAGAACAAAGTGTAAAAAAATCTCCTAGAGAGTAAAATAAAATGCTTGCAAACGCTTTCGGTAATGTTTTATAATTGGTTTGCAAGTAATCCGAAACGTTTCGGAAAAGTGAGGAAAGGTGCCTTGATTACAATCAAAGATTTGGCCAGAACTGCTGGCGTTTCCGTCACTACTGTTTCCCGGGCGTTGAATGGCTACAACGATGTGAGCGAGGAGACCCGAAGGAAAATAAAGCGGGTCGCCGAGGAATTAAATTACCGCCCGAACGTGATCGCTCGGAGCTTGGTGACGAAGAAATCGCGAACGATCGGTGTTATCCTGTCGGAAATTAACCGTGCAGGGGCCAAGGATGCTCTGGCGTACGAAACCCTCTGCGGTATCAATGACCGGACATCTGAACTAGATTACGACATTCTGCTGTTCAGCACCAATCCCAAGAAGCAGCTCTCCAAGTCATATGCGGATTTGTGCAAGGAGCGAAACGTTGCAGGAGCGATCATTTCCGGCCTGCGTGTTCACGATCAATACCTTCATGAGGTCACTCATGACACAAACTTTCCGTGCGTGCTGATTGACATTCCCTCAGCAGGAACCAATCTCGGCCACGTGACCACAGATAACGTTCAGGGCGCAGGAATCGCCGTCCGGCATCTGCTAGAACTGGGACACCGGAATATCGCCATGATCAATGGCCATAATGATGCCGCTGTCAGTCGGGAGCGTTTGAAGGGGTACCACCAAGAGCTTGAGAAGAGCGGCATTGCCTTCCGGCCCGAATTCGTATATAACGGCAATTTTTCGGAAGAAGGCGGCTGCGAGGCCATGCATCAAATTTTGCTGAATCAACCGGAGGTGACGGCAGTATTCTCCGCCAGCGACCTGATGGTGCTCGGTGCATTGCGGGCCGTGGAACGAAGCGGTGGGAGGGTCCCTGAAACGATCTCAATCGTCGGCTTTGACGATATTGCGATTGCTTCGTACTGCTCGCCTAGATTGACGACAATCCGGCAGGATAAGTACGAAATGGGTTATCAATCGGCACAACTACTGATTGACATGCTGGAAGGCAGAAACATAAACCGCAAAATTGTTCTGAACACCGAACTGATTGTCCGCGAGAGCGTAATGCCAAACATAAAGCCTTCACGAAATAGCTAAGGGCGATTTTTTATCGGTTGTTATTTTTTGCTGCATAAAACCAAAACGTTTCGGTCACACAAATAAGATATTTGAGGCTGTGCATTTCCGGAAGCCTTTAAATATAAAATCTCAACCATGAGGAGTGTTCAAGGATGACGAAGAGGGGACATGCAGTTTTAGCACTAGGTATCGCATTTGCTCTTACCGTGACGGGCTGCAGTACAGGCGAGAAATCCGATTCAGGCGCTAGTGCTACAACCAGTCCGTCTGGTGGATCGAACGGCAGTTCGCAGAAGGAAGTCAAGCTGCGTATCGGTACTTGGGAAGGCGGGGACGGCCTCAAAATTCAACAGCAAATCGCGGATAACTACAAAAAGACACACAGCAATGCTAGCATCTCCATCGAATCGGTGCCAGATCAGTACGG
This sequence comes from Paenibacillus sp. yr247, assembly GCF_900103825.1. Lineage (GTDB taxonomy): Bacteria > Bacillota > Bacilli > Paenibacillales > NBRC-103111 > Paenibacillus_E. The sequence goes on from NZ_FNIF01000006.1 coordinate 149,641, forward strand.
AACCAAGCTATTGACCCAGATCGCGGCTGGTCAAGCGCCGGATATTTTCCAAATCGGCGACGGCGATGTCAGTATGTTCATGAAAAAAGGAGCGCTTGAAGATCTTACACCGTTTATTAAAAGCGGCAACGGCATTAAAGTTGAAGATTATTATCAAAGTGTACTTGATGTAGGTAAACTGAACGGCAAATACTATACGTTACCGAAAGACTATTCAGATATTGCGGTATATTACAACAAGAAAATGTTCGACGCTGCGAATGTTCCTTATCCGAAAGCAGGGTGGACTTGGGATCAGTTTTATGACACCGCAAAGAAGCTGACCCTAAAAGATAACGACAAATATACGCAATGGGGCGTTAACTTGCCAGGGGGTTGGGTTCGCGCAATTTTGCCTATGATTAATTCATATGGTGGAAGCGTTATCAGCCCGGATGGCAATAAAATCGACGGCTACATGAACAGCGACGGCACTGTCAAAGCGCTTCAGATGTACCAGGATATGTACCAGAAGGACCATATTTCACCGTCCAGCACGGAAAGTCAGGCATTAAAAGGTGTTGACCTATTCGGCGCAGGCAAAGTGGCGATGAGCATAACCGGCAGATGGCCAGTGGAGAACTATAAGAAAAACAACGAGCTATCCTTCGGAGTTGTTCAAATGCCTGTTGGCCCGAGCGGTGCAGCGAATACGATTTGCTATGCAGGTTACGGCCTATATTCGAAATCGTCGAACAAAGAGGCGGCCTGGGATTACCTGAAATATTTGACTGGTCCGGAAGGACAGGAGCTGATGGCTGCGCACGCATTCACAGCCGTGAAGTCGACGGCGGAGAAGCTTGGGCAAACCAACGACCCAGTGTTGAAACCGTTCCTTGACGATATCCCGAATATCAAGGACTTCCCGGAAAAGGTGAGCCCATTCTTCGGAGTCTCAGGCGGCAAATCACTGCAGACAGTTATGGACAAAATGATGATCGGCAAACCGATCGACGTCAAAAGCGAACTGGATGCTGCTGCCAAGCAGGGTGACAAGGATCTGCAAGCAGCAAAATCCGAATAACTCGCAGTTGGGAAACAAGAATACCCGATTTCTATGGGGCGGGAAGGACAATAAGGGCTTCCCGTCTTTTCTATTCTGCAACGCCATAACAAAAATGGCTACAAACGCTTGAGGTGATGAAATGAGCAAGCAGGCGAACACGGAATTTTTCATTGAAACTGACAGTGTACGTAAAAAAATATGGTTGAACGCAACGCGCAAAGAGGCACTATGGTTTTACCTGTTAATCTCGCCATGGCTAATTGGGTTTATTTGTTTCATACTCGGGCCGATGATCGCCTCGTTTATCATTAGTTTGACGAAATGGGATTTGCTGACACCTGCGAAATTTGTAGGCTTCAAAAACTATTCCAAAGCACTCAATCAGGATCCATTATTTTGGCAGTCGCTTAAAGTGACGGTTATTTATTCAATCTTTTCCGTGCCCCTTGGGCTGATCTTCTCCTTGGCGCTTGCTCTGCTGCTCAATCAGGCGGCATGGGGAATTCGGTTATTCCGCACCATCTTCTATATGCCTGCCGTAGTAAGCGGCGTATCCGTCATGGTGCTTTGGATGTGGATTTTCAATCCGCAAATTGGATTATTAAATACAATGCTCGGGTACATCGGCATTAACGGGCCTGGGTGGATTTTCGACCCCAATTGGGCGATGCCGTCCTTGATCATTATGAGTCTTTGGGGTATTGGCGGCGGAATGATAGTTTGGTTGGCTGGTCTGAAAGGGATTTCTCCTTCACTATATGAAGCGGCGAATCTAGACGGGGCGAACGCATGGCAGAAGTTCCGGAATGTTACGGTTCCAATGCTTACGCCGACTATTTTCTTTAACTTGATTATGGGTATTGTCGGCGCTCTGCAAACCTTCGGTCAGGCTTATGTCATGACCAAAGGGGGGCCAATGAATTCAACCCTTTTCTACAACTACTATCTGTTTCAGCATGCGTTTGAGAACTTCAATATGGGTTACGCTTCGGCGCTCGCGTGGTTCTTGTTCCTGATTATCCTGATGCTCACGCTATTTGTAGTGAAATCGTCGGACGTATGGGTATATTACGAAGGGGAAAGGAAGTGACGGCATGAAGAATACCAACTTGATGAAGTCCATCATCGTTTACGCGCTCCTTTTGTTTGGGTCCGCCGTCATGCTTGTGCCTTTCGCCTGGATGCTGTCGACGTCGCTTAAAGAATCGTTTCAGGTGTTCTCCGTTCCTGTGAAATGGATCCCCAGCCCAATCAAGTGGGACAACTATATCACAACTTTCTTGGGTCTTCCGTTCGGCAAGTGGCTCGGTAATACGATATTCATCACTCTGCTTAACATTTTCGGGACGCTGGTTTCCTGTACGGTAGTCGCTTACGGGTTCGCCCGTTTTCGCGCCAAATCCAAAAACGCACTTTTCATTGTGATGCTTTCTACCATGATGCTGCCAAGCTCCGTCACGATGATTCCCGTATTCTACCTGTTCCAGTCGCTCGGGTGGATGAATACGTTCTACCCGCTCATCGTGCCAGCCTTTTTCGGTCATGCATTCTTCATCTTCCTGCTTCGGCAATTCTTCATGTCGATCCCGATGGAGATGGAGGAAGCGGCCAAAATCGACGGTGCCAGCACGCTTGGCATTTTGTGGCGTGTCATTCTGCCTTTAACGGTTCCGGCGCTCATTACGGTAGCTATCTTCCAGTTTAACGGCGTGTGGAACGATTTCATGGGACCGCTGCTCTATTTGAACAAACCTGAATTGTATACTCTGGCACTGGGTATCAACTTTTTCAAGAGCCAGAATGACGTTCAGTGGAATTACTTGATGACGGCTTCCATCGTCACGATGCTTCCGTCGCTCATTTTCTATTTTGTGGGACAAAAATATTTTGTGGAAAGCATTACACTCACCGGATCGAAGGGATAACGTATGTCAAAGCTTGCAAATGGCGCTGGCTGGACCGTAGGCGTTGGTCTAATGTCCGCTGCGGTGCTAGGATTGGAGATCGCCCTTACGAATGTGTTCGGCGTGATACAGCAGTACCACTACGTATCGTTCATTGTGTCGCTCGCCGTATTTGGCATTGGGGCAGGAGCTTATGCCTCCTATCGGAAAAACCCGGGGGGCACAGGCAACAGTTCGGCTGGCTGGGTATGCGTGGCCGTCGGTTTGTTTATTATTACGTTAAGCTTTGTTCTTGCCAAGTTCCCCTATGTTGGTGAGCTCGCGGTCTACGCACTGCTCTGCACCGTGCCGTTCTTTCTGTTCGGCTGGGTGATGGGCCGCGCGCTCGGCAGCGGATCCGCACCGGCATCCATAATTTACGCAGCCGACCTGCTTGGCGCCGGAGTGGGCGCCGCAGTCTCCTATGTGCTGCTCGATCGGCTTGGGGGTTTTGCCACGGTATTCGCTCTCTCGGCGCTGTGCTTCGCGTCTGCCGTAACAATGTTCTCGCTGTCTGCCGGTTATACGGACCGTCAGCGACGTCAGAGCCGAAGTGTTGGCCTCGTGACCGGCATCGTCCTGCTTGTTGCAGTGCCGCTTGGTATATGGCTGGGTGCCGAAACCGATGCTTGGAGGCTTGATTTCACCGGCATGAAAGGTGTCGCGCCTGACAAGACGATAGTCGGTACGCTGAAGGGAAAACCCGATGCGCGCGTCATACGCACCGAATGGGACAGCTTTGCGCGGACCGATACGGTGAGCACATCAGACGAGAGCCGCAGAATTATGTTTGTCGACGGTGGAGCCGGCAGCTATATGTACAAGTTCAATGGAGACCTGGGATCGGTGGCGGGGCTCGCACGCGATATCGAGTTTCTGCCGTTTGCAGCTGGGCCGGCGGATAAGTCGATCATCGTTGGTGCCGGCGGAGGACGTGATATATTATATACGCTTATGGCTGGAGCCAAGGAAGTCACAGCTGTAGAACTGAGCCCAGGCCTTGTGAAGAGTATGCGGGCTTTTGCCGATTACAATGGTTCGATCCTAGACCGTCAGGGCGTACACACCGTTATTGGCGATGGGCGCAGTGTGCTGGAGCGAAGCCGCGAGTCTTATGATCTCATCGTGCTTGACCTTGTCTATTCGCAGGTCGGAGGTATCGGCGGGCAAGCGCTCGCCGAGAACTATGTGTTTACCCGCGAAGCTTTCGCGACATATTTGCAACGTCTGAACCCGAACGGCCGGATCATTATTATCTCGCACCAAGGGATTGAAGGCATCCGCGCTTATTATACCGGATTCGAATCGCTCCTGCGCACAACCGGTGGGAAGCCAGGTGATGTTGCAAGGCACACGGCACTTCTGATGGCGCCCGAAGGCTCCGCTTCTCCAAATCTAACCATGTCAATTATCCAGAAGTCGCCGCTTACGCAGCAGCAGCTTCAACTTCTGAAGGCCGGAACGCAGTCTCTCGGGCTAAATGCGCTTTTCCTGCCGAACTCGAATGAACAGCTGCTAAAGCCGCTCTTGAACGGCAAGACGGGGTTCGATCAGTTCGTTCGTGATTCCGAATATAACGTTTATCCGACGACCGACGACAAGCCGTTCTTCTTCCAGGTGGAGCAATCGCTGCCCGTTTCTCTGCATCAATGGTTTATCGTCATCGCGCTGCTCTCCGTGCTCTTTGCCTTCTTTCTCTGGAGGCAAGAAATTGCGCCACAGCTTCTCAGCGTACGTGCCGGTTCAACGGCCGATGGGGGACGGACGCCCATTCCCAAACGTTTTGGTGCGATGTCCTACTATATCCTGCTCGGTATTGGCTATATGTGCATCCAAACCGCAATCATTCAAAAAACAATGATTTACGCTGGCGGCCCTGTTCTTGCGGCCATCGTCGTCATCGTTACAATGCTGCTAGGCGGGAGTCTGGGCAGCGGTATTGCCGGACGTTTTAAGGTATCGGTTCTTGTAGCCGTGATTGCGGTGATTGTCCTTACCATCGGACTGATCATGCTGGACTTCCTGCTGGGCGACAGACTAATTGCACTCGGCACAATCACCCGCATGGCTGTTATCGGTATTGCCATATTTCTGCTAGGCATACTGCTTGGCATTCCACTGCCAGCCGGACTCAGGACGGAAGAACGGCGCGCGCAAGGCTCATCACCGCTCTTTTTCGCGGTTAACGGCATCGCCGGCGTCTGGGGATCGTGGCTTGCTATAACCGTCTCGGTAACATCCGGACTCACGATTACACTTGCTATAGGCTGCCTTTGTTACGCAGTTATCGTTTTTGAACGAATCATTCGACTTAGGAGGCTTAAACATGAACGAATTGGAACAAACGAATCTTAACCTCGGATCCGTTTTGGAAAATTACCATGAATCGCGAGAAACGCACGGCTTATCCTGGCAGGATCTTTATATTTGCGCAGGCAATCGCGCATATCTGATAGGCAGCCAGAATGGCGGTTTCCCGGATTTCGGCCATCATGTTAAACAGGAGATGGGAGGGCTTTGGGTCCATCCGATCAAGCTGCTGGACGGTTTCTGGCTGCATATCGCCGACACCGATGCAAGATCCTCTGCTGACGGCAAGTGGCTGACGGAATCCGACTCGTTCCACAATTATCCGTTCTTCAACGAACACCGATACCGGCTTTCGTCACTTCAGCTTGAGGTTGTGCGAAGGCAGTTTTGCCCGGACGATACAGAAGGTGTCGTTGTTACCTATTTGCTGCGTGATTTGAGCGGCGGAGACCGCAAGCTATCCTTAAGCTTCCTTGCTCGGACGGATTTGAGTCCTGTTTGGTTCTCAGAAGGCAAAGGCATCGAGGACGGCCGGGACGAAGGACGCCTTCTTGCGGAGGAAGGTCTTTTCCTGGCGAAGGATGATCTAAATCCATGGCATGTCGTCTTAGGTGCTGATCGCGGTTATAACCGCGGTAAAGTCGGCAGGGAGTTATTCGGACCGCATTGGACGTCGGGCAAAGGAATTAGCGGATCGCTCTCTTACGAGGATGTGTCCGTACCGGCCAACGGTGAGGCGGAAATCCGCTTTTTTATCGCCGGATCGTACAATTCCGAGGAGGAAGCACGCCTTACCTATAAGAAGCTTGCGAGCAGCCATGCGGAGCTTTGGGAAGCGAAACGTCTGCGGTATGAGGCCATTGCGGAATGTACAGTGGTAACCATTCCTGACAAGCATCTGCAGAAAGTGTTCGATTGGGTCAAATTTCACAACGATTGGTTCGTCCGCGAAGTGCCGGAAATCGGGCGCGGAATGGGCGCAGGCCATCCGGAATACCCGTGGTGGTTCGGCTGCGACAACAGCTACACGCTGCTCGGCCTGCTTCCGGTTGGTGGATTGAAGATGGCGCAGGAGACGCTGAATTTGATTCTGAAGGCATCGGAGAAGGAGAACGGCAATGGCAGAATCATCCACGAGCTGTCGACTAGCGGTCTTGTTGCAAATCCGGGCAATACACAGGAGACCGCGCATTTTATTCAGTGCGTCTGGGAAGTGTTCCAGTGGACTGGAGACATTGAATTCCTGCGCAGTGTGTATACGGCCGTAAAGAAGGGATTAACTTGGCTGCTTGAAGAAATGGACCCGGACGGGGACTTGCTGCCGGAGGGCTACGGCATTATCGAGATCGAAGGCCTCAATGTAGAGCTTATCGACTCGGCCGTATACACATGGTCGGCGCTTTGTGCAGGCTCGCAGATGGCTGAGTTATTCGGTGAATCAGACCTTTCACGACACTATGCACATCTGGCGGAACGCCTCAACGAGAAAATTAACCGCGATCTGTGGATTGAGAAGGAAGGCCTGTATGCGGACGCGATGGCGACCGTTAGTAAGGTGCTGAATCGGATTGATATTTACATCGAACGTGCCCGAAGAATGGGGGCAGACAGAGCCATCAAGTACATGGAAGAGATGAAGGCGGAGATGTCGCAGCTGGATCCGGAGAGCGAGCAGGCTTGGCTGTTCAAGAACTGGGTCATCAATACGCCTATGGAAACCGGACTCGCGCCTCGCGATAAGGCGGTCAGGGCGCTCGACCGGATGGGGACGGACGAATTCACGGGGCCGTGGGGCACGTACTTGTCAGGTTTGTACCAGGATCAGATGATGACCATATCTACGGGCGTGCAGGCGGTCGCTGAAGCGCGTTACGACAGGATGGACGAATCACTCCGTTACATTCGTCTCATTGCTTCGACATTCAACATGCGATTGCCGGGATCGATTTCGGAGATGTCCCCGGATTACGGCTGCTTTGTGCAGGCATGGACCATTTACGGAATGGCTTGGCCGCTTATGACACGGATGTTCGGTATTCAGCCCAAGGCGCATTTGCGAGAACTGATGCTGCGTCCGCGACTGCCGAAGGAATGGAACGATATAGCAGCTGAGAAGGTTCATATTGGTCTGGGCAAGTACGAGAATGTGCTCGGCATCCGCATCTCCCGTACCGAAATGACGGATATTTACCTATTCGGGCTTGAGCATCCGGATTGGACAATCTTACTGGATTTGGCAGATGCCGCGACCTCTTCGGTTACTATTGACGGTGCAGCCGTTAAGTGGGAATCCGTAGCATCCGATGGTTCCGCCGTCTTTCGGATTTCCGGCGCGGGACAGCATGAAGTAAAGGTAGAGCGGAACATTTAAAAACGGCGCGATGGGCATTATCGAAACCTCGATTTCCTCCGGTTCAAACTTTTTTGCACTCGAAGTTCTATAGAATTTCTGAAAGTTTGGAGGTTATGAAATTGAAATTAAGTGCAGAAGAATTGTCCGCCGGGAAGCTGCTGCCTGAAACAGTGGAACTAGCTGCAAGTCTCATTCAAGCCAACGGTTATGTTATTTTTGAGAAGGTCCTGCCTGAACAATTGGTGGACAAATTATTCAACCGCTATATCGAAATTTTGGAGCCCTATCTGGAGGAGCATCACGACGAAGTTTTCAACCCTAAGAACGGATTTAATGACGGTACTAACCATATTCGCTTGTATTTGCCATTCGAGATGCCGTTCATTGACGAGTCGATTATCGCACACCCGTTTGTGCTGCAAGTGGTGGATCATTTGCTGGGTGAGGACAGTGTGCTCCATTATTTCGCCACAAACACGTCGCTGCCAGGCGGGCAAAAGTGCCAACCCGTACATGCGGATACAGGTGCGATGTTTGGTGATCGTTGTTCGGTTAATCTGCCGATATCGAACCTGGTTGTTAACTTTCCTCTCGTCGATACACACGAAAACAACGGCCCAATGGAAATTTGGCCAGGTGGAACTCATTTGCTGCCCGACTATTGGTACGGACCTAAATCGTACAACAAAAACAAATTGGCCGAGCATATGACCTCCATCAAAGCTTTTATGCCAGCCGGTTCTATCATGATCAGGGATGACCGCATGTGGCATCGGGGAACGCCGAACCGCTCTGATCAGCCTCGTCCGAACATTGCTATGATTTATGCGCCTAAGGATCGTGCGCCCCGAAACGGCGGGACCATTCAAATTCCACAGGAAACTTACGATCAACTTTCTGACAGAGCGAAGAAGCTTTTGCGCAATGAAAAAATCGGATTCGCTGTAGCCCAGCCTACTCATTAAAAATAAGGAGAGGAATCATCATGAAATTAGGTATTATAACATCACCCAATTCAAATAGTTTCGAATATGCCGCCGGTCTTGGGCTCGAGTTCGTAGAGTTTTGCATTAATGTGGAACAAGATGTGCAACAGTTCGCTTCCCGCGTTTCGGAGCTGAAAGCTGCCAGCGAACGCTTCGGCGTAAAAGTCGGCTCTATAGGAAGATGGGGCTCTGACCGAATCGCGAAGGACGGAAGTGTCATCGAAGAGGAACTGCAAGCGTCGTATGCGTTGATCGACGCATCAAGCGAGCTTGGCTGCCCAGTATTCGTATGCGGCAGCAATTATGTTAAGGAACGTTCGTATTTCGACAATGTCGTATCCGCGATTTCTTACTTCTCGAAGTTAATTGAATATGGGCAGGCCAAAGGTGTGAGAATCGCCACCTATAATTGCCATTGGAACAATTTTATTGTGGATGACACAGCGTGGAAGTTAATTCATGGCCATTTACCAGAGCTCGGCATTAAATATGATCCGTCTCATGCCCGCTATGCCGGTCAAGATTATTTGAAAGAAATGAACGATTGGGGTAATCGATTCTTACATGTACATATTAAAGGCTCCGTCATCATTGACGGCAAGCGGTTCGACGATCCACCAGCGGGACTTGATCAGACCGATTGGGGCACATTTATGGCAATCCTGTACAGTGTCGGATACGAAGGCGGCCTAAGTATCGAGCCGCATTCCCATACATGGACCGGGGAGCTTGGAAACCAAGGCGTCAAGTATACCGTCGCATATATGAACAAGCTGCTGTTCCGCATGTAAGAGACAAACGTAGTTAGTAGGGTTGTGTGGCAAGAAATTCAACCATGCGGGATGGGCGATTGTAGACAGATGTTTAGTTGGTTATTTATTAGACCGGGACTCCATGGGAAATAAGGGTTCCGGTTTATTTTGGGAATCCAGTAAATGGTAAAACAAATTATGGAGGAGCTTGCTTCACGGCAGCTCCTTCTTCCTATTGTTAAGGATCCTGCCGCAATACAAAAAAAGGAATTTTGTATCGCTCAATTGGTTGACATTTTCAATTATAAAAATCAAATGCTTACTGAATACGTTGGAATTGGAAATGCTGTAGCAGCAGCACCAGTGTCATTAGTAAATGCTGTAGCAAGAATACCATATCCAATACCTACAACTGCTCCAAAGGCTAATCAATAGAGTACATTAAATCATTTTAATAGGATTATTTAGTTTTCCTGCGAGGAGTTTGATATTAATTGGACTATTCTAGCTTCTGTAATTATCGTAAGCAACGAAATGAGAAAAAGCAAGTAGCCTAAATTATCTTTTAGGCTACTTGTTAAAACAGTTCCATTTGTAATTACCAAATCATACGAGAAATAATTACGAGAAGGATGAAAAGAACTAAGATCGTAGCAGTAGAAGTATGAAGTCCTGCAAAGCTCATACTTTTTCCCCCTTTCAATCAAGATATATCATTCTATGAAACTAATTCCTAAGGTGCTTGGACATTTGCTATAGTAAAGTCAAATATGTGTGCTGCATTTCAGAAGATTAGTTATCGAATGGTGTGAAGCGAAGGATCTTGTAATAGAAGAATGAAGCAAAAATCGTGCTACCGAGAAATAAGAGCAGTGGTACAGGACGAATATTGCAAAAGGTAGATGGAGTGAACAGTCAGCTATTTTAAAGATGTTCGTGGACATGAATACAAAACTAACGATTTAGGTTTAACCTAAAAAAGGACCGTCAGGATGAACTTCCCTGATGGTTTTTTCTTATAAAATAGTGGTATTTATCGACTATTAGCACATTACACTTACTTAGACAAGCTGTGAGTAGAATAGGACATGATTTTTCACTATATGATGTAGAATAACGCTCCGTGGAATCGTTTTGAACGTCTAATTGTCCTGTTGATTATTTTCCTGTGCTCACCGGTGGCCTTCTCGCCGATCGTCCCCCCCCTTGCGGTCAAGAAAGTGCGGTATTTCGGCGAAACGATCGCCGTAGTGGTGGCGGAGACGGAACAGATAGCGAAGCGGGCGGCAGAGCTTATTCGAGCCGAATTCGTACAGCTTCCCGTCGTTCATTCCCCTAGTGCTGCCTTGCAGCCCGAAGCGCCATTGATTCACAAGGACTTGGGGAGCTACCAGAGATATGGACCCGTGTATCCCGTTCCAGATACCAACATCGGAAACCATGTGAAAATCCGAAAAGGCGACATGCAGACAGGCTGGGCGACAAGTGAGGTGGTGGTTGAAGGCTCGTATGCCTTCAACACATCCGATCATTGCGCTATGGAACCGCGCTGCTCGATCGTAGAAGTGATGCCGAGCGGCCTGATTGATATCCAAACCTCAACGCAGGATCCGTTTATGATTAAATGTTTGTTTCATCTCTTCTTCCAAGTCGACCAGTCAAAAGTTGTTGTGCATGTGCAGTTTGTAGGGGGAGGGTTTGGGGGGAAAGGCTCCACACAGCTGGAGTACATCGCCTATTTGGTGATGCATCTCTTAAATCATTTATTGTAAAGGAATAGATTAAGGAGGTGTTCTATTTATATGCCAGTGAAAGTAAAACTTCAAAAATTTGTAGATAAACTGCCGATTCCCGAAACCATTTCCCCGATCAAGCGAGACAAAAAAGGCACGTACTATGAAGTGACTATGAGGGAATTTACCCAAAAACTGCATCGTGATCTCAAACCAACCCGCTTATGGGGCTACAACGGAATGTACCCGGGCCCGACTTTCGACGTGATGAAGGGTGAAACAACATATGTCAAATGGATGAATGAACTGCCCACAAAGCATTTTCTCCCCATCGATACGACCATTCATGGTGCAGATAAAATGCTTCCAGAGGTTAGGACCGTTGTTCATGTTCACGGAGGAAAACAGCCAGCCCATAGTGATGGGTACCCTGAAGCTTGGTTTACGAGAAATTTTGAACAAACAGGACCTTTGTTTGAAAGAGAAGTATATGAGTACCCAAACCTTGAAGCCGCTACGTTATTTTATCATGACCACACAATGGGAATTACGAGACTGAACAATTATGCGGGACTTGGAGGTTTTTTTATCATCCGCTGCAAACATGAACAATCTCTGAATCTGCCGACGGGAATTTATGAAATGCCTCTTTTTATTCAGGATCGCTCGTTTAACCCGGACGGTTCGCTCTATTACCCTAGTTCGCCGGATGAAAAGAACCCTCGGCTTCCTTATCCCTCGATTGTCACACCCTTTGATGCAGACACGATTTTGGTAAACGGGAAAGTATGGCCCTTTGTGGAAGTGGAACCGAGAAAATACCGATTTCGCATTTTAAACTACTGCAATAGTCGAGCCATGACATTCAAACTGGACTCCGGACAGCCATTTTATCAAATTGGAACCGATCGCGGATTACTGGAGAAACCAGTGAAAATGAAAGAGATCCTCCTTTTAACTACCGAGCGTGCGGATGTGATCGTCGATTTTTCTAGATCCTTCGGTAAGTCGATCGTTCTTAAAAATGTCTTCGAGGGTGCCTCTCCCGAAACAACAGATGTGATGCAGTTCAGAGTAACCGTTCCGTTAAAAGGCAAAGACACCAGTTCCCTTCCAGATCATTTAAGGAAAATTGAATTTCTTTCAAGAAAGATGGCTAGCAGAACAAGAGATCTCACACTCATCAGGGTGATGGATGAATATGGAAGATCGTTAAATTTACTGGACGGTAAAATGTGGATTGATCGTATATCCGAGAGAATAGAGTTAGGAACTATTGAGATATGGCGGTTAATCAACATGTCAACGGATGACCACCCCATTCATTTACATATCGTTGACATGCAAATTCTTGAGCGCCAGCCTTTTGACGTTGCTCATTTCAAAGCCACTGGAAAACTTAAGTTTACAGGACAGGCGGCGCCTCCTGAGCCAAACGAAAGGGGATTTAAAGATACGATTCGTGCTCCCGCCGGTAACGTTACCTCTTTTATCGCGAGTTTCGGTCCTCTCACCGGACGTTTTGTATGGCATTGTCACATGCTAGAGCATGAAGATTACGAGATGATGCGACCATTTGAAATCCTGAAGAAAAAGAAAAATACACTAAAAGATATACTAAAGAGAATGATTTACCCTTCACGAGATTAGTTGGAGATTTAAACTACATCCAACACAAGAAGAAGGTGATCCGACTTGGGCAGGTGTGATTTTCAGAAGTTGCTAGGTCGTCCGACCACTCCGATCAAAGAGGCTCTCAGTCAAATCGTAAACGAAATTCAGTCTTAATTAAGCGATCGAAACAATCAAAGAGGTTGTCCTAGAAGGTCTAATGTGACCGGAGGGATAGCCTCAGGATGACAAATGGAGAATTTCCTTAATTGATCGCTCAGCTTCATTTTTTTGGCTCCTTGCGTACTTTGTAATATGCTCTAAAGCCAATAATTGTGAACTTGATAATTTCATGGATAGATGAGTCTCTCCTTTTTTGCCGAATATGTTATTGAATTTGCACCCGATGAAGTGGATCAGTCAATGTCGAAATTACCTAAATTACCCTTATATTTTCCGGGGGAGATACCAACGGTTCGTTTAAACATTTTCAAAAAATTAGAATAATCATTAAATCCACATTGTTCACAGGTATCTGTGACACTATAGCCTTCCGAAAGAATTTGTTTTGCTTTGGATATTCGTTTGAAAAGGATATATTCATGGATGTTACTACCGAAATATTTCTTAAAAACTCTCCCCATATAAAATCGATCCACATAGAACTTATTAGAAAGAGATTCAAGGGTGAGGTTTTTTTCCAAATTCATGTCAATATAGTCCAATAGTGAAATTAATAATTCTGGCATAGAAGAAAGGTTTTCCGAACGATTAACGTCTTTAAATATAATATTGATCAAGACTAACACTTCAACAAGATAATTCAGTTTTAAAATCTTATAACCGGCATTGGGTTTAAGATTTTCGATTTGATTAAAAAGACGCAGAAATTCTTTAATCTGACTTGGTTGAAGTGTAATCTTGTTTTGTTGACCTTTCGGTTTGTTTAGGAAGCAGCTTAGAAGATCAAGACTTGGAGAATTAAATGTGCGGACGATATGCGGTACAAACTGTAACGTTATTCTTTCGTATAACTTATCATTTTGAAAGGATGGTTTATGGATTTCTTGATTATTTGTAATGATTAAATCTCCATATTTTATTGGATACATGTTCTTTTCAACGAGGTAGTTCACATCACCTGAGATTAAAAAATAAATTTCAAACTCTTCGTGCAAATGAAAGTTAACGTTACATATATTAGGATTATAGAGTTTTCGTTCATAACGGATACATTCGTCTATACTTTCATAAGGTAAGATCATCCATATAACCTCACTTTAAATACCTGAAAGGTTCAGGTGAATTGTAGTGTTACTGACGCCAGATAAATGGTCTTGGATGTTCGCGTGCTGACTCCTTTTGCATACAAGGCAATAATTTGGTTAGAACAATCGCGCTTCATGTGTGTTCTCTCTGAATCACGGTTTCTATCATTTATCAATAAATGTCTCAATAAGAATAGAGTATAATAGAATTGTGAAAATGTCCTTGTAGTATTTGATGATAATATGGACTTTATTGATAAGTTTGACAAAAAGCAGCCTATCTCAAATGGAGATGGCTGCTTTATTTGCATTTTTTGATACGAAAAAATGATCGTTATGGGCATCAATCACAAGGGTTACCCCAGTTTCTCTCTCATTGATAATGCACAAAAAACGATATTTTAATCACAAAAAACTATGACATATCTCGAGTAATATTTTAGAATAGCACAAGTAAGCGCTTTTATTCTTTATCTGCCACTTTGTACTGCGCGTTTAAATCTTAAACTGCACTTCAATATACTGGGAGGGTTATTGTATGAGTCCGATGAGCAAAGTGAAATTAGGTGTAATTGGTTTAGGCGGAATGGGAAGCAGCCATCTCAAGTACCTGACACAGATGGATACAGTTGAAGTCGTAGCAGTTTGTGATGTTGTACATGAAAAGGCTGACAAAGCAGCGGCTCTATATCATACCAAGGCCTATTACAACCATACGGAGCTTTTTGACAAATCAGGCATAGAGGCTGTATTAATAGCTGTTCCCCATTACGATCATACGCCTATATCGATCGATGCCTTCAATAAGGGAATCCATGTTCTTTGTGAGAAACCTATCGCTGTGCATGTAAATGATGCCAAAAAAACGATTGCCGCTTATGAAAGTGCCAAGGAACAACATCCCAATCTGATGTTTGGCATTATGTTTCAAGAAAGGACCTACCCCTACCATAAAAAAATCAAAGACATTCTTGAAGGCGGCGAGTTGGGGAAATTAATCAGAGCGACCTGGATTAATACCAAGTGGTTCCGATCTCAGCTTTACTACGATAGCGGCGAATGGCGTGCAACTTGGGCTGGAGAAGGCGGAGGGATTTTAACCAACCAGTGTCCGCATAATCTGGATCTCTACCAGTGGTTATTCGGTCTTCCAACACGAATCAATGGTTTTGCGCATATTGGCAAATATCATGATATCGAAGTTGAAGATGAAGTGACGGCCTACTTTGAGCATGAAAACGGGATGGTTGGACATTTTATAGTGACGACTGCGGAAACGCCTGGATCAAACCGGATGGAGATCGTGGGAGAGTACGGAAAACTGATTTTTGAGGATAATAAAATTGTTTTTTATCGAACCCGCGAGTCCATGCTTCGTTTTATCAAAGAATCACAAAGCAGGATGGGCAATGTTGAAAACTGGTACACGGAAATTCCTGTGAACGTGAATGTGCCTACAGGGCATCAGGTGGTGACAGAAAAATTTATCGAAGCTATACAAAATGGCGGTGGGGAGCTTATCGCGCATGGTCCGGAAGGGATCAACGGACTAACCATAGCGAACGCGATTATGCTTTCTTCGTTTATCGATCAAACCATCAAGCTGCCTATGGATGCAGACGAATATGAAAAGAAGCTTAAGGAACTGATCCAAGGATCCAAGTACGAAAAGGCTATTAAAAAGGATGGAGCTATGGATATCAGCTATTCCCAGGCTTAGGTTCTGGTCACTCACAAAATGTATAGGGGGAACGATCTATGAATGGTAAGCTCGGTAAGGTTTCAGCTTTATCCCTTTCTGTTGTGTTACTTGCAGGTTTATTTACAGGCTGCACCTCTAATACTACGAAGCAAACAAGTTCGTCAGAGAAAAATGATACGGCAACGCTATCTTCAATCCCGCTGCCTATCGTCAGTAAACCTATTACTTTAAAGATGTTTGTGCCCATGGATGCCAAAGTAGCGGCAACCATGAAAAATTATAATGAAATTGCTGTGTTTAAAGAATTGGAAAAAAGGACAGGGATCCATATCGAGTTCATTCATCCTGCATCTATGGATGGGGCAGCGATCAAAGAACAGTTCAATCTTATGGTCGCTTCTGGCGATTTACCTGATCTGATTTATTATAACTGGACAGGTGATTATAATGGCGGACCCAATAAAGCGATCAAGGATGGCGTCATCTTGCCGCTGAATGATTTGGTAGATAAATATTCACCCAATCTCAAAGCATTTATGAATTCCGACCCTAAAGCGAATAAACAGTTGCGTACAGACGATGGTACGATCTATGTCTATCCCGAGGCCCAATCACCGAATCAGTTTGCAAAAGTAAACCCTAATCCGAATCCTGCTTTCCAGACTTTTGGATGGCAGATCCGACAGGATTGGTTGGAAAAACTGCAGCTAAAGTCACCTGAAACGATTGACGATTGGTATGAAGTGTTAAAAGCATTTAAAACAAAAAATCCTAGCGGCAGCGGCAAAAATGACGAAATTCCTTTGGCGCCTAGAGGAGCGGGAGACTTACAGAACTGGATCAGGGCTTGGGGGATCAACTATGGGTTTTATCATGACGGCGATAAAGTAAAATATGGACCTTATACCCCAGAATATAAAGATGCGCTTACAACCTTAGCGAAGTGGTATAAAGAGGGCTTGATCGACCCTGATTTTGGAGTAACGGATGCCAAACAATTTGATACCAAAGTCATGGGTAACCGAGCAGGTGCATGGACGGGATCTACATCAGGAACATTCGGAAGATTTGTTCAATTGATGAAAGCGAAAGATCCGTCGGTAAAATTATCGGGAACGGTTCCGCCTTACGTAAAAGGCACGAAATCATATAATTTTAATGTCGATGAAATCAAGGTTGCTAGTGGCGGTGGTGTAGCGATATCCGCTAAAAGTAAGTACGCGAAGGAAGCTGCGATGTGGCTGGACTATGGCTATAGTCCTGAAGGATCGCTGCTCAATACCTTTGGTATCGAAGGCGAGAGCTACAAGATGGTGAATGGTTCGCCTCAACTGCTCCCAGAGATTACTAATAATTCAAAGGGCTTGTCGATTGATGAGGCATTATCTAAATATTCCAGAGGATCAGGCGGATTAGCCTTTGTCATGACACCTGAGATTTGGCAGCAGCGCATGGCCTTACCTGAACAGCAGCAAATTCTTGGCTTATGGAAAGCAGGCTCTTACGATAGAACCATGCCACCGGGGGTTACACCAACCATCGAGGAATCGACCAAGATGGCATCCATTACCTCTGCGGTTAATACGTATAGGGATGAGATATTCACTAAGATGATTATGGGACAGGTACCTATTAGCGAGTTTGATAATTATATGAGCAAATTAAAGGGTATGGGAATCGAAGATGCAATCAAAATTCAGCAAGCGGCATACGACAGATATATGGCAAGAAAATGAGTCTTGACGTTTGACCGATTTGGATAGTTTAGCTGCAAGCGCGCCAGCATCTGATCGCCTCCCAAGGGTAAGGTCAGAGCTGGATGCATGCTGCGCGAATTTCTTCGCTCAAAGGGGAATGGACGATGGAGAATATTACGGTTGGTGAAGCGAAGCTTTCCAGAAGTGTCTATCAGACGAAAAAGCAAGACGGCTTTGTCCATAGACTTCGAAGAGATTTGTATAAAAACAGAATCATTTATTTCATGGCCTTGCCCGTGATCGCCTACTACATTATTTTTCAATATATTCCTATGTATGGAGCCTCGATAGCTTTTAAAGATTTCTCCCCGATGAAGGGAATTTGGGGGAGCTCTTGGGTTGGAATGCAGCATTTCACCGATTTTTTTAACGATGTCTATTTCGGAAGAATCCTTACGAATACCCTTTTAATTAGTATATATAACATTATCTTTGGATTTCCGGCACCGATCATTTTGGCGTTACTGTTAAATGAAGTGCGGAAAAATGATGTATTTAAAAGGTTTGTACAATCAGTGACGTATTTGCCGCATTTTATTTCTGTCCTGGTTTTATGCGGTTTAATTGTAGATTTTACGGCAAGAAACGGGATTATTAATGATTTACTTGCTTTCATGGGAATGGAAAGAATTACGATGATGCTGGAGCCCGGATTATTCCGAACCATCTATGTGAGCTCTAATATTTGGCAGGAGGTAGGCTGGGGCTCGATTATCTATTTGGCTGCCTTAGCCGGAATCGATCAGGATCTGTACGAAGCGGCTACGATCGATGGGGCGGGACGTTTTAAGCAAATGCTGCATGTTACACTGCCGGGGATTATGCCAACCATAATCATACTGTTTATTTTAAGAATGGGAAGCATGATGAACGTCGGATTTGATAAAATCTTTCTGTTATATAATCCGGTTACCTACGAGACGTCGGATGTCATTTCGACCTATGTATATCGCAAAGGGATTCTGGAAGCGAACTACAGCTTCAGCGCAGCCGTCGGATTATTTAACTCGGTGATCAATTTTGCGCTCTTGGTAGCTACAAACAAATTCAGTAAAAAAGTCAACGAAACTAGTCTTTGGTAGGGAGGGATGACCGTTGAATCTAAAGCGAAGCAAAGCGGAAACTATTTTTGGTTTTTTTAATATATGCTTCTTGCTGTTTCTAACTTTAATTACGCTTTATCCATTTCTATATGTTACTATGGCGTCCCTTAGCAACCCCGCTAGTTTGGCAAGTCATTCCGGTTTGTTGCTTTGGCCTTTGGGATTTAATATAGACGGCTATATCAGTGTTTTTAAAAATCCCAATATCATCACGGGCTATACCAATACGTTAATTTATGTTGTAGTGGGAACAAGCATCAATGTTATTATTACCGCTCTAGGAGCCTACGTATTATCGAGAAAAGGTGTCATGCTTCGGGATTCGATAATGATGATGATTGTGTTTACCATGTTTTTTAGCGGGGGCTTGATTCCTAACTATTTGCTTGTGAGAAGTCTTGGCATGTTTGACACGATGTGGGCACTCATTCTACCGGGAGCCATTAGCACCTATAATTTGATTATCATGAGAACCGCGTTTGCGGCGATCCCGGATAGTTTGGAAGAATCCGCACGCATTGATGGAGCCAGTGATCTTACAATCTTGTTTAAAATCATCCTGCCGTTATCGCAAGCGGTGATTGCGGTAATGATTTTGTTTTATTCTGTGGCCCATTGGAATTCGTGGTTTAACGCCATGATTTATTTGCGAAATCGAGATGCCTATCCGTTACAGCTTTTCTTGCGTGAGATTTTGATAAACAGCAGTACCGACAGTATGATCACAGGGTCAAGCGGGTCCGACAAAGAGGCCGTTAGCGAAATTATTAAATATTGCACCATCATTATAGCCACATTGCCTATCATTGTGGTGTATCCTTTCTTGCAAAAATACTTTACCAAAGGGGTTATGGTAGGCGCAGTGAAGGGATGAGCAATAGGCCAAATTATATTTGAAACGAGGAATTTGTATGATTTCTGAGGACCAAGTGAAGTTTTATCATGAGAATGGTTACTTACTGGTGAAAGGTGTATATAACGCTGAGGAAGTTGAAACGTTCCGTGAATCGGTAGATACGTTCCTGAAGAGGGCGGCTGCCTCTAAATTCGACCGAAGCCACGCTTGGTCGGGAGACTATCTGCCTCCGGAAGAATTAAAGAAGCTGGTGCTTAAAGGCTTCCATGATGTTCAATATCATGACGCCCAATTTATGCGCATGATAACGCAATGGAATTTGATCACGATTTTCACCAAATTGATTGGTGAGAATGTCCAGCTGCACCATACCAAAATGATGGTCAAACCTCCGGAAAAAGGTGCTGCCTTCCCCATGCATCAGGATTATCCATATTTCCCGCACAGCAAGCACAGTATGATGCTGGCAAGCATCCATTTGGATCATACCAATGAGGAAAATGGTTGTTTGCATGTCATACCGCGCTCCCATAAACAGGGGCCTTTACCTCACGTAGGAAGCTACTATTTGAATCATAAAGAATATCCGATTGAAAGCGGAATTCCATGCATAGCTGAACCGGGCGATGTGTTATTTTTTAACTATCTAACGATTCATGGATCACCGATAAACCGCAGCGACCGGACGCGTAGAAATATACTTGTCCAGGTTCGTGATCCGGAGGATCTGCCGACGAATGATAAACATGTAAACTGGGGACAAGGGTTGATGCTTCACGGAATCAATCCAAGATTCAGGAATTATAAATATGAAGGAACATTAGTGGAAGTTTGATAGTGACAACATGTTCCTTCGGAGCGAGCTAAGAAGGATAACGTATCCCAGCAAGCGATGGAAAAGCGGTTATAATATTTTAACAAATTGGAGTGAACCTATATGAAATTATCTTTTACCACGTTAGGGTGCCCCGAGTGGCCCTTAGACAAAATTATTTCCAGCGCGACAGAAAATGGATTTGACGCAATTGACTTTAGAGGTTTAACCGGCGAAATGAATATCTACAAGCTTCCGGAATTTTCCGAGCAGGTTGAACAAACACTTCGTAAAATCACGGATGCCGGATTGCATGTTTCTTGCTTTTCCAGCTCCGTCCATTTATTCTCAGAGGAAAACTTCGAAAAAAATATGCAGGAGATCACCGAATTCGCGAAGCTTTGCAGAATTTTCGGAACTCGTTACATTCGTGTGTTTGGTGGCCAAATTAGCGATGCAACTCTGGAAACGGCTGTTCATAAGGTCGTTAAGCATGTAAGTGAAATGGCAAAAATCGCTAAGGCACACGGTGTCAAGCTTTTGATTGAAACGCATGATGATTGGATATCTTGCGCAAATATGAAAATGGTGATGGAGCAAGTCGATACCGAAGCAGTCGGGGTACTGTGGGATGTGCACCATCCTTACCGCATAGTGGGAGAACAACCTGAGGATAGCTGGAAGACATTGGGACAATGGATCGAATACACACATGTGAAAGACTCGCGTATCGGAGAAAACGGGGGAGAAGACTTCCAATACTGTTTAACTGGAGAAGGCGATATTCCGCTGAAAAAAATCTATAAGTTATTAATTCGTGAAGGATATCAAGGTTATTTCACCTTAGAATGGGAGAAAAAATGGCATCCTGAATTGGAAAACCCAGAAATTGCTTTTCCCCAGTATGTACAATATATGCGCAAATTAGCATCGGTAGTAACGATATGAAAAAGATCAGAGTTGCTATTATTGGCCAAGGACGCAGCGGCCGTGATATACACGCCCATTCCTTAAGTCAAATGAAGGAGCAATATGAAATTGTTGCGGTAGCTGACATGTTGGAGGAGCGACTGGAAAGAGCCAAAAAAGAGCTGAATTGTGATATATATCATGATTACCATGATTTGTTTAAGAGAAATGACCTGGATTTAATCATTAATGCTTCCCCTAGTAACTATCATTTTGCAATATCCAAAGAAATTTTGGAGAATGGATTTAATGTACTGTCTGAGAAGCCACTTGCCCGAACGGCGGCAGAGGTGGACATTCTGATTGACACTGCAAAGAGAACAGGAAAATTACTTGCTGTCTATCAGCAATCCCGGTATGCACCCGCCTATCGTAAAGTACAGGAAATTATCGAATCTGACGTGATAGGCAGAGTGGTTCAGGTCAGTATAGCCTATAACAATTTTGCTAGAAGATGGGATTGGCAGACTTTGCGAGCTAATGACGGAGGTAATCTCTTAAATACGGGACCACATCCTGTAGATCAGGCTCTCCAATTTTTTGGAAGCGAGGAGATGCCGCATATTACTTCTATCATGGATCGCGCGAACACGGCTGGAGATGCCGAGGACTACGTGAAAGTGATCTTGCACGGCCATGGACGTCCTGTTATTGATGTGGAAATTTCCTCTTGCTGTGCATATCCGAGTTTTACCTATAATGTCCAGGGAACCAGAGGCGGAATCAATGGGAGCACAACACATCTGGATTGGAAATATTTCAAGCAGGAGGAAGCGGGAGAGTTGAAATTAATCACAGCTCCTTTAGTAAATGAAAAAAATGAACCGGCTTATTGCCGTGAACAACTAAAGTGGTATGAAGAAAGCTGGGATATCCCCGCCGAACATGGGAAAGATTTATTCCACTCGATGGCCCAAAGCTTTTATAACATGATTTATAATACGATCGTACATGGGAAAGCGCTCGAAGTTACACCATCACAAGTGCGCCAACAAATTGCCGTTATGGAAGAATGCCATCGACAAAATTCGTAATCGCTAAGAAATTGGCTTTGTCAAAAAAGGAGCGCCTCAGTATGATGGGTTTGTTGACGGGTAATCCCCAACACCATTAAGGAGGCGCTCTTATTATGAGGTTTAAGCAATCAGACGGACAAAATCAACGTATTGACTCATTTTCAGAGGTTACGTACCCTGATAGCTTAGTAAAATAGTCAACAATAAACTGCATCCTGATTTTTATCAAAAATATTTCATTGCTCTTAAACCTGTAAGACCAATCGAGGACATGCAGGCAGAAGGTTATTTGGATGAGTGGATTTGTTACAAGAGTAAACAAACACGATTTATAAATAAAATAAATAACGAGGATGGAGTTTGCGGGGGGTGGATAAAAAGGGAAATTATGGTTGACACTTTAAAAGCCTTTAACTTATAATTCAAGCAAGATGACTTTGTTAATCATTATAACTAATTAAGGGGGTGAAATATCCAATTGATAGGACGCGGTCAAACAGGCAATACCAAGTTGGTTAAACAAATTAACCGGGAAGGCATACTTCATCAATTGAAAGAGAGAACGAGGATGTCTAGAGCAGACTTGGCAAAATTGACTGAGTTAAGTCGACCTTGTGTTTCCTCATTAGTTGATGAAATGATTCAAGAAGGAATAATTCGTGAAGTTGGAGTAGGGGAGTCTAAAGGAGGCAGAAAGCCAATCTTATTGGAATACAACTTCCAAGCTTACGGTGTGGTTGGTGCTGTGTTCGAAGGGAGTACCTTACAATTAGCAATTGCTGATTTAAAAGGTGAAGTGTTATTTCAATACAAGACTCTTTTATCTCATCAGAAGGATGGGCAAGGAACCATCGAAAGTGTTGAGAGAGGGCTTGCGGCGTTGTTGACACAAAGCGGATTTAATAAAAGCAGGCTGCTCGGAATCGGTTTGGGTCTACCTGGGATTACACAGCGTAGAGAGGGTACGGTAAGTTATTCACCTAGTACAGGATGGATGGGCCTACCTGTGCAGAAGGAAATTGAAGATCGGTTAGGTTTACCCGTTATTATAGATAACGATGTCAATTTAATGACCCTTGGTGAATTCCATAAAGGAGTAGGCAAGAACTTTCCAAATCTGGTTTATATGTATGTGGGCACCGGTATTGGTGCTGGAATTGTAATTGATGGGCAGTTATACCGGGGCGTTAGGGAAGCTAGCGGGGAAATCGGTTATATGATCATTGGGCCTATTCGAAATCGAGCCCAAGGGGAGTATGGGGCGTTTGAAAACAATTACTCTGTAACAGCAATCCGAGAGAAAGCGAAATTGCTCCTTAAGTCGATGGATGAAGGTACTAGTGTTATTAAACAGCTCGTAACTCAAGCAAGTCAAGGGGATGTCGATGCGCAGTCGCTTCTCGATGACATCTATAAACATTGGGCCTATGGAATAGCCAATATAGCAAGTGTGATGGATCCTGGATTATTCGTTCTTAGTGGAGAAATGATACATATCGGTGCTGACGGAGTCCTTACGATTCATCAAATGCTAACCGATTTGGTTCCTTTAGTTCCCCAGCTAAAGATGGCCAGTTTAGGAGATCAAGCAGGGATCATTGGGGCAATTCACAGTGTATTGGAAGCGCTGCCATCCACGCTAAATCCAGAAGTGAAATTAAAAAGGAGGAGTTAAGATATGAAGAAATTATCAAAAAAGAGTTCAGCATGGTTGACAGGTTTGGTTCTTAGTACCGTGGCTTTGACAGTAACAGCTTGTGGCGGCTCGGTCCCCAGTAGCACTCAGAATCCTGCTTCGGTAAAGCCGGCAGTGGAATCTCAGAAACCTTCTGAGAAACCTGCGGAGAAACAAAAGCTCGTCATTTACACGGCAAGGGATAAGAATGTGGTAGATGAAATTATGCCTAAGTTTAAGGCGAAACACCCGGAGGTCGAAGCTGAGGTACTTACTATGGGAGCCCAACAAATTTTAGAGCGGGTGCGTGGTGAAAAAGCGAACGCTCAAGCCGACTTTTGGTGGGGAGGTACGCAATCGGGACTTATGACGGCGGCCAATGAGGGTCTTTTAGAAAGTGTAAAACCTAGCTTTGCCGATAAAGTGCCTGCCCTTTATAAAGATGCCCAGGACCGCTGGTATGGCGAAATGCTTCTGCCAGAAGTCATCATGTACAATTCGAAAGCGATGAAGAAAGAAGACGCACCTAAGGATTGGGACGATCTATTGGATCCCAAATATAAAGGGAAAATTATTATCCGAGGTGTATTAGCTTCTGGTACGATGAGAACGATCTATTCCTCGATGATATTCCGTCAAGACCCTGCTGATCCCAAGAAGGGCTATGAATGGTTGAAAAAGCTAGATGCTAATACGAAGGAATATGCACAGGATCCAACTAACTTGTATCTGAAATTAGCACGTGAAGAAGGTACGCTGTCGCTTTGGAATTTACAGGACATCATGATTCAAAAGGAATTGCAGAAACAACCATTTGACTTTATTTATCCAACTAGTGGCGCTCCTATTCTGGTAGACGGCGTGGGTGTTGTCAAAGGCGCTAAAAACATGGATGCTGCTAAGAAATTCTATGAATTCCTCTTTGAGAGCAACCTGCGTACAGAATTGGCGGAGAAATTGTTCCAAATTCCTACCCGTACGGATATAACTACACTTCCCGCTTGGTTAAAGGGATTAGAGTTAAAGCCTATGCAAATTGATTGGAAGGTAATGGCGGATAAAGAGAAAGAATGGATGCAGTATTGGGATGAAAGCATCAAAGGGAAAGGCTCCAAATAATTAACATCCTGGCGGAGGGACCCCTCCGCCGGGTCATTCATGAAAGGGGGAAGCGTGCTTGATTGATGTAACATTGGATAATGTTAGTAAACAGTTTGGAAATGTTAAGGGAGTGTCAGACGTTCATATTCAGATTAAACCTGGCGAATTTTTTACGTTTTTGGGGCCCAGCGGCTGTGGAAAGACGACAACACTTCGTATGATAGCTGGATTTTATTTTCCTAGTGCTGGACGTATTCTTTTTGGCAATAAGGATGTAACAAATTTGCCCCCCAATAAGCGTAATACCGGAATGGTGTTTCAGAACTATGCATTATTTCCCCATCTGACTGTATTCGAAAACATTGCATTTGGTCTTCAGGTGAGAAAAGTTTCAAAGCCGGAAATGATTGAAAGGGTTGAGCGCGCGCAAAAACAAGTGCGCTTAGAAGGATTTGGTAATCGTAGGATCGATCAGTTATCAGGCGGCCAGCAGCAGCGAGTTGCATTGGCTAGGGCTCTTGTTATTGAGCCGCAAATTCTACTGCTAGATGAACCATTATCGAATTTAGATGCTAAGTTAAGAGAAGAAACGAGATTGGAAATTAAGAGACTTCAACTGGAACTTGGAATAACAACGATCTATGTAACCCACGATCAGTCTGAGGCGATGTCGATGTCTGACCGAATCATGGTTATGCAGGGCGGAGTTGTCCAACAAATAGGAAGTCCAGAACAAATATATAATAAACCGGTGAATAGTTTTGTCGCATCGTTTATTGGTGAATCCAATTTATGGGATGGAATAGTGGAACGAATCGAGGGTCACGAAGTACTTGTGCGTTTTGCGCCAGAATTGTTATTACGTGGTCGGATCGACCATGCATCACCTACATGTACAATAGAAGAAGGTGCGCGCATCACCACCTCTATTCGCCCGGAATCGGTCGTTGAAGTACATTCCGAAGAACTAAATCAGCAAAATGTAGTGAAGGGGAAAGTGGCGATTTCTGAATTTACAGGAGTAAGTGTAAATTACATAACTCAAATTGGACCTGTTCAACTGAAAGCCATGTTCGTTAATCAAGGGCATCAAGTTCGCCATGGCGGAGAAGAGATCTCCTTTTTTATTCCGAAAGAAAGCATCTATTTCATAGAATAGGTGGGAGGACGAGCGTGAAACCAATTGTGAAATCACCGTCAATCGAGCCTATTCATCGTTGGACTGCTATAACGAGATCACGACATTTCGTCTACGTTTTGGTAGCTCCTTTATTTCTGGTGCTTTTGGCTTATGTGGTTTATCCCTTATTCCAGACCTTTGTTCAAAGTATACAGGTGGAAGATCATTTCTCCTTGAAAAATTACGCTAGATTCTTTAGTTTGGAACACACATCCAACCTGGAAGCCCTGTGGACGAGTATTTATATATCTGTTCTAAGTGTAATTACATGTGCAATCGTAGGTGTCACGATGGCTTTCTTGCTGGAACGCTATGAGTTTCCGGGACGTAAGGTGCTTACCGTTCTAGCTATGGTGCCCATGGCGCTTCCGCCTTTGGTTGGCGTGCTATCCTTTACCTTTCTGTATGGGGAGAGTGGAATTATTCCCCGGTCCTTAAAGCTGTTGTTAGATCTGGAACATGTTCCTTTTTCCCTAAAGGGTATTTGGGGCGTTCTCATGGTCCATACCTTCACGATGTACACTTATTTCTATATGACAGCTTCGTCAGCCATCAAAGGACTTGACCCTTCGTTAGAGGAAGCCGCTGCAAGTCTTGGGGCTGGCCGGTTGTATGTCTGGCGGCGAGTTATTCTGCCGATGCTGACACCTGCTATGGTTGCTTCATCCTTGCTCGTATTTATGGTCTCAATGGCATCTTATACCGCCCCGCTTATTTTTGGAATTGAGCGTACGATGACGATGCAAATTTACTTATCTAGAACGAATGGAAATTTAGACATGGCTGCTTCGCAATCGACTATTTTGTCGGTGGTCTCCATCGTGTTTTTGATGGTTATGCGCTGGTATCAAGCGTTGCGCAATTATCAGAACTTGAGTAAAGGGATAAGTGTTCACCGAACTGAAGTGAAAAGCGCGTTAGGAAAATATGCTGCAATGGTTCTCTCTTTCCTTGGTGTTGTTATTCTGCTTCTGCCTATTCTAGTTCTGGTGCTAATATCGTTCTCGACGGACGGAACCTGGACAACGCAGATTCTTCCTCCGGAATATACATTTAAGCACTATGTGGAGTTGTTTACCGACAGTAAGACCTGGCGTCCAATTGCCAACAGCTTTAAAATGAGCTCAATCGCAACGGTTGGAAATATTATCTTTGGCGTGGCTGCCGCTTACGCCATGGTGAGGATGAAATTTAAAGGCAAATCACTGCTTGATGTGTTGATTATGCTCCCGTGGGCTTTGCCGGGAACGGTGGTAGGCGTGAACTTGATCACGGCATTCAGTGAGCCCACAGTATTCACCTTTAACCAAGTATTAATAGGAAGTTTCTGGATGCTGCCGCTTGCCTATTTCGTTCGTCATTTGCCCTTAGTGTTTCGTTCCACGTCAGCCACTTTGATGCAAATGGATAACTCAGTGGAAGAAGCGGCTCGTAACTTGGGTGCTTCCTGGTGGTATAGCTTCCGCCGGATCGTGTTTCCGATGGCCTTAAGCGGAATACTAGCTGGGGCGTTGTTGGCCTTCGTTCAAGGCATTGGCGAATTTGTCGCCTCTATTCTCTTATTCACTAGGAAAACTACACCCATTTCGGTTGAAATATTTCAACGAATGTATTCCTTTGAGTTTGGCACAGCCTGTGCATATGGCGTATTGCAAATTACCCTCATCATCATTGTTCTCTTCATCTCCAGAAAAATCACGGGTGATAAAGCTGGTACAGCATTGTAAAATGTTGGTCATATCGTGGGAACATCCTAAGAGTTTTCCTAGGCAGCTTGCTTTATAAGTAAAAGCTAAGGAGTTCACATCCACGTCATGATATAGAGCGGGAAATGGCCATTTCCTGCAGATGAATAACATTAGATTGACTAGAGGAGGAGTTAGATGGAAACAAGGATATCGACCCCAAAATGGTTTAAGGTTGCCCTGAGTGTGGCAATGACAGGAACTCTAGTATTTCCTTTGGTAGCAGCTCAGCCTGTCTATGCGGATCGAGGAATTGCTGATTTGTGGAAGTCGATCAAACCGCTAACAACTATTGCAAGCGCCATGAATACGGGGGCCCACCCGGATGACGAACACAGTGCAACGCTGGCCTATCTTTCCTTAGGAAAAGGTGTCAATACCTTCAGCGTTATTGCTAATCGTGGGGAAGGCGGGCAAAATGAAATAGGCAGCGAATTGGGGAACGCCTTAGGGATGATCAGAACTCGCGAATTGCAAGAAGCCTCGAAAGTTACCAATGTTACTTTAGGCATGCTGAGTGAAGAAATCAATGATGCAATTTTTGACTTCGGATTTTCCAAAAGTCCGGATGAAACATTGGCAAAGTGGGGTGATTCCGTAGTATACGAAAGATTAATTCGTAAAATACGTGAAATGCGTCCCGACGTCATCATTCCTGCATTCTTAAACGAGGAATCTACGCACGGGCATCATAGAGCCATCAACGTCATAACCGTTCGTGCGTTTAAGGACGCCGCCGATCCGACAATATTTCCGGAACATCTCAAAAAGGGTCTTCAGCCTTGGCAAGTAAAGAAGCTTTATCTGCCGGCTGACAACAAAGATTACAACGTACTCGTTCCTACCGGCGATTACGATGAAATCTATGGGGCTTCTTACTTGCAGCTTGGGGAAGAATCCCGGTTTATGCATAAGAGCCAAGGTATGGGAAGGCTTTATGATGAAGGTCCCTCGGGAAGCTACTACAAGCTAGGAGCAACAGCGACTACTGCAAAATCAGCGGATAAAGAAAAGGATTTCTTTGATGGCATAGCTTATTCTTTCGAAGATTTGGCCAAAGAGGTCGAAACGAAGGGCAAGGATAACAAAGTTACCAAAGATTTAAGATCCCTTCAAAAAGATGCGGATGAAGTGATTGCAGCCTATCCTAATTTTGCTAAAGTGACACGTGAAGTGCATGAAATGAAAGCAGATCTGCAAGCAGCTTTGACGGATGTAACTGCATCTGATTTGCAAGAAGTAACAAAAGAGGACCTCTTATATCGACTTCATGTCAAAGAGGAGCAGTTGAATAAAGCCAGTATGGAAGCTGCCTCTGTAGTTGCTAAAGTTAAGCCTGCTACTGGCGAATTAGTAGCGGGTCAGACTACGAAGGTGGTTGTTACTGCCTATAGCGGCGGTTCAGTTGAATTAAACAAAATAAACATGAATCTGAATGTTCCTGAGGGCTGGACAGCGAAACCGACAGGTTCAGCAAGCTTTGATCAATTGAAGTACAATCAGACGGTTTCTACGACTTATGAGGTGACCATACCTAAAAATGCTGCAGAGTTTAAGCCTTATGATGCTTCGATTCTAAGTGCAAATGTAACCTACGAAGCTTTTGGTACGTCAACCAAGCTTAAAGTAGTCCCACAAACTGCGGTTGCCATTCTTCCTGCGTATTCGATGTCTTTAAGTCCGAGCGCAACCGTATTGAATACACTGAAAAGCGATGAACCCGTTCCGGTGAAGGTTACGGTTCGCAATTATACGCCGGGTGCATCTAAAGCGTCGATTTCATTGAATGTACCCGAAGGATGGTCGGTTGAACCAGCAGTAGAAGAGCTAAGCTTCGCATCTAAGGGCGAGACAAAGTCTGTGTCGTTCTCGGTAAAAGCTTCTTCGGAAGTAGCAGTAGGTAAATACACAGTATCGGCGGTCGCTAAGAACGGGGACATCGTAAGTACAGAAGGAGCTCAAGTTATTGAATATCCGCACATCGGAAAAACATACCTGATTCAACCTGCGGAGCTAAAAATCCAGGCTTTCAATCTTTCTGTTCCTAAAAACCTGAAAGTGGGTTATGTATCCAGTGGATTTGACAACATTGATCAGTATTTACGTCAATTGGGCATAGATGTTGTTAAGCTGGAAGCGAAGGATATCCAGTTTGGAGATTTATCACAATACAATACTATTGTTCTCGGTATACGCGCCTATGCGTTCCGTCCGGAGTTAATCCCAAGCAACCAAAGATTGCTCAGCTATGTTGAAAATGGCGGGAACCTTGTTGTTCAATATCATAAGCCGGAAGACAAGTGGACTCCGAATCTGGCTCCATTCCCTATCAAGATTGGAGAACCGCTGATTAAATGGCGTGTAACGGATGAAAGCTCCAAAGTTACCATGTTGGCGCCTGACAGTCCTATGTTCAATACCCCTAACAAGATTACGGCTGAAGATTGGGATGGCTGGATTCAAGACCGTTCCGCGTACAATCCAGACCAATGGGGCAGCGAGTATACGGAGCTTATTTCTAACGGAGATCCAGGTGAAAAAGAATTTACAGGTACCTTCTTAACAGCACCTTATGGCAAAGGAATTTATACCTACAGTTCGCTGGTTTGGTATCGCGAAATTCCAAATCTTGTGCCTGGTTCCATCCGGTTGTTCGTCAATATGATTAGTCAAAAGCAGTAACCAAGTCATTGGAGGACCCTCTAAGGGTCCTCTAACTTTACCAAGATGGGGGATCAAGGGTCATGAATATAATAAACGTTCACGGGCGAGATATCGATAGGTTTGTTGATGAGATTCAATTTGCGGTGGTTCCTTTAGGTTCTGTGGAATACCACGGCCCACACTCCCCATTGGGAACGGACATTATATTAGCAAATGGTTTTGCAGAACGGATTGATCCCGTACTCCGGCCTTTAGTATATCCTACGATTGCATACACGGCTTGTCCCGGAAAAACCAAAGACTATTCAGGTACGTTATCTGTCCGTCCATCTGTCTTTATTGACTATTTGTCAGACATCGTAGAGGGGATTTGTCAGTTGGGTATACGGAATATCGTTTTGTTAAATGCCCATGATGCTAATATGGGTCCCTCCCGAACGGTTGCAGAGGCGGTTACTGGCAAATATAGAGATGCAAGCTTTCTTTTAATCAACTGGTGGCAGATGGCAACGATTCAATTTTCGGAGCAAGTGGGTATTTTTCAAGGAACAACGGGGAGAGGGCACGGTGGTCCCTACGAAATGTCTGCCGTAAAAGTCTTTTGTCCGGAATTGGTTTCCGTACAGGAATCAGATTCGGAGTTAGATTCATGCCCTCCTTTATCTTCCTTGCCTTATGTATTGGTGGAAGGGACGCCGCAAAACTGGGATGGCTATACAGGGAGAATCCAGCAGACTTCTCTGGAGGCGGGTCAATTCATTGTGGAAGAAGCTGTGAAAAATATGAATCTTTTAATAAAAAATTGGCTTGAAATGAGAAAAGGGAAAAACGGAGAGGATGATAGTCAGCATGGGATATCGTGAAAATTTGATGAATACGGAAGGAACCTCCTTTCCTGGCAAAACCTATACAGAAGTTGTATTGGAGCCCGCATTCAATGAAGCGAAGGAACATTTATTAGGCCCTATGATGGCAATCAATAAGGCTCATTTAATCATGCTGGTGGAACAAGGCTTAATCACGGAAGAGGATGCCAAGCAAATAGCTAAAGCGATCCTAGGGATAAATCTGGAGGAATTGCGCAGCTCCAGCTATACAGGACAATTTGAGGACCTATTTTTTCAAGTGGAGCACCAAATGCTGGAACTTGCAGGTGATGTTGCCGGCAATCTGCATCTGGCAAGAAGCCGAAATGACATGGGGATTTCTATCTATCGGATGGTACTGAGAGAGAAGCTTTTAACTACTCTTTCGTCTGCCCTTTATTTAAAGGAGCACCTGCTTTTGTTTGCAGAGGATCATGTGGAGACGTTGATGATTGGATATACCCATACGCAACAAGCACAGCCTACGACAATGGCTCATTATATAATGGCAGTAGTAGACTCCTTAAATAGGGATATTCGACGTATGGTGGCGGCCTACAATAATTGTAATCGAAGCAGCATGGGCGCTGCGGCGCTGACGACATCGGGTTTTGCCGTTAGCCGTGAAAAAATGATGGAATTGTTGGCATTTGATGAGCTCATTGAGAACTCGTATGATGCGATAGGCGGAGCCGATTATCTGGGTGAAGTGGCTACGACGATTCAACTGGCTGCCATTAATTTAGGACGGGTTGTACAGGATTTTTTATTATGGTGTACGCAAGAATTTGCTGTATTAAAGGTAGCAGCCCCTTACGTTCAAATCAGCTCCATTATGCCTCAAAAAAGAAACCCTGTTTCATTAGAGCATATGCGTGCGTTATTATCTAGCTGCGTAGGAAATACTAACACTGTTTTGACGATGATTCATAATACACCATTTGGGGATATTGTAGATACCGAAGACGATATGCAGCCATACGCATGGAAAAGCATGGAAATTATGGATAAAATGTATCGTCTGTTAGCTGCGGTCATCGGAACGATGGAAGTAAACAAAGAAGCTCTCCTCGAGCGCACAAAGAAAAGCTTTGCAACTATCACGGAGCTTGCGGATACATTAGTAAGAACGGATGATTTATCTTTTAGAAAGGCACATCATATTGTCAGCGGGGTTGTTAAAAAGGCGATATCCGAAGGACTGGCTGCCAATGAGATTACCTTGCCTTTAGTTAATGAAATTGCTCAGCAAGTTATTAACCGGGATGTAACTTTACAGGAGGATATGCTTCGTAAGGCACTGGATCCTGTTCATTTTGTTACCATTCGTTCTTTACCAGGGGGGCCGAGTTCTAAAGAAATGAAGCGAATGATTGAAGACCGGAATAATCAGCGAGCGTCTCATCTTCAATGGCTGCAAAAAGCTTGTGAGAAGAATCAACATGCTCTTGCACAGCTAGATAAAGTGATTCTTGAGTGGGGCGATGTCTGATGGAAACTCTTAAAATTCCTTTACTTGCAATTGACGGGGGAGGCACCAAATGCTTTGCTGTATTCGTAGATTTAGAGGGCAATATGCTAGGGCAAGGAAAAGGTGGTTCTTGTAACTATCAAGGAATCGGCAGGGACACAGCTGTAAGGGAATTAATTCATGGAATTCAAGAGGCGATTGTGGATTTAGGGCGAGGTTCTGAAGATTTCACGAAGTATTCGAACATTGAAATTGAGTGCGCCGTGTTTGGTCTTGCCGGATTGGATACAGCTTATGATCGGCAAATTATTATGGGTTTGGTGAACGAGGTTCTAGAGTACTTGCATATTCAAGTGCAGCATTTAGTTGTGGATAATGACGGATTTGCAGCATTATTAGGGGCAACTGCTGGAGAGCCCGGTATACTCGTCATTGCCGGAACTGGGTCTATCGTGTTCGGCATCAATGGGCAGGGGGAAACAGCGAGATCTGGTGGATGGGGACATCGGGTCGGTGATGAGGGAAGCGGCTATTGGATAGGCAAGCAAGCGGTGATGGCTATTCTTAAGGCATATGACGGGAGAAGTGAAACCACAAGAATGGGGAAGTGGATATTTCCCCACTTGGGTATCAACAATGAGGAAGAATTATTCAATTGGATATATAGTTCTGATTATTCAGTGGGGAAATTAAGTGAACTCTCTCGTTTAGTGAGCTTGGCCGCACTGGAGGGAGATAACGTAGCAGAAACTATCCTTACTGCTGCCAGTAATGAATTATTTCTCTGTGTCCGTGCAGTAATAAAACAATTGAAGTTTGAAGATAAACCTTTTAAAATGATCTTACAGGGTGGTGTTTTGCAAAACGAAGACCTTGTTGGTAATACATTAGTCCAAAAACTCATCGAATTCACCCCGTTGGTTCAATTGGAAACAGCAAAGAAAGAACCTATTTACGGTGTCATGGCAATGGGAATATCCTATCTCAAATCGACAGTTTAGGCCTTCGGTAGATATTGAAGGAAAGGTGTTGAAGGTGATTGAAGAAGAAAATATTATTCGTATTTGCCCATCCTGACGATGAATCATTTGCGGCGGGTGGAACCATAGCTAAGCTTCATCACCTTGGACATGAGGTCTCTCTGGTTTGCGCTACATCGGGATGTAAGGGAAGATCTGGAGAGTTTCAATTTAACTCCCGAGAACAACTGATCATGCATCGTGAAGAAGAATTACGAGAAGCTAGTTCAATTCTGAGAATTTCTAATTTAATTTTATACCGTTTTGCTGATGGGACTTTAATTGAACAGGACATTGATTTGTTAGCGAATCAAATCAAAACGACGATTTTAGACCTAATGCCTGATGTGATCCTGACGTTCCCTCCAGATGGGGTAACTGGGCATCCTGATCATATTGCCATTTCACGGGCTACAGAAAAGGCTGTCATTTCCGCGGAAGATGAGTATCCTTCATCTCAACTTCCAACGTTCTTTTATACGTCCATTCCTCAATATTACGACCATTGCCAGGACTCGGGGCCCAATAATAGGTGTCTCATCACAGGTAAAGTAGATATAAGCGGCTACCGAATCCAAAAGGGGCAGGCTTTACGAGCACATAAGAGTCAGGTGTACTCTTTAAATCGGGCTTACCCTGGCGTCATGCACGCAGATTACACAGTAATCGGTAACTATGAATACTACACATTGGTCCGTGCCAATGGGCAAGCTATACAGCCGACAACAGCTCTTAATGAACTACCGACAATAGATTTAGTATAAAGGTTCTAGCATCTATAATAATATAAGGATAATCCTCTTTTTGAACTTACCCCAGTCAATTAGAAAATATTAGAATAAACCCATTAAAGAAGCCTGAGTCAAGTGTTCGACTGGATTTAGGTTGTTAGTTTTGCATAATATCAAACGTGGGAGTAGAACTTGTAAACTGCCTATTTCATCCTCAGATTGAAATGAATTATGTTTTTTTGTATGGGCGGAACTCCTTTTTCCTTTTATTCGGTAGGAGAAGCATGTGTCCCTTTTCCCGAGATCAGCTTGCGGCATTTGTGGGATCCGCACTGGCAATGAAAACTTCTGAACAGTTTATCTTCTGTAGATTCGTAATCCATCGTAATAAAATCACCGGGCTTAATATCTTTAATTGCCCAAAATACTTGCTCTTCCATATCGACAGAGGTGTTGGGGTCACAGCAATGTAATATTTTACCCATAAAGTAGGGGTCTTCAATATATACTCCCTGTTTTTGTTGTAAAGTATAGAGGGTTTGATAATCCAGTAAGGTACCTTGAAAACGGAAAATGAGTTCTCCTTTGCGAAAAAACGTTTTTGCAATCACGCCTTCGCCATACTTTGGATTATAGTTGATAGCAAATATATCTTTGGTAGGTTCGTTCGGATGCTGGTCGAAATGGTCCGGGTAAAACCTGCCCTTATTCTCTGAAGATTGTTTGGCATTCAACGCGCTCAGGTAAGAAAAATTTATTAATGCTATCAGTGACTTGATCCTCTGAAAAATCTTTGCAGCTAAATACATCCAAATAACCCTCCCGATGCAGATCGTTAGTGTGTATAGTGATGCTGCTTGTATAAATTAACTGAACGCCCGATAATCCAATTTCGTCGCCTTCACCGAAGCGAAAGCATTGACATCCGCCAAAAGCTACCATTTTGATTTCTTGCACCAACGCAGTAATAAATGTTTGAACCGCTTCTATGCTTAAAATATGTTCATTGCAGTTTACAAGGTGGAACATAGCATGCTTGCCGTAACAAAGTTTCCCGTCATGAAGAATTCTTTTGTACATAGTGGATGCTCCTTTTCCTTTTTCAAGTTGATTTATTATATTGCGGAGTGCCCGTATTCGTTATCAAGATTTACTAAATATCTGCATAGCCGCACATTTCCGCGATGATGTGTGGAGGAAGCCAAGCAAGTGACTGTAGGCATTGATCGCACAGTACCCGTTGTCCGAATATCTGATCCATTTACAATCTGGCAAAACAGATCCGTTGAGCCTGCCTGTTCAGATCACGGATGCGTTAAGCGGCATAAGCAATAGCACCGTTCAACTGGATAAGACAATCACGGACAATCCAATCAAAGCCGCTCCTGCAGCTTTAGCCATTGGAAACCATGGGATCGAAATAACCGGGACGGATTTGGCCGGCAATGTAACGGCCAGTACGTATAAGGTGCAGATCGATACCAATCTCCGACATCGATTACTTCATTCAAAATGCCAGTAAATAACCGTAAGAAAAAGGGACTGTCCTCAAGTAGATTTATCTACTTTGGGGACAGCCCTTTGTTTTTAATCATGCTTATGAACTAATACCGTGCAGCGGGATACGAATTTGCGCTTTTGTCCCGATGCCGAACTTACTATAAAGCGTAACACCGTATTCGTCACCAAATGCTAATTTGATCCGCTGGTCAACGTTGGTAATCCCATACCCCGAGACGTTGTCGGTTTTATTCAGTGCACGTTCCAGTGTTTCAGCTCGCATGCCCATTCCGTCGTCGATCACTTCCAGATAAATATCGCGATCATCCTTGTACACCCTGATGATGATATTAATTCCCACTTCATCGTCCCAAACGGCATGATTGATGGCGTTTTCGACAAATGGCTGTAACGCCAGCTTGACCGTCTGATAAACAAGTACGGAATCGTCAATCGCATAATGGAGTCGAAGCAGTCCCTCGAACCTATGTTGCTGGATGGCGATGTAATATTTGGTGAGTTTGATTTCTTCAATGATGGGCAATATCATTTTTCCTTTATTTAAGGAGATCCTGTAAAACTTAGCCAGATGTGAGACCATTTCACTAATTGTGTTATCACTGTGCTTAACGGCTAATGCTGATATGGAAGCCAACGTATTGTATAAAAAATGCGGATTGATTTGGGCTTGCAGCATATTCATTTCCGCTTCTTTCTTCGAAATCTCCTTCTTGTAGACCTCATTGATAAGTTCTTTCAGGCGACCTGTCATTTTTTTAAATGCAAATGATAACTGGCCAATCTCGTCATGCCCCATAAACTTCATGTTGACATTAAAATCTTCCCGTTCAACCCGTCGAATGACTTGAAGCAGGGATTCGATGCGTTTGGTAAAGAACCGTGCGGTTATATAAATCAAAACAACGGAGATAGCTATGCTGCACAAAGCAATGAATAGAATTCGCTTGGAGGCGATTTGAGCGTTTGTAATAAAGCTCTTATATGGAATAACGGAAATCGTCCTCCAGCCATTCTTGATCGTATTGTAAACGACGAGCGATTTCTCGCCATTGTACATGCTGTCGAAGCTTCCTGACTTGTTCTCGCCGAAAGTACCGGGGATCAGTGTGCCGATATTTTGATTCAAAAGCGCTTTGTTGCGGTTAGATAAGATATTGCCGCTCTCATTAACGATATAAATATCTTTTTGCTTATCTTCCTTTTCCATGAGCCGATAAATGTCGGCTTCGGCAATGTCGAATGTAAGAATACCGTAAGGAAAGTTAAGGCTGTTGTTATTGAGCAAACGCACCAGCTTGAATACGGGTTCAGTTTCAGTTGCTCTTGCGGAAACGCTGTAAGTCACATTACCGTAAGAATGGGCAATGGACTCGTACCAATTGGTTTTTTTTGCTGCATCATCAATTCGCTTAATATATACGCTGTCCGCAGGAAATGTCGTATTGTTCGTATAGATGGATACCGCCCGAATGTCGGGATTCGTGGCCAGTATATTATTAATCACATTATTGAAATAAATGTACGAATCCAAGTACTCTGTACTGTTTTCGGTGTAATCTTTGGTCAGCAGCAGGCGCAGCGTATTATCCAAATAAATGGATGCAGATATTCTCGAATAGGAATCTAGCTTCGTTTCCAAGTTTGTGTTAATTTGATCTGTTGTTGCAATCATATTGGTATAGATTTGCGTCGTTAACTCCCGTGTGGTCGTGTCATAGGAATATTTTACGAAAAATAACAATGGTAAAATCGAAACGATGCAAAAGACAGCGAACAATTTGCGGTGCAAACTGAGATTAAGAAACGTTTTGGCTAAAAACCGGAGTGGCATTGGCAATCGTCTTTGTATCATAAAAGTTTTTTCCGGTATTCGTTGGGGGTCGTTCCTTTGAACTTCTGAAACACTGAGCAAAAATAAGAGACGTTTTCGTATCCAACGGATGCAGCAATCTCATGGATTTTTTTGGATTTGTCTTTTAGCAGTTCAGCGGCATGATGAATCCGTACACGTGTCAAATATTCCAATATTGTTTCTCCTGTTTTTTCCTTAAATAAGGTTCGTACGTAATTGGGTGACAGATACACTTGTTTAGCGATATCCTCGATGGTTAGCTGTCTGCTGAAGCTGCGGTCAATGAGACTTGCAATTTGTTGAGTGATACGAAGATTTTTGTCCTTATCCTTATCCTTCAAAAGAGCGAGGATTGCATGGCTTACATCTAGGATGTGATCTTCGATTTCATTTATGGTTGAATAATTGGTTATGCGCTTCCAATCGTCGACATACATGGAATTGACAGAGCCATCTCCGAGTAAATTGGCAAAATGCTGCTCAATGGCCGTAATAAGACGCAATGAGCTTGAGCATACCAGATCCCGCTCTACCTTTGAGGTGCGCATTGCGTCGAAGAAGTCTTGAATCACGGTGATAGCTGCAGATTCCTGCAAGTGGGAAATGGCATGACAAAGCGATGCAATTGCCGATTCAGGGTTCACGTCTTTGTACACCGGCACAACAGCTTCATCGGCCTTTGTACACGATCCCAAGCCGAAATAAAATTTGCTTTCATTCGCTCGTTTGGCAGCTGCACATAAATCGTATAGGCTTTCCAAGCCCATACCAACGTCGGATACACCGATTGAAAGGATGGCGTCGTTTCTGTCGTTTACATTCCGAATCAGTTGCTCCGCTGCAAGGCAAAGTTCTATGGACGGAGTATCAGGCTTGTGACAGAGAAGGACGAATGTTCCTTCCTTGATTTGACAGAGAAAGGAACGGGGTATTTCAGCCTGCGCGAAATTGCGGATAAGTGTCACGACCTCCAAACCATACTTGCTGATAGGGTCAATCGTTATGTATAAAATTTGAAAAAAACCGCTAGAAGGCATCATGGATGGCAGCAGCAATAGTTTCTCAATCCATTGGGATCTAGCCATTAGATTGCCTTCCAAGATTATTTCCCTTAGGTAGGATTCCTTTAGTACTTCCGAGGTTTGGGAGGCAATCCGAAATTCCTCGCACTTCTGTTTGACTTTCTCCATTAAATGCTGGAGCTCTCCCATATCAAAGGGCTTTAATAAATAGCCGATCGCTTCCACGGACAGTGCCGCTTTAATATAGTGAAACTCATCGTGACCACTAAGAAATGCGATCTGGACATTGCGATTGATCTGTTTGGCCCGTCTGCTGAATTCCAGTCCGTCCATAATGGGCATACGGACATCTGTTAATATGATATCAGGACGAAGCTCTTCCATGCGCTGAAGCGCCTCTCTGCCGTTCTTCGCCGTACCAGCGACACGAATACCCATGTCCCCCCAACGAACGTAATCGGCCAGCATCTCGAGCTCCATTTTTTCATCGTCTACAAGCAGTATGCTGTACATTGAAAGCGCTCCCACCTTTCTAAACGCTTGATATTACCTATTTTATTGTAAAACGTATAACTCAAATAAACAATGACCTCGCAAAAGGATCGTTCATTTGGAATATGATTCTGAAGATGCTTGTATGGAATTGTTTTCTGCTCATTCCTATAATGAGAATATAATACAAAATAATTATGGTTGTTACTGAGCGGCACAAGCCGCCGCAGCCTGGAAAAGGCGGGTTATACATATGGAAGCGCGACTCAGAAGGATGAAAGGACAAAAATATTTATACTTAATGATCCTGCCCGCCTTCATCTCTACCATCTTATTTTCCTATGGTCCGATGTTCGGTTTGTACATGGCGTTCATCAACTACTCGCCCGGCGGAGGTTCCTTTTTCCACCAGTTTTTTACAAGTAAGTTTGTCGGCTTCGAGTGGTTTCGGTACTTCTTTACAAGCGGTGATTTTTATATCATCATGCGCAATACGATTGCGCAAAGCTTCTTATCTCTGTTAGTTGGATTTCCGGCCCCGATTTTGCTGGCCTTAATGATCAATGAGGTGAAGACCGGCTTATTCAAAAAAGTGGTACAAACGGTATCGTATTTGCCGCACTTTATATCTTGGGTCATAGCGGCAAACATCATCATAACGCTGCTATCCTCGCAGGGGCTGATCAACAAGTTGTTGATGCTCTTCCACCTCACGGAGCAACCGGTGCAATTTTTCCAAAACGGTCATTATTTTTGGGGGATCATAGCCGTATCCAATATGTGGAAAGATATGGGGTTTAACGCAATCATGTATTTGGCTGCAATTTCCGCTATTAATCCCGAACTATATGAAGCAGCAAGAGTTGACGGCGCCAGCCGCATGCGTCAAATGTTTCACGTCACACTTCCGTCTTTACGCCCAACGATCGTTATTCTGGCTATATTGTCAGTAGGAGGTATCTTGAACGCGGGGTTCGATCAGCAGTATTTGTTGCAAAACAACACCATCTTGAAATATTCGGACGTTATCGATACTTATACGTACCGATACGGACTTCAGAACGGCATGTTCTCTTATGGCGCTGCGGTTGGGCTGTTCAAATCGGTCATAGCCTTCATCCTGGTCGTCAGCGTCAATACACTCTCCAAGCGAATGAATCAGCAATCTTTGTTCTAATAAGAAAGATAGGAAAGGGTGGGTCTGAATGAGAACAAGATCTAGTGGCGATATCGTCTTCGCCTGGTTCGTTTATGTGTTCCTCTTTCTGGTGTTTATTGCAACGTTCTACCCCTTCTGGAACATTCTTGTGCTGTCGCTCAACAGTGCAGAGGATACGATCCGGGGCGGCGTTTATTTCTGGCCGAGGGTGTTTTCCTTAACAAGCTATGTGCAGATTTTAGGCGATCAGGAAATTATTAATGGGGTCAAAGTAACTCTAGCACGCACACTGATCGGCACGCCTCTCGCTGTTCTGGTCATCTGTCTGCTTTCTTATCCGCTAAGCAAGCGTGATTTGGTCGGTGGGAAGTTCATCACACTTTTCTTCATATTCACGATGTACTTCGGCGGCGGCTTAATCCCCTACTATATGATCTTAAAGAGCCTGCACCTTATTGATACCTTCTGGGTGTACATTGCGCCAGGTCTTATGAATGTGTTTTTTATGATATTGGTACGCACATTTATTCAGCAGCTTCCTGGGGAATTAGACGAGTCAGCGAAGATGGACGGTGCGAACGATCTGCAAATTTTCGTCATGATCATATTGCCTTTAACAACGCCGGTGCTTGCAACGATAGGGTTGTTTACGGCGATCGGTCATTGGAATTCTTGGTTCGATTCCTATGTATTCACCTATAAGCCTGAACTGAAGACATTACAGGCGGTTCTCGTCAAAATTTTGAATCAGTATCAGACGTCTTCCATGGTGTCGGATGCGCAGCAAATGGCAGATTCAGCCAAACGCCTCGCCGTATCATCAGATTCGATCCGCATGGCGGCAAC
Organism: Paenibacillus sp. yr247; assembly: GCF_900103825.1. Taxonomy (GTDB): domain Bacteria; phylum Bacillota; class Bacilli; order Paenibacillales; family NBRC-103111; genus Paenibacillus_E. The sequence continues at coordinate 191,203 of NZ_FNIF01000006.1, forward strand.
GATCGTCGCAACACTGCCCATTGTTATTGTCTATCCGTTCTTGCAAAAGTATTTTGTCAAAGGCATGACCGTTGGAGCAATTAAAGCCTAGTCAAGCTTTCTCATCTTGAAAGGCGGTGGTTGGGAGCGTAATCCCCAGAGTGGACGATAGCACATTAAGCAATATAATCAGCTGTTTCCAATACAATTAGTCAAGGGGGAATTTATTCCATGTTCAAGACCAGGAAAACATTCAACGTGCTGCTTTCAACGGTTCTTATGGGTTCCGTCATCGCCGGTTGCTCTACAAAAGAAAATACGGCTTCGTCAAGTGATAAGCCAGCAGCCACAACCGAAAACAAAGCAAACGATCTGACACCGATTAAAATGACTTTCTTTGATAAAAATACAGGCGACGCCTTCACGAACGAGGTTGCCAAAGAAGTTACGAAACGGACGGGCGTTACGATCGAAATTCAGCAGCCAACGGGCAATCCTTCCGAAAAGCTGAATCTGATGCTCGCCAGCAGCGATCTGCCGGATCTTGTGCTAATGGACCGCGGAGGAGATATCGTTAGTAAGTACATCGCTGCAGGGGCGATTATTCCGCTGAATGATCTGATTGCGAAATATGGTCCCAACGTGCAGAAAATGTATGGGGACACTTTGAAAAAGACACGGTTTACCGACGGGAAAAACTACTATCTTTCTAACTGGTACGGCCCGGAGAATGAGCCTGTATTCGGCATAAATATGCGCAAGGATTGGCTTAAACAGATTGCTCCGGACAAAGCTGAAGGTGGAAAGCCGTTCACGGCAGATGAATTCGAGGCGCTGCTGAAGGATTTTAAAACAAAGCTTGGCAAAGTGGACGGCAAAGACGTATTCCCGATGAGCTTCAATGGTGAAAATATGGGCGCTGTGCTTGGAACGTTTAAAGGCATGTGGGGGATGAAGACATACTACGAAGATAATGGAACACTGAAGTACGATGTGAAGGATCCGAAATATAAGGATATGCTGATGTACTTGAATAAGCTGTACCGAGAGGGCTTAATTGATCCGGAATGGCCTGTCAACAAGAAGCAAACGTGGGAGCAAAAAATTTCTAACGGACTCGTATTTGCATCGCCAGGCGCTTATTGGGATTTCGGTACGCCTAACGGTGTGCTTAAGAAAGAAGGCGGACCTGAAAAGCAGCTTTATCCGTATAAGCTTGTGGGACCTGGCGTTGACCCGTCAAAAACGACCTTAGGGCCAAAAAGCTCGCTCGGTTGGGATGCGATTGCGATCACAAAGACGAATAAAAATCCAGAAAGAACGATGAAACTCATTGATTTCCTAGCTAGCGAAGAAGGCCAATATCTTCTCATGTGGGGGATAGAGGGTGTGCACTGGGATATGAAGGACGGCAAGCATACGCCGCGTCCGGAAGTTCTTCAAGGCTTTAAAGACGATTGGGATAACTTCGCAAAGAAAACAGGTATTCGCAAATGGACTTGGTTCGTGAAGAACGGTAAAGGCTCCGACGGTACACCGTTTGATTTGCCGGGCCGTTACCAGCGTGGCGAGATCGACCAGATGGCATTGAAGAACTTGTCCGATACGGCTTGGGAAACGTCGGCTTATGATAATCTCGGCCCTGCCGGCGGCACCCCGGATGCGCTTGTCAGCCAGAAGATTTCAGATATTATGAGCCAAACGATTACGAAAGTCATCATTTCCAAAACAGATACGGATGCAGCCGCTCTGTTCGATAAAATGCTTGCCGATATGAAGGCAGCAGGCGATGAGAAAGTGGAGAAAATCATAAACGACAACTACAAGAAACGCTTGGATCTTTGGAAATAAGAGTGGATGCAGATCAGGAAGCCGAGGCACTGTTCCGGCTTCCTTCTTCATTTAAATGTCTATAAGCATGAAGGAGCGGGTAATCATGATATCCAGTACAGTGATTTTTCAAGAGTTGAACGGGCAAGTGGTTGGAGAGAATGGGTTATGCCGAATTATCATTGATCTGGCAAGCGGATTAACCGATTATGAATGGGGTTCCGTAAACCGACTGGGCGGCGCTTACAGCGCAGCGCGGATCGGTGGCAAATACGTTGCTTCGACCGAATATTCGGAGCACAAACTGGCAGCTAGCGGCACTCAAATGATCCGTGATGATTTCGGCACTGGCTGTAAGCTTTCTGTGATTCATACAGCTGAGTCTCTTCCGGCCATGACGCAGACGTTTTGGATATATGAAAAAGTACCCTGCTTTTTCGTGCAGGTCGAGCTGGAGGGTGAAACGGAAGCATGGGAAACAAACTATATTTCTCCATTGACAGTGGATGCAGCTAAGGGATCCTCAGCGATTTCTTTGGAAATGGCGGCAGAGGAGCTGCGCGCTCTGTTGGTGCCTTTCGATAACGACAAGTGGGTACGTTACGAATCTATCGCCATGCCCAACCAACTGGAAAGCTACGAGGTTACGGCTATTTTCGAACCTGCATCGAGAAAAGGGCTAGTTCTTGGTTCTGTTACACATGATACATGGAAAACGGGTCTGAAAGTAGTCGGACATGAAGGAGCGGCTATACACCATCTGGAGGTATACGGTGGAGCAGCAGGAGAGTATACGCGCGATACGATTCCTCATGGTACGTTGATCGGCAAAACGATTGCTTCGCCGCGTATCTTTGTGGGCATGTATCCGGATTACAGAACCGGACTGGAGGAATACGGAAAAGCGAACGCTGTGGTAATCCCTCCTCTTCAATGGGAACACGGAGTTCCGTTCGGATGGAATAGCTGGTCGGCCGCAGGAGGGGAACTCGACTACGAGCTTTACATCCATACGTCGGACTTCTTAAAGAGCTTGCACGATGGCGGGTTTCATCATCAGGGGACGGTTTATATAAACTTTGATTCCTTCTGGACGAACTTAACACAGCAGCAGCTCGAAGACGCAGTGCGCCACGTTTGTGACAATGGACAAAAGCCCGGCATTTATTGGACACCTTTTGCCTTCTGGGGGAACGATTTCGATCGGGTTGTGGAAGGTACGGACGGCAAGTTTACGTACCGAGATCTCCTGCTGTGTGATGAACAGGGACATATTTTACCCGATTTAGACGGCGGACATGCGATTGATCCTACGCACCCTGGCAATCTGATGCGGACGGAGTGGCATCTTGAACGTTTTGTCAGATGGGGTTTCGAGTACATCAAGCTCGACTTCCTTGGACATGGCGCTTTGGAAGGGATGCACTTCGATAAGGAAGTGCGTACAGGGCTTCAAGCGTACAATCTTGGCATGGCGTTGATCAAGACTAGGCTTGATCCCAGGGTTGTCGGACGTCCATTCTTCATCAACTTGTCCATCGCGCCGATGTTTCCACATCAATACGCTCATAGCAGGCGCATTTCATGTGATGCTTTCGGTACTCTGAAAGATACGGAGTATATGTTGAATTCACTGACATATGGTTGGTGGATGAATGGGACCATATTTCCTTTCAATGATCCTGACCATACCGTACTATATAAGAGCTTCAACCAAGAATCTACGATGGTACAGGAAGGCAGGAGTCGTCTAAACGCTTCCCTTATTGCCGGAACGGTTCTTCTCATGGGGGACGATTTCCGTAATGAGGAAGCAAGAACCAGGGCAGAGGACTGGTTGACCCGGCCTGAGCTGCTAAAAATTGCAAGGGCAGGAAAAAGTTTCATTCCGCTTGAGGGAAATACCGATGCTGCTTCTGATCATGTTTTTTTCAAAATGGCAGATGACGACTGTTTTATAGCCGTGTTTAACTTTAATAAAGATGAAACGGTTGAGAAACGTATATCCTTTGAGCGTTTGGGTCTGCCCAAAAATACGACGTATTGGCTGCATGATCTTTGGGAGGAAACCGCCCTTCAGTCAACAGGAGACATAAGCGTTCGCTTGGAACCGGCAGAGTCGAAGATTTTTAAGTTGATTCTGTAGAGGATGGAGCTGCATCGGCAGCTCTTTTTTTTATTTAATTCATCAAACTTGTTAATCAGGCATTTCACGAGATGTCTTATGATGCGTTTACATGAAAAAAGGGGTTGGCTGTGACAAACCCTTGAATTGTATATTGAACATCTGGCCCAATCGTCGTAAACTGAAGGATAGTGTGTCTTGAACGGGAAGGAAAGGAACCTCCAGATGAAAATGAAATCGTATTTGTTGCTCTCTGTGTGTATTTTGTTCTGGGGCAGCAACTTTGTATTCGGGGCTATTTTAGTGAAGCAGTTTTCGCCCATGCTCCTTTCGGCTATCCGGCTTTCCTTTACATCCTTATTTTTTATAGGATACGCACTGCTTACGAGAAATTCCGTTCGCCTGCAGCTGTCGGATTGGAAGCTCTTAATTCCGCTAGGCCTGATAGGAACGCTTGCAAATCAAACCGCTTTTTTTACCGGAATAAAATCTGTGGATGGAACGACGGCCTCCCTAATCTTATCACTTGCACCTATTACAACCGCCATTCTAGCTTGGTTATTTCTTAGGGAGCCGCTGACCAAGCGGGTAGCCGGGGGTGCCGTCATTGCGGTGCTAGGGGTTTATTGCGTGGTGGGAGTTGGTAAGCCGTTCCAGATTACACCTGGGATGTGGCTGATCTTTATCGCTATGTTGACCTTTTCCGCTTCAATTATTATGATGCGCAAGCTGATTGAGCGTATCGATCCGTTTAGCGCAACCATGTACTCGACTCTCATCGGTTGTGCTATGCAAATCATAGCTGCTACGTTGGTGGAGCCGGTAAATGCCATATGGCAGGCACCGCTATGGGCGTGGTTTCTTGCCATTGCGACCGCACTGCTGATGCAAGGGTTGTGCGGACTTCTTTGGAATCGGCAAATCAAAGAGGTCGGTGCAGCCAAAGCGGCTATCTTTTTGAATTTGCAGCCCTTCGTTGCGATGCTTGTCGGGTTTGCTTTGCTCGGGACACCTGTGACTTGGTCACAGATTGGGGGCTCGGTGCTTATTATTTTTGGGGTTATGGTAGCAACAGAATTGCTGCCGAGGCGGGGTGCGCATTTTTTTGCAAAGCCCTCTAAGGAGGAGAAGATCTCTTCCTGATTGGAGAAATAATGTTCCAAGTTGTAAAGGGTACGTGTGCTCCAGAGAAAGACCCAAATATTTGGTACTCAATTCGATTGGGACGAAAATAATTTTTGTTGAAGGGAAACGAGAGTTCAATAACCAAAAGGCTGCCGCAGTTCAGAACGGCAGCCTTACTACTTAACGGGGAGAATTGCTCAACTAGAGGCTAGGACTGTGCGTGCAATCAAGCTCTTTAGGTCGTTCGCACGTTTAGCAGTATTGAGCGTGGAATTATTCAGCATATCACATAGGGCCACTAAGTCTTCTAGTTTGGATAGGAACTTCCAAGAAAATGCATCTTCCCAGTCGAGAACAGCTGAGACTTGTGAAACCCTTTGCTTTTTGCTGAACCAATATGTTTAGGTTGAGATGGTCTCTGACTCTAAGGTTTTCCCCGAAAAATCCCGAATCTGTAAATGTAAACGCATGTATGTTCGCAAGTACTTCGCCAGCTGATATGGCTGCTGAAGCGATATCCTGAAGGTTCCAGTTGGCGATCGGTACACGGCCGCCTACTAAACGTGCGATGTCAATCTCCTTGTCTGCAACCCCCTTATTACCCCTATATAAGCGAAAAACGAAAGGTTCCGAGGAGCCATCAAGTTGTACTAACAGGTACTATAGTTCAGTAAGAAACAAGGCTGCCGATAGAATGGCTCAATATCTATGATTGGTTATGACAAATTGGAAAGGTACCCCTGTTCAAGGCTATTTAATGGTAAAATAATCGTGTCGCAGAGGATTCGTGTTCCTGTCAGTTTGTCTTTTCTCTTGAGACAGATCGTATCAAAAACGTGAAGGTGATGCTATGAGGGAAAATAGTGTACTGGGGTTGAGGTTTCAAACTAAAATAATGCTCGTCTTTGTCGTTATTGTATTCGTCCCACTTACCGCGATCTTGGTCACAATTGGCTTCAAAGCAGTAAATGAAATTCAAGACAGCCACATCAGTTATATGAGACAACTGAATGAGCAAATCAACCGCTCTATGGATATTATTATCAAGGATGCCGAGCGGGCCTCTTTACTCCATATAAGTGATGTGAAATTGGCAGAAGTTCTAATGAAAGAATATAAGCAGCCTCCATTGGAATACGCGGAAGATGCAAGAACGATAACGCAAGCTATCATCCATGCATCTCAATTAAATCCGTATATTTTAAGTGTTTCTTTTCATGGTAAAAACGGGAATATATACAGCAGTGCGGGAAGCACGGAGGATTACAACATCTATAACCAGCATCAGACTATTGATTGGATGGAACGTTTGAAAAAGGTTAAGAACGGCAGGTTTGTTACGAATGTTTACCAAGGCAGCTATAAGCCCTTGATTTCGGAAGCAAAAATGCTTCTCTCGATGCCTTCCATGGAACCAATAGGATATGTGTGGATCAATCTCGATTTTTATTCGATTAAAGATGCCTTGCACGAAAAATTAAAAGCTAATAAACCAAACGGTTTTTTAATCGTTCAGGAAGGAACCGTTTTATATAACACGAATTATGAAGACATCTGGTTTGATAAAGCCATGGGTAAGATTCTCCAAAATCTTGAAGAAAAAAGGACAGGGACGAATGAAAATATCTTCAAGGTGAAGACAGGAGGGAAGGAACTGCTTTTTGTCGCAAGCCGTAATGACACGATGAATTGGGATATGGTGCAGTTTTTACCTGTTTCCGAAATTCAAAGTTCCTTTAATCAATATATCAATTTTTATACTGTTTCTACTGTCTTTTTACTATTGGCCGCACTTTTGTCGGGAGGGATTATGTCCTTACGAATGTTGAAGCCGATTAACCGGTTGATTGAGGGGATGAAGCAAGTTGCCAATGGACACCTGAATGTCATCAAATTCGAGGATGATAGAAGAGATGAGATGGGGTTGCTGATCAAAACCTTTAACCGTATGACCATTCGTTTAAAAGAGAGCATCGAAAGGGAATACGTTTCCCAAATGAACGCACGTAAGGTCGAGCTTAAGATGCTGCAGGCCCAAATTAACCCTCATTTTCTTTATAATACTTTGAATCTGATTAGTTCGATCGCCGACCTGGAGGGAGTGGAGAAAATCAGTACGATCTCAAACTCTCTATCTGATATGTTCCGCTACAATATTAAGGGCAAGGAAATCGTGCCAATCAAAGATGAAATCGAACAAATTAAAAATTACCTCGCCATACAGGAGCTGCGATTCCCTAATAAATTTTCCGTAGACTACGACATGGATCCAACCCTTTACAAATGCTGTATCCTAAAATTTTTGATGCAGCCAATTGTTGAGAACGCCGTCTATCACGGCATCGAACAATTGAAGGGCGAGGGTTGGATTCGTATTTCAGTGAAACAGGAAGGTAATGATCTTCTTATCACAATTCAAGATAATGGTAAGGGTATTACCCCTGTGCAGTTGACGAAGATCAAAGATAAAATCAAAGAAAAACGGGAAGACTCTAAACCGGTTGATCATGAAGGAAGTGTGGGAATCTTGAACGTCCATTGGAGAATTCAAGCCTGTTACGGACAAGATTTCGGGTTATCTATAGAAAGCGAAGATCAGAAAGGAACGACTGTCCACCTGGTGCTGCCAAGAATCATGGATGAGGAGAGAACAGTATGAAAGTGTTGATTGTGGAAGATGAGTATTACGCAAGAAAAAGACTGGTGAAAATGGTTCTTGACTGGGACAGCAGCATCATTATCACCGGAGACGTGGAAACCGGAAATGAGGCGATTACCAGTATATCCCAGGAAGAACCGGATCTTGTCTTGACGGATATCCGGATGCCGGAAATGGATGGTTTGGAGCTGAGCCGTTATGTAATGGATAACCATCCGTCCGTTTTTGTCGTTATCCTAAGTGGCTATGCTGATTTTGAGTTTGCGCAAAAGGCGATATGCTTTAATGTCAAACGATATATTTTGAAGCCTATAAAAAGAGAAGATCTACATGCATGTTTAAACGAATTAAAGGAGAAATGGGAAGAAAGAATTCGGGAAAGACAACAGTACGCCAAAATGCTGAATAGAATGGTCTCCTTCAGGCTGACGAGCGCGATTTATGAACTAAATCGTTTGGATGAAAGTCTTGCGGAATTGTTGAAGATTCGCAAAAAAACGAATGGGTACTGGGTTATTGTTTTCAAAAGTTACGGTCCACTGTCAGAGCAGGATGTTGAATCGCTGGAATTCCATCTTCAAGGTCTGCTTGTTAGTGAGTCAAATCGGGAAGGTTATGGTTTCCTTAATCCTGTCATTCATAATGAGTGGATTGGAATTTGCTTTTCCACGAAGTACGGGGAGCGTTATGAAGTGCCATCGATGAATACTGCGAATGTAGTAAGGGATTTACTGTCGAATCTGACGGAACGTTTTTCTTTAGGAGTTAGCCGGTTACATTCAGATGCCTCCTCCTTATCCATGGGTTATAGGGAAGCGAAGTATGCGTTGGCACAACATCTTTGTCACGGGACCAACCGCCTATATGAGCATGAAGATCTAGAAGAGTCAAAAGACTATGAGTGGAAGGAAGAACTAGAAAACAAACTTCATCAGGAACTAAAGGCAGGAAGAGCGGTAGTTGTGAAGAGGCTTATCCATTCCCTTTTTACTAATTTCTATGAAGAAAATCAAGTCTCAGTAAAGCAATTGGTTCAGCTTCATTCTAGAATTGATGCTATTCTTCGGAGCGAAATAAATATTCAAATGATTTCCGATATGCCGAAAAAGGAAATCGATGAGTTTGCTTCACTGGATCAATTGGTAGATGGGCTGACAAGTCTGGTGGATCGGTTATGTGAACGTTTGCCTGCCACGGAACATAAGGGAGGTGAAAACCAAGATTTGATTAATGATCTTATCGCTTATGTAAAAGAGAATTATGCATGCGAAATTTCATTGGATCTTCTTGCCAAGCATAGGTACTATCTCAATGCCTCCTATTTGAGCAGATTGTTCAAATCCAAAACAGGACAAGGATTTTCGGATTTTCTAACCAGCTGCAGAATGAAAAAAGCCAAGGAACTGATTGAGTCCAATTGGTTCAGTATATCAGAAATTGCGGGACTCGTTGGATATACCCAATCATCCCACTTTATTCAAATATTTAAGAAACATTATGGAGAAACTCCAGGAGAATACAAATCTACTTGTAAAGATGTCAAAAAAACGATATAAGCAAATGTCATAATCCCGCCATAGCAAAGGCGGTCATTTTGTTACAATCATTTTGTAAGCGCTTTAAGTGAGAGGGAACGAAAAAATAGTAGTGAGGGGGTGAATCGGTTGGAATTGCAACCATCCGTATTTATTGAAACAACAGTGGTGAAACACAAGAGAAACAGAATCATCAAAAATCTGACTCGGGATCGTTATCTGTATATCATGATTACGCCCGGCATTCTTTTCTTCCTCATTTTCTCCTACTTCCCACTGTATGGTTTGATTTTGGCTTTTAAGGATTTCAAATTTAATCTTGGCATATGGGGAAGTCCTTGGACGGGATTGGACCACTTTCAAATGTTGTTCGATGATGCGGATTTCTGGGTAGCTTTTAAGAATACGATTGTCATCAGCCTTGGGAAAATTATTTTCGGATTTCCAGTACCGATCATATTGGCATTGATGCTGAATGAACTGCGAGTAAAGTTTTTCAAAAATACGGTGCAAACTTTTTTGTACCTGCCGTATTTTCTATCATGGGTCATTATGGCAGGCATCATTTTTAACTTGCTTTCCGTGACCAGCGGCACTTTACCGAAGCTTCTTGAAACTTTGTTTGGCATTCATCTGCCAAAGATACTTGGAAGTCCCGAGTATTTTAAGTCATTGATCTTTATTTCTCATATATGGAAGACGATGGGGTGGGAGACGATTATCTATCTTGCCGCTATTGCGGGCATATCTCCACATCTGTATGAGGCGGCGATCATTGACGGAGCAAACCGGTTCCAGCGTGTGATTCACATTACTCTGCCATCGCTCACCTTCGTCATCGCGATTCTACTTGTTCTCAGCATAGGGGGAGTAATGAACGCGGGTTTTGATCAAATTTTCAACTTGTATGATCCGGGTGTCTATAAAGTAGGCGATATTCTGGATACCTTTGTCTACCGAGTCGGAATTGCCTCTGGGACCTCTCATATGGAGGATGGCGTCGTCATCGGTTTAGTCAAAGGTGTTCTCAACTTGGTTTTATTGGTAGGTGCAAACCAGGTAGTCAAGTTGCTTCGACAAGAAAGTATTTTTTGATGAGGGGAGGGTACGCAATGCGCTGGAAATTCAGGGCGGGGTCCATCTTTGATGTATGCAATATCCTGTTCTTCATCTTGTTGTCCATCATTATGATCTACCCGTTATGGAGCGTTCTCATGACCTCTTTGGTCAGCAATGCCGAATTTTTCTCCCGGCCAGTCATTCTATGGCCACGGCATTTTGTCTTCGAATCATATAAAGCGATTTTTCAAGATCAACTTCTTATACACTCCTTGTTTGTCACTATCATAATTACCATAGTCGGGACGCTTTACAGCATGCTGATGACGGTTATGTTGGCATACGGTTTATCCAAGGATAATCTGATGGGCGGGAAGTTTTTCAGAACGCTGGTGATCGTCACTATGTATTTTAATGGGGGGATCGTTCCTTACTACCTGCTAATCAAAAATTTGCATTTACGCGATACGATTTGGGTGATGATTCTTCCAATGGCGATTAATGCTTGGAATTATCTCGTGGTCCGTACTTTCTTCCGGCAGCTTCCCGAAAGCCTGGATGAAGCGGCGAAAATAGACGGGGCCAACGATTTGCATATCTTGTTCCGGATTATCCTGCCGCTGTCTGCGCCAGTCCTTGCTACGTTCTCCCTGTTTTACGGAATTGAATACTGGAATTCATGGTGGTTTGCCCTTCTGTTCATCAGCGATAACAGCTTGCACCCGCTGCAGTACGTATTGAGGGAGATGGTGATTTCTAATTCCAGCGTGCAAAGCACGACCATCATGATGGGAAGGAACTTGTTTGAAGAGGGGGTCAAAATGGCAACCGTCATCGTGGCCACTGTACCGATCATCTGCGTCTATCCGTTTCTGCAAAAGTATTTCACCAAAGGCGTCATTCTTGGAGCTATTAAAGAATGAACCTCATTATTGGAGGATGATTGTTATGAAACTAAAGCTATCCATCGTATTACCGGCTGCCGTATTAATCCTCTCTGCCTCATTAGCAGGGTGTTCAAGTAAGTCTGCCCAATCAACCACAGACTCGACCGGCGCATTAAAGGATGAGAAAAAAGCAGTTGAAACGTCTATTGCCTTTTGGGATCTCGCGGACCTAAACGGAGACGAGTATGGCAAGTTCATACAGGATAAGTTCAAGTTGAAGGTAAAGCCGGTGACGCTTAGCTGGGATAATTGGAAAAATCAGTTGAACACGTTCGCCGCCGCCGGTGATTTGCCGCACTTTTTTGCGAACTACGGCTTTGGATTTGAGTGGCAAGAGCAAGGATTGCTAAGAGATATTCCGGACAGTATCTTGAATAAATATCCCAAAATCAAAGGCGTAATCGATAATTCGCCTTTTGCCCAAGCGGTCAAACAAATGACTGGAAAAAATTACTTCATTCCGAGACCGGAAAGCCTTAAGAATTTATATAAGGCTCAACAAAATTACATTTATTACCGGAGTGACTGGATGCAAAATGTCGGCATTACCAAACCCCCGGAAACCATGGATGAATATTACCAAATGTTGAAGGCGTTCAAAGAAAAAGATCCGGATAAGAATGGGGCAAATGATACCATCGGTTTGGTGCTCAACGGGAAAAATTACAATTTGTTCCCGATGTTTGGAATCGATCCATCCAAATGGGTACAAGAAGAAGGAAAGTGGATTCCTGCTTACTTATCCCCCAAAAATATTGAAGCCTTGAAGTTTTATCAAAAGCTATATAAAGAAGGGATCCTGGACCCTGAATATTTGAAGCTCAGCCATAATGAAGCGATCGGCAAGCTTGCCCAAAATAAAGCAGGATCTTTGGTCCGAAATGCGGATACAATGTGGTACCACACTACGCTTAAAGCGTTCGGTGATGCGAATCCGGGTAAGGATCCGTTGAACTCAATCGCGATTCTGCCACCGCTAAAAAAGGATAGCAGCAGCAAACCTTCCGCTCAGATGACCATGTCAGACGGTGGAACGATGATCAGTGCACAGACGAGCGATCAGGAGTTAGACCGTGTTCTAGAAATGATGAATTGGATGATGACTCCGGAAGGTCTAGACTTTAGACATTATGGCATTGAAGGTAAAGACTACAAAAAAGAAGGCGATAAATTCGTTCCGATTACAACGGATCTCACCAAAAAATACAAATCATACATCGGATTGGTTTGGTTAGCGGATTGGGACTTCGATTCCTATGCGGATGTCAACTTGCATCAGGAGATTCCTGCGAAATATAAAGAACAAAACATGGCCGACAAAGACAAATATAATGCGGCAGTACTGAAGGAGAACGTAGCGATTACGATCCTGCCTACACCTGCGAAATTGAAACTTGCCATCAACTGGCAGGATTCATTCGCCCAGATCATCACAAGCAAAGAGGATGTTGAAGCATCTTTTGACAAGTTTATTGACGATAGCAAAAAGAAAGGAGTCGATAAAGCGATCGAGGAAGTTAACCAGAAGGCAGCACAAATGGGGCTCAAGTAAATGAATTCAACCATACTAGCAGTGATGAACGCTGCTAGTATGAGTATTCTGTGAGGTGGTTGACCTGCTCCAAATAACCGAATTTGAGGAAACCTTTCTCGAACATTCACTTCAGCCGTGCGGTCCCATACCGACAATCGGGGATCCGGAAGGCGTTTATCCTTATGTCAGTTATTGCGAGACTGCCAAACGGCCTTCGCTGCGTCGCTTTAAGATGGTTTCGATGGAGAATCGTCATTTGAAAGTGACGGTATGTCCCGATTTGGGGGGCAGGGTCCATTCGATCGTTGAGAAAGCAAGCGGCAAAGAGATCTTGTTTCAGGCAGAAACCGTTAGGCCGGCCCGAATATTGCCGCGAATGGCTTTCATTAGCGGGGGAATCGAAGTTAGTTTCCCTATCTCCCATACGCCGGTGCAGATAGAAACCGTACGGTACTTTGCCGAGCAAATTGATGATCGTGCCTACCTATGGTGCGGGGAGCGGGAAGTGCGTTGCGGCATGCAGTGGACGGTTGAATTTTCATTAGGGATAGATGACTGCTTCCTGACCCAGCGTACGTTGTTTCACAATCCAACGCAATTAGAGCATCCATGGATGTCGTGGTCAAATGCGGCTGTTGCGGCGCTGCCCGATACGGAAATACATTTTCCTAACGGAAGGGTGCTGCAGCATGGGGACGGACTCCGTGAAATCGACTGGGAAACACAGGAATACCACACAATAAGCGATTTCAATCGTATGCTCGGTTTCTTCTGGATGACTACAGATTGCAATGCATTCGGCGCCTATACGCCTAGTCTGGGTTGTGGCTTATACCACATCGCAAACGAAGTGGAGGTTCCGGGAATCAAATTATGGGTATACGGGATCGGACGGCATGAGCCATGGTCGCATGTATCAGGTCTTCGCAAGCAATCCTATTTGGAAATTCAGGCTGGGCCGATCAAAGAGCAGGCAATCAAGTATATTTTGGCCCCTGGTGAAACGCGGATGCATACAGAATTCTGGTTTCCAACGAAGGTGCCTATGAAGATCCGCGAATTGAATTTGCCGAAGCCGCGGTTGTTGCTGCAGAAAGACATTCCTCTATTCGAGTGGGTGGAGAGACCGGAAACCGAGCCTTGGATACGTTTGATGGACATTTATCGTAAACTTGACATCGATGAAATCGGAGCTCCTCCAGACCCGATCGGCCATGTTTGGCCTCCTTCAGGTATGGAAAACCTTGACGAAACGTTGAATTGGGTCATATCGAATTCCAACGGGGCGACTAGGGAAGTTTGGCAATATTACTTGGCCATGTGGCAGGCAGCTAAAGGGCAAATCGTTGAGGCAATCGAAGCCCTTACTGGGATGGATGCAGACTTTGCACATGCGCTGCGTGGTCGATTGTTAAGAGCATGTGTCGGCGATGTCCAGGGAGCTTGTGAAGCATTTCGTGATATAAAGACGCATGCGTGGAGCCTTCATCCGCAAATCGTCGTTGAGCGTGATCTTGCGTTATCCGCGCTTGGAAAGGAAACGTTAGTTGAACGAGCTATGTGGCTTGGACGGGTTGATTCTTTGGATGATGACTATTTACTTGAACGAAAGGCTTGCCTTTTGTTAGATTCGGGTCAACCTTCGGCAGCGCGTCAATTACTGCTTTCCACCTCATTTGAGCGGGTGCATCAAAGATATGACCGCTCGAAGTTATGGGGCATGATCGAATCTGCGCTGGGAAACAGTTCTATTGAACTTCCAGAAACGCTAGGTGAGGATGATCTGGCCGAATACGGTTTGTATCGGTCCAATGAGAATCCACGAAACGATTGATTAGAGAAAAGCTAAAGGAGATGGATATAAAATGACAACCATTTCATTTGAAACCAGATGTTTAAGCTCATTAGCGAAAGTGTTCGCTGATGGAGAGTTCACAGATTCAGCATTTATCCGAGGATCATCATTAAGAAATGAAGTTTATTCCTTTCAGGTGGCCTATCGGTCCGATCATCTGATGCATAATATCCGCCTTCACGTCCATTCTCCTCTGCGCGAATGGATTACAATCTCGACTGTGGGGTTGGCGCCGTCAGAGCTTCCAGCTTATGCTGATCATGATGAAGACATTTTGCGGTCGACGCCGGGTCTTTACCCCGACCCGCTATACCCCATCAACGAAGAGGAAGGGATCAGAACACTTCCGCGTCAATGGAGATCGTTATGGGTAATGATAGAGACAAACGGTCAAGCTGTGCCGGGTTTATATCCCGTCGAAGTGGCATTTGAAACAACGGATGGACATCGGTTGGGGGAAGCGCGTTTCGAACTGGAGATTATTGAGGGTATGTTGCCGGAGCAGCGCCTGATTCACACGGAATGGTTTTATGTAGACTGTTTGGCTACGCAATATCGGGTTGAAATGTTCGGTGAGGAGCACTGGCGAATCATCGAAAATTATGTGGAACTCGCGGTTCGCCGTGGCATCAATATGATTCTGACCCCCCTATTTACGCCGCCGCTGGAAACTTCTGTTGGCAAGGAGCGCCCTACCAATCAACTCGTAGACGTGGACAAATCAGGGGATCAATACCGGTTTGGATTTGATAAGCTGAAGAAATGGGTGGAGCTTTGCCAAGGAAAAGGTGTCCGCTATTTTGAGTTTAGCCACCTTTTCACCCAATGGGGGGCTAAGCACGCTCCGAAAATCATTGCGACGGAAAACGAGGAAACGAAACCTATATTCGGATGGGAAACGGACGCCGTAGGTGAGGAATATAAGAATTTTTTATCGCAGTTTTTACCTGAATTAGTCACTTTCATCAAGGAGCATGGACTCGAATCCAAGAGCTACTTTCATATTTCAGATGAACCGAATTCGAAACAATTAGAGGATTACCGGCAGGCTAAGGAGATCGTCATTACCTATTTGCAAGAGTTCCCAATCATTGATGCGCTGTCTGATTATGATTTTTACCGGCAGGGTGTCATAACGAATCCAGTCCCTTCGAACGATCACATCGCTCCTTTTTTGGAAAACGGGGTACCGGATTTATGGACCTATTACTGCTGTGGACAATACAAACGGGTCTCCAATAGGTTTTTCAATATGCCGTCCAGCCGCAATCGAATTACCGGCATTCAGCTCTATAAATTCGATATCGCCGGATTTCTGCACTGGGGTTACAACCACTGGTATTCCCGTCGATCCCTAAAACAGCTTAACCCCTATCAGGTAACAGATGCCGACTGTGGTTTTCCTTCCGGCGACGCCTTTCTTGTTTACCCGGGTGAAGACGGCCGTCCAATTAGCTCGATCCGATTTGAGGTGCTTCATGATGCCCTACAGGATATGCGGGCTTTCCAACTACTCGAAAGCTTCATCGGCAAAGCAAAGGTTATGGAGATGCTTGAGGAAGGACTTAAAGATCCAATTTCGTTCGATACGTATCCGAAAGAGCAAGCATGGCTTCTTGAAAAAAGGGAGCAGATAAACCAAAAGATTAAAGAGCTTTCCAAATGAAATATGAAATCATAAGCACCAACGAATGGATGTACCCCGACTGCCTTGTGAAGGGGAACGGCCAACAACGTATCGATTTGTCGGCTGCCAGAGGCAGTTATGCTTCTTGTCAGATTTTGATCAATTCCGTCCCCACACAGGTGACCATGTCAAGGGAATGTACAGTTGCTTACAATGGACGGGATGCCGGTTGGCAGATACCCGAGATGTATCAGTTAATCGATGTGTTTGTCGAGGAAAACACGGGACCCGTCGGCTTTGTCGTAAAAGACGGAGAATCAGCAGCTGGGTATACTTCACGACTGGCGCCATTTCGGGTATATGACGCCATGAAGCCATTAACGGAGAATTCCCTGACCCGGTCAGGTACGGAAGCATTATATTGCTGTTGGAAAATCCCGGCGGATTCCGTCCCCGGAATGTATACCGGTGAATTGACCATTAGCATAAATGAAGAGAAGATATTCATTCCCGTAAGTATTGAAGTTTTTGCAGCAACCGTTCCTGAGAAGGAGACACTCTCGGTCATAAACTGGTTTATTCTATCTCATATGGCGGGCAGGCACAATTTGGAACTGTGGTCTGAATCGCACTGGGCCATGATACGCCGTTATGGCGAACTCATGAGAAGATCGCGTCAAACCCACTTCTGGGTGACAATGGAAACGATAGATTTCGAGCAAACGGATGATGGGAAATACCATTTTTGTTTTGATAAAGCCGAGCGTCTGATTCGTCTGTTTTTGGAACTTGGCTTTACCCATATTGAAGGCGGTATGGTTGCTGTAAGGAAGCAATTTAACGATTCGGAATTTATCATTCGGAATCACGGGCGAACTATAAAGGCGATTTCTTCGGAAGGATTTGCATACATTTCGCAGTATCTAACAGCCTGGAGAAAATTTCTGGTGGAAAATGGGTGGCTGACTATTACCGTCCAGCATGTTGCCGACGAACCTACTGAAAAATGTGCACAGGAGTATCGGATCTTATCGGGAATCGTCAGAAAGTTTATGCCTGGCGTGCCACTGATTGAGGCTGTGGAAATTTTTGATTTGGAAGGTTCCGTTGATATTTGGATACCGAAAAGCCATTATTATGAGAAGCATCGGCACGAATTTGAAAAAGTAAGGGCTCTAGGTGACAAACTATGGTTTTATACGTGCTGTTTCCCGGGAGGCTATTACATGAACCGGTTATTAGATATGCCTTTACTCAGGACACGGTACTTGCACTGGGGAAACTATAAGTACAATCTGGAAGGTTATCTGCACTGGGGATTCAATTACTATTTGCGAGATCAAGATCCCTTTGAACAATCCTCCCCCGTATTGACCGATCTAAGCGCTTCGAGGCTTCCACCAGGGGATACTCATATCGCATACCCGGGAGAGGATGGACCATGGGGAAGCGTACGCTTGGAAGCCATGAGGGCAGGAATAGAAGATTATGAACTACTGATGCTTTTAGCTGAACAAGAAAAGTCTTTGGCAGACGATATTGTGGCTTCCTGCATGACTTCTTTTCATGAGTGTGATGAGAACCCAGTACATTTTGAAGATGCGCATCGCCGGCTGCTGCAAGCGGTATCCGAATATTACTTTGGTGACGGCATAAGGAAAAAGGCTTGATTTTTTGGAGTATCGCTGATTATTTGTTTTGAATAAGAAAGAAAACAAACAAAGGACCGTTTAAAGCCATTTCACAGGCAATAAACGGTCTTTTGCATCGGCCTTTACTGTATTATTTGCTCGGCATCATTGATATATATTTTTTAACTACTTCATAAACATATTCCTGACATGCTGTTGCTGTATCTGGGTTGTATTTTCCACCATTCACTTTATTATTAGATAATACTCTAATACCCAAAAATGCTACATCATAAGCTTTGGCAATTTGTGCTGCTGAGGCACCTTCCATTTCTTCTACAGATGTACCATACTTAGTATGGAACCATTTAATCCGATCAACTTCATTATTCCAAACGTCTGCAGAACCTATAGTACCCTCTACAATCTTACCCTTAGTGTATTTATCTTTAACTGCATTAGCAGCTGCGAGTAAATCCTTATTTCCCTCGAAGTAACGCGGTTTTTCAGCATTAGGATCTTCTCCTGCACTTCCTTCAGAAGCCATTAAGTCCATAGGTTTCCATATAGTTGGATCAATTCCTTGGTTTTCATCCTTATTTACTGTTTTTAATGAACCTAAGTTTGTTGTTCTTTGTCCTAACACAATATCAAAAACGTTTAAATTTGGATCATGTCCCCCTGATGTTCCTTGATTGATTATTGCTATAGGGTTATATCTTTCAATAACCACTGCTGTAGCGGCTGCTGTATTTTCCATTCCCTTACCTGTTTTTTCAACGATTACAGGATAATTGTCTAAAGTTCCTTTGTAAAATGTAAAATTTCCTGATTTTTCTTCTTTAACATCTTTTAACTTTTGTGCAAATTTTTCAGCTTCTATTGGCATTGGACCTTGAATTATAATAGGTTTTTGAGCATTTTTTTGTACAGTTGCATTTTTTGAAGTAGAATTACAACCTACTAATACCGATAATAACAGTACAGTAATAATTCCTAATAAAGCATATTTTTTTAACATTTTGTTTTTCATAAATAATCTCTCCTATATAAAATATTTTTCTGAAGGTGCGGTGACGGGAATAGAGCTTGAATGTATCCGTCTACCTCTCAAGTGTGTTACGACGCTTCTTGCTAATAAACTGAATCATTGCCCTTTTGGATTCATATCTCTGGCTGCTATTTCCTCCTTGTTGTTTGATATACTCGAAGATATGGTCCAAAGAAAAAGGTCTAGAAAAGGGTAGAATGAGTTCTACCTTCTAGACCTACGAAAGTCAAAGTATAGATAATTAAGCAAAAAATGAAGCTAATGCTAAATCATAAAATGGCAGCGGCTAAAAAAGCCGAACAGCCGAATACTTTAACTCGAAGTCCAGTTCTTTCATTGGGAACCAGGTAGAGACGCTCAGACCCTATTACCGAGCATATACGAGTGATGATATTTAAGATTAATATGTTGATAATATAGCAAATTTATAATATTTATTCAACAAAAAAGCGAATTTTAATTTAAAATAGCGATTTAATGTTCGTGTTTTGAAAGAAGAATAAAGGTTTCACAGTAGTATCATTCTTTTATCACCCTTTTTTCCGTTTCAAAAATTTCATTGAAGGTCGCGTAATTCGCGGCCTTTTTGTAGGCTGCAAGTAATAATCATCTTAATCGCCTTTTGTCCTCGGACTGTCAGACAAAGGATTACATTAATGTATATTTTATTGTAAAATGTGCACATTCACACTCACCTTTGTCCGTATCATAGAAACTTTCGGTTGAATCATATATGAATAGATTCTTAACTAAATCTGAGAGAAGGATGATATCTGTGAGCAAAGAACGATTACTCAAATGGTACGATTTTCATGAATCACCTAGCCCAATGGTCCCAAGCGGTATAGCTATAGCAACTCCCAGTCTTTTTGGTCAGGAAGTCCGTATTCCTGGATCTATAACTTTAAAACATATTAATTCTAATGATCGCATCGAACTCAAAGCGACAATCGTTTGGAATTTTTCCCTTACCTCCCTAGCAGGTCCACTAGTAATAGTAGCATCTCAAAAAATGCAATTTAGCATCTGGCGCGATGCACCTTTTACGGGCAAACGTCTTTGTACTGTATTGGATTCTGGAAGCCTTACTGAAATAATCTCAACTGTGAGTCTCCCCACCTTCTTTAGCAATACAATTACAACATCATTTGCATGCGCAGATATACATGTAAAAGGAGAAACTCATAAGTATTATTTGACTGCTGTATCAGGGGGCGCTTCTGGTTTTCAAGTATTTATTGGAGATGGAGGTGGCGCACCAGTACCGATTAACTCTTTCAATGCTCCAACCATTACCGAGGTTCATTTTAGCGGCTCCGTTATTGACGAGAACGAGACTTAATTCGTCTTTGTGCATTTCCAATAATATTCAAAAGGAGAATGAGCATGGGCAAAGAACGATTACTCAAGTGGTATGATTTTCATCAATCGTCTAACCCGATGGTTCCCGTTGGTTCAGTTATTGCTACTCTTGTTCTCCCGGTTCCGCCTAATTCAGTTGGTACGGAAGTCCAAGTAGGAAAATCTATAAAATTAAATAAAATCAATCAAGATGATCGTGAAGAGCTTAACGCGACAATCGTTTGGAATTATGGGCTTCAATCACCGACATTAGGTTTGCAAATCGTGGTAGCGACACAAAGAATGCAATTCAGTATTTGGCGTGATGCTCCTTTCACTGGCAAACGTCTCTGTACTGTTTTGGATTCCGGAACTCTTACAGAATTCACAACAATCACCTCGCTCCCATCTTTTAGCAATACCATTACGACAACTTTTAAATGTACGGATGATAATGTGAAAAAAGACAGCTCACACAAATACTATCTAACTGCTGCAGCAAGGAACGCTTCAGGAATAATGGTAACTGAAGCCAGTCAAGGTCAACCTGTACCTATCACCACATTCAGAAACCCCACCATAACAGAATTCCATTTTAACGGTTATGTCATTGACGAAAACGAGACTTAACTACTTGTTATGATAAAAATTACGATGAATGGTTTTTCTCCTTGAACTCCCATGAAAATTAATTCAGCGAAAAACCTTAAAAAGACAATAATAAATATCCGAATGATTACTGCGACTTATGCCCCAGAACATTTGGATTTTTGTAAGAATGGTGGATTTATTCCAGTTGTCAATTAATGAAATCGTACCTGGTAATTCCTCACCTCTTGTTATTCAAGTTAGTATGTTTTGAACCCACTTGTAGAAGTATTACGGATAATTGCATGAGGTCAATCATGCTGGTACCATCTCCGCTATGCTGAAAGTGCTGAAATAATTATACAAACCATTAAAACCGGGCAGAAAAGCGAAGTAATAAATCCCATTTGCAGAAAAGCATCCACATTTTATTACCTATTTCTTTACAAGCACAAATTTATGTACTTTTCCTGTCCATCCTCTATAATTATGGTAATACAATTTTCATTATGGAGGTAAACTTAATGGCGGCATTAAACGGTATTAAAGTCGTGAAATTAGAGATGAACGCAGGCGGGAATCCGTTCGTCGTTCATGCATCATTGCTGTTTGACGAGCACGAGGCGATCCTTGTGGATACGGGTATCCCGGGTCAGTTGGAGCTCATTCGCAATACGCTCGCGGAGGAATCCTTCCCTTTTGAAAAGCTGACGAAAATCATCATTACTCATCAGGATCAGGACCATATCGGCAGCTTGCCCGAGCTTGTCGCTGCATCGGAGGGACGGTTGGTGGTAATGGCGCACGAGCTGACGAAGCCTTACATCTTGGGAGAAGTGCCACTAGTCAAAAGCAAAGTCCTCGCCACGCCTTCCAAAGTCGATGTGACGCTTCAAGACGGCGACGTACTGCCTTATTGCGGCGGGATCCAGGTGATCTTTTCGCCGGGTCACACCGAGGATCATATTTGCCTGTATCACAAGCCTAGCAAAACGCTGATTTCCGGGGATGCTCTTATGTCACAAGACGGCGTACTCATGCCGCCGAACTCGAGCTTTACGCTGGACATGAATACTGCCCTTAAATCGGTTGCCAAGCTGCTCGAATTGGACATTGAGACGATCATCACTTATCATGGCGGTGTATGCACAGATCGGATCAAGGAACGACTCGCAGAAATAGTAGACGGGAAAAATACGATGAAATAATCCTCGTCGGCAACTGTAGTTTTGCTGCACTAAAGGAAAACGATAGCTCAATACTATAACAGGCTTCCGGCGTATTGAACTGCACCCCGTCAAGTAGACAATACAAATAATAAAAATCAGTTAAGCGGCCTTGGTCCTGAATTCTATCGGACTAAGGCCGTTTAGTTTTGCCTGCAAACGCT
>NZ_FNIF01000018.1 GCF_900103825.1 Paenibacillus sp. yr247
TTTTGTAGTCATATATACGCTTGTAGCTTGAACTCCACCAAAATACACCTTCGAAGTACTAGCAAAGTTTAAACCATTAACATAGACAAGAGAACCGACAGGACCAGTAATCAGCGACATACTTGTGATCTTTGGCGCCGGAAGGACCGGTCCATTATCATAAGTAAAGGTTGTCGATGCTGACTGTCCGTTCGATAACGTAACAATAAGAGGTACGACTCCTATTGTCGGGCTGCTCGGTACTGTAACTTTCAAACTTGTACTATTCATAAAAGTTACAGACGCATTTATTCCGTTTATCGTCACGTTCGCTCCACTATTAAAGTTCGTGCCGTTAACGTAGATAACATCTCCACCTGCCTTGTTACCATGGTTTGGTGACAAGCTTGTAATTGTCGGTGTAATGATCGTGTACTGGTAACCTTGCAGCAGGGTAGCGGTACCACCATCCGGGTTCGTTACAGTTACGTCAACTTTTCCTGCTCCAGCAGCAGCTGGTACTGTAGCTTTAATTGTCGTAGCATTTACATAAGTACTGCTAGCAATGTTTGAGCCAAATGTTACTGTTACACCAGACATGAAGTTCGTACCATAGATATATACGATATCTCCACCCGTAACTTTTCCTTGATTTGGAGAAACAGACGTTACGGTTACTGGTTTAATAGCCGGGAGCGTATACTCGTAGCCTTGAGTAAGAACAGCTTCATTCGTAACGTTAGTTACTTTCACATCCACTTTTCCAGGTACATCTCCAGCCGGAACTATTACCATCAAGCTGTTTTTGCTCATATAGGTTGCAGAAGCAGGTTTTCCGCCAATCGTTACTTGTGAGATGCCATTTACAAAATTCGTGCCGTTTACATAGATGGTTTCACCACCTGCTACAAGTCCTGTATTTGGCACAATCGACGTAATGGTTGGTATCGGATACTGAACAGGGGTGTAGGTATAGGCACCTGTCAGCGTGAATAAGTTATTGTTCAAATCCGCTACTGCAACATCTACTGCACCAACACTATCACCTGCTGGAACAGTGATTAAAAATTGCGTTGCTGATACATATGTAGTAGACGCTTGTTTTCCGCCTACAAATATTGTCATACCAGTTTTAAAATTTTTTCCGTTGACATAGACCTGGTTACCGCCTGTGATTACACCTGTGTTCGGTGTAACTGACGTAATTTCCGGATCTGTCTTCGGAGGTTCATTGTATGTATATCCTCCAGAAACAATTGCACTCGTTCCATCTGGATTCGTAAATATAAGGTCAACAGGACCAGGCGTTGTCGCCTTCGGGGACGTTACTTTCAAATATGTTGAATCTATATAGATCACCGATGCAGGTTTATCACCAAACAATACAGAGATTCCGCTCATAAAATAGTTGCCTGTCACATACAAAAGCGTACCGCCGTCCAAAGGCCCATTGTTGGGATCTATGATTGCGACAATCGGATCAGCTTTGTATTGGTAAGAGGCTGACGCTTGTTGACTATCTGGGTTTGTTACAGTAACACTAACATTGCCTTGCTTTCCAGCTGGAGCAGTTGCCGTCAATTGTGTATCACTCACAAACACTACATTACTTGCTCTCACCGTTCCAAATTGAACGGTTGCTCCATTGACAAAGTGATTGCCATTAATAACGACCGTCTCCCCACCCTTCGGATGACCATAGGAGTTGACCAGCGATGTAATCTGAGGAGCTGGAAGTTTGACGTTAACGTTTACACTTGGGATAGCCTTCGTTCGGCTTGCACCTGCATAGTCCTTATACGTTATAACAGAGCTTGTTGTCGAAACCGGGAAAGTACCCGATTTTGTTTTACTTACCGGACGGATTTTATACGTAAACGAAAGGGTGCTGTTTTTCAATTCATTAAAATCCCAAGTAAGCGTATTACCAGAAATAGTAGGTTTAGGGATGTTATTATCAGCTGATCCCGGTATAATTTCAAAATTCGGATCGACAATATCAGTCACTGTCACATTAAAAGCGCTCGCCAAGCCAATTTCTTTGACAATAGCGGCATATATTTCAGCCAATCCGGTTGAACCAAGAACGAAGTGATGATGTGCTGCTGTAGTGGCCATTTCTTTAAGCAATATGTTCGGACCGCTTGTGTCAGGATTCTCATTCGGTTGAAGCAATGCAATGGTATAAGTAATAATACCTGCATCCTTCGCATCCTGCGCTTTTTGTTTCGCATACCCGTAAGGGTCGTTCGATGGTTGATTAGCATCCCCGTCCGTCATAAGGAGAATGACAGGCTGCGCTTCAGGGCGATGATCCGCAAGCAAATTTATGGCAGCTTGAATGGCATCACCAGTCGCTGTACCTCCATTCGCTTGAATGCCGTTTATGTAATTTTTAGCCACTTCTTTATCCGTAGTAAAAGGGATGCTTCTTATCAAATTGGTTGATGAAAAATCGACAACTGCCACTCTGTGCTTTGTCAGATCCATCAAATCAACAAAACCTTTCGCAGCATTCTTTGCATTCGTCATCTTATCTTCACCGTTATTGTAACCAGGTGCCATACTTCCCGACTTGTCGATGATAAGTACGACATCGTTCGGCACAACTACATTGACTGGCGGGGTACCCGTGATATTCAATGTGACATCCGC
Organism: Paenibacillus sp. yr247; assembly: GCF_900103825.1. Lineage (GTDB taxonomy): Bacteria > Bacillota > Bacilli > Paenibacillales > NBRC-103111 > Paenibacillus_E. The sequence continues at coordinate 2,635 of NZ_FNIF01000018.1, forward strand.
TGTATCCTCTGTGGTCAATGTCGTCGGGGATACAGTCTTGGTAACACTTACATAATCATTGACTGCCGCTTCTGCTGCTCCCGAAGTTCGTAGCATCAAACCACTGAAAACCATGCTAAAGGTCATCATCACTACTAACCATTGCTTCATTCGTCTCATAATTATCCCTCCTCTATTATATTTATACACAAAAAAAACAATAGCAGATTGCTATTGTTTGTATGACCAAACAAATGGGCAACCTGGCGATCTGATCGACTAAGATAAGCGATTAGACCCATGGCTTTGCGTCACTACATCACTGTAGTTTTGCCAAAATATTTTCAATTTCTATACCTTTTGAACTAATACATATTTACTAGTTTAGTATATTTTCTTATTTTATATTTCGCAAGTATTTTCCTAGTGCTTTTTACAAGTATTTCCTCATTTTTTCGACAATATATTTGGATTACCGATTTTTATCGATGAAAAAGCCAACACTCTGCTCTTCTTCATATTGGTATAGCTCTCGTGAAACTTTACCAGAGTTTATACGCTGAAGTTTTCCAACCAAAGATTGTTGGATCGTTTTAAATTTCTCGAGATTGTTTTGTTCCAACATAAAACATTCTTTGATGTATGGCTTTTCATGTTCATTGAAAGAGCGTCCCTCTTCCAATAATATTTCTTCGATTTGATGCCGCAACTCAACCTGATTATTCTGTAAAGAAAGAAGCAAACTGTCATTTGCTTCTTCATCTAAATTTAATCGAGATATTTGAATCGTTGTTTCTCTTAGGTTCTCTAACAGATGTTCTACTGGAGTCGAATGTGTCATACCTAATACACCTTCTCCCCACTTTTCAAGTTCTTCAACGCCTCATTCCACGTATCTCGTAATTCTGCAAACATCGTGACACAATATTGGGCAGAATCGATATCAAGCTTAACATTGGCCTCGAACAGCTTACTTTGAAGAAACGTATATAAACTGCTTAAATTATGGGAGATTTCATATTCCATATTTAAAGTAGATTGCAGCTCTTCAATAATGTTCTGCGCTTTTGAAAAATTCGTATGTTTCCCTGCAAAATCTTTATTCTCTATACATGTGATACCCTGTTTAATAAAAAGAATACAACCATTAAAAAGCATTAAAGTTAGCTCTCCTGGTGAAGATGTCTGGACACGGGTGTTTAAATACTGGTTCTGTGCGTGAAGCATAGATTCTTCTTCACCTCTTCTCGTCGATGATTGCACCCACTGACAGTTCCTGAAGTTTCTCCACCAATTCGATAAATTTCTCAGATGGAACTTCATGAATGACTTCTTGGGTATTTTTATTTAAAATTTGTACAATTACATCACCAGTTGATTGGTGTATTTTATACTTAAATTCATGTGGGGTACCTTGAACCGCTTTATTAGCCTTATTTATTGAATCAAGTAACGCTTTCTCCCCAACCGTTAGTATTTGTGACTTGCTCTTTTCTTTAATTTCAGCATACTCTCCTGTTGCCTTAATAGGCTCAGACACATCTTTTGTAACTGGCGTCATTTGAACTTGGGGAAGTTTGGATTGAATGTCCAATAGGTTCCCTCCTTTCCATTGAGCATATTTCCAAAAATTACTGCTACAATGTAATTAACCCATCTGACTATGCAGCCAGCTCATTTGTGAATTCCCTTTTTCAATTGCTGTCTCCATAGTACTGAACATTCTATAGAATTGGTCCTCTTTCTTGCTGAGCTTTTCTGTCATATCTGCAATTTTTTGAGCAAGATCGTTATCCTTCTTGCCAAGAGACGTAAAAGTGCTAGTATACGATCCGTTTGTCGAACCAGCCTTTTTCGATATCTCCGTCATCCTATTGCCAGCATCCTCATAGATCCTCTGTGCAATACCACGATCTGTACCTGTACCATGTGTCGTGAACAAATTAATAGCGGCTTGTGGATCCGCATCAATAGCAGCTTTTAATTTTGTCGAATCAATATATAATTTTCCAGCAGTGGAAGGATCATATTTATTATAAACACCCGTCGTAACACCAATGTCAGCAAGTGATTTATAGGTAGACGCAATTCCAGTCACCTCAGTAGTCACGTCGGAGCGTAAATCCAAATATGCTTTAGACACAATCGTGTCTCCGCGAAGAAGACCTTGTTTGGCCTTAATTTCCCAATTTTTTATATCAACATCACTCATTGCCTTCTTTTGATCGCTAGTAAGTGGTTGAAAGCTTTGTTCTACCGTCTCATCCAACTTGGATTTTAATGCAACGCTTGTATCGTTATAAGTCGATACAAAACTGTTTATCTTTGCGTAAATGGCATCTTTATCAGCCTGCGTGAAGACAGGATTGCCACTAGCATCCGTTCCTGAAGCCGTTGGCCAGTTGTAGTTATACTGTAATTGCTTGCCCTGTTCACTTAATGGATAAATAGCCGTGTTTACTGCACGGTATGAATCCTGAAGCCACTCGTTCTTTGTTTTTTGCTTATTGAGATTATCGATCGGTAGCTGCTCCGCTTTCATTAGCTTGCTGACCATACCATCAATATCCATCCCAGAGGACAAACCCGTTATTCGCATAACCATTCTATTCATCTCCTTAGTTATTCATTGTCTACTATATTTATCGTACAAAGTGGTATCATTGATTAGCTTTTTTCGAAGAAATTCGAAAATTTCTTACAAAAAAAGAAAGGCCTTCGAAATCGAAGACCTTTCTTTGTATAATCTGATTGTTGATTAACGGAGCAATTGCAGTACGCCTTGTGGTGCTTGGTTTGCTTGTGCCAGCATTGCCGTGGACGCTTGTTGAAGAATATTGAATTTTGTGTAATTCATCATTTCAGAAGCCATGTCAGTATCACGAATACGGGATTCTGCAGCTTGCAGGTTTTCTGTGTTTACACTAGTGTTGTTGTAAACATGCTCAAGTTGGTTCTGGTATGCACCGAGTGCGGAACGAGCAGCGTTAACCGCTTTGATAGCAGTATCTACGTTAGTAGATTCTGTTGTAGCCAATGCCTGTGTACCTACACCACCAAGTGTCAAAGTAGTAATATTTGCTTTCGTCATGTCCATGACTACCTGATCGGCAGCTCCGCCACCCGTTTGAATAGTAAATGTAGCGGTACCGCTACCATCCAACAACTTGATGCCGTTAAATTGCGTGTTACTAGCAATATCGGTGATAGCTGTTTTCAATTGTTGGTATTCAGAATCCATTGCTGTACGATCCGTGTTGTTGTACGTACTACTTTGCGCTTGAGTCGAAAGTTCTTTCATACGCGTCAGCATGTCAGAAACTTCGTTCATTGCACCCTCAGCTGTTTGTGCAAGAGAAATACCGTCCTGCGCGTTACGCATACCTTGATTCATCCCTTTGATTTGGGAGCGCATTCCCTCGGAGATCGAAAGACCTGCTGCGTCGTCTGCCGCGCGGTTGATGCGGAAGCCGGATGACAATTTTTCGCTGGACTTACCTTGTTGAGCGTTGTTAAACACGAGATTGCGGTGAGAGTTCATTGCGTTAAGATTGTGGTTGATAATCATTTGTAATTCCTCCTTGAATTTGTATTCCACATCCATGTGGATTATATAGGTCTTTGACCTTATATATATTATTTCGGTTGATACGATCAGAAAGTTTATAGCAATTTAGTACTTTATCACTAATTTTTTAATTTTTTTGTCGTTTTAAGCTTTGCTTTTAAATTATTTACCTAAACATCCTCTAAATTCAGCATTTTTCTCATATTTTCGATATTTGGAAGCTCAGTAATCGCTTCTCTATTGCTCTGCTGAATGGCCTCAAATACTTCCTTACGATATATTCTGGTATCATTAGGAGCATTGATGCCTATTTTTACTTGATCGCCCTCTATCGATGTGATAAATACTTCAATATTCTCGCCTATGAGAATAGACTGCCCATTTTTTCTTGTAAGAATTAACATGTTACACCCTCAATTCCTTTCTCGTTGAATTTTGGGAATAAAGGTGTTTGGGTACTAAAGTCTCTCGAAGGTGCATGTACAATTTGGCTACCTGATAGATGATTAATGTTTATAACAAGCGGAGCTACCAAGTTCATCGTTGATTTCTCAAATGGTGTCTTTAAAGTTATGATCCCTAGTGCAAGAACCTCTTCGTGTGTAATTATTTTCAGCCATGTCTTATCTTTCTCATCCAACTCAAAACTATAGTTCTGGAAAAAAGTAAATGGGTTAGCTACAACAAAACCGATACTTTTTTCTTCTATGCTTTTTAAATAAGCAAATGGTCCCTTTTCATCAATTGTCTCAAATTCAAATAAATCTAAATCCTTAAAACCAAGAATTGAACCTTTAAAGCTAATTGTTTTCCCATTTATATAATTAAACATTCTATATCCTCCTTTTCAATAATTTAAGGCAATAGCATTAGCTATTGCCTTAAATTATTGCTGATAACCTACTTATACCAATCATAAGAGCTTACATTTATTTCTATTGAATTCTTTTGCTTTACATAAATGTCTATATTCCCCGGAGCATAGCTAATCTGAGGTTTCTGCGGTGTGTATTGTATATCAGTTTGATGAGGCGTAATATTTATTTCCGGCTTCTTCATTTCATAATTTAGCTTCACGTTGAGGTTTGAAGCCTCACCTACATACTCAACAGGGTTTTGTTCATTCATTTGGTTTGCGGCAATCTCGGCAAATGAGTTGCTAGGATTTGTGATCATGGCCATTCGGTTGCCATCTTCAACAATTTTACCGATAGCTTGCAGTGCTACTGATTGCAGCTGGCTATAAATTTGATTCATCCATTCCAAATGATCGCCTTTCCCTAGTGCGCTCCACGCTGCAGATGAGTCCACGCTTAATTCTCCCTTGGGACTAGTAATGTCCATAGATGCTGCTTCTTGCTTAACTTCTAATTGCCCACGTGGGGATTCAATAGAAAGTTGAGCTTTCTGCGTATCTATACCAATCTGAGCAAAAGTTTGGTGGATAGATAATCGAGGTATGTTCAAGTTGAACCTCCTTATTATCTCAAGAAATCAATCAAGCTGGGTTGGATGATTTTTGCTCCTGTTGATAACGATGCTTGATATACATTTTCATCCGTTTTTAATTTAGTGATGGTTTCCGCCATATCGGCATCTTCTGTTTTGCTGCTAAGATCAGTAAGGTTTAAGTCTAAATCCTTGAGTCTGTTATCCATGAGATCTATACGGTTAGCTCGCGCACCTACTTCAGATCGTACCGTTTGAAAATTGTCAAATCGTTTTGATAGATCGGTCATTAACCCCCTTGCCACAGTCAAATTTGCCGGTGTTCCAGGAGGACTTGGAGAGAAAGCATCATGCAGACCCTTTAAAATTTTAAATAAATTGTCGTTGTTGCCCGGAGCTCCAAACACTTCATTTCCTGTTTGATTTATTGGAATGTTTATACCAGCAGATACCTGGTAGCTTATCTTCTGATCATCCGGTATATCTGATGATGCTGTGGCAAGCGTATAAGGCTGTTTATCTGTAAATTGTCCATTAAATGTATATTTTCCATTTATTTGATCGTTTCCAAGACCTACTGCGGTTTCATATAATTGTCCAATTTCGATACCAATCGCATCAAGCGCCGATTGTGGATTAGTTCCGTTTAGTCCTTGGACCGTTAATTCTTTAGCCTTTTGCATGACGTCATTTATTTGTGATAGGACGGTGTCTGTATGATCAACAGCAGATTTAGCAGCATCAATGTTTCTTTGATATTGATCGTTAATGGAAATCTCACTTCGATAACGAAGTGCATAAGTAATTCCTACTGGATCGTCCGAAGGTTTATTGATTTTTCTCCCAGTAGAAAGTTGGTTTTGGCTTACACTCATCCGTTTCACATTATTACTTATATTGCTAAGTAACTGGGATTGAATCATTCCTTGAGTCACTCTTAAGACCACTATAAATACCTCCTCTACGTACAATTATCTACCGACTGTCCCCATACCGTTAATCACTTTATCTAGCATTTCATCGAAAGTAGTCATAACTCTTGCCGCAGCTGAGTAAGAATGTTGAAACTTAATCATATCGGACATTTCTTCATCTAATGAAACTCCACTTACGGACTGTCTTCGGCTGTCTACTTGGTCTACGAGCGCTTTTTGGTTATCTAATTGGCGGGAGGCTTCTTGAGCCTGAACGCCTAGTTGGCCTACAATGGATCGGAAGAAGTCATCCACTGTTCCTGAATTTAAAATTGCCCCGGAATTGGTTGGATCAAAATTAAATTTAGTGTCCTTCAGTTGGCTCATCAATAACGCTAAAGTATTATTTCCTTTTGTAACTGTTTCAGCCGCACCTATTCCATCAGTTCTAAGTGATGTTGCAATTTTCGAAGTGTCTTTATCGATTACGGGATTTAATTGAAAGCTCTCAGCTGTAATATTGGAGAAACCTGCTTTAGCAGTAAAGAAATCCTGCGCGCCTTGAACCGGATTATCTAATGTATATCCTAATTTATGAAGACCGTTTAATCCTTTTACAGTAACTGTTAGATCGCTAGAAAGCTTTCTTGCTGCGCCAGTATAAGTTATGTTGTTCAATACTGTATTATCAGGCAAGACTGAGCCTTTAGGTATAGTAATCGTAATGTCGCCGTTAGCAATTGAATTTGCTAAAGTGTCCAATTGCGTTTGATAGTCAGCTACAAATTTATCTCTAGAGACTATCATGCCTTGTACTTCACCGCTATTCAGATTACCTGAAGAGTAGTCGGACATTAATGAGGCTGAAGTGGTCGCATTGACAATATCACCAGTTACTAAATTTGTATTCCCCATATTAATGGTATACCCATCAGGTGTATCAAGAACCTGTACGTTTACAATCTTCGACAAATTATCGGTTAATAAGTCCCTTTGGTCTCTTAAATCATTGGCATCGTCGCCTAAGCTTTCGATTTTTTTGATTTCCAGATTCAAATTCGCAATCGAAGAAGAAACTGAATTGATTTCTTTTGATTTTAATTCAATATTATTGGTCAAGTCTGATTGTAAATCTTTTAATTTATCGCTTGTAAAATGAAAAGCATCTGCCAATGCTACTGCATTTTCTCTCACGATTTTACGCCCTGCTACATTTTCAGGATCTTTACTCAGGTCTGACCATGATTTCCAAAAATTTTCTAAAACTGTTCGGAGTCCCGTATCCGAAGGTTCATTCACTATCGTCTCTAACTTTTCAAGTGTATCCGATTGGATATTCGAGCTACCAAATGCCTTATTCTCATTCCGATATTGATCATCCAGAAATTTTTCTCGAACTCTAGTAATTGAGGTTACCTCAACCCCTGTTCCAAGTTGACCAGGCGCATTGGAGCGGTTTATGCCAAAGGCTTCAATTGGGATACTTTCGGTCATATTGACAATTTGCCTAGAGAAACCAGGCGTGTTGGCGTTAGCAATATTATGTCCCGTTGTGTTAAGTGCTGCTTGTTGAGTGAATAAGCTACGTTTAGCCGTTTCCAGCAAATGAAATGTGGATCTCATAATGGCACTCCTTTACGCTTTCGTATCGAACCAACCGGTTCTTGCAGACGTTTGAAACTGCTGATGAGGATTACTGTATACGGCATCTTGTTCGGGAGTATTCATCAACAAATTTATAGAATAATCAACAAATGATAACGAATGCTCGATTAGATTTTGATTTAACTCATTGATCTGTTTTAATTCCTTAATCTTATTAGATAATCTCTCATGTACATCTGTTAGGCTCTTCTTCTCTTCAGCCTTAAAAATTACTTTGATTAAATCACTGACTTTAACTCGCGGGTCAGGCCTATACCCTCTTGACAGCAAATATTCGCCAATCAATTGAATTCGAAGTTGATTAATTTCCTCAATCCGCTTAATCAATTTGCTCTCTTTAAGGACAATTTGATTTAATCGATCTACCCGATTGTCCACGAGAACCGGTGTTTTTTCCATGGAAGTCTCCAATAGGGCATCATGAAGGACAATTAGCTCCTCTATCGTTTCCACAATGGCTGAAATAGACACTCGAAACCACCTATTCTCTGTAAGATATACTATTTGTTATTACGTAAATAAGGGAACAACTTCTCAGCAATTTTGCGGGCTTCTACATGATATGTTCCCGCAGATACGGATTCCTTGAGTTCTTGAATACGTTGGTTTTGTTCATTACTGCGAACTGCTGATGTACTTTCCAGTAATTCTTTTGCCTCAGCAGAGATTTGCACTTCATCTTTTCTTTTTTTCTTTTCCGTTCCGTTTACAGATCTGCTTTCATTGTTTTGTATATATTTGTTGATATTTCCAATTCGTTGATTTTCATTGATTTTCATAGGTTACACCTCATTATCCCTTTAATGAACAAAAACCGATAATCGTTAATACTATTATCGGCATCCGGCATATGAAACTTTATATCTTTCCATTTATGATTATAAGTGCCTGTCCTTCAAACGATCTTTAATATTAAAAGCACCCCTGCTATCTTGTGCGTTTAACTCTTTCCTCCGCAGCTCATCTTCTGTATTGTTCCTCACATCTTTGGCTAACTTGCTTCGGCAAGATTCGCATATCGTTTTATCTCTAATCAATGTACCGCATACTTCGCAAGGGTAGGACATGTTTGGCGCATTCATAATCGAAATTCGTCCTTCACGGATGAATTTCGTTATCTGTTTGATCGAAACTTCTGTTGCTTCGCTCAAGTCGTTAATGCTTGTACCTTTATTTTCACGTACGTACTTCACACATCGCTCATATTGCTGATCTATTTCTTTCACACAATTCGAACATATGTCATTAAAGCCTTTGACAAATATTTTCCCACAGCGTGGACAATTAGCTACATTCATGCCCATTATAGGCCCCCTTCTATTATTCCCAATAACCTATTAATAATTCCAGTTTACCGCAATTCGACAGCGGTTGCATATTAATATGTTTGACAGATGGAGTCGTTATTCCTGCTACCTTGCCCACGTTAGTCCGAATATTTCAGCAGAAAAATACGCCCGGAGAACCTTGGCACACTGATTCATCGTGCTCCCTGTCGTATAAACATCATCCACAATATATATAACGAACGAACTTGCGGGGCAACCGACCATTTCATCATGAATCGCCTCATTCAATTCAAAAACATGCTCTAAATCGTCCAGCCGTTCACTCCTTTTCTTAAAGCTTTGTTTATCCGTATGCTTTGAACGGGTAAGTAGCCGTACAACGGGGAGTCCCAGTCTTTTACCTAGTTCTACAGCCATCTGCTCCGCTTGATTAAAACCTCGTTCCAGCATTCTACGCTCGCTCACTGGCACGAAGGTGATAAGCTCCTGCACAGAATCAGACTTCGCATGCAACGTATCCCTGTCCATTTGTAATAAGCGATAAGAATGAACAAGCATTTGCCCTAGCACGCCTTTCAAGCGCTCATCCCCACGATACTTGTAACGCGCTAATAACCCCTTCATCGTCTCATCATATCTTACTGCGCTGCGGCTTCGTAAGAAATAGGAATGCTGCCTCCGTTGACAATCTGAGCATGTTTCCCCTCGTCCACAAGTTGGACATAGCGCTTGTCGAATCCACGGTATCCGTGTATAACATGAATGACATAGTCCTAATTCGTTTACCTGTAGGACACTGTTCTGTTTACAAAGTAAGCATTCTTCTTTTCTAGGGCTAAGCAGTGAATGCATCGCTCCTAACGCTTTTTTCATCCAAATTGCTCCAACAAATTGCCGATAACTCATTCATTTCCCCCTTAGTAAATATCCCTGTTTACGTGCAATGCGGTTCATTTTTTGAATTTGTCGAACAGCCTCCTTCTGTGAGTACGTGATTTCTTTTGCTGCAAAATAAACCTTCCCGGCTGGATCATCCTTCGACCTCCCCGCTCGTCCTGCCATCTGAACAAGTGCCGCTTCATCAAATAACTTCGAATCCGCATCAAAAATGAACACATCCGACTTGGGTACAGTAATACCTCGCTCCAAAATCGTTGTTGTAACCAGTAAACGAATATCTTTGTTTCGAAAACGTTGGACCTTTTCAGTTCGGGATGGATCCTTTGATGAAGTTCCCTCAACGCACACAGTGGTTCCCCTTCTGTCAGGACTTAATTTTACTCTTAGCAGTTCGACCAATGGCTCCACCAACTGAATGTTGGGGACGAAGACAAACACCTGCGCACCCCGGTCCACCGAAGCCAACACCTTAACAAATAACGAATTCGGCAAATTTTGCGATTGAATCGATTTCCTCAACGATGGAACTGCTACTAGCTGTGGGACTGGCAATGGATGCCTATGAAAGCGTACCGGCACCCGAACATGCGCCAGTCGGCCCCGATCGGCAGCCTGCCTAACGGCTTTCGGCGGCGTAGCCGAGAGCAAGATATTAACACCACTCAGCTTGCAGACTTTAGCCGCCGCATAAGCAAGCATGGGATTGTTATGGTAGGGAAACGCATCAATCTCATCGATAATGACAAGATCAAAAGCCTCCTGAAAACGCATAAGCTGATGCGTCGTCGCAATTGTGATCTGCCCCTGCTCCCATCGCTGCTCGCTTCCACCATACAGCGTCACGACGCTGTAGTCGGTGAATGCGTGCGCTATTCGAGGCTGCAGCTCCAGCACCACGTCTTTGCGTGGTGTTGCGATTAGTACACGCCCCCCTCTGGCGACGGTGTGATGGACCAAAGGATAGATCATCTCCGTCTTTCCCGCGCCGGTAACCGCCCAGATCAAAAACCTCCGGGGAGTCCGATGGTTCGTGAAATCCCCGCTTATATAGCGCAGTCCCTCCAAAGACGCCCTCGCCTGAGCCTCACTGAGCCCCCATGACTCAATATAGCCGTTCAGATGTTCATCCCTCTCCTCGCCACCTCCCCAGCGAGACTCCGACATACTCTCCCGAGCAAGCGCTATTTCCTCTGCACGCCCAGTAACTAGCAAAGAACAAAACCTCGCTCGCCCCATGGTTAAGCACTCCTCACAATAGGGGCAAGCTTGTCCGCAATGTAAGCAAGATGACCAAAACATGCTCTCCTCGCCACTGCCGCAACGCTTGCAGCGATAAGTTGTCCTTTTCCTAAACCCGTCGCGCCAATCTCGACGTTCAGCAATGAAAAGGCCACTCCCCACTTCTAAGTCCCCGTTGAGTTGAGCAAGCTGCAGATAGGATAGCCAAGCATCCCCTGTCCCCAGATCTATTCCGGCTGAAACCAACAGCTGTTGAAACTCCTCAACAAGCAGCGACCTGCCGCTGCAAGCGTTCGCAATCTTGACATATACACCCGCATCGAACGCTATACTCGGGAACATGCCTATCTGCCAATTCTCATAACGAACCATTTTCATTTCAAAAGCTTCACTGTTCGGTAGGTTACATTCTTTTGCAAGCAGTCGAAGCCGCCCCAGCATTCTCTCGTCACTCATTCCGGAAGCGAATGAACCATCGCTTTTAAGCTTCTTAAGCATTCGCACACCTTGCCCTAACGAAATAAAAGGTTCGAACAGTACGAGGCCGGCGTCGGCTGCGTAATGCTCGAACCAATATTGAATGTCTGTCTTTGAGTGAATCGTTAAGCGCCATTCCCACTCTATTCCCAAACAAACTGCGTAAAGTTGAACCTTCATTGCCCACCTTACTCTCTTTGTTAAATAAGATATTTGTAAGCGATTACTGCCAACTGACAGGGATCTTCACAAGATCATCCCGATTGCTAAGATGAACAACGACCACTGACTCACTGTCATGTTGACGCAAATATTGGTCAACTGCATCATAATCAGTCTGGCATCGCAGCTCTAGCGAATGGTTATGGGATAGTCGCTCAATGATTTTCTTCGTATCGTCGGACGACCCTTCATCAAAAATCGTTGCCGTCACTTCATTTCCTTTTATGCGCGAGAAGAAAAATAAAGAGCGAATATACCATTCAATCTGGTTTTGATTATTTTTGGTGACGAGTAGAACTTTAGCTGACTTCTTACTTCCGCCCTTACGTGTCCCGAGCAATAGATGAAGCAAAGCAATACTGATTCCGTAGCAACCCAAGATCCAAAGTAATCCTATCAACATATCGGATCCCTCCCTTATCTGCAGTGTATGCTGCAAAAGGAAGTGAGGTTCCAACAAGGGTTCTTACAGGGTTACCCAACCATTTTTGATCGCGATAATAACCGCTTGTGTACGGTCATCAACCTCCATTTTTTGAAGGATGCTGCTGACATGGTTTTTCACCGTTTTTTCGCTGATATAGAGGAACTCCCCAATCAGTTTATTGCTTTTACCTTCCGCCATAAGACGAAGAACTTCTGCTTCCCGCTTTGTTAGAGGGCTATTTCCATTATGTATGTATTTAAAACCTGAATCTTTGACGCCTTGTCCGGAACCAACCACACCGACATCATCTAAATAGGTCATACGTCTGAGTTGATTAATGAGCTTGCCGGTAACTTTCGGGTGAATAAAGGCATGACCAGAGACAACAGAACGAATCGCGTTAATGAGCGACTCCGCTTCCATGTCCTTCAGCAAATAGCCGGAAGCACCTTTGCGAAGGGTCTCGAATACATAGCTCTCATCATCATGAAGCGATAGAATGATGACTTTGATATCAGGAAAAATAAGCTTTAAGCGCTCTGTAGCGACAACACCATTCTCAAGCGGCATGTTAATATCCATGAGAACAATATCAGGCGTGATTTGATTGCACAGCTCGATGACCTGAATGCCGTCACCGCACTCACCGATGACTTCCATATCATCTTCCATATTAATAATTCGTTTAACACCTTCGCGAAACAGCTGATGGTCGTCCGCAATGACAATTCGTGCATTGCGTTTATGGCTCTCCGTGTTGTCCATTCTGATTTTCCTCCTTGTTCTCTGCACCGCCGCCGATTGGGATTAGCATCGTAATTTTGGTTCCTGAATCCTTTTCGGATTCTAGAACCATCGTGCCTTCCAGCAGCTCAACACGCTCACGCATGCCCAGCAAGCCGAAATTATTCCCTTTGGCTATTCTCTGTTCTGTCTGCGGCACGTCGAAGCCAATCCCGTTATCTACCACGTAGATTTGTACTTGATCAGGTTCCAGTGTGAGTTCGACAGATAAGAAAGTAGCTTTCGCATGTTTAATTACATTTGATAGAGCTTCTTGCACTAGTCGGAAAATAGCAATTTCAAGCCCAGATGGAATACGAGTCTGCTTGCCTACGAGATTAAATCGCGTGCGAATTCGATACTTCTCTTCGAAATCCTGTACATACTTACGCAGAGTCGGAACGATGCCTAGGTCATCAAGCGCCATCGGACGGAGGTTGAAGATGATCTTACGAACTTCTTCAAGCCCCCCTCTGACTTGGCCCTTCAAATCTACTAATTCTTCCCTAACCGCGGGAATATCCTGCTTAACAAGCATGCGCTGCGCAATTTCGGTTCGAAGCACCACATTAGCCAAGGTTTGAGCCATCCCGTCGTGAATTTCACGCGCGATTCGCTTTCGCTCTTCCTCTTGTGCCAAAATAATTTTCAAACCGAGCAGCTGCCTGTTTTTGGCGGATTCTAATATACGAGTGACCTGATTGAGATCACCGGATAAATATTCCAGTACGACATTCATCTGTGAGACGATCGTTTCAGCCCGCTCTACCTGCTTGTCCACATTTTTAGTTCGAACTTGCAGATCATTGCGTCGAGCCTTCAGATTATTTTCTTTTTCCCTGGCGATTGTGAGCTGTAATTGAAAAGCAATAGCCGCTTCATAAGCAATCTTAATATCTTCCTCACGGTACTTATTGAAATCACGACTGACTTCTGTGAGTCGAATGCGAGAACGCTTGTAATCCTTCTCCAACTTGTCGACCAGCTCGATCGTGACATTCGTTTCATACTTAATGTCCTCAAGCTCACGAGTGAGCGACTCTTTTTCCAAGCGAGAAGCTTCAGCGATTTCAAATATTTGATATTTACTGCTCTCCATGACGTTAATTGCGTTTTTTATGACACGATCTATAGCGTCTGGCTGCAAATGAAACCATGCTCCTTTTATAAAACAATATTAGAAATTAGTCTACCCCATATTGTATCATAGTTTTTCCATTTTGCAGTGGACTTCTAGCACTATTTATTCGATCGTTATCCCATAATTTTGGGGGTCCCAGCCTACTTTGAAGCCTAATTTCTCGGAAACTAGTCGTAAAGGCACCATCGTCACATTATTCATGATTTTCGGCGCCACTTCCGCCGTCACACGATCCCCATTTACCAATAAATCGGCGTTATCAATCCACAGGTCAATTAACTTGTCGCCTCGGATGACAGTTACCTTCCGTTCTTTCTCATCCCACTTCACATTGCCGCTTAACGCCTCTGTTACGAAACGAATTGGGATCAACGTATTATCATTAATAATCGTAGGGGCTTGTTCTAACAGCATTGGTTTATCGTTCACTGTAACTTGCTTCTTGTTCACCGTTAGTTTCATTGCATTTTTCGGCAATGCTGCCAGCTGTCCCTCGTAAATAAAAGAAATATCATCGATACTAATTTTCCCTTTTGAGGCTCTTTCATCCTGTCCATTGGCGGGGTTAGCCACATAAACACTCTTGATCTTGATTGGGAATTTGAGATCGGACACATCCGCAGTTACTTTGCGCCAGCCTGTCCAGTTCATATTTTCAGTAAAACTCACGTAATTCAATTTGCCATTGGCATCAATGATTTCAGCGCGCACCCAATTAAAGCTTCCGTCACCAAGCACTTTGGCCGTAATAAACTCTGGTTCTCCTTGAATCTGAACACCGTTCGTGCCATCGAATCTCGCATAAGCAGCTTTCGTTCCTGTTCCTTTTGTAAAATCATACGCGATTTCCAAATTCTTATTGCCGTTATTTTGCCCGATATTAACCGTTGAAACAACCTCTGCCGGATACTTATCGCTTGTTGTCATAACCGCAGAATTATCTAAATCATACCAAACCTTCTCCTGACCAACTGGCAGTGTAACCATTGTGCTATAGCCATCATATCTCGCGATAACCTGAGCAGCTTGAGAACCCGAAGCGCTATCAACATGGAGAACGCCGTCTTTCAGATTCCCTTTAATCCCACTAAGCTCCCATGTCGCTGATGTCGCGGGCAATTCACGTGTTGCGCCACTTCTTGTAGTTACGGAAATTGGCAGCTTGAAATCTCCGCCTTCCGTAATTGAAAAAGATCCTGAATTAAATTTCATAGAAGTAATCTGATCTCTACCAACAACCTCAACGTCCATCGAAGCAGAGCCTTTGCCTGACTTAGCAGTAATTTGCGTCTTACCTGGCATTGTCGGTGTAAACACATTATCTTTGAAAGATCCATTAGTCGAGGAACTACTCCATTGTGGAACAATACCATCTACCGAAATCGGATTATAATAGTCATCATACGCTTTAAATTGATAAGTGCTGGATTCATTCATGAATAAAATATTTTGACCTTTTAAAATAAGCCCCTTCAAATCACCCTTAGGTGCAGTCGAATAAACGCCCACGCCATTTGCGACGGAACGCATATTGCCATTCTCCGTTTTATTAATTAACTTCGGATCGAAATCTCCAAGTGGTCTTGAAACCATCTGTGTCGACCCGCCGCCGTCCAGGACCATCCCTCTCCAAACGCCAGCCCCAATCATAAACTGCTGAAGCTCCGGAAGCGTCATTCCTGCACTGCCTGCACTCCGATCCGAAGTAATGATATACGCTGTCTTCATGTCTTTGGAGTAGCCAATAGCGGTTCGGGAACGCGGACTGTAACCACTGAAATCGCCAATATTACGAGTAAAATAACTCGGCTTCGCCTCATCCACTAACAATGTGCTGCCGCCAATCAGCATCTTAAAGTTTTTCCAATCATACGTCTTGGAAGCATCATGCGGAACCATATCATATTTGGTGGTGATCTTATCTCCGACTTTGAGGTGATTAACGATAAACTCCCGTGCTAGGCCTGAGCCTCTGAGAATATAGCCATCTGCAGGAGCAACCATTTTAATATTCGTATCTACGGCAATTTCCTTGACTGTATCATTCTGAATGAGTGCTTCTGTTGGAACATGCGTTCCATCTACCGCTCGCTGGTTTAAAGCCCAAGCATTCGTATATAGGAAAAGTCCATCTGCGATCATCGCGACATCATTATCGTCCCAATAATACGTTTTGTTCACACCGCCAAGATCAAAAGACGTTCCGTCCTTAGCCGTCACCTTACCCTGAAAATCAAAAATATCAATAATCGGTTGATTACTCTTCGTTATAGCAAAAGAATACAGCCCAGATATTTTTGCCGGTGTCGCCATGACCTGACCATTCGTAATTTGGGCGCCTTCCGGAACACCTTCCGCTTGTGTATTGAAGAAATCTCCATTCACACCAGCTACAGCACCGGTATCCTTCACCATACCAAGAACACTCTGGTTTTTCGTGAACTGATTCTTCGTCCCTGCCATTGCGTCTATTTTCACGTTCGGATTCGTCAAATCAACCTCTACTACATTGGCGTTCACCGAAACGTCCTTATTGCTTCTCGTTGTTGTCCATACATAATTCTTCATTACTGCACCTGAAGTAATCGTCTCCTGTGAACTAAGTGTCAACGTCGGCCCTGCCGCGAGTACCGTAGTCCCCGCCACCAATTGCCACGCTAATACGCAAGCCAGCGCACCCATTCCTACTTGCTTCTGTAACGTCATGTTGCTTTTCCACACTCCTCTTTCAGTCTAAGTCTAGTATCTATCATTTTTAACGACACATATATAGACTCTTAAACTAGTGAAAAAGTTACGATAGAAGGAGAGTTGTATTTATACGCCAAAAAATGGCTAAAGAACCAGAAAACAAAAAAAGAGCGTGACCCTACTCGGGCATGCTCTCTGCTTGAGATATCTGACATGTATATTATTTAATCCACTTTAGCTTAGCTTCTTGTTCAATGGAGCGAGCCGATAAGAGCTCAATAATCGTATGCTGCTGCTCTTGGATGACTTCCATCCTCTTAACCGTCTCATTGGTCTCCAGTACAGCTTGTTTGATTTGACTCTGCTCCAATTCCAATCTGTCCAGACGGCTGTCTATTCCATCTAATCTCTGTATTACTGGTGATAATTCTGACTTAAGTAACTCGGATAGTGCTTCTTTCAAATCATTATCCAACATCATCACTCCCGATCCATTTACTTAATTCTGAACTCCAATCATACCATAATATTTATACAAAAGCTTCTTTTTGACTATATAAATATTATACCATAAATATATGGAATAGCAAACATGTGTTCTTATTTTATTTATGAATTATTTTTTAATTATTCGCTCTCATTATCCACGCAACATGCAGAAAAGCCGTCCAAATTGGACGGCTTTCATTTTATTTAAACCAATGCTTGTGTTTTCAAAGACTCAGCTTTGTCTGTACGCTCCCAAGGAACATCCAGATCGTTACGGCCGAAGTGACCATAAGCAGCTGTTTGACGGTAGATTGGACGGCGCAGATCAAGCTCTTTAATGATGCCCGCTGGACGAAGGTCGAAGTTTTTGTGGATCAGCTCAACGAGCTTCTCTTCACTAACTTTACCCGTACCGAAAGTATCCACAGCAATGGACACTGGACGAGCTACACCGATCGCGTAAGCCAATTGAACTTCACATTTGTCAGCAAGTCCAGCTGCTACGATGTTTTTTGCTACATAACGCGCTGCATATGCACCCGAACGGTCAACTTTCGTTGGATCCTTACCAGAGAACGCGCCGCCGCCGTGACGAGCGTAACCGCCATACGTATCAACGATGATTTTACGACCAGTCAAACCAGCATCGCCTTGAGGTCCGCCAATAACGAAACGGCCAGTTGGGTTAATGAAATAGTTTGTGTTCGCATCCAACAAGTGAGCTGGAACGATAGGGTTAATCACGTGTTCTTTAATATCTTTTTGGATTTGCTCCAAAGTAACTTCTTCACCATGCTGTGTGGAAACAACGATTGCATCTACACGAACTGGTTTATCGTCAACATATTCAACTGTTACTTGTGTTTTACCGTCAGGACGCAGGTATGGAAGAGTTCCATTTTTACGAACTTCTGTCAAACGACGAGCCAATTGGTGAGAAATGGAGATCGGAAGCGGCATAAGCTCAGGCGTTTCATTAACCGCGAATCCGAACATCAGACCTTGGTCACCAGCACCAATTGCTTCAATCTCCTCATCAGACATCGAACCTTCTCTTGCTTCCAGGGCTCTGTTTACACCTTGTGCAATGTCAGGGGATTGTTCATTCAAAGAAACGAGAACCGCACAAGTTTGGGAGTCAAAACCATACTTCGCGCGCGTATACCCGATTTCCTTAATTGTTTGTCTAGCGATTGCTTGAATATCTACATATTCGGAGCTTGAAGTAATCTCACCGATTACCAAAACCAATCCAGTTGCTACAGATACCTCACATGCTACACGAGCATTCGGATCATTGGCAAGAAATGCATCCAATACCGAGTCAGAAATTTGGTCACAAATTTTATCCGGATGACCTTCTGTTACGGATTCGGATGTAAATAAGCGACGTCCACGTACTTGCGCCATATCATTCATCCTCCTAATATCATTTAGTATGTTTGAAAAGCTTCTACACGATGCCTCTATATGAAAAAAAATGGGCCCGGCTTTAGCGGCAGCTTTTCACGCCAAACGGAATCCCTCTTTTGCGCTCATACGCTGACAAGAACATTCAATTCCGCAATGGTAAAAACAAAAAAAATGAACCTTTCCCGATTGGAAAAGGTTAAATTAAATATTGACCTTCAATTAGTTATCTTACTTTATTTGTCGTCTAGTGTCAATCCAGATAACCGTGAAAAAATTATGAATAAATCCTATCATTTAAAGTGAAAATAGCGCTTCTTCTGCTTTCTGAATCAGCCTTTTAGTAATTGTTCCTCCTACTGCTCCCGCATCTCTCGACGAGATATGTCCCCAGTAGTCTTCTTTGATTGAAGATGAAGGAATAGAACCTAGTTCCGTCGCAAACTCCGTATCTGCATGAAGAGACATTTGTTTACCCACAGGCAAACCTAATTCAGCAGCAATCTCATACTTCAGAATATCCAGTGCCTTTTTCGATTCAGGTACCACTTTATTATTGCCTCTAGCCATAAAAAACGCCTCCTTAGAGTTTTTGTTATGATAACTACACTCCGTAAGCATTGCCCTATATGGGTACACCACTAGTATGGCTAGATTCCTGAAGTCGAACCGCATAAGAAGTTGTCAATAAGGGTAAAATTATGGAGAAGACTATTATTGATAACAGCTAAGTTTTAGTACAACAATTCGCAGATAAAACTTTATTGTGCAGCCGTACTTCCATCTGCATTCAGCAACAAATAGCTGCCGCGCACCATGACAAAGATGTCCGCCGTATTCTTCGGCGATGGCTTAATACCGCGGCCTTCGGCCGGGAAAATCAAAAGATGGTTCAGCGCGACTTCCGTTCCCGCTGGAAGGTCTTTGCCTCCCGTCACATCCGGAATGCCGTTTTCATCGTTGCTCACGGCGAGTACCTTGCCTGTTCGCACGATAAACTCGGCGCCAGCACCGGCGTAAAGCGTTTGTCCATTTTGCAATTGGACAACCTTCATTGTCGCTGGCGCGGATGTAGAACCTCCTGCGCTCGGTTGGCTGCCATTGGCAGCTAGCGTAGCCGCGACAAGCTCTTTCACCTTGGCTTCGCTTAAGGTGTTCTGGTCGAAGTAGCTCTTCGTGATCACCGGGTCGGTAGAGGAGCCGGGGGTTGGGGCATCGGCTTGGGACATTGAAATAAACGAAGTTATTTGAAAAATACTAAAGCATGTAAGTAATATCAATAGTTTTTTTTTCATAAGGAAGAATTTCCCCTATCAATATAATTTGTTGTTTCAAATACTACCTTATACTTTTTCTTTTTTCAACATCTCACAATCACTCGATAGTGTAGTGACAATAATAGATGGCCTCCGTGTATGCTGATCTTGGCTAACAGGTTCGGGTTTTGAAAGAGTTCAGACAATATCTAATTACGACAGTTCCATAGGTAATCTATGAACTTTAATAGCAACCGGATGCAACGGTTCAAGGGGCTTCATGAAAATGGCAACAAGAAAAAGTAATTTAAATACAAACTATATTGACTTATATTATATTATGTTGTATATTATTAAAGGATAAACTTTTCTTCATAACTTCTTGGATTCAGCAACAAATAGCTACCGCGCACCATGACAAAGATGTCCGCCGTATTCTTTGGCGATGGCTTAATACCGCGGCCTTCGGCCGGGAAAATCAAAAGATGGTTCAGCGCTACTTCCGTTCCCGCTGGAAGGTCTTTGCCTCCCGTTACATCCGGGATGCCGTTTTCATTTTCGTTATCACCGGGTCGGTGGACGAGCCAGGGGTTGGGGCTTCGGCTTGTGAGACGGAAAAGCCAGCAAGTTGGTATAAAATATAAGCGCTAATTATAATTAAGCTTTTCTTTAGTTTCATAATATTAATTAATCCTTTCCTCCCAATAAAAAAGGAGACCCAAGGGGTCTCCTTTTTATCAATGTAAATTAGTTAGTAACAAGTGTTGAAACTGATTTACCATTTGCAGTGATTGCCTTAATGGAGAATTCAAATTTAGGATTAGCAGAAGTTGTAAGATCTGTTACCGTTACAGCACCTGAGTTGTCAATTGTTACTGTGCAGTTTTTCGCACCAGATACTACGTACTGAACTCCAAGGAATGCAGAGTATTTAGCAATGTCAGTATCTGTGTATTCAACTCCGTAGTTGTCAACAACTTTTAGGTTTGGCATCAGGGCAAGAACTGTTGTAGCTCCACCAGCTAAACCTGTTTTGTTAGCATCAGCAGAAATGCTTGCAGCTGTAACAGCATCAGCTTTAACGTTTAGATCCAATGTTTGATCTTGTGTAGATCCGCCATCTTTCTTGAAGACTACTGTTAGAGTTGCTTTACCTGCTTTGTTACCAAGCACATAAACATCTCCAGCATTATAAACTGCTTTAGCAACGCTGCTGTCAGAAGTTCCAGCAGAGATAATGCGGCTACCTGTAATTGCTACAGCATCACCTGATTTATCAATTGCTTTTACTGCAAGTTTACGAGCAAATTTGCTGGATGTAGCCCAAATTCCGTTAGCGTTACCCAAAGTATCAGCTGCAGCAGTTAATTCTTTATCATCAGCAGGAGTTGCTGAGTTATCAAGAGCAGCGAACAAATCTTTAACAGCATTTACAGAGTAAGTCAAACCGCTAGTTCCAACAACTTGTAAAGAACTATCCACTGATTTAATTGTGCTTGCTTTCGCAACATCAATCAATTCTGCTTTAACAGTATCTTTACCACCTGCAAGAGCTGCAGTAAACACTAGATCTTTACTGTTGAACGCATCTAAGTTAGCACCTGTGAATTCATATGCAGAAGTTGCAGCATTCCAAGCACCAGCAATTGCTGTATTTGTGAAAGTTGCATAAGTCTGGCCTGTAACAGTTACAGATACCTTGTAGTTAGCTTGTAAAGAAGGAACTGTCTTTTTAAGCGTAGCACCGTATTGGTCTTTTACAATCCACTTAACAGTAGTAGTTGCACCTAGAAGACCTTTTTGAGCTGGTTTGTCGCCATCAAGAACAATTGTTTCTGGTTTACGGGAATCTTGAACAGTAAAGCTTGTTTGTGCATTTGTTTGCACATTAGCATTGTAAATTCCAAGGTTCAAGTATACTACACCTTTGGACAAGGAAGTAATGTTATCAAGTTTAATTTGACCTTTATGCTCACCAGTTCTAACAATTGCATCGTTACCATTGTTTCCAGAAGCATAATCAGCACCCGATACGGAAATCGAGAAACGCTTCAAATCTGCGTTGTCAGCGATATCTTGTGCGCTAAGTTTAGCTCCTGCAGCATCGTAAGCAACAACCGGAATATAAGTTGCACCATTCATAGCTCCAGCAGTTGCGCCGTCGCCTTCAGCAATAACACCATTAAACTCACCAAATTCTACTTTTTGAGCCAGAAGAGATGATTGAGTTTTAATTGTTGCAGTTGCAGTGGAAGCACCAACATAGAAGGAAACTTGATAGTCGCCAGCTTTATCAATGTTGTTAGCAAGTTTAACTTTTAAAGTATCGTAAGTTGAATTAACCGCATCGTATGCAAGCGCATCAAATGAAAATGGAGTAATAATTGGTGTTCCAACTGCAAGACGGTCTTTAATAGCTTGAGCATAAGAATTATTCCATACAATTTTATCCCCATATTGGTCATAGCGTGTAATGGAAATTTCAGCTGTATCGCCCTGGCTAGTTAATGCAGTTTTTGTTGCAGGATACTTAACATTTCCAAGCTCAATTTTCGTAACATAAGGCTCAGTACCTACTTTAAATACTTTTTGAACTGATACTGAAGAATTCGTCAAGAAAACATTCACAGGAATTACATCAATTTCAGGTTGTTTTGCAGATGTGTCGATTGTCAATTCAAGGTATCCAGTATCATCATTTCTAGTAATAGGTTGAGTTGTTCCGGATACGTAAGCTGTGTAGTTACCAGTTGTTAAAGAAGAAACTTCACCGTATTGGTTAGTTGCTTTTACTCTAACTACTGCGTTTACGGATTTAGCAATTTTTTCACCAGCATTAACGAATTCAAGTTTGGAAACTTTTTCGTTTTCAGCCGTGAAAGTTGCAGTTGTTTTATCAACACCAGCAGCATCAAGACCAGAAAGAGTCGCAGTATAAGTACCTTCACCAATTTTAACATCAGTTAATGTAAGAACAACTGATTTCTTATCATCAGCGAATTTAGCTGTTGTTGCTACAGCAACTGAACCTTTTGTCAATGCAACATTAGCTTTAGTATCGTCAACTGGTTTATTGAAAGTTACAGTTACTGTTTTAACGCCAGTTGCTTTAGCTTCGGAAACGGATACTTTACCCATTGCTGAGATAGCTGCATCAGCTGTGAACGCGCCAACTACTAGATCAGCACGAGTAGCGAATGCTGCACCGTCAGTACCTTCTGGTAAAACTTTAGCCGCGATTGCTTGCTTCACAGCGTCTGCGTACCAAGGAGTACCAGTTGTGTCGACTTTTTTACCAAGACCTTTTACAAGTGCAGTGGCGAACTCACCAAGAGTTACGTTAGCGCCTGGGTCAAAAGTTTTGTCTGTTTTACCATCAACTAAGCCAGCTTTTTTAGCAGCTTCGATGAAAGGAATTGCCCAACCGTTAGCTGTGTCATCAGCTTTTACATCATCAAAGCTGGATACTTTAACAGTGTTGTCAACTTTGACGCCAGATACTAATACAAGAACTTTTGCGAATTGTGCGCGAGTCATGTTCTCTTTGATACCGAAGGAATCAGCAGCTGTACCTTCGAAGTAACCTTTAGCAAGCATAGCGTCGATTTTTGCAGTTACAGTTGCATCTAAACCTGCAAGATCTTTAAAATCCTTGGAAGTCTTAACTGTTGTTGCAGTTGTAGTAGCTGTAGGAGTAGTAGTAGTGCTTGTTGTTGTGTCAGCCATTGCCACCGACGCGAACATGGAGAATGCCATTGTTGCTGTTGCGATTACTTTTAAACTTTTTTTCATAACCTTTTTTTCTCCTCCTTGAATATCTTTGGGTTTATTATTTAGGTTTGATCTATGAATATTTGAGCTCGATTCACTCATTGTCAGTTCACCCCCTTTCCAGAGTTAGAGCGTAATATAACTAAGTTTGCTTATGGGCCTATAGCCACATAGAAAACTAGTAAACAGAAACTATAAAATAAGACATTCATACCAAGTTACATTATACAATGCTCGAATAGCGTCGTAAAGAGTTATTTTACCAAAGTAAAATAAGTAACCTTTAAGTAATGTTTGTTTTCAAAGTATTAAACGCAGTACTTTAATAAAAGTTGCGTTCTAAAGAAATTTTTTTTAATTTTTTATAGGGATCACATCCAATTAAGCGACTATTTGAATTAGTAATGAATTAATATGTAGCATTTCGTCTATCTCCTTGGCTACAAGATGTAGTATACGATAATGTATTCTCATTTTCATTAATAAGTATTTTCCAGTACGTCATTCTAATTTTAAGCAATAAATAGAAGACTCCGAAGAGTCTTCTTTTAGAAATCTATTGAAATCTATTAGTTAATTGCAGTTACTAATACTTGAACCGATTCCCGTTTGGCGCTTTTGCTGTTACTACAAGATGCTGTCATTGCATCAATTGTAACATTTCCGCCAACAACATCACTAACTATTTAGCAAATACCTAGAATCGAATCGTATTTCACGATTGGGTTCGTAGTTGAGAAGGAACCATCGGAATTGTACTCTAGACCAAATTGGTCTTTAATCCGGAAATTGAAATCGTCTTTTGCGCCCAAGATTGCTTTTGGAGCTAGTTCACCATCTTTATCCACAACAATGTGGTCTAGGTAACGTTGCTCTTGAACAGCGACACTTGTTTGAGCATAGCTATTTGAGTTCGTTGATGCGATAAGTGCCGTCAGATAAACACTTGAACTAGCTTTTGCAGTTCCGTTAAGTCGACAGTAAGGTTACCATCACTACCTTTTAGCGTAGCTTGTGTACCAATAACAAAAGCAGTGAATGCTGCGTTTCTTAGAGAAGCTACTTCACCATATTGATTTGTAGCTTTCAATGCAATTCTTACATTAGCACTATAAGCTAGTGTGTCTCCTGCATTAACGAACTCGATTTTGCTAAATTAAAACTGCGCTTTTCTTATCTTATCTGCATTAAATTTTACGGTTGTTGCTACATCTGTCGTACCTTTTATAAGGGCAAGCTTTGCTTTCTCTGTATCAACCGGTTTGTTGATCGTTACTGTTACTTGCTGAACGTCTGGTAGATTCATATGTAGCGGCGCGTCTATCATTTAGGCTACAAAATAAGTATACGTGACTGTGTATTGAATTTCATTGATAAGTATTTTCCAATTTCAATAGAAAACAAAAAAGACTGCATCCGATTATCGGAGCAGTCTTTTGTTCATTCAGGGTTTAAGGAATTTTCTTTTGTTGTTTTAACACTCGGTTAGCAATTGCCGCGGCTTGTGCTCTAGTCATATTGCCAGTTGGATCGTAGCTGAAAGTAGGTTTTTTCTGACCTTGTACAGGAGCATTCTCAATGCCGTCCATTAAGCCTGCTTTAACAACAGCCTCAACGGAACCTAATGCGTAGGTATCAATGTCCCCAGCGTCTGTAAATTGTTTTTTGAGATTAGAAAGAGATTTAACTGCATCGCTACTTGTTTTCATATTCGCTGCTCTTTCAATCATAACAGCTGCATCTGCACGGCTAATTGAGTTTGTTGGGAGGAATAATCCATTGGAGTTTCCTCTTACGATGCCCGCACGGGCGCCTGCTTCAATATGCATGAAATCATACAAGCTGCTGCTGTTCGGCAAACCAAGACCTCTGCGCACATCCGCAAACGTTCCTTGAAAGTTTGGGTTCGTAGGATCGTTTGTATGGTATGTTGTGTCTTCGTTAATTAATGGGATATCAAAGATGTTAACCAACATGGTTACGAATTCGCCGCGGGTAATCGCGTCATTAGGTAAGAATTGTCCAGGCGTTTTATTATTCATGATTCCCTTGGAATACAAAATATCTAGGTAATCACGAGCCCAGTCATGATTCGTTACATCATTAAAACTGTTATCCATATACATGACTTGGAAATAACCGAAGTTATCAACTGGAACTTTAATGGTATGCGATTTAGGATCTACAACGCCACCAATGTTTTTCCATCCTACATATTGGTTGCCTGTTCCACTTGGATCAAGGAAAGTACCGAACTGATAAACGGAAAGGTATTTCCATGAGTCATTACGGATTTCGTCATCATATTTCAAAGTAAGTGTTCCACGTTCTGTAGGAATTACGAGATTTTTAATATATCTGGAGTAGAATGCTGCTTCTCCAGGCCCAGGAAGCGTAGGTGAAGGAAGATTACCACTACCTTGCAGGGCATCTTTAAGTGTCGCATTCGTACTTGCTGCACTAATATCAATTGAACCGCCATCAATCCAGAATAGTTTACTAGCTGGTCTGAATCGGCCTGTTGGTTCTTGAAGGAAGCGAGCTCCAGCTTGAGTTTCAGAAGCCTTGTCTACACGTCCATCATCTTGGTTAGCAATACCAAAGACAAGCTTACGGTCAGAAGTAATAAATTGTTCCGTCTGTGTACGATCGTTTCTCATTAATTTCGTATCTTTCGGGAACGTTAATGAAAGATCTCCATCGAATAAGCTCATTTTAGTTGAAATAGTAGTACGATACTGAGCGCCTTCAATCGATGTGTTCAGGTTGTTGAGAATGAAAGTGCCCTTCGATTTTGCTTTTCCTCGAGTAATTTCAAAGCTAACTGTGTTTTTTCCTGCTTTCAAATTCGCAACATCTAATCTGAATACTCCAGGCGCAGTAAGCTTTGCTTCAATTTTGTTAAATACAATAGAATCTGCCCCATCCGCTTGGATGACAACGGTTTGAAAGTTTGTATTTACATTGGCTTGGTCTATTTTATCTACATTTTTAACAAAGTTCGTTGGTTGAAGTAGCAAATAATCTACGGGTTGTTTTGTGACTGTAATCATTTTACTTGTAGTACGGCCTGTCTTATTTTTTGCAACTAGCTCTAATACATAATCACCATAAGCATCTAGTGTCAAAGGCGTAGCAATATTAAACTTCGTGGTAATTTGATTGGCGTCTAGTGGATTAATAACTTGAGAAATCTGTCCTAACAAAGGTGTTGTTCCTGGTGTAAGAGTAGAACCGTTAGGAACATTCCTTACGTACAAAATGGATGTCGATAGTGGATCTGCTGAATTTAGCTTTGCATTTAGAACAGTACCATTTAACTGAAGTTTGTCCGATGTGGTCAAATAGGTTCCAGGTAAACTACTAGGCGTAGATGGTGTTATTGCTGGATCTACTGTAAGCTCTTCAACTAATGGAGCAAAATCGCTAAGGACAAAAATATCATAATTTGTCTGTGTGACAAGTACTTTTGGAGCTGTGGGACTTGGCCTCATGAAGAGTGAGAATTTAATCGTCTTCTTCCCATCAGAATCAAGAAGCGTACCGAATGATCCTGAAGGAATATTAAACGTTCCATCTGTTGTATTAATAAGTCCGGTTAACGGGATGTTCGTGTCATTTACAGACAATTCTACATCCGCATAGCTTGCAGCCGGTAAGTTAATAATTTTTCCTGTCATACAAGGAGCCGGGCCACTCGCGCATGTCAATTGAGTTGAATTGCTTACCACCTTGCCATTGTAAAGACTATTAACAATGACATAAGGTGCGCTTGAGATATTTAACTGATAAACCTTAGAACCTGCAAGGTTATCTCCAGTTGTTGTGTTCCATGGAACTAATGTCATTTTTGTAGCGCCGTCAGGAATATCATGTAGAACAATTTCTGCAACACCTGAATTGACAGTTACATAACCATTATCTACAAACCCAGGTATGGTTACTTTTACTTTATCAGCGTTCCCGTTCACATGGAATCTGAGTGTTGCAGGAAATTCATTAATTTGGCTTGTTCCTTGCTCAGTCAGCTTGACTTCATACCCCGACCCAGATGCTGGAACGAAGTACTGTGCCGTATAGTTTATGTAAGGTAAACTCGGATTCGTATAGTTAAACAAATACTTAGTTGTGTATTCTCCACCTAGGCTAGTAACAAATTTAACATCAATTTCTTGAGTTGTTGCTGTTCCGCTTAGGGGAAGATTAGCTGAAATGTGATGAACATCATAAGCCGTACCCCCCGTTATTACTGGAGCTGAGACTAAACTTGGTGCAGTACCGGCAGGAACTGCTGGATTCACATTAAGAAATCCTCCATTTGGAGTAGTTGTAGTACCTGTAGCGAAGGTATAGCGAAGTGTTGTTCCACTGCCAACCACACTAATATCGGCATACAAATAGTCTGGGCTACCTGATGTAATGTTACCCTTACTGTTTTTTAAATCTGTTGTAAAGACAATGTTATTATCTGAAGCGCTTGAAAGACTTGGAACTGTGACCAAGGGCTGATCCGTATTTCCCGTGGCAGTCTCCTTGAAGCGAACATTACCATTAAAGGCGAACCCAAAACCATTATTGTAAATAAAATTCCTTGTCGTTGTGTAGAAATTGGTAGGATTCTTAGCAACAAAATTGATTTGATTATCCCCTGGTGTGAGTGTTAGATCCGATGCTCTTCCTGTATTGGTCAGAAATGTAAAAATACCAGAAGAAAAGTTCGTTGCTTCGTAAGTTGCCCCTGCAACTGTAGCATCTACTTGATAAGCATTATTGGAATTACCGGTTACTGTTAAGTTTGTGTAAGGTCCTGTAGCTGGATACATTCCTCCATCTATGAAATCAACGCCGTTGATTTTCAAATTTGTGATGTTGGATACAGGAGTGAAATATACCCATGCCGGTTTGGAATCTATCGTCGAGGTACTCCCGTATTTAATAACAATTTTATTCAAACCTTCGGTTAGTCGAATATTCTCAAACGTTATTTGGTTGCTGTTATTAGGGTTTTTAATGGCGCGATTTGTTTTATTCGGCGTAGTAACACCCGTATTTAGATTCTTAATTTCATAATAAATATTGGTAATTTGGTCATCTGAGATACCGCCAATATCAGCGCTAAGCGTAATAGGATTAGATGTGATCCTAGGAACCGCGGCATCAGAAAAAGCCGGAACATCCTGTACAACTGTTGAGTCATTAGGATCCGTATGCACGTAATAGTTCGTAATATTAATGACTGGTGCGGCAGATGCCGTGAGAGGTGGCAGCATAGCAATCAGCATAGCGACCATAAGGCTAATGCTAAGCCATTTATTTCTTTTAAGCTTCGTTTTCAAAACTAGTTCCTCCTTATGTAATCTAAATGTTGTTAGTATCGTCAGGCCATTCTCTCAACCTTATCTTACTTTCGACAATCCCTCCCAAATTCTTCTATCATTCTTCATGATTAGACGCGACTAATAGCCAAAAGTTCTTGTATCATACTTATCGGTCTAAACATAGAAAATGTTTAGAGAAAGAAATAAATTCATAAAACGCAAAAAAATCCAACCATAGTGGTTGGATTTTGAAGAAAAATTATATTATTACAACAACTGTTATTTGCCCATCCGATCGCTCTGCACTTGCTTGCCTACAAGCTTCTGCAGGAAATTCAGCACCGGCTTGCGGCTCTTGCTGATGATACCGATAGCCTCAGCTCCGACTAGCATAACTAGGAAGAGAGCCACGATGATCATGATAAGCCCCCAAGTAGAGTCTTGGGAGATAAAGACCGAGCAAACAACGGCGCTGCCGCCGAAGATGGAGGCAATTCCGTAGATGATCAGTACGCTTGTACGATGACTGAATCCGAGCTGCAGCAAGCAGTGATGCAGATGGCTTTTGTCAGGTGCAGAGATCGGTAATTTATTGACGTAACGGCGCATAATCGCGAAGAAGGTATCGGATAATGGCACGCCTAGGATCATAATTGGGATTAAAAGTGAGACAACGGCCGCTTGTTTGAAGCCGAGAATCGATAGCGTCGCTAGGGCAAAGCCTAGGAACAAGGCGCCAGAGTCTCCCATGAAGATTTTGGCCGGATGGAAGTTATAGAACATAAAGCCTATAATACTTCCTAGTAAAATCACACACAGTAGAATAACTGTCACATTGCCCATCATTAGCGCTAGAATAAGAATCGTAGTCGTAGCAATACCAGACACGCCTGCTGACAAGCCATCAAGACCGTCAATCAAGTTAATGGCATTCGACACGCCCACAATCCACAATATCGTGATCGGGATACTTAACCAGCCAATGGGCAGGTTGGTTTCTCCGAAAGGAATGTTAACCAGATCGATCTTAAGACCAAAGGAGACAACAATGCACGCGGCAATGAGCTGCCCGAGCAGCTTCCATTTGGGCGATAGTTGAAAACGATCATCCAAGGCCCCCGTGACGACGATAACAAATCCGCCGATCAACAGCCCAAATGCTGCATTCGAGTTGACGGCATCAAGTGCTGGAGAGACGACGAAATAAGCACCGACGAAAGCAAGGAATATGGCTAATCCTCCGAGACGCGGCATAATCCGGGTATGTACCTTCCGATGGTTCGGGGCATCTACAGCTCCTACCCAGAAGGCAAATTTTTTGACTAGGGGTGTCAGCAGCAGCGCCATTACGCACGAAGCGATAAACCCAATCGCATATAATCCATACATCTCTTCTTCACAGCTCCTCTTGTCGTGGGTGGCAGGTGATCCGCCGAACTGATTATACTCCCATTTGTCCACAAATACTACTGCTAAATTTGTCTGAAATGACCGTTTTCAGCCAGTTTTCATAAATATTCTCATGATTTGGTGACTTTCTCTTTGTCGCGCATGACTTTCAATGCAAATTTTGGGAGTAGGAGCATTCTCTTGTAACGCCATGGCTCCTGCAGCAGGCGGTAAAACCATTCCAGACGTAATTTTTGAAATAAAACCGGTGCTCTTTTTAGTTTGCCCGAAAGAACATCAAAACTTCCGCCAACACCCATCATAACCGGGACACCGATTTGCTCTTTGTATTTCCCGATCCAAGGCTCTTGATTAGCGGCAGATCTTCCAACGAAAAGGAGATCTGGCGCCGCATCCACAATGTCTTGAATCACTTCAGCATCCTGCTCGTCACCAAAGTATCCGTCACGTACGCCAACGAGCTGGATCCCCGGATAGGTGGTACAAAGCTTTTCAGCCGCTGCTTGAATAACCTCGTTTGAAGCACCAAGCAGGTACACTTTCCAACTTCTCGACTCTCCGACTTTCATCAGCTCATGGAGCAAATCATAGCCAGGAACCCGCTCAACGACAGGCTCCCCTACATATCCAGCTGCCCAGACGACGCCTGTTCCATCGGGAACGATGAGCTCAGCGCGCTGCATCATGCTCAGGTAGGCAGGATTGTCCTGCGCGGCCATAACCATAATGGGATTGGCGGTAATGACCTGGTGGGGTTGTCTTTGTTCAATAGCCTTCGTAAGGTAGGCAACGGTTTGGTCCATACCCATTTTGGAGACGGGGACTCCGTAGATGCGAACTTTCGGTATAGCATTTGAAGATGCAACCTCAGAATGGATCGTTGTTGATGTTGAGCTCATAGATATCTCTTCCTTTAAATGACGTTGGCATTCGGATTTTGGTTGATTTATTTACTATTTTTTTTGTTTATAAAAGGATAGGATGCGCTGCGCAGGAAGCTGTGCCTGCGCTTTGAGTTCTTCGATGGCGGCGCGGCTGGACGCCGCCCAGGCCTCTTTGCCGTCGAGAAGGCGCTGCGCTTCCTCGAGTAAAGCATTGGCATCGAAGCGAGCTGTCGATGCCGCGGCTTTCATGCCAAGCCTATGGAGGAACTGGTCGATCTTCGGATCGTACGAGATGCCCACCATAGGCACGAACTGCGAGGCTGCATAAATCAAAGAATGCAGCCTCATCCCGATCAGCAGGTCGCAGTCTGCGACCTGCGCGAGCATATCCTGCGGATGGGCGATGCCTCGCACCATCTCCACCCGCGACCCGTGATCGCCGAGGCGGTCGATCACGAACTGAGACGCCACCTCATCCGAGGGGAGGTGGAAGGGTAAGAACCGCAGCCGCACGTCCGTGCGGGCTGCGAGCAGCTCTTGCAGGGACCGCGAGAGAGCTTCCAGCTCCGAGCGGTCCTCGTTCCAGAAGCGGACGGACACGCCTACCGTCCGCACCGCACTATCCGGCGCGAGGTTCGCCGCGCCGCCTGCAACACCACCGGACGCAAGCTTCGCCGCGTCCGCCGACACGGCCCCGGCCAAGGGCCCAGC
Source organism: Paenibacillus sp. yr247 (assembly GCF_900103825.1). Lineage (GTDB taxonomy): Bacteria > Bacillota > Bacilli > Paenibacillales > NBRC-103111 > Paenibacillus_E. The sequence continues at coordinate 34,628 of NZ_FNIF01000018.1, forward strand.
CGCATCGCGCGAAGCGCGCAGCGGCAGGCCCATGACCGGGTCAGGCACAACCGCGATGCGCTCCCGCGGGAGGCGCATCGTCACCAACAGCTCCGCGGACTCCGCATCGCGAACGGACACATACGCGCAGCGCTTGAACACGCTGCGAATCCAGCCGTCAAACATCCGGCGGCTCACCGGACCAATACCTTGTGAATATATAAAGGTCGGCTTACCTAGCCACTGCGCTATTTTCAATACAGCCAAGTAATATGGGATCGTCTTCGAGCTTGTAGCGTCTTGCAATAAACTGCCGCCTCCGCTTATTAAGCCATCGGCTTTGCGCAGTGCTCGGAGCAGTGATCCAGGCCTCATTCGATGATAAGCCTGTACTCCGTACATCGCTGACGTTTTCTCAGGATTAGCCGAAAGGACGATAGGTACTATCTGAACACCTTGTTCTCGACCTTGCTCCTGCAAAGCAAACAAAATCGATTGCAGCACGGCTTCATCCCCGCTATTATCAAAGCCATAGTAGCCGGATAGCGCTATTTTGACAACTGAGGAACCCATCGCTTCCAACTCCTTGTGATGATTTCCAAAGCAAAAATTAGAACAATACCAATTAAAGCGCCAAATACAACGCCATACGTGATACGAATAAGAGAGATGTGGAGCGGTGTATGCAGATGAGCGAACGTATCTACGATCGAAAGTTGTCCAATAACACCTATGAACATGAGATAAACCGCATTTCGATACCGTACCGCCAAATAAGCGCCTATCAAGAATACAGGGTGAGCAAATAAGAATTCCTTCGTCCGAGGTCTTACACCCAGCGTATTCTCCAAGAAGGAACGGAACAGCTTCTCCACCGTGGAGGCTTGTCCTTCATTGCCTGTCCGCGATAAATAATAGTAACCCGCCGCTAAAGCTATGCCCGCTACTACGATCCACAATACGCTTATATAGGAAGAAAGCATGCCGCGAACCTTAGTGGCTTTCTCGCTATAGGTATTATTCTCGCTGAAGAACAGCAGATACAGTCCTACAATCGCGATGGGCAGTAAATGCAGAGCACTTACGCCGCGGAACTGCTGAATTACGAGGGAATACGTAATGTGATTCAAAAGAGCAACTTCGAATACAACACCAATGAGCGAGATTAAGGATGTTTTGAGCAGCTGCCACAAGGCATATACAAAGCCTGATTTCCATTTTGCAGCAGCTCCTGAACGTACAGATCGAATGGCGAGCATCATCGCAACGCTTGGTGCGCAGATCGCTGTCGCTAGCGCTAGACCTTGTGCGTACAAGTTAGCGGAAAGTGTATGCAGGGCGACTGCTCCCAATACGCCAACTACGAAGAGGAACAATGCCGCCTCCGGTATGAAGAAAGAGACCGTAAGCACGATTAAGCTAACGCCGCCGATTAAGATGAAAATGCGCGCTATTTTCTGCCAAGCCGTCGATTTTACCGAAAATGCTTCAGCTGGTCCCAGCGTAAAGCCAGCCTTCTCAATCCGCGGAATCGCTCCGTCTTTCCCTTGTAAGCTTTCATAGAAGGCAGAAAGTGGATCAACCATTTTACCTTTATCCACGTTCTTTACCGGCTTGGCATTCAGGAAGACCATCCGAATATTGCGATCTTTCACAGCAAGCACAAAGCGATCGGCAACCCCTTGAATGCGGTCTGCGAGCTCCGTTTTCTTCAGCGGCTCTGTCAGTTTCTCTCCATCTTTCTCAGTAAAGGAATGGAGGCGTACGACATTATAATTCGTTTGTTTAGCTAACGTACTGAATCCTTTTTGCGGTTCTTTTAACAGCTCAATCGCCGCTAAACCAATTCCGTTTTTATTTAAAAGATCGGCCATTTTGTTTAAGTTTACATCCGTATTTTCTTCGGTGTACCCCGGAACTTCATTGCCGTCTACAATAATCCGTTTTACACCAAAATCATGGAGCTGCTTAAGCAAGCGATCCATCTCATTCGTCACGAAAGGTCGGCGATTGGAGAGGCGGACGACGATCTGGAAGCCTTGATCTTTTAACATTTGTAAAGTCATTGGATCCGGATCCATCGATTTGAGCGAAGCGTCATCCAAGCTCATCTGGATCACAAGTCCCTTGCGATCTTTGAAGCTCCACGGCTTAGTAGTTACTTTCAGATCAGCGAATGTTTTCACGATAAGCGGTTCAAACTTCTGCTGGGTCGCACTATCCGCAAATAACACATACGTATAATTCTCGCCAGGAACACCAAACGTTTGAGTCAGCGTCATGGCATCGCGTGAATTAAACATTTCGATGCGGCGGCTTTCTTTGAGTTCAGCCAGTGTACTCTCATAAACAGACATAGAGCTGATGCCTGCCGCCTTCATCATCTTCAACTGCTCGGCCACAAAGCCTTGTGGATTGGCATGAACATCGGAGATGTCCAATAAATCGCGATAATCAAAAACGAATTCCACTTTATTCGCTGAGGTTTCCGTTTGGTGACGTGTGTAGGCTAATGGCAGCGAGCCAAGCATACCGAGAATAACGAGCCACCATAACACATTTTTTAGAGGATTATTCCATGTTTTATACCACTGAACCACGTTGTTCACTCCTTAGATCTTTCCTGCGGAAAGCTTTCTTCGTAAGCATTTGCATATGCTTTTTTGATCCCTTATACATTCGAAAACCCCTTCAGTTCCTAGGCTCGGGAAATAGGCCAAATGAATGCGGATTTTTTCCATCTATTCATTAGACGACCTATCCCTGACTTAGGTTCTGAAGAGGTTCAGTTGATCCTATTTCATTATCCGTCTACACGGCTAAGCACATACTGAATGATGCCGTCCAGCTTTTGTGCGGCCTCTGGACCTGTGGATCCTTGTACCGCAAAATAAAATTTAATTTTCGGTTCTGTTCCAGAAGGACGCAAGCAGAACCATGAGCTATCTTCCAGCTTGAACTTCAGCACGTTCTCCAGAGGCAAGCCATCGATCCCTTGATTATAGTCCAAGGCTTCCGTTACACGGATGCCGTTAATCTCAGCGGGCGAATTCGTTCTCCATGCTTCCATGATTCGCCCGATTTGTTCCACGCCGTCTTTTCCTTTAAGCGTTCTTGATTCAAGCTTTTCCAAAAAGTAACCAAAGGATTCGTATAGCTCCTGCAGCACTTCATATAGTGTCTTGCCTTGCTTCTTATAATAAGCCGCAGCTTCAGCGATCAGCATCGCTGCTATGACCGCATCTTTATCTCGGGCATAGTCCCCAGCCAAATAGCCATAGCTCTCTTCGTAACCGAACAGGAATGTGTGTTCACCATTTTGCTCGAACTGGGACATTTTCTCCCCAATATATTTAAAGCCTGTTAACGTATTTAAAGTAGGAACACCATAATGATTAGCGATAACAGCGCCCATTTCACTCGTTACGATCGTTTTGATGACAACGCCGTTCGCTGGCAGTGTTCCACGCTCTTTCAAGCTTGATAATAAATAATTAGCGATGAGTGCACCTGACTGATTACCTGTCAGAACCACATACTCACCGTTCGGATCCTTGACAACGGCGCCCATGCGATCGGAATCCGGGTCGGTTCCGATAATAATATCGGCATCATAATCTTTGGCCTGTGCGATGGCAAGTGTAAAAGCTTCCCGTTCCTCAGGGTTCGGAGATTTAACAGTCGAGAACTGTGCATCCGGCAGCTCTTGCTCAGCAACAACATGTACTTGACCGAAGCCTACAGCTTTCAGCACCTCGCGAACCGGCACATTACCCGCTCCATGCAGCGGAGTATAGATGATGCGGAAATCATCGCTGATCTGCTTAATCACTTCCGGATTCTGACTAATAGCGGTTACTGCCTCGATGTAGGCTTGATCAAGATCTTCACCTAACCAGGAAAGCAGCCCTTGCGCTTCCGCTTCTAGCTGGCTTAATTTCTTCACCTTGTTGAAGGAGTCGATGCTCTGTACTTCCGCGATGACTTGCTCCGCAAACTTAGGAACGAGCTGTCCGCCGTCTGCTCCATATACTTTATAACCATTGTATTCAGGTGGGTTATGACTAGCTGTAACTACAACACCTGCTGTTGCACCTAAGTATCTCACGGCAAAAGAAAGCTGTGGTGTCGCGTGCAGTGTCTTAAAAAGATAAGCCTTAATTCCGTTCCCTGCGAAAACGAGAGCAGATTCTAAAGCGAACTCTGGCGACTTATGCCGTGAATCATAAGCCAGGACAACGGAAGGACTTGTTACGCCCGTTCCATTCACATATTGTGCCAGGCCTTGGCTTGCGCGTCCAACGGTATATACGTTGATTCGATTCGTTCCAGCGCCAATCACGCCGCGAAGTCCACCTGTGCCAAATTCGAGATCTTTATAAAAGCGATCTTCAATTTCTTTCTCATCTTCTCGAATAGCTTGCAGTTCTTTCTTCGTTTCAGCATCCACTGCTGGATCGTTAAGCCATAGTTGATACTCTGTTTGTACACGCTTCATAGTAGTCAGGTTCATCTCCTTTTTATCTATGGGGCTATTTATTAGCAAGGGCGAACATAAGTTCACCTTCGACTACCACTTTATCGCCTACCTTGGCCACAGCTTGACCTTTCACAATGGTTCCTTTTACACGTGTAATCGTCATTTCTAAAGTGAGAGTATCGCCAGGCACGACTTGTTGACGCCAACGAATACCGTCTGCACCAGCGAATAAACCAATTTTGCCTTTGTATTCTGGCATCGATAGAACGGCCACAGCACCTACTTGTGCCAGAGCTTCTACGATCAGCACGCCGGGCATAACCGGATAGCCAGGAAAATGTCCTGCGAAGAACGGTTCATTGATGGTTACATTCTTTATACCAACAGCCCTTACGCCTTCTTCGACTTCCAAGATGCGGTCAACCAGCAGGAAAGGAGGGCGGTGTGGAATAATCTCTTGAATCTGGTTAATATCTAACATAGCGTGTAGTGCTCCCTTCAAATGGCTTGTATAAAATACAAGGTAATTACTTACAATAGAGTTGTCCCTTCATTAACTGCAGAAGTGAAGGTTCATATAGGGGGGCTTATGTATAGGTCTGTGTCACAGGCTCATACATAGGCTCTTTTTTACGTTGTAGGAATTATTTAAATTTGGCTCCTCGATTTAATAACAGGAATTGAAAAATATAAATGAAGGAAGTTAAGAAGGAAACCCCGATAACAAACCATAAATATGTAATTGCGAAGGTTAACTGAAAAACGATGAAGAGGATTGCGAAATAGTACAGAACGGTCGTTAACTTCCCCATCACGTTAGCAGGAACCGTTAATTTACCTCTGAAGTGGAAGAAAGCAGAGCCCATAATCATGCCCAAATCACGAATGAACATCGCCGCAGCTGCTTGCCATGGAATCATCCCGGAAATGAGAAGGGACAAGATGACCGCAATCATCATGCTCTTATCAGCTAGAGGATCGAGCATGACCCCAACGGGTGTAATCAACCCGCGAGTTCTCGCTAAATACCCGTCTAGGATATCCGTAAGCCCGGCAGCCAGTAATACAAAAAAGGCAATTTGGATATGGCCAGTAAAAAAGATCACGAGGTACACAGGAATTAGAACAAACCTGCTAATGGTGAGCATGTTCGGTATATTCAAAGTACCCCTCCTGCGCCTATCATCTGATATCTGGTTCATTTAACCTTCATTCATTATACAGCTGCTAACACAAAAATAAAACTCCCATAGGGAGTTAGAGTTAATTCGCAAATACCAGATCGTATAAATGACGCCAAGTGCTCATATGAAAGATTTCTCCTGCGGGCTGATGGCCAAGCTTGGTGTAACCTACCCATAGACCGATGTAAACGGCCAGCACGCAAAGCACAGGAATACGAATGATTTTGAAAATAAGCCATATAATATTGAGCCATTTCGGCCGTGGTTTCTTCTTCGTTGGAGCAGGCTTGTCTGACATCGAGCCCTATCCCTCCTTTTCTACGATCAGGCGCGTAAATTATTAGCGATATTCATCATCTGATCTGAAGATGTAATAGCCCGGGAATTGAGTTGAAGCGCTCTTTGTACGATGACAAGATCGGTCATTTCATCCGAAAGCGTAACGTTGGATTGCTCCAAAAACCCCTGCATCAAGGTAACCCGATTGTTGGTCGTGTCTAAACCTGGGTTTACATCTTGCAAAATGTTTGCCTTCTCAGCGACGGATAACCCGTTTGGCAGCGCGTAAAGGTTATCTCCGATATCTTGGAGAAGCTGTGGACGTACGACGCGAACTAGCTTGATTCTACCTAGGTTAAGGGGTGTTGCCGTTGCGTCTTGTTCACTATAACCTTTAATTTCGCCATTCTGTTCAACGACCGGTCGATATCCCTTGGGAATAACGATAGGCGTGACATCAGCGCCTGATGCATCCTTACCAGAGACGAAGTGACCTTCCTTGGTTGTAAGCACTGTGCCGCCCGTTGCGTCCGGAATTAAGCTGAGTGCACCATTACGGGTCCAAGCCTTTTGCTTTTCACCGTTAGCATCTAGCTCACCTGTTTCTACTTCGAAAAGCCCGTCTCCCTGAATGGCAAAGTCAGCTGCATTCCCCGTGGATTGAATCGGCCCTTGGGACAAATTCGTCTGAATTTGCACCAGCTTCGATCCCCACCCTTGGTTGAAACCAAGCGGAGAGAAGCGCCCTTGCTGTCGGAACCCTTCCGGTTGCGACTTGACGTTCGTCAGAACGTCCTCGAAGGAGGCTTCCTTCTTCTTAAAGCCGTTCGTATTCACATTCGCTATATTATTGGAGAGAATATCCAGCTTTTGCTGTAAGCTGTGCATGGATACCGATGAGTTAATCATGGAATTGTTCATGGCTGGCCCCTTTGCAAGCTAGATTAGACGCGTCCTACTTCGTTTGCTGCTTTGTCCATACTTTTATCATAAGATTGAATGACCTTCTGATTCGCTTCATAAGCGCGAAGCGCTGACATCATATCAACCATACTTTGCGCAGAATCAACATTGGAGCGCTCAATGAAGCCTTGGCGAACCTCGACTTGATCTCCTGCAGCAACCTGTGTAACCGTTGCTTCATCGCCCGGATTAATTCGTAACAACCCATTACCTTCACGCAGCAATAAATTCGGATTCTCCGCTCGTGAGAGCATCAATCCTACCGGTTGTCCTGCCGGATTTAAGAGTGGACGACGACCGTTCCCATCAAGGAACTCACCCTTGTTTGTGACCTTGAAGGAGTGAATCGGCAGACCCGCTCCATCAATCAACAGCAGGGGTTGTCCATCTCGGCCTAGCACCGAGTTACCGTTCGCATTAACTAACTGGCCTGTTGCATCTACCGTGAATTTACCGTTCAAGGAATAGCGCTGCTCCCTATCGGCATTCAGCACCGTAAACAGGGCCTGTGGCTGAAAGGTGCGTTCTCCGTCAGCATTCACGAATTTACCTGAAGTGTCAAAGGTCATGCCTGGCACTTGTATGTTCGATACAAGGGCAAAATCGAATGGATTTTGCGTTTCCTGCAAGTCACCCTGTGTATGTATGGAGATGTTCTCCTCAGAGAACACACCTAAACTCATCTTCCCAAGCGGAGCAGGCGAGGCATCTTGTCCACCGCGAATCGTCGAGATGAGCATCTCCGGGAACGAACGAGACAAGGCATTGCCTTGTTTAAAACCCGGGGAATTAATATTGGCAATATTATTCGTAATGGTATCGTGTCTTCGCTGTTCGGAAATCATCCCAGCCGCCGCGGTATACAGTCCTCTTAACATGTCTTCACCTCTTGGGTAGTCTATCTAACTAAATTTACGTTTAGTAACCTTATCTAAGTTATCGAGCATAATCCCTGTTCCTTTAACAACGCAGGACATTGGATCTTCCGCGATCAGTACAGGGACTTTCAACTCATCCGAGAGCAGTTGATCCAATCCATGCAGCAAAGCTCCGCCACCTGTCAGAATAACGCCACGGTCAATAATGTCTGCCGAAAGCTCAGGAGGTGTTCGCTCCAATACACCCTTCGCCGCTGTCACGATGGAAGAAACCGGATCCCACAGCGCTTCCTGAACTTCACTGGAGTGAATCGTGATCGTGAGTGGCAAACCGGATACCATATCTCTACCGCGAATATCCATTTCTTGATTTCTACCGTGTGGATATACCGTTCCGATTTTAAGCTTAATATCTTCGCTCGTCCGTTCACCAATAAGCAGCTTGTACTTATTTTTGATATATTTCGTGATCGCAATATCGAACTTGTCGCCTGCAATCTTGATGGAGGAGGAGGTGACGATGTCGCCCATGGATAACACAGCCACATCTGTCGTCCCTCCGCCAATATCTACAACCATGTTGCCGCTAGGCTGGAAGATGTCCATGCCGGCACCAATTGCTGCTGCCTTCGGTTCTTCTTCCATGAATACCTCTCGGGCACCGCTGCGCTCAGCCGCTTCGCGGATCGCCTTCTGCTCGACCGAAGTGATGTTGGTAGGGGCGCAGATTAATATTCTAGGATGCGAATACCAGTTCTTGCCCCCTACTTTTGCGATAAAATGCTTCAACATCATTTCCGTAATATCAAAGTCCGCAATAACTCCATCTTTCAATGGACGAATCGCGATAATGTTGCCTGGAGTTCTACCTACCATGCGGAAAGCTTCTTCTCCTACAGCCAGCACGCGTTTCGTATCACTTTCAATCGCAACTACGGAAGGCTCATCGAGCACAACGCCGCGTCCTTTCACATGAATGAGCACATTTGCCGTGCCGAGATCTATTCCAATATCCTTGCTTAACATTTCTAGTTAATCCTCCCTAAATCTACCGTCCATCCCGTGAAGAATCGGCGCTCTTATATATAGTTCTAATTATAAGCTAAATTCGCTGTAAATGCATTAATTCCTCTTTTTCCGTGAAATTTCGACACGTCCAGTTAAAGGAAGCAGATCGGGATGAAGGTACCTCTAGGATTTGACAGTGACCAAGTTCTCGGAAAGCTTCGGGTTTCGTGTCTTACGGTACTTAATTTTCGTCGCTTCTCCTCCCCTTAGGTGCCTGATGGATTTGTGATACTCCAGGATGTGCTTCACCTGATTGGCCAGGTCCGGGTTGATTTCCGGTAGTCTTTCCGTCAAATCCTTATGCACCGTGCTTTTGGAAACGCCGAATTCCTTAGCAATGGTGCGAACCGTATTCTTGGTCTCGACGATACAGGTACCAATCTTAATGGTTCGCTCTTTGATGTAATCGTGCACTCCCCTCGCCTCCCTACTCGAGATAGTTTGGTAAAGTATATGAGGGGCATGACTAGATATTCTACGTAACCAAGCCTGACAAGCCCATTTCACATATTTATTTTCAAAATAATGCAAAAAAGCAGCAGGATGTACCCGCTGCCCTCATTTTATATAGGCTGATTAGTGATTTTGCCACCTGCAAGCCTGTGCATTTAAGGCTGATTGATTACTGCTTTGCGTTTAAAATCGTCTCCGGATTAATTGCTGCATTGTCAGCGGCTTGGCGGACTTCGAAGTGCAGATGCACGCCGTCCTCTTTCTCGAAGTCGTTGCGTCCTGCCTTAGCGATAATGTCGCCTTTTTTCACTTCGGCGCCTTTCGCTACTTTCACGTCGGACAAGCTTTGGTATACGCTGATCAAGCCGTTGCTGTGTGTAATCTCGACGAGATTGCCGACAACCGGATTCTGCTCTACCGCAGTTACTTTACCACTCAAAGCCGCTAACACGTCGAATGCTGCGCCATCTTTGGATTTCAAGTCGATAGCGGTATGCGGCGTCAATTGATCGTTATATTGAATCATTGCCGCCTGCTTCACTTCATTCGTTGCATTGGTGTCATAAAATGGGATGGAGATGTCGACCAGCGATTTGTCTTTTACCGGCCATTGCATCGTTTCAGCTGGCGCGTTAACAGCAACCGCTCCATCTGGTGAATTGCCTGTCGTTTTGTCGCTGCTAACCTTAATGCCCAGATCTTCTTGACTGACTTTTTTCGTCCCGACGTCCTGGTACACCCACATTAAGGTTAAGATAATTGCTGCTGCTGCTACGTACGTTGCTGGGAATACCCACTTTTTAGCAAGCAACCTCTTCCATGTGGATGGGACACCTTGTGCTCCTTGAACAGTTTTAGGAGCTTCTTCTTTTTGAAAACCTTTGTTTTGATCACTCATGGTTATCACCTCATCAACCATTCTTGACACATTTAAAGGTTTTATACTTGAAGAAAGATATTTTTATAGAAACGGTAAGGATTAAGATTTTCGGATAAAAGGCATCGCTTTTTCGATAGAGATGCCCGTGTAATAGTAGGTTACGATTTGCTCCGCGGTTTTGCCCTCCTTCGCCATACCATTAGCGCCCCATTGACTTAAGCCAACGCCGTGGCCATATCCGTAGGTCGTAATTGTGATTTGGGAGCCTGACCATTTCCACGTGAATTGAGAGGATGCTAGTTCTAGCTTCTCTCGTACTTCTCGACCCGAGAATATTTTGCCGCCGATGACCATTTTCTTAATCCGATGACCGGTTGACCACTCTAGCACTTTCATACTCTTGGCACTCGTGTTTGTTGTGGCTATACTCGCAACGCCCAGCTTCTGAAGCATACTCTTATAACTAAGATTAACGGTTTCTTGAAAGCGTGAAGATAACTTTATATCCCAGGGACTAGGCACACTGCGTAAATAGGGACTTATGAACGGCCAATAATCTTCCGAGTTTTCGGTGTACCCATTGCTTGTCGAGAAAAAGGTCGCATTGATAGGTTTATGATCATAGGTAAGAATCATATCTTTGGTTTCATTCACGGCTCTATCAATTTTGGCCATATTTGCCTCGTACGAACGCTTGTCCCACTTCTCTCTTAGCTCTTGTTCAGTGAGATAGGCTTGATGCGCGGTTGTGTCTGTTACAAGTGCATCGCTCACCGGCATGTTGCTGTAATCCTTCTCTAGCACTCTGCGCACTACATAGGTTCGAGCCGCCATAGCCTGTGCTTTGAGCGCCTCCAGCTCGAATTCGACAGGCATTTCTGCAGCGAGTACACCTTTCACATACTGCTCCAGCGGTACCGTCTCGATAGCCGCCTTCTTGGTCAGATACACGGGAATCATCAAACCTTGTTCCGTTATCGTTTCTTGAAGCGGTCCATCTGTCTTTAGTTGATTAGGGGGCAATGCGTCATTGTCAGGAATCTTCTTGACTAGCAATCCAGGAACGATGATAGTGACACACAGCATAGAAAACAAACAAACAGCCACCCACAGGATGACCCCGTGGCCCGAAACACGTTTCTTTTTGAACATCGTCTAAGCAGCCTCCATAAGCGCGTTTACTAGCGGGTATTTGGTATGACTTAGCTTATGAGAGGGATTGCTAGAATAGAACAATGGACTATCATTTAAAATACCTAGCGCTATAAATGGTAGAAGCTGTAAAGCAAAAAGAACCATCGGAGCTTCCTCCGACAGTTCTTCTCTGGTGATCCTATGCTAACGTTGGCTGGATATTGAAAAAACCCAGTTCTGCAGCTTCCTGCTCCACTTCTTGCGGTACCGTTCTTTGAATATCGGCACCTAACTCACGCAGTACGTCCGTAATATCGACATACCCGCGATCAATATGGTGAACCCCCGTAATCTCGGTTTCACCTTCCGCAGCTAGCGCCGCTAGAATAAGCGCAGCCCCTGCGCGCAGGTCGGTTGCACATACCTTCGCGCCCTGCAGCTTGGCATTGCCGCTCACAATTGCTGTACGGCCATCGACCTTGATATGAGCGTTCATGTTCGAGAATTCCTCGACATGCATGAACCGATTCTCGAACACGGTCTCGGTTACGAGGCTCGTACCATCAGCCACCATCAACAGTGCCATCATTTGCGACTGCATATCGGTAGGGAAGCCCGGATACGGCAGCGTCTTCACATCCACCGCACGAAGCGGCCCCGAAGCGCATACGCGAATACCGTTCTCATCTTCTTCGATGATAACGCCCATTTCTTGCATTTTGGAGATAACCGGTCGGAGATGATCCCCGATTGCGCCCTCCATGTACAGTTCGCTACCAGTAATGGCTGCAGCAATCATATAAGTACCCGCTTCAACCCGATCCGGAATAACCGTATGTACGACCCCACAAAGTTTCTCTACCCCTTCAATGCGAATGACACCCGTTCCTGCGCCGCGAATAATCGCACCCATCGCATTCAAGTAATTAGCCAAATCGACAATTTCCGGCTCTTTCGCTGCATTCTCGATGGTTGTTATGCCTTCAGCAAGCGTAGCCGCCATCATAATATTTTCGGTTGCGCCCACACTGGCGACATCCAGATAAATTTTGGCACCCTTCAGGCGCCCATTCACTTTTGCCTCGATATATCCTTGACCCAGTTCAATATCCGCACCCATCGCTTCAAAGCCTTTGAGATGCTGGTCAATTGGCCTTGTGCCAATCGCGCAGCCGCCTGGGAGCGAGATTCTCGCTTGGCCAAGCCTTGCTAACAAAGGACCCATCACAAGGAAGGAGGCTCTCATTTTACGGACTAGATCGTAGGAAGCTTCACATGTGTTAATGTTTTGAGCACGTACTCGAATAACCTGACGGTTATATTCCACTTCAATACCTAAGCTTTGCAATACTTTATTAATGACTAGTACATCGTCAAGGGGAGGCGCATCATGGATGACGCTTTCACCTTCCGACCCCAGAATGGAAGCTGCAATAATCGGCAGAACCGCATTCTTTGCTCCGTTGATTTTCACATTGCCAGCTAACTTTCGGCCACCGCGGACGATAATTTTGCTCATCATGGTCCCTCCGCGCACTTATTTTAAATTACAAGGTTTTGCACATTTCCTAAGTTTATCATTTCAACCCACATAGTTACAACTGTGTTCTTTTGGCAACTCAAACATCCTTCATATAGTTCGGATAAGATTTCATTTTTCGATCCGTTCTATTATCCATTGTTGACAACAAACTAAAGCATTATTCGAAAAATGCAATTAAAACATCTTCCCGAAGCCCATGGAAAGACCTAAATACTGAATAAAAAAACTTGCCACCAGATGCCCGAGCGCAATCGAAAGCAATATTTGAAGCATAATCGCTTGAGCAGCTTTAGGCCTTTTGAGCAGGACATCGAACCGGAACGCTTGCAACGCCCACCAGGCTAGGCCAATACACAGGATATAGACCGCAATGTCGACCACATTCATCAGCGAAGCGTATTTCGCTGCTTCATTCCATTTCTCTGTATCTCCCATAGGTCACTCCTCTTCGGTTTTACCGATTCATTACTTTAGCCAGCGTCGTGACGAATTCAGCGCGCGTTGCTTGCTCATCAGGATGGAAGGTGCTATCCGGGTAGCCGGTTATCCAACCATCAGCCCACATTTGTTTAAGGATACCAACGCCCCAATAAGAGTCATCCACATCGCTAAAAGGTGAGTTGCCCCGCCGCTTCCCCGTCATATTCATGCTGCGGGCAAGCATCTGCGTCATCTCCATGCGTGTAAGCGTACGGTCGGGTTCGAATGTTCCGTTCGGGTAACCGTCAACGATATCCGCTTGAACGGCTTTGGCTACGTAATCATAGGCCCAGTGCGAAGCGTCCATATCGCTGAAACGCAGCTCCTTCCGCTTAGATAGCTTCAATGCTCGCGTCAATACCGCCGCTGCTTCCGCACGTGTAATGGGCTGGTTCGGAGCAAAACGATAATTCCCATATCCGCTAATTACACCTTGCTCCGTAAGCTTGCTTATTGCATCCTGTGCCCAATGCCCTTCAATATCGGTAAATCCGCTCACCAGCGTATAACTGCCGACTTTCAACCGATACAATTGACTCATAAACCATTGGTTAGCTTGAAGCTTGATATAATAAGCTCCCGCATTCAGTGTTTTCTCGATGAAAAGTTGATCAGATCCATACTCATTTCTATAAAAGCCTTGTTCCTTCATAGAACTATCATATAGCGTAGCATATAAGATGCGTGATGTCGGTATATTTGTCAAATTCACTTGTGCTAAGCCGTCTTTACTCATTTGGAATTCGAACCAATCAACGTCATCATCTTTGTTAAATAAACCTTCGTACACGGAATTCATCGCAGCAAATGTAGCTTGATACGACTTATCGTTCGGCTCATTCGGATCAATCAGCTTCGGCGTGTAATCAATATCAAACGTGTACTCACCCGTAATCGGCTCTGAATAGTCCTTCACATTGCTGACACGAATGTAATACTGACCAGGGAGCAGATCCATTTGAGAACTGACTTCGATCCCGCCGTCTCCGGCTTGATCAATCGTTATTGCCTTCTCCCCTTCCTTCTGGAAGAGAATCATCGGATCTATACGCCCTGTGTCTACAGATAGCTTCAAGCGCATCGAACCCGAATGTTCAAGAGACAATACGAACCAATCGAGATCCCCTTTTTTATCAAAAGTACCGCGAATCGTTTGGCTTCGAGCAGGTAATGCAAACGCTTTGTACTGCTTATCATTGTCCTCATATGGATCCTTATAAATGTCAAAACCCGTTTGCATCGAATAACTTAATGCTGCCTTACGGGAACGATCTACAGTCTGGAGCTGCACATACGTGCGCCCTTTAGTTACGGGGACCGTAAAAGGCTGACTGCCGTCATTGCTGCTATTTGCGATAAACGTTTCTCCTGAATCGAAACGCACACGGATACCTGAGCTGTCTGTGTTATGCAGCCATAACTTGATAAATCCATCATAGGCTGCATCAATCGCGTACCAATCCTCATCTTGTGCAGATGAAAGTGTGGCTTTCACAGCTGTATGTATGGACAGTTTGGCTGCCTGATCTATCGTATCGTTGGGTTCAAAGCGATCTTCTTTATAGGGCTGGGTCAGTGCCAAATCCGCTCTTAACAAGCCGTATCCCGTTTTCGGATCCCATCCCCCTGGCGCCAAGCCTTCAGCCGTTTGTTCGAGTTGCGCACGAACTTGATACGCACTCATCCCCGGATATTTCCCCCATACTAAAGCTGCTGCTCCGGCCACCTGCGGTGCGGACATGGAGCTTCCATCTTGGTACTGATAGCCGCCTCCGAGTGCTGTTGTGTATACATTCCAAGGCGCCACCAAATCCAGTTCCGGTCCAAAATTCGAACGAGGGTCTAACTGCTTATCAGCACTAACGCCCCCTACCGCTAAGACAGTTGGATATGCCGCTGGGTATTTTACACTCGTGCTTTCATTGCCAACAGCAGCGACAAGCAGCACATTATGCTCTTCTGCGTACTGCACGACACCCTCCATATATTCGGAGTATTTGTTCAGCCCCAGGGAAAGCACCACAATCTTCGCACCGTGATCCACGGCGTATTTAATGCCTTCCCCCAGCTTCGCTTCGCCGCCTGTTCCGTCGGCCTCCAATGCTTTGATTGGCATGATCTTCGCATTAGGGGCAATGCCTGCAATACCTTTATCGTTATTGATCGCAGCCGCAATGATACCAGCGACGTTCGTTCCATGTCCATTATCATCAATTGGCTTTTTCGAAGGCTGGAGCAAGTTTACGCCTTCTACCAAATTACCTGCTAAATCAGGATGTACAAGATCAACACCCGTATCGACAACGGCTACTACAATTGGCGTCCGGAAGTCTCCTGCCGCAGCCCATGCCTGATCAATGTGGATCATGTCCAGATAAGTTTGTTTCACCCTCATGGGATCCGTCGACACAGGATAGGCTGCTTCTACTTTAACCATCCCTGTAAGTTCCACAACTAGCATCATCAGGACGATGAGCCATAAGTGTCGAGTTAATTTCATGAAATCACAGGTCCTTTACTCGTAATGGTCTTTTTCCTTCTCTATCTATACCACATTACCCGTCTTCTCGATACATATAACGGTTTATCGTCGCAAAAAGTTCAGATCTTTACAAAGTTTTTTTATATGTATTTAGGAGAAAGATAACTACCTGTATATTGTACATGTAAATGGTGGGTTGCGCGCATCTGGAGGGAATTACCAAACCTGCTGATTTACGAAAAATCACTTGTATGTTTGCCCGGAAGACAGGTTGTTTGGACCGTATCTTTACTTACATCAAAGTAAAAAGCCTTCCCCCACTTTTGAAATAGGGAAAGGCTCATTTAGAAGCTTTGTAACTTTTTTACATGATCAGAAAATCCTTCGTCAAGGTGAAAATAGCTTCAATGCCTTTCAGCACAAGGTGCGGGACAAAGCCCAGTGCTAAGCTGATAAGCGCACATAACCATACTGTGATTCCTAGTGGAATTGACACCTTAACTTCGGCAGACTCGTAGTCGCTGCGCATAAACATTTGGCGCACGATTCCGAAATAGTAGTACAAGGATACCACACTGGTCGCGATCATCAGTGCCCCAAGCCAGTATTGCTTGGTCTGCATCGTTCCCAATATGATGTAGAGCTTCCCGAAGAACCCGCCTGATATCGGAATACCGGCCAAGGAAAGCACAATCAATACCATCGCAGCAGCTGTTAATGGCGCCCGATAATAGAGACCTCCAAAACCTTTGGCTTCGGTATGCCCCTCCGCCTGCTCAATAATCATAAGCACAGCGAAAGCGCCGATATTCATAAACAAGTACGCGATCAAATAGAAAATAAATTCAGAGAAGTTCGCGTAATGGATGCCTGAAAAATAAGTTCCGATCGGAACGAGTAAATATCCGGCATTGGCAATCCCTGAATAGGCCAAAAGCCTTTTCATGTTCGTTTGCTTTAGCGCAATGAAATTACCGGTCACCATAGCAATTGCAGCCATCACGGATATAGCTAGGAACACATCGGATTGAACAGAAGTACCTTCAAAGCTGCTAAACCCAAACAACGCGTAGAATACGCGGAAAAGGATGGCGAAACCGGCAGCCTTAGACACAACAGCCAAAAATGCCGTCACTGGCGTCGGTGCTCCTTGGTACACATCCGGTGCCCAGCTATGGAACGGGGCAGCGGCGATTTTGAAGCCGAATCCAGCGAGCAGCAGGAAGAAGGCTACGTAGATCAGTGCCTCATAATTAGGCACGAGCGATGGAAGCGCAGAACCAATCTGCGATAAATTACTAGAACCAACCATACCGTAAAGAAAGGACATGCCATAAAGGATGATGGCGGAGGAAATACCGCCCATGACCAAGTACTTGAAGGCTCCCTCATTGGACTTACTATCTTTCTTCTTCATCGCTACGAGCAAGTACGAGGTAATACTCAACAGTTCTAATCCAACGTACAGTGTAATTAAGTCACCCGAGGATGACATAATCATGGCACCGAGTGCTGCAGGCAGATAGAAGTAGTAATACTCCCCAACATGCGGGATCGCGTCTTCTTTTACGAAGCTTAGGCTCATATAGACGATGAAGCCTGTGCCTGTTAAAGTGAACAATTTCATCAGGTTCGAGAAATCATCCACTCGATAGCTATGATTGAGCAGCTGAATGGCCTCATCTGGATTCAACTGAAGAACTACGAATACCGCAGAAATAGCGATGCCGACCAAGGTCAACCATCCAATAATGGAACGACTAAACCTGCTTGGCAGGATCAAATCCAAGAGAGATAGGATGATCGCGGTGGCAACCAGCGAAAGCTCAGGGAGCAGATGCACTAAATCGGCGACATGGAGTCGAAGCTGTTCCACCGGACTAACCTCCTATCTTCCCGGCTACGCTTTGGATCAATTGATCCAAGCTGCCTATCGTTTGCTGAAGCGGCTGGCTTAGCACGCTTGGGTACACCCCGAGCAAGAGAATGAACGCCACGAGCGTAATCATTGGCACCGCCTCGATTAACCTGGCGTCGCGCACGCCTTGCAGCGGCAGGCCAGGCTGTTTAGGGCCGAACGTGATGTTCAGCACCCCGCGCAGCACATAAACCGCTGCGAGAATGATCCCGAGTGTACCGACAATCGCGTACACGCGGTATGTTTCGAAGAGTCCGAGAAACGCGAGGAACTCACTGATGAAGCCGGATAAACCAGGCAATCCGAGCGAAGCCATACCGGCGATCAGCAGAATGCCGCTAATGAAAGGGACTGACGACGCGAGACCGCCTAAGCGATCGAGATCAGTGGATTCGGTCCGCTCGTAGATACTGCCTACAAGCAGGAACATCAGGGCCGAGATGAGGCCGTGTGAGATAAGTTGGAACAAGGCGCCCTGCAGGCCCGTCACATTGAATGCGGCGAGACCAAGCAGTACGATGCCCATGTGGCTAATACTCGAGTAGGCCAGCACAAGCTTGAAGTCTCTTTGGACCATCGCGAGAATCGCGCCGTACAGGATGTTGATGACGCCAAGGAGCGCCAGCATCCAAGCCCACTGCTTGGCTTCCGCCGGGAAGAACAGAATGCCGAATCGAATGAGGCCGTAGGCCCCCATTTTCAGCAAAATCCCGGAGTGAATCATTACAACAGCAGGCGGAGCCTCCGTATGTACTTTGAGCATCCACGTATGGAACGGGAAGATCGGCAGCTTAATGCCGAAGGCGATCAGCAGCATGATAAACACGGTCCATTTCATTGCCGGGCTAAGGAAGAACGGCGTTCCTGTTTGATTCACATAAGCCGTCGGATCCTGCAGCAAATTATGCGCAATCGTATGGATGTCACCGCTGTAGTAGATGATAGCCTCTGTTTGCGAAGGCACTTGGTTGAATCCGGCTGTGCTGACGAGAATTAAGAACGCGATCAACATGATCGCCGAGCCGAGTCCATTGTAGATTAGGAAACGGTTTGCGGCTTGTTCCCTGTTCATATACCCCCAAATACCAATCAAGAAGAACATTGGCACAAGCGTAATTTCGAAGAACAAGAAGAACAAGAACAGATCCTGAGCCATAAATACACCGAACATGCCGGTTTCAAGAAGCAGGAACAGAATGTAGTACGTTTTCCAACGCTTTTTGATATACACCGAAGCTAAGGCAGCCATCGACGAAACAAGTGCGGTTAGAAATACGAGCGGTAAGGAGATTCCATCTACCGCCATATTGTACTTAAACTCAAAGAAATACGAAGTGATTTGCTGAATTCCCTCATGGTTAAGCGGGACTTTAATCCAGTCCAGCTGTTCTTTATACTGAATCGGATCACCTTGATAGTTATAATCGAAGTATAACCACGCCGCCAAAATAAGCGGAATCAGCGTCGTCACGATACCAATCGTTTTTATCAAACGGCCTCGGTCCCCACGGATGAAGAGCAAGACCAGAACACCTAGCAGAGGGGAAAAAGCGATCATACTTAGAATGGGCATACTAGCCAGCATGGATGAACCTCCTTCCTGCGATGGCGAGTACCAAAATCAGCATCCCCAGAATCATGATAACCCCGTAGGTCTGTAGTTGACCATTTTGAAGACGGGATCCTAAGCGGCCAAGACTGACTACCGTAAAGGCGACCAAACGCACAATACCATCAATGATATACACATCAATCAGCTCGAGAACCCATCCTAAACCGCGAAGCGGCTTAACGATGGCACCATCATAGATTTCATCAACGAAATATTTACGATTCAGCAGCGTATACAACCATGGCATCTTGCCAGAAACCACATCGCGCGGAATCGAACGTTTGAGGTAAATCAGGTAACCAAGGCCAATACCAAGCAAACCGGCCAGTGTAGATAGAATAATAACGATCCAATTCGCTTTCTCATCATGGTTCTGACCCGTCAACCAGTGGCTGAGCCATTCATTGAACGGCGTATTCACAAAGCCCGCGACAACGGCAAGCACAGCCAGAACAATCAGCGGTGTTGTCATGGTTGCCGGAGATTCATGCGGTTCATGTGCAGCATGACCATGATCGTCTGCATCAGTCTTTACACTCCCTCTAGGCGAGCCTAAAAACACCAGGAAGAACAGACGCGACATATAGAAGGCTGTGAAGAAGGCAGCAATCACACCGACCCAGAATAGAAGCTGGTTATGCTCGTACGCTTCCGTCAATATCATATCCTTCGACCAGAACCCTGCGAACGGGAATATGCCTGAAAGTGCCAGCGTTCCTATCGCGAATGTCCAGGTCGTGATTTTCATTTTACGAGATAATCCGCCCATTTCGTTAATGTCTTGCGTATGAACTGCGTGGATTACACTGCCTGCACCCAAGAAGAGCAGTGCCTTGAAGAAAGCGTGCGTGAACAAATGAAACATGCCCGACGTGTAGGAGACACCAATCCCCAATGCCATCATCATGTATCCGAGCTGACTCACGGTGGAGTAGGCAAGAATGCGTTTGATATCATTCTGTGCTATACCAATCGTTGCTGCAAAAATTGCAGTGAAACCACCCACATAAGCAACAACTAACAGTGCATCCGGCGATGCATGGAAAATATCAAACGTACGCGCTACTAGATACACACCAGCTGCAACCATTGTTGCTGCGTGGATCAGCGCACTAATCGGCGTCGGACCTTCCATGGCATCAGGCAACCATGTGTGCAGCGGGAACTGACCTGACTTCCCCATCGCCCCTATGAAGATCAGAATGGCAATCCATGTGACGATCGTCGGGTCGATTTTGCCTGCTGTAAAAGCATTATGTATAGATGTAAAATCGAGCTCATGCCCTGGCATGTACCAATACAGCAGCAGAATGCCAATGAACAGACCAACGTCCCCGATACGGGTGACGATGAAGGCCTTTTTCGCAGCTGCCTTCGCCTCTGGCTTGAAGTACCAGAATCCAACGAGCAGGAAGGAGCATACCCCTACAAGCTCCCAGAAGATGTACAACTCCAACATATTTTCCG
This sequence comes from Paenibacillus sp. yr247, assembly GCF_900103825.1. GTDB lineage: Bacteria > Bacillota > Bacilli > Paenibacillales > NBRC-103111 > Paenibacillus_E. The sequence continues at coordinate 55,428 of NZ_FNIF01000018.1, forward strand.
AGATGACAAGGCCAAGCATGGAGAAGGAGAACAACGCGATATACCCAAAAAACACATGGATCCGCTCGTCGCCTTTCATATAACCTTTGGAATAAATATTCACGAGAAGAGAAACTAATGTGACGATAACAAGCATCAAAGAGTTCAGATTGTTAACCTCAAACCCCATATTCAGCGTAAAATCGCCCACTTGCAGCCAATGCAGCTTATTCCACGTGAAATCTTCCACTTTACCGCCAACTCGTTCAACGAAAATCAGCAAAGCCACGATAAATGACGCTAGCATCGCGAAAATGCTGATGTAAATGCCTAGATCTTTTAATTGACGTCCCATAGCCGTAAGCGCTAGAAAAGCAAGCAGCGGAAACAACGGAATGAGCCAGGCGTACTGTGAATAGTCCGATACCATATCCTTGTTAGCCTCCTAGCGCTTCATAGAATCCAAATCCGTTACATCTACTGTCCCTTTATTTCGGTAAATCGTAATCAGAATCGCGATCCCAACAGCCGCCTCTGCAGCTGCTATGGTGATGTTGAAAAGCGAGAAAATTTGCCCCGTCAGAGCAGGGTGATCACCAAGCTTCGAAAAAGCAATCAAATTCAAGTTAACGGCATTGAGCATAAGCTCGATCGACAGCAAAACGATAACCCCGTTCTTCTTTGTTATTGCGCCGTATAAGCCGATACAGAACAGGATTGCAGCCAGCGTGAGATAGGGAGTTACAATGTTGCCCACAGCTAATCCTCCTCTCTCTTTGCGACCACAATGGCGCCGATGAAGGCCACCGTCAGCAGCACCGACATGATTTCGAAAGGAATAACATGCTCGTTATAGAGCAGCTTCCCGATTTCTAACGTATTGTCCTTACCCGCATTCAGGGTACCTGAAGCGACGAAGGTAGTTTTTTGTATGGCATAAAATAACACCCCGAACAACCCCAAAGCGCCAACAATCGCCAAGCCTTCATGCCAAGGACGCCTAGGCTCCTCTTCTTCCCCTTGTCTGTGCTTCGTCATCATGATGCCGAAAATCATCAGAATTGAGATCGCACCAGCGTAGATTAACACTTGCACGAAAGCTACAAACTCAGCCTCCAGAATGACATATAGCCCAGCCAAACTAATAAACGTAAGCGCAACGGCAATGACCATGTGAACGACTTTGGTAAAAGAAATCATGAAGATGGCTCCGCCGATCGCGAGTAGAGCGAAGACGAAGAAAGCCCAGCTTGAACCGCTTGATAGGAAATCGCCAATTCCGTTAAACATCTTTCTTGGCCCCCCCTTTTGGCAGTGCCGAGTTGTTCTCCTGACGGATATTTTGAGTGTTTTCACTTAGCCATTGCATATTTTTGAACAGATCATCTCGACTGTACGTACTGAGCTCAAAATTGTTCGTCATGACGATCGCTTCCGTCGGACACACCTCGGTGCAGAGATCGCACAAAATACAAATTTCAAAATTAATGTCGTACGTATCGATAACCTTGCCCTTCTTCTCGGGGTCTGGGTTCGCTTTACCTGTTAAGGTAATACATTCCGTCGGACAAACACGAGCACATTGATTACACACAATGCATTTCTCTGGATCAAAATATTGAATACCGCGAAAGCGATCCGGCATTTTAATCGGGACGTCAGGGTATGCGTACGTTATTTTTTTCTGGGTCATGCTTTTAAACGTTACGCCTAAACCTTTCATTATGCCCTTCATTCGTTTCCCTCCTTAGAGTTTTCCGTAGGAAAACTTGCATCGTAAGCGTAATCTTAGAGTTTTGCTTTAGCAAAACTGACTTCGAAAGCATGCTTAGCGTTTTTCTGTTATGTGATGGTCATAATGATCGCCGTTACCAGCATATTGACTAGTGCGAGTGGTAGCAGCACTTTCCAGCCGAACCCCATAAGTTGATCGACCCGCACCCGGGGCAGCGTCGCGCGCAGCCAGAACAGGAAGAACACAATAAAGGAGAATTTCAGTAGGAACCAGATTATACCTGGGATGAAATCAAGGAATGGGAATGGCGCATGCCACCCACCCAGGAAAATCAAGCTTGTCAACGAAGCAATGACGAACACGTACACATACTCCGATAGCATGAAAAAGGCGAAACGGAAACCGCTGTATTCCACATGGTAGCCTGCAACGAGCTCTGATTCTGCTTCCGGAAGGTCAAACGGCGTTCGATTGAGCTCCGAGACGCCGGCAATAGCGAAAATGATAAAGCCTAGAATCTGGGGAATGAAGTTCCAATGCCAGAAGCCGCCCGATTGATGATCAACAATGGTGTGTAGATTTAAACTGCCTGTCATCATGATGACACCAATAACGGAAATCACGAGCGGAACCTCGTAACTAATCATTTGAGCCGCCGAACGCATACCGCCAAGCAGCGCGTATTTGTTATTCGACGCCCAACCGCCGAGTATGATACCAATCGTAGAAATTCCCGTAAGGGCGACATAAAAGAGCAGACCCACATTTAAATTCGCGTTAAACAACCGATCCGAAAACGGAATCGTCGCAATAATCGTGAACGAAGGGATAAAGGTAATGATTGGCGCTAGAATAAAGAGCTCACGCTCCGCCTTTTTGGGAATCGTATCCTCTTTGATTAAGAGCTTAAATACGTCCGCGACACTCTGTAGGAGCCCAAAAGGTCCTGTTCGGTTCGGTCCGATTCGCATCTGCATCCAGCCGATAACCTTACGCTCGAAGTAGATTGCATAGGTTACGAAGCCCAGGACCAGCATCAGCATGACGATGCCCCAGAACAGGAAAACGAAGAAGTTCGTCCAAGTTAGACTCGCCTCAAGTAAATTCACCATTAGGCATCCACCTCCCCAACGACAATATCGATGCCGCCCAAAATCGTAATCAGGTTGGTCATCGACTCACCGACCAGCAGCTTGGGCAATATTTGCAGATTCACGAAGGAGGGTCTGCGGAATTTTAGACGGAAAGGCTCTTGTTTGCCGCGAGAAATGATATAGCATCCAATTTCCCCGCGCGGAGACTCGATAGCCGAATACACTTCTCCTTCTGGAGGACGAATGACTCTAGGCACCTTGCCCATGGTTTCGCCTTGCTCAGGGAACTGCTCAACGGCTTGCTCCAGGATACGAAGGGATTGCTTCACTTCCTCCATACGCAGCAAGTAGCGATCATAGCAATCACCGCCGCTGCGAACCGGCACATCGAACTGGAAACGGCTGTACAGGCTGTACGGCTGCGTTTTGCGAATATCCCAGTCTACACCGGTACATCTTAGGTTAGCGCCGCTAAGGCCATATGCAATAGCTGTATCAGCGTCATACTTGCCTACACCTTTGATACGGGAGAGAAAGATTTCATTCCCCGTCACTAACGTGTGATATTCTTCCAGCTTACCGTACATATAAGGTATAAATTTCTTAACTTTATCAATCCAACCGTCAGGAGCATCCCACTTTACGCCTCCAACTCGCATGTAGTTATAAGTCAGACGCGCCCCACAAAGTTCATTGAACAGGTCAATAATAATTTCCCGATCACGAAAAGCGTATAAGAACGGGCTCATCGCGCCAATGTCCAGCAAATAGGTACCCCACCACACCATGTGAGAAGCAATGCGTTGAAGCTCCATCACGATTAAGCGAAGAAACTCCGCTCGTTCTGGCACTTCCAGCTGCATCATTTTCTCTACGGCATTAACAAGCACGTAGTTAGTCGTCATGGCCGATACGTAATCCATGCGATCCGTGTAAGGAATAATTTGCGTGTAGCTAAGGTTTTCAGCCAGTTTCTCTGTTCCTCTATGTAGATAGCCCATGACGGGTATAGCTTCTTTGATTATTTCTCCATCCAGCTTCACGATCACGCGGAAAACGCCGTGCGTACTTGGATGCTGAGGACCAACGTTTAACAGGAGCTCTTCTGTCCGTAACAAATGCTACACCTCCGGGTCGAGCGGTTCGTAATCTTTGCGCAGTGGATGGCCGACCCAATCGTCAGGCATCATGATTCGTACTAAATTAGGGTGACCCGGGAAATCAATTCCCAGCAGGTCATACACTTCCCGCTCATTCCAATTCGCGGTTGGCCATATAAGAGCAACGGAAGGAATGCTCGGCTGATCTCGGTCTGTTTTCACTTTTACGCAATACTCACGCTTGTGTGTGAGGGAAAGCAGATGATACGCCACCTCCAGGTGCGTCTCCTGGTCAACGCCGGAGAGATTGCGCAAGTAGTCGCAGCGCAGCTCTTCGTGATCCCTCAGCGTCACCGCGGCCTGCGGCCAGCGGGAGCTGTGGATGACCACGTAAGGACGATGCGCGTCCCTTTCGTTGATGAAAGCATCGACGACGACGTCTTCGCCAACGTCGGCTTTCAAGATCGCGACCAGCCGATCAAGCAGCGGCTGGTTCGGTGAAGGCTCCTTCGGCGCGGCAGGCTCCGCCGAATCGGTTTTCGCCCCGCGCGCGCTAGCTCGCGCAGCGCGTGCTTCAGCTGCGGCCTGGGCTTTGGCCGCCTTCTCGTCTTCCCCAGCGTCCGCAGGCACTGGTGACGCCTCGGCTCCAGCCGACGCGGGCTCGCCCGTCGGCTCAGCGGCCGCCCGCGCAGCGAGGCGGGCAACTCTCGCCGCGGCGCGCTCCGCTGCCGCGTCACTGCTGCTCTTCTCCGCCGCCGGAGCATCGGCGCCTGGCGCACGCTCCGCGAGCTCAGCCGCAGGCGCATCGCTTGGCTCGTTCGTCGTCTGCACAGCCGGATCAGCGGCCTGATTCTCCGCCGCGCGATCTACGGCTGCTTGCACGTCAGCGCTAAGCGGCGTCTTACTCGCGCGCGCCTCTGGCGTCAGCTCGCCTACCTCAGCGATAGCTTCCTCTAGAGGAGATTCGCTCTTTTTCTTACCTTCCTCAGCAGGAGGAGTCTGGTCAACTTTACCCTCCGGCTTCTTTTCATCACTCATCGATTGGTCACCTGCTTCCCGGTCTTCGCTTCATAGCGAATCTTCTCCTGAAGCTTATTAATGCCATAGATGAGTGCCGCCGGATTTGGTGGACAACCCGGAATATAAACATCAACCGGAACGATCTGGTCAACGCCCTTTACAACGGAATATGACTTCACATAAGGTCCTCCTGCTGTCGCACACGAGCCCATCGCAATGACCCATTTCGGTTCAGGCATTTGTTCATAAAGACGGCGCAGCAAAGGAGCCATTTTCTTCGTTACAGTCCCCGCAACAATCATCACATCGGATTGCCTAGGAGACGTACGGAAGATGACTCCGAAACGGTCTAAATCATAGTGAGAGCCGCCAGTTCCCATCATTTCAATGGCACAACAGGCCAGGCCAAACGTTAACGGCCAAAGCGAATTACTGCGCGCCCAAGCTTTCACTTGCTCTAACGTCGTCATGAATACATTGCGGTTTAACTCTTCCCGTTCTTCGGGAGATATCGACTCTAAACTGAAGTCCATTGCAGCACCTTCTTCTTCCAAGCGTATATTAATCCAATGGCTAGCAAGGCTACGAAAATACACATTTCCACTAAGGCAAAAAGGCCAAGCTGATTAAATGCAACAGCCCAAGGATAGAGGAACACGGTCTCAACATCGAAGATGACAAACATTAAAGCAAACAAATAATAACGAATATTAAACCGGATTTGACCCTCACCTACAGGCTCGTTACCACTCTCATACGTCGTATACTTCTCATCGACGGGCTTACTCGGTCTTAACCATTTGCCTATCGTCAGCGCTGCCACAGGGAGGAGAATACCTAACCCGAGAAAAATCGCTACGATTACATAGTTATTTGTATACATCATCTGCATGTAACCGCCTCCATTCTTATTTGCTTTCCTTAATCATCCTTTTAGTTTTGGTAATATTCACCTACAACATTATATCAAAAAGCCTTTTAGGCGTCGATGACTAATTCCAAACACCACTTTTCAATCCTAGTGAGTAGATTTTCCAAAATTATCTTTTATTAGTCTGCCTATACGAAAAAAAGCGAAGGAACTCAAAGTTCCCTCGCATTTAATCAAACATCTATTATTTCCCGGACACATTGATACGATTTAATGCTCTTTGAAGAGCGGCTTCAGCACGCTTGAAATCAACGTTTTCTTGCTTTGTTTCAGCAAGACGCTTCTCCGCACGTTCCTTTGCTGCTTTCGCACGATCGATATCAATCTGTTCTGGTAGCTCGGCGCTTTCCGCCAATATAACCACCTTATCCTTGCGCACTTCCATGAAACCGCCATTTACTGCGATGATTTCGTCTTTAGAGCCCTGTTTCTTCACAGTAATAGACGCAATTTTCAATGGAGTGACCAGTGGAATGTGATTCGGCAGAATTCCAAGCTCCCCTTCGACACCCTTCACGCTAACCATGTTCACTTGTTCAGCGTACACTTTGCGCTCTGGGGTAACAATTTCCAGTAGGAATGTACTCACTTGGATTCTCCTTCCTAAACTTACTTAGAGAGCATGCACCTTACAGCGTTTTAGCTTTCGCGATTGCATCCTCGATTGTGCCCACGTTGTGGAAGGCAACTTCAGGAAGATTGTCGTGCTTACCTTCAAGAACTTCTTTGAAGCTGCGCACGGTATCCTTCATTGGTACATACAAGCCTGGGAATCCGTTGAACGGCTCAGCAACGTGAAGCGGCTGAGACAAGAACAGACGAAGACGACGCGCACGAGTAACGACCAATTTGTCCTCATCAGACAACTCATCCATACCCAAGATCGCGATGATATCCAGAAGCTCTTTGTAACGTTGAAGAATTTGTTTAACGCCCTGTGCTACTTTATAGTGCTCTTCACCAACGATTTCTGGTGTCAAAACACGGGAAGATGACGCAAGTGGATCTACCGCTGGGAAGATACCTGCAGCCGCGATACTACGCTCCAAGTTCGTTGTAGCGTCCAAGTGAGCGAAAGCCGTTGCCGGAGCCGGATCCGTATAGTCATCGGCAGGAACGTAAATCGCTTGAATGGAAGTAACAGAACCTTTTTTCGTGGAAGTAATACGCTCTTGCAATTGACCCATTTCTGTTGCAAGTGTTGGTTGGTAACCTACCGCGGAAGGCATACGGCCTAGCAAAGCGGAAACCTCAGAACCTGCTTGCGTGAAACGGAAGATGTTGTCGATGAACAGAAGAACGTCTTTTCCTTCTTCGTCACGGAAATACTCAGCCATTGTCAAGCCGGACAATGCTACGCGAAGACGCGCGCCTGGAGGCTCATTCATTTGACCGAATACCATCGCTGTTTTTGCAATAACGCCGGAGTCTTTCATCTCGTGATAAAGGTCATTACCTTCACGAGTACGCTCACCAACGCCCGCAAATACGGAGATACCGCCGTGCTCTTGCGCAATGTTGTGAATCAACTCTTGCATCGTAACGGTTTTACCTACACCCGCTCCACCGAAGAGACCGATTTTACCACCTTTTGCGTAAGGAGCCATAAGGTCAATAACTTTAATACCTGTTTCAAGAATCTCTGATTTTGTCGACAAGTTGTCGAATGCAGGAGCTTCTTTGTGGATCGGGCTAGTTAATGTACGGTCAACTGTTTCGTTACCATCGATCGGATCGCCCAATACGTTAAATACACGACCCAGTGTTGCTGCGCCAACTGGTACAGTAATCGCTGCGCCAGTATCTGTTGCTACGGCACCACGTACAAGTCCGTCTGTAGAGGACATTGCTACGCAACGTACGAGGTTGTCACCAAGGTGAACAGCCGCTTCAACCGTCATAGTGGATGATTGTCCACCTTCGGTTCTTTCAATTTTGATTGCATTCAGAATTTCAGGGAGTTGTCCGCGTTCGAACTCAATGTCGACGACGGGCCCTGTAATATTCACAACGCGCCCTTTGCTCATGGTTTCCCTCCTAAGTAAAGCTTGTGTCTCCATCGAGACCGTTTATCATTATGCGTTCGCGTTAGCTCCAGCGACGATTTCCGAAATCTCTTGCGTAATCGAAGCTTGGCGTGCACGATTGTAAGCCAATGTGTAGCTGCTGATCATCTTCGTTGCATTCTTCGTTGCGGAGTTCATTGCTGTCATTCTCGCGCCAAACTCACTTGCTTTACCTTCCAGAACAGCACTGTAAATAAGCGTCTCAGCATATTTAGGGAGCAGTACTTCCAGAACGCCTTCCGGTGATGGCTCATACTCATAGCTAGCTGCAGCCACGCCGGATACATCTTCCATCGGAAGCAGACGAATCATGGTTGGAATTTGGGTAATCGCGTTTTGGAACTTGTTGTAAATCAGGAACAGTTGGTCATACGTACCGTTAACGAAATTAGCGACCGCTGCTGTTGCAACAGGCTTAATATCCGAGAATTTCGGCGTATCCGGAACTCCGGTTACTTCTTCAACAATCGGAATATTTCGTTTCGAGAAGAAATTGCTTCCCTTTCGTCCGATTACGAAAACGGAGTACTCAGCTGTTGATTTATGATTTTCACGAATTTCAGTCATTGCTTTACGCAACACGTTTGCGTTGTAACCACCAGCGAGACCACGATCGGAAGTAATGACCAAATAGGCCGTTTTCTTCACTTCACGTGATTGCAGCATCGGGTGCTTCACGCCTTTAGTGCCAGCTGCAATGCTTGCAACCACTTCCTTCAACTTCTCGGAGTACGGACGTGCCGCTTCCGCTGATTGCTGCGCTCTACGTAAGTTCGCTGCTGCAACCATTTCCATTGCTCTCGTGATTTGCTTCGTGCTTTGTGTGGATTTGATTTGGCGCTTAATCTCGCGCATTCCTTTTGCCATACCTGCTCACCTCTCTTTTGAGGCTTAGAAAAGCCTTCATTCGAAGACCTGAATTCAGGCGTCCGCCTGCCCAGGATTCACATGGTAGGGAGAGCTTCACTTCAACAGGAAGCTCTGCCATCATGATTTATTCAGAAACTGCAAAGCTCTTTTTAAATGTATTGATTGCATCAACCAATGCTTTATCGTTATCCGCAGTAATATCTTTCGTGTCACGAATGCTATGCAGAACTTCAGGACGGTTAGATTCCAAGAAAGCCAAGAATTGAGCTTCAAAACGCGTTACATCTTGAACTGGAATATCATCCACATGACCTTTTACAACCGTGTAAAGAGAAGCAACTTGCTTTTCCAAAGACATCGGCTGATGCACGCCTTGTTTCAAGATTTCAAGGGTACGAACCCCACGATCCAAACGTGCTTTAGTAGCTTTATCCAAATCGGATCCGAATGCTGCGAACGCTGCAAGCTCACGATATTGTGCCAAGTCAACACGAAGTGTACCGGCAACTTTTTTCATCGCTTTCGTTTGAGCGGAGCCCCCTACACGGGATACAGAGTTACCAACGTTAACCGCTGGGCGCTGACCAGAGTAGAACAAGTCGGATTCCAAGAAGATTTGACCATCGGTGATGGAAATTACGTTCGTCGGAATGTAAGCAGAGATATCGCCTGCTTGTGTCTCGATGAATGGAAGTGCCGTAATGGAACCACCGCCAAGCTCATCGTTTAATTTCGCAGCACGCTCCAGCAAACGGGAGTGCAAGTAGAATACGTCACCTGGATAAGCTTCACGACCTGGTGGACGACGAAGCAAGAGGGACAACTCACGGTATGCGGCAGCTTGTTTGGACAAGTCATCGTATACGATAAGAACGTGCTCGCCTTTGTACATGAAGTACTCAGCCATTGCACAACCGGAGTATGGAGCTAACCATAGCATCGGTGAAGGCTCGGAAGCAGATGCTGTTACAACGATCGTATAGTCAAGCGCGCCAGCAGCACGAAGGGTTTCAACAACACCTACGACTGTGGATTGTTTTTGACCGATAGCCACGTAGATACATTTCACGCCATTGCCTTTTTGGTTGATGATTGCGTCGATCGCAATCGCCGTTTTACCTGTTTGACGGTCACCAATGATCAACTCACGTTGGCCACGGCCAACTGGTACCATCGCGTCAATCGCTTTAATACCTGTTTGCATTGGTTCATGTACGGATTTACGAGCCATTACGCCTGGAGCCATGTTCTCTACAGGGCGGAACGCTGTTGTATTAATTGGACCTCTGCCATCGACAGGTTGACCCAAGGAGTTAACTACACGACCTAGAAGCTCTTCACCAACAGGAACTTCCATGATACGTCCAGTACGTTTAACTTGATCACCTTCACGAATATCTTTGTAAGGTCCAAGAATAACGATACCTACGTTGCTTTCCTCAAGGTTAAAAGCATAGCCTAGTACGCCGCTTGGGAACTCAAGCAGCTCGCCTGCCATAACGTTTTCCAAGCCGTGAGCACGAGCAATACCGTCACCTACTTGAATGACTGTACCTACATCAACTACTTGGATATCGGAATTATAGTTTTCAATCTGTTGTTTAATCAATGAGCTGATTTCTTCAGGTTTGATACTCAACGAACTTCACCCCTATTCTTACAGTGCTTATATTAAACTAACGCTTTGGCCAAACGATCAAGTTTGCCTGCCAAGCTTCCATCATATAAACGATCACCGATTCGCACTTGAATACCGCCGAGCAGTTTAGGTTCAACCACAGACGAAACACGGATCGTTTTACCTGTTACTTTACTGAAATGTGAAGCAATCTCAGCTTGCTGTTCATCCGAAAGTACGAATGCCGAGTATACCGTCGCACTCGCTTGACCGAGCGCTTCATTCGCAACCTTAGCATAGTCACTCGCCAAAGCAGAAATAATCGACTGTCTACCTTTATCAATCAAGACAAGCAGCGTGTTCCACACCGGTTCGGAAACTTTGCCTTCGAAAATCTGCTTCAGCAGGTCCGTTTTAGCGGAATTCCCGATGTTCGGATGGTTCAGGAACTTCTGCAAGTCTGCATTATCCCTAATCGCACTAGCTACAGATTTAAGCTCATCTTCAACTTGGGAAATAATAATCTTTTCCTTTGCTACTTCGAATAAAGCTTTGGCATAACGCTTCGCTACGACGATGTCACTCATACGTTGCCTCCTACCTCTTTGAGGTAATGCTCAACAAGTTCTTCTTGTGACTTTTCGTCGATTTGTTTCTCAATAATTTTGGATGCGATCAGAACGGACATCGCGCCTACTTGGCTGCGAAGAGCGGCAACCGCTTTGTTCTTCTCATTTTCGATATCTTTCAGCGCTTCGTCTTTCAGACGATTTGCTTCTGCACTAGCTGCGTGAATAATATCATCAGCTTGCTTGGAGCCTGTGTGCTTTGCTTGTTCAATGATGTCGTAAGCTTCCTTACGAGTTTGTTGCAGCGCTTGCTTTTGTTCCTCCAACAGTTGCTCAGCCTGCTTGCGGCTAGTTTCAGCTGTTTGAATTTGGTCTTTCACCAATTGTCTGCGTTTCTCCATCATGCCGAACAGAGGACCGAACGCAAATTTAGAAAGCAACAAATATAAAATTAAGAACGCGATAAGTTGTATCCAAAATGTGGACCATTCAATATGCAAGTAACGTCACTCCCTTCTGATAACATGGGCAAAACGAAGGCGTGGTGGCGACTACGGCCATCAACGCCAAGCGGTTTCTTAAGCTTTTCCCATAAAGATGAACGCAAGAACCAATGCAACGACCGGCATTGCCTCAACTAGACCTACCCCGATAAACATTGTTGTTTGAAGCGTACCACGAAGTTCTGGTTGACGAGAAATACCTTCCAAAGCGCGACCTACGATCAAACCGTTACCAATACCTGCACCTAGTGCTCCCAAACCGAATACGATACCTGCTGCTACTAATGCTATTGCTCCCATTGATAAAATCCTCCCTTAAACTCTTAGGTTTTTGTTGTTTTATAAGTGACTCGAGACTTCCCGAGGTAAGTCTTACTCTTAATGCTGTTCTTCATGAATCAACGTTTGCGAGATGTAAACCATTGTCAGCATCGTGAATACGAAGGCTTGAATTGCACCAACGAACACACTGAAGCCCTGCCATACGAAGAGAGGCGCAATTCCAAACCAACCTGCTCCAACAATGACAGATATCATGATTTCACCTGCATAAATGTTACCGTAAAGACGGAAAGCGAGTGTAAGCGGCTTTGATACAACTTCAATTAAATGAAGGATCAACATTGCCCCTTTGAACTCAAAATAATGCGCGAAGTAATGTTTTGTGTTACGTGTTATCCCTAAGAAGTGACTTAGTACGATAACGATAACGGTTAATGCTCCTGTTACTGCGATATCAGCAGTCGGCGATTTCCACCAAGATACATGATCTTCTGTCACGATCGAGAAAGGAAGGCCGAGCATGTTGCCGATAAAGATATACATAATGAGCGTAAGACCAAGTGCGATAAACCCTTTGCCATGCTTCGAACCAATTGTGCTTCCGATAATACCTTCTACAAATTCAATGGTCCATTCCATAAAATTTTGTAACTTCGAAGGATTTGTAACAGATGCTCGGCTGGCGCCTGCAATAGCTAGAATAAGCACAATAATGGTGGTAATTCCGATCATCATAAGAGCTGATGCGTCGAAGTGAATGCCCATCCACTCAAACTCTGGTGCGTGATGTTCCATGTTTTCCATTTTCACCCCTTTCATCGAATGGAATTACTTCTCAGACTTCCTAATAGAAAGAATACCCAGTACGAGTGTTGCCAATTGAGCAAAAAAGTATCCAACGATCGTCGTAGGTAGCGCGATGTGTTCTGGATACCGGACGGCAACCAAACCAGCGAAACCAGCAATTGCTGCTCTTGTCAGAAAACCTAGGGTCACCTTGCGCCCCTTCTGCTCTATCGCAGCTGCTGCCAACTTGTTAATCTTCCAGGCTAGAAACCTTGCATTCACCATACTTGCTAAAGAACCAAGCATAATTCCGGCAATGTAAACCCGGTAATCGACAAGAAGCGCCCATGCAGCCAAACAAAAGGATAAAAAGAAAAGAAACACATTTTGAACTGTTTTCAGAGTGGCTGAAAAGTCATCCATCATAGCCCTCCGTACTGCTTTATCATGAAGTAAATGCTAATGATTCCGGTTACAAGCCCGAGCATGAACCCGCCCAACAACCAGAGCTGTCCCCCTAGCATGTGACTCAACCATTCGCCGAACCAATATCCGGCTAGTAAACAAACTACAAGGTCAATACCAATTGCGCTAGTTAACGCTGCTGCTCGCCACGGATTATCTTTGGGATCTGGCCGTTTCATCGCATCCTCCTGAGAGTTTTCCACATGGGAAAACCCGCTTCGTAGGCATAGTGCTACGAATCCTCATCCATTGTATCGAAGCGATGCAAGGTTTGTCAATTGACGGAACTTCCTTTGTCGCTTCACACGAAACTCCTCAAATCCTTGCGGCTCTAAGGTTTGCGGGTTTCCAAACCAAACAGTCGAACTGTACGCTGTAGCGTTTGTCATGATTTTGTCACGGTTAGAATGCTTCTGGACGCTCTGAGGTCTTTCCGAAGTGGTGCAGAATCGCTTGAACGATGCGTTCTGACGCTTTACCATCACCGTAAGGATTGGCGGCTTGACTCATTTTTTTGTATAAATCTGGATCCATTAGAAGCGCGCGAGCACGCTCATAGACTTTCTCCTCATTCGTGCCTACAAGCTCCAACGTTCCTGCCTGTATACCTTCAGGACGCTCTGTTGTATCACGCAGAACAAGAACAGGCACACCAAAAGACGGCGCTTCTTCTTGAAGACCGCCAGAGTCTGTCAGGATCATATGTGCGTGCGGATAGAAATTATGGAACTCGAACACATCAAAAGGCTCTACCAGCTTGATGCGGGGGTGATTGCCAAGAATCTCATGTGCAGGTTCTTTAACAGCGGGACTCGGATGCACAGGATAAACGATCGCAATATCTTCGAACTCATCAGCGATCCGCTTCACAGCACGGAAAATTTGACGATGCGGCTCACCTTGCGCTTCACGGCGATGCGCCGTCATCAGGATTAATTTACGGCCCGCTGCCCACTCCAGAACAGGGTGCTCGAATTTCTGCTGTACCGTGTATTTAAATACATCCGTGACGGTATTTCCCGTCACATAAATCTGGGACTCGGCTTTATTTTCCTTACGCAGATTATCCGCCGATTGTTGAGTTGGAGCAAAGTGCAGATCAGCCAAAACGCCCGTTAATTGACGATTCATTTCCTCCGGGTAAGGAGACATTTTGTTCCATGTACGAAGACCTGCTTCGACATGGCCCACTTGGATTTGCTGCATGAACGCCGCATAGCTCGCAAGGAATGTTGTCAACGTATCACCGTGCACGAGAATCAGATCCGGCTTCGCTTCTTGGAAGACAGGCTCCAAACCTTGCAGCACACGTATCGTAATTTCATTCAATGTTTGACGGTCTTTCATGACGTTCAAGTCGAAATCAGGTGTAATTTTGAAAATATCGAGTACCTGGTCCAGCATCTGGCGATGCTGCGCCGTCACACAGACGAGAGACTCAATATGCTCAGGATGCTTCTCGAGCTCCAAAATAAGCGGAGCCATCTTAATCGCTTCGGGTCTAGTTCCGAAGATTGTAATGACTTTTAGACGTTTCATTGGTTTCTCCCCTTAAAGCTTTGCGTAGCAAAGCTAGCTTCGTAAGCATGGACCTTAGAGCTTTCCGTTGGAAAGCTGACTTCGTAAGCGTGAACGCTAGAGCTATCGAAAGGAAAAGCTTCTTCGTTAGCCTACTATTTAGTTCCGAACAGACGATCTCCCGCGTCTCCAAGCCCTGGTACGATATAGCCATGATCGTTTAAGTAGTCATCCACTGCGGCTACGTAAATATCAACGTCGGGGTGCTCTTGTTGAACGGCTTTGATCCCTTCTGGCGCAGCAATTAAGCACATCAGCTTCATTTGCGTACAGCCTCTGCGTTTCAGTACTTCTATCGCTGCTATCGCAGATCCGCCTGTTGCCAGCATCGGGTCAATAACAATTAACTCCCGTTCCAAGACATCCGTTGGCAGCTTTACATAATACTCAACAGGCTGAAGCGTATCGGGATCACGATATAAGCCAACATGTCCAACCTTAGCAGCCGGAATCAGCTTAAGTATCCCATCTACCATACCCAAACCTGCACGCAGGATAGGAATGAGTCCGAGCATTCTGCCAGAAATAATTCGGCAATCCGCTGTCGTAACAGGTGTTTTCACCTGAATATGCTCAAGCGGAATTTCTCTCGTAATCTCATAAGCCATCAAGGTCGCAACTTCATCAACGAGCTCTCGAAAGTCCTTCGTGTTCGTATTCTCATCCCGAATATAGGTCAGCTTATGTTGGATAAGCGGATGATCACAAATAAATAACTTCCCCATAAATTTCCTCCTAAAAAGCTGCGTATTATATGTATTTCGCAAAAAATTACGCCATGGTACGACAAACCTCGTCCATTATATCATATGTTATCCAACTTATCCTCTGAAAAACCGAAGCTTCCATGAATTACTTTTTCAAAGTAAAGAAAACCGCTGGGATTAATCTCCCTAGCGGCTTCGGCTATCGTAATCTCAAATAGTTTTTTTCAAATAAGGATTAATAAGTCAAACCTGGGTAGAGGGGATACTGCGCAGTCAAATCTTTTACTAAACCGCGAGCTTTCTCTAAAACGGTTTCGTCTTTCGGGTTTTTAAGGGTAAGTCCTATTACTTTCGCGATTGTTTTCATCGCTTCTTCACCCATGCCACGGGACGTTACAGCCGGTGTACCCAAACGGATACCGCTTGTGATGAACGGACTTGTTGGGTCAAAAGGAATCGCGTTTTTGTTTGCTGTAATACCGATTTCGTCCAACACGTGCTCAGCATCTTTACCCGAGATGTTCAGGTTGCGCAAATCAACCAGCATCAAGTGGTTATCTGTACCGCCGGAAACGAGGTTAATCCCTTCAGCTGTTAGAGCAGTCGCCAATGCTTGTGCATTGTTGATCACGTTTTGTCCGTAAGTTTTGAAATCCGGTTGCAGGGCTTCACCGAAGGATACAGCTTTTGCTGCGATTGTGTGCATCAAAGGACCGCCTTGGGAACCAGGGAATACCGCTTTATCAATCGCTGCAGCCCAAGCTTTTCGAGTAAGAATCATACCGCCGCGAGGACCGCGAAGCGTTTTGTGCGTTGTAGTTGTTACGAAATGTGCGTGTGGCACTGGATTCGGATGCAGGCCAGCTGCAACAAGACCAGCAATATGAGCCATATCGACGAAGAACAGCGCCCCAACATCGTTAGCGATAGAAGCCAATGCTTCGAAATCGATCGTACGCGGGTAAGCACTTGCGCCAGCTACGAGCATGCGAGGCTTATGTTTGAATGCTGCTTTGCGAACATCATCGTAGTCAATGCGGAAATCTTTTTCGCTTACGCCGTAAGCTACGAAGTTATATAGAATACCGGATGCATTTACCGGGCTACCATGCGTTAAGTGACCGCCATGTGCCAAATTCATGCCAAGCACAGTATCTCCAGGGTTAAGAGCTGCCAGATAAACAGCCATGTTCGCTTGTGCGCCGGAATGCGGTTGAACGTTCGCGTGTTCAGCACCGAAAAGCTCTTTCGCGCGATCACGGGCGATATTTTCTACAATGTCTACATACTCACAGCCTCCGTAGTATCTTTTGCCTGGGTAGCCTTCTGCGTATTTGTTCGTCAGAACCGTACCCATAGCTTCAAGTACAGCTTGGCTAACAATGTTCTCAGAGGCAATAAGCTCGATTTTGTCACGTTGACGGCCAAGTTCTAGATTCATCGCTTCTACAATTTTAGGATCTTGTTTACTCAAAAAATTTGTCATATCAAATTCCTCCTACAGGATAGTCTTATCTGTTAAGTCTTCATTCAATGAGTAATAGCTAACAATCCGCATCAGGAGCGGCTGTTCGATAGAGCTGATCAGCGATATCCTGTGAATATACAGCCCTTATACCGCCGACCAGCTTAGGCCGGGTAAAAGCCATCGTTACATAGGCATGCCCAATGTTTCGCACTGGCGGCCTTGCAGGCACAGCTACTCGACGCAGATGCATCCCGATGAGCGTACTGCCGATATCAATTCCGGCATGTGCCTGAATGGTTTCGACAACGACCGGCTTCGCGAAGTGACGATACGCGTAAGTGGCCATCGAGCCTCCAGCCTTTGGAACCGGAATAACAGATACGGGCTCGAGCTGAGGCGCTTGCAATAGCAGTTCTTCCTCAATGACGATCGCGCGGTTCAAATGCTCACAGCATTGAAAGGCTAAGTGCAGCCCGAACTCGCGGCAAATACGCTGCGCTGTTTCAAAAATCGGCTTCGCCGCATCCAGCGTACCCGATGTACCGATCTGTTGCCCGAGAATTTCACTCGTACTCGTTCCGATGACCAGAATGTGACCTGGCCGCAAACTGCCCACTTTGACCAACTCTCGAAGATTCGTTTCCAAAGCTTCCGCAATATTGTTAAGTATGGAATCTGTCATCATTGTCCCCCGTTCCTAGGGATGAATCGTGAAGCGATCTTCGATGCTTTGCACTTTATTAATTCGGTTCTTGTGCCGGACCCCTTCGGAAAACTCGGTTTCGAGCCAGATTTTTACGATTTCCTCAGCTACGCCCGGTCCAATAACACGTTCTCCCAACGCAAGCACATTCGTATCGTTGTGCTCGCGCGTCGCTTTTGCTGAAAATAGGTCATGTACGAGTGCACAGCGGATGCCAGGAACCTTATTCGCGGCAATCGACATCCCAATACCTGTTCCGCAAATCAGAATGCCTTTGTCAGCTTCGCCTGCTATCACTTGCTCACAAACTTGAAGCGCATAGTCGGGATAATCGACCGAATCTGCACAGCTGCAGCCATAATCTATGACTTGATGACCTAATGACTCAATAAAAGGAATGATAACATCTTTCAAACGATAGCCTGCATGATCCGCACCTAAGGCAATTTTCATGAGTAGAACGCTCCTTTGTTTGTTCGAGTTCGACCATCCTATTATATCCCAAAGTTCACCAGAAAACGAAAAAAAGAGCGGACACGCTAGAATAAGCGCGTTGCTCTTTTGCCCAGGCGACCGGCCGTATAGCTCAATGCTCCATTGTGGTTGCTCCCACTCGTCGCCAGTTACATTGAGTCTTGATTGATATCTTTATTTTATCGCATTCCGCCCGAGGTGTAAAGTTATATCCGCAATTCAGATATCCATACTGCGTGTTATTCGCTGCCTTCTTTTTTTAAACGTATTTTCTTTACCAATTTATCTAAACTCCCGCTGATTTCCTCAGCTGTTTGTCGGTAAACCTCTAAGGAACCTCCATACGGGTCAGATATGTCATAGTCGGGAATCACATGTTCAAGTTTATAAATGCGGCTTCGTTCTTCTATCGTTACTGTTTGCGAAAGAGCTTGTTTGAGTTCAAGCTCGGTAATGAGCTGCTCCCTTTCCTCAATCGCCTGTAAAATATGAGCATCATCCTCGACATATTCTTTGAGCGTAAAAATCTTCTCCATCGCATCAGGAAACCTCTGGATGACTGCACGTTTATGACCCATCGTCATTGTCAAAATGAGATCAGCCCACTTCACTTCTGACTCCTGGATTGTTAAGGATTGAATGAGCTCCTTGAAGCCCGCTTCTCGCAGAAGCGATGCACTGTTTCGGGAAATAGGACCGCCGGTCACCGCGGATACCCCTGCTGATCGAACCTCCGCCGCAAGTCCTTCTTGGTGCACCCTGATACGCAGCAAACCTTCTGCTAATGGACTGCGGCACGTATTTCCTGTACAGACAAATAGAATTCGCAACATGAAATCCTCCTAAGAGTTTTCTCTAGAAAACTTTCTTCGTAAGCATTGGCTGAGTTTTCTTTAGAAAACTTTCTTCGTAAGCATAGGCTAAGTTTTCGTCAGAAAACTTCCTATACTCCTATTATATCATAGCAAAAACTTGATCCCAAACCCGAGCAAAATAAGCCCGCCGAACGCTTCGCCATACTCCCCTACCCAGCCGTTAACATGCCTACCAACCAGCAAACCAGCTATGGAAAGCAAGCCGCCAAACAGACCGAAAATAAGCACGGTCAATACTATATCCGTAGCAAACATACCGAGGGATACACCCACAGAGAACGAATCTATACTGACACCAAGCGCGAAGATCGTGAGACCCCATAGCGACCTATGATCAAAAGAAATCGCTACTTCCCCCCGAATCGAACTATACACCATATGCGAACCCAAGAGAATGAGCAAACACCCCCCTGCTGCAGTCGCGACGTTACCAAGAAGCAATGAGACGTATTGCCCCATAAACATACCCATTAGAGGCATGATAATGTGAAAAATACCAATTATTATGCTAGTTTTCAAAATATCCAACAAACGAATACCCTTCATCCCTATGCCAATTCCTAAGGAAAAAGCATCCAGACCAAGAGCAATCGCCATAATAATTATCGTTATCAGCTGCCCTAATTCCACCCCAGATAGAAGCATAGCGCTATCCCCCTTGTCCGCGTTTCTCTCCCAAGATATGCGGACAAACAGTGAATCATGCTAGCTAAACACGTACAAGCCGGTGACCGGCCGCTTTACGCAGACGATTCATGATAGCGAGGCCAATCCCAGTCTCGGGACAGCCCTCTGCTGCAATATAATGAATGCCTTCTTGATCAAATTGTCTTAATGCCGCATAAAGCTCCTGGGCAATCGTTTCCGGTTGAGATAACGATCCGCAGGCAATAACCAAATCAGCATCATAGCGAAAAGCTCTCTCCTCAAAAGTAAGGATACCCGTCGATTCCCCTCGCGCCTTGGCTGCATTAATATCACTTTGAATCCACGCAACGACCGCTTCTGTATCGTCACCATGTACAATATGCATAAATCCCTTCGGTGCGTAATGCGCGTACTTCATTCCCGGAGCACGCGGTGTTTCCGAATCTAGTATCTCTTCCCGCTCTGGCTCATGAATTTGAATGCCTGGAAGCGCCGACTGCAGCTGCTCCGCCGTAACTCCGCCAGGACGCAAAATGTAAAGTTGACCATCTACAAGCTGGATCACTGTCGACTCGACACCAACTCCGGTTGCACCACCGTCCACGATCCCGCCAATTCGGCCATCTAAATCTTCTCGGACATGAGAAGCTAGTGTCGGACTAGGTCTGCCGGAGCTATTCGCACTCGGTGCAGCTATGGGAAGCTTCGCTTCACGAAGAAGCTGCAAGGCCACCGGATGATCAGGTATACGCACCCCCACCGTCGTAAGACCAGCTGTCACTAACGACGAAATGCCACCTGTCTTCACAGGCAGCACAAGGGTAAGAGGACCCGGCCAGAAAAACTCCATAAGCTTGCGATGATCCGATGTGACGCTAGCAGGTTCTATTAAGCCTGAGAGCTGTTCGATATCGGCAATGTGGACAATCAGCGGGTTATCGGAAGGCCTGCCTTTCGCCAAGAAAATTCGTTCCACAGCTGCGGTATTCGTAGCGTCTGCTCCAAGACCGTATACCGTCTCTGTTGGAAAAGCTACCGTTTCCCCGCGTCGGAGAAGCATCGCAGCTTCAATTATTGGCTCAAACGTCTCGCACCCCAATCCCTGATCCACTTTCCAGTACTTTGTCACGCTCTATCATCCTTACTTCAAATAAATTCTATTTTAGCTGAACCATGAGGCTATTTTCTTAATCATTTCCCAAATGAAGAACTTCACTTGGGGCTGAGTATCAGCAGGTTGAGCCGTTTCTTTCAACTGTGCATCTTTACCCGCAGCGTTCAATTTGTCCGATTTAACCGTTGGGGCAGCTTTACTGTCTTTAACTGTGGGTGTAGGGGATGTCTTGACCTTCGCATCACCCTCTGTTTTGGCTACGACAGCAGCCGATGCTACCGCTTCACCAGATAAGGAATCCACGAAACATAGTGGCGGAAATAAGACGCACCACCAATTTTGGCCTTCACCAGTTCCAATCGTAACGCGCAGCGCTTCGTAATCTCCCGCTGGGTATACTTCGTTTCCATACATTTTCGTTGGAAAAGGGACTTTACCGAGTTCCACCGCGTGTGAATAGCTGTAACCACGTGCTTCAATCATCTGTCCAACAAGCAAATCGAATTCGGGTAAATGAGCAATCACCACGGCTCTTGCTTCTTCTAGCGATTGCGGACCAACGACCCAGTTCTGCATACGAGCAATAATCGCATCACGAATCTCGCGTTTCAACGCTTGATCCTGCGGCGAATCGGAGTTTGCTAGAATACGTAAGCGAATAGATTCTTCCGGTATAGTAGGCGAAATAACCGCCGCATTCGTACGATTCGATTCCCAACAAGTTATCATAACAATAAGTGCAAAAGCTACCAATAATAAGTGCTTAAACGATTGACGCTGCGGTCTTTTTACCATGAGGAAAAGCCCCTTTCCCTTCGCTTCTACTAACCAGTATGGGCAATAAGAGAAGGAGCTAAACCTATTAATCTATTTAAATTTGGGAAAAATGATAGAGTTGGGCGAGGGGGAGGGGGAGGGCCCTCTACTCACGCACACGGATCGCGATCACGTGGCGATCAATACCCTGGAGATCCGGCACGAACCGGATCTCGTCCCAGTCAGCGGCGGCGCGCAGCATCGCCGCCACAGCCTCCGCCTGCCGAATGCCAACCTCGAACCCGACCACGGTCGGGATTCGCGGCAGCAGCGGCAGCTGTGAGATCATCCGGCGGTACAGGTCGAGTCCCTCGACACCGCCGAACAAAGCTGTGTGCGGCTCATAAAGCCGCACCTCCGGCTGAAGCGCCGGCAGGTCGCCATCAGGGATATACGGTGGGTTCGACACCAGTATATCCGGCGCGATCCGGCGCTCAATGAAGGGCTCGAGAAGGTCGCCCTCGAGCCACTCAATCCGCGCAGCCACTCCGTGGCGCTGCGCGTTCAAGCGAGCCATCTCCAGCGCTGCCGCGGAGATGTCGCTGGCCGCCACGCGCCACGCCGGGCGCGCGTGCGCTACCGTCACCGGGATGGCTCCGCTCCCGGTGCCTACATCCGCAAGCAGCGGCGCACCTTGCGGGAACAGACGTGAGCCCTCGTGGAGCAAAGCTTCCACGAGCAGCTCTGTCTCTGGCCGCGGAATCAACACCGCGGGGCTAACCCCAAATGGAAGGCCGAAGAAATCCTGCTCGCCGATAATATACTGCACCGGCTCACCCGCGGCCTTCCGTTCCACTAGCTGGCGCCATGTCTCCGTCAGCTCCTCAGGCAGCTGTTCCTGCCACCAGCGGAACAACAAATCTGTTCGACTGCAGCTCAGCAGATGCTGAAGCAGCAATTCCGTGCAGGAACCAGCCTCCGCCACGCCTAGCTTCCCTAAAAAAGAAGAAGCCTCAACAAAGGCTTCTCTTACACTCTTAGCAGCAGTCGGCATCACATCGCCTGCTCCCCGTTATCCAAAGCATCGGACTGCGCTGCAATCGTGAGCGCCGAAACGATCTCTTCCATGTCACCATTAAGCACGGTTTCCAATCGATGCAAAGTCAAGCCAATACGGTGATCGGTAATCCGGCTTTGCGGGAAGTTATACGTACGAATCCGCTCGGAACGGTCACCCGTACCAACCTTGCTTTTACGCTCGCCCGCATACTTCGCTTCCTCTTCCTCACGCATTTTATCGGAAATACGTGTACGAAGCACGCGCAGCGCTGACTCTTTATTCGAATTCTGCGATTTCCCATCCTGACAAGTCGCTACGATACCTGTAGGCACGTGCGTCACACGAACAGCGGATTTCGTTGTATTAACAGACTGACCACCCGCTCCACTGGAACAGAACGTATCAACGCGAATATCCGCATCATGGATAACAATCTCTACATCTTCCGCTTCCGGCATAACCACTACCGTCGACGTTGAGGTATGGATACGTCCACCTGATTCCGTTACAGGAATTCGTTGTACACGGTGCGCTCCACTCTCATATTTCAACTTACTATAGGCACCTTTACCCGTGATCATGAAAATAATCTCTTTAAACCCACCCAAATCGTTCACAGAAGCATCGAGAATCTCGGTTCTCCAACCTTGCGCATCCGCGTAACGAGTATACATACGGTATAAGTCACCTGCGAACAACGCTGCTTCATCACCGCCAGCAGCTCCGCGAATTTCGACGATTACGTTCTTATCATCATTAGGGTCTTTAGGCATCATGAGCATTCTAAGTTGTTCTTCCAACTTGGCGGATTGCTCGCTAAGCTCATCGATCTCCATTTTGACCATTTCACGCATTTCATCGTCCAGCTTTTCATTCTGCATCACTTTGGCATCGGCCAGCTGTTCGCTCACACTCTTATATTCGTTATAAGCATCATAAGCTTCTTGAAGATCAGATTGCTCTTTAGAGTATTCTCTAAGTTTCTTCGTATCACTTGTTACATCTGGGTCACACAGCAGTTCGCTTAATTTTTCATAGCGGTCCACAATGGACTGAAGTCGATCCAACATACAGGATCACTCCTTTCTTTATTTTTTATTAATTACACATTAAATCGGAAATGCATGACGTCCCCGTCATTCACTACATACTCTTTACCTTCAAGACGCACTTGACCTTTTTCCTTGGCACCATTCATCGATCCTGCCGCCGTCAGATCTTCATAAGAAACCACTTCTGCACGAATAAAACCACGTTCGAAATCGGTATGAATAACACCAGCCGCTTGAGGAGCTTTCGTTCCCTTGCGAATTGTCCATGCTCTAACTTCCTGCACCCCAGCTGTAAAGTACGTGTACAAGCCGAGTTTTCTATAAGCTGCTTTAATCAATCTATTCAAGCCGGACTCTTGAAGTCCCAACTCTTCGAGGAACATCGCTTTTTCTTCTTCTTCCAGTTCAGCAATTTCCGATTCGACCTTCGCGCTAATCGGCACCACTTCATTGTTTTCCTTCGCCGCGAACTCCTTAACAATTTTCACAAAAGGATTATCCTCGGCCGTAGCTACCTCGTCCTCACTCACGTTAGCCGCATAGAGCACTGGTTTCATCGTCAGCAAGTGAAGATCACGCACGAGAAGTTTCTCATCATCACTTAACTCCAAACTACGCGCTGGCATATCGTTATAAAGGGCTTCCTTGATACGTTCCAGACACTCAACCTCTGCTACAACCTTCTTGTCGCCGCCTTTAAGGTTTTTGCGAGAGCGCTCAATCTTTTTATCAACAGATTCGATATCTGCCAAAATCAACTCGAGATTAATCGTCTCGATATCGCCAACCGGATCAACTTTACCGGATACATGTGTAATATTATCATCCTCAAAACAACGGACTACATGCACAATGGCATCCACTTCACGAATGTGTGCCAGAAATTTATTTCCAAGCCCTTCGCCTTTGCTCGCACCCTTCACCAAACCCGCAATATCTACGAATTCGAAGGCAGTCGGGACAATGCTCTTAGGCACAACGATCTCTACCAGCTTCTGCAATCTCTCGTCTGGTACTTCTACTACCCCAACATTCGGATCGATCGTACAGAACGGATAATTCGCAGATTCTGCCCCCGCCTGTGTAATTGCATTAAACAATGTCGATTTTCCTACGTTCGGTAGACCGACGATACCTGCTTTCAAAGCCATTGTAGTTACAACTCCTTAATTTTCGAAAATCATCCTTCTTATTATATAGCACTTGGAACTCAAAAAAAAGCCTGAAGACTATTGATTCGCCTTAGACCTTTTTTCCAATGCTTTTTTAATTTGGGCATCCCGCTTCTCTACGAAGTAAGTTTCGATCTGATTTTTAAGAATAAATCCTCTTAATGCGTTGGTTTTCTCTTCCGGAACGTTGATATAACTTGCTCCATAATAGAAGCCCGAATTCAATTTTTCTTTCCGTATAATTTCCATAGTACATGGCATCGAAAAGCCCAGGTTCAGTTCAACTTCAAGATGAGAATGCTTTTGAATAATTTTTTCAATCATTTCATTATCAACAATCGTAAACCCTAAGCCGTTGACCGATATATTTTTGATGGAGATACCAATTGGATTATCAAACTGATGTTTATTCCTCTTGTTTAAGTCATGAAGTCCAAACAACAGGCCTTCGTTAGTCACATCCACACGTGGAAACTCCCGTTTTTCGGTGAACTTTCTCCGATTTTCAGGTGGATTAATAATAATAACCGATCCTTGCTCTTTGGCAACCACGGTCGTATCCAAAACAAACAAACCAGATTTCGTATATACCGTCATTTTCACTTTATCGCCGAGCCCAAAAACATCGAATTCCGGCAATTCCACTTCGATAATGTCACCTAGCGCATACGTTAATACGCCTGTGGATACGAAATCATTTTTGCTCAGGACAGCCTTACTGTCGATCATAACATCCGCGTCATAGCCTTCTTTGCTGCCGTAAAACTTCATTCTTTGTTGCCCGCTGCCCAATTTATTCAACACCTTCCGTATACAAAAATAGACTGCTCCGTAGCCCGGAACAGCCTATTACCTCAATCAAAAATGCATCGATATTCGGTAACCAGGCTGTCATAGTTCCGTGGGAACCGTAGACCCTCAGCTTTGCGTCCTTGCCTTTCAGCAAGTTTGCCATTTTCGAACTGCTGCTATCTCATTACACATGTATTATAGTCATTATGGTCTTAAAGACCTACGAATATCTATCATTATACCTATCGCTGTTCGTATTATCAACTAAATCCCTTGCATAGGCGTTCTTTTTGTTGTATGAATGTAGAAAGATTAAATATCCACAACTTTTTAAGTTATCCACAATATTATCCACAGGTTGTTAACAAACGAATATTTGTTCGATTTTTATGCACATGTGGATAAGATTATTTTAGCGAGGTGTCCCCCTGTGGATGAACATATCCCCTGGATGAAAGAAGCCATTCAAGAAGCTCTCAAAGCCGAAGCCATTCGAGAAGTACCCATTGGAGCTGTCGTTGTTCAGCATGGTCAAATTATTGGCCGCGGCTACAATCTCCGTGAAACAACCCTTGACCCCCTCGCTCATGCTGAGATGATTGCCATTAAGCAAGCGAGTGAGCATCTGCAAGCCTGGCGGCTGCTCGATTGCCAGCTTTATGTTACGCTTGAACCTTGCCCCATGTGCGCCGGAGCGATTGTCCAAGCACGGATCCCGCAAGTTATTTACGGCACCACCGATCCCAAAGCTGGTTGCGCGGGAACACTTATGAACTTGCTGCAGGAGGAACGATTCAATCACCGGGTCGATGTCGTAAGCGGCGTTTTGCAGGAAGAATGCGCGACGATGTTGACACAGTTCTTCCGTAAGCTCCGCGGGAAGGAATAGCATTGCATCATGAAAAGCATCGTGATAAAATAAACGATGCCATGCGCCCGTAGCTCAGCAGGATAGAGCAACAGTTTCCTAAACTGTAGGCCGGATGTTCGAATCATCTCGGGCGCGTTTTGATCATCTTTGCCGTAAACGTAAAGAGCCTACCGTTTTATTACGGGTAGGCTTTTTTGTACAATAAGCGCTATTTCATTTTATCCCTATACTGACCCGGTGTCATATCTTCATACTTCTTAAAAAGTCGAATAAAATACGAAGGCTGATATCCGATCTGCTCTGCAATCTGGTTTACCTTCAAATCCGTGCCGATAAGCAGCTTCTTTGCCTTGTCCATACGCAGCGAAATCAAATAATCGATAAAGTTCATGCCATTGATTTGCTTAAACGCTTTACTCAGCGCATAAGTCGTTGTATTGAATGCGTCCGCACATTCCTCCAAGGAAATATCGCTGCTCATAAACCGCTCCTGTATCCGATCCGTTACGCGTTCAACCAGTCGCTTCATATGGATGTCTTGATATTCATTAAGCCCCTCGATATAAGGCGAAATCACCTTCTGCTGAAAAAACCGCACCATCTGTTCCGGCTCCCGAAGCTGATTCAACTGCTCATACAGGTTGTACCCTTCAAAAAAGTGATGCGGATTAAAACCTGATTCCAACATCGTATGAAGCATACTGCCAAGTACCTGCATCGCTCCCTCCTGCAGAAGCTTTTCTTTGCTCGACTGGCGAACCAGTTCCTGAATAAAGCATTCGATCAGGTTCAGCGACTGCTCGCTTTGTCCCATGCGAATCGCCTGCATGAGCTCTTTCTCCAAAGAAAACGGATAATGCACAACATCATTAGCGTTTGGAAGCATTTCCTCCAAATCAAGCACCTGATGATCTACCTTTAGATCCCGATAGCGGATCGCGCTGCGTAAAAACAACAATAGCTGCGGCAGGTCATGAACTTGAGAAGTCAATCGCCCCATGCAAACGGCTGTCTGTATCTTAAGCAGTGAACTAATGGTATGACCCAAATCATCGGCAAGCAAATACATCTCATCTTTGGCCTGCTGCTTCGTTCTATCCATCGGATAGGAGAGAAGAATACCAACTGTCATATCCTGAAAGTTGATAATCTCAGCAGGTTGACTTCGCGTCTTAACGATTTCTTGAGCAATATTAGCTGCTGCAAACGTAGCCAACTGCTCCTCACTTTCCAAGAATCTGCCATCCTCCTTCGCAAAACCGCTAATCTGTACCAGCAGCAGAACGAACCACTGTGATTCCGTCTGCCAGTCGAAGCCCTCCATCCGACTTCGCAACTCTGATTCGCTTAAGGAGTAGAAATGACCTTGGACAAGCTGTAAAAGGAAGGCAGACCTTAGCGCAGGATATGCCTGATCCAGCTTCAATTCCAGCGCTCTGCTCTCCTGACTTAAATGCTTCCACTCTCTCTCGATATACGCTAGTTCATCCTCTTGGCTCTCTTGCGTAGGCTTGTAATCTTTGATGACATTCACCAAACGTACAATCGGTTGGTAAATTTGCTTTGAAGCGACCCAGGACAACAGCACGGCCAAAAGAAGCCCTATTCCTCCAATACTAAGCATGCTCCTCGACATAAACACCACGGGAGCCGTCAATTGAGATAAGGAGGTCGCGGTTACATATTTCCACAGTGTTCCTGAACGGGAGAATTGACCATATGCGACAGAGTAAGACTGTCCTTTGCGTTCTAGGATATAAGAGCCGGTTTCCTCAGTCCTACCCATTACACTCTCGTGAATAGCCGCTTCTAATTGGGCATGTTCCTCATTGATCGTCCTTTGGGAGATGATAATATGTCCATCCTTTGCCATTAGAAAGGAAGCCCCATTGTTATCTGTGGTCATTTCCTCGACCATTTGCACTAGTTTTTCTCTATCCAAATATAAAATAAGCGCACCGTAAGGCTCTCCCACACTAGGAAGCTTTTGGATCAAAGCCACAGAAGTTGAATCCGTCTTTGCATTAACCTTGGGAAGTGAATCCCACCAAAATACCCCTCGCTTCTGATCCATCAAGGTGTGAAAGGTAGCCCGTTCCTGCTCATTCTTAATAGGAACGATGCCCTCGGTATCCGAAATAAGAATTGGATCCTGCCGATCCAAATAGAGC
Source organism: Paenibacillus sp. yr247 (assembly GCF_900103825.1). Classification (GTDB taxonomy): domain Bacteria; phylum Bacillota; class Bacilli; order Paenibacillales; family NBRC-103111; genus Paenibacillus_E. The sequence continues at coordinate 83,887 of NZ_FNIF01000018.1, forward strand.
TGCGCCTGATCGATTAACGGGTAGGCTCCTTTCATTACGCCAAGAAAACGGTATAAATTTTGCGTCGCGTTGTATTCATCGATTAAATTCATGTCCCCAAGTCTTGCGTCCATTCTACTATCCAGCGACCACTGTGTAGCTGCCAATTCCAGTTGAGCTAAATTATCGTTCATGCGGTCCATCGTTTTCTTTAGAAGTGCATCATGATTTCGCATAATTTCCATCTCGATGTGGGCACGTCCCGTAATATAAGAAGTGTATCCGATGATCGCTGTAGGCAAGCTGGTAATGCACAACACCAAGATCAAGCTTCTACGATAAAAATTGCTCCTGCCGGAACGCTGTGTCCACCAATACCAACACTGCCTCCATCGAAACCACATAGCTAATCCCTCTCTAACCAAATACCGAAATCCCCCTCGACAGCTCAAATTTTTAAGCATCGGGGGGGATGGTACTTATTTATTTAGCACTATTCCGTTTCTGATAAGCAGCATTCATTTCTTCCGTGATTTTCACCATATCCGGATCTGCCTTCAGTTTGTTCACGTAGTTATCCCATGCGCTCAAAGTTTCTTTACCCATAATAACCTTGGTCTTCATGTCTTGAATTTTCTTTCTTAGCTCCGTACCTACCTTCTGGTTTGTATCGGAGTTTAGACCAAGAGAAGGATCACCTACACTGATCTTAGCTTTTTCATCAATGATCTTCTTGTTGCGTTCCAGAACGTCATTTGGCATACCTGTTCTGTAGGCACGCAGATATTGATCGTACTTCAAGAAAATCTGACCCAAAGCCTGTTGGGCTACAATATCTTTCTTCGCCTGTTCGGTTGGAGTCTTGAAGCCATCCTTCACTGTATAGTGAACATCCTTCAAGCCAAAGCTAGCCAAATCATAGCCTTCTTGTGTAGCACCGTAATCCATAAATTTCAACAGCTGCTTCACTTTAGCCTCTGGCACAGACTTCGGTATGGCGTACATACCGAAAAATCCACTATCTTTATTCGAGTATCCGTTCAGCGATACCAATGGTATAAAGTCTGCCTTCGGGTTCGTTTTACGCAGTTCTTCTGTAGGTTCCCATGCTGCCTCGGCTGTATCCTGGAAGCCACCGCCTCGGTTCGCCTTTAGCAAGTCTTTGGCCTGTGTATTTTTAAGTACAGCCATATCCTCTGGAATCAACTTCTCTTGGTAGGCACGGTTCATCCAAGTAAGAGCATCCTTCATTTCAGGAAGCAAATTCACATTGACAAGCTTGCCGTCTACGATCTTCCAATCGCCATTTACTTTTGTAAAGCTGTTCTGCAGCTGGCCCATGTAGGACATGCCATTCTGGTCCACGAAGCCGATGTACCCGATCGTATCATTTTTCCCGTTGCCATCCGGATCTTTCTCAACAAAAGCTTTCAATACGGTATATAGCTCGTCCGTTGTTTTCGGAATTTCTAAATGTAAAGTATCGAGCCAATCCTTACGCAGGTAAGGGAAGCCTCCGCCATCCGTAGGACGGGCACGAGGAATACCATAGTTTTTGCCGTCAGCCTGTTTCGTATTTTCCCAAGATTCCTTTGGATATTGCATCAAATTCGGATAGTCCTTCAGCATCGGCGTCAATTCCCAGAATGCGCCCTGCGCCACCATGCCGCGTACTTGAGCGCTGAATGGATCGTCCAACAAAATAAGGTCAGGAATGTCGCCTGAAGCCAGTGTCACGTTGATTTTATCGCCATAGTTGTTAGGCGAAACCCAGGTGATTTTCAGCTTCGTGTTCGTTTTCTTTTCAATTTCTTTAACGATTACATTGTCCGGTCCCGGAGGCTCCGGTGTGTAATACATCGTCATGATGCTGATCTCGGTCGGCTTAGCGGATACTGCTTCTCCCGTACTAGTAGCCGTTGAACTGTCCTTGCTTCCACAAGCCGCAAGCAGCGAGGAAACCAGAAGGGTAGAAGCTACTGCGCATATTGCTTTCTTTTTCATAATCATTATTGTACAACCTCCCCAAATTATCATCAAATATACTATTCTTTAACTGAACCAACCATGGCTCCTTTAGCAAAATGCTTCTGAAGGAAAGGATATACCAACAGGATCGGGACGGTTGCAATGACCACTGCAGCCATCTTCAAGGTTTCCGGCGGGATGCGCTGCTCCGACATCATCTCAGCTGCGGCCCCGCCGCCTGCTGCTGTTGAAGCGTCAATCAACATATTTTGCAGCAATACTTGGAGCGGCTGCTTCGTAAAGTCATTAATGTATAAAAGCGCCGTAAAGAAGGTGTTCCAGTAAGCTACAGCGTAAAACAACCCGAAAGCAGCAAGCGAAGGCAATGAAAGCGGCAGAATAATGCGATACCATACGCTGATATCATTACAACCATCGATTCTGGCTGACTCTTCAAGGCTGGCTGGAATGCTGTCAAAAAAGCCCTTCATCAGCAAAACATACCAACCACTTGTTAATACAGGCAAGATAAGCGACCACGTGCTATTAATCAAGTGAAGGTCCCTCACTAACAAATATGGAGGAATAATACCTGGATTAAATAAGGTCGTAAGCAAGATTAGCAGCATGATAAACTTTCGGCCCTGAAGTCTTTTTCGAGAAATTGCATAAGATAGACAAGAAGTAACTAATAAACTGATTGCTGTGCCGACAACGGCTAGAAATACGCTGTTTCCTATGGCATGAAGGAAAGCATCTGTGGACATCAGATATTTGTAAGAAGCCAGACTCCACTTGGACGGAAACAGCTTCAGTTCACTTGATAAATAGCTAGATGGATCACTGAACGAAACGACAAAGACATAGTAAAGCGGAAAGAAAGTGATGATTCCCAGTATGCCGAGCAGAATGGCGTTCACCGCATTAAACACGCGATCGCTTTTAGTTGATATGATTGAAGACATCGAGGACTCCTCCTTCCCTTTCTTAGTAGACGCCGTCTTCGCCAAATTTCTTTGCGAGCTTGTTCGCTCCAATGACCATCAGCAAGCCAACGACCGATTTGAACAAACCGACAGCCGTACTGTAGCTGAATTGACCCTGCTTCACACCTAAACGATACACATAGGTATCAAACACGTCGGCTACCTCGGACACAGCACCATTCATCATCAAGAACACCTGCTCGAAGCCGACATCCATGATATGGCCGATCCGTAAAATTAATAAAATAATAATCACAGAGCGAATGCCTGGCAATGTAATGTGCCACATTTGGCGGAACCTTCCGGCACTATCCATTTTGGCTGCTTCGTATAACTGAGGGTCAATACTCGCCATAGATGCAAGGAAAATGATCGTTCCCCAACCCGCATCCTTCCAAATGGACTGAGCCGTAAGCATGCCCCAAAAAAAGCTTTTATTTGTTAAAAAATCAATTTTCCCATAACCTAGGCTGACCAGCATTTGGTTGATCACCCCATCCCCTGTCGAAAACATCAGGAACGTAATGCCCACGATAATAACCCACGATAAAAAATGAGGCAAATACACAATCGATTGAATGATTTTCTTATAAGCCATGTTTCGCACTTCGTTAAGCATTAAAGACAGCGCAATCGGCAGCGGAAAGAAGAGGACCAAAGACAAGATGTTGATCGCTAACGTATTGCGGAAGAGCATGAAAAAGTCTGGATTGGAAAAAAAGCGATGGAAATGCTCTAGCCCCACCCATGGGCTTCCCGACATACCTTGGTAAGGTGAATAGTTTTGGAATGAAATGATAATTCCCCACATAGGCACATATTTGAAAATAAGGAAGTAGAGCAGGCCCGGAAGTGCAAGAATGTATAAAAATTTATCCCGAGCGATGCCTGACCAGACCTGTTTCAATCGACTCGCGCCCACTGTTTTTCCTCCATTCTCATCGTGATGTTGACTGCTAGTCGGTGCTAGCAGTAAGACTCCATTCAATTTACATGGCACTTCCGTTTCCATCAATCATCCATTTTTGTGAGACGGATATTGAGGCAGGGTAAGGGATCACTTGCCGATTTCCGCACATTATCTTATTTTGCAAGCATCCAGTCATAGCCTTGCTACAATCGATGTTTTATAATAAACGATAGATTTGGTATTCCTCTTGATTTCATTCTAAGTATCAGTCCGAAAGGAGCTCCATGCAATGACAATCATCAAAGCTCCAATCTCTTATCGGATTCCTCTTTTCTGCGCAGTTACCCTGCTCTTCTGGATGTCCATGTATACGAGCGTCCCCATCATGGCACCTTATGTAGAGTTTTTGGGCGGGAACCATCAACTTGCAGGATGGATTGTCGGCATGTATGGCATCTCGCAGATGCTGCTGCGGATTCCCGTTGGTATCATGTCTGACCGTTTTCATAAGAGGAAGCTATTTATTACCTTCGGACTGCTGTTCACAGCTATGGCTGGGTTGGGACTTTGGATAACCCACGATTTCACGTGGATCCTTATTCTCCGAGCACTTGCAGGCGCAGCCGCGGCAACATGGGTTGATTTTACCGTATTATTTACGAGCTACTATAAGCATGAAGATTCAACGAAAGCGATCGGAACGATCTCCTTCTTCAATTCCTTGGGGCAGGTGCTTGGTATTCTCTCTGCAGGATGGGCGGCAGACTCTCTCGGCTGGGAGGCTTCCTTCATTTTAGGTGCCGTGCTTGGCGTAGTAGGATTGTTAGGATCTTTCTTCTTAGTGGAGAAGGTCGAACCCGATGCTCCTAAAATTACTATGCGCGGTATCGGTGAAGTGGCAATGGACCGCACGCTTCTTTTCGTATCCTTGCTAGCTATTTTGTCGCAGGTACTTATATTTGCTACTGTTTTCGGGTTTACCCCCGTCTATGCAATAGAGCTGGGTGCTGATAAATTCTCCTTATCCATGCTCTCGTTATTTGCCAATGTGCCGGTAGCGCTAGCTTCCTTATTTGGTGGGCGGCGATGGGCTGTCAGATATGGGGAGAAGCGAATGGTTGTATGGGGCTTTATTTTAATGGGGTTGTTTACGTTAACGATTCCTTTCACACATCATCTTTGGGTACTTATGATAACGCAGGCCTTTGTCGGCTTTGGTCGCGGACTTTCTTTTACCGTTCTCATGGGGATGAGCATTAAACATATGCCTGCGGATAAGCGGGCGACGGCGATGGGCTTTTTTCAAGCGATATATGGACTCGGTATGTTCATTGGGCCCGTTCTAATGGGCGTGATTGGCGACTGGTTCTCCTTGAATCAAGGATTTATTGTTCTTGGTATACTCAGTATCTTTAGCGCGCTTTTGTCTCAATGGTTTGTTCGAAATAGTTCCTCTACGCAGCAAGTCAAACCAGGCAGTACATCAGCAGCATTGTAAATTGAGGAACGGATCATTTTTGGATTCGTTCTTTTTTCTTTTTCGGAGAACTGGACCGCATACCATCGTTCCATCGGTTTTGTACTCATCTTACTAGGCGGTTACTATGTATTCAAAGAAATCGTCGTTCAATTTACATTATACGTACTGGATTAACAGTTTCGGTCAAACCTTCATTGTCGCTCTGATTTTGATTGGTGGCGGTATTAAATTAGTGTTCTATCACAAAACGAGAGGTGTTCATACGATGCAGCCTTATCCATCTTATCCATACGGTCACGTTCCAGCTCAGGTATACCTTGAAATAGACGAAAAAAAGAACCCCTAAGGGTTCTTTTTTGTCGGTGTTTTTTTGATTTCTTTAAAACATGTTACACGTAAACCTTAGGAAAATCTGCTTATAAAACACGGTAAGTGTCTTTGGCACATCCCCTCCAGCCTGATTATAACAGGTAGAAAAGTCCTCTATGCAACGGTTGTTTCCCTTTCGCATAATGCTCCAACGGAACCACACCTCTCTGCTAACCGACAACAATAGTATGTCCGGCTAAATGAATTTTAAACATTTTGTAAAGATTTTTCCCTGAGGAGAAAATCCTTATTTACCGTGTCCAGTTCCTTCTGCATGTTGGTTATGCCCTGAGTGATTCCGGTTTTTCACTTTCTTAGAGCCTGAAAGAGGCTCTTGATTTCGGTTACGTTGACTATTCCCATCTACTTCGCTCTGAGTTTGAGCTCCGCCTACCGAATATGCTTCTGGTTTCGACATCGTTATACATCCCCTCTATTCTTATCGTGATTAAGTGCATCTTGATGTCTATGATCATTCACTTGCTGCTGTACCTGTTGAGCCTGATGACTATTCACAGGACTAGCTTCAAAATCTTTGGCTACATTCTGCAAATTTTTATCGACTGCTTTTTGTTTCGTCAATGTGAACTCCCCTTCCGCTTCTTAGGCGTGTGTAACTTTCTGCAATGCTTGTGCACATTCATGGATATGGCGAATGTAATCTTCCACCAGGTTTTGCATAAGATCGCTGGTCTCCTCAATGTGTTGAGTGCCTTTCTGCACGTCAGTCAGTTCGACTTTAACCTCTCTAGAGTCCACGTAGGTGACTTTAAAATCGATTGTATAGCCCGTATGCCCCGCCGCCATAATATGAACCCTTAATGCCTGAGGATCAGCCTCATCGGCCCATACACGCGCCTGATCGGTTGGCTGCAGCGTCGTCGGGAGTACCGTCATCCATTCATGCACCAATTCGGCTTGATCAATCGTCAGCTTGTCAGCTTTTCTCATAGGTAACACCTCCACATGTATAAAATGCGGAGGTGTATCGTCTTTTATCCATACAAAAAAAGCCACACGATTCATAAGAATCGCATGACTTTTTGGTTGGGTATTACCATGGTTACGGAGAGGGTGGGATTCGAACCCACGGAGGCTTGCACCTCGGCGGTTTTCAAGACCGCTGCCTTAAACCACTCGACCACCTCTCCACGATAGGTGTCTCCCGGTAAGGAGACAACCTTGTGCAGTGACAAAAAGCATTGTAGCATAAATACTCGGGGAGAATCAAGTGCTATTTTTTGGTGATCACTTTTACGTTGTTCATGTAAGGAACGAGAACATCCGGAACGATGATCGAACCGTCTGCTTGCTGGTAATTTTCGAAAATCGCAGCGACTGTTCGGCCAAGCGCTAAGCCTGAACCATTCAGCGTATGTACGAATTCCGGCTTCGCCTTAGCATCCCTACGGAAGCGAATATTCGCTCTGCGAGCCTGGAAGTCCTCGAAGTTACTGCAGGACGAAATCTCGCGGTAGGCACCGCTGTTCGGCAGCCAGACTTCCAGATCATACGTCTTCGCCGATGTGAAGCCAATATCGCCTGTGCACAGGGAAAGCACTCGGTATGGCAGCCTCAACAGCTGTAGGACGCGCTCAGCGTGCCCTGTAAGCTTCTCTAGCTCGTCGTAGGAGTCTTCGGGCTTAACTAGCTTAACAAGCTCAATTTTGTTGAATTGATGCTGTCTGATTAAGCCACGTGTATCCCTACCCGCAGATCCAGCTTCCGAACGGAAACATGCGCTGAAGGCAACAAAGTTAACAGGAAGCTGCTCGCTCGTAAGTATATCCTCACGGTGATAGTTCGTTACCGGTACTTCCGCTGTCGGAATAAGGAAATAATCCGAATTCTCCATCTTAAACACATCTTCCTCAAACTTAGGAAGCTGTCCTGTTCCGGTTAAGCTTTCGCGGTTAACAATATAAGGAGGCAGCATCTCTTCATAGCCATGCTCATCGCTGTGAAGGTCCATCATGAAGTTAATCAATGCGCGCTCCAGCCTCGCGCCAAGCCCTTTGTAGAAAACGAAACGCGAACCCGTCACCTTCGCCGCTGCTTCGAAATCCAGAATACCCAGCTCTTGTGCAACTTCCCAGTGCGGCTTCACTTCATAATCGAACTGTGGAATTTCACCTACGCGGCGGAGTTCCACATTCTCTTCTTCCGTGCGGCCCACAGGCACGCTCTCATGGGGCATATTCGGGATGGAGAGCAAGATCTGCTGTAAGGACTCGTCTAGTACGCGGATCTCGTCATCCAGCTCTTTAATGCGGTCTCCGACGACCTTCATTTCTTGGATCAGCTCATCCGCATTCTCGCCGGATCTTTTGCGGCCAGCAACTTCTTGGGAAACGGTGTTGCGGCGGTTTTTGAGCTGCTCCGTTTCTTGCAAGAGCTCTCTACGCTTTTGATCTAATTCTGTGAAACCGTTCAGCTCATCTATCTGCTTACCACGGTTTTGCATCGCAGCTTGAACCGCTGCCAAATCACTTCGAAGTAACTTTACATCAAACAACGAGATTCCTCCGTTAGCGCAAAATGGTTAGAATATGGAAGCAAGCACCCTTACCGGAACATCCGGTAATATCAAGGTGCTTGTACCATCAATTATGCTTGCCTTTGCTTTACCATATCTAAGAAATAGCTGTGCAGACGGAAGTCGTCTGTCAGCTCTGGATGGAACGATGCCGCAAGGAGATGTCCTTGCTGCGCAGCGACGATCTGGCCGTCATACGTGGCCAATACATCCACATCAGGTCCCACTTTCTCAATCAGCGGGGCCCGAATAAATACCGCACGAACGTTCTCGTCGATGCCTTTGATCGGCAAGTCCGTCTCAAAGCTTTCGCGCTGACGACCGAACGCGTTGCGAGCCACCGTAATATCCATCAGCTCAAGATGAGCTTCCGGCTGCCCGGTGATCTCTTTCGCGATGACAATCAACCCTGCGCACGTACCGAATATTGGCTTACCCGCGGCGGAAAATTCCTGCAGCGCGTCGATGAAGCCATACGTGCGCATCAGCTTCCCGATAGTTGTACTCTCTCCACCAGGTAAAATAATTCCATCAAGATCAGCTAGCTGCTCGGTACGTTTAACATCAACGCCCTCAGCACCTGCTTTCTCAATTCCACGAATATGCTCTGCTACCGCGCCTTGCAGCGCGAGAACCCCGATCTTCGTCATTACCAGCCGCGCTCCTGCATACGCTCGGAAGCTTGCAGCTTGGAAATTTCGATTCCCTTCATAGGGGTACCTAGGTTTTTGGAGATTTCTGCAATCAATTTATAGTCCGTATAGTGCGTTACAGCTTCAACAATTGCTTTAGCAAACTTTTCAGGGCTATCTGACTTGAAAATACCGGAACCAACGAATACACCATCGGCCCCTAAGTGCATCATCAAAGCCGCATCTGCAGGTGTAGCAACACCGCCAGCCGCAAAGTTAACAACAGGCAGTTTGCCTGTTTCGTGAACATGCAATAGCAGCTCATAAGGTGCGCCAAGATTTTTCGCTTCAAACATCAACTCATCCTTGGACATACCTTGTACTTTACGGATTTGACCCGTAATCATGCGCATATGACGAACAGCTTCAACGATATTACCCGTTCCTGGCTCACCTTTAGTACGAAGCATCGAAGCGCCTTCGCCAATACGACGCAATGCTTCTCCGAGGTCACGAGCGCCACATACGAAAGGAACTGTGAAATCACGTTTGTTGATGTGGAACACTTCGTCCGCAGGTGTTAAAACTTCACTCTCATCGATATAATCAACGCCCAGAGATTCCAGGACTTTTGCTTCAACAAAGTGTCCAATTCTTGCTTTAGCCATAACCGGAATCGAAACAACTCTCATAACATCTTCAACAATGGTTGGATCAGCCATGCGGGATACGCCACCGGCAGCACGAATGTCAGCAGGTACGCGCTCGAGCGCCATAACAGCAGATGCACCAGCTGCTTCTGCGATTTTTGCTTGCTCAGCATTCATGACGTCCATGATGACGCCGCCTTTTTGCATTTCGGCCATACCTGTTTTAACGCGGGATGTTCCTGTTTCCATTCTTTATTTCCTCCTATACCAATTATAGGGACTTTGACGGAGTCAAAGTCTCTCTGCTACAACAATTTCATGCAGTTCCCTACACGATTCGATAGTAAACTTCTAAACACTCATTTTACATGAAGGAGGGGCATTATACAACCCATTTTCTGGTCTAGGAACCGCCTTTAATCCCTTTAAACATATCACTGAAGAAGTTTTTGAAGGAACGGAACAGGAGACGAATCCAACTGCCTTTTTGAACATCATCATTCGCAATAAGATCAATCGTTTTTTCTTGACCATTATAACTTACCTTCACTTTACCGAGCGTATCGCCCTTCGCAATTGGTGCTACGAGCTTACTCTCTTCAAGCGGCTCTGCCGTCATTTTAAAGTCTGTATCCTTCGCGCCTTTTTTAGCAACGAACGTTAGTCCTGTTTTCGTCACAAGAGGCACTTGGGTTTGAACACCTTTCTTAATGTTTACGAATTTCAAAGAATCTATTTCTTGCTTCGCATTGAGGAAAGGTTTAATCTCAAAATTTTGGAATCCATAATCAAAAAGCTTTCGTGTCTCATTAAAACGATCCGGTTCGGTATTCGTACCCATTACCACCGTTATCAAACGCATACCGTTACGCTCTGCTGTTCCAGTGAAGCAATACTTGGCCTCATCGGTATGGCCCGTTTTTAAACCATCTAATCCTTGGTAAGCAAATTTCTTGAAGTTAGGATTGTTCGAGTTGCCCTCAAGCATCCAGTTCCAGTTAATCATGGGTGTCTTATCGGTTGGACGAAGCTTGGTGGATATGATTTTCGTAAAATCTAATATCTCTTTATGATCTTTAATAATATTATAGGCTAAAATAGCAGAATCACGCGCCGTCATCGTCGTTTCGCCTTGAATACCAGCCGGTGCATCAGCCTTCAGGTCTGCTCTGGAAAGACCCGTTGCACTAATGAAATGCGCTTTATCGGACATCCCTAACTGCTTCGCCTTCTCATTCATCATGTTAGCGAAATTTTCTTCCGAGCCTCCGCCAATAAATTCAGCTAGTGCAACAGAAGCATCGTTCGCGGAATAAATCGACATTGCACTAAACATATCTTTTACAGTCAATTTCTCCCCTTCAGCAATGAGCTGTCCGGAACCAATCACGTCTGCGGCTTTCTTAGATGCGATAACTGGGTCTTCCCACTTGATCTTCCCGCTTTTAATATTTTCTAATACGATATACTCCGTCATCATTTTAGCCATACTTGCTGGAGGAAAGGCTTCATCTGCATTTAATTCATAGATAATAGCTCCTGTACTAGCTTCCATAATTACCGCAGATTTAGCTGCCGGTTTTGGCTCATTAAGAGCTACCGTTGGAGCAGGTGTAGCTGCTGGAGCCGTAGTTGCTGCTGGCGTTTTGGTATCGGCGGCATACGTTGGTTGTATATGTAAAAGTAAAGATTGGGCAATTAAACTGACACCTAACACCAAAGCAACCTTTTTCTTTGTAAAACTTAAAAATCTCACAATTCCACTCTCCCTAGCGATATAATGACAGTTTATATTGTAACACACCCTATTAGACAAAAAAAAGAAGACGTAGGTTCAAATCCCACGCCCCCAATTTTAACCACATGGTAACATTTACATCGAGTAGTTGGGTGCTTCTTTCGTAATTTGGATATCATGCGGATGACTTTCCTTTAATCCTGCACCTGTAATCCGTATAAACTGCGTATCGTTAATAAGTTCCTGAATGTTGCGTGCACCACAGTAGCCCATGCCTGAACGAAGACCGCCTACGAGTTGATACACCGTATCAGCCATTGGCCCTTTATAGGCTACACGGCCTTCTATTCCCTCAGGAACAAGCTTGCTCTCATTCTCTTGGAAATAACGGTCCTTGCTGCCTTCCTTCATTGCACCTAATGAACCCATCCCCCGGTAAACCTTGAATTTACGCCCTTGGAAAATCTCGGACTCACCCGGACTCTCTTCCGTTCCAGCAAATAGACTGCCAATCATAACCGCACTGGCCCCAGCTGCGATCGCTTTTACAACATCACCTGAGTACTTGATGCCCCCATCTGCGATGATAGGAGTACCGAACTCTGCTGCTGCTTGGGCACAATCATAGATAGCCGTAATTTGAGGAACACCAATCCCTGCAATAACTCTTGTTGTACAGATAGAACCAGGACCAATACCTACCTTTACCATGGAAGCTCCCGCCTTAATGAGGTCACGTGTACCGTCACCAGTGGCGACATTTCCTGCGATAATAGGCAGCTCCGGATATTTCGCTCTAAGCTTTTTCACGGTTTCTGCGATATTAATGTGATGACCATGTGCAGAATCTACGACAATAACGTCGATACCAGCTTTGACAAGCGCTGCAGCTCTCTCCAAAACGTCTTTAGAAACACCTACAGCTGCGCCTACGAGTAAACGGCCCTGTGCATCCTTCGCAGAGTTAGGGAACTGAATGGCTTTCTCAATGTCTTTAATAGTGATTAAACCTTTTAGCTCAAAATTATCATCTACCAGAGGTAATTTCTCAATTTTATGCTTTTGAAGAATGCCTTCTGCTTGTTGAAGCGTCGTTCCAACCGGAGCCGTAACAAGATCTTCCTTCGTCATAACTTCTTTGATCTTGATCGAGTAGTCATGTACAAAGCGTAAGTCGCGATTCGTTAAAATCCCTACCAACCTATTGGACTCATCTACAATAGGCACACCAGAAATCCTGTATTTCGCCATAAGCTCTTCCGCGTCATAAACATGATGTTCTGGAGTTAGCGAGAATGGATTCGTAATGACCCCGCTCTCTGATCTTTTAACACGGTCTACATGCTCAGCTTGAAGCTCAATTGTCATATTCTTATGGATAATCCCGATACCGCCTTCTCGTGCCATCGCAATAGCAAGCGCCGATTCCGTTACAGTGTCCATAGCGGAGCTAATAAACGGGATATTTAATTTCACCTGAGGCGCGAGTAATGTTGAAACGTCGATCTCCTTACCGAACACTTCAGATTTTCTCGGCACCAACAACACATCATCAAACGTCAAGCCTTCCTTACCAAACTTGTCTTCCCTCACAACACGTATTCCTCCTTAGAGCTATCTATTAAGGTAAGCTTTCGTCATAAGCAGCTGCTTATTCGTTTTGTATATGATTGCAATCTTAACAAAAGCCTATTTTTCGTGTCAAGGAAAAGGACAAGTCCACGGGTTGGCATCTGTCCGAATAAGACGATTTCGTTAACGATACGAGTACGTACTGCTCGAATTCCACAATAAAAATTGTTCCACACCCTGTTCTTGAGCTGCTTTTATCTGCTCTTTAACATCAGCCGTCCCATATGTCTTATGCGGCTTTACCCAAGTAGCTGTAAAATCCTGATACCATGGTCTAATTTCCGCTATATGACTATTTGCCTGCATGAGCTGTTGATTCTTCCCTTTTGCGTCGCTGATGGCCTTGCTAATGATCGCATAGGGTTGTAAATCGGGGTATTTGACCCCATATATACCGCTAGAATAATGAGAAGGATATAACATCGGTGAAATATAATGAACCTGCTTACTGATCATCGACCAATCTTGTCCTATGCCCATATCATTATCCGCGGAGGTCGTTAAACCAAAGACATCTGCTGACAAAAAGGCCCTCTCGCCAATTCGTTCCTTTGCTTTCTTGAGAAAAGCCTCAATCACCTGTGCTTTCGTCAACTTCTTTGGGTTATCGAATTTGACCTCTTCATCAACTTTTTTGCCATTCTCCGGAAACCTCACATAATCAAATTGGATTTCATCAAAACCTAACTCAGCCGTTTCTTTAGCGATTTGAATATTATAGTCCCACACTTCTTCCTTGAAGGGGTCCACCCAAGCCGTTCCTTTGCTATCTTTCCACACGTTACCAGCATAAGTCTTCATGGCAATGCTACTTTTCTTCTGACTTAAATAGGGATCTTTAAAAACAACGATCCGCGCTATTGTATAAATGTTCTTCTCCTTCAACCTTTGCAGCTTGGCTCTCAAATCACGAATAATGACGTTACTATTCGCACCTATCTCATTCACCAAGGGTACCGTTGAGGAATATGTAACTTGTCCCGAATCGTTCTTAACATCGATGACCATCGCATTCAAATCAGTTTGATCCACCAACGCGATCAACTGCTCAAATTTATTGCCTACTGCTGACCAGGCCGATACATAGATACCTTTAACGATCTGCTTGGCAGGCTTTAGTGGAAAGGTGCTATTTTTTACTGAAGACACTTGCTTCACTTCTTGGATAGGAGCAGGCAATGTACTTCCTAAGTTGTTTAATGTTCGGAGTGGATGTAACTCATCCTTGACCGAATCCATCTTCACTGAGCAACCACTAACCACCTGTGTCATCAACAAACAAAGTAGTAAGACACTCAACCATCTCTTGTGTAACGATGTACCCATACCAATCCCTCCTCATAGGGTAGTATGGTTTAATGAGCCAAATTGTACTGATGTAAAAAAAAGAGTCTTTTTGGAATTTCTTCCAAAAAGACTCTTTCAAATGTGCTTGGCAACGTTCTACTCTCCCAGAACCCTGCGGTTCAAGTACCATCGACGCTGGAGGGCTTAACGGTCGTGTTCGAGATGGGAACGCGTGGGTCCCCTCCGCCATCATCACCAAACAGTCAAAGCGTGTTTGCGCCTTGAAAACTAGATACGAAACTTGCGTAAAGTTGGTTTCCTTAGGTTAAATACTTATGCTTCCGAAGCTAGCCTTCCTCCGGAAAGCTTTGAGGTTAAGCCCTCGACCGATTAGTATTCGTCAGCTGCATGCATTGCTGCACTTCCACCTCAAACCTATCAACCTCGTC
>NZ_FNIF01000046.1 GCF_900103825.1 Paenibacillus sp. yr247
GCATCGGTTATGGCCTTGCCCTCGAAGGCATCAGCGCCGCCGACGTCGCCCGATCGATGGCAAGCAAAGCGTGAATCTATAAAAAATCTCCGGGGCATACGCCTTCCAGAGATTTTTTGAACGAATCAACCTCTCTGTCGTTGTGTATCAGACTGAGTATGTGCTGGCTTCGCAGGAGCCTCTGCTGAGCCACTTGGACAGCATGGAAGCACTGCGATCCTGGCGCAATGCGATTGTGCAACTCCAAATTGAGCGTCAATACCACGGTGGATGTCGAATCGGTTCGCTCGCCAGCGAGTTATCGGAATCGGACCAGGCTGCTCGTACTGAGCTCGCGGCTGGGTTCATGCAGTGGGAACACTCCATCCACAACGGACTACGCGCAATGTATGATCGCGGCGAACTGAGATCTGATGCCGATCCGGATGATCTGGCACTGGCGCTACTGACGGCTCTTCAAGGCGGACTTGTTCTAACTCAGGTGCGCCGGGAAACCAGCCCGCTTGAAGTTGGTTTGGACGCCTTGCACATATCGGTTCGTTCATCGTTTGATGTGGACCATATTTTGTAAGTAAACAATATCTCGGCCATGAGAGCCGGAAACTCAATTGATAAAAAACAATTGTGAGCATTTAATAGGGATAATCTCGTCGTAAGATGTGCAACAACAACAGAAAAATTGAGCTTATCCTCACTATCTGCTGGGAGTAGTACCGTGAATAGGATGTGATGACCATGCTCCGTTGTCCGAACTGCAATTCCAAAGACATCGGCAAAATAGGCTCTCATCAATTTTATTGCTGGGGCTGTTTTATTGAATTGACCGTGAACGGCGACAAAATGTCCGTTTTTCAAGTAGAGGAAGACGGTACGCTCAGCTCGCTGGACGACCTCTTTTTCGAAGAGGAAATGCCTGAAGTTCACGCTAATTGATTTTTATACTTGACCGTTTGGAAATCGTACAAGGTTGGACCGGCGCGCAAGATATCGAAAAAATGAAAGCCGGCCTGGAAGAGACATTAAAGCGTGAGATCAGCCAGTTAATCACGAAAGCACAACAGAGCAGAAAGGATCTATTCTTATTCGGACGGGACATTCGTACGCGTCATCCACGGAAGTGGAAGCAGTTGAAGGGAGATTGGGCGGATACGTATCCATCGCTTGTGATTAATGTGAACGTGCATGTCAAGATCGTCAATTCGGGCATGCTGACGCGCAATGTTCTGAATTAATGGCTAGTGCGCCAAACGGAATAAGCCAGGAGTTCCTTCATGGCTCTCCTGGCTTAGCTTATCTTATTGGCTTTGTCTCTACTAATCCCCTGTATTTGAGAAGGCGATACAGAATTACAATGTTGATATGCCGGGGTTTCGGGTTGTTAGTGGTTAAGCAGAGACTCATTTCAAAGAAAATTAATCAAAAAGCTAAAAATGCAGCTCCTCCTCCTTCAGGAGGCGGGCTGCATTTGTTCTATCAGCTTTAGCATTCGTTTCACATTAACGACGAAAGCGGTAAGTATGGCTTGAATTTGCATACGAAAACCTCGGTATTTAGCCTTTAATCCCGCGATATCTTTTCAGTTCAGGATTCTTATGCTCAATGATCATGCGTCGGCGGATCCGCTCTTTAAACGTATCGCTATTTTCAAACTCGATTTGTTCCTTGTAGTTGATCAGCTATAACTAAAATGGAATATCGAAGTAGAAGACAAGTGAGTGACTATCGCCGCTCTTCTTGCTTCCCTGTATGGCTTTACGAATACTGTATTCTCCTGCTGGGCAAAAAACGAAATCTGCATCTTTGTTGTACTCAAAACCTTCTTGCCTTAGCCCGTCGCTATGTACGACAGGGTTTAGGGTAACAATTTACTCCGCATCTGTACTTTCATCCTTGCGGGATATCCACTTGGATTTTTCCATTCGCATCGGAGTCGTAGGTTCCCACGTTCCGAACAAAAGCCTGTGTTACGTTCACGCCACCTTCATGCCGGTCACCATCTGGACAGTAAACAGGTTTCCTCCAGACTCATCCCAGGCCAACGATCTCCTCTTGGTTTTGATGACATCCCTACGCTTTCGTTTCGAATGAGTTTTAATACACTTCGATCGCTAACACGTTGTTCCAGAAGTCTGAGCAGTTTGTCATGCGGGATGTTGTTAAAATACCCTGTAATGTCTACATCCACCACCCTGTATACCCTCCCGTAATTTACTGTATCGCGTATCCTCGTCGCTTGTTTTGCACTTCGTTTCGGCCGAGACCCGAACGAGCAGTCTTTGAAATCCGCCTCAAAGATCGCCTCTAGGACCATTTTCGCAGCCATTTGTACCAGTCTATCCCGAATTACAGGTATTCCTAACGGGTGCGTTTTTCCATCGCCTTTCGGTATATCCTTCCTTCGTACTGGCTTAGGACGGTAAGTACCCTCAAGCAATTGTTGTTGCGCGTCTGTCACGAATTGCTCTTCTCCATACTCCAGTATGATATGCTGTATCGTCATACCGTCGATACCTGCACTACCTCGATTTGCCTTAACCCGTTTCCATGCTTCCGTCATCACATCTGATCTGCTCACCTTGTCGTATAGAACATGAAATCTGCGCTTGGCATTCGCCTTCGCCGCAAGGTAGAGGGTACTTTGAAGTTCTTGAACTTTTACTTTCGTGTAGTTAGCAGATTTCACTGCATTCACTCACTCTTAACTCCATTGATACCACTGAACAAAGTAAGGGTGCTTTCCTCCTCCAGATTATGTTGTCCTGGGTTCACAGGTACTACCACCCTCTCCGACTCTCTTTCTTCACCCTTCGGGCTTATAGGTTTGCGCTTTACGACGATGTCGTGCGAGGTAGGGTCTCCCTAGTTCCAGACATAACTGTCACTACATGCCGATCCCCATACACCGGAGGGTTCTTCCGCGCTGCTTCTCCAAGATCTTCACGCATTCCGTGGCCTACGGGGCTCGGCCTCCCTCTTGTCCCTTTCAGGTTCGATATGACGATGCGGCAGGATTCACTTCATGTTACGGCCTGTAGTTTTGCTAGGCGCACTATTGAGCTATTGTACCCATCAGCTTAATCCGTATCTACGATTACGTATATCCTTCACTTTCCTTCACAGAGACCCGTCGGGAATGAAATAATGTTCTTGTCACCCGACATCAAAACTGAATCCTTGATAAAGAATAAACAATAGATGTTCAAGCTCAATGAATGTTGTTTCGGGGCATTTCTTATTACTATATTTTATTCGGCAATGGAATTGTAGGAAGAATGGTCTCCGGAGTCATTTTATCCCGAGTACCAGACCAAGGTGCAGGCACTGCAAAGACAAAATCGGCTAATTCATACGCTGGTAGTTCATACTTTGCACGTATGGTGCGGAACTCATTCCAAGCTTCTTCCTTTGATATTTCAATAGGAAAACCCCCGTGCTCCAAATATTGAAGCCCATACAAAAACTCTTCAAAACTCAGCCTCACTTCCTGTGGAGCAGTAGCTCTACTCAATTCATCGGTAAATCCCATTGAATCTGAAATGGTCTGAAAACAAGTGATGCCGGCACGAAGACATTGCCGTGCTTCTGCAGGAGCCTGAGAAGGATTTAAAATTAAGTAAAGATTCGCCGCATCAATAACTGAAAGCAAGGATGTCACCCATGAATTCATCCTGTGCGGAGAACGAAATACCATAAGCCAAGGGTGACTGACATGCGATTCGGTAATATCTGCAGCCCACATTTCCCATGCGGCGAATAAAGTGGGCATTGTGGACATTTCATTTTCTTTAAAATGATGTTTGAGAATGTTTGGACCCCATGCAATTCTTCGAACCCGAATGCTTAATGCAGTGACAAGCGCCTCTCTTTTGTTGTATGAACTATATATTGTAGGCAAATACCCAATCTGCAGGGCAATCGTAATCATTCCGGTAGCCGCAGCTGCGAATTCCAGAATCGTTGAGACCCCAGCTGGTGCAGAAAAAATGCCAAGGGTAAAGAATGAAGAGCCAGACAACCTAAGGGCCATCACAAAAGTCCCTTCAGTAAAAGGCCAGAACAACAGTGCATAGCCAACGACAAACAAAAAAATCCATAGTGCTAATGTGGTTAAAAGCGACGCAGGTCCACGAAAGGAGAGCAATCGGTCTTTTTTTTCGTAAAGCGCGGTTCTGAAGGAAAGCAATTTGAACACAAAGCGGGTAATCTCCCAGGAAACGAGCGTAATCCGAGATTCGACACTTCGAGTTACGATCAGGGTATCGACGATACTACCGATCGTGGAAATGACGATAACCAGCCCTAGAACGAAACCGATCCAATGGATAAATACAAACATACTGATCATACCTCCTATCTGGACTTTGCGTATTTATCCATTTTAACGAATGAATTAAGCGTAATAAATTCCAGCATTGCTGCAAGTTCCTCCACTATCGTTCCCGGTTAGAGGATTATATGGTTTACCTAGTGGAAACTAAATCGGCAAGCTTTTTTCGAATCTAATCTAAATCATACTGCACTCTGTTAAGTGGACTAATAAAAAAATAGTAAATTGGTACTTTTTAATTGTCAATTTACCTTGTATTCTATTCTACTAGTTACACGACAATAAAAAGGAGAGAAGGCTGATGAAAGTTGAACCCGTTATTTTGCAAGGAGTAAGGATAGCCCTTGTTCCCATGGAAGCTTCTCATCTCTCCGCTTTACGAAGCATTGAGCGATCCGGAACCCTCCAGGTATGCGAAATATAGATGATATGAAAATTTATGTGGAGATAGCGCTAGAAGAACGGGCTAGAGGAATGGCTATGCCTTTTGTCATACGCGACATGGAGACGGATCGGCTCGTAGGAAAGACTAGGTTTGCTGACATTTCCCCTACATGACAAAAGATGTAGTTCAACTAACGAAAACAATAATTCAAACTCTTAACTGTTAGAAGATATTCAATGAACTTAATGAAACTGGAGAGAAGAAAAATGGTTGACAATGACCGAAAACACTATAAATTGGGGATTATTTACTACAACCCAAATAATAAGTCAATTTTTGTTCCTAAACGATTAGGATTAGGATGGACAATAAACTTAAATGGCTCCCTCTATCGCAGCTATATCTTTAGAAGCGCTGAAAAGCTGCTTCAGCTTCGATTCTTTAATACAGTTTCTCCCTTTCATCTTCTCATCCCAAACTGGTTCCCTCAAACAAATGTCTAATGAATCCTCGATTTGTTCTCCTAAAGATTCGGGACATGAGTTTCCTTCGCAATGTCGATGCCCACAACAAGATGAGAAGTGGTAATTCGTTCAATACGTTGATTTTGTCCGTCTGTTTGTTTAAACTTCATAGTGAGAGCGCCTCCTTAATGGTATTGGGTTACTAACCCGTCGACAAACCCATCATACTGAGGCGCTCCTTTTTTTGACAAAGGCTATTTCTTAGCCCTAACAGGAGTTTTAAGGGTTTATCTCGCATATACTCACTCATTCGCAGGATTTCGTCGCCTTGGAATACAGATGCTGTTCGGTAAGTAAGCTCATTAAACATCATTTTACTCCGTTTTTCCAATCTTGGGCATGCGGGAACAGAAGAAGCGTGTGGAACATTTCTCCAAGCGTTATTCTTCTGCACGCATACTCCACAATTTCCTTGGGGGTTCACCATCCCACGGCTCTACGGGTCTATGCCCTCACAGAACGTTTGCAGGCCCAGTCTTTAAAAACCGAGAAATACTCAGGGAAGCGAATGTCTAACCAGCGAATGATCCGGTTCTGCAGCCGTACACTATTCGTCACCCAAAATTCCCGGTCACTCATAATCGTTTTCAACCTCTGAGAAACGATAGCCTGTCGTGAGTATTCAGAGTAATAGCCTCGGCTGATCACGTCAGCAATGACAAGTGCATCCTTCGGATCACTTTTGGAGGGAGAATTATCCCGGTTCTCCTTGTTTCGTTTAGTGGTGGCCGGATTCACCATGACAACGCTCTTGCCCTTGTCGACAAAGCAATTGGCCAAGTTATACCCATAGTGTCCAGTCGGCTCCATGCCGATTATGAGTCCCTTTAAGCGATGTTTCTGCCTAATTCCATCGATCCATCGTTCTATTTTTTCGAAACCTTCAATTGTATTTGAAAATGTGAGATGTCGCGTAGAGAGTACGATGCCGCGAAAATTAGTTGCTTGTGCTTCATGAGTCTCCTTCGCTATGTCGATGCCCACAACAAGATGAGATGTGGAAATTCGTTCAATGCGTTGATTTTGTCCGTCTGATTGCTTAAACTTCATAGTAAGAGCGCCTCCTTGATGGTGTTGGGTCATAAACCCGTCGACAAACCCATCATACCGAGGCGCTCCTTTTTTGACAAAGGCCAAATCTTAGGCCTTACAGGAATGTTTAGGTGAGCAAACGGCTGCTGATCATTAGATCGGCAGCCGCTCTATTCCGCTATCGGTTGCAATAGGTAAGCATTTGATGTTATCTCCAGCTTTTCCCCTGCTCCACACGGAGCGTGCCAGTTTCCCAGCACTCCGCGTTCCCTCTAACTGACTTTACTAGATCATAAGTTCCTCGTTACTCTAGGATATGGACCGTTAAGTCATCCCAGTAGCTTGCACTGTGGCATCCATTGATGTCCCCACGTTCATTCATTAAAAATCGGAAAACTGACGAAGACCGATGTTGTCATCGCATATAATGAAGGAATTGATACTACCCCTCTCTGCGGTAGTGACGTGAAGTGACCGACCATCCCGTTCTCATGCTCAAAATATGCCGTCACTTCGTCTTCTACTACGATGTCGTGGTATTTGCCGATATTTGCGTGACCACGGATGCGCTGCGGCAAACCGAACACCATTGGTAAAAATCCAAGTTATGAGGGCATTGGTTCGTCAGAATGCCGCCGCCTTCACCGGCCCACGTCGCCCGCCAATCGCCGCTGTCATAATACGCCTGCGAACGGAACCAGGGCGGTAAGATCAATGTGATTCCGGCAGCGGGAAGTCGAGAGCATTCCATGCGCGAAGCTCGAGGGTGCGGGCGCCTTCCAGCACGAACGGATCGTGTTCCGCCAGCCGACGGGCTTCTTCTTCGCTGTCCGCGCGGTACAGCACCATCCCGCTGAGCCCGTCGGCGAACGGGCCGGCCATGACGACATTGCCTTCCAGGTACAAGCGGTTGATGTAAGCGAGATGGGCCGGTTGAGTCCGTGCGCTCTTGTCTGCGTCGACGATCGGTAACAGCGCAACGTAGATCATGGACGATTCTCCTTTTTCGCACCGGTAAATGTGCCGACTGCCAGAGCGGTAGTTAATGCCGAAGCCATGAGATTTCTTTTCATTAGAAAATCCTCCTTCGTTTAGTTGAATAATCCTTACAATTTAATATTAAATTGAATTTGTGAAACGAAATAGACTATTCCTGCATAATACTTGCCTAAAGATGCAAAATGTTATCATTTTGATTGACGGATTGTATGGTGTCCTGCCACGATAAAGGTGTACTTTTACATTACGGTGAAATGAAGAGAACGAACAGAATTGGTGGAAGTTCCGTTCCCAAAAGGACATATAACAACAAAGACAGGTAAAACTGAATGTCGGACCAAAAACTCGACATTTTATTGGAAGAGAGCCTCTCCATCTGTCATGAGGCGTTGGATCAACTCATTGCGATGACGGAAAGGATTGCCACTGCTGATCAAAACGAATGGATATTCGGCGATATACCAGAGGAATGTATCTTGATTCATGATTGGATCAAAGATTGTAAAACTCTCGGATTCATTCCAGCGGCCTATGTTAAGACGTTTTCAGGTGGAGCAGCTGATTGGGATATACCTATTAGCATCAACCGAATTATGCTTGAAGGGGAATGGGATATTATTCTTAACATCGGACATATTGTTCCACATGAAGTTTTTATCCCATTTGCCTGATGCGTATATACAAGTAGTAATGAAATACAATGATCAGGGTAAATTGGTGCATAGCAGATTTTATTGTGGTGATGATCTCGATACATATCTACATGCGGCTAAACAATCTCGAAAAGAGAACATTACGATCGTTCCACCGCTAAAGAAAGTAGTAGCAGTTATGCAAGGCGATGAGTTTTTCAGTACGTGGGTGGCTAATAAAGCTGTATATCGAACCCGAAAAGCGCCATTTCCTCTTTAAAGGGTGCTTCGAACACCGTGAAGCTGTTCATCGATACGGCACTGCAGTTATTCCCGAAGCGCCCCCCGGATTGGGGAACCGATACAACCGTTAGCAGACCGTCTATAGGTATTTTCGCATAACGGGACAGATCGATCATTGGCTAAGGGTAATGATGATTTAAATCTATTAGTAATAAACATAGTCGCTACATCCAAGTGTCATTGAGTCTGATTCATTTAATAAATAATGGGGCCATAAAAAGACCGGGATTCCTTGCGATAAGGAGCTCCGGTCTAATTTCTTTATTACTGAACACTGGCCTTCCGGCTGTTGACGTAAAAGTTGCTTACAACTTTCTCAATTGATCCAGTATCTCATGAGGTTCAAGACGTCGCATAAAATCTGGGTTGACATACGCCGAACGAATCATGCCGGTCTCATCAATCATGAAAGTCGAAGGGATCGGAAGTATCCATTTATTTGTAGCATTGTATTCGGCCAGGTTTAGACCGAATTTGTTCGTCATGATTTCCTGTATGTATGAAGGGACATCGTACAATATATTATAAAAAGCAGCAACCAGTCCATTCGTATCGCTTAGTACCTGAAAATGAAGCTCTTCCTTTTCTTGTTGGGAAAGCGTATTGTCAGGACTTTGCGGGCTTACTGCTATCAGTTGGCCGCCGATCGCTTCAATCTCCGGCAGTATGGCTTGATATGCTCGCAGCTGCATATTGCAGAATGGGCACCATCCTCCGCGATAAAAGGTCAGAACAACTGGACCACTGAAAAGCTCATCAAACAGATTCACAGATTCCCCCATTGTATTCTTCAACGTAAAATCTTTTGCCTTTTGTCCCACCTTCAAACCGAAGGCATTTCCAGATTGTTGCTGCTCCCGAATCATTCGGAACATCTCGGAATGGACGTCGGCGGGCGTATTGGCGACGAAATGCTGTTTCGCTTCCTCCAGGGCTTGATTCAATAACATTTATCAATTCTCCTTTTCAGAAAATGTGGGGTTTTGATCTACCTTATGATTTAGATCCCAAATATTCGCGCACTTGCACATCTTTGTTTCCTACGCGCGGATTTCTTCAATGGTCTTTCCGCCTCTCTCCGCAATGTGCCCTAGAAGCCGATTGATTTTATAACCACTGGAGACGCTCTCTGCCAATAAAGTGCCTAATTTTTGATCCGACATTCAGTTTCACCTGCCTTTGTTGTTATAAGTCCTTGAAGGAACGGAACTTCCATCATTCTGTTCGTTCTCTTCATTTCACTGTAATGTTCACAGTATACCTTTATCGTGACAGGACACCATACAATCCGTCAATGAAAATGATAGCATTTTGCATCTTTAGGCAAGTATTATGCAGGAATAGTCTATTTCGTTTCGCATATTCAAGTAATAATATCCTTGTCAGGAGAAATTTGAGAATACAACAAGGAGGATTTTGATGTCTCACTGGTCCTTGGCAGCGGCCAAGGCATCAAATTACTGGCCTGGCACTTGGCACGATCAGGTAAACGGCTTGCTTTCGTGTAGCGAAAGTGGGTCGGGGGCTCATGTCCAGCCGTCGCCTGCCTGCCCAGCAAGAATGAGCTCTCCGCTATGTGCCCTACGAGCCGACTGATTTTGTAACCACTAATTATTTTGGTGTAATCAATCCACTTTGTGAGTCTCGAAACAAATAATAACGTGTATTTTCTGGATTGCAAACTCCAAAATAACTTTGCATCTCTGCTAGTAAAGGTACTATCCAAAACATCAGCGAAATCATGATCGCTTTAGCAAATAATTTCCATTTCATGTGAGAAGCCCTTCTTTTGGCTCTATCCGTTCAATCCGCTTGATTAGTACGAAAATGATTGCATTTATCTTGATCCGATTACCCATTTATATTGTGTACAATATTATTTTGAAAAATTAAAATAGTAGTTGTATACCATGTACAAATCAATTGTTATCGGTACGGGTCCAGCCGGACTAACTGCAGCCATCTACCTAGCAAGGGCGAATATGGAACCTCTCGTAATCGAAGGAACCCAGCCCGGCGGGCAATTGACAACGACGACTGAATTTGAAAACTTCCCCGGCTTTCCGGACGGGATTTTGGGGACGGAACTGATGGACAATATGAGGAAGCAAGCGGAGCGATTCGACGCCAGGTTTAACACCGGCCGGGTCGATCTGCAGAACCGGCCGTTTCACTTGGTCTTGGAAGACGGAGAAACGCTGATCACCGAGAGCGTCATCATCTCTACGGGAGCATCCGCAAACTATCTGCAAATTCCAAATGAGCAAGAAAATATCGGAAGAGGCGTGAGCACTTGCGCTACCTGTGACGGCTTCTTCTTCCGCGGCAAAAAGATCATCGTGGTCGGTGGAGGCGATTCGGCGATGGAGGAGGCACACTTCTTGACGAAATACGCTTCGGAAGTCCGCATCGTCCACAGAAGAAATCAACTAAAGGCTTCTCAGATCATGCAGGATCGAGCCCGGAAAAACAGCAAGATCAAGTGGGGTCTGGATCGGACTCCGCTGGAGGTCATCTCCGATGGAAAAGGCGTAACAGGATTGAAAGTGAAAAACAATGAAACAGGCGCTGCAGAAATCATTGAAACCGACGGTATATTCGTAGCGATCGGCCATCATCCGAATACCGAATTTCTTGACGGACAACTGCGGACCGATCAGCAAGGCTACTTGATTGTAAAGCCGGGGACGGCGGAAACGAATATTCCAGGCGTATTCGCTTGCGGAGACGTGCAGGATCCTCACTACCGGCAGGCGATCACTTCGGCCGGCAGTGGAGCGATTGCGGCGATGGATTGTGAACATTATTTGGAAGAGCATCCGGTCAGTTAACCAAAAAATGATGAACTAATGTCTGAGTTTGAGATCAGCTGAAAGTAACAAAAATCAATGTCGACAACAACCAACCTACCGCCGAAAACTTGGTCATGATGGGATTTCATCTCATACACGATTGACAAGTTGGAGAGCAAAGGATTTAGAAGCGGGGCCCCTGCGCTGAAATCAGGATTGTTTATTATTCATTTGGTAATTGGTTACGTGAGGAATAATCTGGTTATCATCGTCGTTCAAAAATAAACCCGGAGAACTGTTGAAATTGGTTTATTAATTTTAACATGCCAATATCAAGAATCGGGGTGGGCAGTTTGAAAATCCGAATACTAGCAATTGGTCTTTATTTAACGCTTGCTTATTGGGCATCTCAGCATATTCCTGGAATGGAAATGATTTTTTATCCATCATTGGGGTCATTCTCCGTTATTTTGTTCAAAAGGGAAGAAAATAAGAAATATCTGCCAAGGACAATTATTGCGGCAACTGTGGCGACGGTTATTGGAAGCTTGCTGCATTGGCTGATCGGCGGAATTATTGCTTTTTTCCTGACGGTCTTGCTTACGTTATTCCTTATGCAGCGGTTCAATTGGACTGATGCACCTGTTCTGGCAGTTGCGCTGATTCCCTATTTTTCGAAGCCACTTGCCGTATGGAAACTGCCATTAGCGGTATTTATGTCTTTGGTGGGGCTGGGGTTTCTGCTTTGGTTTATCCATCAATTGGAGCGGAGAAAAGGTGATTCAAGTCTTAGTAAAACTATTGATTATGGTAAATACAACGGCAAGATTTAGCTTGAGTTTAGACAATCCGTTTGTATTCTTTCCATCTTATCCAGACGCAGGCTTGAAAATAACTGCTTGCTTCCTTATGTCTATCCTCCCTTCATTTTTCATAATTGAAGCTGAGTTATTACATGGTGAGAATGATTCAATGAGCTCGGGCATATCCGCCTCATCATCTGGCGGCACTTCAGATGGTGAACGAACGAATATGCGTAAGTTTGTTGACAAATGGAATGATTACTCCTATATTTATTTCCTTAGGTTCGTAGCTCAGCTGGCAGAGCAGTTGACTCTTAATCATCAGGTCGTGGATTCGATCCGCACCGGGCCTATTCTTTGCAAACAAAAGCGGCATGGCTACTATTCGCCTTGCTGCTTTTTTTCATCCATCGCGATATAGCCTCACCTTGTATTGTTATCGGAGATCAGATGATTATTCGTTTGATCGACAAAAGATGGATATATTATTGGGAGGAGATCCACGTCAAGAGGAAAGGGGGCATACCCGAGCTCAATCGATATTTGGCGTTCCTTTTCTTCTTTTAAACGATCGGTATCCACATTCGTTAGCGCTTTTGTTAACGTTGTCTTACCATGGTCGATATGGCCGGCCATTCCGATGGTATAATAATGAGGGTTCATTCCAATCACCTCTTTTTATGCGGTACTCCTATTTTAAATGCTTTAAAATAATGACATCTTTTACATAATTGATTTAAAATTTAACCTCATCTGTGACTACAATTACTGAACTATAAAAGAAAAACTTGGTTACCCTGAGCTCAGTTTTTTGCATTTCAAAATCAGGCTTATTCAGTAGTGCAATATATTAGATTTGTACGCTTCCACGCCGGCTTGATCGAACGGGTTCACCCCAAGCAGCAAGCCGCTGATGCCGCATGCCTTCTCGAAGAAATATACCTTTTCGCCGTATTCATTCAGTTCATCCAGCTCCACAATCAGATTCGGTACGCCCCCCATCAACATAGGCAACTGTCGCATCCTCCCTCTCTTTTTTATGTTTGCGAAACGAGTTGCTTACTAATTCAAATAAACTTCAAAGAATAAAAAAGGGGTAGTCCACTGTGCTGCCTTGATCTATGTAATTTAAAAAGTTCCTTGATCTACAATTATTATATAGTGTTATAAATAAGCATGCTGAAAAGGTTCCCAACCCCAAATTATTCCTTAAAGATCATTTCCTCGAAAAGTCTAATCGTTATCTCGTCCCAACATGGGCTATACGTGTGCCTTCAGCGTGGATGATCCCATTAGCGAATTTTTCACCTCGTTTATCATGCGCTACCAGACAATGGCCTAGATCCAAACGGTCAACGGTTGCTTGGTCTTGTGATAAAGCGTTTGTCGTGATCGATGCTTGGTTTGTGACACTCTTTTATCGTTTTGGAATTTCCCGGCGATTCATTCAGTTTGGTTTTATGTTACTTTCAGGTTTTATGGGAATGAAAAGATTAGCCGTGAACCTAACGATTCTTGAATGAGTCGGCTATGGAGCTTTCCCGCACAGTCTTTATATCTTGAAGAGGAGGCAGGCCAAAAAGCCTCCGGTATTCTCGATTAAATTGCGATGGACTGTCATAGCCGACTTCACAAGCGGCAGTCGTTACATCCATAGAACCGCTCAGCATGAGGCGTCTTGCTTCCTGAAGGCGGAGCAACTTCTGATACTGCAAAGGGCTCATTGTCGTGATGGCTTTAAACTTATGATGCAGTCCCGAGAGGCTCATGTTAATTGATTTTGCAAGCTCCTCGACGGTAAAGGAACGGGCGTAATTATTTTTAATCCATTCGATGGCGTTGCTGACCCCGTCAGCTTGCTGGTATAAGATCGCCTGTTGGAAAAATAAGTGCCCTTTATCTCGTGACAGTAAATGGAATATCATTTCACGCTTGATGAGTGCAGACAAAAAGCGAGCTTCTTTGGGTTTGTCGATAAGCTTCAGTAACCTCATTAGTAAGTCTAAAAGGTCGGCATCGGATTTTCCAAAGAACTCTCTGGCGGTCAGCTTATTATCCCTTGGTTTCATGCTGATTTCCGCCTCCATCACCACAGAAGCGATTTCTTTCGTCGTAAGATTAATGCGTAGACCGATATAAGGTGGCTTCTTTGTAGCATCGATGATATTAGCGGATGCAGGGATATCAATCAACGATGCAAAATAATCACCCGGGTGATAATGAATGAGGTCTCGGCCAAAATGAAGTTTCTTTGTTCCTTGAAGAAGGATACAAAATGAAGGGGTCACCAATTCAGGAATCGGCGTAGTTCGAAGGCTTTTACGGAAAATAGTAAGAAACGGGATAATGGTTTGCGTTCTACCTTCTGCAGTGGTAATCCTTTCCGACATCGCAATGAGTTGATCTAACGCCTCTTGACGAATGGAGACGCTCTCTTCCAATAAAGTGCCGAGTTTTTGGTCTGACATTCAGTTTCACCTGCCATTATTGTTTTAAGTCCTTTTGGGAACGGAACTTCCACCATTCTGTTCGTTCTCTTCATTTCATCGTAATGTTAACGATTACCTTTATCGTGACAGGACTCCATACAATCCGTCAATGGAAATGATAACATTTTGCAATTTTAGGCAATTATTATGCAGGAATAGTCTATT
>NZ_FNIF01000008.1 GCF_900103825.1 Paenibacillus sp. yr247
AAAAAGGGTTAGGTCAATCCATGTCTAGACGAGGAAATTGCTGGGACAATGCGCCTCAAGAGTCTTTTTTTGGCCACATGAAGGACCATGTTGATCATCGTAATTGTTCCTCATTAGGAGAACTACAACGAGAGATTGACCGTTATATTCGCTACTACAACAATAATCGATATCAGTGGGGATTAAAAAAGATGACACCTGTGCAATACAGGAATCATCTATTGTTAGCCGCCTAGACACAAGGCTTTTTTCAAGTGTCCTTGACAAAGGGTCCAGATCAGAAGGAAATCCGGATAATCAGCGGCTCTTTTTTATGCTGGTCTATCTGACTTGTTAACAATAATTCACTTTCCTCGTTCAAACCCACACTTTTTTTCCAGTTGTTTCTATTTCAAAATAGTTTGTACAGGAAAAATAACCGTCCTCCACAAGGAAAGAACGGTTATTTTTTCCTAAAAGTCTGTTATTGAGCAATCTGATCTTTAATCGATTGCAAGATTTTCTTTTCCAATCGTGACACCTGCACTTGGGAAATACCAAGTCTGCTGGCGACTTCGGACTGTGTTTGATCGCGGAAATAGCGGAGATAAACAATGAGCCGTTCTCGTTCCGAGAGCGTCCCGATCGCTTCATTAAGCGCTAGTTTCTCGAACCACTTATCTCCGGACTCATCCGAGATTTGGTCCATCAGCGTAATGGGGTCTCCGTCGTTCTCAAATACGGTCTCGTGGATCGAGGAGAGTGGCTTATTCGCCTCTTGCGCGAAAACAACTTCCTCCGCAGTAATCATAAGCTCCTCTGCAACCTCTTTGATCGTAGGTAGCCGGCCAAGCCTCTTGGATAGCTCGTCCTTCGTCTTGCGAATCTTATTCGCTAGTTCTTTAAGCGAACGGCTTACTTTAAGCGTTCCGTCATCGCGAAGAAAACGCTGAATTTCACCGATAATCATCGGTACCGCATAGGTTGAAAACTTCACATCATAAGATAGATCGAATTTGTCTACGGACTTGAGAAGTCCGATGCAACCGATCTGGAACAAGTCTTCGGCTTCGTATCCCCGGTTCAAAAAACGTTGAACCACTGACCAAACCAAGCGGATATTGCAGCTGACGAGTGTTTCTCTAGCGAGTCCATCTCCGGATTGGCTGAGGGCGATTAACCGTTTGACTTCCGAATCGTCTAAATAACTATGAGAAGCATGCTTCAGATCGACATCCATAGATCAAACCCCTAATTGTATAAAGCTTTTTTAGATTCAATTCGCTTCAACATGTTTATTTTGGTTCCGATTCCGACGGCCGTCACAACTTCCACTTCGTCCATGAAATTTTCCATAATCGTGAATCCCATCCCAGAACGTTCCAACTCTGGTTTGGATGTGTACAGAGGCTGTTTCGCTTGCTCTAAATCTGCAATGCCTGAACCTTTGTCCTCAATTGTAATCTTGACCATATCATCATCAATTTGCGTCGAAATCGTGATAACGCCATCCGTTCTATTGTTATAACCATGTATAATGGAATTCGTAACAGCTTCAGAAACAACCGTCTTGATATCGGTCAATTCATTCAGCGTAGGATCCAATTGAGAAACGAAAGCAGCGACCGCTATACGTGCAAAGGCTTCATTCTCCGAACGACTGGCAAACTGAAGTGTCATAAAGTTAGCTTCACTCATAGCGCAACCTCCAAACTGGACATTGCATTTCGTTCGTTATCCTGGATAGATACAATCTTGAACATTCCGGAAAGCTCGAATAAGCGGTAAACAGCAGGAGCAACGTCACAAACGACCATTTTGCCGCCTTTACTTGTAATTTGCTTATAACGACCGAGAATGACGCCTAGACCCGAGCTGTCCATGAAAGAAAGATCCTTCAAACTAAGGATTAAATGGTGCGTATGCTCCTTGGCAATCGCTTCCTCCATCCTCGCCTTCACAACATCGGCTGTGTGATGATCCAGCTCGCCTTTCAATCTAACAATCAGCGCTCTTCGGCCTTGCTCGAATTCAATTTGCAGGCTCAACATGTTCACTCCTCTCAGCTGAGAGACTTTGAGCTACACTCAAAGATCCCTCCAGCGGAGAGACTTTGAGCTACACTCAAAGATCCCTATATTAAGTCATGAAACTTAACTTTCTACAGCTGAGTTAGAATATCCTGCCACCCGACAAAACTAGAAGAAAACTGCTAAAACTAGAAGAAAACTGCGCTTATTCGCGTATTCTCACAACTAATCAGTGTGAAAGAGCTGTGTTGTAGTTCGCTTGAATAGCTTCCACCAGGTCGCTTTACCAACAGCAATAGGAGACTCTAGAGGGTATTCAGAAAGCACACTATCGCCATTGTAAACAATAATTTTACCTATACGTTGCCCCATTGCAATCGGCGCTTTTAAACTTGAATCGAATTTGAGTTCATGTCGAATGTTTTGCGTAGGGATACCCTTTTTCATTAAAATGCTATAATTTTGCTTTGCGACTAATGGTACTGTCGAAACTTCACCTTTATTAATCGTGAATTTCCCAAGACTATCTCCTGACTTAAATAAAGGATAGTTCGTAAATTGTGCAAACGCGTAATCAAACAGTTTCGAGACTTCAGCGTTCCGTGTTTTTGTATTTGGTTCACCAAGCACTACAGCAACTACACGTAAATTATCCCGTTTAGCCGTTGCAGATAAGCAGAACTTCGCTTCACTGGTATAGCCTGTTTTCAGACCATCTGCACCGCTGTAGAAACGCACTAGCTTATTCGTATTCACTAGCCAGAAGGGGTTTGCTGTTTCTTTTCGCAGATAATCTTGATAGGCACCTGTAAATTTCGTAATTTCCTCATGCTTAAGCAGTTCTCTTGACATGACGGCGATATCATTTGCAGACGTATAGTGATTGGCCACAGGCAGACCGTTACAATTTGAAAAATGGGTGTTTTTCATGCCTAACTGCTGTGCACGCTCGTTCATCATTTGCACAAAATTTTCTTCCGAACCTGCAATCTTTTCAGCCATTGCCACTGATGCGTCGTTGCCGGAAGCCATGGCAATCCCCTTCAGCATTTCTTCGACTGTCATCTCTTCGCCAGGCTCTAGAAAAATTTGCGATCCGCCCATGGAAGCCGCATACTCACTAACCCGAACCTTCTCATCCATTTTAATGTTGCCTTTGTCGATAGCTTCCATAATCAGCAGCATCGTCATTATTTTCGTAATACTAGCCGGCGGGAGTTTCGCATCCTTATTTTTCTCGGCAATGATTGTTCCCGTATCCGCGTCCATTAAAATAGCGGATTGAGCGTTCGGTGTCAGATCAACCGTCTGCGCTTTCTTTTCCTCCGCAAAAGCAGCCGGGATAAGCAGCATCATACATAACTGTAAACAAATTAAACTTATTAGCCCTTTTTTTCGCATAACAATTGTACCCCTCCTGTAATATATGAAGTGAAAACCTGACACTTGCAGCTTGAATGACTGCTAATCAGTCTTGACGATTTCCCTGCAAAATATTCCAACAGAAGCAAAATTAAAAAAGCACTTTCCAAATGGGAAAGTGCTTGAGTCCTTATTTTATGTTAAACAATCACATCATAAATTAATTGAACAGGAGCAGGTTTACTTATCTCGATGCGATACGCGCCATGAATCATGGTTGTGACTTCCTTCACATCCTGCCGATTCGCATGAATGGTGCAGATCGAATCCCCGATCTTAACCTCGTCACCAATTTTCTTATTCAGGGTGAGACCCACCGCATAATCGATCTGATCTTCCTTCTTCGCACGACCAGCGCCGAGCAGCATCGCGGCAATACCGATTTGTTCAGCATCGATTTGATTGATAAATCCTTCTTGCTCAGCCAACACCTCGAAATGATACGCAGCTGTCGGAAGCAGTTCTGGATGGTCTACCACGTTAGGATCGCCACCTTGGCTTGCCACGAAGCGCTTGAACGTATCTAACGCTTTCCCATTCAAGACGATGTCTCTAACGGCCGCCTGCGCCTTCTCAAAGCTCTCAAACACTTTCCCAAGCAGTGTCATGTAAGCAGCAACGGATATCGCCACCTCTGTCAGCTCTTTGTCACCTGTGCCGCGCAGCACTTCAATCGATTCGCGGATCTCATTCGCGTTTCCAATTTCGCGTCCGAGCGGCTGCTCCATGTCCGTAATCATCGCAATGGTGTTACGCTTCAATTTGGTCCCGATGTCAACCATCGTACGGGCTAGCACCCTTGCATCCTCTACCGTTTTCATGAAGGCGCCTGAACCGATTTTCACGTCCAGAACGATCGCATCCGCACCCGATGCAATCTTCTTACTCATGATGGAACTAGCAATTAAGGGTATTGAATCAACCGTTGCTGTTACATCGCGCAGCGCATACATTTTTTTGTCGGCGGGAGCTAAATTGCCGCTTTGGCCCACGATCGCAATTTTATTCGTATTCACCGCTTGGATGAAAGCTTCTTTCGTCAATTCAATCTGAAAGCCTGGAATTGATTCTAGCTTATCAACGGTGCCGCCTGTATGTCCTAATCCTCTTCCAGACATTTTGGCCACAGGAATACCCAGTGAAGCTACGATTGGTCCAACAATCAGGCTAATTTTGTCACCTACTCCACCCGTTGAGTGTTTATCCACTTTGATTCCAGCAATCTCTGATAAATCGATCATTTCTCCCGATCCTGCCATAGCAAGTGTGAGTGCAGAAATCTCTTCACTTGTCATCCCATTGAAAAAAATGGCCATCAGCAGCGCCGACATTTGATAATCCGGAATATCTCCACGTGTATAACCGCTAACGATATGTGTAATTTCTTGCTCACTAAGCACTTCACCAGAGCGCTTCTTATGGATTAAATCAACCATTCTCATCCTGCATTCCTCCTAAAGTTTTCGTTAGAAAACTTGCATTGTAAGCATATCCTTCAAAATCGAAAAAGGGAGCTGCTAGAGCCCCCTCTGATATGACCAATTTTATTATTGAACAACTAATTTGGATTTCATTTTAGCATGGCCTTCACCGCAAGGAAGTACACACTGAATTTCATAAGTTCCTGGTTTATCAAAAGTGATTTGCTTGGAAGGATTCTCTTTATCCAGCTTGATATCCAATCCTACAATTTCAACCGCGTGCACACCTTCTTTTAAAGACAAGGAAACTTTCGTTGGTTGACCGCTTTTAATTGTGTAATCTGCTGCATCGAATTGCCAGTTAGAAGCTGTAATCTTAAGTTGTTGACTTTTGCTAGCTGCAGCTTCTGCTTCTTTAGCCACTTGGCGTGCAGAAATATCTTGAAAGAGGACTCCAAGCCCCAGTGCGCCCGCAAGTATAAATAATACAAAGAAAATCCATTTTTGCATGTATATCCCCCTCATCATATGTTCACTTCATCTATTCTACCTAACAACTCAAGACAATCACATACATGGTTAGTGGCAAAACGTTGAATATTTTGTGACAAAATTGTGAATGAGGCTCTCGTAAAAACATCCCCCTTAGAGGGGGATATTAACCTTACTATTACCCATTTTATTGTGAATTACACACCACTTAATCTTTCAAGTATTTGGAAACCG
The DNA here is from genome assembly GCF_900103825.1 of Paenibacillus sp. yr247. Lineage (GTDB taxonomy): Bacteria > Bacillota > Bacilli > Paenibacillales > NBRC-103111 > Paenibacillus_E. The sequence goes on from NZ_FNIF01000008.1 coordinate 5,579, forward strand.
CCAACCGAAGCTTTTTGTTTCTCTCTACGTAGCGTTTGAAAGGAATGATCTCTCTCTTTAAGTTCCCTAATATCACGATTAATTCGGAATGCGCATTCCGGACATAATTTTTGTTGACGAATCGGCTTCGCGCAGATTGTACAAGAATAGTACAAATTCGGATAATCCGAAAGCACCAGCTTTCCCTCTTTGATCCAAACATGCAATTGTTCGTTCGTAACACCTGTCGCTGCGCTTAATTGCTCATTTGTCGAGCGATGATTTCTACGTAGAAATTCAAGACTGGAGAGCAGGATTGAATCTAAACTGTGACTGCAATCTGAACATTGGTTTCGCAAATTTTTCTGGAACACTTTCCCGCAACGCGGGCAGTTTGCTACCATTAATTGGGGGACTGACATGCTCCATCACATCCTTGTTATGGAATGGGTATCATTAACTATGAAACCCTCGAATATAGTTCTAATTAACTATATATTAACATGGCTTCCTCCAAATTAATATGTCTCCAGACGCTCTTTTTCATTAAAAATTGATAAAAAATAGATTCGATTATCCCAGACGAACCTCACGCACAAAAGCTTTAACCAAGGCAATGAACTTCGGCTTCGTACGGTTTGCTACAGCAACTACCTGTTCATGCGTCAATGGTTCCAATTCTTCGCCTACCGCCATATCGGTGATACATGAAATACCTAATATTTTAAGCCCCGCATGACGCGCTGCTATCACTTCACCTACCGTGGACATGCCTATAGCATCGCCTCCAATACGAGCTAACATCGTAAGTTCAGCAGGCGTACAGTATGTTGGTCCAGTAATCCCCGCGTAAACGCCTTCCTGCAGCTTCAGTGGCTCGCCGTCTTCTCCAACGACCGTTCGGGCAAGCTCATGAGCCAGCGTCCTGTATTCGCGGTTGTATGCTTCCGACATATCAGGGAAACGAACACCAAGATCATTGTGGTTAGGCCCGATAAGCGGGTTATCTCCAGTCATATTCAGATGATCGCTAATCACCATGAGATCCCCGGCTTTAAATGAACGATTCATGCCGCCCGCCGCGTTCGTCATCACGACCGTCTGAACACCAATCGCTTTCATGACATAGACAGGAAAAACAACTTTTTTCATATCATAACCTTCATAATAGTGAAAACGTCCCTGCATCACGATGACTTGTTTCCCCTCCAGTGTACCCACCACAAAACGGCCTTCATGACCTTCTACAGTGGAAACAGGAAAGTGAGGAACCTCGCTGTAATCGATCGCAATGGGGTTCTCAACCTGATTAGCCATATCCCCAAGACCTGAGCCCAAAACCAGTCCGATAACAGGCTTAACACTGCCTAAATGCTTTTGAATGAAGCTTGCCGCTTCTTTTATTTTATCTATGTAAGTCAGTTCCATGTTGATCTCCTCTTCTGATTAAAGTGCTTCGATGATGCCTAGCACTAATTTCAAAAACTTAGGTTTTACTTTCTCTGTCGTTTCCATTACTTCTGCATGGGAAAGCGGCTGGTCCAGAATACCCGATGCCATATTGGAAATACAGGAGAAACCAAGCACCTCGATACCTGCATGACGAGCAACGATAACTTCAGGTACAGTAGACATACCAACGGAATCGCCGCCAAGTGTGCGGAACATGCGAATCTCAGCAGGGGTTTCATAGTTAGGGCCGAGAAGTCCAACGTAGACACCTTCTTGTAGGTGGAATTCTTGAGAAGCCGCCACTTCGTGCGCCAATTTACGCAGACGTTTGCTATAGGCTTCCGACATATCGGGAAAGCGAACGCCTAATGCAGCATCGTTCGGTCCGATGAGCGGATTGCGGTATGTCAAATTCAGATGATCGCTAATGACCATGAGATCGCCAACCTGGTACGTTTCGTTAATCCCACCTGCTGCATTCGTCACGATTAATGTTTCTACACCCAGTTCTTTCATAACTCTGACTGGAAAAGAAACGGTTTCTGCGCCATAACCTTCGTAAGCATGGAAGCGGCCTTTCATCACTAACACTTGCTTGCCTTGAATCGTACCAACCACTAATTCCCCGGCATGTCCTTCCACCGTGGACACTGGGAAATGTGGAATACGAGAGTAGTCAACCACAATAGGCTTCTCAATTAAGTCAGCAAGAACGCCAAGACCTGAACCAAGAATGAGTCCAATTTGTGGTTTAATGTTTGTTTCCTTGCTAATAAAGGCTGCTGCCTCTTGAATCTTTTGAATCATGGTCTTATCGGACATGGTTTTGATTCCTCCTAAGCGTTTTCAGTTTACATAAACAGCGTATTTCGTAAGTATTTATTTTAAAAGATGTAAGAAGCTCTCGCCTTGGTCAGTTGCACTCACGCCAAAATTCTCTGCGATGGTTGCACCCAGATCAGCAAAGGTTCCGCGAATGCCAAGCGAAGTAGGTGACTGAAAACTCGGGCTGTATAACAAAATAGGCACATACTCCCGTGTATGGTCCGTTCCCGCATGCACCGGGTCATTGCCATGGTCCGCAGTAAGGATTAACAAATCCTTCGGTCCTAGACCCGATTTAAGCTGAGGCAAATAGCTATCAAATTCCTCCAGTGCTCTGCCGTAACCCTCAGGATCACGCCGATGACCGTACAATGAGTCAAAATCCACAAGATTCGTAAAAGCCAGCCCTTTAAATGAGGAGCCAATTACCTCAATCGTCTTCTGAATGCCATCTAGATTGCTTTTCGTAGATGTGGCATTCGTAACACCTTCGCCGTCAAAGATATCATTAATTTTACCAATGGCGATCACATCAAATCCAGCATCCTTCAAATGATTCATGACGGTAGGCGCTGGCGGTTTAACGGCATAATCATGCCGGTTCGGAGTGCGTTTGAAAGCGCCGGGCTCCCCTATATACGGTCTAGCAATAACTCTGCCCACCGCAAACTCATCCTGCAAGGTCAATCTTCTGGCAATTTGGCATGCCCGATACAGCTCTTCAAGCGGAATAATGTCTTCATGCGCAGCTAATTGAAACACACTATCGGCAGATGTGTAAACGATCCAAGCTCCCGTCTTCATCTGCTCTTCACCAAGCTCATCTAATATGTCTGTGCCTGAGGCCGGCTTATTGCCAATCACCTTACGGCCTGTTTCCCGCTCGAATTGAGAAATCAATTTCTCCGGAAATCCATTCGGATATACATTAAATGGCGTAGAAATCCGTAGCCCCATCAATTCCCAGTGTCCTGTCATTGTGTCTTTACCGACAGACACCTCAGCCATTTTTCCATAATAACCTTCTGGTGAATTTGTTGCAGGAATTCCTTTAATATCAGCAATGCTGCCTAGACCCATACGCTGTAAGTTGGGGAGTGAAAATCCGCTAACTTTATCTGCAATATGTCCAAGTGTGTGAGCTCCACTATCGCCAAACTCCTTTGCATCCGGTAATTCGCCGATGCCTACACTATCCAATACGATGACACTAATACGTTCAAAGCGCACTCTGGTCCCTCCAAATCGATTCCTAATGTTGTCCACCCCCGATTATCTCATTTCCACTCTTTGAATGCAAAACAGCAGCTTCTCCTTGTGGGAAATGCCGCTGTCATCGGTTACAAATTCGCTCTTGGATGAGCTCGATTGTAAACATCTTTCATTTTGAGTTTGGTAACTTGCACATACATTTGCGTCGAGGAAATATCGGAATGTCCGAGCATTTCTTGAACAGATCTCAAATCTGCACCATTCTCAATCAAATGAGCAGCAAAGGAATGCCTTAGTGCATGAGGTGTAATATCATTTGTGATATTCATCCTACTAGCATAACTTTTCAAAATTTTCCAGAAACCTTGCCTTGTCATGCGTGTTCCCAAGTGTCCAAAAAATAAGGCTTCTTCATCCGCCACTTTTTTCAGCAACTTCTTTCGATCGTTATGTATATAGGTGGTTAAACACCGAATGGCGATCGAGCTAAGAGGAATATTGCGTTCTTTATCTGCTTTACCGATGCAGCGAATGAATCCCATCTGTAAATTGACATCAGCCACATTTAGAGAGATAAGCTCTGAAACTCGAATCCCTGTCGCATAGAGTAGTTCCAGCATGGCTTTATCCCGCGCACCGCTAACCAGCTCAGACTGTGGGGCATCGAGCAGCTTCTCTACCTCCCCAATCGAAAGCACTTTGGGCAGCTTTTTTTCTAACTTGGGTGCTTCCACGTAAATTGAGGGGTCCAAGTCCATCAATCGTTCTTTAACCAAATACTGGTAAAATGCTCGAATGGAAACCATATTACGAGACAAGGTCGCTGATGCACGGCCTAACAATTTCAGCTGTGACAGGTATCCAATAATGTGAGTTTTCCCTGAATCTTTCCAAGTTGTGATGCCTTGGAGTTGTATATAATCAACAAATTGTTGCAGATCTCTTTCATAGGATTCCAGCGTATTCCTTGATAGTCCCCGTTCAACAGACAAAAATTGGATGAAGGAATGCAGGTCATTCGTCATCATGCTACTATGCTCCCTCGTTATCATGCCATATCTTATTAAGGATAGCATTCAACAATTCCCTTGGGAACTCCTCTTTTTTATGCTTTATTCACCATACCAATAAAATAAACGCAGTCGATCACTCATTTTACCTGAATCGGAAACCGAGGCATGCTCATGGTGGCCAAACACCTTAACTGAATTTCCTGATGGTGTTCTGTACCTATTGACAGGCTGAATCCACCCGCTAAGAACAAGCATGACTTGATATAGGATAACGGTCAACGCCATGAAAAGCAAAATAAACCGCAAACGAACAAGTAATTTTCGATACGAAAATAAGATCATAGCCCGTCCTCATTTCTATCCCTTTCTTAAGGACAAGATATGAGGATGGGGCCGTGTTTATGACTGATCGGATAACTTCACATAAGGCATTCCTAACGCTTCAGCGACTGCTGGATGGGTTATGCTCCCCTTGTGTGCATTCACTCCCAATTGAAGAGCGTAATTTGCTGTAATCGCCTGTGTAAATCCTTTATTGGCTAGCTCTAAGGCATATGGTATTGTCACATTCGTTAATGCAAGCGTCGAAGTTCTTGGAACAGCACCTGGCATATTTGCAACAGCATAATGAAGCACACCATGTTTTTCATAAGTGGGATTGCTATGCGTTGTTACACGGTCGATCGTTTCAATCGATCCTCCTTGATCCACTGCGACATCCACAATGACAGCACCTGGCTTCATATCTTTTACCATAGACTCTGTCACTAATCTCGGAGCTCTGGCCCCAGGAATAAGAACAGCGCCAATTAAGAGATCCGCCTTCTGAACAGCACTCGCAATATTGTAAGGATTAGACATCAATGTGTTAAGTCGACCTCCGAATATATCGTCCAAGGCTCGCATCCGATCAGCATTCCGCTCAATAATGACGACACTGGCTCCCAGGCCAAGCGCCATTTTAGCCGCATTCGTTCCTACGATTCCTCCGCCGAGAATAACCACATTGGCTGGCGGCACACCAGGTACACCACCGAGAAGAATTCCACGCCCCCCATAATACTTCTCCAAAAAGTGGGCGCCTATTTGCACCGACATACGGCCGGCTACCTCACTCATCGGTGTCAAAAGCGGAAGTGAACCATTAGGAAGCTGTATCGTCTCATAAGCAATCCCAGTCACCTTCTTACTAAGCAAATGGTCAGCCAAATCTCCCGCAGCGGCCAAATGCAAATAAGTGAACAGCAATTGCCCTTCCCGGAAAAAACCATACTCCCCGGGCAGCGGTTCCTTGACCTTCATGATCATATCGCTGTGAGCCCATACTTCAGCAGCGTTTGCAATAAGAAAGGCGCCTTCTCTGGCATAATCCTCATCTCCAAAGCCGCTGCCAACACCTGCTCCAGACTCAACCAGCACTTGATGACCTGCCATCAGGAGCATGCTCGCTCCGCCTGGCGTCAGTGCGACCCGGTTTTCATTGTTTTTTATTTCTTTTGGAACGCCGATCACAATAGATTGCTGAGTCAATGCGGCCACCTTCTTCCTCATTATCATTAGTCATAATGTGCCCATGCTTCCAGTGCAATTATGTGAACTCAGTCCGGCTTTACTTATTACCTATTATATGAAAAAAACGTAAAAATGCCTGTATGCACGAACTGTGCTTACAGGCATTTTCTTTGTATAAACAGCTTCTACTCAGTCACTGTTATTTTGGATTTGTCCAATGAGTCCGGTTTCCCTCGTTCGTTGCAGCGATAGCATATACCTTGAAAATCAAGTCGATGATCTAGCACTTGAAAATGAAAATCTTGCTCTAACCTTTCTTCAAAAGGGCCGAGCCAATCTTCCATAATTTCATCCACGGACCCGCATTGTACGCAGATTAAGTGATGGTGATGATGGCGTGTGCTGTCATCACGCAGATCGTAACGCGCCACACCATCGCCAAAATTCATTTTCTCCAAGATATGAAGCTCACTCAGCAGCTCTAATGTTCGGTATACCGTTGCCAGTCCGATCTCTGGAGCTTTATCCTTCACAAGCATAAACACATCTTCGGCACTAAGATGATCTTGTTCATTCTCTAACAGTACTCGCACAGTCGCTTCCCGTTGAGGCGTAAGCTTGTACCCTTGGGATTGCAGCTGCTGCTTAATCTTCTCGATCCTTGCTTCCATATGCCTCCCCCTCAGAAAGGTGGGCATCCAAGCCCAATTTTAGCCACTCTTTTTATTATAGGGGGAGCTTACTGACAAAGTCAAACAGAAAACAACACGGGGCAAGTTATCCGTAAAGGCCAATAAGCATGGGAGTTACCCATCTCATCATTAATTGCGAAATATATCCTTCCCAAAGCGCTGCTCCAATAAGGAATACTCCCATCAGGAGTGTAATCGAAGTATACCGCATGAACGGCTGGTACATCGTTCCATTTCGGCTCATAAAGCGATTTTTGATCATATAAATGGAGAATGACATAGCACCTACGCTGCAAAATAGGATAGCTGGAATAACAATCAGATTTTGCGGTGCAACGGAAACAAGCGCAAATAACATGCCCTTCCATGACATTTGACCGACAAGGTAACCGACCGTAAAGCCGATCAGCACACCTTTAAGGAAGTCCAAAACGAGGATCAACGGCAGGCCGATAATCGACAAACCAAAGAGCCAAATCAACAATATCCACTTCATATGCATGCCAAAAGCTTGTACGAACGATTGCCTGCTGTCAAACTCGGCCCCATCATTAATTTCATGAAAAAAACTGCCCAAATGACGAGTCATCTCTTGTTTTTGTTCCAATGAAAGAGCATTTACCATCACAGCGCCAAACACGACCCCGATGACGAAAAGCACGGAAACGAATATAAATAGCGGCAAATTATCTCTCATATATTGTTTCATCGTTAGGTTCCTATTCACCCTCGCTGCTCCTTCCCTTGTAAACAACCTCTACAAAGACAAGCTTATGAGCGAGTGCTAGAAACTATGAACGATTTTTAACTTTTCCGTATCTTCCCCCGCCTCCAACCTCTAGCAAAAGGTTGCCTTCACGCGCTTTTACAATATAAGAAGCGATCTCTTCGCCAATTTCACTCTCAAGCTCTTCCGGCGTCGTGCGATGCAGCACATTCATCTCCGTCCCAAAGCGGCGCAGCAATTGATCCAACTTTTTAGGCCCCAAGCCTGGGATAAATTCAAGCGGAACTTGAAAGTGATATGGAGGCCGATAAGGAGGGAGATAGGTCTGTTCACGATCCGCTAAAGCCAAGATTCGATCCATGACGCCTCTAACAATTTTATTGCTGCCACAATCGGTACAGCGCTCCACCGTCACTGCCCTTTCATCCAGAATGGATTCACATAAGCTGCAGTAGGTTCGGTGGTATTTGCCTAGACGTGGATTAAGCCCGTAGTTGGCTGCTATTCGCCGTCCTTCTTGACAATGCAGAGCTTTGACAAGCTCTTCGTACGTTGGAGCGGCTAACTTCATTTCGTTGTATTCTCGTCCTATTTTACCAAGGGAATGCGCATCTGAATTCGTCACGAATGTGAACCGATCAAGCTCCGAAATCAATCCAGCCATATCGGAATCAGCGCTTAGTCCAAGCTCAACCGCAGAGATACCGTCCAGATCAAGAAGGTGCTCCATTCTAGTTGACGCACTGCCATACACACTTTTGTGCGGGGTGAAAATATGCGCAGGAATAAGGATACCACCTCTCCCGAGTACTTCTTCTTGAAGTATCCGAGCAGGTACATAAATGCGTTGTGAGCTTAACTCCACATTTTTCATATGCCCTTTCATCCATTGAGTGAACCCCTGCATCGCCACAAGATTAGGCATATAGGCAAGCAAATGAGCTGGACCCCTTCCAGGTTCGCGCACCTCTATTTCGGTTCCCAGCATGATGGCCGTATCCTGATAGCGGATGCCGCCGCCCTCCAGTTCCTCCATCTCTCCCCGATCCAAGTACGTCATGATATCATCCTGTACAGAAGGCGAGTGGCAATCGATGATCCCGATGACCTCCATCCCTTTTCTGACGGCAGCTTCATGTGCAATATTGAAAAAAGTAAGATCATTTGCAGCGCTAATTTTCACTGCTTGCCCCTTCTCCGTTCGACCTATATGGATATGAAGATCTACATAATAAGAATTCATTTATATCTGACCCGTTAACAGATATACCTGCCAAGCATAGACAGCCATAATCGTCTTCGCATCACTAATTCTCCCTTCACGCATGTAGTGTTGTGCTTGTTCCAGTGTAATCGCTTCGCATTCAAGAAATTCATCTTCATCCGGATTCGCATCGCCCTTCACTAGGTCTTCGGCGATATAGAGGTGAATAATTTCATCTGCAAACCCGGGAGACGTATAAAAGGAATTAACCAGCTTGATATTTTCAGTCCGATAACCCGTTTCTTCCTCTAACTCGCGTATGGCCGCTTTAAGCGGCAATTCTCCCGCATCCAGCTTGCCCGCAGGGATCTCCACCTGACTTTTCTCGAGCGGCTTTCGATACTGTTCCACAACGATCATTTTATCCCCTAGCAGAGGAATCACGGCCACAGCGCCTGGGTGCTTCACAATTTCACGCGTCGCAGTTTCTCCATTAGGCAAGAGAACATGATCCACCTGCAGCGAAATAATTTTCCCCTTGAAAATGGGTTCGGTCTTGATGGTAACTTCTTCGAATTTTTTGTGTATTGTCATACGAACACCTCATTTTGATCAAATTGGTATATCTTGTCCCATTCACGCATATCGTTCATTATATCAAAATTTTATCTGAAATGAGGAAAATGGATATGAAGAGCTATGTAACCGATCGTCAAATTCGGCTTGTAGGGAAGGCTTGGGAAATCAAGCGTCAATTGCAGCTCATGCTGCAGCAAGGTGGAAGCAACATTACATTAATGGATTATGTTATTGGCTTGCGCAATCCGCAGCCGCACAAATCGCTTGAAAAAAAGCAGGGTCTTGGGATAATCCCCTTCCCATCGAGGTAATGGGCTGTGGATACAGCTCTAAAGCTCTAGCGATTTCCTCTATTGAAATGCTTGGCATCGCAATGATTCGATGAAGCTGCAGGCCCTGCGCCTGTTCCTGAACAAGAGCATGTTCGTGTGACTCCAAAAGTGGCAGAGGTACTACAGCAGGACATCTAGCAGCCAGCTGGAGCGCTGTAAGCGTATGATGACTAATGCCTTGATGCCGTGATCGTGGATCCGCAAATGAAATTCGCGGAATAACGACCGGTACCCCGCCAAGGGCATGTACAGCATTAACCAGCTCGCCAATTTCAATACCTGTATAACCATAGCGCGTACCCGTACCTATGGTTCCCGGTCCCATGGTTACAAGACAAATATCCGCTTTCGCCACATGTTTCGCCGCAATTAAAGCGCTAAATTTGTTTACCGCCTCCACCTTCCCTCCGTATGCCTGACCATAGGTAATGGATGTCTTAAGCCATCCCATCCCCTCTAGCATAGCCGCATGCCGACTCCAAGCAAGTGGAAGAGCACCTCCATCAGTCATGATATAGGCAACCTCCAAAGCACGTTCAGGAGATTTACTTTGTTGATGTCGATACTGCAACCAACACATCACTACAGGCAGCATACTATGTAATTCTCCTAGTAAAACAGGCATCCCCTCAACATTTGCGTCATCTTGAAACGAAGAATGAAACGCGCTGGCAGGCTCTTCAATAGCAAGCACACTCCGCTGCATAGGGGTGTATTTGAGCTTCATGATGTGTCCATTTGCTGAGCTATGTGTTGAATCGTTAACGCTCCCTCGGCCTCGTGCTGATATAACAATATGAAAAACCCCTGAACCTAACCCCAGCTTCATGGCTGTTACATTTAGGTCAACCATGTCCCCCGGGACTAACAAAGGCGATGTATCTGTGTAATGTACAGCGCGTTCAAGCTCACCACTCCGCATCAATACGGTGACAATCTGTTGTCCTTCTCTGACCGAAATAATCGTTACAACTGTGCCCTCATCCCGTATCATCATGCCAGTTTCCCCTTCCTGGACCTGTCTTACTCGAAGCATATGTGGGTTGGTTCAGCTTTACCCCAATTTTATTGGATAGAAGGTACAAAAAAACCGACCAGTCCCGCCATGACTTTGGCAGACTAATCGGTTCTCTATGAAAAATGGTGAATTAAACTTTCGCGGTTTCCTTCACGAGGGCAACGAGCAGTTCGGCCGTTTTGACTAAATCGCTGATGGCGATATGTTCTTTTGTTGTGTGAATTTCATGATAACCAACAGCCAAATTCACGGTAGGAATACCCATACCATTAAAGATGTTAGCATCACTGCCTCCACCGGAATGGAAGGTGCGAGCTTTCAATCCGAGCGTAGTAAGTGCCCTAGCTGTCAGCTGTACGATAGGTGCTGAGTCATCATGCATATAGGATGCATACACGATATTCGAGTTAAACTCGCATGTGGTTCCAGCATCTGCTGCCGCTGACTCACAAGCTTCTTTCATCGCGGCGATTTGCGCTTCCAGCTTGTGCTGAACGATGCTTCGAGCTTCCGCTTCCAACATCACTTTGTCGCATACAACGTTCAAAGGACCTACGCCAGAGAAGCTTCCGATATTCGCCGTTGTTTCGCTGTCGATTCTGCCCAGCGACATGCGCGCAACAGCTTTACTAGCTACTTGGATGGCACTGATGCCATCTTCCGGATTAACACCGGCATGAGCCGACTTCCCATGGAAAATAATTTCAATTTCTGCACGGCCTGGCGCAGCTGTTGCAATATCTCCAATGCTGCCGTTGGAATCAAGCGCGAAGCCAAATTCGGCTTCCATAACGCTGCGATCCATAGCGCGTGCGCCCTTTAGACCGCTTTCTTCACCTGCGGTAATAACGAATTGGATGCGGCCATGAGGAATATTTTGCTCTTTCAACACTTGGATGCCTTCGATCATCGCCGCGATACCTGCTTTGTCATCGCTGCCTAGAATCGTTGTTCCGTCGCTGCGGATAAAGCCATCATCACCAATTTGCGGCTTGATGCCTTTCCCTGGAGCTACTGTATCCATATGGGAAGTGAAGAAAATAGTCGGAATCGCAGAATTACTGTCCGTTGCTTCAAGTGTACAGATCAAGTTGCCTGATCCGTGACCGCTTTTCGCCATTGAATCATCTTCCATCACATGTAAGCCTAAAGAGCTGAACTTTTCTTTAAGAACGACACAAATATCTTGTTCAAATCTGGTCTCGCTGTCTACCTTTACAAGCGAAATGAATTCTTGCACTAAACGGTTTTGCTGAATCATATACTTTCCTCCAATACTCACTTTGAGTTACAATAAAATGGTACAAGCTTTTTACCTAAAAGGAGTGAATCTTCATTGTTACAGAATAAGCGTTGGTTTAAACTAGTGATTTACATTATGCTGATCACAATGCTGTTATCAAGTCTATTGTTTACGGCCGGATTATTTTTTCATTTATAGTCTAATAAATCTTAGTATCCGCGTTATAGCTTTCTAAATTTTCTTTGACTCTCTGTAGGAACCTTCCGCAAATGACACCATCCAGAATTCGGTGATCAAGCGACAAACAAAGGTTAACCATTGAGCGAACTGCGATCATATCTTGAATAACGACAGGCTTCTTCACAATGGATTCGAAGGTCACAATTGCTGCTTGCGGGTAATTGATGATTGGATAAGACAGAATCGAACCGAAGGAGCCTGTATTATTTACAGTAAATGTCCCGCCTACCATATCATTCAGCGCTAATTTCCCCGCACGTGTTTTCTTCGTTAATTCATCAATTTCCCTGGCAAGTCCGGCGATATTTTTTTGATCCGCTTTTTTAATAACAGGTGTCATAACCGAATCTTCGGTTCCAACGGACAAGGAGATGTTAATATCACGTTTCACGATAATTTTATCTACAGCCCAGACGGAGTTGATGATGGGATAATCTTTAATCGCATTGACAACAGCTTTCAACATGAAAGCTAAGTACGTTAAGTTAATGCCCTCGCGGCGCATAAATTCGTCCTTCACCTTGTTCCGCAGCACAACGAGATTCGTTACATCCACTTCAATCATCGTCCACGCATGTGGAATTTCAGTGACACTTTGGCGCATACGAGAAGCAATGGCATTACGGATTGGCGTAACGTCAATGAAATGCTCATTGCCAGCGTCCAGCGAATGTCCTTCCGCTTCAATCAGCGGCGTTTGCGGATTGGCTGACAAGTGGATGCCGGAGCTCCGAACAGGCAGGTTGGCTGGCTTCATTTCACCTTGTGAAGCGATTTGGTTGCCCGCTGGCGACTGTGAAACGGCAGGAGCTGCTTGTTGCGTCTGCATAGCGGCAGGAACTGCATTTTCGCCTCCTGAGGCGATGAATTGCTCGACATCCTTGCGTGTAATCCTTCCGCCAAGCCCTGTCCCCGGAACACGTGCCAATTCGACATTGTTGTCTTGAGCAAGACGATGAACAGCCGGTGAAAAACGTCCCCGCATGCTTTGGTCCGCGTCTTCAGACAGTGCTGCTCCGCCGTAACTAGCAGCTTCAGCACCTGAGAGTGATGGAGAATTCACAGAAGCTGCATCCGGCTCCTCAATCAAACAAATCGCTTCACCAACTGCAGCTGTTTCCCCATCGCCGACAATAATTTTAACAAGCTTACCCTCAATCGGTGAAGGCATTTCCGTATTCACTTTCTCTGTGAAGAGCTCACACAGCACATCATATTGTTCGATATAATCGCCTGGCTGTTTGAGCCATTTGCCGATTGTAGCCGAAACGAGGCTCTCTGCTAGATGCGGAACCGTAACCTCGGTTAGTCGACTGTTCGTTTGGTTCATAAGTGTACCTCCTAAGATTCAGGAAATGCTCAATGGAATGGAATCAGACCTAAGGATTCTACTAAATTAGTACATGGCAAGCTGGCGCATTGCTTCTTTCAGCTTATCCGGATTAAGTAAGAAAAACTTCTCCATCGGTGGATTGCTGCCTACTGCCGGAACGTCTGGGCCGCACAGTCTTGCAATAGGTGCATCGAGCTCAAACAACATTTCTTCTGCGATAATCGCTGACACTTCAGCGCCAACGCCGCCTGTTTTGTTATCCTCATGCGCGATAAGCACTTTGCCTGTCTTCTTAGCAGCTTCCAAAATGGCCTCTTTATCGAGAGGTTGTAGGGAGCGCAGGTCCAGTACGTGGGCAGAAATGTCTTCCTTCGCAAGCTCTTCAGCTGCTTGTAGTGCATAGTTCACAACCATGCCATAAGCGATGACTGTAATATCAGTGCCCTGACGTTTAATGTCTGCCTTGCCAATCGGCACAATATAATCATCATCCGGCACGTCCGCGGACAAAGCAAGATAGGCCTTCTTGTGCTCGAAGAACAGCACAGGATCCGCATCGCGGATGGCTGCCTTCAGAAGTCCCTTCGCATCATACGGATTAGAAGGCGCTACAATCTTAATACCCGGTGTGCCGAAGAAAACAGACTCCGGACATTGAGAGTGGTATAAAGCACCTGCGCCGGTCGCGCCATAAGGTGCACGAATAACGATCGGGCATGTCCAGTCATTATTAGAACGATAGCGAATCTTCGCGGCCTCACTTAGTATTTGATTCGTTGCTGGGAAAATGAAATCAGCGAACTGGATCTCGGCGATCGGTTTCATACCGTACATTGCCGCACCAATGGCTACACCCACTATAGCAGACTCCGCCAGAGGCGTGTCGAGCACCCGGTCTTCCCCAAACTGATCGCGAAGCCCTTTGGTTGTGTTCAAGACACCGCCTTTTCCAACATCTTCGCCGAGAACAAAAACGTTATCATCCTGATGCATTTCCTCCTGCATCGCAGAGCGGATTGCTTCCAAATATGTAATTACAGCCATAATTTATTTGCCATCTCCTTCTGCGTAAACATGGAGGAGTGTATCTTCCGGATTTGGATAAGGGGCAAGATCCGCATACTTCGTTGCTTCATTGATCTCTTGCTTTTGCTGTTCCTGAAGGTTCCGATCTTGTTCCTCACTCCAAAGGCCGCATTCCATTAAATATTCTTTGAATTTCAGTATGCCGTCTTTTTGACGGTTCTGCTCGACTTCCTCTTTCGTCCGATACAGCATGTCATCATCCGATGTCGAATGAGGCATAAGACGGTAGGACATCATTTCGATAAGGGTTGGACCTTCACCGCGAATCGCTCTATCTCTAGCTTCCTTGGTAACCCGATACATTTCTAATACATCGCTGCCATCAACTTGAATACCCGGAAACCCATACCCCAGAGCACGATCTGCGATTTTCCCTGCAACTTGTTTATGAAGAGGAACTGAAATAGCGTATTGATTGTTTTCACAAACAAAAATGACAGGCAGTTTATGCACACCAGCAAAATTACAACCCTCGTGAAAATCCCCTTGATTACTGGAACCTTCACCGAAAGAAACGTACGTAACGAAATCTTGTTTTTTCATTTTTGCAGCAAGCGCGATACCTGCAGCATGAGGCACTTGTGTCGTTACTGGGGACGAACCCGTCACCACATTATTTTTCTTGTCGCCGAAATGCCCGGCCATCTGACGGCCACCGCTGTTGACGTCTTCTGCTTTGCAAAAAACGGCAAGCATCAAATCCTTCACGGTCATGCCAATTGAAAGAACAAATGCATAATCACGATAATAAGGCAGGAAATAATCTTTTTGCGCTTTCATAGCGAAAGCCATCCCTACCTGACCTGCATACTGACCCATTCCAGATACGTGAAAGGGTATTTTACCTGCGCGCTGGAGCATAAAAGCTCGTTCATCATATTTAGCTGCAAGACTCATGACTGTATACATACGAACGACTTCATCGTCAGATAAACCTAATGTTTTATGCTTATAAAGCTGACCAATGGACATGGAGGTTGCCTCCTTTAGAAATTTAGTTGTTCATTAAATTGTTACCTGGTCCTAAGACTTGACTCTATAAGCATATTATAAACGCAAATGGTTATGATTACAATTTTTATCCGCTAATTGCAATCCCGTCTACAGCCAGCATCGCTTCTCCTAATGCTTCCGACAAAGTAGGATGTGGATGAATGGTTTGTCCCACTTCCCACGGTGTCGCATTCAGGACTTGGGCAAGTGCAGCTTCAGTTATACTGTTCGTCACATGCGGGCCAATCATGTGAACCCCAAGAATGTCATTCGTTTCACTATCTGCTACAACCTTCACGAAGCCATCCGTATCTCCATATACAAGAGCTTTCCCTATCCCCTTGAAGCTGAATTTTCCAATTTTCACTTTATGCCCTTGGTCAACTGCTTGCTGCTCCGTCCAACCTACGCTGGCGATCTCCGGCCTTGTATACGTACATCTTGACACAAGATGTGCTTGCAGTTCATGTGGTAATTGACCAGCAATATGTTCGGATGCCAAGATCCCTTCATGACCAGCCATATGGGCCAGCATGAGACCGCCAATTACATCGCCAACCGCATAGATGTGTGATTCTGTCGTTTGCATGAACCGATTCACACGAATAACACCTTTATCTATTTTAATATCGGTATTCTCAAGTCCGATTCCTTCAATATTGGCTATGCGTCCAACAGAGACAAGTACCTTATCCGCTGTTAATTCAATCATTTCCCCTTGTTTGTCCACTTGTAAAGTAACAGTACCTTCTGTCACATTTACGGATTCCGGCAGCACTTTAGCTCCTGTAACAAGGTTAATTCCACGTTTTTTAAACAATCGCTCCAGTTCTTTGGAGATGTCTGAATCTTCTAAGCTCACTAACCGTTTGTCAAGCTCAACTATGGTCACTTCTACACCGAAATCACGTAGCATAGAAGCCCATTCTACACCAATAACACCGCCGCCTACAATGATGATCGACTTCGGCAGCTCTTCCATACGCAAAGCGTCTTCACTTGTTAAAATATGCGTTCCATCAATCGTTAGACCTGGCAAGCTGCGCGGTCTGGATCCTGTAGCAATAATCAAATTGCTTGATAGAAGCGTCTCGATATCACCATCTTCCTTCTCCACGGAAACCGCTCCGCTGCGAGGGGAGAAGATCGAAGGACCAATAATGCGGCCATTCCCGAAATGGACTGTGATTTTATTCTTTTTCATCAGGAATTGCAGTCCTTGATGTAGTTGATCAATAATACGTTGTTTCCGACCTATCACGCTGTCAAACTTCAGTTCAACAGATCCTGCCGTGATCCCGTAGTCCTCACTTTTCTTCATTGTTGCGTACACTTCAGCGCTTCGAAGCAAAGCCTTACTCGGAATGCAGCCTTGATGTAAACATGTGCCTCCAAGCTTGTCCCTTTCAACAATGGCCACTGATTTGCCTAGCTGCGCGGCCCTTATAGCTGCGGTATATCCACCAATCCCTCCGCCAAGGACAACGACATCATATCTATGTTCACTCATTATGTATTTCCTCCCTATTAAACATTGGGTACCTCATATGTATACGCCTGTCTCTATTATATTACCCTTTTTCGTGCCCTAAATCATAGTCTTATTTGTGAATTAGACACACTAACAGTTTCGGAGTATGATGATAGAAATAAACATGAGCCGTATAAGTAAGGAGCAGCTATGAGAGCGCCATTTTATCGATTTATTGCTATTCTTCTTCTCGTTATTCCCGGTTTGACAGCCACCTATGGGTTCCTTGCTATGAAAGACGCTTTTTTTGCCCAATTCGCTGAGGACGGTCATTTCCTTTGGGGGAAATTTATACTTGGCCTTATTTTATTCCTCTTAG
This sequence comes from Paenibacillus sp. yr247, assembly GCF_900103825.1. Lineage (GTDB taxonomy): Bacteria > Bacillota > Bacilli > Paenibacillales > NBRC-103111 > Paenibacillus_E. The sequence goes on from NZ_FNIF01000008.1 coordinate 22,869, forward strand.
GCGTTGCTTTTATTGGAGGATGGACCTTTTTCCGCGATCGCAAACGGAATTATGTCGCTCCAAGATTTAAAGCCAATCGCCGCAAATAGACCGAACTCTCAACGTTCAAGTCCGGCCTAGACGATCTAACCAATTGAGGAATCGGTTCCTTTCAATCATTTGCGTTATGGAACTCACCTCAGCGTACTTATGTAAATAGCTGAGTATAACAACAATCAGGATTTGAGCCTCCCAAGGCAAGATCATGATAACCCCATAACCTAAGGTAAAACCGAGCAGATTTGCTCCGGCATCACCGAGCATTCCGCGCCCCCCTATATCAGGCCCATATAAAAGAAGACCTCCCAAACAGACTGGCATCATCGGAAAAAGCATGCTTATGTTGACACCTAAAAAAAGCAAACCAAGTAAAAAAACGGTTATGGAACCACCCAAAAAAACCTTTAATGAACGCCCTGGACGAACGTCAAACAAATTCTACGCATTCGTCATAAGCATCACCAGGACAAGCTCAACCCCCATCCGCCAGATGGGGGTTTGTCCGTTCCGTACGGATATCACAAGCCACGTCACAACAGTTAGGGCTCCAAACGCCTTAACCGCTCCCATTGAAAAAGAATGGGTTTCTTTCCAATACCGATAATGGCCCCTTAAACCTTTCACGGCTTTGCTGCCTATTAAATCATCTGTCCAGCCTAATAAGAAAATAACTGTATAGCTGCAAAGGTATACATCCGATTATTCGTTTCAAAGGTACGTAGAGAGCTGACAAACGGAATTGAACCTATCAGTCCAGAAGAATTTAGCCGCACAGCCCCTTGTAAAATAAGCTCCTGAAACCACAAAAGCAGCCAAAGAACGATCCCCAGCCCGCGAGGAATCAAACGGCCTGCATAATTCGTCTCCAATTGAGCATGGACCTCTAGAAACTTCTGAACGTGAGGCAGCAGCCACCGTCCTGCCGCTCCAAGAACAATCAGATCGAGGATCGATCCGATGAGTACCATACCTGCTTCCTCTCCTTCAATCGAGTCAGAAGTGTGAAGCCAATCGCTGCAAATTGCCTGCCGCGGTGCATGAACCCGTGCCAATCTCTCCCCGTTTCTCGGTGAGAGATCGGCACGTCCAGCTCCACGATGCGCAGGCCGTGCCGTGCCGCATCGATCGTGAGCGCGACTTCCACGCCGAAGCCGCGCGCGAACCTACCTAGCTCCCGCAGATGATCAGCGCGCACAGCGCGCTGTCCGGACAAGGGAGCTTCGGTCTCATAGCCGCTGAGCCGGTGAATACCGCGGCGGGCTAAGCCCTTGGCCATGCCGAAGCCTGCTTTGGCGCCGGACGGCGGCAGCTTCGCTATCGCCATGTCCGCTTCGTGCCGCAGCAGCGGCTCGATGAGGACGAGCGCCTCTCCAGCTGTAGCCTGCAGGTCGGCGTCAAGAAAGAGCAGTAGGTCGCCTCGCGCCTCGGCGACACCTGACTGCATCGCCGCTCCTTTACCACGGCGGCGGTCATGCCTCACCAGCTTGTCCACCCAAGGCCAAGCGGCTTCATAAGTGTTATCCTCACTTCCATCGTCTACAACAATAATTTCAAACCTCAGCGCCTTAGGCCATATGAGGTCTGCCTGCCACTGTAGGTGTTGAAGGGTTCGCTGAATTGTGCCTGCTTCATCCAAACAGGAATAATAATGGAAAGGTACGGCTTCATCCTTGACCTCCAAGCTTCCAAACGACGTGAGTAACCCGTTTCAGTATCCAGTGCAATTGAAAAAGCCCCAATCCGATGAAAAAGAGCGAAAGAAAAACAGTCGAACATGCCTCTTTCGTCCATACATACGGCTTCTTATAAAAAACACCTATGCTCTTGATATCCACCAACCGTGCCCCTATTTTCATCCGCACTAGAAGCGTGCTTCCCATGCCTTCCCTTCCTTTTTCCATAAAATCAATCATGTGGGTATGCGCGCCAACTGTGACGAGCCACTCACCTCGCTTCTCAAAAGCGAGTAAAAGCGCCGCATCCTCACTTGTCCCGAAACAAGGCAGCACATGGGCGAATACTCCCAGAGCGTTCGTGCGAGTCAAGCCTGGTGCCGTTCCATCTGGATAAGCATGTACGATTAACTCCGCGCCGCACGAAAGCGCTCGATCCGTCACACTGTCCATATCGCCAACAATCATATGCGGCTGATAACCGCATTCCAGCAGTGCGTCAGCTCCCCCATCTACCCCAATGAGGATCGGCTTGACCTCTGCGATAAAGGCTTTTGCAGCAAGTAAATCCTTTTTGTAACCCTTCCCTCTGGAAACAATCAATACATGTTTACCCTCGAAATTCGTTCTCAGAGATAACAATGGCAGCGGCTCCATGACAGTTTTCTTCTCACGCATCGCGTAGGTTAACGTATTTTCAATAAATTGCTCCAATAGCCTCGTCGATTGATCATTCGCGAGCTGCTGCAAATTTAACCATTTCTCACGCGTGAACGCGGAACAGGAAATGTGCCGATCTTCCAAGATGATCCTATCTTCATAAATCACAATTTCCGAATTCGGTATGAAATCTTGGAAAATGGCGGCTTCCGCTTCCCAAATAGGTATATTTTGTTGAAGCAGCATAAGCGGACCTTGGGTCGGATAAGCGCCACTCATCGTAATCTGGCAATTAATGACAGCCTTGACTTTATGATCGATTAGCTCTTGTGCAACCACTTCGTCCAGGTCACGATGCTGAATAACGACGATTCTGCCTGGCGGCAAATCACGCAGTAAGACTTTCGTAATTGCGCCTACGCTAATCTTCCCTTTGCAGAGAGGCAGCGGCTTAGATGAAAACAATGACAGCGAGGACCAATTCATGATAGACACCGACTTTCCTTTCGTCTCATGATTGGCTTATTTTGTCCTTTACCATGAAATTCTATGTATAATTTACCCTTTAAATGGCAAGCATTGGGTTATACTCTTATGGAAAGGAGACCAAACATCCATGGAGCTAAACATGAGTGCAGACGAAGTGTTAGGCCAAATTGTGCAGCTTCACAACACCGGGGAATCACTAGCCAAAAAGAATGTGAAGAAGCTGCATCCTGATCTAATGAAAAACGCGCTGTATTACTACCCAAGTTGGGAGCATGCCTTGCAAAAGACAGGAGTCAACAACAACAACGTTCACTAACATACATAAGTGCGTAAATAAAAAGCTCCGAGAGGGATTAACCGCCTTCGGAGCTCTTTTTATTAAGTTCCTTACTTCGTTATTCAAGAACTTCCCATTCAACCTGCACCGTGCGATCTACCCATGTGCGGATTTTAATTTCAATCGCGCTTTCGATTTCTTCGTCCGTCATTTCACCTAGTTTATATTCTGCTATTTCAAGGACATCCTGTTTGACCATTTCGCCAGACACGGCTAGTTGAATTTGAATACGCAAAGCCATCACCCTTTTCTAAAGAAATTGAATCTATGATTTATAAGAAAACTTTCCATTGCTGCTGACCAACTGATTATTTACAATAAAGAAGAACATCGAATATAAGATGAAAAGAGGAATACAAATGTCCCGCTCTCAAGCACAAAAAAATCGACAACGTTGTTTACGAGAAGGCAAGCTCGATCCCACCATCCAACGCTTACATTGGCATGGAATGAATCCAGTATCCAAAAAGACGCCTACACGGAAAGCATTACTAACCAAACAACTTCATAAACATAAATCAAGGAATTTGATCCATTCGCATGGTGATGATTCCTTTTTTCATGTTTCATTGTTCTCATGGATCGTTACGCCTTGTTCGGCTGCAAATCGGATTAATGCTTCTCTCTCCTCAGGACGAAATATATAGCTGCAATCAAACCCATTAAAGAACAGCTTCCACTCCCTCACAATTCCATCATCACTCAGTTGAAGCTCCGCTACATATAAGGAATCAGGCTCGTCCTCGAACTGAAGACCGATGTGAAGTTGAACCTTATCTTCGACAATTTCCTGCTCGCAATAGTCCATGATCACTGGTATAGGTCCTCCTATTGAATAAAATCTTTTTTATTTATATAATATACTAATGCACCCAAGCTAACAAAGATGAGGGCATGCTAGTTTGAGGAGGAATTACTTATGGCATACGATCCGCAGGTAGTAGATGCAACAATAGTTAGTGATAATAAAAAAAATGGTCTTTTCGAAGTCGTCGTCTCACTAAAAGACCGGAACAAATGCCGCCTTTTCTTCGAGAGAGATTCCGAAACCGGCATCGGTAAAGTGACTGATTTGAATAGATTGATGAAAGAACCATGTCCGATCTGCCGCAAAGATTACCTTTGCAACTGCCTTGACCGCTATAAAGACTCCATTGCGGATCAAGCTTTAACACTCATAAAATAATACATGATGCAGAACGAAACCCCCTAGCTTACTAAGCTAAGGGGTTTCATGATTAGTTGTGACGTTGTCGGTAAAACTTAAACCCACCGGATCCAGCGAGTGTAGGGATACCTTCTTAAAATCGGCTGCTAACGAATGTCTTGACCCTCTCTCCACTTATTCATAGATGGCTCGGTAAAGCCCTTCCATCAAACTCTGGTAACTGCTTGGTTCAAAGGTTATCTCGGCGAAAGAAACATGAATCACTTTATTGCTCGTCTTTACTACAAAAAAACTATCTTCTGCACGCTCCGAGTCAATATAGGTATAGCATTCTAGTTGAGTGCTTCCCGTTTTTTTACGCAAAAAATCCGTTGCTTCTGTACTCAAATTCGCATATTTAGGCATGGTTAGGTTCCTTTCACTTATTTGGCAATGTAATGGTGCTTATTATTGCGTATTTAAGACCCGGTGCAGCACCGAGTCTCTTTTTTACGATCTCATATTCATTTTAAGGGCACCGTTTTCCTCTTCAAGGCCAAATATCCACCTAATAAGGTAACCGGTACGATAACGAAGAGGCCAATCAACTCATACCATAACGGAATGCTATGATTGGTTAACATCGAATCAAATCCAATAGCTGCCCCAATGACACCAATACAAGCCGCGTTGAAATATTCAGCACGCTTCGCAACCTTAGCGGCGATGTATCCGCCAAGAAACGACCAGAACAAGCCAACTACCAACAGTAGAAGTAAAAAACCTACATTCGAATAAATAACACTTACATCCTGCTCATTCACTGGGCGATTGGCAAAATATATACTGCCAATTAACGCAGTCGATAAAAACGTACCCGAATTATCAACGGCTACACCAAGCAATACACCCAGAAAATGAAATTTTCGTTCACTTTTTTGTTCAACCATAGATTTTTCTACTCTCCTGATCACTTATCTACCAGCCTTATCCATAATACCATGAGGCCGACCCAGTATCCAGTTCCATACGTCCCGTGATGTCAACTCCGCTATTTCCACCAATTTGCCTTAGGATACTCCATCGCGTGTAAGAGGACGGTTTGACCAATTTTCGGCGTCGCGATTGGAACATTGTTGGCATGTGCTGCCCTTGTTGCACGCTCCACCGGATCTGACCAGTCGTGCAGGGATAATGTAAATGCTCCCCAATGTATTGGAATCATCAGCTTTCCTCTCACATCTATATGGGCTTGAACCGTTTCTTCCGGCATCATATGAATATCAGCCCAGCGTTCTTCATATTGACCGCACTCCATCAACGTAAGATCAAATGGACCATATTTTTGCCCAATTTCTTTGAAATGAGGCGCATACCCACTATCACCACTGAAAAAAATGTTGGATTGTTTTCCTTTTATCACCCACGAGCACCATAACGTAGCCCCGTGGTCCGTGATGCTTCTCCCCGAGAAGTGCGTAGCCGGAGTACAAGCTAATGTGAGTCCTTCAAACGTAAACTCGTCCCACCAATCATACTCATCGATCTTATCCGGCTGGACACCCCATCTGATCAAATGACTTCCAACCCCAAGCGGGACAAGAAACTTGTTCACTTTATGCTTTAATTTCATAATAGATCCATAATCCAAATGATCATAATGATCATGTGACAAAAGAACAGCATCAATCACAGGGAGCTGCGCAATTTCAAAAGGCAACCCGCCACTGTACCTTCCCTTACCGAACCTTGGAAATGGCGAAGGCGCTTTTCCAAACATCGGATCTAATAACAGGGCTTTCCCTTCAATCGCCACTAAAGAAGCAGAATGGCCAAACCAAGTCACTTTCGTTTCCAAATCCTTTATCAAAGATGGTGTTTCCATCGCTAATGGCCTTTTAGGACGACGGTTTGGACTACTTTTGGCGAAATCAAGCAATATACCCATCGTTTTTTTAAAGCTCCCATCCGTCATCGTAGGCACAGGATTTTGGAATTTCCCATTAACATACTGAGACGAACGAGAGAATGCTTGCACCTTCGCCTTCGACGGTTTTTGCCCAAAAACCGGGTAAACGTTCATAAATAGAACAAAAACAATCACAATTCCAATAACAATACTTGTCAAAATTAGTAACAACTTCGCGCCCCCAAGCTTAAACTTTATGGATTAGTCTTTTAATTTTTCAATGCCTATATTCGAAGTATTATCTTTGAAAATTAATTGACTAGATGTAATAACGTAAATGTTCATCGTGTGGTTCCAAGATTTTATTAACATTCCTGATTTTTCAGCCTGGAAAAGTCTCCATTTAAATCAAAGAAAGACACATTTTTTTTCACCACATTAGGGACAATAGCACAATCAGTCAATTTGCCCAAACATTCCTTAAAAATAGTCATAAGCTATCTCGAAACACAAAACCAATATCAGTTGGAGGTTGATTCGGATGAGTTGTGCACCTGGCGTAGGTTATACTTCTTCAGCAGCAATTTTAGTACTTTTCATTTTACTGGTAATTATCACTAGCGCTTTTGTTTGGTAATTCTAAAACAAATACAGGAAGACTACCTAGTCACTTAGGTAGTCTTCCTGACATTTGTCTGGCTGCCTTATGGCGAAATAATAAAATTGAAAAAGAACGCGCTGAGCAGAGCGCCCTTTTTGATATATAACTAGTTAATGCACATTAGCCTCAATCGTGATTAATTCGTATAGATCATTCACATCACACCCTAGGGTGTCAGCAATGGATATGGCAGACTTAAGCGGCATGATTCTCTTGTTTTCCACAAAGTCGATTAACCGCTCTGGTTTGTAAAGCAATGTTTGTGCAAGGTCTTCAACGGTCATGCCGGATTCATGTAATCGTTCACTAAGCAGGCAACGACCGAGATCATATTTCATATGCTGGTATCCTCCGAATCATTCATTCTCCGATATGCACCCTATTCTACCACTTAATTAGAAAATTCATGCACACTCATTCCAAGAGTATCCGCAAAATCAGAAGAGCCTATATACAAACACCCAACAAACCATAAGGTTTATTGGGTGAGATGGGAAAAGTTGATAGGTTCGAAATCAAAGTTTATCGATTTGCGCTAACTGGTAACAAGGGACTTCCAGCTCTTTAAAACCTTTACCACACAAAGATTCTAACCCTCTCAAGAAACCTTGTGTTCGATGCGAAGTTTATCTGCCACCATGGCGATAAATTCAGAATTTGTTGGTTTTGACTTTGAGATGTTAATCGTATATCCAAAAATGAACGAAATCGAATCAATGTTGCCGCGCGTCCATGCGACTTCAATCGCATGCCTTATTGCACGCTCAACGCGGCTAGGTGTTGTTTTGTACTTTTCAGCGATAGCAGGGTACAACGTTTTGGTGATAGCTCCGAGAATTTCGATATTGTTGTAGACCATCGTAATCGCTTCGCGAAGATATTGATACCCTTTAATATGCGCAGGAACTCCGATTTCATGTATGATGCTTGTGATATTCGCATCTAAATTTTTACCTTTTGGCATATGTACAACATTTGCACGGGTCGTGGAAGTTGTAGACGATGTTTGATTGCTGCCAACAAGCTGGCGAATACGATTCGTTAACGTTTCCATATCAAAAGGCTTCAATATGTAATAAGAGGCTCCAAGTTGTACAGCTTTTTGAGTGATGTTTTCTTGCCCAAAAGCAGTTAGCATGATGATTTTCGGTTGTGAAGGAAGATTCATCTCACGCATTTTCTCAAGTACACCCAGACCATCCAAGTGAGGCATAATAATATCTAAAATGAGTACATCCGGCAGTTCCCGTTGTTGTTCGAGAAAACGAAGAACTTCGTTACCGTTGTACGACACTCCCACAATTTCCATATCCTCTTGCTCACCAATAAACTCTGATAATAAATGGGTAAACTCACGATTGTCGTCTGCTAGCAATACTTGAATTTTTTGCAACTTAAAATCCTCCTTTAGCTACTAGTACAAGTTTGTAATTTCTCTCTTAAGTAAAGGTATTCGACACCCTAACTTAAATTCCTTCTGTCGAATATTATTTTTCTTTTCTTTTAATTGACTTTCTTATATAATATTATATTTATCTTCTACATCCTACATTTTTCGACAAAATCAAGCCAAATGGGTATTCCCTTGTAGAATGAGGTTAAAATAAAATAAAGAATCAAAGGCTTTTAACTCGCCTTTGATTCTTTGTAAGAGCCTCCTGAAGAAGGTCTAAGGATAATGCCTGAATCCTGAAGCATCCACTCAATGAAACAGCCATAGCCACTTGTAGGATCATTGACAAACACATGTGTGACAGCACCAATTAATTTACCATTCTGGATAATGGGACTGCCGCTCATCCCTTGAACAATTCCGCCTGTTTTATCTAATAATCTTGGATCTGTGATTTTAATCACCATGCCCTTTGTTCCAGGAAAATCTTGTTTGGATACATGAACAACCTGAATGTCAAACTTCTCGACCTTCTGTCCTTCCACAACGGTATAGATTTGGGCTGGGCCTTCTTTCACTTCTTCAGCGAAAGCAACAGGAATGGCTTCTTTGTCCAAGCTGTGGTCAGGCGCAGCATACATTTTTCCGAAGATACCGAAAGCCGTGTTTTTTTCAATATTACCTATCACTTTACTGTCTTTGTACAAGGTAGCATGCTTCTCACCAGGATCTCCATTGTGACTCTTAGAAATCGACGTTACATTGGAGTACACAATATCGCCGTCACCAACGATGATTGGCGTTTGGGTATCCATATCGGTGATAACATGTCCCAGTGCTCCGTATACGCCTTGATCAGGCGCGTAGAAGGTTAAGGTGCCCACACCTGCAGCTGAATCGCGTATATAAAGGCCTAAGCGATAGGACTTATCTACAACGTCGTAGACAGGCTGAAGTTTTACAGCAATCTCTTCGTTGTTACGAAGAATTTTTAGCTCCAGTGGTGTTTTGCTCTCACCAGATTTGGCAACGAGGTCAGCAACCTTACTTACATCTTTCGAATCTTTGCCATTAATCTTTGTAATTAAATCACCGACTTGAATTTTCGCTTCTTCACCAGGTGAAACTTTTTGGTCGGGGGCAACTGTTACTAAATGATGACCTACGACCAAAATACCGGCAGACTTAATTTTCACACCGATCGTTTGACCACCCGGGATGACTTTCAAATCGGGTACTACATTGACTTTAACTGTCTTGATTGGGATTGCACCGAACAGCTTGAGCTTCATTTCTGTTTGCCCAGAATGATCGGATTGCAAAGAAATGGGTTCGTTGAGATTAACTTGAAATGAGTGCTTGGCATTGCCGTTCACTTTTACAATGTCCGTATCTTTGACCGTTACTTGGGCGCTGACCGGCATTGTTAATTGAAGCTGCTTCCCCTGCCCGCTGAATAAGCGAAGTTCCTGAGGGAAGGAGGCAAAGCTTTGAAAAGGCGGAGACAAACTTACCATACAAACGAAGAAGACGAGCAGGAGTCCGAACAATCTTTTTCTTTTGCTGGATTGCAATATCTTCACGCTCCTTCACACATCTTGAGCCCTGACGATCAACGTCGTCAAATGCGTACCTATAAGTTAACCTCACTCTCACTGTTTTATAACTGAAAATGATGACTATCTATACTTTCATGCCCTTGATTTCTTATTTCTTGCCATGGCAAGCATTTCCCCAGCATGATGCAGGGTGGTTTCAGTCACTTCTACCCCGCCAAGCATGCGAGCCAATTCCTCAATTCGCCCAGAATCAGGCATATCTTGAACGCGTGTGAACGTTCTTTCTTGATCTACTTCCTTACGAATATAGAAATGAACATCAGCAAAACTAGCGACTTGAGGTAAATGTGTAATCGAGAAAACTTGACAGCTTGTAGATAATATAGACATTTTCTCAGCAATAGATTGCGCCGCGCGTCCACTTACACCTGTATCGACTTCATCAAAAACAAGTACAGGAATTTGATCAATACGTGCAAAAATAGTTTTCATCGCAAGCATTATCCTTGAGAGCTCCCCGCCAGATGCAATTTTGCTGAGACCTCGTAACGGTTCACCTGGATTCGGTGCCATCAGGAACTCAATCTGATCGATCCCTTGACGTGAGTAACGCACTTTGTTCCCTTCAACCTCGATCCCACGCTCATCCAGTGTCTGTTCAACCTGCACACGGAACTGTGTGCGTTCCATCTGCAGGTCACGAAGCTCATGCTCGATTTGAACGGCCAACTGTTGAGCGATCCCTTTGCGGAGATTGGAGAGATCCAAAGCCGACACTCCCAACTGTTTCTCCAAGGTGGCAAGCTTATCTTCCAAGTTACGAATATGCTCGTCTTTATTTTCAATGGTATCGACTTCTTGTTTTATTTTATCCACATAAGCTAATATCTCTTTTATATTTTCTCCATATTTACGACGCAAAGACGTGATCGTATCCAATCTTTGTTCAATAAAATCCAATCGGGATGAGTTAAATTCAATGCCATCTCGATAGTCACGCAGTTGGTAAGCCGCATCCTCCATTTGATAATAAGCAGACTGCGCCTGTTCGAGAAGAGGGCTAAGCTTTGTAGGATCAAGCTGCACGATATCCTGCAATCTGGAAATAGCCTTTCCTGCGGCATCTAAACCGCGATTCGTAGCATAGAGGAAATCATATGCCTCAGAAGAGCTTTGATATAGTTTTTCTGCATTAGCCAGCTTACGTTTCTCTTCCGCCAATGTTTCATCTTCGCCAATTTTGAGCTTTGCAGCAGAAATTTCATCGATTTGGAAGCGGTATAAATCTAGCATTTGAAGCGCCTGCTTGCTCGTTTCTTGGAGCTCACGCAGGTCTTTCTGGAGCTTCATATATTGGTCATAAGCAGCTTGATAGGTCTTCTTAGCAGTCTCAATTTCGGAATCACCGAATAAATCCAGAGAATCAATATGCTCGTCTACATTCAACAGGGATTGATGTTCATGCTGACCATGAATATTAACTAACCACTCCCCCGTTTTCCGCAGCATTGTCAAGTTAACAAGCTGACCATTTATACGGCTGGAGCTTTTACCTGTAGCCGTGATTTCTCTACGTATAACCAAATGCTCACTTGAATCAGCTTGAATGCCGAGTTCTGTAAGCGTATGCCAAACTGGATGCATGGCTGGCAGCTCGAACATTGCTTCAATCTCTGCTTTATCTGCCCCATATCGGACAAGTTCCGAAGAACCTCTACCGCCAACAATGAGCGTAAGAGCGTCAATAATGATTGATTTACCTGCACCTGTTTCACCTGTTAGAACATGAAATCCAGCTTTGAAACGAATATGTACATGTTCAATAACGGCCAAATTACGAATCGAAAGTTCTGTAAGCATGTGTTCCTCCTGGCATTAAGATAGTAACGACATAACTTCATTCACAAAAATAACGCTATTCTCATTGCCGCGGCAAATAACGAGAATCGTATCATCGCCGCAAATTGTCCCCATGACACCACTCCACTCTAAATTGTCTATAAGTGCACATATGGTGTTCGCAGTACCCGGCAAACATTTCATGACAACAAGATTATCTGTGTTATCAATACTTACAAAATGGTCACTCAAAGCCCTGCGCAGCCTTTGCATCGGATTAAAGCGCTGGTCAGCCGGCATCGAGTATTTATATCTGCCATCATCCAGGGGAATTTTAATCAGATGAAGTTCTTTAATATCGCGGGATACCGTCGCCTGTGTAACATGAAAACCCGCTGCCCGAAGGGACTCCACCAATTCATCCTGTGTCTCAATCTCGTGATTTGTGATAATCTCCCTGATTTTTACATGCCTTTGACCTTTCATGCTTACACCTCTATATGAAATGTGATTTTTTTGATTTTGTTCAGCGCCATATCTACATAAAGCACCCCGCCAGCTTCTGGATAAATCAGACTATAAGCCAGCAGCATATCTCGAACTGAGCTTCCTGTCATCTCAAGCGGTTTGCGTTCCTTGGCTACTTTTACCAGATAAATTTGATCTTCTTTCTGGGCAAAATAGTCGATAAATAACCGACTTTCCAACTGCTCTCTGTCGTTAATGGTCATGGTGATAGGAATTTTGGTTTTACCGGCAAGCACATCGAAGCCTGCGCCCTCAAGTAGCTCCACAACTTCGTCTTGTGGGATATCTGACTGCCTCGGGATCCTCATTCGTTTCTGAGTCGATCTGTCTAGCCATCTTTGGATTCGCCAAATGAGATAACCTACAACCATAATTAGAATTAATAAAATGACTGTGACATCGCCGTTCTCCATGTCCCTCACCTCGCCATAGTATTCGAGGATTTACTCCGAAAATCCTTTTTATGAAGTGAAAAAACCCATCTTTGGGCCGCAAAAAGGCGTTCTCAAAGATGAGTTTATTTGCCATGCAATTTTTGGGCTTCTTTGACGGTGTCCGCAGCTAATGCTTTCATCGAAGATGCGCCAATAAGAGAAGCAGCCTCAGAGTTACTTGACCAATAGGCAAGGAATTCAATATTCCCTTCCCCACCGGTAATTGGTGAGTACGTCAACCCCTTCAAACGGAAACCAAGCTCCTCTGCAAAGGATAATACCGTGGTCAGTACGTCTACATGCACCTCTGGATCGCGTACAACGCCGGATTTGCCAACTTTCTCTCTGCCTGCTTCGAACTGCGGTTTAATAAGGGCAACAACACTTCCCTGATCCAACAAAATCTCCTTGAGAGGAGGCAAAATAATTCGCAGTGAAATGAAGGATACATCTATACTTGCAAATGTAGGACGTGGACCGTTCAAATCTTCCATTTTCGTGTAGCGGAAATTCGTTCTCTCCATAACATGGACGCGCTCATCATTCCGAAGCGACCAGTCTAATTGATTATAGCCAACATCGACAGCATACACCAAAGAAGCACCATTTTGCAGTGCACAATCCGTAAATCCGCCAGTAGAGGCTCCAATATCCAGCATAACAGCGCCATTTAAATCAATGTCGAACTGTTTCAATGCCTTTTCAAGCTTAAGCCCGCCTCTACTTACATACGGATGAAGCGCGCCTTTGACTTTAAGCACGGCCTTCCTGCTGATCTTCATACCCGCTTTATCTACTGGTTCTTCATCAGCAAAAACAAGGCCAGCCATAATGGCGGCCTTTGCTTTTTCTCTACTTTCGAAATAACCTTGCTCGAGGAGCAATAGATCTAATCGTTCTTTATCCGATGACATTAGAATGTGTTTACTCCTATTCGTATAGTGCCTTTGCCTATGCCCTTTGTCGTTTACGTGGCACTAGCTTCTTCACTTCAGCTATAAGGTTTTGTGAAGTAAGACCAACTTCCTCACGCTGCTGTTTAACGGTTCCATGTTCAACGAAGTAATCCGGAATTCCCATCAAATGGACAGGTGATCCCACCACACCTTTGCTTGCGTAAAATTCTAAAACTGCGCTTCCGAGTCCGCCTTGGATTGAACCTTCTTCCATTGTGATTATCGGCAGCGATTCACCAGCTAATTGGAGTAAATAGTCTTCATCAAGCGGTTTGATAAACCGTGCATTCACAACACGAAGGTTGATACCTTCTTTCGCTAATTGTTCCGCTGCCTCTTCGGCAACCTGCACCATCGGGCCGACAGCTAGCACAGCGGCATAATCGCCTTCACGCAAGGTCTCCCAGGTTCCGATCGGAATTGCCTTCGGTGCCTCTTCGATATTCGCTCCAGTGCCACTAATACGTGGGTAACGGTACGCAATGGGACCGTCGTTATATTCCTGAGCTGTCTGCATCATATTCCGAAGTTCTTTCTCATCCTTAGGCATCATCAGCACCATGTTTGGCAGTGTACGCATAAAAGCAATATCGTACACCCCTTGATGTGTTTCACCATCAGGACCAACGAATCCAGCACGGTCAATGGCAAAGGTGACATTCAGCTTCGGACGGCAAATATCATGCACAACTTGGTCGTAAGCTCTTTGCAGGAACGTGGAATATACCGCAAAGATTGGCTTTAGTCCTTCGCTTGCAAGACCTGCGCATAACGTGGCGGCATGCTGTTCTGCAATTCCAACGTCAATCATGCGATTCGGGAACTGCTTAGCAAACTTCAGTAAGCCAGAACCTCCTGGCATAGCAGGTGTTACTGCGATAATGCGGGAATCCTTCTCTGCCAGTTCAATCAATGTATTGCCAAAAACCTCTGTATACATCGGAGAACCAACCGATTTGAGCACCTGGCCCGATTCAATCTTGTAAGGTCCAGGGCCATGCCAACTATGAGAATCCTGCTCTGCGGGTGTGTAACCCTTCCCCTTGGTTGTAATTACATGCACAAGAACAGGTCCGATCACTTTCTCAGCCTGTTTGAGTGTATCCATCAAAACGGGTAAATTATGTCCGTCAACAGGTCCCATATAGGTGAAGCCCAGCTCTTCAAACCAAACTCCGTTCAAAACAAAATATTTGAGACTGTCCTTCAGCTTCTCCGCTGTTTTGGCCAGCGTACCGCCGATGGCAGGAATTTTCTTCAGTAAATGTTCGACTTCTTCTTTGGCTTTCAAATAATGACGATCGGAACGAATTTTGCTTAAATAATTATGAATAGCCCCGACATTGGGCGCAATGGACATTTCATTGTCATTCAGAATGACCATAATATTTTTCTTTTCGTGACCAATGTGATTCATCGCTTCTAAAGCCATACCGCCTGTTATTGCACCATCTCCGATGATCGCAACAACTTTGTTATGCTCGCCTTTCAAATCTCGAGCCAATGCCATTCCCATAGCTGCGGATAAGGAAGTACTGCTGTGCCCAGCTTCCCAGACGTCATGTTCACTTTCAGAACGCTTAATAAACCCACACAAGCCTTTGTATTTACGCAATGTATCAAATTTATCTTTGCGACCCGTCAAAATTTTGTGTACGTAAGCTTGATGACCCACATCAAAAAGCAATTTATCATAGGGGCTGTGGAACAAGGTATGTAAAGCAATGGTGAGCTCAACCACACCTAAGTTCGAGGAGAGGTGTCCGCCTGTAACGGACAGCTTTTCAATAAGAAACTGACGGATTTCACCAGCCAATGTCTCAAGCTCCGTCAAGGATAACCGTTTCAAGTCCTCAGGCCGATTGATTTGTTCGAGCAGCACGCTTGTTTCCTCACTTTCAATGTGAAAATGCTAAGATTTCACCATTATATCATAGTTTTGGGTAAATCGTGTAAAACCGCACAGCGAAGGAACAAATTAAGTTGCTTTAATGATCCCTTTGCATTAAGTAATCAGCTAGCTGCAGCAGCCTCTCAGGATTAGCAATGTTTGCCTGAAGCAGCGCTTCTTTGGCTTGTTTCGTCAATTCCTTGACCTTTTGTTCCGAAGCCTCAATCCCTATAAAATAGGGATAAGTTACCTTCTGCTGCTTCTCGTCACTCTTCACTGGTTTACCGAGCTTCTTCTCATCTCCGATAATATCCAAAATATCATCTTGAATTTGAAAAGCAAGGCCAATCGCATTACCGAAATCACTGAGCGCGGTTAGCTGAGCATCCGTTGCACCGGCAATATAACCACCGGCTCGCAAGGAAAATACAATAAGATCACTCGTTTTATGCAGGTGAATGAACTCTAATTCTTCAAGCTTTGTAAGCCCTTGCTCCCCAAGCATATCAGCAGCTTGACCGCCAACCATGCCCCTAGCACCTGCATACATGGCGAGTTCTTCGGTGATGGCCAGCACACGTTCTGCTGGAATGCCGTGACCTTTGTGGGCTTGCGTAATACTATAAAACGCTTGTGTCAGCAGTGCATCCCCTGCTAGTATGGCCATAGCCTCACCATATACCTTGTGATTGGTCAGCTTTCCTCTGCGATAATCATCATTATCCATCGCAGGAAGATCATCATGAACCAAAGAATAGGTATGGACCATCTCAATCGCCAAAGCGACCGGCAGCGCCGCCAACTTAGAGCCTCCAAGTGCCTCTGCCGCTGCTAGCACCAGGATGGGCCGCAATCGCTTGCCTCCAGCCATTAAGGAGTAGTTCATGGACTCACGAAGAGAACCAGGAACATTCCAGGCCGCAGGCAGCGCTTGTATTAATGCCGCTTCAACCATGTTTGCATGAGAAGTTATATATTCACTGATTGTGGACGTCGTATTCAACCTAATTCCCCTTATCTTCCAAGACAGGTTGGAAAGGCTTCCTGCTCACAGTGCCTGCTTCCCCTTCAACCAGCATCTCAATTTTCTTCTCCACTTGTTCAAGCTTCACACCGCACAGATGGGAGAGCCGAACGCCTTCCTGATACAGCTCAATCGCTTTCTCCAATGGTACGTCACCGCTTTCCAATTGGGCAACAATGCGTTCCAACTGCTCAATGGCCAGTTCAAAGCTAACTTCAGTTTCACTCGTTGACATCTTTGTTCTCCTCCATCCCCGATACTTGACAATTCAACCTGCCGTCTTTGAGGCGAATCTTCACGAAATCCCCAACCTTCACTTGGGAGACGGAACGAATGAGCTGCTGTTCTTGTTCGTCGTACGCCAAGCTGTAGCCCCGCTGCATGACCTTTAGCGGGCTGAGGGCGTCCAAATGACGGACGCCGGATTGCCACTCCTGCTTCTTCGCGCGCAGGAGGGTCTGCATGGCCGTGAGCATCTGCCGCTTGGAGGTTTCCAAGCGCCGCTTCGCGAACACGGCCTGCTCTTTTGGATTGAAGCTGGATAAGCTGCGCTCCAGCTTCATGTGCCGCTCCGCCAGCCGTGCTACGCGCTGGCGCATGCGGTAACCGAGCTGCTCCGCAAGCCGGTCAAGCCGCTCAGCAGGCTGCATTAGCAGCTGCCTGCGGGGGTTCGTCAGGAACGGGGAGCGCTTCGCGCGCTCCAATCGTTCCTGCTTGCGGCGCAGCTGCTGGAGCAGCCCATAGTGCAGCCGCTGCGCTAGCTGCGAAAGCTGCTGCTTCAGCTCGAGGCGGCTAGGCACTGCGAGCTCGGCCGCCGCCGTAGGCGTCGGCGCTCTGAGATCGGCGACGAAGTCCGCGATCGTAAAGTCCGTCTCGTGCCCGACGGCCGAGATAACGGGAATCGCGGAGGCCGCGATGCTCCTCGCAACAGCTTCCTCGTTGAACGCCCAGAGCTCCTCTAGCGAGCCGCCTCCGCGGCCCACGATGAGCACATCGGCTTCACCGAGCCTGTTCATGGCTTCGATCGCCTTAACGATCGAAGGTGCCGCTTGCGCCCCCTGTACCAGCACGGGGTACAGGAGAATCTGAACCGAAGGGAAGCGCCGCTGAAGCGTGATAATGACATCACGAATGGCGGCCCCCGTCGGTGACGTGATCACGCCGATCGCACGCGGAAACCGAGGAATCGGTTTCTTGCGCTCCGCCGCAAACAGCCCTTCTCCTTCGAGCTTTTTCTTGAGCTGCTCGAAGGCCATATATAAACTGCCGATACCATCCGGCTGCATCGCAGTCACATAGAACTGATAAGCTCCGTCTCGTTCATATACGGAAATATTTCCGCGAGCGATCACTTTCGTTCCCTCTTTTGGCATAAAACCGAGCTTCTGGTTATGTGAAGCAAACATAATGCTTTTAAGCCTGCCATCGGCATCCTTAAGCGTAAAATACATATGACCGCTGGAATGATGTGTGAAGTTAGAGATTTCCCCGCGAACCCAAACATCCTGAAGACGGGAGTCGCCTTCCAGCAGTAATTTAATATATCGGTTCAAATCCTTGACAGATAAGATCTTCGTATCGTTTCTCGCCATACTCCCTGTTAAACGCTCACATTCGCTTTAGCTGCGCGGCCAGCTGCATCAACCGTGTTGCGAAGCAGCATGGTAATGGTCATTGGGCCTACGCAACCTGGTACGGGAGTGATTGCACTCGCAATCTCTTTAACCGCTTCAAAATCAACATCCCCCGTCAGCTTACCATCAGCAGGACGGTTCATCCCTACATCAATAACAACAGCACCCGGTTTCACGTGATGTGCTTTAATCAAATGCGCTTTGCCCACAGCAACAACGAGAATATCGGCTTGTTTTGTGATTTCTTCCATATTCGGTGTACGTGAATGAACAATCGATACTGTCGCATGCTCACGTAGAAGCAGCATCGCCATTGGTTTTCCAACAATATTGCTTCTTCCTACCACTACAGCATGTTTGCCAGCTATTTCTACACCTATGCGTTTCAGAATCTCAATGACACCATGAGGTGTACAAGGCTTCATCCCGTCTTTACCTATCATTAAATTACCGACATTGATTGGGTGAAAACAATCCACGTCCTTGAGCGGATCAATTTCATCCACAACGGCTTCTTCATTGATATGCTTAGGCAGCGGTGATTGAACTAGAATACCGTTAATTCGATTGTCACTATTGAATTTATGGATGAGTGCAATTAACTCCTGTTGGGTCGTATTTTCAGGCAAACGATGTACTTCGGAATAAATACCTACATCATCGCAAGCTTTCGCTTTATTTCTTACATAAACCTGTGAAGCTGCGTCTTCTCCCACGATGACAACAACTAGACCTGGCTGGTTGCCTTGTGCCGAAAGTGCTGCTACATCCGCCTTAATTTCCTCACGAATGGAACTTACCAATTCTTTCCCATTAATAACTTGTCCAGACATGTTATTTCCCCCTCAGAGTTTTCGTAGAAAACTTATTTCGTAAGCTTTAACATAGCGTTTTTACAGAAAACTTGCTGCATAAGCCTAACTAAGTGTTTCAACTATAGCTATATAGGAATGGTTGAATATTCAATGTTAATTAAGACGGAGTTACCTTGCTCTTTAAATCGTCAACTTCTTTAATCATTTTACCAAGAACACCGTTTACGAACTTACCGGACTCTTCCGTGCCATAGTGCTTGGCCAGATCGATGGCCTCATTCACGACAACTTTAGGTGGAACATCATCTCTGTACAGCATTTCATATACAGCCAAACGCAAAACTTCACGGTCAATCCGTGAGAGCCTTTCCATTGCCCAACCTTTTAAATACTCCTCAAGAAGCTCATCGATTCTAACTTTGTTACTGTATGTTCCCTCGACCAGCTCATAAATGTAGGCGGGGTCAATTTTTTCTCCGTAAAAATCCAACTGCGTTTCATTGTCATTCTCTGCTTCATGAATCGCGGTTTTGACAGCCTCCTGAGGCGTGGCCTCATTCATCTGGATTTGGTATAGGCTTTGTACAGCTATTTCTCGTGCAACTCTGCGTTTCATTGTGGTCCTCCTAAAGTTTTCGTACAAAACTAACTTCGTAAGCATTCATTTATGTCAATCACCCTTTAAAGCTCTTTCTGTTAGTATACGTCATATTGGAATGAATCCAAACAAAAAAATCCATGGTTGAACCAGGGATTTTAGCGAAACATTCTCCATTTTTGCGTGAGATAGCGCCAAATGTCTTCAAGCATGACGAAACTTTCCTTACGATCTAATTTGTTCCCAACATAAAATCCTAAGAGAACAATGAATCCAAAGATCAGCATATTCCAAAAACCAAAAAATAAATAAATGAAGCCGAAGAAAACCCCTGCTGCCACTCCGATCACTTTGCCCCTATGAAACTCCCATAGCTCATTCCACATGAGTGGGTTCACCTCTATTCGACTCGGCTTTTAAATGTTGGGGCTGATTGCACGATGTTCGCTACGAATACGGTTACGGAAGCTACAGGAATGCCGGTAATATCTTCGATGTAACTTTTCACAGTACTTTGCATGTCTTCAGTAAGTTCAGGAATCGAACTTTCCCCATCCACAATCGTTCTAATCGTAATCTCCAGACCGGATTGATTCACCCTTACACGCGCACGGAGATCTTTGGCGCCTTTCGTACGTCCAGCAGCTTTCAAAGATAAATTCTCAACGGTTTCTATCGAGATGCGAATATCACCGAAATCAGTCCGTTGGTCGATAGATGGCGCTTGAGAACGACCGCGGCGCAGCGATAAAATAAGAAACCGAACAGAAATTAGAAGCATGATCAAGCTAACAATAATCCCCGGGTACGCATAATTTTTCTCGAAATAAAAATTATTCAGCGTTTGACCTGCTTGTTCTAGAGGGATCCAGCTCGAAGCAGTGAACAATATAACGATAGAAGCAACGAAAATAATTAGGCTATAGAGAAGCAACAAGAGCCTATCCACAATTTTACCCACGTAAGCTTGTCCCCTTCCAATAGTTAGAGGAAACCCCCTGCAACCTGTAGGGGGTTTCAATTGATCCATATGGATACAGCAATTCCGCCTATTTTACTCGATGGGCAGCTGCTGTTTCTTCTTCAACCGGTTTATCTGCCTGTTTAAAATGAACATCATGAATATGAACATTGACTTCAACTACGTGGAGTCCCGTCATCGATTCAATCGCTTGCTTCACATTTTGTTGAATGTCGCTAGCAACCTCAGGAATTCGATTACCATATTCAATAATAATGGAGACGTCAATGGCTGCTTCACGTTGTCCGACTTCTACCTTTACGCCTTTGGACAAATTCTTGCGTCCAAGCAATTCAGCAATGCCGCCAGCTAACCCGCCACTCATCCCCGCTACTCCTTGCACTTCCACCGTTGCCAATCCGGCAATGATTTCGATAACCTCGGGGGCAATTTGGATGCTGCCCATGTCTGTTTTGACGTAATCCGGAGCGATTGTGCTCATTGTGGCACCTCCTTAGAGTTTTGCGCCAGCAAAACTGGCGTCGTAAGCATAAACTGAGTTTGTGAAACAAACTTGCATCGTAAATACTCTAGCTTAATCCTTTTTTTGGATAGGCTATCTTAATTTATTACTATACCATTTCACCAAAAATATGACAAATGTTTGTCTCTACGAATCGGAATCGTTTACATCATGCTCTTCCAAGAATTTAATATCATGGTCACCTTTGATAAATTTCTTGTGCTCAAGCAGCTTCAAATGGAATGGAATCGTTGTGCTTACACCATCAACCGCGAACTCGGTGAGCGCTCTTTTCATGCGGGCAATCGCTTCTTCTCGCGTACTTCCCCAAACAATGAGCTTTGCAATCATGGAATCATAGTGAGGCGGAATAGTGTAACCTGGATATACGGCGCTATCGACTCGAACGCCAAAACCACCTGGCGGCAAGTAAAATTTCACTTGACCCGCAGAAGGCATGAAGTTCCGATTCGGATCCTCTGCATTCACACGGCATTCGATAGCCCATCCATTGATACGAACGTCCTCTTGTGCAAAAGATAACGGATTACCTTCTGCGACACGAATCATCTCTTGGATAATATCGATCCCTGTAATCATTTCAGTTACGGGATGCTCAACTTGAATTCTTGTATTCATTTCCATGAAGTAGAAATTACCGTCTGGACCAAGTAGAAATTCAAGTGTTCCTGCGCCGGAATAATTTACGGCTTTCGCTGCCCGAACGGCCGCTTGCCCCATCGCTGTACGAGTTTCAGTAGTCAGAATCGGACAAGGTGCTTCCTCAACGAGCTTCTGTCTACGACGCTGAACGGAACAATCACGTTCACCCAAGTGAACAACATTACCATGTTTGTCAGCAATAATTTGAATCTCAACATGCTTCATACCTGTTAAATATTTTTCCAAATAAATACCAGCGTTACCGAAAGCATTTTGAGCTTCTTGCTGCGCTGCCGTAATCTGCTGTACGAGTGTTTCCTCGTTCTCGGCAATACGAATACCTTTACCGCCACCGCCAGCAGTTGCTTTGATGATGATAGGGTATCCGATATCTCTAGCAATGACGATTGCGTCTTCAATGTTCTCAACCAAACCGTCTGAACCTGGAATGATCGGCACTCTAGCTTCTTTCATCGTTTGCTTTGCAACCGCTTTATCGCCCATGCGGCTAATGGCATCCGGGGATGGACCGATAAAAGTAATATTACAGCTTTCGCAAATTTCTGCGAAGTCCGCATTTTCTGCTAGAAACCCATAGCCGGGATGAATGGCATCACACTCTGTCAGTGTGGCAACACTCATCAGGTTCGTGAAGTTCAAATAACTGTCCTTGGATGCAGTTGGCCCAATACAATAGGCTTCGTCGGCTAGACGCACATGCAGCGCTTCACGGTCTGCTTCCGAATAAACAGCCACAGTGTAAATACCAAGCTCACGACAAGCTCGAATAATACGAACAGCTATTTCTCCTCGGTTCGCTATTAGGATTTTTTGAAATTTCATTGTTTTTCCTCCTAAGAGTTTTCCGTTAGGAAAACTTGCATCGTAAGCGTGGACGGAGTTTTGCTAGAACAAAACTGGCGTCATAAAAGCATAAGCTTAAAACGCGCTTACTCCGGTCTTACCAAAAATAAAGGTTGTCCGTACTCAACAAGCTGGCCGTTATCTACGAGTACTTCAATGATTTCACCTTTAAATTCAGCCTCGATTTCATTCATCAATTTCATTGCTTCTACAATGCAGACGACAGTTTTATCGCCTACTTTGGAGCCAACACTTACGAAAGGAGCAGAGCCAGGGGAAGCAGACTGATAGAAAGTTCCTACCATCGGTGAAACTATCTTATGTAAAGATGAGTCCTCTTGCTTAGCATGTCCGGTAGTCGCAGGTATAGAGGCTTCGAATGCAGCAGCTGTGTTAGCAATGCTTGCTTGACCGATAGGAGCATAAGTGTGTTGTACGGGAGCCGTTACGTATACTGGCTCAGTTTTATTCGGCTTGCGAATAGAAAGACGCGCACCTTCATTTTCGATTTCAAGTTCTTGTAAAGAGGATTGATCGACGAGTTTGATCAACTCTTTGATTTCACTCAATTTGAACATTCATGTCACTCCTTCAAAGTTGGTGAACCAGTAAAAAATGCGGTTTCATAGCCGCAACGTATGTATTATACCTATAAACGCAAGAAATGGAAAGAGTCCAGTTTGTCCGGACCCTTTCCATCGCCATCCTCAATAGGCGGTCATATCTTTTTATACTAAGGACGTACGTATTGAATCTTGATATTTTCTGGGGCTGCACCGAGCTCTTTCACAACCATATCTACGATAGTTACGCCTTGACTTTTCTCCAATTTATCGCTTTGAACGGTTACTTTCCACTTGTTTCCATCTTGATTAATAATGGCTTGCGGGAAATCTTTCATGAGAACATCTTGCAAATTTTCTACTTTTTCTTGAATATCTGTCAGTTTCGATAAGTCGTTCGTCGCTTTAGCAACAGCTTCCGGTGTCTTCTTCGCATCAATAATAATTTCCATTAAATCGGAAGAAGTTTTGCTAAAATAATCTCTTTGTTTCATTTGCTCATTCGTGAAGTAGTCGCTAGCAGATGTCGTTCTCGCTTGTTCTTCCACTTGTTTTAGAACCTGATCATCCGTTTTGGCCGTGCTTGGTTTTGTTGTTTTAGATGCATCAGACGTTGTTGATGTTTTCGCGTCTGTTTTCGTGTCTGTTTTCGTGTCTGTTTTCACGCCTGTTTTCATATCTGTTTTCACGTCTGTTTTTGTTGAATTTTGCGGAGTTACAGCTTTTGTATCGACTTTTGTATCTGCGTTTGTCGTCGCTTTCACATCTGTTTTCGCAGCATTTGCAGGATCAACCTGGCTCATATCAATCTTCACTTCTTGTGCTTTATCGATCGTTTTTGTTGACGCTAAATCAAGCTTATTTACCTTGTTTACATCCTCAGTGAACAGATAATAGGCGGAAAGTACCACCATTAAGCTAAGCATAGATACGAGCCAAATTGTTTGTCTTTTCGCGTTCATTGAATATTCCTCCTCAATTTTGGATTACATCTTATCATTGACCTGTTTTGCGGGGTAAAATAGAGATGCGATGGGTTGGGACATCAAGTCCTCGCTCAACCGCTTCTGTAATCATTTTCTTCACAGTGAGATTCTCGGCGCCTTTAGCGACAACGATGACCCCTCTGATCTTCGGTTTAATGTATTTGAGCACAAGCGGTTTCTGGTCACCTGACACCTGATAGACAACCACTTCACCACTCCGCGTTACCTGGGATATATTCCGAGTCGCCCCGCCATTGTCGCGTTCTGTCGTCATTTGCTGATTGTCATTATAATTTTTGTCGACTGTCATTTCTTCCGTCGATTCAATTGTAACGAGCACTTCAACGTCGCCTACGCCGACAATTTTTTGTAAAATATCTTTCAACTGTGTTTGATAGGCCACTTCATAATCGTGAAAGGCAGAATTTTCCTTGGTTGTGCTGCCGAGAAATGTTTCTTTGCTAGGTGGCGGAGAGGCTCTGCCCGCATTGATGGGATCAACTTCTTTTACAGTCATAAATGCATTCATAATCATCAGCGCAGCTCCCAAAAGTCCAATTATAACGACCCATAGGAGAGTGTTCTTACGCTTGGGTCCTCCCGGACCTCCGCCGAATTTTTGCTCCATCCATTGCAGCAATGTTCCCATCGATTCACCTCGCAATCCTTCCATTCTGTTGTTCAAATTGGATATTAATCTTTGCGGGCTCCACTAACCAATCACGTTTAATTCCTTGCTTGAGCCGTTCAACCTCTTGTTCCATTCGAGCCGATAACTTAGGCAAAGCAGCTACTTCTTTGTCAATTGCGTTACTTCCTTGCAGCTTTGTTGCTGGCTCGATCCTTATCGGATCAATGGGCTTGACTGGCTCCATGGCAGCAATGCTTTTGGAGACTCCAGAGGGTTGTGCCTGATTCTTCGCCTCTATATCATCAAGGGTTACCCTGACTTTCGTAATGATGGGTTGCCCGTTATTGTCAATTTGTGCTTGTACCTGAACGTCTTTGATGACCAACTCCGTTTGCTTCAGTAAATCCTCTTTCATCAGACCAGCCAACTGTGTTTGAATCATTTGCTGTGATTGTTTTTGGCCTTCTGCTTGAAGCTTCTGAGCATCCTTCGTGATCACTTCTAGCGATTTCATGAGTTGATTGCCTTCACGGCCGCTTGCAAGCATTGTCTTCTCACTCTGCTGTTTCTCCGCTTGACCGATCAATTGATCGATATTCCAGTCCTTCTGAAACAACTGCATAACGGGTGATAAAAGCGTAAGCAAAATGAATAAACTCATGACCGTTTTGACATATCGCTGCATGGTGTTGCTGGGAAGCAGAAGATCAACGAATGTGGCAAGCATAATGACCATGATGACGGTTTTCAGCCATCCAGCTAACCAAGTCATACCTACGCTCCTTTCACCGCATCATCACCGAAACATTACTGATGGTTATCATGATCGTTAAGGCTAGAAAGAACATTAAGCTGACGGCTGCAAGAGCCGCAAAAACATAAACCAAGCTCTTACCAATCGTTTGCAAACAAGCAATAATCGGGCTATCTCCCAAGGGCTGCATGATCGCTGCGGATAAGTTATAAATGAAAGCTAACGTTAATATTTTGATAGCCGGGAAAGCACACAACATGATAAGAATGACAACCCCTACGAGTCCAATGGCATTTTTCACAAGCAGCGATGCCCCAATGACTGTCTCGGTGGCATCCGAGAATAACCGCCCCACAACAGGAACGAAATTACCGGTGATGTACTTTGCAGTTCGAATCGCTACGCCGTCTCTAACTGCTCCAGCAGTCCCTTGAATCGAAATAACACCGAGAAAAACGGTGACGAATACTCCGAGCATGCTAAGACTTATCGTACGCAGCAGGTTTGCCAGCTGTGTGACCTTGTACTTCTCGCTAAGCGAGCTGACAATATGAAGAACAGCCGAAAAGAACAATAACGGGAATATAAACACATAAATCGCTGTGCCAACCGAATGGATCATGAACACAATCAGTGGATGCAGAATCGCTACAGATGTAACATTGCCCATTGAAGCTAGCAGTGTTAAAAGTAATGGAACAATGGCAATCATGAATTGAATCATGGATGAAATGGCTGTCTTGGCATAACCGATGGCTATGCTGAAGCTGTTGATTGCAATGATGATCATAACCATATAGGTGATCGAATACCCGAGCTTACTTACGGTATTTCTCTCAAAGGAGCTCTGCAATGTCTCGAGTATCATACTGAAAATGGTTAGAATAACAATTGAAGCCAGCAGCTTTCCGTTAATAATGATTTCATGGAACAAATAGCTTAGCAGTCCTTTGAAAATGTTCTTCAGGCTAATTCCCTTCGTCCCAAGAAGCAGTTCCATGAAGGTTGGCGTCTTACTTTCAGGAAAGAAACCGCCGTAATCCTTCATGAGCTTATCCCAATATTGCTCGACAGGTTCCGTGTTCAAATGGCTAGCCTGCTCCTTGATAATGGCATCCGTAGGCGACTCAGCGGCCAAGGAGCTCGTCATTCCTAACCACAGGCCCATCGTCATGATGAACAAAATGATCCAACGGTTGTTCAGCTTCTGGTGCGAATAAAGTAGGTTCATACCTGTCACTCCTATATGAATCATCTAAGCAGGGAGCAGCTTAACAACGGTCTCGATGATGACGGTAATGATCGGAATAGCCATCACCATAATGAGCACTTTTCCAGAGAGTTCAATCTTGGATGCAATGGATTCTTGTCCGGCATCTCGAACGATTTGTGCACCGAACTCAGCAATGTACGCAACGCCAATAATTTTTAGAATCGTTTTGAGAAAAACCATATTGATACTGGATTTTTGAGCTAAATCCTCGAGTACCTGGATGACCGTGGAG
Source organism: Paenibacillus sp. yr247 (assembly GCF_900103825.1). Lineage (GTDB taxonomy): Bacteria > Bacillota > Bacilli > Paenibacillales > NBRC-103111 > Paenibacillus_E. The sequence goes on from NZ_FNIF01000008.1 coordinate 49,905, forward strand.
ATTTTACCGATCAGGAACAAGAAAATCATGATGCCCGTAAATGCTGCCAACAAGAAAGCAAACATGGGCTTCTGCTCTTTGATGATGAGGGTTAATATCGTAACAATGAGCCCTAGGCCTACAATCTGGATGATTTCCATAAGGCCCACCTCATTGGAATAGGAAGATTGTTTTGATTTCTTTAAATAAATGATCGAGCATACTGACGACCATAAAGAGTACGACCACGAAGCCAATGACCGTGACCCAGTGTGCCATATCCTCTTTGCCCATCTGCTTGAGCACCGAATGGATCATCGCGATGATGATACCGATGCCGGCGATCTGGAAAATGGCATTCACATCTACGTTCATTCCAGGCACCTCACTCTGTTGACAAGGAACGTTGCTTCGCGTTACAAGTCCCCTGCTACCCTTAATACATCAAAATCACGATCAATGCTCCTATTAAGACTCCAAGGCTTTTCCACATTTTCTCGTAGCGCCGCTGATCTTCCCTTGACTCGATTTCTTCCGTCTGAAGTTGGCTAATAGCGAGCCGTAAATGTTTGATCTGATCACTTCGATCTGTCAATCCAAGAACGGATCCCAGCTGTAGGACTACATCTTGCTCCGCTTGCTTCATTGAAGTTCTTGTCCATACATCATTTACACTCTTTTGCCAAATCTCACGGGTGGATGTACCATCACTAGTCAATAATCGCTCTGAAGTTAATCGAAATAAGGAAGCAAGTGGTTCAGCGACTTGCTTGCTGAGGGAAGAGAAAGCTTCAGGCAGCGGTGTAAGGGCGTAAGTAATTTCAGTCTCCATGCGTCCTAAAGCACTGATAAGACCTCGGATTTGCTTGGGACGCCTTACATAGTGAGCAGCCTTTAGGAAGCCAAACAATGTAGCGGCACCAATAATAAGAACCCCTCCAACAAACTTCAGCATCCTTCATCATCCTTTAAGCGCAGGATACAGTTCCAACTGCTTGCCTTGACGATCCAAAATGCGAAATGAAGCCGGCGCACCTTTTGTCCGATGCAGGATGACATACCTCGTAAACACACCCTCTTCCAAAAGCTGCTTCAGAACAGGCCTCATGCGCACATCTTCATAGTTAGCACCATGCGCGGTTGCCACGACGCGTATCCCAGTGTGAACAGCCTCATGGATCGCTTGTGCATCTTCTGGACGCCCAATCTCATCAACTACAAGGACATCTGGTGATAACGAACGAATCATCATCATCATACCTTCCGCCTTCGGACAACCATCCATAACGTCAGTACGTGGCCCCAAATCGAATCGTGGCACCCCTTTGACACATGCGGCCAATTCCGATCGTTCATCCACCACCCCCACTTTCTTACCGGCTGTCGTAAGGTTATTCACTCCCCATTCCCCTCGGCTGATTAGTCTGGCCAGATCGCGGATTAGCGTTGTTTTCCCTTGCTGCGGCGGTGATATGATGAGCGTATGATGGATACTTCTCTGGGGAGGATCGAATAAATACGGTAATACCTCTTGGCCGACCCCTTGAATCTCACGAGCGATCCTAATGTTAAACGAACTTACGTCACGTATTTGTCTGACATGACCCTGATCCAATACCGTACGCCCTGCTAGTCCCACTCGATGGCCGCCGGCAATCGTAATATAGCCTCTTCGCAGCTCTTCCTCGAAGGTGTACAAGGAATGATTCGTAAGCATCTCCAGCAGCGTAAGGCAATCCTGCCGGGATGGCTTATATGCCTTCGCCTCTTGAGTCACCATCTGACCTTGTTCATCGAGAAAAGCATATCGATCACCCCAGCTAATTTCAAAGGGACGCGACTCTCTCACCCTTATTTCCTCGACGCTAGCTTGTACGTCCGGCGGCAGTTCGGCTAACAAAAATCGGAAAGTCTGAGGGAGCAAGTGCATTATTGTATCCAGCATAAGGAGACATCCCTCCAAGTTGTCCAGTCTTCTATACTCATTTCTATGCTTAATAGAAAGAAATATGACCGATTACTTTTTTAAAATGCCTATAAAGAGACAGCTTACTCCCGCAATCACCCAGAGCATTTTGCCATATGATAGTTTCTCTGCAATGCCTACTAATCCAATCGTAGTCGTTGCTAGTAGTACTAGAGGACCTACTAGAGCCAAACCAGAGTTCACTAGCAGCGCTTTCTCCACCGTCGCCAGTCTCAGCATTACAATGGCGGCGATAATCTCAATGCTCCCCGACATCATCCTCAGCGATGCCATCGTTAGGACAATTTTGTTCATTTCTTTCTACTCCTCCTCGTAAAAATGTTTGAGCTCTATGTGTCGTCGAATATTTAGCGGAGCGGATTTATAAAAGGCCTGAAGAGCGACTTTTGTAAAGCTGTTCCTACCGACTTAATCCAATAAAAGGAACAGCTTTACAATGGAGTCCTGGAGGTTTTTATAAATTCGCGGAGCGACCGTTTATTCGACAGAACGCATAAGGTAGGGTCAATGCTTTTTACCCTACCTTATGCAAGCTCGTCTGATTTTAGGCATGCTGGGCACCACCATTTATCAAGATGCATATGCTGTCACATAATTGATCCTACAAAGGACAGTGAGGAGAATTACCGATGGAAGTGACCTCTTATTTGAATTGGAACCCCGTTCTTGTCGACCCCACAGGACAAAGGCAGGCCAAACCAAGAACGCTGGGCAAAACGATGGTGATGGATAAAGGTTTAGGCATGAACGCATTTCAAGATTTACTCAGCACGTCAAGTAGCCATTTGGATATGATCAAAATTGGCTTTGGCACTTCACCACTATATCCGCAGCATGTGCTTAAAAGTAAAATTAACTCGGCAAAAGAAAGCGGGATTTGCATTTACCCAGGAGGCACCTTTCTTGAGGTTGCCATTACGCAGCATGCGGTAGATTCCTTTTTTGATATGATCATTGCGTTTGGATTTAATGGTGTTGAAATTTCCAACGGGACCATCGATATGGAACGCAAGCTTAGAAATGAGCTTATTCGAAGAGGGTTGGATGAGGGTTTAGAGGTCGTAACCGAATATGGTAAAAAAGGCTGGGGATCATCGATTGAATTGGAGGAATTAATTGAAACCGTTATGATCGACACACAATTAGGAGCAAACTTGGTTACCATTGAAGCTCGGGAATCGGGCATGGGCGTAGGTATTTTTGATAATTACGGGAAATGTAAGGACGAGGAACTGCAAAAGGTGCTTTCCGCCATAGCTGGGCATCAGCTCTTATGGGAAGCACCGCTCAAAAGTCAACAGGTGCATTTAATTAGCATGCTAGGACCGGATATCCACTTGGGCAATATTTCACCGGATGAGTTAATTGCCTTAGAAGCATTGCGGAGAGGGCTCCGTTCCGATACGTTGTCCTTAGGTACCAGAAAGGATTAAATGATGCATATCGAGGTTGTCGCCAACATCGGCGAAGCTAGAAGTGACGATTTTCTTCATAAAACCGTCATTGTCGTTGATGTTCTTCGTGCAACCAGCACGATCATCACCGCACTGATAAACGGTTGCAAAGCCATTGTTCCTGTGGAAACTGTTCTGAAAGCCAAAGAACTATATCATGAGGATGATCTGCTTGGAGGGGAGCGGTTTTGCAAGAAGATTCCCGGCTTCGATTTCGGTAATTCGCCACTGGAATACACAAGAGAAGCTGTTCAGGGTAAGCGGATTATCCTCACAACCACGAACGGAACAAGAGGCATTCAGAAAGCGATGAAAGCCGATCAAGTGTTAGCAGGCGCTCTTTTAAATAGTAGAGCCTGTGCAAAGGCAGCGATTGATTTCAAACGAGACACTGTGATTGTATGTGCTGGTACGCAGGATGTTTTCTCATTGGAAGATGGCCTCTGTGCAGGTCTTATCCTTGAGGAAATAGCTTTAGAAATAGGCGAGAAAAATGTCGTTATCAATGACTTTGGTCTAGCTATGCGAGGATGTTACTTGAAAACAAAGGATTCCTTGTATGAGACGCTTCTTACTTGCTGCAATGGAAAAAAAATGACTAAGTTAGGTTTCCAAGCTGATATCGTTTGGTGTGCAAAACCGAATATTACAGATCAAGTTCCTGTCCTGGAAGGAGACCAAATGGTTCTGCTGCATCGCTGTCTACCTCGCCCTACGTTCTAAATACAAGCCCCTCTCATAAACTAAGATGGAAGTTATGAGGGCGAGGGGTTTTGATTATGAATGGCGATTTACTCTTAGTTATTCTCATTATTATTGGACTCATTGGCCGATCTCCAATCATTACAACGGCTGCTTGTATTTTGCTTGCTATTAAACTCATTGGGTTAGATCGTTATTTTCCCACAATGGAACGCAGAGGACTGGAACTCGGGCTGCTTTTTCTGACGATTGGGGTGCTGGTCCCCTTTGCCAGCGAGCGAATTTCCTTAAAGGATATCCTGTCGGTATTTACGACTTGGCCAGGAGTTATCGCACTTCTTGGCGGAGCTATTGCTACTTATATGAATGGAAAAGGATTGGAACTGCTAAAAATAGACCCACAATTAATTGTGGGTCTTGTGATAGGTTCTATTTTTGGCATTATATTTATGCGCGGAATTCCGGTTGGCCCCTTAATGGCAGCCGGAATTACGGCTTTCTTATTAAAGCTGGCATATTTTATTTCGGATAAAATAAGTTAAGATTCTGATTATCTGCGATTTTCAGGTCCACCAACAAATGCTTGCTCCAAAGCGTCCAAGCCGTAAGCTGTGTGCAGGGCACGGATAACTTCTGTTAGGTTCGAGTTATCAATAACGCAGGACATTTTAATTTCAGATGTACTCACTAATGAGATTGAGATACCCAAATCTGAAATCACTTTGAACATCGTTGCAGCAACACCTGGTGTACTTACCATGCCAGCACCGACAATTGACACTTTCACAAGGTCCACTTCGGAAGTCACTTCACGGTAACCGATGTCAAGACGAATTTGTTCAATCACGTCTAATGCTTTTTCACGATCTGCAAGAGTCGTTGTGAAAGAGAAATCAGCCGAACCGTTGATAACACCGCTTTGTACGATAATGTCTACATCTATTTGCACTTCGGCAAGCGAAATAAATACTTTGGCCAGCTGACCCGGTTTCTCAGGTACACCCAGAATACTAATTCTTGCCACATTCTTATCATAAGCGATGCCTCGAACGACGATTCCTTGCTCCATCACTGCTTCCTCCTTCACGTTGGTACCTTCATTGTAAGTAAAGCTAGAACGCACCACTAAAGTAACGTTATAGTTCTTGGCATATTCAACGGCTCTCGGATGAAGTACAGCAGCCCCTAAATTAGCAAGCTCCAGCATCTCATCATACGAAATCTCATTTAGTTTTCTCGCTACTTTCACGATGCGTGGATCTGTCGTGTAAATACCGTCTACATCCGTATAAATCTCACACAGATCTGCTTTAATAGCTGCAGCAAGCGCAACAGCCGTCGTATCCGATCCGCCGCGACCAAGCGTGGTGATTTCACCAGCTTCCGACATCCCTTGGAACCCGGCAACAATGACAACATTTCCTTGCTCTATAGCATTTAGAACGCGCTCAGGCTGAATATCCGTAATTCTCGCCTTCCCATGCACAGGTTCGGTGTAAATACCACTTTGCCAACCGGTGTAAGAAACCGCCTGCTCTCCTAAATTATGTATCGCCATCGATAAGAGTGCGACAGAAACCTGCTCTCCTGTCGTTAACAGCATATCCATTTCACGAGCCGGTGGGGCTCCATCATATATTTGCTTAGACAGGTCGATCAAATCATCCGTTGTATCTCCCATCGCCGATACGACAACAACACAGCTATGTCCTGCTTGTTTTCGCTCTACGATTCTTTTTGCAACACGCTTCATTCGCTCCGCATCACCGACAGAGCTTCCGCCAAATTTCATCACTATAAGAGACAAAGCTGACCCACTCCTAACGCATACTAGTGCATAACAATTCAATATTATAGCATAAAACGAAACCCAGTGGTAAGAAATACACGGTGTATATAAAAAAACTCCCTGACTCGTTGGAGTCAGAGAGACTTGTCCTATTTAAGACTGGGCACGGGAAATGTATCTGCCATCTTCGGTATCAACCGTAAGAACGTCGCCTTCATTGATGAAAAGTGGAACCTGAACGATAAGTCCTGTTTCTACTTTAGCACTTTTGAGAGCGCCTTGTGCTGTGTTGCCTTTGATTCCCGGCTCTGTTTCAACAACCTTCAAATCCACGCTTTTCGGCAGGTTGATCCCCAGAATTTCGCCTTGGTAACTCAAAATCTTGATGTTCATGTTTTCTTTCAGGAAGTTCAATTCCCATTTCAGCTGCTCGTGTGAAAGAGCGAACTGATCAAACGTTTCTGTATCCATGAACGTATATTCGTCACCGCTAGCATACAGGTATTGCATTTCGCGGTTATCGATGTGTGCGCGGCCAACGTTCTCACCAGCACGGAATGTACGTTCAACCGTATTCCCGTTACGCAGGTTTTTAAGCTTGGAGCGTACGAATGCAGCACCTTTACCTGGTTTAACATGTTGGAAATCCAAAACGGTAAAAATGTCGTGCTCAACTGTAATCGTAAGACCTGTTTTAAAATCGTTAACTGATATCACTTGTAAATCCCTCCGCTAGTCAATAATAAGAAAATCTTTGGTAGAATGTGTAAGTATTTTAATTCCGGTGTCAGTAATTACTACATCGTCCTCAATTCGAACTCCACCAAAGTCAGGGAGATAAATGCCGGGTTCAACTGTAACCACCATACCTGGTTTTAAAATCATTTCTTCGGTTTTCGACAAGCGCGGAGATTCATGGACCTCCATGCCTAAACCATGTCCGGTCCCGTGACCGAAGTAATCGCCATAGCCATGCTTCACAATTACGTCTCTTGCAAAAGCATCGCCTTCTCTGCCCGTAATACCAGGTTTGAGGTTTGCTAAACAATTCAATTGAGCTTCCAGCACAATGTCATAAATTTCTTTATGCTTGTCTGTAGGCATACCTAGCATAACTGTCCTAGTAATATCAGAGCAATACCCTTTATAATACGCTCCAAAATCCAATTTGACAAATTCGTTTAATTGTAGCACGCGATCGCTTGCTTTGCCATGAGGAAGCGCAGATCGTTCTCCAGAAGCAACGATCGATTCAAACGATGTAGAAGTCCCGCCATTTTTGCGGATAAACATCTCAATCTCAAGCGCAATGTCCTTCTCTTTTATGCCTGGCTTGATGTAAGACAGGATGTGTGAGAACGTTTGGTCAGCCAGATCTGCTGCTTCCTGCATAATCTGTAATTCAGCCTCATCTTTGATCATTCGAATCAACTCAACAACGCGAGCCGTTGGTACGAGTTCGATACCAGGCAATCCTTCTTTGAAGTTCAGGAAGTCGCCATAGGTAACATCAACTTGCTCGAAACCAAGCTTCGTAATCCCTTGCTGCTGCAAGAGTTCCTTCACGGTTTCAATTGCTTTAGCCTTGTGCTCAACAACTTCAAAAAGCTTAGCTTGCTGAGGCGCTTGTGTCATATAACGGAAATCAGTTAATAATAAGGCACGGTCTAACGTTATAAGTACATAGCCGGAAGAACCAGTGAAACCAGATACATATGTACGGTTATATGCGTTCGTTATGAGTAGTGCTGGTAAATTTTGCTCCTGCATAACCTTGCGAAGACGTTCAATACGTTTCTCCTGCATCCAAATCACCAATCTTTCTTACATATGGGATAGTAAAGCTCTTAAACCAAGTTCATAGCTTTGTGCGCCGAATCCGCAAATTTGACCGATAACGACCGGTGCGGTAACCGAGTGATGGCGAAATTCTTCACGTTTATGAATATTCGAAAGATGAACTTCAACGGTAGGTAATTGAACCGTAGACAGCGCATCGCGAATCGCATAGCTGTAATGCGTAAACGCGCCAGGATTAATGAGAATGCCATCCTTCGTGCCGAAAGCTTCATGAATTTTATCAATAATTTGACCTTCATGATTCGATTGAAAGCTCTCGATCTCAATTGACAGAACCTCAGCTAATTCAATTAAACCTTGAATAATGACTGAAAGTGAAGCCGTTCCGTACACGCCAGGTTCACGTACGCCCAGCATATTTAAGTTGGGGCCGTTTATAACTAGAACCTTTTTCAACAGGAAATCACTCCCCAGTGAAGCAGACTATAACAACCTATTTAACCTTTGATATTTTACCATAACTTTCATGTCTTGTGTATAGGTTGTCTCGTTCTTATATTCGTGTACTCAATCGAAATAGAATATCCAATAAACATCCCCCATAACAGGAACAAACAAAAGTCGCTTATAATGGTATCTACATCTAGATTATTTATCCAGTAAGTCATCCCCGCTAAAGGACCAATGAATAAATATATCGCAGCCCACCAAAATGCTCCGTATCCCAGCCCCCACCAAGGACCCTGTAGTTTCCACATGAAAACCATATAAATGAAAGCTGCAACTATTGAAAATAAGGTAAAGAAGCCCCAACCAATAAGCGTTCCTTGCCAAGTCAGAAGAAAATCATGTTTGAAAAAAGGCTCCACAAGAAAACCAATCACAATTTTGGTGAATTTCAAATACTGCTCAACAATTTTAAATGCTCCCCATATAAATCCAGCGAAAAAACCGATGTAAAGGACAAAAAGCCACCGATTTGTTTTGAGTTTCCCTTCGTTCTTCTCCTTTATCATCCGTTCTCATCCTTTCTCTACAAATGCTTCAAATGTTTTCTCAGGTAAGAATAGTATGTTCTACCGTTATCGGTAGCATTCAGCCTGTGAATCCGTTACAATAAGAAAGTACAAAAACCGAATTTGAGAAAGATAAGAAGGTGGATCTCATGGCAGAACAAAACAGTATATACGGAGGACAAGCCGTCATTGAAGGCGTCATGTTCGCAGGAAAAAATGTGCATGTAACCGCCGTGCGCAAAAAAGATGGTTCCCTTGATTACTTAGAAGTACCGAAGAAAGTGATTCCTTGGGTCCAAACGCTCAAGAAAATTCCGTTCGTTCGCGGTATTGTGGGGATCATAGAATCAAGCGCTAAAGGCGCGCAGCATCTGAACTTTTCGGCTGAATCCTTCGCTGAACAAGAAGGTGAGGACAACAACAGTACCAAGAAAGAAGAGAAATCAGGCTTCTTTTCTAATATCTCGATGATCCTTGGTGTGGCTGTTGTGGGTGTAATTTCGTTCCTTTTCGGGAAATTCGTGTTCACTTTGGTCCCAGCTGTCATTGAACAGTTTTTGTTTCAAAATGTATTTAGCAATCAATTTCTTCATAATCTTATAGAAGGTGTTATCAAGATCATCTTGCTTGTTGGATATATTTATTTCATATCCCTAACACCTATGATTCGCAGACTTTTTCAATATCACGGAGCTGAACATAAAGTCATTAGCGCTTATGAAGCAGGTGTAGAGCTTACGGTTAGCAATGTACAGAAATTCAACACGCTTCATTACCGTTGCGGCAGCAGCTTCATCGTATTCACAGTTTTGATTGGTGTAGTTATTTACTCTTTCCTACACTACGATGGATATGTCGAGCGTATCCTGCAGCGTTTATTGTTACTTCCTGTTGTTATTGGTGTTTCCTATGAGGTATTACGATTCACCAATTCGCTTCGAGAGGTTCCTGTCCTTCGTTACTTAGGTTATCCTGGACTTTGGCTTCAACTGCTTACAACCAAAGAACCTGAGGACAGTCAGGTTGAGGTGTCCATCGCCTCATTCAACCGCATGCGTGAAGCGGAACAACGAATTTTGGAGGGACGGGCATGAGAAGAAAATTTTCCCCGATCGAGGTCGCCATTTCGATTTTGATTGCGATTGGTTTGCTAGTAAGTTTGCGAACTTTATTCATTCCTATTCTCGTGTTAGGGATTATCTTTCTTCTTTATAAATTCCCGCCTTCTCGTTGGAAAAAGACTTCGATTGGTCGGGGTCCTGCCAAAGGAAAAAGGAAAAACGCAAAATTTCGTGTCATCAACGGGACGAAAGAGTCCGAATCAGATGATTTCCCGAAATATCATTAAACCGCTTAGTTTTAATTAATTCGCAGTACGTACTTTTCATAGTTCTGTTCATAGGCTTCAGCGGACCAGTTGTTGAAATAGTCATTGGAAGCCTTGAACCCTGATTCGTAAAGCGAGATACTCAATTCCTTTGATAAGTTAAATTGCGTATTTCCCACACCTAATGTAGGGATTTTGACTGTTCGGAACCGGTTCTTTTGTTCAATGTAACGCTCATCATGAGCGCTGAGCATCGTTCCAAATAGTGCTTCCAACATGGTAATCGGTCCTTTAATTTTATGTGTGGGGGTTTCACTTTTACCAACTAATTGGAAACCAATAACAGGTATGATATCATCGCGATCTGTTTCACGATCGAACACCCATAGGGGATAGTTGCTTAACAACCCTCCGTCTACAATATAATAAAATTGCTCTGTGAAAGGCGTTGCCTTTGCAGAGCTTTTTATTTTGCGCCGAATCATGACGGGATCAAAGAAATATGGAATGCTTGTGCTCATCCGCACAGCTTTGGCGATAGAGAATTTGCGCGGATCAATCCCATATTGCTCAATATCATCAGGTAATATAAGAAGCTTACCCTGTGTAATATCTGATGCAATGATGCGCAGCTGTTTGGGTTTCAAGTCACCGAATGTACGAATACCCTTCGCAGTTAACTGTTGATTTACCCAAAACTCAAGCGCTTCTCCGGAGTACAAGCCCTTTTTGATAAGCAGCCGCGCTGCTGGACCAATGATTTTGGTATTAAAAATAGGTGAGCGCTGCAAAAACGACCTGAAAGGTGCTCTCAGGATTAATTCTTTCATCTCTTCTCCTGTATAGCCTGCGGCCAAAAGAGCCGCTACGATGGATCCTGAGCTTGTACCTGCGACTTGATGGAAGACATGCCCCTGTTTCATGGCCGCACTTACTCCACCCGCCAGTGCAATCCCCTTTACGCCCCCACCCTCGAAAACACCGTTTATTTGCAATTCGACACACCTCCCAGAATGGAACTTAGGGCTTACTTTGTTATGTATGCAGAAGCAGTTTGGTTATATACCCATAAAAAAGACAGAGCACCGCGAATTGCGGCCTCTGCCTAGTTATCAGCTTCTAAATCTTTACGAACATTCATGAGTTCATCCATTCGGCTCGGTTCCCTTCGGAAATATTCCAACAACGTTTCAATACAAGTAATGGAATCCCAGCTTAGATGATGCTCAATCCCTTCAACATCCTTATATATATTGTCCTCTTGGACACCAATTGTCGTTAAAAAATTTTCCAGAAGTTGATGACGGTCTACTAAACGCTTGCCCATTTTCTTCCCTTTTGGTGTTAACATGAGTCCGCGGTATTTCTCGTAGATCAAATAATTATCTTTGTCCAGCTTTTGTATCATTTTAGTCACGGAAGAGGGGTGCACCTCAAGCCCTTCAGCAATGTCGGAGACACGAGCGTAACCTTTCTCGTCAATAAGCTTATATATTCTCTCCAGATAATCTTCCATGCTTGGTGTAGCCATTGCTTTATTTCCCCCTGCTTATCCTTTATTTCCTGTCCATTGCTTACCTATCATAATGCATCAACCCAGATGCGGTCAAATATCCCATGGTTCATCAAGTCAGGTCCCCGGCCCACTAATGAACAGGAACGAATACGATCGCGAGATGCTTAAACGAGTCTCACATGTCTACGAAATTACTCCCCAGACCCGTGCCAAGTACGACTGTTTTCGTACCAGAACTTGTTTATTTCGAACCTGATGCGATGAACTAGCCTAAGGGACAACATACTTATGAATGGGCCAAACAGCAAGGCTTTGAGACGAAGCCGCCAAACTGTACATTGAGGAGCGAAAACCCGAGATCACTCGATTCGTGGCAGCAGGTAAAGTAGACAAATTCGGCTATCCACTTGGTTTCATTACGCAAATTTAACATTTGAAATGATTTAGCATCGATTCACGAGAACAGCCAAATATCATCGAAAAACGATATCGAGCATTTACGTAAACTTACTTTTAAAACTATTGATCTTAAAACTTCAACCAATCAGGGGTTATGGTGTTTAGCCAAAGCGTGATTTGCGTCATTTTACCTGTATAGAGCAAAACAGCAATCACGACCATCAGACCCCCTCCTATTTTCATAATGAGGTTGGAATAGCGTAAAATCCATTTGGTTGTACCGATAAAAAAGGAAAGAACGAAGAATGGAATCGCGAAGCCTAGTGAATAAGCGGTCGTTAATTGGAACCAAGTACCTGGCTCCGTCGTAGCCAATGCTAGGATAGCCGACAGAATCGGCCCTACACAAGGGGACCAACCTGCAGCAAACCCCATACCCACTAGAACAGAGCCAATATAACCCGCGGGACGAAATTTGATCTGCAATTTTCTTTCCTTCATTAACCACTGCGGCTGAAATATACCAAGTAGAAACAAACCCATAATAAAAATTAATAAAGCAGCTATCTGCCGAAGCAAATCACGATAATCGATGAAAAAATTGCCGAGGAAGCCCGCCGTCAACCCTAATGCATAAAAGATGATCGAAAACCCAACGATAAAACTTAATGTATGAAGCATCGTCTGGCGTCTAACCTGAGAAGAAGGTTCCCCTGATTTCAATTCACTAACTGAAATTCCCGTTATGTAGGATAGGTAAGAAGGATATAATGGCAAACAGCATGGTGATATGAAAGAAGCAATTCCCGCCCATAAGGCGATCCATAAATTAACAGAGTCCACGTTAAAACCTCAATCCTCTTTTTAGAATAATCCCGATCAGCATCGCTATGAGTGTTAAAACAACAGTTCCACCCGGTGCAAGATCCCAAACTCCCGCTACGACAAGTCCAATAATAACAGCAATTTCTGAAAATAGGATCGCTAAAAAGACCGAGTGCTTAAAGCTGCGCGCGATTAACAAACTACATGCGACAGGTATGGTTAATAGAGATGAAACAAGCAGTGCTCCTACAATTTTGATAGCTACTGAAATAACAAGCGCAGTAAGCATCGTAATCATCATATTATAATATTTGAGGGGAAGTCCACTAACACTCGCTGCATCCTCATCGAAAAACATGAGAAAAAACTCTTTAAAATGTGATGCTATTACGCCGATTACAAGTACACAAACACCCAAAACAACCCACAAATCTGTTGAATCCAGCGTGTAAATACTACCGAACAAATAACTCATAACGTTCATGTTAAAGCCTTTGCCAAGTGTAAAAAGAAGAGTTGCAAGCGCAACGCCCCCTGACATAATAATAGCAATAGAGAGCTCCGCGTAGGTTTTGTAGGCTTTACGCAGCCGCTCAATTGCGAAAGATGCCAGCAAAGCAAAGACGAGTCCGACGCCCAATGGATACACGTTAATGAGAAATCCAAGCGCTACACCTGCAATTGAAACATGCGCAAGTGTGTCCCCAATCATCGACAACCTCCGAAGGACAAGAAAAACGCCCATTAAAGGCGCCGTAAGCCCAATCAGTATGCCACCCAATAATGCACGTTGAAAAAAGTATTCCGTGAATATGTCCAAAACGCCCGCTCCTTACTGAACTCCGATCATCTCACGAATCTGGCCGAGCGAGTGTGTCAAATTCGTCTCACGGCAATCCTCGGGATCATGGGTATGTTTCACATAAAACTTAATGCCGCCACTTACCCGCTGCGGCTCTGTACCTAGGTAAGACTGCATCATGTCCATATCATGGGATACCATGATGAAGGTCATATGATGATGCTGGTGCATATGACGGATCATCCGAAAAAATCCGACCTGAGTTTCAGCATCGATGCCAACCGTCGGCTCATCCAGAATGAGCAGCTCCGGGTTGTTCACAATCGCGCGCGCGAGGAAAGCGCGCTGCTGCTGTCCCCCCGACAGTTGACCGATGCGTCGGTCAGCCAAGTCCTCGATGCGCATAGCGAGCATCGCGTCTTCGGCCTTTTGACGGTCGGCCTTCGATAACCGACGATAGACCTGTTTCTTGCTATACAACCCCGATAGCACAATTTCACGTACAGTCGCAGGGAATAAGGGGTTGAACGCATTCTTTTGGGGAACATAGCCGATACGTTCCCAATCTTTGAATTGGCTCAGCGGTCGGTCAAATAACCTGATTTCGCCATCGGTCGGCTTCAACAGACCGACAAGCATTTTGAGCAGCGTTGTTTTCCCAGCCCCGTTTGAACCAATGACACCAACAAAATCCCGTTCAAGCACATCAAAACGAAGCTTCTCAATGACTTTCTTATTTTCATAGGAGAAAGAAATATTATCAATAGATACGACACTCTGATGGCAAAACTCTTTATTGCTATTCTCCATTTTCTAACTCCTGACTCCATAGGAATGGAACTATTCTTCCTTATTGTAAGGCAATAACTAAGTTTTTCAAATTTTTGTCCATAATCGAAATATAATTTTCACCAGCCTTCACTTGCTCATCCGTCAATCCCTCAATTGGGTTAAGCACCATTGTATCCACTTTAGCATCTTTGGCCAATGTTTTTGCCAACTTATCCGATACAAGCTCTTCAAAGAAAATATATTTCAAACCATGATCTTTGATGTATTCATTCATTTTCTTCAGATCCTGAGCTGTGGGCTCAGCATCCGGTGATAATCCCATAATCGACAATTGTGTTAAGCCATAATCTCTACATAAATAGGAAAAAGCCTGATGGGAAACAGCAATTTCTTTCTTCGAAGTTTGAGCGAGTTCTTTTTTGTAACGAGCATCTAAATCAACCAATTTCGCTGCATAATTCGTATAATTTTGTTCAAAAACATCCTTGTGGGCAGGATCTGCACTAATTAGCGCTATTTTAATATTATTAGCCATTTTCACAGCGTTTAACGGGCTTAACCACGCGTGAGGATCAAATTCTTCCTTATTTTCCGTCGTTTTTATTAAGTCTGCCCCTTTGCTGGCCTCTACTACCTTTAATGTTGAATCTATTGGCAGACTTCCAAGGAAGTCTTTCACCCAACCCTCAAACCCAGCTCCTTGATACACAAATACTTGAGCTTGTGTCATATTTTTGATGTCCCTGCTCTTTGGCGACCAATCATGCGGTTCCACTCCTGCTGGGACTAAATTAATGGTATTCACATACTCCCCGCCAATGTTGCGGGTAAATTCATAAAGAGGATAAAAACTGGTAACCACATTGACTTTGCCTTGAACCAACTTCGCATTTGAACTTGGAGCATTTCCACAACCAGCCATAACAACGGTGAAAATAGCCAAAACGACTATGTAAAGGAACCTCTTATTTCGTATCATCAAAATCACTCCGCCCATATTCTAAATCGTAATAATTTTTATTAACGAATTGATTATACGAGTACCCATACCCGAAGTCAATACATTTGATAGTGTAAATAAAAAAGCCAACTGTGAATTTCCCAGCATGGCCCCACTTTTAACAATGAATTGTTTTCTGTCCGTTTATTTCGATTTCGATTGATCAGCGTTATCTCCTTGATCCCCTGAACTATCAGAACCATCCCCATCCGAGGTGCTTGTATTCTTTTTACTGGTTCCGCCGTCTTTTTTGGTATCCGATGGTTTCTCACTTTCCTCTTTTAACTTCTTATAACGTTCTTCCGACTGCTTAATAAGCTTTTGATCCTGCTCCATCTTATGTTGAATAATCTCATTGTACATCTCATATTGCTTTTTCAACTCTTGATTGATGATACTTTCTTTTCCCTTCGTACTTTGTGCTTTGGATTCTGTATCTTTCTTGGCGTCATCCTTCTTCTTAGACGAGTCTCCACCGAATAGCGTACAAGCCGCCAGAAGAAATACCATAACTGATATACTGACTAATTTTAAAATAAATCGTATACTCATCTGTCTCACTCCGTGGTTAGTTTCCCTTAGGTTGCCCCACTCGTATTAAAACAAATACCAACTCAAACACCCCATACCTGAAATATAAGGGATGGGGTGTTTTTTGTTGGTTTACCTCTATTTCACAATAGAACCATTCGGCATCAAGTCCGGTACAGTGGCTAGCGTCAACTGATCGCCGTGTGAAGCGGCGAGAATCATCCCTTGCGACAGCTCGCCGCGCAGCTTGACCGGCTTCAAGTTCGTGACGCAAATCACTTTGCGTCCAGCAAGCTCTTCGGGCGAGTAAAACTTCGCGATGCCCGAAACAACCTGGCGCTGCTCGTACCCAAGGTCGAGCTGCAGCTTTAGAAGCTTATCGGCGCCTTTCACAGGCTCCGCAGACAGCACTTGCGCTACTCGCAGCTCCACCTTAGCGAAATCGTCAATCGCGATTTCGTCCTTCGGTTCCGGCGCGGCTGCGGTGGTGGCAGCAGCTGCAGGTGCTGCCGTTTTTCCTTCGTCGGCGCTAGATGCAGCGCCGCCTCCCATGGCCTGGACGATGTAGGCGACTTCTGCCTCCACGTCCAGTCTTGGAAACATAGGCTCTCCCTTTTGCACTTTAATGCCAATAGGGAGATGCCCGAAGGATTGCACGCTTTCCCACGCGGTCAAGCGTTGGAGGTCTTCGGCAGCTAAGCCGAGCTGCTGCCAGATCAGTTGCGGCGTCTTTGTCAAAAACGGACGCAGCAGCACGGATGAAATGCGCTGGGACTCAGCCAGCACATACATCACGGAGCCAAGTGTTTCGCGCTTGGCCTCATCCTTCACCATCGACCACGGCTGTGTCTCATCAATATATTTATTCGTACGGCTAATGAGCTGCCATACGGCTGAAAGTGCGATGGAGAATTCCATCTTTTCCATCGCCTCTTCGTACTTCGCTACCGTAGATCGGACAGTCTCCAGGAGACTTTCGTCAAATTCAGTAGCTCCCTCTATATAAGCGGGAATCTTCCCTGCAAAGTACTTATCGATCATCACAATAGTACGGTTCAATAGATTCCCCAAATCATTAGCGAGGTCATGATTTACTCGCTCAACAAAACTTTCCGGCGTGAACGTACCGTCAGCCCCAAAAGGCACCTCACGCATCAGATAATATCGCAGCGCATCTAATCCATAACGATCGATCAGCGTAACAGGATCAACAACATTCCCTTTGGACTTCGACATCTTACCGTCTTTCATGAGCAACCAACCATGTGCAAATACTTTTTTCGGGAGCGGCAAATCTAGAGCCATCAACATAATTGGCCAATATATCGTATGGAAACGAACAATTTCCTTACTCATTAGATGCACATCAGCAGGCCAATACTTCTTAAATTTGCTTTCATCGTCCGAACCATAGCCAAGCGCGGTAATGTAGTTAGATAGGGCATCGATCCAGACGTAAATCACATGTTTTGGATCCCCTGGAACCTTGATTCCCCAGTCAAACGTCGTTCTAGATACAGCCAAATCTTCAAGACCTGGTTTAATGAAGTTGTTCAGCATTTCATTTTTACGCGACTCAGGGTGGATAAAATCTGGATTTTCCTCATAGTACTGCACTAAGCGGTCTGCATACTTGCTCATCCGGAAGAAATACGTTTGCTCCTTCATTTTCTCCACAGGTCGCCCGCAATCCGGACAATTCCCATCTACCAACTTGTTCTCCGGGAAAAAGGATTCATCCGGAATACAATACCAACCCTCATACTCGCCTAGATAAATATCCCCTTGATCAAGTAATCTTTGAAAAATCTTTCCAACGGCATCCTTATGACGAACCTCAGTTGTTCGAATGAAATCATCGTAGGAAATATCCAACTTGCCCCATAGTTCTTTAATCCCTGAAACAATCTCATCTACGAATTGCTGTGGTGTCGTTCCTTTCTCCTGTGCCTTACGTTCAATCTTTTGCCCATGTTCATCGGTACCTGTTAAATACCTTACATCAAAGCCGCGCAGCCTTTTGTAGCGGGCCATTGCATCACCGGCTACCGTCGAGTAGGCGTGACCAATATGCAGCTTGTCACTTGGATAATAAATCGGCGTTGTAATGTAAAATGTTTTCGATGGTGTAGACATCATTCGTTCCTCCTAGCAAATAGTAAAAAACACAAAAAGCCCTCATCCATCTTGGGACGAGAGCTGAACTCACGCGGTACCACCCAGGTTCCCCCGCCTTTCACAAGCTCGGGGCTCAGTAAGTCTATAACGACTTGCCCATTAACGCTGGGACACGAAGCCAGCTTACTCCCACGCTTGCATGTTTGCTTCACAAACGCAATCTGGGCAGCTCGAAGGCCTATTCTCCGGGACCATCTTCCAAACTTACTCCTATACCGGCTTTCACCTGACCCGGCTCTCTGTTTATAGGACTCCGTTTGTACTTATCCGTTCATCGAAACCATATATAACATCTCAAGGCAAATATATCGAAAAGAAGAGCTACATGTCAAGCAGACTGATCGTTATGCGTTAAATTCTCCGATCGTGCTGGTACATAATCAATACCACCTGGATGAAAAGGATGGCATTTACAAATCCGTTTCATTGATAGCCATGAACCCTTCAACGCACCGTGAACTTCAATAGCTTCTAAAGCATATTGCGAACAAGTGGGATAGAATCGGCAAGTAGGAGGCTTCAACGGCGATATAAACTTCCGATAGAAATGAATAGGAACTTGTAAAGTCCTTCTCATAATAGCCTCTCTCCCAAAATCCTTAGTTTTTCAGAACATGTTACTCCTCCATAATGCCTGAAAAAAGGGACTGGGTCAATTCATGTTGTCGTTCTTAGAAAGGAAGTTGAAAACACTTAAGAAAAGTAGGATATAATTGGACCGAAATAAACGTCTTGATCCAATTATCAAACGATTCCGAACTAACGTTCACAAATCGGGATCGATTCTTATTATAAACATATTTCTGGTAATCGTTTGGTAAAATACTTCGTATCGTCAATTTGGAATTCAGTCTATTTATCTTAGACTCTAGGTATGAGCATAGATCCCACTCTTTGGGGAAGGTTTTGATTTTATTGCTTTGTGGTGTTCCCTCAACAGTTTCCTGATTAGTATGGTCTTTAAAATCAGGAGATACTGAATTTCTTGCTTTTTGAAATAAATTAAGTCTATTTTCTTTAAACAAATGTGCAAAATGAATTTTCTTCAGCAACAATTGTGCGCTTCTATAATTAATTTGAAGGATTTGAGATAGAGAACTAGCTGTATAATCTTTCCCTTCTTGAATGAGAAGTTGGATAGCTCGGAACCAATGAAGTAGAGAGAGCTTGGATTTGTGCATAATCGTCCCAGCAGTTATAGAGACCTGCATTCTGCAATCCTTGCATTCTAATAATCTACGAGTTCGGATAGTGAAAGCTTCGTGATAATCACAACGAGGACAACAAAACCCATTTGACCAGCGCAATTCCATCAAGAATTTCTCGCAATCCTCTTCTGTCTGAAATCTATACGACTGAACATCCATAATTTGTAGATCCATGTCCTCACCCCCAAAAAAACAAACGTTTGTTCTTATTGATATTATATCAAACATGTGTTCCATGTGAAGTGCTTTTAAATCAATTTTCTCATAGAATCTAAGTAATTTATTAGATTCTGTTTTATCTGCAAATTATATTTTTCGTGCATAGTTTTATGGGGAAGACAGGATCTTGGTTAAACGAGATTCTGCGACATATACAAAAAGCGTCATTAAAATCATCGGTAATGAAAATGAATTTTGGTTTGCAGAAGATCTATGAATAAGTTGGGGAATTTGGGCAGTTCTGGCAGCTCTGGGAGTTCTGGCAGTTCTGGCAGTTCTGACAGTTCTCGTAGTTTACGTAGTTCGGCAGTTCTGGCAGTTCGGGCAGTTCTCGTAGTTTACGTAGCTCTTGTAGCTCTCGTAGCTCTCGTAGCTCTGATAGTTCGGGTAGTTCAAGCAGTTCGGGCAGTTCGGGAAGCTCTGGTAATTCTGGTAATCCTGGTAATTCTAGTAGCCGAGTTAGTTATGGTTCTCCATGTTCTGGAGGTTCGAGTAATTTGGATGATATCGTTTGAGAATATAATTTAGCTTTGCTTAGTGTAATTGATTGTTTTAATCTTTGTAGATATAACAGAATTTGCACTTGAGGGTATGGGATCGGGAAAACAAATGTAATTTATGATTGTACTGAGGTTTAAGAGAATTGGACTTGGATGGTTTCAGGTTTGTGGTCATGATTATGGTTTGATGGTTTGATGGTTTGATGGTTTGATGGTTTTATTGGTTTTGTTGGTTTTGTTGGTTACGTTGATAATGGTGCAGTTGCGTTACTGCATGATGGAGGTTTGCGCGTAGTCGAGTTCTTAAAGGGATACAGCGAATGTGTCGTATTGAGAGCCCTCTGGGAAGCAGATCAGTATTACTTCGGCTTGAAGCGTGCCGCGGTTATCTTTGCCATCGTTTTATTTGACGGCGAATTCGACTACATCCACTCTGCGGAAGTTGTCGGCATCTTTTTTTCATGCAATAAGCCTGTTGCGCTTAGGCAAATCGCTATAGGTGAAATTTTTACCTAAAATACAAAAAACCTCTATTCTTTTGAAATACGACCGAGGTTATTTTTATGATTATGTTATATTTTCCACTAGAAAGAGAACACCTTTCGCTGGAAGTGTGACGGAATTGGCTACAAGCTGCCCTGTTAACAAATCTATAGCTCGAAAGCCTCAAAGTTCTACATTAGCCTTCTGAGCATTATGAATCAGAATAAATAGATACGATTCCTTATTTTTGGTTCTTTGTGAAATTTCTACACCAGGAGCAGGGGCTATTGGCGCAATGATTTCTTTGTCTTTGCATAAATTACCAATTCGCAGATCTTCATTTATGACCTCTTTGTCCCTTTGAATTTATGATTAATATAAGAAAAATTACATTATTGGATTATTGTTCAGCTTAAAATATAATATTCTTGCACCCTTATATTACAAAAAGGAACAGGATCGTAATGCCTTCAACAGCGCAACAGTTTCAAATTAAAAGTATTGGTCACCATGAGGATCAGGAAAAGTTAGATAGACCTCAGGGATTTCCATATTATCATGGGCTGCAAACTTTTGCTGGTGACGGCGAATTCGCTTTGGAAGGGAAAAAATATGGGCGTTACTAGAAGATATGGCAGGGATTCTAGAGGTGATGCCTAGATATATGAATACGTTGTTCCAGGATGCCTTAGGACTCTTGCCTTACTCCTTTTTTAATTATGTTGCGGCAAAGCAAATCGAAGTAGATGCTGCTGAATCAACTGCATAAGAACATTTAAGGAGTGGTTGAGCAAGTTGGCTTCCGAGATGCAGGCCACTCTGTGGCGAGCTTTCGTAAACTTGTTGGACTCACACCTTATAGAAATATTTCAAGATATCGTCTGCCCTTGGTGCCGTATCGGTAAAAAGAATTTAACTGATGCGTTAGCCAATTTCACATCCGAACCTGTTGAAATTCACTATCGCGCTTACCAACTCGACCCCTCAACACCCATTAAAGGTCAAGCGTCAGGCTTACTTTTCGATTTCTCCAAAATTGAGAAGATGCCGAATACATTAAATGCTCATCAACTCATAGCTATCGCACCGGATGAGTACAAAAAGGATCTTGTTGACGACTTGTTTAAAGCTTATTTCGAAGAGGGAAAAGATATTGGGCATTTAGATGTTTTGCTGGATATTGCTGAACAGCTAGGCATGAATCGGGAGCAAACATCCACTCTTTTGAGCACAAAAGAAGGGTTAGAGCAGGTCGAAGATGATCTTGAATTCGCCAGACAAGCCGGTGTTACCGGAGTCCCCTTTTTCGTAATCAATCGTAAATATGCACTAACCGTCGCTCAGTCTTCAGATACTTTCCTCCAAGCCCTTCAGCAAATTAGTGAGGAACAACCGAGCGAAGAAGCTTAAAAATGACAAAACCCGACTTTCTCTTCGGATGAAGAGTAGTCGGGTTTTGTTTTATGCACGATTAAACTGTTTAGACCTTTTTACCGAAAATTTGCTTATAAACTACTCCACTGATAACCACTATAGCGGCAAAGATAAGGAGAAGATTGCTATACGGCACAGCTTTAAGGGTTTTCAATACCGGATTCGTATAGAACTCCATGATGCCGCCATCTAAAAGTTTGGCAACAAGTGCTGTTCCTACCGCACCAGAGATAAAGCTAATGAGGTTGAACAGTCCCATCCCCACACCCGTCTCATGTAATTCCAATGTTAATGAAACACGGTTAGCTAAAGCAGTCTGAATAAAGGAAAATCCAACATAAGTGGGAAGCAATGCCGCTGAAATAAGCCAAGGGGATTGACCTACTGTTAGGGCAATAGCCGCGAGGCTTACAAATAGAAGCCCCATTCCAATGTACACTACGAAGTTATTTCCTTTTTTGTCAGCTAAATTACCGCCTATCGTACCAAATACTACGGCACTAATGGCACCTGGGAACAGAATGAGACCAATCGTGCTCGTACTTAAGTCATTTACTGTCGCCAGCATCAGAGGAATAACGAACATGATACCCATCACCGTGCAGAAAATGAGAAAACCAACGATCAAACCGCCACGCAGCAGCCGATTACGAAACAAGGCAGGTTCTATAAATGGTTCTTTGGCTCGGCGAATATGAGCAACAAACCAAATGAATAAGACCACACTCGCGACCAAATAGTACCAATGAGGGAAGGATAAATATACGGTGATACCGGCAACGGAAAAAGCAACGAGTACCGCGCCCAGAATGTCAACACTGCCTTCTTTGCGTTTCTCTTCCGGTAAAATCTGTCTGAAAAAAGGAATGGATATGAGTGTGAATAACGGAATGATAAACAAATAAGTCCAATGAAAGGTTGCCGAGATAAATCCGCCCACAACGGGACCTACCGCAATGGCAAATGAGACGGTGGATGTTAACAGCCCGAATACTTTACCTCGATCCGAAGGAGAAAAGTAACGTGCAACGACGACCATGACTAAGGCTGGAATGGCTGATGCGCCAGCCCCTTGAACTGCGCGGGCAAAAATAACCGCCGGATACCAAGCCTGAAGAAGAAAGCCTAGTGCGGAACCAGCACTATAGATGACGATTCCTGCAACAATCAGGTTTTTTAAGCTGTAAATATCGGATAAGCGGCCATAAATGACAGACCCAATCCCGAAAAAAATAATAAACGTTGTAAGTACCCAACTCACGCCAGTCGGTGTAATCGCGTATTGCTTGGCGATTTCGGGTGTAGAAACGTTGAAAACCGTTTCGTTCAGCACGGCGAAAAAAATAAGAAAAATAATCCATGGCACAGCCTTCTTGGCATCTATAACCTTCTCTTGTGTCATGTCTGTTGCAGTAGCAACATGTTGCATGGTCTCCACCTCGATCTTTCTATGTCTCCAGCCATCTTATCATAAGAAGTTCTGCTACAGACTGGAACTGTAAAAATTTCCATTACAATTAACTGTAATAATAAATGTTATAGTTAAGACTGTCAAGGGATATCTTTCTTCTTTTTTCAAGATATAAGATAATAGATGAATGGAATGGCACTTATAGAATAGGAGTCCAACGAATGACTACTTTACTTCAAACACTTAAGCATGTACCCTCTCGCATCATGATCATTGTATTACCATTTCTACTGATGGGCATGGTTGAATACTTAGAAAGAGGCTCCTATGAAGAACTTCATAAATGGGTCATGATTCACCCACTTTCTATGGTTCTTGCCTACTTTGTTGTAGGTACTATGTATTTGTTCCTTATCGCAGTAACCGGTCGAAGCCGCTTATCCTTTTGGCTTCTTTGTGCCATTCTGCTTCCTCTGGGCGCAATTAGCGGCAGTAAATTAAAAGCCATTGGAGCGCCATATTATCCATGGGACCTCGCTTTTAATAATCAAATTATCGAGTACAAAGCATTTCTTCATGGGTATTTAAACCTTACAATACTTGGTACTGTTGCCATTTTCCTTGCGATTGCCGCTCTATTATTTCGTTTGGTTTTGCTGCATGGACGTATCCAATTCACATGGATTGAACGAAGTATTTATGCAGTCATTTCATTAGTTATGGCGACTAGCCTTTATATGGACAAGCCCATTCCTTTCATGAATTTATATGGCATTTACACGGTGCCTTGGGATCAAACGATCACCTATGACGAGAATGGGTATCTGTACTCCTCCGTGCAAATGCTTGGGTTTCTGAATGTCGCAAAACCGGATGGGTATAGTAAAAAAGCAGTCACCTCCATTTTGGAGAAGATTCCTGAGAAAAAAGCAGCCAGTGACAAAAAGCCGAACATCATCGTCATGCTCGGAGAGGCTTTCTGGGATCCAACAATAATGAAAAACATCTCATTTAGTCGGGATCCTATACCGAATTTGCATCAATTACAAAAAACTTACACCAGTGGTTGGATGTTATCTCCGCAATTCGGTGGCAGCACTGCAAATGTAGAATTTGAAGTTTTATCGAGTAATTCCATGCGATTCTTTGGGAAATCCCCAGATAAAATATTACCTTATATCGAGTACATGAACCATGGCGTAGACTCTTTAGCAAGTATCGCGACGAGGCAGGGGTATTCCGCTACATCGATCAACCCTTTCTTTAGCTATTTCTTCGACAGCAGAAAGGTGTATAAGCATTTTGGTTTTTCGCGGTTCATTGCTAGTGAGTTTTTCCCAAATGATTTTGAAGGGCCGAACTATGCGGACCGAGCTGTTGTAAAGAAGATTATCGAGGAAACTGAGAAAAGCCCGGGGCCTGATTTCATTTTCGCGAATACGATGGAAAATCATCATCCCTTTAAACCAGGAAAATTCATCAAAAACACGATTGAAGTTAACGGGGATATCACGGCTGAATCCAAAGGCATTTTGGAAACGTACGCCCAGGGTATTTCGGGTACAGACAAAGCGCTCCAGTCTTTAGTTGATTATTACACTAAAAAATCCGAGCCTACAATCATCCTTTTTTTCGGGGATCATTTACCGTTCTTTGAAGAAAATTATAAAGTTTACCGCGACGCGAAGTACGTGCTGCCTGATGATCCAGATTTGTATACGAAGACACATTACACGCCTTTCTTAATTTGGAACAATTTTCTGCCCGCGGATCAGGAGAAGTTGAATCTTAAAATGAGCCCTTCGTTTTTAGGTCCTAAGGTTCTTCATATGGCTGGTGTACAGGGGAGTTACTACACAGACTATCTCTATGATTTGTCGCAAAAAATACCTGTTATTCCGCCGAATGAGATGTGGGACAAGTATCAAATAAAACCGAGCGATCTCTCCGACTACATGAAGCTTCAATACGATAACTTATTCGGAGGTCGTTATGGGTACGAAGCCAAGGGCTTCAAAAACACAATCATCCAGCCTAACTACACCTTAGGCTATGGTGATCCCGTGATAACTAAAGTGATTCAAAGTGAAAACAAGCTCCAGGTTGTTGGCACCCCTTTTTATTCATCCTGCAATGTTTATATTGATGGCGTGCAGTTCAAATCCAATTTCGATGGGAAAGATACGCTTTATGTCGATCTGTCAGAGAACCCACTTTCAGAGACTGGTAAACCTCATCAAGTCGAAGTACGAATATATGATGATAAAAAGATGAAGATCGGCCAATCAAACCTTTATCCGCTGCCCTAGTCATGACTCTAGCCCCCTTGGAATAGGATGAAACCATATCCTGTTGCCGAGGGGGTTTTTGGCATGCATAGTCGTATCCCGCCTGCGCACGTTCATTTTTTCGAGGTGATGTCATCGGAAGAATTAAAGCATAAACACTTATTGCGTCTATATACGTTTAATGTGAACGGTACAGCCTGCGATGGACACGTCCATCAATACCAAGGCATTACTGGCATTAAGTATGGTCATTACCATGCTTACTACGGCACGACAGGACCAGCCATTGCACTCCAGGATGGAACTCACTTTCATCTACTTGAAGGTACAGTCGAGTTGAATGCTTATAACACACCACGACGAAATGCGCTGGAGATATCAGCCAAAATGGAAGGACTAATTAAAGAACTGCACCAGCATACGTACTCTGGATATTCTACAATTGGTTTTGGGTATGAGCCTTGGTGAGTGATCGGCAGGAGTCGGAAAACGACGAAGGGAATGATAAAGAGTCTAGTAAGATGGCTGATAAGTCTGATAAGCCTCTTCTAGACTCTTTTTGGGGTTACTTTAGTAATGGTTCGATATGGATAGACCAATTGAATGTGAACGATTCACCCACTGCTAAGCCTTGGGCGCCAGATACTTCAGGTGAAAAAGGTTCGTTGAACACGTTCATAATACTCGTATAAGGTTCGAGGGACACCGCATCCGTCCATGGAGCAGTGAAAAGAACATGAATGGGAAACTTGTCTCCCATGTTGTACACGAGCTTCGTACCCCGAGCCTCATAATGAAGCTCGCAGGTTTGCGGTCCCGGCTCGATGCTGAGCATCTGCGAGCCGCCGGGGTAGTTAGGCAGCGCTGTGACGAGCGCGCCCTGCTGCAGCGCCGCTGTGAGCGGTGATGGCGCGGGCTCGGCTGCCGCGTAGCCATCCGCGCTGAGCGGCCATTCTGCCGCCGCGGGGATCAAGACCCGCACGCGGCTGGCTTCGCCCTTCGCGAACGCGAAGTACGGGTGAAAGCCAAGAGATAGCGGCATCGTTTCGCCGCTATGGTTGGCGATTTCACCGCTGAGCGACAGCGTACCGTCCTTCAGACGGTACGTGAAGCGAAAGCATGCGGCGTGTGGATAATACGCCAGCATATCCGGATGCTCCGCGAAGTCGAACTCAGCGGAGACATACGCCCCGCCAGCGGCATCCGCGCCGCTGGCGACGACTTTCCACGGCCGCTCGCGCAGCTCGCCGTGGGCGTGATCCGGCTCCCGATTCGCGGGGAGCCGGTACTCGCGGCCTCCGAAGGAGAAGGCCGCAAGCTTGACGCGACCCGGCGGGAACAGAATGGGCACGCCGTAGCGCGAAGACTTGACGCGAAGCTCAGCTGCGCTGGCTGGCTTCGCGATGTAGGCATGGTTCCGTACATCGAAGCGGAACAGATGCAGTCCAATGGCCGGGATGACTTCGGCCTCGGCCTGAGCATGGTGG
The DNA here is from genome assembly GCF_900103825.1 of Paenibacillus sp. yr247. Classification (GTDB taxonomy): domain Bacteria; phylum Bacillota; class Bacilli; order Paenibacillales; family NBRC-103111; genus Paenibacillus_E. Next base: position 77,032 of record NZ_FNIF01000008.1, read on the forward strand.
TCGACTAGGCGCAGGGTCGACTCTCCGTCCCACTCACTCGTGATAATCTCATATTGATTCATGATGAATCCTCCTTAGAGTTTTGCTTTAGCAAAAATGGCATCGTAAGCATACGCTTTGATTTTTTCGCCAGCAATACTTAGCTCGCAAGCTTTTTTCTTGATCGTCTTTGATAGTACTTAGATATCAAAACAGTTCCAAGTACGAGGAATACGGTGGTGATAAAGCTGCCTTCCGCTCCGAAACCTCCTCCAGAAACAAGTGCAGCTCCTTGTGTCTGAGTCTTGATTAATGACGGCATCGGTGTGCCGGATACCTCGAATCCGAAGATACAGCCCTGGAAGAAATTCCAGGACAAATGCATGCCAATCGGCATCCACAAGCCTCTAGAGTACTCCCGGCACAAGCCAAATAACAGCCCTGCCAAAAGTAAATTCAAGAGCGGCATCGGAGTGCTCCACATACCCGGATTAAATGTATGCATCATCGCAAATACAATAGTCGATACGGTTATGGCAGGAATGAAGCCGAACCTCGATTTTACAAGCCCCTGTAGGTAGCCGCGAGCGAACAACTCTTCATTTACAGCTACACCGATAAAGAGTAAGAAAGCGCCTATCAGTTCTACCCCCAACGTTTCTGTCCATTGGCTGGATTGGATCTGTATTCCACCCATTAGCCAAATCCCGGCACAACTGATGGTGATAAGCAAAGCGCCTGCAGTGAAGCCTTCTCCGAATCGTTGTCCGGGCTGGTGCGCAAGAAATCCTAGTGTCCATCCTTTACGTCTTTCGAAGATCGCGTACGCAAGGAAAACCCCGCTAATAAAACCTATAATTTGCGCCCACAAAGCCGCCTGAATAAAGAATGGATCTCCAGCTACTCCTGCCAAACTTAACTCCTGAGCAGGATGTCTTCGAATCGTTACAACCGCCGCCGCAATCGATAAAACCACCGTTATCACAACAATGAAAACAAGGGTTAACCATACTTTGCCCACAATCGTAAGAATGGATAAGGACGTTTGCTTTTTTATATTGATGAAGTTCCACTCCTTTCTCACCACCTATTCGAGAATAATCGCCTATTTCCTGCCAAGTCTTGGCGGAAAGGATTCTCTTGTGCAAATGTTGGCTCCATGCCACAATAGAAGAAACATTCAATTCGATTGACGGAGGACATATGCTTTTCGTTCTATTTGCACTCTGGATCATCGCGTTGGGACTTGTCATGGTGGATCCAAGATCAAGCACGATGCGCTGGATGAGCGCCGTTGCTTTTACTGGTGGCTTCGGTGCCCTTGCCGCTGTATTATCCGAAATCTGTATCCCATATATCCAGCAAACGGTGCCTAATCCTTCCATTAGCATGCTGCTCTACCGCTTCATGGGCATTTGCTCACTGATCTCGTACTATGGCTTGCCGTATTCATTTGCCATGCTTTCTTTGAAATATAACACATCCTGGCAGAAACCAGCCATTCGAATGTGGCTGCCCATAGGTCTTCTAATTCCTCCTATTGCCTGCTTACTGTTTACACCTGGCTATACCGAGGAAATGCCCATTGCCTTTCCCATAGTAGCCTCCTGGGTTGTTCCTTATATTTTCATTGGTGCAGTTCTTATCGTGATCAAAACCGAGCGGCTACCCGCCATGAGGCGAACGCACTTGTTTACCTGTTTATCTCTTCTTCCGCCAATTCTCTGTGTTGGCGTACTTAATTACGTCATGCCGAGCTTCGGTTATTACCGGATGTGGGTATATCATGTGTGGATTTTGACTTTCGTTGTGCCTTTTTTCGTGTTTACTTTTTTCAAATACGGCTTTCTCGGGATGAGGCTCCTCATCGAACGACGTAAGCTTGACTCGACACTCCGGGCAATCACATCGGGAACCGCGATTTTAAACCATGCGATCAAAAATGATGTAGGAAAAATGCGATTATTCCTCGAGAAGATGAAGCAGTATGCCGAGGAAACGAACCAAGCTGAGCTCATTCAGGACATCGATGTCGTTATGGGATCTTCCACGCATATACGTGACATGATTAGCCGTGTTCACGAACAAACACAGGAGCTACCGCTGCGTGTTTCTCCTGTCCATTTAGTGGAGCTGATGGATGAGGTACTTCTTCCTCTTACTCCTTACGTCACTAAGGTCAAGGTAAGCCAGAACATCTCTGACAACCTTACGCTTCAATTGGATCGCATTCAAATCGCTGAAACGTTAACGAATGTACTTATGAATGCGGCAGAAGCTATGCCAAAAGGCGGCGATCTTATCATCAAAGCTTATCCTGCCAAAAAGAACATCGTTTTGGAAATTAGAGATACCGGAATTGGTATGGAGAAAGCCGTGTTAAAGCAAGTATTAGAACCGTTTTATACAACCAAAAGCGGCAGTCATAGCAACTTTGGACTCGGACTCGCTTACTGCTACAGTGTTATGAAGAAACATGGGGGAACCTTGGAATTAAGCAGTGAACCAGGGAAGGGCACCAGCGTATTTCTGACATTCCCCGGCAACCGATTACTGACATAGAGGGGGATTTGTACTTGGATCCAATTCGCATATTAATTGTTGAGGATGACCTTGACTGGCTACGCGGCCTAAAAGCTTATTTGAATCGACAGCCTGATCTGTCAGTTGTGGGCACGGTATCTACTTCAGAAGAAGCTAGCGAACTGTTTACTTCGGCTGAATCAGGGGTTGATGTCGTTCTTATGGATATCATGCTGCAGGATGAACCTGCTGGGATCAGACTTGCTGAGCAAGCGCTTTTATCTTTGGGAGTTAAAGTAATCATGCTTACTTCAATGGAAGAGAAAGATTTCATCTTTCGCTCGTTTCAAGCTGGCGCCATCGACTACCAGATCAAATCCCGATTTGAAGAGCTTCCCGCCATTATTCGAGCCGTACATGCCCGTCAAGCCTCGATTAACGCTGCCGTAGCAGAACAGATGCGAGAGGAATTCCGCAGGCTCAAACGATTGGAGCAGCAGTTCAAAGTCAAAGAAATCAGCGATTTGATCACGCCAACTGAACTTCAGGTCCTGGAGATGATAGATCAAGGCCACACGCAAACGGAAATCGCGAACCGCTTTTTCATATCTTTGCGAACGGTCAAAATTCATGTGGGGCATATATTGAAAAAACTCGGCAGTCCGAGCAGCAAAGATGCCGCTCAGAAAATAAGAGACTTAGGTTTGTTTGAGCGAGGAAAAACAAAAACCAACGGAGACGACAAAAGGGACTAGTGAATGTCCCTCTTTTTGAATCGTCCGCCTTTGACATCGTGGATATTGCCCACAGCGAGAAATGCCGAAGGATCGAGTTCATCCACGATGGATTTCAATTTTGCTTCCTCCAGTCTTGTAATTACACAGAAAATGACTTTTTTGTTATCTCCGGAGAAGCCGCCTTCCCCTTCCAGATACGTAACGCCACGTCCCAATCGGTCTAAAATAGCTTCCCCAATTTGTTTGAAGTGATCGCTGATGATCCAGACGGATTTCGACTCATCGAACCCTTCAATCGTTACATCAATCATTTTATAAGCAATAAAATAAGCAATTAAAGAATACATCGCACGATCCCAGCTATATACAAAGCCTGCACTTCCGAGAATGAATAAGTTGAAGAACATCACGATCTCGCCAACGGAAAACGGAATTTTTTTGGACACCAGAATAGCAATAATTTCTGTGCCGTCCAGTGAACCCCCGAACCGAATCACCATCCCTACCCCAATTCCCAGAATTATGCCTCCAAAAACAGCCGCTAACAAGGGATCATTCGTAAGCTCTGGAACCGGATGCAGCAGCGCCGTTCCTATCGACATAATCAGAATCGCGAAAAGTGTAGATAAAGCAAACGTTTTTCCGATCATTTTATATCCAATAAATAGGAATGGCATATTTAATAAGGTCAAAAATATCCCCACTTGCACATGGGTCAAATACGATAAAATAATGGAGATACCCGTGATACCTCCGTCAATAATTTTGTTTGGTACCAAGAAAATTTCCAATCCGACCGACATTAAGGCTGCCCCCAGGAATAAAAACACGCCGCGCCTAAGCAGGGTTCTCTTCGTCATTCTTCGATGCTGCATCTGCATGGCTGTCTTCTTCTGCAATTGAATTTGTTCCTTGGCCACGTTAGTCCCCTCCGTTTCTCTCATAACGTCTATACAATCTTTTTTCTCGACAAAGCCAGCTTTTTCCTGCCTTTAACACCCATTTCATTGTTTCTTTCATATAATAATTCTTAGATAATATTCCATCGAATATTGAAATCGCTCATGGTATAATGACAGTTGTCATTTACAATTTCTTAAAATATCAAAACCATAGGAGAATATATGAAACTTCAACTTAATCGCTTATTGCTTCTGATCCGGCAACGATTACCAATAATTCTCCTTGCTTTTATTCCTGTTGTGATTATGGAAATCTTGAGCCGCGGGCATTATATAGAAATGATCTCTTGGAGTTACAAACATGTGATTGAGCTCCTTTTCAATGCATGGATCGTTATGAGCTTACTTTTGTTGTTTATCGCCTTGATTGGCCGAACTAGAATTGCCTATTGGGTCATATCCGGTATTCTTCTTTCTTTGGCCCTCATTAGTGGCGTTAAGCTGAAAATATTAGGTGTCCCTTTGACACCATGGGATATTGTCTTAGCCGGCGAAGCGTCGGATATGGTGAAGTATATATCGAATATTTTAAGCCTTAAAATTTTGATTATGATTGTTCTATTCCTCACGACCAGTTATTTCTTGCTATACCGCACACCCTTATTTATGAAAAAAGTTGCGTTAAAAGAACGAGGAATACTTGCTATTATTGCAATTGCTATGTTAACTGCGGTTTACACCGATTTGCCCCTTCCCGTGCAGAAATGGTTCGGTATCAAAGCTTCCGTCTGGAATCAAGTAGAGAATACAACAATGAATGGCTACGCACTTGCAACTTTTCTAAATACGAAGTCGATGCTTAGCGATAAGCGAGAAGGCTACGACGACAAAGCAGTTGATGCTATCGTTAAGAATTCACCAAAGCCGATAAAAGCTGGCGATTCAAGCAATCCAGTAAAACCAAATGTTATTGTCGTATTGAGTGAAGCTTTCTGGGACCCCACAGTTATAAAAGGCGTTGAATTCAGTCGAGATCCTATCCCTTTCTTCCACAAGCTGCAGCAGACTGGGACAAGTGGCACAATGCTTTCTCCACAATATGGCGGGGGTACAGCCAATGTGGAATTCGAGGTTTTAACAGGAAACTCCATGCGTTTCCTGCCGCAAGGGTCAATTGCCTACAATCAATTCATAACAAATGAAGTAGATTCTTTAGCTAGTATTTATGCGAGACAAGGTTACACGTCAACAGCCGTAAGTCCTTTCTACAACTGGTATTTCAATAGCAATAAAATATATCAAGATTTTGGGTTCGCCAAGTATATCCCGATTGAATACTTTAAGCCTCACTATTCAGGCCCTTATATTGCAGACAGCGAAGTTGCTGCCAATATTATTCATGCAACCGAACAGAGTGAAGGACCCGATTTTATTTTCGCTAATACGATGGAAAACCATTTTCATTTTTTTCCAGGTAAATTTCCAAAGAATACAATAGATGTCACCGGCAATATGTCACCTTCTTCTCAAGGTATGCTAGAAACACTTGCCCAAGGTATAAGTGCCTCCGATAATATGTTGAAGGAATTAGTCCAGTACTACGAGAAAAAGGGAGAACCTACGATTATTGCTTTCTGGGGAGATCACCTACCAGCCTTAGGCGATGATTATGCCACTTACATTGACACCAAGTATATTAGCGGCAAAGACGACCCAGATTTCCTGAAAAAAATGTACAGCGTTCCTCTCGTCGTATGGAATAATTTTGACACCCAACACAAAGATAATTTAAATATTAGTCCTTCTTTCTTAGGCCCTTATCTGATTGAATTATCCAAACAGCAAGGCAGCTATTATACCGATTATTTAAGTCAACTTTCAAAAAAGATCCCTGTCATCCCGCCGAAAGACTATTACAAGGCGATGAATATTAATGAGCAGGACCTCAAGGATTATGAGACTTTGCAATACGATATCATTTTCGGTGATCGACATGCGTACAAGGATTATAAAGTTCCCATTATCAATTCGAAATATATGCTTGGATTTGGACCGATTGCACTAGATAAAGTAGAATCTGATACGCAAGACTTATCAGGACGCTCTAGCGTGACGCTAACAGCGAGAGGAAGCAATTTCCCGCCACTTGGGTATGTAACCTTAAATGGCAAAGCCGTTCCAACAACCTGGCAAGATGAGCATATTCTAACAGCCAAGGTCGAAGGCAATTTACTTAAGGCCGGTATCTGGGACATCCAAGTGAATGTGAAGGATTCAAAGGAAACCATTGTTGGTAAATCGAACACCTTGCCGATAGATATAGGCGGGCGTTAATTGAAAATTACACAAAAACCCCTTTTTCTCATTGAGAATAAGGGGTTTTCTTTTATTTTTTACTTAGCCAGAGATAGACTGGATTGCTCCTTGGAGTGGTAAGTGAGGTAACTCATTCCCGCAAGTAGAACAATGACAGCTACACCCCAAAAAATATGGGTGAAGGCATCGGAAAGAGGAATCGACTTTTGCCAAGCTATGCTTCTGCCGCTCAAGGCCACACCAAAGGCACCTCCAACGAACTGAATGAGCTGTGAGAGTCCTATGCCCGCGCCTATCTGTTCTTTCGGCAGAATGCGCGACATCTCGTTAGACACACTTGTCGTCAACATCGTGACACCTATGCTTAGCGGAATATAAACGAATAATATGGCAATAGGCGAGATCGAACTTAACCATCCGAACAATACTGCCCCCAGCAGCATAAAAATACTCCCTCCACGAAGAATAAGGTGATTGCCATATCGATCGATCATACGACCAACCACATTAGAAAATAGCGCCGATAATATCGCTCCTGGGAATATGATCAAACCTGTGTAAACGGAACTCAAGCCATATAATCGACTCAGCATTAACGGCATAAGGAACAGCGTAGCAAAATGTGCGGCAAAAGCAGCGAATACGATGAAGCTAAGCAGCATATATGGCATATTTCTTAGTAGTTGAGGCTGAACGAAAGGTCCCTTTGCACGTTTAATTCTCATCCAAAATGCAATGATGAATAGGATGCCGGCCGCGAGTGCAAACAAAGAAGCTGTTGTCATAAATAATAACAGTCCCGTTACACCGACACCGATAAAGAGCGCTCCTGCGAAATCAAAACGGACATGAACGGCTTCTTCTTTGGGCAGTAGTCGGAAAAGCAATGGGAGTACTAAAACAATGAGGGCAGTTACGACAAAGAGCCCATTCCATCCCCAATACTCAGTAATGGCACCGCCGAGGACAGGCCCAAGACCCATACCGAAAGTAGCCGTTGAAATGATGACAGACATGGATCGTCCGCGTCTACTCATAGGAATATAACGAGTAACCAGCATGACGCCTAAGGATATGCCAGAACCTGCACCAATGGCTTGTAAAATCCTCGAAGCAAATAACATAATAAAGTGATGACTAAATATACCTATCAGTGAACCGACACTTAAACATATAATCCCAAAGGCTAATAATCTGCGAATAGGTAAGTAATCGGATAATCGACTGAATGTAATCGAAGAGATGGCAAATACTATGGAATACCCCGTCACGATCCAAGATGCCGTCGTCGAGGATAGCGAGAACTGCTTCATAATTTGCGGTAAAGCCACGTTGAACATCGTAGTATTCATAGTGATCAGCATGACTGCCACACTCCAAAGACCAAGAACCAGCCTTTCTCTCAATACTTCCGAATCTTGAGATGAAGCAATTGGCGAATCCGTACTCGTCTTCATATTCAACCACCTTCATTTTATATTGTTCGATAATTATCGAATAATAGAACTTTATCATATTCTTTTTCTCACTACAAGGAAAAAAATAAAAAGCTCATTCCACGAATGGAAGAGCTTTTAAAGATGGCTAGTATAACCTGACTTACAACGATATAATTTTTCCTGTTGCTTCAGATTCGAATGCTGCAAGGATGACTTGCAAGGAACGAAGCCCCTCTTCGCCGGAAATACGCGGCTTTTGCCCTTCTAAGATGCACGTTACGAATTCGTCAATGACACCACTATGCACTTGTTTCTCGTTCGTTGCGATTTGTCCGACTTTATAACGTTCGACAGTACCGTCGCGAAGTTCAACGATGACTTGGTCATTTGGATCCGTATCAATTTTGATAACACCGTTCTCGCACCATAACACAGTTGAGTTGTCTTGACCCTTGTAATATGTCCAACTTGCAACTAGGGAACCTGTTGCACCGCTCTTCATTCGTATCAAGCATGTTGCATTATCATCAACATCTGTACCTTCTTTATGCAGAGTGCCGACGAAAGCAGCCACTTGAGCAACCTCATCACTAAGCAACCAACGAATTAAATCCGACTTATGTACTCCGAGATCGCCCATTGCACCCATCGTTGCTTCTTCTTTGCGGAAGAACCAGCTTTCGCGGCCGTCCACGCTCCACCCTTCCGGTCCTGGATGACCGAAGGACGTACGGAATGTGAGTACTTTGCCCAGTTTACCGGAATCTAAAATTTCTTTGGCTTTGACATGTGGAGGCATCAGCCGCTGGTTGTGACCCACCATTAAAAATACGCCATTTTTCTTTGCCGCCTCAATCATCGCCGTCGCTTCTTCAGCGGTTGAAGCCATCGGCTTCTCAACAAGAACATGAGCGCCTGCATTTGCCGCGGCGATAGCAGCTTCTGCATGAAGAAAGTTCGGTGTACATACACTAACTGCATCCACTTTCTCCTGCTTTAGCATTTCCGTATAGCTGCTGTATGCTTTTCCGCCATGCAGCTGTGCATAGTGCTCAGCTCTCTTCAGAATAGGATCGACGAAGGCAACCAGTTCAACATTAGAATTCCAAGCATATTCTGGGATATGTCTATGTTTGGAGATGGAACCGCACCCTACTACGGCCACTTTAATTTTACTCATGTCTATTTAACACTCCTTTAGATTGTTAGTTAGTAACACTCGTATAATGTTCTTTGAGCCAGTTCAAGCTGTTGGCGACACTTGTGAGCGGCGGTTTCTGGCAGTTATCCTGCTCAACAACGAGCCATTCCACGCCTGCTTGCTCAGCCGCTTTAATCACTTTCTCTAAAGGAACATCACCTAAGCCTAGCTCCAATGTTACTATCTTACCATCGGCATCTTTCGTGAAATCTTTGAAATGGAGCAATGGCAACCGGCCCGTATATTTAGCTATATAAGCCAGTGGGTCTTGACCAGCGAATTGAACCCAGCATACGTCCATCTCTACGTTAATTGCATCTATACCCGTTTTAGCATACATCGCATCAAAAACGAACTCGTCATTCACCTTATAATGAAATTCGAAATCATGATTATGATACAGGAATTGTAAGCCTTGTTTATTTACTTCTACCGCAATCGCTTCGCATTCAGCAATAAGTGCTTTCCATTGTTCTGCCGACTCGCGTTCTTCAGCACCAACATAGGGACAGATTGCATACTTCGCACCGATCGTGTGCAGATAGGCAATTTCCCCTTGCAGATCTTTCCGAAATCTCTCCAGACTTATGTGACTGCCGATCGCTTTCAAACCCAGCTCATCAAGCAGTTGTTTGAGTTCCGCAGCAGGCTTGTCAAAGTAACCCGCAAATTCAACGCCTTCATACCCTAACTTCGCTACATGACGAAGTGTGCCTTCCAAATCTTGTGCCATATCATCCCTTAGTGTATACAATTGAAGACCAATTCCGAGACGTCCCATTTGTTCTCCTCTTTTCTCAATATCCATATTTTGATAAATAATGTCCTATTGGAAATAGTATAATGGAAAATAGCCTAATTTGACCATTCACGATATAATCAAAACATCTCTTATTTGGCTATGAAAGGTGTTTATGATGAAAACAGAGCTCTTAACCTGCGGCTATTCTTTTCATATGGAACCGTTTAATGTCAGTACGAAATCGGGACTCAATTCTTATCTTTTCCGTTTACAAACAGAAGGCACGTGCGAGGTCTTAGTGGATGGCCGTATGCAGCGAATAGAAGCTGGCCATTTACTCCTCTATCAACCAGGTGACCCTTATGAACTTCGTATCGAACAAGAGATAGATCGCCAAGACAGTAAAATCGCCAGCGGCGACTATTATTTATTCTGTAAAGGCACTTGGATCGATGCGTGGTGGAAACGCTGCCCCAAACAAACTTGTACTCGCATCGACTTGGATGCTCGATTAATTTCACTTTGGCGGCAGCTTATTCTCGAGAAACGAAGAATGGAAGAAGAGAACCACGAGCTTAGCGGTTACTTGCTGCAAGCACTTTGCCTATATGTTGAGCGCGCGGCAACCGAAACCGTTTCCTTACAAGGACGCCCTTTCACGGGTACACGAATGAAGAGGTTTATTGAGGCACACGCTACCGCCACATTTAAAGTCGATGATGTTGCCGTTCATGTTGGTCTCAGCGTATCTCGCGCAGTTCACTTGTTCAAAGAGTGTTTCGGCAAGACCATGATTCAATACGCCCTAGAAGTACGTTTATCTAGCGCTGTGGAACGTATGCATGATAGCTCAATGTCCCTGGAGCAAATTGCTTTAAGCTGCGGCTTCGGCAGCTATCCCTACTTCCACAGAGCTTTTAAACATAGATTTGGAATATCTCCAAAACTGTTCCGCCAAAAGGCTCCACAAAACGAGTGATTTCAAAAGATTCACAAATTCTTCAACAAGCTGCACGTTGAGTGTGAAACATTTCTTCTCTCACATTCGTATAAACTTAAGAGAAGGAAGGAAATAGCTGACAGTTAGAAAGACCGAAAATAAAGGATTTCCACGAATAATTATAAACAATTACATAGAAATACAAGGTTTGTTTCAAAATTGTAAAACTATTTTAAGGTTAAATTAATAATATTCCTATATGCTAGAACTATATCCAAATCAAGGATGGTGAAAAACTATGAAAATGTTTATTACGATTCATAACAAACCCGTGCCTGTCTACTCCGATGAGAAAAATAAAAAGAAATTCAACTTATTGAAATCCGCTCTTGAAGCCAAAGTAATCAAGGGAAGGGCCACTATTAAGAAATGCTTGGATTCTATCATTAGTATTGAAATCGTTGGTTGTGAAGCGATTCTCCATTCCTTTAATGAACGTGACTCTCTTGCTTTATCCCTTTATTAAAATGAGATCAAGCAATAAATAAACCTCCAATCCCACTTTCTTAGTGGTTTTTGGAGGTTTGTTTGTTCTTTATTTGGGGATTGCTTATACGTATTTATTCTGGATAACGCCAAGGTGATGCTGAGCATGACCAGCTATCACATAGGCAAGCGCGCGTGCAGAGATTTCATTGTTATTAGCAACACCCTTACGCGACCAAGCTGCTTCTGAAATTGTTTTTATCAAAGAGAAAGTAGATTGACGTACGGTTTGAAAATCATGCAATAAATCTTCGATCGACAGTTCATCGAAGGACGTATTTGAGATGAATAGATCCTGATCAAATCCCGGTAAATTCGTTATATCCCCCCGAGCAATACGCAGCATCCGATAACTCATAATACGCTCTGTATCCGTCATATGACCCAAAACTTCCTTCAAACTCCACTTTCCAGGCGCATATCGCGAAAGTCCTCGCTCATTGCTAACCGGCGAAAACAAAGCTACAATTGCGTCTAATTGACTGTGTAAAAAGGACAAATAATTGCCTTCAGGAACTTGACTGATATACGTATCAAAAAAAGGTGTGTACTCTTCTTGATCAGGTCGCTGCAGCATATCGATTAATCTCCCTCCAATTTTAGATTTCAGCCATTCTGTGATATCTACAAATTCTCCTCATCAGATTGAGTATTGCTAGAGGGATTGTAGTATCGGGTCCTCTCAAGGCTCCTACTTCCTAAGTCAAAGCGATAGAGTTCATAGAGACCTATCAAAAGAGAAACACTGACCTCTACGAAAAAAAGCTAATTGACCTGATCGGATGGGGCGGCCCCAGTATACATGAGCTGGATACGCGTTTTGAATAAGTTGAATCACGTAACTCATGTGCTTGTTTTGTAAATGAAATAATCCTTGAGTCGGTTCAAACGAAATATGCATGATATCCCTCCTATCTTTTATTATCGTATTCCGTAAGGAACAAAACTATGGAGGATTTGCACATACATATGGAGGAATGAAGTTTTTATTAGATAGATTAGAAGAAGCTTTTCGTAGGGAAAGAGAAAAGAAAAACGGAGCTGAGGCTGTGAAAGCCTTTGCTCCGTATCTACTTTTCGGTAAATTTAACCAAATTTATATGTCATGCCATAACCGCCTTTGGGGTAGACCCAATCAATATTATAAGATGGACATGCAATTCGGCAGGTACCACATTCGATGCAGTTCTCAAACGCAACGGTTGTAATCTTGAGTTTCTTTTCCCACTCATACACATCGGAAGGACAGAAGTAATTACAATCCTTCGTTACACAATTTAAACAGGTCTGTGTGTCTTTGATTACAAGGTGTGACTTATCGTCGCATTTGTAACGAATGGTAAATAGCTTATCTGAAATGTCACTTTGGCTCATCCGTTCATCGCCCTCCATCCCTTGTAGCCTAGCTTCATCAGATTCACCGTTCCGCCTGCAGCATTTTTGATGAGCTTCATGGCCATTTTTTGCTTCTCTGCTTTGGGAATTCCATCCACTAGGAACATGTTGTAAGCAGCTTCGTTCAGCGCTCTAGGCAGCTTATCGAACAATAGCTCAGGGTCCTGTTCCTTAAGGAATTGATGCATTCCTTTGTATTTCTGCAAATCTTTGTGGACAAAGGATTCGCGTATTTTTTGGTCGTAGACTTTTAGGGATGCGGCTGTAAAATCCCCACGCTCCTTGGCCTCAACAATCGCCTCACCGGCTAGTCGACCCGAAGTCATTGCTAAATTGGTGCCTTCACGGTGCACGAAGTTGATTAACTGCGCTGCATCCCCGCAGACGCACCAGCCATCTCCCGATAACGGCGGGATTGAGTGAAAGCCTCCCTCGGGAATTAAATGTCCAGAGTACTCTTTCGTTTCTCCCCCTTGAATCAATTTGCGAATCATAGGGTGCTGCTTAACGGCGTCTAATACCGCATAGGGCTTCACTTTTTTGTCCCGCAGATGATTGACCATCACACCTACGCCTAGTGAAATCGTTTCTTTATTCGTATATAGAAATCCCATGCCCGCCATGCCGAGTGAGGTCTCGCCCATGAACTCAATCGTAACGCCTTCGTCACCTTCGAGCCCGAATCGATCTTCGATTTTTTCTCTTGGCAGTGCAATCACTTCTTTCACGGCCAAGGACACTTCATCCGGCATCCATTCCTTATGAATGCCCATCGCCTTGCCAAGCAAGGAGTTTACGCCATCTGCAATAACAACAACATCGGCATATAAATCACCGTCATCTCGATCCGTACGCACGCCGACAACCCGATTGCCTTCGCGGATCACATCAAGGGCAACAGTTTCGTAAATGGGGATAGCTCCAGCGGCAACGGCTTTATCCGCAAACCATTGATCGAACTTCACACGCAGGCCTGTAAAGCAATTATAAGGCTCCTTGTAGGCTTCATTTCGATGACCGAACGTAACCATGGACTCTTTGCCCATCATCCAGATGCGCTGTTCAACGATATAACGCTCCATGGGAAAGTTTTTCTCTTTCCAAAACTCTGGAACCAGCTCCTCGATTTGTTTACGGTATAGAACGCCTCCGAAAATGTTTTTGGCCCCGGGAAACTCGCCCCTTTCCAGCAGCACAACGGATAAACCTGCGCGCGCCATCGTCAAAGCTGCTGCTGAACCCGCTGGACCTCCGCCAACGACTATCGCATTAAATTTCTCATTCACTTGGCTTCACTCCTTTCAAGGGCTGCGCTTACCCGTGTCTTCGAATCGTCGGGTTGCAAAGAGGTGTTAAAACTAGGTAGTTGTTTGCCAAATAATGTTCGGCGCTTCCTAATTTCATTCGTAATTGCAGGAACAATTTTGAACATATCGCCAACTATGCCATAATGGGCGAACTGGAAGATGGGTGCTTTCTCGTCTTTGTTAATGGCAACGACGACGTCAGCATGGCTCATGCCTACGGTATGCTGCACAGCACCTGAAATGCCGATGGCGAAGTATAGCTTCGGCCTCACGGTGGCACCGGTTTGACCGACCTGGTGCTCATGCCCGATCCATCCCGCGTCGACCGCTGCGCGGGATGCGCCAACGACGCCGCCGAGCGCATCCGCTAGCTCGGCGAGCAGCCCGAAAGCATCGGGTCCGCCCAGTCCGCGGCCCCCAGCCACGATAATCTCGGCATCCTCGAGATTAAGCTTGCCAGTCTCGCGCAGGAAGTCGAGAACCTGCGCGGCGATCTCTTCTTCCCGCATCGTGGCCTCGATGCGAAGGATTTCGCCTTGGCGCGCCGTGTCCTTGGGCAGCGCCTGAAACACCCCGGCGCGAGCTGTCGCCATCTGCGGCCGGTACTGTTTGCAGAGGATGGTCGCCATCATCTTCTCGGAAAAAGCCGGCCGGCTGGCCAGCAGCAGCCTGGACGGCGGCGGCTCCACGTCGAGCTGCGTCGTGTCGGCCGTCAGCCCTGTCGGCAGGTGCGTCGCTATCGCACCTGCCAAGTCGCGGCCCGTCGCTGTCGCGCCGAACAGCACGATCTCGGGCTTCGCTTCCTCGATTAGCTTCAAGCAGACCCGGCTGTAGGGCCGAGTCCTATATGTACGAAGCTCTGGCGCTTCGCATAGGAACACCCGGTCAGCGCCATAATGCACGGCTTCCTCGGCGAGATGGGCTACATTCTCGCCGATGACGAGTGCCATGAGCGGCGCGTCAAGCTTTGCCGCCAGCTTCTTGCCTTCGCCTAGCAGCTGCCAGGAAACCTTCTTCGCAGCTCCATCTCGCTGCTCCACAACGATTAATACACCCCGATAAGCAGACCAATCGGGCATTGACGCTTCCTGCTGATCTGGTGATTGTTCATTTGTCATCTTTACTTCCCCCATTCCCTTAACAGTGATACTGAGTTGTATGGTCTCAAGAAGACCAATCCAACAAAGTCTGCATCTCTTTCGTCCAAAGCTGATCGGCTAGCTGAGCAGCAGCCGCTTCCGGTGAATCGAACGCAATCATTTGCGTTTTTACGGCCTTTATTTCGGGTACCCATGTTTTGGCTACAATGGTCGGTGAGCCTTTTAGCCCGATTTTCGCGCGTTCCAGGTCAGGAAAATCCGCCGTCGTCCACACAGTTGGCTTATAACGCGCTGCTCGAATCATACCCGGCAGTGTGGCACGCCGTACCTTATTCAGTTCCTTTAGCGCGGTAATCAACACCGGCATGCTTGTCTCAACAACTTCGATACCATCTTCCAAAAGCCGATGCACGCGCACTTTGCGACCCGCTTCATCGACGTTAACCACTTTATTCACATAAGTAAGCTGCTCCAAATCCAATCTGCAAGCGACTCCTGGCCCTACTTGCCCCGTGTCGCCATCCAGCGTTTGTTTTCCGCAAAAAACGATATCGACCTGCCCCCACGTTTCAGCAATTTTGCGGATCGTCCGGGCAACCACATACGAGGTGGCCAGCGTGTCCGCTCCTGCGAAGCCTCGATCCGTTACTAATACAGCGTCGTCGGCCCCTAAGGAGATGCATTCCTTTAAGCCCTTCTCAGCCGGCGGAGGTCCCATGGTTACAACCGTAATCCTCGCGCCATGTTCATCCTTAATGCGCAGCGCCTCTTCCAGGCCATGCATATCATAGAAATTAACAATGCTCGGGACACCTTGGCGAATTAACGTATTATTCTTCGGATCAATACGAATTTCTCTAGAGTCAGGTACCTGCTTAATACAAACAACAATATGCAGCATCTCTGCGCCCTCCTGTTTCTTTAGGAAACTTTCTTGCACTTTTTGACAAAATCGGAGATTAGCTTGTCATCATTGTGAATTATGTCACTTAAATGAATAACAGAAATCGCTTCCAAATCTCTTTTTCAAAGTTAATAACCTACAACAATATATGCGAAAAGCTTCCTAACATGACACTTACTTTTGTCCAAGGCTCTAAAGAAATCTAACCGATGCCTAAATGCGCGCTAAGTAGGAGGTTGAATGCCCATCGCACAAAAATAACCCAAGACCATTTCTGCTTTGGGCGCCAGAGTGGCAGGGATTGGGTGTAGTAATCCAAAAGCCTCGTGAAAGGAGCGTCCGTGCGCTATTTGGCTAGAAATCGGAGTTGTAATCTGGCGAATCGGAACATCAATCACCTATTTCCCCTCCAACAGCGGCATTTTAGCCAAAATGGCAGAATAGCGCACTGACTTTCACTCTACTCCGCTAATAGCGGATGTTTTCAATAAATAGCGAATCGTGGTTCCATTTGGTTAGGACCGATATCTCAAGAAGTAAATGGGATACTCCCCTGTTTATTTTATGGCAGTCCGACATCCCAATCCCCGTTTCGTTTGGCTTTACTTAGCTTCCGTTTTGTGGCTTCTATCTGTGACCACAAAAAGAAAAAAGAGTACTTCTCGTCAGCCATAAGCCACGAAAGTACTCTTTCCTCTTATTCCTCTTCTAGATTTCCCTCTACCTCATAGGTGCATAAGAATCTTTCGACACCGGGATATTTTTCACCTAAGCTTCGAATTACGAATCCAATATTTCTATAAAATTGAACGGTTTCTTCATCCGTTTCTGTCACGATTCTTACAGGATGCATCTCTTCAATGATTTCAAGAATGATACCGCGTCCGAATCCAACCCCTCTGCTCTCAGGTCCAACAGCCAGATGCGTGATGGTCATTTCCTGAGCATCGTTGATACGAAAACCAATAATACCAACCAGAACACCCTCCGATTCGTAACCGTACAACCACATGCTCGAATCATTCTCATAGAGACTGATCGTCTGTTCCAATTCATCGGGATCGGGAAACACGCTGTAGCTGAGCAATTCTTGAATATTACTTTCCCGAAGCTTGGATTTAACATCTATAAGCACTTACAATCACTTCTTTCTCATTATCTTCTTTAATCTATACATAATCTAACAGACTTAACAGCTTGTCAATGTGAGCAACAGGTCTGACTCCCTTTTCTTCCATCGTATACGCCGTCCTACCGTAACTAATAAAAGGAATCTGCGCGTCCATTGAAGCTCTGCCATCGAGCCACGAATCACCAATCGAGATCCACTCGCTCTCATGTATTGAAGGAAAATGCCGCTTTACGACTAAATAGCCGGAAGGTGATGGCTTCATAGCCACCATCTGTTCTCTCCCAACAATGAGATCAAATCGGTCCTTGATCCCGGTCGTTTCTAGAGCTTGAATAGCGGCTGCATGTGAATTGTTCGTCACAATGACCAGCCTAAATTGACCCCGAAGTGCCTCTAAAAGGTCCATCGCTTCCGGCTCGAGATCCGCTCCTTCCATACCTTGAAGTTCATACTGCTCAGCTATACGCAAAGCAGCGTCTAGAATTTCATCAGGAGCCCCATTTTCTTTGACATGAGCGAGGATCGTTGAAGTCGTATGAGCGTCGATGGAAAAATTTCCAGGTAAGACACCCTTATTAACTAAGAAATTAGCAATCTCTTGTTTCATTGCTTTGAAATCAATATGTGATTGAAGCAGTGTATTATCCATATCGAAAATAATGCCTTGAATATCTTTGAGTTTGTTCATATGCACTCCCAAGTCACTAACTACCATATTACGCTGTCTGTTTAGATGTAGATCGAATAGCGAAAGGGATTACGAAGGAGAGAAAGCTCACTAAGAGCCCAAATACGAACATCCCATGAAATCCACTATAAAAGGCACTCGATTTGGTCAGTATCGCCCCCATGATGGTCACACTGACAGCCGTTCCAATATTACGCGCAAACAATTGAAGCGAAGTGGAAATTCCTTTTTGATGCGCCTCTACAAGCTGCTGCGAACCAATGGTGGAGACCGTGAAAATCAGCCCAAATGCAAGTCCAAGCATCGTCAATGCACCAAATGAGTACCAAAACGATGTGTTTTCTCGAATGAAATAGAGCATGAAAGCTGTAATAACGAGTAAAAAGTTACCTGCTATTAGCAGCGGTCTATATCCGAAACGAATCACCCATTTACCACATGGGACAGCAACTGCCATCCACCCTACAGACGTTCCCAGTAAAGCAATGCCACTGATGAATAGCGAGTAGCCTTGATTTTGCAAGAACAGCGGTATAAAACTGGAAGTCCCAAACAAGGCTGCGCAACTTATGAAGGAGCCAGCAATCATGATGGCAATAGGACGATTACGCAGTAAATTTAATGGAACGATCGGTGCGCTATGCCCTTTCTCACATAAATAGAAAGCAAAGATCAATATGCCCCCAAGCCCCCCATATAGGTAACTGTAGTGCGCAACCGTTGTCGTTAACAGCAGAAAGGAAATCCCGCAGGCAAACAAAATCGCTCCGCCATAATCGACTACTGACTTCTTCGGCTTGTACACTTCCTTATAAGGCAGCAGTGCAAGAAGAGCAACTAAACATATCGGTATATTAACGAAGAAAATCCACCGCCAGCTCAGGTAGGTCACAAAAAACGTACCTAGTAATGGAGCTAATACAGCTGATAACCCCCACATCCCTGTGAATAACGCTTGAACTTTACCGCGTTGCTCCACCGGATAAATATCCCCCGCGATAATCGAAGGAAAGGGCATCATCACTCCCGCGCCAATCCCTTGAACCGCTCTAAACAGGATAAGCTGCAGCATGCTCTCGGATAGACCACATAGGACAGATCCTCCAAGAAATAAAAGAATACCCGCTGCATAGATCCGTTTCCGACCGAATAAATCAGACAATCTGCCTGCTAATGGAGCTAAAACCGTAGACAGGACCATATATGAGGTAAATGCCCAAGCATACAAGTCATTACCGCCAATTTCTTTCACAATAATCGGCATCGTCGTATTCGCAATCGTGGTATCTATAGACGCCACTAACATCGCCAACACAATACTGAGCATGACTGTTGTTCGATTATTCATGGATATTCCTCCCAATGCTGACTTTTTGTCACATCCACATATTGTAACTGATTCCATGTTTAATGAATAGCATGTTCTGAGATTGATTAAGCCCAGATAGAAACCAATTTTAAATTTTTCTTTACATAATGCTTTTCTATAGAATAGAATTAATCCAATATGATTAGTGGGTAATCTGATTGGGGACATGACAACATGACTTTAAGTGTTTTACTTATGGGTGTATTCGTAGGTTTTTTGGTCGGATTAACCGGCGTAGGCGGAGCTTCGCTGCTCACCCCTATCTTGATCCTTATGGGAATTCATCCTTCGATTGCTGTTGGAACAGACCTTCTTTATAATTCCATAACGAAGCTTTTTGGCATGATCCAGCATTGGCGGCAGAAAACAATTGATTTTAAACTTGTCAAAATGCTGGCTATGGGTAGTATTCCAGGCGTGATCATTGCCATACTTTTCCTTAAATTATTCAATTCGTACTATCATAATCAGGAGGTCATTATTAAGCATGCGCTTGGTTACGTCTTGATTCTGGTGGCGTTTGCCACAATGTTTAAAGTTTTTTTCGGCCACAAGCTTAAAGAAAACCGTTGGCAGCTCAAAAGCTTGGAGGAGAAAAGAGGACTAACTATCACAATCGGTGCCGTGCTTGGTTTTGTTGTAGGACTTACGTCCATTGGATCTGGCTCCTTATACGCCATTGCCATGCTTTATTTTTTCCGCATGATTCCTGCCCAGCTTGTCGGGACAGATATCGCTCACGCTTTTTTCCTTGCAACAACGGCAGGTTTTCTGCACGCGAGTATGGGAAATGTGAACTATATGCTCGTATTCAATCTAATCATTGGTTCAATCCCTGGCGTCCTCATTGGCAGCATGTTATCCACTAAAGCACCGACAAATGTTCTGCGTACGATTATTGCAAGTCTGGTATTAATTAGCGGCCTTAAATTAATTTAATGCTTTAAACCCATGTCGATTTCTGCGATTCCCCGGGAAATATAAAAGATCATTTCAACGTCATTTCACGAGTAAACCATAGTTTATAACTAAGCATGCTCAACATGATACTTGTAATAGCAGCCGATGCCGTGAAAGCAAACAAAATCAAAATTTGATAACGAACCGCTTCCACGGGATTCGCACCCGCGATTATCATCCCCGTCATCATTCCTGGCAGTTGAACCAATCCGACTGTCTTCATGCCATCTATCGTCGGAATCATACTGGCCTTCACGGAGCGCTGCAAAGCTTGCTGAATAGCTTGTCGTAGCGAAGATCCAAGAGCAAGAAGCACCTCAATTTCCTCACGTGATGAATGTACCTCACGGTTCATTTGGTTCAAAAATAATCCGCAAACAATCATCGAACTCCCAATCGTCATTCCGCTTATGGGGATTATGAATTGGGTTGTTGGTTTTATAATATGTAGGCCAAGCATGAGCGACATCGTTAATATTTCCGTAACGGCAATGGCCGCAGCTATTCGTAAGTGGATCCCTTTTAAACCTTCCGCACGCTTGCCTGCATTGTGTGTAGCAATCATAATCATAATTGCGATGATAACAAATATAAGTCCAATATGCTCGCTCTGAAAAACAAAGTGAAGCACATACCCAATGAACAGCAGCTGCAAGGCACCGCGGATTGTTCCAATGGCGATGTCTTTCTCAAGTCCAAGTTTTTGCCATCTGGATAAGGCCATAGTAATCATCACAAAAGTCAGTGTGAAGCCTAAGGCTAGCGTAGACATGAATAATCCTCATCTCCTTCAACGGGGGATGAGTCGACTGATTCAGCGATGTCATTTTGTGCAGCTTCAGACAATGCCCCATTATCCAAATACCAGAATCGATTGCTTATTCTTCTTGCTTGCTCATGCTCATGCGTCACCCAAATAAGCCCCGTTCCCTGTTCTTCATGCCATTTCATCAGTGTGTTTTCCACTGCCTGTTTGCTCTCTACATCCAGCGCAGAAGTTACCTCATCAAGCAGTAGAATATCTGCTTTTAAGAGCATAGAGCGTACAAGCTGAACACGCTGCTTCTGTCCCCCGGATAAATCAGCCGCCTTTTGTGACCAATCGAGATCATCAAGCCCAACCTGCCCCATCAACTTTTTAGCTAATGGCTGATCAAAATTACGTTTATGAAGTTTACTCACCACAGCCAGATTGTCACCAACGGTTGTAGGCAGCATAGCCGGCTGTTGGGGGACATAGCAAACCCTTTTCCGCCATTCACTTGGGCCCCAGCTTGAAATAAGACGACCATACAAGGATAAACTTCCGCCATCCGAGTGTTCTAAAGTGGCTATAACTCGCAGTAACGTACTCTTCCCTTGCCCGGAAGGTCCCAGAATTGCAATGCGATCTTGCGGTAAAACGTTCGTACTTATTTGCTCAAATAAAGGCGCCGAAGTTCCGTTTGGATGCTTTTTATGTAATTGTTCAATAACGAGAATAGGCTGCTGCATTACAGTTCACTCCCTCAACTTTGTCTTCACATTTGTTTAATTAGTATACCACAGCCATAATTCTAAGTGGCATTTACCCATTTTTAGCAGGAACTGGGCACTTACCTACACCAGAAGACTGATCTTTTTCATACGTTGTGATGAACACCCATTGTGATAATAAAGGAGCTCTTCATATGCAGCGACTAATGTGTAAAGGTAAGATCCACCGTGCAACTGTAACGGAAGCCGATCTAGATTACGTAGGAAGTATAACGATTGACGGTTTATTGATGCGCAAAGCGAATATTTTCCCCTATGAAATGGTTCAAGTCACAAGTCTGCGAAATGCCACACGGTGGAAAACATACGCAATTCCTGCACCAGAAGGGTGCGGCAAAATTGGATTGAATGGTCCACCTGCCCATCTTTTTGCGCCTGGTGACCTTGTTATTATTCTTAGCATGGGTCTGATGAACGAAGCCGAAATTAACACCCTGAAGCCACAAGTGGTTTTCGTCGATGACCGTAATCAATTACTTCGGGTTGAAGAACATGATTTGGTCATTTTACAACAAGAAGAGAAGTCCCATGACTAGTTTAAATACAAGCAAATGGACAAAATATAAGTTGCTTCGTAAATCGGCAAAGCTTAAAGCAAATCTCCCTGAAACCGCATGGCTGAGAGAATCCTCCTTCTGGCGTATGATAAATAAGTACAGACAGGTCATCATTAAACCGACTGGCAGTTATGGTGGCAATGGCGTTATACGGATAAAAAAGATCGCTCCACACACATATGAGGTGCAAGATGGAGGTAAGAAGATAAATTTTACAGAGCAAACAAAGTTAAGTGCTTATATCAAAAAGCAAGCCGGAAAGAACAATATCGTACAGCAGCGTATTCCGCTTGCCACGGTGAGTGGCCGCCCATTTGATCTAAGAGTGATGGTGCAGCGCCGTCCCAATTCGCCTTGGCAGGTGACCGGAAAGCTGGCCAAAATCGCTGGAAAAGGCTTTATTGTTACGAATATCCGCATGAGCAACGGAAAAGTGGTTTCGGCAGAGCATGCCCTTAAACACTCGGAACTCAATACCAAACGAGCAGCTGATCTCCTCTCACAACTAGATAAAGTCGCTTTACAAGCCGCTAACCAATTAATGTCTTCCTATGGTTGGGTGCGAACAATGGGGGTTGATATGGCTTTTGACAAGCAGGGGAACGTTTGGATTATTGAAGTTAATTTCGCTCCGATGCTTGAGCTGTTTTTGAAACTTAAAGATAAATCGATATACCACAAAATCAAGTCTTTTTCACAAAATAGGACAAAGAAATAATGGGAACAAAAGTAAGCCTATTAAAAAATAAACCAAATCAAATGACACAAGCCGTCTCCATCTTCGGCTCTTAATAATAGTCTAAATAAGAGTTTGCAAAAGTGAATTCAAGTTACCACTACAAAAGTTTTCCCGCTGAAAACTGTTAGGAGGCCCGAAGATGAACCGATTGGGGCTCTATTGCTCACGATGTTCTGCAAGGCTCCCTTTCCGCTATCATGAGATGAAATGCGCTTGCGGTGGCACTTTATTGGTCGATTACGACTTGGAGCTCATGACTAGAACGCTAACGAAGGAAGCATTACAGTCTCGCTACCCATCTATGTGGAGATACAGAGAATTGCTTCCAGTGAGCACCCCGGATTGTATCATCACCTTAGGAGAAGGCTGGACGCCATTAGTTCGTATGCAAGAATGGGAGAAGAAACTGCCAATAAAACAGCTATGGATCAAAAGGGAGGAACAGAACCCGACTGGGAGCTTCAAAGCAAGGGGTTTCTCTGTCGCTGTTTCTCTACTCAAAGAATCGGGTGCGACCAAAGCAGCCGTTCCTTCAAACGGCAAT
Source organism: Paenibacillus sp. yr247 (assembly GCF_900103825.1). Taxonomy (GTDB): domain Bacteria; phylum Bacillota; class Bacilli; order Paenibacillales; family NBRC-103111; genus Paenibacillus_E. The sequence goes on from NZ_FNIF01000008.1 coordinate 100,588, forward strand.
GCCGCGGGTGCATTAGCTGCCTACGCGGGACGTGCCGGTATTGAAGCTTCTGTGTTTATTCCCTTGGATTGCCCGCCATTAATCGTAGAGGAATGTCCATTATACGGGGCAGCTACCTACCTCGTTGATGGCTTCATTCATGATGCAGCGGCTATTATTGAAGCTGGTAAACAGGAGCAGGGCTGGGTAAATGTCGGCACATTGAAGGAGCCAGGACGTGTAGAAGGCAAAAAAACAATGGGGCTGGAGCTCGCTGAACAACTGGGTTGGACTTTCCCCGACGTTATCATCTATCCAACCGGCGGCGGCTCCGGTATTATTGGCATGTGGAAAGCATACCAGGAACTGAAAGCAATGGGCTGGATAGACGGTCCCATGCCAAGATTCGTGTGCGTGCAGGAAGAGGACTGCCAGCCCATTGTCAAGGGCATTGTAGCACACGGCCAAGCTGAATGTGCCCAAGCTGCCAGAGAGGCCAGTCCGACAGGTATGCGAGTACCGAATCCGCCGGATTTGGCATTCATTCTGGCGATTGTTGAACAAAGCGGCGGCACAGCGATTGCCCTGTCCAAGAGCCAAATTGCCGAAGCCACACGTACCTTGGGCTCGCAAGGCATTTCCTCGTCCCCAGAGGGCTCGGCAACTTGGGCAGGCATGCTTACTCTATGCGATAGCGGATGGCTGCGTCCGAGTGATTCTGTCGTGCTTTTCAATACCTCTCACGCAATGAAATATGCGAATTTTGCTTCGAACTCCCGGCTGCCGATTATCAGAAGTTATAAAGATTATATTCAATACCATTCCCCTCAATCTTAAACAAAAAGCCAGGAGGACATCCTCCTGGCTTTCATCTTTACATTTATTGACCTAAATTATTTTCTTCATACAAACGATACATGGCTTGAATGATAGGCTCTGCCGGATCACGATTCAATAAATATAACGTCATTAAATATTGCAGCGGCAACGCACAAGTATTATTGCCATCTTCCACGGCTACGAAGCCAGCCTCTAGGACTGGACCGTGCTCCTCATGAAGCTCCAAGTCCACGTAGATCTTTTGATCAGGGAACTCTTCGCGCAGGGTTGACGCGCAATAAGGAACAATTTGTTTATCCAGCAGCTCTTTAGCTTCATCTTCCGATTGTGGAGGATTTGGGAGCGGATGATTTTCCGGACTTCTCAGCAAATCTACAAAGAAGGATGTGAGCCATAGACCCGCATTCGGATTCGTTTGGAAGTTTCTCATAATTTCATTCAAGAAAAATCCGCATGAAGTGGACTTTTCATCTTTTTTAAGTGTAAAGGCAAACATTGGACCATAGGTTGGATTATTACCGATTTGTCCTTCAACTTCATATTCTGGAAATTGTTCTTTCATTACTTCCTGAATATGCTGAAACCAAGTCATAATGAGTTGGGCCTGCTCGCGTTCTTGCTCTTGTTCGTTATCTACTTCCGCTTGTGTATCGATATCTTTTTCTGTCATTGTGGTTAAATCCTCCTGAATCATTCAAATTTGCACGAATATCATTATTGTACCGCATTTGGACAAGATCAGAAAGCTATTGTTACATTTTTACACCTTTACATAAGTTGTACACAATAGGATGGTTACCCTTTACAATCGTTTTGGTGTCGGCATACCCAGCACTTCAAGCGCCTGATGCAGTGTATGTTTAACGATTTGAGTGATCCAGAGGCGATGGGCGATGCGTTCCTCGCTACCTTTTAAGACCGGACAAACGCTATAGAAATGGTTAAAAAGCGATGCTAATTCAAAGGCATATTGACAAAGTAAGCTAGGTGCCAATTGCTTGGTGGCATTATCTAGCGTTTCTGGCCAATAGGCGATGTGTCTCAAAAGCTGATATTCTTGATCTTCCAGCAGGTTCAGAACAAACTTTGCCTTTATCGTTTGCAGCTGAGTATCTTTCTTCGCTTTATCCAAAATGCTGTTCGATCTCGTGTAAGCATAGAGCAAATAAACACCTGTATTCCCCGTAATTTCCGTCGCCTGATCCAAATCGAAAATAACTTCGGTTTGCAGCTGATATTTCAACAAATAATAACGGATCGAAGCCGCTGCGATTGATCTGCTGGAAATCCCCGCTTTTCTTGAGCGCTTTGCATCAATCACTCTCTCCATGCGATCAAGGAGATCGGCAACTTTGATCCCGATTCCTTGTCGACCAGACATCGCATATGAGCTCTTGCCATCCGTAATGTCGATGCCTAGCCTTGCCGCCGTTTCTGGGCTCAGGGAAACGACCCCATAGCTCACATGTTTGAGCTGACTCGCTTGCTCCTCATAACCCAATACCTCTAGTGCTAGCTTAACCATCTCCTGTGGATATTGCTGACGATAGTCAATGACATTAATGACAACATCCGCTTGCCCAATTGTTTTCTTGCTTCCCTGGGAAGCCGTGGACCATAGTCCATCCCCCCATTTCTTGTATACAAAATCATTCTTAAGCAGCCCGAATTTCCACAGATGATAGGCGATATCCTTCGCTGTGTAGGTTAAAATGCCATTGGAACGAACGAGCACTTTATCCCCTTGATAATCCTGATTATCCGCTGCCGAATCAGCCCCTTCTTCCAGATTCTTCAGCACCCAACAGCCTGCCAACTTCCCATCTGTCACTTTATGGAACATATCTGTTTTGCTCAGCAGCTCGAAAGTTGTATCCCAGAACCCCGCTCTCACGATACTGCTTTCCCAAACCAGTACATCATAATGAATCCCAAACTGCTTCATTTCGTCAAGCTGCTCACGAACGATTCGTTCCGCCACCAGAGCGCCCATCCACGCAAGATTGGATTGCCCGCTCTCTAACGCATGAAGGACCGTAGAACGCTGCTCGACGAGGTCTGGCTGCACTTTGTAAGCCTGATTCACCTTCGCGTATGTCTCCCAACAAAAATCACCGAATCGAGCAAAAGTATCCTCTGTTTGTGTATGAAGAATGCCCACCACCGTATCTGCCAGCTGATTGCCCAGATCATCAATATAGTTATGCACTTCAACCTGATACCCTGCTTGAGAAAGCATGCGAGACAACGAATCTCCGATACAGGAATTTCTCAAATGGCCAACATGAGCCGCCTTATTAGGATTTATTGAAGTATGCTCAACTAAAACTTTTGTTTGGTTTCCTTGATCAGCATGCCCTTTTGACACCAAATAATCACCGGAAGACCATGTCTCCCAATTGATATAAAAGTTTAGAAAACCCGGTGGCACAGCGGCTACTTTGCTAAACAATCCATGAACAAGCCCACTCTTCTCTATGCGCTTCTGAAGCTCCCCAGCAATTTGGAGAGGAGCTTTACGTACTATCTTTGCCAAAAGCATGGCGACATTCGAGCTGTAATCACCGTGCTCTGAATGAGCCGGATGCTCGGTCAAGATTTTCAAAGTCGTAGGACGCTCGATCCCGTTTTCTTGGAATAAAGCATCTACCTGGAGCTCGATTTCGAAGGTTAAAAGCTGCTGAATCATGAAACATCCCTCCCTAAATTTGATAAGAATACAAAAAAGCCCCCATCTCTACAATAAGAGACGAGAGCTGTTCATTCCCGCGGTACCACTCTAAGTGTTAAACCAACTGGTTTAACCACTCCAACGATAACGGCTTTCGCCGGATCTCCCTACAATATGCTTCGGAAGACCATTTCCCAGGCCCGCTTCGCTCTTGACATCCGTACCGGTTCCCACCTATTCCGGCTCGCTGCGACTGTCCGACAAGAACTACTGTCCTGTTCATCAATGTTAATTATGAAATGATGAATTGACTGAATATTACAGCAACACTGGCATATTGTCAAGATACAACCAATTTCATCATCATAATGCCTATCATAGCCAAGGCAAGACCGGATTGTTCAAGTTTCGAGAATTTGTCCTTCAAAACAAACCGTGTATACAGCAGCACAATCAACACATTCAGTGCAACTACCGCAGAAACTAAGCCCGCCTTGCCATGATCAAAAGCATGAATGATGAAAATCATTCCGACCACATTCGTAATCCCGACTACCATCCCAATGAGGAAGGTTCGTCGTTCTGTCCATCTATCAGGACCAGTATCCTTACTTTTACCTTGTGCCCGATCTTTCAACCACCATATGCCAAAACAGCATGTACCCGTTGCAAACATAAAAAATAACGTTGGAAATAGTGACGCATGCACTAGGGTTGTCCATTTACTAGACAAGTCATTTCCAGCAAAAAGAAGTAAAGCAAGTACTCCCCATCCAGCGCCTTGCAGATTCTTTAATGTGATGTCATTCGAATACCGTACGAGCAATATACCAAAAACGATGACTATGAAGGCAAAAAATTGCAGGATATTGAGACGTTCACCCCAAAGTAGAAAAGCGATGACGACCACTACGACCGATGGTAATCCGGTGAGGATCGCAACCAGCGAGGCTTTGCCTACTGTAAAGCCTTTGAACATACTGGCATTGGCTCCAAAGGATAATAACCCCATTTGAACACCGATCAGAGCAGATAACGTCCAATCTTGGTGTAAAATAAGGGCGCACATCACACTGATAAGCGCCCCCATAAAAAATGTGCCGCAAAGCAGCACATTCCGATTCAGTGATTGCTGACTGGTCCAATGATATAGAATGCCCCGCAGCCCAAAGCTGAAAGCGGCAAGTACTGAAAATATAAGCCACATGAGAACAAATACCCCTTTCTTTCACGCAAAGATCGGGTTATTTTACCACATTAATCTTTACTGAACAACATTTGGCTGTGGAAGCAGACGAACAAGAATTGCATCTCCGCCCGCGGAAACCTTCACTTCAGCAAACTTAGCATCCCGCTCAACATCCCTGCCTGTTCCTTCGGGGACAAAATAAGTTTCGATACCGTACTCGATACCCTTATACCCCATCTTCGTTCCATTCAATCGAACTTCTCTCGGAGCAAGAGTTTCCCCTTTGGTATACACGCGGCTGTATTCATAGACGCCTGTCGCCGAGTTCGGAGCTAGAACGACGCTTATTTTACCCTTCGAAGCTGCGTCTTGATTCTTATCTTCAAATATCGGCGGCTCCGAAATCGTATAGCGCAAACGTACATAATCACCTTGAATGAGAGAACGTGGATCAAGCGGTTGAAGCTGCAGCTTAATTAGCTGTCCATGAGTAAGCAGCCACTCACTTTTGCCAATTTGCAAGGACATTGCCAAGACTTGCAGCAGTACCAGAAGTGCAATGATCCAACGATTCACAGCATAGTAGGAGTTAGCCTTTGATTGTTCAACGGCTTCCAAACGATGCCTTTTTTCATACCAAACGGTTATCGACAGGATTAATATCCCGATAATGGCGAAGCTAATCGATTTGTGCAAAAGCTTCCATGCCAGATCGTAATATTTGTACACGAGGAAAGCAATCCAATATCCCATCGCCCAAGCGAACATCCATTTGATGTTCAGCTGTTTACTAATGACTAAGGCGAGCACAACAATGAGGAAGAACAACACATTAGTTACATAATACCACGCAGACTCCGTCATGAAAGTTAAGATAAATAAAGTAAGCAGAAACGAAGGAAAACTGCTATAAAGAATTGGCTGTCTGACTGCCGCATTCCGCATCAGCTGTGCTAAGGCAACCATGACAAATAATAAGCCAGTAAGCACAGTAAGGACAATTACACCGCTATCGATCCAATTAAATAGCACGAAAGCTGAGATAATGACAGCAGCAAGGAAGAAAAATATACGATGCACCATGCCTGCCATATAAACAAAGGCAGCAATCGTAAGGACAAAAAATACGAGCAATAGAGGGACACTTTCCTTAATAACAGCTGCTCCCGCTCCAAGCATTAATCCACTAATGAGAATCGTGTAACGAACTAATGAATTTAACTTCTTCGCTAAAATCATCACAATGACGAAGACAAGACCAAAACCAATCAGCACATTTTCCGGATTATCGAATCCTAGTACAACGGTAACGATCCCAATGACAGTCAAGCTGCCCAGAAGCGAACCGATGATAATGACAGATACGGTAAGAACACGAACGACCCATTTGGTAAAATCCCCATCCGGTTTCCCATCAGCAAGCACTACGTCCGAGTTATCTCCCGATTCCGATGGCATTGATGATGGGTTCCAAGACCGTATATAGTTCATGAACTTCACATTCGCACCTATGAACAAAATAATGAACAACAGACTGGATATGAAAAATAGCTCATTGTAATGATGAATAATTAGTTCGATATATTTGACAGTAACCGCTGCCGAAACCCAGAGACCGGCAAACAGTAGGTACACTTTGTTCCTCGTTTTGTGTGTATAGCGAACTGCCGCAGCAAGCAGCACGATAAGAGGCAGATTCATGAAAACACCGTAGTCTTCAAATGCTTGTGAAATCGAAAGGTATAATAGAATGCCTATGGCAGCTTGAAATGAAACCCATTTAAGAAATGGCGATTGCAAGCGTCTCTTTTCGGTGAGCACATACAACATGCCGTTTACAATGACGATTCCTAGCCAAATGGTGATTTGGATGATTTCTGCGTCTGAATTCGAACCCCACCGCGGGAAGAAATACAAACCGTATGCGAGATGGCCCAAAATATACGCGAGTACGTAAAAGGGCTGCCATCTGGTTAGAATGGCAAATAGCAGAGCCGGAATGAACCATATTGCGAACAAGCTGTAGCTATCCGCATGTGAATTGTAGGTTTGGCCAATAAGTCCGACTCCTACACCGAAGGATATACAACACGCGAACAAGCTAAGCTTGCTCAGAAACTTCCTGCCCGTTTGGCGAGAAAGCCATACCGATAAACCATAGAAGCCCAAGATGAGCAAAAAGACAGGAATGAATTTCTCCCAGCGGTTTAATTTCTCCCAATTCGTTGCAAAAAAATATACAATTGCGGTTAAAAGGCTACTAACTCCCAACACATAGCCTAGTTGAATGGTAACAAATTTAGATTTCATGATGGTTTTCCTCCTTTCGACTTACTTCTAATTGTACTAGAGCTGCTCATTTTGAGAAGTACTATCTATTCCTAGTACCAGATCATTAGCCTAAAGGAGGAAGAGGTGATCTCATATCGTATGCGCGGTTTCCATACTACCCTGAGAGTGTAGATATAACTGCTCATAATACCCATGGAGTGCAAGCAATTCCGCATGGCTGCCCTCTTCAACAATTTGCCCTTGACTCATCACCAGAATGCGGTTTGCATGGATGATTGTCGAAATGCGATGAGCGATAACTAGTGTCGTTCTCCCTTCTGCAACTACCTGCAGCGCAGATTGGATCAACTGTTCTGTTTGTGAATCCAAATTCGCCGTAGCTTCATCTAAGATCAACACTTTCGGTTGAAAAACAATTATCCGCGCGAACGAGATCAGTTGTCTTTCTCCCGCGGAAAGTCCGCTTCCTCGTTCGGAGATACGTGTCTCATAACCATCCTTCATCCGTGCAATGAGGCTATCTGCCCCAACCAACCGGCAAGCCTCGATAACGTCCTCACGCACAATGGTTTCATCAAACATCCGAACATTATCTAGAATGCTGCCGGCGTATAAGTACGGCTCCTGCTGCACCAGTCCAACCATACGATGCAAAACGGCCTGCGGGATATCCCGAATGTCCGTGCCATCAATCAGGATGCTTCCCTCCTGCACATCATAAAAGCGGCAGAGCAAGCTAATCAGCGAGCTTTTACCCGCGCCTGTCGTCCCTACAATGCCGATCATTTCACCAGGCTCTATATGAAGCTCGAGATCCTCAATGACAGTTGCATTCTTCAGATATCCAAATTGCACATGATTGAAATGAATCTCACCCTTCACATCGGTCAATGCAATAGAATTCACATCATCTTTATCCCTTACTTCTGGTTGAGTGGAAAAAATATTCCAAATGCGATTCATAGACACCGTCGTAGATTGAAGGGTATTCCATTGCTGTGTAATATTATTAATCGGTTGAAAAAACTGCCGGATATACGTAATAAATGCGTACAAAACACCGAATTCAATCGTTTTATCGAAAACCGCTATGCCGCCAATCCAAGTAATAAAGGCTACAGATAAATTCCCCAAAATATCAAAGGACCGATTGAACAAAACGTTCGTACGAATTTCCCGCAAATTAGCACGGAAATAGCCGAGATTCCGCTCAGTGAAGCGATTCATCTGTTCCTTCTCTTGATGGAAAGCTTGAATAAGATGCATACCAGATAAATTTTCAGCAGCAAAGGCAACCATTTGGGATAGCTGCGTCCTTGAGAGTTGATAGATTTTGCGCATGTATCTGCGAAAGCTAACAGCAATTAAGCCAATGATAGGAATCACAATCATACTGTACAGGGTTAGCTGGGGATCCAGATGATACATCAGCACAATGATGAAAATGAGTGTCATTCCATCGCGCACCAAACTCAGAAGAACCTGTGTAAAAAACTGATTCAGCGTTTCCGTGTCACTAGAAACATGCGTAATCAGGCTGCCGCTTGGCGTCCGATCATAATAAGACATCGACAACTTAAAGATATGCTCGAATAAATCCTTGCGTATTTTAGCGACAATGCTTTGGCCGGCGAACTGCAGTAAATTATTCTGTAGGTAACTGAAAAACAAACTGCTGACAGAGAGTCCAGCATAGAACAAACAGATGAGCAGCAGCGATTGATAGTCATTTTTCCCAACCATTAAATTATCATCAATTGCGATCTTGACCAGATACGGCTGGAATAAATCCGCTGCAATACCCAGTAATGCACAGAACAAAACGGCTACAAAGGTGAGCCTGTGCGGCTTAGCATACACGGATAAAGAACGGAAGGAAGTTTTCGTCGTTTGCCGCTCCTGCGTGCTGCTGCTTTTATTCGAGGCCATCGTGGCTCCCCCCTTCTTGTATCGCATGAAGCTCGGCATACAAGCCCTCCTGTGCAATCAGTTCTTGATGCGTTCCGCGCTGCACAATCCTGCCTTCGTGAAGCACGATAATCTCATCCGTATGCTTCAAAGCAGAGATCCGATGTGCGATCCAAATCGTCGTTTTGTTCGATCGTTCTTTGCGGATCGTATCGATGATGTGCTTCTCCGTCACAGAATCTACTGCGCTAACACTATCGTCTAGAATCATCAATGGCGAATCCTTAATGATTCCTCTGGCTAAGCTCGTTCGTTGACGCTGCCCACCCGATAAGGTGACCCCGCGCTCACCAAGCTTCGTCTCAAATTTCTCAGGAAAAGAAGTAATACTGGCGAGAATTTGTGCTTTCTTGGCAGCTCGCTCTACTTGCTCTAGGGGTGATTCCCTTTTGTAAAAGGCGATGTTATCCCGAATGGTCGTGCTAAACAAGAAGCCCTCTTGAGGAACGTAAGCGATTTGATTGCGCAGGCTTTCTAAAGTTACATCGCGAATATCCGTTTCCCCAATCCATACGGTACCCTCTGGGGGTTCATAAATACGCAGCATCAACTTCACCAAAGTCGATTTTCCGCTGCCTGTTTTTCCAATAATGCCAATTGACTTACCCGGTTCAATTGTCAATGAAATATCATGAAGTACCTCATCCTCATCATCTGGATACGCAAAAGATAAATGTTCAATCCGAATCCCCTCTTGGTCGAGATCGGAAATCTGGGCAAGCTCCTTCAGAACAACATCGGATTTCAAATCGAGCAACTCATTAATTCGCTCAAGCGAAGCTCTAGAGCGCTGCATCGCATTAATGACGCGACCTATTTGCTGAAGTGGGTTTACCATCATACGTATGTATAGCGTCAATTCTACAAAATTTCCAATCGTAATCCGACCTAGAATGGTCAAATAGCCCCCAAAAGCAATCGCGATAATCAGCGATATTGCGCCCAGAAACGGAATAAGTGCTTCAAATAAGGAAGAAAGCCGAACCAGCCTCAGTTGGTTGTCGCGAATCCTGTCTACCGTTTCGCTGAACCTTCGAACCATAATCGGTTCCACCGCGAATTTCTTAGCTACACGTATGCCGCCGAATTGCTCCTCGGCTGACTCTGTCATTTTGCCTAATGCTTCTTGTACTTGTAAGGAATGCTTTTTAATAATAGGTTGAAATTTCACGGTCAGAACAGGAATAAGCAATAAGGGCAAAATGCAAACAAGAATTAAATAAAGCGGGATCGAACTGAAGAGCATTGTAACAATCACAGCCGTAATCAAAATTGCGGAGTTCACGATGTGGTTGATCCCCATCGAAATCGATTCTCGAATCACGGTCACATCGTTCATCACATAGCTCAGCAGCTTGCCAACGCCATTCTTCGAGTAAAAGGTCGCTCCCAGCTGTGTGAAATGGTCAAACAAGCGGTTTCTTGAAACGAACTCGAAGCGTCTTCCGTTTCGCATAATCATATACTGGCCAATGGCCGTCAAAACACCGAACAAAATGCCAATCACCAGCAGCTGTAAACTGTACTCAATGATAAGACTTTTGCTCAAACCGCCCTGATGCAGTTGGTCTGTAAACATGCCCAGCAGCTTGGGATAATACGAATGAATGATGTTTCCTACCGAAATGGACAATGCGGCTACGACGTACAACAGCCATTTCTCTTTGAAGAAATCAACTAATAACCGTGTAGACTTCAAAACGACATCACTTCCTAATACTTGTTGTCTGGAATATGAAGTATTCCGAGGGAACTTTTACATGTATCCTCTTTCAGTATACGCTTATTCACATTTACTTCCTATATCAGAAATTGACGTTATAATAAAGAAGCCATCTAAACTTTACATCATAGCCTAGGGGGATTATATAATGGACTTTATTCTTGACCGCATCGAAAATAAAATAGAATTTTTTCAAGCTTATGATATAAAATCACTTGAACGGCAAATTAACGAACAAATTGATAACAACAAAGCGCTGTTGCTCGATGTGTTCGCGATTCAACATCATATTGTGTTCGATCCAAATGCCGGTAAAATGCTGTACAGTGCTGTTGTGCACTTTAAGGTGAAGTAAAAAATAGGAGTTGCCCCTTGGTAAAGGTGCAACTCCTACTTTATTTCTAAATTCCGCTGAGCGGAAGTCCATGTTTGCTAAAAATCTCAACCATCGCCAGTCTTGCCTCTACTTCATCAGGACCGTGAATGTCTAGCAGATACACCTCATTGCAAAAGAGCGTTATGCTTAGACCAAGAATACTTTTGACATCGATGAAGCGTTTGCCCACTTTGATGACTATGCTCGATTTGAATTGATTAACCGCCTGATTTATTTCCACAATCGCTTTTGTCCCCAAACCACTCATTTCGATCCCCCCAATCTGAATTCGCGTGGCATTCTCCGAGCCACTCCGGTTTGTATCGCCGCTTCAATAACCCCTTTCCGAATGAGTCTGACCACCTCTTGATTGAAAACACTTGGAATAATGACTGTGATACCGGCAAGGAACGATAACATTGAGTACGATAAGAAAAAGCACATCCATCTCTGACTCACTCCAGTAAAATGAAACCCCTAGTCAGCGGATAGAGGCTGATTGGTATCAGAGCTCCACCCAGCATCTTAGGGGCATTAATTCTAGCTTATGCTTCTTCGTTCACAAGTACGTTTTTGCCTCTCCATTTCAGGAATAATGGAATCGTCAACCAAAGGAATCCGATAATTAAGAAGACGAGGGAGACTGGTTTTTGCAAGAAAATCATAAAATCACCATTAGAAATGGTCAGCGCTCTGCGCATGTTATTTTCCAACATAGGTCCGAGAATAAGACCGAGTACAAGTGGTGCTAATGGGTAATCGTTTTTCGATAAGAAGTAACCTGCAAGACCGCAACCCATAATTAAAAGCAAATCAAATGTTGAATATTGAACAGCGTATACACCGAATACGGAAAATACGATAATCAATGGAATTAAGTATTTGGTAGGCGTTTCAATTACTTTGGCGAACACTTTGACAAGCGGCATATTCAGAATAAGCAGCATCAGGTTGCCTACGAACATACTGGCGATAACGCCCCATGCGAGCTGCGGGTGATCTTGGAATAGCAAGGGACCCGGCTGCACATTGTACATAATAAAAGCGCCCATTAAGATCGCCGTTGTACCTGATGAAGGAATACCTAACGTCAACAATGGAATCATAGCTCCACCAGACGCTGCATTATTCGCTGCTTCCGGAGATGCTACACCTTCAATAGCGCCTTTCCCAAATTTCTCGGGATTTTTGCTGATTTTCTTTTCTACGATGTAAGCGAAAAAGGAGGCAAGAATGGCTCCGGCACCTGGCAGAAGCCCGATGAAAAATCCGAGCACCGAACCGCGGGCAATAGGTGCTGCGCTATCTTTCAAATCCTGTTTGGTTGGCAGGATTCGATTGATTTTGGCCAACTCGCCATCGTTTCCTTCTCGCTGCAGAATCGTCTTGAACACTTCACCGACAGCGAAAGTACCTACGGCAACAGTAAGGAATTCCAAGCCCTGATAGAGCTCCGGAATGTTAAATGTGAAGCGCTCTACGCCGGATACGTTATCAATCCCGATTGTAGCGAGCAGCAGTCCGAAAGCCGTCATCATTAAAGCTTTTACCATGGATTTCCCAGCTAGACCGCTAATCGCGAGCAAACCAAGAACCATGAGGGAGAAATATTCGGCAGGACCAAATTTGATTGCAACGGCCGACAACGGCCGAGCTAGGAAGATAAGGCCAATTAAGGAAATGATGCCGGCGGCGAAGGAACCGATCGCCGAAATCGCAAGCGCTGCCCCGGCTCTGCCTTGTTTAGCCATTTGGTAACCGTCTAGCGTTGTCACTACGGATGAGGATTCACCCGGTGTATTCAGCAGGATGGAAGTCGTCGAACCTCCGTACATGGCACCATAATAGACGCCGGCGAGCAAAATAATGGAGCTTGTCGCGGCTTCTTCAGGACCTAATCCTGCGGTCATTGTCGCTGTAATCGGGATTAGTAAAGCCACACCGCTCATAGGTCCAATCCCAGGTAGGACACCTACTACTGTACCAATTAATACGCCTAGAAAAACAAATACGACATTGTGCCACTGCATCGCAGTACCCAAGCCATGAAGCACATAATCAATCGTGCTCATTTCGATAACCTCCTTAGAGTTTGCTTTTTAGCAAACCCACTACGTAAGCAATATCTTAGAAGCCTAACCAAGTTGGGAACCCCGGAAGCGAACCATCTAGCAAGTTGACATACAAATAGTAAACACCACAGGAAAAAGCGATTGATATTAGAAGGGAAACCCATACGCTGCCCTTCTGCATCGTTTGAAATCCGATCATTAAGAACAGAAATGTCGATATGACAAATCCGATATCTTCAAGAAAATACGCATAGAGGACAGCTGCGATGAAAATGATAATGAATCTTTTATAATCCAAGTTTTCTTTATACTTCTCAGCTTTTTGTCTGCGAAATGTATCGTAAATAAGGCGTACACTCATTAGAGCCAAGAATCCGCCCAATAGCATGGGGAAAATATTTGCACCCACATTGCTGCCATATGCGCTAGTGGAAATGCTTCTGCTGCCGATCACAAATGCCGTGCCGATGGCGAAAAAAATGATACCTGCATATCGGTCAAACATTGTATTCATCTTTCTTCTCAACCTCCCGCCCTTGGGGCATAGGGAGAAGGTATGAACACTTCTCCCTGCATCTAAGGCATTCTTATTTCTGCATACCAAGTGCTGTCAGCATATCTTTTAATTGCGTTTCTTGCTGTGCAAGGTAAGTTTTGAAATCATCAGCTTTTTTATAATCTGTTTCCCAGTTGTTCGCTGTCATTTCTTTTTTCCACGTATCCGAATCAACCATTTTCTTGATGGTATCTTCCCAGAACTTTTTCGCACCAGCATCCATATTCTTAGGTCCGAAGAATCCACGCCAGATTAAGAACTCGGCATCAACACCCTGCTCTTTCATGGTTGGAACATCTTTCATGCTGCCGCCAAGTCGCTGTGGAGACGCCACCGCCAGCACTCTGATCTTGCCAGCTTTCACATATTGATCCAAGGAAGAAGCATCAGTACCTAGCACATCTGCATTACCGCCAAGTAAAGCGGTTACCGCTTCCCCGCCGCCATCATAGGATACGTATTTCACCTTTTTCGGGTCGATACCGTATTTAAAGGCAGGAAGAATGGAAACCAAATGATCCATGGAGCCTGGTGCAGAACCGCCAGCAACCGTCAGTTTCGTTGGATCCGCTTTCAAATCATCCAGCAGTGATTTCAAATCTTTATATTTCGAGTTTGCTGCAACCGCAACCGCACCATAATCTTTTGTCAATTGAGCAAGTGGTGTCGTATCTTGATAACCGTATGGCGTGTTGCCTTCTTTTTTCAGATTGTTAATGAGAATCGGCGGGGAACTGACGAATAATTTGTAATTGTCTTTCACATCTTTCGTCGCATATTCCGCCAAGAAGACGGCTCCGCCTCCGCCTGGTTTATTTTCTACCGAAATCGGCTTATCGAGCGCTTTGGTTTCCGACAATACTTTAGCGATGGTGCGTGCCGTCATATCCCAACCGCCGCCTGCGCCGGATGGAGCAATAATGCTCAACGCCTTCTCTGGATATTTGGATGCCGCTTGCGTTGGTGCTGCGGTTTCTTTCCCTTTATCCGCTGAGGCGTTCGTAGGTTTGGCTGTACCATTTCCGCATGCTGCTAAGGAAATAGCCAATACGCCGATGGTCGTAACCTTCCATGATGCTGTTACTACATTTTTTATCAATTGAAACCCCTCCATATGTTTGGTGTTGTTCATGTATCCGCTTTCTATGAAGCGCTTTCAGAATATCACCTGCATAGGAATTAGAAAAGTTTAACAAGATTAGTTATAATAACTCCGTTTTGGACATTTTGTTCATATTGTTCACGGCAGCTCCAAATCGTTTTCCCTCAAAATGATAACGCTTTATGATACAATACTAGCAAAAACGGGGGGGCCTACTCAGGCATGAGGCTGCAAACCAAGCTGATCTTGATTATTTGTTCACTGCTTTTCTTCATCATCGTTAGTCTTGGCAGCATTTTCTATTACATTATGACCTCTGCGCTTGAGGATCAGATTGGTACACGCGCTCTCAAGGTCGCTGAAACTGTAGCCAGTATGGCTGAAATCAGAAATGCTTTTCAATTAAAAGATCCTTCGGCCGTCATTCAACCGATTGCGGAGACGATTCGCGAGAAAATAGATGCGGAATATATCGTTGTTGGGAACCGCGATGGGATTCGTTACTCTCATCCTCTGCCTGATCGGATAGGCAAAGAAATGGTCGGTGGAGATAATGGTCCCGTTCTCGAGGGGCAATCCATAATTTCCAAGGCTATTGGATCGCTGGGTCCCTCACTTCGCGGCAAAGCTCCGGTATTTGACGACAATAGTCAAGTAATTGGTATTGTATCCGTTGGCTTCCTGACAGAGGACATTGCACTAATTACCACTGCGTATCAAACACGAATCGAGATGATCTCTTTGATCGTTCTTGTCATTGGACTTGTCGGCTCTGTCCTCATCGCTCATAACGTCCGGCGTTCCATTCATGGCTTGGAGCCCAAGGAAATCGGCGCTTTATATACCGAAAAGAAGGCGATTTTAGAGTCCATTCGCGAAGGTATCATTGCGGTCAATCGAGAGGGCATTATTACGATGGCAAACCGCTATGCGCTGCAGCTGCTCCATTTGCCTGTAACGGCAAAGATTACAGGAAGGCAAATCGAGGAAGTCATTCCGAATACGAGACTTTATGAAGTCGTACGTACGGGTAAAGCCGAATTTGACCATGAAATGCTGATTGGCGATCATGAGGTTATTGTGAACCGGGTACCGATCATAGAGCGGAAATCCGGTGTGACCGGTGCCGTATCCAGCTTTCGCAGCAAATCGGAGCTGTACCAATTGGCCGAGGAACTATCTCAGGTCAAACGTTTTGCAGAGGCGCTACGCGCTCAAACGCATGAATTTTCGAACAAGCTTTATGTTATCTCCGGACTTATCCAACTTGAATCCTACCAAGAGGCTGTCGAGCTGATCTCGCGGGAAGCCGACGTGCACCAGAATTGGGTACAGTTCATTATGCGGGAAATCCCGGATCCGATGATCGGCGGGCTGCTCATTGGCAAATTTAATCACGCGCAAGAATTAAAGCTAACATTCGAAATTGATCACGAAAGCTCGTTCAGCGACATCCCGGAGCAGATTGATCGGAACTTGCTCGTCACTATTATTGGGAACCTCGTCGATAATGCCATGGAAGCTGTTCTTGTCGAAGATGATCAGAATGAGCGGTATGTGAAATTATTTCTCACTGACCTTGGTGAAGATCTCATTATTGAATGTGAAGATCGGGGCGTAGGTATTTCTGAGGAAACGAGTATGGCTGTATTTGAAAAGGGGTTTTCAACCAAAGAAGGGGAACACAGAGGCATCGGACTCGCTCTGGTCCAGCATGCTGTCAGAAAGTTGAATGGGTACATTACGTTTCATAAAAATCCGGCAGGCGGCACCATATTCACCGTTGCGATTCCCAAGATCCGTGATCTCGCAGAAAGGAGTCAGTTGAATGGAACACCAAAATCCGATCGTTGAAGTATTAATCGTGGAAGATGATGTGAAAATCGCCGAAATCAACAGGAGATTCATTGAAAAAGTTGCAGGATTCCACGTTGTCGGTATCGCCACAGATGTGGGTCAAGCTAAGGAACAGTTGGAAATTCTGACCCCACATCTTGTCCTGCTTGATGTCTATTTGCCGGGTGCCAATGGCTTAGAAATGCTTTCCTTTATTCGGCAGCATTATCGGGAAACAGACGTCATTATGATAACTGCGGCCAAAGAAATAGATGCCATCCGTGAGGCTATTCGCGGAGGGGCGTTCGACTACATTATGAAACCGCTCGTATTTAATCGACTGCAAGAAACGCTGCTGCGCTATCTGAATTTCCATCGCGAATTAAAGCGAATGAACGATAGCGGAATGATTAATCAGAGCGACGTTGACCGCCTTCTGTTGGGCTCATCTAAGAAGGAATCCGGCTCGGACACCTCATTCCTACCCAAAGGGATCGACAAGCTGACGTTGGTGAAAATCGTCCACGCGATTTCCGGCGCACCTGACGGCTTGACCGCTGACCAAATCGCCAAAGAAATCGGCGTTAGCCGCTCTACCGGCCGCCGTTATCTGGAGCACTTAGTCAGCTCGGGCGATTTATACGCCGATCTGTCTTACGGTGTGGTCGGCCGCCCGGAACGGGTGTACCGGAAGAATAACGCTTGATTTGGTGGGGCTTCTCCAATACACCTCCACGTTTTATCTGAAACGTCCATTTTGGTCTTCTCAGTTGGATTTTGCTACTTTCCACTATAAATAAGGGGTTAGCTTCGCTTCCAGCTTTTCAAAAAAATGACCGGAGTTACCCCCAGAAAGTATTGGCATCCGCAATATAAAACAAAAATGCCACTCCCATCACGATGATGAGAGAGGCATTCATAATTACAGTCCCAACATAAACTGCAATGTCATATCGTTGAATCCAGGTAAACCTTCATGACCAAAATCCGGGTACAATTCCAACTGTTTTTTCGACTTGATTTTGTTGTAAGCAGCGAACTGCGTGGAAGGCGGACATACCGTGTCGCTCAGACCTACTGCCAGCAGTACTTCGCCTTGAATTCGCTCCGCAAGAAACTGAATATCGATATACCCCAGCTTCGTGAAAATTTCTTCTTCCCGCTTATGTTGCGGATCGTGACGGCGGAAAAAGTCTTTCAGTTCTTGGTAGGCATCCTTCGCCAAATCCATTTCCCAGACGCGCTTATAGTCGCTAAGGAATGGATAAACAGGCGCTAACCGCTTGATGCGAGGCTCCAATGCAGCACATGCAATCGTCAAGGCTCCCCCTTGTGAACCACCCATAGCTCCTACTCGCTCGGGATCAACCTCCGGCATGCTCATCGCAATGCCTGCGAGTTGAGCTGTATCTAGAAAAATATCTCGGAACAACAATTGATCAGGATGATCATCTAAGCCGCGAACAATATGTCCTCGAAGCGTCGTCCCCTTCATACCACCCACATCTTCCGATAGACCGCCTTGACCACGGCAATCCATCGAAAAGAATGAATAGCCTAGCGCAGCATACTGAATTTTATCGGACCAGTCGCCGGAATTACCGGAGTATCCATGAAATTGTAAAATCGCTGGATGAGACGCTGCTGCAAGTTTTGGTCGGATATATTTCGCATAGATGCGTGCCCCTTTGACGCCTGTGAAATAGAGGTCGAAACATTCGGCAAAAGGTACTTGAAACTCACTTGGTCGTAGTTTGATTTGAGGATCAATTACCTTCATTTCAGCGATAGCCCGCTCCCAATAAGCATCGAAATCTTCTGGACGTGGATTGCGTCCTTCATAAGTGACTAGCTTGTCTAATGGAAAATCAAATAATGGCATATTAACATCCTCTTTTCTATTATTTTCAAGCGACCGTATATGAAGTGAAATCAACAGCTATACCGTTCACTAGTCTGGTGATCTCGCCATCTGGGCCACTACCTAAAACCATCGTATCCTCACTCAAAGTCGTATATGTAACTTGTAACTCCTCAACATTGGATTGGGTATAGACCGGTTGTTTCTGCTTCATGACATTCGCAAATTGACGTACATCCTCAATCCCTATGTTATGCGCTGCGATCTTGTCGATACATTCGACAACAACGGAATTCGTTCTACCTTTGCTTATGACAACTAACCGGTCTGCGTGCACTTCTCTTTGATACGGCTGCTGTACGTGAACAGCAAGGAACACATCCCCACACAAACCGTACAATCCATTAGATTCCTCTATCCAATCTCCTACAGGCAAACAACCAATGATCTTTTCAGGCTGATCTTTAGGAATTTGATAGTTTGCAATCAAGGCATTTCGATGAAAAAGTACTTCTGAATATTCGCTTTGATGCCGCAAATCTCCTTCCGTAAACCTTTGTCCTGGTTGGAAAAAATAAGCATGATTAACACCATCGACGGTATAGAGCGGAAGTGTCACATCCCAACGATGCTGTTCATTGTCAAACTCAAGTACTCGCTCCCACATACCGCCTATCGCAAAGTTTTCTGTGATAAATACATAACTGTGAAGGATATTCTCCTCACTAATAGCTACAATAGCTTGTTGGGGGACTCTGCATTTGACTTCCACGGGAACCGAGCGGTGTAAAGCAGCGCTTCGAACTTCTGACGAAGCCTCATACGCTAGAAAACCTGCATACTCCGTTCGAGGCATCTCATCCGGCAAGGAGAAGTCTCCGAACTGCACATAATCGTGCAGCACATTGAGATCCATCGGCATATCGTGCGGCCAAATCCGCGAATGAGGGCCCACCCAAGCACCGCCCAAATAATACGTTGATCGAACACTCCAAAGGTAGTCCAGCAACTGAGCTAATGTCGCTTTAATTTGTGTCTCCTTTATAAGCTCCCAAGCGCACGTGAAAGCTTGCACCCAGTGCCAGAACCATGGCAGCCCCCCGTACTCCGACATCCCGATAGAAGTGACTCGATTCAGCGTGCTGAGTAAGCATTGGTAGCCATCCTCAAGTAAAGCCTTATCCTCATAAAGCTGTCCGAAAATAAGCTTCGCTGCTGTGTATTTCGCTTCATGATGGTTGTAATGCTCGGACGGTTTTCGATAAAAGTCGCTTCGATAAATATGCAGAAGTGCTTTGTCAAAAGCGCTGCGTACTGATTCACTCAGAACATCGGAATAGCGCTGATAAAAATAAACCATCAGACAACCCATTAATTCGACAGGAAGCGTATTTTTAGGAGCCTCTTGTGGAGTAGGCCTTAAATTTAGCGGCCAATGACCATAAGTTCCACTGTTCTCATTTTGATCCTGGATCTCCAGCAAATGTAACAGAATACCTTCTGCCTTGATCTTAGCCTGTCCGCGATCCCCCTCAAACAGAATGGCATCTTCCTGAGAAGCTGCAAATAAGTAAGAAGCATAGTAGAAATTATCCCGGACATCTTGATGAAATAAGAATCCGCTGCTTAAAAGGGGCTGCTTGAATGCCGCTGCGGCAATTTTGGTTATGATTTCGTTTTGGCGTTGTTGCAATTTCGACACATTTTGTCATCCCCTTGAAAAAAAATGAATAAATTGCAGCTTGCGCATTAATGAAGCGCTGTCTTTGTAGATTGAAACGTTTAACATCAGTTTAAATGCAAATAAATGCAGCGTCAATGAGAAGAAAAGTATACATTTTCCATTTTCTGGTGGTTGCAACGACTCGCAATTTCTTATAAAATGATCTATCGTTGGTCAAAATATACAATCACCAATATTTGCATGGAATAGGAGGCGTTCATCCTGATTCATATCGAAAATTTACAAAAAGTATATGAGGATATACCGGGACATGTACCCGCCATCCAGCAGATCCATTTACAAATCAATCGCGGAGAAATATTCGGCATCATCGGACATTCCGGTGCAGGGAAGAGCACTTTACTGCGTTGTGTAAATCTTCTGGAACGACCATCCTCAGGAACCATTCAAATTGATGGCGAAGAAATGACACGATTGGATTCACGCCAGTTGCAAGCAAAACGCCGCAAAATCGGGATGATTTTCCAACATTTCAATCTGCTCTCTTCTTCTACCGTTGCTGAAAATATTGCCTTTCCTTTGAAATTGGCAGGCATGGAGCAAGCTAAGATCCAAGCGCGCATTCAGGAACTGCTCGATTTGGTCGGCCTGCAGGAACACGCAAATAAATATCCAAACCAGCTTTCTGGCGGACAGAAACAGCGAGTCGGTATTGCAAGAGCACTGGCAAACCATCCGGATATTTTACTTTGCGACGAAGCGACCTCAGCGCTTGATCCGCAGACAACAAAAGCCATTCTTGCGCTGCTGCTTGATATTAATCAGAAGCTCGGCATTACTATCCTGCTCATCACGCATGAAATGCAGGTCATTCGTGCTATCTGCGACCGTGTAGCTGTTATGGAAAAAGGCTTGATCGTTGAAACGGGGAAAGTCCTCGACGTATTCCTGAAGCCTCAGCATCCGGTGACGAAAGATTTCGTGGGACAAGTTTCTGACTTCTCAACAAGCTCAGGAAATGATCAGGGCATAATACAGAGTGATAGACACGGAACATTGATCCGCATTACATATATCGGTGAGCAAACATACGAACCGATTTTGTTCGAAACCGTCAAGTCGACGAATGTGTCTTTTGCAATTCTGCAGGGCACCATTTCTTCCATGAAAAGCGTTCCTTACGGTCAATTGGTCGTCGAATTAACAGGCGGACATCAAGAGGAAATCGCTTCTGTTATTGCCAAACTTGAGCAAGAAGGGATCGACGTGGAGGTGCTCACTCCATGAATATGACCTGGGACATTAACTGGTCCGAAATTGCCAAAGCGACAGGCGATACGCTTGTGATGCTGGGGTGGTCGCTCCTTTTCACCGTCATCATCGGCATGGCATTAGGCATCATTTTATTTCTTACCTCCAAAGGGCAGCTGCTGCAAAATCTGCCGCTATACGGTGTTCTTTCGCTGGTCGTAAACATCCTGCGTTCCGTGCCTTTCGTGATTTTAATGATCTCGGTTTTCCCGATCACGAAGGTTCTCGTACATACCACCATCGGGGTTAAAGGCGCAATCCCGCCTCTGGTTATCGCTGCCGCTCCGTTTCTCGCGCGACTGGTGGAATCCGCGCTGCGCGAGATCGAGAGCGGCGTTATTGAAGCCGCTCAGTCGATGGGCGCAACGCCGTGGCAAATCGTCTGGCGCGTCCTTCTGCCAGAAGCGCGCCCGGGTTTGATCTCAGCGGTCACAGTTACGGCTGTTGCCCTGCTCTCCTACTCCGCCATGTCAGGCGTAGTTGGCGGCGGCGGGCTCGGCGATCTATCGCTCCGATACGGCTACATGCGGTTCCGTACCGATATCATGATCGTGACGGTCGTCATTCTCGTTCTTTTCGTTCAGCTCCTGCAAATGCTGGGAGATCGTTTAGTCACCAAATACAACCGTAAATAAGATAAATGATATCGGAGGTCACCTCATCATGAAAAAACTTAATGTATCGTTAGTCGCCCTATTCCTTGTGCTTGCGCTAGCAGCATGCGGACAGAAAGCAACTGAAAAACCTGCAAGTTCAGCACCTGCTGCTTCTGCCACATCTGGGGCGGTAAAAGAAGTTACACTGAAAGTCGGAGCCTCTTCGGTTCCTCATGCCGAAATTTTGAATGGCATTAAAGCGAAATTGAAAACACAAGGTGTTAATTTAGAAGTGATCGAGTTTAATGACTATGTTCAGCCGAATGTGCAAGTGTTCGAAAAGCAATTGGACGCTAATTTCTTCCAACACCAGCCTTACCTAGATCAATACAACGCAGATAAAAAGCAAAACCTTGTAAAAGTCGTTGGTGTTCACATCGAACCGTTCGGCGCATACTCGCAAAAAGTGAAATCCGCTGCTGAATTGAAAGACGGCGCATCCGTAGCTATTCCTAACGATCCTTCCAATGCTGGACGTGCGCTTGCTCTGTTAGAGAAAAACGGTCTGCTTAAGCTAAAAGACGGCGTTGGCATCAAGGGGACTGTTCAAGATATCATAGAGAATAAAAAGAAGCTGCAAATCAAAGAATTAGACCCAGCTATGCTTCCGCGTACAATCGGTGAATTCGATCTAGCCCTGATCAATACGAACTACGCCTTGCAAGCGAATTTAATGCCGACGAAAGACGCTCTGTTCATCGAGGACAAAAACTCGCCTTACGTGAACATCCTCGTTTCCCGTCCGGACAACAAGGATTCCGAAGCGATGCAAAAGCTAGCTAAGGAACTGAATTCCCCTGAAACGAAAAAATTCATCGAAGAAAAATACAAAGGCGCGATCGTGCCTGCGTTCTAAGCAACCTTTCGCTTGAAACAAAAAGCTGATTTGCTAGTTCTTTATAGACCTAGCAGATCAGCTTTTTTCACAACTTAAGTCCGATCCGATGAACTTCCGACCTAAGTTTATTGGCCATGCTTAGCGAATCCTTTCCCAACCACTTCCCTCACATCACTGAAGGTGAAAAACGCGGATGGATCTACCCGTTGTACAAGTGTTTTCAGTTTGATGATTTCTTTGCGGCTTACGATAAAATGAACCTAAGGCTAAACCTCAGGTCCTCGTTCTAAGAGTTACATTTGCGCGACGATTCGCTAATCCGTTGTTCTGTCTCCGGATAGCACTAATTTCATCGAATAACTCACTCACGTTCCTCTAAATTAATTTTTAGCGCAATTATTCCAAATTAGCGGATTGTCATTCCCTTAGAACAACCCTGCCAAAAAAGGACTTCCGCATAATTGCGGAAGTCCCCATTGCTACTACTATTTACTGTAAGAGTGAATAAACATCCGTATACATGTAGCCATGCGCCTCAGCAACAGCTTGGTAAGTCACATGACCTGCCACTACGTTGATGCCCTTTGCAATTGCTTTGTTGTCCAAAGCTGCAAGCGCATATCCTTTATTGGCAATTTGCAAACCGTATGGTGTCGTTACATTGTTGAGCGCCAGTGTTGACGTCCTCGCTACGGCTCCAGGCATGTTAGCCACCGCGTAATGAATGACACCGTGCTTCACATAGGTCGGTTGGTCGTGTGTTGTGATGCGATCGATCGTCTCAATCGATCCGCCTTGATCAATCGCCACGTCAACGATAACACTGCCCGGGCTCATCATTCTAACCATCTCTTCCGTCACGAGACGCGGTGCGCGAGCTCCCGGAATAAGGACAGCTCCTACTACCAGATCAGCGCGGCGCACAACCTCGGCGATGTTGTAGGGATTGGACATAATTGTCTTCACACGACCTTGGAACTGATCATCTAATTGGCGTAGGCGATCTGGATTCAAGTCAACGATGCTGACATCGGCTCCAAGTCCGATTGCCATTTTCGCCGCATTGGCACCAACAATCCCGCCGCCGATCACAGCTACCTTACCTGGTTCAACACCCGGTACGCCGCCTAGCAGAATGCCTTTACCGCCATGCGCTTTCTCCAGAAAGTGAGCGCCGATCTGAACGGACATGCGTCCTGCCACTTCACTCATTGGCGTCAGCAGCGGAAGGCTGCCATTTTCTAGTTGAATCGTCTCATAGGCGATAGCTGTTACTTTATTTTGAGCTAAGGCATGAGTCAATTCAGCCTCAGGTGCAAGGTGTAAATACGTGTATAAAATCATACCTTCATGGAAGTATCCGTATTCTTCTGGAAGCGGTTCCTTTACTTTAACAACCATTTCGGCTGACCATACTTCGGCTGCAGTTTCAACGATTGTAGCACCGGCCTGAGCATAGTCTTCATCCGTGAATCCAATACTGTGACCTGCTAAGGTTTCTACCAATACTTCATGTCCCGCTTTTTTGTATGAAAGAACAGAGCTAGGTGTCATGCCCACGCGAAACTCATTATTTTTTATTTCCTTAGGAACCCCAATAATCATTATGCATCTACCTCTCTTAATGACCCCTTAAAAGGGGATCAATCTCATCTTGTCGATTCCAAGTATAAGACTGATCCATGGACGTTCCATTAGACAAATTGTAAAGAATCTTTACCATTTCTTTTCACAATTTTATTTCCGGATTCAACAGCTGATAGGCACGAATACCTACCTGCAGCGCCAGGCGCTTTTCCGGCAGCATGTAATCGGCTCCTAGCAGCTCTTCCATTTTCTCCAAGCGATAATAGAGGGATTGCCTGACGATAAAAAGCTGCTGGGCGGCGATTTGCTTCGATCCATCACTGTCGAGATACACTTTAAGTGTACGCAGAAGTTCACTGCCTTTCATCTGATCATGGTCGATGATCGGCCCCAAATACGTGCGCACGAAGGAATGCAAAATTTGTTTATCCGCGATGTGAAACAGCAGTTGGAAAACACCAAGCTCATCAAAAAACAGCACCTTACCTTGCAGCGTAGGAGCCAACGAAATCGCTTGAAGTGCCTCCTGATAGCTTAGGTGAGCTTGCATAAAACTTCGATTTCTTTGTCCAACTCCGATAGTCAGCCTGATCTCTTCCTCTGCCTTCGTAAGCCCAAGTGACTGGAATACCTGCTGCAGTCGATCTTTGGAGGGTCGCTTCGGCGCTTTATCAAAAGCTACGACGACGAGTCTGTTATTTTTCAAAGTAATCAACGGATGGAAAGTATGCTGTTCAAAAACCGATCGTACGGCAAGAGAAAGATGAATGCCCAAAGACTCGATACCGTCGACCATCGTGGTTTGGCCTTCTGCTTGTTCATGCTCAAATTCGATCAGGATCACGTGATAGGGAAGCTCATTAAGCTGTTTAAATTCATTCCCAATCAGTACTTTGATTTGCTCTTCATCACGAATCCGCAGATGCAGCAGATCATCCACCCAAAGCGTCTGAGAATACAATTTACGCTCTTCTATATATCGCTTACGCAGCAAATCCTGCGCGATAGACAAGGAAGCTGAGTCCAGTATTAAGTACTCATATTCCTGTGGCTTTCGATTGAGCACGAGGATGAGATGGGCCCAGGTTTTACCCATCGCGCCAACGGGCTGTATGATAACAGTTTGCCCTTCTTCTTCCAAAACAGAGAGAGACACCGTATTTCTATTATTCGAACTTTCAACGAGTCGGCCATCTAGAAAATCTAGCCACTTACTTGATTCGCGGCTCCCTAGCTGTGGAATAAACTTGGGCTGCCCATCTTGCGGCACATATATGACTTGGGCTTTCGTACTACTCTGTAGCAGCCCCAGGACGTGGGATACACCTTGTGATGATAGCGTCATTCGGTGGAATTCACGCGATATTTTCTCCAAATCCTGAAGTGCTTTATGGTGTTGGTTGATGATATGGGCATGAATATCCTGCGTAATATCTATGAACCGTACCGCTTGCGGGAAAATAATAAGCGGCAAATTATAGGTTTCCGCCGCATGTATCCACGCTTGTGGGATGGAACTCAAGTAGTGTCCCATCTCGATGCAGAGGCATGACACGTTATTATTAATAAGCTGCTCTAGATAGATCATAAACGATTCCGTATCGCTCTTAAAAGCTGCTCCTGTCGTCAGGATCATCTCTCCACCCTGCAGCAATTGTTCAAACTGTATAACTTCAATGATATGAACCCAGCGGACCAGACGCTGTAATCCCTGCTCGCCTGCAGCTACATAGGCTTGCTTGAAAGAAGGCCGTCTCAGCACTTCTTGTACCGTTAATTGATAATCTTGATTCAAAAGAGTCACTCTACTTTCTTCCCGCTCGTAAAAGTTATCCACAATCGTCCTGTCATGCTGTATGTGGATAAATGCATTAAAGCATATTTATCCCATTAATGTTACATATTAAACATAGGGTAGACAGGAGGTCATGAGATAAATGGATAATAAGCTTAATGAAAATTCGAAAAAAATTCAATCCATATCAACAACTACAGATGTATTAAATACAACTAAAGAGGTTAAAGAGTCTAATCAACTTAACGAAAACTCGGAAATAACAACACCCGAAACATGTAGGGCAAGTATTGATGGAAATTAGGAGAATGAAGCCACCGATTAAGGTGGCTTCTTTTTTTAAGATCCAATTCAACTTTCATTCTTAGTGTACATGAAAAAAGCGCCTGTTTCACTAAGAAACAGAACGCTTTTATTCAACTATCTATTATAACGCTTTATCAATGGCAACTGTTTGCCCTGACCACACCTTTTGAGATGTCCAAGGAGCATCGGCTCCCTGCCAAAAGGAGTCATCTGCCGGCAAGCCTAAAGGAAGGAAAACAGCTGAACATAAGTATAGGCTGCCTGTAGAAATATACGTTTCGCCAAGCTCAGGCTGGTGTCCGCACAGACCAATCTTTAGCCAGCCAGACTCATCGAATGTGCCAGGGGCATCAATCAGCCTTCGGATGACCGCACTCAGTGCGCACCTTACTTGAGCAGGTGTAACTCCGTTAGGTAACTCGCGGCGCAGCGCTGTATGTGAGAGCGATTGGAAGGCGCCGAAGCGATAAGAAAGGGACCTGCCGATTACAGGAAACGTTCCCTCAGGTGAAATAGATCGTTCCTGCACGGCTGCATAGCGTTGTGCTCGAACTAAAATAGGCTCACGCATGCGTGCCCAGTCCTCGTACTGCCCACTAACCTGGTCGATGATATCGACCAGCATGGGTTGAATCACGAAGCTATTGTAATAGTCGGCATGGTAGTTCGGACCATCACTGTACATGCCATCACCAAGGTACCACTGTTCATGCTGCTTAAGGGCAAAGTCCACGCGCATGGGGTCCCAATCCTCGCCCATGACCCATAAAGCCGTTTCAGTCATAGCGGCAAACAGGAGCCAGTTATTGAAACCAGGCTTGCGCGTCCTTGTAGCCTTCATCGCTTTCACAAGATTGCCCTGAACTCGGCTGTCCAGACGATGCCATAGCGTTTTAGGCGCTCTTAAGATCGCATTAGCAAGAAAAGCAGTATCAACAATTGGCTGCATCCCTTGGCTAAAGTTTAAACAATCAGGCGATTCCGGATCTGTCGCTGCCTCCAAAGCAGCTCGGACAAGCTCGCCATAGCGCACACGAAGCTTTTCTTCCCCTGCATCCAGCGCAGGATTCTCCAACCATGGCGCGATGCCGACAAGTGTACGCGCAAATGCTTCCAGATGCGAATACTGCAGTTGCTCTTCTTTTTTATTTTCTACGGGCATTGTTGCTCGCAGCTTTCTTGATGCCAGTGCCTTAATCACAGGATCGGCGATACGAAGCATCGTGTTTAACCAATAGGTTCTTTCCTTACCGTTTGTGAGGCTATTTTTCATACCAGTATCCCTTGATTCCCTTTTCTAAGCGAACCAGTGCCTCCAAATAGTAATAATCGCCCCAAATCATGTAATCATCAGG
Source organism: Paenibacillus sp. yr247 (assembly GCF_900103825.1). Classification (GTDB taxonomy): domain Bacteria; phylum Bacillota; class Bacilli; order Paenibacillales; family NBRC-103111; genus Paenibacillus_E. Next base: position 128,585 of record NZ_FNIF01000008.1, read on the forward strand.
GGCCTTTCCGCCACGAACGCTATATGAACCGCGCTCGAGAAAACCTTGTGCATCAGGCTTGCCGATGGTAGCATACTTTTTCACCAATCCTGCCATGGAACGTTGAACGCCGTCTTTCAAGAATGCTCGATCTGCATCATCCTGCGGCAAATGTTCTAAGATCTCTAAAGCTCCCGCCGATGCAATCGCTGAAGCTGAGCTATCCCGTTTGGTTTCGGCATTCACAGGAGCATTGAAATCCCAGTACACCACGTCATCTTCCGGTAAACGTTCGAAGAAATAACGGGCCAATCGTTTCGCTGTTTCCAAATACAACGGATTTTTTGTGTAATGATAGGAAAGCGCGAAACCATAAATCCCCCAAGCTTGGCCTCTCGTCCATGTAGATCCATCTTGATAACCCTGATGCGTTCCACCACGCAGTGGCTCACCATTTTCTTGATCGAAATAAAATGTATGATAGGATGAATCATCACCGCGTACCAAATAACGTCGACTTAAATCCGCATGAATAATAGCAACGTCTTTATATTTTGAATCGCCAGTTTGCTCATATGCCCAATACAGCAGCGGCAGATTCATCATGCAATCAATAATAATGCGTCCCCCGTTCGCTGTATCACCTTCAGGGCCCCAGGCTTGTATGTATTGACCTTTGGGTCTCCAACGCTTCATCAGCACATCAGCTGCCTGTAAGGTTAGTGCTTTCGCAGCTTCATCTTTTTCAATGATCCATTGTGCTTTAGAGGATAAAGAATATAAGAACCCAATATCATGGTGATCCAGAGCTACATTATTTTCAATTCTTTGCTTAAAACTCGCAACCGTTTTCATGGCCGCTTGTTGGAATGCTTTGTCCCCGCTATATTGGTAACTAAGCCATAAAATACCGGACCAAAAGCCGTCTGTCCAGTCATTGTTTGGATTTAGGTGATATACATCGTTCTCACTAACATGAGGGAATAAATCTCCAAAACGTTCGATATTCACTCTCGTCTTTTGCAAAGCATCTTCAATGGCTTGTTTCCACATGATTTATTCACTCCGCTCTTCTATGATTTGGTTGTTTCACGCTCTATGAAAGTAAGCGGGACCTCGATCTCTCGATCCTCACCAGTCTCAGCCTTTTTGCTAAGCTTGTTAAGTAGTTTGTTAATGGCCATTTGGGCTTGATAGGTGTAAGGAATATCCCAGCTCGAAATGCCTGGAAAACTGTGTTTAGCAATATAATCGTTATTAATTCCAACAATCCTAAGCTGTTTTGGAATGTTGATCTGAAGCTTGTTAGCTGCCGAAAGCAGTCGTAATGCTACATGATCATCAAAAGCAACAATGCCTACGGGTATCGGATGGCGCAGCAATAAGCTTTTTAGAAAAGCTTCGATGTCCAAATCCTTAGCATCCACGATCCCATGAATGAGATCAGTCCCATATTGCAGGATGCCATCCGTAAAACCGTTACGACGCTGTTCATCAATAACTTTGGAACCTTTATTCCCTACATAGCAAAGTGCCCGGCAACCACGTTCCACCAGCACCTTTATGGATTGTTTACAAGCCTCGGCAAAGCCTAGATTCACTGCGCCTAGCGCTATGTCCTCCGGCCAATTCCAGCCATTAATCAGAACTAAAGGTGTGCCGCTGTTTACAATTGATCGGGTAGATTCAAAGCCCATGGCCAAACCATGACAAATCAACCCATCTACTCTACGCTGCAGCAAAACTTCTAGATTCCTTCGCTCAATATCTGGATCGAATCCACCTGATGAAAATACGGATAAGTGATAACCCGCATTATGTGCTTCAATTTGCAAATGTTCCGCGAGCTTTCCATAGTAATGAACCAACCCAGGTACAATGAGACCGAGCTCATAGGTTTTGTTCCGACTTAACCCCGCTGCCATCGTATTCCGTCGATATCCCAGTTGCTCAGCAGCCAATTCGACTTTACGAATCGTCTCTTTAGACGAGCGAATACCACCTCGATTCAGCACATTGGAGACGGTGGCAATCGATACACCAGCTGCTTCTGCCACTTCTACAATTGTGACTTGTTTGGGCTTGCTCATACGTGTTTCAACTCCGTTTTGTTAAACGTTTAACATACTCCATTAGCTTAAATTGAAACGTTTAACCTGTCAAGCAAAAAACACCAAAAAGAGGCCGAATACCTTCGCTCACTCAGGCTCCTCGATCTTTCTTCTTGGTGGCGCGCATGCCCTTCCCACCATGCAACTCAAAGCTTGACTGGATCTTTGCTCGGTGTCATCGCTGCTGCGGCAGTGATTAACTTATTAAAAAAAAATAAAACCATCCTCATCCTTCGTACGTATTACTTTTCATGCATGACATTCTTTCAGGGTTAGGGAGGTTTCTTGCTTATGACAATAACACTTACTTTTCACCAAACCGCTTCGATCCGGGACACTATCTCCATGTTGGTCTGGTATTTAAGAAAAAAACGCCGAGCATAACATGACATATCCTTACAAAAAAAATAAGTAAATAGGCTGCATCCTCATTAGAATTTCTTCTGGGGATGCAGCCTATTTACGATTGATGGAAATAAATTCGGACGGTCAATCACTTTAGATTTCTCTTTTTATAACAGAACTCAACAGTTCATAAGACCGAAGCCTTTTCTCATAATCAGGAATAGGGGTGACAATAAGGAATTCGTCAACACCACAATCTATGGCCAAACCCCCTAATTGAAGACTCACACTTTCCGCTGTTCCAATAAAAAATTTATGCTTTGATAAAGGTGGATTCTCCTCAAGCTGAGAAGAAACAGAAGCCGAGTCCCTTGGCGGTCTCAACCAAGGGGCTCCCTTAGAAGCTAATGCCTGTGCTTCCTCCTCCGTATCTGCACAAATCACTCCCATTGCTGCAATTACACGAGGTTTTGGGGCTAGTCTCGACGGTTGAAAGGCTTCAAGATAAGCCGTTATCATCTCAACAGGATCACTATCGCTCATAAATTGCCCAAATACATATCCGGTTCCGAACTCTGCTGCGAAGTCAGCACTTTTACGGTTGGTGCCGAGCATCCATACATCTGGCGGTATGGACGGTAACGGCCTTGCGCTTACTCCTTCCCCTTCGCACTCAAATCGGTCATCAAGCAAAGCCATTAAAGCTTTCAAAGAATTCGGCAGCTCTCGAACGTTTTCTAGGAAGTTGCCACTTAACGCGATCGTTACATGGGCTGATCCTCCAGGAGCCCTACCTATCCCAAGATCTATCCTTCCCGGATACAAGGTTGCTAGTGTATGAAAGATTTCAGCCACTTTCAATGGCTTATAGTGAGGCAGCAGCAAGGCTCCCGAACCAATCCGAATCCGCTGTGTTCGTGCACCAATATGCGCCAGAAGTACCTCGGGGGACGTACAGGCTAGTCCCGGCATATCATGGTGTTCGGCAACCCAATAGCGCGTATAGCCCCATTTTTCAGCATGTTGCGCCAGTTTGACGGACTGTTCTAAAGCAAAAGCAGGGTCAGCTGGAGCGATAACCGGGATAAGATCTAACACACTGAGTTTCATTCGAGTGTTCCCCCTATATAATTGAAACCTCTTACAGCGATGCGCTTTTGCCGCCATCTATATTAACGGAAGTACCTGTAACATAGGAGGCCGCATCAGAGGATAAAAAGGTGATCACGTTAGCTGCTTCCTCCGCATTCCCTATGCGTCCAAGCGGGATGTCATGTCTTGGATCTCGTGCATATTCTTCCCAAGACAGTTCAGGTGCCTCGCGTTTCCAGCCTTTCTCCAACTGATCACTGCGAATCTTCCCGATACAGACCGTATTAACGCGAATCTGATCAGCAGCGAGATCCTTGCTCATCGCGTTCGTTAATGCAAGTCCTGCCGCACGGCTGACGGATGTAGGTAAGGAAGAAGCTGGCGGTGTTTTGGCAGCGGAAGTCGTAATATTAACAATCGAACCGCCTCCGACTTGACGCATATAAGGTATGGCATAACGGGAGCAATGAATAGCTCCGAACAATTTTAGTTCAAGATCCTGCCGCCATACTTCAGTACCTACCTGTTCGAATGGTTGGGCTGCGGACGTACCCGCATTGTTCACCAGAATGTGCAGGCTTCCAAATTTCTGAACGGTTTGTTCTACAGCTCGTTGACAGTCTGCTTCCGAGGTCACATCCGCTTGAATGGTAAGCACCTCGCCATCTGTTTTTTTTGCAATCTGGTTAGCGGCTTCCTGCAGCTGCTCCTCATTCCGAGCTAGAATTGCTACTTTGGCTCCCTCTCTCGATAAGGATATCGCTGTGGCCAGACCGATTCCTTTACTTCCTCCCGTAATCAAGGCCACCTTACCCTGCAATCCTAATTGCATCGCTTCACGCTTCCTTTCCATCATTCCTTAGTTGGGCACAGCAATAATTCAAGCATACTCCTGTTTCACTCATTTTTTCAAATTTTAATAAAAAAAAGGAGAGGCTCAGGGCCGCTCCTTGTTAAATCTCTCCTGTTTCGAAGTGCTAAGCATTCAAATAAACGGCTTTCCCTGTGCGCGCTGATTCATAAATCGCTTCAAGAATCTGCGAAACGACATAAGCTTGCTCAGGTGTCACGACAGGCTCTGTATTATTTTCAATCGCATTAATCCATGTACGCATTTCCAGATCAGCATCGCTTTCCTTAGCACCGTCATAAAAAGCGACCCCGCCTGCTTTCAAATCAACTTCGGTTGTAAATAAGCGGCTATGCTTCTCACCGTTGATGCGAAGCCCGCCTTTCATATCGGCTCCGCCTTCGGTACCGCTAAGTGAGCATTTCGCCTCGTCGACTTCCAGCGTATTCAGTGCCCAGCTGGATTCCAGCATAATCGTAGCTCCGTTTTCCATGACGATCATCCCGAAAGCGGAATCCTCTACGGTGAATTTGCTCGGATCCCAAGGACCCCATGCATTGGCGGCATTCTCTTTCTGGGACAACTCGTGGTAAGACGTTCCCAGCACGACTTTCGGCTTATAATTATTCATCATCCAAAGCGTCAGATCCAAAGCATGTGTACCGATATCAATCAGCGGTCCTCCGCCTTGCTTCTCTTCATCCAGAAATACGCCCCATGTCGGAACGGCGCGACGACGGATGGCATGCGCTTTGGCAAAATAAATCTCGCCAAGCTCCCCTTCCTCACATACACGCTTCAAATGCTGGCTGTCTGCCCGGAAACGGTTGTTGTAGCCGATTGTTAGCTTCTTACCTGTACGCTTCGCTGTTTCCGCCATACGTTTTGCATCAGCCGCTGTCTTAGCCATAGGCTTCTCACACATAACATGCTTGCCTGCTTCAAGCGCAGCAATGGCAATTTCGGCGTGTGAATCATTCGGCGTTAGCACATGAACGATATCGATGGAAGCATCCAGTAAAAGCTCACGGTAATCCTCGTAAACCTTAGCGCCTTCAGCACCGTACTTCTCAGCAGCAGCTTCTGCTCGTTCGTTAACGATGTCACAAAATGCGACCAGTTCAACATTCGCAAGCTTTTTTAAACTTGGCAAATGTTTGCCTTTTGCAATGCCTCCACAACCAATGATACCAATACGGAAAATACGTGACATGTGAATACCCCCAGAGTAGGTTTAGTTTTGAGTTAATTAGGAAGTTCGATGGTGACTTCGCGTTTTATTTGCGATGACCGGATGATGCCATCAATGATCGCTTGATTGCGTACAATTTGTTCACCGGGGATCGGTGCCGGCTTGCCTTCACGAACCGCTTCAACAAAATCCCGGACTTTCTCGTGAAACAAATTTTTCTTATGCTCAATCAGTGGAATTTGGCTTTCCGTATGATGTCCTCGTATATCATGGTACAAGGAAATGGAACCAACACTGCCATCAAATACGCCACTCCAAGGTCCTTTGCCGGCAGGTGTCACTTTAAGTCCGCCTTCTGTTCCAAGAAATAGAGTCGGTCCTAGCGTGTCCATGTGCATAGCCCAAGAAATTTTAAAATTCAGCACGAGATCGTCTTCAAATCGAATCATCGCAACACCGAAATCTTCTACATCGAAGCGACTAGCTTCTTTATGATATAACGGATTCGTCCCAAAATAGTTACTGCTGTAAGCGGATACGGTAAGCGGTTTCGGATACCCCATCGCATTCAGCGCCATATCTAACGAGTAGCAGCCAATATCCGCCATTGCTCCTGCGCCGGCGATTTCCTTGCTGATAAATGTACCGCCTGGCATGCCTCTGCGGCGTCCTCCGCCGGTTTCTACATAATAGACCTTGCCAAGTTGACCGGACTGAACCACGTCCTGAATTATTTTCATATTAGGATCATATCTCGGTTGGAATCCAACATTGAGCATGAAGCCCGTTTTCTTTGCCGTTTGTGCCATCTCAAGCGCTTCCTCAAGTGTGACCGACATCGGCTTTTCTAGCATCACATGCTTGCCCGCAAGCAGCGAATCTACAGTTGTCCTATGATGAGCCACATTCGGTGTGCAAATGCTCACCCCATCAAGATCCAATTCCAACAGCTGTCGATAATCATCAAAGGCTTGTGCCGAAGGAATTTGCCATAAATCAATGAACTGCGCAGCTTTGCCCGGTATCGTATCCGCTACCGCTACAATCTCTACATCGGCTAGCTCTCGATAGGCTTTAACATGAGCGCCAGCAATACCACCGCTTCCAATAATGCCGATCTTCAACGTTTTGCTCATTAGATTACCTCTTCGCTATATATGATATTAAGACATCTGTTCTAAATGTAGCACAGGAAATACGATATTTTTAGTCTAACATTAAGACAGTTAGACTAAGGAATTACGACACAATAAACCAGACGGTCGTTAGCCCCCTGGTTCATACCGTTGAATCTTAAAATTGTTGTACCACTAATTCCTACCAGCTTTTCTTTGCGCATCTTCCAAATAGCTTCTATAGGCTTGCAGATCCGGATGTTCTCGGATTAAATCCTCGTAGTAGCGAGTGACCTTCTGAAAATAGTACGGATGTACATCTTGCGTGGGGATAAGCCTGTATGGATCCCATCGATAGGTTTGCACTTGATAGGCATGATCATGATCCTGCACCCACAGCGCTATTTCGCAAAGACCGTCTCTCCCATCACGGCTAGGCATATCTTCAATTTCCAAATGATTATAAGTAGTTCCAGGTGGAATTAGACGTTGGAAGCCGGTAGTTGTCAACTGTATAATATCGAGCTCTGAGGATCCAGTCTCATTTAGCCAGCCGATAAGCAGGTCCCATCCCTCTCTTCGTGACACAGGAGCAGCCGCGAAATCGGTAACTGCTTGGATTCTCCCCGTTGTTGCGGATCCGATAGGAAACCAGTTACCGGAATAATCCTTTAAAGTAAACAAATACTGATTGTCTACATATCTGTACAAGGCCGAGATTTCGGGCTGACCGTCACCATCCACGTCGGCATAAAGAATAGCCGCGGGATTCCCCTGCTGCTGCAATAGAACGACCTCTGCTTCCTTGGGTATACAGCTACGTACGACGGAAAGGAAATCAATTGGGGTCAAACTCATCGTTATCCCTCTTTTCGCATCATTATCAACTTAAGTATATGCGGCAGAGAACTTGGACCATGAGAGGCAATAAAAAGCTCGCCATAAACCTAAGGGATGATTACTAAACAACGAAAAGACCATGAATCTCAACAATTGTTGATGTACATGGCCTTTTTTTTCAGTGTGCTCACGCATACTTGGAAGTCTTGCTTATGTCTTTTCAGGCGCTCCCGAGGTGGTATTCATGCATCTGATGGACACATTGGATGAAACGCACGGTCTGCGTTTGTGCTCTCATGACGACCGAATGTGTTTCTGCGCGTCCCCCAAATAGAAACTTAACTCCGCTTAGGAAATCGCCTGAGGTTACACCCGTTGCTGCGAAATAAATGTCAGATTCACCCACTAACTCGCACATACCAAGCACTTTAGACGGATCGACAATCCCCATTTCGATGCAGCGTTGTCTCTCTTCTACATTATCTGGCAGAAGCCGCCCTTGAAATTCGCCGCCCATACAACGAAGTGCGGCCGCTGCGAGCACCCCTTCCGGCGCGCCCCCTGAGCCAACGTGCAAATCAATGCCCGTTTCTGGGAAAGCCGCTGCCATGGCACCCGCAACATCGCCATCGATTAGCAAATGAATTTTGACACCAAGCGTGCGCAAGATAAGAATTTTATCTGCATGCCTTTTTCGATCCAGGATGGAAACGGTTAGATCAGTCATCTCTTTTTGTAAAAGTGCAGCTGCTTTTCTGATGGTTAGTTCCAGTGGATCATCCAAATTCAGTTTGCCAGCCAAGCGCGGCCCTACGGCAAGCTTCTCCATATACATATCTGGCGCATGCAGCAGGTTCCCTTTCTCGGCAATGGCTACTACAGAGAGGGCATTGTTCCTGCCGCTTGCGACAATGTCTGTTCCTTCAAGCGGGTCTACTGCTACATCATATTCTGGACCCATCCCATTCCCGACTGGCTCACCAATGTAGAGCATCGGGGCTTCATCCATCTCACCTTCACCAATGACAACAGTTCCTTGGAAAGGAATGGAGCTAAAAATAGAACGCATGGCAGAAGTTGCCGCTTCGTCAGCGCTGTGTTTGTTTCCTTTTCCTGTCCAACGTGCGGATGCCAAAGCAGCAGCTTCTGTTACCCGTACAATTTCCAGTGACAAATCTCTTTGCATACATCCATTCACCCTTTCTACTTAGGAAATGTTTGTTACCTTGTTACCTTTCAGCCAAAATGAGTCCAGCCGTTTCTTCAATGGCTTTCTCACTGACATCGATGATCGTACAGCCAAGCTCACGATATAATTTCATCGCGAAAGCCAACTCTTCTTCGACTCGCTCCACAGTCGCATATTTGGCACCAAAAGGAAGTCCTACCGCTTTCAGTCGTTCCGTACGAATTCGTACCAGGTGCTCTGGGCTCATCGTTAGGCCAATTAATTTACTCGGTTCTAACTCATATATAATTGCAGGCGGCTTCACCTCAGGAACAAGCGGGTAATTCGCCACCTTATTGCCTTTGTGTGCCAAATAAATGCTGAGCGGTGTTTTGGATGTTCGGGAAGGTCCGAGCAAAACTATGTGCGCTTGTTTCATCGCGCTTGGGTCCTTGCCGTCGTCACTGTTTACTGTGAACTCCACCGCTTCTACGCGTTGATAGTACTGTTCATCCAACTGATAGAGCAAACCAACTTTCCTCTTTGGTGAATCCTTAAAGGTATCAATGAAAGCCTGCATCATCGGTCCCATAATATCGATTGCATTCACATTCAAGCGGATCGCTTCCTGCCGCATCATTTCTCTAAGCTCAGGCAAAACTAGCGTATACGCGATAAAGCCATTCACTTTCGATGCTTCTTCCACTAAGGAGCGTACTTCATCTTCTGTTCGGATAGACCCGAAGCGCCTGACATGTACTTGGCTTGCATTAAATTGACGGATCGTTGCTTGTACGACGGTATTTGCCGTTTCCCCCACAGAATCCGAACAAACGAAAATCGTATGCATCTTCTCTCCCACTTACACTCCTCCTGATTAAGTCCCTAGCGCTACATCGAGCAGCAATTTGGTCATCGTCGTTTTCGTAATTCGGCCAACCACTTCTTCATGATCAAGATCAGCCGCTGGCTTTACCACAGGCAGTCCATCCACTTGATGATGAATCATTTTCCGTGCTGCTTCTAAAACACTGTCTTCCGGGTTTACCTTAACAATGTTAGGATGCCTAGTCATGACTAGCGAAACGGGCATCGTATTTGCCGAGGCTTGCCCCAGCGTAACCTTGAGTAAATCCTTTCTTGAAACGATGCCAACTAAGGCCCCCAGTTGATTCACAATCATTAAGCTTCCTACATTTTCGAGAAAAAGAGTCACAACAGCATCGCTAACAGTAACGGTTTCCCGCAGAACGACAGGTATACCCATGACATCCTTTACTTTCATAGCTTCAATGTGCTTAAAAGGTGAATCTACCTCAAGAGCAGCCTTTCCAAGGAAATAACCGACCTTAGGTTTGGCATCAATATGCCGAAGCATGACCAAAACGGCTAGATCTGAACGAATCGTCGGACGGCTTATGCCCAAAAGCTCAGCGATACGCTCCCCCGTGATGGGTGCATATTTGCCCACAAGATCAATAATTTCTAACTGGCGGGATGTAAGCTCGATGATGTTTCCCTCCTAAATGAGTAGAAACCACTTATATAGTGTGTTCTATTTATTATATATTATATATTATATAGCAAAATAAATGAAAATAACATTGTTTATAGCACAAAAAATAAATTTTTATCACTTTTCGACCTCAAAGAGAAGCATGATTGCAAAAAACTCTCCTTTCACTCCTTTTGAAGGGAATGAAAAAAGAGTCAAGTAAGAGTCTGCTTTATTGAAAAAAAACAATCCCCATAATACCCGCACTTACAATGATCATAAACGGATGCAGCTTATATTTAATAATTCCCAGAAACGCACCAACCGTTATTAACAGCGTAGCAATCTGATTCCAGGAAATATGGAATTTCTCTGTTCCCCATCCAGTCCATCCGAAGTGTATCGCAGCAAAAATGATAAAACCAGTCACCACGGGCTTCAAGCCGTAAAAAGAAGATTTGAACCATTTATTCGTGTGCCATCTATACAAGCATGCGGCCAAAAGAATGATAAGTATGAGGGACGGAAGCACCATCCCAAGTGTAGCCACAATGGCTCCAGGCACACCTGCCGTCTGAAAACCGATTAATGTGGCACAATTCGTTGCAATCGGTCCAGGACCTGTACCAGCCAAGGATATCATATGATTAAAATCATCCGGAGAGAGCCATTGGTGCTTATCCACCTCACGCTGGATAACAGGCATCATCGCGTAACCGCCACCGAAAGAGATAAACCCAATTTTAAAGAAAGTAATAAACAAACTTAAGAGCATATATCCACCCCATCCTTATATCCCATCTGCGATGAAATAATCTGCAGCCCTATTGCTTTTTGCCCCTGGTTGAGCCCCTTCTTTCCTCGGGATCGGATCCTTCATTCCCCATTTTTGTTTCAGGAAAACAACCGTAATCCCAATCAATAAACCGAATAGGATGATCAATATAGGCGATATCGGGATGAAAAGGAGAACAACGACTGTGCTAACTGCAGCAAACAGCGTCATTTTATCTATAATGGAGGATTTCGCCATTTTAAAGGCGGCAGCAGCGATCAGTCCTACGATAGCGGCATGGATGCCTTCCATAATGGCCTGCATCTTCGGATAATTTTGGAGGAATGTGTAAATCATACTAAGCATCATCACAATAAAAAAGGTAGGAAGCGTAATGCCGATGACGGCTGCTACAGCTCCTCTAATTCCTGCCAAATGATACCCTACTAAAGCTGATACATTAACGCCCACTCCGCCTGGAGCAGCACCTGAAATTGCGAGTAGTTCCGACATCTCATCGTCGGACATCCACTTGTTCGTAACAACAATTTCTCTTTGGATAGCAGGAAGCATGGCATAACCACCACCGAAGGTGAGTGGACTGATACGAAGAAATGTCCAAAAAATGCTTCTTAATTGACGTAAATTATTCATCGACATGTTGGTTGACCTCCCCTGCACTTAATTCTATTTTGAACTAAAGTCAGGAAAATGTCCAATCAATTTATTTAATCCTTTCGGATATTTCCCCTTATAATGCCAGATAAAAGTCAAATATAATCCCGATCATCCCGATTAATACTCTAAGTTTAATTTATTTTGGATGAAAGATAGGCACCTGGAGCGATTGATCTAATACGGTGCAATCATGGGCATTTGTAATAAAGTGATTACATGCAATAAGGAGCTCGCCAACATTCGGCTTGCTCCTTTTTTCAAATGCTTAAAAGCCTTCCTCACGTTTCAACTGCGGCCCGAGATTGCCGTTTTTTCATCGCATAATTCGTCATATAAACACCAACAACTATCCATATAGCACCTAACAGATGATATAGACGTAACGATTCCCCTGTAAAAGCAGTTGCAAAAATGGCACTGAACATAGGGATTAAATTCAGAAAACCCGCACAACGCTGAGGTCCAACTAATTCGATCGCACGATTCCAGCTTAAAAAGGCAATGATTGAAGCAAATAAACCGATATAAATAAGTCCCGTCACAAGTGGAGGATTCCAATCTATCTGAGGGGATTTCAGCCCCCATTCTATCAACGAAAGTGGAATTAATAAGACTAAGGCCATAGCGACTTGGACGAGTAGAAAAGGACTAGAGGGGAACCGACCGGCCACCTTTTTCATCCCTACCGAGTATAAGCTCCAACAGAAAACCGCCACCAACATAAGCAAGTCGCCTTTATTAAAAGACAAACTCAAAAGAGCTGACAAGCTCCCTCGGCTAATAATCCAGCTTACACCGGCCATGGAAATCAAAATCCCAGGTAATGCCGTCCAAGCGAACCTCTCTTTCATCACTAACCAGGTTAGTATCACCACGATAATGGGCGTAGCTGAATTCATTAAAGAGGCATTAATCGAACCCGTATATTGGACAGCCACATAAGTTAATGTATTAAATCCGGCAACACCGGTGGCAGATAAGAACAGGATCATTTTCCAATTTCGGAGAAAATCAGTTCGTAACTGCCAGGCTTGCTTGCCAAAGAAAGGCAGCAGACATAAGAAAGCAATACACCAACGCAAGGAAGCAAGCGTAATGGGCGGTATATGCAGCACAAGCACTTTGCCAGCAACAAAATTGCCTCCCCAAATACATGTGGCAAGAACTAAAAGAATGTAGGGGGATCGTCGTATCATGTAGGTTCGAGCTCCTTTTTTTGTTGATCGTCTGGTTCATTCTCTCATACATGATAACATATGACGTTGTCTCGATGACGATGTATATGCTTAAGTGATCATGTTCGTTTCCTGAACTCGAATAGCAATTTCGGAAAAGATACATAATAAAGTATGGAAATATTGTGAAATTTCGAATGACGGTTGAAAAGGAGAACGGTAAGCATGAGCGGAGACATGAAGACTGAGAACAGTCTGCTAGATCAAACCCTGCAAATGCTCTGTAATTGCTCGGATTTGACGTACCAACATTTTCCGTTGCAGGAGTTCGATCTCGTTTATTTTGGTCACCTCGTAAGCACAGAGACTCTTAGAAAAGATGTCATCGAGCCTTTCAGTGTCATAGACGCTAATGTGGTTACGACATTAAGCCGAACTTCTTACAATCATAAACTTGATGCCAGCGAAATCGTTAATGGCATTCTGGCAGGAAATATCGCTATTTATTATAGAAATAGAGCTTACTTGTACGAAGCTTACGCGCCTGAATCTCGCTCTATTCAAAATTCCGAGACTGAAAGCGTCATTAACGGTCCTATGGACTCATTCACCGAATCGCTGAGTACAAACCTGTCTTTGATTCGGAGGCGTATCAAGGATCCTGGTCTAAAAGTGATTTCATTCACAATTGGGAGAAAAACAGGTACGACGATGAATCTCCTTTATTTGGAGGATCTAGCAGATCCCCTTCATGTGCAGCAGTTAAGCGAAATGATCGAAAAGCTTGATATCCAAACGATCTTTGATACGAATACACTCATACAATACTTAAGTCCTGATCATTTTTCGATTTTCCCACAGTTCTTGACAAGTGTGCGACCCGATCATTTGGCGGACAAGCTAACAAACGGCAAAATTGTTGGGCTGCTCGACGGGAGTCAAGTCGCCTTTAGCGCGCCTACCTCCTTTGTCGAGTTTTTCTCCTCACCCGACGATTATTATCTCCCATGGGCTGTTGCCTCCGCTGTCCGAATTCTACGCTTCATTGCCTTATTCATTACACTCTGCTTTACTGCACTCTATGTATCACTCGTTACTTATCACTATGAAATGATTCCACCTTCCCTGCTGCTCAACTTGATGGAATCCCGCAATAAAGTACCTTTTTCACCACTTGTCGAGGCCATCTTCATGGAAATGACCATTGAGCTGCTTCGTGAAGCAGGAGCACGCTTACCTACTAAAATCGGGCCTACCATTGGCACTGTCGGCGGCATTGTCATCGGCCAAGCGGCCGTTCAAGCTGGTATCACAAGTAACATTCTCATTATCTCGGTTGCTATCTCGGCTATCGCCTCATTCGTCATTCCAAACTATAACATGAGCTCTTCCATTCGCTTGCTGCGCTTTGGGATCATCATTATGGCCGGTCTCCTCGGAAATTTTGGCTTGGTATGCGGACTCAGCTTTATTATGGTTCAACTTTCCGGTCTAAACATGTTTGGCCTCTCTTATTTATACCCTTTAGCACCATCGAAACCGAGTCGTTGGTTAGAACTGATTATCCGGGCACCCGTACAAATTTTGGCCAAACTAAAAAAGTCTACCCCCCCCCTAATCCAAAACAAGTGAAGGAGACACTTATGCGTGCAAAGCTTCCATTTTATCAGACCACCATTATGGCAAACTTCGCTCAAACCGGTGTCGTCGTATTCAGCCTTCCTCGTCTTCTATCAGAGAATATCGGCACAAACGGATGGATTGCTTTATTAATCTGCTCATTCATCGCTGCTTTCAATATACTGCTCATTTCATTCGTTTACCGACTCAGCAAAGGGAGATCCATTTTCGAAATTGCACAATCCGCTTTGCCGAAAATCATTCTGGTATCTTTTTTCAGTGTCCTAGCTGGATTATGGGCTATCCTGGGAAGTTTAGTTGGTAAAGAATACATTCTCATACTAAAGTCGGTATCCTTCCCAGCCCTCCACCCCGCCTATTTGTATATCATTTTTGAGATTCTTGTTTTCTTACTCTTAACCAAGGGCATTATAGGTATTTCCAATGCGGCGGTTCTTGGTTATTATGTGATCATCTGGAATACTTTACTGCTTGTTTATTCCTATCATGATTTTGACATGCCGCGAATGACTACCTTCTGGTTTAAGGAGGCCTCTCACTCACTCAAGGGGTGGCTCGAGGTTTATATAGCCTTTCTGGGCTATGAGCTTTGCTTGCTTCTGTTTCCATATGCCAATGAAAAATCGCGCTTAATCCGTGCCTTTTACATAGCTAATCTCCTCACCACATTTTCATATACGCTTGTTGCCTTTATTTCCTTTGGCTTTTTCAGTATACATCAACTACAGCATATGAAATATCCTTTACTCAATTTACTCTCGTATTTGGAACTCCCCTTTGTGAAACGAATAGATGATCTTGTATTTAATATAACCATATTTCGAGTTCTCGTTACGAATGTCCTATATGGCTGGGCAGCTCTTGAAACAATGAAATGGCTCATTCCAGCTGCTAAAAAGAAGTGGATTCCCTATGTAATTCTAGCTATTTTCGCACTAGCTGCATTGTTTGTCATACCTTCAACGCTTGAAAAGACAGGTCAGTGGCTAAGCTTGTTTGGATATGCAGAAGTAGGGGTTGCCTTCTTGCTCCCGATCTTCCTATTCATCCTACTTCTAATTAAACGAGGGCGGAATTATGCGTAGATGTGTCATTGTTGTCGTTCTATTGTGTCTCACTGGTTGTGTCGAACAATATCGTATTGAGAAAATAGGAATGTCAGATGCCGTTGCTTTAGACCCTGTGTATGATGAGAACGGAAAACCTTCAGAAACAGAACGGTCCATGGCTGTCTCCATCCCGATAGCTGGAAAAGTGGAGACACAGCAAGCAAATATACTTCAAACAATAGCCGATTCGCCAAAAGAAGGGCGGAGCAAGTTATCTCGTAAGATTGACAAAGTCCTTGTTGCTGGACAATTGAGAAGTATCGTGTTTGGGAAAGAATTGGCTAAACAGGGGATTTTTAAGGAACTGGATTCGTATCGCCGCGATTATTCCGTGGGAGAACGACTGAAAATTATCGTCGTGAACGGCAGCGCTGTGGACATGTTGACCCATAACTATACACAGATACGTCCCGTTGGGAATCACATTGATCAGCTATTAACCCAGGAGTCCAAAATCCATGAGGTTCCTGAAGTCACTCTCTACAGTTTCGTTCGCGACTATTATGACGATGGGACTGATCCCATCGCACCTTTGCTTATCAAGAAAAATGACAATGTGGAAATTGACGGTATCGCTCTATTCAAAAAAGATCGATACATTGGCAAAATCAGTCAAGAACGTACTGTCTTGTTTGCTATCCTGCACGAAAGCTTTAAAGGCGGCGAATTCGATATCAAATTCATGGATCATTCTTCCGGAAAGCAAGAAAG
Organism: Paenibacillus sp. yr247; assembly: GCF_900103825.1. GTDB lineage: Bacteria > Bacillota > Bacilli > Paenibacillales > NBRC-103111 > Paenibacillus_E. The sequence goes on from NZ_FNIF01000008.1 coordinate 144,861, forward strand.
CGCAATGATTAGCTCGATCGTGAGTAAAAGAGTAGTGAAGGTAAATAAACAGGAACGTGCTGGCAACCTCCCCGAAGTCGTTATCCATATTCGTTTGAGCGGCATTATTTTGGAATATACAGGAGAATCGACATTCAAAAAACCGGAAGAGCAAAAAAAATTAGACCAAGACTTGTCCGAAGCCGTTCGTGAACAATTACAAGCGATTGTTAGCCAAGTGCAGCGTAGCGGCGGGGATAATTTGGGAGTCGGCACTTACGTCCGCAATAGTATGAGCTATGAGGAATGGAACAAATTGAATTGGAAATCTATCTATCCCAGCGTGGATATCCGGGTGGAAGTCGAAGCCACGATTCGTGACTATGGCATGATCCGATAGTCACCTTGAAAAGCAGCGTTGACACTTAGGATTCATTTCCATTACGATAGCTTAGTATAAACAACCTCAAAATGATCATTTAGGAGACTTACATCCATGAAGCATAGTTTTGTTTCTCATCTTTTTTGCCCGAAATGTAACGCCCATTATAACACTGAAGACAAGCACCAGCTTTGCATTTGCGGATCGCCTCTGTTAGTTGCGTATGATATGGAGAGTTTAGCTCTTTCCTTTGCCCCTTCCCAATTACGCGATCGCGAACCCAGCTTATGGAGATATCGTGAGCTTCTGCCTGTCATCGATCAAGAGCATGTAGTCACTCTTGGAGAAGGCTTTACACCATTACTTCCAACTCCAAGCATAGGAAAAGATATGCATATTCCGGGTCTGCTTATGAAAGACGAAGGCTTATTGCCTACCGGCTCTTTCAAAGCTAGGGGAGCGGCTGTCGGTATTTCTAAAGCCAAGGAACTCGGTGTCCAAGAGCTTGCGATGCCAACCAACGGCAATGCAGGCGCCGCCTGGGCTTTATATGCGGCTAGGGCTAAGATTAAGTCTACCGTCATCATGCCCGTTGATGCGCCGCTCATTACGCGTAATGAATGTGCGATTTCCGGATCCAATCTGTACCTGGTTAACGGCCTCATTAGCGATGCCGGCCGTATCGTCGCGGACCTAGTAAAATCCTATGGCCTTTATGATGCCTCTACGCTCAAAGAACCTTACCGTATCGAAGGTAAGAAAACGATGGGGCTTGAGATCGCAGAACAACTTGGCTGGAAGCTGCCCGATGTCATTTTATATCCAACTGGCGGCGGCGTGGGATTAATTGGTATTTATAAAGCGCTCAAGGAACTTCAAACCTTAGGTTGGGTTCAAGGCCAATTACCGCGACTCGTGGCTGTTCAAGCCGAAGGCTGTGCCCCTATTGTAAAAGCTTGGGAGAACCAAGAAAAAGCATCTGAATTCTGGCCTGAATCCAAGACAGTTGCCTTCGGTATTAACGTTCCTAAAGCGCTGGGTGATTTCTTAGTGCTGGATGCCGTATACCGAACTGGCGGATGCGCCATTTCCATAAACGACGAGGATTTATTGAGAGAACAACAGCGCGTGGCCGAGCTTGAAGGAGCCTTCGTATGTCCCGAGGGAGCAGCCACTTTTGCAGCAGCAAGAAAACTTAGACAATCAGGCTGGATAGGCGAAGATGAATGTGTCGTTGTTCTGAACACAGGCGCAGGCATCAAATATCCGGACACCGTTAACGTTAAAGTTCCTGTGTTAGAACCAGGGGAACGGCTAACGAGATAAGGAGCCCGGAGGTGAATATGTAATGAATAAGACGCTGTCAACAGATATGCAATTATTCGCGGCGGCATTGGCGCAAGCTAATGTCGCCGTCATACAATGGACAGCGGATGATATCCCTGTTTTCGTTGCTACCGGCGTCATAGAGAAGTATACGCCTCTTTACGTAAAGATTGGCGAAACGAATTATTTGCGGGATGAGTCCGAGTTCCGTATAGAGGAACGCTAACAGCCTTAATAAAAGGTAACTTCACAATAGGACCCAAGAGGAATCATCTCATAAAGATAATTATACATGCCTTCCTTTTCACGATCATGGAGTAATCTGGTAGCGTGAAAATCAAAATGAATGATGCTTTCAGCCGCATGATATCTATTAAATGTTAAACGACCACATGGAAATAAACGATTTATCGCCTCAATGATGCCAAATTGATTCAAGTTTCTGCGCTTGGCCGTTTGGATGATCGCTTCAGGTACTTCCTGCAGCTGTGGAACCTTATCCGCTTGAACCAAGTTATAGGCTTTCACTTGAAAGCAAACATAGGGATATAAGTAACCGCTTGCATATTTTTGCAAGCTGTGAGCATCCTTTTCCGGTAAGTGTAAATCGCCATTCCATGCATAAATCGTAGCTTTGTGCTTTTCAGGCGTATGAATTCTTATATAGTTTAAATGCGGAAAACGATTTCTCACTAGCTGCTCGGATAATAAACGAGTTCCCACGCTCGATCACCTCTTCGGATTATTTGCCTTACTACCTACCGCATATGCCAATAGAAAAAAGACAGCTATCCTTTACGGCGAAAAGGTAGCTGCCTCACACTTATTTAATTCATTCCGGTATGGATAACCCTAGACCCTCTGCGACACGGATGCCGTACTCGGGATCTGCCTTATAGAAGTGACCAATCTGTCTAAGCTTGATTTCATCTTGCTCGACTGGTTTCATTGCACCTACAATCGTTTGAACAAGACGAGTACGTTCCTCTTCGCTTAACAGCCGGTATAAATCACCCGGTTGTGTATAGTGATCATGATGATCATACGCTACACTGTCAGCTGAACCAGATACCTCGTAGGGCGCCGGTTTATTGGCAGGCGTTTCTTTTGGGCCACCTAAGCTGTTCGGTTCGTAGTAAACGGAGCCCCCACCGTTGTTATCCCCACGCATTTGACCATCTCGCTGATAAGTATTCACTTCACTATGCGGGCGGTTAATAGGCAATGCCTGATGATTAGCCCCTACCCGGTACCGATGTGCGTCTCCATAAGCAAACAATCGACCTTGCAGCATTTTATCCGGGGAAACATCGATACCTGGTACAAGTGTTCCTGGCGAAAACGTGGCTTGTTCCACTTCCGCAAAATAATTTTCAGGATTACGATCCAGCACCATACGCCCAACTTCAATTAAAGGATAATCTTTCTGCGACCAAACTTTCGTGACATCGAAAGGGTCAAAGCGATACGTGTTCGCATCCTCCAAAGGCATGATCTGCACACACAGCTTCCACGCGGGGAAGTCGCCTTTATCAATCGCATTAAATAAATCCTCAGTATGATAATCTGGATTGTCGGCTGCTAGCTGCGCTGCGACATCCGGAGCTAAGTTCTGAACGCCTTGCTCAGTTTTGAAATGATACTTCACCCACACACCTTGACCTTCAGCATTTACCCATTTGAACGTATGACTGCCGAAACCATGCATATGCCGCAGTGTAGCCGGAATACCGCGATCTGACATCAGAATCGTGACTTGATGCAAAGATTCGGGGGATAACGACCAGAAATCCCAGACAGCATTTGGATTTTTCAAGTGGGTTTGAGGATGACGCTTCTGCGTATGAATAAAGTCAGGAAATTTAATCGCGTCGCGGATGAAAAACACGGGCGTATTATTCCCTACCAAGTCATAATTGCCTTCATCCGTGTAAAATTTCACAGCGAATCCGCGTGGATCCCGGACTGTGTCCGAAGAACCGCTCTCACCGGCAACGGTCGAAAAACGAACGAATAAAGGTGTACGCTTGCCTACCTCTGAGAATAAGCTCGCTTTTGTGTACTTCGTCAAATCTTGCGTGACTTCTAAATAGCCATGTGCGCCGGCACCTTTCGCATGAACGACCCGCTCAGGAACGCGCTCCCGGTTGAAGTGCGCCAATTTCTCCAAAAGGTGGACATCTTGGATCAATGTTGGACCACGCGAACCTGCTGTAATGGAGTTTTGGTTATCCCCGACAGGTGCCCCCCAGCTGGTCGTAAGCTTGTTCTTTTCCGTACTCATAATCAAATCACCTCTTAAGTATAATGGCGAAGCTCCGTTTTAAGCGCTCTCATCGCTTATAGGATATGGATATGACAACCCTTCATTCCCTATTTCATATGTATTCGAGAACCTGTCTTGATATGATGCTTCATCATACTCCTATGCTGAGTTCGCCACAATATAATTCGTTGAAGCCCGTACTTACCAATTTCACCAGTAAAACGTTTTAGAAAGGAACGTCAGTTAGCTATTTTACTAATAGACTTACGCCAAATAGGCATCCCTCACAGGATGCCCTAGTGTCGCAGCACATGCTCCGCTTTTTGCATTAATCATTCTTCGTCAGCCATGGGAATAAGCACGGTTATTAATGATTTTATACAACGCTTGGGTACCGCTATCTTCTTCTCCGGAAGCAGCTAACTGCTCATAAAGGGATTTCGCCAAAGCAAGTCCTGGCAGCTCCACGTTCATTTCTTCAGCAGATTGAAGGGCAATTTTCATATCTTTGATAAAGTGTTTTACGTAAAAGCCAGGAGCAAAATTACCAGCAATGATCCGCGGTGCCAGATTACTTAAAGACCAACTGCCCGCCGCGCCCGATTCAATGCTTTTGAGCACAGTCGACGGATCGAGACCTGATTTTTTCGCGTATACTAGCGCTTCCACAACGCCCATCATATTACTGGCAATGGCAATTTGATTGCACATTTTCGTATGCTGACCTGCACCCGCTTCTCCTTGGTATACGATATTGGTGCCAATCTTCTGAAAAAGCGGCAGCACGTAATCAAAAGCTTCACGCGAGCCCCCAACCATAATCGATAATCTGGCTTCCTTGGCTCCAACATCACCGCCAGATACAGGTGCATCGAGGGAGTACAGTTGACGCGAGAGAGCTTCTTCATAAATCTGTTTCGCAAGCTTTGGACTTGAGGTTGTCATATCAATTATGTAGCTCCCCGGCTTTGCGTTACGTAGGAGGCCATTATCGCCTAAGTAAATCTCTTCTACGTCACTTGGGAAGCCTACCATTGTAATAATGACATCGCACTGCTGTGCTAATAATCCCGGTGAATCTTGCCACTCAGCACCTTGACCCAGCAGTTCCTGTGCTTTGGATTTCGTTCGATTATATAGTTGTACCTTGTAACCTGCTTGTATAAAATGACCTGCCATACTTTTGCCCATGACACCTGTACCTACTAGGCCAACAACGGTTTGTGCCGGATTGATTGACACGATGAATACCACCTTTCATTTTAACCAGTTCATAATGCCCAAAATGATCAATTTTTCTAGTTATAACTCTTAAGTTACCATCCCCTGTGATTCCGGTCAAACAAAGATGTATTACCGTGACAAAAGTACTTTGACAGACAAAGTACTTTGATGTATATTGTAAAGCAGGAGGTGAGGGTCATCGTAGACTTGAAAATAACATCTGATCTCATTCGTGGACACACTGATAGCATAATTCTTAAGCTTTTATTTTCCGGTGACAAGTATGGCTATGAAATTGCGAAGCTCGTGCTGGTTACCTCTGGCGGGGAATATGAGTTGAAGGAAGCCACCATGTACTCCAGTCTCAAGCGGTTAGAGCAGGAAGAAAGCATTACCTCTTACTGGGGGGATGAAACGCAAGGCGGCCGAAGGAAATACTATAGCATTACGGATAAAGGCAAAGAGACTTACCTCACTAACAAGCTAAATTGGGAACATGCGAAGACCATTCTCGATTTGCTACTATAAGAAAGGCGGTATGCGGAATGAATCCAAGGCTCAAAGCTTATTTGGATGATGTTTTTTCACACTATGAGGGTTTAAAGCCCCTTCAGGAATTGAAAGAAGAGCTTTCGAATGATTTGCAGGAAAGACTTCAGGATTTGCAAGAGGATGGTTTTGATGAAGAAGCCGCCTTTGAGCGGACTATCGCATCCATAGGCGAAATATCCGAATTAATCGAAAGTATTCATGCCAGTACAACGAAGCTTCAACAAATCATTGGCCTTGATTTTTCCAAGCAGAATCTTCAAAAGTCAGACTTGAAGGCCATCCAAGTCCATGACGGGAAATTTAATTACAGCAACCTGCAGGATTCTGACCTCAGCAATTCGGACTTAACCAACGCCTCCTTTAAGTGTAGTAACTTAGACCGGGTTAAATTCGAAGGCACCAACTTGACCAGGGCAAAGATTTTAAAATCCAGTCTCAAAGGAGCCAGCTTCCGAAATTGCATTTTGGACTACACGGACTTCAGCTCCTCGGAGTTATCTGGCGTGTGTTTGGATAACCTAACTTTTACTGGAACAACCTTTCATTATACAGGTCTAAGAGGTACTTCCTTCCGCAATGCCATTTTTCAAAGCTGCTCTTTCAAAACAGAAGTCAAAAAGGCCATTTTCGATGGTGCCAAGATGGATAAAGGGACTTATGCCTTGTTGAAAGGGTTTAAAGCCAATTTGAGTCATGTTACTATCATTTAGTGCCTTTGCCCTTTAGAGAAAAAATAAATCGGATTCGCTGAAAGTGAGGAAAACCAACGTTATGTCGGCGGAAAACAAAAACAAAGGTTTAGGAATTGTCATTGCCGGGCTTTTGCTGGGCATATTGATGGCCGCTATGGACAATACCATAGTAGCCACAGCTATGGGTACCATCGTCGGGGAATTAGGCGGATTGGATAAATTCGTTTGGGTAACTTCGGCCTATATGGTGGCAGAAATGGCGGGAATGCCAATCTTCGGGAAACTGTCCGATATGTACGGGCGCAAGAAGTTTTTCATCTTTGGTATTATCGTGTTTATGCTTGGATCCATTCTGTGTGGAACAGCGAATTCCATTATTGAGCTTAGTATTTATCGCGCAATTCAAGGAATCGGCGGCGGTGCTCTGGTACCGATAGCTTTTACGATAATGTTCGATGCGGTTCCGCTTGAAAGCCGCGGTAAACTTGGTGGATTATTCGGTGCCGTGTTCGGGATGTCCAGTATTTTCGGCCCGCTGCTTGGCGCTTATATGACGGATTATGTGAACTGGAAATGGGTATTTTACATTAACCTCCCCCTCGGTTTGATCGCCTTTATCTTTATCGCCTTCTTCTATCGGGAATCCGTTGAGCATTCCAAACAAAAGATTGATTGGTGGGGGGCATTTACGCTAGTTGGCGCCATCGTTTCCCTCATGTTCGCTTTAGAATTAGGAGGTAAGAAATACGCTTGGGACTCAGCTTTTATACTTGGTTTATTCGCATTATTTGCTGTGTTAACACTAATTTTCGTGTTTGTGGAACGTCGGGCAGCCGAGCCTATTATCTCTTTTGCTATGTTCAAAAATCGTTTATATGCCTCAAGTAATGCAGTTGCTATTTTTAGCGGCGCGGCTTTCATTACAGCATCTGTCTATATCCCGATTTTCATTCAAGGTGTATTAGGCGGAACTGCCACCAATTCCGGCTTAGTCCTACTGCCTATGATGTTAGGTTCTGTTGTAACTGCAACAGGCGGCGGTTTCTTAATGAATAAAATCAGTTACCGAGCAATTATGATTCCAACGACCCTCATTCTTGTTGGCGGAACAGCTCTGCTGACTACGTTATCTCCTGAGTCGCCGCGTTGGCTCGTAACGATCTACATGGTTATTGTCGGACTCGGCATTGGTGCTTCCTTCTCTGTATTAAGCAATGCAGCCATTCATCTTTTTGAAGCACGGCAGCGTGGTTCTGCCTCCTCAACACTGAACTTTCTTCGTTCCTTGGGGATGACAATCGGTATCACCGTGTTTGGAATTATTCAAAGTCATGCGTTTACGAAAAAGCTGACAGATGCGTTTGCCGGTCAAGGCGAAATGCCGGCTGGTATGCCTACCGGCGACCCGCATACCCTGCTTGATCCAACCAAACGTATGGAGATTCCTGCCCCTATTTTAGAGAAAATCTCAAGCGCCTTATCGTCTTCCATCGTCCTCACTTTTGCATGGACTGTGCTTCCTGCTGTTCTAGCCTTCATTTGTGCAATTGCGATGAGCAAAGAGAAGCTGGATCTTACTGCGCAAGAAGGATCGATGTCTCATTAAAAAAAGTGCCGCTTCACTACAGCAAATCTGTAGATGAGGTGGCACTTTTTCTATGATCTAAATTCCTTTAAATGTGAAGGAGTACGCGTAAGTACGGTTGGCATACAGCGTGAACTCTGGATGTGTTCTGGCTCCCCAACTGTCATCTCCGCCGACGCCCATTTGCTTGTAGTTCACTCGCAGCACGACTTTGTTGCTAGTCGGCAACTTATACGTATGGTCATGGGCCTCCAACTCTGATGGCAAATATGGCAGTGCATTCAATTCAACGGTTGGCAGCCCTGTAATTCGGAGGCCTCGGCCCTTAGCATCTGTCAAAGTCGCCCAACGCACATCCGTCTTGTTTCCACATTCCTGTGGGCGTAGGTACGGTACGAACTGCTCCTTTACGGTTCCGCTGTGCAAAGCCAATTTGGCTCCAAGCGCACGATCCCAATAATTCTCTTGCGGCCCACGGCCGTACCAGTTTAATTGTTGGAAGGAACCGTCTAATTGGAGGAGCACGCCGATTTCCGGAATTTCAGGTAAATGAGCCCCTGGCACGAGCTCCAGACGCACTTCGACTTCCCCATTTGGCACTACCGTGTAAACCAATTGCACTTCGGAAGCTGGCTCTGTAGCTAATTCAAAACGAACAAGCACCTCTGCACGGCCATTGGCAATCGACTTCACTTGCAAAGATTGCAGCGTTCTTCTACTGCCAGCCTCTTGCCATGTCTCACAGCGAATATGATGCTGATTTCCTCGATCGTTATCGGTATAAGCACGCCAGAAATTAGGTGCCGGACCTGTCAGAAACAGCTCGCTTCCTTCGTAAACGTAGGAAGTGATATCACCGGTTGCCGCGTTGAATTGAAGTGAGAAGTTCCCCCCCTTAAGGCTTATTTCTTCCTTTGTTGATACAATTTGTATAGCTTCTAGAGCGGAAAGGGGCGCAGCGGATTCTCCTTGTATAGCCAGATCAACATGAGACCACGCTGTCTTGCTTACAGGAAGCAAGAACTGCTCCCAAGCGATCTCATGCCCCTTCTGAGCCCATAGTGTATCTTCTTTCAACTGTAGACTGATCGTCATAACGAACTCATCTTTCGGCGAAGCTGCCTCCGTGTGATCCAAAGCTAATTCAACAACAGCTGATTCCCCTGGTTTCACGGCAAATTGTCCACGCTTCGCTTCTCCAACCGACACCCCATTGCGCTCGATTATCCAGGTCCAATCAAACTCACTCAGATCCGTAAATAAATATTGATTCGTCACCTTGACTTGGCCTTTAACAAGATCCAGCGCTTCAAACTTCACATTCTGATAGCACTTCTTCACTTCATAGATTTTCGGTGATAGTGTACGATCTGCGAATATTAATCCATTTCCGCAGAAGTTGCCGTCGTTCGGAGTATCCCCGAAATCGCCGCCGTAAGCTTGATATGTGATGCCCTCAGGTGTTGTCGTACGGATCGATTGATCAATCCAGTCCCAAATAAATCCGCCTTGGAGTACGGGATATTTATCAAACAACTCCCAGTACTTAAATAAATTGCCGCATGAATTCCCCATAGCATGACTGTATTCACAAAGAATAAAAGGCTTCTTTGGCTTATTTCTTGCGTACTCTTCGATTTTTTCAATTCTGGCGTACATCTGACTTTCAATATCTGAGGAAGCTTCCGATGCGCGGAAGTTAAAAACACCCTCGTAATGGACAACTCTCGATGGGTCTGCTTCACGAAGGAAGTCGTGCATTTTAATAAAGTTGTCTCCACCGTAGGCCTCATTCCCCAGCGACCAAATCACAATCGAAGGATGGTTCTTATCTCTTTGCATCATCGAGTTTGCCCGATCCAGAACCGCTCCCGTCCATTCCGGCTTACTTCCCGGTACGGCGTCTCTATCATCGTCTAATCCATAGCTCCATGTGCCATGTGTCTCGAGATTCGTTTCGTCAATCACATACAACCCATATTGATCACATAGATCATACCAGTACGGATTATTAGGATAGTGTGAGGTCCGCACAGCATTGATATTATATTGTTTCATTAGCAAAATATCAGAAAGCATACTTACCTTATCGACAGAACGACCGCGGTCCGTATCAAATTCATGGCGATTAACGCCTTTGAATACGATGCGCTCACCATTGATCTTCATCAAACCGTCTTGTATTTCAAATTTACGGAAACCAACCTTGCAGCTTTCCGTTTCCACCAGCGATCCATTTTCATCTTTTAAACTCAAAACAAGCGTATAGAGATTTGGCTTCTCCGCGCTCCATTTAGCCGGACAATCAACGTTAGTGGAGAGCTCCACTTCCTGTTGCTGGGCTCCGCTGACATTTACTTGTACAGATATAGGCTCCTTCCATAGCGGCTTCAAATCACTATCATATAAGACAGCTTCCACACGACGGGTACCAATGCCAAGTCCATCATAGTTCGTTAATTTCGCTTGAATACGCAGCTCCGCATTCTCGAAGGCGTCGTCCAGATTCGTCATCACCTTGAAATCAGCAATATGCGTTATTGGCGTGGTATACATATATACATCACGGAAAATACCGCTTAACCGCCAGAAATCTTGATCCTCCAGCCAGCTCGCATCACTCCAACGGTAAACCTCTACGGCAAGTTTATTCTCACCCTCTACCAAGTAAGGCGTAATATCAAAATCCGCAGGTGTAAACGAATCCTGGCTAAAGCCCACCAAATCCCCGTTTACCCACACATAGAAAGCTGATTCTACCCCTTGAAAGCTCAGATATACGGGTTGACCTGCCCAGTCCGTTGGTACTGCAAAGCTGCGGGAATAGGAGCCGACAGGATTGTATCTAACAGGAGCAAAAGGGGGCTTCAAATCTTCATGCCCCACCCATGGATATATGATATTCGTATATTGCGGAAAGTCAAAGCCCTGCAGCTGCCAATGGGAAGGCACCTCGATATCCGCCCAGCTGCTGCAATCATAGTCGCTCTGATAAAATTCTTGCGGACGGTCTTGTGCATTCTCAGCAAAATGGAACTTCCAAGTACCGTTCAAAGAATGGTAAAAATCGGATGCTTCACGAACGCCTGCAAGCGCTTCCTCTTCGGACCGATAAGGCATTAATGTAGCAAACGCTTCTATGCGGTTCAATTGAAAAATCTGAGGATTATTATTCCATTCCGGGAAACCGTTTACGGGCGGTGTATATACGAATTTTTTTGCCATCAGTTGAATTCCTCACTTTTATAGGTTGTATAATTATTATCAACTACCTTCTTATTGTACAAGACAATATTTTCTTTTAAAATATAAGATACTACGCATGGCATATTAAAAAATGAAAGAGCTGAACTGCATTATATGGCTACAGATTATAGGAAATTCTTCGTCATTACGGAAACGGACCGGAAACTTCCACTCATCTTGGAAACAGTCGGCTACGAAAGCGAGCAGCAATTTTACAAGAGGGAAGAAGGCTATCCCTGCTTCCACTGGCTGCAAACGATTGAAGGCAGCGGAGAAATCATCCTCGATAGCGGATCGGTCAAATTGGGCGAGAATCAAGGTATGCTCCTGCTCGCGGGCGTCCCGCATGAGTACAAAGTCCCTTCATCCAAGTGGTCAACATGGTATTTAACCTTCGATGGCGCACTAGCGGCCTCTACTGTATATGCGCTAGAGATACCGTTATCTACGCAAATAAGCTGGGGTGTGGATACACCGCTTGCTAATATTCACGAGTACTATTACGAAAAATACCGCTACAGTCATGACTTCACCGGTATGAATGGTTCGCTTGAAATTTATCAATTCCTCACTTTACTCAAAAAGCACGGTAACGTTAATAAAAGAGCATCATTTTCCCAAAGTCACGAGCGTTTGCTGCCGCTTTTGTTTCAATTGGAAAATAACTTCGCATCATCTGATGTCGGACTTACTTGGATGTCTCAAGTGCTTGGGGTTAGCCCGCAGCACATCAATACGTTATTTCGTAAATCATTCGATCTCTCCCCTTACCAATACTTACTGCAGCTGCGTCTTCAGAAATCCAAAGAATTGCTGATTGCCCAGCCGGATCACACAGTGAAACAGGTCGCCGATGCGACCGGTTTCCTCGACGCTTCGCATTTCATCTCGACATTTCGGAAATCAGTTGGTTTGACACCCGAAGTTTTCAGAAACCAATACAGCAAAAAGAACCAACCGGAAGAATTTCGTTAGTTCAATGATCACTCCATCCTAAACGTTTTTCAAAAAAACCTCCAGCGTATTATATGTTGCATAAGCCATAGAAAAAGGACAGAACGAATGGAATCGTCTGTCCTTCTGGGGATTCAATTATTAGCCGTGTCTAGTGGTTTGGTATAAATTCACTATGAACTTCTATCAGTTTTTGGACGAATATCTCAAAATCATTTTTACTAGAAGAAAATTTGAAATCGGTTACACCGGTGTTGAAATCAATAACCGTTAAAGCTACGCGGTTCAGTGGATATTCAGGGATAGGCCCAGAGGCAAGAGTAATATTTTTGAAAGGGTAAATGGATGTTTCACCGTACAAACGAAGCACCGTTAAATGATCATCTCTTAACTCCAACGAAATATGTTGATCAGAATCAGTGAAACTTTTCAGCGTACTCATCCTTTATCAATCCTCCTCTTGTCCTTTATTTTACTCTCAATTCATAAGATAAAGAAGCCCAAACCGAAAAAAAAGTTCCTAAATACTACATGCTCCACTGCTGAGGTGAATAGCTCCCGCATGAATCCAAACATTCACTTTCCCGGAAAAAGAAAACCGTGCATAACATGCTTTTCAAAATGCATGAATCTTTTTACTCATCATCTTCGAAACAATTGATTTATGTTGTTCAGCTCTAGTTACTATAACTTCCAAACTATTGAGTATCTCTCCAGCTTCTTCTAAATATTCCTTATCTCCAAAGATCTGATATAGCCTCATATAGTCATTATATTCATCCAGCCATTGATCGAAGTAAGAAGATGTCATATCTATCACTCCCTTAGATCAATGATAGAATAGAAACATTAAGATTTTATTAGAACAAGATTAATTGTTAAATAAAAGCGAAATGACTCCGGACGGGGACGGTTGGGTGCTCCAGAACGGACATAAGAAGATTAACCAGGGATGATGAATTTCAGAAATGGCATACTCTGTTATAGCTTAGTTTTCACGCCATCCCCAGCCACATAAGGAAATGATGGTCAAAAAAAGGACAGTCCCTAATGCTTTCCACCAATCGCTATCCGCGACATTTGGAAGAAAACCAATCCCAAGAATCAATGCTGGAGTTAACCACATCACATTTTCCACGTTAAATTTAATCGCTTTTAGTCTATGCAAGATATACTACCCCTATAATTTAGTATGATGGTTGGCACCCGTATAACCTTCGAAAAACATTTACACTTTATGACCGTCTGTTTCATTTTCAAAACATCCAATTTGTGGAATCAACTTCAGTGTATTTATAAACCAATAGTCGGTATGAGAAAAAATGAACGTTTTATGAACGTTGTGGACCGGCCAGCGTTCATGGGGTTATTTCACAATCGGTTGATATAGAAAAAACAGCAGAAATGTTCGTTCTGCTGTCACTCGGTTTACGTATGCGTTCCTCTATTCCTTTGCTTCGACTTCTTTCAATACTCGGGATTATTCATCGATAATATTTACGTCGATTTATCCAATGCTTGACTGAGTTATTATAGAAGCTGTCGCTCAGCTTCTTTGCCGTTACTGTTCTATTCCTCCCCAAAATGAAAAGGTTTCGATTGATGAACCGATACACTAAGAACCAAACCCATAGAAAGCATATTTGTCATTAGAGAACTTCCTCCATAGCTAACAAATGGGAGTGCAATTCCAGTAAGTGGCATAAGTCCTGTATGCATGGCTATATTTTCGAAAATTTGCAAAGTAAACATCGATATCACACCAATTATCAAATAGGAACCAGCTACATCTTCGCTTGCCATAGCAATTCGAATCATTCGATAAATCAAAAAAAAGTAAAGCAGCAAAAGTACTGCTGATCCAACAAAACCAAATTCTTCACCAATGACAACATAAATCGAATCTGCATAATCATAGGGGATGTATCCGCTCTGTACCATTTTACCGTGAAGGAATCCTTCACCCATCAACTCACCCGAACTCACTGCCTTAATGGAATTGAGAACATGATAACTTTGATCTGGATCGCTAGCCGGGTTTATAAAAGTTTGAATTCTATGAAGTTGATGCGGCTTTACAATTTTATTGAATAATGGGACATCCACAAAGTACAGCATTGTAATACTGCCAATAATCCCAACTATCCCAAATAACCCGATGAGTCCATGCTTGATACGAATCTTCCCGATCCATAACATACCAATCAATATACAGACAAAAACAATCGATGTTCCGAGATCCGGTTGATTCATAACCATCAGACAGGGTATTCCCATAACCACTATCATGGGAAGTATATCTTGAAACAATCGTAGATATTCACCCTTACGGTTTTCCAACATTTTGGCTAACAGCAAGATGACGAATATTTTTGCTAATTCAGAAGGCTGAAACTGCATAAAATGCAGATTGATCCATCGCTGAGATCCATTAATGTTCATGCCTTTAAACATGACAAAGATTAAAAGCAGAATTCCGATTACATATAGAATTACGGATAAATGTCGTACAATCCCCCGGTAATCGAGCATGGCCAAGATCAGCATAGGCACAAACATAGCAGAGAACATAACTAGGTTATTCACATGCAGTCCAGCAAATTTCGTTGTATTATGTGTGGCGCTGTAGATCACTATCGTACTGATAGCCATGAAACATAACAATAAGGCAATAATGATAAGATCAATTTTTTTCGCTCTAAGCAACATATCTTTGATCACGTGCGGTTCCTCCCCCCTCTTCTAGTGATATTTAAGTAAGATCCCAATACTCGCCATACTTAGGCATCATACTCTTTCTGGGAGAATGTAGATATTAGCTTTTGTTGTTTTCGCTTTTGTATCAGGCTGAATGAGCCGAATGCAAAGAGGACTATGCCCGCAACAATCCAAAACGGCCAATTTGTTGATGAAGATTGACTTACCTCTTGGTTGATTGGGGAAGGATCCGTATGAATGACTTGTTTGGAAGAAACAATTGGGATTTGCGTCAGCAGCTCCCCGTTTTTCTTAATCTGATAATCGCCAATCACCTCGCCGGCTGCGATCGTTTTCTGCCCACTTTGCCACGGCGTAAAAACAGGCGTATACGTATAAACAGCGGCATCACCTTTTCGTTTGGTCAAAACATAGGAATTCCCCAGGACGCCTTGAACGTTCTCACCATAAAAGGTCGTCTCACCGGCGATATCCCCTTTTTGAAACATCATCTGCACATCGAGATGGTCGAGTCCATAATTGCCTATCATTTGCACGTCTTGATATTCATTTCCTCGCGTAGATTTCATTACGACTGCAATGACCGTCTTATTGTCTTTTTTCATATATTCAATTAAAGTATTGCGAGCTTGGCTAGTATAGCCTGTTTTCCCGCCCAATGCTATTGGATTTTGAAAAATGAGGCTGCGATCTTTTATCAGCACAGACCGCTGGTCCGTCTTCACCTCTATCTTTTCGGTTCCCATTGCTTCCATAATGGCTGGATATTTCATGGTTTCTTTGGCAAGCAGAGCCAAATCATAGGTAGTTGTATAATGCTCTGGATCATGCAGACCGTTAGGTGTTACGAAATGCGTATGTGTCATGCCGATTGACGCTGCCCTTGTATTCATCATCGCGGCAAAAGCGGCCTCATCGCCTCCAATATGTTCGGCTATCATCATCGCTACATCATTGGCCGAGATCACGAGCAGTGCCCTCAAAGCTTCTTCTTTTTGCATCTTCTCGCCGATTTTAATATTGAAAACAAAATTGCTTACTTCTTGCTGTGTGGCTTTTTTACTAGCGGACATCCATTCACCGTCCGCCATATGATCTTCTAGGAGAATGGCGGTCATAAGCTTTGTTAAGCTAGCAGGAAACGCTTGTTCATCTTTGTTTTTTTGAAAGAGTACCTCTCCTGTCGAACTATCGATCACAACACCTGTGCCGCTATAAATAGCTGGAGGATTGGCCTCTCCATAAGCAATTCCTACTTGGCCCAGCACAGCTGCGAGCATAACGATGATGAACACCACTTTCTTCATTCCAAATCCTCCCAAATAAAGTCAATCTAACTATATAAAAATACGCCAGTATTTGATTTCTAAACTTTTACGAGATTTATTATATTCTTAGTTCCTTAAAAACAAATGAAAACAAAAAAATTCCCCATTTCTGGGGAGCTGTAACACTTATTTTTTTGCTTTGGCGATTAAGTCGGAAACGGTCAGAAATTGATAGCCCTGCCTTTGAAGCTCGGGAAGAATGATTTTCAGTGATTCTACGGTTTGACTGCAATCCCCCTCCAAATCATGGAATAAAATGATATCACCATTATGAACATTACTGATCACTTGGTTTACAATTTTATTCACTCCCGGCTTACGCCAATCTTTCGTATCTTGATACCAAGACCATATAACGACGGTCAGCTTATCTTCCTTCATTGAATTTAACAGCTCTTCATTATAGAACCCCCCCGGCGGCCGAAAAACATGAGGCATTTGTTCTGTTAGGTCAAAAATGAGCTCCTGCGTTTGACGGATTTCATCAATTATTTTTCGAGCAGGGTAATTTTTCAGGAAATGATGATCGAATGTATGATTAGCGATTTCATGACCTTCATTTACCTCGCGGATCGCAATTGTGGGGTACATCTGTACACGTTTACCTAAAACAAAGAAAGTAGCCTTAGCCTGGTACTGGCTCAATAGATCTAGGATTTGCGGCGTATATACGGGATTAGGACCGTCGTCAAACGTGATAGCAATCCATTTATGGTCGGTTTCTATTTTCGAAATCACTTCGCTGCTAGGGGCTGAAGCCGCCGCTGTCATAGGAGTCACAACGGTTAGTCCCAGTATTAACTTCATAAGAAATTGTAATTTCAATTTGCTGTTTCTCCCCTTCAGCTGCGTTGTAAGGTAAGACAAATTTTTTCCGCATTATGTTTTGTCTCGTATTCCAAAGCATCATCAAGTTCTATGAGTTCTTTTTTTCCATATTTTCTTTCAATCGCCGCGGCAATGATATGATCCGTTAATGATGGATTTTTAGGCAAAATTGGACCATGAAGATAAGTTCCAATTACATTGTTATAGCACAGGCCCTCTGTGCCATCTTCCCCATTATTACCATAACCTTTGATGACTTTACCTAACGGTTTGTACGGGTGATAGGTTCTCCCAGAATGATTTTCAAAACCTACTACTTTACCGAATTCCTTTGTTTCAATTAAAATGTTACCGACCTGACGATCCTTTTGTGCTGCGGAGTAAAAATCACATATTTCCATTCCCATATGCTTATTCCCTTCTGAAGTGACGTAATAACTCCCTAGAAGTTGATATCCGCCACATATGGCGAGACAACTTATACCATCTTCAACACATAATTTAAAATCCTTTTTGATTTTTAGTAATTCCTTTGTAATCAGACCTTGCTCACGATCACTTCCCCCACCGATGAAAATAATATCTACGGACAATAAGTTCATGTCATTTGCCGATTTTATATCCACAATTTTTAAATGAATGCCTCTCCATTCGCACCGTTTTTGAAGAGCAATCACATTTCCTCTATCGCCGTATAAATTTAATCTATCCGGGAATAAGTTATAGAGCACAAGATTCATTTTCCTTCTTTATACTCCTCTCAGTATGGTTTTTAACCTCTTGTAATGCCGTATAGGTCGGTAAGAAATAAGTAGGCATCGGGTGGCTGAACGCATCTTGTATTGCTTTCTCTATAGATGGAATTTTGATAACTTTATTAGGATCAATACCTGCATACTTAAGACGAAGCATGATGTCTGAAGTTCGGCTGCCAGAGCAAATTATTCTTTTGATATCTTCCCTTTGCAGGCATTCAAAATCAATGTCCCAGATCCATGAAACATCTCTCCCATCCGCAATAAAGTCATTAATGAAGAAAACAATTTGCTTCTCATAATGAGTTGAGAGGATCTCTGATAACGAGACATTCATGCCAGAAGGATTTTTATTAAGATTAACGATATATGGAAATCCCTTATAAAAAAACAACTGCATTCGTCCATTGGTCAAATGAAAATTATGTAAGGATTTTTTTATGTTTCTATCCTGTATACCAAGTTCAGCTGCACAAGTAATAGCTGCCAATGCATTATAAACATTATAGGTACCCGTCATATTCATCTGGTAGGTTTCATTTTTTAAAGAAAAGGTTAACGGGTTGCTTTGAATGTTGTCGATTTCGTAATTTGGGATTGGTCGTTCAAATCCACAGGAGCAGGAAAAAAATCCTAACTGGTTAAAATGAATGTGATCATACAGCATTTCTTCACCGCACATTGGGCAATACTTTGACTCACTCATCCCATAATCTCCAAACATATATGCCTTTTTACCAAGTCCGTAATAAATGTTATCTTTGTTATGAGAGCTCAGACGAAAAACATTGGGATCATCCGCATTTAATATCATTTTCGTTTCTATAGGATGTATTGCCTTTTCAATATCTTTGATAAGCATGTCTATCTCACCGTAACGATCTAATTGATCACGAAAAAAATTAGTAATAATGAGCATTTGCGGAGTGATTTGTTTCAAAATAACTGGAAGACTTGCCTCGTCAATTTCCAGTACAGCATAGTCGTAATCTATATGGCCCAAGATCGAAGTATTATTTATTAAACAAGCGGCTACCCCAGAAATCATATTTGCCCCTTCGGAATTATTCAGAATTTTCATTCCCGTTGATCTTAAGAGGTGTGCTAATAAATTTGAAGTTGTCGTTTTACCGTTTGTACCGGTTATAAAAATAAAATGTTTTATATGACGAGATAATTTCCTTATAATGTTCGGATCGATTTTTAATGCCACTACTCCCGGAAGAGTAGACCCATTATTACCTAATAATCGACTTAATTTACCCGCCGTCTTACCGCTAAAGATAGCGACATTTTTTTTTATCATTATCCCAACCCCCTCAACATTTTGTAACAAACTGCCCAAGATGCGAATGAAAATTAATATACCCATCCATCTGAGTAAAATACTTCTTCACTTCATTTCTTTGCAAAACAAAAGACCGCCTTCAAGTGAAAAGGAGGTCTTCATTAAAAATTTGTTTTTTCTTATTTTTGAAGGTGATAAGGGACCGTCGTAATGATCACATCTTTGTGCCTGAATAACCAAGCACGCAACAGTAACGCACTTTGATTATGTAGGATATGGTGCCACCATCTTTTCGGGATGAATTGAGGCACAATAATATGAATATGGTCAGGTTTACCCCCTTCCCATCTTTCAATTGTTTGAATGAACCGTGAAATTGGCTCAAGAATGGAACGATATGAACTTTTGAGGGTAACTAACCTACACGGGTTTCCCCATTCCTCCCACTTCGATTCCATCTTTTCGATGGCATCATCATCAAAACCCACATAAACAGCAATCACTTCTGTTCCCAGACTCATTGCAAAAGTAACGGTATTGTTGACGACACGATGCACGCCAGACACCAATACAATGGAAATAATCCTATGTTCACTGGGACGTGTTTGTTTAGGATCAATCTTAAGTTCCATTGCCACTTGATTGTAATGTTTTTTTACTAGGTACGAAAAGGCAACAATCAGTGGCAATACAATCAAAACAACCCATGCTCCATCAACAAATTTGGTAATAGAAAATATCATGGCTACAACAGCCGTTATTACTGAGCCAATGAAATTAATCGTAAATTTTAATTGCCAATTTGGTCCCTTGACTCTTTTCCATCGCCGTAGAAGTCCGATTTGGGCTACGGTAAAGGAGAGGAAAACACCGATTGCATAAAGCGGTATTAATGCATTCGTTTGAGCATGAAATGAAATGATCAGAATACTGGCAAGTCCGGCTAAAACCAAAATCCCGTTGGAGTACCCTAAACGATCTCCACGATTGGTTAAGGCACGCGGTAAATAGCCGTCTGACGCTACGATTGCTGACAATTGAGGAAATCCAGTGAAGGTGGAGTTCGCGGCTAATATTAAGACAATGAATGTAGACCAAATGATGATCTGATAGATGACCCCATGCCCAAAATAACCCTCTGCCAGTTGAGATAACATGGTATTTTTCGGATCTGGCGTAATCCCTTTTACATACAAATGGTACGAAAACCCTATTAATGTGATTCCAGTAATGATTCCTAGGGCGATATAAGTCTTGATCGCACTTTTTTGTTTAGGCTCCCGAAAAATTGGTACTGCATTCGAGATCGTTTCTATTCCAGTTAAAGCCGAACAAGCGGAACTAAACGCCTTTAGTATCAACAAAGTTGTTATTCCTTGCGGAAACGTTCCAAAAGGTGGTGTAGCATTCTGAACGAAGCCATGCTGCAATTCATCTAAAAAGCCAGTAATTATTAAGAAAAGCATACATGCCATAAATATAAAAGTTGGCCAGGCGAAGACAACCGCAGATTCGGCTACACCACGTAAATTGATTATCACCAACAAGAAAACACAAAGGATCGCCAATGTGGTTTCGAAGGGTGCAACTGCTGGATACGCGGATGATATGGCTTCTACTGCTGCCGATACAGAAACTGCAACAGTCAACAAATAATCAACAAGTAAGGAACTAGAAGCGATTAACGACGGCCATGATTTCTTGAAATTATCTTTTGCAATCGCATAGGCTCCTCCACCACTTGGATACGCAATAACACCCATAATATAGGATATAATCAGAATTCCAAGGAGAACCACCGTGGCGATTGTTATTGGCAATATAAACCACTTTGCCGCAGGACCAAGAGATAATAGTTCAGTTATTCCAGATTCCGGTCCATAGGCTACTGACGAATATAGATCAGCAGAAAGAATGGGCAGTGCTAACATCCAGAAAATTTTGGTGTGCTGAGCATTCAGCTCTTTAGTCCGCATTGGTCTGCCTATAAAAACCCTTTTTATGTTGGTGAAATTAGAAAAAGAGTACCAAATGGCTAATAAAGCCAGTATGATGAATACTGTTTCAACTACACTCGACAGATGCATATGCATAACAGACACTTCCTTTACGATTAGGTAATTATTATATATGGTTATCATTGGGATTGTTTTACATACAAATAATTTCAAACGCAAGCGACATATCATAAACATTGCAAAAACCCGACCTACTGAGATCGGGTTTTCATTATTGAGGCAAACTTTGTTTTCCTTTTTTTATTTGGAAATGAAGGTTTACCTTTATACCTCGTTTGATATATCGGAAAAGAAGATTGTCCTCAACAGGTCCTTTAGTCCCAAAAAGTCCCTCTTCAATGAATTGTCAATTTCATCGATACTAGAATAGACATTGGCAACTCTGTTGACCAGACCTGCTCTATCACGGATGAAAATATAAACAAAAATGCCGATGGTTGGAAGATTAACTAAATAAGTAAGTGTCCTATCGCTAAAAAAGACCCACAGCACGTGCTGTGGGTACTTAGTTCATATGAGTCTAATCCTCGTAAGAGAACACATGAGTTTGGCAGAAAATTATCCGGAATCCTTCGTATCATAGTCGTCTTCCTCCGCCAGTTGCACCGAAGCCGCCTCAGCAATCGAATCGAAATATGCCCCGGGCTTTATCTCAGGCGGCTCAGGTCGACTATGTCCATACAATCGAACATAGATTTGCTCAATCTCCTCGCCGGTCAGATCACCTCGTTTCAGCAACTCTTCGGCAATGGCATGGACGAAGTCGCCACGGTCCCTTACTAGCTTCTTCGCATGGAGCATCTGGTTCTTCAGCAACTCATTGATCTTTGGCCGGAGCACTTTGAGTGCATCAGCCTGAGAGCCTAACGCAAGCCAACTGAACAGCTCATCGCCCATACCGACCATACCAAGGTATGCGCCTGCCAGCATCGTAGCCTGTTGAAGATCAGAGGTGACACCATTAAATTTCTTCCCCAGGAACTCCTCCTCTACCGCACGGGCAGCCAGACAGACTTGAATCTCAGCCAAGATTTCACTGTCACTTCTGTTATACCGTTCATGCGTTGGCTTGGTGGCAGCGAGACCAAGCGCGCCGCCACGGCGGATAATCGTAACCTTCCAGACACGTTCATGGGGCTTCAGCAGATATTGGGCGACCGCATGGCCGGCCTCATGGTAGGCGACGTTCCGTTTCTCGTCTTCGCTCATGGAGCGGAGCGGCTGCTTAATTCCCCACTCATAGGTTTCCATGGCGGCTCGGAAGTCCTCGTAACCGGCAACCTGCGCGCCTCGTTGGTGGGCGATAACGACCGACTCGTTGACGATGTGTTTGATCTGCGCCGGGCTATATCCGATCGTGTCGAGCGCCGCCCGCTCTGAGGTAAGGGTAGAGTCCCGCTTCACCTTTTGTAGATAGTACTGAAAGACGTCCACCCGACCATCGTAGTCAGGAGAATCAACCCAAAGCTGCCGGTCGAAGCGACCTGGCCTGAGCAGCGCGGGATCGAGAACATCGGGCAAGTTGGTCGCTGCGACCGTCAGTACCGCCGGCCGCTCTGCCTTCTTGCGCCGCAGCCCGAGCGAGCGGAGCAGCTTGGCGAACCGGGAGCTGTCGAGATTCGGCGGGTCCATCTGCAAAAGCAGTTCGTTGAGCAAGCCAGAGCCACCGCCCATGCCAAACATCATTCCACCTCCGCCAGCCTGCCGCTTCATGCCGATGGCGTCGATCTCGTCGATGAAGATGATGCAGGCGCCGTAAACTGTCGCGAGCTTCCTAGCCTTCTTATAGAGGCTCATTACCTTCAGGTTACCTACGCCGAAGAACATGTTTTGGAAACTCGGGGCCGAGGCGTAAGCAAACGGGACCTGTGCTTCATTGGCGATGACCTGAGCCAAATAAGACTTTCCGGTCCCTGGCGGTCCACAAAGCAGGAACCCCCTTATCGCCTCGCCACCCATCTCCTTGAATTCCTTGACTCCCTTGAGTAGAGTAACAATCCTTTTCGCATTTTCAACGATTTCGGGATTGCCCCGGTAATCGTCCCAGGTGGCGCCGGTTTCACCAGGCAGGATCCAGTACGTTCGCCCCCGAGCAAGAAACCAGAAGAGGGCAACGAATTGAATGATGACCATCATAATAGCGAAAAGCAGCTGCAACACAACGCTGACAAGACTCAATCCGATCATCCAGGATGTCGGCCCCCCAGCCCAAAATAGCACGCCGACAAGAGCGAGGGCTACGAGCCAGAGAAGAATTTTACGCCACTTGATCCATCGATATCTCCTCATGGCCTCACTTCCTTTATAGACAGTTTTGATAATTCTATTACGCAAAAATATACTCGTTAATAATTTCTATCAGAAATTTCAAAAAACTATTCTTGTTATTTACTTACAACCAGTCATACTCCCTACTTATACTAGTCCAGCTAAGAACGCATAAAAAACCAACCTCCTGTTTGAGAAGGTTGGCTTCATTCAGTTCCGGATGGCGAGCCATCCGTCAAATTGCAAATCCGCAAAAAAGTGATACTGGGTAGAAAAACCGGTTAATGTCATCAACTCATTCATTCGAGCTCTGGTGCAAAAGTGCATCTCATTCAGCGCATGCCTCAGTACGCTTTCTGCTTCCTGATCACTCATGGAGTTGGAGAGGGATAGCTTTCTTTTTAATGCGTGAAAATAAATCTGGAACTCCTCACTTTGCGGATCACCATTGATGTCTACCAGAAGGAGGGGAGCCCCTGGCTTTAAGCGGCTTGCGATGTTACGCAAAAGTGACTCTTTAGCTCCATCATCAGGTACAAAGTGCATTACAAGAATGCAGGTTGCCCCGTCATATTGACGCGTCTTTTCTAAATCCTGCAGTTGACCCACGTGCAATGAAGTCCTGCTTTCGATATCGCTTCCGGCAATTTTACGTTTAGCATGATGCATCATCTGCTCACTAATATCAACACCGGTAAAGTTCCATTTCGGGTTATTTCCGCCAAAGGTCAACAGTTCCTTGCCGCCCCCCGCTCCCACAATCAGTACAAAAGCCTTTTCCCTTAGCTGATTCTGAAGCAAGGCGTTCATTGCTACATACAGGTTATCGTATGCGGGAAGAATTTTGCGGATCGTGACCTCATACTTGTTGCCGTACTCCGCATCAAAGTCAAAAAAAGATGCTTTACTCATCCAAGTAACCTCCAAAAATATCGGTTTACTTGTATCCATATGCCAGGTTGTGTTCTGTCATACCTGTGGGATTGACGAACTCCTAAAACGTATCTCTTTATAAGACAAAACCATAAAAAGAAGCAGGTCTTATGACTTATGACCTGCTTCGTGTCTGGCATCGAATTGAATATGATATAATTTCACAGGTTCATCTAACTTTTCCAAGAATCGTCTTAGGTTCCTCATTGCCGAAAGAAACGTTCTGTCGAATTTGGAGTTGGATGTTTCCATCTTGGAACGTGCAAACTGTAGTCAGGCAGAATGGCGTCTCCACATATCTTAGCGTTAATAAGAGCGTGTTCGAATCCTGCCATGTTGCTGAGCAAAATGCCACATTTTCCTTTCGCATATATAGCGTGTACGTTCCCTCATACCATTCGTTTCTACCAAAATAAACAGTATGCTTTCCGGTGTTATTTTGAAGCGTTACGTTGGCAGATTCCTCTGTAAAATCAATAGAAATTGTACGGAGTTGTTCTTCATTGTCTTCTAACTCGAACTCGATTCCCGAAATGTCGGTCTCCCGCGTTGAGTTTGAATGAAATCTAGGCGGTTCCAAGCGCAGTCCATGCAGCTCTTGGGTTAGCACGTCAGCCGCTTCCTTGTCGCCAGGCAGCTCCTCAGATTTCATGGCTGGCAGCAGATGCTCCCATATCGTATCAAGAACGGCTTGCATATCTTCCAGTCCGGACGTTATTGCGATGACAGCGTCCTGCTCCGGGAGAACAATGCAGAACTGTCCGAAAGCTCCGTCACCTCGATAAGCACCGTGACGGCATTTCCAGAATTGATACCCATACCCCTGAGCCCAGTCTATTTTTGTGTTGGAATCATTGGAAATTTGCTTAAATGTCGCTTCTTCCACCCAAGAATCAGGAATGAGCTGTTTCATAGCCCATTGACCTTTTTGCAGGTATAGCTGTCCAAACTTGGCAATATCTTCGGTTTTGATCTTCATTCCCCAGCCACCAATATGGATGCCGCGGGGGCAGCTTTCCGAAGTAGCGCCTTGAATGCCGAGCGGTTCAAACAGTCGTGGCTGCAGGTAGTCCAGCAACGTTTGATCGGTAACCTTCTGCAAGATGGCCGAAAGCATATAGGTAGCCCCGCTGTTATATACGAACTGCGTACCTGGCTCATGCTCTACGGGAAGCTTTAAGAAATTGCTAATCCAGTTGTCGGTTACCTGCATCTTTCCCGTAGTATCTTCCGCGTGACCTGTACCCATCATAAGCAAATGTCGAATCGTCATCGCAGATAGATTTGGTGAAACTTCCGCCGGCACATCTTTGGGAAAAAAGGAGATAACCCTATCATCCAGTGAGATTCGCCCCTCTCCTACTAATAATCCGATGGCCGTTGAAGTGAAGCTTTTACTTAAAGAAAATAGCATATGAGGACGATCAGGCAAATAAGGAGCCCACCAGCCTTCCGATACAACGTGCCCGTGTCGGACGAGCATGAAGCTGTGAAGCTCTAGACTGCGATCTTGAACTGCTTTTAGAAAACTCGTAATCGAGGCAGACGAAATACCTTGGAGCTCAGGCTTGCTTCTTGGTAAGGATAGATTAGCACTCATTCTTGTCTCTCCTTCTATACACCAGAATATGTAAAACAACAAGTCTATTATATCACTTGCATTGCTTATTTTTGCAATAAATAGTACTGCAATTTATCTTTTATCTGCTAGGATAACGTATTAATCATCGTTCACAAATATTAATGAGAATGAAAATCACTATTGACAATTTAAGCTGATCTGTTTATTATAATACAAGTCGAACAACTGATAACGATTATCATTCATATTTGAGGTGAGGAATTGAAGTTGAAAATACCTGCTCTGTTTCTACTCCTAATTTTATTGTTTCCTTCTTCTCTTTTCGCAGATACAGCTTCTGATGATCTCCAAAAAGTAAATGATTACATAGTAAAAGCAATTAATTTTGCAGAACAAAACGATTTAATCCAATCGAAAGAACAATACGATAAGTACAATACAGACTGGTATCGGATTGAAGAAGGAATTAAGAAAAAATCAAAAGGTGCATATCGCTCTATTGAAGAAAATATGGGAGAAGTTCAATTTGCTTTTGCCCAGAAACCCACAACTAAAGAATCAGTTATTTCTAGTTTGAAAAAATTGAATGAAACCAACCAAAAAATGATTTCAGGGGACTTGTCCTCTTTCAAAGATCCAACTTCAAATGGGAAAACAACAATCGATGATCTCATTAAACTATTAGATCAAGTAAATTCTTCCTTGGATAAGAATGATGTTCAAGCAGCTAAAGAACATATCCAAACTTTCCGAAATTCGTGGTTAGAAATTGAAGGACTTGTTTTGAGTCAATCCTCCAAGGTCTACGCAGACGCTGAAAGAGACATGGTCTCCTCCTATGCGCTGCTCACGTCGAATCCACCAAAAGTTGTAGATGCGAAGCAAACAGTACTTAACATGCGTGACTACTTGATTCCCCTTTCCTCAAAAACAAGCTACACCATGGTAGATGTAATTACCATTTTGCTGCGTGAAGGTCTGGAAGCCCTTTTGGTCATTGTCGCTCTCCTTGGCTATTTAAATAAATCCGGACATGGTGAGAAAAAAAATTGGCTCTGGTTTGGAATAGGTGCAGGCGTTTTTGTCAGTGTTGTGATTGGCATTGTGGTCCAGCTTTTGTTTTCCTCAGGCACGTTTGGAAACAACAATTTCTTGATTGCAGGCTGCACAGGACTTTTCGCCGCTGTCATGCTCATTTATATGAGCTATTGGCTCCACAGTAAATCAAGTATTGCTAGTTGGAACCAATACATTAACAACAAAAGCACGCAAGCGTTAGCTACCGGAAGTTTATGGTCCATTGCTATTCTAGCGTTTCTGGCTGTGTTTCGAGAAGGAACAGAAACTGTACTTTTCTTTATTGGAATGGCATCTTCCATTAGCTTGGCAACTCTGCTAACAGGAATTATGATTGGTCTTTTGATATTAGGTGCGCTTGCCTTTTTGATTCTCAAGGTCGGAATAAAAATTCCGATGAGACCGTTTTTCTTAATTTCTAGCATTCTCGTTTATTATTTATGCTTTAAATTTTTGGGCATGGGAATTCACGGTCTACAATTAGCGGGAATACTGAGTGCCAACCATACTTATGCTTTACCTACAGTAGAATTCCTTGGTCTTTATCCTACTTGGGAAAATATCATTCCTCAAGGCGTGCTTTTGCTTGCTGCAGTAGTTGTGGTTGTCTGGAAACGTCTCCGAGAACAAAAACTTCAGCACAAGATCATTATAAATTAACAATAATTTAATGGGGGTTATGAAATGAAAATAACAAAAGGTTTACTATTGATTCTAAGTTTGGTATTAGTTCTTTCAGCTTGCTCTACAAAATCCGTATCTACGACAGACGGTGCAAAAAAAATGCAGAGCATCCTGACAGAAATGCAAAAAAACGTAGAAGCAAATGATGCAGCAAAAGTAAAAGAAAATGCAGAAGCTCTTGAAAAGAACTGGCAAACATTTGAGGACGATGTGAAAAAGAATCAAGCCGATGTATACGGTAAAGTTGAAGACCCGCTTGGAGTGATTCAAGCAGGTGTAAAACAAAGTAAATTGGATCAAGCCATTTTGAAGGAACAAATTAATAAATTAAACGAAGCTTTGAAATTAGTAAAATAAGTAATAAAGCAAAAAGAGCCTTTTTACAAGGCTCTTTTTGCTTTTGCAAAGCTCTTTCGATTTGGAATGAATTACTTATATTTTCGTATAAATGCAATAGCGTTCGCGATGTCTTTCTCAGGCTGCTCCCCGACTTCTCGCTCGATTGTCAAGTAACCCGTGTAGCCAATGTCTTGAAGCGCCTGAAAGTAGCGTCCGAAATTAACATGACCTTCCCCTAAAGCGAGTTCTCGATAATAGGGACCAGATGTCGCGGCCTCGGCGATATGCTCGTGACTCATCGGTTGATAACCTAGTGAACCATACACTTCACGAGGATCTGCTTGGCGCAGACGAATACCGTCCTTCACATGCGTGTGGACAATATAATCCTTCAACGTTATAACTCCTTGAACTGGATCATCACCAGTCACCATCACCATATTCGCTGGATCAAAGTTAACCGAGACGCCATTCGTTGACAAAGCATCAAGAAATCTTTTCAAGTGTGAGGCTGTTTCCGGACCGGTTTCCACGGCAAAGTAAGCGCCTAAGCTTCTTGCATAAACACCCAGTTCCTCACATGCACGCAGCATCGTTTCATAAATAGGATCATTTGCTTGCTCAGGTACGACACCTATATGGGTCGTGACGACAGTTGTGCCTAGCTCAACCGCAAGGTCGAGAATACGCTTGGATTTTTCAATCTTGGCCTCATTCGCTGATTGATCTTGGAAGCCATGACCGCCAAGATCACCACACAAAGCAGAGATACTAAGCCCAAGTGACTCAATGTAAGCTTTCAGCTCCTTACGAGCTTGGGGCGATAAGTTCGCCGGGTCCATCTCACCTGAAACGGCATAGATCTGTACGCCGTCCGCACCGAGTTCTTTGGCTTTCTTCAAACCGTCCCTTACACCAAGACGCAGACTGTCAACCATAATACCAATTGGATTCATCATATTCGTCAACACACCTTTCACATGGTTGAAATCTTCTGCCTAACCTATATCTTCCCATAGCCTTTTAATATTTTGCAACCCTAAAAGCGTACCGGTTTTGCATTCTTCCATGCCTTCGAATTCCACGGAAATGTAGCCATCATAGCCTGAGCTTTTAATAACGCGCAATACTTCTCTCATATCAATATCACCATGACCCACAATGGCGCCGCGCAAATGATTACCATGTAACGTCTGGAACCAGCCCTTACCTGGATTCTGGTAGGAAGGACGAAGGTAAAAGTCTTTCACATGGACCATAGAGGCGAAAGGAATGTTATTTTTCACCGCTGCAACGGGATTTTCATCTACACACATGAAATTGCCTACATCGAGGGTTGTCCGGAAGTTGGGGCGATCTACTGCTTGAATTAACGCCTGAACCCGCTCACTTTGCTGCACAAAATATCCGTGATTCTCAACGCTGGTCGTGATGCCGTAAGGCAAAGCATAATCAGCTATTTGACGGCAGGCTTCAGCCATACGTTCAATCTCGATATTGAAATTGCGGATAGAAAGATCCTCACTTCGCGCTACGTCGTGCCGCATCCTTTGTACGCCAAGTCTTGCAGCTAAATCGACTTCTCCTTTGACCCGTTCAATTTCTTGTTCGTAGGCCTCTTCAGAATCCGTTAGAAAATTAGCTCCTATCGCATAATTAGATATCTCAATTCCACGAGACTGTGCTTTCTCGCGAATCACATCTGCAAGCTCAAAATTCCCCGCTAAATCATACCCGAGCGGTGAAATTTCAACGTGTTCGCCACCCTGATCAGCAATCCAGTCAATAACACCTATAATATCAAGTTCTCCAGACTTCAGCGCTTGAAATAAACTATATGTACTAACTCCAACTTTCATGTTCGTCCCTCCCCTTCCCCTACCGCTATAATCTGATTTCATGCCCTTTGGCTGCTGATTCATAAATACCGCAAAGAATCTTCATCATGTTAAGCCCATCTTCAACAGGACTAATTGGTGAATTTCCAGTCCGGCAGCAATTTAAAAAATGACTGATCTCATTCTTGAAAGCTTGTGTTATGTTGATAGATTTGGCATCAGTCTGCGGTGTTACATTCAAAATAGTATCAAGCATTTCCGTGACGAATACGAGCTCAGGCTCCAATTCGACGCCGCCCTTGTCCCCATACAGCTTGACCGCTATTTCATCTTTTTTGGCATGAAGCGTAAAGCTGACATCCACGAGAAGGGAAGCCCCATTTTCAAACCGAATTAAGGCATTGGCCATATCTTCAACTGTATTCAGATTGACATCATAATCGGCCGCTTTATAAAAGGAAAGATTACGTACATTCGCACGATTCCCAAGTTTGTTATAGGTATTGCCACTGACCGAAATCGGCTTCGGTCTGCCCATTAAATACCAACACAAGTCAATGACATGTACACCAATATCGATTAAGGGGCCTCCGCCGGAACGTTCCACATCCGCAAACCAGCCTCCCGGATTGCCTAATCGACGGATACAAGAAGCTTTCGCATAATACAATTCTCCCAGATTGCCGCCATCGATAAAACGCTTAACAAGCTGAGCATTGTCATCATACCTTCGTACAAAACCAACCTGTAAGATGTTCCCAGTTTCACGAACAGCGTCTTGAATGCGATTGGCCTCTTCTACTGTTTTACATAGTGGTTTCTCTACCAGAACATGTTTGCCCGCACGCAAGGCTGCAATACTAATTTCAGCGTGTGAATCGTTCCACGTACAAATGCTTACAGCATCCACTTCAGGATTTGCCAGCAGTTCCCGATAATCCGTGTAAATATGCTCCACCCTATACTTTGTGGCTTTATCCTCTGCTCTTTGACGATTCAGATCACATACGGCATACAATTTGGCGTCATCCTGCTTATCATAAGACTCAAAGTGCAGATCAGATATCGAACCTGCACCGATTACACCAATATTCAACTTGTTCATACTCATAGCAAATTTCTGCCTCCTTCATTGTCATATACAATCAGGATAGCATGGTTTTTGCTGAGGTAGAATGTATAGGATGAGCATTTTCATGGACTATATGTTCAAAAGAAGGCTTTCATTAACCTACAGAATTCGCAGCAACCGTCAATGCAACCCATTTTCCACCTCAACTTAAACACAAGGTTATTTTTGAAGCGTTCAATAAGCTTGAACCGCAAGAAGCCATGTTGCTGATCAATGACCATGATTGATGCAAACTTGGGCAGGGCTGAAAACGGGATGGTCGCGTAAAGGTTTAGAAAGTGAGGCTTATGAAGAGAAGGATAACCAACCCCCAGGAATGAGGCAAGGAAAAGTACCTGTAAATTAAACAAAAAAGAATGGCAGTCTGAACTTTCGAGTTCTAGACTGCCATTCTTTTTATCCATTTAACTGACATGTTCAGCCTTCCAGCAGCAGCGATTCGGAATCCTCGAGCAGCTCTTTAACCAAGACAAGGAACCGTACCGCTTCGCTGCCGTCGACAATACGGTGGTCATATGACAGAGCGATGTACATCATGGGCCGGTTTTCCATTCGCTCTTCGTCAATCGCGATCGGGCGCCATTGAATTTTGTGCATGCCCAATATGCCAACCTGAGGCGTGTTCAAAATCGGCGTTGAAAGCAGCGAACCGAAGACCCCGCCGTTCGTGATTGAGAATGAACCGCCTTGAAGATCGGATAGCTGCAGCGTGTTAGATCGGGCTCTATCGGCCAATTCGACGATTCGCTTTTCAATTTCAGCGAAGCTGAGCCGGTCGGCCTCACGGATAACGGGGACGACAAGTCCTTCCTTCGCCGCTACGGCGATGCCGATGTCGTAATATTTCTTTAAGATGATTTGTTCGCCATCAATTTCAGCATTCAGAAGCGGGAAGGCCTTTAACGCGCGGACAACCGCTTTGGTGAAAAAAGACATGAAACCCAGTCCGACTTCGTGCTTATCCTTGAAAGATTGCTTGCGGCGTTGGCGGATGTCAAGGATGGTCGTCATGTCCACCTCGTTGAACGTCGTCAGCATCGCGGCTGTCCTCTGAGCTTCAACGAGCCTGCTTGCAATCGTGAGCCGGCGTCTCGACATACGGACAATTTCGATTGGCTTGGCTGCATGGTCAGCTTGCGCCTTACTGACATTCTCGCCACTGCTTGGCAATGGTGCTGAACGTTGGGAAGATGCTGCAGCCGGAGGCTCCGAGCCGGTGACTGCATCCACCCTTGCCACGTCACTGCGATGAATTCGGCCATTCAGGTCGCTCGTCGAAACGTGTTGAAGGTCGATGCCGCGCTCCCGCGCCATTTTTCTAGCAGACGGCGTTGCCGCATGCAAGTTTACATCCGAACGTTTGCCGCCTGCCTCTTCCCCTTGCCGTTGTGATTGAGATTCCGGCTCTCTTACCGTACCTTCGAGTTTCGGCGAATCCGCATTTTTAGACTTATCGTTAACCGCAGCCCCTTCGCGGATCGTACCAATCACTTCGCCGACTCGTACCGTATCACCACTGTTTTTACGAATTTCGTCAATGACGCCGGACACCAACGCGCTCACTTCCATGTTCACTTTGTCCGTTTCGAGCTCCAACAGAAGATCGCCTTGCTGAACCGGATCACCGACCTTCACTATCCATGTCGAGATGGTACCTTCCGTTAACGATTCCCCCATTTCGGGCACTTTGATTTCTGACATAAGCCTCCCCCTCCTTAATGATCATTATCGAATAAGCTTTGGTCCAACGCGTTTGAAATGATCCGCTGCTGCTCACTTTCATGCACATGGTGAAACCCGCTGGCCGTGCTGGCATGTTCAGACCGACCGATGTACCGGACCGCCGCACTTTCGGGTACAATTTGACGGAGTTGTTGCTCCATAAACCACCATGCCCCCATATTCTGCGGTTCCTCCTGCAGCCAAACCAGCTCAACAACATTAGAGAATCTCCGTACGACACTATTAATTTCATTGGCCGGAAACGGATACAATTGCTCTATACGAACGACGTGCAGCCAGTTGTTGTTCTTACCTTCTGATTCTATCGCCTCCTCCAGATCAATGGCCACTTTCCCACAGCAGAAGATGAGCCGCTTAACCAGGCTTGTTTCGTTCCCGCTACCAGACTGCTCCAAAACGGGCTGAAACTTGCCCTCAGCGAAGTCCGACCCTGCAGAAGCGACACGAGGATGGCGAATCAAACTTTTCGGAGCCATGACGATAAGCGGACGAGCCTGTTCGCTTTCCGTCAACATCGCTTGCTTGCGCAATAGATGGAAGTACTGCGAGGCCCGGGTCAAATTAACGACGGTCCAATTCTCCTCGCCGGACAGCTGCAAATATCGCTCGAGACGCGCACTTGAATGCTCGGGCCCTTGTCCTTCATAGCCATGAGGCAGCAACAGTGTGAGACTTGATTTCTGCCTCCATTTGCTGCGTCCAGCCGCCAGAAATTGATCAATGATGACTTGGGCGGCATTGGCAAAATCACCATATTGCGCCTCCCATATGACAAACGTTTCAGGAGCCAGCACATTGTACCCGTACTCGAAGCCGAGCACGGATGCTTCTGACAGAGGGCTGTTGTAAATCGCAAACGATGCCCTCGCCTG
Organism: Paenibacillus sp. yr247; assembly: GCF_900103825.1. Taxonomy (GTDB): domain Bacteria; phylum Bacillota; class Bacilli; order Paenibacillales; family NBRC-103111; genus Paenibacillus_E. The sequence goes on from NZ_FNIF01000008.1 coordinate 178,470, forward strand.
CGGTATCGCATGCAAGGGGCAAAACGCATCCCCCGTCATTGCGTCGTGCAGCACGAGATGGCGATGCGCGAATGTCCCGCGCTGTGAATCTTGGCCGCTGAGACGAATCGGCTTCCCTTCCGATAACAGGGTAGCGAAGGCTAGTGTTTCAGCTAATGCCCAATCCACCTTCCCGCCTTCATCAAAGGCATTGGCCCTCCGCTCCAAAATGCGCTGCAGCTTCGGATACGCCTTAAAGCCGTCCGGTCTTTTCAGCAGAGCGTCGTTGAGTTCCTTGAGACGATCGAGCTGAACAGCCGTTTCGGGCTCCTTCGATTGGGCTTCCTGTGTGAGGAGATTCTCACTTCGGCTGCTTTGCGCCTCGCTTTTGTCCCCCTGCTTCATTTCCTCGTAAGCTTTCTGCAAACGCGATATAGCCTCTTGCTTCATTCGCTCCATGGTTGCTTCGTCCACGATGCCTTCTTGAGCGAGCTTCTTTGCATAAAGTTCACTCACTGTCGGATGGTTGCGCAGCTTGCCATACATGACAGGCTGTGTCGTCTCTGGATCATCCGATTCGTTGTGCCCATATCTGCGGTAGCCGACCAGATCGATCAAGAAATCCTTGCCGAAGCGGATTCGAAACTCACAAGCGATACGAACCGCGGTAATGCAAGCTTCCGGATCATCCGCGTTAACGTGAATAATCGGGATTTCGAAACCTTTCGCTAAATCGCTAGCATAATGAGTGGAGCGTGAGTCCTGGCTATCAGTCGTGAAGCCCAGCCGGTTGTTAACAATGATGTGAATCGTCCCTCCATTACAATATCCCGCCAAACGGGTAAAATTAAGCGTCTCCGCAACAATGCCCTCACCGGCAAAGGCAGCATCGCCGTGGAGGAGAACCGCTACGGCCTTGCTCGTATCCTGCTTTGGGAATCCGGGATGTTCCCGGTCTTCCTGTGCGGCACGTGTGAATCCTTCTACCACTGGGTTGACGAATTCCAGATGGCTCGGATTATTCGCCAACACAAGTCTAACTGTCTGACCGCCTTCCTCCATGTCGTGGTCGGCGCCTAAATGATACTTCACATCGCCGCTCCACCCGTAGTTAATTCCTGTCGATCCTTCTGAGGGCACAATGTCTTTGTTTGGCGAGTGCTGAAATTCGGCAAAAATTTTACTGTATGGCTTGCCGAGTACGTGTGCCAATGTATTCAAACGCCCGCGGTGGGCCATTCCGAACATGATTTGGCGACTGCCATGACGTACAAATGAACGGATTGTTTCGTCCAACACGGGTACCAGCGCATCGTTGCCTTCGATCGAAAATCGCTTCTGACCGACAAATGTAAGATGAAGGAAGCGCTCGAACTGCTCTGTTTCAATGAGCCTCTCCAGCAGCATGGTACGCTCTTCCACCGTTAGCGATTCATTGGTTAAAGCGCCGTTCTCCACCCGCTTATTCAGCCAATCGCGCTCACTTTCTTCATGCACATGGGTAAATTCATAGGCCATCGTGCCCGTGTACGCTTGATAAAGACGCTCGATAGCCTCCAGGCTGTTTCTAACATCAGCCGGAGCATTTTCCCAGATGAGGCTGGCGGGGATTGCTTCTAAATCCGCTTGGCTTAAATGGTAAGCAGCCGGCTCGATCAGCCTAGTTTGCGCTTTAGGACTCAAGCCTTGCGGATCGATGTCCGCTGCTAAATGACCGTACGTACGAATATTCCATACCAGCTTACCGGCAGTTGCGACTTTCTGCAGCATATTCCAATCAAACCCGCTCTCAGAAACGGAGTTCTGTGTCTTTTCCAAGATTCCTCCAGAAACTGACCCGGGTCCCCCCCAGTTGCGAAACAGCTCCCTGAACCCTGGATCCACGGATTCAGAATTGGCAGTGTAACGTTCATATTGCTCCATAACATATCCAAGATTAGGGCCTGTGTAAGCTTGCCAATTACGCTCCTCACGATTCATCTTTAAACTCTCCCTGTGCGGTATTTGATATGGAATCACCAATAAATACGATCTAGATACGAGACACTCGAGTATCTATGAAATTCTTTAACACTATAATCAACCAATTTTTCATTTTTATTCTTTTCCTAGACATGAATCTTTAACCCGTTCACATTGTCTCCTTGCCTATATATTAAAGAGGGATTTCAAACCATTTCCGTAACGCATTTTAAATTTATGTGTTAACTTGTAATATTTATTATCAAATCCCCCTTTTATGAATTATCTAAAATTTAAGCTCATGTGCTTCTTGAACATTTATGTTCTTCAGTAATTTGAAGCAAAAAAATAGAAGCACAACGCGTTTAATAACGTGTTTGTGCCGCTTTTTCACCACTAGGGGATTAACAAAATTTTTCCAGTACTTTTCCTGCTCTCTAAGAGTCTATGGGCTTCTGCACCCTCCCTTAGGGGGAAGCATGTAAGGTTATCAATTTGTAGGATCCCTTGTCGCAGCGCATCAAAAAGTTCTTGTGAGCGCTCTATTCTATTCTGCAAGCTGGTCACGTGATTCCATAGATCACCGCCGGTCAGCGTTTTTGAGGTATCCATGAGCATTCTTGGGTCAATATGAGGCGGATCGCCTCCTGCCATGCCGTAAAAAATGACCGTCCCCTTGGTTTTGGTTGCAGCGAAACTATCCATTAAAGTTGAGCCTACTGAATCGAACACCGCATCAACACCCTGGTTGCCGCCTGACCAACGGATGATACCTTGTACCCAATCACTTTCGTAGCTTAATACTTTATCAGCACCGGCCTTTAATGCGACTTCCCTTTTGGCATCCGAAGAGGTCAAACCGATGACTCTTGCCCCTTTGCTCTTACTTAATTGTGTCAAAATCTGCCCGACACCGCCTGCTGCGGCGTGAACGACAAGTTCGTCTCCAGCTTGTACGTTATAGCTGTCGTTCACTAAGTAATGCGCCGTCATTCCCTGAAGCAAAATACCTGCCGCGTGTTCGAAGCTGATATCCGTTGGCAAAGGAATAGCTCGGTCTATCGGTATTGCAACTAACTCCGCATTGGCAAAAGGAACATCGACGAAAGCTATGCGGTCTCCGATTTTGATATGATCCACATTCGAAGCTACTCGCTCAACAACGCCAGCTCCCTCATATCCTAAAATGAATGGCGGCTTCCCAGCCAAATGGTAATTCCCTCGTCTCCGATAGATGTCGGCAAAATTCAATCCAATTGCCTTCGTTCTAACCAGTATATGTCCTAATGCTAGACTTGGCTCTGGAATCTCCGCATAATGCAGGACATCCGGCCCCCCAAATTGTTCAAAAATTAATGCTTTCATTACGTACCTCCAACGGGCTAATCTTGCAAAAAAATTGTATCATATCCCTCATGGCAAAAAAAAGCGGCACAACACGTTAGAGTACGTATTGTGCCGCTTTGGAAGATTCAGCTTATTTCATATCGTCGATAATATTCACCTGCTTGGGTAACAAGGCATATTCAGCGGGCTTATTAATATAATACCCTTGTATTCCCCAACAATTCATTTCTCTTAACATCCTATATTGTTCGTACGTTATCTTGATAATACAATGATAATCGTGTTTTGAATTAATCTGCCCGCCAAGTTCCTCGACTATTGTTTTTCATTTGTTCAATGTTTATTTTATAAGCTTTTCCGCTTGATCTCCCGCCGCACTACTGGCGCGACCTCCGTCGCCAGCAGCTCGATTGCTTTTGCGACGCGGGAGAACGGCTGACCGCCAATGTCGATTTGTCCAACGAATCGATGATGGCCGAACAGCTCATGTTGATAAAGGATTTTCTCTATAAGCTGCTCAGGGCTGCCAACGGCAAGTCCCTCATCCGGCCGAGTATTAATGTCAAAGGCGGAACGAGGCAAATTGAAGCTTCGGCCCCGTTCCCTCATCAGAGGTGTCCAGTAATTTACGTAGTATGGATGGAATTCATCCAGAGCCTCTTGAGGCGTCTTTGCAATGTAGCCATGACTGTTAACGGAGATGCGCATTTGCGCGGGATCGTGTCCTGCATTGAGATATGCCTGTTTATAAATGTCCACAAACGTTTTATAATAGGCGGGATTTCCACTTAGCAATGCTATTCCCATCGGCAAACCTAGGCGACCGGCCCTCTCAGCGCTTTCCACCGAGCCCCCGACGCCTATCCAGATGGGCAACGGGTTCTGCAGCGGACGCGGGGCGATCTCCGCATTCTGCAGCGGTGACCGGAATTCGCCGCTCCATGTGATGCGCTCCTTTGCAACGAGCTGGAGGAGCAATTCGATTTTCTCTTCAAACAAGGCTTGGTAATCATTAAGATCGTAACCGAAAAGCGGGAACGATTCCACGAACGCTCCGCGGCCAGCCGTAATTTCCGCCCGGCCGTCGGAAAGTAGATCCAATGTTGCGAAGTCCTCGAACAGCCTCACCGGATCAACCGTGCTAAGAACTGTAGTCGCCGTTGTTAAACGGATGTTTTTCGTCACCTGAGCGATGGCCGCCAATACTACTGGCGGGGCCGTCACCGCGAAGTCCAAACGGTGATGCTCCCCAAGGCCGAACACGTTCAGACCAGCCTCGTCCGCCAGTTTCGCCGCTTCGATGATCTCGGCAAGGCGTTGCCTCGCACTGATCGTTTTATCTGTTTGCGGGTCGGGCAGCAGCTCGCCAAAGGTGTAGAGGCCAAATTCAAATTCGTGCTGCGGATTGTCGTTTTGTGTATTCATATCTGATGTACCTCCATCGATTGCTTGAAAATTTAAGATGTTTGCAGCTGAAAGCATTATCCAACTTTTTTTATAAATACCTACTTGTAATAGGTTATCGATTAGCGGTATTTAACAATAATCTTCTTAAGAGGCGGACTTACTTGCTTGTGCGCCAAGGAGTAGTCGGGCCAGCACCAATGCAAAAGTCAGAAAAGCTAATACGATAAAACCAAACAACAAGAAATAGCCACCCATTTTGTAAAATAGACTGCCGATAATCGGGCCGAAAGCCATTCCCATATAGCGAAAAAAGTTATAAGCGCCGATGGCGGTAGCACGGTTCTTCAAATAGGCGTCTGTCAGCAGCGTAGTCTGCACGGGGAGTGAAAGCCCGAAGAATAACCCAAAGAAGATAATACCGGCTAATAACCAATCCATTGAAATTGAGTAGAAAATCATAAAGAACATTACTGAAGACACATTAAGAAAAGTAGTCAGGACAATGATTTTTTTCCCGTCTATTCGTGATAAAATTTTGCCTCCGATGAAGCTGCCGGCCACAATGCATAGTGACATCGGCAGGAATACCAGTCCCTTTTGCTCGGCCGACATGCCATAGCGTTCACTTAAAATGTTCGGTAGAAAAACAAGAAAATTATAAAAGACGTAATACTGTATAAACCCAAGATAAATGACTGATGATCCGACCCTATTTTGTAAAATCTCCGCGAAATCCCGCAGTTGAAAGTGGGCAGCCTCGCCATTATCGGGTTTGGTTTCCTGTAAGAAGATGTAGTTAAGAACAAGCACAATCAACCCTGTGGCCGCAAGGGCAAGGAACACCGAGTGAAAATTAAATAAGCCGCTTAGGAATCCGCCGATGACAGGGCCGAGCACAGGGCCAAGTGATACCATCATCTGGAATGTCCCCATGGCCTGGCCGCGTTCTTTCCCAACGAACAAGTCACTGATTACCGTAACGGCCACTACGGAGCCTGCAGCGATTCCAATCGCCTGCAAAGCCCGAAAGACGATCAACATCTCTATATTGTTGGAGAAAAAGCAACTTAGTGACGCGATAACATACAGAGAAATCCCGAAAAGGATGACTTTGCGCCGCCCTTTCGTGTCCGTGACTGGACCATAGATCATCTGCATGATGGCAAGAAATAAGGAAAACACGGAAATCGTCAAATTGACGACGAACGAGGTTGTGTGGAATTGACTAGCAACCTCGGGTAATACTGGAGTGTAAATGGTTTGCGTGAACGGTCCAAGAAAAGCAGCAAATGCTACGATATAAACAATGAGTTTGCGATTCACGATGAACGATCCTTTCCGACGTTTGTCCAATTTTTCTAAGACATAACTTTAAATATTTCCTAAAAATTCTCCATTAATCGAAACTGCCATAGCTTTTTGCTGTTTCCGTTGAAAGATACCGTCCACAGAAAAGGAAAACGGAATTTTGCCGCTTTGGAACAAAAGTCGGCAAAATTCCGTGTAGGAAGCTTACTCGTGGCCGCCAAACATAGTGCTTGCATAGAATGTGCCTGCACCATATGCGCCGGCATGTTGACCGACAATTTCCATGACATTCATATAAGTACCTTGACGAGCCCAGTCACGTTGATATTCAAGAAGTACAGCAACCCAGGTATAGCCGTCTTTTATTGCCGCCACCACAGTTTCTGCCACAACGGTTGTCAAAATGGCGGGTGCGTTGAACGCTTTTGCCGTTTTGGCCAGCCCCACCGTATTGTTGACAACAAGTTATCTATCGTGGCTTTGTACGCCAAAAAGCATTTGCGGCTGATGGTCGATCAAAATAATAGCAGAGTTTTCGGGGGTTAGCAAATCTTGTTTGTCATTAAACATTTAGAATCCCTACTTTCATTTTCATAGTAAAATTAGTTTCTTCTTGTCGTGATAATTATCTTCTTATTAATAATCTTAATATTAAGATTCATTATGTAAAGATAGTTGCCAAAATTAAATTCTGAATTTGGCAATGCACAATACATGAACCTGTTTGTTACACTGCATTAGCAACTCCACTTTGCTAGGATGATTTGATGCAATTTGGAATTCCTTTATGTTTGTATCATAATATCTCACTTTTAATAAGTCAATAACTTTTTTTAAGTAATTTATTTTTAGTAAATAACCTAGATTCATCTTGAGACCTCTATGAATCACCTTCTGTTAAAGGGGGTAGCACCAGCGCAGCTGACATCTTCGCCAATCGTCATTTTAACTTCTGTTGCTGATTTGGTTACATCGCTTTCACCACTACGATCATCAGTACATCCAGACAACATAGCGACAAAGGCAAGGATGAAAAGAATCAATCGGAAATTTTATTTCATATTCCCCTTTTTCAAAGTTACCAAATAGACGATCTGTTTGTTAAGAAAGTTTCATTTATCTTATTTAAAGGATTGAACTATGCTGCCCGTTACTTGAGGAAAGGCAGCCGATCCAATTTGGTCCGCTGCCAAGTCATGTTCTTTTTGAACTCTGGTTTCCCGTTAGAAAGGGCGATTTTCAACAACAGCCCAACCATCCGACCTCAAAGCTTGCCAATACACACCAACGATATACTTGTAGTCTTCCGTCTTCGGCAAGTCCATTTCGCTTTCCCCAATATGCTTGTAAACAGCAAAACCCGCATCTTCCATCGTTCTACCGAAACCAAACTTTGCGTTCGGTAATGGAATTGCATATACGTTACCGAGTTTATAGCGTTGGCGTTTCTGTGTTGACATTCCGCTACTTCCTTTCAAATATGGAACCGTGTTATGGGATTAATCCTGCCAGTTAATTCAAGGAGCCCGCCAGGTCGATCCTTGATCTATGCCGACAGCCGCGCCTCATGTGCTGCTGTTATACTATCTTCATCACTTAAGCTAAATATTTTATATACGTGCTCATACATATCAGCCATAGCTGCCTTTACTAAAGCATTAAAATTAGCATTTTTCTCTGAAATAGTTGCTATTTTCTTTAATTCATCATGTAAGTTTGTTGGGTCGTGAATGACTTTAAAGGTGAAAACTGCATCGCTTTTGGCACACCATTCATAATCTACTTCCTCAATGTCTACTTTAACACTCTCTAAACTGTTAAAACTAATACTACGAACATGCCATTGTAAAAAAATGGGTACTACTCGGTATTTCTTCCTTCAATTACTACTCTTAATTCCAAATCGGATTCGGGTTTGTCCAAGCCTTTTGCAGTCGAACCTTCAACAGCAGCAAAGCGCGAATTAATCTCTTATTTCCTTCACAACAACCATAAGAACTATTTGTAAATAGGCTGAATTCTTAGTTGCCAATTTAATGAATAAATTGAATACGGCATTGCAATACTCTAAACAGTACGATGAACTCTATACTTGTTTTTAAGAAGGTCGTCGTAACTAAATAAAAGGAAAGTTGGGAATCTAGATGTTTAATGACAAGCAAGATTTGCTCACCCCCGAAAACTCAGTCGTAATCCTGATCGATCATCAACCGCAAATGATCTTCGGTGTACAAAGCCATGATCGACAAAGTTTAATCAACAATGCGACGGGGCTGGCTAAAGCGGCAAAAGTGTTCAATGCACCCTGCATCTTGACTACCGTTGCGGCTGAAACGTTCTCCGGTCCCCTCCATCCGCAAATTCAAGCTGTTTTTCCCGACCAAAAGCCGATCGATCGGACTAATATGAATTCCTGGGAGGACAGCAACTTTTTGGATGCCGTCAAAAAGACCGGCCGCAAAAAGCTGGTCATGGCTGCATTATGGACAGAGGTTTGCCTTGCGTTCCCTGTGGTGGCAGCGATTAAAGACGGCTACGAGGTTTACATTGTAACGGATGCTTCCGGCGCAATTTCCGTAGAGGGGCATAATATGGCCATTCAACGAATGATTCAAGTTGGTGCGATTCCGGTTACCTGGACCGCCGTTCTTCTCGAATATCAACGCGACTGGGCCCGTACCGAGTCTTACCAGGACGTTATGGGTATTGTCGGTCCGCACGCCGGCGCTTACGGCGCGGGTACATTTTACGCCCAAACCATGTTTGGCGGTCACGAGTAGAATAAAGATTGTTGCCGAATTGAAGTCCAATGTCTTTCGATAAGTGAGGTGATCATTTTATGTTGTCTTTCTTATTAGCTTTAGGTGCTGGACTCGCAATCGGGATCGTTTTTCAGGTCATCCGTTTGCCGTCTCCAGCACCCCCATTATTGGGGTTGATAGGTCTAATCGGCATGTTTTTGGGACAACGGCTTATCCCGTGGATTAAACTATGGTTTAATCATTGACCTAATCACATCAATAATTTAGGAGGATGAAAGTATGCCGCAAGAAATTGTAGAGGCTGATTTATTGATTCACAATGCTAACATTGTGACTATGGACGAATCTAATCCCACGGCAACGGCAGTTGCCATAAAAGGAGACCGTTTTATAGCTGTGGGTACTGATTCCGATGTTATGCGGTATAAAGGATCATCCACTCGAGTTGTGGATGGGAACAAGCGCCTTCTGATTCCAGGATTAAATGATTCCCATATTCATCTGATACGCGGCGGATTGAACTATAACTTGGAGCTTCGCTGGGATGGTGTGCCATCGGTGGCGGACGCCTTGCGCATGCTAAAACAACAAGTAGACCGTACGCCTGCGCCACATTGGGTTCGGGTTGTAGGCGGATGGACGGAGTTTCAATTCAAGGAGCGCCGGATGCCAACCTTGGAAGAAATCAATCAAATTGCGCCAGATACTCCGGTATTCATACTTAACCTATATCGCCAAGCCTTTTTGAATAAAGCAGCTTTGCGTGTGGTTGGGTATACGAAAGATACTCCAAATCCGCCAAACGGAGAAATTCAGAGGGATAGCAACGGTAATCCGACGGGAATGCTGATAGCCAGGCCGAATGCTACGATATTGTATGCTACCTTACAAAAGGGACCCAAGCTTTCGCATGAAGATCAGCTGAACTCCACGCGGCTGTTCATGCGGGAATTAAATCGCTTTGGCGTTACAAGCGTAATAGACGCTGGCGGCGGGTTCCAAAATTACCCGGATGATTATCAAATTTTTGAGGAACTCGACAGACTTGGGGATATTACGGTCCGAACAGCGTACAATTTGTTTACCCAACGACCAAAAAATGAACTGGACGATTTTCAATCATGGACTGCCAAATCGGCACCATATACAGGCAGCCCTTACTACCGGCACAACGGCGCCGGTGAAATGCTTGTATACAGTGCGGCTGATTTCGAAGACTTTGTTGAGCCGCGTCCAGAGTTACCTGCTGTGTTGGAAGATGAATTATATGAAGTTTCCCGGCATCTGGTCCAACAACGATGGCCTTTCCGGCTTCACGCAACTTACGGTGAATCAATCTCCCGCTTTCTTGACGTGTTTGAACGTGTAAACAAAGAAGTTCCATTCAAAGATCTACGCTGGATTCTTGACCATGCTGAAACGATCCGAGAAAAGGATTTGGAACGTGTCGTTGCATTAGGCGGTTCGATTGCAGTTCAAAGCCGGATGGCATTTCAAGGAGAATATTTCGTCGACAGATATGGAGCCCAAGAGGCTGAAAACACTCCGCCCATCGTAAAAATGCTTACGGCAGGATTGCGTGTAGGCGTAGGTACAGACGCTACAAGGGTAGCTAGTTATAATCCGTGGGTTGCCCTATATTGGTTAGTTACTGGCAAAACGCTTGGCGGGCTAAGCTTATACCCTGCTTCTAATCGAGTTGACCGCCACCAAGCGCTTCGTATGTATACAACCGGAAACGCTTGGTTCTCGAAGGAGGAAGATGTGAAAGGCCAAGTAAAAGCAGGCCATTATGCGGATTTATCGATCCTGTCTGATGATTTCTTCCATGTCTCAGAAGAAGAAATCAAACGCATCGAATCGGTATTCACTGTCGTAGGCGGGAAGATTGTTTATGGTACTCTTGAATTCGAAAAATTGTCCCCTCCAGCTCCAAAAGCTAGTCCAGACTGGGCACCGCACAATTACTTTGGCGGTTACTATAAAGCCTCAAATAATGGAGGCAGCGGTGGTAATAAGATACATATGCCGCAACATGCGCATCATTGTAACCATCATCACGGTAGTGGTTTCTGTGACTTGGATTGCTTCGTTTTTTGAAGGTACAACTGGTGTGTTTTCAGCAACGAGTTGAGAACAAGAAGTGCTTACTAACCGGGGATTTCGTTGACTTGTCACTTGGTAGGCACCGGATTGAAGTTCAACAATGGAAAGGGATTGGATTGTATGTCCGATGTAACGATAAAAGTTAATGATAACGGTCCATTACGTATAATGGGGAAAGTAGAAATGGTGGATGCTGTAGGAAATCACTTTGAGACCACAGAATCTTTTATTCTATGTCGCTGTGGATTATCAGATAAAAAGCCTTTCTGTGATTTGACACACAAAGGTAAGTTTGAAAGTGCTCCTCGAGCTTAATGAACTCCAATCAGGGGAAGGGCGTTGGCAGTGCTTTGCCATAACGTGACGGGACGGTGCAGAGGTTTATGTCTGCACCGTCCCTTAGTGTATTGGTCGATGATCGCATTCTTTATTGCATGCCCATATCAAAAATCATTTTGAAGGCTTATGATTGTTGCCTTTGTCAGTTTGATCTCCGAGGCTAAGTGAGGATGATCGAGCACCAGACGTGCATCTAGCGAATCCGCTGATCCGTTAATCAAATATCTTTTAGCCGCCTCATTCAAGGAGAACTTCAGGTAGTGAACGCTAGTCGTAAAATCCCGATCGGTATGCTCTTCCTCAAAAATGGCCTGAACCTTCTCATTGCCTAATTTCAGAGACAAATGACGCTCGATTCCTTTCACCTTCCTAAGAAGCTCCTCCAGTTGCTGCTGATTGTCCAACTCGATAAAGAGGGTGGCGGATAATTCATTTCCGCTAGGCAGCATACTAGCATAGATGTCAATGTATTCTCTAAGCTCTCTAGGATCAGTTAGATCCTCGCTATTCGCGAGCTCTTGTATTTGAAACAACACAGTTCTCCGGTTTTCGAATAATAAGGAAAAATGTGGAGCCAATCTGACCCGACGATCGTTTTTGTAGGCCATCATTCTATTAAAGGATTCGTCTCGACCTTGGCGATAAATTTCGAGAGGAATTATATCTTGAAGCGTAATAGTCGCGGTCATCAACAGTCACCTCCAGCAGTTGCGGGGTTCAATCCCCGATGGAATCTAGCAATTTTTGAAAACGCTGTGCGTGAACTCTTTCCGCTTTGGCCATCACTTCCATCCATTCTCCTATTTCTACAAAACCCTCTTCGCGTGCCCTTGCGGCAAAACCAGGATACATTTCGGTGTATTCGTATGTCTCGCCCGCAATCGCCGAAGCAAGCATCTCTTTAACGTTTCCGACAGGAAGACCGGTAGCGGGATCTCCTTCACCAAGATTGCGCAACGCATCGAAGTGACCGAAGGCATGTTTCGTCTCTCCATTGGCAATGCTTCGGAACAGACTTGCGACTTCTTCAGCACCTTCGAGTTCCGCTTTCTCAGCAAAATATAAATAACGGCGGTTAGCTTGCGATTCTCCAGCAAATCCGGCTTTTAAATTTTCTGCAGTTTTAGTGCCTTTCAAGTTTGCCATAACACGCTTCCTCTCGAGTATCAAATTCCTTTTTATGATGATGCCTTGCATTCAAAATTATACCGAAAAAAAGATAAAGTTTCGGAATGTCTGATAAAAAAAGCGGAAATCAAATGGCGGCAGAACGCTTTAGGAAGAATGGACGCTACACGGCTTGAATCGCAGCGAAGCCGTGTAGCGGAAGCCGTTCGCCGTGACGGAAGTACCGGCAAGCTCTTCGCTATCTCGTCTGGTGGAAACAAATATTCGCCAGCTTCGACTCCGCGCAGCCGCACCAAACCGAGAACCACCCTTTTGTCAGCGATGAGCTTCTGAATAATTCTCCAAATTCAGTCAATTATAATAACTGTCATTATTTCGTGCTTTAGTAGCGTCCTGCTTACCACCGCATACACTTCCCCGCTCGTTTTGCTGTTTGAGGATGACCTGTTCGAACTGCGCAAAGATTTCCAGCTTAGCTCAAAAGTGAAAGTGGGAGAAGAACTCGGCAGCTTCAAAGAAAAATAAACATACCGGGCTCCCGGAAGGAGAGTTCATAGCCTCAACAACAACAAGAGCATCTTAAAACCAAGCACGAATGGGCTGCAAGGGACTGGAGACATTGAACCAACGGTTTATCGGATACTTTTTGCGATCAGCCTTGTGCATTTGCTCAACGATTCTCGCCATTAACTTTACTGCTTCAATCATGCAACCTGTCATAGGTCTTTACACCGATCGGAGGCCAACTCCTTACATGCTCCCAATTGGTATGACATTAACGCTCTTCGGAATGCTTCTGCTCGCCTTTGCCCCATCGTACTGGGTCGTCCTGTTTTCCGTGTGCTTTGTTGGACTAGGCTCCGCAGCTTTCCACCCAGAAGGATCGCGTGTGTCGTATATGGCCGCTGGCAGCCGCAAAGGACTAGCTCAATCGATTTTCCAGGTCGGCGGCAATGCAGGGCAATCACTGGCCCCCATAATGACCAAATGGATCTTCCTCCCGCTCGGGTTATTCGGTTCGATCTGGTTCACTGGCGTAGCGGCTGTTGCAATCGTCGTACAGCTGTATATCGCGCGCTGGTACAAAGTCATGTTGCAAACCGCGCCAGTTAAAGGCCATAGATGTCGTGAAGCGCGCCGTCAGCCCACAATGCCGTAAGCAGATGCTATTCGCGATCTGCATGCTCATTTTCTTCGTATTTATCCGCTCTTGGTACGGAGCGGCGATGAGCGGCTTTTTCGCCTTCTTCCTGCAGGATAAATACGGCTTAACCATCGATCGTGCACAAGACTTCATTTTCCTTTTTCTGGCCGCTGGTGCGATCGGTACATTTTTTGGCGGACCTCTTGCTGACCGTTTTGGCTGGAGAAATGTTATCTTTTTCTCTATGTTCGGCTCGGCACCTTTCGCATTGATGTTGCCGTATGTCAACTTTACATGGGCATACATCCTGCTAGTCATTATAGGCTTTATTTTATTATCAAGTTTCTCTGTCACCGTTGTTTATGCTCAAAAGCTGTATCCAGGCAAAGTAGTAACCGTATCCGGTCTCATAACTGGACTCGCCTTCGGCCTAGGAGGCGCCGGCAGTGTCGCCATTGGAACTCTGTGCGACACCTTTGGCATAGCCCGCGTGATGGAACTATGTGCGTTCCTACCACTTCTAGGAATATTGACCTTCCTCCTGCCAACTGACCGCAAATTGAAGCAATGGACAGAA
>NZ_FNIF01000051.1 GCF_900103825.1 Paenibacillus sp. yr247
GAGTAAGCCTAATCATGCTGCAGCTGCTGCGAAAACTTGCCAACGATCGCATATTTGCAGCATGGTTCTTCAGGCTCGTGAGAACGAGAAAACAGGCTAAGTTGCTGCGGTTGGTCAATAACGCCGTCAATTCGAAGCTTATTGTTTCCGCCACTATCAGCGTATACGGTCCTTTATTTGTTGTCCGCTTGTCTAACGGAAAGCGCTATAGCCTTTTCTTTGAGTGCTAGTAAGAAACACAAATCCTGACCATTAGCTGAAGAGGCACGAGGCTACCGATTGATGCCGGCAGCCTCGTACTGTTTTTTTATTGAACAATCGTTCCTCGTTAGTTGAGAAAACTATCGTTTTGTTTGAGATAATCCAAAACAATGTTCACTCTTTCCTTAACTGTGTAGTCCCCTTCAATCCTCAATATCGGACAAGTTAAGTCGAACATCCAATGTTCGTGTAAAGCTCTGCTCCTAACTTCTAATCCGGCTTCATCATATAATGATGCCCACTCCAGAAAAGCCTTTGATTGCTCGAATTTACTCCCGCCATGAAAAATTTCTTCGCCATATCTTTGGTATTCCCTGTCTTTTATCCTTTGGAGTCTTATTTCTTTAGGAGTATAAATAAAAATGACCAAATCAAAGTATGATTTAAACTCATCTCCCCAACCACATACTGCCCCTGAAAGGATCCACTGCTTATATTTCAAAAGGTCTTTATTCAGTAATTGTACTCTGTCCTTTGGTTCTCTTTGTAAAGTAAATTTCTCAATCCAAAAATAATCATCTCCATCTAAGTTAATATGAGGCAATATTAACGATAATTCATTTCCAAGTGTCGATGTTCCAGATCCCGAGGCACCAAGGATATGTATTTTATTTTTCATACCTTACCTCCGTATTCACAACTTTATTTGTAAAATAATTGTCTCACTATGACTTATTTTTGGCTTGAGTTTATTTGTAAAAACCCTTCGATTAACGCAACTATTTCGTTGTTTATCTCACTAGCCTTCTTCGTTAGTTGAATTCCTCACTATCAGGAATCATTATTTGATTCATCCAATCCTGGATTATTGCAAAGACTTTTGTTTTAGGCCAATTAGGGTCGTCTTCACTTTTACCTTTCCAAGTTAAATGTACCTGGACCACTTTTGTGGATCCTTCAAACATAAACAATAAATCGTCTCGGTCTAATCTTCTTGCAATTACACGTAAGGGTACGGAGAATAAAGTATGATTAATTGAAATTTCTTTTTGTAATTCATGTAAAAAGGTTTCTGAATGTTCTTCTACCCATGGGTCCTTAAATCCCATCTTTACCACCAAAAATGGTAATCAAAATAGGATTAAAACTATGCTCATTATGTGAAATATTAAGATTTTGTGCGCATGCTCCGAGCGATAGTCGCACAATTCTAGTAACTTTTCCCCTTCCACTATCAAAAAAAAAGGAGAATCCCTCCATTTATATGGAATCTCCGTCTCTTCAAAAAAGTTACGCCCACCAAATCGCTCCCGGCTTTTCGGTGAGGATGAGCCCATTCAGGAATATCGCCGCTTTGCGGAAGCCTTCGCCTACCGACATCAAGCTGTCTTCGTGTTCGATGGATATTGCCCCGTCGTAGCCCACCAAGCGCAATGTGCTGACAAATTGTTTCCAGAAATTATCACTGTGGCTGTAACCGACCGTACGGAAAATCCATGAGCGATTTAACTCGTCCGTTTATGGCTTTACGTCCAAAACACCATTCAGCGCCGTGTTGCGCTCATCCATTTTCGTATCTTTCGCATGAACGTGATAAATCGAGTCGCCCAAAGCCTTTACGCACTCGATCGGATCTATGCCCTGCCAAAATAGGTGAGATGGATCAAAATTCACGCCGATGTTGTCGCCAGCCTCGCTGCGAAGTTGCAATGCGGTTTCGGTGTTATTAACAAGGAAGCCAGGGTGCGCTTCGATCGCGACTCTTACACCATGATTGCGGCAGAAGGCGGACTGCTCCTTCCAGAAAGGGATAGCAATTTCGTTCCACTGCCACTCCAAAACGGTTAAAAACTTAAGCGGCCACGGGCATGTAACTCAAGACGGATATTTGGAATTCGGAGATTCGCCAGAGCAGCCGGAAAACGACAGCCGGCACCACATACGGCAAATAGGCGGCTATACGGGCAATACCTTGTAATCTCAATTGCTCAGACCTTTGCAAATTAACGGTTCGTCGTCCACGATGAGCAGGTTGTACATAAAGGTTCCTCCTGAATTTTATGGCGTTTTGTCTTAGTCTTGCTTTTTGGGAAGCGTGATCGTCACTACCGTGCCCTTGCCTTTGCTGGGGTCGTACACGATCCCGTACTCCCTGCCGAAATGAAGCTGAATGCGTCTGTTCAAGTTGCGAATGCCATTGATCTTCTGACCGGACGCAGGCAAAGGGAGAATCGAGCCTATGCTTTCGGGCTTTGACGCCATCACTTAGCTTCGCCAATCCGTCAAAAAGATCTCACCCTCCGGCAATCCTACAGGATTCGTGACTCTTTAATTTTCTTGTCCATCGTTTGAACATCACAAGATTAGCGTAACTGGATACATACAAATATCCTATATTGCCATAATAAGTATGAACAGATCGTTTTTGGAGGGAAATTTATGACTTTTGCATCTGCCTCGCCTGTAGACGAAATGATACATTCGATCACTAATGCGCTCGACCATTCACCTGACTTTGTCCATCATACATTGCACGTTTCAGGAATTGGGGAAGTCCATTATTTCTTTATTGACTCCCTTGTCGATAAAGTGCGTATTGACGAATTTATATTGCAACCCCTTATTAAATTAAACCATTCCGATAAAACCAGTGATGAACTTTCGACAAGTAAATTATCAGCAAGTTTGCCTGGCTCTTCTTTGCAAATACTAACCGAGATACAATCTTGCATCAAAAGTATCCTGGAAGGTCACATTATCGTTCTCCCAATCAAGGAAGGGGTTTTATATGCATTAGATTTTTCAAAAATTCCTTATCGCGATGTAACGGAAGCAAAAATTGAAACAACGATTCGCGGTTCGAAAGAAGGCTTTACTGAGGATGTTAAGGCTAGTTTAGCATTATTGCGTAAACGTATTAAATCAAGCCACCTAACCTATTATCAACTGTCCATCGGTCGGGAAACGAAGACTGAGGTATGCTTGGTATACATGAATAATTTAGCGCCGCGTCAAATCATAGCTGAAGCGATGAGACGTTTGGAAACTATTGAAGCAGATAGTGTTCTCGAAAGTGCCTATTTGGAAGAATGGATTCAGGACACCCGTTGGACCCCTTTTCCTCAAATGTTAGCGACAGAAAGGCCGGACGTCGTCGCTGCTCATCTGCTGGAAGGTGCTTTTGCCATTGTTTCATCAGGCTCACCAATCGCATTGATTGGGCCGATTACCTTTTTTCAACTGTTTAATTCACCAGAAGATTATTATGAACGGGCTGATATCTCCACGCTTCTTCGCTGGCTGCGTATGATCTCGTTTTTATTGGCTATTTTCGTCCCGTCTTTTTATATCGCTACTGTTACCTACCATCCGCAAATTTTACCGCTGCCCCTATTGATCAGTTTATCATTACAACGTGAGGGAGTACCTTTTCCAGCTTTTCTTGAAGCATTAATCATGATGATCACTTTTGAGATACTACGTGAAGCTGGTTTACGCATGCCTCGTGTTGCCGGTCAAGCAATCTCGACCGTTGGTGCTCTTGTACTGGGGCTAGCAGCAGTGGAGGCAGGATTAATGTCGGCCGCTATAATTATTGTAGTATCCATTACAGCTATTGCAAATTTTGTAGCACCTGCATATAGTTTTGGCATCGCCCAACGTATTGTTCAATATTGTTTTATGGTATTAGCCGGCGTTTTAGGCCTTTTCGGAATCACGTGTGGCATACTCATCTTACTTGCTCATCTGGTTTCATTGCGTTCGTTTGGTGTTCGGTATTTCTTTCCAATTTCTCCGATGAGTCCGAAAGATTGGAAAGATACCTTGTTTAGAGTACCGAGACCCCAAATGAAGTCGTCTCACCGTTTTTTCTCAAGCCGCAAAATAAGGAGATAACTTGATGGTACGTATGTCTATGACTGTATTGGTTGTCTCGGTAGTAAGCTTATTGCTATCTGGATGTTGGGATAAAAAAGAACTGAATCAGTTAGCAATCGTGGATACTCTCGGCATTGACGTCGATCCAAATTCAGGCGAGGAATTATCGTATTATCAAGTCTTGAATCCTTCGGGACTTTCCTCCAAACCGGCAGGGCCTGCGACTGCACCTGTCTATACATACAAAATGGGCCAAGAGGAAACTATATCTGGATTATCCCTTTCTACAAGTCGTACACTTCCGCGATTCCTTTTTACGAACGACATTCAGGTTTATGTATTTTCGCTTCGAATTACTAGTGATTATTATCGCAAACTTCTCAACCAGTTGGAGAGTAATACAACCAGACGTTCGACAGGCTATTTACTCATGACGGATTTACCCGTGGAATCAATCATGAACTCCGCTATACCATTGCAACAAGTCCCAGGTAAAGCCATACGGAACATGATAGAGATTCAAGAGAACGAAACCGGAGTGTATGGAACAAACATTCGTCCGCTGGATGCGGTAAATAGTCTTTCACGGAAACGACCCATTATTTATCCTTATGTTACGCTTAAAGACGCAGAAATAAACTCTCGTTCCTCTAAACTTGAAAACATAAATGCAGCTAATAAGAGCATCCTTATCAGTGGCGGCGTAGTGTTCTTCCAAGATAAATTTGTAGGCAAAATTGATGAAAGAACCATGAATATGAGTAATTTACTAAACAAGAAAACGAACCGTTTTCTATTCAAATTGATTCTTAAAAATAGAGAAACTGTGGAGGTCATGTTGGAAGATCCAAAGATTCAAAGACAACTTTCCTTATCTGGAACAACTCCCAGCCTGCGCCTTAAAGTAAATGGTTCCTTGAGAATATTACTGGATAACCCGGAAGTGAGTTCAGGTTTGATAAATACAAAAGAAATTAATCAAAAATTTATTGAAAAATTTGAAAAGGAATGCGAGAAATTCGTAAAGAATACGGTGAATAAGAACTGGGACTTATTAGGTATTCAAGATCAGATCGATCGAAAACATGATAAAATTTGGAACATATATAAATCGGATCAGACAGCATGGAAGAAAACAGATGTATCTATTACTGTAAACGCTAAGGTCAAGTGGATTGGCAGAACAAAAACTCCATATGGGAAAGAGTTAAAATAATGGAAAACGCACGACTAACTGGCTGGCAAATGTTTCTCCTAACCTTTAGTTTCACACTCGGGACCTCGATTTTTATCCGTACAGGAGATTATATCACCTCAGCTAAAGAATATGCATGGATCATGCCTCTATGTGGAGGTCTATACGGAGCAATAGTTGCATCACTTTGGCTGTATTTAGCTAGGCGTTTTCCGGGCTTGAGTATAGTCCAAATTTGCAGGCGGGTGTTAGGTACCAAGGTTGGTACTCTTTTTGCGAGTTTATACATTTTATTTTTTATTCAAATCAGTGCTTGGGTGCTTCGTAATATAGGGGATTTTGTAAGTATCAACGTACTGAGGAATACGCCAATAACAATATTGCACCTAACGTTTCTGCTCGTTTCTGCTTATACTGTCATAAAAGGCGCAGAGACGCTTGCCATGGTCAACGAATTTATAGTCCCTCCCTTTTTTATTATATTCTGGACCGTTTTCTTTTTAATGCTAAACGCATGGGATTGGGAGAATTTCGGTCCAGCACAAGTGTTCAATCCCTTTCAGCTTGTAGCCAAAACGAAGCAGCAATTTGGGTTTCCTTTTAGTGAGACAGTATGTCTAGCGATGCTATTCCCGTTTGTGCAGAACAGACTCAAAACATCCATAATGGCGGGTATTATAGTGGGGGCAGTTGTACTTAGCATTAATGTCTTTTGCGTACTTGGAATTGTGGGCGTTTATCGTTCTTCACATTTATTGTACCCAATCTATACATTAGCGCAGGAATTACGGTTCTCTTTCTTCATTGATCACTTGGAGGTAATTATTTCGACAATTTGGATTTTTGCGGTTTCAATAAAGTTATCAACCTCCATGTACTGTGCTGTTTTAGGTATAGGTCAAATGTTTAAATTGGAGAACAGAACTTTCATCACACTTCCTTTAATTTGGATCATCCTACCTATGTCACTTTTGTTTAACAGTGTGATTGAAAATTTAACATGGGATATCCAGTATAGCTTTGCATACGATATGCTCTACGCGATTATTATTCCGATGATTCTTATTTTAGTATTGTGGATACGTCAAAAAGCTTCGAAAGGAAGGGATTTAGCATGATTATGCTATTAAGTATTTATGTTGTTTACATAGTCGCTTCACTGTGGATCGCAAACCGTTTAGGCTTATCACGTAAAGGGAAAATCGTAAATATAGCGATGACTTCCGTAGGCTGCATAGTATATGTTAGTATTCTATCTGAACATCCAATTGATACGAATAAATTTATTGGATGGGCCTTTACTCGCATATTGCACTGATAATTATTCTCAATGTTTTAATGACTTGCCATTATGAACTCGCCTTTTCTTAGGAACCACAATCAAAAATAAAAGAGAAATGCTTAAGTAATACCGGGTATGCGTTTCCCCATTACTTGTTTCCTTCTTCCGTCGGCAATTGACAGATTAATCGTCCATAAATTCATAGACAAAAAAAACCAAGCATCGTACGCCTGAGCTTTAATCGCTTAGGAACTCGCCGAATTGTGTTACAATTATCCGCAAAATTTGGCTCCCGATCAGTCCCGACCTGCCTCGTAAATCTTCTGCGCCAAATAGGCTGGTCTTGTGCGTGTATCCGTAAAGTGGTCCCCATCGCCAACGATCAGGCGGAACAGACCGAGTCGTTTTGACATGTGGGGATTCCAACCGTAGCCCTCCCCTTGAGGGAATATATTATCTTGGTAGAAATATACATAGCTTTTGGGGGTTGGTAGCGCGTAGAACGCTTTTAGGTCCAGTTTCTCGAAAAGCGGTTTAGCTGGCTCCGGAGAGACACTTGAATAAAAAAGCTTTGCATCCTCTGTGGAGGCCGTATTTACGAACAAGGACCGAAACAGCTCAAATGGAAGCATAATCGTATCGTCTGTTGACATGGTTCTGAGCTGTTCAAAACCTTGTCTCGTTTGAGGCGGAAACTCGTCGGCAACCGACTCACCGTCTTTCAGTACGAACGCGTTCCAGAAGACGAGGCGCTTGATGCGGTCCGGTACCTGTTCGGCAACCTTCTGGATGACTGTTCCGCCGAAGCTGTGCCCGACGAGAATGATGTCGCGCAGGTTCAGCTGTTTTAAATAATCAACGATTGATTTCGTAATCATTGCATGCGTGACATTTTTATTTGGATCTGTTCCGTGGCCTGCGTATTCTGGAGTGTAGACTATGTGCCCTTGACTACGCAGTACTGCAGCTACCCCATCCCAAAAATGAGAATCAGCCCACGAACCATGCACAAGGACGAAGGTAAGCCGTTGCTGTGCGGATATACGGTATCTTTCATCCGATTCGAGGGCACCAATGCTCCAGAGCCACCATCCTTCAGAATAAGGGGAGTTATAATAACCGCGGGGCATAAACCTATAATCGGGATAGGGGAATTGATGAATTTCTTGGAGATAAGGAAACATGTACAAGACATCCTCTCATATCGACATATATCAGCTTATGCCCAATGCGTTTGAAAGGTTCCCGCTCTCGATCAGCCGGAAAATAAATGCCCCTTTTTTGCGTTGAACTATGCTGCCCAATAGCTTAATGAGATTTGGATTCATTTTTCCCAAATCAACTTGAAGTAACCTGCCCGAAAGTGAAAAAAGGCTGCATTGTCGGCAGCCTCAAGCGAGCTATCGTTCCCTTTGAAGAGAACCAAACTTCATCGGATACTAATTGTAGGGGCACATTGGCAGATGACACTATTCTAAGTCATTTCGGGGATGCGGATTAATCGGCGGATATAAGAATTGATTATCGAATTGATTAACTTTCTTCGGATCATGATCATCAGGATTTTCGCTTTCATCTGGCATCTCAGCAGCAGTCATAGCCGACATAGCTTCAAAGCTCACGAAGTCTTCGACTTCATCAAACTGGTTGTTTTCAGTCATTGCAAGCCTCCTTAAGGTGGATTTCATTACTAGGCAATTATTCGCCTTATATTTACTTTTTATTCAGGAATTCAAGGAAGCAAAGTCCCCCGTCAAGATGGACCGAGGATGACCTATGTTGGCAACCTTTGATGAGCTCTTGTTATCCGTTGAAAAACCTCTAACCATTCATTTCAATCATTGCCCGCGTCAGTGTTATTTATTTTTTTCTTTTCTTCTCTGTAGAGTCCCCAGGTAAGAAGCGCTATTATAACGCCATAAATGGGAAATAAATAATGTCTCATAGAGGAGTACCGACAAATCCCATTTATTTCACCGTCCCGTCTGCACAATAATTTAGTTTATTATTACCACTTGATTCCTTTTTCACTAAACTGCTAACCAAACGAAGCTGCCGTTTGTGCCGGCAGCCTCGTTTCGTTCTGTTTGAGCTATAGTTTTCAGTTAGCTAAATAATCATAGTATTTTTTCGAGTTCAATTTCGTCATGAATCGGTATATCGTAATAACCCACTTTGGGGATTGTTGGCTTCAGCTTCCTAGCCTCATCAATTGCGTTTTGATTTATGGCGGTTATTCGATACCCACGTCGTTGATAAAATCTTAACGTATCCACATTATCATTTGATGTTATAAGCCAAATGCGATTCCTTCCCGATTGCTTTACCTTCTGTTCCACTGTGGAAATCAAATTACTCCCAACACCTATGCCTTGTACAGTCGAATTAATACTCACTAACTCGCAATCATTTATACCTAGACGGTAAGTAGCTTCCCCGACTCGTTTATCATCGACCCAGGCGTTGAATGCATCCAAGTCCAGAATATGATGCTTCTTACCTTTTGATATTACGGTATCGCCACCCCACTGTAACCACTGTTCTTTCAGCCATTCCATATCGTTTTCGCTCATAGGAGCAAGAATTCTGATATCACCATTTTTACCCATTTTCATAACCCCGATTCAGTATATTACAGAAAGAACCGATTATGAACTATTCAACTAATCGGCCCGTTACTTCAACGAAAATAAAAAAGGAGCCGCAATAAGGCAACTCCTACACTATATTTCCTTAGCTCAACAACAAATCAAAACTGGATGATTTTTTACAATGAACGAATTAAAATCAATGTTCGTCTATCTGTAATAAAACGTTATATTTTCTTCATCTAAGGTTAATCATCAAGGGTTATAATGGGAACCCAAGACCACTTTTCCTCTAGGAGTGAGTTTATTATGAAAGCCGTCAATTTACCGTTTGAGGATTATTTACTTGATACTCATGATGAAGAAATCATTTGGATCAAGGACAGAGCTTTTGTAATTAGGCCAGCAACTGACGATGATATTGAGCGAATTGGAAGAGGGTATTTTACTTTGGATTATCCAGCAGAAATCGAAGAAGGCACGACAGAAATAGCCACCACGGGAGTACGGCTAGATAAGGTTAAGTAATTTGTATATGAAATGGGAGCCACCCTTGACAGAAAATGAAAACACAAATACAAGGAGTCGTAATTCATCATGAGAATTGACGGGAAGCACAATGCATTGATTGTTCAAAATAATTCGAATCGATGTCCATAGTTGCTCAACCAATGAATTCGCCACGTTATACAGTTGCAAGTATCGATAAGCATCAGGCAAGGATCCTGGAAAAACGGTGAAATACATATTTCATCAACATCTTTTGCCCTCATTGCAGACAACTAAATTCATTCGAACACATTGAGTAAGCACCTCAAACAACTGGGTGCTTTTTCTTTTTTTAATTAATGCAAGCGTAGACATCTGCAAATCCCTGATTTTTTAAGCATGCCAAAGGTTGTTACCATGGCAACACCTTCATAGTTTGTATAGCGCCCCTTTATTGAACTAACGTTTTCCGTTAGCCATCCATGCCCCTCACGGGGCACCACGGAATAATGAAAATTTATTGAGCTGTCTATAATGATTAGTACGGCTGGCGAGGAAGGTTGTT
>NZ_FNIF01000019.1 GCF_900103825.1 Paenibacillus sp. yr247
GGCAGGTTACCTACGTGTTACTCACCCGTCCGCCGCTAACTTATCCCGAAGGATAAATCCGCTCGACTTGCATGTATTAGGCACGCCGCCAGCGTTCGTCCTGAGCCAGGATCAAACTCTCCATAATAGTAAAACTATCTGAAAGCTTAATTGCTCATTTGCGTTGCTAGCGAGATTTTGCAATCTCTTTTTTGGTCAATTACTCGACCGCGCTTACTCACTCGTTGTTCAGTTTTCAAAGATCAATTTCTTTCATTTTAATCCTTAGTCCCTCAAAGGCGACTTGATTAATATACCACATTTGCCTATTCGATTGCAAGAACTTTTTTTGATTTCTTTCATTCTTTCGTTCGACCGCCGATGCGACAAGGAGTAATATAACAAATCCAAATACCGATTGCAAGCTTTTAATACATTGAAAAATATGGAAACAAAAAAAAGCTCCAGTACGTTATGCACTAGAGCTTGAGCTTTTTTACCCTTGGCTTCCTATAAAGATGTAACGAGCTAGGATTAGAATCGCCAGTACCCACATTAACCAGTGGATTGGATAGCGCGTCTTACTTTTGCCACCTAAGTTAGATGCTGTTGCAAGAACTACATACGTAACGATTCCAAAGGAGATACCATTCGCAATGTTATACGTGAACGGCATCAATACAATAGTAAGGAAAGCAGGGATCGCCAGAACGAAGTCTTGGAAGTCGATCTCTCGAATGGATTGAACCATAAGTACACCAACTACGATTAAAGCTGCCGCCGTAGCGGAACCAGGAACCAACATAGCAATCGGAGCCAAGAACAGAGCAAGCAAGAAACATACGCCTGTAGTCACGGCCGTTAGACCTGTGCGTCCACCCTCTGCTACGCCTGCTGCGCTTTCTACGAAAGCAGTAACAGTACTTGTCCCAACTAACGCACCGCCACTAACACCGATCGCATCCACGAACATGGCTTTACCCACACGCTTGTTGCCTTCTTCTTTATTCTTCATAATACCTGCGCGACTAGCAGTCCCAACCATGGTACCGAATGTATCAAAAAGCTCAACGAATGTAAAAGTAGCAATAACGGAAACAATGCCTGTTGTCATAATGCCTGCAAAATCAAAATCAGCGAAACGAAGCTTGGACAAATCAGGAACCCAT
The DNA here is from genome assembly GCF_900103825.1 of Paenibacillus sp. yr247. Classification (GTDB taxonomy): domain Bacteria; phylum Bacillota; class Bacilli; order Paenibacillales; family NBRC-103111; genus Paenibacillus_E. The sequence goes on from NZ_FNIF01000019.1 coordinate 1,149, forward strand.
GTTGTCTCTGCACTAGTCAAAGTACCGAGATTAACCATACCCATGAAATACCCAATGATTGTCGTAGCCAAGATCCCAAACAGAATAGCGCCACGAAGACGAAGCACCATAAAGATAGAAATCAACAAAATCCCGATGATCGTTAAAATAACGCTTTTATCTTCTAATGAACCTAGGTGGAAGATAGTTTCAAATGAAAGGACATCTGTAAATTGATGTGCTTTAATATCTTTGCCGCTTTCAACCGCAACGCTCAAAATGCCGCTGTTCTTGAAACCGATCATCGCGATAAACAAACCAATACCCACGGTAATCGCATGTTTCAGGCTGTCCGGAATGGCCACAAGGAGCATTTGGCGGACTTTCGTAAGTGTAAGAATGATAAAAATGATCCCCGAAATGAATACGGCTGTTAGCGCCATAGAAAACGTAAACTTACCTTGCGAAGTTAAGATGATAGTCGCGAAGTAAGCATTCAAGCCCATTCCCGGAGCAAGCGCAACAGGAAAGTTAACGAATAACCCCATAGCAATCGTCATTACACCCGCAGCAATCGCTGTAGCCAAGAAAATCGAAGTCCAGTCACCGCCGGTTGCCCCCGATTTGAAAGCACTAAGCACGTCTGGATTTACTGCAAGGATGTAAGCCATTGTCATGAACGTTGTGATCCCCGCCATGATTTCTGTTCTTACTGTCGTACCGTTTTGTTTCAATTTAAAAAAGCGATCCATTTTCCTACTCCTCCTAAACGTATGGTGGAAAACAGCAAAAAACCCGGAATCGTGATGATTCCGGGTACGAAAAAGGAGCTTCCATATGAGAGCTGCCTTCGATGCATTGCGCAAAGTGGTCGTTGTAACTCATACAGATACCGTTCCTTTTTTTCGTAGCCAGATCATTTGCGGTGATCTCGTAGAAACTCTCGGGCCAATTCCCAAGATTATACGAAAAACTGTTATCCATATCACATTTTAGTAGGGATATGACCCGTTGTCAATAAAAAAGACGAACATTATTAGGACAATTTTTCCCAAAATGTTCGTCTTTTGAAAATTAATCTATTCCCACTCGATTGTAGCTGGCGGCTTGGATGTAATGTCATACACGATACGGTTCACATTCTCAACTTCGTTCACGATACGAACCGAAATCTTCTCAAGCACATCCCAAGGGATACGCGCCCAGTCTGCTGTCATTCCATCAATAGATGTAACAGCACGAATACCTACGGTATAAGAGTAAGTTCTGGCGTCGCCCATAACCCCTACGCTTTTCATGCCTGGAAGTGCTGTGAAATACTGCCAGATCTCACGATCCAAGCCTGCTTTTGCGATTTCATCGCGCAGGATGGCGTCGGATTCACGAACAATTTTCAGCTTATCCTCCGTTACTTCACCAAGAACACGAATGGCTAGACCAGGACCTGGGAAAGGCTGTCTCCAAACGATCGCTGATGGAAGGCCGCATTCCTCGCCTACTTTACGCACTTCGTCTTTGAATAACGTTTTTAATGGCTCAATCAGTTTGAACTTCATATCTTTCGGCAGTCCGCCTACGTTATGATGCGATTTAATGGTTTGAGCAGTAGCCGTACCGCTTTCTACGATATCTGTATAAAGCGTACCTTGTGCCAAGAAAGTAAAGTCATCGAATTGGCCGGACTCCTCTTCGAACACACGGATGAATTCGGTACCGATAATTTTACGCTTTTGCTCCGGATCGTCGACGCCGGACAATTTGCCGAGGAAACGGTCACGCGCATCAATTTTTACCACTTTCATATCAAATTTGCCGACGAAAGTGTCCATTACGCTCTCCGCTTCACCTTGACGCAGCAAACCATGATCAATAAACATACACGTCAGTTGCGCACCAATCGCTTTATGCAGCAGGATAGCAACAACCGATGAATCAACGCCGCCGCTAAGTGCGCATAGCACTTTCTTGTCGCCGACTTCTTGACGAAGCTCCTTGATCATGTCTTCAACAAATGAGGACATCGTCCAATCGCCTTCGCAACCGCAGACGCCATATATAAAGTTATTAATCATTTCATTCCCTTGAAGAGAGTGACGAACTTCCGGGTGGAACTGTACCGCATGAATGTTAAGGTCGCGGTTACTCATAGCCGCAATCGGAAGTGAATCGGTGCTTGCTTCGATAACGAAACCTTCCGGTAGGACGGAAACGTGATCACCGTGGCTCATCCACACGGTTTGTTTCGCATCTAGACCTTTTACAAGCGGACTTTCATTCGTAAATGCAAGATCTGCCTTCCCATATTCACGCGTATGCGCGCGTTCGACTTTCCCGTTCAATTGGTGGGCAATAAGCTGCATACCGTAGCAAATACCCAAGATCGGAATCCCCAAATCAAAAATACCTGCATCAACAGCTGGAGCTCCCTCACCATAAACGCTTGCTGGACCGCCAGAGAACACAATCCCCTTAGGCTTAAGCTCACGAATTTTATCGACAGTTGTATTGAACGGCAGCAATTCGCTGTAAACGCCCAAATCACGGATTCGTCTAGCAATCAATTGGTTATACTGGCCTCCAAAATCTAAAACGACGATCATTTCACTCGGTTTACTCATTATCCGACCTCCTAGTTTCATAGCGATTGAGGTTTTAAGGGTCTCCCCTTGTCCGCTTACCACTATTTATAGGTACTAATTTTAAACATTAGGTACCTAGGATGTAAAGGGGTTTAATGTGTCTTTTGAATGGCATTCCAAATCGCGGTAATTTCCCGCTTCGTATAGGTGAACGAATTGGCCGTATCATAGCGGACACTTTCATAGATCAAAGCAAATTCAAGCAGCGCTTGTTTCTGTCCATGATGATTGAAATTAAGAGCTGTGACGTACTCACGCACCGTTTGATCCATGGATTTTGCGCCATATTTACGAAATAACTGCATCCATAAACGATCCATATAGGGAATCATAGGATGAGAGCTATTGAGACTGGGCTTGTAAAAAGGTACGTGAAACGGCTTACTTAACAGGAACCCTTTTCGTCTAAGCAAAAGGAATAGACCTACAAGGATAAGGCCGCTTCCTATAAGGACGATGAGAGCTTTGCGGTAAGACTTTGCAAAATCGATGAGCGTATCCTTCGTTGTATGCAGCCACTCACTTGGATTGGTTGTAAATTTTTTGGTCGTCGGAATGTTCAAGAGAGATGCCGTCATCGCGGATTGCTCCATGGCAGCTGTCGTTAAGGTCTCTCTGGGATGGTCGGAAGAAATTCCCGAAAACCCCGGCGTAGGCTCAAACGGCACCCAACCCATAGAGGGAAAATACACCTCCACCCACGAATGCGCATCTTGATTGCGAACCATGACTTCTTGGAGCTGGTCGCTGCCGCTAGATGCTTGCAGTGTGCCTGGAGCGAACCCTTTTACCCAGCGGGCAGGTACACCGATCGAACGTAACATAACAACCATCGAGGTTGAAAAATGATCACAATAGCCTGCTCGGTCTACGAACAGAAAGTGACTGACAAAATCCTCATTTCGGCTTGGATACGTCGGTTTTTCAAGACTATAGGTATAGGTATGGCTTAAATACTGTTCAATCGCTACCGCCTTGGCATAGGGCGTAAAGCTATTCGCTGTCACTTGCTCGGCAATGTTTCGAATAGACCTTGGCAAAGTAGCCGGAAGTTGAAGATAATCCCCTGTAATTTCAACGGGATAGCTGCCTGTATCATTGTTGAGCAAGGTTGGATCTTCTTGTGCGGGCTGAACGGTTATTTTGTAATATGATAAAGGATCCGTTATCTCGGGCAGAGTCACTTTGCCGCTAAAATTAGACGTAAGCAGGAAATTCGGTGTTAGCGGTTTTCCCTGTTCGGTCAGAAGTACGTCTACTCCAAGTAACTTTCCTCCCATAAACAATTGTTTGTTCGGCGACTTGGCACTCCACAGAATTTCCTGCGTCACGGCCTGACCTGTCATTGGCTGATTAGGCGAAACGTAAGGCTCAAGCGTTTGGTTGGTCTGGGTCCAGCCTTTACCGTCGTAATAGTTTTTGGATTCTCCGCGCCAGTAGGTTAATTCGGAGGTTTTTGCTGTGAATACCGTGGTCGTGTCCACTTGGAGTGGACCTCCTAAGGAGGAGTCGTTTGGACCATAGCCGGACTTCGCAACAGTTCCGCCAGCATGCATATCTTCATTGTACAGTTCAAATATGCGATCGTATAAATAGGCCCAGCTAACCGGTTTCATCAAATGAGCCGGCTCTGCCTGCCTCGCCGAGTACCACCCTGCACTAGCCAACGTACCTACTATGGCCAAGCTAACTATAACCCATTGAAACACGTTAACCGGACGCACGGAAGTAACGCCATAGGTTTGTTCAATTCTCGAAAGATTAAGCAGCGATAATAGAAGTAAACCATACCCTATTGTGCGCATGATCCCTTGGACGGTATCCGCACTAAGCATCAACTGTAAGAAGATTAGATAAACGAGCGTGGCCCCGACGAACCAAAGGCTGTGCTGTCTCTGCAGCATAAGGGCTTGTATGACTGAGATCAGAAGCGACCAACCTAGCAGAAATAGCAAAGTGCGCATTTGACCGCTGATGAGGTCGAAATGAGCTTGCACGAGGTAACTGATATCCTGAGAGAAGATCCTCACTAAATCGATGCTCCATGCTCCGGTAAAAAATCCTTCACGATCAAACATAAAACCGATAAAGAGCAGGATGATGATGCACTTGGCGGTCCAGCCCCATGCATAAGGAACCTTGAAGCAGTCTATGGCGATACAGATCGCAAATACGACCAGAATGGGACCGATTTGAATAGAGGCATCTGCCATCCAAGCTAAGGGGCGAAGCCATTCTGATAGCAGAAGAAAGAGCAGCAATGAGATGAGACTGTCTCGGAAGAAGGTATTCTTGGTAATCAACGATGATGACTGCGTGCTTGGGATAGCGCTTGATCGGAAGATTGGACTTTTAGTGATTGAAGATCTAGTGAGCGCACGTGATACATTAGCGTTAGAGTGTGAAAGTCGAGAGATTGTGCGCGGGGCGCGCCTAGGTTCAAGCGGTTGCATCCGTGACACCTCCTTGCTTTGGCCACTGGTGAACCGGGTGCGGCACTTCCGTGAAGCTGCAGCCTACGGCCTGCAGCTGAGAAGCCCCCTCTCGCTCTGCCACCGAGAGCGAGGGCCTTGCGTGCACGTAGATCACGTGCACGGATCGGCGCCTGGTGCGCGCATCTGCGATAGCGCGCACCAGCGCCAAATCCAGCGTCGATGTGATACACAGCATCGACGCATCCAGCGGCAAGGCCGCCGCCTCTTTCCTGACAAGGTCAGGAAAGGAAAGAGCGGGCTTGCCGCCAACGCTCGCGAGCACTTCGTACGCGAGCGGGAGGTCGGGGCGAATCGTTGGCGCGATTCGCCTGCCGTTGGAGCTGCTGGCGAAGCCGCAGCTCTCGCGCCCGCCAGCGGCGGCTTCGAAGAAGCCCGCCGCGAGGGCGACGCCCTTCTCCAGCAGCGGCCGTGCCGCTTCAGCTGGACCCGCCGCAGGCGCCGCGTCGAGCAGCAGCATCCGCTTCGCGGAGGAGGCTTGCTCGGGATCTTTCGTCATCAGCCGGCTCAGCCTGGCTGAGGATTTCCAATGAATGCGGTGGTACGGATCACCGCTGACATAGTCACGAACGCCGCTAATAAGCGGAGTCTCGGCTTTAGGGCCGCGGAAAGCGGGTACATCGCCATCTTCTGCGTGAAATGTCATGCCGGACCGATCCAAAGAATCAGGCTTCGGATAGACGACACACCGCTGAAGATCATCTCGGAATGCTTTTCGAATAGCAAATCCAAATAAATCACCGGTCACAGCCTCGAAGCCAGCGAAACGATAAACACCTCGCATAAGACCCGTAATTTTATAATGGAGCAGTAAGTTGGACCGAAACAATGGGAAAAGCAGCTTACTGTATATAAGCTTCACTCCGCTTCCTTCATGGACCCAAGTTTCCTTAACGACCATCCAAGGCAATGGCAGCAGCATACGATGCCCAACCCGTAAAGTTATCGTCACATCTTCACCAGATATAAAAACTTCGTCTGACAACTGTCGGCTGACGGTTAATCCTTTTAATGCAAATACATAAAATAACCCGGCTTGGAGCCATATGAGTGTCAAACAACTTCCTAGATACCAAGCTGCAAATCCACCTTGCCAATAGGCCAAAAAGATAGACAGCACGCATCCCACAACCAGCAGCGACGTTTTACCCCAGCTTTTCATGGATAGGCCTCCTACTTCGACGAAACATATCGAAGAACTGGAGTTTGCAAAGAGGCAAGCAAGCCTGACAAAATCATATCTGCTGACTTGCCGGTCATCCGCGCTTCGGAAGTCAGTATAAGCCGATGCGTCCAAATCGGAAGCACCAAATCCTTAATATCATCCGGTACGACGAAGCTTCTGCCCTTCATATAAGCTGACGTTTGCGCAGCCCGCATCAAGGCGTAGGAGGCCCTTGGACTTGCACCCAAATACAAGTCGGAATGCTCCCTTGTTGCCAAAGCAAGACGAACAATGAAATCTTTTAACGTATTATCGACATGAATCATGGCTGCTTCTCTTTGTAATTGCACAAACTCATCCTGCACGATAACGGGCTTCAAGTGATCAAGCGGTTGACGATCCTGAAGACGATCCAGCATAAGAATCTCTTGCTCCGGCGTCGGATAACCAAGTGTCAGCTTCATCATAAAACGATCCATCTGTGCTTCCGGAAGCGCATAAGTACCTTCATAATCTACAGGGTTTTGCGTTGCTAATAAGACGAATGGTTTGGGCAATTCATAACCGACTCCGTCAATTGTAATCCTCTTTTCTTCCATCGCTTCTAGGAAAGCAGACTGTGTCTTCGGCGAGGTACGGTTACATTCGTCAGCCAATACAATCGGCGTCATTAAAGGTCCAGGTCGAAATTCAAAATCACCCGTCTTTGCATTGAATACAGACACACCGGTCACATCCGACGGCAATAAATCCGGGGTACATTGAATTCTCTTAAACTCACAACCAATCGTCCTGGCTAAGGCACGTACGAGCATTGTTTTTCCGACACCAGGTACGTCCTCCAACAAGAGATGACCGCCGCTTAGCATAGCTACGAACGCATTTTCTATCGTCTCTCTCTTTCCAACGATCACTTTCTCTACGTTCATGATCATCCGTTCCACGAGAGGCTGCGGCTGATCGAATATTCGGGTTTTCGACTGCATAGACAAGAAGCCTCCTTTATAAGGGTATGCTCCTAGTTTTTCCAGCCCTCTACTATTTTAGACATTAACCTCCCAATGCAAATAGAGAGTTTTTCAGAAGACTATTATTTTCTCTGAACATATAAAATTGTCGGAACGCCATAGACACCTCTCGTTTATCTGGTTCTATGACGGAATTCGTGATTCGTCCACCTATTAAATCTATGGTTTTTCGTAAAGGAACAATAATCTTACCGTTCTGTAAATTCATATCCGCTAATGAGTAGGTAGCTACGCTATTACCTAGGGAATACAGCCTGATACTTCTTGCGGACAAATCATATTCCACATCATATACCCCATAATGTGCATTTGCCGTCTTCCTATTTTCTTGCCACTCTACTTTCCCGCCTAATTTCTCTATGAGAAAGCGCAGGGGAAGTTCAATCCGATTCGCTCGCAATTGATATTCAGTTGGCTCTAGTGTAAAACTGCTGCCATCAACGACATGAACTTGCAGCGGGACCGTTGATTGCTTTGAGAGAATTTGTGCCGTTTCCTCTGTGGCTACTTTGGTCTGATGAACAAGCAGATTTATGGCATCATTAGGATTGTTATCTGGCATTAACGGATGCGCCGAAGCGTATAGCTGCGTCTCCTTCAATAACTCTTGAAAATGAACCAAACTCATGTTTCTTGACCACTTAGACTTACCTACCGGGAATTGCTTGGGCTTAACCTGCGTCGTCAGCGGAGCAAATGCGTAACCTAATTTTTTGTAATAAGCAATGACTTGAGGCAGTACTTCTACAGTCGACTCATGCCCGCTTCCGTCATGAAATAAGATGTTAATCTCGTGTTCGAGCGGTGATTCTTTAATCGTTTGCCAAATTTCATTCACCGGTACACGCGATCTTTTGGAATCACCACTATCTACATTCCAGTCCACAACGGTATAACCCGCTTGATCCATTAAATAATAGTAATACGCATCGAAATTCGTATATGTCCCCCCTGGAGCGCGTACCAACTGCGGTCGAACGTCTGCTATACCGGCAAACACGTCCTCACTACGCTGGATTTGGTCCCAAAAGGTTTGAAAATCGCTATACAGCTCTTTGTATACATGATTATAAGAATGATTGCCTAATGTATGTCCGTCTTGCACGATTCTTTTTACCAATTCAGGGTGCGCCTGCGATTGTTCGCCAAGTGCGAAAAACGTAGCTTTCACGTCCTCTTTTTCTAAAATATCCAGCACCTGACCGGTCAGCTTGCTGGGACCGTCATCAAAGGTTAAGTAAACTGTTGGCTGTTCCGGTGCTTCATAGGTCTTCTCGCCCTGCAGGCGCTTGCCGGTTTTGAGCTTTTGATAAAGATCTTGCCCCTCTTGTGCGGAGTATCCATCCCCCTCAGCAGCCTTTACGGGAATCGCGGAGAAAAAAAGAGAAACTAGTAATAGGACTACCATAGAAAGCTGAATTCGTTTCTGTTTGTTGGTTGCATGATGTTCTTGAAAGAGCATCCGTTGATCCCTCCGCTTGTTCTATCAATTTGCTAGCTGATAGAGTATATGGGAGAAAGATCAGGAGTATGACTCTTCGTTGGGTAGAAATAAACAAATAAAAACGTTCCCCTTTGATCTTAGAAGGAACGCTTTTATTCGATTTCTATAGAAGTTATATTTCCTGCGGTACGGCTTCCTTGCTTGCTTGCGTTGTCACTTTAAACAACGGCCTACTACTAATTAGACCTATAAAGCTGACGACCAATAAGACTCCCAGCAAAAGAATAGCCGTCCTAGCGCCTTGAAAAGAAACAATTTGAGTACAGATGGCAATCAACAGAACGCGCATACCCATCCCTACCGTGTTGAAAAAGCTATTCACCCGACCGATCAAATGGTTCGGAACCATTTCCATCAAAATTGTATTACGGGCTACTCGACTTCCCGCATTTCCCCAACCATTCAACGTTTTAAAAAGGAGGAAAATGGGCACAAAAGGGAACGAGTAAAAGAAAACAATGGATAGACTAAAAACGACAAACGAAAGAATCATCGTATTATAGGAGCCCAATCGCTGCATGATCAGCGGGACCGTTAACCCTTCCACAACAGCCCCTAAAGCAAAAATCATATCTGCTGCACCCAGAACATTGGCCCCTCCGTGGAGGACACTCGTGATATACACCGGGAACAGGTACATACCGACCATGACGCAAAGGAACGGCATCAGCGCACAAAGGAAGAAAACGACCAGCAGCGGTCTTGTTTTCAAATAGGCGAAGCCTTCACTGATATTCGACCACATGGAGGCCGCTCCGGTTGCCGTGACAGACTTGTTCTTGATATAAGGAATAAGTAAAAATAGACCAAAGCCTAGAAAGTAAGTCATAGCCTCCGCTAATAGAATTCACGTAAAATCGATATGGTCAATCAATAGACTCGCCAAGGCACGCCGATCATCGTTATCCCCGAGCCGATTGAGTATAAATATTCGTGATCATGAGAAACGTCATTCTTCGGTCCTTGAGCATCATCCACATGTTAAATAGTCCTTTCCTTAACGGCATCCAAAACAGACTGCACGTGATTTTTTACTCTCACTTTGCTCCATTCCTTCACGATATACCCTTCTTCATCAATAAGGAAAGTAGAACGGACAATACCCATATACTCACGGCCATATAGCTTCTTGAGCGCCCATACACCAAACTTCTCAGCTACCTGATGATCCGGGTCCGAGAGCAATAGGAACGGCAGCTCATACTTCGCAATGAACTTCCCGTGAGCTTTAATCTCATCGGGGCTAATTCCGATGACTTCCACTCCAAGCTCGGCAAACTTACCCGTATAATCTCGGAAATCACACGATTCTTGGGTACAAGTTGGCGTGTTGTCTTGAGGGTAAAAGTAAATAACTAGCTTCTTTCCTTTATAATCCTGTAAAGATACGTTTCTTCCATTAGATGCAGGAAGAGTAAATGTGGGCGCTAAACGCTTGCCGGACTCTGTGTCTTGCTTCATCTATGTTCTCTCCTCAAATTATCCAGTTGTTGTCTGTATTCATTATGCGATATTTTAGTGGGGAACATCAATCTTCTTACCAAAACTGCAGAGCCTTCCCCAATGCCAACTCAATAATAAAACAAAGAGCTGCCACGAGTCGCAAGCAAAAAACGTGACCTTATAGCCTTGTAGCCTCCATTTTTTAATATCCTTAGAAGAATCTATCGATAGAGGTATTAAAGCATATAATACTAAGTTAGAGAAATAATATAGAACACATAAAAAGAGGGCTACCTCTGTGGTGTCCCTCTTAACGTTTTTTTCAATTGGATGAAGAAAAATCCCCTTGTTCAACCTTCGTGACCATCACCCCTGAACTGCTATGTCCTGGGTTCGGTTGATAAGAATCTGGGCTATCTACTTCTAGTATCACATCGTCCACGATATTACCCATTATTGTGCTTCCATTCTTATCAATATGGGTTGCAGCAATGACACTAATATATTTTGATACTTGTTGTGGGGGATCGCTAGAATTGCCCGGGCTAGTTGTCCAGTCGTCAGATCCTACTTTATCAGCATATCCTTTGAAACTTGGATTTGCGTCGTAATGACCAGATTTAACTTGCTTAGCCCACTGTGCACCCCAGAAAACATAATCCCGTCCCAACTTGACTTCATGTTCATCTTCTTCATTCCCACACCAAATAATAAACTGTGTAGGTGTATAGACGTACACTATTTGCGTAGCTGAACTTGGTTGGTAGAAGGCATCTCCATCGAAATATGCATTTAGCGTATACTTATTTGACGGCAATTGTAAAGTGACCGTTGCAATACCATCTTTATCTGTTATACCACTTTGTTGAGTGTCACCGTTCTTAAAGGTTATTGTTCGATTAGCAATTGGAGTAATTCCATCTTCCTTCAATTTGGCCTTAACAACAACTTTTCCAACGGCCAGTGTTTTAGAAGAAATAATGTCGAGAGTGGTTTCCTCTTTATTTATTGTGAATGAAACCGAACTATTGCTTGGTGAGTACATCGTGTTTCCCGCAAAGTTGGCGGATAACTCATACAATCCAGTAGGTTGATTAGGCTTAAAGGTAAAGGAGGCATTGCCCTGACTATTAGTAATCGAAGTAAAGCTCTGATTTCCTAAATGTAAGGCAATGGTGGCATTGGAAATAGGTACTATTTTGGTGGTGTCTGTTAAATATGCCAAGAAAGTAACAGGATCATTGTAATCCTCACTTGCTGGTCCACTTAAAGTTAGTGTAGTAGCAATTAAGGGGTTTGTAGCAGTGAATATAAACTCCGTTTTAGATAATAGTCCTTGTAAGCTGTTATTTGCACTCAACGGAAGGATGGCAGTGAAAGTTAAATCCATCTGTCCCAATTTAGATATTTCACCTAATGGTAAGTCTTGTAGCTTGTTGAGTGGTCCTTCATATAGTTTAGCCGTATTATTCCAAACTTGAAGTTGCAGCGTATTATATAAATCAGTTGCTCCAGATGTCTGTTTAGCACTAACCGCATAAGTGAAATCTAGATTACCAGAATTTTTAACATGCAAAATTGAAGTTGATTTATCACCGGGAGCCATATTGTATGCTTTCAAAAATCCACTAGCTGGTAGTGTTTCGATATTCATCTGATATGTTGTGGTATCAGCCTTTGTAGTTCCTGTCATAAAATAATAAACCAACCATGAAAACAAAGATATCATTAAAACAACACTTAAAAGGATTTGTTTTGTATATTTCATGATTTAAACGCTCCATAATTTAAATTGCATATATACCAAACACCGCGGCAGCCGCGGTGTTTGGGTTGTTTATATATTACTGAATTTGTTGGTTAGAACTAACAATTGCAGTTGTATTTTGGGCTACGCTGTTATGAAGTTTGATAGTCCAAGTACCGACGGCTGGGTTTTCGAAAACCATTTGTTCTGGGTTTGTGACCCATCCGGTATACGACGCCTGGCCGGAATCAGGGGTACTAGCGATTGTTTGGGATCCGCTTCCATTTAGAATCCCACCACTATACCCGTAAGTTTGCCCACTCGGGCCTATGATTTCCAAGTCAGGATAATTCGCAGTAACTTCTGGTGTCCACAAGCCTGTTACATCCAATACAAGGTTTTGGCTACTAGATGTAACGTTAATTGTTCCTGCAGTAATGTTAGATCCACCAGGAACGGTTTTTGCAATTGTCCAAGGATTAGGATTATTTTTTACTTGTACAGCTTCAAACTCGATATTAGCTATGCCGTTTGCACCTTGGTAACTATTATCTGCTGCCTTTTTGAAGTCATAGTTGATTGTATAATTTTTGCTTTGGCCTGCAGGAATTTGGAAAACTTCAAAATTGTTCAGTGTCAGTGGAGTTGCACCGCTAAACAAAACACCTGATGTTGAGATATGTTTAACGCGGACCCATGCATCCAAAGAACCAGTATTTGTAACACTAATGGTTTTAATGCCAGCATCGCCAGGTGCCATGTTATTGAAAACAACATCTGTTGTAGAGAAAACTGGCGCAATTCCAGCATTAATGCTTACAGTTCCGGCAGCAAAAGTGTTATTTGTGTTCGAAGCCTGAGCTGTGAATAAAGCGGCTGAACCTCCTGCTACAAGGGATGTCCCGAGTGCAGTAATAAGAAGCATGGAAGTTACTTTACTTTTTAATATTTTCAATTTGTTATCCTCCTAAAATTTATACTAAAATACATTTGATGAAACTATAATCCTATGGATTATTTTTTAATTGTTCCGCAAAGAGGTCAAAATTGAACACAAATGTTTTGCCTTGAATGATATTACCGGCGTCAAGATCTAGGTGTGCTGTGAATGTGATATTAGCTGCACCACCATTTGCATATACCGCGAATGCAGGAATATTCACATAACCATTCAATAGACCTCTCAAAGACCCATCATAGATGATTTTATTTTGTGCTGGATATTGGATTTTGATTTTCATATGGTCTATGAAATGCTCAAATGCTGGATCTCCAGGCTGAAGGCCCGCAGCATTCACAGTACTCTTTACCTTCGTCACCTTTGCATCAATAGCGTTGGATGCGTTATTGTACACATTCATGGCACGAACAACAACATCACCAGGTGCCCATCCACCAATCGATTCCCCACCAGGAGGCTGCAATGGATTGCTTTTGTCATAAGGGAATTTACCTGTTGGATCAGATGTTGAAGAATAAAACATGGGTCCAGGAATGGAGTCACCCATATCCCGAGTTTGAGTTAAATTGATTACGCCTGCTGAGATGGAATTGCCTGTATTCTGAGCACTGCTAGTGAATATGGCATATGTCCCTGCACCTGCTGCTAGAGCGACAGTTAGTAAACTTAGTGCTGTTAAAGTTGCTAGTTTCTTTTTAATGATGGGTACCTACCTCCTGTCACCTTTAGATATGGGTAGCATATCTACACAACCCATATCTAAATTAATCACGACAAATATTTTTTATTAATTGTTTTTGGTTTGTTCAGCTGCAACCTCGATGGAGTATGTAGCAGTTAGGCCTTGGTATGCATTACCTGCATCCAGTGGCAATTGCCATTTAACATACAAAGTTTCCGTGCCTACATTTGGAGCCAATACGCGGTTGTTGTCTCCAGCAACGATTTCCTGTGTCATAGCGGCGTCAGAGTAAATTTTTACGGTCAATGGATGATTGTCGCCAGGCTGGGCCACCGCCAACCCACCAGTTACAGTGGATGTGATATCGTAGCGAAGTTCCAAAGAACCAGTGTTAGTAACAACTACAGGACTGCTGCCAGAATCACCAGGAGCGATATTTGACACATTAAAGTATTTCGCTACAGTATCCGCTTTATCGAGAGCAATTTTTACAGTGCCCGCTGTAAAGCTATTGTTCGTGTTGCTTGCTGAAGCGGTAAACAAGGCTGATGTTCCACCTGCTACCAAAGTTGCACCCAAAGCTGTGATTGCCATTGCCAATACGAGTTGCTTTTTTAATCCTGTCGCCATAATCCAATTTCCTCCTAGAAAAAGTTTTTTATTTTGAATCTTCCCTGTTTATACAGTGAAGGAGTTCAAACAAGTTAAGATTTTACAGTTTGTTCATCTGTGTCAGGTTTCTCATCCATCCTAGATATCAACTTCCACATTCCGATGACTTGCCACAAAATGAGAATGACTCCAGGCACAATCAACAGGATGATGATACCTGCTTTTGATTTCACAAAATCGGAAACATATCCAAAGTACGGAATGTTGAACCCTGCATATTGACCTATAATATAGCCCGCCGGTATGGGCTTGGGGTCTTCTACATTATTGGCATCACCTTTGGTAATGTATTGCACATTATCGTTGAATTTTTGAACTTCTTTTATCCGATGGGTTATAAGCATATCTGGATTTTCTACAGAACGGTATGTAATAACATCACCAGACTGAAGAGCAGAAGGATCTTTAACCTGCTTAACAAAAAGAACAGAACCTGTGCCTATACTAGGTTCCATAGAACCTGATAAAACTACCATTGCTTTGTATCCCATCAATTCTGGAGTCTTGCCTGAAACTTTAGAATAAACAACTGCACATATTGTAATCAATAAGACAGCTGCCATAATAAAAGAGATAAACATACTTAAAACTTTGCGAATTTTCACTTAAATATCCTCCCTAATAATTAGATTAGTTCTTTAACTTGCCGAATACAGAACTTGTAACAGTTGAAGAATTAGAATGGGTAGAAGTATCTACAGGTCGATCCAAAATAAGTGGTTCTACAGGCATATTTTCTGTTGATTTAGGTTTCTGAGTTGAAGGATTAGAAGGTGTTGGCGATGGTGTAGGTTGTGATGTAGGTGGTGATATGTATGGTGGTGTAGGTGATATTGTTGATGTAGGTTCCTTAATTGATTGCGATGGATTTACAATAGTTGGTCCATAAACTGATACTGTAACTGAAGGTGGCGGTGGTCCATAAACTGATACTGTAACTGAAGGTGGCGGTGCATTCAAAATGTTACTTGATATTTTCAATATTTCTTCTAATCTCGCCTGTGCTGTCTCAAAACCTGCATACAAAAATCCATAATCTTTATTCTTTGGATCTAAGCCCTTGGCTTTAATAACCATTTCACTAAGTGTATTTACTAAATCTTGTGATTGTTGTCTAATGGATTCGATTTCTCTACGAGATCCATTCAATTGATCTGACATAATCACCGTTGCATGAGGGTCATATACTGAGTAGATTACCGTTGCTTCGGTTTTAACTTTTCCTTGAATGTCTAATAATTTTGCTAGATTTGCATCTATGGAATATACACTTTGAGTTACTGTAGATGGAAATACGAAAGCAGCACCAATATTTGCTTTGAAAGATGTTTGATCCACAAATTGAGAGTGTACTTTTGCAAGAGGAATGTTTGAGGTGGCTATGAGTAAGCAAACTGCGTACACGCTAACTCTTATCATTTTTTCTTTTTTACGTTTTGCATACATGTGCCTACGCCTGCCTTTTCTCGACATTCTCATATAATTCCTCATTTCTTATAACATCATGATACTTATCGTATCAGGTCTTACTACCAAAATAATTTTTTTGATACATTTTGTATCAATCTTGTTATTACCAAATTAGCATCAATTTGCTCATTACGCAAGTAAATTATGCCCGAAAAATTCTTATTGACAATTACTTATTTCTTTAAGTTATACTGATTAATTGATTGCCTTTGCTGTACCATTTTATTAAATCATCTTTATGCTTTTGTGTTTCAAGTAAAATGTTGAGCAAATTATTTAATGCCAATTTTCGAATTTGTTGTATAAAAACAACGTTTTACATTGTATGGTTGACCACCACTGTAAGCCACAATGCCCATTTGTCGATTCATTTTCGTTAAGAATAACTGAAGCCATTCGGCAAAAACTTACCGAAATTGTCGGAAACTAAAGCCTGGACGCTGTAGCGTATTTTTCATGTCCATCACCCTCCGTTTTCTCTTTTCAATAGATAGGGCGAAAAGAGAAGGTGTTTTGTGACAGAAATAAAATCAACCTCCAACCCAACTGACATGTGGAATTGGAGGTTGATTTTATTTTAATTATGATCCTGCACCACGATAACGTTTCACACCGATATTCCAAACCGAAATACCAAAGATGCTGAAAGCAATACCAACAACCGGTGTCAGCAGCGCGAACCACTTCCAGTTCTCCGGGTCGATGAAATAAGCGGCCGGGTAGAACCCGACAAACGCGAAAGGTAGAATCCACGTCAAAATATTTCTCAATAGTTTATTGTAAATCGTTGCCGGGTACCTTCCATAGTTCTGGATGTTCCAAATCAACGGCAGGATACCCGTCGGCGCATCGGAGAAAAAGGCGAGCGACGTCAGCGAGATGTAGACCCCTGCGTAAATGAGGATTGATCCAATAACCATTAAGATGAAGATAAGCGGATCGTGCCAGTGAAAAGGTATGCCCAGCTTTATCCAGGAGTAGATCATCACAATCAGACCTGCCAGCGCACTGAACAGTGAAGCCGGGTCTAGATTTTCAAGCATCAACTGCCACAGATTGTATGCAGGACGCGTCAGGATGCGGTCCATTTCCCCTTTTACAATATAACGCTCACTAAAGCCCCATAAATTAAAAAAGGAAATAAATATACCGTACGGAATCATAAAATAACCGTAAATGAACAAAATTTGTTCTTGATTCCAGCCGCCGAGCGATTGCGTTTGCAAAAATACGACAAGAATGAAGAATAAGTTCAAACCATTGAACATCAAGTCGGAGAGAACTTCAATCCAGAAATCAGATCGGTAGGTGAGACGGGTTTTCATGTAATTTTTCAAATAGTCAACAACTAGGGAGATATAGAACATCGTATGCTAACCCCCCTGTACGAATAGACGTGTTTTGGATTTAACCCACAGGACATAAATCGGAATAATTAAGAGCAGGAACCACACCACTTGGACACCAACGTTTTGAAAAATCGCAGTGCCTGTAATTTTTCCTGTGAAAACAGCACTCGGCAAGTACGTAATCGCTTGAAAAGGCAGCCACTCCAAGACCGATTTGGACCACCCTGGGAAAAAGGAGATCGGAATAATTAAACCGGAGAACAGGTCAACCGCAATACGCTTCATGCGCATGAGACCTTCGTTATTTTCCAAGAAGAATGCGAATAAGCCCGTAATAATATTAAGCTGGGTATTAATTAGAAAGCTGAAAAAAAGCATCAAGAAGTAGATGGCCCAAAGACCCGGATCAGTTGGGAATTGAATCGGTAAGAGAAGCCAAATGAAAATCATTCCCGGTGTTGTAAAGAGAAATAGGCGAAATACGCCTTCTCCTAATCCCTGCATCATTTTCACAAAGATATAGTTGTATGGCCGAATGAATTGGATGGCTACGCTGCCGTCACGAATTTCATTCGCAATTTCACGGTCCAAGTTATTGAAGTAGAAAGCACGTCCCATCCAAGAAATAGCCACATAAGTCGTCATCTGACCCAGGGTCAGACCGCCAATTATAGCTTGCTCACCATAAATAGCCTTATATACAAAATAATAGGAACCAATATTGAGTGCATAGATCAAAATGCCGCTGTAGTAATTAACACGGTAAGCGAGCATCATAAGAAACCGCATGCGAATAACTTCTAAATAAGCACTAAGCATGTGTCGGGACTCCCTCTGGCTGCTTCGCTTCCTCTGGGCGTTTCACATCGGCTGAGCCGGCTTTATAAATTTCGCGTACGATATCGTCGGTGTTGGTTTCATTGATTTTGATATCTTGGATTTGCAGCACGCCGACTACGCGGCTAAGCACCTCGGAAACATTGGCACGCTCGTGAGGAATGAATACTTTGGCGGACAACTCATTTTCAAGCTGCCAGGCAACGTCTAGGCCCCGCGTAAGCTCTTGGAGACGAGGCAGTGTGACCGGATTCTCAAACTGAAGCACGACTTCTTTGCCTTTACCCCATTTAATCTTCAGTTCTTCGAGTCCGCCATCATAAATAATTCGGCCATCATCGAGCATAATAACACGCGAACAGAGTGCTTCAATATCCTGCAAATCGTGCGTTGTAAGTAAAATAGTTGTTTCGTAACGCTGATTGAGCGATTTGAGAAATTCGCGAATTTCGGTTTTAACGACGATATCCAGACCAATGGTTGGCTCATCTAAGAAGAGGATGGCTGGATTATGAATGAGAGAAGCAGCTAACTCACAACGCATCCGCTGCCCCAGACTTAGCTTACGGACAGGTCGTGATAACAGATCGGATAATTGTAGGCGATCAACGAGCTCATCGAGGCGTTTTTTATAATCGGCTTCTGAAACGCGATACACTTTTTTCAATAATTGAAATGATTCGACAACACCGATGTCCCACCACAGCTGACTGCGTTGACCAAAAACGACGCCGATCCCAGCTACGAATTTTTCGCGCTCTTTAAATGGAACGAAGCCATTAACCTTGATATGTCCTGAAGTAGGTACAAGAATACCCGTAAGCATCTTAATCGTCGTGGACTTTCCGGCGCCATTTTCACCGATATATCCACAAATTTCGCCCTTAGGAATTTGAAAGCTGATGTCTTTCACAGCTGTAATATGCTTATATTCTCTATGGAATAAATCTTGAAAGGCACCCTTTAAACCCCCGCGGTTCTGCTGAACTTGAAATTCTTTGCGCAGTAGTTGAACATCTATGGCTAACATGAACTTCCCCCTGTTTGTGTAGACTCGGCTACATATAACGGCAAAATCCGCCGCAACTTGCTATCGAAGTTTCGCAGCATCTATAATATGGATCATAAAGACGAATTGTAAAACATACTCAACAAACTCATGATACATGAATTCTGTAAGAAAAAAAAGTACAGATTATCTCTACTTTTGAAAGGAGCGCAGAACCATTGAGAATCATAAAACGAACCTTGCTCCTGATCGGCTTACTGCTTATGGTGGTGGCCGGTTATTATTCTTATTCCTTTTATCATTTTGCGAATAGTATCTCCCATAAATCCGACACACCTCAAGGAAGCGGTACCTTGATTGCCCAAACCTTTAAAGAAAAAGGTGATAAATATACCCCACCCAAATGGGAAGGCAAACAGCGCGTCAATATCTTACTGTTGGGTGGAGATTCGCGTGGTATGAAGAAGAATGAGTTACCCCGTTCAGACAGTATTATGCTAGCATCCATTGATCCTGTAACGAAGAAAGCTCATCTTTTCTCTATCCTGCGAGACACATATGTAAAAATTCCAGGCGAGGGCGAAGATCGGATCAACTCAGCGATTACAACCGGCGGTCCAAATTTAGCAATGAAAACGGTCAGCGATTTGCTTGGGATCCCTATTCAGTATTATGTTTATACTGACTTTACAGGATTTATTGCACTTATTGATGCCATTGGCGGGATTGATATCGACGTCGAAAAAGATATGAAATATTCGGACTCTGAAGATGATCATGTGTATGATATTAATTTGAAAAAAGGAATGCAGCATCTCGATGGAAAAACAGCCTTGCAGTATGTGCGGTTCCGTCATGATGCGTTGTCAGACTTCTCACGCACAGAAAGACAACGAAAGTTTTTGACGGCTGTCGTTCAGAAAATGCAATACACCTCATCACTTATTAAGCTGCCAAAAATACTGAATGCTATGGATCCCTACATTGATACTAATCTTAGTGTGGCGGATATGCTGAAGTTGGGGACATTAGGCTATGAAGCCAAAGCTGACGGTATCGTCAGTTCCCAACTGCCGCCGACTGACCTGCTGATTGAGAAAAACGTCCGCGGCGCAGCTGTTATTACAGCGAATAAAGAGAAGCTGCAGCTTTATGTGAAGGATTTATTTGCAGGAAAGGCCGAGGCGGACTCTGGTCCTATGAAGCCATCGCCTTCTTCTACACCGAAGTCTTCAGTCAAGACGATGAAGTGAAGGAGTCTTGTGATAATCAGGTTGAATTTAAGATCACAGCCTCTACTTGATCGGGCTTACGCCCTTTAGGTAGAGGCTTTTTGTAAGATCATTAAGTACATAATAGGATAAAGGAATGATTTTTCTTATGGAACGCAAAAACTCCGAGCAGTTATATCAAGAAGCACTGAAACACATCGTGGGCGGGGTCAACTCTCCCTCCCGCTCATTCAAAGCCGTCGGCGGCGGCGCGCCAGTCTTCATGCAGCGTGCGCAGGGCGCACACTTCTGGGATGTTGACGGCAATCGCTTCATCGATTACCTCGCCGCCTATGGCCCTATCATTACCGGTCACGCGCATCCGCATGTGACCGAAGCGATTTGCCGCGCCGCACAGAACGGCACACTGTACGGCACCCCGACCGAACTCGAGATCGAGTTCGCCAAGATGCTGAAGTCGGCGATCCCATCGCTCGACAAAGTACGCTTCGTCAACTCCGGCACAGAGGCCGTGATGACGACGATTCGCGTGGCGCGCGCTTACACGAAGCGCACAAAGATCATTAAGTTTGCCGGGTGCTACCACGGCCACTCGGATCTTGTGCTGGTGGCGGCCGGTTCCGGGCCGTCCACGCTTGGCACGCCGGATAGCGCCGGCGTACCAGCGAGCATCGCGCAAGAGGTCATTACGGTGCCGTTCAACGACATTCCGGCACTTGAGGCCGCGCTTGCACGCTTCAGTGAAGAAATTGCCGCGGTAATGGTGGAGCCCATCGTCGGCAACTTCGGCATGGTCATGCCCCATGCCGGCTACCTCGAGCAGCTCTGCGCAGCTGCTCGTAAACACAGTGCCCTCGTCATCTACGACGAGGTCATCACGGCATTCCGCTTCCATTTCGGAGCGGCACAGACCTACCCTGGCCTCCCGCTCGTGGAGGGCGGCACTTCCGAGGCGGCGGCGCGCTTCGCCGCTGTGGAACCGGACCTTACGGCCCTCGGCAAAGTGATCGGCGGCGGGCTGCCGATCGGTGCTTACGGGGGCCGCAAGGCCGTGATGGAGCAGGTCGCTCCGCTCGGACCTGCTTATCAAGCCGGCACGATGGCGGGGAACCCCGCCTCCATCTCGGCCGGCATCGCCTGCTTGGAAGTCCTCCAGCAGGCCGGTGTTTATGCCAAGCTCGAGCAGCTTGGCGCAGCACTTGCGGGCGGCATCGCGGAATCCGCCGCCCGTCATGGTATCGCCTTGACGCTTAATCGCATCGGAGGCGCCTTCTCCACCCACTTCTGTGACCATCCCGTCACGAATTATGACGAAGCACAGGACACCGATGGCGAACGCTTTGCTGATTTCTTCCGACTTATGCTGGAGCAAGGAATTAACCTCGCTCCATCCAAATATGAGGCGTGGTTTATGACGCTGGCCCACACCGATGACGACATCGCACAAACACTCGATGCTGTTGATCGAGCTTTCAAAACGATGAAAACACGCTAAAAATATGTAAGTGGTTACGGGGTACGGGGTACGGGGTACGGGGTAGGGGTCGCTTAAATGTAAAAAGTGCAGCTAATTTAGACTAAATGCATGATTTTGAGTGAAATCATGCAATAAGTGCAGCTAATTCTCTCAACTCCCTCACTTTTGGGCTAAAACGCGATAATTTGATGTACTAAATGCATGATTACACCTCAAAATCGTAAATACTCAGTAATCTACTGTACTTTTTGCATCTCATTTTTTATGAGTCTGGTTATGCCGTCTTAATGCTGCATTATTACCCATTACTTGTATGGGTGTACGTTAAGATAACTTGGAGTAGCTAGCCCTTTGCATTGATCGTTCATGCAGCCAATCAGTCAATCGTGCAAAAAGTACAGCTAATCACGCTAATTCCCCCATTGCCCCCATCACCAAACATGTCCCAGAAACGAACTATGATCCTGTCAGGATCATAGTTCGTTCGTATTTTACGGGTACCCCAAGCCAGGAATAAACTGGTTTTATTCACCATTATGCAGAAAAGGTAACGCTTACATTCGTGTTTTCGTTCTG
The DNA here is from genome assembly GCF_900103825.1 of Paenibacillus sp. yr247. Lineage (GTDB taxonomy): Bacteria > Bacillota > Bacilli > Paenibacillales > NBRC-103111 > Paenibacillus_E. Next base: position 23,411 of record NZ_FNIF01000019.1, read on the forward strand.
CAACTATTGTCGGATCAACTTTTTCATGCTATTCTAAGATTACTTTTACCCTTTTCCCGAAATGGCTAGTTTTCACAGTATTTTCCTAGAAAGTTAGGGCACGATTTACAAATTATTTATTGATTTTTGTGCGTAATGCCTTACTTTAATACGGGGCGATTAGAGCCTTATGTCAGGGGATTTATTTCTTTGAAATTGGCGAACTATTCAGTTAAATTGCATTTTTATTCATATTCTTGCATGTTTCGTTTTTGACCACTTTGTGGTGATTCATTGAAAATGCTTGGGGTTGCGGGCTCAATTGGCCTGAATGCAAGAAACGTAGTGCAAGAGGAGTTTAAATATGTATGGGAGGTGACGGTCAGGCGACTGACCAGAGCAATGAATGAATTGATGCGTAATGAAGGCCGTTTTCAAGATCTACTAGGAACCGAACACGACAGCTGCGGTATTATTTGTATTATTGAAAAGAATGGTCATCCTTCCCGTGATAATATCCAAAAGACGATTGATGCCCTTGTAAAAATGGAACATCGTTCGGGTTTTATCAACGGTGAAGGCGACGGTTGCGGTATTTTAACGGACATTCCACGTGCTCTTTGGGAAAAGAAATTAACAGATGCGGGCCTTGACGGCAAACTTGCCTATGATAACCGTTTTTCTGTTGGACATATCTTTGTTCCGCGCAATCTTGACCTGACCGTTACCGAAATGCAAAATGGCATCCGTGAGCTCTTTGCTTCCCATGATGTATCCATCATTCTCGAGCAAGAGAATCAAGTCGATAGCAGCGTTCTAGGTGCTAATGGTTTGAACGACGAGCCTACATTCTGGCAAATCGCAGCGATTAGCAACAAGACTGAAGGTCAAGTGGCCGATCACCTTTTTGAACTCCATATCACTATTGAAGATCGTTACAACGTTCACGTTGCAACCCTTAGCAATGTTACATCTGCCTACAAAGTATTAGGAGCAGCAAGCATTCTTCCTAGATACTTTAACGATACACGTGACCCCTTATTTGCTTCTCAGGTTACAATCGGTCATAACCGTTATTCGACGAACACATTGTCCAGCTTCTTCCGCGTTCAACCGTTCTCCCTGCTCGGGCACAATGGTGAAATTAACACGGTTAAGAAACTTCGTATTGAAGCAGACATGGTTGGTGTTCCACTCGTTAGCGGCGGTTCTGACTCCCAAGACATGAACAGAACGATTGAAACGTTCATTCACCGTTTTGGACTTTCCCTTTTTGAAGCAATGGAAATGGTGTTCCCTCCTATTATTAATGAAATGAAACAGTTCCGTCCGGAACTTCAAGATTTATATGTGTACTACCGTCAAGTATGGGGTCATTTTGCACAAGGTCCTGCGGGTATCGTTTCCCGTTACGGCAACGAATGTATTTTTAGCGTGGATGCACTTGGTCTTCGTCCAGTGTGGATGGTTGAAAGTGATACATCCCTTTACTTCTCTTCGGAGCAAGGTGTTATTATGGTTGGCGAAATGGTGGCTGATCCGAAACCTATCGCACCAGGTGAAAAAGTCGGCGTTGTACTCACACCAGGCGAACACATTCAAGTGATTCCTTACCATGAAGTACAAGGTTTAGTGTACGAGCGCGCAAGCAAACGTCTGAATATTAGCGGTCTTCGGAAATATCTGAATCCTGTCAAGACAGAAACACAAGCTGAGCTCAATGAAAACATGATAGCGACTGATCAATTGTACAGTGCCTTTGGTTGGGATCGTGACGGTATTCAACACATCGAAACGATGTCCGAAACAGGTGCTGAACCCATCCGCTCACTAGGTCATGATTCACCTCACGCAGCACTTGCTTGGGAACGCCAGAACGTGCCTGACTTCATTAAAGAAAGCGTAGCTGTTGTAACGAATCCAGCGATCGACCGCGACCGCGAAATGGAGCATTTTTCCACACGTGTCATTGCCGGTTCTCGTACACCAGTTTATGCCCAGGTTGATGGAAACCTGAGACTTGAGCTTCTGGCTCCACTTGTACTCGAAGGTACGAATGGCGTAGATAGCGAAGAGCATCTGTCCCAACCTTCTTATGAGCAATTGCTAGCCCTGTTCCGTGCCCAAGGAGATAATGCTGTAGCTGAACTTTCCACTACTTTCGCCAGAGGAACTTCTCTGAGTGATGGCTTGGAAAAGTTAGCTGCTGACGCTATCGCTGCTGCTCGTGCCGGTGCTGCACTCATCGTTCTCGACGATGCTGACGCTCATCAAAATGACCGTTTGTGGCTTGAGCCGCATCTCGCTGTTTCCAAAATAGATATCGCACTTCGTGCGGAGAAACTCGGTTTCGGCGATAACCTGCGCCGCCATGTTACTTTGATCCTGCGTTCCGCTGCGATTCGCAGCTTGCATGATATCGCTGTAGCTTGTGGTCTTGGTGCCGACGTTATTTCACCTTACCTCTTGTTCTCTACGGCTTCCGATAAAGAAGGCAACGCAGCTGCAGCACGCAAAGTGTATACAGCACTAACCAAAGGTCTGGAGAAAGTAATCTCCACGATCGGTACTCATGAGCTACGCGGTTATACACGGTTCTTCTCCTCTATCGGCTTTCACCCCGAAGTTGCTGAGGTGCTGGATATCGTGAACTACCTCGGTAGTAAAAAAGCCGGAACTGGCTTTGCCCAGCTCGAAGCGGATAGTGAAGCTCGTTACAACGATTTCAGCAATCCGAAGGCAAAAGCGGCGAAAAACTTCCGTTTCTTCCAACGTATGTGGAAAGCATTAGGCGATGCCGCTTCAGGTGCCGCTCCTTATAGCGACTACCGCGACAAGCTGCGTGAAGAAGAGATAAAGAACCCGATTTCCATTCGCCACATTGCTGGTTTCAACACCCAGAAAGCACTGAGCGAAGGCCGTAAGCCACTCGATCCGTCACAAGTCGATATTTCTATTGGCGGTCATTCCTTGCCGATGTTGATTTCCTCCATGTCATTCGGTTCACAGAACGAAACTGCTTTCCGTGCTTACGCTGAAGCCGGCGAACGCCTGAACATGGTAACCATGAACGGCGAAGGCGGAGAGATTAAAGATATGCTCGGCCGTTACAAAAAAACGCGTGGTGCGCAAGTGGCATCCGGACGTTTCGGTGTTAACGTAGAACTAGCTAACGCCGTTGCTTTCCTTGAAATCAAAATCGGTCAAGGAGCCAAACCGGGTGAAGGCGGTCATTTACCAGGATCCAAAGTAACAGCTAAAATCGCTGCTGCTCGTAACGCAACCATTGGTTCAGACCTGATCTCTCCTTCCAACAACCATGATATTTACTCGATCGAGGATTTGGCGCAAATCATTTCCGAGCTCAAAGAAGGAAGCGGACGTAAGGCGAAAATTATCGTTAAAATCCCCGTTGTTCCAGGTATCGGGACCATTGCAGTGGGTGTTGCTAAAGCAGGCGCTGACGTTATTACTCTTTCCGGTTTTGACGGCGGTACAGGTGCGGCTCGTATTCACTCCTTGACTCACGTTGGTCTTCCGACGGAGATCGGTACGAAGCTTGCTCACGTTGCTCTGATTGAAGCTGGTCTTCGTCACCGCGTTGAGCTGTGGTCTGATGGCGGTCTGAAATCCGGAGCTGACGTTGTTAAAATGGTTATGCTCGGTGCGAACCGTGCAGGATTCGGTAGTATCGCAATGCAATCAATCGGCTGTACAACTTGCCGTGGCTGTCACTTAGACACTTGTCACGTTGGTATCGCTACACAAATTGATTCCATGGAAGAAGCAGAAGAGAAAGGTCTTCGCCGTTTTGTGCCTCGTCAACTTGATCTAGCTGTGGATAGCTTGGTTCGTTTGTTTGGTTCGATGGGTGAAGAAGTACGTGAAGTCGTAGCATCCCTTGGTTTCAAAAGCCTGCAAGAACTCGTTGGCCGTTCCGATCTATTGGAACAAATTAGCCACGTAGATCGTATTGATCTGTCCGATATCCTTCGTCCAGCTCCACTGCAGTTCATCTCCGCTGCTGAAAGAGCCATGGAAGAAGTTGCTGTATCGTCCGATATCCGCATTGCCGCTGGCGCAGAAGGCCAAGAATTCTTCCCAGAATCCCTGGCGATGGATGCTCCAATCGTACGCAACTGGTCCAAAGTGGATGCCGAGTCCCGAATTCTCGGAGCTCGTTACTCCAGCCATCGCGTAAGAGATCGTTTCGACGGCAGTTATGATGAATTACCAGCAATCTCGCTGAACTTGACGGATGGTTCCGTTCCAGGTAACGGTCTTGCCGCATTCAATGCTCGTGGCGTAGACATTACCGTTCATGGTGGTGCTGAGGATGGTCTTGGTAAAATGGCCTTCGGCGGTAAAGTGGCAATTATTAAATCCCTTGGCAAAAACAATACGTTCATTAACGGCAGCGTTGGTAAATCGTTTGGTTACGGCGCACAAAAAGGCTTGTTCTTGATTCAAGGCAGTGCAGATACACGTGCATGTATCCGTTTCTCAGGGGCTGACGTTGTGTTCGGTGGCGAAATCACGACTCCTCTACGAGATGAGCTTGGCGGACTTGCTGCTCGTGCGAACCTCAAAGGCTTCGCGTTCGAGTACATGACAAACGGCCGTGCCGTTGTTATGGGCGATCCAGGTCCATGGATTTGCGCTGGTATGACAGGCGGCGTGATTTACCAACGTCTCGTACCAGAAATGGGTCTAGATCAAGCAGCGATCGAACGACGTATTGCCAAAGGCGCGAAAGTTAAACTCGAGACAATTGGCGTACAAAGCAAAAAAGATCTTACTGAGTTGCTCACAGCTTACCACGCTGAGCTTGCTAAGTCCGGTCAATCCGATGCAGCAGCGAAAATCGATGGTTTGCTAAGCAATCTTGAAGCTAACTTCATCCGTATCTCTCCAGTTAACATGCAAGCTGACCAATCGGTTGCAACGGAATAGATAACAAAAAAAGCCTCTACAGGACCTTTGCTGGTCTTGTGGAGCTTTTTTGTTTAGCGAGAAAATTGTACCGTCGCTGCATAAAATACGCGTACTCTTCACATTTTATAAGTGCAACACCCATCCGCATACCATAGGAGGTTTTTTGCTATGAGCCACTCGAAACGCCGCGATGAAGCTGCATGGAAAAGCCGCAAACAAGCTCAACATCCGCATGGTAAGGTGAAGGCTCTGGAGGAATTCGCCAGTGAGTACGACGCGGACCAAAAGAAGTAACTAAGTAAATCCCCTCCAACGTCGAAAGAGGGACCAACACAAAGCAACCCGACGATCCCGTTTCTGCTGAAACCGGGTTGTCGGGTTCTTTGATGTTGAGAATGCGGTAACATTATCTCTCTCGCTATACACCATCTGTGTAAATGTAAGTGCTAGGCGGTTGATTCATAATGAACCGACATGAGTCCCCTAGCGTGAAAATACATAGCTCATGCATAGCCCTTGTGCAAGCGGTGTAGAACAGCTTGCGGTCATTTTCATGCCCGTACTGATGATGGGAACCGTCATAGATAAGTACGGCGTCGAACTCCACTCCCTTCGCGAGATACGAAGGGATGATGAGCACGCCCGGCTAGAAGGTCGGGCTGTGTTTAGTGATGAATCCCAGTGGCACTTGCAGCTGGGCTCCAGGGCTTGATGCGCGAGCTTGCTCTCGCTCGCGGTTCTCGCAATGATCGCGATGGAGGCATAGCCTTCGCCGAGCAGCCGAGTAACCTCGGCTGCCAGCAGGCTATGCAGCGATCCGCGATCGCCGGTCTTGATCACCCGCGTCACTTCATCCCAATAATGCTTGCGAATTTCAACAACGTCCGAATGAACCTGGCCAACCTGATCTTCCAGCTCAATTATTTTTGTATACATCTTTGCTGCTACTTCTTGAACTCTCTGCTCCTCTGCTGTCCAGTCCTGCTCAGTTAGATTCATAACAACGCCTCTTTTCCTAACATGTAAAATGCGATTTGATTTCCTTGCCTAAAATCAACAATAAACCCAGGTCATTTTTTGACCTGGGTTTTTCTGCATCAACATCCATTTTGCTCCCGAATCCGCTCCACGGTCCTTATATGATGTTTTGCATGGCCTGCCATCATTTTAAGCAGTTTCGCAACGGACTCTTCGCGATCCTTTGTTATTACTGTCCGTCCAAGCGCATCAGGCAAATGTTCACACATTCCAAGTATATGCTGCCTTAAGGCACGAAACAGCTGCACTTCATTTTTGATCGGCCTGCTCTGATAATGCAGCCCAACGCTCCAATCATCCTGTGAGAAGCTATTGCCCTGGTACGAACGCCCCGGCTCCGCTAGTGCGAATTTCACTTTGTGAATCGTGACGAGTTCTAAATCAATCAGATGAAGCACTTGTTCGCGAATCGACCATTTACCCGGCGCTTCCGTTAAATTGAGCTGCTCATCTGATAAGCCATCTAAGGCGCATTCCAACTCGTCTGCTCCGTCTGCGTACATCTCTACAATCTCATCATTCGATGCTAATAACTCCTCCCAATAAACGAAAGTGTACCCATCTATGGTAGGAACAAAAATCTTACGAATATGCCCCGTTTCTTCTTCTTTTCGCAGCCCGCTGCATCCGTTTTTTTGCAAGCTTTTTTCCACTTCGTTCACAGAGGTAACACCTATATATACGAGATCTCCGATCTGTGGGCAGGCAGGCTTAGGTTGCAACCAGTGAGATAGGTGAGACGCCTGCCATTCAGGCTCCTGCTTGATAAGCTGATCTCTTTGTATTAAAACAACTTCATAGTTGATCAAAATTCGCAGCAGCGCCGCATGGCCAGAAGCTTCAGTCTCCACTAATTCCCAACCCAACTGCTTCGTATAAAAGGACATCGATGCCTGAAGATTATCAACCTGCAGCAGCAGCTTCGCTTTCCCATGATCCATCGTTTTCTTTCCTTTCATCGTCAGACTACTATCCAACTTCAAAAAAATACGCTCCGTCATACTTTCGACGGAGCGTGCGTATTTCCTACTTCTTGGCCGCTTGATAAGCCTCGATATATTGAGCCGCCTTCTTGGCAACAAGGCTGTAATTGCCTGTTTTGACGGCCTCGCTGGTCAAATCGGAACCAATGCCGACGGCAACAGCGCCGGCCTGAATCCATTCGCCAAGGTTGCTCAGCGAAACGCCTCCGGTTGGCATAATGTTCGCTTGCGGAAGCGGACCTTTAATGGCCTTAATCATCGCGGGCGAGTAGAGATTGCCCGGGAACAGCTTCACAATATCGACGCCGAGCTCTAGCGCCGTCTGGATTTCCTGAATCGTCATGCAGCCCGGCATGACGGGCACACGGTAACGGTTGCAGAGGGCAACCGTGTTCGGGTTAAGCGATGGGCCGACGACGAACTCGGCCCCACTCAGGATCGCGGCACGAGCCGTCTCGGGGTCTAGGGCTGTGCCCACCCCGATGATCGCGTATTTAGCCGCGTCCTGCGCTGTGCTCGAGTAGCGCTTCGCTAGCTCCTCGATTGCACGCAGCGCGAAAGGTACGGTCATTGTGACTTCAATGACCTTAATACCGCCAGCAATGGCTTGATCGGCCATTTCGACGACCTCTTCTGGCGTATCGCCGCGCAGAACGGCAACAACGCCTTCACTTGATATTTGCTGAACAAGTTTAATTTTTTTCACCGAAATCTTCCCTTCTATTTCAAGCATTTAACGTTCAATATGTTTAACATCGTTAAGAATCGCTTCCACTTCTTCCCAAGTTGGAGCACCTTCCCAGTCACCTTCTGTCTGAACGATCAAGGAGCCTACGAGATTTCCGATTCGCACAGCTTCCGCATAATCGTACTCTTTTAACAAGCCAACCAAAAAGCCCGCACAAAAGCCATCACCCGCTCCAACCGTATCGACCACATGCTCCGCTTTGAAATAAGGAACAGCTGTAATCGTGTCAGGAGTTACGACGTACGTCTCCCTTTCTCCACCTTTGACTATGGATACAGCAGATAATTCGCGCAGCTTGTTCACGATCACATCCCAGTCTTCTGTCTGGTAAAGCAGCTTCAATTCATCTAGACCTGGTAAGAAAATATCAGATATCTTAGCAAGCTCGAGCAGCACGGGACGCGCGTCTTCAATACTCCAGAGCTTCAAACGTAAATTGGGATCAAAACTAACCTTGACGCCATGCTTACGAGCAATTCGAATAGCTTCGAACGCAGCCTCTTTACAAGACTCGCTCAAGGCTGGAGTGATGCCTGTAACATGCAAAATCTTGGCATGAGCGATATAAGCCTCATCCAAATGCTTCGCGTTCATTTGACTAGCTGCTGAATGTTTGCGATAGTAATACACCGAGGTTTTACCCATGAGTACTTCGCGCATCATAAGCCCAGTAGGTGCTTCCGCTGTCAGTTCAGCACGGGAAACATCGACACCTTCGCCACGAATTTTTTTGAAAATCATACGTCCTAATGGATCCTTGCCTAATCGTCCAAACCAGCCCACCTTACCCCCAAGCCGGGAGATGCCAATCGCTACATTACTTTCCGCACCGCCAAACAAGCTGTGAAGCTCAGAAGAGTATTCCAAACCCTTTCCTCCTGATGGCATAAGCAGCGCCATGGTTTCTCCAAAAGTGACGATTTCCGGGCCAGTTATCGGTTGAGATTGTGTATTCGTCGTCATAGAAACTCTCCATCCATTTCCCGATTACGCGAGCGCGCATCCTATTAATTGAAACGTTTAAATAACTAATATATCTCACATTATAGTGCATATTAACCGTTTACACCAGATTTAGAGATTAGAATCAACTTACAAGCTTTTCTCTCCAGCGCTAGTTAGAAAAACCAAGGCTCTGCCTCAGGTTCCTCTGTCTAAACTCATTAGATGGAAATAATCCTGTTAATATTTTCATCTGATCGCCTATCAACCTAATAATTGGAGATTTTCCCGATAATTTCTTTAGCAGGAGGATTTCCATTTAAACACTGGACACAGTCTCCTATTTGCAACAAATAAGCATATACGCCACTGAGAAAAATTATGTTTCATTAAATTTATTCTAAAAAAAAGAGCCACCTAAGTGACTCCTCCTCTATATCCCTATGCTAGAAACCTGTCGCTTCCGCTCTTGCCAGCTCTTGCTGTAGTTCATCATGGATCTGTCCATTGGTTGCCAGTACATTACGAACAGCCAAGTTGTACGGTTTACCTTCCGTATCCGTAACATGGCCGCCTGACTCTTGAATCAATAATGCTCCCGCTGCTATGTCCCAAGAATTCAGGCCAATCTCCCAGAAGCCGCTGAGACGTCCCGCTGCCACATAAGCCAGGTGAAGCGCAGCTGAACCGGCCATACGAATATTGCGCACCTTCGGCGATAACGCCTGAATACCCTTGAGGTTAATAGGCAAGGCCCCGTTACGATCGGCCGGAAACCCGGTAGCCACCAGACTGCCTGACAGCTCATTTTCAAGCGATACTACCGTCTTTATGCCATGCATGTAAGCGCCTTTCCCTTTCTCTGCGACGAACAGCTCGTCATGTGATGGGTCGTACACCACACCAACAATAACCTCTCCCTTATGTGCTAGTGCAATAGAAACGGAGAAGAACGGAAAGCCATGAACAAAATTGGTCGTTCCATCGATTGGATCTACGATCCAGAGATATTCTTCCTCGCTCATGGCTTGAAGAGCTCTGGCTGAAGCCTCCGGGCCGGGCTCCACACCTTCCTCACCTAGAATGGAGTGGTCGGGGAAATGTGTCATGATCAGATTACGAATGAGCTTCTCTGAGCCTTTATCCACTTCTGTGACCAAATCTTGCGAAGAGAATTTTGTATCGACGCTATTGATATCCCCCAGTTTACTCTTAATCCATTGTCCGGCTTTGGCTGCTGTGTTAATGGCCACTGCCGTAAAGCTTTTACTGCCTACGACGAACGGTTCCGCCTCACCATTTACCATTTATATCAACTCTTTCTTTTCTTTAATTTAATTAGTAATTTCAGTATAGTAAATTATACGTTTTAAATACTAGTGCGTTTCATCCCAAAATATTCGTATATTTTTACATTTTTTTCTCAAGATGAGCATTTTTTCATATATTAAAGCATAAAAAATCCGCATTGCCGCCTAGGCAATACGGATCATGACCCTGTAAATCAATGGGAAGATTCTTTAGATTCCGATGATATGATATCCACCATCAACATAGATAACTTCGCCAGTGATACCGCGGGATAGGTTGCTCATGAGGAACATGGCAGTGTCGCCCACTTCGGCTGTATCCGTCGTTTTACGAAGCGGAGCTTTCTCTTCCACTTGGCGCAGGATCGAGTTGAAGTCCTTGATGCCTTTGGCAGCCAAGGTACGAATAGGCCCCGCCGAGATGCCGTTCACGCGGATGCCGAATTGGCCGAGGTCAGCCGCCAGGTAGCGCACGCTAGCTTCCAGCGCTGCTTTGGCAACGCCCATGACATTATAGTTCTTCATCGCGCGCTCAGCGCCGAGGTAAGTCATTGTCATGATACTGCCGCCCTCTGTCATCAGCGGATAGATCCGTTTCGAAACCGCTACAAGCGAGTACGCGCTGATATCATGTGCTAAAGCGAAACCATCACGGGATGTGTCGACGAATAGCCCGTCCAGCTCTTCGGTTTTGGCAAAAGCGATACTATGTACAAGACCATGAAGCACACCGAACTTCTCTTTAAGTGTAGATGCTAGCGTTTCGATCTCAGCATCCACGGTTACGTTACAAGGCATTAATGTCGAGCCTGGAATCGTGTCTGCGAGCTTGCGCACGCGTTCCTCAACACGCTCATTTTCAAACGTAAACACAAGATTGGCCCCTTGTGCTGCTAAAGATTGAGCAATGGCCCAGGCGATGCTTCGATCGTTGGCAACACCCATAACAAGTATATTTTTTCCGGCTAACAGTTGACTCATGGTAGTAAAACCCCTCTCAACATTGGATTATGCGACGTTTGTTCCCATTCTCCAAAGTACCCCATTTTGTCCAACAATTCAAGGATTAAATCTGAACCGTTATAGCCGAATCGAAGCTTGATCAAGAACGGAAACTCCCTCTTGCTTCTTGAGGTCGTCCATAAGACGAAATAACGCATCATCCTTCCTCTTGGCTTCAATCATAATATCTAGCCTTGGCGTGATTGGAGCAATCGCCTTAAGGAATTCGTAAAGTGGGCCTACCTCCACATAGTCTGCATGACTTCTTGGATCGCTTTCACTTTTCGGGCTTGAAACGTGAATTTTCGGAGGGAGTGAGGCTGCATCGGCATCTGAATGCTCACTCTCGGATCTCAACCACGTTTGTTGGATCCGCGGCCAGAGATCTGTCGCATTCTCTCCGTTATTATTCACCGCATGATGATGAACATCCAGCACCATAGGCGCTCCCACCGCTTCAGCGATATCCAGCGTCTCGCGCGCGTTGAAGGTTTTATCATCATTCTCAAGAGTGATCCGCTCCTGAATTTCAGGACGCAGCGCGGAAAAGTTCTCAATAAATCGCTTAGCTGCTTTCACTTTATCGCCGTAGGATCCACCTACATGAATATTGCACATGGCTTCCAAGCCTAACCCCATCGCATTAAACATAGCGGAATGCCGTTCCAGATCCTCTACTGATTTCTGCAGTACATTTTCCTTTGGCGTACTCAGAACTGTGAAATGATCCGGATGAAAGCTGACTCGCATCCCTGACTGCTTGGCATAACTGCCAAGTTCTTCAAATTCAGCAGATAGCGTGGGGATCGGGTCCCAGTCACCTAGCATCTCATGTCCAATTAAAGGTATTAGCTTGGAGGAAAAGCGAAACACCTTGATGTCATGCGCACGGTTATGCCTTAGCAATCTAAGTGTATTATGAAGATTTTCGGCACCGAGTCGCTCTAGCTTCCGAATGGCCGCATCGCGATCCAGAAGCTTGCTGAAGTTCGTGACTGTCATTGTTTTGGATGGTGAAGCGTTCTTGACCACCGTTGACATTGCCACATACCCAAGGCGAATTATCATGTAAGTGTAACCTCCAAAATGAGTATGTAAAAATTCCCTTCATAGGGTACCCTCTGGGTCAGCAACACATACACATCTCACCTTAGGTTTAGGATGAAATGGCTGCAATGATTTTGAAGCTGATAAAAGCTGATATCGCCAGAGGTAACGTACTGAGCATAAGCATACCAATCTTGGTCCCTCGGTCTTCTTTTCGCAAAATAATATAGTTTCCTATAAACCAAATCAACAAGTAAACACATAGTGCTCCTAGAGCCAAATACCGGTCATGCAGCGTTGGCCGCGACATAAAGCCATAGAAACCAAAAATCATATAAATGATGGCATAAGGCGTTGGTATCCCTAAACCGATATTAAAAAGCCAGTAGGCCATAAACTTTCTGTCTTTGAAAACCGTTTGTCTCATCGTCTTCACGCCTCCAATCCGAAATCTACTAGGAAAATTGTAGCCCTTTTATCTGGATAGAAGAAGTACTAACTTCTAGTAGTACCGGTGATGTGCTATCCTGGGACCGGAGCAGTAGAGGCGATAAACATGAATATTCTTATATATATAAAATAGACACCATCCGAATCGGACGATGCCTTCCTACTACTGCTTATGCTTGCTCGCCAAAAAACATCTCGTAAGCAAGCGAGGTCTGAATCCGAGCCTCTTCTTCCGTGAGCCGGCGAATGAGCTCCATCTCCACCTGCGTCACTTCTTCCCCTTGGAAATTAATTTCCGCAATGGAAGCAACGATTTTAACAATCGCAATTGCTTGATTTTCAGGTGTGTACGCAATGACCTTCTGGCCGGTTGGGAAGACGCGGAAACCGCTCTTCACCATTTTGCCGCGGCCGTACTCTAGTAGCTCATAGAGCTCCTGCGCGGACTTGAACTTGCAGACAGAATTGAACTCCGTTTGAAATCCCATTTGCATCTACTCCACATCAAAAGAATATTGGATACTTTGCTTCGCTTTATGCCGTTCGATGGCCAGACGGATGAGATCGTCCAGCAGCTCTGTGTATGGTTTACCGGTTTCTTTCCATAGCAGCGGATACATGCTGAATGGAGTGAAGCCCGGCATCGTGTTAATTTCGTTGATATAGATCTTCTGGTCGATTTTGCCTAGGAAAAAGTCTACACGCGATAAGCCGCTGCCATCCACAGCCAAGAACGCCTGAACAGCCAGCTGTCTGATCTGTTCAGACGTTTCTGCCGGGATATCCGCAGGGATAATCATCGCTGAATTGCCGTCCATATATTTAGCTTTGTAGTCGTAAAATTCGTTCGAGGGCACGATTTCACCGGCAACAGATGCAATGGGTTCATCATTGCCTAGAACGGCTACCTCGATCTCACGGGCATCGATATTTTCTTCAACAATGACTTTACGATCGTATTGGAAGGCGAAATTGACCGCTTTAATTAACTCTTGTTGATTTCTTGCTTTGGAAATACCGACACTGGAGCCTAGATTAGCCGGCTTCACGAAGCATGGATAACCGATAGCCGTTTCGAGCTCGACCAGATGATACGCGCGATTCTTTTCCCACTCGGTTCGAGTGAAATGGCGGAATATACACTGTGGAAGCCCCTCTTGTGCGAAAATCTTCTTCATCATGACTTTATCCATACCTACGGCTGATGCAAGCACGCCCGCACCCACATATGGAATATTCGCCATCTCAAGCAATCCTTGAATCGTCCCGTCTTCACCGAATGTACCATGTAAAAGCGGGAAAATAACGTCTAAGCCCGTGTCCATAGATCCAGCAGGATTCGTTGATGCAATGGACACATCGCCCCTCGTCTGAATAGCGCCGAATATCGGCGCTATTGCGTTAGAAGCATGCGCGGCTGCGTCGGCTCCGCTGCTAAAAGTCAGTACTTCCTTTGATTCAGCTGGACCTAGTAGAGGCGAACCGCTTCTCCACTCCCCCTTTTTAGATATATAAAACGGTGTAACCTCATATTTATTGAAGTCAACGGCTTTCATAACCGCCAGCGCTGTTTGCAAGGACACGTCATGCTCTCCGGATTTCCCCCCATAAATTAGTCCAACTCGAATTTTGCCGCTCATTACGTACCTCCGTCTAGTATTTCTTTACTTACCTATCACATCTCATCAGCAACTCGAAAGAAAACGTACTTCGTCCGCTCCGTCCAAGCAGGTGAATCCTTATAAGCCCAGTAGCGATTACGGCTGTTATATGTGTGTGCATTGACCAGCGGCATCCCGTTGGCATCTTTGGCTATAACTATGGTATTGTGCTGGTAACGGCCATCGCCGTCCCAATCGTAGCTAATTGTATCTCCCGGCTGAAGCTCGCTCGGATCGTTTACGGCATGACCGTGCAGACCTTTACGGCTGTGCGAAAGGAATGTTTGTAAAGTATTGGCTACCGCCCAGCTAAAACTCCAAAGCTCTTGATTGCCTTTTTTACCGGCATACCACCAGCCCAAATCCCTTTTCCCAGTATAGTTCATTGGAGCCCCCCCTGCAAAGAGGCATTGAGATACAAAGTTCGTGCAATCCACTTCAAATTCCTCGTACTTGGGGTTCGGGGTTTGCCACCATGTTTCTGCATATTGAGCCGCTTTGGCTCGATTATAAATGATTTTGCGCGGAATGGATTCCTGAGCCCCGCTGTTGAGTATACTATGATTTATATAAGGAAGGGAGGGCGCTCTGCGCACCCCCTCTAGAAACTCTTCTTGATCAGGCAAAAAGAAGCCTCGCGGCTTGCTCGGAAGCGACTTTTCGGCATGGAGAGGCTCAGCACGTCTGACTTGCCAGCGGCTCGCCGCGCTTTCAATCATCACACGTTCAGGTTCAATACGCTCCTCAAGGTGGTCAATAGATCCAATCTGATAGTGTAAAAAACGATGAAGCTGGATATCCGCAATAATCCCTTGAGCCGATTCTTTGACACCGGTGAGACGCAGCTTCGTTTCTCCACGCAGCAGCTTAGCATCACGATCGCGGTAACTGTCCAGGAACCTGCGAATCCTGATATCCTGTTTACGTACATAAGCGCTGTCAGAGACAAAAGCTTCCATCGGTGCCGCAGAGCCTTCAAGCTCTGCCTGATTCTTTGCGTGAACGTAATTGTAGAGCGCTGTTTTCCAGGACATCTTGGTTACCCTCCTTAGAACTTTGTTGAACAGGTATGATTACTTTTGGACGAGCCCGAATTGCTTTGAATTGATTCAATATATGACATTTTTACGGTAAAAATGATTGAAATAAATCTTTACTCATACACAGCGAAACGCTATACTTGAGGTAGGGGATTAATGAAATTGAGTTTCACTAGATGAAACCAATGGATGAAGATATTATAAGGAGGAATTACCCATGTCCAACAAGGACTCTTTTTCTGTGCGTAAGCAGTTAACTGTCGGAACGAAATCGTTCCAGTATTACAGTCTTCCTGACTTTGAAAACCAAGGCCACGGAACTGTTAGCAATCTACCAGTCTCTATTCGCGTTTTGCTCGAAGCGGCTATTCGTCAATTCGATGGCCGTGCCATTACAAGTGAACACGTTAAACAAATCGCTGGATGGGCTCAAGGCCGCGATGAAAACAAAGAAATTCCTTTCATCCCTGCTCGTATCGTTCTTCAGGATTTCACAGGCGTACCCGTCGTTGTTGACCTTGCGGCAATGCGTGCGACGATGGCTCGTGAAGGCGGAGATCCGAAACGGATCAATCCGCTCGTTCCTGTAGACCTTGTTATTGACCACTCTGTTATGGTCGATGCTTTCGGATCCCCGGATGCACTTGACTACAACATTAATCTAGAGTTTGAAAGAAACGAAGAACGTTACCGTTTCCTGCGTTGGGCGCAAACTGCATTTGATAACTTCCGTGCAGTTCCACCTTCAACAGGTATCGTTCATCAAGTTAACTTGGAGTATCTGGCATCTGTTGCAGCTACAAAAACGATTGATGGCGAAACTGTTGTTTATCCAGATTCCCTTGTAGGTACAGACTCCCATACAACCATGATTAATGGTCTTGGTGTTGTTGGTTGGGGCGTCGGCGGTATTGAAGCTGAAGCAGGCATGCTTGGACAGCCGCTATACTTCGTAGCCCCTGATGTTGTTGGTTTTAAATTGACTGGGCAACTTGCTGAAGGAGCTACGGCAACTGACTTAGCTCTTACGGTTACACAAATGTTGCGTAAAAAAGGCGTTGTTGGTAAATTCGTTGAATTCTTCGGTCCTGGCCTTAGCAATATCTCCTTGGCTGACCGTGCAACTGTAGCGAACATGGCTCCTGAGTATGGCGCAACAATTGGTTTCTTCCCAGTTGATAACGAAACTTTGAACTACCTGAGAAACACGGGTCGTGAAGAAGAACAAATCGCGCTTGTAGAAGCTTACTACAAGGCACAAGGCATGTTCCGTACAGACACAACGCCGGATCCAGTGTTTACTGACGTGATCGAGCTTGATTTGAGCACAGTTGTACCAAGCTTGGCAGGTCCTAAACGTCCACAAGACCGCATTGAGCTGACGAACATGAAAGAGTCCTTCAACTCTATCATCCGTACGCCGATCGACAAAGGCGGATACGGCCTGACCGAAGAGAAAATCGCAGAAGTTATTGATGTTAATTATCCTAACGAATCTGCGAAAATGGGTACAGGTGCAGTTGTTATCGCGGCTATCACTTCTTGTACAAATACATCCAACCCAAGCGTTATGCTCGGCGCAGGACTTGTGGCTCAGAAGGCTGTTGCCCTCGGTCTGAAAAAACCAACTTACGTGAAAAGTTCCCTAACCCCAGGCTCTTTGGTTGTTACAGAGTATCTTATTAAAGCTGGTCTGATGGAATCCCTTGAAGCACTTGGCTTCCACGTTACAGGTTACGGTTGTGGAACTTGTATCGGTAACTCCGGTCCGCTTCCAGAGGAAGTAAGCAAAGCTGTCGCTGATAACGATATGACGGTAGCCGCTGTTCTTTCCGGTAACCGTAACTTCGAAGGTCGTGTTCACGCGCAAGTAAAAGCGAACTACCTGGCTTCTCCTCCGCTTGTAGTGGCATACGCTCTGGCTGGAACAGTGAACATCGACTTGGCTAAAGATCCTATCGGATATGACCAAAACGATAAGCCTGTTTACCTTAAAGACATCTGGCCTACAAACCAAGAGATCCAAGATGCTCTGAACACGGCCTTGAATGCTGACATGTTCCGCGATAAATACAGCAACGTATTCCGTGCGAATGAGCGTTTCAACAAAATCGCGATTCCGGAAGGCGATCTTTACGAGTTCGACAACAAATCCACTTACATTCAGGAGCCTCCGTTCTTCACGGATTTGGGTACGGTTCTAGATGATATCGCAGATATTCGCGGTGCTAAAACACTGGCGCTTATGGGCGATTCCGTAACAACGGATCATATTTCCCCTGCTGGTAACATCAAAGTTGACAGCCCTGCTGGTCAGTACCTGATCAACCATGGCGTAAAAAGAGAAGATTTCAACTCCTACGGTTCCCGTCGCGGTAACCACGAAGTGATGATGCGCGGTACATTCGCGAACATCCGTATTCGTAACCAAGTGGCACCAGGAACAGAAGGCGGCGTAACCACTTACCTGCCAACAGGTGAAGTTGAATCCATCTACGATGCTTCCATGAAGTATCAAGCTGAAGGTCAAAACCTTGTTGTGATCGCGGGTAAAGAATATGGTACAGGAAGCTCCCGTGACTGGGCAGCAAAAGGTACATTCTTGCTCGGCGTTAAAGCTGTTATCGCAGAAAGCTTCGAGCGTATTCACCGCAGTAACTTGGTTGGAATGGGCGTTCTGCCACTCCAATTCATCAACGGCGATAGCTGGAAGTCCCTTGGGATCACAGGCCGTGAAACGTTTGATATTACAGGTTTGAGTAACGATGTTCAACCAGGTTCCTCCGTTAAAGTAACAGCAACTCGTGAAGATGGTACGACTTTCGAGTTTGGCGCACTTGTACGTCTGGATAGCTTGGTCGATGTAGACTACTACCGTAATGGTGGTATCCTGCAAACCGTTCTTCGCCAAATCCTTGCAGAGAAAAACTAATAAAGCAATTACACACACAAAAAAAAAGTCCGGGATCGCCTTATGGCGGTCTCGGACTTTTTTCATTATCGAAGAGAAATTACGGGATTTCTATTTCTATCTTACATTCATTATCTCCTACAGCGCCGGGCGATTGGCCTACATTGCCAATAACTGCGGGTTGAGCCCATCCACCTCCCCCTCCTATAATTAGTAGAGCGAAAGGGGAGATGAAGATGAAGTCATTGAAAAAACTCGTCCTTGTCATGCTGTTCGCTTCGATTGGTCTAGGTTTTACCGTAAGCGAATGGAGCCAACCAACTTCTGCTGCAGAGGCTATTTTGAAGCCAGGCAGTCAAAATGGGGACGTCTGGGACGCTCAGTTCCGACTAAAGACATTAGGCTATTACCAGGAGCCTGTAGATGGCAAATATGGTCCAGTAACTGCCGCAGCTGTTCGTAATTTTCAATATAATTATGGATTAACGGTTGATGGTCTTATTGGTGCGAATACATGGCAGACTTTACGTAAATACTCGGTGAATCAAGCCGATTTGGATAATTTGGCGAAAGTGATCTACAGCGAGGCTCGCGGTGAATCCTATGAAGGACAAGTTGCTGTCGGAGCGGTTGTCATGAATCGTCTGGAATCGAGTAAGTTCCCTAAAACAATAGAAAATATTGTTTTTGAAAAAGGGGCTTTTACAGCGGTTAGTGACGGACAATTCTGGCTGACTCCGAATACAACTGCCTACTCGGCCGCACTGGATGCCCTTCGGGGATGGGACCCTACCCAGGGATCCCTGTATTATTTTAATCCGGACACGGCGACAAGCGCTTGGATTTGGTCACGTCAGCAAACGGTTCGAATCGGTCATCATATTTTTGCGAAATAAAAAAAGGGTTATTCCTAGGTTATGAAACCTATTGGAATGGCCCTTTTTTTCTACGCTGAGCTGGGTTAATCGGACTCCTCGTACCAAGGATTCAGATGCACCAGCACCTCATCCACATCGTTATGTGCTGCTTTGATTTTTTGCTTAATGATGCGGCTGATGTCGTGGCCTTCTTGGATGGTCAATTTGCCAGAAACTGCAAGCCTTGCATCGACTAATATGTAGTGACCGTGCTCCCTCGCTCTGAGGCGATCGATTCGCTTGACTTCGGGTACAGATCGAATCAATGCCGCGTATTGTTCAATGTTCGCCGTATTTACACTTCGCTCCATGAGGATATCAAAAGACTCGCTGCCCATTTGGTAAGCCAACTTCAGCACCAGAAACGAGACGATGATTCCTGCTACGGGGTCTCCGTAGGCAAATATACTATAGTTGTAATGATCTCCTATCAAGGCTAAACCAATACCAACCGACGCAGCAATCGATGCATAGACATCAGCCAGATGGTCATAGGCAGTAGCGATTAATCCTTTACTGTTAATTCTGCGGCCAATGCGTATTGTATAGAGATAGAGAATTTGCTTCCAGATTAGCGAGACAACCGCCGCGATAAATGCAATCAAATGCGCATGTCCCGGCGGCTCAAAAAGCGCATGAATAGAATGGTAACCCATGTAAATAGCCGCTCCGCCTAAGATGATAGCGACAATGAAGGCGCCGAGCACTTCGGCTTTGCCGTGCCCGTAGGGATGATCCACATCCGCCGGCTTGGAGGATACACGCATCGCGCTGTATGCCGTCGCTGTCGCGATGACATCTCCCGCGTTATGGATGCCGTCGGCGATAAGCACTTGGCTTTTGAACAAGTAGCCGACAACGATTTTGATGGCGGTAAGCACGATATTGCTGGCAAGACTGACCCAAATCGCCAGCATCGAGGCTTTCTTATTCATACTTGCCACTCCCTTTCCCCCTTCTAGTATGACCTTCTAGAAGCAAAGCATCCGTCGTCCATACGACGGATGATGGGTCTTTGGCTGCGGCTTCGCGCCACGCACGAAGCCGAAAAAGAACGATGCGCTAACGCAGCATCGTTCCCATCCTCCGCGCCGCCTCCATTATGAGCGGCGCTTGCTCTTGCATCAGCTCCAGCGTGAGCCTGTTCGCTGGACCCGAGACCGCGAGGGCGGCGACGAGTCGGCCGCCGCGGTCCAGAACCGGTGCGGCCACGGCCGCTGCACCGGGTTCGCGCTCTTCCACGCTCGTGGCGAAGCCAGCGAGCTTGGTGTCGCTGAGCTGCTGCAGGAACGCCAGCTTATCTAGCCCGGCCGGCCAATCGGCCGAGTCTAGAAGCTGCTCCTGCAGTTCAGGCTCAGCGAAGGCGACGAGCACCTTGCTCGAGGCGCCGACGTATAAGGGCATTCGCGCCCCGATAGGGGCTACGCGGCGAATAGCGTGGTTGCTCTGCACGGCTTGGATGCGTACGCGAACCAAGCCGTCCTGCACGTAGAGCGAGATCGTCTCGCCAAGCTGGTCGCGCAGCCGTTCCATCTCCGGCAGCAGAATGATGCCGGGGTCTCCTTCTTTAGAGAGGTTGGCGGATAGCTCCCAGAGCCGGTAACCGAGCCTGTATTTATCCGTTGCCCCATCGCGCATAATAAAACCCTTACCTTCCAGAGAAGCAAGGAGGCGATGTACCGTGCTTTTATGTAAATCCACACGGCTTGAGATCTCGGTTAACGTCAATTCTGTCGCCCCGGTGAAACAAAGCATAATATCTAAAGCGCGCTCTACTGCACGCACTGTCAGCTTGCCATCTTCCATGATTTTCACCACTTTCATTGTGCGGATAAGCCCTACATCTCGGCTCCATAAAGACGTCGAATTGTTTCACTATATGAAACCCAGTTATATCTAGTATAACCAAACTGCCCTTACTCGTAAAGATCAAACATCTGTTTCTTGTTTTGTTACAGAACGGTTACAAAAGCCTTACAATTGCCGTATCCTCATTGACTTGAAAGCGCATTCAGAATACTATTAAGATATTAGATTACTTATCTGAATATTTAGATAATTATACTTCATTCTCCCTATGACCTCTTAGAGCATCTAAATTCAATCACACTAATTTTTATGGAGGGAGGGTGCTGCGATGTCAACAACATCTCTATCCCCTAATTCACTACAACCTACTCTGGAGCAAGTGGTTACCCGACCGCTTTTACGCAAAAAAAGGCTGGTTCTCAACATCCTCATCTCATTCCTAATTCTGTGTATCTCTCTGCTGCTTGGCTTTCACGCATATATTGCTTGGACGTTGGCTCGGCCGCATATTGAACCGCTTCATTCGGATCCGATGAGAGCCGTTGGCCTTCCCTACAACAGTGTCACTTTCCCAAGTCATAACGGCACCTCTAATTTAGAAGGTTGGTTCATACCTGCTCATTCCGACAAAACCGTGATTTTCTCCCACGGCTACGGCGGCAATCGCGAAGAGCTATGGGTTCCCCTTTACAACCTAGCCCGCGAGCTTCATTTGCAAAACTACAATGTGCTCATGTTTGATTATGGATACGTACATCCTGGTAATAAACGAATTATGACCGGAGGCATTCAAGAATCGCAGGAGCTGCTTGGCGCTATTACCTATATCAAGCTTGCATCAAGCGGTCCTATCTATATTTGGGGCTTCTCTATGGGCGCAGGAACAGCGCTTCAGACCGCTCTCCAAAGTGGCAACGATATTTCGGGGATGATTCTGGACAGCACCTTTTTGCTGAATCCAGATACACTCTATCACAATATGAAGCAAGTGGTTAATGTCCCAAAATTTCCGTCTTTACCGCTCGTTCGCTTATTCTTTCCTCTGCTCAATGGCGTGAGTTTGCATGAAGTTCCGTACAATAAGGTCACCTCTACCGCTTACTCGATGCCGATCTTCTTCATCCACGGTACCGAGGACTACAAAGCCCCTTATGGTATGGTTGAAGACATGTTCAAGCAACAAAAAGAATCCCAATCCAAGCTATGGATTATTCCAAAAGCCCAGCATGAGCTGCTGTACCGAGCAGAACCGAAAACGTATGTACAGCGAACGATGAGCTTCCTAAATGGCATTACGGCGACTCTCACATACTAACCTTGGTATTCCCTCCTCCCTATAAAATCGACCCCTAACGGGGTCGATATTTTTTATTTTAGGCACAACGCAGCCTTCTTACACTATTCAGATAGTAGGTTATAATTCGAGCTAGTACTAGACGTTTTGCGGCAACATGGTAAGTCTACAACCGACATCATGCAAAAAGTGCAGCAAATCAAAGTTTATTTTTCGTTTTGAGTAACAATCATGTATTTTGTACATCAAATATCGGCGTTTTAACCCAGGACAAGCCTTATGCGTCGAATTAGATGCACTTTTTGCATGATTTCTCTTGAAAACGCTCAAATAGACTAAATTTACTGTACATATTACATCAGGTTGGAATGCTGTGTACCACCATTCAATTCCCTGCCGCGTCGCGCGACTAATCCATCTCATAGATCGAGCCTGATTTGCTCGCGAACAGCTCGGCATAGACTTTCTCCGCGTAGGCGTCGGTCATACCAGAAATGTAGTCCGCCACGAAACGCGGCCAGCTCCAGCTGCCCATGCGGCGCTCGTAGCTATCTATCCAATCGGGAGGTATGATCCACATCCCCCTATCTTGGTCGATAAAGCTTTCCCATAAGCGTTCGACGATAATCTCGCTGCGTTTTTGCAAGCGCAGGACCCGGAAGTCCTTAATCAGCGTGACCCACGCGAGCTTCTTTAGGATTTCCATCGTCCGCAGCAGGTTCATATCCTCTGCTCCGTCTTTCACGAGCGCGACCTTTTTCCAGCCTCGTTCGGGATCATCCAGAATATCCAAACGACTTGCGAAGGAACTTACCCAACGGGCTTTCATCTCCCTGCGCGTTCGTGATTCCTCTCGGTTGCACTCGGCGAAAATTTGCTGCCACTGCTCCAGATAGTCGGAGAGAACCTGCCTCACCATCTGCTCGATATCGATTTGCTCCCAGCCGAATTTATGCTTGTTGGGATCATTTAATATTTCCATAACCAAATGACGAATCAGTCTTTGATCCTCGAAAAAAGTCGCGTTCATTTGGATTTTCCCAGCCCGAATGCCGTCTTCAATATCATGCGTCGAATACGCGATATCATCGCATAAATCCATCAACTGCGCTTCCAAGGTGGAGCAGCCCTCCGGCATGTTCCATTGGGACCGCAGCTCATTAATGATTTCCCATTCTGAGGCATAGACACCTTTGAGTCTGCCTTCTTCCTCGATCAAAAATGGATACTTATTTATGCCCAGAAGCACCGCTGCTGTTAGATCCAGACCGCTTTCGCTGCCTGCTCTTTTTTCGAGAAACATCAGAATACGGAAATTTTGGGCGTTCCCCTCATATTTCAAGCCGTGATCCTTCAGCAGAATTTGGTTCAATACTTCTTCCCCTTTATGCCCAAAGGGCGGATGACCGAAGTCGTGTGCGATGGACGCACACTCTACAACGGTGGGATCAATGATCAACCCGGGGTGCTCTCTTTTATGCAAAAACGGATTCGTCCGTTCTAAACGCTTCGCCACTTCTCTCGCGATTTGGGCAACTTCTAGTGAATGGGTTAGGCGGGTCCGATAATAATCACCGGAACCGGCGCCGAACACCTGCGACTTGCCCTGCAGCCGACGAAAGGTCGGAGATTGGATTAACCTCGCGTAATCCCGCTCAAATTCATCCCGTTCTTCACTCACTTTAGAGGAAGCGGCCTCACCGGGCCGATATTTTCGTATGTTGTTCATAAGCTTGCCCCCTCTAGTTTTATTCCCAACGCCCAGAGTCATTCATCTGCTCAAAGCCTTTCCCTATACCTCTTTATGCTTCCTATCAGTTTATGCTACAGCATGTTCGATAGTCACCCCGAGGATCTCTTTTATTTATGTAAAAGAATACTATATGCGTCTACCCCGCAACAAGTCATTGCTTCTTTTCCTGTACAAATAAGGGATGCTGCACAAGACTATTGTCTCCATGCACATCCCCTCGCACGCGCTATTTATTTTAACAAAGACAGGAATTCGGATCGCAGCGTCGAGTCCGTTCGGAAAGAACCGCGAACCGCTGAGGTAATCGTCTGGCTGCCGTACTTTTTCACGCCCCTTGAGCACATACACATATGTTCGCCCTCAACGACAACCATGACGCCGTGCGGTTTCAGTACATCATCTAAAATGTCGGCGATTTCAGAAGTAATCCGCTCCTGCACCTGCAGCTTACGGGTTATTACGTCTACCAACCGGGCAAATTTGCTTAATCCCGCCACTTTACCGCTAGGCAAGTAACCTACATGCACTTTCCCGAAAAAAGGAGCCATATGATGCTCACATTGACTGTAATAAATGATGTCCTTAATAATAACCAGCTCTTCGTGCTGTTCATCAAAGGTTACACCCAGTACTTCACGAGGATTCGCCTCGTAGCCCGAAAATATTTCTTCATACATACGAGTCACACGAGCAGGTGTGTCTAATAAGCCTTCCCGATCTACATCTTCGCCAATCAACCGTAAAATCTCTCGGACATGCTGCTCAATAAGCTCGCGATTCTCAGCGACCCTTGTATTTTTGTAATCGATAGATGCCATCTTCTCTACCACTCCTCTTCCATTTCCACTATCCCATGCAAACTGTGAGAACCTTGATACTTTCGCGCAGCGCTCTGCTATCTTTATGCGCTTTGGTGAGAAGTATCCCGCCCTGCAGCAGGGATACAATAGGTGTCGCCAGCTCCACTGGGGCTAACCCCTGCAGTGAAAGCTCTCCCTTTCTCCTGCCTTCCTTTAAGCAAGATTCAACCTCAGCCTCCAGCTCACTGAAAAAGCGGCTCAGCGGCTTACGCAGCTCTTCAGAGCTATCACTAAGCTCCAAAGCCAGATTGCCGAAGAAACAACCCTTCCGGCACTCATGCTCCTCACAGAAGGTCAGCATACGTTCAAACAACGCCAGCACGCGCTGCTTTGGCGATAATTGCGAATTACCCAAACTCGGCTCCATCACAGATTGCCGCATTTCCTGTACCTTACGCTCAATAACCTTCAAGCCTAGTTCTTCTTTACTTTTGAAATGATAATAAAAATTGCTTTTGCATACCCCGCTGCTCGACAAAATGTCTTCTAGCCCCGTTCCTTGAAAGCCATGATCATGAAATAAATCCATCGCTGCTTCCAGGATGCGGTCCTTGTTGCTTGCCATCGACTAGCCACCTCTGAATAGTACTGGTATGTCCTAATCTAATGATATCTGACCATAATAGGAAGGGCTCGTGCTGCCAGCCGTTTGAACGGTTGAACAGCAAAGCCCTTTTGAAGTTTAACCTACACCCTACTTTTTATTTCCACTTTTGGTTTTTCATCATTTGCTGTGCTTTGTTTAACTGCTGCTTATTCATGTTGTAGCCCATTTGTTTGGCCATTTTTTGCAGCATTTCCGGATTGTTCTGCATCGATTCCAGCTGTTTCTTCAAATAGAATACGCCGATGAAGAACCCCCCGACTAAACCCACAATCAACGTGAGAATGGGAATAAGATAACTCCACATAGTTATGCCCCCTGCATATACAAATTGGTATGGATTGCTTGCTTTATCATATCATTTCTATTCATCTGTTTACAAATTGCCTAGCCCGAATCACATAACCTGTTCAATAAAAACGGTTGTATGCTTAGCCAAATCAATTTCTTTGATGTCCAGCCGCTTGTCAGATGCATCTTGCTTGACGATTCTCACAATCGGACGGCTTGGCAGTCCTCTATGCTGACCGACCACGACACCGGTCTCCCGATTGGACAAGCGTACTGAAGCCCCCGTCGGGTAAATCGAGACGATTTTCAGAAAATGAATCAAAACATCCCGATCCAGCTTGGTTTCCGATAACGCCATCATATGCTCGCAAGCCTCATGCGGCAGCATACGGCGTCCTAAGGAGACGTCGAAAAGCAAATTATCATACATATTCGCGACTGCTGTAATTTTGGCATAAATATGAATCTCATCGCTCGTAAGTCCTCTCGGAACCCCTTTACCATCCAATGCTTCATGATGCTGGAAGGCCACGTGGGCAGTGAGCAAACTGAATTCACGCTTGCTCTTCAAGAGCTCGAAGCCCCGCCAAGTATGATGCCTCTTTAAGTCTGGCGATTCATCATCGTAGGTAAGCTCGACTTTACCTACATCATGCAGGAGCGCACCGACGGCAAGCTCTTTCAGTTGTGTCGCATTCAAGCCCATATTAATCCCGATGAGCACTGCCATCATACAAACGTTCGTTGAATGGACGTACATCTCGTTATCCTTCGTACGAATATCAGTCAGCTGTACGAGCACGTCACGATTTTTCATAACTTCATCCAACAGCGTATTGATCGAAATACTCAAGGCACGAGAGTTAAATTGTTTACCTGACTGGATGGCAGCGAACGTTTGACCCATTTGCTTCATAACGATACGTTTCGTTTCATCCGAGAGGACTTCCGGAATTTCCACATCTTCCATGTTCGGATCCTTGATATAAATCATCGTGACGCCGATTCGGTTAAGCGTATTGATCATGAACACCGTTAATTGGACGCCTCCTGAAAGCAAAATAGATCCATTGCTGGCAAATATCGTTCGTCCCAAATATTGACCCGACTCAACGGAATCCAAGTGTACGTATTTCATAGGATTCACTCCATTTTCTTAAATATTGTTTGTTTCGGTATTCGGGCATTCCAAATCCAGCAAAAGCATTTTGATATCAAGCCCTCCGCCGTAGCCAACGAGGTCGCCGCTTGCGCCAATGATGCGATGACACGGGATGATAACCGGAATCGGGTTTTTATTATTAGCACCGCCAACCGCTCTGACGGCTTTCGGTGAACCAATAGCCTCTGCAATATGTTTATAAGACGCTGTCTCTCCATAAGGAATCGAAAGGAGTGCCGTCCATACACGTTTCTGAAAATCAGTTCCCTGCAAATCCAGTTCACCGTCAAAACTTAAACGTTCTCTTCTAAAATACTGCTCTAGCTGTCGCACAACCTGATCGAGCCGTGATGCATTTTCTTGCAGCTCATGCCTGCCAAACCAGCGGCTAGCCCACTGCTGCAGTTTTTCTTGATTCCGCTCAAAGGTACCGAATTCGACCCGGCAGAGCCCCTGTGAAGTTGCGACGAGGACGAGAGGACCTATTGGTGAGGTTATCTCCGTATAATGGAGTACGATCCCAGCGGGTGCTTGTGTTTGTGTCATGTCTGTTCCTTCTCCCTCTCGTCCCGAGCTGAATGGCTGACAGCTGCGATTGCTTTCTCAATATCTTGCTGAACCGCAGACTCCTGCTCGCCTGCTTGGGCTTTATCGAGAGCAGCAGCTGCTTCTTCGCCGCCAATCCGCCCAAGTGCCCACGCTGCCGTAGCCCTTATTTCTGGCCGCGGATCCGTCAGCAGCAGCTCGCTTAGGACTGGCACGGCAGTGATGTCTTTGAAATTCCCGAGTGCAATGATCGCGTTGCGCTGGATCGGCTTCTTGCCCCTCCAAGACGCTGCGATACGCCCATATTGTTCTTTGAAATCCTTGTTCGTCATGGTGAGCAAGGGGATTAGCAACGGTTTAACTTTCACGGGGTCAGGCTCGAGCTCCGGTTGATGGGTCCAATTCATCCCCTTGTTCTTCGGACAGACGATCTGACAAGTGTCACAACCGTAGAGGCGGTTGCCGATTTTGAGCTTAAATTCGTCATCAACATAGCCTTTGGTCTGCGTGATGAAGGAGATGCAACGGCTTGAGTTCAGCTGCCCCGGGCCGACCAGCGCCCCAGTAGGACAGGCATCGATACAAATCGTACAGTCCCCGCATTGATCCATAATAGATGTATCGGGTGTAAACGGTATATTCGTGATGATTTCGCCCAAATAAACCCACGATCCCCATTCGGGGGTGATGACCGCACAGTTTTTGCCGGTCCAGCCGATGCCGGCCCGCTCAGCTACGGCGCGATCGACCAGCGCACCTGTGTCGACCATGCTTTGCAAACGTGCATCAGGCACGCGCTCTGCGATGAAAGCCTCCAGCTTCGCGAGCCGATCGCGCAGCACGTCATGGTAATCGCTCCCCCACGAGGAGCGCGAGATGATCCCCCGATAAGCCCCAGGCTCGGATCGGGGCGGGTTATGCAATTTCGACGGGTACGCAACAGCGATGGAGATGATCGACTGCGGCGAGTCGAAGCTCAGCTCCGGATGTACCCGCTTCTCGATATCCGGTTCCTCGAAGCCGGATTCAAACCCCTTCTCCCGATGGCGGAGAAGGATCTCTTTCAGTTCCGTGAACGGCTCCGCTGACGTGAAGCCGATCTTATCAATGCCGAGGGACGACGCGGCTTCCACGATCTCTTGTTTTAGCCAGCTGAAGTCCTCATTTGTTCCTGCCCCGATGGAAACCGCCATTCGTCTCACCTCTCTATTTTCGTGTCCGTTAAGTTAAAGCTTCCCGGCAATGGCAAACGGCCACAGCACATATTCAGCCCGGCCTTGAATTAGGCTGTCCGGAACTTCCCCAAACCTGCGGCTGTCTGCACTTGCCGCCTCATGGCGGTTATCGCCCATCACGAAGACGTGACCTTGCCCAACAAGTGTCGGGCCAAAGTCTCCGTCCTCGATGGGCGTATCTGTATACGGCTCCTCGACCTTGTTGCCGTTTACATAAAGCAAACCGGCTCGGCCTTGCACCTCGTCGCCCCCAATCGCTACGACCCTTTTGACCAAAAAAAGATACTGCGCAAGGGCAATCTCCTCTGATTCTTTGATAATGACAATCTCTCCTCGCTGAGGGGCCTTCAGGTAAGTAATGGCCTTGTTCACGAACAACCACTCCCCTTCCTGCAGGGTGGGCTGCATCGAATGACCGCGAACCGTTGAAAGATTAAATCCGAACTGATGCACAAGGATAACGACAAGAAGAGCTACGAGAATGGATTTTGTCCAATCCCACAGCTCATGGGTTAGGCTTCTAGCCTCTGTATCTTTTTTGGTATGAGTAGCTGCTTTATTCGATTCATTGCGGCCTACAAAGAAGCTCATTTAGGCTCCTCCGTTCCTATGCTTTTCCCACTGTTCATAATAATACATCACCATATCATCTTGAAAAGGAGGTTTGTCCCTATTTACCAGCTCCAATACGGCTGCAAGACCTTCCTTTACCTTCGTTTCCACAAGCTCCGAATAGTGATAATTCAGCTTATGACGTTCATATTCATCTTGATCTACGATGTGCACGGAACGATCCGGCATTCGTATGACATCAAGGTCATAGTCGATATAGGTCAGTACATTCTGGATTACATACATGGGAGATGCTACATTGCAGTAGTATCTAACCCCTGTTTCTTCAATTAGAGCAACAATATTAAACCATTTTTTGGGGATGAAAAAGGATACACCCGGAATACGGCTGATCCATTCCTTGCCATCGGCTTCCTGAATCTTCGTCTGGCTATTAATAAACACCATCATCTCTTGCTGCTGATGATCGGCATGAAGAATGTGCTGTGGCACTCGCCAATTCGTTAGCCACATCCGGTGAAGATGTCCGTCATGTTTGAAGCTTTTTATCACATACGGCGCGAAGTTATCCATGTCTCAAAGCTCCTCTATTGATAGCTGCCGATAAGTTCCCCTATTATATAGAAAAGCATATCTGACCCCCAATTGCAATGGCGGCACAGATATGCTTCCCTCGTCCCAAATCTATTCATTTTCACTGACATCTGAACGATCAGTTAAACGCTGACTTTCTTCACAATGCTAAGACGATGTGCAGTCCGAGAAAAATCAGAGGGGCTGTAACCCGCAGACTCATAAACAGGCAGCACTATTTCATTATGAACGTCGACGGTTACCATAATTTTGTTCACGTTCCGTTGGAGGAACCTTTGCTTCATTGCTTCGATCAATGCTTTACCGATACCCTTACGTTGATACTCAGTGGCAACTGCGATCCGATAGTAGTAGCCGTTATTGTTATCGATGGTTCCGATAATCATGCCAACGATTTGCGATTCTTCTTGAGCGATGAGAACAAGCTCAGTGTCCCAAGAAAGTTGACGAGCAAATGCCTCCATCGTTTCTTCATAGCAGGTTTCCGATAAAACGTCCTGCAAGAGTGTTGTCACCGAAGATGTGTCACCAAGCTGAAATGAACGAACATGCATACGGTTCTCTCCCAATCCCTTATTTATTTGTTAGGATTAAATTTCTGGTAAAGTAGTAAATACGACAAAAAAGTGCGGAATCCTGCTGAAAATGTGTTAAAATTCACAAAAATCTTTGTTTTTTTCTATATCTCTCTTGAAAGCGCTTAAATGCAAGCGTTTTCAACAAATTGCTCAACGATCTATCGTCTCCCGTACCAAATTGACAAGCCGGATCGTTTTATTGGAGTCGATTGCCCAATCGTTCAATCTCACAAAAAAGGGTCATATTGCGGCGGCAATATGACCCTTATGAACGATTTCATTTCATTTGGACTTTTTCTTTGCCGCAGATCTCCCTTGCTTTTTCGGATCGTTCGAAGGTGGCGCGGCATGTTGTGACCCGTTGGGTTTGGTAAATTCATCTCCCATGTTCACTGCTCCTTTCATTTGGCTTCCTGATTAATATTTGCCAATCGGTAAGGAAGTATGTCAGCCATATGTATAAAAAGTGGAGTAATTTCGGATTTTATATAAGAATGCGAGGTGAGACAATGTCAAACAAAGATGAATCCACGTCACACTACCCACGGAATATTCGTGATTTTCAAGAATTGAGTTCTATGAAACCTAGTGAATGGACGGAGATCGAACTCCGCTTTAATCATAGGGCAATGAGTGACTTATCCCCTTGGCTCAATGAGCAAGGAACCCATATCCACAGTCAAATCATCCAGGAAATTGAGCGTCGCGGCGTCTGACTTAGTAAACACACATGTTGCTTTATTATCGAAATTCCTTCATAATGAAGTTGAAACTACATAATTTTAGGAGGTATTTATACAATGGCACATCAACTACCAGCTCTTCCGTACGCGAACAACGCACTCGAGCCACACATCGATGCAAAAACGATGGAAATTCACCACGATCGTCACCATAATGCCTATGTAACTAACTTGAATGCCGCTCTGGACAAACATCCTGCTCTGCACGAGAAATCCTTAAACGACCTGATCGCTGATCTGAACAGCCTTCCTGAAGATATCCGTACTGCCGTTCGCAACAACGGTGGCGGACACGCGAACCACTCCCTGTTCTGGGAAACAATCGGACCAGAAGCTGGCGGTGCACCTACAGGCGCACTAGCAGCAGCTATCGAGAGCGAGCTTGGCGGCTTTGATAAGTTCAAAGCAGACTTCGCTGCAGCAGCTACAACACGCTTTGGTTCCGGCTGGGCATTCCTAGCTGTCGACAAAGCCGGCAAACTGAAAGTATACAGCTTGCCTAACCAAGACAGCCCGATCATGGAAGGCGAAACGCCGATTCTTGGTCTAGATGTTTGGGAGCACGCTTACTATCTGAACTACCAAAACAAACGCCCTGACTACATTGCAGCGTTCTGGAACGTTGTGAACTGGTCTGAAGTTGGCAAACGTTACGATGCAACGAAGTAAGATTTAGTGAAAGCGGCCCTCCGGGGTCGCTTTTTTTTGCTTATTTGAGGTTCAGGTTAGGGATTAAGACAATATGTTGGAAATTGTTTACGCTTTTTCGGGAAAGTAGTACGATATAGTTAACTAATTTTAATCCCGAAATGAGATGAGAGACTGTTGAAAACAATCGTTCCATTACTCCAAAATGTCCCCCTGTTTCAAGAACTCTCAGAAAAAGATCTACTGGGGCTAGCCCCCTTATTCTCGCTAAACAAGGTAAAGAAAGGCGAAATTCTTTTTGATGAGGGGGATCAGGGCGAGGAATTATTCCTAATTGAATCCGGTGTCGTTAAGATTTATCGCTTGGATGAAGCCAAGGAAGTTACGCTTGCTTTATTTAGTGAAGGGGATTTCTTTGGCGAGATGGCATTGATTAGCGCCGGGCTTACAAGATCAGCAACAGCTGAAGCACTTGAAGCTAGCACACTCTACGCTTTGAGCCGATCAGACTTCTCCCAATTCATGGAAAAGAGCCCTAAGCTATGCTTAAAGCTTTTGGAAACTACAATGGAACGATTACGCAAAGCCAATGAACAGATCTATGATCTAACGTTTTTAGGTGTCCGATCACGCATTATGAAGACGATCCTCCGTCTGTCTGAACAGCATGGGACGCCGACCGCAGATGGTTTGCTTATTAATCTGAAGCTAACACATCAGCAGATGGCGAATATGGTTGGAACTGTGCGGGAATCTGTGACGAAGGTGCTTCAAGAGCTGCTGGATGATGGAATTATTCAAATAGATAAGAAGATGATTACCTTGATTAAAGTGGATGAGATTAAGCGGGAAATCCGCTGATTTGAAACTTGTTTTATTCGGACGCCTGCTCCTGCCACTCCTTCATAATC
Organism: Paenibacillus sp. yr247; assembly: GCF_900103825.1. GTDB lineage: Bacteria > Bacillota > Bacilli > Paenibacillales > NBRC-103111 > Paenibacillus_E. Next base: position 55,975 of record NZ_FNIF01000019.1, read on the forward strand.
CGTATGAACACATTCGGAAAAGCGTATTGATGAAGCTCTTCCGGACCTACCCAGCGATAATGAAATGGGATCCATTCCCCCCCATGGCTTGGGCGGCTCGCTTCACCTAGCTTCGCGCGGTATACTTTCATTTTCCATACGATATGACTAAAAATATGCTCTGTATCCATGAACCACTCATCAGGTTGGATAACAATTTGTTCCTCATCAGCAAGGATTTGGCGGAGCGCACTCCTATTATCCTCATCCGAATGCCATCCCTCAGACTTCCATGCCACATGCGGCAGCTCCCACATACGGGCGAGCAAGCCCTCTTGCGGGCGTTGTCTGATCAACCATTTCCCTGCGTTTTCACCTGTTCCTTCTATGAAAGCCACTGCTCGTAGTTCCTGACGCGGCGGTTTGGCTTTCTTTTTGATGGGCAGGGCCTCTTCCATACCGGCTTCCCGTCCGGAGCAATGTGCCATGACAGGGCACGTCAGACAGTGCGGCGATCGAGGCGTGCACACCATTGCCCCAAGCTCCATGAGCGCTTGATTGAAGTCACTTGCTGTTCCTTCTAAGATCAGTTCACGCGCCAGCTTCTCCATGATCGTCCGAGTGGCTGGCTTCATAATATCTTCTTCAATGAGAAAAAAACGCGACAGCACTCGCATAACATTGCCATCCACCGCCGGTTCCGGCTTATTATAAGCAATGCTCAGGATCGCTCCTGAAGTATAAGGTCCGACACCTTTGAGCGAGGAAATTTCCTCCTTATTTTGAGGGACGATGCCGCCATATCGCTCGTGAACTTCTCTGACTGCGGTTTGTAGATTTCTTGCACGCGAGTAATAGCCGAGTCCTTCCCACGCTTTCAACACGTTCTCCTCCGGCGCAGTCGCCAAAGCTTCAACCGTTGGAAATTGAGCGACGAATCGATGGAAGTACGGAATGACTGTATCTACCTTAGTTTGCTGCAGCATGACTTCGGAAATCCATATATAATAAGGGTTTTTGCTTCTTCGCCATGGTAAATCCCGTTTATGTGTCTGATACCAATCCAGTAGATTTCTTGAAAAATAGGACTTCTGTTCTTCGCTGTACATGAGCTCTCCTTCTCTATGGGGCATGTTCCAGTTATAATGAATGAATGGACATGTCTCCATTATACGAGAAGTGTGGAACATAAAACTAGAGGTGAATGTATGCAAAGCAATAGGCAACAGGATTTGGAAAATAAAAGAAAAGCCTGGATTAGTGAAGCTCGCGCGTTAATCCCGCTGCTATTCATATGGGGCGCGGAGTGGGTGTTCAGCGCGCTTGTGGATATCGCGATTTACTGGCTCGACTTGGATTGGTTGAAGCAAGCCGCATTCATCACAGCGGTCGTTGCGAGCTTGATTCAAGTATGGAGCTTGCGGAAGGATTTCCATGCGGAGGATGAAAAACAGGGCTTACCTGATCGAAGCGGCTGGGGACATCCCGCACTTCTGCTGCTGCCAGGCGCGATGCTTATTGCAGCGGTTGCTCTGCTCCAGGCCATTGGCGCAATCGGGCCTTTATTTACGCCTGTACTGCGAGCATTCATTCTCGCTATCGGGTTCGTGCAGGTCGGACTCCTGCTGGGAAGACCGCTGATTTATCTTGGCTTATGGCTGTTCGCCCTATCTGCCATGATGGGCATGTGGTATTTGGGTTACTCCGCTGTTGTGCTCGAAGGAATGGGCGGCATTAGCCTTATTGTATGCGGGTATATGCTTCGTGTTTGGGGACGATAAGAGCTGTACGGGAGAAACTATGGCGGCTAATTTGGTTAATAGTCAATCCATAGAGACCAATCATTCGCCACCAATGCTCACCTGCGTTAACTGGAACATGTGCAGGTATTCCTCTAATTACGCATTCAGCGTAAAGGCAAATTCACTAGGTAATGCTTTCAGCGAGAAGACAATATTGATGCTCAACGCATCCAGTGAGAAACATGTAAAAAGTGCAGCTAAATTCCTCAAAATCAACAATCTGGAGAGGGATCTTGCAAAAAGTGCAGGTAATTCCGCGATCTCCAGCTAATTTAGACGTAATGGCCGAAATTTGATGTACAGAATACATCATTACTACAAAAATTAGGAAATAAGCAATTATTTGCTGTAGTTTTTGCATGATTCTTCGAATCCACTCCTCATAAGCGCCTTAACACAATCGGTCAGACGTCAGGCTTCACTTATGTGGTTCAAATCTGCATTTCCCAACGTTTAGCAAAGTTAGAACAACCCGAGTATAGGAGGAAGCTCGCAATGGAACAAAGCAAAGAGACTTGCGATTCCGCAAGCCTGAACATACATACGAAGCCGGACGAGCAATCCGGCATTCCCTCAAGACCGCCGCTGCGCGCAGCATGGCGGCAGGTGATCGGCGCATTTGTCATCACGCCGATGGTGCTCGCGCTGGCCGCGTGCGGCGGTGCTTCGGGTGGCGGTGCTACCCCGAAGCCTCCGGCCGCAACTGCGGCTGCCGAGAGCAACCCTTCGTTTGTGAAGGCGCAGGAGCTGTTTACAACGAACAAGTGCATCAGCTGCCACGGTGTTGATCTGGCGGGCAAAGTCGGCCCTAAGACGAATTTGCAAAAGGTTGGCAGCAAGATGAGCAAAGAACAAATCACGAACCAAATCAAGAATGGCGGAGGCGGCATGCCTGTCTATAAAACCACGCTATCCGAAGAGGAAATCGGGCTTCTTAGTGACTGGCTCAGCTCAAAAAAGTAGAGCCGCTTTAGAGCTGTTCAGCGATTGCATAGGCGGCAGCCATCGATTCCGTATGTGTAATGCTAATATGGATGTTGTGGCTGCCTCTTAGGCCTGCCCGCTGAAGAGCATCCTCGCTCACACGGCATATCGGTTTGCCCAGTTCATCCGGCAGCACCTCTACGTCTTGAAAGCCGATTTGCTTGCCTATGCCGCAGCCAATTGCTTTGACAATGGCTTCCTTTGCCGCAAAGCGGCCAGATGCAAACTCCGCAAGTCGGCCTCGCCGTCTATGCGCCAGCTCTCTTTCCGAAGGTGTCAGAATCCGCTCTAGAAACCTTTCTCCTGTAGACCCCTCCAGTATTTTGCGCAGTCGCGCGATTTCAACTAAATCCGTTCCAATTCCAATAATCATAGATGGTGAGCCCCACTTTTCTTGCAGCGTTTTGCGTACAATTTACATGATTCCTAGCTTGCGGTCAAGGGTTTGCACCTGCTTTACGCCGCTTTCACCTAGGACAGCTTACTTCAAGGTAAGTAAGTTACACTATTTTCAGTTCTTCTGTCCAGCTTTATGTCAGGTTATACTGGATTTAGATTTAAATGCTGGGAGGCCAATAAAATGAGAATAATGCCACTTGAGAAACGTGGAATATCGAATAGCCGAGTTGTTTTTGGATGCATGGGAATTGGCGGGGAATGGACCTCAGCACCTGCTACCAAGGAAGATTACCTCATAGCTGAGAAAGCTGTGGAAGCTGCATTATCCATTGGAATTACGATGTTCGATCATGCCGATATTTATAAAAGAGGTAAATCAGAGTCTGTTTTTGGAGAAATCCTCAAAAAAAGACCCGATTTGCGCGACCAAATTATTCTTCAATCCAAATGCGGCATTCGTTTTCAAGACGATGTAAATCCACAGCGCTTTGATTTTTCCAAAGGCCACATCATAAATTCCGTTGATGGCATTCTCGGGCGCCTAGGCGTGGAACATTTGGACGTTCTACTGCTCCACCGTCCAGATCCGCTCATGGAACCGGAAGAAATCGCTGAAGCGTTCAACCAATTGAGATCAGCTGGAAAAGTGCGTCATTTCGGTGTATCCAACATGACATCCGCACAAATGCGATTCATCCAAAATTCTCTTCCGGTACCGCTCGTTGTGAATCAACTGGAAATGAGCTTAGCGAGTTTAGACTGGGTCGAACAAGGTATTTTGGTCAACCAAAAGGCTGGCGTGGGCATCAATTTCGCCGATGGCATACTCGAACATTGCCAAATGGCTGACGTCCAAATTCAAGCTTGGGGTCCTCTTGCTCAAGGCAAGTTCTCAGGAAGAGTTATCGAAGATGCACCTGACACGATTAAAAAGACAGCTGCTCTCGTACAAAAAATGGCCAACGAGAAAGAGTCAACACCTGAATCCATCGTTCTCGGTTGGTTAATGAAGCACCCTGCTCGCATTCAACCGGTGATCGGCACATCTTCGGCTGAGCGTGTTCTAGCTTGCCAAGATGCTGTGCGAATTTCCGAAATCATGACCCGCGAAGAGTGGTACACTCTGCTTGAGAGCTCCCGCGGTGCACGCATGCCATAGTTTATTTTTAATTACGATGATAACCCCCGATCTCTTCTGGCTGGGGGTTATTTTAATAAAAAAGCTGAAAGACCTCATCTATGAACAGTCTCTCAGCCTATTCGTCATACTTAAATACCCGGAATCGGGATGCGTTTATGTTCCGTTTTCAGATACTGCTTCTCCAGCTTCTCCTGAACAGCGGCATCGATTTGTTTGCCTTCCAGGTAGTCGCTGTTGTCGCCATATGTAATGCCGAGCTCGTTCTCGTCTGTTTGACCTTCCCAGAGACCGGCAGTTGGGGCCTTATCCAGCACGCTTTGCGGGACGCCCAGCTTCGCGGCAAGTGAACGCACTTGGCGCTTGTTTAGTGTGCTCAGGGGCGTGATGTCGACCGCTCCATCACCATATTTGGTGAAAAAGCCAGTGATCGCTTCGGATGCATGGTCTGTGCCGACAACGATCAGGCCCAATTCAAAAGCAAGCGCATACTGCATGACCATTCGCGTCCGCGCTTTGATATTGCCTTTGCCGCCGCGGCTTACATGCTGGTGAACGCCGATATGCTTGAGGCCATATTCGACTTCAATGGCGATCTCGTCGACGGCTTCTTCAATATTATTCTCGATTTGATACTTCAAATCGAAGGCTTTTGCCACCGCATAGCTGTCCTCGATATCAACTTGCTGACCGTATGGCTGGAACACACCGACGGTTTTGTACTCGGTGCCCTTCTCCGCTGTCAGCTCGTCCGTCGCTTGCTTGCATAAACCCGTTGCCACTGCGCTATCGATTCCGCCGCTAATGGCAATTAGCAGGCCTTTTGCTTTCGCGCCAAGCACATAGTTTTTGAGAAAGTCCACGCGTTTGCGGATTTCTTCATCAATATCAATTTCCGGCTTAACGCCGAGCTTTGCGATAATTTCTGCTTGCAAACTCATGAATCTCTCCACCTTTTCTATAGTTTGAAAACATTCACTCTTTAAGCATAAGTATAGACTTTCGTTCTTGAAATTTCAAAGGTCAATCGCTCACCCTTTGCCTAAAAAAAAGAAAAGGCCCACTTTGCAAATGCTGCAATGAGGGCCTATATCCTAATGATTAGTGCAATTAATTATTTACAGTATTCATTAAAAGCACCGATCAAGTCGCCAGCGATCATATCTGCGGAGCGATCTTCGATTTGGTGACGTTGAATGAAGTGAACGAGCTCACCATTCTTAAACAACGCAATGGATGGGGATGAAGGCGGGTATGGCGCCAAGAATTCACGCGCTTTCGCTGTTGCATCCTTCTCTTGTCCAGCAAACACCGTGTATGTGTACGTTGGGAGTGTTTCGTTTTGAAGTGCTTTTGCTACACCTGGACGACATTGACCAGCAGCGCAACCACAAACAGAATTAACGACAAGCATCATTGTGCCATCCTTAGACTTCTCAATGGCTTCTTCAACTTGCTCTGGTGTAAGAAGCTCCGTAATACCCAGACGAGTCAAATCTTCTCTCATCGGTTTAACCATATCTTTCATGTAAGAATCAAAAGACATTGCCATATGTGCCACCCCTTAGGATTTAATAGTTAATAATAAAACGTAATTGGTATTAGTTCTATTATACATCCGTTAGCATCGAAAGCAAAGTACAATGTATCTGCTTGTTCAAATAGAAATAAAGCGAAAGCTATGCTTCCGCCTCATCTTCTTTTTGATTGATCTTTTCTTTGTACGGGTCGTAGGAAACATTTTTATCCGGATGCATGAAGATACCGCTTTGCGGTACGATGCCTTTTTCAAAATAATCCCGATTCTCTGCGCTTTGGAACCCAATATCCTTATAAGGATGAACCCATTCATCTCCAGCCATGACCTCAGGATCGGTCTCTGCCGTCCATTGCTCAAGCGGGGAATTGTCGGATTCATAATCATGATCGCCTATAACGACGCCGTGTTCGTTCACAAAAGGATCTCGCGGGCCGCGCCCCTGCTCGAATTGCGGCAGAAAGTTAATTTCGAATGGATCGAGATCGCTTTGGTCCTTAGCTGATTTGGTCTTTTTATTCTTGTCCTGGCTCATGTCGAAGGTCTGTTGGGGCCATCCAGTTTCTTATCAACAAAGCCCTCTTTTCCTTTTGGTGCTGCGGCCTTTTCACGTTCTTTGTTCTGCTGTTCTTGCTGGACTTGCATTTTGGAATCGTTTTGACTCATAATACTCAGCTCCTTTCTGCTAGTATTATGTGTCAAAGCCCCCAGGAGCATTCCAAACACAAGCATGAAAAGAAATAATAACTGTGGAAAACTGAGATAAAGCGGTGTCGATTTCGAAGCAGCAAAAAAGCTGGCCAGCATCCCTGAAGCGCCGCCGTAAAACAGCGAATTTTTAAACAAAATACCTTGTCCAATCGTTAACTTACGAGTCTCAGTAATTTGCTGCCAGATAAGCAATGGAACAAGAAGCAGTGAAACATAAGCGTGATAAGGATGAAATCGAGATATCGTTCCTTCGACACTGATGCCCCAAGATAAGTTTGTAGGCAATCCGTATGCCGGAATCAGAGCACAAAATAAGAAGGCAGAGGCGCTAAGTCCAATCGCCAAAACATCCAGAACAATGAACAGTGAAATGCGATGTTTACGAATTTGATAATACATGTAACCGCAAGCAAGCAGCAGACCTAGCGCAATCTCCGTGGCAGAGCCAGATACCATAAGCAGTTTCAGCGGATTTGTCCACACTAAGGATGGCTGCGTTACAATGATCCCTAGCCTCCAGGTTAACAGAACGATAATAACCCCGTTAAAAATAAGTTCGTCAATTAGCTTCGCTTTCTCGATTTGAGTATCGTAAGGCAATCGCTGTGTTGATCTCCGCATTAACCATATACCCAAAGCACAAGCCAGCAGCAGTGCCAGTAATCTCCCTTGCAGTTGGAGCGGTCCAATCTGTAACACGTCAGGCATAGATTACGCCAGCCTCTCTCTTTTCAATTACCTTCATCGTAATCAATCTGAGAGGGTCTCGCAACCGTTATGGCTCCAAAAATTGAAACGTGAAAGAGGATTTTTTCAATTTCTCAAAGCGGAAGCCGGCTGCTTGCAGCTTTTTGATCACGATGGGCAGCGCTTCTATGGTTGTCGTCTTGTAGGTGTTATCGTGCATGAGTACGATAATACTCTTCTTGCCGCGGCTTGCGCTTAGAACGGAGTCGATAATCATCGCCTTGTCCTGCACAGGAGCAGCGGCATCTGTTGAGCTTACGTTCCAGTCAAAATACTGGTAACCCTCCTCTTTCACTACGCTTGCCACTTTACTCATAATGCCTCTGCCCCCAGGTTTCCAGCTCAAATGATTATTCGACCCGCCCGGAAATCGCAAAATATCGGGACGATAACCAATCGTCTCCTCCAAAAGCTGATCCAGCTTTCGCACATCCTTCATAAAAGCTTCAGGTGATTTGTAAATACGATTATAATCATGCGAGTATGTATGATTCCCAAGTGCGTGGCCTTCTGCCAGGATTTCCTTATAAAGCGTTCTTCCCTCACTGGTGTCCGAGCCTACAACAAAAAAAGTGGCGGTAACTCCGAAGTTTTTTAAAATACGAAGAATCTTCCTCGTGCTCTCAGATGGGCCGTCATCGAAAGTGAGGTACGCAATTTTACCCGAAGAACGGATATGTGGAGGTCCGGTGTAGAAGTGTTGGGTTTCCACAATCATATCCTCGGAGTTGGTCGCTGAGGATGTTGTGTTAGCTGCTGGAAGTGGAACTGTTTCAATAGTTAACGGTTTAAGCAATTGCTCGGTATCTACCTTTGTAGTCGCACATCCCATTAAGCTAAAGCCGATCCATACCAAAGTTACATGGACGCCTGTTTTTCGAATCATTTTACCCATACCAAGTTCCCCCTTACTTGATCAAAACCACCTTACTTGGATTACGAACCCACTTGTCCATCGCTCCGTTCTTATTATGGCTTCCTTTGCTTTCGACATTAAACCCAATATTTCCCGGGAAATTTGTAGAAATGGCGCTTGCTGCGTCTAAATAACGCGAAAAAGCCCCTCACAAGGAGGAGCTTTCGTTATAACTCATACATTACTCAGATTCTTTACCGTTTAACTTCTCTTTAAGCAGATTCAACTGCTCATCAACTTTGGCTTGCTTCGCAACATCAACCGGTGTGTAGCTGCCCACTGTACCTGCTGGCACGTAAGGTTTGCGAGCGATTTCCGCCTCAACTTCCAGTTGAATGATTTTCTCTTCCATACGTTGGAAGCCGCGGGATGCGCTGCCGCTTTCAATAACGCCGTTGTAGGATACTTGAGCCATCTGCTTTTTGGCTTTTGCCAGCTGAGCGCGGGACACAAGTTCATTGCGTTTGTTGCGCATTTTATAGAATTCATCTTTCATTTCGTGCAGCTGCCCAGTTAATTCATCAGCATGTGCTTTGGCAGCAGTGTGTAAATCCGTGTATTCCACAATTTTATCTTCGTGGTACAACTTTTCTTCAACAGCTTGGCGAGCGATAGCTTCTTGGCCGTTTTTGATCGCTGTGGAAGCTTTGCCTTCACGGTCAGCCACAAGGCGTACGGATTCTTCAAGACGTTGTTTCAGCTTGCGCTCACTCGCAATTTGTCTAGCAACGGTAACTTCGGCCTGCGCAATTTCTTGCTCCATATCGCGGAGATATTGATTCAACATCACGATCGGATCCTCGATTTTATCTAATACCTCGTGAATGGATGCTTTTGTCATATCTTTCATTCTTGTAAATACTCCCATGGTTTACACGTCCCCTTTGTTAATATCAATTGGTTTTTCAAAACGAGCGACTTTGGCTCTTAGTTCTTCCACTTCTCTTTGCAGAGCTTTCTTTTCAATGTCTTTCATCATCTCATCGATGTTGTTTGTTTTGCCTGCATCATACGAAGCATTATAGCCCGTATGTTGCTCAGGCACATGGTTAGGGTACGGCTTGTGAGCGTTCCAACCTCCGCCATTATAGCCTTGGCGGCCATATGAGCCGGCATAAGGATCAAATGGAGGTTGATCGTAACCAGGTTCCTTTGGAATGACAATCGCAGCTATGAAATAGATGAAAATAACCGTTCCTCCGGTAAAAAATGTGGTGATTACAACTAACAAACGTAACAGCGTTGCATCTACATTCATGGTCTCGGCGAGTCCGCCGCATAAACCGGTAACTTTCTTATCTCTTCGTGAGCGGTATAGTTTGCTCATTATGGATTGTTCCCTCCTGCTTCAGTCTATGTCTTAGAGCTTCCATTTCAGCATCTACAGCCGGGTTGCCTCCGCTATAATAGCTTTCTCGCCCCATACGTCTTACATCTCGGAGCGTTCTTGCATGCAGCTCCATATCGGATACGCGCTCTTCCAAGCGGCCGAACATCCGTGGTGCCGCATCCTGTGTCACACTGCTGCGAGCATGCAATCTTTGCTGCAAGCGGGCGGATTCCATTCGGGCTAAGTAGTAACTGCGTTTGTCTGCCACTTCTTTGTAATCGGCTTTCAGCTGCTGCAGCTCCTCATCCAGATCAAGGATAGATTGCTTAGCTTGCTCATACAATTCATGATATTGCTCGCTCTTCTCTTCGGCTTGCAGCTTCTCTTGAAGCACGATCCTTGCCATATGTTCTTCGCCAGCTTTCAAAGCCAGGAGCGCTTGGTGCTCGCGCTTCTCTTTGGTTTCCAGCGCCGTTAGATATTGCTGCCGGAGCGACGCTGCATGGCTTACGCATTGCTGGTATAACCTCTCCGATTGCTGAAGCTGCTCACGCTGCGCTGCTAAGTACTGGTCAATTAAGCGAACCGGATCTTCGGATCGTTCCAAATGTTCATTCAGTGTTGCCACGGTAATGTCTCTCATACGCCTAAATAGGCTCATCTCTCATACCACCTTTTTCACTCTCTGTATTCGTTCCCTATCTAAACGGTTCTTCTTGTCAACATCGAAACACCGTAACCAATCAGTCCGATCGCTAACAGAATGATGATCCAACCTGCTAATTTACCAATCAGGATGATACCGCCTATCCCTGCAATAATCCAACCGAATTTGCTGCCGTTCTGAATTCCTACATAACCTAGACCAACCATTCCAATCGGAATCAAGTAGCCCATCACCGAGCCCATAAAGGGTCCCATGTGAATGCCTAGCTTATTTAACAGAATCAGTGCACCGAATGCGATTAACAGAGCGGCTAAGCCCGTATTTCTTTTCATCGTTTCGTCACCGCCTTTCGTTGTTTGCTGTTCACTTGTTCATGACTTTATTCTAGGTAATAATGAAGCTTTCCAAAACGGACTAGCGACGGTATTTGTTCCTAGACCTTAGTCGGGGCGCAACTCAGACCTGTGGGAAGCTCTAGTGTTAATACGACAAACGGCAGCGTATAGCAAAAAGACTGCCATATGGCAGTCTTTTATACAAAAAATCAATAAAGTGTCAGTTAGCTGCTGATACATAAAATAGCTAATGATCGGGAAGGGGTGTCGGACGAATGCCTTCAGTGGTTTACGGAGGTATAAAATCAATAGTGTGAATACGGGTTCGAATGTCCAGATCGGAGATACCGCCATTATTACACTTTCAAGCAATGCCAATTCTATGCGGGAGCCAACTCGTTCTCCCCCGGGGATAGCTTCGGAAGTCTTCAGAATATAATCGGCAACACGAATACCATCGATCCAGATCTCATTGATACCACTGAGAATAATGTTGTGTAATTATTATTTCCTGTTTGCGAACTGTAGTAGCCCGGGAAGGTTTGGCGCCCGGGCTTTAGAATATCGAAAGACTAAACAGCCGCCCTGCGCAGCAATCCATACGTTGCTGTCAAGTAGACGACAACCAAAAGTACCATCCACCAGAATAGCTTCATATAATGATGGACAAGCCACTCCAAGATACCACCCCGCAGCCGAAAGTGCGATGCTAATTTGAAATGGTGCAGTCGAACGCCCCATCCATTTGTTGCTGCTTAAAAACAGACATACGTATCTTTGATGGTGATCGTACCTGCTGCAAAAGTGTAAATGAAAATAGAGGAAAAGAGCATTTTGGGCTTTCCGGCTACTGATAAATTTCCTCCCAACTGGGAATACCACTAGGATAAACGCCTTATTGTCCTTCAGGACCTACTAAAAACATCACATTCAAGGAAAGGTAAAACCAATATGTTTTCATTTAAAATGCGTCTAGCTTTCGTTAGCTTGCTGCTCCTCCTAGCTCCCACTTATGCGGGGTACAGCGAAGAGGACAATGCAGCTAACAGCGCGAAGTACAGTGCAGAAGCAAGTGCAAAGGATAGTGAGGTTGAGCCGCCACCGGCAGCTCCTCTGTTTTCGTTCTCTGTGCTAAGCGATGCTCACATCACTTCATCAGACCACGAAGCTCAGCTGCGGCTGCGCAATGCGCTGGCCGATCATCACGCGCTGCGCCCGGACAGCAAGCTGCTCGTCTTGAACGGCGACCTCACGGATGGAAGTGAGGGCGACTATCGCAGCTTGCTGGGGCTGCTCAGCCGCCAGCCCCATGCCCCTGTGCATGCGACCATGGGCAACCACGATTACTACGGCGTGTGGCGCACGCCGGAAGGTGGGATGGATACATCGAAGATGAATCCATCATGGTCGAGCAAGCAAGCGGTCGCGTTATTCGACCGCATGTGGGGGTATGACAAGCCGTACCACGAGCTTGTCGTGGAGGGCTATCGCTTCCTGTTCCTTAGCGGGGAAGCGTATAGGGACGTGAACGCATCCATAGGCGAGGATGCGTTCCTCTCGGCCGAGCAGCTTGCCTGGCTGCGCGACCGGCTTGCGGCCTCGGGCTCGGCGGATGCCGGCAAGCCCGTGTTCGTGTTCCTCCACCAGCCGCTGCCGCAGACGCTGGATGGCACGGATATGGAGCTGGGCGTCGTTCAGCACCAGGAGCTGCGGGCGCTGCTCGATGCGCACCCGAACGTAATCTTCTTCAGCGGCCATACTCACTGGAATTTAGAAACGACCAGACAAGTGAGGCAGCTGAAGTTTCTTGCCGCTTCCAGCGCTTCCATCCGGCAGGTATGGAACGCCCAGAATGTGCCCGAGACGCAGGACATCAGCCAAAGTCTTGTCGTGGACGTCTACAAGGACCGCGTGGTGATCATGCGCCGCGAACACATCAAAAAGCGATGGATTGAGCCCTCTATCGCCAAAGGTTACGACGTCAAATAGGCATCCGCCTTCTCCGCAGCCGCCCTACCCAAAAAGACTGCCCGACAAGACTCTGGTCCTGCCCAGGCAGCACATTCACGCTCTTCTTCTCGCTTAGCCACGCTGAGGGTTTCCTGCACAACGCAAAAAAGCTGCTCGCATCAGCGAGCAGCCTTCCGCTATTAACTTCCGCTATTAGTTCGCTGCAGCCGGGGCTGGCGCTGCTGTAGTCGCAGATGACCTACCTTCAGGGCGTTTATGGTCAAAGCCTTTTTGCTCAACTTGCTTCTTAATGGAATCCGTCATTCCGTCTTTGATTTTGCTAACAAGATCATCTTCACTGATACCTTTCGCTGTTGCAATATCAACAATCGATTTACCCGCTTTTAATTCCGTTTTAAGCTCGTCTTGCGTGATGCCCAGAATTTGTGTCAACACCTCAGGGTTCCCGAAATGACCACCAGGGCCGCCATGACGGTCTTCTCTTCCTTCCGAGCCGCCCTCAGGACGCGTGCTTTCCACTTGTTTCGTCAATCGGTCGGATAAGCCAGTCACCATTTTGTCTGCTTGTGTTTGCGTAAGTTTGCCTGCTGTAACTTCAGCGTTGATGGAAGTGGTTTCTGCTGCAACTAGCTTAGCTACATAGTCCGCTTCCGTTAATCCTTTCTCCACTGCAAGAGCTGCTAATGTTTTGCCTGCCTTCAAAGCATCCTTCACGACACTTTGATCCACGCTAAGGATTGTTGCTGTTTGCTCTACAAGATTGCTTCCGTGACCTCTGCCCTTGCCAGCGCGATCGCCACCCAGGAAGCCGCCTTTGAACCCTTTACCTTCAATACGCTTCGTCAATTGATCATATAGACCTTTAATGACCTTATCTGCTTGCACTTGTGTCATTTTGCCTGCTGTTACATCAGCTGTAATAGCAGCCGTCTCTGCATCGACTAGTTTTTGCAAAAAGTCAGCTTTTGTCATTCCTTTTTCCTCTGCAAATGCAGCCAATGTTTTGTCAGCTTTCAATGCATCTTGCACTGCGCTTTCGTCAACGCCGAGGATTGTCGCTGTTTCTTTTACCAAGTTTGCACCCTTGAAGCCACCGCGATCTCCGAAATCTCCATGACCTTTGAATCCCGATCCTGCTTGTTGAGTCGAAGTGCTCGTTGAGGTGCCCGTCACCGTATCAGCAAATGCTTGATTATGTAACGCTCCAACGAAACCAACTCCGAGTACAAAAGAAGCTACCAATGAACCTGTGAGAATTTTTCTACCGATGTTTTTCATAATTTGTTTCCACCTTTTTCTTTTTATTTGTTTGTTCCTTACAAAACCAAGTATAGGCGCCTAACCTGAATCTCATCTTAATTTAAACTGAATGTTCGTTGAGAGGTTTCTGAAGGTTTGCTGAAAGAGGGAATCGACCCTTCGGGCGATCCGACTCGCAAACCGCACTTATTGTGCAGATTGCTGCTGTAGGCCGTTTTCACACATTTATATTGGTGCGGTGCAGGAAGTTAGCGGCTGCAGTCCTACTTTGCCCACTTAAAATGCCCACATCGAGCCCACTCTCGTTAAACACTCATTAATTATGCAAAAACGAACTCCAGCTGTTTTGTATGACGTAGCTTCTCCGCAATTTTTGGGGGGTCGGACTCCATACTTTCTTATCAACAGAAAAAAAGCCTTACCCCGACTTTACGCCGAGATAAGACTCATCTTATTTACTCGATGGCAGCAGCACCTTAAAAATGCTGCCTTCTCCCACCGCACTATGAACCTCTATCGTCCCTCCATGCAGCTCCACAATGGAACGAGTGATGGATAATCCCAATCCGGCACCGCCACTTCGCCTCGCACGAGAGGAATCGATTCTGTAGAACCTGTCAAACAAATGAGGGAGATGCTCAGGTGCAATACCAGGCCCATTATCTAGAACCGCGACTTCAACACCCTGATCCGTTCTTGTTAACGAAAGTCCTAGCTGACCAGTAACCGGATGCGTGTGCTGAACGGCGTTGTGAAACAAATTGAGAACAACCTGCTTAATTTTATCGGGATCATACAGACAGCGGGTTTGCGGCTCCAACTTAAACGTAACTGTTCTGTCTCCTGCCAGTAGACGAAGCTGAGGCTCCATCTCATGCAGCATCTCATCCAGCAGCCCTTCCGACTTTTGAAAAGAAGGTGTACGATCCAATCGGGCAAGCAGCAGTAGGTCTTCAACTAGCTTATTAATACGCACGGATTCGCCGTGCATACTCTTCAGCGCTTTCAGCAATTGCTCCGGTTGCTGATACGCTCCGCGAAGAAGAACTTCCAGAAAGCCATGAATCGAGGTCAGCGGTGTACGAAGCTCGTGCGAGGCATCCGCAGCGAAGCGGCGCATTTGTTCCTTTGCTTCTTTTTCCGCCTCAAAAGAAAACTCCAGTCTCTCCAACATACTATTGAAAGATGTTGATAGTCGGTCAATCTCCACCTGCCCCTGATGCGCAGGAAACCTCTCGCCCAGATTACCTGAATCGATTTGTTTTACCGTATCCACCATATTAGAAAGCGGCACCAACGTCCGCCTCAACACAGGCAGAAATCCTAGCAGCCCTATAATCAGTGCTGTCATGGATAATAGTAGAAAGGTGAACAACTGACGGAGCAGCAAATCTTCAATCGGTCCTGTGCTCGTACTCGCTTGAATAAGTCCTTGAACGCCTTGGGATCTCCCTCGAATTTGATGAAAGACAATCAACTGGTTATTGCCATCTTTATCCTTCACGATTCGGTAGTCGGGCTTCACTTTCGATTTCAATAATTCCTGATATTCCTCCATCGTAAGCTGAAAAGGTGGCGGTCCATTTTCTGAAGACAACAGCTTGTAATTACCCTCGCTATCGATCAAAGCAATGGATAATTCGGGAGCGAAAATTCGTGGAAACTCTCCTCCCGTATTGTCCGAACGGTTATCCCCACTTGTTTCTCGTTTTGGGACAATAGGATTCAGCCCTCGATCCGGAGATCCCCCAGTTCGCTGCCACATATTGGGAGGTAACGTCGCAAGCTGGTTGTGAATGGTTTCCGCCTTGTTCTTATAGAGAAATTGCTGCATGAAAATATATTGAAATACACCAATTAGCAGCAGTAACGCAGACATCACCAACAAAGACCGCGATAGTAACTGGAATTTCAGCGAACCGGTAACAAAATGCTCGGCAAACCGGCCCCGCCTTTTCATGTTACATCCATCCGATAACCTGCTCCGCGAATCGTACGGATCAGCTTATGTTCTTTATCGCCTAGCTTATCGCGCAAAGATCGTATGTACACTTCGACGATGTTCTCTTCACCACCGAAATCATAACCCCATACTTTATCGAGAATCATCGATTTGCTCAGCACAAGTCCATGGTTAATGGACATAAATTTTAGCAGCTCATATTCCGTAGGAGATAGCTCCAGAACCTTGTCATACAAGCTAATTTCCTTACGCCTATCATCTATGCGAAGCGGTCCGATGATCACTTCACCGAACAAGTTCGGGAAATGGTTACGAATCCGAGCGTAGATGCGGGCTAGCAGCTCTTCAAAGCTGAACGGCTTGATCACATAATCGTCAGCCCCTAGGGTAAGGCCCTTCACCCGATCATCGATTTCATCCTTGGCCGTCAACATGATGACAGCAACATTTTCTGTCTTCTTAATCATCCGACATACTTCGAACCCGTCCATACCCGGCATCATCACATCAAGAATGGCGATATGCGGTTGGAACTTATTGCAAGCTGTGATCGCACTAATCCCATCTTGAGCCGTCATGACCTCAAACCCTTCATTCGTCAAACCTAGCTCCAGAAATTCTAGAATATGAGGCTCGTCATCAACGAGCAGAATTTTGATACCTTTTAATTGGCGCATGTTTTTCGTCCCCCCGAAGTTCATTGTACACGTTTTCTGCAATCAGTATCCCATATCCTCCCTAAAAGCAGTCTGAGCGGTTGCTGAAAGGTTGCTGAATGTTCGTAATCCAAACGAATATGCCGAACCCTGAGCGGACCCGACTCTTGTGTCCCTGCCGCCCTTGCAGATTCAACACTTTATCCACATTCACGCCAACATTATCCACAACACCTCTACTATTTACCCACAAATTATTGTGTTTTATCAACATGTTATCAACAGGTTGTGTATGTCTTTATTTTATTCATTCATTTGCTAACAGCTATTTGGGTTTAGACTCAATTAGTGATACAATTTTCAAAAATGAACTAGGGGTATTTTATGATTTATGATGTAACCGTAATAGGTGGAGGATCTGCAGGATTAATGGCGAGTATTGCTGCTAGCAAGCATGGAGCCAAAGTACTTCTCTTGGATAAAGGGGATAAATTGGGTCGAAAGCTTGGTATTTCAGGCGGCGGCAGATGCAATGTAACGAATAACAAGGACATGGATGAACTTATCAAGCATATCCCTGGCAACGGGCGCTTCCTATATAGTGCTTTCACCCATTTCAGCAACAAGGACATTATTGATTTCTTTGAAAATCTCGGCATCCGCCTGAAGGAAGAAGACAACGGTCGGATGTTTCCCATCAGCGACAAGGCCAAAACCGTCGTAGACGCGTTGATAGGACAAGTTCGCAGGCAAGGCGTTGAGATTCGGACGAATAGTCCGGTCAAAAAGGTGTTGTACCAGGGCGGCGGCGTCCAAGGCGTTCAACTGCAGTCCGGCGAAACGGTGAACAGCAAAGCTGTCATCATTGCCTCCGGCGGATGCTCTGTACCTCATACCGGCTCGACAGGAGACGGTTATGCTTGGGCCGAAGCTGGTGGGCACACCATCACACAGCTCTTTCCGACCGAGGTTCCGTTAACCTCGAAAGAAGCTTTTATCCGCAGCCGTGAGCTGCAAGGACTTTCTTTGCGGGACGTAACACTCTCCGTCTGGAATGGCAAAGGGAAAGCGATCATTTCCCATAGAGGCGATATGTTATTTACCCATTTCGGCTTGTCTGGTCCGATTGCCTTGCGCTGCAGTCAATTCGTCGTGAAAGAGCTCGCTAAGTCAGAGCGCAAGGAAGTACTCCTGACTGTAGATCTCTTCCCTGATCAAAGCACGGACGACGTGTACAACCAAAGCATGGCTCTCGCTAAAGCTGACGCCAAGAAAGCGATCAAAAACGTGCTCAAAACTCTCTTGTCCGATCGTCTAATCCCGATTATGCTGGAAAAATCAGGCCTAGACGAGCAGCTTACGTACGACAACATTCCAAAGCAGAAATGGCTCGAGCTGTGCAAGCTGATGAAAGCCTTCCCCGTGCTCATCAAAGGAACGCTCTCAATCGAGGAAGCTTTCGTCACAGGCGGCGGTGTTCAGCTTAAAGAAATCGATCCGAGCACGATGCAATCGAAGCTTGTGAACGGGCTTTATTTCTGCGGCGAGGTCCTCGATATTCATGGCTATACAGGTGGCTATAACATCACAGCGGCATTTTCTACTGGCTATATGGCTGGCAAAAGCGCTGCTCAGCAGGCATAAAAAAGAAGGACCCGCATCAAAGATCAAAGATGCAGGTCCTTCTTCCTTTTTACCAAAGACTTACGCTGTAGCCAATTCGAGGTCATCTTCCTCGTCACGATTAAACGCTTCGCGATCGAGTTCACCCTCGGATTCTGCCACGAGCAATGCCGTAACTGTTGTTCCTGTAGCATTAACTGCTGTACGGCCCATGTCGATCAGAGCCTCAACGCCTAGAACAAGACCCATACCTTCCAAAGGCAAGCCTAAAGCCGTAAGCACAACTGTCGTCGAAATCGCAGCAGGACCTGGAACTACGAAAATCGCCACAACCGCCGGCCAAACCCCGCCGCAGCCATTAAAATTCATCGTTGCGCCAAGTGGTGCCACAAAACTGGCAATCCGAGGTGATACACGAAGACGCTTCGTGATCACTTCCAAATTCACAGGCAGCGTTGCATAGCTGCTTCGTGTTGTGAATGCGACAGCAATTGTGGGATAAGCCTTTTTGAAGAATTTGATTGGGTTTACTTTGGCCACGAAAAGAACCTAACCACCAAAGATCAACACGAAGTGAATGATCAACGCGACATAGGAAGTTAAGATGATTTTAGCCAGAGGAGCAAGTGTATCCAAACCATATTTAGCTGCCATAGCCGCGATTAGCGCGTACACCCCATAAGGTGTCAGGCGAATAACATACTTAACTACTTGGTGAATGACAGCTGTAGCTGATGTAATAAACGCTTTAACTCTGCTACACTTTCCGGTTTTTTGGAGCCAACATGTACAATCGCTACGGCAACAAAAATCGCGAAGATCAGAACCGGTACAACTTTCCCAGTCGCCATGTCGTTAATTGGGCTTTTATGGGGAAATCGCGAAAGAAATCCTACATCGTGCGTTGGGCTGGTATTAGTCCAAAGAGCTGCAGTAAGCTTCTTTTCAGCGCCAACTCTCAACCTTCACGGCCCAGCACCGACCGCGCGCTCCAACCAACCCCATTTCATATCCGGATGCCGGCGCTGAAATGGTCGTAGTCGTCAGAGGATGGGTCGAAGACCGCCTCTTCCTCGCTCGGCACCGTGTCGGTATCCTGCGATGCTTGGGCTTGAGCGTAGCTGTCGGACCAATCCTCATTCACGGTGTGAGCCGGAATGCGGATGGATCCCTCCAAATCGTACGCCATGGCGAACGTCGCCGGCTCCGGCTGTGCATACTCCCGCTCGACTAAGCGCCCGCCGTGCGATTGCGCGATTTCGAGCGCAGACGTAATCTCCTGGTCATCGAGATGGATGTGCAGCGTCGCCCGCTCTTCACCCAATAATTCCGGCTTGTATCCAAGCTCTTCCAGCGTATCAAGCGCAAGGAGCGCATCCCTCTCCTTGTCAAATTCAAAAAAGATAGGAACAAAGTTCTTCATTCTCATAGCATCCTTTCTTCCTCCAAATGAAAAGTCTGCCATTATCTTCTGCAAAATATCCCTGCACTATTCTACTTTGATAGCCTCCTGCACGAATTTGAGCAGCTCCTCATGATATTCCGGCACAGCAGCCACCAAGTAAATCGCCCTCTTTGCTCCTGAGCCTCCAAGCAGCGCAACCGGATTACCTGCGAAATCCGTTACCTTAACACCTGCCTCATGCGCTAGCAGCAAGCCCGCATACAAATCCTCGCCTTCGGAGTTGTACAGCACAACACCATGCAGGTCGCCTCTGGCGAGCATCGCCCAGGTCAAGGACGGCGCCCACATGCGCAGCACTCTTTTAACCGAATGCTCGAGATGA
Organism: Paenibacillus sp. yr247; assembly: GCF_900103825.1. GTDB lineage: Bacteria > Bacillota > Bacilli > Paenibacillales > NBRC-103111 > Paenibacillus_E. The sequence goes on from NZ_FNIF01000019.1 coordinate 75,780, forward strand.
TGTCTCAGCCCTAACGCTTTCTGATCATCCTTGCCAACTGCATGACCTTGGATCCATGATATGGTGGATTTGGCTAATGCACCTCTCGGCTTCGCCTCAAGCTTAACGTCCTCCTGCCAAGCGCCTTCGTCCTTAACAGCAACATAATCAAGCCCCATAGCCGAATCATGGATTACCCCCAGTACAATTTGCCCTTGATAGCTCAAAGAGATGGAAACCCCATAAAGCGGTATACCCAAGGCGAAATTATTCGTTCCATCCAGCGGATCGACATGCCATACCCAATCGCTGGCTGACCCTCCTGCACCCGCTTCTTCACTATATATACGATGGCTCGGAAACACCTCCATGATGTCATCCACGATTAAACGATCCGCCTGAACATCCACTTCGGTAACCAAATCGCCGCGATCGTCCTTGTGCTCAATAGTCAGCTTACCGCCGAAACGCACTCTGGCTAGTTCTCCTGCTTTCATTGCCGCTTTCACAGCAACCTCTCTTGCTAATGACCACTCGTTACGATTCATTCGCTTAGGCCCCTTCAAGTAATCTAGTACTTTCATCTATCATATTACCATATGTTACCTGCTAAAGTTGCCCCAAGCGTAGACTGTTGCATTGACAAGCAACCTCTTCATAAGTGATAATATAGCAAAATCTCAAGCGATATGAGCAGTCGAAAGGGGCAATACGAGCATGGTAAAGCATCATCAACACAAGATATTGGATTGTACAATTCGTGACGGCGGTTTGGTGAACGATTGGGATTTTAGCGTGGAGTTTGTCCAAGACATGTATCACGGCTTAAGCGAAGCCGGTGTAGAATATATGGAAATTGGTTACAAAAACTCAGAAAAGCTGTTAAAAGGCGGAGCTTCCGGTCCGTGGAGATTTTTGAATGAAGCGTTCCTTCGTGATGTTATTACCCAAAAGACCGGTACGAAGCTATCTGCACTCGTAGATATCGGCCGTGTAGATGAGAAGGACATTTTGCCTCGTGAAGACAGCTTACTTGACCTTATTCGCGTCGCTTGTTACATCAAAGATGTTGATAAAGGCCTCGAGCTTGTTCAAAAATTCAATGACATGGGCTACGAAACGTCACTCAACATTATGGCGCTTTCCCACGTGATGGAAAATGAGCTCGTCGAAGCTTTCGAAGAAATTAACAAAAGCCCGGTTGACGTAGTCTACATCGTTGACTCCTACGGCAGCATGGATCATAAGGATATTGACTATCTCGTAGCGAAGTTTCAACGCCTGTTACCTGAGAAAGAACTCGGATTACATATGCATAACAACCTGCAGCTCGCTTTCGCTAACACGATTGCCGGTGCTTCCAAAGGCGTGACTTTCCTGGATTCTTCCGTATATGGAATGGGCCGCGCAGCAGGGAACTGCACAACGGAACTGCTTCTTAGCTATTTAAAAGGAGCACGCTACGACATTCGCCCGGTGCTCGAAATCATTGAAAAACACATGATTACCATGCGTCAGAAATGGGATTGGGGCTACCTCATTCCTTACATGATCGTAGGTGCACTGGATGAGCATCCACGTACAGCTATGGCTCAACTAAGCTCTCAGGAAAGAAATAATTTTGTTGACTTCTATGACCGATTGACATCGGTAGAGACTGCGCCTGTAATAAATAAAGGCTAATATTTTCACCTTAAAAAGACCCCTTATTGATAGATCTCGAGGCTTTGGCCTTCTGATCTATCGACAAGGGGTTTTTCATATGCTTTATTTAATAATTTTGGCTGATACAACGTAATCCTCTGCGCACGCCCGCTCAATGAGGAAGATGAAATCCTCCTCTTCTCGGCGAGAAGAGTTCTTTCTACGGAACACTTCAATATACTCACTCTCGATAAGCTCTGTACAATCTTCGTCCGCGTAAATCAATCCATCTTCTAAGCGTTTGAGCGCTTCGACCATAACCTCCCGCGACTTCAGCTCCCCTTGAATCTCAACGTAGACTCTTCCGGTAGCATCTTGATCTTGTAATATAATCGCCACTTTCTGTATGTTTTTGATGCGCACCTTCTTATTCGGAGATATACTCATCTGTCCTACTCCTTTGTTAGTCTTCTTGGTGCTAGTTTATGTCATAAAGGATGAACGCGGACTAGGCAAATGAACGCTAACAAAACATTTCCATGAAAGACTGGGCTTTCGGATATTTCAGGAAAGTAAGGATATTTCTGCTTTATACTTGCCTTCATCTATGAAGCCGGAAGAATCCTACGCGAAGGTCCTGATCACACATGTATGTAAATGTGTCGAATAGAGACACTAAGAGAACGAATCGAACACCGCTTACATTAGCGGGCCGCTAGGAGTGAAATCTATCCGCCATGAGCCGCATTTTGCTAATTGAGGACGAAGAACGCATCGCCCGCGTGCTTCAGCTAGAGCTGGAGCATGAGGGCTATGAGGTACATACGAGATCAGACGGACGTTCAGGACTGAATGCTGCCTTGAATGAGTCCGACTGGGAGCTAGTCCTGCTGGACGTCATGCTGCCGGAGTTAAGCGGTCTAGAGGTGCTTCGCCGCATACGGCAGGTAAATGCCACCCTTCCCATTATCCTGCTGACCGCACGCGATGCTGTCTCAGACCGGGTCAGCGGACTCGACCAGGGCGCTAACGACTATGTGACGAAGCCTTTTGCAACTATTGAGCTGCTCGCTCGCATTCGCAGCTTACTCCGTCAGAGAAGCTTGCAGGACCAGACGTCAGAGCAGCCTCATTTGTTTAAAGTTGACGATTTGACCATGGATTTGAAGAGTAGAGCGGTTGCCCGCGAAGGGGTACCCATCGAGCTAACGCCAACGGAGTTTGATTTGCTGCGCTTCCTTATTCAGCATCAAGACGAGGTGATGTCGCGGGAGCAAATCATCTCAGAGGTTTGGGGATATGATTTCGTAGGAGATACGAACGTCGTTGATGTCTATATTCGTTATTTGCGGCAAAAGGTAGACAAGCCCTTCTCCTCCAAGCTCATTCAGACCATACGCGGCGTCGGCTATTTGTTGAGGAGTGGGTCCTCCTCTACGGACAAAGACATAGAAGATAAAACGGGTGAAGCTGTCCCCAAAGATGATCAGAAACCCTTATGAGTCTTAAGCTGAAAATCACGCTATGGGTTACCGCAGGACTTATGTTGATTCTCTTTATTAGCTTTACGTTTGTCTACTACATGTTCATCCGAGTTACAACCAAAGGCGAAGTGGAGCTGTTGAAAGAAAAGGCCCGAGTTCTGCTGCTGAAGGATTTGCCTAGTCATCCAGAGTATTGGCAGAACAACTCGCAGTTAGAGGAGCTCCTCATCCCGCAAGAAATGCTGAGGTATATTGCTCCGGATTCGAAAGTCATTTACCAAATCTATTCCGACTTGCAGCTGCTTCGCTATCCTCCCAGTTATGTCAACAAAGAATCGGTTGCTTTAGAAACCGCATCGGACGGTATATTTGTCTTTGTGAGAATGCCTGTATTCGTAGAAGGTCATCAGATCGCTACTCTAGAAATTGGACGAAGCCTACGAATGTTGGGCGAATACTCGCATATGCTCATATCTATTCTTTTATTAACTTCCACGGGTGCGCTGATTTTGACTCTTGTTGGGGGTTATTTTTACACGAATATACTCTTCCGTCCGATTCAGAAATTCATAACCACGATGCAAAACATTGAGGAAAGCGGCTCATTCCGTCATATCGACATGCCTGCCAAGTTGAGTAATGATGAATTGACAATGTTTGGAAATACATTTAATAGGATGATTGATAGACTGCAGGAGATGTTTCAAAAGCAGGAGCAATTTCTTGCGGATGCCTCACACGAGCTGCGTACACCGCTCACCATCATTGAGAGCTATGCCAGCTTACTGAGCAGATGGGCTTTCCGTGATGATAAATTGCGTGAAGAAGCGCTCGAAGCCATCATCTCCGAATCTGCGCAGCTGAAGATGCTTACGCAAAACCTGCTGTCCCTCACCGATACAGTACGGGAAAACTGTGAACAAGGAATCTCCTTCGATTTTCTTCCTATCGTAAAGCAAACCGCGGCCTCGCTTCGAGTCACTTCTGGCAGAGAGATTGATGTGCAGATAAATTCTGATATGAATGAGCTTAATATGCCCGGAGATCCTTATAAGATCAGACAGCTTCTCATTATTCTGCTGGATAACGCACTCAAATACAGCCAAGAAAGGGTCGTGTTGAACGTCGGCATATCGGAGAACAAATGGGTCACAATTAAGGTCATTGATCAAGGTATTGGGGTAGCGGAAAGCGACTTACCACACCTCTTTGACCGCTTCTATCGGACCGATAAAGCAAGAAATCGCAAGCAAGGAGGAGTTGGACTTGGACTGGCTATTGCCCTTCATATCGTTCAGAAGCATGAAGGGACAATTGAGCTCCAAAGCCACTTAGGACAAGGGACTACCGCTATTGTTAAGCTGCCAAAAACGTGTCAATAGAAACTTTATAATTGAATTCTCATCATTTTCTCAGAATTAAGCGAAACACCTGTGATCCCATGGGATAATAGGGTGCAAGGTAAATTATAGTCGGGATTTCGACTGTTTATCAATTCGGCGCAAAAAAGGGCCAAACACGGACATTTGACTGTTCATCCTTTACGCAATATGTGTTCAATCGGATTGGCGTTAACCTGCCGCGGAACTCGAAAACCGCGTACTATAGGAAACAGGAGTAGACCCTCAGCCATAGGCTTGAGGGTTTTTCGTTTTGGATTCTAATAACGGATGAACGCTTCAAGATAATTCTCCTTCAAGCCTCGCTTGCGCACCTTGATCTGCAGCAGACGCTGCTTGTAGCTCACTCTAGCCGTTCTTGGCAGCACTAGGGTTGGTAGCTTTAAGATTCGGTTCTTGCCGCTGACAAAGCCGGTCAGCTTAATTTGATTGGATTTGACAAACACCTGCAGCGCTCTTGGATCTTCGTCTTTGGCAATCTTCACCTTGATAATGACGTGTTCATGCGTCTCAAAGATTTCCGCGCCAGCGGATTCATTAGAAGAAAGGTTGGCATTCATACCCGGCATGGCTTTTTTCAGCATGTCCTGTACATATCCCTCAACCCACGTCATATTATCTAGAAAGGTCTGCCCTTTTTCACCGAAAGGCAGCTTTTGCCCAAGGAACTTTTCAACCTGCTCCCACTTTAGCCAAGGATGGCGATTAAACCCGCTCAAGCCCATCACCTCATTTTCTCTAGCAGTATATGTGCCTACACCCTGATGTGATACCCACCGCAAAAACAGGGCACCTCTAGGCGGATACCCTCATATACTGAAGTTGAGATTAGCCTGGAGCAAGGGAGATCGACTATGCCATCTATCGTAGGGAATGTCAAAATAATCAGCGTGGGCTCTAGTTCTGTCGTCCACTTCGGCGATTCCTTCATCATTGCACCTACCAGTTCCTCCAAAACTTTTGCAGGGGCAGGCTCATTCAATACCGGGGATTTCCCTCGTGTCTATAATGCGTACAGTACCACTGTAACCAACGATTCCGACCTCATCGAAACGAACGCCACCAGTGGATTCATCGTCTAGGATAAAATTACAATCATAGCGAGGTGTTCCTTCAAATGAACCTGATCATTCATCAGACCATCATGATTCAGAATTTAAAAGTGAACTCAGTTGCCAACTCCTCGGTTCTGCAAATTGGTACCGCTGGATCTATCCGTTCGTTGTCCAATCTATATAATACTGGCGGCTTCGTTGAACCCACTCCAGCGCTTGGTACGAGTGAGATAAACCCACTCTCCCTCGTTCGTTTGCCGCCGCCAACCTGACATCGGCTATTGCTGTAGATGTAAGGAATTAAACCGCATACTTGCCACTCAGGATTTCCTGATAGAAACCGGAAGGAGGTGCCTATTCTAGATGCATAACTCTATCACATGGCAGCAATGGGCTCAGCAGCTCTCCGCCTATATTGAAATGCAAAAACAACGTATTGATAAGCTCGAACAAATCGTGACCAAGCTGCAAACGGAACTCAGTACCCTGAAGGACCAAAAACGATTCCACATCGATAAAATTGAATATAATTTCGACCAACTCAAAGTCGAAAAGCTCGATGGGACATTAACCATCGGCATCAGCCCAAGCTCGCTGGACAATATCGAAGATTTCACCGTCAATGGTGCCCCGGTGGGCAAAGATGCGGGGTCGGACGAGAATGTTTTTTTTCAGCAAGGTCAAGGGCAGGGACAAAGGCAAAGACAAGAGAACAAGCATAATCAGGGGCAAGAAAGCACGCCTGGTTTTGGCATTCAGCAAGAGGTATCCAGTGCGATTGAACAGTACCTGCAATATGGTGTTCAGGCTGATATGGAGAATCTGGAGAATAAATATCAACATCATCTGGACGAGGATTTCAGAGACCTTATTATCGATGATATCCGTAAACAGCTAGATACCCGCATCCAGCATTATGTCAATCAATACCGCGGGGTTGGGTTCAAAGGACCCATGGAAGCCGTAACGACCAGCATCATGGAAAGAACAAAACAAGACATAATTAGCGCAATTGAGAGCTACATATCAAGTTTACCAAGGAAAGAAGGGTAACTATGCTGAACTTGCATGTGGAAAATAAACAAATTTTCGTGGGCGACGTACGAATCGTAGGGGTAGCCAGTTCTTCTGTTTTTCTCATTGGCGATACGGAAGTGATTTCATTGTCCTCCATGTTTGACACGCCCGCAGAATCAGTCATTATTTCCCCATTTGTACCTCTTCCATCGGAGGGATGACATTTGGTTCGATTATCCATCGTCGGCTGCGTGGATGTTAATTCCATAACCTCGAGCAGCATCATGCAAGTCGGTGATAACGTCAACACTGCACTACAAACAAGGGTCTTCGCTGTGCAGCGCGAAGTTCCTATCTATTATGGGAATGAGGGCAGCTTTGAAGCTTATCCCTTTTTTCGAAGACCCATTCCCATCCCTCAGCCTCCGGAACCGTTCACAATGTGTGTGGATAACTTAGGCTCTTTTATACGAGTTCGGGGAATCCGCATTATATCCATAACCGCAACCTCTGTGCTGCAGATTGGCAGCAATCGCATCACAAGCGGCGAATCCCGGATCAAAGATACCCGCCAATTCGTCACGGACAAACCTGGCCCCAAAGAACAAACGACCTTCGTCAAAATGAGCACCGCTGACGTCATTGGTTGACTTCCAACCCGCTATCAAGCCGCCATGCGCCCCGATCAGCATTCTCGTTTTCGGTCAAACGAGCCCTACCTATCCTGGCATAACAAAGAACCGCATCCCACTCGGCAAGGCTGAGTAGGATGCGGTTCTCTTGCTAGAGCCGGCTTACTTCGTGAGCAGCGGCTGGGCGCGGCTGAGCAGCGCCGCCATCTCTCCGCGCGTCAGCGACGCGCGCGGGCGGAACGTGCCGTCCGCGAAGCCGTCGACTAGGCCATTGCTGCTCATCACAGCAATGGCCTCCGCCGACCAGCTGCCTGCCGGCACGTCAGAAAAGCCCTTCGCAGCAGCGGAGCCGCCAGTCTGCGAAGTCAAGTGCAAAGCGCGGGAGAGCAGCACACTCATCTGCTCCCGCGTCATGATCTGATCCGGGGCGAAGCGATCGCTGCTGATCCCTTGGATCAGCCCGCTCTGTTTCGCGAGCCGGATAGCCTGCCACGCCCAGTGGGTGGCGGGTACATCACTGAACGAGGTGCTGCCCGCCGCCTCGCCTGTCAAGCCCAGCACGCGCACGATAATCGTCGCGGCTTCTGCTCTCGTGAGCGCCGCGTCCGGCGCGAACCGGTCTGAGGCTGGGCCAAGCATCCAGCCTCTGTTCGCCGCGGCGAGTACGTCCGCTTGAGCCCAATGTTTTTGCATGTCGGCGAAGTAAAACCCATCCGACCACAGCCCGTAATACTCCCATGTATCAGGTGTTTCCTGATTCAGACTCCAGCTGCCAGTGCCCTTTAAGTTGTACTTACCTACCAATTTCAACTTTTCCTTCAATGACTGCTCGTTCTCGAACCACACCGTGTAGTCGCCTGCGTCTAGCTTGTTGTTATTTATGCTAGACTCTGCATCGGATGGACGGATCGTGAAGGTGGCTACCGGTGACTGGCTAGCCGCATCGTACCGTACGGTCCCCCGATACGTATCCAATAGCTTCATGACCGTCTGAGCGGATACTGCCGAGCCATTCGCGGCAGCATTTTGATTCCAATACCTTCCGTAAAACGAAATGCCGAGTACAATTTTATCGGCTGGCGCCTGCGTTAAAGCATACTGAATGGATTTCTCGACAAAGGGTAAACTAGCCACTGGCCCCGGAGTCGGATCTCCTGGATAGCTTTCATCGTAGGCCATGACCATTAAGTAATCACTGATGGCACTTAATGCTTTGTAATCATACGCAGCAATCCAGCTCTTCGTCATACCTGTTGGATTCGCTGCCACAGCCACCGATACTTCCATCCGGCTTGGGAGTTTTTCACGCAGCATCTTGACCAAATCTGTAAATTTGTCACGATAGGATGCATCCACATTTTCGATATCCAATTGAATACCGTCCAATTGATTGGCCTGGATAGCCTGGTTAATTTGATTTACAAGAGCTTCGCGATTATCAACCGCCTTCTCACCTATGGCCTTATCGAAATCGTTGCTAAGGAAAGGGACAACCTTTTTTCCTCTTCTATGCATTTCGGTAATGAAAGCAGTTTGTATCGTGTCTACTTGCAAACTGCCATCTGTGTTTATATGAAAATAGCTAGGCGAAACAACATCGAGTGTCTGTCCGCTTTTATCCACTTGCGAGATATACGAATCCGGACTCCCAATGTAGAGATAGGACATATTATATTTACCCTGAGCAGAATTTCCCTGGGCCTGAACATCATTCGGTGAACATGTTAATATCGTCAATAGTCCCGCTGCTGCTAGGGAAACCACGAAATCACGCCATCGTCTCTTGTTATGCATCAACACTCATCATTCCTTTTCTATCATCTAGCTGCTTCTTCTATCATGCTAGAAAGACAAAGAATGTGCTATGAGTAAATTATGGAGCAAAAAAACCGTCACTACAGAGCCATAAGCTCCAAATAACGGTTTCTAGGGATTCTCTTAATGAACCGTAGCTGTTTGATAAAACTGATAGTGATTACGGCCCTTCCCCTTAACTTTATACAGCGCAATGTCTACTTCTTTCATCATATTCGCCGCATCGGTTTTGTCGGAGTGGTACATCGTAATCCCCATACTGACTGTGGCCCGAAAATGCTGCCCCTGCACTTCCCATGGCTGTTCAACACATTGAATGATCCGCTGCGCGACGCTGTCCACATGTTCCTCACAATCCACCGCTGGCAATAAAATCGTGAACTCGTCGCCCCCCATGCGGGCAAACATATCAACCTCACGGAGACAGCCTTGGATCCTGAGGGCAAAATCCTGCAAGAAGGCATCTCCCACATCGTGACCCATCGTGTCATTAATCACTTTAAAATCATCTATATCTAAATATAAAAGTGCAAACGGTCTATTCGTTCGTCTAGCTTGTAAAAGCATTTGCTGCAGCTGCTCCTTGAACAGGCGCCGATTAGGCAAACCTGTCAGCGGATCATGAAAAGCCATTGCAACGAGACGGGCCTCTTGATTTTTGCGCAGTGTAATATCACTAAGTACGAAAGAAATCTCAGCTAGTACACCCTCCTCATTACGAATCGGAATCGCGGTGCACTCTAACCAGATGAAACTCTCACTCGCACTTCTCATTCGAAACTCTAGCTTACTGCTGCTGCAAGTTTGCAAGGTTTTGATGAACATTTTGTGTAAATCCATACGATATTCGGAATCGATAAATTCCACCACTTGCTGAAAATCTTTAGGTATGAACCCTATCACCTGGTTAAAGCTCTTGGACGCGTAGGTTAGATTCCCATGAACATCGAACATGCAAAAGAGATCCCAAGCCTGCTCGATGAATTGGCGTACGAATGTATTCTTCTCAAACCATGGATGTGTGGCAAGTTCCAAATTAGTCTTATGACTCATTACTTTCGTCGCCCCCTCTCGTGCTTTTACATAGAGACTAAGGTAGCTTAGCATGGGAACATAAAGATTCTATAAAGATCAGCTAAATATTGCGTCAATAGAAGTCGGTATATACCTATTTTCCGCAAGATTCGCCATTCATTGCAATATAAATAGTTCTAAATACCTACTTTTAAGCGAATTCAGCATCAAATCTCGCTATTTGACAATAAAAGGATAGAATTATCTAGGAGAATCGGTCTATAATAAAGGTAATATTTGAGAATGGGAACACCACACCGTTCCTTCTATTTAGCCGTTCCGTTACTGAGGAGGATTTTAGTATGGCAGGAGAAACTATTTTAGTAGTTGATGATGAGCAAGAAATTGTCCAATTGATCCAACTCTACCTAGCGCGGGAAGGCTACAAAGTGATCAGCGCCAATAACGGACAAGATGTATTTGAAATCGTCAAGGAACATAAACCTGATCTCATTATTCTGGACATTCTGTTGCCAGGACTTGATGGTATAGAAGTTTGCCGGCAGCTCCGCAAAACGAGCAATACGCCGATCCTGTTCATCTCCTGTAAGAGCGAGGATATTGATATTATTCTTGGATTAAGCATGGGAGGCGATGATTATATGACGAAGCCGTTCAGTCCTAGTCAGCTCGTCGCAAGAGTCAAAGCCCATTTACGACGAAATTCCATTCGAGAACAGCATCAGGATGATCCTCAATTGGTGAAGTTCCCAGGCCTCGAAATCGATCTGGTCAGCCACATCGTCCGCGTGAATGGACAGACCATCTCGCTATCGGCCAAAGAATTCGATTTGCTTTCCTTAATGGCCAAGACCCCTAATCGGGTATACAAAATTGAACACCTGTTTGAACTCATATGGAGCCTAGATAGTATGGGCGACCCGCGAACTTTAATCGTACATATTAGCAATCTGCGTAAGAAAATAGAATCGAACCCAGCGGAGCCCCGTTACATTATTACTGTTCGCGGTGTTGGGTACAAATTTAACGGTTCCGCGGTTTAGAACAAACGGCTCCACCATTCGGTGAAGTGATGCTGCAGTGGAACCGCAACGGCCGCAATAACAAGAGCTGGAAGCATATTGGCGACATTTATTTTTTTAATTTGGAGAATGTTGATGCCTACTCCAATAACCAGGACGCCACCTACAGCTGTAATTTGCACGATCATGGCATCTAGTGAAGCTTGGCTAAATGCCATGGCGATAACCGTAGCTGCAAGTGCGATAACTCCCTGCATCACGAACACGGACACCGCGGAGAAGATAACGCCTAACCCTAGGGTAGATGCGAATATAATGGATAAGAATCCATCCAATAAGGATTTGGTATACAAAATATCATGATTATGCCTGAGGCCGCCATCCAGTGGACCCAGAATTGCCATAGCACCAATGCAATAAACCAAGGTACATGTTACGAAGCCTTCCGAGATGCTGCTTGTTTGATCAAAAGAACCTTTGCGTAGATTAGCCTGCAACCAGTCACCGAGCTGCCCAAGCCTGTATTCAATGCGCAGAAGCTCTCCAATGATACCTCCAACGACCACACTCATAATGACGAGTACGATCTGATTCGACTTTAGTGCCATTGTAATACCGAGCACAGTAATTGCGAGCCCAAGGCCCTGCATGACTGTGCTTTTTATGCCTTCCGAGATGCGCGGCAGCATCATGCCTAGTAATCCCCCAACGATAATGGCGATTGCATTCACAATCGTCCCCCATAAAGCCATGCTGCTCATTCCCTTTCTGCCCTTCAGTCTGTGATGACCTTATCATTCTACATGATTCTACTCATAATTTCCTCCATCATTGGAAATGGTATGAATAAGCAATAGGAAAGGAGGAATACGGCATGTCTGATGACAAAACGATGAATCCCATGACTGGAGATACAGTGGAAACGGATGGTATTTATGCCAATGAGACAGGACAAGAGGTTACACTTAAGCGTGGCGATGAATTTCCAGCCGATCTCATTTTAGGCCGAACGACTTGGGAATTGCAGGGCTTCGCGAATGAAGCCGAGATTGATCACAATCAAACTGAGAATCAACCCTTACGCAAGCGTGTGCTCCCGCGAACCTAATCCTAGAACCGAGCTGCGATGGATGCAGCTCGGTTTTTTGCATGTCTATGGTATACTAAGGGGATGAAATCAAGCGCTGGAGGATAAGCATGAACGGAAAACGGATTATCATTGTAACTGGAGGCACACTGGGAGACTGGGCCCTTGGGGACATTCAAGAGAATGACGTGCTGGTTGGATCGGATCGGGGTGCCTTATATTTGATTCAACATGGCTATAAGCCGCATATCTCACTCGGTGATTTCGATTCTGTAACAGCCGAAGAGTTGACTCTTATTCGTTCTTCAAGCCTTACTTTCATCGATTGTGACCCTGTCTTTAAGGATTTAACCGACACGGAAATGGCTTTCAACTGGGCGATGGATCAGCAGCCTGAACATATCGTCTTGCTTGGTGCATTAGGTACGCGCTTTGATCATTCGTTAGCCAATGTACATTTGCTTCGCAAAGGTACGGAGCAAGGTATCTCTTGTTCCATTGTCGATGCCAATAATCAAATCATCGTCATTGATCACTCCACTCGCATTGAGCGGGGGAGCTACACACATATCTCCCTGCTGCCGCTTAGTTTGGAAGTAACAGGCATCACGCTGCACGGTTTCCAATATCCGCTTCATCAAGCGACACTTCAGATCGGGCAGTCCCTCGGGATCAGTAATGTGCTTGTGAATACGGAGGGTCTCATCGAGCTCAAATCAGGCTTATTACTCGTGATTCAAAGTAAAGATTAAGCAAAAATTTTGAAATTAGACAAATCTTATGTGAATAGAACTGTTAATAACTCTGCTACAATGAATTGTACGCCATACATTCATTCATAAAGATAATGAGGTTGTTCAAGCATGCCGCATGTACAAGAGAATTCGATCCGAATCCTACATCATAAGGATGTACACTCGGTCATTACCCAATTCGCAGCTATTCATTTACTTACGAACCGAGAAGCCGAAATTATTGGTCTTATTGCGCTGCACGGCTATAGCAACAAAGAAATAGCCGATCACTGCAACATCAGTGAGAAAACGGTTAAAGTACATATTGATAAAATTATGGATAAAGTCGGAACTCGATCGATGCGTAAGCTACTAGCGACCATCATCAGCAACGCTGTTTAGAGCCTCTAACTTAAAACTGACATTCGAACTGCAACAGTTTGGATGTCAGTTTTTTTATGCCATCGATTGGCTAGGTATATTTCTTCCAACCTTTGCTTACAAATAGAGTAATAGATTATTCCTCTAGAAATGGTTGGTGTGCCAATGAACTTCCCAAGTAAGAGAATCCTATTTTATTCATTACTAGCAGGGCTGTTCACCCTACTTTTCCTACTCTTAGCCAGCTGCCTCAGCTCCTTTAATTATGGGATTGGGGATTTCTCACCAATTCCGGCTATAATAGAAGTTCAGTCCGCGACTCCCATGGGATCACCGTCCGAAGGACAGTCGGAGGTCCTTGTTTCTACGAAGGACAAGCCCACTCCAAGCTTAGAAATAACACCAGACCATCCCCTCATAGAAAACACCGATCTGACTATGAAATCGTCCGTTACCCTGGTTACTTACGTTTCCGCCCCCGTTGCAGCGGCGACGCCGGCAGCCAAGGGGGCAGATCAACCAACGATAAAACCGACACCTTCTGCGCCAAAAGTCAGCATTCCCGTACTCAACTACCACAGTGTCACGATAGATCCGGGGAATATCGTCGTTATTTCCCCAGCCAAGCTGGAAGAGCAGATGACGTATCTTCACGATCATGGTTACACCCCGGTCTCACTCGCAACCTTTATTAGCCTTATAGAAGGAAACGGTTCCGCAGCAGCCCCAGAGAAACCGGTGCTGCTTACGTTTGATGACGGATACATTGATAATTATGAGCAGGCGCTCCCCATTCTGGCCAAATATGCCTTCCCAGCTACCCTCTTTATTTCACCAGGAATGGTCGATCAGGTTGGCTATCTGAATTGGGAGCAGATCAAGAAGCTGCACGAAGCCGGATGGGACATTCAACCTCATGGCATGACTCACCCTCACCTCCCCAAACTTTCAGCGAATCAACAAGCCTATGAAATTTTAGAAGCTAGAAAGCAAATCGAGGAGCAGCTCGGAGTCAAAGCAGACGTATTCTGCTATCCTTACGGCGAGTTTAACAAAATAACGCTGAAGATTCTTATGGATCACGGTTTTCGGTATGCTTTTACGACTCAACAAGGGTATGCAACCGACCAGCAGCCCCCCTACCAGCTCAAAAGAATTTTTATTAATGGAGAAGAAGACTTACATTCATTCATTAAAAAGCTCCCTAAACACGATTAACACGATTAGGGAGCTTTCTTTCCACATTCACCATATGAATATAGTTCAGACAAACTGCAAATATAGTATACTATACCCATCAACTATGAGGGGTATTGAGCATGTCACAATCAAATAAGCGCTCCAGCTTCAGACTAAATCTCCAAATCCCTTTATCAGCTTTGTTCAAAATTATTGGTATCAAAAACAAAGCAACTGACACCAAACAATCCAAGATTATGATAAAGGATATTAGCTCAGGCGGTATTCGAATCCATACACCATTAAATCTTCCTATCGATATGAGCTTGCTGCTAGAATTCACTTTTCATCTGTTTCATCAAGAAATAAAAGTACTGGGTGTCATCAAGCGAAAAACGATGCTGAAGCCATCCCTCTATGAATATGGGATCGAATTCAGCATCGTAGATCCAATTATGGAGCAGCAGCTTACAAGCCATCTGATTCTACTGGGAGCACGTTTAAAGCATGCGAGCGTACTTGCCAGCTGCAGCTTCTGTTCCGATGAAGATATAGCAGATATTTTTGCCACCACATATGATATTACATAGCAGAAGCAAGTTTCTGTACAAACAGTTCCAAGTAGCGCTGATCGATTTCATCAAATCGACTCTTAATGGGACTATCAATATCCAGTACCCCGATGAGCTCATTTCCTAAGAGGATCGGTACTACGATCTCCGATTGTGAGGCAGCGTCACAGGCGATGTGACCGGGAAATGCGTGAACATCCGGAACAAGCACCGTTTCTCGGCGTTCCGCAGACGTACCGCAAACACCTTTTCCCAGTGGAATCCGTACACAAGCCGGCAGTCCTTGGAAAGGCCCCAGAACGAGTTCTTTCTTCTCAGGTCTCTCGTCCAGCAAATAGAAGCCCACCCAATTCACATCTGTCAGAAACTGTCCGAGCAGCGCAGCAGCATTAGACAGATTCGCAATGCGATTCGGTTCGTCATGTATCAAAGCTTCAACTTGCTGAATCAGCAAGGTATAGTTATTTTCTCTTGTTCCTTCATAATTTGATTTTGTAAACATCGCTCATCATCCTTCTTCCCCAAATCGTTTCTACCTACTTATCATACCAAAAGATTACCTTCTAGCCAAAATACAAGTTAATGGGCAATTGGCATCCTGCGCCAACTGCCCTTTTTTAGTTGATAAAGAAAGTATAAGTTTTATACTGTTACTTCGCATCAACCTAGACAAACGCGCTCGTCTCTGAAGGACGACAGAGTCGTTTATCCTTGGTTATTTTTGCCCGTAATAAGCGCTCGTTCCGTGCTTTCTCAGGAAGTGTCGATCCAACAGCGTCTGGTCCATTGGCTGGGCCGATGCGTTTAAGTTGAATGTGCAGTAGGCAATCTTCGCGACTTCTTCCAGCACTACCGCGTTATGAACCGCATTGTGCGGGTCCTTGCCCCAACTGAAGGGTGCATGGCAGTTGACCAGCACGCTTGGGATCATCACCGGATCCAAATCCTTGAACGTCTCGATAATGACATTTCCCGTTTCCAGCTCGTAGGCGCCCTTAATCTCAGCCTCTGTCATTAGACGTGTGCAAGGAACTGCGCCGTAGAAATAATCCGCATGTGTGGTACCAAGCGCCGGAATGCCTCTGCCAGCCTGCGCCCAGCTTGTCGCCCAAGCTGAATGCGTATGCACGATACCGCCAATCGCCTCGAAAGCGCGGTACAACGCTAAATGCGTTGGTGTATCCGAGGAAGGCTTTAGCTTTCCTTCAACGATAATACCCTCCAGATCGACGACAACGAGATGTTCAGCCTTCAAGTCTTCGTAAGGTACGCCACTTGGCTTAATAACAACAAGCCCCTGCTCCCGATCAATCCCGCTAACATTGCCCCAAGTGAATGTGACGAGCCGATATTTCGGCAAATCCAAATTCGCTTCCAATACAGCCTGCTTCAAGTTCTCCAGCACCTGATCTCAACACCTTCCGAGAAAATGTACGTATAATTCTCATTATACATTTGTACGTACATGTTATCTAGATAGTGGCCAGATAAAAGTTAAATGCGGACAACTTGTATGTACACCTTTATCCTTAAGGACATTAATTAATGATGTGGTTAAGAATGTATAATAGAATAAATAATCGTTTTACCATCCGGCTCTAAACGTATTTCAACCGAGTAGCTGCCTATATGTTTGGTTGTCGTTTCGAGAACACCTTTGGCTGCAGCGCGCTCACAAGCGTCTGTGAATTGGCGATAGAAGATGTCTGCATCATAGCCGAAAAGGAAATCCGTAAACTTCCGGATGCTCTCCATATTGCGTGCAAGTGTCCCGTCCTCAAGGCGCACAGTCACCCCATAGGTCAAAAACTGCGGATCTAACCATAAGGACGCTTCATTGCTATTGCGCGCCTCGATTGTTGCACCGCTCTTCGCTAGCTCCTTGGCCTCCGCATTTCGGAATAAACGCAGCGTGGTTTCTTCTAGGTCATAATTCGTGCCTCGCAGCTTGCCAGCATCCTCCATCACATCGTAGGCTTGCAGCATACGCTGGTCTGGGAATACCAGCTTCTTATAGCTGCCATCCTTCGTTGGTACGACTTTGATGAAAGCGTCATTTCCGCTTTTCACACTAATACGCTTCGACTTCGTCTGCAAACGAGTAATAATTTGCAGTGCTTCCGCACGGGTAACACCTCGCCCAACTCCGAAATAGCCGTTCGGGTATCCTTCCATGATTCCCTTCGTCATCGCTTCGCCGATAAATTTCTGCTGTCTAGATGTCGCACTTTGAAGATCACCGAATTGTGAAGCGGCTTTAAGACTGTACACTTCATCTTCCAAATACTCGGTTTCCTTGAGCAAATAGTACAGGATTTCCGCCACATCTTCGCGTTTCAACTTTGCTTTATAATCGTTAAACTGACCCTTGCTTATAAAATGAAGGTCACTGGCCAAATCCAAATAAGGCTTAGCCCAGTATCCGACTGTGTTCGGTTTGAATGTGAAATCCCGATAATCCTGCTGTAAAATACTTTGATTACTCGCGCTTAGCGTTTGCAAAAAGCTAGATTTCCATTTTCGTTCGCCATTCGGATACTTATCTGTATAAGCTAGCAGTACGATTTTCACGAATTGGTCGGCAGTGACCGAATCATCTGGTCGAAAGGTCCCATCCGGAAAGCCGTCCAGTAACCCCTGCTGTACCATTTGACCGATCGTCTGCTCCGCCCAATGGCCTCGAACGTCCGTCATACTTGCCGCTTCACTCTTCCCCTGTACGACTCCTAATGTCATTACACAACATACTGTTGCTATTGTTATCCATTTATTCAGTTGCCGCATCCTTTGATTCTCCGCTTCTCCATGAGTTTTTTCGGCACCCTTATGTACCATTCTCTAGGATAAGCTTTCTACTGTGCTTTGAGAACAGGCTTAAAGTCTAGAAACAAGGGTGATCCAAGAACTACCAAACTTGGGTCTATAGCCACAAGGCGAGTTGAAAACGAAATTCTAAAAAAAGGACCACACCTTCTACACAAGTAGAAAGTACGGTCCTTACTATCCAATAAAAGCAGCTCAGCTAGCCGATTTTCTTCCTAGTCACGACGGTTACAGCTGAATTATAATAGCGCAGCCAATCAGTTATGTACAACATTTTTATCAGGAAGTCAGGAGCATTCCCATGCAGACTCGCATATTTTTCTTGCTGCAGCAGTTGATGCATCTCCCAGCTTTTCAGAAATATGGCTTTGATGAAAGCTTCCTCCGTTTGCGGCTTATACAGATCCGTTCCGCGGGAAAGTTCAATTTCCTCAATAATGACGCCTCGATAGTATGGATGTACATTCACTTGTTGACCCAAATCAATGTAAGCAAGTCCCGTATATTCGAAAGGCAGCCAAATTAAATTAGTCTTTTTATCTTCGAGTTTAACTGTGTAGGCTAAGCCCAAATTCAATGCAATCGGCTGCGGATAATTGTTAATTAGTCCGGATCTTAGGTGATCCGCTACATTTTCAACGAAATTCATGGTGTTCTTCCTCTCCCGAAGGACCTGATATACATACAGTGTCCAACCTTCATATTGCGTGTTAAGGCCTTCTATTGTCAAGACATACCCTATTACGAACTCCCTGCACATTACCGCATAAAAACAACCAATGATTAATGTTCTTAATAAAACTCATCTAGATTTCGACCTATAGTCATTTCCAAATTTCACAAAGGCGTCCGACTTATATGCTAGTCCACTCTCGAATTATATAAGGGATGATTTCAATATCCATTTGGCCATTCAAATTGGCTTCCTCATTTCCAAGAACATCAAGGGCTTATCCCCTATATATTCGTTCGATTAATGACCTTAAATCCTTAATTTTATCCATTTATTTTTTTGTGAACTACGAACTTTTTTAAACTTGTAACGTCTAATTCAGAGAGGTGAGAGAATGGAGACGACCGGTGTCCATGTATTTGATTACTTAAAGTACGTTTCTGAAACAACGGATGAAAAAGCAATCCTACGCAATTTAATGGAGGCTTATGGGAATGACGTATGGAATTATGCGTTTAGCATTTGCCGCAATATGGATTTAGCCGATGACATTACGCAGGATGCTTTTTTAAAAGTATATCGCAATCTTACCTCATTCCGCGGCGAAGCTTCGGTCAAGACCTGGCTGCTCACTATTACACGTAATACCACTTATGATTACCTACGAAAAGCATTCTGGCGTAAAGTAACCCTTGTTGGCTTCATTCAATCTGCAGGTACATCAAACTCGGCAGAAACGGAAGCAATGGAAAAATTATATGCAAGTGATATATGGAAAAAAGTGATTTCTCTTCCTCCTAAGTATAGGGAAATTTTGATTTTGCATGCCCACTACCAGCTCTCAACGAAAGAAATGGCAGCCATTCTCAACATCTCGGAGGGAACCGTTAAATCCCGGCTTCACCACGCCAGACTCAAGGTGATCAGTCTGAAGGAGCGTGAAGCGCTTGAACAATCCTGATCCAGATGACTTACACAAAAAGTTGGAATCAGGACCGCTTGAGCAACCCGGCTTTACTTCCAAGCTTCAACGCGACATCGAGGAAGCGATAGAGCGAAAGGAACGAGCGAAGCCGAAGGTAAAGCCCGTACTCTGCTTCGCTGGAGTTGGTGCGATCGCTGCAGCGGTACTGCTCTTCCCATGGAGTACGATCCATACCCAAAGTGCTGCAGCTCCTGCTATGGATGCTTCTGTTATGACTGCAGGAGCGTCCATAAGCTTGTCCCCAGCACCGATAAGCACCGCACTTCTTATTGGCCTTAGGACCGAACATGACCCCAACAGCAGTGAGGTTGGGAGCACTCTGAAACCAATGCGCTACAGCACATATCGAACGATGCTTATTGCGCCTGTTCGAGGGCAATTGCAAAAGACATCTGAGGGCACGGGAATTCTCATGCCTTATAAGCAAAATTTTTGGAAAATCGATTCCCTTGTCCATAAAACGAAAACAGATGAATTCCACTATTTATCTGCTCATTTAGCAGATCAGCCCGTGAAACCTGAAAAATTCCCCGATCAGGCAGATGTACAATTAAATCATGTGGAAACACTGTTGTTTGCAGGAAATCAATATGTATCCATTGCCGAATCAGAGCAAGCTTGGCGTGGCAATGCCCCTTACCAAGCTGATCGCATTTGGGTTCGTACCCTCCCGCAATTAAAGGAAGGGCACACGGTGCAGTTCTATAACAAACCGTTGGACAAGAACCATGTATCGATCAACGATCTATACGGCACTAACATCAGCAGTGTACTTACACGTGTATCGAACGGTCCCACAGCTATGCTAGGTGAGATTACGGGCCAAAGCTGGACCGTCCAACGTGAACCAGGGCGCTGGGTCGGCAAGGTCGCAGAGACGCCGCGAGTTGGCGCTAAGACCCCCGATAGCTATGTACTACACGACTTCCCGCTTGAGCTTCCGGACAAAGTCGTCAATCACGACGATCTCTGCTGTTCTTGGAGCGGCATTCAGTCCTCATGGCCGCAAGCGACCGATACGTTAACATCGCCGATGAACGATATGATTGTTATCTTTGAGGACGGCAAGCTCAAGTTCTATCCTTACGGTCAGGCGCCCGGAAATACTCCGCAGCTAGTTCTGGATCTGCAGCCCGGCGAGCAGCTTGTTATGGCGCAGTGGGCGACAGATCACTACGTTCAGGAGTGGATCGATAAGGTTGGCCGTTATTTATCGGTCAATAAGATGAACGAGCACCCATGAGTGAATGAATGATCTGGACCCCCATACAAAAAACCTCTAAGTACACTGGTACCCATAGTCTGGACACTTTGAAAAAGTGTTCAGACTGTGGGTACCTTTTTTTGTATACTAGAGTAAGCACCGGAGGGGATTACATCATGTCTAAAAAAATCTTTAACGAAAAAGACCGAATGAAATTATCAACCAATAAATATGTTGTCAAGATAAGTGAGAAAGCAATAACCTATGCTGATGAATTTAAACAGTTGTTCATCGATCAATACATGGAGGGGAAAACCCCTTGGGAAATCTTTGAATCAAACGGTTTTGATGTAAACATAATTGGAAAGCAACGTGTAAAAGCATGCGCCAAGCGTTGGAAGAAAGCATACGGAGAAGATGGAATTACTGGACTAGCC
>NZ_FNIF01000029.1 GCF_900103825.1 Paenibacillus sp. yr247
GAGTCATTAGCTCAGTTGGTAGAGCACCTGACTTTTAATCAGGGTGTCGTAGGTTCGAATCCTACATGACTCACCATTTGCCTTATTTACAGCATGCGCGTATGGCGGAATTGGCAGACGCACTAGACTTAGGATCTAGCGGGCGACCGTGGGGGTTCAAGTCCCTCTACGCGCATCAATTATCCCCAAGGAGTATTTTACGCCTTGGGGATCCCTATGCGGAAGTGGCTCAGCGGTAGAGCATCGCCTTGCCAAGGCGAGGGTCGCGGGTTCGATCCCCGTCTTCCGCTCCATTTAAGTTTAGGCTTACGAAGCTATAAATGCTTCGCATTTATCTAAGCGCCCTTAGCTCAGCTGGATAGAGTATTTGACTACGAATCAAAAGGTCGGGAGTTCGAATCTCTCAGGGCGCGCCATCTTTTAAAATAGAAATAGTAGTTTCGGGACGTAGCTCAGCTTGGTAGAGCACCTGCTTTGGGAGCAGGGGGTCGCATGTTCAAATCGTGTCGTCCCGATAAACAATAAGCGTAGTCAGATAGCGGTATAGCTGCTCTGGCTATGCTTTTTTTTGCACGATGATTATACGCTTTTGACACCTTTATACTTTATAACTAGAAGAGGTCAGCCCATTTCATTTGGAAATCGGATGGCCTCTTTCATTTTGTCGTGTTCTACGATAAGTTATTTGACATTAATCGACGGCCGTAGCCTCCAAAAAGCCACAAAAAGTGTGTAATTATAACTTTTTTAGTTAAAATATATTAAAATAATGGGAAATACTCTTTTCTAATAGAGGAGAATCTCCTTAATAAGAAGAACTAATACTAATTAAATAGTTGGGGAAGTTTACTTGAGAAGAATAAGAGGTACATCTATGCAGAATTCGTTGTTTTTCAAAAATGTGATAAATTCTGATTCTATCTTCGAGTCGATCGGGCAGTTGAGCGATATCGCCAAGAATATAATTGGCTGTGAGCATATCTCTCTCTTTCTTATGGATGAGAAACAACAGCATACCCCAGCGTCTTATTCGGTTAATATTAGTACGGCCGTCATGAAACAGCTACAGCATATAGTTCTTAAAACCCAGTTTTTTTCCCGAATGCCGGATGGTTCACGTTTATCGGTGCATGAGGCTGAAAGTGCGATAAAAGATTATCTTATACTGAGTGAATACCAATGTATCTACGGATTTCATATAAAGCATGGTCCCTCGTATGGGGCTTTACTATTTTCCTTTCCTTCCGATATTCACCTTAAGGACGATCAATTGCATCTGTGCAATCTCATTAAGCTGCATATGGAGCAATTGATTAAGAAGATTCAATTTCGGAGACAAGTGTTAAAGCAGAAAGCATACGAAAGCCTTTTTAATACGTTGAGAGTCAAAGATAGCTTCACTGTGGATCATTGTTACAATGTTGCTTTCTACTCTTCTTTACTTGGGGCGAAGGCCGGAGTAAGTGAGGTTGATCTGGAACGTTTGAAGTTAGGGGCCCTTTTACATGATATTGGGAAAATAGCCATTCCTGATCATATTTTAATGAAACCGGGACGGTTATCGAATGAGGAATTTAATGTCATTCGACAACATCCAATGATCGGATATGAACTGCTGAAGGACTTGCCGGATGTTGAGCATCTTCTTCCTATCGTTAGATGGCATCATGAACGCATGGATGGAACAGGTTATCCAGACAATCTGATCGGTGAGGATATACCTGTACTTGTGCGTATTGTAAGTCTAGCAGATGCATTCGATGCGATGACTTCTACGAGGGTCTACAGGGATTCGCTGCACGTGCATGAAGTCAGAGAACAATTGCGCATTCACGCGGGCAAACAATTCGATGAGAAGTTAGTGCGGGTTTTCTTAGATATCATCGATGAACAAATGCAAATGAATGGATGAGTATAGTTCAAATAATAACTATTTTAGTAATGAAAGATGGGATAAATTAATGAACGGTCGCATTCTTATCATCGACGACGAACCTCATAATTTAAATATACTGCGTATATTTTTGAATTCTTTGCACTATGAAATTTTCACAGTTGAGGATGGTAAAGAGGCTCTTTCGATGGTAAAAGAAAATACGCCTGATCTGATTTTGCTCGATGTGATGATGCCTGAAATTACAGGATTTGAAATTTGCAAACAATTGATAGCCGAAAATGACTTTGACACGCCTATTATTTTCTTATCGGCCAATGCCCAGAAAGAAGACATTTTACATGGACTACGATTAGGAGCAATCGACTATTTGACCAAACCATTCGATCTGGATGTGCTTGAACGAAAGGTTGAGATTGCCCTCCAACAAAAAGCGGAACTTAAAACCTTGAAGAAGGATAATAAGCAGCTAGCCAAACTGGTGTATGTGGATGCACTAACTGGTTTATATAATCGGGCCTACTTAGAAATTATTATTCGGATGATCAAAGAGGGGACCAAGAAATTTCATGCAGCTATGATGGTTGACATGGATTATTTCAAGGATATTAATGATAGTTTTGGTCATTTGGTTGGGGATCAAGTATTGCGGGAAGTAGCTGCGATCATACAGTCGAAAATCTGTTGGGAAAACGATTTGGCCTTTCGATATGGCGGGGACGAGTACTTGGTCTTACTGAAGAATGAAGAGAATTGCCTAGAGATTGCAGACAATATTATTAAGGCGGTTGACAGCTTAAAGGTTAGTTTGGCACCAAATAGATCACAGGAATTCTCGGTGAGTATCGGGTTGACAACTAATTTCGACCCTTCCTCATTTGTTCAAATCATCACACAAGCAGACTCAGCACTTCTCGGAGCCAAGAATAGTGGAAGACATCAAATAAAGATTCGCTAACTAAAGGGGAATGGGTGAGGCATGGTCATGGAACTGATAAGTTTTCAAAAATTGTTTCAGATGACGAAAGTCATTAATTCGCAATTCGAAATGTCAGAAATCCTGCAGGTTTTCGTTGACGCTATTGCGGGGGAGATTACACAGGCGGATCTTGTTGGTTTTTTCCTGAAGCAGCCGGATGGCACTTTTCAAGGCTATAAAGGCAATAAATTGCCTGTAGATATTACGGAGCTGCTTATTGATCCGAAGGAAGACGAGTTTGTGAGGGATATTTTACGCAATCAGTCCAGTGATTATATTTCGGACACCAGCAGTGATCTACGATTAGATCAATCTAAGAGACAGTTGTTGAAAATCAAATCGATACTCGGAATTCCCGTCATTGTGGATAATGACGTGTTTGGCCTTGTTTTCGTTCATGATTTCGGTAAACCAATGGATATTACACAAGAACAGATGGAAGTTACAGAAGCTTTCGTCAATATGGCAAGTGTGGCCATTCGTAACATTCGTATGTTTGAGCAGCGACAGCTTTTGATGGAGAAACAGCAGCTGCTTCTCGATGCGACGAAAGCTTTATCGGAGTCACTGTCTGTTAAAGATGTTCTGAACACTTTTTTCCATTACATGCGGAAAGCCAGTGGGTCTAAGGATATCGGAATTCATTTGTACAATGAAAAAGAGCATACGATTGAGCCTTATCAATTGTCTTCTGAGAATGTAACAGTGGACGAATGGAAGGTTAAACATAGAGAAGTCAAGTTGACGATTGAAAATGACCGCCTGTTATATGAAGTTATCACAGAAAAAAAAGCAGCGGCCATCGAGGATGTGTACGCGGATCCGCGGCCTAATCATAAAGCGTTCGTTTCTTTTGATATCCGGAGTATCATGGTGTTTCCGCTCGTGGCTAAAGGTTCCGTTTACGGTGTCGTTGCGATACCATCTATCGGTAAGCCTAGGAAGTATGAAGCAAGTATATTGGAGTTTTGTCAGTCGATCTCTGATGCAACAGCAACAGCACTATCCAATGCTCAGCATACGGAGACTTTAGACCAATCCGTTAATGAGCGTTCCATCGAATTACAGCATGCTAACTTCAAGCTAGAAGGTCTAGTGCGAGAATTAGAGCATCTGAATGAGTTGAAAAGTGATTTCATCGCAACACTTTCTCATGAGCTGCGTACGCCGATTACAGCTGTCAAAGGATCTGTAGATATTCTAGGGAAAGGAATTCTTGGTGATCTCAACGAGTCACAGAAGGATTTGCTGGATATAGCGGCCAAGTCGATTGAGCGTTTGTTAGATCAAGTGAATGAATTGCTGGATTTCGCTAAAATGGAGAACGGCAAGTTTGAATTGATGTATACGGAAGCTGATTTCAAAGAAATTATTCAGGAATCTGTCCACATCGTGCAGTCTTTGATTAATAAGAAGAAATTAATTCTAGTCGTTGAATCAGATGCGGATATGGTTACGGTTGTAAGAGTTGATAAACAACGTATCCTGCAGATTCTATTGAATTTACTTTCCAATGCGATCAAATTTACACCACCATTAGGTGTTATTACGATAAAAACCATTTTTGAGGAAACTTTACTTACAGTTGAAGTGCATGATAGCGGGATTGGTATCCCTTTTGAGAAGCAGAAAAATATTTTCACTAAGTTCTATCAAGCCAATAATCAAATTAATGGAACGGGTTTAGGTCTTGCGATTTCTAAGCAGCTCATTGAACTGCATGGCGGCCGGATTTGGTTCGAGAGCACGGAAGGCGAAGGTTCAGTATTTAAATTTACTTTACCTATAGGAGAGGAGTAACCAATATGCGGGCGATTGAAGTAGGATTGAGATTCCTAGTGCAGCAAGGTGTGCGATATGTTTTCGGTATTCCAGCAGGCTCAATCAATGCGATCTATGACGCCCTTTTGGACATTCCTGAGCTTAAGCCGATTGTAGCTAAGCATGAAAACAGCTCCGGTTACATGGCTGGTTCATATACCAGAATTACCGGTATTCCATCGATTTGCGTGGCATCCAGTGGACCGGGAGCGACGAACTTGGTTACGCCAGCTGCGAATGCTTGGAAGCAGAAGCTTCCTGTTATTTTCATTACAGGATCGGTTCCATCAACCAAACTGGGCAAGGGCGGGGCACAAGAGCTATATGCAGAGCCGATCTTTGCATCGATTACGAAGATGAGCCGAACGGTTCTAGACCCTCATCAACTGCCAGACATTCTGGCTGAGGCCTATCATACAGCGATTAGCGGTGTACCAGGTCCTGTTCATTTGGCAATTCCTATCGATATTCAAATGACGGACATTGGGGTAAGAGAACTTCCTGTGTTACCGCCAATCGAGCAGCCGGTCATGGATTCGTCAGCTGTTAAGGCGGCTGCAACGCGGATAAAAGCTGCTGGTCTCCATGGAGCGATCTTATTGGGAAATGGCGCTAAAGCGTCCTCCGACAGCATCGTACAATTTGCTGAAACGATAGGTTGGAAAGTTGCTACAACGCCTCGCGGCAAAGGGGCTTTCCCGGAAAATCACCCGCTTTCCTTAGGCGTATACGGCTTGTCAGCCAATATCAAAGCAAGCGAATACTTGAATGGCAGCGGTCATGATGTATTACTGATCATCGGTTCAAGCTTAGGAGAGCTAGCGACAAGCAACTGGGAGTCGCGGCTGGTTGCAGGCAAAGAGCTCATTCACATCGATTATGATCAAAGTGTATTGGGAAAATGCTATGAAACCCACTATCCTGTGCATGGAGAAATAAAAATTGTCATGGCAGAGTTGTTAAATCAGTTCTCGGTAGACGGTCAAGATATAGCTCATGCCAGTGATGTCTTCCAAGGATTAGCTGAAGCAGCCGCAGCATATGAACAGGGCGATGAGGAATGGAATACGTTGGCAGCAATCCGTCGACTTCGTGCTGCTGCACCGAAGAATGCTCGCTTCTTCCTGGATATCGGTGAATTCATGACGTACTCGATCCAAAATTTATTGATCGAGAGTGGTCAAGAGTTCGATATCGACATCAATTTCGGAGGGATGGGCTCGGGTATCGGTGGTTCCTTAGGTGCCCAGCTAGCCGAGCCAAATCGTCCAACGATCTGCATTACAGGCGATGGCTGTTTCTTCATGCATGGTCTAGAGGTGCTAACTGCCAAGGAATACCAGCTTCCGATTCTTTTCGTCGTCATTAACAATGCCCGACTAGGGATGGTTTATCATGGTCACATGCTGCAATATAAAAGGTGCCTGGAAGATTTCTCCCAAGAGAGAGTAAGTATCGCAGGTGTTGTCCAATCACTTGGCTTGCGGCATGCCGAGGTTAGATCAATTGATCAATTGCAGGGGGGCCATGTACAAGAGTGGTTATCTCATGGAGGTCCTGTCGTCGTTGAAGTGATTGTAGAAGGCAACGAAATTCCACCTATGGGTGAAAGAGTGAAGTTCTTGCAAGGGGCAACTTATTAATTGGGGTTACATAAGACTTGGCGTTAAGCTTTTGGATGCTTTTATCCAAGAGCTTTTTTGTTTATAGCCAGAAGAGGGACTATATTCTTGGCCCAGTAAATGATATGGTAAGGATAAGCAAGATCAATAAGGAAGGGGCGCTTCATCCATGTTGAAACGAACAATAGGTCGTTTGAATTACGAAAGCTCAGTCGTTATGTTTGGTGCCGCAAGTCTCGGGAGTGTGACCCAAGAGGAAGCGGATGCATCCATCTCTTTTGCCTTGCAGCATGGTGTTAACCATTTTGATACGGCGGCCAGCTATGGGGATGCGGAAATCAGAATGGGCCCAAGGATTAGCCAAGTACGCAATGATATTTTCCTGGCTACGAAAACAGGGCAAAGAACGAAGAAGGAAGCGAAGGAAGAAATTTATCGCTCATTGGAACGGATGCGGGTTGATTCTGTAGACTTACTTCAACTGCATGCGGTAGGTACTATGGAAGAATTGGACCGCTGCACGGAAAAGGGCGGTGCTCTCGAAGCTGCCTTGGAAGCGAAAGAGGAGGGCCTCGTTAAGGAAATTGGCATTACTGGACATGGGCATGATGCGCCAACCGTTCATTTGGAAGCGCTAAATAGGTTTCCCTTCGCAACCGTGCTGCTGCCGCTTAACTATTATATGTATGGATTGCCGGAGTATCGGGAGGCATTCGATGCACTCATGGAGGAGGCGAACAAGCAGAACGCGGCTGTAAGGGTTATTAAAGCGATTGCTAAGGCTCCATGGGTTGAAGGGGAGAAACGTCCCTATACGACTTGGTATGAGCCCTTTGATCAGCAGCAGATCATAGATGCCTGTGTGCATTTTGTGTTATCTTTCCCGGGAGTGTGCGGGTTCGCAAGCGCAGGAGATATTCATTTGTTCCCTAAAATCGTCGATGCTGTGGAGCGATATGGCTCCATGGATAACGAGGAAGCGGAGCGTATCCTGAGCAGTATCAGCGGATATACGTCTATTTTCGGAGCTCCAACCTCGATCGCATAAATAACTAGCGCGTCTCTTTCCATGTGGAAAAGGCGCGTTTTTTGCGTTATTTTAGCACTATATTCGTGCAAATCGACATGAATTCGTAACCCTTATGCGTCGTTAACATCAGGAAATCTGCGAATAACTATAAGCGGACATAAGGGGGAAGATAAGATGATCATATCATTTTGGAAAAGGAAACGGTTTTGGCAAATTAGCTGCGGTATTGTGTTGGTTGGAGGTATAGCCGTCTTCATGGCTTGTTATTCATACATTCGCGGGCTTGATGTTTCGAAGTTGAATCAGCCGCTGCCAGAGGCAACGCTTGTGCTCGATAAGAACGGAAAGGCGGCGGCGCAGCTATCGGCTTCGAAGATTGATCCTGTGCAGATTTCACAAATGCCGAAGGTACTTACGGATGCTGTTGTGGCTGTGGAGGATAGAAGATTCTATGAGCACACGGGTATTGATATAAAATCCATTTTCCGTGCTGTAGCTCGAGACGTGCTGCGAGGCAGCTATTCCGAGGGAGCAAGTACGATCACACAGCAGCTGGCTCGTAATCTGTTTCTAAATGCGGACAAAACACTGGGGCGCAAACTAAGGGAAGCTGCGTACGCGATCAAAATCGACACGACGTACAGTAAAAATGAAATTCTGGAAATGTATCTCAATAGTATTTATTTCGGGGAAGGGAGTTGGGGGGTTCAGGGGGCGGCCAGGACGTATTTTAACAAAAATGTGCAGGACTTAACCTTGCCCGAGGCAGCGGTTCTAGCGGCTCTTCCTAAGGCTCCTAGCCGGTATTCACCCTTTCAGGATGAAGATCAGGCACTAGAGCGAAGGAATACCGTGCTGGTGTTGATGCGCGATGAAGGCAAAATAACGGCGCAGGCCTACGAGAAAGCGAAGGCTTCTACGCTGGGTGTCGTGAAATCTGACAAAGGAAATGATCTGAAGGGGCGCTATCCGGCATACGTTGATGCGGTCATTAACGAAGCGGTTAACGTGTATGGCTTTACGGAAGAACAGCTGCTGACGGGAGGCTTGCGAATCACAACGGAGCTTGACCCCTCAATACAGAACACAGTTGCGGAGGTTTATAAGGACGAGCGCCTATTTCCGGAAAGCAAACCGGACCAGCTTATTCAAAGCGGTGCTGCAATCGTAGATCAGCGAACCGGTGGGATCCGAGCTTTAGCAGGTGGACGAGGAGAAGGGGTCTTCCGCGGGTTCAGTCATGCAACACAGTTAAAGAGACAACCAGGGTCATCATTTAAGCCCATTGTTGTCTATGGTCCAGCGCTTGAGAAAGGCTATGAACCATATTCCACCTTATATGATGGTCCTTTAAACATCGAAGGCTATAAGCCCCAAGATTGGGATCACCAAACGAGAGGGCAAGTGACGATGCAGGAGGCGATTGTCTCTTCTTGGAATGTACCCGCCGTTTGGCTTCTCCATGAGATTGGCATTGATCGTGGCATCCAATTTGCTAAATCCATGGGCATTCCATTACCGGCACAGGATCGTCAACTCAGCATCGCGCTTGGCGGACTTTCGGAGGGGGTATCACCGCTTCAAATGGCGCAAGCATTTAGCGCATTTGCAAATAAAGGCATTCTGAACCAAGCGCATACCATCACAAAAATCGAGACGAGCAGCGGTCATGTGCTCGTTGGGGCCACACTGAAGGGCGTACCGGTCATGCAGCCAGAGACGGCTTATGCAATGACATCGATGCTTCAAGTGGCAGTAGCGCAGGGAACAGGCAAGAACGCTGCGATGAACCGTCCTGTTGCGGGTAAATCGGGCACAACACAGCTGCCACAGACGAAGGAATTCGAAGGCTTAAGCAGTGGCAGTGCCAAAGATGCGTGGTTCGTCGGTTACACACCTGAGCTAACGGCTGCTGTTTGGGTTGGTTATGACCGAACAGACAAAGCGCATTACTTAACGACATCCGGCGGTGCTGTTCCTGCTATCTTATTTCGAGAAATTATGAATCGGGCTTTGGCTCAAGCACCTGTCGTTCCATTTGATATGCCGATCATGGCGGCAGAGGCTCCAGCGGCAATGTCCTCGTATTCATCTGAGTCTGCGGAAAAATCCGACAAGGAGGATAAAAAGCTTTCTGAGCATGGGCATGGCAAAGGTAAGAAAAAATAAGCAGCAAAAAGCCGTCGGTCTCCTTTTCGGATATCGACGGCTTTTTACTGTAAAAACTGCATCATTTTTGTTCATAAACAGGCTGCAGAAAGGCAGAACCTGCATAAAGCACATCTAATATTTGCCATTTGGGGCTTAGAAGACTGAGAAATGCCTAAATCTGATGTACGTAATTAATCATCGTGGTTGCTTCCACGCTGCTTCTCATTCTTTTGGCGATCATCGTGTTTCCCTGAACGTTCATTGTTTTTGTGCTCTTTGTTTTTATGGTTGTTGTTGTTTTTATTGTTGTTATCTTCGTCTTTGTCATCGTCCTCTTTATTGTTTTTGTCATTAACTAATTGTTTGTCTTTATTACTGTCATTGCTTTTAATAGTTACAACGCTTTTATCTTGATCTTTGTCTGTACTTTTGCTGTCGTCTTTGTGGTCATCCTTGTCTTGATGCTCGCCCTCTTGATTTTGCTCATTTTCATGCGAAACCGGCTGCTCTTGCTTAGAAGGCGCTAGTTTTTGCTGCCATTTCATCTTTATTTGGATATTCAGTTTGCTCGCATCCAAGTCATAGTGCTCGGCAAGCTGCTGCGCTAATACCTTCTCAGCATCAGAAGATTTGAGGTCGACGGAAGCGAGCAGCATTTTGATCCAAACAGCGGCTTGGTTCCCCTTGAGATGAATCGTACCGGCCTTTTCAGGCTTTATACTCAGATCATACAAGATGCCATTCGAACCTTTGGTTTGCTCAATATGCAGCTTTAAATGCTTGCCATCCACTTTTAGATCGATGTCCTCTAAGTCAGGATAAACCTCTTGGTCCTTTTGGGAAGAGGGCTGTGTTGTGGATACAGGTTCTTTGGTCACAGTTGCTGCCGCTTGCTCATTCGTTCCTGAAGTGGCTGGCGTAGGCGATGGTGTTGGCTCTGGTGCTGCAGGTACTTTTACCGCTTCGGTCTTTGGTGATCCGGTTGAAGTCGCTTTTACATAAGCTGCCTGCTGCTTGCTATTCACGATTAATTCGATTCGATCCCCAGCATGTAAATCAGCCAGCTTGGCCTTCTGATCGTCTCGGTAAACCCATACCGATTTTGCTAAAGGAACCGTTTGATCACCTTTATCTGTGATTACAGTGACTGCATCCGAACTGACAGCTTTGAATGTACCCGTTACGGAAGTAGAAATCGATGTGTTAGGCGAGGTTGCCGCATAGGCCGTCCACCCACAAAGCATCAAAGCCACAAGGGTAATCGAAATGATTGTAAATGTTAATCTTTTGCGCATAATGTGCACCTCCACTAACAACTTTCGGTTTAAAAGGTGGTTTTGGGACGGTACCCCGCATCGATGAAAAGTCAAACACAGTGCTGGTGGAGCCTGTATTCCATTTTTCCATGGGGCTATGCATATCTTCGACGAGGCGAAAAGTTGGGGTCAGTGGAGCTTATCAACGTGAAGCACTATCACATCTATTTCATCATGGTGGGAATAGCATTTATCCTGTATGCGTATCAGCTATGGCAAGAAAGAGGCCTGAAAAAGCTGAATCACCACGATCAGGATGATATTACGGTCAGGATTAATACCCCGAATTGCATTGCATTTGATTGCTTCCTTGGTATGATAGATAGGAGAAGCTTTTAGGAGGATTGAAGAACATGGATGCTGTCTACAAAAACTGTCAAAGCTGCGGGATGCCTCTCGCTCGGGATGAGCAAGGCGGAGGAACAGAGAAGTCAGGAATAAAGAGTAAGGTATACTGCAGTCATTGCTACCAGAACGGTGAATTCACTTTACCTGATTTAACAGCAGACGAGATGAAGGACCGAGTGAAACAGAAGCTGGTTGAGTTTGGGTTTCCCCGGTTTCTAACGGGGCTCTTTACGAGAAATATCCATAAGCTGCAAAGATGGTCACCTAACAAATAAGCTATATGACGACAGCCATGACGACAAAAAAAGCTCTATGCAAGGAGCGCAAAGAGCGGATGCCATCATGGGCTTTTTCGTATGTTTATGTAAAAGCAGCTATCTGTTGAAGCCGCATTTTTTCGCAAGTGTTGGCCATGTCGAAAGAAACATGCTTTCCCACCTGTCTTCAGGTAATACCATGATCCATTTTGCGATTTGATCCAACCCCATTTCACATAATGTTTGAACCACTTCTTCTCTTTCACAGCTTGTTTTTAACGCTAACATCTCAAAACCACCTCTGTCAATTGTATTCAAACAATTATGCATATGCGGCGGATTGCAATAATGTGACTATTTTTTTGTTTTTAGTGAAAACGTGGGAAGAGGCGCGATAAGCATCACGAGAGTGGTCACCAAAAGAGCTGTGCAGTTTGTTGCTGCACAGTCTCTTTTTTTGTTTGCAAACGAGGTTATTTCAATTGATTACGAATGCTGGGGTCAACAGCTTGCAGCACCTGATCAAGCAATAAATCAGATACATCGTCATCGCCATATCTTACTTTGTTATAAGCTGAGGTAATGGCATGAACGCTTTGTTGTGGCAGTGTCCCTTTGTTCATTAGCTCCTTCTCTGTTTCATTGGGGGTCAGGGTTTTGTTATATGTGTAGCCGCCTATGGCTGCCTGCTGGATCAACGCGCGGTAGAGGAAGCGGATTCTTTCCCGATTGTTCGGCAAAAGTGACCACTTCTTCTTTTTAGACCTGTTCTTCATCGCTTGCTGCCACCAAATGCGCGGCAGCTCCTTCCATGCCAGAAGGGTTTCTTTCTCGTCGGTGAATCCCTCGGATTCCGCGCCTTTTCTGCTGCTAAGTGAACGGTTCAGTAAGCGCCGGATAAGCGAGACCAGAACAGGTGTCAGCTTAGATAGGATGACATAGATAGCGCCTAGGATAAGGACAATGACGATAAGATAGCCGATAATAACTTGGGCATAGTGAAACAGTATATCCAACCAGCTTGGTTCGCCTGCAGGGGCAGGAGGCGGGAGCAGCGGCGGTTGTGTTGAAGGACTAGGCTGCGGCGGCACTTCAGGCGATGGCTCGGACTGCATAAGGCGCAGGAGCCAAGCTATCGAAGCACGAAGAAGGGCGATGATGCCTTGCTTCAGTTGTTGGAAGTAGGCAACTATGGCGATGAAAACAATTAATGTGATTAACCAAATGCGGCTGGAGCGTTTCACTGTCTCAGAGAGTGACGAAGCTGCTGCGCGTTCAGTACCAGCTAACGTGGCGCTAAGGAGCTGGGAGCGATTCATGACAAAGAAAAAGAGAACCAGCGAACAGAACCCGAATCCATTCATCCAGCTCATATAAGGCTGGAAGAGAGCTATGCGCCCCATAATCGGGACACCTGCGAAATAAATCAAACCCGCGGGAACAAATACGCTCGCTGGGAAGAGCGAAAGCCATCCGTCCTTGGTGGAATGAATGCCGCGATAGGCGAGCAGTAAACCGATGGCTGCATATGCCCAGCCATGCCAATTGTTCCCTTGCAGGAGGCAGGCTATCGTAAAGCTTGCTGCCAGACAGATTACTAGCTCGTAGAGAGTACGTGTTAGCCATTTCATATACCCCAAAAAGCAGCCGATCACAAAACAGAGCAAGAATTGAAGGCAAGTCAGCCAGATTTGAGCCTCTGACACAAAGATGTGGGCCAGCACCAGAAGGGGGAAGAAGATAATGAGTTCGATTGAACCGAATAAGATCGATAAGCTCAATTTCCTCAGCAGAATAGCTGGGTTAACTCGCTGTGAAGGCGCCTGAATGGGTGATAACATGGGAAGTACTCACCTCCTTATCGTTAAGGTCAAGAAGGTTGTGCTGCAAAGGAACAATAAAGACGGAATGCCCTAGCGCTTCAAGCCGCACAATACTTTCTTCCATCCCTGCAGAGACGAAGGCTGTCAGCAGGATGATGTCCATCGCGCTCCCTTCCTGTTCAATTCCGTATTCGAGAAAGTCGCTGCAGGAACGGGAGCAGGAGATGGCAAGCTTCGCCATCGTTTCGAATAGATGTTCCAAATGCGGCCAGCCGCCCTCGGGGGCGAGATACACGGGAACGCCGGGTTGACCATGCAGCCAACCGTTATAGCCGAAACCAACAGGAATGCCTTGACTCACAGCATGTTCTGCCAGTGTGGCGGCATACGACAGACCTTTCTCTACGAGCTCGGGATCGGTCACAGCATCCCACATCGTTTCCGTTATCTGGGTGTTTACGATCAAGAGCAGCCTAGGATCTGCAGTGAATTCCCGGTGGTATACTTGGAGCCTTTGGCTGCGTGCGGTTGCCTTCCAATGGATACTGTTCATGGAATCGCCGAAGCGATATTCCCGTACGCCGGAAACAAGGAATGGATCCGGCATAATCCAGCGTTTCACCGTAATGTCCCCTTGCCATTGGCTGGAGAGGAGCGGTATATCATCCCTGTTTACCAAAGGGGGATACACCAGGAGCTCCATCTGCACTCGCTGGGTTGTCGTGGCTGCCTGCGTGCCAACCAGATCTCCGATCGTAGCGGCAATCGTTTCGAGCTTATACCACCCACGCTTCGCACAGCGTATGCGGTGGCGCCGGACTATTCTTGTATAGGGCATTAGGCTAAACAAGCTTCTATGATTTTGAAAAATAGCCCCGCTGCTCACCTCGAGATTGCTTTGCTTCGCGAAGTGAAGCCCCGCATGAATCGTTGATTCTAGACGGAGCCAGGGGATTGGAGCTAGCTTGCGATTGATGATTGTCTCGATCATCTCGATGTCATCTCCCGCATGGCAATGGGTTTGGTTGAAGGTACGTTCAATGCGCAGTCCGCGAAACCCCCAGCGGGCAAATAAGACATGCTGGAGAAGGAACAGAGCGACAGCGATGATGAGAATCCAACTTATTCCCATCGGCTAACCCAGCTTCACTTCCGTAGGGACGGGGGTAACAGCAAGGATATGGGCCAGCAGTGCATGCACCTGCTGGTCTTGCTGGCGTGATCGCGTTCGCAGCAGGATGCGATGCGCCCAGACGGGCTTGACCAGCGCCTTGATGTCGTCCGGCAGCACGTAGTCGCGGCCGCG
The DNA here is from genome assembly GCF_900103825.1 of Paenibacillus sp. yr247. GTDB lineage: Bacteria > Bacillota > Bacilli > Paenibacillales > NBRC-103111 > Paenibacillus_E. The sequence continues at coordinate 14,548 of NZ_FNIF01000029.1, forward strand.
CAGCGCCGCGTACACCTGCGCCGACTTCATCAAGGCGCGAACGCCGCGCGGGCTGACGCCAAGCGCGGCATCTGCTTGCGTGCGCGTCGCTTCGGCGAGCTGCACGATGTACTGCAGCAGCTCGTCGCTGACGCGCACCTGCGTGAACCGATACTGAGCTTCTAGCAGCTCAGCACGCCCTACAACCGGCAGCAGCTGATCGAGCGGATCATGCTGCTGGTAACGCTTCAAGATCTGGAGCTGCTCCGCCTCGGAAGGGTAGCCGAGCGAGAGCTTCATGAGGAAGCGGTCGAGCTGGGCTTCCGGCAGGGGGAACGTCCCCTGATTCTCGACAGGGTTCTGTGTGGCAATGACGAGGAACGGCGCTTCGAGCATACGCGTTTCCCCGTCGATGCTCACTTGGCGTTCCTCCATGCTTTCTAATAAGCTGGACTGCGTGCGCGGCGTCGCGCGGTTAATCTCATCGGCTAGAACGATGTGAGCGAACAACGGTCCTGGGCGGAATTCGAATTCGCCGAGCTTCTGGTTAAAGAAATTGATGCCGCTTACATCGGACGGCAGCAAGTCTGGCGTGAACTGGATGCGCTTCATCGTACCATCCAGGGAGCGGGCCAGTGCTTTTGCGAGCTGCGTTTTCCCGGTGCCGGGGACATCCTCGAGCAGCACATGCCCGGAGGCAATGAGGGCAATCACCATAAGTTCGACCGTATCGTCTTTCCCAACAATGACTTTACCTACGTTTTCTTTAATGAGAGAAGCGATTCGTCCTATTTGTACGAAGTCCAATGGTTTTACCTCCTAAAAGTTTACGTGATTAAGGTTCGTCGATTTCTAATTTCCAAAGGCGCATGTCTCCTTAATTTTAACAGACAAGAGGTGATTTTTACCATTATTTCCTCATTCGTTCATCAGCCAGTTGTGTATTCCATAGGCAGTTAGTACAATGATGGTGAAAAAGGACAACGCTTACGAAGAAAGCTTTTGGAATGTGAAGCTGAAAGCGAATCCTTACGAAGTCAGTTTTGCAAAAGCAAAACTCTTAGGAGGACGGACATGTACAAGCTGCTATTAGTGGATGACGAAGAGGACGTGCGGGAAGGTGTCGTCCGTGAAGTGAATTGGGAAGCGATTGGCTTTGAAGTGATAGAGAAAGCAGAGAACGGCAGAGAAGCGCTGGAAATGGTAGAGAGATTGCAGCCAGACGTGGTCGTGACGGACATTCAGATGCCGTTCATGAATGGGCTCCAGCTCGCAGAAGCGATCCGTGAGCGCTTTCCGACGATTAAGCTCATTATCCTTACAGGGCATGACGAGTTCGAATATGCCCAAAGAGCGATTAAGCTGCACATTGATGAATATGTGCTGAAGCCTTTTTCTGCGCAAGAGTTGATCAATGCTTTACTTAAGGTGAAGGAGCAGATTCAGGAGGAAGTGGCACATCGGGAGAACGTGCAGCTGTTGAAGGAGCATTACCGCAAGAGCATGCCTGTGCTCAAGGAAAATTTTCTGGCTACCCTGATGAACCGGAAACTCCCGCGCGATGAGGTGTACGAGAAGGCGGCGAACTACGGAATTGAGCTCAGCGGTAATCGTTATGTCGTTGCCGTTATGAGCATCGATGGGGTACTCATCCATGAAGAGGACCTGGAGAATCGCGGCGAACTGCCGAAGTCCGTTTCTTTGAAATATTCGGAGGATCAGGCGCTGAAATATTTTGCCCTGCTGAATATTACGGAAGAAATTGCCGATAAACACAGTCTTGGCCTTGTTTTCATGCATAATGATCAAGTCGTTGTATTAGCAACTAGGGAGAGCAGAGATAGAGAAGCAGCGCTTCAAGAAACGATGAAGGTGCTGGAAGAAGTGCGGCAGAACGTAGAGAAATATTTGAAGTTTACATTAACCGTGGGTATTGGAACTGTCATGAAAGACATAACCAAGATCAGCTATTCGTATGAAGATGCTGTGCTGGCGCTTGATTACAGATTAATTCTGGGCAACAACCGCATGATTTGCATCGATGATGTGGAGAAGCGGAACGTGGAGAAAATTCGCTTTGACGATGTGAAGGAGCACGCCTTGACGCGCTGCATTAAGGTCGGGACGAATCAGGAGATTCGAGAGACGATGGATGAGCTTTTTCAAGGGATAGAGGGTGGAGTTTCCGTTAAGGACTACCAAATTTATTTACTCGAAATATTGACCTGTATCCTCAAAGCCGCCAAGGACTCGAACCTGAATGTCGATGAGGTGTTCGGCGATCATTTCATTCCTTTTACAGAAATTAATAAGTTTACATCCTTGGAGGAAGCCAAGCATTGGCTTGCTGAGTTGTGCGCCAGCATCATGAATCATATCGCGAAGGATCGCCAATATACTTACAAGAACCTGGTCGAGATGGCCAAAGATTATACGAGAAGCCATTATCACGAAGGGGATATCACGATTAATAAAGTGTGCGGCCACCTACATATTAGCGCGGGTTATTTCAGCAGTATTTTCAAGAAAGAGACGAAAATGACCTTCGTGAACTATTTGAACCATATTCGTATGGAAGCGGCCAAGGAGCTCTTGCGCTCCACAGATATGAAGCTACTTACGATCGCCGAGAAGGTTGGTTATGCTGATGCCAATTACTTCAGCTTCTCTTTTCGCAAAAATGTCGGTGTTTCCCCAAAAGAGTATCGCAATAATAGTTCCAATGGGCTCTAAGTTCAAGGAGTGGGGGTGAAAGATTGAATCGAAAAGTGAGAACGCTATTCAAGGCATTGTATGATGTACTGCTGGATACGATGAGGGTGAAGAGTATTCAGTTTACGATTACGATGTCCTTTATTTTGATCACGGTGACTGTCATGTTGATCGTCTCACTGGTGCTTTATAATAAATTTTCTAGAACAGCGGAAGAGAGTGCTTTTCTGAATACCCAGCAAGTGATCGAGCAGGTACAGTTTAACTTGGAAAACTATATTAAAGGCATGGCTGATACCTTCCAGGTTGTGGATGCAAAGATTACTAAGAGCCATGGTATTCCTTCGGACAAGCTGCTCGAGCAGCTAGAAACGATTGCAAGCACGCGCGAGGATATTGTCTCCATTCATCTATTTACGGCCGATGGGGGACTAGTTACTGGTATCCACACGACCGAGATGCGTAAAAATACGCGACTACTCGAACAGTCGTGGTTTAAGTCTGCGCTGGATAATCCGAACCATCTCACTTTTTCACTCCCGCATATACAAAACCTGTTCAAGGATCCGTATAAATGGGTTGTTTCTATGAGCAAAGGGGTCTCCATTGAGAAGAATGGCAAGTGGGAGGATGCGGTGCTTCTTGTGGATGTTAATTTCAAGACGCTGGATGACGTGTTTCGTACGGTTTCTCTTGGCAAAAAGGGCTACGTTTACATCATTGACGACTCAGCTGGAAACATCGTGTATCATCCACAGCAGCAGCTTATTTATATTGGCTTGAAATATGAAAATGTGGAACAAGCGCTTAAATTCTCATATGGGAAGTACATGGATGTCAGCAATGGCGAGTCGCGGCTTAATGTGGTTAGGACTGTTAATAACATTGGTTGGAAAATTATTGGTGTCTCCTACCTCGATGAGATGATTACGACCCGCAAGGAAATTAGTACGTTTATGATTTGGCTTCTAGTCATTGTCCTTGTTTTTATTTTGTTGATTTCGTCTTTCATGTCAGCACGTATTTCACAACCGATCAAGCGGCTGAAGAAGTCGATGGAAATGGTCGAAAAGGGCTATTTTGACACCTATATTCATGTCCGAGGCGCTGATGAAGTGGAGCAGCTTTCGCGGCGATTCAATCTCATGGTTTCAAGGGTCCGAGAGCTGATGGATCAAAATATGCATGAGCAGGAGACGAAGCGAAAGAATGAGCTTGAGGTTCTGCAGTCTCAAATTAATCCGCATTTTTTGTACAATACACTCAATTCTGTTGTTAGGATGGTCGGAAATGGAAAAAATGAAGAGGTCGTCACAACGATTACTTCCTTGTCCAAATTTTTTCGTATTTCCCTCAGTAAGGGCAAAAACATTATTACCATTGGAGAAGAGATCGAGCACATTCGCAACTATTTGATCATTCAGAAGATGCGGTATAAGGACAAGTTCGATTACGAGATTCAGGTGGATGATGAGGTGCTGCCCTACAAGACCTTGAAGCTGATTTTGCAGCCGTTTGTAGAAAATGCGCTCTATCATGGCATTGAATATATGGTGGACAAAGGCATTATTCACATATCGGTCGGTAAAATCAAAGATAAGATCCTTTTCCAGATTCGGGATAACGGTGTGGGTATGTCGGAAGAAACGCTCAAAAACATTTTGTCCGGTCATGTGAAAAGTGAAAAGGGATCCGGCGTTGGGCTGCGAAATGTGCATGAGCGCATTCGGTTATATTTCGGTTCGGAGTATGGTGTCAAGGTTGAAAGTGAGCTCGAAGAAGGAACTCTCGTCAAAATCTGGATTCCTTTAGTACTCGTAGATGAATAAGATAACGCTTACGAAGCCAGTTTTGCTAAAGCAAAACTCTAAGGAGCAAAAACCATGGATAAAACATTGAAAATAATACCCCTCCTGTTTGCTGTCCTGGTCGCTGTCATCTCCATTTCCTCTTGTACCAGACAAACCGAGACGACACCGACCGAACAGAAGAAGCATTTGGAAGTCGTGCTCAGAAGTCAAAACGGCGATTATTGGAAAACGGTGAAGATGGGAGCCGAGGTGGCCGCGAAGGAGTTTGATGTCACTTTGGATTTCCGGGCACCAGGTGATGAAGCGGATGTGAAGGGGCAAATCGCCTTGATGGAGCAATCAATCAGCAGCGGACCTGACGCCATTGTGTTGGCTGCTAACGATTTTAAGGAATTGTCTGAGGTTGTGGATGATGCGGCGACGCTAGGTATTCCAGTCATCACGATCGACTCCGAAGTGGAGACACGTAAAGCCAAGAGTTTCATCGGAGCCAATAATTATGAAGCCGGACAAATGGCTGGAAAACAGCTTATCAAGCTAGCTGGGACGAGCGGACAAATTGCGATTGTTAGCTTTAAGCAAGGAGAGCGTAATACAGAGCTCCGGGAGCAAGGTCTTTTGGATGAAATATCTAAATATCCAGATATTAAGGTAATAGATAAGGTTTATAGTCTGACCGACCGCGAGCTTGCCGCACAGCTTACCCATAACATTATGGAGAAGCATCCCCAATTAGACGGAATTGTTGCTCTGAATGAAATTTCCTCTATTGGTGTTGCGGATGCGATCCAGCGTATGAATCTGCAGGACAAGGTGAAAATCATTACATTTGACAGTACATCCGAAGAGTTGGAGCTGATGCAAGAGGGGGTTATTCAAGCAACGATTATTCAAAATCCATTCAGTATCGGTTATTTAGGTGTAAAGAACGCGGTTGAAGCTTCGAAAGGGAAGAAGGTTCCCAGCCGTGTGGATACCGGGATTAAAGCTATTGACCTGGGTAATATGTTCTGGTCGGATAATCAGAAGCTGTTATTTCCCTTTATAAAGTGATGAGAATTTCGATAGAACATATGAGGATATTGCATTTGTTTTGGGGATGCTATCCCTTATAGTAAGAAATGTAAATACACATCACAACCTTTTAGGGAGGGTCTTACCTTGAAAAAACTTCTTACCATTGCCGTTGCCGGTGCACTTGTTGCAACCGTAGTTGGCTGTTCTAGTGCAAAAACAACTCCAACTCCAGCTCCAGCGGCATCTACTGGTGCAGCAGCAACGCCAAAAGCTGACACAGGCAAAAAACCAACGATCGGTGTAGCTATCTACAAATTTGACGATACATTTATGTCCGGTGTTCGTGCTGCGATTGCTGATGCTGCGAAAGATAAAGCAACGGTTGATATCGTTGACAGCCAAAACTCGCAACCAACACAGAATGATAAAGTTGATTTGTTCATCACGAAAAAAGTAAACGCTCTAGCGATTAACGCAGTTGACCGTACAGCGGCAGGCGTTATCATCGATAAAGCCAAAACGGCAAATGTGCCAGTTGTCTTCTTGAACCGTGAACCACTTGCTGACGACATGAAGAAATGGGATAAAGTTTACTATGTAGGCGCTAAAGCAGAGCAATCCGGTACAATGGAAGGCCAACTGCTAGTTGACTACTTCAAAGCTCATCCAGAAGCGGATAAAAACAAAGACGGTAAAATCCAATACGTAATGCTTAAAGGCGAACCAGGTCACCAAGATGCTGAGCTTCGTACGAAGTTCTCCATCCAAGCGATCACAGATGCTGGTATGGGTGTAGAAAAAGTAGCAGAAGATACAGCAATGTGGGATCGTGTAAAAGGTCAAGAGAAAATGGCTGCATTCCTTGCTTCCAGCGAAAGCAAAATCGAAGCTGTTATTGCGAACAACGATGATATGGCTCTTGGCGCTATCGAAGCTTTGAAAGCAAAAGGCTACTTCAAAGACAACAAATTCTTACCGGTTGTAGGCGTAGATGCTACAGCTCCTGCTCTTCAAGCACTTACCGACGGAACACTACTCGGAACGGTTCTGAACGATGCGAAAAACCAAGGTGCAGCAACAACGAACGTAGCAACAGCGCTTGCTAACGGTCAAACACCAAGCAAAGAAACAACTGGCTATGATGTAACAGACGGTAAATATGTATGGATTTCCTACAAAAAGATTACAAAAGCTAACATGAACGAAGCGAAGTAATCCGAATAGAAGCGGGCAAGAGCAGCAACGTAAGCTTTCGTTGCGCTCTTGCCTTCCTTATTTGGGAACCCGTACAAAGGTAAAGAGAAATAAGCTTCGAAGAAAGGCTTCACTTTGTGTGGATTATCGTGAGCTGGTAGGGGGAGTTACCATGACTGTACATGACTATTTACTGGAAATGAATCAAATCTCCAAAGAGTTCCCCGGCGTCAAAGCGCTGGATAACGTCACCCTCAAGGTTCGCCCAGGAAGCGTTCATGCGCTGATGGGAGAGAACGGGGCAGGTAAGTCGACGCTGATGAAATGCTTGTTCGGTATTTATAAGCCAGATGGCGGAGAGATCATGCTGAATGGTGAAGTAGTGTCCATTCAAAATTCAAAGGACGCTTTAGCAAATGGAATTTCAATGATCCATCAAGAGCTTCACCCGGTTCCTCATCGTAACGTGATGGAGAACATTTGGTTGGGCCGCTTCCCACTAACAGGTATCGGACCTTTGAAATTAGTGGATCACAAGAAGATGCGCAAAGATACAGAGAGCTTGTTCAAACAGCTCCAGATGGATATTAAGCCGGATACACTCGTTGGAACATTGTCTGTTTCCAAGGTGCAGTCCATTGAAATTGCCAAGGCTGTTTCATTCAATTCGAAAGTCATTGTTATGGATGAGCCGACATCGTCGCTAACAGGCAATGAAGTCGAGCAGCTGTTTCGCATTATTCGCGACTTGAGAAGTCGTGGCGTCTCGATCATCTATATTTCACATAAAATGGAAGAAATTCTTGAAATCTCCGATGAAGTAACGATTATGCGTGACGGTGCCAAGATTGGTACATGGGCATCATCTGAGCTAACAACCGATATGATCATTTCGAAGATGGTTGGACGTGATTTGAAAGAACGATTCCCTGAGCGAAGTAATGTACCGAACGGTGTATTAATGAAAGTAGAGGGACTAACTTCTGTCATTCCAAGATCTTTTAAGAATGTATCTTTTGATCTTCGTAAGGGAGAAATTCTTGGGGTCGGTGGTCTTGTAGGTGCTCAGCGGACGGAGCTGATTGAAGCTTTGTTCGGGATGAGAGGAGTTGCTTCCGGCAGCATCTCTATCAATGGTAAGCAAGTTAAGCTCAAGTCGCCGATTGATGCCATTAAGCATAAAATCGCGCTGCTCACAGAAGAGCGCCGTGTAACCGGTATTTTTCCTGTATTATCGGTTCTGGAGAACACAGTTATTGCGAATTTAAACAGATATATGAATCCGCTAGGTTTCATTAATGAAGCTAAACGTAAAGAAGAAGTCGAACGAAGTATCGAAATGCTTCGGGTGAAGACGCCGAACATGCATGCCCTAATCAAGAATCTGTCGGGTGGTAATCAACAAAAGGTGCTGCTTGCCAGATGGCTGCTCACGGAACCGGACGTGCTCCTGCTGGATGAACCGACACGGGGAATTGACGTAGGTGCTAAATTCGAGATTTACTCCATCATTGCTGACCTTGCGAAGCAGGGGAAAAGTATTATCATGATCTCTTCTGAAATGCCCGAATTGCTTGGGATGTCAGACCGAATCATGGTCATGTGTGAAGGACGCCTTACGGGGATTGTAGAAGGAAATAAAGCAACAGAAGAAGAGATCATGCGCCTTGCTGCACAGCATATGGCATAATGGAGGGGGCCAAGAAACCATGAGTACTAAAACAGAGACATTGAAATCCAGAGACATTAGTGGGTTCGTAACCAAATATGCAATCTACATCGTACTTGTCGTACTAGTAATCGGAATTGCAATTTATGATCCACGCTTTTTATCCGTCAATATCCTTCGTGATATTTTGCTGCAATCATCCACACGTGTCATTATCGCCTTGGGTGCTGCATTCATCTTGATCACAGGGGGTACGGATCTTTCGACAGGACGTATCGTCGGCTTAACCGCCGTTATCTCCGCTTCCATGCTGCAAACGCAGGATTATGGCCGCAGATTTTTCCCGGATCTACCGGAATTGCCTCTGATTCTGCCTATTATCATTGCTATTGCAGCTGGTCTTTTGGTGGGGTTGATCAATGGACTTATCGTAGCAAAATTAAAGGTTCCGCCATTCATTGCAACATTAGGTACGATGGTAGCTGTATATGGCGCCAACTCGCTTTACTTCGATATGAAACCGAATCAGTCACAGCCTATCGGTGGTCTCAGAGCTGACTTCAGTAAACTTGGAACCGGATCTGTTGGATCTGACGCCACGTATTCGATTCCTTTCATTGTCATTATCGCTATTGTCGTTGCGATTATCGTCTGGGTTGTTTTCAACAAAACGAAGCTCGGTAAGTACATGTACGCGATCGGCGGCAACATTCATGCAGCAACCGTTTCGGGTATAAACGTAAACCGGTATCTGATTTATATTTACTCGATTGCAGGTGCTTTGTATGGCTTAGCCGGGGTGCTGGAAGCAGCGAGAACCGGCGGTGCTACGAATAACTATGGGAATATGTATGAGCTTGATGCGATTGCGGCTTGTGTGGTCGGCGGTGTATCCACTTCCGGTGGTATCGGAACGGTTCCTGGTGTTCTCGCAGGGGTATTAATTTTCAGCGTCATTAACTATGGTTTGACTTTTATCGGCATCAGCCCTTACTGGCAGTTGATTATAAAAGGTGTTATTATCGTCGCTGCGGTAGCGTTCGATATGCGTAAATACATGAACTCCAAATAAGTAAACACCAAGACGATCAACATCATTTGGTTATATGTAAAAGGTGAAACAGGCTGTCGCAACATAACGACAGCCTGTTATCGTGTATAAAATGAAAGCGATTACTTTACAATTGCAGGAGGGCATAGTCATGGTAAATCGTAATTCGACTAGTTGGAGAAAGCAATTACTTTCGGTTTCTTTGAGAAGCAAAATTGTAGGGACATTTGTTATCGTATCTTTACTCGCAGCAGTAACCAGCGGCATGTCTTATACATACTTGAATAAAGTGGACAACTCGTATTCTAAACTCTTAAGTGATAATGTTTCTATTCTTCGAAATGTTTCTGATATTAAAGAGAAAACACAAATGCAAAACAGTATGCTGTTCGGCTATGTGTTAGATCCATCGAAGGATAAAGAGAAACAATTAACAGAAATGAATGTCACGCTTGCTTCAATCATTACAGAGATGGGCAAGCTTTCGAAGAATGAGGATGAGCAGAGTGCGATCCAGTCCATGATAGATTCAAACATGACTTTTGCTCGTCTTGTAAAGAAAGTGACGGAATACGCGGACAAAGGGAATGCTGCTCTAGCCAAAGCTGAAGCTATGCAGTGGGCCATTCCGACGACAGAAACATTGACGCATGCAGCCGTCAAGATTGAAGAGCTGGAAAGGGTAATCCAGGAGGAAGCCTCTGCTCGCAATCATGACGTAGTTCAATCAATCGTTAGAACGTTGATTTGGGTAAGTTTGGTCGCCTTCCTATTCGCCTTAGCGATCGGCCTCTTGCTTTCTCGCATGATTGTTAATCCGATGCGTTCTATGGTACGGGCTGCTGAACGAATCGCAGCATGCGATTTAACGGTTAGCGATATTCACGTGAAGAACAAGGACGAATTAAGAGACTTAGCGTCGGCTTTTAATCAAATGAAAGCCAATCTGCATAGCTTAATTAGTCAGGTAGGAAGCAGTGCCCAGCATGTTGCTGCTGCATCGGAAGCGCTCAGCAGCAATTCCGGACAAGTTAGCGAGTCTTCCGAACGGATTACAAACACTGTTCAAGAAATTTCAACGGGAACGGATGCGCAAGTTCGCAGTATACATCTGGGTGTCTCTATTATGGAGGAAATGTCCGCAGCCGTCATTCAAATTGCAAGTGTAACGCAGTCAGCTAACCATCAGTCTTCCCTCGCACAGCAAGAGGCAGGAGAAGGCAATGCAGCTGTCGAGACAGCGATAACACAGATGAATGCCATATACCAGAAGATGAAGGAGCTTTCTGAATCGGTACAGAGGCTGGGTCAACGGTCTGAACAAATCGTCAATGCAAACGGGATGATTGCAAATATCGCAAGACAGACGAATATGCTCGCGCTCAATGCCTCCATTGAAGCAGCACGTGCCGGTGCCGCTGGCAAAGGCTTTGCGGTCGTCGCCGAGGAAGTCCGCAAGTTATCCATGCAGACGGGAGCAGCTGCTGAAGAAGTCGCTAATCTTGTTTCGAGCATTCAGGATGAAACAAGGGAGGTCGTAAGTTCTACCGAGGCGGGGAGCCGAGAGGTGGAGACGGGGCTTGAGGTGGTCGGCGTAGCGCGAGATACCTTTAAGCGTATTCGCGAGGCGATGGACGAAGTCGCCAGGCAGATCGAGGAAGTAGCCGGCAGCTCGGCAGCTATTTCCGAGAAAACTCGTGCAGCTGTAGATGTGATTCGCGCGATCGATGAAGTGGCTGGACAAACGGCTTCGGGAGCAAGAAACGTTTCCTTCAACATCGAGGTTCAATATGCGAGCATGGAGGAGATTGTCTCCTCAGCTACTGTTCTCAACAACATGGCTGCTGATTTGCAAACATTAATCGGAAGATTCCGTGTGTGATAGTTTAGTAAGCAAAGATAAAGGGCATATCGGTCCAGTTTGACTACATAAGAGGAACGAAAATCCGCTAATTTGGTAAAAGTGAGTTATAACGCGATTCTAACGGAACGTGGACCGAAATAACGAATCCTCGTTCCTCTTTGCTCATGAAAACGGGCGTTTTTCGTAGTTCTGCGTACATTGTAATCCGGGCAATTTTCGCCTAATTAACGAACTCATCTGCATTCTTTACTACTTTTTGCAGTACTTTACTCCTAATCACGTACTTCTACGATAAGTTCAATTTCTACCGGTGTGTGAAAAGGCAGCTCACTCGTACCAATCGCTGAACGAGCATGCTTGCCATGCTCACCGAACACAGCCACTAACAAGTCGGACGCGCCATTGATGACATAGGGTTGATCTCCAAAGCCCGGTGCGCTGTTGACGAAACCAAGCATTTTCACGATTTTAACAACACGATCCAAATCTCCGAGATATCCCTTCATAACAGCTAAGCAATTGATAATGGTTTGACGGGCTGCCGCTTGTCCCTGTTCGAGGGTTACTTCGCGGCCAAGCTTACCTTCGTACATGAGCTCTCCGTTAATACGACAATCCTGACCGGACAAATAAATGAGATTCCCTGTTTGATTACAAGGAATATACGTGAAACGCGGTTCGGGGGATGGGGGAAGCGTGATGCCTAGCTCTTGTAGGCGTTGTTCGATTCGGGACATCATGTTGACCTCCAAGTCATTTGATTTCGGCTTAATGTCGGCAGCAGTGCTGCGCACGAATGAAAATACCTTCTCGTGCTTGTGTATGCTGACCATTGGATAAAGATAACGTTCCATTTACGACGACATGCGAGATACCGTCTGGATAGCGTCTAGGCTCCTCGAATGTCGCATGATCCTGAATCGTATCGGGGTTAAAGACCGCCACATCAGCGATATAGCCGGGGACAATAAGACCGCGCATGCCGAGCTTGAAGCGCTGCACAGGGAAGGATGTGACTTTGCGAACCGCTTGTTCCAAAGTCAGAACGCGGTTCTCGCGCACATATTTGGCGAAAACCCGCGGGAACGTCCCATATAGACGCGGGTGCGGCTTCCCAGTATCGCAAGTGAGACTATCCGAAGCGATGAGCGATTTATCATAAGCGACAACTTGTTTAACGTCATCGTCGGACATATGGAAGTAGACGATAGAGATCCTTCCATCTTCCTCCAGAAGCAAATCCATCATACAATCTGCAGAATGCTGCCCGCGAAATTCACTAATTTCGGCGATGTGCTTGCCTTCGAGATGACGGTTTTTCTCCGTGTGCATGGCGGATAGGAACACACTTTGCCAACCGGTGGAGCAAACGAGATTGTCCCAAGTAACCTGTTCATGACTTAATTCTTCACGGATAAGGGCGCGCATTTTAGGGATGCGAATGACGTCTAACGCTTTTTCAATCCCGCCTTCCAACACCCAAGGAGGAAGTATGGTCGTTAAACTCGTTGAGCCTGCGTTGTAGGGATAAACATCGCAGGTTACATCCATACCGCGTGCTCTTGCATCTTCAATCAAATCCAAAGTATCAACGATTTGACCCCAATTCCGTTTGCCGGCAGCTTTGAGATGGCTGATGTGCAGAGATACGCCAGCTTTTTCGGCAATCCAAATCACTTCCTGAACCGAGGGCAGCAGATTGTTACCTTCCCCGCGAATATGTGTTGAGAAGAGACCGCCAAATTTCGGGAGTACCGAACACAATTCAGCAATTTCTTCTTTGCTCGTGTAGCTGCCCGGCGCATAGAGGAGACCGATCGAGAGGCCGATAGCTCCGGCCTTCAAGCCTTCTTCCAGCATATGCTTCATCAGCGTGATTTCTTGTGGAGCTGCAGGTCGATTGGCAAATCCCATCACCGCAATACGAAGTGAGCCATGAGCGACATAGGTAGCCATATGCTCAGAAGGACGGGAATTTGAAACAGCATCCATGTATTCGGCGACAGTTTCCCAAGGCCATGCCCATTTCGTCTGACCGAGCACAGGCTGGACATAACTTTGCAGCAGCTCTTCTTGTGCAGGGACAAAAGGGGCAGGCGCCAATCCGCAGTTCCCGACAACCTCAGCTGTCACCCCTTGACGCATCTTGATTTCGCTGTGTGGATAATCGAAGATCATCAGATCAGAATGACAGTGTCCATCAATAAAGCCAGGGGAAATGACCTGATGCTGCACATCAACCACTTGCACAGCTTCATCATGAATCTGACCAACGGCGACGATTTTATTGTCTGAAATCCCTACATCGCCTGAAAACCAAGGATTGCCGGTACCATCAACAATCCGTCCGTTTTTCAAGATAAGATCCAACATAAAGGTAACGCCTCCCTAATTCTTACTCCAACATACCCCGCGCGAGCACCGGCAAGCGCTCAAGCTTATCACTGCGCTGTAAAATAACTTGATTATGCAGGTTGACGGTGCTGCAAATATGGTTAGGAATAATACGGAGTTTGTCGCCAATCTGTAAGTTAGCCGCTTGGGCGAGTGGCCCGAGTTCAACCATGCCATGCTCTTCCGTCATGCGAATGAGCAGCGCATCCTCTAGATTAACGATGTGGCCGAAGCCGCGCAGTTGAAGTGGATCGGTGCCTGGCTGCACATCAGTAGCGAACGTTTTGCTGCCGCCATCGATGATCGCGAGATCAGCTGACGGGCGGCTAACGACTGTGACAAGCACACTGGCAGCGCAGTCATCGAGGTCGCAAACGCCTAAGCGCGCCTGCATTCGATCGTGAAACACGTAGGTACCTGGGCGGACCTCCGTCACGCCTTCAACTGCAGCGGCGTAAGCGGCAGTTGGTGTTGATCCTACGCTAACATCCGTGATGGCGATGCCCTGCGCTCTAAGACGCTCGGCAAGCTGCACCATTAGCTTGCCTTCTTCTTGACCGGCCGCAGCCACGTCAAGCGTAGGCTTGCCTGCAAGCAGTGAGCCGCGAAACGTATAGATGCCTGTCAGCCGCAAATGCGGCATGCGGGCGATCTCAAAAGCGAGCGCTGAGGCTTGCTCGTAGAGGACGCCGGTTCGGCGCAAGCCCGTATCGATTTCCAGCCGAACTTGCAACGAGTGACCTAGCCGGCTAGCGGTTTGCTCCAATAGCTGAGCGCCTGCTAAGCTATCGACGCCGACGATCAGCTCGATTTGCTCGCTTAGGCGAATAGCTCTTTCAATTTTGCTAACTGTCACAAGCGGATAAGCGATGAAGATGTTGCTTACTCCATTCGCAGCCATGACTTCGGCTTCAGACACTTTCGCTACCGTGATGCCGACAGCGCCGGCTTCCATCTGCTGGAGTGCGATAGAAGGGAGCTTGTGCGTCTTCGCATGCGGGCGCAGCTTCACATGATGTTTGTTGACCATGTCAGCCATAACTTGAATGTTGCGATCCATGCGTTCTGTGTCAATAATTATACAAGGCGTTTCCAAGGTTTCTGTCATCATGCTTCACTCTCTTTCGCGGCGCTTTCGCCTTCTTCTAAGCGGCTATAAAGTGTCAGCCAAGCAGTATGCCTGATTTTATTGTATAACTAGATTATAACTTTAATGTTTGCGATTGTGCAGGAGGCATTTTAGCGGAAGGCACGCCGGAGATAGTCGCTGCGGTTGACACTCCACACTGGCCAATTTTTGAGACAGGTGTTAATAAAAGTGAAAAAACCGTCAGGTACAGCCTGACGGTTACTTACGTTTAGACTTCTGGTGACTGCTAGCCATTCAGCCATTCTCCGACAGCTCAGGCGTTGGAGCCAGTCGGCTCCACGCGCCGTCGGTCAGGAAGAGCCCAGGCGCGATGGCGACCTTCCGGATGCCGTGCCGCGCCCACTAGACGGCAAGCGAGCGCTCAATTTGCGCTATTAATGATTAATGATGTGAATGCTGCTATTGGGGGAAAGTAGCTTCAAATTGCTCGATTCGGCTTGCTAAATCTTCTGGCAGCGGGGTGCTTTTTTGCGTGTGAACATCGACATAAACGCCGGTGCTGATAGCAAAGCTCACGACTTGCTGATTTTCACGCTTAACAATTGCATAATGCATTTCAATCGACGATTTGCCAATTCGGCTCACTTTCATATAGATATCAAGGTTATCGTTAAAATGTGCCTGAGACTTGTACTCTACGCTCTGGCTGACGAGAAAAAAGGTTTTATCAACCAGATTAACTTCCGAGTTTGCAAAAAATAAACCCAACTCGTTCATATACTCACAGCGGGCTTGCTCCATGTAAATGACGGAAGAAAGATGACTCAGGTGTCCGTTCGCATCGGTTTCACAGAAACGGACTTTCGTTGGTGTAAAATAGCGGTAGCCTTCTAATTCGGGATTGTTCATAACAAGTCTAGTCTCCTGTAAAGTAGGTTTGATACTGCTCGCGCAGCTCGCGTTTCATGAATTTACCAACCGACGTCCTAGGTATTTCGTGAAGGAAGACAACATCGTCGGGAATCCACCATTTGGCAAATTTGTTTTTCAGAAAATTGAGTAAATCCTCTTTGTCGTCATCAGTCTGTAAAGCGGCGTCTTTGAGTACGACGAAGGCGAGAGGCCGTTCATCCCATTTGGGATGCGGCACGCCGATGACACAAGCTTCGAAAACATTCGGATGTGCCATTAATGTGTTTTCTAAGTCTAGAGATGAAATCCATTCGCCACCGCTTTTGACCAAATCCTTGGCTCTGTCGACCAGCTTTACGAATCCCTCGCTATCAATAACCGCGATATCTCCGCTATAGAACCATCCGTCTTGGAACGATTCCTGCGTTCTGGCATCTTTGTAGTATTCCGTAGCTACCCATGGCCCGCGGAGTAAGATTTCGCCCATCTCTTTACCGTCCCAAGCCACCTCACCGCGAGGTCCAACGATTTTCATATCAAGCCCAGGAACAAGTATTCCCTGCATAGCCCGCGTATCGTACTGTTCATCGAGAGAAGCCTCTTCCTGATAGCTTTTGAGACGGGCAACGGTAACAAGAGGACACGTTTCGGTCATCCCATAGGCATGATAGAAAGGAACATTGAGCCGCTGCTCGTAGCTTTCTATCAAACTTCGCGGGGCAGCCGAACCGCCGCAGACTACTGCCCGCAGGGATGATAGATCCGCCTGCAGTAATTCTTGCGCCTTAAGGGCTGCCGTCCACACTGTAGGAACACCAGCCGCAATCGTTACTTTCTCGTCTGCGATCAAGCGAAGCAGGATATCCGGGGTCGGTGAAGGCCCCGGAAGCACTTGCTTGCTGCCGAACCAGACCGAGGAGAACGGAAGCCCCCAAGCATTGACGTGAAACATCGGCACAATAGGCAGAACAGTGTCTCGTTCGGAAAGACCCAGCGTATCCGTCAGGCCGATAGAGAGGGAATGCAGGTAAATCCCGCGATGGGAATACACCACACCCTTGGGATTCCCTGTTGTAGCAGACGTGTAGCACATGCCTGCGGGAGCGCTTTCATTAATATCGGCAGCGTATGTAAAATGAGGATCGCCGCTTTCTATCATGTTCTCATATAAATAGACGGGATGTAAAGATGTAGGCGGAAGTTCCTTTTTGTCCGTCATCAAAATAAAGCCTTCTATCGTCGTAAGTTGATCCTGAATCTTCTCAATGATAGGAAGTAAGGTCTCATCAACGAAGAGGAAACGGTCTTCTGCATGATTGAGAATATAAGCAATATGATCAGCGGGGAGGCGGATGTTGACGGTGTGCAGGACGGCTTCCATACAGGGGATGGCGAAATAGGCCTCTAGATGCCAGTGATGATTCCAGGCAAATGTGGCAACCCGATCACCTGGTTTGACGC
The DNA here is from genome assembly GCF_900103825.1 of Paenibacillus sp. yr247. Classification (GTDB taxonomy): domain Bacteria; phylum Bacillota; class Bacilli; order Paenibacillales; family NBRC-103111; genus Paenibacillus_E. Next base: position 31,702 of record NZ_FNIF01000029.1, read on the forward strand.
CAAGTGCTTGTAGTGAGCTGGACAATTGCTTCGCTCGCCTCCCGAAATCGGCGTAAGTGTACCGGTGGATGCCGGTGCTTGTACGTGAAACAACCTCTTTTTTGGGAAACAAGGATTGTGAACGTTCAAAGAGAGAGCGCAGCGTTAATGGGAAATTTTCCATGTGGAAACACCTCCGGAGATTGTCTGAATCTATTGTAATATATAAATCTAAGTGGTAGGATATGTCCAAAAAAAATAATCAATTGTAAATAAAAAAACCGACACCATCGCATGTCGATATGCAGGTGGAATCGGTTTGACTCTTAAGTATTCAAAATAAACTTCTCAATGACGTGCCTGACGCCATCCTCATTGTTGCTTTTGGTAATGTAGTTGGCCAGCTCTTTAAGCTCTGGCAAAGCATTATCCATCGCGACGCCAAGTCCTGCGACTTCAAGCATTTCCCTATCGTTCCACGCATCGCCGAGTGCTATGACTTCATCTAAAGTGCAGCCAATATGCTCAGCAAGGAAGGTGATAGCATGACCCTTAGTGCCTTCTTTGTGCATGAATTCCAAATAGTGCGGTTTGGATTTCGTTATGTGCATCTGATCACCAAGCAGAGGCAGCAGCTCCTCGCGGATGTGGTCGCAAACCTCCGGTTTATCAATGATCAGCAGCTTGGGCTGAGGAATGTCGATCCACTGGCGCAGATCACCGATGATATAAGGAGTTTTGGAAAGGCGTACATAATTTTGGATCTTATCGTTATCTTCACCTGCATAAAGCTGATCGCCATGGTAAAGCTGAAGATGAAGATTTCTTTTTTCGCAAAAATCAAGCAAGTATCGGGCACTTTCTACAGGAACAGTCCGCTCGTAGAGGACTTCCTCATCAAGAAGATTTTTGATCAAGGCTCCTTGGTACGTGATGATGGGTACGTTGAGTCCGAGTTGATTGGCGATCTTGGCTGCGGATGGGAAGCTTCTTCCCGTTGCAATCGTTACGGTCACGCCTTTGGCAACAGCTTGATGCATCGCCTCGATCGTTTCTTGTGAAATCGTCAGATCATCACGCAGCAGTGTATCATCTAAGTCAGCGGCAATTAGTTTGTAAGTCATGCAGTTCTCTCCTATCCGATAGGTAATCTATATAAAAATTCTGCTATAAGCATACCCGAATCATGGCAGAATTGCTACAATAAAGCGTATAGCTTAACTGGTAAAAAGGAGGCACGCAGACGATGGCATCACCTTATACGGACAAGCTGGAGGCTTGGCTGCGAGCACACAGCAATGCGGCCGATTCGACGGCGATGGCGGCCTACATGCAAAATCAGTTCCCGTTCCTTGGGATTCGAAATCCGGAGCGAGTGGCGCTGACGAAGCAGTTTTGGAAGGAAAATGGCTTCCCCAAAGGAGCGGAAGGTGTACGAGTCGCAGAGGAACTTTGGCAACTGCCAGAGCGGGAGTTTGCCTACACGGCGATGCTGCTGCTCATTCAGCTGCGCAAGGAAGCAGAACGGGAGCGCATTGAGGTTCTGGAGCGAATGGTAGCTACCCAATCCTGGTGGGATTCAGTGGATACGATCGCAGACCATTTGATTGGCTTTCAATTGCAGAAATATCCGGACCTGATCCCTGCCTATGTAGAGAAATGGTTGGCCTCGGGCAACATGTGGCTGCAGCGCACAGCCATCTTGTTTCAATTGAAGTATAAGCAGCGGACGGATGTTCCGCTGTTGTTTAGCAGCATCCGGCGAATGGCGGACTCCAATGAGTTCTTCATCCGTAAAGCGATTGGCTGGGCGCTTCGGGAGTACTCGAAGACGGATGCTGCTGCCGTGCAAGCGTTCGTTGCAGAGACGGAGCTTTCACCGCTTAGCGTGCGGGAAGCGCTGAAGGTCATTCAGCGCAAGGAGGCTCGTGAGAGAGAGAAGTAGTAAAATCCACACAGGGGTTGTACCTTGTGTGGATTTTTTTATGTGCTAAGGGGTATTTTCCAAGGTTAAAGTAAGGGTTGGCTTATCACGTCATAAAACCTTACGCATACAATAATAAATCGAATGATTTTGTCATATATATTGACATGTTAGTGACATTGGTTTAAAGTTAATAAAATTCTTTGTGGAGGCTTATATCTGTTCCGCTTTTTTTACACTAAAATTTTATGAAGGGATGAAGGGATGATGGGAGATGGCACATAATCGGACGCATGAATTATTATCGCGCCTGCCTAAAGTTGATCTTCATTTGCACTTGGACGGGAGTGTAAAGCCGGAAACGATTCTTGAGCTTGCCCTGGATCAAGGCATTGATCTTCCCGTTTACGATAAAGAGGGATTAATTCCACATATGCGTGTAGGTGAGGAGTGCGGCAGTCTCATCGAATACTTAAGTAAATTCGATTTCACAACCCAATTTCTGCAATCGGGTGAAGCTTTGGAGCGTGTTGCTTACGAGGTTGCTCAGCAATCGGCGGAACATAACTGCAAATATGTGGAGGTTCGTTTTGCCCCGCAACTGCATCGAAACAATGGTTTGACTGTTGAAGAAACGATTCATCATGTGGTGGCGGGAATGAAGCGGGGGCAGCGGGATTTTGGTGTGAGAGCCGGCGTCATTGCAATTTGCATGAGAAATCATTCTTACGGAAGTAATCTCGAAGTCATTGAAGCAGCTGCTAAGTTTGTAGGTAAAGGTTTGGTTGCTGTCGACTTAGCCGGAGATGAGGCGTCGTATCCGCCGGAGTTTTTCCGAGAGGTTTTTGCCGAATCGGGAAGGCTCGGAATCCCTGTCACAATCCATGCCGGGGAAGCAGCCGGAGCGATAAATGTGTTTGAAGCCGTAACGAATCTTGGCGCTGTCCGAATTGGGCACGGTGTTAGATTAAGGGAAAACAGAAGCATTTTAGAAATGGTCAAAGATCGTCGTATCCCGCTGGAAATGTGCCCCATCAGCAACATCCAAACGAAGGCGGTTTCCGGATGGGAAGCCTATCCGATCCGCGAATATTTAGAGCAAGGGCTCGTCGTCACAATTAATACAGATAATCCAAGCGTATCGGGAACCAATATTACGAATGAATACCGCGTTCTGTCGGACCGTTTTGGCTTTACCGCACCAGAGCTCGTGAAGCTTATCATGAATGGGGTAGATGCCGCGTTTCTGGAGGAGAATGATAAGCTTTCGTTAAGACGAGAAATGGAAGATGAGATAAGCAGTCTGGGTCTGAGTTTGTTAAATTGACATACCTATTGCCGTACTGTTCTGCACGTTATACAATCTCGTTCGTGTGACCAAGGGAGGGGGAAGCAATAAATCAGAATTTATATTAGTCGCAGCATCAACGAAAGCCGGCGAAACAATTTATTCATCTCTTCAATCGGCAAAATCTTTTTGTTTGATAAAAATTTATCGTTATGCTGTCGTTATCTTCAAATCACCCGGAAGTTGACCTCAGAGTCGGTCTATATTATTACGGCAAGTGAAAACCCCTGAAAGGGAGGAGGATTCCAGACATACGAACGGATGAGTACGGGCCTAAAAAGTTGGTTTTTGCTTCAGAAACTATTTAAGGGAATACGCTTTTAGCCAAGGATGGCTTAGGTAGTTTACGAAATCCTTTATTTTCTAGGTCCTAAGGACTAAAAAATAATAGTCTGACATTAAAAATTTTGGTATATTAGATTAATGACTTCATCACAATAATTCTATTCATTTCTTACGTTCCTCAAAGGAGATAATCGCGGGATGTTAAAAGTTGATCAACTTCAAATTCAAGTTGTTATTATTATGAAAGCGCATTCAAGTGGGTGACATGAAAAAACAAATAATAAGGGGAAAAGTACTATCTAATCTCAGCGCTGTCTTCATCATCTTGGTCGTACTATGTTCATCGAGCATATCTTTGTTTTCTTTTCATCCGCAGTCCTTCTACAAAGATCAGGTTGCCATCCTCATCTATCACAACATTAGCGATTCGGCGAAAAGCAACATTACGATCACTACGGATCTATTTAGCAAGCAGCTTACCAAACTCAAAAAAGAAGGATATCATTTTATTACAGTGAGTGATTTCAAAACATTTATGGCAGGCGGCCCTGTAGTCGATAACGCAGTGCTTGTTACCTTCGATGACGGGTACAAAAGCTTTTACCAAGAGGCTTTTCCGATTATGGAACTGATGCATATTCCTGCAATCAACTTTGTTATTACGAAAAATATGGACGATTCCGACAATAACCCGGTCCCTTTCTTATCCAGACAAGATATCGCCGAGATGAAGCAAAAGGATCCCGCCTTCGCATTCCAGTGCCATTCTGATAGCTTACACTCCAAGCAGAATGACGGAGGATTTTTACTGACAAGCTTCATTAAACAGACGGGTAAGGTCGAATCGGAGGCGGATTACAAATCGCGAATAATAAATGATACCGAAACCTGTATCAACAAACTGCAGGCAATTTCCTCTGATCCAATCGATCTGTACACGTATCCATTCGGGGCTTACCATAAAGAAGCTGCGGATCTGATTCATCAGGGGGGAATCGGTTATGCGTTCACGATTGTGAATGGTCTTGCGAACCGTCAAGATAATCCGATGTTTTTGCCTAGAATCAATGCTGGGAGCCCGACTATTTCGCCAGATAATCTCGACCAATTGATCAAACGCAGAGTCGTCGATCTACAGAAGAAGTTTGATTACGTACCCGTACGTGATGGGGTCGAACAGATTGGCGGAACGATTTTGCAGGATAGTAAGAAACAAATAAGTCTATATTATAACGGGCATCACTACATCGTGGATTTAAAAGCTTTGACTGTATCAGAGAACGGGCATATCGTTCCTTTGCAAAAACCACTTAAGCGGATTGGACTAAAGCGCACCTTGAGCATCGGATTAGACGATTTAACGAAAATGATGGACGCTCACATCGTCTACGATCCAATCACCCAAAAGTTTTTTGACAGGACTTGGTCAATGGCAGCAAGTGAATAGACCATACTTTAAAAAACCTCAGTAGAACTGGGGTTTTTCCATGGAAAAATTTTAAAATAGGCTTGATATAGGGTATGGGGGTATGGTATGTTGGAAATGTGAGGAGGAAATGCAATGGAACAACAAGATAAACAAGAATTAAATGAGGACAGTTGCCATTCGGGCAGTGATCGAAAAAGTCATCATTCTGATAAAACAAAAAACAATTTGATTTCTAGGCTCAATCGCATCGAAGGACAAATTCGCGGTGTGAAAGGTCTTATAGAGAAGGATACGTATTGTGACGATGTGTTAAATCAAATCGCCGCGGTTCAATCAGCTTTAAACGGTGTTGGGAAACTGCTTCTCGAACATCATTTAAACAGCTGTGTGCTAGAACGCATTCAAGAAGGCGATAATGAGGTTATTAAAGAGCTTATGGTTACTATGAATAAATTAATTAAATAATAAAGGGAGAGATTAATATGCAAACAGTTACACTTAAAGTTGAGGGTATGTCCTGCGGTCATTGCGTGAATTCCGTTGAAGGCGCAGTTAAGAAACTTGGTGCTTCCGGCAAAGTTGATTTGAGTGGTGGTTCTGTTACTGTAGATTTCGATGAGTCTAAAGTTTCTTTGGACGCTATTAAAGAAGCAATTGAAGATAATGGCTATGATGTCGCGAAATGAAGATAGATAAGCCGCTACATGCGGCTCCATTGTAACACCTATTTTTTTTGAATAAAATATACCCCATAGGGGTATTGTGGCGTAGGAGGGTTGAAATGGTGAAACAATTAGAGCAGCAACAAGCAAGTCTACAAATTACGGGCATGACATGTGCGGCGTGTGCGAACCGGATAGAAAAAGGCTTGAAGAAATTAGAAGGTGTTGCTGATGCCAACGTAAATTTTGCCCTCGAGAAGGCATCTGTAACATATAATCCGAGACAAATAAGCGTAACTGCCATGGAAGAAAAAATACTAGACCTGGGTTACAGCACCGTAAAGGATACAGTCGATTTTAATATCATAGGTATGACCTGCGCAGCGTGCTCGACTCGTATTGAGAAAGGCTTAAATAAAATGCCAGGAGTTAGCAAAGCTACTGTTAACCTTGCCTTAGAAACAGCCCATGTCGAGTATAGAGCTACTGAAGTTTCTGTAAGCGATATGGTTAAAAAAGTAGATCAGCTAGGATACAATGCCATACGTAAAGATGAAGTTGAAACTAAAGGCGATTATAAGCAAAAGGAGATTCGCCACAAGAAAATACAGTTAGCGGTATCGGCAATCCTTTCGTTACCACTTCTGTGGGCCATGGTGAGCCACTTTACATTTACATCGTGGATTTACCTGCCGGAGTTCTTTATGAATCCTTGGGTACAGCTTGTGCTTGCCACACCGGTACAGTTTATTATCGGTAGTCAGTTTTACGTGGGAGCATACAAAGCACTTCGCAATAAAAGCGCCAATATGGATGTACTTGTTTCCCTTGGAACATCAGCCGCGTACTTCTATAGTTTATACCTAACACTGCAATGGGCAGCTTCTGCTGATGCCAATCACCATGCGCCGAATATGTATTATGAAACAAGCGCGATTCTTATAACTTTGATTATTTTAGGGAAATTGTTTGAGGTGTTGGCAAAAGGACGCACCTCTGAAGCCATCAAAAAATTGATGGGGCTTCAAGCGAAAACAGCGTTAGTCATTCGGAATGGTGAAGAAATGGCTATACCAGTTGAAGAAGTTGTCATTGAGGACATTGTTCTTGTAAAACCGGGTGAGAAAGTCCCAGTCGACGGTGAAGTTGTAGATGGTTTGTCTGCTGTTGATGAATCCATGCTTACTGGGGAAAGTATCCCTGTTGAGAAAAAAAATGGTGACGCCGTTATTGGCGCTACTGTTAATAAAAACGGCAGCTTAAAAATTAAAGCAACTCGTGTTGGGAAAGAGACAGCTCTCGCTCAAATTATCAAAGTTGTAGAAGAAGCCCAAGGTTCTAAAGCACCTATACAACGTATCGCGGATGTGATCTCGGGTATCTTTGTCCCGATTGTTGCAGGAATTGCTGTTGTAACATTTTTGGTTTGGTATATCTGGGTTGCTCCAAATGAGTTTGCAGCTGCGCTGGAAAAGGCCATTGCGATCCTTGTCATTGCATGCCCTTGTGCTTTAGGACTTGCAACACCAACATCGATTATGGCCGGATCCGGTCGCGCTGCGGAATTTGGCATCCTGTTTAAGGGCGGGGAACATTTAGAATCAATGCAAAAAGTGCAAACCATCGTGCTTGATAAAACGGGTACGGTAACTAAAGGGAAACCGGAACTTACAGACGTTCAAATTGAAAACATAGATGAAGAAGATACAATTCTTAGACTAATCGGTTCTGCCGAAAAAAAATCAGAGCATCCGCTTGCTGAGGCGATTGTTGCTGGGATTGTTGCTAAAGGTATCCTACTTACCACTACTGAGCAGTTTGAGTCCATTCCTGGCTACGGAATTCGAGCCATCGTAGAAGGTAAGGAAGTACTTGTTGGAACCCGCAAGCTTCTGCAGCGTGAAGCCATCGACTTTGGAAAAGCAGAAACTGCTATGGAAAAGCTCGAATCCGAAGGCAAAACCGCTATGCTCGTAGCGGTGGATTACAAGTACGCAGGTATGGTAACCGTAGCGGATACAATCAAGGATTCATCAAAAGAGGCGGTCGCTCGCTTAAAAGAAATGGGCATTGAGGTCATCATGATGACAGGTGATAACCAACGGACGGCGCATGCCATCGCACAGCAAGTTGGCATCGATCATGTTCTTGCTGAAGTGCTCCCGGAAGGCAAAGCTGAGGAAGTGAAGAAACTTCAAGGACAAGGAAAAAAAGTGGCAATGGTGGGTGATGGCATCAATGATGCTCCAGCTCTTGCGACGGCTGACGTCGGCATAGCTATCGGTACGGGCACTGACATTGCGATTGAAGCAGCGGATGTGACACTGATGCGCGGAGAACTTACTAGCATTGCAGATGCCATTTATATGAGCCGCAAAACGATGACGAACATTAAACAGAACCTGTTTTGGGCACTCGGTTACAATGCACTCGGAATACCGATTGCGGCACTTGGACTTTTAGCACCCTGGGTAGCCGGTGCTGCCATGGCTCTAAGCTCGGTATCGGTTGTTTTAAACGCCTTACGCTTGCAACGAATGAGGTTATGGAGAAATTCATATCAAAAGTGAAGAAGGCAAAGGAACTGAAGTCAGTATTCATTTGAAAAGAACCATCATTAGTCCATCAAAAGAATAAAAGAGATATAACAAAGGTTGGAGGATTTGAACGAAGATGGATCAACGGATGAGGATATTGATCCCTAAAATCGTAAGTTTATTGTTTATTTTATGTATACCCTTTTTTATCTTTATTACTCCCAGCAAAGCACATTCAATAGACAGCGGATACTCAGAGGTCACGATTGAAAGTAAAAAGGTTAACTTTAACTTGACACTACCTGAATCCAGTCTGCTTGTTTTTGACACTGACAAGAATAATGTATTGACCTTAGAAGAGTTAAATAATCAGAGAACAGAAATTGAAAGTTACTTTAAAACTCATCTAAAGCTTGAAAACAAATCGAAACTGTTAGAATGTTCTTTGCATTCCATATCTAAGACAGATAATCTTGGGATTCCTTCAATCGAATTCAACTTACAATTTACGTCGGTTTCATCGGTCGAAAGTCTTTCAATCACATATAATTTACTTTTTGATGATTACGACCCTCAGCACGTTAATTTTTTAATCATCACTAAAGAGGATGATATAGATCAAACCATATTTGACACGGGACACCGCTTTTATCATTATGTCCCCATGAATAATACAACAATGGCATCTTCTGCTTGGCAATATTTTTTATTGGGGATTAAACACATCTTAACCGGTTATGATCACTTATTATTCTTGCTTTCATTAATTATAGTTGCTATAAGACTTAAAGATATAATAAAAATCGTCACTGCTTTTACGTTAGCCCACAGTATTACATTATTTTTAACTGCGACAGGGCACATTTCTGTTAATTCACGATGGATAGAAACAGGGATTGCATTAACCATTGCTTACGTTGCTATAGAAAATCCGTTTATCAAATCGGTTCGAATGCGCTGGGTCATAACGTTCTTATTTGGTTTAATACATGGAATGGGATTCGCAGGTGCAATTAGTGAAATAGGATTACCAAGAGAGTATTTAATCAGTTCTTTGTTATCTTTTAACGTAGGAGTAGAAACTGGTCAACTGGGTATTGTTCTTGCAATCCTTCCATTCCTACTTAAACTTCAAAAATTTACATGGTATCGAAAAATGTTAATTGGAGTTTCTATTATTGTCTTTTTAATCGCAGTATATTGGGCATTACAGCGTATGGGTATTATTTTGTAATTGAAAATAATAATAAGCAAGAATATAGATTTCGCTTTCACACAAGTACCTTTTATAATAAAGAGGAGGAAATCATGAAAAAAGTAGCAATTTCGATTTTACTTACAGCTGCGCTCTTAACGGCATGCGGAAAATCAGGCGTTTCGATGGACCATAGTGGTATGACAAAAGAGGCAAGTTCCTCGCAAGCAGGAAATGTACAAGCTCAGTTTAAGCTTTCTAGTGATAAAACACTGCCAAACCAAGATACGACTATTACGATTAAAATTCAGGACAAAAACGGTAAAGCGATTGATAAATTTGATACTGTGCATGAAAAACAAATGCACTTTATCATTGTAAGCAAGGATTTGTCATTCTTTAACCACATTCACCCAGATTATAAAGGAAATGGCGAGTTTACTGTTACAACACAATTCCCAACAGCCGGTGAGTTCAAGGTGATTGCCGATATCACTCCAACGGGTATGGGAGCAATGAATAAGAGCCAGTGGATTACAGTTCAAGGGAACGCTCCCGCGCCAAAAGCCATTGAGCCAGACGCAATCCTAACTAAAGTAGTGGACGGGAAGGAAGTCACGCTTTCGGTTGATCACCTAATGGCAAACATGGAACTGAACTTGAACTTCAACATTAAAAACGCTCAGTCAAAACAACCAATAACGGATCTCCAGCCTTACCTTGGGGCAGTTGGCCACGTTGTAATCTTAACCCAAGATGCAGAAAATTATTTGCATGTGCATCCTGCAGATGAAAAGGCGTCAGGACCGGATGCCAAATTTATGACGACGTTCCCGCATAGCGGTGTATATAAGATTTGGGGACAATTCCAGCAGAACGGTAAAGTATTTACCGTACCTTTTGTTGTGAAAGTGCCTTAATTAAAGATGGCAAAGTATTTACTGTTCCTTTCGTGGTAAAGGTGCCTTAAATTCCATGCGATCCCCATACGAAAAGAGGTGCTTAACACATGCCTACCTATATCATAACGGGAGGCTCTAAAGGTCTAGGAGCTGCGCTGACGCAGCAGCTCTTACAGCAGGGCGCTGCGGTTCACTGCATTTCCCGCAGCGAGAGCGAGACCTTGCGCCAAGAGGCGCTTCGCGCGGAAGGTGAACTCACCTTCCACGCTTACGACTTGGCGCAAACGCAAGGTCTGGATTCGCTGATGGAGCGAATCCTCGGCTCTATCGATGAAGCGGATACCATCACGCTCATCAACAACGCAGGCCAGCTCGAGCCGATGACATCGATCGGCCGAGCCGGCCATGACGACCTGCAGCGCAGCCTGCAGATCAATCTCGTCGCGCCCGCGCTGCTGACGAACAGCTTCATTCGGCATACGCAGGCGCTGCCGATTGTGAAGCGGGTCGTCCATATTTCATCGGGCGCGGGGAAGAAGCCCTATCCCGGCTGGGGTGCGTACTGCACCGCTAAGGCCGGGCTCGACATGCTGACGCGCTGTATTGGCGTCGAGCAGGAGAACCAGCCCTACCCGGTGGAGGTATTCTCCATAGCACCGGGTGTGGTTGACACCGATATGCAGCGGGAGATTCGCGCTGCATCCAAAGAGGACTTCCCGCAGGTGAGCCGGTTCGTTGAGCTTCAAAAAAATGGCGATCTGCAATCGCCCGAAGCTACGGCGAAGCAGCTGCTCAACCTGCTGCAAGCGAATGCTTTCGCGCAAGGCGAGATCGCCGATCTACGAACAAAAAAGCCCGAATCGTAAATCCGATTCGGGCTTTCCTATCCCCATCATATTGCAGTCCTACTGAATGCTCCCCGTCACAGCCGCCCCTGATGAGAGCTCGGATGTACAATATTTACAGCGAGTTGCTTGTGCCGGAATATCGGACAAGCAGTGCGCACACACCTTTGTCGTTGGTGCCTTTTCTTTAGGCTCTTCTTTCTTACGGAACTTGCTAAGCTGTCGGACAACAAGGAAGATAACAAAAGCAACAATAAGAAAGTCCAGGAAAGTCGAAATAAATTGACCATAATTAAAAGTAGGCGCACTAGCTTTAGCTGCTTGCTCTAAAGTGTCGTAGTGAACGCCGTTTAATGAAATAAATAAATCGTTGAACTTCACTTTACCGAGCAGAAGTCCAATCAACGGCATAATTAAATCATTCACGATCGAAGTAATGACTTTCCCAAAAGCCCCCCCGATAATAACCCCAACGGCTAAATCTACCATATTTCCTTTGAATGCAAAATTCTTAAATTCCTTTAGCATCGCTTACCCCCATGAGACAATAATTGTTAGCATTGTACCATATTCGGTTGTACCCAAACAAATGGCTGCAGGGTTGGCAAGGGCTCTGTTTCCTCAGGTCGAATATGTCCATGGAGAAAAAGTTGATTCTATCGAAATACGCGAAAAGGTCAGTAAAGGTTCTATAATCGTTTGAAGTTTTCTTTTCTTTTAATGAAGTGATAGTAAATGATTTGCATACTTTCAGCCAATAAATAAATCGGAACCGACCAATACATTTTATATCCCTTATCATAATGATACAATCCAACTTGTACTCCGATCCATTCCATCACAAGTGAGAAGCAAGTCCAAGACAAAACATAGATGAGATGCATATATCCTTTTATGTTTAACTTCTCATAGAGATATATATAAAAATAACTATAGGGACAAAACATAAAATAACTCAAAAAATCAATGAATTGATAATCTGAAGTGTCATTAACATCATAAAAGTCCCACGGTCGAATACCAATCGTATGATCAAAGAACATGCCAATATAAAAGCCATAAATATAATGTGCTGTTCCTTCTAATAGAGAAAAGATCTTCGGGATAATGAAGACGAGTATGTTTAAGGATAAAAGGGACAAGATGACAAACCATTCATTTGCATTAAATGAATTATCATACACGACTTTCATGTTTTCTGCGCTCCCATTCTTTTAGATACAATACTGTTTTGGCAAGCATTAAACCGAATAGGAGGAAAGCGGCATCCATAATTGCAGCGCAAATAAAATTCCATTTGATAAATTGAATCACTTTAAAATGAATGGTAAGATAATCCATTCCTTGCATGACTGCTAAAACAACAATAAAAAGTAATATCCTCTTCTTCCAAGAGGGAGTTAACAAGTAGGCATTTGTAAAAATGAGTACGATTAAGGGAATTATCATTTCTCGAAACATGAGTAAAAAAACGAATAAGAAATTGTCTTCTGTTGTTTTAATCATTTTCAATTCCATTGTCATGATGGTTATGTAATTTTTTGTAGCAATAGCCATGATCATAAATACGATTGAATTTTGCAGGAAAGACAGTTTTTTCTTCAGAAAACAGAAAATATGTACAATGATTATCACTAGTGTGATAGAGATGGACAGAGCCATAGGAATCCCCTTTTTTATAAAGAAGGTGAATGATGTCTATATTGTACAATTTAGGGAATTCATATACATTCGAAGTATCCATAGAGGTTTATGCAGCTAACCTATCTGTCCCTTTTATCAACCTTAGCTTCATGCAGCACTTCATGGAGCGCCCCAATCAGCGCGAGCTGATCGTCCGATGTTATCCATAAGTTGATGCAAATCCTGTTTCTTCATATAAGTGCCTGTTGGATTGTTAGGTGAGCAAATATAGATCAATTTGGTTTGTCCTGTTACAGCAGCGAGTATATCGTCGACATCATAGCTGTAATCTTTACAAAGCGGTACGTGAACTACGCGTGCACCCATCAAATTAGCCCCAAATTTATATTCGCTAAAAGTTGGAGAAGGCACTATAATCTCATCTCCCAGCTCCAAGAACGTCTCCGAAATGAGCGTAATGAGTTCATCTGCACCATTAGTGACAAGGACTTTAAACTGCCACTTATTTCCAATAGCGGCTCTGAGATCAACCGTGTCCGCGTCGGGATAACGATGGATATCGGACAGATAAGATTGAATTGCAGTAAGTGCTAGAGGGGACGGGCCTAATGGATTTTCGTTGGAAGCAAGCTTGGTGACTTTCTCAATACCTAATTCCCGCTGAACTTCCCAAATTGGTTTTCCGGGAGAGTAAGGTTTCATGTGTGCTAGGACATAAAAACCCATATCCCAACTTTTAGGAGAGTAGTATAATACATAATGAAGCGTACTCCGACAAAGGAAAGGACTCAGCGGGATGGGGAAAAAGAAGAGGTTTGGTATCCGATCCAAAATAATGCTTGGCTACATCTTCATTATCGTCTGTATAAGCATTTCGTTTACATTAGTGTTTAACCAAGTAACTTCGATGCAAACAGATAGAAATTATATCATTGAGCATGATTTTGCCGTTCATAATGAAATCAATCGCATCGAAAAATTCGTAATGGATATGGAAAGTGGACAAAGAGGCTATCTGTTAACCGGAGATCCTACCTATCTTGAACCTTATAACAATGGGGAGTCTAACTGGCGGCAATCCTACATGACACTTAGTCAACTTACTAGGGATAACGCCGTACAGGAGCAAAGTTTAGTTTCTATTAAAAATTCTATTGAGCGTTGGGTAATGCAAGTTGGAGGGACATCGGCCCCATTGATGAAAAAGATTATAGGTCCTGAAAGCATCGATTTATATGATTTTTATTTGGGTAAGCAAAATGTCGAAGATATACGTTCACAGCTTGATCGATTTCGAAACATAGAGATTGGGCTTACCAAGGAGAGAGCCAAGCAATTAGACGATCAGAATAAGATGCTTACGATTTCCTTATTTGTGATGTTAACAGTGTTACTGATATTTTCATTAACCGCTGCGCTATTGATTTCGCAATCTATTGTTGGAACGATTAAGCAGGTTACAAAAAGTATTCTGAAGTTAAGCTCATTCAAGAGAGATCATTCCCTGCGCATACATGTCACCATGAATGATGAGGTGAAAGATCTCGCAGAGGCTACCAACATGCTGCTGGAGAACCAAGAGGAAATGGAGTGGCAGCAGCGTAAGCTGGCGGAAGTAGTTCATATGCTTCAAGGCATATCCGATCTGGAGACCTTGGGCACATCTTTTATTAGTAAAGCTGCTGAGCTGTTCGGTGCATCATTCGGTCTCTTCTACCTTCGTTCTACGCATGAAGGGATAGATGCCATGATTAAATTGGCTTCTTACGCAGTGATGGGGGAGAGTGATGACATCGGGATCCAACGATTCCGATTAGGCGAAGGACTTATCGGGCAATGTGCGTTAGAGAAGCGAATGTTTCACTTTATGAATGTGCCGGATCATTACGTTAAGATTACTTCCGGACTTGGAGCCGTGAAGGCGCAAAGTGTGCTTATTGTGCCCATAAAACATAACAATGAAGTCATTGCCATTATGGAGTTAGCAAGCTTAAATAGGTTTACGCAGCAGCAGCTGGAACTGCTTGAAGATATACTTCAAGTACTGGGAACGATCGTACATAGTGTGCAAACGCGCGTCGAAGTGGAGCGGCTGCTGAGAGAATACCAGATCATGACGGAAGAACTGCAGATCCAAACAGAAGAGCTCCAAAGCCAACAAGAAGAGCTGCATATGACGAATGAACAGTTGGAGGAGCACAATCGATGCGCGGTAGAAAAGTCGAGAGAACTTGAGCGTATCAAGGTATCCCTTGAAGAGCATGCGATTCAGCTGCAGGTAAGTTCTCGGTATAAATCGGAGTTTTTGGCTAATATGTCCCACGAATTTCGGACCCCTCTTAACAGTGTGGTTATCTTATCCCAAATGCTGCAAGAAAATAAAATGGGGACATTGACAAAGGAAGAGGAAGAATATGCCCGTGTTATTCATTCTTCAGGGACGGATCTGCTGCTGCTCATTGACGACATTCTTGATTTATCGAAAGTGGAAGCCGGAAAGTTAGATATTCATGTAGGTGAATTGAACCTTAAAGAACTTCCTGCTCTCATCCAAAGTCAATTTGCGAAGGTGGCCGAGCAGCGCAACCTCACATTTAACATTGAGCGAGATCCAAAGTTGCCGGATATCTTTCATACGGATGAACAACGGCTAAGTCAAATTCTTAAAAACCTGCTGTCTAATGCCTTTAAGTTTACACATGATGGCAGTGTTCAAGTGAACATAAGTATGTGTGACTCCGAACAAATTTCGGAGTTCCTACCTTCAGCAAAGCATAGACAAGTCCTTGCTATTTCGGTAAGCGATACAGGGATAGGCATTTCTCCGAACAAACAGATGCTTATCTTTGAACCGTTTCGACAGGCCGATGGTACAACCAATCGAAAGTATGGAGGAACGGGTCTTGGCCTCTCGATCAGCCGCGAGCTAGCCGGACTTCTTGGAGGAAGTATAGGGATGAGAAGTGAGGAAGGTGTAGGAAGTACCTTTACGCTCTACGTTCCTTCATTGGAACCAGGGATAAATGATTTTAAGACTGCACTGGAGGAAGCAGCAGCAGCAGCGCATTTGCCAACGCTATACGACTCATCTCAAGGGGGTGATAATGAGCAGGCAGTCGTTCTGGCAGAGACAAGCAAGTTGAAAGGAAAGAAAGTGCTTGTCGTTGACGATGATGTGCGTAATGTCTTTGCATTAAGCAATGCTTTTGAAAAAGAAGGGATGTTAGTCAGCGTCGCGCATGATGGAGAGGAATGTCTGACTATTATTCAGCAAGATTCGCATATCGATCTTATCCTTATGGATATGATGATGCCGGTTATGGATGGTTATGAGGCTATGCGTATGCTTAGGAAAAACACCAGCTATGAGAAAGTGCCAATCATAGCATTAACAGCCAAAGCCATGAAACAGGATCGGGATATTTGTTTACAAGCAGGGGCCTCCGATTATATAAGTAAACCGCTGAATTTAAACCAATTGTTGTCGCTAATGCGAGTTTGGTTAGCTGAGTAAAAAGATCTTTGACTCTATCCTAAATGGACAGGGTCAAAGATCTTTTTTTTAATGAGGTTAATAATTAGTAATAATAGCTTACTTCTTCAGATCCAAACGCACATCGCGACCATCGTCCTGCACAGACAGCTCTTTGCCAGCAGCTTTTAAGGAATTAGCGTAATTTACCCAAGCATCCAGCATGATGGCGCCATCTTTCCAATCCTTCACTTCACCAAATACTGTAAAGCCGTCGCCATTGCCTGTTGCCATGAAATCATTGGTAGTTACCTTGAACGTGCGATCTGTATTCAACTTGCCATCCACATAGATAGGCGTACCATCAACCAGGGTGATTTTTGAATATTTTTCGCCGAGTGGCTTCGTGCTATCCCACTCTACTTTCAAGCCGGAGAATTGAATAGCCGGAAGATTGGTATATTTATCTGTCACTTCCAATGCTTTTTTAATTTGTGCTGCCGTCATTGTTCCCGTAACGTTGTAATTGCCGAAAGGGAACACTTCAAACATTTTGCCATACGTCAGTTCACCTTTGTCCACATCAGCGCGAATACCGCCAATATTGGTGAAGGCAATGTCAGATTTCTCGGAAGCGCGCATCGCATCCGTGATGCTGTTTCCTAATTGTGAAGCGCCATCGCGGTCAACCCCGCCATTCGTCGCAAAACGGAAGGACTTACGACCAAGGGGTTCTGCAGCAACGACTTCTACTTCACCGGATTTTGCAGAGATTTTAGCTTTGTAATCCTCAACCGTTTGGTGAATCTTCGCGTCAGCAGTCGTCAGGTTCGTATAGGTTTCAAGCAAGCTTGCATTGGAGGAAACGACTTGCTTTGATTTTTTGTCTACAAACAGTTGAATGTGACCAACCGCATATAGCCAGCTTTGAGCCTCAACCACAGGAATACCGTTTACGATGCCGGCAACACGCATGTGTGAGTGACCGCCAACAATCGCATCTAGAGTGCCATTCCCAGTGCCTTTTGCTAGATCAGCAAGCTCGCTGATGATTTCAGCAGACTTTTGGTTTTGTTCACCTGGTAGGTGGGAGGTAACCATAATGATGTCAACGCCTTTAGCTCGCAGTTCAGCGGACAATTCTTTTGCCAAGGGAACCGGATTTACAAAGGAGAGACCTTCAATGTTTGTTGATTTGGTTGTTGTCGTTGTTTGTGGTGTTGCGAAGCCGATGATTCCGATTTTCAGGCCGTCTTTTTCAACAATCACATAAGGCTGTGTCCAGTCGACACGTTTACCTGTTTTATCATCAATAATATTAGCTCCGAGAATTGGGAATTTAGCTTTCTTAATGTTGTCGATCAGAACGTCGCGGCCGAAGTCAAACTCATGGTTCCCGATAGCGGCAGCATCATATTTCACTTGAGCCATCGTATCCATAACGGATTGGCCATTCGTTGTATTGGAAATCAGCGTACCTTGCCAAGCGTCTCCGCCATCAACAACTACCGTGCCACCTGGATTTATAGCTCGGAAATCTGTGACTATACCTCCGAGTGTCTCGATACCGCCTTGACCTTGATTTCGTTTTTTATCGAAGCCAACTTCGATTTTACCGTGAATATCATTGGTAGTTAAAATGTCTACGACTTTAAATAAAATGGGCTTAAGCGCCTTCGCTACTTCATCACGAGTCACTTCAGCAGAAGGGTTGAAGTTACCATCGAGGGTAGGCGCAAAAATACCGCTGATGACGGCATAAGCGACATAAGGGCGGGATTCTTTAGCAATAGAAGAGGAATCTTTGAAGTAGTTCAACACATTCTCGTTCACTTTTGGCAGTTGGCCGCCAGTTATGACTTTAACAATCAACTCAGCAAGCTCTTGACGAGTAATGGAAGCATTCGGGTGAAACGTACCATCAGCAAAACCACTAATCAGCTTAGCTGCAACAGCATTCGCAACAGCTTGTTTTTGCCAATTTGCAAGATCTGTGAACGTAACTGTACCTAGGTCTGCACTTTTCAGCTTGGCAGCACGGTTGATCATCGTTACGACTTCAGCACGTGTAGCCGCGTTTGCGCCACGGTAATCGGTATCCCCGTAGCCCTCAACAGCGCCGTTATCAATGGCGAGACGCATGTCTGATTTCATCGTAACGGTAGAAGCTGGTGCTGACGTTTCGGCAAATGCTAGACTGCTAGCGAAAGTACTAGTAAGAAAGGTTACAAGAGCAAGTGCAGTAAGGCGAGTGGTCAATGTTTTTTTCATGTGGGAAAAAGTCCTCCTTCATATAATAGAACGTTGTTTAATTAGCCCATCTATAGTATAAAGGAAAATGGTAGATTTTGAGAAGTGAAGAAATTATTATCATTAAAACAAACAAAAAAAGCCATTCACCTTCCAAAGGTTACGTGGCTTTGCGGTCCGTATAAACTTCAAAATGATAGATGGTATTACGTGTTAGCACCCGGAAATCCAGTCCGTCCTGGTCTATCGCTTGAACTCTAGTTGTTTTGAAGGGGATATAGCGATGAATACCTGATAAGATCATTGGGGACCCGACCTCGGTAGGGTTCATTTCACGAAAAGTCTGCCCTTGAATCTCATCAAAATCGAATCGTTCTGACCTATGCTTGGGTGTAATTCCATCCACTTCGTAGATTTGAAGAAGCTTTAGCAATCTCATGTTATGTACCCTCCAATCTGAACCTCTTATTCTAGTATACAATGACTTTGGGATCTAAGGCCAAATTTTATAAACCTATCACATATATAGTAATGTCCTGATACTGTCTTAGTTTCTTAAATATACAATTTTTGATTGGAAACGGAGATGTTGATAGAATGATGCTTACAAGCATCTCTTAATTGCTACCTAGCCCTCCCGCGCTCTTTTCGTTACAATAGAAGTAGATGAATTTAGGAGGTTATGTACAATGGCAGTTTTGAAAATGGAGCATGTCGGTGTAATGGTAGCAAACTTGGAAGCATCGATTCATTTCTATGAAGAAGTAATCGGACTTAAGCACAAAAGTACTTTGCTACATACGAACGGTGTGATTCGACTCGGCTTTCTAGGCTTTGAAGCGCAGAATGAAACCGAAGTTGAATTAATTGAGGGTTATAACGCGGGATTACCGCAAGAGGGGAAGGTTCACCATTTAGCCTTTACCGTGGATAATATTGAAGCAGAATTTACAAGAATTAAAGGACTGCAAGTCGAGCAGTTGGATGCTGAAATTACAACTCTCCCGAATGGATCCCGATATTTCTTCTTTAATGGTTTAGACGGAGAACGCATCGAATTCTTTCAATCTACACGTTGATCCGATTATAATCTGCTAGATATAGCATCCTTTTACTAGAGTTGTAGATTCAAGTAAAGAGGTGCTTTTTTTGATGCAAAAGTTCTGACTGCTTTCTCTCTGTTATACAGTATTGCGTGCGTTTAGATGTTTCTGGAAAGTTGGAACAGCAATTGGAATGTGATGACCCAAGGATATGTTTCTTCAGAAGTGTTCTCCTTGCAAAATAACTCATCTGATTTAGTGAATAGTATGGCTCATGCGCTCAAAGGGGCAGTTGTTGAAAGCTATGGGGATGTGAATACGTTAAGTTCATCTCTAGCTTCCTCTGAATTTAAGTCTTCAATAATGAGCGGAAATCAAAAGGTGAATTTGCAGAATGCTCTTCATCAGGAATTTATAACTGGCTTATGGCGTTTAACCGTAGGGACACCGATTATTACAATGGAATACTAAAGAGAGAGCGAGGGTGCAGTCGATGCATCCTTTTTTGTTGTATGTTCAAGTAGGAACATTCAAAACAATTGCAATTGCGGAACATTTCCGAAGGGGTTGTAATTGGTTTCTCTACGTGTTACATTAGTCCTCGTTGCTTTGAAGCAGCAAATACCATGAACCATTAAAAGGGACTTGCATTCAATCAGCAACGTATGTTATTATAGCTTTCCGACAGACAACGACAGAAAATGACAAGAAAAAAAGTTCTTGCAATTGATGGACGATCTGTGGTATATTACTTCTCGCTGCTTCGGTAACACGGCAGTGAGCGAAAGAAATTGATCTTTGAAAACTGAACAACGAGTGAGTAAGCACGGTCGAGTAATCGACCAAAAAAGAGATTGTAAAATCTCGCTAGCAACGCAAATGAGCAATTAAGCTTTCAAATAGTTTTACTATTATGGAGAGTTTGATCCTGGCTCAGGACGAACGCTGGCGGCGTGCCTAATACATGCAAGTCGAGCGGATTTATCCTTCGGGATAAGTTAGCGGCGGACGGGTGAGTAACACGTAGGTAACCTGCCTATAAGATCGGGATAACTATCGGAAACGATAGCTAAGACCGGATAACTGGTTTTCTCGCA
>NZ_FNIF01000010.1 GCF_900103825.1 Paenibacillus sp. yr247
TAGATCCGAATGCGCTTGTCGATACGACAGCAGTTAAAAGTGCGAGTGTTGTTACTGTGCGGCCTGTAAGATATTTTTTCATGGTTGTTTGCTCCTTTTTTATAAATGATTACCTTTAATTTGTTATTCTTAAAATTAAGATATATGACATTAAGATAATCACCGAATGTATTTCTAAATTCACATTGCAGTGCATAAAAGCAAGGATAACTTACTCTGTCCAACTATGCCCCCTTTATTTTACTTTGAATATTTGAAACAGTGTAAGGAATTTCAATTACATTTATTATAATATACACTTACGATTAATAAGTCAATACTTTTTCATGAGTAAATTATTTTCCGTGTTTCACATCTAGATTTCCTTTTTGCTCTTGCCTTTTTTGGGGCTATCTCAGTTCATACCGCCGCCCAAACACTGAAGATCTGTATTTATTTATTATGCTCCTTTTCCTAGCTTCTTAAGAAGTTTTGTAATTTCTTGTTTTTCATCTAGAGAAAGACCTTGAGTGATGGAATGAATCGTTTCTGCATGACCGGGAAAAGCTTGGTCGAATAATTCATACCCCGCCGGTGTAATTTCAGCATAAATAACTCTTCGATCTTCTTCACAATGCACACGTTTTAATAGACCTTTTTTCTCCAGTTTATCGATATTATAGGTGATACTTCCACTGGTAATTAAAATCTTTTCACCAATTTGCTGCAGTGGAATTCTTCCCTTTGTATATAACAATTCCAAAATCGTAAACTCCGAAGGTGACAGACCGTTTTGCTTCATATCTTTAACCGCTCTGTCCATAAGCGTTTTGTAGGCTTTTGAAAGATTAACAAAGGTCTTAAGCGAAATAGCTTGATCATCTTCTAGTTGGAATAACATAGAGTTCACCTCCTTCACAATATCTTAAATTTAACTATCTTAAATTAAAGATAATTCTTTTTTAAAATGATATCAATGGTAATCATTTCTGCAATACATGAACATACGTTTCTCGTACATGCACCTGTAGAGGTGTCTAGTTTTTGGCTGCTAGCCAGCTGGCCAACGTTTCAATTTCTTCCTTGTTCAGTTTATCTTTGAAAGGTGGCATTGTGTTCCCATTAGTGATTTGGTTAATGATTTTTTCTTTGCTTAAACGCGCACCTACTTTTTGCAAATTGGGACCAATCATTCTCCCTTCCAACTCTGCACCATGACAGGCTATACAATTTTGCTTGAAGATGGTTGCAGCCTCAAGTGCAGCTGTGGTAGGAGTTGCAGAGACGCTTTTACCCGGATCGGGATTTTCCTGATTCGAATGTCCAACATTTTCCGGTAAGCTTGTGGTGCTTGCAACGGGTCTGCTAGATGCCATACCTTTCTTCTCATCGGTTTTTTCACATGCGGCTAACGAAACGGAAATGAAAAGCGCTAACAGAAGAACTGGCGTCTTTTTAAACATAATCTGATAGTCCCTCTCTTTTAAAATTTTGATTCTCTTTGATTAATGTCCTTCCTTACCGCCAAACATGGCTTGCGAGTAAATAATGCCTAATCCGTATGCGCCGCCGTGTTCTTTGGCAATATCCGTTGTGGCTTTGTAAGTTTTAGAACGAGCCCAGTCACGTTGCAGCTCTAACAAGTACTGCTCCCATGTGATTGGCGTTGCGCCGGCTTGAATCATGCGCTCTACCGCCATATCGTGCGCTTCTTTCGATACGCCGCCTGAAGTATCGGTTACGATATACACTTCATATCCTTGATCGATCGCGGAAAGAACGGCTGACAAGTCGCACACCTCTGTCCATAGACCAGAAACGACTAGTTTCTTTTTACCGTAGCTGTTAACTTTATCTACGACTCTTTGATCTTCCCAAGCATTCATTGTCGTACGGTCAATTGGCTGCTGATCAGGAAAAACAGCTTGGATTTCCGGGAAAATCGGTCCGCTGAACGACTTCGAAGCCACCGTCGTCAGAACGGTTGGTACATTGAAAGCTTTCGCTGCTTTAGCAAGTCCAGTCACGTTATTGCGCAATGTCGCGATGTCAATAGACGAAGTACCAAAAGCCATTTGCGGCTGGTGATCGATCATGAGCAGCGTGTGGTTCGTTGGTGTTAACAATCTTGGAGATGGAACTGCCTTTGCATGAATGGAAGTTGTACCTTGGTTAGTCGCGGCAGCAGGTGCATTCGCTTTTTCTACGATCATAGAACCATATGCAGTTGTGGATACAACGGCAGTTAGAAGCGCTAGCGTTGTTACTGTGCGTCCTGTAAGAAATTTTTTCATGGTTGTTAGCTCCCTTTTGTTTTTTGTAAAATAATCTTAATATAAAGTATCTTTATTTAGAGATATTAGTCATAAATAAACAAAAGTAATCTCTAAAAACATTTAGTGCAATTAAACGCAACTTACTTTGTTCACTATAACCCTCACCTCTCGACTGTTTTAATTGATATATTATAAGGAATCTAGTTTATAGTTATCATAATATATACTTACATTAAATTAGTCAATATATTTTTAGTAGTTAATTGCTGGCTAACTGTAATGGGATAAATTTCTTGGATAAAGCCACCTCTCTTGAATCATCTTAATGATGGAGGTGTTTCTAAATGAAAAAATTTCTTTACTCAATGGCTGGTGTAATGTTAGTCTCTGCTTTGACAGGTTGTACCGCTAAGGGTCCGAATGAAACAAATGTTCAAACAAAGGGTTTGCAAGTTAATACAATTAGTGATGGGCAAGTCCCTCGCGATTATGTTGCTCAAACTGCAAGAGATAATGTTCGCCCTTATGCAACCGGGTCTTCGCAATCAGATTTCAACGCGCTTGCTACTAAGGTTTCGGAAGGGGCTGAGATTAAGGCGAACGCAACGAATGCTTCACCTCGTTTGTTAACTCCAACCGATCATTCCCTCATGCTAATTGACCATCAACCACAAATGGCTTTCGCAACGAAATCGCATAGTTTGGAAACAATCCGAAATAATGTAGCAGGAGTTGCAAAATCCGCGAAGTTGTTCGGTGTGCCTACGGTACTTACTACGGTCGCTTCGAAAACTTTTAGCGGTCCAATCTTTCCGGAAATTAAAGCTGTTTTTCCAGATCAAGCGCCGATTGACCGTACAACCATGAATGCGTGGGAAGACCAACGCGTCGTAGATAAAGTAAAAAGCTTCGGTAAAAAGAAACTTGTAATAGCGGGCCTCTGGACTGAAGTTTGCGTTGTCGATCCAGTTCTTTCAGCAATTGACGCGGGATACAAAGTATACTTTATCTCGGATGCTTGTGGAGGTGTAAGTCAAGAGGCGCATGAAATGGCTGTTCAAAGAATGATCCAGGCTGGTGCCGTACCTATTACGTGGTTGCAATATTTGCTTGAGATGCAGCGTGATTGGGCTAATCAAAAAACTTACAATGATGTTCTCACGATAGCAAAAGATCACGGCGGCGCTTATGGACTTGGTGTCATTTACGCCAGTGAGATGTTTGGAGGAAAAGAGCATTAAACAAAAGTATGCTGCTAGTATACATATGTGAGCAGCTCCGCTTGAAAAAGACTAACAAAAGCCTGCCATAGCACAAGGTTTTTGCTATGGCGGGCTTTATTATTTATGCCAAACTATGTTTCGGAGCCCGCAAACCCGCGTGGCTTCGTTTTTGTTGTTTCAGAATTCACGACGAGTATCATTTGCTCAAACGAGTTTAGGATAACGTCCAACTGCTCTCTACTGTTTTTCGCGGCGACCTTGCTTTCATCCATTTTGCGGATTTCGTTCGCGACGATCGCGAACTCGTCCGTGTTCGGCCGCTCGGGCAGCCTCAATAGCCGCGTTGAGTCCCAGCATCTCTTATCTAGCCGCGCCTCAAGGGACCATCCTCGATACTGAAAAGAACTGCTCCAAGTCTAGAAACGTGCATTATCAGGCTATAGCTTGTTTTTTCCATATTATAGTAACTTCACACACAACAAGTTTATTTTTTACATAATATATGAATGAATTATAGAAAACCTAATAGAGGAAAGGAGAATTCTCATTGAGAATTGCTGTCATAGTGGGAACTAGACCGGAGGGAATTAAACTAGCACCGATTATTCATAGAATGAACCAAGAACCCCTATTTAAGCCTGTCGTAATCAACACAGGGCAACATTTAGAAATGTTGGATCAGGTCTTAACCACCTTTTTCATTAAAGCGGATTACCAACTTAAATTAATGCGAAATACACAAACTCTAGAACAACTAACCGCCGATATCTTAACAACACTTACACCCATATTAAAAACCGAAGCTCCAGATCTTCTCATCGTTCAAGGTGATACGACAACTGCATTTGCTGGGGCGTATGCTGCCTTCCTTCTAAAGATTCCCGTCGCCCATATCGAGGCCGGCCTTCGTACTTACAACTGCAATTCTCCTTTTCCGGAAGAGATGAATCGCCAATTAATTACTCGCCTAGCTAGCTATCATTTTACCGCTACGGATGCTAACAAGAAAAATCTCATTGAAGAAAGGGTCCCGTCTGAACGGGTATGGACAGTAGGAAATACTGTCATTGATGCCCTTCTTCAGGTCTCTTCAACTTCGTACGAGTTTCCGCAAGAGCTCCACAAGATTATAGAAAGTGATGAGCAATTATTGCTCGTAACAACCCACCGCAGAGAAAGTTTTGAGCAAATGTGGAAAGTATACCGGGCTATCAGTCGTCTTGTAGAAGAAAATAAGCAGTTGCGTGTCTTATTACCGATCCATAAAAACCCGCTGCTTCGCAAACAGGCTTCTATACACTTAATCCAACATGACCGAATCCACGTCGTAGAGCCGCTCGATTATGAGTGTTTTGTCCATGTCATGAAACGTGCTTATGTAATTTTGACAGATTCGGGTGGCATTCAGGAGGAAGCTCCGGCTTTGAATATTCCCGTTTTGGTAATCAGGGAACAAACCGAAAGGCAAGAAGGCATAACCGCAGGAACTCTTCGGCTAGTAGGACTGAACGTAGAAGACATCATAGAGGAAACAACGAAGCTACTATACGATCGAAGAGAATATGAAATTATGGCTCAAGCATTAAATCCGTACGGCGACGGAAATGCTTCCGAACGAATCATAAACGTATTGAAAGGACTAAACCTGAAACAGAATTTTTAAGTTAAAAGGGTGATGCCGTTTGATTCCAACTTACTTTAACCTATTCAGTGACATCGTGAGTCTTGGATCTTCATGCCAAACAGCCTATCAGTTAAAGAGGCTGCAGCTTAGAAAATCTTCCGGTCCGTTGGACTGGTTCATTACCAGTAACACGGACGGTCTGATTAAACTTGTTCAGAATGAGTTTCAAAATTTCATGGAGATGGAGCATCTCCAAGTATTGGGTCAAGCTCATCAGCATTATGTAGTCAGAGATAATTTCTATCAAGTTATTTCCTATCATGACTTCCCGATTACAAATCCCGGCAGCTTGTGGAATCAGGAGTATAGCCGGTACAAAATTCAAGTTGATCGTCGGGTTCAACGTTTCCTGGACACTTTGACTCGTAGTACATCCCTTCTTTTAGTACGGACTCAAACTACCAAAGAGGAAGCTGTGCACTTACGGAATGCTTTACATCCATGGGTGAAAACTTCGAACTATCTTCTACTTATTGTCAATTATCATACGGATGAAAATCGAACCGATGTCGTGCGTAATAATTGGTCGTTGTATCAAATACAAGCTCTTACCATTCCCAAAGGGACAGATTGGCGTGGATCCGACGCGGCCTGGAGTGAAATTTTCTCTTGATGAGAAAACACAATTATAGGAGGTGTTGAAGATGTAACAAATAAATAGGTAGAAAAGTGTTTGTTAAAAAATAATCCTTATGAACTAGGAGGTAGAACAAATGGCAGAAGTTGTGGTTCTGAGAGCTTCATTTGATGGCCATAGAATTGATGTTAAGTACGTCAGCAGCTCCATTAGTCGTTATAAAAAGGAATTGCATGGAAAAAGTGTAGCGAGAGCAATGGTAATCCTTCAGGGTGCAAACTTCACGTTGGACTACAAACAGTCGGACAGTAAAGGCATAACTTTAATCTTCACTCTCGGTACAGAGACCCCGAATCCCCTAATTGAGCTTTTACAAAGTCGTCTCAATACGCGAGTTACTATTCTAACCGATGCTGGTGAAGTCAGTGGAATCTTGACCTTGATTGGTACGGATGTCATCCAAATTAACGAAGATTCCGGCAATATAGTACTGATATTGATTAGTCAAATTAATGGTGTTATTTAAAAATGAGTAAGGAGGAGTTTCTATGAGCTTCGAACAATTGCTCTCGACTCATATCGGTCGCACGATTGAAGTGTTTCTAGCCAATGAGTTTTTCTCCGGTCAATTGCTCTCGGTAAACAACGGCACTTTCACAATTAATTTCGTTGATAGCTATTCATCGACGCAGTTAACTATATTAATTCAATCCGTTGAATATCTTCGAGTGCTTTTGATCTTTCCATAAAGTGGGGGTGCCAACCCCCACTTTATCATCGGGAACGAATTATAAATTCCCCCTGTGCCGCATCCAGTTTCTCCACTCACTATAACGGTGCTGGTTACGGTGAGTAATGCTATTCAATCGAAGTCTCTGATGATAAAGTGGCTTTGCGACATGGGATATACGGAACGAGTTAGACAATCTCGATATTAACTCGATATCTTCATAGAGCCTGCCTTGAGTAGGATCAACTGTGCACCAGCCGCCCACTTGTTTTAAAGCATCTTTCCTGTAAAATCTGGGTGCTAAAGGAATAGCATTATCTAACAGCTTATCCTTGTCGACCTTAACCATGGATACATTCAGCTTTCTATAGATTAACTCTCCGTCAGCCTTTTCGCTCCACTGATGGTAGTTGCCGTGCAAAAGAGCTGTATCTTGTCCTGAAGATGACGCTGCCTCCAGCATACTTTCTATACAGTCCGATGCAAGCCAGTCATCCGCATCGATTTCAAGAATCCATGATCCCCTTGCAATTTGTAAGGCCAGGTTCAAACTTTTGGATTTTCCTTCGTTTCTTTCATTGCGTATGCAGCGCATGCGAGGCTCTGTTATGAAAGTATCAAGGATCTCCTGTGTGTCATCCGTTGAACCGTCATCCACTACGATCAACTCCCATGCAGTATGGGTTTGAGCTAATACACTTCGAATTGCCCACGGTAGATAGGAACCATCATTAAAGGTACATAGTACGATACTGACTTTCGGATCAAAAGAATGATTAAGAGTGAACGGCTCTCTTCTCAGTATGGGAGCGTTCAGCTCGAGTTCCTTATCAAGCTTTCGCCACCCAGAAGTTCTGCTAGGTCTACTCTCCCAGTTGGCCGATTCTACGCAAGCACCTCTCCACCCATGTTCCATAGCTTGATATTGCCGATCTAACAGTACCAAAGAATCAAAAGGCAAAAAAGCTCGGTTAGCAAAGCCTTTAGTCAAACCTTTTTGAAGGCAATGTTTGTTCCATAGAGTAGGCATTTCATTTCCATTTATTTGAGGCTTGTTTCCAATGGAAAGAAACGAGACCCAACCTACTTGATCGTCTTGAAATAGCTGTAAAGCATGAACAATATCCCTTTGAAATGGCGAATCAAATCTCACCCCTGCATTCACTGTCATAAAATATGGAGAATTGGTTTGAGCCATTCTCATGTTCATTGTCGAAGCGTAATTAATGCTTAAGCTGTATATTTGAGCATAGGAACATACCCTTGCTGCACTTTCCGCAGTCTGCCGGATAAGACTCTCTTGTTGACCACCGATAATAAATAAGATCATCTCTGGTATCTCCCGAATCACCTAATGTTAAGATCTTCAGACTATATATATGTATCCGTTCCATGGTTGGTTCTCAGAACCAAACGAGAAAGATTGCACATAATGTAGCGTTAGACTATTTTTATTTTTGGGAAGGATGGAACAGGATGGCTCTATTTATATATCCTCCGACAATCGACTGGTCTTGGATGAAGCAACGTCCTCAGCAGTTGATGAAGCAATTTTCTAGATTAGGTCACATCGTTTACTACTGCAACAAAACAGTGAAGGATTTGCCCACAGAACAGATCGAGCCGAACCTTCATCTCGTCCATCATCATGAACGCTGGTTAACTCATGAATGGCCTCAAATAAAAATGACAAATCAAGCACCAGTTATTGTGTGGTGCTCATTTCCTAAATTGTCTTCAACTTTGCGTCAATATCACCCGGATACGATCATCTACGATTGTGTGGATGAATTCGCTGTATGGGCACCTTATGAACATGACATGGTCATGACTGCAGACGCAATCGTGTGCACAGCTGAGAGGTTGAAGATTCAGTTGTCCCGAAAATACCCAACCAAACCTCTTGTGCTGGTTCCCAACGGTTATGACCCCGATATGGGCTTACATCATGTAGCATCCACTCCGTGTAAGAAGCCAGATGATCTGCCTGATGGACAATTGGTAGGGTACATCGGTGCTTGGGCCCCTTGGGTAGACCAGTCCCTAGTACTAAGCCTTCCGAAACATCTAAACGGGACGAAGGTCGTCATAATCGGACCGGAATTCGGTAGGAAGTATGTTAAGAATACTACTGGAGTTCAATTCTTGGGATTGAAAAGCCATGATCAGCTCCCCGCTTATTTGATCAATTTATCTGTCTGTATCATCCCTTTTCGTCTGAATCCTCTCACATTATCTACAAACCCCGTCAAAGCTTACGAGTATTTGGCAGCAGGGAAACCAGTGATTACGACTAATTTACCGGAATGCAGACGCATGCAGCCTTATGTGGATATTTCAACCTCAAACCGAATATTTACAGATCTTGTAAATCTCCGATTACAACATCCAGGGGATGCTAATTCACGCATTCAATATGCGTTAAACCATACTTGGGAACATCGTGCTAAGCAAATTGAGACATTCTTGCAGAAACTAACGTAATATTTGGTGCCGAATCATCTTTTTAAAGCTATTTAATTCAGCATCACCGATTTTTTCCTTCAATCGGATCAAAGGTAATATCGTAGATACGTCCTTCTTCCCTGCAGATAAAAGCAACTCAACTTTCGACATCAACCTCTGAAGGGGTTCTTCGTAATCAACCATATATTGTTGAAGATTGAAAGAACCAAGCATGCTTTTTACCTTACCCAATTTACTCAGGCAGAGAACCGGTATCCCCTTTCGCAGTGCTACAATTGCGGGGTGCAGCTTAAATGTAATTAAATAATCAACAGATTGAATGTAGCTGTATGTCATATCCAAATCGTGGTTACAATCGGCTATCGTGATGGCCACTCCTGGATTCGCCGCTTTAATTTGCTCCATTAACCTCAAGCATATACCGCTATCCGAATAAGGATTTTTGGAATTAAGGATAACCGGGATGAGAACAATGTGATAATTTCGAGTGGACAGTTCCGTCAAGATCTTCACAACATTTTCAAATGGAAAATCCTCATAAGAAAAGGTGCAAACCCCAATAACAGGTTTATTTGAAAATCGGATCGGGTAATTCGGTTCTTTATAACCAAACGCGATATCAGGTACAACTTTGACCGTAGTATGAAACTGTTTCTTGAGGGCGATTTCGGCTGACCATTCATCTCTGACGAACAGCCCCTGAGTGATTTGCAGACGATCCCTATATTGATTAACTTCTTCTTCCGGCCAAGTCTCCTCCGGATAGAAATCAACGATACCTACCCCATAGACCCAAGTAGGATAAGAAGACAACGCTTGAGGGAAGTAAAAATTGTTGTAATGATACGGAGTAATCAGATCCCCTCCCCCTATGATTACTGCATCCACCTTACTTATATCTAAAAAGGAAGAGAAAGGGAAGATACAATCTTCCGCAAATGTCTGTTTTAAAGTTCTCAGGAATAGTTCATCACCAAAATTGCCGAAGCCGTAGTATCCACTAACACCTATGTTCATTAAGACTAATCCCCCTTCTTTATTTCCCAATAAACGTTAGACGGGCATCATGAATACCTATAATCTGGAAGTATGATGTACTTAGATGAATCGAGGGTAGAATGCTGGATGTGACAAAAGACGTTATATCTACAGTTACAGTCTCATTGACGCTGTCAGTTTGTCTGCATAGGGCTATAATCGTGCTTTGAGGTCGATTATGAAAGGTTAACAGGTGCCTATCCCAAGATTGGTTGAATAGACCGATTTGAATTTCTGCTTCCATCCAATTCGGATGGTTCCCCGCGACTTCAAATTCCAAGAAGACTCTCTCAATTGAGCGACGCGATACGCCTGTCTCCGACTTGAAAAAGCACTCGTACACCTGACCGATTAGGGCAGGATCCTTAGCAAAATTGGAGTCAGCGTAATAAGAATTTACCGTGCAATGGTTGAGCGCGACGGAATAAGCCCGAAAGCTCTTTGTCATAACATCTAATGTTCTAGTCGAAACGGAAGGGCTTATAAACTCTGGGTAATGAGTGTTCAACATGGCAGTGATTTGAGAAAATCTCTGTTTCCAGCTATGTTCTTTGGCATATGCCGAATACTCGTGTCTCTTTTCCATTGTAGTGGTCTGCAACGAAGTTCGAATTAGTTCAACAAATTCCTGATCACTCTCAGCTATATTTACATAAGGCTGAAGCTTCCTGACTTCGGGCAAATTCGTTGATATCACCGGTTTACCCGCTGCCAAGTACTCATACACCTTGACAGGATTGGTGCTCTCCGTTATTCGGTTTAGACGAAAAGGAATGATACAGACATCCATGTAAGACAATATTGCAGGCAATTCCCCGTAATCACGATATCCGAGATAATGTACGTTGGGAGCCAGATTCGGCGCATCCGCTCTAAGCTGCGGACCTACAACAATGATCTGGGATTGGGGAAAAGAAGCAGCAACGGTCTGCAATAAATTTTCGTCTACCCATGGGGCCCAAGCTCCTACATAACCGATTTTACTCCCAGGAGTTTGAAGGACAGGTGAGGGATAAACCATTTTCATAGAAAGAGCTCTCGAGAAATGATTCCAATCACAGCCATTTCTAATGATATGGATGGGCTTATGTGGAACCAGTTTCTCCATCTTTTCCTTCAATGTTTCGGCTGTGCATACAATCATATCAGCCCGGTTTATCCATCTCTGCTCGTCTTGCTCCCAATCCGGAAAATCATCCACACAATCGTAAACAACGGCATCAGCTTGAAAAAGATCTGCTTTACTTAACATTTTGCTCCATGAAGTCCAATATAGCTTTTTTTCGCCCTTAATTTGAGGAAACAAATGTTTCATGAAGAATTCGGCGTTATTGATCACATATAAACGGTCAACAATCCTTTCAACAACTGGTCCTTTATGATTCTTTTTATTAAAATATAAAACAGGAAATCCGTGATTCGCGAACATACTCATCAAATGTTGAGGTCTTTGCCTCATGTACGACCAATCAATCGTAGGTGGATAAATAACAATTCCCATAGCTAAAACCTCGCTTTTGTTGAAAAATTTCCCATCCTTTCACCTCTACTATTGTAAGAATTTGAGGACAAATTGGATATGGTCTTGTTCATTATTTTTCTTCACAAACGAAATTTCCACTGTTTTATGTTTTCGATTATATAATCGAGCATGTCGTTATGCCAGACGGCTCAAAACTTAAAAACACCAACTTCTCCAAGACTCGGATAGTTGGTGTTTTCATAGCATTGATTCATCATAAAGTTGTAGGTTCCTGAAATCCGAACGAATGCCACACTCCAAAATTGTCTTTAACCGTTAAGATTCGCTTTCCACCGATGGCTGCTTCTGACGTGATAAACCTGTGCAAGATGATATAACGTATCGCCCGATTGAATCGTATGAACGTAATGATTCTCAGGACACAGACTATGCACGGAATGGGCTTTTGGCTACTTTCGTACGGCCTTATTTGCCATGAAAAATTTGCAAATCCCAGTCGCTTACAAAATTACAATTACATTATTCAGTTCTTCAATACGTTTGTGCAGCTCTTCTTTGCTCTCAATCAGCAACTGGTTTAATGTTCGTTTTCCACGATCGTTAATTATAAAAAATTGTTGTGCGCCCCAGTTAATCAATTTCAGGCTTTCAAAGACTTCCTTTAGAAGCGGGTAGTAAACAGTTTCAGCTAAAACTGGGTTAGCCATTTGGAATAAACCATTTTCTTTTAGCACTCTCTTTACTTCTTCAATGCGACGGTACTGAATTAGTAAGCCACAGATTCTGCACCTAAAAACACTATAATAATCATCCCTATTCAAGCTCTCTTTTCTGCATATTGGACATTCAATCATCCTCAAGTCTCCTTTGTTACAGATATCTTCAGATAGTTTAAAACCATTTTTAAAATCTCTAAAGTCTCAATACGTTGCTGCAACAAAGATGATTTTTCGAATTTATCTTGAGTGAGATCGCCTTCAATTAACATTAAAATCCAGATTGAGTGCAGTGCACTATATTTGTGATAGTCATAAATAAAAGTTTGTGTTGTTGGAGATTGAAGCTTTTGGCGTTTAGATGTGTATTCCGCAAGGATCTCAAGACGAGATGACTGGTTCAAAACGGGTCTTCTATACATTGGACTGGTTATGTCCATCAGGTTGTATATATCCCAATATACACTGTTTTTATTAATATATTCCCAATCAATAATTACTAGCTCATTATTTAAACAAGCTATGTTCAACGGGTACAAGTCACCATGTGATATTACCGTTTCGCCTTCAATGTGATGCGACAGAAGAATTTCGCGATAGACATAATCGATATCACCTTCAGTAAAACTGTTACTTATTAAAAAATTTCTCATTTGAGCTGCTTTTGATATTAAAAACACCTGAATATTATTTACACGAGGAGAGTGTCCGAAGAATTCATCGGGTACAAGGTCTTTAGTTAGTATATGCCATCGTGGAATTACAGCAGCAGCTTCTTTCATGACTTCCAAACTGAAGTTATGTTCTAACAAGCCCATGTCCTCTAAAATCATCCAATACTTTTCAGGGTTTTCATCTTTAGAAAAATAGAGTATTTTCGGAATGCGTACTTCATGAATTCTGTTACCTATATTCTCTTGAACCCAAACCTCTTTACCGATACTTTGATAATTAGTGAGTGGCTTATAGATAAAGCTGCTAACTATATTATCAATATTAACCCGTATTCGTTCTACTGCATTCCCATTTCGACCAATATATATGATTTCACGATCGTGAAAAATTCCGGAACGGACTTCGCCAGAATCGGAGAAGATTAATTCGATCTGATTCATCACTTCTCACCATCCTGTTTAGGGATCATATTTAAATTATATCTTAACACCATTGTAGGATTTTAAAATCATTTTTAAACTTATTAACAACCAAATAAAAAGTGATAAGTGATTGTTATCTATTTATTAAGTTCTGTTCTTTATTTCAATAAGATTAAGCAATGTTTCGGTGTAATACTGCTCTGAAAACCATTTTGTATCGATATCAATTTTAACATCATTATCTAGTATTTCGAGGGCTTCCCGTGGATTTAATAGATCAAATCTAGGGGTAAACATTTCAGTAAATGGTGCATAACCGACTTTCCCTTTAGGTAAAATGGCTTTTGCTCCCAACAAATGTGCCTCATATAGAGACAAAGTTAAACTTCCTCCAATTGTCATTGAAATTGCAGCAGTAGCCTCAGATAACAATGTATAAAAATCAGGTTGGGAATAACGGCCAACTTCAAACCCAATTTCTCGCCATATATCTACTGGGTAATAATCCATAGGGTTTATTGGTGAAGCTATCACAACTCGGTAACCACGTTCTACTAATTCAATTCCAAGTCTCACAGAAAGGTACGGTTGATAGAACTCGTTTAACCTTCCTGGAAACACTATAAGTTTTTCCCTTTCATTTGCTGGCTTTATATTTTTTATCCTTTCATTAATAAAGTCATGGTTATATGGAAACCCCCCAGCAGTGATAGTCACTCCTGAGTTTGGTTTTAAACAACGTTGCCCCCACTCAATCATCGATGGGTGTGTAAATAATATACCTTTTAAATCGGGATGATGATAAAACGACAGTGATTCGGGATTCATATCCACAGTAAAAGGATTCCAAACATCATGCTCTTGGATAAAAATATTCTTTGGCGGGTTGGCACTGTTCATTACTAATTCAAAAAGCGTATATCTGGTTAATAGAACGGGATCGTTAACTCCCTGAGGCACGACTGACGTGAACACATAATCCACTTTATTATTATCAAGACCTCTCTTTAATCCACTTAGGTAATTAGGATACCATGCTGTATTATCCGTAATATCCTCCACTACATATAACATATGAATTCCATCCCCCATTGATAATTTTAGATTATTGTAAATTGTTCCCAATATAAACTTTCTTTAAAAGCCCACCTGAATTGTGCCACCTTAATATTACCAATTTTTTTCAAGAATGTGTAACGCTCTTCGGATTTTCTTGACAACTCCATGGCGTGCTTATGCACCTTGGTGCTGACGTTAGCCCCGATGAATGGGGAGCGTTGATCGCCTCTCCTTAAAAGGAGCCCGGTAAACCGGGACTCCCGTTCAATTTAAGCGTTCGTTTACAGCACCGGCTCATGCCAATACCGATTAGCCGTGGATAAAACGGATTTCAAAAACCTCCCGGTATGCGACGCATCAACTGCGGCTACCTGCTCCGGCGTACCCTGCGCGACGACGGTTCCTCCGTCTTTACCGCCATCCGGCCCCATATCGATCAAGTAATCGGAAACTTTAATCACATCCAGATGATGCTCGATGACGAGCACGGAGTGTCCGTTGTCAACCAGCTGATTCATACAGTCGATCAGCTTCTGAATATCGTGCAGATGCAGTCCTGTCGTTGGTTCGTCGAGAATATAAAGATTATGCGAGCCGCGCTTCAGCTTACTGATCTCGGTCGCCAGTTTAATTCGCTGCGCCTCGCCTCCGGAGAGGGTAGTGGATGATTGGCCGAGCTTGAGATACCCTAACCCCAGTTGATTCAACACGTTCAATTTGTGCACAACATACAGCTGATCGCTGAAAAACGAAACCGCCTCCTCGATGCTCATATCGAGCACCTGTGCGATATTCTTCCCATTCAGCATCACTTCCAGCACATCGTTGTTGAACCGGGCTCCTTTACAGGACGGACAAACCGATTCGACGTCGGGCATAAACTGAAGCTGCGTCGTTACGATGCCTTCGCCCTGGCAATGCTCGCAACGGCCGTTTTTCTGATTGAAGCTGAATTCGTTCTTACCGAGTCCGCGTACGCTAGCCTCCTCTGTTTCCGCGAACAGCTCACGGATCCGGTCAAAAAATCCGACGTACGTAGCCGGATTGGAGCGCGTGCTTCGACCGATCGGCGATTGGTCGATGTTGATGATGCCCGTCAAGTGTTCGACTCCTTCGATCGAATCATGCTCACCCGGCACAATTCGCTGATCATGAAAGTGGGAGTATAGCTGCTTAAACATCACTTCATTAATTAGCGTACTCTTGCCGGAGCCGGAAACGCCGGAGACGCAGGTCATGACGCCAAGGGGAATGTCGACGCCTACGTTACGCAGATTGTTCGCTCTCGCACCCTTGATGCGCAGATATAAGCCCGAAGGAGCCCTCCGCTTGGAAGGAACGTCGATCCTCCTTGCGCCGGACAGGAAGGCGCCGGTCAGCGAGTCCTTCGCTTTCCGCAGCTGTACGGCTGTGCCCTGCGCAACGATTTGGCCTCCCCGCTCGCCGGGCCCTGGGCCGATTTCGATGATATAATCCGCGCTGAGGATCGTATCGATATCGTGCTCGACGATGATAATCGTGTTGCCGATATCGCGCAGCTTTTTCAGTGTCTGCACGATCCTCACACTGTCCCTGGCGTGCAGCCCGATGCTCGGCTCGTCAAGCACATAGAGCATGCCCATCAGTCCGGAGCTGATCTGCGTGGACAAACGGATGCGCTGTGCCTCTCCACCCGAAATGGTGTCCGATCTTCGACCCAAATTCAAATACTCGAGCCCAATATCGATGAGTAGGATAAGCCTCGACTGGATTTCAGCAGCGATTTGCC
Organism: Paenibacillus sp. yr247; assembly: GCF_900103825.1. Classification (GTDB taxonomy): domain Bacteria; phylum Bacillota; class Bacilli; order Paenibacillales; family NBRC-103111; genus Paenibacillus_E. Next base: position 16,097 of record NZ_FNIF01000010.1, read on the forward strand.
CGGCCACCTGCTTCTTCTCTTCCGAGAACATAACGCTATCTAAAAACGTTTTCAATTCCTTCAGCGGCACGCTGCAAAGATCATGAATATCCCTTCCGCCGATGCGCACGCAAAACCGTTGGGGCTTGAGCTTCTTGCCATCGCAATCAGGGCACGTGTGCTCCACCATCACCCTTTTGAAAAAGTCGTTGTCCCCGCCGCCGTTTCCGCCACTCTTTTTCACATGCCATTTGTACCACCGGTTCACCTCATTCACGAGTCCGCCGTATTTTCTCAGCATGCCGGTCTGGCTTTTAGCATGACGAGGATGATCTTCCGTAACCAAAATCGGAAACTGCTCGCCCCGGGTTCCATGAAATAATCGGTCGACAAAGTCTTCCGACAATTCGTTAAACGGGGTGTCCAAGCTGTACCCGTAGTGCGCGAATATGCTGTGAAAAAGCATTCCTCTATACGATTTCTTCGTGCTGGGGCCGTATATATTATGGTCGAGTGCGCCTTTGCTGACGCTTTTCTCCGGGCTCTTGATCAAAAACCGCTTCTCTGTCCGCATGTATGTCCCGATTCCGCCGCACGTCCGGCACGCACTGCCCGGATCGTTGAAGGAAAAATAAGACGGATGCAGCTCACCGATAACGAGATGATGCTTCGGGCAGCCGAAATTTCGGTAAAACGTGTCCATATCGATCGCTGAGCCGCCGCCTGAATGCGTGACTTCGAATCGGATAAAGCCTTCTCCGACCAGCTCAAGGCTGTTCTCAATCGTTTTGGTAAGCGCTTTGAAAAGTGCCGGCGTTACGACCACTTTATCGACGATGACCTCCATCTGATACTCCGCTTCATCGTCCAGCTCAAGCGTATCACTCAAGTTATGGATCGTCCCGTCGATTTTGACGGAGCGAAAGCCTTTGCTCCGGATCTCATCAAACAGCGTCTGGTAATCTTCGTCGTACAGCTTGAAAATGGGAGCGAGCACCTCAAGCTCTGTTCCCACAGGTAATGTCTGCACATGATCGATCATTTGATTGACCGACTTCGTCGCGATCGGATGCTGACAAAACGGACAACACGCTTCACCGGAAGACGCAAACAAAAGACGGAGAAAATCGTACAAGTCCGTCATCGTCCCGACCGTGGAGCGTGGGTTGGTATTACCCTTCTTCTGCTCGATCGCAATGACCGGAGACAGGCCGAACACAAAATCGACGTCCGGCTTTTTCAGCTGGTTCATCCGGCTTTTGGCGAACGTAGACAGCGATTCAAGAAAGCGGCGCTGCCCTTCGCCATAAATCACCTCGAACGCAAGTGAGGATTTACCGGAGCCGCTCACGCCCGTAATGACTGTCAATTTATCCCGAGGGATGTTGACGTCGATATTTTTCAGATTGTTTTGCCTGGCGCCTCTTACCTCGATACTCGTTTTCATTGCTTGGTGCCACTCCTTTTATTTATGTCATATCGTCTTCTTCCTCGAGCATATATGCCGGTTCTTCCAAATAAACTCTGCTTTTCGGTGTAGCCTTCGCTTCGGTGGGGAGCAGCACCAAATGCCCGCGGTTAACGAGCCAGCTACAGGCCATCTCCAGTGTTCCCGTTTCAAGCCGGACGACCGTCCCCAGCTTTTCCGCCATTTCGGAGATCGAGCGGACATCCTGCTCCTGCTTCAAGTAATCAAGGATCGGACGGTACATCTCCAACTCCCGCTCTTGCATAAACTGAACAATTCGTTCGAGTGTTGCTTTGACCTTCACCTTATCCACAGAACCGCCAATCAGACCGACGTATACGTCCCGAAAAAAATCTGGATTGAACGTCATCGCCTGCTGCACGGATTCACGCATCGGAACCTCGCCGTTTCGAATCACTTCGATTTGCGCCAGCGTATCTATCATTTTGATCATCCAAAATGCGCTGTACAGCTCGTCTTCCTTGATGTAAAGCCATTTCTCTGCTTTAGCGAGGGCACCGAGCACAAAACAGCCAAGCTGCAAAAGCTGGAGCTGCCGGTCACGCTCGCCGACATAGCGGATATTCGCAAAGTATTCTTCCAGCGACTTATCCTTCGTGAACAGCAGCGTCCCCCGCAGCAGATAGGAATGATTGAAAGAGGTGGACATCGATTTCTCCACCCACCGTTTGAATTCATCGCGGGTTTGGATGCTTGCGTTAATGGTGATACCGTTTTCAACAAAACACATGCTGTGCTTGATCAGCTTTTGCTCATGTACGATCAGTTTCATATCAATATCAGATTTCTCCCACACCTGGTCGTAAGATAGACTGCCAAGCAAAATGGCTGCGATGATCTGATCATCGTTCCGAGTCCTCTCCACAAATGCCTGCAAAGCTTCTTTGTACATGGCGTTGATTGTAGAGTTATCCATTCTCATCAAAAATCACTCCTATTGCACTCAAAAAAATGGCAGTATATGATATGAGCTTAATAACAATAATTTCATAATTTTCCCATGCTTTGTATCTTTGTGTATTCGCTAAATCATTGAAGTATCCTGCCCGTTACCTTAACTAGTTGTCCATAATCAGTATCGGGGAGTGCAGGATAGGACAAGAAGCATAGTGCTTTTCATTCATTTTTTGGAGTGAATAAGTGGCAGTCGGCTAGATCTTCCAAGAAAGACAGGGTATGCTGTCGAATCATCGGATAATCCCATTGATTTTTTGGTCATTTAGTAGGATTTGACTAGATCCAGGTCAATTTTGAAATTTTATTTCATTTTATTATTGTTGATGTGGGGAATTATTCCACCTATAATGTTATTGTTAGTAAATTAATCTAGTAGGAGGATCGATCATGCACCGTCATTTTCGAATTAAGAGATTCATCGTTCCACTCGCGTTAACCGGCTTACTGTTTGGAACCGTTTCTTTCTCCCCCGTTTCGTCACTGTGGGCGAATCAGACGATGTCTGTAAATGCCGCAGCCATTCAGAGCGACTCGCTTCAAGAAGCATTTACTGCAGCCGCGAAAGAATTTGGTGTCTCTGAAAGCATCCTGTTGTCGGTTTCTTACAATCTTACCCGTTGGGAGCACCACAATGGGGAGCCGAGCACATCTGGCGGATACGGAATCATGCATCTTACCGATTATGAACAAGGAGACTTAGAAGAATCCAAAGGAACAGCGGAACCGCTCAATAGTCTGACAGGAGTTACGCAAGATCCCGGTCTCCATACTCTCTTAGCTGCTGCGCAGCTGCTTCAGCTAAATCCGGATGTGCTAAAGAGCGATCCGACGCAAAATATTCGCGGTGCTGCAGCTTTGCTAGCCCAATACGCCAAGGAAACGACCGGAACGGTTCCGAGCAATCCGGAGGACTGGTACGGGGCCGTAGTCAAATACAGCGGTTCAACGGAAGCGTCTACTGCGCTGGATTTTGCCAATCTGGTATACGATACGATCAATCAAGGGGCTGAGCGGCAAACGACCAACGGACAAGCTGTGCGTCTGTCCGCCCAACCGCTAAAACATAACGACTCTACGGCCAATTCTCTGCAGCTGCAAACGCGTAAACAAAGCGATGCGGATTGTCCGAATAGTATTTCCTGCCATTTCGTTCCGGCTGCCTATCAGCAGCATAGCGCCGCTCCAGGCGACTATTCTAATTATGACCTGGCCGACCGCCCCAATTTCGGACCGGAAATCCGCTATATTCTTATCCATGATACGGAGGTAAGTTACGACGGAACTATCAATATTTTTCAAAATCCGTTTTCCTACGTTGCCGCGCATTATGTCGTTCGCTCCTCTGATGGGGATGTGACGCAAATGGTGAACAATAAAGATGTCGGTTGGCATGCGGGGAATTGGTATTTCAACATGCATTCGATCGGGGTCGAACATGAAGGCTTCGCCATGGAAGGGGCTTCCTGGTATAGCGAACAACTATATCGTTCCTCGGCGAGCCTTGTTAAATATTTAGCCAATAAGTATAACGTTCCGATCGACCGCGCCCATATTTTCGGGCATGAAGAAGTTCCCGGGTTGTCCCCATCCAGGCAAAAAAGCATGCATCGCGATCCCGGACCGTTTTGGGATTGGGAACATTATATGGAATTGATGGGTGCGCCCATCCATCCTAGCGGGGGCTCTCAAAAACTTGTGACGATCAAACCGCATTTCCAGACAAACCAGCCTTTATTAAGTGACGCTCCTTCTCAGCCTTCCGACTTTGTTTATTTATATTCGTCGCCAAGCTTTGAAGCTCCACTCTTGGATGACGCTGCGACCCTAGGCGAAAATAAAATGAATACCTTAAATTGGGGTGATAAAGCGGTAACAGGGCAAACGTTTTATCTGGCCGATCGGCAAGGAGATTGGGACGCGATTTGGTACGGCGGACAAAAGGCATGGTTCTACGATCCTAATGCACGGAATACGGTGAAGTCCACTGGGCTGATCATTAAGCCGAAAGAAGGAAAAGCAACGATTCCGGTTTATGGCGGCGCTTATCCGGAGGTCAGCGCATATCCAAGCGGTATAGGGCCTTACATTCTTAGTCCCCTTCAATATAAGATTCAACAAGGACAGGAGTATGTAGCATTTGAGAAAGTGAAAGGCGATTATTACAACGCAAAAGTTTTTACCTATGATCCTTATCATGACTCTAAAGAAGTAATAGGTAACGAAGAATACTACCGCATTCAATTCAACCATCGTTTTGCCTTTGTGAAAGCATCGGACGTTAACATCGACACCAATTGATCTAAATTAGCAAATGGGAAAGGCGGTTCCTAACGGTTCCGTCTTTTTCCAGTTCATTTATACTATTGGCTACTAAATTTGACTGGAATTTTGTCGAAACGAAATACTCAATCCTATATGTCGGGCGGACGGAGAATTCGCCGATATAAGCTGACGGGAAAATTCAGGCTGATCGTGGACTAGTACTCAGAAGGTTACGTTGTTGCGCAGGATCTGTAATGAATGCTTTTATATGAAAAGGAATGGTATAGATTGAAACCACTGAAAGCCGATTTACTTATTCTTATGATCACAATGTGTTGGGGTTCGTCTTATATTTTCATGAAACTCGGACTGGACTCCATTGAAGAATTTAATCTGATTGCTCTGCGCTTCGGACTTGCATTTATCGTATCAGCTGCCCTCTTCTATAAGCGCTTACGCCGTGCCAATCTGAAGACTGTAAAATACAGCGCTTTACTTGGATTCATACTGTTCGGTGTATTTGCATCAATAATGTTTGGTTTGAAAACGACCACAACGTCCAATGCCGGCTTTTTAGTAAGCCTGACGGTTATATTTGTTCCCTTAATTTATGTCATTGTGTTTAAGAAGAGACTCGAGATTAGACTACTCACAGGCGTTTGCCTTGCCATTACAGGTATAGGACTCCTTACGCTTAACGGTGAGTTAAGCATACAACCGGGAGATTTCTTATGTATTTTGGCGGCATTATTGTACGCAATTCATATTCTCGTTACCAGTTCGGCGGCTAAAGTAACGGATACATTAAATCTGGGTATTTTGCAGTTGGGATTCACAGGTGCTTACGGATTGCTCTTCTCCATCATTTTCGAAACGCCCGTATTCCCTAGATCTTCTGATGGATGGATATCGGTATTCGCACTAAGCATAGTGTGCAGTGCTTTCGGATTTATTCTCCAGCCTGTCGCACAAAAGTACACAACCCCAGCCCGAACAGGACTGATTTTTGCTCTCGAACCGGTGTTTGCCGCTTTGTTCGGATTCTGGTTTGCCCGTGAAATTTTGCCGCTCAAAGGTTATGTCGGCGCGGCTCTCGTAATGGTCGGTATTGTCGCATCGGAGTGGAACGGAAATCGTAAGAAATCCCTTAACAATAATCTATTCAACGACCACAGATATTAAAGTTCCGATTTCTGCAAAATGGAGGGATTGGGTTGGTTTGAATTCTCATTCTTCTACCCCCTACAAATCACATTAACAAATATTGCAGTCACACATGAATATTGGCAATTAAACTATGCTGCAATTTTTCAATACTTTCATTTAATAAGGATAACGACTGAATCCATGATCGCTTCATATCCAATTTGAATATAAATTTTATTGGAAGTAGGATTACTGAGATCAGTGTATAAGCTTATTGTTTTATAACCACGATCTAATAAGAATTGAGTGAAAACTGAAACACAATCAGAGGCATATCCCTTTTTTCTTTCACTAATCGGGGTGTAAACATAGCTGATTGTAATATTATTTTGGGTTGGACGTATAGCACAAGGTATTTCTTGAATGGTGTTTTTCAACTCTTCTCCTATAACGTGTATTTCCTTTGATGAAAAAGAAATAGATTTTGATAAAATAATTTGACTAGGATGTGTTTGTAGTAAGACTAACCCTAAGTCGTTGTCTTTTAGTATCGCAGCCATAAAAAGAGGACTTTCATTTTTTTCATTTAAAGATTGCAAGACACCTAATACTAAATTGTTTTCAGCTTCATATTGTTCTAAGAAAGAGATCACATCTTTCTTAAATAATGTAAGATCATCATACTTAATAAGTTTTATCAAACAAACCACCCCCATTGGTTTAGTTCTTGAATGATCAAAAAAATGTTTCTAATAAAATACTCTAGAAAAACTAATTTATCCTTCAAATGAAAAAGTTTATTTATGTGACCCTTACTAAACAATCCTGACCGTTAGTTCAATGCCCTCTCCGGTCTTTTACTTTATTTTTCAGTCTACAACTTTATTTTCACAGTACAACACTCAAAAAGGGCCATCATTATTACGATGGCCCTTGCGTCTGTTCTTTTTATTGATCTTGATAAATAACAACAGATGTGGTGTCCGGCTCCCATTTAACTGTGGCCTTGAGTGCTTCGCTCACGAAGCGGACCGGCACTACCGTACTGCTATCTTTGATAGTTGCAGGAACATCAAGCGTGACCGGATTTCCGTTTACATAAGCAGTCTTGCTGTCGATTAGCAGTTTGATCGTAGTTGTGCCGCTCGTTACAGTTACGGAACGATCCTCCCCATTCCAAGTAACAGTGGCCTTCAGAGCCTCGGAAATAGCCCGGAACGGTACTAACGTGCTGCCTTCGCGAATGAACGGCGCAACTTCTGTGACCGGTTCGTCGCCGTTTACATACAGCTTGACTCCGGTTTTACCGGTTTTCTCATAAAGCTTGCTAAGCTTCTTGTAAGAGTCGATATTTTTAATATTGGCCTTTACCGCTGCTTGCTCCGCATAGACCGCGTCCGTTACGTTGTCTTTCTGATCAAGCAGATCTGCCAGCGCTGATAAAGCGATGTCTTCGGCTTGAATCTTGCTAAGTTCCGCCTGCTGGTCTGCCGTCAAGTGAGCTGCGTATTTCGTCAAAAGTAAATTTGCGATTACGGCGCCGGCTGGCTTGTCTTTGACATGCTCAATCGCATTCAAAAGCCCTTTGTAGCCATTGTGTCCGTGTGTTTGGTATGTATCGGAAGTTACTGTAGCTGACTCATCGTCGCTTTGTTTGTCGTGATCGTCGCCTCTCACTTGACTGCTTGCCGACATTTTCCCTTCCTTCCCACCGTCTCCCACACTATCAGGCCGTTTTGCCAACGCCGAAGCAGACAATAAACTTGCTGCCACAAGGCATGCTGCCAGAGCAATACCAATTTTTTTCATTAAATACCCCTCCTTAAGATGTCTTCTCTAGATATATCGGATCAGTCTGTCCGTCTTATTAGGAATAAATGGTACTTTCGGTACGTCCACGCTCAATTATTCGGCGGCCACGAAGGCAAGGAGGGCGCCCACGCCAAAAGGGGCAAGTAGTTATTTCTGCTCGCCCCTTTTTCTCGTGTAATTTCATTAATCATTTCGGTCGTTTTATGATTTATTAACCTCCAACGACCTCGCTTGAACGGGAATCAAATTCGCTTCTACTTTTGCGCGGTGCGGTTCAAACCAAGTGTAAAATCAATTACTCCGCATTACTGAGGGTCTAAGCTTTTAATCTAAACGTACTGCTCCGGTAAAGCCTTGATAATCTCTTCATATTTTAGAGCGATAGTGATTTCCAAAATATGAACCGGATTTTGATGAGCATAGGCTAACAGCAGTTCTTTATTGAACTCGTCATCGTTCATTTTCAAGCTTTTTCGGATTAACTCCATCATTGCTTTTTGACTTCTCGAATTCAGTTGCTCAATTTTCTCCACAGCCAATTCAATTTCACTTTCCATAGCTAAACTCCTAAGTCAGATTTGTTTGAGTCTAACATAGTAATTCGGCGTTATTCCGCTATTTGTGGCTTGCAGCGACGTATATTCAGTAGGAACGAGTGTCACCGTCGAATCTGCCTGATCAGTTACACCGGATATTAGAATGATTTGTGTAGTGCTCAAAACGTATTAAAAGAGAACCTGGACATTGACCAAATTTAACACTATCTAATTGACTGCCATTAAATATATGGTTCAGAGTTAAAAGACGAAGCTCCTAGCAGCTTCATCTTTTTAAGTGCTATTTAATTCCCCCAGATCCTAAAAGGTTAATTTTTACATTAACATGAAAGACTAGTTGAGGATAAACGGCTGTCCATTGTTCCCATTCTTTTTCACGGTGATGGTGAGTTGCACGGTATCTTAAGCCCAAACCGATAGGATCGACCCCGATAGACTGAAATTTCTTTAGTACATTTTCGTAACGCTTAGCCGCCTCTTTTTCGGCTTCATGCTCATATTGCTTCCATTTCGAATAATCAAGCGACTGACTAGACTCTGCTGCTTGCCCTCTTATTTTAATATTCATCGTAAGCTCAGGTGTAGAGTCGTTTGCTTCATTTAAGGTGTATGTATATCCGAAATTTGTCACACTCAAAGCAAATTGAGCGGTATCTGTTCGGGTTTCTATTTCGAACTTACTAATTTTTTTTGATAATTCATTGAAAACACGAGTCTCATCTGGATTTAATACTTCTTTCACTTTCTCTTTATCAAAGACGGCTACTTGATCGATTAAGTACGTTTCGTTGAGTGGTCTTATGACAGGTAAATAGGGATCTAAACCTTTTTCGCTTAATCTCCTATGAAAATCAAACAAATACTCGGTCACAATAAATGCCGATTCCGTACCTTCTTGATCAAAACTTAAAAACAAACTGTCTCCGGGCAACCGTTCGGACTTGGGTCTTACTTTCAGCACTTGCTCTGCCGATGGATCCCCTAAAGCCATGAATGTCGTCCCCTGGATTTCTCGCCGCCGCAAAAACCAGTCGATCGTTTCCCGATTCAGACGTTCTTCAGCCAAGTCCTTTCCGAAAATGATAATTTTGGATTGTGAAAAATCCAGTTCTTTATCCACTTTTGATTTGAGATGTTGAACAGCTTCCGTGATCGTTTTGGCATCATCACTTACGATTTGGAACGTATTCGTCTGGCCTGGTTTGATTTGCAAAGATGGAATGGCGAGTTTTAAAGAAACATGCAGGGGCAGATCTTTATCATTTGACTTATCTATACCAATAGCCTTAACAATAAATCGTTTGTCCATATCTTTGAAACCGCAGCTGGATAACAAAGGAACTACTAACAGGAGTAACAACATCGTTTTCATAAGCTTGGCCTCCGCTTACTCAAGAAATAAACAGTTAAGACAATGAAGACGTCCATGGGTAAACGTATCATCATCCAAAAGGAGGACACTCGGAACAAATCATCTTCACCTAAAAGACTTCCAGCTACAATTGTAGCAATACCCATCAATCCACAGCTTATCGCATTCGGAAGTACAGTGGTTACAGAAGATGTATTCGGTTTACTTCGAGGAAAACAACTGCTAATGGCTTCAGAAGCGACATGCCATGTCACCATAGTGTATAGAAACGTAATACTTAAAAAGACGAGCAAAAAAATATAAACAACATGATCAATAAATGCATATTTCATCTGTATCGCCTCTGCCGTAGAAACCCAAGTGAAAATATAGTCATTAACACCATCTATGCCTAAAGTTCCAATTGGAATAATAAATGTCGACGACAGCATGCCGAAACCGAAAATAGGAATCAGCCATCTGTATTTAATGGATTTTGAGTGAGTAAATGTACGATTAAAAATAGACAAACTCAGATAACCCACGAATGCATAAGTAGAGACAGATAAACTCTTCCAACTCGGAAACATCCATGTGTAGTCAAGTATGACTTTTACTGCATCATAGCTCATGTGTTTATTTGTTAGCGCTTTTATTATCAAGAACAAGAGTAAAGGCACACTGAGAATCAGTACAATTTCCGCACAATATAACACTGTTTTTGAGGATTGCATAGCGCCAAAACATACAACAGTTACAAAAAGCAAAAGCAAAATATACGATGGCGTTTCCGGATTCAGATATCTGGATATGATGAAAGTGAAATTGATTAATACAAGCCCGCCCGCGGTGAAATATAATGCACCAAAGAAAAGCAATAAAGGAATATAGATGCTTTTGTGCAGTGAAAGCTTATAGATTTCGGGTAGACCCTTCCCTGGAAACTTTAAGAGAGAGCCGGTAAAGATGTACAAAAGTATGCTGCCAATCAAGGTTCCAAGAATTAGCGACATGATTGCACCCTCATACCGCTCGTTAATGAGAATTCGTGGAACGTACAGAATGGAGTTAATCATCATGGTTAATATCAGAGCGTAAAAAAAATACCGTGACAATGATTTCACCTAGTTTTTTTGTCCTCTCCTATAAAAAGCTTCAAATATGGTCGACCAAAGCTTCTCAAACTCACCGTGTATACAAGGAAACAAAATAACCCTGCTAGCACACCTACCAACCCAAAGAATATAGCTAATAGAACAAGTGGAAATTTGATGACCCTCAGCGAAAAACCCAACGTATTCATTGGAATCACAAAATTCGAGATGGCTACTGCCGAAGCGATAATAATCATAATACTGCTGACTAGCCCTGCCTGTTGAGCCGCTTGTCCTAAGATTAGACCACCTACGGTTGTCGCTGTAGAGCCAATAAACTTAGGAAGACGAATACTTGCTTCGGTTAGCGCTTCAATTAAGAAAAGCATGAGAAAAACTTCGTAAAAAGATGGGTAAGGTACCGCCGCACGACTACCTGCAATTTCAATCGCTATTTGCGACCGAAAAAATTCAGGATTATAAGAAACGGTTGCTACGTATAGAGCAGGCAGTGAAGTCGTAATAAACATGCCTATAAATCTCAATATCTGCAGCGGTCTAACGATCCATGGTAATTCATAGACATCATCCATCGATGCCATGAAGTCAAAAAATACCGCTGGCAAATTGACCGAGAATGGAGTTCCATTGAGGAGTAAAGCAATTTTTCCTTTGCTTAGATTTAATACGGTTCTATCGGGCCTTTCTGTGATCATTAAAGTTGGTAAAAATTGATAACGTTTCGTGAGCAGCATTTGGAGCTGATTGGCAGCTTGGATGACTTCCGCATCGATTGACATAAGCTTATTCTCAAGCTGCAAAAGAACGTCCTCATCCACTCTCGTCTTATCGTAAATGATCGCTAATTCAGTTTGACTTTGTGTGCCAATTTTCATAAATTCAATATGTAAATCCTGCGAGGGGTATCGTGTTCGTAAGATTTGTATATTCGTTGCGAGATCCTCGGAGAAAGCAAATTGGGGCCCCTGAAGAATGTTTTCAATTGATGTTTCTTGAGGCTGAGACGTCGGGTCTTTTTTTGCTTCAATTGCACAGGTCATCTGAGGGAAAAACAACAATGTATAGCCGCCAATTAGCTTCTCGATCATTTGATCTTCGCTCTGAATAATCTCAAATCCCGGCAGCATTTTTAAGGCTAATTCAATCTCCGATAAGCTGCTTCTATCTAAAATAGTCTTAATGATCGCGGTATGTATATATTTCTTATCACACATGGTTGAGAAATAAACGAGGTCAACTGTTTCGTCACTTAAATTGAGCTTTCTGATTTCAAGGTCATCGGCTCGAACCATACCATGAATTAATGTATCTAGTTCAAATGCCTGCATGAGGAAGATCATCCCTTTTGTTTTATCGCTATGTACACCTAATTTCCCACTGTACTGGAAAAATTATTCATTACAGTGAATTATGTGCCATATTCGGATTGTTACAACTGAATACTCACCTTTACTTCCCCAAACTCCCCGATAATGAAAGAGTAATACTTTCGGAAATAATATCCTGCAAAATATTAATCGTTCATTCCCAGGATTTCACCCTCTTTGTAAAAAGGATTAGATTTCAAATTGATCGAATGTTAACATTGTAGATATATAGTTAAGGTTTTGGAGGTATCGCATGAGGGCCGCTGAGGAGAAAGCTAGATGCTTTCATTATCTGCACGAGATTGATGTCATTGGAGCTGATAAAGATGGGCAGCTTCTGTTTGCATGTATTCACCCGGAAAGGCAAAAGTTGCTTTCCAATACACTGCTACTCGTGAAAGAAATGATTGAAGAAATGTCGGGTGTTGATCATCCATACTTCACGTTTTGCACACCTGATTCGTGTTTGTTTCATGCCCTATCGGTTCTGACTGAAAACGAAAAGCTCATCCTCATTATAGGGCCAATTGGATTGGCATCCCCTGAGAGCAAATACGATAAGCTGATCCCCTCCAAAAACAGAAAAGAGCTCGAATATCTGGGGCGATTATTCTATTGGTTGTTCGTCAAAGATGAAGAACATTGCATTCCGCTCCCGAGAATGTACAGCATTACGCATACCCCCTCTCCCCTCGTAATCCCTGAGGTTTCTCTTGTCAAGCTCTACTACGAGCAAGAAGCTTTGCACATTACACTTGAGGAATACAAGCGGTTAAAAGAAAAAATGCAGACCGGCGACGTCTCCTTCGTTCAAAGCCACTTGGACTCCATGTCCAGCTTCCAAGAGGGCGTCAACCGATTTGAACTTGCGAGCGGCGACATCCTTCGTTCCGCGAAAAATCATTTCATTTCCACATGCGCGATCGTTTGCCAAATTGCGGTGGAAAGCGGCGTAGAGAATGAATATGCAAGAACGCTTGCCTACAAATTTATCGAACGGGCGGAGAGCCTTGGTACAAGAGCAGAAATTGTACTGCTCGTGAAAGAGATGATTTTACAATTTACGGCTGCCATCAAACAATTTGCAAATCCACAATACTCAGCATTAGTGAGAGATATCATTCACTATATGAATTTACATTTTTTCGAAAAAATCACATTGAACGACGTGGCGGATAAATTCAGTAAGCATCCTTCCTATATATCGAATAAGATCAATATGGAAACAGGACTGTCTTTTAGCGGCAATTTAAATGAAATTCGCATAGCCGAGAGCAAGCGAATGCTGACGGACTCACAAAAGTCGATCCATGAAATTGCCATCGCAGTCGGCTTTGATTATCAGAACCATTTTTCGAAAGTGTTTAAGAAAATTACGGGTATCACGCCATCCGAGTATCGGAATAAACAGCGAGTGATTACCTCTGACCTTCTCAGAAAATGAAAAAGCGGGGCCTTATGCCCCCGCTTTTTCGTTAAAGTATCTGTACGGCTTCGCGCCAATTCCCTGCACCAATGGATATCTCCAAATACCACTCGAAGGATCGATTGGCCGGTATCACTTGCGCCGTCCCGTTGCCTATCGCCGTTTCCAAAGAATCGTAATAGCCGATACTCGGCTCCAAAGCACAGGTCACCCGATCATTAAACATGCCTTCGTCCATCCAAACGCCGATGTAAGGCACCTTGTCTGACGGGACAGAAAGGAACAAGAAGTTGCCGCTTTCCTCGCCATACAGCCCTGACCAGCCATCCGGCACCCGCCCTCTAAAGTAAAACTTCCTTGCATCTCCTGTAACGAATGCGGAAAGTTGAGATACGGTATTCCATGCATAAGATTCACCTGCGTGAAGCGTATGGCCTTCGTATACGCACAACATTTCCTCAATCGCTGGAGGAAGAAGGATCCGGGTTGGCTCTGTGATAGAGAATTGCGGATGAGGCACCCACAAAAACGGCATCTCTTCCTCGCTGTCATTCTCTACACAGTAATCCAGCCGTACGCGATCGGGAGATGGAAATGAGATTCGTCTTTTGAATCTGTACGGCAGCATAGGACTTCGGACTGAGCAAACCACCGCGTTCTTCTCGATCTCATATTCCCATGGCAGAGCCCAAAGTTCGCCATGATCAGGCAGCACCATGTTTTCTTTCCCGCGAGCCTGACACGCATTTATCGTTGGGAAGCACTCATCCCAACCGCTCATGTCCCAATCCGTGAAGGTCGAGCCGTAAACCGGTTGCCGCAAAACACGAGACCCCGAGTCCAGCATCCATTCCTTTCCCGTTGGTTTATAAACGATTGAAACCAGTTTCCCGCCTAGCTCCGGCACCATATCCAAGCGGATGCGTGCACTTTCAAGCGTTATCGAAAATAATCCCTCATAGTCGCCAGTTGTTACTTGCACCATGTTCACTTGCCTCACTAGCACATGGCCCGATGAATATGCGCGCCGGTATGATTGGCTTCCAGACGAAGCGCTTGCTCAAATTGCTCATCCGCAAGCTTCAGACTTCCGAGACCGAGATGACCGAGTCCCATCATGTATCGGCAGTGAACTTCGTTTCGCACTTTCAAATCGTCTTCAAACACTAGGAAGTCTGGCAGCGAAACTGCAAAGTAATCAAATTTCACGTCGTCAAACAGGTGCTTCTCCGCGTAATCAATCAGCTTGTTAAAGCGGCGCTTAGCCTCCTTGTCATTGCCCAGTGCAAGCCAAGCCATGCCTTGGTAGAAAATCATATCCGGCGGCTGGTCGTTGTAATACATCGCGCTGGCCGGTTCCTCCAATCCTTGAGAAGCGATCGTCCAGCATTCCTTCGCACGCTGCGCCTCATTTAAGCCTTCATGGGCAAGTCCAAGATAATAATAAATATTGTTTTCTTGCGCTCCCGCCAGCTTGCCTTCGCCAAGATGATCCGGGTAAACGAGCGCTTGCTGCAAGAAGCTTACAGCCTGTTCAAAACGTTTTTCCGCCAATGCTTGCTTTGCCAATTCAACATGGGCAAACACATGCTGGCCGATCACTTTACCTTCGCCGCCCTCCCATGGGTGGAACTTCCGCGAATTCAGCGCTTGAACAGCCCGCTCATGAAGACCTCGCGTATTCAACAGTGTGATGTATTCCACATAGAGATCATCGCGTTTGTTCACCAGAGCTTGGTGCTCCTCCAGCTTGCCGCAGCGGAGCTCCGGCTCGTAACCAAGCTTTTTGTACAGTTGATCCAGCTCGTAGAGAACGCGTGCATCGTCAGGATTGCAAGCAAAAGCCTTCTCCATCGAAATAAACGCGCTTGCCGCATCCCCGCGTTTATTGAAATAGGCAAGCGACAGATTGCGATGCACCGTGGCGAAATCGTCCCGAATCGCCCGCGATAGTGATAATAAATATAACTTGCCGCCATTTCTGGCTTTAGCCTTGCGATACATCCGATTCGGCCGTCGACTTGGCGACTTTCTCGCCAGGAATCCGGGTCTGTCGGCACGCCGTCGTGAAAAATGTCCAGCATTTGGACTGACAAACGGCTCCCATGCTCTCCCGGCCAAGCTTCCAGCCATTCTGCATAGGCAGCCGGCCAGTCCCAGTCGAAGCTATCATGCACAGTCTCCATATACAGGCACAAATAACGGTCGCTTATGAACAAGGAGCCGGTGAGAACCTGCTCCGTTTGCAAATGGCTTCTCAGGTCCCCATCATCCTGACGGATTGCAGCGCAAAAGGCTTCCGCCGTTCCAACTTTCAGCTGGGAATAGTAAAGTTGTCTATTCATAGGCATCCTCCTTCCCGACCGGGTCTTCTTCTAATACAGCTTTCTGCCTTCAAGATGAACATTCTTTTCACAATCCAGCCATGGCATGTCATAGGATGGCGCATGTACATACCGATCCATACTCAATTGCAAGGTGACTCCCGTTCCTGCAGGCAGATCGACTTGCAGCCATTTATGATTAACGGTCGTCTTATCCATACTGCCTTCTACTTCGTCTAAGAAACTGACATCTTTAAATTCGTGCTCGCCGAATGTACCTGCCTGAATGATGACAGACCGGTTATCGAACTGGCTTGTGTTCACGAATTCAAGCGTGACAGACTGTGCGGTTAGCTCCTTCACCAGCGCAGCCACGGATTCTGGAAGTCCCGGACGTTTCGCTTCCGCATCATAATACCGGACACGGGCATGCTGTAAGCCTCCATGAGAAATATGCATAGGACCGCCTAAAGTCAGCTGAACCAGACTCTCCATGTAGATCGGGCACATTTCTTGCCATACGTGAATACTTGAGAAATCATCTTCACTGTATTGATTCGCCCAGTTATACGGATTGCCCGCCTCGGAACGCATTTTGGTCAACTGCTGCGCGACCAATTCACAGTTCGCATCGAGAATCTGCTGCGGATAATTTGGATTGAGCCCGCGGATATATTGAAACCATGGCTGCGTATTGCCGATGTAATGCTTCGTATTTCTTTTGGTTTTTTTGTCTGTGCCGGACAGCTTCGGAATGATGACCTGATTCCAGTCATGGTCTTTCGGAATACGGTCAATGCGCTCCAAATCTTCGTCCGCCATCGACATCGTCCATAAATAGACAGGGTACTGAGGTGCAGCTTTGCGATAATCCGTCCATCCAGCGTCAAAATGCTTATACGGAACACGCAGCTCGCCATCTTGCTCTTTTCGCAGTTCCCAGTTCGCATCCAATTGTTGACGCGCCAGATCAAGCATCTTCATATCGCCCGTGAGCAGTGCAGCGTTCATGCAGGCGTTCGTTAACGGCTCGATGATCGTCATGAACCCATGCGGCCAGCGCCAGCCGTAATAGCCGCCCCACCATTTGCCGTCATTATACTCGCCGATCTCGCCGGACAAACCGACATTATCTGGAATGATACCGCCGTTTTGTTGCGTTCTTTCCTGCCAAACAGCTAAATAATCCAGCACCCAGGTGCGATATTTCTCTTCGCCGGTATGGAGGAACGCGTTCGTTACTAGCCCTGTGGCGTTGAGATTCAACGGCACATCGCCGCGCGTCATGCGTTCATTCATCAAGCGGATAATGTATGCGTACACCTCATCGTTCGACCACGGACATTTGCCGCTTGCAAAATCTACAGCGGGAATATCTTCGTACGGCGCCAAATAATCGTCCAAAATGCCGCGGTGCGTACTCCAATCCTCTTCGGTCAGCTCGAACCGCGGCCCCATGCTCCCTGAAATCGCCGAACGGATCAGCTTGCGCTCCGCATCGTAATTGAGCGCCTCTTTGTCCTCTCCGGTATACATCCCGGCGAAACGCACAGCTCGTTGGCGATCCTTTAACGTAACAGGGCCGGCAAGACCAAGGAAATACGTGAACAAATATCCCTCTCCGTGATGCATCCAATCATAATACGCATCAAACTCGCGATGAATTTGCCCGTATTCCGTCCACTGCCATGTAATACCTTCCCAGATTTTACGAGCCAGTCCGTGCAGCTCGCTGCTTCCGCCCAGCATATATAGAAGAGCCAGATTCATAAATCCTTCATACGGATCGTCCGAGCCATCCATACCCGGCCAATCTTGTCGCCAGATTAAGGTTCCGTCCGGACGGGTATAACGCTCCACGAATTCGAAAGCCGCTTTATTTAATTGATCGATAAGCAACCGCTCCGTTAACGCCCATTGCGGCGGGACCACGTGACGCGCAGCGGAAATCCGCGGAATCGCTTGTTTGGAATTAGGCGTTGACAAGGTTATCACTCCCAGATCTTAAAACTTGTGCAGAAGGTGTTCCCTTATCAGCAACCATGGTATTCGTCAAGGAGCCCAACTTCTCGATTTGGATCGTAACTTGATCTCCGTCTTTCAGGTATACTTGCTTCTCAAGCGGGTAACCCAAAACAACACCCTCTGGAGTCCCTGTGAAAATGATATCGCCAGGCTCAAGCGTCATGTGCTGGGAAATGTAGCTGACAATCTCATCGCAATAGAAAATCATATCGGACGTATTCGAGCTCTGACGAACTTCGCCATTCACGATACATTGAATATCGAGGTTGTTTGGATCCCCGACTTCGTCCGCAGTGACTAGGTATGGTCCTAGTGGAGAGAACTTATCGCAGATTTTGCCAAGCATCCATTGATGCGTACGCAACTGCAAATCGCGTGCAGATAAGTCGTTCACGTTGCAATAGCCAAACACATGGGACAGCGCGTCTTCTCGGCTTACGTATTTTGCCGTTTTGCCGATAACGATCACTAATTCCGCTTCGTAATCCACCTTTTGCGATACCGCTGGAAGTGGAATTTGACCACCATGCACCGCTAACGTATTACTGAATTTATTAAAAAGAATCGGAAATTCCGGAATCGGAGCATTCGTTTCTTCCGCATGCTTACGATAATTTAAGCCGATGCAAATTATTTTGTTAGGCTTCGTCACGCAAGGCCCTAATGTCAGCACAGCTTCATCTAATACATACGCTTCCTTGTTATCAGCTAAACTAATGACAGATTCCGAATACGCGCGGAGTAGTTCCACAGCTTCGCTGCCGCCTTCAATAACCTCGTGTACGGTTGCAGGCAGTGTTTTATTGAATGGTACTGCCTGTAAAGCAGCTTGGACATCCAAAACGCCTTGCTCCAATTTAATTCCAAGGCGGTATTCGCCGTTTTGAACAAAAGTAAGCAGTTTCATTGCAATAATCCTCCCCAATATGTTCTATACATGCTTGACTCGTTCTTATTCCCACAATCCCAAGTAGGGCAATTCTGCAATGCTGCTGACATCTATGTTTTGAGCCGTCTGCTCATCTGCTTTCAAATAGATCCCCTCATCGGTTTTTATAAAGATTGGCTGATTCGGGAATAAGAAATGTTCCGGAAGCGCACGTTCTCCACCAACCCAACCCAGATCTCGACCAAACACGGCTTCGTCTTTGCGGCCAATCAGCTTATACACGTCCTGAAAGTAAAAATCGTTGATCGCCCAATGCTTGCCTTCTTCCACCCACATACATTGGTGACCAAGCAGGACGGATATACGCGGATAAGGCTCTTTGAGCTTAGAGACCATCTTCTCTCCAAGTCCATGACGGTGCAGCAAGTAATAAAAATCATGAGTATGCCATGCCGAGCATGGCGCAATATCAGCTTCGTTTTGCCAGCCAGTCGCCGAAGCCATATAACCTCGCGGCGCTTGATAGTAAGCATAGGTTTCGTCGCATTTTTTCAGGAACAGCGCCAACTCTTCGTCAGCTTGATGCTCCAGGTAACGGGCAATGCCGTGTAGAGACATACCCATTCCCGCAATAAGCATAGGCTCTTTCAGTCGAATCCATTCTCCTGCGCGAAGCAACCATTTGCGATTAAAACGCGTCTGTCCCTTCGCATCGATCCAGGCGGATCGGACCAAGTGACGACATAGACCGCCTGCGTGCTGCAAATAGTGAGGCTCGCCGAACATTTCATAGGCCTGCACCAGCGGCGCAATCATTAAGCCGTAATATTCAGCGGGCTCGACCATCGTTGCGTCGCCCAAATAGCGGTTGCTGGCTTCACAATCCGCATCTGGAATGCCTCTTACATGATAATTCTCAATCATGAAGTTCAAATCGTCTTGAATGCCCGCGCTCCATGGAGAATCCGGGAACAGCTGCTGATACAGCAGCTTGCCCCAGAGACGGCAATATTCTTGATTGCTGATATTTCTCGTTTTTTTGAACGGATAGATCTCTTCACATGCCTGCAAATTGCGAAGCATCGCTTGCTGAATACTTTCCAACGCTTCCGCAGGCAGCCAAGAGCGACCGTGAAGTGCCGTTAGTCCCAAAGCAACGTTCGGCATCATGTTGTGAATTAACCCACGATTGAGCATCTCGCCGACCTGAAATCCGATGTGCTTGTACTGCCCATCCTCCTGGAAACGTGTCGTTTGAAACTTGATCATTTGTAATACCTGATCTTCAAGCGAGGAATCGCGCTGCTCTGCGACAATTCGGCTCAAAGCCGCCATCAACGGGCTTGCCCATGTGCTGTGCCCGCTTGTAAAGTCTGACCATCGGTATGGATTGGAACCCCAAACAGAATGATTATGAAAGCCGTGAATGGCTCCGTCCTCTTGTACCCAGGACATTAACCAATTGCTGAGTGCGTTAATGTTCGATTTCATGTTGCGCTTCCTCCCTACCAAAACAGCTCCGTACGTCCCCGCAGTTTGGCAATCGCTTCGGCATAGTAATAGTCGCCGTATATAATCGGGACGTTGACATAAGCTCTCTTCGGAAAATTCGCAGTTGCCATTGTCAAAATGCCCTCTTCGTCTTCACCCCACGAGACGTATTGCTCTGTGAGTACCAACAAAATACGCTTCGCTGCATCACTGTAAATATGTGCCTCCGACTCAGGAACAGCGCGGCTGATTTCCAACAATCCAGTAGCTGCACAGGCTGCAGCTGATGTATCAAAGGCCGTCTTCGGCTCAACCGGCGCGCGAAAATCCCAATAAGGCGCAGCGTCTGCTGGCATATTGGCGATAAAGAAATGCGCTACACTTTTGGCTGCATCCAAATATCTTTGATGCCCCGTATATTTGTGGCTTAGCGCCATGCCGTACAATGCCCAAGACGTCCCTCGAGCCCATGCCGAATCCGGCGAGATTCCTTGTCCGCCTCTTGCTTCGATGCGCTCACCTGTCTCCGGATCAAAGCAGACGATATGATGCGAGGAGCCGTCTGGGCGGATAAATTCACGCAGCACGGTATCTGCATGCGCCACTGCGATATGACGAAAACGCGGATCATTCGTTGTTTCACTCGCCCAGTAAAGCAGCGGCAAATTCAGGAGACAATCGATAATCGCCCAGCCCTGCTGATTGTCGCCGTTCCATGCGCGAATGAATTGGCCTTTAAGATTGAAACGGCCTGCCAGATGGCTGGCTGCCATCAGCCCGCGGATTTTAGAAGAATCCGTGCCCAACAGCTTATATTGCGCTACAGACGTTAAACTCCACATAAAGCCAACGTCATGATGGAGTTTCTCGTACCCTAAAAGCGTTTCGTCCATCTGATTCTCAACTGATACCGCGATTTCACGAAAATCTGCATTCTCGTTTTCTTTGTATATCAGCCATAGCAAACCTGGCCAAAATCCATTGGTCCACCAATCATTCGATTCCGAGTTATAGGTGCCATTCACGGATGCATATGGAAATGAATCTCCGATCCTTTTGCATGTTCGTTCAACTTTCGCAACGATCTTTCCCCACACATCTTCAACCCATGCTTCATTAACGACGCTTGTTGTCATGTTCATTTCCTCCCACACATTCTGCTATAACAATTGCTGTCCAGGGAACAACGCAAATACTTTCTCAAGTTCCAGATCCGATAATCCTACACCGTCACAATAGTTCACATTCGCCTGCAAAGAACGGATCGATGTCGTTCCCGTTAATGTAATCGCAATATCCGGACAAGTTAAGCTAAAGCGCATCGCTGGCTCTACAAGACCTTTCGGCTCGGTTTTACGCAAAAATTGCAGCTGTTCCATCTTTCTGTTCGATTCTTCAAGCAAGGCATGATTTTGTTGTAAAAAAGGCGCCGGCTGATCCGCCAAGATGCCCATGGCCAGCGGACTGCCGTGAATGACGCCGATATTTTTTTCCTTGGCGAGCGGTAGCAGTTCGTCTTTGGCTGTATAATCAACCAACGTATATTTCGCGTAGGTCTGAATCGTATCTACCAAATCCTCCTTGAGGAAAGGCATCAGAAGTTCAAGCTTCCCAGCGTTCACACCGATGGCTCTGACCTTTCCTTGCTCCTTCAGCTTCAGAAACGCTGGGATTGTCTCATTCACAGCCTGTTCATAGGTCGTTTGCTCCAATTCATGCAGCTGAATGAGATCGATATAATCCGTCTGCAGTCTTTGTAAGCTTTCTTCTACGGATTGAATTGTGTTCTCATACGAATATGGTGTACCTCTCATCACTGCCTTCGTAGCCAAAATGACTTGATCTCGCTTTCCTTTAAGCGCCTGTCCAATTCTGCGTTCGCTTTCACCTCTACCGTATAACGGCGCTGAATCGATAAAATTAATTCCGAAATCCAAGGCAGCGTCAATGACACTTGTCACAATTTCATCCGTTGTCTCGCCAAAATCACCGCCAAGCGGAGCGCCGCCCAAGCCAATTTTTGAAACTCGAAATCCTGTTTTTCCTAGAATCGTATATTCCACTGATAGCTTCGTCCCTTCATAAAAAGTACAGTGCTAAATGTCGACCTTATTCCCTGTCCGCACAGATTCCAACGATGCTTGTATCATGCGAATCACGGGTTGAAACGATGAAATATCTAAGTCAGACTTTCGTCCTTGCATGCAAGCAGCCATAAATTCATTTACGATCCCAGCACGTAATTCAAATCCATTGGACTCATCAGGTACAATCGTTTCCTCTGCTCCATCATGATGAATGAAAACAAGGCGGTCGCCGCGCAGCTGCAAACTCCCTTCAGAGCCATCTAATTGAAATTCTCCCAGCCAAGATGTTTCCGCACTGTGCGCAGCCCAGGAAGCGTAATAATTCAAGTGCAATCCTTCGTTACTCTGTGCCAGGAGAGATACAACCGAAGGCGATTTCTCAATTGACCACGAAGGAAGCACAGAGGTAGCAAACACCTGATTGAAGCGCTCGGCACCGATCATGTAATGAATTACACCGAGATGATGGTAGGTTAAATCTTCAAGCATGACATGCTCGTATTCGTTCATCCAAGCTGCACGGATATTCGGCCGTTGACATCGCCATACGATCTGCCCCAGCTCGCCGAGTTTGCCGCTGAGAATGACGCGCTTGGCTTGCTCCACAAACTTGTCAAATCTGTACGATTCTCCAATCGCGATCTGTCTGCCTCTCGAACGCGAGAGCGAAACCATCGTCGCCCCATCTTCCCAAGACTGTGGCCTGAATTTCTCAAGATATATATCGAATCCGCTTTCCACAACTGTTCGGATCGTCTCCATACAAGTTTTGGCATAAGGCGGAGTTACCATCGTGACCAGATCAGGGTTCAACTTTTGGAGCGCGCCCTGAATATCCTCGAACTGAGGAAGATGGGCATAGTGCTCATTCGCTTCCTGATATCTGTTGCTTACGCCAACCACCTCAACATCCGGCCGAGATCCCCAATGTGAAAGCCAGTGATTTTGCAAGCCGATGCAAAAGACACGAAGCTGTCTTGGCTCCATACGATCTCCCCTCCTCCAAACACTATGATAATAAGATGCTCTCATTATCAGCTTTATGAAGCTCAGCTACTACTGTAAAAAATGAAAAAAACTCTACTTTTTAAACATACAATGCGAAAAACACTGTGATTTTTGTCGAAATGTAAAAACCGGATAAGAGTCAACCGACTCCTATCCGGATTGCATGCTGCTGCATTTGAAATTTGAAGCATCGTTTTGTCGGCGTTGTAATTCAGAAGTATCGTGCTGACAAATTAAAAACAGAACCATAAGAACCGTTGTAGAAAGCAGCAATTGCAGCAAATATTTTCATTATAAATTCGCATGATACAAAATCCATTTATTTCGTATCAAACACAATTCGAATCGTCATCAATTGCCTGCTATCCATCGTTAATCGAAGCTTCCCATCTGTGATTACGATCTCACTTAGATTTTCTTCCAAAATATTCGTAACATATGCATGAGTTATTGGTATCCCCGGAGTTTGAATCGATAACTGGGACGACTCGTTTTCCAAATTATTCAACCGTATAATAAGCCCATTCTTATCATCAGCAGACTTGATATATTGTGTTACAATACACGGATGACCATCTACTTTAATAAACACTTCCTCCTTCACGTCTGGACAATAGACCAAAGGAAAAATTTGCACAGGATGAGAAGCCTCAATGCCTACTGTTGCAGCCTGCATGCCAGCCTGTTTGCTTGTCCACCAGCTCTTTGATTCGTCCCGTTACACGGTCAAAGGACAAGTGATAAAATGGCGTTTCGATGCCATTATCCATAATTCTTACAGCGTCAGAAGTGCGATCTATGAGCGGTTCTGTGGTTCGGATCATTTTATAGCTGAATGGTGGCAGTTTGACAAGTCCATAGGAATCTATCGCCCAATTCACATCTTCTATGTTTTGATTATAAGTGAATCTTCCGCCTGAAGTATGTCTAGCCTCTCCTGCAAAATCCTTTGGTAAACGGACGTCACAGGTTT
The DNA here is from genome assembly GCF_900103825.1 of Paenibacillus sp. yr247. GTDB lineage: Bacteria > Bacillota > Bacilli > Paenibacillales > NBRC-103111 > Paenibacillus_E. The sequence goes on from NZ_FNIF01000010.1 coordinate 40,355, forward strand.
GCTCAACAGACGTCGGATTCACAAGTACAACGCCTTCCGGCCTACCGGATTGGAGCGGATTGCCTTCCAACTGTTCTAATTGCTGGTTTACGGCATAGGCAGCTAGCGCATTGCCCTGATAAGCAAAGTGTGCCTTATGCATCCACTGTGATTTCGTGAACAGCGAATCCGGCTCCCATACGGAAACATTGGCCCCCCACGTATGTTCATCGTATAATTGCACCTGATCCCATGCCTTCTTGTAGAGATCACTGCCTTTTTCTGTTCGAGTAGACTGAAATGCAGATAGAAACTCTGCTGACTTCAAACTTATTTTTGATCTTCGGTTTAGCCTGGTTTCTTCTGCGGAGCTTGCAGCTCCAAAATTCCAAAAATCATTCCAATCCCCGCTGTAGGCAGGAATTGTTTCGATCGGTTGTTCCCTAAGTCTTTCTAAAAACATTGGAATATTCGTTGTCGACAGATAAATGAAATCGTACGGATACCCTTCACTTTCGATGCGTGAAATGTATCGATCCAGCCCTTCTTTCATCAGCTTTGTACTTTTTTCTTCCAAACGGCAGAATTGTGTAAATAACGAATAGTGCTCGCCATTAAACGTCAGCAGTTCTCTGCCATCAGGCGCAACCCACCGAAATGCTATTGGCCTTGGAAGCGGAAGCCCGCCCAAGTGAATATTAATTCCTGTCGTATACAGCTAAATTCCGGCATCGATGAGGACCTGTGCCATTGTCCATGGTTGACCGGTAATGTCATGATTAATGGCCGTACGAATCGGTGCATGGAATCGATCACGAAGCTCTTTCACCGAATATAAGAGTCGTGCTAATTGTTCAGCATTACATAACGGAGAAGTGTGCATACTCAAAAATGATATACAAATTTGTCCATTTTTAAGAAAAAATTGAAATCGTTCAATCTTGCTTTCATCCGCAATTTCTAGCCAATTCATAACCGGAGCAGTTACCTCGCAAGTCCAATAAAAACGATTTTCTTCCGGTTCATGCTGCGTCTTCTCACAAAGTTCCAACGCCTGGTTGATATATTCATTTTGTAACTCCCAAAGTACGGGCTGCGTGTGCGTATAACCTACATCCAAATGACTGTGATGATAGACAAGAATTTCTTTTATCTTCGACAATTTGCCATCCCTCTTTTCCTTTTATACAGTTACAGCATTCGATTCGCAAGCAGCGTTAATCGGAATCGATATTTCATTTCATCTTCAAACCACATGGCGAAATTGGTCCCCCACACGTTATTGTGCAAATTGAAATGGAACCCGCCATCTAACGGGGCAAAAGAATTATCGAACTGCAGCAGCCGCGGTTCCCCTGGGCAAACTACAGGGGCATCCAGCGTCTCCAAAGCGATGCTGCCTTCAGGACCTTCATAATATATGCCGTTTTCCACGCTATGCATATTCCGGTTCCCATCCTTTACTACGAATAACGGAGAGAGGCGTGCTCCCAGCTTCTCCATCTTCCAATGATGCGGACTATCCGTTAATGGCACGAAAGACAGCCATGCGGATTCCGGCAATCGGCAAGCCGGTTTTTCCATCGCATGAAGCTCAACTTCGATCTGCGAATCGGTATGCAAGAACGTGTAAGCTATCGTCATCTTACGCGGGGTGCCATATTGTTCATAAAGAAAGGAAGGAAGTTTAAGCTCCGCCAACACGATCGATCGATCCGACTTCTGAATCAGATAGAGAGATTTTACAACCGGGAAGTAACGTTTGTGTTCCGGCCGCGGCTCTGCATACTCAAGACCAGGTTTCCCCAAGTCGTTATCCGCCCAGCGATGATGCACCTTTAAATTGGTAACATACTCTTTGAAGAAACGGTCATAATTTTCTTTGGCAAACGTTTCGTAGCTGTATATACCAAGTCGATGCTCATCGTCCGCCCATAGTTTGCCATTTGAATCCACCAATTCATTGATCGACCCATCTGATCCAAAGCTAACACGAAACTGCCCCAAATCATAACATTCGTTCACTTCCAGAGTGACTCTTTCATTTTCAGAGAAGTGCTCGATGCCTGGCTTCATCCGTTCAAAAGCCTCACCTGCTTCTGCTGCTAAAGCATCATCCAAAGCTGCTAACGCTTGATCCAAATAGTCGCGCTGTTCCTTCCAGGAGCTTTCGAACATACTGTAAGAGCGTTCTGCTTTCGCCGGCCAGCTCAGATACGCATATTTGTCCGTCCTAGGCTCGCTCACTTTATCTCTCGCTCTTGCGGCGGCGAAATTGGCTGCTGAGTAATGATCATAGTCTAGCAAGTAGACATGCTCATTCATCCCCCACGTATGCTCAGGAACTAGCATTAATCGATTGCAAAACACTGCATACGATTCGCTCTGTGGATCCAACTTCCCAGCATCAATCCATTGGTCTCTTAATCGCAACAGCTCACGGTATCTCGCAATCTTCCAAGGGTCTGAGGCTGCCCCATGGATCCACGAATCGCCGATTTCTTCAGTAATAACGGGGAGCTGATGCTTCAACTCAAGGATTTTTTCGGCAAAAGCATCCAACGTAGATGCCATAATCGTCGCTTCTGGATATTTCTCCTGCAATAGGGCGTACAACTTCCGAACATCCTCAATGCTAGGCGGCCCATGGTTATCTCCCGTATAGGCGAAATAAAGTGCATCCTCAAGACCTTCAATCTGGAGCTGTGTACCGTAATCATTGGTGTAGTTGACGACCAATTCGGAGCCATCAGCGGCGCGCCACACGAATACAGGCGGTACTTGGGGATGTTTGCAAACGGGGTTGGCTCCCAAGTGTAAAAATTGAATATTGTTGCGTTCCAGAATAGGCACCATGCCAATCGTATGTCCAGTCACATCGGTCATTTTGGCGGCAATCGTTTTTTTGCCATATCGCTCATCGAGCTTTCGCGATAGCGAAATACCGAATTCAAACAGTTTAGCATCCATCAACTCTCTATGAGTCGTAAAAGGAAGCCCATGCCAGACAATCCGATTTTCCCGTATGGCTTTTTCCATGCGATCACGCATCTCAGGCTGAGCTGTCGTCAGAAATTCGTTAATCAACCATGACCCGGTCGTCCATACGAATTTCACATTTCCTTCTTCGAGTGCCAGTTGTTCAGACAAGTCCAAAGCCTGTGGAATGAACTGTGTCATGTAGCGTTCCAAAACCCGCTCAGCCAAGTCGGTAAAGCCGATATCCAAGTGTGTTTTAAAAATGACGTGTAATCTTTTAATTGTTGTCATGTTAAATGTCTCCTAATCTTTGCTGTTTGAGGCTGATCTTGATTCCAAGATGTTGCACCAAGTTATATGCGAGGACCGTTCGATCAGATGAGCTGGTCGACAAACCCGGATCGCCATCGTAATGGAAAAACGCGGTCAGGAGCTTAGCCCCTGACCGCGTTTGCGAAAGCGTTATCTTGACCAGACTGCGATAATGGCATTCGCATCTGCAGTCAAGACTTGCTTTACATAAGCAGAAATATCGCCTTGCTTTGCTTTCTCAAGATCCTTGAGAACATCTTGCATATGCTTAATCGCTTGATCCATATGTCCTTTACTATAGTGGTCAAGAGACTGACTGAATTTGTTTGTGATTTGTGCTTCCAACGAACCGTTTACTTCCCCTGTAGCCACATATCTTTTCATCAGTTCCTGCATCGAACTTTCGTTGGTCGCAACTTTTACGTTAATCTCGGATATCGTCACATTTCCAGCCAGATCCGTCGCAACGACTTGAATAAAATGGATTCCTAGTTGACCTGCCCAGTTCAAACTATTCTGTGCCGATGTTGCCAATACTCCATCTATGAGAATAGTTTGCGTAGCTAATCCAGACAACTGATCTTCCGATTGAACGAGCAGGTTTAACAATTGGCTGTCTAAGAAAGCTGCTCCATCCACTAAAGGGCTGCCATTCACAGTAAGTACCGTTGTTGGTGCTGTTTTATCTACATTCACTGTAATCGTCTTGGACGCTTCAACATTTCCAGCGCGATCTGTCGAGCGATATTGCAGCTCATAGATTCCATCGCTAAGCAAGAGCGGAGAGGTATACGGCACGAATCCATTAGTTGATTGCAAGCCGTAAACGCTTTGCAATACGGTCAATGAATATTCCGAAGACGCTACGCCGGCATTATCGTCTTGAGATTGAAGCGTTACAGTCACATCGGATGTAAACCAATTGCCAGAGCCTTTCGATCCATCCAAAACAGCTTGAGTTGACGGTGCAGTGCCATCTGGCGTTCCAATTACTTCATTGGAATTACGACTTTGTCCCGCTGAGTTGTAGGCGCTGATTGCGAAATAATAGGTGGTTCCATTTTGAAGTCCCTCTATAGTAGTGCTGGAAACATTGCCTACATCAACCGTTGACGTGTATACGCCGCTCGCTGTTCCATATTTGACTTTATAACCGGTCGCTCCGGAAGTGCTGCTCCAATTCAAGGTTAGCTTTCCGTTTCCAGCTTCGATATTACTCTGAGTCGGTGCTGCTGGAAGATCCATAATGGAAATATCATCGTAATAGGCCGTAACCGTATTACCTGACCACTGATCGCCCATTACTATACGATTAAAGTTCGCAGCCCCTGTTAGAGAAGCAATCTTGACATTGTCGATGTACATATCCACTTTGGTACCAGATGTATAGTCCCACTTGAATTCATGCCATCCGGTTGTTCTAGCCACGCCTGTAGCCACATGAGTACCGCCGGTACGGTATACGTATTTCGTGGCTGAAGTCGGCGTGTTGACCCCGATCCCCCGTGCGGTAACACTATCGTCGACAAAAGCTACGTTCTGCATGTTAGTTGCTGAAGCGGTGTCATAGAACCACATGGAGACTACCTTGTTATATGAGGTGTTAAAGATTTGATAAATGGTATCCATGTCTTCATTAATCATGTAACTGCTGCTACCGGAATGAACTTGGGCTGAGCTGAGCGAAGGCGTACCTTTACCTGGCATTGACACCCAATTGCTCAATCCATTCTCAAAACTATCAAACGGCTGCATAGATTGGTAAGGGTCTGTCGATAGCTTATAAGGTACATATATTGTGACTTCTACAGAATTTATGCTCAATGCACCAGTAGCTGAACGGGACTTCATGATATAATAATAGGATTTTCCAAGCTCAACACCTGTTGAATCACTGCAAGAAAGTGTCGTTACCTCGCTGCACACAGTCGTCGTATAAGGACCATCTTTAATGTTTGAACGGTACACATCGTAGCTTACGGCATTCGAAACAGCTGGCCAAGTGAAATTAGCAACTGTTCCATTATATGAACCAGAGAATGGAGCCGGAACCGGAACTTTTTCAGCAACCCCGAAACCATCTACAAAGGCATAGTAATTACCGTTTGGCTTGCTTGCATATATTGTAGCGCTTGTATTATTAGGGCCTGTAGTAAACTCAACGCTCTTCGCCTTTGTTGTGCTGTTGAACGTCTTATCCGTTATCGTTGTAGTAGTCTCAGTACCTCCAAAATCTTTAACTCCTAATATCGCTTGATCCACATTAGCAGTAGTATTGGACAATCTGAAGTTATCCAGGTAGATTTCGTTTGCATTTGAGAATACCAAGTAAACATCGTGTACCCCTGTAACTGATGTTGTTATAGGTGTATCTGTTTTATTGTAATTCCAAGCGCCATTGTTGATTACGTCATTAGTTGAATTTATAGTATAAGTGGCAATCGACGGATTTGTAGGAATGTCAAGTTTAACATCGATCTTACCGCCGGTCACTCTGCTTACTGCACCGAAGTTGATGCTGTTGTATAAACCTGTCCCAAAGTCGATACTGTTATATTTAACCCATGCGCCTGCAGTGTTACCACATAGACAGTTTTCTCCTCTGAAAGGGGTTTGGCTGAATGTTCCTGAGCTGGCATTATAGTCTTCTGCTTGAAATACCGTTCCCTGTATGATTCCCCAAGCATTTAATGTATAGGTCGTATTAGGTTTAAGACCGTTTACCGTCTGTTGTATGGTGTCTCCAGCTTTAAGCCGAACAGCATAATTCTGAAATCTAACCATGCTTGACGCTTTATAATCCCAGGCGGCCTGCTTAAAAAGTGATGGAGTTCCTGCAGTAATTGTCCATTCTTCAAAGCTTCCTCTTTCAAAGCCCGCGTTTTTCATCTGGTTTTCATATGGAATATTTGGATTCAGATGGAAAGTAGGATTTGGAGGGTTAGCAAAGTCATGCCCCACTTTCCATGGAGCTCCTCCAGTTTCTACTGCACCTATTTCAGGTTTATTTCCAACATAACCATCAGTTATTCCTGGAATTACTGCACCTTGATCTAAGCCTGTAGAAGTGCTCTTCAAGGTATACGCTGAAGGAATTGTTGGAGTTGGATTAGTTACACTATAAGGAGCCGTCCAATGTGTAGTACCAGCACTAATGATATTTTTGTCTTTAGTCATATCATTATTATTTGCTCCGCCTCCAAATGCACCACTTACTATGTTGTTTGTAAATTTCGAACCTATTGAATCACAGACATCAAAGTTATTGCAGAACTGGCCTATAGGACCTTGGATTGAATTATTATAAAATAATTGGTATTCATTAGGAACATTTATCAGCATTCCATTAGCACTTGTATTATAAGTAATGTTGTCATAAAAAATAACGTTATGCACCGAGTTATCCGGATAAATACCGTGGGACCCTCCGGCACCTATGATATCATGAACTACGTTATGGTGTATTTCCGTGTTTTCCATATCCACATTCACAACATAGAATGCGCCTCCATCTTTAGATAGCTTCATACCTTGGCTTATATCGTTATACTCAATAACTGATCTGGAAAAAGAGCCGCCTACAAGCCCACGCCCTGACATCGTAAGGGTATTATGGCTGACAAGATGGTTATATCCATTTAGTTTTACAGCATCTGCATAACTATGTAGGAAATCGACATTATGAATGTAATTGTTAATGATACTATTATCATGTCCATCAACTAGAATACCGGGACCGTACATATTTCTAATTTCGCTGTCCCGTATCGTATTGTGATCGCCATTCAAATTCAAACCTAATGTTAAACCATTAAGGTTAGCCATTCCAGCAGGTAAGTTATAGTCTGGAGCATCAACCAAAGTATTTTTCACCATATTATAGCTGGAATTAACAAAGTTAAGGTTTGCAGCTCTTAGCTTAATTCCATCAATGGTTATATTGGTCTTTCCTGTTAAATCAAATGCATAGTCTCTCTTTTTAGCTTCAACCATAATCGTACTTGGATTTACGTTACCAGGAGCAATGAAATATAATTTTCCATTCGCTACATCCTTGTACCATTCTGTTTCAACATCCAATACGGCCTTATTTCTTGTAATATAATAATATGAAGTATTGTCAGGATTGTAACCTGTAGATGGGAGCGGCCAATTAATATTGATGGTTGAGGTAGTAGGATTTCCTGTAATGGCTGCTGTGTAGCTGCCATAACCATTCCCAGTTCGAACCCAAAGCATACCGCTATTTAATGTATTAGCAGGAAAATTAGTGCCTAATCCTGATGCGTCAACTATAGAACTCGGTGGCCCATAAGTGAATGTTTTCACAGTATTATATTTAGTTTTGTCTAAAAGATCTGCAACTGCAATATTCGGAAATGTTGCTTCCTTCATTAGGACACCATCAGCGAAAACAATATTTCCGTCGCCGTTGTAAATATCCCAGTTCATATCTGCTACATAGATATTTTTTCCGGTAGCCAATGTAGTATCCAATGTCCAACCTGTAATCAAGTCAGCACCTGAAACAGTTACGCTTTCACTATTGTAGTTTTTAATCGTAACACCGGAATTAGCTGGAGTAACCTTTTCTCTGTACACACCTGCACGTACATATACAGTATCTCCTGATTGAGCAACAGTTGCAGCAGCCTGGATGGTCTTTAAAGCGGCTCCAATTGTCAAACCGTCGTTGGCATCATTCCCATTCGTACCATCAACGTAGTAACTTGTTGCAGTCGCTGCAAAAGTTTTGAATGGGATCGATAGAACTGGTGTGCAAATCACTAGCATTGCTAATACCAGGGCCATCCATTTGTAAGTCTTAGTTGAACTTGTCTTAAGCATTCTCATTACCTCCTATTAATTTCGTAAGCGTTATCATTAGCTTGAAAAATAGAATCAGAGTTTACTGACATGATTCTTGCACCAAAACTTATGTATTTTCTAGATGTTGTATGCGATAGGCTGCCCGCAGGCTGCATCTGCAGCCTCACGGGCAAACCTGAACCGCCGGAGTAACTATACCCCTTGAGTCTTGATCTCAAACCGGAATTGACATTCCATGCTTGCGCTGACGCTTTTGCGATTACACAGCAGACGATAGAACTTATTTTCTACCCCATAATGAGAAACCGCCGTTACCGCTTCAACCTCAGCTAACCAGTCGCTCGGGCTAAAATGCATCTCCACCGTTCCGATCGCGATCCTACCCATCTCGATCTGCTGCGGCTCAACACCGCAAATAAACACTTCCTGAAAAGCCGATGGCGTTTCACGGAACGCCGCTTTATCCGTTATGACCAGCTGTGAGGCCTCATGGCTCGGGCGATACCACAGATACTCGCGCGTAAGCGACTGCAAGGTTGGACACGTGTAGGCTTCGGTTAAGTCGAGTTCAAATCGCACCTCGTCATCCGTCACCTCATGCTGCAGTAATTGTGACCTGTACTGCCTGCCGAAACCTTGTCGATAGCCGTCAACAATGGGCACAGAATGTCCATGCGAGCCTGCATGAATCGTTTCGTAGCGATGCTCCGGCTGAAAATACTGCTTCGTGTACACGCCGATTCCCACATCCGCAAGCACGTTTACTCCGTCAATATGCAGGATAAAATGACCCAAATCATTATGATTATGCGGTTCTTCGTTGTAACCGCCTTTTGCTGCAAAAGCAGCGATACGCCCATCTGGCTGAAGCACCTTCGAAATGACCCATTGATTTCCTGTGAAAATCCGCTCCAGAACGCGTTCTTGCCCTTCCGAAGAATGCTCCGTTTCAGCATCCTGCTGATCCGATGACCAGAACATCAAGCGCGTCGCTTCCAGCCATGAAACCGGAATGACGTTCATCCGATATTCGTCTGGCGGCAAGTTCAATGAAGGGTTATATTCACACAGTCGCTGCATCAACCCAGTATGAAAACGGGCTTCATCCGGTGCATCCGAGAAGTTAACAACCTTTCCTTTTGTTAGCAGACAGAATTGCGGGAACTGGGCAATCTTCCCGATTTTGTGCTCATCAAGCAGCGTGATCTGTCCACCTGTGCGCTCTTTTAGCAATTCAGCAAAATAAACAAGGTATGAGAATCCGAATGACCAGTAAACTGGTCCTTCAGGCGTAGCTCCCTGTTCGTCAAAGCCGGATAAATATTGGCGGAGCACATTGATGACACGCCAAAGCATGCCTGCGAGTTTTTCGCTGTCCTCAATCAAATAAATCGCTATTGCACCGATGCAGGATACGCAAACGGCAGGCCAGTTATTCGTCTTCAACTCCCAGTTCTGCGGAGTCGGATCATTGAAGTACACCTGAAAAATACGACGCTCAATTTCTGCTTTCGCGCGTTTAACAACCCAAGGGTGTAATCGCGATCCAACCTTGTGTAAGATTTCGGCCAGGGCAAACCCAGCTACAGCAGCATCCAAATCAACTGTTTCACGAGGAGCTCGTGGTTGATCCCAAATGCCGTTCGGATATTCATTCACGTACAGTCCGACATGTGCCGGCAGTACCCACGTATATTCATTGCAAATGGACCAGATCGCATTTTCGAGTCCTTTCTTCCATTCCGGACGTTCATCTGCCATCATCAACAGACCGAATACATGCAGACCCGAAAAAAGCTCGTTGCGTTTCGTTTGATACGTCATTCGGTCACCAGTTTCACCGAACAGAAGAAAGTCGGAGAACGGTGGCGGAGATAAAGGTTGATCAGACAATTTGACAGCTTGTTCTCCAAGCTTCTCCCAAAAGTCCGCATATTTGTCTACGTTCCAAATTTGCGTCCATCGCTCCGACGAAGCTGCTTCAGGAAAAAGCGTATGGTTGCCATCTTTCGTTTGTTCCAAAACCGACTTCAATTGTCGTAGTGTTAATGTTGACAGCATAATTTCCCACCTTTATTAACCTTTTCAAATAAATCATGCTTACGGCAATATATTTTTAATTCTATCGCCGTAAGCATGTTATTTAGATATGAGAAGAGCTTACATTACTTGGATTACTTCGTTTTCTTCCACTCATCAAGTTGCTTTTGAACTTCCGCGATAACTTTGTCAGCGCCTGCTGCTTTCAGCTTTTCTTGGAATTCTTTCAGTTTCTCGCTTGCAGCAACTGTACCCGTATTTAGACCAGGGCCGTATTGATCCAAAACTGTTGCAATGTTAGCAATCTCTGCGGAAACTGCCGCCGGTTGGAACTTGAAGCCCATAAGCGGGGATGGTTTCGCAGTTTCGTTTTCTTTTTTCGTATTAGCAACAACGTTTGGATCAGTACCTTCTACTAGCAAACCATTGAACGTGTTACCGAATACCCAGCTTGCATTAGGAACGTAACCAGCTTCTTTGTTTATTTTGATTGTGTTGTCTGCATTTTTCGTATAGTGCTTACCTTCAACGCCAAAGCTGATTGTGTTATACAGCTCTTTGTCTGTGTTTAACAAGTTAATGAACATCATTGCGCGCTCAGGGTTTTTGGACGTTTTGCTGATTGCTTGCATAGTCGTAATGATGGAACCAGTTCCTGCCCAAACATCCGTTGTCGGAATCGCGATCACATCGTTACCGCCGTTTGCTGTCTTAAACTGTGCTTCAACGCCTGGCTTCAATACGTTGTGGACTTGAACAACTGCGTTGCCTGTTTTCTCAATGTCCGCTTTATTTTTCAATGTAGCTGCGTTATCGTTGATTAAGCCTTTATCGTGCCAGCTCTTCACCAAATCCAAATATTTAGTGTACTGAGGCGTTTCATACATATTGACAACTTTGTCTGGTTTGGATAGATCAATACCAGCAATGCTACTAATTCCTTCCAAACCATAACCGTATAACATATTACCGAATCTACCTGCACGATCCATCAAGAACGGAGTTACGTCTTTAGACTCGCCTGCTTTTACTTTTGCCAAGAACGGCTCAAGATCTTCAATCTTTTTGATAGAGTTAACGTCCAGATTGTATTTGTCAGCAAATTTCTTTTGGATTAAGAAACCTTGTTTGTTCGTAACGGTTTGATAGTTTGGAATACCGTAAACTTTGCCGCCGATTTTGGTAGCATCCCATACGAATTGCGGCATGGATTTACCCAATGTTGGTGCATATTTTGCCATCAAATCATCTAATGGAATAAAAGCACCTTTAGATTGGTTTGTCACATAGTCCCAGTTCCAGTTAGATACCCATGCGATATCAAAGTTTTCGCCGGAAGCAACCGTCGTGTTCATCTTTTGAACGTAGTCAGCGAATGTTTGCGGTTGCAATTTAACTGTTGCATTGATTTTAGCCTTCGTAATTTTATTAATAGCTTCTTGTACAGTTGCCATATCTTGCGGAATCGCGCTTAATGGATAATTCCAAATCAATTCTACTGGCGCTAGTTGCTCTACCTTGGTAGTTGCAGCCGCACTAGCTGCTGGACTTGCAGTAGAAGCGTTCTCGGATCCTTTGCTACCGCATGCTGACAATAGAACAGCAATACTCACTGCGCCAGTTAATATCTTAAACATTTCCTTTTTCATACAATTACCCCCTGCGATAATTTGATTTTGTATGTTGCTTATATATCAACTGCAGCAGCTTTTTGAGGCGCTGCAGTTTGATAACGAATGACTATCCTTTGATGGAGCCCACTGTGAGCCCGCTTATGAAAAACCTTTGGAACATCGGGAAAATAAACATCATCGGACCTGCTGCCAGAACAGCCATGGCCATTCTTGCCGATAAAGCAGGGAAGTCAGCGATATTAAAGTCGACATTAACTGTCGAGATGTTATTCGATAGAAATTCAATGGTGCTCATCACGCGGTAAAGCAGCAATTGAAGCGGTATCAGCTTTTGATTATCGATAAACAATAAACCTAGCCACCAATCGTTCCAATATTGGAATGAAATGAACAGGCCAATCGTGACAAGTGCTGGTATGGATAATGGAAGCACCATTGTGAAAAAAATGCGCCACTCATTTGCACCGTCGATTTTCGCAGACTCGAATATTTCAAGTGGAAGCTTATCCAAGAAACCTTTCATGACGAGAACAAAGAACGGGCTCAGCAAGTACGGAACGATCAGCGCCCAAATGGTATCCTTCAAGTGCAAATACTGTGATATCAGAATGTAGAACGGAACTAGTCCGCCACCGAATAACGTTGTAAAGAAAACATAAAGCGTCATGATTTTGCGGTAGCGATAATCGCGTCGCGACATCGTATAAGCTGTCAAAGTTGTGAAGAGCAAACCAACAATTGTCCCTGCGATTGTTACGAAAACGGTAACCCCATATGCACGAATCAGTGTATCAGGAGCATTAAGGATAATTTCATAAGCTTTCGTGCTGAAAATCTTCGGAAATAAATGATAGCCGTGTGTTAGCAGCGATTTTTCATCCGTAAACGAAATGGATATGACCAGAACAAGGGGCACTATAAGCGCCAAAGACAATATGCAGAATAACACATTAATGAAATTGCCTGCCCAGTTCACTTTATTGCTTTCCGTTTGCATGCATGCTTACCTCCTTACCAAAGCGCATTGTCTGAGTTCATTTTTTTGATAATCCAGTTGGACAACAGTACAAGAATGAAACCAACAACAGACTGGTAGAGCCCGATTGCGGTAGACATTCCGACATCTCCGACAACTCGCAGCGAACGATAAACATACGTATCGATAACGTCGGTTGAACTATATAAAAAACTTGTGTCGTTAGGAATAAAGTAGAACAATCCGAAGTCAGCACGGAATATATTGCCGATAGCTACGATTAGCAAAATCACGATAAGCGGTGTCAAGAGCGGTATTGTAATCTTGCGAATCATTTGCCACTTGGAAGCGCCGTCAATTTTGGCAGCTTCATAATAACTTGAGTCAATGGAAAGAATACCGGCATAGTAGATAAGCGTTGAAAAGCCTACGCCTTTCCATATTTGTGTCAAAATAATAATAAACGGCCAGTACTTTGCTTGTTCATACCATCTGATCGGTTGATCGCCAAGTGATTGCAGCATGACGTTCATAAATCCGTTTTTGTGATCCAGAAACCCGAAGACGATATACCCGACAACCACCCAAGATAAGAAATACGGTAAAAACAAGGTCGTCTGGTGCAGCTTAATCCATTTTCTAGGGATTTCATTCAACAAAATCGCAAATGTTAGCGCAAACAATAGAGTTAGTAAAATAAAACTCATGTTATAAAGAATCGTGTTGCGTGTTACCGTGAGAGCGCTATCTGATTTAAAAAAGAATTCAAAGTTTTTAAACCCGATCCATTCACTTCCCCAAATCCCCAGATCGTAGCGATAATTTTTAAATGCAATGACAAGTCCAAGCATGGGCAAATAATTGAAAATCAATTTATACAGGATTGCAGGCAATGACATAACGAACAATTCCCGATTACGCTTGAAGTGCTTCCACTCCCGTTGCAGCATTTGCTTCCCTCCCTGCGGTCTTTAACCATCGTTGTATGTCTTTATTATTGAGGGAAAACGGTACAAATAACTACTGTAATAAATGAAAAACACTCTACTTTTCACCCGTACATTCCCGAAAACACTGTATTTTCAACTCAACCAAGGATAAACGACTCCGTCGTCCCACTGGGACGAGCGCGTTTGTCAAGGTAGATGCGAAGCAAAAGTATAAAACTTATACTTTCTTATCTACCAAGGATAAACGACTCCGTCGTCCCTCTGGGACGAGCGCGTTTGTTAAGGTAGATGCGAAGCAAAAGTATAAAACTTATACTTTCTTATCTACCAAGGATAAACGACTCCGTCGTCCCTCTGGGACGAGCGCGTTTGTTAAGGTAGATGCGAAGCAAAAGTATAAAACTTATACTTTCTTATCTACTGAAAAAAAGAAAAGCTTTCCGGCACTTTCGTACCCGGGAAAGCTTACTCTTGAACGACTGTTTTAAAGCGATATTCTTTCGGCGTGATCCCGAATTTCTTTTTGAATAGCTTAAAAAAGTAGCTTTCATTGTTATAACCGACCATTTCCATGATCCGATTAATGCTGTAATCTTTTGTTTCAAGCAACTCCAGTGCTTTTCGCAAGCGAAAATCATTAATGTACTCGCTAATGGACATCGATTCATTCAGTCTAAATTGCTTGCTTACATGGGCCGAAGATAGTTTCATTGCTGCCGCTATGCTTTGCAGGCTCAGATTTAAATCCTTATACCGCTCTTCTATCATTTCTTTAACGGTATCCGTTAAGATCTGATTCGACTGTTCTTTCACATCTTGCGTTCGCTGCTTCTGAATGTCTTGGAAAATGTCCAAGAACATGTCATAAATAGGTTCTAACGTTTCTTGCTTCATCATGTGCTGAACCTGCCGCTTAAAGTCCAAGCTGACTTGTCTAACGGTTCGGCTATTCATTTCACGCACGATATTTTCCACGAGCGCAAGCAAATGAAGTATGGAATACGTGATATTGTTGTAATGCATCACTTTCATTTGCCCAAACAATTGAACCAAGTGATCCTGAAAATCCTTCTCTTGCCCCGACTTAATGGCTTCCGTTATTTTCTTCTCCGCATCAGCCGGAAACTGGAACGTAATATTTTCATTATTATTCCTCACGAGATCCAGTGTGATGATGCTCCCTTTACCAAAAATAATCCGATAGGACGCATTCTCCATAGCAAGGCCGTATTGCTGCGAAACTTGTTGGTATCGGTCAACCTTTTCTCCAATCGAAACGGTCATCGAGAAACGGTAGTACTGAAGAAGGGTTTGCTGCAGCTCTTGGAAAGCATGTGTCAATGAGTTTACATGATCGCCATGAGGCTCTAGCGACTCACCAACGAGTAAGACAAAGTGATCATTGCGCATAGAGACAACTTCACAGCTAACGTTTTTAGACACAAGCTCCTTGGTGATATTGGCGATCGCAAACTTGTACAGTCTCTTCTCGGCATCGCTCGTTTTCGATTCAAATTCAACAAAATCATCGATCAACAGCACACATACACGTACACCTTGGTTAAAATCAATATCCCAATCGACTTGTTCAATTTCTTCTGGGGTAGGCAGGCTCGCATCGGATATAAGTCTCCTCAAAGCGAAAGTCTTATGTGCACTCCTGTTCGTATGCTCTTCCGATTCATGCTTGACTAATTGATGCATAGCATCTTGGTAAGCGGTGGAAATGAATTTCAATTCATCCAAATCGGACCTGTCGTCCGACCCTTTACGGCGGATTCCCGTCACTTGATTTAACAAATGTTCAATCGGACGATACAGGCGATAGGCAATCAGCAGCGAGCCCGCAATGGAAAGGATTAAAAATCCAATGATGATCACTAAGGAAATCGCCCGCATTTTGCTTAACTTGCCCCACACAACCTCATAGGGCTGAACGCTTGCAATGACCCAGTCGCTTTTGCTGGATGACATAAAGCTCAGAATCGACTTATTCCCGCCTGATCCATACACGAGATAGTCCTGTGATACACCGGAGCTCACTTTTTGACGGATAATGGATGCTATCGCATCAGTAGCAATAACCTTGCCCTGCTGCTGTGCCATGAGCGGGATGCCTGATTGATCTGTAACAAAAATAGAGCCGTGCAATTCATCTGACGTCTTATTCATATTCGTTAAGTTATCAAACAGCCAGGACGGCTTGATCGTGACAATCAGTTTACTCCCGGACATGCTGTCATAAATAAACATAGATAGTGCTGGAAATGTCGTTTTATCATAAGACAGAGGAACAAAGGTGAGAATGGGTATATGTTTCTGTGAATGGATATACTGGTCTATGACACCATTCATACCGTCATCCTGGCAATTCAAACTGCTCAAGGTTGAATAATAGCAGCCTGTTTTAGCGTTGTAGATCGTAATATTTTGCAAAAAGGAAGAGTTTGTTACCGTTTTCTCCAGCCTGTTTAATTTTTGCGCAAGCTCGCCCTTGTCCATCACATCGATATTCGATAAATAGACGACATCAGGGTCGAAATACGTGGAGACCGCAATATTTTTTACTGTTTCGTGCATATAGTCGATATTATATTTAATTTGCGACAGCACCTTTAAATCCGCTTGCTGCTGCATTTGAAGCATCGTTTTATCGGAATTGTAATACAAAAGCGTCGTGCTGACGGATAAAAACACAACCATGAGAATCGTGATAGAAAGCAGCAGCTTAAGCAAATATTTTCTTGATTTGTACAAACGAATAATATTCATCTAGGTCCACCCTCTTCTAGGAAGCTCTATATCAACAAGGAGCAATTCATTATACAATATAAAAAAATGTCTCATTGATAAAGTATTTATACATCTGAAACATTTTTAGTGTTTACATACGTTCCCACTCTATTATTAAGTCAAGTTAGCTTCGATGGCTACTGTAAAAAATAAAAAAAGCTCTACTTTTTAAGGTAGAGCCAATAAATTAGGCACTTTTTTACGCGATAGTTTGGTTGTTCTTGGGACCGTATAATTATAGGGGTATAAAGAAGTTGTCGGTGATTGGATAGCCCTTAACTAACGCAATGAAGTATCAATAGTATTAATGGGAAGCGTGTTGGATATCCTTCCTGAGCGCCATCGGTCACAAAAAAAAGATCGCCTACCATCGGGCCAAGAGGGCTGATGGTAGGCGTTCTTTTTGAGTCCGCTAAAGCAGTTCCACTTTATTCATCCTGTTTACTCCTGTTGCTTTAGTGTCCTGCTGGTTTCCCCCGCCGCTCAATAAACTTCGATTTATCATGTGGTTTTTGGATTTACTGGATTTAATTTTTTTGCCTTCTTTACAACTTTCTTATGTACCGACCCGGCTTTGCTGCTTTTGATGCCTGAATTATTCTTTTTAGCCTTAGCATTCGTTAAGGTTTTCTTTGCATTATGTGCTGTGTGAACCACATTTTTCTTAACATGACTATTGGTCTGTGAAGCTGCAAAAGCAGAACCCGTGAAACTAAACAACAAACAAGCAGAGAGCCCTACCACCAGTAACTTTTTCAAAATGGTTTTCACCTTCCTTTCGCTGATTATGCTTACATTTCAATATTATCCTTAAACATTAAAACTTTCTGAGAGCAAGCTTAAATCGAGATAAAATTTATGAAGGATGACTTCAGAATCAATAATTAACTCGCAACAGTAAATACAATCCGAGACGACATAGTTAATGACATTAAATATGATTATCATCCAGACATGCCTATAAGAACTATAGTCATATTCTTTCTCACCTTTGTTAATTGGTATTGGTTTTTTTGTAGGATACTGTTCCAAAATCACCGAATAAATCAAGAAATATCCCATTCATATCAAATATCTCTTTATCTTCTTCTAAATAATTAAGGACTTGTTTCCTTAAAGATGTGTCGGGTTTTGCATCCTTTACCTCGGTCAATTCATTAAATACAAAATTCCATAAAAAACGCACTGAACCCGCTGTCGGATAGAGGTAGAACTGCTGTTGGAACTTTACGATATTGCTGGAAGGCGGTAACATCTCCCGAAGTTGGGGAGTAAAGAGCCACGTATGGCATACCATACCTTTATATTTGACCTCCGGAAAATAGGTTGCATAAAATTCCTTAGCTTGTATATATGTATCTTTTATAGTTTCCATATCAAAAGCTGTATCTCTTGGAATGTGGATCTCAAGCAAAGTATCATCCTTGTCCAGTACTTTTTTCCATTCATCCCTTTTAAGCTTTACTTGTTTGTTTAAACCTTTACCAATGGGAGTAATTGGATTTCCAATGAAATAATCTTCCGTTTCCTCATATTCCGTCACAAAGCCATCGGTTGTCTTCTCTTTTTTACATACTCCTTGCATATCACCATTTGCTCTTAACTCCATCCCTTCACTGCATAAGAGCAAAAAGATATCTTCCTTGGCATTGTAAAAGCCTTTTACGACTCCGGAAAATTTCGTTGCCATAAATTGCATGCCACCCAGCCGAAACATTCTGGCTTCAAGATGCCTCCAGATCCAACTGAAATTTCTAATGGCATAATATCCCACTAAATTATAGGCATTTTGTACCCATACACCGATATCCCTTAAGGTTTCTACAAATAACTCTTCACTCAGTCCCCTTTCGGAATACTTCTGCTCAGTAAGAGGCAGTCTTTGCAGTGCTGCATGCAGATAAAATAGCGAAGCCTCATTTCCGAAGATTTCTTCCACGTAAGAATGAATAGTCAATGGTTCCCAAACTGTTGTCCAATATCCGCTTTCTATATGATTCATATAAAATTCCATATAAATGTCAAAAAGTTTTTGATCATTGTTTATTTTATTGGTGATGTCCACCAATATTTCGGTTGCTCCTTCAGGCATCAAAATTTTCCGGCAGTAATGCTGTGTTAAGTCTTTCGATAATAACAAAAGTTCCATTCATGTACTCCTCTCTTATTAAGCAATTGCTAGCTAACCATAAGTGCCAGTATTATGATAAGCGGTAAACGTTTCTTAATTGTGGCATTCGGAACATAGTTCAGCTCACTGGCTATCTTCAAAATCCTTTTCTTCTACTATATCATAAAGGTGTCTTTTTTAAGGAAAAAGGCGATCCCTAAAGATCGCCGTTTCTTCTTACACATACACATCAATTGCATTTGCTTCTTCATTTAAAAGATTGTTAAGATACTGTGCTCTGATGCGAAGGCCACCCTGGCGGTAACGGTTGGCGGTTGCTTCAGCAGCCACTTCTTTCCCGTTAAGCATATATAGATCCGCCCCCGATAAAGAAACCGCAAAAATTGCTTCACCAAAGAAGCATGGTTTTTACACAAAAAACCCGCTTTCTTTGTCCCATTTATTTGTGATTAATTCAAAAAATAAACAAAAAGAGAACTATCCCTAATGTCTGAATAGGCATATAGGAAAGTTCTCTTAAACACAAGGAAGACACATCTTTGTTTGTCACCTTTGTGGCTTAACCAACTTCATTTCCTGTGCTTCCTTTGTAATGATGAGTATGTGGATGCATTCCATGCGAATGTTCTGATAATGAGTCGTTTGAGTGAAACACAAAACCTGTTACTGGTATCTTGTTCATTGAATATCTCCTTTATCCAGTTTAATACACGTTATGACTGTCTAAAGGGATTTGACATAGGTAACAGCACAAGCGACGATGAATAATTTATATCTTTCAAATTTCAAAATGCAAAGATAGTCTTCACAACTTCATGAATTTCTTCATATGACGTGCACCTGCAAATGTTGGACTCAAGCCACAACCTAACCGTTTCTTCGCTAGCATTTGGATGTAAGTCCGCCAAACCTTGACAATTCATAATAAACCCGGGAGTGCAATATCCGCATTGGAACGCCTGCTTTTGAACAAATGCCTGTTGAACACGAGTGTTATTCAAACCTTCGATCGTTGTAATATGCTGTCCTTCCGCTTCTATTGCGAGTGTGAGGCAAGCTTTCATAGGAAGACTATTAACTAATATTGTACAAGCTCCACAATCCCCATTATCGCAGCAGGACTTACTCCCCGTTAAACCAAGACCTTCCCGAAGAACATATAGCAGAGTATCCGCAGCTCTTGTCCGTATAGTCTGATTTTCTCCGTTAACTTGTAATTTCACCGAATAAATACTGGCTTCTTGTATTGACATACTTTATCTCCCTTCAAACGCTTTTACAATTTCGAACAACGTATTTTTGAGTACAAATGTCCGATAATCTGCAGAACCTTCCGTATTATTTATAACCGGAGCCGGGAGGTTCAGGATCACTTGATCAATTTTTTCCATTAAGGACAACTTTGAGTTGTTTAAAATTTGCTCGACTTCAATAGACCGAAAAGGGAATGAGCAAACACCGCTAAATGCAGTACGAATCTGGTTTTCTTTTTTTAATGCAGCAACTGTTACTAGAGGATAACCAACGTTACCGATTTGCCTTTTTTTGAAATGAACAAAAGGCAATGATAAATATACACGGTTTGTGATGGTTTGTAAGAGAAATTCACTCTTCTCCAATCTCATCCGTTGTAAGAAAACATCATGAATATTAATATCTTTTACCCCTTGAGGTCCTGCTATGACCATTTGGCTATCTGCCAACAGCAACGGGAGTACGGCCTCCCTGTAATAAATTTCACCACAAATGTTCCCCCCAAGCGTAATTTTATTCCGGGCTGTTTGGTCCGCGACTCCTTGTGCCGTTGCACTGAGAAGCGGAAACAGATTCGATGCAGATAAGTTAGATAACGAAACGCAAGAACCGATAACCAGATTATCTTTTTGTAATTCAGTAACGTTACTCTCCGGAATGGACTTCAAATCAATGATGGCTCTTGGTTGAATGGAATTTCTACGGGCAAATGTAATAATTTCTGTTCCACCGGAAAAAAACAGAGGATTTTTTCCATGCGTTTGCAGATACTTAAATAATTCCACAGCCTTTTGAACAGTAAGAGGTTTGTAATATTCGAAGTCAAACGGAATCATGGATCGTCCTCCAGATCGCTTCGGGCGTTAGAGGTAATTGATTAAGTCCTACACCTGTGGCAATTGACAAGCTGTTCGCCAATGCGGCAGGCATTCCAATCACACCATGTTCGCCTATTCCACGCAATCCGTAAGGCGCTTCCAAATGAGGAGTCTCGACAAAATCAACGAAGTACCTCGGCTGCTCTCCATAGCGAATGAGCTTGTATGTTCGTAGTTGCGGGTTTAATATGGCCTCTTTAATACTGAACAGAAAAGCTTCCCGACTGGCTAAACTCAAGCCTATACTCATACCGCCGGTTATTTGATTCCGGGCGAATTCTGGATTGATTACCTTTCCGGCGTCGATGACAGTTGTTGCATTAATAATTTTATAGGTGTAATCTCTCGTATCCAATTCCACTTCAACCGCCTGTGCACCTACCGTCCACTCGGGACCGGGGTTTCCTTTACCAGTTTCGGGATCTAGTAATGTTAAATTTCGCATTGCGTAACTCCCACGTCCGATTACCTGTCCACCAATCGTATGGCCATTAGGGAATTTATATCCGTTTGCGATTTTCTCAACTTCGATCCCGATTTCGGAATGATTTTTGAAGAATACAATTCCCTTTCCGACTTCTAACTCGTTCGGAGAGCATTCTAGAACAATAGCAGCTATGTCTTTTAGTTGTACAATGGCGTCCTCAGCTGCTGCCAGAACAGCATTGCCAACCAAGAATGTACTTCTGCTCGCTACAGTTTTCCAATGTAGGGGATCAACTTCGGTATCCACTTCCATGGAAATATGTATCATCTGGTCATCCATCTGTAACCGCTCAGCCAATATTTGAGTTAGCGCTGTCCTCGTACCTTGACCAATTTCCACGGCACCACATAACAGATTGATACTTCCGTCTGGGTTAAACATAACAACAGCGCCTGCCCCAGCATCTGTCGGCGTATTAGAATTCTTCCAAAAACAACTTACTCCTTTCGCCTTAATGAGGTGATCCTCAATCTTTATTTGTGGAAAATCATCCCAATGGATTAATGTTTTCAATTTTGCAATACACATGGGCAAATTACCTAAGTTACTTCTATCCAGGATGATTTGTGTAGGTGTCGTGTCCCCTATTCCAATAGCGTTCATAAAACGAAGCTCCAAAGGATCCAAATTCAATCGTTCCGCCAATAAATCCATGCATCTTTCTATCGCAAATGTTAATTCCGGATGACCGAATCCTCGAAATGACGTAGCATATGGATGGTTTGTATACATGCATAAAGAATCGCAGTGAACATTATCAATTCGATAAGGCCCCGTACAATCAGCTGCTCCCGCTCTACTCATCACTGCTCCCCGATCCGAATAGGCTCCACTGTCATACAAATATAGAATTTCCGCCGCCATGAGTTTCCCTTCGCTCGTATAACCAAGTTTAACCTTGGCATCCAATCCAATATGAACTGGTGAAGAAATCATATCCTCTTCTCTGGAATTAACGAGTTTAACAGGTTTTCCTCCAACGGCACTGGAAGCTAAATAGGCGAGAAATTCTAACTGAATGGCGGCCTTTCCACCGAATGATCCTCCGACTAAAGGTGTATGTACGATAACTTTTTGAAGAGGAATGTGAAAAGATTGGCTGATTGCCCTTCGGATGACATAGGGGGATTGCGATGCTGAAGAAATAATCACTTTTCCGTCACGTGAAATTTCCGCTGTACAGCACCGTGTTTCCATCGCTGCATGGTCTGACTGCGGTAAGGTAACGTGAACATCAACGATATGATCACTTTTTTTCCAGCCTTCCTTCATATTCCCTTTACGTATTTTAGTCCGATTGGCAATATTTGTTCCTGGCTCCGGGTATACCTCTTCATGGCGTTTGTATGTGACAAGATCCTCATGAAGGAGAGGAGCACCTTGTTGATAGGCTTCTGTTGGTGACTTTAGGACAGGTAATATCTCGTACTCCACTTTGATAAGCAGTGCTGCCTTCTCAGCAAGGTGTTCTTGTTCAGCAACGATAAGTGCAACAGGCTCACCAAAATATCTCACTTTATCAATTGCTATTGGTGGTCGGTCTTCTAATGGTGATCCTGTAAGAATTGGATGATCTTTACCTATAATGACCGCCTTCACACCGGGAACTTTTCTGGCCTCCGACGAATCAATTGAGATGATTTTAGCATGGGCATGAGGACTGACCGCCAATTTGGCGTGTAATATTCCAATTTTCGAGAAATCATCGATGTATTTGGCTGTCCCTGTTACCTTCTCCCAAGATTCCTTCCTCATAGTGCTTGTTCCAATTGATCGTCCGTTCATAGTTCCCTCCTCCATTAGCGAATATTACATAATTCCCCCCACCTATAGTCCATATATATTACAGATCTATTTGTCCATATTATTCCAGTCGTAAAAAAATAAATAATAAATAAGCCAGATTCCTTCGTGTAAGGAATCCGGGCTTTTAGAGTGCGTTACTATAGTTGCTGAGCTTTTGGAAATCTTGGATGATTTGGTTGGCGTTCATATATAATGCAAGAGTGTACTGATGTTTCTCTCGAGAAGCGAATTCCATTCTTTCACATAATATGAAATTGTGAAAGCAACGCCGACAATCGTACCTAGGACGCGCTGCCAAGCAAATTGAATGGATTGGCTAACCGTTATCTGAATGCATAATTTCACTGTAAGCGGGGCTAGGTATGGATGATTCGATCCAGCACATCTAGCTAATTCCCATGAGAGTGACGCTGCTAATGCTGTTTTCCATACAGATCCTGTAACGCTAATAATAGATTTTATTTGAACGTTCATTTCAATTAAACCCATCTTTTCATTTAGGTTTTCCTATTAGATTCGCAGAGTAGTCCTTCCCATTTATTGACGGAAAAATTTCAAGGCAATTGTATCTTGGTGAGCGCCTTCTTCGCGGGTCCCTCGATCACATCCCCTTGGAATGAATACCTCGATCCATGGCAAGGACAGTCCCAAGTTCGTTCTGCCTCGTTCCATTCAACTTCACACCCTAAGTGCGTACACGTCGTATCTACCACGTGCAGTTTCCCGTCCGATTCGCGATAAGCGCCAGCTCGCTTGCCGTGAACGCGTACGACAGAACCCTCATCAAACGCAAGCTCCTCTGGCTGTTTCGTCACCAAGTCCAACTTGCCGGCGATCAGATGCATAGCTACGTTGGCATTCTGCATCACAAATGTCTTGATGCTAGGGTCAGCATGAAAACGTCTCGGCGTGAAAACTTCTTCATAGGGGCTACCCTCCCCCATAATCAGGTTCGTATTCAGCATCGCAGCTACCATACTTGTGGTCATTCCCCATTTCCGAAAGCCTGTGGCTATCAGATGATTTGGAACATCCGATACCTGCTGCCCGATATAGGGTATTTTATCCAACGTGAAGATGTCCTGCGCCGACCACCGATAAAGGATCTCCTTGATTCCGAAGGACTCCTCTCCGAATTTTTGCAAATTTTCATAATGATCAAATGTGCAAATACCTTGGCCTGTCTTATGTCCCTCTCCTCCGATCAGGATCGCGGGCTCGCCATGAATGAGCAGGGAACGGAGAGAACGCTTGGGTTCTTCCGCACTAATATACATCCCGCCTGGATATGCTTTCTCGGTTCGGACAGCCAGCACATAAGACTTTTCAGCATGGAGACGAGAAAAGTATAAGCCTTTACGATCATTGAACGGAAAGTGAGAAGAAACCACAACATAGTCGCACACCACCTGTGATCCCTGCTTCGTCTTCACGATAGAAGGCCTTTCTTGTGATGCACCGACGACCGTTGTATGCTCGAAAATGAGCCCGCCCATTTTAATAATTTCCTGCAAAAATCTAATCAAGAACGGAACCGGATTGAACTGGGCTTGCCCGCTCATCCTGACAGCTGCTTTCGTCTCGAAGGGCAGTGATGTTGTTTCCACGTAAGCGCCTGGTATGTTTAATTTGGTATAAGCCTTATATTCATCTTGAATTTTACGTATATAAGCGTTATTGCTTGTATACACATAGGCGTCTTCTTCACTTAACTGACAATCAATGCTTAACTCATTGACTATGTTTTTCACAAACTGCAGCGCTTCCTGATTAGCATCATAATATAAACGTGTTTTCTCCTCCCCTAAATGGGAAAGGAATTCACTGTAGATGAGGTCGTGCTGAACGGTAACTTTGGCTGTCGTCGATCCTGTCGTTCCTTCAAGGATGCGGCCTGCGTTCAAAACCACAACCTTTAACCCGCGTTTAGCCAACAAATAAGCGGTGGTGATACCTGTAATACCTGCTCCAACGACGACGACATCAGCTTTTAAATCTTCGGTTAAGCTAGGGAATTGAGGCATTTGATCAATAGAATGGAGCCAATAAGACTTAGGAATTTGCGGTAACGTACTAGTGGAATTATCGCTGTTCAAGGTCAATTTTTTATACTCCCTCCTCCAATTTCCCCCTATATTTTCCTATTGGGCCTCGTTGTATGCATGGCATGTCACTGCTATTTCAGTAACTTCCGATTAGACTTCTATGTGAACGGACGGAAACCGATCAACCGCACCTTGGATTCGGGCATAAATACGATTCATTCCCCGTGTTGTCCTCCTAATAGTGAAATATGTAATGAAACACCAACACTTTAGCTCAATAAAAAAAGGAGCACCTACCGCCGCGGCAAACTGCTCCTATTTATTCAACTCTCGTTCCTCGTTAATTGAACCATAATGTTAGTTTTATTCCTTCTCGTTCATTATGTTATGTACTCAAAACCCCATCGTTCCAAAAGCCATTTATTTGCTAAAATATCTTCTTCAGTTAATCGACCCAATTTCATTTTAGCAAGGAGAACGAGTTCTTTACGACCTGTGTACTCAAAGTCCTTGTAGATCTCCTGATTCTTTTTATGGAATAGGTGGATTTGCTCAGTAAGTTCGAAATATGGCAATGCCCCTTGTTTCCATTCCAAAAACGATTGATACAAAGGCTCCAAGGCTTGTTCAGTTACCAATTTGTGATACTCATCAAGAAGTTCACGTTCTTGCTGTTTTTTTTGTTTAGAATTAAACTTGCTCTCCACCTTGTTAATCTCCTTATTCAGTATTTCACTATCGGTTCTGCGTTGCACAATATCCCCTGACCCTCATATTCATTTATTTTATGGACACAATATGAAAAATATGGTTTTGGAGAGAAAATAATCATGCTTTATATCCTTCAAATTGGTTTAATGCTAGTCTGGGTCGGTTGGTTATTGAAATCAAAGAGATTATCCTGGAGTTCTTTTGTAAATATATATGTACTCGCTTTGCTTGTCGTAGATTTTACCGAGATCATTCTTAATTTATTACTGGACCTATATAAATTTCCAACGCACCTTTTGTCTGACCCCGTTCGTGACAACTTTTTAGGCATTTTATTTACGGATTCCATCATATTACCGTTAACAGCTGTATTATTTTGTTATCATGTTAAGAATCATCCTTGGAAAATAACTTTCACTTATACATTCGTCATGACTTTCTTGGAATGGATTTATTTGGAACTAGGATTTCTGACATACAACTATTGGTCTATTGTTTATTCCTCTTTGTTTTATTTAGTGGGGTTTGCTGTCTTCTCACGGCTAGGCGATATGTATATCCATAGACCCTCAGAAGTGCCTTATTTCATTAGATTGACTTGCTTTGCCTATACAGCATTGGTGCTGCCTGGCGCAATTCCCGATGTATTGTTAAATCTTTACAAATGGTGCCCTGGACTTCTACAAAGTCCTGCTTCAGATGATAGAATCGCTGATTTAGGTTCCTGCTTCATTTTTGCTGTAATTATAGGAATGGTCATATCCAGAATAGCTACCCCATTTAAAATAGTATCGTTTGCACTACTTGCTTGTTTAACTCTTTTATTTGTTTTCTACTCCTATGGTCAAGGGTGGTTAATCTACAACCATTGGAACCATCCCCTTACCATTATTAGATATTTAATTCCTTACCAGGTCCTTTATTGGTATGACAGATGGCAAGCAAAGTCTAGATGATTGAAGTCGATTGAATCGAGAGAGTAAAAAGGCACGACTTGCGTGAATCGTTAGTTCATCAGACTTTTCCTCGTGAGACTCTTTCTTTTTCTAAGCATCATTGCCAATAATAGAAGTATATTAAATATTAAAAATGAGTTGATCCCATAATACAAGTAAGTTAATTCCATTCTCTCAAGCCATACGCTCGCCAACCCAGACTTTATTTGTCCAGCGATCTATTTTGTATCTCATATCACCTTCATAGTTGTACGGGTCTAGTTTGTTCAACCTCTATACGGCAACTTGCCGTACCAGCAATAAATGATTCAGCTCCTGAGACAATCGGTGATGAGTTGTTGCGCTTTTGACTGCTTTCATTCTCCTTCATATTTCCTTCATTAGAAAGAGCGTGATTATACCTCTTTGAGACCCCGCACAAATGAGCTCACGTTTCCTAAGCAACATGCCCCTTGCGGGTTGTTTACTTCGCATCCGCAGCGTCCCGCCTGAACATGTGCTTTGATTTGGTCGGCAGGTTGTTGGTTGGTGCCTGCCGTTTGAAGAAGGCGCTCTCTCGTCCAATCAAAGCAATAACACACTGGTACATCCATGCTGAAGTTCTTTTGGTACACTGGTACCTTCATGTCACTCTCGATGAATGTTTGCGAATGTTTACCGCTGAAGTAAACAATAGAGCAAGCAGAGTTTGAACAGAATAGGTAAGAGTTCTCAGGTGCAATGGTTTCTAATACCGACGCTTTAAGCAGGGACTTGAGCGTTATGAGTTGCACATTCTTGCCCTTTTCACCGCAGGAGGGGCAATCCATTTTTACAGCTCTTGTATTATTAAATGGTGCACAGCAATCCATTTAAAATCATCTCCTTATGTAGAGGAATCAATCAATCATTTGCATATCCTCAGATAATTATCTCACTAATTACAAAAGAAGAAAACCTGCACTTCACTAACCTGCTCGTTACTTTAATTAACAAAAAAAGGAGCTGCCACGAGGCAAGCTCCTTCACTATCGTTCTGCGTAAGTTGAACTGTATCTCTCATAAAGGTCTTTTCATGTCACACCAGTCTCGCCATTATTGAAAAACTGCAGGCGGAGGCGGAAGAGTAGGAGGAATTTTAATTAATACTTCCTACATGATTGAACTAGCGATCATGCCGTTACTAGACATGAACGTGCTCCCCGTAGGCAACAACAGCCTCGTACCCGGGCTGATGAAGCAAATTATTCTCCGGATCGCCAACAATCAGCCGCCCTATTGGAAAAAGCGGATCACCGCCTTGCTGGCCGCCGTTTTGGAGGAGCTTTGCGCATCGGCGGATTCCGCCTCGAGGGAAAGGGAGCATCCGCTGCCGATCCAGATAGCCGAAGCTATCGCGTATATGGAGGAGAATCTTGCAGAGCCTTTGACGATCGAAGCGATCGCGCGGGAAACCGGCTGGTCGTACGAGCATTTTACGAGGATGTTCGTCGCTTCCGTCTGCATGTCTCCGAAGCGGGCGCTGTTGGAACGCAGGCTGCTTCGCGCTGAGCAGCTGATGATGAACGGCAAGTGGACGATCAAACAAATCTCCTACGGGGTCGGCTTTCGGGACGAACAGCACTTTTCCAAAATGTACAAGCGAATCCGGGGGATCACGGCTTCCGACTAAATCGAACGTTGCAAGGACCCGCTGTTTCGCCATACGGCCGCCGTCATCGGTCCGGAAACCCCTTATCCCGTTAACCGTCATATTCCGGTTCATAAGGATATCAATTAAACACATCGTTTTACGGCTTCCCTCCATTGATGGGTACCGCCGCCGTGCCGTAAAATGGAGGAGAGACAATCGATGGAGGGTTCAACCGATGGGGAAATTTTATACGCCCAAGTCGCGGGAGCGGCACGATCGCTTTTTGGTCAATGTGAAGGAGTACGCTCAATATCATCGGGACGGGTATTTGATCGTGAAAGGGTTATTGTCAAAAGAAGACATCGCCGAGCTTTACGGGCTGGCGGAGGAAACGAGGAATAAAAACAAGGAGAGGGCTGCCAATATCGCCGACCCGAATAACAAGGACCCTTTGAAGGAGGAGTTCGCCCAAGCCACCCGCGTTCACATGATTTCCCGATTGAACGCTGCAGCCGAAAGGGGACTGCTGCATCCTCGGGTGCTCGACGTTATCGAGGCGTTGATCGGACCCGACGTGTATGCATTGCAGTCCATGCTATTCCTTAATCCGCCCGGGCGCGGCGGACAAGGATGGCATCAGGATGCGTGTTATATCAAGACTCATCCGGACACGTTGATCGGCGCCTGGATCGCGCTTGAGGAAGCGGACGAAGAGAACGGCTGCCTATGGGTCGTGCCGGGATCGAACCATGAGCCGATCTACCCGCCACAGGAAATCGGGGGCGGCAACGTCCACGCCGTGGACGCGTTCCGCGACCTGACTGTCGTCCATAACGTCAGCCATCTCGACGACGGCGTGAATACCTTGTCCAAAGTCGTCGCGAATTACCCGCCTCCGATCCCAGTACCGCTAAGTCCGGGGGACGTGCTTTTTTTCCACTCCCATTTGTTCCACCGCTCCTATCCAAACCGGACAACGGACCGTCACCGCCGTTCCTATGTTCTCCACTATTGCAACGCCCGTTCTTGGGTGCCATGGGATCACGACGGCTATGAGGGCGATTCGGGCAACTACCGCCAAATCCTGGCCCGAGGCCAGACTCATTTGCCATATGCGGAACCGGTATTCGGCACGGAAGTGTTCTTGGCCGTAGAGGGTGAAGAGTCGGCGGATAGCGTAACTATGATGGGCATGGACAACGGGATGATGATGCCGGTGGCCATGAAGAAAGGCTAATCGGCGGCTTCGCCCGAAACCTCGATGGACCGAATGTTCTCGACGGCCGTCTATTCGTAGAAAATAAAGTTTTAGTCTTTAGTCTGGAGTTGTTAATCCCACGCAGTTTTTGATTTGAAAATTGGCAGCCATCGAAAAATTAAGACTAACCGATAAAAGAAAACAGCAGCGGACTAGGACAAGAAAATAGTCCTAGACTGCCACTGTTTTGTTGTCACAATTGAGCTATCTTTCTGCGTTAGGTTAGTAAATCATGGGCATAACTCATCACACTTCACGACTATTAACGTCTTTTTATTTCATTTATTACAGGTTCAGAGACTGAGACTACATCAACAATGTGGTCAAAACAAGAAATCCCGTAATGCTTAAATGGTCCTGGAAAATCTTCTGAAGCGAAAGTTCCAACAGTAATAAAATCAAGATACCTTGATTTCTTATAGATTCTAAATATTTTTCCTTCAAACTCCTCATAATCATCCCATGTCGTAAATGATTCATTTCGGATTGAGTATGCAACATAAGTCTCAAAGTCAATTTGTATTACTGGAGAGTTTTTGTCAACGTTTATTGGATATGAGTCACCAAAGTTTTTTTCACCAATAATAAGTGGTTCAGCTTCTCCCGTTTTACTTTTGCTGAAGTACAGTCTTAATGAATTTACTTCAGGCTCTGTATGACCAAAGAAAAATACATCCTTTAGTTCCTTTAAGTCTTTATATTCCAACTCGCACCCTTCCCCTTTATTAATTCATAATCTAATAATACTCCATTAACCTGCCCGTTACTTCAATGAAATCATAAAAGGAGCTGCCTCAATACAGCTCCTCCACTATAGTTTTTCGTTATCCATCCATGCCCCTACGGGGCACCACGGAACTGTAAGATTATAGTTTATTTTTCAAATTGTTTGTTTCATATATCAACATAGACCCGTG
This sequence comes from Paenibacillus sp. yr247, assembly GCF_900103825.1. GTDB lineage: Bacteria > Bacillota > Bacilli > Paenibacillales > NBRC-103111 > Paenibacillus_E. Next base: position 70,903 of record NZ_FNIF01000010.1, read on the forward strand.
ATCGTCATCCGGTACAGCATAAAGCCGCAGCTCTTGACCGGCGTTCTCCATGAACACCGGATTACGGGTAATCACGTGTCCTTGCGGAGAAAACTCAGTGATGGGTGTTTCATGAATCGTATCCAACGTATTCATGTCTATCAGGGCTAATCCACCTAGCTCGTACGGCTCGGTGCGATTTGCAGGATTGGTCAGCTCAGAGATACCGCTCAAAATCATTTTCCCTTCGCCTACATAATGACCATCTTGATAATCTACAAAATGACTCGAGTTTTCTTTCACAAGTAGCTGCGTCCCATTTTGGTTCCATTCATAGAACTTACGTGAGCCCCAGCTGTTACCTACTAGCTTTCCATTTTGACCGTCACGGACCAATCCTCCGATATGATCATGAACTCGAAACGATTCTTCTGCTTTCATAGTCTTAGGATCTACTTTGTAAACAATAGATTCGCTATTGGGTCGGTATTCGGCGACAGGTACCCAAATATTATTGCCGTCAAAATCAATGCCGCCTGGGTGATAGATGTTCCCTTCACCCAAAGGCATATCATTCACAAGCTTCCCCTGTTTATCAAAGACAAATAAGTGACCGATTCCCTTTCCAGGAGTGCGGTCATAACCGTGCTGGTGCTGGTCATATTTAACAGGCTTTTCAATAAGTTCAACCGAGGACAAATAAAAGAGGTCCCCGATTCGAACCATTCCTTGTGAGTGGTAATTGTTAAATTGTAGATCAATTCTATCTTTTTGCTCCCATTTCGTGTTGCGTGTAAGATTTCGGAACTGAGAGATTAGTTTCTGATTATCCATATGTGTTTGTCCTTCCAAAGTTAAACTGGGGTTTATTGATTTGGGCTATTGTTTCTCGTTAGCGTAGCTAGCCATATGATCCGATTTGGAGTATAGCGGGCCTGAAATATTTCCCTACCTTCTCAAGCTCATTCATTACGTATCTTATTCTATCTTCATCTAGAAACCAGTTATCCTTGGCAGTACCTGTCTTGTCAATCACCGGACTTACATAAAAAATTGTCTCTCTTGGAAAAATAATTTGATATGTTAAAGTGCTCGCCGTGCGTGATAGTTTTTACAAACCAACACTAAAAACACTAATTTTTTAGGTGTGTTGATGTAATACTTTCAAAGAGAATCGTGCATTTTCAAAAGTATTAGTTGCTTTATCTTCTTGAAGTATTGCTTCTGGAGGGACGCCTAACGATACCCCGACATTTCGCAAAAACTCCCATTCAGTTGTTTCTACATGTGGTGTGGCACCAACCTCGCTTAATTCAGATATATCCGCCCATTTATATTCTGAATGTTCATAACTAAGTTTTATCTCCGCATCCTTTGGTAAGGAACAGCGAAATATTCCAACTTGTGCGTTAATACTACTATGATAATAAAATCCCGTTAATGCAGCATCCTTAACTTCTATCCCAAGTTCTTCGCGACATTCTCGAAATAACGCTTCATGAATCGTTTCACCAGCATCTACACCACCACCAGGTAAACTCCACCCCTTATTTCCATATGTTCGCTTTAACAGAAGTATTTGACTCTCGGAATTTGATATTATAGCAAGAATGCCAAATCCAAAAGTAACAAAACCCACTAATATCCTCTCCATTTCAACTCTCTGAGTAATCGTCAATTTCAGTTTCAATTCTTTTTTATAATACCACATATTGTAAGTATCCTGCCCGTTACATTAATAAACAAAAGAGGAGCTGCCGCGTTCCGTTAGCAAAACCGGATCCACCCCTTAGATAGGCGTAACGAAGGAAATAGAGGGCTCAGACCCGTTGAGACATGGGAGTGAAAACCTCCAGGGGCGGCGTGGAGAATGCGTGCAGTATGTATGGAAATACTTGGAGACCATTCACTCTCCTTTATTCCCGCACGCCTTCATGTTGCCGAAGTCTACCGCGGTCGTCCCCTTCTTCTCCTATACTCCTATCCATAGGGATGAAATCCTGCGAATAAGCGAGCATTCGTGAGAAAACTAAATCGTATCGAGGGAGCGCAATGATCTTGCTTTTCTATATGATACGCTTCACCTTAACAGTCATAACGGCGAAAAATGTGAAAGGAGCTGTCGCCTGCCAGCTCCATTGTTGTTTATATTGAACGATTACGAACTCTCTCGTAACCCTTTTCGATTACACCAATCGAATATACCGCCACAAGATGGTTTCATGTTTACGCACAAAGGCTTCTTATTCGACGAACGACCTATTGAATTTGGTCAACAGGTATCCGAATTGTTGCCGTTCGTCTTCGCTCCAATCGTCGTTTAGCCGTTTCGCGATTCGTTCCAAGCGGGCCAGTTTGGTTTCGTTCAGTTCTTTGGCGCCTTTCTCCGTAATCTGCAAAGAGTATGCTCGTCCGTCAGTAGGATCGGGGATTCGGTAGACGTATCCTTTCTGCTCTAGAGCAGCCGTTTGTCTGCTAACTGTTGATATATCCAGATGAAATTCGTCTGCCAATGCCTTTACCCCTGCGGCTCCGTTCTCTGAGATTTGGCGCAGCAGCAAATAAGCGGATCTGTCCAGACTCCCGATTAGGGCTATCGAGGTGACCCGTCGGAAAAGGATCGCTAGTTCGAGTTCTATGGTTTCCAGTGCCTGTTCATTCATTGCATCACCTTCCTTCTCGGTTCGTGAAATTTTCTAAGCTTCATCGTAACATACGGGCATAGGGAAAGAAAAACTTCCCTCGAACCATTCTATATGGTTGACACAGTAACTTATAGTTGTATAATACAATTATAAAGTTTCATAATACAACTTTTATTTGAAATAAGGGGGGAATGCAACATGCAAGCCCAGGACATCATGATCAAACAAATATACAAAGTGAGGGAATCGGACACCGTAAAATCAGTTGTCCAGAAACTCATAGATCATCGAATCGGCGGCATGCCGGTGGTCAACGACCGGAATGAAATCGTCGCTTATGTGAGTGACGGGGATATTATGCGGTATATCGGCAAGCATGAAGACTTGGTTATCGATTCGCTCTATTACTCCATTGTGTTGAAGGGCGATAACGACGAATTTGAAGAACGAATGCAAAAACTATTAAACTTGTCGGTCTTAGAAATTGCCAAAAGAAAAGTGATTACCGTCTCGTGGGATGAAGATATCGAAGTGATCGCGGCGATTCTGGGAAAGAAGCAAATTAAAAAGCTGCCTGTTGAGCGGAATGGTGTGCTTGCGGGTATCATCAGTCGCGGTGACGTTATCAGGCATTCGTTTAAGGCCTTATAGTAATAAGTTTGTATCTGAAAAGGAGTGGGAACCATGACATATAGCAAACAAATAACATCGACCGCATCGGCGGCCGAAACCGTTCGGGAAAAGGGACAATCCAGAGCCGTATGGGCCGTTTTCTTCGCATGTGTTATTGCGTTTATGGGGCTCGGTCTTGTGGATCCAATTTTGCCGGCGATCGCCAAGAACCTGCACGCTTCGCAAAGCGAAGTCACCTTGTTGTTCACTAGCTATAATGCCGTTATGGCGGTGGCCATGCTGATCACCGGGGCAATTTCGTCACGAATCGGGATCAAGCGGACGCTGCTGGCCGGCATCGTCATCATTGCCGTTTTCTCGGCGCTGGGTGGTGGAGTATCCAATGGCATTTGGCAGCTTGTCGGACTTCGCGGCGGCTGGGGTCTCGGCAATGCGCTGTTCGTCGCTACCGCGTTATCCGCAATCGTCTCTTTATCGTCGTCCGGCACCGCTCGGGCCGTTATTTTATATGAAGCTGCGATCGGTCTCGGCATCTCGATAGGACCGCTTATCGGCGGGGAGCTCGGTTCCATCTCGTGGAGGGGGCCTTTCCTGGGAGTCGCCGCCCTGATGATCATCGCTTTTATCGCTCTATTTGCCTGGATGCCCAAATCGAATCAACAACATGCAGTGAAGTCAAAGACCTCCTTGCTTGACCCTTTCCGCGCCATGAAGCACCGTTCCTTGGTCGTGTTCGGAGTGGCTGCCGCTCTATACAATTTTGGATTTTTCACTTTATTGGCTTACGCGCCATTCGTCATGGGACTCGATGAGCACGGTCTTGGATATGTGTTCCTGGGCTGGGGGATCTTGCTGGCCATCACTTCCGTATTCATGGCCCCGAAGCTGCAGATGAGGCTCGGAACCGTTACATCTATTTGCATCATGCTCCTCTTATTCGGTTTGGACCTGCTGGTGATGGGTATTTGGACTTCAAGGCAAGGAGTCATTATTACCGCCGTCATTATTGCCGGAGCTTTGCTCGGAAACAACAACACGCTTATTACAACGGCTGTGATGAATGCTGCTCCCGTCGAACGCTCCACTGCATCCGCTGCTTACAGCTTCCTGCGTTTCCTCGGCGCAGCGGTAGCCCCATTTATGGCGGGCAAACTGGCAGAGTGGTTCAACCCACATGTTCCGTTCATTGTAGGAGCAGGATTCGTGATCGTATCGATACTGTTTATCTTGCTCAATCGGAACCATGTGAAGCATGTCGATCGCGCAGAGACCGGTCACTGAGTGCAGAAGCCCCAAATGGAAAGATCTTCTTAGACACGATAATCCCCTCCGTTGCTTATCTAGTATACAAAAAGGTACCCACAGCCTGAACACCTTTTTTTTAAGTGTCCAGACTATGGGTACCAGTTTATAGCTTCTAAGGCTCGTTTGGTACTCTGCTCAGAAAACAGACACTCTAATTTATTAAATCATGGGAGCCTCCATTCCCATTTTACTCCATTCTTCTCTTGCAGGTCCATAAACTCCAGGAACCCTTAACCCGGCTTGACGCATGAGAACAGTCATTTGTTCACACATCACAATTCAGCATCAAGACATACCCTTTACTGCGCGTATAATTCTAAATACCTGTTCGGCTGTACGACGTAAATTTTGCTTGGTTTCCTTCGGGTCCATGGCTAGCTCCAATGACATTGGGCCGCTAACTATGGGAAAATAAGAGGTTATTCCATTTCCGTTTAATACGGATGCTTCTTTCGTTATGCCTCCGGCATATGCAAGAACGGGTATGCCGTATTTTTGTGAAAGTCGGGCTATACCTAAAGGCGCCTTTCCCATAGATGTTTGTCCATCCAACCTGCCTTCCCCGGTAATGACAAAGTCGGCATCTGCAAGCTTTTGTTCCATGCCGATGATATCTAAGACCAACTCGATCCCGGGTTGAAGCGTTCCTGACAAAAAAAAGGCGAAAGCGGCTCCGAGTCCGCCGGCTGCTCCTGCGCCGGGAATTTGTCCAACATCTACATTCAGCTCATTATGCACAACTTCTGCAAAAGAAGCCAATCCTTCATCAAGCTCTTTTACCATCACAGGGTCGGCCCCCTTTTGTGGAGCAAATACATAAGCGGCCCCATCAGGTCCGAATAAAGGATTATGGACATCGCATGCGACTCTGAATACGCATTGGTCCAACTCTTGACAAGCCCGGTTCGTATCTATGCTGCGAATGAGAGATAAAGAACCCCCGCCTTGACTTACTTCATGTCCCTCAGCATCCTTGAAACTGAAGCCTAAAGCTTGAAGCATCCCGATACCTGCATCATTGGTAGCCGTTCCGCCGAGCCCAATTACAAATTCGCGGCATCCTTGGCGTAAGGCGTCAAGGATCATCTCTCCTACACCAAACGTTGTTGTTTTGAGCGGATTCCGGTACTCGACAGGAACGAGCGGTAGGCCGCAGGCGGCCGCAACTTCAATGACCGCCGTTTTTCGATTTCCTAAGATGCCGTAGATAGACTTGACAGGAGTACCAAGCGGACCTGTAACTTCCACGTTCCTAAGCTCCCCGTTAGTCGCGGAAATAAGCGCTTCGGTTGTCCCCTCTCCACCGTCAGCAAGCGGAACACAAACAATTTCCGCGTCCGGGTAAACCTTGTTAATCCCAGAAGCAATAGCCTTGCTCCCTTCCAATGATGAAATGCTGCCTTTAAACGAGTCTATCGCGACGACTACCTTCATGCATTTACGCCCCTTTCAATGCAACTTACCAAAACAGAGGCTCTCCCCCGAAACATCTTGAGGGAAAGCCTACATAAATTTTACTCAATTAAGGCTTTGGCAGCGGATCGTACTTCTTCAGCGGTATCCATATTCAAGACCCTTACAAGAAGCGCTTGGGATACCGGCATAGTTAAGGACGATAAGGTAAACTTCTGTTTGGCAACTGATGCGCCGTCCATACTCCACTCGTCGAGTCCCATAGCTAACAGCAGAGGAGCAGCGAGCGGGTCACCGGCCATCTTGCCGCACATCCCGACCCATTTTCCTTCCTTATGGGCTGCTTGAATTAGGGAATGAATAGAGCGAATAACAGCAGGATGGAAGTAATCGTATAAATGCGCAACCTTCTCATTCATACGGTCTACTGCGAGTGTATATTGGACCAAATCGTTCGTTCCGATACTGAAGAAATCCACTTCCTTGGCGAACCGGTCGGCCAGTTGAATGACCGACGGCACCTCCGCCATTATGCCGATCTCGCACGATTCGTCGAAAGCAATATGATCAGAACGCAGTGCAGCTTTAACCTCTTCCGTTATAGCTTTGGCCTGCCTCAACTCTTGGATCGTCGTAATCATGGGGAACATGATTTTGGCGCGACCGAATACACTTGCCCGTAAGATGGCCCGGAGCTGGGTTTTGAACAGCTCCCGCTCTTGAAGGCAAAGCCGGATGGCACGCAAACCGAGAAACGGATTACTTTCTTTCGGCAGCTGCCAGTACGAAAGGTTTTTATCCCCCCCTATATCTAGGGTGCGGATGACGACAGGTTTGTCTTTCCATTGTTCCAGTACTTTTTTGTAAGCGGCGAATTGCTCTTCTTCCGTGGGGAAATGATCCGAGTTCATAAATAAAAACTCAGTACGGAATAATCCTACGCCATGTACCTCGTCAACGATTCCTTCGCGGAATTCTTCCGGCATTCCGATATTTACGGCCATCTCAACCTGCCTGCCGTCCGCCGTCAGGGCAGGTTGCTGTTTGAAGGCGGACAAGCGCTCTTCGAACGCTTCTTCTTGCTGCAGCTTGGTCAGGTACTCTTGCGTTGTGGCCGGTTCAGGGTTAACAATGCAAACCCCCAAAGTACCGTCAATGATGAGCTCGTTTCCATGCTCAATTTCAGCCAAAGCCTCACCTACGCCTACAACTGCAGGTATACCCAGGGAGCGGGAAAGAATCGCCGTATGAGTCGTTTCGCCGCCTAAGCGAGTGACAAAACCGAGAACAAAGCGACGGTCAAGCTGTACCGTTACAGAAGGCGTCAGATCATCTGCAATTAATATCGCCGGTTCCATCAATTGGGTCAAATCGGGATAAGAATTTTTTTGCAGATGGGACATTAGACGATTCGCTGCATCCTTTACGTCATGAATCCGTTCCTTGACGTAGGCGTTATTCATTTTTTCAAACAAAGCAGTGAGCTGATCGACGACGGATTGCACAGCTTTTTCCGGAGAGAACATTTTCTTTTCGACGTGCTTCACGATTTCACCGTAAAAAGCCGGATCATTCAACATACTTCGCTGACCTTGAATGATGACGCTTTTTTCTTCACCGAGTGTTTGCTTGGAGATTTCAATAATTCTCTCTAAGTCGGACAAGGTCTGATCTTTGGCAGAAGCCAGCCTTTTCAATTCCGTTTCTACGAAATGAGACTCGATTCGCTCCGGAAAGCTAACCTTTGCCTCAGGCAAAGCATATAGAAAAGCTCTGCCGAAACGGATTCCTTGCGATACGCCGATGCCGGCAATCCGCTTCTCACGAACAGGCAAATTGGACATGATTACTCACCAAACCCTTGCTCAAACAATTGGGCTAACGTCTCAACGGCCTGCTGTTCATCCTCGCCTTCTGCAGTGAGCGTAACGGACGTCCCTTTTTCGAGGCCAAGCGCCAGTAAACCAAGAATGCTCTTGACATCGATTTCCTCGTCTTCTCCGGATCTCAGCGTAATGTTTGAAGTAAATTGGCCCGCTTTGTCCGCCAGCAGTTGGGCCGGACGCATATGCATGCCTTGTTCATTTAAGACAGTAACAGTTTTCGAATACATAGTTGATTCCTCCTAGTCTAGATGTTATCGAATTCCATTTACTTAAAAAGGATCGAGCGAACTTGGTTCTTGCTAATCGATAAATCTAAACGGCTATTTTCTAAAGCAAGCGCTCCTGTAAATTGCTCATTCAAGTTAGCTGTATAGGCCTCTGTGATTAACGATGACAATGAGAAAGAAGCGGCTTTTTCGGTATCGCTCGGGTTATAGAATCGCAAAATGAAATAATCGCTGGTTTCCGCTTTTTTGAGCGTGCTGAGCACCACGCCAGGTTGATATTCCCTCAGGAAGCTGTAGCTGGCCGGCGTTTGAACACCGGACGGATTAAGCTTCATCGCATCGTATGGAATTTTGTTATAGAACTCGATCGGCGTCAAGTATTCCTTCGCCATTCTCGCCACGTTCGCATCCATAATCGAACCAGGATGAAACACTAAAGCAAATTGCAATGAGAGCTTTCCCAGCATTTGCGAATCCGGTGTCGGAAGCTTGATGCCCGAGGGGCGTCCTGGCCGGCGCAGCATATTTTCTTTCCCCAAGAATCCAACGCTGCGGAATAGCGTAATTGCAATCGTATCGAAATCGTCTCCAACAATTTCAAATTCGCGTGAGCTTCCTGTTAGCAGGGATACACCGTAATCTTCGTTGGACAAACCGACAAAACTAAGCATAGGGTAGATAGAATCCGGCCGTTCATCCCAATTTTCTTTCTCCCATACTTCCAAGGCATTATCGACTACCCCCCTCTTGATATAGCCGAACTGATTATCCGAGACGGAGAAAGAAGAGGCGATCCCGGTAGGAATGAGCATCCGAACCCGGTGGTCTTCCGCTCTGTTGTCTAAATCGATCACCGTTTCAATTATCGGTTTATGATTCGGAATATGCAATCTAATATGGACTTCAACTCCACTGTCCGTCACTTGAACTTTACGCTTTTGGAGATTGGACGGCACAGGGAGCGTGTAACGAATATCTATAGCCGCGGCGTAATGGTTTTGGCGAATATCGATTTCAGCCTTCACATGATCACTGTAAATCAGCTTTTCATCAGCTAATGGAGAGAAATCGTATTCGTCGCCGTCGTCACCTCCATTTTCAAGCAACAATACTTGGTCAAACATGCGGTTCAGTCGTTTATCGAATATCTTCAACGTACCGTTCGGATTTACCTCGATGCGATAAAAATCGGTCTCAATTTGATCTTTACTTTCAATGGAGTTCACTGACGGTTCGGCGCTCTCTGTAACAAAGTACGTTTTATAGCCCATAGCCGGCAGACGGTCCTTAAACTGCACGGTATATTTGATAAACGGATCATAATCGCCATAATGGACGATTTGCCTGTCAATAAGTCCCGGATCGATAATTTCACTGTCGAGAACTTCAAATTCGATTTCCATATGGTGCTCATCCATTAGCTTGAAAGCTGGCATCTTTGTAATCAAAGTTGTGGTGAGGACTTCCTCACGCTCATAAGGCACTAAATTGAATGCGGTGAGACGGTCAAAGGTGTTATCGGCGCTGACGGAATCGACGATTTTACGTTTATAGAAACGGATGAGCTGATCGGTTTTTTCCTCCGCCAAGAAAAAGCGGTTAAAGATTTCTTGATGGACTTTATCCGAGCAGCAACATCCGATGCTGTCATGGGCATGATTCTTCATCATTTCTTTCCAAATCAGCTCAATGAGCCCGTGATGATACTCGAAACCAAGACTAAAGGCCAAAGAAGCGAGCGGCTCCAGTATATTGGTAAGTTTATTTTCAATCCGTGCATTCGCCGCTTTAATATCCATACGGGTTGAATAAATGCTTCGGTGAACGCGCATATACTTGCCGTCGAGGAATTCTCCGCGCAGGGTAGGCAATCCATAATTTTTCTCTAATTCGTTAAAAATATGCTCATACCTGCTCAAGAAAAATTCCCGATCCGGATATAATTTGCGCAGTTTCTCCATAATCGTAAAAATGTTCTTCTGAATCGGCATTTGGTCATGACCGTTCGGAAGCAAGATATGCTCCGTTGTCGCTCCCTTGTCCAATATAGCAAAATATTTATCGATCCGATTCTTCAGCTTTTCTTCATCTTCCGGCAAATATTTTCCGATGGCATATCCTAGCGGCAATAATTGGACCAATACCTTAGAGCCGTCGTCGGCTTCCCAATAAAATTCCGTTTTATCGGTACCGTGCCGCTCGGAGGTTCCTCTCCAAAAGATCGTATATTTAATGTCGAAGCCGCTAAAAATTTGCGGCATTTGCGAAGATTGTCCAAACGAGTCGGGCAGATAGCCAATCATCATCGGCTCTCCAAACTCTTTGCTGTCTTTAAGACCGTACAACAAGTTCCGTACAATCGATTCCCCGCCGACCACCATCTCATCGGTTTGCGTATACCAAGGCCCGATAATTAATTTTCCCGCTTGCACAAGCTTCTTGACTCGCTCTTTATTCTCCGGTTTTGCGGCAAAATAATCTTCCAATACGGCCGTTTGGCCGTCAAGAATATAATAGGGGTAGTCCGAATTATTCTCGAGCACTTGCATGATTTCTTCCATGTTATTTACAAGCAAAATGCGGGACTCTTCTGTGGAAAAATACCATTCCCGGTCCCAATGCATATGTGGAACAATGTGAACTTTCTTCATAAAGCTTCCACTCCTATCCCGGTGATCTCTTGTTTCATTTTATACGGTTAGCTGATTAAACCATTTTATTTTTGGGCTCCTGCCAACTTGAACCTTCTGGTCAAAATGAGTAGGACCATCGAAATTAAGGCGCCAAGAATGGCTGCACCAAGCCATATGAAAGCTGCAACGAATGCTCCTTGACCTTTGAGCAGGGCAAGAGAGAAAATACCGGCTCCAGGCACATTGAGTCCGATGTTATAGTAAGCGACAATCGCTCCTGTAACGATGGAACCGCCAATTAAGGATGGAATAACGCGTAACGGATCATTGATCATGAATGGGATGGCGCCTTCCGTAATACCAGCCAATCCAAGAAGCCAGGTTTGCTTGCCGACCTCGCGTTCCTGTAGGGAAAAGTACTTTTTACCAAGCAAAGTGGCACCGGTTATGGAGAAAGCAGAGACCATTTTAACGGAAGCGAAGGCTGCGTAGGGAATAAAGTTACCGCTGGCCATTGCACCGATACAAAATGTATAGGCGGCTTTGTTGACAGGTCCGCCCAGGTCAAACGATACCATTGCTCCGATTATGGCGCCTAATATCAACGCGTTAGTACCGGAAAGACTTTGCAGCCAGGCGATTAATCCTTGGTTGGCTGCGGCTAGCGGTTTTCCTACAATGAATAGCATAATACCGCCCACGATAAAAGTGCCGAGTACCGGATACAGCCAAAAACTTACAAATCCAGCGAAGGTGCCCTTTGGTTTAATGGCTCTTTTCATGTATTTCAATACGTACCCGGCGAGAAGCCCTCCCAGCATACCGCCCAAAAAACCGCTGCCGATCAAATTAGCCGCAACACCAGCCGCAAAGCCCGGCCCGAGAGCCGGTTTGTCTGCGATCGAATAAGCCATATAAGCTGACAAGATCGGTATCATCAAGGTACCCAGCAGGTTTCCGCCAAGCTGGCGAATCAGCCAAAGCCAAGAGTTATTGGCATTATAAAGTTGCTGCAGACCGAAAATCTGCGAAATAAGAACTGCAGCGGCCAAAGTCATACCGCCAGCTACAATAACCGGAATAATATAAGAAATACCGGTGAGAAGCGAGTCCTTCACTTCGGACCTAAACGGCTTGTTATTGGTATCTTGTTCCTTGGAAGAACCGTTAGGTGCCGAATCACCCGAATATTCTTTTTTCGGAGTGTTTTCCGCCTTTGCCAAAGCTTGGGATAGAATCGCTTTTGCATCCCTCAGGGGTGCTGCCACTGACGTCTTTACTTTGGGCAGGTGATCAAACCGGTTTTCGTCTTTAACGGCAACATCGACTGCCAAAATAGCCACATCTGCTTTACGAAGAAGCTCGCCCGTGTGGCGGTCTTCAATGCCGTTGGCTCCTTGCTTTTCGACAAATACGTCGATTCCGAGCTCTTTTCCAGCCTTTAACAAAGCTTCGGCGGCCATGTAAGTATGAGCGATTCCGGCCGCGCATGCGGTAACTGCTATAACGGTTTTATTGGTAGCCTTCGGCGTAGTGGCTGTCGATACCGTTTCTAGTGGTAAATCTAGATTGGCGAACAATTCCTCACTCGAAGCGGATTGGAGCAGACGATTTTTGTACTCAGGCTTTGAAAGTCTTTTCATCAGTTCAGATAGAAGGGAAAGGTGACCTTTGCCTGCTTGCTCCTGGGGAATTGCCAAGAGTACGATGAGTTCAACTTGATTGTTCGGTGTGACACTTTCCCAATCTTTGATCGGATTCGTAACAGTTGCCACGGCGAATGCCGCTTCTTTTACAGCTTCCGATTTGCCGTGAGGAATAGCGAGCCCGCCCCCCAGGCCGGTAGGAGACAATCCTTCTCGGGCGATTACGGCTTCATAAAATTGTTCCTCGGAGATGAGTTTTCCGGCTTCCCCGAGCTTATTAACAAGGGCACGAATAGCTTCGTCTTTCGATTTGTATGATTGGCGCACGCTAATCAGCGCAGGTGTTGTAGCTTGTTGCAGATTCATTTTAATTGGCCTCCCTTGATGCACTTATGTTTCATTAGTGCCAATCGTAGCATAAAAAAAAATAAGAAGAATCGTTCTTCTTACTTTTACACATTACATTTATTATGTTTTGACTTTATGTGTATTTATACACATTATTTATCATGCTCGTTCATATTCCAGTAATACTCGGAAAACACCCTGATGACAATCATCAATGGGGTTTTGTCGGTAATATTATATTCATTCAGCATCTTCTTAGGAGAATGACAATAGAGATTGACATCGGCGAGCCGCTGAAGCGAGTTACGGTTGAAATGGGTAAGAGAAATCATTTGGATGCCTTTACTCTTGCATAATTCGGCAATCTCTAAAACCTGTGGAGTTTCTCCGGATAAGCTGATAAAAAAAACAAGTGCCTGTTCTTTTAGATGATTGATTTCGTGAATCATCTCATGGCGATGAATGAAAAATTCGGCTATTGTTCCAGTTATCTTTAAATTCTTCACCATCATCTCGCAAAAAGGGATACTGTTACCTACGCCAAAAAATAGTACACGCTCCGCCTGCTGCAGCATTTTGGACGCTATTTCCATCTTTTCCGGATCCAATAAATTAAGTGTTTGTCGGATATTGTAATATAGATTGTCTTTAGGAGTACCCTTCGTTACCACCTCAGGCTCTTCATTACGCATTAGTTCATCTTTGAGACTGTTTTTCAGTTGAGAAAATCCATCATACCCCAGCTTTTTGGACAATCGAGTAATTGTATTCGGAACCGTGTACAAGTGGGCCGCAAGTGCTTGAATCGACATATTGATCGAATCTTTTTTATTCTTTAACAGGTATTCAATGATTTGATCGTCAGTATCATTCAGCTTATATTCAAATTTTTGAACCCGCTCATCAAACTGCATGATTCATACTCCTCATTAAACTAATGCGGAACAAGGTTGGTCGTCGAACAAGAATTTTCGTTATTATATCAAACTTTGCTCTGTTTAACACACGATGGAACTCGGCAATGGCATTTCCTCATACATAAAGTCCGCCGTATCCTCCACCGAAATGTGAGTACCGTCTTCCTGAAGAACGTCTTTCTCGACCCCTCTTCGTAGCTTAGTCCCTTGAACTTAAAAATAAAAATTCTCATTTACGGGGTTCTGATTACTCATATGTTTGTTTCATCAGACACACTATATCCTGTTGTAACAAAAAAAAGCAAAGCCAATGCAACTGAAACTACCTTAACTTTGCTTATCTTACTTACACATTCTCTAGGGTTTTTGCTTTTCGCGCGGCCATATGCTCCATTAGAAATGTAACATACGTTTCGTCTCGAACTAACCATGCTGCATATTCCCTTTTGACGTAACGCTCTGCCTCTTCGAAAGTAGAAAAGTGTTGGTTGGATTCGACCTCGTCCACGTCGACTACCCATCTGCCTCCCGAAGGAAAAATGAACACTTGTTGTTCATTTCTATTCTCATAAAGTGATCCATAAACAGAATTTTTCGTGTTAAATGTATTTTTATTCGCATCCGCGCGAATGGGTTCCATTGGAAATGGCTTCGCTACATACCATTGATAGGCTTCGTCTGTCATAGAGCAACCGGAAGCTTTAGCATGGCCTCCTCCTCCATAAAGACCCGCAATTTCCGAGACGTCGATGTGCTCGTGAATCGTTCTAAAACTTATCTTTTTACTGCCCATATTCATAATTGCGATGTAATCCAAATGAGGATTTTCTTTGCCCAATTCGTTTCCAAGTTCAGAATGATAGGATTCCGCATGAACGATGCCAACATGATGATCATCAATACGGGAGTGGATGATTTCTCTCTTTTTTCTGAGCACGTAGCGTTCGATTTTTTCTTCTTCCATATCCAAAATTTTTTCTTCAAAGGGATCGAACGCAAAGTGCTCGCTTTGCTTAATGCGAGCCACCATTTTTTCCTCGAATTCTTCGATGGAAATTAGATAAAAGAGATCGTTTAATCGTTTGGCCACGAGGTATTCATTCTTTTCCCATTCCCATGTATCATACTGACGGACCAATTCGACGAATTCATCTAATCCCTTCATTGGCTTCATCAATCCGTTCTGGATCAGATACTCATAAAATAGAGAAGTTGCAGCTGCAAGTTTTCCATTTTCATACGCGATCTGAACCATTCCCCATGGATATTTGTTTAAATGAAGCGAGGTTTTATGATGATCAATAAGTTTTACTTTTCCACCCGATTTCACAAACTCGTTAAGTCCATGTTCATTCGTTTCATCCACGGATAAGTCGGTGATAAACAAATAGCTCTTTTTTCTTGATTTTTCTAAAAAGCGTTTTACTTGTAGATTCAAACCTCCTACAGAGTTATAACGGATTTCTACCTTTTCACCAAATGCTAATCGAGCTATTATACCGCAACCTACTCCATCTAGATCATTATGAGTATACAAATGATACAAGGGTACACCCCCCTGTTAATGATTTCCATTAAGATACCCTTTATCAAGTCACTTTATTCGGTGTTAATGGACAGAGAAATACCCTTGTTTTTATGAATATTCCTTTCTTTGTTCGAGCAGCTTCAACGCTTCGCCGACGTTACTGAACAAGCGCCCAACGCCTTCTGCCAACTTACGTTGAACATCAGTATCAGAATAGTGATTCCTTTAATCTCCCTAAACTTCGATTCCAAAGAGGTTGCACACCGACACCATCGCCTGTTGAATTATCCGTTCAGCCCTCGGTATTTAACTAACGTGTCCCGTTAGTTGAGCAAAATTCTGTCATTCGATTTACGTAGCCTGACTGTGTTGTTTATTCAATAAATGATCACTTTTGCTCAAATGTCATACCAGAAACGCCAATCAACATAAGAAGTCCTCCGCCGATGACTTGAACCGTTAAAGATTCGTTCAGTAAAAGCAGAGCACCAACAACACCCCAAAGTGTTGAGGTGGACGAAATTAGACCTGTCCGACCAGCTCCAATGTGTTGCATGGCAATGTAAAACAATGCCAAGGACAGTCCAAGTGAGATCGCACCACTTGCCACAATTCCAGGGACGACGTGCCATGAAACGGTTATTGGTTCATCAAAGACGAGTGCAAGTACACCCATCACAACACCAGCCACAAGTGCCTTCACAGAGACCAATGTGACAGCGGGAATATCTTCACCAAGTACACGTCCGAGATTATTTTCAGTAGCCCACCCTACGTAACCGAGTGCGATTAACAAATTTCCCATAGCGTTCGTTGAAAATAGACCATTTCCTGACCAAGACAACCAGATCGCACCTGCTACGATAGCAATACTCGCCCAAAGTGTTCTGGCCGTCAATTTCTCTTTGAAGAACATAAACGCTAAGAGAGCGGTAAAGACGGCTTCCGTGTTTATCAGTAATACGCCTTCTACTCCAGATGTCAACCGTAAACCGATAAAGTACAAACTCGGACCAAACACAGAACCTGCTAAAAGCCACCCAATGGTAACGAGCGGTTTCTTGAATACGAATCCTTTCGCGCGCAAAGCCCAAGGTAACAACGCAAGTCCTGCCGCAAAGTAAGTCCAAGCACCTGCTGTTAATGCGGGAACAGCTTCTTTAAGTAGCCACTTGTTCAGGACAGTAAAAAGTCCGACTAAGGCTGCTGAACCTAACGCCGCCCCATAGCCAGCCAATACACGTTGTTTCAAGTTTATATGCCCCCTATCAACGAATGAAGTGGTCTAATGCGTTGTGTAAGTCCTTCAAGACCTGTTCCTGGTTATCATGACCAAAAGAAGACACGACACACTCCTCTATGTGATCTTTCAAAATAACTTTGGCAACTCCATCCAGTGCCTTTCTCACCGCAGCGATTTGTAGCAGTAACTCAGGACAATCCCTTTCACTCTGAGCCATGTCTTTTATTGCTCGTACATGACCTTCGATCCTTGCTAATCGGTTGATAACCTGCTTCCGTTCCTTGTGAAAATGGTGATGATGCGTATCCAAAATAACACCTCCATAAGAGTTGGAAACATTAGGGGTAAAATAATTGTCTCAAGTTGAAAGTAAAGGAGTGCTTCAAATTGCCTCTGCAAGGAATAAGGTTATGGGTTGCTCTTGTTGCTGCAATGGTTGGAATCGGTGGGGGGTGTGGATTTACAATGGCGATGCAATCAACTTAGCAACAAGACAAGACTCCGTCAAGCTATGGATAAAATGAATGTTTCAAAATGAAATACAAATTTGATCCCATAGAATACATTTATTATCTAAAATAAGCTCAGGGTCATCTGAGTGTAGATTATGTAAATGTTTATTGGAGCATAACTGCCATTTAGTTTAATAAACAAAAGAGGAGCTGCCGCATAGCATGCCCCTCAACTATGGTTCTTCGTTAGCTCAAATTTTTGAGTTATCCTATTATTCTCCTTATTTCTTGATTGGCTACTTCTTCAACCCAAGAAACAAAGTTTGGACATTCATTTATTCTGTAAAACGTAAATTCCGGATAACCATCAAGAGGTGTTATATGCTCAAAACAATGGTCATGAGCAAGCATAATTATAGATGAGTTATGCTTATGGTATAGGGTAATATTACCGTTAGCCTCAAAGGCGAATGCTATGTAATCGCTGGGATTAATATAACTTACGAACTTCTCATCCTTATTCACATCTGCGAGATAATTTTCCCACCCTTGATGAATGCCTAACTCTGCATCTTCAAGAGTCAATGCTGAATCCAAATTTAAAAGCCAACTTATTTCAGTTTCGTTCCATCTTTCTTTAATTCCTCCAAAATATTGTAAAAGTATCTTATGTTCGTCGCATAATGGCTTATTAATATCAACTGCAGGAGGTTTAACTAACCAACCGAAAGAATTTCCTTCATCATCAGACCATCCTAATAATTGGTAGGATTCATTGTTAACCTGAACGTTAGTAACACGTGCCTTAACTAATAAATTACTCAAAACTGGGTAAAGGTTTGTGAATGAGTCAGAAAAATTAAAGAAGTCCTTGCCTTGGAAGGTCTCAGACAAGGTAACTTTATCACTTGGCTTAATGAACCAAGAAGTATCATTATTAAAATCATTCCAATCATTGTTTGAGATATTTGATTCCACTTTCACACTTCCTTTAAGGAAAATTTCATTTCAAATGTATATGTTCCTTGAAAAACTCCATTTTCCTTCTTTTGGAAATAAGGTGTGCAACCACGCTATACTGCCCGTCCCTCGGTTTTAAGGGTTTATCTCACATTTACTCACTCATTCGCAGGATTTCGTCGCCTTGTATAATAGCTGTACTCCAGAAAGTAAGCTTGTTAGACACCGTCGTTCCATTTTTGGATATGCGGGAACAGAAGAAACGTGTGGAACATTTCTCCAAATGCTATACTTCTGCACGCATACTCCACTGATCAAAGAGATGAAAGAGCGCTACCGCTTGAATGGCAAGTTGATGACCTTGAAAGAACTGTACGCCACTCTTCCTAAGAACAAGAGTAACGAAATCTTAGGTTCTGTCATCGCCGAAACATCCAGTGGGTTACCCGTTAAGTTGGTTTTCGTTCAAAACCGTAACAAACGCCGGGAATGGCTGGCGATTCTCAGTACCGACCTGACGGTAAGTGCAGACGAGGTCGTTCGAGTCTACGGAATGCGCTGGAGCATCGAGACCTTTTTCAAATTCACCAAAAGCTATCTTAAGCTGGGCACTGAGTTTCAGGGCCGCTCTTTTGACATGCTCATTAGCCATACGACTGTGGTATTCAGCCGTTATCTAGTCATGGAGTTTGAGCGTCGGCAAGAGAACGATGCCAAGTCGCTGGGGGGTCTATTTTTCCTTTTTGCTGATGAGGTAAGAGACTTGGATTACCAAACTGCATTGCAGCAACTGATGACGTTGTTCCTGCAGATAGCCGGAGCCAAGACAAAACAGGAGAAGTCCAATGTATTTTGTCAACTCCGCGAGTGGATCTTCGGTTTACCCAGCTACATCAAGGGTTTGTTCATAGATTTAAGCTGCGAAAGTTGAGTTACTAACATTAATATTATTAATTATATGTATGTAATGTTAGTATCAACTGGATTGCTATTTAAACTGGAAAACCTGGACTTCCATTATGTATCGAACCCAGCCTTGTACTTAAATCTAAGAAAAACTCATTTGTATTTTTCTTTCCGATTTTTTAGAAGGGATGTAGAAACTAAAATCGAGAAGTTCAACAATGTCGAAGTCAGAGCGCAAATAAAGAGGCCCTTCATATAACCGAAATTTTGTAGAAGGATAAAACCTAGCGTTGTACAGACCAAAACACTCAACGTAATCAAATTGCTTACCTTTTCTTTACTACAGATGATCACGATCATCGGCAGCAAAACGGACACGAATAAAATCCCAAAGTAAAAAAAGGCATTAAGCAATGAAAGATTCAAATAAATGGAAAGACATAAGGCAATCCCGCTGATGAAAACAGCAATATAATTCCCGGCTTTACTCATCTTCTGTTCAGCATATCCTGATAGCCGGGGTACTAGATTCATTTTCCATAATTTAGTTAGCGTGTCGAATTCGATTACGAACGTAGAACTAATGGCACTAAATGCCCCGATCACAAACAAGCTTAATAAAAAAGTAGAATCGAATCCATGAAGCAAGTCATAATAGATTGTATTTATGTTTTGAAATCCACCTGTAAAAATAACGATCAATACCAAAGAGGAAAAGGATAAAGGCAGCGTTCCCCAAATTACTCCGGATAATACAAATGTGTGAGAGGACTCCCTCTTATCCAGAACTAAAATATACTGCCAGAGTTTACTGTCCATAATCGCTTTCCCGAGGACTATTAAAAAAGACAAAACAAAAAAATATAAAACATCTTTATTATCTGTTACAAGAAGGTAAGGATGATATAATCTGATTCCCTTATAGATATGCTCTGCCCCTTCTCGAAGAAAGAAATAGAGCGGAAGTATGAATGCTACCGTAAAAATGAAAAAAACACGTGCTAATGTAAGTTTTGTAAGTAATTCACTTCTACGAAGGCAGGAAAGCAAAATGCAGAATATATAAGTAAGAAACATTCCAATTGAAGAGGGTATGTCAAAGATTGCATATACCATCATTCCTCCTGCCACAATTTGCATGCATAAAATGCTTACGGTTGTCATGATCAAATAAAAAATCATAACCCAGTATCCTAAATCGGGCAGTTTTAATTGGAAATAATCACTAATGGTCTGTCCATTAGGTAAATCACTCTTTATTTTTTTCGCCAACGGGGCAAGGATTATCATGGCTAATGTCCCCGCTAAAGCATATCCAACTCCCCCAAATATCCCAAAGGTGATAATCGCTTCCAGTCCGAGAAGAATTGCACTCCCTGTTATCCCTCTGTCAATGATTGAAATGGCTCGCAAGCTAAATCCGATCTCAGCTGAATTAAAAACTTTTTGGAACAAGGATCTATCTGACAACTTATTTCCCCACTTCGCGGTAGTCTCTTGGTGTAATTCCCACCATTTTTCGAAAAAGAGTACTGAAATAGTGCTGACTGTTAAAACCGGTAATTTCCGCTACTTGAGATATACTTAAATCAAATTGAGTAATTAGTAGCTTCTTTGCAATTTCTACTCGATAATTTATAAGATACTCCGAGAACGAGTATCCAACTTCCTCACTGAAACGTCTGCTTAAATAAGAGGGGTTTACATGAATCTCACTGGCGATGTCTGTTAAATTTAATTTTTCACTATATTTTTCATTTACAACCTTCAACGTCTCAAGCACTATTTGTGAATAGGCTGGATATCTTTCATGACGACCAAATTTACCGACAATTTCTTTTAATTCGCTCTCGATAATAGGTTTGGTTAAATAATCGACAACACCAAGTTTAATCGACTGCTTGGCATACTGAAAATCCTGAAAGGCTGTGACTATTACAAGATTTACTTTCTCATTTTGTTTCTTCATCTCTTCCCCAACTTCAAGTCCTGATCTTCCGGGAAGATTAATATCTAGAAAAGCCAATTCAAAATTCACTTGTTTGCTCAATGCGATTGCTTGACTGCCGTCAATAGCCATGTATAAATTCCAATGAGGACACAGAGGCTTTATCAAAAATTCTAGTTGTTCCAGCTCCAAAGGCTCATCATCCACCAACAAAACATTCATGATTTCACATCCACATCATCTTGATAAATAAGAGGCCAACTTACAATAACCTGCATTCCATTACCTTGCAAATGCGTCAAACTTAAGGTTGCTTTATCTTTAAAGAGCAAATTTAAACGCCTTGATATATTTTTTAATCCTTGCCCGCTGTGTGTTGTTTGCGTAAAGTCTTTATTCGATTCCCCGGGCCCATTATCTCTTACCTCGAGAATCACCTTCTCGTTTATCGAAATAATCTTAATATCCAATAACGCTTCCCCGATTTTTTTCTCAAGTCCATGCTTAAATGAGTTTTCCACCAAAGTCTGGAGCATATAGGGAAGTACCAGAGCATTCTTCAATTCCTCATCGCAATCTACCGTGGTTTTCAACCTTTGACCAAACCGCAAATTTTGTATTTCTAGATAATGTCTGGTATATTCAACCTCTTTGGAAATTGGGATGAGCTGCTCTTTGATCTGATATTTAAACCGGAAGAATAATGAAAGGTGCTCCAAAGACTTAACTAATTCATCAATTTTTTTTAAACGTGCCAAACTCAATAATAGGTTCAAAGTATTAAATAAAAAATGTGGCTGTATTTGCTGATTCAGCTGCATGTATTCCATTTGATGTAATTCTTTTTCCATTGCCAACTTTGTGTTTTGACTTTTCAGCAGGGCGAATTCCCGTTCAAAAACAAGTAGCCATAATAAAGTAATAGCTCCTATTACAGGAGCTAAAATGAAAATAATAACCAGTATGGTAAACCACTCGTAACTTATCATACTATCCCTTTTCTTTCAATTTTTCTATAGTCTATTTTTATATTCTATCAAAAATTTCTCTGTTATTATACAACGTCACAAGCTACGAAATGGCCAGATTCAACCATCCTTAGCTCCGGATTCCTAGTCTTGCATTTCTCTATCGCGTAAGGACAGCGAGTATGAAATCGGCAGCCAGTTGGAGGATCAATGGGGGAGGGTACGTCTCCTTTCAGAATCACTCGCTCTTTTCTTTGCTTTCGATCTGGTACAGGTATTGCGGAGAGTAATGCTTTTGTATAGGGATGCTTAGGATTTTGAAAGAGATCATTCTTATCTGCAATTTCTACAACCTTGCCTAAGTACATAACGATGACTCGGTCAGAAATGTATCGGACAACTCCTAGATCGTGAGAAATAAATAAATAAGTCAATTTATACTTTCGTTGCAGCTCCTGCAATAAGTTTAACACTTGTGCCTGAACCGATACGTCAAGGGCTGAGACTGCTTCGTCGCAAATAATCAATTTCGGCTCAACGGCTAGGGCCCTTGCGATCCCTATACGCTGGCGCTGTCCGCCACTAAACTCATGCGGAAAACGATCCAAATGTTCTGAACGCAGCCCGACATTTTCCAAAAGTTCAATCGCACGTATGCGTCGTTGTGATTTAGGAACAACATTCAATGTGGCCATTGCCTCTTCCAGAATTTTTCCTACTGTTTGCCTTGGATTGAGAGAGGCATACGGATCTTGAAATATTATTTGAAGATCCTTGCGCATTTTTCTCATGTCTTTGCGATTTAGTCGCAGCAGATCAGCGTTGTTGAATCTTACTTCGCCTGAAGTAGGTTCATTTAAGCGGAGAATCGCACGACCTGTCGTAGATTTTCCACACCCTGACTCTCCAACAATACTAACCGTCTCTCCTTCATGTATCCAGAAACTGATTTCATCGACTGCCTTCACATAATTTATGGTTCTACCTAAAATGCCGCCTTTAATTGGAAAGTATTGTTTCAAATTCTTTACTTCCAACAATGGATTTTTACTATCAGAAGCGTAATCCATCACCCGCCACCTCCACCTTCACTGAATCATCCCACTCTTTTGTATACATCCAACACCTCACCTGGCAGGAATCAGTGATATCCGTCAAGTTCGGTAATGATTCAGTACATATTTTCCTGGCATGTAGACAGCGAGGTTCAAAACTGCAGCCTTTTGGCATGTGAAAGGGACTGGGTACGCTTCCCTTAATTGCCTCCAAAGTTTCTTGAACGCCATCCGGTCGGGGCAAAGACTTCAGGAGTCCTACAGTATAAGGATGCTTGGGATTTTCAAATAGAGAATCAACATCCGTGTACTCAACGACTTTCCCAGCATACATCACAACCACTTTGTCACATGTTTCCGCTACAACTCCCAAATCGTGAGTTATCATGATAACAGCGGTTCCCAACTTCTTTTGAAGCTGTTTTAATAAATCCAGTATTTGGGCTTGGATCGTTACATCTAGAGCTGTAGTTGGTTCGTCAGCAATCAGCAGCTCCGGATTGCAGGCCAATGCGATTGCAATCATTACCCTTTGCCGCATGCCTCCGCTTAGTTCATGCGGTTCTTGTTTGGCTCTTTTTTCAGGTGATGGGATTCCCACCATCTTTAACATTTCTACCGCTTTTTCCCATGCTTCTCTTTTCCCCATTTTTCGGTGAATACGCAGTACTTCCGCAATCTGTTCACCAACTGAGTAAACAGGATTTAAGGAAGTCATCGGTTCCTGAAAGATCATAGAAATCTGGTTACCCCGAATTCTCTGCATTTCTTCTTCTGTCTTTTCTAAAAGATCTTCACCATTAAACCGAATCTTCCCATCTATTATCTTGCCAGGGCTTGATATCAAACGCATAAGGGAGAGTGAGGTGATGCTTTTTCCACATCCGGATTCTCCGACAATCCCTAGTGTTTCACCTCGTTCGATTGTGAAATCCACTCCGTCTACAGCTTTGACTATTCCATCTTCCATATAAAAGTATGTTTGCA
This sequence comes from Paenibacillus sp. yr247, assembly GCF_900103825.1. Taxonomy (GTDB): domain Bacteria; phylum Bacillota; class Bacilli; order Paenibacillales; family NBRC-103111; genus Paenibacillus_E. Next base: position 94,582 of record NZ_FNIF01000010.1, read on the forward strand.
AATTACTTACTTCCAGAGCTGTTCCTCGGCTGTTATACATGCTCTTCACACCTCCTAATTCAGATCAATCCGCTTATTGAGATAGCGATATAAGATATCAACTAGCATGTTTACCATCACAAAAATTACGGAAACTACAAGCACCGTTCCCTGTACTACGGGAAAATCCCTCATCCGAATCGCGTCAATAATTAAACGTCCCATTCCGTTAATGGCGAACACAGATTCAGTGATTACAGTTCCGCCAAGCAGCGCTCCGAACTGCAACCCCACTACAGTAATGACCGGAATTAGGGCATTTTTCAAAGCATGCTTATAAATAATGATCCTTTCTTTGACCCCTTTAGCTCTTGCCGTACGGATATAGTCTTGGCGAATCACTTCGAGCATACTTGAACGGGTCATTCGAGCAACAATGGCAGCTCCGCCAGTTCCCAATGTAAGGGCCGGAAGAACTACGTGCATAAAGGTACCCCAACCAGCAACAGGAAAAATATGAATTTTAACGGAAAAATAAAGGATTAACATTAACGCCAACCAGAAACTAGGCATGGATACTCCTAATAAAGCTACGATCATAATGGTAATATCTGAAAGAGAATATTGTTTCGTTGCCGAAATGATGCCTGCGAGTAAACCTAATACAATCGTAACCACAATACTGGCAAAGGCCAGCTCGATTGTAGTTGGCATCCTTATTAAGATTTCATTCAGGACAGGACGGCTTGTCCGAATGGATTCACCTAAGTCCCCTCTAAAAACATCTGCCACATAAGAAAGGTATTGAATGATAATGGGTTGATCTAAGCCTAATTGGTGGCGAAGCTGCGCTACTTGCTCTGCCGAAGCATTTTCCCCCGCCAACAAAACGGCTGGATCTCCCGGAACTAACTGTATGATCAGGAATACAACAAATGTAACTCCCAACAGAACCGGAATCATTTGTAAAATACGTCTTATGATGAACACAAACATAGTTCTCCCCCTATTGTTTCATTCTTGGATCCAGTGCATCACGCAGTCCGTCGCCAAACAGATTAAAGCCAAGTACCAAGGTTGCAATTGCCAGCCCTGGGAATGTTGCAATATGAGGCGCTGTCCAAAGGAAGTCACGTCCATTACTCAGCATTGCTCCCCACTCAGGGGACGGGGGTTGTGCCCCCATACCCAGAAAAGAGAGACCGGCCGCCGTTAAAATGGCTGTAGCCAAACGCAATGTTCCTTGGACGATAACTGGCGAAAGAATATTTGGTAGGATGTGTACGAACAAAATTTGGAAGTCACTTGCCCCTAGTGAACGAATCGCATCGATATATTCCAACTTTTTGACGCTTAATGTTGATCCCCTGACAATGCGAGCAAAAGTAGGTATTGAGAAGATGCCTACCGCAATCATGACATTAAACAAGCTTGGACCTAATGCGCTTACAATTGCCAAAGCCAGCAGCATGCCGGGGAAGGCAAGCAATACATCAATTATTCGCATGATGACTGTTTCAATCCACTTCCCGTAGTAACCTGAAACAAGTCCTAAGGGGATTCCGAAAATTGCACCTATACTGACCGATACAATCCCAACAGTGAGTGATAATTGTGAACCAGATATCAAACGACTTAAGATGTCTCTGCCTTTATCGTCAGTCCCCATCCAATGAGACATGGAAGGCGTCAGTAACTTTTCCTTCAGATTAATCGCCGTTGGATCGTACGGGGTGAGCAAAGGCGCAAATAAAGCAATCAATAGATAAAATAGAATGATTCCCCCACCAACCATAGCCAATTTGTTTTTACGTAATTTTTTATAAAACGATTTCCATCTTTTTAATCTTGGTGAAATGGTTGTAATAGTACCTATCTTTTTAGCCTGAACAACCTCTGAATTCATAGTCAGCCCTCCTTGTAACTTGTACTACTAAATTATCAGAAATAACTAAATAGTAAATATTTTATAAAAAGTTAGTAAAAATATTGAAAATTTTAGTCATTAAATTGAAAATAAAATATTTTGAATTTTTTTATAATTAAAATACACCTATTTAAATAACATCGCTGAGATATTAAATTATGGGGGGTATTTATGCGTAGACAAAGAATTGAAAAGTTAAGAAGCAACATGTTCTCACAAAAGATTGAAGCCTCATTGATCCTTTCTCCTGAAAACAGATATTACTTTTCGAACTTCCGTGGTTCTAGCGGCGCCCTACTCATTACAATGGACAGATGTTACTTGTTCACAGATTTTAGATACTCGAAACAAGCTGAAGTCGACTCACCGCTTTTTGAAACAGTTCAACATGGACAAAGCATGATTGAAATGATTTGCGACTATTTGAAGAATCTTTCTATTTCACAAGTGGGAATAGAGATGGGAACCATGTCTTTGACCCAGTATAACGAAATAAAAAGCTGCCTTCCCTCTTTGATGCTTTCGAACATCGAGCCAATCGTATCGGAAATTCGCATGTTTAAGGATCAAGATGAAATCGAGTTTATCAGGCAGGGAATCTCTTTGTGCGACGAGGCATTCAATCACATTCTCGGATACCTTCGACCTGGTATTTCTGAGAAGGAAATCGGGCTTGAACTTGAATTCTTCATGCGAAAGGCCGGAGCTGAGGGAATTAAAAGCAATCATGTAATCGCTTCCGGGCAACGTTCCTCTTTACCTCACGGACAAGCTACCGAACGAATTGTGGAAAAAGGTGATTTCTTAAAGATGGATATTGGTGCAAGGGTAAATGGATATTATTCCGATTTCACTAGAACCGTTGTACTTGGGGAACCGTCAGACAAACAACGAGAGATTTACAATATTGTAAAAGAGGCTCAATATACCGCATTATCAGTTATTGGTCCTGGAAAAATTTGTTCTGAGGTCGACGAAGCAGCCCGCTCGATCATTCGAAATGCAGGTTACGGAGATTGCTTTGGCCACAGTTTGGGACATTCGATCGGGCTGTCGGTTCACGAAAAACCAGGTATGCGATCAACCGATCATACTATTCTTCAACCAGGTATGGTAATCACTGTCGAACCGGGAATTTATATACCTGGCTTCGGCGGGGTTCGAATTGAAGACTTGGTTGTAATAACAGAAGAAGGATTTGTCAATTTAACACAATCGACAAAAGAATTGCAAATTATTCCTATATAAAATCGATCAATTTGGAGGTTTAGATAAGTGAGAAAAATGAAACTTGTTACTTCACTTCTTGCTGGTTTCCTATTTGCCGGTGTCGCATTAACCGGATGCAGCACTCCCACTTCTTCAGGAAACGAAGGATCAAGTGGTGCTCCTAAAACAGGAGGCACTCTTGTAATCGCAGAATTGTCCGATGCTACTAAGCTTGATCCTCACAAAGGTACTGATATCCCATCTGCTAATGTTTATCACGGCAAAATCTACGAAGGGCTCGTCAAACAGGATAAAAACATGGAGATTCAGCCCTCTTTGGCTACAGAGTGGAAAAAAGTAAACGAAACTACATGGGAATTTAAACTTCGCCAGGGGGTTAAGTTCCATGATGGAACTCCGTTTAATGCAGCAGCTGTGAAAAAAACAATAGACCGCGTTCTTGATAAAAAGACAGCTTCTTCACGAAAAGATCTGTTTGAAATGATCACCGAAGTCAAAATTATTGACGATTATACTATACAACTGATCACTTCCTACCCATTTGCACCACTGCTTGCTAATCTTGCACATTACGCAGGGGGGATTATTAGTCCAAAGGCAATCGATGAGCAAGGCGATAAATTAGGACAGAATCCATCCGGAACGGGACCTTTCAAATTTGAATCCTGGACACCCGGACAAGAAATTAAACTATCTAAAAATAATGAGTATTGGGGAGAAAAAGCTAAGGTTGAAAAAGTTACGTTTCGAGTTATTCCGGAAGACTCCACCCGTATTGCGTTAGTGGAAACAGGTGAAGCCCAGTTGGCCGAACCTGTACCGGTTACCGATGTGGAACGGGTCAGCAAATCTTCTTCTATGACTTTGGTTCGCAGTGATGCGTTAGGTGTTGATTACGTTGGCTTTAATTTAAAGAAAAAGCCATTTGACGATGTTCGAGTCCGTAAAGCGATCAACCTTGCAGTAGACACAGAAGCGATTCTAAGTGGCGTTTATAATAATGTAGGCAGCAAGGCTACATCCCCTATGGGACCGAAAGTATGGGGGTTTAATCCGAACCTTAAAGGTTACCCGTACGATGTCAATAAGGCTAAAGAACTTCTAAAAGAAGCAGGGTATTCAAATGGATTCAAAACCACCATCTGGACTAACGATAATAAAACTCGAGTAAAAGTGGCTGAAGTAATCCAATCCCAGCTCAAAGGAATTGGTATCAATGCGGAAATCAAGGTGCTTGAGTGGGGCGCTTATCTGGAAGCAACTGCAAAAGGTGAACATGATATGTATGTTTTGGGTTGGTCGAATTTGACAGGAGATGCAGACTACAACCAATATTTCCTTTTCCATACCAAAGCGTTTGGAAACGTTGGCAACCGTCACTTTTATAGCAATCCTGAAATAGATAAGCTGATCGATGCTGGTCGGAGAGAATCGGATCCAGCGAAACGTAAAGAAATCTATGCGAAAGCCCAAGAAATTGAAATGGAAGATGCTTCGATGATACTACTCAGAAATAATCAGTATTTAGTAGCCTCTGGCAAAAATGTTAAAGGATTTTGGATGCATCCTTCAGGGATTATGATGATCAATGAGGTGTCCATTCAATAAACTGGGGGCTATTACTCTCCCATTCTTTAACGGAAAAATCATTAATTAAGAGGCTGTCCCAAAAAAGTAGATAAATCTACTTAAGGACAGCCCTCTTTTTCTTTAAACCCGACCTCAGACTTACTTTGTGCAAGCCCCTGAGCAGGAATCGTCGAAATCCTCGGTTGTTCTTCAAATCTCCAAACACACTCTCGGGTTCAATCATAAGTCTTACTAGCTTGCGTGAGAATATCAAATCATACCGAGGGAGTTGAATCATCTATTTTTGAGGATTATGTTACAAGTACCTTTAATGCATCAGCTTCAAAAGCCATTTCCATATGAATATTGATTATTCGTTCTAGCCGAGAAATTCTATCTTGAAATTTGAGTTTATTGGGTAACATTCTAATTGAGGTGTTTGCGAAAAAAACTGGGGTACTTCCCAGACGCTTCTTATTCGACCGTTCTGTAAATAATTCTTGTCTAGTAGAATATTCATTTGACTCAAATCTTGATGTGCCAGCACACGTGGTAAGTGATCGAGGGAACTCAAGTTTTTTTCAATTTCTTATGCTAGTTGCTCATTATCAACCTTTAAGAAACCATATAGATGAAAGATTCCCGACGTTATAAAATTTAGTCTTTTATAACCTAAATCATCACATGTGATTGTTTCAAGTTCTAGATCTATATCACCGAAGATGTTCTGGACACATGCTCCATCACGCAAACCTGCCCTTCAGCAGAATAGCCAAGAAAAAAAGCTGACTGTTCACTCAGTCAGCCTTTTGCAATATTCATCTCGTACCACTGCTCTTGTTTTTCAATAACACCAGTTTTGCTTCATTCATCTATTACAAGATCTTCGCTTCACACCATTCGATAACTAATTCCTTTAACTTTTTTTCTTTGGATTTAACGTTCGGATGTCCGTCCCGGGATATCGGCCGAGTAGAGGATTTCATTGTTGGAATAGATGACCGCGTAGCTGTCCGCCATTCCTTCTTTGACGGCGATCGCACGAACGACGTCGCCTTGTTTCACGTTAATGGGCCTTGCATAGATCTCGCTGTCCTTGGTCGGCAGTGAGCCATCCGTCGTGTAATGAATGACGGCTCCGGCGATAGTCGTCGACAGCTTGATCGCATGCGGCTTGCCCTGATGTCCGCTATCTCCGTCGATGACGGGAGCGGCGACTTTGCCTGTAATCGGAACCGCATTTGTTTTTTCCAACTGGAACCAGTCCAAGTTGGTGCCGTCCCCGAGAATCGTGAGTCGGATCGTCTGTGTGCCGCCGTTCAACTGCACGATATCCGTGACTTGCGTATAGTTCCCCCAGCCGCCGGTGCCCGGCAGTCCTGTCTTCGCTTTCATTTGTCCGCCGGAAGCGAGGGACATGGACACTCCGCTTTGTGCCGTCGCATAGCGGTATTTTACCGCATAATAACCGGTTTCGGGCACGGTAATCAAGTAATCCATGTAGGTTCCCGCTACAGTATATCCGAGGTTGTTGACCTCTCCCCCATACTGGATCACATTCTGACCAGCTTGGGTAAAGCTCTCAGCCTCTACCTTCAGGATACCGTCCATTCCCGCCATTTGCGGTAGCACCGCTTGAACGTCTATCTCCTGCAGGTCGAATGCGCCGACGCTGCCGGCGATCTGGAGCGTCTGGACTCCGGCTTTCAAATCAACCGTCGTGCGAGCCCCGATCCAGGCACTCGATCCGGAAAGGGACGGGATGGTGACGGTGACGGGAGACACGCCTTCCGGGGAAATCCGGAAGCTGCTTCCGTTCGGCGACTTGGCCTTGACCGTGAAAGCATATTTGCCTTCTACCGGAACGTTGATCTTGAAATCCGCCCAGTCGCCCGGACCGAAGCCGACGATGCTGCCTGCTCCCGCGGTTACACCTGTCAGCTGGTAATAATCGTCGGAGGTGATGGTGCCCGGAAGCGACTTAGGATTCGTCTTGTAGACGGTTCCTTGCAAATTCACGCTCGCCGACAGCGTCTCACCGCCGGTCGAATCGGAATAAGAGGAAGGCGGTACGTTAAGCGTGAGCCTCAAGTTTCCGTAATAAGGCGTCCCGTTCCAAGCCAGCTTGACGGCAACCTGATTCGGATTCCCGTACGTCAAGTCGGTCACGGTCGGGTTACCGTACGTCACGCCAGTCACGGTGATGCCCTTGGCGGCCGCTTCCCCCATAATCGTAATCCGGCCCAACTGGTCCGGAACGAAGGTTCCGCCCGCAAGCTTCAACAGGACGGTTTTGCCGTCCACGCCGTAATCCAGCGTTTCCGGTTCCGCCGTCAGCACCGGAGTTTTGTCCGGAACGGACGGATCGACCAATCGATTCCAACGATACGTAGCGACCGATTTCGCCGGCAACTTCGCCGCGATCTGCGTGCCGTCGCTCACCAGCTTGAACGTCTGCTCGACATTCGTCTGATTGATCACGACCGTGACGATCCTTTTCTTGTCCGGACTCAGGAAGGAAATGTTCGTGACCTTGTCTTTTGAGCCGTAATCGCTGTTGATCCGGATATACCCAGGCTCCACAAATTTGGTGAAGTGGCCCAGGAAGTAATATTCCGGCGTCATCCAGTAGTTGTTGCGGTCGGACGAATCCTGGATGAGCAACGTCGGGTCCGGCGTGCCGACCCACTGATGCGTGGCAATGTCGCTGTCGAGCATTGCGACCCATGAATTATAGCTTCTGGCCCAGTTGCGGAAATATTGGGCGATCCGGTCCGTACCTTCCGTTCCCCATACTGCGCGTTCCGTCATATACACGTTCTTGTCGGGGTACAGGTCGTGCAATTGGGACATCATCGCAATGTCTCCGCCATAGTCGTGGAACGCCGTTCCGTCGACCGCGTCCCGGTACTCCGGCACAGCGAGCAGCGGGGCAGGATAGCTCATCGTATCTCCCGGATTATGGTCGAAGATCCACAGCTTCACGTTCAGACCCTCAGCTGCCAGCTTCATCTTCAGCAGCTTGGTCAGTTCGCCTTCCTGCTGCCACGGCATCCTCGTACTGGGATAATCGATTTCCAGCAGCGGTTCGTTCTGCAGCGTCATCGCATCGATGTCGATCCCTTGGGCTTTATAAGCCTGGATGTATTTGACGAAATAATCGGCCAAGACCGGCAAATATTCGTCCTTAACCTGGCCGAGGATCATACTGTCCGTCGTCTTCATCCAACCCGGAGGACTCCAGGGAGAAGCGAAAATCTTCATGTCCGGATTGATGGCCTTCATCTTCTTCAACGCACCGACAATGCCATAATCGATGTCCTTCTGAATCGAAAAATGCTCCAGCGTCGGGTCGGTCTGGCCCGGGGGCATGTCGTCATACGTATAGAACTTCTGTGCCGTAAAATCGGGCGTTCCGATCGTGACGCGCATCATGCTCATACCGATACCTTCCGTCTTGCTGGCCAGCTTCTTCAGCCATTCCTCCTGCTTGGCAGGCGACATCTTGACCAGGTTGTAAACCGTGGATTCTTCCATCGACGTTCCGAATCCCATCACCGACTGATATTGCTTGCGAGGATTAATGTTAATCGTCGTGGCGCCGGGATCGTTTCCTACGGCCGTGATATTCAGATTGGCCTGCTGTTCCAGCCTCTTGTCGCCTTCTTGCCAACGGGGGGCGTAGTACCATTTCTTGCTCTTCGAATCGCGTTCTGCGGTCACCCAGTTTTCCACGGCGCCGGCGGACACGACCGGCTGTAACGAAATGGCTTCGCCTCCGCTAATCGGCAAGGCCGCAGGGGAGAAGCTGACGGAACCGAACCAGTTTACATTTATGCCTCCCGCTTTAAGCACGAGCTTGATTTTTTGCACGCCCTGCGTTAGCGGGACGTTCTTCACCGTCGTCGTCTGCCAGTTCTGCCATCCTCCGGTGTTGTTAACGGTCAATTCTCCGATTTTAGTTCCGGAAGCGTTCAGGATATTGAAACCGGTATTGTCACCTAAACCCGCATGGCGGAAATCGATATCGAACGAGCCGGAGACGGGGACGTTAATCAAATACTCCATCCAGTCGCCCGGATCCGTCCATCCGACGTCTTTCCCGCCGCCGACATCCGTCGTGGTCTCGGTTTGGATGCCTTGCTGGGTAATGAAATTTTCCGCCTCCACTTTCACGTACGGCGGCTTGCCCGGCTTTTCCGGAAGGGCCGGAAGGGCTGGCGTTTCCTTGATTTTGGTCAACCCGTAACCGTAGTCGAACAGGATGTATTTCGGATCCAAATTGCGTTGCCCGGCCTTCGGCACCGTATAAGCTTCGGTGTAGATCGGCCAGCGGACCGGCAGTTTGCCCGTAAAATCGTAGCTGCCGAACAGCACGTCGGCCACGCCTTGGCCTTCCGTGCCCGGAAGCCATGCTTCCACAAGTCCGGCCATATCCGTAAGCTGATCATTGATGATCATCGGCCTCCCGGATACGAGCACGACAACCGCTGGAACTCCGGCATCCCGGACGTTCTTCAGCGTCGCCAGATCCTCCTCGTCCAGCTTCAGCGCGCCCAGATTATCGCCGTTCCCTTCCGCATACGGCGTCTCGCCGATCACAACGATGGCCGCGTCGTGACCCGCGGCTCCGCGGCCGTGCTTGTTGTAGGTCACGGTTTTCGTGCCGCCGACCGCATTCTTGATGCCCTCCAAAATAGTCGTTCCCGGCGTGATGCTGCCAGACTTGCCCTGCCAAGTGATCGACCAGCCGCCCGACTGAAGACCGATATTGTCGGCGCTTTTACCGGCGACCAGAATCTTGTTCATGTTCTTCAATTGAGAAAGGATCGGCTGGCCGTTCACTCTATCGTTCTTCAAGAGAACAAGCGATTCCCGTACCGCCCGGCGGGCCAACGAACGGTTCGCATCCGAGCCGAACGCGGTCGCCAAATTCTCGTCGGTCATCGGATGCTCGAACACGCCCGATTCGAATTTGACGCGGAGGATCCGCGTCACCGCGTCATCGATACGGGACAACGCGATCTTGCCTTCATCCGCCAGCTGTTTCAGGTAAGTAATGCTGATTTTCCAGTCACTCGGTTCCATCAGCATGTCCACGCCCGCGTTGACCGCAACGCGAATTTGATCCTTCAGACCGCTCACGGGGTTGCTATCCCAGTCTTTCGTAATCTGTTGCACCCCGTTGTAATCCGTGATGACAAAACCGGTAAAGCCCAGCTGCCCGGATCCGGTTCCTTTAAGGGCGTCCGTCAGGATCCGTTTGTTGGCATGCATTTTGAGCCCTTGGATGCTGCTGTAGGAGACCATGACGGTTCTGGCGCCGGCGTCGATCGCCGCTTTGTACATCGGAAGATCCAAGTTCAGAACCTCCTGTTCCGTCATCATCGATACATTGCCCTGGTTGGCCCCATTGTCCGTCAGACCTTCCCCGAGAAAATGCTTCGCGGTGGCGACCACCTTATCGCTGCTTTTCAGATCTTCGCGCGTTTGGCCTTGAAGCCCTTGGATGTAAGCGCTGCCCATTTGTGCCGCCAGAGACTGGTTATCGCCGAAACCTTCATAAGAACGGCCCCAACGGACATCCTGTGGGTCCGCGATCGTAGGGGCGAAAGCCCAGTTCGTGCCGGCTGCCTTGACTTCCTTCGCTGACGCTGCCCCGATTTGCCGGACCAGCTCCGGATCCCTCGTCGCGCCTAGCCCGATATTATGAGGGAACAAGGTCGCCCCGATCAGGTTGTTGTTCCCATGAACGGCGTCGACGCCGTACAGAATGGGGATCCCCAAATTCGTGGATAGTGCAGCGGCTTGATAGGAATCCACCAAATCCGCCCACTTTTCCCTTGTGCTGTCTGCCTGTTTACCGTTCGGGAAAGAACCGCCTCCGCTCAGAACGGAGCCGAGCTTGTACGTATGTACGTCTTCCGGCGTAACTGATGCCCTCTCCGCCTGCACCATTTGCCCGACTTTTTCCTCCAGCGTCATCCTGGACAGCAGGTCGGCTATGCGGGTTTCAACCGGGAGGGAAGCGTCATAGTAGGGATGAAGTGCTGATTTAGAAGGTGCGGCAGCGGTCGCCACGGGCACTAAACCCGCCATCGTCGAACAGACAAGCGCAATGGCCATTGTAGCTGAAATTTTACGTTTCAACATGTTCTGGATCCTCCTTGTTACAAATGTATAATGAAATCGTTTTCAGAATAATTTGCAGTTTCGCGTTATTTATCTCCTTTCCATCTTTATCTGGTTTGTACAATAATTGTAAACCAATCCCCCGAATTTGTTAACTCTATTTTTCAGAATCGCTTGTTTTTTTAACGAATACAGCGAAAATTCGTTCCGATCCGCGTTCTTCCCGGGGTAATTTACCATTAATTGGATGACGATAAACCCGATGGATTTAATATCTCGGGTAGGCACAGAATGGTTGAAAAGGATGTTTTATACAAAACAACTTACATAAAAATAATTACCGTCTAAATCATAAAAGTGGAAGATTGACATCCCTCGACTGTAAATCCTCCAATTTCACCAACCTCTACTCCACGATCCTCTAGCCCATCAACCCAGTTCTGGACTGTTAAAAGCAACCCTGATCGAGTCTCGTGAATAAACTTCAAATTATCATGAATAGGACTTGGGTACGGTATTCCGGCTTTGTTCAGCCCATATTGCAACTGGAGCGTCTTCTCGACCGCTCTTCTTCTATCAGGGTGCGTATGAAGCTTATATCGTTCCGGGTGATAATATTTTACAAATATCAGCCCCTGATCCGTTTCCATCTTCCACTTTACGTTGAGCCATCCCTTATCGACTAGCACCGCATCCCTTACATACAGTCCGAACCGCTCTTTAAGATGAGCCGCTATTTCTTCTGCCCAACTCTCTTTTCTTTCATAAGTCATCTGGCAGGAATCAAACCCTTTTGACAATTAATTGTGACGCATTTGCCTAAGTACTATCGTCGCCGTTAGTGTTACGAATTATTGTTTGAACCAATTTGATATATAGCGCGCCTAAAATATTTCCCTACCTTTTCAAGCTCATTCATTACGAAGGTTATTTCACAGAAATTCCCATTCAGTTGTTTCTACATGTGGGGTGGCCCCGCCAGAGGGTAGGATAAACGGAGCGATGTCTTGATGATATAACATTGCCGCTCTTTCCATTAATTGCGGGTGACTTGCACCTGGAATTAAAATAACATCTGAATGACCTAACTCCGATTCGAAAAACATAAAATCGCTAATACAGTCAAAGGGAAAAGACATAGTAATACCTCCCCTAATGGAACCACAAACCCATTATATACCAAGCCGGTTGCTATTTGGCGAACTAAAGATAACTGCCCTTCAACGATCTGAAGCAGTCGCCATAGCGCCTGCTCCAGTTATAATTATTTCGCTAATGTTCAACTACAGTTTTCCGTTAGCGAAACGGTCAATTTAGTTTTATAGCCTCTGAATTAGGCTTGACCAGCTGGCCGGATATTTTCTGAGCGATTGCATCGGCGATCGCCCGGTAGCCTGCTTCATTCGGATGGATTGTATCCTGCATGAAAGGATGCTCCTTCCGAACCTCACGTCCAAATACGAGGCTGGGGATATCGAGAATATCGACACGTGGATCATAGTCTCGGAAGCTATGATACACGTCCCAAAGTTGATCGGAGTAAAGCTGCGCGTTCTCAATATCTAGATGAATATAGCTCCAGCGATTTACTGACAAGAATGGATTCGGTATGCGTAGCAACACCCCACCGTGCGTTTCCTTCAAGAGCCTGTCCACGACGAGCTTCAGATCGGCTTTAATCTGCGTAGGGCTGCTTTCCCGAATGTCGTTGATCCCATAAGAAACGACATACAAGTCTGCCTGGTCTTGAATCACATTGTCGAGAGTATTGCCGTGGGTAGCGATTTGGTTAACAAAATGATGCAGCGTATTGCCGCTGGAGCCGCGGTTGCGGATTCGTGCCCCTTCCAGAACGCCTCCGGGAGCCCCATAGATCTCTGCCAGCTGTTGATATAGTCCCTGCGCCGCTTCTGTCGTACTATCGCCGACGAAGTTGATGAGCTTACCTGATTTGGAGCTCTGATAGAACGTTTGAATCGATTCGTCCGTCTTGCCGAAGGACGAAACAGGAAGCGGCAGCGAGAAGATCAAGGAGAACGCCAAACCGAGCTTCCACCAGTTCATTCTGCAATGCATCATCCTGATCATTCCTTTCTGGGAAAAGTTGAAATGCCATTATATTACTTACGAAAATCTGTTTCCTCACTCACTAATGTTCCCGTCGCAAGTCCCTTCATACACTTCCGGTGTCTTTGTCTCGGGCGTTCATAAGACTTCACCGGCAGTAGACCTAACAGCTCTCACTGCAAAAACTATTGTGCGCTCACAAAAAAAAGAAAAAGACAGCTCCAATAGGAACCGCCTTCTGTACGAAGTCTAACAGCCCGTTAGCTGAGAAGGCTGCCGATCTATTGATTTCGGCAGCTAATCTTACTTAAAATAGGTGATGTCGTCAATATTATGCTTAACATCAAAAAAGCTAAAAGCTGACGTCTGTATGTTACAAACGCCAGCTTTCAACAGGGTGCTCTATTACACCGATAATTATTTATGGATCTCTCCTATTTCATTGCTGCGGATGATTTGCATTTTCTTATACTTGGCAAAGTAAATTATCGTTAAAAAACCAAGCCAAGGTACTCCAACAATCCACGAAATATCCCAAAAATCTTTGTCTAATCCCATGGTGATTAATACCGCCGCAATTAAAATGATGCCGATAATTTGTAAGTAAGGGAAGAATGGAGCTTTTACCGGCAGCTCCTCTCCATGCTTTGCCCATTGCTTCCTGAAATTGAGATGGCTAATTAATGTGATCAGCCATACATAAAGGGCTCCGAATAAAGCGATGCCGAATAAATAGTTATACGCCAATGGACTGAACTTCGCAATAATTCCGGCTATAATAACACCTAGACTTGATAACCACAAGGCATTCACTGGCGTACCGCTTTTGTTGAGCTTGCCCAGAGATGCAGGCGCATAATTACCTCGAGATAGTGAAAATATCATCCGCGTCGTTAAATATAAATTTGTATTCATGCTGGAAAGTGCGGCAGTCAAAACGACAAAATTCATAATTCCTGCTGCATAGGCAAAACCAAAATGATCAAAAACCTGAACGAATGGACTTTGAGTAATTTCCTTCGCCCCTGCATTAATCCACGGAACAACGGCCAACATGATACTGATGGCTAAAAAGTAAAATGCGATTAAGCGGAAAACCATTGTTTTCATCGCACGAGGAACCGCCTTATTAGGGTCTTGTGCTTCCCCAGCAGTAACAGCAACTACCTCCACTCCCACAAAGCTAAAGATCGCCATCAAAACCGCCATCCAAACACCGCTAAACCCGTGCGGCATAAAACCGTTATGATTTGTAAAGTTGGCAAATCCAACTGCAGGAGTTCCTATACCAAGAACGGCCGCTATCCCAAAAATAATAAAGGCTACGATGGCAACAACTTTGATCATGGCAAACCAGTACTCAATAGATCCGAAGTTTGAAACTGACCGCGAATTTACAAAGATGAGAACGGCACCGAAACCTAAGGTCCAAACCCACACTGGTATGCCAGGGAACCAATACTGCATATAAATACCTACAGCTACCGCTTCTCCTCCTATGGCAATTACTTGTGCTGCCCAATAGGTCCAGCGAGTAGTAAATCCTGCCCACGGACTAATATATTTTTCTGCATAGACCCCAAATGACCCTGCTGTAGGATGAGCAACTGCCATTTCTGAAAGACTGTACATCATAATTACGGCTATTATAGCTGCAATTACATAGCTAAAAATTACCGCTGGACCCGCATAATTGATGGCAATAGCACTTCCCATAAATAGGCCCGTCCCTATTGCTCCACCTAACCCGATCATTGTCAATTGCCCTTTTGTCAATTTTCTGTGAAGTCCTGATTCACGTTCCATTAACTCATCTTTCTTCATACATTTTCCCCCTAAATGATGTGGCTTCGACATAAGTAAGCGTATACAATTCTGAAATGAATAACTTTGTTTTTAATCAGCTAGTTTCGCTGATGTTTATTTTCATTCGTTTTCCTAAAGTTAAGCCAATATCTACCGATTTACCTGCAAGATAGATCGCCACTATAGTTAGCAGTAATTTCAAAAACCCATAAAGGTAACCGGTAGACAGGACAATGACAGCATTTAGTAAGAACATTATTTTTCCTATTGTCCATCTAGGCCAAATTTTATTAATGACCACACAGGCAATATCCGTTCCACCTGTTGAGCCACCTGCAAGTAGTACGAAAGCTATGGGAATACCGCTAAAGATTCCTCCGCAAATACAACCGAGCAAAGGCTGCGAAAACCCTACAACAGAAGAGAATAATGTTAAGAATAGTGACATCGAAAGCATTCCGATAGTGCTATAGATGATAAACTTTATCCCTACATACCGATATCCTAATAAAAACAAAGGAATATTAAACAATAAATATATGAATCCTAAAGAGATCGGTACAAAGTGTCCAATAATAATGACGATTCCCCCAAGACCGGGAGCAATGATGTCATTCGGTTTCATAAATAAATAGTAGGCATAGGCCGTTAAAGCTGTTCCTGCAACAATCAACAGAATCTCAAATACCATCTTTTTCAGTTAGCATCACCTCCTCCATTGTTCAGATTTTAGACGACTTCAAATTTGGATTTCAGCTCAACCAGCATATCAATTGCAATGGCGACTTCTTCTTTTGTATTGTAAAAATGAGGTGCAATCCGAATGACATCATTGCGCGCTGACACAATAACTCCTTTCTCCCTCATTTTCATTTCGATCATTGACGCGTTCGAGCATTGAAATGCCGTGTTAGCTGCTTTTCGATTGAGATCTAGTGGACTTGCGATGGTTAGTTCCTTTTCTTGTCCATAAGAAATGGCAAAGCTTGATAATTCGTTAAGATAAGACTCAATTCGATTAATACCCATCTGATTAATCAGTTCCATTGCTGCATTTGCGGCATATGCGTTGATCATTGGAGGAGTCCCCGTATCAAATCGCCTTGTTCCTTCCGCATAATCCAGTGACTTAACATCAAACGAAAAAGGGTTTATTCGGCCGAACCAACCGGTAATGGAAGGTTGCAATTCATTGGCAAGTTCTTTCTTAACATATAGGAATGCGATTCCCGGTATCCCTAGCAAAAACTTCTGAGCTCCTGCTGCAAGAAAATCAACATCCATCTGCTTAACATCTATAGCAACACAACCTGCTGACTGATACGCATCAACAAATAGCCGAGCCCCTTTATCGTGCACGATGGAGGAAATTTGTTTTAAATCTTGTTTAAGTCCATTATAATAAGCAACATGTGACATGGAGACAATCAAAGTTTGTTCATCCACATATTGATCATAAAATTCAATAGGAATCTCGTTGTTTTCACTTGGAACAAATGAGATTTGGGCTCCCCGAGATTTTTGAGCCAACCAGACATGCCCGATCGAAGGAAAATCCATTTCGGTGGTCACGATTTTATTCCTACTTGTTGTAATTTGCAACGCAGATGCAACTGCTGATGCCGCTAAAGAAAGAGAGGGAAGCACCGCAATTTCATCAGGTGACGCATTTATTAATGTGGCAAAGGATTGTTTAGCCATCGCTACACGATTCATCCAGCCCATCCAGTCCATGCCTTCAGCTAGCCAACCGTCGGTATACTCTTTTATGGCCGCTTCCACTTGAAGGCTCATCGCGCTTTGTGAACAACTAGACAGCTGAATCTTGTTTTTCAAAATTGGAAAATATTCTCTTTCCTTAACAAAAGGATATTCCACAAACATCTCTCGCTTTCAATTTTTTTTTGAGGAGATCTAAAATGACCAAGATAGAAAGCGCTAACAATTCTTCGGTAACATCATGGCTGGAAAGCTTGCCTTTTCATTGGCATCCACTCCCTCAACTTGGACAAAAACTGGTTTTAAAAAAGCATGATTTTATCTTCTTGGAAAATCAACCTAATGACTTTGTCTATCTAGTTCTGAACGGACGTATTCGATTATACATTACCTCTCTTAATGGCGTGGAGAAAACAATCGCGATCATTGGAAAAAACGGGATGATTGGTGAAAATGGCATCTTTGATAACGATACATCGTACAACCATAGCGCTATTACTGCTAGTAAGGCTACTTTAATTAGAGTTGATCGAAAAAAACTCGAAGAAACTTTGAAAAGCAATTTTGAGCTTACGCGACAAATTTTGCTTTTGGTAAACTTAAAAATGAGAATTATGTCATCCCAATTATTGCAGCTAAGCTCTTATTCCGCCATCCAGCGAATTAGTCATACACTCTTACAGTTAGTTGATACGTATGGGTTTAGAAAAGGTGAAAAGGAAATCATTGGAATCAGCTTTACACACCAAGAATTAGCCAATCTAGTGAGCACATCAAGAGTGACAACGGCAAACACTTTAAAAAACTTGGAACGAAGTGGCGTCATTTCAAAACAAAACGGCAAGTACGTAATTGAAGACAAGACGCGCTTGATTTCTTTAGGAACCAATCACAATTAATTTTGATATGCACTCATTTTATAAATTATTTATTAATTATTCTGTAAAGTAGTTTACAACATATAAAATTTCTCACTAGTGACCGAAATCCGAAAGCTGATGGATGAGTTGAACGACAAAAAGGGGCGACGAATGATTACATTCGACTTGCCCCTTTTTGATCATATGCATCGCTTCAATTCCTTGTATTCGTTTGCTCTGCTGTTAGAAATGATTTAAAACCAAGTATTGGGTTCGTTCGTTTTTTGATGAAACGATGATCCTGTTTTAAGATGTTATGGAGATACTTCGTCTGTCTTATCTGTGTTTCATGTGGCAGTTTATTATTATTTTTTAGATTTTCTATAGCCACCGGAAAAGCTTGGTTCTTATCTACTTCTGCCGACATTCCGTCGCTAAAACTACAGCCTGAATCACATCACGACGGTCCCCCCCTCCATGCATGCTTTCATACGTTCCTACATTTATCATCTAGTACTTAAGGACTTACATAACCGAAATGGCAGTTTCCAGTACTTTCTTCTCATCCACCTCTAATCCCAACCCATGGCCTTGAGGAACAAATAAATATCCGTCTTTGAATTCCAATTGATTTTTAAACAGCGCCAACAGTTCGTCACGATGACCGGTAAATTCTTGATGATACATCGCATTGGAGACAGACGCACAGAAATGTAAACTTGCTGCAGTGCCGATTGTGGGTTGAGTGTTATGGACAACTATAGGCTTACTCCATGCCTCTGCAAGTGCGGCAATTTTCTTGGCTTCCGTCATTCCGCCGCACTTTACCAAATCCGGCTGCAAAATATCAGGTTTGCCTTGCAACAGCAGGTCTCTGAATTGCCAGAGCGTATATTCATGTTCGCCAGCGCTTATCGGGGTATCTAATGCGTCGGACACTTGCGCCATCGCCAAGTAATCATATTGGGGGGTCGGCTCCTCAAACCAAGCAAGACCAATGTGTTCTTCAAGATAACGCCCTATCTGTATCGCTTTATGTGCAGTATATCCGTTGTTTGCATCAAAAGCTAATTTTACTTCATCGCCAACAGCCTTACGGATGGCTTTCATCATGGCAATTGCCGGGTCATTAAGTGTTTCGCCTTTTAACGGTCCGTAATTCATTCGTAACTTAGCGACACCATAGCCTTTTTCTACATTGGATGCAATGATCTTAACTACTTCATCCACTGTTGCTTTTCCGTCCCAACCAAAACTGTAGTAGATATTGACCCGGTCCCTGAAACGTCCGCCAATCAACTGGCATATCGGTTTATTTGTAACTTTTCCGAGAATATCCCACAATGCAATATCGATTCCCGACATGGTTTCCAGAAGCGCGCCCGATGGTCCGAGTTTATGGCGTTTAATAAACATGTTCTCCCAAAGAACTTCAACATCGAATGGATCACCGCCGATAATCAAAGGTTTTAGTGAATGCATGGCCATTGCTTGAAGCACATGCCCTCCCATAGGGGAACATTCACCCCATCCGCTAATACCTTCGTCGGTGTCCAATTTAATAAATATGCTTCCCCAAGGGAGAAGATAGCTGGTCATGTTGGTAATCTTCATGCTTCCAACCTCCTTAGGGATAATTTCAAATACCTTAGCATAATTTTCGAAACGTAGATTTCGGGAATCCAAAAGGCTATTGCTTTAAGTTTTGATTGATAAACGTCGGTTTTGATATCTACTGATTCGTTCAGGACTGCTTGACGATTTTATGTGCTGCGCTCATTCTTTTACCACTCGAAACAACTAAGGTACCAGCATTTAATTCATCCGATTAGCTTATCTCTTTCATATCACCATTATTTTCTCACCTGAACAGGAGCGTGCTCCTCCAGCCATCCCCTTAACGGAACTTCCTCGGCGGTCGGAGAGTAATATCCGTTGCAGTTGATCCCAGCACCCAGCAATTGACGTCGGACCGGCTCGGATTGATCCCATAAATCCTGGACCGTCATATCGTCTTTCGTCCTGATCCACCGGTACCCGTAACCATAGAAGAGAACCTTGCGGGTAATGTCCGACCAATTCGGACTGGCCGAATGCCATAAACGCCGGTCAAAAATCACGGCCGTTCCCGGTTTAACGCAGACAGGAATCGCTCCTACGGGTTGGCCGTAACCGCCCTCGGGACGTTCGATCGTATTCTGAAGATGACTATTAGGAACGATCCAGAAGTTTCCACGTCCCTGCTCTGAAAGATCTGATAAGAAATAGGCAACCTTAAGAGACATTCTCGGACGAGGATCCGACTCCATCTCCACATTCATTCGGCCGCTGTCCTGATGCCAACCGAGTGTCTTATCGTCTTTTTGCAACCCGGTTGGAGGCGTAACAATCATATGAGCGTGATAAAGGTAAATGTTCCAGCCCAATATCCCCCATACTTTAGGCAGTACTTTCTCGTAATCCACCAGATCGAGGAAAAGATTGTGATCGGGAATAAAATTAGGATGGAACAATGCTTTCTTAATTTCGTGTCCAAGCCTAACTTTTTCGTCGAAGATGCGGTCGACTTCCTTGGTCAACGCTGTGACCTGCCCAGGAGACAATACGTTCTCCAGGATCAAATATCCCGTTTCGTCAAAGGTTCTGCGTTCTTCTTCAGTCAATACGTACTGTAGGCATGATTCATTCATTTGAACATTCCTCCGTTTGAATTATAGTTAACTAAGTTTAATAAGCAGCGATTCCCATACTTCGAGTTTATTAACCGAAATGTACAAGATATTCCCTTTCCGTTCAAAAGGTGATGTTCGATCTGAAATAAGTTGCCGAACTTCCAAACGTCTTCACTAGATTGAAGTGTCAATTCAAGCTTAATATCATGAATCGGCATGTTTACAGCTAATGGTCGGCGGCCTAGGCCATTAATTAAATTCAAGATGATATACTTTTCCTTTCGAAAACAAGCGACTTTGGATGATGCGCAGCGGCTTTAGCCACCAGTCCTTTTGCGAATTAATCATCGGTTCACTCCCTTGGCCTCTAAATCATTCTTTTACGCTGCCCAAAACGATTCCTTTTACAAAATAACGTTGAAGAAAAGGATATACCATCAAGACGGGGAGAGCCCCTAAAAAGATTTGAGCGGCCTTGTATGTGCGATCGGACATTTCTTGCAATTTGGACAGATCGGCTTCGCCCATTAATTCAAAATTCGGTTCGATTACAACAGTTCGCAAATAACTTTGCAGAGGATAATTTCTAGGAGAGTTCATGAAAATCAGTCCGTGAAACCATTCATTCCAGTGATTAACGATACAAAACAAGGTCAGGGTAGCCAAAGCCGGTTTCGACAAGGGCACAAAAATTTTCCACAGTATGGTCCAATGTCCGGCACCATCAACAAAAGATGCATCCTCGAGTTCCTTAGGCAAGTTACGGAAAAAATTAAGCAAAATGATTACATTGAAGACCGGCACTGCATTAGGAAGAATCAGCGCCCAGATCGTATCCAACAAACCGGTTCCCCGCACCACCAAGTAATTAGGAATAAGACCCCCGTGGAACAAAATTGTCACTACAAATATCCAAGCATATATTGTCCTTCTTCTGAAATTGGCCGTTTGTTTGGCTAACGGATAAGCTACGAGAATGGTCAGAAACATGTTGACGACAACCCCTAAACCTACCCTTTGCAAAGTGACCACAAAAGAACGAGCAAACTCCTGTTTTTCCAAAACATAGTTATAAGACGCAAAAGTGAAGTCAATCGGCCAGAGCGTCACGAAACCGGCACTTGCGGCCGCTGCGGAGCTTAATGATATGGAAAAAACATGAACCAAAGGCAAGATGCACAAAATGGACATTGTAATTAAAAATGAATAATTGAAAACATTAAAAATACCGCGACTTACTGATATCTTATGAAGCATGATCCTATGTCTCCTCCCTAAAAGATACGATAATTCGCTAAGCGATAAGCAAGAAAATAGGAGACGGAGATGAGAACAAGAGAAACAATCGATTTGAACAATCCGACTGCGGTAGCTACAGAATACTGGGAATCAATCAGGCCGATCCGATACACAAACGTATCGATGATGTCTCCGCTTTGATACACTTGCGGGCTGTACAAGTTGAAAACTTGATCGAAACCTGCGTTCAGGACTTGCCCAAGGCTCAAGGTTGCCAGCAGTATGATAATTGGCAGCATTCCTGGAAGCGTAATATAGATCGTCTGCTTCCACCGGTTGGCTCCATCCATGATGGCTGCTTCATACAACGCTGGGTTAATTCCTGTTATTGCAGCCAGATAGACAATCGTGCTGAAGCCGAATTCCTTCCATTCGTTGGTTATCACCAACACGTACGGAAACCATTTGTTATTGCCGAGAAAAAAATTGGGTTCCAATCCGAATAAGGTCAAAAGCTGATTTACGATCCCTTTTGTCGGTGATAGAATATCGATTAAAATTCCCCCCAATATAATCCATGACAAAAAATGAGGCAGGTAAATTAGGGTTTGAACTGACCTTTTGATAGAATTCTTATAAATTTCGTTCAACAACAAGGAGATCACGATTGGTACAATTAATCCCGTAATCATTTTCATCAAAGAAATAAAAACCGTGTTCCATATGATTTGCATTGTTCCCGGCATAAGAAACACGTAATTAAAATTGCTTAACCCCGCCCATCTCGAGTTGAATATACCCGTTACCGGGTTAAATTTTTGAAAAGCAATAACAAGTCCCAACATTGGCCCATAGCTGTATATGAGAATTAAAATCAGCCCTGGTAAGATCATCATATCTAGAGTTAGTTGGTTCCACTTTATTTTCTTGTTCATGATGTGCCTCCTGAACCTATGAAGAGCTGCTTAAACAAATTTGAAAGACCGGGTTAGAGGGGAATCCGCTTTCATAGCACACGTCCCCCACACCCTCTTTGTTATAATAATTTATTAGTTAATTATTATTTTTTTGTCTCGTACCAAGCATTAACTTCTTTTGTAATATCATTACCACCGAGATTTTTCCAATCGTTTACAAACTTATCGAATTTGTCCAATGAATTCCCCAAAATAATATTGGTAAACGTCTCAAGTTCCAGCTTTTTCAATGTTGCTTGCCTTTCCACCATGGTAGGGGTCGGCGGACCGTAATACTCATTAGACATTAATGGAAGTTCTTTGTCCCTGTATTTACGTTGGATCTCCAATGATCCGTTATTGCCGTAAATTTTTTCGTAATTCCAAAGTGACCGATCTCCATTCATGGCCTTCTTTAGATTGCCCAAATGCTGTTTGTCTACCGTATCCAATTTAGACTCATCTCCGGTTTTGATCGCATTAAGGATCAGCTCACGCCTTTCCATCAGTCTCTTTAGAACAGTTCCTCCATTAATGGCCCGGTAATGAAAGAGTGCGATGCCTTCAGGGCTTGTATGGTGAGTCTCTACCGCTGCGCGGGGGCTTTCGATTTTTTCCAATGTGAGATTCAGCAGCTTGATTACTGCTTCGGGATTTTTAACCCCTTTTTTCACAACAAAGAATTGATTAAAGCTCAGTGGGTTCTGAGCTGCTGCTGGAGAACCATCAATCGAAGGGAACGGGTATGCCTGCCAATCCGCTTTCGGATCATTTTTGGCGTTGTTCAGTAGAGGCCCGTCAGGATTGACAAGAGCACCATAATACAAGCCGGCTTTCCCTGAAGAAACAAGCTCCTGTGCCTTGGCAGAATTCTTGACGCCGAATTCCGGGTCAATCTGTCCGTCTTTATACATTTCTTGCAATTTGGCCAGAGCCGCTTTCATCTCCGGTTGTACACTGCCATACACCAATTTACCGGAACTATCTTTTGTCCAAATGCCCTGATAAGCGTGAAAGCTATTCACAAAACCTTCAAGATCAACCCAGTAGTCCCATAAGTTCATGGATGCCCCAAGTCCATAGGTATCCTTCTTGCCATTTCCATCAGGATCTTGATGGGTAAAAGCACTTGAAATCTTAAAAAGATCCTGCATCGTCTTAGGTTCCGGCAAGTTCAACTTTTTGAGCCAATCGGTACGTACCCACAGCACTCTGTTAGTAAGGGATTGACTGGGAGGAATAGCCATCAATTTGCCGTCGAAGGTCGCTGCCTTTTTCGCGATCGGACCGTTTTCAATCATTTCCTTTGTAAAAGGCGCAGCATACTTATCATATAATTTTGTTAGATCTTCCAGTTTCCCTCCTTCAACAAGCTGCTTCAATTGAGTTGCGTTCACCTTGAAAAAGTCAGGCAAATCACCACTCGTAATTGTGAGATTCAATTTGGAGTCGTATTGATCTTCATTGACGATCCATTGATTGCTCAGCTTAATTCCAAGTTCATCTTCGTACGTTTTATACCAAATGTTATTGTTAAGATCTTCTCCTGTTTTAAAGGACATTGATGAAGAAAGCCACCTTACGGTCGATAACTGAATAGGCGGGTCATATTTGCCTAACGGATTTAAATTCTCCTGCTTCTGCTGAGTGTTTTGCTGGTTGTCTTTGCTAGGATTTTTTGTTTCTTGAGCGCTTTCATTTGAATTGCTGCAAGCTGACGCAAAAATCAATAACAACACGATGAGAAGATTTAAACTCGCCTTCCATTTTTTCATGCCTTTCCCCCTTAACAAGAGTAATCATTCATGGATGCATCCTTAACTTCATAATAGATTCAATGCGCTTCAAGGAAAATGACCTGTTGTTTACATTTAGCGCTTTTCATTGACTTGTTTGTTCATTTGAATGTCCCTATATTCCTGCGGTGATAAATTGGTTTTGCTTCTAATAAATCTCGCGAAATATGATTTCGATTCGAATCCAACGGCATGGGCGATTTCTTGAATTTTCATATTGGAGTGTTCCAATAACATTTTAGCTTTGTTGAATTTCACCTCGTTAATATAGTCCGACAAACCTTGCCCTGAAATTTGTTTGTAAAGTCGGCTTAGATATGAAGGGTTTAAGTAAACCACTTCCGCAAGTTTCGTCAATGAGAGATCTCCGCCCAGGTGGGTTTCTACGTAGTTGTTTACCCGTTGAACAATATGAAGCTTCTGTTCCTCCTGTTTTATTTTTTGCCAGGAAAACAGCAGAACAGCCGTTTCATTCAAATATTGGACGGCATCATCCCATGTCGCATGATGTTCCAAATGCATCAGCTTGTTTATATCTATTTGGGGCGCAATGATTTCAGACAGGTTTAAGCGATTGAGGTAAGATAGAAACATAAGAGAGATGGAATAATAAATTTCCGACAAGACGTAATAGCTGCTTTCCTTCCTATTTTTTTCAATGAAATCTTGTAGTGACTCGAAGAACTCTGACTTTTTTCCACATTCCAAATGGAGCTGTAGAGCTTTAACAGGAGTTAACACTGCGGAAGCATACTGTTTATTTTGCGATACAGCGTTATCAGGGGACAATTCGTAACATTCATC
Organism: Paenibacillus sp. yr247; assembly: GCF_900103825.1. GTDB lineage: Bacteria > Bacillota > Bacilli > Paenibacillales > NBRC-103111 > Paenibacillus_E. The sequence goes on from NZ_FNIF01000010.1 coordinate 119,338, forward strand.
GGTTATCAGCATTTCATTGCCATATCCAAGCCCCCAGGTCATCAAGCTTTTTAAGTTTATAAATCTTTCAGGTACGACTTCCCAATCATATGGCCTACGGCTAGTGACAAAAGAGAGGGATAGCTTTAATAGCTCTTTGCAAGTGTCCTGAATGTTTTCCATCATACCATCGATGAATCTAACTGTTTTCTCAATCAATTCCGGTGACGTCTGTCCATCCATCCCCTCCTGTTTTGGTTGAATGAGTAAAACAAATTTGGATCGATCATATACAACGAAGATCAGAGAATAACCGATCAAGTTTTCTTCAACTATATTTTGAACTGCATAAAGTAGCAGGGATTGATCCTTTGACGTGATGCTTTCGTTCCAATGATCAATTCTACCCAATACCAGCATGACCGGTGCACGAGCGTTTAGACGTATATCCAGCTCTTCAAATCTTTGTGCTAATGTACGATAGGATGCTAATTGCCCTTCCAGCAGATGCAGTAAAAAATCCTTACGCAGGACAGGCATGCTTAAATAAAATTGTTCCTTCGCATTTTCAATTAGCTGCTCTCTTTGAAGCTCTTTAGACAAGATAGAGGCAGCTCTTTTTATGGCGTCAATCACTTTATGATCTCCGTCGATTTTTAACAAATAATCAAATCCACCATTTCTAAGCGCGGTTTGAGCATAATCAAAATCATTGAACCCCGATAAAAAAATGACTTTACAATGAGGCCATTGCTCGTTGATCAGTTGCTGCAGCTCAAGTCCACTCATTCCCGGCATACGGATATCGCTCAGCACAATATCTAATTTGACTCTCGGAAGCCACTGAATCACTTCTTGCGCAGAGTAAGCACAAATTATATCCAGTTCCAGACCTCCGATTTGTTGGAATACGTCATGTAACCCTTGTACAATGTGCTTTTCATTATCAACGATTAATAATCGGATCATTCTACGTGTTCCCCCGTATCGGAATCGTTATTGTGACCTTTAAACCGCCCAATCCGCTTCTGGAGATAACCAGATCTCCTTCATTACCGAACTTCATTTTCAGCCGCCTGTAAACATTGAGTATGCCGCTTCCTTCATTATCCAATTTGGAATTGGTCTGAACCGATTTCAACATATGTAAAGATTCATCAGTCACTGGATCCCCGTTATCTTCGATATGAATATGCAGTAGATGTTCGTTTACGTCCATTTGGATGCTGATCAACCCTTTTCTCTGTAAATCCTCTAATCCATGTTTATAACAGTTTTCGATCAGCGGTTGAAGTATCAGCTTGGGCACGTATAAACCTTGTGTATCTTGCGGCGGATCGGGGAATTCAACGTAAATATGGTCTTCAAAACGAATACATTGTATTTCCACATAAGCCCGGGCGTTTTGTATTTCTTCCTCCAATTTCACCTCATCCGCGCTTTTGGTAATAAAATGAAAATACTTCCCAAGATTCTGCGTCAAATGAGCTACCTTCTCCATCTCCTGCATTTTGGCCATTCGGTATAAGTTATAAAAGCTGTTGTATAAAAAATGCGGATTAATTTGGGACTGAAGTTGACGAAGCTCCGCGAGATGAACACGATACTTTTGCTCATACACTTCTTCAATCAATGTCTTAAGCTTCTGTACTGTAGAATTAAATTGCCTGTATAAGTAACTAAATTCATCTTTGCTTTTATGTTGGATAGAAAGCTCAAAGTCTCCTTTCTCTAGATTACGAAATGCTCGTACTAACTTGCTCAAAGGTTGGTGAATCAATTGATATATCCAATAAGATGCGATAACAATAATGAAAACGGATACAACAGAAAGCATCCAGAACCAGTTATTAAATTGGCTTAATGGTTTTAATACTTCTTTTTCCGGCACCGACATCATTAAGGTAATTCCCAACGTACCTGATTTTTCGAATGAAACCATATTATTTTGCTCACCTTTGCGTAATGAATGGATCCCCGCGCTCTTACTGTTCTCCATTTCCTTACCACGAATAAGTTCCTTAAACTTGTCCATTATGGATGGATCATTAACGTTTGAGATATACCAATCCAATTGATCACTTACTATCATTACACTTCCATTTCCCTCGATAGGAAACTGCTGCAGCATTTTCAGCAGTGCATTTTGGGAAATCTCAATACATAACACATAATTGGGATCCCGTTTCTCCATCACCAATTGTTCTGGAAATGCTAGATTGATGAATATGCGATCATTCCAGTTAAAGAATGGAGAAGAAGACAAATCAGTTATGGCTTGAAATGCTTTCCATTCGTCCTGATTCATTGTCTCATACAAATTATTCGCAGAGATGACCTTATTAATTTGCGGGATGTAAGCCGACACATTCAGGATGTAGCTGTTGGCGTCCCGCACTAAGATCAATCGTTTTTGCAGCCGGATTATGGCATCTTTTTTCTCCACTTCTGTCATGATTTTCGAAGTAAGACTTAGTTTCTCGAGGTCCTCGTCAGCTGTATACTGCTGAAGCTGCTTAATCGTTTTCGAAAATTCAAGTTCCAGCGAACTTAAATAAAAGTGAACTTTGGATTGCATGGATTTGGAAATTTCTACTTTGAATTGACTTGCTCCTGCTTCATTAATTTTTATTCCTATCCAGTAAAGAGGCATTATGATAATTAAGAAAGTAAGCACTAGTTTATGGTAGATAGAGAAATGAGGGGTATAACGCTTGGCAATCATCGTTTACTCTCCTACAATTATTTATGTATGACCATGGATGAAGCTGATAAAGCTGTTTCCATTATATACTATAAAGTAAGGGTTATAACACAGCAGGACTGCCGAGTAATCGGCAGCCCCAAGTTTTTTTTGAACCACAGTTCTCGTTAGTTTAGTAAATTGGAGGGACGGGTAATATCGCAACCCTGACCTCCTTAGATATTATACTTCGATGCACGCACTAAACGTGCTACATTCATTGCCGTTTGAAATAGCAATTTTTCGGCGTTCTGCATTGATTCACTGAGTGAGATCGGCCCCAGTGCGATGGAATGACAGCTTACAAAATAATCGTACAGTTGTTCGTAACCGTTCCCCAGCCCTCCTGAAATCAGTATGGCTTTAACTGTATGTTCTTTGGCCAACTTAGCAACATGGAATGGGAGCTTTCCATAAAGTGTTTGAAAATCGCTCTGGCCTTCCCCCGTTATGACCCAATCAGCACTTTTTATTTTATTAGCCAATCCAGCGGCCTCCGTCACAACGCGCGCACCTGAAACCATTTGGGCATCCAACATAAGTAAAGCAAATCCAAGTCCGCCGGCAGCTCCCGCTCCAGGCAGATCTCGTAGCTGCAAACCAATTTCGCCTTCGATCAATTGAGCATAAGCATTCAAGGAAGCATCTAACTCCGATATCTGCTGCTTCGTCGCCCCTTTTTGCGGTCCAAATATAAAGGAGGCGCCTTTGGGGCCGCATAACGGATTGTCCACATCGCTCGCAATAATAATATTGCATTCTCTTATTCTGGGATCCAGCATACTGAGGTTCACAGTTTGAATATGTTTTAAGGATGCGCCAATCGGAGTCACGCTTTGACCACCGCTGTCGAGGAAAATCCCCCCCAAGGCCTGCAGCATTCCCAGTCCGCCATCGTTGGTTGCACTGCCACCTAGTCCAATAATAAATCTCCGGTAACCCTGATCCATTGCATGGAGAAGAAGTTCCCCGACACCGTAACTTGTAGTCATCAGCGGATTTCTTTGGTGCTCCGGGATCATTGGCAATCCTGCAACTTGCGCAATTTCGATGACCGCTGTCACTCCGTCCCCCAACACTCCATAGTTAGTGATGACCGGTTGCATCAGCGGTCCGGTTGCATTGGTCTCCACTTTTACTCCATGCGATGCATACAGTAAAGCATCCATAGTTCCTTCACCTCCGTCGGCCATAGGAACCATTTCTACTGTTGCTTCTGGAAAAACTGTATGCCAAGCATTTTTGATGGTGATAGCAACTTGTGATGCCACCAAACACCCTTTATAAGAATCCGGCGCTACAACAATATGCATAAACTACCCCTTCCTCGAAATCTTGAAGTTCATATTGTGGTCGGAAAAAACAGAGAAGATGCACTCACTTGTTGGAGTCGCCTAGAACGATTTCCCATTCGTGAATTTCGAAACCTCTTGCTTTGTAAATCACATACGGGTCTTGCTCAACAAAACGCTGCACCTGTTCGAACGATTCCGCCATGTAAATCACCAACCCGCCAGCCCCGTCTAGGAAACGTCCGTTTGCAAATATTTTTCCCTCTTCTCTCAATTTAGCAAGATATTCGAGATGCTGTGGACGATATTCAACGCTTTTTTCCGGACTGAGCATGGGTAAAAAAACTACGAAATATATCAAATGATCTCCTCCATTTCTATGGAAAAAAGGCACTCCGCCAATAGTCAAAAGCCGAGTGCCTCAATTTCTAACGATAATTAATTTGTACTAATCTGCGACAATTGTTTCGAGACTTTAAATTCTGGCGGTATTCGGCGAGCTACACCGGATTGAATGGCGGCCCATATAACTTGATCCCGAATTTCCTGTACAACCTTCTCATTAAAAATGGAAGGAATGATATATTGTTCATTTAATTCCTCGTCTGATACGGTTAATGCGATTGCCCGGGAAGCAGCTAATTTCATCTCCTCGTTAATTTCACTCGCTCTGCAATCAAGGGCTCCACGAAATATACCCGGAAAACAAAGTACATTATTGATTTGGTTTGGAAAGTCGCTTCGTCCGGTGGCAATCACTCTGACATGTGGCCCGGCCACTTCAGGGTCTATCTCAGGGGTTGGATTCGCCATAGCAAATACGATAGGATCGCTGGCCATACGACAAACATCTTCCACTTTTAACACATTCGGTCCAGAAACACCTATGAAGACATCCGCACCTATCAAAGCGTCTGACAGGCTTCCTGTCAAGCCTTCCGGGTTAGTGTGCAGCGCTACCCAATCCCACAATGAATTGTCGTATGAAATGCCGCGCGTCAAAATGCCTTGACGATCTACGGCAACTATGTCAATGGCTCCTGCCCCTAAAAGCATTTTAATGATGGATACACCAGCTGCACCGATGCCAACTACGACGATCCGGATATCCTCCATTCTTTTTTTGGTTAAACGCAAGGCATTAATAATCCCGGCTAATACAACAACAGCTGTCCCATGTTGGTCATCATGGAACACAGGAATATCCAACTCTTCCTTAAGGCGAGATTCGATCTCAAAGCATCGCGGAGAGCTTATATCTTCCAAATTGATTCCACCAAAGGCTGGTGCAATATTCTTAATCGTCCGTATGATATCTTCCGTATCTTTTGTATCTAAACAAATTGGAACTGCGTCAACACCAGCCAATTGCTTAAAAAGCATAGCCTTACCCTCCATCACAGGCATAGCAGCTTCAGGACCTATGTCTCCCAAACCGAGAACAGCCGTCCCATCGGAAATAACAGCAACGGTATTGCGTTTTATTGTCAGAGTAAATGCTTTATGTGGTTCTTCATGAATCGCCATGCATACTCTCGCTACCCCTGGTGTATAAACTTTCGATAGATCATCCCTGTTTTTCACAGGTATCTTAGGTTGGATTTCTATTTTACCCCCTAGATGAACTAAGAAAATGGGATCCGATATATGATGCAATACAACACCTGGCAGCAATCTGATTTTATCCGTCATCAATCCAACGGCCTGCTCCCCAAGATTGACCGTAATATCTCTCGTTGTTGATTGTTTATCCGATCGAATCACATCAATTGCTACTATATCTCCTCCGGCAAGACTTACGACATTAGCCATTTCACCGAAGGTTGTCACTTTTTGGTCCAGTTCAATACGCAAAATAATGCTGTTGGATGAGGATTTCAATATATTTCTCTCCCTCTAGCCTTGAATTCCATGCGTCTGCGGTGCAAAATTGGCTCGGTGTAACCGTTTGGTTGTTCATACCCTTTGAAAACCAGCTCACAGGCGGCTTGAAATGCCACAGAGTGATCAAAATCCTCAGCCATAGGGCGGTATGCGCGATCACTGGCATTCTGCTCATCCACCACTTTAGCCAAACGCTTCATGGTCTTTAGTATCTGGTCTTCCGAGCAAATCCCATGGTGAAGCCAGTTTGCCATGTGTTGACTGGAAATGCGCAGTGTGGCGCGATCTTCCATCAATCCCACGTTGTTAATATCCGGCACTTTGGAGCACCCAATCCCCTGATCTATCCAACGAACCACATAGCCAAGTATACCTTGTGCATTGTTATCTAGTTCCTGCTGAATTTCCTCAGGGCTCCATTGCGGGTCTTTAACTACTGGAATTTCCAATATATCCTCTAGAAAATCTCTACTAGTTTCTTTCAATTTGTTTTGAACTTCGTTTACATTAATTTGATGATAATGAAGTGAGTGCAATGTTGCCGCTGTGGGTGAAGGTACCCAAGCGGTATTACAGCCTGCTTCCAGATGCCCTACTTTCTGCTTCAACATTTCCTTCATCAGGTCAGGCATGGCCCACATGCCTTTACCGATCTGAGCTCGACCTTGCAAGCCACAAGCTAAACCTATGTTCACGTTCGATTGTTCATAGCCTTGCAACCAGCTTGATGACTTCATGTTATTCTTACGAATCATTGGTCCTGCTTCCATGGAAGTATGCATTTCGTCACCCGTTCGATCCAAGAAACCAGTATTAATAAATACAATTCGATCCTTCACTTGACGTATACAAGCTTTCAAGTTTAAAGAAGTACGGCGTTCCTCATCCATAACACCAATTTTAATTGTATTGCGTTCCAGGCCGAGCATATCTTCAACACGATTAAACAGTTCATTAGCAAAAGCCACTTCTTCGGATCCGTGCATTTTTGGCTTCACAATATATATGGAGCTTTTGCGAGAATTTTGATATGGACTGTTTCTCAAGAGATCGTGCTTAGCAATGAGGCTAGTCACAGCAGCATCTAAAATCCCTTCGGGGATCTCCTGACCGTCCCGGTCTAATACAGCATTAATCGTCATCAAATGTCCAACGTTACGAACAAATAAGAGTGAACGCCCAGGTAAGCTAAATTCCTCTCCTGCGAGGGATGTGTAGATTCTATCAGGATTCAAGGTTCGTATAACGGATTTGTTACCCTTTAGGAGGTTAGCGAATAGGTTTCCTTTCATTAATCCTAACCAGTTCCTGTACACCAGTACCTTATCCTCTGCATCCACAGCAGCAACAGAGTCTTCACAATCCATAATGGTCGTCAGCGCTGCTTCCATAAGGATGTCTTTAATGCCTGCCTGATCCGTTTTGCCGATCGGATGACTTCGATCAATTTGGATTTCAAAGTGCAGCCCGTTATTGGTTATTAATATGGCGGAAGGCTCTTCTGCCTGTCCCTGATAGCCCACTAGCTTAGAAGCATCCTTGAGACCAATAATTTGCCCATTACTAAGTGATACAGACAATTGACCATCTACGATCGCATACATCACAGCTTCTTTATGTGAATTTCCCATTAATGGCGCCGCTTTATCCAGGACCCCCCTAGCGTATGCAATGACTTTCTCGCCACGAATCGGATTATAAGTAGCTGTACGTTCACCGCTTCCTTCATCATCAATAGCATCAGTTCCGTATAGAACGTCGTAAAGGCTTCCCCAGCGGGCATTTGCGGCATTAAGAGCATAACGGGCGTTATTTACCGGGACGACTAACTGCGGGCCTGCTTGCAAGGCAATTTCATTGTCTACCCCTTGGGTAGTAATTTGAAAATCTTCTACTTTCGACTCCAGATAGCCAATTTCATGCAAAAATGATTTATACTTCTCGAATTCAACATTTTCTTTATTTTCCTTATGCCATTCATTTAACAGCTTTTGAAGTTCATCTCTCTTGGCTAATAATGCCCTGTTTTTTGGTACTAACTCGTGGATCAAGTCATCTAAATCAGACCAGAACTGCTCACGCGTCAAACCGCTGTCAGGAAGAGCTTCTGAATTTATAAACTGATAGAGAACCGCAGCAACCTGTAGATTACCTACTTTTATATATTCGTTCATTTAGTTGTCTCCCTCTTTTTTTATGTATTATGATTTTTGAGCAATAATAGGATTCCGCAGGTGTCCTATCCCTTCAATAAAACAATCAACAACGTCCCCATCACGGACCAAATCAGCACCAGCAGGCGTTCCCGTCAGGATGACATCTCCTGGCATGAGGGTCATGAATCGGCTGATATAGGATATCATCGCGTCAATCGGCGTAATGATACGTTCCATCATGGCATCCTGCTTGACTGTATCGTTCACTGTTGCTTGAATGCGAGCTGAGTGATAATTGAATTCGGTAACAATCACCGGACCAAGAGGGCAAAAAGTATCAAACGATTTTCCGATTGTCCAGTGTCCTTCCGAATGGAAATAATTGAAGGCGCCGATGTCGTTGGCTACCGTATAACCGAAGATCACTTCGTTCACTTGTCCCGGGTCAATGTTTTTCGCTTCTTTCCCGATAATGACAGCAAGCTCTGATTCGAATTTGATCTCATCCGTTCCCAAGGGAAGCAGAACGGGGTCTTCTGGACCGACTACTGTGGTCAAGGGCTTGAAAAATAGGATCGGCATATCTGGAATTGCCGGCTTGGGGGCCCCTTCGCCGACAAAGTTTTTGCCGATACCTATAATGTGTCTAGGCGTAATCGGAGCTTTGAATTGAACATCACTCAGAGAGAAAGTATTTCCAGTAAGAGTCAGGGAAGCGAACAAGTCTCCCGTAAATTCACGAATGTAATGGTCTTCCACGATTCCGCTGCGTATCTCGGTTTCGCCGGAAATAGTAAATCGGGCTAGTTTCATTTATAGGCACACCTTTCTTGTTCATCATTATGAACAACGTTCTGGATTAGTTCGCTAATTAGGATAGATGTTTCGTTCTGAATTGACTTGGGGTCATATGGATGTACTTTTGGAAGATACGAATAAGACTTCTCTCCGAATAACCTATTTTCTCGGCAATTTCCAGAACACTTAACTTTGTATTCAGAAGCAAATTCTGCGCTTCTTTTAATTTAAGCTCCAACACGTAATCTAAAAATTGTATTCCCATCTCTTTTTTGAACAACTTACTGAGGTGTGACTGACTAATACCTGCAAGATCCGCGCATTGCATAAGAGAAATATCCTCGTGAATATGCTCATTAATGTGCTGGCAAACTTGTAGAACTAACGAGTTCATGTTAGTCGATTTTTCAAAGGCTTTCTCATAATAAGGAAATACTTGTTGGATGAACCAATCATTAACTTCTGTTGAAGTCTTTCGTTCTTGTAAAGTGAACAATAAATTGGAATCAAAAATTTGGGAATATCCTTTTCTTATAAGTGACTTGGTCATCGTACCGAGCAGCATATTATAGCATTGAGAAATGATGACGTGGGATCGGGATGAACGTACAGCCATTATATATTCTTTAAGATTTTCCTCTGCGTCTTTAATTCGCTGGTTTTCAAGGTTATCAATCAATATTTCTTCGATGTAAAAAGGATAGTAAAAGGATGCCTGCTTTTTTAGTAAGTCCAAATCTTGAATAAAAATAACCTGGCTTTGCTCCTCGTAAAGACGGTATTGCAGCGCCTCCAAAGCTTCTCTATAGGATCCGGGTATATCCTCTAGGCAGCGGCCAATTCTTCCTACACCAATGCAAACATTTAATTTCAAATAAGTATAGAACCCATGAACCAAATCGGAGGAAAAATCGGTAAGCTTGCTCTTCATCTCGTTTTCCGTCAGATCATGGGGAAAAGATATAACAGCTGTACCAAGTCCGATGCGGTTAATGACAACTTCCCCTTCCATTTGGTCCTGCTTAAGCAGAATTTCGCTCATCACATTCTTCACAATAAAAGAGAGTATTGAGCCGTCAGTGCGCCCAAACCGCGTTTCCTTATGCATATTTTCCAGATTAACCATCAAAACGACAAATGCTTTATGTTCATGCGAAATAGATACCTCATGCTCATTCATATGGGTTAATGCTTTTTCGTGAGTACGGTGCTCCAACAATTGAAGATATAATCCTTCCTTAATCGTAGGCTCCCATTTTTGCATGTAATGATTAATCTTTTGTGCCTGTTCATTTAAGTAAATCCAACTATCTTGAATAAAAGTGATATCACTATCGGAGCGAGACTTAAATTGTGTTTCTTTATTTAATTTTTTACCTAGATCGATTAATTGCCGAATAGGTCGGTAGGCTTTCAAACTAAGGAAAACGCTTACAGCGATCCCGATATTAATAAATAATAAAATTGTAATTACAATAACCCAGCGAATCCAGCTTTTATGCTCTGATATATCGGTTTCAGCAATTTTGGAAATGTAAGTTCGGCCTAATTCCGTTTTTCGATAGCTGTAGAAATAACGCACTCCCGTTTCGTCTTCCATAAAAAAGTGATTACTGGCTTTCTCCGATTTAATAATATCTGTGATGGAAGGTTCGTTCAGGATGGAACTAACGTTTTGGAAATATTGACCTGCGTGAACTAATACATGATTCGACGAATCCAATACGAGCATGGATTGACTATGACTGTAAACAATAGGCTCTTCTAAATATTTACTCATAAGGTCATTATTTAACTTGGTTATTAAAAGCCCCCGCGCCTTCTGGATGTCGTTGGACACAAGAAACCGAACACATGCGAGGGAGTCTCCCATATTCTCTTGCCTAATAAGCAGACATTGATCTTTGGGTTCGAATTGCATTAAATAATCGAGTACTGACCGTAATTTATACATCTTTTTGAGAGCAAAACCTTGCTCATTGTTAAGAATGTCTTCTGATACGTCATCATACAAAATAATATCTTCAATAAAATCGTTTGAACCTTTAGTGACCTGAAGCATTTTTGATATTTCCAAATGCGCTAATATTTTTTCGTTAGAATCGCCATCAAAAAAAGAATTCTTAATCAATGGATCCGTAGCAAGCTGGAGAGATGAACGCTCAACTGAACTAAAAATTCTCTCAAGTCTGTCTTTGGCTCGAGCCAAAGAGGAATCAGATATTTGAGCAGCTTCATTGACGCTGGATTTCATCGATAGATGATAGTAAACACCACCAATTAATAAAACGGGCAAACATGCAGACAAACAACCAAACCAGATGAATCTAAAAAGGAAGGATTTTCTATTGTTTTTCAGCGGAATAAATTGATTGAGAAATCGAATCCATGCAGCTATATTTACCCCTCCCCTTTCAAAATAACTAATTTAATTATAAATGAAAGGGACAAACCGAACAAACATTTTGATAATCCTATCCTTTAACTGAACCTAGCATAACGCCTTTCGCAAAATGTTTCTGTAGAAACGGGTACACAAGCAAGATAGGCAACATCGCCAAAACCACGGAAGCTATGCGTACTGTTTCTTGAGGAAGCACTTGGTCCGATGAAGCTGAATTGCCAGTCATACTGGAACTTGCATCCAAAACCAACGTTTTCACCAAAACTTGCAAAGTCCATTTATTCGTATCCGTTAAATATAATATGGCATTAAAATAAGTATTCCAGTGTGCAATTGCAAAAAACAAAGTAAACGCCGCAACCGCTGGCATCGATAACGGCAGGATAATACGGAAAAATATGCCTACATCCGTACTGCCGTCTATTTTTGCAGATTCTTTCAGCTCTGTAGGGATGGAATCCAAGAAGCCTTTAACAACGATTAAGCTCCACGCGTTAGTCAGTACCGGCCAAATGAGTGAACCAAAAGAATTAAGCAAGCCAAGTTCTTTTACGAGTAAATAATTCGGAATGATCCCTGGATTAAAGACCAGTGTTAGGATAACCATCCCCATGATGATATTTCGGTACGGCATCTGTTTTTCAGTCAACCCATATGCCATCGTGAAAGTAAACAGCAGATTTAGAAATGTACCGACAATCGTAATGAAAATTGTATTTTTGTAGGCTGCCAGAAAGCTTGGGGTTGATAATAAATAGGTATACGCTTCTAATGACCATCGTTCCGGCCAAATATTAAACTGAAAAGGTACATAGACATCCTTATCAGTCAATGAGACGATAATTAAATACAAGATCGGAAAAGAGGAAATGAGTGAAATTATCGTTAGTGCGCTATAATTGATATAGTCGAATACAGTTAAGCGCTTAGTTTGAACAAAGCTCATCAGACGCACCTCCTGCTTCTAATATATTCCCTCATGTCCTAATTTTTTCACAATGTAATTTGAGATTACTACCAGGATTAGCCCGACAATACCTTTAAACATGCCGACTGCTACACCGACACTCGTCTGTCCGCTTAGTATCCCTTGTTGATAGGAATAAGTATCGAAGACATCCCCCACCGATAGCACCAACGGATTGATCATCAGCAAAATCTGTTCGAAACTAACATCGGCCAGATGGCCCAATTTTAGAATCAACAGAATTAAAATGGTAGGCCGTATAGCGGGAAGGGTAATATGCCAAATCTGTTTCATTCTGCTGGCTCCATCCATCACAGCCGCTTCATACCTTGAGGGATCAACGCCCGCAATCGCAGCCAAAAAAATAATTGTTCCCCATCCGGTGTCTTTCCACATATTTTGTATGGTCAATAGCCCCCAAAAATATTTAGGCTCTTGCATAAACGCAATTGCTTCATTTCCCGCTCCTCGGATCGCCTTGTTCACTAATCCAATATCCGTTGACAGTAAGAAGAACGTCAAGCTCGCGATGATAACCCAAGACAAAAAATGAGGCATATACACGATAGACTGATTGATTCTTTTAAATACCTCATGCCTCACCTCATTCAGCATAACCGCTAACAAAATGGGCAGAGGGAATAAAAAAACTAGACTGAAGATATTGATCAACAATGTATTGCGGAATAGGATGTAAAAATGTTCATATTGGAATAAATCCGTAAAATGTTTAAACCCTACCCATTTGCTGTGAAATATACCTAATAGCGGGGAATAATCCTGGAAAGCTGCCGCAAGTCCCCAGAACGGCACAATTTTAAAAATTAGAAAATAAAACAGTCCAGGCAGTACAAGCACATACATATAGCGGTATTGAAGCATTTTTTTCCATGTTGTTGATTTAGATCTACTCATTAACATTTCAGAGACTATGACCTGATGGGTTTGCTCCATGGTAGGCACTCCTTTACTTCCATACTTATTATGAGGAACCGGACTATCTTCTAGCCCGGCTCATTTCAAGGACTACTTCCCGAACAATGATTTATAATTGTCGCCAAATTCTTTATAGGATTGGGCAAACTCTTTCTTCGCTTTTAACTGCTCAACGTAACTTTTGTACTGTTCCATCGAAATTTTCCCAATAATCGCTTGTGTTCTCATAGAGGCAAACTCACCTTGGTATTTCGGCCATTGCGTTACCCAAGATGGTGAATTAATGACGGTGTAAGGATCAATTTTAGCAATCTCAGCAACCGGTTTAACTTTTTCCCTATTTTTCAAATTAATTTCATTCGGCGCTAAAGGACTATCCGTTTTAGACCATGGATCTAATTTAAGGACAAATGGTTCGATTGTCGTATTGTTAATCTCTTTTTTACCTTGGTCTGTCATCACTCTGGCACCGTTATCTTTTTTATGATGAATGCCTTCGGTACCATAAGTGATATACTCAGTAATTTCGGAGCTAGCCACTAAATTGTAATATTCAAGGATTCGCACTGCTTTTTCTTTAGGCACGGATTTAGGAATAAACAAGCCTCCATAGAAGCCGGGCGTGAGAACAGCAGTCGTCCCCTTAGGACCGGTTAAATAAGGAACATAATCCACGACAGCTCCTGGCTGCACCTTTTTAGCCGATTGTTCCAAACCGTATTGATGCCATGCATTTTTTCTGTAAAAGGCGGCCAAACCGGAGCCGAACATGCTGTAATATTGGGAATCCTTCATAACGGCGAATTCCTGTGACATTAAGCCGTAGGAATAAGCCTTTCTGTACCATTCCACCATGCTCGTATAAGCATTCGTCAATTCTTTCGGATATAATCCGCCCTCTGGCGTATATTCGGGTGTCAAGCTGCCGAATGCAGAAATCCATGCCTCATCATAGTTCATGCCTATCGTGTCTTTTTTTCCGTTGCCGTCGGGATCGCTTTCAACGACTTTCTTTAAGGTCTCGAGGAGTTCATCCATTGTCTTTGGCATAGGAAGGCCAAGTTTATCTAGCCAATCTTTACGGATAAGTTCCACGGAATTAATCGGTGGCCGTGTACGCGGCATTCCGTAAATTTTGCCGTTATAACGCATTAATTTCCAGGCGCTTTCCGGAACATTATTTTTCAAATTCGGATATTTGCTAAAGTCTCCTAAAAGTTCTGTTAAGTCCCAAAATGTACCTTTATTAATTGCATCCACCACATTGGGCGAAGTTACTTCCGTAACCGTTAAAACGTCCGGAATATTTCCTGATGCTACAACAATATTAACTTTATTCATATAATCGTTGATGGGCACCCAATCAATATCCATGTGCACATTCGTTTTTTGCTCCAACCCCGTCCAGAAAGCGCTGTTCATGTCAGGCGGTTCGGTTTGTAGCGATGACATTACTTTAATAGAAAGCTTTTGTTTTTCTTGCTTTGAATTCGATGGAGAAGCTTCTTGGCTGCCGCACCCGGCCAATAGGGCAGTGGTTGCTGTTAGGATTCCAAGCGTACACAATGCCGTTGAACGAAGTATTTTTTTCATAAAAAACCTCCCAAATTAAATGTAAACAATGACCTTTTCTTCTTCTACTTTAACTGTGTAGGTTTCTACTGTTTTATCTTCTTCAACCTTCTCAACCGCCACATCATACGTTTTGACAAGACATTTATGAGGATCGTATATGGATTTACCTGTCAAAATATCGAATTCCCAACCATGCCACGGGCACCTGACAATTTCGCCTTCTTTCCCGTACAGGTATTCACCGGGCATTGACGGCAATGTCATGCCAGTGACAGTTCCCACACATAATGGAGCACCTTGGTGGGGACAGCTGTTCTTCAAAGCATAGAATTCATCATTTACATTAAAAACACCTACAGACCGACCCTCAAGTGTCAAAATTTTATTGGTGCCCTTAGGAAGGTCCTTTACATAACAAATCTCATGCCGCATGATGGTTTCCCCTCCTAATCGGTTACAAATTGTAAAATTCTTTGGCATTTTCGTAGAATATACGATTCCTCATCTTCTCCGGAAGCTTAGGAAAAGCCAATTTAGGCGAGTCGAAATCCCAATGCGGATAGTCGCTTGCAAACATAAGAATATGTTCGGCATCCATCATTTCAAGTACTTGCAGTAGATGTTGGTCATTATCCGGCCTTTCAAGCGGCTGGGAGGTAAGTCGCACGTGGTCCCTTAAATATTCGCTCGGCTTACGTTTTACCCAAGGCACCTCGTAACGCAGTGCTTTGTACTCGGCATCCAATCTCCACATTAAAGCTGGAAGCCATGAAACACCTCCCTCTGTCAAAACAACCTTGAAATTAGGGAATTTCTCGAATACACCCTCCGTAATAAAGCTGACTAAATGTGCCTGAAAACCTAACGATAAACAAGTATGCCATTCAATATAATGCGTCGGGTAACCTGGTGTAGGTTGATGGTTAATTCCCATGCCATCGGTACCCGGATGAATGGCCAGCGGCAGCCCGTGTTTATTGCAGGCTTCGTAAATCGGGTAGTACTGCCGCTGACCAAATGGTGCGCGGGCACCCGAATCAGTCATTACTTGAACAAAATGCGGATGACCCGCCCATCTTTCAATTTCTTTAGCTGCAGCTATCGGATCCTGGTGGGCAATCGTTATAGACCCCTTGAAAACGCCGTCAGGGTTATCTTTACCCAGCCACGTATCGGCTAACCAATCATTATAGGCCGCTGCGATAGCGCTTGCAAAATCAGGGTCAGGATGCAAATTACAAAAGGCTCTAGGCAGCAGGATGGCATGCTGATGACCAAATTCTTCAATCAGCTGCTTACGAAGAAATTCCGGATCCGATCCGGTCGGCCCCCCGTTAGGAGGTTTGGCATCCAAACGAGCCCCATGAAGCGGGTTACCATAAAATCCTCGCCCTCCTCCCGAATACCGATCCTTCCATGGTTGCTTCATATAAGAACGAATTTCATCAATGCTTTTGGGCGATGGATGTACATCACAGTCTATAATTGGTATTTTCGTCAAACTGTCCACTTCCTTTACGTTTTGTACAGGTCTCTGAGTACCCTGCATAAACCTATCTTAAAAAATCTTTCGTACATCTTAAAGTGATAATCCTTGTTCGGAGAAATTTTTGTCATACATAAACCGTAATTCCTGGATTAATTTAACCCTAAGGAAAAAAACGTCATGTTAAAAGCCATGTACCTTTAGTTTAAATCACTCAATGTTGCGCTAATTATTTTATTATAGTGAGCGTGTATTATAATCCATTATCGCTTGCCCACAATCTTCAATGTTTGCCAGTTTCATTTCCGAGTACTTGCGAGAAAGAATAACTCCATGTCCGCCCGCTTCCATTGCGGCTGTGACCGCTTCGTACACATCTTCAGGTTGGGTTAACGATTCTCCTTTATCAGTTGGTATATCTACATCGATACCTGGGATGATAAGCGTTTTATTTCCAGCACTTTTCACCGCGGAAAGCGCCCTTTCCGTTTCCTTGCGTACATACTGAGATGACCACTTGCGATTATGCATTTCCTCCCATGGGCCTTCGTCGATATCAAGAAAACGGGAAATTAGCTTAAATCCATCTTCCGGCTTTGCATCTTTGAAAATGGTATTGTGAATGGCTTCAATAAAATTCGTGTACCTTGGTCCTGCGCAGTTATTGTATACGACCAATTTGATGAAATCGCTGTAATGGCTCATAGCCCCTAAATCCTGCGTCGCCCGATGAAAAGGAGAAAACGAATTGAGATGGTAAATATGCCAACCTACCTGAACTTCTGGGCGTATAGCTTTCACCATGCCGTAAACTTCTCGAAAAAACTGCTGCTGTCCGTCATGCCAGAGCGATTCCCAAGCAAGAATTTCGGGGAATTGAAGCAACAAACGCCAGAAGGATACAAAATATCCATCAATCGGTCTCACATCTGAACGAGTATTACGAATAAACTGTTCTAATTCAAGATATCCTTGCCTCGCACGCTCTACCTGAATGCCTTTTTCTCTCGCTCTTGCCCGACAGTGATCACAGAAGCATGTTATTTCTCCGGTCGTCCATCGTCCACCCAACATATTGCCTAGAGGTCCCTGACGTTCCGAACCCCAAGCTACTCCATCAATATCGTAGGATTTTATGTAGTCCTCAATAAGACCGAAATGCCAATTTCTATAATCCGGGTGGTTGAAGCATGGTCGTTTTGCTTTACGTCCTCGGGTATCGATTTCCAAAACTTGAGCAAAGTTAGGAATTCTCCGCGATTGTTCAATAGCACCCTTTTTTCCTGCGCTTTCTTCAATCCACGAATATACTTTCATTCCTCTTCGATGAGCTGCAGGAATTACCTCTGCCATCATATCCCATGTGCCATGATCTCTCGATTGAAAGTCTTCCGCCTGAATAAACGTATTTCTGTAGAATGGAGCGTGTCCTGTACCAAAATTGCCTCCGACATAGTCTAAGTCGTATTCCTGCGCTCCATGGTCTGCAAGTGGAAAGCCAGGAAATGGCCTCCCTCCGGTCCCACGCGTATATGTAAAATTGGCCAAAAACAACGTATTGACCTTCCCTTTCTCTTGAAGAATGTCTAATACCTGCTCCGTACCTTCATCGGCAAAAGAAACAGCGCCCACTTGCATGGCAATCATTTTTTCTTGCATGGCTAACACCTCCACATATGGATTTTTTATATATTCCGATCGTTTAAATCCTTGATGGCTTTCCCGCATGCCGCCAAGTTGACTAACTTCATCTCTGAATATTTTCGGGATAAAACAATGCCATGAGCCCCCGCTTCAAATGCGGCTGTAACCGCTTGGTACACATCTTCCGGTTCAGTTTGCTTTAGTCCTTCACCGGTAGGAATGTCTACATCGATACCAGGGTAAATACGGGTCTCATTATCTGCTTTTTTTACTGCACCCAACGCTCTTAATGTTTCTCTCCGCACATACTCGGCTGACCATCCCTTTTGTGGAATCTCCCCCAACGTCCCTTCATCAATCCCAAGAAAACGGTACATGAGCTCTAAACTTTCATCCGGGAGTGCGTCATGAAATATCGTATTATGAATGTTTTGCATGAAATCGAGGAATCTCGGACCGGCACAATTGTTATAAGCTACAAGCTTGATAAAATCACTGTAGTGACTCATTTCCTCCAAATCTTGCGTTGCCCGGTAAAAAGGGGAAAACGAGTTCAAATGGAAAATGTGCCACCCCACTTGAATGGCAGGATTTATAGCTTTAACCATTCCATACAGTTCGCGAAAAAACTTTTTTTGACCTTCATGCCACAAGGCTTCCCAGGCCAATATTTCAGGATATTGAAGCAATAATCTCCAAAACGAAACGAAATACCCGTCATTCGGACGTATATTTTCTCTAGCCTGAGAGAATAAATCATGAAGTAATGTATACCCCTGACGTGCATGCTCTACATCTATCGATCTTTCCTCCGCAAGCTTCCTGCAGTGACTGCAAAAGCAAGTTACTTCCCCGGTTGCCCACGGTCCTCCAAACATATTGCCAAGTGGACCTTGTCGTTCCGAGCACCATGCAACACCATCAATTTCATAGGATTTAATATAATCCTCTACCAAGCCAAAATGCCAATTTCGATAGTCAGGATGGTTAAAGCAAGGACGTTTTCCTCTTCTCCCCTTGAAGTCTTGCTCCAGAAAATTCACGTAATTCGGTATCCATTTGCCCTGTCCACGTCCCGAGCTTTCTTCTATCCATGCGTAGACCTTCATTCCTTTTCGGTGTGCTGCTGGAATGACTGCTGCCATAATATCGGTATCCCCATGTTCCTTAGCCCTGAAATCTTCAGGTTTAACGAAGGTCCGGCGGTAATACTCCGCGTGAGCTATGCCATTGTTGCCGCCAATAAAATTCAAATCATATTCCTGTGTACCGTGATCGGGAATCGGAAACCCTGGTGTCTGTCGACCACCAGTATCTCTCGTGTACGTATAGTTTGCTAGAAATACGGTGTTAACTGAGCCCAATTCTTGTAAAGTGTCCAGTACATTTTCCACACCCTCATCAACAAAGGAAACAGCACCTACTTGTATCGCAACTAATTTATCTTCCATTACATACCTCCTCACACGATATTTATTTGCATAACAAATTATGGGGCTTACTTATTTACAAGATTAGGCGGGATTTCTCCGAGCAAAGCTTTACATAAATTGTGTGCAGCTAATTGGGCCATACCTAGTCTTGTGTTTACGCTCGCACTTCCAATATGAGGAAGTACTACGACGTTTGGCAATGACAAAAGCGGATGATCTAAAGCAATCGGTTCCTGCGAAAATACATCCAATCCCGCTGCCCATATCGTGCCCTCTACAAGTGCATCGTTCAGCGCAGTTTCGTTCACGATTCCACCTCGGGATGTGTTAATGAGGATGGAGGTACGCTTCATCAGTGCCAATTCCTCCTTACCAATCAAATTGACTGTTTCCTTAGAGAAGGGTACTAACACACATACGAAATCGGATTCCCTTAACAGAGACTTCAAATCAACATACATCGCGCCAAAATTCTCCTCTACCCCACTCCTCCGGCTGCGATTGTGGTACAAAATCTTCATATCAAAACCTTTAGCTCTTTTGGCAACCGCTTCACCGATTCTTCCCATTCCGATGATACCTAACGTCGCACCATGTACATCTTGGCCTGTAAGCAGCATTGGTGACCAAGTACTCCATTTGCCGTTACGTAAATAATCGGAAGCTTCCGTAATTCGACGGGCCGTTGCCATCAAGAGCGCAAAAGTAAGATCTGCCGTCGTCTCAGTTAAAATTCCAGGTGTATTCGTGACCAAGATACCTTTATTGTTTGCAGCTTCAATGTCGATATTGTTATACCCGACAGCCATGTTACTGATCACTTTTAATCGAGGGCCCATCTCCATAAGTTGTGCATCAATAGTTTCCGTCAGCAAACAAAACAAACCGTCGGCATCGGTGATCTCTCGTTCCAATATTTCACGAGGTACTGTCGTATCCTTCTCATGCCACATTCGAACATCACAATGATTTTCAATCATGGCTGTAATTTGGTCTGGGATACGCCTAGTAATATATACTTTCGGCCTCATCTCTTACCTCCCCATTCGTTTTGTACAGTAATCCGAATTTGATCATCCCGCCTAAACCTATCATAAGAAATCATCCGTACTTATTAAATTGATAATCCTTGTTCGGAGAAAATTCTGTCATACAATACATGAAATTACTGCATTAATTTAAACCTAAAGAAAAAAACGTCATATTTTAAAATCGGGTGATAATGCCGTTCACCTCTAAGTTTCTGGTAGGGATGTCGTGTCATCCTTAACTGTCGCCTGACTCGTAACTTATTACACCTCCAGAATTTTTTCCCAAGGAAACAAAAACCCCTGACCGTTTCAAGTCAAGGGTTGGGTAATTTTTTTTATACAAGAGGTATTAGAACTTTTGTTAGGAGAGTGTCCGAATTGTCAAATGAGTTTACCAACTAATTCAAGAAGCTACTCAATTTTATAGTATTTTTGAGCAAATAGAAGGCAAATCGCATTCAAATCTAGCTGCTTTTATTATAAACCAAATAATAAGAAGAGGAGTAGAATCTCAGCTAAACGGATATTAATCCTGCGAATTCGCCTACCAATTCTCACGTGCATAATCATAAAATCTGTTCCCACCGATGTTAATTTGCCTGTTAATGTTCTGCCGTTAGTCAATTGAACTTGTACAGACTTACCTATCATTTTTTGTGCTTGATTACGAAATGACATATATAGTCCCTCCTTTTTCTGTAGTTACTATATGATATGTACAAATCATTTAATGGTAAGTTCATTAGTGGATTAATTAAACAATTTGAGCCAATATCTCTATTAACTAAACAACATCGTTTTCCGCTCTACAAATCAAACAGTTTTCCATTAAATATCCCCTCCAAAGAAGACAAAGGTTCAAAACTAACGAGCACAAGAAAAATATACGTAAGCGTCAAATAACCCACACCTTGTAATCAAGATGAGGGCTATTCGACGCTTACGCAATATGGCAATGATGCTGGTTCCCTAGTGGATTTCAATAGTGATTATTGCGTAAATTCCAGCAGGATTTGAAGAAGTGGCGGGAGTATTTGGCGGATGATTATACCCCTCAATAGTAATTGTATTATCCCCTTGTTTAAGAGATTGGAGTGGGATAGTAATTTCTCTCCCTGGATTGAAATAGGAGTGGGCATCTCCAATTTGTATAATAATTCGAATCGGTTTCTTACCCTTAATGCCTCTTTCTCACTAAGGTTGAAAGGGGGGTTTTTTAAACAAAATTGTATGGCATCAAAATCGTATGGATTCGCTTCTGCACACTTTTTAAAAGCATCCCCATGCTTGGAAACTTCTTCCTGAAAATATTTCTCCCACACATAAATTGCTATTCCTAAAAAGCCCCCAGCTACGGCTAATGCTATTGCTGGTAACTGTCTATAAGGATATAGTTGCTCCCATAAGAGCGGATGATAAGCATACTGTTGATAAATAAGCGGTAGATGATATACATGCGGGTTTAGATAACGATATCCGTTATATTGATAAGTGTATGGATATGGTTGTAACGTTTCGCAGGCTGAATCATAGTATGGCAGGTAGTGATAGCCAAATTGATTAAATATTGGTACTACTTGCTGGTTGTCATTAAACAAATTCTTCTCATTCCTATTGATGTACGTACAGATACTAAAGACGATAACAGAATATGCCTAATCCAGAAAATAGGAGCCTGTATGCTGATGCCCATTTTCAATATCTCCTCGTCGGTCTTGTACATTAGAGTTTAATTGATGTTAATTTTGAAGTAGGGGATTTGAACTGGCGGCAAGTCAACGGCAACGAGTGGCCTATTCGTGACGCCGGCTTTCAAAAAAGAGAACCTATTATGGTTCCCTTTATTCGCTGCTACTTCCGCAAGCCAATTTTGAGACTATGCATGAAAAGTCCTCCGTTTAACTAAAAAATGCCTAGCACTGATTAGTACCAGATTAGGCATTTTGTCTATATTTATGCATTTTTATGCATGTATGAGGTTTTCTAATGAATTCTGCAACAAACCGTCTAAGGAATTATGGAACAATTCTAATTAATTCTGGATTTGACAGCCTTCGTTTTAGACTCATATGCCCCTTGTTGTCAAGGGAGCTGTAAACAGCTCGGCTCGGCACTTCGATCTACTTCTTCGTAAAAATAGCGCATCTCTATTCCTCACTAGGAACTCTCATCGTAGGGCAAACCACCGCATTGATGCCCATCGACGGCTTATTCGATCTCGAAGCTGATGCTCGCCACTTCATCCATCATTTGCCGCATGGATGCTGCATTCTGCGCACCGAACTGTCGTTCGAATTCAGCCTGAGCGCGATCCCATCCGGCTCTTCCCTGTTTGACACGCTTGAGACCCTCGTCGGTGATCGATACGATTCTAGCACGACGATCCGCTTCGCTAACCTGAATAGTGATCAGGCCGTCACGCTCCAGCGGCCGAAGATTGTGTCCGATCGTGGCGCGATCCATGGTCATCATTTCGGCGATTTCCATCATCGTCTTCGGCCCCCGATGCTTGAGATGGCCTAAGATGGAGTACTGCGTAACGCGCAATCCCGACTCTGACAAGCAGGCGTCGTAGAAGCGCGTAATATTGCGTGCCGCACGCCTCAACTGCGCACAGTTACAGAGTCCTGGGATGTCATTGTTGGTGACCATAAAATCTACTCCTCCATTACGCTGCCAGATGGTGACCTGTCAAATAGAGTTGGCCCTCAAACTTTATGGCGTTTCACTTATTTTTCTCATTCTTTGCTTATCATTTGATTAACTCATTATTTTCGTCCAGATGTACCCCAAAACATTATAGTCTCATATGCACGTACTTTCAATAGGGAAGAATCAGACATTAAGCAACTCCAAGCGTATTTCTGGTTTTTTCTGCAACATATTGATTCCCGATTTTCAGCTTTTTCCCATATCAATAGTAAAACCCCCTTGCACGGGAAACCCGCGGGTACAAGGGGGAGGGAAGGAGTGAATCTTTAATTAATTAACTTGGCTTTTTTGAGTAATTCATTCAAGACGATTGCAACTGCTTCACGTGTAGTTGCATCTTTAGGATTGAAGTAGAAGCTACCCATATTCTCGATGCCTTGCATCAATCCTGTATCCGTCACGGCTTGAATGCTTTCTTGTGCGTAAGAGCTGAATTGGGCGGAATCCGCATAAGGATGATGGAGCGGTGCGGACTTCTGCATGTGCAGCAGATTCATGGCCCTTACCAGCATCACCGTCAAATCTTGCCGGCTGATTTCGGCGTTAGGTTTGAAACCATCGCCTGTTCCCGTTACCAGGCCTGCTTGATAAGCGGTCGCAACATCTTCAGCAAACCAATCCTGCTGGGTCACATCACTGAACGGATTGGAGGACGCTTTTCTTTGCAAGCCGAGTGCTCGAACCAGCATGGCAGCAAATTCTGCCCGCGTTACACTGCGCTTAGGCGAGTACTCGCCATCCGAAGTTCCATTCAGAATGAATTTGTCCGCCAGCGATTGGATTTGATCCTTAGCCCATGACTGATCGATATCCGCGAACACCAGATGGCGCGATGCTGCGGCATAACTCGAGAAGCCGGGGCGGCTAATCGTTACGATCGTTGCTCCGTTATCCGCTTGAGTAAACTTCGCAGGAATCGCGTAAAACTTGTCTCCTTCTTTATACAAGGCACCGGTGGCTTTTGCCCCCGAACCTTGTTCCAAGACGAACGAACGTTGGATGGGCTGATTCGATGCTATGGCAAGCGGCGTCGATACGCCATTGACGGTGCTGCTTGCTTCGAAGGCGTAAGGCGTGCCGACGATCGAAGCTTCTGTAAATTTGTCAGAGAATCCGCGTGCGCTATCCGCATCCTTCGTTATGCTAAACGCAACATCGGAACCTGCCGGTACGCTGTCCAATGCCGAGACTGGGGCCGCGACTGAAGCATCGTTCCATACAAATACGATGGAGCTGTTCTTAGGCGCATCCTTCAACAGCTGCGATTGGGAACCGAACAGCTTCAGCTGCGCTTCATTGGAATTATTGTCGGTTACGCCGACAACGAAAGAAGTTGGCGTTTGTTTGGCAGCCTCCAACGCCTTTTGGATATCGCTATCTTTCACTGTGGCAGTAAGCTGCTTGCCTTGTACTGCAGTTTGGGAAGCGATTGACATTTTCGGTTGCCCTTGCGGAATGACAGCCGCCAATACATCTTTATTGATAGTTCCTGTCCCTACCTGTCCGGGCAAACCGCCGTAGCCGCCACCGCCGAAGATGGGCGTAGGGCTCGGTGAAGGCGATAACGGCGGCGGAGGTGTATCACCGTCGTTATTGATTGGCGCAGGTTCATCTTTAATAATTACCGAGTTAAAAGCGTATGCTTGATTATCTACCTCGAAAGCGTCATTAACATGTACGGCAATGATGCCAATCTTGTATAAGCCTGGTGGAAGATGATCAACAACATTATTTCCGGTCAAAACCTCTCTCCCTATGGTATAGCTGCCGTCAAAACCGGGGAAGGTAATCTCGCCCGAAGGGATAAGTTTATACTGATGCGTCTTATCATCAATGTCATAGATTTGAGCTGCTGTTCCCTTAAACTGCTCGTCTACCCCAAATACATCAAGCTCAATATAATTCATATTCCCGGATTTGAGATTAGCTTTAATATCGACAGGAGTGTCCGAGTAAACGGTTTTGTTCGATAACGATTTAATCTGGACGGGAAAATCGTTATTCGCCGAATCGTCTCCTACATGAATGACGAACGGTAGGTGCAACGACGGATATGCCGGTTCCGTATTTTCCAAAAGAACTTCGCCTTCATAGACGCCGTGCTGCGCTCCTTTTGCAGCTTTGGCGGATAGCGAGAATGCCCGCTTGTCGTTAGCCGCAACAGTAATTTGCGACGAGGAGCCTGTATCCAGCCCGCTTAGCGTCATGATCATGTTGCTCACGTCCGGAGTAGCGATCGGATGATTCGGATCGGATGTAACCTTGGGATGTATCACTACTTTGGCCGTATAGGTTAAAGGACTATTCGATTTGTTTTTCAGTTGCAGAGGTTCTGTAACAGCCGTGCCGGCGTCCGGATTGATGGTTCCAAAGCTGACACTGCTTGCTTCGCTAGGCATCGTTATCGGATTATAATTCGAATCATAGATCTTAATCTTATCAAGCGATTGCAATACGGCAGGCGTTTTGATGGCCTTGGCAATATTCGCTCGTCCAGCCCCCTGCGAATAAACATCATACAGAGTTCCATCTAGGTTTCTTATTTCATCTGCGGTATTCGCGAGTGCGGCTCGAATATCAAAGGGCGACCAATCCCTATGCTCCTGCTTCAAAAGCAGCGCGAGACCTGCAATATGAGGAGTAGCCATACTAGTTCCACTCAGTCGGCCATATGCTTTTTCGTAACTTTTGCTATAATCTATCGTTCCATCAGGATTTTTTCCATAAGCCGGCAAAGTAGAGTAAATATTAACGCCGGGAGCGCTTATGTCCGGTTTGACACCGTAATTGCCGTCAGAATTCGGCCCGCGGGAACTGAATTCAGCGATCGTATCGCCAGCAAGATGGTTTTCCGTAAAAATGTCACCGAATGTAAATGTCAGCGGCTTCCCAGCAGTCAGATTGCGCGCAATCGCTCTCCCCGTCGTTCCGGGCATATCGATGAGCGGAATATACTTATAGCTGTCACCGAGAGAGGCGATAGAACCGATAGGTCCATTACGACCGGGGATATCTTCCGAAAGATCCGGGACGGAATTGCCTTCCGCGTCTTTCTTGTTAATTCCGTTGAAAATGATGGTACCGATCGCTCCATGCTCCTTGGCGGTCTTGACTTTTTCTTCAAATGAGATTTCACCGCGAGATATGAATGCGATTTTCCCATCGATTCTGCCATAGGTTGCTCCTGCGACCGATTTATAATCGTCCTCCTTACCTAGACCGACATAAACGGCGTCCACCGGAGCCGATCCGAACATGTTGTGGAAATCCGTATGATTGGTTTCCCAGGTAACAATATTAAGTGGCTGATAGGTAGCCGCCACAACCGACGAGCTTTTAACGGATGCGACATACTGGACGCTAGGGCTTGTGGATGCGGCTACGGTGATGGCCAGCTGGGCAGATGCCGGAGAGCCCATCGAATAATAGTAAGGACCTGAGCTGCCTTCATTTCCATTCGCAATAACGGCGATAACGCCTGCCAGAACGGCATTGTTAATGGCAATAGAATCAGGGGAGTTAGGATCCTTCTCCGAGCTGTTTCCTAACGATAAGTTGATAACATCCATATGATCCTTCACGGCCCGCTCTATGCCGTTAATGATTTGCGCAGAGGTCCCGGTAGCCTCTTTGGGTCCGTTAGGGTCGGCCGGATCCGCCACACCCATTACTTTATAATCATGCAGTTCCGCCTCATAGGCGACGCCTTTCTGGACGAAGTCGTTAGTTTGGTTCACAGCCCTGCCGGCAATTGTCCCGGAAACGTGGGTCCCGTGAAGGGAGCCTTCGTATTTGTCCGTAGGAATATTAGGATCCTGATAAGGATAATCCTCGTAAGGATCGGAATCATTAAAATAGGAGTCGTAGCCGCCTTGAAACGCGCCTTTTAAATCGGGATGGATATAGTCGACCCCTGTATCAATGACGCCTACTTTTAACCCCAACCCCGTAAGTCCTTGCTCCCATGCTTTATCGACGCCAAGCTGCTTAAGAGGAGTCGCATCAAAAGAGTAGGAGTATGTACTCCTCGTTACCGTTGAGAAGCTTTCCGCCGATACAACGGGGTGATAGAGCAAATTCCGATGAATGGATTTCACGCCCGCGATTTTGGCCAATTGCGGAATTTGATTGGCGCGAATGGTAACTTCCATTCCGTTAAGGACCGTGTTGTATTGATAGTTTACTTTAAGAGGGATGCCTGCGGCTTTTGCGGCATTAATAAATGCCGTTTGTTCGCTTTGAGCCGTTTGCTCCGTTGATTCGGCTGCCATCGTAACGTATCCCATCTTAGCCGCATACTGCCCCACTGCTGCGGGCAGTCCGTTCAATTGAATGATGACATTCATGTTATCGCTTGAAGATGTGTCGATATCAGATGCGATGAATGGAGCGTTTGAAGTTGTGAATGTGGAAATCTGGCTATTCGAGCTCTGTTTTAAGGCGGCTTGGGCCAAAGCATGCAGCTTATCCGCCGGGAACACGTGAGCAGATGGAGCAGATTGATCGGAGGCCGAAACGTTCTGTCCCACTAGGCCGCCTAGTAAATTAACAACGGCTAAAAGAGCTGTCGATTTCTTGATGAGCGATGTTATCAATTTGGATACCCTCATTTCAAACAAGATGGGAAAGCGGATTAGTTCAATACGTTGATGGCGTCGATCGTTATGACCGTTCCGGTAGAGCGAGCGTTTTTCTGTCCGATACTGACCACTTTGATTTTGTGATCGCCACTCGCAAGGCTCGGAGAAACAAATACGGGAACTTGATACTTCGCTTTGGAACTATACCAATCAACCGGATCAGACGTAACAAGCTTGTCATCTATATAAATTTGTGCTTTACCGTAGCCCGGACCGGTATTGGCCAGCAAAGCGACTCGAGTCCCTGTGAAGGAAAACTCCACAGAACTATTTTGTTCGACCGAAAATTTCTGCATGCCGCCGGTAAATTTCTGACTATAGCCGGAGCCCCAAATGCCCTGATAGGAAACCGAATCGTCAAACGAGGCAATCAAATTCGAGACGATCAACTTATCGATGTCGATCGTAGCGTCATCTGATTTTTTCGAAGACTTATCATGCTGTCCGGTCCATTGAATTTTGATGGTATGACGGCCGTTGCTGCCTAATGATTGTTTAAACAGCGATTGCTGCGTCAATGGCGTTTCGCTATAGAGCGAAGGAGATGCTACTTTGATATCGTCAATATAAACGTCAGCAATGCCGTAATTTACGCCTTTTGAGCCGATCCATTCAATGGTGTTTCCTTTGAAACCTAACTCCACTCTGCCTACCGCGTCCAGCTGCATGGACGTTCCGCCCGAATAGGAAGGGCTGGCCGCGGATGTCCAAGGGCCGGTGTACTGAAGGGATTTATCTTTGTCTTCGAATGTTCCCAATAGATTGCGAGAAAGCTTGCTGAGCGTAAATGTACCGGAACCGGCATAGGCATAGACGTCGACATAATACGTTCCGGCTTTAGGCACTACGTACGTAATGGTTTCATTAGAAGTCCCCGGATGTTCGGATGAAGCGACAATTCCTGCTTTGCTGGCAACGGTTGTCGCAGACGAGTCGTATAATTCAAGATCGAAATCCGTACCTGCATCGGCAGTTAGGGAGAGGCTGATTTGTTCCCCGGCATTCAAATCGAGCGCATAGACTTTATCCGGGTTGGTTGCTGCATCCAGCTTATCGGTAACCGTCGCATCTTGAAGCGGGGTGCCGGGAATGTCTTTATCCCAAACCGCTCTAAAGGCATCAATCATTCTTCCGCTCACTGTCGTGCCGTTCAAGGCGCTGAGCGGTTTGCCGCTGTTCATTAATTTGCTCTTGACGGCTGCGGCATCCATATCCGGGTACTGGCTGAGCACAAGCGCCGCCGTACCGGTTGCGAAAGCGGCCGCCATATCCGTGCCGGTTTTGTAGCGGTAATAACCATTCGGCCACTCAATATCGACCTGGGTGATCCAAGGATCATTCGAAGCGACAAGATCGGCGAAAAGAGAAAAATCCCATAGCTGAAACGGCTTATATCCTCCATAAATCGTGCCCTGTACTGGATAGGCATTCGGGTTTCCGTTAATGCCTTCCCCCATCAAAACCAAATGTAAAGTATCTGATACAAATGAAGATTCGCTGATCTTATCGATGGCGTCTTGACCCGTCAGCAGCAGATGTCCGCCATTATTTAAATACGCAGTCAAGTTATCCTGATCATTCTTAGTTAAAAACACATCTGGAGATATAGGCGCTCTATATCCGGTAAACCAAATCACGACGTCATATTGATTAAGCACTGTATTATCCGGACCATCTACCTTTTGATCTGCAGTGCTACTAATATCATAGGACAAGGTAGGATGAGAGAGTTTATAACTATTTAACAAGTCCTTATAGATTTGCAAAGTATCATCTGCGGCAAAAGGACCGATATCGCCTCCGCCGTAGCCGACATTATCGTCTTGCACCAGCAACACTTTCGTTCCGTTGCCACCTCGAGACTGATTCAAGTAGTCCATTGCAGCGTCAAACATTTTTTGGCGTTGTTTCGGGTCCATCCCCAAATCTTCTCTGATAGGGACTTCTTCAAAGCCTACCCCGTTAAATATCGCCTTGTATTCTTTGTTGGTTGGTCCTTCATACTTATGAATTTCCGCGCTGTAACCAATTTTATTGCTCGGAGATTCCGTGATCACATAGTCCCCTGGCGCGGCAACCTCGACGGAAGATTTTCCGAATGCGGCATTTGGGGCCAAGTTCCCACCTCTATCTACACCCGTGACGCTCAGAACGTTGGGGCTTTTAAAATCGGCAGGATAAACCGGGATAATATCGGTATTCAGACCATCATGGTCGCCGGCGGCCGATACGAAGAGCAAGGAGGAATGCTCGATGGCATCGCGTAAAGCTTGACTATAGCCAGGCGTGAACCATCCAATATTGGCAATTTTGGCGCCATGGCTTTGCGCATAATCGATAGCTTTAATAACATCTTCTATATATCCGATGTCCGTCATAACCTTAAGCGGCATGATTTTCACATGTGGAGCAACGCCTGCAATACCGTAAAAATTGTTCGATCTAGCTGCTATGATGCTGGCAAGCCAGGTTCCATGATAATCGGATAATTTATCTTTGATATCGAATAGCGAGCCATCGTTGTGGACGAAGTCCCAACCATTAATATCTTGATTATTTTTTTGCGGATCTGTTTGAGTATTTCTCCAAATATTTGGATATAAATCTGGCAACGTGGTTTGGACGCCGCTATCGATGACAGCTACAATCAGGTCCTCGCTGCCTTGGGTAATGGCCCAGGCTTCAGGCGCGTTGATATCAATGTCGGGCGTGCCTGCTGGAGCATCCCCATTGTGAAGGGTTTGGCCTGTGTTGTTTAATCCCCATTGCTCGTTGAAGAACGGGTCATTTGGCGTAAATGGTTTAGGTGTGTTGGCAGACTGCTCTAACACTTGACCAGTGTTCATTTTCACTTCGGATTTCTCGGGAATATTGGCCGGGTAGATTTTATAATCAGGCTCCGCATATTCAACATTTGCGTCATTCTTTAATTCAGCAATGACTTTATTGATATCCGTTCCATCTTTCAAATGGAGCATTTGGATGCCGGTTTGCGTTAACGGACGAGATTCCGCAACTTGCTCTGCAGCATACGGACTTGACAGAGCCGATATAGAAACATTCGATTTATATTTCACAATGACGCGGTCCGGGGCGTATTCTTGCTTTAGAACTTGAGAATCTGACGAGGCCGAGGCGCCGTCCGCATGACTTTTAACGTCGGTTTTGCCATTTGTTACAGGCTGCTCGCCTAAGGTCATTTGACTTTTTCTCGGCTTGGAATTTACTTGTGCGGAATCGCTCGCATTCGCCGTGTTCGCATCGTATATCGGGACAGCTATTCCAAATGCCACAAATATCGAAACTGCGATCTTGAATATCTTATCTTTTTGCCAATACAATCCTGTCACTTCCTCTGCCGAAATGTGATAGATAAGCTAATATTTCTTGGTAGTATTCAAAATGAAGCCGAACACTGGGTAACGGATGAAAGCGGATTCATAAACATGGAGAGAAGAACAGAAACTGTTGCGTCTTACCCATTTGAATCTCTAAGCCTGACGATTATAGTCTCATATGCCCGTTTATGCAAGTAAAAGAAACATGCTTGCGATTAAAGTACATGGTCATCAAGTATTCTCCCGTCAATGCTGCCAAAGCGGATTCATGACCATAGTGAGAAGAACAGAATCTGATGCGTCCTACCAATTTGAATCTCTAAGACGGACGATTATAGTCTCATATGCCCGTTTTGCAAGTGGAAGAAACCAACAAAACGTATGGATTACACCAAACTTAGTAAGACCAAATACCAGAAACCCAATTCCTAAAAAAAGCTTGGAATACGATGGACAAAATATGTATGCAAATCACCACCCCCCTACTAATTTAATTTAGTATAATATTTTGTTATTTTTTTCGTCAAGATAAAAATCAGAAATACCTCTACCTGTCATGAAAGTTGATAACATCCCGGGTACTTTGACCAGCAGCCGAATCCATGTTCGACTGTCCGCAAAAAAGCTGAAAATCTTCATCCCTGATATATCCCGATGAAACAGAAATGCTTTTGTTCTGAATGACAAACGTTGCTTGAGCCTCCTCTTTTCCTGTAAATGTAAAATATAGGTAGCCGCTGCCTCGTGTAATGCTGTTAGCCTTTTACGGCTCCATCCGTAATCCCTTGGATAATCCAACGTTGGAAGATGGCGAAAATCACGACAATCGGAATCGATGACAAAATCAGTGCAGCCAGAATCAACGACCATTCGCGACTGTACTTGCCGAAGAACATATTGATTGTCAAGACTAACGTATATTGGCGAAAATCGGTAAGCATCAGTACTGGCAGTAGGAAATCGTTCCACAGCCACAGCAGATTCAAAATACCAATCGTAAATGTAATCGGAAGCAGCAACGGTAAAATGATCATGAAAAAGGTTTTAATCTCGCTGCATCCGTCCATTTTCGCGGATTCATCTAATTCTCGCGGAATGCCTTTCACAAAACCGTGGTAAAGAAACACTGCCATGCTGACGCCCAATCCGGCACAAACAATACCCAAACCAAATGGCGAACCCTGAAGCCCAAGTGACTTGGCCATCTTGGTTAAAGTAATCATGATGGTCTGAAAAGGAATCAGCATAGATGATACGAAAAGCATGAAAATCACGTTGCTCAGTTTCCCGGACGTTCGGGAAAGCTTGTATCCCGCCAAAGAGCTGCATAAAACGATGACAACAATGCCTGTTACGGTTACAACAATTGTATTCCAACCGCTCTTCAGCATGTTAGCCTTGTTAAAGGCCTGCACATAGTTTTCAATGTGCAGATTGACAGGGAAACCTAGAACGGAGCTGTACATCTCTCCTTGTGTCTTAAAGGAATTCAAAATAGCCATGTAAATCGGGAATAGAAAGAATACCGCCAAAATGACCAAAGCCGCCAGAGACAGACCAACATACAATCGTCTGTTCATGCCTCCACCTCCCGCTTCTTCATTACGGACACTTGAACAAGCGTAATAACAAGTATGATCAGGAAGAGAATAATCGCTTTGGCGCTGGCATAACCATATCTGAAATTGCGCTGATAAGCCTCTTCCAAAATATTCATAGAGATAACTTGAGTTGCCCGGGCAGGACCTCCGCCTGTTAAAGCATAGACAAGGTCATACACTTTAAACGAGTGGTTCAAGGTTAAAAAGATACAGATCGTTAGCGCATGCGCAATCAAAGGCAAAGTAATGTAACGCAGCATATGATGAGGCTTGGCGCCGTCAATAATAGCCGCTTCCTTGAGATGCTTTGGAATGCCTTGTATGGCAGACATATAAATAATCATTAAAGTTCCTATACCGCCCCAAATGGAAACGAGCATGATTGTAAAGAACGAAATGTTCGGGTCACCCAGCCAGGAAATATCGAGAAATTTTAAGACTGCATACTTGGACAAAGCCGGCATTACCTTTGTAAATACGAATACCCACATGAATGTACTTATGATAATACTTAACATGCTAGGCATGAAAAAGATGGTTCGAAGCAATCCTTTTCCTTTGCTTTGAGATTCAATCAATAACGCAAGCAGCAATGCGATGGCGTTCTGAAAAACGACAGCAAACAAAACATACTTGGCAGTGAATAGAATCGATGATCGAAAATTCGTATCATCGCGAATAGCTTCAATGAAATTCTGTATCCCAACGAAGCTGTAATGTTTATTCAAGCCATCCCAGTTCGTAAAGCTGTAATAAGAGCCTTGGAGCATTGGAATGACAAGAAATATAACATACATGATAAAAGCGGGCAGCACGAACAAGATCAATGATGTATGGTCTTTGGCAAGGCGTTTCAGCACGTAGGCTCACTCCTTAGGAAAATCTTGTGCCCTACCCTAACCTTTCAAAGGCCAGGGCAGAGCACAACATGTCTTCTATTCTTTATTTTTTATTTGCTATGGCGTTTGCATCTTTCCAGGTTTTATCCAGATCCTTGATGACATCATCTGCGGACATTTTCTTGTTAAAATAGGCTTGAAGCGCTTTGCCTGATTCATCCTTCACTGCCGCTGGAATCTGAGGATCTTTATAGGCCTGTCCTTTGTTCACATAAACGGAAGCGTCCTCAACCCAAGGATAAGGTTTGAAAGAGTGGTTTTTGGACACTGGATTGAATTTCAATCCTTGGTACAGATCGTTTGAAGCTTGATCATCCAAAATGAAATTCAGCAGATCTGCCGAAACTTCTTTATTCTTGCCTTGGGCAGCCATCGCCAAGGACGTTGACACGGAAACGTTGATTTGTGTTGAGGTAGAATCATCATTGATAGGAAGAGGAGCAACCCCAAATTCGAACTTGTCATTAGCTTTCAAAAGGCTGTCCGCATCCCATGGTCCTTGTACCCACATAGCAGCTTTGCCGGCAGCAAAATCAGCAGCTCCGTCATCGTTGCCTACTTCAAATACACGATCTGTTCCGTTGCTGTTAACAAGATCGATGATACCGAACATATCTTTCACTTCTGCGAAGCTTCCTTGATTTTTGTACATTTTATCAACAAAATCCTTATGGCTTGAATTGCCTAATCCACCAATCGTTAGAGGCAAGAATAACTGAGGAATCCAGCTTTCTTTGTAGCTGAGCATGAACGGCTTGATTTTTTTGTCATTTAATGTTTGAACAACTGTCTTCATTTCTGTCAAAGTAGACGGCGGTTTAATACCTAGATCTTTGAAGATTTTTTTGTTGTAGAGATAACCCCATGCTAAGCTTTCCATAGGAACCGCTACTACTTTGTTGTCGATAGTCACGAGTGACTTGATGCCATCGATGAGCTTACCAGAAAGCGGTTGTTTCGTTAAATCTTCCAAATAACCGGCTTTGTAGTAGTCTGGAATATCGTTCACGGCATGAAGGCTGAATATATCCGGTACGTCGCCGGTTGCCAGACGAGTTTTCAAAATTTGTGTTGAATTATCGGAGCCTGGATACTCGGTGTTGATCGTAACCTCAATATTTTTTTCCTTCTTTTCTTTCTTAGCAAATGCAGCGAAGTACTTCTCGAATTGATCACGAAAACGGTCCAAGCCGCCAAGAAATACCTTCAATTCCACTTTTTTAGGCGCAACCTCGCTTTTAGACGTGCTGCTGCTTTCTCCGGCGCTTGGTGTTCCTTGACCGGAAGAACAAGCTACTGTGGTTCCTAGCATCGTCATAGTAACAATCATTGCAAGTGCTTTCTTCATTTTTTCGCCTCCCCTTGTTATGGTAACGCTTACGAGTCCTAGTATACTTGAGAAAGCGCCGCCATTCACTGGACAGAAAATGCATATCTGACTGGACAATATTGATATCATTGGACTGACTTAAGCTCGCTAAGCATCCTGTCTAATCTGAGAAGGTGTCATTCCTGTCATTTTTTTGAATATACGGTGGAAATAAGTAAGATCTGAATAGCCTACTGCTTCTGCGGCGCTCTTGATGGATACGGAAGAGTCCTGAAGAAGCTGGTGCGCTTTTTCGATCCTTTTGGTAATCAAGTAATCCATTACGGTAACACCGACTTCTTGTTTAAAGGTACGGGATAGATGCTCCTTGCTGACAAAAAATTTACTTGCAATGGTTCCAAGACTCACTTGCTCTGCATAGGAAAGATCAAGAAACTTCCGAATTTCGTTAATATTGATCCGGGTCTTGTTTTTCCTTGCGTTAATTAATTCTTCCAAGCTCCCGACGTATGTGGCAGACAAGACATCGATCCACTCGGACACTGGCGTATCATCCGTAACATAGAAATGGCTGGCGTTCGCTTGAGCTTCAGACGTTAATTCGCTTCCTGAAAGGGCAAATTGCTCCTCCAAAAGCAGCATGAATTGCTTGTAAAGCGAATTATTCAGACCAGGCTGCAAGATCTCTTGATCGCTCAAAGCTTGCTCCAACTGCTTAAAGCTTTTCTTGACCGCCTCCGTGTTCATCTCATGAAAATTTCTGGTGACGATGTGCTTCAACTCGGTGATGATCTTCAATAACTGCTTGTCCAGCGGCTTGGCAGCATGGATTCCCCGGGTTACGCCCAGCTCTCGAACCGCTTTCTCCAAAGCCCGATTCAGCTCTTCCGGATTGATCGGCTTTATCAGGTATTCATCCACTTTGGATAAAATAGCCTGTTTCGTATAGGTGAAATCATCAAATCCGCTAATCACAATTTTGCGGATAAACGGATAGTCTTCACTTATTTTTTGCAGAAGCTGTGCTCCATCCATGCCTCGCATTTTCATATCCGTAATGACAATTTCAGGGTGTATCTGCGCTATGATATTTAGGCCGCTAAGCCCATCCTCCGCTTCCTCAATCTGATCGATGCCTAGACGCTCCCAATCAGCCAAATGCCGAATGCTGTTGCGGACCCAGAACTCATCATCAATAATGACAGCTTTCATTATAGAGGCTCCTCTCCTTTGATTATTGCCGGAATAACAACTTTGACAGTCGTTCCGACACCTTTTGAGCTTGTGACAAACATACCGTATTCTTGACCGAAAATAAGCTTAATCCGCGAATTCACGTTGTTCATTCCCATACTTTCCCCAAGCACCTGATCCTCACCCCAACGGCTTAACTGTCGCCGAATTTCCTCCAAACGCACCTCATCCATGCCTAGACCGTTATCTTCAATACTAATCTCAATTTCATCCATCATCTTCTCCACCCTGATGGTTACCAACCACTTTTCCATCTGGCCTTCCAAACCATGGACGAAGCAATTCTCCACAATGGGCTGGAGTATGAATTTGGGAAGCTGGTAAATTCCGCAGTCTTCTTCGATGTCAATTTGAATATGAATCATGTCCTGAAAGCGCAATTTTTGAATTTGCAAATAGTTAGTAACATGCTCTATTTCGTCGGCCACTGTGACGATATCTGATTTCATTTTGATCGTATAACGAAATAACTCGCTAAGGGCTCTGACATGCTCATAAATTTCAGGCGCATTTCGAGAGAGGGCAACCCCACCAATGGATTGCAGCGCATTATACAGAAAATGAGGATTAATCTGTGCCTGCATCGCTTTCAGTTGTGCGGTCCGTTTCTCAATTTTACTTTTATACTCAATTTGGATCAGCTCTTTCATTTTTTGAAGCATGGAATTAAACCGTCTCTCAAGTGTACCGATCTCATCGCTTCGTATCTTATCGACACCCACGTTGAAATTTTGATGCTCCACGGCTTTCATCGACCTCGTCAGTCGAATAATCGGTTTCGTCGTGAAATAAGCAATTAAAACAGAAAGGATAATAGCCAGAAGAACAGAGACCATAGCTGTATAAAAACTAAAACTTAGCGTTGTAGAAGCGCCTTGGTTCACATAGCTGATCGGGATAAATTTCACGATCCATAAATCGGCCGATACTACTGGCTGATAAAATAGAATTCCTTGTTTGGATTTGATAAAGCCAGGTTCCATTGGACTATGTATCGCCTTTTCCAGCATTTCTTGATCAATCATCGTTTGCCCGGGGTAAGGATTGTACATGTTGTTTCCTTGCGCGTCCAAAACAAGCACTTGACTATTGGGCTCCGAATGGATCATGTTTATGACATTATCCATCATATTCCATCTCGCTTCTATAAACACTCCACCGAGAATCTCATGATCTTCAAATCGATTCATGCTGCGTACCAATTTGAAATTATTGCGTGTAGATTTCACAATTTTATTGACAGTCTGATGGTTGTTTGCAATTTCACTCCAATTCCCAACGAGAGTAACCCATTGATCCGTTGATCGAACGGCATCTTTATCGACGATATACATGCGCTGCTTGGCATTCAGATAAAGAGAGATCGAGACAATATTATTATTGTTGGCAACATACAGGGATCTGAGCTTCTCATCTATATATAGTTTCCCTGCATCCAGACCGTTACCAGTGCTCATAGATTCACCATTGGTAATTGGAAATAAGTTATTATCCATGAGAAGGGAATACGCCACAGAATGCAACTGACTAAATTTTTCATCGAAATATTTGGCAGCCCAGTCCATTCTTGACTCGTTAGAACGTATGATCTCCAGACTTAATGATTGCTTGGTGGTCTTTGCAGCAAAGATAGTGACTAAGGTTAACGGCAGGACAGCGATAATCACCATCAAAATCATAAGCTTATATCTCATACTCATTTGAAAAGGAAGTAAAAGACGCCGTGTCATATTCCTAATTTCCATAAGCCGATCCCCTTTTTTTATTGTTAAGCAGAGTCAGTAAGACTGTTCTGACGTTATAAAAAGAACTATACCACTAACCTAAATATTTTTGTTGAACTATTCAATGCCTCGATTCCCTTTAACTTCTGTTCCGCACCGCGATGGCTGCTTTTAACTACATATAATTATTAAGATTTTATTAAGTTGTATATGTGCCCTATTACATTTGTCATTTACCATCGGGCCCTTCGGCCTATAAGATACAGTAATACGGCAAGCGTACAAGCCCCCTTTCCCTTCCGATCTGTATCGACAAGGTCAAAAATGTAAGCACTTACATTTTAGACTGAATGTTCTAGAATTATTTGAAACCCAATTCCCATACATAGGCGTTCAGACCTAAATTACTAAGAATGACTAGGCATATTCACTCATTGTTATCAGATTTCGACAAGCATTATAATGACGCTGGAAATATATTTTCCAAAAAAATGAAGAATAACGTTTTTTGTTGTCGAGAAACGCCACAAGCAAGCCCCCATCTGGGTGAAAAAGAGGAGGAATATGAGAAATGAGTTCACTTGCAAGAAGAATACGCAAGACATTGGCCCGGACATCATCGTCAGCGCTTGCCCTTTCGGTGCTGCTTGGTTCCATGAGCGGAATGCCGGTTCCAGTTGCCGCCGCAAATGTGGCCGAAACTTCTCACCTGCTGACTTACGAGGGAGCCGCTTACGCTTCGTCGGTCGAAGGTGGCTTGACGCCGGACAAAGCGGTAGACGGCAAACTGGACTCCCGTTGGGGCAGCGCGTTCAGCGCGGACCCGCAATGGATTTACGTGGATCTTGGCTCCGAAGCCACGATTGACAAAGCGATCATCCGCTGGGAAAAC
The DNA here is from genome assembly GCF_900103825.1 of Paenibacillus sp. yr247. Classification (GTDB taxonomy): domain Bacteria; phylum Bacillota; class Bacilli; order Paenibacillales; family NBRC-103111; genus Paenibacillus_E. The sequence continues at coordinate 158,056 of NZ_FNIF01000010.1, forward strand.
GCTTACTCGAAATCGTACAAGATCCAAGTGTCCGACGACGAAACGAACTGGCAAGACATCTACACGGACACCAAAGGCGACGGCGGCGTCGACACGATCGCACTGGCGGGCAAAGGCCGCTACGTCCGCCTGCTGTCACTTGAACGCAGCGGCGGTTACGGGGTATCGCTTTATGAATTCGAGGTATACGGCACGGGCGGAAGCAATCCTCTTCCTGTCGTACTCGGAGAAGATGTAGCTATGAATAAACCGGTCGTTGCTTCCTCATACGAGAAGGCAGACAAAGAGAAGCCCGCGATGCTGCCGGAAAATGCGGTGGACGGAAACCAGACGACAAGATGGTCTTCGGAGCACACGAGTGACGAGTGGATTTATGTCAACCTAGGCAGCGTGCACACCATCGGCCGCATTCGCCTCAACTGGGAAAACGCCGCCGGACGAATCTACGATCTTCAAGTGTCCGACGATGCCGTGAATTGGAAAACGATTTACCGTGAAGTGAACGGCCAAGACGGATGGATGGATACACAGGTCTACGCCAGCGGCCGTTACGTAAGGATGAAAGGAATCAGCCGCACAACGAGTTACGGCTACTCCTTATTCAATTTCAGCGTATACGATTACGTGAACGGAGATCCGAAGCCGGATTACACGATCCCTTCGCTACCGACCGCTTCGACGGTGCAGGTCGGCAAAGGCAGCTATTTAACTAATGATATCGGCATGCCACAGCCGCGTCCTCCCGTCAACAAGACGGACGACGTGAAGGCGCCGATTCCTTCCAACGACTGGTGGCAGTCGGTCCTGATCAAAAGCTTGAGCGACAGCCTCGTCACGCTCCCGCTGAAATCGAAATATACCACGCTGGGTCTCGGCATCCTGAACCCCGGCGCGGGTTGGGTGAACGACACCGGCAACTCACAAGCAGCTGACGGAGGACCGGATTTTTACTTGAACGCTGGCAACATCAGCCCCTCACGCATCAAGAACAAAATTGCCGGTTATGGTGACTGGTCCGCAACCGTCGTGCTTAACGACAACGACACTGAGAAAATGAAAACGACGTTCGTTAAAGGCTCGCCTTACCTGTATTCGGAATTCAACGACCCGACGACACCTGAATTGTCCTTCCCGGTTTCCACCAACTTTTATGACGAAAACAGCAATCCGGTACTCGATGCCGAAGGCTCTTTCTTGACTGCGGACCATATCGGATTCACCGTCACGAACGTTGACGGCTCTCCGAAAGCGGATAAAGTGATTCGCCACTACGGCGTGTTCGCGCCGCAAGGCTCCGTCTTCATGAAAGTTGGAAACAAAGTCAAAATCCGGCTGGGAAGCGGCCAAAACTACCTGTCCTTGGCCGCAATGCCTGCCGCAGGCAACTTGAACTACTTCTATAAGCACGGTTACGCATTCGTCAAAAATACGATCGTTACGCCGAGCTTTGACGAGAACACCTCCGAAGTAACGACCCGCTTCGAGGTCGAGATCGACCAGAAGCGCACAGACATGGAGCCGACAACGTTGATGGCCTTGCTGCCGCATCAATGGAAGCAAACGTCTTCGTCGCTGACGGAGCTCTCTTACCCGTCCATTCGGGGCACGTTGAAGCTTCATGAAGGAAACTCGTTCACGACGGTTGACCGATTCCAAGGAATCATGCCTCAATTTACTGTGCCGGAAGATCCGACTTATTCCCGCGCCGCACTACTTGAGCAACTCAGCTACCTGGACGAATCGACTGCTAAGAACTTCATGTCCGCAGACGCGTACTGGCAAGGCAAAGTGCTTCATCCACTGGCCATGGGTGTGATGATCGCCGACCAAGTTGGGGATCAAGACTACAAAAATAAGTTCCTTAGCCGGTTGCGAACGATCTTGACCGACTGGTACACCTATACCAAAGGCGAGCCGGATTACTTCATGTACTACGATCCGACTTGGGGCACCATGTACTACAAATCGAGCGAATTCGGCGCCAATACGGGACTGACGGATCACCATTTCACCTATGGTTACTACGTCTTCGCTTCCGCCGTTCTCGCAACCTATGACCAAGACTTTAAGGACAACTACGGCGGCATGGTCGAGCATCTCATTCGCGATTACGCCAATCCCTCGAAAACCGATGCGCAATATCCGTTCCTGCGCAACTTCGATCCGTACGAAGGCCATTCATGGGCCGGCGGATACGGGGACAACAACAACGGTAACAACCAAGAAGCTGCCGGCGAGTCCCTGTTCGGTTGGGTCGGCGAATACATGTGGAGCCTAATGTCCGACAATAAAGCTTCCCGCGACATCGCCATCTATGGCTTCACGACCGAATTGAAAGCCGTCGAGCAATACTGGTTCAACTACGACAACGACAACTGGCTGCCTGGCTTCGCTCACAAATCCGTTGGCCAAGTGTACGGCAGCGCGTACAACTTCGGTACGTTCTTCAGCGGTGACCCTGTAAATATTTACGGTATCCACTGGCTGCCGACCGGCGAATACTTGACAAGCTACGGCTTCGATGCAGCTAAAGCTGCCGATCTGTACAACGGCCTTGTCAAGGATAACAAAGGCCCTGAGAATGCTTGGTACCATATCGTATGGCCAATCGAGTCGCTTAGCAATCCACAATCGGTTCTGAGCAAGTTTACGATTGAAAACACGCAAAAGAATGAAATCTTCAACACCTATTGGTTCGTGCACAACATGGCAACTCTCGGTACCCGCACCAAAGATATTTGGACAAGCGGCTGGTCCGGAGCTACCGTGTACAAGAAAGATACGACATACTCGGCAATGGTCTGGAACCCGACGAACAAAGCCATTACGGTTACATTCCACAATGCGGCCGGAGTAACCGGCTCCGCGAAGGTGGGCCCGAAAGCGCTGGTGAAAGTCGATCCGACGAAGATTACGGATTTGGATGGCAACACGCCTCCGCAATTGAATGCCGATACGACGCAAAACATGATCGGTCAACCGATCGAGATCACCTTCGCTGACCATCTGAAATGGCGTGAAGCGATCAACTCGGTTCTGGTGAACGGAACGAAAATCGACGCTTCGCAATATAGCGTTCAACCAGGAAAAATCACCTTGAACAGCTCCTCGTTCCCGGTGGAAGGCAGCTATGAGGTTGCTGTTCGTTCAACGGATTATCCGGATACGAACATACAGCAAATTGTCATCACGAACTCGACTGTCAATTTGGCACTGAATAAACCGACATTTACGTCCGACAAACCGAATAACCCGGGCTCATACGCGGTTGACGGCAAGCTGGACACGCGTTGGGAATCTGCTTTCAGCGATCCGCAATTTGTCGCTGTCAACTTGAAATCGGAATACAAAATCAGTCATGTCCGTTTGAACTGGGAAAATGCAGCCGGTAAGAGCTACACGGTTCAAGTTTCCGTAGATGGTCAAAATTGGAAAACTGTGTACACTACGACCCGCGGACATGAAGGCATCGACGACATTACGTTCCCGGCCGCGAATGCAAGATATGTCAAAGTGGAAGGCACGAAACGGACGACGAACTACGGCTATTCCTTGTGGGAAATGGAAGTATTCGGCACCCCGGCAAGCAACCTTGACGCACCTGAGCTGATCGCGGACACGACGATGAACCGCGCTGGCCAGCCGATCGACATCAGCTTCGAGGATTTCGCGGATTGGAGAAGTGGCATCCAGGCCGTGAAAGTGAACGGAACGGCGGTAGCCTCCGCGCAATACCAAGTTTCGCCGGGCATTATCACATTGAATGGCTCCTTATTCCCTGAAGCCGGCAGCTTCGAGATCTCCGTTGAATCAACGGGATTTGCGAATGTTTCCATTCAACAATCGATCGTCACGAACTCGAACATCAACCTTGCCCTGCTTAAGCCGACGTTCACATCGGCCGATCCGAAACAAGCAGGCAAAAATGCGGTTGACGGAAACAAAACGACGAGATGGGAGTCCGATTTCAGCGACCCGCAATTTATTACGGTCGATCTCGGAGCGGAAAACATCATCAGCCGCGTTCTTCTGAACTGGGAAAACGCAGCAGGAAAGAGCTATACGGTTGAAGTCTCGTCGGACGGCGCGACTTGGAAAACCGTATATGCCACGACGACAGGCAAAGCAGGCATCAACGACATCGGATTCTTGCCTGTCAGCGCAAGATACGTCAAAGTAAACGGCACGGAACGCACGACGGCCTACGGGTTCTCCCTCTTGGAGCTTGAAGTGTACGGCAATGCGTTTGGATTGCCATCCTCACCAGAGCTCGTGGCAGATACAACAGATAACAATGTTGATCAACCGGTCGACATCGCCTTTGACGACGATGCGGCATGGAGAAACGCGATTGAAACCGTCAAAGTCGACGGTATACCGATCAGCGCCGCTCAATACACAGTAGCTGCCGGAAAAATCACGTTGAACGCCTCCTTGTTTAAGGATGCTAGAGTTTACTGGATCTCGGTTCAGGCGAAGGGATATACAGAAACGTCCGTTCAACAAACGGTCACGGTGAAAAACCAACCGATTCCTAACCCGAATCCGGATCCTAACCCTAATCCGAATCCTAACCCGAACCTGAGAAACATCGCGTTCGAAAAACCGACAGCTTCTTCGCCGGAATTCCACCGTTCCAGTGCCGATGCGGTCGACGGCCGATTTGATCGTCGTTGGGAGTCTGCATTCGAAGACAATCAATGGATGAGCGTCGACCTGGGAGCTGCGAAGACGATTAACCGAGTGGTTCTGGCGTGGGAAAATGCCTACGGCAAAGCCTATACGATTGATGTATCGTTGGATGGAAAAACGTGGACCACAGTGTATTCCACCGACATTGGCAATGGCGATATCGACGACATTTCGTTCGCTCCAGTCAGTGCAAGATACGTCAAGATGAACGGAATCAAGCGGGGATCGCCATACGGCTTCTCGCTGTGGGAGTTCGAAGTCTACGCAGGCGACAACGCTCCGCTAGCAGGACCGACTTTGACTGCGGACACCAAGGATAACATGCTTGGCAAACCGATCGACATCACGTTTGCTGATGACGCGGCTTGGAGAAACGCAATCAACGCGATCGTATTGAACGGCGCGACCCTCAAAGCTGACCAATACAACGTGGTTGCAGGAAAAATCACCTTGAATGCTGCTTTGTTCACGGAACCTAAGCCTTACGAAGTAACGGTGTGGGCAACCGGCTACAACAACGACACTGTTGTGCAGCCAATTGATAAGACGATTAACCTTGCGCTTAACAAGCAAACCTCCACTTCCGAAGAACCGCTTAAAGACGGTCAACTGGCAGTAGACGGAAGCAAGAGCACGCGTTGGGAATCACCGTTCAGAGACCCGCAATGGATCAGCGTCGATCTTGGTCAATCCTACTCGATCAGCCGCGTCCTTTTGAACTGGGAGAACGCCTCCGCAAAGGCCTATACGATCGAAGTGTCCAAGGACGGCATGAATTGGACGACGGTTTACTCGACGACGAACGGAGATGGCGGTTTCGACAACATCCTCTTTAACCCTGTCGACGCCCGTTACGTCAAGGTCGCCGGTACGCAGCGCAATACGCAATACGGCTACTCATTATTTGAAATGGAAGTTTACGAGTAACAACAAAAACGGGGCGTTCTCATCGCCCCGTTTTTGTGTTTGGAGATTTTATTACTTTGCTAAACTTATTATCCCTGCAGCCATTTCAGATAATTTGCACCAACGATTGGCAGTCCGCAAGGAAAATCGTCCGTACATTTTCCAACATAATCATCTCCATAAATAAAAATAGCAGTATTGGAAACCCATTGAAGTTCTTCATTTCCTTTTGGCATCCGCTCCCAATAAATACTGTAAAGGACTAGAAATCACCTGACATAAACAATGGCAAAAATTCTACGATGGTGATTATTGTGATGTAACTTTAGAATAATAACGATTAAATCTGATTGAATAAATCAACACATAGATAACGATTAGCGCAGCAAACAAATTTAGAAGAATCAACGAGAAGTTCAACTTAAAAAATTGAGTCAGCACTCCGACGCCAACAACCGGAACAATGAATCCGGAGTAGCCGCATAAATAAAATGCCGAAATTACTTGCGGACGTTCTTCCGGCTTCGGCAACTGGCTGGCAAACCTTAAAGTAACTTGAAACGTCCACCCGCCGCCGATAGCTTGAATGAATATGCCGGCCCAGAGCAAAAATAAATTCGCTGTCTGACCGGAAATAACAACGACCCACGATCCAATGGCAAGAAACAGGATTGCTATACGCATCCGTGTAACGGGATTACGCGGCCATGGAAAGAATTGCATCAAGGCCCCCCCGCCTAAAAGCAGCAAAATTAACAACCCGGAAATAGAGAGATTGGCGGTGTGAATGACGTTCTTGGCGAAAGAAGGAATAAGAGAAAACACAATTCCGTTTAACGTGAAAACGGTAAAGATCGGAAGTCCGATAAAAGACCAAAAATGGGAACGAATGTTGTCAGGAACACCAAGCGAAATCTTAGTTTTAGCCTGTTTCTGCGCTTGGGAATCTTCGTGCTTTGGTAATATTTCCAGAAATACCAAGGAGCTCAATAACATGACGAGCAGAAACCAATATGGCAAACGAAGCGGCTGAAAATGCAAATATTGCACGACTAAACCTGCAATGGCAGGGCCCAGGCCAAAACCAATGGTTACTGTTACTCCTGATAACTTGATTGCCGTACTCACTTTATCGCGAGAGGTTTGATTTAATAAAAAAGCGCTGGCAGTACCCGTAAAAGCGCCATATGCGATGCCTTCTAAAATCCTTGCCGCATAAAGCATCCAGACGTTGAAGCTCCCTAGAAAGAGCAACGTCGATGCGATGGAAATCCATATACTGCAGCGAAGCACCCTTTTCAATCCCCAGGCGCTCCCTCTGGCTCCCACGACAAGCAAGGTCGGCAGCAGAATAGCGGCATAAACGGCAAACAAAATGGTGATTTCCAGACTGCTCAGCCGATAATGCTCCCCATATAAAGGGAATAATGAGGAAATAAACGTAGCTCCGCAGGACATCATAAGAATAACCCAAAGCATACTTTTCATAAAAGTTCTCCTTTTTCTAATTTAAGATTACCTGCTAGTAAGTGATCTTATCTCATAGTTGAAATGCTTATCTTCTAATTAAGCTGGTGTCTGATGAAAATAATGTTTTTAGACTGATCCATTATAAAGAAACAGCGGCGGTTAAAGAACCTAAAAAGAAAGTCTTAGACTACGGCTGCTGTTTCAGCCTGTTATTCAATTAGTTCGCTTCAGCCGAACGCTCCAACCATGTGTTGACTTCTTCAAGCCGTTTGGTATAAGCTTCGCGTATCGTATATGCAGCTTGAGAACCAACCGTCAATCGAAGCGGCGAATTGTCGCTTTTTATAACTGAAATGATCAATTGCACAGCTTTTGCCGGGTCGCCGATCTTGATGTTCGACATTCCTTTCTCGTATGCTTCATACAGCGGTGCATATTCTTGTTTCTTCTCGGTATGCTGCATCGATTCGCCAAAAAACTCTGTTGCGTACACGGAAGGCTCCACGATCGTCGTCTTGATCCCGAAGCTTTCGAACTCTTTCGCGAACGCTTCGGAGAAGCCTTCAACTGCAAACTTGGATGCAGCGTATAGGCTGTACGGAGGCATGGACCAAGTTCCGAAGAAGGATGAAAAATTAACGAAATGTCCCGATCCTTGACGTTTAAAGACTGGTAGTGTCGCTCGGATGACATCTAGTACACCGAACACGTTGACGTCGATTTCCAAAGATCACGACGTCATAGGGGAGCTTTTTCACCGCATATCACTTTATTTTATTTATTGTTTTAGGATATCTGAGGATATAACGCGGATACTCCGCCGGCGAGATCTTTTTGAATCTTGCGGCTCCTGTCATCGGCGATAATTTCAAGGCTGTCCGACGCTAACCCATCAATGGCAATTTTTGCAATATCTGCGGGGTTGGACTTAGGAACTTTAAAGCCTGACCCCATGTCTGTATCCATAGGGCCCACATGTAAGCCGGCGACTCTAACATTTTGAGGATGAAGATTTAAGCGCAGCACGTTCGTCAGTCCCCACTCAGCTGCCTTTGCAGCCGTATAAGCTCCGTAACCTCCTACACTAACCCACGATAATACGGAAAGAATATTCAGTATCGAACCTCCCCCATTTTTCGCAATGATAGGCGCGAAATCACGAATCATGGATAATGTCCCAAAGACATGCGTATCAAACTCCAATTTTATTTGATCGAGATCACCATCAAGCAAAGAAGCGCCTGTAGACACACCAGCATTGTTGATCAGTAGCGTAACGTCTTTAGCGGTCTCGGCAGCTGCAGCCACCTCTTGTGGGTTGGTAATATCAAGCTTTACAGGTATCGCACCGGGAATGTCGACGGATTCCGGATTTCTTGCGCCGGCATAAACTTTAGCCCCTCTGGAAAGAAGTTCAAGCGCTAGATGGCGGCCAAGACCTCGGTTTGCACCGGTGATAAATGCGATTTGTTTAGAAATATTCATTTGTATTTGCTCCTTTTATTGGTTTTTGCATACATAGCCTCATTACTAAAAGCTGCTGTAGCATCTAATTAGGGGGAACAAGGTTGACTAAGCTCCATACCAGAGCGCGCAGTCGGTATAATGCAAGTATCCCCTAGATTCCCATCTACCAACCCATTACCACTTCGATTGCTTGATGCGCAGCAGATACAGCTTGCGAACGCAATCGCAATGATGATGAGAAGCGACATCCCCCAGTAAATATAGGAAGAGCCTTAATGGCGCTTCTTTCGGAAATTGTATTTTCGGAAATCGACAAAACTAATCATGTATAGAAATTGCACAAGATACGCGAAAATTTTTTTTGAGAATGATCGTTCTAATAACTTTAAAAAAAAATGTTAATCTTGCAAGAGGCTTATCGATAGGTTGGCAATGCGCTGAAGCTTTTCTTTGGCAGCCGAGGTCCGCGCCATGACCCGCAATCCGACTAACGTATTGTGCAATAATTCAGCCAGATCATCCGCTTCGACATTTTTCGTGAACTCGCCATTCTGCTGCCCCCAGACAACGATGTCCTTCAGCAAATGTTCCGTATTCTCAAAAGCTTGGGTGGCTCTCGCATCCACTTCCGCGTCCCGATTCGCCAATTCCACTGCCGAATTCACGAACATGCAGCCGGGCGGCGTATCGCCTTCGACGTTCATGCTGTATTCGTAAATAGTACGAAGCGCCTGTGAAGCCGTCTCAGCTTGTTTGATCGCTGTTGCCATTCTGCCGTTGAATCTGTCGCCGAAGCGATTCATCGCTTTGAGGAACAAGGTGTGTTTATCGGTAAACGTGTCGTACAAACTTCTTCTATGGATCCCCATATGCTCGACAAGATCATTCATGGATGTTTTTTCGTAGCCTTGTTCCCAAAATAGCTTCATGGCTTTTTCCAGTACTTCGTTCTCTTCGAATTCTTTGCTTCTAGCCATCCCATCATCACCCCTTAACGCATCATAACATATCGGGAACGTTCGGTAAAGAATTGGATGAAATTGGCCGCTCGAGCCTCGCTCCATTACGCCCGGTCGGTATGAACGGTCTTGCCTTCATAGAACATATGATCCGGGTCCTCTTCATTCTCTTTGGCCGACAAGGTGGCTGTGGTTAATTTATAGATGGCGGTTTTACTGCCTAGGGTGGAAACATATCGTCTACATGACTCCTCCCCAGCGGTCGATCATAATAGACTGGAACATTTTAGTCCAGCATGACCTGCATCGCTTCTGTTGCCTCGTAAAAAATGTGATATTCCCAAATTGATTAGAAAACGGAGACCACTGAAAAAGTCCTGTCGGCTTTTTACTAAGATGCAAAATGACAGTTTTTAGCCTGTAAGAAGGCTTAAAACTGTCTTTTCGCTAATTTTCTTCGACATCAAACTTGAAAATCAATGCTAACGGAAAAGCTTGTCTTTTTCAGTGGCCACGCTTTACTCAACGGTTTTCGTAATAGCAAGCGAAGTTCAACTAACGTTCTCCGTTAAAAGGAGTGGGTACGTTTTATTTGAGCATCGAAACCACTTCTTCCGTTGTTCGAATCTTGCCCATACGAGGGAACTTGGTTTTCACTACATATTCATGTTCTTCTTTCGCCGTGGCTGTCATGGCATCTTCTACGAATACTTGATGATATCCGTGTTGAAACGCTTCTGTGGCTGTGGTGTCCACACCGATGGACGTGGAAATGCCGCACAACACGATCGTGTCGATACCACGGCGGCGCAGCTGAAGATCCAAATCCGTACCGAAGAAAGCTCCCCACTGACGTTTCGTCACCACATGGGCATTTAGGAAGCCCTCCAATTCAGGTATCAGATTGTCCCATCCTTCCGGCCATTGCATGGCATGCGGTGCGGCATCCGTTTTCGGATGTAACCAATCTTTGCCGTCTAAAGTGGAGACTCTGACAAGCACGACAAAAGCCCCTTTGTTCGTGAAAGCTTCAACCAGTCTGCTTGCCTGTCCGACCACCTGCTGGGCCGAATTCGGGGCAAGCTGACCTCCCAAGCCTACAATCCCATTTTGCAGGTCGATCACGACCAGTGCTGTTTTCTCCGCATCTAATACTTCGGTTCCTGCTGTTTTTACGTTTGTCATGTTATTCTCTCCTATCTGATTAATTTGTATAAGTCCAACTTTTTTATGTTTAGTTTCTTAAACACCTTGAATTAAACCGCTGAATGCTCTGCTCCTCGCCACTCGCGTTTTTTTCTTATTCTCTCACTTTTCTTGTTTCATGCTTGCCGAATTTCTTGAGCGAACGGTCAAACAACGTCAATCCGACAAGAAGCGCCCCTATGGCGGTACAAAACAAAGCTAAATGATGAACGCCCGCAGTCGTTGCGCCTGATTTTAAAAACAAGCCGTTTGCCGCGGAAGCCAGTATTGCCCCAATGTACATGGAGGTTCGGAATAATCCAGAAGTGGCCCCAATTTGTTCCGGCTGCGCTTGGAAATAGACGGCATTCTGATTCGCCAAGTTGAGCAGCCCCTGGGGAATTCCCATAAGGAGCGCGATTCCGACAAGCAGATAAATCGGACTGTTGTCCCGAACCGCAAATAGCAGCACGGATGTCGCGAGCAGAACCGAACCGCCTACCACCAGCTTAGACCGGATTGCCGGATTTTTTCCCAATGTGCTTGAAACGGCGAGCGCCGTCACAAACATCGGCAAGAGCAGGAGACCTGCGCTGGAAGGGGACAAGCTTCGGCTCTCTTCCAACCATTGGGTAAATCCATATATAAAACAGTACGTAACTACCGATGTTAACAAGTTCCGGGCATAAGTCTTCAATAAAGGGGCATTGCCGCCTAATACGCGCACATCGATAAACGGTTGTGCGGCCCTCATCTCCCTCAACCCGAATAGCACTCCAAAAACGACGGCAATCCCCATGTAATAAAGGGTATGGAGATGAGGATTCATCAAGAAAAGTAAGACTGACTGCAACATAACCGCAAATAAAATTATCCCGGTAAAATCGACGGCCTGCGCATGGTTGCCTTGATCCTGCCGCAAGTTTTTGGGGAAGCGAAAATACCCGAGAAGAATACAGGCAACAGACAGTGGGACATTAACCAAGAAAGCACTTTGCCATCCCCCCCATTCGATCAGCAGTCCGCCCAGCGCCGGGCCGATCAAGAGGATGGTCTGATTGGAAACTGTAAGAATAGTCAAAATCCCGGCCGGGCTTTTTTCACCCGTTCGATCGGCTTCGCTGCGAATCAGATACATGGACGCGGGATAGCCGGCGCATGTTCCGAATCCCAAAAGTACCCGCGCTCCGACCAGCCACCAAAGATTTGGGGCGAACATGGCGAGCAAACCGGAGAGCCCTACCAAAGAAGTGGCGATTAAAAATAGCAATTTCGGACCATAAAGGTCGATCAACTTCCCCACCACGGGTTGACCGATAGCGGTTGCCAAGTAAAGAGCAGAAACCAGCCACGCCGTTTGGGAGGGCAGGGCATGAAAAGCCGTGCCGATTGGAATCAATGCGATCGAAATGATGGAGGAATTAATCGGATTTAAAATCGATCCGAGAACCATGGGAGCAATCAATTTGCGGTTAAAGCCGCTTTTCGCCCCTCTTTTCGCAAATGATCCATTCTTTAAGAAGGCCATATCCTCCCTCCTTTCCACTAAATATATAGAAACAAACTATTTATTATAGTTTAGCCATTTCTTATGATACACCCCTCCAGTCGATTTGTAAACTATTTTATATAGTGATAAATTATTTATAGTAACTTGAGCGAGGTGCACCATGGTCCAAAAAAGAAACTTAACCAAAGATAAGATCATAGCCGCCGCTTTGGAATTTGCCAATGACATTGGCGTCAGAGAGCTGACGTTCCCGAGGCTTGCCGAGAAATTGGGAATTAAGTACCCATCCTTATATAACCATTATCCCAATTTGGAGGAATTGCGCACCGATATGGCAGCCTGGCTATTCCGGCTCTTGAATGAGGAAGTCGGCCGCTCCCTGATCGGAAAATCCAGAGGAGCAGCCGTTTCCATTTATGCAACCGCCTACCGTAATTTGGCCATGAAGTATCGCGGATCGTACGAGCTGTTGACCTCCATCCCCAAACAAGGCAACAAGTCGTTATATGAGGAATCCTCCAAACACGCAGCGATACTGATGCAAATCCTGGAGAGCTTTGAGCTCGATCGAGCCGCTCTGATTCATAAAAGCCGCTTCCTTAGAAGCGCGATCCATGGCTTTATTTCGCTGAACATATTGGGGTTTCTTCAGACTGAAATTGCAGTGTCGACCGAGGAGAGTTTTCTAAATATGATTTCCGATATCATCGCCTTGTGTGAACAAAAGTGAATATACTGCCCAATTGTCTCACTTTGGTTGGCTCTGGATTCCTGCAACTGGTTTTAACATATTTTTGTTTAAAAGGGTCTTCGGATTTTGTGGTGGGATGGACAAGAGCCAAAGGACCCTTCCTTAAAGGTTAAAATAAAGAAGTTTTTGACCAAAATATTTAATTGGTCCGATGCGAAATAAAGTCCCAGATTACAGCTGTTTTGCCTCGTCTCTTCCTCAAAATAAAATGGGGTAGGCAATTGTGATGATTGCCTACCCCATTATTTTTTGTACATCATCTTGCATTTAAATTATTTTCTTACGATTTTTGAAATAAATCGTCTAACGAATTCTGCAACAATGCTAACGAATTAAGGCATTTCACACAATATAAATGTGATATTCCAGAATTAATTAGAATTTGCTGTTTGTAAGTCGAAAGCCGCTATCTGTTGCAGAATTTGTTAGAAAAAATTCCCATATTTAAAATCAATTATTGCATAAATATACAACAATGCTCAGCGATATGACAGCATGGGAGTTCCTTTAAACCAATTGGCAGTCGTCAGCCCAGAAGGGCCCTAGTTATCAGGAATAATATGGACGGGCACAACAAGCAGCCAATTCCTGTGTGAAAGGTGGATGTGATCGCACCATAAGGCACCAGCTTAGGATCTGTTGCTGCTAAGCCGGCTGCAACACCGCTAGCAGTACCCATTGTTCCTCCATACACCAGCGCTGTGCGAGGATTATCTAGTCCGATATACTTCGCGATAAACGGCGTTGTAGACATAACTAAAATGGATTTAATGACGCCTGTCGCAATACTTAAAGCAATGATACTGGAATTGGCACCGATCGCTGCTCCTGTCACAGGTCCCACAATGTACGTTACTGCCCCCGCTCCAATAGTTGTGAGGGCAACGGGATCCGTGTACCCGAATGCTAACGCAACGAAAACTCCAGAGGCGAATTGAAACAAGATCCCAATTATTAATCCCAGAAATCCGCGTACTCCCGCTTGCTTCACTTCATCTAAACTCGCACCGAAGACGGTGGAAACGATCGCAAAATCTCGAAGCATGCCGCCGCCAAGCAAGCCGATCCCAGCAAACATAGGGATATCGGCAAGCCCCTTTTGTCCACCTGTAATTGTACCGCCGTAATAAGCAAGAATAAGTCCGATAATGATGGCTATCGCTGAACCATGCACTCTCCCCTTGGTCAACTTCCCTGAAAGCAAGTATGAAAAGTACATCACAACCCCAACTACGGTAAAAGCAGTAACTAGACTATAATTTTTCAAAATATTATGAATTGCCTCCAGCATGCAATCTCCTCCTTTCTAAGTATGGATCAAACATGAAGTTCATTTTTTAATTTCTTTTCGATATCAGCCTTCTGGCGGCTCTCCTTGCTCATAATCGGGACCAGCGCATAAGAGAAAGCCACTGCGGAGATGGCGAGGCCACTGAAGAACTCACTGTTTTTCAGGATCCCTAAATTCTCTACACAAAAAGACGACTCATTTCCATTTTTCAATGGGCTTGAGCCGTCTTTTTCTTATCTCTTACATCTTTATTTGTTGGATTTTAATCATTCAATTTCAATATTCGCTTCAAATTTACTGCAAATATTGCAATGGCTGCTTGTATCTCCATGCCGATTAGACCCGAGGATGCCGCTACATCCAACCCGTGCCTATGTTTTAATTCACTATTTTTCGCTTCTATCTTGTAACGTTGCTTCGACTTTTCTCTAAAGTCATCACTTTCTTGAAACGTTGCT
>NZ_FNIF01000024.1 GCF_900103825.1 Paenibacillus sp. yr247
ACGCTTTGACTGTTTGGTGATGATGGCGGAGGGGACCCACGCGTTCCCATCTCGAACACGACCGTTAAGCCCTCCAGCGTCGATGGTACTTGAACCGCAGGGTTCTGGGAGAGTAGAACGTTGCCAAGCAGTTTTCCCTGATAGCTCAGTTGGTAGAGCACTCGACTGTTAATCGAGTTGTCACAGGTTCGAGTCCTGTTCGGGGAGCCATTGCTTCCATAGCTCAGTCGGTAGAGTGCATCCATGGTAAGGATGAGGTCACCGGTTCGATTCCGGTTGGAAGCTCCAGTAATTTTTAAGGCCCGTTGGTCAAGTGGTTAAGACACCTCCCTTTCACGGAGGTAACAGGGGTTCGAGTCCCCTACGGGTCACCAATAATTCCCACAAAGTGACGTAAAGCTGACGAAGCTTAATCCGAACACTTTGCGTGGACTCCAATTCATCATCCCATGGAGGCTTAGCTCAGCTGGGAGAGCATCTGCCTTACAAGCAGAGGGTCGGCGGTTCGATCCCGTCAGCCTCCACCATTAAATTCATATGCCGTTGTAGCTCAACTGGTAGAGCAACTGACTTGTAATCAGTAGGTTGGGGGTTCAAGTCCTCTCGACGGCATGTTCTTATTGGGGATTAGCCAAGCGGTAAGGCAACGGACTTTGACTCCGTCATGCCAAGGTTCGAATCCTTGATCCCCAGTTCTTCTCTTGAGTCATTAGCTCAGTTGGTAGAGCACCTGACTTTTAATCAGGGTGTCGTAGGTTCGAATCCTACATGACTCACCATTTGCCTTATTTACAGCATGCGCGTATGGCGGAATTGGCAGACGCACTAGACTTAGGATCTAGCGGGTGACCGTGGGGGTTCAAGTCCCTCTACGCGCATCATATTCCCAAGAAATGATCTTCATTAGAAAATCATATAATTTCTTGGGGATCCCTATGCGGAAGTGGCTCAGCGGTAGAGCATCGCCTTGCCAAGGCGAGGGTCGCGGGTTCGATCCCCGTCTTCCGCTCCATTTAAGTTTAGGCTTACGAAGCTATAAATGCTTCGCATTTATCTAAGCGCCCTTAGCTCAGCTGGATAGAGTATTTGACTACGAATCAAAAGGTCGGGAGTTCGAATCTCTCAGGGCGCGCCATTTTTTATAAGTTATCAACATATCGGGACGTAGCTCAGCTTGGTAGAGCACCTGCTTTGGGAGCAGGGGGTCGCATGTTCAAATCGTGTCGTCCCGATATCACGCGGGTGTAGTTCAATGGTAGAACTTCAGCCTTCCAAGCTGGTAGCGTGGGTTCGATTCCCATCACCCGCTTTAAAGAAATAGGACCACCTTCGGGTGGTCTTTTTCTTTTGAACGGGGAGGGAAGAGAAGCCACAGAAGTTCGACCGTCCGTGAACAGATGGAAAGAAACCGTGTAGGCAGTAAGACGAAACGATACATTAATTACCACGACCCAAAAGGGTCTTTTTTTATTTTGATACTATATGCAGAAGACGGAATGTGGTAAAATATTCTGAAATGAGTTTTTCTAACGTAAGGCTTTTATAGAGAGAAGCATTAATGCATCATAGTGAATAGACGAGGTGGAGAGTTATGTTAGAGAATGTTATCGGCTTACAGAAGCAAGCAACGAATAACCTGCTGCGCAGGGATGTTCGCTTCTTGGGGCACATACTAGGTGAAGTTCTGGTACATCAAGGTGGTAAAGACTTGCTTGATGTTGTCGAGAAAATTCGTGAGATGAGTAAATCTTTAAGAGCACACTATGTTATCGAGATATACGATGAATTCAAAAATACGATCTCTTCACTAGATCCGGAGATCCGTCATCAAGTGATTCGGGCATTCGCTATTTACTTCCAGCTTGTTAATATTGCTGAGCAGAACCATCGGATTCGACGTAAAAGAGATTACGAGCGTTCCTCAGGTGAGTCCGTGCAGCCAGGTTCCATTGAGAGTATTGTACAAGAGTTAAAGAATAATCATATTCCATTTGAAGAGGTTCAAGAAATTCTTAAAGCTGTTTCTTTGGAACTTGTGATGACCGCACATCCAACGGAAGCCATGCGCAGAGCAGTACTTGATATTAATCTTCGTATTTCCGATGATATGATGAAACTGGATAATCCGATGCTGACTTACCGTGAGCGTGAGCAATTGCGTGAGAAGCTGCTTGGAGAGGTTCTAAACTTATGGCAAACGGACGAGCTGCGCGATCGGAAACCAACGGTTATCGATGAAGTTCGTAATGGTTTGTATTATTTTGACGAAACATTGTTTGACGTACTTCCAGAGATCTATCATGAGCTTGAGCGCTGTTTAAATAAATATTACCCGCAAGACAGTTGGCATGTGCCGTCCTTCTTGAAATTCGGTTCGTGGATTGGTGGAGACCGTGATGGTAACCCGTCGGTTAAAGCCAATGTGACATGGGAAACGCTAGGTTTGCATCGTCAGCTGGCCTTGCAAAAGTATGAAGAAGTTCTCAAAGAAACACTTGAGCATATGAGCTTCAGTAAAAGCATTGTGAACATTAGCGACGCTTTAATTGAATCAATTCAAAGTGATCGTGAAGCTCTTGGGAATACGCAAGATGTTTGGCGTAACGAGAAGGAGCCTTATCGCATCAAGACGACATATATGATCGAAAAGGTTCATAACACAGGCAATCCAAATGTCCCTACAAATCAGAAATACAACAGTCCAGAAGAGTTTATCAGTGATTTGAAAATCATCGAAGCTAGCTTGAGAACACATTTTGCTGACTATGTAGCTGACAAATATATTAAAAAGCTTATTCGTCAGGTTGAACTGTTCGGCTTCCACTTGGCTGCTCTGGATATCAGACAACACAGTAAAGAGCATGAGCTAGCAATGACTGAGATTTTGGCGAAAATGGGCATAACGAGTGATTACAGCAAGCTTTCTGAAGAGGAGAAAATCAGTCTTTTAACGGATGTACTGAATGATCCTAGACCGATCACATCCTCGTATTTGGATTACTCCGAAGGTACAAAGGAATGCTTAGATGTTTATCATACGGTAGGCGAAGCGCAGAAGGAATTCGGGCGCAACTGTATTAATAGCTATCTCATTAGTATGACTACAGGGGCTAGTGATCTCTTGGAGGTTGTTGTTTTTGCAAAAGAGGCCGGTTTATACCGCAAAGAGAGCGACGGCAGCGTGACTAGTACGCTTCAATCTGTACCTTTGTTTGAGACGATCGATGACTTGCATGCGGCTCCTGGTATTATGAGGACGTTGTTAGCGATCCCTGCTTACAAAGCTAGCCTTGACCCTGTAACACAGCTGCATGAGATTATGCTTGGCTACTCTGACAGCAATAAAGACGGCGGTGTGATCACAGCGAACTGGGAGCTTCGTATGGCGCTCCAGGATATTACAGAAGCGGCGAAACAATTCGGAGTGAAGCTAAAGTTTTTCCATGGCCGTGGCGGAGCACTTGGACGCGGCGGTATGCCGCTTAACCGCAGCATTCTGGCTCAGCCGGTTGAAACGCTCGGTGGCGGAATTAAAATTACGGAGCAAGGCGAAGTATTATCATCCCGCTACTCCTTGCAAGGCATTGCTTACCGCAGCTTAGAGCAGGCGACATTTGCGTTAATTACAGCGTCCAAATTATCGCGTTCTCCGCAAAGACTTCCACTGGAAGACAAGTGGGAGAATATTATGCGCGGCATTTCGGAGCAGGCACAGACGAAGTATCAGGATCTTATTTTCCGGGACGAAGATTTCTTAACGTTCTTTAAAGAATCCACACCGCTTCCTGAGATCGGCGAGCTGAATATCGGCTCACGTCCATCCAAGCGTAAGAATAGCGATAAATTCGAAGATTTGCGCGCGATTCCGTGGGTATTCTCCTGGACGCAAACCAGATATTTGCTTCCTGCTTGGTACGCGGCGGGGTCAGGTCTTCAAAGCTTCTATCAGGGGAACGCAGCGAACTTACAAACTTTAAAAGAAATGTATGAGGAATGGTCGTTTTTCCAAACGATGATTGATAATTTGCAAATGGCTCTTGCTAAGGCAGACCTTCAAATTGCTAAGGAGTACGGCAACTTGGTTAAAGAATCAGCGATTGCAGAGCGTATCTTCAATCTCATTAGAGAAGAATATGAATTGACTTCGTCCATCATTTTACAGATTACAGGTCAGCAAGAGATTTTGGATAATGTTCCAGTTATTCAGGAGTCCATCCGTCTGCGAAATCCCTATGTAGATCCGCTAAGCTATATGCAAGTAGAGCTGCTTACGGAGCTTCGTGCACTACGGGAGAACAACGAGGATGATGCTATCCTGCTTCGTGAAGTCTTGCTAACGATTAACGGAATAGCCGCAGGGCTTAGAAATACAGGCTGATAAAAAAACTTAGAGCGTAGAAGAAAGATGCAGGATGATAAAGTCGGGGGCCATGTAGTTTGCAGGCTGCTCGACTTTTCCTGTCCTTACACTAATGCCCATAGATAGGAGATGTGCAGCAGCATGGGGCGATGGTTAGCGATGGTCCTTGTAATAATAGGGGCTTCAAGTTACGGCTTACTTTCCACTTTTATCAAGATTGCCTATGATCAAGGATTCTCTGATGGGCAAATTACACCGGCACAAATGACAATGGGAACTCTGTTTGTATGGGTTTTGATTCTTTTTCACAAAAAATCATGGGTCAATCCTTTTAAAGGTCCTTGGATTAAACTTGGTTTGATCGGCATTTTTGGTTTGGCTTTAACGACGGTCTTTTTCAATATTGCTTTAAAAGAGCTGAATGCTTCCTTATCGATTATTCTTTTATTTCAATTTACTTGGATGACGATTGCTATGGATTGTATCGTGAAACGGAGACTTCCAAGAAAGGCAGAAAGCTTCGCGATTCTGTTAATCTTGGTAGGGACTTTACTGGCTGTAAATGTCATAGACACGAACTGGGAGCAGCTCAGCTTTCTTGGAATTGGTTATGGCTTGATGTCGGCTTTGACGTACAGTATATTCCTCTTTTTTACGGGACAAGTTGTTAGTACGCTGCCTCCTCTTATGAATTCTGCTATCATGCTTACCGCGGCGATGCCTGTGATGTATATCCTGTATCCTCCAACGGTTTTTGTGCATGAGAATGGAGGAGCGCTGCTGCTATGGGGACTTCTTCTCGGCCTTCTAGGTCAGGTCATACCGACAGTGACTTTTAACATAGGTATTCCGCGTATTGGTAGTACGCTTGCAGCAATGCTTGGATCTGTGGAACTCCCCGTCGCGATAGTTGCTGCATATTTAATTATTGGCGAGCCTGTAAATGGGATACAATGGTTAGGGATGGGTTTGATTCTGGGTGGTATCCTTATATCTGAAAACAAAACGTAATTTCTGCGTATGTATATTTAGGAAGTCGAATTGTCGAGAAGCCGGAGGAAAGCGAATTGAACTTTGTAGAAGTACGTCTGGCTAAGTTGGCCAGGAATGGGGATCGGAATGCTTTTGCAGAGCTTGTGGAGCTCTATAAGGATAAGATTTTTCATTTGGCTTACCGTATGCTGAATAACAAGCAAGAGGCCGAGGATGCGGTGCAGGAGACGTTCTTGCGTGTGTATACCAATCTGCACAAATACGATGAGAATCAGAAGTTTTCGACTTGGATTTTTCGTATTGGGACGAATCTGTGTATCGATAAGCTGCGCCGACGAAAGAACACGTACTCACTAGACGCGGAGATGCCGGACGGAGAAGGCAATGATTATTATGCTATGCTCCCAAGTCAGGAAGACACACCTGAGAAGCAAGTTATTGTGTCTGAGACACAGGAACAAATTCGCAGAGCGATTGATACTTTGCCAGAAAAATATAAATCCGTTGTTATTCTGCGTTATCTTCATGATATGTCTCTTCAGGAGATATCCGATGTGCTTGATATGCCTGTTACAACGATCAAAACGCGCGTGCATCGCGGGCGCGAATACTTGCGAAAGAAGCTAGAGCAGGAGGAACAAGATGCTAGTACAAATCCTGTTCCAATGTGAAACATATTTGAAATCCAAACGTATGGTATACCACAACATGCAAAAGTCTAAGAAAGGGGTGGCTGAATCATGAATTGTAAAGAAGCCCTCCCGCTCATACATGAATATCTCGACGGTGATTTGCAAGGATCGGATTCTCAGCGTTTGAAGGAGCATTTGATATCCTGCCAAGCATGTCATGCTTTGTTCAAACAATTGGAGAAAACAGATGCGATGGTTAGAATGCTGCCTCCTGTGAGAGCATCTGAAACGTTGACTGCACAGATCATGAGCGGACTGCCATTAACGAAGAAACGGAATACCTGGATGGGTTGGATTCGCAAGCATCCTGCTGTTTCCGTAGCCGTTGTTTTCGCAACTGTCATGTTCGGAAGCTTCATGTCCATGTGGAATGATGATACGAATTTGATGGTGAAGGGAAGTAACCTACAGGACGTTGTTATTGAGGGCGATACAGTTACTGTTCCACAGGGCCACACCGTTAAAGGGGATCTCGTTGTACAACGAGGCAAACTGAAGGTTGAAGGCGATGTGACAGGGAACTTGACCGTCATTGATGGCAGTCTGAATCTGGCGTCAACCGCGCATATCTCTGGGCAAGTCACGCAAGTCGATGAAGCATTGGGCTGGATCTGGTATAAATTAGGCGAGTTCGTAGGAATGCTCTCGCATTAGTTCTTGAACGTCTTCCATTTGGCTTGCAGCCAGAGGGGGACGTTTTTTATAGGAAAAATGAACTAATTAGGCTTGGAAGACGTCCTTATGAGGAGAGAAAAATAGAAGTATAACTAGGTTTATGTTATGATTCTAATATAGAGATCACTGTGTTCAGTCGCCTGGGGGAGAATAATAAATGGACTTACTCACGAGCATCTCGGCTAAGGATATCGTAGATATTCTGATCGTTAGCTATGTGATTTATAAACTAATCCTGTTGGTGCGTGGGACAAGGGCTATTCAACTCATGAAGGGTATCCTTGTTGTCGTCATAACATGGGTGTTTAGTATTTGGTTTAAGCTCAGTACGCTGCAATGGATGATGAACCAAACCTTTACGTTCGGGGTTCTGGGAGTTATCATTATTTTTCAGCCTGAGCTGCGTCGCGCGTTGGAGCAGTTAGGCCGCGGTAAACTGTTTAGCCGATCTTCAACAGAAGAGGATCAGGATGTGAATAAGCGGATTAGTGAAGTGATTCGGGCAGCGAATTATTTGGCGAAAAGAAAGATAGGGGCCTTGATTGTTTTCGAGAAAGAGACCGGCCTAACCGATTATGTGGAATCCGGTATTGCGATAGAGAGCAAGATCAGCGCGGAGCTATTAATTAATATTTTCATTCCGAATACGCCGCTTCACGATGGCGCTGTGATTATTCGACAAGGTCAGTTAATGGCTGCTGGTTGTTATTTACCTTTGTCTGAGAATCCGTTCATAAGTAAAGAGCTTGGGACTCGGCATCGTGCTGCCATTGGAATGAGTGAGGTTTCCGACGGTATGTGTATCATTGTTTCGGAAGAAACGGGACAAATTTCGCTAACGATGAATGGTCATATTGTTCGGGATATTAAGGAAGAATCGCTAATTGCGAAATTGTTTGAAGAGCTGAAGCCGAAGGCGAAAGCAAACGAGAAAAACCCTTTCTTGAAATGGAGGGGCCGTTCGAATGGATAAATGGCTGAGAAATACGAATGTGGTACGGATTGTTGCACTGGTTATAGGTATTCTGCTGTGGGTGGTTGTCCACATGGAAGAGACGAATATATCCGGGAACTCACCTCTGCGAGAGCGGGAAGAAACAATTAATAACGTTGCGATTACGACGAAGTATGATGAAAGTCATTATTATATTTCGTCGATGGCTCCTTCTAATGTACAGGTGATTCTGAAAGGGAAGGAATCTTCGGTTAAGAAAGTGACGACTAGTAATTCGTATCAGATTGAGCTCGATTTGACGAAAGTGGGCAAAGGGGATCATCAGCTTACGTTAAAGCCGGTTGGCTTTCCGTCGGATGTCGATGTTCAAATCGTTCCAAGAACCGTCCACGTGATAATCGAAGAGCTGCAAATGAAAGAAGTGCCGGTCGTTATTAATGTTAAAGGAACTCCAGCAGCCGGTCTCAAAGCTGGACAGCCGATCGTGAAGCCTAACAAGGTGTATATTACTGCGCAAACCAGCAAACTTGAGCAGATCGAGAATGTTCGCGGCGAGGTATCGGTCGATAAGGCCCAGTCTGGGGTCACGAAGCAAGTGAGACTGCAGGCTTATGATAAGGATGGTAAAGAAGTAACGGTAAATATGAATCCGTCTGTAGTTGATGTCGAGGTTCCAATTACGAGTCCGTTCCAGACCATACCGCTGCAATTGAAAATTAGCGGAGAGCCGCCGAAAGGATTCGCGATATCTCTGGTAACGCAAAATCCGGACAAGGTAACGGTCTACGGAACTCAAGATGTTGTGGGTCGGTTAGAATTTTATCAAGGTCCGCAGATTAGTGTACAGGATTTGAAGGAAACGAAGGAATATTCACTGGACATTCCCTTGAGGAATAAAGTAACTCAACTGGATCCTGCCAAAGTAACGGTGCGCGTGGAAATTGTTCCTTCCATCACGAAGGCTTTGGAGAATGTACCTATCACGATTATTGGTCAAAATGAAAACTATGTTACAAAAGTTACACAGCCGGAGTCAGCTCAGCTGAACATTACGGTAGAGGGTGCTCCTACGCTCATTGAACAAATAAAAGTGCAGGATGTACAGGCGATCCTCGATGTTAGTAATTTACCGCCAGGCAAGCATGAGCTAAAGGTGACATTAAACTTGCCGACCTATGTGAAGCTTGGTATGCCGCAAGAAGTCAAGGCAACAGTAGAAATCAGCGAGAAAGCAGCTAAAGCAGCAACTCCATAAGGAGTGTAAAAGAAAGAGGAGAATATAGACATGGGGAAATATTTTGGAACGGATGGTGTACGAGGCGTTGCAAATGGCGAACTGACACCAGAGTTAGCTTATAAAGTTGGCCGCTGCGGCGGTTACGTGCTAACTAGACAGGCGAAGCATCCGAAGGTCGTTATCGGGAGAGATACACGAATTTCGGGTCCAATGCTTGAGGCATCTCTCGTAGCTGGTTTGTTGTCGATTGGTGTTGAAGTTATTCGCATCGGTGTCGTCAGTACACCGGCGGTAGCTTATTTGACTAAAAAGCTCGGAGCGGATGCGGGCGTTATGATTTCCGCTTCACATAATCCTGTTGAGGATAATGGAATTAAGTTTTTTGGGGGCGACGGCTTCAAGCTGCTTGATGAGACGGAGCTTGAAATTGAACAGCTGCTTGACGCGGCTGTGGATGAATTGCCCCGCCCGGTTGGCGGCGAGATTGGCACGGTTTCAGATGATCCCGAAGCGAAGCTCGCGTATCTGGCGTTCTTGAAGGAGACGGTATCCGAGTCTTTCGCCGGATACAAGGTAGTGCTTGACTGTGCGAACGGCTCAGCCTTCGAGCTTGCCCCTAAGGTGTTCCGCGAGCTGGGAGCGGAAGTCATCACCATCGGAGCAGAGCCGAACGGCCGCAATATCAATGATCATTGCGGCTCCACACATCCTGAGAAGCTGCGCGAAGAAGTGGTGAAACATGGCGCAGCCATTGGTCTTGCTTTTGACGGCGACGCGGATCGTCTAATCGCGATCGATGAGAAGGGCGAGGAAGTCGACGGCGACTTCATTCTTAGTATTTTGGGCGATGCGCTTAACCGCGCAGGTAAGCTGAACCACGGCACGATTGTGACAACGGTGATGGCGAACATTGGCTTTTTCAAGGGGATTGAAAAGGCAGGTCTTAAGGCACTGCAAACCGCTGTAGGTGATCGATACGTGATGGAAGAAATGCGTAAAGGCGGTTATAATCTTGGCGGAGAGCAGTCGGGGCATGTGATTTTCCTGGATTATATCTCAACTGGAGATGGTATTCTTACTGCTTTGCAGCTGGTGAATACGGTTGTCCAGTCGGGGCGCAAGCTGAGTGAGTTGAAGGGAATTATGCGAAAATTCCCACAGCTTCTGGTTAATATTCGTGTGGCGGATAAAAGTAAGCTGAAGGATAACGCTCAGATTAAAGAAGTCATTCGTAAAGTGGAAGAAGAACTCGGAGATAACGGCCGCGTGTTGGTGCGCCCATCGGGAACGGAATCGTTGATTCGTGTTATGGCTGAAGGTCCTGACAAGGATCAAGTAGCAGCTTATGTCCATGATATTGCAAAGGTCATTCAAGAGCAGTTGGTGTAAAAGGTAGGGTCTTGGTGCCCCCTTTCGTGTGTCTATAGCGAACCGGGGGATTTTCCAAGAAAAAATAAGTTGCGTGCTTACTCTAAAATGAATATGATGTATGTGACTCAAGAAGGAAAGGTAGGGTAGGGGTTCATCAATAATCAATAGCGCCAGAACTCGCAAGCGGGACGGAAATGTAGTGAGTTTGCTACTACTACGCAGGTGAGTTGACGAGGTGAAGGTGTTCGAAACATTCGGCGGGGACCTTCCGGCATGAGGAGTGCCGTTAAGTTGGAGAGCAAAAACGCTTGGGCGACCGGGCTGACAAGTATCCAACATCCATTAATTACAATATGAACTTAGTGATCGACCATTATATAAGGTTTATTTGGTTTTCAATTTTTTAAAACAGGATCTTTGAAAAATAGCCCTTGTCAAAGAGGCTTATAAAACTATGGAGGTACTAAACTATGTGCGGAATCGTTGGTTATATTGGAAAGCGTAATTCTCAGGAAATTTTATTGGAAGGGCTCAAAAAGCTCGAATATAGAGGCTATGACTCTGCAGGTGTAGCTGTGTATACGGCGAATGGTTTACAAATTAAGAAGGCGAAAGGCCGCATTGCGAATCTTGAATCCAAGCTGGAGGAAACTCCGTTGAACGGAAGCGTTGGGATCGGACATACGCGTTGGGCGACACACGGTAAGCCTTCGGATGTCAATTCACATCCACATACAGATAATTCGCTGAAGTTTTCCGTCGTGCATAACGGGATCATTGAAAACTATATTACTCTTAAGGAAGAGTTAACAGCTAAAGGGCACCAATTTGTTTCTGAGACGGATACTGAAGTCATTTCTCACTTAATCGCTGACTTGTACGAAGGAGATATTCTCAAAGCCGTTCAAAAAGCGGTGAAATACATGACAGGTGCATTCGCACTAGCGGTACTGACAGAATATGAGCCAGACAGACTTGTCGCTGTGCGTCAAGCCAGTCCTTTAATTATCGGTATTGGCGAAGGCGAGAACTTTATTGGTTCAGATATCCCAGCTATTCTTGAATACACGCGTAATGTGTTTATTTTGAATGATGGCGAAATGGCTCTTTTGACGCGTGATGGTGTCGAATTAATGACTTTGGAGGGTAATTTTATTTCCAGGGAAATGTTTCGTGTCGATTGGGATATTGTGACAGCGGAAAAAGCCGGATTTGATCACTTTATGTTGAAAGAAATTTATGATCAGCCCAAAGCCTACCGCGATACAATGGGAAGCCGCATTTCTCCTGATGGGAGTAAAGTGACACTGAACGAGCTTACTATGAGTGCAGAAGCGATTCGTAACATTAATCGTGTTCATATTGTTGCCTGTGGTACGGCCTTTCATGCAGGAATGGTTGGGAAGTATGTGATTGAGAAAATGGCGCGCATTCCGGTGGAAACGGATGTCGCCTCTGAATATCGTTACCGTTCACCGATTATTACGAAGGACACCCTCGTTATTGTTGTGAGTCAATCCGGTGAAACAGCGGATACGCTAGCAGCACTTCGTGAAGCAAAGCGCTGCGGTGCACACGTTCTGGCCATTACGAATGTTGTCGGCAGCTCTGTAGCTCGTGAAGCGAATGATATTATCACTACGTGGGCGGGGCCTGAGATTGCGGTAGCTTCGACGAAAGCTTACACGTCGCAATTGATTGCTTTCTATCTGCTTGGACTACACTTAGCTCAAACACTTGGTACGCAAACGGCTGAGGAAATTGCCGGGGTGATTACAGCATTGAAAGAGCTGCCTGCCCAGGTAGAAGAGATTCTTGGTCAAGCGGAAGCTTTGAAAGTGGTAGCTGAGGAGATGGCTAAGCATGATAACCTCTTCTTCATTGGAAGAGGCGTAGATTATGCGGTAGCCCTTGAAGGATCTCTGAAGCTGAAAGAGATTTCTTACATTCACTCTGAAGCCTATCCAGCAGGTGAATTGAAGCACGGCACACTAGCACTAATCGAGGATGGTGTTCCGGTGATTGCGTTGGCTACTCAGCATGAACTGCTAGAGAAAACTGCGAGCAATATTAAAGAAGTGAAAGCGCGCGGCGCTAATGTGCTCGGGATTGCTGTGGAAGGCGAGCTTGAGCTGCAGAAGTCTGTAGACAGCACCTTCGTTATTCCGAAGACGCTGGATGTTTTATCCCCTGCTTTGTCTGTTATACCGCTGCAGTTGCTGTCATATTACGCGTCACTGGCACGTGGTAATGATGTTGATAAGCCACGGAATTTGGCGAAGAGCGTGACGGTGGAGTAGGCTTGGTTTATCAGTGAGAACAACTGTTTCTTTACAATAAAGTATTGTTCTGAACAATAAAGTGTTGTTCTTATTTTAAAGTATCAATAAAGTATTGTTCTGATTCAACTTAAGTCCCGATCAGACCGATTGATCGGGACATTTATTATCAATATGGAAGTGAGTATATGAGATCTCAAGGGAATTTAAGTGAAATTGAACAAGGCAATTCTAACCCATCATTAGATACATTGTTGACAATAAAGTCGAGGTTTAAATGTAGTATTGATGAATTAACTTTTGCTGAAGATCAATTGACTAAATATAACGATACACTTTTATCTGAAGAAGAGTTAGGGATGCTTACAAATTACAAACTGTTAGAAGAGTTCGATCGCATAGAGATAAATGAAATAATCAAACTTAAAATTAGAATGAGTAAGTTAAGAAAGAAATAAATAAATTAAATGTACATATATCAATTTCTACAAATATTAACTATCAGATTATTATGGATAGACATAGTTTTTAAATATGCTAACGAGTTAATTTAAATAACACCAGGCGCAGCGGAATATCCGTTGCACTGGTGTTATTTTTTAATTCAGACTGTCTTTGTTAACCTCAATCGTTTCCCATACACTTGAACGCGATGTAATTTTTTGCGGCTGTTAAACTTCGATAGGGGTTTCTTCAACATTTTCATATTTAGATGTTAAGAAATTTTAAATATACCTAAGTGCTTTATGGAGATGACAACTTATAGTTCAACTTGTTTCTACAAAAAAAGTAAATTTTGATTTTGGATTATGTTAAGATATTAAATTAATCGCGCTAGTGCTGCTGGCCGCACTTCAGAGAGGCCTTCTTCTTACGCAGTGCCGCAAGGGGACGAGTCCACTCGAAGCAGTATTGGACGCCATGCTCGCGCATATTCGTTCGTTCGTCGTCTGATGTGCCGCCAGATGATGAGGCGGATATGCCGAAGAGCAATTATGCAATACGAAGCAAGCGATTGTTAGCAAGCCTGCGGCTGGATTCAGGCCTGGGCTTTTATTTTATGGACGCCTTATAAACGGTCCAGGATGAAAGCCATCAGTTTGTTCAAATCAAGCGAATGGCATGTAAAAGAATGGCTCCCCGGAATGCAACCCACACGTCAAGCAAGCGAATAGGCGTAAACCACAAGCCGGATTTTTCGGCATTCAGTTCCGTGAGCGATGAGAACACCCGACTTTAATGAATTCTGTTCTTAATTTCTATTGCAACCCAGAGATTTCCGAAAGTTTATCTAAATAAGCCTGTAAGACGTCAGGCTGAAACACGAGACTCATAAATTTTCCTTCGCGAACGCTTTCAATTAGTCCTGCTATTTCAAGCTCTTTGAGATGATGGGAAATGGTTGCAGCACTTACATTGTGAATTTCGTGCAATACACTGCAGGGCAGCGGACTGTTTGAAATGCTAATTTCTTTTAGTATTTGATAACGTCTTGGCTCAGCAAGTGATCTTGAAATTCTGGCAAATTGTTGATCAGTTATGACGGTCATCGATAACTCCACCTTTACGAAAGTATTAAAAAGTAGATTCCATATGATATTCATACAATTATACACATATCATATAATGATCTGTCAAGTCGGTGGAACTGACTAAAGAAAGAATAGGGGACGCCGCATTTGACGTCCCCTTTTGTCGGATATTAACTCGCTTGCTTGCTTGCCTCTATACTTGCACGGACTTTTACGGCTTTATCGAACAGGACTACACGAAGGATGATTGAAAGGAAACCTAGTGCCAGGAAAATAACACCGCTCCAGACAACCTGATGAGGTCCCATGTGGGAAAGAAATAACCCGCCAAAATAGGTACCAAGCGTGATTCCCAAATTCGTAAAGGATACAAATAATCCGTTTGCGAATTCGGGCGCATCCGAGGCTACGGAAGTCAGCCAGTTTTGGGAAAAGTTCAGCCCCATTGTAAACAAGATTCCCCATGCGATAATGATCAGAATCATGGGAATGGCATAGGCCCCCATAAAGTATAAGAGCAAATAAACGGCACCCGATACTAAGGGGAATAGAACAGCTGCCCTGACCAGGTTGCGGCTAAACACTTTGCCCGCAATAATGTTGCCTACGATGCCTGCGGCTCCGAATAAAATCAACATGCCGCTGATTTCTTTACCGGACATATGGGTAACCTTGTCCAGATATTCTGCGAAATAGCTGTAAACGGCAAACATGCCGGATGGAATTAACCCTACAGCGACTATAGTCAACAAAATCTGAGGTTTTTTCAGGATCTCCAATTGTTTGGCATAGGACATTTTTCCATGTACAGGCATCGAAGGAAGGAAGGAGACGATTCCGAGAAACGCGATCAAATTAATGACTCCACAAAATAACAAAGATGCTTCAAGCGAAATAACATTTGAAATGTAGGACGTAATCGGGATACCAAAGACCATCCCTGCCGTAACGCCCATGAATACTTTGGCAATCGCTTTCGTACTCTGATCTTTTCCCACGGAATTGGCAGCCGCAATAAACGCCGCGGAAAAATAAACGGGATGCAGAAACGCAGGTATAATCCGAGAAATGAGAAGAACGGGATAGTTTGAGGCAAACGCAGAAATGACATTGGATACAACAAATATCGCGAGTACCCAAGCCATCATTTTTTTATGATTGACTCCTGAGAATAATAGCGTCATAAAGGGTCCGAAAAGGGCAATGACAAGGGCAAAGAGACTGACAAGCATACCCGCTTGGGAAGCAGTGACGCCATAACGTTCGGAAACTTGAGGTAAAATACCCACAACTCCAAGCTCTGCGTTAATGATGCCGAAAATTCCGAATGCAATAATATATACGATCAATGATTTTGACACAAAGTATCACTCCTATACGTTAAGTTTGATTTGATGGAAAATTTCAAGAGGGAGAAGCTAGTCTACGATTGTAGCTATGGCGGACTTTTCACGTTCCGTTCTCCTTGAACCTCTATTTGTATAAATGATTTAGCCAAAGCGCCAACCAAGCTGATCATGTCAATTCCCTCTCTCAATAGTTCGATGCTTGTCTAAATATATGATTGAATTTTGGATTAGTCAACCCATTTTTTTTTTTGTGGACGCTGTCTGATCTTGTCAGCTATCTCGATTTGTCAAGCCGCGATCTTAATAGATAAACACTGTGATGTTAAACCGAGGAATACCTCTGTTAAGTTCTTAACAGGCTGAACCGTCAGGGTTCACTTTCCAGACGGTTTTTCTTATCCGGAATACTGTTTCTGGTTCGCTGGTAGCATCAGTAAAGTAAGGTACTTGACGAATTGTTTTACAATATGATAATCTTGCAAGCGTCTAACTGATGTTGGAAAAGGAGGATGGTTTGAAGTGTTTAAGCATTTTACAATGTTGTAGCTACTTGAGATTGAAAAAAAAACGCGCATGTTTTTAGCGCATATTACAGTGAATATGTATTCTACACCATTACATTTAGGAGTTGAATCGTACGTGGCTAAATCTAAATCTATAATTATATACATCCTTGCTTTCGGTATCTTCGGTATCATCAATACGGAGATGGGCGTAATCGGAATTTTACCTCCGATTGCCGAACACTTTGGTATAAGCGTATCCCAAGCAGGTTTGCTTGTCAGCCTTTTCGCACTGGCTGTTGCGATTTCCGGCCTGTTTTCGCCAATGCTTTTTTCAGGTATGAATCGTAAGAAGGCGATGCTCATGGTAGTCGGAGTTTTCGTCATCACCAATGTGATTTCTGTTTTTGCGCCTAACTTTGCAGTAGCCTTAATAGCTCGGGTTGTGCCTGCATTCTTTCATCCTATCTATTTCTCGGCAGCATTTACAGCAGCTGCCAATTCCGTTAGCCAAGAACAAGCTCCCAAAGCAATAGCCAAAGTATTCATGGGCCTTACCGCTGGGATGGTAATAGGAATACCAATCACTTCTTTCATCGCGGATGTCTCTTCTCTTGAAATTGCAATGTTTTTCTTTGCATTGGTCAACGCGGCTACGTTTCTTACTATTCTTTTCTTCATTCCGTCAATGCCTGTAAAGGGAAGATTATCATACGGAACACAGTTGAGCGTATTGAAAAAACCTCTTACCTGGATAAGCCTTGCTACTGTTATTTTCATTGTTTCAGGGATGTATGCTGTTTTCAGCTTCTTTGCCGAGTTCCTTGATAAAGTCACCCGCATGTCTGGAAAAGAAGTTAGTATCATGTTGGTTTTATTCGGTATAACTGGCATTTTAGGCAATGTGCTCGCCGGTAAATGGCTTAGTAACAATGCTGTGAAAACAGTGTTTGTGTATCCATTTGTTGCAGCATTCGTTTATCTGCTCGTGTTTCTCTTTGGGCATCTAACAGTTATTATGGTAATTCTTATTGCAGTGTGGGGCGTTCTTTTCACCTTAGCACTCAATATCACTCAATATTGGATAACCTCCGCAGCTCCAGAAGCGCCTGATTTTGCTAACGGGTTGTTTGTTTCCTTCTCAAATCTGGGAATCACAGTTGGCACGTCAGTAGGCGGTTTATTTATTTCCGGTATGGGCACTCACAATGTCGTATGGGCAGGCTTACTTATGCTGGCGCTAGGATTTGTGTTCATTTCGATAAGAGCATCGGTTTACCATTCCAAGCAAGCGGTAACTAACTACTGATTTTTATCAATCATCCCCATTAGCATCAGCGAGAGTGGGGTACGTCACTTCCCCACCAATATGATGTTAAAGAGAGCTTTGAAGTATACAATCCCAAATGATCATGAACGTAGGGAATAAATGATTTCGTTGCGTGATGATATCCTCGGGAGGACGAAATTTAATTCGTTTGAAAAAGGTATACGCCACTTCATTGAAGTACACCGTTACTGTACAAGTGGTCCAAAATGTGAAAAAGCCCCTCAAACAGGGGCTTAAAGGTAAGAAGTCGGGGGAAATCCCCGTGTTGAATGGTCATTTATGCAAATCCGAAAGAAAATGGAAACGCAGAATTTGATGTGTCTTGATCAGGTACGAAAAAGCTTATTTGTCGGATATTTCCGAAAGTTTATCTAAATAAACCCGTAGTACGTCGGGCTGAAAAACGAGACTCATATATTTACCTTCGCGAATGCTTTCAATTAAACCTGCAACTTCAAGCTCTTTAAGATGATGGGAAATGGTTGCAGCACTTACGTTGTGGTTTTCATGCAATACACTGCAGGGCAACGGATTATTGGAAGCACTGATTTCTTTGAGCATTTGATAACGTCTTGGTTCGGCAAGCGCTCGAGAGATTCTGGCAAATTGTTGATCGGTTAAGACGGTCATCGATAATCTCTCCTTTCTAACATCGATACACACAGTAAATGCACAATCTTTATATAATTATATACTCATCATATCGTATGGTCAAGACAGGTGGAAATGATGAATACAAATCAAGGGGCGATGCATTATGCGGCGTCCCCTTTCATTTTTGGATATTATCTGCGTGTCTGCTCAATTGCATACTCGCTTAAACTTCGAGATACGCGTCAGCCATTTTGATTTGCGATGACAATTTGATAGATAGACGGTTATCTAAATTTCTTATTGACAAATTGGAGTGAACAATGCAATATACTAATTACGACACTTTTATGATTGTCGAATTGAATGAAATTCATAGGAGGAGCATTGTGAAATTGGGTAAACTGACTGGTAAAGTTGCAATTGTCACAGGCGCATCGAAAGGTATTGGTGCAGGTATTGCGAAAAGCATGGCGGTTGAGGGCGCTTCGGTTGCTGTAAATTATTCTACAAGCAAAGAGGAAGCCGATCGCGTAGTCGCGGACATTACCGCAAAAGGCGGTAAAGCAATTGCAATTCAAGCCGATATGTCTAAGGCTGCCGATGTACAGCGATTGTTTAAGGAAACGAATCAAGCGTTCGGAGCTCCAAGCATTCTCGTGAATAATGCAGGGGTCTTTAAATTTGAACCGGTAGAGGCTATTACTGAGGATGAATTTCACAGGGAATATAACACAAACGTATTGGGAATAATTTTGGCATCTCAGCAAGCTTTAAAATTCTTCCCATCTGAGGGTGGCAGCATCATAAATATCAGCTCGATTGCGAGCCAAAATCCAGTACCTCATTCTGCACTTTATTCATCAACCAAAGCTGCAGTAGACACTTTGTCATTGGCGCTTGCGAAAGAATTGGGGCCCCGCAATATTCGGGTAAACATCGTCGCTCCAGGTCACACTGAGACAGAAGGGTTGCATCAAATTGGTCTTATTGGAAGTGAACTCGGCAATATGTTGATTGCTTCCACACCGCTTGGAAGCCGTTTTGGCCAACCGGAAGACATTGCTCCTTCCGTCGTATTTCTAGCTTCCGACGATGCCTCGTGGCTTACTGGCGAACGCATCAACGCATCCGGCGGGGTTCATTAAACGAAGTGGATTTTCAAAATGTGTAGTAAATGAATAGAATTCCATCGGATCTCAAGACTTGGAAATGCGAAGTAAGACTTACTGCAGTGTGAATCAATGTCTCTCGCTTAACACCTTTGGCGTACGAGTTTAAAGGATGTATGATGGCGTCAAATAAATGAAGATAAAATTTTTTTGGAGTTGACAATCCAAAAATAGTTTGTTAGTATGAATTTCGGAGAATGGATTAAACACTCCATAAAT
The DNA here is from genome assembly GCF_900103825.1 of Paenibacillus sp. yr247. Classification (GTDB taxonomy): domain Bacteria; phylum Bacillota; class Bacilli; order Paenibacillales; family NBRC-103111; genus Paenibacillus_E. Next base: position 19,259 of record NZ_FNIF01000024.1, read on the forward strand.
GAGAGGAGACAGAATAACATGAATTCGAATCAATCTACAGCACTTATTACAGGAGGAACAAGCGGTATTGGCCGGGCAGTTGCGAACCAGCTCGCCGCGCAAGGCATCCACGTCGTGGTTGCGGGGCGCAATGCGGACCGTGGCGAACAGACGGTTGCGGCTATCCGCTCAGCAGGAGGAAAGGCAGATTTCGTGCAGACGGATCTTCGCGACGCGTCGAGCGCAAGAAGCCTGGCGAAGCGCGCAGTCGAACTGGGTAACGGCCGAGTCGACATTCTTGTCAACAATGCAGGAATCTTCCCGTTTGGACCGACGCATGAAACGACGGAGGATGATTTTGAACGCGTGTACGCGCTGAACGTCAAAGCACCATATTTTCTAGTCGCCGAACTGGCGCCGCTGATGGCGGAAAGTGGCAAGGGGGCAATCGTCAACATATCGACGATGGTCGCCGATTACGGAATGTCTGGTATGAGCCTATACGGCTCGAGCAAAGCGGCTATCAACCTACTTACCAAAGCGTGGGCGGCTGAATACGGCCCAAGCGGTGTCCGTGTCAATACCGTCAGCCCAGGACCTACGCGCACGGAAGGAACTGACGCAATGGGCGAAGGTCTTGATCAACTTGCTGCCCAAGCACCGGCAGGCCGTCCTGCTTCAGCGGATGAGATTGCCGAGGCCGTCGTCTTCCTCGCGACGGATCGTGCTAGCTTCATTCACGGTGCAAACCTTGCCGTCGACGGTGGACAAACCGCTGTTTAATTATTGACATTCTCTCAGTTTTTTTCAAAGTTATACCGAACCAGGCATGATTAGAAACGACATCATGTAAGATCTCTCATCCAAGTGCAGAAAAAGGGGCGTGTCTTTAGATCTCATGACGATCTGAAGGGCACCCCCTTTTTTTTAGGACATAAGAAAGCAAACGATAAATCAGATTTCGGTTAACGGTCGTACCGAAAACGATTAGGATCAACTGAGAGATTTCGCTTGTACCGTTACCGATGCGAACTGTGAATTAGATCAAGTTAACGGAAAGAACGGTTCAGTTGTACCTAAGCCCCCATATCTTTTGTGAAATAAAATGTATTGTTTTATATACGATACTACGATGAAAAACCAGAACTTGAGAGGATAGGAAAGAGGTCTTGTTGCTATTGCTGCGGCTGTCGTCAATGACAGAGAGCAAGAGAGCGATGCCGGAAGGAGAAGAACATGGATCCAACCACGTTTATTTTGTTTGGAGCGACAGGGGATTTAGCCAAAAGAAAAATATACCCTGCCCTGTACAATTTGTTTATCGATCAAAAGCTACCTCAATCGTTCGCCTTGATCGGTCTTGGAAGAAGAGAAATGAATGATGAATCCTTTAAGGCAAGTGTCGAGCAATCCATTCATAATTTTTCCAGACGCGAAGCGAACAATGCTGCACTGATCAGAGACTTCCTGCGAGCATTCCGTTACAGCGTTCTGGATATTAGCCGTAAAGAGGATTATAAGAAGCTTTTGCATCTTATCGAGCAGCGGGAAGAGGAGCTTCACGTTTCTCCGAATCGCCTATTCTATTTATCTGTCGGACCGGAATTTTTCGAAACGATCGCTGCGAACATTCAGGAAAGCGGGCTCGGTTCCGAGAATGGCTGGAAGCGTCTTGTGATTGAGAAGCCGTTCGGCCGCGATTTGCAATCTGCTCGGGATTTAAACCGGAAGCTGGCCCAGGCTTTTGCGGAACATGAGATTTTCCGAATCGATCATTATCTTGGCAAGCCAATGGTGCAGAAGCTTGAGATTTTGCAGCAAAATCCGGTCCTTAATGCATTGTGGACCAATCATTACATTGCCAACGTGCAGATTACGGCTAACGAAACCGTCGGCGTAGAAGATAGAGCGGGTTACTACGATCATGTAGGCGCGGTAAGAGACATGTTCCAGAACCATATGCTGCAATTACTGATGATGCTGACAAGTCACCTGCCGAAGAACAGCAACTTCGAAATGGTGCGCTTTAAGAAAAAAAAGGTGATGGAAGCCCTCGAGCCGCTGCAAAAAGAGGAGGTAAGCGCAAGCGTAATCCGAGGACAGTACAAAGCAGGTATCGTTCAAGGAAAGCCGGTAATCGGCTACACGTCCGAACCGGGAATCGCTCCAACATCCATGAACGACACTTTTATTGCCGCAAGATTGCAAATCGATGATTATTTTTGGCGCGGTGTTCCTTTTTATATCAGAACAGGCAAAAGAATGAACGAGAAATCAACGCGGATCGTGATTGAATTCAAGGAGCGATTAGATGCTTCACAGGGAACTACCGATGGAAAAGCACCTAATCTACTGGTTTTTGAAATTAGTCCTAACGAAGGCATTACACTTCAACTAAATACGAGGGATCCGCAGCACAAAGGGGGATATAAATCCATTCAACTCGACTTCCATGAGAGTCAAGAAGATATTCCAGAGGCTTACGAAAATTTGATTTACGACGCTTTGCACGGAAATCCCACGTTCTTTGCGCATCGGGACGAAGTCGAATTGTCGTGGAAATGGGTCCAGCCCATCTTAGGAGCATTCGAAGAGAATCTAGTTCCACTCCATTTGTATGAAGCAGGATATTATGGATCTTCCGAGACAGATGCGTTATTGGCGAAAGACGGCTATCATTGGTGGTTCGATGCCAAACCTGAACAACAAATCGAACCTCTGCTTTCGATGCCATAAACCGACCAATTCCGGTTCCAAGGTTGAAGATGGGAGCTGCGTCGACCGAATCTTTTTGAAGATCGAATCGCCGAGATTTTGCGGGAAGTGCCCGGGGTTGAATCGGTTTCCGCCGAAGTAACGCCGGATGCGGTAATAGCCAAAGACATGATCGCACAAGCGAACGAACTGATCAAAATCAATAATTTTGACAAAAACATCACCATCAACCTTCCGATGACGCTCGGTGGACTTGAAGCTTGCCTTACTTGAGCGACAAAGGTATGAAAACGAACGTCACGCTGATTTTCACCGTGAACCAAGCGCTGCTGGCCGCTCGCGCGGGCGATTCCTATGTCTCGCCGTTCCTTGGCCGCCTGGATGACATTTCGGAAGACGGCGTTCAGTTCGTTACGAAAGTCGTGGTATTGTTCCGTATTCATAACCTGGATTCGCAAATTATCGCGGCGTCCGTCCGCCATCCGGATCACGTGACTCGTATTGAGATGGCCGGCGCGCATATTGCTTCGATTCCGTTTGCGGTCATCGAACAAATTTCCAAGCATCCACTAACCGATCAAGGTATTAAAGCTAAAGACACCTTACCCCGCAGTTTAACAAATACGAAATTTGTATCAATCTCAAGATCATCAATCACGTTGTATAGGTAGTCGTCGTATAAATCCATGAGTCCCTGAGAAACATGCAATTCCCGTGCACCCGTCTTTAGTTTGGCTCCGTTCTCTAATTCACCGCGATCTGTTAAGCGTATTCGATGGCCATTCTTGTGATCGAATACGAAGTCTTCCATAAAGAGAGATAACGCTTCACCAATACGAAGTCCTGACTCAAACAACAATTGAATCAACAATCGATCCCGTATGTTCGTTGTGGACTGATAGATGTGTTCTACTTCGTCCTTATGCAAAGCCTTAGGCTTCCTTTTGGGTTCTTTCATCTTTAAGATATTCTTATTCGTCGGTTTTCCCTCATCTACATGGTGTAGGAAACCCTTATATTGGACATGTCCTCTTCTAAATACCTGCCTTATCAGTTTATCAGTCATATCGTTTTGGATCTCTTGATTACGGTACAAGTAATCATAAAGGTTTGTTACCACCGTGATAATAAGATTCACTGATTTTTCTGTTCTTTTCGCTTCAACCTGTCGTAATGGAGTGACTCTTCCGCTTTCAAACGGATTACGCAACCATCCTACAAAGTCAGCCAGATCCTTAACTCCTATTTCTTTATAATCTTTCTGCAGCTCTACAAGATAAGTGAAATACTGTTTTAACGCATAACAGTAAGTCTTTAGGGTGTTATTGCTTTTCCCTGTCAAGTCGAGATATTTAAAATATTTAATCACTGGAACAACTGGAACACCTTCTTCGTCTAACAGCAAATATCTCTTTCTATAATCATCAAGAAATACTTCTTATACTCTCACATCGACACTCCCTAATAATGCATTTTTCCCATATATCATAAATAGTGGTGAAGTGAAGAGTAGAAACAAGCATGAAGTAGGAAACGAATTGAAAAATCCGGGTAAGCGAAGAGATTCTCCTTAAATTTTTTTTGCGTATCTGTCACACTTCACATCCCTTGCCCGACATATAGGTAAAATTTGAAAGGGATGATGAGCGATGCAAAAGGTTGATGTGGTCGTAGTTGGTGGAGGGATTGCGGGTTTAACCGCTGCAATTTACGCAGCCATAGCCGGGAAACAAACGGTGGTCATTGAAAAACAGAATCGCTTAGGCGGCAGAGCCATTTCCAACAAGAAAAAAGGAGCTTACTTCAATCTGGGCAATCATGCCTTGTATAAGGGAGATGCGCACGCGACTTTCCGGGAATTCGGGCTGACCTTGCAAGGAAAGCGGCCTTCATCGTTCGCTTATGGCGTTTGGAAAGGGAAATTGAACATCTTGCCTTCGGATAAGAAATCCTTGTTTACGACCCCGCTGTTGTCTTGGAAAGGAAAGATGGAGTTTGCTTCCTGTCTTATGAAACTTTCAAAAGCGGATACTCGTCAATTTGACCGGATCAGTATCCGCGAATGGGTAGAAGGGAATTTGCGAGATCCCATGGTGCGCAATATCTTTTATTCGTTACTTCGTGCCGCCAGTTATGTTGTCGGGCCGGATTTGCCAGCCGCGGGTCCTGTATTGAAACAGCTGCAGAATGCCCTTAAAGGCGCGTTGTACCTGGATCGTGGCTGGGGCGAATTGATCGAGGAATTGCGGAAAAAGGCATCCGACCTGGGAGTGCGGTTATTAACAAATACCAAAGTCTCGTCCATCGATACCCGTGGCGGGATCGTGCGGCAGGTTCTCTTTGAAGACGGAACGAAAATCGATACGCACCATGTTATCCTTGCCACATCGCCTTCTATCGCAAATGAGTTGGTGCCCTTTGCAGAAAAAACCGCCCTTCATACCTGGAAAGAACAAGCGATTGAGGTCACCGCGGCTTGCCTGGATGTGGCCTTGAAACGACTTCCCAAGCCCAAACAACAATTTGCATACGGGATCGATCAGACCGTGCTTATTTCCAATCAATCGCGTTCGGCTTATCTAAGCGACGATGGCGCGCAAGTCATATCGCTCATTAAGTACCAAGGGAAAGAACCGGACCCGGATAAAGATTTGCGCGAACTGGAAGGCGTGCTGGATTTGATGCAGCCGGGATGGCGGGAAGAATTGATTGTCAATCAATACCTTCCTAAAATAACGGTTTGTCACGACTTTATGCATTTGAAACGTCTCGAGAATCCCGGACCCGCTGTTCCGGAAATACAAGGATTATATGTAGCAGGAGAATGGGCGTCGCACGGTGAAGTATTGGTCGATGCCGCGACGGCAAGCGCCAAAAGAGCCATACAACACATGCTCTCCCTTGAGGGTAAGGAGAGGAATGCCTTTTATGAGCACAGAGGAATTATATAAACGTTATAAAACGGAGCTGTTTTCGTTAGCCTATCGAATGCTCGGCAGCGTCATGGATGCGGAAGATATCGTACAAGACGCTTTTTTGAGCTATGACGGACTGTCTGACGTCGGGACAATCCGAAACGAAAGGGCATTCTTATACAGAATCGTAACGTGTCGCTGTCTTGATCTTCTGCGCTCGTCAGCCAAAAAACGGGAAATGTATGTCGGTCCATGGCTTCCGGAGCCCCTGATTGAAAAAGGGGCTTCGGACGACGATCCATCCAATAGGTATTTGCGGTCGGAGTCGATTTCCACGGCTTATCTTCTGCTTCTGCAGCAATTGAGTGCAACGGAAAGGGCGGTTTTTCTTCTTCGAGAGATTTTTCATTATTCGTTTGAAGAGATTGCCGATATAGTCGGGAAAAGCAGTGCGAATTGCCGGCAAATTTTCCACCGCGCCAAAAAAAGCATCCATTTCGACCCGGACCAACAACCGTCGGTTTCCATTGCGGAGGATAAGATTAAAGAGTTTGTGAATTCACTGTTGCAAGGAAATACGACGAAGCTTCTTGAACTGGTTAGTGAGAATGTTGTGCTCTACACGGACGGCGGAGGCAAAGTAAGCGCGGCACAAGTGCCTGTTGTCGGGTTTGAGCAAGTGCTGAAGTTACATCAAAAAGTGTTGAACATGCATGCAGGTAAATTTACGTACTCGTTCCTCATGGTGAATGGGCTCCCCGGAATCCGCCTTCGTTTGGATGAAGGGATTCAATATGTTTATTCTTTTGCTTATCGAGATCATAAGATCGAAGCGATCTATAATGTCGCCAATCCGGAAAAGTTAAGACATCTATAGAACGACGAAAAAAACAGGGCCATCCCGAATAGGATGGCCCTAAAACTTAACGTTACAGATAGCACGGTGAACCGTACCATAAGTAACGGCAAGTTTTTTGGCGGGGATACTTCGAGACAACAGCCTTACCACAACCCACATATCTAGTTGGGAAAGACCGGGCGCAAAATAGTGTCAGAATTGTCTATAATTAAAAATGATGCGGAAAAATAAAACCAGAGCACAGCGAGGTGAGTCATGTATGGACTTTAAATATCTTGAAACATTTTGCACAGTTGCTCAAGAATTAAGCTTTCTCAAAGCTGCGGAAAAGCTGAATTACGCTCAATCCAGCGTCACTGCACATATTCAACATCTGGAGAAGGAGATGGGGATCACTCTGTTTGAACGAAATGGAAGAACCATAGGCCTAACCGGTCCCGGCCAGAGGTTTCTTCCGTTTGCTTATCAGTTATTGAGCTTGATGAACGAAGCGAAATGTGCTGCTTTAGGGAAGAGTGATTCATCCGGAATCATTAGAGTCGGGATGTTGGAAAGCTTGTGCATTTATCGATTTCCTCTTGTTTTAAAGCAGTTTCATGACATGCACCCCGAAGCTGAAGTCCAGTTGAAACCAAGCACGTATTCGGATCTGCATCGCGCTCTATTGGAAGATCTCGATCTGGCAATCATAACTGATGATAGAATTCATTCAAATAGTTTGGTTACTATGCCATTGCTTCTGGAAAAGGTGCTCCTGCTTACCCATCCTGGGCATATTCTAGCTCGCTCCGGTTTGGACCATACCGCTCTTGAAAAAGAAACCTTTCTACTAACCGAACCTTCGTGCAGATATCGCAAATTGTTTGAGCAATCGATCGCCGAGCGGGGTCTTATCTCCGTTGTTAAACGAATAGAGCTCTCCAGCATCGAAGCGATCAAGCAATGCGCGATCAATAAGTTGGGAATTGCTGTTCTTCCCGAGATGGCTGTTCTGTCCGAACTTTTAGACGGCCGATTGGCTGCGCTCAACATGGATTTTTCTAAGCATCGGCTTTATACCCAATTGGTGTGGCATAAGCGGAGGTGGAAATCTCCGGCTGTACAAGCATTTATTGATGTGACAACTCGGTTCTTTTCCCAAAATAGCCCTGAAGCGAATTCAATCTAATCCGTGCTTGAAGCCAATCGAGCCCATGCGCGAACGGGAAAAGCGCTCATGCCTCGAAGCTTCATAGGAACCGCTGAAAAACGGAACCCTTCGGTCGGCAGCTGCTCCATGTTGCAGAGGTTCTCCACGATCGGTATTCCTGCTTCGAGAAGAACAGAATGGGCTGGACGATGCAAGTCGTTAGTGTCATCGACATTCAGACTGTCAATAGCAACGAGAGTAGCTCCCTCGTCACGCAAGTATTCCGCAGCATCGCGGGTCAAATATGGGGGGGCTTTAAAGTATTCCGGTGTGCCCCATAATTTCGCATGTCCGGTTTCGATAAGAACGGCTCGGCCAAGGACATTACACGCGGCTAACGCTTTTCTAGAGACCGCTCTTCCTTCCATTCCTTCAAGCCGAATGACAATTCCGTCGAGGTCCGCGACCGACTCGATGGGAAGACCGGAAACATCAGGTTTGCCGGCATATCGGTGTGCAGGACTGTCAATGGCGGTACCGGTGTTGGCTACCATATCGACACGGCCGATGTGAAAGGTCACACCGGGGGCATAACGACCTTCAGAGTCCTCATACGTCAGATAATCGGAGACTTGCAGTTTCGGAAAGCCCGGATAGGTCTCCTGGCCGCTCACAACCGTGTGGCTGAGATCGATAAGAGTAGATCGGTTTCCTGTATTGCTTGCAACGGTCGCTTTGCGCTTATGACGTTCCCGGATGATTTGTTTATTGAGAATTCGCACCTCACCAACCATGAGCAAACGCAGATCTTTTATAATGTAATCCGCCAATTCGTGATCCGATATATCCTCACCTTCGATGTCGAGTCGAAAGCCTTGACCTTGAATTCCCCCTCCATTGGAAAAATCCACTTCAAAATCGAACTGTACCCTCTTTTCGTTCACAAATGCAGTTTCCGTCATCGTTGTTTCGTCCTTTCTCAATTATGTTGTAAGACCTATTCTTATCATAGTTTAAATTGGAATCATTCCCATACGGATATCTCGAATTTCCTGTTCGGAATTAATGAATCGTATGGAATGGGCCAGCGAGCACCTTGTTAACGGAGAAAGAGAGTTGAATTAGCAAACTCAAAGAAAGGGCTATCCCGCAAAGGATGCCCCTTAAACTTGCCGTTACAGACAGCGCGGTGAACCATATCAACAGTAAATCGTTACGCTCCCTCAATATGATTTAATTTTCTCACGAAAGCTCGTGAATTCGCAGGATTTCATCCCATTTAGAATAGGTTGAACGAATGAAAAGAGTAAGGATTGCTAGGCTAATGAGTTTGGTGATTTAATCGTATGGAAAGAGATTTTAAAAAAATCTAATGAAGATAAAAAGCCATTACTATTCATTACCCGAGATAAGAAGGAAGATTGGTTTAAGTTGGTGGGAAATGAGATTGTTGGAGTCAGGGAAGAACTTCTAAATGAGTCAAAAGAAAATAATTCTGAAGTATTCGTCATCTATTTCAACGACTTTGTTCGGATGAGCCTCCAACTTGTGAGTAAAAATGTTGAGGCATTAATCGATAAACTTGATCTTGATGATGAGTTACTTCGACAGATCGAAGAGTATATTCATGAAAATATGTATGGTAAAATACAAGATACTTTATCAGAAATGGCGAATTCTGATCATAATTCTGATTTTGTAATGATAGATGTAATTGAGAGTATTCAGATACTAAATAGTTCTTATGAGATTTCAGATGATTATGTTCTTATTGATTGTACAATTGAGTTTGAAGCCGCTGTTGACCATAATTATCATTTTGATAGTAAGGAACCTAATATGGAATTGAGTGGGACTATGGTTTCTCAAGTTGATGTAACTATAAGCATAGATGTACTTTCAGGTCAGCACGATGAGTCTAATAAGACCCTTGATATCGAATCGACATCAATCGAATTTGGTGACGTTGTTGTTATCAGTTCAACAGATCCACTTGGAGACGAATATGAGGACGAGTATGATGATTTTGAATATGAAGAACCTGATGAATCAGAAGATGATTAGGCCAACCAAAATCATTTCTAATCCGCAATATAGTGAAATTCCCGCTTGGGAACCCCAAGGGATTTCGATCTGGATTAAAATGGTTATATTGAGGCATTTGCATAAATTTATTGAGAAGTGGTTATTGAAAGTCCGAAAATGCCTTTAATAATAGGGAACTTGAAAACAACACTTTTTTGTTATTAGCAAACAATAAAATGTGTAATGAAATGCAAATAAGAACAAAACTTTATTGTAATTTTTAGTTATTCATTATATAGAAAATGCCTTTGAATATAAGTATATCGAAAACAATACTTTATTGTAATCTGTTACAACTGTCTGGTGATAAAAAAGTGTGGAACCAGTAATAAAAATATGGAACAAGTAACAAAAGTATGGAACCGCAATAATTAATTCTTGTCTAAATTAACGGCTTTCATTCAAGTGACCCGATCAATTAGATGTTCGGGTCACCTATTATTTAATTGGATGTGAAATAATGATAAATATTGGGCCCAATATTCGTAGATTACGAAAATTAAATAATATGAATCAAGTGGAGTTCTCGAGCAGAATAGGCATTTCTCAAGGGAATTTAAGTGAGATTGAGCAAGGAAATTGTAATCCATCTTTTGATACCTTATTAAATATAAAGAAACAATTTAATTGCAATATTGATGATTTAATAATTATTGAGAATGATGTATTTAAATTTCTTATTTATCAGAAGGAGAATTATTTGATTTCTAACTATAGGTTGTTAGATGGGGTTGATCAAAAAGAAATATATGAAATCATTAAAATAAAGATTTCTTTAAATAAAGGAAAATCAAATCGGATATAAAGTCGTGATCTTCTAGTTAGTCCCGATGAGCTATTACAGTCATCGGGACTATTTTTTTAAGTATAGACTAACTAACTGTCATTGAACCTTCCTGTACCGCTGCGAAAGTATTTGTATCTAGCGACCTTACGTCTTATTGGTAACAATCCGTTGTTTCGGAAGTGGCATGAACATAACGTACATACAAGGCACATGAAAAAGTACCGTTCCTTGTTTAAATTAGTTGGTAAATTAGCACGTATTCTGGTTGGTCTAACGAATGAAGAACAATACAGGACGTGCGCCCATAAAAAAGTAAGTATCACTGAATTACGGGAAATCCAGCACCAAGTAACGGAACAAATAGACGAATTTAAAAGCCAAGGAATTATAATTTATACAGTTAGCGTGGATGAAGAAAAACGTAAGGTTATAGTAGGAGTCGAAAGCATAACGGAGGAGCAAAGAACTAAGCTGCTAAAACAATATGGTCAGAACAAAATTGATTTTTGTTAAAGGTGAACGAGTGAATCCAGCATGAAACTAAAACTAACGGTCAAGACAGCTAAATCATAACCGCCTTTTCAACAGGGTTTTGGATGAAAATCAACATTATGATTTAACATAGCCTAATTGAAATATTATTCCTACTATTCGTTCTGCTAACGAAGAACTATAGTTGAACAAACCCACAAAAGGCTGCCGCGTGCAGCCTTTTGTGCTAATGGGCAGGATAGTTTTTAGTTGACATCAATATATCCTAATGATAGGATATAAATATCCTTTAGTTAGGATATCTATAAAAAGGATAACTATAAATAAGAATAACTGGAACAAGGATAAAATTTAGAGGAGGAATTTACATGGATGGATTAAAAGGAAAAGTTGCGTTGGTGACCGGAGCGTCGAGGGAACTCGGCAAGGCCATCGCCGAACGCCTCTGCCGGGACGGAGCCAGCGTGGTAGTCAACTACTACCCCAGTGAAAGTCAAGACGCAGAGAAGGTCGTGCAAGGAAAAGTACAAGGCGGTGGTAGCGCGATCGCCGCGGAGGCCGACATCTCCGAATCCGCGCAGATGCGAGGTCTGTTCGACTTCACTGAGAAGCAGTTCGGTCACGTGGACATCTTGGTGCTCAACGCCGCGGTCATTCCCCACGACACCATCATCGACACGACGGATGAAATTTTCGACAAAGTGTTTGCCACCAACACACGTGCGAGCTTCATTGCGCTCCGTGAAGCCGCCATCCGAATCCCGGATGGCGGGCGGGTAGTGGCGATCTCAGCCGGACTGACTCGCATGCCTACTGCCACAACAGGAATCTATGCGGCGAGTAAGGCCGCCGTTGAACACTTGGTTCGAGTTCTCGCGCATGAAGTGGGCGCTCGGGGCATCACCTTCAACAGCGTGCTTCCAGGCGCTACCCTCACCCCGGCCCTGATCAATGTCGGACAGGAGTTTATCGACAGAGAGATCGCCAAAACGCCACTGGGCCGCGTCGGTGAGCCGGAAGACATCGCTGATATCGTCGGGTTCCTGGTATCGGAGCAAGGCCGCTGGATCACCGGTCAGTCGATCGGCGCCGGCGGCGGGATGTTTTGAACGCAGCACCATATACCCGCGGTGCATCTGGCTGCAGTGCATTGGTGAGCGAAGACAAGCACCACTCTCGTGATTCCCGCTGATTGCCGGTCGGCGATCAGCGTTGCGGTCACATGATCCGGCGAGCGGTGGAACGGGGCTGCTCTGCGCCGTCTAGTATGCCCCTTCCGTGGCGCTGTCGCGCGGTGGGTAGGTGATCATGCCGCTACCGATAGCTCGACCGCCTATCCGTCAGTTTGCTGGGAGGCTTTATTTTTCAGACTTTATAGGAGTCCTGGAGCTGATACTTGGTGCCGGCATAGAAGAGGCTTGGGAGAGCACTGCAAAAGTCGCTGAACCGAACGCCATACTGACCGCCTTTGTAAGTTAACGTAAAGCTTGGAATATCCACATTAAGATAAGCAATATCCGAGCAAGTCTCCTGATTCCGTTGAGGGAGCGCTTGAATCAGATTAGTCGCATCGCGAGACGACAGCTGCCGAAGGCCCAGATACATGGGAAGCAATATGGTCATTATATTAGCAACACTAGGACAGGCAATCCCATCAGCAATTGGGCATTATCCTTCAGCGGTAACAGCATTCCTAAATAAATTATAGAGTGGAATATCATCTGCCCCCTTTTTTGTTATGAAATAAACTAAAGAGGTGAAAGATATATCCCGTTTCGATGAGGAGCCTCTTTAAGTCTGACTTGGTCTCCATGTGGACTATGTAAGCTGTGAAATGCCTCACGGTTATGCATATTTCTTAATAAGAGGTAGTTAAATTCCCGCTTGTGGTTGAGAACACATCGGTCCAATTGACAGGTGAACCGCTGTCGTTGGATATCTGCACCTTATAGCTGGTAGCGCAAGCGTTGGAAATTTCCGGTTGCATGGTGTCGGACAGCTTCAGATATACTGGAAAAACCGGACGGGAGACCGCAGCAGAGATACCGGCTACGAAACCAGGATCAGCGTAGATCGGATTTTTTGCTTTAAGATCGGCATCGTTATAAAGAGCGCTAATGGTCGGGCTTGCACCGCCGATGATAGCTGATGTGAGATCACCACTTTTCTGTTGACAAAAAACATATCCTAATGCTAGGATATATACATATCCTATACTTATGATAACTAAATGTAGGATAAATAATTTTAAGATATAAGGAGAGATCGTTCATGAGTATTTTATCAACCGTTCTTCAAGTTATTTTAGGATTAAGTTTTTTAATGTTTGGATTTATGAAGTTCGGATCGAAACAGATGGTGGAGGGATTTAATCATTATGGGTATCCCGGGTGGTTTAGAGTATTCACAGGACTGGTAGAAGTCATTTCAGCGGTTTTGGTTATTGCAGGCATTTGGAACGGGACATTCGCCGCTTGGGGTAGTTTATTAATTGCTATTACGATGATCGGGGCGATTTTTACTCATATTAGAATCAAAGACAATGTACGACAAATGATGATGCCAATCATTTTATTAATTTTAGGATTAGTAGAGCTGATAAATTTCGGAACTTTGCTTTGATAACCCCATCTAACCTATAGAAGGAGAAGATATTGATGGAAGTTAAAATAATTAATCCACAGGATCAAGCGATCGGGGAATTCGACGGCGGTAAAATAAAAGAGCAAAAGCCGATTGGTTTTCCTGGAGAAGGCTCATTAATAAACCGGTTAGGACCATTATTTTATTGGGCTTGGGGAACTTCTGAGGGACCAGCAGAAATTGGGTTACATCCGCATCAAGGTTTTGAAATCATCACTTATGTAATCAAAGGTAAAGCGTATCATCGTGATACGCTCGATACAGAAAGTGTTGTCGAAGAAGGGGGCACCCAACTCATGCAAACAGGCTCCGGCGTATATCATGCAGAAGCATTAAAAGAACCATCGGAAGCTTTTCAGATCTGGTTCGAACCACATTTAAGTCAGGCAATAAAAAATGTACCAACTTATTCACAATACAACTCTGAGGATTTTTCCGTAATCGATAAAGAAGGTGTGACGATTAAGACAATACTTGGAGACGATTCACCAATGAAAATCGTGACAGATGCTCAAATGTGGGATATCCGAATCCCAAATGGAACAAGATATACCCATAATCTTTCGCAAAAGCGGACATTAGCTGGTTTAGCCATCAGAGGCGATGGGGCTTTAACAATAGACACGAATCATCCAGCTCGTTTTACACATAAAGATTTTGTAATCGTTCAATCAGGGCAAGGTGGAGAATTAGCAATTCAAGCTTTAGATAAAGACCTTAGAATCTTTTTGATTGAAATTCCAACCGAAGTTGATTATCCTTTATACAATAAACGAAGATAACCATAATGGAATAGGTGGTTTGATGAGGAATGTATCAAGGAAATGAGCAAAGTCAGTTTGATTTACGGCTTTTCAGAGTTTGGCTAAAGGCTAGTAAAACTATTTTTGATCATGTCGCAAAAGATATAGAAAGACATGGAATTAGTGTAGAGAATTTTTCGATTCTGGAACTCCTTTATAATAAGGGACCCCACACAATCCAAAAAATTAGTGAAAAATTGTCTATTCCAAGTGGGAGCATCACTTACGTCGTGGATAAGCTTGAAAAAAATGAATTCGTAAAAAGGCATTCCAGCCCAATAGACCGGCGAGCTTCAAATGTAGTTTTAACGGACAAAGGTCATGGTCTATTTCAAGAAATCTTTCCTCAACACGTTGAAGTGATTTCCAAAAATTTGTCTTCTTTAAACAATGAGGAAAAAATACTATTAACGGATCTCTTAAAAAGGCTCGGACTCAGTGCTAGTCAAAGTTTAAATTAATATTTCCTCTCTGAAGCGCAATCGAAAAGTTATACAATCCAAATTTTAAAGGAACTATTGCAGACGATTGTCTATAATAGTTCCTTTTATTTTATGCGAGCAGCAGCGATAACAAGAGAGAGCCAGCCGTTACGGGAGTCCGAAAAGGTTACTCCTTGAACTGCTTGAACTGTAGGGGGAGTTTATGATGAAACCGCTTGAGGGTTATTTGCTTGATACCTATGGTTAAGAAATTATTCGGATCAAGGATAGAGCTTTTGTGGTTAGACCGGCAACAAATGATGATATTGAGCGAATCGGAAAAGGGTATTTTACCTTGGATTATCCAGCCGCGGAAGATAAAGCAGTAGTAGCTGTCACGGCTGAACAGCAACATAAGATCCAACCTTTGACAGAGAATAAAAGCACAGCTTGAGGAGTCGGGAGTATGAGAATTGAGGGGAAGAATACCTGCACGGATTGTTCAAAAGACGTTTTTGAGCTAACGGAAAACTATGGTACGGCGATGGAACCAATCCATCGTTTGTTGTCGTTGGCTGTGCATTTTGCTCCGAAAGGGCAGAATAGCGATAAAGAGGCTACCATCATATAGGGCAGCCTCTTAAAAAATGCGACTCGAGATATGTTCTTGTTTAACCCCTTGGCGAAGCCTGCAGGAGTAATTCATCCAAGGTATTTATATAATAGACCGACCAATGCCCGCTTCTAATTTCGAAAGCTTATTAAAACGGGTTTAATCGTTGGGAGGGCTCACGTTCGAATGAAAAAATGTCCATTTCTGCTAATCGCCGCTTTCGTTACCTGCTCCATGGGCACCCATTCCGCCTTTGCCGCAAGCTTCGCAGACGTGCCGGAGACAAGCCCCTATCATGCATACATAGAGGACTTAAAAACGCTCGGAGTCACCGACGGGATTGCGCCCGGTCAATATGGGCCGGAACAAACGTTGACCCGCGCCCAGTTCGCCAAATTCGCAGCATCCGCATTCAGCCTAAAAGACCCGGGCGGTTTAAGCACTTTTGACGATATCCGTGGCCACTGGGCGGAGCCCTACATTCGCGCGGCCACCCAGGCGGGGATCGTCGAAGGTACATCGGCGGCGGCCTTTTCCCCGGATCAGCCGGTCAGACGCGAAGAAGCCGCCTCCATGGTATGGCGATATGCAAGGAATCACGGCCTGACCGTGGGTCCGGAGGTCGCTTTCTCCGACAAGCCCGCAGACTGGGCGCAGGAAGCCGTCAATACTGCCATTGGCCACCGTTGGTTCGGCCCGGACGTCAGCCAGACCGCCGGCGGATGGTCGTACCGGCCCCACGATACGATGACCCGGCAGGAAATGGCAGCGCTGCTCGATCCGGCGTTGAAAGAGCTGTCGACCCCTAAAACCCCTGTGGCAACCGCCGAGCCTGCAGCTGTGGCCGCTCCTGAAAACCGCGCGCAGAAAAAGGCCACGTATGTATGGAATACCGGTACCTTTCTGCAGAACAAATCCGAGGTTTTGCAGTATCTGAAGCAGCACCGGATCAATCTCGTATTTTTGCAAGTGGACATCGATGTGCCGGCCAGTCAATACGCCGACTTTATTCGGGAAGCGGGCGCTCTCGGCATGGACGTGCATGCCATGGGAGGAGCGCCGAATTGGATCCTGCCCGACAACCAGCCGAAAATGTACAAACTGATCGATTGGGTAAAAACCTACAATGCCAGCGCCGGGACCGATGCCCGCTTCAAGGGTATCCATCTCGACGTCGAGCCGTTCACCATGCCGGTCTGGACCCAACAAAGCGATGCGCTGCTTGGGAACTGGCGGGATACGATCAGCGGCTTCGTACAGCAAACCAAAGCGGGTACCCTCGATTTGATTGCCGGAGCGGACCTGCCGAGCTGGCTCGAGAAATTTAACGTGCCGGATGGGCAAGGCGGAAGAAGCACGTTGTCCGAATGGATGATCCGCCAGTTGGACCAAACGACCCTAATGGCCTACCGCGATAATTCGGAAGATATCCTCTCCAGCATTTCGACTGAAATGGACCAAGCGGACCGGAACGGCAAGTCCGTCATCGTCGCCGTCGAAACGAAGCCTAGCGGCGAAGGCCCCATCACCTTCTTCACCAAAGGACAAGCCGTCATGATGCAGGAGCTCGGTAAAGTGACCGATACGCTTCAAAAGCGTCCCTCCTTCTCCGGCTGGGCCATCCACGAGTATGACAGCTGGATTCAACTAAAGGAGTAAAGCGACGGTAAACATCACTTACGAGAAACGATAGTTCAGGACCGAAGGGCTGCTCTTTGTTATTTTTACGGGTAGATTAGCGATTGTTCCTTTTATAGCAGGATATTCCACTCGATAAATCGAATAAAGATATAAATTGAAAACGGCCGGGTAAATCCTAAATCATGGGAGGGGGAAGAGTGTATGGAAGAGAACGATAACGAAGAAATTTGGCACTTAACCCATACTATATTGAATGATGTCCAGATATCATTCAAAGCCAAAGGACTTTTTTTATATATTGTTTTAGCGAACGAGAAAAAGGGCCTTACCTTAGAAATGATTCAAAAAACGAGCAAAGATAGTGAACGTTCTATTAAGATGGGGATTAACGAACTTGAAAAACATGGTTATGTGATCCGAAATATGCTAAAAAACGAAGAAGTCAGATGGACATATCATCTAAACCGGAATATAAACAAGGAAAAAGAAGTAGAAGCCAAAGTATCAGATGTAAAGCAACATCCTCAAAGGAAGAAAAAAAGCACAAGAAGACGAACCACAACCAAGAAAAACAGCTTCAATCATACTTTGAGCAATTTTTTCAAAGAATTTTTCTAAAACCTTCCGGTTGATATAGTGTTGTTGTAAGATGCCCATTTTTTCTGTAATCGCATTTCTGCCTTGATTGTAGGAATTGTGTCAACATTTTTTGCTATCAAAGGTAAGTATCAACTTTAGTACACAGCATTATTTATCTTTGTTTAGGCACTTTAATTGGATTCCTAATGGTGATTTATGGAGGCAGCTTGTTATTTTATCCGTTAATTCCATTACTCAACTAACGGAAACGTTAGCTACTGAAGCATGACTGTATATATCCGTATTTCACGTACTGTGCTGTGCACTAGGTTGCTCAGTAAAGGAAATTGTGCAAAACCGGATAAGGGAGCTCTATTGTTTCCCCATCTCTAAGTAGGCAAAACCAAAGTGCAGCAACAGCGCGCCTGCCAAACTCCAGAAACGCAAATCTCAAACCTACTACTTCTTCGTCTGTCTAAGCCCAAGCATATTGTCAACCGGCTTGCTAAGCTGCTTAAAAATAAACTTCGGCGCGATCCGGTTCATGAGCTTCAAGGCGTTGCTCTGGCCGGGCCGAATTTCAAAATCATCGTGCTCCATCCCTCTAATCGCGAACCCAACCATTTTGGACACGCTCATCGCTTTGCTCCCTGCCAAATCTGCAGGATCAAACATATCGACCAGCGGTGTTTGCGTAAGCGGAGGAGCGAGTTCGAATACTTGGACTTTCGTGTGTTTGAGCTGTGCTCTGAGCGATTGCGTATACGAGTGAAGGCCGGCTTTCGCCGCGCAATATACGGGCGAGATAGGCAACGGTACGAACGCCAGGCCCGATGAGACGTTTATGATCGCCGCCGTTTCCTGCGTTTTCAAATGCGGCAGGAACTGCTTCACCATACGGATTGGGCCGCTCAGGTTCGTTTCAATCTCGCGGTTGATTTCGTCCAGATCGATCTCCTGATTATGAAGATTGATTTTCCGCATAAAACCTGCATTATTGATCAGTACATTGAGTTTGGGGAATTGCTTCACTACGGCATCATACAAAGATGCAATGGCCTGGGGGTTCCCCGCATCGCCTTGAAACGTATGAACTGCAGGCAGCTTTCTCTTCGTCGCATCGAGCTTTGCTTGATCCCGCCCTGTGATGATGACTGTGTTTCCAAGCTTCAAGAGCTGATCCGCAAATTCATAACCGATTCCGGATGAGCCTCCGGTAATCAAAACCGTGTTGCCGCTCATTTTCATATGATCCGTCCTTTCCAATCCCCTGAAATAGTTACTTTTCACCAATAAGTGTACATGAAGTTGCAGCAGATATGAAGCGTTTTTGACCCGTTGCGTACTCCCTTCATACAGAGGCGCTTTTTTTTATTCAAACTCCATATTAATTCGTTCCACAGGAATACTAACGAAGAACCTTTAGTTCAATATTAAGATGAAGGCAGCCGGTCAAAGTTGATCGGCTGCCCTTTGCAATTAAATCCAGTTTTAGAAAAAAGCGAATCAATATTATGGGGATATCTAGTAATATGGATATATAATAAACTCAGGGGTTTGCACCTTGGTTAGGACCCATTGCTGAGTGATGGACCGCATTGCTGGCCTCCACGCGCTGCGAACGCTTCGTGAATGCCGATAAAAATCGGCATTCACAGCCAAGCTCACCCCTGCGAGGCCCCGCGAGCAAGCTCCTTGTGGACGATCGGCGCGACCTTCGTGCCGAGCAGTTCGATGGTGCGCAGTAATTCGTGGTGCGGCATCGTGCTGACGTCCACGTGCAGGAGGAAGCGCGTTAGGCCCAGGTTCTTGCGAAGCAGCACGATCTTCTCCGCAACATACTCGGGATCGCCGACGTAGAGCGCTCCACGAAGGCTGCGGGCGGCGTCGAACGATTCGCGGGTGTATGGCGGCCAGCCGCGCTCGCGCCCAATAGTGTTCATCTGGGCTGCCGTCGACGGGTAGAACAAGTCGGCGGCCTTCTCGGTCGTATCCGAGATGAAGCCGTGTGAATGCGTCGCGATCTGCAGCTTGCTTACGTCGTGTCCGGCCTTCGCGGCCGCTTCCTTATAGAGGTTGACTAGAGAAGCGAACCTCTCCGGCATGCCGCCGATGATCGCAAAGACGACTGGCAATCCTAGCATGCCGGCGCGAATCGCGGACTCCGGATTTCCGCCGGTTCCAATCCATACGGGCAACGGTTCCTGTACGGATCGCGGATAGACGCCCAGGTTGTCGATAGCGGGGCGGTGGCCGCCGCGCCAGCTTACTTTCTCCGATTCGCGGATCGCGAGCAGAAGCTCCAGCTTCTCCTCGAATAGTCTATCGTAGTGGTTCAAGTCGTATCCAAACAATGGGAAAGATTCGATAAACGAGCCGCGGCCTGCCATAATTTCCGCCCGTCCATTGGACAGGCCGTCCAAGGTGGAGAAAGCTTGGTACACGCGAACCGGATCGTCCGAAGACAACACGGTCACGGCGCTCGAGAGCCGGATTCGTTTTGTCGTGGAAGCGGCAGCGGCCAGAATAACGGCTGGTGCCGAGCTCGCGTAATCCGCGCGATGATGTTCGCCGATCGCATAGACGTCCAGACCGACTTGCTCGGCCAGATTAATCTCCTCAACCGCTTGTCGGAGCCGTTCGGCGTGGGTGACGCCGCCGGCTCTCGGAGCAGCCTCGAGGAATGTGCTTAGTCCTATTTCGATTGAAGAAGTTGTAAGATCGGACATAATGATTCGCTCCCTTCTAGATACGCTTATTATACTTTATATTTTAATGTAACTCAATAAAAGTAAGCGAAGACGGTTATCAGCTGACGTGATGTACATAATATCGGCACCGGAGCCACCCTCTTAACAAAGATTAAGCAGGCTGCCGATGATAAGCTCGGTGGCCTGCTGTTCGATGAAGAAGAGGCATTTAAACAACTCAAAAGTGTTATAATTTCTGCAGGTTGGTTTACATACGATTTAAGTTAAAATATATTTGAACATTGATTGGTACCTCGTGAGAATGGATTTTTGGCTCGATTTGTTTACTATTTCAATGGGAATAAGGAGCAGTTAGGTGATAATAAATTAGAAGTATCCGAGCTAATCGAACTAGCTAACCATACCTTTAATACTTTTTATTAAAGCTCGTCGATTACTAGAACGATATAAATGAATCTCGTAGAAGCGCTTTTATTAGTGTATGAACCACTGATTTTGACTCCACATCTTGGTATAATTTCAGGCCCAAAAGCAAAAACTAAATTGAATTTGAAGAATAAACCTTACCTTAAAAATGGAGGAGTTTTATATGAGTAACAGCTTAGATGCAATTAAAGCCGATCAAGCAAACTTTCTGGATAAAACTGAGGATGAAGTAAAAGAGGTTGCTGCTACAACTAATGTGAATGAAGCGGTAGAAGCCATCACGGCTCATATTAACAAATACGATGAGCAAGAAGAAGATGAGACAATTCAATAAAGACTATCGATATCTCGGCCAAATGAACTTCAAGATCTTATTGTTGATTGGCTGCTAGGAGATCAAACAGCATCCTTTGTTAAACTCCCGGGTAACTATAGTTAAACTGAATAATGAGCAGGTAGTCAGGGCCAGGACTGTCTGCTCATTTTTTTGTTAAAGTAAAGGGCAGTTTAGTTGAAAAAGGAACTTAAATTTAAATCTCGAATATCTAATGTAATCGGATAGCTAAAAAGTTTGATGACAGACAGGAGTTAGATACGATGATAAAAGGTTTTGGAGGAATATTTTGGAGAACGAAGAATCTTGAAGTTATAAAAAAATGGTACAGTGAAGTATTGAAGATTGAATTAGAAAATTGGAATGGGACTGTGATAAAACCCCAATTAGGAAATGAGACTATCTTTTCTTTCTTTACCGAGAATGACAGTTATTTTCCAACAGAACAACAAGTGATGTTAAATTTCCAAGTACATAATCTAAACGAGACTATTAAGCATCTTGAACATATTGGTGTACCTCTTGCAAAGAAAAAAGAGATTAGTGAATTTGGAAAGTTTATTTGGATTGAAGATCCTGAAGGTCGACTGGTCGAGCTTTGGGAGAAATAACGAGTTATAATTCATTTGCTATTGAGCTAACGGAAAACGATAGTGAAGAGCTTGCCTCGCGGCAGCTTCTTTTGTTAATGCAAGTAACGGGCAGCATTACTAAAGACTATTATCTATTGAATAACCTTAATTGTTGAAGTATGGATAGCAAATCCCTCATTGGCAGTAAATGGCCTGTGGGGGATATTTTTGTTTTTAGTACTTGCATAGCGAATACGATTGGCGGTGAGGAAAAATGAGTGTTGTTTCAAAAATTGAGAATGACGAGGATGTTCAAATAATAAAAGAGTATACATTATTGCCTATTTTGCTCGATATGTTAACCAGGGACATGGAGGAGCTGAAGATATATAAAGATAAAATCGTTTTATAACCATGTTCTCTTTTATTTGGAGAGGTGGAGAGCGCTATTTACCCTCAATTACAAATGATTAAGAACAGTATGAATAAACGTGATATTAAAGTGCTAAGCACAACCGCGAATGCAGTTGGTATTAAGGTAGAATACAAAGTCCGAGGATACATCTATTATTTCACGATGCTTCGAAGTTTGGTCAAAGCAGAACTAATGACCACTCTAATGAACATGCGGAGGCGCGTTTAGATGGGCAAAAAATACGAACGGACAATATTCCTATCCGACTGCCAGTCTTTCTATGCAAGCGTTGAAAAGGCGACTCAACCAGGTCAATTTATCATCTAACAGATACTCTTCACCAGAGTTTGATTTAAAACAATCATTTTCAATTTATGTTACGTTACAATTTTTGTTTGGTTTACCTCGAACAATGCCGACTCTATATCGAAATTGGCCTCTTGATAGCATGATAGCAGCCGTTTCCATTTGCACTGCCAATTTATATTATAATAAAGAAATTTATTCTGATAGTCTCTCGGAGTTTGAGCAACAATCCTAGCGGAAATGAGCCTCTATTCGGGAAAAACAAGCATGGAAAACTTGGATATGAAATCCACTTTCAAAAAAGAGCATAGCAGGTCTCATTTTTTGAAAATGGAACCGAGGCTAGGAAGCAAGCGAAAACACATGTGTCTGCTGGGGCTCCAAGTTCTTTCTTACTGTGGAGCGTACCAAGCGTCGATGTGTTAGCACATCATAATGCTATACATGCGGATGTACCACATTTTGGTAGAGCAAGGCATCTTGCAGGAACAGACTGTTCGGCTCTCCATGAGTGGACAGGTCCGCTTAAAACGCTTCTGGGATTTGTCGTAGCCATTACGTTTTATTTAGCATACAGGTCGCGAAGAATCGTCGCCGACAAAGCGTTGGTAGTCCGAATGTGGGATGAAAATGGAGGAAGGCTATTTTGGGGGGTCAAGCAAAACCTTGTCCCATCAGCCTCGGCGAATGCCGAGAGGCTATCTGTTTTGAAGGAGGGAGTACTATCAACCGTCAGTTAACGTATTTGGATCAATTAGATACACTGCTAGGTCCTTTACCTACTAGAAAACAAATTAATCGTATACAGCGATCTCCGAGTCAACTAAAGGTAAACATCAGAGTTGAACGAACATTACCGTTTGAATTTATTAGCAATGTGATATCTCCTTTTATGCAAATATGGGGAGTGGACGAAACATTTGATTTATCGTCGTACGATACGTCCCTTTCATCTATTGGCAGTAATGCCAGCGCAGACGTATTTATCCTTTGGCTAGACTGGAGATTATATCGCGATGCTATGACGGTAGATGTTGCCTGTGTCTGGTTAAGGGAGAGAATACTTACTTTAAGGAGTAAAACGGACAAACCAATTTTAATCAATAACTGGCCTTTACAATTTCAGATGGAAGATATGTTGTTTAGCGTTAAGACCGGAAAACGCAAGTGGGTTCGCCAGCTTAACGAAACACTGTCCCGTCTTTCAGACGAGCTTTCGGATTGCTGGATAATTGATCTTTCATATCTCGCCCTTGAACAGGACGGTGTTTTCTTCGATAGCAGAAACGATAGCGTAAGCCACTATCCTTTCTCCGATCAAACAACGATTTTAATTGCACGTCATTTAGCGGTACATCTATTGCCTGCCGTGTTGTCTCCTAGAATCAAAGCCATTGCATTGGATTTAGACGATACGTTATATGCCGGAGTATTAGGCGAGGATGGCGAAGATGGAATTACCTTAAACAAAGCCCACTATGAGTTGCAAAATGTTCTATTGCGTCTGAAACAGTCAGGCATACTGTTAACGATTTGCAGCCGAAATGAGGAGAAAGATGTACTCAGGCTTTTTAACGAAAGAACAGATTTCCCACTAAGCTGGAATGATTTTGCTGTCATTAACGCTAATTGGAATTCCAAACCAGAGAATTTGATCGACATATCCCGGAAGCTAAGCATCGACCCTTCTGCTATACTTTTCATCGATGACAACCCTGCAGAGCTGCTTAAAATGGCCAATCATGCTCCTACAGTCCGATTGCTACGTGCTGATCCGGCTGGAGAACAAACCCTTATCAAAATTTGTAACTATCCCGGCCTTTATCAACTCCGCCAAGATGATAGTGCTTCGTTAAGAACAGCGGATATACAAGCCAATCAAGCCCGGGAAGAGCTTAAAAAGCAGACGTCTGATTATGTTTCCTATTTAGAGAGTCTTCAGATGATTGTTCGCCTATATATCAACGAACCGAGCCACCTAGACCGGGTATATGAATTAAGTCATAAAACGAATCAATTTAATCTCGCGCTGCGGCGTATGAGTAAAACGGAAGTCGAGCAAATCATAAAAAAACGCGAATATATGGCTATGACAGTCCAACTAGTTGATACACTTTCAGACAGCGGCATCATTGGCACATTCATATGTCGCCTTGAACAAGAAAAAGCTACACTGATCGAAGTGCTTTTCAGTTGCCGCGCCTTAGGCAGGGAAATTGAAACGCTCGCCTTTGCCAGCTTGCTGAAGAGATTAATGGAGCTCGGTATTAAGCAATTAATCATAACGGTACAGGAAGGACCGCGGAATGCGCCGGCGCGCGAATGGTTACAACGATTCGTAAACGATCCAGGCATAGATCAAACCGTCACCGATCTATTCGCTCATGTCAGCGCATCATGTTCCAATCATCCTGCAAAAGTGGAGGAAATCATATGAAGGACGAAATTCGCAGTATGGCAAGCGCAGTGCTGTCGGAAGTTTTACGAATCCCGGTTTCTGCCGATCACAATATTTATCGCAGCAATACAGAACAATGGGACTCACTTAAGCATTTGGAACTGATCCTTCTGCTTGAAGAGGAGTTCCATGTTAGATTTTCTGCCGAACAAGTTGCGAACATCAATTGCCTTGAGGATATTGTAGGCATATTGGGGGGAGACAAATGAATCACTCTATTACCGTTCAAAATTACGGAATCAGGCTGAGGCCGGTGACGATGGATGATGCCGAGTTTATTTTTGAATTGCGGCGTGATCCGAAATTAGCAAAATATATTGGTGAATTTGATGAACAATTCTCTGTCCATGTAGCGTGGCTGAAGCGATATTTCGAACGGGAGGGTGATTATTATTTTTGCATCGAAACAGTCCGCTCTAATACTCCCATAGGAACCATTGCAATTTATGACCGGAACAGGGATATAGCCGAATGGGGCAGAATTATTATGAACTCGACGTTTCCCGCCGCTCCTGGCAGTGTGTGGCTTATGTATCATGTGGCTTTTGATATTCTGGGATTATCCAGTGTATACAGCAGAACCGTCATCAATAATAAGCAGGTTGTTTCTTTTCATGATAACAGCGGGGCTGAAAGGTCAGGGATTGAACCTGAAGGAATCACCATCCAAGGCAAGCCTATGGATATGATCATCCATACCGTTACAGCCGACAGATGGCCATATATCAAGAAAAGGCTTGAGCCTTCCGCCCGTATGGCTGAGCGC
Source organism: Paenibacillus sp. yr247 (assembly GCF_900103825.1). GTDB lineage: Bacteria > Bacillota > Bacilli > Paenibacillales > NBRC-103111 > Paenibacillus_E. Next base: position 44,909 of record NZ_FNIF01000024.1, read on the forward strand.
CTTTTAGAGGAAGTGACGTAATGCAAGCTGAAACTAATGAGTTTACTTTTCATCACATCGGCTTAGCGTGCCATTCGTTAGCAGCCGAAATCGAAGCGCATGAGTCGCTCGGTTATGTAATAGAAGGTACGCCGTTTCACGATCCGCTTCAGCGTATTAACGGCATTTTCATGGTAAATGGCCCCATTCGCATTGAATTAATTGAACCAGCAGGGGAATATTCTCCTGTGCGTAACATTTTGACAAAAGGCCTTAAAATGTACCACCAATGCTTCGAATGCACGAATATTCATAAGGCAATCTCTGATCTGGAAGCCCAAGGGGCCCGTGTGATCGTTTCACCGACTCCGGCGGTTGTGTTTAACGGGCGTACGATTACCTTTCTCATGTTGCGTACGCTCCTCATCGTTGAGCTTATACAAGTCTAAAAACGTGGGAGCCTTTAAGTTTCCTTTAGGCTGTCGAAAAAGATCGCCCTCCACCTGGTTCCACAGGCAGAGAGCGATCTTATTTTTGCTTGAACTAAACCAATCCCAATTCCTTATCATATACGTATCACGAGTAACTTGTTTTTCTGATCTGGCAGTCTCAACTTTTTCTGTTTCCTCGGATAGATTTGGTCACCAGTCTCCAAATGTTGCATTTTCATCATGCCTGTCTCAAGAGACGACTCTGCTTCACCATGAATATAGTAATAGGTCATATTTTTGACTTAAGTGATATTCTTACTAAAGCGAAACACAAACTTGGTACAGATGAACTAACTGGTAAAAATCATGATCATTCTCTTCAAGAACACAGTACAGGTCTCAAGAAAACAGAACAAGTTGCGGGGGTTAAAGAGCAAGTGGCGCAGCATGAAGAGGCCGTGGTGGCGACCTCGATGGACTTCCGCTAACAAATTCAGTTAAGCTTGAAAATGTCGGACGCAATCAATAACCCGTTCCAGATCTTCGTCTGTCATATTCGGATGTATAGGAACGGTTAGAATTTTTTTCCATATTTCTGAAGAAACAGGAACGCTTGCCTTTAGATGAATGTAGCAGGGATGTAGATGGCAAGGATAATAATGGACCCCCGGCGCTATATTATGATCCTTCAAATGGCCGATTAATCGGTCTCTCATATCCTCATTCGTCAGCTTGATTTGAAATAAGTGCCAGGAGCTTTGCGCATACGGTTTCTCCTTAGGAAGCTCCATCCACGGAATATCTTTGAATTCCTGCAGGTAACGGCTTGCGATTTCCTTGCGCCGACCGTTGAGTTGCTTTAATTTGTGAAGCTGCACGATGCCCATTGCGGCCTGAATGTCGCTCATATGATACTTGTACCCAACCTTATCGACAAAATATTGCCATGCGTATACCCTTTCCGTCGAGGATCTCATCCAAGTATCTTTGGAAATGCCAACCCATCTTTTTTCCCTCAGCTTTCTCGCTATCCATTCTTGATTGCAGGTGATCCCCCCGCCTTCACCGCAGGTCAAATTTTTGACAGCATGAAAGCTGAAGCAAGTGATGTCGCTAACTGAACCGATGGTACGTCCCTTATAGGCTGCACCGCATGCGTGCGCTGCGTCTTCTACAACTTTAATCCCTTTGGAAGCCGCAAGTTCATGGATAGCGTCCATATCGCACGGATGCCCCGCCAAATGAACGACAATGATCGCTTTCGTTTTTTCCGTTATTTTCTGTTCGATTTCCGCTACTGAAATATTCATCGTGTCTTTCTCCACATCGGCAAAAACAGGCGTTGCTCCTACATAACTAACAGCATGAACAGTGGAAATGAAAGTCATGGGGGGGACTATCACTTCATCCCCCGGTCCAATGTCAAGAACCTCCAAGGCCAGGTGCAGGGCAGCTGTCCCGGAATTAAGAGCTACCATGAAACGGCTTCCTACGTAAGCGGCAAACTCTGTTTCAAACTGTTCGGTCTTCGGCCCTAATCCAAGCCAACCGGACTTTAACACTTCGACTACGGCATCGACTTCTTCTTGCCCGATGCATGGTTGTAATACCGGAATATGTTTGGATTTCAACAAACATCTCCTCCTTTTGTCTTAATTCAAAATCATATTACGCCAGTTCATGACACAGGAATCAATCGAGAAGTGCCTTCTTGCATAATCTTCTGCCTGCCCCTTTATTTTCTGCCGCAGATCCGGATTCTCGATCATCTGCTTGATGCCATTGTACCAACCTTCCTCATTATGCGGCACGATATATCCTGTTTCTCTATGGTTTACCGAACCCTTATAGGCAGGAGCCTCACTGTAAATTCCGGGAATCATGCAAGCTCCGTATTCACGGAACTTATTATTCGTTTTGCAATAATTAAACAATGTATCCGCAAGCGGGGCCAACCCGATATCCCATGTGACCTGATACAACTTATGAATAAAACTGCGGTAATCCCCTTCATATGATAAATGGGTTACACCCGGGTACCCTTGTAAAGACGAAGGGATAAAACCAAAAAATTCTACCCTTATCCTTGAACCATATTGATTAAGAAGCCGTTTGATTGCAGGGATAATCGGTTTGAAATCATTCTCCTTGTATGTCCCTGCATAACCGATTACTATTTGACCGTCTTGTCTAGCAGGCTCTACTGCTTGGTCCAGCCATTCAAAGTCAACCGTTGCCGGAAAATTAGCAACCCGAGAATTAAAATGAAGACGAATGTAATCCGCGAAATAATCGGAATTAACATGAATGATTTGAGCATTTCTCAGAAAATTAATGAATGCCTCCTTGCGCACGGGTTCTTGGTAATACTGAGCCAGAGCCCCCTGAGGAATTTCAAGGAAGTTATCATCAATACAATAGACCGTTCGTTTTCCCATCTCATGCGCCACTTCCAAATATCGATAAGCGTCAGGTTCTACGTTGCGAACAAATACAACGATATCAGCTGATGCAATATCTTCCCGGCTAACGGAATCCTCTGTTCTCACTTGGAAATTGTATTGACCTAGCTTTTTCATTTGTTCGAACGGATGGTAAATCATCATTTTTAACGACGGCAATTCCATAGAAGCTGGGATGACCAGAGCAATCGGCGTCAATAAAGTATTAGGCTCCATGGAATTAATTTGATTCCCTTGTTCTACTTGACTATACTGTTCTACAACTTGACTATACCCTGCGTTGAATCCATCATTATATGCTTGATCAAAACCCACATTGTAACCTTTATTGTAATCAGATCTGTTGATCTTTCTTCCTACTTTCTTTTTGTTAGCTTTGCGCGCGATCTGGTTCTTAGCCAGCACCGAGCGTTTAGCTGCAGAGGCCGTCGTTTTTTTCCCTACGCGGATCATGCTGATCACCTCCTGTGAGTTTCGCCATGGCGAAACTTACTTGTAACGTCCTGAACATGCACCATCGACCTCCATTGCGTCCCGCCATTTCAAACCGCATCCGAGGAGATAGCAAAATATACCGTTTCAATCCATTCATTTTAGCCATATTCGCCGTGCGGCTAGTCTCGATGACCATGTTCGCAAGGTGCTGGCAGAAATGACGGAACAAAACGGCGGCATCATCTTATCCATGGACGGCGTTTAACCTGAGAAGGGAAACGAAACGCTGTATGTGCTACGCGAAGTATTCAGCGGGACGGTACTCGCCGCGAAAAATATGAAGAGCGGAACAGTGGAGGATTTACAAACGTTAATCAAACCAATCATCGAGCTCGGTTTTCCCATTGTCGGTATCGTAAGCGATGGTCAGCATTCGATCCGCTTGGCGTTTGAAGGCCTGCTGCCCGGTTTTCCGTATCAGTATTGCCAGTATCACTATTTGAAGGATATTGCGAAATCGGTGGTGGACGCGGATCGCAAGCTCAAGACAGAACTGAAGAAGAGCATGCGCGGGATTCGAGACGTCGAGCGTAAAATCGAACAAACGGAAAGTCGCGTTAGCAAAAACGAAGATGTCACCATGAGCGTTTCTGCAGGTGAACAAACGACGCTGGAAATGGCTGAAGCACGTATTGCCAAGAAATATATCGTGGCCACACGCGCCTTGCTATTAGAAGACGGAGATCCTCCACTCGAGTTGCCTGGCATGCTGATCTATGAACGCGCGCAAGCGATTCAAGCCTCGTTAGCCAGATGCTTGGATAAAAAAGGGGCCCTAGCTCCTTAAAGGTATCGTCAGAATATTCAGTAAGATTGATCTGCTAATGCCTGTCTACGATGCTGTGGCTCGATTACGAAAGCCTCTGGAGCATATTGCGGATCTCTTAGAACCCGACACCGACAAAACCAGTGAAACCGTTCGTTGGGAAATGACAGCGTTGCTGGAATGGATGAAACTAACATACACAAAGGCCGATGACGTCCTTATGGTGGACAACGTACTACGTACGGTACACAAAAGGTTTCTGGAACGGCCTGTTTACCTGTTACGACGAATATTACCTTCCGCGGACGAATTAGACGCTTTAATCTAGACCCCGATGCGTATCTGACTGCATTGGAGCAGGAATGGGAAAAGATGTTCTGTTAGTCAATTATGCTGCCGTAGTTTTTTTAGATGGGCATCCACTTCCCATATTCAAGCCTCCTTAATAACTTATGGATTAAATATACGCTTATGTTATTGGTACTGATTGGACATATTTTATAAGTTGGTAGACAAACATCTCGCTTCGAAGAAAATGGTTATTTGCCTTAGAGTTGATGATAGTTATGAATAGTAAGGAGCCTCCTTCAGGTGGTTCCTTTTTGGTTGTTGGTTGAAAAACCTGCTAACATCTTGTCAACATTTTTCTCTTAAATTATTCTGACAAAGGCTTTATACTGAAAAAAAGGTATGCTAAAGAACCTTCCTTATGAAAATTGGAAGGTTTTCCTCTCTAAGCCTTTGTCTGGGAATTCCGCGTATTGATTTTGAGGCCAGAATGCGATAAAGAAGAAACTCAACTCAATCTGAGTTGGGTTTTATACGTCTACTTTCAATGTTAATTATAAAGGGATATCTATTGGTTTTGGACATCCTTTTGTTGATTGTTAAAAAGCTTTTCAAGTGCTTCATTAATGTGCCAACCGCACAGCGCCTGTGGCTCTCCGCGTAAATTAACCACGACTTCAACGCCGTGGTAATTTTTTTGCATGTAGTTCTCTTTACTTTTTCTTCAAATTCGCCACGAGCTTTTTTCAAGCCAATACAGGATTTATCAATGTAGTCATGAAGTATTCAGACCAAGCGCCTACAGCCACGTCCAGCATCCAAGCATTGGCGAATAATCACTTCGTAACCGCCGAGAACGCGGGGGCCAGTCCGTTGGTCGCAAACCGAACGACTGTAGGGGATTGGGAGAAGACAATTCGTACGGAACAGTATCGTTTTTGTCCAAGGCTAACAATAATTATTGACGGCCGATCTGAACCAGAGCACTAAATTTATCGCAAGGGCAACAACCATTCAAGTCTGGGAAAAGTTCCGCATCATCGATCGAGGCAGCGGCAAAGTGGCTCTTCAAGCGGTGGCCAATAATAAATACGTCTCCGCCGATTTGAACCTAGGCGTCGTTCTTTATGCGAACAGGGATGTTGCGTCCGGTTTGGAAGAGTTTATCATTGCATCCGCGCCTTAAAATTAATCCCAAAAAGCACCGCATGACGCTATTCGCGGATAAAAATCCCATGCACGCTCTGTCAACAACCAGCCTTTGAAGGCTGGTTGTTTTTGTTTTCGTTTGATCGTTCGTATTAGACGAGGGATAAGAACTAGTAAAATGTAAACTGCAAATAATTATGAAATCGTTTTCATTCTACATTCGTACACTACCGCGCGCTATGAATGAACGAAGGCCCGTGCCTTCTCTTTGCGGCACCAATTAATGAACATTACCCATTATGAGGCAGATGGGAACGGTCGGGGAATATTTAGCTGTTAATTTGGGCTTGGTGGCAAATGACACGAAGATATCCTAGGGAAGAAGTGTGACGATAATATGTTTGTGAACACCGGCCGGAAAGTGTTCTCGGCTATATTATAAAAATAGGTAAATTCCTTGTGATATTTATCTGTTACTGATCCCCTTTGTCTCTCATCTACTAGTAGAAAGTAGAAAGTAGAAAGGGGGTGAACTCTATGAATGGTAGGAGAAACAAAACAATAGAAGCAGCTCGTGAAGCAATTGCCGGTAAGCGCAAGGGTATCCGCGCCTTGATTCCTTTTTTAGGACCAGGCGTGATAGTCTCAATGGCTTATATCGATCCCGGAAATTATGCAACGAACATCGAAGCTGGTTCGAAATTTGGTTACAACCTGTTGTGGGTAGTTGTATTAGGCTCTCTCATGGCCATTTTATTTCAAAATCTGTCGGCGAAACTCGGCATCGCAACAGGTAAAAATCTACCGGAGATGTGCCGTGATCATTTTCCAAAATGGATTCCATGGTCCATGTGGATTCTTTCAGAGATAGCCGCAATGGCAAACGGATTCGCCGGATTTATGGGTGCAGCGCTAGGCCTGAATCTGTTATTTCATATTCCAATGCTCGCAGCCGCGTTGATGACAGGCATGACGACCTATTTAATTCTCATGCTGGACCGATTCGGTTTTCGTCCGCTGGAAAGGTTTATGACTGCACTCGCACTCGTTATCGGGGTGTCTTTTATCATCGAAACGTTTCTTTTGAAGCCTGATTTTACACAGATTGCCTATCATAGTCTTGTACCGTGGATAGGTAATTCTGAGAGTATTATACTGATTGTTGGTATTATTGGAGCAATGGTCGATCCGAACGCCGTATACCTGCATTCCGGTTTAACACAAAAACGTATCGTTCCACGAAACGATACTGAAAAAATAAGAATTGGGCGGTTTACAACCATTGAACTTATTATTGCAATGGCGTTTACCTGCATGGTGAATCTCGCAATTATGTTTATGGCATCCGCAATCTTTCATTCAACAGGGAACAATGAAATTACGGATATTCAATCAGCGTTTCTAATATTGACGCCGTTGCTCGGATCAGCCGCAGCAGGAATTTTCGTAGTTTCTTTGCTGACTGCCAGTCTATCTAGTTCCATAATTGATACCATGGCGGGTCAGGTAATTATGCAAGGGTTTGTCGGATTCACTATTCCGATCTGGCTGCGCCGAGTGATTACCATGCTGCCAGCATTCATTATTATTGCATCAGGAGTTGACCCGACCCAATCCATCGTGCTTAGCCAAGTTGTGCTAAGCATTATATTACCTACTCAGGTTATCGCCTTGATTTACTTTACTAGGCGTAAAGATATTATGGGAGTCATGACAAATAAACCGATCATAAACATCTTATCCATATTTTGTGGAATTCTCGTTCTAGCACTAAATCTATTACTCATTTATCAAACAGTAGGCGGCAGCCTACCGTTTGGCTAAGATGATTAAACTTTGAAGTTTCGAGTTTTAACAGGCACACTCTGATTGATGCTTATGGAGTTGGGTGGTAGTTTAGCATCTTAAAGGTCCTTGATTCACAAGGGCTTTTTGTATTATGAAGCATATGTTTGCTATTAGACTGAAATAAAGTATTAGACTAGGAAAATAAAGTTGTAGACTGAGAAAATAAAGTATTAGACTACATGGCGTTTATGCATTTTACTCACTCAAGCAATCAGACATCATGAAGCTAAACCCTGTACTTATGCAACATAATACAGGGTATTTTTTATTTTGGAGCTGATACCTTTGAATCTTGGAGAAAAAGTCAGATATATACGAAAGACTAATGAACTAAATCAGAAGGAAACGATCTTATCGCTTTTATTCGTCTTCAGGTTGATTTTGTAAATTTTATTTGCGACTGATTTGCCGCGCGTAGCCAGAACATACACATCGTCTCCGATAACAGTTGTGGAGGAAGCAGCATCTCCAGCCGCCGCTGTACGTGACATGGGCGGCGTAAATCACGCCCTGATCTCCGACACGGACCGTACCCAGCTTGCCCTGGCGGCAACACATACATGTTGCCGCCCTCGGGCGCTGACAAGCCGAGTGTAACAAACAAGTGCCGTACGGTGTATCATGGAAGTCTAAATATTCATAGAATCCCGGGTGAAACTGTTCTGCTTTCCCGTCGCCACTTTTCACGACCTCGTCGTGTCCGGGATCCTTTTTTTCGAGTTCTCCGGTTGGATAATACCTCCTCTTATGCAATACTCCGCCTTTTGGGCTCTTCCGGTTTAAAGACGAGGCCATACCCTATCGATATTTGAATCACAGAAAAAGCAGACCAAGACTGTATTGAACGTGTATTCTGGCCCCCAAAATGTAAAAAATATGTAAATAACTATTAAAGATTGTTGTTTGATTGAATAGAATAACATATCTATGGCTGTATAATAGGGGGAGGCAAGGCGGGTATGAGTGATAGGCATAAAGATATTAATAAAATGATTAGACAAGCAAAGATAATCGTCACTGGCTCGAAACGGATCGTTTATGATCTGAGAAATGGCTATGTATTAAAAGTAGCCAAATCAAAATACGGGATAATAAGCAACAAAAGAGAAGTATTCACCTATACTACCGCTCCATCCTGCATAAAGAAGCATCTTGCAAATATTTTAGATCACGGAAATGAGTATGGCTGGATTATCATGAAGAAGTACAAACCGAATCTTCCCAAATCAAAGGGTTACTATAAGCGAAAACTATTCAAATTAAGAGCTAAATTTAGGAAAAATGGGATTATACCTTATGAGGTTGTAAATTATCAAGGGTATCCAAATTATCACAACTTAGGATTAAGATCCAATGGAGAGATCATCGTGATTGATTATGGAAATTTCAAGTTTTATAAGTGTTACTTCAAACGCAATTGACAAAGGAGGGATATGGCCTTGACTATAATGAACGAGTATTTGAAGAAAAAAGTAAACGGAAAAAATACATCGGTTCCGGCGGAACGAGAGTCGTATATAAGCAGCTCGTGGTCATTGATTATGGTGGTTTTGAATTTGACCGAAAATAATCCGTTCGATAAGGTCTTAGCGTAGGTTTTACGTTATTCTGCTGACGGTTCCCGCTGGCACTTAATTGAATCCGATTTTGCGCTTGGCAACAGCTTCGCAGATTGTTCAGCAAACCCTGATTAGTTAATTGTTAATCGGTAGTCTAATACTTTATTTTCACTGAACACCTATGTAAAAAAGTTGGAAAGTAGTAAAGAATATTGGAAAGTAGTAAAGAAAGTCGGAGAGTAGTAAAAAATGTTGGAAAATGATCTCTGAGAGAAAAATCCCGATGAAGAATAAAACTCATCGGGACTTTCTTTTTTATATTGAAAGGAGACAATTATGCTATCTTCCTTAAGTGATCGAATTAGGGTAATTCAGAAATCAATCGATTAAATCAGAACGAATTTTCAAATTTAATTGGTATTTCTCAAGCGACACTTAGTGAGCTTGAAAAGGAATAAATATAACCCGTCATAGACACTATCTTATCTATTTACAGGGTTTTTAAAACTAATTTGAGTTGGCTAATCCTCGGTGAGTCTGTTAAAGAAGAGAATAACGCACATATAATAGAGATATGGATGAGATTATGCTTTTTATGGAGTTAAAGATTGGGAGATATCACAAATAACTCTTCTACATAAAGTTGAGTTACTTTAGCCGCTTGTGATTTCAAGTACCAATGAACTAACGCTAACATAATGTTGGTAGACAATAAAGTTTCGAAGTAATTAGGCGTTCACTCTACAGTGTGAACGTTTTTTTTAGCAATGGAGGAAGTGATTATACTAGATGAATGATTAAAGCTTCGGCATTATCGAACTGAGACTTTTTAACATGTAATCAAGGAGCCAAATGGCATAAAATCAATAGTTGACACACATTGCTGACTGACAATTTTTATTTTGGAGTTTAAAAATGTTGTTGACACGACACCAAATGGTGACCTATAATTAAAGTGTCACTAAATGGTGTCCAATTAGGAGTTAGCCATTTGGAAAGTTTGGAACCTGGATAAGTTTCACTTGAAACAATTATGAGGAGGTGATGAAATAAACGGCGGTCCCTTCGTACATCAATAGATTTATAATACAGAAAATAAGATTTTTAGGAGGGGGCGTTATGAGCGAGAACAACCAATTGCGGGATGTTTTTGACGCGATTGCAGATCCGACTAGGCGCCGACTAATTCGTCTGTTAGCAGAGGCAGAGGAGATACCGCTTCATGAATTAACGGCACAGTTTCAAATGGGCCGTACAGCGGTATCCAAGCATTTGACAATCCTTAAAGAAGCCGGACTGGTACTTGACCGAAAAGTCGGCAGAGAAACGCGATTTAGGCTAAACGCCTCTCCACTCAGAGAAATTCAAAATTGGGTGGCTTTCTACGGCAAGTTCTGGAGTACGAATATGTTGCGCTTGAACCAACTATTAGAGGAGGAGGAAGAAGAATGAGTTTAGCATTATCCTTGGATTTTCAGTACACGACATCGATCGAGAAGCTTTGGTCCGCCTTAACCGATTCAAGCAAGCTTGCCAAGTGGGTGGTCAACATCCACAATGGTCAGGCGATGGATAATGATTTTGAGCCCGTCGTAGGACACCGTTTTCAGTTTCGCACTCAGCCGTCCGAATATTGGGATGGCATTATTGACGGCGAAGTGCTTATCGTGGACGCACCAAACCGGGTGTCCTATACTTGGGCCAGCGGAGGGGAGAAGCACACGGTAACCTGGACGCTGCAGGATTTAGGGGACGGAAAGGTTAACCTTCATCTCGAACAAACCGGATTCGCCAATGCTCAAGGTCTCGAAGGCGCTAGGTATGGCTGGGGTAAATGGTGCGGCGAGCTTGAAAAGGTATTGGCCTAGTTGTAAAAGGAAGGAGAGCCTTATGAATATCATTTTTGTTATTTTACAAAGTTTTCTGCTCGTCTCCATGGCCTTTGGCGGCGGAAGCAAGCTGGCTGGTGCGAAAAATTTTGTTGAAATGTTCGAGTCGATTAAACTGCCGCAATGGTTTCGAGTTGTTACTGGGCTCGTTCAACTAGCCGGGGCAGCCGGACTTGTTATCGGATACTGGAATCCGGTAGCAGCCGTATGGGCAGGCATTTGGATTGGCATTACGATGCTGGTGGCATGCCTTTCACATTTCAGAGTCAAGCATCCTGTTGGAAGTGCGATACCGGCCTTTGTGATTACTTTGATTGCAGCGACTCTGGTAGTCTTGCACCAGGTAGCATGAAGAAGAGCGGGTCAATGAAACTCGAGTCGCCATCAGAGCTGATGCTCTCTCGGCTACGCGCGCTGATCAAGCAGGAGGACCCCGAAGTTGCCGAGGAGTAGAAGTGGAGAGGGACACCAGTCTGGTCGCACGACGGGGTAATCTGCACCGGTGAAACGTACAAGAACGTCGTGAAGATGACCTTTTTAAAGGGCGCCTCGCTGAAGGATCCTTCAAGGCTCTTCAACGCCAGTCTTGAAGGCATCAAATGGCAGGCCATCGACTTCCACAAAGGCGACCAGATTGATGAGGATGCTCTAATGGCACTCGTCCGCGCCGCCATTGCACTGAACACGTCAAAACCCTCCAAACGCAAATATGACCATGAGTGATTGGAAAATATTATAGCAAAATGTAGGAGAGCCCACTATGCAGGGCTCTTTTTCATTTCCAAAAAGGAGGCGTCAACATGGCGAGTACTATGCAAAACCAGTTCTTTCGATGAAATGAACACGACCTGCTGCAATGCTGTTCAGGATAAAATTTGGGTGACCGATCCAGTGTCTCTCGTCCGTAAGGAGGAATATTGCATGGATCAACTCACTTTAAAATCCGGGAAACAAAAGTATGATCAAAATGGTTACGCAGAGTGTGTACAGGAGTCTGAAGTAGATCCCTCTTTGGTTGACGAATCAAAGGCTGTTGATCTTATATTGAATTCGGGCAGTGTTTCCGTTCATCATCCAAATATCATACATGGATCGAAGGCCAATCATTCTCCGCTGCGAAGGTGCGGGTTGACCATTCGCTACATTCCAACAAGTACCAGAATCATTACTGAAAAACAATGGCCGTGCGCTTTTCTACTTAGAGGAGAAGCGGTTCCGGGATTGAATGAATACTTACCGAAACCCAAATATTCAGCGGATCGGCATATGATGTTCCGTGGCTGTGAATCGTAGGTCTAATACAGATATGGGGACAAATCGTTTGGAACTAATTCCAATCCATGCACTCAGGGGTATGATAGGAAAAAACGAAGAGTCTTCAATAATCAATTAGGATGGGAGGAAATATGCTTATGGAGAACAAAGAGCTCTGTCGCCTAAGCTATGACAAATATGATCTCTCTAGACTTTCTATCGCATGTTTCATTCTCATCTCTCCGAATAACGTTGTTCTCGGTATTGGTCGATGATGAATAGGTACTAGTACCATGGTCGCTTTTGGCTACAGATTAAATAAATCATGCGAAATAAGAATACGGGGCATCGAGCAAGTCGTGGAATAGGTGCTTTAACTTCATTGCTTCCATAATTAAGTTATTATCGGGCATGATTTTATTTTTATAAAGAGTAAAATCCCCCGAAGCGTGGAGATTTTACTTTTCTTTTGTAAATGAGTGGTGGAGTAACCGTCATCAGTTACATTTTACTTTCCATATTAGCTGAAATCTTTTGCGATAAAGCGATTAACAGCTCTTTTTCCTGCTCCGTAAGCCCTTTCACTGTTAAACTTTCCATTTCTGTCCAAACGGCATTGGCCTTGGCTACAAGCCCGCGGCCAGCTTCTGTTAGTTTTACAAGCGTAACACGCCCGTCCTTTGGTGAGCGTGAACGAGTGACTAATCCCGCATCCTCCAGGCGTCGAACCGATTTGGCCACCGTTGAATGATCCAATCGCATTGTGCGGCCCAGACTTTGTTGCGATTGCTCATCTTGCTCCCATAACTGCATAAGCATAATTTCCTGGCCAGCAAACAAGCCTATGTCACGTAGTAAGTGCGCAGCCAAACCCCGGTGCGACCTGGCTAAAGAAAAAACAGCAAAATTTATTGGAAACCGTTGGATCGCTTGCATTTCTTCTTCAGGCAATCCTTCGCATGAACCATTCTCAATCCCATCCATGTTTAACTTCACCTCCCGCAGTTGCTTTACTGATTATTCAAGAGTAGTAGATAACCCGACGATTGTAAAGATGCAGTTGCTTAACCTGGTCTTTGCTTGATTTGACTATTAAAAAAGCTCACGCCACACCATAGCTATGTTTTCGCTATGAAATGGCGCAAGCGATGTGCATCTATTTATTTCCGAAGTCAAATCAGTGCAGGGTAATCCGTATAGCTGCGTTGGTCACCACCGTAAAAGGTGGACGGATCAGCTTCGTTCAGCGGAGCACCTGCTTTCAAACGTTCCACAAAGTCAGGATTCGCAAGCGCCCAAGTGCCTACAGATGCGATATCTGCAAGTCCTGTATTAACGTCTCGGTCGAGTTCCTCCAGAGGGCGGCCCGGACGATTAACGATAAGCACAGTCGGCCAAGCCGAGCGAATTTCACGAAGCGTCTCTTCATTGCCGCCATGCAAGACATGAAGATAAGCGAGGTTAATTTGGCAAGTTCTGAAACCAGGTATTTGTACACTTCCGGCCCTTTATCGCCCTCAACGAGGTCTCCCAGTGGAACACCGGGAGAGACACGGATGCCTGTACGCTCGGCTCCAATTTCTTCTGCCCCAGCTGTTGCCACTTCAATGGCAAAACGTGCGCGATTTTCAATCGATCCGCCATACTGATCTGCTCGTACGTTCGCATTCTCTGAAATAAATGGATGAATCAAATAACCGTTTGCCCCATGAATCTCCACACCATCCCCTCCAGCCTGAATGGCAGCAGCGGCGGCCTTACGGAAATCTTCAACGGTCGCCTTGACATCTTCCAGGCTTAACTCACGCGGAACGGGAATATCCTGCATTCCGGTTGCAGTAAACATCTGTGCCTTCGGTGCAATGGCAGAAGGTGCAACCGGCTGGCGATGATGCGGCGTGTTCTCCGGATGCGACATGCGCCCCGCATGCATTAATTGAATGAATAAATATCCGCCAGCTTGGTGAACTCGGTCGGCTACCTTCTTCCAGCCTGCTATATGTGCATCGGTATAGATACCCGGTGTAAACAAGTTGAATGGCCATCCTCTGAAGGCTGCGTACCTTCGCTGATGAGCAGGCCCAGTGAAGCGCGTTGCGCATAATATTGCGGCCTATGTTCTCCCGGTGTGGCGTCGGGAAGTGCACGGGATCTAGTCATGGGAGCTAAGGCCAAAAGCGATGCTGCAAGTTTAAGTTTCACACTTTTATTGTATTCCATAACTTTGTCATTTTTAAAGCTCCTTTACCTGAACAGCTCATGGCAAGAATCTAGATAGCTCACTTATTTTTCGAAAAATATGTTGACGGGCACCTATTATTTCGATATATTTATGTTGCCGGCAACTTATAAAAGTAAAGAGACTTTAGATAATATAGAATGTAGGAGGCATAATTAATGAAAGCTATCACAATCCAACAGTACGGAAATCCTGATGTTCTGCGCCAACAAGAAATAGATATCCCGACTGTGAGTGGAACTCAGGTGCTTGTTGAAATGCATGCTACATCCATAAATCCGATTGATCATAAATTTCGTTCAGGAGAAATGCAAGACATCTTTCCGGTTCAATTTCCACATGTCCTGGGCTTGGATATTGCTGGGGTCGTGAAAGCGGTAGGAAGCGAAGTAACTCATTTTAAGCCCGGGGATCGCGTATACGGTGTGGGAAGTTCGGGAAGCTATGCAGAGTATACGGTAGCAGATGAAGGAACGCTGGCAAAAATTTCACCTGATCATTTATTTACAGATGCAGGGGCTTTGCCGATCGTGGCGATTACCGCCTGGCAAGGGCTGTTCAACCACGGAAAGATTAAACAAGGGGATAAGGTGCTCATTCATGCCGGAGCAGGCGGTGTCGGACATATCGCCATTCAATTGGCTAAACAGACAGGTGCCTATGTCATAACAACGGCAAGTGCGAGTAACCACGATTTTGTAAAACAATTGGGTGCGGATGAGGTCATAGATTATACGACGACTGATTTTTCTGAACAACTAACGGATGTGGATGTCGTTCTCGATACAATGGGGTGGGAAGTACAGGAGAAAAGCTTCCCAGTGATCAAAGAAGGAGGCAAGCTGATTGCTCTTCCTTCTCCGATTATTTCGGACAAGGTGAAAAACTATCCAATTGTTGCCGAGGCTGCTGTTATTCAACCGAACCGCAAAGATTTTGAGCAAATAGAGCGTTGGGTTCGTGAACAAAAGCTGAAAGTGCATATTAATACCTTTCTTCCTTTTACTGAACAAGGGCTGATTGAAGGCCATCACAGAATCGGGACAAAGCATACCAATGGCAAATTGGTTGTACAAATCAAATCCTAAGACCAATATATGAACATCAAAGTCATTTATAAGACTGTTTATCCATTGAGGGAGGTCATGTGATGGACAGGGTGTCAGGCCAGGCTACTGCAGAAGCACGAACCGTCGAGAAGCTTATTGAAAGCTTTCCAACCCAGATTAGGGAGATTATAGAAACATTACGAGGGGTCGCCAAGGCCAACATGCCAGGTGCACATGAATTTGTGTATCATGACGCCATCAACTACAAATTACCTGAATCGCCAGGTACGTGGATCTGTTACAATCGGATTCTTTCTGAAAGAAGGATTTTACTTTAATTTTGTATTTAGGAGGATTTGAAAATGGAAATAGGTATAGATACGTTTGTTGAAACAACTCCGGATGTTACAACTGGCAAGACGATAAGTCATGCAGAGCGATTGCGGCAAGTTGTTGAAGAAATCGTCCTTGCCGATCAGGTTGGGTTGGATGTATTTGGGGTCGGCGAGCATCATCGTAAGGAATTTGCGGATTCCGCTACTGCCGTTATTCTGGCGGCAGCGGCGCCCATGACCAAAAGGATACGCTTGACCAGTTCGGTTACCGTGCTCTCTGCTGTTGATCCCGTACGTTTGTTTCAGCAATTTGCCACGCTCGATGGTATTTCTAATGGACGTGCTGAGATAATCGCGGGTCGAGGCTCTATGGTCGATGCGTTCCCATTGTTTGGTTATGATTTAAAAGACTACGATGAGCTTTACGAGGAAAAATTGGATCTATTACTAAAATTAAGGGACTCAGAGAAGATAACCTGGAAAGGAAAGCATCGACCGGCCCTTACGAATCTGGGTGTGTATCCGCGTCCAGTTCAGAACCGTTTACCCGTGTGGCTTGGCAGTGGGGGTAATGCGGAATCGGTCATACGAGCAGGGGTATTGGGACTGCCTCTTGTTCTGGCGATCATTGGCGGGAGTCCCTTGCAATTTGCTCCGCTCGTGCCGCTCTATAAGAACGCTGCTACTCGTGCTGGACATGATGCATCGAAATTACCGATAGACATACACTCACTCGGGTTCGTTGCGGAGAGTACCTCGCTTGCGGTTGACAAGTATTTCCCTCCCACTCAGGCAACGTTTAATTCTTTTGCTAAAGAGCGCGGTTGGGGACAGTTTAGCCGTTCTCAATTCGATGCCGCATGCAGCTTAGATGGCGCATACTACGTAGGCGATCCCGAAACGGTGGCCAACAAAATGATTTATATGCGCAAACATTTAGGCTTCTCACGATTTTTCCTGCATTTACCTGTCGGCACCATGCCACATGAGGATGTTATGAAAGCCATTGAACTATTGGGAACGGAAGTCGCCCCGCGAGTTCGGGAAGAGTTCGCAAGATCGGGAAGCTGAGGAAAGAATGTAAGTTGCGGTCGAGGGCTTCTCCGAAGTTTTGCATAATGAAGTAAAACCTTTCGAGGCACCGCCACTGCGTCTGTTGCTCGGCACTAGGGCAGTCCAATTGGCCGAAAATCGTATGGAAGCGTTCAGCGACGGCCAATATAAACCGGCAATCAGAGTCGATTAATATTCAAGAATGTGACGCGCGCCTGATGGTGCGCTTTTTTTGTGAAAGCTCAAACAACAGAAGAGTATTGAATGCCCCAACATTTATGTCATTTATGTCTGAACATTTGTGTCGTTAGACATTTGTCGGGTGACAAGAACATTATCTCATTAAAGGCCGCGTAAATCGCGTCTTTTCATTATTGCAGCTGTTACATTCGGTGGCCACGCCGCGGGGTCCGGGTTACAGCAGCGAAGGCTATTTGTATACCTCTTTGATACTTATAAGTATTATTTTTTTGGCAAATTGTTTAAACTAAGTAATTTTGGCAAAGAAGCACCGCTACGCATTGCGAGCAGGCTTCTTTTTCTATTTTCTGGAATAAATCAGCATAAAAATACACAAAATAAAAACGAAATTTTTAGGAAGGGGGGAAGGGATTTGGAGCTGAGCACGCCAGTGGATGTGAACGAAAGGGTGACGATCAATCACGAGGCGTTACGACAAATTTTTCACAATTGTGCTGATATCGTATTCAGACCGTTAAAACTTACGGATCACTCCGATATTTTACTCGTTTATATTGAAGAGCTGACAGACTCAAATAGATTGGAACAAATTATATCGGCCTGCATGATTAGTCGCGATTTTGATCGACTGACCCAATACACAGTTGCTAATCAATTACCGGAAATTGTAGCCAAAGTCTTGAAAGGCAGTACGGCGATTTTTCTAGACGGTATGCCTTATGCATATTTAGCAGATCTGACTAAATTCAAACAACGCGCAATCGATGAACCATCGAATGAGGCGTCAATTCGCGGTCCGCGTGAAGGTTTTACCGAGGACCTCAAAACAAATTTAAGCATGATCCGAAGAAAAATAAGTCATTCCAGATTAAAGTTCGAATTGCATCAAGCCGGAGAACTAACGAATACGGAGTTCGTTGTTGCGTATATCGAAGAGGAAGCGAAACCGGAGCTGCTTCAAGAAGTCAGAAGAAGGCTTCAGGCTTTTCGCTCCAATCAACTGCTGGACTCTGGTTATATAGAAGAGTTTATCGAGGACAAGACCTTTTCCTTATTCCCGCAAATCCAAAATACAGAACGTCCGGACACCATATCCGCGAGTCTACTGGCAGGTAGAGTTGCCATTATCGTCGACGGCTCTCCGAACGCTTTATTGCTGCCCATGACTTTTTGGTCAGGATTTCAAGCAGCGGAAGACCATTATGAACGGTTCTTATACGTTTCGGCAGTCAGATTTATCCGGTTCCTGCTGGCAATTATGTCTTGCTTACTTCCTTCTGTATATGTTGCGCTTACGACGTTCCATCCACAGATGATTCCGCTTAATTTAATGCTCAGTATTTCGGTATCTCGAGAAGGGATTCCGTTTCCCACCGTAATCGAAACCTTATTAATGGAACTGATGTTCGAAGGGCTGCGGGAAGCCGGTCTTCGGTTGCCTAAAGCAATCGGCTCGGCAGTAAGTATCGTAGGGGCGCTGGTAATTGGCGAAGCAGCTGTCCAAGCTGGTTTTATCTCTGCTCCCATCGTGATGATCGTTGCAGGGACCGGAATTGCCTCGTTTGCGTTTCCGAACTACAGTTTGGCTTTGCCGTTCCGAATTTTGAGGTTTCCACTCCTGATCTTAGGTGGATTCCTTGGTCTGTATGGTGTCGCCATCGGGGTCATGTTCGTAATGATTCATCTTGTAACATTGAAGTCATTCGGAGTCCCCTATCTAAAACCGATAGCTCCAATTGGGAAAAAATTCTGGAAGGATACGCTGATACGAATGAACAAACGATACGTTTCGGAGCAACAAAAACAATGAAGAAAATAATGCTAATTCTGTGTTTAATACTGACAATGATCATTTCTGGATGTTGGGACCGGAATGAAATTAATGAATACGCATTCTGGATTGGAACTGCTCTGGATTTGTCAGAGAGTGGAAAACTTCAAAAAAGCGCTCAGGTTGCAGTACCTGCCAGTATCAATAGCAAAAGAGGTGGTGGGGGAGGGGGAAACGAGCAAAGAGGAAACATTGTACTAACAGCTACGGGAACTTCAATCGTTGACTTAGAACAACAAATTCAGGATAAACTGCCGCGCAAGATTTTTCTTGGACAACGCAGATCCATTTTCATTGGCGAAAAGCTGGCGAAAAAAGGCTTAATTGATATTATGGATCAATTTACACGAAATTCCGATACGCGTATGCGCACAGATATCTTCGTTGTCAACAATGGAGAAGGCAAAGATGTATTGAAAATTAACAGTCCGTTCAATCAATTCTCAGCGATCGTGGCCGTTGAACAAGACCGATTTTGTCGTTTAGGGGACACTGCTTTACGAGATGTCTTACTCGATATAGGACGGGACGGCATCCGGCCTTCCATGCCGATGGTTGAAATTACACCGAATAATGAACAAGAGAAACATGAAACGATCGAAGTGAAATCCGTTGCTATTTTTAATAAAGACTTGCAAATGGTCGGGAAAGTGAGCGGGAGAGAATCCCTGGAAATGTTTTGGGTGAAAGGAGTGTTGAAAGATCAATTTATGACGGAAGATACGGAGGAAGGCAGTATATCTTTGTACGAATCCAACCTAAAAAAATCCATTCGTACCCAATTGATAGGCAATAAAATTAAAGCCGATGTGAAGCTAGAGGGAACAGGGAGAGTTCTTGAAAACAACACGGATATCGATATATCCGAATCCGCAGAACGTATTCCGTTAGAACGTAAGCTGAATAAAATCAAAGCGAAGAAAGTAGAAGCAACAATTAAGAAATTGCAGCTTCAGTATGGTCAGGACGTGATTGGCATCGGTGAAGAAATTCATAGAGAACATCCTTACCGCTGGAAAGAAATTCGAAAGAATTGGGATGAAATCTTTCCGACTGTTGAGGTATCGGTTCAAGTCAAATTGAAAATTCAGGATTCGGGGAATATTGGCAAGCGCATCCCAGGAATAGGAGATAGAAAGTGAAAATTTCGATCTGGCAGTTGTTTTGGATGCTCACAACGTTAGAAATTTCAATGAGTATTTGGCTTACTGTATCTCCCACGATAGAGATTGCTAGACAGGACGCCTGGATCTCACTGGCAGTAGCAGGTGTCATTGGACTCGTCGTGACTCTGATTTTAGTTCGAGTTTGTCAACGGCATTCCACACACACACTGGTGGAGTTTGCACAGAAGCTTTTTGGGAAATGGGTCGGGAAGCTGATCGGTGTGCTGTATATGTTGGTGTGGTTCTCCGTATCGGCAGATATATTGAGAATATTCTCGTTATTTATTAAGCAATTTTTGTTTCACGAAACGCCGATCTGGGTCATCGCCATTCTTATGATCGCTGCTATGGTCTACATCAACTACGCAGGAGGCGTCGAAGCTATTGCTCGTTTCAGTGAATTAGCTGGCCCCCTGCTGCTAGTCGGCATTGTCATTACTTTTGGATTAAATGTAGCGAATCTGCGCCCAACGCTTCTCTTACCTGTATATGTAGACTCTGGGGCTATATCTATTTTGAAGGGTTCGTTTGTGAATGCATCATTTCTAGGTGAATCCATGATGATCATGATGTTAGTTCCTTTCATTTCCAATTCGCAAAAGATGCTTAAGCCCACTCTACTAGCGATATGTATTCCATCCTTAATCGCCGTCATTACAGCAATTTTTGTAATTATGACATTCGGAACCAATATCGGATCCACCTTAATTTTTCCGTACTTTAGCATGGTGCGATTTATTAATTATCTGGAATTTATTCAAAACTTGGATGTCTGGATTATGTTCATTTGGATTTTTAGTGTCTTCGTAAAACTAGCCATTTACCTGTTCATCAACAGTTATGGAACCGCACAATTGATTGGCATCAAGAATTGGCGGGTCATCATCGGATTTGCGGCCACCGTCATTTTTACGTTTTCTTTAGTGCCGGCCAACGTCATAGGTATGTTGGATTTTGCGAAATTCGTATGGATTATTTACATTTTTCCAATTTTCATTGTAGGATTGCCGATCATTCTACTGCTCGTTAGTCTTCTGAGAGGCCAATCACTGGCACAGGGTCAGAAATAGCGACGAATCCTAACTGGGGGAAATTGAATGTTCAAAATTTAAATGCCCCAGTAAAATTCTCCAAGTAGTAGCAAAAAGTGCAAGGGGCTTAATTGACGGTTAATCGCCGGTAATCGACTATGAAAAAGGGCGATTTTTTTATATCAGAAAACCCCCAGATCGAATGGGGGCTCAGGGAAGTTTATAACTATGAGTAGTCATCAAGAATGGGATAAAGTTCTTGGGAATGTATGTTCCTGTATAGACATATGTACAAAATACAACGTAATATTAATTTACAAGTTTCGTTGACGAGTCTATAAATCTACTGTATTTTCATATATTGTTACACATCATATGCGCCTTGATCCGTTATTGAAATTGAACAACATGTGACGTTCAGACAAGTATTGAGCTAAATACGATTTAAAAAGAGTAGCTAGGCTTCCAGTCATTTACGGTGCATTTAATGAAAATTCCTTTATAGCCCTTTGTCAATGATGGGGATACCGTATTTCTGGCGTGTATAAGGGGAAAATTATAATGTTTACTGTTCTCTACAAAATTTAAGGTTTCGAAACGGGTGATGGTGATGCAAAAGATTAAGCACAAAGACAAATGGAACGATCTCTTCGAACTGGTGATGTATGTGCTCGCCGCCGCTTGCTTTGTTTATTTTCTGATGAAAGGCATCCAGGAAAAAATGTTGGAGGCCGTTTTGATTGTTGCGGTGTTGCTAAGCATCAGAGTCGTGGTCAAAATCACAAAGACCAGGATGTTTGCCGCGCTCCGGTTCTCCGTCTTGTTGTTCATCTTAATCACCATGTTTATGGCCAACGAGTTTGGATTATACAACGTAATCCCTTACCTGGATAAAATCGAGCATCTCTTTTCGGGCGTGATCCTGTGCTTTGTCGGTCTGTTGATTTATAAAAAGGCGAGCGATAGAGAAAATACGGCCGTGTTGAGTGCGAAGGTCGCCGTGTGGTTCAGTCTTTTCTTTTCCGTCGCCATGGCCGGAGTCTGGGAAATCTACGAGTTTACGATGGACCGTTTGTTCGGACTTATTTCGCAAAATGGAAGTTTGGTCGACACGATGACGGACATTATTTGCGGAACTATAGGCGCCGTAATGACCGGCATCTATCTAACTTTCAAGGCGAAGCGAAGGAAAATGCCGTTGATGTTCCATTTATTGAAGTAACGGTCAGGATAGTGGAATTGTTGCTCAGCTACTTTAACTCAAGTAATATTTGATACTATATAATTTTTCTTGGCAATAATATGGTATGGGGTGTGTTGGAATCTATCTGATATCGGGTCCATTCGGGGTTGGTAAATCAACGACTTCGAAAGAACTTGCACGAAATGTTGAGCAGTGCGTTCTTTTAGAGGGTGATGTTCTTCTTAATATGTTAAATGACGAATTATTACTTTCGTGGAAGAACGATTACGACTCACATGGGAAAATATCCTGGCTTTAACGAGGAATTTTTTTGCAACATGATCTATATGTCGTTATTAATTTTGTAGTAGAGGAAGAACTTGATTGGTTTTGCAAACATTTATCCGACTCAAATGTGAGATTAAAATATGTTGTACTAAAAGCAGATAAAGAAAAAATAATCGAACACAACTCTAAAACAACCCGCAGAAACGGTAGAAGAAATCATAACAAATTCTCGTTTCAACGTGTCTCTTGAAACCTTAGATTAAACGGATACGATAGCACTGTGATCGGGAGGTGTTCAACAAACGGGTAGCTTAGTATGATGCGCAGCAAAATTCAAAGGAACGAGAATCCCGTCTTGCTTCAGAACGGCCCAAGACCTGTCCTCCGTATCTCCCCCAACGGGATCGACGACCAGATCCACATCTTTGACGACATCTTCGAAAGCCGTCGTGGTATAATCAATGACTTGATCCGCGCCCAGAGACTTAACGAAGTCCAGGTTAGAGGTTGAAGCGGTACCGATCACATTGGCTCCCTTCCATTTGGCCAACTGAACGGCGAATTGTCCCACACCGCCAGCGGTCGCATGAATGAGGACAGTTTGACCGGCTTCCAACTCTCCTTCGGTAAACAAGGCTTTCCACGCTGTTTCCGCGCCGCCCTTGATCGAGGCTGCATCCTCGAAAGAGAGACCGTCCGGCATATTCACCAGTTCATTCACCGGAGCTATGCCAAACTCCGCATAGGCACCATTTACGATTCCGAAGACGCGAGCACGAACAGTAAATTCAGTTACTCCCGGGCCTGTTGATTCGACAATTCCGGATGCGAAAATCCCTGGATGTAGGGAAGTGACTTGGGGGATACAGCCTGCATCCATCCTTTGCGAGTTTTCCAGTCAAAAGGGGTGACAGCTGCATAACGGATTTTGACAAGAACTTCCCCGGCTAACGGGTTAGGGCGGTCGACTTCTTCGAGTTTCAATACATCTGGACCACCAAATTCATGAACAAGAATTGCTTTCATCCTGGATTCGGACATATTATTCGCCTCTTCATATTTCAAAATCTCGTACGTTACTTTGTTCGACAGCTCCATCAACAACGTTTTTTCGTGTTCGGTGAGAGCATTCGACGAAATGCTCTCCAGCTTGTGCCATGTGTTAACATGCAGGACTCTAGTTTGCGTCCCGCTTCGGTGAGCGACACAAGGGTGACGCGTCCGTCCTCGGGTGAGCGTCTGCGAATAACCAAGCCCGCATCTTCCAATCGCTTAACCGATTTGGCTACAGTGGAGTGATCCAGACGCAAGGTTTGGGAGAGACGGTTCTGTGATTGCTGATCCTGCTGGAACAGCTGCATAAGTATGAGTTCTTGCCCGGGGAACAGGTTTATCTCACGAAACAACTGTGTCGCCAATGCACGGTGTGAACTTGCAAGCGCGAAAAGCGAAAAGCTAAGAGGGAACTGTTGTCGGGTTTGGTTAAGGTCATCCACGTGAATTTCAGTACCTGAATGCTGCTCACTTGGTCCATGTCATAACCTCGGCTTATAGTTACTTCCTTCTACTTCAATCCTGCATTCTCAATTTAATATTAGGAACTTCAATGCTTTTAATTATGATTTTCATAAAAATAATTTACTATAAAAAAAGCATTGACTAATTTAATGTAAGTTGTTATTATGATAAATGTAATCGGAATTCCTTACACAATTTCAAATACAAAACAGTAAGATGTGAGGGTTATAACGGGAAAAAGTAAGTTCGCGTTTGATGCCACAAAA
>NZ_FNIF01000032.1 GCF_900103825.1 Paenibacillus sp. yr247
AATCCAGCCAAAGATGTCATCGACTTACATCGCATACTTTTTGGTAAATTCATTGGGAATGCCGTTTCTTTAGTGATGGTCGGATACTATTTTATACTGGCTCTAACGGTCTTTCGCGGCTACATCGAAATCATACAAGTTTGGATGTTTCCAACCCTTAGAACCTGGATTCTAGCATTCATCTTCATCTGTATCATCTATTACACCGTTTCTGGAGGATTTCGAGTATTAGCCGGCTATTGTTTTTTCGGGGTTATTTTCTCCATGCTGCTACCATTGTTATTGTACTTCAATATCAAATATGGACATTTTATTTATGTACTGCCTATGTTAAATCATTCTATAAAAGATCTGCTCACGTCTTCTAAATACTCAGGCATCATGTTTATGGGATTCGAAGGTTTACTCATTTATTTTCCATTTATAAAAGCCCCCGAGAAAAATGTAAAATGGGCTCATCTCGGTTTGTTTTTAGTCACACTCAAGTACTCCGTACTAACGTTTGTAACCCTCATATATTT
This sequence comes from Paenibacillus sp. yr247, assembly GCF_900103825.1. Lineage (GTDB taxonomy): Bacteria > Bacillota > Bacilli > Paenibacillales > NBRC-103111 > Paenibacillus_E. The sequence goes on from NZ_FNIF01000032.1 coordinate 522, forward strand.
TAGTCAGGGGCTATTAAGGCATACCTACTGGCCAACCTTGGTAATGATAAAAGTGATTGAGTTTTCACTTATTGCAAGGATTGAATTTATTTTTATATGTATCTGGCATATGATTATTATGCCCATGCTTTGTCTCTCGGTTTGGAGCTGTACAAGAATTCTAAAAAGAGTTACGAATCTTAAACCCACATTGTCACTATTACCGATACTGATAGCAATCTTCATAGCCACACTACCATTCAATGATCGCGTTAAGATTGACTGGTTAGGAAAGAACGTTGCTGAGATTGGATTTTATTTTATTTATGCATATATCCCGCTACTATTTATCCTTTATTTGATTCGCAGTAAAATCTCACAGAAAAAATCAAAGACGATACAAGCCGAATAAATAAGAAAACCAGTCAAACATGAACAATGTTGGACTGGTTTTTACTGTGTCGTAATTAATCTCTATTTAGAAATAGTGAACATGTTCGGCAAACAAATCTGGGTATTGGAAGTGGAATCCGTGACAAAGCCGTTGATTTGAAATCAACGGCTTAATCCGTTTCATTTGTAGGACTCGAACTGAGATTTAACCCACGTCTGATTTTGCTCAGCAATGTATTGTTCAGCGTTAATTAGTAATTCCACGAGTTAGTTTTTGAGATTTTGGGTTTCTTTTTCGAGTGTTTTAGGTAGTATACGCGGCACTTAATGAAATAAAGTTCTTGTCAACCGATACTTGGCCGTGACAAGTCAGGCTAAGAGATCCTGAGCTCTTTTCGTTCATAAAATTAAAACGTATTATATACATTTTCACATTCTTTCGCGGTCGGCTCATAAAAACAGTGCTTCTTGTATCGTCCTGCGTGCGGCTGATTATACCAGGTCGGTGGACATGGTGCAGGATTTTCGAACGTTCCTGGACGGAAATACCATAGGGAGAATTTGGCTGGCCAATTCCGCTCCCCATCCACAGCCCTTCGCGCCAGACGGCGTTCTCTCTCTCTTGCGTTTTGATAGTACATACCATGTTGCAACGCTTCGAACGCGTGCGGCTGGTTGATCATTTGGGGAATTGTCCGGAGTCCTTTAAAATCGGAGCAATTCGCTCTTATTCGGTTAATGCCAACATTTCCAACAAGAAGCATACCCATTTCGCCTTCGCCCTCAGCTTCGGCTCGAAGCAACCTTGCCAACATATCAATATCCTGTTTCCTGGCTTTTACGACTGCCATCGGCTCACCTCTTTAGATTGTATTGACACATCATATTGTGGGTGAAGCGGAAGTGTTACTCTGGCAAAGGAGCTACTTCAAAGTAGCTCCTGAACTATAGTTCTTCGTTAGTTAATCGCTCTCTATATTACTGCTTATCTACACATGGTTTGAGAGCAAAAGATATCAAACATCATTTTGTCATGGGCAGCCTGATCTCTATCAAGGTCCCTTCATTAACCCTGCTCTTATACGTAATACTGCCTCGGTGTTGTTTAATAATCCTATGACAGATCATGAGACCGAGTCCTGTTCCCTTTTCTTTCAAACTATAAAAAGGCTGACCCAATCGTGGCAACAGCTCCTCAGGGATCCCACAACCTTGATCTTTTATAGAAATCATACATACATCATCTGCTTCTTTTCTCAAACTGATGTCGATGTCCCCGCCATTAGGCATAGACTCTATGGCATTCTTTAAAATATTCAGAATCACTTGCTTTAATTGATTTTTTTCGCATGTAATGGGGAATTTTGATTCTTCAAAATTACGTTTAAATTCAATATTGTTCAGCAGGGTCTGAGGAGACAGAAATTCGAGCGTATATTCAATCAATTCTTGTACATCCGTACGGGCAAGCTGAACAGATTGAGGCTTTGCCAAAGAAAGAAGTTCACTAGTAATGGTTTCAATGCGTTCAAGCTCACTAAGGAGCAAATCACTAAACTTTATCGAATGATTCTCCCTTTTGTAAACCTGAAGAAATCCCTTTATGGTTGTTAGGGGATTTCGAATTTCATGTGCCACTCCTGCTGCCAGCTCCCCGACAACGGACAACTTCTCAGATTGCAAAAGAAGTTCTTCCGCTTTTTTGCGTTCGGAGATATCGCGGCTGATAATGACGATATGCTTGATCGTCTCTTCCTCTCCCTTAACTGACCTGCAACGGGACTCTAATTCGATCCAATAGCCTTCTTTGTGCTTGAACCGGATCTCCATGGAGTGTGATTCCTTACCTTCGAACATCATCTTTATCGTACTCTTAAAACTCCCCACATCGTCTGGATGTACCACCATACGTAATTCAATACCTTCCAATTCGAAGCCTTTATATCCCAAAACGAGCTCGTGAGAAGGTGAAAAGTAACTAACCGAATGATCCTTATCCATCACCATGATCAGGTCGGATGTATTCTCAGCGATTAGCCGATATTTCGATTCACTTGCTTCTAGTGTCTTCTCCATAAGTTTTTTTTCTGTAATGATTCTACGAAGCCTCTCATTGGATTCAATGAGTAAGCCCCCGAGGATTACTCCTAACATCACAAACAATAAATACTGAAGGTGAAAGAGTGGCCGGTTTACTAAAATTTGAAAAGAAATTACCGTAATTATATAGAGAACAATATATGTTCCAAAAAGAGCCGCGATTTTTTTAAGAGGTGTGAATCGTGAAATATACACATGTAAGATGGAGAACACACCCATGATTAATGTCCACCCAATGATGGCAGGAAACCAATTGCCGCTTGAAAGCAGCCTTGTCATCAAGGAAAAACAACCTGTAATTAATCCAGCTACCGGTCCAAGATAGGCAAAAACCAGAATTACGGGGGCATATCTGATGTCGTAAGAATAGCCTTGTTGCTTAACCGACAAAATAACTAGGATTACGGAAACAAGCCCAGCATAAACGCCTGCCCAGAGGTGCAGCTGCTTAGTTGGCTGATGATTAATGAAAGAACGGATAACTAAGGGCGTACTAACTAAGAGTGAAAATATGGAGAGATTAACAATGTAGTCATAAAGTATCAATATACCTTCACCCGCATATTAGTTTTTATCATGAATCTTCATATCTATCATAAACCATGGTGATGAGTATTTCTATATTAATATCTTAACGATTGGGGGGTTCCTTTGCCGAAAACAAATCAATCTTTTCCTCGATCTCATTGTAGATCTGGAGGAAGAAGAGGAAATAAACTCAAATAGATATCTGTTCTTCACTAGTTGGAATGCGGATAAAAAAGAACGAGATCTTGCAAAGTTCATTAAAAAGAAATCAGCATAACCACATCGTCAGGATGTCGATCAGCGTGATTTCATTATAGATACAACCTGTAGTAGAACTATACCAGTTCTTGCTCTTGCGGATCTTGGTTTCTTTTTTATCCTTTGACAGCCGAACCGACAGTCATGGCACGCTCCACTTGTTCGCTGAAAAATAAATAAATAATAACCATCGGTAAGCTGGCAATCGTCATCACGGCGCCCATGCCGCCCCAGTCTGTGCTGTATTGTCCTTGAAAGAACATCAAGCCTAGCGGAAGCGTTTTCTTCGCCTCGTCGGAGATAAGAATATAGGCCATTGTAAATTCGTTCCACGCCCCGAGAAATTCGAAAATAGCCACGGTTGCGATCGCCGGCGTGATGATCGGCACAATAATCTGCAGAAAAGTCCTGTATACGTTCGCTCCGTCCATACAAGCGGATTCCTCCAATTCAACCGGGATGCCGCGCAAGAATCCGTAAAATATTAAAGAAGAGAAAGGCAAGCCAAAAGCGATATAAGGAAAAATCAAGGCTCCGTACGTATTCGTAAGGTGAAAGTTTTTCACCAGGATAGCCAACGGGATCATGATCACCTGGAGCGGCATAAACATGCCAAGCATCATATAGATTCTTACTACCTTCCGGAGCCTCCACTCCATTCTGGCGATTGCATAGGAAAACATAACGGCCAGCAGCAAAATGCCGATCGTCGTAACCGTAGAAACGACCAAACTGTTCAGAAAATATTTCGGAATATTGAATTGCGTCCAAGCGTGAATGTAGTTTGCGAACCTAAAATGGGGCGGCAATCCCAACGGATGCGTCACGAAGATTTCGTCGTTGTTCTTGAGCGAATACGAAATCATCCAGAAGAGCGGATATACGGAAATAATAAAATAAATCCACAGCGGCAGCTGCGGAAGGAAGCTAAGCATTCTTTTCGCGCGGGTCATAGCAGCAGGTTCTCCTCTCTCCCTTTCTTCATTATGCGAGTTTTTCGCTGCCGAAAGCACGGTTGATGACCATAGTGACGGCTAAGCTGATAAGCACAAGCAATACGGAAACCGCGCATGCGTAGCCGTAAGCATTTTCGCTGAAACCATAGCGGTAGATCATAAACGTCAGCGTATAGTTGGTCGTACCCGGACCGCCTCCCGTCATAATCGCCATTTGAGCGAAAGCACCGATACCTCCCGTGATTGCGACGATAAAGCAAAATTTGTAGGTTTCCACCATCAACGGAATCGTGATTTTCCGGTGAGCGGCCCATTTGCTGCAGCCGTCAATGGTAGCGGCTTCGAAATACTGTTCGGGTATCGACTTCACACCGGCATAAAGCAAACTAAATTGATACCCCATATATTGCCAAGCGTTGACGACAGCAAGCGCGATAATTGAAACACTCGGAGAGGTCAACCAATTTTGCTGATAGGAACTCCCGATTAAATGGAAAATCTTGTTGATCAACCCGTTGCTCGGATCATACATCGCGATCCAAAGCTGGCAAACTACCGTGACTGAAAGGACAACCGGAATAAAATAACCCGTTTTCAGTATTTTTCTGCCTTTCACTTTAGGATCGGCGCAAACCAAGGCGAGAATCGTACCCAGACCGATCTGAAAAATCACCAATACGGCGGCAAATACGATACCGTTTTTCAAGGAGGTTAGAAGAAGCGGATCCGATGCGAGCATGACGAAATTTTGAAACTCAATAAATTTGGCATCGCCTAAACCGTCCCAATCGAAGAAGCTGCGATAAAATGTCTGAAATACGGGATAGGCCACCACAATGGAGTAAAGCAGCAGGGAAGGTAGAACGAAAAGGGCAATCGCCGTTTTGTTGGAAAAAAAAATTTTCATTCTGGTTTCATCCTATCGTTTGAAAATGCCCGCACCGCGACGGCCGTCACGGTGCGGGAAATTCGTCGTCTTTATTTGTTCTCTTGCGCCAGCACTCGGTTCATGTTTTGAACGAATTGATCGGCGGTAAATCCTTTTACAAGAATATTTTGCGTGTTATCGCCGAGGGCGTTGTTGATTTTGTTATTAGGCGACGCGCCGGCGAAACCTTTAATATTCGGAAGCGTTTCTTTGACCAGACGCTGCATCATGGCAGGCGAGTCGGACGCCAGCGGTTTGTCGACTTTGACGGAAACGATCGGATTGCCGAGCTGAGAATATTTGAATTCGGCATATTTCCGGGCCATGAACGCCGCCACCTTGACCGCCTCATCCTTATGCTTCGTAGTAGCCGACAACGCAAAGCCGGAAGGCTCTCCCGATCCATCCATATAATATTTCATCTTGTCGTACGTAGCCTCGTCCTTGGCCGGAGAGTACATCCAGTCTACATTGTCGCCCATATTTTTCTGCGCACTGTAGATTTCCCACTGACCGTTGACGAACATCGCCGCTTTTCCTTGATAGAACAGCGAGGACGCTTGATCATAGTTCGCATTTGTCGCATTGGCGTCGAACAATCCGGCTTCCTGCAGCTTCTGCATTTGCTGGGCTGCAAGCTTGAACGCGTCAGGCAGCTGCGTTACGCCATTTTGATTGATCACTGCGTAGCCTTTCGGTTCTTCTCTTGTTACAAGACCTTTATAGAAGGAGTCAGCAATCCACTTTTCCTTGGCAAAAATCGACAAAGGGATAATACCTTTCGCTTTGAACTTCTTGGCGGCGTCGACCCATTGATCCACCGTTTTGATCGGCGTCTGAACGCCGGCATCGGCAAATAGCTTCTTGTTGTAATATAAAATTTGAAACTCGATGCCGCTGTACGGATAAGCATATACGTGCCCGTCAGGGGCAATCACTTTGGGCTCGTTTCCCGGGTTTAGGTCTTTCTTGAAAGCCGCGGTTTCAGGCTCGTTATCCAGCACCAAAATATTTTTCGAGTTGTTGAACGTTTGGAAATCGGTGAGCCCTCCGTCAAAGATATCGGGCAGATTCCCCGTCGCGGCGTAGGTTTTCAACTTTTGGCTGTTATCCTGCACATACGGGTCGAGCTCCAGTTCTATGTTCGGCATGGCTTTCTTCAACTCGGATACGGCATAGTCGTAAGGTTTCTTCGTATCGTCGTCAAAATATTTCGCATAAATTCGCAGCTTCACCGTCTGGATCGAAGGTGTCGCGCTTCCGCTTTGCGTATCCGCCTTGTTCGGAGCGCTCGCCGTTGCCGTTTGTTTTGCATCACCGTTTCCTGTTCCGCATGCCGTCAGACCGAGAGTTAATGCGAGCGTAAGTGCGATCCCCGTTGACTTGGTCAATGTTTTTTTCATGTGCTACCCCTTCCTCTTCGTTATGTTTCGTTAGCGCTTTCATTGAAGCTATCTCTTATTATAGAAATTTCGACCGATTTTCAAAACGGATAAAACAGGCACAATAGGGAAGAATCAGGCAAACTCAGCAAAACAAAGAACGCCCCATTCACGAGGCGCTAGATTCATGTTATTTTTTTCTGCTTTCGTATTCGCTAGGCGTCATGCCGAAATATTTTTTGAAGCTTTTGCTGAAATAATTCGCATCGCTATAGCCGATCTTCTCGGCGATGTCAGCCAATTTGACGTTACCCACTCCTAGCAGCGCTTTGGCCCTCTGCATGCGAATCCGGGTAATGTAATCCGAAACGGAGACGCTGCCTTCTTTCCTGAATATTTTCCGCAGGTAGCTCGGATCGACGAATACTTCACCGGCCACTCTTTCCACTGTCAGCTCCGGATCTTGAAAGTTCGAATCGATGAATTCCTTCGCCGCTTCAAACCAATTTTTCGATTTGGACAGACGGCCTTTCTTCGCCGACTCTAAGACCGTGCGGTACAGCTCCAGCATCCAGATGCGGGATTGTTCGATCGACTCCATGCTTTGAATAGCCTGATACGGCGAAAAATCCGGACCGAACAGCTCCATAACGGATAAGCCCGACTCGATGGCGAATGACAGGCATAGAGAGACCAGACCCATCATGACCGTATAGGCATAATCGACCGATATTTCGTTGCCCTCCATGTAATGAAAAACTTGTCCGATCAGCTTCTCGATTCCGTCCCAATCCCGCAATCTCAAATGAACGATCAAGCTTTCATGAATCTCGGCCGAAACGTAATCCAGCGAGTTTTGTCCGGTGGGTAATAGGTCGAACCGAATTACGTTCCTTTGACCGGCCGTTATTTTATTTCTTATAGCGGTTAGCGCATCCCGGTAGGAGACGTGAATTTTTTCATACCCGTCGGCTTCACTGCCGATTCCGATCGTAGCCGTAAATTTGAAATGGCGTTCGACCATTTGACACAATCTCCGGTATGCTTCGACGCCGAAATCGCGCATGTCGGCCACGTCTTCGAAAGCCGTGAGTGAGACGGTTCGCCCTTCCGCATCATGAAAGAGAATGTGGCCGCCTGCACCTTGCAACAAGTCTTTCAACAAATTCGCCACCGTATGCTTCCACAGACCTATTTCCTTCGGATCGCTCCATCTCTGGTACAGTCCGTCGATTTCGACGACGGCAACGCGAAACCGCCGCGGCGGTATCGGGATTCTGAACCGTTCCAGCGATTTCTCGATATCGTCCACGTTCATATTGAATTCTTGGCTGATGAGACGGTTAAGAAAGCCTTCGCGCAAAATAGCGGAATGGCTGCGGGACACCGTTCTCTCTTCTTGCGCTTGCTGCAGGGAGCTTTTGACCTTTTGCAGCGTCACAGTGATTTCCTCTTCGTTAAACGGCTTCAGGAGGTAATCCGCCACGCCGATTCGGATCGATTTTCTTGCGTACTCAAATTCATTATGCCCAGTTACAAGCACTACAACAATTTCGGGGAATGCGGCCGTTAATTTCTCGGCAAGCTCCAAACCGTCCATGAAAGGCATATTGATATCGACCAAGGCGACATCCGGTCTATGCTGATGCACCATCTCCAAAGCCTCGACTCCATGCTTCGCTTCGCAACAAACGATAAAGCCGAGTGCGTTCCAATTCAATTTGCTCCGTATGTAATGCCTGAAAATTGGCTCATCGTCCACAATCATCACTTTAAACATAGGTTTTCCTCCTCGAATTGTCGGCCGGCACCATAATCCGGACCTCCGTTCCTTTCCCCGGCTCGCTTTGGATGGAAACGCCGTATTGATCGCCGAAATACAGCCGGATTCGTTCATGTACGCTGAATATTCCGAAGGAAGCCGGATGGCGCTCGCCGGAGCCGAACCCAAGAATGGCTCTCGCCTTTTCTTCGGACATGCCGATGCCGTCGTCCTTCACCCGCAAGACGATCGCGGTTCCTTCCCTTTCGCCGTCAATGTCGATATGGCCGAAGCTGCCTTTCGTTTTCAAACCGTGGTAAATGGCATTTTCGACAAGGGGTTGAAGGGACAGCTTCGGAATTTCTTCGTTCAGCAGCTCGCTAGGCACATGAATGCTGAAATCGAAAACATCCGGGTATCTCATTTGCTGAATTACCAAATAATCGGCGGCATTCTTGATTTCCTCGCCGACCGTGATGATTTCTTTGCCCTTGCTTAACGCGATTCTATAATAATCAGCCAGCGCCTTCGTCGTATCCCGAGCCTCTTGAATGCGGTTTAAATCGTTCAGAACATAGATGAGATCAAGCGTATTGTATAGAAAATGAGGTTTGATCTGGGCATGAATCAAAGCAAGCTCGTATTCCTTTTTCATTCGCTGCTCCGTCTCCACCCGCTGCAGCAAATCTTGGATTTGCGAGATCATCGTATTGAATACTGAAGTCAACAAACCGATTTCATCCTGAGTCTGAATGTCGCTTCTGCTGTCCAAATCGCCGTCCTTTACTTTTCGCATCGCTTTCGTCAGCCGGAAGAGCGGCCTGACGATGACCCGAGACAACACTCCAGCTCCCACTAAACCGAACAGAAGGCATACGATTCCGATGAAAGCGATCATCCAACTATTTTTTTGAATATCGCCGGTCAGCATATTCATAGGTACAACATTGACCAGCTTCCAATTCATTTTATCGTAAGCATCGCTAGTTACCAGATTGCTGCTGGCGTCCGTATGAACGACTTGGCTGAACGAACCGTTCGCAGCCAGCAAACGGTTCAATTCGTCGTCCTGGAGAGGCTTTAGCAGCTTCCCGGCTTCGGGGGCGGAAATGATCATGCCCCGGTTGTCCAAAACAAAATAATGGTTGGGGCTTCCCTTGCTCATATTCAAGTAGGCGGAGGAAAGCGAGCTTTCTTTGACATTCAGCAGCAACGTACCGAACGGTAATCCCGTGTTGATATCGGTCACTATCTTGCCTAATGTAAGGACGGGCGTTTGGGGATCTGTCACCAAAAAAGCGCGCTGCTGCATCGGCAGCCAATGATTCACTCCAAAAGTTTCATTCGTTTGAAGCTTCTCCAGAATGCCGCTGCGAAACACCTCTTTATCCTTGTCGCTCGTTGATGCATAGGATGTGAAGATATTCGAATTCCGTCTTTCGATGAAGACAGCGGAATCGACGTCGGGAAAAATGAGCAAATCGACCGCGAGCTGAGATTCGATTTGGCCGCGGAACTGCCCTTCTCCATAAGCGTCGTTTGTCTCCGGATTGTTACTCAAAATTTTGTTCAAATCGGTCGTCAAAATATTGGCGCAGCTTTCCGTATTTTGGATGATGGAGTTCACTTGGCTCAAGATCAGATTCGATTCGTCGATGCTGTTTCTTTTCATCTTTTCGATCAGCGATCCGGTAAAAATGCGGCTGGACACGATGCCGAGAATAAGAAGCGGAACGATAATCAACGGAATATATACGGCGATAATTTTATTGCGAATCCATAGCCGCTCAAACCAGGAAACGGGATTCCATCGTCCGTTCATAGTTTTCTCCCCCTTTTTAAATGGGTTGATTCTGCCGTTTGTGTTAACTCTCTTTTATTTAATGCGATTCTTGAAATATGTATATGGTTGGTTTCTTAAATGGAGACCGCTTTCCCGAGTCATTTAATCTCTCTGGATCTATTCATTGACGTACTTCTTCAATACAAAGAGCATCTACCGAATCTTTATAAATCGATAGACGCCCTGGCTTAAGATTTAACGGAGATTGATTTAATCCAATAGATACCCGGTATTGGCACTAAAATTGCAGCAACAATTTTAGCTGAGATCGGAGGGTTCTCTGAGAGGAACCTTTTAGTAGCTCACTAAATGGTGATAACTTGGTTAATGTTAAAGTAGATTCTGATGAAGACTTATAAAGAGCCTCGGCTTTGGAATAATGTTCTTTCTCACCAAGATTAGATAATGCTTGTCCGTCTCTTCCATATAACCAGCAAACTCCCTTATCGCATTTGTATCTCCAGCTTTTCGTTTGCAGTTGCATGATTTTGATAGAGAACACGTGAATCCCTAAAAAGACCAAAGCGATCAGTAAGGAGAAGATTGCACCCTTCCTTACACAGATCTTCAATCAATCAACTGCCTGCATTACACCCATTAAATAAAAATTACATAAATATTGAAATTAATTTACTTATCATGCTGTCCCCTGAGTTTTAAGTTTTCGTCTCATCTTGTATCTAAATTCAACCTCTTTTACGAATGTCCTTTATTGTAAGTATCCTGCCCGATAGCGTAATGAAGGCTGCCGAACGTTTCCTCGGCAGCCTTGTCGTTTTCTTATTCAGTTCTCGTACTAAGTTTGCTGAAGGCCCTTTATTTCCATTAAGTAGAATATGAATCGATAGACATCACGGACGGGAGTTAAGTCAGGGAAAGTACCGAACTGTACCCCGTTATAAAATCGGTTAAGGCCATGTTCCTCTTCGCATTGGATCATGGCATTCCCGACCAAGGATTCCCATCACTTCTCCTTTTATCGAACATGCTTAATCATCGAATTTAGGATATTTTGGGAATTACAAACAATATCTTAAAGCTTTTTGTCACTCTATGAAAACATATAGCTCCTTCACGAGCGCTTCCTCCTCTACCGACTTTGCGTATCGCCCAGATGAGAAAAGGGACGGCCACCAAAACCGCCAGGTTCGTAAACATCCAATAATTGTAATATTTGCAGGCATTTAGTTGCGCAGTATAAGGGAACTCCCAGGGTGAAAACGATGAGCAGCTGCCAAATAATCGGCGTCAAAAATTCGAGCTTCTTGAGCGGTAAATATTCTATCGATACCGTATCAATCGCTACCTGTGGAGAATAAGTCATTGTTCTGACCGCAGCTTCGCCGAAAATCATCAAAGGATTCACAATAACTATCACCAAGAGGAAGGCGGCCAATACGAACGCTCCAAGGACCCTCCGCATTACTCGCTTGTGTTCATTCAAATTAGGGAATAGGAAATAGGGGACGCCAAGCGTCTTCAAGCCGGATAGATGGGCGATCTGGTAAAGCATGCCCCAGCAATGGCTCTGCATAAAAGCAGAGAAGCACATTCGGGAAAATCGGTTTTGCGAGTAAAGACAGCTACTGACGTGTAAGCTGCCTAAGGAGCGCGTCGAGGCGATTGTGAAGTCTGAACAAGGGGAGTATTTTGATCCTGGACATACGGAAAACGCATGAAGGAATGGGGTTACGGTTCACCGCTCCGACTACGAACAATGGCTGGCACTGGCGCAAGAAGCGAAGGATTTTGTCCTCTCTGGATTAAAATTACAGCTTCGAACCCCGCAACAACAAACATCCCGACCTTGCCCATGCGCGCGCGGTTGGGATGTTCGTCCACTGCCGGTTAACGATTAAAATGATCCGGATGCGGACCGTAACGCAGGCCCTCATCCAATGCGTCGATCGTCGCCATATCCTCTTCGCTGAGCTCGAAGTCGAACACATTCGCATTCTGCCGGATCCGTTCGGGGTTCACGGACTTCGGGATCGTCACAATCCCGTTCTGAATGTCCCAGCGGAGTATGATTTGCGCCATCGTCTTGCCGTACTTGGTTGCCAGCCGGGCCAGCACCGGGTGGTCCAAATGGCCATGCATCAGCGGGGCGTACGCCTGCAGCTGGATTCCCTGCTCTCTGCAGAATGTCAGCAGCTCGCGCTGGACCAGCCGGGGATGGTACTCGACCTGATTGACCGCAGGCACCACGCCCGTATCCTCGATAATTTCGCGCAGGTTATGGATCTGAAAGTTGCTGACTCCGATCGCGCGGACATGACCTTCTTGATACAGATGCACAAGCGCCTTCCACGTCTCGCGGTACTTGCCTTTCACCAGCCAGTGAATGAGGTACAAATCGATGGCCTCAAGCCCAAGCTTTTTGCGGCTGACCTCGTACGCCTTCAGCGTAGATTCATAGCCTTGGTCGGCATTCCACACCTTCGTTGTCACGAACAGCTCCTCGCGAGGAACGCCGCTTTCCCGGATGGCTTGCCCGACACCCTGCTCGTTGCCGTAAACAGACGCCGTATCAATGCTGCGGTAGCCGGCGCCGATAGCCGATTTTACCGAATGAATCACTTCGTTGCCTTCCCTTACCAAAAATACGCCAAGCCCGATCCATGGCATCGTGATGCCGTTATTCAACCTGGGTCCGGACGAAAATGCCCGGTTGGCTCCTTCTGTCGTCATGGTTTATCCCTCCTAATTCCTTAGCTCCAAGACCGATTTTTTTCAGCAGACGAATCAACAGCTCTTTTTCATCCGTACTGATAAAGGCTAAGACATGAGATATCGTTTCCACATGCCTTGGAAAGATCTCGTCAAACAGCCGTTTCCCTTTCTCGCTAAGGACGACATTCGAAACTCTGGTCGCCGGATCCGTTTCTCTTTTTATCAGCTCTTTTTTTTCAAGCTTTTCAACGACGTAGGTGATACTTCCGCTGGGAATCGAAAGCACTTCACTGATATTTTTGCACCGGATGGGGTACCTAGTTGTAAATAAGCTCAAGGATCATAAAATGAGGAATTTCGATGTTATAACTTTCAATATCCTTTTGAACATGTTCGAATACGGTCGCGGAAGCTTTTCTCCATATTCGAAATAATCTTAAATTCGAGCTGGCTTTATTCGTCCATTTGATACATGGATTCCCCCTCATTTCAAACAATAAGGATAATAATATCCTATCATTAGGGTATTGTGATGTCAACAAGCCCCTCTATCGCTAACGTACTCATCTCTTCTATACTCCTCCAAAATGGGATGAAATCCTGCGAATAAGCGAGTATTCGCGAGAAAATTGAATCGTACCGAGGGAGCTGAATGAGCTATCATATGTACACAAAAAAGTAGTGTTTTGTGCACGTTTTCTTTATTCCATTACCAATCCTCGTTAATTTATTTTCAGAGAGTAGGTAATCCCCAAAGTTTGCAATGATACAAAAACGAACAGAACTGCTAGAGTAAAAAAGACTTGAATTGAGCAACACTTCGGCAATAGGCATTGCTCACAAAAAATATGCCACTAAATTCAATTACTGCTACTGTAAAAGCTTATATATTAAATAAAGGATTTTTTCGAAATTGTTTTTACATAAAAGACCAGTAGCGTAACAAGGCTGCCGATTGTTCAAGCGGCAGCCTTGTGGATAGGTTATTAAACTCTCGTTTCCTTTAGTTCTCTTAAATAAGACGAGTCATTCGAGCGCCTGGCGCTTCCCGAAAAAACAGAGAATTGGGTGAATCAGATTTATTCCATTCCGGGTCATGTTTAGCGATCCTTTGGAATCAATCAATTAATTCAAATTGGCATAGAGCAATTTCTCGCGCGCGTCTATGTAATCTTTGAGCAATTTGTCCGCGGTTCTCTGGTACAGCTTGTCATTAAACTTGATACCGGCCGGAACGAAGACCGGAATGCCTTCCGCCATGCTTGCCTCTACCGCTTGCTCGAGTTCCCACTTCTTATCGCCAGCATAATAAGGAGCAAGGAAATTGAGCGATTTCTTGATGCTTCCGCCTTTAGGGGACTCGTAGTTCCACAAATCAATGCCTACCTTGTCGCCAAGCTGGGCGAGGTAAACGAATCCTTGCAGGTTGTACAGCGGATAGTGAAGCGAGAGCGTTCTATCCATTTCTTGCGGCATCTTGCCGTCGGACTCGATCTGGCCGTCCACCCGTTGTTTGCCGCTTTCAATATATTTCTTCGCGACGTCCAGTTTGCCGCTGAACAACGCGAAGGAAGCAACTTGCGTGTCATACCAAGTGCCGTGGTTGTTCGTCGCTTTCTTTTCATCCAGACCGATTTTATTTTCAGTCAGCCACTTCATGTATGCTGCGATCCAGTCCTTGAACCGGTTCAGATCAGAATCCGGCAAATATTTGGACTTGTTTAAGATCGTGACATAATCCAAGATGTTCATGATGTTGATCGTTTCAATGATCCCTTCTTTTCGGCCTTCAGTAACGCCCGGTATAGACTGGCCGTAGTTCAAATTCGGATTCATCATTGTATCCGGATTCAAATACCAAACGCGCAACAGCTTGGATGCATATTCGGCATAGACTTCATTGCCGGTGTAAAAATAAGCCAGCGCCAAAGTTTTGATCGCGGAATGCGATTTAACGAGGCTGTCTTTGTCATAAGCGGAGTTTTTCGTTTCCGGATTCACAAAGCCGTCCTTGCGGATGTAGGGCTTTCCATCCGGCGTATCCGGGTTCGGCCACCAGTAGATGCCGATCGAAACATAGTCATGCTTATCTCCGCTAGGAGGCGTCGACGTTTTGTAGGTTACCGAATAAGGTCCAGCCTTCATTTCTTTGTCAGCCTGCTGCTTCAGCTGATCTACGCTCGCCGTTACGCCGGCGTCCCCTGCCAGGTACTTAGCTTTGATTTCGTTCAGCGAGTACACGTTCAAGTAAAGAAAATTGGAAGCCAGCATCGCGTTATTCGCGTTTTTACAAATCGTTTTCATGACCTCATCACTCGCTTTTCCGCCGATAAGTACAGTTTTGCATTCTTGGTTCCATTCCACGGTTTTTCCGAGCAGGCTGCCGATCATTCGAATCGGGACGTATGTAGTGTCTTGGTAAATGAAAGAGGCTGGAACCTTTGTGCCGTTATTGTCATACATGCCGTCTACAGCGGTCTTGTCCTCCCCGTTAATAATAAAGTTAAGCTTGTCGAAGCTGCCTTCGAGATTCTGGGTGGCCGCAAATGTTAGACCCGAGAAGAAAATAGACCCGCACATGAACGCAATAATTAAATGCTTGAACTGATACTTCTTATTCATGCAAAACCTCCTCCAAATAATGTAAGCGCATTCGAATCAATTATACTCTTATTGCCAAGATTTGATTAGATGGAAAAATTTTAGGTCCTTTTAGTAAAATTTATCTTGTTTGGTCGATCGTGCATAGGCGGCACCTGAGATCTCTAAGAACTTCAATTGTGGTTCGGGATTTTAGATTTGAGCTTCTCAAAGAGGAGCAGCATTCGGTCCGATCAAACGCATGGGTGCAGGCATAATCGTTGAGTTCGGTTTTCATTGGCTTGCGAGCTGGATACTAGATTTCACCGTCGGCCCGATTCATTTTGCGAAATTGCCCCCTTGATAAATCGATAGAGGCCCTAGCTGAAGAGTTACTTGAATATGATTTAATCCAATCGATACCCGGTATTGGCACTAAGATTGCTGCAACAATTTTAACTGAGATCGGGGAAATCGATCGGTTTGATCACGCAAAGAAGAAACTGGTGGCCTTTGCCGGTATTGATCCAAGTGTTTTTTCTTCAGGCAAGTTTGTGTTACCCAAAATAAAATCACTAAGTTTAGAGTAAGCAGCAAGATATGGAAATATATGAAATGTCTTTCCGTGCTTTATGGGACGGTTTTTCCCATGCACTTTTTTAAGTATACCAACTCATGAATCCGCCATTAATAATTAAATATTGACAAGCTATTAGCTGGAATAGCTTAATGATGAGTCTTAAAAAGGATCTGTCGGGAATGAGAACAAGTTCTTGTCAAAATCGGGAATGGGATCAAGTTCTTGTCTTTTATTTTTGATAAGAACTTGATCCCATAAAAAATAAAAAACCGCGTAATACGCGGCAATTAATGGGACAATGTTCTTGTCACCCGACAATAGATGAATATGAATTTCTCCGCTGAATGTTGCTTGCCACCAAGGCTTTTTTTCCCAGTTAATTGCGCTTTTGTGAAATCAGAAATTGGTCCAAAAAACTGCACAAGGGATTGAATAGACCATATTGAAAATCATTCTTAAGTACCATAAAATTCCTATGAAAATTTGAAAGAAAAAAAATAAGCGATAGCTTATCTCCCCTGGAACCTTCTCTACCCGCTGCTCGTTTAGGATCGAGAAGAAAGTTATTCTCAACAATATGACATGAGGTGAAAGACCATCGATTCTTGGTAAAGCCGAAAGCTACGGACTATTTCCCTAAGGCAGATAACGACGCATGGTATGCCGATGCGCTGATTAATTGCTGCCGCTAACGGGATTGAACTGCCAAAAGATCTGATCCCAATGCCACAATGACGCGTGAAGCGTTCACGAATGTGCTTGTACGCGCTATGGAGGTACATGGCAATCTGTCGATGATCAAACCGGTTGTTATCGAGATCGCCGATCAGAATCAGCTGACTGTCGAATATTCCGGCTCCATCCAACGTGCACTTCAGTATGGTCTAGTGAAGCTGAATTCAGACGGTACGTTCCATCCCAAAGATGAGATGACCCGGGCCGATGCTGCGGAACAAATTTATCATGCAATCGCCTATTTGAAGGCTCACCAGGCGACTGCCGCCAGTACCGAAACACTTTCCTATACGGAAGGCGTCCAGTTGATTGATTAAGGATGCTCTCGGAAGCGTGGAGATTTCCATTGATTTCAAAATCGATCCTAACGCGAAGCTGACTCGTGATTCGTTCACCTATTTGCTGATCCACACTTACCAATCAAGCGGTAATTTGCCGATGTACAAGATAAAGCCAGTTGAAATTAAGGATAACGATAAAATCGAATTTCTACATTCGGGTGCCATTCAAACTGCAATTGCTTTAGGGATTGTTGAATTGGATGCGGAAGGCAACTTCCTCCCACAAGATGAAATTAAGCGCGCGGATGCACAGGCGTTTATTGATAAAGCGCTTGAAGCGGCTAAAAAATAGACGAAATAAAAATAGAATATTCGATGAATTGCTATGAAAATATTTGATAATCCAAGCAATGAGAATAATTCAACATCTGCTTTCCTCCTTTTTTTCGAGTGTTTGTAGTATTGTTTGCTGTTATCGTTCACGAGTTTGTCTGATTCAATTATATCTTATGGCATATTAAGATGTTTCTTATCAATTGCTATTTTTGATAAAAAAAACTAAACTTATGTTTTTAAGCTACTCTGCCCTGTAAGCGGAGAAAGGCTGCCGAATCCCGCTCTCGTAGTATATGATATTGTGATTATTTCTTTAGTGTGAAGCGGCAAATGTAGGGTTAGGATGAATTTTATCGTCATCGATTTTTATTTCCTCTCATTCCCACTCCATCTAATCCCCTTTTCTCGCTACAATTGGCATAGGTGATTCCTATATACATCAGCCCCAGTATCTTCCTGTTATTTAAATCAATTTCGCAGTGGTTGATAAATCCGATGAAAAATTTTGTTATTATCTATTGGTTGAATATCAAAATTTAACTCATCATAATATTTTAACCCATGTGCGTTGGAAATGGCATATTACGACCTCCTTAGGCGGGAAAGTTTGTATATTTATTCCACTGCCTTCTTGCACTTTCCTGCAAATAGTTTAATAGGCGCCGATAATGCCGGTTTCCTGGCTCATGGAGCGTACCACCAACCCAATAATGTAAAACCTTGCTGCGACAGTTTTTAACAAATGAAAAGTCGGTTTTCATGTGCTAAGGATTACCTACTTCGTTAAAGTCTGCTGAATTACTATGGTTTACGGACAATCACATAGGCTGCAAATAATAATGCTAAAATCAAGTTTTCAACACTATCCAATCCCCTTTATTTGGCTTGAAATCCAAATATAACAAATATGGTTCAAAAAGAGGTTCGAAATGCGTTATCGGTTCGTTAGATATTAGGCATCATTGCTTTTTCTATATACCTAAATATGGTTCTGCATAAGCTGCTTTTTTTTAATTAAATTGATCGGATGTCATGTCAAATTCTGATTTAGCGTCTATATTTCCTTTTTGAATTGATTCATATTTCGATAACTTATAGTTTACGGCTTCAAATGCTTCATCCAACTCCATCTGCCTTTTTTGCAGTTCCTGTTTATGATTCTCGAGAATGGCTTTTCTCTCGGAAATGGTTGAGTCGCCTTGAACAGCTAAATCTACAATATTTTTTAAAGCGGCTACAGGCATACCCGTCACACGAAAACAAGTCATTAATTTGATCCAATCCAGATCTTTTTGTTCAAAAACGCGGTTCCCATGCCCATCCCTTTGGATATCGGGGAGCAGTCCTTCTTTTTCATAGTATCGAATCGTATGTGGGGGGATCCCAAGTTTTTCTGAAACTTCTTTAATAGAAAATCCCACATAAACACCTCCTTTTGACAAGGTTTTTCAACAAGCCTTACTTGCAGCCAACAACATGATAACATCGAGAAAGTATCCGTTTCTAGAAT
Source organism: Paenibacillus sp. yr247 (assembly GCF_900103825.1). Taxonomy (GTDB): domain Bacteria; phylum Bacillota; class Bacilli; order Paenibacillales; family NBRC-103111; genus Paenibacillus_E. The sequence continues at coordinate 19,346 of NZ_FNIF01000032.1, forward strand.
CTTACACCTTAAAGTATACTTTAAGTCAAGAATTTATGAAGTGATTTATGAATGGCAGAGGTCGAATCTCCCATTCCCAGCCTTTCTCTTGAATTGGTAAAAAGAATTTATTGAAGACCGCTTGACTTAAAGTGAACTTTAAGGTTTAAGGTATTTTCGTAAGCATGCTGCTCCTCATGGGGGGGCAACGGCAGTGCTCAATATATCTTAAAAGGAGAGATCCAATCATGAGAATAATCGATAAGATTTATATCAACGGCCAATTTGTGAAGCCCCTCGGGACGGAAGTGCAGGAATTAATTAATCCGGCTACAAAGCAGGTGATAGGCGTTGTGACCCTGGGAGATGAGCAGGACACTCGGGACGCGATTGCAGCGGCGAAGGCAGCTTTTAAGACCTTCTCCAAAACAACCAATGAAGAACGTGCCCAAATGCTGCAGCGTCTGCATGATGTAATGATGAATAAACTGGACCTCCTGAATCAGGTTGCGGTGGATGAATATGGCGCTCCTGCCGCTGCCACAGCCGGTCGTACTCAGTATGCCGCAAAAAACTTTCTTCATAACATGGAGGTTATGAAAGAATTTGAATTCGAGAAACGGATCGGCAAAGCCAAGGTTGTACTTGAGCCGCTTGGCGTTATAGGCTTGATCACCCCCTGGAATGCGAACTACACGCACATTTCCACGAAGCTAGCCCCTGCAATCGCGGCTGGCTGCACGGTTGTGATTAAAACTAGTGAACTAAGTGCGATTCAAACCCAGGTGATTGCGGAATGTTTCCACGAAGCCGGTATTCCAGCAGGCGTGATTAACTTCGTTAATGGCCGAGGAGATGTAGTTGGAGCTGAATTGACCCGTCATCCGGATGTAGCGATGATTTCGTTTACAGGATCCACTCAAGTGGGAAGAATCATCTCACGGGATGGGGCGGCAACGATGAAAAGACTGGTTCTAGAGCTTGGAGGCAAGTCTCCCAACGTGATTCTAGATGATGCTGATTTTCATAGTGCGATTCCGCTGGCCGTGATGACAGCCTTTAGCAATAGTGGACAGGCCTGCCATGTAGGTTCGCGCTTGATTGTTCCCGAGCAACGCTTGGAGGAAGTGAAGAAATTAGTGATCAAGACGGTGGAAGGAATTAAAGTAGGGAATCCCTGGGAGGAAGGTACGTTTATCGGACCTATGGTAAGCCAAAAGCAATATGAAACCGTCCAGCGCTATATTAGGTTGGGCCTAGAAGAAGGGGCTGAATTGATTATCGGCGGCGAGGGGCATCCCGAAGGACTTGATAACGGCTATTATGTCAAACCGACCGTGTTTGCAAATGTCACTATGGATATGAAAATTGCCAAGGAAGAAATTTTCGGTCCGGTACTGTCCATCTTAACGTACAAGACGGAAGAAGAAGCGATCGATATTGCTAACGATACGATCTATGGCCTATCCGCGTATGTCAGCTCCTCCAATCTGGACAATGCCAATCGCGTCGTTTCCCAGATTGTATCTGGACGTGTCTTGATTAATGGCTTGTACGATGAACCGAAAGCACCTTTCGGCGGTTTTAAACAATCCGGTATCGACCGGGAGTTTGGCGCTTATGGCCTGCAAGCTTATGTTGAGCCGAAAACGATCATGGGATATGATATCGTACCGCAATAATCAATAGGTTCAAGATACGAAGCCGATACTCATTCAGCTCGTTGTGACTTTTGCATCTTTCTTCATCCTGCCAAGCTTGCTGATTGGTAGTTATTTGTCAAAGCGCGTCTCGAAGAAAACAATGCTTCGGTTTGGTCTAGTTTTGTACGTCATAGGGGGCGTAGGTCCGGCATTTATGAATTCCATAGAAGGCATTCTTATCTTTCGGGCAATTCTAGGTCTCGGCATCGGTTTTATTACTCCACTGATGAATGCCTTGGTGGCAGAGTATTTCGATGGTGAGGATCGCTCCAAAATGAATGGTCTTACGGTCGGGGTCAACGGGTTAAGCGGGGCCTTCTTCCTGATCATCGGAGGCGCCATAACCGCTTTGGGGTGGAGGGGCGTGTTTTGGACGTATTGCCTTTGGCGTGGTTTTGCTCATTTTAGTATAGCTGTTCGTGCCATACAGCGTGATTTTGTTCATCTGCTGAAGCACGTCTAAAGTACTCTTTTATCTGTTGGTTATTGGTTTTTTCCGCGATATCCAGATAAAAGCCAACTGTTTCTTTGTACGTTTTTAAAAGCAAAGTGCAATCCTGCTCTATAATGGGAAGGACGGATAAAAGATGCGATAGAACACAAAATGACCTACCCATGGAGATAGGTCATTATAATAATAAGAAATTTCGGCTAACAAGAACTTGATGTCATAAATGACAAGAACTTTATCCCATTCCCGTCATTACCGATAACCCAGCTGCAGCCGCGGCGCATCTGAGAATAAAAAATTCTGGACGAGAAAAGATCATGGTGCAACTTATGTCAATTTGCGGTGGATGTCAGCAAGTTGTTCGTACATCCTGGTAGTAAGATCTCTTAATACCGGAAAGTAAGGGCGTATCTCTTGGATTTTTCGAATATCCACTTCACCGATCGTTATGCACTCCCCTTCATAGGGTGCTTTACAAACTATTGGACTCCCTGGAATTTTTTTATCTTTCTCACCGGGGCCTACAATAAAACCTCCGCCCCAATACTCCGTTTCATCTTCTTTACCAACAAGATTGGTATAAACAATCCAAACCGTATTTTCCATTGCCCTGACTTTTACAATCGACTCAAAAATATCTTTTTCAAATTTCGGGGATCCCGATATTCCTACAATGATGTCAACACCTTGTAGAGTTAATGCACGGGCCAGCTCCGGGTAAAAAATATCATAGCAAACTAATAGGCCAATCTTCCCTATTGATGTTTGAAATACCGGCAAATCCTCTCCGGCCTTAAAATATCTCCGGTCTGGAAATGCACCTAGGGTAGCCCTCACACACCCGTTTGTTTAAGTATATTTCTTCACAATCTTGCTGGAAATTATGTTGTCTCATAACAAAAGCCACCAGTATATCGGCAACCTTATTTTTAGCAACTCCTGTATTTTTCTGTTCCACACAGTATGGTGAACCCAATAGAATCAAAGAACAGCTAAACCTTGCGACCCAAAGTAAGGAAAGTTGGTCCATGCAGCAACCTGCTTTCTTACTAGACTACCATCATTTTGGATATTAAATACTGAAACTGTACCCTGATTTCCGTTAAGGGTGTAAAAATGCCGTCCATCTTTACTCACTCCAACATCCATCGGAAGACCTGGTGCTGTATTCGGCGGTGTACTGGTAATATGCCTTACCACCGACAGTGCTCCATTGGGGTCGATTTGGTAGGTTGAGATGGTGCCACTTAAGGTGTTGGTAGTGTAGGCAAAACGTTCATCCCTCGTTGTTACAACCCAACAAGCAGTCTTATATCCGTTTGGTATAGAGCCGCTGATCATACCGTCGTTGTTCAATGAATAAGATGACAGCGCATTTGAAACTGCTTCTGTAACTAAGAGGATTCCAGAGGATAGAAAATAAGCGCCCAACGGTCCTTGACCGTAAGAATCATTAACGATTGGTCCTGTAACCTTACCATTTTTATTTACATGGAATACACTGATATGGTTTGATGTAAGCTCGGAGACAACAATTTTACTGCCATCTGGATTGAAGAGAACCTGTGCCGGCTGTGCATTGAAGGTACTGAGAGAATGGGTGGATCCGGAAATAGGAGTAAGGCTTCCGTTATCACTTATGTGAAAACCTGTGATATTTGATGCAAAATTGTTTGCGGCATCACCTACATTGGAAACATAGAGAAGATTACCAAACACATCTACGCTATTAGGCTGGGCACCTCCTGATGGCTTTACATCCACTAGAACGGGTGCTCCGCTGTCGGTTATGATGAAACTACTGATACTATGGCTGCCTGCGTTAACTGCAAGTAGGAAACGTCCATCACGGGACAAAGTTAGGGCGCCTTGTGACGCTAAGGGGTCAACGCCATCGTTTGCTGTTGCAGTGGAAACTTCCTTTATACCAGTACCTCTTCCATAAGTTGGATAGGAACCCACAAAGGTGAGAATTCCATTCATGTCCATGTAAAATGCGATGATTTGATTCATTACTTCATTATTGGTCATCATATACACCATATTCGCACGCGCACGAAAATATTTGTTAATTATCTGCATTTTATGACTTTCCTCCTTTCATAATTTTATATGTTTCTTTTGCCATTTAAATTCTCCAAACGGATGTAAATTGGTTATCCCCCTAACCTTCCCGTTACTTGAACAGAAAGAGGGAAGCGAACGAGATTGAATCAGATGATGACTAACGCTCATTTCCCACCCTCTCTGAATCGAAAGTCGGAAGCATATCCTTAACGACCCGATCGATGAATCATCCTCCCTTCTCCAAGGGTCCCCCCCAAGCAAGGAGTTGTGCACCCTCAAGACATGCTCAATCTCCTTTGCGTCCCTGTCCACACACCTAAGTCGTAGAACCTAAACGCTTCTGCTTGCTCGACTCCGAGAACGTTTCACAATCTTCTCCGACGTCAGCATAGAGATATTTGCACTCCCCTCCCGCCTATATATGTATTCAATTGAGTTCTACAGGCCTCAATCCTTCCCTACATTCAAGAAAAATTTAAGAAAAAAGGACGCTTTTCAGCGTCCCTTTAGCCTATAATACGGAAATGTCGCTTGGCATTCTGCCTGTACGTTGAATGGTACGAATCTGAGAAGTTGTTATCCGGAATCCAACTAGAATAAACGACGAGGTTACATTATTAAAGTTGAAAGCTCGTAAGTCTGGAATGTTCTGGCTTCCACGGAAAATTCGAAAATTCCCTGTAAAGTTGCGCCCTGAAAACAGTACTAACGTAACTTGACTAGGAATTACCACATTTCTTAGCCGGAAACTGGAGATGATGTTGTCAAAACCGAATAATCCCAGATTTGAAACCGCCACGCCTCATCTAAATGTTAGACTTCTTCCTCGCTTCAACCCACTGATTCCTAGGCAAAACTTTGTTTTTTTCAATAACACACCTCGCTGTCCACTTTTACCAACTTATTCTATCCGAAATAAAAATTCGCTATGCTTCAGTCGCTACCCGTTTATGTATAACCCCTGATTGGATGTAATCAGCACATAACTTCCCGTTAACTTACGCTATTGCCAGTCTAACACTTTATTTTTCCAAGACATTAATGGCGTAAAGAGCATATTGTCACCCCATACACCATTTTCACCCTTATGATGCATTACAAAAACAAAACGCAGCTAATAAATTTCCGCTCATCGCCCTCTCATCTCGTTGACCAGTTGTTTCATCGCCTTTTTCATGTCCGCCAGAGGCAGCTTAACCCGTTCCCCATGGCCGGGAAGCACCCATTCGAACGTTTCGGCGGCAAGCCGTTTCATGGAAATTCCCTGCTCTTCCCAGGAATACCAGCAGTAATCTTCGAATGCCTCTAGTGCCCCTCGGTGCCGGTCCCATGCCAAGTGGTCACCCGTAAACAGAAACTGTTCCCGATACAGTAGCACCATCGAGCCCCGTGTGTGGCCTGGAACGACAACGATTTTCATTTCGTTATCCCATCGCACATCCTCGAAGCCTTCGATTACATGCTCAGCATCGGGCTGTGCCATCCTCTCGATCTCATGGATGATTCGCTTCGCTCCGAACCGCTCCGCATACAACTTTGAATCCGCCACATCGTCTCGGTGCGTTATGAAAATTGTATCGATGCCGCCCATTTCCTCGAACCGTCGTACCAAGGACGGCACGAAGCGCGGCGCATCGACAAGCCAGTTGCCATTCGGCCGTACAATAAAATACGAGCTACCACCGAACGATTTTGGCGACGTATATCCGCAATAATGTACACCGTCCTCCAACAATAGCGGAAAATCGGCCATCGCCTCGGATATGTCGCCCTTCTCCTCGCTAACGATAGCCGCTGTCGGACAAGAGAGCAAGGCGTACCGTGCTTGCTTCCGCTCCTGCCCCGTTTCCGGCTGGCGGGCGACGGTGGAGTAACCTTTCGCTTCGGTGAATACCGTAGACGCGAGCTGGCGGCACGTATCGCAATCAATGCAGGCGGACGTGACGTACAGCGGTCCGGGGGCGTTCGTATCCAATCGGTGATGCGAGCTCATGCGATTAGCCTCCATTTCGGATTAAAATAAGTTTTCTTTTCTTTTTCCTTACAATACCACGAACCCGAGTTTTCATTCATTTATCGCGCGACTTCTGGCTTAAAGAAAGGACGATCTGCGCTAAGCATCTCCTCTCCACTATCGTCTCCATTACTGCAATAGATTTACTGCCAATTACCTAACTAAGATGGGTAGATAAAAGGACGAACAGGGTAACCGCCCTTTTATCCATGACAGGTTGCATTTAATGCCGTCCATTATGACAGAGGCTCTTACTTGGCGAATTCAGCCATTACAATATTTCGATATACCCTTCTGTTCCATTCACGCGAATTCGTTGCCCGTCTTTGATCAGTCTGGTAGCATTTTCCACTCCGACAACTGCCGGCAAGCCATATTCACGCGCGATAACTGCTCCATGGGTCATCAGTCCGCCAACTTCGGTGACTAGACCTTTTATGGATACAAATAATGGTGTCCAGCCAGGGTCAGTAAAGGAGGTGACTAATATATCTCCATCTTCCAGATCGGCATTTTCCATGTTTAAAATGACACGCGCTCTTCCTTCTATCACTCCGGAAGAAACAGGTAGACCTACAATCGCATTAGCCGGCAAATTTTCTCGTTTGTACTCACCTGCAATGATTTCACCATCAGACGTGATGACACGCGGGGGAGTTAGTTTTTTGAAAAATTTGTAATCCTCTTTTCGTTTGTTGATGATCTGATCATCAAGTTTGTTTGTGCGTACGACTTCGTGAAGTTCTTCAAAAGTGAGATAGTACATATCTTCTTTGTCATGGATAATGCCAGCTTGAACGAGTTGTTCGGCTTCTTTCAGTAAAGCCTGCTTATAAACGAAGTAGCGACTAATCATGCCGTATTTTGGATATTCCCGATAACCGATGAAATTCCGGATTAGGCGGATCACTCGTTTTGTCTCGTTGGCTTTTTGTTCACCATCCGGTAATTGCTTCAATCGATCTAATAACTCTTGTTCTTTTTCCAAAGCTTCCTGTCGCCCTTGCTCAAATTTCCGATTGCCGGCATTAGGCTCAAAGTTTTTGATGTTACCCAGAATCATCGGGACAAGTGTAATTGGTTTTTCACTCCACCGAGTTTTCGTAATATCGATTTCACCGGCACATCGCATTCCGTATTTGTTGAGATAAGCATAGATAGCGTCTTGAGTTTCCTGTCCACCATCAAACTTAACCAGTTCATCCCAAAAATTATCATCTTTTACATGTTGTAAATAATCAATGACTTCCGGATAAGGACGAATCACATCTGCGACATCCAATAGCGCCAGACCCATTTCCGAAGTAATGTTGTTTGGTACAGATTGAGAAAGCGTATCTGCTGCGTTTTTTTCACCTAACCACTCGTACATTTTTTCATTGATCCATGACGAAGCATTCATAGCAGTCATAAAAACCTTTGAACTTTGTGGGTCAAATAAGATCTTCTTTAATTCCTGGAGATCTTCCAGAATAAAATCAAACAAATCCAATCCCGATTTCGCTTGGATGTTTTGTTTTAACTCTTCTATCGATGTTTGACTACGCTTAATCAAATCAGAAACGATTGTCGGATCGTTCTCGAATTGTGCCAGCATATCTGTATTACTTCTGTTGGGAATCGGTGCTATTTGATCATTTGGTAACAATTTTATAAAATCTCGCTCTATTATGGTCATGAGTGCGCCTTTTATGAGCGGATCGGATCCCAGGGTATTTAATAAAGTTTCCCGGCCGACAGGTGTAGCCAGCCTAGGTGCAACATCAACAAACAACCTCCCACCGGCTTTACGCATGGGTGCAGGAGTTATTAACAGGTAAAAAGACAATCCCAATGGTTTTATCGGGTCAGTCATCATTTGTTGATGACCGACAGATACATAAACGTGATTTTCCTGATCATTTACTTCAGGGATCGGGTATAAAGTCGTGATTGGCCGACTCTGGACAATATAAAATGTATCATCAACCAAACACCATTCGATATCTTGCGGGTAACCAAAATAAGCTTCGATCTGTCTTCCGATGTGTGCCAGCTGTAAAATTTGTTGCTCAGTGAGTGTTTGAGACATCTGCTGATCAGGATCGATCTGCTTTGTCTCTGTTCCGCCTTCTTTTCGTCCGTAGATAGCTATTTTTTTTGTTGCTATCCTCTTATCGACAATTTCCCCATCCTGTACTCTATAACAATCGGCAGATACCAAGCCAGAGACCAGCACTTCTCCAAGTCCAAAACTGGCATCAATTGATAGCAGCTTTCGGTTGGAAGTAATCGGATCAGCGCTAAATAAAATCCCCGAAGCCTGTGGGAAAACCATCCTTTGAACGATAACGGACAAATAAACCTGACTGTGGTCAAATCCATTTTGCATACGGTAGATTACCGCACGGTCCGTAAATAGGGAAGCCCAACATTTGCTAATATGCTGCAAAATTGCTTCTTTGCCGATGATATTTAAATAGGTGTCTTGTTGACCGGCAAAAGAGGCATGAGGTAAATCTTCAGCAGTTGCGCTAGAACGCACTGCATAAGCATGTTCATCACCAAACTGGGAGAGATAGTGAGTAACTGCTTTCACAACATCGGAAGGAATTTCTACTTCCATAATGATTTGTCGAATCTTCCTGCTGATTTCACCAATTTGATCTCGATCTTCTACTTTTAGCATAGTTAGTCGATCCAACAAAGCATGATACGTTTCGTTTTGTTCGATGGCTTTTTGATATCCCACTGTTGTAACACAAAATCCTTCTGGTACTTGTATTCCTTCAATTTTTGATAATTCCCCTAAATTTAACCCTTTTCCGCCAACGAGCAAAAGCTGCGTTTTTTCCATTTCCTGAAAACCGAGAACGAAAGAACTCATTCAATATCTCTCCTAACCATTAAATTGAGAAAAAACATTTGACAAGAGTTTACCGGCATGGTACACTAAAAGTGTAAGATACAATAATTATGTCCATGTAACTTTAAAAAAGTCGTAATCTGATTATATCATCGTGTCTGTTTATATGCAATATAAAAGAACCTGTTAAAACTACCCAGGTTCTTTTTTGATTTCCCGCTATCATTAGTCACATCAAAAACCATGGTTCGAGCCGAACTCCATCACTGCATAGTTCCCTAGCGTCCTATGCAGCCTAAGGAAATTCTGAAGTTGCGTCGGGTTCTTATTGAGCAAACCTGCCAGTAAGTTGAGCGAACGAACTCGGCTACCTCACTGAATTTTTCTCCTACCGTTCTTCATTTATTGGAACTTTTCAAATTCTTTTTTTAACCAGATCTGATTTTGGTGAGAAATGTACTGTTCCATTCGGATAGTCAGTTCAAACAGATGTATATTATGTGGTGTTTGGACTGGTGGCAATGCATAAGTGCGGAGAAACCTTGGTTTCCCCAAATCCATACTTTTCTGCCTAGAAAAATAGTGCAATTTGCACTTAAAGGGATTGTCACGTCAATTTGTTCCTATACTAAAATCCGTCTTCAATCTGCACGTGCTTTTGCTGAAATGGAAAATTAACGTTACGTTTTTCACGTTGAACTGTATGAATATTTGGCTTCAGTATGAACGAATGAAAAAAAGAGCTGCCGTTAGTTCCGGTAGCCCCTCCCCACTCAGCCGTAATAAAACCATAACCCCGTGTTCGTAAAGTTCCCTGCTTTTCCTTACTCCCTTTCGTAACACACTATTTTTTTCAGTTATACTCTCGATCAAAGAACCTATTTGCAGAAATTCTGGAGTCGGATCACCCGGAACTGCAGCTGAGAACTGCCGAGCCTGTTCCTGTAACGACCTCTCCTACTCCCTATTAGACTAAATGATCTGTTTTAATAAGGTCATGATGACGGAAAAATGTCCCAGCGTCTATTACACTCATTACACTACTATCAGTTGCAACGACAGTTACTTCGACTTTCTTCCCTTGTTTATCAATGTCACCTTTAAAACTGATGCGAATTATATCTCTAATTTGAAAATGCGTGCTGATAAATGCTAAAACCTGCGTTGCACGATGTGGTTGAAGAGTCACTGGCAGTGTTAAAGTATTGAATTCGATTGCTTGAACAGGAAATGCAGCCTGTGCTGCTCTGGACAAATAAACAGTTACCTGTAGCATTTGTCCGTAGGATTTTTAAGTCCAATTACTATAGTGTTTGGCTGAACACCGTTATGAAGTAACGGTGGCATATAATATGGTCTAGTTGTTAAATTACTCATGCTTTCACCTCCATTACTATTATTTTGTATATTCAGAGAATGATAAGTTTGTTTAGTTAAATACTAGTAAGCAATTTGCACATAAATGGTAGAACGAAGAAACCAAAAATCCTTTTCGGAATTCTTTAGCGACGTAACAGACAAAACAATCCCCCATTTTGGGAGTGTTTCTCTATTTCGCGCTAAAAAAGTGACCTTATTCTTTCGAACAAAGGGTATCCCTTTCATCCTATTTACCATTTTCTTCAATGAGGGAAATGTCATCAGCAACTATTCCATTTGTAGCAGGAACTCCATCTGCAGCTGTTGTAATAGAAACAATAGCCCCTGTAGTGTTCTTCGGCGCTTCCGCCAAAAGATTGAACACTCTATAGTTGCCCTCTCCCCATTCTGGTAAAGTAAGTCTATTAAAAGTCTTAGTAAATGTTTCTAATGTCACAAAAGTGTTTCCATCTTTAGCTAGAAATGTTAATGAAACTGCAACCGTTGGGTTTTCTGGTGAATCAAAATCTCCTCCATCATCTGCAAGTGCTCCAGATAATCGGTATACCCTTTTTGATTTTAACCCTGTTGGAACTAGTTGTCTGATTTCAGAACTAGGGCAGCATTGGTTCTGGCCTTTGGCAAGCTAAGAAGAGAATTGATCGCATTCAAAAAGAAAAAAACGATTACGCTGAGTCTACCTTGCTTTATTAGGGTCCCTTTATGCCGCGTGGCATATTCCCAATACATCGTTGCCTGCAGGCTCAGGGGCAGGCCTGCGCTGGACTGCTTGCGGGAAGCCGAAGCCATCTACAACAACTGCAAGGGTAACTGCTGATTCACAGCTCCCCCACTAGGCTTGAAGCTTAACCGATATGGTAAAGTAGAGAATTGAAGTTTCACATGGGGGGTTGTGAGCCCTACTTTTTCAACTCACTGACCCTGCCTGAATTTGTAGACAGCAAGAAAGACCCTTGAACCCCCCATTTATGACTTCGTCATTCAGGAGATTTAACCGTTTTGCTCGCATCTTCAAAATGCTCCGCTCTTCCCTCAGGTAAAAACCATCTCTGGTTTTCTATTGCTCTTTGTAATAGAACTTTGTTGTAAACCAGCTATATTGACATTCATCAAAGTTAAAGAGCGTGATTGCACCTGTGTCATCGACCGTAAAATTGCCTACATTGATATCCCCATGAATAAGACCGAAATTGTTAGGCGAGACAGGCATACCTGCTACACGCTCTTTAAGTTCATCAAGGGCGCGAAGCACAGATTCATCCTCAACAGGTATGTAACTGCGGGCGCACAGTAGGTACTCAATGCGCTCCCAGGAGTTTCTCCTAACCGAAGGTTTGTATCGTTTGGCCAACTCATATAAGCGCCTGCTTAGTCGGCCGCATTGCTCGTAGAGACGGGAATTACCGAAAGATTCCGGGTAACCGATTTTACGGCCCGGTGCATGCTTAAATGAGGTCGCGTAAAAAGAAATCTCTCTCCAGGGATACTTTCGACGTCTATCCCATGAGCGGAAGGGATCGGTTCGGAGACGCTCATGCCATTTGATGCCAAATACCGAATCCGTTCCAATTCGGCTGCCAGATCTGCCGGGTGCTTGCAAGATTGAATTTTTTAAACCAAATAATATCTGCGACGAAGCACGGCGCACTGCCCCAATTTGGGAAACTGCTTTCTTCTCCTCCGTACGGATCGACATGCACCCGAAGCTGATTTCACTTACCATTCCGCACACACAAATAAAAGATCTCCTTGTCGGAGACCTTCCGATTTAGCAACTCTTTTGTCGATATTCGTTCTATCAACCCGGCACAACTCGATAAACGTTTTTCTTCCCTATATTTTGCAAAATGCGGGTTGGCACACATGACATTTTCAACACATCCGTTATCCCTTTTGCATTTTTCGTTAAGGTTAACATTAAGATTGTTCCTCGCAGTCTAGCGGTATGCTGGGGAAGTTCGGTGGATACGAAATTTCCTAGCGAAGACGCCGCTACCCGATTTCTAATGAGTCCGTCGATGTCCTTCACCTTAAACATTCTTATCGGATGCAGCACATGGGGATGCGCTCCCAGCACTACATTCACACCATTATTAAACAACAGCTGAATGAGCCGGATTTGGTTGCGGTCGGGGTAAGTTCGAAATTCTTTCCCGAAATGTAGGCAAGCGATGATAAAATCTGTTCTATTCTTCAAGCTGCGCACGTCCGCTATTATTTTTTTCGGGTTTAGCCGGTTGACTAACCACGGCTCCGGCACTGGGATCCCGTTCGTTCCTTTCGTATAAGCCAATATTCCGATTTTTATTCCCTTTACGTTAACAATCAGTTTCCGCCGGGCTTCCCAGGCGGAGCGATACGTGCCCGTATGTCGCAAACCGTGTCGATCAAGGACGTTTAATGTCCGCCTCAAACCGGATAGTTTCCCGTCCATACAATGGTTATTGGCTGTGCCTAATACATCGAAGCCCAAGTTCCGGAGCGCAGCAGCGAATTCGTCCGGGGAGTTGAATAACAGTTTTCCGGGCACTTCGCGAAAATTGTTGCCGGAGAAGGTCGTCTCCAGATTGCCTATCGTTAAATCGGATTTCCGCAGATAGGGTTTCACTTTGGAAAAAATAGGGGCGAATCCGCCTTCCCGTGCGGCCGAGGCGATCATCTTCTTTTTCATCAACAAATCCCCGACTGCAGCGATTGTGATTTTCGTCAATCCACCCACTCCTTTCATGATTACACCTTATGCGATAGAAAAGCGAAATGCTTGTAAGTTGGGCACCCTCGGTACGGCCAGAAGAAAAAAGCCCAAGCCTGGATCGGCTTGAGGTTTCGCATTCTAACCCTTTATAGGTTGACGTTTTTCATTCTAAATAATGGATTAAGTCAATGACAAATTCACAGGTGCATTGCCTACAATTAGATATTGGGAGTTTACGTAAACTGCCCGTTACTTGAATAGGCTGCCGAATATGCCGGCAGTCTGTTTTATTATTGTGCTAACGTTTTCCGTTAGCTCAATGGTGGACATCTGTATCTAAAATCCTATTTTGCTCAGATGTCCTTTATTGAGCTATCTGTCCCGTTAAACTTTTTGAATTTTCTACGGAGGCGTCGCTCACCTCCTCATTTTTTCATTAATTCCGGTAAGTTAATTGCTACAGCAATGTTGCATAACATTCCTCTGGCTAAGAACAACATCGTTCTTTCTTCGGGCTTCTGGATTCCAGGCTGATGGAATGCATGAAGTACGATTTGTCGCACCTCCCGGAATCCGTTCCTCATAGCTTCTTGGATAGCTTCTTCTTGAATCGTCTGAGCCTGCATCTGTAGAAGGACTTCATTGTGATAGCTTTCCGTAATTCTCTCGTATGCTTCGATCAGTTCGGCTTCAAGCCGCTCAGGGGACGTAGATTCGGCCACTTGGCGGAAGGATTCAATAACCCGCGACCAGGAAACCTCCAGGGCCGATAATAGCAGGGCCTCTTTTGTTGAGAAGAAACGAAAAACATAGGGCTGCGATATTTGGGCTCGTTGTGCGACCTGTGCCGTAGTGGCCCTATAATAACCGGTCTCGGCAAACACTTCTATTGCAGCAGAGATGATATCTGTTCTGCGGGTAACGGATGTCTTCGTATCTTTTGTCATGAATGTGAGCTCCTTGCCGAAGGATAAAATGTTATTCATTAATCAATCATTTTTTTATTTAATTTGGCCTCCGCCTCGGCAGTCGTCTTGAGGTCGGTAAGCCAGGCATCAAGCGAGGACGTGAGTGCCGCACGCATGCCGTCGGGGTCGGCTGCTACAGGCGGACCATCCCAGGACTCAGTGGTGTGCACGACGACTCCTTTGAGGGTGGGAGTGATTTCCCATACGTGAATGCCCTCGATGCCTAGTGCCGGTCCCCACCAAACGATGCGTCGCATGGGATCAACCTCGCAGATGGTGGAGACGATGGGTAGCCCATGCGTCTCCCACTGGAAGGTGCTTCCCACCGCGATTGGACCGGATAACCGTGCCTGGGAGACGTTTTTCTGCCAAGTTGACCACTGGTCGATGTCAGTCTGTATCCGCCATACGGTCTCCTGTGGAGCGTCGATTTCGATGGAAAGGTCGACTATCACCTGGGTCCTACTACTCTTTCTCGTCGTTGCCTTATTCATATTCCTTATATATCCTTGGACGTAAGTGGGCGACCACGGAATTCCAAGCTGGCGATGTGCTTATTTTCGGTATGTTATTGCTGTACTGCTCACTCAAAAATACGACCAATCAGTATCGGATCAGCGTTGATGCGAGGTATCAGTCTACTAACCAGAAGGTAGATGAAAGATGGAAAGACAAAAAGACACGGGGACATTTTAAATAAGTTCCTTAAAGTTCAAATAACATTTAAAAAAACCACAGCATGCAGCAGCCTGTTAAATCTTAACTGGCTGTTGCATACTGTGGTTTTCTCACAACGACTACATGCATTTCGCACATACGCCATAAAACTCGACCTGATAACTTTCAACCTGGAACGCACCTTTTTGTGTACCGACTGCCATCAATGCTTCGGTCTTGGCCGGCTCCAAATCGTAGATCTCACCGCAAACCTTACAATTGAAATGCCAGTGTTCCATTTCGTTGACTTCAAAGTTACTGGATTTGTCGCCATTCGTGAGCTCTTTGACGACTCCGATCTCTTTCAATTTCTTTAGCGTGTTATAGACTGTCGCTTGGCTGACATAAGGAAATTTCTCGGTCATCAGGGTATAAATCCGATCCGCTGTCGGATGTGACAATTCGAATAAGAACTCGACGATATGAACGCGCTGGGGAGTAAGACGCAGCCCTTCTTCTTTCATATGGTCTAATATCGTCTCCTTACTCATTATGATCCCCTTCTTTTCCTTTATTTTCTTTTTTGAACTTTAATAAAACTATAGCAAAGAACAGTATTTGTCGTTAAATACTGCTCCTTGCTTTACATGGTTATAAGTGCGTTTTACTTCAGATCGAAACGATCCGCATTCATTACTTTAACCCAGCTAGCTACAAAGTCGCACACAAACTTTTCTTGGTTATCGTCTTGCGCATATACCTCTGCAATGGCACGCAGAATGGAGTTTGAACCGAATACAAGGTCAACAGTAGTCGCTGTACGCAGGATTTTACCCGTCTTGCGATCGCGTCCTTCAAATAGATCTCCGCCTACTGGGTTCCATTGTACGTTCATATCAAGCAAGTTAATGAAGAAATCGTTGGTGAGTGTGCCTACACGTTCGGTGAATACGCCGTGTTTGGTTCCCTCGAAGTTCGTACCTAGTACACGCATACCGCCAACAAGAGCTGTCATTTCCGGAGCAGTCAGGTTGAGCAGATGTGCCTTGTCTACTAGAAGCTCTGCTGAGCTGATGCTATAATTCTTCTTCTGATAATTGCGGAAACCATCAAAGATTGGCTCTAGCACTGCGAAGCTTTCTACATCCGTTTGCTCTTGTGTTGCATCACCGCGTCCAGGAGTGAAAGGAACAGTTACGTTAAAGCCTGCATCACGGGCAGCTTTTTCCACCGCGGCGCTGCCGCCAAGTACGATCAGATCAGCGAGGCTCATTTCAGCATCAAGCTCTGATTGAATACCTTCTAAGATCGTAAGCACTTTTGTCAGTTGTGCAGGTTGGTTCACTTCCCAGTACTTCTGTGGGGCAAGACGGATACGAGCACCGTTTGCGCCGCCACGCATGTCAGAACCACGGAAAGTGCTAGCCGAAGCCCAAGCTGTAGTTACCAGTTCACTGACGGTAAGGCCAGAGTTTAGAATTTTTGTTTTAAGATCTTCTACTTGTGCGTCTGTTAACGTATATCCAACAGCCGGCACAGCATCTTGCCAGATGAGAACTTCTTCAGGAACTTCTGGCCCTAAATATCTGGCAAGAGGACCCATGTCACGGTGAGTAAGCTTAAACCATGCACGAGCAAATGCATCAGCAAACTCATCTGAATTCTCATAGAAACGACGAGAAATTTTCTCGTAGGCAGGATCCACACGCAATGCCATATCTGCGGTAGTCATGATCGTCGCAACACGAATGGATGCATCTTCTGCATCAGGAGCTAGATGCTCTGCAGCAGGATTGACTGGCGCCCACTGATTTGCGCCTGCTGGGCTTTTCGTAAGCGTCCATTCATACCCAAACAGTAGTTCAAAATAACCATTATCCCACTGTGTCGGATTCGCTGTCCAAGCACCTTCAATTCCGCTGGTGATGGTGTCGCGGCCTTTACCGGAGCCGTGCGAGCTGAGCCAACCTAAGCCTAGTGCTTCAATAGCAGCAGCTTCCGGCTCTGCACCCACATGCGCAGCATCGCCTGCACCATGTGCTTTACCAAATGTATGTCCACCGGCTACGAGTGCAACGGTTTCTTCATCGTTCATACCCATCCGTTTGAACGTTTCGCGAATATCACGAGCACTTGCAAGCGGATCTGGATTGCCATTAGGACCTTCTGGATTCACATAGATAAGTCCCATTTGAACGGCAGCAAGCGGATTCTGAAGCTCGCGATCACCTGTATAACGCTTATCCCCTAGCCACTCCGTTTCAATACCCCAGTAGATGTCTTCTTCTGGGTGCCACACGTCAGCACGTCCGCCGCCAAAACCAAATGTTTTGCCGCCCATCGATTCAATAGCGACATTACCAGTTAGAATGAACAAGTCGGCCCAAGAGATTTTGTTGCCATATTTTTGTTTAATCGGCCATAGTAATCTACGAGCTTTATCAAGGTTGCCGTTATCCGGCCAACTGTTAAGGGGAGCAAACCGCTGTGTTCCGGTTCCGCCACCTCCACGGCCGTCACCTGTACGATATGTACCTGCGGAGTGCCAAGCCATACGAATAAAGAACGGACCATAATGTCCGTAGTCAGCTGGCCACCAGTCTTGACTGTCCGTCATGAGAGCAGTTAAATCCTGCTTAAGCGCTTGATAGTCTAATTTTGCAAATTCCTCTGCGTAATCAAAATCGTCTCCTAAAGGATTCGTTTTGCGGTCATGCTGATGGAGAATGTTCAAATTCAACTGATTAGGCCACCAGTTTCTATTCGTCGTACCACTAGATTTGTGCGTTGAAGCGCTTCCAGTGCTTCCATGCGAGAACGGGCATTTTCCTGAATTAGCAGCATCCATAGAGTTCATTTAAACCTCTCCATTCAATTTAAAATAAGTTCTTAATAAGAATAACTCTAATATAAGTTATATACCTTTTTGGGACAGAAATCAACGTTTTTTTCTACGACTGACCAATCGACTAACAAGGATTTCCAGACACCTCTGTGCTGATAATCAGACATCCAATACACAACCTAATCCAATTAATATTGGGGAGTTGGCTCCAGATTGACCGAAATGCGGCAAAATGCAGGTAAGTCGGTTATGGTTTTACCATCCTATAGAGAATAACTTCCAGCTGGCACAACTTGAACACATGTGATAGTACCACCTTGTATTTCAGCATCTTTGAATATTTCTTAATTAAATCATCCTCTTCAAAATTAAAACGACAAAGATTTATGTAAAGAAAGGACAGCCTGCATATCATGTATTGCTAATCTGTCTGATTGTTATTTTCAAACATAAACATAGCCACCGTTATTGAACTATAGTTTCTCTAAGTTAGCGTAATACCGTTAAACCCATTTTTAACAAAAGTAACTCTATGATACTCTGTTTTAAAGAAATCCTTTTCAATGTTAACTTGCTCATAACCTATATTCCGGTTAAAACGTTAACGTATTTTCAGCAAAATAGGGACCGTCAGACTGCGCGGCATCCGGCGATCCCTATTTAAGTAACGTTCTGCGTTAGCGTAACAAAATCAACTTTGGAATAATTGTTCATATACTGATTCAGCCATCTCTAGTAGTTCAAGTCGTAACCCGTCCCCTTCAATTTTTGATATGATTTGGCGGGCTGTTTCAAAATTCATAGTCACTCTCCCAGTCGTCTCAAAACCTTCTGGCATGATTACATAATCCTTTACTCTTGCCATGACAAAAACAGTGTATGTATCTGTATTCTCCCAGTACCAAACAGCAATCGATACTCTCATAGACTCTAAAATTAGACCAGCTTCTTCAATTGTCTCTCGATTTAAAGCAGTATCAATATCCTCATTAGCTTCTATCCTCCCACCGACTGTAGTTAAAGCCTTCTCATTCTTATCCCAGACCATAACAATTGAGCCATCATTGGTAATTGGTATGCTGTGAACGCCAGCAATTATTTTATCAATAGGAAAAGTTCCATTTAAAGGACGGAGCATTCTATCCCTCCAATTTCATTCTTTCTATAAAGTATTCATTGAAAAATTGGTAAATCCTTCTTGAACAATTTGCCCATGTTCTCAACAAATGCAACCGTATTATTAGAAGCTGCCACCACGCTAAACTGCCCGTTTGTTGAACAAAAGGTTACCGAACATATGTCGTCAGCCAATGTGATCGGAATTCCAGAAATTCCTAAATAGGAAAAATATGTTATATTATCGATAGGGTAATTTCAAAAGGGGATAACGAAAACATGAATTCACTCTTCAATCCGAGCGTCACTGATTATTTTCTTGCTTATTCTTCCTCGCATCTGGTTGTTCTTGCGATTTTAGTAATATTGGCTGCCTTGATATTTGCCTTCAAGTCCAACATAAGTGCTCATGATGGGATTCAAAGAACAATTAAATACACGCTCTTGTCGGCATTGATCGTACCAGAAACCATTCTTTATGGTTGGTATAGTGAAGAAGGACTGTGGGACATCCAATATACGCTTCCGCTTGAGCTTTGCAGCATTTCACAGATTCTTGCCATCGTTATGCTAATTACTCGGAGCCAGCTCCTGTATCAAATTGTTTTTTTCGCTGGAATCGGTGGTGCACTTCAAGCAATGCTTACTCCTGACCTCGAATACCCTTTTCCCCATTTCCGTTTTTTCCACTTTTTTATTGTCCATATCGCCATCATCCTTGCTCCGCTTTATATGACGTGGGTGGAAAAGTACCGCCCTACTTGGAAATCCATCGGCATCGCCATGATTTTTCTAAACATCCTTGTCGTGACTGTAGGTGGAATAGACTACTGGCTGAAAGCAAACTATATGTTTCTTCGGCACAAACCGGAATCCGCGTCGTTATTAGATGTATTGGGGCCGTATCCTTACTATTTAGTCGTGGAAGAAGGAATTGCCGTATGTATATTTACTATCATGTATTTGCCATTTCTTTGGAGAAATAAAATCGTCGAATAACAATTCTGATCGAGCGGATGAATTTTGCGGAACATCACCCTACTTATAGAACAAAAAAACGAAAACCCGCATTATGCGGGTCATTATCGGAATATTCTATTGTATTGCTACACGTGCGCTATTCCTCTTCATCTTTTTTCCGTTCCCAATAACTTCACCACCAAAGTAATCCTGACAAACGTTATCAAGGGTCTGCAACGTATCTATAAATCCTTTTAAACGCTAAATCATTGAAGTATCCTGCCCGTTACTTGAATGAAGAAAAAAAGGAATTGCCGCGAGGCAAGCCCCTCAACTGGTGTTCGCTGTTACGCACTTTTTACTTACTGTAACCACGAGTATGTTAGCCGCTGAACAAGACAAAAAACCCGCAGCATGAAGCATGCCGCAGGTCTCTAACTCGTATTACTTTAGATCGTTCCATGCCGAAGCTCAACTTAGGAACTGACATCCGTATCAATGATTTCATCCAGTTCTGAACTATGTTCGTTTGCGGCTGCAATAATTTCTTGATCGACCTTATTACTTCCTTGAATTTGCTCCGCGGCTTGGGCTTGATTGTTCAATGCTTAACAATTTGTCCTGTGCCATGAGCTCCTTGATGTCCTCTACTGGATGTCATTGTATTTATCCTCCAAATTCGAAAGTTGATCTCCCTACTATATTATGATGCTATTTTCCAGCCTTATTCCACAGAGCCTCATTGGTTCGTTTTCGCCTCATGCAATTGTGTAATTAACACCAACAGATTCAGCTACTGTTAATTGAATGGTTCGCTGAAATGTTTTTAAGCATCACCTGGTTGATCGTGTGTATTATTTTGTGCAGACTGGTCAGGTGATTTTCGAGTTCGAGATTGCAGTTCCTTATCAACGGTTCGCTGAGATTTGGTTATCTTAGTTTTAGTTTTATCGGACATTGAGATTACCTCCTTTCTATCTTGATGAAATAAGCTAAAATTTAGCTTGTTCTGTGGGAAAGTTTCCTCAGGCTTTTTTAGGGCTTTATATGTGAACCATTTTGTTAACTAACCACCTTAATTAATATTTGCCTCATCAATTTTACCCTTTTGATTTGGTTTTTGGTTTTTTTGCTTTTCGGATTTCACGCTTTTCTTTTGATTAGTCATAACTTTAGCACACCCCTTTGAGTAATTTGAAACATATATATTGTACTCACTTAAGAAGTAATATAAGCAGACACATTGTGCCAATCACTTAGTTGGTCGGCGAAATTAAACAATAATTTCTTACTGGGAACTAAAGCTTTTCAAATGAGATTATTCTTGCATAATCCTCCCTTAATCTCCACAAAATATAGAACATTGAGAAAAGGAGTGATTTTATCCCTAGGATGGTGTAGGAAGATGGTTAGCATGAATGCTTATACTGGTGCGTGGAAAGCTTGGTGTTAATTTCACTTTATAGACCAGGGCTACTCCTTTTGCATTCGCATAGCCAGTATTTACGGGTTCTAGAACTGTGCTACAAGGCATGGATACATTAGCTTTTCCGTTCTTAGGACTAATCAGGACACAACCCAAAATTAATAGAACCACAATAATTTGCTTCACCTTGACCCCTCCACAATTTGTTGTGGTTATTATTCCATATTTGCTGTTTAGTATTAAACTGCCCTATAGATGTGAAAAGGCTGCCAATCATGTCGGCAGCTTCATCTTAGTGTATGTAACTAACTAATGTTCCCCGTTAGCTTAACAATCCGTACCGTCTTTACAAATTCCTTTTTAACTTAACAACACTTTTCTTATTTCTGTCCAACTGTTTACTCTTTTGATTCGTGGATGATGGCAGTTTCGATTATATGGTTTATCAAGTAATAAAACGTCTATTCCAGCCTCAGCAATAGAGACAGCATGTTCAGGATTATCCTCGATGAACAGAGTTACATTTCTTAACGCAGCACATTCAGCCTTTCCATTTTTATATTCCGACGCACAAATAACATCGTTTATCCTTAAATCCTTTTCATTAATCCATTTAACAGCCGAATCCATCCATTCAAGTGGTCTGCTTGTCATAACAGATATTTTTGAATCACGCCCTAGCTCTTCAAGCGTTTCCTTTAGTTGCGTATAAGGCTCGATCAAATGAAGCCGTTCTTGATTTATTGAAAAAATATTGAAAAATTCCTGATAAGTATACCCATATAAATCCGAGAACGCGTATTCTGCAACATTTTCAGAAATTAAATTTTTCCCAGTTAGTTCATTGAGCAATTCTACTATGGATCTTCTCATGTCAACGAGTGTATCGTCGAAATCTAAGCCAATATGATTCATGCGGTCTCATCTCCACTCCAAATTCAACTTATATATGTATTCAGTATGACATTCCGTTATCCTGCCCGTTCGTATTATGAGGTCACCAGATCTTTCTGGTCGACCTCTTTTTTGAAAGGTCGTAAGATAGCGGTAGCCGGGGATCGAACGTTTCTGCCCGTGGGACTTGGATCCCGAGAGCTATTCAGTTCATCCCCCCTACTTGTTCAACCATGGTTAGGCTGGTTGGGACATGAATCCCGTATCACATGCGATAGTGTGGAAGACAAGAAGGTTAGGGGTTGCCGGTGAAAATACTACAGGAGTGATGTTATGAATCCAGTCATTGGTTTGGATGTATCAAAGGGAGAGAGCCATGCACAAGCTTTTTTAGACCGTGGAGTACCTCATGGGAAGATCTTTAG
>NZ_FNIF01000023.1 GCF_900103825.1 Paenibacillus sp. yr247
CAAGGATGCATTTATCCATTCAGATCAAGGGAGTCATTATACGAGCCCTAAGTACCAAGAACTTTTGAAGCAAAAAGGGTTAGGTCAATCCATGTCTAGACGAGGAAATTGCTGGGACAATGCGCCTCAAGAGTCTTTTTTTGGCCACATGAAGGACCATGTTGACCATCGTAATTGTTCCTCATTAGGAGAACTACAACGAGAGATTGACCGTTATATTCGCTACTACAACAATAATCGATATCAGTGGGGATTAAAAAAGATGACTCCTGTGCAATACAGGAATCATCTATTGTTAGCCGCCTAGACACAAGGCTTTTTTCAAGTGTCCTTGACAAAGGGTCCAGATCACTTCTATCGCGAGACTCCTTTTTTGATTCATGAACTAACAATTAAAACTTCAGAATGGCGCCTGCGCTAGCATTCGTCACCATTTTGGTGTAACGCGCCAAATATCCAGTTCGGATTTTCGGCTCAAAACCAGTCCAGCTCTCGCGGCGCTTCGCAAACTCTTCATCGCTGATTTGCAATTCGATTTTACGGCCGTCCATGTCCACATCAATGATGTCTCCGTCTTGTACGAAAGCAAGAGGTCCGCCCTCAGCCGCTTCCGGTGACATATGACCGATTGAAATACCACGGGATGCGCCTGAGAAACGTCCATCTGTAATCAGGGCAACCTTCGCGCCAAGACCCATACCTACGATTTGGGAAGTAGGGGCCAGCATTTCCGGCATACCAGGTCCACCTTTCGGTCCTTCGTAGCGGATAACAACTACATGGCCTTCTTTGACTTTGCCGTTGGCAATGCCGTAAAGAGCTTCATCTTGCGAGTTGAAGCAAATCGCCGGACCTACGTGACGACCGCCAACAGATTTATCAACCGCGCCAACTTTAACAATACTACCCTCAGGAGCAAGGTTACCGAACAGAACAGCTAGTCCGCCTCTTTCACTGTGCGGGTTGCTCAGTGGTCGAATCACATCTATGTTCTGGATTTCGCAGCCAGCTACGTTTTCACGAAGCGTTTTTGCTGTGACCGAGAGGCGATCGCCATCGAAAGCGCCTGGCTTTTTCAACAGCTCATTGATAATGGCACTAACACCACCGGCTAGATGCACATCTTCAATGTGATAGTCGGAAGCTGGCGCAATTTTCGCAAGGTGAGGAACACGCTCCGCTACTTCGTTAATACGTGCTATTGGATACTCGATGCCTGCTTCAGCTGCAATAGCGAGTGTGTGCAGAACCGTGTTCGTGGACCCACCCATAGCCATGTCGAGAGCAAACGCGTTATCAATCGCTTCGATCGTAACGATATCACGAGGCTTGATATCTTTTTCGATGAGAACCATCAATTGCTTTGCACAATCTTTCACAAATTGCTTACGTTCTTCAGCAACAGCAAGAATTGTACCATTTCCTGGCATCGCAAGGCCTAGACCTTCAGCCAAACAGTTCATGGAGTTCGCTGTAAACATACCTGAACAAGATCCGCAAGTCGGGCAGCCGTATTGCTCAAGCTCTTCTAAGCCTGCTTCATCCAATTTACCAGCTTGGAAAGCGCCCACGCCTTCAAATACGGAGGATAGGGAAATGGATTTACCGTTTTTATCTTTACCGGCTTTCATTGGGCCACCACTGACTAACATCGTAGGAATGTTAACGCGTAGAGCACCCATGATCATACCCGGTGTAATTTTATCACAGTTAGGAATACAGATAAGGCCATCGAACCAGTGTGCGTTTACGACCGTTTCCAAGGAGTCGGCAATAATCTCACGGCTTGGCAGGGAATAACGCATACCGATATGCCCCATCGCAATACCATCGTCAACACCGATTGTGTTGAATTCGAATGGAACACCACCCGCTTCACGTATCGCTTCCTTTACGAGCTTACCGAATTCTTGCAAATGAACATGTCCAGGAATAATGTCTATATAAGAGTTACACACCGCGATAAACGGCTTGCCGAAATCTTCCTCTTTAACGCCGGCTGCACGCAGCAAACTGCGATGTGGAGCGCGGTCGAATCCTTTTTTAATCATATCGCTGCGCTGTTTTGGATGAGCCATTCTCTATTCCTCCTAGATTCCATTTCTTTTGAGAAAACAATGAATCTATCATACCACACTTTTCATAAAATTTCTCCCTTTAGTGTGTTGAAGCGTCAACGTAATACCGAAGATTCCAACATTAAGCTTCTTTGTTTTCTCCTTCGTTTCGACTACATGTTACTTTCTACCGAAGTCGGCCTTAATTTCTCCCCACTTCTTCGTATCCCATTTCACGATTTTGTTGGCGTAGCTATTCGTACGAAGCCATTTCAGTGCGCGGTCAACAAGTGTCCAAATCTCTTCCGTAGAGGCATCTCGGACTAGATTGGTGGAGACTTCTTTCTTCCGAATCCAACTCAACGCCGTCACGGAATCCGTATAAATGGTTTTATTACTGCCTTGCTTCTGCAAATAAGCTAGACCATGCACAATGGCTAGAAACTCGCCCAAATTATTCGTTCCTTTAGAAATAGGGCCTTGATAGAAAATAATTTCACCGGTTCTCGTATCAACCCCTTTGTACTCCACAATACCCGGATTACCCGAACAGCCCACATCCACAGAAATGCTGTCATAATCAACTTCCGGAGCCGTTTCAGGGGTTGCGGACTTGCTCGTAGAGGTCGCAGCCGCACCTCCATTTCCAGAGAAATTCAGCGATTTCTGCCAACCCTTCTCAAATGCTTGTCTCGCTTCTGACTCTGATTCATAGGATTTAAATCTTGCTTGCGGGTAGCCTTTGGTCTGCGCTTGGCAGTCAGCCCACGTGCGATAGATCCCTGGTTGATGCCCCACCCAAACGACATAATATTTCACTGACGCCATGTTATTCACTCCGTAATAGTTGATGTAATTGATGTACAAGATCTTCGACAACTTTCACTGTAGCGCCGAAATAAGGTCGATAATCCAAGCCTTTAATAAATTGAAGATAAGCTTCCCCTATCGCCAAAACCTGTTGGCAGTATGCCATCCTGGGAATAATATGCGCCTCGAGCTCGCGGTGCGTTCCATTCGTGCGTTCCTCAACCGCTATAAGCTCTAATTGTTCTTCCGCCAAATGACGTACTACGAACGAAAATCCTCTACATTCCGGATCTCCGCAGCCACATACAAAGAACGGCATCCGTTCCCATTGATCTGCTGGAGCAAAACGATTGGGCGTTGTATCATGCAGTGCACTGTACAAAAACGCAGGAAGCCCCACATCGATACACAGAGGCTCTTCAATAAGAATACTATCGAAAGCTGTCATAAGGACATCTGCCTGAATAATTTGCAAATCTTTATCTAGAGACCAGCCCTTAACAGATACATTAAACATGATTCCCGCCTCCGTTCTCTCCATGATTGGTTTTCTTATTATAGCAAAGACTGTACATTCCTGCTTTTAAGGTTTAAATCGTGGATATAATTTCCAGTTTAGGCTATGAGTATAATTGCCAAAAGAGATAATACTACCTACTACTGGAGGTGATATCAGATGGCATCAGGACAATCTCGCAGCAGCAACTCCCTAGTTGTTCCACAAGCTAACCAAGCTTTGGACCAATTGAAATATGAAGTTGCTCAAGAACTAGGTATCCAAATCCCTCAAGACGGCTACTATGGATACATGACTTCCCGCGATACAGGCTCCATTGGGGGCAACATCACTCGTCGTCTCGTTCAAATTGCTGAACAGCAGCTTGCAGGCGGTACCAGCGCTAACAGATTCAGCAGATAACAGTTCCCCCTATACTTACGCACAAAACGGGCTTTCTTTTAAGTAGCTACCTACTTGGAAAAAAGCCCTTCGTTTCTTCTATCAGCAAAAAAAGGACTGCTATCTATAAGCAGTCCTTTTCGTTTTACGGCTTGACCTGATATAAATTATATAAATCATCCAGCATAATATTCGCGGCTTTCACACCGCCGGCTGTATTCCATGTCGCATCATTAACTTTGATTAATTTATTTTCTTTAACCACTTTGAGATTTTTCCAGAGCGGGTCATTCATCCACTCCTGTTCTTGCTTGGCTCCTTTGCCATCTCCGGTTTCATAAGTAAAATAAAACACTTTATCAGCGGCATCAAGCTCAGTTAAGCGCTCCTTTGTAATGTCTTCGAACGATTTCTCATCACTCTTGGCATCCGAACGAACGATACCGATTTGTTTAAAAATAACACCAGTGAACATATTCCCGTAATAGTATCTGGTTTTACCACCCATAAAACGAACGACAGCTACTTTCTCTTTCAGCTTATCGCCTGCTTTGCTTTTGAAATCATCAATGCGTTTATCAAAAGCTGCAATGACTTTATCGCCTTCTGCTTTCTTATTTAACGTATCGGCATACAGTAGGAAGTTAGTTTTCCACTCACCACGTAGTGTCTCCGAATATACCGTTGGAGCGATAGCTTTTAATTGATCGTACACTTTCTCATGACGCATCTTGTTACCAATGATTAAATCCGGTTTTAGCGATGCGATCAGCTCCAAGTTCGGCTGTGCTTCACCGCCAACCGTCGTTACACCCTGCATATCAGCTTTTATATGCTCAAACCACGGACTCCCATAGTAAGATTCAACAGCACCAATAGGTTTAATGCCAAGCGCAAGAAGTGCTTCCGTTCCTTCATTAGTCAAAATGACTACACGCTTTGGATGAGCAGGTACAGATGTTTCTCCCATGGCATGTTTAATTGTACGAGGACTTTCCGACTTTGCTGTTTCTTGTGGTGCTGCAGATGCCGAAGGCTGTGCACTTGGTTTCTCTCCACATGCCGACAAAACAATAGAGAAAACAAACATAAGAGTAACAAGAGCCCAAGCTCTCCCTTGGCGACGATTTCTTTTTCCAAACATATAAATGAGTTCCCTCCACGCTTTCAATTGCTGATAACGATTATCATTATCTATCATACTACTAAACTTGAAGTCAGATTGTCAATAAATATTGATAATGATTATCATATTCGTTGACTTCGTTTGCCGGACTCATTAAAATAAACGAAGCAGCATTTAAGGAAGCAGGCACTCATTCATGAACTATTCAAGCAAAGAACGTCTCAACCATTTCTATAAAAGTATTGGATTTCTCGCGGCTTGCTGCATACTGGCTGGCATGATGCTCAGCAGTGTCATGTTCGGTCTTCATTCCTACTCATGGGATCAAATCATGACTTCTTTCGAACATGTCGCAAAGTCGACGAATGAGGCCATTATTATCCAAACTGTACGTATTCCAAGAGCGCTGATAGCCGCACTTGTAGGCGGAAGCTTGGCTATCGCTGGCGCACTTATGCAAGCTATCACCCGAAATCCACTGGCCTCTCCTAGTATTTTCGGGATTAATTCAGGTGCAGCCTTTGCCATTGTTCTGTCAGTTGGTTTTTTTAATGTGTCCAGCCTCTCGCAGTTCACATGGATTGCATTTCTCGGAGCCGCAGTGAGCTCCGCCCTGGTCTATGCACTTGGTTCATTAGGTCGCGACGGCTTAACGCCGATGAAAATAACACTTGCCGGTTCTGCGATGACAGCATTTTTCGCTTCGCTGACCCAAGGCATTTTACTTGGGAATGGCAAAGCGTTCGACCAAGTCCTATACTGGCTCGTCGGCTCAGTGGAAGGTCGAACCATGGCTATGCTTCAATCCGTATGTCCTTACATCCTCCTCGCTTGGATTGGTGCCTTACTACTATCGCCGCACATCAACATTTTATCTATGGGGGATGATGTAGCCAAAGGGCTTGGACAACGCACTGTACTCGTGAAATTCATCACCGCTGTGGTGATTGTCATACTTGCAGGAGGCTCTGTAGCTGTCGCTGGTCCTATTGTTTTCGTAGGGATTATCGTTCCTCATATCGTCCGCTTTCTCGTCGGTATCGATTATCGCTGGGTCATTCCGTATTGCGCGATTCTAGGCGGTATTCTCTTAGTTGGAGCAGACATCATTGCTAGGTTCATCGTTATGCCGAAAGAAGTTCACGTCGGTGTAACGACAGCGATTCTCGGAGTTCCCTTTTTTATCTACATAGCTCGCAAAGGGGGCCTTCTGAAATGAGTCATTCGAATCGTTATCTCACCATTCGGAGCAGAAGCTTCTCTTATCTGATTAGTAAGAAATCTCTGATTATTTCTTTGCTGCTGCTTCTTGCAGTCACCGTAGTGATGATTCTGAGCACAGGAATTGGCAGCATTTATATCAAACCTACAGAGGTCGTTCGTGCTGTTTTTGGTTACGGGGCTGATCCTAGCACTATGATTGTTAGGACTTTACGTCTGCCGAGAGTTATTGTTGCTGTGTTAATCGGTGCATCTTTGGGAGTATCCGGAGCCATCT
Source organism: Paenibacillus sp. yr247 (assembly GCF_900103825.1). Classification (GTDB taxonomy): domain Bacteria; phylum Bacillota; class Bacilli; order Paenibacillales; family NBRC-103111; genus Paenibacillus_E. The sequence continues at coordinate 6,390 of NZ_FNIF01000023.1, forward strand.
TGCAAGGCATAGTGCGAAATCCGCTAACCTCACCAGATACAATTGGCACAACAGGTGGTGCTACACTCGGTGCAGTATCATTTTTCTTCTTTTTCTCGGATAAAATCAGTATTCACTGGCTGCCAGTTGCCGCAATAATTGGTGCTTTCACTGCTACAATATTGGTCTATACTCTCTCATGGAAAAATGGAATCACGCCGCTGCGACTTGTCCTTATTGGGACAGGATTCACCGCAGCAATGAGTGCACTTTCTTATCTGATGATGCTTTCAGGACCGATTATTCTCGCTAATCAATCTCTGACCTTCATGACTGGCAGTATTTACGGAGTTTCCTGGCAAAAAGCGGTATACCCGCTCTTACCCTGGGTAGTGCTGCTAATTCCCATCATCTTCGTGTATGCGCGGCACATTACGATACAGTCCTTGGGTGAAGACATCGCCCGTAGTGTTGGAAGCAACGTCCAACGTCAGCGCTTCCTTTTGATTATCCTGAGCGTTGCACTTTCAGGTGCTGCAGTGGCTTTCGGGGGAGCCATTAATTTCATCGGTCTCATGGCCCCGCACATCTCTCGTAAGCTTGTAGGTCCTAGCTTTGGTGCGCTTATTCCAGTATCTGCGTTGACCGGCTCCCTGCTCTTGCTTTTAGCAGACTTGGCTGGACGCTTTTTATTCAGACCGCTCGATATCCCAGCAGGTGTATTCACAGCGGCTATCGGCGCTCCTCTCTTCATCTACGTGCTATATCGCAGTAGAAATCGTGGTTAACATTCCCGTTTCATATAAAGGAGGACAAACGAACTTATGACCAGGAGCACAGTACTAGAGGCACAATCGCTTCAGTTAACATATGGAGAGACTTCTATCTTCCAAAGCTTGAGTTTGCAAATTCCTAAAGGCAAAATAACCGTTTTCATAGGCAGTAACGGTTGTGGGAAATCAACACTCCTACGATCCCTTGCTAGGCTTCTGAAGCCGAAATCTGGAGCTATCCTACTGGATAGCAACGAAATCGCGAAGCTCTCAACGAAAGAGGTAGCCCGGCGAATGGCTATATTGCCACAAGCCCCTTCTGCACCCGAAGGGCTCACGGTACGCCAACTCGTGAAGCAAGGACGCTACCCCTATCAAAATTGGCTGCAGCAGTGGTCCGCTGAGGATGAGAGCAAAGTACAAAGCGCACTCCAGCTTACCGATATGCTGACCTATGCGGATCGCAGCGTCGATTCCTTATCTGGTGGGCAACGTCAAAGGGCTTGGATCGCCATGACACTGGCCCAGGATACCCCTACCCTATTACTCGACGAGCCCACTACCTATCTGGACTTAACCCATCAGGTTGAAGTGCTGGACCTATTGTTCGAGTTGAACGAGAACGAACAACGCACAATCGTGATGGTTCTTCACGACATCAATCTCGCCTGTCGCTATGCTCATCACATTGTGGCCATCAAAGACGGCTCCGTTTATGCAGAAGGAATGCCGGAACAGATCGTTAATGAGCAGCTGCTTCTTGATGTGTTCGATATGCAATGCCGCATTGTACTTGATCCTCTCTTCGGTACACCCATGTGTATCCCTTACGGGAAGGGCCGCATTCTTTCCCGTAAATAAAGCAACACCCCTGGTCATCGACGTGACCAGGGGTATTTGCTATATAAGGAATGAGTCCTAAATCGTTCTTGCAAAATTAGCCATATTATAATTGCTTTCAAACATGATGCTCGCGGACACCATATTCTGCCTAATCGTGAAATCAAAGAATATTTCGCCATGCGTCCAACTTTTCTTCCGCTTCAACGATTCAATTGCCATCTGGCGAAAGGATTGATACTGCAACTCTGTCAAACCATTGGTCGTGGTTGCAGGCAACACACCGTCCTTGCTCTCAAACGGAAGGTGTTTAATACCGAATTTACCGATTTCATTGTTGCGAATGTGAACAAACACGGTACCCGAATTCACATGAGATAATTCTTCTTTGATCTTTCTAAACACCAAATCGATTTGTCTTGCGAGTGGTTTCTGTTCCAAATTCATCACTTTCCTCCTTAAGTTTTAATTTTTTACTTATTATGTAATTTATGTGACTGTGGACCTATTATATCCATACAATTTGCATATTTCAACAGATTTTTTCCAATTTTCATACAATTACTTGTATTCTTTATGAGATTTTTATAAAAATTCCAATTTTAGATTCGAATATAAGCGATTTTTGTCGAATTGATGTAGAATGTTTCCCGTTACAATGGTATAATTTTCAAACATAACTCACATATTCCTGCACAAATAAACAAATTTCGCGAGGAGTCGGTCAGAATGGACAAAATGTCAACCCTATCGTTTAGAAGGAAATTACAACTAGGTTGCTATGCACTGATTGGTCTAAACTGTGTATTCTTGCTAGTTCTAACTTTCGCCTCAGAATGGAATCGCTTACTAGGTATTATTTTCGTTGTCGTTATTTTGGGATGCAGCTTTCCCTTCATTAGATGGTTTGAGAACCAACTGACGGAACCCGTGACAGACTTATCCCGAATTGCACTGAACATTTCCAAAGGTGACTTCTCTCAAAAGGTAACCGTAACCTCGGACGATACATTAGGACAACTTGGCCAATCTTTTAACAAAATGATTGATAAGCTCCGTGAAATTCTTCACGACACAGGCTCTATTTCAAAGCAAGTTTTTCAAACAAGCCGAGATATTTATGTCAAAAATGAAAGCTTCCGCACCGTCCTCGAGCAAGTGAGCATTTCGGCCCACGAACTGGCCTCAGGTGCCGGGCAAATTTCAGAAGAAGTATCCGGTGTTTCGATCACCTCCAAAGACATTGAAATGAAAATCGTCAACTATGCCGGATCAGCGAAAGAAATGAAAGATCGTTCAGATCAAATGATGACTCTTGTAGAAAAGGGACGCACTTCCGTTGAAAGCCAAGGCATAGGTATGAAACGAAATGTAGAAGTCACGCAGCAAGTGTCCGATACAATCGACATGCTGGCTCGTCAAGCTGAAGGCATCAGCAGCGTTACCCGTTCCATATCCGAGATTGCTGAGCAAACGAATTTGTTATCCCTCAACGCTTCTATTGAAGCTGCCAGAGCTGGCGAGCATGGCCGAGGCTTTGCTGTCGTAGCGCAGGAAGTGCGTAAGCTTGCCGAGGAGTCGACTTCACTCACACGCGAAGTATTCGGTTTTGTAAAAAGCATCGAGCAAGGCATACAAGATGCCATACACAGCATTCAAGTAAACGAAGATGTCGTTAAGAAACAAACCGTGTTAATCGACCAAACTGAAATTGTCTTCGCTGAAATTGTCGGCAGCGTAGGCTTTATTTCGGAAGAAATTACCCGCTTCGCGGAAGAGAGCGAGCAAATGCTGGCGAGTTCCGGACAAATCGCTGCCGCCATGGAAAACATATCGGCTATCACAGAGGAATCTGCAGCCGGCACGCAAGAAGTTTCGGCATCTATGAATGAGCAAATTTCTACAGTACAAGGGATTGTAGCTCAAGCTGAGGAAATGACGCGTGTTGTAACACAATTACAGCAAACCATTCAGGTTTTCAAATTATAAGGGCTCCGCAAACCACGAAAAAGGCTTTCCCTCTATTAAGGGAAAGCCTTTTGGCTTATAATTGGACCTTTGCTTCTGTCAGCTGCATGAACTGCTTCACGTCTTGAGCTGCCATATCAACAGCGCTCTGCCAGAAATCCGGCTCTGTCAGATCAACGCCGAGATGTTTCTGAGCAAGCTCCTCCACGTTCATACTCCCTGTATCTCTAAGCAAAGAGATATATTTGTCTTCGAAGGCTGCGCCTTCTTGCACTGCTCTCGCATAAATACCGCTACTAAACATGTAACCAAACGTGTATGGGAAATTATAAAAAGGTACGTCTGTTGCATAGAAATGCAGTTTAGCCGCCCAGAAATGCGGGTGATAACTACTTAATGCATCTTTGTAAGCAAGCTTCTGAGCATCTACCATAAGCTCATTTAAACGCTCAACGCTAACTAATCCTTGACGTCGTTCTGCGTAGAAGTTCGTTTCAAAAATGAATCTTGCATGGATGTTCATGAAGAAAGCGATCGCTCGCTGGATTTTATCTTCGAGCAAAATGATGCGTTCTTCATCCGTGGAAGCACTCTTCACAACCGCGTCCGCGACAATCATTTCAGCGAAAGTAGAAGCTGTCTCCGCCACGTTCATCGCATACTCCTGCGCTAATGCAGGCATATCTGTCATGACATGCTGATGATAGCCGTGACCAAGCTCATGAGCTAACGTTGAAACATTGTTTAGCGTCCCGCCGTACGTCATGAATATCCGTGTTTCACCGGCTATCGGGAACGATGTGCAGAAGCCGCCTGGCCGCTTGCCTGCGCGATCTTCCGCTTCAATCCAGCGTTTCTCGAATGCTTCTGCCGAGAAGGCAGCCAGCTTCGGACTGAAACGTTCGAATTGTTCAATAATCAGACTCGCACCCTCGTCGTAAGAAATTTTCTTCGAAGAATCGCCCAGCGGTGCATCCACGTCTACCCAAGCCAGCTTATCAACGCCAAGCAGCTTCGCTTTACGGTTCAAATAATCAACGAAAATCGCTTTATTACGGTCAATGACTTCCCACATGACATTCAGCGTTTTCTCTTCCATGCGATTAATTGCAAGCGGCTCTTTATGTATGTTCTTCCAGCCTCTGTACTTATAAACTTGGAGACGGAATCCTGCCAAATGATTCAGTGCTTCCGCACAATATTCCTCTTTGTCAGTCCAAGCCTTTTCCCATTTTTCAAACAGTGCCAGTCGTTCTTCACGATTCTCTGTATGCAGTTTATTAAACGCTTGACCAGCAGAAAGCTCCACTTGTTCACCGTCAACCTCTACAGGCATGCGGAATTGACTAACGCTCGTATTATACAGATCCCCCCACCCATGATAGCCATCTACGGCCAAATCATTAATTAAGGCTTCCTGCTCAGGGGGCAACTTTTCTTGTGCCAAGGCACGGCGTTCATCTAGCGGGAATGCGATCGCTTTGAACGGCTCTTTCTGCAGCAGCTCTGACCATACATCATCTGGAATACCCGTCAGTACTTGATCGAAATGTGTGAGTGAAGAAAGATGCTCCGCAAACAAGCTTTTGACCTGTCCGTTAAGTACGGGTGCTTTCTTATCCTTCTGATTATCCGCTAACAAACAACCTACGAAAGAATCCGCCTCATGGATATGTTTCAAATTATGCTGCAGCAATTCAATCAGTTTTGCTAGGGAAGCTGTATCTGCCGCCTGCTGTGGCGAAGGGGTGCTTCGCACCTGCTCTTGAAAAGAAGCAATTGAGGCTTGAAGCTCCTTGAGATGAGCTGCGAATGCAGGTGACTCACTGCCGCCAGGAAAAAAGGTTTCCAAATTCCATGTTTGATTAAGTGGTAAATGAAGCAAAGCTATCACCTTTCCTTTCCATCTTTTATTAAATCATAAACAACGCATTATGGGCAATAATCCTAATCTTCCTCATTGCTTATAGGTAAAAAGTATGATTCAATTAAGTATAGTTCCACATTATAAATCTTAACAGGATGGTGTGATTTCCAACAATGAAACCATTACAAATTTCTCCAGAAACTGCTGTGAAGCTTGCTGAACAGCTTAAAGTGCCTTTAGAACATCTCATGCATATGCCACAACATATTTTACTTCAAAAATTAGCGGAGCTCGCAAAAAATTCCTCTTCGGAAAATAGCGGCCCAGAATCGAAGTAAGCTTTGATCCCTTTCGCTAACACTTGGCCTTATGACATTATTATGAAGGACGTTTATGTGGCCGAATGTCCATTTTGCCATAGCCCCAATGTGCTGCTACCGCTGAAGATCCACGAACTGAAATCCATTCATGAAGGTAAAAAAAAGCTGCTTGTGTTTCCTTGCTGTCATAATAAGCTGACGCTCGTTGACACAGACCGCGATTATTTATTGGCGGACACCGCTGTACGAAACAATTAATCGTAGCTTCCAAGCGCAAGGAGTAGAAAAAGCCCCTATGAATGAGTACCTCGTTCCTTTGACAAGCGCATGTACACTAGTCACGCTAAATTACATGGCGATGAAAGTTCGCAGCAAGATGCTGATCGAGTCCTATGAGCATTTTCTGGCTCCATTGCTCACAGGTCTTGCCTGCATCATCATGATGCTAGAACCCTTGCCGGAGCCGCTAGGTCTGATTGATTTGCGCTCCTTGCCCATCTTCATGGCCGGCTTGCGTTATGGACTGCCTGTTGCCCTTTTATCAACAGTATTGCCATCGGGCTTCAGCCTCCTTTTTCAAGAAAGCAATGCCTGGTTCATCACCGCACAAGATCTAATCGCCCCAGCTTTGATAAGCTCCTTGTTCCACAATAAAGAATACCGCAGCGGCTTCTTGGACATTCCTATTCGTCACGGGCTACTAATATGCTCATTCCTCTTTCTCCTTCGCCTCTTGATACACGGTTTACTAGAAAGCCACCTATCCTGGCCATACGCGGGAGATCAACTGTTTATGCTAGCCATCATGTCAGCCACATTCATCATCCTCATCATCATGGTCAATGATGAGAATAAAAGTTGGCGGCTGCAGCGCCAGCTGGAACTGCAAGCCAATCAAGACGGCTTAACCAAACTTCCGAATTTACGCAGCTTTTTACCGATTGCCGACAATGCGCTCCTCAAAGGCAGAGTATCCATCTTTATGATTGATCTTGATAATTTCAAGCAATACAACGATAGGTTCGGACATTTGGAAGGAGATCAACTGCTTCGAGAGATTAGCAGTGTACTGCGGCACCTTATTCATGAGCAAGATTATATTGCAAGGTACGGCGGGGAAGAATTTATTCTGCTGAGCACAGAGATTGATCCGCTGCGGCTTCGCATATATGCAGAGCGATTATGCTCTCTTGTCGCTGACACATTCCTCCATAAGAACCATGGTGATACTGCACCCATCACCATCTCGATAGGAATTTCTACGGCAGAAGAGCCTCAGGTCGAGTTGACCCGAATTATTTCTGAAGCGGATCATGCGCTCTATGAATCCAAGCATCGCGGCAAAAATCGCTCTACCTTTTACAAAGATGTACCATTCATCAACCAAAAAATGAACGCTTAACGATTCAAGGGATGCAGTACAGCCCCAAGAATTGAGAAGCGTTCATTTAATTTATAAGGCATATGTTATGTCGCATGTTTCATCTCGTCTGGCAGCTCCATGCGCCTGGCAAGCATATCTTCACGCGTTGTTATCCATTGTTCCCGACTTGCTCTAATCATTCCGGCATCCATAATTTTGCGGTCATTAATAATTCGCGAAAACCATTTAACCGCCTCATTAAAGCGACTCAATCTGCGATTGAGTTCTCCCATTAAGTACATGAGACGGGCGTTATTGAGATCCATTCCTTCTGTTTCATACACAATGACATACGCATCCAAGGCAAAGTTCAGGAATCTCTTCTCTTGCTCCCAGTCTCCTTTGGTACGATACAGCCAAGCCAAATGGTGCAGAAGACCTGCTACAACACGGGATTTCTCATCCTTAATCTGCGCGCTTAGCAGAGCCAGCTTATAACTCTGAAGCGTATCTTCCCAGGTTCTTTCTCCACAATAACTGCGCATCGACCAGTTCTGGGCAACTTTCTCGTGAAAGGCTTGCCTCTGCGCTGGTTTCCATTTATCCGAAAAGTTTTCTGTATGAGCATACCCACAAAACGGACAGATCCGAACAACATAGTAATCGGGGTTGATGTCTTTATAATGAACACAGAAATCCGTGTCTGTTTTACTCGCCTTTTTGAAACTTGGGCGAACCTTCATCGTTTTGAAGGAGTTGTCGCAATAGGTACACTTCACCGAAATTTCATATAAAGGATCGACCACCATCTTTGAAACCCCGCCTTTTACTTAAAGGTATATAGGAAAGAAGAACTATTCGTCTGCAGGTGTGTTAACAAAGTGATATGCAGAGCCTTTCAGCCGATCAAGTAAAAAGTCCCGCAGATCATTCGGTATGCCGACTTCCACCATTGCTTCTGACATGCAGCCTAACCATGCGTCTGCACGTTCCACTGTAATGGGAAAAGGCATATGCCTTGCTCTCATCATCGGGTGTCCATGAGCATCTGAATACAAGCTAGGACCGCCAAAAAACTGACTTAAAAATAGGTATTGTTTATCAATAACGGGTCCTATATCAGAAGGGAACAGAGGCGCCAATAAAGGGTGCTGCTGCACTTTAGGATAAAAGGCTTCAACGATTCGGCGAACCGTCTCCGCTCCCCCCATCAATTCAAACAACGTGCTGCGATCACTCTCTGACATCAGGGTAAAACCTCTCTATTCATAATCACTTTAATAGTTTTCTAAATCCTCATCCCCTGCATGCATGAGCGTTTCTCGAATGACAAACACAAACATACAAACAATCAAACCGGCAATGATACCTGTCATTTGAATCACTCCCGTTGCCTAGGATATAAGACTGTAATTAGTTCTATTTTACCATAAAATCAGGCTCTGAACAGTACCGAAGTCTAAGTTTTTGGGGACGGCATGTATGTCCCATCCTATTCATATAGTTGAGTAGGAGGAGGTGTAGAGTTCCATGCAGAAACGAAACTTCACCGCTGCGTTACTCATGGCTTTTGTTGTTATTGCCATTATTCTATGCTTATTTGCGTTCCCTCATGACGGCCTTCATGCAGCTTTGCGCGGCGTTTCCATTTGGTGGGACGTGCTCTTTCCTGCACTCTTTCCCTTTTTCGTCATTTCTGAAATTATGCTTGGCTTTGGCATCGTTCATTTCTTCGGCACGCTGCTTGATCCGATGATGCGTCCCGTCTTCCGTATTCCAGGCATTGGAGGCTTTGTGATGGCCATGGGCTTCGCAGCGGGGTATCCTGTCGGCGCAAAATTGACCTCTCAACTGTGGGATCGGCAGCTTGTGAATCGGGAGGAAGGTGAACGACTCGTTGCGTTCACAACAAGCTCCGATCCGATCTTCTTAATCGGAGCTGTTTCGATTGGCTTCTTCCATGACGCCTCTCTGGCCATGATTCTAGCTGTTGCCCATTACGGAGGCTCTATCCTTATAGGTTTGATGATGCGATTCCACGGCAGGAAGAGCCTGCCTACTCCACAAAAGAGCAACAGTGAGGGCTGGGTCTGGAAGCGTGCATTCGATGCGATGCACGCCGCTCGTATCAGTGATGGCAGATCCATAGGCGCACTGCTTAGCCAATCCATCATGCAATCAATTAGCTTGATTTTCGTAGTAGGCGGACTGGTTGTCTTTTTCTCAGTTGTTTTAGAGGTCTTAACAGCAGCTAAGGTCATGAATGCCATGTACCTGCTCATCTCCTACATTCTGCAACTCACCGGATTACCTCATGAGCTATCCCAAGCCGTTATGAATGGTTTGTTTGAGGTAACACTCGGAGCGAAGGCCGCGGGTAACGCTCCGGCAGCGCTAGCTCTTTCCAGCAAAGTTGCTATCGGCGCTTTCGTTTTATCATGGGGCGGCATGTCCGTACATGCTCAAATTGTCAGCTTGTTAAGCCATACGAATTTGCGCTACCTGCCTTTCGTCATCGCTCGTTTCATCCATGCCCTGCTCTCCGCTGCTATTGTGCTCGTTATTTGGGAGCCTATGCAGATTTTCCGCGATTCGAAAGCCGTTTTCTTACCACAATATGAACCGTCTTCTCCTGTTCTAAGCTATCTGCGGCTTATGCTTCCTGTTAGCGGAACGATTTTCCTAAGTGTTTTTGCAGTCATTGCCGGGCTCTTTGCTGCATATTCCTTACTTAAACTCGTGTATGAAAAGGTTGGTGGAACAAGATAATATGGTTAATCACGATCATGATCATAAAGGGAGAGAACATCCAGACATGCAAGCAGCCTTCCCCCAAGAAGCGAAACATTTGCCTCCTTCTATTGAGCGATTAACTGAGCTGGCAACCAATTTATGGTTTAGTTGGAACCATGATGCTTTACAGCTTTTTGCTCAAATGGATCCCGCAAAATGGACCCAATCCGGCCATAATCCGGTTCGCCTGCTTCACGATTTGGACGATTCCCAGCTCATTACCCTCAGCACGAATACAGATTTTGTAGAGAGCTATCGACAAGTGATCGACAAGTTCGATTCATATTTGAACAGCAAGACTTGGTTTCAAGAAAAGCACTCGGATCAGGGCTATGTGCAAATTGCCTACTTCTCCGCAGAATTCGGCTTCCACGAATCTTTGCCGATTTATTCGGGTGGACTGGGCATCTTAGCAGGCGATCATACGAAGTCAGCGAGTGATCTGGGCATCCCTTTAATCGGTGTTGGCCTACTGTATAAAAAAGGATATTTCACACAAAAAATTGATGTCTCAGGCGGTCAGCAAAGTGAATTGTACCCGTATGATTTCACCAAACTGCCAATCGAGCCCGTGTTTCAAAATGGCCAACAGCTCGTCGTGTCTATCGAAATGCCTGGCCGCGCCATCACCTTACAGGTTTGGCGTGTACGTATCGGCCGAAATTCAATCTATTTGCTGGATGCCGATCATGAAGCCAACAATCAGGCGGACAAAGAGTTGACCGCTCAGCTTTATGGGGGCAATCAAGATACGCGTATTGCCCAGGAAATGGTACTTGGCATTGGTGGTGTTAAGACGCTTCGCGCACTTGGGATCTACCCCAATGTGTACCATATCAATGAGGGGCACGCGGCTTTCCTCACACTTGAGCGTCTAAAGGAGCTTCTGAAACTTGGTCTTCCGTTTCACGTGGCGGTTGAAACTGTACGCTCTGCCACTGTGTTTACTACCCATACGCCCGTACCTGCGGGCCATGACACCTTCTCTATCGAGATGGTGGAACACTATCTCGGCCCACTTCTCCAGGAGCTGTCACGTTACAAACAGGACATTATTGCGCTCGGGCTCGATCATCACACGGGTCAATTCAATATGACACATTTGGCCATGAATACGGCTGGACTGCGCAATGGCGTCAGTAAGCTGCACGGTCATGTATCCCGAGAAATGTTCAAAGATTTTCACGGTCATATCGATGCGAGCGAAGTTCCCATCAGCTCCATTACGAATGGGGTTCACCTGGACACATGGACAGCGCCTCAATGGAAGGAGCTGCTTGATCGTTTCCTTCCCGGTTCCTGGCGTGAAGAACAGGCCAATAAGCATCAGTGGCAGCAAGTCGAAGTCATTCCAGACGAATCCATTTGGAAGGTGCATCAACAGCTGAAAGAAGATTTAGTACGATACGCTCGCCGAAATTTGCTCGAGCAGCGAAAGCGCAACGGAGAATCAGAGTCGCGAATCGAGGAAGTTAGACAGTATTTGAATCCCAAAGCCTTGACTATAGGATTCGCCAGAAGGTTTGCGACTTACAAGCGTGCTAATCTCATTTTTAATGATTTGTACCGGCTCAAGAAATTAATCAATGATCCCGAAAGACCGGTCCAAATTATTTTTGCAGGTAAGGCTCATCCTGCAGATTACCCAGGCCAAGAGCTTATCCGTGAAATTTACCGCGTTTCGCAGATGAAAGAATTCGTTGGCAAGATCGTTATGCTTGAAAACTATGACATAAATATGGCCCGCTATCTAGTTCAAGGTGTAGACGTTTGGTTAAATAATCCCCGTAGACCCCTTGAGGCTAGTGGAACGAGCGGTCAAAAAGCCGCCATGAACGGAGTACTTAATTTTAGTGTACTAGATGGTTGGTGGGAGGAAGGCTACAACGGTACAAACGGTTGGGCCATTGGTTCTACAGGAGCAGCTGACTGGGCTACACAAGAGAAAGAAAATACGCAAGCGATCTATCACATACTGGAGAAAGAAATTATACCGCTGTACTACAATCAAGGAAATATCCCTCATCAATGGATCAGCCGTATGAAGCGTTCTATCATATCGCTTAGTCCAATCTATAACACTCATCGCATGGTACAGGATTACACAGAGCTTACCTATTTGCCAACAGCGCAGCGAGCCCGACTGTTTGTCGCTAATCAATACGATGTGGCAACCAAGGTCGCCGATTACAAGCAGTTCATCCGTAATAACTGGTATCACGTAAAAATCATTGGTATCGATGACCGCGCTGCCAAGTTATCCACAGAAGTACCGTTAAGCGAAATTAAACCTTCAACGAAGGAAGTCACGACGCAAGTCCATTTCGGACCTATTTGGCCGCAAGATACGGCTGTTGAAGTCATATATTACGAGGAAAATGGCGAAACATGGGAGCAAAAAATCATTCCTATGGAACCTACGGGTGAGCTGATTGAGCAAATACAGAGCTTTAAAGCGACCATTCCTGGTCATCTCGTTCATGGGCCGCACTTCTCTATTCGCGTTCGACCCATTTCATCAAACTTCGCCCACTCCTTTGAACTTTCCTTAGTAACTAGCACATTATCGTGGCAGTAAATACGTAATTTCTCGGATAAAGCCCCGTTTGGGGCTTTTCTTATTTTCTATTATAAATTATTATGAAAGAGGACTTTCGGTATGTGCATGCGTTCATGAATGCAAATCTAACCACTTGGTGATGCTATGGATTGGAATAAGGCACTAGAATTGGCATATATCGCTCCGAATACGGACTGTCATTTGATCGTTGTCGGAGAATGTAAAGATGGGCAACCTTTTTGCTATGAAGAGAATTTCACCATTGATAAAATAGGTGAAACTTCGTTCACGGTTTGTTTAGAGCTATCGGGACTTTTTCCATTCGACAAACTTGAACATGTTTCTTTCATTGAATTTTCTTTTAGAGATCGTGGAATTTTATATTATACAAATGTCGATTTGCTTCAACTTGAGTTGAAAAAGACGATTTGTTACCTCACACTATCCATTCCCGAAGAAATTCAGCATCATCAGAACAGACATTACAGCCGAACTAAGCTTTCCCTTCGAACGCCGATCACACTCCAAATTGTTGGCATTCGCGGCATATCCGCACGCAAGGGTGTCGCCTTCTCAGGACAGCTGCTTGATATCAGCGCGGGAGGTCTTTCTTTCATTACAACGAATCGGCTCTTCTATCCCTTATTTTTGGAATTCAGCTTCATTCTCCCTGGGTTTCCCTATCCCATTACGGCCTATGGTGAAATTGTCAGGGTGACGAATTTCAGCAACGATTCCTATCGCGTTGCCGCCGAATTCCGACATACACCTGAATCGATACTTCAAGAAATTGATAAATACTGCTCGACTGAATAAAAGCTTATGCTTACGATGCAAGTTTTCTTACGAAAACTCAGCTTATGCTTACGAAGAAAGTTTTCTTACGAAAACTCAGCTTATGCTTACGATGCAAGTTTTCTTACGAAAACTCTTAGGAGGAAAACGATTGAAATACAACGTCATTGAACGAGGGGATGACATCTCCAAGAAGCTGACAGCGCGATTCCACACACTCGCCGCAGAGCAAGGTATGCCGAGGGATGAAGAAAATCCCGACATTGTCCTCTCAATTGGCGGAGACGGTACGATGCTGCAAGCCTTTCATAAATATGTTCATCAGCTAGATCACATCGCTTTCGTTGGTATCCATACCGGTCACTTAGGCTTCTTCGCTGATTGGAAACCGGATGAACTGAACCATCTCGCTTCGTTGATGTTCAGCGTAACCACCCCTGAAGAGCTGCGCGCTGTGCAGTACCCCGTTGTTGAGATCGAAATCACAACTGAGAAGGGCGTCGAAACGCATCTAGCTCTAAACGAATTTACCATACGAGGAATCGAAGTTTCGCTAGTCGCTCGTCTTCATGTGAACGATGAAATGTTCGAAATGTTCCGCGGGGACGGAATTTGTATTTCCTCGCCTGCCGGCAGCACAGCTTATAATAAAAGCTTAGGCGGAGCCATGGTTCACCCTTCACTGGAAGCCATTCAAATTGCTGAGATCGCTTCGATTAACAATAGAGTCTACCGAACACTTGGCTCTTCCATGATTTTACCGAAGCATCATCACTGTGACATATATCCCAAGGCGCAGCAGAATATGCTTTTATCCCTTGATCACTTATATATGCAGCGGAACGATGTGGTTTCCATACGCTGTCGTGTAGCAGCTAATGTGAAAGTAAAATTTGCCAGGTTCCGTCCATTCCCTTTCTGGAATAGGGTTCGAGAAGCTTTTGTTGGTTTAGAATTGAAATAAACAATCAAAAAAGACGCCCCACTCCCCCTAATTCACGGGAGATTGAGGCGTCTTTATTTTGAAACGATTATGGCGTGGTTGAGATCACTTCAGAAGGCGACTGCTGCTTAGCAACATTCACTTTCTCAATAATAAAATACGCGCAACCGAAGTTGCAATATTCATTCAAGTAATCCTGAAGTGCTGCAATCGATGATTCCTTCGTCGCTTTAGGATGGATTTCTTTAAAAAATCCTCTCAGCCTTAACTGGCTGTAACCCCAATCGCCAACAATATAATCATAACGCTCCAACACTTCGCTAAAGCGTTCTTTAAAAACTTCAAAGTTCCAGCCATTCTTATGGTCTGTGACAAGCTCGTATGTTTTATTCGCAATATGAATCATGATGTTAGGAAGCTCTCCTTTCTCTAATCCGTTAGTTAGATGCGGCTTGAACCTGCTCATGGGCATGGTACGAGCTTCGCACCAATGGCCCCGACTCTACGTGCTTGAAGCCGCGCTTCATGCCCTCTTCTTTGAGAACGGCAAACTGCTCCGGCGTATAGTATTTCGCTACTGCCAAATGTGTCGTGGACGGCTGCAGGTACTGCCCAATAGTCATAATATCACAGTCAACTGCGCGTAAATCGTCCATTGTCTGCAGCAGCTCGTCCCACTCCTCGCCTACGCCAATCATGACACTAGATTTGGTTGGGATGTTTGGAGCAATACGCTTCGAGCGCTCGAGCAGCTCGAGCGAACGGCGATATTTCGCTTTGGAGCGGACCCGGTCCGACATGCGCTCAACTGTCTCCATATTATGGTTCAGGATATCTGGCTTCGCCTCCAGAACCGTGGCCAGTGATGCTTCACGACCCAAAAAATCGGGAATCAGCACTTCAACTGTGCACATTGGTAATTTGCGGCGAATCGCCTTGATAGTCTCAGCGAATATCATCGCACCGCCATCTGTCAAATCATCACGTGCAACGGAAGTTACGACACAATGGCGCAGTCCCATTTGTAAAGCGGCATCGGCTACACGTTCCGGCTCTTCAAGATCCAGCTCTGTAGGAAGCCCCGTCTTCACTGCGCAGAAACGGCAAGCTCGGGTACAAATATCGCCCAATATCATAAAAGTAGCTGTTCGATTCGCCCAGCACTCATGAATGTTCGGGCATTTGGCTTCCTCACAAACCGTATGCAGTGTTTTGGAACGCATCATTGACTTTATTTCTTTGAAATTCTCATCAGTCTTGAGATTGATTTTTAACCAGTCTGGTTTTCTTTCTAATGGCTTTGTAGGCACTATATTTCCCGCCTTTTATTTGGTTTCTCATTGTAGTTATTATAACATGAATGCCTGACAAAACAATCCACTTTGCCAGCCAGTTGTGATACACTTATCTAGATGAACCAAAACAGCTCTACGAAGATATAAATGCTGTATGGGAGGGAAGAAACATGAGCATACAAGAAGTAACGCGAGAGAAAGACCGCAGGCTGGGAGAAATTTTAAGAGGAATGGGCCGTGTGTTGATCGCCTTCTCCGGAGGTGTAGACAGTACTTTTGTCCTCAAACGTGCGAAGCAGGAGCTCGGAGATCAAGTTTTGGCCGTCACTGCAGCATCCGAAACGTTCCCTTCTCGGGAATTCGATGCAGCCGTTGAACTCGCAGAACAAATCGGTGTCCCACTGTATAAAACAGAGGTCAAAGAATTGGAGAACGCTAATTTCGTCGCCAATAATCCAGACCGCTGTTATCATTGCAAAACGGGACTTTATTCACATCTGCAGCAACTAGCCAAAGACTTAGGTTACCCTTATATTCTGGATGGCTCAAACATGGACGATCTAGGTGATTACAGACCGGGTCTGCAAGCCAAGAATGAGCAAGGAGTCCGCAGTACTTTACAAGAGGCCGGCATGACCAAAGACGAGATCAGAGCGCTTTCCAAAGAGTTAGGTCTGCGTACTTGGAATAAACCGTCTTTTGCTTGCTTGTCTTCACGTATCCCTTACGGGACGCAAATTGAGAAATGGAAAATCGACCAATTGGACGAAGGCGAATACTTCTTGTCCCAGCTTGGTCTATATCAAGTGCGTGTGCGTCACCATGAGAAGATTGCCCGGATCGAGGTTATGCCGGATGAGATACATAAAGTGGTTGAACACCGTGATGCGATCTATGAAAAATTTACTAAACTTGGCTTTACTTACGTGACACTGGATTTACAAGGCTACCGAACAGGCAGCATGAATGAAGTGCTGTCTGAGGAAACCAAAGAAAAGGTGAAAGAAGCATCCTTATGATGGACTTGGAGAAAATATTAAAGCTCGTCCAGGCGGGCGATCTGGACGTAGAAGAAGCAAAAAAGCAAATCATCAAGGATGGTATCGGCGAAGGCCCTGCCAACCTTGATCTTGGATTTGCTCAGCTCGACATCGAGCGCGAAAAGCGCACGGGCTTCCCCGAAGTCATATTTGGGGAAGGCAAGACAGCCGAGCAGATCGAGGCGATTTTCCGGCGGCTGATGGAGCACACCGACCGCGTGCTTGCTACACGGGTAGATGCAGCCAAAGCCGCCCATGTTGTCGCTGCCGTGGAAGGTGTCACCTACCACGAAACCGCAAGGTCGCTCACTTGGTTCAAGCGACCGATGCTTAAAGTCCACGACGGCTACATCGCCGTCGTGTGCGCAGGCACCTCCGACCTCCCCGTGGCGGAGGAGGCGGCCCTTACGGCAGAATGCCTAGGCAGTCACGTTGAACGTGTGTTCGACGTGGGTGTAGCGGGCATTCACCGGCTCTTCCGCCGGCTAGACCTCATTCGAGGTGCCAACGCGATTGTGATCGTCGCCGGCATGGAAGGCGCGCTCGCCAGTGTCGTCGGCGGGCTTGTGGCCAAGCCCATCGTCGCTGTGCCGACGAGCATAGGTTATGGCGCGAACCTTGCAGGTATCGCGGCTCTGTTGTCGATGTTAAATAGCTGTTCGCCAGGCATCTCTGTCGTGAACATCGACAACGGATTTGGAGCCGGCTACTATGCAGGGCTCATCAACAAAAATATGTCGAAACGAGCGTGAGGTTCCTACAATGCGCATTTTATATTTGGACTGCTTCTCCGGAATCAGCGGCGATATGACACTCGGTGCTTTGGTTGATGCGGGAGCAGATCGAGCTTACATTGAAGAAGAGCTTACCAAAATCAAGCTAGAGCCTTATATCTTGGAATGGAAGCGCGTCATTAAGCGCGGGATCTCTGCTCTGAAGCTTGATGTCATTCTAGATCCACTCCATCCCCCGAAGCATCATCGTCATTATTCGGAGATCGTACAAGTCATTCAGACGGCTGGATTTAATGAGCGTGTCACGGCTCTCAGTTTAGCCATCTTTGAAAAGATCGGTATTGCTGAAGCCAAAATCCATGGCATTCCCGTTGAGAAAGTACACTTCCATGAAGTCGGAGCCATAGACTCCATTGTCGACATCGTAGGTGTGGCTCTAGCCATTGACTCTTTGCAAATCGAGCGCATCTTCGCTTCTCCGGTACCTCTAGGTTCAGGAACGATACATATCGATCATGGTACATATCCCGTACCCGCTCCTGCGACACTGGAAATGATGCGAGGCTTACCCATAGCCTCAACCAACTATAGCCTAGAGATGACCACGCCAACTGGAGCCGGCATTATTTCCGGTATCGTGGACGAGTTCTCCAAAAGCTTTCCTCCTATGATCGTTGACACCATCGGTTACGGTGCAGGTACAAGAGATTTACCTAATCAACCTAATGTGCTTCGCGTCGTGGTTGGCAAAGTTGATCCTTTCATTGGGAAATGGCAAGTAAGCCATGAACACCTTGCACATGAGCATGGTCATACCCATTCACATGATGATCATCACCACCATGAACATTCGCATACGCATTCTCATCACCCAGGTGCAGCCAATCAGGGAGCTCATCAATAAGAACGCCAAAAACGCCCCTTCCTTTCAAAATCAGGAGGAGGCGTTTTTTTGTTTTTGCTGCATAAACTGCAGCCTAACTTCTTCATAAACCTGTTTCAAAGGAACTTGATGCTCCTTAGCCACTTGTTCACATTCTTTAAACTCAGGTGCATATTGCACTAATTTTCCTTGGTGATAACCGACTTTTATAGTTAACAATCCCCACCGTGTTTGCACTTGTTCAAATTCTCTCGCCAATCTATGACAGGAAGCTTGCATATACCGTATGCCAAGTGTCGTTGTCTCGCTAAATATAACTTCCTCAATAGCAGAAAGGCGTTCACTTTCAAGCAACACATTCAGCATTATACCTGGCCGGCCCCTCTTCATTATAATCGGTACCACGAATACATCATTCGCACCAACTTCAAAGAGCTTGTCCATGATATAAGAAACCCACTCCGGGTTCATATCATCCAGATTAGCTTGAATTAACAGCATACCATCATCCACATGCTCATCCCTGTGATTAAAACTCAATGTTCCCACCTCTTACAGGCATCATATCAAAAATCGGATAACAACGAAAGATGCGGGGATAAACATTCGTTGATGAGTACATCCTAAGAACTAACATTTCAGGAAGGATGATAGAGATGAAAAGCAGACCGTTTTGGTCACGGGTTCTTGTAATTAGCCTCCTCCTATCAGTAACCGAATCCGGGACTCTTTCAGGCAGTGCTGCATCCCATGCCGTTACATCTGACCAATTAGTTGTCCCAGCCCCGCCAAAGGTTACTACAAATCTAAACGCTGAGCGGAAAGAGCTATTTGAAAAAGCAAGCATCTTGTCAGGCATTCCATGGGCGTATCTGGCCGCAGTTGACCAATACGAAAGAACGATGAATATCGCGAAAAAAAGGCCTGTGCATCAAGGAATTACCAGTATTTATTTCCCTGAATCGGATTGGGTAGGTCTCTTGAATCCAGACCAGCTGGATACGAATCCGAGAAGCATCTCCTTCTTTCATGGTTTCGGCCGAGATGGCTCAGGGGACGGGGTCGCAGATCGAAACAACGATTTGGACGTGCTTGCAGCCATGGCCTCTATAATGAGCAAAAAGGGTAACCGCGAGGGAAATTTACAAATAAACTTATGGAATTATTATCAAAACTCACGCAGTGTTGAACGTATCAAACAATTCGCAACAATCTATGCCACTCTAGGTACACTTGAAGTTGGAGAACACGCCTTTCCACTTCCTGTCACTTCAGACTACTCCTATCGCAGTACATGGGGAGACAGTCGCGGCTGGGGCGGGCATCGTTCCCATGAAGGGACAGACTTATTTGCCAATTACGGCGTTCCTGTAAGAAGCACCTGCTTTGGCATTGTGGAAGTAAAGGGTTGGAATCCATACGGGGGTTGGCGGATTGGTATTCGAGATGTTAACAATATTTATCACTACTACGCTCATCTTTCCGGTTATCAAAAAGGGATCAAAGAAAATGACATTGTAAAGCCTGGTCAAACCATTGGCTGGGTTGGTAGTTCTGGTTATGGTAAGCAAGGAACATCTGGGAAATTCCCACCTCATCTTCATTTCGGCCTTTACCGTGATAATGGGCTAACGGAATGGAGCTTCGATCCTTACCCCTCCCTTCGCAAATGGGAACGTGAGGATCTGAATAAAAGACATAAATAAGCCGTCCCTTATTGGGTCGGCTCTTTTTGTGTCTTGCTATCTTGCGTTGAACTTCCCTCACCCTTAGGAGTAGTTGTTCCTGCATTCGGTAAACTAGGTAGTGATAAGCTCGGTAGCCCTGCGTCCTTATTACTACCCACAGGCTTCCCTTTGTTATCATAGTAATACGTAGGGACATCCCCAACTACGAGTGAATATGAAATGGGAATTTCGGTTTCTACAATTTCAGTATCGGAATCAAATGGAATAATCACAGATACTTCAGCAATAATTCGAACATACACTTCAAACATAACCATATTGATACCCGCATTTTGCGAACGCGTATTCAAATCAACCTTCACATTACCAACCGGCAGCAGCCGGATCGGAATATCCGGGCCAAATGAAGATAGAATAGCACTATTCAACGCCTGCCCAACCGGAATATGCTCTGATATACTTTGCAAATGAATTAGTTCACCTTGCACTGTTTTAATCGTATCCGCTGTAATGCGCATGTGTTCATTATAATTTAGCATAAACCCAGTCACTTTGCCGTTTTTGTCCATTTTCCAATCAATTAATTGCTCCGCATTTGTACTTTCAGCCACATGATCGGCAATAGCACTATTAATCGCTTGTGTTGCTATCTGCTTTATGCGTACTTTTGCCAAATTCATCAGTGGAGGCCTGAGATTTCGTTCCACGAAAATAAAAAACTGTACACAAAATAAGACAAAGATGAGAAGACCGATCAACAGCACCTTTTTGCGGTTTGTTTTCCCAGTAGGTCTGCTTCTCCACCGTCGCCTTTGCAGCATCACGTTCCCCCCTAAACCCACTTATCATTAGTACTACCTTATGCGGACATGAAGTGAAAAAGAAGAACCTATAGCTTCCGGATCTCGATACAACCGAGTTAAAGGGCTGCCGGACATAGGTGACCACAAACGAAAACCCACCTTCGTTAAAGGTGGGCAGTTAAGTTAGTGAGTGTTTGAGTGGTCAGATAAATTTCATTTCAGTATGTCTTGGAGTTCATCCCAAGCTATAATTCTGGGCAGGTTCATATGCTGATTATACGTTCTATCTTTCACATATACCTTTAAAGGCAGGTGGGACAAGGTGTCCAAAACGGTTGGTTTATCATCGAAATAATAGTCCAAGTTCAATTTTTCAATAATATGAACCTTTTCGGAATCACTCATTCCGCAAAAAAAATGGCCTTCAACCACCGGAAATCCATTGGCAATTAGCCAATTTTTCGTTCGTTCCGTATGCTCTACAGCCCTTGCCGTAATATAGAAAACCTCATGACCTTGACGAACTAATTCCTGCAGCATGTCAACGGCATAGGGAAAAGGAGGGCACTGGGTATAATAGATCTCATCCCGAAGGCTTAACCAAAGCTGACCTCCTTCTTCCTTCGTCAAACCGAAGGCCTCGTGTATTTCCATTGTTGTTAAGTCATGGAACACATCCAGCCCAATATTTTGTTTCAGCTTGCTATTATAGATATGAAATGCATGTTCTCTTAAATTAATGAGTGTATCATCAATATCAAAACCAAATTTCACGGTTGCCTCCTCATTTCACTGTTGCCTTTATTCCTTTAGTATAAGCCCGAAAAGACTTGCAAATACAGAAGCTTGTCCTCTCGAAATTATGCAGCCGCGCAAATCCTCTATACCTACACCTAAACTAGTGAAATCACAACTACTTATATCGATGCCTGCAAGCTTCGCACCCGTGAATTGAGCCCGATCTAGCTGACACGAATTGAAATACACTTTTTGGAGAGTCGATTCATAGAAATCGGCGTTTAAAAGCGAACATTCTTGAAAAATAATTTGTCTGAAATTGGCCATCCGAAAGGTTGCATAATCGCTTAAGCAGGCATGGAATAAAACATTTCTGATAGTTGCTCCCGTTAGGTCAATCCCAATAATTTTACAATTTCTAAATTCAGTCCGATGAATCGTGGCTTCACCGAAATCAACATTTGATAAATCGCATCGCTCGAAAATGACATCTGTCAGCTCAATGTCTTTCATCGAAATTCGTGTAAAAGTAACATTCCGAAAAATGACTTTATCAAACGCGACTTTATAAGCTGTCTGATTATCAAGCGTACAATCACTTATAATACCTGTATGGTAGCTGTCCTCCGAACCAATTTCCTCATTTGGCAGCAAAATTGTTGGCAATTCATTGGGCATCTTTGGTACTTCAATTTTGGGAATGCTCACAGGGTACTCCTTTGTCATCAAGTAATTTATGTATATTTGTTAGAAAATAATGATGGAAGCCAAACTTTGCATCATGAAGAATAAGGATCCCCATTTTCTTTTGATGTAATTTCGACCGCGAAACAATCTTGTTTTAATCGTCGAAACGGGCAAATTAACTTCTGTACTAATATCCTCTAAAGACATGTCTAAATAGTATTAATAAACGATTAGCGTTTTGTATTTATCAGGCAGGTCTCGAATCATTTGCTCTACTTGCGCGGCAGTTTCTTGCTGAATCAATTGAAGCTCAGGCGTTTTCTCATGACTTGTCAGCTTATCATAAAAAGGAAGTGCATCCTGGAATGGATGTGGATTCGTATCCATAGACAGCTCAATCTTCTTTTTGCGCAAAAAATCAATGGCCACATTTTTACCGATACTAAAAATCCAGCTAGAGAAATTCTTGGTCGCGTCAAATCGATGGGAGTGAAGGTACGCCCGAAGAAATGTCTCTTGTACGACATCTTCCGAGTCCGACTTATTATGCAGCATCCGATACGCTAATCGATAAATTTTGTCCTTGTACAGCTCAAGAAGTCGACTGAATGCTTTAGAATCCCCTTGACTCCACATTGTTGCAAGCTGACTATCGCTTAATTGCAGCATGTTAAATCTCCTTTTTCATGAAACTACCATCTCTTCTTCTCTCCGGACAATAAATTCCTTAAAATCCAGCAACGTACATCCCCTCCCGAACATCGCAAACCCTATCTTACATTCTACCAAATCACATCAAAAAAAAGAAACCTTTTCAGGTTTCATAGATGACTATTTATCAATAAATTTAGACACAGATTCCGCTTTTTCAGAGCTTGCTACGACAATGAGTACGACGATTATTCCGAAAAGTATAATCCCGCCTATCATCATACTTTGCACCTTCTTTGACAGATTTGACCATCTATTATCAAAGATATGATGCGCAGCTTTTTTTATTCGCGATTGCTCGCATTTAGGCTAGTTTGAAATGTTCATAACAACCGATTTCTCGACATAACTGGCCAAAATATCATAGGTCGGTTTTTGAATATCCACTGTCTCACCCAAAATCGATTTTACAGCCAAGTAACATCCTTGAATTAATTTCAAGTAATTTAGGCACTCCCTGGTTATACTTCACTTGAATGTTGTAATTAAACGGAATCCGATACGTTTCGACTCCTTTATGATGAATGGATTACTTAGTTCCACGTGTACGCCTTGTACAAACTTCAGAATTTCACCGGGACGGAAATATCTCAAAACCGATCCCTCCCTCTTTCGTGTAAAAAACAATCCCTCCGTCAAAGGAGGGATTGTCATGTAATGTCGGTATGATTAGTTAGTTGACTCCGGCTTGTCCTTCTTTTGAAGCAAGCTAAGAACAATCGTGCCTCCAAATATGACAATAAGTGTGGAGAAGAAGATAACATGCGAAATTTCGAATCCGAATGCACCAGCAATCATCTTAATACCGATAATGATAATAAGGATGAACGCTGTTTTCTCCAATTCCGGGATCTTGTCAATGAGCTTTAAGAAGACTTGAGCTACGCCTCTCATCATAAGCACGCCCAAGACGCCTCCAAGGAATAACACCCAAACTTTTTCACTGACACCAAAAGCGGCAAGAACACTATCGACACTAAAAGCGATATCCATAACTTCTACTGCTAAGACCGTACGCCAGAAGGAAAGTTCTTTATTCTGAATTTCACCTTCCTCTTCATGCTTCTTGAAGAAGAGATTGCTGATGGCAATCCAGAGGAGATACACACCGCCAAGCACTTTAATCCAAGTAATTTGTACCAGGAATGTACCAACCCCAATTGCTAGAAATCGGAATATGTAAGCTCCTATAAGCCCGTAGAACAAGGCTTTTTTCTGCTGATCCTTTGGTAAATGTCTAACCATTACGGCGAGAACTAGTGCGTTATCGGCTGATAGCAAACCCTCTAAGATAACAAGTGTACCGATAATTCCCCAGTTAACCGGGTCGGTGAGTGTAGCTGATAGTACTTCCCAGCTGAAAAAGTTAAGAAAATTATTAATAAAACTTTGAAAAAAATCTGACATGTGCCTTGACCCTCCTGTATATTTCGTCATTTATTTACTGCCTGCGACCCATCTCATGCCCCATCCAAAAGCTTCATCCAATACCTTATGACCGGAGAAATATTGCTTTTCCCGAACAATCCAGAGGATTTCTTCTTTTGATTCTTCTTCTTCAATTAATTGGAGCCGGAGGAATAAGAGGAGGTTTAATCGTTGGAGTCGCCTTCAGTCCACCTGAAAAACCAGATCCAACCGCACTGAATTTCCATTCAGCACCATATCTATATAATTCCCCAATAAAAATTGCTGTCTCTACGGAGAACTGATTTCCTAATTCATACCGCAACATATCTTGCCCTGTGCCAGGATGGAAAATCCGTATATTGCTGGAACGTCGGAGAACTGAATGGAAAATTGCTTCTTATCCGTCTCCGGAGGAGGGGGTTGAATAATCAAATTCACAAAAGAAAGCCGAGGTATCCAACTCCACATTAGCTGGAGCATTCCATCCGATCCCAATACCCATAATTGAAGGGTGATGCCTTACCCGCACCACCCTATCTATATCTGATCCTACTGGACATCAAGTCCATAATTTTTACATAGCGCTTGAAGACCGCCTTGAAAACCACTTCCAACGGCTTGGAACTTCCATTCTTGACCTTGACTGTCTCTGTATAATTCACAGATGATAACGGCTGTTTCAATGGAGAAGTCCTCGCCAAGGTCATAACGTAAAATTTCCCGATTCGTTACTTCATCTACAAGACGTACGAACGCATTGGAAACTTGTCCGAAATTTTGACTGCGGTTTACTGCATCATGGATCGTTACTGCAATATCGACACGTTGAATATGCGCAG
This sequence comes from Paenibacillus sp. yr247, assembly GCF_900103825.1. Taxonomy (GTDB): domain Bacteria; phylum Bacillota; class Bacilli; order Paenibacillales; family NBRC-103111; genus Paenibacillus_E. Next base: position 31,419 of record NZ_FNIF01000023.1, read on the forward strand.
GAATCTTGGAGAAATCAACCCTTGGCACCAACCAGATTATTATAAAAAATGAAATCCTCAATTCCTAGCTAATTGTCATTTTTCTGCAGCTCCTTAGAGTTTTCGCAAGAAATCTAGCATTGTAAGCATAACCTTAACTAGTTCTTGTAAGTTTAGTTCTTAGGAAGTTTGCAAGCCGTAATCGCGAGCCAGTCCTGCAAGACCGTCTTTGTAGCCGCTGCCGATTGCGCTGAATTTCCACTCACCATTGTTACGGTATAATTCGCCGATAACAACACCTGTTTCAATGGAGAAGTCCTCGCCAAGATCGAAACGGATTAATTCTGCGCCCGTACCTTCGTTTAGAATACGTACATAAGCATTGGAAACTTGTCCGAAGTTTTGCGCTCTTGCTACTGCATCATGGATCGTAATGCAGAATGCGATTTTATCGATTTCAGCTGGAATATTCGTTAAATCTACACTTACTTGCTCATCATCACCATCTCCTGCACCTGTACGGTTATCACCATTATGTACAACGGAGCCATTCGCGTTCTTAGAGTTGTTATAGAAAATAAAATCGGATTCAGATGCTACTTTACCCGCTGCATTCACACAGAAAACGGATGCGTCTAAATCGAAATCTTTACCGCCGTCATACTTATTCGTATCCCAGCCTAAACCGACAACGACTTTAGATAAACCTGGGTTTGTTTTTGTTAAATCTACTTTTTGACCTTTGGATAATGAAATTGCCATTGTAATAACCTCGCTTTATAGGGGATTTGATTTTGCTTTATGTGTAACGTTTGACCAACTGTCCAATTGTTGTATCCGTACTGCCTTCACCAATTGCGCTGAATTTCCATTCACCGTTATGGCGATATATTTCACCGGCAATCAAAGAAGTTTTACCTGAATAAATCTCTGATAGATTAAATTTAACCAATTCTTGATTATTGGAGTCATTCACTATCCGAATATAGGCCGATTGAATGAGTCCGAAATCTTGTTTTCTATTCACACAATCGTAAATATTAACGACGAAGATGATTTTACTAACATCCGCAGGCACCTGACCCAAGTTAACAGAAACTTGCTCATCATCGCCTTCGCCTTCCCCTGTGCGGTTATCACCAGAGTGAACGACCGAACCATCAGGACTTTGCAAGTTAGCGAAGTATACAACATTCTTCTCTTTTGTCAATTTACCGTTTTCATCTAACAAAATGACAGAAGCGTCACAATCAATTTCTACGGTTGTTTTTTTAGATCCAAAAAAGCCTTTCTTCTCAACCACTGCAGGATCCCAGCCTAGTCCTACAATCACCTTAGTAAGACCAGCGTTGCCTTTTGTTAAATCGATTTTTTGACCTTTGACCAAATTGATAGTCAACGAGGTCACCTCCCTTCAGAGCCTGTTTGATAAAATCACACTATTTTGATACGGATGAATCACCATCACGTTTCAATATTCCGATTAAATATTTGTAAATTCGACGATCACAGACTAAATTCGGCAGGATTAAGGTTTAGCGTTGTACAAATATCTCTGACTACCTTTTTCTCACTATCATCAAAATCTACGTCTGCAGCACCAATAGCACAGCATACCGCAATGATAATTCGTCCAACTTCCGGCTTATTGTTAAATTTGGAAATCACCTTAAGCGAATACTGCCATCAGCGGCTGCTACAATTGCACAACCGGCTACAACGGCATCCAGAAAATCTTTGTTTTGAAATTTTTTGACTTGCTCCGACAAGCCAGTTTTTGCACTTGAAAACCAGGATTTAAATGTACTCATTTTAGCACCCCCTATATGTTATAGTTACAGAATTTGACTTTAGGATACATTTTTTTCCAAAATAGCTCTATATCCCACAGTTTAAACCATTGCCTACTTGTTTTCAAATATTGGGAATTTCATTTTCGGACCGTGTAGCTACAAGCCAAACATTTCCATACTTTAACTTAGTTCGATACAGCGTCCCGAAACATGAATAAGGCTCTTGGAACTCCTAATTGGGAGTCTCAAGAGCCGTTTGGTAGATCCGCTGATATACGGAACTTCATTTTCTTAGTTACTGATGAATTCCTGTACCCATTCGCCGTTGTAATTAGCTGCACCAATTTTGGTGAAGTTGGGGCTTAGGATATTTTGGCGGTGCCCCGCGCTATTCATCCAGGCGTTCATGACATCTTCAGGCGTTTCCTGGCCTTTGGCTATATTTTCACCTGCGTAGGAATAATGAATGCCATATGCGCTCATCATGTCAAAAGGGGACCCATAGGTCGGTGAGGTATGATCAAAATAACCATTATTGTACATATCCTTCGCTTTGTCGAGGGCCATGCCTGTAAGTGCGCTGTCGCTAGTCAAAGGACTAAGTCCTGCTTTGGCACGTTCTTGGTTAACTAGGTTAACGACTTGACTGGCAAAAGCTGATTGCGATGGCGCGGCTACTTTTGAAAATCCGCCCGTGCTCGTGCTTCCAGGAATTTGCAGTGTCATGCCCGGCCAGATGACATCCGGATTGGCAACCTGAGGGTTTGCCTGAATGAGCGAAGTGAGGCTTACGCCATTCTTCTTAGAGATTGACCACATCGTGTCGTTGCCCGACACCGTATAAGTGGATGATGCGGCCATTGCCGCACTTGAGCCCAGAAGGACACTTAGTCCCAATGCGCCTGTTACTATAAGCTTTTTGTAACGTTTCAAAACAATCCTCTCCTTTTGCGGCCTGCGAGGTTAGCTGTCGGATTCGGGTCAAAGAGTAATCACCCGGCCGCTTAAGCGGCTTCACCCCAAAGGATGGGTCCCCCGTGCTTCAAGAAGCTTCGGCCTTCTTAGTTGTTTGATCGGAATCGATCATATTAAAATTGTACCACTAGAATTCTATGAAAACATGGTACAATGATTTCCAATCCTATTAATTGGAGAGGATTGGAGAGCGCTCAACCACATTATCCGGGTCCGTACCTTTTGTTTCTTTGCCGAAAAATAGCAGAGTCAGTGCTCCGATAACAATGGCAACGAAGAATACCAAAAAAATGGATGTGATTGCTTTGTCTTTCGCAACCAGCAAACCAACAAGGTATGGGCCGATGATACCGCCAACACGTCCGAAGGAAGCGGCAAGCCCAACACCCGTAGAGCGGACTCCTGTTGGGTACAACTCAGGTGTATAAGCATACATAGCTCCCCATGCGCCAAGATTAAAAAAAGATAAGCTAATACCGGCTGCTATCAGCATCCCTTCCGTTTCAGCATTGCTGAACCATAGTGCGCTTGCTGCGGTCAGCAGCAAATAGGTGACGAGCACAAACTTGCGGCCGAATTTCTCAATAATGTAAGCTGCAGTAAAATAACCGGGAAGCTGTGCCAACGTCATGATTAACACGTATTGAAAACTTTTTACGAGACCGAAGCCCTTAAGAACCATGACGGTTGGAAGCCACAGAAACATTCCGTAATAAGAAAACACCACTGTGAACCACAAAATCCAGAGTGTTAAGGTAGACCTACGATAGTTAGATGACCATACCGAGGCTACCCGTTCTCCGATCGACAACTTCTGACTTTTCAGTTCGGTATAGCGAGGTGAATCCTGAATAGCCCTTCTAAGATATAAAGCATATAAAGCCGGGATCGCACCAATGATAAAGGCCGCACGCCAACCGTAAACAGGAATGACGAAGTAAGAAATAAGCGCCGCGAAGATCCACCCACACGCCCAAAAGCTTTCGAGCAGCACTACAGCACGTCCCCTTTCCTTAGCTGGGAACGACTCAGAAACAAGCGTTGAAGCGACAGGAAGCTCCCCGCCAAGACCAAATCCGGTAATGAAACGCAGCACACATAGCATAACAAAGCTTGTGGCAAGAGCAGATAATCCGCTAGCTGCGGAGAAAATTATAAGCGTACCCAGAAGTACCGCCCTTCGTCCGTACCGGTCAGCAAGTGAACCTGCTACTAGCGCACCTGCCGCCATTCCGATCGAATTAATGGCTGCCAGCAGTCCGATTTGCTGTGCGCCCAATTTCCACTCAACGGATAGCGCGGCAACGATAAACGAAATGATCCCAACATCCATCGCGTCGAACAACCAGCTAATTCCCATACTTAAAAGCAATTTACGTTTTGCTGGTTCACGCAATAAAATTGTTTTATTCATGCTCAAGACCCCTTCTCCTAATCATTACATTAAGTTCTTTCCTCCTATTTTGCGTTACTTAAGAAGAAAAAACACCCTCCTTGAAGTTAGGTCTTCTCTTGCTCCTGCATATAAGCAAAGCTTAGCATTGCAACATAATTTCTCTCATGAGTGGTTATAAAAAAATCCCGATGTATTAAGGCTTTGGCCACATCGGGACTAACTTTTGTTTTGATATTATACCTTTTTAACAAATTCAGATTTTAATTTCATAGCTCCAAAACCATCAATTTTGCAATCAATATCATGATCTCCATCAACCAAGCGAATACTTTTTACTTTTGTACCATTCCAGTTTCTAATTCTAATGTCGACTCATGACCACATTCTGGGCAAACAAAAAGACTTCCATTTTCGTAAGTGTATTCTGATTTACATTTTGGGCAAGTTGGCAAATCTATCATGATTTCATTTTCTCCATGCACTTACTTGTCATGAAATCCAGTTGAAGGGTTCGTTATGAAAAAACCATCTTGAGGCACATGAAAATATTGAATCCAAACCCCATCTAAAAGGCCTTCTCGTTTATCTAGTAAAATTTCAATGTCTTTGTCTGTTTTTACGATTTCATCATGTTCAGTAGGCGTATCAAGAATCACATCATAATGAGCGTGATCTCCATGATTCTGTGTAATAAATACACGAATCATTTTCCCTTTAGATTCTTCACTACTCAACATATTTTTTAGAACCTTTGCTGCATTTCGATTGATTTTACATTTCATGTTTTATGTCCCCTATTCATTTCATTATACTGTAATAATATTAGTTACAGTAAGGTTTGTCAACATATTCATTAGTCGTGCAACAAGCAAGAACCGCTCTTGAACAAATGAAATATGAAGTTGCTCAAGAATTAGGTATTCAGATTCCTCAAGATGGTTATTACGGATACATGACTACTCGTGATACTGGCGCAATCGGTGGTCACATTACTAGAAGATTAGTTCAAATTGCAGAACAACAACTAACCGGCGGATTTAGACGCTAATTCCATTTATGTAAGTGTAAACAAAAAAAGACTGTATTCACCACTTCCTCCTTTGGTGATTTCAGTCTTTTTGTTTGCTCAGATAACGAATTCCATGAAAACGGGTGATCGAAGTTTTCCACTTTTGGTCCAGTTTCTTGTCTTAATCCTTGCCATGATCCGTGGTTCCATATATGCAAAATTCTTGTCTTCCTTGAATACTAAGCGTTTCTTCACACCATCTAACGCTTTTTTGTGGATGGGTGTTACACCTAACTCAATGACCCCGACTGGGAACTTGGATCCATCGGCTGCATCAATAGAGGCTAGTAAGGCAAAATTATTTTTTCTATAACCGGAAATGTAGACTTCCGCATAAGTCCAGTTGATCACCTTTTGCCATTGGTTGGAGCGTTTTTCTATTTCGTATATGGAATTCTCTTTTTTTGATTTAATGATTATACCGTCAAGTCTCTGTTGACGGGCCCGCTCAAAATAATCAACTGCATTACCCTCAAACACTTTAACCTTTTTATAGTTCTCATTTTCAATGAAAGCCAGGTCCAACAGCTCTTTACGCTTGAGTAAGCTTAGACCCGTGACGTCAATTCCTTTGTATCTCAAGATGTCAAATGCGCAAAATATCACAGGAGTCTTGTTTTTCTTAGATAAGAACCTGGCCGACATGGCTTCAAAGTCTGGTTTCCCTTGATCATCAGCAACAATTAATTCACCATCAAGTATTGTTCCTTCCGGCAGGGGGCAATTAAATAACTCAGGGAATTTATTCGTGATCAAGTCATTTTGCCTCGTGTAAACATAGAGTTTATCCATATTGGAAATAATACATCGTAAACCATCTAATTTTAATTCCGCTATATGATTTTTACTGTTAAATGGCTTATTATTCTTTGCATTATACAGCAGCATAGGAGAAATGAACATTTAGTATCACCCTATACTAAATGATACTTCACTGTTATACATCTGCCTAATGGAACTTGAAGGAAAGAAGAGCCGGAGCATCTAACCAGGGCTTCTTATTGTTTATTATTGCACATAGCAGAGGAGGATCATGATCGATCCTCTTTCTTGACCAAAAATGTTGAAAAATCTCACAAGTCAGACTTTATTGTTGTTGTAAACCAACCGCTGTCGCGAAGCCTCAAACAGCAGCACGGTCGCCGCCATCGCGACATTCAGTGATTCCGCTTTGCCCTGCATCGGAATAATGACCTGCACATCCGATTGCGCTTCAACCTCCGGCGACACGCCCTTGCCTTCATTGCCGAGGATCAGCCACGTCGGCTGCCGCAGGTCTGTGTCATAGCACGAGCGCTGTGCCTGCAGGCTCGTGGTCACAAGCCGCACGCCGCGCTCACGCGCGCGCGGCAATAACAGGCTAAGATCTGCCTCCACTATCGGCAGATGATACATCGATCCCATCGTCGAGCGGATCGTCTTGGGATTGTACAGATCGACCGTGCCGCGGCCGAGCACGACTGCACTGGCCCCGACGGCATCTGCGCTGCGGATAATCGTGCCGAGGTTGCCCGGGTCCTGAACGCCGTCCAGGACGACGACAAGATCATGCTCTCCAGCGAACAGCTCGTCCATGCCAAGCTGCGGTCGAGCCACAACGGCTAGTACGCCTTGCGGCGTCTGGGTATCCGAGCATTTCTCCAAGACGGCCTGGCTAACGCCGACCCATTCCACAAACGGAGCCTGCTGGGCTAATCCAACAGGCACACCCTTTTCCAAGCTATAAACAATGGTTTTAACCGAAGCCTCTGCACGCAGTGCTTCCTCCACCAGATGGTAACCCTCGATGATATATTTCCCTTGTTTGTCCCTGCCCCGGCGCTCTAAGAGCTGCGCCCATTCTTTGACTCTGGCATTCTGAACAGACATGATTTCTGTATGTATACTTGTCATTTATCTTTACCTACTCCGCAAAAGTCACTTCAAAAGTTTGAAGATTTGAATTTTCACCGACAATAACCAAAATATCTTCCGGTCTAAGCGATTCTTCCGCACTTGGCGGAATGATCAGCTTTTCATTTTGTTTGATCGCGATAACATTACAGCCATATTTGGCTCTAATATCTAGTTGTTTAAGGCTTTTGCCAACCAATTGGCGGGACACTTTAATCTCCACGATGCTGTAATCCGCAGATAACTCTATATAATCAACGATATTAGAAGAAATAAGATGATGCGCCACACGCTGTCCCATATCTCTTTCCGGATAAACGACTTTGTCTGCGCCAATTTTTTTTAACACTTTGCCATGCAGATCATTAACAGCTTTAACGACTACCGTAGGGATGCCCATTTCTTTGAGAATTAATGTCGTCAAAATACTCGCTTGAATATCCTCGCCAATAGCCACCACGACAACGTCAAAATTACGAATACCTAAGGCTCGGAGCGCTTCTTCATCCGTAGAATCTGCTTGAACGGCATGCGTGACAAGAGCTGAAATATCTTGTACCGTCTCTTCGCGAGAATCAATTGCCATGACTTCAAATCCTAATTGGGACAACGTTCTAGCGACGCTGGACCCGAATCTTCCCATCCCAATAATCGCAAATTGTTTTCTCATCGGTTGGTGTCCCCCAAATTCTTAAGATATTTTAAAATTATAACATAATTGCGACCCACAACTCACTATTCAAGGGAAGGTGTTAAGTGTGAAAGGATGAACCGTCCGAAACTTGCGCATATTAGTAACGATAACGACATGGAAGCGAGGTCCACGAATGAACATCACCTTAAGACAGGCCATTGTCCAGCGAGTCCAAAATAAATCGAATGATGAACTTCAAGAAGTTATTGAGGATTCCATCGGCGGAGAAGAACGGGTATTGCCCGGACTTGGTGTGCTTTTCGAAATCATATGGCAGCATAGTGAAGCAAACATTCAAAACCAACTCGTAGAAACACTTAAAGAGCATCTCGAATGACGCCATTCAATCAAGCTAGCTAGGGGGCTGCTCCCGCGTTCCCTTAGCTGGTTTTATCTTCAAGTTCAAGAAATTTACATGAAGCTGGGAATCGTCCTCTTAGGCGGCGATTCGCTGTGCCATTTAGATAAGAAGGCCAAGTCAATCTTAGTATGCTCAAAATATCATGAAACGTCTCAAATGGATAAAAATTTGTACCTTCCTCCGTCAAATACCTGGCAAGACTCCCACGTGCAAAAATCCAATCGGCAAAGCCGGAACCATAATAATCACTGCTGCCATCTCCAATGTAAATGACAAGCCAACCATCCTCTTTTAACTGCTTGACGACACTCGCTTTGCAGCATCCGCACCATTTGCATGCCGCATTCGTATTTTGAACGCCGAATTGAAATTCACCATCTGTCGAGTATTGAATCGGATTCCCGATAATACGGTTAACTTTCATCTGCTGGCGACTTAAAATTTGCTCAATATAGTAAAGCATACCATCACTCAACACCGTAACCGGCACATCTTTCTGCTGGCAAAAATCAATAAAATCCCGCGCCCCATCCCGCAAATTCACGCTCTCAATCAACCGATCTACCTGCTCCTGCTGACCGGCAAGTAGGGGGTAAGCCGCTTCAATCCATGCCAAAGAGCCCACCTTTTTTTCCCGAAAAAGACGTGAAGCTTCAATAACCTGTTTTTCATTTAACACGCCTAATTCTTCCATCAACATATCGCCAACATCCTGCTCCATCAAGGTTCCATCAAAGTCTGTCACCACAGCTATTTTTGGCATGGCTAATTAGTCCTCCAATCACGAGTGCTTTTTCCCGAGAAACGACACAATTCCTCCGCAAAATAAACAAAAATCCCCCTCTAACGCAAAGAGGAGGATGCCCATATATATTATTATAGCACGGAATCTGGTGACAGCGGGGCTGGTTTCTCACAGCTGCTTTGCATTACATAATGCTTGCCTGAGTCGGACGCATCATGGAAGCCATGCATCGCCTCCAGCACGTGGTAAGCCAGCTGCCCGTTCGCACGATGTGCATCACTTTCGCCGCTCATCAACGCTTGAGCCATGGCCGCAACACCTAAACCGCGGTGGTTTTCTTTGTAGCCATGCGACAGAGGAATCGGTTCCCAATCAGAACCCCCTTTGCGGATAAGCACCTGACCGCCGAATGTATTCGGATCTGGTACGCGTATGGAGCCTTGGCTGCCGTAGATTTCAATGTTCGGCAATTGTGTGCCTCCCATAATATCGAAGCTTGTGACAAGTGTAGCAATTGCACCGCTATGGAAATCAAGCACGCCCGCAATATGTGTAGGTGTTTCTACCGTGATTTTCTGTCCGCGTTTTTTCTCGCTCTTTATCGTGCGCTCTTGGAAGCTTATTCCTGCCGAACCTGTTACTCGGCGAATAGGCCCAAGTAAAGCCACTAGCGCTGTTAAGTAATAAGGACCCATATCGAACATCGGGCCGCCGCCTTTTGCATAATAAAATTCCGGATCCGGGTGCCAGTGCTCATGGCCTTTGCCCATCATGAATGCCGTTGCCGCAATCGGTGTACCAATCCAGCCGTCATTAATCAGCTTCACGCACGTTTGTATCCCTCCACCGAGGAATGTATCCGGTGCACTGCCTACCAGCAATCCCTTGCGATGTGCAACTTCCAGAATCTGCAGACCTTCTTCACGGGTAACGGCAAGCGGCTTCTCCACATACACGTGTTTGCCCGCTTCCAGTACTTGAATACACACTGCGGCGTGTGCTGCCGGAATCGTCAAATTGATCACAATATCAATATTAGAATCATTTAATAACTCTTGCACGGTATACGCATGAGGAATACTAAATTCCTCCGCCCGAGCCTTTGCTCTGTCCATATCGATATCGGCACACGCTAGCAGCTGCAAATGCTCAAAGTTAGGAATATTTTTCATATAGGCTGCGCTAATATTCCCGCAACCGATAATACCAACTTTCTTCTTACTCATCTCTTGCTTCCCCCTTTTCGTTATCGTGTTGCCCACAGCAAGCCACGACGCATTAATTTCAGTGTTTCTGGCATACGAACAATGTTGGCTTGATGGCCAAGCGAATTATAATATACCTTGCCCGCTCCATAAGTTTTGGTCCATACAACCGGCATCTCCACATCACCGAAGTCTGTAACCGCATGTACGTGAATAGCTGGATCCACATGCATGTAATACTTTTCCGACACAACGACGAAATCCTCCATGCCCGCTGTCAAAGGATGCTGGCGATCCTTGATCCGAACCGTATACGTGACCCCGTCATTTCCGGGATGCGCAACCCATTGACCGCCAACCATGTGTTGATACTCGACTTCATTACGGAAGGAATCTCCCATGCCGCCATGACAACCTGCGATACCGGTTCCGCCTTCTTTCACCGCTGCGATTAATGGTTTCAACTGCTCGCTCCCAATTTTACCCATGGTCCATACAGGCACGATGAGATCAATGCTCGCCAAACGCTCTGCGTCCTTGAAGCTGTCCAGTGTATCGGATACTTCCACGCCAAAGCCTTCCTCGCGCAGCAGCCCAGCGAAAATTCCTGCCACCTCTTCGGGCTGATGACCATCCCAGCCGCCCCAGACAATCAATGCTTGTTTACTCATATGCCATAAGCTCCTCTCTATACTTATCTATCATTAAACTTCGCTGATACTCATCCAACGACGCTGCGCAATCGATCATTTGGTTATTTCCCAATTTTATATGCCATGGCTTCTTATTTATTGTGACTGCTCTTCGAAGATTGTCGCACAACCAACCGGGTCGGCAGCTTAATACGTGGATTGTTCGCGCCTTCTCCATGCAGCACACCTGCAAGGACTCCGCGCGCCGCCTCTTTACCCATTTCATAGAATGGCACATTAATACTGCTCAGCGGGGGATCGCTCAGCTTGGCGGCATCCGAGTCATCACAGCCGACAACAGCGAAGTCTCGCCCAGCGATCCAACCTCGTTCTCGGAGTCCTTGCATCAAACCGATCGCCATTCGATCATTGGCTGCAAATATCGCTTCCACTTGTTCACGATGCTCCCACAACTGATCTGCGGCTTCATAACCGCTTTTGCGGCTGTAATTGCCTTCGAGCAGCAGCTCAGGCAGTACCTCTAAGCCAGCATCACACATCGCTTTCATGTAGCCCTGAAGTCTGTCGCCAGAGTTCGAATAATGAGGCGAACCGTTCAGGAAAGCAATTTTCCGATAACCCTCATCCTGCAAATGCCGAACAGCCTGATAGCTGCCCTCTACATGATCCGCGTCCACCTCGTGAAAGGATAAACCCTCGAATCGTTGATTTACCAAGCAGAAGGGAAGCCCCTGATCCTGCAGCTGCTCAAGCGATTGCCGCTGCTGCGGAGTATCAATAGAACCCAAGATGACACAAGCATCCACTTTCTGCGAACGATAGAGTCGGGTATAATCCAAGCTCTCATCCGGTTTCAGGAGAGACAACAGCATATCGTAGCCTTGCTCTCTCACTTGTTCCCCTATACCGCTTAATATTTCGGCGAAATAATACGCAGAGAAGAGATGCACTTTAGGCATATAGGGAAGCACTACGCCAAGATTACCACTGCGTCTTCGTGCGAAGCTTTGTGCAATGGCATTCGGATGGTAATCAAGCTGCTTTGCTGCTGCTAGCACACGCTCTCTGGTAGCAGGCTTCATGGGTCCGAGCCCATTGAATACACGGGATACGGTCGCTTCTGAAACCCTAGCTAATTCAGCAACCTCTTTTCTTGTCACCATGTAAAAGCCCCCATAAATTCATCAAATTAAACAACTATGTACACGCGTACATTTTCTCATTCATAAGCCATTTTTGTCAATACAAAGTTCCTGAAAATTATTTTCATCAAGATTCGACAATCTTATCAATCTCTAGTAATGAGAAATAAATTAAATGACCATATTTTGTAAAATAAACTAAATAATAATATTGTCTACAGCTTGCATTTCGTTTTATGATAAGAGTTAAATTAATATACAACTTTGATGTGGGAATGAGTGATAGCAATGAAAGCAGTCTGGCGCCTTTTTCACTTCGCCGCATCGACAACAATAAGTGCTCTCAGGAGCAACAAAAGAGTCACTCGAATTCACCATCGACAAGAGCTCCAAACATTGTTAAAAAAGTCTATTCGAAGTCATAACAGAGCTGCGCATTCAGCCCCTTTACGTACACTTCTCATCCTAGATATTGACCGTTTTCGACAAGTGAATTTCTCGCTCGGATACAAGTCCGGCGATCTTCTTCTAGAAGAAGTGGCCAACCGACTGCGGACCATACCTAATTGCAACCTAGTTGCTCAATCTGGGGATGATGAATTTGTGCTCCTTTTTCATGCAGACACCCAAGATCAGCTTTCACAAATCATTCAGAGCGTGCAGCATATTTTTGTGAAATCCTTCAGGGTGATGGAGCAAGAATGTTATATTAATGCCAGCATCGGTATGAGTGCTGTAGACATCTCACCAACTACGATCGAACAAGCATTGAATCAAGCAGATCATGCTCTCTTAGCTGCCAAACATACAGGAAAGAATAAACTTGTTACCTATAATTCCTTGCACAAGCCGCAGTTCACCAGTCAAATTCAGATGGAAACTGAGCTGCGTAAGGCGATACTTGAAAATCAACTCGTCCTATACTATCAGCCACGTCTTGAACTCTCAACCGGAAAAATCATTTGTCTGGAAGCCTTGGTGCGATGGAATCACCCAAAACATGGAATTCTTTCTCCTAATGAGTTTATTCCGCTTGCTGAAGCGAGCAGTTTGATTATTCCACTTGGTGAATGGGTGCTTCGCGAGGCTTGCCTTCAGAAGATGAGATGGCTGGAAACTGGCATTTTAGACTACCAAGTTGCTGTAAATATCTCACCCTGTCAATTCCGAGATGAAGGCTTTTCCGATAAAGCTATTCAGATTTTTGACCAAACCGGAATCAATCCTTCTTATCTGGAATTTGAAATCACTGAAAGCTCTATTATGCAAAATATGGAAAATACTGTAGCTATTCTGGAGAAGCTCTGTAAAAAAGGGGTTTCCATCTCCATCGACGACTTTGGAATTGGCTATTCCTCGCTCAATTACTTGAAGCATTTTCCAATCCATTGTTTGAAAATAGACCGTTCTTTTGTGAAAAATATACATAGTAATAAAGATGATTTGGCCATTACGAATGCCATCATTCACCTTGGACATGCCCTTAACGTACAAGTTGTTGCAGAAGGCGTAGAAGAATTGAGCCAGCTTGAAATATTGAAAGAAACTACTTGTACGACGATTCAAGGCTTTTTATTAAGTCCCCCTGTTTCTGTTTACGAAATTGAGCAAAGCTTTCATATGTATGACAGCAGACCGGTTATGAGTTCATAACCGGCCGTAAGCCTTGGCATAACGTCTTATTTTTGCAAATATTCGCTTGTCTTTCAATCTACGGAAAATGTAGGGATCCGGACTCGTATTAACCTCAAGAATCCATGGGTGCAGCTCATTGTCCAAGGCGACATCGACACCGATCTCCTTAACCCCTTTATACCGCGCATTAATTGCCTTTGCCACCTGTATCCCAAGAACATACAGCTTCTTAACATAAGCCTTCTGTTTATTTGCAGGTAAATACTTGTGCAGCAGAATATCAACCGGCTTCAATGTTCCCCCATTATGAAAATTAGTAACAACTTTGCTCGGATGAGCCACTCTGCCGATCACGCCTGTTGTCTCCCATTTCCGAAGAGGCGTTTGTTGAACCATGACACGAAGATCGAAGCGGTTTCCTTTGTACTTGAGTAGATGGATCCCTTTTTGTACGAGGTAATTCCGTTTTTTCGTCAATTTATGGATGGATGCATACATCTCTTGAAATGTTTTAAACTGTCTTAAGCGGACACCGGACTGATAAGAATAAAGCTTTCTCGCCCCATCCTCCGCCATTTCCACACGAATAACACCGTTTCCAAACATGCCTACATTCGGTTTGATATACACCATTTTATACTGGCTAAGCATTTGTTTTAGTGACTCAAGATTCATTTGTTTCGTAATGGGAACATATTCACGCAGCTTCACCGAAGCTTCTAGGGCCTTTGTTTTAGCTATTTTACTTGTGACGTACCTGGCATAACTGATTTTAATCGGTTTCTTCAAGGTCTTTTTCTTTTTCATGTTTTGCCTCCAGCTTCAGTCTATAGAAGTCGGCCATGATTGCGCTGTAGCATGCCAGTTGAATTGTTTAACGGCATGCTGCCGGGCCTGATTGGCTAAACTTTTCCCATTCTATTACGTTTGACCACAGCCACGTTACTCCGTGCAATTCGACGGAACCACCTAGAATTGGCGGCACTGGAAATTGTACATTGGCTATGATTAAGAGGTGCACGACTCTAGTTCACTTCTTTAGGGCTGGCAGAATGGCTACTTATTTACCCGTTCCTATTGTATGAAGCAAACCGTTCATCGGCTACTTAAATTGAAAGAAGAGGCGTGCCCCAGATGATGTTCTGGAGACAGCCTCTTCTTGATTTATAACACTTATGGCGCGCTAGTTAAAAACTTAGCATTTGGATTTTTCTCTATGGAAGATCTCAGCGCATACTCGCTTTCGAACAATCCGACGAAATTCCCTTTTTTATCCTTCACCAGCTGTGAATTAATCCGAAATTTACTTGGATCGAGCTTCTCATCGATAATCCAACGGGCGAACTGATAGTTCTGGCGCTGTAGTAGAATATCTACGCCATATTCGGACTTCATCCGATGTTCAAGCACTTCGAATTGCAGCTGACCGACCACACCAAGGATCATATCCTCGAAACCGATCGTCGTGAACACTTGAATCATGCCTTCTTCAGTCAGTTGATCTATCCCTTTAAGGAACTGTTTTTGCTTCAACGCATTTTTGATCGAAACTTTGCTGAAAAGCTCAGGTGAGAAAGTCGGCAGTTCATCGAATACAACCTCTTCCCCTTCGCTAAGGGAATCGCCAATGCGGAATATGCCTGGATCGAACAAGCCGATGATATCACCAGGAAATGCCTGTTCCACGATATCACGATCTTGTGCCAAAAATTGCTGCGGCTGAGCCAACTTAATATCTTTACCGATTCGTACATGCTTCACGGACATACCGCGTTCGAACTTTCCAGACACGATGCGAAGGAAAGCAATACGGTCACGGTGAGCCGGATTCATATTCGCTTGAATTTTGAAAACATAACCCGAGAATTTCTCTTTGGTAGGCTCAATAAGGCCCGCTGTGCTGTTGCGCGGTTCCGGTTTGGGAGCAAGCTGTAGGAAATTCTCCAGAAACGTCTGCACACCGAAATTGTTAACGGCACTGCCGAAGAAGACAGGTGTAAGCTCGCCCTTGAGTACTTTCTCCATATCAAAAGGATCTCCCGCTACATCCAGCAATTCAATATCCTGGCTTAATTGTTTATGCAGGAATTCGCCGGCAATTTGCTTCACTAATGGATCATCAACACCATCCACCTTGCGCACTTGAATGTCTTTGTGATCATCGCCTTGATACAGCTCCAATTGCGATTTACCGCGATCGTAAACACCGCAGAACTGTTTGCCCGATCCAATCGGCCAGTTCATCGGATATGAACGAATGCCGAGTACTTCTTCTAACTCCTCCAAGAGTTCAAACGGGTCGCGACCCTCTCGGTCCATTTTGTTAATAAACGTAAAGATCGGTATTCCGCGCATCCGGCAAACCTGGAATAGCTTCTTCGTCTGCATCTCGACCCCTTTGGCCACGTCGATTAGCATGACCGCGCTGTCAGCAGCGGTAAGCGTCCGGTAGGTGTCCTCACTGAAATCTTGGTGACCAGGTGTATCCAGAATATTAACGCGGTGCCCTTCGTAGTCGAACTGCATCACGCTGGATGTAACCGAGATTCCACGCTGCTTCTCAATTTCCATCCAGTCTGATGTTGCATGCTTGCTAGCCTTTCGGCCTTTGACTGTTCCGGCTAAGCGAATCGCGCCCCCGAATAACAGCAGTTTCTCGGTCAATGTTGTTTTACCCGCATCCGGGTGAGAAATAATCGCGAACGTACGTCGTTTAGCGACTTCCGTTTCGAGAAGTTTTGTGAGTTGCGTAGTCATTTGTTGGCTTGTTCCCTTCTTCTTTTACATAGGTGCTACCCATTATTAGGCATGGGCTTTTTGCAAATCGATACTCCAATTCGCTTCGTCAAGAAAAGTGCGGTTGCTAAACTCTCTGCCGCGTACAACAACCTTATCAGCGAATACTTGCACGTAAATTCCCTGTGCTTTATTCTTGGCTTCCTGCTGGTAGGCACGGTTTAGTGTTCTACCGACTGAAGCATTGTGGAAGTAATGGAAGGATTCTTGCACATAATGCGGAGTCCCATTCTGGAAATCTTGGTGCCGATGTCCGCAGAACACAAACACATTCTTATAGGGCTTTAGCGTCTCGCGGAACTGGATGGCACGCATTAATTGGTGCGATCCCCCATCTGTGCCATTCGGCGGCAGTGGCTGATGCGTCATCACGAACAGTGGTTTTCCAGGTTGATACAGGCTTTTCACCCGTTCTTTGAACCATGCCATCTGCTCATCGGAATACCAGGCACCTTCACCAACTTCCGGCTTTTCTTGCACATAGGCTTCTTGCGAGAGCAGCAGGATAGAGTGTCCCTTTGTAGTAAAATCATTGTAGAGTGTTTTGTAGCCAAAAAACTTCTTGAACTGCTCTCTGCTCACCGCATCACTTTTGCCGTTCGGAACGGCCGCTTGATCCCAGATATTCGCTTTATTAATCCAGATCGTGTAATAATCATGATTTCCCATGTTCGCATGAACAGGTGGAAGTTTATATTCACTTACAATGGTACGCAGCTCCTTATAATCTCGTTCCGTTCCTGTATCCGTCAGATCGCCTGTTAACATGATGGCATCAACAGGACCGTCGAAATGCGTAATATCATCCAGCGCTTGCCTTAATTTCTTACCTGTCAGTTCATCACCAATACTGACATGAAGGTCGCTTAATATAAAATAGGACATGAGCGGACCTGTTGGCAGCGTTTCACTCGAAGGTTGCGCCACAGCTTGAAGGGGCTCCGGTTTGATAGTTGATAAGGCGGGCTGATCATCCGACATAAACTTTTTCTTAACCATTTGACTAAAAAAAGCACTTAATCCAACCAATGCAGCCCCGATTGCCAGCAGCCATTTTATAAAAGCTCTTCGTGACATAAACGCACCTCAAGTATAAATAGTAATGTATTACCTATTATACCACAAAAAATCCAACAGGCAGAGTCGCCTATTGGATATTAATCTCATTACTTCAAGTTAAAACAATCGTTTTCTGAACAGCTTCCCAATCAACTTCGCCTTCATTTTGACCGTTAATCGGCCACCACTTAAAGCCGTCATCGCTCAGGAGCTTTGTTGCTTCTTCAGGGCCCCAAGAACCAGACGGATAGTGCTTCAGATCCTCCGTCTTCTCACTCCACGCGGCTGCAATGCGATCCACATAAGACCAAGCAAGCGCTACTTCATCCCAACGGGTAAAGTACGTAGAATCTCCACGTGTGGCATCATATAGCAAACGCTCATAGGCTTCCGGTGTATTGATGCCGATCTGGCAGCTTTGGCAGAAATCCATCGCTACGGGGACGATAACACCTTCGGATCCCGGCTGCTTCGCATTCATTTTCAAATAGATGCCTTCCATCGGATTGACACGGAAAACAAGCAAATTCGGCTCCAATTCATGCTTCTTGGCCAAGTAGACATTATTCGGGATGTTCTTGAATTCAACAACGACCTCTGTTGTTTTAACTGGCAGCCTTTTTCCCGTACGAATGTAGAAAGGCACGCCTGCCCAGCGGAAATTATCCACGTGAACTCTTGCCGCGAAATACGTTTCTGTCGTTGATTTTGGATTTACCGAATCTTCTTCGCGATAAGCCGGCAGCGCCTTACCTTTGGCGGAGCCGCTCGCATATTGACCGCGAACCACATTCGCACGAACGTCATCGCCGGATTCGAATAAACGCAGAGAACGCAGGACCTTCACCTTCTCATCGCGGATATCTTCCGGATGCAGACGGCTTGGCGGTTCCATAGCCATCATCATCAGCATTTGCAACATATGGTTCTGACCCATATCCCGCAGGGCGCCTGAGTGATCGTAATAACCGCCACGCTCTTCAACACCGACCGTTTCACTTAATGTAATTTGAATATTAGCTATGTATTTATTGTTCCATAGCGGTTCAAAGAAGGCATTCGCGAAACGAACGAACTCAATATTTTGCACCATTTCTTTACCTAAGTAATGATCGATACGGTAAATATCTTTTTCCTCGAACACTTGACGAAGTTGTCCATTCAATTGTTCAGCCGATGGAAGATCATATCCGAAAGGCTTCTCAATAACAAGACGATGCCAGCCTTTGGTTTTGAGCAATCCGCCTTCACTTAAGTTATAAGAAACGTTACCGAAAAGCTCTGGCGCCAGAGCCAGGTAGAACAACCGGTTTCCACCTGTATGATATTTATCATCCAGCTTCGCTGAGAGTACGTTCAGGTCATGGAAACCAGCGACATTATTGATATCCAGTGACATGTATTCAAAGCGCTGCGCGAAACGATCCCATTCCTTGTCGTCCGTAATCTTATAACGGGCAAAATCTTGAATCGAGTGCTTCACATCATCACGAAACTGTTCATTCGTGCGCGGTCTGCGAGCCAGACCCACTACCGCAAAATTATCCCCTAACTTCCCTTCACGATATAGGCTGTAGAAGGCCGGAAACAGCTTTCTTTTCGCCAAATCGCCCGTTGCACCGAAAATATAAAACACAGCTCCACTCATCTATGCATCATTCTTTCTCTCTTAGGATTAGTTAATATGCTTAGCATACATAAAATTGTCAAGTTATTCAACTTTTCAGAGAACTTTAGGTAATAACATTTTCTTATACAAAACTAGACGTTCGTCTATACCGAATCTTCCGCTATCGAATAGGCTAAAGTACACAACAAACGGAGGTGCCAAGATTCTGATGCAGCCCATTCATCCGATTACCCAAAAAACCTGCCAAGGCCTATACGGAAAGCCAGTTCTTATTTATTTAAACGATGGCTCGGAAATATACGGCGTTCTAAGTCGTATTGAAAAAAACACGTTGATTCTAAATGACGATACCTTGCCAAAGCTTAACACGTCTTCGAAGAAAACCAAAAAGACCGTCTCCAATACCAAATCAGTCAAAACGAAGACATCGAAATCTCAAGCTCAGCCTCCGCTCCAGGACCAAGCACTCGAGGAATATTCTTACTTCGGACTTCCCCTTTTCGGCGGCCCAACCCCTGGCTATACAAGAGGCTTCGATATTCCATTGGGAAGCATTGCTGCCATGTTCAGCGAATAATAAAGGAGCTGCGGATGTTACGATCATCTGCAGCCCCTTGTTTTATCGACGAATTTGTTTGCCCATCTTATAGCAGCCTAACTCCGGAAGATACTGCTTGATATCGTAACCTTTGCCTAAGTAAAATCGAAGGGCTTTGGGGTTGCTCTCATCAACAAAAAGTTCTGCCGAAAGACAGCGCTCGCTTTTCCCGTAGTCTTCGGCGATCTTCATAAGCTCATGCCCCCAACCTTTTCCCTGTTCACGGGGATCAACGGCCAGCATATCAACGAATAACACATTCGATTTGCGAATCACCGAGATGAAACCAAAAGGTTGTTTATACCCTTTGGCGATAACAAACGTTTTGTTATGGTTTAACCGCTTGCGTATCTCCGAGAAGGTCACGGAAGCGCCTTTTTCATACAAGCTAGAAAAGGGTACTAACTGTTCAACGACCAATCGATGGATAGCCCGATCATCAATGGAAGCCAATCGTTTGCGAATCACATTGCACCGCCTCCCACAAGAAGCAATAATGCTATCTTATGTTCGTTAGGTCGCATTTGACTCCGTTTGACGGAGCTACTTTC
Source organism: Paenibacillus sp. yr247 (assembly GCF_900103825.1). Classification (GTDB taxonomy): domain Bacteria; phylum Bacillota; class Bacilli; order Paenibacillales; family NBRC-103111; genus Paenibacillus_E. The sequence goes on from NZ_FNIF01000023.1 coordinate 51,593, forward strand.
TAATTGTTCCTAAAGCAAGTACCAATTTACCCCAATCTCTTCGAATGCTATACTATAATTAAGCGAAAATGAGGTGATTTGAATGATTTATGCCTATCCTCCGATTATGGCTGTGAACAGCTATCAAACCCATAAGGACTACTACCGTGTAAGCGCGGTACGCAGCATTGCCGGCGGTAAATCAAGTACAATTCGGCAGCCTTTAGATAGGTCCTTTGAAGGATCAACATATCAACAATTCGCCCAGTCTGCTGCCAAAAGTATGGCCGGATTCATTCAATCCGCCCAAAGTGTCAAGCAGTCCGCACTAGCCCTGATGGAGTCTCGACTTCCCGCAATCTCTTCCCCAACAACACCCCTTTCGGCAGAAGCCGATAGCGAATCTATCACTCAGCCCATACGACAATTTATAGATACATATAATGAATTTCAGACCAGTTTGAGAGACTCTCCGGAATATTTGAATCGCTCTCTTCTCTTAGGAATAGAACATGCTGCTAAACCCTATTCACTGAAAGAGCTTGGTATAACGACGCTTGATAATGGAAGCTTAGAGCTCCAAGAGGACACACTTCAGGATCAATTAAAGAACCATTTTGATTCCCTTCGAAAAAGTCTTGGCACCATAACAAGCTTCGCTGCTTCCTTAGCTAATACGCTTGGACATTTGCAGCAATTGCCTTCTGATTCCTTGTTCCAAATGTCCCGTTCACAGCTCAAGCCGTACGGTCAATATCGATCACAGCTGCAAGCTTATTTGCCGGTTCCGATGAATGGACTGCTGCTTGATACTCAAATGTGATGGTTGAAACCTAAAAGCGCATAAAATTCAGGCTATTTTGCTATAGATCCGGGAACTCAAAGAAACGACCCTCTTGAATGAGCTTATGCACATGCATGCTCACCAGAGGGCCGCTTTTTTTAGAATAGCTTCTTTCCTAATACATGATCTAGCGGGACGAATCCGATCACTCGGCTATCCATACTGTTATTTCGATTATCTCCCATCACGAAAACATGATCAGCTGGAACCGTCCACTGCTTGTTCCCGTTGGCTCTCATGGCTTCATTAATATAAGGCTCGTCGAGTAACTGTCCATTTCGGTACATCTTATCTTCCTTGAGTTCTAATTGATCGCCTGGCTTACCAATCACACGTTTGATCCAGACATGTTTGTCATCGCCTTTGGTAAAAAGACTAAGCAAAGGGCTGTCCAACAGGTCGTTCTTGAACGTTCTTTTAAGCTCGACTCTGGAGTCGATAATCACAATATCACCATAATTAGGCTCATAATTAAAGGTATGAGAAAGCTTCGAAACATACACACGCTGAGTATCGTGCAGCGTCGGGTCCATGGAATGTCCCATGACTTTCGTCGATTGAAACACAAAAACTCCAAGAAACACGACTAAAATAAACGAAATGGCAATTGAACCGAACCAGCTCCAGATTTGCTTTAATAAATTCATCTTTATCGCTCCCTTGTGACTATATGCTATTCAGCCAAGCCATGTTTAAAGGCATAAATTGCGGCTTGTGTGCGATCTTCTACACCTAGCTTGGCCAGTACATTCGTGACGTGAAACTTTACCGTCTTCACACCGATGAACAAATCATCCGCCAGCTCCTGATTGGACTTGCCTTTTGCAATCAACCGCAGCACTTCCATCTCCCGATCGGTTAACTCTTCATGTGGTTCCGCTACCGGCTTAGGCTGACGAAAACGATTCATGATCTTCGAGGCAACCTGAGACTCTAGAATGGACTGCCCTTTGGCCGCCGCTCTTATCGCTTGGGCGATCTCAGAAGCACGGGATGTTTTGAGTAAATAACTAAAAGCCCCAGCTTCAATCACTGGATACATTTTCTCATCATCTAAGAAGCTAGTCAATACAATGACTTTACAATCCGGGTACAATTGCAGGAGCTTCCTCGTCGTTTCGATACCGTCCATACCTTCCATAACCAAATCCATGAGTACAACATCCGGTCGATATTCCTGTGCAAGACGTATGCCATCCTGGCCATTGCTGGCCTCTCCGACCACTTCAATGCCTTCCTCTGTCCCCAGAACGGCTGCAAGTCCGATCCTAACCATTTCATGGTCATCGACAAGCAGTACTTTAATCAATGTGTTGTCCATTTGCTTCTCCTCTCGTCAGGAAAACTGTTTTGACATCACGGATGGCGTTAATTATCAGCAGCATAATCTGTGGCTAAAATGGGCACTCGAATCTCAATACGCGTACCGCGATCAGGCGCTGTAATGATATCAACGGAGCCGCCGATTTCATTAACCCGCTCCTTCATGGATACGATACCATACGATGTAAGCTTCTTAGCATCTAATTCAAATCCGACACCGTCATCACGAATCGCCAGTCGAACGCCGTCAGGACGATGCAACAGCTTGACTTCCAACTTGTTCGCCTTTGAATGACGCAAGGCATTTGAGAGCGCCTCCTGCACAATACGGAATAAGTGGTCCTCAATCCCTTTGTTTAAGCGGATCTCTTCGTCCATATCCCAAGTAATAGCCATTGGCACCTTAGCCGCCAGCTCCTTCAGAAGCTCGACAAGTCCTTCGGACAGCCGTTTTCCTTCCAGATGTATCGGTCTTAGATGCAGCAGTAAGGCTCTCATCTCCGATTGAGCAACAGAAGCCATCTCCTCGATAAGATGGATTTGCCGTTTGGCTTTCTCGAAATCCTTATCCAAGGTCCGCCCTACAGCTGTTGCGGTCATCGAAATCGCGAATAATTGTTGGCTTACCGCATCATGGAGCTCCCGCGCCAATCGCTGCCTTTCCTCAATTACAGCAGATAGCTTTGCTTTCTCCGCAAGCTCCGCATTATCGTTAGATAAGCGCTGAAGGGAAGTAACCTGCTCCTCCCAACGCTTCATTATACGTCCTAACTGCTCACCCAAGCGTCCAATTTCATCTTCACCGTTTTGGAAGCCGCCTCGGGTAAATGTCCCTTTTTCCAGCAAAAGCATCGTTTCCATCATCGGCTCAAGCCTCCGAGTAATACGACTGCTGTTCCAATAGCCGTAAACAGCGCCAATGCCGCCGATAATTATAATCGCCATGAAAGTAAAGCTGACGCCTTCCTGCCAGCTAGGAAATGGCACAATCAGATTACGTGAATTCAAAAAATAGATAATAGCGCCGAATACAAAGAAACTAAAGATGATCGATTCACCCATGCTGCGCCATATCATATTCGTTAATCGTCGTTTATAGCCGTCCAATAGGTGATGAACCTCCTCGAGATCTTTACAATACTTTGATCTTGATATCTCCTACGATGAAAGATAGCACAAGTTTCACACGGTGATCGCAATACTCATAATTAGACGACTGCCACATTAATTTGTTCATTACGCCGGATTCCCTCTCATTAGCAACTTGGATCTGACCAAACGTGACGGAAGCCATCACAGAGACACCGATATCATCCGGTACTTTTATATCTATATCACCTACAACTCCTTGTAGGATGACAGTCGTTTCCTTTTGTTCCAAAATCGCAAGCGAGAGATCAATGTAAGTTTCCCCAATAATGTACCACGTCGAGCTGTTGCGCAAAATCCAAGGCTCGCGGCCTAGACGGACGCTATCCATAAGCTTCTGCTTTTGAATATAGGTATCATCTTTGTGCACTTGTTTAGATCTTATGAAAAACAAACCTAGCGAAATTAAAACAATAGAGAACACGATCGTCATATGATCGCCAAATAAAATCACAGCTCCCACGCCTATTAGCACATAACCCTTGCGCTCTTTGCGTGAACGGACCCGATGAATACCTAGCAAGACGAGGATAATCGCAAGAATGGGGAAAAAGCCTATCGTATGATCTAGAAGCAAAAATAGACCGGCTCCAATCAGCACCAGTGCTGTATTTCGATTGCGGTTGTTTTTGGTTTCTTCTCCCATCGCTGCACCTCCTCTGGCTGCCGTAATAGTTGATATAGATTCCTAGCATACCATAAGAATGGACGACCTCCAAGATGCAAATCCTTGTACGTCAAGGCTTTGCATGAATCCTGGAGGTCGAAGGCTTATCTGCGCTCGCCTTACTTATTCGGTAGAAGGGGAGAACGCGTGCTATTTCTTTCCGCGCGGGTCCGAATCATCGCTGAAGCGTTGGTGCTGCACTTCATGCCGGAGCTTGCCGCGCAGCGTACGCAGCTCCTGCTGAAGATTACTGCCGGCTTCCTTCAGTGTTTCGTGCGACAGGCGGCTAGCAATGCGGAGCCCCTCGAGCGCTTCCCGGCCGAGCTCGCGGCCAGTCGCTTCCAGCTCGCGCCATGCGTCGCGAGCTTCCTTCTGGTGCAGCCCGTTCCCCGGCTGCCCTCCCTTGGCTGCATGCCCTGCACGCAGCCCGCGCAGTTCCTCCGCGAGCGCCAGGCACACGTCCTGGCTGCTCGCGTACTGCGCGCGATAGAGCTCGCAAGCGGCTTCCTCGCGCAGCTTCTCTTGCAGCGCTAGCCGCGCTAGCTCTTCATCGCCGGCGCGCATAGCCAGCTCGGCTTGCTCGCCGCGCAGCTGCGCCATCTCCTCGGCGCTCACGATCTGCCGCCGCAGCTCAATGGCCCGCTGCAGCGCCTCCTCATAGCGCTGCTCCAGCGCCGCAATTTCACGGTGCGCAGCTCCTGACATGCTGCCTCCCCGTTCATGGAAATCCAGCTTACATGCAACCTCCTGCCAAACAGCTTCCGCCATTTTACCAATTCGATTCAATACGCTCATTATGCCACACCTCCCATTTTCTTATAGATCAATATTCGTTGTCAGACGAATCATTTCGTTTCTTCAGTAAGCGAATCCCATACACTACTAACCATACGGCGAATGCAATCGCCAATAGTCCCGATAATTTAATGGTAAGAATTAAACCGCCCAATCCGGCGAAAAACCACCCGATTTTCTTCCCATTCTTTATACCAACATAGCCAAGTCCTAGCATAGCTGCTGGAACTAACAACCCCGTTACATGCACATGCGAACCAAATTGATGCAAACAAATCAGAAAACCAACCATGATTAAAACCAACGCCAAACCTTTCGATTGATGCATGCTCATCCTTCGCATCCGCCCTTCAATATTCTTCATGCTTCTATCGTAGCTGAAACGGACATTCGCCAAAACGGACTCGCGACTGTTTTTCTACCTAGACCTAAGTCCAGTACTCTCCATAATTTGGCCGTTGTCCCTCCTATTCCATAAATGATACAATATTTGAAGCCGAGTCCGGTGCACAGACAAAGTGCCGGTACGGGGGACGATTTACATGGGGTGAATATTTGCTCTTCACTCAGAGCAGACTAGGGAGAACCTTCTTCCCGAACCCGTCAACTAACCTCGAAGGCTCATTTGAAGGAGGATTACCAATTGCATAAAATTACTAAAGGGTTAACTAGCCTTGCTGTGTCCATAACAGTATTAGCGGGAGGCTTTCTTTCCCCATTTACGGCGCATGCCGCTGAGATGGATGTGAAAGTGCAAGTCAATGATGACTTAGTTCTATTTCCGGATGCGCAGCCATTTCTTGATAGCAACCATGCTACTCAAGTACCGATTCGTTTCGTAACAGAAAAGCTGGGTTATGAGGTGCAGTGGCAAAAAGAAGGCAATCAAATCAAGGTCACGCTAAATAACGACAAACATTCGATCTCCTTAGTTTCAGGTCAAAAGGAAGCTGAAATCGATAGTAAGCGTGTCGAGATGGACACACATGCTGAATTCCAAAACGGACGTGTATATGTTCCACTTCGTTTTCTAAGCAAAGCATCTGATATTCCCGTTCAATGGGACGCTAGCAGCAACTTAGCAATTCTAAGTAAAGACGGCAATCAACATGCGCCAGATTATGAATTATTTGAATCCACTGCTTATTCAGCAGATCCATCTGAGAATGGCGGCTACGGAGCTATAGATTATATGGGGAATCCATTAAGTATTGGCACCGTTGCTGTAGATCCATCCGTGATTCCTCTTGGTTCTAAGCTCTATATTGAAGGTTATAATTTCAACGGCCTGCCTGCAGGCGGCATGTATGCTTACGCAACAGATACAGGCGGTGCTATCAAAGGCAAACGACTTGATATCTTTATCCCAGGCTCCAAGCAATCCCTGAAAAACTTCGGTTTCCAAACGGTTAAAGTGTATAAACTATCTAATTAAATAATAAAAAAGACGGTTCTTGGTAAATTTACCAGGAAACCGTCTTTTTGTTATGCCTAAAAGAAATCCGCCAAATAAGTAGTCCGCCGCGGAATTGCTGCCTCCAAGCGGCTAATAAGCAGCTGCGAACCTTGGAGACGCTCAATGAGAGCCATGAAGCTTGCTTTTTGGTAACCTATGAACAGGGCCGTCAACGTCTGTACGGTACAGCTGAGTATAAGTTCTTCTGAAGGTATATCACCCTCCGATAACTTCGTTACTTTAGCTGATTTACCATTTTCTGTGAAATCCAAGCGATAGACGCCTTGATTCCAATCTGCATGCGAGTCAGATATGCGCAGACACAAAGGTTCAGCCTCATCCCGAGCTTCATAAACATACTGTAAAAAAAACGATTCTACATCTACAATTCTCGCCGAAAAATAAGTTATCTTCTCTTGATTAAATTTAGGATCGTGCACCAGAAAAGGAAGTTGGTCATCGACAGGTGCCTTAACCTCAACTTTGGCCATCATTGAATCATGATCAGCAATGAATTTCCACAAGCCTCGTCTGGCTTCCTCATCCAGGAACACCAACTCATGAATGGTCGCCACTTGATCCTTAACTTGATAAAAAACGTACCCCCGCTGTTCTCCCTGCGCATTCAAATAGATAGCTGCCGTACCCTTTTTGGATTTGAAATATCGATTATTCCACCAAGCTGGATCCCGCTTCAGCATGCCGTTGAATTGTTTCGCGTACTTCTCATAGATGGGATTCAGAAGCTCCTTGTCTTTCGCAACACGTAAGATTGAGCTGCCCTCTGCCGCTTTGAACTTGGGAAGCTTATCCACAGGGATGACATATTTCAAATAATCGACGTATGTTTCCCAGCCATATTTACGATAAAATTCAAACTTAAATGGCGCCAGAAAGGAGATTGTCTGCCCTTGTTCTTTCATCACTTTGAGCGCTTGAACCAGAAGCTGACCCACCATCCCATTGCGTCTGTATTCCGGCCAAGTGGCCACTCCAGCAATACCACCCATGGCGAAGCATTGTCCGTTTAGCCACGTATGAAAATTAAAAATGTGTAGTTTCGCAGCCAACTGACCCTGGGCGAAATACCCCCACACTTGATTCGGATCCATCCAACCGATTCGCTCTGCTCTTTCCTCTTCGGTAAGCTCATATTGAAAGGCAAACTCAGACAAAGAGAAGCTCTCCGAGAGCTCCTCCTGTCGTAATGTACGAATTTCATTCATTTCTATCACCTCATAGGGAAGATTGGCTTTTCAACAAATTGGCTGCGGATTTTTCCGTTCAAGAAGTAGGGCATATGTCCAATCAACGAATCCCGCTCGGTCATATGTTGTATAGGGATATATCCTACAAAATATATACACCGGAGGGGATACTATGTCGTCATATGCTGCTGGTTGTGGAACTCCAGGATACGGATACGGAAGTTCTGCAGGAGTTGTTCTTGTCCTTTTTGTTCTGCTTGTTATCATTCTTCGTACGTTCTACTAATAAATTGCCAACCAGAATTAGTCTATAAAAGATGGGCCTGCCCTCAATCACTTCCTAACGGAAGTCAGTGATAGGTAGGCCATTTTTTTATTTTATAGGAAAGATGATTACATTTGTATCTCGTTTAAACCCCTTACCACCGGCAGGTAAGTAAATCAAACAATCCGCATTTTTAATGGAAACCATAATGCTGGATTTATCAATACCTGAAGGCTTTACCCGCAGACATCCGTTCTCCACATGAGTCATTCCTCTCACATAACGCGGGTAAGCGGAGCCTTTATCATAATCTACGTCCAAGTAAGCAGTGATTGCTTCCGGATAAGGTGAATGACAGCCCGCCATAGCTCTAATAAGAGGCTTAGCAAACAGTTCAAATCCTACGAACGAAGCCCCTGGATTACCGGACAATGCTAGCAGCAATCGATTGTTCCAGACGGCTGCGCTCGTCGGAGTGCCGGGCCGCATGGCCACTTTGTTAAATAGCAGCTTACCCTCAAATCGGCCGAAAACATCAACAAGCACATCGTAATCACCAACGGAAACACCGCCAGAAGTGAGAACCAAGTCGACTTTGGTGAGAGCTTCCTGCAGCGCCGTTTCCACCTGCGCTACATCGTCCGAGAGCGCCTGCATGATCACAGATGATCCCCCAGCCGCCTCCACTTGCGCCGCCAGCATGTAGCTGTTGCTGTTGCGAATTCGTCCCGGCTGCAGCAATTCCTCTACATTTAATAACTCTGAACCTGTTGAAAAAATGGCAACCCTAGGCTTCCGATAGACGGATACATCCGAGTAGCCGAATGTGGCTAATATCGCAGCTTCGCCAGGCCCAATCTGGGTGCCTTGCTCAAGCAATAAATCCCCTAAACCGATTTCACCGGCTATTGGGGTTATATTGCTTGCAGCAGGTATGTTTTTTTTGATGCTTACATAACTCATTCCCCCATCTTGCTGGGAATCCGTCATCTCCAGCATGACGACAGCGTCTGCACCATCCGGAACAGGCGCCCCCGTCATGATACGCGCAGTCATACCAGATTTGACAGTCTGCTGAGGAACGGTTCCGCTCGGAATGCGCTCAATGACACGTAATACGACAGGATCTTCTGGCGAAGCCTGCTCAATATCCTTCGAGCAAACGGCATACCCGTCTACACCTGATCTACGAAAATGGGGCACGGGATGATCGGCATAGATGTCCACTGACAGCCTTCTACCGAATGCACAAGATAGCGGAACTGACTCTATTTCCGTATGTTTAACATAATCGTAAAGCAGGCTTCGAGCTTCCTCGACCGAAATCACTTTGCGCCCGAATTTAAGCTTAGTATCGCTGTTCACTAGCGTCTGTTCCTCCTAGGGGTTAACCGCCAATCTGCGACATCCGGCGAAGTGTTGGTGTATGAGACTGTTCTTCATTTATAAGGGCTTGTGCCATCTCGTGATTTTGCGGTTTGATATCCAAAGCGCGGAAGAACAAATCTTCCACCGCCGCATCATCCCCGATATATTTCCGCACATTAAATTCATCCGACCAATACAGACATGGCTTCACATTGCCATCAGCTGTAATTCGCAGGCGATTGCAGGTCTCGCAGAAGTGATCGCTAATCGGATGTATGAGACCAAATGAACCTAACGCTCCATCGATTCGGAAGTTCTGGGAGGGGCCATTTCCATAAACCGCGTCAGATGCCGCAGCGTTCCAACCCTTTTCCTTGCAGCGATCCAGGACGGTTGTCAGGGATAAATAACGGCTTTTCCAATCCTCGTCTTGATGACCAATCGGCATATACTCGATGAATCGAACTTGAATCGGACGATCAATCGTCATTTGCAAAAAGTCTTCAATTTCGTCATCGTTAATGCCTTTCATAAGTACTACATTGAGCTTAATGGGGGTAATGCCCACGCGGTAGGCTTCTTCAATACTAGCCAGAACACGACGAATATCGCCGCCTCTGGTGATCATGGAGAATCGATCCGCTTTTAATGAATCCAAGCTAATATTAACACGGGTTAACCCTGCTGCACGAAGCTTCTCAGCCCTCGACGCAAAGTAAATACCATTCGTAGTCAAAGCAATATCTTCAATTCCGGGAATTTGAGAAAGCATACCGATCAGTTGCTCCAAATTTTTGCGCACAAGGGGTTCTCCGCCGGTTAATCTCAGCTTACGAACACCAAGTCCCGCCAGCACACGGACAACGTCAGTGATTTCCTCGAAAGTTAGAAGCTTTTCATCAGGTTCAAATTCCATTCCTTCTTCAGGCATGCAGTAGACACAGCGTAGATTACAACGATCCGTAACTGAAATTCGTAAATAATCATGCATCCGTCCGAATCGATCCACTAACAACTTCGGCATAGGAGTTCACCTTCTCTCTACGTCAATTATGGCATATTTTCTAACAAAATCCTATTCCATATAGGCACTATCTGGAAAAAATTAAAATGGCAGATTAACTAACAAATTCTCATACTCTTCCGGTGTATTCACATTCGTTACGAAATTGGCAGGTATGTGTTGACCTTCAAAAAAATCATTCTCTACAGGTAACCAGTCAATATGATCCAACAAGTTCATTAACCGATACTTCTCCTGCCTCAGTAACACCTCTGCTTCAGAACCAACCAATCTTGAATAAATACCGTGGAGCGGATGAACGCGTCCCTCCAACACAGGGATAACAGCATCCACATTAGCTTCATGACATAGCTGCCCCATTTCCCCAGCGGCTTTGGCTGAAATCAAGGGCATATCACAACCGACAATCCACAGAAGCTGCTCTTTTGCGGCTTGAGAGGCAGCATGAATGCCACTTAAGGGCCCTTTTTGCACGTAATGATCAGTTATACATTGAATGTCTATATCGGAAAACGAAGCTATGTGAGGCAGCAAAACCTCAGGTTCATTCGTTACGACAATAACTTGCTCGCAGATGCTCGACATTTCCTTCAACTGCCTAAGAAGCAAGGGCTGGCCATGCACGGGTAGAAGCGCCTTCAGCCTTCCACCCATCCGACGATTAAGACCCCCGGCTAGAATAACGCCTGTGATCATGCTTCAAGCTCCGCCAACCGTTTAACGAAGGATTGTTTCCAACTTGCAGATAGCGCTTGTATGTCGACTAAACGCTGAGCAGCCTTCCTATTCGTTTTGTCGTGATACTTAATTTGGTTGGCATAGGCAATGGTCACACCCGCTTCATGCTTGGCGATTAGTCTCACCTTGGATTCCTTAGAGATGAAGCCTTCTTTAAGCACTCTTAAATAAAAGCCTGTATAGCCGGTTTCCTGCATTTGTAGAGGTGCATTGATAAAGTCAAGTCGTTTCGCAATCTTATGACATGGCTGACGAGGCTGTGAGACCTGAACAATCACTTCACCGATTACATAGGTGTCACCAATGCAGACCTCATCTTCAAGTAGACCGCGGACCGTTAGATTCTCACCAAACGCTCCCGATGCCACCTTCTGACCCAGCACCTGCTCCCAGAACACATAATGCTCCTCCGGATACACACAAAGCGCTTTGTCAGTACCTCCATGCACTGTCAAATCTGCTTGCCCATCTCCAGCCAACTGTATCTTCGATACATACAAACGAGAGCTGACCGGGGATTTATAAATGCCCGTAACCAGCTCTTTCCCTTGATAAATAATAGTTTGGGGTAAACCAACGTTCACAGATACGATTTCCATCGCAATGTCCCTCATTTCCGAGCAAGTTTCTTAGTACTTACTATACCAAAAACCTTCTGGAAAGTCAGTTGCGGCTTATCTAATTTCATTTGCCGATCATGCGTTGGATCTATCTACCCATGCATCGTTATCGTATCCTCTTACTTCCCAATAACCCATGTGCTCCTTCTCGATGAGTTCAATCCCTTGAAGCCATTTGACGGATTTGTAGGCATACATCTGCGGAACGATAAGCCGAACAGGACCGCCTAATTTTTGGGCAATTGGCTTACCGTCCATAAGCACGGCGACCATAATATCATCCCCGTTTGCTTGACTCAAGGACAACGCGTCTGTATACACCTTATCGCCTGAATAAAATTTCACATATTTTGCTTTGGATTGAACACCTGCTGCAGCTAATAATTGCTTAAGCGGGATGCCCTCCCAAGTGCATTTGTAAACGGACCAACCTGTCACGCAGTGGAAATCACTGACTTGCACTGTGCGCTTCAGCTTCAGGAACTCTTCCCAGTTCCATGTACTGGGGTTATCAACAAGGCCGGATATGGCAAATTTCCACGTATCCGAGGAAAATGCAGGAATTTCCGTAACGGTGTAAATACGAAAATTCCCTTGCGCCCCTCCGCCCACGACAGCGGCGGAATCCGGCAGTGGCGCCGGCGGCGGCAGCATCTTATTGCCGTCGGTAGCGATATACTCGGCGGTCGTGGAGCCGCCGGTGTCGAATGCGCCTTTTATCCAGCGATAAAAGGCGGGGCCGACCGCGATCACGAGCAGGAGTCCTGCTACAATTCGCAGGAACGATGCGCGTGTGATCGGCGATTCCTTCAGCGCGGCGATGACCGCCTGCGCTGCTGTGCGCCGATCCGTGGCGTCCTCTGTCGCCACGGGGACTGGCGCCGCCGCGGCAGCGCTGGCGGCGGCTGGGGTTTGGACCGTCTGCGCAGATGCGGGCGGTCTTACAGCAGCGGCAGCGGCTTGATCCAGCCGCTGCTGGCGCTTAAGCCATCTGCTGCGCGATATGGCGTGGTACACGGCATACGGCACTCCGACCCAGGTGAGCAGGTCATGGATGAGGAGTGCCGTATTGTTTAGAGCCGGTGGCAGATGACGGAACTGCCACAGAATGACCCCAGACGCTGCCCATCCGAACAGCAGCGCGAGAACGAACACCAGATTCGCGCGTTGATTGCGGCGCGCGCGAATCTGGTGCCAGTGCTTGCGAATCATCGGCGCGTAAAGTGCGATGAGCAGAATTGAAGCAATACCCAAATAAATGTGAAGCTGCTTAAGAGTCACACGGAAGCTTCCCAAATCTCCCCTAATTGCCCCTATACTCAACACGATGCCTGTAATCGTCAGCAGCACGAGAATCCAAGCATTCCAACTATGAATAGCGTTCAATCGCTTACCAAACGATTGCTTCAACCAGCCTCTTTTTAAATCCATATCGCCACATCCTTTACCCAAACGCTATTATTTTCTAATCATAACGTATAAATATTAAAAAAGGCTTACAAAAGGGCTAATATTAATAATAAAACCAGTGGTTTCACTTCATGACGAAGAGACCACTGGCATTTTATTTTTTTTATCAACTTACTTCATCTTTATTTCTTTCAGCAAGTAAGTATCTACAAATTCTTTCGGAACATAGGTCTTGTCGGTAACAATCGTTGGGGCAACCATGAGCATGTCTTCCATACCGCCAACTTTGATTGTTTTGCTGTCAATTAAAATGGTAATGACAGTTCCCATATCCATGTTTTTATCCTTCATCGTTTTGTCTTCCGTTTTCTTATCATCCATCATGCTTATGTCGTCAATCATCTTGGGTTTCGTCAAGGTCACGGACCGATTCTCGTCATTCCAAGTCACTTTGAATCCTAAGGATTCAGCAATTTGACGAAGTGGTGCCAGCTCATTTCCATCTTTGGTGATCGTTTCAACACCGCTATAGTTGAACTTCGGCATCATCATGTCATCTGCGCTTACGAAAGTGGGAAAGGCGAGTGTACAAGCCACCATCGTTACAGCCATTACTTTTTTCCATGTTTTCATTGTTTTATTCCTCCTAAGTTTTCATAACGTCCTCTTAGTTACTAAGTTAACGGAGCAAACTTAAGATTCACTAACGGAAAGATTACGAAAAACTTACAAGAGATTAACAAAAAAAGCCCAGCATATTTAAATGCCAGACTTCGGCTGCTCCGTGTAGATTGGCAATGTGAACCAGAAACGGCTACCGTGTCCTGAACGACTTTCTACACCAATCGAACCTCCGTGCAGTTGTACAATTGATTTTGCGATAGCCAGTCCCAGACCTGCTCCTCCACTAGCCCGTGTTCTGGAAGGATCCGCCCGATAAAAGCGATCAAAAATGCGATTGCAGTCATGTTCCTCTATGCCATCTCCATGATCCTTTATCTGCAGTTGAACATACTGATCTGAAAGCTGCTCCGCCTTTATTTCTATTGTTCCCCCAATAGGGGAGTAACGGATCGCATTATGCAAAATGTTAGATAATACCCGCTTCATTTCCTGCGGCATGATCGCTACCGGAGGCAATTGATCAGGCACATCTGTCTCAATGTGAAGCTTTTTTTCTTCCAAATGAAAAGCCAGACTCTGCAGACCATCAATAAGTAAATGATCGACATGGTATAACTCGGGGCTAAATTCGGTTCCACCTGCATCCAATTGCGAAAGTTTAAATAACTCTTGGATTAATCCGTCCAACCGGGCTGTCTCCAGTCGAATCGTTTGCAAATAACGTTCAAAGGTGATTTTGTCTTGAATTACTTCATCCTGCAAGGCTTCAACGAAAGATTGAATGGACGCCATGGGTGTACGTAAATCATGGGAGACATTTGCCACGAGCTCCATGCGGGATGCTTCCGCTGTCTTTAGCTTCTGAAAGCTTTCATTCAGCTTCCCTGTCATTCGATTAAATTGGGCTGCAAGTCTTTGAAATTCAAAAGGACCTATTTGTGGTACTTTTCCTTCAAAATGCCCTTCTGAAATTTGGGTTGTTTCCTGCGTGATCGCATGTATTGCTTTCTCCAAGGGCCGCGTCATGAAATAGTGGATGAGCATAGAAACACCAGCTGCTCCTAGGGTTACTGTGGTGAGCAGGATAACGTCTTTCCAATTAAGCAGCATGTATTGATAGCATATAAATAGAGTAAGCAAAATTATGCCGGTACTTACGCCGCTTGCAATGAGTAAATAGATACGAAGTTTCAGGATGGCTCCCTCCCTTCAAATTTATAGCCAATGCCCCATACTGTCTTTATGTAACGCGGCTGCGAAGGATTTGGCTCAATTTTCTCCCTTAGTCTGCGAATGTGAACGGTAACAGTCGTAGTGTCACCATAATAATCAATATCCCATATCTTACTCAGCAATTGATTGCGCGAAAAGACTTGCTCGGGGTGACCGGCGAACAAATGGAGGAGTTCAAATTCCTTAACGGTTAGCTCGATTTCCTTGCCGTTTACGTGAACACTTCGGTGGAGCACATTGAGTTCGATCCCCGGGTATTTCATTATATGCGGAGGTAAATTAGCAACCGCATTCGTCACGGCCTCTTGTTGGCTGCGCTGCAGCCTGCGCAAAATCCCTTTCGCTCGCAGAACCAGCTCGCGCGGTGAAAAGGGCTTTGTCAAGTAGTCG
The DNA here is from genome assembly GCF_900103825.1 of Paenibacillus sp. yr247. Lineage (GTDB taxonomy): Bacteria > Bacillota > Bacilli > Paenibacillales > NBRC-103111 > Paenibacillus_E. The sequence continues at coordinate 66,686 of NZ_FNIF01000023.1, forward strand.
TCTGCGCCCATGGTTAGCCCCATGAGTCGATCCATTTCATCGCCTCTAGCCGTCAGCATGATGATGGGCACGTCTTGCTCGTTGCGAATTTCTTCGCAAACTTGCCAGCCGTTTTTCCCCGGCATCATAAGATCAAGCACGATCAGCTGGGGGCTGTGCAGCCGCCATAAACGGATGGCTTCATCGCCATTGACAGCCGATATAACCTGGTACCCCTCTCGTTCCAAATAGACGGTGCACACATCAATAATATTCGTTTCATCATCCACAACGAGAATGAGTGAACCCATACGGCATACCTCCTCAAACGTTGGTACTATTATACCTCAGAACCATGAAATGAAGCTTACGTATGTATTACAAAAGCATTAAAGCTCCCCAAACTGCAGGGAGCTTCATTCCTTATATTTGAAGAGCGGCCTCGATAACAGGCTCCTCTTGTTTGCGATTTATGTTTCGGATGTATCTCGTTTGAGCGATACCGACAATAAGAATGATTACGCTTAGGACGGCGAACATAACTTTCCCGCCATAATGGCTGAACAGCAATCCTCCCAACATAGGTCCAATGGTCCGCGATAGCTGCCAATTCATACCGAACACGGAGAAATACCAACCTCTATGCTCCACGGGCGCAATAACAGAGATGACCTTTTGAATATGAGGACCATATAACATTTCACCAATGGTAAATAAAAATTCAACAAGAAGCAGTATGGCAATGAAAGGAACAAATCCATAGCCAAGTGCCACAATGGTGAACAACAGATAGGATGCAGCGACTATCAAATAAGCCGAAACGTGCTCTGTACGCTTTGCAATCCATAATTGCAGTGCGATGACTACACAACCGTTGAAGGTAATGATCGTCGCAAAGACTGTCTTATAGTTCTCAAATTGCTGCTGTAAATGCAGCGGGAACGTAGACTCCGTTTGCGCATACAACAAAGATACTGGCATCGCCATGAGCGTTATCCACAGCAGCGGCTTATGATCCAGCCATCTGATTTTGGGACTTTTCTTAGTTGAAGCCTTCTCCTCCGGGCTCTTCACAGGCATCGTCTCTGGAACCTTCCAGATTACCAACCCTGCGTAGGCAAAAAGAGCAATGGAGCAAGTTAGGAAAATAACTGTCGGATTCCAAGTAAAAAGAAGCAGTCCAAGGAGTGGTCCGAATGCTGAACCCATATTTAATGCTGTGTGCAGCAGAGCAAATACTTCTGCCCGCTTCTCCTGCGGGACAACATCAGAAATCTGTGCATTGGCAGCTGGTCCAAACATGGCATTGCCAATACCGTTAATAACCGAAATGAGGGCAAACTCCCAAACATGGCTGGCAAATATATAACCGCCAATCGCGAATGCTTGAATAATGAGTGCAGCCAGCATCATCGGTTTTCGTCCATAACGGTCGCTTAGACTGCCTGCATACAAATTCACGAAAATTCCGCATAACGGCTGTAATCCGACAATTAACATGGATAAGAAAATAGAACCGTTCAGCTTGTCATACAAATAGAAGACCAAATAGGGTCTCATCATAAATCCGGCTAATGAAGTTAGGATCGTCCCTACGACTCGAACCCATATCGCTGTGTCATACTTGCTAATCAATGAAAAAAAAGGAAATCTGTGCATACAACCTCCTAGATGCTAACTGATCTTCTAAGTTTAGCGGTAAATTGGCAAAAGAAAAAGGTAAAATCTCGTTATAACGGATTTCACCTTTTAAGTAACATACTTTTGATTTTAACTGCCGATACGATTCTTACGGTATGTATCGATAAACGAGAGGACATCTACTCAGGACCAAGGTTTTTTAGTCATAGCAATAACCCCACTTCGTAAAATAAATGTTTGGTCTTGACTTTTTATGGTTAATAAGAAAAGGTATAATCTGAGAATACCAATGAAATGTTAAAGAAGCGATACAGGACTTTATGCAAGATAAATTTAGCTAATGGAGCGTGAAGGCATTTGAAACATCATATTAACGGAGCAGAGCAGTTCGTAGAGGAACAAGGGCAAGGAGCACCTGTCATTTTATTGCATGGCTTTCCACTTGATCACCGCATGTGGCAATCGCAAGTGGAAGTCTTGTCGGGGAACTATCGAGTTATTACACCTGATCTTCGCGGCATGGGCAATTCCGATGTGCCCGTAACGAACATTTCAATCGACCAATATGCCGATGATATTTTAACTTTAATGGACAAAATGGATATACAAAAAGCCGCACTGGGCGGCTTCTCCATGGGCGGATATGTGGCATTTGCACTTCTACGCAAAGCTCCTAAACGATTCACAGCGCTTTTACTGGCGAACACCCGTCCTGAAGCAGATGGGCAAGAAGCTCGTAAAAATCGGATGAACATGGCAGTTTCCTTATATGAAAAAGGGTCCGCTGTGGCTAGAGACGCCATGCTGCCAAAGCTTCTCACCGAACAAACAAAGCAAGATCAACCAAAGCTCGTCGAAACCTTGAGCACGGTCATGGAATCGATGCCTGCGGAGGGGCTTGTCCATGCCTGTCTTGCCATGGCATTCCGCGAGGACGCTGTTGACCTGCTTAGCTCCATCTCGGTGCCAATGCTCGTCATCGCAGGGGAACAGGATCTGATTGCGCCGCCGGATGTCATGAAGAAAATGGCCGATCAAGTTAGCGGCGCCAGCTATCATGTGATACCGGCTGCTTCTCATTTGACGCCAATGGAGAAACCAGAAGCCTTCAACGCGCTGCTTGTTGATTTCTTGAAGGGCGTTACAGCCTAACTAGCTGGTCCATGACCATCACGGCTGCACCGATCGCAAGTGCTTCTTCACCAAGCTGCCCTTTGCTGAAGACAACCTGATACGCAGGGTAATAGTACGTTTTCCGAATCGCTACCTGCGTAGCGGTTTGGAAAAATAACTCCCCTCCCGCAATTAATGGCCCCCCTAAGATAACCTTCTCGGGGTGCAAAATATTTAATAAATTGGCTAGTCCAATGCCAAAATAAGTCGCAGCCTCCGTTATGATCTCCACAACAAGGGGATCATTTTTTTGGAGCGCCTCCAGAACGTGGGTGTAGGTCAAGTGTTCTGGGTCCTCTACGAAATGGGACAACACCGTTGAGCGGCCCTGCTTTAATGCGGAACGTGCCGCCTTTTCAATGGCATACAAGGAAGCATAAGACTCCAAGGCTCCATAATTCCCTGACGAATTACGATGGGGTACACCGTCAGTTTGAATAATCATTTGACCAACGGAGCCTTCCATATCTACAGCGCCGTAGATGACCTTCCCTTCGGACACCATAGAGGAGCGTATACCAATTCCAGCATGAATATAAAGCAGATGCTTGAAGCTCTGCGTTCGCTGATGCCATGATTCAGCGAGGATCGCCGTATTAGCTCCATTATCCAGCATGGCTGGAATACCTAACTCCTCGGATAGCAGACTGCAGATCTCAACATTTTTCCAACCCTTAGCCGGAAAATAAGACGGCTCTAAAATGGCACCCGATAGGCGATCCACAGGACCAACGGCACCGATCCCTATGCCCAGCAGAGACGATTTATTGATTTGATGCTGCTCCAGCATCCAATTTGCTTCTTCCGCAATGAGGTGAATAAGTACATCAGGCGTCATCTCAGCGGTCATCGTCCAGCTCCGTGCGTCTAATTTCTTCATCCCCAAATCAACAAGCACGAGCTTGGACAACGTTCTGGATATCTCCAGTCCAAATACATAGGCATAGGCCGAATTCTTCTCATACAGAATTGGCCTACGCCCACCAGTGGAAGCACCGAAACCAGATTCACGAATGAGTCCTTGGCTCGTTAATTCTTCCAAAAGCCGAGTCAATGTAGAAACGGTCATTCCACTTTGTTCTAACAGCTCTGTTTTGGATACAGTCGCTTGACGACAGATCCGCTCATAGATTTCTTTTGCCTTCCGATTCGGGATTCGTTCCGTTATGACATCTATGTTCAAATAAAGCAGCCCCCAATGATAATCTTTCTCACATATTTCGCCATTAGGGAGCCAGAATCCTTCCTCGCCTGCCCTCTTATTCCTTTGAGCCTATCATAAGTGTGTATCCCATATAATGATGATATTTACTCACAAGCTCATCGTATCTCGCTGTAATTTGCCATATCCGCGGATCCATAAATGATTGCTTATCCGACAAGTGAACAGGATCAGGATGCTGAACTTGATCTTCAAACATCGTTAGCGGGAAAGGATGTATCCCTGAGAATTCCACCGGCTTGAACTTGCCCTGATCTAACAGCTCTCGCCATTCATCCATACTATATATTTTACTCACCCCATAGAAGCTGCAAAGCGCACGATGAACAGCAGCTGACATGTCTTTAACACGAATGACTTCACGATCATAGAGCTTACCTCCCGGCTTTAGTACCCTATAATATTCGGATACAGCCTTTTGGGCATCTGCGAAATTCGTCACCGATTCAACCATCACAACATCAAAAGTATGATCCTCAAAGGGCAATTGGCATACATCCCCAACGTTAAATTGCACCTGTACCCCTTGTTTCTCAGCTCTTATGATCGCTTTAGCTATCATTTCCGGACGAATATCAACCGCAGTCACTTGGCATCCTTGCTCTGCAAGAAAACACGCCGTCCTTCCAGTCCCGCATCCAACCTCCAGCACACGCTTCCCTTTCTCTATAGGGTATTTCTTCAATTGTTCAATCGTCTCTCCGAAACCTCCAGGATGCGCGTTACCCACTCCAAGTTTGGCTAACATATCTAGGTACTCGATAGCACTTACACCTCCACAATGGCATATCATTCTCTTTTCTACCATATGGAGGGCAGCTGTCTCTTGTTCAGATTCTTAATCCATTTTCGAAAAAAAGGCTTTCGCCTAAAGCTTATTTTTTCAGCTTCTTTTGGGCTGAAAACCCAATCAAATCATGACGCCTCACCATAGGATGTATTGTCTCTCATCCGATCCACAGAGAGCATTCCTTAAGATTGGGGGTGACATAAATGGGTGTTGCTGCAGGTGCTGGTGTTGGTTATGGACATGGAACTTCCTCTGCTGCTGTTCTCGTATTGTTCATATTGCTCGTGATCGTAACTATGACGTACGCTTGGTAATTTTTGAATCATAGTGGTTAAACGCCACAAAAAGAAGGAGCTCCGGTTCATTCGAATCTGGCTCCTTCTACTCCATTTAAATCCATTTTCAATTTTATTTCTTCGCCGCTGCTAAGAAGGCATCCTCTTGTTTTGGTTTTTCAGCAAAAATTTTGTCTAAACCTTGCTGCTTTCATTTCATTTTGATATTTAGGCAAGGAAGCGTCAACGTCCACGGAACCTGTATCCATTGCAGCATCAAACTCTTTACCTACTTTTACGGCCGCAGCAACTTGCGTTTTACTGGTTCCGAGTCAAATGAAAATCTAAGGCCAGGAGATTTTTTGCCCGTTTTGTTGAACTTTAATGATGTTATCAGACACTTTTGTAAAATGCGTGTGTTTGTCAGCGTATGTACATATCACTTTCATTACACATGTTTTAGAACTTCAGCATTATACGCGTAAATAGAAAAAGCTCATGAAATCACTTGATTTCATGAGCTTTTTCTATTCGTTATACCGGCAAGAGGACTCGAACCTCCACCCTTTCGGACTCGATTTTGAGTCGAGCGCGTCTGCCATTCCGCCATGCCGGCATATGAATCTGTAAAGATAATGGTGCCGAAGACCAGACTTGAACTGGTACGGTAGTCACCTACCGCAGGATTTTAAGTCCTGTGCGTCTGCCGATTCCGCCACTCCGGCTAATAAATGTGTGGAGGCGCCACCCAGATTCGAACTGGGGGTAAAGCTTTTGCAGAGCTCTGCCTTACCACTTGGCTATGGCGCCTTAGTAATAATGGAGCGGAAGACGGGGATCGAACCCGCGACCCTCGCCTTGGCAAGGCGATGCTCTACCGCTGAGCCACTTCCGCATATAAAACTGGGGATCAAGGATTTGAACCTTGGCATGACGGAGTCAAAGTCCGTTGCCTTACCGCTTGGCTAATCCCCATTATCTTGCTTTGGTAATAATGGGCGGACGACGGGACTTGAACCCGCGAATGCTGGATCCACAAACCAGTGCGTTAACCCCTTCGCCACGACCGCCACAATATTAAGTTTCTTACTTTTTTGGCAGGGGCAGCAGGAATTGAACCCACACCAAAGGTTTTGGAGACCTTTGTTCTACCCTTAAACTATGCCCCTAGAAAAAGTAAATGGAGGCTGATGGATTCGAACCACCGAACTCGGAGAGAGCAGATTTACAGTCTGCCGTGTTTAGCCACTTCACTAAGCCTCCATAAAGCAATGGTGCCGTCGAGAGGACTTGAACCCCCAACCTACTGATTACAAGTCAGTTGCTCTACCAGTTGAGCTACAACGGCATATTTAGTTGTAAAAATGGTGGCTCGGGACGGAATCGAACCGCCGACACGAGGATTTTCAGTCCTCTGCTCTACCGACTGAGCTACCGAGCCTGACTTGATGTTGTAAAAATGGCGGAGCTGACGGGATTCGAACCCGCGGTCTCCTGCGTGACAGGCAGGCATGTTAGGCCACTACACCACAGCTCCGTATTCATATGACCTCAGAGTTAGAGGTTGGTTGCGGGGGCAGGATTTGAACCTGCGGCCTTCGGGTTATGAGCCCGACGAGCTACCGGGCTGCTCCACCCCGCGTCATTAAGCATATATTAGGAATCCAAGTAAAGCAAGTCTTGCTTTAGGAATCATGGTGGAGGCTGACGGGATCGAACCGCCGACCCTCTGCTTGTAAGGCAGATGCTCTCCCAGCTGAGCTAAGCCTCCATGGGATAATGTTTTGGGCCCACGCAAAGTACTCGGATTAAGCTTCGTCAGCTTTACGTCACTTTGTGGGGATTATTGGTGACCCGTAGGGGACTCGAACCCCTGTTACCTCCGTGAAAGGGAGGTGTCTTAACCACTTGACCAACGGGCCTTGCTAGAAAGATAGTGGCGGAGAGAGAGGGATTCGAACCCTCGAGACGCTTGTGACGCCTACACGATTTCCAATCGTGCTCCTTCGGCCAGCTCGGACACCTCTCCATATGGCTCCCCGAACAGGACTCGAACCTGTGACAACTCGATTAACAGTCGAGTGCTCTACCAACTGAGCTATCAGGGAAAACTGCTTGGCAACGTTCTACTCTCCCAGAACCCTGCGGTTCAAGTACCATCGACGCTGGAGGGCTTAACGGTCGTGTTCGAGATGGGAACGCGTGGGTCCCCTCCGCCATCATCACCAAACAGTCAAAGCGTGTTTGCGCCTTGAAAACTAGATACGAAACTTGCGTAAAGTTGGTTTACTTAGGCTAAATACTTATGCTTCCGAAGCTAGCTTTCCTCCGGAAAGCTTTATGGTTAAGCCCTCGACCGATTAGTATTCGTCAGCTGCATGCATTGCTGCACTTCCACCTCGAACCTATCAACCTCGTCGTCTACAAGGGGTCTTACTGACTTGGGAAATCTCATCTTGAGGGGGGCTTCGCGCTTAGATGCTTTCAGCGCTTATCCCCTCCGTACATAGCTACCCAGCGATGCCTCTGGCGAGACAACTGGTACACCAGCGGTACGTCCATCCCGGTCCTCTCGTACTAAG
>NZ_FNIF01000030.1 GCF_900103825.1 Paenibacillus sp. yr247
ATAGTGGAGCGAACGTGACGATAAACGGAATAAATGCGTCTGTAACTTTTATGAATAGTACAAGTTTGAAAGTTACAGTACCGAGCAGCCCGACAATAGGAGTCGTACCTCTTATTGTTACGTTATCGAACGGACAGTCAGCATCGACAACCTTTACTTATGATAATGGACCGGTCCTTCCGGCGCCAAAGATCACAAGTATGTCGCTGATTACTGGTCCTGTCGGTTCTCTTGTCTATGTTAATGGTTTAAACTTTGCTAGTACTTCGAAGGTGTATTTTGGTGGAGTTCAAGCTACAAGCGTATATATGAACTCGAACAGTTTAAAGGTTACTGTTCCAAGCGGCTCCGGTGTCGTTAACGTCACTGTTGTCAACGCTGATGGACAAACAAGTAATGCTGTCTCATTTACGATTAATTAAAAAAACAAAAAAGAGGGTGTCCCAACAGCCATGAATTTGGCGGGGCACCCTCTTTTTACAATTTTGTAAAACAAAAAGAAACCGTTCCTTGGTAAAATGGAAGTGCGACCCACCATTTAAAAAGGAGACGGTTTCTTTGTACATTCAATATACCATGGATCAACTTACGTTGCCAATGGATCTGGAAGAAGATATTCCTCAAAATCACCTTGTTCGCATTGTGAACACCGCCGTGAATCGGCTGGACAATTCAGTCTTTGACGCCGCTTACCCCGGTGGTGGACGAGATAGCTATCACCCCAAAATGCTGACCAAAGTCATCATTTACGCCTACACCCAGCGCATCTACTCTTCTCGCCAGATTGCCAAGGCCGTCCGTGAGAATATCATGTTCATGTGGATTGCTGGCAGACAACGCCCGGACTTCCGTACCATTAACCGGTTTCGTTCCGAGCGGATGAAAGCTGTGTTAGAGACTGTCTTTACCGCGGTTCTTCAATTTCTGGCTGAGGAGAACTACGTGCAGCTTGAGCATTACTTTGTCGACGGCACCAAGATCGAGGCGAATGCCAATCGGTATACGTTTATTTCGGGTAAAGCCGTTGTAAAACATAAAGCAAAGCTTCAGGAGAAAGTGCAGACCTTGTTTGCTACTATTGAAGAGGCCGAAAAACACGAAGAAGGGGCCAATGGCCGACAGGATCTCAGAGAGCTGGAAGAATCGTCGAAAATCACAAGCGAAAAACTGGAGAACGCCGTCAAACAATTAGAAGAAAAGCTACTTGAAAAACCAAAGGACAAGCCACTGAAGAAAGCCGTGCGTATGCTCCGAAAGGACTTGCTCCCGCGCCTTCAAAAGTATGAAGCGCATGAAGGGATTTTAGGCAACCGGAACAGTTGGTCAGCTTAAGCCGGGTTACAACGTGCAGATCGGTACCGAAAATCAATTTATCCTTGGGTACAGTGTGCATCAAAGACCGACAGATACGCGTTGTCTCATCCCTCATTTAGAAAAAGTGAAGTCGCAACTGGGAAAAATGCCGGGCACAGTCATCGCCGACGCGGGATACGGTGGCGAAGAGAACTATGACTTTTTAGAGCAAAACGAAGCCATCGCCATTGTCAAATACAGCACCTACCACCGTGAGAAAAGCAAAGTGTGGCAAACGGATATTAGTAAAATCGACAACTGGACCTACAACGAAGAACAAGATACATGGACATGTGCAGCCGGACAAAACCTGGTTTTCCGTAGAGAGAGCAAGGAGAAAACAGAAAGTGGCTACGAAATTCAGCATCGTCATTACCGGAGTACAAGTTGTGAAGGATGTCCGCTCAAAGCCAAGTGTACGAAGGCTGAAGGAAATCGCGAGATTAAAGTGAGCATGAAGTATTTGAGATTAAAGAACCAGGCACGTGAAAAACTCCGTAGCGAGGAAGGCTATGCGCTAGCGGTTCGACGTATGATTGAACAGATCTGAAAAACAACCGTGGATTTAGAAGGGTTCTGCTTCGTGGCTTACCCAAAGTAAGTCTTGAGGTCGGGTGGCTTTCCCTTGCCCACAATCTGCTCAAGAAAGCAGCCGTAGATGCCAAAAACAAAGGAGCTAAGCGCGCACAAGCCGCTTAGCTCCTTTTTCATTCAATTATTTACCTTTTCTAACTATTGAATTTGTCCCGATCACTATTAGTAGTTACTTTTGAGACAGCCTCTTTGCTTTTTACAGAAAGATACACTGTGAAATAACAGGAAATTTCTTCATGTAAAAAGACTTGAAGTTTCGATAAGCTTCTGGGCTAGCATGCTCCTTGAAAAGCCCAATGATGTTATAGGAAGCTTCCATTTTAAATGATGCTTCAAGAAATGGAAAAGCTTCGACTGTATTTGCGCAATTGATATACCAGACCCCGACATTCTTAAGACCATTCGCATGAAGCAAGTTGTTTTCAAGGAGAACACTGTACAGATCAAGTGCCTGTTCATGAAGTCCACGAGTGTAAAACCAGTCAGCCATATTATTCAGAACGATTTCACTTGCCATATTTTGCATAAGGGACAAATAGATCTCTGTATATCCGTAACGCCAAAGCAGTTGCAATGTTTGCGTTAACTTATTCTCTTGGTTCGTTAGGACTTCGTTGTTCCAAGTTTTATTATTGATGGCTAACAAGGCTCCCTGCACGAGGGCGGCGCAAGCAGCGGTGTCTCCCGTGGCAGAATCAGCAATTGAGATTTCTTGATGAACAATGGCAGCGGCCATAGCAAGCGAATCTTCTAACGAAGCCGGTTGAAGAGAAGAAGAAGTCGACCTAGACCAATTTCGAAGCAGCAAATTTTGCCGCACGGTATCAGCATCATCCAGACGGAGGTCGAGCTGCTGCACTTCAGCAGCATACTTAGAAGCAAGTTCAATACTCCCGATTTTTAGGGCCATTTTATGTAATAACATTTTATTCATAGGTTGGTGAAGAGGATAAAGTTGTTCGATAATACTTGCTACTTGATCATACGATTCAGATTGAAGAAGAGCATCCATTAATAGCTGAAGTACAGTGTAATTTTTGGGTTGAACTTGCAGTGTTTTCACCCAGTGATGAATTGCGCCCGTAATATCGCCTTTTCTACGCTTTATCTCAGCAATGGATTGATGGGGGACAATTTTTCCATATAATGGTTTTATAACCCAATAAGGCGAACCTTTCTTTTCAGCTTCCTCTGCAATTTGAATACATTGTTGAAATACATTCTCAGCGGCGTTCCAGAGCCCGAGAGTTTCCAATAGTATACCTTCCATACATAGGAAATCTGTCCGGTCAGGTAGTAGTTTAATACCATTTCGAATATTTACATGTGCGTTCGAATAATTACCCTTCTTCATTTCAAGTAAGGCAAGACTTTCGAGCAGATAAAAATACCACGTATCCGACGGGCTGCTTCGTTCCAAGGACCTTCGGTAAACCTTCAGTGCTTCATCCTCACGGTTGACACCTACATATTCATTACCAAGTACGAAACAAAAGTAAGGATTGTAACGCTTTTCACCTACGTTCATTTTCTCCAAGATCGACAAATTGCGCTCCGATTTGTTTTTTTCCTGAACGACCTGTACCGTGTAGCCAGTATGGAAAATCACGAACGGATAAGGTGTGAAAGAAGGTGTACCAAAGTCGGACGTTAATTGTTCGTGAATAGGTTCGCTATATCGAATGGATTTACCATTGAGGAACAAGCGCGCTCCCATTGATTCGGTTACATTTGCTTCGTCGTTTCCGCTACCGCCAAAATTCATGATGTTCAGCACAAAACCGCAAGGCCTATCACTCTTATATTCCAGCAAATATTTTCTAAGTTTATCATGATCAGCGGGCTGAATATACTCATCTGCATCGAGAATTAATATCCAACGTCCCGAGGCATGGCGAATCGATTCGTTACGTGCAGCTGAGAAATCGTTCATCCATGAAAAATCATATATTTTGTCCGTATGACGAGCTGCAATCGCTTTGGTTTGATCTGTCGACCCCGTGTCAACAATAATAATTTCGTCGACAAGGGTTTTGACGCTTAGAAGGCATCGTTCAAGTACTTTTTCTTCATTTTTAACGATCATGCAAAGAGAAAGAAGGGGTTTCATTGATTTCCTCCAAGGAGTTGAAGAATAGTCAGGTATTTTAAAGCAAATATTAGTTTAAATCGGTTTAATTAAGAATAATGAACTGTTTGTTTATTTTTTAATAGCGGTTACCTCCATAGACCCGTTATAGTGGCCCGAAACATTGTAATCCACTACCTCGAAGCCCAAAATATCCAACCATTTTTTGAGAGAACGGAAGGAAAAGTAATTTATATGTTCAACAATTCTCCACATAGGGTCAGTATCTTTTTTTACCATGGAGAACGCACTTTCGAAATTGGGTGTGGAAATCCAAAGGACACCTTTGTCATTAAGAAGCGAATGTGCTTTACGTAAAGCTCGAATAGGATCAAACATGTGCTCTATGACATCGCCCATAATTAACACGTCGAATCTTTCCGCGGTTTCGAATTCAAGGAAATCTACCGTGTAGACTGGAATATCAAGCATATTGGAAACTGCTTTTGCATAAGGAGGTCGTATATCTAATCCTGTAACGTTGAACAAGAATTCCTTTGCGACCGCTGACAATTCACCTGCACCTACACCAACCTCAAGTAAACGGTCTCCAGGAGCTATAAAGGTGAGCTGCCCTATCATTCGACTGATGGTTGGGAAGAATGTTGTTTTTGGACTTAAGTTGAATTCAAAAGCACTATTGGTGAGTAGTTCGCCTAAGTTTACTGGATAGTTAAATGCGAATAGGTGATGACATGAATCACAGCACATCCAGAGACGGATAGGGTGAAAACCTGGGATAAAATCAATTGAAGTCGTAGTATTGTAAGTGGCGTATGGATGGCCTTTTTCTCCACACAGAGGACAATTTTCAATATGATTTTCTTGTGGTTCTGTGTAGTTGTATGTGTAAACAGGATGATCTTCTTTTACAAGTATTTGACTTAGCCGAGGATTGTTTTCAAAAGCTGTTCGAAAGTATTGAAAGGAAGAGATAGGGTCTCGAAGTCGGTTATATATCTCTCCTATCCGATAGCAAGATATTGCTGAGAGTTGCTGATTATTATCTATAATTTCCAGATATATGATCAATGCTTGCTCATCTCTAGTTCTTAGTAATCCTTCAGCCTCTTTAAACAAGGAAACCCAATCTGTCATCGTATTCTCCTTTAGTATGCCGTTTCTCTTACGTTGTGATGGACAATTCCTATACTACAAGTATTTATATAATATCGGCAAACATGATAGTCAACATGATAGCTTAATATAATACCATTTAATACATCTTTTAAAGAATCTGTGTCCTGCTCATAGAGTTAATTGAGGTCATTTACAAAACAGAGTTGCAAATCCAACCTGTGGATAATGTGCACAACTCTGTGCATAACTTTGTGAATAAGTTGTAAAGAAGTTTGATACGACAAGATTTTACAAATTTCGCAGTTATCCACGGCTTGTATATACGTGAATTTTCAAAATATTTCATCTAATGGTAAGTTAGAAATTGACAGGTCAAGCTAGCTGGTGATATAGTCAAAAAGTAAGGGCTTACATTTTTTAAAACGAAGGGAATGTGTACGTTATGCAAGGTAAAGTGAAATGGTTTAACGCAGAAAAAGGTTATGGTTTCATTGAGCGTGAAGATGGTGGGGATGTATTCGTGCATTTCTCAGCGATTCAATCAGAGGGATTCAAAACGTTGGACGAAGGTCAAGCTGTCGAGTTTGACATTGTGGAAGGCGCGCGCGGACCACAAGCAGCTAACGTAAGCAGACTATAACCATCCGGCACGGCCAGTGCCGCTTGAATACACCTACGAACTAGCACCCTGGGAATCGTCCTGGGGTGCTTTTTTGCATAATAGTAAGCACTTGAATTTAAAGGAATTATGAAGACGGGGTGGAATGTAGTATAATGTAAGCAGGAAGGGAGATGTTTAACTATGATGATTAGCATTCGCGGAGAACACCTTGAAGTAACTGAAGCCCTCAGGGACTATGTCGACAAGAAATTGAACAGACTAGAAAGGTATTTTGAAGCTCCCCTTACATCTGATGTACAAGTAAAGCTAAGTGTGATTAAAGGTTTGCAAACCATTGAGGTAGGCATTCCCCTAACAGGCGTGCTGCTGCGAGCCGAAGAACGCAACACGGATATGTACGCATCAATTGATTTGGTCGTGGACAAGTTGGAACGCCAGATTCGTAAGCACAAAACGAGGACGAATCGAAAAATTCGCCAAGATGGCGGCAAGCGTGATTTATTTAAGGTTGAAACGTCACCTGTCACTTATTTGGATGAGGAAGAAGACTTCGAACTAGTCCGCAACAAACGCTTCGATTTGAAGCCGATGGATGTGGAAGAGGCGATTCTGCAGATGAATTTGGTCGGCCATAGTTTCTTTGTTTTCTCAAATATGGAAACCGATACAGTAAACGTAGTCTACAAACGTAACGACGGCAAGTATGGTCTAATCGAACCGGCTATTTAGAAAATAATGGAGCCAACTTAGACATCCCTATAATGAAAAAAATGAGCTTGATTCGATTCTTTCGAATTAAGCTTTTTCTCATGCATGCAATCGGGACATCCATACAAATACTAAAGAAATAAGTAAAAATGTGATCCTTTTTTAAAGGTGTTTACAATTTATTAGCATGTAAAAAAGAGCGTTTGTTGCGGCAGGGCCGTCAAAAGTGGTACAATTTAAGGATACGAATGCAATGGAAAGGGGTTCACCGATGTTAGGACTAGTGAAGAAAATTTTTGGTGATTCCAATGAACGGGAAATTAAACGGATGCTGAAGGCCGTTGATTACATTAACGAGCTTGAAGCGGGCATTAAGCCGCTATCCGATGAAGAGTTAAAAGGCAAGACGGTTGAGTTCAGAAACCGCTTAGAAAAAGGCGAGGAACTGGATGATTTACTGCCTGAAGCTTTTGCTGTCGTTAGAGAAGCAGCTACACGTGTGTTGGGTAAACGCCATTATGATGTTCAACTTATTGGGGGTATGGTGCTGCACGAAGGCCGTATCGCTGAGATGAGAACAGGGGAAGGGAAAACGCTCGTTGGAACACTTCCTGTATATTTGAATGCCTTGCTTGGCAAGGGTGTACACGTGGTTACGGTCAATGACTATTTGGCACAGCGTGATAGCGCCGAAATGGGTCAGATCTATGAATTCCTCGGCTTGACGGTTGGGGTTAATCTGAATGACTTGTCTCATGAGGAAAAACAAGCGGCTTACGCTTGCGATATAACGTATGGAACGAATAATGAATATGGTTTCGACTATCTGCGTGATAACATGGTGCTCTACAAAGAGCAGATGGTTCAGCGTCCGCTGTATTTTGCGGTCATTGATGAAGTTGACTCCATTTTGGTGGATGAGGCGAGAACGCCGTTAATTATTTCGGGACAAGCTGCCAAGTCTACGGACCTGTACTACGCAGCTGACCGTTTTGTGGCAAAGTTGAAAGAAGAAGAAGACTATACGATTGATATTAAAGTGCGTTCCGTAGCTCTCACTGAAGAAGGTGTGGCTAAGGCAGAGCGTGCATTCGGTATTGAGAACTTATTCGATCATCAGAATGTGAGTATTAACCATCACGTGACACAAGCGCTTAAAGCTCGTTTCATCATGAAACGCGATGTGGATTACGTTGTACAAGATGATGAAGTCATGATTGTTGATGAATTTACGGGCCGTATTATGACAGGCCGTCGCTATAGTGATGGGCTGCACCAAGCCATTGAGGCCAAAGAGCAGCTGCAAGTTCAAAATGAGAGCATGACGCTGGCGACGATTACATTCCAGAACTATTTCCGGATGTACCGCAAACTGGCGGGTATGACAGGAACAGCGAAGACGGAAGAGGAAGAGCTCAAGAAAATTTATGGTCTTGAAGTTATCATTGTTCCGACGAACCGTCCGATGATTCGTAAGGATATGCCGGATGTGGTGTATAAGTCAGAGAACGGTAAGTTCAGAGCAGTTGTAGAGCAAATCGTTGAGCGTCATAAGCTGAACCAACCTGTGCTAGTAGGTACAGTGTCTATTGAGAACTCTGAACGACTATCGGAGATGCTCAAAAAGAAAGGTGTTCAGCACAAAGTACTCAATGCGAAGTATCATGCGGAAGAAGCCGAAATCGTAGCACGCGCGGGTCAACCGGGCTCTGTGACGATTGCAACGAATATGGCAGGTCGCGGTACGGACATTGTGCTCGGTGAAGGCGTACATGAAGCAGGCGGACTGCATATTATAGGTACAGAACGTCATGAAAGCAGACGGATCGATAATCAGCTGCGTGGACGCGCAGGACGTCAAGGTGACCCTGGTTCTTCGCAGTTCTATCTCTCACTCGAAGATGAATTGATGAAACGTTTCGGTGCGGAAAATATCATGGCGATGATGGACCGCCTCGGGATGGAAGAAGATCAACCAATCGAGAGCAAATTGATTTCGCGAGCGGTTGAGTCGGCCCAAAAACGCGTAGAGGGTAATAACTTCGACGTGCGTAAAGTCGTTCTTCAGTATGATGATGTCATGAACCAACAGCGTGGAATTATTTATAAACAACGTCGTGAGCTGCTGGAGTCCGATAACATTCGTGAAGTGATCGAAGGTATGATTACCTCCGTTATTGAGCGTGTGGTGAAGGCACATTGTCCGGAAGAACAAATTCCGGAGGAGTGGGAGCTTCATGAAGTAGCTAATTTCGTAAACAACAACCTGTTGAATGAAGAGACTCAAATTACGGATCAAGACATCTGGGGCAAAGAACAAGCAGAGATTATTGAATTCATTCAAGCTCTCGTAAGCAAGCGTTATGATGAGCGTGAGGAAGAGATTGGCGCAGAATTCATGCGCGAATTCGAGAAAGTTGTTGCTCTTCGTGCGGTAGACAGCAAATGGATGGATCACATCGATGCGATGGACCAGCTGCGCCAAGGTATCCACCTTCGTGCTTACGGTGGCACGGATCCACTTCGTGAATACCAATTTGAAGGCTTTGAGATGTTCCAAGAGATGATTGATAGTATTCGCGAAGAAGTCGCGATGTATATCATGAAAGCCAACGTTCAAAGCAACCTGGAGCGTCAAGCAGTAGCTGAGGGTCAAGCGGTTGATACGAAGAACGAAGCTGGCGGGAATAAACCGCTCGTGCGCGGCGATGAGCAGCGTATTGGACGCAACGACCCATGTCCATGCGGCAGCGGGAAGAAGTTCAAACAGTGCCACGGGCAAGGCAGCTAAGCTGTATAGCTTGCTAACTGTTATCCGGAAGCCTAGGCACAAGAGAATAAAAGAGGTGTAAGACATGCTGGAACCAGAAGTAAAACAGGACTTAAGAGAAACAGCAAAGCGACTAACCGAATTACGGGGGTCTCTTTGACTTAGATCATAAGCTTGAAGCAATCGGAGATTTTGAGGAAAAAATGGGGGCGCCTGACTTCTGGGACGATAATGATCGTGCCCAGAAGACTATCGCGGATCTCAACGCTATCAAGAGTGTCGTGGATCAGTTCCAAGGCTTTTCGAACGAGTTTGACGACCTGCAGGTCATGGTCGAGCTCGAGGAAGAGGAAAGCGACGCCAGCTTAGCGGCCGATATTGAATCCGGCATTGCTGCATTAAAGAAGAAGCTCGAATCCTTCGAGCTTGGCTTACTGCTCAATCAGCCGTATGACCGGCTGAATGCGATCTTGGAGCTGCATCCCGGAGCGGGCGGCACCGAGTCGCAGGACTGGGCGGAGATGCTGCTGCGCATGTACCGCCGCTGGGCGGAGAAGCACGGCTACAAAGTCGAGGTTCTCGACTATTTGCCCGGCGACGAAGCCGGCGTGAAGAGTGTCACGCTGCTGATTTCTGGCTTCAACGCCTACGGCTACTTGAAGGCGGAGAAGGGCGTACATCGACTCGTGCGCATCTCGCCGTTCGACGCCTCGGGCAGACGTCACACGTCTTTCGTGTCGTGCGACATCATGCCGGAGATCGAGGATGATACGGACGTGGGAGAGATTCGCTCCGAGGATCTCAAAATCGACACGTACCGCGCGAGCGGCGCCGGCGGTCAACACATCAACACCACGGATTCGGCTGTGCGGATTACGCACATACCAACGGGTGTCGTGGTGAGCTGTCAGCAAGAACGCTCGCAGATTAAGAACCGCGAGAAAGCGATGAAGATGCTCCGATCCAAGCTCTACGAGCGGAAGATCGAAGAGCAGCTGAAGCATCTCGCAGAGATTCGCGGCGAGCAGTCTGACATTGCCTGGGGCAGCCAGATTCGTTCTTATGTGTTTCATCCCTACAGCATGGTTAAAGATCACAGAACTTTAGCGGAGACAGGTAATGTAGGTGCGGTAATGGACGGAGATCTCGATACGTTCATTGATGCTTATCTACGTCATCAGATTCGTAAGCCGGAATAGACACGCATACATGGAGCAATTGACGTTCATCCTACACCTACAAGGTGTAGGATTTTTTGTGAGAGGAGGGTCTTTCTTTCGTGCCCAGAAGAGAACCGCGTATACGGATAGGAAGTCCTGCACATACCGTATTTGAATATATTTTGATGCTGATCGGTTCGCTGATTATGGCGGCTAGTTTTAATTGTTTTTTGAACCCGAATCAAATAGCCACGGGTGGGGTTTCAGGTATTTCCACGATCGTACAGCATTTGACGGGTCTGAGTCCAGCGATCACACAGTGGGCCCTGAACATTCCGATTTTCCTTTTAGCCCTATGGCTGCTAGGTGGACAATTCGGGGTAAAGGCCGCGGTCGGATCGGTCGTATTTCCACTGTGTGTACTCCTAACAAGCCATTTAGGTATTCCTACTCAAAATCCCTTGCTTGCATCTGTGTATGGCGGCATAGGCGTTGGGCTTGGACTTGGCATCGTCTTCCGAGGACGCGGCTCGACAGGCGGACTTGGATTGGCCGCGCAAATGTTACATAAATACACAGGCTTAAGTTTAGGCTTCTCGGTTGCGGTTTTTGATGGTTTGGTGATCGTAAGCTCAGCGCTGGTGTTCACACCAGAGAATGCGCTGTACGGGCTGATCGGGTTATTTGTCACCACGAAAACGATAGATGTCGTTCAGCTCGGCTTCAACTATGCTAAAGTGGCCTTCATCATTTCCGATCATCAGGATGCGATTCGTAAAGCGATTTTATATGATTTGGATCGTGGACTTACGGAGCTTAATGGGTCCGGAGGATATACAGGGGAGTCGAGAACGGTCATGATGGTCGTTGTGAAACAGAATGAAGTTAGTCGATTGAAAGCTTTAGTGCAGTCTGTAGACCCGCAGGCTTTTGTTATTTTGAGCGAAACGAATGAGGTATTAGGAGAAGGCTTTAAGAAACATGCATAGAGAAAGACTGTGACGAAGCAGAATTGTGTTTGTAAAAAGTAGAAAAGATTGGCGCACTCAGGTGCGTCTTTTTGTTTGTAACCTGGTAAATGCCTGAGACCGTTGTGGGCAAATTGTGGATAAGTTGTGGATAAGCTAACTGCTTACCCACATTCGTCAAAAATGGGCAGGAACAGAGATACAAAATTTGCTTGTATGACGTGCAGTTTGGGATAATAGATTAGTGATATTTGCTCAGAAGGG
This sequence comes from Paenibacillus sp. yr247, assembly GCF_900103825.1. GTDB lineage: Bacteria > Bacillota > Bacilli > Paenibacillales > NBRC-103111 > Paenibacillus_E. Next base: position 11,648 of record NZ_FNIF01000030.1, read on the forward strand.
TATTCGAATAAAATGGTTTTTTTTTATGCACATGTAACGATTATTCGATGCATATTATGTATACTTCTGGTCAAATGACATGGACATATAGGAGAAAAGGCCCGTCTTTCTCTACATGAAAAATCCTTGAAACGCCGTGCTGGTATGCAATTTTACCATGAAAAAGTGCATAAAAAAATTCATTGAATTATTATGTATACGACTGTATAATAATACATATATTTTGAGGACGTCTGGGGGAAATTCAAATGAGTCATGGCGTTAGAGCGGCTATTATTGGGGCCACGGGTTATGGTGGTGCGGAGTTGATTCGTCTATTGCAGGCGCATCCGTTGGTTCAAATCACTTCGGTGATCTCTACTTCTAATGCGGGAGCGCCGCTTGCGGAGCATTTTCCACATTTGCAGGAAGTGGTTGTGGATATTCTGGATGTACTTGATGTTGAATTGATCGCAAGCAAAGCAGACGTGGTATTCTTAGCGACACCTGCCGGTGTGAGTGCAGAACTTTCACCGAAGCTATTGGCAGCTGGGCTGAAGGTCATTGATATTTCTGGGGATCTAAGGCTTAAATCGGGTGCGGACTATGAAAAATGGTATAAAAAGCCGGCAGCTTCTGAGGAAGCATTGGCGCAATCGATTTATGGTTTGTCCGAAGTATTCGGCGACGAAGTGAAGGGCAGCGATTTAATCGCTAATCCAGGCTGTTATCCGACTGCTACGCTGCTCGGTCTAATACCTGCCGTTCAAGCAGGCTGGATTGATCCATCGACGATTATTATTGATGCCAAATCGGGTGTATCCGGAGCAGGACGCAGCGTCAATCTAGGTGTGCACTACGCGGAAGTGAATGAAAATCTTACGGCATATAAAGTGAATAAGCATCAACATATTCCGGAAATAGAGCAGGCGCTCAGCCGCATTGCGGGTAAGCCAGTTGTGACAACGTTCACGACACACCTCGTGCCGATGACGCGCGGTATTATGTCCACGATGTATGCAACTGTGAATGGTGAGCACACCGAAGCGGATTTCATTGAGTTGTACCGTCAGTTTTATGAAGGGCGTAAGTTTGTACGGATTCGTCAAAATGGGAAGCTCCCTTCGACGAAGGAAGTATACGGCTCCAATTACTGCGATATCGGCTTTGCGGTGGATGAGCGGACAGGGCGTGTAACTATCGTTTCCGTTATTGATAATGTGGTTAAAGGCGCTGCTGGTCAGGCCATTCAGAATTTGAATATCATGCTAGGCTGGGACGAAACGACAGGGCTGTTGTTCGCACCCGTGTATCCATAACGAGAAGATGAGGACAGGTGAAGGTCGAACATGCTGGATCAAGTGAGTTTTACTGTCGTGCCAGAGGGCACAGTAACGACGCCGAAAGGCTTTCGTGCAGGCGGTCTGCACTGTGGATTAAAGAAGACGGAGCGCTACGATCTAGGCGCAATCGTCTGTGATGTACCTGCGGCAGCGGCGGGTGTGTACACGCTGAACGCGTTCCAAGCGGCACCGCTGCGCGTGACGCAGGAAAGCATCGCTCAAGGCGGCAAGCTGCAGGCGATGATCGTCAACAGCGGCAACGCGAACGCGTGTACCGGCCAGCAGGGCGAGGACGACGCGCGCGCGATGCGTGCTGCAAGTGCGAAGGCGTTAGGCGTGGCGGAGCATCACGTCGGCGTTACGAGCACGGGCGTCATCGGCGAGCTTCTGCCGATGGGTAAGGTTTTGAGAGGCATCGAGCAGCTGCCGCTCAGAGTGAAAGCAGACGGCGGAGACGATTTCTGCCAGGCGATCCTGACAACGGATCTCATGCAGAAAATGACGTGTGTCCGTCTTGTGGTTGGCGGCAAGGAGGTTCACATTGCCGGGGCAGCGAAGGGTTCGGGGATGATTCACCCGAACATGGCGACGATGCTCGGTTTCATGACAACCGATGCTCCGATTGAGAGCGAACACCTGCAGCAGCTGCTGAGCAGGATCACGGATAATACGTTCAACATGATCACTGTTGACGGGGATACGAGCACCAACGACATGGTCGTGGTGATGGCAAGCGGGCTGGCCGGCGGCGAAGCTTTGAATCCGGAGCATCCGGATTGGGAAGCGTTCGCGGCAGGGTTCCAGTACGTTGGCGAGTACCTCGCCAAGGCGATTGCGCGCGACGGCGAGGGCGCGACGAAGCTGATCGAGACGACGGTGATCGGCGCGGAAAGCGATGAAGCGGCTCGCAAGATCGTGAAGTCGATCATTGGCTCTAGCCTGGTCAAGTCCGCCGTATACGGCGCAGATGCGAACTGGGGTCGGATCATCGCGGCTGTCGGTTACTCAGGGCAGCCGGTGAATGTGAACACCGTCGATATTCGTTTAGGCGATATCGCAGTGTTAGAGCAGTCGCGTCCGGTGAAGTTCGACGAGGAAGCGGCGCTTGCGTATTTGAAAACAGACACGATTCAAATTCATGTGAATTTACATATGGGCGCTGGCCAGGCAACGGGCTGGGGCTGCGATTTAACATATGACTATGTGCGGATCAATGCGGCTTATCGGACTTAGGTTTGTTTTAGCTAGCACATAAGGACGCAAAGGGGAACAGAAGCAGTGAAGAACAAATGCTTTGTGATGAAATGCGGCGGAAGCACGCTGGCGGCGTTACCGATTAGTTTCTTTGAAGATATGCGTCAGCTTCAGGATGAGGGTATTGTAACTGTCATCGTGCACGGCGGAGGTCCTGCCATTTCGGAGACGCTTGGAAAGCTCGGGATTGAGTCCTGTTTCGTAAACGGCCTGCGTGTGACGAATGAAGCGGTGCTCGACGTTGTGGAAATGGTGCTTTCCGGCCAGATCAACAAAGAGATCGTACGCCGGATTCAGTTAACAGGCGCAGCAGCGCTTGGATTGTCCGGTGTAGATGGACATTTGATTGAAGCGAAGCCAGTGGCGAATAGCCATGAGGTTGGCCTTGTTGGTGATGTTACGAAAGTGAACGCTGAGCTGATTCAAGGCATCGTAAGCATGGGCTACATCCCAGTGATCGCACCCGTTGGACTTGGCGCCGACGGCGGCCAGCGTTACAACATTAATGCGGATACAGCAGCAGGAGCCGTTGCCTCTCACCTTGGTGTGGAACAGATGGTTGTGGTCACGGATGTTCCCGGTATTATGAAAACAGTGGATGGCGAGAAGCGGGTGCTTCCTGTTGTCAGCGTGGCAGAGATTGAAGAGATGATCGCGAGCGGAGACATTTACGGGGGTATGATTCCGAAGGTTCGAGCAGCGATTGCTTGCATACAAGGCAGGGTCCAAGAAGTTGTCATCGTTAACGGCTCTGAGCCGAATGTGCTGAGCAAAGTGCTGAAGGGCACGGATATTGGCACACGGATTGTTCGTTAAAATGTGGTAAAAATTCTTATTGCACTCATTTTTAGCTGCAGCGATATGTCTTTATTTAGCTTGGCACAAGTTTGAACTTATGGGTTGAACAACAAACTTTAAGGAGGGAATGTACATGACTGAAACAGGAAAAAGCTCGTTATTTCCAACCTATGCAAGATATCCAATCACACTAGTGAAGGGTGAGGGCAGCCGACTTTGGGATGATACAGGCAAGGAATACATCGACTTGATGAGCGGGATCGCGGTAACGAACCTCGGGCACGCGCCTCAAGCGGTGAAGGAGAAGTTGATTGAACAGCTCGATCAAGTATGGCATGTAAGCAATCTTTTCCATATTCCGAATCAGGAGAAACTGGCAACCCTACTCACAGATAATAGCTGTGCAGACGCGGTATTCTTCTGTTCCACAGGTGCGGAAGCGAATGAGGCTGCAATTAAGCTGGCACGTCGCTATAACCAGAAGGTTTTGAACAATGGTCGGTACGAGATTATTACGTTCAACATGTCGTTCCACGGACGTACGCTGGCGACATTGACAGCTACAGGGCAGGATAAAGTGAAGGAAGGCTTCCATCCGCTTCCTGGCGGCTTCGTCTATGCGCCTTATAACAATTTCGAGGCTGTCCGCAGTCTCGTAAATGAGCACACCTGTGCCATCATGCTGGAAATGGTGCAAGGGGAAGGCGGCGTACTGCCGGCTGATCCGGAGTTCGTGAAACAAATTGCAGAGCTGTGCAAGCAAGAGAACCTGCTTTTGATTGTGGATGAAATCCAGACGGGCATGGGACGTACGGGTAAGCTTTTTGCCTATGAGCATTATGGAGTAGAGCCGGATATTTTCACTTTGGCCAAAGGTCTTGGTGGAGGGTTTCCGATCGGTGCTATGTTAGGCAAAGCGTTCTTGGCTGAAGCATTCAGTGCTGGAAGTCATGGTTCAACCTTTGGTGGAACGCCGATAGCTACGGCTGCAGGTTATGCGGCAGTGGATACGATTATCACAAATAAACTGCCAGAGCGCGCTGCGGAATTAGGCGCATACACAGTGAAGAAGCTGGAAAGCAAGCTTGCAGGCAACCCGCTTATCAGCAATATTCGCGGCATTGGTCTCCTCATCGGGATCGAATGCACACAGCCAGCAGGTGAAATCATTAGTGAAATTCATAAGCAAGGTGTACTCGTGATTCCGGCAGGGCCGAACGTTATTCGTCTGGTGCCCGCCTTGACCATACCGCAAGAAGATTTAGATCAAGCCCTAGACGTGGTGTGCAGTGTCCTCTCGCAGAAGGCATCAACCATCAGCAGCGTCTAATAAAAGTTCCGTTTAGAGAGGTTGGATAAAATGAATATGGCTGTACAGGAAGAACTGGCTGCCCAGTTGAAGGGCAAGGATTTTCTTGCTTTGGTTGATTATACATCGGAAGAAATCGAATATTTGATTCACTATGGGATTGAGCTTAAGCGTAAGCAGAAAGCCAGAGAGCCTCATGCTGTGCTCGCTGGTAAGACGCTTGGGATGATTTTCGAGAAATCCTCGACGCGTACGCGTGTCTCTTTTGAAGTCGGAATGTACCAGCTAGGAGGTCAGGCGCTCTTCTTGAGCAAAAATGACCTTCAGCTTGGACGCGGGGAAACGGTTTGGGATACTGCACAAACACTGTCCCGTTACCTTGACGGCATTATGATTCGTACGTACGAACACCGCAAAGTGATTGACCTTGCACGCGGATCAACGGTTCCGGTTATTAACGGACTAACGGATTATGCACACCCTTGTCAGGTTATGGCTGATTATCTGACGGTTCTTGAGAAAAAAGGACGTTTGAAAGGGATCAAAGTGGCTTATATCGGGGATGGCAACAATATGGTGCATTCCCTTATGATGGGTGCGAGCAAATTGGGTATGAACTTCGCGATTGCATCGCCAGAAGGTTATGATCCAGATAAGGAAGCCATTCAGACTTCCAAGGAAAATGCTGCACAATCAGGCGGCAGCATTCTTCTGACTCGCGATCCACGCGAAGCGATTGAAAATGCGGACATCGTTTACACGGACGTATGGGCAAGCATGGGCTTTGAGGCGGAGCAGCAGGAGCGGGAGATTGCTTTCAAGAACTTTCAAATCAACGAGGAACTTGTGAAGTACGCCAAATCAGATTACTTGTTCATGCACTGCTTGCCTGCACACCGCGGGGAAGAAGTGAGCGAGGGCGTCATCGACGGCGCACATTCCATCATTTTCGACCAAGCAGAGAATCGTCTTCATGCGCAAAAGGCTATCATGGCCGCGACAATGATATAAATTAGCAGATATAGAAACGGAGAGATTAGTAATCATGGCTAAGGAAAAAATCGTACTCGCTTATTCCGGCGGATTGGATACATCGGTTATTTTGAAATGGCTCAAGGAGACCTACGACGCCGAAATTATTGCTTTCACAGCGGATATCGGGCAAAAGGAAGAGCTGGACGGTCTGGAGGAAAAAGCGCTCCAAACCGGCGCATCCAAGATCTACATCGACGACCTGCGCGAAGAGTTCGCGAAGGATTTCATTAACCCGATGTTCCAAGCGGGTGCTCTGTATGAAGGGCAATACCTGCTCGGAACGAGCATTGCGCGCCCGCTCATCGCGAAGCGCATGGTCGAAATCGCTCGCGCGGAAGGCGCAACAGCGATTGCGCACGGCGCAACCGGCAAAGGAAATGACCAAGTGCGCTTCGAACTAACAGCAGCGGCGCTCGCGCCTGAGCTGTCCGTGATCGCGCCTTGGCGTCTAGAAGAATTCCGCGAGCAGTTCCCGGGTCGCGCAGAAATGATCGCATATGCCGAGAAACACGGCATTCCGGTTACAGCATCGGCAGCGAAGCCGTATTCGACGGACCGCAATCTGCTGCACATTTCCTTCGAGAGCGGCATGCTGGAAGATCCTTGGTTCGACGCTGCAGCAGACGAGAACAAAGGCATGTACGTATTGAGCGTAGCTCCGGAAGATGCTCCGGATCAAGCGGAATACATCGAGCTTGAGTTTGAAAAAGGCGACTGTGTTGCCATAAATGGTCAGAAGCTGTCCCCTCTGCAGGTTATGGAAACCTTGAATGAAATCGGCGGCAAGCACGGTATTGGCCGCGTGGACATGGTCGAGAACCGCTTCGTCGGCATGAAGAGCCGCGGCGTGTACGAAACACCTGGCGGAACGATCCTCTTCACCGCTCACCGTAAAATGGAATCCCTCACGATGGACCGCGATGTGATGCACCTTCGTGATTCCCTCATTACAAAATACGCGACACTTGTATATAACGGCTTCTGGTTCGCACCTGAGCGTTTGGCGATTCAAGCGCTTGTGGGAGAAAGCCAAAAGAATGTAACAGGTACAGTGCGCTTGAAATTGTACAAAGGCAACGTGATGGGTGCTGGTGTGAAAAGTCCAGTATCCTTGTATAATCCGGATATCGCTACGATGGAAGCAGATCCGACGAAAGCTTACGACCAAGGGGATGCAACTGGATTCATCCGCTTGAACGCGCTTCGTCTAAAAGTGTCTTCCGGCGTGGAACAAAACGCAAAGAAGTAATTCCATAATAGGCTGTGAACCGGGCTTTCCCTCCGTGGAAAGCCTTTGGGCTGTAAACATGAGAGGGGTAGTGCGCCGTGTCTAAGCTTTGGGGTGGACGATTTACGAAGAAAACCGACCAGTTGGTCGAAGAATATACCGCATCGATTACATTTGATAAAGAGCTTGCGGAGGAAGATATTGAAGGAAGCTTGGCTCATGTGACAATGCTCGGAAAGTGCGGCATTCTGCCTGCGGAGGATGTCGAGAAAATCAAGGATGGACTGCTTGCTGTGCAAGGCATGATTCGCCGTGGTGAGCTGGAATACACGATCCAAAATGAAGATATTCACATGAATATCGAGAAAACATTGATCGACTTAATCGGCCCTGTCGGCGGCAAGCTGCACACCGGCCGCAGCCGTAATGATCAGGTTGCGACGGACATGCATCTTTACCTGCGCAAGCGGGTCGTCGAGTTCGTGGGGCTCCTGATCAAGCTTCAGGAGGCTTTGCTTGAGAAAGCGAAGGAAAATCTGGATACGATTATCCCGGGGTATACACATCTGCAGCGTGCGCAGCCGATTCTGTTCGCGCATCACATGATGGCTTATGTCAGCATGTTCCAGCGTGACCTTGAGCGCTTGCAGGACAGTTACAAGCGTGTGGACATGCTTCCGCTCGGCGCTGGCGCGCTGGCCGGCACGACGTTCCCGATCGACCGCCATTTCGTGGCGGCGCAGCTTGGGTTCGGACGCGTGTACGAGAACTCCCTGGATGCGGTCAGCGACCGCGATTTCATTCTGGAGTTCCTCTCTAACGCGTCTATGATCATGATGCACCTTTCTCGCTTCAGCGAGGAAATGGTGCTCTGGTCCTCGACCGAGTTCGCGTTCATCGAACTCGATGATGCTTTCTGCACCGGCAGCTCGATCATGCCGCAGAAGAAGAACCCGGACGTGGCTGAGCTCGTCCGCGGCAAAACAGGCCGCGTCTACGGCAACTTGTTCGGTCTGATGACCGTGCTTAAGTCGCTGCCGCTGGCTTACAACAAAGACATGCAGGAAGACAAAGAAGGCATGTTCGATACGGTTCGTACCCTGCAAGGCGCGCTTCAATTGTTCGCCCCAATGGTATCTACGATGAAAGTAAACACAGATCGTATGAGACAAGCGGTGAACCAAGATTTCTCGAACGCAACGGATATCGCAGATTACCTAGTGAACAAAGGGCTGCCTTTCCGTCAGGCGCACGAAGTGATCGGTAAAACAGTCTTGTACTGCATCCAAAACAAAAAGTACCTGCTTGATATGAGTATCGAGGAATTTAAAACCTTCTCCGATCTCTTCGAGTCCGATATTTATAAGGTTCTACAGCCTGAGCAAGTGGTTAACGCGCGTAATGTCTACGGTGGAACGGCAAGCAACCAAGTGACTGAAGCGATTGCCCGTGCTGAGCAAGTGCTTGAACAGTCTAACGAGTGGCTGCACGCTTATTTGGAAAAAAGCAAATAAGCTGGCAACGCAAAAAGCCTTCAACTCCATCCAAATCGATGGGCTTGAAGGCTTTTTGTTTATCTTCCAGTTACCGAAATATACCCCGTATCCGTCCGTACATGCACTTTTTTGCTGCCGTCACCGATGGAGCCCTTTGCAGAATGATGATCGTTTCGCTGTACAATTACACCAGTTACTTCTAGATTGACACTGCCTACATCAGAGCTCAAATCGAAGCTTGCACCCGTAGGAGCGGGATCGAGTAGGAGACGAATACTACCCGTGTCGGCTTCGAGTGAAACCGAGTCACCGATATCGTGCAGATTAGCTGTGATGCCGCCAGTATCTGTTTTCAATGTGACATTTCCTTGACCGTTCTCTACTGCGATACGCCCAGTATCTGATTGAAGATTAAGCTGCTTCCCTTCGTAACGGTCTACGGTAATACCGCCAGTATCTGATCTTGCGGTTAACTTCTCGGCTTTCACTTCTTTGAAATGAATTCCTCCTGTATCCGAAGAGACCGTAATAGATTTGTACATTTTGTTCGGAAGTGACACTTCCGTTCTTAGATGGTTGCCGTGGTTACCGATGAGATTTTTCAATTCCGTCAAATCGAAATTGAAATGATTTTGTGCTTTTTTCTGCGTACATACATCTACTCTCCAGACGTTAATGCCTTCTGTAGCCGCCTCAACCGTGCAGTTTTTGGCGGTAGCCTCTCCCATCATTCCTGCCAAATGCACTTTAATTTCATCGGAATTACTTGGGATAAAGGTAACCCCGGAGATATCATTCTGAAGGATCAGAGTGTCGATGTTAGCTGCGGAAATTTTCTTCTCGATGTCTATGCTGGTAATGCCCTCGTTAAAATCGATTGTTTTGAAAGAAGCAGCTGCGCCAATGAGGCCAATTGCCAAGCAGGCAAAGCCGAACAGCAAGAAAAATTTGACTCCACGTTTCATGGCTTAAGCCCCCTTGATTAATTTGGCATTAAATTGAATGTACATCCAGCTGAGTTTAAAAAATATTTTGAACAACCATGAGCTGAGCGTCGTCAATATAATGCCCAAGCCGAAGCAAGCCAGCAGGGCGAATCCAATGAAACGCATATCACTGCCAACAGTCCCTATGAAGCTGCCCAGCATACCGGCAATTGGCGCGATAATAAGCGCAAACCCGGAAACAAATAGCGCTATTAACGTCGCGAAAATACCAAACCATGGACCAATAACGAAAAGGAGATTAAAAAATCCAAGCGCAATACTTACGATGATCGCCTTAATCCCCGACTCCTGCTTCACCGGATACGGGTACGGGTTGTTATTCATATATGGATTAGCGTTATGTGGATGTGTGTAGGGCGGAAAGCTTCCTGTTTCGGGAGCTTGAGGAGGCGTTGGAGTGGGCTCTGCTCTCGAATAAGTCTTCTCCACGGAATCGCCAGATGTGCTTCGCGCAGCCTCTTGTTGTGTGCTTGACGTCACCTTCTGCGCATCCCAGTTCGGTACTCGTGGATAGCCGAGCGACTGTGCCACATCATCCTCATGCTTTCCATTTTCAATCGCTTTCTGAAACAATTCTTCATACACAGACAATATATTTTGGCGCTCCTTCTCGGGAAGTCCACGCAGTCGATAGTGTAGTTCTTTGAAATAATCGAGCTTGCTCATCGTCTAGCCTCCTTATTTGCTATTTCATAGTCTAATCATAATAAAAAAAAGTCATAATGACCTAGTAACTACAGTCACATGACCTTCCTTTATTAATCCTATGTTTACTGGTCAAATGGCCTCGGAGATCACCGGAAAGCCGGTCCCTTCACACCGTCTTCCAGAATAGGCTGAACAGGCGCAGGGGGGGAGCCTTCCTCCGTTTTGATGTCACCACGGTTGGAGGCGATGAGTGTAGGCACTGGTGAATACTGATCTTTCGAGATCAACTCTTTACTAACCATGGTGCCATTTTCTCTTTTGATTCGATACGTCTCTACCTTATAGCCGGCTTTGCCAATGCTGATAGGCCGCGTAGCTCCTGGGCTCAGGCTCGCATTGTGTAAGTATTTAATCGGGGGTTGAATGGTTTCTACAATGTTGGAGTCGATGTCATAGGTGATAGAAGGCGACATCTGGCCGAAAAGCTTCACCGTGACGGCTTGATCCGTTGTTATGGTTCGTATTAAGAGATACGCATCCGTACTATTGCGGAATTTAAAATTAATAAAACCGCTAGCGAAAGTGGCATCCTGCCCGAGCGTGACATAGCTAACGGGAAGTGAGTGGTTGCGCCGCTCTACAATGTCCAGACCGCTCCGCAAGACAGCATTATAAAGTGTTGTCGAAACTTGACAGATGCCGCCTCCAATACCCGGTACGAGCTTGCCGTTTAGGATGACCGGCGCTTCCTTGTAGCCGAATTGGGCTTCGGTTTGTTCAATGATTTTGCTATAATCAAAGATCTCTCCCGGCGCCATTAGTAAATCCTGAATAGACGCTGCAGTCGAGCGTATATTATGAATTCGCCCTTCACCTGATGTAGGGAAAGAGGTTGTGAATTCCGAAATTTTGCGATCGATGCCCTGACGCTTCAAGGTTTCAATCGTTACTGCTGGACTCTGCTCGTACAAAGGAAGTGTCAACCGAATGGGGGCGGCATTATAAATATAGGAAATCGAGGGGGCAATTTCTTTCAAGTGTTCTACCAAATGGGCAGTATCAATTCTTAGTACTTTCCGTTCAGGCTCGTAAGTAAGTGTATCTTGCGTAGTTACGATTCGTTTTGCGGCAACGGGATGCTGGCTATAGAGATCTTTCCAAGCTTCTTTGACTCTGGTGCCCAGTTGCTTTTGATTAACGGTGACTTCAAGAGGTATATTCGCATGACGCAGTGTCCAGCGAGCTTTGATCCGCTCTATCAGAGAGCTTCCGAAAAGCTGTCCAAGTGATTGCTCTAGGGCTTCCTTTTGATACTGGACGCCTAGTTCTCCTAGTGCCAGTTGTCTATTGGGGATGTCTGAATAGGAGGTTTGTAATTGAACGGGAAAGGAAGTGAGCAGCTTTAGACGCTGTTCGTATTGTTGTTGAAACTTGTCATAGGGCATACCTCCGACCCGCCAACCGGCAACAGCGAAATTCGAAGGCAATGTAGACTGAGAACCATAGGCATATAGAGCTATGCTAAAAGCGCTTAGCAACCCGATGATAATAGATGTATAGAAGATAAGTTTTCTGATTTGGCGTGGCATGTACAGTGGCTCCTTTACATACGAATGTGTTACGGGCCTGTACTACCATATGTATCTTTTATTCAGTCAATTTATTACTAAAACCTCATTCGGCTCAAATGTGTACAAATAATGTTATAATGACAGTATTCAACATGAATTTCAGAAGATTTTAGCAGGAATTTCTGCTTCTGTGTCGAATGGATAAAGGCTATCTATATAGCAGAGAGACTTTGAGCTCCGCTCAAAGATCCCGAAGCGGAGAGACTTAGAGCAAGCTCAAAGATCCCTATATTAGGATGTGATATTGTGATCGAAATGCAAGACGTATGGAAAACGTACTCCAACGGCACTCATGCATTGCGAGGAGTTAATGTAAAAGTGGACCGCAACGAGTTTGTCTATGTTGTTGGACCTTCCGGCGCAGGTAAATCTACATTTATGAAGTTGATGTATAGAGAAGAGAGGCCGACGAAGGGTCAAATCTTCGTGAACGGCTTTAATTTAGAAATACTAAAACAACGCAAGATTCCTTATTTACGCCGTAATATTGGTGTTATTTTCCAAGACTACCGATTGTTACCTAAGCTTAATATTTTTGAAAATGTGGCTTTCGCCATGGAAGTTATCGAGGCACCTAAGAAACTGATTAAGAAACGCACAATGGAAGTGCTTGAGCTCGTTAAGTTGAAGGATAAAGCGAATTCGCTTCCCTCTCAGCTTTCTGGAGGAGAACAGCAGCGGGTGGCCATTGCCCGGGCAATAATTAACAACCCATCCGTCATAATCGCCGATGAACCGACAGGAAATCTCGACCCTGAGACGTCCTGGGGCATTATGAAATTGATGGAGGAAATTAATTTCCGCGGTACCACCATCGTCATGGCTACGCATAACAAAGAGATCGTGAATACGATGCGTAAACGAGTCATTGCGATTGAGAATGGCCTTATTGCTCGTGACCAGGTACGGGGGGAATACGGCTATGAAGATTAGTACAGTCTCTCGGCATTTGCGTGAAGGTACGAGGAATGTCGTTCGGAATGGCTGGATGACGTTTGCGTCTATCAGTTCGATTGCCATTTCGCTATTTATTCTGGGTATTTTCGTACTTATTACGCTGAATGTGAATGATATTGCAGGTCAGATTGAGAAACAGGTTGAGATTAATGTGTATCTGGAGGTTAACACTTCGCAGGAGCAAATTAATACCCTTAAGTCTCAAATACAAGCGATACCCGAGGTAAAAACCATCAAGTTCGTGTCGAAAGAAGAAGGACTTGTCTATTTGCGCCAAAAGCTTGGGGAGAGCGGCAAAGCCTTGTTAGATGGGTTTGAAGGTGAAAACAATCCGCTTAACGATGCGTTCACGATTGAAGTGGATGATCCAAGGAACGTAGCAGCCGTTGCGGATCAAATTACTGCCCTTAACATGGGCAAAGATCCAAAGCCTATTTATAAAGTGAACTATGGTAAAGGGACCGTTGAGGCGCTGTTTAAGGTGACTCAAATTGTTCGTTGGGTCGGTTTTGGTATCGTTATTTTACTTTCGTTTACCGCCGTTTTCTTAATCGCAAATACGATTAAAATTACGATCTTAGCCAGACGCAAAGAAATATCAATTATGAAAATGGTGGGAGCGACGAATTCTTTTATTCGTTGGCCGTTCTTTATAGAAGGTGCTTTACTTGGATTCATAGGCTCCGTTATTCCCGCCGCGCTTATCTTAGGCGGATACTGGAAGCTGCTCAACACAAGCTCATTGAACTTGAATCTGCTTATGATTGAATTGACACCTTTCGGGAAAATTGCTCCTACGATGACGGTTTTGCTGCTAGGTATTGGAATGGTAATCGGCATTTGGGGATCCCTAATCTCCGTCCGCAAATTCCTCCGCGTCTAAAAAGAGGCTAAACAAGCCCGCTTTGTCCACATCAGAATGATAGATCCTAATAGCGCTAAGCGCAAAGGAGGGATTCTGATTGGCGAATAAACCTACTACTAAACGCGGTCGCTCATCTTCGAATGACTTCGATATAGGTTTATCTCATAACGAAGTTGATCTTGAAGTTTATTCGGCGTCGAATCTTGAATGAAAATGGGGCAGTGCGGTACTCATGTAGCTTGCTACGCTCCGTTCCTCCTGCCCTCATTTTCATCCAACCTTCTCGGTTCTGAAAGCGGGCTTTTTAGCTTTTATTTTTGTTTAAATATTTTCAAAGATTCATAGATTAAAAGATAAGAGACTAAGAGATTCGAAAGAATAAAATGATTTAATGAGTACCAGGGTTTTGATGATAGGGAGGCTATGTGCTTGAAGAAGAAGATTCTACCTTTGGTGTTGACTTTGGGGATTGCGGCTTCGCTTGCGGTTCCATATGCGGGTTATGCCGCTTCGACAACGGATAAGATCGATCAGCAGTTGACTCAGCTTAAGAAGCAGAAGGCGCAGGCGCAGCAGAAAGCGAATGATGCCCAAAATCAAATAACGAAGGTTCAGTCAGAGAAAGATCAGACGACGAAGGATATGAAAACACTTCTCGATCAGGTCAATGAGGCTAGTAAGAAGCTCGCGAATCTGAATGAGCAAATCGACCAAGTATCGGGTACATTAGAGGACAACGCTAAGCAATTGGATGAAGCGGTTGCGCGCGTTGAGAGTCGCGATCAAATGCTGAAATCCCGTGTTCGCTTGATGTATATGAACGGTTTTGTTTCATATATGGACGTGCTGCTTAGCGCGACAAGTTTTTCTGATTTCTTGAACCGTATAGAAGCTTTGAAAGCTATTGTGAATCAAGATAAAGTTGTACTAGAGTCGAATAAGAAAGATAAAGAGACGGTTGCCCAGAAGAAGGTAGAGACGGAGCAGCAGCTTGAGAAGGTGAAGACGCTGTACACGGATGCGGATGCTCTTCGGGACGATCTGCAGGCAAAAGAGAAGGCTAAGGAAGTTAAGATTGCGTCTCTTACCAAGCAAGAGAAGGTACTAGAGGATATTTCCGAAGAAAGCGATAAGCAGATTACTCAGATAGCTAAGCAAGAGGCCGATCTGCAGGAGAAGAAGCGGGCAGCTAGTAATACGAAGTCGCCTTTCACTTATGCCGGCGGGAAGCTGGGATATCCACTAGCTGTTCAAGCGCCCATTACCTCCGATTTTACCAATAGGATCAATCCAATCACAGGCAGAGCTGAAAGCCATAAAGGAATTGACTTAGGAGCACCCAAAGGTACGGAGATTCGTGCTGCGGAGAACGGATCGGTCATTTATGCTTCATGGATGAACGGTTACGGAAATTGCATCATCGTGAATCATGGGAATGGGTTATGGACGGTTTATGGACATATCATGAATGATGGGACCTACGTCAAAGTTGGCGATGTAGTGAAACGTGGACAGAAAATTGCAGGTGTTGGCTCGACGGGTCAATCGACAGGGAACCATTTGCATTTTGAAGTTAGGGTGAATGAAGTGCCAACCGATCCTAAACCATTCTTGCGCTAGGACAACTTGGTTATAAAACAGGAACAGCTTGTCATATACTACAAACAGGCAAACTCAAATGGGTTTTAGGAAAAAGGTGGTGAATCGCGCTTTGCAATTCAAAGGACGTACGGTCATTGTATTTATTTTGTTAGCCATGTTTGCAAGCAGTATTGTAACACTTACGGTTGTAGATTCATCCTTCTCATGGGGGCGCAAAGAGCAGCCAGCGGGCAGTACAGCTGCAACTACCGCCACTTCTTCCGGACTATCGAGCAAGGATTTAACCAAGATCTCTACAACATTTCAATTGATCGAGAGCAAGTATTTGAAGCAGCCGGATCATGATAAGCTGGTTAACGGCGCGATTAATGGCATGCTGGAGTCTCTGGAAGATCCGTTCACCGTATATATGGATCAGAAAGAAGCGAAGCAGTTCGATGAGAGTATTACTTCCTCTTTTCAAGGCATAGGGGCAGAGGTTTCAATTGAGGAAGGTAAATTCGTTATCGTGTCTCCAATCAAAGGATCTCCTGCCGAGAAAGCCGGTATTCAATCCAAAGACGTAATTGTATCAGTTAATGGGGAGAAGTTGGATGGGCTTACCCTCAACCAAGCGGTCATGAAAATCCGCGGACCTAAAGGGACGCAGGCGAAACTAGATTTACTTCGTCAAGGTGCTGGCGATCCGGTTCAAGTCATTGTAGTTAGAGATAATATTGACGTTGAAACAGTTTATGGCGAAATGCTGCAGGACCAAATTGGGAAAATCGAGATTCGCCAGTTCTCCTCCAATACTGCGGTACGCTTCGCTGAAGAGCTGAAGAATCTTGAGGCCAAAGGGATGAAGGGTCTTGTTATCGATGTGCGTAATGATCCTGGCGGTCTTTTGAACGTAGTCGTAGACATCGTGAATCCTTTCGTCAAGAGCGGAAAACCGATCGTCCAAGTAGAGAATCGAGACGGGAAGCGGGAGCCGACGCCTTCAACAGGAACAGGTAAGAACTACCCGGTTACTGTGCTTATCAACAAGGGAAGTGCGAGTGCTTCGGAGATTTTGGCTGGAGCATTCCAAGAAGCTGTCGGAAGTAAAATTATTGGCGAAACCTCCTATGGTAAAGGGACCGTTCAGGTCACTTTCGAGAAGGAAATGGGAGACGGCAGCAATATTAAAATGACGGTGTACAAATGGTTAACGCCGAACGGTAACTGGATTCACAAAACGGGGATTCAGCCTGATATCGCAGTTGAGCAGCCTGGGTATTTCAAAGCAGCTCCTCTCTCTAAGAAAGGCGTGCTTAAACAAGATACAACGAGCGATGATGTGAAAAATTTGCAGCTCATGCTAGCTGGTCTTGGCTTTAACCCAGATCGTACCGATGGTTATTTTAATGATAAGACAGCCACAGCTGTTAAAGCCTACCAACGGACGAACGGATTACCAATGACAGGCGAGGTAGACACGGACACAGCGAGTAAAATCGAGAAGTCGATTTTGGCGCAAATCCGTGAAGCCAAAAATGACTTACAGCTGAAAGCAGCTATAGGGCAAATCCAGAAGCAAATCGGGAAATAATGTTGGTTAGATATTGGAAATTCGCCGAGAGAGGCAGGAAATAAGCTCTCGTAGTCGAAATAGTGTAGGAAGGTTGCAGCGGCAGCCTTCCTATTTTCTTTTTATCGAGGAGCCCAGATTCGTTATGGATGTGTTGATTCAACTCTTGGACAGACTGCTGCAGGCAGTGGGGCAGTTGTTTGCGAATCCTTTCTACTATATAGGTATTTTATTTATAGTGCTGCACTATCGCAGGCAGATTCAGATGGAGCGTAAGCTGTTTCACACACGCCTGCATTCTTTGCTTAACGAGACGTGGCGCACCGTGCTTTGGGGTTGGATAGGCGGTATCATCGCCTCCGTACTCATGCTTTTTGTAGGTGTAAACATTCAAGCGGGTACGGTTATTCTATTATGGGTCCTATCGGTCATACTAGTTATGCTGCGTGTCAGATTCCTGTGTTTAGCTTATGCAGTTGGTATTCTGGGAATCGCGCAGGTGATTCTATCTTGGATACCGAATGCATCAAGCCTCCAAGAGGCGGTGCCTCCGTTGGATATTGTAGCAAATGCGGATATCCCTTCATTACTGGTTATTGTCGCAGTCCTTCATCTCCTAGAGGGTACGCTTGTCGGATTCCAAGGAGCACGTATGACGACTCCATTGTTTCTCGAAGGCAAACGTGGGCAAATTATCGGCGGTCAACAGCTGCAAGGCTTCTGGCCTGTGCCTTTGTTCCTGCTGGTGCCTTTGACAGGGGGAAGTGTACAGGGTCTTCCATGGGAAACGCTGTTTGGATCGAACCTTGCCTCAGGGTGGACGCTGCTTGCCTTTCCGGCGATGATTGGCTTCACTGAGTTAACGATATCGAAGCTTCCACGCAAACAAGCCCGTTTCAGCGCAAGTATGCTCTACTTATATGGGGTCATCCTGCTAGTTACAGCGATTGCCGCTCATTTTTGGCCGCCGATCCTGCTTTTAGGGGCCGTTTTAAGCATTGCTTTGCATGAAGGATTGATTCGCTATAATCAATGGACGGAAGCGAAGCAGGTTCCTTTCTACGTTCACTCGCAACGAGGACTCATGGTGTTGTCAGTAGTGCCGAATAGCCCTGCGTACGAGCTAGGTATTCAAACAGGCGAACTCATTCATAAGGTGAATGGTCACAAAATCAAAAGCAAAACCGATTTGCACGTTGCTATGGGGCTTAATTCCGCCTTCTGCAGGCTGGAAGTGCTGAATGAGCAGGGCGAGGTACGCTTTATGCAGCGAGCTATTTACGCTGGTGATCATCATCAGTTAGGCATTATATTAGCTCCGGATCAGCAGGCTCTGTACTTCACTGAGCATCGATCCTTGCATCTGTTTTCCTTTTTGCGAAGTAAACTGACCGGCTTGTTATCCAATGATTCGACGAAATCCATGTAAGAAAGAAGACCCTATCTCTCTGATGAGAGGTAGGGTCTCTATTGCTTATTTAAGCGCAGTTGTGGGAGCCAGCCCATCACGCAGAACAATGATTTCTACGCGGCGATTTTTGCTGCGGTTCTCATCACTGGTGTTGGCTGCTTTGGGCATCGTATCGGCATAAGCCGTAGCAATAAATTTGTTGTTATCCAGTTTGGCCGTATCGCTAAAATAGCGAAGTACCGAAAGGGAACGGGCGAAAGATAGTCCCCAGTTATCTTTGAAAGGTGATCCCGGAGCCAGAGGTAAATTGTCTGTATGACCTTCTATACTTACCTTGCTGTTCAGCGTGGGGAAGAGTGAAGCAAGCTTTTGCAAAATAGGCGAGGAGGCCGCTTTTAGGTCAGCTTTTCCTAGGTCAAACAGGAACAAGTCATTCAGCGTGATAGCCACGCCGCGTTCCGTATCGCTAGCTGATACTTGTGCCTCCAGATTTTGATCCTTAATATAGGCTTGCACTTGTTTTAAAAGATCTTGAAGTTCCTTTTCACGTTTTTCTTTTTCATTATCCGCAGGCTTTGTTTTATCTTTCTCTTCCTTCTGAACGTCCTGATTATGCTTGGTGTAATCCTTGTCCTTGCTATCGGCGTCACCCTGTTTTGGGGTCATTTGACCGCTGATGCCTTTGCCTTTATCCAAAACCGAATCCGCTTTCTGGAATTGCATGTTTAATACTTGAGCCAAAACGGAATACTTTTGAACATCGACTTTACTCATTGCATACATAATAATGAAGAAAACAAGCAGAAGGGTGATTAAATCAGCGTAGGTAATGAGCCATCTCTCATGATTGACATGTTCCTGGTGCTTTCTACCTCTCCTCGCCATTATTAGCATCCTCCTCTACTGTTTTTGTTTTTTTATCGTGGAGGAAGGAATTCAGTTTTTTCTTAATTAATTGTGGATTCTCACCGGCTTGCAGGGCAAGAATGCCTTCTAACATCAGTTCCATTTCAGATACCATTTCTTTGCCGCGAACTTTAATTTTATTAGCAATCGGAAGATAGACCAAGTTGGCGCTCATAACCCCGTAAAGGGTAGCTGTGAAGGCTACTGCAATAGCAGGCCCGAGACTGGATGGGTCCGCGAGATTACCGAGAACGTGAATGAGTCCCATAACGGTACCTATAATACCCATAGTAGGCGCATAGCCGCCTCCGGCTTCGAACACTTTGGACATATTATCAACCTGATGCTCAATTGCATCCATTTCAAGCTCAAGAATTTGTCTGGTTAACTCAGGATCTGTTCCATCCACTACCATCAACAAACCATCTTTCAGGAATGGATTCTGATGCTCCTGTGCGCGCTGTTCGAGAGCAAGAACACCTTCTCTTCGAGCGATAGAAGCCATATCTACAATCTCATCAATCGTTGCTCCGGGATCTCTCTTTACTTCTTTGAAGGCAATGCTGAGAGCTTTAGGGATTTTGGCTAAAATGGAGACAGGAAAGCTGATGGCTACGGCTCCAAAGGTTCCACCGAACACGATCAACATGGCGCTCGGGATGATCAAAGAACCGATGTGACCGCCATCCCACATATACCCGCCGACTAAACCTGCAAGACCTAAAAGTAATCCTAAAACCGTTGTCAAATCCATGACTGTACCACTCCTAATTAGCATAAAAAGTATAGGGAACATAAAAGCAGCCTGATAAATTCGTTGGGGTCGCAGCAAGGTGTTTTTACAGGCCGTAACAGATATTGCCGTTTGCATCAATGATTCAAAAAGAGTATAATGGAAAAACCAGAACAAACATTCTTATGATGGATGATTTAGAGAATCCTTCATAGTCGGACGAACACGTTCCATAAACTTTTATATCGGAAATTGCAAAAGGAAAGTGAATAGGATAAAAGTTTGATTTATTTCCATAAGTGTAGGTGATTAGTGATGAATGAACTTGAAGTCAGCTCTAAGAAGTTTGAGCTTGTATCTGACTTTTCTCCGCAAGGCGATCAGCCTAGAGCGATTGAGGAAATTGTTCAAAGTATTCAAGCGGGTAATAAGCACCAGACGCTTTTAGGTGCGACGGGAACAGGGAAAACGTTCACAGCAGCGCAAGTGATTGCAAAGTTGAATCGTCCTACCTTGATTATTGCGCATAACAAAACATTAGCCGCACAGCTGTGCAGCGAATTCAAAGAGTTTTTTCCTCATAATGCCGTCTCCTACTTCGTTAGTTACTATGATTACTACCAACCAGAAGCCTACATTGCCTCCTCTGACACGTACATCGAGAAAGATTCCAGCATAAATGAAGAGATTGATAAGCTTCGCCACTCAGCGACAAGCTCATTATTCGAACGCCGTGACGTTATTGTCGTCGCGAGTGTGTCGTGTATTTACGGCTTGGGTTCGCCAATTGAATATGGAAATATGCTGCTTTCTTTGCGTGTAGGGATGGAGAAATCGCGCACCGAGATTCTACACCGGCTTGTGGACATTCAATATCAGCGTAATGATTTGAACTTCGTCCGCGGGACGTTTCGCGTTCGCGGAGATGTTGTTGAGATTTTCCCGGCTTCGCATGGCGAACAAGCGGTAAGAGTTGAGTTGTTCGGTGACGAAATTGAACGGATTACGGAAATTGATGTGCTAACGGGCGAGATTATCGGCGAACGAGATCATATCGCGATTTTTCCGGCGTCTCACTTTGTGACACACGAGGATACAATGAAGCGAGCGCTCGTGAATATTGAGCGGGAGCTTGAGGAGCGTCTTGCCGAGCTGAAAGAGCAGGGGAAGCTGTTGGAAGCACAGAGGCTCGAACAACGGACGCGTTACGATATGGAAATGATGCAAGAGATGGGGTTCTGCTCGGGCATTGAGAACTACTCAGGACCGCTGACATTCCGTGAGAGGGGGGCTACGCCTTATACGCTTTTAGATTATTTCCCAGACGATATGCTTTTCATGGTCGATGAATCTCATGTGACTTTACCGCAGATTCGCGCAATGTATAATGGAGACAGGGCGAGAAAAGAAGTCTTGGTTGACCATGGATTCCGCTTGCCATCTGCGCTCGATAACCGTCCTCTGCGTTTTGAGGAGTTTGAGGAGAAAATCAGTCAAATTTTATATATATCAGCTACACCCGGACCCTACGAGTTGGAACATTGTCCGGAAATGACGCAACAAATCATTCGTCCTACAGGGTTATTGGATCCCATTATTGAGGTAAGACCAACCAAGGGCCAAATTGATGATTTGCTAGCTGAAATTCATGATCGGATTCGGAAAGATGAACGGGTGCTCGTCACTACGTTAACGAAGAAGATGTCGGAGGATTTAACCGATTACTTCAAGGAAATAGGCATTAAAGTTCGATATTTGCACTCCGATATTAAAACCTTTGAACGTATGCAGATTTTACGTGATTTGCGATTGGGGACTTTTCATGTTCTCGTGGGGATTAACCTTCTTCGGGAAGGACTTGATTTACCAGAAGTATCGCTGGTTGCAATTCTGGATGCGGACAAAGAAGGGTTCCTGCGCTCTGAACGTTCGCTGATTCAAACCATCGGCCGTGCGGCGCGTAACTCGGATGGTCGCGTCATTATGTACGGAGATAAAATTACCGATTCCATGCAAAAAGCGATCTATGAAACAAGCCGTCGACGCAGTATTCAGGAAGCGCATAATGAGAAGATGGGGATAACGCCGCAAACGATTGCCAAGAAAATTCGCGATGTTATTGAAGCGACGAAGGTAGCTGAACAGAAAGCCGATTATCTGGCCGATGTGAAAGGTGCGAAGATGTCGAAGAAAGATCGTGCTTCACTGATCGAGCGTTTGGAAGGCGAAATGAAAGAGGCTGCGAAGAACCTACAGTTCGAACGAGCCGCACAGCTGCGTGATGCTATTATGGAAATGAAAGCTGAAGCCTAGAAGGGGTTTCAGCTTCACATAGGAGAGGAAGGGTACCCTTGTCTAGAGATCAAATCGTCATTAAAGGAGCTAGAGCTCATAATCTGAAAAACATAGATGTCACGATTCCGCGTGATAAGTTTGTTGTCCTAACGGGCTTAAGCGGTTCGGGGAAATCGTCACTTGCCTTTGATACGATTTATGCGGAGGGTCAGCGCAGATACGTAGAATCGCTATCCGCCTACGCCAGACAATTTCTAGGGCAGATGGATAAGCCGGATGTAGATTCCATTGAAGGTCTATCACCGGCTATTTCCATTGATCAGAAGACAACAAGCCGCAATCCGCGTTCAACGGTTGGGACAGTAACGGAGATTTACGACTATTTGCGTTTGCTTTATGCTCGAATTGGACGACCGCATTGCCCCACCCATGGAATTGAGATTACATCCCAAACCGTGGAACAAATGGTGGATCGCATTATGGAGTATCCGGAACGTACGAAGCTCCAGATTCTTTCTCCCCTTATTTCAGGACGCAAAGGCGAACATACGAAGCTTCTTGCCGATATTCAAAAACAGGGCTTCGTCAGGGTACGTGTCAACGGTGAAACGGTCGATCTCTCTGAGAAGATTGAACTCGACAAAAATAAGAAGCACACGATCGAAGTCGTTGTTGACCGAATCGTGATCAAAGAGGATGTTCAAACTCGTCTTGCGGATTCCCTGGAGACAGCGCTCAAGTTGGCAAATGGCCGGGTAATCGTCGATATCATTGATAAAGAAGAGCTGCTCTTTAGCCAGAACTTAGCCTGTCCGGAGTGCGGCTTCAGTGTTGAAGAATTAGCGCCTAGAATGTTCTCGTTTAACAGTCCCTTTGGTGCTTGTCCCGACTGTGACGGACTAGGCAGTCAGATGATCGTTGATCCTGATTTACTTGTTCCTGATGCTAAGCTAACGATTGAAGAAGGAGCGTTCGAAGCTTGGGCCGGCAGCACTTCCAACTATTATCCGCAATTTCTTGCGGCGGTTTGTGAACATTATTCCATTCCACGCAATGTGCCTGTATCTGAGATAAGCAGTGATCAGATGAAGGTTATCCTTTATGGAACAGGCGGGGAGAAGATTCGCTTCCGCTATGAGAATGATATGGGAGCAAGCAAGGAAGCGCTAGTTCCTTTCGAGGGTATCATTCGCAACTTAGAACGCAGATTCAAAGATACGTTCTCTGAGGGGATCCGAGAGCACATTCAGACGTATATGAGCACGAAGCCTTGTCCGAAGTGTAAAGGACAACGTCTGAAGCCAGAAACGTTAGCTGTGACGATCAATGGCAAAAACATTGCTCATGCAACTTCCCTCTCGATTGGTGACGCTGAGGAATGGTTCAAAGGGCTGGACTTGAATGAACGGGAGCTGACGATTTCCAATTTGATTCTCAAAGAAATCAGAGCTCGCCTAGGGTTCCTAGTGAATGTAGGCCTTGATTACTTAACGATGCATCGTGCCGCAGGAACATTATCGGGCGGAGAAGCACAACGGATACGTTTGGCAACTCAGATTGGTTCCAGCTTGATGGGTGTCCTTTATATTTTGGATGAGCCCAGTATCGGACTGCATCAGAGAGATAATACGCGTCTGATTCAGACGCTCGAGCATATGCGCGACCTTGGTAATACGTTGATCGTCGTGGAACATGACGAAGATACGATGATGGCTGCCGATTACATTATCGATATCGGACCTGGTGCCGGTATTCATGGCGGACAAGTCATTGCGCAAGGTACGCCTAAAGAGTTGATGAAAGACGAAAACTCTCTTACAGGGCAATACCTCAGCGGCAAACGTTTCATTCCTATTCCGGCAGTGCGACGCAAGCCGAATGGGAAATGGATCGAGGTCAAAGGCGCCAAAGAAAATAATTTGCGCAACGTCTCGGCTAAAGTGCCGCTCGGTATATTCACCTGTGTAACTGGGGTATCCGGTTCAGGAAAAAGTACGTTGATTAACGAAATTTTGTTCAAAACCCTGTCGCGTGATTTAAATGGAGCAAAGGTTCGTCCCGGCGAACATAAGGAAATTATTGGGCTTGAGCACATTGATAAAGTCATTGATATTGACCAGTCTCCGATAGGTCGTACGCCTCGCTCCAACCCAGCAACGTATACGGGTGTATTTGACGATATTCGTGATGTTTATGCGAATACGAATGAGGCTAAGGTGCGTGGTTACAAGAAGGGCCGATTCAGCTTTAACGTGAAGGGCGGCCGTTGTGAGGCTTGTCGTGGAGACGGCATCATCAAGATCGAGATGCACTTCTTACCAGACGTTTACGTGCCTTGTGAAGTGTGTAAAGGCAAGCGGTATAACCGTGAGACGATGGAAGTGAAGTACAAGGGCAAGAGCATTTCTGAAGTGCTCGAGATGACGATTGAGGACGGCTGTGAGTTCTTCAAGAACTTGCCGCGTATTCATCGTAAGCTGACGACGCTTCTGGATGTCGGGCTGGGCTACATGACACTTGGCCAGCCAGCGACGACGCTGTCCGGCGGCGAAGCCCAGCGTGTGAAGCTCGCGGCGGAGTTGTACCGCCGCAGTACAGGCAAGACGATCTACATCCTGGATGAGCCCACTACGGGGCTCCACATCCACGATATCGATCGTCTGCTGAAGGTGCTCCACCGTCTTGTCGAGAACGGTGAGACTGTGCTTGTCATCGAGCATAACCTCGATGTGATCAAGACGGCGGACCACGTCATCGATCTAGGCCCCGAGGGTGGCAACCGCGGCGGACTAATCGTGGCTTCCGGTACGCCGGAAGATGTCGTGAAGGTGGCCGGATCTTACACCGGCCAGTATTTGAAACCGATCCTCGAACGGGATCGGGAGCGCTCTGAGAACTACGCGAAGCGCCTAGAAGTACTTGAAGAATCAGTCGGTTAGCGTTGGCTCCAGAATAAGCATGGACTCACGAATATAATGTCGTGAGTCCATGCTTATTTGTTTGTTCATTTTCCTTCGTACACAGAAGGAAATTTTAATTCCAACTAAGTTAATATGAATTTTGTGAAGACTTAATTGAATGATACATGCTTCGACAATTTTACCCTCTATCTAAATATAGGAGATTAGCCCTATAATTAAGTTATCAGTTGCACACGAAAATATCCCTCCTACTAACTATTCATGATCGAGAGATATAGGCAGTCCTAATCTATCTACTTTATGGAGGCTTGTTTATGAAACCGACGTTAGAGATACAACAGATTGTTTCTACTTTAGGGATCGACCCCATCCGATTCTTAGCTTGGCAAGAGAAAGAACTAGTTGAGAAACAACTACATACATCCATAGAGGAGCATAAGGAGTCTACCCACATGTACGGCCTAGTCGTTTAAATCGGGAGCCCTTCAACCTACGAAAACCTATAGAACCCGAATGTCCTTTAGTGGAGATTTGGGTTCATTTATTTTCTATGATTTAAGAAGCGTCAGACAAAATTTCAGTGAGCTAGTTGAGCTAATACAGGTGTTTTGACCAAAGCACCTTGCAAACCTTACGCTAAGCATTGAATCTCAGCATGCCCAGAGTTATAAATGTTCGAAGAGATGGACATTTTATACTTACGAGGCAGGTTTGAGAAAATCGCGATTCATCAAGAAGAAATCATTGACTTGATTCGCGACCGTCTTTTCAAGTTTCCACAATAACGATCTAATGTGTTAAATTGTTTTGAATGAACTGGTCAATCTAACCAAAAGGTGACAAACTTGTTACACATGAGTGTAATCACTTGCATCTAGTGCCCAATCAAGCTAACATAGAATTAAAATAGCAGGACGTGTGCCTTGCACCGAGTTACTATAAGGAGGTTTCACCGTGTTATTAGCAGAAGCAGCAGCAACGACAAGCAGTTATACAAGCTTTGATATTTATGTTTTGATCTTCACGGTAATCATCGCCATCGCGTTCATCAGACAGGTGATCAACCCTAGAAGAAATTTGTTTGCCCTAGGATTTGCGGGTGTTGCCTTGATCGTATTCGGCATCATGGATGTCGTTATGATCAAAGGCTGGTAATTCAGGCTAAACAAGATAAAAGCCCCCAGGACTAAGATCGTAAGATCATAGGAGCCTGCGGGCTTTTTTATTTTGTTCTATCTAACTAACAACTTTAGCTTTAAACCCACCACATTTCACCAAGAGGTTCCTTGATGAGAACTTGTTGGAGATTTTGAACCGCTTTTGAAAATCCTTCATCAACAGACATCAATCCGTCTTCGTGCTCGATGCTGACAACATAATCGTAACCAACAAGGCGCAAAGCGCTGATGATGTCAGCCCAAACCTTCATATCATGACCATAACCAACGGAACGGAACTGCCAAGCGCGGTCGAGCATGTTAGCGTAAGACTGCATGTCGGTTACACCATGGCGGTTTACGTTGTTCACATCAACGGATGTATCTTTGGCGTGGAAATGGTGAATTGCTCCGGCACGGCCAAGAATTTGAACGGCTTGAACAGGATCGATACCTTGCCACCACATGTGACTTGGGTCAAGATTGGCTCCGATCACTTCCCCAGCCGCTTCGCGCAGACGAAGAAGGGTTGCCGGCGTATGTACGGAGAATCCACCGTGCAGCTCCAGTCCAATTTTCACATTACGGTCGGAAGCGTATTTGCCTGTTTCAGTCCAGTAAGGAATAACTTTTTTCCCCCACTGCCAGTCCAGAATCTCTTGGAAATCGTTAGGCCAAGGTGCTACCGGCCAGTTCGGATACTTGGCATCCTCATGGTCGCCAGGACAGCCAGAAAACGTGTTAACGACAGGTACCTCTAGGCGCTCAGCAAGATCAATCGTTTGTATAATGGCATCATGAAATTCTTTGGCGATGTGTTTTTGCGGGTGAAGCGGGTTTCCGTGAGCGCTAAGTGCGCTGATTGTTAAACCGCGGGATTCCACCGCATGTTTAAATGCTTTTAGTTTCCCTGCATCTGCAAGGAGTTCACTTGGGTTGCAATGTGCTGTACCGGGATAGCCCCCAGTACCAATTTCAACTGCTTCCAAGCCTTTCGCAGCAATGTAATCCAGAGCTTCCTCAAAAGGTTTTCCACCAAACAGAACCATAAAAACGCCTAACTTCATAGGAACACCTCCATAAATGGTAAACAACCATTACAAATTATACCACTATCATCGTGTGAAATGAAGCAAACCTTTATAGATCCGAAGGACCGTCTCATAATTGGAACTGTAAATAATTACTGAGAAAGTTACCAACGCTTGTGTCACCAAACAGCGGAAATAGAAATAGGTTTTGGATACTTTCTTTTTGTTAACGGTCGTGATTTTAAATATATTTTCGATAGCCAGAATGATCCCATGATAAAGCCCATAGAAGAAATAAAGCCATGTAAAACCATGCCATAAACCAATTAAGACCATGATCAGAACAGACAAGCTGGAGGCAACCCAGCGCGACGGAGCAGAACGTGAGAAGAACATGAAGATATGATCACGGAAAAAATCGCCCAGCGTCGCGTGCCAGTTGCGCCAAAACTGCGTCATAGAAGGAGAAAAAAGTGGTCGCTTGAAGTTTTCAGGCATCGTATAGCCCATCAATCGACCAAAGCCGATCGCCATATCAGAATAACCAGAGAAATCGAAGTAAATGAGTGCATAGAACCAGATCAATAGAAATAGCGACTGATGGGTATGCAGATCCTGTTTCAGCACTTGATCAAAAATACTGGTCATCCAGGTGACGACGACGATTTTCTTGAACAGGCCTAAGATGATCCGTTTTACACTATCTTCGAAGAGAGCAGCGTCTACGCTGTAAGGCTTTTTGCTATCCGCCATGAAATCACGGAATTTCAGAATCGGCCCCGAGGTAAAGGTTGGGATGAACAGCAAATAGTTCGCGTAATCAATGGCAGTCACTTGGCCTTCTTTACCGAAGAAATAGGCGAAATAATAAGCGTCGATCACTTTAAGGACATTATAAATGAGCCCTAAATAGATGATGGCATCAAACAGCGGATTGTGGAAAATGCCCATGACATAAAGCCGAACACCGAGAAACACCCCTATTACATTTGCAGCAATCGCGAAAATAAATGTAGCTTTACGCCAAACCGTTGTTCGGCATAGATAAACAAAGCCAGCATAATTAATGACGGTGAAGGCAGCATAGAAAACGAGCAGCTTCTGGCTGAACAGCAGTAAAAAGCAGAGGCTGAAAATAATCATTAGAATGCGTTTGTTATCGGCCCACTTGCGGGTGAGCATCAGAACAGCAACCATACCAATCATAGCGACAATTGCGTTCATGTGCATATAAAACATAGCTATAGAACTCCTCGCTTGGAAAGCTTGATTAATCTAATCTAGACTTCAAAAAGCTCGGACAGACTAGAATTTCTCGTAGATAAACAAGCCCTTGCCGGTAAAATAAATGAAAACCAAATACAGCATCACGAGATAGATGAGGACTTCGATGGTTTTCCTAAGGATTTTAACCATGTGTCAACCTCCTTCGTAAATAGCGGAGCGCCTTCTTCACGGTTCAAGTGGACAAGGTCATGGAAATAACGCGGATCGTAGGTGTGCATCAAATCCAGCATAGGCACATTAGCAGCTTTCAATTGGCGGTTCACTTCTTGCTTCAGGGATGCTACGTAAGGCGGATCCGCATAGCCTTTGTTCCACGGCATCCAGATCACACGCAGGGGCAGGTGATGCTCATTTGCGTAGCTAATTACCCACTGCATCGCATGCAGATTCGCTTGAAAGTCTTTCAGGGTCATGGAGCCGAAGCGCTTGTCATAATCGTTCCATTTCGTTTGCAGAAAGGCATCGTCTTTGTGACCGGGATACAGCTCTTTATCAATCCACCGGGGTTCGTAGGCGAGGCTGCCTTTTCGCAGATTACGAGCAAACTCTTCACCAGAATCACGGAAATAATCGCGGTACGTATAGACATAAGGTTGATACCAAGGTTTGAACCACTGGTAAGTTGGATCGGTTTCGAGAGCGTCCAGCATGGTGTGAACATCGATGCCGATCACAAGCTCATCCTTGACCTGATAAAGGTTTTTTTCCAAAATTCCCTTAAGGTCGGTCAATTTTCCATAAGAAAGTCCCATCTCAACTAAATGAGCGTCGGACTTCTCTTCGATATAAGCACCCGTGACGGACGAATTACCGAAGAAAACCGGTCCCGATTGAGACCAGCCGTGGTGGTAAAGCGTTTTGGTAAAGTCGTTTTTGTAAAAACGGCGTGAACTAAGCATCGGATTCCACCAGGAGATGAGAAGGTCGGAAACGATGATGGCTAGCAGCAAGCCGAGCACGAAGCTATTCTTTTTGAGAAATGCAGCAGCTTTCAACGGGATCACTCATTATCTTGTATGGGATGGACTCTTCTTTACACCAGCTCATTGAAGAGCACGTGAAGTAGTCATTTGGCCCACGTGCTAACAAAATGCTGTAAAATGAATCAGCTAATGATATCATGTGGGCCATTTTTAGTTATTGTTTGATATAAAAGCTACAGTTAAGCACTTACAGAGCCTTCTCCTGCCAAGCATGGTACTGCTCACGGAAAGTGGCTGGCCATTGCTGCTCGTCGAGACCGTACTGTGCCAAGAACGCGAACGTCCAACGCTCGATACCGAAGCCTACGCAGCCTGTAACGGCGTTGCGCTTGCCCATTTTAATATTAAAAGCATTTCCGAACGTATTGCTATGGAAATTGACGGAAGAGCAGGCGATTGATTTCTTCACATGCGGAATACTCAAGCGAAGCTCGTATTTCATCTCTTGATTACGTTGGAAAGATGCTTTCACTTGGAAATCGTTCGTAAAGAAAGGGTCGTTAGCGATCTCCATCATGCTGTCCACATTCCATTCAACCGCGAGCTCTTTGAGATATTCAATCGATTTCAATCGGTTTTCTTTAACGAAATCCGGCTTACCGACGAAAATAATTTCGCGCATGGAGAAGTCGAGCAACCGACCGAAATCGGTGTGGTTTTTGGACTCGAAGCGGTGACATTTCGCAATGGCCGTCACGACGATGCCGTCACCTTCAAGTGTTTCATTCTCTAATCCTTCATAGCAATGGTAGCAAGTTGAAGGGTTCATCATGAAGTTTGGCTTCACCATGTTGTGATCAAGTTCCAAAGGTTGGTCTTGGTTCCAACCGCCAGCTTCGCGGATTGATTGGGAGAAGGATTCGATGACATCCAAATCCTCACGCAAATGGGTTACGAAGTGGATATGCTCAGGGAACGAAGTGAAATGGTTTGTTTTGTTCAAAGTATGACTATGAATGACCGCTGGATAGGACTCTTCCTGCATGTCTTCGAACCGCTTGGCAATTTTCGTAACGAAGGAGTAGTCGAAAAACCGCATTAAGCTGGAGAAAGGCTCACGGAAAATGAAGAGGCCGGGTTCTAACACCTTAATGGCTTTTCGCTCTACGAGTTCAGCGATGATATCGCCTTCGTAAGGGGTATTGACTTTATGCTCGAACAGAATATTTTCTTTGAAGCCGAAATCACCGTGGGAGAAACGTTCGATTAGACGCTGAACCCGCTCTGTGATACCTTCGTTTCCATTCGGTGAGTTATGAGTAATAAGGATGTGGCCATCAACAAGAGTGATATCTTGAATATGCTCATCCGCAAAGGCGGACGCATATTTAACTTGTCCATGCTGACTTTCAGCTAGGCCCTCTAAAGAAATTTTACATGTCATCATGAGTGGATTACCTCGCAGTCTTCTTGGAAATAAAATCGGCAATTTCGCTTACGGTGTTCATGGAATACAGCATTAAATCTTGATTCGTCACTTGGATGCTGTACGTTTTCTCGATATGGGCGATCAGCGCAGTAGCACCGATGGAATCGATAAATCCATAATCAAACAGATGAACATCAACGTCAAAATCGTCGTCGTCCTCAGCAATTTCGTAACGCTCGCGAATATGCTGCTCAAGCTGCGCTAATAAGTCTTCATTAGACATGATAGAAAGCCTCCTGATTAATGTAAAAGTGGGTAGTAACGCAGCTTAATGTCACTGCGTCTTATTGGTGAAGGAAATGGTCGTCAAATCGCCATATCGGGTAATGGTGTACATATGTGTTTGTGCGTCATACGCAATCTTCAACTCGGGTGATCCGCCAAACAGAAGTTCAGTAGGACTGAATATCTTCACTTGCTGAAGGCCGGCTGACTTCACCTCTAAGTGGTGAGTCGTTCCTTGTTGGGTTAACTCGAAAGGTACATTGGAACGCACAACATGAAGTTGTTCCTTGGTCGGTCCAACGCCAATCGAGGAGGGCTTACCCAATCCTACATAGAACTGATTGTCTATCGTTGTGTAAATATCTGAGTCGCTGTGCAGGGAGTAAAGTGCTAGTTTTTCGCCTTTTTCGACGACGACACCAAGTGTTGTGGCATACTCATCAGCTAAACTTGGCACCTTGGCTGTATTCGGTGTCAAAGTGGCATGAAAGTGTGGACTGCCGCCCGATAAACGATCTTTCAGCTTGTCCCATAGATAGGAGGCCCAAGACTGGCTGATCCGAACCTCGCTTTTCATAGCGGTTAGAAAAGACTTCGCCATTTGTTTCTCGGTCATAAAATTATAATCATGCTTCGTACGAAGCTTGTCAAAGTAGTCAGCAAACTCGGTTAAATCGGCAATTTTGGATGGTACGGGAAAATGGTACTCGATGTGCTCGAAATAATCAATTGGCATATCTAATTTTACCATGGAATCAAAAACATCCGTCGTCGCATAGACTCCTGTCCGCAGCACCGGAGTCGGTGTATGAATCAGCATCGTTGGATCCGTATTCCCTTCGTTATCCTGCAGGAGAAAGGGAAGCGACCAAATCGAATCGGGACGGGCAGTGACCTTCGATTTAGAAGGCAAAAACCCGAAATTAAACCAAATCCCCTCCTGCTGTTCGCTTCGCAGGGTTTGCTGGACAATCTCATTATTCACGCGCCATGTATGCTGATTTGTACCAGGATGCAGCCAGGGGATACCTAGCTTACTGAAGGCTTGCTTATGCATAGCAAGCTCGGCGCGTTCCTGTTCAGCACTTTTAAAATTATGCACGAACATATGTGGATCAAGGTCCAGATGATTGTTACGCGCATATTGAATGAATTCCTTCAACTGCGCTTGATAAGGAAACTGCGGGTCGTCAATCGAAACGGGGGACCCGAACTCGATACCTCCGACGACCAGATCGTCTTTGCCGTCGTGATTGAGATCCAGCCAAAGCGGGACGGAATTGTGTCCAGCAACCAAGGCGTGATTGCCGACTTGGTTCAGGGTTGAGCCCTGTAGGGGACCTTGTGGCGTCCAAGCGCCATCGGCACCTTGGAGATACACTTGTAGGTCCCCGTCGCTGCTGCCGACCACGAGATCGAGTCGGCCGTCACCGTTCATGTCACGCGCCGTTGGCGCGGCGTGCGTGGCATTGCGTGGCAGCGTGATGATCTCGCTGCCTTGGTCTAGTGTAAGGGCCGCTGCGCTGCGGCCCTTGTAGAGCCATACTCGTCCATCGGCACCGCCTAGGACGAGGTCGAGCTTGCCGTCGCCATCGATGTCGGCGACGAACGGCGCTGCAGGCCCTCCGGGCAGCTGCAGCGGTTTCCCGCCCGCGAGCTGCGCCGCGGGCTTTGCGAATCTGCCGCTAGCAAGCTGCGGCAGCTGGTACAAGGCCCCGGACTCGTCGGAAACGACGAGGTCCGTGCGGCCGTCCCCGTTCACGTCTGCGGCGCAAACGGTGCTATAGGGCTTAAGCTGGAGCGGCTCGCCGGACTCCAGCTGTACCTTCACAGGCGCGCCGAACGTGTCCGGCAGCGCCATGCCCTCAGGCGGCGGCTCGGTCGCGTAAGCAGCCGGATCAGCCCCAAGATTCGTGTAGATGTACACGAATCCGTCGGCACTGCCGGCCAGCACATCGGTGCGGCCGTCGCCGTTCATATCCGCGGCGGCCGGGTACGCGCGGTAGGGCAGTTCAATCGCGCTCGACAGATCGCGATATTGCGGGAACGTGACCTGCCGAAGAGGCTTGCCGGCAGACATCACGTGAAGCCCGCTCGCGTAACCGGAGCCGGGCAGCTCACCGACGAATTTCGGCTGCGCGTTCGTCCCTGTGTTGAGCTGCACCGTCAAGCTCTCGCGCCATTGCCCCCAATAGAAGGCGCCGCGCACGAGCGTATACGAGGGAATCTCGTCATACTTTTTTAGCAGCTCTGCCCAAGCAATGCCGTCCTTCTGCTGAATAGCCGGCATTGCCTCAAAATGATTCTGAAAGGCCATCGCAGGCCTGCCATAAGGGCCAAGGATTTTTCGTACACTGTAACCGAGTGTTTCCTTGGACACATAGGCGAGCAGCTCGCTGCGGTACTGCATGTTCGCGGCTGCAAATTCGAAGCTAAAGTAAGGCTCAATCGTCAAAGCTCTTTTATTAAAATAAGTCGTTCCCGGAACAGGTTTACTCTCATCTTGATATTTCGCAACCAGTTGAGCGAAACCCAGATTAGGGTCCATGCCGCTTTTCATATCGTAGCCGGTCGGAAAGTATCGGTTCGGCAGAAAGTTACTGCTGATCAGCACGGTACCTTTGCCTACGCGGTTCTGCATAGCAAGCGAAACGGGGTTCCCAGACACGTTCATCGAAACGATCGTTTGACCTGTGGAAGGAACGAAGCCGTATCCCATGTTAAAGCCTGGCAGGTCTTCTAGCAGATGATGCTTGAGGTAGCTTTGACTAAACAATTGAAAGGTTTGCTGCAAGCCTTGCAGATTAATAGGTACCTGTGGGTAGCTGAGACTTTGAGTGTCTGTGGCCAATTGAGGTGCACCAAGGCTAGTGAGCGGTACTTTTTGTAAGTCAATAATCCTCTCAGCACCTAGAAAACCCAGCGGAAAGAGGGTAGAAAACCCATTTTCCACTAACAAATGTCCGCCTTGCTTCACATATCCCATGAGCTTCGTAGTTTGTTCTGTCCACTTGGCATCTTGTACAAGGGAAGGATCCAGATAGATTGCATCGTACTTGCGAAGCTGGCTAGCGGATAAGGAAGGCAGGCTTTGCTTGTCGATGAAGACGCCTGCTTGCAAGGTTTGCTGAAAATTTCCGTAGGCTGCCGAATCGTATAGATCCCCGCTCGTCGCATAGAGGAGCTTGGTTTCATCTACTTTGGGCAAAAATACAAGTAGGCCAAACATGAGTAAGATGCTAAGGCCTAGTCCGACAACTAATTTCAGAACACGAATTTTCGACAAAACCAAAGGTATCCCTCGATTGCTAAAAAGGTCACTATCCTTGACATTATAGCATTCATAGGTAAGTTTGTTAACTTCTAAAGGGTTTATGAGTTAGGAGGTAACGTTTGGGAAATAAGCTGAGCTGTCGGATATTGGCTAAGTTTGTAATTGCCCTTGCCCTAGATTCCTACCTAAACTTTCTGTTACACTAAAGAGAAGACTTTGAGGATTACCCGAGGATCTATTATTGAAAGGATTTGCTGCCATGCGTACGATACGCAGAGAAGATATAGAATTACTGGCCCCTGCGGGGGATTGGGATTGCATGAGGGCGGCTGTCGCCAATGGGGCGGATGCCGTGTTTTTTGGTGTGGAGAAATTTAATGCGCGGGCACGAGCGCACAACTTTACAATGGCTGAACTGCCGGATATTATGTCGTTCCTTCATCTATATGGGGTTAAGGGGTTCCTGACCTTCAACATCCTCGTATTTGAGGAAGAATTGAATGAAGCAAAGCAGTTGATCGAGGCCTGTGTAGACGCTGGTGTTGATGCTGTCATTGTTCAGGATTTGGGTCTTGTTAAAATGATTCGTGAAATCTCTCCTGATTTCCCGATTCATGGATCAACGCAGATGACGATTACATCGCCGGAGGCCGTTGAGTTTACAAAGCCGTTTGACATTGAACGGGTCGTCTTAGGGCGCGAAAATAACCTAAAACAGATTAAACAAATCGGCGATCAAGCGAAGCTTCCAATGGAAGTGTTCGTGCATGGCGCGCTTTGCGTTTCTTATTCGGGTCAGTGTCTAACCTCCGAAATGTGGGGAGGCCGTTCCGCTAATCGAGGGGAGTGTGCGCAGGCTTGCCGTTTGCCGTATGATCTGATGGTCGATGGTGTGCAAAAGCCGATGGGCGATGTGGCGTATTTGCTGTCGCCAAAGGATTTGGCAGCGATAGAGATCGTCCCGGAGCTTATTGAAGCTGGCGTACGTTCTTTCAAAATTGAAGGGCGTCTGAAGACCCCTGAATATGTGGCCAATGTCGTGAGCAAGTATCGCCGTGCGATTGACCGTTATTTCGATGGGGAGGATGCTCGTCCGACTAAAGAAGAGGTTCGTGAGCTTCAGCAAAGCTTCTCGCGTGGATTTACGGTTGGTTTCTTGAATGGAACCAACAATAAGCAGCTCGTCGACGGAACGTTTCCGAAGAGCCGCGGGGTGTTCGTGGGCCGCATCAAGCAGATTTTGCGCGATGGGGTAATCTGTGAGCTGGAGGCGCCGCTCAAGCGCGGTGACGGGCTTGTTTTCGACGCGGGGGATCCGACGAAGAAGGAAGAAGGCGGTCGCATCTATGATTTGCGCCGCAAGGGAGAGAAACTCGAAGGCGAAGCCGAGGGTGGACTCATTGAGATCATTATGGGCCGCAATGATGTGGAACTGGGCCGTCTGCATGTCGGGGACCGCATCTGGAAGACGAATGATCCACAGCTGGACAAGCGCCTGCGCCAGACGTTCGAGACCGACAAGCCTTACCGTACTTTCCCGGTTAGCGTCAAGGTCAGCGGAGTAGAGGGTGAGCCGCTCAAAAGCTGGTGGACGGATATTCAAGGCGGACATACCGTATTCGTACAATCCGAGCTTTCCCTCGTTCGCGCGGAGAAAAGACCGATGGACGAACAGCTCTTTACGGAGCAGTTCGGGCGCCTTGGCGGTACGATTTATGAGCTCAGTCAGCTGGATGTGCAGCTGACCGGCGAGCTGATCGTGCCGATGCGTGAACTCAACAGCATGCGCCGCATGGCTGTTGAACTGATGGAAGACGAGCGGCAGAAGCCGCGTGCTTACATGAAGCGTGAAGTCGGCGTGTATGACGACGTGCCTCAGGCTGCTGCTGAGCACCAAGCCGCCATGAACGCTCCAGCTCTTTCCCTAGCGGATCGAAACGCAGTTCAGCTCACCGCACTTTGCCGTAACCTGGATCAGGTGAAGGCTGTGCTTGAGACAACGGAAATTGAGTTTATTTACGCTGATTTCGAATTTATTAAGCAGTTCCCTGCGGCCGTAGAAGCCGTTCGTGCAGCTGGGCGCAAAATCGCTTTGGTAACACCGCGTATTTACATGCCAGGGGAAACGGGCTATTTTAACCATATATTAAAGCTTAACCCGGATGCGGTGCTGATTCGAAATACGGGCGCAGCCTACTTCTTCTTGAAGCATCGGTTGGAAAATCCGGACGCGCCGAAACCGCAGTTA
Source organism: Paenibacillus sp. yr247 (assembly GCF_900103825.1). GTDB lineage: Bacteria > Bacillota > Bacilli > Paenibacillales > NBRC-103111 > Paenibacillus_E. Next base: position 48,252 of record NZ_FNIF01000030.1, read on the forward strand.
ATCGGAGATTTTTCACTTAATGTAGCCAACCACAAAACGGCTGCGTTGTTTTTGGAAGCGGGTCTTTCAAAGGTTACCCCTTCGTATGATTTGAACATTCAGCAAATGGTTGATTTGCTTCGCCGCGCTGAAACCTCCAAGCTTGAGGTTGTTATCCATCAGCACATGCCGATGTTCCACACGGAGCACTGTGTGTACTGTACGTTCCTGAGTGAAGGTACAGACTTCACGAACTGTGGCCGTCCTTGCGAGGATCACAGCGTTTCTTTGCAAGACCGTGTCGGTATGTCGCATCCTGTTCGTGTAGATGAAGGCTGCCGCAATACGGTGTACAACGCAGTGGATCAATCAGGTGCAGAGTACTTGAGCCATTTCATGGATCTGGGGATCCGCTCCTTCCGTGTCGAGTTCCTTGAAGAAACACCGGACAAGGTGCGTGAGATTCTCGATTTGTACCGCCGTGCGATTGACGGTGAAATTAGCGGAACGCAAGTATGGCGTTCACTGAAAGCCACAAACCAGCTGGGTGTAACTCGCGGTCAATTGGTGAAGTGATGGATCTGTAGTGTAGTGGGTTTCGAAGGTTGAAGTCCTACTGTAAAACATACAGTTAATTTTCACCTTGAAGCCTATTTCGGAGGTAATCCTGTAAAAAGTACATCAAATTATCGGGAAAATCGGAGCTTTGGCCTCTTAGGGTGAGATTAACTGTACTTTTTGCATGTAAATGTGAAAATAGGCACTTTAGGCGGGATTTTGCTGTATAAAATGCAGTTTGTCTTCGGGTGTGGGTGATGCCGCGATGTAGCCTTTAAATTCTTGAACAGAAAAGCTCCCTTAGGGGAGCTTTTTTATGTTTCTACTCTCATCCGTTTTAAACCACCTCCTTAGTTCTCACTCACTCTATCAGCTCGAAACAAC
>NZ_FNIF01000065.1 GCF_900103825.1 Paenibacillus sp. yr247
AGATTTTAGTAATAAATACTTAAACATACGAATAGGGTCGATAGCGTTTCGACCGTTATCCAAACAATAATTTCTCTTCAGTTCATCGTATACAAACGAGAAGTTAACGAGTTCTTCAATCTGTCTCAGTAAATTATCCTTGGGAACAACTAAGTTGTAAATCTCCATATATGGACTTAAAATCATCGACTGTTGGTTTTTGATCATCGTAATCACCCGCTAAGTATAATACCTTAATTATACAGAAAAAAAGGTACAGCCTCCTCAAAAAATTGAGGAAATCTGTACCTTTGCTGGACTTTTTCAGTGGCCTCCGCAACGGTTTGCTGGCTTACTCCTGAAAGGCTAATGACAAATAAAGTTTCGAATTTTCACCTTATTCCATAACTCGATGACGCCGATTGAATGGGGGTATAGCGGCTCTCAGCACCTTTACTATTCACGGCTGAGACCTTATAGTAGTATGTTACGCCAATTGCGGCTGTTGTATCGGTGAAAGTCGTACCGCTAACCTTGGCGCCGATAAGCTGATACGTGCCATTCTCAGCGTCCGAACGCATCACATTATAGCCTGTCGCCCCATCAACCGCTTTCCAGCTAAGAACAATTCTCCCGCTATTCAAATCTCTACTTGCACTGAAATTCGCAGGAGCAGGCGACAGCAAAGTTAAGTTGTCTATATGGAAGTTGGGGTCGACCGGTGTTACGACGATGTTAGGAATATCCACATGTACGCTATTGCTCTGATCACTTTCCCCGCCAGCATCCACTGCTGTGATGATATAACTGTAATCTTTAAGAATAGATGTCGTTGTATCTGTGTACTTAGCATCGCTAATACCGGAAATTATCGTCACATAGTTGTTGCTGGAGCCTTCCGCACGCTTCACGTTATACGTCACCAAGCCGTTTATTGGGTCCCAGTTGAGCGTGACGGTTGCGTCTTGCCTTGATGCGGTCAAATTCTGAGGCGCTGAGGGCGGCAGATCAACGACTTTCACCGTTAGGATGTTGGAAGGTCCGCTTTCCCCATATTCGTTGACGGCGGTGACGCGGTAATTGTACATATTGCCTTTGTGGGCCGTTTGATCGATATACGTCGTATTCGTACTAAGGAATTTTACAGTATGACCGTCAGCAGCATCCGTGCGAATCACGTAATAACTTGTTGCTTTACTAGCAGGATCCCAGGTTAATTGAACATTAGTCCGGTCCAGATAGACCTCTTGACCTTTCACTCCAAGTGGGGTTTGCAATTCGCCTCCAATATTTACACTAATCAGTTCGGCATGCAGATTCGTTGGCGGTGGTGGCGGTGGACAATTAAGATCAATCTGAGATAACGGAACACTCGCGTCAATTAAATTGTGCTTCAATTCACCATCGGCGACGAAAACATCATAACCTGCGACCGCATCCAATACGAGAATGGCGCTAACACCTAATGAATCACAGCTTCCCTTTTCGTAATTCCGATTATAACTAACTCGGATCCCTGGAAACAGGTCCGCTCCAGCATATGCCATACCTAAGAGACTCAATGTCAGTCGAAAATCTGGTCCTGCCGCAAGACTAGCATCAAACTTCGTATTCACTTCTACGGTTGCGGTGTTCGTTGTCTTATCAATCGCTTTGAATCCATCACTAAGCGACACGCTGAATCCTTCTTCAAGATGGAATTTATCCTTAAATTTGAATTCAAATGAAGCTTTAAAATTAGGATCTATTCTCAGATACAGATTGCCTTCCAAGTTTATCCCGGGAGCGACTGGAACAACAAGTGGCGTCGCAAGCAATGGAATAAGCTTGGATTCTGTGGCTTCCCCTGCAGCTGTCACCGTCACGTTAGTTGTCACATCGCCAACAAGCACTAATTTGGCATTAAAATCCACATCCGCATCGAGCTCCCAGATATCAATATCAGTAGAAATGCCTATATCTACGATAGCTCCTACATTGCAGAAATTCATGCTGGCATCGACGACAATCCCTTCATAATTTAGTTTATTTATAGAAATTGGAATACAGGGCAAGGTCAATGAGGTGTCTTGAATGGCAACCTCGTTCGTATGAATTTGGATCGCAGGATTAGCCGGAACGAACATCTTAGGTGTGAGGAACTCCATCGAGTGGATATCAAGCTGTGAGAATATCTCCTTGAGCCGGGGGACTGATGTTTTCACAACAAGAGCATCCTTCTCCTGACTAACCGATACCACTTTCTTCGCAATACCTTCCAAATAGGTGTCATTCGGAGGCATAACGAACACATCGCCAACATTTAATATCAAATCGGGATCGTTAATTACCCAAGTCACATCATCTCGTTTGGAATAACTCGTACTCTTGCTTTGCTTCACCTCAGGTCTGAATTCAACAATTTTACGAGATGCATCTGACGAAGGAGTCGGCATTGTCCCCGGTGTATAATGGAGGGCTCGCACAAGCATAACCGCTGCTTCCGCACGCGTAGAATTATTGCCGCCTTTAAATGTAGCATCTGGATACCCCTGAATAATCCCCGTTTCTAAAGCCGCTTCGATCAAGTCGCGGTTCCGTATGATATCACTTTGATCTTTCACATTTCGCAGCAGCTTCTCTTCCTTCTGGGGCGAAAGCTGCAAAGCTCTTACTATCCAAATCGCCATTTCATATCGTGTTATAGGCTGGCTCGGCTTAAAGCCATCTGGAAAATCGCTTGGAAGTAAAATACCGTTGATCACGCCTACAGCAATATAGGGGGCAGACCACCGTCCCTGTTCAACGTCTTTGAAAGGAACAGCGTTGGAAGTTCGAGGCAGCTTTCTTAGCTCTACAAGCATTTTCAGAAATTGCTCCCGCGTGACATTCCCATTAGGCTGAAACGTTCCATCTTCGAAACCTGCCACGATGTTTGCTGCTGAAAGCTCCATGATTTCGTTATATGCCCAGTGGGACTGAATATCGCGGAATTTCACTGTTTGTGCGTCATTATTACTATTTGTAGCAGCCATAGCAGCAGGATACGGAGCAAAGATGCTGAACAACAACAAAAAAATAGATACCCATACTAAAGATTTATATCGACTTCTCAAAATCGTAACACCTCCAATTGAATTTGAACAACATTTTTGTCCTAACGTGTCCCTTTACAATTCCTCGCTATTTGGGGGAGACTTTCTGAGCTTCAGCTTGCTCCCGCGCTTTGGGGTCCTGCATATTGAGATGATAAGCGACTTTAATGCTGGCCCCGTCCTCAATGTCCGAGGATTTCTCGATACTGATTAAAATATTGTAAATGTCGAGCTGCAAATTCATCTGCATGAAATTTGATCCGGATTCTTCTGTGTATTTTTGCCCCAGCTGCTGGAGTTTCTTGTGATAGTAGTCAGTAACTTGAGTCAAGCTTAGCTTCATATCAAATTTGACAAAACTATCATACTGGTTGTTCAATGGGTCCGGAGCTGCGACCCATTTCGTGTTTTGTGCGCCGTCCATCATCAAAGATTTAATGGCTTCCGGAACCTTGCTCAAGTCTTGATTGACTTTCGGAGCGGAATCAATCGCTTTGTTGATCTCTGCCTGTGCAGCTCTGGCCTCTTTTGGCGCATTTTCCTGAGATCCACAGCCTGTAACCACCGTCATCAGACAAACAGATGTAAGAAGAATAAACATGAATTGCTTTTTCCTGTGCATGTTCGACCACTCCTCCATAGCATCGCTAAACACAGTGTAAACGGAGTAGTATGAAAAAGGGAGGATGAATTTTCTTCATCCCCCCTAGACAGCTCTCGAAATCTGCCGGCTATAAAAGCTTTTCTTTAATGCTTTTGAGCTGGCTTTTAATCGTGTTAACGGACTTGATCAGCTTTTCAGCAATCTGCGTTTTGGTTAGCCCTTGCTGCTTGAGCTGGTAGACCTCGCGCTCCATCGGCGATAATTGTGAAAGCCGCAATTCTGTCCGGACGGCATGGGCGACGTCAGCATGGATAGCGGCTTTGCCTTGATGCGCGTCGCGGATCGCGGCGACGAGATCTTCGTAATTCGATTTGGTGATGTAATTAACGGCACCCTGGCGGAAGCTCTCGACAATAATTTCTGACTCGCGAAACGAAGTGAGCATGATGACGCGGACTGACGCTTTTGAATGGCGCTCGATTAACCGGGTTGCCTCGATGCCATCCAGCCGGTTTTCCGTCAGATTAATATCCATCAGAACCACATCCAGCATCCGTTCCTGAAGCGATAGCAGTGCTTCCTCTTTGCCGGAAACGACCGAAACGACTTCGATGTCCTCCTCCCTACTCAAGTCGAGCTGCAGCTGCTGTTGCCAGAAGGGGTCATTCTCCACAATCATGACTCGGATCAAACGGCTTCCTCCCTTACAATGCGATAGCTAGGCAGCATCAGCGCAAAAGTTGTTCCTTTTTTGGGCTCCGACTGCACGATGCGAAGCGAGCCCGAATGATTGCGAAGCACGGCATAGCAATAGCTCAAGCCAAGTCCGTAATGGCTGGCATTATTTTTGGTGGAAAAGAACGGTTCAAACACCTTGGTAAAATGCTCCTTCGGAATCCCTTTGCCGTTGTCCTCTATCTCGATCGAGACGCCTTGTCTTGAGCGATAAGTTCTGATTTGCAACACGCCCCTGCCCGGCTCCATCGCGTCTACAGCATTCATAATCAAATTATTAAGCACTTCTTGCAAATGCGTTGGATCACAAATAATCGTGTAGTCTTGACCGTATTCCTGTATGAGCTGAATGCGGTGGCTTTCCAGTACGGAAGCAAACTGAGAGATGACCGATGCAAGGATGCCGTTTAGCGACAGCTTCGATTCCATTAGTGAAATATTACCCGTCCGTTCCTGAATGCGAGCGATCATTTGGCGAAGATGATCGGTTACCCCCGGAATCGAATCGACCAGTTCTTCCAGTCTTTCGCGGTTGTCTGAATGCATTTGCGCTTTAATTCTTCCTCCGAGATACTCCAGCTTTTCCATTTCGTTCTTAATCGTATGACCAAGAATCGCGGTGCCTGTTGTGAGGGCCATCATGGTGTTATCCAGATTTTGGCGTTCGATCTGAACTTTGATACCGAACATGCCGGTACGAATCGCATAGATAAGGAAAAATAAGATGAAACTGCTGCCAACCATATTGATATAATCCGAATATTTGAAGCCGTCAATCAAGACACTGTCATGGATCCTTTGATCCAGACCGAGAACCATGCGTTTCACATTTAAATATTCAGTGAACCCCATCCATAGAATGGAAATGCCGAACACGATCAGGGTTCGCTCGCGGTTTTTCCGTAAGACAAGATTTTTCTCCTTCAAATAGCTTATCGCCAGGATCACTGTTCCGCCCCACATGAATAGCGTGCCCAGAGGACCGATCCAGCGAAAATCGTAATCAACTTTCGGAAATGTCTGAAACGTTAATGAGAGTGGGGTGGTTACGAGCGCAATTCCGTAAGCCAGGAAAGCGCGAAGCCTTCGGGGAATCAAGTTATCGGACATGTACATAGAGGCGGTGAAAGCTGCATAAGGCGTGTAAAAAACGTATACATACGTCATCGCAAGAACGGCTGTATGGATCCCTCCGTTAATTGTATTGAATGGTTGAGGTTGATCATAAACATAACGCTCGAATGCTGCGGCAAACGGTTCCAAACCGAGCATAAAAATGCTAAAGCTGAGCCAGCGCGACGATACGTTCCCTCCATTTTTGCGTAGGATGAAGAATGCGAAGAACCAACACGCCAAGGCAATAAGTAATCGAAACACCATGCAACCAAACACTCCTAACATAAAGAGATAAGATGAATTGATTTAGCTTCGTCGTGGTGTGTTGAACTGTATTGGACTAGCGAAGGCCGTACCCGGCCCATTCATTTCTATTGTAATATAAATTAAACTTAAACTTTCCTTTTCGACTAAAATTCTTTTTTTTCGACAATATCTAGAATAGTAGGAAGATCCACTTGTGGTTTGAGTAAACGTCAATAGCCCCAGACCTAACATTGTACTGGGGCTGTTATAGACTAATCACGAATTAAAGACTTATTCCTATTTCATAAATAAAGTTAGTTTCGATTTTTCATAATATCGATCTCTGTCATTATTAATTTCAATTGCATGTTACACGTTATTTTTCATTGGTGTGTCTAGTGTAAACGGAGATGAATCAAATAATTCAATAGTTACATTTGCGATTTTTATTGCAATGACGTTCATTGTTTGGGAAATGATTGGGTTTTCCGGCAGAGAAATTTCCCGGTTCCCGGGATGCCTCTTCCCATGACCGCGGGAAAACTCAGATGGTACGATTTACCTGTCAGGTTGAAGCTGCGGCGTACGGGAGAAAAGCAAATGATCCGTAGGTCAAATCTATGCGGGCTGCAACCGGCGATCGACTCTTTATACTGGAGGTATATGATTTTATGAAAACTGTGAGATGGTTTGCTTTACTGCTTGTTCTGACACTCGGCTTGCTGCCCGGGTTCGGTGCGGGAACCTGCATCGGCTAACAGCTTATCGGATTGGTACTGGAGCTTAATCATGTGTTAATTAAATTTGCACTCAGTATTAGGTGTTGCCATCATTCTAACCCCAGACTCGTACAATTTAAAGGCATCATCGGCTATGTAAAAGTCCTTGTCAATATTGATTTTGTAAGTTTTCCGTATCCATTTACTTGAATTATTATACTTCGCACTCAACCATTTTTCCTTTGTGTTGCTTTCATTTGTCTGTATCCACAACCTCCCGTAATTCATAGAATCAGCGAGGCTAATACACGTTACAAATTCAATAACACCCGAACTCAACACGTCTATTCGCCCTGAGTTCCCTACAATGATTTGAGAAGTGGGAAATTTAATATATACCTTTCTCGGTTGATTTTCTGTTAGAAAACCAGAATTAATTTCAAAAAAATCTTCAGTAACAAGTTGCCCTTCAAGAGTGGAGACGGCTTTACAGAATTCTAATTCATCTGCGTTTGACATAAAGAATCTAATTTGCTTTCCCATAGACAACCCCTTAGAAACGGCATTCCTATTACGATGAAAAGGGAGCGGCTACCGCTGCGGCATTCTCCCTAGATGTGTTGAACTAATGTTCCTCGTTAGCCATCCATGCCCCTCACGGGGCACCACGGAATAATGAAAATTTATTGAGCTGTCTATAATGATTAGTACGGCTGGCGAGGAAGGTTGTTGAA
>NZ_FNIF01000015.1:0-26338 GCF_900103825.1 Paenibacillus sp. yr247
CTCACTCGTTGTTCAGTTTTCAAAGATCAATTTCTTCGTTTTCCGTCTTCTCTCAAAGCCGGAAGTTCAATATAACACACTAATTTTTCTTTTGCAACTTGTTTTTCTCAAGTTACTTTCACCAGCCTGTCTTGCGGCCGGAGTGATAATATACCATGGTTTCTAAACACATTGCAATGTTTTATTTTTCCAATTGAAAACTTTTTTACAGGAGTATTTTCTGATGTGGATTTGAATGTAAACAAAGGACTAGTGGCCTTTTGTATTCTCTGGTCTTTTCCCAGACCAACAATCATAAGGTGTTAATTGAATCATCCTTCGTGAGGCGGGTGTACATAATGTCCGAGCAGAACGATAATGGATCGAAATATTTTGAAAAAATGTTGAATATCATTGATGTCGGTGTTCATCTCATTGATAAAAAGGGTATAACCGTCTTTTATAATGATAAGATGGCTGAAACGGATGGTTTTAAGCGAGAACAAGTTTTAGGAAAGAACTTCTTCGACCTCTTTCCTTCCCTAACCAATGAAACGAGTACGTTCATTAAGGTTTTGCACACAGGAATAGAAATACGCGAAAAAATACAAACTTATGTCAGTGTTACGGGGAAACGAATCACCACGATTAACAGCACTTATCCCCTTTTGGAAGACGGTGAAATCATCGGGGCCTTAGAGGTGGCTAAGGATATAACAAGCATTGTTCATCTCCACGACCAAATCCTAGATCTCAGGCATCAAATCTACGAGTCCCCCACTAAGGATAAAAAAAACGCAAGCTCAGCTCGCTACCATTTCAGTGATTTAATCGGAAAAAGCGAAGCATTTCTAACTACAGTCTCCTTCGCCAAAAAGGCATCTCGTACAAGCTCGCCTGTTTTGATATGCGGGCCTACCGGCACAGGAAAGGAATTGTTCGCCCAGAGCATTCACAATGCCGGAGCCCGCAGAAACCGTTCATTTATTGCACAAAATTGCGCGGCTGTCCCCAACGAGCTAATGGAAGGAATCATGTTCGGAACCGCGAGAGGCGCGTTTACCGGGGCAATTGATCGTGCGGGCTTATTTGAGCAGGCAAACGGGGGAACTCTTTTTCTGGATGAGTTAAATAGTTTGGATTTATTTTTGCAAGCCAAACTATTGCGTGTGCTTCAAGACGGCATTGTTCGTCGAGTTGGGGGAACCCATGAACAGCAAGTAGACGTTCGCATCATTACAGCCATGAATATCGATCCGAAGGATGCATTAGAAAAAGGATTGCTGCGTAACGATCTATTCTATCGGCTAAATGTCGTGAATCTTACCCTTCCTCCACTATTTCAAAGAAAAGAAGATATCCCGCTCCTCACTTACCACTTTATAGATAAATTTAATACCATGTTTGGCATGAAAATAACAGGGATTACCCCAGCCGCATTGAATCGGTTAATGGACTACCATTGGCCCGGCAACATACGTGAGTTAAGCCATGCTATCGAATCCACTTACAATATGATGGATCTGGAATGTGAATTCATTGAAGAAAACCACCTTCCTGCTTATTTCATGGAAAATAAAACAACTGCTCCAGCTATTCTATCCGGCACGTGGAGCCATGAAATTGCGACTATCTCTGCTGGGAAATTGGCCGATAAGGTGAAACAAATGGAACGGGAAACGATCACGGATGCCCTAGAAAATCATCAGTATAATATCACGCTTACCGCACAGGCTCTTGGAATAAAGCGCCAAGCCTTGCAATATAAACTGAACCGATATGGTATCGTGAAAAAGCCATAAAAATCGTTTCATAAGGGCTCCGAAAGGAGCCTTTTTTTATTTTGGGGACCCCGCAAAGTAATCGTAATAAGAAAAGTTGGCATGCTTATTGCTTCTTATTAATGATGAGAAGGCATCATTACTGGAGGTGCAAGAATGGAACGACGACACTGGAAGCAAGTTGAACTTTGGAAAAACGTAACCGATGAGCAGTGGAACGATTGGCTTTGGCAGCTGACACATACCATTCGTACCCTGGAGGATCTGAAGAAAGTAGTAAATTTAACCCCTGAGGAAGCGGAAGGTGTTCGCATTTCAACGCAAACGATTCCTTTGAATATTACCCCCTATTACGCATCATTGATGAATCCCGATGACCCCCGCTGCCCAATTCGTATGCAATCGGTTCCCATTTCTGCCGAATTGCTGAAAACGAAATATGATCTAGAGGATCCCCTTTACGAGGACGAGGATTCCCCTACTCCTGGCTTAACACACCGTTACCCTGATCGGGTTCTATTTCTGGTAACCAATCAATGCTCGATGTACTGCAGATACTGCACACGCCGCCGTTTCTCTGGCCAGGTGGGTATGGGGGTTCCGAAAAAACAATTGGATGATGCGATTGCTTATATTCGAAATACGCCGGAGGTGCGTGATGTTCTTCTATCCGGTGGGGATGGATTATTAATTAATGATAACATTTTGGAGTATATACTGAAAAATTTGCGAGCGATTCCCCATGTCGAGATCATTCGCATCGGCACAAGGGCACCGGTTGTATTCCCACAGCGTATTACAGAACATTTATGCAGTATTATCAAAAAGTATCATCCCGTTTGGCTGAATACCCATTTTAATCATCCATTGGAAATAACGGACGAAGCAAAAAAGTCCTGCGAAATGTTAGCGAACGCCGGAGTTCCTCTAGGCAATCAGTCGGTGATTCTGGCCGGTATCAATGACAGCACCTATATTATGAAAAAGCTCATGCATGATCTCGTGAAAATACGTGTGCGTCCTTACTATATTTATCAATGTGATTTATCCGAAGGCATCGGTCATTTCCGGGCCCCCGTTTCTAAAGGTCTGGAAATTATCGAGTCGCTTCGCGGCCACACTTCAGGGTATGCGGTCCCTACCTTCGTCGTCGACGCTCCCGGAGGAGGCGGGAAAATTGCGCTCCAGCCCAACTATTTGATCTCGCAAAGCCAAGATAAAGTTATTCTGCGTAATTACGAAGGCGTCATCGTCGGTTACCCCGAGCCAAAAAACTATGTACCAGGCCGTGCAGATGAATATTTCAATGAAATCTACGGTATCGAGAAGCAGCCGGAAAGCACCGGCATTATTGCGCTGATGAAAGATGAAAAATTTAATCTGGTGCCAGAAAACTTGCGCCGAATTGGCCGAAGAAAATCGTATCTGGAATCCCCTGAGCATGCCTCCTTGAAAGATCGCAGACCCAAGAGGGATGAAATGAAAGACAAATTGATGAAAGCACAGCAGAAAGAGAGTGTTCCAACAGAAAGTATGTTAAGTACAGAAAGCTAAGCATCGTTACAATGAGATGCTCCACTGCTATGGTTCGACAATGAATCAGGATTAAGCCACCAATTTGCCCAAACCCAAACATATAAATCCTTATACGTCAAAAAAGACCTCAACCGCACACGAATCTACCTTCGCGTGGGTGAGGCCTTTTTCCTATGTGCTGCCTTACTTTTTAAAACAAATCAGTTTCAACTCCGTCAATTCCCGTATGGCATACTTCACCCCTTCACGACCAGTCCCGCTTTCCTTAACGCCTCCATAGGGCATATGGTCCACGCGGAAGGTGGGAATATCATTTACCATGACGCCCCCAACCTCCAAAGCCTCTGCTGCGGCGAGGGCTGTTCGGATGTTTTGTGTATAAATACCTGCTTGAAGTCCATATTTGGAGTCATTGACCAGCCTTATGGCTTCATCTATCGTCGATACTTTATTAATCATGACAATCGGAGCAAATACTTCTTGGCACGATACTTTGGAGGATGAATCTACGTGAAGCAGGACCGTGGGATGAACGATATTCCCATCCTTCCAGTTACCAGTCGCGACTACAGCGCCAAGCTTTTCAGCTTCAGCGATCCATTGTAAAGAACGCTCGGTGTCACGAAGAGTTATTAAAGCGGACACATCGGTATTGGGATCCAACGGATCGCCTAAATGAAGCATCTCGGTCTGCTCTACGAATTTCCTGACAAATTCATCGAAAAGCTGCTCATGAACATAAATACGCTGAAGGGAAATGCAAACCTGACCTGCATAGGAAAAAGCCCCTGTGACCGCCCTTGCGATCATGTTATCCACATCAATCCCTTGATCCACAATTAAAGCGGAATTGGACCCTAATTCTAAAATCACCTTTTTCAATCCTGCCTTATTGCGAATGGCAATCCCTACCTCCGGACTTCCTGTGAAAGTCACCGCCTTAATTCTTTCATCTGTTACCAAACTGTCCCCTATCACGCTTCCGCTGCCCGTAACCACATTCAGCACTCCCGCCGGAAGGCCTGCCTGCTGCAAAAGTTCCGCCAAAAATAAAGCTGTTAATGGCGTTTGGCCGGCCGGTTTCAGTACGATGGTGTTGCCCGCAGCGATGGCAGGACCTACCTTGTGCGCAACCAGGTTCATCGGAAAGTTAAATGGAGTAATGGCAGCAACGATTCCCAAGGACTGACGGATCGTATACGCTACGCGGTTTTCGCCCCCCGGGGCAGCATCCATCGGGATCGTTTCGCCGTGAATCCGCTTTGCCTCTTCGGCGGCAAACTTGTAGGTGGCGATCGTTCTTTCCACCTCAAGCCTTGCCGTTTTCAGCGGTTTAGCCGCTTCAAGTGCGATTAGTTGGGCGCACTCTTCCATCTTTTCTCGGATCAAAGAAGCCAATCTTTCCAATATCGCAGCCCGTTCATGCGCTGGCATAGCAGCTATCAGTGGTCTTGCCCTGTCGGCAGCCTCAATCGCGCGATTCACTTCGGCTGCACCTGCATACGCGATCTCAGCAATTTGTTCACCGCTGTATGGCGAGAATAAGGGACGATACTCGCCCGCTTCTACCCATTCCCCACCGATAAATAGATGCTTCCTCATGCCGCATTCCTCCTTCCTTCTTAGCATTTTTCTTTAGCAAAACTGACATCGAAAGATTAGGCTCATGAAGGAATATTCTGGCTTAGGCACGACCTAACCGCCTGTTCCAGGACATCCAAGCCCTCAGCAAGTTGATCATCCGTGATCACAAGCGGACTTAAAATACGGATAACGTTGCTGTACATTCCAGCCCCCATGACGATAACTCCATGCTGATGTGCCGCCTGTAATACGCTAGCCGTAAGCTCTTTATCCGGTTCTTTCGTTACCGGATCCTTCACGAGCTCAATTGCACTCATCGCGCCCAATGTACGAACGTCCCCAATGCGGCCGAATTCCTGCTGCAGCCGGAGGAAACGTTCGCTGACCGCTGAACCAATCGATACCGCCCGTTCAGCCAATCGATCCTCTTCCAGCATTTCAATCACTTTTAAAGCAGCTATGCAGCCCAGCGGGCTGCCTCCATAGGTACCCCCAATTTCACCGATGCCAGGTGCGTCCATGATGTCCGCCCGACCCGTCACAGCACTAATCGGGAGTCCGGCGGCAATTGATTTGGACATCGTCATCAGATCCGGCACAATCCCAAAGTGCTCCATGGCAAAGTTTTTCCCTGTCCGTCCAAACCCGGTTTGCACTTCATCGGCAATAAGCAGAATACCGTATTTCTCGCACAACGCCTTTACGCCTTGAATAAACCGAGCGGACGGAATAACAAAGCCTCCTTCTCCTTGAACCGGCTCCAAAATGATAGCGGCGACCTCTTCGCCCGGAACTTCCGCCAAGAAAAAGTCTTCGAACTTACGCAAAAGTTGATCATCCACCTCATCCTGCGACATGCCGATAGGGGCACGATAGTAGTAGGGATAAGGCATTTTATACGTGTCAGGCGCAAAAGGGCCGAAGCCGTTCTTATATGGCTTTACTTTACTGGTTAAAGACATCGCCATATAGGTTCTGCCGTGGAAGCCGCGCTCGAAGGAAATCACCGCCCTTCTTCCCGTATATTTACGTGCGATTTTCACAGCATTCTCTACGGCCTCCGCACCACTATTCAAGAAGAACGTTTTTTTCTTATGATCACCCGGGGTCAATTGATTAAGCTTCTCAGCCAATGCCACGTAAGGCTCATACATCATCACGTGAAAGCAAGGGTGAAGAAATAGGTCAAGCTGGGCCTTCAACGCTTCCACCACTTTTGGAGGACAATGGCCGACATTTAAGGAGCCAATCGCACCGGCAAAATCGATAAAGGTATTCCCGTCGACATCCGTGATCAAAGCACCTTCTCCTTTAGCCGCAAAGGTGGGAACCGTATTGAAAGGACCTCTTGGGACGTTCGCCATGCGCCTCTCCAACAGCAGCTGAGCCTGAGGCCCCGGTATTGGGGTCTTCATATCAATGTATTTCGTCAGTTTCGGGTTCAGATCCATCCCTTATGCCTCCATTCCGTCACAACCACACCAATGAATCACGGTCAATGCGATCATCTCCGCAGCCTCAAACACATCCTCCATCACAATGTGCTCGTTTGGATAATGGGCAACTTGTGTGATGCCTGGACCGAAAACGATGCACGGCGTTTCACCCAGCTGCGTGAGCAAGCCACCGTCCGTCCCCCATGGAGATGCTTCAATCGTGGGTTCCTCTTGCCTAACTTCGCGGTATTGCTGCATGAGAACCCGCATCAATTCGTGTCCCGGATCCACGTTTCCTGGAACCCACCTTGCTCCGAACCATTCCACAACAGGCGGATGTTCTTCAAACCAAAGGTCCTTCTCCTTAAGCCCCACCAGCCATCGGACCATTTCCTCCTTAGCCTCCTCAAGCTTCTCGTCAGGCGCAACGCCCATTCTTCCCTCCAATTTCACTGTGTCTGGTACGGATGAAGGCCAATTCCCGCCCTGAATAACACCAATATTAATAGGAATAGGAATAGGGTTATGAGCGTACAATGGATCCGAGATTCGGGCATTCCTTTTCTTCTCAAGCTCCTGGATATGCTGCATCACGGCGATGCTTTTCTCAATGGCACTAACCCCTTCATACCTCGTTCCGCCATGGGCCGAACGGCCTTTGACCTCAATGCGGAACCACATTGAGCCTTGCTGCTTCGGAAATATTCGTAAATTGGTAGGCTCCGGAATAAGAGCCGCATCAGCTTGATATCCTTTTACAATCGCAGCCAGTGTCCCTACCCCTCCGCTTTCCTCTTCAATAACGCTTTGAATAATAAGGTCGCCTTTCAGCTTAATGCCAGTCCCCTGAACTGCCCCTACCGCCAGAAGAAGAGAAGCGATTCCGCCTTTCATATCCGTTGCCCCGCGTCCAAACAGCTTCCCGTCCACCACTTTGCCGCTAAAAGGATCATCATCCCATTGTTCAGGATTTCCTTCCGGGACGACATCCATATGACCATTGAGCAGGATAGAGCGCCCACCTCCAGACCCTTTTAAGACACCCACGACATTCGGACTACCTGTAAAACGATTTCGAGGGGAACAAAAATAAGGATGTGCTTCGAGGGTCTCTCCATCCGGCTCCCATACATCAACGTCCAGCCTCATTTCACGTAATTTATCTGCAATTAGGACCTGTGCTTCCTTCTCATTGCCTTGCGTGGTGGGGATCCTGACCATGTTCTGCAGGAAACTGGTTCCTTCTTCACGATGCAGCCTTATCCACTGATGAATTTGCTTTTGCAGTTCGGCGTTCTGATATGGCAAAGGAATTCCCTCCTTCAGGTGTACATGAGTTAAATGGCTTTGTAAGCAGATGGTTATGGAATGTACGAGATATTCTCCGGTATGAGTAAGGAAGCTTCCGTATGACTTACAACATCCTCTACGGTATAAGGCGACATGATTTCTTTTAAAAGCAATCCTTTATCGGTTACCTCCATCACGGCCATTTCCGTAATAATCAGTTTGACACATTCCCGCGCCGTTAGCGGCAAGTCACATTGTTTCTTGACCTTCGATTCCCCTTGACGATTGACATGATTCATAAGAACGATGACTTTTTTGGCCTTTTGCGCAAGTTCCATCGCCCCCCCGATCCCTGCCACCCGCTTACCCGGTACGATCCAATTGGCCAAATCCCCACGTTCACTGACCTCAAGCGCCCCAAGTATTGTGATATCAATGCATCCCCTGCGAATCATGGCAAAAGCAATGGCGCTGTCACAGTAGGAGGCACCATTTATTATCGTGATTGGGTATCCGCCTGCGTTGCAGAGAAAAGCGTCTTCTTCACCCGGGGACGGTCCTCCCCCTGCACCTAAAATTCCATTTTCCGCATGAAAAACAACATGAGTGCCTTCAGGAACATAATCAGCAACCTTGGTTGGGATGCCAATTCCTAAATTGACAACCATGCCGTCCTTTAATTCCTGAGCAGCCCGCTTCGCTATTCGGTCACGGATTTCTTTTCCCATACCCATTCCCAAGTCACCCCTCCGTTCAGTATCACCATGTCCACGAAAATGCCCGGCGTTACAATACATTCGGGGTCAAGCTCGCCAAGCGGAACAATCTCATCGACTTCTGCAATCGTAATTTTCCCGGCCATGGCTACTAACGGATTTAAATTTCTGCCGCTTTTATCATAGACAAGGTTCCCGAAGGGATCGGCTTTATTCGCATGGACAATGGCAACATCAGCCGTCAGCGCCGGCTCCACCAAATAAGTCTTCTCCTCGATGGAAACGGTTGCCTTTCCCTGTTCCATGATGGTTCCGACGCCGACATCCACCAAAATCCCTCCAAGACCGACGCCTCCTGCCCGAATTTTTTCCGCTAGCGTTCCTTGCGGGTAAAATACAACCTCCATGGTGCCTTCCTCCATTCTTTGGCCGGCGTTAGGATTGGAGCCGATATGGGAGGCAATCACCTTCTTCACTCTGCCTGCAGTGACTAAACGCCCAATGCCGATATGCGGAAATCCGGTATCATTGCCAATGATGGTTAGATTCTTCGTTCCCTTTTGCAAAATACCCTCGATCATCGTTGGTGGCGTTCCAATGCCGCCGAACCCGCCATACATCAATGTGCAGCCATCGGTAATCGCTTGAAGCGCCTCTTCCAAAGTCCTTATTTTGCTGGATACGAACGCATTCGCGTTCTCACGTGGCTCCATCATATCTCCTCCAATTCGGATCCGATAACCTCATGCATCACTTCTCGAACCGATTCTTCAAGGATTCGCACTAGCAGATCGATTTCTTCTTCGGCAATGACGAAAGGCGGAGCTAAAATAATGGCATCCCCTACTCCGTCCAATGCGCCTGCTGCCGGATAAATGAGAAGACCCTTTCGAAAGGCCTTGTCGATGATCCGCGAGGTGACACCTACCCCGGACGAAAACGGACGCTTATCGGTCCGATCGGAAACAAATTCCATGGCTAGAAGAAGACCTTGGCCCCGTACATCGCCGATGATCTCGATTTGCTCAGCCATTTGGCGCATCCGGGCCAGCAAATAGCTGCCCTTCACCTCGGCCGCCTGGGCCAACTGATGTTTTTCAATATAGGCCAGGACCGCCAGGGAAACCGCCGCCGATTGCGGATTTGCGCTGTAGGTGTGGCCGGACATGATACTTTTGGAACCATGCAAGATGGGTTCCATCACGTGATCTTTGACCAACGTTGCCGCCATTGGCGTATATCCTGCGCTCATTCCTTTGCCTAGTGCCATCAGATCGGGCTCAACCCCAAAGTGCTGCATGCCAAACATGGCTCCCGTACGAGCAATTCCGGTCATGACCTCATCAGCAATGAATAAGATCTCATTACGTTCGCAGATCTCTTTGATCTTCTTGTAATATCCTTCGGGCGGTACAATGGCACCGCCTGCAGCTCCAATGATCGGCTCCGCAATAAATGCAGCGATATGTTCGGCTCCAATCCGCTTTATAGCGGTTTCCAAATCATCCGCACACGCCAACTTGCATTCGGGATATTTCTTGTTCAAAGGACAACGGTAACAATAAGGGGGGACGACGACCGGAAAGTCCTCCAATAAAGGAATAAATCGTTTTCTTCTAAGTACATGGCCTGACATCGAAAGAGCGCCCATCGTTATACCGTGATAGCTCATCCGTCGTGAAATAACTTTATTTTTTCCTTGGCGCCCCTTCTCCTGCCAGTGCTGAATGGCAATCTTCATCGCCGTCTCCGTAGCTTCAGATCCGCTGTTTACAAAGAAAGACCAGTAATCGTTGCCAGGAGCCAAATCACTAAGCTTCTTCGCCAGCTTTTCAGCGGGTTCACTCGTAAACTGGGAACGGTATACAAAGGAAATCTTGTTTGCCTGCTCAAGCATCGCATCGATGATTTCTTGAACTCCGTGCCCGATTCCCGCTGTCACAGCCCCCGAGGAAGCGTCTATATAGGCTTTGCCTTGATCATCGTATAGAAAAACGCCTTTTCCATATTGGATGGTGGGATAATGGTAATCCAGTACCGGCTTGATTAAATGCTCCCGTTTCATAAGGCACCCCCACTAATCTATATGGCTACGGTTTTATTTGAGAAACATATTTTTAACTCGCGGAGCTTTCATCAGCTCATCATAGCGAAATGCGGTTCCAAGCGCGGACACATCATGCCAATAAAGCGTCTCTTCAATTTGCTGCGCGATGCCTTCCAATACGTAAGTACGGCAGTTGGAACACTCGATTGCAGGGACTTCCAAAATCTTAACTGCCAATTTCCCGTCCGGCATGATCCAGTAGCAATCTTTCACGCTTTCCCGGATATCCTCCGTTTCACACCATATGCAATTCATATGCGTCCGTCCTCCTTCATATTGTATAGAACATTCTTACGGCTATATGATTACTATGCAAAATGGATGCCAACTTTTCGTAGAAGGCATCTACATAACTGTCAGGTAAATGGTCGTGGGAAGAGCTGCCAAACTTTTTGCAGGTGCTATTTTTTTGCAGCAAAATTGAGGATAAAGAGGGATGCTGGATGCCAAGTGATCTGCCAACCTATTCGAATCAAGTTGAGAACGGCAACGATTATACGATAAGCTTTTGCCTTGATTTCTTTAACAAAAGGTTACGGGTGGATGACTATCAAGGAAATGCGGATGTTATCTACGAGCGAGTAGCCGATATTGCCAAATCTAATGCTTTGACCAAAGTGTTCATTAAATCGCGAGAGGATGATTGGCAAACCTTTTTATCGAAAGGCTGCATGTTGGAGGGAATTTATAAAGGATATTTTAACGGGTGCGACGCTTACTGCATGGCTCTGTATAATGACCTTGAGCGGCGGACTAGCGATTATTGGATGGAGGAAGATCAAATTCTAAGGCAAGTGCTCGCTCTACCCCTCAAGCCGGATCGGCCCTTGGTTCCGGTAAACTGTACACTGCGTATTGCTCGGATGAAGGATGCTGAGCCGCTCTCCGTTTTATACGATCACATATTCCAAACGTATCCGACGCCGATGAATGATCCTTTGTACGTCGAAAAAACAATGCGAGAGGGAACGATTCATTATCTCGTAGAATCGTCTGATCAACTGATTAGCGCCGCCTCCGCGGAGATCAATACGGCCTACCGCAATGCGGAAATGACGGATTGCGCTACACTTCCCGCCTATCGTAATCTAGGACTCATGAGATTGCTTATGCATGCCTTGGAAGATGAATTGAAAGTGCGGCGTATCACTTGTGCTTACTCCTTATCCAGGGCCCTTTCTTTCGGCATGAATGCCGTTTTCTACCAGATGGGGTACCAATATTACGGCAGACTAACGAAAAATTGCGATATCTATGATAAATTTGAGGACATGAATTTGTGGGCCAAAACGTTGAAGTGAAAATGCCCCCCTGCCTCCTACTCAAACTATATGCGTTTCCTTCTCACCGAAGAAGAAATGCCAAGCTCCTCCCGATATTTGGTTACAGTGCGGCGAGAAATATGAATGCCTTCCTGCAACATAAGCTCAGTCAGCTTTTGATCGGAGTAAGGCTTCCCATGGTTTTCCCCACTGATCCATTCCTTTATTCTCGCTTTCACACGTTCCGAGGATGCTGAATCACCAAGGCCCATCTGTAAGCCGGTGGGAAAGAAGTACTTAAGTTCAAAGATACCCCAGGGCGTTTGGGCATATTTCCCGGCCGTAGCGCGGCTGACCGTTGATTCATGCACACGTAATTTATCAGCAATATGCTTCAATGTCATCGGTTTGAGAAAGGAAGGCCCCTTTCCAAAAAACTCAGTCTGCTCCTGGACGATTGCCTGCGCTACACGGAATATGGTCAAACGCCTTTGTTCCAAACACTTCAAGAAGAACATCGCCGAATTGAGTTTACCAGAGAGGAACTTTCTTTCGTCGTTATTTTCAAGGCTATCCTTCACCATACGTTCGTAGTAACCATTAACTGAAAGGCGGGGAGACGCTCCATTATTCATCAACACGACGAACTGTTCGCCCGCCTTTTCGATGATCACGTCCGGGATTATATATTGAACTGCCTCTGTGTGATATGCTGCACCGGGTCTGGGGTTCAGACCTTTAATCACATCTATCGCAGCCTTAATTTCTTGTGAAGACACTTGCAAGTTCAGCGACAATTTATGAATACGGTAATCAGCAACATCCTTCAGATGACTTTGAATTAATAAAGGTACCAAAGGGAAGCATTCCGACAATGACTTGACCTGAAGAAGCAGACATTCCCGCAAATTTCTCGCTCCTACACCGAGCGGTTCTAAGCCCTGCAAGACCCTTAGCGCCAGCTCCGCTTGATCAAGCTCAACCTTAAACACGTCGGAAATTTCATGCAAGGAGGGGCTAAGATATCCATTGTTGTCCAGATTCCCGATCATAAACACGATTATCCTGCGAACAGATTGCGGAATCTTTGTTATAAAGCCCAATTGCTCCTTTAAATGCCTTTCCAGGGATACTTCATTCCATGAGGCTTGATGCAGAGTGTCATTTTCTTGGTCACGCCTGCCAATTCGATGATTCAATTTGTGATTCGCGTTATACGCCTCCCATTCGTTTCCAGCGGTTTCTAATACCGGGTTTACCTCAAGCTCCTGCTGGACAACATCCAGCAATTCCGGTGTGGAGAGCTGAAGGATTTTTATCGCTTGCCGCAATTGTGGAGTCAACCACATTTTGGCGGCTTGTTGTTGGAACAGTCCGTATCCTGGGCGCATGTACATCACCCCCTTTATGTTATTGCTTATATAGTATTCAAATAATATCCTTTTTTGCCATTTCGACCAGAAAAGAAAGAAGACGCCGCTTGAAATAACGGCGTCTTCTTTAATATTTGAACACTATAAACTATGGGATTAGCCCCAATACCGTCTGGACACGCAGTGCTCTTTGGCCAGCTTAATTGTACTCAAATCCACAATTTCAATCGATTTTACGGTTTCAGGGGAATGAATCATCTGATTGTCTCCGGCATAAATCCCCACATGGTGAATGGCTCCCTTTCCTTCTTCATAAGCGAAAAAGAGCAAATCCCCCGGTTCCAGATGATCCTTTTCAATGAGGGTTCCCTGCTTGGCTTGGTCCGAGGCGTCTCTTGGAATCAAAATCCCAAAGTACCGGTGCATATTATAAGCAAAACCAGAACAATCGTAGCCGAAAGAGGACATTCCACCCCAAAGATAGGGCAGATCGAGAAACCTTTTCCCTTGCTCTACGATTCCGCGTCCGATGTGGACTTCTACAGCTTTGGGTGCTAAGGAGCCATCGATCACACGAACCTCGTCCGCTTTTAAATACCCCATACCTTCCGGAGTCTGTACTTTCACCCATTCTTCCGTTGCCTCGAGCACAGGCAGAGAGGTCAAAAAGCTTAATTCGATCACAAGTTCCGATGGATTCTTATACAACCAAGCTTTATCGGAGATCACTTCAGCTCGCTTCGAGCTGGCAGGGGCTTCTGTCTCTTCAACTAACTGGCAGCTCGGTACCCAGCCGGGATAGCCCAAAGTATCCTTGCGTGTTGCCTGCTGCGGTATTAGCACTTTGCTCCAATCTTCTCTTGTTTCCACGACGAGAACGGAGGTACCATAAAGAATTTGCGTCTGAACCCGGTTCGCTTCACACAAGTCTAACTTATCGTCCAGCGTCATGCGACTCAGCCATTTTCTAATTTCAGCCGGATGCTTCACTGCAGGCTCATCCATAGGCCGTGGAGATTCCGGCTTCGTCCATACGGTTGCGACAGAAACAACGACCGTCATTCGTTTACATGCGTTCATGATCCCACTACACTTTGGCTGTGGACGACGTCTTGAATGCCAAGGCCTGATGCTTTAGGGAAGGTCATTATCCTTCCGTCATACCGCACACCGCCAACCACAATATCGTTAAGCATCATTAACGGCGCATCGAAATCAAAACGAGTAATATTCTTCTTGCTTGCAGCAAAATGGGCCGCAGCTGTAACCGCCACACGGGATTCGATCATGCTGCCTACCATGCATTCAACACCGAATTCTTCCGCGATATGGTTAATGATTTGCGCTTTGTAAATACCGCCGGATTTCATCAGTTTAATATTAATCAGATCGGCTGCGCGGTGTTTCAATACTTCGAATGCTTGTGCAGGTGAAAATACACTCTCGTCCGCCATAATCGGCGTTTCCACGCTATCTGTGACCATTTTCAGCCCTTCGATGTCGTGAGCTTTCACCGGCTGTTCTATTAGTTCAATATCAAGCCCCAAGTCCTCCATGCGGCGGATCGTGCGGATGGCATCCTTCACCTGCCAACCCTGATTTGCATCTACGCGAATCTTCACACCGCTGCCGATGCAGCTGCGGATCTCCATCATTCTTTCGATATCCTCTTGAATGTTATCCTTGCCCACTTTAATTTTCAGTACATTGAAGCCTTCCCGCACATAACGGATCGCGTCTTCCCCCATTTCCTTAGGCGAATTGACGCTGACCGTAAAGTCCGTCTCTATCTGATCCTTATAGCCTCCAAGGAACTGGTACAAAGGTAAACCACAATACTGCGCGACCAAATCGTATATAGCCATATCCACAGCCGCTTTAGCACTACTGCTGCCGATCATCGATTGATGGATGTCCTGCAGAATACGTTCGTAAGCCAGCAAGTTTTTTCCAATTAATAAGGGGGTGAATGTATTAACGATTGCCGAATGAATACTATCCAGGCTGTCTCCGGTTATTACGATCGTCGCCGGTGCCTCTCCCCAACCAACCCTGCCGTCGTTCGTCTGAATCTGAACGATAATAGACTCCGTTTTATACACGGTACGCAGTGCTGTTTTAAACGGCTTTATGAGCGGAGTCGACTGCCGCATTACTTCAACACTTTGAATGTTCATGTTGTTTGCCTCCTGAAAGTTTTGTGCAGCTATGCAAGCGAAGCGGTCCTATACCACAAAACTACTTCGGAAGCATAAGCTTATGCCTCTACGCCGGGTTCCGTACATGCCAGCACCTTTTCATACGTGCTCATTCTTGCTCCTATGCCAATCGGTACCGCAATATTCGGAGAGCAGTGACCGATTTTAAATCCGGAGAGCGTCGGCTTCCCTGCAGAAACGATGTGATCGTTAAAAATCTGCTCTAGAGTAAGTGACACCTTACGTTTGCTCGGCACGCAATTGTTAAAATCACAGATCAGAATTCCCGCCGCATCGGCGAATTTCCCAGCTAACCTCAGTTGGTTCAACATGCGATCCAACCTGTAGGGTTCTTCGTCAATATCTTCAATAAAAAGGAGCTTCCCCTTCGTGTCCAGCTCATAAGGCGTTCCAAGCGTACTGGCAATCAACGAGATGTTTCCTCCGACAAGGGGGCCGAAGGCTTCCCCTTCCACTATCGTTTGCAGGGGGGAAATCTCTTCCGTATAGCGAAGAATGGATGGACGAATAAGCGTTTCATAATTTTGAACAGTGAGCGGGTGAACGTCATCTTTTCCCAGATCGATCAACATAGGACCATGAAAAGTGACCAAACCCGCAAAACGTCCTATTGCCGCATGCAGAAAGGTAATATCACTATAACCCCAGAAAATCTTCGGATTAGCCCGAATGAGATCATAGTCTAGCAAATCCGCCATTCTCCCGGTACCGTAACCGCCACGGGCACAAATGATCGCTTTGATAGTCGGATCGGCGAACATGCCGTTCAATTCTCTAGCCCGTTCCTCATCCGTTCCCGCAAGATAGCCATGCTGCATAGAAAGAGTATCTCCAAGCCGCACATGGAGCCCCAGCTTCTCCAGAACAGACGAAGCCGCTTTCACCTGCTCCCTGTCGACCCAACTGGCCGGGGCCGTAATGCCTACCGTATCACCAGGGCTTAACCGCCGAGGCTTTATAAGCTCTACCATCAATGAGGATCCTCCATTCCAGCTTGAAAAAAAAGGGAGAAGCACCCCTTACAGGTGCATCCCTCCGCAATCAGATTTTATTTTAAATCTGCCCACTTAAAGTCTACGAAACCGAAAGCGTGATTAACCACACCTACCAATTTGTCACTTTGCATGTAGGCCGTGTTATAGAAGTAGAGCGGTAAAATTGGAGCCTCATCCATCAGGATTTTCTCTGCATCATGCATCATTTTGAAACGTTTGGCTTCATCCGGTTCATTATATCCGTCTTTCACCAATTTATCGTATTTAGCGTTGACCCAACCTGTGCGGCTGAACGGATTCGTAGATTGGAATCCATCAAGGAAGTTGATTGGATCTGCAAAGTCAGCAAGGAAAGAAGAGCGAGAAAATTGAAGCTGCAGTTTCTTTTGTTCAGCCGTCAACACTTTTCCTTCTTTGTTGGCCAGCTTAATGTCAACTCCTAGGTTATCTTTGAACATAGCTTGCAGCGTTTGAGCAATTCTTTGGCTGACATCGTTGGTATTATAGGTCAAAGTGACTTCAGGCAGCGTTGTGTATCCAGCATCCTTCATCCCTTTTTCAAGAAGCTTCTTAGCTTCAGCAGCATCAAACTTGATCAGGCTTCCGCCGACTTTGCGGAAATCCCCACCCGCAGGGTCTTTAAGTCCAGGAGATATAAAACCGTCTGCTGGCTTCTGCTTTTGCTTCAAGACCAAATCTACAAGCTTTTGTCTGTCAACAGCAGCGACGAAAGCTTTACGGATGTCAGCGTTATTGAACGGAGCCATGGTGGTATTAAAACGGTAGAACGCGGTTCCTGCTGCATCCTCGATCTTCACTTTATTCTCTGAAAACAATTTATCGCTCATGTCAGCCGGAATGGATCCGGTAACATGAAGTTCGCCGGTGGAATATAGCTGGTAAGCGGTGTTGGTATCATTGACCATTTTGTAAGTGACACCGTCAAGTTTTACATTAGCGGCATCCCAGTACTTGTCATTCTTTACTATTTTCAACTCGCTATCATGCTTCCAATCTGAAATTTTGAATGGCCCGTTGCTCACAATCGTGGCAGCTTCGCCGGCCCACTTGGCATTGCCTTCCACGGTAGCCTTATGCACTGGGAAAAATGCAGGGCTGGAAACCATGCCAATTAACCAAGAAGCAGGCTGTGCCAAGGTAACTTCAAGCGTCTTGTCATCCGTTGCCTTAATTTTCACATCGTTAACTGTACCTTTACCGGAGTTGAAAGCTTGTGCACCTTCAATAGGATATGCAAGGAAAGCTGCATCAGAAGCTGTTTTCGGATCGAGCAGTCTTTTCCATGCATATTCAAAATCAGCAGCTTTTACCGGATCTCCGTTGGACCAATTAATGCCGTCACGAAGGGTAAATGTATACTTTTTACCATCGGGAGAAACCTTCCATTCTTTGGCCATAGCTGGTTCCGGAGTTTGGTCCTTACCCAGACGTGTCAGTCCTTCAAATACGTTGTTGACAATGTCATAAGAAATTTGGTCGAAGCCGATCGGAGGATCCATGGATGTCGGCTCTTTGGAGTTGTTGTACAAGAGGATTTTCGGCTTTGTCTCTTTTACTGTCTCAGTCTTTGTCCCTGCATCTGTCTTTGTCCCTGCCCCTTGATCTTTGGTACAACCTGCGAGTATAGTGCTGAAAATCAATGCGCAACTAATGAGTACTACTGAAACTTTTTTCATGAGCACTTCTCCTCTTCATTAATTATCTTTATTTATCCTAGAGCCGTCATGATGTTACTCTGATCGGCGGCTGGAATACAAGTTGAGAGCGCGGATCTTGAAGCCAGCAGGCTACCGAATGGCTGCCCGATACCGCTGACTGTTCCGGCTGGTACATTCCGCAAACCTCCATAGCATAACTGCAGCGCGCTGCAAATGCACAGCCTTGAGGAGGTGCGAACAGATCCGGCGGTGTTCCCGCAATCGGTGTTAGCGGAAGAGACTTGTCCGTGTCAAGACGCGGCATAGAAGCGAGCAGCCCCTTGGTATACGGATGCTGCGGATTGTAGAACAGCTCATCTACCTTCCCTGCCTCGACTACCTTACCGGCATACATGACATTGACACGATCGGCGATATTAGCAACAACGCCAAGGTCATGCGTGATGATGATAATGGAAACGCCGGTTTTTGTCTGGAGCATTTTAAACAGCTCGATGATTTGTGCTTGAATGGTGACATCCAGCGCCGTCGTCGGCTCGTCCGCAATAAGAACGGAAGGATTGCAAACCGCTGCAATAGCGATCATAATCCGTTGTCTCATGCCCCCGCTGAACTCATGCAAATATTGCTTTAAACGCATCTCGGGGTTTGAAATACCCACCAGCCCGAGCATTTCAGTGGCTTGCTTGCGAGCTTCTGCACGCGATATTTTCTGATGGCGAATGATGCCTTCCATAATCTGCTCACCGATGGAAATGGTGGGATTTAAGGCTGTCATCGCATCTTGGAAAATCATTGAAATTTCAGAGCCTCTCAGCTCCCGCAGCTGTTTTTCGCTGAGTTTGGTCAGTTCCCTGCCCTTATAACGAATGCTGCCTTCACTTATCTTCGAGCTGATCTCTGGGAGAAGGCGCGTTATGCTGCGGGCGGTTACACTTTTACCACAGCCGGATTCACCCACGATGGCCAAAGTTTCTCCCTTCCCCAGCGTAAAGCTGACTCCGCGAACCGCCTTAACCTCCCCACCATGTGTGGTGAAGGAGACATGTAGATTATCTACTTCCAAGAGAACGTCGGACGGATTCGTTGCATTCACTTTGGCTACCTCCTCCTCTTTGGATTAAAAGCATCCTGCAATCCATCGCCCACTAGGTTAAATGCAAGCATTGTTATCGATATAAAAAATGCGGGATAGAACAACCGCCACCATTGGCCCGACAAAATAGTCGATAGACCATCGTTGGCCATGACGCCCCAACTCGCCAAAGGAGGTTGAATTCCTAGGCCCAGAAAGCTTAAGAATGCTTCCGCGAAGATTGCTGAAGGCACCGAGAACGTCACCTGCACGATAATGACACCGAGCGCGTTGGGCAGCAAATGTTTGCGGATTATATAACCCGCGTCTCCGCCCAGCGTCCGTGCCGCCAGCACGTACTCCGACGATTTCAAACTAAGCACTTGTCCACGTACGATCCGTGCCATTCCGATCCAACCGGTGGCGCTTAATGCCACGATGATTGTCAGCAGGCCTGGGCCCATTACGACCATCAACAGGATGACGACAAGCAAATAAGGGATTCCGTACAAAAGATCAACGAACCGCATCATGAGATTGTCAATTCGTCCGCCTAAGTAACCGGCAATGCCACCATAAACAATGCCGATTAGAAAATCGATCAGTGCAGCCATTAGGCCAATAAATAGCGAGATGCGAGCTCCGTAAAGGATACGCGCGTAAACGTCGCGTCCAAGCTCATCCGTGCCAAACCAGTGGGCTAGCGATGGTTTCTGATTGGCATCGAGAAGCACCTGCTTTGAGTAGCTATGGTCAGTTAGGACGGGTCCAAAAATGGCAAGCAGCGACATCAATAGAACGACGATCAAACCCACCATAGCTAGCTTATTTGCACGCAGCCTGATCCAAGCTTCCTGCCAGAAGGACAGCCGCATTCGGACAATCACTTCAGCTGTTCCTTTAGTCTTGGTCATTGGTACAAATAATGAATCCGGAACGTTCATCGTTACCCCTCCTTCCTGTGCAGCTTGATGCGGGGGTCAATGAGGCCATAGGCAATATCCACCAGAAACATCATAAAGACCAAGAGAGCACTATAGAATACAGTCGTGCCCATAATGAGCGAGTAATCACGATTATTAATGCCATCTACAAAATATTTTCCCATTCCCGGTATGGCGAAAATCTTCTCAATAACGAAACTTCCCGTGAGAACATTGGCCACCAAGGCGCCGAGCAGCGTAACGACCGGAAGTACCGCATTACGGAGCGCGTGTTTAATGACAATTGTTGCGGGCGACAGGCCTTTAGCCCTTGCCGTTTCGATGTAGTCGGCGGTTAACACTTCCAACATGCTGGCTCTTGTCAATCTTGCAATAATCGCAAGAGGTCCTGTCGACAAGGCAAGTGCGGGCAGGACGACATGCTTCCATGTTCCCCAAGTGGCTACCGGCAGGAGTTTCCACTCGACAGCTACGTATTTGATCAGCAAGGTAGCCACAATGAAGTTAGGTACAGCTATGCCGATAACGGCAAAGATCATGGCGAAGTAATCGATCATTCGATTCTGTCTCAATGCGGCGACCGTTCCTAACGCTATACCTGTCACAATCGAAATAAGGATGGACACGATACCGAGTTTGAACGAAACTGGAAATCCTCGGTTGATCATGGAATTGACGGTGTCCGGAAAGTGTCCGATGGACGGTCCAAGGTCCAACGAAAGCAGTGATTTTAAATAAAGCAGATACTGGGTAGAAATGGGTTTATCCAAATGGTAAAACTCCATCATGTTCTGAACCGCTGTGGGATTCGAATTCTTGCCATCCTTCTCGAACGGCGATCCTGGAACAGCATGCATCAGTGCAAAAGTAACCGTAATAATTAGCCACAGTGTGACAATCATGGAGATAAATCTGCGAAGAATATATTGTGTCACGCTATCACCCGCTCCCGATTCTTAACAAAATGCCGTTCTCATCGCCAATTCCGTCATGACTAGCATAGCTTGGTAAGCTTCCAAAATATTTTTAGCTGGGAAAGTCACAATAGGGCTGTTATCATCTATGGTCGTACCGGGCATCAAATGAGCCCATTCCGCTTGGCCATAGTTGGCAAATTCAATCTTCAACACCGGATTATCCGGCGGCACGAGCGGCTTCACCCTGCTGCGGTTGGCTAGCGCTTCCTTTGTTTTCTCTCGGAGCAGCAGCCCGCTTTTTTCAGGTGTTAAGCACACAGCCGAAGTCCGTGAAATTCGCTTTTTCACAATCGCTGTCGTGATTCCCGGAATAAGCTCTTCCGCTTCAATCGCGGTCTCGTCGTCCCCAGCCACCAATAAAACGGGAACTCCGTAATGACCGGCAACATAAGCATTAAAACCGAGCTCGCCAATTACCCTATCGTTAATGTACATATTACGAACGCCGAAGATCATCGTATGGCTTAGCACACCTTTGGTGGCGGCTCTAGTGTGATAGCCCAGAAAAGCCGCTCCTGCGAAGGAGGCGTCTAGTCCCTGTACCATGGAAAAAGGCTTCACGTCACCTGAGATCAGCTGTGTTTCAGGATGCAGCTTCTCGATTAAGAGATTGTTCATTTTGGAGTGACTGTCATTGACGATCACTTCCTTGCAGCCTTCATCAAAAGCAGTTCCTATGACATGATTAGCTTCAGCTGTCATAATATGCTGCCCGCGTGTGTAGTTGTACTGTCTAGAATCGACAAACGTGTTATCGACAAGTCCGGTGATACCTTCCATATCTATAGAAATATACAGTTTCATAGTGATCCTCCCATATTGTAGGGTAGCAAAAACCCAGCAAACAGCCTCGGAATGATTCATCCGAAGAAACCATTTGCTGGGTTTTATTTACGTGTATGTTTCCATACGGATAAATAAAGCAGCTTACACTGTACCGGAAGATTGGAATCCCAGTTCTTCCCGGCCGTTAAGTGCTAATTTGTATTTTTTTTGTGCGTCTTTATACGCTACGATCAGAGCCTTTTGGGATGATCCATGGTATCTCCGACGGATTTCCTCTGTCACCACATCAAGGAGAAGCATATTGTGCCCGATGAAGATCGATCGGACAAATTCCGATGTGAGCGGAATTGTGGATGAACATCCTGCATCGACAATTTTATGGCTTGTGGTATCCACGACAAGTCCGATAAAAAAAGCGTTGTACTGCTGGGTAATTGGATTGTTCACTGAAGCTTGAGCGTCGCCGATAATGTAAATCGTATCTTTGTCGTATAACAAACGACCACTCTCCTTTTTAGCATTCTGTTCGGTTTCTGAGCGGGATGTGGGAAGAGATTTGGTCTTCCTACGACCGCCAGAAGCCAGAACGCTAATGATGTAAAATATTCTAACATCGAATTAACATGTTGTAAATAATGAATCTCTTCACTTCTATGATTACTTGAGGAAGGCAGCGTGCAATAAACGTGCAAGCTCTTCTTCCGCCTCAAAATAAACGCCCTGCTCTTTTTTTTGGATAAGACCGTTCATGAGCAGAATGAACCCCCATTTTTCCTGTTTATGAAAATACATACCGCTAAGTAATCCATAAGCATCACCGGAATGTCCAATAAGTCTGTGTCCCGAGATCAAATCGTCTGTAATCAGAAACTGCAGCCCGCAATTGCGGAAGAAGCCATCTCGTCGATGCCCCGACCAATGAGGGGAGTGCATAAGATCCACAGTCTCTGGCTTCAGGATTTGAACACGGTTCAATTTGCCCGCGTTCGTATGCGCTTCCAAAAACCGTGTCAAGTCATCCACGTTCGTCCGCAGTCCGCCTTGTGGACTGAAGAGCGCTCCATTGGTGCCCGGCACATATCCGCTGTAATCAATGGCATCCGGTTTTTTTCCGCGAAAATCGTCCGTTCCGACAATAAATCGATCATCAACCTCGGAGTATTCATACAGCACAGCAACAGAATCCATGTCCTTCAAATCTCCGATGTGAAAACTCGTCTCGTTCATTTGAAGCGGTTCGAACAGATGCCTCTTGCAATATTCGTCAAAACGTTCATTCGAAAGCCGTTCTACGACAGTTGCTAGAATAACGGCTCCAAGATTCGAATATTCAAAGCAACCCGGGTCCCCTGGCTGTCCGTCTCCCCATAGATTGTCCGTGTAATAAGTCCCGCCTGGCAGCAGGATATCAGCAAGACGTGTCTTAGGCGGATTCTCGCTTCGCGAATCAACGACAAACCGAACATATTCATCTTGCAGCCCAGAAGTATGAGTCATGATTTGCTTGAGCGTTATCGGTATATTGGGATGCTTAGGGCTGCGCACCGGAAATCCAAGTATATCTCCTACATCCTGATCAATTCCGCAATGGCCATTTTCCACAAGCTGCATAATCGCTGTCGCAACCACTGTCTTCGAAATAGAAGCGATGCGGAATACGGTTTGTGTCGTAACGGGAATGCATCTTTCTACATTCGCCCATCCATACCCTGCGCTCCAAATTTGTTTCCCTTCATTAATCACGGAGGCTGCTAGACCAACGATCCGATGCTTGTCCAACACCTGCTGAACCCGTTCATCCAAAGATTTCAAGGCGAGCCCTCCTTCGTCCTTATTGTCCTTATTTGTAAAACAATTGATCCTTCTAGTTTACATTATAATAAAGTCTCTCCGTGCTGTGTAGCATTTTTTGTTCGGGGAACGAAAGTTCAGCCTTAATCAGATACAAGTTAGCCCCTAAACGACCTCGAGTCTAGTAAAATTTTAAATCAAACGTATATAAATAATTAAATTGGACGAATCTAGTATCTAGAACTCTATTATTTTTCTAAGAGGAGGAGATACTATGTTTCGTAAAATTATGTATATGACTTTGGTACTTCCTTTATTGCTCAGTTTATGGCATGTGGAAACTGCTTATTCCTATCCTGGAAGTGAAGATGGGATGGAATTACCACCTACTTACAGCCTAACGACCTATGCAAGTGCTGGGGAGCCAGTGCTAGAATCCACACCAGCAGTTGTGCCGCCACCGACTAAGTATCAAGTGAACCGAGGAGATACGCTGTTCAGAATTGCCCGAGATTTTGGCGTTAATGTCAATGACCTTATGGCCGCCAACGACATTCAAGATCCGCGTGTTCTGATGATCGGACAAAGCCTAAATATTCCATTAGCTGAAGCAGTGAATAATTTGCCGGATGGACAGCATAAAATCATCAAAAAAGTGTTGAACACAACCCTTACTGCGTATACGGCAGGATTTGAATCAACGGGTAAAAAGGAATCCCATCCCATGTACGGCATTACATACAGTGGTATAAAAGCAAAAGAAGGACGTACGATTGCCGTCGATCCAGCTGTAATTCCTTTGGGTTCCACCGTGTTCATTGAAGGTATCGGTATCCGTAAAGCAGAAGATGTCGGTTCGGCTATCCGCGGATCGAGAATTGATGTATTCATGAACGATCTGAATGAAGCTCAAGAATTCGGCGTGAAAAAGAATGTTAAAGTCTATTTGTTAGCAAAAGAGAATGTTTGAACATAGAGGGACTACCTACAACCTACAATTTGCTTGTTGAACTAAAAAGGCTGTCCTGAATGTACAATAAACATTCGGGGCAGCTCCTTTTATTTGCTTTTAAAACTCTGCTCTATACATTTCCAAGCGCTCTTCGGATAAACGCAACTTCTTCTGCGTTCAACGGGTTTCCTGAACCTGAGGCATTTGACTCGACTTGACGATCATTTTTAAACCCTGGTATGACGCAAGCGTTTGAAGATTGTGCCAAAGCATACTGGAGTGCAACACGAACCAAATCCTGCCCTTCACTTCCAAAGCGTTCTTTAACTGGCTGCAGCTTGCTCCGAAGTTCTAGTAAGCGTTCTCTTGTATAGGCTTGATTACTGGCTCGAATATCTCCTTCACCGAATTGGGGAGGATTGTCCGGATCGAACTTATCTAGCAAGAGCCCTTGTGCAAGTGGACCAAACAAGACGATCCCCAAGTTTTGTTCATCTGCCCAGCGAAAGAGATTAGTCTCTGGTTGATCAAACCGGTTTCCAAACGCATTGTAATGGAATTGTAAAACATCAGGTTGTGTTACAGGGCAAACCCGCATAAAATCCTCATAACTATAGGCAGATTGACCGATTACGCGCACCTTACCCTCTTTTTGCAATTGACGCATGGTATCCGCTGCTTCTTCGAGATATTGATCATTAGGACCGAAATTCGTATTATGAAAGTAATAGAGATCAACATAATCCGTTTCCAAATTCTTTAACGATTGTTCAAGTTGATGACGGATATGAATCGGCTGCATCGCATTTGGCGCTGTACCACGAAACCATCCTACCTTGGTAGCTATAATTGCCTGTTCCCGGGGAATTTCTTTTAAAAACCTCCCGATTACTCGTTCCGAATGACCGTCGCCATACACATCTGCTGTATCTAAATGATTGATACCAAGCTCAAAAGCATGCCTCAAACCGGAAAGTGAAGCCTGATCATCATTTCCTGACCAGCCTACCGGATTCCCCTCTCTCCAAGAAGGTCCGCCAATGGCCCAGCAGCCCAAACTAACCTCACTGACTTTTAAACCAGAACGACCTAATACACGGTACTCCACTGCCATCTTCCTCTCTAATTGTTTAATTTAGGGTTATGGATGACGCATCTAGATGACATCTCTAGCTTACCTCTAATTGAACATAGAGGCAATCGCAGCAGGCCCATTGGTATTAGTGCATAAATAATAGAGCTCCCTAGCTGTGAGCTCTATTATTTATAGAATCACTGATAGCCTAGAAATTTGGCAATCTTGTCAAGTAATTGTTGCTGTGATGTCAATTGTTGAGACATGTCGTCATACCGTTTACGTATTCCTGCTACTTCTTCAGAGATGTTCTCAACTCGTTTGTTCAGTGATTCTGCAGTGGTATTGATTTCACTTCGGATTTTTTGTTCCAACACTTCGGTTACCTTCTGCGTGTGGATATAAACCACGTTACGTATTTCGTTTATATCCTCCGTAACGTCTTCATATTGTTGGCTTAGTAACTCCGTTGTGGTAATAAGCATTTCACCTTTGAGATCTTGCTTCGAAGCTTCATCTACCTTTTGCTGAACGGTTTGGATCACATTCTGCAGCCCTTTTACTTCTACAGAAATGGCATCATATCGTTTATCCAGTGATTCTGCAGAGGCGTTCATTTCACTTCGGATTTTTTGTTCCAACACTTCGGTTACCTTTTGCGTGTGGAGATGAATCACATTGCGTAGTTCCTTTACATCCTTCGAAACGTCTTCATAACGTTGGTTCAGTAACTCCGTTGTGGCAATAAGTATTTCACCTTTGAGATCTTGCTCCGAAGCTT
>NZ_FNIF01000015.1:27013-110486 GCF_900103825.1 Paenibacillus sp. yr247
TGGCAATAAGTATTTCACCTTTGAGATCTTGCTCCGAAGATTCATTTACTTTTTGCTGAACCGTTTGGATCACATTCTGCAGCCCTTTTACTTCTACAGAAACACCCTCAAATTGTTTGTGTAGTAATTCTATTGTCGCAGCAACTTCATTTCTGATGTCCTGTTCGAACAGCTCAGCTACCTTTTTGATGAGAATCTGGATTACGCTGCGCAGTTCCGTTAATTCTTCAGAAATGGCGTCATATCGTTTGACTAGTGATCCTGCTGTGGCATTCATTTCACTTCGGATTTCTTGTTCCAACACTTCGGTTACCTTTTCCGTGTGAAGATGAATCACATTACCTAGTTCCTTTATATCCTCAGAAACGCCTTCATAACGTTGGTTCAGTAACTCCGTTGTGGCAGTAAGTATTTCACCTTTGAGATCTTGCTCTGAAACTTCAATTACCTTTTGCTGAACAGTTTGGATCACATTCTGCAGCTTTGTTACTTCTACAAAAACACCCTCTATTTGGCTGTTCAGTAATTCTATTGGGGCAGCAACTTCACTTCTGATGTCTTGTTCGAACTCCTCAGCTTCCTTTTGGGTGAGTATCTGAATCACGTTACGCAGTTCCGCTACTTCTTCAGAAATGGCGTCATATCGTTTGATCAGTGATATTGCAGTGGCATTCATTTCACTTCGGATTTCTTTTTCCAACTCTCTGGTTACTTTTTGCGTGTGGAGTTGAATCACATTGCATAGTTCCTTTACATCCTCCGAAATGCCTTCATAACGTTGGTTCAGTAACTCCGTTGTGGCAGTAAGTATTTCACTTTTGAGATCTTGCTCCGAAACCTCAGCTTCCTTTCGGGTGAGAAACTGGATCACGTTACGCAGTTCCGTTACTTCTTCCAAAACACCGTTATAACGGTTGTTCAGTGTTTCAACAATGGCTGTAATCCTTTCACCTTTAATTGCTTGTTCCGAAATTTCGAAAACCTTTTGCGTAAGAGTATGGATTATTTTAGAAAGTTCCGTGACTTCATTAGTTAACTGAACGAACTGAGAGTTGGAGTGATCCACACTAGGTGATACCAGCCTAGCACCTACTGTTGACGATATACCAACCATTTGATTCAGGTCGTTTATATGCTCCTTTACCTCCCTTGGAGCTCTATTCTCTTCTATTTTTTGCTTGAGGAGCTGTACCATGTTGCGTAATTCCATTGTTTCTTTACTTAACTGCAAGTTGGAGCTGTTTACAGCTGAAGGTAAGGGTGATTTGTTTACGGCAAGAGGTAAATTCGAGTCAGGAACAATAGTAGGTGTAGGAGGTAAAGGCTTTTCTTCCTTATTTAGTGCGATAATTGCCTTCTCGCGCATTTCCTGTAAGTGTTCTTTTATTAACTTAAGTGGTTTATTGGCATCTTTCATATTGGAAATGATCTGAAAAATTTCGATGGCTTCTTCGGTGTACCTGAGGTATCCACCAACAGCTATGGTCGGAAGAAATTCGCGAAAATGATTTGACCATTCAACCACAGTTGTTCGCGATTTTCCAATTTTACCGGCGATCTCGACGATCTTATATGACCTTTTCATTGTTATCTATCGTCATCCTTTCTTCTTATTTCCATTAGGCTTAGGCATTAGCTACATCATATTATTCAGGACATTAAACAATTGACAATGAATGAGGGGAAATAGTTATCACACAAAAAAGAGGAACCCACCCTAAGCAGTTTCCTCTGTACATGTCTTTTTGAACATCCATAATGTTCCGCTTTTGCTTTTTATATCAATGGATCATGTGCTCGAATGAGAGCTTTTAGGTTCCTCTCACTTATCCCGTTTTGCATGAAGTTAAATGATTTTTGGCTGCACATATACGGCGGCATTATGACCGAGACATGAAAATAACAAACAGGCATGCTCCTCGGCAGCATGCCTGTTTGTTATTTTCGTGTAATTTTAAGCTTCTATTGTAACTGGTTGACTGCTACAACGTACTTCTCATGCCATTTTTCCCATTCACCTTTTGGAAAGTCCATAAAATGGCCATCCAATAAAGCAGAAAAAACATCGAGGCATACATGCCATCCTGATAAATCTTTTGATGTATGATCGGTTAACGTGCTAATAAACTCTTTTAATATTAGTAAACAGCCTTCAGGTTTTGGATATAATTCGAAGCGAACCCGATCGTTACCCCACTTGAATTCTAGGACGGAGTATGGTTCGAAATCGGTAATCTCGATATCAAAAAATGTTCCTGTGCCATCCTTCATATCAAATTTTATAGTTCCACCTATCCGAAGTTCCTCAACTTGGAGATTTGGCATCCATTTTCCGAGCTTATCATTTTCTGTTAAAGCTGCCCAAACTTTCTCTACTGAATGTTTTAATGGACGATCAAATCTAGCGACATAGCCACCCTCAACTTTTTCTATTGATGCTAACATTTTTTTATTCCTCCTCATCTAAAAACTGTTCAAGTGCATCGAGCTTGTTCGACCAGAATCGACGATAAGGCTCTAGCCAATTATCAATTTCTACTAGCGGTTCCGCACGTAAATGGTAAATGTGCTTCTGTGAATCCTTGCTAATTGTCACTAATCCAGCTTCACGCAATATTCGAAGATGCTTAGATACGCCTGGTTGACTCAATTGAGAACGTTCGACAAGCTCCCCAACAGATCTTGGTCGAGTTCTTAGAAGGTCTATTATGTTTCTGCGGTTTGTTTCGGCTATTATCTCGAATAGGTTCGTGGTTCCCTTTTGATTTAGCATGATAATAACCGTCCTGTTTATTTAATTGAGGTTATATTACCATACGGTTATATAATGTTCAAGTATGTCCGATTTAAAAAGTCTTCTTAAAACAGACGGGCAGCATTGGGCGATTGGTGGAGCTGTTGTTTATGCGAAGATGCTGAAAACCATAGGTCTATATACTCCCTATTATTCAGCTATTTTATGTCTGCAACTTTGGCAAAATTTCGAATCTACTTCATTCTCAGTCTGGCAGCTGCTGCAGGTTATTTTATTGGTTTCAGAGATAGATGCCTCTCCTACTCGCTGCTTCGGATGCTCCCTGTTTTACTTTTCCAAAAAAAGACATGGATAAAAACAGCCCCACTCCAATAGAGTAAGGGCTGTGTCCATTATTCAAATAGATATGCTATACCGAGAAAGCATTATCCTCATTCGCAACAGGGAGATTTTTACTTTTCGAGTTATCGAACTGATTCTCGCTCTTTGAAATCACAACCGTTGCGACGGCGTTGCCGATCATGTTGGTGATCGCCCGTGCTTCAGACATAAAGCGATCGACACCGAGGAGCAGGGCCATGCCTTCGATTGGAATAATATGACCCGGAAGGGCAGTTAATAAAGATGCCGTGGCAACGAAAGCAGTACCAGAGACACCAGCCGCTCCCTTAGAGATAACCATCGCTACACCAAGCATTGTCAGCAACTGAGCCCAGTTGAGATCTACACCGAAAGCTTGAGCGATGAACAAGGGAGCCATAACCATATAGAGCGAGCTTCCATCAGGGTTAAAGGAGTATCCCGTTGGAACGACGAGGCCAACAACGGATTTAGCGCAGCCATATTGTTCAAGTCGTTCCATTAAACTTGGCAATGCTGATTCAGAAGAAGATGTTCCTAAGACAAGCAATATTTCTCCTTTAATGAATTTAAGCAGGTTAAAAATGTTAAACCCGAAGTATCGCGCGATCAGCCCAAGAACGATTACGATAAATAAGAACATAGTGATATAGACACAAGCCATCATCTTTCCTAAGGAGAAGAGAGAACCGATTCCGAACTTGCCGATTGTGAATGCCATTGCGCCGCCTGCTGCTAAAGGCGATACGCGCATGATGATGCCAACAATTTTAAAGAAGACATCATTGAGCCTTTCGAGGAGATCAGTTAACGGTTTTGACCTTTCCTTCAATGGCAGAAGGGCAAAAGCGAACAAAAGTGCGAAAAATAATACAGGAAGCATGTCGCCTTTTGCAAACGCGCCGATAACATTGTCAGGAACAATATTCACGAGGAAATCAATCCAACCTTGCGAGGCATCATTTGCTTGTTTCGTAATCTTGGCTACATCCGCAGCAGCCTTGCCTAACTGGCTGGTATCCATACCTTTGCCAGGCTGAACGAAGTACATGACGGAGACGCCAATAATCATGGCAAGTGTTGTTACAAGTTCAAAATAAAGCAGCGCCTTTCCACCGATGCGGCCGACCTTTTTTAAGCTGCCCATGTTGTTTATGCCTATGACAATAGTGAGGAATACAATGGGGACGATAACCATTTTAATTAATTTAATGAACACATCGGCAAGCACTTTCAGTTGTACACCAAATGCAGGGAAAATCTGTCCAATAAAAACACCGATAATGATAGCAATAATTACTTGTACCGTTAAGTTTTTAAGATTGACCCTCATGCTAATCCCTCTTTTCTTATTTTGTAAGTGTTTCACGCCAAAATGAATCCGCTTACATTACTATTTCATAAAAAAGAGGGCATTATGTTCACTCTAAAGTAAAACGATGCCCCCTCATGCTGCTCCTCAGGTTGATCCTAGTCTAATCCAGCGTCCGATTCGAGTGATTTAATTAGGGCTGCCCATTCCAGATCACCCCAACCGCGTGAAATCCCCTCCAAAAAGTGGTTTCGTACTAAATCAGCAATTGGCAGTGGCGTAGACACAGCCTCCGCTGCTTGCAGCATAAGCTTTACGTCCTTCAGACCTAGCTTCATTTTGAAACCAGCCGGTTCAAAGAGACGTTCATTGATGATTCTTCCGTAATTTTGATAAATCGGGGAACGGAAAAATGAATTGGCAACCTCTAAGAACTGTCCAGGATCTACGCCATGCTTACGTACGAGCACCAAAGCTTCTGATAGTGCCTCAAGCATGGCGATAATGAGGAAGTTATTCGCGAGCTTGACGACATTGGCCATTTGAACCTCATCTCCGACTACGAAGATATTTTTTCCTAACGCCTCCAAAACCGGCCAAACTTTCTCACGCGCTTTTGCCGGACCGGCTACCATAACGCGAAGTTCAGCCGCTTCCGCTGCATCCGGACGGCCCAAAACGTTAGCGGAAACGCACTGTTGACCGTGAGCTTGATGAGCTTCGGCCATCCGCTTCGCTAGATCAATGCTGATCGTGCTTGTAGATACATGAATCCCTCCTTCTGGCAAGCCCTCCAATAGCCCATTTGCGCCAAAAACAACTTCTTCTGCAGCGGTATCGTCCGCTAGCATACTAAGAACAATCCCTGCTTCACGAGCCACTTCAGCAGGCGTCGCGCAAAACTTAGCGCCTTGCAGGATCAAAGGATCAGCCTTGGACGCTGTGCGATTATAAACCACCAGTTCGTGTCCTGCTTTAAGAATGTTTTGAGCCATGGGAAACCCCATGTTACCTAGACCTACGAATCCTACTTTCATTTTCATCTCTCCTTCAAAAAATTTAGATTAGAAATATTAAATAACTGTACTAATCAACCTGCACATAACCAGCTTTCTTTAAAGAAGGAGCACCGCCATAAAGCCATACGGTTTCCATTTCTTCTGTCGGATGTGTATTTTTGAAATAATGTCTTTCACCTTTTGGAACAAACAGCAAATCTCCTGGACCAATTTCAAATTGCTCGTCACCGCTGATCGCGATTCCATGTCCGCGGATAACATACAGAATCTCTTCCGCATTCGGATGCGCATGGAGCTCATGAGCACCTCCTCCAGGACCGAATATGGTGTGTCCGAAAGTGGTATATTGAGATCCCATCGTATCTTCGGTACATACCCACTTAACTTCCATCCGGACCCAACCCTCTTCGGTCTTAAGTGATTTGTCTGGGGTAACCTCGCTGATATTGATTTTACGAACTGTCATCCTGCTCACCCTGCCTTTCCCTAAGATATAATTAGATCATTTTTAAGAATTTCCATCCTATTTAGCACGATTTCGGAAACGGTCAATGAGAACGGCAATAATAATAATTGCGCCAATGACCACTTGCTTCCAAAAGGAAGATACATCCATTAAATTTAGGCCGTTGCTTATGATGCCGATCAGTAAGGCACCATATAAGGTACCCCATACCCCACCGACACCCCCCATTAAACTGGCCCCACCGATCACGGCAGCTGCAATAGCATTTAACTCGTAACCTTCAGCTGCAGTTGGTAGAGCGGTAAATAATTTGGATGTCAGTAAAATGGCTGTTAGACCTGCTAAAGCACCGGCTGCTGTATAAACAACCCACTGAACCCGATCCACTCGAATTCCAGACAATCGCGAAGTTTCCTCACCCCCCCCAATGGCGTATAAATATCTGCCCATCCAAGTTTTCTTAAGAATGAAATGAACGATGATAAACAATACCATGATGATTGAAACTGGCGTTGGAATACCTAAAACATTTCCGCTCCCTATAAATTGATAGGAAGTATTACTAATCGCAATCGAATTTCCAGATGTGATAACCAAGGCTAACCCTTTGGCAATACCCATCATTCCTAACGTTGCGATAAATGGAGACAATCTAGTCTTAGCGACCAACAAGCCATTCACCGCGCCGCAAACAGCGCCAGTCGCAATTCCTACTAGAATGGCAATAAAAATATTTCCGCCATGTAAGAGATAGAGTGCAGTGACAATACCTGCTAATCCTACAACAGAGCCCGCCGATAGATCGATCCCCCCAGTAATGATT
The DNA here is from genome assembly GCF_900103825.1 of Paenibacillus sp. yr247. Classification (GTDB taxonomy): domain Bacteria; phylum Bacillota; class Bacilli; order Paenibacillales; family NBRC-103111; genus Paenibacillus_E. The sequence goes on from NZ_FNIF01000015.1 coordinate 33,749, forward strand.
ACCAATAACGCTGCCAGTGCTAAAATAAAGTTCTCCGAAATTTGTTGGGCAACGTTTAATAAATTGGAAATCGTTAAAAAGTTAGGTGTCATCAAGCTGATAACCGTACAAAACAACACTAAAGCAACAAATACAGAGTACTTCCGCAAAATTTGCAGTAAAAGGCTGGACTTAAGCCACCGCCGATTTGCTACTTTTTGAAAATGGGGCTTAGAAATGTTCAATTCTTTTACCTCCCCATCATGAAGCTTAAAACTTTTTCAGAATCTGCCTCATCCTTCTCAATAATTGCTGTCACTTTCCCCTGGTGCATAACAAGAATCCTATCGCTCATTCCCATAATCTCAGGCAATTCGGAAGAAATCATAATAACAGAAGCCCCTTGTTTCGCTAATTCTATTATGCAGTCGTACACTTCGGCTTTGGCGCCAACATCTATGCCACGCGTGGGTTCGTCGAAAATGAACACTTTAGCTCTCGCACATAACCATTTAGCCAAAACCACTTTTTGTTGATTCCCACCACTTAGATTTATCGTCTTAAAGTGCACATCGGGTGTTTTAATTTGCAGTCTTGTCTTAAATTCTTCCGCCAATCGCTTTTCCTTTGTTTTATCAACAACTCCAATTGAGGATATGTATTTTAAGATAGGCAACGTAATATTTTCCTTGATGCCCATTCCAAGTAGAAGCCCCTGCCCTTTTCTATCCTCCGGGATCAACGCAATGCCATGGTGTATGGCCTCGCTAGGATGACGAATCCTGGTTTTTTTTCCGTTCAAGTAAATCTCTCCGGAATCAATCGGATCCGCTCCATAAATAGCCCTCACAAGCTCCGTTCTCCCCGCTCCAACTAAGCCTGCGATGCCGAGTATTTCTCCTTTCTTCAAGGAAAAAGTGATATCATGAAGCTTTCCTTGGCGAGAAAGATTTCGGACATAAAGCACCTCTTGCCCCTTTTCACTAGAGTTGCCTGGGAATCTTTCTTTGATTTCTTTACCAACCATTGCTTTAATCAGCATATTTTCATCCACATTTTGCAATGCGTTTTCGAGAACTACCCGGCCTCCTCGGAGGATCGTAATCCGATCCCCGATCTTCCAAAGCTCTTCGATCCGATGCGAAATAAAAATAATTCCTTTACCCTTACTCTTTAAATTCCGTATGACAGAAAACAATCTTTCGACTTCTTGTTTGGATAACGAAGATGTTGGCTCATCCATCACTAGGATGTCCGGATCTGCTAATAATGCCTTCGCAATTTCAATCATTTGCCGGTCTGCGAGAGGCAAATCCTGTACTTTAGCATCGGGACTCACATGAATCCCCAGGTCTTCTAAAATTCTTTTGGTTTTCAGAACCATTTCCCTGAATCGAACAGTTCCCAAAAACCGATTAGCCAGAGGCATTTTCCCCAAGAATACGTTCTCTGTCACAGTTAAGTTTGGTAGTAAATTTAGCTCCTGATAGATCGTGAAAATACCTAGTTTTCCTGCTTTGATGGGATTTAACCCAGTGACTTCCCCACCTTTAACCCATATTTTTCCGCTGGTGCACTGGTATGCCCCCGAGAGGATTTTTAATAACGTGGATTTGCCGGCTCCATTTTCCCCCATCAACACATGCACTTCACCAGCGCGGACAGTAAAGTTGACATCCTCCAACGCTTTTACTCCGGGGAATTCCTTCGAAATGCCTGCCATACGCAGAAGGACTGAAGACATCGAACCACCTCTGTGTGAAAATGTTTAGTCCCGGTGATTATTTCAAAAATTCATCTACATTTTTAGCTGTTACAATTTCCGTGGTCACCATTTGAGTCGCTTCCACCACGTTTCCCTTCAATGCTTCAAGAGCTGTTTTGACACTGAGATAGCCTTCTTTATCAGGATGATTGCTGATGGTAGCCAGCATTTCGCCCTTTTTAACGGCTTGCAGGGCGAGTGGCGTAGCATTAAACCCGACTACCCGAATTTTCCCTGACTTTCCGGCGTTCTGTATGGCTCGTATAGCCCCTAAAGCCATTTCATCATTAGATCCAATAATAAAGTCAATGTCAGGGTGCGCCTGAATCATATTTTGGGTCACGGTAAATCCTTGATCCTGAGAATAGTTGGCGGTCTGGGATGCTACCACCTTAATGCCTGGTTCTTTATCGAGAGCCTTGTGATATCCCTGAAGTCTTTCTTCTGTGGTTGACTGCCCACGTGATCCTTCAAGAATACCGACTTCTCCTTTGCCATGAAGAGCATCTACTACAAATTTGCCCATTTCAGCAGCTGTACTCAGATTCTCATAGCCGATAAAAGAAACGATCTTACCTCCGTTCGCTCGCGTATCGACGATCACAACCGGAATTCCATTTGCATTGGCTTTATCAATCGCGGGTACAATGGCTTCCGGTCCGATCGGTGCGATAACAATTGCGCTCACATGCTGCTGGTTCAAGTCCTGTACGATGTTGAGCTGAGCCGCAACATCCGTAGAATTTTGTCCCGCCTTCCAAACAAGCTTCACGCCCAGTTCATCTGCCGCTTTTTGAGCCCCTTTATTCATGAGCTGGAAGTAAGGATTATCCATCGTTTTTACCACAAAACCGATCGTAATCTCTTTGGATGCCGCTTTGGGTGATTCTTTAGCTTGACTTATTACAGGAGTCGCTTGATGGTTCCCACATCCTGCAAAAATCAATGTACTTGTTAGAACAAGAAGTAAAGCTGCGTATTTATTGCGGTTCAAAGCATTTTTTTTCAATTGCCATCCCCCCGCTCACTATTTACAAGCCAATTGAAACATACTTGGTCTCTAAAAATGCTTCCAAGCCTTCGATCCCGCCTTCACGTCCTAAACCACTCTCCTTCATCCCGCCAAAAGGTGCTTGAGCTGCCGAAGGAAGTCCGTCATTCCAACCGATAATACCAAAATCCAACTGATGAATGACTTTCATACCCAGACTATGGCTCTCGGTAAAAACATAGGCAGCTAAACCGTACGGAGTTAGATTTGCATATGCTATGGCCTCTTCGACAGTTGAAACTTTTTGGATTGGAAGTACGGGACCGAAAGTTTCTTCATTCATGATCAGCATTTCCTGTGTCACATCAGACAAGACGGTAGGCGCATAGTAGTACGCATCTTCTTGTACTTCTATCCTTCTCCCGCCAACCCAACATTTAGCACCTAATCTTGTTGCATTATGTACATGCTCATCGACCTTCAGGAAGCCATTCTTATCGATAAGCGGGCCAATATCTACCCCTTCGTCCATGCCGTTTCCAACCTTAAGCTGCTGCGTTTCATTGATCAGTTTCTCAAGAAATTGAATATAAATGCCTTCCTGCACATAGACACGGTTTCCGCAAATACAAGTTTGACCGCCGTTACGGAATTTGGAAGCGATTACACTCTTCACCGCTTTATCAACATCCGCATCGTCGAGGATCAGAATCGGGGCGTGGCCACCGAGTTCCAAAGAAAGATTTTTTACATGCTGTGCCGCTTGGATCATCAATTCCTTCCCGATCTCGGTAGAGCCGGTAAATGTGACTTTACGAACTTTGGGATTGCTTAAAAATTCCCCGCCAATTTCAGCAGCATTTCCGGTTACGAGATTGACAACCCCCTTCGGAATCCCTGCCTGTTCCGCCAACTTAACCAGCATTATCGCAGTAAGCGGTGTTTGCTTAGCCGGTTTCAAAACAATTGTGCATCCAGCTGCAAGCGCAGGACCCATTTTCCGCGTAATCATAGCTGCTGGGAAATTCCATGGAGTGATTGCAGCAACTACACCTACGGGTGCTTTTAATACAAGCATTTCTTTGCCATCAACATGAGAGGGAATCGTTCTGCCGTAAACGCGCTTGCCTTCTTCAGCGAACCATTTAATGAAGGAAGCGGCATACCGGACTTCTCCCTTCGCTTCCGCCAAAGGTTTCCCCATTTCCAACGTCAAAATACTGGCAATTTCATTCACATTGTCAATAATTAGATGATAGTATTTCTCTAAGTATTCTGAGCGTTCATAGGCTGTCAAGCGGGACCAGGAAGTAAAGGCTGAATGAGCAGCATCAATAGCGTCACGCGTCTCCTTTTTCCCAGCTTTCGGAACCGTCCCTATGATTTGGCTTGTAGCCGGATTATGGACTGGGATTTTATCCAAGCTGGCCCCTGTCCACTGTCCATTGATATAGATAAGCTGGTCCAAGTTCAATTCCTCCATTCAGTAGTAGTTGAAAATGCGAAACGCAGCCTTACATATGAATCCCCACACCTAAGTGAGCATTGGCTCCCTCAAATAATCCCTCTGAGATGGTAGGATGAGGATGAATCATCTTGGCCAGTTCATCTACTGTGCCCTCCAAATAAATAAAGGCGGATGCTTCAGAAATCATTTCCGTCGCGTGAGCGCCTACAATGACGACCCCTAGGAGCTGACCGTAAGTTTTGTCGGCAATTATCTTCATAAAACCATCCGATTCACCTGAAGCCATCGCTTTCCCCGAGTGATTTAACGGGTAGATCGTTTTTTGTACGGAGTAGCCTAATCTCTCCGCTTCACTCTCACTGAGCCCGACACTTGCTATTTCGGGAAATGTGTAGATGCAGCGAGGAACGACCTGATAATTGACAGCTTCCCCAGCATTCAAAATGGCATTGGAGGCAGCTACCAAGCCTTCTGCACTGGCAACATGTGCCAGCTGCAAGCCCCCAATGACATCGCCCACCGCGTAAACATTAGGAATATTCGTCTCCATACGTTCATTTACAGATAAGAATGGACCATTCAGCTTTAACCCCAAATCCGAGATCCCGCTCATGTTGGGTTTTCTTCCGGCCGCCATAAGCACTTCATCAAAGAGATGTTTTTCAATCTTTCCTTCCGGCGTACGAATGGTGATTTCTTTTTTCCCTTGATTGGGCCCAAAGGATTCCACTTGATGACTTGTCAGCAGTCGAACACCTTTCTGTTTCAATGATTTGTGAAGAGCTGCCGCTGCATCTGGATCCTCGCTGGATATAATTCGATCGGCCATTTCAATAATGGTAACTTCCGTTTGAAGATTAGCAAAGATACAAGCCAACTCCACACCGATCACTCCACCGCCAATAATAGCCAGTGACTTGGGGATCTCCGCAATGTCAAATATGGTGTCTGTTGTGTGAATAAAGATTTGATCTGTTCCAGGTATATTCGGAAGAAACGTTTTGGACCCTGTCGCTAAAATGACTTTATCGGCTTGAATCCACTCTTGATGTTCTCCAGATTGTATAAGAATGGATAAGTTCGGATTTACACTACCCATGCCTCGAAAAAGCTGAATATGATTTTCTTTCAACAAATAGGAAATACCATTGCGGAGCTTTTGGATGATTTGTGTTTTTCTCGCTAACATTTTGTTCAAAGAAAATGTCAGGCTGCCTGTCTCGATGCCCCAATCCTTCGCCTTTTTGATATGTTCAATAATTTCAGAATGACGAAGCAGCGTCTTTGAGGGGATGCAGCCTCGGTTTAAACAAGTGCCGCCAAGTTCATCGGCTTCAATTAAGGCTACAGATGCACCTGCCTTTGCTGCACGAATGGCCGCAACATAACCTCCAGGTCCGCCTCCGAGGATAGCTATATCAAATTGCTTCATGCTCTTCATCCCCTTAAAGTAGCAATTCTAAGGGGTTTTCCAAAATCCCCTTAATTTCGGTAAGAAAAGCTGCCGCCGGTGCGCCATCGATAACCCGATGGTCAAAGGACAGACTAAGGGTCATCATCGGACGCAATTCTATAGAACCGTCAACCCCTACCGCTTTATCATGAATTCGTCCCACGCCTAAAATCGCCGATTCAGGCTGGTTAATAATAGGCGTGAAGGAGTCTACGGCATACATGCCCAAATTACTGATTGTAAACGTTCCGCCCGTCATCTGATCTAGACCCAGCTTTTGATCACGAGCAAGTTTCCCTAATGTTTTGGACTCTTCCGTCAAAGCAGCCAGCCCTTTTTTATCCACATCGCGTATGACGGGTACCAGCAAACCATTCGGAACAGCAACTGCGAGTCCAATATGGACATCTCGGTTCAGCATGATATAGTCACCCTGCAAGGAGGCATTAACCATAGGATGGTTGCGCAGCGAATGGGCGACTGCCTTCATGATCATCTCCGTATAAGAAAGCCTGAATCCTGTCCGTTTTTCAATGGAAGGAAGCAGTTGTTCCCGAAGCTTCATCGCTTGCGACATATCCGCCTCAGAAACGAGTGTAACGTGTGGCGCCACGAAAGCGCTTTCCGCCATTCTTCGGCCAACGACCTTACGAATGCCCTCAACACGGACCCTCTCTGCCGATTCACCGATAGGTTTCGCTTCAATGGACTTCGATGTTTCCGGCGATTTCTGCTGCAGGTGAGACTGCACATCTTGGCTCGTAATCTTGCCGTGGATGCCTGTTCCTTTGATCTCATCTACTACCAGCTGCTGGTCTTCTGCCATTTTTCGCGCCAATGGAGTAACTACGATCTTATCCGCCTTGCGGGAGATAAATTTCTCCACATCAGATCGATGAATCCGGCCTAGTGGTCCAGAACCGGTAACTTGCCTTAGGTCCACGTTTCGGTCACTAGCCAATTTTCTTGCCGCTGGCGTCCTGCGTAATTTTCCGGCAGCAGATGGGACCTGTTCCTTGGCTTCCATAATCGATTGTGCTGCGGTTCCCGGAATCCCCTCGCCTTCGTTCCCAATGTATGCAATGACTTGCATGACAGGAACATCCTCATCCTGCTGAAATAGGGTTTTCAGTAGGATGCCGGACACTTCCGCTTCCACTTCAATATTTACTTTATCTGTCATAACTTCGAGGAGTATTTCTCCGTTAATTATCGAATCACCTTCTTTTTTGTGCCACATCAAAATCTTGCCATTTTCCATAGTTGCGCCTAATTTAGGCATCAAAACTTCTGTAGCCACGTTATTCCCTTCCTTCTTACACTCTCAATAAAGTGGATTTTACAGCATGGATAATATCCCCTACTTGAGGCACAGCAAGCTTTTCAAGCTCAACATTGTAAGGTATAGGAATCGGAAGTCCAGCAACGCGCTGAATAGGCGCATCTAGATAATCGAAGGCTTCGCTTTCCTGAATCATGCTGACAATCTCGGCACCATAGCCGCCTCTTTTTACCGCTTCGTGTACGACAACAGCACGCCCTGTCTTTTTCACAGATTCAATAATGGTTTCTTCATCCAAAGGCACTAAAGTACGAGGATCCACAACCTCAACACTGATTCCTTCCAGCTCCAGCAGCTTCGCCGCCTCCAACGCTTTGTGCACCATTATGGAAGTGGCGATAATCGTAACGTCTGTACCTTCACGCTTGATATCAGCTTTACCTAATGGAATTGTGTAAGGCTCTTCTGGAACATCACCTTTCATCCCATACAACAGTTTGTGTTCATAAAAAATGACAGGATTATCATCGTCCATAGCCGCTTTCAACAAGCCTTTAGCATCATACGGAGTTGACGGTTGAATAACCTTTAAACCGGGGATATGGGTCATCCATGCCTCCAGGCTCTGTGAATGCTGAGCAGCTAGTCCCGCTCCGGAACCCCCCGGGGTTCTAACAACGATCGGTACATTTCCTTTTCCACCGAACATATAGCGCAGCTTTGCAGCTTGGTTGACAATCTGATCTGTAGCAATCGTAATAAAATCGGAGAATTGAATTTCCAAAATTGGACGCATACCTGTCATTGCGGCCCCAATGGCACAGCCTGTAATGGCAGATTCCGAAATCGGAGTAACACGGACACGTTCGCTTCCAAATTCTTCAATCATCCCATTGGTTACACCGAAGGCTCCACCATAAACGCCGATGTCCTCACCCAAAATAAAAACAAGTTCATTCGAGCGCATTTCCTGGCTCATAGCTTCCCTAATTGCTTCTTGATATGTCGCTTGTCTCATCCAAATTCCCTTCGCTTTCCAATAAAGATTAGGTTAAGCGTATACATCTTCTTTAAGCGTATCGATATCGGGTGACGGGCTGCTTTCCGCGAAATCAACAGCTGCATCTACTTCAGCTAGCACACTTGCCCGCATGGCTAAATCCTGTTCTTCAGTTAAAAAGCCCTCCTCAATCAACTGCTTCTTGAATAGTAAAATAGGGTCTCTCTGGTTGATCCATTCCTGTTCTTCTTCCCGGGCTCTATATTTCCGTGCATCGCTTTTGGAATGCCCTTTCCAACGGTACGTCTTTGCTTCGATCAAAGTAGGACCAAGCCCACTACGAGCCCTCTTCACAGCTTCATTCGTGACATCCATAATTTCTATTACATTGGAACCGTCCACAACTACGCCAGGGATACCGTAAGATACAGCACGATCGGCAAGATTCTCGATGTTGACCATTTCCTTGATTGGACCGGACATCGCATATCCATTATTTTCACAGAAAAAGATAACCGGTAGTTTCCAAATGGACGCTAGATTCAACGACTCGTGAAAATTCCCTTCGTTAGTTGCTCCATCTCCAAAGAAGCATAGAACCACATAGCCCAGTTCCCTCATCTGAGAAGTAAGTGCTGCTCCTACAGCTAAGGAGTGTCCGCCGGCAACAATCCCATTCGCCCCTAAATTGCCAGTCTCCAAGTCAGCGATATGCATGGAACCTCCTTTCCCTTTGCAATACCCTGTAGACTTACCTAATATTTCTGCCATCATCCGGTTGATATCGGTTCCTTTAGCAATACAATGTCCATGTCCCCGATGTGTGCTGGTAATTTTATCAGCAGGCTCCAACATCGCGCATGCGCCTGCAGCGGTTCCCTCCTGCCCAATGCATAAATGCATCGTCCCGTGGATTTTGCCCCGCATAAACAATTGTTCGACCTTTTCTTCGAAAATACGTATGGTATACATCTTGTATAAAATATCCAGCAGCAATTCTTTTTCGTAAGCTAGAAGCTTTTGTTTCGTTGTCCCTGGCAGCATGAGTTGAACCTCCTTGTTAAGGGATAATCAATAATCGATTATTTTATGGCGAAAGAATGATCTAATAAGGAAACGATTTCATCTCCAACTTCTGTCGTAGTAGCCGTTCCTCCCATATCCTGTGTGAGAACCTCACCACGAACAATCAGTTCTTCCATGGTCTTAATTAATTTATTGCCCCAATCCGAATGACCGAGGAAATCCAGCATTTGGCTTGCGGACCAGACCGATGCGAGTGGATTGGCCGTTTGTTTCCCTGCATGGCGCGGAGCTGATCCATGGATTGGCTCGAACATGGAAGGATATTTCCGCTCAGGATTAATGTTAGCGCCTGCAGCCAGACCCAATCCCCCTGCGATAGCCGCTCCCAAATCGGTTAAAATATCGCCGAATAAATTAGAAGCTACAACAACTTCAAATCTCTTCGGATCTTTTATGAAATACATACTAGCCGCATCAACGAGGTAGGAACTAGTTTTTACATCGGGATATTCCTTGCCCACTTCGTCAAACACCTGATCCCAAAATACCATGGAATAATTCAAGGCATTGCCTTTACTAATGCTGGTTAACGTTTTTCCATGCTTGCGTGCTAGTTCATAAGCATAACGAATGATTCTTTCCGTACCTTTTCGCGAGAAGACACCGGTCTGCAGGACGACCTCTTGCGGGGAATCTTTCATTAACCATTCACCGGCTCCCGCATACTCCCCTTCGCTATTTTCACGGATGACTAACATATCTACCTGCTCCGATTGGACATTATTCAGAGGGCACCGCACACCGTCAAGCAATTTAATAGGTCGTAAATTGACATATTGATCAAAGCCTTTTCTTATTTTGAGCAGCAGCCCCCAAAGAGAAATGTGGTCTGGAACCCCCGGATAACCAACCGCCCCTAAATAAATCGCGTCAAAATCTTTCAGCTGCTCAAGACCGTCGTCATCCATCATTTTCCCATGACCCAGATAATACTCGCATCCCCATGGAAAATAGGTAAAATCAAACTGAAAACTCCCATCCAGTTCGGCTGCTTTATTCAAGACCTTTACACCCTCAGCGATAACTTCCGGACCTATTCCATCACCTGGAATCACTGCGATTCTATACGTTTTTTTCATATCATTCCCTCCCTCTTTAACTAGTAATTCCAAGTAGATAGCAGTTCATTTGCAGGGAAGGTAGTAATCACTTTACAGCCATCCTTGGTAATAACAACCTGCTCTTCGATACGAGCAGCATCGCCTTCTTCACCGTAATAGGTTTCAAGAGCAATGTGCATACCTTCTTGAAGCACTTCAGGCATATCAATTGAATTTTGATGGCTGATAATAGGTTTTGCCCAGTGAGAAACACCTACGCCATGACCGATAAATAAGGCCAATGTTTCGTATTCATTATCATAACCCAGTTGTTTATAATCCGGCCAAAGTTTGGCGATTTCATCCGTGCGGACGCCTGGTTTAATCATTTTGATTGCATCGTATAACCAATCGTATGCTTTCTTATAAACGCGTTTTTGTCTTTCGGTAGGACGACCGCATACGAATGTGCGATAGTAGCACGTTTTGTAGCCGTTAAAATCATTCACAACATCCAAGAAGACCATGTCGCCCGGACGAATGATTCGATCAGAGAAATCGTGCGGATGCGGATTAGCACGATCACCACTGATGACGTTAACGTTGTGAACATTCTCTGCTCCAAGCTCGTATAAACGCTTTCTCATCATAGCATAAACTTCGTTTTCACGAATTCCCGGCTTAATCATATTGAAAACATCCCAGTAAGCACCATCAACCATTGCCGCGGAAATTTCCAGACACTGGATTTCTTCTTTCGTTTTAATGGTTTGGGCATTCAACATCGTTTGCTGACCGTCTACTAAAACCAAACCATTTTTCTGAAGAGCCTGAACGATTGGCACAGTCAAGACATCTACGCCAATAGGCTCTTTTTCCAAGCCATACTCTTTTAGAATGGAAGCGATTTCATTTATGCTGTATTCAATAGTGCCAAGCTCAGGCGGCATCGTGCCTCTCATATCCGTTTTAGCAGGACGAATATCTTTTAACCAAGGGCATAGCGCTTTTCTCGAAGGAACAGCACTGCCGATTTCAAATAAAATCGGATCTTTCCCCTTTGGTAATAAAGCATATCGGCCTAACTTATTATTGGACCATTCGCCTAGTTTCGTACTTGTGATATAACGAATATTATCTGGATCATAGACCAGCAAAGCTCCAAGACCATCCTTTTCCATTTGATCCCTTGTTTTTTGCAATCTGTCTTTGCGAAGCTTATCGTAATCAATTCTCATTTCGTGATCTACTGCCATAGTCCCATATGTCATTGGAAAATCCTCCTTTTATATGTGTTTAACATAGTAAGCTTTTTTGTCCCATTTGTTTTCATTTTCGGGCTACATATAACATCCCCCCTTTCAAAAACCTTCAGTGTATGACCTGACCCCTTGTTCATTTAGATTTCCAAAATCTCAATTAACTCTGTAAAATGGGCATGCATGACCGCTGAAGCCTCTTCCTCATTTCTTTTGCGCAGCGCTTCCAGAATCGGGAGGTGCCGTTCAACAAGCTCCCGTCCGCTCAAAGATTTTAAAACCCGTCCACCAAAATACGTCCATTCCGCTACACTCGCTGCTTTCCACGCTTTCACAAGGATAGTGTTACCTGAAGACTCGATAATAAAGGAATGAAATTCATTATCTAATAGACTTCTCGCTCTGATATCTCCTGATTCTTCCGAGGCTATCATCTTACGATACAGGTCTTCCAATACTTCTAAATTACTGTCAGTCAACCGTTTAATGGCCCCTCGAATCCCATATGATTCTAACTCAGCACGTACCAGATAGGCGTTCTTTAATTCCTCTAGAGTAAAGCTGCGGATGAACGTCCCACGATAAGGGATGGTTTCCAATAAGCCTAACTGCTCAAGATCCCGAATTGCCTCACGCACAGGAGCTTGGCTGACACCTAAGTCTTTGGCAATTTGCGTCTCCACAAGACGTTCGCCAGTTTTGAAATGTCCATTTATGATTAAATCCGTTAAATAATTTTTAATATCCTCGCGTAGAACCTGCCTTTTGAGCAGTGGATTTTGAACTGATTTTTGCAATGTATTAACCCCCACAAGATGAATAGTAAATAATCGATTATCGTTTATGAGTTGATTTTATCTTCTTTAACCAAAATTTGCAATACTTTTCCTTAAAATTTTATATAGATTTTTCAATGCTTGTCCACGTGTGCCATTTATGTACAAAAAGGAAAAAATCAACTTTTAAAGATAAAAACAGATTTTAGCTAAAATAATGGAATAACCATAAAGCAATTGAGTTAAAATACCAAAGATTGATAAAAAATAAGGAGGAATGACAATAACAATGAAAACAGTAAGAGATATTATGACCAAAGATGTGAAAGTGTGTGCACCCCATGATTCCGTAGTAGCTGCAGCAAAACTCATGCGTGATATCAATTGTGGATCTATTCCAGTTTGTGAAGGCAAGAAAGTCGTAGGCATGATCACAGATCGTGATATTGTAATAAGTTGTGTGGCAGCTGGTAAAGATTGCAATACCACTCATTGTCACGATTGTATGACTACGAATGTTATCACTTGCTCACCGGATATGGATGCCCACGAATGTGCTCGTTTAATGTCTGATCATCAAATTCGTCGTATTCCTGTCGTACAAAATGGGGAAATTGTTGGCATTTGTGCTATAGGTGATCTTGCAACGGTACATATTTTTGTTAATGAAGCCGGTGACGCGCTAAGTCGGATATCTCAATAACTTTAAGCGTCTAGATTAATAAAAGATTCAAGAATTAAAAATAGCCCCCCTTGAAAAAAGGTGGGGTTTTCATGTATTCCTTACTTCATTATGCTCAATTTTCTTCTTCGGACGACGAATCCTGACATTTTTTTTGTAACAACGCACCTAAAACGGACATCTTTATCGAACGGTGTAGAAGCGCCATTTTAGAGGGGAGAAGGTATCTTGACTTTTTATTGTATAGGTTGTTGTTGCTTCCATGAGGATGGAGATACTGTCACGACATTTCGGACCGCTTTTCACTTCCTCCCTAACGGGGAGAAAGTTCCGGCAGGTCTTTGCATAGAACATCGGCAGACGATCGTAGTAAATGCCCCCTCTATCGGCCCGGATTCCTTGTTGATTCAAAAACTAGCTGGATAGCGATCCCAGAAAAAGTAAACTCATGTTGATTCGTCATCAGAATTTCAGTTCATCAATTGCTTTCTTATATTTATCAATTCTTACATAGTCTTTATCTGTTAGACTAGTCATTCGACTAATGTCACAGTTATCTTCTAAATCCAAAAGCTTCACATTAGTTGCTATTGGATTTAATTTGATCCTCTTAATAAAACCTTCGTACGTTTCATCAGCTCTCCTTGTAAGACAGTCTAGGGCCTCGATAATATTCAAGCTAAATCCTTCATTTTTCAAGTCAAACAATGTCACATCCGAATCCTCTAAAACGTCATGTAATACTGCTACTATTGACTCCTCTGTTGTTTTCGCTTTACTGGCTATTCTTATCGGATGTAATATGTATGGATTTCCTCCCTTATCTGTTTGACCCTCATGTGCTTTCGCGGCTATAAGAATGGCTTTAGTTAATGTACTCATATCTACACCTTCTCATCAAACTTATAAATGTTTTCTATATATTATACATGACATTAATGTACTAAGGCTGCACGCGGCAGCCTCAATGTTAGTTTTTACATCAGCCATAGGCGGTTAAATAGGGATAATGGCCAGCCCGGAGGCTGCATTTCCTACTGTTATTGTGTCTATGACCTTATTATCCTTGATTCTTATAACAGAAACTGTATTTTCTCCAAAGTTAGCTACATACGCATTTTTGCCATTTTGTGTAATGGCTACGATACCGGGTTTATTCCCCACCGGAATGGTAGCTATTACCTTGTTATTTTTAAGTTTAATGACTGAAACTGTGTTATCTCCTTCATTACCTACGTAGGCAAATTTATTGTTAGGGGTTATGGCTATGCCAACCGGCGTTCGACCAACTTGTATCTTTTTAATGATCCTTCTGCTATGAGTACCGATGACCAGAACATTGGTATCCGTGGTGACATAAGCAAATTTGCGATTCGTCGTGAAAGCAATTTGATCCGGACCGACTCCGGCGGCGATCGTATCAATAACCTTATTGCGTTTCACATCAAAAATAGAAATCGTATTGCTGTCGTTATTGCTTACAAATCCTAAAGTTCTTTTGCCTGACTTCTTAGGTGTAATGGTTACGCCTACCGGGTTTTCGCCGACCTTTATCGTATCAACGACCTTTTTTTTCTTTATACTTATAACTGAAACTGTATCGTCGGCCGCATTTGTAACATAGACGAACTTTTGCGATGTCCCTACATCCGATGGACGGTTCCCGACCTGGATGGTGCGGATAACTTTTTTCGTTTTTCTTTTGATTACTTGAGTGGTGTTATCGGATTTATTAACAACATAAGCAAACTTCCCATCAGGTGTTACAGCGATTTCAAAAGGTCCTCTACCAGTCTTGATTGTAGCCTTGATCTTTCTTGTTCGGGTATCAATCACCGAAACGGTATCGTCGTCGAAATTCGTCACATACGCGGAATGAAAAGACGGTGTTTGTTTACATGTGGTCACTAGAAAGCTCCTCCTTATTTTTTCTGGCTTAATCTAAGCTATTACTTTGCTAAAAGGAGTGGAACGGCCATTTCATGATTTTTGACCTAGAACAAAACAAAAGAGATCCTCACGAATACACGGAGCACCTCTACTTTTTAATAGTTGTATTTAACACACACTTATTCTATTGGACGGACATATACTAGATTAGTAAAGCTAGAAAGGAGGTCTTCATTTTGAAACGTGCTGATTCATATTTGATTTGTAAAAAGTACCTCAATCGAGAAGTCATGATAAAAACGGCACATGGCGATTACAGAGGAACCATTGTGAAAGTGGACAGGAATAAGGTCTATCTAAAAACGACGAAAAATGGAAAGAATGCGCAAATCTCGTTTCTGCCTTTTATCATACCACTAGTTCTCTTTGATTTATTAGCTATCTTGCTTTTGGATACAAGGCCTTTTTTCCCATTCAGACCATTCTGATAAAGTGCAAAAACCCCATCCATTCCTGTGATGAGGTTTTATTTCTACTAGTAGGAAAACCCCGGATACTTGACGACTGGCCATTCCTCCTTGCGCAGCGCATCCAATAATTCTGGCCCAACATGCAAATTGTCTCTAACCAGATCGCGAGGGGTAAGCGCCATCCATTGGTTTAACGACACATCAACAAATCGGTCGCTCTTGAACATTTCCAAAAACCATAAAGTTTGGTTACCGGTATTCTGAATATAATGCCCAGCAGCAAATGGTACATAGCCGACATCACCAGCTCTATAATCAAATGTCCGGGCTATGCCATTGCCAGCAAATACCGTCATGCGGCCCTGTCCGGTAAGGTAATACTGCCACTCATCGTTATTCGGATGCCAATGTAGTTCTCTCATTGCGCCTGGTTCAATTTCAACAAGCGCCGCAGCAATTGTTTTAGATATAGGAAAATTAGATGAGTCTACGATTCGTACACTTCCACCAGGTGTTTTAATTGGTGTTTGCGCTAGCAGCTGATGCTTAAAGCTTTGGGGAATGGTTCCGTAAGGGGATTGTACCTTCTCACTTTCCAGCGGTCCGGGAACCTTGTCTTGATAGATGTAGACCTGTCCTGAAGGAATGTTGTTAAAGGCACTCACTGGTACTCCGAAATTAGCAGACAACACATCTTTTGGAGTATGTGCAAACCAATCGGAGATGGATAAGGTGCTAAGGTCAGAAAAGTTACCATCATCGAAGACGAGCAGGAATTCACAATGTTCCAACCCCTGAATGGAATGTGGGAGTCCAGGGGGAAAGTACCAAAGGTCGCCCGGGCCTACGTCAGCAATGAAATTTCGCCCCATATGGTCGATTGACGTAATTCGCGCCCGACCTAATATCATGTAGGCCCATTCCGCCTGTTGATGCCAATGCAATTCCCGAACACCGCCGGGTGTCAAGCTCATATTTACACCTGCAAGCGTTGTCGCAATGGGTAGTTCCCTGACGGTGATTTCCCGTGACCACCCCCCGTGATTTAATGTCATAGAAGTATCTGAGAATGAAAATTTCATGTTAGGGAGCAAGCCAGAATCCGTTACTGGTGGAACTAGCATGTCGGGGTTTTCAATATCCCGCATAATATTCCGGGGACCGGTATCAATCCCACCGGCGCCGTCATTTCGGATGGGCTGTGGCACATTTCCGTACATACCTTGATTCCGTTTCGGATTTTCCATTTCATAGACTCCTTTCAATAGATGGCATATCTTTTTTGCTCATTCTAAATGATATATGATACAGAATCTGTGTAAATGACTGTCGTGCTCAAACAAAAACTTTGTCAGCAAATAGAGCAGTTGGGATAATTGAGTTAACTTGAACTTCCGCATTTTGGTATAATTAATGCTCGGACATGTTTTGGATAAGCAGTACAGGGAGGAAATTAGGAATGCTTATAATGATGATGCTTTTATGGTTGTCGGGAGGCTTTACATCTTCATCGACGGACTCCCTGCCGCCCTATAAGCCGAAGGCAACGTGGCTGTGGAATACTTCGCTCATCGGCACGAGTGCAGGACGAACCGACATTTTGCAATTTGCAAAAAATCAGCAGATCGGATGCATCTTCTTGCAGGTTAACCCGGAAGTTGCCCAAAGCACTTACCGGAGCTTCATCAAAGCTGCTGCGGACTACGATATTCAGGTCCACGCGTTGGACGGTGCTCCGAAGTGGGCGCTTCCGGAAAACCGGCAAAAAATAACGGATCTAGTCAATTGGGTGAAGTCCTACAATGCGTCCGTGCTTGATAACGAGCGATTTGGAGGCATTCAAGTGGATATCGAACCTTATCTGCTGCCAGAATGGACCGCTGACCAAAATAAGGTTGCCGTGGATTGGCAGCAATCCCTTTCTTATTTTCATGAGCTGGTGAAAAAGGATTCCACTTTAACGACAGCCGCAGCCGTGCCTTTCTGGCTCGACAACATTCAGCTTCCGGACGGAAGCGGCTCTCTCAGCGAAGCCATTATGGCCAAGCTGGATGAAACAGCCTTGATGTCCTATCGCGATCAAGCGCTAGATGTGGTTACTCTGGCGGCGTCGGAAATTGCCACGGGCAACCGTCTAGGTAAAAAGGTATGGATCAGCGTAGAAACAAAATCGGCACCAGATACCCCGTACATCACATTCTATGGGAAGGGCAAAACAGAAATGGAGAGCCAGCTGGCTCTCATTGACGGCGTGCTGAAAGCACAACCGTCTTTTACGGGTATTGCCGTTCATGATTACACCAGCTGGCGTGCTTTAGGCAACTAAGGTTTTGTGGCGGCACTGGCGGCCGGAGGGGCCCCTTTAGGCGGCTGTTTCGCAAGCTCGCCGAATGCATCCTTCAGGATCGAATAGCTTATCTTAAGACGCTCATGTGATGCCGGCTTGTTCCAGTTATCCCACTTGTAGGTAGCAGGCTCCACCGGGTTCGGATTGCCGGAGAGGTGAGGTTCAACACGGACCGCTTTGCTTTCTTCCATCTTGAACGCACCTGCTTCATAAGGGTAACGCCATACCTTATGCATGCTGGGATCGGTAAATCCGAGCAGCATCCAAGGCACGCGAACCTCAATCACAGAACCGGAAGAGGACCAGTCGGTCAAATTGTTGAACTCGGCGCTCTTCGGGTCTGTTGTACCTAGATGCAGCTGACCAATCTCGACATCCTCGAACGGCACCTTTTTCTTGCTTTGCGGCAGCAACAACGGTTTGCTGACCGGCAGCTTCCATGGCAGGAAGAGGCCATTCTCCGCATGTGACCAGGCTTCCTGCCATGGCATCATTTTGTTAATGAAGCCGTACTGCCAGGTATGGTAATCATATGCGCTTTCCACGTAGATGCCCGAATCTTTCTCCCCGCTCAGCTTCATGACAAACTCCTGCCCTCCGCTGAAGCTCACTCCAGGCGCTTTATCCGCTTTCTTGCTCCCTCCATCCACCGTGTCAAAACCGATATAAAGCGGCTGTTCCCCCGGCTTCCAATCGCCAGTCTTATTTTTCAGCAAAAGGTACATGTAAGCTTCATCATGCGAAACCGTCAGGCTGTACCCCGGATATTCCCGGCTTACGGTGTTTTTACGACGGTCCCAGTCATCCGATTTCCCGTCAAGCACAATCGTATCCTCAGGGGATTTGCCAGGTTCAACCGCAAGTAAGCCAAAATGCTCCTCGTTCGTCAGCATGTTACGCCACATCGGACGACGGGCGGCGGGTGAATCCAACTCCATGGTATTCCAAGTGATTTTGAACCATTCATCCTGCCAGGAGAACAGCAGTGCTCCGTCAAAGTTCTCGTTGTATATGCTTCGATACAAATCGGAGTCGATCTGACCCTGTTCCTTTTCCGTATGCATGCCTTGATTGCGGTTTAAAGGACCGTAGTGGGCCATACCGCGCGAGCTCGGCACGCCATACTCTGCTACGATCAGCGGAATGCCTTTGTGATGCTCCCGCAAATCGTGCAGATACCCGGAGTATGGATTGATTTTTCCTTCGCTGTCTATGTAAGTTTGATACTTGTCCTCAAATCGAAGCAGATCTGGATAATAGGGATAAATGTGATACGAAGCGAAGTACCCTGCCTTCCAGCCCTCTAGTGGACTAACATGCATCGGATCTACCGAGACCAAGTCCTCGTTTTCCGCAGGTTCGTTCGAGTGGGTCAGCGGGTCTGTGGTCACCCAGTTGGTGAACGAAACCGGATGCTGCCAGCCGAATTTCATATCCTCCTGTGCCAAGGCGTCCATCATTTGGGTCAGCCAGCTTTCAAACGGGGAAGCGCCCGAAACCGCTTGAAAATAGGTGCCTTGGAAAGGCTTCAAACCGGGATGCGCATCGTTGGTCGCTTTCACGGAATAAGGGTCCCACTCTGTACCGATCACCCAACCCAGAACGTAAGGCGATACGTCCGCATCGAATTTCCCCGAAGCATGACCGGGATCAGTCTTCCTTTTCAATTGTCCGTGGATGACTTGGACGGCATCCCGGATTTCTTTCTCGAACAGGTCGATCGTACCTTGCTGCAGCGCATCCATTCCCTGACCGTCCGCACCGACGAGCTGCTCATCAGGCGCCCAGATGCCTTGCAGGATATAGAGCGGGTCCTTTCTGCCGGCATTAAATTCCGCCAGCGCTTCATAGAAATAGGGCGGCAAAATTGTATAAATTCGGACGACATCTGCATGCATATCCTTGATTTGTCCGAACCAACGCAGATAATCCTCCTTGGTTGGACTGAGCTCTCCGGGCGCATGCCCCGGAGTCGTAGCCCCCAGGTTCACACCAGACCAAAACTGCGGCTTCCAAGACGTCCCGTCGTAAACCTCCAGATGCCCATCCTTGGCGGCGGAGGTTTGTTTCACGCCTCCAACTTCGAACACCGGCAGGGCTGAGGCTGGAATATTCTTGCTACCCATAGTAAATAGGTTTCGAGCCAATCCACCCCAGTACAACAGCACGGTGCAAAGCACCAGCAAGGCAAGAATGACCACTCCGAACAGGATTCTTCTATTAACCGAAATGACTTGCATAATACCCTCCTTGATCTTTACTGCGCATTAGCCTGCATGTCCTGATTATCTATGCAGAGGGTGGTACCTGATTTAATCAGTGTCACTTTCTCGCTGCTGCAGGAAAGTGGCGTTTCCTCCTTAAATTCGATGCCGTACGCTTTGAGCCGTTCCCGATTGGACCAGCTGTACGTAAATTCAGCTTTCACTGGCTGTGACACTGATTTCAACTGCGCCAACTGGCCTCGAAGCTCCTCGCTCATGGCCCATTGCTTGGTCGTGAATGAGCCGCTGACCAACAGCGTATTCGTGGCAAGCACGAAAGCCAGCGCGATGCCGACGCCGTTCAAGAGCCGGTACTCTTTCAAGCAGAGGGCAAGAAAAACGCAAATTAACGGCACGGCCCAGAGCTGAGGCACATAACGCGCCCACCAAGCTGCCGGGTTAATGAAGGAGGATCCTGCCAACACCGCAATGACCCCGATTGCGGCCAAGGTGATACCGGGACACCTTCGGAAGGAAAGCACCAGTACAATTAGGGCAAGAACCAGCGCACCACTGAACAGAGGCCCGAATCCGGCCACCGCCACATCCGTTTCGGCAAATGCCGGAAGTTCTTTGGCGCTAATGATAAACGGCCATTGGAACTGCGTCGGTTTCTTATCCGTGCTGTTGCCCATGGGTTCGGCGAAATAAGAGGCTGCGACCTGCTCGAAGCGGTTCATCCGTTCCAGATTACGCGGTGTAAAGTTCTTCACAACATCGATAGCATTTTCCCCGGCAAGCGGATAAAAAGGATGCCCGTCATGGAGCGTATTGGTTACGTATGGATTGTATCCGACAATAAGCACGCCGATCATTCCTCCAAGAGCTGCAAGGCGAAACAATTGCTTCAATCTAGTAAACTGCTCACTCATGTAAAGAACAATAAGCAAACCTATGGTCAGCACACCCGCATAACCAATCGCTGTGAATTTGATATTCATCATCATGATCATCGTTAGTGTATACATCGAAAGCAGAAGCCACCCTGAACGGGTATAAACCAAACACCCGAGGGCAATCAGACAAAGCAGCAGCGAACCCAGCAGTCCATCGACATAAAAAGTGAACGACTGGTAAATGCTGACTGGGTTAAGCGCGAGCAGCAACGCCACCACCCAAGCAGTGACCCGGTTCTTAGGCCTCAAGGTAAGCAGCGCTGCCAAGCTAATCAGGAAGGAAGCCGCCATCACCAACAAGTTGATAACTTTGCTTTGCTCGAGTAAACCCGTTGCCTTATAGATGGAAGCCGCTGCTATTTCGGCCGCCTTCGCGTAATGGTTAATCCACATGCTATTTCCCGTCGGCTGAGAGATTTCCTTATCGTAGATGGGATTCCATCCTTCAGCCAAATGAATGATCGCCTCTTGGTGATAAGCCTGCCCGTCATAGGACAAATCGTAGAAGTACCCGCATAAAATAAAGCCGCAAATAAACAGCAAAGCGCTCAGTCCCACAGAAATGGCGAAAACCTTCACTTGCAGCTGCTCCACCAGCTTCTTCGACGCGATCCAAGAGAGCAAGACGGCCAATGCCGCTGCGAGCCAAAAATCTGCCTTTAACATCGGCACCCCGGCAAGAAACAACAGCGACGGTACCATAAAGGCGGCGACGATGAGCGTCAGGAGCGTGATTCCGGTGACCAAACTAATAGATACCATTCGGTTTTTCATAGAGCAACTCCCCATATCCGATAAATTCTGTATAGGAGACGCAGATAATCACGTCTCTAAAACAAACCTGATTTAACCAAGCAGCTGTGAAGCGGTCCAGCCGAGCAGCGTACCGACTGCAAGTCCGCCAAACACCTCCAATCGGGTATGCCCCTGCCTTTCTCTCAGCCCTGCCTCATTAGTAGCGGCGATTTCGATCATCAACGCATTAATCCGTTTGGCGTTCTCCCCGACGGCACGTCGGATGCCCATCGCATCAATCATGACGATGTAGGTCACGGCGACGGCCAGACCGAACAGCGGAGTCCCCCAACCCTGATCGAAGCCGATCAGCATCGAGACCGAGGATACAATTGACGTATGTGTGCTCGGAAAACCGCCATTGCCAATCAGCTTCCGTGCCTCACTGCCGTGGCGCGCTCTGTTCACCACATACTTGAGCGTCCCTGACACGAGCCAGGCGATAAAAGGCAGAGCCGGATACAACAAGCCTGCACCTATTTGCACATTCACTCCCCCTTTCCCTTATGCTCGCGCAATGAGCAGCACGCCGAAAGAGATGAAGGCGGCGCCGAACCATTTTTGCATCGATAAAGATTCCTGGAACAAATAAAATCCGAGCAGCATGACGAGAATATAGCCCATGCTGACCATTGGATATGCGGTGCTGAGCGGGAATTTCTTGAGAGCAAACAACCAGAACACCGAACTTAAACCATAGCACGCCAGCCCTGCCGCAATGGGCCACGAAGCTGCCATATTGGACCAGGACAGCAATCCGGCACCCGCCGGTTTAGGTAAACTGACGCCCCACTTCATTAGTACCTGCCCCGCAGCGCCAAGCAGTACGGAAACGATTAGCCATAAATAATGGATCACGCAGGTTCTCCCTCCTTAAAGCTTTCCGGAGGAAAGCTATCTTCGTAAGCATAAGCTGGTCTATCTTCTTTATTTATCTAAAAACAGTAGAATACAGACGACGGAACACCCGTACAACACTACCGTCATCAAAATATGCTTATCCTCAAGCAGCAGCTTTTCCGGGCGGCCGCCCTTTCCTTCCATATGAATCAGATACAAGTATCGGAACACGCCGTACAGCACGAAGATCAGCGTCCACATCAGTTGGATCGTGTGCCCCGAGGTAAAGGTGAACAGCGCATAGCTCATAATCGTCGCCGTCGTCACAATCCCCGACATTTGGTTCAGCATCTCCATCGAATACGACTCCAGCACTTTGCGGTGCGAACCCGAGCCACTCTGCATCAGGGCCAGCTCGTGCCTACGTTTGCCGATCGCTAGGAACAAGGCCAGCAGCATCGTACAAAACAGGAACCATGGCGTTAGCGGCACACCAATTACAAGACCTCCGCCCACCGCGCGAAGCACAAATCCAGAGGCCACGATGAGCAGGTCGATAATAACGACATGCTTCAGCCGTAAGGAATACAGCACATTCAAGCAAAAATAAGTGGATAGCACAAAACCGAAAGCAAACTGGAAGCGGAACGCCAGCACCAGGCAGGACGTCAGCAGAACGAAGCCGAAAAGCAGCGCCGTCTGCGGATGAATCGCGCCGGAGGCAAGCGGCCGGTTCTTTTTATCCGGATGCATCCGATCTCTTTCACGGTCTACGTAATCGTTCAGCACATACACGGAGCTGGAGACGAGACAGAACAAGACAAAGCCGACCAAGGCTTGACCAAGCATGTTCATATCCGCTTGTTGAATGGAAAAGATCAAGGCAGCAAATACGAGCAAATTTTTCGTCCACTGCCGGGGCCGCATCAAGGCTAAATAGCGGATAGGAACCGAACGGCTTCCCCAGCCTTCCAGCTTGAGGTGCGCTTTGGTTTGGGACATGACCAAACCTCCTTATTCATGATTTAGGAGCGCTTAAAGTCTGGAAATTACAAGACTCCACCGCTTCTCGATCCATTATAACGAACGTTATATTCTTAATAAAGAACTACATTCGGTTGAATTTTGGCGCATAAGGGCGTAAATTCACGTATTTTGTTCTTTAAAACGAAATAATCCGACTTACCCGATTTTTATTTTGGCGTTTTTTGCGTTATACTTCAATTATCCGTTCGTTATAATGAACAATCTGTCGAACGGCACAACTAGGCTCTACGCGAGAAAATGACAACAAAGGACCGATGGATCATGTTGGGAAAGCGAGTGAGGAAGCTTCGCATGGAACGGGGGTTATCACTCTCAGAGCTGGCGGAGGCCGCTGGTGTTGCCAAGTCTTACTTGAGCACCATCGAACGGGACATTCATTCGAATCCGTCCGTCCACGTGTTGGACAAAATTGCGGTCGCGCTGAATGTTTCTCTGAATCAGCTGGTTCAACCGGATACGTCGGAACTGAAGCCGGATCCCTCGGTGGTACAGGAGTGGTATAACCTGTTCCAAGATGCGCTCAGCTGCGGCATCAGCCTGAAAGAATTGAAAAGCATCATTGAATTTAGAAAATGGCAAGTCGGCCAAAGTGAAAATGAGGAGGAGTAAGTATGTGCGGAATTGTCGGCTATATCGGCAAACGAGATTCACAGAACATTTTATTGGAAGGCTTGAAAAAACTGGAGTACCGCGGATACGATTCCGCTGGGGTGGCAATTCACACAAACGCAGGGCTTGAACTCCGCAAATCGAAAGGCAGGATTAGTGAACTGGAAACTCGACTAGAGGCGCAGCCGCTTGCGGGGTTCGCCGGCATCGGTCATACCCGTTGGGCAACCCACGGGAAGCCTTCGGATGCCAATTCCCATCCACATGCGGATAATGACATGAAAATCTCGGTTGTACATAACGGTATTATAGAGAATCACTTGCAGTTAAAGGAAGAGCTTGAACAGCTCGGTTACCAGTTCTTATCCGAAACCGACACCGAAGTTATCTCTCATCTGATTTCTCATCATTATGAAGGAAATATAACCGACGCCGTTCGGATGGCAGTCAGCCAGGTGCGGGGCGCCTACGCCATCGCGGTGCTGTCCGAGCACGAACCGGACAAGCTGGTAGCGGTCCGCTCAGCAAGCCCGCTCATTATCGGGGTCGGTGAAGGTGAAAATTTCATCGGTTCTGATATTCCTGCCATTTTGGAACACACGCGCGATGTCTATATTTTGAATGATGGCGAGATGGCTGTGCTGACCAAAGACGGGGTTGAATTAATGACGCTCGAAGGTAATTTCATCGCCAGGGAGATGTTCCGGATCGATTGGGATCTCATGACGGCGGAGAAGAACGGGTACGACACCTTCATGCTCAAAGAAATTCACGAACAGCCGCGTGCTTACCTAGATACGATGCGCGGAAGGATCGACGAGGGGAAAAGCATCCTTCTTACCGGCGTCGGTCTCTCTGCAGTGGAAATCCGCGGACTGACGCAGATTCATATGGTCGCCTGCGGAACGGCTTACCATGCGGCTCTCATCGGTAAAACCGTCATCGAACGCCTGACCCGCATTCCGGTCGAAGTCGATCTTGCTTCCGAGTACCGATACCGGATGCCTGTGATCCATAAAAACACACTCGTCATCGTCGTCAGCCAATCGGGAGAAACCGCTGATACCCTAGCCGCCCTGCGCGAAGCCAAACAATGGGGCGCACACGTCATGGCCATCACGAATGTGATTGGCAGCTCAGTGGCCCGCGAAGCAGACGATGTCCTGTTCACGCAGGCAGGCCCCGAGATCGCGGTCGCTTCAACCAAAGCTTATAGTTCACAGCTGATAGCCTTCTATTTACTCGGTATGTTCATGGCCCAGTCTTTGGAGACTTTGGACCAAAAGGCTCTTAGTGAGCTGATTGCTAATTTGGAACGGTTGCCATCTCAACTGGAAGACATGCTGAAAGACTTGGATCAGATCCAACTCCTCGCCGAGCTGATTTCCAATCAGAATCACTTGTTCTTTATCGGCCGCGGACTTGACTACAGCTTGGCGATGGAAGCATCACTTAAACTGAAGGAAATCTCCTATATTCATTCTGAGGCCTATGCCGCTGGCGAACTGAAGCACGGTTCTTTAGCGCTGATAGAAGAAGGTACCCCTGTCATTGCACTCGCAACTCAGGAGCTGCTGATGGACAAGACTGTAAGCAATATCAAGGAAGTCAAAGCAAGAGGTGCTTACGTGATCGCGCTGGCTATGGAAGGCAATACAGAACTGGAAAAGACCGCAGACCAAGTAATCTACGTGCCGCGTACCATTTCTCTGTTTACGCCCGCCCTTGCTGTTGCTCCGCTGCAGCTGCTTGCTTACTACACAGCTTCAATTCGGGGTAATGACGTTGACAAACCGCGAAACTTGGCCAAAAGCGTAACCGTCGAGTAGCCAAACAAGCACAGATAGAGAGTAAGTAAGGTTAGGAGGAGAAACCGAATGTGGATGGAGCCTTTGGACCAGGCCGCCTCTGTGTTGAGCGCTTTGAGCTTAACGATCGCCAGCGGTTTTACCGCGCTATTCCTATTGCGAGCTCGACACGGGGCCATCGAAAAACAAACGAAGCAAAGCCTGGAGAAGCATCAAGATTACTTTACCTACCTCAGTACTAACATTGACAGTGCAGATGCGCTGCTCCCGCCGCCTGGCCTTTTGAACCCCATAGAGCTAAAAGCGATTCAATCGAAGCTGCTAGAGTGGATCGAAACAATCGGCGGAGAGTATCGAGGCAAGCTAACAGCCCTCTGCCGGGATTTGGGACTTGTGGAGCTGGAAACTCAGCGGCTTCGCAGCCGTAGACACGGGGTTCGCTTGGAAGCTGCCTATCATCTGGGGATTATGCGGGCAGCCGAATGTACAAGTGACCTGCTGAAGCTTCTGGAACGAGAAGGCAGCGAATCGACCGCGTTCGTCATCGGACGCGCCGCTGCCAAGTGTGCTGAAACGCGCGAGGATTTACACCGCTTGATTCAGCTGCTTACTGAATATCATCCCGAGGCTCATCAGCTTATTGCTGATACCATCGCTTCTTCTTCTTTGGATCCAGCTCCGCTCTTTGCCGAGCTGCTCCACGAAGAAAATAATGAAGCTCTGCTCACAGTGGCTTTGATCAGCCTTTCCGGACGAAACGAACCGGAAGTTTATAGCCTACTTGACCGTTTAATCTTGTCCGATCATAAAGAAATCCGAATCAAAGCAGCAAAAATTTTACTGCAGTACACCCACCTGCTGCCGCTTGAGCGGATCGGCGAGCTAATTCGCCATCCGGATTGGGAAATCCGCTCGGTTGCGGTCAAAGCCGTCGGTGAGCAGCAGCTGGACTTTTATCTTGAAGCTCTGACCAAATGTATGGCAGATGAGGAATGGTGGGTTCGCTATTACAGTGCCAAAGGCTTATCGCAGCTCGGATTTGCCGGTTTTGAGGCGCTATGCGAGGCAGCATGCAGTTCCGATAACAACGCTTCCCGCGAGTCCGCCTGGGAGGCTGTGCAAGAGGAGCTGGACCGAGCTGAGATATCTGCTTCGCAGGGATTGCAGCAAATTCCTCACTACAATGGACTGAATGTCATTTTCCGGCGCATATTGGGTGAACCCGGCACAGATCGGCATACCAATAAGACCCGGATCAGCTTGTAGAAAGGGGAACCGGATGAGAGCATTTTTACTGAACTACGGAATCGTTGCCACTTATCTGATTATCGGATCAAGTCTACTGTATCTATTCATTCTGGCAGTATCCCATCAAAGGATGCTGTCCATTGTCAAAAGCACTATGAACTCGCGCTTCCGGGAATTAGCGGGCTCTGAATATGTTCCGCCCGTTTCGATTCTGGTCCCCTCCTATAATGAGGAGTTGACCATCATTGAAAGTGTGCATTCCTTAATGACGCTTGAATTTCCGGGATATGAAGTCGTCGTCATCAATGACGGATCGGCCGATCGGACGCTTCAAGTGCTGCTGGAAACATTTGACCTGAAGCCGTGCCGTCTGAGCGGATTCCGTCCTTTGGTGAAGTCAAAAGCAATCCGTAACGTATATAAAAACCCCCTCTATCCCCGACTGGTCGTTATCGATAAGGCGAATGGCGGTAAAGCGGATGCTTTGAATGCCGGAATCAACGCGGCCAAATATCCACTGGTTGCCACAATCGATGCCGACAGCCTTCTGGAAAAGGACGCTTTAATCCGTTTGGTCAACGTCTATATGGAAAATCCCGAACAGCATATTGCCATAGGAGGCAATGTACGCATCGCGAACGGAAGTTCCATCGAAGACGGCCGCGTGCTGTCGGTCCGGTTATCGAAGAAATGGCTTCCCGCCATGCAATATGTCGAGTATGTGAAAGCCTTCCTCGGCGGCCGCATCGGTTGGAGCGCCATGAACGGACTCCTTATCGTGTCCGGGGCTTTCGGCCTGTTCCGTAAGGATTACTTGGTCAAGGTGGGAGGCTACGAAGAAGAATGTCCTGGTGAGGACATGAACATTGTAATGAAGCTCCACAAATATATGCTTGACCGCAATTTGCCCTATCGGATCGTGTTTTGCCCGGATGCTGTCTGCTGGACGCAGGCGCCCGATACGCTTCAAGTTCTCGGCGCCCAGCGCCGCCGCTGGATTCGCGGCAGTTTGTGGAATGTAAGCCGGTTTCGCGCGATGCTGTTCATTCCGAAGTATAAAGTGATCGGCTGGCTGGCCCTTCCCTACAC
Organism: Paenibacillus sp. yr247; assembly: GCF_900103825.1. Lineage (GTDB taxonomy): Bacteria > Bacillota > Bacilli > Paenibacillales > NBRC-103111 > Paenibacillus_E. The sequence goes on from NZ_FNIF01000015.1 coordinate 61,833, forward strand.
CATTTTATACGAAATTTTAAGTCCTTTTGTCCGGCTTTCCGGTTTGGCGACATTGGTCGGATATGTTCTGTTGGATATGACACAGCTGCCGATTCTGCTAATCTTCCTACTGGTCAATCTGCTCATTGGCATGGTCTTTACGTGCGGGTCACTGTTGATTGAAGCAATTGCTTTCCGTCGCCCCACTCGTACGTACGACCTACTGCGCATTATCGGCTTATCGGTAGTGATGACGGTCGGCTACGATCAGATCAATGCACTCTGGAAGCTGCTTGGGCAGTGGGATTACCTCCGCCGCAACAATGCTTGGGGCAACATGGTGCGCCGCAGCTGGCAGGACGAAGCGGCGAATCCAGGTAAATCCCCTTCCTCGCATACGAAGAGTACCAAAGCAGCACAGGCCATCTAAAAGACGGCCACAACCCTATATGAAATAGAAATGGAGTGAAAGAACCATGAACACTGCCTTATTAAAAAAGTCCGGCTTGTCTAATCGTCTGTACGTCCATATGAACAATGCGCTTCAAGCAACCGTCCCTTGGACGGAATGCGGTGTGATTATGGCAGCAACCCAAGGCATTAGCTCGATACTGCTTCAAGATTTGGAGACGCGTCTCAGCATGGAGGGCGAAAGTCTGGTCGTTGCGGCTGCCTATGAAGTTGAGGAAAAGTCCGTGATCATCCTGCTTCCGGGGCAATCACTGGCTTTCACCCATTTCATAGCCCTATCGGCCAAAGCGTTCCTCCAGGATGCAGGACTGCTGGACGGCGGTATGGCGGTGGCCAGTTTCCCCAAGAGCGCAACCGCTTCGGAAGAAGCATTAATCGACTTCGTCTCTTTCTTTAACGAAAGCGACCCAGCAGAAATTGCCGTTTATCGCGGACATCCTCAATCCTCGGAAGCACCGAGGGTCGTCATGATCGATCCGAATGCCGATTTACTTGATTTCCTAAACGTCCGTCTCGGCCTGCAAGGCTATGACGTCAGTCCGGCGCAGGACGGCATGGAAGGGCTCCGGCTCGTAGAATCGGTCCAGCCAAAACTTGTCATTACAGAGCTGGCACTGCCTGCTCTCGACGGTTACCAACTGATTCAACGTATCCGGAAATCCCAGAGTCGAGCATGTAAAATCGTTGTGCTGACCGACCTTACGGTCGAGCAGGACATTTGCAAATGCTTTGAGCTTGGAGCAGCAGATGTGATCAAGAAGCCGTTTTCTCCCATGGAGCTTGAAGCACGTCTTAGGAGGCTGCTTGCTTAACCTACCTTGAGAATTAAAGGAGTTCGTGCTCATGAAGGGTAACACTTCACCGATCGCCTGGCTGCTGCGCATTGCCGTACTGGCCGCCGCATTTTTCTTGATATGGCATTACTGGCCCGCCCAAAAAGTAGAGAGCACCCAAAGCGCGGACGGATCGCAAATCAAATTCCGTACCCAGGGTGATCGCATCGAGATTTACGATAAACAACAGTGGAAGCCATTTTTTGTAAAAGGGGTCAATATGGGCGCTGCACTTCCTGGGCACGACCCGGGCGAGCTGCCGATCAGCAAAGAGACGTATTTGAAATGGTTCCAACAGATTCAAGCTCTCGGCGCCAATACGATTCGGATATATACAATTCTATCACCGGTTTTTTATCAAGCGCTTGTGGAATACAATCAGCAGCATGCGGAACAGCCGCTCTATTTCATTCAAGGTGTATGGACGCCCGAAGAGGCGCTGATCGATAAAAAAGATGCCTACCTCGATACCATTTACACGGAGTTTCAAAGCGAGATCGCTTTGGCCGTAGGAGCGGTATACGGAGCTACCGATATTCCAGAGCGGTTCGGCAAAGCGAGCGGCACCTACCGTTATAATGCCGGTCCTTATTTGCTGGCCTGGCATATCGGGACGGAGTGGGATCCAAAAATGGTTCAGAATACCAACGAAAAGCATAAAGACAAGACCGGCTTCCAAGGCACCCACGTTTCCGTTAAAATGAACGGCTCCCCCTTTGAAAACTGGCTCGCGGAAATGCTCGACCATGTGGCGGTACTGGAGTCGCAGAACGGATGGAAGCATCCGCTGACTTTTACAAACTGGGTAACAACCGATCCGCTTCAGCATCCAGGCGAGGTTCTCATTCAAGAGGATATGGTAAGTGTTGATGCGACCCATCTGGAAACGCACGACTGGCCTGCCGGATATTTTGCTTCTTTTCATGCTTATCCTTACTATCCCGACTTTTTTCACTTGGACCAAACGCTGATGGATATGAAGGACAAGGATGGAACAGCCAACACGTACCTCAGCTACCTGACCAAGCTGAAAGCCTACCACAAGGACATACCTGTCATGATTACGGAATTTGGTGTTCCTTCCTCATTGGGGATTGGACATCTGGCTAATAAAGACCGGAATCAGGGTGGGCATAACGAGACGGAGCAGGGCCAGATCAATGCTTCACTCCTGCAGGATATCGCGAATACCGGCATGGCGGGAGGCATCGTCTTCTCCTGGCAGGACGAGTGGTTTAAACGCACCTGGAACACGATGAATTTCGAAATTCCACAAAGCCGCCGCAAGTTCTGGACCAACGTATTGACGAACGAGCAGCACTTTGGGCTAGTGGCCGAGCTGTCCAGCAAGGATGGTCTGCTCAAAATCGATGGAGACCCGAGTGACTGGCAATCGCTCAAAGAAGGCGATAAGCAAAAGCTCACTGGCACCCATCCAGGATGGAAATCCATTTGGATGACTCATGATGAGGGATATGTCTACATCATGGGTGAACTGGAGCAGCCGTTTGATCCGGAGCGTGAGCAGCTCTACTTTGGCATCGATACGATACCAGGCGGTAACCGCCACGCAAAGGAGTTGAGTGCAGTTAAACTAGACGAAGGGCTGGAAACGCTTGTTGAGCTTGGAAAAGACGGTGAAAGCCAAGTGAAAATCGCTTCCAACTATGATTTTCACACCCGATTATACGGCAAGCAGTATGGCATGCTGAAGGTGAAACCCGAGGACATGAAGGACGATTCCGGTATATTTGACCCGTGGAAGCTAGCGGTCGGTCTGGAGCAAAGTCCGCCAGATTCCACCAAGTACAATCCTTTTCAAGATGTACCTGCCGGCCTACTGAAGCGCGGATCGACGGATCCGGCATCGCCGGATTTCAATTCCTTGGCCATGTGGCAAGCCAAAGGCAACGTTGTAGAGATACGCATCCCGTGGATGCTGCTTGGTTTCACTGACCCCAGTTCGCTGCAGGTCATGAGTTACGGCGAGAAGGAAGGCAAACTGATAGCCACGACAACCAAAGGGATTCGCTTGCTTCCTTGGATCGTTCAGCGTTCAAAAGGTAACGTTCTTGGATTGGACAATGCTGACGGCATCTATCCTGTCTCCAAGCTGCCAATATACACGTGGCCTACTTGGAATAAAGTTCAGTACACCCAGCGGCTCAAGAAAAGCTACGACCTAATGAAGGATGCTTTTCAAAAGATCGATGGAATCTCTCCCGGGCGATAGCCACACTTAATAAATAGCCCCTATAGCTAATGAGCAGAACTCATTGGTTATAGGGGCTTCTACCTTATCTTCATCATTCTTCGGAGCGCTTTTGTTTGTTGCGCCATTTGTTGTATTCCACAAATTCCACAAATTGTTCTTTGCTGATGCCGGAATCCATGGCCTCTCTTACCAAACCAATCCATTCCTCATCCAACTGCTCCTGAGTCTGGTTTTGATTATGAATAATCGTTTCCAACTGAACACCTAAAACCGCACTAATCTTTTCAAGAAAGTGGATTGAAGGATTTGACTGGACCTCGCGTTCGATCGAGCTCAGATAGGATTTGGCTACCCCGGCTTTCTCTGCCAGTTCTGTAAGGGTAAAACCTTGTTCCAAACGCAGTTGCTTGACTTTCTTGCCAATCATGGTAGCGACCCCTTTAACTTCCAACAATATTACAATACAGTATTACAATTATTTTAACAAAAAATGTTCGATTTGTGGATGTTTATTTTATATTATAAAAAATGGAAGCGCTAACAAAAAAGCTTAAAAAATTTAGTTATCTTGCGCTTTTTTTTTATCTCTTAGAATTAATTTTTTGGCTCATCTTCGTTTTCTTTGCACTCGCGGAAAAATTGCCTTACTTCCTCCTTGGAAAGCCCCGAATCGCGAGCTACGATCATCAGGTTAACCCAGTTCTCGTCCAGGTTCTTGTTGGGTACAAGCATTTGTTTTACGGACATAGCCCGATCCCTCCAGATTTCTGGTAATTGGTTCGCACTATACAATTCGTGCCCAAGCTCTCTTTTATGTGGGTAGATCATAAATTTGGGTATATTTTACATACCATGCGTCGACATATGTGTACGGCATAAGAAAAAAGGGGGGCCTTTACGTCCTCCCCTGAAAACTACCTTTATTAAACTGTGACAATATCATTGTGCAATACGTTTATTTCCAAAGAAATGGCATCAGCAATTAACTTTACATATGCCTTCAGCAGGGCTGCATCAGGCCCCTCAACCATGACACGGATGAACGGCTCTGTTCCAGAGGGACGTACGAGCACACGTCCTTCATCCCCAAGGCTTGCCTGAACGGCCTCAATCGTCCGCCTAATGTTCAAGTTAGAATCCCAACCTTGCTTGCTTACTACCGGCACATTCACAAGGAGCTGCGGGTAAGAACGCATGATTTTGCGCAATTCGCTCAAGGGTTGTCCCGTTTTAACTATCACACTTGCCAATTGTACACCAGTAAGTATACCGTCTCCAGTCGTATTGTGATGCAGCATAATCATATGGCCCGACTGTTCACCACCGAGTACATAGCCTCCTTTACGCATGGCCTCCATCACATAACGATCTCCAACAGCTGTCTGAACCAAGTTAATGTTTAAGGCTTTCATAGCTTTAACTAAGCCCACATTTGACATTACAGTGGTTACTACCGTATTGTGGTCAAGCTCTCCCGCATCAAGTAAACTACGTGCCAAAATGGCTGCAATATAGTCGCCATCCACAAGCTCCCCTGTCTCATCCACTGCGATCAAACGATCTGCGTCACCGTCAAAGGCAAGGCCTAATTGCGCCCTTTCCCGAACGACTGCATCCTGCAAAGCTCTCGGATGCGTAGATCCACAATCTGCATTTATATTAGTCCCATTCGGCTCTACAGCTAGCGGGATGACATTTGCTCCAATGGCTCGAAACACTGCTGGTGCAAGCAAAGACGCTGCACCATTCGCACAGTCCAAAACAACTTTTATTCCAGTCAAACGTTCGCGGGTTGTCTTCTCCAGAAATTTTACATACAATTCAGATGCATCTTTACGGACCAATACACGCCCTATATCAGCTCCAACTGGTCGCGGCAGTTGATCATCAGGCTGATCCATCCACTCCTCAATCTGTTCTTCCATCTCATCGACTAGCTTAAAACCATCACTACCAAAAAATTTAATGCCATTATCAGCTACAGGATTATGAGAAGCGGAAATCATCACACCGGCATCCGCTAGTAATGTACGCGTTAAGTAGGCAACACCTGGCGTTGAAATCACGCCCACACGAATTGCATTGGCCCCAACCGAAAGAATTCCGGCAATCAAAGCAGACTCTAACAAATCACCCGAAATACGAGTATCTTTGCCAACTACAATCGATGCCCGAGCTTTCTTTTTAGTTAATAGATAAGCCCCTGTACGCCCTAATTTATACGCTAATTCCGGGGTTAACTCCTGATTGGCGACACCTCTAACACCATCTGTACCAAAATAACGTCCCATTTATGAATTCTCCTTCCCTTTTTATCGATTAATTGTCAACTCTCGTTTGCCTGCGTTAAGTAGGCGCCCACGTAAATGTTTGACATAATTCGCTTTGGTGACTTGACGTTCGCGGGCAATGGCAAACGCCCCATCTGGGACATCATTCGTGATCGTAGACCCAGTGGCTATGTAAACTTCTTTCCCAATCGTTACAGGTGCTATCAAATTGGTGTTGCTTCCTACAAAACTATCATCCCCAACGGTGGTTCGATGTTTATTTACTCCATCGAAATTAACAGTAATCACTCCGCAACCAATGTTCGTGTTTTGACCAATGTCTGAATCGCCGACATAAGCTAAGTGGGGAATTTTAGAACCCTCTCCAATCGTGGAGTTTTTCACTTCAACAAAATCGCCGACTTTTACGCCTTTCCCAATTACAGAACCTGGCCTAATAAAAGCAAACGGACCGATCGAGGCTTCCTCCGCAATGACCGAGTCCCTTATGATTGAACTGTGAATAGTGATCTGTTCTCCGAGGGTGCTCGACTCAATCTGGCTGCCTGAACCGATATAGCATCCTTTTCCAATAGACGTTGAACCCGAGAGCGTCACACCGGGTCCGATCACCGTATCCTCTCCGATAGAAACTTTACTATCAATATAAGTTGTATGAGGATCTATAAGGGTGACACCATTTCTCATATGCGATTCGTTGATCGTATCACGCAGCATTTTATTTAATTGAGCGAGCTGGATCCGATCATTGATCCCCAATACCTCATGCGCATTAGAAACAGCAAGAGATTTGACGGTGTGTCCCATCTTCTTAATAATTTGAATGCAATCTGTAAGGTAGTACTCCCCTTGAGCGTTATGATTTTGCACTTGATCCAATGCTCTAAATAAGACAGAGTTTGTAAAACAGTAAAGTCCCGGATTGATCTCACGGATGCGCTTTTCATCCGTAGACGCATCTTTCTCCTCAACAATCCGAAGTACTTCACCTGCTTCATTACGTACAATGCGTCCTAATCCAGTCGGATTCTCAACAACTGCAGTAAGCATAGTCACTGCCGAACCGGATTCTTGGTGTACAGATAATAACAATTTATAAGTATCTGAAGTCACTAGTGGCGTGTCTCCGTAACAAACAAGGGTGTAACCCTCTAGGTTTCCGATTACCTCGCGAGCTTGCATGACCGCATGTCCTGTTCCAAGTTGCTGATCTTGCCTAACATATTCGACTTCAGATTCAAGTTCTTGCTCGATTTGTTCGGCGTAAGTGCCAACTACCACAAGTAAACGTCCTACTCCAGTAGTCCTAAGGGAATCTGTTACGTGACGAATCATCGGTTTACCACAAAGCGGATGTAAGACTTTATGAATTTTAGATTTCATTCGGGTTCCTAATCCAGCTGCAAGTACGATTGCAAATGTCTCGTTCACTACCAATCTCTCCTTTTGCATGATCATTTGTTGTACATGGCCGTTTATAGCTTTGACCTACTCCTTTAAATGGCTCCAGCCGTCATAATCATGAATGGCATATCCGGCAAAAGAAGCGCTGCTTCTGAGTGTTTCACCCACTGTGCTGAGCTCGCGCATCATTTGCGATCTACCTTTATCATAAAAGGTGATGTGGTCCTCGAAACTCTGCAAAGTTTCCACCGCAACGATGATGGGCTTGCCGTTTTTATCCGCTTCACCCAGCTCATTCGTTATGCTGCTGATGATGTCTGAAGCATTGTCACGATAGGCCATTAGGGTAGTTTGATCAAGCTTGCGTATCATCCAATTAGACAGGGTTGTCCGACCACCCTGCTCGTCAGGCACATTGAACTTCTCTAGCCAGACCGGCAAATCCGCACCAGCAATCAATTGAGGGGTTTCTATTTTCATTTCTTCGACAAACCCACTCACCGTATCCCGCCAAAGCCCAAGCATAGTATCCATATCTGCATACCATGCCTGCAGCACAAACGGCTCAACATCAAGATGGATGCCTTTAAACTGTTCATCAGCGGAAACGCTGTTGTTGTAAGTTTTCACCCAATCGATCAGCTTGTACACCTTAATCTGTCTGTCCCGAAGTATCCAATCGGGGGCTCCTCCCAAAGCATGAACCTCAATACCGCAAGTGGAAGCCTCTCTGATAAAGCTGATGTATTCACTCGCCTGAACATCAGGGTCGACTTGCAAAAATACAAGATTGACTCCGTTCTGCTGAAGAAATTGGAACGTTCCGTTCTTGTTCTGAAGCAGCGAACTTGTATTCCACAGCCAAGTGGCTTTATAAAACGGACGATCTACGGAAGCGGCATACACCTGATTGGTGATATCAGCATGCGCCGGAAGTGAGACAAGGGCTTGGGTAAAAGTTAGACAGAGAACCATTACTTTCCCAACTAGGCGGAACTTTGACCGTGTACTTTGTCTTTTCACCTATTAACTCCTTCGAAAACGTGTTTTCGTTTAGATACATCTCTGATGAACGGACTTTGGTCACAGCGACAGTCGGACTCTCCCCAAACGAAGGTACCCAATCGGCCATGTACATGCTCGATTATATCACATTTGTTCGTTATAAAGAATATTTTATTTGTAATTGTAAAATAAAGGCGAATTATTGCAAAGGATTTGATCTGTAATTCATAATAATGTTCTTTAAAACGAATAATTGTCGGTAGGGCTGCTGCTTTGGTGTTGGGTGACGATTAGGTTTTTAAGCGCAAAAAACCAGCAAACTCAATGCTGGTTTGCTGGTTTTTCTTGTGAAAGTGATTTACATATAAAGTTTTGAATTGGAATTTCATATACTTCTGAGGCTGCCGATCCTAGGTTCCTTCAAAAAGCTCCACTTCTTGCCGAGTTGGCAGCGAGGTTTGAGCGCCGAAACGTGATACGGTCAGTGCGCCTACTTTCGCCGCGAATTCGATAGATTGCTCGAGCGGCAGACCTTCTCCATGCCATACAGCCAAGGCTGCATTGAAGGAATCTCCGGCTGCCGTCGTATCCATCACATGAACCCGATAGGCAGGAAATGACCCGGAGCTCCCGTTAATATGATAGGAAACTCCTTTTTCCCCTTGCGTAATGATAACATCTGTCTTCGTCAAGCTTCTCAGCTCGTTCAAAATATCCGATTGATCTGACGTAATGGCTTGTCCAGCCGTCAAAATCGCTGCTTCTGTCTCATTGGGTGTTACCAAATCAACAAACGGCCAAATCTCAGCAGGGAGATCAGCGGCTGGCGCAGGATTCAAGATGACTTTCAGACCGTGCCTTTTCGCGAGTTGAACCGCCCGCATAACGGTCTCTTGTGGAATTTCCAGTTGAACAAGCAGGATATCCGCTCCCTTGAAAACCTCTCTCGCATTCTCAACATGCTCGGGCGTCACACTGGCATTCGCTCCAGGCACAACTGTAATTCGATTTTCTCCATCTTGCACTTGAATTAGCGCCACACCGGTAGTTTGCTGCGATTCTGTGATGACGTAAGAAGTACCTACGCCTTCATTAGACAATTGCTCCAGCATCTGCTTCCCGAACGAGTCGCCGCCCACGCAGCCAACCATCTCAACTTGTGCCCCTAGCCGTGCGGCCGCAACCGCTTGGTTCGCTCCTTTGCCACCGGGGATCATAACGAACTCCTGTCCAGTAACAGTCTCCCCCGCGATCGGAATGTGTTCAGACTTCACGACAAGATCCATATTAATGCTGCCAACAACGACGATTTTTGCTGTTTTTTTCTGCATCAACGCTATCCCTCGATTTCACTGTTTGTGGCTTGTTCCGACGTTGACTTTAATGTAATAACGCAGTCGAGCGCTTTTACACCTTGGCCTTTCGGTAAAACGGCAAGCGGATTAATCTCTACACTTTCAACTAGATCCTGCTGCTCATACACCCAGTGTGAGAATGTTTCCAGCGTTTGGAGCAAAGCTTCTATATCGGTCTCGGGCATATTGCGGTAGCCCTGCAGATAAGTCAATAATCCTTTAATTTCTCCGAGCATCCGCTTGGCTTCCTCTTTATCAATTGGAGCCACGCGCCAAGTGACTAGCTGGAACAGCTCAGTAAGTACGCCGCCAAGTCCGATCAGAATGACAGGCCCGAATTGTGGATCATTGGTGGAGCCCAGGATCAGTTCAACCTTCTCCCCTACCATTTCTTCCAAAAGCATACCATCAACGGCGGCTGCATCTGTACTTTGCAAAATGCGATTCTCAAAAAACTCCTTTACCTGATCTGGCTGCTTCAGGTTCAAAGCCACGCCTCCGCTGTCACTTTTGTGTGTGATCGTACGTGAAACTAGCTTGGCCACATAACGTTTATCTTTGAAAGAAATGGTTTGTAGAAAGGAGGAAAGATCCCCGTTAACTGGCAGATAGTAATGATCTGGAACGGATATACCAACCGATTGAAGAACCTGCTTGCCTTCGAGCTCGGTTAGCGTTAGTGAGCCTGTCTGCTTTATAAATTCCTGTAATTGAGCTGCTCCGTCCAGCGCTTTACTGCTAATGATTGAGTTTCCGCTCGAGGCATCACGGGAACGTTCGTAGAATTCAAGCAATCTAGAAAGCGTGGATGCTAATTGCTTCGGATTAAAGAAGAGCGGCACAGGGAGTCTTTTTACTTCCTGCAGTTCAGGGTCTTCTAAGCTTCCTGTCCATAACCAATATAACGGCTTATTCGAAGAACGATCGAGTGCGCCGAGTCGCTCCGTAAGTGGCGCTTTACCGTGAGTTGCGTAGACGATACCTTCCAATTCAGCCTCACCTTCTAGAGCGGCGTGAATCTCGATGATTTGTTCCGTTTGCATGGTTCCGGACAAATCAAGCGGATTGTTCGCCGTTCCGAAGCCCGTTAAATGCGTATCAATTCGTGCCACCGTTTCCGCCTGTAAATGAGGCACACTGAGACCAGCGGCACCCATTTTGTCGCCAACGAACCCGCCGATACCGCCCGAATGTGACAACACAGCGAATCGACATCCCTTGAGCGGTTTGCTATATTCACAGCATTTGACCAGAGCAATGAACTCTTCGTAATCTTTTGCTGCCAAAATTCCTTTTTGACGGCAGAAAGCTTCAAATACTTGCTGATCTCCCGTCATCGATGCGGTGTGACTCGCAGCAGCTTTTTGCCCGACAGCGGATTCGCCGATCTTCAGAGTAATAATCGGTTTCCCCAATCTTAGAGCTTTATCAGCCAGCTTGGCGAATGCCTTCCCGTCTTTGATGCCTTCAATAAAAAGTCCGACCGCTTTCACGTCTGGATCGTCCAGCATGAAATCGGCAAACTGTGTCATCGATACACTGGCTTCGTTACCGGTCGATACAATGTAGCGGTAGCCAACCCCATAATCTTTGGCGCGATTGAGCAGGGGACCAAATGCCGTTGCCCCGCTGTGGGAAATAAGTCCGACGGAGCCGCCGGACAACTTGCTTTCTCCTATAGATGAAGCAGAGTTAGCCCACATATGAGCAGCGCTGCTGCCAATACCCAAACAGTTGGGTCCGCAGATGGGTATGCCTGTACGTTGCGACCATGCGGTCAGCATAAGCTCGCGCCGTTCGCCTTCTTCCGTGCCTTGCTCCCTAAATCCTGCACTGATGATCAGCACGGAGCCAACCTTCTTAGTTTCGCATTGTTCCAGCAATGACTCGATTGCCTCAGCCTTCACGATAAGAACAGCCAAATCGATATCTGCAGCAATATCGTCTAGAGATGGATAGCTCGGTATACCGAATATTTCTTTGCTTGACGGGTTAACGGGAAAAAGTTGTCCCTCATAGCCTTGTTGAAGCAAATTCTTCATCAACCGGCCACCGTAATTCATTTTCTCGCTGGCACCGACGACGGCGATCGATATCGGATTCAACATACGATGAAGTGCTTTGTTCATCCTCGGTTCACCCCTTGCTCATCATAGTTGTGTTGCGTTTTAGTAATAATTGCGCCCTCAGATAAACAGGAGGATCAATCATTTTACCCATATAGGAACAGGAAGATCTGCCTTCCTGTTGTGCTTGTTCAAATGCTTGTACAATTCCCAAAGCCCTCTCCAATTCATCAGGCCGCGGGGTATACACCTCATTCAGAATGGCCACTTGGTCAGGATGAATACAGGAGCTGCCCATAAATCCAAGCTGTTTGCTCTTTTCCGCTAAGCGTCGGAAGTTATCTAAATTTCTAAAATCCGCAATTGAAGAAACGAAACCTAGCGGCATTACTTGATGAATACGAGCTTGAAGTACGACTTGAGCATAGTAGGGGTAAAGCTCTTCCCCTGTGGATGAGGCTTCAATACCCAAATCGAGACAAAAATCTTCATTTCCCAGGGTCACTGTACTGATCCGATCGCTCGCTCCAAGCAGTTCGTCTAACCGAGACAGTCCTAACGCCGATTCGATGAGGATTGAGATCTGGGTATGACCTTCCAGCAATCCGCGCTCCCTTTCCAAATCAGCCAGCTTGGCTTCAACCTCACGAATGATGGTTGTATCTTCGCATTTGGGGATCGTAACGCTGTGCAGCCGCGGAGCTACACAACAAGTTAAATCCTTCAACCACATATCAGGTTCATTGTTAATTCGGACATTGATTTCTGTAGGTGATAACGGCAGCGTATTCAGCGTTTCTAACACCATTTGACGTCCAATATCTTTCTGTTCGTAAGGAACGCTATCTTCCAAATCAAGCTGTATGGCATCTGCACCGCGCGTCATCGCTTTCTGAATGAACCGTTCCACATTACCAGGAACAATCAGCGTAGAACGTCTTACTTTTTCAACTCGGTTTCGCACAAATTTCGTTTCCATAGGGTTAGCTGCTCCTTCTGACAATGAGCTCTGGCGTCTCGATAATTTCTTGTTTGTGACGCTGCATGCCATGCTCAATCATGGACAATACCATTTCAGCTGTTTTCATGCCGATTTCCTTCTTAGGAACCCGGACAGTTGTCAGCTTAGGTGTACACTGCTTAGCCATACGAATATCATCATAGCCCACTATCGCAATATCTTCGGGAATCCGGAAACCGCTATCTTGAAGCTTTTCCATAATAGTAATGGCCGTATAATCGGTGGATACGAAAATTGCCGTTACTTGATGCTCTTGAACCCATTTACTGAGCGGATTTTCGGCTGAGAACATATCCGAGCTGACCGAGAGCTTTGGATCAATTGGCAGATCAGCTTCTTGATGCGCCCTTTCATATCCGATTTTTTTATTAATGGAGTCATTTGTATTTTTCACATATCGATTTGTATAAAAGGCAATGCGTTGGTGGCCTTTTTCAATTAAATGCTGTACGGCTAAGCGCCCCCCAAGCACATCGTCACAAAGTACACGATTATAATCGGAATTACCATCAATGGGATAACGAGTATAGAAAACGAAAGGAACCTTCTCCTGTTGAAGCTGTCTATACATTCTCTCTTCGCTATCGACAACGGGAGAAGGATGAATGATCAGACCGGCGCTGTTCAGCTGTAAAAATTCCTCGATGATGCTGTCTTCCGCATCCCCTTCATTGTTCGTGAGCCCTACTAAGATTTTATAACCGCGTTCTTTGGCATAGTTTTCGATGCCCAAAAACACCTCATGACTAAAGTCGTCATGAAAGGATGGGATAACCATGCCGATCAGCTTCATATGCTGCCGAGCCAATCCTTGAGCAATGACATTCGGACGGTAATCAAGCTCATCCGCGATTCGTTTCACTTTCTCTCGCTGCTCTTGACTGACCCTTCCCGTATTGTTCAGCACCATCGAAACCGTCGCTTTGGTCACACCCGCCAGTTCGGCAATTTCTTTTAAGGTAGGTTTTTTTTCACGAACCATGTTCTCATCTCATCCCCAATTATCTATATCTCTGTTAACCTCATATTGCTAAAAGATGTCCTTGCCGCAGCAATTGTACTTACACCAAACATACCATAACTAAAAGTATCATCAGTATGCTTTAAAATTTCTTCTTCATTAATAGAAAGTGTAATTGTACTGCCTTGTACAGTCACCTTGAAAACATAATCTTTGTTAAGCTGCCACTTATAAGGACATCCCGCTAACTTTTTATATCCAAAATCATTCATAAATAACGAAACTTGATTTTCACCGTCGAATCCTACATGATAACCGCGCATTGCACCTTGTACACGAACAGCCGCCAAGTGCGAGTAACCATAATGCGGCTTCACATTTAAGGAGAAGGTGTAGTCCTTCGAAAAGTAGTTACCCGTATAAGCTTCGGCTGCTTCTGCGGTCATTAAGTACATGGCTCCATCTTCAATACTCCATGCCCCTAGGTTGTGAGCAAAAGGAGTTACGCAACCAAAATCTATCGCTTGTTTATTAAAATCTATGTTGTAGTCCGATTTGCCGTTAATTCTGAACTCATCTATGAAAATACGTCCTAAACTTTTCGGCTTACGCGTCGAATAGGCTTCCAATACGATGCCTACTTCGTCGATGAGCTCACCTTCAGAATCAGGAATCTGAAATTCGACATGGAGCCATTCATTGTTAACAAGTTTTACGTACCCTTGCACTAATTCTTTTTTACTGTTTGCCAGTCTCACGTAGGGGGCAACACCCATCGATTCATTCCCGCCCCATTGGTCTAGATATATTTCCATGGAGACAGTTTGGCCTGAATAAGCTTTAGGAGAGAACGTTGGCGAATACCTTTCATCACTAAAATCATCTCTTGTATAAAAAGGTTTATAGAAAATTTTTGATTTCTCGCCACGAGTCATCCGGTCAAACACCACTTCAAGTGAGCCAGTTCCTTTGTAGGCTTGTTCGGTAGAGTGTTTCATTTGGCAGAAAAACGAATCCGAAACACGCAAATTATGCGTCGAACCTGGCAGCTCGAAATCAAAGTAGATTTCACCGTCAACTAGACTGGCTAAAATGTCCTGCGGACAAGGTTCATTCGCTAGACGATAGCCAAGAACCGTCAGTTCCTTCGCATACGTTGGAATATCCAGGATGTTCAGGTAACCGGAAATCCCCGACATAACAATGGAATCATTGATAGGCTTACGATATTTATCAGCGATTCCAGATATCCCGCAAGCAACCCCTAGAACTGTACCGACGTTACCTGCATTACAGTCCGTATCCCAGCCGCACATAGTTGCAATTTCAACAGTCCTATTAAAATCACCTTGACCATAAATGAGTGCCAATATACAAACGCCCGCATTCGGAATCATGTGACAAACGCCTTTATATTTGTCGTATCCCCAATCCCGCTCCAGCATATCTCGGCATGCTCTGAAATCGCCAGGCTGCCCGGCATGGAAACTCAGTACCGCTCTTGCCACTTTTGCATAGGTAGACTGCTCTGGAATTTGAGCCAATCCCGCTTCGATAATCGCATTGATGTCGCTTGTTTCAAAAGCTGCGGCAATTGCCGCACAGAAAAATCTAGCGCCATATACACCTTCTCCGTCATGGGATACTCTAGCGGCAGCCTCGCCGAAATCAGCGGCTTTCTTAGGGTTGCCAGGATTCACCAAGCCCCACGTATCAATAAATATTTGACCGCCAATTTGCTCAGCCATAATCTGTCCGTTTTGCTCTATCGAACCGGACTGAGGAGCCGGCACCCCTTTTTTCAAATTGATATAGGCCGTGTGCTCCGTACTGATACCGTAACCGCCCCACCAGAACATTCCGATGCCTTCACGCGTATAGTTCAGCCAAGCACGAGCAACGTCATTCGGGGTAATGTCCCGATCCGTCGCATCATCATAGAGCGCCCTTAAAAAATAGTACGGACCGTTCGCATCATCGTCTGCTGCGAAATTTTTGAACTCTTTTACATAGTCGGTGATTTCACCATACGTATTTTTTATTCTTTCATACGTCCAAATCGTCGGCTCAACTGGCGCACCTAGTCTGATGCCAATGTTCATGCCCAAGTAGCCGGCATACACTTTTTCCAAATAATTCGATGGGATCAAACCAAACACCGCCTTTACTTATTAAAACGAAGTTGTTTTTGTCTAAGATTGTTCATTTCTAAATCTTCCATAATAATGGATGCTGCTGCCTCGGCAAATAGATTGCAATGCTTCTCAATCTCTTGCTTATTAGCTGCTTCCAAAACTTCAATCTCAGCTTCAGGAATCGCTGTGACCCCCTGCATCCCGCCGAGTATGGCACCGATCATAACGCCAATCGAGTCTGTATCGCGGCCGGAACTGACGCCGTCCTTAACGGCTTCCAAGAGATTGCCATCATGCAATACCATGTAAGCTAGAGCCATCGGTAGTTCTTCAATCGAGAACAAACGGCTAGGCGTATAATGATTAGATGGAATGCCGACTTTGTGAATACTCCGGGTCACATCGTCTCCCATAGGTGAATAATTGCCAATAACGGCATGAAAACGAGTCACGACTTCATCTTTGTCTTCTTTATTATTCTTAAGCGCTATAGCCGCTTCACAAATGTCATGAATGGCCCTTTTGGTTCCATCTTTGGCGTATACTAATGCCGTGTTTACGACATCTTCAACTGTAGCACCTGGTTCAAATGCTTTGGCGACACAGCAAGCCATAACACCCGCAGCTTCCAAGCCATAACTGACTTGATGCCCGGAAGCAAAGAGAATCGCTTCATCGTAAGCTCCCTTAGGATTGCATGCGTTCACGATACCGACCGGAGCAATGTACATGGCCGCGCCACAATTGACCATATTGCCATAGCCTCCTTCACGAGGCTCGCAATTTGCTAATACATGGCGATTGAAAATGTGTTTCTCGGGATAAAAAAGTCTATCCATGATTAACGCTTCTTTACCGAACTCCGGAATATATCTAGGTCGGAAGGAGATTTCCTTCACGAATTCATTGGCAAGATCATAAGCGTCCAAATGACGCCGTTCCGTGCAATAAACGTTCATTAGAGCAAGCGTCATTAATGTATCGTCGGTAACAATACCTTCGCCCCTCATTCTTCCAAGCCTCGCCGTTTCCGGCCAATCCGCTTTCCACCACTTGGTCATCGTTGTATCAACTCGGCCATATCTACTTTTAATCTCACGATAAGTCAACTTTTCGACTACTGCGCCCATGGCATCGCCATACGCTGTTCCAAAAACAACACCTTTTACTCTTTCAGCAAAAGAAACCATTTATTCCACTCCCCCTACAGGGAGTGTGGGGCATGACGCCCCACACTTTGCAGTTCTATTTACTTGATTGTTTTGTTTGCGTAATCGGTCACATCTTTACCGCCTGCGGCGTTCCATGCTTCCACAAATTTATCGAAATCAGCTGTTGTTTTCTTGCCTGTAACAACGTCTGCAGCAAATCCTTTGTACAGCGCGACGGATGCATCCCATTTGGCTGCCAAATCAGCAGGCATGATAAACGCATTGTCTTTTGTAGACATGGAAGAGAACATTTGCAGAGATTTAGCTGCTGGAGCCGTCAAGTAAGGCGTCGCAGGGTCAAACTCTTTTTCCGGCTTAAAATTAAGGGTAGTCTCAACAAAATGAGGGAACCAGGAAGCAAATTTGTCCGTAAGTTTAATTTTATTATCGACGATTTGGTACTCTTGACCTTCCACACCAAGCTTGTCGAGCATTTGACCTTTTTGACTAGCCATAAACTCTAATACAGCAAAAGCTGCATCTTTGTTCTTGGATGTGGAAGAAATGGCAAAACCGCGGCTTTCCTTGCTGATATCCACCGGTGTGTAACCATGAGCTTTCCCTTTTGCTGGTGCCAGAGGCGTTAGTTTAGCATTCGCGCCATTTTGTGATGTCATTTTTGTGTTATAGATATCAATAACTTTACCTTGTGTACCTGCAATGATGGCAGCCTGGCCGTCATAGAAAGCTTTTTCTTTGGTGTCAAACTTTTTGGTCAGGTACTCAGGATCAAGTAATCCTTCCTTGTACAGCTTCGCATAGAACTCCAATTTTTCTTTCTCGAATGGTGTTGTTCTGCTGTAAACATACTTACCATCGGCACCTTTGATCCATGTGGATGTCAATCCGAAAGCTTGTGCAAACATGACGTCTAATTCATCTAGGTTACCAGCCGTTGTATATGCGTATTTCGCGCCATTCTTTTCTTTCACTTCTTTAAAGAACGTATAATAATTGTCGATCGTTGGATTTGCCAACACTTCTTTGCCTGATGTTGTTTTATCTAGCCATTCTTGACGTACAACTGGAACTGCACTATTAATCGGCGATAGCCATAATAAATACGGATAATTCTTCATTCTTTCTTTGTTAAAATCGCTCATCGAAGCTTTAACATTCGTAGACTTTTCGATGTAAGGCGTCAAGTTTTCTAGAATTTTTTGCGTAACAGCAAATTGATAGTCTCCACCTTGGAAATAAATCAAGTCAGGAATATTTCCGCTTTGCAACAAGAGACCTAATTTTTCCGAGTACGTACCGCTTTGCACGGGCACGATTTGCAGTTTAATGTTTTTGCCTTCTGCTTTCATACCTTCTTCGATACCTTTAACCAGTTTTTGAGCGTTAGGATCATCTACCGCTAAATCTTTGGCAACGATATTAAGCGTTACGGGATCTTGACTACCTTTATTTGTTGCTGCAGGAGTCGATGTATCGCTAGCCTTTTTCCCCCCGGAACTGCAAGCTGTTGTTACCATCAATAAGATCGCAACCAA
The DNA here is from genome assembly GCF_900103825.1 of Paenibacillus sp. yr247. GTDB lineage: Bacteria > Bacillota > Bacilli > Paenibacillales > NBRC-103111 > Paenibacillus_E. Next base: position 80,276 of record NZ_FNIF01000015.1, read on the forward strand.
CAAGAGAAGCATCTTTCTCATTTTATTTCCTCCTTGGATCTGTTTTTGTTTTTATTCTTTAATGCCGCCTTCCATTACACCCTTCGCGAAATGCTTCAGAATAATGGGATATAGCATAAGAATCGGAATCATGGCGATAACAATTGTAGCCGCCTTTAATGCGGTGAAATCAAGCTGAGCAATGTTATTATTTTTCAATAGATTGGCCGAGCCAACCAGAGCAGAAGTATCTCCTTCTACGATGAACTGTCTAAGCAGCACTTGCAGAACCGTATTGTTGCGACTTGACAAGAAAATACTTGATTTAAAGAATTCGTTCCATCTCGCTACAATGTAAAACATGCCAATTGTAAGCAGAGGTACGCGGGAAAGGGGCAAAACAATCTGGGAAAACGTTCTCATATGTCCGGCCCCGTCAATCCTGGCTGCTTCAATCAATGATTCAGGAATCTCCTCAATAAATCGCATCATAATGATGAGATAAAACACGTTAATCGTGCGATATATAACCATTGACCAAAGACTATCCAGTAAATGAAGGTCTTTGATGACCATATATTCTTGAACGATCCCAGGTTCGAAGATCATGATAATAATAAGAAAAATCATGAGTGGAGTTTTGCCAACCAAATTTTTGCGAGTCAACACATATGCTGTGATCGTGGTAAAGAAAATGCTTAAGCATGTCCCCACGATGGTAATGAACAACGAATTCAATAGAGCTCGACCAATCAATTGATTACTGAGTACAACTTCAAAATGAATGAGCGAGAAACCCTTAGGCCAAATATCATAGCCGTGTAACAAATGTACTTTATCTGGGTTCGAGAACGCTTTCGCAAATAAGTTCATAATCGGTACGAACATCGTCAATGTAAGGACGGAAAGTATGGCCCCGATCATCAATTTGGGAACGGTAAATTTTCTACCTACCATGAAACTGCCTCCTTACCAGGCACCTTTAGAGGTGAGTTTTTTAGAAATGAAATGTGTCGATAGTACGAGCACTACACCAATTGCACTTTTAAACAAATTAGCCGCTGTGGCAAACGAGTATTGACCGTTAATCAAACCTACACGATAAACGTAAGTATCTATAATATCGATTTTGCTATTTACAGAGTCGTTGGTGAAGTTTAGCACCTGATCAAGTCCAGCATTCATAATAAAACCAACGTTTAGAATGAAGATAGTCACCATAGGGACATATAGATGCGGGATCACGATTCGGGTGACCACGTGCCAGCGATTCGCTCCATCGACATGCGCTGCTTCATACAGATTTTGATTAATGCCTAGGATCGCAGCAAGAAAAATGATGGAATCCCAACCTATATTCCGCCATGCTTCACTTGCTACAAGCACCCATCTGATCGCATCTTTATCCGTCAAAAAGTCGTGAGCCGGAAAGCCGAAGGCCTGAATGATTTCATTGACTGCCCCCGATGACTTTGACAGGAATTCGAACCAGATGCCCGCGATCACGACCCATGACAGAAAGTGAGGCAAATACGAGATGACCTGGACCGCTTTGCGGAATTTGCCATTAATAAATTCATTGAGCATCAGAGCGAAAATAATTGGAATCGGAAAAATAATGATCATTTTCATCGCGCTGATGATTAACGTGTTTTCCAGTACCTGTGTAAAAATCGGTGTGCTGAATAACTCCCGGAAATATTTGAATCCTACATAGACGTTTTTGCCAATAATGCGATATTCGTAGAAGGCTAGTTTCATCCCGATAATGGGCCATACATGAAAGATGATAAAATAGGCCAAGCCCGGCAGCAGCATGAAGTAAAGTGTTTTATCGGCCCACATTTGTTTTAGTTTAGAATTATTGCTAATTTGATTCATCCCCTCTCTATTCCGAAATGGATTCCCAATTCAACGAACGAAGCATATTTTAGCTTAACCGGTTAATCTTTCTTGCTAAATAAGGATATCTTAACGTGGAAGCGTTGTCAATCTGCATTTATTCCCTATTCGAAAAAAACTTCAGGCTCCATCGTCATTCGCGACATCCGGATGTGGCACCGTGGTACTCCGAATCGTTCGAACTATCGCAGAACGAACATCGCACTAATTTACAACCGTGATTGGTATGGCAGCGGGTATTCGATTCAAATTCCGCAGGAAGTGTATGATCAGCTCCCGAAACGCTCCCGTCAGCTGCTTCGCAGCGAGAAAATCGGCTATCCAGTAAAGATGCCTTGGGAATGGTAAAAACGGGGTGATTCCAATCCCGACTGTCAGACCGAAGGGGCTCGCATTGATAAGCAAGAAGCCTTCAGAATCGTTGATAAATCGCGATTCTGAAGGCTTTTTTCCGTTTTATGGAGGACAGCTTCAAAGGCTGACGATGACGCTGGATTTTATCGATGCAGTTCAACTTAAATAGGATTATAATGAATTAAAAAGAGAGAAAAGAGAAAAATACATGTTTAAAAACAAGAACAAGCAACTTTGGTTAATCACAACCATAGGTCTAGGAGTTCTCTTAAATCCGCTGAATACGTCGATGATTTCAGTTGCATTCTCACGGCTGCAGACCGAGTTCCATGTCACTTATAGTGCCATCTCTTGGCTGATCGCTACTTATTATGTCGCAAGTGCGATTGCTCAACCAATTATGGGTAAGATAAGCGATATGTTCGGTCGCAAGCGGATCTTCCTATTTGGACTTACTCTCGTTACAGTATCATCTATGCTAGCTCCGCTGGCCCCAAGCATTGGCTGGCTTATTGGCTTTCGCGTAATTCAAGCAATAGGAACATCTTCGCTATACCCTGCAGGAATGGGGATTATTCGCAGTAGCATCACAGATAATCAAGCAAGAGCATTAAGCGTGATGTCTATTTTTTCTTCTACGTCGGCGGCCCTTGGTCCTTCTATTGGAGGTTTTTTGATCCAATATGGGGATTGGCCAGCGATTTTCATTGTTAACTTTCCAGTTATCCTCATTGCTTTTTTGCTTTCCATCAAAATTCTTCCGAAAGATGGCCCGCGCAAGTCACTCGCTAAAGGCGGACTGGACTTGTGGGGAATTGCCTTTTTTGCATCACTTATAATCAGTTGGCTATTTTTCTTTCTTTCCTTCGAAAAGAGGGTCAACCTCTGGTTTCTTTTAACCAGCTTAATCCTGAGTTATTTATTCTATAAATTTGAGTTAAAGCGCACCCAGCCGTTTATTGATATGATCTTTTTGAAAAAAAATCTCAACGTTTGTTTGGTTTATGTCCAGTTTATTTGTGTTAACATCGTGTTCTACTCGATCATGTTCAGCATTCCTTCTTATTTACAGCAAGTCCGGCAATTCGATGCGCAGCAGGTTGGCATGATGATGCTGGCACTATCAGGATTAGGGATTTTCACTACGCCATTGGTTGGCAGATGGATTGACAATTCCGGCTCCAAAACACCACTAATCATGGGTTCGCTTATCGTTCTAGTGGGTTCAATGCTCATATTACTTATTCATGAACATTCAGCTTCCTTGGCGATATTTGCTGTCCTATCCGTATTCGGCTTGAGCAGCGGGTTCCAAAATCTCGGATTGCAGACGGCTTTATATTCATATGTATCTGCAGCAGAGACAGGGATAGCTTCGGGCTTGTTCATGACCTCCAGATTTATGGGGACAATCCTCTCATCCAGTTTGCTTGGAGCCATTTTTAGCCATGAAATCACCACACCGCGATTGCATGGTATGGCGATTGTGTGCGCAGTAATCAGCGTGGCAACATTCGCATTATCTATACTAATGCCAAGTACTTCCATCCGCACAAAAGCAGTTCAAGGCAAATGATCACCTATCAAGAAAAAGCATATCAAAGGGGCTGAGCATGTATGAAGGGTTTGCTCGATGCTGCATTACTGCTATTAAACATAGATAAGAATGATATCGAAATTTTAGGTGAGGGATTTGGGAGTATCGTTATTGAACAGAACGACGGATCTATCTTTAGGATTGCTAAAACCATGGAAACCGCACAACAATACACAAAAGAGTTTCAGATGCTGCCTCAGATTCGTACTTTCCTAGATATTGAGATACCGCTGCCTATTTCATATATGTTTGATCCGTCTATCAATCCTTCGGGAATCATGAGATATAAAAAATTGAAGGGAACCCCACTTAATCCGGATTTGCTCATCTCCAAAAATCTAACGATTATTGCTAAACAACTAGCGGAATTTATTATTAAGTTACATCAAATACCAATCAGTACGTTAGATAGCAGTTGTCCGCAAGAATCAAACAACAAAAGCCTTATACAGATTTTACGTAAAGATACAAAAGAATTATTAACCCAGGTTTTAACCGTAAAAGAGCAACAGAAATTGGCTAAATGGTGGGAGGAAACCTTGGAAGATAGTACGTTTTTTTCTCATCGCTTTGTATTATGCCACGGGGATTTATGGTATGAAAATATTTTGGTGGATGATTTGTGTTCAAGAATAACGGGAATTATCGACTTTAGTGATATGACGATAGGTGATCCCGCAAAAGATTTGGCAACGCAAGTTTATATGGGAGAGGACTTTTATAATCTGATATTGAGTGAATATAAACACTCATTTCCAGAAGATACGACCATTGAACGCAGGGTAAAAAAACATCAAGGACTGCGTGAATTAGGAGGATTGCTATATGCAATTAAACATGATAATTCCGAAATCGAAGATTCAATATCAAAAATAAGAACGGTAATATTTTAATCAAGTGACGATTAGAGCATTACCACGTTCTGATCCAAGTCCGTTAACGATTTGAGTCAGTGCCTCACATTATATAACTCTTCATAAAATACCTCCCTTCCTAAACGACCAAGGAAGTCAATCTTCCTTTTCTCAAAAAAATCTACTGCATCTCCTCTTTCAAAATACCAAACACAATCAAATAATATGCTCAATTTATATACATCAAACAAATGTTCTTTTTCGACGTTGGTTAAAGGTCATTGGAAAAGTTTAAGTCCGAGTGGCAAATTCCCTTTGGTAACGCTTTCGGAAGATCCAATTTGAGTAATTCATTTTCTAACCATGCTAATTTCTCTATTGAATTTATATGTTTATACGCTTTGATGCCTGTTGAGCTAATTCGCGGCAAAGTTCAATACTATAATTCCATCGATCTTCTTTATGAACAGGTGAATAGTTTTTAGTAATGTTATGCAACTCAGCAACCTTTTGAATTAATTGCTTTTTTTGCCTTTCATTTGGTTCTCTAATGTGTTGGCCTTCAATAAATTCAAAAATGACATAAGGTTTCAGGTTATGAATGCCAACAAAGTTACCGTATTTATTCCTGAATGGTACTGGACAAATTTAAAAAGCACGATGCAAAATGACATCGCGCTTTTTATGCTTAGGCCAGCTCCTATTCAAAGAATTAACTATAGACTAGCTCTTTTTCGCTTAGACCAAGCGTCTTTGCTGTTGAAGTATGAATTTCGTGCAGAAGCTCTGAATTTTCCATTAGTGACACGCCATAAGAAGGGATCATTTCTTTAATTTTCGGTTCCCACTCTTTCATATGTTGCGGGAAGCATTTTTTAATTACCTCAAGCATAACGTGAACAGCAGTAGAAGCACCTGGAGAAGCACCTAGTAATGCTGCAATCGAGCCATCAGCGGCACTAATCACTTCCGTACCAAATTGAAGTGTACCTTTGCCGCCAGCTTCAGTATCTTTGATAACTTGCACACGTTGGCCCGCTACTACTAAATCCCAATCCTCGCTTTTGGCGTTCGGGATAAACTCTCGTAACTCCTCCATGCGCTTTTCTTTCGATAACATAACTTGCTCGATCAGGTATTTTGTCAATGACATGTTTTTTGCACCTGCCGACAACATAGTTACGAGATTATCCGGTTTTACGGAAGTTACCAAATCAAACATCGAACCGGTTTTTAAAAACTTTGGTGAGAAGCCGGCAAACGGTCCAAATAGCAATGATTTTTTATTGTCGATAAATCTTGTGTCAAGATGCGGAACAGACATTGGAGGAGCTCCAACCTTAGCTTTGCCGTATACTTTTGCATGATGCTGCGCTACAACATCCGGATTATTACACACCATAAATATTCCGCTTACCGGGAATCCCCCAATATGTTTTCCTTCAGGAATACCGGATTTTTGCAGTAAATGCAGGCTTCCTCCCCCGCCTCCGATAAAGACGAATTTTGCAGTATGGCGTTCGACGTTACCGCTGTCGTTTCGTACTTTCAATTCCCACGATCCGTCGCTAGTACGTTTAATATTATCAACGCTATGTTTGTATTTGATATCGACGTTTTTACTCTTTAAATGGTCAAACAAAATGCGCGTTAAAGCACCAAAGTTGACATCAGTTCCAGAGTTGAATTTTGTTGCCGCTATAGGTTCATTCGATGGACGATCTTGTATAATAAGCGGAATCCATTCCATCAGTTTTCTAGGGTCATCGGAAAATTCCATCCCTTGAAACAGAGGATTATTTGACATCGCTTCAAAACGTTTCTTTAAAAACGTTACATTTTGTTCCCCTTGTACCATACTCATATGAGGCAGTGGCATGATAAAGTCCTGAGGATTACGTATCAGCTTGCTATTTACAAGATAAGACCAAAACTGCATTGAAAGCTGAAACTGTTCATTAATTTTGATAGCTTTGCTAATATCTATAGATCCGTCTGGTTTTTCGACGGTGTAGTTAAGCTCGCACAGTGCCGCATGCCCTGTTCCTGCATTATTCCATTCGTTAGAGCTTTCTTCTCCTGCATTTTCGAGCTTCTCAAACACTGTAATTTCCCATTCCGGTACTAATTCTTTCAGAAGTGTCACTAAAGTCGCACTCATGATTCCGGCACCAATTAAGATGACGTCTTTTTTAGTTTCTCTGTTGCTCATTTTTACCATCCCTATACCCTAAAATTTGCAGAAAGGATGCAGGCGCTCCTGCTTAGGCGTCACACCAAACCAAGGCGCGAACTAGTCACACACCTTATCTGTCTCAATTATAACCATATCATAGTGTATTACAATTATTTATAGATTAATATATCTACTATTATCTGATAATTATAAGCTATTTAATAGCGGTAAAAAGTGAGAAGTCCGTTCAAAAGGCCCTAGGAACACACAAAAACCAAGGGCTTAACCCAGCTTCTTGCAAGGTTTAAGGCTTTGGTTTGCCGTTACCAGTGCTAGCAGCCTGTTTTATTATTGTACTCTCGTTTCCTCACTACTTCAATACGAAGTGATTAATCCCACCAAATTGAATATACTTGATAGCCTGGAAGTAGTTCGGGGGCAATATAGGAGGCGATTATAGTCTAGTATATCAAAGCGAATGGTGCTTCCTTACGTCAGGATAACCTTAGGAATAAATGATTCTAGTTCCATAATACCACATTTAGGTAATTGAGCTTGGCTAATTAAAGGTGTCCTATGTTCGCCAGGGCGCCATCACATTACCAATCCCCCTACGTTCACCCAGTATTGTGAACGCCTAATTACTTCAAAACTTTGTTGTACACTTCTATTAAACTATAGTTTCCCTTTAGCAGTTGCATACTTTTTTCGATATTTTATATCCACTTCAGTTTCAATCAAATCCAATGCTATTTGCTTTATGATTGCATCAGGCTCGTAATCATTTAGCTTCTTGGATGATGTCAATTCGAATCACGGCGTGAAATAACACTCATAGACCCATCAGGGTTCTTAACTTCCGTGGGTGATGTAAAGAAAAATTGAAATAGTAATGGGGTGATTACCGCAAATAAAATTCCTATAATTATCTTTTTCTTATTTAACAACTAATTTTGCTCCTCTAATTCTAGTTCCGTTCAACTATAGTTCTTTGTTAGCTTAATCTACTACGATCCTATAACCTTTACTATTCGGTTGAGAAAACTCATGGAAAGTACTTCAAAAATGACTTATCAGGGACCCAGGGATGTTTTGACTTATCATAATAAATTTTATCAACCATAATTCTTGTCATACCTTTCTTGAAATAAAACGTAATTTTATTTGAACCACTTTCGAATATAATTGTATATATTTCCACTGGGGGTTCAGAATCCCCAAAACCACTTATTTTATATCGTTCCCCGTTTGCGTAACAGGGCTACGAAATCGTTCGGCTGTCCTTTGTTGCTTTCGCTCAATAGTTTTCCTGTAGTTAATCCATCCAGCCCATACATTTAATACCTAAAAACACAAACCCGATACCGAGTATGATATAAATAACTTTAACTAACCACCAAGGTAATGCTCTTAATAACTCACCAATTGAATTAACAACAAAAAAAATTATCCATACAAAAAATGAATCGGCAACACCTTCAATATCACGTAATTTTAATTCTTCGGCAATAGTATCTTGTTTGCGTTTTTCACTTTTAACAACTATTATGCCTAATGTGAGAAATACGAAAGCGATAAACCAGCAAATAATGGCACCAATCAGCCGTAAGCTCAAACCTCCACCTCCGAGTTAGTTGTAATATTCCGTTCATATATTTTTTCCATAATTCAGAAATTGAAACTCTACTGCCCGTTAGCACAAAAGGCTGCACGCGGCAGCCTTTTATGTTTGTTTAGCTATAGTCTCCGTTAGCTAATGAAGTTCCTTATTCCTGATGTAGAAGTGTTATAATGAATAAGATTCAAGATACTATTCAATCATGAAAAGGAAGGAGAAAATCCGATGAATACAAAGCAATTGGACCGAATCCATACTGGAAAGGGGTTTATAGCGGCCTTGGACCAAAGCGGGGGAAGTACACCTAAGGCTCTCTTGCAGTATGGCATTAAGGAAAACAGCTATTCCAATGATGAAGAGATGTATGCATTGATACATGAGATGAGAACTCGTGTTATCAAGAGCCCCGCGTTTGATTCCCAGTTCATTTTGGGTGCGATCTTATTTGAGAACACGATGGATCGATCCATTGACGGGCAATTAACCGCTGATTATCTTTGGGAAAAGAAAGGCATCGTTCCTTTTCTAAAAGTCGATAAAGGGCTTGCCGATCTTGGAGACGGCGTTCAGCTCATGAAGCCCATTTCCGGTCTAGACGATCTTCTGAAGCGGGCGGTTGATCGAAACATTTTTGGGACAAAAATGCGCTCGGTTATTATGGAAGCTAATCCGGTCGGAATAAGAAAATTGGTTGAGCATCAGTTTGCCATCGGTAATCAAATCATTGAGATGGGGCTGGTTCCGATTATCGAACCGGAAGTTGATATCCACAGCGCGGATAAGGCATCATCGGAAAAACGATTAAAAGATGAGATTTTCGAGCATTTATCTACCCTTGGCAAAGACGTAAAAGTCATGCTTAAACTCTCCATACCGACCGAAGACAATTTCTACAGCGATTTGATGGAAGATCCGCATGTTTTACGGGTCGTGGCTTTGTCAGGCGGCTACACGCAAGCGGAAGCCAATGAAAAGCTGGCACGTAATCATGGTTTGATCGCCAGTTTCTCGCGTGCATTGTCGGAGGGACTTACCGCAGGGCAAACGGACGACGAATTCAACGTGATGTTGTCCAAATCCATTCAGGAGATATATGAAGCCTCTATTAAATAAGGGAAATGAACAGGCTGCCGATGCCGGCAGCCTGCTGTCATTCTGCTATCGTTATCCGTTAGCTTAAAGGCATCCACGATTTGACGCCCACTTCAATAAAAAAGGGAACATGCCACCCGTGGCAGTCTGCTCCCTGGTTATCTTTATTCCCCATTACTTTGACATAAAAGGAGTAATAGAACATCACTTCGCTGCGACGGCCTGCAAACATTAAGCTGCTTTCCGTTTATATGCGCGCACCGCAAATAGATATGCGACGATCTGTATCCCTAAGCACCACCCAAGAGCGACCCAGATACCATTGCCTAAAGGTTGACTTGACAATAGTGCACGGATGGTTTCTACGATAGAGGTCACCGGCTGGTTTTCGGCAAAGGCGCGTACGACTGACGGCATCGTTTCGGTCGGCACAAAGGCCGAACTGATAAACGGCAGGAAGATAAGCGGATAGGAAAACACGCTTGCACCTTCCACCGATGTCGCGGACAGTCCGGCAATCGCCGCGACCCAAGTCAAAGCCAGCGTAAACAGCACGAGTATGCCGGCTACGGCAAGCCAAGACAGTACCCCCGCCGACGAGTGAAAGCCCATAATGAGCGCTACGAGAATGATTACGACAACAGAAATGACGTTGGATACCACCGAGGTCAGCACGTGCCCCCACAGCACGGAGGAACGCGCAATCGGCATGGAGTGGAACCGCTCAATTATGCCCCGTTGCTTATCCAAAAACAGGCGGTAAGCCGTATAGGATATGCCGCTTGCAATCGCAATCAGCAGGATACCGGGCAACAGGTAGTTCACATAGTTATCCGTACCGGTTTGGATTGCGCCGCCAAACACATAGACGAACAGCAGCATCATTGCAATCGGAGTGATGCAAACCGTGAAGATGGTGTCCATGCTTCGCAAAATATGGCGCATGGAACGTCCAAGCATCACGCTCATGTCGCTGAAAAAATGTTCATTCATTGTTACTTTCCCTCCTTTTTACCGATGATTGCGAGGAATATCTCCTCCAATGAAGGTTGTTTTTCCACGTACTCCGTCTTTGCGGGCGGGAACAGCTTTTTCAGTTCCTCAAGCGTGCCATTGGCAATAATCCTGCCCTTATGCAAAATAGCAATTCTATCGGCAAGTTGTTCAGCCTCATCCAAATACTGAGTGGTCAGGAACACCGTTGTGCCACCGTCGGCAAGCTCCTTGACAATCTTCCAAGCCTCAATGCGTGCCTCGGGGTCAAGCCCTGTAGTCGGCTCGTCGAGGAAAATGAGCTGCGGTTTTCCGATCAGGCTCATGGCAATGTCGAGCCTGCGGCGCATACCGCCCGAATAGGTGGACACCCTGCGGTCGGCGGCGTCGGTCAAGCCGAAGCGATTCAGTAAATCATCCGCGACCTGACGCGGATTTTTTAGGTGCCGCAGTTTTGCAATCATGATAAGATTTTCCCGTCCGGTCAATATCTCGTCCACGGCAGCAAACTGCCCTGTCAGGCTAATCGACTGTCGTACATAGTCGGGCTTTGACGCGACGTCAAATCCGTTTACGACGGCGGTGCCTCCGTCATGTTTAAGCAGCGTGGTGAGGATTTTAACAATCGTCGTCTTGCCCGCGCCGTTGGAGCCGAGCAGGGCAAAAATATCGCCGCGCCGCGCCTCGAAATCCACTCCCTTTAGGACTTCCGTGGTCTTGAAGGATTTTTTTAAATCCTTTACTTGAATTGCGATGTCTTTCATTTAGAATCGTTCCCCCTTCCGAATTTGTTCATCATGTCGCGGTTTATTTTTTTGCGAAAGTTATCGGTCCACTTTTTCGTGTCGCGCAAAAACTCGTCGCAGAACCCGACAACATCTTCGCCTGTCACGTCGAGAACGTGCTTGCCATCCACCGCGCTGGCTTCAAACAACTCTATCAATTCGTGCTGAGTTTTCAACATGTCAGAGCCGTCTCCTCCCGCGAAACTCCACATGTATCCCTGAATTTTTTCAAATACGAACCGATAGTCTTCAGGCAGCGCTTCTGCCCTTGCCATTTGCTCTCTATACTCTTTTTTGTCCCCGATCATTTTTTTGATAAGTTCCAGCATCGTTATCGCTCCTCCTTATTAAATTTTTCCATAACCTCTTTGTTTAGTTTTTCTCGCAGTGTTTCAGTATTGGTAACCGACGCGCGCATAAACTCATCACAAAACTTGTCGACGTCACTGCCTATGACGTCAAGAACCTGCTTGCCCTCTGCCGCGCTTGCTTCAAATAAATCCACTAAGTCCGTAAACATCGTCATGTCCGTAAATATCGTCATGTCACCGCCAGGGGGGCCAACGCTAAACATATAATGTTGAATTTTGCGAAACGCAAACCGAAAATCTTTCGGCAGGCCGTCAACCCTCTTCATCATCCGTTTATAGGCCCGTTTTTCTTCCAAGTCGCCTATTATCAATTTTATAATAGAATCAAGCATTGTTACTGCTCCTCCTTTAATTGGTTGATTTTCGACGCGACAAATTCCCATTTTTCCCAGAACTTCCGCAGTTCCTCGCGCCCCGCGTCGTTGATCGCGAAAAACTTTCGCGGCGGTCCCATGTCGGAGGGCTTCTTGGTGATCTCCACCAACTTGTTTTTTTCAAGCCGGATCAGGATGGTGTACACCGTTCCCTCCACAACGTCTGTGAAGCCGAGAGCGTTCAGCCGCCGCGTGATTTCGTAGCCGTAGGTTTCTTTGCGGCTTATAATTTCAAGGACGCAGCCCTCAAGCACGCCTTTGAGCATTTCCGTTAGGTTTTCCAGCACAATCACCCCTTGCTATTCTGTATGACTGGTATGAAGTGTTACTTACTACAGCTATAAAGTAACACGTAGTAGATGGTTTGTCAATAGTGTTTGCTCTGACACGGATTTTACATTTAAGATAATTGCCTCCACATGAATATTTCTTTTAATGACTACATAAAACCCTTTTATTTGGTAAATCATATCTACAGTAAAAAAAATTACAAGGAGGACTATTCATGAATTTATCTCCCTTTGACCCTTTTCGCCAATTAGATAGTTGGAAAACTGGTTTAGACAAAATTCTTAATGATGCTAAAACTGGTTTTGGATTCCTTTCTGAATTTAATAGCCGCGTTGATGTCTTCGAAAATGAAAAGGAAGTTGTGGTACATTACGATATCCCTGGTCTTGAAAGTAAAGAAGATGTTCATATCCATATTGATGATAACCTTCTCACTATCCATGGTATTATTAAAAATATTACTGACTTAAGAGAAGATCAAATGCACAGAAAAGAACGTTTTTCAGGTAAATTTCAGCGCTCAATAACGTTACCTTCATTGGTTAATGCTGAAGGAACAACCGCAACTTATAAAAATGGTGTACTTGAAGTCAGAATGCCAAAAGTAATAAAAGATACGCATAAACCAATTGATATTCAATTTCAATAATAAATTTTGATGTAGCCTGTAACGATTTTTTTACAGGCTTTTTTGTGCTTTTATTTCTTATGTCGATAAATGAATCCTTTTATCTGGATAGAATATCTAATTTCTTAACAACATGCTTACCATGTGTTCCAGTTTCAATTTCAACTGTTGATTGTAAAACAGAATAACCATTGTCCAGATAAAATTGAAACATCTGATTAGCAAAATCTTCTGTTCTACAATACACGCTATCTACAAGTTTCATAATTTAATGGATCTCCTCTCATGATAAAATATTCAATTCATCGGTACTTAATAAATTTCTGTCCCAAGTGCGTTGGGTATATCTGTATTGCAATTAAGTCATTACGTGCCACAATTATCATTCATCACTTGATCGTCCGCAACTGCCCTATGCATCGATATCCCTTTCTTAGATCGTTGCATTAACCTGCCAGTTAGGTGAGCGAGCAGCTGCCCCGTTTTTTTCAATCAGCATGGGGGATACAAAAACCCGTATTCCGAAATACAACCATTTTTCTAATAAGGATTGCGGTTTGGAGAAATACTTTTATGGAATAAGACAGGAGGTGAACAATAAACATGAGCAAAACTAAAGACACTAACAACCCAAAGCATGCCACGTCATCAGGTAAAACTGGAGAACAAAAGAAATCAAAATAAAGCTGTTACGTACCAGGTCAAATACTATCAAAGCATCAACAAACCCGGTTTACTTGTACTTGACCGGGTTCTTTTTTTTGGAAATATAGCAACAAGTCACTCCTGACAATGGAGTTAGTAAGAGATGGTAATTGCTTTATTATGCCAGTTAATCAATAAACAAAATGAGGAGTTGCCGCGAAGCAGGTTCCCTGACTATAGTTCTTTGTTAGTTTAATCTTTCCTCCTCCATAATCCCCCAGAACAGGGAGTAAATCCACTCCTTGTATAAAAGAATGTATGTTTTGAATCGTATGTCAATGTTACAATCTCTATCCCGACACGTTCAGCCTCTTGCAGTAATTTCCTAACTACGGCTTCGCCAATTCCTTTTTTCTGAAATTCCGGGTGTACAATTATGTCTTCCATGTACCCGTGTTGCAACCCCATCCCTGCAACATAGCCGAATGCTATAAGTTTATTTTCCTCATCTCTGAGACCAGCCCAAAAATTACAACGGTCGAATAATATTGGATAATCTGAATGTCTGCCGCCCCAACCAACCAGTTCTCTTAAATTGGGAACTTCAACTGCTTCTATTGGCAGATTAATTATTATCTCTTGATTCAATTTATTATCCTCCTTTGTCTATTCTAATTAAAGTTCTACACTATCTTGAAACTACCCTGCCCAATAGCTTAACGAGGCTGCCCATGCTGGCAGCCTCGTCCTAGGGTATTTATTTAGCTATTGTTCTCCGTTCAGCGGAGGGGCACCTAAATTTAAGTCTGAACTGTACAGATTGTTTTCTTTAAGAAAGGTTATCAAATTGTTGCTTTTTATACGGACTTCCACAAGATGATTTCCCTTTGTATAGACCAGCAGGGTTGGGTTGTAGGTATCTAACTTCCCGATAAAAAGAATCACTTCTGTGACTGTTCCACTTATCCATTTATTTCGAATCTTGTAAGGGGGTGAAAGCGGGATCTTTATCGCTATGCCATCGCTCGGCTCAATTCTAAACGAACCCGCAATACCACTTGCAGATGATAACCACTCTTTTACCTGGTTTTGCAATAAGGTTGAATTGGGGATTGTAAATACAATATCACCTTTTCTAATATCGAAAACTTCAGCACCCTCAGTTGCCCAAACAGGTTGAGGAGTAGAGAGAATAATTGTCCCGATAACTATCAACAAACGGAAAAGATTCTTCAAGACTGATCACCACCTTCTTATGAAGGTATTATTCCCCAGCTACAATTCTCCATTATGAAAAAATCCTGCCCTTTGGTTTAGCGCAACTTTAACTTCATCGATCAAACATAACAAAAAAGAAGCTGGATCATTGATCACAGCTTCTTCATTCTTGCGTCTTATCCGAAAGGAGAAATTAAACATATTGCAGGCAATACTTCATTCAATCTTCAATTCCATTATGGATATATTTTTTTATTTACGAACATTATCCGGTAAACAGGTTTATCTCTAATTTCTATTTTAACGCAATAAAGGATATTATTGCCCAAGTTAAACCAATGTATACATAGGTCGAAGAACACCACTAAAACATTCAGCTATCGTTATCCGTTAGCGTAATGGATGAATTCATTCAATACGCTGTATCGTAAACTTGAACAACTTCCACTATACCAGGGCTACGCAAATTCCCCTTACATCGTGGGCAGCTATCTTTAGGTAAGTTATTTAACTTGAGAACAGTGTTCAGTTCTAGATAACCTTTTCCTAAATAAGCATCATTTTCGATCGCATAAGCATCTATGTCTAATTCACAGTCAAAGCAATGGAATTTGCGAAAATATACTTGGATAAAAGTATCGTCAATTCTTTTGCTCTCGGGTTCAAGTATTGGCTTACCGTTTGGCCAATAAAACAAGGATGGAGTCCACAGTCCCCATTTTCGCAGCTCTAAAACAGGCATTACTTTGTCGCTGAAAGCTTTACCTTGATTAAATGCGTATCCTAATGCCATTTCAAGATATTGCTTCTGATGAACCTGATAGCCATCTAATTGGTTTATTTGGCCTGAAAGCAATAGGTTCCACTCACTTAAGGTTGGCAATTGTAAAAACATTTGATTTATAGAACATCGGTCCATTGTAACCCCCAGCAATATTTCCTAAAGTCAAAGTTTATTTTACCATGCAATTAAACTGCCCGTTACTTCAATGAATCAAAAAAAGAGCTGCTTCGATGCAGCTCCCGCGCTATAGTTCTTCGTTAGCTCACTCGAGGTGAAAATAAATTTTTACCTTGAATAACCCAATAACGATACTCTTTAGGAACATCCCCTAACAATTTGTCATATTTACCTTCCCAATTATTAGGAATATAAAACTCATATGATGCAGGTTCAGGATAATACGATGTTAATTTCTTTGCATCAAAATCCACGTAAAGAGAAGGCAACATATCAGAGATATGGTTAAATCTTCCTTCAGCCAATATCTTCTTCAACTCATCATTTGTAACTTCAAAATCACGAATATTATGAAGGAAGACATCTGCATTATCCTCATTCACAATTGCAATATCAAATCTGTCAGAAAAATCATCAGGATTATTTATTTTTAATCCTTTTTCAAGATAAGAAGTAATCAGTTTTCGCAAATCTAAGAACCATAGTTCCTTATCCGTAACAAACCATCTAAATGATGACTTGTATTGTACAAGCACTATAATGTTTTCAGCATATTTGGGCATTAACTGCATTCTTTTCTCCCCCAATTACAATTCAAAAATACTTCATTGTAAGCATATCAGAAATGGCGTTAGTTGCGTTAAACTGCCATTTAGTTTAATGACAAAGAGGAGCTGCTGTGTTGCATTGCTCCTCCACTCACGTTCTCCTTTTGTTGAATCACCTACTACAGACGCTTTTGCCCTCACGAAAATAGCTATTCATTGAATAGAATTACTTCGTTCCCATCTTTATTCATATGAAACCCATCAATCACAGGAAGTTGAAATCCTCTTTTAGTTATGCAGTTAAATTGAAATACACATATCGCTTTATGTCCTCGTCCAATCTTATCCACGGGTAAATATACAAGGGTTTATAATTGAACAGATTCTGCATTCAATTTCTTGTATCTCTTTGGGATTATTTCTATACAGATAGCGGTTAAATTCTTGACCAATAACAATATCCTGCTCCACAAATGAGACAAAAGCATAAATTAAGTTTTCTACTTCTTCATCCAATTTGAAAAAATGATGGATAACCTTATCCCATTCTTGGTCGATTCTGTCCTTAAATCTTTCGAGTTGCTTGAAAACAAGTTCTGTTTTATAGGTACTTATAAAATCTGAAGAAACGATTCCCTAAAGTATTATTAAATTTTTATTCATTTTTTTATCCCTTGTATAGTATAAATCCCCTGGTTGTTTATCAACACCAACACCAACTCCATATGTCCCTTTCTTATACTATCGTTTTCCGTGAAGTTTATGAAGTAACCGACTTTCTGAGGTTACTGTTAATTGTTATTGAGACATCTTTATAAACGTTTTACCTTTTATTTCGGAAGCTTCTTCATCAGTTATGTCTACAAATAAGCCAATAATATCTTGACGTCTATCCTTAAAGTTAATCCCATAATTTATCATTTCAATGCTTTTAATTTTAATCTCTTGAGTCTTATTTATCTTATTTCTAAGTGTATCACCAATTTTTATTTTTGCTGATGGTTCATTTATTACTCCACAAAGAACATAGCCTCTACCAGTAATCTTAAAGGTGTCTTCAACAACGAATTCAATGAAGGACAAGTAACCACCCTGCTTTCTTATCTGATTGGTCGTGAACTTTACAATATGCTTTATAAAATGTATTCGTCGGATAGAATATTTTACCTTTTATGAGATAAACAATTCCGTTAAACTGCCCGTTTGCTTAATGATAAAAACAACATCGAGTTTTAACAGAGCCTAACAAAAAAAGCCCCGCGGGAGCTTTCCCAGCGAGGCTTCTTGTTATCGAGCTGCTAAGGTATTTAGCATATCCGATACTCCTCTCGTCTCCAACAGACATAACCACGTATCAAATAAACAAATTGTCTGTGGTTATACTAACTTTAGCCTTAGGAGGCGATTGACTATGATACGAGTACTCAATGTGGATGGCCAAAAACTAACCCCATGTTTACTTCACCGGGCTTGGAGGGAAGTTAATCGAGCCCGTGCAGTCTGGATCGACGAGCAGACAATCCAATTACTTTACAACCCATTTTTATTTCGAGACTATCGAAAAGCTGCATTAAAACGGGATCATTACACTTGTTTGTGGTGTGGACGTCCCGCAACGACTGTAGATCATATTGTGCCTTCAAGCAAAGGAGGCTCAGATCTTCCCCAAAACTTACTCGCTTCTTGCATTGAATGCAACACGAAACGAGGAAACCGTTCAGCGTTCTCATATCTTTTAGAAAAAGTATTTTCCGTGCCGAATTCTATCAAGCTCTGTTACCGCATCATTAAAGCTAAACATAACCATCGTCGAGCGAACTGATGTAAGTACTCTTCACCGCCTTGAGGCGGTTTTTATCTTTATAGGGCGTCCAATAGGCATAGTTGTTTCCTAATTGGGGAAGCAGGAGGAGTAAATGCGGTTCATATGCAGGTTGCCGTTTCTTCATGTTTATTGAGCTATCGTTACTCGTTAGTTTAACTACTCGGCATTTTCAAATAATCCCAACACTTCTATTACCTCTGGTTGCCCTATCTTTCTCTAACCCTCCAAGAAAACCCTTTAGCTTCAAGCATTATTTTTTGTATAAGTTGTTAATCCCTACAAGCAGCTCTGCTTTTTCGTGTATATTTTTAGAAAGTTTATCCTATGACTTGTTAAACCCTGTAGACTTAATACTGATGTATCCGCATGCACCTCATGAAACAGTTCTCATACATACGAACCCTAAGAGTATAAATAATCCAGTCATGGTTAAATTATAAAGGCATAACCAATATTTTCAATTTTTACTACCGACTTTGTAAGGATGGTGTTTATGTTTTGGAAGAAGCTTAAGATTGGACACCATTTTGAGAAACCTGAACCTCAGAATACCGTCCTAACGATAGATTCATTTAGACAAATTTTGGCCAACATGGACGATGCAGAAATCATCGAACGCAGGACCAATAATGATCAAATGGTGATGTTTCTCTACATAAGAACATTAATTGACCAAGAACGCTTAAATGAATCCGTTATCGAACCGCTGCTCCACTGTGATCTTGAAGAAATAAATGAATGCATAGCCACAGCTAAGGTATCCAGAATTGTCACGATGGAGGAAGGTCAGCAGAAACTATTAACGGGATCCATCCTTCTCTATGAACCTATGAAGAATCATTGGTGGGCAGCACTTCTTCCAAATCCATTGACTCGCGCCATCGAAACATCGGATACCGAAACCATTATGTTTGGACCCAAGGACAGCTTCAGTGAGCAAATCGATCAAAATGTGACAATGATTCGCAGACGGCTTCCATCGACATCTTTAAAATCAGAAAGGTTTTCTGTCGGTTCTGTAAGTAAAACAGAGGTTGTCATGATGTATATGGAAGGGGTGACCAATCCCGAATTTATTTCCATTGCAAGAAGTAGACTATCTACCATTGATTTTGATGTTTTTATGGATTCGTCCCATGTTGCGGCATTCATGGAAGATCATTATCATAGTATATTCCCGCAATTTCAACAAAGCGACCGCCCGGATCTATGCGCTTTCACTTTATCGATGGGAAAAATTACTTTTTTAGTAGCCAATACACCATTTGCGTTAACGGCTCCCATCACATTTTTTCATCTATTTCAATCTCCAGAGGATTACATTAATCGCTGGCTGGTTGCCAGTTTTTTGCGGCTGCTGCGATATGTAAGCTATGTACTATCGTTAATATTAGTCCCGATCTATGTTGCGTTAGCCACGCATCATTATCAGATGCTCCCCATGCAAGTTCTTTTTGTATTATTAGAATCTAGAACCAAATTGCCGTTTACGCCATTTTGGGAAGCATTTTTAATGCTGCTTACCCTGGAGATCATCAAAGAAGCAAGTCTTAGGATGCCCACAAAGTCGGGTCAAGTACTAGGCGTGATCGGTGGCATTGTCGTAGGACAAGCTTCCGTTGAAGCCGGTTTTGCAAGCAAAATATTAATTGTTTTAGTAGGTGTTACGGCTATCGCTTCGTTTCTAGTTCCTAATTATCTCGTGACCAAATCAAACACACTGCTTCAATTCGCTTTCCTTTTCCTTGCCAACTATATCGGAATGTTAGGGATAGTATTCGGGATAATTGTTATTCTTGTCCATTTGAATAGTATCACATCTTTGAAACAACCTTATTTAGCCCCCTTAGCTCCTCTTTACTGGAGGGATTGGTTAGATCTTTTCATTCGGGGTCCTTTCCATTGGATGAAGGAACGTCCTGAATATTTACATACCCTACAGAAATGGCGAACCAGTCAAAGGAGAAAATAATGTGAAGGCATCTTCCTTATATGAGAGAACTGCCACGTTTGGCGGGATCTATGTCTTTTTCATGGTCAACCGAAGTCAAATGCTATATTTCGTCTTAGTCACTCCTTCCAAATTGGTTTATCCCTATATGATTTGGGCATTAATTGCCGTGGGGATTTTATCACAATTGAATATGATCTTGATTGCAAAATGGTTTTCATCAGACATTTCCACCAAAGGATATCAAGGATTCGTTCAGCTATTTGGAAAGCGGACGGTTCGTGTATTGGCCTTCGTTGGTCTGTTTTTCATTTTTGCTAAAATATATGTAACTACACTGGGGACTGTGGAAGTGATTAATCATGTCATCTTCCCTTCCATGAATCCTTTGTGGTTGATTTTATTTCTCTTTGGGATTTGTTTGTACGCGGCCTCTCGAGGAATGACGAATGCGATACGATTTGTCGTTATTGCCTTTTTTGGTTCCGCTTGGATGATTTTATGTTTTATTCCTTTCTTCTTCCCATCGATGGCGTCACTTCACGATTTATATCCCTTGATCCCCGCAGACTGGTCGACAGTCTCCTGGAAGAATCTATTATTCATTTGGCAAGCGTTTTCGGGACCGGAGTACTTGGTCTTTATTGGGCCGTGGTTAAACCAAAAACAAAAGATGTTGAAATATTTGACATTTGCTAATACCGCGTCTGTCTTTGAGTATTTGATTATGTTTGTTGTTTCCTTATTATTTTTTAGTTCCCAATACTTGAACAAAAGCAGATTTCCGGTAACGGACCTTATTCGTTATCTGCAAACTCCTGTTTTTGAGCGAATTGATATCATTTTAATTTGCATGCAAATGTTTTATTATGTGTGGGCCATTTCCATTTATTTCTTATGGTTCTACGGGGCTATTCGAATAGTTTCAGGAAGATTAAACGAACAGAGCAATCGAATTGGTTTTATAACCTGTTGGATCATGATTTTAATAAGTATGATTATTCTAGACAAGTGGTTTGATGAATCTGAACAGAACCCTTTGATGAACCTACAGATTTGGTTACGGGCATTTACCTACTTGTTCATCCCAACCTTCCTTCTGATTGCTTGCAAACGAAAGGGGATTATCTAGCATTGAGGCTGTTTAAACATACGATGTTCCTCGTCATAATGAGCAGTATGCTATGGATGATTGGATGCTCCCCATTTGTAGATAACAATCAGATCGAAGAAATCTCCCCTGTGATTTGGTGGTCGATTACTGAGGGTGCAGAAGGGAAGCTAAGAATAAGCACACTGGTACCACCCATATATTCTGAACCAAAAAAAATGCTTACCCAAGAAGTCGATCTATTGAAGGAGGGAGGAAAGGATTTTAATTTAAGCTATTATCGGGAAGTAAAAACAGGACAACTTCGTATGGTATTTATTGAACAAGAACTGGCGAAAAAAGGCATTACATCACTTATGAACACTTTATTTACGGACCCTGATATTTCTCAACGCCTTTATATCGTCATCGTCAATGGAAGCTTTGATGATTTCATTAAAAATCAAATAAAAACACAAGACATTCCCGGCTATTTTCTTTATCGTTTGCTTAAACACTATGAAAGTAAGAAACAAGGAGATATGACTATTGTAAATCTACATCAATTTATGAAAAGGTACTATTCACCATACTCCGATCCAGTCGCACCTATTTTCAAGGTCGATAAAGAACATTTTATCTACGAAGGAACTGCCTTCTTCAAAAACGATAAACTGCAAACGAACATCAATAAGAGAAATGAACAAATATTCCAACTGATTGATCATAATCATCACCTTAAAGTCCTTACCATCCCAGAGTTATCAATAACGATGGGGAATGTCACTTCCGAGACAAAGATGAAATTAAATCTCGACTACTCAACATTATCTCTCAACGTCGAGCTCAAAGGTCGAATTGAAGAGTACCGTGGAAAGGGAGATATAGACAACCTTGATCAATTAGCGGTTATTCATCAACAGATAAAATCGCTTTTCAAAAAACAAACAACAGAGCTGCTAAACAAAATGCAAAAGTCGGAAGTGGACCCTCTGGAAATAGGTACTCTTACACTAGGTCCTTTTTCGAAGCCCATGAGCGAGGATGAGTGGTCTACTCTCTGGGCGAACATGAAATTTAACGTTACATATGAGCTTCATATTCAACCTTTGACGAATGTGCGAAAATAAGCTTGCACAAACACAGAACGAGAACCATCTTCTTAACGGTTCTCGTTCTGTGATATTTTCCAATGCAGGCATGCTGGCATTCTTGTTGAACTATTCTGCCCGATAGTTGAACAATTGAGGCTATCCATCATTACATCGAATTTTATAACAACGAGCGTTTTCAGAAAAAACTAAACAACCCTAGTCCGGTTGATTACCGAACTAAGGTTACTTAAAGGCTGCTTCTTTAGTGTTGTCTACTTGACGGGGGTAAGTTCATTCGTCTCGGCAGCTTGTTCTCGTTTGTAAAATTTACAGACCTTTCCCCTACATATAATAATAATCCAACTTTTTACTTACTCCGCCACCGAAGACGATACGATATCAATAAGCATCTTTAATTGTTAATTCACTTCAGTGTTCAATGACTATCTCAATACCTTTGGTGCTGCATTCTTCAACCGACAAGTCGACTGCATCTGTATTTGCAAAAGCATAAAATATAACCACCTTCAACAGAAGAAAAAGGTCTCATATCCTCTTTGTTAATGGCAGGATGTAATATAATTTCTTCAACAGTCATAAAACTGAGGTATACTTAAAAATGTATAGAATAATAAATTTAAAAACAATACAAGGTGGCTATATATGACTGCCCATTTTCTCGATGATTCTTTAGTTCACCACACTTGGGATAACTCGCTCAAACCGAGGTTAACGATCAAGCCGGGCGACATGGTTACTATGGATTGCCTGGAAGCATCCGACGGCCATATCCGACCGGATCGTCCCATCGAAGAAATGCTCGGTCCGCGAGAAACGAAAGGGCATCCATTAACAGGCCCCATTTTCATTGAGGGTGCAGAACCGGGAGACAGTATCGCCGTGGAAATTCTAAGGTTTCAACACAAGGGTTGGGGATGGACCCGTTGTGTTCCGGTTGGTGGTCTTTTGCCAGGCGAGTTCACGGATTATATCACCCTATGGGACCGGAAGGAAGATTTTTCCGATTTCAAGCCAGGTATTCGCATTCCTTTGGAACCGTTCTGCGGCTGTATGGGTGTCGCGCCTGCCGAACCTGGTCCGCACGACACAACCCCGCCCCGAATTTCAGGAGGAAACATGGACATACGCCATCTAGTGGCAGGCTCCACCGTCTTCCTTCCCGTATTTGTGAAGGGTGCCCTTTTCTCAGCCGGAGACTGCCACGCTGCTCAAGGTGATGGCGAGGTCTGCATCACCGGCATCGAGGCACCTATGCAGGTCACGCTGCGATTTCAGCTCCGCAAGGGCCATACGATCCCTGCACCTCAATTTATTACGCCTAGTCCACTTACAAAAGCTGACACCAAAGGCTATTTTGCTACGACTGGTATCGAACCTGACCTAATGGAGGCTGCAAAGCAGTCAATCAGATATATGATCGATCATCTTGTGCGAACCTACAATTTGACGCGGGAGGAGTCCTATCACCTGTGTTCCGTAGTTGTGGATCTTAAGATCAGCGAGATCGTCGATTCGCCTAACTGGATTGTTTCGGCCTACTTACCTTTAAGCATTTTTAATGAAGTTGGTTCGGCGTAGCTGTGAACCCCGACAAACGGGATAACCGACCAACTGCCGCGACCCAATCGGCCCGAGGCGGCCAGAGTATAAGTGCGACACTACCATGATTACACATTCCTGCCCGTTAACGCAACAGACTGCCGATAGAGTTATCGACAGCCGCTTAAGTTATGTTTATGGAGCTATCGTTCTGCGTTAGCCATACATGCAGCGCAAGATCAGCGCTGCACCACAGAGGATGAAAATGGGTAAAGTCTGTCAATACTTCTACTATGGCTGGGAGAAGAAGGTCTATAAACTATGGTGCCATTAGAGCCCAACCGTTAGTCTGACTCCAACCATCACGGTGCATCACAGACTGTCGCACCCAATATGGGTAGCACTTATGGGAGATTAATCCTTTTTGACTGGTTGCACCAGCCTTACCTTTGTTTTTCGAAGAAAGATGCTAAACTACTACCCAACTCCATAAGCATCAATCAGAGGCTCAGCCTTTTTTTAAAAAGTGTTTTTCCTGGGTCTACTTTAATTTGCTCTTTTTTAAGATCTCGAGAACCTGTTCTAGTTATCATTTCTGTTTCATGAGAGTTTCTTTCCAATATACATAAGATGTTCCGCTAAACTCAACAAATCCTCCCGCTCACATACTTGCTCAGCTAA
The DNA here is from genome assembly GCF_900103825.1 of Paenibacillus sp. yr247. Lineage (GTDB taxonomy): Bacteria > Bacillota > Bacilli > Paenibacillales > NBRC-103111 > Paenibacillus_E. The sequence goes on from NZ_FNIF01000015.1 coordinate 104,863, forward strand.
GTCTAGCCAGGCTGCTACCACTTCAGTCGATTGAGTAAGCAGTTCTGGCTCGCGCAGATATAAAAAGCTTTCACAATTAAGTAAATGGAGTTTTTCCAGATCAAATTGTTGGAAAAAAGGAAGAACATCTTTAGGACGGATAAAGAAATTATCTGAGAACCCGTAGCCTGAAAAATTCACATCGTTTACTATGGTATTTAACTGTAACCTCTTCTCCTCATCTAAGATCAAACTGGGGTTCCCGATTAGGTAATCCCACACGAAGGAATAAGAAGAAACAAAGGCTACGAAAATCTTTCCATTGGGTTTTAATTTTTTCAAGCATTCATTAATAGTAATGACCCTATCATGTTCCTCTTGCAAATGATACATCGGCCCCATACACAACACATGGTCGTACTTACCATTTTCGATCTCTGATAAGTTTCGGCAATCTGCGCGAAGTGCGTTCAAAGGGAGTCCGAGCTCATGGGATTTATTCAAAGCAAAATCTACATTGTTTTGAGATAGATCCGCCAAGGTCACTTGACAACCAAGTTGTGATAGGAATAACGCATACCTTCCAGGTCCACCACCGAGGTCCAAAACGCGGTCATTTGGTTTTATATATCGTTGAATGTAGCGTTTGCTAAGTTCAAACTCTACTTTGTGCCGATCCAGTCTTCGCCACTCGTAATTAACTGTCTCATCATAGAATTTCTTTACATTTTCTAAGTTTTCCATGGCAGCCCCTCCTGAAATCACTTCATGATTCAGATCAAAACAAAAAATCCCACCCCCAAGACACTAAGTCTCAGGGACGAGATTGAAATTCCTCGTGGTACCACCCAGGTTTACAGATAGGTCACCCTATATGCCTTTTCGAGTACGGCATTCCTATGGAATGTGTATACTCTAGCTCTATAACAGGAGCTCCTGTCACACCATCACTTTTTCCGGATCCGGTGTGCTGCTCAGAGGCTTTTTTCCGTAAAGAATGCTTTACTCCTTTTCAGCTACCGGAGTTCTCTGGGAAAGATTTCTTTACTTACTGCCCTCATCATCGCTTTTCATTTATTAGGAGCATTTTACCAATTACATTCGGCCTTGTAAATGCTTGAAATGTAAAAATATTAATCGCGTTACAGTCTTATCTATCAATCAAGTACCATGGAAGATAACTGCCCGTTACCTCAATGAACAAAGCAGGTCGCCGCAGCGCCTGCTTTGTTTGCATGTTTTATGAATCTAAGATTATCCGTTAGCGTAATGAAGGTTCGGCTAGATTTAATTCTGGATTGAATAATTTATTTTTCTTTAAAAAAGTCTTTAAACTGTGGTTTTTAACATGAACAGCAACAAGACCTTCTTCTTTCGTAAATACTAGTAGAGTTGGGAAATAAGTTTTGGACGGACTAATAAACATCACTACTTCTGTAACTGTTCCAGTAATCCAATTGTTATTAACTTTGTAAGGTGGCATAAGAGGGATCTTAATGGCTATGCCCTCGCTTGGTTCGATTTTTAAGGAACCTACGGTACCATTCGTAGAAGACAACCATTCTTTAACCTGGTTCTGCAACGAATTAGAGTTTTTTATTGTGAGGATTATCTCACCTTTTTTAATATCCAACACTTCTGCTCCATCTGATGCCCCAACTGTTTGAGCAAAAAGGAGACTAAATGCTGCCACAAGGAATAACATGCGATCTAGTGTTTTCAACAATAATTCAACCTCCACTTGAAGGTAATATTCCCCATTCTAAAGAAAATATTTTCCTTCTATCAATTGAACTATGCTGCCCGTTAGCGTAGCAAAGGGCTGCAAGGCGGCAGCCCTTCTGATATTGAACTATTGTATCCGTTAGTTTAATCGTCGGAGGATCCAAGTTCCTCTGGTGAAGGTGGCTCGAAAATTTGTATCCATTCTTTAAGTTTATCTTTAGGTATGAAAAAAGTTCCCTCTGGATGGATCGCATTTCTAGCTTTAAGACGTTCAAACAACACTTCTTCAGGCACATCAACAAAATGAATTTTAAATTTAGCCCCTAGGTTATTGGCTCGGGAACGAAACTCGTCTCGTTGACTTCGAACCCAGCATCCAAAATCGAGAATAACATCAACACCAAGAACTAAAACTTTAGCTGCCACGTCCCACATTAGGGATTCCACTGAATCATGTCTAGAACCATGCTTTGCTTCGTCAGATTCCGTCATGTTATCCCCGAAATCATGCCCAAATAATCGTATGTGCCATTCATCGGGAGTAAGGCGAAGTGCAGAGTATTTCGTTTCAAGCTGACGAGCCAGAGTAGTCTTACCGCTACAAGGGAGGCCAACTATTAAATGAAGTGTCGCCACTTGATTCCCACCTCCAGATATATACAAAATTTTGTTGCATGAAACTACCTGTTAGGTGAGAAGGCAGCCAATCGCCGGCTACCTTCTACTTATTAATTGGGTCAACGGAAATATAGTTTTTCCACTCATCCAATGTTATAGGGTTTTCTTTAGCCTCGAATGTATACTTAGCTCTCGTAATATTTAAATCATACCCCATAAATATACCCCCATTTTTTGGTTTTCAACATATGGGTATTTCGATAAACATGAATTTTTTCCTGCTTTTTTAATTTAAGTAATCTGCCCGTTTCTTCAATAAGCTGCCGGTTAACCGGCAGCCTGTTGTTATTCTGCTCTCGTCTTCGTTAGTTAAATAAACTTAATTAAAATAATTATTTATTAGCTATTCTGTTGAAAGTATGGTAGCGAACTCATCATTTAATGTAGCTAGAGAAGTATTATGTATAGTCTCGGCGTCGTAATAGTTACCATTTTGGCCTTTTAAACCAAACGCAGCTATGGCATCTGAAATAACGTATGTTTTAAAACCTAAATTCCCACCAAAACCCGTTTTTTTTTATGTTGAATCGGGTGCTCTTTTTTAGTTTAATATTCTCCTTTAATTACAAAAAACGAGCCCCGAATTGTTCCAGCTAGTTTAGACTTCTGCCTAGCAAACTTAAACTTCCCTTCTAACTCCTTTGGTACCTCCATCCCCTCAGAAAGCTTAAAACCAACGGCCCGCTTCTTAGGGTCATCAACTGTATACATGACGTTGACCTCAAGACCATCCACATAAAAAACGTAGGCCATTTTGATATTTTCCACTTGAAAACGCGACGTTTCTATAGGGTTGGTCGAAAACTCAATATCACGTTCTTCTTTCAAAATTCGGTTCACATAATCTAGGGTCTCCTGACTTTCGCTTACTGGTACAACCGTAAATTCATGCTTGTATTTGCTCATAAAGTAACGGGCTTCATTAGCACGTAAACCAGCAAGCGCTTCTGCTACAGGTGAAGACTCTAAACCAACCGTAGACACATTCTTGAAATCGACGATATAGGACATTTTCATCTCTCCTCTTATCTCTTTATTTCCTAACAACAGGAATCCACATTTCATAAAAAGTTATTTTGTCACGCATAACTCTGAATGACTACAAAGGTGACGATCCGTATCAGTTTGTTGCGAAACGCGATGAATATTATTATGGCTAAGTTCAGAGCCGTTTGCTATTTTCTTATACGTTAACGCCTTATGAAAAATAGTAGGTGATGTTTTTGTAGCGAATGCGGTTACTGTTCCAACAACTTCTCAAGACCGCCACACCATTTACTCCAGCCATACTTCGCTCCACCCAGTGCTGGTTCGTTTGAGATTCCAGTTTGTTCGAGATGAAGGTTAACCTTTCCATCCCCTAAATCCTGCAGCGTCCAGGTGACCGTGTGCTTCTCTCCGCTGGCCCAAGTATAGGACAACCGATTTGGTTCCTCCACGATAAGCACTTCGCCTTCAATAATCCCATTCCAATATTCGGTCGGCTGAGTTCGAAACTGAAAACGGTGTCCTACGACGGGCTTAAAATCATTCTCCATCGCTTGACCGGTGTGAATGTTTGCCACCCACTTGGCAAGCTTACTTGAATCGGTTAATGCGGACCAAAGCTTCTCGATCGATGTCGTAAACTGAAAATCCATAGTTAATGTTAAACTCATTCTTCTTCCTCCTCTAATAGTTGTTTTAAGCGCAACATATTCGCACTCCAGAACTTGCTGTAGAAAGCCACCCAATCTTGAATTTCTTTGAGTGGGGAGGCGTTTAGCCTAAATCGCGTTTCTCTGCCAACTTTTCGGTCAAGTACCAGTCCGGCCTCTTTAAGGATTGTCAGATGCTTGGATACCGCTGTGCGGCCCATTTGAAACTGTGCCGTTAATTCATGAAGCGGTAACTCCTCTGCCTCTGCTAACAGACGAATCAGTCGGCGCCTAGTTGGATCTGCAATCGCGTCAAACACATCCCGCAACCGGTTGTTCTCGCTCACAGCACTCTCTCCCAAATATTATTTTCGGTAGTAGAAATCTATTGCGGTATGAATGGACGGCCGTTAATTTTGCCACCTCCTTAAAGCATGCGGCTTTTCGGGCGCAGCGCCCACGAGGCGATATTTAGTGCAGCGTATGAAAGCGGGAGGATAATATAAAACCCGTAATCACCATAATCGTTAGCAAACATATGTGATAAAGCTGCACCCGTCATTAAAAAGAAGATACCAGCGTGAACCCATTCTTTAAGCCGAGGAAAACCCGGCACGACGACAGCGATGGCTCCAAGCACTTTCCAAATCCCAAGAATAGTCAATACGTATAATGGGTAACCAAGATTCGTCACTAACTCGGTGTTTCCCCCCAATTGCATCAGTTGCCCGATACCACTTAACATAACAGCTGCAGCGAGCAGCAATGTGACTGTCCAATAAGCAATCATTTTTCCTCGGGGCTGGGCTTCTACTTTCGTGGTTGTTTCCGCACCGATAATCGTACTCATTTGTTTCCTCCTCATAATAGTTTCAAGTGAATCTTATTCAGTTTCCAAATTTTCCAAATGGTTTACTTCTAAATGGACACCATTTAGTGACACTTTTATTATAGGTCACCATTTGGTGTCGTGTCAACAACATTTTTATACTCCTCATGAAAACTGTCAATCAGCTATGTGTGTCAACGTTAGTTTAATCACTACGGGTTGACTGATTTGCTTCCATACGACTAAGGACTTCCTCAATACAAGAAAATATAATAAGCGTTCACCCAATAGAGTGAACGCCTACTTTACTTCAAAACTTAATTTGTCACTTCAAGACTTTGTTTGTTACTTCTAAACTTTATTGTCTACTTCAAAACTTATTTGTCATCCAACAGCAACTGTTAGGTGACAAATAAGTTTTGAAGTGCAAGAAACCAGCAAACTCGTGGGGATGCCACTGAAGAACTCACTGTTTTTCAGGATCCCTAAATTCTCTACACAAAAAGACGACTCATTTCCATTTTTCAATGGGCTTGAGCCGTCTTTTTTCTTATCTCTTACATCTTTATTTGTTGGATTTTAATCATTCAATTTCAATATTCGCTTCAAATTTACTGCAAATATTGCAATGGCTGCTTGTATCTCCATGCCGATTAGACCCGAGGATGCCGCTACATCCAACCCGTGCCTATGTTTTAATTCACTATTTTTCGCTTCTATCTTGTAACGTTGCTTCGACTTTTCTCTAAAGTCATCACTTTCTTGAAACGTTGCTT
>NZ_FNIF01000031.1 GCF_900103825.1 Paenibacillus sp. yr247
GATATTTTGCTGGACTCTCGCTCATTGTCTCACCAGTTGTTCAGCATGTATAAAGGTGATCTAGAGTGGGAGAAGGGAAGAGCTCTATTTGTTTCCATGGATTGCCGTGATCCGGCAACAGCTGATCATTCTTTGATTGTTGGATTCATCGCCTATCATTTAGTTAAAAGTATTCGTGTTACCTCCAGAGATGCTGATCGCATGTTTCTTGTCGGTTTCCTTCATGATATAGGTAAACTGACGATGCCGGATGACATCTTGAAATCTTCAAAGCGATTAAGCCCCGAAGAACGCGATTTGATCATTGATCACGTCCAGATTGGGTATAACGCTCTAAATGAGCTTGAATTCGGTCCAGATATTCTCCAGTTTTGTTTCAATCATCATGAGCGGCTTGACGGGAGCGGATATCCACTAGGTAGCTCAGATCACAGTGAAATTGGCCGTATTGCAGCGATTTCCGATATTTACTCGACGTTAAAATTACCCCGCAGCTATCGAGCGGATAGTTTCACCGATGAAGGAATAATAGAGTTTCTATATCAAAACAAAGGACAATTCGATAAAGAATATACTGGCATTCTCAAAGCCTTTCTACACAACCGTTCATCACTGCCAACAAGAAGTCGTATTCCTTTCATCGGTATTGCAAAATAGGAGGGTTAGTAATGGTATTAGGACAACTATCAATTGCTAAGGAAATTGAATCGGCTAAATTAACTCTCAACCTGGCCGCAGCCAATAATGGTTATGATTTTTCTGACCATGAACTACTACAACTCTCCCATAAATTGGATCAACTGATCATAGAATTTTACCGACTTCAAAAATCATATTGAAGGCACCGACCGTTTATTTCAACGCTCCTCATAATTAATCTATTACTATGGATAAAATAAAAACTTTAATTGTTTCTATAAAAACCGTACAATAGTAGAAAGGAAGTTCGCTAGTGGGAGGGAAGACTGTGAGTAAGACAGCTCAAAAATTTGTAGAACAAGAAACAAGTCAGTTAGTCCGCAAATTCGGTGGAACTCATAGATCCCCCGAATTAAACCAACTATTGGAGAAGGACTACCAGAGGATCGCCAAGCGACTTATGAAATATAAAATTTCCTCCTTAATTACGTTATATAACGAATCATGGGGAAGATATAATGAAATACGTGAAGTATCTCTTAGAACAAATGAAACAAAGGCACAAGTAGATCCGGAATTGGAGATATACGCCGAGTTCCAAACAGCTATTTATAAAACAGTCATTGAAATGAAGCGAGTTGAAAATCGTAGTCAGCCTAAGCACCCAATAGCAAATACATTAGTAGACTATGGATTATTTTCGGCCAGTACGCCCAACAAGTCGTCTATTCAAAAGGATTTTGGAAACACAATTGTTCAACAGCGAGAAGGTCTCAACAGCACCTTATATACGTACACAAATAAACATGCTGTGTTTCTGGAAAGTTTCGACGCAAAGGTCTTCATTGGTTTAACGAAAATGTGGTTTGACCAGGGAAAGAATCCTAAAATTAAGATTGAATCATTAGGTGAACTTATTAATTCATATGAGGGAATTATTTCAGGTGGCGAAATCAAGACTGTTCGAGAGAGCCTTAGAAATATCCAGCAAACAATCATTGTCATGAAGGAATGCTTCGACCCTAGTATAAGTGAAATTATTCAAGTTACTGATGAATATTCTCCTATTGAAAGGATCACTTGGTATTTGCGCAATGGTGAAAAAGAGGGTGAAGAAACTGCAGCAACAATTGAACTTTCTAACACCTTACATACTAGCATGCTAGAAGGTAACTATTCCTTCATAAATATGGTTCTATATAACGATTTAAACACACCAACAGCCAAGATCCTTTATATGACTATGATTCGTTCCGTTCAACTGAATTCTACACTGTTCGAAGTAGACAGTTTAATTAATCAATTGAGGATCAATAGTAAAGTTAGAAAAGACGCAGTGAACAATCTTTTGCAGGCCTTCGAAGAGCTTAAAGATAATAATATTGTGGATGATTTCGAACCAATACACGGGAAACGTAATAAAATTGAGTATATAAAACTCAAATTCTCTGACTGGTTTCAAAATCAAAAACATACTGAAACACTTAAAATCGGGTAAACACCCCGATTTTTTTTATTTTTTCAAAAAATTTTTTTAAGAAAAAATTCCATTCCCAGGGTCTCTACTCTGTTCAATGTAGGGTTTCTACTCCGCGTAATATAGGGTCTGTACTCCGCAAGATGTAGGGTCTCTACTCCGTATATTCAAGGGTCTCTACTCCGTTTGATTGAGGGTTTGTACTCCGTTTAATCGAGGGTCTGTACTCCGTCCTAGGGTCTGTACTCCGTTTAATGGGGTGTCTCTACTCCGTCCTAGGGTCTGTACTCCGTTTAACCGAGGGGCTGTACTCCGAAATCGGGGTTTGTACTCCGTTTATTCGAGGGTGTCTACTCTGTAAATTCAATGGTCTGTACTCCGTTTGAATGAGGGTCTGTACTCCGACCTAGGGTCTGTACTCCGTTCGAGTGAGGGTTTGTACTCCGTTAAACCAGGGGGCTGTACTCCGTTCATTGTAGGTGCTGTACTCCGACTTAGGGTTTGTACTCCGTTCATTGTAGGGACTGTACTCCGTTTGCCTGAATTTAACTTTCATGATAATGTCGAATAAGGGTGGAATTTGGTTTGTTTATCCATTTCAAACAATCAAATTCATCCCTAATGCAAAAAGCCTCCAATTTGGCGATTGGAAGCTTTAGAGATTTCGAGTAGTTTTAGCGAACTACCGAAAAATATTGTAGTAATCATGGTTGGCCCCGTGGATCCTGCAACAAGGAGTCTAGTAACTCTCGAAATTTTTAACCTTCGAGGGTCTGCTTTCTTATTGCCTGTATCTATTATATCAGATAACCTTCCATATTTTCAACGGAAAAATCAATAGAATGGAGGTGAATTTCATGATAATTCGAGATGAAGTAGCGGTAAGTCAAATCTTTTTGCAAGCCTTCTTTGAAATCGAAAAACATTATGCCGATAAATCGGAAAAGTTCCGGTTTCGCTCGTTTAAGGGTCAGCAAGTAGGGCGACTGAAAAATCATATTACAAAAGCCGACCTACAGTTGTTTACTACTGTTCAGAAGTATTGTAATCCATTTGGAAAACTTCGCGAAGGTTACAGTAAACACGAACTCTATATCCAACTGAAGAATCTTTACTGTGATAATGCTTGCAGTAAAGATCAGTTTTATGCTGCCTTTAATAAGTTTGTACTTCACAACCTTATTTCCGTGGAGATCGATTCGTTTACAAATGAAGAATTATATACATTAAACCAGTACGTTGATTCACAGACGGGGAAGGTAGGTTACCTATCCCTACTTCATCCTGTAGTCTTTACGGAAGCATTTAATGAAATGCCTATCTGTCAGCAAAAACTCTTCTATCAAGCTGTTACTCAGCAAGGCGGAAAGGAAAGATCCATCCAACGGAATTTGAATGATGGTTTATTTGAATTTCTGCATCGTAAGCAAGTGAATCAAGTTCGTGCGATCCTGGACAACCTTGTGGCTAAACCTATCTATGGTACTAAGCCTTTATTTGCTGCTGCAGAAATAAAGAAAAACGTCGTTGGTGGCTATAAAGCTGTATATAGGGTGCATTCAGATTTTATTATTCCTTATGTTTCCGGTCAGGGCGACGAATATCATGCTGAACTCCCATTTAAAAAGCGGTATCGCCGTATTGCACGCTTTATGAGAGAAGTAATGGCAGAATTAGGTATCGGTGAGTTTGAATTATTTAAGGAGGGGCGTAGCTTCTACCAGCTATTCCGCTTAGTGAAGGATAAAGGATTTTCCTACATTCGCACGGTACTTACTCGTATACGTGACATTCACAAAACTCATTTTGTATATCCTGATAATGTACTTGATTTCCTCAAAGATGAGATTCATAACAAATCAATGACCATCTTGCTGGCCATTGCACAAGAAACAGGTGTATATAAATTTATTGCTCCGTATGGAACAGATCGGCAGGAGCGCTTCAACGCATTCGGATCTTCCATGAAGGGAATCGACAAAGGAACCTTCCGCCGTTTGTGTAAATTAGCAGCACCGAAGTTGTTAAAAGAATATGGTGTTTCTCCTGTAGCCGGTGTAACTTCATACGTGAAAGTGCCGAAGCTGGACAATAGCTTAGATATGCCGCGGGTCCGACTAAAAGCCCTTCACTTTGAAAAATGTCCAGAAAAGTACCACGACCTCGAGTATAAAGCTGAATTCAAGCTTCGCAAGAATGAGCACCCATCTGCGATTACCAAATGGCTCTTGAAGGAAGTTGAGAAGTTGCCTACTTGGGAGCTGTTCGTGGATCCACCAAGGGACTTCCGACTTGAAGAATACCTCACAAATACAATACTTATTCACTCCGCTTCCTAAGCTCTCTTTTATTCAAAAAAGAGGGCCACTTGGCATGTCCTCATATTTCATCCATTTGTTTCCCACTCAACCCAGCGAATCTATTATTATGCATTTTTCAAATCATATAGTCCTTAATCATTATTTCTTACTCTACTATTCATATAAATACAGACATAATTCTATGGATATAATCCTTTACGGATGCTTATCTGCTTAAAATTCATAAATTAACGGACACTAAACTGTGCATAAGTCTATATTTCCGATCAATAGCAGCCAAGTGAGGCAGTGCAACAAATTCGGTTCTGCTTTCTTAGGAATGAATTCCGAATCTTTCTGTTATTTTATGAGTATTAAGAGTTTCGTCTGTTTCTTTTTATGAAAGGACTTCATGCGTCTGTTTTTATTCGTCGAAACACCGTCTAAAGCCTTACGGCTATTGAATTCTCATAAACCGTAATAGAATACTCTTTAATAGGTTTTATCTTTAATAGCTTTAATATTTATTATATATATAAAGGAATTAAACTATTCTCAATTCATTGTCTGATTTTCTTAATTATTTTTCTTAGGTTTTTTATTATTAATCGATAGATTAATATATTTGAACTCTTATATTGTTTGTGATTTTATCTTATGGTAGTATGAAACTAGAATTATTATTTTGCTCAATGTTGAGCTTGACTCCGAAGATAAAAGCCCTATGGGCGGCATGATCTTTTTAGTAGTAGGCATATAACTGTCTGTAGCTAAATAAGGTATCCGCACATGGGGCTTTTTTTGTTCCATTTGCGCTTTCAAGTCGAAGAATGTACGGTATTCCGATACCCTGCAATCTTCGGCTTTTTATTTATATATGAATTTAAATTTAACCCAAAGGAGGAAGTTAGATATGACCTCGAAAGACTCCCCAAGTTTGTTTGAAAGGTTAAATGCACCATTCCCTTACGAGGAGTATTCGGTGAATCATGACGGCTTTGTTTCAGTAAGTCCGCAGGCAACCTCAGACCGGCTCAATGAAGTGTTCGGGCCAGAAGGATGGAAACTAGAAGTGGCAGAGCAAATCGTGGATATGAACCTCTTCAGTGTATCCATATTGGGGAAAATCTCAATTAGGGACGAACGTGCTGAATGGATCGAAAAAGCACAGTTCGGAGACTCAACGATGGTCATTCAAAGAAGCAAAACAGAACCGACGGCTCAAGCCATCCTGGACTCCAAGAAAAAAGCGCTCTCTGATGCCATGAAAAAATGTGCATCCTTACTTGGAGTCGCCTCAGATGTCTATCGAGGTAGGTTTACGGTCGTCAGGAAAGACACCGTCGATTATAAACGGCTGCTCGTTGAATTCAAGCTTAACAGTAACTCTAAGCAGTTTAAGGAAGGCATTGTTCTTCTCCCTGATCACTACCAGGCCTACTATTTGGAAAAAGGATGGGAAGGACTTTTTGTTTCAGATTTTCACAAAGGTAACACCGGAGGGATTATCGGAGGCAGCGGTGGCCGAAATAATCGACAAACCGATCTCGATCGTCATGACGAAGCCATGGCCAATCTCAAATCAAAATATGAGGCAGGCAATGGGACTCTGAATGGATTTGAGGATTGGTTAAAGAAAATGCAAGATAAGGGACATACGTGTCCGCAAATGGATTACATCCTGCAAGATGCCATTAACAAAAAAGCGGAGAAGAGTACCACCAAGCATAGCGGTGCTACTGAACAACGCACAGCGAACTCGAATGACTCTTCCCCAAAAGGGAAAACTGAAGGTAATAATGCTTCTAGCCAGCAGCCTAATGAGGATACTAGTCTTGTTATGGAGTTTGCTGAGCTTCACGCTGAAGGGGAATCGGATCCTTACTATCGATTGACCTTTAAGCATAAGGGCATTCCGACCGAAATTATCGCTTGTGGCCCACTTGTTACCCAGATTGATAATTTGGACTTAAAAGAAGGGTCAAAATGCAAGATTCTTACCCGTGAAGCGAAAGGTAAGAATGTTCTGCGACAGATAAAACTAGTAAGCTAGTTGAATTTGAGCTGCAATGGATCGAAGATGGTGAAGAACAGGAGCCGGATACAAGAACCTGGCTCCTGCATCCCTTCACGTATCGCACATGTTTGATTTGCCGAATGAGTTACCAAAGATATTCTTAGGAGGTTGTAGATATGTCGGTCAAGGTTGTAGATATGCATGATAATTTTAAATGTGCCTGCGGCAATACGTCTTTTGGTAGCGGGTTTTTCCCTTGTGACAATGAAGGGAATTATGTGGAACCAGATTCAGACTGGATCGGTTACTACAAATGTGAAGCTTGTGGGCAGATTTATTCACCGGTGGAAAATGAACGTAGCAATGGCGATACAAAAAAGTAACGGCTATTGGAAGATAGTTTATAACGTTACCGTGAAAACTGTACGCTGAACCTGTAACCATTATTCAAGTTAGCTGCTCGTAATAATCGTGTGAATTAAGCGATAACCAACCAATTATTAGGAGGTAATTACTATTCTGAACCGTGTTATATTGATCGGGAGATTAACCCGCGAACCAGAATTACGCTATACTCCAGCTGGAGTCGCTGTTACTCAGTTTACTCTTGCTGTAGACCGTCCGTTTACGAACTCTCAATCGAAAGAGCGTGAGGCCGACTTTATCAATATCGTAACGTGGAGGCAACTCGCCGAGACGTGCGCGAACTATTTGCGTAAAGGTCGTCTAACCGCAGTGGAAGGCCGCATTCAGGTGCGCAATTACGACAACAATGAAGGTAAAAGGGTTTATGTCACTGAAATTGTTGCCGATAATGTACGTTTCCTTGAATCAAGCAATAGCGGTAATCGCGAAGAGGGTACGGGATCATCGAATTCAAACGCTGGCTATGGCGGCGGAGGCGATCGGCACGGCGGTGGAACACGCGAACAGCAGGATCCTTTTATTGATGACGGAAAACCGATCGATATATCTGACGACGATCTCCCATTTTAAGGAAATTATCCATAATATTACAATTAATCTTATTATTAAATTACTAGCGGCGATGAGTGGGAGGCTATCTATTCACCGTTCCCCACTCGTATGTGCTGCATAAGGAGAAAACATATGAACGTGATTAGTAAAGCAGCAGACGAAAATGAAAAAAATGAAGTTAAATCTTCTGATTCTTTTGCGGCATTTGTTTCTTTAAATCGTTACTTTACCCTTACTGAGTCCGCGAAACCTAGCTTGAAGCAAGCTGAAGTGGCTGTCCAATTTCTGTGCCAAATGTACGGTGCAAAGAACGAGGACGAGTTGTTTCAGCGTGGAGACAGTGATTTAATCGCAACGTTCAATGAGGTTAAAGCCAAGATTATGGCAGATGTTAGCTTAGAGCAGTAGGTATAGGTTATAGCAGTTCTTGATACTTTGTTGAGCCCAGAATGGGGACTAGGATTAGTCCCCCATTCAATAGGCCTGAAAATGAAACTCTTGAAAATGCTCCCCCTGGCGCAATTGTGATGTGCTTGGGGGATTTTTTTCTGTCGAAAACATGGAAATGAGGAATGAACAAAATGTATGTAACTCTTGATCAAGCAAGAAAAATATTTGAACCATTAGATCCTGCCATAGAAGTACAGTGCGTGCGGGATTCGATTAAAGAAAGACATATCAGCAATGTTGAAAATGCTGCAAACGTTGAACAGCTTTTGAATCTTTTGAAGAATCATATGCGTTTAATTAACCTTAGAGCAGAGTATAGAGATCATCAATGGAGACACTCATTAATCGACCGGATTAAATATCGTATGTGTTTATTGACCGCACGAGTGGACTGATGGCAAATTCCAGATCATTACGACGATCGGGAATCGTTGCCTCAACTTGTGTGGTGTTTTTCTACGAGAAGATTTGAAAATAACTATCAGAGGAGCTCATAACATTGAAAACCGTTATTATCCCTGACGACCGAGCAACAATGGATATATTGACTAGGGCCGTTCAAAAGGAGATCCACTGTTTATTTGAAACGATGAACCGATGTGATCTTAATGATACATTCCAAGCCAATATATACCGAATGGCAGAGGATCAGCTTAATCTATTGCAAAATATATGCCAGCAATTAGCAGAGGAATCCGGTGTCATGAATTTATTGGCTCATTAAACTGAAGTTAAGACTGAGCAGCATGCTCAAGGGAAGCAATTATTTTTTACAGGAGGATCTGCAGATGGCACATGATAAAACCATTGAGGCAAGAGGCGCAGCAAAGATGATGGAAGATTTCTACATGCATTATGGCCAGATGAAGAGATTGGAAAGCAAAACGGATTACATAAAGGACATCATTCGTAAGGAACTGGATCGAATGGATATCAAACGTGTTCAGTATGATGGTGTTGCTGGGAAGTATGTAGCTTGTAACGTTTATGAAACAAATCATGTCGCTCTTAACGACTACTTAAACGACATCGGAATTTTACCACATGTTGCCCAAATTGATTTGTCTCTCATTAAGGATTCTCCAGAAGACTTCATCGCAGTAGAACCCTTTTTGATTCCAGGACGCAAATATGTGCGTTTTTCACCAAATAAGGCAGGCAGGACACCTGAAGAGGACTTCTCACATTTAGGAGAGGATCCGCACCTGCTGATTAGTCAGTGGAGTTCTTCACGCCAGGAGCTAGTTTCTCTTGAGAAGAACTACGAAACATTAAAGAGAAAAATGCTGAAATGCAGTATACTGCAGCAGGAGCGTAAGTTACCTCTACATTATGGGTCTGTTTCTTTATTAGATGGGAAACCTTCCTTTGATTCGGAGGCAGTTTATGCAGCACTAGGAGATCACTTCCTCATTCAATATGGAAAAGTGGATATGGAACAGCTCGATAACTTTATCGCGATGGGATTTTTAAAAAAGATGGAGGTAGACCAATTCAGAAGACTTGTGGATGTCCGGTTGAGGTTTGTTCTCATCAGCGAGGAAGATGAAGCAAAGATGTTTGCTTACTTCCATGACAAGACACGAAGGTTATCAAAATTATCTATCGCTGGATAGACGCTTTATGCTATATTAGGAGTAGCCCATGACAACCTTTACAAAAGGTTGTGATTATTTGAAAATAGTGTCTTTGTTCGAAAATTCCACCGTTATGCTGGCTTTGCGCCACTATAATGAGTACGGCCCGTTTTATATTATCAAATTGAGACGGACCACTGGTGAGATTCTCAGCTCTCACCGAGTTGATACGCTACCGGTTAATTGGACAGAGGATTTTAAACAGGAAATTAAGGGAATTGCAGATCGTTTCATTGTCAATAGCAGTCGGAAAATTCAATGAAAGGAAGGCCGCTGATCAATCAGATCAAGTGGCCTTCCTTTATTTATTGGCAAACGTGCTTTTCTAAAAGCTACGTGTATGCTACACTCAAAGTGTACTTAACTAATTTGCTCTCTTGTTGAGCATGACTTTGAAGAACAAAACCCTATGGGTGGCATGAGTCCTTATTGAGGTCTGCCTATCTGTAGGTTTTTTTTGTTTCTACAAAAGTAGGCATTTTAACGCTATGAAGGTTTCTCGCTAATACGGGAAATTTTCATGGCGTTTTTTTATTTCAAAAGGAGGAAGAGAACAGATGAACAATCGTATCGAAAGTTTGCGTAAAGAGGATTATCTCAAAAGGCGTTTTCATGAGAAGGGACTCGATGAATTTCTTGCTGATTTAAAGGTTACCGTACATGAAGGAGATGCGTGGTATGAATTGTGGAAAAAGTACGTTCGTGCAGTAATCCGAAAATTCCGGTCGATTGAATTGTCACCCGAGCTTCTAAAACTGATTAGCAGTGGTCCCTGGCGTGTCAGATATCAACCTATGGATGACTTTGATGGCTATCCGAAGTTGGTAGAGGTGCTCGACTCTGTCCTTAAATTACGAAATGCAGCTGCCCGGGATAAGACGATCGTGAAAGTGATGTATGAAGTCGGTTCTAACTCGAACGAAGGTTTTTCTGTCCTAGGCCAAG
The DNA here is from genome assembly GCF_900103825.1 of Paenibacillus sp. yr247. Lineage (GTDB taxonomy): Bacteria > Bacillota > Bacilli > Paenibacillales > NBRC-103111 > Paenibacillus_E. The sequence continues at coordinate 10,444 of NZ_FNIF01000031.1, forward strand.
AGATTCCCGAGAAGTATCATGCGGGTAGGTGGGGATGGAAGCCGCATCACTATCGGCTGTACGACATAAGGCGTTTATTAGCAACATGCTATGCAAACAATGCCTTTATCCAGTATGTGAAGGAGAACAAAGTTCATTTACAGCATAAGTTGGCGCTTGACCTGTCCGAGCGGTCTCAAATGGAGCAGGTTAGGTTCCGCGTTAATAATCCAGAAGTAAATCAAGACATGTTTCGACTAGCACAAGAGCATGGCTATATGTTCTGTGATGCCGAAGATGCGGAAGAGATAGAGGTATCGATTCCTCATGACCTGTACTATCTCACAGAGGATGATTACGGAGATTTCAAGGTAAACAGCGATGAAAAAGCTCGCCTCCTTCAGCAGGTTATGGTCCCTATGTTCATGAGAGATATGGCGTACCTGCAAGATGATGCTGAGCGGATCGCGGACTCTGTTCACGATTACAGCAGGGCTTGGCAGACGAAAAAAAATATCTCGCAAAAGGTTCAGCAACGTATGAAGGATAATGAATTCCTGTACTGCTATGGTGTAGTGGAGCTGGACAACGAAGTCGATTTGAAGAAATTTTCGGAACTTGAACAAGAGTTAAGGGAATTCCGAAAAAAGACCTATGTTCCCATTTCAAAGGATCATTCTTTCCGCATTCGAAAGCTGGGGAATTACCGAGCATTGGGCGTTTATTTTCCCTTATATCAAGCTACGATTATTGATCTGGACGGTCCGGATGCATTTGCACACGAGTTGTTTCACCAAACTGATTATTCGACGCGCGACGATGGGAAATTGCTCAGTGAACAAGCGGACTTTTTCCCAGTGTACTCAGCGTATGCGAAAGCTGTAAGGAAAAGGATCAATGAACTGCCTGATAGCGATCCATTCGTAGCCCAGTGGTTCGGAAAGACCAAGTACAATGCGGACTACTATCTACGAAATACCGAAGTATTTGCAAGAAGCGGTGAGCTGTATCTACATGAGATACTTGGGATTCGCTCTTCGTTTCTGCAAACGAATTACGATTCACCCGTTTATCCAAAAGATGAGGCATTTTTGAGCGTAGTGAGGCGCTATTTTGATCGGATACTTCCTAAGCCGCTGAACGTTGATGAAGAAATAGAGGCACATTCACGAGTTGCAGCATCAATAGAGCAGGTAGAATGTATCCAATTTACGGATTTTGGAGGTGCAATAGAGCAACTCTGGTTCCAATTTTAGGTTAAATACATAAGGGGTGAGTGCGTGTTAAGAACCTACAAATACCGCTTATATCCAACAAAAGATCAAAGGAAGCAAATCGAGTTTACATTGGAGCGATGTCGGTTGTTATACAATCGATTGCTGGAGGAACGAATCGTTGCCTATAAAAGCCACGGCAAATCGCTATCCTACTTCGAGCAAGCAAATACATTTAACGAACGTAAGAAACACATTCCCGCTATGAAGCAAGTTCATTCTCAAGTCTTGCAGGATGTGGCCAGAAGGCTCGAAAAAGCGTATCAATTTTTCTTTCGTCGGGTCAAGCAAGGTGAGACTCCAGGATTTCCACGATTTAAGCCAAAGCAGAGATATGACAGCTTCACTTACCCGCAAGGTGGCTATGTGTTGCAAGGTAACAAGCTGAAACTCTCCAAAATCGGTGTGGTCAAGATCAAGCTTCATCGCTCCCTGGAGGGTAGTATCAAAACGTGTACAATCATCATGAAAAACAGCTGTTACTATGCTTGCTTTTCATGTGAAATGGAGTTAGAGCCCCTGTTACCCTCCCAAGAACTAATCGGTGTTGATCTTGGATTGAAGCACCTTGCCATTACTTCGGAGGGGGAAACATTTATGGCATCCAAACATTACCGGCACAGCGAAAGAAAGTTAATCCAACTCCAGCGGTCTGTTTCCAGAAAGAAGAAAGACTCCCATCGCCGGAAGAAAGCTGTTCAGGTCCTTGCCAAGCAGTATGAAAAAGTCGCCAATCAACGAAAAGATCATGCCCACAAGGTTAGCCGAAAGCTTGTGAATCGCTACGGCCTGATTGCCATTGAACAGCTTAACGTTCAGAGCATGATCCAAAATCGCCATCTGGCCAAGAGCATTGCGGACACGGGTTGGAGCCAGTTTGTACAATACATCGTCTACAAGGCTGAAAGTGCCGGTAGAGTGGTTGTCCAAGTGGATCCGCGGGGCACAAGCCAGCAATGTTCGGAGTGTGGTAACATCGTGAAGAAATCCCTAGCCGAGCGCATTCACCGATGTCCTTGCGGTTACACAGGTGATCGGGACATCAACGCCGCAAGAAACATTCTTCAGCGTGCGTTACAAGTGTCGTAGCCAACAATCCAACATCGGCTCGGACGGAGCCTTCAAGGAGAGCTGAGGTTACGAAGCTCGATGATCTGAGAAGCCCATCGGCTTTGATGGGAGTCGTCACAATCTGGTTCAGTTTATCGTTTATTGATCAATGGATTGTCGAGGAACACAGTAGAATGAGTAAAGAAGAAATATTCGTTTTGATGCCCGCATAAAAAAGGAGCAGTCCTGCTTTTAAGCGGGCTGCTCCTTTTTTGTATTCCTAGCATGTTTGAAAACGTAATCGGGAACCAGATTCTTTTCCAGATCGTAGTTCACTTTGATTCTCGCGCGTTCGAGCGGAACGCCTTCGAACACCCAAGCCATGATTAAGAGCTTTTCATATTCGCTTTCCGGCCCGCTCATGATTTGCTGATAAGTCTCCGGGGGAAAGGCATCATGAAAAAATGAGAAGTCTTTATCATCTAGAATCGGACCACCTTTAAGATAAAGTTTCTTGTAGTCTCGTAGACTTGGATTTTTCTTTGTCCGAATTACGTGGTTTGGGTCATCCTTTCCTGTGACTCTTTTATAATTCTCTACGATACTTTTCCAGGTGACTACTAGAAAAATCGTAAACGATATGAAAAACAAGACCACACTTTTAGAGTCTGTATCGGAGATTAACCATCTGTTGCTAAACAAATGCAGGCTTACGAGTAATTTCATGACCTTATCTGAAAAGAAAAACGAGGGAAACCCAGCAAGAAGGAAAATTAAAATTCCTCCGGAGGAATTAATAAACAGAGGCCCATTGAAATAGGTGAACCCATACACAATAACAAACACAAAGGGCAAGGCGATAGCCCCTCCGAAATTATTAAGTACATTAGCGATTAGGACAACTACGGGATCAAGCATATTTAGCACCTTCATTCGTGAGATAGATTTGGATACTATCAGTATAGTACATGTAATAATATGGGTCAATACCCTTTATTTTCATGTTTATTAATCTCAGTTTATATGTATTGTCAATCGTTCATCTTTCCATTAGAATGAATATAGGAAAACATGTAAATATGGATGGTTCTCATCTATCATTATTACGGAGCGGAAGACGCGAAATCAATACCCCTTAGGGGTTTGGTTTCGCGTCTTCTTTACTTTCTAGGAGGTGAAAAGGTAGTCTGCTCCGATACATCCCAAATAAAAAAAGTGAGGTTGAATGTTCATGTTAAAAAAACGTAATGGCATAGTCTCGTTCTTACTGGTTATCGTCCTAGCATTTTCCTTTTTCACGACGATAAATGTCGCCTTCCATCCTGCACCTGCTTATGCTGACAGTCTTAATGATGCAAAGTTGGGAACTACTACAGGTGATACTGGCATCAAGGATATCACTAGCGAATTAAAAAAGTGGATTCTTAACTTGCGTATTGTGGGTGCTGTTTTAGCGGTATTCGGTATTGTAATCGGCGCCATCATATTCTCTCTGGCGATCGGAAACGCCCAAAAAAGGTCGGTTGGTACCGGAGCCATCATTTCCGCCATTGTTGGGATCATTATTATCGCAAAGGCGCCGACGCTAGCGGATTACTTCATTACGCAAGCGCAGGCAACTACACCTTAACAAAATCGGTCTTTCACCGGCCCCTACCGAGTAGGGGCTTTACATATCTCTTTTAATAGGAGGGATTCAACATGCGAGCCTTATTACCTTTCGATACGGAAAATGAACGAAGACCGGTTAAACTTTATGAATGGAGCTTTTCTTGGAGGCAGACGGCATACCTCGGAGCGACACTCTTACTCACCTTGCAACTTTGCCAGTGGGTGTACGTAGATTCCTTTGGATTTTTAATTAATCTACTCTTTTGGGTAATGTGCCTCCCAGTATCTGTACCGTTCTTGCTCTTTGCTCTGATGCGTCATCCTCAAACCGGTTACTTTATGGATCGACATCTATGGTATCGAATCCGACATAGAAAAACACAAAGCGGAGTTTGGAGGGGATAATTCGTGTGGGATTTATTTATGTATGCGGCTATCGGTATTTGCGTACTCGTTCTTTACCGTGGGATCAATGGAAAGAGTATCGTCCCAAACTTGGGAGGGAGCAAAAAAAAGGCTAAAACCAATGATCACAGCAGTGAGGTAGCTGTACGAAAAATCGAAGGGGAGTATCAGGATTTACTCAATATTAAAGCTCTCCATAATAACTTGATCGAATTGAAGACTAGTAGTAAGGATCTGCGTTCGTTTGTGGGCGCCGTGGCTTGTGAGCCCATCAATTATGCGCTGCGATCTTACGAGGAGCAAAAGCAAACGGATGAATCCTACGAGCACTTGTTGGCAAGTCTGTCTCTTGGTCCGGGGAGAGAAGTAAACATTGCGACCCATATACATTCACGACCAATCGAGCTTACGGATCAGCTGAAACAATACCATGAAACTTTTCCAAGTCTTGATCCGATTGCACAAAGATATGCCCAAACCATGTTCTTTCCTTTCATGGAACAGTGGCAAAGTCAGGTAGAGGAATACGACTACGCCCGATATTTCTTAGTGATTTTGGATTATAACGACAAACTTCTAGGTGATCTTGATGAAGAATCTATTCTTCTCAAAGTACGAAATGAGTTTGGACGGCTTGCCAGCAGTATTATGAGCAATTATTCGCGCATGGGTGGTATTTCAGAAATATGTGACCAGCGCATGATCCTTGAAGCTCTTTACTTTGCTACGCATAAGAAAACTGGGAGTATCGAGCGCTTTAGAAAATTGGTAGATAGCGATAATCCATTGTCACCATTTATAGGCAGTACCTACGAGAGAGATTCATATCGGTATATGGAAGAGGAGGACGAGAAATACGATGCTCAAGCCGAAGAAATGGTTAAGTAAGCTTAAACCAGGTAAATTAGATGAAAATAAGGACATAAACGGACCATCCTCCGAGAGCTATGATCTACCGACTTCATCTTCCTTTCTGAATCATCTGAAATTAAATGGTCACGCCATTCCAGGCGGCCGACGTGATATTGGCTACCAAAGTGAAGGTGCCGTTAGTAGCTATCCGTTCAGATCGTTCATTCTTCGGTTTGGGACAACCACACTGACAACGGGTGCACTGGATACACTGTATCGCGCTGGAGCCGTCAACGTAACATTTTATATGACCAAATTAACAAAGAGTCAGGCGGTCAAGCTTTATAAGGCTGCTGCGACCGATGAAGGTGCGCGACTTGTTAATATGCTCAAAAGCGGTAACGACATCGAGGCGGCAGATGCCCAAAAATCAATGAACGCTGCTAAGCGTCTCCTTGAAGAAATCTCAGATGGCTACAATGATGGATTCCTCGGTGCTTGTGTGGCCACAGTTTATGCACCAGATGAGAAAACCTTAGATAACATTGGCATGCTAATCCAAGATGATTTAATTGGTAACGACCATAACTTACGGGTATTATTCGACCGTCAGCGGGACGGATGGCTTTCGACTTTGCCCGTTGGCAATAACTTGTTTCGTGAAAAAGGGGATCGTCGATTCTTTGACCGGACAGCACTTGTAGCGGCATCTCCCTTTTACTCATCGAAGATTCCGTATAGCGGAGGTGTTCCGCTAGCCGTTAATAAACATACTTTTACCATGGAATTTTTGAACGTTTTCGCCAAGTATCTTGATTCCTATACGAGCCTTATTGTCGGCTCCAGTGGAAGTGGAAAGAGTTTTAGCAATAAGTATATTACCTCCTCACAGGTACTTTTAGGCTATCGAATCTTCTCGATCGACCCGGATGGAGAAAATGGCCCAATATGCAGATTGATGGGCGGAAGAGAGGTTGAAGTTCGGGAAGGCAGCGAAGTATGCATCAACGTTTGTGCGATTACAGAGGAGGAAATTGAGAAGACATTAGCTAATGGACGGCGTGTTACGGAAGTTATCGTTCCTATTGGAGCAAAAACTGGTCAACTTCTCAAATTCTACGATAAGTTAGCTGGCGGAATGTCTGCAGAAGAGAAACAAATCATCAAAGAGGCTATCAAGGACGTATTTACGGATTTTGAAATCACCAAAGAACCAGATTCTCTGTATGAGAATGAAAAGATAGCAATACGAACTGAACATGGCGGGATTGAGTATCGCAAAAAGCGTAAGCGTGAAATTGAGTTGCGTGACATATATCAGCGAATTATGGTTAACTGTACGATTAATTCGGATCTGGAGAAATTAACGTATGGCGAAATAAAGGATACCTATGCGGAACGCATTCTGCGAGTTCTACGCGGTTACCTACGGGATTATCCGGATGGAAAACTCCTTGATGGGCAAACCAATTTTGGTGACGGAAAACCGATCGATAACATGCTCGACAATGTGTGCTGGATCAATTTTAATCTCAAGCCTATTGAGGGAAGCGATGTCTATGATCTCATGAACTATATCATTACGACTCAAGCGTGGGAGTATTTCATTAAAAGACCTTCCTTACGGAAGTATAGAAAGCGAGTCAAACTTGAAGAAGCATGGCGGCAAAAACGGATTCCTGGCGGGATGGAATTCACGGAAGATATGGCCAGAAGATCAAGAAAATATAACGGTGGAATAGATATCATCACTCAGGACCTAGCACCGTTTTTAGATGATCCAAATGGGGTTGCCGTAGTCAAGAACGCGACAACAGCTCTGTTCTTACGTATCGGTCAAATCTCGCTCGAGGAGAAGCAAAATCTCAAATCAATCTTCAACTTCTCCGAGGGGGAATTGGATGTCATTTGTAGGAAGCCTCCAGAGTCTGAGAAAGATGACAGTAAGGGTGAGGGGATTTTACGAGTCGGCGGAAGTTCGGCCTATGTGAAAGTTACCGTGTCCGACGAGATGCGTTCATTTATTGACACTGATCCGGCATATCTCCAGTCTCATGGACTATTACCGGAGATTGAGGAATTGGATGTTTTAGAGGAGGCCGGTGTATGAGGAGAAAGTTAATCCGGGTGATTACCCTCGTTATCCTCATCATGTCAATTTTGGCGCCATCTCAGGCTTTTGCAGCACCACTTACCTCTGTCGGGCCACATATGTATTTAGATGGTGACCCATGGTACGTGAAGATGATTTCAACGTTAATTGATACCATCCTCAAGGTGTTCGGAGGTATACACGAACCTGCCGATCATGTATTCTATTGCTCTACCTTTAGTACGGACCCCATTGGTCCCTCGGTCGATGGGAGTGTAAATCGCCCTGGATGTGCAGATAAAGTATGGGGGTTCGTTACCCAAGATAAGTTTGACCATGTCTTACGGCGTGGCTTCGTCATTTTCAGTTTCGCCATCACATTCATTATTACAGCTGCCTTTATCAAGGTTGGTATCCTGTCTTCAACGAGACAATTATCCTCAACACTGAAAGTGGAGACCACGGAGACACTGATTAAGTGCTTGGTCGGACTCATCCTTATCGCCAACTTCTTTAATATTACAGGAACGCTTTTTAAAGCAAATAATATGGTCGTCAGCGTTATTTATCAGGATATTAAAGCGCCATTAGATTTGTCCAGCACGGATCCCTCTTTAAATGGTAATATGACGTCCAAGGTTCCGACCGATAGTAGAGTAAAGTTGAATGATTTCGCTAAAGATCAAAGCGGTCTAAATCAAGTCATTGTTAAGCTTGCAACTACCGGATTAAGTATATGGTGGGAAGTTTTTTATCTGCAGCGATTTATGTTCATTGCCCTTTTGATCGTACTTGCGCCGCTCTGGATTGCTGTTATGTTCTATCCCATGTTGCAGTCGATCACGATGGCTGCATTCAAGGAACTCTGGTCACAAATCACTGCTCAAGCGATCCATGCGGGATTGTTTTGGCTCTACTTTAATCTTTTTGACAATAACCTTGATTGGTTTCACGTTACGGTAGCCATGGCACTCTTTATCCCTCTATCGGAGTCAGTTCGTTTTATTTTTGGAGCGACTTCCGAGACAGGTTCCAAACTGGCAATGGCGGGGACAGCTGCTGGCCTTGGATCGTTACTTCATGCGGGTCGCGCTATTTCAGATGTGAGAAATGGATTTTCGGCTGTTAAACAACTCGCTTCGGGTAGTGCAGAGAAACAGACGGCGACAACGGAAGGGACTCCAGGATCATCTCCCTCGACGAATATCGGTCGACACATACTGGGGGCTGGAGGAACTTCATCCAACAAAGGTGCCTCTGTACCTGGTGGAAGCCCGAATGGTTTTGCAAGCCGCATGAGAATGGGCGGAGAAATTGCATCGGGACTTGGTGCAGCAGCCATGCGATTTGCGGGTCAATCGATGGGAGTTGGCCTTGGGCCAATGGCTCAAAACATATTTGCAGAAGCTGGCTCAGCAGTTGGCGAGGGAATTGGATACCGCGTTGGTGCTGGCGCCGTTGCCGGGACTCAAGGTGCTGCTGATTATAAACGAAATGTACAGGAGCATTACAAGGAAGCCAAGGAACAGATGGAGCAAGATCCTCGTTATAAGAACAGCGATCCTGCAACGAAGGCAGCTTTAAAAGCCGCACCAGCTGTTTCATCGGCAATTAAAGGCTTCGGTGGAGGTACTGCTGGAACCGATGATCCAAAGCTTCAACCATCTTATCAGCGTCAAGCTGCGGAGAAGAAGTTAGGGGCGGTAGCGGAGACGTTATTCGGACGCGGGGGTTATCAGATGGGAGAGGCTTTTGCTAAATCGCGAATTGCCGGTACTACATTAGCCCCTCAAAATTTTACCCCGGATCAATCTGTTTTCACAGTGGAAACGAGAGATGGAAGTTTTTTAGCTACGGAGGAGGATGGTTCCTTCAGACGTATCTCCAATATCCATAGAGGGAATTCCTCTCTACAATCAGGACAAATGGTTGCTAAAGAATACAAGGCACATAAGGAAAATGGAGAACCCTTTTCATTTAAACCAAACATGATATCTTCCCTAACAAAGCCTGGTGCGCTTGAAGAAGCACCTGCCTATACTTTTAATTCAGAGGGGCAAAAGTTGGAGTATCAAGGTAAGACAGCCAACCCAATTAACTTTATGGAGAAGGGTAGACCGTCAAACCATATCGATCTTCGCCGGCGAAATGTCAGCGTACCTTCGCTTATTCGAAAACCATGAATTTTGTTAAGGCCAGTGCGGCTTCGAGACAACTTTGAAGCTCAACAATAGTTGAGCTTCTCTGTTTTTGGAAGGAGGTATTAAAGCTAATTTTATGCAAGATTTCTTTCGTGGTGATCTATCTTCGGCTGCCAAAGGTATCGGTAATGTTATTTCGAGAAAATTAAAAGGGGCCGCAAAGAATGCTCTGAAAAAAATAGCAAAAAAGGCACTCAAAGCGATAGGCAAGCTGATCCTCAAATTATTAGTCAAGATTGGGCTCTATTTCGTTACATCATTAGGCTTACCATTGATCGTTTGCTTGATCGCCGGTGGCGGGTTGATATTTGCTGCTTATGAGCTTGGGTGGTTTGGTTCGGCCGATGATACAGCGAAGATCAATAAAGAGTATGATGAGGCCATCATTGAGACGACTCCAGATGAACTAGCCCAATATCGTCCGCCCAAGCTCGTCATTCAAGCAATCGATAATATGCGGATTACGCTTAAGAATTTAGATCTGACCGATATTGACCCGAAAATTGCAGACCTATTGAAACCTGATTTTACCTATAAAACTTTCTATGATGAACATCGAAGTACCACAAGCCACACCCATAAAGATGGAACGACGGACTCCTCGGAAAGTTCCTATAATACACCGAGGAAATTATTGGTTCACGTACATACTTGGAATCGGGATATTGATATTACCTATCACCAGAAAGTGGTGTCAGGGGGGCACTCCGATTCGTATGGAGATGGGGAGTCCTCATTTTACTCCTATACCGACATTACCTGGGAACAAGATGAGGGCTGTGTGATGACTTCTGTCCCAAGCTCGGGAGGGAGTGGTGTTGTACTTTCCGGAAGCGGCAATCTAACCAATCCATTTTTTAATACGTTTGGTCCGGATGCGTTATCTAATGAGATACAAAGTGGAATCCCAGCGGCGATTACTTTAGCCCAAGCTGCATTGGAGTCTGGTTATGGGAAATCAGCTCCAGGTTACAATTTTTTCGGCATCAAAGCGGATTCCAGCTGGACAGGTGCTACACAGTTATTATGGACGACGGAGGAAATTGGTGGGGTACGGGTGCCAGTACAAGCACTATTTCGGGCATACCCTTCTGCGCAAGCTTCCTTTTTAGATCACTCGAAGTTTCTATTAATGAATGGTCGTTATCAGATCGCCCTTCAAAAGAAGAATCCGTATGAATTTGCAAATGAGTTACAAGCAGCAGGCTACGCAACAGATAACCAATACAGTAACAAATTGAAGCAGATCATCCATGATTATAACTTAGCGGCTCTTTTTGATCGGGATAAGGGCATTGATGCAAGTACCGGACAGCTTTATCCAGATGTAGGTTTTGTTGGGGGGACGAGCTTCTGTGGTACACCCAACTTTTCGAAGTTTGATGGTGCTATGACGAAGTTTGGATTTACCGCTAGTGATGCGGAGATTGTGTTTGAAGCACTGAACAATCATGATTCATCTTTACTCGCCGGGTATAACGGATTGTTCTTAGGTGCTTTTTCCAATACAGGAGCTGGGTCCGTGCCGACAAATTTTCCACCATCGAATCAAACCACCGGTGATGGAACCATGATTTGGCCAACGGCAACTAATTTGACGATCACCTCTGGTTTTGGAGCTCGAACAGATCCCGTTACAGGAAAAGCTGGTGCTTTTCATGAAGGATTCGATATCGCACCTAATCATGGTGACCCTAATGATTATCCGATCTATGACATCAAGGATGGCACCGTAGACGAGGCCGGCTGTAGTAATGATGGTTATGGTTGTAAAGTCGTTATTAGCCACGGAGGAGGGCTACAGACGCTTTATGGGCACCTGAAGGACGGAAGTATTCAAGTTCATAAAGGCGATTCTGTCAAGCAGGGGAAGGTGATAGCACTTATGGGCAGCACCGGAAAGTCTACAGCACGTCACCTGCACATCTCTGTGATCGTCAATGGGGCGTATGTAAATCCGGCCCAATTCTTAACACCTAATCATTAAGAAGGACGTGGAAGCGATATGAGAATGATCAAGTATCTCATTATTGCCTGGCTGGTACTGCTTCTGGCTGTATTGGTGATTCCTCGATTGGTGAATCACAATAAGCTTGGTAACCCTATTCCTCAAGCAAACACTGAGAAGAATGCTGAACGTAAGAAGCAATTCCCACAAAACCATGAAGAGATCGATGCCGTAAAAGATACCATTGCGCATTTTTTGGATTCTATCAATAACGGAGATATCGAAACTGCAGTAAGCTATATTGAGCCTAATTATACCTTCACTTTATTTGCTGAAAAAAAAGGTACTGCTCGGGATGTGGTTTTGAAACAATACGTTACCCTCTTCGAACCCAAGCAACTCGTCAGTGTGAATGGGATCACCATTACTTCAAACCGTACAGGCTACTCCTGCAAAGTGAATGTCACGTTGAGTGGCAAAAGTGATGAAGTGTTCTCTATCATCGCAATACCTATGACGAATGATGAGGGGATCGGAAAAGTGTGGTATTTTAAAGATATTACGAGAGAATAGATATGCTTCTGCATATTGCATCAGTTATTGCAGCAATAACTGATGGTAATAGCAAAAAAGAGTGGAAATGAGGGAGTTGCATTTATGATTCAGCTCAGTTTGATTTCATTAATTTTTATTGTATTTTTGTCGGCACTCTCTACTGGAATTGAGGTAGCGAGAAGGAGATCTTTATACTTCAAGATATCGTTTAGTTTAATTACAATTGGAGTTCTAGGAATTTTGTTACCAACAAAGAAATAAAATTCTCTTGTCAATATGTAAATTAGAAGATATTATATAGCTAATTGAATTTGAACGAACCCACGAGAAGCACTCGTTGACGGATTAAGGCCGTTGACGGGTGCTTTTTGTCTTTTTCGTTCAAGTATTATAAAAAAGGAGCAAAAACTATGAAAAAAATACTAGAATTACCTTACCATCTGGAGATCTTAGATCAAAGAATTTCGTTCCCTACTTACCAGGCAGCCACGCAACATTTAGATCTTTTAAAAGGGGACGGCCCATGTGTTTTCCATGCAATCATTCGTAATAAAGGGAATATTGTCCTGGAGAGCATTCCTCTAATAATAGACGGAAAGCCAGTTTTCTAGTATCCAGTGAACACTTTCTTATTTTTATGTTACCAATTAAGCAATAAGGAAAGAACTAACAATTCGTGATAGAATTAAATATACATGCTTTGTTCGGTTGAGGACTAAATGCCTAACTTTTTCCGAACATCTACCTTCTTAAATAAACAGGTGATTAAATATGGTACAGCTGGCAAAACCGCAATTTAGATCCATGAAAAACTTCAATTCAGACATCGAAGTAGACGAGATTCACAAATTAAATCTGAACTTGAAGCGGAAAGTACGGATAATCTCCGGTTATAAAAAAGCTAATGACTCGAAAATGGGATTACTAACTAGGTACCCGTATCTGAAGTTGTACTGGGATTATGAAAAGAACATTGGTTTAAATCCCAAATATATATTTCCTCGCAGTGAAATATATGTGTGGTGGACGTGTCGTCTAAATCATTCAGTTAGAATGAAAGTAAAGAGCCGAGTAAGATTTGTAGATTGTAGGATATGCGAAAAGATGATCACCCCAATAAATGGGTCTCTACTTGAATTATATCCTCACATTGCAAAAGAATGGGATTATGAGAAAAACTATCCCCTTTTACCCACGGCGATTAAACCAAAAAGACGCGAGAACGTCTGGTGGTTATGTTCAGAAAAGCAGCATAGTTACTTCGCTAGTCCTGATAATAGAGTTGGGAAAGGATCCGGATGTAAACGGTGTGCCAGTAGTAGGCCAAGAAAAAGAAGGAGGTAAAAGGAGTTATAATGCTTGCGCGTCTCAGAAAACCAGAAACACTAAAATCACAAATTAATATTTTTGGGAATTACATTAAGCAATTCATCAAGGAAAATAAAGATCGTAAGTGGAAAATAAAGTGTATTAGTGGAAAACAGAGTTCGTTAGTTGGTGTTTACTAATGTAAAAAATTGACACTGGCAGATTAACGTAATCAATGCTTCCAATTCGAATTGGCTAACTTTGAGTTTTTTAATTTTATGGAGTTAGCGTCGAATTCCAATGTTTAAATTATTTTATAAAATGTAGTTGTTATTTAAATAAGGGGCTAAGAGGTGTATTTTATGTCAGTTGGATTCATTGCAAATTTGATAAATGTGAAAAGATTATTGATATCATTTCAAATAATCAACTAATATTGTAATTGAGGCGTTTTTTAATTCAGAGTATATATATTGAGCACCGCATTGGAGGAGGGAAATTATAATGAGATTAACGAAAGATGTCATACAAAAACTCTTAGATATGAATGAAGGATTTGTGAAAACTACTGAATCCGTCGGTAGAAATTTCAGGGAAACGAATTACTATTTAATTAAGGGTGGAAAATTACTCGTACGTTCTGTGGGCAAGACATCATGGGCTGATAGCCGCTTTGATAAAAACACTATTGCGGATATAGACCAAACCAGAAGATTTTTGAAAAAGGTCATTGAGGCACTAAAAACTGATGGAATCAATTAGATGAATTCCAGGTTATCTACTTGATTACAAGTCTTGTCTGAACTACCCGTTAGAGACAGAATCTATTTAGCACCAAAATCATTTATTGCTACATATTGGATTAAACCAGTTTCAGGCGAATCTCATGATTTGATTAGTGGTCTAAGCTGACATTCATTAAGCTAACGGATACGATAGCTTAATAACGGCCCGGCTGCCAGCAGAATTCGGCAACCTTGTTAAGAAAAAACATCAGATGTATTTACAAAAGTAAAAATCACTAACAAACTTTATTTTCCACTTTTAATGAATCAACTCTTGAAGAAGCCATTCAACTAACGAACTTAATTTATTTTTTAATAATCGTGAAAACCGCGTAATTACTGGGACTTCACTAACGATCTTTATTTTCCTGAATCATTTTAAATTGAGTGAGTGATCAAGGAAAATAAAGTTCGTTAGTGGAAAATAAAGTGTGTTAGTGGAAAATAGAGTTCGTTAGTGGTTGTTCACTTTTGTGAACACCATTTTTTTATTATTTGAGGTTCGTTATTAGTTAATGATAAAGGCTGCTGCTGGCGGCGGGTATTAAGCTAACGAGCAGGATTCTTCCAATACATTGATGAATATAAGTAGTTAAAAAATTGTTTTTGGGGTGTCGAATGAGTATCTTTTACAATCTTCAAGTCAATGAGGGGAGACAGTCGAACGAATTATCCTTTATAGGTGGAAAGCCCCACCTCCCATTAAGAGTATACCAATAAGCATGTCTAAAGTTAGTGAACAATTATGACAACAAGAGATGCAGGGTCCATTGGCCGGGAATATCACCAGACGCTTGATTCAGATTGCTGAACAAGAAATTTCAAGTAAATTTATCCGTTAAGGTTTCCGTTCCGAGGTTTGGCAATACCTTAAAAGATTAATACAACTAATTAGTTCTGAGGTCTATTCAAATATGAATGCCAAAAACCACCAACTTGATGGTGTTTTTTGGCGTGATTCGATTTAACACAAGTCGGGCGGGAATAAATCCTTTCAAACTATATATGAAAATTATTGATCAAGTAGTCAATTTGATAGCTTAAACGGTCTCGGAATACCTGTATTTCCGGCAGCAGCCGGCAAAATAAATTGTAATTGGATAAAAACATGTTGGGGGCGTATATATGAAAATACTAAATGCATCATATAATCGAAGAAAATGGGAGAAATTATCACAAAAGAGGTGTTTTTTCCGTCATATTAACCCGATATCGGTAAATTTTAGCCGAAAACAAAGAAAAATAGACCTGTACCAAGTGGTCAGGACGGTGGTAAAATGATATGTGGGAGAGTTTCTCAGGCTCATTTCCCGGTTATGACACAATAGATGAGGATGATGAATTATGATTGTTTTAATTTCATGAGCTTTTTCGATCGGCAAATCGAACAGCTCGTGGCCATTCTGATCAAGTGATATAAAAGTAGAATATAATGTATTAATAATATGTTTCTTAAATATATTTCTATATTATATTCTAGAATCCTCTTTTTTGACAATAATTTTGTCAAAAAGATTATAATAATTGATTTATTAAACTCTTTCCTGACGTAACTCTGTCACATTTTACCCGTAATTGACTCTTATAGAGTGATGGAAAGATGCTGATAACGGGGGGAACTAATTATGATTAATTCCAAAACTAAGTTTACCTAGAAAGTGTACAGGAGAGTGGTTTAAAATATGAGTCAGAACAATAATGACTTTTCCGACATTCAGGAAGACTTTGCAAAGAGTAATAAAGTCGACCAAGATAGCATAGATGAACTTTTTAGATACTTAACGCGGATGACGAAATACTTCCGAAATGATATTTCTTGGGCAGATCTTGATGAAGTTGTGCAAGAGACTTTGATAAAACTTTGGGAAATGTCGGTTAACAATCGGATTCGTACGAACATTGCGACTGTTGCTCCGTACATCATCAGAGGCGTTCTGAGGAGGAAGTCATATCAACCAGAACCAGAGTCGAGAAAATCCGCTCCTTTAGATAAGGTCGCTGAAGGAAAGATTCAAGGAAGCGTCGGAGGAGATCACTTGACTCCAGCGATTCGGAGTAGGAAGGATCAAGAGTTTGCTTTGTTCCATAAAGCAAAGAACGAAGTCCTTAGCGATCAGGAAAGAGAACTAATTTATCGCAGAATTGACTTGGGTGAAGAGATCCAAGAAATTGCGAAGAGTTGGGGTCAATTGCCTAACACTGTAACGGTTAAATACAAGAGGGCAATTGAAAAAACTAAGAAGTATGTCGAGCAGCATTATAGCGAAATCGACGAGTAGCTGAATCGGAACACTTTAAAACTGAATATTTACCATGTCGGGAAGGAGGACCTTTACACACGAGGCTCCCCCGGCAGTGGTACTAAAGGAGTAAGTACTATGTCTAGAAAAATTAATGATGACTATATCGTTGATATTCTGACTCAAGGAAAAGACGAAATTTTTGAGGAAGAACGTAGTCTAAATAATTTCAGAAACCTATTCAATAAATTACAATCCACGGTAAAGGAAGGGAATATAACTCAAGAAGAAATACGGGTTGAGGAAACATCGGACGAATTTCCTTTGGCAGAGTTATTAGCTCGAAAGTTAGATGGTGATCTTAAGATAGAATTTACAGATCTAATCTTAAACAATAAATACATCTGGGATTACAAACCTTCTCGCGTTGCATATCTTTTCAAATCTCTAAACATTAATTTGACTGAAGCAACGAATCGAATAAAAAATCAATTGCTACTTGATTTGCAATTAGGACGTGTCATGGCAAGATCGGATAAGGCATCGAACCAACAATTTAAAAACGCGAATACGGAATTTGCTAAGAAGATAATTGAAAGTAAGAGGGATGCATTTTTAAAAGAACTGGAAATACAATTCAAATAAATTTATACTTCATGAGCTGATTAAAAAGCGCTTGTTTACTTACGTGGAAATGTGCTAGAAGATCTGCAATGTCTTTTGATTTAACTCTCTTCAATTCATGTTGTGGCATGAGTAGTTCTGCAGCAAATTCATCAGCTTCTTTTTCAAATGGTGCCTTACCTTTATCAGAATTCTCATGATCGGTATATCTAACATCTTTATGATTCAAGATTATATGCCCTAATTCATGAGCCAGTGTAAAACGTTGACGGTTAATGTGGTGACCGTTGTTAAGTCCGATATACTTGCTATCTAGGTCAACTAGTGCAGATATCTCTTCATCAATTTCGATATCTAATATTGTGAAACCATAAGTTTCAATTAGAAGTTCTCTTATTGGAACCGGAAATGTTAATTTGAGATCTTTGTGGATCTTCCTTGCAGCATTCCTTGCGACAGCAAGATTAGCCGTTTGTTCTGCTTGACTCTGATTTAAAATTTCCATCTTCAACCATCCTTATATCAAAATAAGAAGAGCACAGCATCTGGTCCATGCTGTGCTCTTTCTTCGTTCCAGAACAGGTAAGCAAACTGTTCCGTTCCTTTAATCATTAGCAGATATTGTAAGGCTATCATAACATAGCGATATTTCTCTGAAAAGTTTTTTTAAAAATCTTGTCACATTGGGCAATGTTACCACTCTTATATAGTGAGGACAGATACCTAGTAACGAGAGTTACAGGGAGAGAAAAAATATATTTTCAGAGTTGTCATATTCTGGCCGTTGACACCTCGAATATTATGGGCGGACAACTACGCCTAGAAGGATGTGAAACCTATGAATCTGGATACATCATAGAAGCAAAGAAAGTGCGGTCATCTGGTCCATGACTGTACGCTAAGAATGATTCCGTTGTTTTAGTCATGAGCAGAGCGAAAAGTTAACGAATTGAATACTATTACATCTTTTATAGGGGGCAACAAAAAATGGAAAGCAATCATAATCTAAGCAAATATCCGATTGAGATCACCATTGGCACTACGGAGTATAAAGTGCCGCTGCAGTCAATGACTGCAAACGAAATTAAGAAGTTGGCAGGTGCAAATGTTGAAGAATACGACCTGTACCTTGAGGTTGACGGACCCGAGGAGACAGAGTTAATTCCAGACGAGCAGAGGGTCATCTTGGTTGATGAGATGCAATTTTTCATCAAGCATCGTGTTAATCCTGATGTCAGCATTACGATCGATACAGTGAATTACACCGCACCGAAGCATGCAATGACTGGAAGAGAATTGAAGCAGCTGGCAAACATTCCTCCAGAATTTGCTCTTTACTTAATACAGAGCGCGCGTAGTGATATTCAAATTCCTGATGATCAGATCGTATACCTGATTACGGACGAGCAATTTATTTCAATGAAAAGCAATATTAACAACGGAAATACACTTGTTGATGCTGCGGCAGTTTTGCCGCAGCGTGAGATTAGTTACCTGAAGGCTAATGGATTTCAGTATGAACTTCGCCGTAACCCAGAAAACCCAAGTGAGTTATTTCTAACGATCGATAACTTCGATATGGGTGAAAATTATTCACCCCGTCATGTTACGATGCTCGTGAAAATTCCAGCAGGCTTCCCTAGTGCTGCAATGGACATGTTTTGGGTGAAGCCTGCTGTTACGAAGTCGGACGGGCATTTGCCTGCAAGTGTCTGTGATGAACAATACATCGGGAGTACTTGGCAAAGGTTCTCACGCCATCGTGACCAGGGTACTTGGAACCCTATAACAGGTGGGCTTCGTGCACATTTTACCTTCGTTTCTGAGGCACTGCGCAAAGGCGAATAATCGGTACAAAGCAACTTAAAGAGGCTCCTTATGGAGCCTCGTCATATTATAAGGAGGGGTCTCATTGAGATATACAATGACATTCACTGAAAAAGACTATACTAAACTGTTCCGTCATCTATTCCATGATGACACGGTAGAGCAGGCAGCCATAGTTTACTGCAATAAATCAAAAACTGATGGTGAGACAAGGCTTTTGGTAAAGGAAATAAGGCCAATTGAGCCTAGTGAAGTTCTAGAACAAACTCGCAGAAACATTCGCGTACCTGCTGACGTGTACGCGAATGGATTTCAGAAAGCAGCCAAGGAAGATTACTGTTTCTTTTGGGTGCATTCACACCCAGGCGGCTGGCTGGAGTACTCCGAAGTCGATGATCGTGAGGAGCCGGAGCTCTTTAGGCCGGCATATGTTCGTGCTCCAGGACAGGTTCACGGTAGTCTGCTAATGAATTCTCCAGATGGCATCACTGGTCGTGTATGGTTGCAGGATGGAGCTGGAGGAGTCTATGCGCAGCCGTTAGATGCAATTCGTGTGATCGGTACCCAATATCGTTTCTTCTTTCCGGTCACTCGTAGTGATCTCGATCTATCGGCATTTGATCGTAATGTTCGGGCGTTCGGTAAGGATATGCAGCTCCTTCTTCAAAATTTGCATGTAGGGGTTGTTGGCGCTAGTGGAACAGGTTCTCCAATGATCGAACAATTGGCACGCCTTGGGGTTGGATCTATTAGCTTATATGATGATGATACGCTATCGGATACGAACTTGACGCGGATTCACGGTTCCGCTAAGAAACAAATTGGTTTGCCGAAAGTTGATATCATGGGGGAAATGATTGAGGAGATCGGATTTGGAACGAAGGTTCATCGTTACGCCAATCGCATTAATCAAGAAGAAATTGCGAAGACACTTCGTGATTGTGATGTAATTTTTGGATGTACCGATGACCAGCTGGGAAGATCCATACTGTCAGACATTGCTTTGAGGTATTATATTCCTCTTTACGATATGGGCACAAAAATAGAGTCCAATAATCAGGTGCTCGATTCCATTATGAGCCGCCTAACTATCGTTCAACCTGGAAGCGCATGCTTATTATGCTTGGGAGTGGTTAATTCTCAGGATATAATGCTCGAATCCAAAACTTTAAAGGAGCGCGAGTCTCTTGCTCGAGAAGGATATGCACCGGAGCTGCCTGAAGCTGATCCTGCAGTTATTGCTTATACCACTTTTATTGCTTCGCTTGCGGCGGCAGAGTTTATTAATAAGTTAACCGGCATGTCGCGCGGACAGGAATTAACCGGTATTCTTTATAATTTCGGCAATCACGCTGTCCGCAGACTATCATCAAGTAAAAATAGGAATTGTAAATGTGGGCAAAGTGATGTGCTGGGTAGCGGGGATACACCAATGTTTCTTGAAATGGTTTGGTAACTTATACCCAGTCGATCATATTGTTCCGTATAAAGAAGTGCGCTCCACAGCCTCCCTGACCATTTACATGTACAGAAGGTTGCAGCGTAATAGTCCCGCTACTTTCATAAATTGACCAGTGTGGGTTGTGGTTAGATTCTAGTGAAATAACCTGTTTCTGACCACACCCACAAGGGCATTGAAAACGAGCCCACTTGTAGAAAGTGCCATCCTTCACGATAAGCAGAGTTCCCATTTTCAACAAGTCATCTGTAGCTTCTCGTGTAGATCTTACTATGACGTCATCAAAGGCTCCCAGGTGCTTTGAGTGCTTGATTTCGGCTTTGAAAAGTCTTCTGTATGTGCTTTGAAGGAAGCTTGCTAAAGCTCTTAGTGGATTCAATGGCATTCATCTCCAAGTTATTTTCTTTATTACCATTATAACTTGAAAGCGAACAGACGGGAATGCTGAGGGAACAAAGGTGTGAGTACTTATAATGAAGAATATATAACTGGCTCAGTACTACCAAACCGCGTATACTTGATCGCGGTTTATTTCTTCTGTTTTCAATCACCTACCTAAGACTTTTTAAATAATTATTGGAGTTGATCAAATGACTGCTACTGACGAAATGGTACAGTATTGGAATGAGTTATATCGTGGCCGCCCGAATGGCGAGAGAATTGTGGAAGAACTATTAGGACCACTCAAAAAGATACAACTACGCCGTGGAGACTTCGATACTGCTTATGATTCTGTTATGAGTGCAATTGGAGACCAGGATATATATTTTCCAGAGGCATATTTCGGGTTTATCAATAGAGACATACGTGCAGATGTCCTTGGGTTGTTTATGAACCCCGGGGCAGTCAAACACGCTACGGAAAGTTGGAACAATGAAATAATTCGTCAATACACAGAATGGGAGCCTGTTAATTATTTTGGGGAATGCGGTGCTCAGACCGAGACTTCGCCGGTTAGTAAGAATAAGAAATGTAGTTGTTACTTAAATACCAGACACAAAAGTGGGTGTCGATGGAGAAGGGATAGGTGAAAATCGGTAGATTGCGCAAGGCGCTGCCAGAGGATGGCGTACATATTACGGATTTCATTCGTTCAGCACCAATTAGTCCAATCGATCTTATTCATACGATAAATCAAGTTTTGGAAAGTATTACGAATCCGACCATCAAGTCGATTGTTTCGTTTTGTGTGAGCAAAGTAGAGGAGAAGTTAAACCATTCCCCAGCCGCCAAGACTCATCATCATGCCTATTTCGGCGGCCTTGCTTATCATATTGTACGGATGCTGGAGATTGGTGAATTTATTTGTAAACAGCGGCCATTTCTCAATCCTGATTTAATTAAAGCGGGCATCATTCTGCATGATATTGCCAAACCCGAAGAGATGATCGCGCAGCTAGGAATCGTTTCGGATTACAGTGTGCAAGGAAAGCTGCTTGGACACATCTCAATGGCATCCAATTGGATTACGGAAGCTGCCTTACATCATGGGATTGATCTCCAATCAGATGTTGTCATTGGTCTGCAGCATATTGTGCTGTCCCACCACAACTTGCCTGAATGGGGGAGTCCGGTACTGCCTCAAATTCCAGAAGCTGTTGCTTTACATTACATAGATTCGATGGATGCGAAGCTCCAAATGGTTGAGGATACTCTGATGACAACGCCGGAAACAGAAGTATGGACGCCGATGATCCGCGGATTAGAAAATAAGGCGATGTATCGTTTGAACTTATAATTAATATCAAAATAACGAAAACTGCGTGAGCACAGATGCTTGCGCAGTTTTTTTTGTCTTTTTTCACAATTCCAATCCAGTCCCTTGTTTAAACCGTTTAATAACGACTTGCGTGTTAACGCGTACGACGCCTTTCAATTTGTAGATATTTTGGTAGAGGAAGTCTTCGAGTGCAGCATCGTCTTTGAGCAAAGCATGCATATGCAGAGAGCTGCTCCCTGTCATTTGATAAATACTGATAACGTTGGAGTCAGCGGAAAGCTGATTGCCTACTTCCTCAGCAAAACGCGGCTCCACTTCGACTTCGAAAAAAGCGCTGACTACTTTTCCTAACTTCGTCGCGTTCAACCGGATCGTAAAGTTTTCGATGACTTCTTTCTCGATGAGGCTTTCGACTCTTTTTTTAATCGCAACACGTGAGAGATTGAGAATTTCACCGATTTTTGCATAGGATATTCGGCCGTTCTCATGTAGTAACTTGATGATTTCTTGATCGACTTGGTCGAGGTGAGGGAGTTCTAACACAGACATGACTCCTTTTTCGTGAAATATATACAGTTGTTAATATTATCACAGTATTCTCATGAAAAGATCAAATTTTATGCGAAAAATCAAACTATGTTAATCGAATTAACTAATATTATGTTAAAAACGAAACTATATACAGTGATTTTATTTACAAATGGAGTTGACGGTAAAAAGGTTCATTCATATAATGATGTTAATTAACATAACACATAAATAAAATAAACAAATTTATGTTAGATTATATAACATTATAGAGGGGTGGTAACATGTCAAATAAGTTAATTTACAACGGTACGGTGTTAACCATGAATGCCACCAATCAGATTTTCAAACCCGGTTATGTGTATATGGAGAATGATGTGATCCGTGAAGTGGGGGAATGGAGATCCGATGGGAGCTTGGACCATTTAATCTCACAATCTTCGTATACGTACAATGCTTCGGGTAAAGTCATCATTCCCGGGATCATTAATGGCCACACACACTTGTTTCAAACGTTCATGAGAGGGGTATCGGATCACTCCCCGCTCGCACAGTGGCTGAAGGAGATTATTTGGCCAATGAGTCTCGCGATGGAACCTGAAGATTTTTATTTGGCTGCTTTAATTGGGTGTATCGAAAATTTGAAATCGGGCGCGACATATATGATGGATCACCATTATATCCACACGTATCCAGAGAATGATGCAAGTGTACTACAAGCGATGGTGGATTCAGGGATTCGCGGACATTTGGCCAGAGGCGGCTCGGATTTGGCTGGTGAAGTCCGCTTGCGGGAGACAGAGGAACAGATCTTCCACTGCACAGATCGTTTGCTCGATGAATGGGATGGGGCTGCGTCCGGCCGGATTCGAATTGCACTAGGGCCGCTTAATTTATATGGATGTTCCCGAGGGTATCTCGAGCGGGCGGCTGTCTTTAGCCGGGATCGAAAGTTGATTTCTCATGTACATGTTGCTGAAACAAGCGAGCAGATCGACACGACGATGGCCCACTATGGCCTCCGCAATTTGGAATTGCTGAATGAAGTTGGACTGCTGGGCGAACAAACTCAGGTTGTTCATGGTGTGTGGCTCGATGATGGAGAATTAGAACTGATTCGTGCAAAGCAAGCTTCCGTCATCCATTGTCCAGTATCCAATATGTATTTGGCTTCTGGTGTTGCCAGAGTACCTGAAATGCTGCGTATGGGCATTAATGTCGCCCTAGGTACGGATGGTCCTGGCAGCAATAATTGCCAAGATAATTTGGAAGTGCTGAAGTTCACGGCATGCTTGCATAAGGTGAATGAGTTGGATGCTACCTTATTGCCGCCGATGGATGTGCTGCGTATGGCTACAGTGAATGGCGCAAAGGCCGTTGGAAGGAGTGCTGATTTGGGCAGTCTCGAGCCAGGCAAGAAGGCAGATCTAGTGACCGTAGATATGCTCAAAGCACACATTAGTCCTGTGCATCGCGCTTCTTCAGCGCTAGTTTATAACGCGAACGGCAATGATGTCGATCTCGTAATTGTTGGCGGTCAAGTTGTTGTAGAGAAGGGCATAAGCACGTGGATCGATGAGCAAGAAATTCTGCAAAGGGCCCAAGCAAGGGTTGATGCTCTACGCAATAAACTGGCTGGGCAATATCCTATTTTTTCAAATATAGAGTAATTCATCTTAAAGCTTGCGCTAAACAAATTTTCAGAAACGATAGGGAGGATGATTTCAATGGCTTTACAACGTCTACATGATCCTGTACTTGAAAATGATTGGCATGCTGTGTACCTCGCGTCTGAGCTGAAAGACCAACCTGTGGGTGTCATCATTTTGGGTGAAAGAGTAGCCATTTACCGCTCTAGCAAAGGGGTTCATGCGATGCAAGATCTATGCGTTCACCGTGGAGCTATGCTTTCCAAAGGGTGGGTACAAGATGATGTCCTTGTCTGTCCATACCATGGCTGGCAGTATGATTCATCTGGGCAATGTGTCTGTATTCCAGCGCAGCCCAAGGGGGAGAAAATTCCTCTCAGAGCTAAAGCGCAAACCTATGCCTGTGAAGAGAAGTATGGCTTCATCTGGGTATGTATAGGTGAACCCGTGGCAGCTTTGCCTCATTTCGAAGAGTTTGCTAATCCGGAGTTTCATCCATTACCATGCGGCCCCTACAAAGTTGAGGCAGCTGGGACAAGGGTTATTGAGAATTTCACAGACTTTGCACATTTGATGTTCGTCCATCAGAATCTGCTCGGACACCCCGACTATGCGGAGCTGCCCGACTTTCAGGTTATCAAAGAGAAGGAACGCATTTATATCGAAAATATTCCGATCTTTCAACCGGTTGCCCATTCTGGTTCGGATAAGAGTGAAGGGACGACTTACGTCTATATGAAAGAAGTTTATCGGCCTTTATCGGCTCGATTGTCCAAAGCAGATCCGAGCAATGGCCAAACCTTGTGGATTATGTTGACGGTATTGCCTGTAGCCGCAGAAGAATGTGTCGTGTTCATGATGGTTTCGCGGAATTATGCCTATGACGTAGATGATGCGAATTTTATTCGCTTCCAGGATATCGTGTTTGAACAAGATGCGAGGGTTATCGAGACTCAGAAGCCGGAGCTGCTTCCGCTGGACCTGCAGGTCGAACTCAACCATAAGGTAGATCGTTTCTCCATTGCTTATCGTCGTTGGTTGAAAGAATTAGGCGTGGTGGTTGGTACAATTTGAGCGAACGTTCGTGTTTTATGGGATATTTGTGCATTTATTAAAAATAACTCTTGGAAAAGTAATAAAAAGACGTACTTTTATTGTGTGAAAATACAAAACGTTAGTCTATTCGTTGACTTGAACAGGCCATCAACCCTATATTTGACTAAAGATTGATAAGTTCTTTTGTAGAGAAAACCAAATATGGAGGGGAAGTTTAATATGAAACCATTTAATCTTACTAATCCGCTTGCTGCGAAACGCCCAGTTGTTTTGTTCATTAGCTTAGTTATGATCTCAAGTATGCTCGCCGCATGCGGTAACGCGGGCTCCTCGGTTTCAACGTCAGCGCCATCTACAGCACCATCGGCAGCAACGACGGCTTCCACTGCTCCAGCAGCATCACCGGCTTCTACTACTGCTACCAAAGCAGTCGTACCTGCAACTGTTGTTTTAAACTGGTTCGCCGAACCAGAACATGGCGGGAACTTTGCGGCCTTAGCCAAAGGATTCTACAAAGACGCAGGATTTGATATGACGCTCATGCCGGGTGGTCCGCAGGTATCTTCTACACAAATCGTCGCTTCAGGCAAAGCGCAATTCGGTATGGCGAATGGTGATGATATCCTAGTAGCCAGACAAGAGGGTATTCCGATTGTAGCTATCGCAACCTCCATGCAAAAGAGTCCGCAAGCTGTGTTTTATCATAAAGAAGATACTGCGATTAAAGATTTTGGTGATTTAAACGGACATAAGGTATATGTAGCTTCAACGGCCAGCTTCTGGCAGTTTATTAAGAAGAAATACAAATTAGACAGTGCCCAAGAAATGAAATATACAGGTCAATTAGTTAACTTTGTCAGCGATCCAAAAGCTCTTACACAAGGATATGTAACTTCTGAACCATTCACTCTTTCTCAGCAAAAGGTAGAGCACGGTACGCTCATGGTTGCCGATTCCGGTTACAACATTTACGCTGGTGTATACTTCACGACGGAGAAAATGATTGCTGAACATCCTGACCAAGTGAAAGCTTTCGTCGAAGCTACGGTTAAAGGGTGGGATTATTACAAGGATCATTCCGAGGAGATTAATCCTTCCATTCAAGTGAAGAACCCAGATATGGGCTTAGATATGATGAAATTTAGCGCTGCTAAAGAGATGGACTTCGTATTCGGCGGAGATGCAGCGTCCAAGGGAACAGGAGTCATGACCAAAGAACGCTGGACAGAAGTTCAGAAGCAGCTTGTTGATGTAGGTGTTCTGAAAACAGCAGAGAACATCGACAAAGTGTTCACAACGCAATTTTTACCTAAGAAGTAAGAAATGAAGTTGAAGACATAATCAGGAGGTGGCGGCATTGGCTTCTAATATGAATATGGATTTAGTGAACGTTCGATTGCCAATGGAGGATGAGGGGCATTTGTTTCGTCTCTCGATTCGTGAAGGCATTTGGACTCAGATTCAGAGGCAAGAAGCTAATGCTGCCCATTCTGATGCAGTGTCATTGGAACAATGGAACCCGCATCTGGGTAAAGGCGAATCGAACGTCTCGTTCATTGATCTTGAGGGAAAAATAATACTGCCTGGCTTCGTAGATGCTCATATGCATTTAGACAAATCTTTCTCGCTAACCTCGGTTGAGAACCGGAGCGGGACATTAGAAGAGGCTGTACGCAATTACTCAAGTGCATCACCGTCTTTTACCAAAAATGAGATTAAATCAAGAATCATGCGTTCGGCTTTGCAAGCTTTGTCTTTTGGTACAACGCACATTCGCACACATCTTGATTTTAATTTGAGAGCCTCTCGTGAAGTAGCAATACGCACAATTGAGGCTGCTTTGGAAGCCAAAGAAGCCTTAGCACCGTATATCAGCTTGCAGCTGTTTCCGATGTGTCCCTACAATTTTATGTCACTCGATGTTGATGCCGTGGAGGAAGCACTAAGGATGGGTGTCGATGGGATTGGTGGAGCACCGCATTTGTCATTAACCCCTAAGGAAGATATCGATTATATTTTCAAATTAGCAGAGAAATATGATGTGCCAATTGATTTGCATTGTGATGAAACAGACAATCCAGCCATGCGCACCATTGATCATATTGCTTTGCGAACGAAATCAGAGGGGTATTCAGGAAGAGTTACTGTCGATCATTTATGTGCGTTAGCTTCGATGACGGATCAGGATGCTCACGGCATTATTGAGCGTATGGCTGACGCGAGGCTCAAAGCAGTCTCTTTACCTGCAGTCAATTTGTATTTACAAGGAAGGCATGACAGTTTCCCCGTTAGACGTGGCGTAACTCGTTTGAAGGAGATTTGGGAAGCAGGTATTCCTATTGCTGTCGCTTCTGATAATATTCACGATCCTTTTCACCCTTTTGGCAGAGGCGATTTATTGCAAATTGCTCTTATTGGCTCCTATGCCGCTCATATGGGGCGACCGGATGATCTTCGCACACTGCTGCGCATGATCACAGATGTGCCCGCTAAGGTGCTGGGTTTAACATCCTATGAGGTAAAGGCTGGTAATCATGCGAATTTTATTATCATTGACGGGAGTACGCCGGAAGAGCTCTTTACCATGCTGCCTGAACGCCGATGGGTATATAGTCAAGGAAGCTTTGTGCGGATGGCTGCAAAAAAAACGGAGTGGCAGGATATGACCTTAGCTCATTTTTGGCAAGAAGCAAGTGAGAGTGTATCCTTCCATAAACATGAATTCGCGAAAGGGTGAGCAGCTTAATGGCTAACCTGTTAGTCTCTCCTTAATTTCGAACGATGCTAATTTGAAAGCTTAAGATCCGCTCTTCACTCTGAGTCTGGGTCTTTTTTCATAAGAGCTTATGCGTACAATAATGTCCACTCATTTGGAGGTGCTCAGCTTGTCATTCAATCGCTATCAAGGTAAGGCGTGGGATCGCTGCTTTTTTCCCCGCTTAAGTAAGCTCGAGGTTACTCGGGTTCCCAAAGATGATGCGCTCATCGTTCTGCCAGTTGGCGCGATAGAGCAGCATGGTCCGCATATGCCGGTGTTTACCGATACGTTAATTTCCGAAGTGCTCTTGACCGAGGCTTTCGAACAGCTTCCCGATGATGCGAATATATGGCTGCTTCCAGCCATTCCGTATGGCAAAAGTACGGAGCACCTAGGCCATCCAGGAACCATAACGTTATCAGCAACTACTTTAATGGCTGTCGTGATGGATATAGCGAAAAGTCTGAGTAAAAGCGGATTTCAGAAATTGGTGTTGGTGAACACGCACGGGGGCAACACGGATTTATTAAATATGATGGGCCGGGAAATCCGCATTGAAACGGGGCTGGCTGTATTTCGATTAGATCCTGGCGGACTTGGTGCCGCTGATGAGTGGATAACGCCGCTGGAGAAGCAGGCTGGTATTCATGCGGGTGACATGGAAACTTCTTTAGTGATGTCTGCTAAGCCAGATTGGGTCCATATGGAGCTTGCTCCTATGGAATATCCGAATTATCCGGATTCGCGTTATTTGAGCTTTCGCAACCGTGCTTTTGCTTGGGTCATGGATGATTTATCTCATTCGGGCATTTCTGGTGATGCCACGCAAGCAACGATAACGAAAGGCCATGCGATGGCTGAAAAGTATGGTGCACATATTGCCGAGGCGCTGCTCACCTTTCAAGCTTTTGAGATGAAGTCATTGAAAAAGGAACAATAACGGAGGAAAGTTCCAAAAAATCACATACAGGAGATGAAGTAAATGGCTATGAATTCTTCTCTGATCCATACATCCAATTCACAAGTATCAAGCCCTAATTTCGTAAGCATGGAGAATCTCTCTAAGACTTACCCAAACGGTACTATTGCCTTGCAAGATGTGAATCTAACGATACAAGAAGGAGAATTCCTTTGTTTTGTAGGTCCGTCTGGATGTGGGAAATCAACGATTTTCAAAATGATCACAGGTCTTGCCAAACCGAGTAAAGGGACATTAGACGTATTCGGAACGACGCCGAAAGAAGCGCGCAAACAAAGTGATATCGCTTTTGTTTTCCAAGATCATACGCTGCTGCCTTGGTCCACGGTAGAAGCTAACGTAAGATTGCCGCTTGAATTGCGCGGAGTAGATAAGAAGACACAGAAAGAAGAGGCACAGCGCGTATTGGAGCTGGTTGGCTTGAAGGACTATATGAAGGTGCTGCCTAGACAGCTCTCCGGGGGGATGAAGATGCGTGTCTCCATCGCGCGTGCCCTCATTTCGAGACCTAAGCTGCTTCTGATGGATGAGCCCTTCGGCGCCTTAGACGAAATTACGCGTCAAACTTTGCAAATGGAGCTGCTCAATATTTGGCAGCAGGATACATCTATGACTGTGCTGTTCGTCACTCATAATGTATTCGAATCGGTGTTCTTATCCACAAGTGTTGTTGTCATGACACCGCGTCCAGGTAAAATATCGGCGAGGATTGATATTCCCGTCCCTTTTCCTCGAGATGAAAGCTTTCGTACAACGACACAGTTCAGTGATTTAGTTCGTGAAGTATCTGCCGCTTTGGATCATTGATATGAAAGGGTGAATAAGTTCATGGCCATGAATATTAGCTGGGAGAAAGTGATACAGGAGCAGCTTGCGAAAGATATCCTGTTTGTTGATGGCGAAACGAGAGAAAAGCTCTCTAAAGATTATTACTGGTACTCCCCTGTACTTAATCGTCAATTGCAGCATATGAAAGCGGCCGATGTCGTTGCCATACCGCGTAACGAAACTGAGGTGGCAGAAGTATTAGCCTTTGGTTACCGCCACAATATTCCTGTTACGGTTCGAGGAGCCGGTACAGGCAACTATGGTCAGGCGGTTCCCCTGCAAGGCGGTATTGTCCTAGATTTAAGCCGAATGGATGAAATTCTTGAAATCGGACCTGGGTTTGCTCGTTTACAATGTGGAGTTCGTCTGGGTGTCATTGATAAAAAGGCTCGCGAAGTCGGACAAGAAATTCGCATTTACCCCAGCACCTATGTGAAAGCGACGGTGGGCGGCTTTGTGAGTGGGGGTTCCGGCGGAATCGGCTCGATTACCCATGGAAACCTATGGGATGGCAATGTGCTGGAAGCTGTCATCTACACCATGGAAGAATCGCCGCAGCGCTTAGTTATCCAAGGCCGTGATTTATTTGATTATATTCATAATTATGGGACGACAGGCATTTTGACCGAGGTAACCATCCCGCTTTCTCCTCGCACAGAATGGG
This sequence comes from Paenibacillus sp. yr247, assembly GCF_900103825.1. Classification (GTDB taxonomy): domain Bacteria; phylum Bacillota; class Bacilli; order Paenibacillales; family NBRC-103111; genus Paenibacillus_E. The sequence goes on from NZ_FNIF01000031.1 coordinate 40,836, forward strand.
CTCAGGCTATTGCTAATTTCGATACCTTCGAGCAGTCGATGCAATTCGGTGAGGCTCTTGCCAGAGAGGAAGCTATTCTGAAACGATTGATTGCTCCCATGGAGTGGCCGATTCCCTCGTATTTCGTTCCGTTTGCCAAAGTGATTAAGCCAGGCATGGCCGCTGTTATGCTTGAATTTGCTGAGGATACGCTGCCGTTAGTCGAAGCTCTTGCCCAAAGCTATGGCGGGCACATCGGCCATCTGATTGAGGCTAAGAATTACCGGAAAACGATCGGCGTATCGGATTTTACTTGGAATCATACGACGTTATGGGCAATGAAAACGGACCCTTCGATGACGTATCTGCAAGCTGGCTTTAAGCTGGATTCCTATATGGAACAAATTCGGAAGATTAAAGACCAATATGGGGAAGAAGTGTACTTGCATTTTGAATGGGTACGCAGCGGTGGGGAAATCTCGCCTAATTCGCTTCCTATTGTTCGCTTTGAAAGCGAAGAACGCTTATACGAGATTATTCAATTTTGTGAATCCATCGGCGTGAAAATATTTGATCCTCATACCTGGGTGCTGGATCATGGCGGACGCGGTGAAGTTGGCAGCATGGAGCGCAAGAAACGTGAGAATGACCCGCGTGGGCTGCTGAATCCAGGGAAAATCATTTATGAGATGTAAATGAAGGGGGACGTACAATGGCTGTAGATTCTAAATACTTGCAAATACTACCGGATGAAATATTCCCTGCCCGAGAACGGGCGGCGTGGGCTAATCGATCGGAAGATGGTGCTTCGCCAGGGCGTAGGCTTCTGATGCTGCTTAAACATCTTTTACCGCCGTTGGTTGCTTTTGTTGTTTTCATTGGAGGATGGGAACTCATCGCTTATTTAGTGAAAGCACCTGTTTATCTCGTGCCTAAGCCTTCCGATATCGTCGCAGCAGCCGTAGAAAACAGACATGGACTATGGGTATCTGTAAGGACAACGACGCTGGAAGCTGTGCTTGGATTTTTCCTCAGTATTATATTAGGCGTCACAGGCGCCATTCTATTGGCAAGCTCCAAATGGATCGAGAAGAGCGTGTATCCATATGCGATTATTTTACAAACGATTCCAATTGTCGCCATTGCCCCTCTCATTGTGATATGGTTCGATGCGGGTGTGAATGCGATTGTCATTATTACATTCTTAATCGGATTTTTCCCCATGCTTTCGAATACGTTAATCGGTCTAAATTCCACGGATCAAAATATGAGCAACCTGTTTTATTTATACAATGCGAGTCCGATTCAAACGATGTGGAGGCTGCGCATACCAGCTGCCCTGCCTTATATCGTAGCCGGTCTGAAAATCTCTTGTACTTTATCCGTAGTCGGGGCTATTGTCGGTGAATACATTGCCGGTATCGGCGGAGGCCAAGGCGGGCTTGGTTATGCAATAACATATGCCGCTGCTCGCTTAAAAACACCTTACTTATTCGCTTGTGGACTTTCAGCATCAGCGCTAGGCATTATTTTCTTCCTCTTAGTCAACGCTTTTGCCAAATGGTTGCTTAGTTCGTGGCATGAATCAGAGATGAAAAAGGATAACTAAAAGGCACCAAGGTAAAGAGGGTGAGTGAGCTGCTGGATATTGTATTTCGTAATGTGCGTATGCTTGAACATTCGGAGAGCCGAGGTCTTATAGATATTGGTGTGAAAAACGGCAAAATCGCCATGCTTGGAAGTATTGACGAGCAGGGTGAGCGCGAAATTGATGGCGTTGGTCACATGCTGCTCCCTCCATTTGTGGAGTCCCATATTCATTTGGACACCGTCCTAACGGCAGGGGAGCCCGCATTGAATGAGAGCGGGACCCTATTCGAAGGCATCGGATTATGGCAAAAGCGGAAACAAGCGCTCACCTACGAAGACGTCACGGAACGAGCAGAGAAGGTGCTTCGGATGCAGATGGCTGCCGGTATCCTGCATGTGCGTACACAAGCAGATATCTCCGACCCGAAACTGACTGCTCTACGTGCACTTATTGCCTTGCGCGAGCGCGTTAAACCATATATGAACCTGCAAGTTATCGCGTTTCCTCAAGATGGCATTCGCGCGTGTCCCGATAATGAGCGCCGGCTGGAGCAAGCGCTTGAGCTTGGCGCTGATGGCATAGGAGCGATTCCGCATCTTGAGCCTACGCGTGAGGAAGGTCTGGCCTCGCTGGAGATTTGCTTCAGCTTAGCAGAGAAGTATGGCTGCTTCGTCCATGTTTTTTGCGATGAGATGGACGATGCTCACTCCACGTTTTTAGAAAACGTGGCCTATCTCGCGATTCGTTCTGGTTTGCGCGAGCGAGTAACAGCTGCGCATGCGAACGCAGCAGCCTATTATAGTGAAGCTTATTTCCAGAAGGTGCAGGGACTGCTGGCGCGTTCGGGTGTGAATGTTGTTTGTTGTCCGCTTATCAATAGTGCCATGCAGGGCAGATACGACGGCTATCCCAAAGGTAGAGGCATTACCCGGATAAAGGAATTATGGTCGGCAGGTGTGAATGTAAGCATTGCGCATGATGATATTCAGACGCCTTTCTATCCGCTGGGTACAGGGAATATGCTGCAAGCAGCTCATATTGCTGCCCATTTAGCACATATGACGGGGAGCAAGGAAGTGGCTGAGCTTGTGCGTATGATCACGACACGCGCAGCGAACACCCTGCAGCTCAAGGAATACGGGCTCGAGATTGGCCATTCAGCAAGCTTCATTATTCTGCCTGGAGATGATGCTATGGATCTTGTTCGCGAGCAGCCTAGTTGTCGGTACGTTGTGAGCCGAGGCCGCATTGTTGCTGAAACTGTGCCTGCATGGAGTCAATTGTTCACCACATTATAAATGTAAAAATTTATAAAATTAGCAGCACCCCCTGATATTTGCAGGGGGTTGTTTATGTTTTGTTTTTCAAATGTTTACCATGAAATAAAAAGGGAATGAAAAGAAACCTGTCGAATTTATTATATTGTTAATTACTTACAGTTTTCTTCGGGGGAGGAAAATGAATGAAACGGATATCTCGAGTATTGTGGAAAACGATGTTGGTTATGATTATTTGTTGTGGCTTCATGTCTTCCCATACTTATGCCGATGAGCAAGCAGATTTGAAACCGATTCCGATTCCAGTGTGGAGTATATTGTGGAGTGATTCAGCTGAAGGAATTGATAATGTTGTGATTCCCTCACCTACAAATAAATGGATAACAATCAGGAATGGCGACATGCCTCCCGAGAAACCGAAAGATATTTCTTCGGCATGGGTTCGATTTCAGCTTCCGACTCATGTACCCAAAGACTATGGCATTTTTATTGAACAAATATATGCCCAGCAACTCAGGGTATATATTGGTGATCGATTAGTTCGAGAAATAAACTTTGATTTTCCAACTGATGAACAGAGAAGCTTATTTCCTGTAGGTAGTGAAGATGGGGGGGAGTTCGTATATTTAAAGCTGGGGACATCGATGGATCGTTTGGGTTTACATTCAGAAATTAAACTGGATCATTACTCAGCTTTGACTCGATCATTTATATTTCGAGATTTGCAGAACATCATTCTAGGCTGTGCATTTCTTTTTATTGCGGCGATTATGCTGATATGTTCTTTCTTTTTGAAGCAAATTCAACTTGCAAGCTGGATTTCACTTAGTTTACTTATTTTAGCGCTAGGAACTATTTTTATTACATATTCACCTTTCATGTACGCAAATTTCACGAAGTATGGCGACCTATTTCTTGATTTATTTGATATTTCACTTGCTGTTTTTTTACCAACACTCACCTATTTCTTTGAAAAAATATTTGATAACGGGAATTTTAAGTGGATCAGGGCATTTAGGAAATTCCAGATTATCTATTCCGCTATTTCAATTGCCTTATGAAGAACTGAGAAGTAACTTTGGACTTAACGACTTTAGATTCCTTCATAGTATCGAGTTGTTTCCTTTTCACTCCCAAAAATTCGATGAGAAGATAAAGGATCATCTTCCTATGATTTTTAATCTTCCATTCATGCAGCTGACTCTCCAAGCGGTTCGCGAAATATCTGAGCAAAAACGAGTTCGTGCAATATTAGGAATTGGCAAGGCCTGGGAAGATGCTCTTGATACGATGAGTTGGTACTCCAAAACAACGGAGAAATTTGAGGGAAGTGTACCTACTCGTGTCATTCACTATCAGTCAATAGAGGACGGAACTCCTATTGTTATTCTCAGTAGGCAGACCCCAAATGGTGTGAAATACGTTATCCCGCCAGCCGCTACGAATTATGTATGCTCAATTATTGGTACGCTGCCACAACCGGCTGTAATAAATACACGAGGTCATGAAAATGACAATGGGAGCAAAGCTGCGCGGGGGAGCTCAAAAGAGGTAGAGGTTAGTGATTCACGGCAAAAACCTATCTTGGATAGCAGCCGACCAATCTCATTAATCGATGAGGTGTCTAGCCTTGCTATTCACTTGTCAGGCGATGTAGACCTTTACGTAGGGAGGACTGCCGCTCCGGAGAAAGCGAGATTCGTATATAAACATTTATGGTATCCAAATCAGAAATACTGGAATAATGATAGCTGTTCATTTCATATTCATGTCTTTCGTCAAACTGAACCGAAAATTATCATTCGTTTTGGTTTTAACGTAAATAAAATAGAGTGGTCTGAAGAGAAGATTTTATCAATGAAAAGGAAGATGTCGGAGATCGCAAGTTTGCTTGGAATGGAAGCAAAAATGAATAGAGCCGTCTTTGCTATAGAACGTGAATTCGACCATGTGGAGAAATCAGCTGAATGTTTAACCGCGTTAATCCCTAAAGTAAAAATGGCAATTGGATGCCCTTAAAAGGCCGAACGAAAAGGATACCGGTGGCATAACGAAGAACGTTAGCTCAAAAATACCTGGCGCGGCTGCCATTTCAATTCGGCAGCCGCGTTACATTTTATGAAGAAAAATCATTGAATTAATTTACAAAAGTAAATATTACTAACGAACTTTATTTTCCACTTTTACTGAACAATTCTTGAAAAAATCATTTAACTAACGAACTTAATTAAATTTCTTACCATTGAGAGAACCACGTGATTACTGGACTTTCACTAACGAATTCTATTTTCCTGCATCAGTGAGTGGTGAAGGAAAATAAAGTTTGTTAGTGGAAAATAAAGTCTGTTAGTGAACTTTGCAAAAGTTAAACATATCCTTACAAAGCCTTGATTTTACTGAGGTTTTCGGATAGCCATGTACGCGAGAAGGCTGGAGATGGTTCGGGTATGTACATAACGGGAAAGAACCATTGTGGAAAAACGGTGGGAATTGGTCTAATAAATATTACTGCCAACGCGGAGAACCGCAAGTAACGGCAAGTTTTGGCGGGAGAAGCCCGCTGAAATTTTGGGAGGAATGGGACTTTGAAGCTACATTACGATACTCCGATGCGTTTCGGTATGATACTACAAACCGTTAAAACAACTCTCGCGGCAGCCATGTCTTGGGAAGTGGCAACTCAGTTTACGTCTAATAATTACCCATACTTTGCGCCATTAGCCGCTGTTTTAACGGTACAGATTACGGTTGCTGATTCTCTTGAAAAAGCTATGCAACGAACAGTAGGGATCATTCTCGGAGTCGCCGTCAGTTTACTTATCGGGCATTGGTTCGGTATAGAGACATTATCTATTTTTCTTGTGATTTTGCTCGGAATGATGATATCTAATGCCTTGCGTTTAAGTAACCAAA
>NZ_FNIF01000028.1 GCF_900103825.1 Paenibacillus sp. yr247
TTGCGTTGCTAGCGAGATTTTACAATCTCTTTTTGGTCGATTACTCGACCGTGCTTACTCACTCGTTGTTCAGTTTTCAAAGATCAATTTCTTTCGTATTTCATCACCATCTGTTTAGCGGCGACTTTTTTAATATACCACATTGACCTAGTCGATTGCAAGTCTTTTTTGAAAAAGTTTTTAAAGGTTTGTCTTCTCAAATAACTTGCGTGTCCTTCTTATCAAAGGGGCGAGTTATAAAATAACACAGAAAGAGAGGGTACGTCAAGCACATACCCCCTATTTTTTTTGAGCTTGATAATTACGATTTCTGGCATATTTCGATATTTCCTTTGGTGTAGCTAAGCGAGCATACATCCTAAAGATCACTTTATATCTGGATTCTATAGCCCCTTTGATCTCTTGATCAATTCTTTTGTCATTGAGATCGAACAACATTTCATCTAATTCTTTCCGAAGCACATAATCCAACTCTCTGCATTCGCGATCATTGAACAAAAATCCGAGCATACATCCATCCAAACCCCTCTCGACGGTAGAGATTTATGGCGCTAACAGTTTGATTTAAAGAAGTGGCAGACCAACAACTTCGCCCGCCCTCCCTACTGCTTTACTGTTATGCTCAGATTTTGCCATTTTTATGACAAACATTCTGAAAAAATTTTACAGATGCACCAACCAGTATGTAAGTGTACTTTCAATGATTGCTGCGAGCAGCAATAGTGCGACAATAGACACGAGCAATGGTTTTGTTAGATGGAGTGTTTTCACTAGTTCTGCACGAGCGGTTCTGGCTTTAACTGGTATGAAGAGCTGAGCACCGGACTTCCAGACCAACATACCCAGTTTAAGTCCATACGCACATGCAATTAAAATAACCGGAATTTCTATAATGCCATGCGGAAGGATCCCCTTAAGAACGATAGCCATTGTGCTTTCATGCGTTTGTAGTGAGAGTACATATCCAAGTATCATTCCATTTGCAACTAACATAAAAAGTGGCGGTACGCCTAAAAGTAGTCCAAGAAATATGATGGTTATTGATTTTATTGCATTATTTAGAAAAATAATGAAGAAAAACCAGAATTGCGGATGATCCTTGCTGCTAAGTGATTGACTTAATGATTTAAGTCCTTGCAGCTGTCCTTCCAAAAAATGTGAAAATTGATCAGAGTTCGCCCAACCTAAATAAAAACTGAACCCAAATACTAAAACGACTACGATGAAATAATGTTTCATTTCTTTAAAATGTTGGAGCAATGGTTTGAATGTCATTTTCATTTTTCCTCCAATTTCGGAAGCATAAGTACCGTGTGTACGAGCATACATTACTTACTAAAGAGTATACAAGCCTTACCCGTATGTAAGGCATAAGGAGGTACAAGCTATTCATGAACTATTTTTTCGTTGTAAACGCTCGTAAATTTAAACAATATGTATTTATTGCTCTTGCCATCGTATTCGCAGCAGCTATTGTCTATTCGGAGCAAAGCAATGTATCGGTCTTTTCCAACGCAGAACCATCGGCTATTTATAGCGTACAAACCGAGAGAAAAGTTATTGCACTGACCTTTGATATTTCTTGGGGCGAAAAGCGGGCTGAACCAATTTTGAGGATTCTTAAGGATAAAGGCGTAAATGATGCCACCTTCTTCCTCTCTTCTCCCTGGAGCAAGAGTCATCCGGAGATTGTAGAACAAATTAAGAAGAATGGATTTGAAATTGGCAGTCATGGCAACAAACATGACAATTACAGCACACTAAGTGATGAGGAAATACGTAAACAAATAACTACAGCACATGGTATATTAACGGAATTGATCGGAAAAGAGCCAAACCTCATCCGCTTACCTAATGGTGATTTTGACAAACGCGTGCTCCGAATTGCTGATGACTTGGGTTATTCTGTTATTCAATGGGACACTGACTCTCAAGATTGGTTGAACAAGGGTGTTGATACGATTATTAACCGCGTAATAACGAAAGCACATCCAGGAGATATTGTTTTACTGCATGCCAGCGATTCATCCCAACAAACACATGAAGCCTTACCGGTTATCATAGATCAGTTGAGATCTAAGGGATATGAATTCGTCACGGTAAGTGAATTAATTAAACAAACCCAGGTGGAGACGACTCCGGTAGAAGACCGCACGATGAAACAAATTCATTAATAAGCCTTGCTTATATTTAAAAAAGAGCTAATGCTATTAGCTCTTTTTGTTATCCAATATTTTATGTAAAATCAGAATTTGCCATGCATTGCATACGAGCAGCGGGGCCAACATAAACAGACTTGATGCTGCATTATCTAACTTTAGTGCAGGTACGGCCTCAAGTACGGATACTGCACACATGAAGAACAAAGTCGGGATAAAGGCATTCCGATTCGTCATCTTCACCTTCCAATAAGCAACAGCCAAAGAAATAATCAATATAATAACAGGTAATACAGAGTAACTGAACACTGATTCTGTACCCTCAAAATTAGTCATCCTGAGATAAACGAGGTCAAACAGAACAACAATGACAACGGTTAATTGTAAAAGATCCCATATTGTCCTAGACCGAATGATTCCTGCAGCGATGAACCTGACAATCAGGTAAGCAAAAAAGCCCATTTGACTCAGTACGCTTATTGTCGCACCACCAAGTAACATATTCAATACATTAAATCCTACTGCCGATAACCCCATAACCGAAAACTCTTTGTCGGAATATTGTAAAATGAGTCCAATACCTATAGATACAATCATTCCTAATAATAATGTTGTCCAAAATAAGTGAAACCATTTACGCAACGTCAAGATCATTACCTCCACACTTCAACTCTAATTGTTAATTGTACCAACGTTTGAGATAAAAAGCCAACGAATGGTCCTTATAATCTGTCCCTAACCACACATACTAACACTATTAAGCTAGGGAAGGGGAGCATGTTCTTATGTTTAAAAGAAGGTCAATAAAGCTTCAAGTTCTACTGTTCATTTCTGTTGCCTTACTTCTCTCTTCATGTGGATCCGATAAATCATCTCAAGGTCAATCTCAAGCCAATACGTATAAAGAACAAAAGACAATGATTCTTGATATTTTGAAGTCAGATGATGGGAAGAAGGCAATTAGCGCTGCAAACCGCAGCATAATGAATGGTGATGTGGGGTCCAATAGTTTCGCTGGGCAATCTCAAATCAAGCTTCTCTCTGCGAATGAATCTTTACAGCTGCAAATGGCGGTCAAAGACGTTCTCACTGCAAAAGAGAATAATAAATTTCTCTCAGATATGATGAAGGACCCTAAATTTGCCGGCGATTTTGCTAAAGCTATTCAAAAAGAAACCAAGCAGATGTTCAAAGAGCTTTTAAAAGACCCCGAATATCAAAAAGCGCTCATTGATGTCATGAAGAACCCTGATTATGAGAAGATGATACTCGATATCATGAAAACTGCCGCCTATCGCCAGCAAATGATGACGGTGATGGAAGAATCGATACAGAGCCCTCTATTCCGTGCACACATGGTAGAGCTGCTTAAGTCGGCCATAGCACAGCAAAGTAAGCCTGAGCAGATGCCTACGGCTAAAAGTGATCAGAAGAAAAGCGATAGCGGCCAGAAGAAAAGCGATAGCGGCGGAGACAAAGGAGGAGGTGGCGGAGACAGCGGCGAAGATAGCGGCGGAGACAAAAAGAAGGATGATAAAAGTGATTCAGGAGACTCAGAAAAGCAAGATGACAAGAAAAAGAAAGATTCAAGTTCATCTGATTCTTAATAGCACAGAAAATAGGGCATGTGGATTTTCCCTCCATATGCCCTTTTCTATTTACATTTCTAATTTCGTGATGATACTCGCGGCCATGTCCAAATAGATTTGTCCAGCCTTCGAATCTTGTTTGTAGACGGATGGGGAATAATCAATTTCCGAAATATGATTATCAGGAGCACCCAATGGAATTTGCGCTAATAAATCACTGTGCAGATCTTCCGCCAGTTTAGCTCCTCCACCTTTACCGAATATGAAATCTTTGCTGCCGCATTCTTTGCATTCATAGTAGGACATATTCTCAATGATACCTAGAATTTCATGGTTCGTTTGAATAGCCATTGCCCCTGCTCTAGCCGCTACAAAGGCTGCTGTCGCATGCGGCGTAGTTACAATCACTTCTTTACTTTGAGGGATTAGCTGATGCACGTCTAAGGCAACGTCCCCTGTACCAGGAGGCAGATCAAGAAGTATGTATTCTACATCTCCCCAATTAACTTCATTGAAGAAGTTGCGCAGCATTTTTCCAAGCATAGGCCCACGCCAAACCACAGGTGCGTTATCTTGAACGAAGAAGCCCATGGAAATCACTTTAACACCAAACTTCTCGACGGGCATGATCACGTTATCGACAAGCTTCGGCTGCTCCTCGATACCCATCATATCAGGGATACTAAAGCCGTATATATCCGCATCAATGATTCCTACTTTTTTACCTTTACGGGCTAAGGCAACGGCTAAATTAACAGTTACTGTCGATTTACCCACACCACCCTTTCCACTTGCAATTGCTATAAATTCAACTTTGGAAGATTCCCCCAGTATCGGTTGCTCAATTGGCGGTTGGACTTGTTTGGATTTCTTTTGCTCCGCTGCAGCCGGTTGAACCAACTCTTTGATCTGGTTGCTCTCATACTCTGTCATAAGTCTGAAACGAATATGTACTTGAGCCACACCCAAAGTTTCTAAAGCCTGTTGAATGTAAGCCTTAGCTTTTTCTTTGTACGCCTCATCTTCTGTTGCAACGATTAAGCTTAGAGAAACATTAGCTTCTTTAAATAAAATATCTCTGACTAAATTCAACTCTACAACACTTTTGTTGAAATGAGGTTCCATAAGAGGTCTTAAAGCTTCAAATAGCTGATCTTTATTTATCATAGCCACACCACACCTTTATTCAGACATCGTATTTGTGGCTTTAATTATATCACATTATGATCAAGAACCAACTTTTTCCCCAGCATAAAATCTTAAAACACCTTGATAGATAGATGCTGCCACCATCTTCTGGTATTTTTCATTAGCAAGCAATCTTGCTTCCTCCGGATTTGAAAGGAAACCCACTTCTACAAGAGCACTAGGAATTTTTAACGATTTTAATAAGTAAACGGTCTTGTCAGCCTGTTTGGCAACACGATCGGTATTTTCTAGGTTTCTCTTTAATTCCAGCTGAATAAGTGACGCTAAATTAGGATTGTTAGGATTATTTGTATAATAGAACGTTTGTGCGCCTTTCCACTTCGAAGAAGGTATACTGTTCAAATGGACACTAAGAAACATATCTGCATTTTTTTCATTGATGAGATCGGCACGATTGTGGAGATCTTCTGTTTTTCTTTTACTGTAACCTTTTGTACCCGGTTCAGCCAAGTCTGTATCCGTTTCCCTTGTCATAATGACTAGCGCACCGGCCTGCTGTAAATAATCACGCAGCTGGAGTGTGATCGCTAAATTAATATCCTTCTCAATAACCCCTTCCTTACTGGAAGCACCACCATCAGGTCCACCATGCCCTGCATCAAGAGCAATCGTTTTACCCGACAATGGTAAATTCCACTCCGACCATGTTTTCGTCGCCGGCAGTTCATAGGCGTAGATGAAAACTACAAGTGCGACCAACAAAGTGGAGAGAACAAGCTTAAGACTACTGTGAAAAGTCAGCCAGACGACCAGCCTCTTCTTCCTTTTACGCATAAAAAATCCACCTCTGTTCCCCATAGACTCTGTAACATCTATATGGGACAGGGTGGACAAATATACCATGCTTATACTTGATATTCAGGGTCTCTTAGACCTTCAATAAGAACTTCCGCAACCTCGGGACGAGTAAACTCCGGAGGCGGGCATTGACCGTCTCTGAGTAATCCACGAACCTTTGTACCCGAGAGATGCATATGATGGGATTTATCATGAGGACACGTTTTGCTAGAAGCCATATTCCCACATTTGGTACAAAAAAAGCTATGTTCAAAGAACAATGGCATAATTCCGATTTCTTCAGCAGTAAAATTACTGAAAATTTCTTGTGCTTCATAGGTACCATAATAATCACCAACACCCGCGTGATCCCGTCCTACGATGAAATGCGTACAACCATAATTCCTACGCACAATAGCATGCAAAATCGCCTCACGAGGCCCTGCATAACGCATAGCAGCCGGGTATACACCTAAGAAAGTACGATCCTTCGGATAATAGTTCTCAAGCAAAACAAGATAGCTTTTCATACGAACATCTGCTGAGATGTCATCGGATTTAGTCTCACCTACAAGCGGGTTGAGGAAAAGAGCATCCACGATTTCCATAGCTGACTTTTGAATGTACTCATGAGCTCGATGGACAGGATTACGTGTTTGGAAGCCAACAATGGTTTTCCAACCTTTTTCGGCAAAAATACGACGAGTTTCAGATGGATCAAAGTAAAACTCTTCAAATTTCTTAGGTTTTGGACGGTTAACCAGCTGAATAGGTCCTCCGATATTCGTAGAAGAACGCGAGAACAGCTTATCTACACCAGGGTGAGCCATATCATCTGTTTTGAAGATCTTAATTGCTTCATTAGTTTGATCTACTGTATAGATGCTGGTTACATCTAATATCGCATAAATCACACCATCTTCTTCACCAACAAGCGCTACTTGTTCACCGATCGAAATGGAAGCTGCAACTACTGGATCAATAGATAATGTTATCGGAATACTCCATACGGTCCCATCAGAAAGACGCATTGTTTCTACAACGGATGTGTAGTTTTCCTCATCAAGAAACCCGACTAATGGTGAAAAAGCACCTACCGCAATAAGATCAAGGTCGGAAATTGTCCATGTATTTACACGTATTTGTTTCAATAATGCTGCTCGTTTGAGAAGTTCTTCTCTCTGCTCTCCTGGTACCAAGCGGTTAACTAGCTCACCGCCATGAGGTATAATCGTCGTCATTTCGTAGTACCTCCATGATTTCTATATCTATGATTACTTATGAAGTCCGCATTCTGTTTTCTCGATACTAGCCCAACGACCAGCACGCGGGTCTTCACCCTCAGCTACAGGGCGGGTGCAGTGTGTACAACCGATACTTGGGTAATTACGATCATGTAAGGGATTATAGATCACATCGTTTTCACGAATGTAATTCCATACATCTTCAGATGTCCAACCAGCAAGCGGATTGAATTTAATCAAGCCAAATTTCACGTCATACTCCACTTTTTTCGCGTTTGCACGAGTAGGCGCTTGATCGCGGCGGATACCTGTGATCCATGCGTCATAATTTTTTAGAATATCCGTTAAAGGATCTACTTTACGAATGTTACAGCACTGGTTAGCATCGCTTTTCCATAGCTCATCGCCGAATTTCTCAGCTTGTTCGTCAAGTGTAAACTTAGGCAATACTTGAACGAATTTTGTTCCATAATGTTGTTCTAGGCGATCTCTTGTTTCATACGTTTCTGCGAAATGAACGTTCGTATCCAAGTAAAAAATATCTACGTTCGGATTAATTTTTTGCAGCATATCGACAAGCACAACATCTTCAGCACCAAAACTGCATGCAAGCGTTAAGCTTGGGAATGTTTCAACAGCAAGTTTCAATATCGCTTCCGGCGATTGGTTTTCGAATTCTTCTGCAGCTTTCGTTACAAAGGCTTCTTTTTCAAAGAGATTCATAGTAAATACCTCCACATTTTAATTCCGAGTGTTATTGTATGATTTATATTTAATTATAGCTGAGTTCTTATTCGTGTCAATGACTTTTTATCATTTTGGTATTAACTTTCTTGAATTCCTTAAAAGTAAATGGCCAATCTCTTCTTTTTAGACAAAAAGAAAAAACCTTTCCGGCATAATGCCAAAAAGGTTTCTCTTGAGCGCCAAAGGCGCAAAATCTTAACGTTTCGAGAATTGAGGAGCGCGACGAGCGGCTTTCAATCCATATTTTTTACGCTCTTTCATACGGGAATCACGTGTTAAGAATCCTGCTTTTTTCAAGGATCCACGGTATTCCGGATCAGCTTTTAGCAATGCGCGGGAAATCCCGTGACGAATTGCTCCAGCTTGTCCGCTGATTCCACCACCATTTGCAAGAACCAGAACATCGTATTTACCGACAGTCTCAGTTAATGCTAATGGTTGTTTAACGATCAGCTTCAAAGTTTCTAGACCGAAATATTCGTCTAGATCACGTTTATTGATAATGATGCGTCCTTCACCCGGTACTAGGCGCACGCGCGCTACCGAATGTTTACGACGACCCGTTCCATAATATTGAACTTGTGCCACGAAACAGTCCTCCTTATATTATCCGCGAAGATTCCAGACTTCTGGTAGTTGTGCTTGATGTGGATGCTCTGCTCCACCGTAGACTTTAAGCTTAGTTTTCAAACTGTCGCCAAGACGGTTCTTAGGAAGCATACCGTGTACGGCAAACTCAATCATGCGATCAGGTTTGCTGTTAAGCAGATCCTGAGCAGAAGTCACTTTTAAACCACCTTGGTATAAAGAGTGACGGTAGTACATTTTGTTTTGCATTTTCTTACCAGTAAGCTTAATTTGGGAAGCATTGATAACAACAACGAAATCGCCAGTATCTACGTGTGGAGTAAACTCCGGTTTGTGCTTACCGCGGATAATGCTAGCAACTTCACTTGCAAGACGGCCAAGTGTTTGGCCTGCAGCGTCAACAATGTACCATTTACGCTCTACTTCATTTGGCTTAGCCATATATGTGGTGCGCATGCTTAATCCTCCTAAAAATATATCTCAATACATAATTATAGTTGTTTAACTTACATAAGCGATGGATGGTTAATGGCAATTTGTGATCAGGGGCTGTGGGTTAGCCGATCACGAAACGCCAAGTTATATTTTACACGAAACTAAGAGAACAATCAAGTAGTGTTTTGAGCTTTTTAATAGTCAACTTTCCACAACGTTAAACCCATAGCTTCGGCCGTAGGACCTGCCTGACCTCGGTCTCTAGCTTCAAGAATTCGCTGCATATCGCTGCTAGGTCTCTTACCTTCTCCGATCTGAATCAGCGTTCCCGCAATAATCCTAACCATGTTGTAAAGGAAGCCATTGCCCGTCACGATTAAACGAATTCGTGCAACCTTTCCCGCCGCCATTACCTCATCGGCTTCCATCTCCATACGAACCTCATAGAGAGTTCTCACCTTTACTTCCTTATCCGTTCTCACCGTACAAAACGAAGTAAAATCATGCTCTCCTAGCAAGCAAGGGAGCGCCTCTCTCATGGCTTCCACATTCAAATGCGTAGGATGATGGTATTCAAAGTTGCGGTGAAAGACATCAGGGAAGCGCGCCGAGCGAATCGTATAGCAGTAAGTCTTACGTTTCGCGGCTTTGCGAGAATGAAAGGAAAGAAGGACTTCTTCCGCGGTATGTGCGACGATATCCTTGGGTAGTCTAGCATTTAGAGCTAAACACCAACGTTCCACTGGTATCTTAGAATTCGTGGTGAAATTAATAACTTGTGCTTTCGCGTGTACACCAGCATCTGTTCGCCCGGATGAGATAACTTTCACCGACTCACCCGTTAACATAAAAACAGCCTGTTCTAAACGGTGTTGAATCGTGTCTGCTTTAGGCTGAATCTGAAAACCTGAATATGCAGTCCCATCATAGCTTATAGTAAAACGTAGATTTCTCAAGGCTTGTTCCTCCATGAGTCATCCTTCCTATCTAAGTGATTAGCCTTAGCTAAATTCACTTCTAGAGAACGGGCTAAGACTGCAAAAAAAGGGCTTCACCAGAATCTAGTGATTCCGTCCACCCTTTCCCATCCGTCTTTATGCGCGATCTACTAGCTCTAGGTAAACCATTGGTGCTGCGTCACCGCGGCGTGGCCCCAGTTTAAGGATACGTGTGTATCCACCTGGACGCTCGGAGTAACGAGTAGCCAATTCAGAGAACAGCTTTTGAATCGCATCTTGATTCTCATCTGCAGCTTCTCTACGAACAAAAGCAGCAACCTGACGGCGTGCATGAAGATCTCCGCGTTTCGCAAGAGTGATTAACTTCTCAGCGATGGAACGAATTTCTTTTGCTTTTGCTTCTGTAGTTTGAATGCGTTCATGTATGAACAGATCTGTAACCAGATCACGGAATAATGCTTTACGATTACTGGAATCGCGGTTCAACTTCCTGTAGTTCATTGAATTAACCTCCTTCTGACACGATTATTCCTCGGTACGTAGACCCAAACCTAGCTCTTCGAGTTTCTCTTGAACTTCTTCAAGGGATTTGCGACCTAAGTTCCGAACTTTCATCATGTCTTCTTCTGTTTTGGTAATAAGCTCTTGTACGGTGTTAATCCCTGCACGCTTGAGACAGTTGTAAGAACGAACAGATAGATCAAGTTCCTCGATTGTCATCTCCAGAACTTTCTCTTTCTTATCTTCTTCCTTCTCTACCATAATCTCAGCATCCTTCGCTTCATCCGTCAAACCGACGAACAAGAGCAAATGTTCTGTTAAGATTTTGGCACCCAAGCTCACTGCTTCTTCTGGTCGAATACTTCCATCGGTCCACACTTCGAGGGTCAACTTATCATAGTTAGTCACTTGGCCGACGCGAGTATTCTCAATGCTGTAGTTTACTCGAGTAATAGGCGTGTAGATCGAATCAATTGGAATAACACCAATTGGCTGTTCTTCATGCTTATTTTTGTCCGATTGGACGTAACCGCGACCTCTGCCCGCATGAATCCTCATATGAAGACGCGCATCGGGAGATAAGGTAGCAATATGAAGATCCGGATTAAGAATCTCCACATCACTATCACCACGAATATCTGCCGCGGTAATATTACCTTCTCCTTCTGCATCAATTTCAAGCACTTTCTCCTCGTCGGAGTGAATTTTCAACGAGAGACCTTTTAGATTGAGGATAATTTCCGTTACATCCTCAAGCACGCCGGGAATCGTTGAAAACTCATGCAAAACGCCATCGATTTGGACAGAGGTTACAGCTGCCCCTGGTAAAGAGGACAGTAAGATACGACGTAGTGAGTTACCTAAGGTTGTACCATAGCCACGTTCCAACGGCTCTATGATAAATCTACCATAAGCGCCATCTTCACTTAATGCTACGGTTTCTATTTTTGGCTTTTCGATTTCGATCATGAAATGTACCCTCCATTCAATACGTCGTTTCCCTCTGGATACTTCGCCTGAAAATTTCATAGTATGCCTATCCTTCAAACCATTATTCACGATTTTGGAATAATTATACTACAAAGTGATCCTGAATTATACGCGACGACGTTTTGGAGGACGGCAGCCATTATGAGGAACCGGAGTCACGTCTTTAATCAGGTTTACTTCAAGACCTGCTGCTTGCAAAGAGCGGATTGCTGCTTCGCGGCCAGCGCCTGGTCCTTTAACCATAACTTCAACAGTTTTCAAGCCATGCTCCATAGCTGCTTTAGCTGCTTTTTCAGCTGCCATTTGCGCTGCAAATGGTGTGCTTTTACGGGAACCTTTGAATCCAAGGTTTCCTGAACTTGCCCAGGAAATTGCGTTACCATGAGGATCCGTGATCGTTACGATCGTGTTGTTAAACGTTGAACGGATGTGTGCTACTCCGGTCTCAATATTTTTACGGTCACGACGTTTCGTACGGACTACTTTTTTAGGTTTTGCCATTAGGTCTAACCCCCTTTATTATTTCTTCTTATTAGCTACCGTACGACGAGGACCTTTACGTGTACGAGCATTTGTTTTAGTACGTTGTCCACGAACAGGAAGACCACGGCGGTGACGAAGACCACGGTAGGATCCGATTTCGATTAGACGTTTGATGTTTAGGGAAATTTCACGGCGAAGATCGCCTTCTACTTTAAGGGTTTTGTCAATTACATCACGGATCTTGCTCACTTCATCTTCTGTCAAGTCGCGAACGCGAGTACTAGCGTCGATACCTGTGGAAGCGATGATTTTCTGAGCAGTTGTAGTGCCGATACCGAAAATGTAAGTCAACGCGATTACTACTCGTTTGTCACGAGGTAAGTCAACTCCAGCTAAACGTGCCATCTACAGATTGCACCTCCTTTTAACCTTGTTTTTGTTTATGCTTTGGATTTTCACAAATTACCATTACATTACCTTTACGGCGAATAACTTTACATTTCTCGCAAATCGGTTTAACCGATGGTCTTACCTTCATTTTAAGCCCTCCTTAAAGATTTCTTCAAGAAATCTTGCATCGTAAGCACCATGTTGCGTTTTCGTTAGAAAACTTGCTTCGTAAGCATACGCCTTGAGAGAGTAACTTACATGTAAGCCGAACATTTATTTAAAACGGTAGGTTATACGGCCTCTCGTTAAATCATAAGGCGATAATTCTACGGTAACCTTATCTCCAGGCAAAATGCGGATAAAGTGCATTCTGATTTTACCGGATACATGGGCTAGGATTTTATGACCATTTTCCAATTCAACCTTAAACATTGCATTCGGAAGAGGTTCAATCACTGTACCTTCTACTTCAATTACATCTTCTTTGGCCACAGTCATTCTCCTTTCTCTTGTGCTTCATCTTGCATAAGTTCAACGAATTTGGCAATTGCGAAGCGCAACTTTCCATTAGTAACACGACCTGTTTCCCTAATGCTTGACTCCACTTCACTGCTAATCGTTTCTTGTAATTGAAGATGATTCAGGTTCTTCTTCTTCGGCTGATCGAACTTGCGATTATCACCGTCTGCAAGCCAGACAAAGCGATGATCGACAATACCAATCACGACCGCATATTCTCCGGGATCTCTACCGCGAAGCACCTTTACGATTTGACCCACCTTCGGAATCAAACTATCCACTCATATCACCTACGATCTAGGCAAAGTTAATATTTCATAACCGGCAGCCGTTATTGCAATCGTATGTTCAAAATGAGCACACAGCGTACGATCCGCAGTGACTACTGTCCAATCGTCTTCGAGTGTTTGGACAAATCTTTCGCCAACGACCACCATGGGTTCAATGGCTAGGACCATGCCTGGTTTGAGACGAGGACCTTTGTCAGGCACACCGTAATTCGGAATTTGCGGTTCTTCGTGAAGATCCGTTCCGATACCGTGACCGACATACTCTATAACCACGGAGAAGCCTGCGTCTTCAATACAAGTTTGGATTGCATGCGACAACGTGTAGAGTCTAGCATCCGGTTTAGCTTCTGCTATGCCTCGATACAGTGATTGTTCTGTCACGGCTAACAAACGTTTGGCCGTTTCAGAAATTTCACCGACAGGATAAGTCCAAGCAGAATCTCCATGATAACCTTTATACTGAGCACCAATATCTATACTGATAATATCGCCCTCAGCCAGCTTTCTTGGACCAGGAATACCATGAACTAATTCTTCGTTGACTGAAGCACATATGCTTCCAGGAAAACCGTTATAGCCTTTGAAAGATGGAATCGCTCCCTGACTGCGAATGAATTCCTCTGCGATCTGATCAAGTTCTTTCGTTGTAATGTTCGGACGAATCGCCCTTGCCAATAAGCGGTGCGTTTCGGCTACGATACGACCAGCTTCTCGCATTAGGTCCAGTTCAACCTCGGACTTACAAATGATCATTACGCTAGACCTCGTAGCAGTGAGCTAATTTGTTCGGTTACCGCATGAATGTCTTGTTCCCCGTTAACCTCACGCAATAATTCCCTCTTTTGGTAGTAATCCAGCAGCGGAGCCGTTTTATTGATGTATTCATCCAAACGCGTTCCGACCTTCTCTTCCGTATCATCAGATCGTTGGTACAACTCACCTGAACACTTATCGCATACGCCTTCTTGCTTTGGTGGGTTGAAGATTACATGATACGTAGCACCACAGGATTTACAAATTCTTCGGCCGGTTAGTCGAGCAAGCAAGAAACTGCGATCAACGGAAAGATTGATTACTACATCAATCTTCTTGCCCAGGGAATCAACGATTTCAGCTAATGCATCTGCTTGAGCTACAGTTCTCGGGAACCCGTCAAGCAAAAATCCTTTATCGCAGTCAGGTTGAGCAAGTCGCTCTCTCACAATACCGTTCGTGATTTCATCAGGAACAAGAAGTCCCTTATCCACATAGCCTTTGGCTTCAACACCAAGTGGTGTCCCTTGACTCATCGCCAAGCGAAATGCATCTCCAGTTGAAATATGAGGAATTTGAAATTCACTTACGATCTTTTCAGCCTGCGTACCTTTGCCTGCACCAGGAGGCCCCATAAAAATTACGTTCAACTTTAAAACCTCCCATCGCACTCGGCATTACGAACAGCACAATAGGTGCCGATGTCGCAGAACTTGCCCCATCAGAACCTATTAGCTATTTATTGATGAAACCTTTGTAATGCCGCTTAATCAATTGGCTCTCGATCTGTTTCATCGTCTCAAGACCAACGCCTACTACGATAAGTAAAGATGTACCACCAATCCGAACCGAACTAGGCAAACCTGCAAGTCCGCCAAATAACATTGGAAGAATCGAGATTGCTGAAAGAAACAGAGCTCCAGAAAGAGTAATTCTAGTCATTACGCGAGTCAGATAAACAGAAGTTGTTTTACCAGGTCTAATCCCCGGTATGTACCCGCCATTTTTCTTCATCTGATCAGCCATTTGAACTGGATTAATTTGAACGAAGGTATAAAAGTATGTGAATCCAATAATCAGCAGTACGTATAGTACAATCGCTAATGGTGCAGTTTGGTTAATACTTAAATTGTTAATAATCCATTCTGCAACTACATTCCCTCTCCAGTAACTTGCAATGGTAGGAGGAAACATCAATAACGATAGTGCAAAGATTACAGGGATAACGCCAGCCGCATTCACTTTAAGAGGAATGTGAGTGGTTTGACCACCATACATTTTACGACCAACTACGCGTTTGGCATATTGTACAGGTATCTTACGAACACCTTGTTGAACAAATATGACGCCGGCAATAATCAGTATAACAACTAAAGCAATAATGATAAGTTTCACGATATTCAGGAACAAAGCTCCTTCGGTCGCAAACAGTGATTTGTAGATTTGCTGAATGCTTGTAGGAATCGCCGCGACGATACCTGCAAAGATGATAATGGAAATACCGTTGCCAATCCCATATTCCGTGATTTGCTCACCGAGCCACATCAAGAAAGCTGTACCAGCAGTCAGTACGATAGCGATTAAAGCAAAAGTTGTGAAACCTGCATCAATCACGAGTCCGCTATAAAGGCGGTTAAACCCAATTGAAAGACCAAAGGCTTGAATCACACCAAGAACAATCGTACCGTATCGAGTAACTTGTGTCATCTTCTTTCTTCCGACATCACCTTCTTTTGCCCATTGCGCAAAGCGCGGGACTACATCCATGGACAAAAGCTGAACGATGATAGAAGCTGTGATGTAAGGCATAATTCCCATCGCGAAGATGGAGAACTGGAATAGCGCACCGCCGGAAAACGTGTTAAGCAAACCAAAGACATCGCTCTGATTCGCTTGGTCTTGAAGTTTCAGAACATCTGTATTAATGTTAGGCACCGGAATGAAGGCACCTAAGCGGTAGACGATAAGCAAGATGAGCGTAAATAAAATTCTTCTGCGTAAATCTTCTACCTTGAAGATGTTGGCTATGGTATTAAACATTAAATCACCTCGGTTTGACCGCCGGCAGCTTGGATTTTCTCAATCGCTGATTGAGAGAACTTATTCGCTTTAACGGTTAATTTTACTGTGATTTCACCGTTTCCTAAAATCTTGATACCATCTTTAGGAGCCTTAACAATACCATTCTCCATTAAAACTTGCGGAGTAACTTCTGTACCAGCTGCGAAATTGTTCAAATCTTCAAGATTCACGATTGCATACTCCGTACGGAAACGGTTCGTGAAACCACGTTTAGGTAAACGACGGTATAACGGGTTTTGTCCACCCTCGAAACCAGGACGAACGCCTCCACCGGAACGTGCGTTTTGACCTTTATGTCCGCGAGTTGATGTTTTACCCATGCCGCTACTTGTACCACGGCCAACACGTTTACGAGTGTGACGAGAACCAGTAGCAGAACTTAGCTCATGTAACTTCATCGTTGCACACCTCCTCTAGATCTTAATATCTTGCACTATGCTTCGATTTCTTTAACTTCTACCAAATGGCTCACTTGATTAACCATGCCTCTGATTGCAGCATTATCTTGATGAAGAACAGTTTGGTGCAGCTTGCGCAGACCAAGTGTTTTCACAGTAACGCGTTGCGTTTCAGGACGGCCAATCAGGCTGCGTTTTAGGGTAATTTGTAATTGTTTCGCCATGTTTACCCCTCCTAACCTAATAGCTCTTGAACAGTTTTACCGCGAAGCTTAGCAACTTCTTCCGCTTTTTTCAAGCGGCTCAAGCCTTCAAGCGTTGCGTTAACCATGTTCATGGAGTTCGATGAACCCAGGGATTTTGTTAAGATATCGCCGATACCAGCAAGTTCAAGAACTGCACGAACTGGTCCGCCTGCGATAACTCCTGTACCTTGGGAAGCTGGTTTTAACAGAACGCGTCCTGCACCAAACTTACCTGTTACGAGGTGAGGAATCGAAGTGCCTACGATAGGAACATGAATCAAGTTCTTTTTCGCATCTTCAATACCTTTGCGGATTGCATCAGGAACTTCGGAAGCTTTACCGATTCCTGCGCCAACCCAGCCATTGCCATCGCCAACGACAACAAGTGCGCTGAAGCTGAAACGACGTCCGCCTTTTACTACTTTAGCTACGCGATTAATATTAACAACTTTTTCTGTTAGCTCTAAAGTATTAGGATCTACACGCAAGTCTTTTACCTCCTTATATATGTTTTGCCTAGAATTCAAGTCCAGCTTCACGAGCTGCGTCAGCTAATGCTTGAACGCGTCCATGATAAAGGTAGCCACCACGGTCAAATACCACTTTGTCCAAACCTTTTTCTTTCGCGCGTTGAGCGATTAATGCGCCAACTTTACGAGCAGCTTCAACGTTACCGCCGTTACCGATATCACTTTTCAACTCTTTATCTTGTGTCGATGCAGCAACGATTGTAACACCAGTTGTATCATCGATAAGTTGAGCATACATGTGCTTGGAAGAACGGAAAATGTTTAAGCGCGGACGAACTGTTGTACCTTCGATTTTCTTACGAACGCGAAGGTGTCTTTTCAAACGTGCTTTGTTTTTATCGCCTTTAGTAATCATCTATACTTACACTCCTTTCATCATCTTATGATGCGAGGCTTATGCTTACGTAGCAAGTTTTCTTGCGAAAACTCTTAGCTATTACCCGCGATCTATCGATCTTACTTCTTCTTACCAGCTTTACCTTCTTTACGAAGAATGCGCTCGCCTTCATACTTGATACCTTTACCTTTATACGGTTCTGGCTCACGTACGGAACGAACTTTAGCTGCCATAGCGCCAACTAATTCTTTATCAATACCTTTAACGATAATCTTCGTGTTCGTTGGAACATCGAATTCGATACCATTTTCAGGGTTGATTTCAACAGGATGGGAGTAACCCACGTTGAGAACTAATTTGTCTCCGCTTTTGTTTGCACGGTAACCTACGCCTACTAGATCCAAAGATTTCGTGAAGCCTTCCGTTACGCCACTTACCATGTTGGCAACAACACTACGTGTTGTACCATGCAGGGAACGATGGAGCTTGTTATCGGAAGGACGCTCAACGGAAATCTCGTTTTCTAGAACATTTACTTTCATATCTTTATGAAGTTCACGGGACAAAGAACCTTTAGGGCCTTTAACCGTGATTTGAGTATTGTCTAGTGTTACATTTACACCACTTGGAATGGTGATTGGCTTACGACCAATACGAGACATGTTTGCACCTCCATTCAATTACAATTGTATTACCAAACGTAGCAGATAACCTCTCCGCCAGCTTTGGATTGACGAGCATCTTTATCCGTCATAACTCCTTTAGATGTGGAGATGATGGCAATCCCTAATCCGCCCAGTACACGAGGGATTTCTTGTGATTTAGTGTAAACGCGTAGACCTGGTTTGCTAATTCTTTTCAAACCGGAGATAACACGCTCATTGTTTGAACCGTATTTCAGGAACAAACGAATGATACCTTGTTTGCTATCTTCTACGTATTCAGCGTCACGGATAAATCCTTCTTTTTTAAGGATTTCAGCGATTTCCCTTTTCACTTTAGATGCAGGAATTTCAACTGTTTCATGACGTACGATATTCGCATTACGAATGCGAGTTAGCATATCTGCAATTGGATCTGACATGACCATTTGTGTAAACCTCCTTCCCGAAAATAGGGTGATTACCAGCTTGCTTTTTTCACGCCTGGAATCTGACCTTTGTGTGCTAATTCGCGGAAACAAATCCGACAAATTTTGAACTTGCGAAGCACTGAATGCGGACGTCCGCAGCGCTCACAACGTGTGTATGCTTGCACTTTAAACTTCGGGGTACGTTGCTGTTTGACTTTCATCGAAGTTTTTGCCACTTAATATAACACCTCCTGATAGGTACGACTGGTAACCTATTTTACGAAAGGCGCTCCGAGTTGTGTTAAAAGCTCGCGAGCTTCCTCGTCGGACTTAGCCGTTGTAACGATAACAATATCCATACCACGAACTTTATCAACTTTGTCATACTCAATTTCTGGGAAAATGAGTTGCTCTTTCAGACCAAGTGTATAGTTTCCACGGCCGTCAAAAGCCTTGTTGGAAATACCACGGAAGTCACGTACACGTGGAAGTGATACGTTGAAGAGTTTATCCAAGAAATGATACATGCGCTCGCCGCGAAGAGTTACTTTCACGCCGATCGGCATATTTTCACGGAGTTTGAAACCCGCGATAGCTTTTTTGGATTTTGTTACAACTGGTTTTTGACCAGATATTTTTTGAAGATCTTCTACTGCAGTGTCAAGTACTTTGGAGTTCGATACAGCCTCACCAACACCCATGTTGATAACGATTTTCTCGACTTTAGGAACTTGCATCACTGTTGTGTAGTTAAACTTTTGAATTAACGCTGGAGTAATTTCGTTCAAATAACGATCTTTCATTCTTACTGCCATGACTCATTTGCCTCCTTTCCATGCTTGTTTGTATTAGTCGATAACTTCGCCGGATTTTTTCGCGATACGAACTTTCGTTCCGTTATCCAATACTTTGTATCCTACGCGAGTAGGTTTGCCGCTCTTAGGATCAATCAGCATCACGTTAGAAACGTGGATTGCAGCTTCTTGATTCAAGATACCGCCTTGTGGGTTTTGTTGAGATGGTTTCGCATGTTTCTTAACCATGTTTACACCTTCTACAAGTACACGGTTTTGACGAGGATAAGCAGCGATTACGCGGCCCTTCTTCCCTTTGTCTTTACCAGTGATCACAAAAACCGTATCGTCCTTTTTCACGTGCAATTTATTGTTATGAGATTCTAATCTCTTTTTTAATCTTGGCATTAGCTTCTACACCTCCTGAGGTTTCCCGTTAGGAAAACAAACATCGTAACTGTTCTTAGATAACTTCTGGAGCCAAGGATACGATCTTCATGAAGTCTCTGTCACGAAGTTCGCGTGCAACTGGTCCAAAGATACGTGTACCACGTGGACTTTTATCTTCTTTCACGATAACAGCCGCATTCTCATCAAATGAGATATATGATCCGTCTTTACGACGAGCGCCGCTCTTCGTACGAACGATAACTGCTTTAACAACGTCACCTTTTTTGACAACGCCACCTGGTGTTGCTTCTTTTACTGAACAGACGATCAAATCACCAATGTGACCAACGCGACGACCAGTACCACCCAAAACACGGATACACATCAATTGTTTAGCACCTGAGTTGTCAGCGACAGCCAAACGAGTAAATGGTTGAATCATCGTATTCCCTCCTTTCGGGGTTCATGTCTAGATTGTTAGATAACAACTGCAACTTCAATAATTTCAACCAATCTCCAGCTCTTGTCTTTGGATAACGGTCTAGTTTCACTGATTTTCACAGTGTCACCAATTTTAGCTTGGTTGTTTTCATCATGAGCTTTAAACTTTTTCGTATATTTGATTCTCTTGTGATAGAGATCATGTTTTTTGTAAGTTTCAACAGCAACAACAATGGTTTTATCCATTTTATCACTGACAACTTTACCGACCTGCACTTTACGATCGTTGCGTTCAGCCATCTAAGGAACCCTCCCTTCTAGATTTGGTTACCCAATCCCCAATTCTCTTTCACGCAAAATAGTCTTGGCACGAGCGATCTCTTTACGTAAATCACGAATTTGAGTCGGATTGTCCAATTGACCAGTAGCTAGTTGAAAACGGAGGTTAAAGAGTTCTTCTTTAAAACCATTAACTTTTTGCTCAATTTCAGCAGTGGTTAAGTTCCGGAATTCACTACCCTTCATTTGCTTCACCGCCTACTTCTTCTCTTTTCACGAACTTCGTTTTGATTGGAAGCTTGTGAGCAGCAAGACGCATCGCTTCACGAGCGACCTCTTCACTTACACCAGCAAGTTCAAACAAAATTTTACCCGGTTTTACTACGGAAACCCATTTCTCCACGTTACCTTTACCACTACCCATACGAACTTCAAGCGGTTTTTGTGTAACTGGTTTAGCTGGGAAGATTTTAATCCAAACTTTACCGCCACGTTTGATATAACGTGTCATGGCAATACGAGCTGCTTCGATTTGACGGTTGGATACCCAAGCCGGTTCTAATGCTTGCAGACCATATTCGCCAAAAGCAATTTCCGTTCCGCCTTTAGCGCGACCTTTCATGTTACCGCGGTGTTCTTTACGGTGTTTTACACGTTTAGGTACTAACATGATTTAATTTCCTCCTTCCGGCTGAGCCTTTTTCTTAGCTGTCGGAAGCACTTCTCCACGATAAATCCATACTTTTACGCCAATACGGCCATAAGTAGTGGCTGCTTCAGCAGTACCATAGTCGATATCCGCACGAAGCGTATGAAGTGGAACTGTTCCTTCGCTATATCCTTCCGTACGAGCAATCTCAGCACCGCCAAGACGTCCGCTAGTTGCTACTTTGATACCTTTAGCACCAGATCTCATTGTTCTTTGCATAGCTTGTTTCATCGCACGACGGAAAGAAACACGACGTTCCAATTGAAGTGCAATTGCTTCTGCTACTAGGATTGCATCAAGGTCAGGGCTTTTAATTTCAGAAATGTTGATGTGAACTTTTTTATTGGACATGCCAGCGATGTAGTTGCGAATAACTTCAACTTCAGCTCCGCCTTTACCAATAACCATTCCTGGTTTTGCAGTATGAATCGTAACGTTCACACGGTTAGCCGCGCGCTCGATGTCGATGTGGGAAACTGCAGAATCTTTAAGTTTATTTTTTAAGTATTCGCGGATTTTGACGTCTTCAAGCAACAGAGTTCCGAAATCTTTCTCTGCGAACCATTTGGACTCCCAATCACGAATAATACCAATTCTAAGGCCTACCGGGTTTACTTTCTGACCCACACGTTATCCCTCCTTATTTTTCAGATACCACGATTGTGATGTGGCTGGTACGTTTTTTGATCGCGCTAGCGCGGCCCATTGCACGTTGTTGGAACCTTTTCATTGTCGGTCCTTGGTTAACAAACGTTTCAGAAACCACTAGCTTATTAGGATCTAATGAATAGTTATGCTCTGCATTGGCAATTGCGGAATTCAATAGTTTCTCCAGAATTGGAGAAGCTGCTTTAGGTGTGTGACGCAGAATCGCAATCGCTTCACCTACCGCTTTTCCCCGAATCAAGTCAACAACTAGCTTTGCTTTACGAGGAGCAATCCGAGCGTGGTTCAATATTGCTTTAGCTTGCATGGTAGTACCTCCTCTCGGTTAAAAATGAAATTAACGTTTTCCTGTTTTCTTATCGTCGTCGTGACCTTTGTAAGTACGTGTTGGAGCAAATTCACCAAGCTTATGTCCAACCATATCTTCCGTAACATAAACAGGCACGTGTTTTCTTCCATCATACACTCCGAAAGTGTGACCAACGAATTGCGGGTAAATCGTAGAACGACGGGACCACGTTTTGATAACCAGTTTTTTGCTGGAAGTGTTCAAGTCTTCTACTTTTTTCAGTAAGTATCCATCAATAAATGGACCTTTCTTTAAGCTGCGACCCATGGGTGTTCCTCCCTTCCTTGAACCTCAAGAGAATTCATATATCCTAGATAAATTGAAACATTTATTCGATTCATTTTATCGTGATTACTTCGTACGGCGACGTACAATGTATTTATCGGATGCTTTACCTTTTTTACGAGTTTTGAAACCAAGCGTCGGTTTACCCCATGGAGACATTGGTGATTTACGTCCGATTGGTGCGCGTCCTTCACCACCACCGTGTGGGTGATCATTCGGGTTCATTACAACCCCTCGAACTTGTGGACGATTGCCTTTCCAACGATTACGTCCTGCTTTACCGATTTTCACGAGTTCGTGATCTTCGTTACCAACAGAACCGATTGTTGCGCGGCAAACTTTAAGGACTTTACGAACTTCACCAGATGAAAGGCGAATTGTTACGTAAGTTTCTTCTTTACCAAGAAGTTGAGCTTCCGTACCGGCTGCACGCACTAGTTGTGCACCTTTACCAGGCTTCAACTCGATGTTGTGGATAACTGTACCAACTGGAATGTTCTCCAATGGAAGAGCGTTACCTACTTTGATATCTGCTTGTGGTCCGGATACGATACGATCGTCCACTTTAAGACCTTTTGGGGCGATGATGTATTTTTTCTCGCCATCAGCATAATGAATCAATGCGATGTTCGCGGAACGGTTAGGATCGTACTCAACTGTAGCAACGCGTCCTGGTATTCCATCTTTAGTACGTTTGAAATCGATAATCCGGTATTTACGCTTGTGTCCACCACCATGGTGACGAACCGTAATTTTACCTTGGTTGTTACGACCAGCATGCTTGAACAGAGGAGCAAGCAATGATTTCTCTGGTGTTGATGTAGTGATTTCTTCAAAAGTAGAAACCGACATCGCACGTCGAGCTGGTGAGGTTGGTTTATATTTTTTAATTGGCACTCTGATTTCCTCCTTACTTTAAGAAATGGGTTATACCGATTCAAAGAATTCCAATTCTTTGCTTTCTGCGCTTAGGGACACAATAGCTTTCTTCCAGATGGAAGTGTAACCGGAGTGTTTGCCATAACGTTTAGGCTTAGCTGGCATTCTCAGTGTGTTTACATTTGTAACTTTTACTTTGAAAATAGCTTCAATAGCTTGTTTAATTTCTGTTTTGTTAGCGCGAAGATCCACTTCGAAAACATACTTTTTGTTAGCCATTAGGTCGCTTGTACGCTCAGTGATGATCGGGCGCTTGATAATGTCGCGTGGGTTTTTCATTGTGCAAGCACCTCCTCAACTTTCTGTACAGCTTCTTGCGTAATGATCAATTTGTCATAAAGCATGACATCCAGAACATTAACACCATCAGCAGCAACAAATTTCACACCTGGGATATTACGAGCAGATAAAGCAACGTTAGAGTCGTTAGCAACGCCTACAACCAATACTTTACGATCTACTTTCAGGTTGTTCAAAATTGCTACGAAGTCTTTGGTCTTAGGAGCATTCAATTGAAGTTGATCCAATACGATCAAATTGTTATCGATAAGCTTCGAGGACAATGCGGACTTAATCGCTAAGCGACGAACTTTTCTTGGTAATTTGTAACCATAGCTGCGAGGTGTTGGTCCGAATACGGTACCGCCGCCTTTCCACTGTGGAGCACGAATACTACCTTGACGCGCACGACCTGTACCTTTTTGTTTCCAAGGTTTACGACCACCGCCGCGAACTTCAGAACGACCTTTTGTTTTGTGTGTTCCTTGACGCACAGCTGCTTGTTGCAAAAGAACAGCTTCGTGAATCGCGTGAACGTGAGGCTCAATTCCGAAAACAACGTCAGACAGTTCAACTTCTCCTACCTGAGCACCTGTTACATTATATAAAGCTACTTTTGGCATCTGTCTTCCTCCTTTCTTACTTTTTCACAGCAGACTTCACGCTAACGTAGCTGTTTTTAGGGCCCGGAATGGAGCCTTTAACTAGCAATACATTACGCTCAGCATCTACTTTAATGATTTGCAGGTTTTGCAAAGTTACTGTTTCGTTACCCATGTGCCCTGGCAATTTCTTACCTTTAGGAACGCGGTTTGCTTGAATGGAACCCATGGAACCTGGTCCGCGGTGATAACGTGATCCGTGAGCCATCGGGCCTGTGGATTGGTTATGTCTTTTGATATTACCTTGGAAACCTTTACCTTTGGAAGTACCCGTTACATCAACGAATTCGCCCTCTGTAAACAGATCTGCTTTCAGTTCT
Source organism: Paenibacillus sp. yr247 (assembly GCF_900103825.1). Classification (GTDB taxonomy): domain Bacteria; phylum Bacillota; class Bacilli; order Paenibacillales; family NBRC-103111; genus Paenibacillus_E. The sequence goes on from NZ_FNIF01000028.1 coordinate 24,411, forward strand.
TGACCAACTTCATAGTCACCCAACTGAATGCCACGAATTTCTTTAACGTAGCGCTTAGGCGTTGCCCCTGCTTTTTTCGCATGGCCAAGCTCTGGTTTAATGATTCTGCTAGCTTTAACATCATCAAAACCGATTTGGATTGACTCATATCCGTCGTTATCCACATCTTTCTTTTGCAGTACCACACATGGTCCCGCTTGAATGACAGTTACCGGAACTACATTACCCTCCGGAGTAAACAACTGTGTCATCCCAAGTTTTTTTCCTAAGATACCTTTCATCGTTGACACCTCATTTCCTTCCTAAACGTTCATTCTATAGTAGTTTTACAGTTTGATCTCGATGTCAACGCCAGACGGTAAGTCTAGACGCATCAAAGCATCAACTGTTTGTGGTGTTGGATTCACAATATCGATTAGACGCTTATGCGTACGCATTTCGAATTGCTCGCGCGAATCCTTGTACTTGTGTACCGCACGAAGAATCGTGATGATTTGCTTCTCTGTCGGAAGCGGAATCGGACCGGATACACCTGCACCGGAACGCTTGGCAGTTTCCACGATTTTCTCAGCTGATTGATCAATAATTCTGTGATCATAAGCTTTCAAACGGATACGAATTTTTTGCTTTGCCATATAAGTCCCTCCTTCTATCGCCCAATTTAGTATCGGACATACTCCGCGAAAATTCTCCAACAACCATCCCCATGGCAAAGGGGCCAGGTGTGTCGGCAACCTTTCGCATCATCGCAACGTCACAGACCAACGTTTTATATTATATAAAATTTGAAAACTAAATGCAAGTGATATTTTAGGCATATGCATAAAGAAACACTCACCGCCTAAACGATGAGTGTTTCTTCTATATATAAGTATTACTTTTGAATTGTTGCAACCGCGCCCGCACCAACTGTACGTCCGCCTTCACGAATCGCGAAGCGTGTTCCTTCTTCGATTGCGATTGGGTTGATCAGTTCAACTGTAACTGTGATGTTATCACCTGGCATAACCATCTCAGTACCTTCTGGAAGGGAGATGATACCCGTTACATCAGTTGTACGGAAGTAGAACTGTGGGCGGTAACCAGTGAAGAAAGGCTTATGACGGCCACCCTCTTCTTTAGTCAAAACGTAGATTTGAGCAGTGAAGTTCGTGTGTGGTTTAACTGAACCCGGTTTCGCAAGAACTTGTCCGCGCTCGATATCTTTACGGTCTACACCACGAAGCAATGCTCCAATGTTGTCACCAGCTTGAGCGGAATCAAGCAATTTACGGAACATCTCTACACCAGTTACGATGCATTTACGAGTTTCTTCAGCGATACCAACGATTTCAACTTCTTCTTGTACTTTAACAGTACCACGCTCAACACGACCAGTTGCAACTGTTCCACGACCAGTGATTGAGAATACATCCTCAACTGGCATAAGGAAAGGCTTGTCAGTTTGACGCTCTGGAGTTGGGATATAAGTATCAACTTGCTCGAACAACTCGATGATTTTATCAGCCCAAGGACCATCTGGGTTTTGAAGAGCTTCACGAGCTGCACCGCGAATGATTGGAGTATCATCGCCTGGGAATTCATACTCGTTAAGAAGGTCGCGAACTTCCATCTCAACTAGTTCAAGCAACTCTTCGTCTTCAACCATATCACATTTGTTAAGGAATACTACGATGTAAGGTACGCCAACTTGACGGGAAAGCAGGATGTGCTCGCGAGTTTGCGGCATAGGGCCGTCAGCTGCGGATACAACCAGAATCGCTCCGTCCATTTGAGCAGCACCAGTGATCATGTTTTTAACATAGTCAGCATGTCCAGGGCAGTCAACGTGTGCGTAGTGACGGTTAGGTGTTTCGTACTCAACGTGAGCTGTGGAGATTGTAATACCGCGCTCGCGCTCTTCTGGTGCTTTATCGATTTGGTCGAATGCTACTGCAGCTCCACCATATCTTTTGGACAATACTGTAGTGATTGCAGCTGTTAAAGTTGTTTTACCATGATCGACGTGACCGATAGTACCAATGTTAACATGCGGTTTGTTACGTTCAAATTTAGCCTTTGCCATTTTAAACGATTCCTCCTTAGAGTGACTATTAGTTTTATATTAAGCGCCTTTGCCTTTTGCAATAATTTCTTCTGCAATGGACTTAGGTACTTCTTCATAATGCGAAAGTTCCATGGAGTAAACACCACGGCCTTGTGTTCTTGAACGAAGTGTTGTGGAGTATCCAAACATTTCAGACAAAGGCACCTTAGCACGGATGATTTGTGCTCCATGACGGTTATCCATACCTTCAATACGTCCACGACGGGAGTTAAGGTCACCCATAACATCGCCCATGTACTCTTCTGGTACAGTTACTTCAACCTTCATGATTGGTTCAAGAAGAACCGGTTTACATTTTTCTTTAGCTGCTTTAAGTGCCATGGAACCCGCGATTTTGAACGCCATTTCATTGGAGTCAACATCATGGTAAGATCCATCAACTACAGTAGCTTTGATATCCACGAGCGGGAATCCTGCGATTACACCGTTCTTCATGGATTCTTCGATACCAGCTTGAATAGGTGCGATATATTCTCTAGGAATAGCTCCGCCGACTACCTTGCTTTCGAATACGAAACCTGTACCAGCTTCTTGAGGTTCGAACTCAACCCAACAATGTCCGTATTGACCACGACCACCAGATTGACGAACGAATTTACCTTCAACTTTAGCTGCTGCACGGAACGTTTCACGGTATGCTACTTGCGGTTTACCTACATTGGTTTCTACTTTGAACTCACGAAGCATACGGTCAACGAGGATCTCAAGGTGAAGTTCACCCATACCAGCAATGATCGTTTGTCCTGTTTCTTCATCTGTAGAAGCGCGGAAAGTAGGATCTTCCTCAGCAAGTTTTTGCAATGCGATACCCATTTTATCTTGATCCGCTTTCGTTTTCGGCTCAACAGCAAGCTGGATAACCGGTTCAGGAAAGACCATTTTCTCAAGAATAACTGGGTTTTTCTCATCACAAAGCGTATCACCTGTCGTTGTATCTTTCAATCCAACGGCCGCGGCGATGTCACCAGCGTATACAATGCTGATTTCTTGACGGCTGTTCGCATGCATTTGCAGGATACGACCAACACGCTCACGTTTCCCTTTAGTCGCGTTAACAACATAGGAACCGGAGTTCAAGGTACCAGAGTAAACACGGAAGAACGTAAGACGACCAACGAAAGGATCTGTCATGATTTTAAATGCAAGCGCTGAGAAAGGTTGATCGTCAGCAGACTTACGAACCACTTCAGTACCATCGTCAAGTACACCTTTAATGTCAGGTACATCAAGAGGGGATGGCAGGTAACTAATAACTGCATCCAACATCAATTGAACACCTTTGTTTCTGTAAGAAGACCCTACGATAACTGGGAAGATTTTCACTTCACAGACACCTTTGCGCAGAGCTGCTTTGATTTCGTCAACAGTAATTTCTTCGCCTTCAAGATATTTCATTGTAAGCTCTTCATCAAGCTCAGCAACTTTCTCTACAAGCTCCAAACGAAGTTCTGCGACTTTATCTTTGAACTCAGCAGGGATTTCGATTTTCTCGATATCCTTACCGAGATCGTCTTTGTACATATAAGCAACTTCTTCAACCAAGTCAATGATGCCTTTGAACTCATTCTCAGCACCGATCGGAAGTTGAATAGCAACTGCATTTGCACCAAGTTTTTGACGCATAGATTCAACAACTTGCAAGAAATCTGCACCGATGATATCCATTTTGTTTACATAAGCAATACGCGGAACGTTGTATTTATCAGCTTGTCTCCAAACTGTTTCCGATTGAGGCTCAACGCCCTCTTTCGCACTAAATACACCAACTGCTCCATCTAACACACGAAGGGAACGCTCTACCTCAACGGTAAAGTCAACGTGCCCCGGGGTATCAATGATATTGATGCGGTGACCTTCCCATTGCGCAGTTGTAGCGGCGGAAGTAATCGTAATTCCGCGCTCTTGCTCTTGCTCCATCCAGTCCATCGTAGCTGCACCTTCGTGCACTTCTCCGATTTTGTGAACTTTACCTGTGTAGTACAGAATGCGCTCTGTTGTTGTCGTTTTACCAGCATCGATATGAGCCATGATCCCGATATTACGTGTGTTTTTTAAGGAGAACTCTCTAGCCATAGGTCGTTATGTCTCCTTTCTTAATTGTTATAGTATTCTACCAACGATAGTGAGCGAATGCTTTATTAGCTTCAGCCATTTTGTGTGTATCTTCACGTTTCTTAACGGAAGAACCTGTGCTGTTGCTAGCATCAATAATTTCATAAGCCAATCTTTCTTCCATCGTCTTCTCACCGCGAAGACGGGAGTAGTTGACCAACCAACGCAAACCAAGTGTCGTACGACGCTCTGGTTTTACTTCGATTGGAACTTGATAGTTTGCTCCACCTACGCGGCGAGCTTTAACTTCAAGTACTGGCATAATGTTTTTGATTGCTTGTTCGAACACTTCCATCGGCTCTTTACCTGTACGATCTTTCACGAGGTTAAAAGCGTTGTATAGAATGGACTGTGCTACCCCTCTTTTCCCATCAATCATAATACGATTGATTAGACGAGTAACAAGTTTGCTATTATAAATTGGATCTGGCAATACGTCTCTGCGAGTAACTGGACCTTTACGAGGCATAGTTATCCCCCTTTCTTATAAGAATCATCCCTGATTATTATCTCTTATTTTTTAACTTTCGGACGTTTTGTACCGTATTTGGAACGGGATTGCTTACGGTTGTTAACTCCGGAAGTATCCAGCGCTCCACGCACGATGTGATAACGTACCCCTGGAAGATCTTTAATTCTACCTCCACGGATCAATACAACGCTGTGTTCTTGCAGGTTGTGACCGATACCTGGAATGTAAGCTGTCACCTCTACGCGGTTCGTCAAACGAACACGTGCATATTTACGAAGTGCGGAGTTAGGCTTCTTAGGAGTCATAGTACCTACACGCGTGCAGACACCACGTTTTTGAGGTGCACTCAAATCCGTTGCTTCTCTTTTCAAAGCGTTAAAACCTTTTTGCAAAGCTGGTGATTTAGACTTATCCACCTTCGCTTGACGACCTTTACGTACTAGTTGGTTAATTGTTGGCATATCGCCACCTCCTCCCTACATTCATAACATGATGTGCTTCTTGCAAGCCCACAGATCCAGGCGAGTCATAAATGAGCAAATAGAAAGTCTTTGCCATGGATATTTGCAAAAGTTCTAAGAAACTCACGCATGTTATACCCACTAACAAAAACGTCTTTAGCGTTTATTCATTTACAACAGCTGCTACCGCAGCTCCAACTTCAATTCCACATGCTTTACCTAGCATCTTCATAGAATCTACGTAGGTTACAGGTATACCCTTTTGAGAACAGAGAGTTACCAGATTTATCGTCAATCGCGGATCTGCATCTTTGGAAACAAAAACTTCGATAGCCTTGCCTTGTTCGACTGTTTTTGTAACTTTCTTTGTACCTACACTTATATTCTTCGCCTGTTTGACTTTATCATAAGACATAAGGCACCCCCTTCAAAGAAAGGAAAGAATATCAACTTAGGCACACTACGATATATTAGCACTTTGAACTTCGAGTGTCAAGAAATAACTTCTACCTTTATTATCATTCTAATAGATTCGTCGTTAAAACCAAAAGGGACAGCTCACTTCATTAAAAAGTGGCTATCCCTCTTGATTATATATGGAAATTATTCGACAGCTACAGTTTCTTTTTCTAGATCCTCATCTTTTACAAGCACTTCGTTAGGATTCGTAATACGAATGTTCCGATAACGAGGCATACCTGTACCAGCAGGAATGAGTTTACCGATAATAACGTTCTCCTTAAGACCAAGCAATTGGTCAACCTTGCCTTTAATCGCTGCATCTGTCAAGACACGAGTCGTTTCTTGGAAAGAAGCTGCGGATAAGAAGGAATCTGTCTCAAGGGACGCTTTTGTGATACCGAGCAAGATAGGTCTTGCAACAGCAGGCTCATTACCAGCGAACAAGGCAACTTTGTTGGCAGCTTCATATTCATGAATGTCTACGAAGGAACCTGGAAGAAGCGTTGTATCTCCAGCATCTACGATACGGATTTTCCGTAACATTTGACGAACCATAACTTCAATATGTTTATCGTTAATTTCTACCCCTTGGTTACGATATACGCGTTGAACTTCTTGCAGAATGTAGTTCTGCACGCCGCGGATACCTTTGATGCGGAGCATTTCTTTCGGATCGATAGACCCGTCTGTCAGCTCATCTCCAGCCTCGACTTGTTGATTCAGTGAGACACGGACACGTGATCCATAAGGAACCGCATAAACCTTGGATTCCGCTTCCCCTTGGACTTCGATTTCACGACGGTCCTTCGCTTCACGGATTTCTTTCACGGTACCATCAATTTCAGAAATGATCGCTTGCCCTTTCGGATTCCGAGCCTCGAAGAGCTCTTGAATACGCGGCAAACCTTGCGTAATATCATCACCGGCAACACCACCGGTATGGAACGTACGCATCGTTAACTGTGTTCCTGGCTCACCAATGGATTGAGCGGCAATAATACCTACTGCCTCACCCACCTCCACAAATTGACCAGTAGCTAAGTTACGACCATAACATTTTTTACAAACACCATGATTGGTGCGGCAGCTAAGAACTGAACGAATTTGAAGTCTCTCGATGCCTGCTTCAATAATTGTATCTGCAATACCCGATTCGATAAGTTCATTGCGCTGAACAATAACCTCACCTGTTTTTGGATGACGAAGGGTTTCATAAGCATAACGTCCCTCAATACGGTCATAGAGATCTTCAATAACCTCTTTACCATCTTGAATTTTGCTAACCATGAAGCCTTTATCTGTTCCACAATCATCTTCGCGAACAATTACATCTTGTGCTACGTCAACGAGACGACGTGTCAGGTAACCGGAGTCAGCCGTACGTAGCGCCGTATCGGCAAGACCTTTACGCGCTCCGTGCGTGGAAATAAAGTATTCCAAGATGGTTAAACCTTCACGGAAGTTTGATTTAATAGGCAACTCCATAATTTTACCGGATGGATTCGCCATCAAACCACGCATACCGCCAAGTTGTGTAATCTGTGATTTATTACCCCGTGCTTTGGATTCAACCATCATACTAATGGAGTTGTACTTATCTAGGGATTTCATCAGAATATCGGTGATTTCATCCTTTGCTTTACTCCAGATCGCAATAACGCGGTCATAACGCTCTTCATCCGTAATCAAACCACGACGATATTGGTTCGTAACTACGCGTACTTTCTCTTCACAGTCTTTGAGGATTCCTTCTTTTTCAGTAGGAACAATAACGTCTGAGACTGCTACAGTAATACCCGCTTTTGTTGAGTACGTGAATCCAAGTTCTTTAATTTTATCAAGAATCATCGACGTTTGAGTTGTATGGTATTTACGGAAACACTCAGCAATGATAGAGCCGAGATATTCTTTACCTACCGCTTTATTCTCTGCACGATCAAGCATGATTGCTCTGAGATCTGCACCTTTTTCGAAAACAAAGTGAGCATCTGGAATCCCATTCAGCAAGTTCGTTTTGGTTGGTTCATTAATGAATGGGAAATCACTAGGGAAGATCTCATTCATAATGATTTTACCGATCGTCGTGATCAAAATTGCGTTTTGCTGTTTCTCAGTGAAACTAACTTTATTCAATGCTCTTGCAGGAATAGCAACCCGAGCGTGCAGGGCCATTTTTCCCGATTGGTAGGAAGAAACTGCTTCATGGACTGTTCTAATAATAGAACCGGCACCTTTAGCAAATTTGTTATCCGTTGTTAAGTAGAAACTTCCCAGAACCATATCCTGTGAAGGTGTAACAACCGGCTTACCGTCCTTCGGATTCAAAATGTTGCCTGATGCCAGCATGAGCAAGCGAGCTTCCGCTTGAGCTTCAGAAGACAATGGTACGTGAACCGCCATTTGGTCACCGTCAAAGTCAGCGTTGTATGCTGTACAAACGAGCGGATGAAGTTTAATAGCGCGGCCTTCTACCAGAATCGGTTCAAAAGCTTGAATACCAAGTCTGTGCAGCGTAGGGGCACGGTTCAGAAGAACCGGGTGCTCCTTAATGACTTCTTCTAGTACATCCCAAACATCCGGACTTACGCGCTCAACTTTACGTTTTGCACTTTTGATGTTGTGAGCCAAACCTTTATTCACAAGCTCTTTCATAACGAAAGGCTTGAACAACTCAAGTGCCATTTCCTTCGGAAGACCACATTGGTACATCTTCAGGTTAGGTCCTACGACGATAACGGAACGACCTGAGTAATCAACACGCTTACCGAGCAAGTTTTGACGGAAACGACCTTGTTTACCTTTCAACATATGGCTGAGGGATTTCAAAGGGCGGTTACCAGGACCTGTTACCGGTCGCCCGCGACGGCCGTTATCAATTAGAGCATCAACCGCTTCCTGCAGCATACGTTTCTCATTTTGAACAATGATATCCGGTGCGCCTAGGTCGAGCAATCTTTTCAAACGATTATTACGGTTGATAACACGGCGATATAAATCATTCAAGTCAGATGTCGCAAAGCGACCACCATCGAGCTGTACCATTGGACGAAGCTCTGGCGGGATGACAGGAAGTACATCCAAAATCATCCAACCCGGTAAATTCTTCGAATTACGGAAAGCTTCCATAACTTCCAAACGCTTGATCGCACGATTACGGCGTTGGCCTTGCGCTGTTTTGAGTTCTTCTTTGAGCGTATCCACTTCACGTTCGATATCGATGTCGATCAGCAATTTCTTAACTGCCTCAGCACCCATACCCGCTTGGAAAGCATAACCGTACTTCTCGCGATAGCTGCGGTATTCTTTCTCGGAAAGCAGCTGCTTCTTCTCCAAAGGCGTATCTCCTGGATCTGTTACCACATAGGAAGCGAAGTAAATTATTTCCTCCAAAGATCTTGGAGACATATCTAACGCGAGCCCCATGCGGCTTGGAATGCCTTTGAAGTACCAAATGTGAGAAACAGGAGCAGCAAGCTCAATATGCCCCATACGTTCACGACGTACTTTCTGACGCGTTACCTCAACGCCACAACGGTCACAAACGACGCCTTTATAACGAACGCGTTTGTATTTACCGCAATGACACTCCCAATCTTTCGTTGGTCCGAAGATCTTTTCGCAGAAAAGACCTTCTTTCTCAGGCTTTAAGGTTCTGTAGTTAATCGTTTCCGGCTTCTTTACTTCCCCACGGGACCAAGAGCGAATTTTATCGGGTGATGCCAAGCCGATTTTCATAAACTCGAAGTTGTTAACGTCCATCAAGGAGCAACCCTCCTTTAAGAATTTAAACCCACTATGCAGTGAATCGTTCTCGATCTATTGTGGTGTTATTATTCGTTGACTCCTAGTTCAGAGCCCTCTAAATTTAAGTTTAATTTATCGCTAGTGACTTCGTCATCATCATCGGCTTCTCTCATTTCGATCTCTTCTTCATCACCGGAAAGGATTTTGACGTCCATACCTAGACTTTGAAGCTCTTTGATCAAAACTTTGAAAGATTCCGGAACACCTGGTTCTGGAACATTCTCGCCTTTAACGATAGACTCGTATGTTTTCACACGGCCCACAACGTCATCGGACTTAACAGTAAGAATTTCTTGCAATGTATAGGCAGCTCCATAAGCCTCAAGTGCCCATACCTCCATCTCCCCGAAACGTTGTCCACCAAACTGCGCTTTACCACCCAGCGGCTGCTGAGTAACAAGGGAATAAGGTCCTGTGGAACGGGCATGGATTTTATCATCAACCATGTGCGCCAGTTTAATCATGTACATGACGCCAACTGTAACTTCACGTTCAAACGATTCCCCTGTACGACCATCGTACAGAATCGTTTTACCACTGCGCTGCATGCCGGCTTCTTCCATCGCATCGAACACATCATACTCACGCGCTCCATCGAATACTGGTGTTGCAGCATGGATACCCAGGTACTTGGAAGCCATACCTAAGTGAACTTCAAGCACTTGACCGATGTTCATCCGCGAAGGAACCCCTAGTGGATTCAATACAACTTCAACAGGTGTGCCATCAGGAAGGAAAGGCATATCTTCTTCTGGGAGAATACGTGCTACTACCCCTTTGTTACCATGACGTCCAGCCATTTTATCGCCCTCGGAAATTTTCCGCTTTTGAGCGATATAGACACGAACGAGTTGGTTCACACCTGGAGGCAGCTCATCGCCGTTCTCGCGGGTAAATACTTTAACGTCTACGACAATACCATCAGTACCATGCGGTACGCGAAGGGATGTATCTCGAACCTCACGCGCCTTCTCACCGAAGATCGCATGCAGCAATCTTTCTTCTGCAGTCAGTTCAGTCACACCTTTAGGTGTTACTTTACCAACTAGGATATCGCCTGCGCCGATTTCGGCACCGACACGGATGATACCGCGCTCGTCAAGATTTTTGAGTGCATCTTCCCCAACGTTCGGAATATCGCGCGTAATTTCTTCAGGTCCCAGCTTCGTATCACGTGCTTCAGACTCGTATTCCTCAATGTGAATGGACGTGTACACATCTTCTTTCACAAGCTTTTGGCTTAACAAGATCGCATCTTCATAGTTGTAACCTTCCCAAGTCATAAAGGCAACGACAACGTTACGTCCAAGTGCCAATTCACCTTGCTCTGTAGACGGTCCATCTGCCAATATATCGCCCGTTTTAACCAATTGGCCTTTTTTCACAATCGGACGTTGATTGATGCACGTACCTTGGTTAGAACGCATGAATTTGTGGAGCTTATATTTGACGATGTTGCCACTGACCAGCTTACCATCGACCATTTCTTGGCGACGCAGCCAAATTTCATTCGCAGCAGCTTTCTCAATAATTCCATCGAATTTGGAGACAATACATACTCCTGAGTCTTTAGCGACCTTATGCTCCATACCTGTTCCTACAAGAGGTGCTTTCGGGATCAAAAGCGGAACCGCTTGACGCTGCATGTTCGAACCCATAAGCGCACGGTTGGAGTCATCATTTTCAAGGAATGGAATTAACGCCGTTGCCACGGAAACAACTTGCTTCGGAGAAACGTCCATGTAATCGACACGTTCAACCGGAAGTGTTAAGTTGTCATCCTTATAACGGACGATAATTGCATCTTCAACGAATTTATTATCTTCCGTCAATTGCGCATTCGCTTGAGCGATAACGTAGTTATCCTCTTCGTCCGCTGTCAGGTACGCGATTTGGTCGGTTACAAGACCCGTCTTCGGATCCACCCAACGATAAGGAGCTTCAATGAAGCCATACTCATTAATACGGGCAAACGTAGACAAGGAGTTGATCAAACCAATGTTCGGTCCCTCTGGCGTCTCAATTGGACACATACGGCCATAGTGAGAGTGATGTACGTCACGAACTTCCATACCTGCACGCTCTCTCGTCAAACCGCCGGGTCCGAGTGCAGACAGACGTCTTTTGTGCGTCAATTCAGCAAGCGGATTCGTTTGGTCCATAAACTGAGAAAGCTGTGAGCTGCCAAAGAACTCTTTGATCGATGCGATAACAGGACGAATGTTGATCAATGCTTGTGGTGTAATGACATTCGCGTCTTGAATCGACATACGCTCACGAACAACCCGTTCCATACGGGAAAGACCAATACGGAATTGATTTTGCAGCAATTCACCAACAGAACGAAGTCTACGGTTACCTAGATGGTCAATATCGTCCGTGTTCCCGATACCGTGCAGCAAATTGATGAAATAGTTAATGGATGAAATAATGTCGGCAGGCGTAATGTTTTTGACAGTTTTATCAATAACACCGTTAGAAATAACTTTTACGACCTTGCCCTCTTCATTTGGTGAGTACACGTTAATGCACTGAACAGGAATTGTATCAGCACCCGTTACACCTTTAGGAATCGTAAACTCTTTATATCCTGCTCCTTTTTCAATAAAAGGAAGGATTTCGTCCAATACGCGACGATCAAGCAATTGTCCAGCTTCTGCAATGATTTCTCCAGTTTCAGAGTCCACCAAAGTTTCAGCCAAACGTTGATTAAATAATCTATTTTTGATGTGAAGTTTTTTGTTAATTTTGTAACGTCCTACATTAGCCAAATCGTAACGCTTCGGATCAAAGAAACGAGCAACGATCAAACTTCTTGCATTATCAAGTGTAGGAGGTTCACCCGGACGAAGACGCTCATAGATTTCGATTAACGCCTTTTCCGTAGAATCGGTGTTATCTTTATCGAGCGTATTACGGATGTATTCATTATCACCCAGCAAATCCAAAATCTCAGCATCTGTACCAAAACCCAAAGAACGAAGCAGGACAGTTACCGGAATTTTACGCGTGCGATCAATACGAACATAGATGATATCTTTCGCATCAGTCTCAAGTTCCAACCATGCTCCACGGTTCGGAATGACGGTTGCAGTGTAAGTTTTTTTGCCGTTTTTATCCACTTTCGTGCTATAATAAACACTGGGCGAACGAACGAGCTGGGAGACGATTACACGCTCCGCACCGTTAATAATGAACGTTCCCGTGTCAGTCATAATAGGGAAATCCCCCATGAACACTTCTTGTTCTTTGACCTCTCCGGTTTCCTTATTAATCAAACGGACTTTGACTCTTAACGGCGCCGCATAGGTTACGTCGCGTTCTTTGGATTCATCAACCGAATACTTAGGCTCACCTAAGCTATAGTCAATAAACTCCAGTACTAGGTTACCTGTAAAATCCTGAATCGGAGAGATATCCTGAAACATCTCGCGAAGTCCCTCTTCCAAAAACCACTCATACGATTTTTGCTGGATTTCAATCAGGTTTGGAATGCCCAGCACCTCATTAATTCGTGCATAAGTCCTGCGTTTACGTCGTCCAAATTGAACAAGATGTCCCGCCAACTTTCATTCACCCCTCAACTCTACTCAATAAATAAAAAGAAAGAAGAAAAACTTCGACCGACGTACACTCAGGACGCCTCCGTTAGTGGAGCCCGTCCGAATTAAGCGACTGTATGGATGAAGGTTTTTCTCTGTAATCAATAAGACTTTTCCAAATATTTCTTTCCATCCTGTTAGAGTTTCCTAAAATTCAAACATTATACGTTACAGGTTCAAATTTTATTCATCTCGGATGAAAAAAAGACTTGACATTTTTGTTAACTAAAGACATGTGTCCCATCTTAATACTGACATTTTTTAATAATACCACATGTAAAAAGTCAAGTCAAATAAATTCCCTCGACTGGCAGATAAGACTGCATTTCACTTCGAATTGATTCATTACTACTTTGTAGCTTTTAGAATTTTGTACCCTTTATCCTTGGATACCTCGACAACTTCGCTGTACAGAGACTCAAGCTTTTTCATGGCTGATGGGGCACCCTGCTTTTTTTGGATAACAACCCAAATGGAGCCGCCGTCAACTAAGCAATCATAGGCATCCACAAAGATACGATGAACAACTTCCTTGCCTGCACGAATCGGGGGATTGGTTAGAACAGCGTCAAAACGCTGCTCTTTTACTTGTTCCAGAAGATCACTTTGAAGAATAGTCACATTCGTGATCCCATTACGCCGCGCATTATCAGCAGAAAGTTCGATCGCCCTCTCATTGATGTCGACCATCGTCACGTGCCCCTTCGGACACATCACGGCTGCACTTAGACCAATAGGACCGTAGCCGCAACCCACATCGAGCACTTTGGCATCCTCTCGCAATTGCATCGTTTCTATTAAATGCTTACTACCATAATCGACACCTTTTTTCGAAAAGACACCCGCATCCGTCAGGAACGTAAATGTTTTACCACGCAGCTCTTCTTGCGTTGTATGGACATCTCGCTTAACTGTGGGCCGTTGCGTATAATAATGCTCTGACACGTTAAGATTCCCTCCTCATTTTTACCTATAGGAAAATCAACTAACAAAGAGCGTTCCCAAGGCTTTCCTAAGGGTAAAAGCTTAGGTTAAAAAAACCTCTTGAAGTTAAGCTTCAAGAGGTTTTCTAAGAAAAAGAATTACTTCACTTCTACGGAAGCACCAGCTTCTGTAAGTTTAGCTTTAACTGCTTCTGCTTCTTCTTGTCCAACTTTTTCTTTAACTGCTTTAGGAGCTCCGTCAACCAAGTCTTTCGCTTCTTTCAGGCCAAGACCTGTGATTTCACGAACTACTTTAATTACGTTGATTTTGGATGCGCCTGCGCTAGTCAAGATTACATCAAACTCAGTTTGTGCTTCTTCTACTGCTACTGCTGCGCCACCGCCAGCTGCTACTGGAGCTGCTGCTGTTACGCCAAACTCTTCTTCAATTGCTTTAACCAGATCGTTTAGTTCCAAGATTGTCATGCCTTTGATTGCTTCTAGGATAGTTGCATTGTTACTCATGGTTAAACCTCCATTATCATTCATATATTTTGTGGTTGTTGTTGTAAAACAAAATTAAGCTTGACCTTCAGCTTCTTTTTTCTCAGCAACTGCTTTAACAGCAAGTGCAAAGTTACGAACTGGAGCTTGAAGAACGCTAAGCAACATGGAGAGAAGACCATCTCTGGATGGAAGTTCAGCAAGTGCTTTGATTTGATCGTATCCAACTACGCGGCCTTCGACCACGCCAGCTTTCACGCTCAATTTATCATTCTTTTTAGCAAATTCAGTTAAGATTTTAGCAGGAGAGATCACATCGTCTTTGCTGAAAGCAATAGCTGTAGGTCCTGTTAAGAACTCATCCAACTCACTTAGTTCAGCTTTAGCCGTTGCGCGTCTTGCTAAGGAGTTCTTAAGAACTGTAAATTCGATACCAGCTTCACGTAAGCTCTTACGCAGCTGAGTTACTTGAGCTACGTTCAAACCACGGTAATCTGCTACGATTGTACAAGTGCTAGCTTTAAACTTCTCAGTTACTTCAGCTACAGCTTGTTCTTTCTCTGCAAGAATTTTCGCGTTTGCCATAGTACACCTCACTTCTTATGCATTTATCTTTCAAGATCGCAAACAGTAGGAGCATCAGCATTTCTTATCTATAAATAAGAAATGCCTTCGTAGACGCTACGAAGGCATGATGTGTTCACTTTTTCCCTGATGTACAAAGAAATCGTTATATATATCATAACACCTCGGTAGGAAATTAAGCACATTGGCACCTACTGTCTACGGTTTGCATATTCATTTTTATGACCTTTGATAGAGTATCACGCCCAGCAACCGAAGTCAACTGGTAGCTTTTACTTATCTAAAGGATTGCAGGTTAACACGAACACTAGGTCCCATTGTCGAGGATACAGCAATGTTTTTAAGGTAAACACCTTTAGCAGCTGCTGGTTTCGCTCTTACAAGTGCATCAACCAATGCTTTGAAGTTTTCGTTCAACTTATCAGCATCGAAAGATACTTTACCAAGTGGAGCATGGATTTGTCCTGCTTTGTCAAGACGGTATTCGATTTTACCAGCTTTGATCTCCTGAACAGCTTTAGTAACGTCGAAAGTAACTGTTCCTGCTTTAGGGTTTGGCATTAAACCTTTACCCCCGAGGATACGACCCAGTTTACCAACTTCGCTCATCATGTCTGGAGTAGCTACGCAAACGTCAAATTCGAACCAACCTTGTTGAATTTTGTTGATCATATCAGCATCACCAACAAAATCTGCACCAGCTGCTTCAGCTTCTTTCGCTTTCTCGCCTTTGGCAAATACAAGTACACGTTTCGTTTTACCAGTACCGTGTGGAAGTACTACGACTCCACGAACAGCCTGATCTTGTTTTCTTGGGTCTACACCCAGACGAACTGCGATATCCACAGTTTCATCAAATTTAGCAGGAGCTGTTTTCTTAACAAGCTCGATTGCTTCTGACGGATCATACAAGGTTTCAGCGTCTACAAGCTGAGATACCTCGCGGTATTTTTTACCGTGTTTAGGCATAATCTAAATCCTCCTTAGTGGTATTAGCGGATAATCCTCCCACCGAGCGGCTTAAGAGTTTTCGTAGAAACTTCCTCGTAAGCACATGCTTACATAGCCGCATTCCTTGCGGAATTAATCTTCGATGACGATTCCCATGCTGCGAGCAGTACCTTCAACCATACGCATTGCAGCCTCAACGGATGCAGCATTCAGGTCAGGCATTTTTTGTTCAGCGATTTCGCGAACTTTAGCGCGTTTCACAGTTGCAACTTTCTTTTTGTTTGGTTCACCGGATCCTTTTTCGATACCAGCAACGACGCGAAGAAGAACTGCAGCCGGAGGCGTTTTTGTGATGAATGTAAAGGAACGATCCTCGAAAACTGTGATTTCAACCGGAATGATAAGACCAACTTGATCAGCAGTACGAGCGTTAAACTCTTTACAGAAAGCCATGATGTTCACACCTGCTTGACCCAATGCTGGACCGATCGGCGGTGCTGGATTTGCTTTCGCAGCTTGAACTTGAAGCTTCACGATTTTAATAACCTTTTTTGCCATGATAGACACCTCCTTGCATTTAATATGGGATCACTTGCAATCCCACTAACGAAGGTCTATCCCGAGGAATAGACCTGGTAGAAACCCTTGGTTGTCTTGTTTTATAGCTTTTCCACTTGATTGAAATCGAGCTCAAGCGGGGTTTCTCTACCAAACATGTTGACATGCACCTTAAGTTTACCTTTGTCAGCCACAATTTCTTCTACAGAACCAACAAAGTTTGCGAAAGGGCCCACCTTGACGCGTACGGTTTCTTTGAGTTCGAAGTCGATTTTCTCCTTCGGCTCTTCCATCCCCATATGCTTCAAAATAGATTCAACTTCCTCAGGTAATAATGCAGTCGGTTTAGAGCCGGATCCCGTAGAACCTACGAATCCAGTTACTCCTGGCGTATTACGCACTACGTACCAAGAGTCATCCGTTTGAATCATTTCGACGAGGACATACCCTGGATAAACTTTACGCATGACGACTTTTTTCTTGCCGTCTTTGTTAACCAGTTCTTCTTCCATAGGCACAAGCACACGGAAGATCTTGTCCGTCATTTCCATGGACTCAACACGTTTCTCTAGGTTGGCTTTCACTTTGTTCTCATACCCTGAATAGGTATGTACGACGTACCATCTTTTTTCCATGAATAAATTCACCTATAGTCCTGTTTATTTAAAAACAAGGCGCAGCAACTCAGAAATTCCTAGATCCAGCACAAAAAAATAAATAGCAACAAAGGCTACAGTACCAATTACGACAAGCGTATAGGTAATCATCTCTTTGCGACTTGGCCACTTGACCTTTTTGAGTTCTGTCCAACTGTCGGTGAAGAAGGAAAAAGTGGATCCGAAGCTTTGTCTCATTCTAGCCAAGAACGCCACAAACTACACCTCCAAAGAACTACCTAGTCTCGCGATGAGCAGTATGTTCATTGCAAAATTTGCAATATTTCTTCAACTCAATACGGTCGGGATTGTTGCGCTTATTTTTAGTGGATGCATAGTTTCTTTGTTTGCAATTTGTGCACGCTAATGTGATGATGACCCGCATGATGTACACCTCCTACAGACACTTTCTAATTAAAGCCCTTCGAAGCGCGTCAAAAAGAAAGCGACTTTTAGGGCTACCTGAAATACTTTATCACAACCCGTAACAGGGTGTCAAGGCAGAAGTCTCACAAATGCGAGAGTATCACCAGTATAGACTCTCCAGAGAATTGTTAAACATTCATCCAAAGAAAAACACCCGCGCAGCTTAAGCAGCACGGGTACTTCTACAAATCTCTAACTTCTAGATAACGTTCAAGCTTGCGTTTGACACGTTGAAGAGCATTATCAATAGACTTTACATGACGATCTAGATCTACAGCAATTTCTTGATACGATCTGCCATCGAGATAGAGCATCAGCACTCTGCGCTCTAAGTCACTTAATATCTCTCCCATTTTATCTTCAAGGCCCGTAAACTCTTCTTGATTAATCACGAGCTCCTCAGGATCAGTCACCCGGGAACCGCTAATGACGTCAAGCAGCGTCCGATCAGAATCTTCATCGTAGATAGGCTTGTCCAATGACACGTAGGAATTAAGAGGAATGTGCTTTTGACGCGTTGCTGTCTTGATCGCCGTGATGATCTGTCGTGTAATGCACAGTTCAGCAAAGGCTTTGAATGAAGCTAGCTTGTCTCCTCGGAAGTCACGGATAGATTTATATAATCCTATCATACCTTCCTGCACAATGTCTTCTCGGTCTGCACCTATCAAGAAATAAGAACGTGCTTTGGCACGAACGAAATTCTTATATTTATTGATAAGGTATTCCAACGCTTCGCTACTGCCTTCACGAACTGCTTCGACGATGTCTTCATCTGGCTTGAGGTCATAATCATACATTCTCAGTTCTTTGAGGTCGACACTCACCAACAATCCCTCCGGCCTGCAGGACTACCCAGATTCTCTATAAAAGTTTAGGTTAAGTATACATGAAGAAAACTCACACCGTCAACGGGGAACCGCACCATTTCTAGCATTTGGACGATTTCACTCTCCTCTTCGCCACCGCTCGAACTGCGCTTTGAGCTCGCCACTCAGTTTACCTTCGAACGGATTGCGCTTCGAGGAAGATTCCGGATGAATGCGTTCTCGGACCTCTTTGCGATTTTGTTTGATTTTGATAAGAAGTTCACCGGCAGGCAATCGAAGAGCTCCTTTACCGAAAATCACATGCTGCTCAATCATATCGGAGGTGGCTACATAGATTTGCTTACGTCTTCCTATCAGATTCGTGACCAGGCGTTCGATCCGTTCATCCGCGGTTTCCTTCTCTTTGGTATAGAGTACGTTCAGCTTGCTCTGTACGTATTTCTTCCCAAGTCCAGGAACCATATAGGCGTCGAAAACAAGGTATACCTTCATACCTGAGTAGGATTGAAATTCCGCCAGCATATGAATTAACTTATCGCGGGCACCTTCCAGATCCGTATCCTTCAGCTTACTTAGCTCCGGCCAAGCTCCAATGATATTGTAGCCATCTACAATCAGAAACTCTTCCATCTCATTTAACTCTTATTTCGCTGTCGTACCACTTCATACATCAATACACCCGCGGCAACGGAGGCATTCAAAGAATTCACATGCCCAGCCATCGGCAGTTTGACTAGGAAGTCACACTTTTCTTTAATCAGTCTACCTACACCTTTGCCTTCATTGCCAATAACAAGCGCTATTGGCATATTGAAGTTGGCCTTGTATACATCTTGAGCTGCGGATACGTCTGTTCCGGCAACCCAAACTCCCTGTTCTTTCAACTTCTCGATCGTCTGAGCAATATTCGTTACACGAGCAACAGGCACATATTCAACGGCCCCAGCCGAAGTTTTGGAAACCGTTGCTGTAAGTCCGACGGATCGCCGTTTGGGAATAATTACACCATGAACACCTGTGCAATCTGCTGTCCGCAAGATCGATCCGAGATTATGCGGATCTTCAATCTCATCGAGAACCAGAATAAATGGTTCTTGACCAAGCTTTTTCGCCTTGGCTATAATATCTTCCACTTCGACATACTCATAGGCAGCTACTTGTGCTATAACCCCTTGGTGCTGAAGTCCTTCCACCATTTGGTCCAGCTTTCGCTTGTCCGTAAATTGAACGAGAATCCCCAGATTTTTCGCTTCCGCTACAATAGGTCCGGCGAATTGTTTCTGCGCATTCTCAGCTAACCATATTTTATTAATTGTCCGACCTGCACGAATCGCCTCCAGAACAGAGTGCTTCCCGCCGATATATTCTTCATCCATGATTGTTCCTCCTAAAAGTTTTGCTTTGGCAAAACTTACATCGTATGCATTTGCTAAGCGTTTTGCTTGTGAGCAAGCGCAAAGTCCAATATTTCCTTCAATCTCTCAAAGGATTGCTTATAGTACAAATATCCGATTAAGCACTCAAACGCGGTGCTGTGCCGGTATTCCAGCACATCCGCGTTTTTGGCTGTAGTTCCTGATTTGGCATTGCGACCGCGCTTTACCATATCTACTTCTTCTTCCGTTAGCATTGGCATCAAAGCCTCCAGCAGTTTGGACTGGGCTTTCGCCGAGACATATCCGGTTGATGCTTTATGCAAATGGTTTGGCCGATGGTTGGCTCCAGAAATAACAAATTGCCTAATGTACAC
Source organism: Paenibacillus sp. yr247 (assembly GCF_900103825.1). Lineage (GTDB taxonomy): Bacteria > Bacillota > Bacilli > Paenibacillales > NBRC-103111 > Paenibacillus_E. Next base: position 44,614 of record NZ_FNIF01000028.1, read on the forward strand.
CTCATACACAGCATCCCCGATATAAGCTAAGACAAGCGGATTCAGTAAATGGGGACTTTTGGATGGCGGGAAAACAAACAGGTTTGCAGCATCAGTGAAAGACTCGCTCATTTGCGGCGCCAACGTATTCCCTGCGGTGTGTCTTCAAGGAATATCCCTTTCTCCGTGAGCAAATCACGAATTTCATCTGCGCGAGCCCAGTTCTTCGACTTACGCGACTCTGTCCGCTCTATAATCAACTGCTCGATCTCTTCGTCCAGCAGTTCGTCTGCTTGCAGCGAAAGAATACCTAAGGTTTGATCGAAAACTTGGAACTGATCCAAGAAAAGCTTCAGCGTGGCTGCATTTACCCGCTCCTGTTGAAGGTACAGATTCGCTTCCGCTACAAGATCAAATACCGCTGTAATAGCATCCGGTGTATTGAAATCGTCGTTCATCTTATCAACGAACTGACTAGCAATCGCAGCCATGCGATCCGTTACTGTGGACTCCACTTCACTAGAAGCAGTAGCTAGCCGATGCTTCAAGTTGTCATAAGCATTTTGGATACGCTCTAACGCGTTAGAAGCTTGTTTTAAGCTCTCGTCGCTGAAATTCAGCGGATTGCGATAATGCGCGGACAACATGAAGAAACGGAACACGTTCGGCTTGATTTGTTTTACTAGATCGCGAATAAGGATTCCATTGCCAAGCGACTTTGACATCTTCTCATTGTCGATGTTCAGGAACGCATTATGCATCCAATAGTTAGCCATTGGATGCCCCGTTACAGCTTCTGTCTGAGCAATTTCACATTCATGATGCGGGAAAGTTAAATCTTGTCCGCCGCCGTGAATATCAATCGTTTCACCCAAATATTTGCGCACCATTGCAGAACATTCGATATGCCAGCCTGGACGGCCTTGGCCCCATGGGCTATCCCAAAAAATTTCTCCGGGTTTCGCCGCTTTCCACAGAACAAAATCCTGAGGATTCTCTTTGCGGTCGTCCACTTCAATACGTATACCGTATTGGAGCTCATCCAGATTTTGATTAGATAACTTGCCATAGTCTGCAAATTTGCTTGTTCGATAATAAACATCACCACGCACCTCGTACGCGTAATCTTTCTCCACGAGAGCATCAATGAAATCGATGATTTCCTGGATGTTCTCCGTTACACGCGGATTCAAGGTAGCATCATGAACACCGAGCGTTTTGACATCTTCCAGAAAGGCTTGGATAAACGTTTCTGCAAGCTCTGGAACGGTAACAGCTAATTCCTCGGCTTTACGAATCATTTTATCATCCACATCGGTAAAGTTCGTAATATAGGTCACTTCATAGTTCTGTGACTCCAAATAGCGACGTACGACATCGAAGAAAATAACCGGCCTGCCATTACCAATATGAATATAGTTATAGACAGTAGGACCGCAAACGTACATCTTAACTTTGCCTGGTTCTATGGGAATGAACTCTTCTTTCTTACGTGTTAGCGTATTATACACTCTGAGTGTCATGTTCTCTCGCTTCTCCATTCTTAAGTCGTTCTTGTTCAAGTTGCTGTTTTAAATCGTTAATCTGCTGTTGAAGTTCCTGAAATATATCAATAATGGGATCAGGTAAGTTACCGTGGTCCAAACGATTTACACGAACCCCGTCCCGTTTCACTAGTTTAGCAGGTATAGTGACAACGGTGCTATTGGAGGGAACCTCCTGAATGACTACCGCATTAGAGCCAATGCGTGAGTTTTCACCTACGAGGAAGGAGCCGAGAATTTTGGCACCCGAGCCAATAACTACATTATTGCCAATAGTCGGATGTCTCTTACCTTTCTCTTTCCCTGTTCCCCCTAAGGTAACACCTTGGTATAAAATAACATCGTCACCAATCTCGCAGGTTTCACCAATTACAACACCCATGCCATGATCGATGAATAGTCTTCGCCCGATCGTCGCTCCTGGATGAATCTCAATCCCTGTCATGAAACGGCTCCATTGCGAGACGATCCGAGCGATTGTAAACATCCTCCGTTTGTAAAACCAGTGACCGATTCGATGTGACCATATCGCATGAAGCCCAGAATACGTAAACACAACTTCAAACCAACTGCGTGCAGCCGGGTCGTTATCGAATACGGCGGATATATCAGATTTGATCGTTGCCCACATGTTCTCACCTTCTTCACCCAGATTAATACAAAAAAGCCCCAGCAGCCAAATGGCTGCAGAGGCGTAGTTATCGCGGTTCCACTCTGCTTGGTGACTCGGAAGTCTCCCAACTTAGGTTCCCGTAACGTGGGTATTCCGGCTGCGCCTACCCTACTCTTACGAGAGTTCGGCGCGGCAGCTCCCAGGTGCATTTCCGATTACAGGGATTGGATAACTCACAGCCGAAGCCTCATGGCTCCGATTATCCTCTCTGATAAATCCCTAGTTAACGTACTCTCCTGATCATTGCATTCGATATTGAACTAAGTATAGCGAAAAGAAACCCGCTTTACAATAAGTTCCTTAGACGAGATACGACTTTTTCTTTGCCAAGCAGATAAAGAGACACATTTAGATCCGGACCGTGTACTTGTCCTGTTAGCGCAGAACGGATCGACATGAACAGTTGCTTCCCTTTATAGCCTGTATCTTTCTGCACTTGTTTCAGCAAAGCAGGAATGGCTTCTACCGTGAAAGCTTCAGCTTGCTCGACTTGCCCTAGGAAGCTAGTTAATACGATAGGCACATGTTCTTCCTTCAAGACAGCAGCTGCTTCCTCATCGATAACCAGCTCTTCTTTAAAGAAGATGCCAGCTAGATCAATGATCTCTGCCGCATAGCGCATTCTCTCTTGATTGAGGCCAACCAAAGCCGCAACCCATTCTTGACCCGCTTCATCCAAATCTTCTTGGATATACCCGGCCTTTTGCAAATGAGGCAAACTTAGCTCAACCACACGGGAGAGAGGGGCCTTTTTCAGATAAGCATTGTTCATCCAATTCAATTTATCCATATCAAACACAGCCGGACTCTTAGATACACGATCCAGGTCAAACTGGGCAATAAGCTCTTCCTTCGTGAACATCTCTTCTTCGCCGCCAGGAGACCAACCTAGCAGTGCTATGAAGTTAACGACAGCTTCCGGCAGGTAGCCTAGCTCTCTGTACTGTTCGATAAATTGGATGATGGACTCATCCCGTTTGCTCATTTTTTTACGGTCTTGATTCAAAATAAGCGCTAAGTGTGCAAAATCCGGAACTGGAAGTCCGAGTGCTTCGTACATCAGGATTTGTCTTGGTGTATTGGAGAGATGCTCCTCACCACGAATAACCAGGTTGATCTTCATCAAATGATCATCAACTATAACGGCAAAATTATAGGTAGGGATGCCATCAGCACGCGCGATGATGAAATCGCCAATCCCATTGGATTCAAATTCAACATGCTCGCGCACCTTGTCCTCGAAGCCGATAATACGGTCTTCCGGGACACGGAAACGAATTGAAGGCTTACGTCCCTCACCTTGATAAGCAGCAACTTGCTCAGGTGTTAAGTTACGGCACTTACCTGAATAACCACCCATCTCCCCGCGTGCTTCTTGCTCTGACCGCTCCTGCTCCAAATCCGCTTCTGAGCAATAGCAATGGTAAGCATGTCCGCCCTGAACCAATTGATCGAGATAAGTCTGGTAAATATCCAGTCGTTCCATCTGACGATAAGGACCGTAAGGACCTCCGATATCTACACTCTCATCCCACTCTAAGCCAAGCCATCTAAGGCCGTTCAGCTGATCCTCGATACCAGACTCTTTGTGACGAGTTTGATCTGTATCTTCAAAACGCACAACAAACGCACCGCCATGGCGACGCGCCAATAAATAATCAAACAGTGCCGTACGAGCACCGCCAATATGTAAATGTCCAGTCGGACTAGGTGCATAACGCACACGTAAAGGTTTATTCATGACAGTGTACCCTCTTCTCCCCGATAATACCTGCTATTCTAGCACATCTCGAATTAAACAAACAACCGATTGCGCAGCAATTCCTTCACCGCGACCTGTGAAACCAAGCTGTTCCGTCGTCGTAGCCTTCACATTGACTTGATCCGGCTTAGCATCTAGCGCAGCTGCAATAATTTTTACCATTTGCGGAATGTACGGCGCCATTTTCGGCTTCTGGGCAATGATCGTGGAATCTGTATTCCCAAGATGATAACCTCTATCCTTAGCTAGCTGCCAAACCTGTTTCAGCAGTATCAAGCTATCCGCATCCTTGAACTCTGCAGACGTATCCGGGAAATGCTTCCCGATATCACCTAAGCCCAGTGCGCCTAAAATTGCATCGCTAATTGCGTGCAGCAGCACATCGGCATCCGAGTGACCAAGCAACCCCTTTTCGTAAGGTATCGTTACGCCCCCAATAATGCACTTTCGTCCTTCCACCAACTGATGAACATCAAATCCTTGTCCCACGCGAATCATAGGTGTCCCTCTCCCCTTACGTTATATAGTATCCATTCTGCCCATGGTAAGTCTTCCGGAGTTGTAATCTTAATATTATAATAGTCCCCTTCGACCACATGTACCGTCGTTCCTATTCGCTCCACCAACATGGCATCGTCCGTCCCCATAAAATCGTCCTGAAGTGCGCGCTCATGCGCCTCCTGTAGTAGGGAAAGCCGAAAAGCTTGCGGCGTTTGGATCGCCCACAAGCTTCGTCTATCCGGTGTAGATTGAATTCGTTTCTCGATATCTACGATTTTGATCGTATCTTTGACAGGGACGGCCAGCACGGCTGCATTCTGTTCTTTTGCTTTCGCAAGGCAATCGAACACATGTTCTTTTTTCACGAAAGGCCGAACACCATCATGAACAAGCACCCAATCCGTATCCTCTTGTAAGGACTCCAGGCCCCGTCTAACGGAATCTTGACGCTCTGCACCTCCCGCTAGCACATGAGTGATCTTGGTGAGAGCATAGCCCTGTACATAGCCGTTACAGCGATCTACATCATCTGCCCCAACAACGAGAATGATTTCATCCACTTCATGTATGTTTTGAAATAATTGCAAGGTATGTACCAGAATTGGCTGCTGTCCCAGTTGTAAGTATTGTTTACTTTCAGCCGTTCGCATTCGCGAGCCCTTGCCCGCAGCCACGATGATAACCCCTAGCTTCCCCATAAGTCCTCCAACTAAGCGCTTTCTATTAGAAAGCTTTCTTCGTAATCATAGGCCCAAGGATAAACGACCCCATCGTCCTATTAGGACGAGCGTTTTGTCAAAGTTGATGCAAAGCAAAAGTATAATACTTATACTTTCCTATCAACTAGAAAGAGCTACGTTACATCTCCTTATCATACTGGTTTTACTGCGCTTTTTCCAATAGTTTTGGTTTAGCGAAAATCATACGTCCCGCCGATGTCTGCAGGACACTTGTGACCATCACCTCGAGTGTCATCCCGATAAATTCGCGCCCGCCTTCCACAACAATCATCGTACCATCGTCAAGATAAGCAACACCTTGTCCATGCTCTTTGCCGTCTTTAATGACTTGAACAATAATTTCTTCACCCGGTAGGACAACAGGCTTCACCGCATTCGCGAGGTCGTTAATATTGAGGACCGAAACACCTTGCAATTCACATACTTTATTCAGATTGAAATCGTTCGTGATTACTTTGCCTTGCAATACTTTTGCCAGACGAACTAACTTGCTATCTACCTCAGATATTTCTTCGAAATCTCCTTCGTAAATTAGCACCTTTACTTCGAGTTCCTTTTGGATTTTGTTCAAAATGTCTAAACCGCGTCGACCGCGATTCCGTTTGAGTAAATCCGAAGAATCAGCAATGTGCTGCAGCTCTTCCAAGACAAATTCCGGTATAACGAGTGTTCCCTCGATAAAGCCTGTTTTGCAAATATCAGCGATCCGCCCGTCAATAATGACACTAGTATCGAGAATCTTATGTTCCTCATAAGGACGGTGTGTCTGCTTCTCAGGACCTGCCGATCGGCTCTTCGCAATGATCTGAACAAGTTCTTCTCGCTTACTGTAACCAATACGAAACCCCATCACAGCTAATACCGCCGAAACAATGAAAGGTAAAAAGGGACCCGCCCACTTTGCCTGCTCTAGCACAGGAAACGCTAATACTGATATAAGCAGTCCAATGACTAATCCTAATGTACCTGAGAGCAAATCGGATACGGGAATGTCCGCGACATTCCTTTCGCCTCTCATCAACAGCTTCATTCCCTGACTTGCAACCCACGATGAAAGAAAGAACATAGCGACAGCGCATAAACTATTGATCCAAAATCCTTTTCCTGCCTCACTCATGAACCCTGTCGTTCGAAGGATCGTATCGCTCCATCCATAACCTAAACTACCACCCATGATGGCCAAAATGAACTGTACCCATTTTCTCATCATAGATTCACCCCCTAGATCAACTTTGTTTAAGCTTTATTACAATTATGTTCCAATTTATCCATCGTTAATCACTTCTTCACATGGAAAATTGAAATATTAGAGGGCTTCCATTATAATGAAATTGGAAGTTACCAACACACCCGAGGTGGATGGAATGAGCTCCTTGACTTTAAAGCAGTTTCAGGATCAAGTATCAGAATTGTTACTCCGTCACCGAAGTCTGCTTGACGTCTTATCCAAATTTCAACAGTCAGGCGCAGCTGCTAATCGTTCCGTGGTGAAATCCATTACAGAATGTGGATGTATTCAGGTTCATGCAGCCAAGCAAGAGTACCATCCAGAAATGACTTTGAATGAAGCCAAGGATGTGCTCGGCACTCATGTATCCGGACACTTATGTGAACAATGCATCGAGGTCGTTAGTAGTGAACTGGGCAAAAATCTCTTTTATATGTCCGCACTAAGCAACATACTTGACGTTAATTTGGAACAAGTCGTTGAGAACGAGTCTAAGAAATGCAACACACTAGGACTTTTCAACATGTCATGAAGATGAACAAAAAAAAGCATTTATTTTCTATCTGAATCATCAGAAGAAAATAAATGCTTTTTATTTTTCGAGCAATTACGCTTAGACGTCGGATTTTACTGAGTTTGTATCATCCATGCCGCGTCTTTTGTTCTTTCTCCGTAAACGGATGAAGAACCCATCAACGTTTTTTTTTAAGCCATATAGCGCGTACAACAGCAAAGGTACGAAGATCATCTTGGAAATGGACTCAGGCCATTTGATAGCAATCAAGATAGCTACAGCAACAATAATTGGCGTAATCCAAATCGCTGCTTTGGGAATACCAGCTTTCTTGAAGTTCGGGTACTTAACTGTACTTACCATTAAGTACGACAATAGGATGGTGCTTACTAAGAGCACATACACATTAATTTCGTTCACAAACAACGCTAGTGTACAAAGAACACCACCTGCTGCCGGGATCGGCAGACCGATGAAATAGCCAGGTGTACCAGCAACGACATTGAAACGGGCTAAACGGAGCGCTCCACAAATCGGGAAGATCGCTGTGACGATCCAAGCAAATGCCGGACTGATCACATTCGGATCATTAAAGGCAACAACATACATGATAAAGGCAGGTGCTACACCGAAGGAAATTACATCGGACAGCGAATCTAACTCTTTACCAAACTCACTTTGTGCGTTCAAAGCTCTGGCCACACGTCCGTCCAGTCCATCAAGTAACATAGCGACAATGACGAGTACTGCTGCGATTCCGTGTTTACCACTGAAGGCAAGAATAATTGACAGAACACCTAGGAATAAGTTCCCTACTGTAAAAAGGCTGGGAATTGATTTCGTTAACATATGTTTTTGTCCACCTCTGGATTTACTATACCCTAATCTTGACTTAATAAAACCTCAACAATGATACTTTATGATTGTATCTAGTTTAAATATGTCTGTCAATGAACACTTGTTCTTGAATTCTTTTGAGACCTTCCTTTATGGCGCGGGCTCTGACTTCTCCGATTCCGTCAACTTCATCCAATTCTTCGATCGTCGCCATCATCATGTGCGGCAAGTAACCAAACTTCTCCACAAGATTGGCAATAATGATAGAGGGAAGTCGCGGAATTTTTCCAAGAATACGAAATCCACGAGGGGACACCGGTTCTTCGACAATAGAATTGGTATGCTGATAACCTAGTAACCGAATGATTTGATGCGGTTCCAGCAGTTCATCTGAAGATAAACGCTTTAAGCCTGCCAGCATTTCCTTGACGCGGTCTTCTGAGAAATCACGCACATAATCTTTTACGAGAAGACGAGCTTCAAGTTCCGCATTTCCTACAAGTTCCTCGAGCTGCATACTAATAAGACGACCTTCGTTGCCGAGTTCGTTTATGTACCGGTTGATCTCGGACTTGATGCGCAGCACCATCTCAAAGCGAGCAATAACGTTGGTAACATCGTGTAATGTAACTAATTCCTCAAACTCTGATGCGCTTAGATTGGTCAATGACTGGTCTAATACAACTTTGTAACGTTCCAAGGTCTGGATTGCTTGATTCGCTTTCGTCAAAATGACACCAATATCTTTCAGCGCATAACGCAAATTACCTTGATAGAGTGTTATCACATTACGTCGCTGCGAAATCGAAACAACCAATTTGTTCGTTTGCTTCGCAACACGTTCGGCTGTCCGGTGCCTGATTCCTGTCTCCGATGAAGAAATGGAGGAATCCGGGATTAACTGTGTGTTCGCATATAGGATGCGCTTGATATCCTCACTTAGAATGATCGCGCCATCCATTTTGGCAAGCTCATATAAATAATTGGGAGAAAACTCACAATCTATGGAAAATCCTCCATCCACGATTGCCATTACTTCTGTACTATATCCAACTACAATCAGTCCACCCGTTTTGGCGCGCAGAACATTCTCCAATCCATCACGGAACGGTGTACCAGGTGCTACCATTTGCAGCAATTGGCTCATGACGTCTCGCTTTATCTCTTCTTTACTCATTATTTTCCTCCTGAAGGCTTGCAGGTTGAATGACCCACGAGTTAACCCAGTGCCGCTCTCAATGCCTCTGCTACCGTGTTCACTCCGATAATCTCCATACCGGGCGGATGTATCCATCCCTTCAAACTTTTTTCCGGCATAATCACTCTACGGAACCCAAGCTTTTCCGCTTCCTTCACACGTTGGTCAATCCGGGATACACCGCGGACCTCTCCTGTCAACCCGATCTCACCGAACACTACATCATAGGGCCCAGTCGGTTGATCCTTAAAACTGGATGCAATACTAATGGCTATCGCAAGATCAACAGCCGGTTCATCAAGCTTTACACCGCCGGCTACATTAAGGTAAGCATCTTGATTTTGCAGGAACATTCCCATACGTTTCTCCAAAACTGCAATGATTAGAGAGAGTCGGTTATGATCAACGCCTGTAGCCATCCTTCTCGGAGAAGGGAAATTGGTCGAAGATACCAAGGCTTGGATCTCTACCAATACGGGACGAGTCCCTTCCATACTGGCAACGACCGTAGACCCGGCAACCCCAAGCGGTCTTTCCGATAGAAATAATTCGGATGGATTGCTAACTTCGACAAGGCCTGCTTCTTGCATCTCAAAAATGCCGATTTCATTCGTTGAGCCAAATCGATTCTTGACCGCGCGAAGCACGCGATAAGAATGATGGCGCTCTCCTTCGAAATAAAGCACACAATCCACCATGTGCTCCAGCATCCTTGGCCCCGCAATGGCGCCTTCCTTCGTCACATGACCGACAAGGACTGTTGCAATTCCTTTACCCTTAGCTATTCTCATAAAATGACCCGTGCATTCCCGAACTTGTGAAACGGTACCTGGCGCTGAAGTAATCCCAGGGTGATACACCGTTTGAATCGAATCGATGACCAGAAAATCAGGATCAATTTCTTGAATTGCTTCCTCAATAAGCTCAAGGTTCGTCTCGCAAAGCACGTACAACAGCGGAGATGAAGCATTCAAACGATCTGCACGAAGTTTGGTCTGTTTGACGGATTCTTCACCCGATATATAAAGCACTTTTTGCTGTGCCTGCGTAAGCTCGAAGGAAGTTTGGAGCAGCAAAGTCGACTTCCCGATTCCTGGATCTCCACCTACTAGAATCAAGGATCCCGGTACGATACCTCCGCCTAAGACACGATTCAATTCTTTATTGCTCGTAACAACCCTAGGTTCAGGGCTACTTTCTATATGTATGATAGGGGTAGGTTTTTCTTTCGTTCGAGGTGCTGAAGAATTCATTCCCTTTGTGCGAACAACCGTCTCAATCTCTTCCACCATCGTATTCCAAGATTGACAACCTGGGCATTTCCCCATCCATTTCGGCGACTCATAACCGCATTCTTGACAGCAAAATTTCGTTTTCTGTTTGCTCATGGCGTAAGTGACTCCTTAAAATCTTCACGATCATATTTGGCTATCCTTACCAATAAAGTTTACCATTTTTACGAAGCCCATGAAAGGGCTGCAGCAAATAAAAAGCATTTTGCTGCACCCTAGCCGGATGGAGCAAAATGCTTCTTTGCTTTTTTTTTATTTAACAGCTACGCCTTCGCCCTTCAGGACGACAAGCTCGCCTTCATTCTCATCAATCGTTAAGGAGTCGCCTTTGGAAATGTTACCTCTGAGAAGCTCCTCAGATAAGCGGTCCTCAATATGCTTCTGAATTGCTCTGCGCAGCGGTCTTGCCCCGTAAGTAGGATCGAATCCTTCTTTAGCAAGAAATACCTTGGCTTTATCCGTTAGCAAGAAATCAACCTCTTGCTCTTTCAGACGTTTCCGGAGATCATCGGCCATCAAGGTGACGATTTGCGCAATATGTGCTTCGTCCAAGGAGTGGAAGACGATAATTTCATCGATACGGTTAAGAAATTCAGGACGGAAGCTTTTCTTGAGCTCGCCCATCACTTTATCTCTCATGTTGGTGTAATCCTTACCTGCATCGAGAGCAGCCGTAAAACCGAGTGAAGAATTTTTCTTAATCATTTCCGCGCCAACATTAGATGTCATGATAATCAATGTGTTGCGGAAGTCGACAGTACGTCCTTTGGAATCTGTTAACCGACCATCTTCCAGCACTTGCAGCAGGATGTTGAATACTTCTGGATGTGCTTTCTCGATCTCATCAAGCAGCACGACGGAATATGGCTTACGGCGAACCTTCTCCGTGAGTTGACCGCCTTCCTCATATCCAACATAACCTGGAGGCGCCCCCACTAATCTTGAAGTCGAATGCTTCTCCATGTATTCCGACATATCAATTCGGACTACCGCGTTATCATCCCCGAATAGAGATTCTGCTAACGCACGTGCTAATTCGGTTTTACCAACACCCGTTGGTCCGAGGAAAATGAAGGATCCCATTGGACGCTTCGGATCTTTAAGACCTGCTCTTGCGCGGCGAATCGCACGGCTTACTGCTTTCACGGCTTCTTCTTGGCCAATAACACGCTCATGAAGAATATCTTCCATTTTGAGCAAACGCTCGGTTTCTTCTTCAGCTAGTTTACTTACAGGAATACCAGTCCAGCTCGCCACAATTTGCGCGATATCATCTGGCGTTACTTCTGTATCCAAACGTCCCTGCTTTTCTTTCCAATCATTCTTCGTAGTATCCAGCTCTTCACGCAGCTTCTGCTCCGTATCACGAAGTCCGGCAGCTTTCTCGAACTCTTGACTTTGAACCGCTGCATCTTTCTCCTTGCGGATATCTTCCAGCTTATTCTCAAGCTGTTTCAATGATGGCGGTATCGTGTAAGAGCGAAGCCTTACTTTGGAGCTCGCTTCATCAATCAAATCAATTGCTTTATCCGGTAAGAAACGGTCCGTAATGTAACGATCGGAAAGCTTAACAGCCTCTTGAATCGCTGCATCGGTAATTTTCACACGGTGATGCGCTTCATAACGATCACGCAATCCGTAAAGAATTTGAATGGCTTCGTCAGGAGATGGCTGATCAACCGTAATAGGCTGGAAACGACGCTCTAACGCAGCATCTTTTTCAATGTACTTACGATATTCATCTAACGTTGTTGCACCAATACATTGCAGCTCGCCTCTGGCAAGTGCCGGCTTCAGAATGTTGGAGGCATCAATTGCGCCTTCAGCTCCACCAGCACCAATCAAGGTGTGAAGCTCGTCAATAAATAGTACGATATTGCCCGCTTGACGAATTTCGTCCATGATTTTTTTGAGACGATCTTCAAACTCGCCGCGATACTTGGTACCCGCCACAACAGAGCCCATATCAAGGGTCATCACCCTTTTATCCTTCAACGTTTCAGGAATTTCATTGTTTATAATTTTTTGGGCAAGACCTTCGGCAATAGCCGTTTTACCAACGCCTGGTTCACCGATCAGTACTGGATTGTTCTTCGTTCTGCGGCTTAACACTTGAATGACACGCTCAATTTCTTTGCTGCGTCCAATAACAGGATCTAGATGACCCTCTTTGGCGTAAGCTGTCAGATCCCTCGCTAAACCATCCAATGTAGGCGTGTTCACATTTTGATTATTACCATGACTTGGAGACACAGTCTCGCTGCTGCCTAGCAGTTGAAGCACCTGTTGGCGCGCTTTGTTCAATGAGACACCTAAATTATTAAGAACTCGCGCGGCAACTCCTTCACCTTCACGAATTAGTCCGAGTAAAATATGTTCAGTCCCCACATACGTGTGACCTAATTTTCTAGCTTCATCCATTGAAAGCTCAATGACCTTTTTCGCTCTGGGTGTATACGCGATGTTGGTAGGCTGTTCTTGTCCTCTGCCAATCAGAGATTCAACTTCATCTTGAATTTTCTCAAGACCTAAGCCCAAAGCAACGAGTGCTTTAGCGGCAATACCTTCACCTTCACGTATCAAACCAAGTAAAATGTGTTCAGTACCAATATTGTTATGCCCTAAGCGAACTGCTTCCTCTTGAGCTAAAGAGAGCACCTTTTGTGCACGTTCCGTAAATCTGCCAAACATCATAGAGAACACCTCCAAAAGTAGTATATCTATGGAAAACCTAAAGGATGAATCTTATTACTTAAATCCTGCCGAATCTTTCACGAATCAACTCTGCCCTGCGCATATCTCGCTCTTCGGCATTTAACTTCTCACCTGCATATTGCTGAAGGAAACCAGGCTGTGTCATCACCAGCAGTTCATTTAGAACATTTGATGAGACGTTGTTGATGATCCCGAGGTCAATGCCCAATCTCACATCCGACAAACGCTGCGCGGCCTCCTTAGAGTCCATGATTCCCGCATAAGACAGAATACCAAGTGAGCGGTTCACACGATCGATTATCCGCATTCTAGACTCTTGCATCAGCTTATGTCTCGCAGCGCGCTCATGCTCTATAATTTGCCTTGCAACGCTGTGTAAATTATCAATGATCTCGTCTTCGGATTGGCCCAGCGTAATCTGATTCGATATTTGGAATAGATTACCTAAAGCTTCGCTGCCTTCTCCATATAATCCTCTAACCGTCAACCCAACTTGAGTAACAGCTGATAAAATCCGATTAATTTGTTGGCTAAGCACCAACGCGGGCAAATGCATCATCACCGATGCGCGAATACCGGTACCGACATTCGTAGGGCAGCTTGTTAAGTAGCCTCTCTTTTCATCATACCCGTAATCCAATTGCGTTTCAAAAATATCATCGATTTGATTCGCCAAGTCCCATACTTCCTTAATCTGAAAGCCGGGACATAAACATTGTATGCGAAGATGATCCTCTTCGTTGATCATAATACTGATGGATTCATTTTCGCTTAAAATAACGGCACCATTTCTGGACTCGTTAGCCAAATTAGGACTAATTAAATGCTTCTCCACTAAAACCATTCGCTCAAGCTCACCGAGGTCTGACAGTGGAATAAGCGAAAAATTACTAATCGTCTCCAGCTCATCATTCTCAAGTACACTGGACAAATGTTCAAGTACTTCTTGTGATTGTTGATTGGTAGCTAACATCGGATAAGGATAGTCCCTAAGGTTGCGTGCAATGCGGATCCGACTACTGATGACGATATCCGACTCAGGTCCTTCACCTTTCATCCATTCGCTCAATGCATCTCCTGTAAACCGTTGTAATGTCACTGGATTCACACCTCCCTTACAAACTTACATACCCGCAATTTTTTTCTCGATTTCGCGAATTTGATCACGAATCTTCGCAGCTTGTTCGAACTCTTCAGCTTCAATACAGGTCATCATATCCTTCTTGAGCGTATCAATTTCCCGCTTACACTGGATAATGCCACCGCTTCGTTTAGGTACTTTCCCAACGTGAACGATGTTCCCATGCACTCTTTTGAAGAGAGGGTCTAATTTTTCTGAAAAGCTTTGATAGCAAGATCCGCAACCAAAACGACCTAATTTACTAAACTGCGAATACGTAAGGCCACAGTTCTCACAGCGGATTGCCTGGGACTTCGCGGCGGAGATGGATGACGGTTCAAAATCAAGTAATCCTGATAAAAGATTATGAATCGAAAAGCCGTTAGACGTCCCAGGAATCATTTCGCCCTTCTCACGAGCGCAATTCTCACAAATGTGGAACTCGTTCTTGTCTCCATTCACAATCTTTGTAAAATGAAGAGTCGCCGGTCGTTTTCCGCATTCCTGACAAATCATTTCGTATGCCTCCTCATCTGCTAAGCAAGGATATCAGCATTGCTTTAAGAATCTTAGCCCGAATTTCATCACGCATCGGCAGCTTGAAGGTCAATACATCTCTGGATATCGCTGCCCGAATCAAGTTAGCTTCTCGGGTTGAAATATAGTGGCCCTCCTGCAGCTGATATATGAGTCCTTCTGAGGTGACTTGATCAATGTGTGTATGAATCGTGCGAAAAATATGATCTAAAATAGATCCGTGACTTTTGAGCTCGATCTTTTGGATACGAATGTATCCACCACCACCGCGCTTACTCTCCACAATGTATCCCTTTTCCAAGGTAAACCTTGTGCTAATCACATAGTTGATCTGGGAAGGTACACATTGGAACTGATCAGCTAGGTCGTTGCGTTGAATCTCGATGGCCCCTTCGGAACTTTGCTGCAGGACATGTTTTAAATACTGCTCAATAATTTCTGATACGTTACGCATCAATTCATCCTCCCAGACTGCTAGAAGTAAATTGACTTTGACTTTCTTTGACCTTAACTAGATTATAATCATTTCCTTTCATTTTGACAAGTACTGCTACTAACAATGTCCAGGGACATATATTTGCCCTGAGTTTCGATAGTAATTTTGACCTTTCATATTTAGCGTCAGAACACTGACCTTTATCACAACCTACTCACAGTATTTACAAAAATACCCCTACTTAACGTAAGGGCACGTTCCAATTAATTCTTTTTTTCAAAACTGTTCTGCATCCACCAATGAGGCTCGGTGAAAACAAAAAAGCCTTCTTGAGATTTCTCTCAAAAAGGCTTTTCCTTGTTGCTTGGCAACGTTCTACTCTCCCAGAACCCTGCGGTTCAAGTACCATCGACGCTGGAGGGCTTAACGGTCGTGTTCGAGATGGGAACGCGTGGGTCCCCTCCGCCATCATCACCAAACAGTCAAAGCGTGTTTGCGCCTTGAAAACTAGATACGAAACTTGCGTAAAGTGTTACCTTAGGTTAAATGCTTATGCTTCCGAAGCTAGCTTTCCTCCGGATAGCTTTGAGGTTAAGCCCTCGACCGATTAGTATTCGTCAGCTGCATGCATTGCTGCACTTCCACCTCGAACCTATCAACCTCGTCGTCTACAAGGGGTCTTACTGACTTGGGAAATCTC
>NZ_FNIF01000034.1 GCF_900103825.1 Paenibacillus sp. yr247
TTTGACTGTCTTTTTATTACGCTATCATTCTGAGTTAGTTGAACCAGGATAGGACTCACTTTTATTCATCATTTCTTATAACTAAATGGGATACTGTTTCCATTCTATCTAAAAGAAAATCCAATATGCCTTCTGGATACACCCGTTGTCAATAAAAACAAGGAGCAGCTGCCGCAGCACATGATGCTTGTTGTCACCGCGACACAGCTCATGAACGAAACTTCTCTATTATTGTCACTTGAGTTAGGATAACCTATTAGTTACTTCCTCCAATATTCGTTCCACAATGAAGGATGGATTGAAATACCCCTGAATAACAATGTCTGAATTTGGTTTAACTGTCCTTTCCATTTCCAAATAAGCCGCTCTTCCTCTTACTAAATAATTTGTTAAATCATTACGTATATCTTCAATGGGATTCTCCTTGTAATTTCTTAGAATTCGTCTAGCCATAGCAATATCCAGTGGAGTGTCAATATAAATAGTCATATCAATATATTCACGCATTTCATTGTGCAAATAAGCAAAAGGATAATCAAGAACAATATACTCTAATGAGTTATCTTTAAGCAGTAGCTGAACATCCTTAATCAATGGGAGCAGGTTCCATTCATTATAATCCGCTCCTTTCTCAACCCATTCACAAATATCGTCTGGACAATTTTGAAATTCATAGTCATCAAAATACAAAGCCTTAGCGTTATTTAATTTACTAAGCAATTGGTTTGTTATCGTCGTCTTTCCTCCGCCAGATACAGCGGCAATTGAAATCACTCTTGGTTTTTGCATCATTATTATCACACTCCAGAACTTTTAGCTTAGCCTTATCCCCCACCCATAAATCTTTTTTGTCCATTCCATTAGCTTAATGAAATCCATGTTTTATTGATTAAAAGAACTCGTCCATGAGCTGATAGTAAATGACTTTTGATTCATCTAATTCTGTTAGACCATAATTATCAAGAAAGGCATATATATACTCATTGCCAAAGTTATATTTTATACTTCTGATTGCCAAGGCTAAATCCTGATACCTGTCTGCAACCCCAGCCCTACCCCAATCAATAAATCCATGAACCTTCCCATTATTTATAATGATATTAGGTAAGCAGTAATCGCCATGTGTAAAGACCAAGTCCTCAGTAATGGGCTTTTTACTAAACTTGTCTATGTTGGTCAAAATTTTCTTCATCAACAAGATTATTTTCTACTCGATTTTTGGCTTCCTTTATCTTCATGAACTGCTCTCAGACTATAAGCCAATTGCTTCATTAACTGCGGTAATATCATTTCGAATGACTTTTCAGAAGCATTAATACCTTCGATTTCGGTTATGAGTAAGTATTCATTAGAATCGTCTTGACCGTAATAAACAACCTCTGGGACAAGCAATTTGCCTTGTAACCATTTCAATCGTTCTTTCTCATACATAGGCTTTCAACAGCAGTGAGGGATTGAATTTTTAAGTATAGATTAAATGAAGTGCCTATCAATAAGTACGTTTTTGATTCTGAATGACCAATAGTAATTCTTCTCCACGTATATCCGTTTGTCATTTTAGATAAGTTCTCTGGAAGTGTAAATTCCTGCATTATTGTTCCCCTCACTTTCAATGAAATTACTCTTATATTCAAACTTTGGACATTAAATAATCTAGGAGCAACTGCCTATCTTCCTCAAAACATAAGTCCAACTCGGCTATTTGGGACGCAGATTTCCAAGCTATCTCATGGATTAATTCGTCAGGGTCTTGAATTGTCGGCACTCCACTTAACAGATTGACTTCAAAATAATGAACTAAACCTTCACCTTTAACGAATACTTTCATATTGACCGCCACCTTGTAACCTGTTTCCTCCCAAACCTCTCTTACACAGCATTGTTCATATGATTCGTTAGTATTCTTGCCACCAGATGGTACAGACCATCTTTTTTCTTCTTCTGGTTTGCCTTGTAAAATCATCAATAATTCCTTCTTTTCATTTATACAAATTGCCGCAGATCCTGTCCATTTCTCCATTTGACTCACTCCAATTTCCTTGAAATCGTACTTTCATCAAAAATTAAAGAGTCAACGGCAACTCTTTTCGTTGATACAATTATACCATATTGTGGGATTTGATCTGTCAGTTATTTAGTTTCATGAGAACAGTAACATAGTTGGAATCTGCACCTATTGCACACCCTCATTCTGCCACTCAGTAGCCTTATTTAAATCGTACAATCAGCAATTAACTATGCTGGACTAATATTTATTCGTCTGATAAGCGTCTGCAAGCGTTTTGCCTAGAAACACACACCTACCTTTTGATCCGATGTTCGCGGATAACAAAAAGACACCTTTGAATCAGGTGTCCTGTGACTAGATAACTTCCGATAAACTTCTTTTTTATTTGAACTCGTTCTTCGTTAGCGTAATGGATTAAATTATGGTTATTGCTTCATTCTAAAAAAAACTGGAACCATTAAAGAAAAAATAAAGTAATCAAAATGAAATTGACGAAACCCTGTAACCGAGGTTTTGCTTGAAGATTGCGACAAAAATAACTGAAATAGCGGTTTGCCCCCTAAGAAAAAAATAAAGTACTTCATTCCAATGAGAACAACGGCGGAGGCGGAATGCCGTCGTTCAAAGGCACGCTGAATGATTCGGAAATTTTGGCTTTAACCGATTGGCTTCTGTCGCATAAATAATCAGAATTGCACGAGCATACAGCCTGATGTTTATACATAGATTCCATTCTTTACCTGTCGTTTAACAAAGAATTGGCATATCTTTGGACAAACCGATTTTGTTATTGCGTCGTTACCTATGAAAGGAGTGAAAAATATAAGCGAAATAATAAGGGAGAGGTGGACCTACTTTGATGAAATGGATAAGGGAGAACAAATACGCTGCAATGCTGCTGTCGCTAATTCGATTGTATGCCGGATGGAAGTGGATGACGTCAGGTTTGGGCAAGCTCACTGCTTCGAAGGCATTTGACGCCAGCGGTTTTATCAAAGGAGCGATAGCGAAACCGGTAATGGATTCCACAACAAATAATTTGATTTATCCGAATTATGTGTCATTTTTAAAACATTTTGCACTCCCAAATATCCAAATGTTCAACTTAATCGTCCCATTGGGCGAATTTCTTGTTGGGATAGGTTTGATCCTTGGCTGTTTGACTACGGTTGCGGCCTTCTTCGGTGTATTAATGAACTTCATGTACATGTTTGCCGGTTCTGTCAGCAGTAACCCGTTGATGGCACTACTTGGCTTCATAATTCTCGCAGCAGGCGCTAACGCAGGAAAATTTGGTGTCGATTATGTGACACTTTCTCGATTACGCGAATTGTTTACCCAGATGTTCCATAATACACCCAAATCCAATACCCATTGAGGAGGAAAATTAACATGTCCGTATACGAATATTCCGCGCGTTCGATCAAAGGCGAACCGGTTAGCTTGTCCGCCTACAAAGGCAAAGCTCTCGTCATCGTAAACACCGCCAGCAAATGCGGCTTCACGCCACAATACGAAGGCTTGGAATCTTCGTACAAGAAATATCACGACCAAGGCCTCGAAATCCTCGGCTTCCCGAGCGACCAGTTCGGCGGCCAGGAGCCGGGCAGCGAGGCCGAGGTGGAGGAATTCTGCAAGATCAACTACG
This sequence comes from Paenibacillus sp. yr247, assembly GCF_900103825.1. GTDB lineage: Bacteria > Bacillota > Bacilli > Paenibacillales > NBRC-103111 > Paenibacillus_E. The sequence goes on from NZ_FNIF01000034.1 coordinate 3,657, forward strand.
GGGTGACGTTCCCACTGTTCGAGAAGACGCTGGTCCGCGGGCCGGAGGCAACGCCGCTGTTCCGCTACCTGTCGGAGCAAGCGCCGTTCAAGGGCTTCGATACCGCTACCCTAGGCGGGGCGAAGATGCAATCGTTCCTTCAAGAGAAACTGCCCGAGTATTACGAGGGCAACGGCATCAAGTGGAACTTCACCAAGTTCGTCGTCGACCGCGAAGGCAACGTTGTCGGGCGCTTTGAGTCGACCGTCGATCCCGCGTCGATGGAGTCTGCGATCGAAGCGCTGCTGTAAGCCAGTCGCCTAAAAAAGGAAGCCAACCGCGCCGTCCGTTCACCGGCGGTCGCGGTTGGCTTTTTTGGACGATGGAAAGGCGGAGTGCTTCAGTCTTCAAAAACCAAATGAGGAGCTGCAGGTTGATCTTATCTTGAGATGAACACTTTACGTACTACATGGTTTCTGCATACGTTCGTGCGATTAGGCATCTCTCTCACTCGTTTAGTCGATAATTTCACCACAGGTCACATTCGCCACAGCTCCTGTTATCGCGCTGGCTAGATCTGTGGGCCATAAGGACGGCCGCATTCGCTACTTCGGCGAGCCTTGGAAGCCACTTTAGTAGTGTTTTTTCAGCGATACCTGCCTCAAACTCTTCACGGGAAATGCCGGCATTCTCCGCATCATAGCCCCGTTGTTCAGTTTCTGGATGAGCACCAGTATTTGAACATCGTCATTAATCCTTTAATCTCACATAACGCCAAGAAAACCAATTTGCGACGGTTGAAGACGGATGCCGCTGATGCCCATCTATTAGGAGCGTTGTTTTATAAAGAAGAGTTTGAACCCTACAAAAAACGGGGTCAGCATCTCATGAATTTACGCTATCTAACACGCCAACATGAATCTTTAACGGGTATGTATGTCCAGGTAAAACTACAATTTCAGGCCATTCTGGATCAGGTTTTCCCCGAATATCATGGCGTTTTTGGTGACCTTTATTCAAAAGTTTCCCTTCGACTTCTGGCCTTACACCCAACGTCTAAAGAGGTTCTGGAACTGGATGAGAAGGAGATTACAGCAACAATTTTAGCTGAGATCGGTGAAATCGATCGGTTCAATCACGCAAAGAAATTTGTTGCCTTTGCTGGTATAGATCCAAGTGATTTTTCTTCAGGCAAGTTTACAGCAAGCAACCATAAATAAAATAACTAAGCACGGTTCCAGGAGTAGTGTTATTATTCAACTAACGTTCTGCGTTAGTTCAACCGATTGCATTTATCTTCCGAATACGAATCTTGTTACCAAGCAATAAAAAATGGGTGTTTACTTTCATCCATACCTAATTTTATCCTGTCTTGAAAGGTGGGCCAAGTTACCAATTCCATAGCTTGTTCAATCGTGAAAAAGCCTACCTCCAAACTCTCCACGGACGTCGTTGGCTCCCCTCCGACAGCTCGCCCTAACCATATTGTCGCAACTACACCTTTTGAAACACTTTGAAATATACCGCAGAACTTGACTATTTCGATGTCAATTCCTGTTTCCTCTTTAACTTCACGAATAGCGGCTGATTCAATTGATTCACCAAGCTCGACAATACCTCCAGGCGGTTCCCACCCTCTTCGAGGTCCCTTAATGAGCAAAATTTTCCCCTCATCATTTAGTACAATAACACCCGCCGAGACGGAGTGCCTTGGAAACTCTGGCATATTTATCCTCCCTTACAGTTTTTATTTACATACTGTCCCGTTAATGCACTTTGAATGAAACAACAAGCCTTGAGAAAATCAACCACCCGTTCCTCTCCCACATCATTGATTCCAATACTTATACGCCTCCATTAAACGGAATATTCCGTTATACTGCCCGTTAAGTGAGAAAACGGCAGCCGATCAACTAAGCCGGCTGCCGTTTCGTGTTGTATATTGAACTCTCGTGTCCCGTTAGTTCATCAATAACATAGTTAGATGTTTGTAATTTCATATTCCATTCGCTTTGCGGTATTTAAGGCTATCTCTTCGCTTATTAAACGACGTATTACATGGAAAGACATATGTATTCCTGATGATATACCTCCAGAAGTAATTAAATTACCTTCATCCTTATCTCATATTTCTTATCACTTTAACGTTTGGGTATTCAGTTTCAAGTCGAGTTAGATCCATCCAGTGAGTTGTTGCTGATTTACCATCTAATAGTCCAGCTTTTGCGAGCAGAAAGGCACCTGTACAAACTGATGTAAGTAGTTCTACTTTTGCAGATTGTTCTTGAATCCATTTAATTACCTCTGCGTTATGGATTTCTATTTCCTCTGCTCCATAACCACCTGGAACAATAAGAATATCAAATGAAGGGGCAGTTTCAAAACTGTAATTCGGTTTAACCATCAGTCCATTTCGCGCTTTAATTAGTTCACCATGTTGAGATACCGTCTTTACATGAAAAGCCTTTTCTCTGTTTTCGGGAAACTCTGTAATCGAAAACACCTCGAAGGGACCTGCAAAATCTAAGACTTCCACCTCGTTAAATAAGAGTAAACCTACATTCCAACTCATGAAAACAACTCCCACTCGCTTCTATTGTTTCTTATATCTCTATTTTAGTTTGAAAATTGGTGAAGTAAAAGATCCAATAATGATTAAATTTAATGTACCAATTTTAGTATTCTGCCGTTACCTCAATGAACAAAGCAGGTCGCCGCTGCGCCTGCTTTGTTTGCATGTCTTTATGAATTTAAGAATATGCGTTATCGTAATGAAGGTTCGACTAGATTTAATTCTGGATTGAATAATTTGTTTTTCTTTAAAAAAGTCTTTAAACTGTGGTTTTTAACATGGACAGCAACAAGACCTTCTTCTTTCGTAAATACTAGTAGAGTAGGAAAATAAGTTTTGGACGGACTAATAAACATCACTACTTCTGTAACTGTTCCAGTAATCCATTTGTTATTAACTTTGTAAGGTGGCGTAAGAGGGATCTTAATGGCTATGCCCTCGCTTGGTTCGATTTTTAAGGAACCTACGGTTCCATTCGCAGAGGACAACCATTCTTTAACCAGGTTCTGCAACGAATTAGAGTTTTTTATTGAGAGGATTATCTCACCTTTTTTAATATCCAACACTTCTGCTCCATCTGATGCCCCAACTGTTTGAGCAAAAAGGAGACTAAATACTGCCACAAGGAATAACATGCGATCTAATGTTTTCAACAATAATTCAACCTCCACTTGAAGGTAATATTCCCCATTCTAATGAAAATATTTTCCTTCTACCAATTGAACTATGCTGCCCGTTAGCTTAATGACTTCTCGTTAGTTTACTCTAAAAAAAAGCCCCGATGACTGTACTAGCTCATCGGGGCTAACTAATAGATCACGACTTTATATCAGATTTGATTTTTCTTTATTTAAAGAAATCTTTATTTTAATGATTTCATCTATTTCTTTTTGATCAAACCCATTTAACAACCTATAGTTTGATATCATGCTTATTTCCCCTTCTGATAGAACAGAAGAATTATTAGATTTAATAAAATCATTATCAATTATTATTAAATCATCAATATTGCAATTAAATTGTTTCTTTATTGCTAATAAGGTATCAAAAGATGGATTACAATTTCCTTGCTCAATCTCACTTAAATTCCCCTGAGAAATGCCTATTCTACTCGAGAACTCCACTTGATTCATATTATTTATTTTTCGTAATCTACGAATATTGGGCCCAATATTTATCATTTTTTCACATCCAATTAAATAATAAGTGACCCGAACATTTTATTGATCGGGTCACTTGAATGCAAGTTGTTAGTTTAAACAAGAAGTCATTATTGCGGTTCCATACTTTTGTTACTGGTTCCCGACATTTGTTACTGGTTCTACACTTTTATATCACCAGACATGCCTGTCAGGTGATATAAAAGTCGTAAACCTATTTTGTTGATTTTACTGGGTTTGCCGCGGCATGTGATGAAGGTGAAAAAAAGAAAGTCATGAACCACCAGGAATTACCATGTATAGAAAGTTGTGAACCGCAAACAGAATCAAAATGTTATAGTCAAACGAGTACCTTCCCAATACGACATTCGACTTCATTAATCCCATAATTGGCTAGCCTAATCTTCTTTTGAAATGGATCAATATCGCATTGATAAAGTTGCTCCATTTAATACTAAATATATAAAGAAATCGCTCATTAGATTATGGTCGGGCGATCTCCATTTCACCAATAAGCGATTCGATTCATGTTTAAAGTGTATATCCCTTAGTCCATTTCACTCTCTTGAAAGTCTCTCAATTTATCTAAAGTCTTCAAGACATAAGTAAACCAAATTAACCTTTCATTATAATACCCAATCGATCTCAGAAAAGTCTTTCGTAATCGGTTTGCATTTCGTACATCTTCGATTAGCCTGGCATGAAAAACCACTTTGTTCCGACGGAACTTCCGAAACCAGTTCCTCCACAGTTAAGGCATCCACTTGGAGTTCCAAACCGCAAATCGATTATTGTTCGCTTAATGGAATAACTTTGGTTCCTGAATTGAGTATTTTTATTTTTACGTTAACATGAAAAGGAACTTCTGGAAAAACTTCATCCCATTTTGGCTTAAATTTAACTTTCCATTCTTTACGATGCTGTTGATAAAAATTGAGCCCTATTCCCAAAAAGTCGGATTTAAACTCTTTTTGGGCTTTTGTTATTACGGCTTCAAATTCTTTTTTTACCTTGTCTTCCAGATCCTTTTCACATGCGTGTAGAATCTCCGGAGTTATGGCTCCGGTATTACCGCCGAATTGGAGCATCGTAGCATTGACTTTCGCCGAAATGAATACTTCGGGTACCTCATGGCCCGTCTTAATTTTTATTTTCGATTTACTATCTTGAAGTCTGAATACACCGGATACAGAAGCTCCAGTGTCAGGTATCGTTATGGATACAGATGATATTTCTTGTAATTTTTTATTTGCAATTCGTCCCAATCCTTTGCTTTCGTTCCCATCAAGCACGCCTACCAGCTTGTAGCCTTTAAAAACAACCATATCTGACACCTTGAGATTTCCGTCTCCATATATTTTTATTAATGGGGCGATGGGCTCTATTCCTTCTGTCATCAGCATTTTATTAAATTCTTTTAACCTGACCGGAAATGAAACACCTACAAGAGTTGAAACCCTAAAAAAATCCACTAACGCTTCCCCGACCAACAGCCCTGTTTTCCCGACCGACATACTCAAAATATTTTCTGGTTTCTCCTTTGTTAAGACCAAAAATACGGACTCTCTTATACTTGGAGTAATAAATAAATAATCCATGATATTTTTCAGTTGTTGTTTTGCCGCATCTTCGCTGATAATGACTGCTGTAGCATATCCTAAGAACAATTCTTGCGGCACGATGGTTTGCAGGTTACCGAAGGCTTCCGGCACTGTTTTCCCTGTTCCTTGGACCACCTCCTTGGACTTTCCTCCTTCCTTATCTTGTTTTCGAGCCCTTATGATCTCGCAAGTCAAAAGAAATTTTCCGTTATTATCAATATCGATACCGATTGCACGCACTAAAGCCATGCTTTCAAACTCCATGTAATCCCAGCATCCGGTGCATGCAGTCAGAATGACAATACTTAGAATGAGTCTTATACATTTCGAATATTTCATGTTTTCCTTGATACCGCCTTTTTTCCTTTTGCAAACATCAGGATAGAAACTGTACCCAGGGTAACGATGTAGAATGGATATACACAATATTGAATTACCAGTATGTAATAGTAGTATGCTTGGTTAAATGAGCGTATATTCAAAGTTATTATGAATGTAGCAATAGTAATGATGATGATAAGAACCTTGGAACTTCTTTTTATGATGGATTCTGAAGCTACCCAGCTGCTGTAGAAATTTCCGGATAGCTTCAATACGGTGATGATAACATAAGTAATTAATAAAAAAATTTCTACTCCTTGAATGAATTTTCCAATTGTTATTGAAAAAGCTACATTTACACCTGCAAAAGAAATTCTGGAAGCCTCTTCCGGAGAAATAGCGGCTGAGATTAAGAAAGATACGGCTCCCGGCATTAATACGACAGATACCAGTAACCCTACAGTAAGTGAAAAAAATTGCTTCCCAGGTTGATACAAAGATTCAACCATAATGAACATGAATAAAATAACTTCAGAATGCCCTCCTCCTGCCAATAAGACAGCCTTTAGAAATGATGGAACGTCGCTGTCTAACATAGGGAAGATGTTGGAAGGATCGAATTGGGTTATTACACCGATAACAAGGGTAAAAAATATACCGAGCAAAACAATCTCCAAAGTTGCGCTTAACCTGGATAAATTTTCAATACCACTACCTGCGATTAAAAATGACAGTAAAATCATCAGAAACATTGTTGCCCACATCGGTGTATTGTGCAAAACCAAGGTCTTCACCAGCCCTCCGCACAACATTAACAGCAAAGCCGACAGGACTATGTTTAATCCAACATAAGCTATAATGAAAATCGTACTGATCAATTTTCCGCTAAACATCTCAAGAATATGGAATATGTTTTTTCCCGGATATTTCTTTGCAACGCTCAATACCCATAGGGCAAAGGCAATATTGATAAAACCGCTTACGAATTCCGCAATCCACGCACTTCTCCCTGCCAAACTGATATTGTAGGAATGATAAAAAACAACTCCGCCATAAGCGCTTGCGAAGGTAAGATATATGGCCTGTAGACTCGAAATCTTTTGCTTTTGCAGCATGTCCCTGATCTCCCCTTTATTTTTTGGGACCTGGCTTTCTGGTGCTATCCCCCATCCTCGTTTCGTTTCCGGACAATAATCTGGGGCGGGTTCTCAATTTCCACAGCGGAGACCTTATCAACAGGTCCTTCATCAGGCTAATTTCGCCGACATCCAAAGGATGGGAAATCGGAACGCCGAAAGAGCGTAGGGTAACCAATCTCCACTGCAAAAAAAGAATGCCGATAATGACGCCAAAAAGTCCGAAAATTGTTGCCATAAATATTAAAAAGTAATTAGTTACTCTTGCTACACTTGCAAGGTTTATCGACGGCAGCGCATAGCTTGAAATCGCAGAGATCGCAACAATGATGATCACGACAGGGCTGACATAACCCGCTTCCACAGCCGACTGGCTTAAAACGACGGCCCCAAGGAAACCGATGCCCTGACCCAAACCTTTAGGCAACCTCGTCCCTGCTTCTCTAAGTAAATCAATCATGAAGGTCATGAGCAGCACCTCAATGACGGAAGGGAAAGGGACCTCCCCTCTTCCCGCAGATATACGAATGGCGATAGCCGGGGGCATAATGGAATGATTATAGGCTACAAACGACACATACAGGGAAGGCAATGTCGATGAAATAAAAAAAGCGCAATATCGTATAATTCTCATGATCGAACTAAATATCCATTTTTGCGAATAATCGTCAGGTGTCTGAAATTCCTGTAAAACCAATAAAGGTACTATGATTGCAAAGGAGAAGTTATCGCATAGTATGGCTACACGTCCATCAGTCAAATTAGCGGCGGTTACATCAATTCGTTCAGTCAGCTTATATTGAGGCCAAATCGATAAAGGACTATCTTCGGTTAGTTCAGTTATGACGGATATCGAATGGACCATATCGATGTCGATCCGGTCTAATCTACTGCATATCTCTTCGATAATTTGGGGATTGGCTACTTTTTTTAGCCAAACGATTCTTACTTTTGTATGGGAAATTCTTCCTAATTTCACCTGTCTAAACATTAAGTTTGGGGAAGGCAATCTCACTCTTAACAGGTTAAAATTTTTATTTATATCTGTTGTAAACGCTTCATTTCCACTCTGCAGGGAGGGCTCTGTTTCTGATTTTTCACCTACTTCACGCTTTAGTAATGGTATAACTATAGCAAAATCCGTATCGTTACTTGTTATTACAACATGACCTGTAAGGATAGCGTGTACGAGGTGATCTTTTTCATCTGAACTATAAACTTTCGCTACAGAGATGACTCTGGATTCAATAATATCCATTATCTCGGCTGAAGTTAGAACACTATCCTCCGAGTTTCTGTCCTGCAATCTTTCGATTACATATTTGTTTATCATTTCATTTTCAATTAGATTTTCTATGTACATAACATTTACTTCAGCGTTCAAAACGGGTATATTTCTTGAAACGAAATCAACGTCGTCGCAAAATGCATCTTTTAAATATTCCTTTAAACGCATCTTATCTTCTCCATTAAAAGACATCGATGATAAGGCCTCCTTTATTTCATAAATAAAGTATTTGTATTGTAGGGATTAGATATTCGGAGAGATTCCAATCTTAGTGGCAAATTCAATCAGACTTAGTTCATTTAACTTTCTAATCTCTTTAATTCGCTTACCAAACATCGGAACGACGGAACGCTTTTTATCGATCTGAGAAAGGGCTCCGTACACTAGATAGGCATCTGACAAGCCGGCACTCACATAGTGTAATACAGGAATGTTATGCCATCTTAAAAGGGAGCTGTGGATCATGACGATAATGGGCTTTGAGGACTGCGCGCTCTTTGAGCTCCGATTTTGGCTGCCGGTTTTGGGTGATCATGCAAGGTTTATCAGGGATGGGCTGGCTCCAGGAGAGGATGCGGAAATATCCAATGCACAGCAGTTCATTCAAGCCTTTGATAAGTTGTCGGATTCAGCGAGGGTGAACCTGGATGGCGGGAGCATCGCTGCCTTGCTTCAATCTGTCAATCCTTGGACCTCACAATTGCGTGCCTATAAACTTCATTTGCTACAACGGTCGCTAACGGGGAATATCGTCATCCACTTGTACCCGACGTTTTTAAATCATATGGTCGATGAGCTCGAGGAAGCGATGCGCGTTTTTGCGGCACTGACAAGCGGCCAACTGCCTCCAGCAGGACCGGCTGTTCACCAGCATTTAGTATGGCTTCTAGATGCAGTTGGCCACTGTGACATCCTGTCAGGCGAATTTGATCTGGTAGAGAAGAACTGGAAAAACAAGAGCGGGGAATTCGAACGCTATTTTCAGACCTATTATCTCAAAGCGATCGAGCTTGCGGGTTATATGCGTACTGCATTGCCGGATTTCCCTGCTTTACGGCGATTTAATCAAGAAGCTAATACCGTTATGCTCCTCTTCATGAAATTTCTGTCCGAAGTGCAGGAGCTTACGACCGGAAAAGAATTGCTGAGCACGTTATCAGAGTTAATCCCCGATCATATGTACCGGGAAGAGTGCTATTATTTGTATAAACTCTCTCAAGCTGCTGCAGGCGTGCCCTGCCCTGATTGTGATCCTGCCAAACCTAGAGTCGGGAACTAATCTAACTGAAAAATCCTTAATTAACGAATCCTTGGGCTGTCCTTCCGGACCGACGGCGTCACTAATCATATACATAGACATATCCTCCCCGCTTCGCCACCTCTTTTATGGTTAGATACGGCTCCGTTTTATTTGAGAGCAAAGCAGCAAGACCAGAGGAATAACAAACTGGAAAGGCACTGAAAGCCATGGCCAAATATGCTTCTGAAACTCGATCACGTCCAGCTGATTAGGATGAAGAAACAGAGATAGCTCAAACAGCGCAAACCCGAGAGGCACGATGTAAATCTGATAATTTCGGCTCCCTATCGTCTGCGCTAGGGCTAAAGAGGCAGCAAATAGACAAACGGTCAGCTTCATGAATTCACCAAAAACCCAAACGGTAAACACGATCGGCTCGATTCGTTCGAAAAAGTCCCCTACAGAGATGTACATCGCGGACATATACGAGGGGAAAATTTGTTTACTCGCGAGTTCGCCCATTACCAGGATATTGACGAAATGGGATGTGATCAACCATAAGCCGGACAATCCGATTACGGAGAGGACCGTCTTTTTTACCTTGTCGGCGCAGTTAACGAAAGGGATGATCATGATAAATAGCACCGACTCTCCCAAAGGGAATGCTGCGATTTGCGCGGCTCCGTCGAACACGGGACGCCAACCTGTTTCTAATACCGGAAATAGATTTCCAGGATTCATATCTGGTATCAATAATGCAATGAATATAACTGATTGCAATACCACAACGATTATTAATATAAGCGCGCATCTACAAATAATTTCAATCCCTTGATACGCGGCCCAAGCGGCAATTGAGATCATGATCAAACTGATCACAACGCTTGGGGTTCGTGGCAGTAACACGGTTCCTGTAAGATCTTCAAAATTGCGCAAAACGTAAGCACCTAGCTGGAAGCCGTACCCAGTATACAAAATCCCGATCGTTTTCCCCATCCAGGTGCCAAGTAGGGTCTGGGCAATTCCTATTACCGACTTTTGCGGGAATTTTCTGCAAAGTGTCGCATACACCCAAGCCATACAGAGCCCAGCAATGCTACCGATGACGGCGGATATCCAAGAATCATGCCCGGTGGTGTAACCGATGGGTAATGACATCGAGCTTGCTACTATAAATACGAACATGAGAGCCCAAAGCTCCGTATTTGAGATAAGGACGTTTAGTCCGGAACTTTTCATCTACGCGTCCCTTCTCCGATCGGTCATTTCACGAAAATCGAGAGCCATTTTTGCAAAATCATAGAGGGGCTCATGATTTGAAAACCCATAGTCATACACAAACCGACAACGGTCGACAGTGTTAAAATGAGCCCTACAGTAACATATTCCTTCATTTGCGCCGTCTTTTTCATCAGCTTCAGTTGTACCCAGATGAGTAAGGCAACGAAGAACGAGTACATCACAATATTCGTCATTCGGTGTGAACTCCTTTGTTTTCTAGAGAAGAACTAATCATACCGGCTCTTCGCAGGTGGATTTTGGTATCTACGAAAACGTCTGCATCAGAAAAAATCGTATCCCAATCATCCCTCACAGTTTTCCATGTCCCATATTGATATTGATGCACCAACAGTCCGAATCCGAATATGTCGGATTTCAATTCCGTTTGCGCTTTCCTTATGCTGTGAAGAGTTTGCTTCGTAATCAGTTTACTAAGTCCTTGTTCAATAATGGCTACGCTTTCCGGCCGACTGATATCCAACTCTACATTACTTTCATGAAGCAAGCCATCACCACTCAGCTCGATATGAATATTTGCTTTGCCGTCTTTTATAACCGTTTTTATTTTTTTCTCCGTTTTCTTCAAAACAACGCCGACGCTCCCTCCGGCCTCCGGAATCCTTTCGGCCAGATATTCATGCTTTAATTCACCTTTAATCCACATGAGGCTTCTCGTTTCAATGTCATTCAGGTATCCCACCAATTTGTAATTTTTCATCACCGCTGTCGACGAGAGTTGAAATACGTTTAGCTTCGACTTTTCATCTTTTTTTTCAACCAAAGTTTGGGGTTTCTGAATCTCTACTGCTCCCAATACGGGTACGATTCCGTCTCGCTCCTGGTTTATCAAAAAGTCCCGGAACGTAACCGCCGTACCGACTCCGTTACGCTCCAATTCTCGAACCTCCTCTGACGGTATACGTTCATAAGGATGATCCGTTCGCAACAGTTCTATGGCCTGTTTGCCTTTAGTCACAACAAGGTAAGTGCGAAGCCGGGTTCCTGGATCCCTGGAGTAGTAATCCAAAATTTCTTCTATTCCTTTTTGGGCTAATGTTTCTCCGATGAAGACAACCCGGCGATGTCCTTTGAAAAATTTTCGCGAAAGCAGTAGTTGACACTTTCTCTCTACATCGTAAATATTTGTCCCCGAGGCGGAAATTACGTAATACGTTTTGTCAAGTGTTCCTGACGTCCCCTCTTTAGAGGGGATAGGTACCTGAATCGAAACAAATAAACGGCCATCTTCGGTTATATCCAGCCCAGATGCCATAAAAAGGGCTACGTCATTCATTTCCACCCTGTCCCAACAACCGCTCAAAAGCGGAACCAACATAAGTAAAAGGAGCGTCCGCGCTTTCTTGTAGGGCCCGATTTCTCCTTTGCACATTACGGTTCTTGCCCTTTCGGTATGCGGGTCTGGCGCTTCCCTTCCTGTTGCGGCCGAAAATACATTGTCCATAAAGGGGCCCGAAAAAAAGTATCCTTGAGTCCTTGAAAGTTAACCGGTGCCATTGGAAATAAATAGGGAACTCCGAGCGACTTGAGGCCGGCAAGGTGGATTAATATGCAAAGCAGCCCTACCGTAATGCCATAAAGTCCAAACATACCAGCAAGCAGGATCATAGGGAACCTCAGAATCCGAAAAGCGAACGAAAAATTATACCGGGGTATGACAAACGATGCAATGCCAGTTAATGACACCACAATAACCATCGGGGTCGAAACGATGCCGGCTTGTACGGCTGCTTGACCGACGACAAGGCCGCCCACGATACTGACGGCTTGACCAATTTGCTTAGGCAAACGAACTCCGGCTTCACGTAAACCCTCGAATGTGCTTTCCATAATCAGCGCTTCCACTAATGCAGGGAAGGGGACACCTTCCCTGGCGGCGGAAATGCTTAATATCAATTTTGTCGGAATCATTTGCTGATGGAACGTGGTTAACGCAACATATACGGAGGGTAAGACCAGGGCAATCATTGTTAAAATGAGCCGCAAAAACCGCATCAAATTCGCAAACAGAACACGGTCGTAATAATCCTCTCCCGCCTGAAGAAATCCCCAGAAAGACATTGGACCGCTAATGATGAATGGGGAGCCGTCAGTCAAAACCGCAACTCGTCCTTCCAATAATGCGGATACTACATAATCCGGTCGTTCCGTAACGAGATACTGAGGAAAAGGAGAATACGTGCGTTCTTCGATAAATTGTTCAATATACCCCGATTCCAGCACGCCATCGATCTGAATGTTCTGAATCCTGGACTTGATTTCTTGGATGACGGTAGCATTAGCAATATCCTCAAGATAGGCGATCGCTACGTCCGTTTGGGTTAGTTCCCCTACGGTTAGCGACTCGATTTTCAGTCGAGCTGAACGTATTCTTCTACGGATTAAACTTGTATTGGTCCGAATACTTTCGGTGAACGAATCGCGAGGACCTCGAACCGTGTTTTCCGAAGAAGACTGCTCGACGGCTCTTGTTTTCCCGCCTGGAATGTTGAGAACGAGTGCTTCCGTTTGTCCCGCAATCAAAATGACAATAGAGCCCTTCAATACATTTTGAACAATGCTTGGAATATTCGATGCTCTTTTCACTTGGCTGATGGCAATCAATTGATTTTGCAGAAAAGAAAGAATGTCTTCCCTAGCGTCCAACGGCCCGGATGAGTTGCCTAACATAAGCGATTTCAGCAGTGATTCGTCCAACTGTTTTTCTTCGATTAATCCATCTATATATAAGAGAAGAGCATTCGTTTGACCGCAGATTTGAAAAGAGCGGAATATCACATCCGAGCAAGAATGAAACGTGTTCTTTAAAACGGCTTCGTTTTCTTCCAATGAGGATGTCAGAATGGTGCTTATCGTTTCGTTCACTAGCGCTTTATCTTGGTACTCTTTTAACATAGGGGTAAATACCTCCACGACAAGCAATGACAACATTAAATATAGTTATGTTCATTCTTTTTCTAAATTATGTAAAAACCTCGTAAAATCTTTATAATAAAAATGCAGCCCCAACTTTTATTGGGGCTGCATTACTTTCTTACTTGTTCATTTTTAATTCAGCTTTCATTTCACTTTAGTTGAACAAATTAATGAATGCTTCATGTTACTCTAGACTCTGCCTATAAGACTTCCTTACCCTTTCGATTTGTGCAAGGTTTTCCCGTACATGCTGAACACGGTATTCCAATAATTGTTTGAACGTGAACTGCCCCGCATCGGCATAAACTCCCACTCTCTCCACTTGTTCGGCAGTCAATTGTGATAGGATTGGCAGCATACTGGCACGGAGTGCTTGAAACAGGAGCAAATATTGATCACGGTCTAACTTCTCATAAAATATGTATGGCGGCTTTCCAAGGCATTGTTATGCGAAACGGCTGGTTCAGCGGAATCAGCTCACGCTGTCAGAAGCGTTAAACAACGAGGTCAAATAATTTAACGGTACCGATTTATATTTATTTTTGTGCATAATGATTTGGGTATAGAAGGTCGGGAACCGGTCGTCATGCAGTCTTATGCCATGGAGAACGCCTTTATCCAGTTCTTCCCTCGCAGCGATTCGTGGAATCAAAGCGGCCCCCATTCCAATGATCACGCATTGTTTAACTGCCTCAATACTTCCAAGTTGAGATACGACTTGATAGAGGACTTGACCGTCTTTTAATGAGCGCTCCAATGCCGTTCGATAGGTACATCCGATTTCGGTCAGGATAAGATCGCTATGGTGCAAATCTTTGATAGCAAGCTCTTTCCTGGCCAGAAGAGGGTGACTGGGAGGGCAAATAACGATGAGCTCTTCCTCACGAATCAGTGTCGTATGGATTTCCGGATCAATAAACGGCTGATCTAAAATGATACCTAAATCAACTTCCCCCTGTTTCACTTTTTGAATAATTTCATTATTGGATGAGGGAAGTATCGTCACATTCAATTCGGGATAGGCATAGCGAAAAGAATGGAAATAGAACGGTAAATAATAAGCGGCTAAGGATTCAATAGTGCCTATGGTGATGTTTGTCTTCTCCGGAGTTGCGAGGCATTCTTCCGCTTTCCTGTAGGCTTCGACAATCTGATCGGCATATTGAAGCAATTTTAAACCGTCGATGCTTAATTGCAATTTCTTGCCTACTCTCTCGAACAAGTTCACTTGATAATGCTTCTCCAACTTTTGCATTTGGACGGAGATGCTGGGTTGAGCATAGCCGAGACGTTCGGCCGCCCGGGTCAAGTTAAGGCACCGTGCCACCTCGCGGAAGGTAATATAGTATTGGATATCCATGACAAGCCTCCGTTCATTTACTATTAAAAACTATAATGATAACCATTAATTACTATAGATAATAGTAATGATAATCCTTGTGCTATAGTATACCTAATTTCATTACTCAATGTGAAGGATGTATTTTGTACGCATTAGTTCCGGTGTTTGCTTCTGCTCTTCAATCCACATCTCATCCACGGCTTCGCTCACCAATTCATCTCGTGAAATTTGTAAAAGGTGATCTCGGCATGATGATGTTTCCTCAATTGCAATCCTCTTTACTCCGGATATATCGAGTTCGTCCAAAAATCCAAGTGATGCCAATGTTTTTTTCGGAATCATAGGCTTTTCAAGCTTGTAAAGCTACTTAGAACATCTCAGAAATCATATTGTCATTGCTGCTCATTGAAGTCCACATGAGTCAAGTTTGAACTGGAATACACTATAAGTAAGGAGTTAGGGGGTATGATGCAAGAAATTAAATGTAATAGCAAATACCCAACATGAATCGATGATCTTGTTCCACAATGTTGTTTTAAATACTTGGTCTGTCTAATCAAAGATACTTAAGGCAGAGCTTTTTCCTTTATTCATTCTTGTATGGCTGGTGGATATACCGGGTTTTATCCAAATTGATCAAACGTGGTAATTGATTAGTTGGCCAGGCCAATGCTTTTGTAAAGAAGTGCTTAGCTGTCGGCATATCTCAATTTTCAGATAACAAAAATCAATCGGTTTCCCCATAGAATCAACCGCTCAATGTCAAGTTTTTTTATAGGCTATTTCGATTACTGTCTCGGTTATTGCCAGCATTTATCTTTAACTTCATAGGTTATGTAATATAACATAAAAGGTGGTGGTTGATGGGATAATACATGACGCAATCTAGTTTTTATTTAATAGATTTAACATTTTGAAAGAGGAAGTGACAAAGTTGTATTGGAAAAAAGAAAAGTTATTTAGAATTGTAGTTTCGATATTTGTCTCATTTGGAATGGTTGTGCCGGTATTCAATGCAAACATGGTGCATGCAGCCGATTCAACTCAAGTTACATCGGCTAAGCCAAGAAAAAGTCAAATTACTTCAGGCGAGCAGCCTGTAACAAATGCCAAAACCGACGTTAACAGTCATGCGGACGGCGCCACAGCCTCGTCAGATTCTCAAGTTCTAAAGCAAGAGTACGCCCCGGACAGCGTCATTGTGAAATATAAATCGAATGTTGCTGTATCGGCGCTGTCCAGTCCGTATGCTGCAGAGCATGTTGCGAACACGCTTCCGTTAACGGAAACCGGCGTCCAAGTGCTCCATTTGAAAGATGGAACGGATATTAGTAAAGTCATTGCTGATTTAAAGAATGACGCTAATGTTGAATATGCGGAGCCTGATTATAAAATCTACCCGGCCAATATTCCCGAGAAATCCGAAGTGATGAAATCCGAAGTGAAAATGACCATTGATCAAGTATTAGGGCAATATGCCAACACACCTAAACCATTTATTCCATATGACCCCTTCTTCAAGGAGCAATGGGGATTGAACAACACAGGACAAACCCTTTACAATGGGGATGCTCCAGCAGGTACGCCCGGCATTGATATCGACGCGACTGAAGCCTGGGCCGTCACTCAAGGCAGCAAGGACCTGGTTGTAGCTGTCATCGATAGCGGCGTCCAAACCACGCTGCCGGATTTATATCCAAATATTTGGTGGAATCCTCACCCAGATCCGCAAAAAAATAATCAAGATATTCATGGCTGGGACTTCGTCCACAACGATGGCTCGCTATTCGATATCAAAGATAAATATTCCGATTACCACGGAACCTGGCTTGCCAGCATCATAGCAGCTTCCTCGAACAATGGTATTGGTATTGCAGGCGTTGCTCCAAATGTAAAAATTATGCCGCTTAAGGTCATGACGAACACCGGAGATATAGCCAATGTTATTAAAGCTATCGATTATGCGCAAAGCCATGGCGCCAAAATTGCCAATATTGGATGGTTCACGCCTGGCTATAGTCTAGCTTTACGCGATGTCATCGAGCATTCCCCCATGCTCTTCGTATCGGCCGCCGGCGACCATGTTAATCTGAATACCGATCTTATCCCGGTTTATCCTGCCGATTTTAAAAGTCCCAACGTACTGAGCGTCACGGCTATCGACAGAGGAGGGAACTTGGCCTATGGTGCAGCATTCGGAAAATCATCCGTCGACGTTGCCGCGCCAGGGGACTATGTCATCACGGAATCTCCGAGCAATACAATTGGTTACAGCGCAGAAATCCATAAGTATGCTGGACCAACCAACCAAGAATACAAGGGGATATATAACGGGGTAGGCTTTGAAGAAGTCCCTATCAGAGAAGATTTGGGGATGGACCCGAAACAACGCCAAAGAATGTTTGACGTTGCGATGGACTACTTGAATCAGGCTCGAGGTATCGACGGGAAAATGAAAGTGTTGCTGGTGCAAGACGATAATGTCAGCTCCGGTGGAGGCGGTGATATCGGACCTTTTGCCGCAGATGAGACTTTGAAAGTTTATACTGACTTGCTAGATACTTATAAATCCTCTCATCCATTAGACTATGAAATTTACACCACTCCAGATCAAAAAGCAGATGGTCCGGATCTTAATAAGCTTAATAACTATGACGTCGTGATTTGGTTTACCGGAACTAAAACGCTTATCAATCAAGATGTGTTTTTAACTAAGAATGATCAGGATAACTTGACAACGTATTTAAATAATGGCGGACATCTGCTGCTGACGGGTCATAACACCTTAGATGGGATCAGCGAATCTCCATTTGTACTGGATACCTTACATTTGGTTTTGATGCAGGTAGGCTCTAACGGAAACCCGAAGACTCTTGCATATCCGGTACCCGGCACGATTTATGGGACATCCAAGCCGTTTCAGCTTTCGGATATTAATCTTTTTACCGAAATTCTCGCTTCGGATGATCCTTCGATCACCCAGGTCGATATTGAGTGGTCTAGAGGTTATTACCGCTACAATACCGGCACGGATTTTGCGGCCGCTTTCGCAACCGGTACGGCGGCGCTTGTGCTCAGCCAGTACCCGGATATGGATGCCGCAGCCGTCAAGAACAAATTAATGAAAAGCGGCAAACCGCTCAGCGCCTTGAACGGCATGACCGTGAGCGGAAGAATGATTAATGCGTTCAGAGCGCTTTGGGATAAAGACATTCCCGGTACCCCGCTTCAAGATGGGACGGTCAGCGATAAGCTGGACGCAGCATCCAACCCGGATAAAGTCTATGCGCTCGATCTGAAAGCCGGGGAACAAATCAACCTCTCCCTAACTGGCGATGCAGGAACGGATTTCGATCTTGAATTATACGACTCATCTGCGACAACAGTTGCCAGCAAAGCAGGAATCGTCGCTTCTTCTGAACATCCGGGGACTTCTAATGAAGCAATTACGTACACGGTGCCTAAATCCGGAACGTATTATGTCGATGTCTTTGCCTTTGCCGGTGCCGGTACATTTACGCTCAGCATTCTTTCTCGCAGTCAATGGGGAACGTTCGAAGACAACGATAAGGCCCTTCAGTACACCGGCCCTTGGTCATCCGTGACCAGCCCTTCCTATTCGGGCGGAAAGTCCATGCAGTTGGACGGGGCAGGCAGCGTGGAGTTCGGTTTCAAAGGAAACACCATTGAATGGATCGGCTCTAAAGGCGTAAATTCCGGCATTGCCGACGTTTATATTGATGATATCAAAGTAGCTTCTCCTTCGCTCTATAGCGCAACACCATTGACGCAGCAATCGCTATTTAAACAATCATTAGGCAACGGTCGTCATACCATCAAAATTCAATGGACCGGACAGCATGATAAGTCTTCGAAAAAATCAGATGGCGCTATGATCAACATCGATGCGTTTATCGTTTCAAACTTGTTTACCTCGTTTGACAATTCGGTTTCCTATCAGGGCATTTGGGGCTCCGGCTACAGTCAGAAATTTACCGGCGGCATGCAGAAATTTTCGGTCGAACTAAATAATTCTGCGGAGTTTTCCTTCACAGGAACTCGAGTCGCTTTGCTGGTCAATAGCGGTCCAAGCTACGGTATGGCACAAATTTATATTGATGGCGTTCTTGTTACAACCGACCCGGTTGATTGGTATAGTTCCAAAGCGAAGTATCAAGTTACCGTATTTATTTCTCCGATCCTTGCTAGTGGCGATCACAAAATCAAAGTGGTCAATATCGGACAGAAGAATGCCAGCTCTACCGGAACGGTCATTACGATCGACGCTATCAACGTATTGAACTAATCCGCTTTCCCTATCTTGTTTGAAATGAGGGTATCGAAATTGATTACATCGCTTATCAAGAAATCGACAGCTCTTTTAGCTGTTGCTAATTTACTAGGCAGCCTAGTGGGACTAAACGTTTCGGCCTCCGCTGCTCGCGTGTTCCCGGCGGAAAAGCTGCATGCTTTGGCCCAAGCTGCCTTAAAACAGAGCTCGAATAGCCAGATTTCCACATTCACAACTTCAAACGCTCCATTCATCGCATCCGATATCGATACATCTTCAAGCGATAACATGAACGTAATCATTCAATTGAACGGACTGCCCGCAGCAGTGGGGCAGTATGCAGCTAAGATGGGATACGTTACGATGGCAGCCGAGTCAACGGAGCAAACGGCCCAAAGCGAACAAACGGCATTTATTAATGCTGCAAAAGCCGCAGGCATCCCTCTTAAAGTAAACTATCAATACAACACGGTCCTTAACGGAATGGAAGTTACTGTTCGCGCTGATCAAATTCCGCAATTGGCCAAAATCGCGGGCGTGAAATCCATTCATCGGAATTTGCTCTATCACCCCGTTGTATCGGCGGAAAGCTTCTCTACGGTAACGAGGAGCACGTACAACTACTCCTTCGATGCGACTCCTCTTAAGCAACTTGGCGTCGATAAAGCTTGGGAGCAAGGCTGGACAGGGAAGGGGTTAAAAGTAGGCGTCATAGATACGGGGGTCGACTATATCCATCCCGATTTAAAAGGCGCGTATCAAGGTGGCTACGACTCCTATTTTAATGATCCCGATCCTTACGAGGATTATCCGAGTCCGCAGTACAAATACGAAGGCTCCCTTCACGGGACCCACGTTTCCGGGACAATTGCCGGCAGAGCTGTGAACAATACTGACGACTTCGTCCAGAAAGGCGTCGCCTATGAGGCGGAACTGCATGATTATAAAGTAATGGGTCTTGCGGACCCGTCGGACCCTAAAGGACCCACAGAGGCTACCGGGACCTCTGCGCAAATCATTAACGGCATAGAGCGGGCCGTGAAAGATCATATGGACGTTATCAACTTATCGTTAGGAAACAGCTCGGAGAAAGATCCTAACTCCCCTGATTCTATTGCCATTAACAATGCCGTACTGGCAGGCGTTATCGCCGTTATTGCGAATGGAAATGAAGGCAGCTCAGGTCCTTACTATTATTCGATGGGCTCTCCGGCGTCTGCCCAGCTGGCCATCACTGTAGCCGCATCCACAAGCCCTAGTGTCCAGTATAGCGCATCCGTCAAAAGCTCGGTTGTGGCAAATACCTATCAGCCACTTAATATTGTTACCTGGGAAACCAATCATACGGATTTCCACAACATGTTCGGGTCGGCTCCGGTTGACGCCGTTTATGTGGGTCTAGGCAAGAAGGAAGATTATGATTCGGTCGCAGGAGCAACCTATGGCAGAATCGATGGCAAAATCGCATTCATATCTCGCGGTGAAATCTCATTTGAAGAAAAAGTCAAGACCGCCAAAGAGCATGGAGCGATCGGCACCATCATTTTCAACGGAATTAACAAGATAGACGTGCAAGGTAAATCCGTCCCGGATCTTTCGGATGATATCCCCGGTCGTAACGGACCTATCGGTTCTATCGCCTCTCTCGGTGACAGCTATAAGTATATTCCGCTCATCGATATGCCTGGAACAACGGGGAGAGCGATTGCGCGCAATCTGACTGCTGGGCTGACATTTACATTCGGTGACATTTTTACGGAAAACCATCTTGCCGGCGATACGATCGCAGAATTCGGTTCCCGCGGGCCGAATTCCGACGGCAATTACGGTATCAAACCGGACATAAGCGCTCCCGGCGTTAATATTTACTCTACTTTGCCGAAATATGGTAAAAATCCTGATGGAACGATAGATTATAGCAAAAGTTACGAAAAAGCATATGGCCGACTTAGCGGAACTAGTATGGCGACTCCTCATATTGCAGGTCTCGCGCTGCTTTTGAAGCAGGAGCATAGGGATTGGTCGCCCTTTGATATTCGGGCCGCACTCGCGAATACCGCAGATGAGATAAGAAACCTAGATGGAACTCCGTATGATGTTTATTCGCAGGGGGCTGGACGAGCGAATATTGCCAAGGCCATCAAAACACCTGCCGTATTGCAATCGCTTGACAAGATTACGATTTATGATTCGCAAATGAATCCGATAACGATGCCTAGCGAAGCTAGCAGTGTCAGCTTTGGAACCATCAATCCGGACGGTACGGTTGTTACCGAACCTCTACAACTGAAAAATAAATCGAATAGTCCTTTAACTTACTCGGCCAAAGTAGTGATGCATCCGACGGTTACATCCGATCCGAATCATCCGATCGCTACTCCGGTCGTGAGCAACATGATCATGACGCTAAGCGGTCTGGATGCAGGTTCCTCGTCGCAAATTACTGTTGCGGCTAACGAAAAGCGGGCATTCTCGCTCTCCGCCAAAGCTGCAAAAGGAGCGCAGCAAGGCGTCTATGAAGGCGAAGTTCTTCTGGAGAATACGGCATATCCGTCATTGCATCTCCCATTCGTCATTCATGTAGGAGACGATTCGGCGAATAACGATTTTCCCTTGCAAATTGAATCGTTATCGAACAAAAAAGTTTACTCGGACACTCCTATCAATATTAAAGCTATGCTCAAATCCGAGAAAATGAACTATATTGAGCTTGATGTATTTGGGATAGACGAGAAGTTTATGGGAACAGCAGCTCAAATCTATGACATTGATGATAAGACGCACCAGTATAAACTTATCCCTTCGGGTGAGATTACTTTCCCCGGTTTTGACGGCAGCTATGCCATAGGGAGAGAAATAGCGACCGGAAATAATATTGTTGATCAGCTTCCGGAAGGCTTATACAAGATTGGCATCATTGCCGCACATGTTAATGACGCTTTCCAGATAGATAATGAAGCTTACGCCTTTAACTCGGTAATTATTAAAGATAAACCTGCGCCTATCAATAACGACGGTTATACGCCGCCATTATCGCCTCCAGCCGGCGGTCCTATCTTCGACGGTGGCGGTTTGCCCGGACCGGTTGAGACAGGACCTAAGAATATCAATAATGATGTATTGGCGGCTGTCATTCCACAAGGGCAACCGAATATGTCAATCGCTTCCCAGACTGCGGTACAAGGCAAGCAACTTACTGCCAAGGTGACAGATAGCGATATCCAGAAGGCGTTGGAGGCTGCCAAACAAACGCCAACTTCTTTCGTTGTCGGCGTAACTGACAATAATTCCCATGAAGCGCAGCTGAAGCTGTCCGGTTCCCAATCGCAGCTGTTGAAGGATGCGCCTAAGAACAGCTCCATCGTATTTGTATGGAACGATGCTTCAGTCGCAGCCCCGGTCTCAGCATTGGACAGCGTACCCGCAGGTTCCGATGTTACGTTTAGCATAACGAAGGATGCGGATAGCGCACGCGGATTCTCTGACAAATTTACCGAAGCTTCGATCGTCGGCACGCCTTACGCCTTCGAAGCAAGCAGCACCGTCAATGGCGTATCGACGCCGCTTGCCTTAGCTTCAAATCAGCCCATCCAACGTTCGTTCGTCTTGGAACAAGGTTCGGGGGCAAAAGCAACCGGTGCCTTGTTTAAAGAAGGAGACAAGTTTTACGCGATTCCTGCGAAGTTTACGCAAGCGGATAACGGAGCAACGATCGTAACGATTAGCCGCCCCGGCTTCTCGAGTTATGTCGCAGCATCGCGCCATATGATGTTTGCGGATATCGATCAGTCATGGGCCAAGGATCAAATCCAATCGCTGGCGGACAAATTCATTCTGAATGGAACTTCGGCAAACGAGTACTCGCCAAAACGCAGTGTAACGCGAGCAGAATTTGCTGCTATGCTGGTTCGAGCCCTCGGCTTGCAAAGACAAGCATCGTCCAATCCGTTCAGTGATGTGACCCAGCAAGATTGGTTTGCTGAAGATGTTGCGACCGCTTATCAAGCAGGCCTTGTAACAGGTACGGGCGAAGGTTTCAAGCCTAACGACGAGATCAGCCGTCAAGACCTGACAGTGATGCTCTCCAGGGCCATTAGCCTGCTCAACCTTCCGAAGCCGACTGGACCGGTTAGCCATCCATATGCGGATTCTGTTCAGTTTAGCTCTTATGCGCAAGACAGCATTCAGGCTGTTACAGATGTTGGATTGATGGAAGGTATAACCTTGCAGGACAAGTTCTACTTCCTTCCTGGCCAAGCGACTACTCGTGAAGCAGTTGCAAAGGTTTTGAGTAATCTGCTCAAAGCAGCCAAGTTGATTAATTAAAGGGTAATTCAAAGGCCCCTTGCACTCGGTGCTTAATCGGTGTAAGGGGCTTTTTGCAGCAAGCGAACCAGAGAAGGTATCGTCAGCGGCAGTCTATATATCAAGACCTATGGAGTTGAAGATAAATGCTGGTAATAACCCGAGACAGTAATCGAAAGAGCCTATAAAAAATACTTGGGATCGTTTTGACTTCTCCTTGCTCTTAGCGCAATTAAGTATATAACAATTGCAATACTTGAAATCTAAGGTGATCATTATTATTGGAGCATCTAGTCGAATAGAAGAAGCTGCAGCTAAGTATTTGCCTAAAACGGCGCAAAGGTAGTATTGGCTACAATGTTCTTATGAATAATGCCGGAATTATGCCCTTTCGCAGAATAGTGAACTAAGAGTCCAAGAGTGCGATCAAATGATCGATGTGAACATCAAAGGCGTTTTGTACGGCATTGCCTCTGTTTTGCCGATTATTAGGGAACAGAAATTGGGTTATATCATCAACCTTTCTCGGTTGCTGGCCAGATCAACACTGTGGAATTCAATGGCGAATTCAACAAGTGAATTATACACTTCTGCTTCGCCCGTTTTAGAAAGATCATCATCATCTAATGCGTAGTATTCCTTAATGAATTCGATGTCATCGCTAGATAACAAGAACTCCATTACTCGTTCAGCTTGTTCTTGATCCTCTCCAATTGATTCATTACTCGTTTCATCATCGGTTGGATTCTGCTGCACTTTTTCGGTTTCTTAAGCAGGTTCGCTCGCATCCGATGGAGCGGGACCGGTATGAGTGAGACCATTTGCTATACCGAAACGAAGTGCCTCTATTTCTTGTTTTTCACTGTGCTTATTTTCGCCAAACTTCCAAGTCCCTTGACCTATTGCAGGAATGCTTACTCCTGTGTTGCCTAGTCTACGATATAACATAACTAACCTCCTAGATAGCTGAATGATACTGCACAATAGCAGCAAGATTTTAAGGTTATGAATACGGCTGTTAGTTGAGAAAAGGCAGCCGATCATCTGAGCCGGCTGCCTTCATGCTTTGTTGATTGAACTATCGTTTTCCGTAATGACCCTTCTCAATCATTGATTCGTCATAACTGAGTTTACAACCTATTAAAATAAATCTGTAACGGCCCCTTTGGAAGCAGATGAAACTAATCTCGCGTATTTACTAAGAACACCTGTAGTAAATTTCAATTGTGGTTGAACCCATTCATTCTTTCGTTTCGCTAACTCTACTTCCGAAATTTCAAAGCAAATTTCTTTCGTTTCACTATCAATGGTAATGATGTCACCCTCTTGCAGAAGAGCTATTGGTCCACCTACTTGTGCTTCTGGTGCAACATGACCAACTACAAAACCATGTGAGCCACCTGAAAATCTACCATCAGTTATGAGAGCAACTTCTCCACCAAACCCTTTCCCGACGATTAAAGCGGTAACTGAAAGCATTTCTGGCATGCCTGGTCCGCCCTTCGGTCCGCAATACCGAATAACTAACACATCTCCTTTGCGGATCTGGTTTTGTAATATTGCCTCAGTAGCCGCTACCTCGCTATCATATACACGTGCAGGACCAGTGAAACGAGACTTTTTCATCCCTGACATTTTGGCAATTGCGCCTTCTGGAGCCAGATTGCCCTTTAGAACGACTAACGGCCCACTCGTCTTTAAGGGATTATTAAACGGGCGAATAATGTCTTGATTTTCAAGCAACGGTTCTGATGCTGCCAAATTTTCTGCTAAAGTTTTACCGGTAATCGTCATACAATCACCATGGAGAAGACCTTGCTCAAGAAGAAGCTTCATCACGCCGGGAACCCCACCAATATCACTTAGATCCTGCATGACATACTTTCCGCTTGGCTTAAGATCTGCAATGTGTGGCACTTTTACACGAATGCGTTCGAAATCATCATAGGTTAACTCTACTTGGACAGAGTGTGCAATCGCAATTAGGTGCAGGAAGGCATTGGTAGAGCCCCCCAATGCCATTACAAGTGTAATCGCATTCTCAAATGCTTTCTTTGTCATAATATCGCGCGGATAAATCCCCTTCTCAAGTAGTTCAAGTACTCGCTCACCTGCTTCTTCGCATTCCAATGCTTTTTGAGGTGATATCGCTGAGGTAGAGGATGAACCAGGAAGACTCATGCCTAATGCTTCTGCAGCAGATGCCATTGTGTTAGCTGTATACATTCCTCCGCAAGCTCCGGCCCCAGGGCAAGCGTTGCACTCAACCTTGTGAAGCTCCTCATCACTTATTTTACCATCATGATACAGCCCTACTGCTTCAAAAGCACTGACAATATCTACGTCTTTACCGTCTAACTTCCCTGGCTGAATTGTTCCGCCATATACATATACCGCAGGCAAATTCAGTCGGCCGATAGCCATTAAACACGCTGGTGTATTTTTATCGCATCCGCCTACAGCAACAAGCGCATCGAAACGCTCTGCGTTCGTAACAATCTCAATGGAGTCTGCTATAGCTTCACGGCTTGGTAGTGAGTACAACATCCCGTCATGCCCCATCGAAATTCCATCTGAAACCGTAATGGTGTTAAAAATCAGAGGAGCGCCGCCATGAAGCTGAATTCCCTTTTTCGCTGCAAGCGCTAAGGAATCAATATGCATGTTGCATGGGGTTACTTCACTCCACGTACTCGCCACGCCAATCATCGGCTTCTTGAAATCCTCGTCTTTAAAACCGACAGCCCTCAGCATAGCGCGATTAGGGACGCGATTAACTCCCTCACTTATAACTTTGCTCCGAATTCTTAAATCTTTATGACCAGACATACTCATTCATCCTTTCACTATTAGATTAGGGCATACAGTTCATGCATAGGTCTTATTAAGTTTTGTTTCATATGTGCTGAGGCTTTTTCAGTGTCTTTCTGCTCCAAAGCTAATATGATAGATCCGTGCTCTTCCACAGAGGTAAGTGTTCCTGTGACTGGTTGCTTAAGAAAGACATATTTAAACCTTCTTATATGAATTTGCAGTGATGTACTAAATGATGCGATGTACGCGTTATCCGATATATCTACAATTAAATTATGAAACTGCTCATCAAGTTCCATAGCTTGGTAAGTCTGTCCACTCTGGATGGCTTGGGCGAATTGCTTATTTATTTCTTTCAAGACCTCGATCTGTTCCAGTGAAATGAGTTTTGCTGCATATTCAGCAGCCAAAGAATAGAGCGCAGCGAGCGTTGGGTACATCTTAAGAATATCTTCTTTTTCTATGCTCGTTACTCTCGTTTCTTTACCAGGAAACATCGAGACAAGTCCTTGCATTTCCAAAAGCTGAAAAGCCTCCCTGATTGGAGTTCTACTAACAGCCAAAGATTCCGCTAGTTCAGCATCAATTAATTTCTCGCCCGGTACGAGTGTACCCTCAATGATCCATCTTTGGATTTGAGTTAATGCTCGTTCTTTAGCTGATATTCGAGTTGGTGAAGAAAAATTGTGGGGTACTGGCATAAACAATCTCCTCTTTAATATTGCATGTATATGCAATATATCGCATTCTAGAGCTCGATGCAATGAGTTTATAGAATAATTTATTGTCTTATTTTATAAAAAGGAGCAGGAGCCGCGGCTCCTGCTCCTTTTTTTGAACTTAAGTACTGCGTTAGCTCAGCGTTCTTTTTTATATTTATTGAGATACCAATCTTCAATTAAATTGTATATGCCCTCAATTTTCTTGTTAAAACTATCTTTAAATTCTTCCTGAATGTTCCTTCCGTTGAATCCGTATTCATCATAACAATCAATCAATAAATCTCTTACATTCTCTAATTTATGGTCGTACAAGCACCGAATAAGCTTCTGTGTTACATTATCATGTTCATTTTCTGGAGCTCCCCCTCGGATTAAGCCAAGAGGGTCTAGTTTATTAATAATTACTCTTAGCTTCAGGAAATCCCTCACATACTCTTCGGATAATTTCTTTTTTAAATCCTTATCTATGCGTTAGCGTAATGACTGGCTATATTTTAAGTTCACTTGGATTTTTTATGTTTTCTATACTGATAGATAGCGAGTGGTGTATTAATGACGCCAGTAACCAGTGTACAAATCAGGGGAAAGATTTGTATGAAGGTCGGATTCAGATTACCATCCCCAACAGGACCCACCTTTGGTTGAGATGCATCCCAATAACCATAAATTAAAAATACTATGGGAAGAACGATACACCCTGCAGAAAAGAACAAGTAAATACCATACCTATTCAGCTAATCACCCCATTTTTTTTGTTTTCAGCACCTAGAATGATAATACCACATATTGGAACTATCTTACCCGTTAGCTTAACGCCGCTTTCGAGTCTAAAATTTTATTTTCTTTCATCATCAACCTTCAATGCTAGCCCCACGACAACTGGATAAATGGCTTGAATATGCTAACGTTCACGCCTTTTTACGGCATTATTCCTTAACTTCGTTAATTATTTTATAAATTGTGCTTCTGCCTATTTTTTGTTCTTTGGCGATATCTGTGGCGCTGATACCTGAATTATATAGTGAAAGGATAGTTCGCTTCTTGCTTTCCGTTAATGCTGGCCTTCCGCCGATTTTGCCCTTCTTACGAGCTGACTCTAAGCCGGCTTTGGTGCGTTCTACAATTAGGTTACGTTCAAACTCAGCGAATACAGCGATCATGCCGAACATAGCCTTTCCTGCTGCGGTTGAAGTGTCAATGTTGTCATTCAATGAGACAAAGTGACAGCCCCATTTCTCGATATCCTCATGAAGCTTGAAGAGCTGCTGAGTACTCCGAGCGAGACGATCCAGCTTGAATACAACGAATGTGTCGCCCTCTCTTACTCTGCTCAATGCATTATCCAGTTCCTTGCGGTTCACCTTGCCTCCGCTTTCCTTCTCTTTGTAGATTTCTAAACGCTGCTCGCCTCTAGCCTTTGCGTACTTCTCGATAGCCTCAATTTGCATATCTAGATTCTGGTCAGCCGTTGATACCCTTGCATATCCAATTATCATTTGTTTGTCTCCTTCCCATACGTTTAATGCATTTTTAGTACGGACGGGTTTATAGACAAAATCAACATCTATTTTATCTTTTTTTATACAAATTTATCATTGTGCTATTAACGGTCGTTTTGTGTTCACCCTTACTCCATCTATGGACAACAAAAAAAAAAACCGCACTATCCTTTAGGAGGAACGTCTGTAAATTAACCAGGTTGTATTGTGAGTACATTCACATCCAGAAATCACGCTTCCCATGTCGGGTCTGTTAAGTCATGACACCTTTGACCAACTTCCGATTAGAGGAACGGCTATTGTCCAATCAATGACTATGTAACGAACATATTTTATACCGTAATGAAATTCACTTGAGGGGAATGAGTAAATATGGGAGCAGTAGGTGCAAGTTGTGCAGGTTATGGTAACAACGCAGCAGCTGTCTTGGTTCTTTTTATTCTTTTGGTTATTATCTTAATGACTTTTGCAATTTAAACCAACCAACATCACAAAAAAACAAAAACGGTCTTATCGCGAAATAGATGCGAATACAGACCGTTTTTTTCTCTTGTTTAAATGAGGGTGACGAGTAAGTTTGAAGGAGAATTGCCTATTTATTCCAAGCCCTTGACGTATGTCCAATCAATGACCATGTACCGAGCGTATGATTATACCGTAATGAAAATTCACTTGAGGGGAATGAGTAAACATGGCCTTAGGTTATGGTGGAGTAGGTTATGGTGGAGTAGGTTATGGTGGAAGTTGTGCAGGTTATGGTAACAGCGCAGCAGCTGTATTGGTTCTTTTCATTCTTTTGGTTATCATCACTTCAGCTTTTGTATGGTAATTTCTTAATCTAACATCACAAAGAATATCGAGAAAAACAACGGTCTTATCGCGAGATAGATGCGAATACAGACCGTTTTTTTCTCGTTGTTTAAATGAGGGAGACGAGTGAGTTGGGTGCTGGCTGGCAATATCAATATATGGTCAAGTGGATGGTTCCGCACTAGGTCGATACCCCCATTTCGATACCCATTTCAACTATTCCTTCCAACATGCAGCTGTAGCCGATCCGATATCCCACCACTTACCGCCACGATATTGATAGTTCATTTTGATCCCTCCTTTTTTGGCTCTCATTTGCGTTTAAATCGACGAAACAATTTGAATATGGGTAATGACACCGTTTCGATCCGCATAAATCGAACTTTTTTCGGCTTTTGCTCGTTGGTGTCATTACTTTTAAGTTGTGACACCTTAAATAAAAAAAAGAGACGTTTCCTACTTAGAGGACGTCCCTGTTATTGGGTTGTAATGTCATATCACTGGGTTTGATTGAGCTTATTTATGTGAATTGTTGTTATCGAACTGTTAATATAATAGTCTTCTTTAAGAAAATCGTATTGTGCCGAGGACGGGACCTTATAAAAATTTCTTAACCGTTGGTGAGTCATACAGGCACATATATTCGTTTCAACGGTATCAAAGCCTGCTTATCGACTGGCATTTTATCAAACCATTCATTAATCAGGTCGACTATTCCTGATAAGTCCAATAATTTAACCCCATTATGTTGGGCTGAAGATTTAGCAGCAGCAGTAAATCCTCCTGTTGATACAAATAAACAGCTTGCTCCCTGCGGATTTGCTCCAAGAAGTTGCTGTACTTCAGGACCACCACTTGCAGAGTGTCTATGCTTTACCTGAACTTTAATGATTGGCTTTTCAAATCCAAATGCATCTCGATGAGCCAGTATATCCACTCCACCATCAGGCCCTCTGGGGCTGACAGTAACTTGATATCCCATTGCTTGAAGCAATCCTGCAACTAAATCTTGCATTTGCCATGGATCAAGTCGATCGATTAAATCCTCGATCATTGTCTTAGCTTTTTCTATAAAATCCTGATAATTAATTCCTTCTACTTCACCATTTGAATCACTTGGTTGCGGAGAAGAAGTCCCCCCTAGTAAGCCTATGAGTTCATGTCCCCAACCATCGACTCGGAATACTGTCAGAATTCCTCCTAATGAGTTCTTAGCCCCTTGTGACAGGAGATCCCTAGATATTTTTTTCGACTCCCAAGAAACCGAAATAACATTGGGATAGTATGGATCAATTACATCAGGCCGATACTGATGGACTTTTGTAACTATTCCGATAATATATTCTCTCGTCTCCTTCGAATACGTAATAACTCGATCATTGACCTTAATTTCACGATAAAACCTCCACACTTGACCAGCCCAAGAGAGACGAGTGCCTGGTTTTTCTTCCGCGTATACTGAATGGGCCTTTTCAATAAGCTTATCTCTCGAAGAGAATTGCTTAGGATCACCAAGTTCAGCCCAACCAATAGATGCTACCTGTTGAGTCTGCCATTTAGGTATAAGTTCATTATTATCCCCTGCACGTACCATCCACCATCTACTCAAATTAGTCAACTCCTTAACTATAATGCTATGTATTATTTGGTATCTGTTATCTTTGACAATATCGAGATGTCATGCAAAGATGAAGGTATTATGTATGCCGATGCTCTTCTCCACCTCTTCTATGACTGGCTGCTATCCAAACATTTCTTAATGAGGACGTAAGCCATCGTTGTTGGCGACATATCGCATGAGATAGCTAACCGCTTCAACATGTTCTCGTACTCAGTCTCGATGCTCACTTTTTAATAATCGTCATCAATTCCTTGCATGGCCATTCTTGCAATCCACATTTTTTCATTATGCTCGTCATATTCCATTGGTGGACCTTGAATTTCATCGTTAATTTTAATGTTCAATCCTGTTTTCTCTGTAATTTCATTTGCTAACCTCATTGCAATATCATGTAATTTAATATTTTGACAATCTTTTTCTGCCAGTTCATACAGGCTTATAGAATTCCCGTATTGTTCATCATACAAATCGAAATCAAAACCAGGTTCATTCTCCTCTGTTAAACAGTGATAGATATTTATTTCAGCCTCACTAAATCCTATTCGCCTTTGTGTCTGAATCACTTCAATAACAGTATTGTATGACACTAGGACATCCTTCTCGTTATAATCTCTCATAAATAAACATCACCATTTTCGTACTTTTTTTATTTATTTCGTTATGTAGATTTATTATTCCTTTTTAAACTAAGCTGCCCAATACTTAATAAAACAAGGAGTAGCTGCCGCGTGATATGCTCCTTATTTGATTGAACTAGCGTTCTGCGTTAGTTAAACAACCCAGTACAATAGTTGAGTAACTCTAACATAATGGACAGATGACCAGTATATAATATTACATCTGTTAGTGGGAGGGATTTTAAATGGATAATGGATTGAGCGGATATCATCGTCAACATTCCCCTATTCATCCGTTTATAGATCAAATTTTGGTGAGTTGGCCTCAGGAACAAAGAAATACTGTTTATTTGTTAATCAATAAATATGGTTTACCAAATGATGCAAGCATGACAAAAATTACGTGGTATAATAATGGTCCTTGGAAACGGACGATTGTTCATCTTCATACAGTACCTCATAACTCTCCGACTCCCCATCTCGATTATTTAGAACAAACCATTAATTATAAAGTCCCTGTTCAATCTTTTGATGACATAGCACGGTTTGATGGTAGTTTATATCCAGACCGAACGGCTGGAGAAGCTACGGCTAAATGCGATCAAGAAGCGGCGAATTTTATGGTTTTAAACTTGATGAACGATATGGTGACTGGCAAGCGTACCGTAGAAGATGCACGTCGTGCTGCAGCTGAGATGGAAAAAGCTTTTCGATTACATGGTCAATATCCACCTTACACCACAGGATTCCTATTTCCAAAACAATCTCATACTGCTGATCCCGATGTCGCCTCCTTCTAAGTGACATATCTTTGAATACGAAACAAAGTAACCGAGGAATAACTTCCTCGGTTACTTTGTTTCGCTACTGTGCTAAACTGCCCGTTAGCTGAGCGCGCCCTTCTAATCTTGTCGGCAATCGGACAATGTTCTTGTCATCCGACACCTGGCTGCTTAGAGATAGAGCAGTCGGGGGTTAAGAACATATATTGCTGTTGCTTGGCAATAGACCTAACCGATCATCAACTTCATTCGTGATGTCGGTTAGTTTCGATTCCGCTTTATAATCAAAGGTTCCATTAATCTTTTCGCTTTTGCAACCGCAATTTGGATTCTACGATATCCGATACTTTCAGGGAAAATCTGTTACGAAAATTAAATTGTGGTGACTTTTTTAATCGAGCAAGCATATCAAATCTTTTGATATTCATGTGCGGTTTCCACAATGATTTAAGCAATCTATGCCTAAGTTGACATCAATCGCTAGAATCCGTCATTGAGAGTAATACCCCCTTCAAAACAAGATGATAAGGAGCTGTTCAAAACGATTTCGATCATGCTGAGTTGGAGCATCAATGGGGCTGCGTTTGCCTGGAATAGAGACGGACAGCTCATTCCCGCAGAACAATTGGTTTCCAAAGCATAGCCTTTACTTACGAATGGTTTTGAACAATATTTCGCGGAGGAGTCAGGACTAGTGAAAATTGGAGAAGTTTAGATAACAGCAGCTCAATTCTGAGTCTAAATAGGAAAAATACCCCTTTCTTTTTGGGTATTTTTTATTTTGCGGGAAAAACAATAAAGAACTCGGAGGAAATGACCGTGACGCCTTTGATGGTTTTAGGGTTAAGAAAAATAAGCCCTCGGTATCTGTAAATAATACCGGGGACTATATTTTGTCCAATGGCAAGTATACTAATGTATTTTTTCAAGAAAAATCACAGTTTTTTATGCCTAGAAAAAGTAAAAAAAACGCTCGAAGCCCCAAGCGTTACGCAGTAAATGAGATGGTGGAATTTAGGGGGATCGAACTCTTGACCGCTTCGCTGCCAGCGAACTCCATCGACGTTCAGATAACGAATCTCCGGAAGAAAATCGAAGAAAACCCTAAGGAGCCCCAATAACATTAAAACGGTCTGGGTCGTTGGTTATAAATTTGTCATGTGAAATGGCGCCCATAAGCTTGGCATATCGGCCTAAGTTGGAGGGCGTTTTTTGTTTGCCATTATTTGAGGGAAGATTCACTATCTCAATCATGTTAGAATAAAAAAACCTCAGAAGGGCAGCAATTAAACCGCGTGCTTTT
>NZ_FNIF01000062.1 GCF_900103825.1 Paenibacillus sp. yr247
AAGTCGCTCGAACACGCAGAGCAAGCAACGTTTCAAGAAAGTGATGACTTTAGAGAAAAGTCGAAGCAACGTTACAAGATAGAAGCGAAAAATAGTGAATTAAAACATAGGCACGGGTTGGATGTAGCGGCATCCTCGGGTCTAATCGGCATGGAGATACAAGCAGCCATTGCAATATTTGCAGTAAATTTGAAGCGAATATTGAAATTGAATGATTAAAATCCAACAAATAAAGATGTAAGAGATAAGAAAAAGACGGCTCAAGCCCATTGAAAAATGGAAATGAGTCGTCTTTTTGTGTAGAGAATTTAGGGATCCTGAAAAACAGTGAGTTCTTCAGTGGCCTCCTCAAGAGTTTGCTGGTTTTATTCTTAAAAATAGATTACAAATAAAGTTTTGAAGTACTTCTAACAAACCTCCGATGCCTACAGTGCCATTCAACTATCGTTTTCGTTAGTTCAGTGGGACTTCACGATTGTCGGCATATTTATTTGGACTATTTTTGATTACAAAAAAGTGATTAAAAATACCTACAACTCTTATTTCTTTTCCTCTAGAGATATTGGTTTCTGCTGTCATAAAAATAATGGGTACGAAGAAAGCCATAGCAACCATCAAATGCATCTTCGGAATCCCTGATTACGACGATATGTATTAAAACATCAGCAGGGAGCTCATCCGGACAAAATGCCGATGATAGAGGATGAATCTTACATGTATTCCTTGAAAGAACATTATGAAAGTGGGAAAGTAAATTGTTGTTAATAATGAACCTGTGGATTTTTCCACAGGTTTTTTTATATAAAATTTGGACAAAATAACCATGAATGAAAATACTCAAGAAGGGGGAAATTTTATGTTCCAACGTGATTTGGGGATTGATTTGGGGACTGCGAACATTTTGGTGTATCTGAAGGGGGAAGGAATCATTTTAAACGAGCCGTCCGTCATTGCAATCAATGATAATGGAGGCATTATTGCCGTAGGTGAAGAAGCCAAAGCGATGGTCGGACGAACTCCCGGGAATATATCTGCATCTAGACCACTGAAAGATGGAGTAATTGCTGATTACGAGACCACGGTTAAGATGATGAAATACTTTATTGATAAATCTAAAAAAAGCCGGTTTTTTCCTAGTAAACCCAGAGTCGTTGTCTGTGCGCCCACATGCGTTACCTCTGTTCAAATCAGAGCGTACAAGAATGCAGCAAAACAAGCGGGGGCGAAAGAAGTTTTTATTATCGAGGAGCCTTTTGCGGCGGCGATTGGAGCTAATCTCCCGGTATCAGAACCTGTGGGTAGTATGGTTGTAGATATTGGAGGCGGGACTACAGAAGTTGCAATTATCTCATTGGGTGCTATCGTAATAAGCGAAACCTTGAAGGTCGGCGGGGATGAAATGGACAGAATCATCGAAAGTTACATCAAGAAAAAATACAATTTATTAATCGGCGAGCGGACTGCTGCAGAGATGCTGCATGCGCTTGGAATCGTTCAAGGGCGAGGCAACGGGGCTTTTCAACCGGATGAAACGATAACTCGCGAAGAATTTGCCAAAATGCTTGCGTTAGCCAGCGGCATGAAGACCGTCAACTTTGATGCGCAGACATTTGCCGACGTACCTCGATCTTCCTGGTCGTTTCCTTATATCGAGCAGCTGGCGGCTACCGGGCAAATTCAAGGGGAAGACGTGCAAGGGCTCCACTATTATTACCCCAATCGAAACATCACGCGCGTCGAAGCGGCTGCGATCATCAATAGAAACAAGGCGTTAACCGGGGCTCCAATCAAAGACATTTTTCGCGACTTCAAGCAAATTCCCGATTGGGGACGAGACGCAGTCACTCAGCTTTGGAACGATCATTGGATCAGCGGTTATGAGGACGGCAACTTCTACCCGTTCCGTACCTTAACGCGGGCAGAAGCCGCAAAGCTGCTGGCAAATCTGCCGACACAGGAAAAATGATTCAAAAAAACGCCATTCGTTCATTGAAGAGCACCCCTTAGAATTCATTGGATAACCCTAGGTTTTTTCCAAAGTCCATTCTAAGGGGTGCTCTTCATAAAGGACGAGAGTTAATACTCCGTGTTACCACCCAAGTTTATAAATGCATCGACCTCTTTTCAGGTACTGCAACTAATTTATGTTGCTTATACACTAGCACTATAAACGGGTGCAACCGTCTATCCTACTCGCCAAAGGTTTCAAAGTGTACCTCAGAGATCATATTCATTGGATCTATTCTTTACCCCCTTTTAGCACATTGGGGCTCTCTGTAAAAAACTGTCCAATTACTCTTTCTTATCAAAGCTATTAAACGTAAATATTGTATTTTATGAAATCTTATCAGGGGAGATCTCTATTTGAACTAACGTTCCCCGTTTAAAAGTCAACAACTACTCCAATATTAACTTTCCATCGAACTTTTTATAATCTTTAAACACTCTTTGATGATGTCTTGTAAAAAGCTCACTGGAGGCTTCTGGTAAATTATCCAATGGATAAAATTCAGCATCTACACTTTCGTCTGTCTCTTTCTCAAGAGTCCCCGACCACTTATCCACACGAAATAAATATTCAATTACATGATGCTCGTTTCCCCATCGGTCCGTTAATGTTTGTGTTGTTGGAGAAGAATAAATAGCAATTAATGTTGCCTGAAAAACGTCAAGACCTGTTTCTTCTTTAACTTCACGCCTCATCGCATCAAATACTGATTCACCTAGTTCCATGGCTCCTGCAGGCATACCCCACTTTTTATCATCACTACGCTTTATAAACAGGGCACGACCTTTATCATAAAGTAAGATTGCCCGTACTGAGTTTACGATAATCTTTTGTGTTCCAATGACTTTGCGAAGTTTGCCTAAATAAGAGTCGTGCCAACTACTCATTTTTCTCACCCTTTGGATTATTCTGGATGTGAATATAATAATGTTTTAATCCTATCAGTAAAACAATTAATTTTAGATGGATTCGTTCTAATATTGATATTAAAAAAAAAGAGATTCCACATTTGTTGTAATTGTATCAACTATGCTGCCCGTTAGCACAATGAAGTACCACTTCCCTACATCTTAAACGACCAAAATTATGCGCCAATGTTTGTGTCGTGGTGCTGCGACACAAACATTGGCGATTTAAACTAAAAAATCCCCATTTTAAGGGGATCTTAATACACTCCTCTGGTACTACCCTTACCTCGCCTATCTTCAAGAAGTTCTTCTACGCCTTGAGTCATAAAAATTTGTTTCCACCTATTAAGCATCTATTCGACAGAAGGGGGAGATTCATAATAAATCACTCTTTATTTCATCGAAATATTCAAACCATCCTGCAGGAATGCACTATATTTCGCTAAATAAAATACGAGTTATTATATTATTCACGGGTAAGGAATACTCTGAAAAGGGGTGAGTTAGTTTATTTTTCGAAAATGAAAGGCGGCGATTCTCATGAAGAGATATTTATCGATGCTGGGAAATTATTTACTCTATTTGACGGTCATCATTTTAGTGATCTTCCTCTATAATATCGTCATAGATCCTGTATTAGGATGGGGGCAGTTCGGAAAAGGAAAGAACATCCCAATCCAGGTATTCATGGTACTTGTAATTACAATCGCTCTTTCCGCAATTATTTACGCCATTAAATATCGGCTTTTGAAACAGACACCGGTAAGCTTCTGGAGACTTAGTAGCTTCTCGCCGATCAGTCCGAGCTTTTCGGTTCACATGATAACAATCGGGCTGGCGTTCACTTTATTAAACGCTGCCTCCATGAAACTACTTTTTTACTACAACATTACAACGTTCAATGATTTTACAGAAGAATATTTCGCCTCTGTTCCTTTCG
Organism: Paenibacillus sp. yr247; assembly: GCF_900103825.1. Lineage (GTDB taxonomy): Bacteria > Bacillota > Bacilli > Paenibacillales > NBRC-103111 > Paenibacillus_E. The sequence continues at coordinate 3,857 of NZ_FNIF01000062.1, forward strand.
TTTACATTATACTTTCCTCCGTGCTCACCACTGCACTTGAGCTGATCCTGTTCTTTGGTATCATGTTTAACGAAGCCCGGAAACATGTTCCCGTATTCTGGCCAATTCTAGTCATCGCTTTGATTATTGCGGCGTTGCAGCCGGGAGGAATTGCGATGCAGCTTCTGGGTGTAGCGTTAGGATTCATTTATGGATCCATTTATGTACGCCTTTCATCCATATGGTCCATAATGCTGATTGGGATCGTGTTTAACATCAGTCTGTTCGGCATGAAAAGAATCGGTTGGCTTGATTCCATGGAGAACATGTCGGACTTCACACTTATACTGCTTGCGGCAGTCATGGGACTCTATCTCATCTTTAGCACCCTTTGGTACTGGAGAAAACCAAAAACAGCTACTAACGGCCGCAGCCGACGTGTTAACTGAAACAAACAATAACTTGGAATTTGATATTCTTTAGTATTCAACCAACAGTTGAATTGAAGCCTTAACTTCTGAGCTTTAACTCATTAAAATGGGTCGTGCCATAAATTACTCCTCTTGCTATTATTAAGCTTTAGTTCTGCGTTAGTTGAATCGTCTGTTTTCACAGCTCCGATAACCCTCTACGGGAGGAAACAAGCATACCCAATGCTAGTATGAAAAAAATGACGGTAAGTTTTAGATTAGAACTTATAGGTAAATCAGCGACCCCAACGATTATTAAAAGAAGAAACAAATATTTTCTAAAAAGTATTTTCCACCATAAGTTCCCCAACTTTTGTGTAGGCACTGCAAAAAGACCCAAAAAACCTACTGGAATCGCAAGAACAGAACCTAAAGTCAAGTTTATTTTCTTTCCCCAAATGAAATAAAAAATAAAAATAAAAATAAAGAATATTGTTCCAAACAGTTTCTTTTTATCCATTAAAGCATTTTCATCTCTTTTCATCAACGTATTACACTTTTATTCAGTTTAAGCAACAAAAATAATTCTAAACGTGACACATGTGTTGAATTATCCTGCCCGTTAGCTTAGCAAAGGGCTGCAACGCGGCAGCCCTTCTGATATTGAACTATTGTTTCCCGTTAGCGTAATAACAGCTGAAATACACATCATTTCCAACCCGCACGTTGTAGTATCTCCCTCACAAAGTCCCCCTTAGCATTCGAGTATGCCAAACGGTCATTCTGGAATCGTTGTGCGAGTCCCAACTTTAAGTCACCATATTGTTTGGCATCCTCTGGATGATTTCTCAAATAATCTCGAAAGAGGATATGACGCTTATATTCGGCGTTTTCCATGGTGTAGACGTATAGGTGATGCCAAGTTACATCGGCGGGAGGAATAAAAGCCTCTCGTCCCGTAGTTCCTAAATCGCCTTCATGAACGTAGCCAATGGTGGCTAGCCTTTGAATAGCCGTAAGGACATCCGACTGCGTAGACACTACCACGTCGATATCAACAATCGGCTTCGCTGCTAACCCTGGAACGGATGTACTGCCAACGTGTTCTATTGTGACTACAAAATCGCTTAAAACAGGAAGCACGAAGCCTCGTAACTGTTCAAACAACTTAACCCAACTAGGGTCATATTCACGTACTATTAAACTGGAACCCATTCAAACTCCTCCTGACTGTAACAACATGGTTACAAATCAATTCGTAAAAGATTTGTGTAATCCTGCCCGTTACTACAATGAACAACAAAAGAGGAGCTGCTGCGAACAAGCTCCTCCACTATCGTCTCCCGTTGGCGTAATAACCTGGTGTTACGTATAACTGGTTAGTTCAGCATTTTCATTAAGTTATTATTTAAGTGATTGCCAAGCTTTTTTAAATCTTGTATACGTTTCGTCGGGGAACTCATAACCCCACCGTCGGTGATATTCAACTTTACCTAAGTCGTGTAATTTGTTTATTTCAATCAAAAACTTTCTTGCTAAATCCCTTAAGTTTATGTCGGTGCTAAAAACAGATATCCCCTTGTCAATTTCATCGGTATTAAAATTGTCATCAAACTCAAGCACTTCAAATGTACAATTAAAACCGTCTCGTTGAATTCTGATACGATTTTCATTCGGCTCAGTTTGAATGACTATAATTACTTCTGGGGCTCCTTCAATTAAACTTGAGAGACATTGAATAATGTCATAAACAACATCCGTTAAAAAAGAGGAAGGAATAAGATATTCATTCGTCTCATTAGTGACCTTTATATCCAGCCATCCATGATATTCAAGGTTAAATGACATCTGCATATAAATCCTATCCTCTCAGGGTTACATTAGCGATTAGCCATTTATTTCTATATATGATTGTCATTATCCTGCCCGTTACTTCAGCGGATAGCTGCTTCACTAACGATTCCGTAAGCGTAACTGGTTTAAAATGAGACATCAATATTCATCTTCTAGATGGAAAAATACGTGAAAAAGATATATTCATTATTTACTAAAAATTTATCGGATTTGTGCTCGCGGTGACATTTTTGTCCGCGAGTATAAGACCGCTTTTTATGATTATTGCCACCCCTGCGGGAATGAGGAGAAAATTCTCGGCGATAAATACTAACATGCTCCCCATGTTTACAATATTTCCGACGATAAAAAGAGAAATTGCGGAAATCATCGCGCTCGAGCATATCATGTAAATCCTGTTGCGCCATATCTTGCGCGTGGTCATTTTGCCATTCGAGCGGGTGAAAAAGAAGGCAATCCATACGAACATCAGCCCGAAACCTATCAGGGCTCCGATGTTATGTAGTAGTCCGGATACCGCCGGAGAAGCCCCGAAGGCTCCCACCTTTGAATCGGTGATGTATATGCTCTCGCAGGGCTGCAGTGCTACCAGCACAAACCCCGCCGCCATTATCTTAACGATAATGCGCTCGCTGGTGCAATATCCCACATATCCCGCGCAGTATAGCGCCATGCAGCCGAGGGCAAAAGGTAAAATCATCCCAGCGCGGTTGCCCGTTGTTGCGCTCTCGGAGATGGATGTTATCAGAGGCAAACCGTGGACGAGGGTGCAGTCTATCAGACAAATCGCGCCGAGGAGCAGAGCCACAAAGCCGAGGATGCCGAGGTTGAGTTTGCTGTCTTTTGGGTTTAATTCTTGCATTGATTTTCACCCCTTAAGCCTTTATTGTGTAAGCTCATATAGGCGATCCTCAGTTCCATTTTTCGTAATTTTACTTTATCGCGCTCCTGAACAGATAGAATCATTGGACTCCGCCTTTCAATTAGATATCGCGAAAATGTGGATTTCGACATTACGAAGTGATTAATTACATGTAATATTCTACCAATGATTCGTTCGTGTATCTACTATTACGTTTAGGAGAACACTTGGTCAATGGTTGAAGTTATTAGGTGGCACCTAAGTTAATCCTACAAAAAGAGGCGCCAGAAAGCGCCCCATTCATTTTTTGAATTATCTTTACATGAAGGCATTACTGAAACACCTGCTTCATAAACGCAGCTAATCTGATCACGCCGACAGGCTGTATTATTGCGGTATCCTGCCCGTTCGTATTATGAGGTCACCAGATCTTTCTGGTCGACCTCTTTTTTGAAAGGTCGTAAGATAGCGGTAGCCGGGGATCGAACGTTTCTGCCCGTGGGACTTGGATCCCGAGAGCTATTCAGTTCATCCCCCCTACTTGTTCAACCATGGTTAGGCTGGTTGGGACATGAATCCCGTATCACATGCGATAGTGTGGAAGACAAGAAGGTTAGGGGTTGCCGGTGAAAATACTACAGGAGTGATGTTATGAATCCAGTCATTGGTTTGGATGTATCAAAGGGAGAGAGCCATGCACAAGCTTTTTTAGACCGTGGAG
>NZ_FNIF01000041.1 GCF_900103825.1 Paenibacillus sp. yr247
AGATCAAGGGAGTCATTATACGAGCCCTAAGTACCAAGAACTTTTGAAGCAAAAAGGGTTAGGTCAATCCATGTCTAGACGAGGAAATTGCTGGGACAATGCGCCTCAAGAGTCTTTTTTTGGCCACATGAAGGACCATGTTGATCATCGTAATTGTTCCTCATTAGGAGAACTACAACGAGAGATTGACCGTTATATTCGCTACTACAACAATAATCGATATCAGTGGGGATTAAAAAAGATGACACCTGTGCAATACAGGAATCATCTATTGTTAGCCGCCTAGACACAAGGCTTTTTTCAAGTGTCCTTGACAAAGGGTCCAGATCAAAGTCACTTAGAGGTTTTTTTATATAGATATAAGCTGAGTTCCGCTTACCAGCCTCTACGATCACGCAAGCTCGTGATGTGGGCAATATGATGATTTCCGTGCCATGCGTAGTTGCCAACGTTCCAATCCAGTCTAATCTTCCCTGACTCTGGGTGTACGAATACACGGGCAAATTGCTCGTGCTGCATGGCGTTCAGCATAATCATCCAGCGGCTATGCAAAGCATCCAACAAGGCAAGCGACAGCTCCACCGGAGCGGACTTGCTTTCGCTTAGCTCAGCCCAACGCTCCTCGTAGTAGGGTCTGATTGTCGGCTCTTCTTCTGTCAGCGCCAGCTTAAACCTCGTGTAGCTGTTGATATGGCTGTCTGCGACGTGATGTACCACCTGACGCAATGACCACCCTCCAGGGCGATACGGCGTGTCCAACTGCTCGTCAGACAGCCCAGCGACAGCCTCACGCAGCCTAGCAGGTGTGGACTCGATGTCAGCCATCCATTTCTGTAACTGCTCCCGTGTAATTTCACCTTCGTGTGCAAACAATCCAATAGGGTAGCGCAACTCATCCATAAGACCAGCCTCCTGCATCTTTTTCTCTTATTATAGCGGAATTTCGCTGTCAACAGGCTATTAATGATCAGAAATGATGTAAAAAGAGCAGTTAATTCAACCATTAAGGGCGTTTTAAAGAGAGATGATGCAAAAAGTACATCAATTTCGACGTATACAGCCCTTTTTGAAATAAAAAGCAGATATTTGATGCACAAAATACATGATCGCTACTCAAAATGCTAAATAAACTGTGATTTGATGCACTTTATGCATGTTGTCGCTAACGAACCCTTTAACTGTCCTACGGAGTCCGTTAACTGGCTATTAATGATCAGAACTGTTGCAAATTAGCTCTTAAAAACATCAATAAACGTTTGAGCATACCTAGGATCCTACTGGGACCCCTTTCCTTCTGCAAGAATGGCCATGGCTTTCTCGATAGCCATCCCCTTCCGATAAGGACGATCGGAAGTCATGGCATCGAACGCATCCGCAACCGCAATGATGCGGCCAAAATCAGGGATATCGAGGCCTTTCAGGCCATCCGGGTACCCCCCGCCATCTGAAAAACTCGAGTAAGGCATGCATGCTGGCCACAAGCAACGCGCCAATACCAGCAAGCCCGATGTAAAAAGCAGGCAGAGATAACCAGCCCATCGCAATCCCTATGCTAGCCATCGTCATTGCGGGGATGGATAGGCCAAGAAAGTGAGGTCCCAGAATCCGTTTCACCGAAAGCGCCGGAAAACGGTGTGTTTGCAAGTAGGCTTCTCGGATAGTCACCCGATCAGGGACCTCCTCCTCCAGCATCTCGCGAATTGGCCTCATATGCCTACGAAACATCGTGAACTCAGCAAGCATCATCACGCATAGCGAGGTGATCATAATGAAGAATATGCGCAGCATTTCCACATTCGAAATCGTTAATGTTGTAGAGATGATCACGCCGCCAACCACAACAACAGCTATCCCAGAGCCCGTTATATAATTTCGTATTAAATCTCGTAGAAATTTATTCCCTATTGTATAGCAATTCGACAATATGCGCTTTAAAACTAACGGATTTTTAATAAAAAAATCCTCAGCCCCGAGAGCTGAAGACAGTTTCATTCACATTATTCAGATTCCTTATTTAAAATGAGTTCATTGTCCTTGCCAAGGAACGCACGCGCAAGATCCGTAACGCACTTGCCGGTTAGCGTCTGTGTGATTTCTGGCACTTGTGCAATCATTTTTGCAATATCACCAGTAATTCGATTCACTCCTGACGTGGTGCCGTCTTGCGAAATCACCGTGATTTTATCCACATTGCTAAGCGGTGCTGCAATTTTTTCAGCTAACTCCGGCAATATACGAAGAATTTCCACTGTAATCGCAGCTTGCGTGTACTGCTTGTAAGCCTCTGCTTTTTTCTCCAAGGCTTCCGCTTCCGCAAACCCCGCCAAGCGAACGACTTCCGCATTCGCTTTCCCTTTCGCGAGCTCCGCTTCAGCCGTCGCTTCGCCGCGTTTTCGCGTTGATTCAGCGTCCGCCTCGGCTTCGAGAATTTGCCGCTGCTTGTTCACCTCGGCGCGCATAATCGCTGCTAACTTTTCCGCTTCAGCTGGCTTAATAACCGATGCTTCGAGTTCCTTCTGCTTCAGCTCAACTTCGATCTGGCGAACCGTTTTGTTCGCCTCGGCTTCCATCTGCCTGATCTTCACCTGTTCCGTCACGAGCGATTGTTGAATTTGCTTCTGCTTCAATTCATAAGCCAAATCCGCTTCCGCCTGCCGGCTTGTCGTTTCCTGCTTGAACTCCGCTTCCTTCATGCTGAGCTCTTTGCGGTACTGCGCTTCCTTAGCTGATGCGGCGCTTTCCGCCTCAATCTTTAACTGATGCGCTTCCGCTCGACGAATCGCTGATTCCTTTTCCGTATCTGCCTGACGAATTTGAATATCCCGTTCCACTTCGGCCCTGGCAATACTGGCACTTTTGCGGATACGCTCCACTTCCGGTACACCCAGGTTCTCAATGTATCCTTGATCATCGGCTACTCGCTTGAGCACAAAGGAGATGAGGCTCAGCCCCATTTTATCCAAATCCTCTGAGCACGTTTCCCTCATCTTACTGTTCAGCTCATCCGGATTCTTGAGAATAGATTCCACTGTCAGTTGTCCAACCAACCCACGAAGATGCCCTTCTACGGAATGCAAAATCATCATTTCCCGCTCTAGCAGCGTGTGGTCAAGAAACTGCTCAGAGGCTGTGCCGATTGCGATCGGGTCACTTTGAATCTTGATCTGAGCCACCGCCTCAATTTTGAGTCTTATGCCCTGCTGAGAAAACATTGGCTGATCCGGCTTCACATCGAAGCTCATGAGCATCATGGAAATCGTTTTGAAGCTCTGAAAACCAGGGATGACGAATGTGCCTCCGCCCTGTACGACTCTTTTGCCACCCAAACCGAAAACAATCATCGCTTCATTCGGCGGTACCTTCTTGTATGCTTTTACTATAGACGCCAGTAAAATAAAAACGACAACTACAATAGCGACTACTGTATACAAAATTGTCAACATAAAAGCAAAACCTCCCGGTGGTTAATGGTAGCTGTAAGCTTATTCATTAAACTTCGTTACAGTAGCAAAGCCTTTGTCCAAGCGCAAAATGACCACCTTCGTCCCTTTCGGCATGGATTCCCCCTGCGCAGATCGAACACTTATAGAGCGCTTTGTACCCTGCATCACAAACACCATTTCGCCCATACCCTTACCGTTAATCGGCACAGACAGCTTCCCTAATTGACCCGTTAGGTCAAAATCGCTCTCTTTCATGCTGTGATCATGCTTATAGATAACTTTGGCATAGAAAAGAAAGAAGAGCCATCCCACGAAAAGACCGGCACTGATTGCGATAAGAAGAATGAGCAAAACACTCGTCATGCCAACCTGATTCAACATATACCCAATACCGCCGAATACCGTCAAACTAGCTAAAATGGAAGATAAATTGAAAAAAGACGGTCCCCCATGGGCATGAGCAGCCCCAGAATCCGCATGCAACTCTAAGAAATCGCCGCCAAAAAACGTAATAAGCACCGTAAGCACAATGCCTACAAAGAAACATATGGCAAACAAAGTCATCATAGACATCACCTCCTTAGAGCTTTCCTTTAGGAAAACTTACTTCGTAAGCATTAGCTGAGCTTTCCTTACTTCGTAAGCATTAGCTGAGTTCGTATTCACCACAGTTTACCTAGAAAGCGCAACTCCCTATAAATATAGACGAATTTGGGAATAAAAGGTTTCGCTCAAAAAAATTTACTGCTTAAAACGAATCCTTCTTCCTTTTCTCGCGTATAATCATTCGATGTCTTTTCGTTATTTCTATTAAAACTAAGGAGTAGATTATCACATGTACAAAAAGAAATTGACTTGGTGGATATCCGCCGCAATGGTTCTCCTGCTGCTTACTTTAACAGGTTGCCAAGCTGTGCAAGGCTTCGACATTGCCGGGGCGATTCAGAATGACTGGGCAGTGAAGTCCTCCGAATCCAAAGGCTCGCTGCAATTCGAGCTTGTGCCAGGCGACACCTCCAAGCTATCCGCGGACGAGCAAAAATCGCTTAGCGCTCTGCAAAACGTGAAAATCGAACTCACCAATGTGAAAACACAAAATGCGCAGCACCTTTCGGCAGATGGTACGATTACATACACTAAAGGCACAATTCCTTTCAAACTCGCAACAGAAGGCACTAAGCTGATTTTGAGTATCGAAGGCGCGAAGAAACCGATTGTTTTTGATATCTTAGGAGGTTCTGATTTATCGTTCATTAAGCTGTTACCCACAGCTCTACAAGAACAGTTCGGCAACAAAATAGCGGACATTAAACCTGCAATTATAGGTCTTATTTTAGCTAATACGCCGAATCCTTCGAACATTTCGGTCTCAACTGTCACGGACAAAGTGAACGGCGAAGACCTCTCTCTGCAAAAAGCTCATATGGAGCTGAGCGGCACTGAACTGGCTACCCTTCTCAAAAAGCTGCTAAGTAATATTCTCGCTGATGAAGCCGGATTGAAAAATTTGATTAACCAATTGTACGATGCCCTCTCACCCATTATTGAAGAGCAAATCAAGAGTGGGTCTGCCGACTTCACATTAAAGATCTTGAGTAATAAACAATTAGCTGTCGGACTGGTATATCCACCTATTCATGATTTCCTAGAGAAGACGTCAGCATCATTGGATAAGATGATTGCCGGAGATGCTTCTTCCGAACAGCGCATACTGCCGATTCAGGCTTTATTTAGCAGCCAATCAACGCTGCAAGCGGACATTTACGCAGATGCTGACAAGCAAATTCGTAAACAAAGTTTTGCATGGAACGTTCCTCTTCCGAATACGGGCTCAGGCGTAGCTGGTCTCAAGCTATCCTACGTGAGTGAAACATGGAATATTAACAAGCCGGTTACGGCGGATACCATTAACATTTCTAGCGGTGCGGTAAATGTAGGCATGGAAGCTTCCTCCATCTACAGCTTACTGAATAACCTGGATAAGCAATCCCTCTTTTACAAAATGCTCAAAGATGATTTGAAAGTGACAAAGAAGGAAGTCAATCTGAAGTTGAATGAAGATGCGGTTGGATCTGCTTCTGATACGCCACAGCCTTTTATTAACTCAGACAACAAAACGATGGTACCGGTTCGATTCATTTCCGAAAAGCTTGGCGCTGAGGTTGGCTGGAATGGAGATCTACAGCAAGTTACCATCAAAGACTTGTTAACAGGTACGACGATCATCCTGAAGCTAGACAGTAAGATTGCAAGTGTAAACGGCACTTCTATCGAGTTGGAAAGCGCGGCTACGCTCCATAACAGCTCTACGTTCGTTCCGATTCGTTTCATCGCGGAGTCGCTTGGCGGCAAAGTCTCCTTCAACGATGATACCCGCGTAGTAACGATAAAGCGCGACTAGCCTGTTTATTTAGGCTCTAATGGGCGTAAGCACCTTTTTCGAATAGCTGAATAGTCTAGTAATGAACTAGGCATACAGCCTGCTGCTAAGCGCAGCCGTACGAAAAAGGAGCGAACGATATGTATACGAATCCAATGCATCACCCTGTTTATCCAGAGCATCATGGTCAACCTGGTCATCCAGGACACCATGTTCTCTATCAAGCAGATCCCAATTGGGAGCACATGTTGAAGCAGAAGAGAGATATGATCATGGGTGCACTCCACCCTCATGTCGGTCGAACCGTTCGCGTCACAACGTTAGATGGACATACACATGAAGGTGTATTGGTTAACGTAGATGGCCACCATGCTTACCTGCAAGTCAGTCCGCATAGTCATCATCACGGTCACCATAGACCGATCTACACACCAGCTCAATATAACCAAATCATAACGCTTGTCCTCTTTGAACTGTTGGTCATCTTACTGCTTTCCTAAGGCAAAAGCTCGCCCTCATTCGGTCAATATGACCTGTGAGGAGCGAGTTTTTTTCATAAGTAACTTCGCGGACGAGCAGTATCCGTTTATTCAGCTTTTTGTTCCATTTAAATCATGGTTTGACGCTCAGTATGGACTAAATCAATCGAATTAACAGGAGGAAATCGCGATAATTAATGAAAATTGGCCGCTTTTTCCATTGTTCGATGAATCTGTAGACGCGGCAATTCTTCATCGTTGGATGATCTTTCGGACGAATCCTGGCATGCTCTCGCTAATTTTCTCCTCATCCACTCCAGCCAGTCTGCCGTTCTCGACGACAACTTTCCCATTCACGATCGTGAAATCGCTTCATCTCGTGCAACAGGTTCTCGAAGAATGAATTTTTAGTAAAAATGGAATAAGCTCCCCTAAAAATGGATATATTATCAAAGCTGCGTTAACAAGCTGTTGGGATCTACATGATCTTAAGATACAGGAGCGCAGGCACAAATTATTGTTGGAGGTTTTTGTATACATGGAAACAGGTACGGTTAAGTGGTTTAATGCAGAAAAAGGGTTTGGGTTTATTGAAATGGAAGGCGGTAAAGATGTGTTCGTTCACTTCAGCGCCATTACAGGGGAAGGTTTCAAAAGTTTGGATGAAGGTGAGCGCGTTCAATTTGAAGTTGTTCAAGGTAACCGCGGGCCGCAAGCTGAAAATGTAGTCAAGCTGTAGTCCTTCACCACATATTGCTTTAAACTGCTTGCGAGTCTGAGTCTACTATGACAAGGAGGAGTTCGATTGTACTTTTCAAAGAAATCGTTGGAACCTGTCCCCGAAGAGCAAACCAGCATTTGGACCTGCAGCACCGAACAGTGCTCATGCTGGATGAGAGATAACTTTTCATTCGCCGATAGTCCGGAATGTCCAATTTGTCATTCATCCATGGTCAAGGATTTAAAGATGCTCCCTACCTTATCGAACACAAGCAGCAGGCGATGAACACAAAATGAAGTTTTACCAGAGCCCTTACCTCTCCGAATTGGAGATGGTTAGGGTTTTCTTTTGTAAAAAAACCGCTTATCCATGATCTGCATCATCATAAGCGGTTTATTATTTCTTACGGTAAATTCGCTCCTGCGGAACAAACTCATCATATTGCACACCTTCGGGTACGAAAAGGATGGATTCCTTCTTTCCTAAGCCTAGATATCCACCTGAAGTTAAGCTGTCATGAAAAAGCCTGTGGACTTGCTTCTGAAGCTGGTTATCGAAATAAATCATGACATTACGGCATAGGATCACATGGAATTCATTAAAAGAGCCATCCGTCACGAGATTGTGCTGCGCGAACATCAGATTTTCCTTCATCAGAGGCCGGAAATAGGCATATTGATTGTCCGTTGTGTAGTACTCAGAAAAGGCTTTGGTTCCGCCGGATTCCAAATAATTTTTGGTGTAAGCTTGCATCTGCTTCAGCGGGAAAGCCCCTTTTTGCGCGGCCTCAATTGCTTTCTCGTTCATATCAGTCGCATAAACCTTCGTTCTCTCAGCCAGACCCTCTTCCTGCATCAGGATTGCCATCGAGTATACTTCTTCCCCTGTTGCACAACCTGCATGCCAGATGCGAATCTCGGGATACTGCCTAAGCTCGGGAACCACCTGGTTACGAAAAGCTCGGAAAAAGCTTGGATCTCTGAACATTTCTGTTACTCGGATCGACATGTCACCCAGCAATTTGTCCACAAATCCTGGATGATGCAGGACTTTTTCCAAGAGTGCTGTGATGGTTGGCAATTTCTCCGCTTTCATACGATTCAGGATTCGCCTGCGTAAGGAGGATCGCAAATAATGACGGAAATCGAACCCATACATTTGATACAAGCCTTCCAAAAGCAGATTAATTTCAATATTTTGCAGCTCATTATCATAAGTCTGTTCATTTAATTCAGAATGCTTATCCATATACTTGCGATTCAATGCTTTTTCACCTGCTTCGTTAGCCATACCCGCATGAGTGAAAATAGCTGATCCATATTAGCTGTAGGCTCAATCTGTTCGGTAAATTTGTTAAGCAGGATTTTCTCAATAATAAGTAAATTCGTCGCGTTATCGCCTATCATGACAATACTCATCGCTAAAACCCCTTTCGGGTAAAAGTAAACGGAGCACACACCATAGTCTACCATAATTATTAAACCAAAGATGTATAGGTTTCGGAATTCTTTCCAAAAGCTTTTTTGGTAAAAGCTAAACAAAAAAGTGATTGAAACAGCCAATATCGCTGCTGCCAATCACTTTTCTTGTGAAAAAAATGTAACAACAGGCTACGCCGTCAGGCCTTCGGGTGCACCATGTCTTCCGGGCGGACATAGCTGTCGAACTGCTCCGCCGTTAAGTAGCCGCTGCGTACGGCTGACTCCTTCAGCGTCAGCCCTTCTTTGTGCGCTTGCTTAGCGATGCTGGCAGCTTTCTCATACCCGATATACGGGTTGAGCGCTGTAACCAGCATCAGGGATTGCTCGAGGTTGCGCTGAATCACCTCGCGATTCGGCTCCATTCCTGCGAGACAGTTATCGTTGAACGAGCGCATACTATCAGCCAATAGCCGCACGGACTGCAGGAAATTGTGTATGATCACGGGCTTGAACACGTTCAGCTCGAAATTGCCCTGGCTGGCGGCGAAGCCGATGGCCGCGTCGTTGCCCATCACCTGGCAAACGACCATCGTCATCGCTTCGCTCTGAGTGGGGTTGACCTTGCCCGGCATAATCGAGCTGCCGGGCTCATTCTCGGGGATCGTGATTTCGCCGATCCCGCAGCGGGGACCGCTCGATAGCCACCGCACATCGTTGGCTATCTTCATCAAGTTCGCCGCCAGCGCCTTCAGCGCGCCGTGGGCGTAGACGATCTGATCATGGCTGGTCAGCGCATGAAACTTGTTCGCGGCCGAGACGAAGCGCGTGCCCGTCTCGCGGGTCAGGGCTTCGGCGACTCGAGCGCCGAACTCGGGATGCGCGTTCAGCCCGGTGCCGACCGCGGTGCCGCCGATCGCCAGCTCGCGCATCGTATCGACGCTGCTGCGCACCATGCGCGCGGTCTGCTCGAGCATCGCCCACCAGCCGCTGATCTCCTGCCCCAGCGTGAGCGGGGTGGCGTCCTGCAGGTGGGTGCGGCCGATCTTGACGATGGAGGCATAGGCCTCCATCTTGTTGTGCAGCGTCGCCTGCAGAAGCTCAAGCGCAGGCAGAAGCTCCTGCTCCACCGCGATAACGCCGGCCACGTGCATCGCGGTAGGGAATGTATCGTTCGAGCTCTGCGAACGATTCACGTCATCGTTGGGATGGATGCGCGGAGTTCCATCCCCGCCGAGCAGCGCGTTGCCGCGATGCGCGATCACCTCGTTGACGTTCATGTTCGACTGCGTCCCGCTGCCCGTCTGCCAGACGACGAGCGGGAACTCTTCGTTCCATCGGCCCTGAACGATTTCATCTGCGGCCTGCGAAATCGCCTCCGCCTTCTCCGGCGTTAACCCGCCAAGCTCGCGGTTCACCTGCGCAGCGGCCTTTTTCAACAAGGCAAAAGCTTGAATAAGACGAACCGGCATCCGTTCCGTCCCAATCTTGAAATTCTCATAGCTCCGCTGCGTCTGAGCCCCCCATAACTTATCCACAGGCACTCTGATTTCACCCATCGTATCCCGTTCAATTCGGTAATCTTGCTCCATATTGTTAGGCCTCCTTTTTCTTTCACGATATATAGTTTGTTAACCAACTTTTGATTTCATCAAACACGTAAGGCATAGTTTACCCAAATGAGGGAGACGTATGAGCATCTTACTGGTTTTCTCATCCATAGACGAGCTATAATAAACAAAAACACCTGCCCATATCAGGTGTTAAAGAAGGAGTTCACGCCAATGGAATCTAAACTTGAAATCATCGTCCGATCAACCGAAATCGACGTAAATGGACACGTCAATAATGCGAAATATTTGGAGTACCTCGAATGGGGGCGTGAGGAATGGTATGAGCAGTCCGAGCTATCCTATGAGAACTTTGGCGCGATGGGGATCCAAACTGTAACGGTGAATATCACCATTAATTATAAAAAAGAATGCAAACAAGGGGATCACTTAACTGTCACCTGCCGCCCTGATAAAATGGGACGCTCTAGCTACGTGCTGAAGCAAGAGATTTTCAACAAACAAGGCGAGCTATGTGCTGACGCCCTTGTTACCAGCGTAACGATGGACAGTACTACACGTAAAAGTGTGGAAGCGCCAGAGGCGTTAAGGAAACATTTTATATAAAGAAAAAGCTATCTTACATAGTATCTGTGGATAACTTTTGACCGATCGTCGTCGGCAGTCCGTCCATGCTGGTCACGTTTTTCTCTTTCCTATAGTCATTCAACCCTTGCTCGCCTTTATTCGTCGCCCAGTTCTGCAGGGTATTTCGTTCTCCTTCATAAATGTAAAAGGGTACACTGAAACCGCATGATGATTTAACCTCATGAATATGGACGACGATGATTTGCCGAGCTCCAGGCAGAAGGGTAAACCGAGGAGCCAGCTCCTCCCACTCCGGGGTCCCTGGCAAAACTACACGCCCCTTCCCGTACAAGCGCAAAATCATTGGAGATCCCCCCAAAGCTGTAAACATCAGAGTAATTCGCCCATTCTCTTCGAGATGCGCACTAGTCTCATTCCCGCTCCCGGTTAAATCCAGATAAGCTACTTCGCTTGTTGATAATAATCGAAGCACATCGTGGCCCTTCGGTGAAAGATTAACGTGCCCTTCCGCCGACAGTGGTGCCGACCCCACAAAGAAAATGTGCTGCTTAGCAATAAATGTCTCATGCTCCGGCTGCAGCGCTTCGAATGATTTCCCCATACTTGCCTCCGCCTTTCCATTTTCTACTATTATGCTCTCCCTTAGAATATTTGTGAAATACATAAAATAGACATTCTTTATAGTCATTGCCTATCATTTAGCTGCATCCATAATAAAAAGGAAATAGCCTGTATGTTTCCTGGAATATGGTGGCATACTTAGTTAGTTGAAACATACAGGAGGTGATCTAAATGTCAACGACCAATAGCGATGATGTGGTGAGCCATGGCATTAATGCCGCTCAAGCGAATGCGGAAGACAGTGAATCTAAACAAAAAGTGGAGGAATTAAACTCCTTGCTCCAAAGCTCAACAACAAACTCCAGCGTTAATGAAGATACGTCCTCACAAGAGTAACGCCGTTCGTTTGATGATTAAAGTGAACACAAAAAAGAGCTTCCCTGCAGGTCGATTGCGGCCGAGGAAAGCTCTTTTTTTTGAGTTTGTAAAAGGGGGCGATCGGGCTTTGTGCGGCTGCCACTGTCCACACTCTTCAGCGATGAACCAATCGCCCATCCGCGGAATAAATTGTAGCAAAAACGTAGGGATGGATGATGAAGATGGACGGATTGGATCAGCCTGTTAGTATACAGACGTATCAAGTGCTTCGTGATAAATTACAACTGCTTTACCCAGCTGTTGTGAACCTAAAGCCTTACACGGCGCAACTGGCTATTAACACAGCGATTGTTAATGCGGTTAACAAGCAGCTTCGCGAGCAAGGCTATCCGCAAAATCCGATGACGGACGTGACGGCTCATTATGAGTTAAAGACAAATGAACGAAGCGTTCTTAGTTTGTCTTTATGGAATTATGCGTTTTCGGGCGGCGCACATGGGCTTACGATCCAGAACTCATTAACCTTTAATACGGAAACCGGCAAGGCCTACGCGCTCCAAGATTTGTTTAAGCCCGGCAGTGATTACGTCGGTAAGCTTAGCGCCATCATACAAGCTGAGCTTAAAACACGGGATATTCCTTTGTTGGTCGAATTTAAGAGCATCAGACCAAATCAGGATTTTTATATCGCCGATAAGGCTTTGGTCATCTACTTCCAAGTATATGAACTGGCGGCTTATGTGTACGGATTTCTTTATTTCCCAATTTCCGTGTACGCCATTCAGGACATCATCGCGGAGGATGGCCCGCTTGGTAAAATGCTTTATTAGCGCTAAACGCAGACGATAATTTGTCTGCTGAAATTGCCTTTATTGGCGACACAGCGCTCTGCGATCCGGAACCCCGCTTGCGCAAGGAGCGGATCGATCTGCTCCGTCGTAACGATAACCGCGCGCTCCGCTAGGCGGCGGGCGGCCTGGAGCATTTGCAGCTGCTCGTCCACCGGCAGCTTCGAGCAGAGATTATACGGCATGTCCAGGATGAGCGCATCAAAGCGGCCCTGCAGGATGACGGGTGACTCGGTCACCTGTTCGCCTATTAGGCCTAGGGTACGCATATCCGCAAGACTCACCACATTCGGCATGCCGAAGTGTGCGAGATTCACCCGCGCGCCGCGCACCGCTAGCGGGTTCATGTCGCAGCCAGCAATATCGATGCCCATCGACATTGCCTCCACCAGCACCGTGCCCATGCCGCAGCACGGGTCAATGACCCGCGTGCCCGCTATGTCGGGCACGGCAATGTTCACCACCGCCCGCGCTAAGCGCGTATTCAGGGCGGTGGAGTAGTTCTGCGGCTTCTGCTGATGCCGAAGCCATACGGCTTCGCCGAAGCTGCAATCACCGAACAACCACCGGCTTCCCAGCTTCGTCACAGCGAACCATTGCTCAGGCCGTCGCATCTCGGCTTTGCCGCGGAGATGCCGGCCTATTTCGCGTTCGACGTCCTTCCGGCGGTCATACTCGACCGCCACGTCCGTCTCCGCGAAAGCAACCTTGAACGTTGACCCGCGCACGGTCAACGTTTCCACCTGCGAGGCCAGCTCGGGCAAGCTGCCGGTCTCGAACAACACATCCAGCCGCAGCTTCAGGAACGGGCTGCGGCTCAGCTCCACAGAGCGCGCGCTAACGGCGTAGCGCACGCCGATCACGGCCTCAGCGCCCAATAAGGTGCGCAGCTCTAACTGACAAAGCGCCTGCTCGTCCTCGTGGCAGGCGTAGATATATATATGTTCCATGCATCATCCCTCATTTTAAATCTGAATACGCAGCTTTTCTTGTTGAACACCCTCGTTTACGTACAAATACTGCTGCATCAACTGCTTCATAAACGTATCCTTTGTCTTAGACAGATACATATCCTTGCGATAAACAATACCGACGTCCTTCTGGGGGACTGGGTCTATAATCGCGATGCTGCGGATGCCGCTGCCGCGGATATTGTCCATATACGATTGAGGTAAAATAGCTCCTCCCACATTATTTCTGGCCATCTGAAGCAATGACTCTAATGTCGAGAGCTCAAGCGCCGGCTTCCATTCAATGCCAGATTGCTCACAGCAATCATCCATCAGCTGCCGAACATAAAACTTTTTCTGGAGCATCGCAACCGGAAGCTGTACTAGATCTCCTAAAGGGATAGCCTTAGCCTGAGCAAAAGCCAATTCGCAGCCGTCCCCGCTGCATGCCTTGTATCTCATTAATGGCCGCCTGGGCTTGATCCAACTCATGGAACATGTTCCTGCTGTGTTTGAGAAGGATTTCTCCCGCTTCTGTGACATAGACCTTTTTACCGATTCGCTGAAAAAGGGGGGATCCTACCCGATTCTCCAAAAGACGAATCTGTTGGCTAAGTGTGGGCTGGCTAATGCCCAGCTTTTCGGCAGCCTTCGTGAAGTGAAGTTCTTCGCATACCGCTAGAAAGTATTCCAATAATCGATGCTCCATATGAATGCGCCTCCGATCATAGCTATTAACTATGATGGTAATTGATTATTCACAATTGATCAATGATCATTATTCTTCTATAGTAATGATAACGGTTAATTTTGTAACGAAAGGTGGTAGATGACGATGTATGGAAAAATTCGAATAGAACAAAATCCACATGGTAACGCAAAGCCCAACTTAGAAGAGGACTTAGGGTTTGGACGTCATTTTACAGATCATATGTTTTTGATGGATTACGAGGAGGGCAAGGGCTGGCATGATCCGCGTATTGTCCCTTATGGTCCGCTGTCTTATGACCCTGCAGCGATGGTTTTTCATTACGGGCAAGCGGTTTTTGAGGGGTTAAAGGCTTTTCGAACGGAAAAGGATGAGATTGCTCTATTTCGACCGGATCAAAACGCTAAACGACTAAACCGTTCCAGCGAGCGTTTGCAGATCCCCCAGATGAATGAAGATTTCGTCATTAGCGCCATTCAAAGCCTCGTTCGTATGGATGCGCAGTGGGTGCCTAGAAAGAAGGGTTCCTCCTTATATATTCGCCCCTTCGTTATTGCGACAGAAGCTGGGTTAGGCGTGCGAGCTTCTTCGCGCTATTCGTTCGTTATCATTATGTCGCCTGTGGATTCTTACTATGAAGAAGGACTTCAGCCTATCAACATCCTTGTAGAAAGCCATTATACCAGGGCAGCACAAGGTGGTACGGGGAATGCCAAAGCTGCTGGTAATTATGCCGCAAGCCTCAAGGCTCAAGCCCTCGCCAAAGAAAACAACTGTGCGCAAGTTCTTTGGCTGGACGCCATCGAGAAAAAATACTTAGAAGAAGTCGGCAGTATGAACGTCTTTTTCAAAATAAACGGGGAGGTTGTAACACCAAGCCTCAGCGGCAGTATTTTGGAAGGGATTACACGAAACAGCATCATTCACCTGCTAAACGAGTGGGGCATTCCTATTGCGGAGCGGAAAATTTCAATCGATGACATACTCGAGGCTTATGGAAATGGGACCCTTGAGGAGGCCTTTGGTACGGGTACTGCTGCCGTCGTCTCTCCTATTGGCAGTTTACTTTGGAAGGGAACGCCCATGGTGATTAACGATGGGGAAATCGGCGAGCTGGTTCGTCGACTTTACGATACGATTACCGATATACAGTTCGGAAGGATTGAAGATGCTAACGGTTGGATGCTTTCTTGCTGAACTCAACCTTTGGGTGTCTTTTCTCATTAGAGGACGTTGTCGGGCGCGGGGAGAACGGCACCGCTGCGCAACCTGCATTATCTACATCTAAATTGCAGGTTGATTACCGTTTCAATGGATTTAGCTGCAAAATGTGCAGGTAATTTCGCCTAAAAGCCTTAAAACCTGCATTTCCTGAACATTTACATGTAGGAAATGCAGGTAATTCAAGTAAATGAGCAACTGAAGCCAAATTACTTGTATGTTTTACAGTAAATTTATTGGCGGCCAGCAGGGAGCTAGAGCCACACTCCTTTTTATTTTCCATCCGTCCCGTCACCCACTGTGTCTTTCTCTTTCTGCGCAACGAGCTGCCCATCGATATCGATAATACCCTTGCTGTTCATCACGTCCTCACCGAGAAAATCCCTCAGCTTGCTCTTCGCTTTGCGCTTCACATCGTCGTCGATACTACCGGCCACAGATGCCAGTGCTAGCCCAAGAGCACTTAAATCATCCACATAACCTATAATCGGCAGCAAATCAGGTATGATATCCAACGGCAAAATAAGATAGCCGAGTGCGCCATAGATTTGAAGTTTCGCTCTAAGTGGTGTTTTCGGACTTTCTAAAGCATAGAAGAGCAGCAATCCGCTGTAGATGACTTTACTGCCTGCCTTTTTGGCGCCCTTTTTCAGCTTGAACCAGAAACCGTCAGTCGAGAAATATTTTTCATATTTGAAAGGGTTCATCTGCGGTCACTCCATTCAAAGATATTTACCAAGTATCACCACAAAGGTCATAATTCATGTTAACATACTGATCAATTATTCTGGGACAATTTTCAATTTTTCTTAAGCCCTTATATTAAATTGAACTAGGCCGTAGAGCGACTCCTCTCCGGCCTAGTTCAATTTTCTAGTCCCATGGATTTGACTCTCAAGATGATCCGCCTTTATTCCTCCTCATGTGAATGCTCCCGCTGAGGAGCAATTAGGCCGTCCGAGAATAGAAGCAATGCTTTTAATTGTGACCTGCTAATTTGGCCATATTCCATATGATCTGCCAGTTCGGGTTCTCCATTGCGCCCAGAGCTGACGTGTTGGGCGGTCCACAACTTCTAATTGGTCGCGAGTAACAACCCGGATAGAACCAACTTCATACATCGCGATCAGCATACAATCACCTGCATGTGCGTATTCAACATGGGTGCGATGCACACAAAACAATTAAAGCACAACCGCTCCATAATTGTTCCTTACGGGTCACACCCACACCTGCTGCGAGCATCTCGCCACGCAGCTGCTGATTGGCTTGCAGCAGCAAACATTGAGGAGAAAGCTTTTGCCCACCTTTAACTGCATGATCAATAAGTGGAAAACCAAAAAGGACTACTCTCCTAGGAGCAGTCCTATTATGGCTATCAGGCCAAATATGGTTAACACGACACCCGATATTCGGTTAATCCATCGAAAAGCTGAAACATGGATACGATCTCGAAACATCCCAATCACGAGACTTAGTGCAAGCCACCATAAGGCGGAGCCTACGAATACGCCAATCACCAGGGCAACTGCTGAAACAATGCCTGTCTGTGAGCCGCCCATTCCTAAACCAGCAAAAGCGCCAAGAAAGGACATAATGGTCATCGGATTCGTAATCGTCAGCATTAGTGTGGAGGCGTACGATCTGAAAAGCGAATTTCCTGAGGCTTTGGCTGCATCGGCAGCAGGCTTTGAACGGAAGGTCCGCACGCCCAAATAACATAGGAATAAGCCGCCGACCGCTTGCAGCAGCACCTTTTGGTCAAGCAGAAAACTGGTTATCAGCGTAAGACCGAACCCGGCAATAAAGCCGTAGAAAGCGTCCGCCGATGCTGCACCCAACCCTGACAAAAAGCCGTGTAATCTGCCTAAGGTGATCGTCCTACGTATACATAAAATACCGATGGGCCCGACCGGTGCAGCGATCGAGAGCCCCAGTAAAATTCCTTTCAACAACGGAATGAGCATCGTGATTACAGCACCTGCTCACCATCATAGGTAGCAATTCTCTTATACAGATCAGGACGACGATCGCGGAAAATGCCCCATTCGATGCGTTGGATTTCCAGCTGGTCTAGGTCAAATTCGGCAACAAGCACCGTTTCTTCCGTACGGCCTGCTTCCTCAATCAGGTTGCCCTGCGGGCCAGCGATGAAAGAGGAGCCATAGAAGTTGATGCTGGATTCCTCATCTTCCTCTTTACCGATGCGATTCGATGCGATAACCGGCATCAAGTTTGCCGCGGCGTGGCCGCGCATGCACATCTGCCAGTGATCCTTGGAGTCGATCGAACCATCCTGCGGCTCAGAACCGATAGCCGTCGGGTAGAACAGAAGCTCCGCGCCCATCAAAGCCATTACTCTGGCGGCTTCCGGGTACCACTGGTCCCAACATACGCCAACACCGATTTTCGCGTAACGTGTTTTCCAAACCTTGAACCCGGTATCCCCAGGGTTAAAATAAAACTTTTCCTCATACCCCGGACCATCCGGGATGTGGCTTTTGCGGTAAGTGCCCATCACTTCCCCGTCAGCATCAATAACAGCTAGTGAGTTGTAGCGAGCGTAATTCTTTTTCTCATAAAAGCTGATCGGCAGTACGACCTGAAGCTCTTTGGCAATTTCGCGGAAATGATTGATCGCTTTATTATGCTCCAGTTCCGTAGCGTAACGATAGTAATCGGACTTTTCCTTTTGACAGAAGTATGGCGTTTCGAACAGTTCTTGAATCAAAATAATTTGAGCGCCCTTCGCGGCTGCTTGGCGAACCAAGGCCTCGGCTTTGCGAATGTTTTCTTCTATGTTATCAGAACAGCTCATTTGCGTTGCTGCTACTTTGACATTTCTCAATGTAGTCACCCTTTCTTGCTTGCTGGCATTTGTTGCGTAGTACAGTGGACGTTTCCGCCCTCTTTGATAATGGACATGCCGTTGATTTTGCGGATCCTGCGATCTGGGAACGTCGCGCTCAGCACCTCTTCTGCTTTGCGATCCGTCTCTTCTGCTGACCCGCCAAACACCGGCAAGATAATCCCGCCGTTTACGAAATAAAAGTTGAGATAGCTGAGCGTTAACCGCTGCTCTTCAAAGAACGTTAGCGGAGGCTGCTCGATCTGGATAATCTCGAAGGAACGTCCTTTGGCATCCGTCGCCTTCCGCAAAATTTCTAAATTTTCCTGTGTAATGGCATAGTTCGCATCCGATGGATCGTTACAGACTTGCAAGATGACTTTGCCCGGAGCTGCAAAGCATGCGATATTATCAACATGACCGTCCGTTTCATCGCCATCCAGCCCTTTGTTTAGCCAGATGATTTTCTCAACGTTAACGAAGCTTTTCACATGGTCTTCAATTTGTTCACGGCTCAAATCCGGGTTCCGGTTCGTATTCAGGAGACATTCCTCTGTCGTCAAAAGCGTACCTTCCCCATCCGCATGAATGGAGCCGCCTTCCATAACAAGCGGAGCATCAAACCGTTTCACCCCGTGATGCTCCAAAATTTGCGGTGCTACGTTATCATCGAGATCCCACGGGGCATATTTGCCGCCCCATGCGTTGAACTTCCAATTCACAGCTGCGATCTCCTGCTGCTCATTCAGCAAGAACGTCGGACCGTTATCACGGAACCAAGCATCATTATGTGGGATGGTTAAGAAATCTACATTAGGCTCGCTAAACATAGCCCTCACCTGCTCCGCATCTACAGGGTTCACGATCACGGTCACAGGCTCAAACTCCGCTATCGCCTTCACCAAATCCGCGTAGCCCTTCGTCACAACCGCATGATCTTCCGGGTAAACCATGGACGATTGCACCGGCCAAGAGATAAAGGTACGTTCATGGGTTGTCCATTCTGCTGGCATTGTATAGTGTAAATCCTTAGGTTTCATTCTCATCCATCTCACTTTATATAAATTTGTTGTGCAGACCATTTTAAGGCATCCGATGAAGCCAATTATACCGTCTTTCATCATATACCAAAAGGCGCTTCGGCTCAATGTACATAGGTTTACAAATTTAGCAATCGTTTATAGCTAAATTGTGCTTAAATGTATAAAAAAAGCTAAGTAAACCGTGATACGGTCGACTTAGCCTTTTTGTTACTCTTTCGTCTTTCTTCCCCGATATTGGCCAGACCGCAATTCCAGAATATAGACCTCGGAATCCGGCATCTGCTCATCCTTTGCATGCTGCACAGCAAGTTCAATGTCGTAAGGGACCCTTATGTGCTGAATATTGAACGCTGAAGGCTGCTTGCTATGGTAATGCCCCTCCAGAAGGACATAAGAAGCTTGCGTAATGTCCAGCGGGTTGCCTACACTGCCAGTATTGAACAGCATTTTGCCTGTAATAATCTGCAGGTAGGCGTTGTGAACATCGCCATAGCCAGCTACATCAGCTTGTATAGGCTCTCCACACATTTCCGAAGATTCAAACATCGACAATCGGCTTTCCATCGAGTCCCAAGGTTGGATACGTTCATAAACACTTCTTGGCGAAGCATGGAATAACCTCACAAATTTACCGCTCATCCAAAACTCATAGCAAAAAGGCAGCCCTTTTAAATATGTCAAACGTTCTTTTCCCAGCCTAGCCTGTTGCCAGAGTAAAATCGGATCATCCGTCCTATTACCAATGAAATCGTCCCAGTTTCCCATGATGACAACCTCGCATGACTCCCGCACACGGTCCACAATGCGTTCGGAATGCGGTCCTTTCCCTACTAGATCTCCCAGGCAAATGATTTGTGTCACATCACGATGCTGAATATCCTTCATAACTGCTTCGTATGCAGGCATATTGCCATGGATATCTGAAATAATCGCTAGTTTCTCCACCAAGTCACACCTGCCTTTATTTTAAAATTGTACGTTCGTGGTTGTTGCTCTGGTTACCTTACCGGCTCTGAGGACCAGAAATGGATACATCAAGATCAGCCCAGCCACAAATAACAGGATAGCGATATACACAGGAAGCAAATGAACGAAGTCCATATAGCCAATATGAAAATGAACCAATAACCCGGCAGTGAATCCCGGGAGACCGCCCCAGAGAAACGTCCACCACAACCAGCTCTCGCCTTGGTTTACCCCCCATAACGATGAGGCTGTAATCGCTACGGCAAGTGAAAGGAGGGCTCCGCCGAATCCCGCTCGGTCATGAGCAATGAGCGGAATAATATGATCATTCCAAGCAGCAAGCTGGTGGGCAGTCAAGCCGAGATAAGCTAAATCCGTTGGTACGAACACCGTGGTGATGCCGACGAAAGATATCGTTAGTCCTCCGGCCGCTAAACCAAAACCGAGCAACACAAAGCAGCATTGCCCCCACTGCGCTCTGCGCCAAACAAGATCATTAAGCAAGCCTGGCGGCTTCCGTGAGGGGTAATCTTTCAAGCCGCGCAAGGTGAGCAGCAGCAGCGGCAGAAGGACGGCCGCTGCTGCGGCATGAAGAGGATCGAAATAACCGTATCCGAGATAGAGAAAAAAGCTGCTGAACCCCACCGCACACGAAGTAAGCAGCGCTGTGCGGGCCCAATGCAAACCAAAGCGAAGTCCATGACGAGCTAGCTGATAGTAACATACACCGATAGAGATCATCGTCCCGGCTAAAGTAATACGATCATGGGACATGAAATGTATAATATGCCCATTAAATTGATTTATGACACCTCGGCTCGCGCCAAGGAAAGTTTCATCATAGGGCAAGAGCACTCTTGTCGCAGCAATCAGCCACGCCAGCACGCCGCCGATCATCATGCCGACGCCA
Source organism: Paenibacillus sp. yr247 (assembly GCF_900103825.1). Lineage (GTDB taxonomy): Bacteria > Bacillota > Bacilli > Paenibacillales > NBRC-103111 > Paenibacillus_E. The sequence continues at coordinate 21,035 of NZ_FNIF01000041.1, forward strand.
AGCAAGCTCATCCAGCCCCAATTCGCCCAGAACGAAGGCGGCTTTGGCTCTTCGCTTTCGCGGATCCGATCATACAGAATAGCTTCATTAATCCGCTTGGGCAGCCCAGGTCCTGCATAAACCAGCCCGCTGTGCAGCTGGACGCTATTCGCGCCAGCTGCCAATAGCTCTAGCGCATCCTGCGGCTGATGAACGCCGCCGGCTGCTACGATCGTGCTCTGCTCGCCAAGGGCTTCGCGGAGCAGGCGAACCCGGCTCAGCTGCTCGCTGAGCGCACCCGCACCGCCGACACGGATGCGGCGTGTGCCCTCCTCGCGCAGCACCTCGCCGACGACAACACCGCTCCAGCTCGCTAGCTGGGCGTCGTCCACGAGCTGCCGCAGCATTCCAATGGGAATGTGCTGCGGCAAGTAAAGCAGCAGCGGCTTCCCCGCTGTTTCTGTCAGTTGGCGTACCTCACGGAGGTACGCCACGGCTTCATTCGGTGGCCAGCCTTCGTCGAGGCCATCGATGTAGAAGCCCGCCGCGTACGGCGCCAGCTTCGAGAGCAGCTCCTGCTGCTCCGGCAGCGCCTCGCGCGGCGAGCTCCCCGGCATCGGCCGCAGCCGTACGAAGTGCGCCAGGCGATGCCCCGTGCCCTTGTGCAGACGCGCGGCGATCGCGTCCGCGCCGTCGTTGGCATAGCCATCGGGGTAAACGATGGCTTCCTGCGCCGCGTCCCGCAGGATTGGCGCGTCGCAGCGTACCTCTCGGACCGTCACGGGTCCGATTTCGATGAAGCCGATCCCGAACTGGGCCAGCGCCTTGTGCGCAATCCCGTGGGGATCAAGCGTGCCGCTCAAGCCAACGGGGCACTGGATCGGAACACCGGCTAACTCGCCTTCCAAAATAGGTGACAGCTCCACGTGTCCCATCGTTTTGATCACGAAGCTCCCACCGGGAATACGGCTTAAACTGCCTATCGCCTGAAAAGTAAGATTTCGCGCGATGTGGCCCGGCAAACAAAATAATAAAGGTCGAAATATACCGTGATAAGACCAATCAGGCATTTCAGACACTCCTGTTCATTGCAAAATGGAAATTTCTTCATTCTAGTATAACGCGAATGAACCATGGTGGATACAGTCACAGAGCTGCTGCATATCGACCGGCTAGAGACAATTCTGCAATCAGAAAAAGCGACAGCAGTTCGATATGAGGCCACTGAAAAAGTCCAGCAAAGGTACAGATTTCCTCAATTTTTTGAGGAGGCTGTACCTTTTTTTCTGTATAATTAAGGTATTATACTTAGCGGGTGATTACGATGATCAAAAACCAACAGTCGATGATTTTAAGTCCATATATGGAGATTTACAACTTAGTTGTTCCCAAGGATAATTTACTGAGACAGATTGAAGAACTCGTTGACTTCTCGTTTGTATACGATGAACTGAAGAGAAATTATTGTTTGGATAACGGTCGAAACGCTATCGACCCTATTCGTATGTTTAAGTATTTATTACTAAAATCTATCTTCGA
>NZ_FNIF01000057.1 GCF_900103825.1 Paenibacillus sp. yr247
AGCAACGTTTCAAGAAAGTGATGACTTTAGAGAAAAGTCGAAGCAACGTTACAAGATAGAAGCGAAAAATAGTGAATTAAAACATAGGCACGGGTTGGATGTAGCGGCATCCTCGGGTCTAATCGGCATGGAGATACAAGCAGCCATTGCAATATTTGCAGTAAATTTGAAGCGAATATTGAAATTGAATGATTAAAATCCAACAAATAAAGATGTAAGAGATAAGAAAAAAGACGGCTCAAGACCATTGAAAAATGGAAATGAGTCGTCTTTTTGTGTAGAGAATTTAGGGATCCTGAAAAACAGTGAGTTCTTCAGTGGCCTCCCGTTGCGTTTGCTGGCTTTTTGCACTTCAAAACATATGTCAGCTCTACAATTCCGTGATGTCTTTTGTTTATCATCTTGGGGAGAGCTGTTTCAGAAGGAGCTGCCAATATCATTCACGAAATATTTGCTACAAATACGACTGGACCGGGCGTGCCTGTTGTTACCGATTTTATTTGTACGCTAACGCCTAAACTTTATCTCATTCCCGGAATAGACAAGAACATTATCCCATTCCCGACGGAGGGCAGTGAGGAGGTGAGGTCAATTGTAATCAGAACTTGCTCGTTAAACTAAACCAGCTAGAAACTTGTTCACACATGCGATTATCGCTACTTTGTGAGGTTTTCTTTCGGCCATTTTTTTGTCCGGACGTGCCGAAATGTAACTGATGGACAATGTACCATCTTTGCTACATATGTGTAGCTCCTTTACTTCACAAGACGTCTTAAAACGTTGCTGTACTTAACCAACGACTTGTAGGATTGCGAATCTGACATTAGCGTTAAACTAACGGGCAGATTTCTTCAATAATTACGACGACTACGTATTTAATAATAAAAAGGTTATGACGTATTGTATGCCGAATTAACTTCCATAAAAAATTGATTTCAAAACAAGACACGACACTTAGAGAAGGAGAACTTTTCATTGAATTCATCTGAACAGCATAAAACCATTGCCAAAACAGTTGTAAAGGCATTTGGTGGAACCCCCAATGTGATCCGATATTATGACGATAACAACGAGAGTTCTGTTGAGGTTTTATCCTGTGCGGATAGACCTTGGAATGATGTGGTTTCTTATTCAACCATGCGGTTGTCAGATCATTCCATTGATTTGTCGGCAGATGATGTACCTTTACGTGTGGAGCTTCTCGGAGCATGCAACAAGGAGTTTGATTTGTTTCCAAATATCCTTGCAACCTGTGCCTTCAATGTCATTAAAACCAATTTCCCTTGTCACCCTGGAGCAATCTATCCAAATGTAGTCCGTTTCTATATGCCTGAAAGCCCGTTAAAGGACATCATGCTGGTTTCACCGTTTCTTTGGGATGATAAACTATCAAGCATTCATTTCTCAGACAAGACGGTTACATGGCTGATGGTTGTACCGATTTCAGAGGCAGAAAGTAAGTACGCCAAAGAACACGGAACAGACGCTTTAGAGGAAATGTTCGAAAGACACCAGATAAAGGTGTTTGATTTAATGAGAACATCAATTGTCCGCTAATTCCAATAAACAACCCAGTAATTATTAAGCTAACGGATAACGATAACACAATAAATTACCAAAACAGGCTACCGCAGATTTATTCTCGGTAGCCTGTTCCGCTGACGGGCAGGATATTTAAATAACTCGATTTCCTAAGGGAGAAAAAGGATATAAATTGAATTTCACGAATATTATTGACCAAGATTACTTAGCTGATTTTATAAACGACTAAATGAGTACTTAATTTAATAACGTTATCCTGATTGGAGGCGGTAAATTTTGAATACTCGTATCAATCCTAAAGACGGAGCAACCCTCCTTTGGGTTCCGTCTGGAACGTTCATGATGGGAAGCACCGAATTTGAAGTGCGTCAACTCTGGGATAAGAATAAATGGCATGAAGAATGGATTGATTTACAAGTTGGGGGTAAGGATTGGGTCGAGGAGTTATTTCCACATGAAGTCGAGATCGACGGGTTTTGGATTTATCGTGATTTAGTAACAATCGGTCAATATTATTTTTTCATGCAAGACACTGGATACCCTGCACCGGTTGACGATACGATACACGGTTCTTGGAACAGTGCATGGCAGAATGGAAAACCTGTTGCTGGAACAGAAAATCTCCCCCTTAGTTCTGCTTCTTGGGAAGATGCAATGGCGTATTGTCAATGGGCGGGAGTACGACTGCCATTTGAAGCAGAATGGGAGTATGTGGCTAGAGGACCTGAAGGCAGAATCTTCCCTTGGGGAGATATATGGGAACTAAATGCATGCCGTTGCGGTGACTATGTAGCCAACAAATCATTCCAGTCTAATGACGAATGGAGATTATGGTTAATCGGTAGAGGAAGAAACTGGAACGGTAGGCACCCAGCCTCTTCTTGGCTTGGACAACACGTGGCTCAAGTTGAAGGGCCGACAATTGTAGAATTTTATCCAAGGGATATAACTTGGTGTAGTGTCCGTGGCATGGCAGGACAGGTACGGGAATGGTGTGTAGATTGGTACGATCCAGATTACTATACTCGAAGCCAACGAAAGAACCCACAGGGGCCGGAACAGCATGGAAGTCGTCCTGGACATGAGCCATGTAGAGTATTGAGAGGTGGTTCTTGGTCTAGTCCAGCATATACAAGTAGGGGAGCTCAACGGTTGTTCTATCTACCAGATAGACGCGATACTAACGACCATGGATTCAGACCAGTTTGTAATTAATAACCTAAAAAATCATTAATCAATTACCGGGAACATGAAAAGTATGTGTGTTTAAAGTGCGTACTTGATTAAACTAACAGAAACTATAGTAATAAAAGCATGAAAAGTCTTTAAAGAATTAGGAGGCATTATTGATGCTAAGATGCTCATGGTGTATGAAGAAAATCAAAGAAGATAGGCCCTGCTACGGTCTAAATGTCAAGTTTGCTTCAGGAGTTGATTTTGACGAGAAAGATGGAAGAATAATTTCATTATATTTAAAAACTAGAAAAACAAGTGTTCCTTTAATAATTGTGGACGATGATTCAGAAGCAAAAAGAAATGGACAGGATGGGATCTTTGTAGTTTGTAGTGAGAACTGTGCGACTAAGATGGAAGAAACAGTTACAAAAGAATTAGAGCTATTTTCAGGTGAAAGCAGTATGGTACGTTTATAAAACAAGCGACTCTAAAAAATAAACTAACAGATCGATAATTGAACCAATAACACAGATGGGCTGCCGCCAATAAATCCGGCAGCCTATTCAGCTAAAGGGCAGGATAATTTAATTTACTTCACGAATACCTCAGTTATATAAAAGACTTAGCAATTATTAATGAAACAAATATAACCCGAAAATAAAGCTCTTTAATAAACCATAAGGATGAACGATTATGAGTACTTGGAGAAGAAAGGGATTGGAATTATTCTATGATATAAGATTTAGTTTCGTAGGTAAGGATGACACAGTTTATTCATTAATATTTGAACTTAGACGCAGGGTTATTAAATCCCATTTGAATAATGATAACGTAGATCTTGATAAGATCTATAATTTCGCTGAATGGTGTTTTTATCAATATCGAAGAAGTAACTATTTAAATAATGCTATATGTGTTGGGTTTTATGAACATTTAGTTGACAATGAAATTACTCGGAGAGAAATACCTTACAGAGTTAAACCGGATATTTTCGAGAGCGTTAAAACTTTATTTGAATGGATGTTACGAAAAAATAAGGGGCTCTATGAAGAATTAGTTGAAGAATATAATAGAATTAATAACACTGATTTTGTTAATTAATTCGAAGAAGGCTTGTCCTTCATATTACCGAGGGATTTCGGATCGCTATATCATTAAACTAACGGGAAACGATAGTGCAACACTTATGATTGTCTTGGTAGCTTATTCCTCTATGAAAAACAAGAGTTGTGTAACAAACACTATAAGGCTGCCGAGGGACCCGTCGGCAGCTTTATTACGCGAGTGGGCAGTTCTATGCCGGTACAAACCGCAGGTACTCGAAGTAAATAACCATGAACACGTCAACAACAAAGTTAGTATGTTTATGGAAGACACCGGAAGATCTTAGGGCGTCTATTGGGTGCACGAAAATGTATTATAGCTGCTGCAGCAGTAAAGGTGCGATTAATTGGCGGAACACATCTGCAGGGTACTGTTCTTTTTTTCGTTTATCATTGGTTAGAACAACAACGGTCTTAAGACTAGGGACGATATGAATATATTGTCCTCCATATCCACGGGCGTAATAGTACTCCACAGAATGAGTGGACGAATCGTTTTGAGCAACAGGGTATGAATCAGTCCACCAATGCCAGCCATAGTAGCCACGGCGAGGAGCTTCCACGAGGATTGCGGATTGTACCGAACGTGCGACCAGTTCCTGTGAAATGAGCTGTTTGTTATCCCATTTTCCTTGCTGCAAATATAGCTGCCCGAACTTCAGCATATCTGAGGGGCGAAGCCAAAGTCCAAATCCACCTGTATGAATACCTTGAGGGTCAATTTCCCACTTATAGGATTCAATTTCAAGAAGCCCAAACAAATATAACTCAGCAAAGCGGGCAGTTGTCATACCCGTTGCTTGTACCAAGATGGCAGACAATAATTGTGAAACCCCTGAATTGTATTCCATTCTAGCTCCAGGAGAATCCGATAAGGGCTGTTCCAAAACAAAATTCACCCAATTGGGTGATCTAGTCATACGCGGGAAGGAATTCTGTCCACCAAACTCAGTCCAGTCAAATCCGGCAGACATCGTCAACAGATGCTGAAGTGTAATTTCCTGCTTGCGGGAATCACGGGACAAAGCAAGCTGGGGGAAAAATACGGATATGGGTGTCATTGGTGGCGGCAGCAATCCCTTATCAATTGCGATACAAATCAGCGAAGCTAGGACACTTTTGGTGCAGGAGTTGATCCTTGCTATTGCTGTTGCCGTTTGAGGATCTCTATAGTGTTCAAAGGTAAGCTGGCCTTGCTGAATTATTAAACAACTTCTCAAATCCAGTGGTGCAATAGCAGTAAATAATGATGACAAATTCATAATAGCCTTCCTTTTACTGTCATAGATGTAAGCCATTCAGATTCACCATGTATCATAGCATTTGCGGTATCTGTATGACAAAAACGGCGGAAAGACTAAACATACACCGATGATCAATAAATGAGATTTATATAAAACACTAAAGGATAAAGTAATGCGCGTCGTGTTGCCAGGTTGTATAGGCTGCCTTCTCCGCTAACGGGCAGAAGAGTTGAAAAAACAATCATAAATTAAGTTAAAAGGGGGAGTTTCAGCATTAAGTATAGAAAATATAAAGGGATGTAAAAAACAGTAGAGTTGTTGAACTTGAAAGTTGTAAATCTGTTATTTGGGGAGTATGACTGAATTGGGTAAGATGCGATTTATGGTGTACTATGCGGTCAACCAGGCTTTCGTTATTTTTGTTGTATATACAATACTTTATTCACTTACGTTAGGACTCTTTGGCCTTGGTAAGATGCTTGGAGGTGTAAGCACAGAAATTTACAACGCCAAGCTCGAACATCTTCAATCATTAAAGTGGTATAGAAACATACTGTTTATTATCGTCTTGGTGGTCAACTTCATTGCAATTAGGAAATTAAGGGAGCTCAAGCCTTACTTATTGTACTGCCTATTATTACCGATCCTTATTGCTTTGGGAATCATTATCTTCATTGTCTTGGCTCAGTCTTTGATGTAGGGGCGAGGGATTTGAAATCATTTTCGTCATTGAGAGCAAAGCTTATACGAGTTATTTTCGCAATTATTGTCTCGGTTACTTTTTCTTAAGATACATGAACAATTTCGCGAACCTTGACTTTATATGGCATTTCATCATTCCTTGGTATTTGTGCCATTATACTGACAAAAGCATCCAAATCTGCTATCACCCTCGTTATGTTGTTATTAATGGTAGCCATATTAATTCTAGCTGGTGCCGAATTAGTAGGTATAATTAAGGGGAATCGTCCCTTTTATCAACTGATCCGGAGGTTGCGACGGGTTCGTGATGAGAATTGATCTGTTCGTTGTTGAACAAATGATACAGCGTGACGAAACGTCATTCAACTAATGAAGAACGTTAGTTCAGACAAACCAGAGAGCAGATCGCCGCTGCAACTGCTCTTTTTATCATTAAGGTATTGGGTAGTTTAGTGTAACAATAATTGATCTTTATACGTCTATTTTATCAAGTCATGAATTAAAAAAGGGCTCAGAGATGAAGTATAAATTACTTATTATCGCCTTTATCTTCGTTGGATGTTTTGGCAAAGCGAATAACGAGAATCCTTCGCACAACAAAACCAGCAATGTTGAAATGGTGATAGGGGAAGAGACATGAGGTGCATCATGAACAAGAAAGCGTTAAGCATCATTTTCCTTGTCATTGGCGGCCTTGCGCTGCTGCCTTATCCTTTCTTGATGATTGGGAACATCATGCAGATTGCTGGGGTTCGATCGGGCGGCGAGAGCGCCCTGTTATTATTCGTCGTATTCGCTTTCGTGATCGTGTCCAGCTTGTATTTGAGTACGTATTTGGTGTGTTTGATTCTCGCTATCGTCAAGCGGAAGCAAGGAATCTTACTGATTTCGGCCATTCCACTTTTTCACCTTCTCTTGGTTTTTGCGTTGCTTTTGGTTTGGTTCTTATTTGAATAGGAAAATCAGAAGGAGTGTGAAAAGGATGGCTATATCATGGAGTTGCAGAGGCGGGTCGGGGCGCGGCCACTTATCATGGCGGGGTCTTGCGACAGAAGATTTAAACTCCCATGAAAATAAAAAACTACAGTCACTGAAAAAGACAATAGTAAAGAAGACGCAGCTCATCCATTTTTAAAAAAGCTGGAGCGCCCGAAATAAAGAGGTATTGGTTTCTTTAAAGAAGAATTAGGAGACTTCTGAAATGGTCACAGAATAACCTAAGTTTTCTAGTCGTCGAAGTGCGTACTTTACAATAGATTGTTGCTTTTATTTGTCAAAATAATCTTCACCTAAGTCTACGTACATTTCCTTACGAGTTAAAAGATAGAAGGCAATTCTTAACATTGCATGCCTTCATGTTTCTAGGGGACTACCACCACTATCTGATTCTTTCGTTCACCACTTCTATGAGATGTGAAATCCTGCGAACTAGCGAGCATACGTAAGAAAATCTCATCATTCTGAGGGAGGAATGAAAGGGCATAGACCCGCCCCGATATGGGAGTGAAAACCTCCAGGGGCGGCGTGGAGAATGCGTGCAATATATTGGAATAATATGGGATTTAAATCATTCTCAGTATTTACTTGCGCCTTCATGTTGCTCAGGTCTATTACGAGGTCCCTCTTCCAATCTTTCCATGCTTCTAGCAAGGGTGAAATCCTACGAAAAAGCGAGCATTCGTGAGAAAACTATATCGTACCGAGGGAGTTCAATAAAACAGCGGCAGTCTAGGACTTTATTTTCTCGCCCATGGCTGCCGCTGTTTCTTTTATTGGGGTCAGTTCTAATACTTATTTCACAAAAGGGAACAGATCTGGCTGCTAAATAGGGTTCGATATCGGCATCGATAGGTAGCCTGCTTAAACTTGGGGAATTGCTCTCTTAGCGTTTCGATCGCCGATTCCGGCATCTTTGAGCGCCTAAACATTCCATGCAATCTGACAAACATATTTCTTTTTCTCTTTGTGGAAATTGATTACACATACGAATGCAAAATCGGTTACAGGATATTGGAGCACGTATTGATCTACCTTGATCGCGAGTTCTCGCTGAGGTTTTCTTTTTCATTTCCCGCCTCATCTTGTTACATTTTCCGGCACAACCGCATGAACATGCCATATCCATATACCCCTTTCAATTATTCGTAATTTATTTATCGAGTTTGAACTCTATTACATTTCTATTCCGAGAGTGAGAGAATTGATAGAGTCAATCAGCGGAGGCTATTCGTCCAGTTTTATAGCGGGAAGCGGCTCGGAAGGTTGCTAAAGGGCAATTATGACAATCAGATTCAATTAACATAGACGATAGTTCAAAAGCCGGCCACCGCAACCGGCTTAGAATACGCATATATTTGTGTCGTCCGACAACAGAAGTGTAGGATGACAAGAACATATATTCTTTGCCATAGTGTAGTTCAACGCATAATATTTAACATGGCAGGTCGGTAGCCTGTTGAGCTATTCCAGCTAATAGCTTGTCAATATTTAATTATTAATGGCGGATTCATGAAGTGGTATACTTAAAAAAGTGCATGGGAAAGAACCGTCCCATAAAGCACGGAAAGACATTCCATATATTTCTATTTCTTGCTGCTTACTCTAAACGGAACGCTTCCTTAGTAGTCAAGATGGCAAAAATCCAGTGGATGAGTTATTCACACAAGCAATTATCGCTACTTTGAACAGCTTTCCTTCAGCACGCTTCTTATCATAATAAGCTCTTAGTTTTTTATTTCTATTACTACGAATACCACATCGTACAGCTTGATATAGGGCAGTACGAAGCCTCCTGGAACGTGCTTAGTTATTTT
>NZ_FNIF01000037.1 GCF_900103825.1 Paenibacillus sp. yr247
GTAAGACCCCTTGTAGACGACGAGGTTGATAGGTTCGAGGTGGAAGTGCAGCAATGCATGCAGCTGACGAATACTAATCGGTCGAGGGCTTAACCTCAAAGCTTTCCGGAGGAAAGCTAGCTTCGGAAGCATAAGTATTTAACCTAAGGTAACACTTTACGCAAGTTTCGTATCTAGTTTTCAAGGCGCAAACAAACGCTTTGACTGTTTGGTGATGATGGCGGAGGGGACCCACGCGTTCCCATCTCGAACACGACCGTTAAGCCCTCCAGCGTCGATGGTACTTGAACCGCAGGGTTCTGGGAGAGTAGAACGTTGCCAAGCAGTACCCTTAACGGGGTATTTTTTTTGCCGCCCTATAAGACAATTAATCAGTTAAAGGGAATTAGGCCCGTTGGTCAAGTGGTTAAGACACCTCCCTTTCACGGAGGTAACAGGGGTTCGAGTCCCCTACGGGTCACCAATGATCCTCACAAAGTAAAGTAAGCTGACGAAGCTTAATCCAAATACTTTGCGTGGCCCCCAATTCATCATCCCATAAACAAACTAAATATGCCGTTGTAGCTCAACTGGTAGAGCAACTGACTTGTAATCAGTAGGTTGGGGGTTCAAGTCCTCTCGACGGCACCATATTTCCCAAAAGGGACCTAGTAAGATTTTATTGCATGCGCGTATGGCGGAATTGGCAGACGCACTAGACTTAGGATCTAGCGGGTGACCGTGGGGGTTCAAGTCCCTCTACGCGCATCAAATGCCGGCGTGGCGGAATGGCAGACGCGCTCGACTCAAAATCGAGTTCTAACGAGTGGAGGTTCGAGTCCTCTCGCCGGTATCCGTAGGTACACAAGAGCATAGGTTACAAACAAGGAAAGCCTTAATCAAATTAAGGCTTTTTTTGTTTAGTGGAGGAAGCAAAAAGGGGCGGCGAATGGTTCATTCGTTTGTCCCTTTTGTCACATTTCATGTTATAAAGTGACAATAATTTATGTTGTAAATAAACTTTTTATGTTATAAAATAACATCAATTCATGAGGAGAGAGGAATTATTCATGTCATTAAAACCTAGACTTAATCGAATGTTCAGTGCGCAGGGGAAATGCTTTGATGTGGCTATTGATCATGGCTTCTTTAATGAAGTTACTTTTTTATCCGGGATTGAGAACATGAAGCAAGCGATAGAAACGATTGTTGAAGCAGGCCCGAACTGTATCCAATTGAGCATTGGCCAGGCCAGACATCTCCAATCGATTCCTGGCAGTCAGAAGCCGGGGCTTGTTCTTCGCACAGATGCTGCTAACATTTATGGAGATGTTCTCCCGCATTATGTATTTAGTGAATTAATCGATAAGGCTATAGAGCAGGCTGTCCGTATGGATGCAGTATCCGTTTGTGTTAATCTACTGCTGCTTCCGAATCAGCCAGAGCTTCATTATCAATGTGTAAAGAACGTATCCTTGCTCAAAGCGGAATGCGAGAAATACGGCATGCCTTTGATGGTGGAACCACTGGTGATGCTGGCTAACGAAGCAAAGGGCGGTTACATGGTAGACGGAGATATCCATAAAATTCTTCCACTCGTTCGACAAGCGGTTGAATTGGGGGCAGATGTCATTAAAGCGGATCCTTGCGATCATGTTCAGGAATATCACAGGGTTATTGAAATCGCTTCCGGAATTCCGGTGCTTGTGCGCGGGGGAGGCAGAGCTAGCGATGAGGAGATTATGAGCCGTACTGTTGAATTGATGAAACAAGGAGCTTCGGGTATTGTCTATGGCCGCAATGTGATTCAGCATCCAAATCCTTCCGGAATGACCAAAGCTTTAATGGCCATTGTTCATCAGAAAGCAACGGAAGAGCAAGCACTTGCTCTACTCACTCAATAACGTATGAGAGGAGAATGATACTAATGTCTAAAACAATCATCCGCTTTGGTGTTATTGGCTGTGGGTTAATGGGCAAAGAATTTGCCAGCGCAGCTGCACGGTGGTGTCACCTGACCCAGGTCGATTTTGCACCGAAAATTGTCGCGGTATGTGATGCCAACTCAGCAGCTACGGAGTGGTTTCAAGAAAACGTACCGAGTGTGGAGGCCGCTTACACAGATTATAAGGAGTTGCTTGCCAATCCGGATGTGGATGCGATTTACTGCGCCGTTCCGCACAACCTCCATGCGGGGATTTATGTCGATATTATCAAGTCTGGCAAACACTTATTAGGAGAAAAGCCATTTGGAATTGACCAAGAGGCGAACAGACACATTCTAGAAGCAATAAAACAACACCCCCAAGTTATTGTCAGATGCTCATCTGAATTTCCATTCTTTCCAGGGGCTCAACAAATTACCCAGTGGGTGCAAGAAAATAAATTCGGTAAAATTATCGAAGTGGAGGCAGGTTTCTGGCATTCTAGTGATCTCGATCCAACAAAAGCAATAAACTGGAAGAGGCGAATCGCCACGAATGGCGAATATGGGTGTATGGGGGATTTAGGCATGCATGTCCTGCATCTGCCCATGCGTTTTGGCTGGAAGCCCAGATCGGTTAGAGCGCTTCTGTCCAAAATCGTGCCCGAACGCCCCGACGGGAAAGGCAATATGGTGCCATGTGAGACATGGGATAATGCCATTCTTGCATGTGAGGTTGAACTGGCAGATGCGCAGTTTCCGATGGTGCTTTCTACGAAACGAATTGCTCCGGGCCATGCCAATACTTGGTTTATCCGCATAACGGGAACCGATTTTTCAGCGGAATTCACGACCAAAAATCCGAAGCAGGTGGCCTCCTTGCCTTATACGCCGGGCGGCGTTCAAGCTTGGCATGTAGCGGATGCACCTTATAAATCAGCCTATGGCACGATAACCGGGGGTATTTTCGAATTCGGCTTCTCGGATTCTATTCTTCAGATGTGGGCGGCTTTCTGTGATGAGCTGGTTAATGGAAAAGCTGCTGGGCAATCCTTTCACTGCGCTACACCCGAGGAAGCTGCTTACAGCCATAAAGTATTTACTGCGGCTCTGGAATCGAATCGGACAGGTGAAACTATACCCATTGACTGGAGGAATTAAACTTGAGCCAGTGTCAAGCGGAAGTGATTGTAGCCGGGCATATTTGTTTGGATATCATCCCAACGATTCATGGAAAACCATTGGGGACAAATGCCTTATTGGTTCCCGGTAAGCTTGTTGATATTGGGCCTGCTGTTATCTCAACGGGAGGCGCTGTATCGAATACGGGTATAGCACTTCATCGTCTCGGCAGTAAGGTGAGTTTAATGGGGAAAGTGGGCAAAGATCGATTTGGCGAAGCCATACTTTCTATTCTAAGCGAGCAAAGTCCCTCTTTAGTGGATGGGATGATTATAGCCTCGGGAGAACACAGCTCTTATTCTATCGTGATTAGTCCGCCGGGTACGGACCGAACCTTTCTGCATTCGACCGGAGCCAATGATACCTATTCGGCTGCAGACCTGAGAACCGAACAATTTCAAGCAGCACGTTTATTTCATTTTGGCTATCCTCCTTTAATGCGCAGCATGTATGTGAATAACGGTGAAGAGCTGGCTTTGCTGTTAAAAAAGGTCAAGGATCAAAGCTTAACTGTTTCTCTTGATCTGGCTAAGCCGGACCCGGAATCAGATGCAGGCCGAGTAGATTGGCGGTCTATTTTTATGAATACGCTTAAATATGTGGATGTGTTTTTGCCTAGCTTTGAAGAGATTGTTTACATGCTGCATCGGGATCGGTTTGATCAGTGGATGGGGGAATCCGAGTCCGGAGATCTTCTGCCATATGCCACGGGGGATTTTCTTTCCCAGATTGCCGAAGAATTGCTGGAAATGGGGGTAGCCATTGTCGGACTGAAGCTAGGGGAACACGGTTTATATGTCCGGACCACTTGGCATGAGGAACGCCTAGCAGAAATGGGATTATGTGCTCCAAATGAAGTGCTATGCGAGAATTGGTTAGACGCCGAGTTGATTTCATCCTGCTATGAAGTAGACGTTGTAGGCACCACAGGCGCGGGTGACTGCACCATTGCAGGTTTTTTATTAGGCCTGTTGAGGGGCACACAGCTAGAGCATACTCTTCATACGGCTGTTGGCGTCGGAGCGTTTAATGTAGAACGTGCTGATGCCGTAAGCGGTATTCCGGAATTTTCTGAGGTATGGAAACGTATAAACGACGGATGGACGAAACGCAGGATGAAGCTAGATTTACCTAACTGGGTTTTCCATGAAGAGAACTTATGGATCGGGCCGCATCATAAAAAGTCTAGGGAGGGCGAGAAGAGATGAAAAGAAGCGATATCATGATTGCTCAAGAGCGGACAGCGGAAGTATTGAAGCTCAGCGGGATTGTGCTGACAGACAGCGAAATCAGGAACATTGAAGTGGCTGGCTTCGGGCTGAACCAACTGGGAGTTCAAGGGCTGGAATTGATTACCTATGTGAATACAGACCGTTATTGTGCCAAAGAATTGGTTCTGTTCCCGCGGCAAACATGCCCGGAGCATTTACATCCGCCAGTCGGCAGTGATCCCGGCAAAATGGAGACTTTTCGCTGCCGTTCAGGAAGCGTCTTGCTCTATGTAGAGGGAGAAGCAGCTTCCACCCTTAAAGCGATCATACCTGCTGGGAGTGAAGCTTACTACACCGTGTTTCACGAAATTGAATTGCATCCCGGTGAACAATATACGATCGAACCTGGCATTAAGCACTGGTTTCAAGCAGGTGATCTAGGCGCGGTTGTTTCTGAATTTTCCAGCACCAGCCGGGATGAGTATGATATCTTTACCGATCCCCGAATTGAGCGGATACCGGTTATAGAAGAAGATAAGTAGGACGATACGATGAACCTTTATGGGAAAAAGTGGACTCGCCGAGAGCTGGAAGCACGTGTAGGAAGGATTGAACAGATTGCCGGCATCAAGCGCTTTATCTTTTCGGAAGGAAGAGAAACGGGTGTTGAGCAGATACAGGTTCGCACAGGAGCCGGACTCTGTTATTATGTCATTCCGAGTAAAGGCCTGGATATATCTTTAACCGAATATCATGGCGTTCCTATCAGCTGGCAATCTCCTAACGGCGATGCCCATCCGAGCTTTTACGAAGCAGAAGGTAACGGTTGGCTGCGCACGGCATCCGGCGGTTTGCTAATGACATGCGGATTAACGCAGGTCGGTACATCTGGGGAGGATCAAGGTGAAAGGCTTGGCCTGCACGGCCGAATACACCATACCCCGGCAAGGCAGGTTGCTGCCGAAAGCAGTTGGAATGAAGATGCGATGGAGATGACGGTCTCAGGTGTCATAGAGGAAACATCCATTTTTGGCGGTCAGCTTATCTTGTCGCGGCGGATTCGGAGCCGTCTGGGCGAAAATGAGATTGTGATTCAAGATGAAGTGCGTAACAGCGGCTTTCAGCGTTGTCCGCATATGATTTTGTATCATTTCAATTTCGGCTTTCCCTTGTTGAGCGAAGACACCATCATCATCATGAAAGATACAAAAGTAAGAGCTCGGGAGAGCGGAGATTCCATCAGTGGATATGAAACTTGGCAAGCGCCGGATGCGGATTATCAAGAGAGAGTTTACTACCATGAGTTGTCTGGCGAACCTGAAGTGCAGATTGAGAATCCTTATTTCCCCCATCCTCACGGATTTGGAAAGGTTCGTGTCACTCTTGGCTGGTCGGCGGAGACGCTGCCCAATCTCGTCCAGTGGAAAATGCCAGGTGCCGGAACCCATGTTCTTGGTATCGAACCAGGTAACTGTCATGTAGAAGGCCGGCAAAGAGAACGAGAACAAGGAACACTGGTTTATCTCGAGCCGGGCGAAACGGTCAAGTACGAAATCAGGTTGAACCTAGGCTAAGTTAACTGCGATAATAGGGACATGAACAAGTAGCGGAGGTTCTCAGGATGCAAAACCAAATCAATCAACGCCAGCAGCAAATATTGGACCGAATGGCGCTCGACGGAGAAGTCAAAATCGCGGAATTGAAAGAGATGTTCGAGGTCACGGAAATGACCCTGCGCAGAGATATGGAGAAGCTGGAGCAATGGGGACATATTAGGCGTACGTTCGGCGGCGCTATTTTAGTTGGTACGGATATCGCTTTACATGAACGGAACGGGGTTTTCATTGAAGAAAAAATGAGGATCGGGAAACAAGCCGCGCAGCTGATTCAGCCAGGGGAATCGATCTTTCTGGACGGCGGCTCAACTACGCTCCAAGTGGCTAAATTTATTCAGCCGGGCAAGAACATTACAGTCGTAACCAATGCGCTTAATATTGCTGCAGAGCTTCAAGGAAAACTGATCTCGACGATTGTTATAGGCGGCATGTTGGTGGGCCAAACTTCAACTTTAGTAGGGCCGATTGCCGCTGATGCTATTATAAAAATGGCATTTAACAGGGTGTTTATCGGGACTACAGGTGTCACTTTGAAGCATGGCTTCAGCAACTCCAACATGCATGAGGCTGAGATTAAACGTCTTGCCATTAAGCAGGCATCTGAAATTAACATTGTAATGGATCAGTCCAAATTTGGGATGCAGGACTTGTTTTCATTCGCAAGCCTGGATGCCGTTAACCGAATTATCACGGATCGACTTCCCGATCAAGAGTTAGGTGACGCCTGCAAGGAAGCATCCATAGAGGTTTTAGCAAGTTTTTGAATAACTTGATCCACTTTATGAATATGCTGCGACATCTTCTCCGCTGCAAGCTGCTCATCTTTTGCATCAATGGCATCGACGATGTCAAGATGTTCCTGAAGAAGCTTCTCAGCGGAAGCGCGTTCAGCAAAAAACCACAGACGGCGAGAAGCCTTCATGCTTTGCTGCAGCCGCTCCGTCAATGACTCCATCATCCCGATTAAGAGGGAATTGTGGGAGGCTTTGGCGATTTCCAGGTGAAAGCGAATGTCGGCTTGCTCGCTTTCTTCTTCGTTTTCTAGCGTTGCTTCCATCGTGCTGAGGATCTGCCTTAGTTCCGCCAAATTTTCTTCGGTACGGCGACTTGCTGCTAACGAAGCACAACCCGCCTCTATGAATCTTCGGACCTCCTGCACTTCCTGCAGCGTTTGGCCTTGATCAAAGAGGCTGCTGCTGTCTGCCGGCAAATGGTTAGTAACGAAGGTGCCTCCGCCATGTCGAATATCTACCCACCCCGTTGCCTTTAATCCGCTAAGCGCTTCTCTAACCGTAGAACGGCCAACCTGAAAGCTAGCTGCAAGTTCAACAACGGTTGGAAGTTTCGAACCTGGTGCATAAGTACCCGTCTCGATTTGCATTTTAATTTGCTGTAGCACGATTTCCGAGCCCTTTTGCGGTCGAATCTGCTGGAATGTCATAAAATTCCCCCATGAAAGATCTATACATCAATTCAATCATAAGTTAAAATAGAAGAAAAGTCATCTGATCACATGATCAATTACCGAAATAAATATGTAGTTCCATGGGAGGTTTCTATGCTTGATAGCCGAGTAAGACAACAACTGCAGGATATTGTAGGCGATGCTTTTTTTAAAGATGATATGGAATCTCTAGTTACGCATTCTTACGATGGAACACCTATGCTGCAGTCGCTGCCTGACGGTGTGATCTATCCTAAAGATACTGCGCAGGTATCCGCGATTATGAAGGTGTTAAATGAGTATCGCATTCCGCTGGTCAGCAGGGGTTCAGGCACGAATCTTTGCGGCGGCACAGTCCCCGTTCAAGGTGGCATTGTGATGGTCATGCATCGAATGAATGCGATACTCGACATTGATTTGCAAAATTTAACGGCAACAGTTCAGCCGGGTATCATTACGAAGCAGTTCATCGAGCATATCGAAAATCTCGGGTTATTTTATCCACCAGATCCAAGCAGTATGTCGATCTCGACCATTGGCGGTAATATTGCGGAATGTTCGGGAGGTCTTCGCGGTTTAAAATACGGCACCACCAAAGATTACGTGATCGGATTAGAATGTGTATTAGCTTCAGGCGAAATTATGCGTACAGGCGGGAAGCTGATGAAAGACGTGGCCGGCTATGATTTAACAAAGCTGCTCGTTGGCTCGGAGGGCACGTTAGCGGTCATTACCGAAGCGACGCTCAAGCTAGTACCGCCGCCCAAATATAAAAAAACGATGCTGGCCATGTACAAAGACTTATATGGAGCAGCTCGGACTGTATCCAAAATCATTGAAAACCGTATCATTCCGGCTACCCTCGAATTCATGGATAATCCGACGATTCGTGTTGTTGACGATTTTGCCAAATTGGGACTTCCGCTCGATATGGCGGCTATTTTGTTAATTGAGCAGGATGGTGATATGGAAACCGTTGAGCGGGACATCGAACGGATCTCGGAAATTTGCCGCGAGGAGCTGGCCGATGAAGTCAGCATTGCGAACAATCAAGAGGAAGCCTTGAAGCTGTTAACGGCAAGAAGAAGCGCCTTTACCGCACTTGCCCGTTTACGCCCAACAACGATACTAGAGGATGCAACGGTTCCACGCTCCAAAATTGCTGATATGGTCTTAGAGATCAATCGCATAGCCGAGAAGCATCGTGTTCAAATTTGTACCTTTGGGCATGCAGGGGATGGAAATCTTCATCCAACGGCGACGACGGATGCGAGGGATCACGAAGAAATACATCGTGTTGAATTAGCCTTTGAAGAAATATTTGAAGCGGCTATCCATATGGGGGGCACGATTACTGGCGAGCATGGTGTTGGTTTAGTCAAAGCGCCTTTCTTGGAATGGAAAGTGGGAAGTGCTGGAATTGCCATGATGAAAGGGATTAAGGAAGTCTTCGATCCACATCATATATTAAATCCAGGTAAAATGTTTGCTAAAGAATCCAGACGCAGGGTGGTGATTGACCGTGGCTAAGCTCCCAGCAGCAACACTTCAAGAAACACTCATACAGATGCTGGATTATGAGCAGTTAACCAATTGTATGCGCTGTGGTTTTTGTCTGCCCGCTTGTCCGACATTCAAGGAGACCGGTGTGGAAGCCGAATCTCCTCGTGGACGGATTTCACTTATGAAAGCGGCCGTGGATGGTATTATGGAGCCAGGTATAAGCTTCGAAGATCAAATGAACCATTGTTTGGGATGCCGCGCATGTGAACCAGCCTGTCCGGCAGATGTGAAATATGGGCAATTAATTGAGCAGGCGCGCGATGCTATTGAGACGCATACGAAGCAGCACAGATGGTGGATACGCGGCGTGCGTAAGCTCGTGTTTAAGGAGTTATTCCCTTCTCAACAAAGAATGCAATTGCTGGGGACGGGTCTTCATTTTTATAAGAAATCAGGCATTCAAAAGGTAGTAAGGAAAACAGGTGTTGTAAACCTATTTTCCAAGCACTTATCCGATATGGAAAAGATACTCCCTGACGCTTCCGGTAAAGGGATAGTAGAGCAACTGGGTACCTACATTCCGGCAAAAGGTGAAAAGATTGCTACGGTGGGTATGTTCCGTGGCTGTTTAATGGATGTATTGTTTACCGAAACGAATATCAAAACGGTAAAGCTGCTTTCAGAAGCCGGATTTGACGTGGTCATTCCAGAGACACAGAACTGCTGTGGCGCCCTTCATGCGCACAGTGGTGAGAGTGATCAAGCAAAAGCTTTGGCCAAGAATAACATTCGCGCTTTCCAAGAGGCCGGTGTTGATTATATCGTGTCTAATGCAGGTGGCTGTGGTGCCATTCTAGTGGAGTATGATCATTTGCTTCATGAGGAGCCGGAATGGAAGGAAGCATCGGCTTGGTTTGCAGCACGGGTGAAGGATATCAGTACGATTCTTGTGGAACAAGGACGTCCTCTCCAGTTCGTAGAGACACAAACCGGAGAAGCTTCCACTCGGATTACGTATCAGGACTCCTGCCATCTACGCAATGTCATGAAAGGCAGCAATCCTTCCAGGCAGCTTCTGAAAGATGTAGGCAACGCTGCCTATATAGAAATGATGGACGCTGGCTCCTGCTGCGGTTCAGCCGGTATTTATAACGTCACGCAACCGGACATGGCGAACCAAATTCTTGAACATAAAATGGAAAATGTGAACGCTACTGGCGCTCAATATTTGGTAACCAGCAACCCTGGCTGCTTGCTGCAAATGAAGCTGGGTATTGATAAGCATGGGCAAGCCGGCCGCATGGAAGCCGTTCATATTGCCGACTTTTTATATGATAGAGTTGTGAAACACTAATTTCCTACGTCAAATAGGTCTTGAGCCTAAGCAGTAGAAGGTAAACAAAGAGAGAGACATACTTCTGATCTAGTTCAACTAGATGGGGAAAATGTCTCTTTTTTTGCAAATGTTCTTGTTGAAAGGGTAATTTATTATATATTGAGGAAGTCGCGTCTAGTGATGAAAGGGGGTGCCTTTTATGCAAATTTTGGTCACCGGGGGAGCCGGCTTTATCGGTTCACATATTGTCGATGAATTGATCAAATCAGGGCATGTCGTACATATTTTGGATAATATGTCTAATGGCAGTAAGGAGAACCTGAATCCTCATGCTGTATATGCTAGATATCGATATTTCATATGATTTAGATGGTGATACAATAGAAGAAAGCGATACCAAAAATAGACAATGAAAAGGAGAATCGCCATGCGGATCGATGCACACCAGCATTATTGGAAGTTAGATCGAGGGGACTATGGGTGGCTTAATCCAGAGCTGTCGGTCTTGTATCGTGATTTTCTGCCGGACGACTTGTTATCCAACCTCCACCGGCACAATTTGGACAAAACGATTGTTGTTCAAGCGGCGCCTACATTAGAAGAAACGGATTATCTACTTTCCTTAAGTGAGGAATCAGATACGATTGCAGGTGTAGTAGGCTGGCTCAATCTGAATGATCCTGACTTCCAAATCCATTATAAAAGGTTTAGCCAGCATCCCAAATATGTAGGCTTCCGGGTCATGATTCAAGAAATGCCGGATGAGAGTGTTGTACTCGAGCCTCAGTTTGTAGCGGCACTGCGATATTTTGCTGATGAGGATGTTCCGATTGACTTGCTTGTGGTATCCCATCAATTAGAGGCGGTCGTTCAGCTCTTGGAACAGGTTCCTGGTTTACGTGCCGTTATCGATCATATCGCTAAACCGCTTATTGCGGATGGCGTTATTGAACCTTGGAAAAGCCAAATGGCAGCTATTGCAAAGCATCCCAATATCTATTGTAAGCTATCCGGTATGGTCACAGAAGCGAATCATGCGGAGTGGCAGAGTAGGAATTTCAACGCGTATATCCAGCATATTCTAGATATATTTGGTACGAATCGTGTTATATTCGGCAGTGATTGGCCGGTTTGTTTGCTCGCTGCAGACTATGACGAAGTCATCGAGGTACTTATAGAAGCATTGCCAGAAACTTGGTCGGAATCCGATAAAGCGCGGTTATTCGGACTAAATGCAATAGAGTTTTATAAACTATGAAATATCGTAAATTAGGCAAAACTGGGCTTGATGTCTCCGTGCTGAGCTTAGGCGCATCCTCACTAGGCTCTGTATTTCGTGAGACGAATGAAGAAGAAAGCATCCGCACTGTTCATACAGCCGTTGATCTGGGCATTAATTTAATCGATGTGTCTCCTTATTATGGGTTAACCAAAGCGGAAACGGTACTAGGGGATAGGGATCTGCGGGACGGATTTGCATGCATATAAAGGGAATCAGCCTTTTTTCAGCTACCCGCGTGTTCTCGGTCATGAACTGGTTGGTACGATTGAGCAGATCGGCGAGGATGTCACGGGGCTGCAAGTCGGTGACCAAGTTAGCATCATTCCTTATCTACACTGCGGTGTATGCATTGCTTGCCGCAATGACAAGACCAATTGCTGCACAGATATGAAGGTACTCGGCATCGATGACGGTATGAGAGAGCTGATTGCCTTGCCAGTCAGCCATCTCATCAAGACCGATGGGTTGACACTGGATCAAGCGGCTATGTTAGAGCCGCTCAGTATCGGTGCCTATGCTGTGCGAAGATCGGAACTGCGAACTGGTGAAACCGCGTTGGTGATTGGAGCAGGTCCCATCGGACTCGGGGTGATGATTCTGGCCAAAACGGGAGCTAACCCTGATGAGCAGTCGCAATGCCACGGTGGAGGATTTCGACACGGTGCGTGCCGCCTTACAAAGCGGAAGCATCGACATCGACCGCTACATCACGCACCGTGTCCCATTCGAGGACATGATCGGCCAGTTCGAGACTTGGCTGAAGCCGGAGTCGAAGGTTATAAAAGCAATCGTCAGTCTGTAAATTTAAAAGGCGTGTTCAGCTTGTTGTTCAGAGCTGAGAGCGCCTTTTTTGCGCTCTTAGGCAGTGACACCCAAACACTAGGCTGGCGTTCAATTCTCGGGGCTTTCCAGTTTGGTAACAAAAGCAGCGGCCGCTGTGGATAAAGGCATATTTTTTAAAGTAATTATCCCAATCTTGGTTGAAGGAATGGTTGCCTCTATGTTCACCTCGAACAAGCTGTCTTCTGCTAGTTCCTTCGCAACAAATTCCTTCGTTACAAAGGAAACGCCAAAGCCGATCTTAGCGAACTCAATGAGTAAATCTACGCTGCCTAGCTCGATTTCTGGCTCCAGCAGCAAGTCATGTTCGCTGAATAATTGCGTGATGAATTTCCGAGAGGAGCTATTTCTCGAAAATAAAATGATCGGATAGGTCAGCAGCTCAGCAAGTGTTACCTTTTTCAAAGACAGTTCTCGGTATTTTGGCCCCGTTACGAAGCAATCTTGAATAGTAATACCTTCACGTACCTGCAGTTGATCATCGAGAATAGGCGTCCTCACAATACCGATATCAATCTTCCCATCCTTCAACTGCTTTACAATTTCCGGTGTAGTTCCGTGCACTAAGTTAATTTGCACGTGAGGATACTGCTCGTGGAATGACTCCAAGAAGGGGAGCAGGTAATGTTTGCACAAAGAGTCGCTGCCGCCAATTTTGATTTCTCCACTGGAGAAGTTGCGAAGTTCACTCAATTTCTCTTCAGCGAGTGAAATGAAATTGTACGCCTGTTCGATATAGGAAAACAGCACAGATCCTTCTTCTGTAAGCTCGACGCCTTTGGATGTGCGGGCAAACAGCTGCAGCCCCAGAGTAACCTCTAACAATTTGATGGAGTGAGAGACACTCGGTTGGGTAATGTACAGCTCTTTAGCCGCTTTAGATAAGCTGCCTGACTTAGCAGTGAGGTAAAAAACTTTATACAACTCAAAATTTACCATATAGACACCTTCTATAGCGAGTATCGAAACTATCAATTATTTGAATGCTCCATCTATCCTTATAATAAAGAGTAGATGATGCAAAAACAACCAAATTGATGGAGGCGAACTTTTTTTGAATCAGACAACTGATGGCATTGAAGAGTTAAGCATCAATACAATTAGAACGCTCACAATCGACGCAGTCGAAAAAGCAGCTATGGGTCATCCCGGCATGCCGATGGGCGCTGCGCCCATGGCATATGCACTTTGGACGCAGCACTTGAAGCACAATCCGGCCAATTCAAAGTGGGTGGATCGCGATCGCTTTGTTCTGTCGGCAGGACATGGCTCGATGTTGTTATATAGTCTGCTGCACCTAAGCGGCTATGACGTAACGATGGATGATCTTAAGGAGTTTCGCCAATGGGGAAGCCGCACACCCGGACATCCGGAGTATGGTCATACGGCGGGCGTCGAAGCAACAACAGGACCACTCGGCCAAGGTGTAGCAATGGCAGTGGGTATGGCAATGGCCGAAGCGCATCAGGCTTCTGTCTACAACAAACCGAATTTCCCTATCGTC
Source organism: Paenibacillus sp. yr247 (assembly GCF_900103825.1). Taxonomy (GTDB): domain Bacteria; phylum Bacillota; class Bacilli; order Paenibacillales; family NBRC-103111; genus Paenibacillus_E. The sequence goes on from NZ_FNIF01000037.1 coordinate 13,822, forward strand.
GATCACTTCACATATGCGATTTGCGGTGATGGCGACTTGATGGAAGGCGTATCGTCTGAAGCCGCTTCATTGGCTGGCCATTTGAAATTGGGCAAGTTAATTGTGCTCTACGATTCCAACGACATTTCACTCGACGGTGAGCTGAACATGTCGTTCTCGGAAAACGTCCGAATGCGAATTGAATCCTATGGATGGCAGTACTTACGTGTGGAAGAGCAGAACAACGTCGAAGCGATCTCCTCTGCGATCGCAGAAGGCAAGGCGGACCGCAATCGCCCAACTCTCATTGAGATCAAGACAACGATCGGCTATGGCAGCCCGAACAAAGCCGGCAAAGGCGGCCACGGCGGCACGCATGGCGCGCCGCTGGGCAAAGAAGAGCTGCTGCTGACGAAGCAGGCTCTGGGTTGGCCGCTCGAGCCAGACTTCTACGTCCCGGCTGAGGTCTACAAGCACTTCGCTCAGCACAAAGAGCTGGGTGCTCAGTCCCAGACCAGCTGGGAGCAGCTGTGGAGCAGCTACCAGGCTGCTTACCCCGAGCTCGCTCAGCAATTCGAACTCGCGAATCGCGGTGACCTTCCAGCGGACTGGAATGCCGAGGTGCCGCGATTTACCCCAGAGAGCGGCACGATCTCGACGCGCACCGCTTCCGGCAAAGTGATCAACGGCTTGGCGAAGCGGGTACCTCAGCTTGTGGGCGGCTCTGCCGACCTCGCGAGCTCCAACTTCACCATGATTAGCGACGCAGCGGCATTCAGCGCTTCCGATTACAGCGGCCGCAATTTCTGGTTCGGCGTCCGTGAATTCGCCATGGGCGCAGCACTGAACGGCATGCTGCTGCACGGGGGACTGCGTGCATTCGGCGGCACGTTCCTCGTGTTCAGCGACTACCTGCGCGGCGCTATTCGCTTGTCCGCGCTCATGAAATTGCCTGTTGCGTACGTGTTCACGCATGACAGCATCGCTGTCGGCGAAGACGGCCCAACGCATCAGCCGATCGAACAGATCCCTGCTCTGCGGATGATCCCGGATCTGACGCTGTTCCGTCCTGCGGACGCAAACGAAACCGCAGCGGCCTGGGAGTATGTCCTCCAAGCGAAGGAAGGTCCGTTCGTATTCGCGCTCTCGCGTCAGAACTTACCGGTTCTTCCAGGGACGGATAAGCTCGCTTTTGACCATATTCATCAAGGGGCTTACATCTTATCCGATGTTGACGCGCTAACTACACCTGAAATTCAGCTTATCGCAACGGGCTCTGAAGTGAGCTTAGCACTTGACGTGAAGAAACAGTTGGCGCAAGATGGTATTGGGGCTCGTGTTATTTCCATGCCAAGCCGAGAATTGTTCGAGCAGCAGCCTGAAGAGGTGCGAAATGCCATCCTTTTACCACATGTGAAAGCGAATGTCGTCATAGAGATGGCTTATCCTGCTGGATGGGAAGAGATTACGGGAGGCAAAGGCTTCGTTGTGGGCATCCGTAAATTCGGGGCATCCGCGAAGGCTGATCGAGTTATTCGTGAATATGGCTTTACTGCAGAAGCAATCGTACAACAAATCAGACAGAAGTATTTCCAAGTATGAGCCCACAAAGGGAGAAAAGGTAGGGATACAGGATGAAATTGTTTATCGACACAGCCAATGTAAACGAAATTCGCAAAGCTCACGCGTTAGGTGTTGTTGCAGGAGTAACAACGAATCCTTCACTCATTGCCAAAGAAGGAAGAGACTTCTTCGAAACAGTGAAAGAAATCATCTCCATTGTCGGCGATGTGCCGATCAGTGCAGAAGTCGTTTCATTGAAAGTAGACGAAATGGTTGAGCAGGGCAAGAAACTTGCCAAACTCGGCCCGAATGTCGTCATCAAGCTTCCAATGACATTGGATGGACTTCAAGCGACTAGTGTGTTCAGATCACTGGGCATCCCAACGAACGTAACCTTGATCTTCAGTTCGACGCAAGCCTTGCTGGCAGCGCGCGCAGGAGCAACTTATGTATCCCCATTTATCGGACGTTTGGATGATATCAACCAGGTTGGTATAAATCTGATTAAAGAAATCAGCCAAATTTTCCAAGTACACGGTATTAAATCTGAAATCATCTCTGCCAGCGTTCGTCACTCTGCTCACGTGATTGAGGCTGCGCTCGCAGGGTCACATATTGCAACGGTGCCTTACAAAGTTATCGAATCTATGAGCAAGCACCCGCTTACGGATGCAGGGATCGAGAAGTTTTTGGCTGATTGGGAAGGCGCTAATCAAGAAAAGTTTTAATCTGAATTAATGGAGCAATCAGCGCTCACACTGTTTGTCGGAGAAAATTCTGTCAATGGCTTGAGCGTTTTTTATATTTGTCACGTCATCACGCCACTTTTTAGCTCATAAGATTAGCTTCGTATTTGCCCAGACGCCAATAAGGCAACAAAGGATAAAAAGGAGGAATTTGTAATGCCGACGATTCAAGTTGTAGGAAAAGAAGCGTTCCAGGTTGAAGAAGGGAAAAAGCTTGTGCTGTCTCTAATGGACCATGGGATAGACATTTTGCACCGCTGTGGGGGTAACGCCAGATGTACAACCTGCCGTGTTGAAATCATCGAGGGGGATGCTGGTCCCATGAATGAGGTGGAAACTGCGCTTCGAGAGACCAAAGGAATCACGGAAGAAAATATCCGCTTATCCTGCCAAATTCATGTACATACTGATCTCACGGTTAAACCGTTAATGACGGCGTCTGAAACAGGTATGGATCCTGGCCCGCGTCCGGTTGATTAAAAAAGGTCCCGATTCGTTCCGTAAAGTGGTTGGACAATGGGAAAGCTTTACAGTTTGTTCAGAACCAGGTATTATTCCTTATTGACGCTATGACGGCATTAGCAGTCAAAGGCGGAAAAAAAGTCTGTCTAAGCCATAGATTATGGCTCAGCAGACTTTTTTTCTACGCTTTATTTGGAATCATCCTAGCTTTCTTCCAATTCCCGAAGCGATAATAAAGTAAGTTCAGCGTTGCCGCTACACTAAAGCTGACCGGGAAGCTCCACCAAATCACATCGAATCCATAGATGTTCGCTAACACAGTGGCAAGAGGAATACGTACTAGCAGCAGAGCAATAAAGGCAACAATAAGCGGGAACACAACCGATCCTGCTGACCGAACCACGCCCGCAACGACGTTGAATATGCCAAAAATGATAAACGACCATAATATTAGATTATTAATGTGCACCCCAATCGCAATCGCTTTTCCTTCTGTAGGAAGAAAGATACTTACGACCTCACGGTTGAACAGGTGCAGAAGAGCGACGATAAGTCCCGTCATCAAGACATTAACGCCAACACCGGTCCAAGTAATTCGGTTTACCCGATCCCACTTTCCGGCACCAATGTTTTGTGCGGCCATGGATGTCACAGCTCCGCCAATCGCCAAGGCGGGCATTTGCACATAGCTGGATATTTGCATCGCAACACCGAAGGCAGCGGTTGATTCTGATCCATAGGAATTCACGAGATGAATCAAGATTAAGTTGCTTAGGGAAACCACCACCATATTTAATCCCATAGGCAGTCCTTTTTGAATCAAAGTTCGAATGATCATCCAATTGATACGCAGCAGAGGAACATCCTTTTTCGTAATCCTCAGAAAATATTTTTTTTGATATAAATACACAATTAACAGCACGAAGCTTATCAGCTGGGCCACAAAGGATGCGACAGCGGAGCCGGCTATCCCCATTCTCGGAAAAGGCCCCATACCTTGAATAAGCAATGGATTAAGCACGATGTCTAGCACTGCAGACAACAGTAAGAAATAGAAGGGCGTCTTTGCGTCTCCAGAGCCTCGCAAAATAGCCATAATCAAGTTGAATCCAAATATGAAAGGCACACCAGCGAATATGATACGTGTGTATGTATCAGCAAGCTCTTTAACATCTGACGGTGTATTCATCCAGCCCAGAATGGCAGAGGAGAAAATAAGCCCAAATAAGGCAACGATGATGGAAAGGATGAGGAAGAAGACCGTGCTGGTGCCTACAACTTTTTTAGCTTCCTCGACCTTTTGTGCACCGAGATTTTGGCCGATCATAATAACGGCAGCCATCGCGATTCCGAAGATGGAGCTAATCAAGAAGAACATGATAATGTTGGCATTGGAGGTCGCCGCAAGCGCACCTTCACCAAGATATTTGCCGATCCATATCGCATTGATAGAACCGTTAAGCGTCTGAAGCACGTTCCCTAATAGAATCGGTAAAGAAAATAAGATCAAAGTCTTGGCAATAGGGCCTTCTGTCAATGATGGACGAGGCTTCTTTGGGGTATTTTCACTCATGCGAAATCTCCTTGTCATTTTATCTTTTACTAGAGTTCAGAGTTCTTTACTTATTATACTCTTTTCAATCTCATTCCAGAAATTGTTACTACTCTTCTAGTGATTTGTCTATCAATTGGACACAATCTATTTTATTTAGTAGAGTAGAAGATAAGTCTAGTCGACTTGACTTGCTTCGCATCTACCTTGACAAATGCGTCGCGTCTAGAAAGACGCCTAAGCTGTTTACCCTGGGTACGATAAGACTAGATTGCAGGTTTATTTAGGTAGGGGGAATTCAGATGCTTCGTCTTGGTGAGAAAATAATAGTAATTGCCGATAGTTTAGAACAGAATCTGCCCATAGGCGGGTATGGATATATTATCGCTTACGACCGGAATAACGATAACATTTTCGATTACATCGTTCGTGTCCCCAAGGATAATAAGCACTACTACGTGCCTGCGTCGGATATCGAACTTGAAGAAGTTCTTCTCCACCAGGAGGCGGACCAAATCGAGAGAGAAGCGTTAATAGATTTCGCGCTTGCCACGAGGAATGAAGAGCTGTTCCGGAGAATTATGAACGGCGAGACAAGTGAAGAACCGGGAATAGAACGGGACAAAGAGGTCCAATCCACGGAAGAATTCATTAAACAAATCGGCCTGAAGGCTTGGATTTAATACATTCGTCATACTCAAAACCCGCCTAGTGATTACTAGTGCGGGTTTTGTTGTACTTACTATGTATACAAAAGAGATACCTGTGAATCCTGTTTTATAGTTGATAAAATCGGGAAATGGTGGTACATTAATATCCGAACACAAAACTATTTTAGTATTTTAGTTCTGAGGTGCGTAAATGGATGATGTCAAAAAACAGTTGATTATGGAATCAGCGAAGAAATCTTTTTCACTTTTCGGTTACAAAGGTACGACGATGGATCAAATCGCCAAGATTGCCGGTGTCGGCAAAGCGACGATCTATACGTTTTTTGCCAATAAAGAAGAACTTTTGCATGAAATCATACAGTCGTTAATTGCCGAAATGAAAGCAGTCGCCGAGAAAGCTATTGCAGAAGGGGCAACACCTTTCGAGAAAATTCATAGTGCGCTTTACGGGATTCTTGTCTTTCGCAAAGAGCATGAGCTGCTCATTCAATTAGCGCATGAAGTTCAACAATATGGCAGTCCGGTTACACTTGAAGCGATGGCTAGTATCGAAACGGAAGTTGTTCAGTTCATTAGTGAACATATGGAACGTGCGATACATAACGGCACAATGAAGAACTGTGATCCGAAGATGACGGCCTTTATTTTATTCAAACTGTATGTTGCTTTAGTTTTTGATTGGGAGAAACAGAACGAGCCATTAACCGATGAGAAAATCTTGAACCTATTGCAGATGTATTTTGGTAATTTTCTAAATCAGTAATTTTTTTATTTATTATTTTGTGGAGGGATAGTTATGCGTTTTATTCGACCAATGGTTTATTCGGTGATGGCAATTGTCATCGGAACAAGTACATTTCTTTTAACATCCAAACAGGCCGTTAGCCAAACGGATTCCGTTAATCAGGTGCATCCTACGGCTTATATTGAAACGAATGAAGTGAGTGCCAGCTTTAAAGTAGGCGGAAGAGTCACCGAAATTCTTGTAAAAGAAGGGGACGCCGTGAAAAAAGGGCAAGTGCTTGCGCGTCTGCAAAGTACAGAAATTGAAGCCAAAGTCGAGCAGGCCAAAGCAGCTGTAGCACTCGCCCAAGGCAAAATCGCCGAAGCGGAGGGAGCTACAGCAACCGCGGAAGCGAAGAAGCAGCAGGGGATAGCTGGCGTGAATGTGACAGCGAATACCGCTGAGCAGCAAGTTGCTCAAGCGAAAGCGGCTGTTAGTGCTGCTCAAGCGAAAGTAGATGGCCTCCGCAACGGTGCGCGTCCGGAAGAGAAGAAGCAAGCGGAGATTCAGTTCCAGGCTGCTTCCGAAGTATATGCCATCGCTGAGCAGAACTTGAATCGGATGAATGCAATGCTCGCCCAAGGGCTTGTTGCTCAAGCAGACGTGGATAAAGTGAAAGTGAGCTATGAAGAAGCGAAGACGAAACGTGACTTGGCCCAGCAGCAGCTGAATATGGCGAATCAGGGACCACGTGAGGAAGAGATACGCGGGGCAGAAGCTTTACTGGAACAAGCAAAGGCATCCCTGAAGCTGGCTGAAGCAAACCGCGGGACTGTGCAGGTGAGACAGGGTGATGTAGCGGCAGCTGATGCGGCTGTACAGCAAGCTCAAGGTGCGATTAAATCTGCACAATCCGGTGAATTGCAAGCGAAGGCCGCTCAACTAGAAGCGGAAACTTACTTAAGTTACACAGATCTCGTTGCACCAACTGATGGGATTATTCTCATGCAATCCGCGCAGGTTGGGGAGCTGGTTGGTTCCGGATTCCCCGTATTCTCAGTTGAGTCAACGGAGAAACGTTGGGCTAAGTTTTACATGCCCGAGACGTCTATAGCTGGACTAAAAGTAGGCAACAAAATTAACATGACAATGCTGTCAACGGGCGAGAAAGTTGTTGGTACGATTGCATCTGTAGCGGCGGCGCCGGATTTTGCCATTAAGAAAGCAACCCAAACCTCAGGCGAAACGGACATCCGTTCGTTTGGAATCAAAATAGAACTAAGCACACTGCCAGACACAGCGACTACAGGAATGACGCTGCAATGGAACGGTAAAACGGAAGGATGATGAAGGAGATGGATCTTCGGATTGGCAAGCTGATAACAGAAGAATGGATGCACATTCTGAAGGACCGACGTCTTTTTCTGATCTTGTTCTTCGTTCCGATCATGTACACCGTGCTTTTCGGATCGATTTACGTACATCACAAAGTTACCGAAATGGCCACTGTCGTTATTGATGAAGATCAAAGTCCTCTAAGTCGTCAAATTATTCAAGCCTTCGAGCAGAGCGAATCGTTCCAGATCAAGAACGAATACCATTCGGAGGAAGATGTAAAGCGGGCACTTGCAACGGGAGAAGCCAAGGTAGGCCTCATCATTCCCTCTAATTTCGAAGCGAAGCTGAAGCATGGCGAAACATTGCCGCTCCTTACGCTGATCGATGGCAGCAACATGATGATTTCGAACTCGGCAACCAAAGGCGCCAACGAAGTGATCACGACCTTCAGCATGGGGTACTCGCAAAAAAAGCTTCAACTACAGCAAGGACTTCAGAGTGAGCAGGTCATGAACACTCTTTCGCCCATTCCTTATCGATATCGAATCATGTATAACTCCGCCTTCAACTATAGTGACTTTATGCTATATGGTCTGGTGGGAGCCATTTTACAGCAAGTTTTATTTTTGGGCATCGCCTTAACCATCACACGTGAGAAAGACGCGGGTACTTGGCAGCGGTTCGTAGCTTGGAAAAGAAATCCGTGGCGCATCGCATACGCAAAGACAGCTCCTTATTTCTTAATCAATCTGTTTAACACATCCGTTACTTTTGTCATCGCCCTGTATGCCTTCGGTGCGCCAATGAGCGGCAGCCTGCTTGTAGGCTTTGCCATTATTGCCAGCTTCACCTTTGCGGTCAGCGGAATCGGTTATCTAATCAGTTTGTTCTCCAGTAATCAGCTTGGGGCGACGCAGACTGCGATGTTGATCGCGGTGCCGTCCTTCATGCTTTCTGGGTTCACTTGGCCATTCGAGGCTATGCCTAAAGTACTGCAAGTGTTCGGTCACATGCTGCCTCTCACTTATTTCTTAGACGGCGTGCGCAACGTATTTGTTAAGGGAAATGACTTCTCTGTCATTTGGCATGATTGCCTCTCACTTATTTTGACAGGAGCACTAACTTATTTCATAGCGATGTTGTTAACTCGATTTGTTGTCTTTTCTAATAAGAAAACAAAAGATACCGCATCTGGCAAACTACCTAATCTGCCATCGGGATCGAATATCACGGTATAACCATAAGGAAGGAAGCGATTTTTTTGAAAAAAACGCTCATCAGCTTATCTACAGCCCTGTTACTCCTTTCAAGCTCAACGCAAGCATTCATCTATGCCGAAACAGCCCAAGATCCCAATCAAAATGTTTACGTGAATGCGGATGTTCTCGAAACCGTATCTTCAGTTGATTTGACGTATGTGCTGGATAAGGCACTGAAAGATTCCCATAACCTTGCAATGCTAACGCTAAAATACGCTGCTCAAGGCAGTAAAAAGGGCGATCTGGAACAGCAAATGAACGAAATGGGCTCGGCCTCGTTTACGCCTGGTCATTTACCTAGCACACCGGCGGAGGCGACCAATACGGGGAATCCACAGCTGCCGAACCTAACAAACCCAACCGATATCGCCTGGACCGTCATGCAAAATAATGCGATGAACCAGATGATGCAGGGGATGGGAGCTCTCGCCGGCGGCATGAATAAAATCATTTCCTCACAACGAGCGCAAATGAGCACAGCAGCGCATCAACTCGGGACAGATCAGCGGAACTCGCTGCTGCAATCGGATGAAGCTAAGGCAGGTATCCGCTTGCAAACCATCGCGCAATATGTGCAGTTATTAGGCCAGAAGAAGCAGCTGGATTTTATGAATGAGTACGAAGGTGTGATGGAGAAAGATCTGCTGAGAGCTACGCTTTTCGCTCAGCAAGGCTTGGCATCTCCTGACGATGTGCAAACGGTTCAGAAAACCATCAACAAGCAAAAGGACGATATCGCAACGTTTGTTAACAACTATCGGTTGGGGCTTGTGCAGCTGTCAACGGACATTGGGATTTCCTATGACCCTAACTTAGTCATCAAGGATATCGCGTCCATTTCGGTAGACCCTATCTCGGAGACGGACACAACCACCTTATTGAATGCTTCCTATCAGATGAAAACTTCCGGCAATAACATGGATGAAGCGGTTTGGGAAGTTGGGCACACGGTTACCCAGAATACGTATGGCGATGCCTTTTCGGGCATTAATCTGGCTATAAACGGGCAAAAAAACGAGCAAACCAAACTCGAACTCACCAAGAAAATTCAAACGACATATAATGATGCCAAAAATGCCTACCAAGCTGTCCTTACGGAGCAGCGGAACTTAAACGACGCGCAAGCTGATTTGCAGAAAATGAATTTTCGCTATAGCGTAGGCGTCATCTCGAAGCATGATTTGAATAAATTCGAGCTTAAAGTCCACCAGAACGAAACCGCCTTGGCCGCAGCAAAGCTCAAGTATTATGCATTAAAAGAAAAAGCCAAAGCGATGGATACAGGGTTTATCCAATAGATTATTCATTAGTTTAGTTGCTACCATCAACCAACCACAGCCTCTTTTTAGTAACGGTCTTAAACCCAAGCTGAAAAGAAGTTGTGGTTTTTTCTGGATTGAGTTCACAAAATTTCTGGGATATAATGAAAAGAATGACTAAACGCTGATATTAGGGGTGCAGAAAACTTGAGCATAACCAAAAAAGATGTCGAGCACGTCGCAAAGTTGGCTAGACTCGATTTGAGTGATACCGAGAAAGACCTATTTACCGAACAGCTAAATGCCATTTTAAAATATGCCGAGCAGCTGAATGGGCTGAATACCGAAGGTGTTATTCCGACAAGCCATGCTATGCCGTTAGTAAACGTCATGCGCGAAGATGTTACGAAGCCATCATTGCCGATCGAGAAAGTGATGCTAAACGCACCCGATCATGAAGACGGGCAATTCAAAGTTCCGGCTGTTTTAGAATAGAGAACCATATGAAAGGGAGTGCCTGTCGTTGTCTTTGTTTGATTTAAACCTACAGCAAATTCACGCGAAGCTTCAAGGCAAAGAACTTACTGTTGCCGATCTCGTGGATCAATCCTATACAAGAATTCAGCAAGTAGAGAGCAAGGTTCGCGCTTTCCTTACATTAGATGAAGAGAACGCCAGACAAGCAGCTGCCAAGTTGGACGAGCAGCTAAGCAGCAATGGTGCACAGGGGGATTTATTCGGTCTCCCGATCGGGATCAAAGATAATATGGTCACCGAAGGCTTGAGAACGACCTGCGCCAGCAAGTTCTTAACAAATTATAATCCAATCTATGATGCAACGGTTGTAAGTAAGCTTAAGGATGCTCAAACTGTCACGATTGGCAAGCTCAACATGGATGAATTCGCCATGGGCGGCTCCAACGAGAACTCCGCTTTCCATCCTACCCACAATCCGTGGAAAACGGATTGCGTGCCAGGCGGTTCCAGCGGCGGCTCCGCTGCAGCGGTTGCTGCAGGCGAAGTGTACTTCGCGCTGGGGTCCGACACCGGCGGCTCGATTCGCCAGCCCGCTGCTTACTGCGGGATCGTCGGGCTGAAGCCGACGTACGGACTCGTGTCCCGCTATGGCTTAGTCGCGTTCGCATCCTCGCTCGACCAAATCGGGCCGCTGACGAAGAACGTCGAAGATTCCGCCTATCTGCTGCAAGCGATCGCAGGCTACGACCCAAAGGATTCCACTTCTGCGAAAGTGGACATCCCTGATTACCTCAGTGCTTTGACGGGAGACGTCAAAGGTCTGCGCATCGGCGTACCCAAAGAATACATGGGTAAAGGTATCGACCCTGCTGTGAAAGAGAAAGTGCTAGAAGCGCTTAAAGTACTCGAAGGATTAGGCGCTGTCTGGGAAGAAGTGACGCTGCCTCATTCCGAGTACGCAGTGGCGGCTTACTACCTGCTCGCTTCCTCCGAAGCGTCATCGAACCTCGCGCGCTTTGACGGTGTGCGCTATGGTGTGCGTTCGGACAACGCTCGCAACCTGCTTGACCTATACCATATGTCCCGCAGCGAAGGCTTTGGTCCCGAGGTCAAACGCCGCATCATGCTTGGAACGTATGCATTAAGTTCAGGCTATTATGATGCTTACTACTTGAAAGCACAACAAGTCCGTACCTTGATCAAGCAAGATTTTGATCAAGTGTTCGAGAAATTCGATATCATCATCGGGCCAACAGCTCCGACACCTGCTTTCAAAATCGGTGAGCAGAGCAGCGATCCACTCACTATGTATTTAAATGATATCCTGACCATTCCGGTCAGCTTGGCGGGTATTCCTGCAATTAGCGTACCTTGCGGATTCGTGAACGAACTTCCCGTTGGCCTGCAAGTTATCGGCAAAGCGCTGGATGAAGCTACGCTACTGCGTGTAGCCCACGCTTTCGAGCAGCATACAGATCACCACAAGCAGCGCCCGCAATTGTAGGTTAATAGTTCATGAGTAACGAAGGAGGCAATCATTTTGTCGGCAACAGATACCCAATTTGAAACTGTAGTCGGTCTTGAAGTTCACGTTGAGCTTCATACCGCTTCCAAAATATTTTGCGGTTGTGCAACCTCATTCGGAGCACCCCCGAATACCAATACATGTCCGGTGTGCTTAGGTCACCCAGGCGTACTGCCGGTACTTAACCGTCAAGCGGTTGAATATGCCATGAAAGCCGCTATGGCGCTCAATTGTACGATTTCTACACATAGTAAATTTGACCGCAAAAACTACTTTTATCCTGATTCACCGGACGCATATCAAACTTCGCAATATGATCAGCCGATAGGCCTTAACGGTTGGGTCGATATTGAAGTGAACGGAGAAAGCAAGCGAATCGGTGTGACTCGCGTTCATCTGGAGGAAGATGCAGGCAAGCTGACGCATGTAGATGGTGGTTACGCCTCTCTTGTCGACTTAAACCGGGCGGGAACGCCACTGATTGAAATCGTATCCGAGCCTGATCTGCGTTCACCAGAGGAAGCGCGGGCTTATCTGGAGAAGCTCAGAGCAATCATGATTTATTGCGATGTTTCCGACGTGAAAATGGAGGAAGGCTCGCTGCGCTGCGACGCCAACATCAGCTTGCGTCCTTTCGGGCAGGAGAAGTTCGGCACAAGAGCCGAACTGAAAAACATGAACTCGTTCCGTGGCGTCCAAAGAGGACTCGAGTACGAGGAGTATCGCCAAGCGGAAATTCTCCGCGACGGCGGCGAAGTTGAACAAGAAACACGCCGCTGGGATGAAGCAAAGGGAATGACTTTAACAATGCGCGGCAAAGAGGATGCGCATGACTACCGCTATTTCCCAGATCCGGATCTCGTTAGCCTATATATCGACGATGCGTGGAAAGCTAATGTCAAAGCTACCATACCTGAGTTGCCTGATGCGCGTAAAGCTCGATACAGCAGCGAATATGGTCTTCCAAGCTATGATGCTGAAGTTATCACTTCATCCATGAAGCTAGCAAACTTCTTTGAAGAGAGCTTACAATATACGCAGGATGCTAAAGCAGTCTCGAACTGGATCATGGGTGATCTGCTCGGATACTTGAATGCAAACAGCCTTGAACTAGCCGATGTCAAAGTCACAGGTAAGGGTCTAGGCGAAATGATTGGTTTAATCGAGAAAGGCACAATCTCCACCAAAATCGCCAAAACGGTCTTCAAGGAAATGATCGAATCTGGCAAAGAGCCGCAGAAGATCGTTGAAGAGCAAGGACTTGTACAAATCAGCGACGAAGGTGCCATCAAGGCCATCGTTGAGCAGGTTGTGGAAAACAGTCCTCAATCGGTAGCTGATTTCAAAGCAGGTAAGGAAAAAGCTGTTGGCTTCTTGGTTGGGCAAGTCATGAAAGAAACCAAAGGTAAAGCGAATCCAGGACTTGTTAACAAATTAATTGTAGAGTGCCTGAACCGCAAATAATAAAGATGGGAGTGGTGATCCGATGTAAAGGACACCACTTTTTTCATTGATTAGCGTATAAGTTTTATAACTTATTGCTCAGCATCAATCTTGACAAACGCGCCGCGTTCTTAGGACGCACAGAAGGCGTTTATCCTTGATTTCACTAAGGGGGGGCTTTGTTTGTCCATTCAACGACTTCGACTGCAAACGAATGAGGAAATCTTGCTCCTGTTATCTCTGCAAATCGCTTCCTATCGCGTGGAAGCTGAGCTTATTGGCTTTGAAGATATACCGCCGCTAAAGGATGGGATCGCGTCAATACGTGAAGCGAACGAAACGTTTTATGGATTTTTCGTTAATGAAGAGAATCAAAATAGGCTTGCTGGAGCCATTTCTTACTCCCGAGAAGGCTGTATTGTCACGATTTGCCGGATGATGGTGCATCCGAATTTTTTTCGCCGAGGGATTGCTAGGTCACTTTTACAACATATATTAATAGAACAAGAGCAGAATGGAGCATTGCAATTTATTGTATCCACCGGTACGGCGAATTTACCGGCCATTCAGCTATATCAGAGCTTCGACTTCACAGTACGTCGAGTGTTCACCGTTCCACCGGGTGTAAGCCTGACCACTTTTGAACGGCCGGCTACAAGTTAACTTTTTTTCCACCAGGTTTATATTGATATCTTGGATGATACAATCCACTATCTGCGCGAAAAAGGGAGCGGTTACATCATGAGTAGTCCATGGGTTATTGATCAAATTCATATTACCATACGGTTAGTTCTAGCACTTTTATTAGGCGGTTTAATCGGGTTCGAGAGGGAAGTTAGCAGTCATGCAGCGGGACTTCGTACGCATATTTTGGTGTGTGTGGGGTCTGCGCTTGTCATGCTGGTTTCCATGTACGGATTTAGTACTTTTGTGAACGAAGTGAATGTTCGTATTGATCCTTCGCGTTTAGCGGCGCAAGTCATAAGCGGTATCGGTTTCTTAGGTGCTGGAACGATTATGTTTAACGGGAGGTCTATTACGGGCCTTACGACAGCGGCTTCCCTCTGGGTGGTGGCGGGTATTGGACTTGCTGTTGGGGCAGGCTTCTATTATCCGGCTGTTCTGGCTTGCTTCATGGTGCTCATCTCCTTATGGATTCTGAACAAAGTGGAGCATAAATTTTTTAACGGTAAAAAAATTCGTATTCTCAAAATACAAGCGATTGATCAACCGGGGACCCTTGGACTGATTACCACTCTCCTTGGTAAACAAAAAGTAGATATACGTAAGATTTCGTTGGAAGAACAAGAGAACGACAATAAGCCCAATCATGTTCAAATTACGTTCCATGTCACGATTCCTAAGCCTTCCATTGTCGCCTCTATACTTGAAGAAATCAATCAAATTCAAGGAATTACCGGTGTTACCCTCGAAAAAAGTAAAAATTGAAGGGGTCCGCCCACTTGAAGCGTCTAAGCTTTTGGACAAACAGAAAGGGGGAAGTCAGGCATGGACAATATGACGGATGAGCAGCTGATCGATCAGGTCCGTCAAGGTCACTCCGAGCCGATCAATCATTCCCACAATATGCTCCCTATTATCAATCGTCAAGGAAGCGCAAATGGCTCGCAGGGGTTTTATCGTTCATCGTCCCGGGAACTGGACATTTTTACTTAGGCCTCATGCAGCGCGGTTTATTTATTATGATGCTTCTAATCCTCGATATTTTTATTATTACATCTCTCGTTAATCATAGGGACACAAGTGTACCTACGATCACGCTATTCGCCCTATTTATTCCTGTCATATACTTTTATTATTTATTCGACGCCCTTCAAATAACAGATCATGTAAATAGGCGCAATGAACTTGGCGAGTTCGCAGCTGCTTCCAATGACATTGAATTTCAAGATCCTTTACAGAAGCTGATCAAAGGCACGAATATGGGTGTAATTCTCATCGCCGTTGGTGTTTTGTTTTTCCTTCTCAGCAACAAGCCCCGCTGGGTTACAGGACTTTTCGATTTCATGGGCTCCTATCTTGGATCTGCTGCTCTCGTCCTTGCAGGCTTGGCAATGTATGTACTAGATTCCCGTAAAAATAAATAAACTAAAAGTGGAGTAACCGCATAACCATCATTGACAAAAGTTTATTAACACACGTACAATATAGTGTAAGGTTTTAATGACTAACATCAGGTGGTGAGTACCATGGCAGCACAATTAGAACAGGCTTTAGCTAAGTTGAAAACAACGGGTGTACGGATGACGCCACAGCGGCATGCGATTCTATCCTTTTTGCTGGACTCCATGACTCATCCGACAGCAGATGACATATACAAGTCTCTTGAATCCAAATTTCCTAATATGAGCGTTGCGACTGTCTATAATAATCTCAAAGTATTTATTGAATCGGGACTCGTTCGGGAACTGACTTATGGAGACAGCTCGAGTCGCTTTGATGCGGATATGACTGACCATTATCATGCTGTTTGTGAAGTATGTGGGAAGATTGCGGACTTTGAATATCCGCCTCTTCATGATATTGAGATTACCGCTGCTGGGCAAACGGGCTTTCAGGTTAGCGCTTATCGATTAGAGGTTTATGGCGTTTGCCCGGGTTGTACAGGGATTACCAAGCATTAACTTTACATGGAATTCCTCATTACCTGTTCCTATGATGTATAATGAAACGTGATCGTACCTTCTTGTTTATAGAGAGGTAAGAGCACGTTTTTTCTTTTTTATATCGTATAAAGGAAGTGAAACCTTGCATCCAACACCCCCAGAACAGCAACCGAAACGCACAAGATCGACGAAGAGAATACTACTTATTAGTTCACTTTTTATTGGTATCCTTGCCGCGGGTGCAGCTTCTTACCTTTGGCAGCAGCTAGTGCCTAATCGTACGAAAGTAGATACCGAATTTCATGAGTTAAGTAAGCCGGTTTTTTATCAAGGGAATTATTATAAAATGAGCGCGATTGGTGAGAAAGAAGGGCTGAAGCTTCCGTTGGAGCTCATTCAGGAATGGATGGACCCATCTATTATATATGAAAAAAGCAGTGACTCTGTTATTATCACAACGAAAGATAAAGTCCTACGTTTG
This sequence comes from Paenibacillus sp. yr247, assembly GCF_900103825.1. Classification (GTDB taxonomy): domain Bacteria; phylum Bacillota; class Bacilli; order Paenibacillales; family NBRC-103111; genus Paenibacillus_E. Next base: position 29,928 of record NZ_FNIF01000037.1, read on the forward strand.
AAAACTACAGAGCTTTCAGCATTAATGAACGAGAAACCAATCACCTTATCTTTTCCTGTTGAAAAGAAAGGGAATGACATTTACGTGCCTATAGAGCCGCTTCGGCAGCTGTATCCTTTTGAAATAAGAGAGTCCGAGAATTCAGGTGCTATTCTTTTATTCAAAAAAGGTGACCTTGTCAAGTGGGGGAAACATTCGGATACCAAAGAATCTCAGCTGCGAACATTTGCTTCTATTAAAGCGCCGATCGTCTCCAGTATCGCAACCAACGAGCAGGTTATGATATTAGGTGAAGAAGGAGATTGGTTCCGAGTCCAGCAGCAGAGTGGTCCGATTGGCTATGTACGTAAGGCTGATATATTAGAGGATCATGAGGAAACGATTCCGATACAGGAACAAACGTCTGCTTACGTGCCTTGGAAGCCGCTTAACGGTAAATTAAACCTGACTTGGGAGCATGTCATTACGAAGAATCCCGACACCTCTAAGGTAGGTGATATGCCTGGCTTGCAAGTAGTTAGCCCCACCTGGTTCTCTCTAGCTGACGGAGAGGGGAGCATTAAGAACTTAGCCGACGCTTCCTATGTGAAATGGGCGCAAAGTCGCAATTATCAGGTCTGGGCGTTGTTCAGCAACGGCTTTGAACCTGACCGAACATCACAAGCACTTTCAAGTTATGATCGTCGTATGAAAATAATTAAACAATTGCTCGGCTTTGCGCAAACGTATAAATTGCAGGGCATCAATATTGATTTTGAGAATGTTTATCTCAAAGATAAAGAAAATCTGGTCCAATTCGTACGTGAGTTGACCCCTTTTATGCATGAACAAGGCTTAGCCGTTTCCATCGATGTTACACCGAAATCAACCAATGAAATGTGGTCCGTGTTTTATGACAGACCTGCTCTTGCTGAAGTTGTTGACTACATGATGCTAATGGCCTATGACGAATATTGGGCTACTAGCCCCAAATCTGGCTCTGTCTCATCCCTTCCATGGACAGAGCGCTCTGTTACCGGGCTTTTGGGCAGCGAAAAGGTGCCACCATCTAAGCTTGTCCTAGGTGTGCCATTCTATACGCGCCAGTGGACCGAAGAGACCAAGAATGGCAAGACGACGGTAACCTCCAAAACTTTAACGATGGAAGCCGCCGAGACGATTATAAAAGATAAGAAGCTAACTCCTATTTTCTTAGAAGAGACGGGTCAGAACTATGTGGAATACAAAGAAGGCGAGAAACTTATACGTATCTGGCTGGAAGATGAAACTTCTATAAAAGCAAGGCTTGAACTTGTGAAGAAGTACGATCTGGCTGGAGTTGCCTCCTGGAGAAGAGGCTTTGAGCAGCCCGCAACGTGGAAAGTCATTCAGGACGCATTACTTCAAGCGAAGCCATAAATAAAACAAAAAGCCGAACCCGTTAGGGTTGCGGCTTTTTGTTTGCAATCAATGAGGCTTATGTTCATGATCTCTGTTGAGCTCTAACTGAGCTGCTTTTGAAGCGGCTGTCTCGTTTTCGGTAATTGGCTCGTATTGTGGATCAACCGTAAGAATGGTTTTACAAAACATGCAGCGATCCGTCTTACCCAGCATCTTCGTTCTTCTTCCGCATTCCGGACAATCAATGACAGTAGCTGAAGTGGAAAGCATTCCTGCCCAGAAGTATATGCCCATACTAACCATCATACTTATCATACCAATAACCATGAAGATCACAGCAATGATGCGGCCAGCCTTCCCCCAGTCAAAAACGATACCCGCTAACCCTATAATCATGAGCAGCATTCCACCCATGGTCATCGCAAGACCCCATAAACGGAATTCATTTACTTTACTTGATCTGAAACGCACTTGTTGTTCCTCCCATTAATTAGCCATCTTGTTTTGTATGAATTGTCACAGAAATCAGCAGGAAACTCCTTCTACGATGTAGAAATAAGATATAAACAATTGGAGATAGGAGCTTCGGATACCCATGGGAATCGATAAAGAGCAGTTATTGCTTAAGTTCCGAAATGACAAACGGATTATAAGTGTTATGGCAGTAGATAATCCTAAGCAACTACCCTCGCTGACAGATGGTTTTGATACACTACTTCTTATAGTAACGAACGACCTGAGCCTGAACAATCATACTACTAATTATATAAGAGACGATTCTAGGATACAAGAAAGATGGGTAGACCAATCTTCCATAGAACAATGGATACGTCAAGGCCTCAACCGAAATATCCTTCACTGGTTGCTAAAAGGGGAGATACTTCTGGATCAGAATACCTATTTGGAAGGCCTGCGCCATCGAATACTTGAATTTCCGGGGGACCTGCGTGAGCATAAACTTCTTATTGAATTCTCCCTTTTTCTGCGTAAATATCTTCAGAGCAAGGAATATATCCTCGATGAGCATTTGCTGGATGCTTACAATAATATTCTAGAAGCCCTTCACCACTGGGCCCGCATTGTTATTATCGAAGATGGCTATCACCCAGAAATCACCGTATGGAGGCAGATTCGCGCGATCAATCCAGGTGTGTATAAACTATATGAAGAACTGACAATGAGTAAGGAGACGTTGAAGCAGAGAGTTCAGCTCGTTCTGCTAGCTTGCGAGTTTTCGGTTATGTCGAAAATGGAGCGTTGCTGCGAGGCGTTTATTCAAATCCTTAAAGAAAGCGAGCATCCACTAAGCGCGGATGAGCTCCAACAACATTCTCAGTTAACAGAAGTTAGGGCAGAACTTCCTTTGCTGCTGAATAAGCTCGTCAAAAAAGGATTGATTAAAGAAGTTGCTGTTCTCATCGATGAAGAAACTTCAGAAATTGAGTTAAGATATACAAGTGTGTAAGCGAGCAACTAAAGAAGAATCAGGTATTCTACTGATTCTTTTTTTATTCTCATTTTATTGCTTGACTTTGATTGTGATTCTATGATAAATTAACACTCGCCGCTAAAAACGGTTCGCATTGAAAGCTAACGAAGTACCGAGATGTATGCTAAGTAAGAAAAAAGAAAAATAAAAAAAGCTTGCATTGAATAGCCTAGATGTGATATATTATAAAAGTCGCCGCTAAACGGATGGCGAAGAAATATGAAAGAAATTGATCTTTGAAAACTGAACAACGAGTGAGTAAGCACGGTCGAGTAATCGACCAAAAAGAGATTGTAAAATCTCGCTAGCAACGCAAAT
>NZ_FNIF01000038.1 GCF_900103825.1 Paenibacillus sp. yr247
CTCCGTGTTTCATAGTTCTCTCATGCGAGAAAACCAGTTATCCGGTCTTAGCTATCGTTTCCGATAGTTATCCCGATCTTATAGGCAGGTTACCTACGTGTTACTCACCCGTCCGCCGCTAACTTATCCCGAAGGATAAATTCGCTCGACTTGCATGTATTAGGCACGCCGCCAGCGTTCGTCCTGAGCCAGGATCAAACTCTCCATAATAGTAAAACTATCTGAAAGCTTAATTGCTCATTTGCGTTGCTAGCGAGATTTTACAATCTCTTTTTTGGTCGATTACTCGACCGTGCTTACTCACTCGTTGTTCAGTTTTCAAAGATCAATTTCTTTCGTTTTCCGTCTCACTCTCGCGGCCGGATTTATAATATAGCATAATTCCACAACCAGATGCAAGCCTTATTTCTACATTTTTCGATAAAAATTTCAGCTCGTTTTGGCCGGAAGAACAATATATCATGGTCAAATGAAGAATGCAACACCTATTCTACATTATTTTCATTTACCCTCGCGATCAAGCACTTGCTCTACAAGTTCCTGCTCGAAGCGTTCTTTCAAAGCATCATTGCTGGGTCCTACGGATAAGCCGATTTCTTTGAATTCACGAATCACATTTTGAACTTCATCGAGGTTGCCCCCTTGCGCAAATTGTTCTGTTTGGTTAATCACATGATAAGCAATAGCTTTGTAAGCATCAGAAAAGCTTTGATCAACATTTGCAGCGACTCTGTAATCCGCATAATATCTTTTGAATGTATCCATAAGAGATTCGTTCATATAAGTCCCACTCCTTTCAAGATAAAGGTCAGTTTACCTCAATAAAAGGGAGATTATACAGATGAAAAGCACAATAGCTCCCTGCTATTAATAAGCAAGGAGCCAATTGTGTGTATTTAACCTTTTTCTATATCTTTCAGTGGTACTTATCTTATCTTATTTTACATCAATAGCCTTAACAAGTTGGTCTTGGCCTTTCAGCTCAACAAGATGATTTTGAGAGAAATTAGACAAATTGCCTGTTAGCGCAACATCTGCAGAAACGTTGTAGATCGTTGCTTGGTTGACGCCATTAACAACTTGATTAATGGAAATTGTAGCAATCTTGCCTTGAGCGTTAAGAGTTGTACCGTTTAATGTGCCCAGAACATCGAAAGAAGTGTTCGCTTGCGCCATTTTAGTCACTTCAACGTAAACAACTTGATTGTTAAAAGTGCGGACTTTCACTTCATCTCCAACTTGAAGAGCAGCAGCAGGAACTTTCACGCCGTTACGCAGAACGAATGCTTCCGGATGAAGGGCATATTGAGTTGTAGCGCCCGCTTTAGTAAGGGAAAGCGTGTTGTTATAAACCGCTGCGCTTACTGTACCAGTGCTTGTATTTTGATCTTGATCAGGCAGTTGGTCGTTAGTGCGGTCGAGCAATGCAGCAAGTTGTGCGCGTGTAACAGGTTGGTTCGGTCTGAATGTGTTGTCCTCAAAGCCGTCAACCAATTTCTTCTCGATCGCTTCTTCTACATAACCTACAGAACCCGCTGGGATTTTCTTCGCATCTTTAAATGGAAGAGTTGAATTCATTTTCGTTTTTGCTTCAGTATCCAATTTCAAAGCTTTAACCAACAATGTAGTCGCCCATAGACGATCTGCAGGTTGATTCGGTTGAACAGCATCATCGCTTTCTGTGAACAAATCGTTTTCAAGTGCTACAGCTACATACCCTACAGCCCATGAAGGAATTTTATCAGCATCTTTGAAGTTCAGCTTTGTTTGCATTTCAGCAGCGGATTCTGCTTTATCACGCAATCCCATCAAACGAACGGCAGCCGTGATAGCCTCAATGCGGGAAACATTGTTATGCGGTTTGAATGATCCATCTTCATAGCCTTCGAATACGCCTTTGGAAGCCAAGCTTGCTATGTAACGCAGTGCCCATTCAGCACTTTGCATATCATAGAAATTAAGGTTGATATTGATATTTGTGTTAATATGAATATTGTTCTTGTCGCCTTTATCACCTTTATGATCATCACGGTCATTACCTTTGGCAAATGCTGCTGAAGCGCCACCCATTACCATGGTTAGTACAAGACCTGTTGCTACTACTTTTTTCATTAAATTCTTCTTCATTATCGTTCTCTCTCCCTTATTCATATAATGTTATAAAAAGTGTGGAGCCTTCGCGAAGGGTTCCTGGTTATGCTACAAGAATTCGACATGCGGACTATGTTTTTGGGGGTAGTTATGGAAATCCTTTATATAAAAATTTCTCAGTCTATTAAATCCACTATGAAACTGCTAAACTGAAACCAACCATTTAAGACTATCGCTAAAGGAGTTTATACATGCGTTTACGAAATCCACGAGTCCAACTCGTTATTGCTCTAGCTGTACTGCTTATTGTTTTGATTGCATTTTCGTTTAGCAAAATTTGGCCTAAGCAAGAAAAAATGGATTCAGCAGCCGCATCTCCTTCTTCCATCGCGCATCAAAACCCTCAAGCCGTTAGTGAAGGACCCGGAGTACCCTTAGTTGGAGTAAAGAATGAGAATGCTAACGGCTATCCAACTGAACACATTGATGTTGTCGTGATCGGCAGTGAGCTTGAAGGTCTTTACCTGGCCAGAGCTGCAGCAGATGAAGGGTTGAAGGTTAAAGTACTGGATCCTCATAAAGCTTTTGGAGGTCAAATACTCCAGAGTCAAATGTTATTTCTCGATGAAACACGCGACGATCAAGGTCATTTATTAATACAGGGCCGCGTGAAAGAGCTTTTCGACGGTTTCAGAAACGCCAAAATTCGCAAGCTTCCCGAATTTACTACATATATGAATAAATTAATGAAAGATATTCCGATAGAATCCGGAATTGTTATTAATGAGATAGAGCAAATAAACACGCCTGATCATATGCACAAAGTCGCTTCTATCGTTTATAGTACGAATCAGAATGAAAAGAAAAAGATTACAGCCTCCTATTGGGTCGATAATAGTGATTACGCGGCGTTAATTAGCCGACTGGATGCGAAACGATTGCCAGGCCTTGAGAAGTTCTATGGTCAAAAAGACATTGAATATATGAGTGCTGGCATGATGATGAAGTTCACCCATGTCGATTGGAAGCAGTTTAATACCGCTTTTAATTTATTAAAACCCGATGAGAAATCGAAACAATTTGGTGGCGGTTATGTAAGTGATAGTTTCGCTATTGGGCTTAGCGGTATGACTAAAGCCTATCATCCTTCCAATGATCGCGTATTTCTAAGAGGATTAAATGCCGTCAATCAACGGGATGGAGAAGTATTAATTAACGCGCTTCTTGTATATACTGTAGATCCTTCGAGGCCTGACTCCATCCAAGAGGCTGTTAACCTGGGCAACAAAGAAACAGCCTTGATTCTGAATCACTTCCGTAAAACATTACCTGGATGGGAGCATGCGGAATTAGGCGAACTTCCTGCGTATCCTTATGTACGAGAATATAACCATTATGAAATGGACTATGTTTTAAAGCCATCGGATCTGCTTTCAGGCACAATGTTCTGGGATAATGTCAGCATTGGCGGTTATCCGCTTGATTTACAGGGCACGAGTGCGAATAAGTGGGGTATTGAAATGGGGCGTCCAGATAAATATGGCATGCCGCTTCGCAGCTTTTTACTGAAAAACTATGAGAATGTCATCGCGGCTGGGAAAAATGTTGGCTCCTCTGCCATTGCTTACGGAAGTACAAGAATTCAACCAAACACGAGTCTAGCCGCAGAATCAATCGGTGTTATATTAGGCCAACTGCATGGCAATCAAAAGCTTAGGGAAATCAATCCTGAAGAGATGGCCAAACTACAGCAGTATTTAGCGCTCCATTATCAAATCAAGCTTACCGGTGTAACAGGTAAGAATAAAATCAGCGGTTGGAACGAAGAAGAAATTAGAAAGCTTGATACCGGAGAAATAACGTATCCGACTTATATTCAAACCAGAAAAAAACCAGCTGCTAAATGATGAAAGACCGTGCATTCGTTCCAGGGAGCGAATACACGGTCTTTTTTATGGAGAAAATCGATTAGATTTCTTAATAAAAATATGGTTGAAAAATTACTCATGCAGCCATATAATTAGCAATATACTTAATATTACTTATAATCACTTAAGTGAAAGGAGTTATCATCCCTTGTTTCAAGAAGAAAGACTTATTTCAATTGTCGAATACTTAAAATCAAATAAGCGCATTACCGTTGATCTTATTTGTGAGCTCTACGATGTTTCACGGGACACGGCTAGACGTGACATGGTTAAGCTTGAAGAGCAAGGCCTTATCGTTCGGACGCGCGGCGGCGCAATCCTCCCTACCCTTTCCAAAGAAGTAGGCAATTATGATCAAAGACTGCAAGCCGAATCCTCCTCGAAGTTAACGATTGGCAAAACGGCCGCACAACTTATTCAGGACGGCGATTATATTATGATGGATGCCTCCACTACGGTTCTGCACGCTGCTAACGCGCTAAGCTCCACACATAATGTTGTTGTGACCAGCTCTATTGAAATAGCAGCAATTCTAACTCGTAAAGATGAAACAACGATTCATGTTTTAGGCGGTGTGCTGGATAACAAACATCATAGTGTCTACGGAGCGAAAGCGATCGAGATGTTAAATGACTATCATGTCGATAAACTGCTTATCGGTACTTGCGGAATTACGGAAGAAGGGCTGTCTGCTCCAAACGAAGAGGATAGTTATTTGGTCAGAGCCATGATGCAGCATGCAGACCAAGTTATTGTACTAGCGGATCATTCCAAATTCGGTAAACGATTGTTTCACCGCGTAGTGGGATTCGAGAGCATTGATATCCTCGTAACAGATCAGGACTTAAGCCTTGAAATGAAAGAGAAATTACTTGCATGTGAAGTGGAAATCGTTTTAGCTGGAGGAGAAGACCAACATGATTAAGCTAATCGTAAGTGATTTGGATGGCACATTACTCGATCATAGTAAGAAAGTTAGCCCCCGAGAATTAGACGCATTGATCAAAGCCAAAGAAGCAGGCATCAGACTCTGTTTAGCCTCAGGAAGAATGAATATTGAAATGCAGCAGGTATTGGAGGAAATAGGTCACCAAGCTTATTCCGTATCGCAAAATGGCGCATTCATTCACTTGGAAGACGGGACGTTCCTTAAATCACAGCTTTTCCAACCTGATTTGGCGTATCAAGTGTACCAAGTGCTTAAGGATTTTGATCTCGTCAAGCTCGTCTGCTCGGGCGAAGCGAATTATATCACGCATCTGACTCCCGCTTCCGATGAGGTTCAAGCGAGAACATTCCAACCTTTTATTGTAAAAGAAGATATAGAGCAGTCTTTGAAAGGGGAGCTTGCTGTTTGCAAGTTTTCGCAATTTGGGAAAATGGAAACACTTTTGGAGCTTAAGGCTCTTATGGAGAAAATGCTTGGCGATCAATTAGAAATGTTCATTTCCGACAAAGATTGCCTTGATATTATGCCTCTCGATGTTTCAAAAGGCAGCTCTTTGCTTGTTCTTATCGAAAAATTGGGCTTGCAGCCAGAGGAAATCGCTTGTTTCGGGGATTCTTTCAATGATGTGTCGATGTTCGGCATCACCCCTCATAGTTTTGCTATGAAAGGTGCTCATCCGGAGGTCAAACAAAAAGCAGTCTACCATGTAGATTCTGTAGCAGAAGCCATTGGTCATGTATTTGCCTATAACGAGAAGTATGTATCCGAACAAAAAGGAACTTCTCTAGTATGAAAAGACTACTAATTATGGGCTGCTTGTCCTATTTATTGACAGGCTGTACCCACGTTATATTCGGAGCTGTTTTACCTGAATTACTTGCACATTACGGACGAAGTTACAGTGACGGAGGACTGCTTGTTTTCTTAGAATTCGGAGGCTTCCTACTGGGTGTGCTTTCTATGCCTTCTCTCATCCGTCGTATTAGTCGTAGAAGTACCATTACTACGGCTTTTGGGCTTCTCTTCTTCGCCATGGTTGCCGTCGTGCTGCTGCCGCCATGGCCTATTGCGGTATGCCTGACATTCATAGCCGGAGTTTCTTTCGGACTCGTCGAATCCAGCATAAGCACCTTCGTATTAATGGCTGCAAAGGATCAACAAGCGACTGCTTTCAGCAAACTCGAGGTTTTTTTCGGACTTGGGGCGTTAATAATGCCGCTTGTGTCTAGTCTCCTAATTGCAAATGGCCTATGGAAATACGGATTCATGATATTGGGATTAAGCGCTCTCGCTACAGGCTTCATCTGGTCAAAGCTTTCCTTAGGAGAGCATGATGAGTTGTTAGCTCACAAAGCGGATCGTACTCAGCAAGCAGAGAAGCTCCCTGCACTCACGAAGAGCTCCTTGGCGTTTCTTTGTCTGTTCATGATTGTTTTCTTCTTATATGTAGGTATGGAAAACACCATCGTTAATTTCTTGCCATCGATCTTTATCGACCAATTACATGCTTCAAGCTCAGTTTCATCCCTCGCCGTAACAGCCTATTGGCTTGCCATGGTGGTAGGCCGTATATTTGCCGGTATTGTTGCCGAGAAAATGACTTATTTCCGTTACTTGGCCGTTTCTTTTGCAGCTAGTTTGCTCACGGTACTATTATGGGTGTTTAGCACGCAATTATGGAGCAGCTTCGCTATTGTTCTCTTACTTGGATTATTCATGTCGGGTATGTTCGCAGTTGCACTCATTTACGCGAATCAACTGCTTCCGGGGCGTACCGAGCAAACGACAAGTACACTTATCGCTGCTGGTGGTTTAGGCGGTTCCGTTCTGCCCTTAGGCGTCGGTTGGGGGATGGATCGATTTCATGTTGGCATATCAATTTGGTTTGTATTAGTAGGCATGGTTGTGGTATTAGGAATTATTTTATACTCTCGGAGATGGGACGTTCATACTTCCAATTCCTACTGAAGATAAAAAAAGGGGCCGTCCCAAGAGCCGTGTTAGATGGCTGAGGGATTGCCCTTTTTTGACTCCTTCTTCAAAGTATCTTATCGCAACGGCTTTAATTGGATGATCATGGCTTTTTCCTCGAACACTACGTTCTTCACACCTACAAGGATTGGCAAGTGATCTTCAATAGGAATTTCCATAGGAACAAGTGGCAGCCATTCGCTTGGTATCTGTATGCCTTTGACTTGCGTATTTCTATGTTGAATGACCAGATTCGGCGGGTTCCACGCAAGGGTGAACATCATTTTGGCACCGATGGATACTTGCTCATGCCACCTGACATTCAAGTCAGCCTCAAGGTTAGAACCTTGAAGCGTAAGCTTCGCACCTTCGATTCGAATATCGTTAGGAAGAGCTTTATGTGCAGCTAACTGCTTCTTTACCAGATCATTGAGGTCCTGCTCAGTTAGCTGCACCTCAAGCTTCCGGTTCTTTATCATGTCTGCGATCTTACTGCCGATCGCGATTTCTTTATAATCGAGGTCTAGCGCCTCGGTCGGTTTGACGTGCCGGATGATGATCACCAGAGCAGCCATAAGGATGACAAGAACAGCTATGGCGAAAATGAATAATTTCTTCAGCACGTTTCACACCTCGCAGATGACAATTTGGCGTTGCCCACGTAGACTTACGCTACTCTTTGTTCTGCTGCTTTTCTTTGAGCCAGCGAGGAGCGCCCTTGCTCTTGCGATCTCGCTCGCGCTCAGCTTTGCTGAAGGCCTTGCCACCGGAGGCCGTGTTCGCCTGCGCTGCCGGCTTCGCCGGGGCAGCGCTGCTCAGGCCGCGCGCGTCAGGCCCCGCGGCGCTCGTGCGCACCGCGCCCGCTGGCGCGGCGGCATCCCGCGCGCTGGCGGAGCCGCTGCGCGTGGGTGCTGCTCCGCCGCTCGGGCGCGCAGCTTCACGGCGGCTGCGCATCGTAGCCGCACTGCGGTCTTGGGCCGGATCGACGAGCCGGCCTTCGTACATCGCCTTCGGCGCGATCGTGATACCGAGCTGCTTCTCGAATTTGTCGAGAATGAACAGCTCCTTCGGTGTCACGATAGAGATGGCCGTGCCCTCGCGGCCCATCCGACCTGTCCGGCCTACGCGGTGGAGGTAGTACTCCGCGTTTGTTGCAGGATCCAAATGGAAGACGTGGGTCACGCCTTCAATATCCAGCCCTCTAGCGGCAACGTCCGTCGCCAGCAGCAACTGAAATTTCCCCTCACGGAAATTCCCCATCACTTTGGCCCGATCCTGTTTGCTCGCTTCCCCGTACAAAGCTTCAACGGACAATCCAACGTATTGGAGTTTGCCCACCACCTGGGCAATATCGTCCGTGACATTAATGAACACAATCGCTGAGACAGGCTTAATCAGACGCACAAGTCTTCTTAGGGTATCAATCTTTTCACGTTCTTGGCATACCACATACATGTGTTCTAATGTTTCAGCCGTTCGCTGACTCGGATTGATTTTGATAATGACAGGTTCCTTCAGCCACCTTCCAGCAGCTTGTTCTGTGCTTTGCGGGATCGTCGCGGAAACAAACACCATTTGACTGGACTTAAGCATCCCTTTAAGCACGGCTTCAACATCCTGCATGGAACCTAATTCGAACACTTGGTCCACTTCATCAACAATACCTATTTTCACATGATGCAAAGTTAGCTTTTTTATTTTCATAAGCTCGAGCAAACGACCTGGCGTCCCAACAACAATGTGAGGGTGAAGTCGAAGTTTTTCCACTTGTCTAACAATCGCGGCTCCGCCAATAAGAGATTGAGAACGAATCGGACCTCCTTCAGTCAGTTTCTCAATCTCCTGCATGATTTGCATCCCTAGCTCTCTGGTGGGAACTACAACAAGAACCTGCAGTTGTTTTTGCGCAGGATCAATTCGTTCCAGTGCCGGCAACAAATACGCTAATGTTTTACCCGTACCCGTTTGAGACTGGATAATTGCATCTTTTCCTTGCTTTAAAACCGGTATCCCCTCTGCTTGAATCGGCGTTGGCTCACCAATACCTAATTCTTGCAATTTATCTAAATAAATCTGCGCAATTTGCAGTTGTTCAAAGCTTGTACTCAATGTAAGAAAACCCCTTTTCTCTTCCAACCTAATTACCTTATTATATGCCACGCCGTAAAACGATACAAATCGACAACCACAGAAACAGCAAAAATAGGAGTCCTCAAGACTCCTATTCGCCAGTTCCCCACTCTTCCAGCAGCCTCTGCTTGATCACATCTCGTGCCCGGAACAAACGTTGTCGTACGACTCCCTCCGTAACACCAAGCTCGCTGGCCATATCTTTGTACGATAAATTATGAATCCATTTCATCGCTATAATTTGTCTGTATGAGGGGCTAAGTTCATTGATGTAAGTGATTATGGCTTCTCGCATTAGCTTCAGTTCGACTTCTTTGTCTAGAGGCACCAAATATTCCGAAGTTGGCGCCGCTTCCTTAATGCACAGCAGGAGTTCGGCTTCCAGCTCTTCCCGGTTGCGTTTGTGCTTACGAAGATGGTTAAGTGTTACATTTCGGGTTAGCTTCTTAACCCAGCTTTCATATTTATCAATTTCATGAAGTAAAGGCGCCTTGCGCACAGCTCGAAGAAATGACTCCTGAATGATGTCTTCCACTGCAGCATGATCTCTTAAAATAAAATAAATCATGGGATATACAAGGATGTAGAACTCCTGATATATCTGTTCCTGCATACTCTTATCTAATGTATAAAAGTCACTGCTAAATATCAGTCTCAGAGACTTCGAAATAAACGCCCCCTAGCCAACCAGGTAGAACAATAAACTGTTCCTTCCTTATTTTAGGGCATAAAAGAGGAGTAAACAATAAAAATAATAAAATTAAGTGAAAAAAGGAGACAAGTCCTACTTATTTAGCCTAAGCTTCTCACTTAGCCATGCAAAAACGTCATCCAGCGCCTTTTCATCTTCTTTTCGCGGAAATCGATGTTCAAGTCCCGTAAAAAGGGCCATGGTATATGCTTTGCCTGCTTGATCCAGGGCGTTAGCCAGTTTTCTTGCTTGACCAATGTCAACTTGTGAATCATTCGTGCCATGGATAATATAGATGGGCGTGTCGATTTCCTCTACCCAATAAGCCGGGGATCGTTCAATATATGCCTCGACTTGTTTTTTTGGGTGTCCGACAACGCGTTTCAACATCCGTCGAAGATCCACACGCTGCTCATAGGTATCTAACATGTCACTTACGCCTCCCCATACGACAACAGGACCAACACCGCTGCACTCTCTGGCTGCGCGCATGGCCATGACGGCACCTCTGGAAAATCCGATCAGTGATACTGGACCAGGCAAAACTTCATCTAATGACTGCACCATCGGGATCGCATGAAACAAATCATACCGGTCCTCCCCGCCAAAATCCTCACGGCCTTCACCACCTTCATTGCCCCGATAATAAGGAGCAAAAATGACATAGCCGCGCTGGGCCATCGATATAATTCTTCGTTTACGAACCATCCCAACTCGTTTAATGCCGCCGCGGCAATAAATGACAGCAGGACGCCGACTTGTCCCATCTGGAACGGCTAAAAGGCCCTTCACTTTTAAACCCTGGCTAACATAGGTAAGTACATAAAGCGATATATTTTTCATGAAGCAGCGAATTTGTTCTTTTTCTAACAATTGACCATCTTGTATATTAGCCGGTACAATGGACATGGGTTCCCCCTTTTTTGACAGCTTTCATGTCTTCATTTAAACTAAAAGTACTCAACCTATTTTCCATCCGAAGGGATGAAACTATGAATACAGATTTTGAGAACGAATTTAACTCCTTAGTGTTCAAAACGGCTGAACTCATCACGGGCGATACTTCACCTGAAATGATTGAGAAAATTAAAATTTGGGCATTTTTTAATCACGTTCATAAGTCGCTGCCGGCATTAACCTCCCACTGGAATCAAACTCATCCGGAAGGCAAAGCCGAAGTACGTCGCATTTTCGAAGAGATTCGTGAATTGAATCAAGCCATGCAAACGAATAAACCGGATCAGAAGTAAGAAAAAAGCGGAATCCCAATCCTTGGATTGGGACCCGCTTTATTTTTTATTTAAGACGCCTGATGCCAAACGGTCAAATATTCGCGGAAACAAGTGAAATAATTTGATTCCCAGTCCTGCGACAAAGGGAAGATCTTTCTCAGGAATATCTCTTTGTACGGCATGTATGAGTTCTTTTACGACTTTTTCCGGTTTTAGCATAAACCAAGCCACATTTTTGACATAGTTACCACTCGGGTCTGCTCTATCAAAAAAAGGCGTAGAGATGGGTCCCGGGTTAATGGCTGTTACAAAGATCCCAGTCCTCGTCAATTCCTGCCGTAGGCTGTTCGTGAAGCCGAGTACAGCATGCTTCGTTGCGGAATAACCGGTGGATTTGGCCGAACCGATTTTCCCTGCCATAGAAGCAATATTCACAATATGACCGCTTCCGACCTTCAACATATGAGGCAAAACTGCTTGTGTACAGCGGACTAAGCCCATGTAATTCACGTTCATCATTTCTTCAAAATGACCAAGCGGCGCCTCTGCAAACGACTCAAATATCCCGTACCCTGCGTTATTTATCAGAATATCGATACGACCGAACTTAGCTATGATTTGTTCTACCACTTCATTTACTTGCTGCGTGTTCGTTACATCCATCGCGTAAACAGCATGCTGCCCCTGCAAGCCCGCTGCAATTGTTTCAAGTTTATCTGTGTTGCGTGCTGTCAAAATGGGGATTGCTCCTTTGGCAGCAAATTGCTGTGCCATAACAGCTCCAATCCCGCTTGAAGCGCCTGTGATCAAGACGATTTTGTTCGAAATGTTCAACGTGATTTCTCCTCATTTGAGTATATTACAAAAAAATGGAGATACCGCTATAGCAGTACTCCATTCATTCTAACATATTTAAGTCTAGGCAATTAATACTTGAATGTCCAGTACACCAATACTTTCCATGATCAAAGGTATGGTCAATGCCTTCTTCGGCACGAATCCCGCAGCTGTCGCAGACTGAACAATTTTCGGTGGTGTGATATCCACCCTTACCCCCTGATTAAAGAGCATTGTGCTTGCATTACCGCTAATCATATTCCCAAGCTCGGATATAGCGCTCTTACCCATTTCGTCCATTTCTGTAATAACAAATCCGCCCATCATGGCAGAGACCATCTTCAAAGCAACATCCTCAGCCAAGCCAAATACAATATCGCCTTCCATTTGCCCTGTCATCCCGATTTGGATCCAAATATACTTTTCCACAAATTTGACGTCTTTGACGCCGAGCTGCCCAGTCGTTGGGCGAATGTTAGCAACTTGCTCGATGACAATTCTAGCCGACTCCAAAAAGGGATTAATGTACTCAGCCTTCATAGCTCCGCTCCGATCTCATTTGGGAATAAATTCCACAGAAAAACGACCTTTTTCAACATTATACCTAAAAAATCGGGACAAGTATACTGTCTTTTTTCATAAAATAGTTCGTTCTACTCAGATACACAAACTCATCCTGCCTTCATACTTGATTTGTCGAATATCTTTTCATTCGTTCTTCGTTAGTAGGAAATTCAACAAAGATAAGCAAGAATATATAAATACGTGTCGAATCCAGATACACTATGAACAAAAATTCTGTAAAGGAGCGCTGAAAGTCTATCATGATAAAACAGCAAACGACAACAGAAAATTGGACTTTATACCAACTTGCGCTTGTTTATCATATTGTTGCGATTACTTTGATCGGTGCGGATTTCTTCTTTTTGCATCACCTTACATACGTGCAAGATAACCAACTTGTGGGAATAGCTATCGATATTGTCGTATTTTGCTCAATTCTTGGACTAGCCTTATATGGAATAAAAACGGTAAAAAGTAGAGAAACCTCCATTCTCGAAACCGCTGAGCGATATAGATCACTGTATGACAATCATCCTGATTCCATTATCTCCTTTAGTTTGGACGGCGTGGTTCTGTCCGCTAATCATAGGTTGGAAAGTCTTCTTGGAGTGGGTCGTGAGACTTCAAAGCCAACTTCCTTTATTCCTATGATAAGTCCACCCGATCTCCTCAAGGCATTGCATCATTTCCAGGTGGCTTCTGCGGGGTTGCCGCAAAATTTCGAGGCTGCTTTTATTCATCAAAAAGGGTTTCCTATTCCGTCCAATGTTACATTTGTCCCAACAATGGTTGATGGCCATATTGTAGGGGTTTACGCTATTCTGAAAGACCTTACCGAACTCAAAGAACAGAAGAAGGAAATCGATAAGCTGTATAAGCAAAATCAACTCATTCTCAATTCTGTCTCCGAAGGTATTTATGGGATTGACATGAGTGGTAGTACCATTTTCTGGAATCGGGCTGCTGAAGCTATCACCGGTTGGAAAGTGGATGAAATGCTCGGCCGGCAAATTCATAATCTCATTCGACCCGTTAGGAGCGATGGAACTCTATATCCACCTGAGGAGAGTCCCGTTTTGAACACGATTCTGAATCGTGTAGTCTCGGAAATGAAAGAGGATCTGTTCTGGAGAAAGGATGGCACCACCTTCCCCGTCGAGTATAGGTCCAGTCCCATATTAGAGAGTAGAGGCCAGATCCTAGGCACGGTTATTACGTTCAAAGATATAACCCAATTGAAAAAGACGCAGGAGCTGCTCATTAAATCAGACAAGCTGTCTGCAGTTGGGCAGCTGGCTGCCGGTGTTGCCCACGAAATCCGTAATCCATTAACTGCCTTGAAGGGATTCCTGCAGTTGTTAAAGAAGAATAGTACCAAAGAGCAGTATTATATCGAAATTATGCAAAAAGAACTGCAGCGCATTGAATTTATCGTGAACGAGTTCCTGTTTGTTTCCAAGCCTCAGGCGACACATTTCGTAACCCGGACCTTGGATTCGATTGTCATGAGCACGATTGAACTCCTTCAACCACAAGCGCTGCTAGGAAATATTGAAATCGAAGCAGAGATTGTTCCAGATCTCCCGCCTGTCTTGTGTGATGAGCATCAGATTAAGCAAGTTTTCATTAATATTTTGAAAAATGCGTTGGAAGCCATGCCACAAGGCGGTATATTACTTATCCAAGCTGTACCCGACCCTAACGGACGCAACATAACCATTCGCTTCATCGATCAGGGGTGCGGAATAGCACCAGAGCGGCTGCCCAAGCTTGGAGAGCCTTTCTACAGTACGAAGGAAAAAGGGACGGGACTTGGTCTTATGGTCTGTTACCGGATTATTGAAGCTCACGGCGGATTGATGGAAATTCGCAGCAAGTTAGAGGAAGGAACAACGGTAGCAATCACACTTCCTTCCATGCAGGTAAAAGAGAAAAAAGGAGTGTTAGCAATATGAAAGGTTTTCTGATTGATTTGGATGGTACGCTGTACCGGGGGCATGAACCGATCCCCCATGCGGCGGCTTTCATACAGTGGCTTCAGCAGCATCGCATGCCTTATTTACTCGTGACGAACAATTCGTCACGCACACCAGAGCAGGTTGCCGAGCATCTGCAAGAGCTCGGCATAGAGGTTCCAGCGGAGGCCGTCTATACTTCGTCACAGGCGGCCGCTCAGTACTTGACTGAGCAGCGCGGAGGATACCGCGTACATATGGTAGGCGAAGCCGGACTGAGGATCGCCTTGGAGGCGTCCGGCTTCGCCTTGGACGATGCGACGACGCCGGACTACGTCGTCCAAGGCATTGACCGCAGCTTCACCTACGGGAAGCTGATGGAAGCGGTCCGCCATCTGAAGCATGGCGCGTCCTATGTATTAACCAATCCCGACCGCATGCTGCCGTCGGATGGAGGACTTATGCCAGGGGCTGGCTCCCTGGCAGCCGCGATCACCGCCGCCTCGGGCGTTGAGCCCGTGGTGATCGGTAAGCCTTCGCCGATCATCATGGCCTACGCCATCGAGCGGCTCGGGCTGCCTGCCGCCGATGTCTGGGTCATCGGCGATAACGTGCATACCGACATCCGCGGAGGCGCAGCGGTGGGGTGCCGCACAGCGCTCGTGTTGACCGGTGTCGCTACGGCGGACAATGTGCAAGAGCAGCTGATGTCGGCTGGCGTGACGCCGGACTTGATCTGCGATGATTTGGAGCATTTCATCGAGCAATTCAATATCAGCGTTTCCTTGCGAAATCATGTAAAAAAGTCATTTTTGTAAATAAAGAACCTCCAATCCCACATTCAGTGGTTTTGGAGGTTCTTTATTGCATTTCGCGGGATTTATTCTAAACGATCCCAATCCACTTCGAGCGGCGAGTCCTTCTCGTGCAAGCAGCCTTCTCTAGCATCCTTTTGCAGCTGCTCTAGCCATTTTAACTCGCTAAATGCACGCTTGTAGGTACCTACCATCATTTGTAAGACAACTCTCGGGACAGTGGAAATGTGTTCCTGATACAAACTTTTCATCTTGTTCATTACCATTTTTTGCGCCATAATCTTATTTTCAAGAATGTCGGCAATTTTCGCCTGGTCGCCATGAACGGTGAAGGGCAGGGCCACATAAAGCGGATGGTAGTGCTTGATTTCTTCATGTAGCTGCTCAACTAAAAGCTCTTGAAACTTAAGCTTCCCGGCTTCGGTAATATGAAAGATCGTTTTCTCTGGACGATTCGTATCCCGCACAATTTCATGCGCTTCAACGAGTCCGTCCTTGCGAAGTTGATCCATCGCATAATAGAGCGAACCATCTTGCAGCTTCATGTAGTTATGCATGCCTCTTTCTTTCATCGTTTGGAGAATTTCATAGGTATGTCTGTTGGCTTCCATCAACAATCCTAGTATGACGAGCTTTATCGACATGGATGTCAACCTCCTAGTGTGCTACAGGCACACTTCCTTTGACAGGAGCCTTGCCCACTTCAAGCTTAGCATTTCCCATGAGTAAAATGAACACGAGACCGATCACGGCCAGTACAATGGTTGTTTGGAAGACAACTGCAATGGAATCAGCCAATGCGGTAAGAAGCTTGTGCAGCACTTCCGGTGGTATGTTACTTCGAACCTGCGGCTGAAGCAGTATGCGAGCATCATGAAACTTCTCAGCCAAAGCAGGATCATTAAGGGATGCTGTAATATTATCTCTTAACGAGTTGACTTGAATACTGCCGAATACCGCCACCCCGATAGCCGAACCCACTGATCGGAAGAAACCAACTAGTGAAGTTACTGTGCCTCTGCGGCGGAAATCTACTTTATGCAGAGAAGACATCGATGTAATCGGGAAGCAAGCACCAATACCAAGACCTAGAAGAATCATATAAGTTGTAATTAGCCAACGTTTGGAATCGATAGAGAGCCCGCTTAAGAGCGAAGTTGCGATAAGAAGGAAGCCAATTGAAACAAGCATGACGTTACGATAAGAGAACTTGCCGATAAAGCGTCCACCCAATGCACTGCTGACAACAACACCAAGCATCATTGGCGTTAAAGTAGAGCCTGCGCTTGTAGCTGAGCCTTCAAATACGCCTTGAATGAACAATGGAATATAAGTACCAGCCGATATCAAAACAGCACCATAAGCAAAGCTGACACCCATGCTTGAAGTGAAAAGCCGATTTTTGAACAAATCAAGAGGGATGATCGGTTCTGCTGCATATTTTTCAATTATAATGAATGTACCTAAGAGCACTGCAAATCCAGCAAACAAGCCAATGATTTGTAAGGAATCCCAAGCATACTCTTTACCGCCAAGCTCTAATGCGAACATGAGGGAAATAATCGCTGCTGTTAGTAAAATAGTACCGCCCCAATCAATCTTCGCCTTGCTGTGTTCCACGGACTCGTAGTAAGAGAAAATGATTAATAATAAGGAAACAACACCCAGTGGAAGATTAATAAAGAAAATCCACTCCCAAGTCACATGGTCTGTGAAATAGGCGCCAATGATCGGGCCAAGTACGCTGGATAAACCGAATACGGCTCCAAACAGCCCCTGCATTTTACCCCGTTTCTCAGGTGGAAAAATGTCAAATATAATCGCGAACGTAATTGGCATAAGTGCACCGCCGCCAATACCTTGAATGGCACGGTAGATGATGAGCTCAGTCATCGATGTTGCAGTTCCACATAAGGCAGAACCAATCATGAACAGAATAATACCGATAATAAAAAATAGTTTGCGCCCATACATATCGGATAGCTTACCAAAAATAGGCATGGCTGCCACATTCGCAATCAAGTATGCAGAAAAAACCCAGACGAATTGGCTGAAGCCGCCTAGTTTAGACACGATGGTTGGCATTGCTGTTGAAACTATTGTCTGATCCAGCGAAGCCAGTAAGAGTCCTAACATCAACGCGACAACCGTCCAGGTTGGATTTGACTTACGTGTTAACGACATGAGTTGAATCTCCCTCTTGTTTCAATTTTATATATATAAAATATTATAATCAAATTTGAGTAATTAGCAATGTGAAATTCACTAAATTGACATGGTTGTCCTTGTTTATCCAGAAACATTGCCGACTCCGGTACTCCTATCATATAATAGGGTTACAAAAGGTTTTTATGCCCTTTACAATTTCGATAAATTTTATTTGTATCTTAACTATAAAAAGCAGGAGGTATGCTCATGAATATGAACCAGTTAGAAACATTGCTCACCATCTCCAAAACGATGAGTTTTCGTAAAGCTGGGGAAATTCTTAACTTGACCCAACCTGCCGTTTCCGCACAAATAAAGAGCCTTGAAGACGAATTCGGCACAATTCTCATTGATCGCAATCAGCCTGTTACTTTAACGGATAGCGGGAAGCTGTTCTTGGAGCATGCAGAAAAAATACTGCGGATCGCCAGTGACCTCAAGCAGCGATTGTCCGACTTACATCAAACACCACAAGGCCATATCCATATCGGCACGACAACTTCCATTGCCATGCAAATTTTGCCGAGGGTGCTTTCTTATTTCCAAGACCAATTTCCACTGATCAAGACGACCATTCATTCCATGACGTCATCCCAAATTATGACTTCCGTGGAAAATAGTCAGATTGATATTGGGATTAGTTATTTGTTCGAAAAAAATCAAGCATTAGAAACTTCCGTTCTATATTATGATAATTTCGAGCTAATTGTCTCCTCCCAGCACCCGCTCAGCCGTTTTGCTCATTTATCAATTGAAAAGCTGCGCAATATTCCTTTCATCATGCTTTCTCCGGAAACAGCCGGACGACGATTCGTTGATCAAATCTTTAAAGTCTACGATGTCTCTCCCCATATCGTGATGGAACTCTCTAGCAGCGAGGAAGTTAAACGGATGGTGGAATTAAATCTTGGAGTAGCCATCATCTCCAAGTTATCCGTGGCGGATGAACTACGCCATGGAACATTGAAGATGGTCAAAGTGAACGAACTGGATATTACCCATCCAGTAGGTGTAGTATATAAGTCAGGACGCTATTTAAATTCTGCGATGCAGCAGTTCCTTCGAGATCTAAAAGGTATGCCGGAAACTCAGTTTCTTGGTTCAGAATAATGATTAAATTCGTAAAGTGAATGCTTACGATGCAAGTTTTCTAACGAAAACTCTCAGGAGGTTATTTAGTATGAAATTTGATCTACATACCCATCATGACCGCTGTGGACACGCTAAAGACTCTATCCGTGACTATATTGAAGCCGCTATCGCCCGTGGATTGCAAGTCATCGGAATTTCTGACCATTCTCCTTATTTCGGGAGTCCCAAAGATCAGGCTCAACCCTTAATTGCAATGGCCAAGAGTGAGTTCCCTCGTTATGTCGCGGAGGTCCTTCAACTAAAAAAAGAGTATGAAGGAAAAATTGATGTACTTCTTGGTGTAGAATCGGATTTTTTCCCAGAGCATGTTAAGTTGTATCAGCAAGAATATGCCAAATATCCGTTCGATTACATCATCGGCTCTGTTCATTTATCAGGCGGCGTCAGCATCTTTAATCGCAACAGATGGAAAAATCTAAATGAAGAGCAGAAAATCAATCACAAAGAAGAATACTATCGCCTTATTGCGGAATCCGCACGTTCGGGCATGTTCAATATTCTAGGCCATATTGATGCGATGAAAGGCTTCTACCCAGCTTTCTCTGACATCTCTACACCTAAGGTGAACGAAACGTTGAAGACTATCGGGGAATCCGGTGTAGCGATTGAAATTAATACATCCGGAAAAACGAAGGACGTAGGCGGCTGGTATCCTTCCCACGAAATATTGGAGCAAGCGCTGCATTATGGCGTTGAAGTGACATTCGGCTCAGATGCGCATATGCCAAGCCGAGTTGCTGACGATTGGGAAGAAGTCAGCAAGACATTGAAAGAGATTGGATTCAAACATTGGATCTATTTCAAAAACAAACAAAAACAAATCGTTCCACTATAAGCATACAAAACTCTCCCTCGCTGCCTCAGCGGGGGAGAGTTTTGTATGTACTAGTCAAGATCATCAGCTGATCTGGAGTCTTGCACTTTTCACAGATAGTGTGAAACAATAGATGCAAATGCTATCCTGTGGAGGGAAGTCCGATGAAGACTCATCTAGGATATCTTGGAAACCTGAGGCCTACCGTCAATTTCTCTAATTATTTTCAAGCCCCAGCAGGAACCTATTGGGGACCCCGCACCATACCGGACTGTCAGCTCATCCTCATCGTATCTGGCTCTGCCAGTTTCGAATTTGCAGGCAAACGCCTGGATTTACTTCCGGGAAATTGTCTTTTTTACGGATCGGATACCCCGCATCGTTTAGCGATTTCATCCGACGGGCCGTCTACTTTAGGCAGTATTCATTTTAGTTGGGACTCAGCTTCAAGCGAGGCGATTCATCCGGAACCAACGATTATTTCACATTCCATAGAACAATTAACCACTCCTGCCAAAACCTACACGATTCATGTGGAAGGACATGGGGATGTGGATATATGGCACTTTTTTGAAATCACTAAGCTAGAGAGTCTATTTGCTAGAATTGCTAAAGAATTCGTTCACCAAGATCCTGGCTATGGTTCTATCGCACGTGGATATCTCATCCAGATCCTTACCACTTTATTGCGTTACCAAATCGATAAACGATTTCGAGCTGCCAACGAGCAAAGTAAGATCGCCGCGTCGATGGAGGCCATTCAGAAGGATTCGTCCCGTAATTGGTCCACGCCCGAGCTCGCAGCCATAAGCGGCTATCATCCTACTTATTTCGCTGAGTTGTTCCGTGAAGCAACCGGTTATTCTCCTAAGCACTACTTAGTTTTAGAACGCGTTAAACAAGCACAACTGCTTTTACTTCAAGAGCAATCCATTGAAACCGTCGCTATGAAAATGGGTTATTCCAGTATTCATTATTTTTGCAGAAATTTTAAATCGATTACCGGATTAACGCCTTCTGAATTTAAACAACGCAATGTCGAACTGTGAGGCCTTGTGATCACATCGCTTTCGCGGCTGCTGCGGTTGCAGGTGATGTGCGTCGAATTCGAACAGCCATGATGGCTGCAATCATACATACAAAACCGGCCATAAGGAATGGTAAGGTATAGCTTCCTAGCAAATCTCTGAGCAGACCTGCCTCATAGGCAGCAAAAGAGGCCCCCAGTTGGTGCGCCACAACGACCCAACCAAACACCATCCCCGCCTTCTCTTTACCAAAAATGTCGGAAGCGATCTTCACTGTCGGCGGAACGGTTGCGATCCAATCCAAGCCATAGAAGACGGCGAAAATAAGAAGTTCTGTATAACCAAAGCCAAGCGCTTGCGGTAGAAAAATAAGCGATATTCCGCGCAGCCCGTAATACCAAAAAAGCAGCCAGCGCCCGTCAAACCGATCGGTCAACCAGCCTGACATCGTAGTCCCTGCGAGGTCAAAAATGCCCATAAGCGCCAGTAATCCCGCCGCGGTCACTTCAGGAATGCCAAAATCACCACAAGCCGGTATGAGGTGAGTACCAATTAACCCATTCGTGGAGAAACCGCAGAAAAAGAATGTGCCGGCAAGCAGCCAAAAGGCCTTGTTCTTACTGGCGTCTCTAAGTGTAAGCAAAGGCGTCATAAATAGATTGCCTTTGAATGCGGCAGGCTTAACGATTTCCTTAGAGCCATAGGGAGCAGCACCTACGTCATACGGATGATTGCGCATCCAGATAGCGACAATAGGGATTAACACTATAATCACTGCAATCGCTGCATAAATGGCATAGCGCCAACCAATTTCGACGGTTATTTTAGCCAGAAGAGGTAGAAATAGCAGTTGTCCTGTCGCCGCACTAGCCGTCAAAATGCCCACCACTACCCCTTTGCGCTGGGCGAACCAGCGATTCGCGACCGTCACGCCTAACACGTTGGCCAGCGAACCTGTACCAAGCCCAACCACGACCCCCCACAACAATTCAAACTGCCACAGAGATGTGATCATAGGCGTTAGCGAGAGGCTGGCAGCAATACAAATAAGGGATATCAGCACTACCCGACGTGTCCCAAAACGTTCCATCAACGCTGCCGAGAACGGTCCCATCAGGCCATACAAGAAAATATTAATTGAGACCACAGAAGATACATCCGCGCGGCCCCACCCGAACTCTTTTTCAAAGGGAAGCATGAAAATACTAGGCACCGAGCGTATACCTGCTGATACAATCAAAGTAAAAAATGTAACCAGAACAACAATCCATCCGTAATGCAGCTTTGAGCGCTTAGTAACTGTTCCCACCCTATTTACTCCCATTCCTCGACCAAAATCCCATACACCTCATGGTCATGATAGCCATTCTGATTGAACTCGGCTTGCCTAATCGTTCCTTCATGCTTGAAATTCAACCTCATCGGAATTGCGCGGCTCTTGAAGTTATCTGTACGAGCTCTGATTTCGATCCGATTTAAACTCAGCTCATTCCATGCATAATTGATGATACACCTACAAGCGTCGGTCATGATTCCCTTCCCCTGGTAACCCTCAGCAAGCCAGTATCCAATCGAAGTTTTTTTATTCCCCCAATTAATTTCATGAAGACCTATACATCCAACAATTTCATTCTGATAAAAAATGCCGCAAGAAAAGCCATTGTTCTTTGCAAAGCGGCTAAGCTCAAATTCAATATAAGCTATGGTATCTTCTACTTTTGTTGTTTTATCAACCCAAGGAAGCCATTTCGCCAAATGCTCTCGATTTTGGTTTACCAAGTGATATAAGGCATCTGCATATCGGACTTCGAGTATTTTTAATTCGAGTTCTTCCCTTATTTTACAAGTAAACATCGTTGACCTCCGGCTTCCCATTAGGATTTTACATTTCCACGATTTGCACCTTGTTATATAATGAACCAAGGACAACCTGAACGAATGGAGAATTGATATGGATATTCTTGAAATTCCTATGAATTTAATTGATGAGGACACGGATCAGCCCAGGTATCAATTTGATGAAGAAGCACTGCAAGAGCTAATGAAAAGTATTGAGGAGATTGGCTTACTCTCTCCGATTAAAGTGAGAACAACCGCTGAAAACCGCTACAAAATCATCTATGGGAATCGTAGGTACAAAGCTAGTAAAATGCTAGGAAGACCCACCATGTCCTGTATTGTATCAACGGTAACGGATGAGTTGGAAATCTATTTGGAACAGATTGCGGAGAATCTGACGCGGGAAGGCTTTTCGCCGATTGAGGAAGCCGAAGCCTTCCATAAGCTTATGAATGATACCAAATTCAGTTCCTCCATTAAATACCTTTCCAGTAAACTTGGCAAGCCCGAATCCTACATCAAAAATAAATGTGACTTGTTAAAGTTTGGTAATTCGGTCAAAAAGCTGATCGTTAGCGGCACGGAAATTCGCAAAGATAAACTGACCGAGGATCAATTGTTACCTATCAAGGATTTACCGATTGAGCACCGCGATCCGCTTGCTTTGATTATTGCCAGAGATGAACTGCCTGTAAGTGATGTTAAAAAGATCGCTAAAATGTTCAAAGATAAGGATATTTCAGAGAGCACCAAGGGTAAGCTCCTTTATAAAACGGGTCATGATTTAGTCGAAACTTGGTCTGTTTTTCAAAACAATCGAGCAGAACGAGCCAAGCCGGCCGCCGAGAAAGCTCCTGCAAAAGCTCAAAAAGCAGAGAAAGCCAAAGAAACGTCGGAAACAGCATCGAACGAAAAAACAGAGATGACTTCGCCAAATGGGCTGCAAACAGCTAGCCCCATTCAGGTCAAACTGCAGCAATTGCTAACCGCTTTTCCTGCTCCTAGTGATCTTCAAGCTGAAGCATTAGAAATCGATGCCAATGACAAAGAAAAATTTCTGAGTGATATTAACACCTTAGTCGGGACTTTAGAAAAACAGTTGGATGCATGGAAAAAAGTTAGAGAGCTTGCCTTGGGAATGAAATTAGGATAGGCTCTATTAACTATTTTGATATTCTAGCTTCTTCGCATAGCAATGCCTTGGAAGACCGCCATACATCGAGCGGGAGAATTGAAATGTGAACCCTGCAGCTTCTAGATTTTGCTGACTTATCGAATTTTTAGGATGTACGGTTGCGTAAAGGTATAACATATCCTTTTCCCGCGCACGCTGTTCCCTCCAGGAATGAAAATGCCGCTGTAAGCCTTGCCCTCTGACCGATTCATGGACAATCGTTCCTTCAAGAGAAGCAACTCTTAGCAAATCCGCTTCAGGTACTCCAAACTCTCGACCGAGATTGCTGACGCTTAGACCCGGAAATGCAATAACGGTATAAGCAACGAGCATATCGGCCTGAAAAGCGCCATAAATCTCACCCTTTTCTTCGACATAAGCGTACAAGGCTTCTAAGCGGTCCATCGAATAAAGGGTATTGGAAGGAAGACGCGACACCACGTCAATCATTAATGTTTGCACTTGCAGTATGTCTGGTTGCCATAATCGCCTTAATTCCAAGATGAAATCCTCCTCAGGTCTTAGATGTTCCTACAAAGGTGATTCGCCGATGTTTCCGTTCCAATTGCAACAGCTGCTAAATTCGCAGCAATGGCCGCTGCTGAGCCAGAGCTTGAACCGCCAACAAATAATTCCCCAGGGCCGTAAGGATTTAAAGTTAGTCCGCCTCTTGAGCTATAGCCCGCCCAAATCTCATTAGACATGAAGCCTGCCCATTCAGTCATATTCGTTTTACCTAGCAATACAGCCCCTGCTGCCCGAAGCTGTGCCGCAACGAACGAATCTGCTGCTGCGAAAGATTCTATGCGGGTTAGATACGTGTGAACCAATTGTTCGGAAGTAACCATCCCCGTATTCATCTTATGCTGCATACTTGCTATATCTGCTTCTATGATCCATTTATCCAACCAACTCTCCATCTGTGCATCCCCTTCTGGTTCTAAGTCCTATTAACACTTTTCTCTGTAGGGTATGAAGTTCCTGTATTTGTAAGTTGGGGAATTTAATTATAGTTATATTTGCAATAAAAAAAGCTAACCCTTTTCAGCCAGCCTTGGCTAAAAAAGTTAGCATTACGGCTCCTTTAGTACAGTGAAAATTTTTCTCTCAAATCTTCCCGTTGCGTAACAAACGAATCCTCACGAATGTAATGACAAACATAAGAACGGCGCCAACGGTTCTTACTCCGATTCTTGTTGGACGAATGAATAAGCAGCTCACTAAAGAATAGGATATCCCCTTTTTCCATCTCAACAGGAATTTGCTTACTGAGGTCGGCGCCTTCCGTCTCATCTGTCCATGATTCGTGTTCCTCCAGGTTCTTCACAGCACCATGAGGCAGCAGTCCAAGTTTATGTGTGCCAGGAATGACCCATAGACAACCATTCTCGATATCCACGACATCTTCCATGGCAATCCATGCGGCAATCATCGTCATTGGATCATTTTTAATATAGTAGTAATCCTGATGCGAAGCCTGGCCTGGTGATCCTGGTTCTTTATAGAAATACATACTCTGCACGCAGTTTGCCTCTTTGCCCATTAATTGAGCTAGCGTGCCTCGGATCATGGGAAGCTTCATCATTTGCCGAGAAAAGCTATCATGCTTATGAGGATTAAACAAACGCAAAGAAAACTTCTTGCTTTCTTCGCAAGCTGCCCAATGGGGTATTTCCGATTGATTGCGAATATCATAGATGTGTCCATTAAAGGCATCGATCAGATCGCTGCTGCAGCCTTTCTTAATGAGTAAATACCCATCTCTTTCAAACTGCTTATACTGTTCTTCCGAAATGGGTGACAAACGGTTTTCTTTTGCTGCAAACATGTAGACATCCCCTCTCCAGTATGTGAACGGAATAGATCTTTCTTACTTTCATCATACTGCCGAGGTCTTCATTCAACAATAGCTGTAATTATCACTTTTGTATCTGAGATTGATCATCCCTGGTCCATACAGAGCGCAGCTTTCTGGAAGGTTGTATATCTATTTCCCTCTTGCCAAAGGGTTTATCCGTTCTCGGGTGCTCTTCTCATAAAGCGTGCGGCATCACGCTCAAATCCATATTGCTCGTAGAGCTCATGGGCATCTTTGGTGCCGAGTATCCCAACTAGATCCTTCAGATCTTCTGAATTTGTTATTGTTTCAATCAATTTCTTCCCGATGCTTCTACCTCTATAATCCTCATCCACATAAACATCCGCTAACCAATACATCGTCGCATGATCTGTTACGATACGAGCAAATCCAATTTGCTTTCGATCATGGTAAACTCCAACACAAAGGGAAGCTTCAATCGATTTTTGGATTGTTGTAATTGATCGCTTATTTGCCCAATAGCTCCTTGACAGAAAACCGGCAATTACGTCTATTTGCAGCAATTCCTTCTCGTCGCTAATTAAAAGCTCATCAAATTCATATCTCATATGTATCCCCCCAACAGCCATTATTTTTGCGTCTGCAGCTGCACCCACATCGACTTATTTCGGAATTCTTCCTCCTGCCCTAGCTCTCGCCCGAACCAGGCAGGTATCGTAAAGCGCCCAGCAGTTTCAATGTCTGGAAACTCAACTTCTACCACGGCCAGATCCACTTGTTTATACTCATCTATTTCAAAATGTAATCCCTGATATTCCACCGTGGTACGAATCTTCTCTAGCGGAACTAATCCCGTTCGCTCCAGCAGCTGCTTATATACAGGTTCCGATATGTTGTATTCAATCTCTTCTCTTACTAGCCCATGACCGGATTTGAAAGTATGCGTAAAATGCGATTCACCAGAGCTATCAACCAATTGGCGCACTCTAATTTCCTGATCCTCCGAAAAGGCTAAATAGGTTTGATAAATGTACTGCTTTGAAACTAGCTTAATCTCTTTGTTATCCAGTTCAGCCGCAGGAAATGCGGGTAATAGAAATTTTCTTTCGATTTCGGCACTCATTGGTGATGCCCCTCTCTAAGTAAATCATTTTTCTTTCATCATTTTACCACGTCACCGTAACGGTTGGGAGCCCCGCTTATTTAGCGAAGACTATCAAGCCTATGTTGTCCGATCAAGAGTAATAAAACTAGATATCCTGGAAATGCAAACATCTGCCAAAGATACTCTGGCAGACGTTTATACAAAGATTCATGAAAAAGACAATGCCCTTACGTGAAAAGCTTGTTTACCCATTCTACCAGCTTACCGCCAACGTATATGCCCATTATACCCATAACCGCTGAAAATACAGGAGGCGCAGGAAGCGGCAGTCGAATGTATCTAAAAACAACCCCGACAAACGCTCCCGCTGCAAAAGCAAGGATAACTTCTTTCATACATTTCACCCTACTATTCTTTTGATTAATCATGTACAATCAGTTTCAACCTGCATGTGATTGCCTTACTCTTTGTCCTTTTTCATATTATTTCCCATTGGCTGCCGGAGCAACCAAAGTAAGTGAATATGAAAATGAACTTAAAATAAAAGCTATCTTTAATAAGACAAAAAACCGCGCATCAATGCAGCGGCTTAAGAGGTTTGTCCCCATTAATCTTTGATATGCTTTATTTGGCATTGAGAACAGGCACATGAAACCACAGAAGAAGAAATACAGTTATAGGCACAGATAGGATGTACGCCCACATTGGTCGTTTATAATGTAGTAAAAGCATAGGAATCATAACGGATGCAAAGAAAACTGACCATGTATAAGTCCATCCATTGCTATATACGCATAGTCCATTTGAAATCATAATAAATTCTTCTAATAACCACAATACAATCCATATCAGAATATACAAAATCTGTTTAATGATATTTTTTTGCGGATAGCGATATAAGAAAATCAGCATTGTACTTGGATAAATTGTAAACATAATAAATAAGCTATTTGTCAAATGGTTCGGCAGTAAATTGGGTGGGTGTGGATACAACCATAATGAAAAGTCCCACGTAAGCAAGTTATAAAGCATATCGCCGAGAATGAAGTATTGGATTGTAGGCAGATACTTACGCCAATGCATCCAATCGCCCCACTTCCAAGCGGCAATCATGGAGACAAATGCAACCACAATAGGATACATGAACATGACACTCACACCCTCCTATTATTTTCAAAAATATGTAATATTTATCATATCCTCAATTCAGTAATCTTACACATCATGATGAGGGTTTCAACCCTCAAACAAAAAAAGGGACCTAGCCAACGGGGCTGGGTCCAAAGTTTATATTAAAAAAGGGGGTCTTGTTTATTATAATACCCCTTCTATGTTAGAGGATTGTAACAGAAATGTTCCAATTGTGTTACAAAAAAGCGATTCCATTCGAATCGCTTTTTTATGTGTTTTTTTGTACATACTACGGATGAAAATCATTAGGAATAGGAGTTAAACAGGTGAATGTTGAAGAAGCCATTGTGGAACAAATCAAGAAGCAGGCTGTGCATCTGAACACCGCGGAAGATTTGGATGTGTTGATCGATGCGATTGGAGATAAGAAGTATGTCTTACTCGGGGAGGCCACGCATGGGACATCGGAATTTTATAAGCTGCGCATGGAATTAAGCCGTAAATTAATTGAAACGAAAGGATTTTCCTTTATTGCGGTTGAGGGTGACTGGCCGTCCTGCTATGAGGTCAACCGCTATGTGAAGCAGTACAAAGATGCGAAACCAAACGCCCGTAATCTAATGGAAACATTTAATCGCTGGCCGACTTGGATGTGGGCAAATGAAGAGGTTGGGGAGTTGGTGGAGTGGCTGAATCAGCACAATGCGGATAGGCCGATGGAGCAGCGAGTCGGTTTTTACGGGCTGGATGTCTATAGTTTATGGGAATCATTAGATGAAATCGAACGCTATTTGCAGGAAAAAGGTACGCCCGAGCAGTTAGCCTTAGCGCGTGAAGCCTTTGAGTGCTTCGACTCGTACGAGAAGGAGGGGCAAAACTACGGTGTTTCCGCTGCTTTCTACGGCGAAAGCTGTAAGGATGATGTCGTGAAGCTGCTTAAGGAGCTTCACGCGAAACGCGTGCGGTACGAAGAAGACAGCGAAGCGGCCCTTAGCGCGGAATTGAACGCGCTTGTTGCCGTTAACGCGGAGGATTACTACCGCACGATGGTACGCCACGACGCGGAATCGTGGAATGTCCGCGACCGGCACATGGTCGAGGCGCTGCGCCGCCTCGCCGACTACCACGGCCCAGACGCCAAGGTCATCGTCTGGGAGCATAACACGCACATCGGCGATGCGCGTGCAACAGATATGGAGGCCGACGGCATGGTCAACGTCGGCCAGCTCGTGCGCGAAGCGCACGGCGAAGCCGATGTGTTCGCCATCGGCTTCGGCACTTATCGCGGCACGGTGATTGCCGCGAAATCCTGGGGCGCGCCGATGGCGGCGATGCAAGTGCCACCTGCCCAGCCGGGCAGCTGGGAGGAGCTCATGCATCGCGCGGGCGCGCACGACCAGATTCTCCTGCTGCGCAAGGAGGATCCAATTCTCGGGCACGAGGTGCTGAAGCATCGTGCCATCGGTGTCGTGTACCGCCCCACTTATGAACGCGGGAACTATGTTCCCTCGGTGATGGCCCGGCGGTACGACGCCTTCGTGCATGTGGACGAAAGCCATGCGCTTCGTCCCCTAACGATAGAAAAAGTGCTTGTGTGAAGTCACACAAGCACTTTTTTCAACTAGAATTAAAATATCCGATTAGACCAATTCATCAATTTAGCAGCTGTTTCGATATAGTAGTAGTCTCCATAAATAAGTCCCACATTCACATTTTGACCGGCAGGCTTATTCCCCGTTCCTTCTCTCAGAATCGACTCTCGTGATCCATCCAGATCCGCATAATCTCGAGTCAACGCATCCATAATTCGCATCGCTTGGTTACGATACAGATTGGCTTCTTCACTAGGGACAAGATCGGCAATTTCCAGAAGTCCAGAAGCAGCGCAAGCAGCGGCTGAAGTATCTTTGAGCTCCAGATCGGCATCTCCCGTGCGGAAATCCCACAAAGGAATCGGATCAACTATCGTATTCGCCATAAAATAATGGGCTACCCGCTTCGCCGCTTCCAAATACCTCGACTCCTTCGTGTAACGATACACATTGGCCAGCCCATGCAATGCCCAAGATTGTCCTCTGCTCCATGAAGAAGTCGGAGAGAAACCTTGCCCGCCTAACGCTTCGATATAAGCACCGGTGTCAGGGTCAAAGCTAACAATATGACAAACGGACCCGTCGTCCCGAATGAAATGTTCCAGTACAGTATCCGCATGAGACATGGCGACCTGTTTGAATCGCGAGTCACCGAGCTCCTCAGACGCCCATAAGAGTATGGAAAGATTCATACTAGAATCAATGATTGCCCAGCCATGCTTATCTTGATTCCATGCACGCAAGAAACGTCCTGCCTGATTGAAGCGACCTGCGAGGAAATTCGCGGCCTGCAGTCCTCTTCTTCGTCCATCCATATCGCCAGTCATGATATATTTCGCTACCGCAGTAGGCAGAAATTGAAAGCCGACATCATGATGAAAGTTATTTTCCTTTTGGAAGCAGGCTTCAATTTTTAAATCCCAATCCCATGCCTGCTGACGATACTTCTCTTCCTTGGTCATGTCGTACATGATCCATAAAATGCCCGGCCAAAAGCCGGAGGTCCACCAGTCCAAACGGATATCGTCATAGACGCCCTCTATGTCCACATGTGGAGATTTACTTCCAATCTGCTCAATCATCGTGTCAACTTTTTTCTGCAATGTTGGCCAGAGGTTCACTAGATCCATTCCAATTCACTCCTTGTCGGTTGTCTGTTCATTCAAACTGCTGACTTTCACGAATGTTGTATCCAATCCTTCTGCATGAACGGAGACGATTGACGTTCCACCTCGCGGATCAACGTAAATACGGGCACGCCCATTCGCTAACTCTAGTGTTCTTGCCCCTCTCACCGTACCTAGGTTATCAAGAAGCTTCCCCGTGCCAGCTAGTCCAAAGTGGACCAAGGTAGCGGCATCCTGGCAAAAAACACCCCATTTATCATAAGCGAGCACTTCCACATATACACTTGCGTCAGGGCTTATATGGGAAGTTAACCGTAGGAACGCAGGTGCTCCCCATGATTCGGTTTGATAATGGAACGTCGTATCGTCTTGTACTACGCTGTTACCTTCACCTTTAGCTACAGCAATGACATGATTCACCCCAGACTGCAGCTCTGTACCACCCCGCCCAAATCGAAGGCGAATACACATCTATAATGTCGCGGCAGAAATCACAACGCCTTATAGCAGTCAATCTTGTATCATCCAGCTCATGTGACAGCTGATGCAGTTCATGCATGAAATCTCGAATTTCTTGCTCATCAAAATGATTAAAATCAGCTTCCCAATCGTTCTCATTGCCGAGTCCCCACAAAATAATCGAGGGGTGATTGCGGTGCTGCTCAATCATGGCCGTCAGCATATCTTTGCACTGCTGACGGTAGCTGGTGCCTCCTAGGCCGCCGCGGCACCAAGGGATTTCTTCCCAAACGAGCAGTCCGAGCTCGTCACATTGATCCAGCACGATCCGCGATTGCTGATAGTGCCCTAAGCGAATGAAATTCGCGCCCATCTCCTTGATGAGCCTCATTTCCTCGCGAATCATCTCCTCCGTCATGGCTGCGCCAACACCGGCATGATCTTCGTGTCGGTGTGTCCCTCGGAGCAGCAATCTTTGTCCATTGAGATGAAAGGGTCCCTTTTCTATGAAGTCGAAATAGCGAAGACCAAACCTTACGGTAAGCGTTGTCTCAATTGTTTCTAATGTCTCTAATTGCAGCGTTACCTTGCAGGTATATAAATGAGGTGTATCAGGGCTCCAAAGCTTCGCATTTTCCACCGGAAACTGAGCAATGACTTCAGTGTCGGCCCAATTTTCCTTCACAATCACATCGGCAAATACCTCTTGCTCCGATTCGTCCCAGACTTGCAGTCGCAAGCTGATTTGACGTTTGTCCTTCTCAGGATTGTACAGCTTCACATGAACAGCTGCCTCAGCTCGATCCGCTGAAACATCGGTTATCACATGTACCGTTTCTATCGAAAGTGCAGGTACATAAACCAGATTTAGGTATCTGTAGAGACCACCGTATAGATTAAAATCACTAACATCAGATGGAATCGCTTCCAAATTTCTCGTGTTATCACAACGTATAGCAATGGGTACTTTGCTGCCGTAGTACTCAGGAAAGTTCCCCTCAGTTAGCCGGTCCGTGATATCTATCGTGAACTCATCATAGCCACCTTGATGCTCGCCAATGCGATCTCCAAAAACATATACTTCCGTGTGCTGCCCAGCCCCTTCGAAATGAAGCAGGGTTCTACCGTTTGGATACGGATTATGGATGGATAGTAATGTTCTATACCATCCTGGCCCTTGATAATAAGGCCTATCGGGGTCCATGGCATCCAGTGCATTAAAGCAATGCGGCAACTCGACGCCCAGCCAAGATAAGTTATAGTGATTGTTTAATTTATCTTTTCGCCATACTTCCCAAACCCCGCCTAAGGAGCCTTGAATATACTCCCAGCCATGAATCAATCGATGTGTAATCATAGAATCCCCCCTGATGTAATCGCCTATATCTTCTCATTATAAAGAAAAATAGAGGGTGTCACTAGGGATAAACTTATGTAGACTTGTCATTTTATAAGGTGCTTCAGCCCTTCACACGGTACCTCTAACGGGAAATACTCTAATCCGATATGCCCTGTGAACCCCGCCTCGTAAGTAGATTGTTGCATTGTTAAAGGTGAATATGAAACGGCTCTCTTTTATTTACCAGATGATTATGCGCTTAGAAATTGACTATTGTATCTCAGATTAAAGGGAAATAAAATTCGTATTTATGATAGTGAAAATGTAAGCTGTAGGCTATTTTTAATGTCATTTATTTTACCTCTTCCAAGCAATATTTCTCCACTAGAGGTAATAAAGTCATAAGATGCGCTGACAATTGACACCGCAGAAGACAAGCCAATATTTTTCACCGGAGAAGTAAACGACGAATCCCCCACTGGCCGAATTTGGCTAGAGGGGGATTTTTTTATTTCAAAATAATTTCTGTAGTTTTGTCTTCTCCAACTCTTTTGAAACTTTTATCTGAAGGACCGCTTACGACATAGTTCAAGCTGGTGATCGCTGATAAATCCCCTTTTATTTCAAAAACGATTTTTCCATTTTTGACAACTTTCCCAATAAACTCTCCGCCTACTTCTTGCGAGTGTAAGTATCCTTCCACTTGTTCTTTTGTATTTGTTATAATCTTCCCTTGCGTCACATGCCAATTTAGAGTGTCGTTAGAAGTGTTTTCCGTTTTCACATCGAATATTAATGCTTTAATTGGGCTCGAGAAGGAGTACTCTTTGTAAGCGGGATCTAAAGTTACTCTAGAGATATCCATCGTCATTGGCCCACTAGTGACATTTAATTTAACATCAAAGTATTTTGCAGGAGGAACATTTGCTTGATTTGGGTCAAAACCTTTTGCTGTTATGCTTATCTCCCTTTTATCAGCATCCCATTTAACGTCAGCCCC
>NZ_FNIF01000039.1 GCF_900103825.1 Paenibacillus sp. yr247
CGACGTCAACGTCGGATAAATCGAAGATAGATTTTAGTAATAAATACTTAAACATACGAATAGGGTCGATAGCGTTTCGACCGTTATCCAAACAATAATTTCTCTTCAGTTCATCGTATACAAACGAGAAGTCAACGAGTTCTTCAATCTGTCTCAGTAAATTATCCTTGGGAACAACTAAGTTGTAAATCTCCATATATGGACTTAAAATCATCGACTGTTGGTTTTTGATCATCGTAATCACCCGCTAAGTATAATACCTTAATTATACAGAAAAAAAGGTACAGCCTCCTCAAAAAATTGAGGAAATCTGTACCTTTGCTGGACTTTTTCAGTGGCCTCCTCTTGAGACTCTTGAGTTTGCTGGTTTCTTGTACTTCAAAAACATTTTTTTCGACTAACACTCCCCCATACGCTTGCATTCCGCCCTAATCGCAAGAGGGCTCTTGTCGGCATAATCCGAATCATCCGCATGGACTTCAAAAATTCCGTCATGTCCATAACAGGGGAATAATACTTAAAGAAGGCAGCGAAGGGCTCTTACGGCATATTCCAGGGCATGGGGACGGTTGAAACCGTAATCCGCAAATTATCGTCAAATGGTCTTTCATTTTTTCAGTTCGAAGCCTTCGAGCGCCATTAATAAGGCCGAGAGGGCGGATGAAGGTTGTGAATGGCATTAGGAACAATGTAATCCCGCTAAGCAGCACGCCGCCATAAGGAAACATTCCGCGCCGCCGCCAATTTGAGCGCGATCGGCGATGCTGCCTATGCTTCTTGTAAAAAAAAATCTATTGAATATTGTACAAGAATCGTATAAAGTAAAATCTAATAAAGCTGTATTTTTGAAATTGTTAGTCTTTTTTTTCGAATCATGTCGCATACTGCAATTTGGAACGGCTTCCACATGCTTTGAATTCAAGTAGAGTAGAATGGTGAGTTGCGTAACGACGAAAAATGTTGAAAAGACAAGCGTAAAATCGAGCAAGCTTGAATCGCTGAAGGAAGGAGGGCCACATACACTTTAGAAAAAATATACTTCATTCATAGATACATAGCTTTCATAGCATTTGTTGATCGCAAGACTCCTTCACAATCACGTTCTTGACTTCCCCCAAAGGGTAGGTGATGGTTCGAAGGCTCATAGTAAAGAGGATGTCGTTCAGTACTTCAAGAATCAATTGATTCTCCTTCGCAAAAAGTTAAT
Organism: Paenibacillus sp. yr247; assembly: GCF_900103825.1. GTDB lineage: Bacteria > Bacillota > Bacilli > Paenibacillales > NBRC-103111 > Paenibacillus_E. The sequence continues at coordinate 1,208 of NZ_FNIF01000039.1, forward strand.
AGGCAAAGGTCCGATTGACGTTAGATGCCGCCTGGAAAGGGATACGTTGTTTTTTAACTTCAATGTCAATTTTACGGTGCTGGAGTTACGGTACTTTGATTTTTTTCATGCTAAAAACCTGATGTATACGTTCTTCGCAGAGGAAATCTTTCCGTCAGCTTTTGAATTCCTCAATGGCGAGGCGAGTCAAATACATATGGGGCTGCGGGTTAAAAATATAAAACTTGAAACGTCGTATGGACATCGTAATCCGCATTACACCTTGATTTTTAACATGGATGTAGAAATGCTGATTGAACAGGGAGACATCGTTCTTCCCGATGAATCTTAATATGTGCTTTTGGTAGTTGGACGGATACATGCCGAACAAGGCCAAGAGGAATAATTGCGCGATAGCCTAATGGCTTACGCTCTTATTCCCTCTTGGCCTTTTTTTTGACACATCAGAGAGGAATGACCATGACGGAAGAATAGATAAAAACCCTACGCGAAGAAAATGACATGAGTTATTACGGTTTAGATTCAGGAGCAGTTGAAGATCTGCTGAACTATATTGAAACCCTAGCATCCATCATATCCGCTTTATAGTATAACGACGCTTACCAAAAGCGGAAACATTCCAAGTAATTAATGGTGAGGTATAATGGAGAAAACTAAAAGGAGTCTAAATAAGATGAATATAACGACAAAAGTTTACCGTGGTGACGTCGTTGAAAGCATACATCTTGGTCATGTCGCTGTTGTAGACGCAGATGGACGTCTTATCTATGCATATGGAGATCCTCATCGGCTAACCTATGCCCGATCATCAATGAAACCAATTCAGGCCATTCCTGTTGTGGAGACAGGAACAGCGGATAGATTCAATTTTGAACCAGCAGATTTGTCTCTTTGCTGTGCATCTCATAGCGGTGAAGAACGTCATCGATCTCGTGCTTCAGCCATTCTGCAACGCAGCGGTCAAAATGAAAGCGTTCTCGAATGCGGAACCCATGTACCAAGAGACGAAGAGAGCTATAAACAATTGATCCGTGAAGGACGTGAGCTTACACCTATTTACAGCAATTGTTCTGGCAAGCATTCTGGCATGGTGGCGACGGCTGTACATATGGGCGAAGATCCGAATACATATTATTTACCTGATCATCCAGTCCAGCAGCGCATTCTGGATGCGGTATCCGATCTGACAAGCTATCCGAAAGAAAACATACATATGGGAATTGACGGGTGTGGCGTTCCTGTTCATAGAGTCCCTCTAGCCAACTTAGCGTTGGCATTTGCAAGATTCGCTACTCCTGCTTCTATTAAAAATCCTGTAAGGCAACAAGCGGTTCAGCAAATTGCGGATGCGATGGTAGCGTTTCCAGAAATGGTGGCGGGTAACAATCGCTATTGCACGGATTTGATGAACGCTTTTAAAGGAAGGATCGTCGGTAAAGCAGGGGCGGAAGCTGTATATTGTATCGGTGATCGCAAGACCGGATTAGGAATTGCCATTAAGATCGAAGACGGAGGAGCCAGAGCTGTTTACGCCGTCATGAACGAAGTATTGCGTCAACTAGGGATTGGCACAGATGGAGCTCTAGAACTATTGAAAACATATACAAATCCAGAAGTGAAAAGTATGAAAGGGAAAGTAGTCGGCAGTATTCAAGCTGAGTTCCTCCTTAACAAGATCTCGGACGTAGTGGTGTAATATTGGAATAAGGAGCGGCACAGATGGTACGTTACATTGCAAATCGGATTTTCACCATGGTCTTAACTTTATGGGTGATTATCACGTTGACTTTTTTTCTGATGCATGCGATTCCGGGTGACCCGTTTGATGGGGAGCGGATCACTTCAGAAGTTGTGCGGGAAAATATGATGAAGCATTACAACTTAGATAAACCTATCATGATCCAATATGTAATTTACTTGAAGTCTTTGTTAAGCTTTGATTTTGGACCTTCTATCAATTCGCCAATGCGTTCTATCAACGATATGATAGCAGAAGGTTTTCCTATTTCAGCCCAGCTTGGTCTAGGAGCGTTCTCGATCGCTTTAGTGGCAGGCATTACATTAGGGATCATCGCTGCATTATGGCATAACAAATTACCGGACTATATCTCTATGATCTTAGCAGTTATAGGGATATCTATTCCGAGTTTTATTATGGCGACAATATTGGTAAAATATTTTGCTGTAAAATGGGGGATATTACCAGTTGCCACTTGGGATACATGGCAGCATACAATTTTACCGACAGTTGCATTGTCATTCGGCCCGATGGCTATTATTGCGCGTTTAATGAGATCTTCCATGTTGGAAGTATTGAATCAAGAATTTATTCAGACGGCAAAATCAAAAGGATTAAACAAGTTAAAAGTTGTTATCCGACATGCCATTCGCAATTCGATTTTTCCAGTGGTTACAATCTCCGGACCGCTATTTGCCGGTATTGTTACGGGCAGCTTTGTAATTGAACGAATATTTGCGATACCCGGCATGGGTAAATTTTTCGTTGATAGTATTACTAACCGCGATTATCCGGTTATCTTGGGCACGACGATTTTTTATAGCATGATTCTAGTAATTTCAATTTTCATAGTTGATATCCTATATGTGCTTATTGATCCTCGCATCAAATTGCATGGCAAGGAGGCTGCTTGATGCAGGTATCTAATGAATTGTTTATATCAATGCCGAAAGAAACGGAATTTGATGAAGCTGTTGTCCGGCCGAAAATAAGCTTTTGGAAAGACGCTTGGTATCGGTTAAGAAAAAACAAAGTTGCAATGATTGGGTTGGGTGTTATTTTGTTTCTCGTTGTGATGGGGATTATCGGCCCTTCATTAGTTCCTTACAGTTATTCGGATGAAGAGTTGATAATGAAAAACCTGCCTCCATCTGCGGAGCATTGGTTTGGAACGGACGATCTAGGAAGAGATATGTTCGCAAGAACTTGGCATGGGGCGCGTATTTCGTTGTTTATAGCGGTCATGGCGGCTCTGATTGACTTTATTATCGGGATTACGTACGGCGGAATTTCAGGATACAAGGGCGGACGTACGGATATTGTGATGATGCGGATCATTGATGTACTTTACGGTCTTCCTCACTTGCTATTGGTCATTCTGCTGCTGGTTGTTATGTCCCCTGGTTTGACTACAATTATCGTAGCACTGTCAGCTACAGGCTGGATTGGAATGGCCCGGCTAGTGCGGGGACAAGTTATGCAGATGAGAAACCAGGAATACGTGTTAGCTGCCCGTACGTTGGGATCAAGCGTTCCTACAATTATTTTTGGACACATGCTGCCGAACACGATGGGAGCCGTTATTGTACAAATGACATTGACAGTACCAGCCGCCATTTTTGCTGAAGCATTTCTTAGTTTTCTTGGACTTGGAGTACAAGCACCTGAAGCTAGCTGGGGAGTGATGGCGAATGATGCTCTCGGAACTATATTGTCCGGACATTGGTGGCGACTGTTTTTCCCAGGTTTCTTAATCTCCATCACGATGCTTTCCTTTAATTTATTAGGGGATGGCTTGCGCGATGCGTTGGATCCGAGATTGCGGAGGTAACATCATATGAATCAGAACAAACTGTTGGAAATAACGGATCTGCAAGTTTCATTTCGTACTTATGGCGGCGATGTACAGGCGGTTCGAGGAGTTAGCTTTCATGTCAATGAAGGAGAAACTGTGGCCATCGTTGGAGAATCTGGTTGTGGAAAGAGCGTAACGGCCAAGTCGATTATGAGGCTTATTCCGCAGCCGCCCGGATCATTCAAAGGCGGAAGTATTCTGTTTCAAGGCAAAGAGATTACTTCCCTTGATGAAAAGGATATGTACTCCATAAGAGGCTCACAAATGGGTATGATTTTTCAAGATCCAATGACATCCTTGAATCCGACGATGACAGTAGGCAAACAAATTGCCGAAATGTTGACTGAACATCGTAAAATTAGTGCGGAAGAAGCTAAAAAAGAAGCCATTCATTTACTTAGTTTAGTTGGTATCCCGAATCCAGAAGCGCGTTGGAAGCAGTATCCGCATGAATATAGTGGGGGCATGAGGCAGCGGGTCATGATCGCTCTTGCCATTGCTTGCCGCCCGGCGTTATTGATCGCGGATGAGCCGGTTACGGCGCTGGATGTTACGATTCAGGCTCAGATTCTGGATCTGATGGAAGATTTGCAACAGCAGTTCGGTACCGCTATTTTGATTATTACACACGATCTCGGAGTAGTTGCCGAGATTGCGCAGCGAGTGGTTGTCATGTACGCAGGCAAAGTGGTAGAAAGTGGGAGTGTAGAGGACATTTTCTACAATCCGCAGCATCCATATACATGGGGGCTTCTCCAATCTATACCTAAACTTGATGTTGATCGAACTCAGGAGCTTATACCAATTCAAGGTACTCCTCCAGATCTGTTTTCGCCGCCTAAAGGGTGCGCTTTTGCCAAACGGTGCCGCTATGCAATGGAAGTTTGTAAAGAACACCAACCAGAGTCGACTCAAGTTAACGGGAATCATTATGCGGCATGCTGGTTGCTAGACGAGAGAGCGGTTAAAGTGGATCGGTTCGCCGAGCTGATAGAGGAGGATGCGAATCGTGCAGCGGAAAAAACTGCTTGAGGTCAAACAGCTAAAAAAACATTTTCGGGTCGGGGGCAACTCCATTTTAAAAGCGATCGATGGAGTTACCTTTGATGTGTATAAAGGCGAGACGTTAGGGCTAGTCGGCGAATCAGGATGCGGGAAATCGACCACAGGCAGGACTATTATCAGACTCTACGATCCTACAGAAGGGGAAGTTCTTTTTAATGGGAAAAATGTCCATGACTTGAAGGGGAAAGAGGAAAAGGAGTTCCGCCGCGGTCTACAAATGATTTTTCAGGACCCTTACGCTTCTTTAAGTCCTAGAAAAACGGTTCGCGACATTATTGCAGAAGGAATTAAAGCTCGCAAACTAGCATCAGGTAAGGAGATTGACGAGATTGTACATCGTCTGCTCCATACAGTTGGATTGAATAGTGATCACGCAGCGCGGTTTCCGCATGAGTTCAGTGGCGGGCAAAGGCAGCGCATAGGTATTGCTAGAGCGTTGGCTGTGGAACCGGAAATGATTATTGCCGACGAACCGATCTCAGCATTAGATGTCTCTATTCAGGCACAAGTGGTGAATCTGATGCGACAGCTTCAGCAGGAACGTCAGTTAACTTATTTGTTTATAGCGCACGACCTGGCAATGGTTAAACATATGAGCGACCGTGTTGGAGTTATGTATTTAGGGCGAATGGTTGAGCTAGCTTCCAGCGACGATCTGTATGAGGAACCGCTTCACCCTTATACACAGGCGTTATTAAGCTCGATCCCGGTTCAAGAGCCTAATGCTTCCAAAAAGCGAGAACGAGTTCTGCTTCGGGGTGAAGTGCCGAATCCGATGAATGTTCCGTCAGGTTGTCCATTCCAAACTCGCTGTCCGAAAGCGATGCCAGAATGCAGAGAAGTAGTGCCTGTGTGGAAAGAGGTACGCCCTGCCCATTGGGCGGCGTGCCATTTATATAATTAATTTATTTAAGGGGGAGTTAGAAGTGAAGAAAAAAATTACAGCATTTATGGCTATTGCCGTACTGGTTTCAGGCATCTTGGCAGGTTGTAGCAAAAGCCCTGCTAGCACCAATTCAACAGGTGCTGACAAGGACACTAAAAGTGCAATTGACACATCGGCGATTTTGCGAATCAATTCAAGCTCTGAGCCGCCATCACTTGATCCGCCGAAAGGGTTCGACAGCACTTCTTATGATATTTTGAACAATATTATGGAAGGGCTTTATCGTCAAGATAAGGACCACAAGCTACAGCCTGCTATAGCTGAAAAAGTGGATATTAGTGCAGACGGCAAAACCTATACGTTCAAGTTGCGCGACGCGAAGTGGTCCAATGGTGATCCAGTTACCGCGTCTGAATTCGAATTTGCTTGGAAAAGACTGCTAGATCCGAAAAATGCATTCCCTTCTTCCTTCTTGGCTAACTATATCGAAGGGGCAGAAGCATTCAACTCAGGCAAAGGAAAAGTAGAAGATGTGCAAGTGAAAGCTAAAGACGCAAAGACGTTTGAAGTGAAGTTGGCAGCGCCTACAGGATTTTTCTTGAACATCATCACATCGCCGGCATTTTTCCCAGTCCATAAGGCATCTGTAGAGAAGAATGACAAGTGGTCCGCTGAAGCAGCTACTATTCTGAGCAATGGACCATTCAAGCTTACCGAGTGGACACATGACCGTTCGTTGAAAGCAGTCAAAAATGATATGTATTGGGACAAGGATTCCGTTAAAATAGCCGGTATTAACTGGTCAATCGTTAACGACACCAACACGGCGTATCAGATGTTTAAAACAGATCAACTGGATTACATTAAAAGTGTACCGAACGATTTGAGGAAGCAGTTGCTCGATTCTGGGGAAGCAAAAGCAGATCCGCAAGCAGCGGTCTATTACTATCGAATGAACTTCAAAATGGAGCCATTCCAAAATGCTAACATCCGTAAGGCATTTGCTATGGCAATCGATCGTAAAACGTTGATCGAGCATGTTGCGCAAGGTAAGCAAACTCCAGCTTTGGCGCATATACCTTTTGGATTGCTAGAGCCGGATGGAAAAGATTTCCGCGAAGTTGGCGGCAATTTCTTTAAAGATAACGATATTGAAGAAGCAAAGAAGCTTCTGAAAAAAGGAATGGAAGAAGAAAAATATACTACACTTCCTACGGTAACGCTAACCTATAACACCGATGACTCACATAAGGCTATTGCACAGGCGATGCAGGAAATGTACAAGAAAAACTTAGGCGTTGAAATCAAGCTGGAAAATAAAGAATGGAAAGTATTTTTGGCAGATCAACGGGCTCGTAAGCTGCAGTTCTCCCGTTCGACAATCCCTGCTGACTATGGAGATCCGCTTAACTATTTAGAGCTTTTCCAAACTGATCATCCTGGTAATAGAATCAACTACAGCAACAAAGAATATGACGCTTTGGTCACGAAAATTCGCAATACAGCTGATGAAAAAACACGTTTCAAGTTGATGCACGATGCTGAAAAGATGTTTATGGACGATATGCCGCTTGTACCAATTCATTTCCCTAAAACAATTTATGCAGCTAAGCCGAAAGTTACCGGATATGTAAACCACCCAGTAGGTTATCTCGAACTCAAATGGGTACAAATTTCTAAGAAGTAGTATAGTCATCTAAGCAAAGCGGGGGAGCAATATGGCTATTGATTGGAAAAAGCAAACAGAGCTGCTTAAGGGCGAATATGTCGAGCAATTAACAAAGTTTCTGTCCATTAACAGCATTGAAGACATGACCAGCGCTAGCGAGGGAAAACCATTCGGAATCGGGGTAGCCGAAGCTCTGTCCTGTATGTTGGATAAAGCGGAGAACGACGGTTTCAAGGTAAAAAATCTTGAAGGCTACGCTGGGTATATTGAAATGGGCGAAGGAAACGATGAGGTCGGTGTACTCGTTCATGTCGACGTTGTACCTGCTGGAGATGGGTGGACAACGCCTCCATTTTCTCCCGACGTCCGTAATGGACGGATCTACGCAAGAGGAGCGATTGATGACAAAGGCCCAGCATTAGCCGCTTATTATGCTCTGAAATTAGTACGGGATTCGGGGCTGCAGTTATCAAAGCGAGTGCGTCTAATTGTCGGAACCGATGAAGAAAGCGGCTGGCTGTGCATGAAGCGCTATGCTGAGCTGGAGAAGTTGCCTGAGATCGGTTTTGCTCCTGATGCGGAATTTCCTATTGTCCATGCGGAAAAAGGGCAAATCAGTCCAACATTAGTATTGCCTGATCATTTAAATGCAAATGAAACCCGTAAGTCAAAAGAATGGATCTTGCACCATTTTGCAGCCGGGGACGGTATCAATATGGTTCCCGATTATGCAACGGCAACCCTTGAGCGTCCAATAGCCGCTGATAACTCTGCTGTGGAGTCAATGCTGAACGATTTTTCACATTTTCTCAGTGTCCATAACTTAAAGGGGCAGGCAACTAGTGAAAATAATTCAGTTACACTCCATCTGGAAGGAAAGGCGGCCCATGCGAAGGAGCCTTATGAAGGCATCAACGCAGGACTGCTGTTAGCCCGATTTTTACGAAAATTCCCTATTGTTGGAAAAGGGAGCGCATTCATGCAGCTGCTTGCTGATGTTCTGGATGAGGACTTTTACGGAGAACGATTAGGATTGGCTTGTGAAGATGAGGCTACCGGCAAACTGACCGTAAATGCAGGCGCTCTTCAGTACAATGAGGTTACGGGCGCTGAGGTGAAGCTAAATATCCGCAATCCGGCGACTGTACCGTATGATGATCAGGTGGCAAAGCTAGAAAAGTATGTAAAAAGTCTAGGCTGGGAAATGAGCTCGGTGCGTGGAAAGGGTGGCCATTTTGTTCCAAAGGAGCATGAGGTGATTCGGAAGTTGCAACGTGTTTACGAGGAACAGACTGGACAGAAGGCTGAGCTACTGTCATCAGGCGGTGCGACATACGCTCGTGTTATGAAAAACGGCGTTGCATTCGGCGCGGTTTTTCCCGGCAAAGAAATGACAGCTCATCATAAAGATGAATATGCGGAAATTGATGATCTAGTGCGGGGAATGGCGTTGTATGCTCAGGCGATTTATGAATTGGCAAAGTAGATCTAGGGTGTAATTTTAAGATGCTAATGACTTTATTTGGGTTATTGGCCCTATTGAATATTGCACAAGAATCGTATAAAGTGAAATCTATAAAACTATATTTTCGAAATTGTTAGTCTTTTTTTCGAATCATGTCGCATACTGCAGTTTGGAATCGCTTCCACTTGCTTTGAATTCAAGTAGAGTAGAATGGTGAGTTGCATGATACGACGAAAAATGTTGAAAAGACTAGCGTAAAATCGAGCAAGCTTGAATTACTGAAGGAAGGAGCGAAGGTTACACATTTGTAGGTAGGTGATGGTTCGAATGGCTCATAGTAAAGAGGATGTCGTTCAGTACTTCAAGAATCAATTGATTCTCCTTCGCAAAAAGTTAATAGGCAAAGGTCCAATTGACGTTAGATGCCGCCTGGAAAGGGATACGTTGTTTTTTAACTTCAATGTCAATTTTACGGTGCTGGAGTTACGGTACTTTGATTTTCTTCATGCTAGAAACCTGATGCATACGTTCTTCGCAGAGGAAATCTTTCCGTCAGCTTTTGAATTCCTCAATGACGAGGCGAGTCAAATACATCCGGGGCTACGGGTTAAAGACATAAAACTTGAAACGTTGTATGGACATCGTAATCCGCATTACACCTTGATTTTTAACATGGATGTAGAAACGCTGATTGAACAGGGAGACATCGTTCTTCCCGATGAATCTTAATATGTGCTTTTGGTAGTTGAACGGATACATGCCGAACAAGGCCAAGAGGAATAATTGTGCGATAGCCTAATGGCTTACGCTCTTATTCTCTCTTGGTCTTTTTTTCGATACATCGTGCATGAGTATCAAGCGATGCGCCTAGATTCATATGGTTTTTGTTGGGATTAATTGACCATTGTCAGATAATTCTGTTTTTTAACTTCGTGGTTTTCAACGCAAATGTAACAAGTAGGGTGGATTTGATTTTTTTATTCGTTCATAAGGATACCTCACAAAATATGATTTTGGTAAAAAGCTTCTTTTTACATAACTTATTAAACCTTGAACTATCGTTTTAGGTTTTGATAAGTAACTATTTTTATATTTTAATAGGAGGGAAAGTATGAGTAGGAGAATGAAGCAAACAAAGAGAATGTTATCGATCTTTGCGTTAAGTGGAATGCTGTTAAACGTTGCACTGCCTCAAACTTTAACAATCGCACACGCTGCTACTAACCCAAGTCAGCAAAGTTTATCAAGTGGAACTTTTAATGCAGATGAAGTAAAACGTATTCTTGACGGTCTTACTCCTGAGCAAAAAGCAAACATTAATAAGCTTACTGGAGCAGAAAACACGCAAAAAATCCATGTGAATCCAAAGGATTTGCGCAGCTCCCAACCTATTAGTGTTATCGTTCAATTTAATGTGGATCCGGCCAAGATCCAAATCATTAAGCAATCAATGGCGAATGGCGGTGCTGCGGTATACAGCACGGCATTCACCAATGATTATGCTGAAGCGCAAAAAAAGGTGGAAGATTCACATGCCAAATTTAAAAGCTTTGTGAGTACGCAGCCTGCAAAATCCATCGTTGGCGGAAAAACGGTCAACACGAGTATGAGAATTACTAGAGAATTTTCAGAGGCGTTTAACGGAGTAGCTTTATCTCTCCCTCCAAATCAAGTTGAAACACTTGCAAATAATCCGGAAGTTGCCTCCGTTTGGTCCGTAGTCCAATACCAAGTACCTGAACAAGGAAGCTCAGTATCCACTGAAAATACAGGCAGTTCTGTCGGCAAGCCTACTTCAGCGCTGACTTGGTTGGGCATTGATAAACTTCAAGCCGCAGGCTATACAGGTATTATTCAATCAGGTCCTCGTCAAGGTCAAGCAATTAAGGTCGGTGTCTTGGATACAGGGATCGATTATAATCATCCTGATTTATACAAAGTCACACACGATGCAAATGGTGTACGTTATCAAGGACATGACTTTGTCAATAATACTGTTGATGCATCCGGCAATGTAACTTTTGTGGATGACCATGACCCGATGGAAACCACTTATAAGGATTGGGTAGCTGCAAAGTCGCATCCGGATGCGGTTGCAGGTCCGCCTCCTGCGAGTTATAAGAATTATATCACGGAACATGGTTCGCATGTTTCGGGGACCATTGCTGCAAATACGACAAATAATAATGATATATATTCCGCAAACGGTGTAGCACCGAATGTTGATCTTTATGGGTACCGTGTGTTAGGTCCAGGTGGACGCGGTACGTCAGACGCGGTATTAAATGGGATTGATCAAGCCGCCAAAGATCATATGGATGTCATCAATCTTTCGCTTGGCGCAACGATAAATGACCCATTATACCCAACTAGTATTGCCATTAACAATGCTACTATAGAAGGTGTTGTGTGTGCGGTTGCGGCAGGCAATGCGGGTCCTGGTCAAGCTACTGTAGGTTCGCCGGGAACTTCACCGCTGGCAATTACCGTTGGTGCAAGTACGATCCCGGAAAGCATTCCGGTTATGACCATCACGAATGGCTCAGCTTCTTATCAGGCTCGTTTATTCGGCAGAAACTTCAAACAAGAAGATGACGCTTACAAAGGAAAAACATTTCCCATTGTTGATGTCGGTGCAGGCACTGCGGCAGACTATAGCGGAATGGATATGACCGGTAAAATTGCCCTTGTGAAACGCGGCGGTGAGTATATGCAGACCAAAATGGCAAATGCTCATAACGCAGGCGCAGCAGGTATGATTATCTGGGATAATGTTGATGATGCCGATACTCAAGGATATATTCCAAATTTCTTGGGCGTCAGTATGGATAATATTTATTCCGTTTCCTTGACACAAGCCCAAGGGAAAGCGCTTTCGAATGCGATTGCACTTGATCCGAATCATGCATCCGTTACGTTCCCGGCTGCACTGGATGCGCCGATCATGAAGAATGGGGACGAATTGGCCAGCTTTAGCTCGACTGGACCCGTGAAAGATTGGACGATTAAGCCGGATGTTGTCGCTCCGGGTGTTGACATTATGTCAACAGCCCCATACGACGTTTATGAGCCGCAAGACACAGGTACGCCTGATTATTCGTATCAGTATATGCAAATGTCCGGGACGTCCATGGCTACGCCTCATGTAGCAGGGATTGCCGCGTTGGTTCTGGCTGCTCATCCGGATTATAGTCCAGCCGATGTCAAGACGGCTCTAATGAATACAGCCAAGGATATTAACACAGAATCGAAGACTTATAGCGTGTATCAGGTCGGTGCTGGACGTGTTGATCCCGCTCGCGCCATTCAGGCAAACGTTAAAATTCAAGTTTTGGATAAAGCCTATACGTATAATACCCCTACGGATTCAACCACTTTGCATCAAGTGGATAATCTGACAGGAAGCCTATTTTTTGGCTTTAAAGGCAGAGGAGAGGGTGCAACGAACGGCTCTGATGATGTGATTTCATCCAAAGATTTTAACGTAACGAATACTGGTGTCGGCAGTAAAACGTTTAACTTAAGTACGAAATTTATATCCACAAAATTTGCTCTTTCGCATCCGGTAGGTTCGGGGACCGGCAATGATGTCAAGATCGATTTTTCCACAGGCGGCACACCGGTGACATCCATTACGGTTGGCGGAGGCAGTGCAGTTAAAACAACAGCAATAATCACGGTTCCTTCAAACGCTATTGATGGTACTTATGAAGGGTATATTTATCTTGTTAATGCCGCAGACGCATCGGAGTCTTATCGCATTCCCTTTACGATTACCGTATCTGAAAAAGGAATCGATATGAATGTAATCATTAAGGCGTTTACACTTCCCTATTCCAATACCGGGAACTGGAACCCAGATACATCTGGATCCGGCGGTTCATACTATTCCTTCTCTGTCAATAGTGCAATGGAAAACATGTATCTTGTACTGAAAGACAAGAATGGTAATTATTTAGGTGTCATTCAAAAGGTAGCGAATATCGGAGCGGCGGGTCCGGGTGTCGTTTTTGGTCCTTTAGTCATGCTTCAGGGAGGCTTATATCTTCCATTTACAAAGCCATATAACGGGTCACTGGATCAATCCGGAATTGCAACAAAACCTGTTGTTATCACGGAAGGTTCTTATTCCGTTGAGATGATTGCTACTGACTCAGCTGGCAAACACTACAAGGCAGAAGATACGGTGTATGTGGACACGACAGCGCCTACCATCGCCATGGACAGCGATTCAAAGCCGGGGATTTATGAAATCGACCCTACAGGCTATCAATCTGGACAAGAGATTAAAGGATTTTATGGTACCGTTTATGATTCTAACGTCGACATCATGAAAAATAACGGTGAAACCTCGGTACCAAGTCCTGAAGATCTTAAAACACCTGTGCCTGTAGATCAAGCCTTGAACACTGTCTGGGGTTACCAAGATAGTGCTTGGCCAACTGTAATCTTCAAAACGGATGCGAAAGGCCGTTTCCATTTTGGTATTACTCCGGAGGACATCACTTCAAAAGGCAGTAATTTTTGGATCTATCCAAGTGACTATTCGGGTGAAGCTGATACGGATTCCACCTCACAACAGTATTATTTCATCAAAAAAGGCTCTCCTTATGTAACGTTTACATCTTCCGGAGGCGTCGATGCAGGTCCGGGGAATCAAGATAAGACTGTTGTGGATTCCAATAAACCATTCAAAGCCACCATCGCTGTAAAAAATGGCATTGGCATGACAGGCGGTAAATTTACGCTTAATAGTAATGTGTATACATTTAGCAATATCAGACTTTCAGACGAATATAAAAACTATTTAATCAGCAAAGGAATTGACCCTACGACGGTTGTTCTGACAGTAGGTCAGCCGTATGTAGATACGCATAATGGCGGTAAGTCCACGGATATTGCGATATCAGGAATCACTGCTGCCGGCGCTCTTGATCAGAATATGAACATTTTGGAAGCAGATGTGACCTATACTAGCCCTGATCCGATTTCCGGGCCGCTAGGCTACTTCGTACCAAATGTAGTCTTGACTATGTCCAGTACAGATACCCAGGTTCCGGCGTTCGGAACAAATGTGCCTTATGTGCGACAAGCTGTATCCATGATTACAGGCGGTTTGTTTGCTGAAGCTTTCAAACAGAATTCGCTTAGTGGAGCTTTCACAGGCATTACGACAGATTCAGGTGCAAAGGTTACTGTTACCAACCAAGATGGAAAAGCATTTACAACCGATAATCCTACATCCACGAATAACACTGTTCAATATGCAGGTAATCAGGTAGGTACCTACGCCGTTATAATGGATGTAAGTGATAAGCCATACTCCGTTGAGCTTTCCATGCCGGGACATTTTAAGGGATATCTAAATACCCCTGTAATTGGCTCAAGTAAGTTTGGTTATCAGTCAGGATCTTACAAGGATATCCATTCCTATCAAACGCCTTCGTTATTAGGCGGAGATGTCAATGGCGATAATGTAATTGACATGAAGGATGTTATTGCCGAAATCAATGCTTATTTAAATTACAAAAACCTGATTTCGATCAACAACCCAGTACAAGCAACTACAACATCTAAAGCGACTTTCCTTAATGACAATAGAAATGCTAATATTTGCTGGAAAATACCAGGATCAACTGCCGTTACTGGAATTGATTATTACGACTTCTATTACATTTTCAAAAACTTTGGTCAAGTAAATCAAAACGCAATAGATGCCGGTATAATAACTGCTGCTCCGATTCCGCAGCTTACGGTGGATCAAGATACTACAATTTCTACACCATATGGTGGCTCAATCACTTTAGCTGCTGGTGATGACATGAAGAAAGTAATGACAAAACTTAATTTTGCAGGTCCACCGCAAACAACGTCAGGATCTACGCTACCCACATACGATGATTTGAAAAAGGGTTCGACAATTTCATTAATACCAAATAACAATGTTTATCTAGATGATGTAGTTTGGAGGAATGCGATTAAAGAAATTGATCTAACTAGTCCAGGCTCAACGACTGTAACAAATATAACATACGCATTGATTTCAAATACTTCAGATAAAGCAGTTTCAATCTCAGCAGGATATTTTTATTTCGATCCATTTAAAGGTCCACAATTTGTACCTTCAAAAATTACATTGCATGGTTCTTTATTTACTACAACTGGTACTTATACTGTCAGAATTACGGCTGATGGATATGCTCCTGTAAACACCAGTTTTACGATTGCGGCTGTACCTATTCCAACGCCTACGATTCCATTAGTTACTGACCCAACAAAAGCACATCTAGGAAATGATTTAACTTTTACATTTACTGATAATGCAAATTGGCGTAATGGGATCAATAAAATCGTGGTTAAAACAAGAAACTTTACTGCTGGTTTAGATATTACGAATTTGACAGATGGAAGTGGGAATAAGTATTACGATATCAGTCAACCAGGGCAAATTACATTCAAAGCGGATTTATTTAAAACAAACGTAGCGAATAGTCCTACTGCAGCGATTACTCCGGGTGGAGCATATCCTTTGGCACAGTTATATTTATTTGAAGTCAACTCAACTGGCGCTGACAGCACTATTTACCCGCTTGTAAAGTTGGGTAATGATCCTTCTAATGTATATGGTGCTATGCAAGCTGTTGGGTACGGTATTACATTCGATAGTCAAGGTGGTTATGCTGTTGACCCAATAGCGGTAGGTTACAGACCATCACTTAGTAGAAATGGTAGTGCTGGTAATTTAATTGCAAATAGCAGTTCAAGTTTTTCATCAAGAAATCCTCTTCCAGTAAGATCTGGATATGCTTTTGCTGGTTGGTATAACGTGGATCCGAATACAAATACGCTAACTACCCTATGGGATCCAACTCTAAAGATCAGTGGCGATATAAAAGTTGCTGCTAAATGGCAAATGAATGTTACACAAAACTATTCACCTGTTGATCAAACTAAACCTGATGGTTTGAAGTTTGACGGAACGAATGGAGCTGTAAGCGGAAAAGGCTGGGTGCTTGGTGAAGGTAATCTTGATATCAACATTCCAGATTATGCAACTAATGTTCCTTGGTTAACTAGTAAGAATAATATTGCAAAAATAGAAGCAACTTTTTACAAAACCAATAGTGATGGTACAACTAGCACTACACCTACTACTTATACATTAGATCCAAGCACATTTAATTTCTTATCTAACGTTGGCGGTAGTGGAACGCTTTCTTTCACAACTGCGACTTCAGCTGCTGCTCCTTTGGCTGGACAAACTAGCCTAGGACAAAAGTTTGCATTTAGTGAAGCGCCAGCTATAAACCCAAGTCCATATGCAGGGTACCAGATTACAGTGACATCAACAACTTATGGACAAAAAATACTAATTCCTGATGTTAAACTTGGTTATAGACGTCACATTGACTTAAATGGTGGAACGTTAAAAAATCCTAGTGACACTTTCTTCTATGACACATTTGTAAATGGAAAATTATATGGAATTAGTATGGAATCAGCTGCAACAAGGGTAACAAACGGTAATCTTTCAATGATGCCATCCCTATATCTTGATAGTGCAGGCACAAGTGGAAAAGTTTCACCTATCTCACAATCTAATGGGATTGTTATAAACGATAATCAAACATTCTATATTTCTTGGGTTAAAACACCTCCAACAGTTTCGAAAGATATAGTTGGAAATATAGTAGGCAGTGATATTACTTTACCATTTACAGATGATGGTACATGGAGAAATAATATCAAAAAAGTAAGTATTGGCTCTAAAGAATTAGTGCTCAATACTGATTATAAAATTACTTACGATGTAGCCACTAAAAAAGGATCAATAACACTTGATAAATCACTATTCATAGTTGGACAAAAGGTAAATGTGGTTATTTCATCAGAAGGTTATTTAGATACAGTCGTTACGGATCAAGTGATCGGTTATCAGGTAACGTTTGATTCAAATGGCGGGGATGCTGTCGCACCTCAAATTGTCGATTCTCGTGTAACCAAACCGCTCGATCCAACAAAGGTTGGCTATAAGTTTATCGGTTGGTATAAGAATAGCGATTTAACAACACCATTTGATTTTGCAAGCATAATTACTGGTCAAACAATCCTTTATGCCAAATATGCTTTAGCAACATCGCTTGTTTTAGCGGATACGACAGATAACTGTCTCGGTAACGATATTACCCTTGAATTCGGTGATGCTGACTGGGCAAAAGCAATTACCGACATCAAGATCGGTGGGACTAGTGTAACTAAAACAACATATAGTGTAACTGAAGCAACATACAGTGTAACTAAAGCAACATACAAAGTAGATATTGCTTCAAGCACGATTACGTTAGATAAGAGGCTCTTTACAAAAGCTGGGGATTTCACTATTACGATTAGTGCAACAGATTATGCTGATGTAACGGTAATTCAAAAAGTGATTAACGGCTATAATGTGCATTTTGTCCTTGAAGGCGCTCCTTTTGTAGTTAAAGACCAAATTGTAGCACGCAGAATCACACAACCGGTTGTTACAGGTTATGATTTAGCTTGGTTCACAGATGTGGCACGTACATTTCCTTGGGATTTCACCAACTCCATCTATTCTGACAAAACACTTTATGGTAAATGGTCAATTTCTAAATTTACCGTTAAATTCGATCGACAAGATGGAGGATTTGCTGACAGTCAGACAGCAGATTATAATACTACAATCACAGCTCCGACAGTCCCAACAAGAACTGGCTATGTTTTCGGTGGCTGGTATAAGGATGCTGAATGTACAATTGCATGGAACTTTGCAACGGATAAAGTAATAGCAAATACAATTGTATATGCGAAGTGGAACACCCAAACGTATACAATTACATTTGATAGCCAAGGCGGTAGTATAGTACCATCTCAGACAGCAGATTATAACACTACAACCACAGCTCCGACAGCGCCAACAAGAACTGGTTATACGTTCGGCGGTTGGTATTTGGATGCTGAATGTACAATTGCATGGGACTTTGCAACTTATAAAGTAACAGCAAATACAATCTTGTATGCGAAGTGGAACACCCAACAGTATACTATTACATTTGATAGCCAAGGCGGTAGTACAGTACCATCTCAGACAGCAGATTATAACACTACAACCATAGGTCCGACAGTGCCAACAAGAACTGGTTATACGTTCGGCGGCTGGTATATGGATGCTGAATGTACAACTGCATGGGACTTTGCAACGGGTAAAGTAACAGCAGATACTACATTGTATGCGAAGTGGATCCAAGACACAGTTCACACGGGCGGCGGATTCAATCCAGGTAACACGGATGATAAGGACACTAAAATTACATTGACTTTAGATCAAGCGACAAAAGCCGTTGCAGAAGCGAAGCCATCCGGTGTAAATCAAGTTCAGATCGTCATTCCAGATAAAAATGCCGTTTCCAGTCAAAATGTGGTCCTTCAATACGAAGCGGTTAAAGTAATTGCCAATGCTGGCATGACGCTTTCGATTTCTACTTCAAAAGTAGTGTTGAGTATTCCTAGCCAATCTCTTAACAAAGCTTCTGAGGGAGTGAATTTCACAATTCAATCTGTAAAAACAGCTGATAAGCAACAAATTGCTGGAAATGCAAATAAGCAATCCATTATTAAAGTAGTAGCAGGAAACAATCCTGTATCTGTAATCGGTCAGCCGATGAAAATTGACACGAATCTGCAGAATACGCCTGTCACGCTTACATTACCGCTTGGCAATCTAAGCGCTGATCAGGCAAAAGACCTAGCGATTTACATTGAGCATAGCGATGGTACAAAAGAACTTGTTAAAGCTGATCTTGTGGCATACGATGACAAAGGACAGCTGGGTCTTCGTTTCACAACGAACAAGTTCAGTACGTTCTCTATTATTCAAGTTGCAGGAGTAGACAAATACTTCAGCGTCAAAACAAAGGCTTATGTACATGGATACTCGGATGGCACATTCAAGCCGGAAGGAAAGATTACTCGCGCTGAAGTAGCTGCGATCCTTGTGCAAATTTCAACTAAATCTGCTAGTGGAACTGTAATGACATTTACAGATGTAGCTGTAGACTACTGGGCAAATAAAGCAATTAAAGCTGTAACTCAAATGGGATTGATGAACGGTTACGAGGGCGGTAACTTCCGCGGTAATCAAGAGATTACTCGCGCTGAACTGGCCAGCATCATTGCCCGATTGCTTGGCTCCTCTGACACAGCAAAAGCAAGTAAATTCAGTGACATTGCTGATCATTGGGCAAAAGCAGCTATTGATCAAGTGGCCGCAGCAGGCATTATTCACGGCTACGAAGATGGAACGTTCAAGCCTTCTAACTCATTGACTCGCGCTGAAGCAGTAACGATGATCAATCACTATCTGGGTCGTGGTCTTAAAACACCAGTCACTCAACCTACTTGGTCAGACGTACATGCCGATCATTGGGCGTACAATGAAATCGAATCTGCTTCCCATGATCAATAATCAAAATAAGTATTAAAAATTAGTCAACGTATATCAAGATGCAATAAGAGGGTGCCCCAAAAGCCATAAAAAAGGCTGATGGACACCCTCTTGCAATTTGTAAAACAAAAGGTTGTGGTGCAAGGATCTTTCCCTTTAACATGAATTAGAGATTTGCACCACATAAGTTCGAACAGAGAAATGATCTCAACTTTGTCAGGAATTTTTAATGCAATTTAACAACATTTTGGTGAAATAAATCTAAACTTTGAGACAATGACATGAGGTAAAATAAAAGTCAGTGAACTTTCATCTAGCAGCGCCCCCTCACCAATAATACTTATGGCAAATTCAATTGATTTGTTTTCGTTTCCAAGCTTCTTCCCAACTTCAGATGGTGTGCTATCTAGCACATAGTTGCCCTCTAGTTCCTCAAAGACCTTTCAGACTAAAATCATTCCAGAACGGTATTCCCTTCCGGTTGTTTGATACACACAACAAGTACACTAACTTAAGGAAGCTTGTTTTTTTTATCTCATATTTTTTCTGAGAGAAGGTGATGCCAGGAAGAGAAAATTGAATTCAATGATGCAGGAATGTTCACATTAATTTAGTACGATGAGGTTAAAAATATCATCACTACTGAATTTAAAGCTAATTATGAAAGCGCATTCAAAAAAAACAACGATGGTAATTCTGATTTGTATCATGGTCTTTTCCTGTTTCGGAGGTGTGTGGTGGTTCCTATCCAAACTGCGAACGCTGGAGTGCAAAATAGGTTCTATGTTTCTACTACACGCAGTGAAAAGACAGGTGACGATGCGAATTGCCATAATCGGAGCTTGGTCCAGATAACGCTGCTGCAAACGCAGTCAGGGCTAGGCTCCTAATCGTGTTTGTTTTATTATGTCGGCGGTACAGGTGTTTGTCGCTCAGCTCAGCTGAGCGAACGGCCCTCGAATACAGCTTGATTTTTTCAGAAAAGGGAGTAAGCAATTTAGCTAGATCTAGTCATCAGCAAGATTTATCATACCAAGACATCATTTTGTGCATGTTCATAAAGGTAAAATGGATGAAGGAGTGAAGTTTTGTGAGGAATAGGATCTACAGCGGATGGAAAAGAAGAATAAGCAAGCTAATGATTGCCTCTCTATTGATTTTGCCTGTTTCAGTTACTGCACCCTTAGCATCAACAGTAAAGGCAGCAGGAAATACGTATTATGTCGACACCAATGGAAGCGATACAAACAATGGCACCTCTTTCTCAACGCCGTTTAGGACCATACAGCAGGCAGCGAATGTAGCGACTGGAGGCGACACCGTCTATATTCGAGGCGGAACTTACAGGGAAACCGTCACTCCCGTCAATTCAGGTACATCTGGAAACCCGATCACCTATCAGAATTATAATGGAGAAACGGTCGTCATGAGCGGCAACGATCTCGTTACCGGCTGGACACTGGACAGTGGCAATATCTACAAGGCACCGATGGCCTGGAGCTTGGGTGCGGGAAATCAGGTGTTTGTGGATGGCGTAATGATGGATGAAGCACGGTGGCCCAATCAGACGGGTACGATGCTGAATCCGACTCGCGCAACAGCCGGAGCAGGAACGGATACTACTCATGTAGTGGACACAAGCCTTCCTGGGGGCGGCAATTTCTGGAATGGAGCTACGATTTGGATTACCGGTGGAAGTGCATGGATTGCCATGACGTCCACGATTACAGCCTATGACTCAGTATCTAAAAAGCTGACGTTTGACCCGTTAAAATTGACCAATAATTCGGCGTATAATCCGAAATCCGGCAATAAGTACTATTTGACGGGCATCAAGGACGCTTTGGATACCCAGAACGAGTGGTGGTACGACACAGCCAATTCCGAATTGTATTTATGGGCTCCCGGAGGCGGAGATCCGTCAAGTTCAACGGTTGAAGCCAAGAGTCGTATGAACGCCTTCGATCTTTCAGGCAAAGCTTATATTACAATTAATGGAATCCGGACGGTTGCCTCGACGATTGTAATGGACAGCAACACCAATCACGTTGTGCTTGACGGTATGGTATCCAAGTATATCTCGCATAACAAGCTTAATACTGCCGCGAACGAACAAACGAATCTCGGAATCAATCTCGACGGCAGCTACAATGAGATTCGAAACAGCGAGCTTGCTTACAGTTCGGGCAGTCTGGTTACAGTCAAAGGTGCCTACAATAATGTCATCAACAGCTATATTCATGATGGCGGTTATGTACCCGACTGGGATGGTCTTGTGAATCTGAGAGGCGCAAACAGCTTGATCAGCCATAACACCGTCTCGGATGCGGGTCGTGTAACGGTTTATTTCAGCAGCCCAATGAGCGCCAATGATATTCAGTATAACAACATTTATAATGCAGGCTGGATGACCGATGATCTGGGAATGCTTTACGGCCCGAATAACGATGGACAGAATACGGAAATTCATCATAACTTTGTCCACGATAATAAGGCTACAAATACCAAGCCTGGAATCTATCTCGATAATTACACGAACAATTTCATCATTCATCATAATGTCATGTGGAACAACTCGGGCTTGCAGCTCAATATCCCATCCAATTATAACCTGGTTTATAATAACACTGCTTGGACGAATGCAACGACCGTTCAGGCCTGGGGAAATATTTTTACGACAGATATGTACGGAGACCGGATTTTCAACAACATAATCAAAGGCTATGACCCGGAAGTTACAGCTTATACGATTCACGGAAGCGAAGTAACCAGTTCACCGGGATTTGTCAATGAAGCCAGTCGTGATTATCATTTGCTATCTACTTCGCCAGCAAAAGATGCGGGAATTGCGATTCCTGGCATTACAGACGGCTATGTAGGAAGCGCGCCTGACATCGGGGCGTATGAATATGGCGGTTCGGACTGGACGGCCGGTCACAATTTTACAAGCCCTCCAAGTCCGACTTATTCAACTCCTTCGACACCAAATATGAACCTCGTCCAAAACGGCGGATTCGAATATGGGAACTTGTCGAGCTGGACTGCAACGGATGCTGGTAATGCCGCTGTTATTAACGATAATCACTGGGTAAAAACGGCAAATGCGGGAATGTCCAGATCGCAATTTTTCGGATTGAAGCTAAGCGGAGGGGTCGATGGCGCCGAGCAGACGATCACAGGCTTGCAGCCTAATACGAATTATGTGGCAGGAGGCTGGTTGAGAACGCCTGCTGGCGAAACCGCAGCGCTTGGAGTCAAGAACTTTGGCGGTACAGAAAAGTCGACTTCTTCCTCCAGCTCTACCTGGACGTTTGTTAAGGTGTCCTTTAAGACGGGGACAACGAACACGAGCGCTACAATTTACTTCAAGAAAACGTTTCCAGGGGCAGGAGAAGCCTATTTCGATGATGCAGGGCTTGTGCCGGATTCAGCCGTGTATCAGTCGATCTATGAGTTCGACAGTTTTGAGAACGGATTGGACAATTGGGTGACGTCGGGAGGCACACCATCACTTAGCTCAGCTCAAACCCATTCCGGCAGCAATAGCTACATCATCAAGAAGACATCGACGGGATTAAGCAAAACTTTGACACCTTATACAACAAAGTTGTCTCCATGTGGTTCTATGACAATGCTGCAGCGACCAACATGCAGGTTGCTGGGTTTGTTGATGATGGTGTTGCCATTCGAGGTATTGAGGTCAATACCCCGACTTCGACAGCGAATTATTCCTATCGTTTAGACGGTACCCATTACGCGACCAGCGTACCCCGTACTACCGGTTGGCATGAATTCAAATGGGATTATACTTCCGGAACTAAAGCGGATATGTACATCGACGGGGTGCTAATTACTTCTCCGATAGGGGTTACGAACTTCAATAAAATTCAAATTGGCGATTTTTGGTCGGGCAATACGAATACCGCATATTTCGATGACATCAGGATTTCGGACTTTTTTGACGGCTTTGAGAGCGGATTGGGCAATTGGGCAACAACATCTGGCACTCCATCGCTAAGCTCCGCTCAAGTCCATTCCGGTACGAATAGTTACATTATTGATGAAGACCGCGATGGGATCCAGCGAAATTTAGGCTCTTCCTACAACAAAACCGTCTCTATGTGGTTTTACGACAATGCTGCAGCGACCAACATGCAGGTTGCTGGGTTTGTTGATGATGGTGTTGCCATTCGAGGTATTCAGGTCAATACCCCGACTTCGACAACGAATTATTCGTATCGTTTAGGCGGTACCCATTACGCGACCAGCATACCCCGTACTACCGGCTGGCATGAATTCAAATGGGATTATACTTCAGGAACTAAAGTGGATATGTACATCGACGGGGTGCTAATTGCTTCTCCGACAGGGGTTACGAACTTTAATCGCATTGTAATCGGCGATTTGTGGACTGGAAATACCAATACCGCATATTTCGATGACATCAGCATTCAATAAATAAAGGCAAAGCGGAATACAATGGAGCGGGCTGGACTAAGGTCCTCCGCGCCATCTGAACTATATGACTGTTTTGAACAGAAAGCACAATTTGATTTTAAACCTTTTGAAAAAGGGGATTAATCAGGCAAAATAATCAACCGTTCATTACGCTAACGAGGAACGATTGTTCAATAAAAAAACAGTACGAGGCTGCCGGCATCAATCGGTAGCCTCGTGCCTCTTCAGCTAATGGTCAGGTTTTTGTTTCTTACTAGCACTCAAAGAAAAGGCTATAGCGCTTTCCGTTAGACAAGCGGACAACAAATAAAGGACCGTATACGCTGATAGTGGCGGAAACAATAAGCTTCGAATTGACGGCGTTATTGACCAACCGCAGCAACTTAGCCTGTTTTCTCGTTCTCACGAGCCTGAAGAACCATGCTGCAAATATGCGATCGTTGGCAAGTTTTCGCAGCAGCTGCAGCATGATTAGGCTTACTCTACGGATATCCT
>NZ_FNIF01000040.1 GCF_900103825.1 Paenibacillus sp. yr247
TAGCCTATGATATTATTTGTGTAGAACATCCACCATTGGTAGAAATTGTGTCAAAAAAAATTGTCTTTTTTATACAAACGGTTAATTCCAGAATTGAGGATGGTATCTGGGAAGTGATAGGGAATGTACCTATTCCCGAAAATATCATTTTTCCAAAATATAAAGAGCGAACTAAAGATGGTTTTAGGATAGTGAACCATCAAGGAAGTATTCTTAAGGAAGTTGTAACTGATACAGAGGTTGAAAATCTGAAGGCACTTGTGTCAAGGTCACCTGTAAGTTTAGAGAAGGCAATAAAAGCTAAGTATGTGACTGGTGAATGGGATTCATTTTACAATGATTTGATTTATCTAGGGAAATAATTTTCTGAAATTACTGAACTACCCTGAAAATCTCACCGGTTGGGCTCGCGGCACCATAGTTCAACGACCTTCCTCGCCAGCCGTATTAACATTATAGCCAAACTCAACAAATTTTCATTTGTCCGTGGTGCCCCGTTAGGGGCATGGATGGCTAACGGAAAAAGATATCACCATGATAACAGGCTGCCAGCATTACTGGCAGCCTGTCAGGTAACGGGCAGTTTAGGGTGGTGGAACGGATATTTATTATCGCTCCCTATTTGTGGTACGGATCACTTTACTGTTTACGGTGAACCGTATCACAAGTAACGGCAAGTTTTTGGAAGAGATTTCATGAATAAAGGGGTTTTGCCATTAGATAACGAAAATTAGCAGAGATCTGCTCTTGTGCAATGGGTGTATAAAGGAGGGGTTATCATGACGGACACGGCTATTAATCGTTCCATCGATGCGATCTGGAGGAGCGAATCGGCCAAGATCATTGCAGCTCTCACTCGGATCATGCGAGATGTCGGACTAGCTGAAGATCTTGCACAAGATTCGCTCCTCATCGCCCTCGAGCGCTGGCCTCAATCAGGCATACCCGATAACCCGGGTGCATGGCTGATGGCAACCGCAAAACGTCGGGCCATCGATCTGCTGCGCAGAAATAAATTGAGGGATCGCAAATATGAAGAGCTTGGCTACGAGTTGAACGCGCATGACGAACCGGATTTTGATTTTGGACTTGATGATTACTTTGGAGATGATCTCCTCCGCCTTATATTCATGACCTGCCATCCAATTTTGTCGGCGGAGGCGCGTACGGCACTCACGCTGCGACTGCTCGGAGGACTAACGACCAAGGAAATCGCAAAAGCGTACCTCATTCCGGAGCCAACGGTCGCACAACGAATTACGCGGGCCAAGCTTGCGCTTTCGGAGATGCGCGTTCCATTCGAAGTCCCTCCGAAGGCCGAGCTCACGACTCGACTGTCCTCAGTTCTTGAGGTGATCTATCTCATGTTTAACGAGGGATACTCCGCGTCTTCCGGCAATAGATGGTTGCGGCCCTTACTTTGCGAAGAAGCCCTGCGGCTAGGCCGCATATTGGCGGAAATCGCACAAAACGAACCCGAGGTCTATGGGCTTGTTGCTCTTATGGAATTCCAAGCTGCGAGGTTTAAAGCGCGGGTCGACTCAACCGGAGAGCCCGTTCTGCTGATGGATCAAAACCGGGCGCTCTGGGATGATTTCCTGATCAAAAGCGGATTGGCTGCGCTTGATCGTGCCGAGCGACTTGGCGGCGAACTTGGCCCTTATTCACTTCAGGCGGCTATTGCTGCGTGTCATGCCCAGGCCCGAACCGCTTTGGAGACGGATTGGGTTCGGATATCCGAGCTTTATTATGAACTCTCCCAAATGGCGTCATCTCCTATCATAGAGTTGAATCGTGCGGTAGCCTTATCGATGGCGCATGGACCGGAGATTGGACTCCAGATCGTCGATGGGTTGCTGTCGGAGCCATCCCTGAAAAACTATCATTTGTTACCGAGTGTCCGTGGTGATTTTCTTATAAAATTGGGGCGACTCGAAGAAGCTCAATTGGAGTTCATAAGCGCCGCAGCGCTTGCGGGCAACACCCGTGAGCGAGAACTGCTATTGAAACGTGCTGCTAAATGCGCTAAAAGTAAAATTTTGAAAAGCAAACCTGCGGAAGATCGATCTATGTAAAGATAAAGAAGCCTTCGATTATTTTTTTAAAATATTTTTAAGGGTATGTCGATTTTTTTGTATACCGTTCGTCGATTAAATAGAGGCAAGAATGAATGCTTCAAACTAACGTTAGAGGAGAAATGAAAATGAAATTTCTGTGTTTGGGTTACTTGGAGTCAGAGAAAATGGATGCCCGTCCAAAGGATGAGATTGATGCTATAATGAACGAATGTCCGCCACACCTGGAAAATTTCTACAAGAGCGGCCAAGTGATTATCGATGCTGGTCTCGCTTCCGAAACGAAATGTTTGCGGCGGGCGAATGGGAAAGTGAAGGTTATGGACGGTCCTTTTATCGAAACGAAGGAGATGATCGGCAGTGCTTTTCTCATAGAAGCACGGGACATGGAGGAAGCGATCCGGATTGCTTCCTTACATCCGACCGTACAAGTGGCTTCGGGCGAGCAATTTGGATGGGGGATTGAGATCCGTCCGATCAACTACTTCGAATCAAGAGATTAGAATCAACTGTTTTACGGAAAGGATCGTTCAATATATGAAAGTAAGGGCCATCCCGCAAGGGGTGGCCTTAAAAACTTTGCCGTTACCGTCAGTGCGGAGATCCGTACCATAGATGACAGGTGAGGTCATTACGCTAACGCAGAACGATAGTTAAACATCGAAGGGCTGCCTTGATGCAGCCCTTCACTATGCTAACGGGCAGTTTAGCGACAATATAGAAACATCTAATTTATTGTGCTTATCCAGTTGAATGGAGGGTCTGCCATGGGCATTAGGAATTATCTGATTGAAGGCGTTTCCGGCGCCGGCAAAACAACGGTCTGCAACGAATTGCAGCGGCGCGGCTACCATGCCATTCATGGTGACCGTGAATTGGCTTATCAAGGCGACCCGGAAACTGGTATCCCGACGGATGGCTTTAAACCCGAACACCACATTTGGCATGTAGATAAAGTAAAAGCTTTGGTCGCCAATCAAGATGAGGCGGCAACATTTTTCTGCGGTGGTTCGCGGAATTTTCCCAAATTCATTGATTTCTTCGACAGCGTGTTTGTCCTTGAGGTCGACCTGGAAACCTGTCTCCGGCGGATTGATGAGCGAGTGGCACTGGACCCAACTGACTGGGGTGGCAGACCAGAGGAACGGGAAATCATTCGGCGCTTGCATCAAACGAAAGAAGGCGTTCCCCAAAACGGGATTATAATCGACGCCACCGCACCGATCGCGCACGTCGTTGACGAAATCCTCCATCAAATCGAAGCAAATGAACGCCAATGACAGTAACTTACGGCGCTCAAGGACAGCGCTAACGGGGAAATTTGTTTAATTGTGCAATCATGAACACTTTATTGCGTATGTATAAATAATACAATTTGTAGAGTTGATGGAAGTGTCGAAACACATCATAAGTGTGGGGTAAATAACAGATGGGGGTGCGTTAGTTGGATGAAGAAACCAGATTTAAAGTATATAAGGATTGGGCAGAGCGATTTGATTGTGATATTTCATCAATGACTATTCCGAACGTCATAGTTCGTGAACACTCCAAGACTTTGAAAGGATATAATGGTATTTATTGCTTTTCTAATGGAACGACAAGCATTATATCGTCTCCCACTAAGTATACCTCATATATAAAAAGGGCCATCAGTGGTAGACATCCATTGGAAACATTTGATGCGAATTTTCTTGTAAAGTCAATTGATATAGGTAAATACAAGATTATTGGTCCTGCATTTCAGGGATATATTGATAGGGCTTCTTTTCTTGAAGCATCTTCCCTTGAAGTTGTAGAACTTGTAACTTCAAATCAACTATCTCTACTTAATGATTTACGTAAATCCTGCTCTGAAACAGAGTGGGAGCATAGCTCCATAGAAATCAATAGACAACCAATACTAGCAAGGATATCTGATGAAAGAATTGTAGCAGCAGGTTCTTGGAGAGTAGAGGAATCTGGTTTTCTTAGCGTAGGTATTTTAAGTCACCCAGATTATCGAGGTAAAGGACACGCCAAAGCAGTTGTAAGTGCATTAACTAGGAAAGGGTTAGAAGATGGTTTCACGATGCATTATCAAACTTTAATGTCCAATAGTTCGTCAGTAGCTATTGCTAAATCGCTCGGATTTGAAAAATTAGCTTGTACTTTGGCTATAAGGATTCTTGAGTAATTCTTGGATTGGTTTTAGTCGGTAATTAATTTAAGTGGTTAGTTATTCTAGTACTAATGGATAACGATAGCGAAGGAGCTTGCCTCGCGGGCAGCTCTTTTTTTGTTCATTCAATTAACGGGCAGAAGAACGGAGTAACGTTACGTACGAAAATTTGCTATAATGTGTAAAACATGATGGGAGTGAGATCAATTAAACCAACAATAGAAAGCCTAAACCATTGGATCACTGAATTACCAGCAAAAATTTATGCTATGTCCGAATTTGATCTTTCTGATCGGACACAGCCTAACAAATGGTCAAAAAAAGAAATTCTCGGACACTTGTCCGACTCCGCACTCAACAATCTGCAACGATTCGTTCGTGCTCAGTATGAAGATCAACCTTATGTGGTTATTAAGTACGCCCAAAATCAGTGGGTAGAACTTATGAATTATCAGAACCTTCCCATTGATCACATCGTAAACTTATGGTTGAGTTTAAATAAGCAGATAGCTGAGGTTATTGCAAAAATTCCTGAAGATAAGCTACAGAGTTCATGTGAGATAGGCGAAGAGCAGACTGTCACATTAGAATGGATTATTAAAGACTACATGGAACATTTGGAGCACCATCTAAAGCAAATATTTCCCACTCTTTAGAATTTTTCACGATATTAGATGGGACTCAACAAACGAGGAACGAGAGTCAAGTAATTGTAACGAAATTGAAATCTTATTTTCATGTGGCATTAATGATTTAAGCCTATAATAAAAGTCGACCCCCTTTTAAAATATAAACTTAGACCCTCAGCCCGTTGCTGAGGGTTTCTTTTTGCTATTAAACTAATGGGCAGAAGAGTTGAATTGTATAACTTCACGATATAACATCATAATTAACAAAACTCTTATTAAAAGTGAGGAATGTATATGGAGAATTATAGATTGTTTTCAAATTGGTTAAATCAGATTTTAGAGCAAGACATCCCTATAGGAATTAAAGCATTCAATTTTAACTTATATGAAGGTTCAGATGATACATACGATATACAATTAATTGGTTCAGATGAATTCGATGAGAATGACTCAGATTGGGCTTGTACCGACTATTTTAATTCGGAAGAAGATATTTGCTACATAAAAAGAACAGAAGATATTCAACATTGGGAACAAGGTTTAAATCACATAACGATGTTAGTAGAACGTTATCTTAAAGAAGGAGAGTATGCAAATATCCTCAAAAGTGCATCTGCAATTGGAATTGGATTTGTAGATGGGGATATTGATATTATATTTCGTGCTTAATTAACAGGTGTCGTCGCTAAACTAACGGAGAACGTTAGTTCAAACAAACCAGGGAGCAGATCGCCGCGGCAGCTGCTCCTTTTGTCAGGCAACAAAGCGTGCATATCCTTTTCTAAGTTACTCTAACATCGTTTTCTTTGTTGTTGTAAGTCCTTATCAGACAGACTGATTTACCTATAATAAAAAACCTCGGGTCGTATAATCTTATACGACCCAAGGTTTCATGTCCCCAAAAAACTACAAGGGTGATTCGTTGTGAATTAATTAACTCCTTTAGGTGCCGTTGGATTTTTCTCAGCAGAAACGATTTCCCCGGTTTTGGAGTTTACAAATGCCATGTAAATATCGCTCTTCATGCCGATATCTTTACCTGCCTTTACATTCCGCTTCGCTTCGATGAGTTCGTTGTCGGAAAGTTTATCCAAATCTGAATTTACAAAGGTTACAAAATAGAATGTTCCTTCCATGTCTACTCGGGTGCTCAAATTCTGGGAAACTTTCAAGCCATTTAATGAAACCTTAAATTTTTCTTCAATCGCTTTCTTCGCAATCTCAACCGCTTCCTCTTTGTTCACCGGCGCATCTTCGATTTGTGCAATTTCGGGCTGCTGATGTTTACCGATGACCTCCACCTTTTGAACATTGTCATTTGAAGAAGCATATGTCGTCATAATGCCGTTTCCTGCAACCAGAACGGTTGCTACTCCTAAAGTCAGTGCTGCTGTGACAATCTTTTTTCTCATCTTTCATTACCTCCAATATTTTTGATGTTTCGTAGCTATGTTTCGTAGCTACAAACCAAGTATAATGGGGCCGCGTTATGAACTAATCTTCAAGTTGTAATGGAGTTGTAAAATAAACAGAGACCCTTGTATATTCATTTTCTTTTGAATCGATTTGTATGTTTGCATGATGGAGCTGGGCAATCTGATTGCAGATGGATAAGCCAAGCCCAATCCCACCCAGTTCTTTTGAACGGGATCGGTCTACTACATAAAACGCTTCTGTAATTTTCTCAATGTCCTTCTCAGGTATGCCTCTTCCATAATCCAACACTTCAAGCACAACGCCTTCGTCGTAATGGTAACTTCTCATTTGGATCTCCCCCCCGAACGAGGAAGCTTTTATGCTGTTTTCTACTAAATTAATGAACAAGGATTGTAATAGTTCTTGATCTCCATAGACTTCGTCGGCCGAGCACTCAATTCTTATCGTCATTTGCTTCGCCTCTAGATGATGCCGCTCCATGTTTACCACATATGAAAACAGATTCTCGATTTGAACAGGCTCTAAGGCAACCTCTTCACTCTTCAAATATAACAATTGCATCATTTTTCCTGAGAGGACGTCCAGCCGCGCAATATGCTCATAGATGTAATGGACCGCCATTCTCCTTTCTTCCTCATTATAATTGGCATGATTCAAAAACTCGCTGTATCCCTTGATAGCCGTAATGGGTGTTTTAAGTTCATGAGTGAGGTTGTTGATGAATATTTCTTTGTCTTCACTCGCCTTTTTGATCGTTTCAATATGATTGGAAACAGCATCAACCATCCTGTTAAAATCTTGTGCTAATTCCCCAAATTCGTCGTTCCCTCTCACTATCACTCTTCGATCATACGCCCCTGCAGCAATCGCCCTTACACCCTTGTTTAACCTGCGAATGGGTGCGGTTAATTGAAATAATAGAAAAATAAGCGCTGCCGATAAAATCAAAGAAATCACTACACTCAATGTAATGAAATACTGCCGTAAAGTAGCATAATATTCCTGTAAATAATCAGAATTTCTTGAGATAACGAGTCTTAAATCCTGGAATTCCATTTTCCCGCCGATAAACAGCCATAGCTCATCATTCATCTTTCTGTATACGGATTGGTATGGATCCCCATGCAGTTCTGCCCGATCCCCTACAAATTGATAGGCATTGGAAAAGATCAATTGATCCGCTTGGTAAACCTCTAAAAGGATATCCTCTTTATAATAATTTGCTGCGAAACTAGCAATTACTGTTTCATAGTTGGTAATGCCAGTACGTTCAGTATATACGCGAAGGATATAGCTTAATGATTTTTCGATGCTCCCGTATACGCTCACGCCTCTTGAGATATCCAACTGTTCGTTTAGTTGGTAACTCTTTTTTAAAAGTCCATAGGCTCCAAGGTCGAAGGCGATCAGAAATACAATCAACACACACAGATACGTTTTCTGCCAGAACTTCACCTCTACACCTCTAGCCTGTAACCGTATTTATAAACCGTTTTGATCCGGGTCTCCCAATTTAGTTTCTTTCTCAGCTTCTGAATATGCACGTCAACGGTTCTTGTATCTCCATAAAAATCGAAACCCCATGTTTGCTCAATAATTTTCTCACGGGATAGCGCGATATTTTTATTTTGTACGAGAAGATCCAATAATTGGAATTCCTTATTGGTTATTTCGATTTCTTGTCCATGAACAGTCACCATATGCTTTTCCAAATCTACTATGGTGTCATCCAGCCTAAATTCGTTTGCGGCCTTTTGGTTTCTTCTTAAAATGACATGTATACGAGCGATAAGTTCCACTGCTTCAAAAGGCTTGACTATATAATCTTCCGCTCCGATCTCCAAGCCATACACTTTATCAGAAACCGTATTTCTTGCAGTTAAGAAGATAACCGGTACGTTGCGTTTCACAATATCCTGCACGATTTCAAAGCCGTCTCTGCCAGGCAGCATCACGTCCAGGATGACTAAATCGATACGCATCTCATTTAATGTTTTCAAAATTTGATCTCCACTATACAATTGGACATACTCATGCCCGACCATCTTTAAATTTACGGCAATCAAATCGTTAATTGCCTTCTCATCATCTATAATCAGTATTTTCGCCATAAGAATACACCTCGGTATCATGATACCAATTCTGTAATAGAAAGTTATCATAGAGTTGTAAAATTCTTTATCCTACAGTCTTACCCCACTGAATTTCATCCATTCAAAGGAATTTAAATTAATGACGAAAATGAGATTTTATTGGGGCAACTGCAACTAGATGGGAGTTATATTTGGATTACCCCTGTTTTTTATCCACCTATTATCTTAGAATTGACATGGGGACTAAAGAGAAGAGGAATACACTATTTGGAATATTTTAATTATCGACTTATTAAACTAACGATATGATTTTTCAATAAAAGAGAAGTTCTATGCAAAGAAACCACTCCATTGGGGAGTGGCTTTGTCTTTATATACTGATGTATATTTTGTTGTCAAACTGCACTTTGTGTTTAGATACACTGAGCCTCCGACTGATCATTATGAAGTTGGTGGTAATGTAGCAGCTTTCTTCTAAAAAATAGTGAGGCTGGTGCAACCAATCAAAAAGGATTAATCTCCCATAAGTGCTACCCATAATGGGTGCGACAGTCTATGATGCACCGTGATGGTTGGAGTCAGACTAACGGTTGGGCTCTAATGGCACCATAGCTTATAGACCTTCTTCTCCCAGCCATAGTAGAAGTATTGACAGATTTTATCCATTTTCATCCTCTGTGGTGCAGCGCTGATTTTGCGCTGCATGTATGGCTAACGGGCAGTTTAACGCAATAATTCAAAAGTATATAACGTATCTTTCAAAGAACGCGGTAAAAGAAATAACACGAAGTCGTGCTCACGAATGATCAAGGAGAGTAGAGATGATCAAACATTTATCAAACATTTAGTCTCAGAAGATGAATGGATGGAAGCATTTCCCGTTATGATAGAGTTGCGAAAGGATTTAGTCTTGCAAGATATCATTGAAATGCTAAAACAAATGACGAATGAAGGTTAAAACTTGATAGCCATTTATGAGAACGATAATATTGCTGAGAAATCGGAGACCCCGGCGGGGAGCACGGCATGGCGGAAAAGGAAGCATAAAGGAACTAGGGAGATCCAGCGCGATCTTCATAGAAAAAAATGGAGTACGCTGACTAAAAGGACTATCCATAGGGAAGCGGATGTCGTGGTGGAAGTCGGACTTGCTGGTAGTACTCGGAACGTGGGAAAGCCACGTACAGGGGGTTTTTGTCAAACACATTTACTATTGGTATCAATTTAAAAGAGGTTGACATAATAAAATAAATACTATATATAGATAGTATCAATCGGCGATTAATATTATCCGCAATTAGGAGGTAATTAAATTGGAACAACGAATTGATTATTACAATGTAGCACCAGAAGCACTTAAAATAATGATGGAAATGGAGAAGTATACGAAAACTACAGGTATAGACCGTAAACTTCGTGAACTTATAAAAATTCGGGCTTCTCAAATAAATGGTTGTGCATATTGTATTAATGTGCATACATCCGATGCTAGAAAAATGGGAGAAACGGAACAACGTTTATATTGTATTAGTGCCTGGAGAGAGTGCACATTTTATACAGATGCAGAAAAAGTAGCTCTTGAGTTGACAGAGTACGTGACTTTAGTCCCGACAAAACGTGTGCCAGATGAGCTTTATCAACGGGTACGTGAACATTATGATGAGAGACAATATGTTGACCTTGTTCTAATAATCAATCAAATCAACAGTTGGAATAGAATTTCTATTGCAATGGGGAATACAGCAACAGAAAAATAATTACTCTCAAATGTGTAACAATATATAAAATGTTTTTTGTCTGGTGACAAGAACATTATCTCATTAAATACCGCGTAAATCGCGGTTTTTTCGTTTTATGGGATAAAATTGTTGTCATGGCCACCAACGTGATTGCGATACTGCATTAACTCTGCTGCCTTACAATTTATACCGAAAAATGAACTTGAACAAAAAGGATATGGCGCTTATGTCGAGTTGTTTAATCAACAGTAACTGCGGAATCTTTTGCAGTTACATGGTTAAAATATAAAAAAACCTAAATAAAGGGAGATTGAAAAAATGAGAAAAGAATTCGTTTTCCACCTTTATAATGTTGAACATGATAATTTTATTAACCTGCTTGCTAAATGTCCAGAGGACAAACGTTTGGTTATCCCTCAAGGTTTTAACACCAGCCTTTACTGGCATTTAGGGCATGTACTTCGGATTACTGAGTTCCATGTGTTTGATCTTGGTGCACAACCAACGAGCCTTCCGCAAAAGTACCATGAAATTTTCTTTTATGGAACTAAAGCTACGGAATGGAAAGAAGAGCAACTGGCGCAGTTGCCTGCATGGGATGAGATGATCGCTATGTTGAAAGAACAACGCGAACATCTTTACAATACGTTCAAAGACAGACTGGAAGAGCCTGTACCAGAGAACTTCAAAAAAGCCGAAAATTTTGGAGAGCTGATGCTCACGACTGCGGCGCATTTATCAAATCATAATGGCGTTGTCGCCGCAATGCTGCAATTGCTGCAACAAAAGTAATAAGTAAAACAAAAGTAGAAAAGCCACATGAGGAGATTGGAATGAAACAACGATCATGGGCCAGCGGCGATTCTCCGAACAGATTAGCGTTACAGGAGGCGACAGAGACAGGATGTATAGTGACATTAAAAATGGGATCATTTATTTCCAAGATATATCAAGGGCTTTTCGACATTAAGGAAGTAGTTTATTGTCACGTTTCAATGACACTAAACTATTCCTTTTTTCCGTTATTTACAATAATATCACTCTATAACTGCAGCTGAGATTTTTTGCTCGGTAGAGATAAAATGACATTAAAATGGCCCCTTTGTGAAGATTTACATCCATTCCCAAATACGACCAAGACAAAGTACCAATGACGTAGAGAACGGTACCGTGCTTTGATTCTGTATAATATCCGCTTGAAGAGAGACAATAACTTGAGATATTGAAATTTGGAAAAGAGTGGTTAGAAATGAATTCAGTCCCTCGTTTATGGAAGGAACTTAGTGAATCCTCGGATTTCGTTTGCTACGAACATCAAACGAACACTGCGCCTTTTTTCATCGGCTACTTTAAATCTCTCGCGGAGCCAGAACTCTTGCATCAGCATATCCTGAGCTGCCTGAGCAACGATTCAGACATATCTTTCGACGATTTATATCATTCGATACCGGTTGCGGAAAAAGAAATCTCCTTCGTTTGGGACCTTATTCAAAACAAAATTTTGCGGGGAAATGTCGCAATTCAATATGGCCATCAAAGCCATCATTGTATTTTGGTTAATGCCGCTGCATTCAAGGGTCGCAACGTAACGATACCCGAAATCGAATTCACCGTGGAAGGATCAAAAGAAGCCTTTGTTGAATCATTGGACATCAATCTTAACTTGATTCGCAAGCGAGTTCCCATTCCTGAGTTACGTATAAAAGAGCTCACTGTAGGGAGTATATCCAAATCAAGAGTTGCGATTGTTTACATAAAGGGAGTAACGAACGAACAATATTTAAACACTCTCATTCAACGCATAGAGGATGTGCAATTCGATCAAGTTACAGATAGCACTTTGCTTCAACAAATGATCGAAGATAATTCCAACTCCATCTTTCCACAGACGATTGGGACCGAAAGGCCTGATTACGTTGCTTGGGCTGTATCATCGGGGCAAATATGCGTTTTAATGGACGGGTCCCCGACTGCAGTTTTTGCGCCGGTCAACCTGTGGTTATTTTTCATTACATATGAAGATTATTATTTGCCATGGATCATCGGCACAATATTGCGGCTGATTCGCATGTTTTCCGTGCTGTTTTCCGTCTTTGCCACACCATTATATGTTGCTGTTATAACATATCACGGTCAGGGCATTTCCAATGTTTTTTTGCCCACGATCGTTTCTTCGAGGATCAATGTACCATTTCCTCCTGTCGTGGAAGTGCTCATTATGGAGCTTGTCATTGAATTGTTACGGGAAGCGGGCGCCAGATTACCTACGAAAATTGGACAAACCATTGGCATTGTTGGAGGTATTGTGCTCGGTACGGCCGCCGTTGAAGCTGCGCTAACAAGCAATTTTTTATTGATCATTGTGGCGTTATCGGCGTTGGCTTCTTTCACAACACCCATTTTTCGAATGAGCGCTACCATACGAATTCTTCGTTTTCCTTTTATCTTCGCAGCTCAATTATGGGGTTTACTGGGTATTGTCATCTGTACCCTTGCCATGGTTTCGCATCTGTTACGATTAACGTCTCTCGGGATGCCTTACCTGGTTCCATTTTATCCTTTTCGCACCTCCGACTTATATGATACTGTAATTCGTCCACCATATTCTAAATTTCATCATCGATTTAGCTTTTTTAGATCGCCAAAACCCGTAAGATTCGACAAGAAAAACGCAAACAAAAAAAGAGACATAGACGAATGAATCAGCATTGGGAGTGATACAAAGATGAAATCAACGGAACATCCGCGATTTACCATATCGCCTTATCTCGTTTTCGTGTTGATTCATTCGATGCAGTTCGGACCCGAGTATCTCTCCATGTCGAACAAGCCGATTCAATTGGCTGGTCAAGATGCTTGGATCTCTGTCATCCTTTGCGGTATCACTTTCCACATCATCATTTGGATGATTTATCAAATTCTGGGCCAAAATGAGACGGATCTTGTCCATATTCATCAACAAATATTCGGAAAGTGGGGGGGGGGAGGTTTTAACTTCATCTTTATCGCTTATTTCCTACTCATTGCAAGTTTTGAAATTCGAGAATTTATAGAAATTGTACAAGTATGGCTATTTCCTGATCTTGAAACATGGCCGTTGGCTGTGGCTCTGCTCCTGCTTGTTTATTACATCGTTGCAGGAGGTTTTCGAGTTATCGTGGGCATTTGTATGGTTAGCATGGTGCGCCATTTTACAATATTAGCCTTGTTTTTTCCTGCAGCTTTTTTTCATATTAACAATTTATCGCCGATTTTAGATCATTCGCTGAACGATATCATCAAGGCAGGTAAGGAGATGACATTTCCCTTTTTAGGAGTGGAGATGCTCTTTTTTTGTTACACCTTCATTAAGACACCAAAAAAATCGCAAAAATGGGCACATTGGGCGAATTTTTTGACAACAGTATCTTATCTTCTCATTACTCTCTTTTCATTATTAATGTTCAAATCCGAACAATTATCAAATGAGATATGGCCGCAATTAAGCAAATATAAATTTATTCATTTCCCTTTTATTGAGCGATTTGAATATATCGGCGCCACTGCACAGATATTATGGGTAATTCCTATCGTATGCTTCTGTCTTTGGGCTTCAAGTCGAATGTTTAAAATCATGTTCACGGTGAAACAATTGACAGCCCTTCCGATATTACTAATTCTGGTCTTTACCGCCGTATGTCTGATTCCAGGTCGTAGTCGTGTTGAAGCTGTGCAATCAGTGTTATCCGATTTCGGATTTTACATTATATATGCGTACATCCCAGTTATGTATATCATCAACATTGTCAGAATGAAAGTGAGAAGAGCAGTATGAATCGTTTATTTTTCTTACTATTGCTCACCTGTTTTCTGTTAACGGGATGCGTAAAGCAACAAATTTTGGACAAAATTACGCTTCCTTTTGTTTGTGCCCTCGATGAAGCACCAAACGATCAAATCGAATTTACGATAGCAGCGCCTAAGTTCCAACCTTCTAAATCTGGTTCCGTTTCAAATATGTTACTCTCCAAGGTTGGCCATACCAGTAGGAACATTACAGAATTAATGGACATGCAATTAAACCGGCCCATTAATACAGGAAAACTTTCGGTGGTTTTATATGGAAAAGAGCTGGCGGCAAAAGGCTTGGCAGACGAAATGGATGTGGCTTTGCGTGACGCTCAAACTTCTCGAAGGATATATCTTGCTGTTGTCGATGGAAAAGCAAAGGAGATCTTGCAAGCAAATTTCAGTTCAAAAGAGGAAAAAGGAATGTTTTTATTTAATTTGCTCGATACGAACGTACGGACCGGGCTTGTTCCTAGGCAAAGTCTACACGATTTCGAGTACGCTTATGAGGGCAAAGGAATGGATCCGTTTTTGCCGCTCCTTACATTGCAAAACGATCAAGTTCTGATATCCGGTTTAGCTTTATTTAAGGATGACAAATATGTAATGTCACTGAACGAAAAGCAGATGCGAGTTATGAAACTTCTTCTGGGAGATGCGAAGTACGGTACTCTTGAAGAAAAGTTGGAAAATGGATCTTACATTGCAGTGAAAAATGTCGGTTCGAAAGTGAATTATCAAGTCGGGAAAGATTCGAAAAGTCCAAAAGTGACGATAAATCTTATCTTAAACGTTGATATTATTGATTCGAAGGGGATTCACTTTCCAAAACAAGAACAGCAAAGAATAATAGATCGTTTCGAACAGGATCTGACCACGACTGGAATGGATCTCATCCAATTATTTAAAAACGAAGATATCGACCCGCTCGGATTAGGGGATTTCGTTAGAAGTAAAACGCGAAATTGGAACGAAGAGGAATGGAAACAAGAATATCGAACGTTGAATGTTAGATTGAATGTTAAGGTGAATCTTACGGAAATGGGAATCAGGAAATAAAGGGCTATTGCACATAGGCGCGCTTAGACCATGAAAAGACGAACTTAAAACCCTAAAAAAACGGGAATGAAGGTCGTCTTTTTATTTGTCTCTCTTAGGCTGTCCCGTTAAACCACAAGTTCTTCAGTGGCTCGGCGAAAAAGGCTGTCTTTTTCAGATGGATGTCACTTTGGATTAAAAATTGTTGAGATTTGTGTCACACATGGACACCGTCAATTGTCTTATCAATGATCATTTTTACATCGTATGGGTCATTTCATTTTGTCAATAATAAGCTAAAATAGGCTTGATTTAACCAACTAACGAAGGGGGGATGTTATGCAAAGTTATACCATTGAACCATCATCGAATAACATTGAAGAATTGTATAGGACCTACAAAACTCATTTATTTGCAATTGCTTACCGCATGCTTGGTTCTAGATCGGATGCAGAGGATATGGTTCAAGATTTGTTTATTAGCATGCATGGATTTTTAAACGACAACATTCAAAATTTTAAATCATACTTAAGTAAAATGATGATCAATCGTTGTTTGAACGAGTTAAAATCAGCACGAAAAAAAAGAATAAGCTACGTTGGCAATTGGCTTCCAGAACCAACCGTGCAACTGATTGAGCATAGTCCATTAGATAGTGTTGAGCGTCAGGATACAATGTCTTACGCATTTCTTATTCTTATGGATAAACTGACACCCTTGGAGCGAGCGGTGTTTATTTTAAGAGAAGTGTTCGAATATGAATATAGTGAAATTGGAGAAATGTTCAACAAAACAGAAGTCAATTGCCGCAAGATTTACAGCCGTGTCAAGAAAAAAGTAGACGCATCCAATGAAAAAGATGAAATCCTTTCATCGCATCTACACGAGGAAAAGGAAAGGGTAAGCCGTTTCATTGCTGCTCTTTCGAACGGTAACATTCAATCCCTGGTGAACATGTTAACTGAGGATGTCATTTTCATTGCTGATGGCGGGGGAAAAGTGTCTGCCGCGATTAATTCAATTTACAATAAGAAACGTGTGCTCACCATATTGAACGCTCTTTCATCAAGTCGATTTCCTGCATCTAAAGCGCAGCTAGTCGAGGTCAATCATCAGCCTGGTATATTGATAACCAAAGAGGGGATTACAACTGGGGTCATTTGTTTTGATTGGGATATCGAGACGATGGCCATTCAACGGGTTTACCTGATTGTAAATCCGGATAAATTGCAGCATTTAAACTGAGATTGAGTTTAAACAACTGTCCAGTTTACCTAGTTTGTGTTGTTGAGTCTCTTGGTTACTTTTGCCTAGACATGCATGTTAAGTAAGCAAAAATTCATGGTGACAGCGAACTGCGTCGCTATTACATTTCAACTTGGCGGGGATCAACACTATTTGTCCTCGCCAATTGTCTTATGCAGCAATCACCAGAG
Source organism: Paenibacillus sp. yr247 (assembly GCF_900103825.1). Classification (GTDB taxonomy): domain Bacteria; phylum Bacillota; class Bacilli; order Paenibacillales; family NBRC-103111; genus Paenibacillus_E. The sequence goes on from NZ_FNIF01000040.1 coordinate 16,434, forward strand.
CTTTTCAAAAAAATGATGAAATTCAGCAACGCGGAGAAAGAAAGCGCCATCTAAGAGAAGATCCTTGATCTCGTTCAGATGCCATTGCCCAGAACATGAACGAAAAAGATTGCCAACCACCTGGCCATAGAGGCCGAGTAGCAGGCAATCTTTATTTGTTTACTTAGAACGGTCATTATAGGCTGAATTTATTGACCTAATATAGGGTTTCTCAACAATGCGTTTATGAAGATTTTGGAAATTAAGACACTGAACTATGTCACATATTCATATCACCACTTGCCTTATTATTATCAAACATATTTGATCAGAAAAGAAAGGGATGAAGACACCTTGAGCAATTGTCCTGTTTGCCTAGTAGGTATTGTTGAGCCAATTGGTTACGTCGAATTAAAGGAGGGACCACTGGAATTCAAACTGGGCCAATTTCCACCGACTAAAAAAGAAACAATCACCATTGGGATGTGTAGTCGGAAATCATGTCAGCATGTAAATATGGGGGCAGTTCCGGAATCCCTTACTCCAGCCAAGAATTTATTGAAGGAGCTCATTCTATCGCTTGAAAAGAGAACACGGTAAAAGTAATAACACGATTTCATACTCACGATATGGCTAAAAACGACTGACCAATAAACTCTTCGAGTCGCTAGAGGAGCAGAAAAATCGAATGCTACAAATCCTGAAGCTCTAAAATTTCAATTACTTCAGATTTTTAAAAAATACATTGGAGGTATACAAAAATGACACTTTTAAAGCATGTGTGAAATCAGTATTGAATGAGTAAGTTTATTCTTTGAAATAATAAGAAGCAAAAAAAGAGATTAACAAAAATGGCAAAAGTATTATATATTACAGCTCATCCGCATGATCACGAGTAATCTTATAGTTTATCTGTTGGAAAAGAATTTATAGATGCATATCGGGAAGCTAACCCCAACGATGAAGTAATGTGGAATTTTTCTTTCCCACCAGTTATGAAAGCATACATTGATTCTATATGTGTTGCAGGAAAAATCTTTAAATATGTTCAGGATAAAGGTCCTGTTGGGTTACTTGGCGATAAAAAGGCTGTGCGGATAATTGTAATTCCGATGGACGATTGCTAATTTTTTGCGAGGTACACCCAAATTTGCATTGCGATTAATGCTTGGAATCGAATAAATGTAGCATTTAAAACTGCTATCGTTGTATTGGCATAGTTAGCACTTAAGCGCTTATTGCGATAAAAATTAAAAAAAAACGTTTTTATGTCACACATTGAAGTCGCCAATTGTCTTATTAGTGTCAAAAAAATTAGGAGGTACACAATTATGACGCAACGTGAAAATTATATGGAGCAATCTCCAGAGCTTTTCAATAAAATGGTGGAGTTCAGCTTGGCCGAGAATAAAAGCTCAATTGAAAAGAAGATCCTCGATCTTGTTCACATCAGGGCATCACAAATGAATGGATGCGGATTCTGCCTGGACATGCATATGAAGGAAGCCAAGATTCATGGTGAGCGTGAGCTTCGCCTATACCACATCTCGATCTGGCGGGAATCGACGCTGTTTGATCCGCGTGAACGCGCTGCGCTGGCATGGACCGAGATTCTGACCAAGCTGCCTGAGCATGGTGTGCCCGATGAGCTGTATGAACGCGTTCGTGGTCAGTTTACTGAGAAAGAAATTTCGGATCTGACTTTCTCCGTTATGGCGATTAATGCTTGGAATCGTATTAACGTAGCATTCAAAACGGAACCGGGCACAGCTGACGCCGCATATGGTTTGAACAAAGCCGGCTTGAGCTAATCAGTTACAGAAGCAAAGCATAGTTCACTCTTATAAGCACTTTAGAACCTATATAGAATATATGTTTAGACATTACTAGCTCTTTATGGGCTACAACAACTTGGAGGATTAAATATGAAAATTGTAGTAATTGGTGGCAGTGGGTTTATTGGAAAAAAACTTGTAAACAACCTTCGTCAGCTTGGCCATGAGGTAGTGGCAGCATCACCTTCCTTAGGTGTCAACACGATCACTGGTGAGGGGCTGTCAGAAGCACTTAGAGGCGCACAGATTGTCGTCGACGTGTCAAACGCGCCTTCGTGGGAGGATCAGGCTGTTATGGAATTCTTTGAGACGTCTACTCGTAATCTCCTTGCTGCTGAAGCAACCGCTGGAGTAAGTCATCATGTTGCGTTGTCGGTCGTTGGTACCGAACGCCTTCTCCAAAGTGGTTATTTCCGTGCGAAAATGGCTCAAGAAGAGCTAATCCAGAATTCCAAGAATCCTTATACGATCGTCCGCGCGACGCAGTTCTTCGAATTCGTCGGCGGCATCGCCGATGTGGCTACAGAAGGGGAAACTGTTCGTTTGCCTTCCGCCCTTATGCAGCCTATCGTTGGGGATGATGTTGCAGCCGCGTTGGTCGATTTCACACTTGGGGCGCCAGTGAATGGCATTGTCGATGTGGCCGGTCCAGATCAGATTCGTATGGACGAATTCGTTCGACAACACTTTAGCGTAACTCAAGACAAACGTCAGGTAGTCACAGACGCCAACGCGCTCTACTACGGATCCATAAAGGTGAATGATCAATCTCTCGTTCCAAATGGCGATAGACCCGTACGCATCACTACGACACATTTCCAAGATTGGCTCAGCCGCTCAGCATCTCAGGGGTAATTCTCCAAGAAAGAGTCACAAATTATTAATTTTATTTATGTAGAACATAGAAGCTTTCTAAGTTTGGCTTTACAATAATCCCGGGAAGTTTCGTGCATTATTGCAACTAAATAATCAAGGATACAGTATGTGAATGAAAGGAGAACCGGTTGTTTACGGGTCTCCTTTCTATTAGTTTAGTGTTTCGAAAGAAATGCGTAAGCCGGATATATTGTGTGCGATGCTAATTTCCGCAAGGCATCTCCGGGCTGGCATTAACCGATGATATGTACAAGTAGGCCGAATAATTCGGTGCCAAATGTCAACACGGTGTATTGGCGGAGGCGACTCTTCGATGGAGCCTTGAATTAACGGGAAAGCCCAAATGAATACGAATTGCGGTCTATTCCTTTCGTACCCATTGTAATGATCGATTTATTGCGCGGCATCATACGAAACGGGAAGTAAATCATCTTAGAGAGGGAGAGGTGAAAAATGAAAGGAAATTCATATTACTGGCGCAAACTGCACTCACTACTCGGGGTAATTCCTCTCGGAGGTTTTATTCTTGTGCACGTATCGATCAACTTTCAAGCGTTTGAACGCGGACCAGAAGGGTTCACTAACTACGTGCATTTCATCAACAGTCTGCCGCTTAAACCGTTGCTTGAGATTTTTGGGATATACCTACCGATTTTGTTTCACGGCATTTATGGACTATACATGGCCTATCAGTCCAATCTGAACTCCGGACAATACACGTACGGCCGTAACTGGGCGTTCACTCTGCAACGCATTACTGGGGTTCTTACGTTTATCTTCGTTTTCTGGCATTTTTTTAATACTCGTCTTCAAGTTTACTTGGGTAGTATTACGCATGAGGAGCTTGGTTCGACGATGCATCAAATTGCCATGAATCCGGTGCTCTTCATCATTTACGTCATCGGCGTATTGTCGGCAGTATTCCATTTCAGCAATGGCCTCTGGGCATTCCTAATCAGCTGGGGCATTACGATTTCACCACGCTCACAAAAAATTTCTTCTTATATTTGTATGGGTGTATTTGTACTTATTTCCTTGCTGTTCTTTCTTTCGCTCGTTGCTTTTACTGGCGATAATTCAAAATATGAGTAGGGAAGCAATCACCAGAACTTTTCAAAAAATAATGGAATTCAGCAGCTGGACAATGATGATATCGGGTGACAAGAACATTATCTCATTACCTACGGATTTTAGGAAAAGTGGAGACCTTAACGATTAAACTGACGGGCAGATTAGTTTAATAGCTTACTTCCTCTTGACCCTAACACTGAGGTCAAGGTTTATAATGAGATTATCTCGAGCAGAAATCTACTAGAAAGGAAGTATGATACGTTATGGATATTACTCCACAAGAAGAAAACATGATTAAGGCTCTTCGTGAGGCTGCATTACCCCCTTTATTTGTGCTCATACGAATTAGAAATGATATTTCAAATGACACTGTAAATGTTGAAGAGAGCCGGAGAGATGACGTCGTAAAAACATTAGAAAAATACATCGCCCCACTATGGGAAGACTATAATGAGGGGAAGAATTTACAAGCCAAAGAAAGACCTTAACGAATTAATCTTAACTATACAGAGGCTGCAAACCCACACCACTTAGATTGATATCATTACGCTCTAACGATGTACAAGAGCTTTGAATAAAATGGAAAGAATGGTGCTCGGCGTGAGTAAGAACCGATTTCGGGAATACGGATTTACTGTAGGGCATCTTCCTACAGGAAAGCACAACTGCATTACGGATGTAACAGGGGTTACGGTTGGTCATGTAACGTTAAATACAAATGATCAGGACATCTGCATCCGAACTGGGGTTACAGCGATATTACCCCATCAGGGAAACCTTTTTCGTCAAAAGGTGGTTGCTGCAACGCATGTGATTAACGGCTTCGGGAAGACGTCTGGACTCGTTCAAGTGAATGAGCTGGGCAGCATCGAATCCCCAATAATGCTTACTAATACATTCAGTGTTCCTGCGGTAACGGAAGGAACGATTCAATACATGATGGAGTTGGATGCCGGAATCGGAGATCGAGACGGTTCATTAAATGTAGTGTCTGGGGAGTGTAACGATAAATTTTTAAATGATATGAGAGGGCTTCATGTACGCCCTGAACATGCTATCGAAGCAATAGGTAAAGCTAAATTAGCCCAGCCTGTCGAGGAAGGCAGTGTTGGAGCGGGTACGGGGATGGTGTGCTTCGGTTGGAAGGGCGGGATCGGAACTTCTTCCAGAATGGTGGAAGTGGACGGTCAATCGTACCATTTCGGTGTATTAGTACTGACGAACTTCGGCGTAGGCGAGGATCTGATCCTTCTAGGTCATCCGGTCGGAAGAAGATTGAAAGAGAAAGCAGAAGCTAAAACACAAGAAAGAGGAAACAATGACGGCTCCATCATCATCGTAGTCGGCACAGACTTACCGATGGATGCCCGCCAGCTTCAGCGTGTAGCCAAGAGAGCTGGCTTTGGTTTAGGGAGGACAGGATCCATTGCTCATCACGGAAGCGGGGACATCGTGATAGCTTTCTGCAACGGCAATCTGATTCCACATACACCGGAAAGCAACTTCATCCAAATTAAGGTCGTTCGTGAGGATGGACCGACTATTTCTGAATGCTTCCGTGCGGTTGCCGAGGCTACTGAAGAAGCGATTTATAATTCTTTGTTCATGGCACAGACGATACTTGGAAGAAACGGGAAGGAAGTTCATGCTTTACCCGTTGAAGAAGTGGTGCAGATGATGAGATGTATGAAGTGATTGCATTTATTACAGATGGTGAATTGGAGAAATGTCATTCCGTTAACGAGGAACGATAGTGAAGGAGCAGCTCGCCGCAGCTCCTATTTTTGTTCATTCAAGTAACGGGCAGGTTTGCTGAACAATGAGTCGAATATTATGAATATTTACAGAAAACAACAAATTATTGTTAAGGTGGTGCAGTTTGAATATCCTGTGGGACTTCGATGGAACATTATTTGATACTTATCCAGCGTATACTGAGATATTTATGGATGTACTTAACCATAAATACTCAGCTGAGGAGGTGTCTCTCCAATTAAAAATTTCGTTTTCACATGCGATCAGCCACTTTAATCTGACAGAAAAACAAATTAAAGAAACTAACCGTAGAGGTGCTCTGCTAAAGCCAGAAAAATTGCTTCCATTCGATGGTGTAGAAAGGGTCCTACAAGCTGTTGAAAAAAATGTAATTATGACGCATAAACCAAGGACTGCCCTCCTCCCGATCCTACACCACTATGAATGGGATCATTATTTTGTTGACATTGTCTCATGTGATGACGGCTTTCCAAGAATACCAGATCCTACTGCTTATATACATCTAAATGAAAGAAATAGAGTTGACTTAATTATTGGAGATAGGGAGATTGATATACTGCCTGGTAAATCACTTGGTATTAAGACCTGTCTATTTCAGAATGATACTCCAGGAGCCGATTACTATCTGAGGCATTATAAAGATTTCTTCCATTTAATTCTTTAGTGGCATTCCATGAACAATAGCACGGAAAAACAACAACAGGATACTTTCCACTATGCATACGGATGGTAGTAATATTGAAAAAGCACAATTATTAATTAAGAGTGGGGCGAACCATTTGCAAGAAACGATAATTTTTGGCGAGAAGATTAGTCATCACAAATACCAAAGAAGATAAGGGTGTTATGCAGTAATTATTGATGCTATTAAACAACAAGTTGCTGTAATTCTAACAATTAGAGGAAGCTATTTTTTGCCTGGTGGTGGGATTGAAAAAGGCGAGACACCCGAAGAATGCCTAAGACGAGAAATGTTAGAGGAAACGGGCTATGAAGTCAAAATTACTTCTTTTATCGGCAAGGCACAGAGATATTTTATCTCTCCTCAAAACGAACCTTTATTAAGTGAGGGTACTTTCTTCACAGCAGAGTTAATTGAAAAGGTACAGGAACCCATTGAAGATGACCATGATTTAAAGTGGATAAACTTCGATGAAGTTAGGGAATTATTTTTTCATGAACATCAGTCATGGGCGGTAAAAAAAGTAATCCCTTTATTTAAGTAACGAGAAATGTTTGCTCAATAAACACACATGCAAAGGTTGCCGGCATAATCGGCAGTCTTTGCTCACCTAACTGGCAGGATAACGAAAATCAATTAAAGAATTAAGAAGATGAAATAATATTCAATGAGGTGTGTATATTGAGCAAAAAAGAGCTATGGCACCGACATTTAGGGGCATATGGGATATGTGTAAACGACGAAAAACTATTAGTCATCCAAAAGGGAGGCGGTCCGTACCTCGGACGATACGACCTACCTGGAGGTACGATTGAGGCTCATGAATCTTTAACAGAAGCTGTACTCAGAGAATGTCTTGAGGAAGCAGGAATCAATGTTCAGATAGATGAGAATGTTGGTGTTTGTGATTATTTAGTTCCATATGAGCTACCAAAAAGGGGCACTTCCCATATTCATCACGTTGCCGTATTTTATTCGGTCAAATATATAGGCGGTATGCTTACCATGACTACTGAAAAGTTTGAGGGACAAGATTCACTAGGTGCTTTATGGGTGCCGATTGAAGAAATGACTGCTGACAATTCTTCCCCTCTTGTTCTCCAGGCTGTTAAAGTGGATAAGAACAGGAAAATTATCCATTGAAGTCCAACGTATGGATAACTGGGTCGTATTAAAGTAGTCATTCATAAAGCTATCGGCGAACGATAGTTAAATAAGCTATCCAGGGATAAAGCTGCCGGCACGATCGGCAGCTTCATTACGTTAACGGGCAGGATTCCTAAATGATAAAGAGAATTTATTACATCAGATATATCTAGAAAGTATATAAAAGGGGCTGTACATTTGAGAAACGATATATTGGATATGGTTAACTCATTTCCGTTGAAAGAGGTTTCTATCGGTTACCGAACAGTAACTTTATTTTCATCTGACGAATTAGAAAAAGCACAAATTGGATATAGCATTGATAAAAACGGACAGTCCCTTACTGGTAATGCTGATGGAGATTGGCTCCAATCATGGCTTGTCATTGGTTATGAAGATGAAACAGGAGACCCCATTTTCATTGATATTGAGCATAACCAATTCCCTGTTTATACTGCTATGCACGGTGCAGGTGATTGGGAACCTCACAAAATCGCAGTATCCCTAAAAAGCTTTATTTTTGCGTTAGGTTATATAAAAGAACTTTCTGTTGGTCGGGAAAACCCCGTTGCATTGGAAAAAAAACCAATACCAACTGAAGAACAGGTACGGGTTTTAAAAATAATATCAGAGACTATTAAACATATTGAAATTGATTTCTGGGAGACCTGGTTAGAAAACGAATATTAGAGTAATTGAACTAACGGGAGAACTATAGTTCAATATCAGAAGGGCTGCCGCGTTGCAGCCCTTTGCTACGCTATTCCAGCTAATAGCTTGTCAATATTTAATTATTAATGGCGGATTCATGAAGTGGTATACTTAAAAAAGTGCATGGGAAAGAACCGTCCCATAAAGCACGGAAAGACATTCCATATATTTCTATTTCTTGCTGCTTACTCTAAACGGAACGCTTCCTTAGTAGTCAAGATGGCAAAAATCCAGTGGATGAGTTTATTCACACAAGCAATTATCGCTACTTTGAACAGCTTTCCTTCAGCACGCTTTTTATCATAATAAGCTCTTAGTTTTTTATTTCTATTACTACGAATACCACATCGTACAGCTTGATATAGGGC
>NZ_FNIF01000043.1 GCF_900103825.1 Paenibacillus sp. yr247
GTGTTTCATAATTCTCTCATGCGAGAAAACCAGTTATCCGGTCTTAGCTATCGTTTCCGATAGTTATCCCGATCTTATAGGCAGGTTACCTACGTGTTACTCACCCGTCCGCCGCTAACTTATCCCGAAGGATAAGTCCGCTCGACTTGCATGTATTAGGCACGCCGCCAGCGTTCGTCCTGAGCCAGGATCAAACTCTCCATAATAGTGGACAATTGCTCGTCCGTATATCTGAAAGCTTAATTGCTCATTTGCGTTGCTAGCGAGATTTTACAATCTCTTTTTTGGTCGATTACTCGACCGTGCTTACTCACTCGTTGTTCAGTTTTCAAAGATCAATTTCTTACGTTCACTGCCGTGTTACCGAAGCAGCGAGAAGTAATATACCATATTCAAATTTCAATTGCAAGCTTTAATTTTTACATCCATTCGTGAAGATATTCAACACGTTCAGATCTTTTTTAACCGCTTGCTCCTCATCCCGTTTGGAACAAGAATCATAATATAGCACATACAATTTCGTAATGCAACCCTTATTCACTTTTTTATGAAAGAACCTCCGTAGTCCAGATTTGAACTGGAACACGTGAGGCTCGATGAAATATTCATATTTATATTGATTATTAAATCTATTTTAACCTAATGCTTTTGAGCAGTAATTCGAGGGGTTCCTTCTCTTCGGTTTCTCCGCGATGTTCACGATGAACGAGTTTATCCAGTCTAGCCACCTGATAACCGTAATCGTACATAGACGCAGCCACGACCGATAATCGCAGCATTCCATCCGGCTGCTTATTATAGCGGTCAATGAGTTCAGTCATGAAACGCTTATTCTCTGCTTCCATCTCCATACCTTCTGTACTGTCATCTTTAAGCTTATCATCAAACTTTAATAGAACATGCTCGTGGAACTTTATTAGCTTTTCCATATGATTATCAAAATAGACATCCGTGACTTCTGTCCGAGCGGTCTGAAAATAGTGCTCATCTACAGCTTCCAGAACCTCAAGCCCTTTGTACATAACAAGGAGTTTTTGCTTATAAACAACGAGTTCGCGAATGCGGCTAAACCTATTACCTTTACCTTTGAGCTTCTTTATCTCTTCTTCCATGAGTCTGTACTTATCAGATAAAGACTTCAAGGCGTTGCGCAGCCCTTCTTTTTCCTCACGGGATACGGTTTCTTTCATTTCGTTAGAAATAACCATTCGAAGGAGAAGCGACATTTTGCCAAAAATAATTGTGATCTGTGCGGCGAATTGCTCCTTAGGCTTAGGTGGAAAGAAAAGAATATTCACCACAAAGGCACAACCGATACCAATCAAACTAAGCAATAGCCGATTGACCGCGAACCGCCATTCTCCAGAAGCCTCCATCACAGCTACCACGGTAACTAACGTAAGGCCGATCGTTTCCTCCATACCCATTCGAAGACTAATGATGATGACAATAATACATACAATTCCAATAGCAATCACATTATTAGAAAAAAACATACCTGCAAGCAGAGCCAATGCCGCACCAAGAATATTCGTCTGCAGCTGCTCAAGGAAATAGCGCCATGATCGGTAGATCGAAGGCTGCATAGCAAAGATAGCCGCCACGGCTGCAATAACTGGAGGAGAGAAATTGAGCCACGCACTTATGTATAAAGCCAAAGCAACGGCAATTCCCGTCTTCCAGACACGTGCTCCGAAAACCATGAAACCCCCTCCTCATCCAAAAATAATCGATTCATTATTATCTTACACAGGTACTGGGACGGATGCAAAGCGAGATATAGCAATTCTATTTAGTAAAGCAAAATAACTAGATGATACTAAATCGCAAACTTACGGAGGAGGCAGGTTTGAAACAACGGCAAAAAGCACTCCATGAAGAGTGCCTTTTAAACGTTCCCGCCTGCATGCCACCTTCTCACAGAAGCCATACTATTAAGGTAACCTATGTAATGATGCGGAGGACACCGATGATCAACCCAAAATGGCGGATACCTGCCACTAAAGGGCTTGGATTTAAACTGGGAAAAGGGCAAATGGTCCGAGTAACCGATGTGGATGGTGAGCAGATAGCCGACTTTGTGGCCTATTGTGCCAACGATACGAGTGAGCGTCTGGATCCAAGCGTTACAATGGACGCGCTGCGAACAATGAAAGTAAAGCCAGGAGATATCCTTTACTCTAATAAATATAGGCCACTGTTGACCCTTATGGCTGATACCGTGGGTCAGCATGATTTCATTAACTCTGCCTGTCGTTCTGAGATGTACGAAGTGCTATACAATAAACAGAACCACGCTAGCTGCTATCATAACCTAAACCAAGCCATTGGCGAATTTGGCATTCCCGCTCCGGATCAGCATTATACGATTAATTTGTTCATGAACACCGTTATTCATCCCTCCGGACAAATCAGCATAGAAAGACCGCTATCCAAAGCTGGAGACTTTATCGAGCTTCGGGCGGAAATGGACCTAATCGTGGCGGTATCTGCCTGCCCTTGTGCGGAAAGCGCCTGCAATGGATTTGTGTGCACGCCTATTGACGTGGAAATTATTTAGCGTGACCAAGACATTCACCCAACTATTCTCCTTCGCATAGTATGCTCCGAATGAATGAAGGAGGGTTTTGTCATGGTTCATTTAAAATCCAAAGTTTGGATAGATGGTCATCTAAACGATCTGCCGGAATGGCAGCAGGATGCCTTTCGGCAATTCGGTCATATGATTGCCGATTCAGACCAAATGTATCCTTGTATCCCCGGACGTCTAGGCTTTCTCTCTAATAGTCTGCGGTTCGGATTTGCAGCTGATCCCAGATCCGAAGAGGCCATCACCGATGTCGCGCTGCTCTTGCAAGAGTACGGCGAATGCTCACATGAAACCGGCAAATATGCCTCGCTCGTTATTTTTTTCTACACATCTAAAGAACTGGCCAATGGCTTCTCCGTAGAAGACTACGAGCGGCTGTTCTGGTCGGTTCTAAGCCGCGTTAGTGCCATAGATCAGATTCCATGGCCCGCACATATTTCCGCGGATCCCTCCCATCATTCCTGGGAGTTCTGCTATAACGGTCATCCGTACTTTGCCTTTTGCGGGACGCCTGCACATGAGATTCGAAAAAGTCGGCGGACGCCTTATTTTCTCATTACGTTCCAACCTCGGTGGGTATTCAAAGAAATCAATGATTCAACCCCTTTTGGACGCAATATGAAAAAATTGATTCGCCAAAAATTAGTTGAGTACGACGGCGTTCCGGCACATCCCTCTCTCAAGTGGTACGGCCAAGCCGATAATTTGGAATGGGAGCAATATTTTCTCCGGGATGATGAGAGCGTTGCTTCTGAATGTCCTTTTGCCTCTATAAAAAATAAAGGTTAACTCGACGGCTTAGGCAAAGAAAAACCAGCACGGTTGATGTGACCGATGCTGGTTCTTGTTACATTCAGTGAATTGTTGCTCGGTTATTGGGAGGCATCTGCGGCATTCCTTGTGCCGGAACGAAGGTGTTGAGCATTTTTTGCATATCGGAGGCTTCCAGTTGCGGGACCTGATAGTAGGCATGTCTATTTTGATACAAGAAAATCTCATAGGCCATTTCGATAAAATTCTGTACTTGAGAAGCCAGCACACGGCGTACGGCAGGGTTCGTCACCTCAACCGAGGTCATCGTCAGCAGCGAAGCATGGGTTTTCATAAGGCCTAGCATATGTGCGCTAATGCCTGCATCCTTCACATCTGCCAGCGATTGATTCGGCTTTTTCGGCTGTGTGGGTTTGATACCGTAGATCGGCTGCGATAGATTTCGGATCATATACGTCTGCGTTTCTTGACTCGGCTTTTGTCCCGTAGCAAAGCATTCTGCCGTTATGTTGTAATGGAAAAGCGTAAAGTTGTACTGGCGATCCAGAATATCCAGAAGCTCGCTATCTTGGACGAACTGTCTGAAGATCATGAACTGATCCAGTACATTGATCATACAGGCTAACACTTCGTGCAAATCAAAGAGCTCATGCCCCCCGTGATTCATGTTCTGCGCGCCTTGGTTCATGTTGTTGTATGGCGTTTGCTGCTGCATCTCGAAGTCTCCTTTGATAAATGGGATAGTAACTTGCATAATATGAGTCTTATTTGGAGGAATTATTCGTTGAAAACATAAAAATACCCCCGGCAAAATGCCGAGGGTTGAATTATTTGGTTGACACCTTTTCACTACTCGAAGTTTTTGTGCCACTTGCTGCTTTAGTACCTTTGCTTTTATAAGGCTTGGGGGCGCTCTTAGCTCTATTGGAACTAGCTTGCCAACGATTCCAGCCTTTACTGTCCGTACCTCTGCCCGTTCCGCCTTTACCCTTCGCTTTGCTCATGTGTTCACTCCATTATATGGTGTTTCTTATTTTTTCAGTAACGACGCCCACGTGGTTTCAAGCCATTGATCAAAGTCAGGCCCCTTATCACCTTCGTAAGTATCATAAACGTCACTTCTCATCTTTTGTAACTTCTCTTTAAATTCTTCGAATGTATGGCCTTCCGGCAAACTCTTCTTAATTCTTAGTAGGATTTTGCCTACACCTTTAATCAAGTCCCCTTTTTTCCTCGGTGGTAACTGAACATCCTCGCCAAATGCTTTGAGTTTACGGTAAGCAGCCTCTTGAATTGGATAAACAGCATCGCTGCTCATCATACGCGTAAGTATATTGATTGTTTGTTGGTCATTCCACTGACCTAACTCTTCGACGGCTTCTAGACGCTCTCTCCAATTGGAGGTTCGATTGGCGGATTTTTTTAATTCCTCTAAATTGGGAGGTATCTCGTTTTTAAGTTCAATGTTCAAATAATTCAGGCTCCTTCTGACTGCTGAAAATCGCATAGTTTCTTTTATTAGGTTGATGTTACACCTTTTTTATGTAGAGTGCCACCTTTTTGGAGATTTCATTTAAAGAAGGGATTGAGAAGCAAGGCATTTTTTCAATATTTTTATCGATCGGCTGAGATGACATCCTATCGTCGAAATAAGTACCTCTGAAACAGGATTTTATTGAAATTATCATATTATATAGGTATCTCTTTTTGTTTGAGAATTCAATAACCTCAATTTGAGGTGAATGAGATGTCTGATTTTCTAAGACTGGTTGGCGAGCGGTTAAGAATGGTTCGAAAGCTAAAAGGGTTAACACAGGAGCAGCTAGCTGAAAAAACAGGCAAGGATAGTATGAGTAAATCGCACATATCAGATATAGAGAGAGGCCAAAGAAACATTTCACTAACAACGTTGGAGCTTCTGATGAATGCTTTAGAGGTGGATCCCAGCGAGTTGTTCAACTTCCAGAAGCTTGACGGCATAGATGGGATTCATGAGAAAAAGTTGATCCTTGATATTCACAAAAGTATGCTTATGGAGAGAGGGCTTGACGAGGTAAAGTATGTCGTCAGAACAACGAAAGATTTCCTGGATACCATAGATGTTAAAGAGTCGAGTATGAGGAACACGAATAAATAAAGCGGGTTCGAAAGAGTTTGTAAATAAAGGGGCGTGGCCTGTATAGGCCCGCCCCCTTATTTATATCCTTCTGTCTTTACGTGCGATTACTGCCACTGGATGTCAGCATCCGCCAGCAGTTTTTTCAGAGCGCGAACCGCGGCAACGACCCGTTCGGGATTAGTCGCTTCCGGCAAATATTTGTGCAAATGCGGCTCGACGGAAAGGAAGCCAGTGAAGCCACGCTGCTTCAGCTTGGCGATGAACGCCGAGAATTCGCCGTCGCCAGCTCCAGCTGGCACGAACATGCTCGGCTCGCGCGTCGCATCTTTCACGTGAACATAGTCCGTGTACTCCGAAACAAGGGGATAAGCTTCGCTCACGGGCTTCACGCCATTGTTGACGAAGTTCCCCGGGTCAAAAGCAAGCTTCGCATGCGCGGAATCGCAGGCCTGCAAGATTTCAAGGCAGCGCTCCGGAAGATCCCCATAGACGCCGCTTTCATTTTCAATGATCAGGACGACGTTGCCCTCTTCAGCGAGGCGCGTCAGCGCCCGCATGCGCAGCAGCACTTCATCTCGGTGCTGTTCATGCTCGCCTGCCGGAATGAAATACGAGAACACCCGAATATATTTGGCGTCAAAATATTGCGCTGCCGCAACCGCCGTGCGCATAGCTTCCACCTGCGGCTCGAACGGCTCGGTGATGCTGTATTTGCCAAGCGGCGAGCCGATAGACGAAATGCGGAAGCCTTTTTCATCCAAAATCGCCTTGACCCGAGATTTATCCTCGTCTGTCAGTTCAAGCACATTTTTCCCCCACACGTTGCGCAATTCAATATGGCGCAGCCCCTCGCTGGCCATCACATCTAGTTGTTCGGTCAAATCTGCTGATACTTCATCAGCAAAACAAGTAATGGTTACCACGTTTGGCACATCCCCTTTGCGTCATGAATAAATTTGTTACCCCGAAAATGACTTTGAAAAATCGCCTTCTTCAGCTTCAACTGTCTTCTTCACATATTTCGATGATGCAATCAACTCTTTCAGCTTCGCTTCGAATTCATCACCGCTAAAAGGCACGTCAATGATTTGCTTCTTGAAGGAGGACAGCATAATGCCGTTTGCGATCGTCAGGCCCTTAATGCCTTCAGTACCGTGCGCGATGAGCTCCCCTCCGCCGTTTTGGATCGCCTTAACGAACAGGTCCGTCACCACTTTATGCCCTGTTGGCGCATTCGTGTTTACGGGTATTTCCGTTGGCCAATTTTCAACGCCGCCGAAGCGTTCCTTCGTTTCAAGCCCATATTTCAGCATCGACTCCCGGTTGCGGTAGAGCGTTAGCTTGTCATCTTCATAAACCAGTTTGCCAAGCTCGCCGATAATTTCGAGACGATTCGTCCCAGGCGATTCAGCTGTTGTCACCATAAGATGTCCGATCATACCGTTCTCGTGCTCGAAATAGGCGGTCACCTCGTCCTCCACCTCGATGTTGCGATACTTGCCGATATGCGCATGACCGCTGATTTTCGAAGGTACGCCAACCAGCCATTGATACATATCGAGCGTATGCGGACATTGATTCGTCAGAATGCCGCCGCCTTCACCGGCCCAAGTCGCGCGCCAATCTCCGCCGTCATAGTAGGTCTGGGAGCGGAACCATTTCGTATGGATCCAAGTTGTCCGAGTTAAGCGGCCGAGTTCGCCGCTGCTGACGATATCCTTGATTTTGGCGTAAAAAGGAAGCGTCCGCTCCTGAAACATGATGCCGAAAACGATGTTCGGATTGGCCAGCTTCGCATCCTCATATGCGTCAATCGATTTCTGTGCGTCGTTGATATGAACGGCAAGCGGCTTTTCGGTCAGTACATGAAGCCCTTGCTGGAACGCATCTTCCGAGATTGGTGTATGATCGTAATGCGGTACGGCGATAATGACAGCTTTAAGGCCCGATTTTGCGAAAAGCTCCTTATAATCGTAATATGCGGTAGTACTGGCATCTGCGGCAAACTTGTCTGCCTTAGCCCGATCGATATCACATACACCGACCAGCTCGATGCTGTCCATCGTTTTCAAATAGTTGATATGGTGACTCCCAATGCTCCCGAGTCCGATCAGTCCGATTTTGACTTTGTTTGGTGTGCTCATGAATGAAATGCCTCCTCCGAAGTATGAAATTCTCATTTTTAAACCTTTTCATATATGCCATTGTAAGATATGATAAAAGCAATTTCCTTGTCTTATTTGTTTAAAATATTGCTTTTCTTGGTTTCATCCTTTGGGGAAGGCTGGTTGCGTATGCTGGAAGCTAATCTAAACACAATCGATGAACAAATTAATTTCGATCATTTACAAAAACAAGCACATAATATCGATTTCCATTTGCACCGTGGCTGCGAGATTTATTTTTTGATCCAAGGGGATGTTCAGTATTTCGTGGAGAAATCGGTCTATCCGATTGCATTCGGCGATCTCATCATTACAAACGAGCATGAAATTCACAAGCCGTCCTTCTTGTCTAACGCGCTGTATGAACGAATTTCGTTTCAATTTATCCCCGCATTAATGAATCCATTCCGCACGGAGGCTTTTGATCCGGTAAAATGCTTTTACAACAGACCCCATGGCGAGCAAAATAAAGTTACGCTTAGCCCCCGGGAAGTTGCTTCGCTGCGGGACCTTTTTGCCAAGTACGATGAGCTGAGCCGTCATCCGGCGGCCGGCAGCGAGCTGCTTAAGCTGAGCTGTCTAATCGAGCTGCTCGTGTTCGTCAACGGATTGTATACCCAAAACAGAAAAACCGACGACAACCGCTTCATGCACGAGAAGCTGTCCCCGGTTTTGGATTATATCGAAGCCGAGCTCGACGGAGATCTATCACTGGATCACCTCGCCAAGCATTTCTACATTAACAAATATTACCTCATGAAATTGTTCAAAACGTATACCGGCAGCACGATCCACGAGTACGTTATCTCTAAGCGCATTGCTGCCGCCAAGCGTCTTTTGTCCGAAGGCTGCAACGTAACCGAAGCATGCTACCAGTCCGGATTTCGCGATTACACCGCGTTTCTCAAGATGTTTAAAAAGAAGGTCGGCTTGCTGCCAAAGGATTATGTGTAGTGAAGAACCAACATAAACAAAAGAAAACCATGCCGCTCACCAAGAGCTCAGCATGGTCTTTCTTTGTTTCAGGGCTGTAGGCTTCGAAAAAAAAGTTCAAAGCTAACGGCCATCTGCGTATTGAGCTTGTCGTCGCCCATCCCCATTCCCCAAGAAATCAATACACCCAAATAGGTCTGAATGGCCTGATCGGCAATCATTTCTGCTGGGAAGGTCGACGAGAATTCTCCCCGTTTTTGCGCTTCTTCTATGATAGGAATCAGCATCAACTTGAGCTCTTTCATGATCTGCAACTGATTCGATAACGTCTTCTCATTGCCAAAGGTGCTTTGGTATAAGGCACGAACAAGCTGTCTGGTATAAGGCACAAGCCTTACTAACTCTATAAGAAATTCGCGGAGGTGCGGGAGGATAGGTCCACTTTTGTCCTTCAACTTAACAAACTCTGTTGTCGCCCAGAACGTTTG
This sequence comes from Paenibacillus sp. yr247, assembly GCF_900103825.1. Lineage (GTDB taxonomy): Bacteria > Bacillota > Bacilli > Paenibacillales > NBRC-103111 > Paenibacillus_E. The sequence goes on from NZ_FNIF01000043.1 coordinate 9,067, forward strand.
GATATCACAGAACACATCTTCTTTGCAGTCAAAATAATTAAAGAAGGTTCCCTTCGCTACGCCAGCCCGTTCCGTAATCTGATGAACCGTTGTTGCTTCATAACCATGCTCCGCAAATAGCTCGAGCGCTGTGTCCATTATTTTTTTGCGTGTGGCACGCTTTTTCTCCTCACGGTTCATAGGTTCATCTCCGTTTATTGGCAATTGTGTAAGGTATTGATTCAAGTATAGAGGAAATGAACAGTTTGTTCAATGCATAACATGACCGTAGGTTCAATAATCTAATTATTAACGAATTTTAAATGCTACATTTTAGTTAATTTACTCTGATATAAATGAATTGTGTCTAAATCAATAATTATGACCACAAGTCCATAATTATCTTGACCGTCGGTCACGTTTAGGTTATAACTACAAATAGATAAAGTTTTTAGAGGAAAGATAGGAGGCCGTACCTGTATGATTGAAAAATGGGTTAGAGCACTAGCAAGGACAAAGTGGCTTGTCTTACTTATTTGGCTAGCTGTAACAGTGGGCTCCGTATTCGTCTTACCTGACCTAGGTCAGATCGTAAGGCAGACCGAATCCAAATTTTTACCTACGGATGCACAATCCGCACAAGCTCAGGCAATCATTGAACAGATGGACCTGAATCGAAAATCAAAATCAAACGCCATAGTCGTTGTGCAGCGAGAAAGCGGGCTAACCGAACAAGATCAAAATTGGATCAAAGGAAAATTAGCCGAGCTGAAAAAAGAGCAAGATACTTTGGGCATCGTCAGCGTGCTTTCTGCTTTTGATGATCCGTCGCTCGCCCAAAAGTTTATTAGTAAAGATAATACGACTGAACTCGTCATTGTTGAATTCCCGAAGCAGGTACAACAGGCCTCGACGGCGGACAGTGTCAAGCTTCTAAAGGAGAAGTTTACTTCCCCGCCAAGCGGAATGTCCATTGAATTTACAGGAAGTGCGCCTATCTTCATGGATTACAATACGTCCACCAATGAAGGGCTGAAAAAGACAGAGATTCTTACCCTCGTCCTTGTCCTTGGTATTTTGCTATTTGTATTTCGCTCTCCTATCGCGCCTTTCATTCCACTGCTTACGATCGGGATGGCTTTTATCCTGACACGCGGGTTTGTAGCGTTATTCAGTAAAGCCGGTATGCCTGTATCCTCTTTTACAGAGACATTCCTTATTGCTGTCCTGTTCGGCGCCGGAACCGACTATTGCATCCTCTTGATTCACCGTTTCCGCGAAGAGCTTTCCAAGACACCTGATCGGGTAACCGCCTTACTGAGAACCATTCAAACGGTGGGTAAAACAGTGCTATTCTCCGGGAGTACCGTACTAATCGCCTTCTTCTTGATCGGATTCGCCAAATTCGGCTTATATCAATCTGCCGTTGGTGTAGCCATCGGTGTGGCAGTAACCTTAGTTGCAGCTGTTACATTGACCCCGGCTTTAATGCTTATCCTAGGTCCAGCCATGTATTGGCCTGTTAAGGTGAAAGCCGGCGCTGCTCACGGAGATTCCAAGTTATGGGGTGCTATGGCACGATTAACAGCCAAGAGACCGATTGCCGTTCTACTAGTGTGTATGCTTTTACTTACTCCCTTCGTCTTTCTTTTCCAAGGGAATCGCTCTTTTGATGACTTAGCCGAGATTGATCCAAGTATTAGCGCGGTTAAAGGGTTTCGCGAGGTGGAAGCGAAGTTCAGCAGCGGCGAGGTGCTGCCAACTACGGTAGTGATTACCTCCAATAGTTCTATGAGAACACCGGAAGGACTGGCAGCTATTGAGAAAGCGAGTCAAGCCGCTAGCCAGATCGCAAACGTCAAAGAAGTTCGGAGCGCCGCTAGACCGTTAGGCAAACAAATTGCGGAGCTTACCGTGCCGAATCAGCTAGAGCAAACGAATAAAGGACTAACGGAGCTTCGCTCGGGGATCAACCAAGTCAGTGACGGCTTCAAAAAAGCACAGTCACGGCTTGAAGCTCAAAGCGGCGATGTAACCAAACTAAGCCAAGGTGCGGAAGAAATCGCACAGAAACTTACCGAGGTACAAGGCGGTCTGAAGCAAGTATCAGGTGGGATTGTGCAATCTGAGCAAGGGGCGCAGCAGCTGGTGAAGGCATCTGGCCAGTTGAAGGGAACAGCAGCTTCTATGGGGGACGATTTGTCTAAACTCGTTCAAGAGTACCCTGAATTAGCTAAGAACATAACTTATCAGACATTAGTCGGAAAACAACAAGGATTGACAGGCGGTTTAGTTCAAACCGAAGCCGGTTTACAGCCTTTAGCTAAGGGTCTTGCTCAGCTGGCACCTTCGGTTAACCAGATATCCGGCGGTATCGGACAATTAGCCGACGGACAGAAGCAAGTTAGCGGCGGCATCCAGCAGCTAGAGAACGGATTTGGCCAATTTGCTTCCGGACTGGGTGAAGGTACAAGCGCGTTAACGAAGGTGTCAGACGGGATTTCTCAAGTAGTGGAAGCCCAAAAGGGAATCGCAGATAACAGCTCTAAGCAAATAGCGGGGTGGAATATTCCGAAAGAAGTGTTGGAGCAAGCAGATTTCAAGAAGTCTTTGGACTTCTACATGTCCGCAGACGGCAAAATTGCGAAGCTCGAAGTCGTGCTCGCGATCAATCCTTACTCGAAGGAAGCAATGGGTAAAATTGATGAAATTAAAGAAACAATCGTAAGCAGCTTGAATGGTACTTCTCTTTCGAAGACAGATGTGAAGCTAGCTGGACAAACATCGAATTATCATGAGCTGGACAGTATCTCGCAGAATGACTTTTATCGTACAGGAGGATTCGTGTTAATTGGGATCTACCTGGTTCTGGCTTTACTGCTCCGCTCTCTCCTCATGCCGCTGTATCTATTGTTGTCGTTGGTATTTAACTACTTAATCACGATGGGCATTGTTGAATTTATATTTGTAAAATTATTAGGATTTGATGGTTTATCCTGGACTGTTTCCTTCTTCATCTTTTTGATTATCGTTGCACTGGGAGTCGACTACAGCATCTTCCTCATGGCTAGGTTTAAAGAGGAATATCGCCCAGGTCGCATCATCGAAGCGATGGGCAAGGCCATGACAACGACAGGCGGCGTTATTATGTCCGCAGCTCTCATTATGGGCGGCACCTTCGCTGCTCTCATGTTCTCTGGTGTAGACACGCTGTTGGAGCTAGGAGCCGGTATCTCCATTGGGTTAGCCATCTATACAACCGTGTTCATGGGTCTTATCGTTCCCTCCTTGGCTATCCTCTTCGGGGAAGCTAATTGGTGGCCCTTTCCACGCAAAGCCTCCGCTATGGCGGAGAAAACAGCTCCATCCCGTGAGTTAGGTGAAGCTGGAGAAGCTGCAACACAGCATTAATGTTTAAAGCCTGAGACGTGTGTCTCAGGCTTTTTGTTTTCAATGACTTAATTATTAAGTTAGCCTCATCACACGACCATACGCCTACAGTACTTACATACATTCGCATCAATTTCTATTTCCTCGCTGCAAAATGAACACTGCTTATGTGTTTTCAAATCAGCAGATGGCACCACTTTTCTCTTCTTCACATTCACATAAATCAACAAACCAACCACAACAACGACAACAGCCAACAACCAATAAACCATACTGAAACACCTCCTAGTTGATAAACAACTTCTGATGATTCCGTATATGTATATTCGGTTACCCCTGTCCATTTGTCATGGTTGTCAACAATCATTACGGAAAGTACATCGAAAGCCATGCCATCTCCCAGCTTCTGGAGGGCGAGGAGAATAAAAAAAGCAGCTATTACAGATATACTCTGCAACGACTGCTCTTTGTTATCTACTCTCTCCTTTTCGTGAAAGCCATACGCGCTCAATAAAATCATCTGCTGATAAAGGTTTACTGATCAAATATCCTTGAACTCCGTCACAGCCTTGTTCACGCAAGTAAGAAAGCTGTTGATTCGATTCGACTCCTTCGGCGATTACTTTCATATTTAAGCTGTGTGCCAATTTTATTATTCCGCTAATGATCAATTCATCTTTTGGAGACATGTTTAAGTTATCAATAAAAGACTTGTCCATTTTCAAATAATCAAATGAAAAATGTTTTAAATAACTAAGTGAAGAGTAACCAACTCCAAAATCATCGATGGAAATAGATACACCGAGCTCTTTAATCTCTTTAAGCACCTTCATCGTATGTTGAGTGTTCTGCAGCAGCATACTCTCCGTTATCTCAATTTCAAGCCACTTAGGATCTAACTCCGTCTCCTGCAAAATATGCCCAATCGTACTTACTAAATGATCATTTTGCAATTGAATGGAGGAAAGATTTACTGAGATAACGAGAGCTGGGAAGCCTGCATCTTGCCAAGCTTTATTCTGTTTGCACGCAGTCCTTAACACCCATTCCCCGATGGACAGGATTAATCCACTCTCTTCAGCGATCGAAATGAACTGAGCAGGTGACATGTGTCCCAATTCTTGATTCTCCCAACGAATTAGGGCCTCTACCCCATTAATTCGATCACTGATCAAATCGATCTTCGGTTGAAAATGTAAATAAAATTCTTCGCGCTCGATCGCTTTGTGCAAATTAGAATGTATCTTGTGCTTGGCTTCATTCACCTCTTGAATATCATTAGAATATACGCTGTAGGTGTTTCCACCGGATTCTTTGGCCCGATACATAGAGGCATCTGCATTTTTGATCAGCGTTTCCACATCTGTCCCATGATCTGGATATATACAAATTCCTATACTTGTTGTTATATATATTTCTCTATTACGTAAATAAAAAGGTTTTACTAATGTTTGCAAGATCGTCTCGGCAGTTTGTATGGCCTCTTCCTTATTGCTTAGATTTGGAAGAATAATCGTAAATTCATCGCCCCCCAGTCTAGATACGATAGATCCTTCTGGAACGGATTGAATAATGCGTTTGGAGACATCAACTAATAGAAGATCACCTGAATGATGCCCCAACGTATCATTTACTTGTTTAAATTTATCTAGATCAAGAAACATTAATCCGGCTAAGGAGCTGTTAAGAGCATTATCCAAAGTCTCCGCCATGCACTCTTGGAATTTGCTTCGGTTGGGCAATCCGGTTATTTCATCGAAGTAAGCCATTCTATGAATAATCTGTTCTGCTTCCTTCTGTTCTGTGATATCCTTAGCAATTCCATAGATCCCGACAATTTGGTCATTCACTACGATTGGACCACAAGTTATGAATAAATCACGGCTGGTACCTTCATTAGTAAAAAAGCCCATTGTAAATTGCTGTGGATTTCCCAGCAGTGCTTCTTCTATATGAAATATTGCTTCTTGTTTCCCTGTATTAATCACATATTCGATTAAATTAACATCCAATACAGACTCCGGAGAATAGCCCAGTAATTTTTCTAACATCGGGTTAATACTCGTTAATTTACCAGATAGATCTAATGTAAAAACAATATCTGGATTATGGTCAAATAGAGACTTGTATCGTTGTTCGCTTTCTTCAATCTTGTAGATATGCTTGTTATAGGCTGAGATTAGGAAGTTAATAACTAGTACGAGAACGGCTGTAATTATAACCTCAGTAAGAAGATCAATAGTATTCGTATACTGAATTAGATGGTACAACAAAATGGTTAGTATTAACAAACAAACTTGAAATATATAAACTTTCCTTAACGCTATTTTATTGAAAAACGGAGCATTATTTACAAACTTCATGATTCCCGCAAGTATTAATAGGTTAACATTTTCAAAAACGAAGGTAATACCCATAATTTGAACGATGAGTGGTAATTGATTCATAAATCTCAATATAGTCGCCGCACATACCATACTAATAAAATATATGCCTAAAGTTGAAAACAAACGATACCAATTAATTTTATAGAAAGGTTTGCTAAGTAACAAAAAAGACATTAGTGTACTAAATATGATCGGAACCGTGCTTGCTGAGATACCTTTTGAATACATTAAATAAAGAATACTTAGTGTTGCAACGCTGTACCAACGTCCATTTGGCAATTTTGTCGGAAACAGATCAACTAATAATAATAAGCATATAATAATTATAGATTTCCAATCCTTATTGGATTGAGAAAATACGAAACCGATATAGATTGTATATATTCCGGTCAAGAATAATACCATGGTGTACCAATTTTTGTCCTTCATGCTACTCCCTCTTTGAAGCGGTTCCTAATAGAAATCGAATAAAGCCGGAACCCACAAAAATATCTCCTATACTTATCGCATGGTTGAAAAAAGGAATCCAATCCCCCAACCACCAAAAATGGGATGTATTCATTAATTGATGTCGAGGATTTTCTGCATCAAGAGGAGAACCATTAAACCCGGACATCATCATAACCTTGTCTGATACCGGCATTAATCCACCGTGTATAATAATCGCTAATAGATTAAAAACAGCCCCAAAACATATAAAAATAATTCCTGGTAAATGCCTGTTCATCCAAAGACCTGCGATCATTACAGCAAACGAGAGTTCAAGCAGAATAGGATAATTGCGCCCCGTTCGAATACTCAACCAATAAATAAAAATTTGAAACGCAAAGGTGCCAATCAGTAAATAAGGCATTCTGAATGCTGTAAAGGAATTCACAATTGTCAATAAATTGCGTTTCAAGATAATACAAAGTATCACTCCTGCAAGTATAAAGTAGATCAAATGTGTTCATCCCTTTATATAAAAGTGAAAGGAACTAGGTTTTTCGCCTAGCTCCTTTTTGGGATTATGGCGCCCATGGATAACTTACAACGGATGAATAAACCATGGCTGTTATAACCAAAATCATTAGTATCCAATTCTTCAAATTTTTCATTGCATTTCCTCCCCTTTGTTGAAAAGAAGTATTCATGATGGAAAGATCAACCAAAAAAATTATACCTTTAATGCATATTTTATACAATATTTTTATTCAAAATCTTCAATAATTCGATAAAAATTGACATTTGATATCCCGCTGCCATATCCCTAAGCATGAAAAAAGGACCCTCACTTCGCAGAATGGCTTGCTGGTGAAGGTCCAGTTTTTATTTTTTGATTAAACCAATTTCTACAAGCCTTTCGTAAAGGAAGTCCCCAGCTGTAATTGGCGGATACTTCTCAGGCTGATCCTCAGATATGCAGGATGGAATCGTTTCTAATAAGTAGTTGCTGTACGGATGTACAAAGAAAGGCATGGAGTAACGAGATGTATTTTCACCTTTAGGATTTACCACTCGGTGGGTTGTTGCAGGAATGGTTTCGTTCGTAATCCGGGAAAGCATATCTCCGGCATCAACGATAATTTGCCCTTTTTCTGCTTTAACAGGTATCCAGTTGCCATCCCGTGTCAAAAGCTCCAGACCTGATGCCGTTGATTCGACCAACAAGGTAATTAAGTTAATGTCTTCGTGTTCACCGGCACGGATTGCATTCGGATCCATCGAATCATCTAAACGCGGGTAGTGAATCGCACGAAGAATGCTGTTCCCGTCTTGAATCATATCAGAGAAGAAATTAGGACGCAGATCCATGTGCAGCGCTAATGCTTCAAGCATATTACGCGCAACGCGCTCTAATTCACGGTAAAAGCTAATCGCATGTTTACGAAGTTCAGGAACTTCATCCGGCCAAACGTTAGCGGCATAATCACTAGATAACGGATGTCCCATAGACAGCTCTTGTCCTACGTGGAAGAATTCTTTCAGATCGCCGACTTTACGATTTTTGGCATGTTCTTTACCAAATCCTGTATAACCGCGCGCTCCGCCTTCTACGCCTTCACTTTTTCTTTTGGTTTCTGAATCCAAACTGAAAAATTTCTCCCAAAGCTCATAGTTTTTTTCAATAAGCTTGGAATCAACACCATGTCCGCTTAAAATAACAAATCCTGTATCCTTTAGACCGGAAGTAAACTCTTCGGCAAATACTTTTCTTTGTTCCGTATTACCATAAGTAAAATCTTTTAAGTTTAGTGTGCGAACGTAAGGCTGCGTCATATAAAATAACCTCCAAATTTAAAATGTAATCGCTTTAATTACCAAATTAGTATACCCACAACGAAATAAAAATACAAGCGTCATTACCGTTTATGGACGTTGCCACTTTCTGGTCTTTTTTTCAGACAAAATATCATAAGATGTTAGACGAACCATCCTCAAGTCTTAGATATAAAATTATCATTAGTTCGATTATTCGAAAATGAAGCTATTTACATCGATTCACAAATCGGAAACAAAAAAGACATTAAGTTCTTAAAGTTTCTAAAAGCTCTGCATTAGATAAGGGCTAGCTCAAGCAAAGGCGCAGGAGGCTAATGACTTAATAAGATTAGAAAAGAAAGGGTCAACAATCCGTCAACATCGACGATTATAGACGCTAGAATTAAGTCGCAAACATAGTTACAAAAACAAAAAAAGCCTAATGTTCAAGGCTTTAAGTGTATGTAATGCGGAAAGCGGGTGATGGGAATCGAACCCACGCTACCAGCTTGGAAGGCTGAAGTTCTACCATTGAACTACACCCGCATTAATAAAAAATCGGGACGACACGATTTGAACATGCGACCCCCTGCTCCCAAAGCAGGTGCTCTACCAAGCTGAGCTACGTCCCGGTAATACCGGCGAGAGGACTCGAACCTCCACTCGTTAGAACTCGATTTTGAGTCGAGCGCGTCTGCCATTCCGCCACGCCGGCTTAAGTGGCGCGCCCTGAGAGATTCGAACTCCCGACCTTTTGATTCGTAGTCAAATACTCTATCCAGCTGAGCTAAGGGCGCATATGAAGTTAGATAATGCCGAAGACCGGACTTGAACCGGTACGGTAGTCACCTACCGCAGGATTTTAAGTCCTGTGCGTCTGCCGATTCCGCCACTCCGGCTTACTTTTAGCAATAAGGCGCTGCTATACCGCCATAAAGCGGCAGACGGGGTTCGAACCCGCGACCCTCGCCTTGGCAAGGCGATGCTCTACCGCTGAGCCACTTCCGCAAATTATTATGGGGTTGATATGCGCGTAGAGGGACTTGAACCCCCACGGTCGCCCGCTAGATCCTAAGTCTAGTGCGTCTGCCAATTCCGCCATACGCGCATGCTGTAAATAAGGCAAATGGTGAGTCATGTAGGATTCGAACCTACGACACCCTGATTAAAAGTCAGGTGCTCTACCAACTGAGCTAATGACTCATATAATTTAATGGGGCCCCCGGAAAGAATTGGCTACGGAGCTTACCACACTTTATGGGGTATAGTACTGGGGATCAAGGATTTGAACCTTGGCATGACGGAGTCAAAGTCCGTTGCCTTACCGCTTGGCTAATCCCCATTAAAATGGGCGGACGACGGGACTTGAACCCGCGAATGCTGGATCCACAAACCAGTGCGTTAACCCCTTCGCCACGACCGCCACGATAAAACTATCCAAAAAAATGGTGGAGGCTGATGGATTCGAACCACCGAACTCAGAGAGAGCAGATTTACAGTCTGCCGTGTTTAGCCACTTCACTAAGCCTCCATGTTATAAAAAACTAACCGGGATCCCCGAAAGACATAGGGAGATTGTGGTGCCGTCGAGAGGACTTGAACCCCCAACCTACTGATTACAAGTCAGTTGCTCTACCAGTTGAGCTACAACGGCATATACATTGTGCAAAATGGTGGCTCGGGACGGAATCGAACCGCCGACACGAGGATTTTCAGTCCTCTGCTCTACCGACTGAGCTACCGAGCCTGACTTGATGTTGTAAAAATGGCGGAGCTGACGGGATTCGAACCCGCGGTCTCCTGCGTGACAGGCAGGCATGTTAGGCCACTACACCACAGCTCCACACTAAGTAAAACACCTTTTATAGGGATCTTTTGATGAGTATCAAAAGTCTCTCCTTTTATAAGAGGTTGGTTGCGGGGGCAGGATTTGAACCTGCGGCCTTCGGGTTATGAGCCCGACGAGCTACCGGGCTGCTCCACCCCGCGCCATTAAAAGAATGCAATTAGTAAAGTGGTGGAGGCTGACGGGATCGAACCGCCGACCCTCTGCTTGTAAGGCAGATGCTCTCCCAGCTGAGCTAAGCCTCCACGAGATGATGAATTGGGGCCCACGCAAAGTATTCGGATTAAAGCTTCGTCAGCTTTACATCACTTTGTAGGGATTAATGGTGACCCGTAGGGGACTCGAACCCCTGTTACCTCCGTGAAAGGGAGGTGTCTTAACCACTTGACCAACGGGCCAAACTTTATAAAATTACTGACGGAGAGAGAGGGATTCGAACCCTCGCACCGCTTGCGCAGTCTAACCCCTTAGCAGAGGGTCCCCTTATAGCCACTTGGGTATCTCTCCATTAACTAGTAGCGGCAGAGGGGCTCGAACCCCCGACCTTACGGGTATGAACCGTACGCTCTAGCCAGCTGAGCTACGCCGCCAAAAGAATATATATACTTCTAAAAGGGACGGAGAAGGAGGGATTCGAACCCTCGAGACGCTTGTGACGCCTACACGATTTCCAATCGTGCTCCTTCGGCCGCTCGGACACTTCTCCAAAGAGTGGCTCCCCGAACAGGACTCGAACCTGTGACAACTCGATTAACAGTCGAGTGCTCTACCAACTGAGCTATCAGGGAATATGGTGGAGCCAAGCGGGATCGAACCGCTGACCTCCTGCTTGCAAGGCAGGCGCTCTCCCAGCTGAGCTATGGCCCCAAAATCAACTCTGCACCAGTATAAAACAGTGCAGGACCTGGAAAAAAAAATACCCCGTTAAGGGTACTGCTTGGCAACGTTCTACTCTCCCAGAACCCTGCGGTTCAAGTACCATCGACGCTGGAGGGCTTAACGGTCGTGTTCGAGATGGGAACGCGTGGGTCCCCTCCGCCATCATCACCAAACAGTCAAAGCGTGTTTGCGCCTTGAAAACTAGATACGAAACTTGCGTAAAGTGTTACCTTAGGTTAAATGCTTATGCTTCCGAAGCTAGCTTTCCTCCGGAAAGCTTTGAGGTTAAGCCCTCGACCGATTAGTATTCGTCAGCTGCATGCATTGCTGCACTTCCACCTCGAACCTATCAACCTCGTCGTCTACAAGG
>NZ_FNIF01000021.1 GCF_900103825.1 Paenibacillus sp. yr247
TTAGAGAAAAGTCGAAGCAACGTTACAAGATAGAAGCGAAAAATAGTGAATTAAAACATAGGCACGGGTTGGATGTAGCGGCATCCTCGGGTCTAATCGGCATGGAGATACAAGCAGCCATTGCAATATTTGCAGTAAATTTGAAGCGAATATTGAAATTGAATGATTAAAATCCAACAAATAAAGATGTAAGAGATAAGAAAAAGACGGCTCAAGCCCATTGAAAAATGGAAATGAGTCGTCTTTTTGTGTAGAGAATTTAGGGATCCTGAAAAACAGTGAGTTCTTCAGTGGCCTCGGTTGAACCCCTCAATAACCTCGTAGATAGACTGATAAATCTAAACATTGAAGTGAGATTTACCCCAAACTTATATCCACTGAGAAATGCTATTTTAAGCTCATCTGTAAAAGATTTCGGCATACACAGATTTGCTAATGCCAAGTGCATTTAAAAGATTATATCTGTATCATCCTATGACTCGTCTAGTTCGATTTACGAATAGTACTTCTCACTTGCTTAATAACTTTTTCCACCATGAGCCAGAGTGGATGTCCACAGGTGCAACCACACTTCATCAAAGTATTGTCAAACTCTAAGAAACGTGAGTATTTAAGAGGAAAGTGATTATCTTGAGTAAGTTATGCTCAATAATTTAATGTGATGGCAGGTAAAAGACATATAAATATTTAAATTATACAGACATTACAGCGAAATGAGCAAAAGCTAGAGTAACATCCAGCCCAATACGAGAGAGGTGAGTTGACTTATGTACCGACATCATATATTCGAATTATTGCTGCACGACGACGACGAACTAGCAGAAGTCCTTGGCAGCTCTGTGTTGGAGCGAGCCACGATTCACGAGTGGCCCCTATCGTGCGTCCAACGCGTTCGAACCGCCAATGGTAGCAGCTACATCTACAAGGTGCAGGCCCCGCCGACACTTGAGGTTAACTTTTACGCTCGGGCTCGATCGGAGCTCTTGGTGCCTGTGCGCGTACTCGAGGAAAAAGGCAGGACTACTGCGATGATAATGGAGGATGTCGACGCGCCGCGGTTGAACGACATTCGCCTGGAGGAAACAGAGATCCTTGCTATTGCCACAAATCTAGTGGAACAGATCGCGGAGATAGGCGGAGAGTTGCCGGCCATGGTGGACATCTGTACAGAAGACCGTTGGGCCGCTTATATCGAACTTGCCCTCGATGATATACTTGCTTTGATCAGTGAGGGTAGTTTTCACCAGGTGGATCTCGAACTAGTAAACTGCCTCATTCGATGGAGTGAAACCCCATCGTTGATGAACGCGTTCGATTCGCCGACAGGATACGTCCATGCTGATCTTAAAGCTGAAAATGTCTTGGTAACACCCAAGGGTTACCGAGTCCTTGACTGGCAGCGTCCTATTCGGGGCCCTGTATCGCTGGATAGTGCTACTCTACTGATTTCATTGGGAATTGATCCAACGCGGCACGTCTCTATAGGGATCGTTCAATTATACCACTTCCTTCATATCGCTTGGTTCGCGCAGGCAGCCAGGAAGTGGCTCCCCCAAGGCAAGCCGTGGTTCGATGGAATTATTAAAGGCATCAGCGGCGAGCTCGCGCGTTTGCAACAGGAGGTTTAAGCCCGCTCTTGAGGGCGCCATGAGGGACCCGCGGTGCCCGGGTATGATAAACCGAGAAGTAAGCGAAAGCTCCCGGCCTTTATTCCGCTAACGGGTCTGCATTCAAAAAAACCTCCAAGTGATCTTGAAGGCTTACGCGCCATTGCTGGTTATAGGGTGACTCTTTTGAAATTCGGAAACGGCTTGTCCGCTTCAGGTAGCGACGAAAGGCTTACCATCTCGGCAACTTTTATCATGTTTTCCCAAACCGGCCGTATTTTCGGGGATGTATGCGCTTTGTCCTTGGCTTCCTCGGACAACCACTCGAATATTTCAATCAGCGTAAGTATATCAGATTGTTTTCATCGATCCAAAACTGGTGTACTTGTTTGTCTACGAAACTTCGTCAAAACGCAAAAAGGCCCTGGAATGAAGGAGCTGTCGTAGCAGCTCCTTCAAAGGACTTTAATTTATCTAATTATCATTTTCAAAAAATAATAGTCCACCGATACCCAATACAAGTAAGGTAAGAAGGAAACCTATAAATAAGAAGCCTAAGCCTCCAACGAGAACCAATGCCTTCGGAAAAATAACTAAAGTGATCAGTCCAAGTACGATGAAGAAAAGTATAGATTTAAAAGTAATCCTAATTAATTTCCAAATGAAAATTGCAATAACGATTCCAATGATAATATGTGTCAAATGATGCATAAGTGTTACTCCCTTCCTTACTTTCAAGCCCAACAAGCTGCCTCTGTACGAGTAAGTTTAATCATCCTTCGTTTTTTTGAGTACTAATTAGACAGAACTAGGTAGATATTTGAGGGTAGCTCGATGGAATGAAGTTTTTATATTTTTCGGGCTCAAATGACATAATTCCGACGTGAGTTTTTGGTATTATATTAGGCTTTTGACGATGTTTCAATGTAAACCATGTACACAAAATTCGGTCTTTTGTTATGATTTCAAAATACCATTATATTCTATTGAAAAGCAAGCTAGGAAAGAGTGTCTAGATCTTGGTGAACTAAGTGCAGTGAAAAATCGGCTCTTTTGAGTACACAGCTATCATCATCTAAAATATCAAAATCTAAATTATTTGCTGCCTCGATTATTTCCAGGTCTTTGTTGCTAAGCAAAAACTCCATTGTTAATCCCATTAAAACTGAAATTCTGTATTCTAGTGTCATAACCCTTTTTTTTATCTTAAGTGCCTCAAAGTCATAAAGACTCTAACCATTTCTTTTAATATACTCTCATTGAATGGCAAAGGGAAATAAAACATAGGATCGAATTATAGAATAAAGAGTAATGGAAAGGATGACAAAAATGAAAATTACTGTGATTGGTGCAGGTGCAGTTGGTGGATACTTTGGTGCAAGGATGATGGAAGCAGCGATTGATGTAACCTTTTTGGTAAGGGAAAAGCGGGCTGAACAACTTCAAAAAACGGGCTTAAGAATTCACAGCAATTTCGGGGAGACACATTTACAGAATCTTCAGTTAGCTACTCATCCTGATGATATTAAAGCATGCGATCTTGTGATAGTTGCAGTAAAAAACTATCAGTTACCAAACGCTATAGACTCAATTCGCCCTTTGGTCGCAAAAGGAGCCAAAGTATTGCCTTTGTTGAATGGGATCGAGCATTATGCCGTGCTAAAAGAGGCTTTAGGTGTGGATGCAGTGATGGGCGGAATGTGCCAGATTATAGCAACTCTGAATGAGAGCGGTGAAATTGTTCAGACTGGTCCGGTACATGACTTATTCGTTGGTCCTTTGGAGCTGGGACAAGAGAATCTTGGCAAATTATTGAGAGAAGCATGTGCTGGAGCAAACATGAGCGTTACTTATCGAGAAGATATTTTAGCGCAAATTTGGCAAAAGTATGCGTTTATAACTTCGTTTTCTGGGGTTACTACTGCTTCCCGCCTTCCAATTGGGGAATTGCTTGCTTGTGATGCTGCTAAAAGAGTATTCCACAATGCACTTTCTGAGATGTCCGCTTTGGCTGAGTCCAAAGAAGTAACTTTACCCAAGGGATTTGCTGATTACATATTAGCAATGATGAATAAGTTACCGAAAGAATCTACATCCTCTATGCATCAAGACTTGATAAAAGGATTACCCCTTGAAGTCGAGAGTCTACAGGGAGGAGCACTTCGAATGGCAGCACAATCCGAAATAAACTTACCAACAATTTCTACAATATACGGGTTGATCAAACCGTTTGAACACGGGAGTATATTGTAAGAGTGAACTATGATTAAATATCAATTGCTATGCTATTGATCCGCGAACAGGTCGATATAACAATCGTCACAAGGGGGTACACTCCCGATTCGTTTGGCAACTCTGTAAAGCGGCTACAGGCAGATCGTACCGATCAAGTTGCACTACGCGATGTACTAGGCTCCTCGACGTTTGATGTCGTTTATGACAACATTTGCTACACGCCACAAGAGGCAGAGGATGCAGTGCTATTGTTTGAAGGACGCACAGGTAAATACATCGTAACTTCATCGCTTAGTGTCTATCCATTCGGAGAATCTCCCAAAAAAGAAAGCGATTTTGACCCGTACATCTATCCTCTTCGAGAATCTTATCCGCCGAAGGGAGATTACGCGGAAGGAAAACGGATAGTCGAAGCGGTTATGTTTAAAAAATCTCCATTTGCGGTAGCAGCAGTTCGTTTTCCAATCGTTTTAGGGCACGATGATTATACTCGGCGACTTCATTTTCATGTTGAGCATGTACAACAAGGGATACCCCTCGGAATACCGAACCTAAATGCGCGAATGTCGTTCATCAGCTCTGATGAGCGGCCTCTTTTCTCGCCTGGCTCGGTAATTCCAATCTGGAAGGACCGGTAAACGCCTGTTCTCATGGGGAACTATCCCCTGGACAAATCATATCACTTATAATGCAGGCAACAGGCAGGCAAGTGAACATTCTCAACGAGACTGAAGAAGTACATATGTCACCATTCGATATCCCCCAGCCATGGTATATGGATACAACAAAAGTAAAAGTAGCCATTCGTTCCAACAGTTGAACGAATGGCTACCGAATTTAATCAGGGAGATTGTTAAACAAACAATATGACTTTTCTAATATCACCATGAATCACTATAGGTTAGACTTTACATTAGAAGGGAATACACGTGTAATTTTGTGTTGCCAAGTCTCTTTAAAGGAGAGTAAATAGACGATGAACAATAACGGGAATCATTTGTACTCTCATTTGAGTGGGGCCGACGGTATGAGGGCACTGGCATGCTTGGCCGTGATCTTTCACCACATCGCTCAACGCTTGGCGATGCAGCAGCAGCCCGGGTGGGTTCGAGAAATACAGTCTTTGATGCTTGCGGGCAATGCGGGTGTGAGCGTGTTTTTCGTGTTAAGTGGATTTTTATTGTCTTATCCTTTCTGGCGGAACTACTTAGGCCAGAAGGGTCTCCCCGATATAAGACACTATTTATTCCGCCGTGCGGCGCGGATAGTACCCGGTTATTACTTGGTCTTTCTCGTGTGCATGACTCTTGTGCTTCTGCTTGAAATTCCTAGTGAACATTTCTGGCTGCGTGTCACCGCCGGGTTAACCTTCACATCCGCTTTTCACTATGTCACGTTCTTTCCTTCCGATGTCAACGGTCCCCTTTGGTCAATTGGGTTTGAAGTTTTTTGCTATGCCCTGATGCCTCTCTTCATGGCGGGCCTGTTCGTGATGGGCAAGAAACGTTCTTTTCCTAAATCAATGGGATACTGGATCATAGTGCTACTCTTCATTTTCGCGTTAAATCAGTTGGCCCATTATTTACTCACTCCCGGTAATGACCAGCGGGGTTGGCAATATGGGTTGATCGGGGGGGCCAAGTATTGGATGCCAAACTACAACCCGATTGGTTTCTTTGGACACTTCGCGGTAGGGATTCTTGCTGCAGGGGTCACAACAAGATTGCAACTGCCGTCGGTCAAGATCACCAAATTCGAGCGTGCAGGTGGTTTTGATTTCTTGGGAGTTGCCGGTCTGTTGTTCTCGTTCCTCTTGCTTTGGATTTTACGCAAATCGCCGGAGTTTAGTGTGAGCTGGCAGAACCAGCCTTACTTTTTTCCGTACTTTGCCATTCTTATTTCAATTCCATTGGTAACAGCGCCTCATTCGATCTTCTTGCGAAAGTTGCTCGATAATGTGTTCTTCAGATTTACCGCAAAGGTATCTTTTGGCCTGTATCTCTGGCACCATTTGATCATCACGATCACGGCCATGTACTGGGCCAAGGATTATCAATACATGGGTATCGCCAACCTTGAACGATGGGCAACCCTTTCAATGACAATTTTCGGCCTATCTTATATCGTTGCGTTGATATCTTATTACCTAATTGAGAAACCCGTGTTGGACTGGGCCCAGACCCGAGGGAAAAGGCAGTTGATACCTATTCAGCCTGATTAAAGAACAAAGTTTAAAAGGTCGGTGTAATTGCTACTTCTGACTTGTGCGGAGACCCATAGTGGTATTTCAAAGTGCTCGAGTAAGCATTATTGAATTATCTGGGATAAAAAGATCAATAAGTGAGAGCCAGGTGAATTGAGGTATATGATGAGGGGAACAACAACTCACTGCCGGTGGTACGTTCTTGATAAATCGACATCTGTTCGACGTTATGAGTATTGTAGATCTAAAACTAGGAAGTGATTATTTTGATAATTCGTGAAAGAAAAGATGAATTTGTTATGATACAGCAACATGATCATGCTTCTATTTCTGGTGATATAGCAAAGAATTTACGGAAAGAATTCTTTAGGAATAGCAATATCGAAGAAGTAATAATAGCTGCCTATGAGCATGATCGTAGCTGGATTGCATTGGATGATACAGCAATCTGGAATGATCAGACACATGTTCCTTACTCGTTTATGGATTATCCCTTTTTACCTAAACTAGCGCTCTATAAATTAGGGCTAGATGAAATCGAAAAGATAAGTAAGTATGCATGTTTACTATGTAGTTTACATTATTCATCCTTTTTTAAAAATTGGTTACAACCTGAATGTTTAGCCTTTATAGAGAGAGAAAACTTACGGCAGAAGAGCATTTTAGATTTAATAAATGTAAACGAAGAAACAATATCAATACATCTAAAAATATTACAATTTTGTGATCGCTTATCGCTGTATGTTTGTTTGAATGAGCCAGGAGTTGAAAAGAATGGAGAACATTCTTGGTATAGAGAAGGAATTAGTCACTCAGAGTTCTTTAATAATAAAGGAAAAAACCTAATATTTACTAAATGGATTGATGAAGAGCAAATTAATGTTAGTAATTTTCCTTTCGATAAAGAGTTTCAAACAAGGCTGAGATACAAGACTGTTTCTAAAGAATTAATAGAAAATCACGGGATTAATCATGCTTACAAAAAAGTAGATTTCAAGGATCATTCAATAAGATTTTGCAAGTGAATTTCACTAACGAAGAACTATAGGTGCTGGAGCTGAATTGATGCAGCTCCTTTTTTGATTTCATTGAAGCAACAGGCAGAACCCTGCGGGCGACTCCTAATAATTGGCATAGCAGCATCGTGAGATAAACCCTTAAAAACTAGGGATGGGATACGTTAATTCAGGATGTCGGGCGACAAGAACATATACGCTTTATATATCTGGAAGGGAATGAGCAAAATGGACTATGTTGGATATATGTATCCAAATCCATACTACGTTAACATACCAATTTATAACTATGTTAGACAGCCTATGTACTGGGCGTTTCCACAAGAAATAGAGCATACAACCCTATTTGGTCATCGGCAGTCATCAAACATGGAAAGCAGAATTGAGTTAAAAGATTTTGGAAGAGCACCATTTGTTGTGAATATTAACGAGGCTACAAAGCAAAACAGTACATTTCGCACTACCATATGGACAGGAAAAAACTTACAAGTTACTGTGATGAGTATCAATGTTGGAGAAGACATCGGATTAGAAGTTCACCCCACAGTTGATCAGTTCTTGCGTATTGAAGAGGGGCAAGGTATAGTTCGCATGGGTGATACTAAAGATAATTTAAATTTTGAAAAAAGAGTTTATGATGATTATGCAATCATGGTACCTGCTGGTAAATGGCATAATTTAATAAACACGGGCAATAAACCACTTAAACTTTATTCTATTTATGCCCCGCCTGAGCATCCATTTGGTACGGTTCATAAAACGAAAGCAGACGCAATTGCTGCTGAGTAAAACCATATACTTGCAGTCATTCTCAGTAAAGATAATATGGTACTGTTACTAATTGAACTCACTTAGCTAACGAAAAAAGATAGTTAAACATCAGAGACGGGCAGGAATGCGTGGTGGTTGAACTTTAATCGTCAACAGCTGGCTAAAATTACCATATGGCTAAAGGCTTCTCTATGAACAATTTCGTGCATAAGATTCATCATGGGACAGCCGTACAACGGTAAAAGCCCAAATACATGCACATGGAAGGAGTTCTCATGAAGAAAGTTTTGATCTTTTGGATAATGGTGTTGTCACTGTTGATCGGTACAAGCTCGGCTTACGCAGAAACATCCCAATTAACAACCATTGTAGAGAACGTGGAGGTCGGATACACCTATGAAATCGGTGTGAACGTAAACGAAACGGGGATCAATTTTCGTTCAGGCCCGGAAACGCAATTCGATCGTATCCGTTATTTTGCTCCAGGAGAAGAATTCAGAGTCATAGAACGTGTAACCGGAACAACTTGGGCGAAGGTAAAAGATGCAGCTGGCATTGTTGGCTTTGTAACTACCCAACCACAATATACACTCTTTCGAACGGTAAAAGTTGTCCCCGCTTGGGAAGTAAAGGCGGAAGCGATCATTGCTACTGGAAAAGAATACCTCGGCGTTCCTTATAAATTTGGCGCTGAGTACGAGAATGATGGACTTTTTGATTGTTCATCCTTTATGCAATACATTTTTGGTAAACACGGTATTGCTTTACCCCGGACTTCAAAATCGCAAAGCCAAATAGGAATAACAGTTTCCTTTGAAAACGCTCGCAAAGGTGACCTGATTTTCTTTGATGTGGTTTCCAGTCGGGAGGGTATAGACCATGTAGGGCTCTATATGGGCAAGGACGATCAGGGGCAGGAAATCATGATTCATTCAAACCCAAGCGGTAAAGGCGTGAATATCAAGGTTCTTGATCCATTGTGGAAGGGCCGTGTAGTCAAGGTGCAGCGAATAATTCAACCCTAGATGATTGGTTTTTGATGAATTATTCTAACGGGGTGAACTACAGTACACCAATGAAGAGAAGGCAGTCGGGGGGACTTTTAAGAGGGTAGGAAGCCGAAATACGTGGCACATGAACTGCGAAAAAGATGGCTATCGATTCCGGAATTTGGTTGCGAAGTTGTGCCAGGGTCTTCTCCAGCATGGAGGAAACCGATTCTTTTCGGGTCACCGCGTAAATCGCGGTTTTTTTGTTTTATGGATTAAGTTGTTGTCACCGCCAATTGACAAGAACTTTTTCCCATTCCCGATACCCTAGTGGCATGAAATGCTTCGACTAACGTACTACGATTTTAGAATTGTGTTATGATGGAAATTTCATATCTCTGCTCTTGAAATATTTTGATGATCGGCTGCTTCCAGGAAGCTCCTTATTGCTTCATTGAAGAACGGGGCAGAATAACACAATACTGTGTTTAATTTGCCTAAATGGTTCACCGTTTACGATTTTATTTTATTCACAAAAAAACCTTCCGAAAGGAAGGTTTAATAATGGTTTCAATAATTAATATTCAACCTGCATGTCCGATTAATTTTATCCTAATCTTGTTTAGAAATTTCACTATATTTTTTAAAATTGTCTAGAAACGCCTGCCAGCCTGCTATTTGCTGCTCAATGGAATGGGTTGCTTCTGATTCAAAATCTTCAATTACCTTAGTGTCGTTTACTTGATTAATAAAAGTGACCGTAACTTTTCTTCCATCTCCAAGAGTGTAAGAAATAAATTCGTTTATTCTCACTTCATCATAAACTCCACCAAAATCAAATCCAAAGCTTCCATCCTTCGCTTCCATTCTTGTAAGAAATTTTCCGCCAACCCTTAAATCATTTTCAGCATTTGGTGCATGCCAGTCATCAGAAGCAAAAGACCATTTCGTTATATGCTGCGGTTCTGTCCAATATTCCCACACTTTTTCAACTGGTGCATGAACTGTGGTTTCTACCGTTATTGTTACTTTATCACCTGTTTCCATTATGATTACCGCCTCACTATATTAAAATTAGATTTATTGAAAATTATACCACGAAACTAACTCTAAACGATAGCTTCATAGTATTGTATTACCAAGGCTTGACCATATTTTGAACATAAGGCTCTTTCTTTTGATGAGTATCTAAAAGAAAAGAAAAACATAATTAAGGAGGGAAAGTTATAGGAACGGTTAGTTACTACTGGAAACATCAACCTTCAAATTGGCTTGAAATAGGGATTGGTATATATGAACCTCGCTGAAAGTCATATCCCTTAAGAAGTTTCAGCAGTAAGTGCATCTCCTGCATTACATCTATGCAACATTTCATCCAGTCTGCACGTTAAAGCATATAGAAAAAAATGTAATGGAAAATTTTATAGGAGGAATGCGCGTTGAAAAAATGGTTACTACCCGCTTTGCTCATCGCCGTACTGCTGGTCACTTTTCTCCCGCTCACAGCGACAACCGGCACGTCTGCAACGAGTGAGAATGAACCGACTGTAAATATCTCCCTCTTTGGCGAGCCGATGAAAGTAGAACGTCCCCCGATTCTCGTCGACGGCGTCACTCTTGTTCCGCTCCGCAACATCGCAGAGGCGCTTGGCGCCGAACTCAAATGGCATTCAGGTGATCAAACGATTGAGATGAAGAAAGGCTCAACACATCTACAGCTCGCGATTGGTTCGGAGTCCGCCCAGAAGAACGGCCAGCTCATCACCCTTGAGACAGCCCCTCGTCTCGTCGGCAGCTACACGATGGTACCAGCCAGGTTTATCAGCGAATCATTCGACATGCTTGTCACATGGGACAGTGCAACCAACAATGTGAACATCAACCACCTGCAAGAGCTCCCGCTGGTCGGCTCGCTTGACAATCTTCGTACGCTGCTTGAAAAAGCGCAGGGTACACAAGGCAGCATATATCCACAAGCGGTCACAGCCGACACCGCAATAGCAGTAAAAAGCGCGGTACCAAGCGCGTCGACCGGTGCTACAGTGCAGAACGAAGCGAAAGCCACGGCAGACTACTCCACTACCAACACGCAAGTGGCTGGAGTAAACGAATCCGATGTCGTCAAGACCGACGGAACGTACATTTACCAAGTAAACCGAGAGCAGCAGAAGGTGCTCATTTCCAAGGCGTATCCGTCTACAGAAATGAAGTTAGTCAGCATGCTGGATTACAAAGATTTCAGTCCAAACGAACTGTATGTCGATGATAAATATTTGATCGTAATCGGCAATACGTTCCAACGCAGCAACAATCCGCTGACTCCGTCTGTATCGTCATCAACTGCAGCCGTACCCAACACTGACCTAGAGAAAAAAAGGATGATTTATCCCGGCTACTCCCGGCAATCGGTCAAGGCGTATATTTACGACATCGCAGATAAAGCGAATCCGAAGCAAGTACGCGATCTGGAGCTAGACGGATCTTACGTTTCATCGCGTAAAATCGGCTCCTCGTTGTACTTGATTGCGAATGAATACGTCGGCATGTACCATATTATGAAGCAGAACGCTTTGGAATCGGGAACGGCCGGTCAAGGCCAACAAGGACAAGGCGTAACTCCGAACGTCCCGGGTTACAAAGATTCCGCGGTGTCTCAGGACTTCCAAACGATCGATTACAAAGACATTCGCTATTTCCCGAATTCCGCCCAAAGCAACTATATGCTGGTCGCCGGGCTTGATTTAAACAAGATCGGTCAAGGCATGAATGTCTCTGCCTATCTAGTCTCCGGACATAATGTGTATGCTTCCGACCAAAACTTGTTCGTAGCTGTTACCAAATACACGCCTGTCCAAATCGATCCGTTGGCGGCTCAAGACGGAAGTGCTTCGGCCGACCGTATGCTCATTTATCCGACATATGAGCCGAACACGTCGGTGTATAAATTTAAGCTCGATCAGGGCGCTGCCAAATTTGTCGCACAGGGCGAAGTGCCCGGAACGGTGCTGAATCAGTTCTCGATGGATGAGCATAACGGACATTTCCGGATTGCCACGACCAAGGGCCATATGTGGGCAACCAGTGAAAAAGATATACCCAAGAACAACGTCTACATTCTCAACGAGGCGATGCAGCAGACCGGCAAGCTGGAAGACATCGCCCCTGGAGAGCGCATTTACTCGGCACGCTTCTTGGGTAACCGCGCATACATGGTCACTTTCAAGAATGTCGATCCGCTGTTCGCACTGGACTTGAGCAACCCGTCCGCTCCGAAAATATTGGGCGCTTTGAAAATTCCGGGCTACAGCGACTACTTGCACCCGTATGATGAGAACCATCTAATCGGCTTCGGCAAAGATACGATCGAGACTGCACTCAAAGGCGGACAGGGTATCCCCGACCGGACAACCGCTTTCTATCTCGGCATGAAGGTGTCCCTATTCGACGTCACCGACGTTTCGCATCCGGTGGAAAAGTTCAAGGAAGTGATCGGCGATCGTGGCACCGAGTCCGACTTGCTGCACAATCAGAAGGCGCTGCTATTCTCCAGGGAGAACAATTTGCTAGCCTTCCCGGTGCGGGTCATGGAAGTAAAGGGCAACAAGACCGACCTGAATGGAATGCCGGCTTACGGCCAATTCAGCTTCCAAGGTGCCTACGTGTACAATCTCGATCTGCAAAACGGATTCAAGCTGAAAGGGAAAATCACGCATATGACCGAAGATGAGCGGCTCAAAGCCGGCAATAACTGGTTCGATAGCAAACGTAGCGTAGAGCGGATTTTGTACATCAAGGACACCTTGTACACACTGTCTCCCAGCATGATTAAGACGAACGAGATGCTTACGCTTAAAGAAAAAGACAGCTTGCTGCTGCCGTAATAGGTACTCACTGGGGAGAAACAAGAGAAATTAAAATATGTAAGTTCGTTTTAGGTTGCGTCAAAAGTGAGATTGCTCACTTTCGGGGCAGCTTTTTTATTTGTTAAAGATCCAAAACGTAGAAGTTTGTCTTTGTCATCTTGAACGATAAATTCATATGCTTTAGAAGGACGAAAAATGGCATTTTAACAGGTTAAAGCGGATGTGCGTCGATACGTGTATACTTTGTCGTATGTTTTTGCAGGATTTTTTGAATCGCACTATACTCAAAGTAAAGAAAAAGGATATTATTCCCAAGGAGGCTGTAATAAATTATGAAAAAGGAAGTTTTGAACAAAAACAATGAGCAGCAGGACTTCTTCCCGATTCATGACTTTGATTATGTCGAATTTTATGTAGGGAATGCCAAGCAAACAAGTTACTTTTTGAGCAGAGCTTTTGGATTCAAGATTGTTGCTTATGCAGGGTTGGAAACCGGACAGCGGGACAGAGTTTCTTATGTGCTGGAACAAAAGAAAACCCGGTTTGTCGTGTCCGGTTCGTTGAAAGATGATCATCCGATCAGCAATTTTGTGAAAAAGCATGGCGAAGGAGTAAAAGACATTGCACTTCGTGTAGAAGACGTTGAAAAGGCTTACATGGAGGCTATCTCCAGAGGGGCTATACCGATTCAGGAGCCGCAAGTTTTAACAGATGAAAACGGTATAGTTATAAAAGCAATTATAGGAACTTACGGCGATACGGTTCATACGCTTGTTGAAAGAAAGAATTACAAAGGGATTTTTATGCCTGGTTATCATCAGGTTGATCATGTGATTCCTTATGAGGAAGCGGGCCTGATTGGCGTCGATCATGTTGTTGGAAATGTGGAACAGATGGAAGAGTGGGTTTCCTATTACGAGAACGTCATGGGATTTACACAGATGATCCACTTTGATGAAAAAGATATCAGTACGGAATACTCAGCGCTCATGTCGAAAGTCATGCATAACGGGGGCCGAATTAAATTTCCTCTGAACGAACCGGCAACCGGAAAGCGCAAATCACAGATTGAAGAGTTTCTTGAATTTTATAATGGCGCGGGCGTTCAGCATGTAGCGATCTTAACAAACGATATTTTGCATACAGTGCAAAAGCTTCGCTCTAACGGCGTAGAATTTCTTGACACTCCGGATGCTTACTATGAAATGCTCGCCGGTCGGGTAGGTAAGATCGATGAAGATATTCAAAAGCTTCACGAAAATAAGATTCTGGTTGATCGTGATGAAGAAGGCTATTTATTGCAAATTTTTACAAAGCCTGTTGTAGACCGTCCTACTTTATTCTTTGAGATCATTCAACGCAAAGGATCGAGAGGCTTTGGCGAAGGTAATTTCAAAGCATTGTTTGAATCGATTGAAAGAGAGCAGGCCCGTCGTGGGAATCTATAGTCTTGATATTTAGTTGCAGATGGAAGGAGGCGCGAAGAGTGTATCCGAGCGTTCGGCATTTCATGGAGAAGCTAATTGATTATGCAGGACTTTTTCCTCCGGCAAAGCTGCCGATTGAAGCAGCAATCCGGAATTATCAGGCTTATAGTCTCGATCAAGATAGTTGGATGTTAGGCAAATTTATCATCCCTGTCTCCCGGTTGCACGAGCTAGTCCCTTATTTGTCATTGTTTTCGAAAGATCATCCGCTCATGCTTTCGGTCATTGGAGATCGAAGCCACGAAGCCGATGAATGTATGGAGCTGTTGACAGGGAGTTTCGAGAAGATTCAAGCGTTTAAGGATCAATATCAAGCAGCAGCCCGGATTGATGTGCTCGAATTGCCGCTGCCACCGATTCCCTTAAAAGCTCATCTTCTGAATGCGATCGAAAGAGGGACATCCAAGCTAGGGTTACAGACATTTTGCGAATTGACGTATGCGTTAAACTCGAATTGGGAAACCAGAATGGTTGCTGTTTTGAATGAAATTGCTGCATATAATGAAACATGGGGATCAAGGCTTGGTATAAAACTAAGAACCGGAGGCGTTACGTCCGAAGCATTTCCTTCAGCTAATCAGGTTGCCCTTGTTCTGGCATGGTGCAGAGACAGAGATATCCCTCTTAAATTTACAGCAGGGCTGCATCATCCTGTTCGCATGTACCGCAATGAAGTAAATACGAAGATGCATGGATTTCTTAATGTGTTTTTTGCGGGATTACTGGCTAACTCGCACAAGTTGGAGATTCAGAAAATCGCGGAAATTATTGAAGACGAGCACCCGGAAAGTTTCAAATTTTCAAGTGACGGCTTGCATTGGAGGCATCTCTCTATGACTTCTTGTGAAATCCAGGCCTATCGCAATGAGGGATTAAGCTCTTATGGGAGCTGCAGCTTCGACGAACCGCGTGACGAGATGCGAGAATTTCAATTACTGGAGCAGAGGAGTTAATCGCATGGTCCGTTCTTTTATTGAAGTAGAGCCGGATTCGCATTTTCCTATACAAAACCTGCCATATGGAGTATTCCGTCCCCATAAAGGCGGACAACCGCGAATCGGCGTTGCGATCGGGAATTATGTGCTGGATCTGGCCGTGTTAGACACCGCCGGCTGTTTTGAGAAGACGGCAGTGTCTGGTAGAAACATTTTTAGTCAACCGTCGTTGAATGCGTTAATGTCTTTTAGCCGTCCAGTTTGGAAGGAGCTTCGTTCAACCATTGGGCGGCTGCTGGATGTGGAAGAACCGGCATTACGTGATAATGAAGAACTACGAGCCACAGCCATGTATCTTCAAAACGATGTAGAGTTGCTGCTGCCTGTAGAGATTGGCGATTATACGGACTTCTACGCTTCAAAAGATCATGCAACTAATGTTGGCAGCATGTTCCGTGGCAAGGAGAATGCACTTATGCCGAATTGGCTGCATCTGCCAGTAGGTTATCATGGGAGGGCCAGCTCCGTAGTTATAAGCGGATCGGATATTCGTCGCCCGCAAGGACAGATGAAGCCGCCGGACTCGGCTGCGCCTATCTTCGGATCAAGCCGTCAGCTGGACTTCGAATTGGAAGTGGGCTGTCTGATAGGAACAGGAAATGAACAAGGGCTGCCGGTCTCGATTGAAAAAGCCGAAGATTATATTTTTGGGCTTGTACTTGTGAACGATTGGAGTGCGCGGGATATCCAATCTTGGGAATACCAGCCGTTAGGACCATTCCTGGCTAAAAATTTCGCTACCTCCATATCGCCATGGGTCGTGCCTCTTGAAGCATTGGAACCATTCCGCGTTCCTGCTCCGAAACAGGATCCAGAACCGCTTCCCTATTTGCGGCAAAGCACTCCGGGTTCTTTCAATATCCAGTTAGAGGTTTATTTGCAAAGCGAATCCATGAAGCGACCGGACCGTATCTCAGCCAGCAACTTCAGCTATTTGTATTGGACGATGGCACAGCAGATCGCTCATCATACGATAGGAGGCTGCAATTTACGACCCGGCGATTTGTTGGCTTCCGGAACGATTAGCGGCCCTGAGAAGGAATCGCGAGGCAGCATGTTGGAATTGACTTGGCGCGGTAGTGAGCCGCTGCAATTGATCAATGGCGATGAACGTGTTTGGTTGGAGGATGGCGACTGTTTAACGATGACCGGTTGGTGTCAAGGAGATGGCTACAGAGTCGGCTTCGGAGAGGTGATCGGTCGTGTGCTGCCGGCCATTCTAAGCTGATGCTTACGAAGCAAGTTTTCTTACGAAAACTCTTAGGAGGAAGGTAACATGCCTTTTTATCACCGTATGGGTGAAGTTCCCAAGAAAAGACATACGCAGTTCAGGAAACAAGACGGTTCTTTGTACCGGGAGCAAGTCATGGGTACGAAAGGTTTTTCGGGCATACAGTCTATTCTTTATCATCATTCCGCTCCGACGGACATCGTTAAGTCCGATATCTACGCTCCCTTCATGCTAGAGTTCGAAGAGCAAGGAGCGTTAACATGCAGACACTTCCTGGCCGGACAGTACGTAGATACGGGAGATGCGATAAACGGCAGGCATTATATGCTTGGAAATGAAGATATTTTAATATCCGTTTCCAATCCGACGCAAACCATGGATTATTATTATCGCAACGGGGAAGGGGATGAATTGCTGTTTGTTCATAGGGGGACGGGGAAAGTTGAGTCTATGTTTGGCACACTAAGCTACCGTCCAGGAGATTACATCGTCATTCCTGTGGGCACGATTTATCGAATCGTTCCGGACCCGGGTGAATCTAAATTTTTGAACGTAGAAACAAATAGTTGGATAAGCACGCCAAAGCGTTACAGGAACGAGCATGGGCAGCTCCTAGAGCATAGCCCTTTCTGTGAGAGAGATATTCGGCTCCCTGAAACATTGGAAATCCATACCGATGCTGGCGAACATGAGGTTAGAACCAAAACCAGAGGGCATTTGCACTCCCATATCTACAACAATCATCCATTTAATGTAGTAGGTTGGGATGGCTATTTATACCCTTATATTTTCAACATTGAAGATTTTGAACCGATTACAGGTCGAATTCACATGCCGCCGCCGATTCACCAAACGTTTGAAGGGAATAACTTTGTCGTCTGCTCGTTTGTTCCGAGATTGTTTGATTACCATCCGGAATCCATTCCGTCTCCGTATTATCATAGCAATGTGGATAGTGATGAAGTGCTCTACTATGTTGAAGGCAATTTTATGAGCCGCAAAGGCGTTAAGGAAGGCTCGATTACCTTGCATCCGTCAGGGATTCCTCATGGACCTCATCCTGGGAAAATTGAAGCGAGCATCGGTAAAAAAGAGACTTTAGAGTTAGCGGTTATGATTGATACCTTCCGTCCTTTACGTGTGGTGAAAAGAGCTGCACAATTAGAGGATCAAAATTATCCTTACAGCTGGGTTCAAAAATAGCCAGGAAGCCGCAGGAAATTGGACACTGTCTAGAAGAGGGGTTGATGAAATGAAAATGATTCCGACTCATTTAAAACCATTTGTAACAGAGCAACATTATGATAGGTACACACCCATTGATCATGCCGTTTGGCGTTATGTCATGCGTCAAAATCATCATGTCTTACATGATAAAGCTCACTCTGCATTTGTAGACGGACTATTACAGTCAGGTATTGAAACGGAGAAAATACCTCGTGTGTCAGCGATGAATGAGTGTCTTTCGAAAATTGGATGGGGCGCGGTTATTGTAAATGGACTTATCCCAGGCTCAGTTTTTTATGAACTGCTGGCCAACGGAATTTTACCTATCGCAACAGAAATCAGAAAATTAACTAACATTGAATACACGCCTGCCCCGGACATTATACATGAAGCGGCAGGGCATGCGCCAATTTTGTTTGATCCGGAATATAGGTCGTATGTGCAAGAAATCGGCTCGATTGGCGCAAAAGCTTTTTCCATGAAGGAAAGACGAGAAGTATTCGAGGCGCTTCGGCAATTAACGATCGTCATGGAGGATCCAAAATCAACGGCTGAAGAAAAAGCGGTTGCCCAAAAATTACTTGAGGAAAAACAAAATGCGATCATCGGATTGTCGGAAGCAGAGAAAGTATCCCGTTTATTCTGGGCTACGGTTGAATATGGACTAATAGGGGACATGAATAATCCGAAAATTTACGGCGCCGGTTTATTGTCTTCCGTTGGAGAAAGCAAGCATTGCTTTACAGATGCGGTAGAGAAATTGCCGTACTCCGTTGAAGCGTGTATTGAGAGCCCAAAACCTGTGACAGAGATGCAATCTCAATTATTTGTGTGTAAAAGCTTTGAAGAATTAATGGAAGGCGCCCAATCTTTAACGAATACAATGGCATTCCGAGTTGGCGGAACAGAAAGTTTAGAGAAAGCGCTGCGCTCGAGAAATGTTGCCACCTTCGAATTCAATTCCGGCATCAGCGTAACGGGTATCGTCCATGCTCTTGTAAAGGATAAGAACGGTGAAGCGATCTATGTGAACACAACAGGTGAAACAGCTCTTACGGTTAATAGCCAACAATTGAAAGGACATGGAAAAGACTATCATGCCAAAGGATTTGGTACTCCAATTGGTATGCTGCAAGGCAATATTGCATTAGAAGCGTGCTGTGATCAAGATCTTAAAAATTTGGGTATGGTTGAAGGGAACTTCGTTGATATCTTGTTCGTTAGCGGTATAAGCGTGTCTGGACGAATTATAAGTATCATCAAAAATAATCAAAACGTAATCTTAATTTCATTCGAGGATTGTACGGTAACGTTGGATGGAAATGAGCTATTTAAGAAGGAATGGGGCACTTATGATATGGCAGTTGGATCGCGAATTGTTTCAGCATATCCTGGTGCAGCTGACCCTGCTTCCTACTTTAGTGCAACCATTCAGCAAGCTGAATCTATGAAAGAGCCGCCTTCTACTCTAACCGAATTAGAAATTCTATATCAGAAAGTTGCAACAATAAGAGAGAAAAACACCTTCCCTGATGAATGTATTCAAGAGCTTTGTGACATCAATAATGAACTTAATCGTTCTTATCCCAATGATTGGCTATTACGTTTAGAGTTACTTGAATTAGCTGCGTCTAAACTTGAATTGAAACAATTGGAATTACCGATTAAAGAAGAATTGAATGAGTTAAGTAAGGCGGCAGCTTTTACTAACCTAATAAAAAATGGTTTCTCAATAATTTATGTGTAAGCAAAAATGAGACGATGAACTATAGCTCAATAAACATGCTAACGGGCAGGAAAGTAGGACACATTGGATAATAGTGAAATTTTAGCAACGTATCTTTATCGGCATATTGAATAAAAGGCTGTCCCTTAGGAGCATCGTAATTAATCATCAAAATTTATGATCAAAAAAGCGATCTGTGGTTATTATTAATCACCTGATCGCTTTTTCAATAATGGGGGTTGTCTATCGACTGAAGCCTGGTGATTTGTTCGTCCTGGCGCCAGGGATGGTGACCATGTAAAGAGAGCAGTCCACAGTCGTGGACTGCTCTTTACAACGCACTTCTCCCCAATCCGGACTGCTTAATAGCCATCTACAAAGAGTGTCGGAGCAACCATTCGTACAATTTCGGATTCTCATACGTTTCCGTCCAAGAGTCATGATCCGCATCCGGATAAACGCTCAATTTCACGTTGCCTCCAATGGCTTGTAATGCTTCGACTATATTCTCTGACTCAGAGAGCGGCAGCTCCACAGTTTCAGTTTAATTTGCTTAGACGAATATTTGGACTCCTTTTTGGACTTTTTTATCAGGAAGGCCGTATATTGGGCATATGGATGCTGTGTTTTATCCGTTAATTAGGAGGTGCTATTATGGCAAAAATGATTATAATGTACGAGGAGCCAAGGGACAAAGAGGGATTTGATAAACATCAGGAGAAGGCTGCCGACAGCAATGAAACGGCAGCCTTCTCAGCTATTGATAGAGGTTAAATGCTTTCTTTAGAATGGGGAATATTACCTTCTAGTGGAGGTTGATTATTGTTTACAACGTTAGATCGCATCTTATTCTTTGTGGCTGCATTTAGTCTCCTCTTGCTCAAACAGTTGGGGCATAAGATGGAGCAGAAGAGGCTACCGCTAATTCCATGTGGTGACAGTCTATGAAGATTCTCATGCGAGAAGTTGTGAAAAATAGCAAAATATGCAAATCAAGCCAAAAGGTATTATCCTCGCTTCAACTAATGGATTTACCAATAAAGCCGAATAACATTAGTATGGGTTGGCTATTTATTTATGGCTGGTATTTATAGTGGGGTTACAGAGAGCGGAAAATGGACAATGTAGAATTATAGCTTCTTTACATTTTTTTAAAATTGGAGGTTGGCACGTGATCAAACCAATGAAAATAGCTCTAGCCGCAGTATTCGTACTGCTGATGTCCGTCGCTTGCTCCCATAAGAGCGTTTCCACAGATGTAGCTAAGCCGGTCGGTAACAGCGAAATCAACACGAACGTGACAAGAGCTTACGCCGTACTGGCCGAGCGACTGCGGGCGCCTTGGTCGATCCAGTTCGACGGAGACACGATCTATGTCAGCGAACGCGAGGGAAGTATCGTTAAGGTCAACGGCAACAGCATGACGCGCCAGAAAATGCACCTTGCCAAGCCGCTGAAGGTCGAAGGGGAAGGCGGCTTCCTCGGAATCCAGCTGGCACCAGATTTTCACGAGTCACGTCAAGCTTATGCTTACCATACCTATCAGGAGGGTAGCAAGGTGATGAACCGTGTCGTAGTGCTTCGGGAGGAGGCTGACGGCTGGAACGAAATCAAACCGCTGCTCGAAGGTATACCTGGGGGCGTCATTCATAACGGAGGAAGACTTGCGATCGGTCCCGACAACATGCTTTACATCACGACAGGAGATTCGGGCAATGACAAGCTCGCCCAGGATTTAAGGAGCACTGCTGGCAAAATATTGCGTATAACGTTAGATGGCAAGGTGCCGGCCGACAACCCGTTCCCCGGCTCCTACGTCTATTCGTACGGTCATCGCAACTCGCAGGGTATCGCTTGGGACAAGCAGGGCCGCATGTTTAGCTCCGAGCACGGCCCCTCGGGAGACCCCAGCGGGCACGATGAGATCAATCTCATCGAGAAGGGGTACAATTACGGCTGGCCAGTCATCATCGGTGACGCCAAGAAGGCGGGCATGGTGAGTCCCCTGTACCATACCGGAGTTACTGCGATCGCTCCTTCGGGCATTGCGGTCGACCTGGAAGGCCAGGTCCTGATCGCAACGCTTCGAGGAGAGAAGTTGTACCGCTATAATCCTTCGACGAATCGTTTATCGGTGGTGCTGGAGGGAGAAGGGCGGCTGCGAGATGTCAAGCTTCACAACGGTGGTATTTACGTGATCACGAACAACACCGACGGAAGAGGCAAGCCGGCACCGAATGACGACCGTCTGCTGCTGCTGAAATAGGCTTCTATAAATATGATTTGTTAGGAGTTGCTGGCGGCAGCTCCTAAGTATATAGTATGATACGATATGTATCAAACACAACGAGATTGAATCCCATTAGATACTTTACTTGTCCGACGACACAAACATATGCGTATAATCGCTGTTGGGGGGTGGAGGAATGACTCTTCACCAATTATTACAGATTGTTCGAAAAATCGACGGCTGCCAATAAACTGAAAAGCCCGCCACGCTAGCTTCATAAGACAATCCGAGCAGGCTGCCGCGGCGCTTGCTTTTGTCATTGAGGGAAAGGCAGTGTAACAAAGGACACTAATTGCAAAAACCATCAACTTACCTAGGAGGTACGGTGTGGAACGTGAACGAAACTGACTGTGATGCCAAAAGACGAACTCATCGCTATCGCAGCTGGAGTAGATATTGGTATTGTAGCGGTAGATCATGCGGTTGCTTAAACGGGTTCACTTGTTGTTACTTCAGCCTCGACGAGGGGAGAAGTGTCAGCTTGCTGCCAACATCACTTATTGCCATCATTCCTGTGAAGCGATTAAAGACAAGATTAGGTGAAGTACTTCGGCCTTTCGATGAATTGGAAAGGAAGGACAGCAGGTATTCATTTCATCTAAAGTCCTAGCCGTTCCCATGATATTGAGATTGATTTAACCATTGGCGTACATGACTTGTTGGACAGCCCATGTTTATCGGTCGATTAATCAGTAAATAACACCTGTACTTGTAATGTGGACTTGAAAACTAGGCTTCAGGTTCACTTCCTTATATTTGCTCTTCCAGTCGATGCTTTTCCACAGCTCAGAGTGATTTACTCTCAGCTTTCTGCCGATTCCAAGAGCATCACAATTCGCTTCTAGCAATTTATTGGCGACACCTGCTGCTTGCGTGTTTAGCGATGCAGATAATTCTTGATTTAGCTGCTCGCGATCGATTTTTTGGCCCATATTGCTTGGGAAGCTGTTAATGGCTCCGTAGAGGTCAACCTTAATTGAACATTCAATTTCTTGCGTATTTTTATCAACAGAAACTTCGAATGATCTCTTTAATTTCCGCACTTCAAATGAAATCAAATTAGTCTCCAGCTTTTTAGGCTTGCTCTGTCCAGAGCTCTGATGAATTGGAATATCCATGAATGCATGTTTGTTTAGCTTGTCTTTTAGAAGCAATAAGATTGTACTGTCTTCCCGCGACAATGTCACTCCGGTATATTTGTCTCCATCAAATAATCCGATACTGTCAACGATTAGAGCTTTATCCTTAATTCTACGAATCATAGGCAGCACCGTATCTTCACCAGGGTCAGAGATTTGACTCCATAAGGAGTACAGAGTTTGCTCTGGAACAATCGTCGAACGCTCTGCTCCATTAACCATTTGCTTAATGCCAAAAGCGACAGGACTCTTCTCTATTTTTTTAAATGATAGTATTTCAGAAGCTAATCCCGTACTTATTAAAATATGCATTTTCAGATACCCTTTAGGATTCCGGTAAAAGGTCTCCAAAGGGGAAATAATCCCTCGTTTCGCTAGATCTTCCCCGATGATCAAAACATGAGTCTTGCTTGCTTCAATGGTACCTGGAAGCATACTGTCAATTGTAGAACCAAGATTGAAAACGGAATCCCCGGTTGCTTGCATCAATTCATCCTTCACTTCGAATTGTCCGCCCCCTTTACTCTCCAAAATGATGGCTCTAACAGTCCCGCTAATTTGGTTACCTTTAGCAGTATCAAGGCTTATCCCATTTATCATCTTTTTATTAGTTAAATATTGAATGTCCCAGCACCCTGTAAGGACCATTGAAAGAATTCCTAAACAAACCGTAAGAAAAAGTTTTACTCTCATGTTGACCCGACCTTATTATTATTTTTTATCAGGAAGGACATCATCCACAACAAAATTGGAATTGCTGCAATCATAATCAGGTATCCGTATTCAAACCATTTACTGAATGAATCCAAATTTCCCAATTTGGATAGATACCAAGCTATTAGATAGATAAGCACCCCGCTGATCCATATCATCTTTCGATAAGAACTTTGACTTGCAGTTAGACTTTTTCCAGCTAAGCATAGATAAGAAACGATGGTGGAGGTCATTGGAATAATCCAAATCGTCAAAAAGATCAGATCCAAGCGGTCAAACAGTTGATAAGTTAATCCTTTAAAAATAAACAAAACGGGTTCTTTCACCTGTTGTAACGCTTTAGGACTAAATCCGATCAGGCAAATGAATACAAAATAAGTATAAAATAAGGTAACAAAGCAATTTGCTAAGGAGATGACACTAAGCAAACCTCGGGGACTTTTTTGTACTTGGGCGGAGAAATAGAGGATCACCTCAAAACCGAGCATTGAAAAAAAAGTGCTCTCACTTCCCTTGAAAATTTGTGCAACACCTGATTGACCTATCGGCAAAATGTTAGAAAAGTGCATTTCATTCGAAAAGTTTAAAAAACTGATCAGTAGCAACAAAACGAATAGTACGGAAGTTAATACAAAAAATCTTGCAATGACTCGCAAATTTTCAGTAGCCAGATAAACACTGGTCCCTATGATGAGCAAAAGTAAAACCCAACCAGGAGTAAGTGAGAGCATCCAATTATTAACTAATTGAATATAGAGTGTACTCGCATATCCAGCTATAACAATAAAAAAAGCATAATAAAGGAGGTTTAGAGCTTTACCCATATAAGGTCCAAGGATTCGAACCGTAATTTCGCTTAAGGTGTGATTTGGAAATTTTTTAAGCAGATGCCAGTACACGAAAAGCAATAGTTGAATGACGACCCCAGAGATAAGAACCGAGATCCAAGCATCCCCTTTAGCTGTGCTCTGAAATTTTGAAGGCAAGGATAAGAGGCCTATTCCAATTTGTGTCTTGATGATCAAAAAAAACAATTGGAATCTGCTTATCGTAGGATTCAAGAGCGTTTCCACCTCCCGAAGAATGATTTTGTAATGGTGCTGGGTTCCGCATTTCGTGAGACGTTATGTCCCCTCCAAATAGGAAGTCTTAGAAAAATATCTTTTGAACTCTCCTTACCATAAAAAGGACCAAAAGGTTCGAAATAAGGTACCCCTAATGTCTCTATCTTGCAAAGGTGAATAAAGATAAGCATCATCATGATGGAGATTCCGAAAAAGCCAAACAAAGATGCAGCAAGCATGGTCGGAAACCCCAGAATCCTCAAGCTGGTCCCAAACTCGTTTAGTGGAGTTGCAAAAGATGCAATCGCCGTCAATCCGATGACGACAATCATTGTATGAGAAACCAAATGGGCTTCCACGACGGCCGTGCCTATGACTAATCCCCCGACAATACCAATCGTTTGGGCAATGGGTGAGGGCAGCCGGATTGCAGCCTCTTTCAGCAATTCAAGAATGATTTGCATGACGATCGCTTCCAAGATAGGTGGTAATGGAACGTATGTTAATGAAACCTTGACGGAATATAGAATGCCCATCGGAAGCACTTCGGAATTGTACGACACGGTAGCAATATAGATCGCGGGTAAAGAAATGGCCAAAATGAAGCTAATTAAACGGATCACCCGAAAAAATGATCCCGTGATCCATCGGTTGTTGTAATCATCAGGGGATTGATAAAATGCAAAAAAAGTGATGGGAAGAACCAAAACACTCGGGCTGCCGTTAACCAGAATATTAATTTTTCCCTCCATTAAATAAGAAACAGCTCGATCCGGCCTTTCGGTCTGAATGGATTGAGGAAAAGGCGAAAATGGGTGCTCTTCGATCATTTCGTCAATATTGCCAACGGAATACAAATAATCAAGATCGATAGTCTGTATCCTTTTCTCGCATTCTTCAACGATAGCTGGGTCAGCCATGTTATCCATATAAATCATAGCAACTTTCGTATTCGTAACACTGCCTAATGTAAAGTACTTCACCTTCAATTTAGGACTTTTGATTCGATTACGGAGCAAATAAATATTCGTGTTTAAACTTTCTATAAAGCCCTCATGCGATCCCTGAATGATTTGTTCGGCTTTGGGCTCTTCGATAGTTCGGCCTTGTGATTGTGCGACAGACATCATGCTCGCGGCGGAATCATTCTCCATGACCATCATGCAAAATCCATGAAGTAAATATTTTCCTATTTGAAAAACATCTGAAGTTTTAGTGACTTCGATTGAAGTCACGATTTGTTCAACAACGCCTGAATTTGATTCCAACAGAGGCTTAATAATACTAGATTGAATTAACTCGGTCTTTACAAGGGATTCTAAATATACCAATGCGCACAATTGATTGTTAAATAAGAGCTCATGAATCTTTAGGTCCTCCGTATGTGATAAATGTTCCTGAATTTGAGCAATTTCAAATTCGATATCTCCAGGCTCCAACTGGGCTGCATAGTTCACTGTTTCCGTGGGTGTTTGGTTTCTATTTTTTAAGTGTTTCAAGTCATCATCACCCCGCCGCTAATTATCATTACCTATTATTAACATTTTCCTCCGTAATTATTTTTCGCATTTACGGAAGTACATGAATCGAGCCTTCATCATTTCACAATGGTTAATAAGCCTTCGAAACGAAGAACGATAGAAGGGGAGCATACCTCGTGCAACTCCTCTTTTTGTTCATTCAAGTAACAGGCAGTTTAATGCAAGAAAGATTAGTGAATTTTTTAATGATAATTCGAATTATGTTAGGGATTATACCTTTTTGCATTAGGTAAGAGAATATAAATTGATCGAAAGCTTCAAAATCTTCCGAGGCCAATGGGATGCCGAGTCAGGAACTCATTAACGCGATGATGAAGTACAAAGAGGAATTGGTGAAGGCCGGCGTACTGGTTGCTGCCGAAGGACTTCATCCGGGCTCGAACGCAATTCGCATTTCCTATCCCGTTCCCGGGGGGAAACCCAAAATAGTGGACGGGCCCTTCACGGAGGCGAAGGAAATGATTGCGGGCTTTACTCTTATTGAGGTCAAATCGAGGGAAGAGGCAATCCAATGGGCATTACGCATTTATAGAAGAAAATAAATATTGCGAACTTGAAGTATATAATTTTGATGAAATAATCGAGTACATAAACATATCGAAATCTAAGGCTATTGCTGTCATTGAAGAAATTAAACTTTCGATACACACACATGAATGAACTACCCTGAAAATGATTGCGTGTGCAAGAGCAACAGCCGCTTTACGACCACCTTTATGTGCTGCGATTCGCCTGTATAGGGCTCCGAGATAATTGTCAGATCTGCATACGGATTGTGAAAGCTTCAAGAAGGGCCGATCGGAGATATTTGTTTCCTTTGCGAGTTTTCGAGGGATCCATCGATTTAAGTGCAGTATAAATAGAAAGAGCATCAAAAGAGGTAGTATCTTTCGGGGTCAAAATAAACTTTGGGAAGCAGCTGTTTTATGTACATGTCTGGAACAAAAGCCTGCTCTCAAGTGTCAATAGATCTGAAAGGGTTATTTAGTAAACGATGTTAGGAATCCGTATCCCTACCTAATTTGGCCGGGAAGGAGGTGAGAACAGCATGTTTGCAAAGCATTCAGGAGCAAAAGGAACGATCTGGTTTGGGAGTTTGTGCATCGTATTCGTTCTGGCGTTCATCCAGCAGAATGCGTTTCCCCACATAGCGGAGGCCGCTCTATTGGAGTCGCTGAAGAACTTAACAGGGGACCCAGTCTACTCAGCCAAGCAAGCTAGTGAAGACTCTGGGGCTGAGAATTTATTGAAAGCGGTTTCCGGACAAAAAAATTTGACGTCATTGGTATCGGACCTTCCCGTTTTATCCAACCTTCTGCCTGACAACGGAAAGACGGCTCCACCTTCCACCAATCAGGCAAAAGATTCGCGCGCGTCTTTGCCATCTGTTTCGACTCCGTCTGCGGAGAAAACTTCCGGACTCGGTCTGCTTCCCGATCTGAAGGTGAAAACGCCTTCCATTTCAGTTCATACGCCTTTGGTTAATGTGGACGTTCCATCAGCGAAGGTGGAAGTATCCACTGATCGGATAACGTTGGTGTCGGTAAACTTGCCTGCCGCAAAAGTGGACACGCCAATCGTGAAAGTAAAGACGCCTTCGGTTCAGGCTGAAGTGCCGATCACGAGCCAGTCGAATTTCTCTCTGATCGAGGGAGGAAAGGCTGACGTAGGAAAGAAAGAACCCTTTACTGGAACAGACGAAGCCCAGAATCTGCCTATCAATAAGAGTGTGAATGAAAGTCCAACCGCAAGACCGTTTCCAGTGAACGGTAACGTATCCGATGCTCCGGTCAAGTTAGCTCTGGCAGCCGATCAGTGGAAAGACGGCACGGTAAGCAAATTATCTTCGAGTTCCACGACCAGAGCTCCTGATCCTCTCGCGGCCGTGCCGAGGCTGAAGCGCGGATTATCATTGCCCGTTCCGACGGAATCTAATGCTCTGATCGAGCCACAGAAGGCCGTGAAGAACCAGACAGGAACGTCAGAAGCAACGCCGATTAATACGGATCCCGCGAGTGCTTGGTTTTCTGCACCGTTGACTCTTTATTCAGGAAACGGTTCAAGGGGCGGGAGCGCATCATTTATTACTGGAAGCAGTGCGTTCTTTGGAAGTCTGGGTTTTCTTTTTCCTGATATTCTTCTGCCTTCGCCTAAAATAAAGAACCAAAACTATGAACACTCCCGGCCTTTTGGTGCGAATCAATGGTCGAAGCCGCCACCGGCTCAACCGCCTCGGTATACCTTCTTCTCAATCGTCGTTAAACAAGATGAGAAGGAGTGCATATTATATGAAAAATACAAAGCCATGGGAAAGATTCCTTTGAAGCGGCAGCGATCAAAGGCGCTGCATGAACAAACTGCGGACAGCCTTTCAGCAATCGATCAGGCCATTTACGAGAAAAGGCAACAATTAAATAAATACGCTAGAACATATGGTCTTTCAGACCCTAGATGTCTTCATTGTTCGATGGAACTTGATGAATTAATCAATGCTTTCAATAAGATGAATAAAAATGGTTAACGACTCTGAAACTCTATTCATGTCAAAAAGGAGCTGCGTGGCAGCTCCTTCGTTGCTTTCAGCAATCAAAAAGGAGGTACTTAATTATAAAACAATCTGAGAATAAAAATTCTTGGTAACAGAACCAAAGTAATCATTAATGATAGTCGAGGTAATAGTGCGATTTGGGATTAAAGGAACGTTGCTTAAAAAGGATCTCCGGCTGTCGTGCAGTCAGACGATCCTTTTTCTTTGCAGAAGTAACGGACAGTAATACGCAATAAACGTTTGCACAGCCCTAAATTGTTCTAGCCAAATCTGTATTCTACATATAATGGTTACGTAGAATGGTCAGTAAAATTAGCAGCGGACATTCTGGAGGAACAACCACTTAGCATATTATTCTTTTCATGGAAATAATAACAAGGAAACACAACTAGAGGGTTGCTGAATGACAGTCCTTTGTTCAGCTAACGTAAACGAGTTGAAGAATGTAAAACCTGGTTATAAAATTGTATGGTAAAAGATTGGGGATGAAAACTATAGCGACATTGCACCTAATGGTTGGTCTCCCATGTAGCGGAAAAACTACTCTAGCTCGGCAACTTGAACAAAAATATTCGGCTCTTCGCCTCACTCCTGATGAATGGCATACTAGATTATTCGGACAGGTTGTTGATGAAAAGGACCATGGGGATATACACGATAAAGTAGAATCCTTACTTTGGAATGTTGCCGCTCGTGTCTTAGTTCTTGGCGTAGATGTTATTTTAGACTTTGGATTTTGGGTGCGTATACAGCGAGACGATATGCGTGCTCAAGCGGCGAAATTAGGAGCTGACTTTAAAATCCACTTTTCTGATGCGTCTGAAGAGGTGCTTCTAGCACGTCTCATGGCGAGAAATGATGAACTTCCTCAGGGGGCATTTTACATTCCCGAAACTATGCTGAAAGAATGGATATTGATTTATGAGCCACCTTCTCAAGAAGAGCTGGGGTAGCAGAACTTGTGCTTCATTGATTGAACTAACGAGAAACGATAGCTCCATAACAGAGATCAAGCAGGCTGCCGGTGATAAACTCGGTGGCTTTCTGTGCTTGTTATGGGCGAATTGAATACTCCTCAAGAGGAACATCTTATGGAAACTACGACAAGGGAGCATATACTAACAGCGCTTTCAAACAATGAATATATATCCTATATGGCAAAATGGGGACTGTATATATAATTGGAGACTTTTTCTTAAAAGAATTTCTATGTTCTCCCTTTGAGCTGACGTCATCACATTTGACGTTTCTTTCCTTTAATGAATTAATTTTAACGCTCGCCTGACTTTTCTTGCGAACACGAGTGGTCGATCAACCGATTCAATATTGATATAAATTAAACGTGGTTGCTCGAAAAGCCATTCGTTTCGAACAGACGAAACTTTTATTCCTTGATTACGAATGGCCGAAATGAATTTATTAACTTCTTTTTGTAAGAAAGCCCCTCTACCTAAACAAAGTGCTCTGCCAGTTCTATTATTTAATGATTCAAAAGAAAAAGAAGACGTTACACTAAATTTTTTCCCCAAAATTGTTGCTCTTATTTGATCTCGATTTATTGTCGATACACATTTTCCGCCAGCGAAGCCGGGTTGGCCACCGATAATCTTTGAGAATTGCTCACAAAGCGATCCGTTAGTTGCCATAGTTCTTTCCTCCCCTGTTTTCTATATATGGTATGAGCATATGAACAGGGTTGAAACGGATTATCACCTAATACAACGATGAATATGTAAACACAAGCCCCGTAGGATTTTACAAATTGCAAAGTGGTCAAACTATAGGACAGAAAATTATTTCAATAGGTAGCGATAGTTTGGTTGAATTAGCTATCGGATGGGATAATATGTAACCTGTTTGCTGCTAAACTAATCAGTTTGATGAGAGAGTGAGAGAATGGATAGAGTCAAACCTCAGAGGCAATTCATCCATTTTTATGGCAGGAAGCTGGCTCCTATTATCTGAATTAAATTTTAAGGTTAAAACAGCATTCTTGTTCAGCCAACCCCTTCAGCCAACCCCTATAGTGGATCGTGCGCAATCAAATCATGACATGGATCATTTCCACCCAACGGATAACCCCAGCTTGCCAGGCGTGCCGGGGTTGTGGTGTTCGCTTATTCCAGAGCACTTTCGAGATTTTTAAATTGATTGGAAAACATACGGGAATACGTGCCTTTTTGGCTCATCAACGAGCTGTGGTTGCCTTGCTCGGCGATCTCGCCGCGGTCAATGACCATAATCGTATCCGCATCCCGAATCGTATTCAGCCGATGCGCAATGATGAAGCTTGTGCGTCCCTTCATGATGGAGAGAAGGGCTTCCTGAATATGAAGTTCCGTTCGCGTATCAATGCTGCTCGTCGCTTCATCCAGAATGAGAATGGAAGGATCTGCCAAAATGACGCGCGCAATCGCAAGCAATTGGCGCTGCCCTTGACTTAAATTCCCGCCGTTCTCGGAGAGCTGCGTATCGTAATGCTTGGGCAGCCGGCTGATGAAGGCGTCTGCATTCGCGAGCTTAGCCGCTGCAACCAATTCAGCATCCGTCGCATCAGGCTTGCCGTACTTGATGTTCTCTTTAATCGTGCCGGAGAACAAATACGTATCCTGCAGCACGATTCCAAAGCTGCGGCGCAGACTGTCGCGGGTATAGGATTTGATATCCCGTCCGTCAATCAAAATCGTGCCGCTTGTCGCATCATAGAACCGGGTAACCAGATTGACGATCGTCGTCTTGCCTGCGCCTGTGGGTCCGACGAGCGCGAGGCTGCTGCCTGCCGGCGCCTCAAAGCTGACTTGCTTGATAATCGGCATATCAGGCCGATAACCGAAGGTTACGTCCTGGAAGGTGACGTGTCCGATTGGTTTCTGCAGCTCGACAGCTCCAGGTTCATCCTCCACTTCCTCCGCTTCATCCAACACCTCAAAGGCACGCTCTGCCCCTGCTACGCCAGACTGCAGCACGTTATATGTGTTCGCGATATCATTAAGTGGCCTCACAAATTGGCGCGAATAGCTCAGGAAGCTCGCAATGACGCCGACCGTGATGTGGCCTTTGACGGCCAGAACGCCACCGACAATCGCAACGGAGGTAAAGCCGATATTATTGATGACGCTAAGGAGCGGCATCAGAAAACCGGACCAGACTTGCGCCTTCAAGCCAACCTCGTACAATCGACCGTTCACGCTATTGAACTCATCGATAGCTTTCCTCTCGCGATTGAATGCCTTGACAACGAGAAGTCCGGAAATTGTTTCCTCAATATGACCATTCAGCTTGCCGAGCTGTGCCTGTTGGTCTTTAAATAGCACGCTGGTACGCTTGGTAATAGTTCTTGCCAGCAAGAACACGAGCGGAACAGTAATGAGGCTCGCCAGTGTCAGGGTGGGGCTTAGAATCAGCATCATTACTAAGGAACCGACGATGGCAATTGAGCCTGTCATCAGCTGCGTTGTCGATTGCGAGATCGAGTTGCTCACGTTGTCAATATCGTTCGACAGCCGGCTCATGATATCACCATGCGAGCGTCCGTCGAAAAAAGCAAGCGGCAGCTTTTGCAGCTTCGCGAACATCGTTTGCCGAAGTCTCTTCACTACGCGCTGTGCAA
This sequence comes from Paenibacillus sp. yr247, assembly GCF_900103825.1. Lineage (GTDB taxonomy): Bacteria > Bacillota > Bacilli > Paenibacillales > NBRC-103111 > Paenibacillus_E. The sequence goes on from NZ_FNIF01000021.1 coordinate 32,257, forward strand.
GCCCGGCCATGACCCAGCTCTGCAGTAAGGTAAGGCCACCATCAGCGATGTACGTGGAAATCAGAACGATCATCGCCACATCGAGGACGCTATAATCAACCTGGCCTCCCGCCATCGCGTCAACGGCTACACCAATGAGATAAGGGCCAGCCAGCGTCAAAGCAGAGTCCGCTACAATGAACAGAAAGACGATTGTCAGCCATTTTCGTTCTGTACCTATATAGGACCAGAGACGGCGTAGGGTGCCTTTGAAATTTTTGGGCTTTACGGCCGAAGCGCGCCCACCCCGAGCAAGTGGTCCCGTAATCATCGGGACGTCAAGGGTTTGTTGACGCGATCCTTCATTCGGCTTTGACATGATGAGGCAGCTCCTTTCCGAATTGGGATTGAAATATTTCCACATAGACGCGGCAGCTCTTCATTAACGTCTCATGGGTGCCGATGCCGACAATTTCACCATCGTCCATGACAACGATTTTATCCGCATCCATGACGGAGGTAATGCGCTGCGCAATGATCAAACAGGTGACAACAGATGCGAATTCCTTGAGCGATTTTTTAATTTTCGTCTCAGTCGCAGTGTCCAGTGCGCTTGTACAATCATCGAGAATCAGAATGTCCGGCTTCCGAACGAGTGCACTGGCGATCGACAGTCGCTGCTTCTGACCGCCGGACAAGTTCACGCCCCGCTGACCAAGCCTGGTTTCATAGCCTTCGGGGAACGCAGCAATGAAACTATGCGCTTCTGCCATGTTCGCGGCGTGCACAATTTCATCGTGCGTTGCTTGCTCATGGCCCCAACGTAAATTCTCTTCAATCGTGCCGCTGAATAGAATCGTTTTCTGCGGCACGATGGCAATGCGATCTCGCAGCTTGACAGGGTCCAACTGACGGATGTCCACACCATCCACGCTGATCGAGCCGGAGCTCGAATCATAGAAACGGGGGACGAGACTCACGAGGCTGCTTTTACCGGAGCCGGTGGAACCGATAATGCCTATCGTTTCACCGGGAAGGCACGTCAAGTTGATATTTTTTAGCACAGGTTCTCCTGCAGCCCCTTTATAGGCAAACGAAACGTGCACAAATTCAATTCGGCCTCCCGGACGATGAGCAGGCAGTGTAGCAGCGTCCTCCCACGTCATCTCATTCACCTGACTGAAAACTTCACCTATCCGATTGGCGGATGCTTTAGCTCGAACGAACATGTTGAACACCATTGAAATGGTCATCAATGCAAACAAAATTTGAGTCATGTAGTTGACGAATGCGACGATATGCCCGACTTGCATCTGATGGTGATTAACCCGCCAGGCGCCAAGCCAAAGCACTGCTACAATTCCGAAATTGACGGTCAACAGGATAGAGGGGTTAAAGATAGCCAGCAGCCTCGTCACCTGAATCGATTTGTTCTGGTAATCTGTATTGGCCATCTGGAACTTACCCGCTTCGTGGTCGAAGCGATTGAACGCTTTGACGACACGAACGCCGGACAAATATTCCCGCATGACTCGATTGACGCCGTCCAGCGCCTTCTGCACGCCCACGAACCGGGCAAAACCCACTTTCAAGTTCAATGCCACGAGTATGCCGACGATCGGGACCACGATGAGAAGCACGACAGCCAAATGCGGATTGAGCCGCACAGCCATAATCAGACTCCCGATACAGAGGAGTGGCGCTTTTACAAAAATGCGCATAAGACCATTTACAAAATTTTGCACCTGTGTCACATCATTCGTTAAACGCGTAATTAACGATGCGCGTTCGAATCGCTCGATATTCGTGAACGAGAGCGATTGGATTTTTTCAAATAAATCCCCTCTAAGCTCCGTGCCGAATTTCTGCGAAACACGGCTGGCCACAATATTTCGAAGCGATGCTGCGACAGCCCCGAACGCGGTGATGATCAGCATCACGCCGCCCATGCGAAACACATAATCAAGCCGTTTTTCCGCAACGCCTACGTCCAAAATGTGGGACATGATCGTCGGTTGAAGCAAATCCGCAAGCGCTTCCAACGTGACGAAAAAGACAGCAACCAGAAATAGCTTCCAGTGCTTGCCGACATACTTCTTCATAAAACCCATCGTGCACACTCCTCTTTCCGTGGTCAACCTCTCACTTGAACGATACTCCCATTTTGGCAAATTGTCATCCTTTGATAGCAATAATTTTATAACCGATGGACTTAGCAATTTAGCGACGGAATCATCCTACGGAAAACGAGAGCACATTAACAACTACAGTCTGCCGGCATAATTGGCAGCCTGTTGAAGTAACGGGCAGGATAGTTCAATTATAAGTATTTTTTACAACCTAATATCGTGGTGTTTCAGGTAGACTGAGGATATTAAAGGGGATGTTGAAGATACAACTTTCCCGTAAAGAGGATGATTAATGAATTTTAGTGACATTAATGGAAGTGCCATTTATTCACTTATTGTAAGCAAGCTTAGAGGTGCCGGTTGTGTATTCGCAGAAGATGAGGCTTTATTACTTATTTCCTCAGCTCAGACAACTACTGACCTCGCCATCTTAGTTGATCGGCGAACTACTGGTTTTCCACTCGAACACATCCTCGGATGGGTAGAGTTCTGCGGCCTGCGGATAGAGTTAGATCAAGGAGTCTTTGTACCCCGACACCGTACCGAATTTCTTGTCCAACAGGCTGCCACTCTCACTCAGCCAGGAGCTGTAGTGGTTGACCTGTGTTGTGGCTCTGGCGCTGTGGGAGCTGCATTAGTCGCAATGTTGGAGCGAATTGAATTGTACTCAGTCGATATTGACCCTGTCGCAGTACGATGTGCCCGTCGTAATATCAATTCAGCTGGTGGTCAGGTGTATGAAGGCGATCTTTACGATCCGCTCCCCACTCTACTTCACGGTCGTGTCCACGTTATCGTTGCCAATGCCCCCTACGTACCTACTGAGGCAATGAAGTTGCTCCCATTGGAAGCCCGTATCCATGAGGCACGGGTAGCGCTCGACGGCGGTTCAGATGGATTAAACGTCCAACGAAGAATAGTAGCTGCAGTGTCTCTCTGGCTGGTAGAGAGTGGATACCTTTTGGTCGAAACTAGCGAGGCCCAGGCGCCGATGACCGCAAAGATATTTGCTCAATACGGATTGCTCCCGAAATTGACTAGATCCGACGAAAAGGACGCTACAGTTGTCATTGGAACAAAGACAGCCCTAGTAAACTAGTGGGTAATGATGAAAGTTTCTTAACTAACGGACAAGAACTAAGTTTATGCAGGATAATGTAATTATTAATAAGCAGTGGGGTTAATAAAAATAATCTTTTAGCTAGGCCTTAGAACTACGCTTTTTGTGTTCTAATAATATTTCTACCCCGTATTGTCATAGGCAGTGGACTAAAATCCTGCAACTCGAAGACCGACTAAAAATCGGTTACCGATAAATGCAACAAAAATGAAATAAGAACGTTTTTGTCCTGCCGATTTCCGACTCTTTGCTGAAGCCATGACCGGGACATTAAGGTATAATAAAACTATGGAAAAGAACGCAGATGGTTCTGACCGGATATGATTGTTGTAGTTTGGAGTGCAGCTTGAAAAAATAAGGAGGCTGTATCGATGAGTGTCAGTTTAAACTGGATTTCAGCAGGAAATTTGGAAGCGCTTAAACAAGAGGGCGCGAAGGTTATACGAGGCGGTATCGCTGTTTTTTATCATGAAGACCAAGTATACGCGGTAGACAACCGCTGCCCGCATTTAGGCTTTCCGCTCCATATGGGGAGCTTGTGCGACGGGATTTTGACGTGCCATTGGCATCATGCCCGGTTTGACGTCTGCAGCGGCGGTACGCTTGATCCGTGGGCGGATGATGTTCCATCGTATGAAGTGCGGGTCGACGGCGGCGAAGTGTGGGTAAATCCGGTTTCCAGAAGAGCAGAAGGCGCGGATAAATATAAGAATAGACTGAAAGAAGGACTCGAGCAAAATATCGGCATCGTCATCGCGAAAGCGGTCGTCGGACTGATCGAAGAGGGAGTGCCGGAGCAGGACATCGCCCGCATTGGCATCGAATTCGGCACGACATATGGAACGGGCTGGAACTCCGGACTTACGATTCTTACCGCGATGGCGCAAAGCGTCGATAAGCTGGACAAGAACGGCAAAATACTCGCCTTGTACCAAGGCCTTGTCCATGTCGCTCGAGGCAGCTCGGGCAGAGGAACCCGCCACTTGCTGTCGGCGCTGCCGTCGGCGGACGTGCCGTTCGAACGCTTGACCGAGTGGTATCGCAGCTGCATAGAGGTGCGGGATACGCAGGGCGCTGAGAAAGTGCTGATCACCGCCATTTTGAAAGGAATTGATACGAAGCGGCTGTCAGAAATGATGCTTGTCGCCGCAACAGATCACATTTATTTGGACGGCGGCCATGTGTTCGATTTCCACAGCAAGGCTTTTGAGGCGCTGGAGTGGGCGGAGGTGTCGCAAAAGGAGCGGATTTTAACTTCGCTCGTGCCGATGATGGCTCGTCCGACACGGAGCGAGGAGCTGCACCAGTGGCAGGCGCCGCTGAACCTCGTAGAGCCGATCAAGCAAGCGGTCAACGAGCTGGAGCAGAATGCGGCGCAGGCGAAGCTCGCCGGTGGGTCAACGGATACGCGGCAGCAGACAGCTCTGTCTGCTGATACGAAAGAGCAATTGCTGCTGCAGCTGCTGAGCGATACGCCGGAGCAGACGATCGCTTTGCTGCGCGACCTGCTCATCGCGGGAATGGCTCCAGCGCAATTGGCGCAGCTCGTTGCTTTGGCCGCCGCGGAACGGATCGTTCGTTTCCATACGCAGAACGATTTCGGCGATTGGATTGCAGTGCTCCATACGTTCACTTATGCTCACGCTGTTCATGAAAGGCTGCTGCAATCGGATGAGCCGATGCTGCAGCGGGCGATTTTTCACGGAGCCGTCAGCGTATATCTTGACCGTTTCTTGAACGTGCCGACAGCCGCGCGTCCTAAGCCGTCCGGCTCCGCCGCGCCGGCCGACCATCAAGAGCTGCTCGATTTGCTCGATCTGCGCCAGCAGGTCGGACCGGCCGCGCAATGGGTGATGGACTACATTCATGGCGGTGGTGAGCCGGGAGCGCTGCTTAACACGCTTGGCCATGCACTGTTGCGGGAGGATGCGGAATTCCATTCTTTCCAAATTTATGAGGCCGCAGTGGCCGAATACGACCGCTGGCAAGCGGCGGCAGGCTCTTTTGCGGAGAAGGCCAAAGAAACGATGCTGCTCGCCTGCACCCGATATTTGGCGGCACACGCGCCAACCGCACGCGAGCTCCCGCATACGGCAAAAATTGCCTTGAGGCTGCATAAAGGCGAACGGTTGTTTGAAGAAGAGTAACAGATGGATGCGCCAGCTGGAGCGTAGAAGCGCTTCGGCTGGTCCCTTTTTTTATCGTGAGAGCATTATGATATAAAGGAGACGAGAAAATGCTGTTTTCACGGTCAACTTCAAAGCCGCTCATCAAATACCCCAATGGAAGAAACACTTCGTGCACTTGATGACCTTCAGGCTCAAGGCAAGATTCTCTTTCCGGCGGTTAGCAATTGGGCAGCCTGGTAAATTGGGGTTATTTCCTATAGTCCTCTGGGAGCTGGGCTTCTTACATGGAAATATAATCTCAATAAACACCCAGAGCAAGGAAGATTAGTTGAAGAGGGGATGAACCCCTCAACACTTGAAGTCGCCTGGGTGATGTCCAATCCAGCAATAACGGCACCTAATATCGGAGCAAGAAAATGTAAGAGCAGCTTGAATTTACGCTTGCTGCAAGCGAAGTGGACATAAATCCAAACATATAACTATTCATATGCTGGCAACGGCGATCCTTAAAAAACTTTCTTATTGACTTGGAGTTCACTCCAAGGAGTAAACTTATTTATATCATCAAAAAAGGAGTGTGCTGACACATGGATTATGTGAAACTTGGAAATACCGGTTTGGATGTATCCCGTATTTGTCTTGGTTGTATGGGCTTTGGTGACGCAAAGCTGGGGCATCATCAATGGGTACTTGATGAAGAGAAAGCTCGCCCAGTAATAAAAAAAGCTTTGGAGCTTGGTATCAATTTTTTTGATACGGCGAATGTCTATGCAGCCGGAACAAGCGAGGAAATTATTGGCCCGGCTCTAAAGGACTATGCTAATCGAGATGAAATTGTGCTCGCAACGAAGGTTAATGGCCGCATGCATGAAGGGCCAAACGGTGCCGGACTTTCCCGAAAGGCAATCATGAGTGAGATTGATAAGAGCCTAAAGAGGCTCGGAACAGATTATGTGGATCTGTACCAAATTCACCGCTGGGATTACAATACGCCCATCGAAGAGACAATGGAAGCCATGCATGATGTGGTAAAGGCTGGGAAGGCCCGATACATAGGTGCTTCTGCCATGTACGCATGGCAGTTTCTGAAGGCCCTGCATGTAGCCGAAAAAAATGGATGGACCCGGTTTGTGTCGATGCAGAATCATTACAACCTCATCTACCGTGAAGAAGAGAGAGAGATGTTGCCGCTCTGCAAGACTGAGAAAATCGGTGTGATTCCTTATAGCCCGCTTGCAGGAGGAAGATTGACAAGAGACCCGCAGGAAAAAACACATCGTTCCGAAACTGATCAAATTGCGAAACAGAAATACGATGCGACCGCAGATGCCGATCGACTGATCGTGGATCAAGTTGCAGCAATCGCAGAAAAACACGGTGTTCCCCGCGTTCGAATCGCACTTGCCTGGTTGCTGCAGAAAGAACCGGTAACAGCTCCCATTGTCGGTGCGACGAAAATATCACATCTCGAAGAAGCAGTAGCTGCTCTTTCGATTACCTTAACACCAGAAGAAATCGCGTCGTTGGAAGAACCGTATGTACCTCATCGGATCGTTGGTCATCAGTAATGAGCAAGTGAGCCGGACTACAGTGGTCCGTTTTCTTTCGAAGAGCCCACTTATGAAAGGAATTACTCACACCAAGGTAATAGGAGATGCCCCTCATGATGACAATCGCAGAAGTAAGCGAAAAATTTAATCTTTCACAGGATACTCTCCGCTATTATGAGCGCATCGGACTACTTCCGCGTGTTAACCGAAATAAAACGGAATAATGGAAGAGATGAAGTAAGTATTGAGCTAACGAAGAACGATAGTGCAGGAGCTGCTTTGGCGTGGCTCCTTTTTGGTTTCCTCAACCAACGAAGAATGTAGATTTAGCCATATGACTAAAGGATTAATTTACTATTGAGGATAAGCAACAAAAATGGCCCTTGGCGTCTAGTAAGTAACGAAAAACAAGGGGGAACCTCATTAATGAAAATAAAACATGGAATAAAGGTGGGCGACCAACAACAAAGTAAATTGTTTACCAAAGATGACATCAAAAAAGCCATAGAAAAAGAAGGCATGGTGTTCAAGGAACTGCCTGTTCCGATGGAACCTAAGAAAGACATGGTTTTAAACATGCATGCTCCCACCGCTAATTTAGAAATGAATGATGGGAATATTGTTTCGGTGTATATTTATTCGTCATTGAAACAGCAGCAGTTTAGTATTAAAAGATACGAAGCGGCGGACCTGCAATAAGGATAGTTCGCCGTACTCCAATCAGTTGCATTGCCAATTCTTTTGTCATTAGTATAATCGCAGCCCTCTTTTCACAGATACGCTGACGTGCAGAATAGTTTAGTTACATCACGAATATTAACCAACAACTTGAACAAGAGCACGAAGTATTTCTGCTGACGCTCACGAAAGGAGGAGCTACCGTTCAACGACTTCCGCTTGGCTTACCTATCGAGGAAATGGGGGAAGTTAGATGTAAGCAATTACAGCAAGCGGCAGAAATACTCGGAGTAAACGGCCTTAAGGTGCTGGACTTCCCAGATAGCGGGCTTGACCAAATGGATCCGCGCGTCATTGAACAAGCCATTGCTGAGTATATAAACGAAATCAAACCAGCTGTATTAGTAACACTGCCTGTGCACGGAATCAGCGGTCATCCTGATCATCTCAAGACTCATGCAGTCGTTAAAAGGGTCTATTTTGATATGAAGGACAATGGTTCACATTTTTTGAAAAGATTGGCTTTTATTACATTATCGGAGGAAATCGACACTAAAGGAGGACCTCGTATTTTTTACTCACAAAAGGAGCAGATCGATTGCGTTTTACCTGTCCGTCCTCAGGATTTGGATGCAATGACTCGAGCTCTGAGCTGTTATACTACCTCACCGATTCCTGTTGCCCTTGTGGTTGAATCAGTAAAGAGTAGTATTGCTTTTGAATTGTTCGGAGAAGATTTCAAGCCAGTTCTTCATGATTTGACCCATGGTTTAAATGCCAAGTCTTAAGCCTTTACCGACGAAAATGACTTTAGAACAAGGTTATCTGTGTGGTAGAAATAATTAATACATTTTGTTCATCTAACGAGGAACGTTTGTTCAATAATTCCATTTAAAGGATTAAAAAAACCGTTAATGTCTGACTACAAAAACATAGGTACTTTTGGATCGCCGTAAAATGGGGATTTTTTTATTTCAAAGCACATATTTTTGTTTTGCGGTGCCAGGACACAAACATATGTGAATAATCATCACGAGACACAAACATGGGCGTATAATCTTAGTCGAAAGATAAAAAAAGAGGGGGGAACAAAAGAAGCGTTTAAACGAACGTTTCAGCGTTTAATTGCAAGCGTAAAGCCGGTAGTGAATTAGGTGGAATGCCGCAAACTCTGAGATTTTAGTAAAAAATCTTCTACAAAAAGTTGCTTTTGCAGCTTCAATTATTATTAAAAAGGAACCTTCTATTCCTTCTATTTATAAAGATAGACAAATAAACTAATACCCTCTTTTTTGATATTGTAGTTCTTAAAAGGAGTCTCTTTTAAAAGTGACTCAAAATCTTTTTTTGTGTAAGCACCTTGTTTTAGGAAAGTTTTAAATGCAAATTTCACGAAATGCTTGTCAAATCCTTTCATTCCTGTCTGTCTAATCTCATTGTTAATATCTTCAGCTGTTGCCTCATAATTCATGTCGATGATTAGGGATGTTCCACCTTCTTTCAGCACTCGATACATTTCACACAGCGCCTTTAATGGATCCTTAAAGTTCTTGAATGCTGCACTGCAAATAATAAAATCAAAAAAGCTATCTTCGCATGGTAGATTAGATGCGTTACCTTCTTTAAAATCAACTGACACATTTGCTTCTTTTGCATTATTTTTTTCAATTTTCACAAAGTCTGGGCTTATCTCGACTCCTGTAACCTTAAACCCTTTCTTGGCGAGTTCAATCGACAAATAACCCGGACCAGGTGCAACTTCCAAAATGTTTGCACTTTTGCTGACTAAAGATGCAACTTCATTCGCATATTCTTGCATTTGAGTCATTCGGCTTTTGCGAGAATTCTTATCATACCACTTTGCAGTTAAGCCATAAATGCCGACATCCTTGTTTTTTCGTATGTTTTTCATCATAAAAATATCTCCTTTAAAATTAGATCGATTCCTTCTGCATCTTGTCTATTTCATTATATGGGATCGATCAGCGCGTCTGAACCATCCAACGGATGAAATGCAGCTCCGTCTTCAGACGGAGCCGTCGTAATAGAGTAACAAAGAGTAGGGATCAGCTTGGGAACTTTGACGGAGACGACTTCTAGCAAATCTCCGATCTCTGATCTCTGGGCAGACTGTAAAATGAACGCAACCCCACTGGCCTACTCGACCGGTGGGGTATTTTTATGTCTTCGCATATACTCTTTCACGGCCTCTACCACAACATCAACCATCTTCTTATTCTGTTTCGCGGCGAATATCTTTAACTCAGTATGGAATTGATCATCGAAATCAAATGTTGCTTTTTTCTTATTTAAAGGTTTCTGTATACCTGTATTTACAGTTTCCTGTATTTCTTGATTCCGCCGTTTTCCTAATAACTGCTCAATCGCATCACGCTTGGACACGCTGCTCCAGCTCCTCGACAAAATTTCTATAATTGCTTAGTGCTGATGTATCCGTATTACTGTATTCCTGTATTCCTGTAATAGAAAACTCCTTGATTCTATTTCTTCGCTTTATTTCCGTTCGAAACACAACTTCCTCGTATTCTCTCCTTACCCTATCAATGATTGTTTTATCAATGATTGTTCTAGAATCGATCATTGTTGGCAATATGCCGCATAAAACAAGGTCCAGCTTTTTAACCTCTTTGATGTGAATCATTGTTGCGATGTATCTGTCCAGCGCGTCATAACACATTGGTTCGCATTGCAGCATGACGATTGCATAGTCTGAAGCCACTAAACCATTAATAGTGTGCTCTCCGAGATTTGGAGGTAAGTCAATAAGTATGTAGTCATATCTGGCCTTTACTTTATGTAATGTATCTCTCAAAATGGTCGAACTCATTGAAGGATTTTGATGGATAAGCATGGGTAGAGTTGCTAGCATTTCATCAGCTGGAATGAAGTGAAGGTTGTAGGTTAACTTGCGGATGTAGGGGGTGGGATTCATGTTTTTACAAGCCTCAAAAATAGTCATTTTGGAGTAATCGTGTATATCTCGTTGAGTAAGAAACTGTGTCAAATTGCCTTGGCTATCGAAGTCCACACAGAGAACTTTGTACTTTTTAGAGAGAAGATACCCCGTGATGGCTGTGGTTGTCGTTTTACCAACGCCGCCTTTTTGATTACCGATTGAAATAATGGCTCCCATAACCCATTCCTCCTTATTTCTGTAAACCTTTATTCCTGTATATAGTTCTATAATAGATCTATTTAAAAGGGGGTCATGCACGGACAAGTCGAGAGTGAATTCTGCAACAAACCCTCATTTTCGCAGCGGGGTACTTTAAATTCTAATCAATTTTGGAACAACAAAAACGGAGCCACGCGGGATTGCGGATTGCGGGCTCCTTTTTCTAAGTAATTATGGAATATCACTCCTGGTGCATTTTAATATAATTTGTCATAGGATTGAAGATATTTTGTCATGAAATTTGAGTTTAAAAATGTCATAGTATTCGAGAGTCCATAGTGGCATTTTGACATAACTTGTTGAAAATAGAAATGATCCTCTAGAATTTCAAGATCCGGTCGTATCTTATAAATCCGGAAAGAAAATACGCCATCTTTTAGGGAGGGTTGGAAATGCAAATGTTGTCACAGGCTATCGGACTGTTCTATATGTTTAGCGATAATTGTATGGATAATAACGAGCTTAATGATAATTTTGCATTAACAGAAAGCATAAACATATTAACGAGAAACGATAGCACAATTACAAATAGGCTGCCAGCATCCGCTGCAGCCTATTAAAGTAACGGGCAGTTTGCAGGATTGATTTATTTAGGAATGCGGGGATGATAATTTTGAAAACGAGTTGATAGGATTGTCCATAGAGAGTGATTTCAATGTTCTTGCCCCGTAGGGGCAGTCTGGTCTCGGTATTCATTATTTCATCGTTTTCATCAAGTTCAAAACCTTTGAAGTATCCGAATATACCTCTAACTAAAAAACAATAGACAAGTTTGGAAGTAGATCGAAATGTTAGCTTCTGCTGGAATTTAAAGGCAAAACTAAAGCCCTAAAGGAAAGCATCCCCCGGGCTTTTTTTGTGCTTTTGTTAACCACCTGAAACAGGTTTACATCATCAATTCCATTATTTCTACTTCTTCTTTTTTCTGCTTTTACCATGATTTGGTTTGTTATCTTTTTGGTCTTTAGCGTGATTTTCTTGTTGTTGGTCGTGTGTTGTCATGACATTAGCCCACCCATCTGAGGAATTGGAAACATAAATAGTGTACTCATTTAAGGAGTAATATAAGCAGCCACTTTGTGCCAATTACTATGCTTCCATCGCCTTATCATAATGTGTGGCCAGTAGTCGGTTTATGTTACAAACGGTGCAGTCCCTTGGATAAAGTAAAGTTGGTTAATAAAATAATCAGTGGGTACACATAAATTTTTATTAGATAAATATTTCTGAGAGCTCAACTAGAAGATATGCGATTGTATATAAAGAATTTATTGTTAGTAAACAATTTGTTGTTTTCACCAAGGAACGTATACGCATCAAATTAAAGAGATATTAACAAGGCAACTGAATGATGAAGAACATAGGAAACTTCAAAACCTGAAACTTAGTGAGCAACAGAAAATTGAATTAAGAACAGCAATTATTTCCCAGTCGAAAAGGGAAATACCAGCTTATGTACATGAATTTAAAGATTTTGAGAAAACTGAATTTAAAAAAGCTAATTGCCGCAAAGTTTGTAGGTCCGTAGACGAATGTAGTGACCATAATCATGATACATTATAAGAACTAGGAAAGGTAGCCAAATCAGATTCGGGTACCTTTTCTAAACTAGCTGGTTGAAAACTACAAAAATCAACGGAAAACAATTGTGCAGAAGTTGCCTTGTAGCGGCTCCTTTTTCGTTTGTTGAAATAACGGGCAGCTTAACGCAATAACTTTGACTTTCACTCGAAGAAGAAAAAAGTCTTCAATCCCGTGCTTAAACACTATACTATGGAAGCTTCGAAGGAATAAATAATAAGTGATGGTTAAAAAATGAAAGAACAGGCACTTGAATTGGCGACCTTTGCGGACAAGGTTGTTCGCATTAACATCAGCAGACTTTGCCGCTGAACAGATTATTTGTGAAGCAATTGCTACTATTTACACTAACCATGGTATTCTCTCGGAAGAATCCACTGATGGAGTCTGGACTAAAGATATCTTCGAAGGTCCTCTTTGGATTATTGATCCGTTGGACGGTACAGTAAACTATGTACGTTGTCTTCCTCATTTTGCTATCTCTATGGCTATTGCAGTAGATGGCGTTGTTTGGGTAGGAAATGTGCATGCTCCAGATTTAGGTGTTACATATGTAGGTGTTCGAGGAGGGGGAGCTCGTTGTAATAATGAACAGATTCATGTTCATCGTTTCGAAACCTTATCGGAAGCGGTAATCGGTACTGGATTCTCCCACGATAAAGAAAAAGTGCACCCAGCACTTGCAAGAGTGAATCTTTTAACCACCCACTGCAGAGACCTCCGCCGTTTGGTTGCTCCGACAATAGATATGTGTTATGTAGCATCCGGTCGTCTGGACGCCCATACAGAGAGTTTAGCACCGTGGGATGTAGCAGCTTCAGGTCTCATCGCTCGTGAAGCTGGAGCAATTACAGGCCACGTTGGATCAGTCCCTGCGAATATTCCACTTGAATTATGCGGAGAAGAAATAGTTTGTGCTAATCCTGGTATATTCGATGAACTTCTCTCTTTACTACGTTCAAGAAATTGATTGCTGCTGACAGCTAGTGGATATTTAGTTAAGTTTCTTCATTTTATGGTAGGAAAGGGGCTACCTTAGATAAAGTAACGGGCAGCATAGTTCAATTGGTAGAAGGAAAATATTTTAAAGCGTGGAGCGCCGAAATAAAGTGGCATTGGTTTCTTTAAAGAATTAGGAGACTTCTGAAATGGTCACAGAATAACCTAAGTTTTCTAGACTTCGAAGTGCGCACTTTACATGTTTATGTAAAGTTTGTGTCGCGGCAAAACGCACAAAAGTTCCATTTTACCATTTCAGGATCGTTATGTGAAAAGAACAGGCTCTGTTTCGTATCTATCGTAGTATTCGACTCCAAATCCTCTTGGCTTAATTCAAAATCAAAAATATTGAAGTTTTCGATAATCCTCTCTTTACGGACAGACTTTGGAATCAAAACGACTTCTCTTTGTGTCAAACAACGTAAAACCACCCGAGCAACGGATTTATTATACTTTTCAGCTAGGGATACCAATACCTCATTCTGGAACAAGTTATTCTGCGCAAATGCGACTTAAATAGATTGCCTGAACCTATGATCAAGATAAAAGATTGTATACAAGCTTATATTGTGAAGTATTTAATTCCTCAATTTAACTAACAGATATTAAGAGTCAAGTGTGCGCTGCCGACATGGATTGGAAGCCGCGTTGCGATTGGGCAGGATAAAATATCTGGGAGAATTTAGACAGATTAATAGCATAAGTCCAAGCCAATATATTAACCAATTCATACACTATTACTATCTTATGATTAGGAGGGTGATAGGGATGGGAATAATATTTAATCGAAATGTTAGAGTTACTTTTTTCTCGGGTTTTAACTTTACTGGAAGAAGTCTAACATTTAGACGAGGCGTGGCAGTTTCAAATCTGGGATTATTCGGTTTTAACAACATCATCTCCAGTTTCCGGCTAAGAAATGTTGTAATTCCTAGTCAAGTTACGTTAGTACTGTTTTCAGGGCGCAACTTTACAGGGAATTTTCGAATTTTCCGTGGCAGCCAGAACATTCGAGACTTACGAGCTTTCAACTTTAACAATGTAACCTCATCGTTTATTATGGTTGGATTCCGGATATCAACTTCTCAGATTCGTACCATTCAACGCACAGGCAGAATGCCAAGCGACATATCCAAATTATAGGCTAAAGGGACGCTGAAAAGCGTCCTTTTTTCTTGAAATTTTTCTTGAATGAAGGGAAGGATTGAGGCCTGTAGAACTTAATTGAATACATAGGAGCTGTTATTTTACGGTGATGTAAATACGATGGAAGGTAAGTGTGTTGAAATATATGTTCCCCCTAGGGAGGTTGACACGACACCAAATGGTGACATATAATTAAATCGTCACTAAATGGTGTCCAATTAGGAGGGGATTAACGGCTGTCCCCTTGTAATAATATTTAGGAGATGGTGTAGTGAGCGAGAACAACCAGTTGCGGGATGCGTTTGACCGATTGCAGATCCAACTAGGCGCCGACTGATTCGTCTGTTAGCAGAGGCAGAGGAGATACCGCTTCATAAGTTAACGGCACAGTTTCAAATGGGCCGTACAGCCGGACTGGTACTTGAACGAAAAGTCAGCAGAGAAACGCGATTTAGGCTAAACGCCTATCCACTCAGGGAAATTCAAGATTGGGTGGTTTTCTACAGCAAGTTCTGGAGTACGAATATGTTGCGCTTGAACCAACTATTAGAGGAGGAAGAAGAATGAGTTTAACATTATCCTTGGATTTTCAGTTCACGGCATCGATCGAGATTGTTTGGTCCGCTTTAACCGATTCAAACATGCTTGCCAAGTAGGTTATGGAAAATGATTTTAAGCCCGTCGTAGGACATCGTTTTCAGTTTCGCACTCAGCCGACCGAATGGTGGAATGGAATTATTGAAGGCGAAGTGCTTATCGTGGACGCACCAAACCGGTTGTCCTATACTTTTGCCAGCGGAGAGAAGCACACGGTCACCTGGACGCTGCAGGTTTTAGGGAACGGAAAGGTTAACCTTCATCTCGAACAAACCGGATTCTCAAATGCTCAAGGACTCGAAGGTGCTAAGTATGGCTGGACTACTTGGTGCGGCGAGCTTGAAAAGGTGTTGGAACAATAACCGCATTGGGTACTAAACATCTCATTCCCAATGCTAAATTAATGGGTACGATAGTTGAACCCTGCTTGACCCGAATCAACATAAACCGGCTGCTTGTTGTAGCAGCCGGTTTATGTCTACTTCGGACACTGACAAGTTCTTGTCGTTCGGTCAATTTCGCACTAAGTACGTATGAATAAAGCTAGTATGTGATCGCCTTGGAAAGCATGAGGGGGTAGCCATCTCTAATCATCAAATTGTAATTTACGGACACGCCCTGAATATTCGAGAAAAGCTATCACATCACCTCCCTGGTTAGAACAATAACAGGTGCAAGTTCGGGCTGTCCGACTTTCTATGCACGATGAATGGTACAATGTGAATATAAGTAAAAATTAACACTATCGAAAGGATGTCAAGCATGAGCGAATCTAATCAGGAGTATATCGTAATCTCGGGTGCGAGGGAAAACAATCTCAAGAACGTATCCTTGCGCATTCCCAAGCGGAAGATCACGATCTTCACCGGGGTATCCGGATCCGGCAAGTCATCGATCGTCTTCGATACGATCGCCGCAGAATCCACGCGATTGCTGAATGAGAATTTCAGCTTGTTCGTGCGCAATTTCCTGCCCCGCTATCCACAGCCGGATACGGACGCGATCGAGAACCTGAGCATGGCTGTTATTGTGGATCAGAAGCGGCTGGGCGGCGGTTCCCATTCCACGATGGGCACGATTACCGATATCTCTCCCATTCTCCGTCTTCTCTTCTCCCGAGTGGGTCAGCCCTATGTTGGACAAGCAAACATGTTCTCGTTTAACGATCCGCAAGGCATGTGTCCCGAGTGCAACGGGATCGGTCGCAGGCTGGGCGTCAACATGAGCAAGGCGCTAGACAAGTCAAAGTCGTTGAATGAAGGGGCAATTATGCTGCCGGACTATAAGGTGAACAGCTGGGATTGGAACATGATCCTGGAGACGGGGTTCTTCGATCCCGACAAGAAGCTGAGCGATTATTCGTATGAGGAGCTGGAGCAACTGCTGTACAGCAAGGCGAGAAAAGTGGAGATGCAGTTCGCCGGGAAGGCAATGAATATTACAGTGGAAGGCATCATCGAGAAGTTCACCAACAAGTACATCAAGCAGGATGTGAAGACGAAGTCCGAGCGCACACAACAAGCTGTTGCGCCGTACATCTCCGAGGGTCCCTGCTCCAGCTGCCGCGGCGCGAGACTCAGTCAGGCCGCGCTCAGCTGCAGGATCAATGGACTCAACATTGCGGAGCTGTCCTCCATGGAGGTCGGACAGCTCATCCGTGTCATTCGGGAGATTAACGATCCTATCGCCGCTCCGGTCGTCAAGTCGCTGACGGAGCGGTTACAGCATTTGGTGGATATCGGACTTGACTACTTGATGCTGGACCGTGAGACTGATACATTGTCCGGCGGCGAGTCGCAGCGCGTCAAGATGGTGAAGCACCTGAGCGGCAGTTTGGTGGATGTCACTTACATCTTCGATGAGCCCAGCGTTGGCTTGCACCCCCGTGATGTACACCGGTTAAATGGATTGCTTCAGAAGCTGCGCGACAAAGGCAATACCGTGATTGTCGTCGAGCATGATCCCGATGTGATCAAGTTGGCGGATCATATCGTCGACGTCGGGCCTCACGCCGGCAGTCGCGGCGGTACCATCGTGTATGAAGGAAGCTTCCAAGGCCTGCTGGAGGCAGGTACACTGACAGGCACCCATATGAAGCGGCCGCTCCAGCTGAAGCACGATTGCAGGCAGCAATCCGGCCAGCTGTCCATTAAGGATGCCCTACTTCACAACCTGCGGAACGTGAGTGTAGATATTCCAACCGGAGTGCTGACAGTAGTTACGGGTGTCGCCGGCTCAGGCAAGAGTACGCTGATTAACGAAGTATTCCTCAGCCAACATCCGGATGCGATCGTCATCGACCAATCGGCGGTAGGAGTGTCAACACGCTCGAATCCCGCGACCTACACGGGCATTATGGATGATGTGCGCAAGGCGTTTGCTTCCGCGAACAAGGTCAACCAAGGCTTGTTCAGCTTTAACTCCAAGGGGGCTTGCGAGAACTGCCAAGGGCTTGGTGTTGTGTATACAGACCTTGCATTCCTCGACAGCGTGAAGCTGCCATGCGAAGTATGCGGAGGTAGACGGTTCAAGGAAGAGGTGCTCACGTACAAGCTGAACGGCAAGTCAATTGCAGAAGTGCTGGAGATGACTGTGGAGCAGGCATTGGATTTTTTTCAGCTAAAAGAGGTTGTGCGCAAGCTCCAGGCGATGAGTGATGTGGGGCTGAACTATATTACACTCGGCCAGCCGCTCAGCACGCTCTCGGGCGGGGAATGCCAGCGCATCAAGCTGGCAAGCGAGCTGCATAAGAAGGGCAGCATTTACGTGATGGACGAGCCGACGACCGGCCTACATATGTCAGATATCGGTCACCTTCTGGGGATCATGAACCGCCTCGTGGATGCCGGCAATACGGTGATAGTCATCGAGCACAACCTCGATGTGATCAGCCAAGCGGATTGGATCATCGATATGGGACCGGATGGAGGCAGTAAGGGCGGCCAGGTGGTGTTCGAGGGCACACCTCCGCAGATCATCCATGCAGAGCAGTCGATCACGGGGAGATACTTGATGTAATCATCAAATCCACTTTAGTAATTATAGGATTCGTAATTTCTTAGCATGACAAGGAGAACTTATGTATGCTCAACCAGGGCTGCCATCAGAATCGGCAGCCTTTCGCTTAAGTAACGGGCAGCATAGTATGGTTGAAACAGTTAATTTCTGGCATCGGCGACTTATTAACAGCGTTTGATGGAGGAGAAGAATATGTGTTTTATAATTTTTTGGACCTCCTGTGATTAACCGAATTGGGTTCTCAACGAATATTACTCCCGATATGGTACGTCAAGCGGCTGGAGAAAAAGGTCGATCTAATCATTACGCATCATGATGCTTGGGATTTCGTATTCGGGATGAAGAAAGAATGTCACAATCCAATGAAGCAATTTAAAATCAGTCATTATTTCGTTCAGAAAATGATCTTGTCAATTGACGATGATAAGAACCTTATCCCATTCCCGACAGAGATTCGGAGAAGTGCAGAAGGCGTGGGCACGAGAAAAAATCGCTACTTTTGTCTAGAGATTTGTCTCATTTACACTCTGTATGAACTGCTCAGCAGTAAAAAACATTAGGAATATTTGCATTATAATGAAAAGAAAGCTCTTTTAAGCAAACTTTATTCTCGTCCAGCGATAGACAAGACTAGTGAGTTAAAATGACATTATGATATGACAAAGAGTAGAATGAATCCCAAGGTTGATGAATATTCAAGTAAGCCAAAAAGTGACAGAAAGAATTGGAGAAATTGAGAATGATCATTCTTGACTGTCAGCTGATCGAAAAATTGAAGAGGAGTGTTCCTTGATGACAAATAGTAGTATGAATCCTAAGGTTGATGTATTTTTAAGTAAGGCTAAAAAGTGGAAGGAAGAATATGAGAAGTTGAGAAATATCATTCTTGACTGTGAGCTGACCGAAGAATTTAAGTGGATGCATCCTTGTTACACCTTTCAGAATAAAAACATAGTTTTAATACACGGATTTAAAGAATACTGTGCGCTTCTGTTTCACAAAGGTGCCTTGTTACAAGATGCCCATGGTATTCTAATCCAACAAACGGAGAATGTACAGGCGGCGCGCCAGATTCGGTTCACCAATGTTCAAGAAATAGTTGCAATGGAATCCATCTTGAAAGCCTATATTTATGAAGCCATTGAAGTTGAAAAAGCCGGTTTGGAAGTGAATTTTAAAAAGAATACAGAATTCAAAATTCCTGAAGAATTTCAAAATAAATGCGATGAAATCCCTGCTTTGAAAACAGCTTTTGAAGCATTGACGCCGGGACGGCAAAGAGCATACATTCTTTATTTTTCTGAACCCAAACAATCCAAAACTCGAGAGTCAAGGGTTGAAAAATGTATGCAGCAAATTCTCAATGGAAAGGGATTAAATGATTAATATATTCGATGAGAAAATAAATGAATCAAACTTTAAGATATTACCTCACTTTGCGTTCATTCGAAAGATTACTGAGCAAACGGGAAACGATAGCTCCATAATATTGAACTAATGTAACATTTAGAAAAGCTAAAGAATATGAAAAATTTTAAAACACTAATTAAGGATTACAAAATTTAACTCCTAAGCCACCAATAAAATTTTGATTGAAGGCCTTTGTTCACCAAACGGGTAGTATAGTTTAAAAACCTATCTTGTTTTTTAACCAAAATATGTTTTATTCAGCTTGAATTAGTGGTAAAATTTGTATGGATTTTCAACTAATTCTCTGAGGGAGGATTTATTAATGGACTCATTCATTTCTTTACCGGACGGAAGGAAAATTGGTTTTGCACAATATGGCAATCCAGTGGGATTTCCCCTTTTTTTCTTTCACGGCACCCCTTCTTCTAGAATCAATTCTACCGTAAAAACATTACATACTTTGATCAGTCATCCGAATACCCCACAATTTCGAGTAATAGCACTGGAGCGACCCGGTTATGGAATATCCGACCCACAACCTGATCGGACACTTAACGACTGGGTTCAAGACACCCTGATTACCGCGGACCTGCTTGGAATTGAGAAGTTTGCGATAATGGGTGTATCCGGGGGAGGACCTTATGCCATTGCCGTAAGTCATGGAGCACCGG
This sequence comes from Paenibacillus sp. yr247, assembly GCF_900103825.1. Classification (GTDB taxonomy): domain Bacteria; phylum Bacillota; class Bacilli; order Paenibacillales; family NBRC-103111; genus Paenibacillus_E. The sequence continues at coordinate 52,460 of NZ_FNIF01000021.1, forward strand.
AACGTGTTACCCGAACTGCGATCCTATCCGGAATTGGACCTTTAGATGTTCCTGAATTACGATCCTCGGTATCCGCTGCAGAAGATATGATGCTGAAAGCCGCCGAACATGCACCAGAAAAGCTAGTTGCCTGGATCAACCGGGTAAAGGACGATCCGGCTGCTTTCGTGAACCAAATCTATTCACTTTTATCGGAAGAGCAGAAGAATCAACTCCCGAGGGATATTTTGGAAATATACATAGAGTCGTTGCGAGAAGGATGCCGTCAACCAGACGGGCTCATTTCCGACTATTTAATTTTCGGCAGATCGTGGAATATGGAATTTTCTAGGATCCGGATACCGATCCGGTTCTGGCATAGCGATTCTGATGAGGATGTGGCAATCCGTAATGCTGAATATTTATCTAGTGTCATACCTGGGGCGGAACTCATTCGCTTGAATGGTCTTAACCACTACGCTTCAGCGATTACACCATTGCGAGAGGTTATTTTATATATGTCTGAGGGTACTAATTGAATTCATTGTAACCATGCGAGAGAAGAAAAAGGTTATCCTCTAGACTCCTCCATTACGCAATAACAGGAAAGTGTTATGAAATTGCAGAGTATTTAATTTGTAATAAAATAAAGTATAAATTTATTAAATAGCGAAGGACAGACTGTTCTTCACCTAATACCTATCCATCCAAATTACAAGATTGCCGAGCTAGCCCTTAAAAACAATGGTGACATTAATATCAGAGACAAATTTACAACAATGCATTTTGAAGTGCTGTATTTAATTGCAAAGGCAAGCATTATGAAATCGTAGAATTATATAAACGATACAATCCTGAATATTTTACCAAGAACAATGCTGGAAGATCACCACTTGATTTTGCAAAACAAATAAACGACGATAGATTAATTAGGTTAATTGAAAAAGGAATTTAGTTTGTCACTACTTAAGGAATTACATCTAATTATTTGCGTCGTTCAACTACCGGGGAACGTTAGTTGAACAAGAGGTTTCAACGGCATTTATGGGGAATTGAATTGACCCGCTTTCTAGAGAGCGAGGTCCCTCACCTCCATACACAGCGAAAAGTCCTGACCGTGTTAGTCAGGACTTTTCGCTTGTGTAGAGGCTGGAGGAACTCAAAGGGTTCAGTTCGCGCGCAGGAAGTGTGCAGGCGTGCCGCTTGGGGTACGGGAACAAACGAGCACGGAATTGAAATCTATTGCTAAGGTTGGCTTCGTCGAATAGGTTTCGGTAGCAAGTCCAAAGAGGATTTCAATTCTTCACTTGCCTCCGCCATGAAAAGGAGATATCGAAATAATTCTATTTTGCGTTCTCATCTGGCTGATGAATACCAAAAATATTACCTTCCGTATCCATATAGTACCCTTGCCACGCCATTCCAGGCAGAGCATACTTTGGTAATGCTACCTTACCACCATGATTAAGAATTTTTGATTCTGTAGAATCGTAGTCTTCCACTCCCATTGTACATGCATAGCCATTCAAAGCCTGTCCTGGTTCTGAGGAGGAAGCCCCTTGACGTTGCATCAAAGCGCCGTTAATTCCAGGTTCATTTGCATCGCCCGTCACAGCCCCCAAATAGGGCATTCCCGCATAATTGCTCCAATCCTCAAATGTCCATCCAAATACCTCTCCATAAAACTTCTTAGCACGCTCCATGTCATCGACATGAATTTCGAAATGAACTAATCTGCCCATGATTTCCTCCTAAGGTTTGACTTCCTTATGTCTTATATTAGGTTTACTTTTTGAGTCTCCTTCTTTATTATTGGAATTATTTAGAAGGTTATTCATTTTCGAGCTGAAATCAGGACTAAGCTAACGGAGAACTAGTTCAATAAAAACATTTCTACAAGACTAACTTTGATGAATTCATAAATACGACGAAGGAGCTGCGTTGGCAGCTCCTTTTTTGCTTCTTCGCAGCAACAACAGTGATTTTCTCAAAAATAAATCATCCTCTCGAATTGTTGTTGAAAAATGGTTGACAACATTTCTGATGATGTATAATATATTAATGGAAATGATAATCATTATCAATAAATAAAACTTATGGTTTGAAGAATAGTGGATCATGATTCAATGGGAGTGGTCATCACGGCGCTTAGAAGAGTTTTATTAATTGGCTTAATATTTAGCTTAACTCTAATTGGATTGCTGTTATCCATGTTTTTGGCGATATCTTTTGGAGCGAAAGAGATTACGCTAAAAACGGTATGGATGGCAGTCATTCATTACGATCCAACACTTACTTCGCACCAGATTATTCACACGCTAAGACTGCCGCGGGTGATTGGAGCCGCCGTGATCGGGGCTGCATTCGCAGTTGCTGGAGCCTTGATGCAGGGGGTCACGCGTAATCCGCTGGCCGATACAGGTATTTTAGGAATTAACGGGGGGGCAATGTTAGTAGTTGCGGTTAGCTTTGCATTTTTTCCGAATATTCCTTATTCGGTATTAATGCTGCTTTCGTTCGCAGGCTCCGTGATGAGTACGCTCTTTATTTTCCTTCTAGTCACATCAATGCCTGATGGCTTAACACCTATTCGGCTCACTGTGGCAGGAGCTGTTGTAGCGGCGCTGCTCGGCTCACTCAGCTCGGGCATCGCAATCTATTTTGAATTAAGCCAAGATCTGGCCTTCTGGTATGCTGGCGGTGTTGCAGGTATCAAATGGGAGTATCTGAAGCTCTTGGTGCCGATTATTTCGTTAACAATCGCCTGTTCCATGGTGTTGGCGCGTTCGGTCTCTGTAGTATCTTTGGGGGATGATGTCGCTGTCAATTTAGGTGTAAACACTAAGCGTGTTCGTACGTTAGGGATGGCAGCAGCGGTTATTCTGGCTGGAGTTTCGGTCTCGGCTGCGGGCTCAATTGGATTTATTGGACTCGTCATTCCGCACATTTCGCGAAAGCTGGTAGGGGTCAATTATCAGCTGATCGTTCCGATGTCCGCTTTACTTGGTGCGGTGCTGCTGGTGATAGCCGATTTGGGGGCGCGAATGGTAAATCCCCCCAAAGAGCTTGCAATTGGTGCGATGGTTGCACTTGTAGGGGTTCCTTTTTTTCTTTATCTCGCCCGTAAAGAAAGGAGGAGCTTATAAATGGTCCGTCTCGCTTCCGCGAAAGGTAAGAAAGCTTTATATGTCGGTATTTGGCTCGTGCTCGTTTGTATAGGCGTCATATTAATTGGATTGAATACAGGCACGATGCGACTTTCACCAGTAAACGTTCTTCAAACCCTTCTAGGTTATGGAAGCGCCAGTGATGCGACAGTTTTATTTGAATACCGGTTGCCGCGTATTCTGGTATCTGCGTTAGCGGGGATTGGGTTAGGGATTTCTGGAGCGATATTACAAGGGGTGTCGCGAAATGCGCTAGCCGACCCGGGCATTCTCGGTCTTCATTCGGGCGCTGCCTTTGGCCTAATCATTTACGTTACTATGTTTCATTCGTTGGCTGGGGAGTTCTCGCTGATGATTCCATTGTTCACGTTTGCGGGAGGCGTGGCTGCTGCTGTCTTGATCGTATTCCTATCCTTTGATCGGTATGCTGGGGTGCTTCCGATCCGATTGATATTAGTCGGTATTGGAATCGCCGCCGGGTTCAGCGCGATTGCACTGTTTTTGTCGCTTCGATTGGATGATAAAACATATGCTTTTACCGCTAAATGGCTGGCTGGAAGCGTATGGGGCAGGGATTGGGTAAACGTGTGGGTGTTGCTTCCATGGGTTACAGTCCCTGTTCTATATGTCCTCTCTCAGATAAAAACGCTAAATGCAATTTCCCTTGGCGATGATGTTGCGACAGGTCTCGGTGCTAACGTGCGCAGTGCGCGCTTGCTGCTGCTGGCGGCGGCAATCGCTTTATCGAGCGCCAGTGTGTCTATGGCGGGGGGGATCGGTTTTATCGGTTTAATTGCGCCGCACCTTGCGCGCCGCCTTGCGGGTCCCATGACCCAGCATTTTCTGCCGATTTCAGGACTCATCGGTCTTGTTATTTTAGTGACGGCTGATACAATTGGTCGTTCCATGTTCGTACCGAATGCAATCCCTGCCGGTGTGGTGGTGGCTTCGGTAGGAGCACCTTATTTTCTGTACTTACTAACAAGAACAAAATAAACTAATGATAAAGGTGACATGAATGAAGAAGTTTTCTGTCTTATTGATTATTATTTTACTAATTGTCTTATCCGCCTGTGGCCAAGCAGTTCCGACCCCACAGCAAAGTTCCGCGGGAACCAATGAGAAAGAATCGAGTAAAGAGCCTAAAATCGCTTCGTTGTCGATCCATTTAACTAATCACCTGCTTGCACTCGGCATTACTCCTGTCGGTTCTGTAATTGGCGGAGATGTAAAAGATTTCTTGCCCCATGTGGGGGACCGACTGAAAAACACAAAAAAACTCGGAGTTGTTACGGACCCCGATATGGAAGCACTGTTGGAATTAAAGCCCGACGTTATTTTAGTTGACAAACAGTACGCTGGAAAAGACCTTTCCAAATTCGAAAAAATTGCGCCTACACATTCATTCAATCTTGACGAAGGGACATGGCGTGATACTTTGAAAGCTGTCGCCAAGCTAGTTAATCGAGAACAACAGGCGGACGATTTTATAAAAAGCTATCAGGCGCAGGCTGACCGTGTGAAAAGCTTGATACTTAACAAAATTGGTGACGGTACGGTAATGGCTATCCGTGTTACCGCGAAAGAGGTTCGTGTCATGGGGATGAAACGTCCGATAGGCCCTGTCCTATTTAATGACCTGGGCTTGAAGCCAGCAAAAGGTGTTGAAAAAATTAACGCCGCCTTTGCGACGATTTCACAGGAAGTGCTACCGGATTATGATGCTGACGCCATTTTTGTGATCGTGAACAAAGACAACGACGCCGAAAAAATATTCAAACAGCTGCAGGACAACCCCATCTGGAATGGGTTAAAAGCAGTTAAAAATAATCATGTCTATACACTTGACGGACAGCCGTGGCTCGATTATTCGTCGCTCGGTCAAAAAATTGCATTGGAGAACGCAGAAAAGATTTTTGCCAAATGACAAGTGGAGTAACCGCACATGCTTCCGTTATAGGCGAGTCAAGCTGGAAGTAAACGGGTAGTTATGCGGAATAAAGAGGAAATCATATAGCTATAAAGAATTAAGTGGTATTGTTGCCTATGGGGGGAGTAAATCCATGAAGAGAAAATGGGAAATTACACCGTGGACGAACGAATGGAAGCATCAATATGAAATTGAATTAAAAGCTTTAAAGGTTATATTGATTTTCCTCGAACACATCACATACATATTTATCAAGATGGAGATTCAAAAATACTTGCTTACTTGGATTATAAAAGCGTACTTATTAGCACAATATCAACAAGAGAAAGAAAAGAAAATGGATAAATTGATTGAAGAAGCATTAAGGTGGGGAGAACGCAGAAGAAATCAGTTGTTAAACTAAGGCAGAACGATACCTCCATAACAAAGATGAAGCAGGCTGCCGGTGAATAACTTGGTGGCCTGCTGTTCTAACGGGAGGAAAGTGTTGAAGAAACTAAACTTTTACCATTTATTGGCGTCTATATTAATGTAGTCAATAATCATTAGGGGCATTATTTTGCCAAAGTTAATTGGAGCAGCAGCAGTTATTTTGGATTCTGAAGGAAGCGTATTATTGGTAAAACATAGCTATGGCAAAAACAATTGGGATCTGCCAGGCGGAAAAGCTGAGGAGAATGAGTCTGCGGAGGAAACTGCAAAAAGAGAAGTACTTGAAGAAGTTGGGTTGGAAGTCGGAGTTGAGCAGCTAACTGGTATATACTACGATCCGAACTATGACATGCATCATTTTGTTTTCATTGCTAATAACGATAATAATCGAGTACCTCGGCCAAGTTCGCCTGAAATTTTAGAATGCAGATTCTGCTCAAGAGATGAACTTCCTAAACCGATTAGTGATTTCCCCGTGAGGGGCATGGATGGCTAACGGAAAACTATAGTTGAATACTTAATAATGAGCAGTGGCCATGGCTGTCTGCTCATTTTTTTATTTAAGTAACGGTGAGCGTAATTGCAGAACCGCCTGAGCGATGCATCGATTATCATATATAAAGTACAGGCAGAACCTTCTATTGAGCCTCAGTTTTATAAGGAAGCTAATTCTTCGCTCTTAGTAAGATCCAGAGCTATTGAGCAAAACGAAACTCCAGATGCCTTGCTATTAGAAAATCTAGATGCTCCTTGTTTATCCGATATTACTATGGATACTTATGAAGCATTGCGTTTCATTGATGACATCATGAATCAAATCTCTCAAATTGAAGGCAATCTCCCTTATTCATATAAAACAGGATGCCTGCCTGACTGGGAACATTTTAGCAGCTCGCTATTAAAAGACCTTGAAATACTAGTTCAACGTGGAACATTCCAAAAGACAGATCAAGAAGTAATCGATAAATTAGCTTCTTATTGCAATGATTCGTCGGTTGTAGCTGCGATCCAATCCAAGAGCGGCTTAGTACACGGGGATTTGAATAGCGGCAATGAAAGACATCTTTCTTTCCAAGATATAACAGGGGTGGTTTAATAGAAATTATTGTGAACATATCCTGCGGGGAGCTGTAGTTTTTTCTATTAAACATCAAAGCCCCGAACTGGGGCTTTTTGATGAGTCTTTGTTCCTTCTATACCTGTATATGGATTCACATTACCAACAGTACTCCAGTTGTTATTGAAGCTTGAACCCGGATGTGAACGATGATGAGTGGGTACTAACTTTCCATCAAGCTTGGTATAAGTATGTACAGAAACGTCACCACTGGATTTGTGTGAAATCGTTGAATAGTGTTAGTACTGCTATGGCCGCAGGTGCTGCTAATGAAATTTTTAAGAACCAAAATCCTTCCATAAACTTTAACGAAAAGAACTTCAGTATACTTATAGAATAATAAGACTTATAATAAAAAATGTCACTCAAATGCAAATGTCTAATCAGTTAATTAAAGAATCGAGGAGAGCACGTAATGCAAAAAGCAACATTCGCTGGTGGCTGCTTCTGGTGCATGGTAAGCCCGTTCGAAGAACAGCCTGGTATACATGGGATTCTTTCCGGTTATATGGGCGGAACGATTGTAAATCCTACTTATGAACAAGTGAAGACTGGGAAAACCGGTCATTTGGAAGTTGTCGAGATTACGTTTGATCCGGCAATTTTTCCTTATGAAAAATTGCTTGAGCTATATTGGCCACAGATAGATCCAACCGATGATGAAGGACAGTACATTGACCGTGGTAGCCAGTATCGTACTGCCATTTTTTATCACAATGATGATCAGCATAAGCTTGCCGTAAAGTCGAAAGAGGAGCTTGAGAAGAGCGGACGCTTTGATAAGCCGATTGTAACGGAGATTAAACCCGCAGTTGTTTTTTTTCCTGCAGAGGAGTACCATCAGAATTACCACCTCAAGAACCCAAAGCAATATAAGGAGGAACGGAATACCTCCGGACGTGATGCTTTTGGTGCTCAATATTGGAAGTAATAAAAATAAAATGCCATCTGTCCTGTAATGGGATAGAGAGCATTTTTTTTGTTTATTTTACTTCTATCTCAGTTGTCGTTTCAATGAGGCTAGAAATAACCGAGATCACGCCAAACCAGGCCGGGAATGGGATATAGTTCTTATCATTTCTCAATGTCAAGAATATGATCCGATTGCCGAGCTGGACATAGAATATCGTCCGATTACCACTAAAGTCACATAATAAAAAGTATAGAAATATAATTTACATGAAAAAAGTTACATGGGAAGCGTACTAAGATCGGTTTATTGTAGCAGAGATGGTGAAGTATGGGATAGACGGTATTGGCACTTCGCATGGTGATATCATCTATGCGCTATTTAAGAAGCCCAGACTCACTATGGCGGACATTTCTAAAGGGATTAATAAGGATAAATCTACAGTCACAGCACTTGTTGACAAGTTGGTCCGGCTTGGATATGTGACAAAGGAAAGGGACAAAGAGGACACGAGGGTTGTTTATGTTGCTTTAACCCATAAGGGGAGTGAACTGAAACCAATCTTTGAATCAATATCTAAAGAAATGTTAGACGTGTTTTACTTAAAAAATCTCTGAAAAAGAAAAAGAAGATCTGATTAATGTTTTAAAAAAGATTTATTACAACTTTTAAATTTTTTTTCAATAAATAGCTTGGTGTCAAATTAAATTGCGAGGAGGAAATAATCGTTAAAGATTTAACGAAAGAATTGCCCGATCATACGGAGAAATACATTGGGGAAAACGATTTATTTTTAGAGATATTCGAAGGGGAAAACCTCCCGAAAGAAACTAAAAAAAGGCCCCCTTTGCTTTTTGTACACGGTGCCTACACAGGAAGTTGGATGTGGAGCAAATACATTCCTCATTTTATCAGCGAAGGGTGGGAATGCCTATGTCATGAACTTGAGAAGTCACTACAAAAGCAGGCTGCTGGATATGACTAAGATAACTTTCGAGGATTATTTGGAGGATATTAAAGAGGTTATCGCTGAGTGTGGTGTTTCGCCGATTCTTATTGGATTTAGCATGGGGGGGATCTTGAGCCAGAAGTTGGCTGAAACCGTCGAGATCGCAGGATTGGTTTGATCGATTCAGTCATAAGCAGAAAAGTTCATGAAGTAGTACCATACAAAGAATTAGCCCAGATGACACTCGGTAACATATTGCCTGCCCCAGCCCGTGAAGATCTTTCAAGCATAGATGAAACGGCAGATGACATTGAATTTCAAAGAAAGTATCTGACAATGGAGTCGTCAAAGGCATTTAGCGCTTTTTCTTTTTCAAACGAAGCAAAGGGTATATCAATAAACAGCAGTTTAATTTCTTGCCCGTGCTTGGTTATCAAAGCAGTAAACTGTGATGATGACGACCGTCGGGGTAGGGTGACAGCGGAGCACTTCCTTGCTGCATATAAAGGGCTTTGGAACACAACTCATACCGGCGTGCTCGTAGGACAGAGATATATGGAAACAGTAGATACCAACATGGACTGGTTAAAAAGATTTTAATTGGGAGCCAGGCTAAGATAGCACACCGTAGGGTAGTGTATAATCAACCGCTAGGGCGCGCTTTTGCCGTGAGGGCATCCGGAGGACGGCCATTAAATAATTAGGTTATAGATGAAATACCTACAAGAAGCAACGGTGCGTGAGTGTTTAACTTCTCGTAAACTCCATAATCCAATTGGTATCCCAGTTGTTGCCGCCATCAAACGAAAAGGCCTGTTGCCAGCGAGCCGTATTCTCCGTGATCTCATCCCAAGTGAATCTCATGTGCAGCGGCTTTCCGTCTGGTGTTTCTACCACTTGATTAAACACTCCGATTCCATTATCAAACTTTCCGATCAGCGGTCTAAAATCATGAGGGTTGCGATTATCCAGCCATGCCAACGACCACTGCTTCGTTTCCTCGTCATAAGCGAGTATCATCATCCCTTTTCTGACTTCACCATCCGGGAATATTCCTTCAAAATGGTCGATGATGACCTTCCCATCGAGATATTACTCACCTGTATGACTAGCTTCAAACTCTTCCCAGACGCCTTCCTTTTCTGGATACATCGCATTCGTCCGGCGTCTATTGCGATTTATCATCGGTTTAATCGTAAAATCAAAATCAAGCATAGATTATATGCTCCATAAGTTGTTCACTCATGTGGCATCAATGAATCAAACTTATAATAAAAGTCGACCCCCTTTAAAATATTAAGTTTAGACCCTCAGCCCGCTGCTGTGGGTCCTTTTTTTGCTATTCAACTACGATCAGGCAGGATAGCGGGGTTAAGTGTTGAATATTGTTGGTATGATTTTAATTTTATGGCGAACGAGAACTCAAGAAGGTGGTTTGAATTTAGTGAACATTGAAGTTGGAATCCGAGATACGTGGCCGGGTTAGCGCGGTTAATTCGCTCATCGTCGACACCGCGAATCAGCTAGGGGAATTCGAAACCTGCACACTGGCCGGTTTCGAGGGTGCAGTGTCGGTTGCATACCTCGGAGGGATTGGGACGATCGCGATAGCCGGTTTATGAATGTATTTATTCCCGCAGTTGTGGCGACTTCGAACGTTTTCGGATGGGAAGTGAAACTAGTATGATTCCGTTTAATTATAAGGCTCGATGCCATGCTTTTTTGAACAAATATCTTTCAGGGGAATCTATTGATTACCGACAGGTCATATCACTGCTTCTCCCGATCCTCATCGACCAGGCCTTCCTCGTCGGCTTAAGTTTGGTGAACACCGCGATGATCAGTTCGTCGGGGGTGGCGGCGATCAGCGCAGTAAGTATGGTCGACTCGCTCAATCTCTTCCTGGTTAATGTCTTTGTCGCCTTGGCGACTGGAGGCACGGTAGTGGTGGCGCAGTACAAGGGCAGCGGGAATGACAAGATGGTATCCAAGGCAGCGGCGGCTTCGCTTTCCGCTGTGACTTTGGTTGCGGTGACGCTCAGCCTGGTAGTCCTCTTATTTTATCATCCCATCCTGAAGTTTCTCTTTGGAACGGCGGATCCGGAGGTGTTTGGCCATGCCGGCACTTACCTTGTGGGAAGTGCTTTATCTTACCTCGGGATCGCGTTCAAGGAAGCGGTCAGCGGAGCGCTGAGGGGGATCGGTAGGACTAGAGTGACATTGGGGTTGTCCCTAATCCTGAACCTTTCTTACGTATTGCTGAACGTCTTGTTCGTCCATTTTTTGGAAATGGGAGTTCTAGGTTTGAGCGTAGCCGCGAATATTTCTCGTTATTTGGCAGCGGCATGCGCATTGTTCTACCTGCTCCGTATGGATGACAGCCTGCGAATTCGTCTTAAGGAATTGATGGACTGGAATTTTTCCATGTTTAAGAAAATCATGTTCATCGGGCTGCCATTCGCTGCGGAGCAGCTGTTCTTTAACGGGGGGAAAATGTTAACCCAAATCTACATCGTCAGTCTAGGCACTTACGCGATTGCAACTAATGCCATCAGTTCCGTATTCGCTATGCTTTTACAAATCCCCGCCATCGCATTGTCTACAGCACTAGTCACGGTGGTAGGGCAATGCATAGGTAGGGGGAATATTCAGGATGCCCGCAAATTTACGAGGTCGTTTCTGTGGCTGGCGTCTGGCTCCTTTGTGGTGACGGGACTTATTTTAATCCCGTTCTTTAAGCCTCTGGTTAGTCTGTTCCGCCCACCAGCCGAAATCATGGATAATCTGTATCTCATTATGCTGGTCAATATCTTAGCCCAAATCCCTCTATGGCCGATCAGTTTTCTGCTGCCAGGCGCGTTGCGAGCAGCGGGGGATTCTCGTTTCACCTCTATCTCTTCGATGCTGACCATGTGGTTGTTTCGGGTTGTGCTCGGCTATGTGTTTGGTATCACGCTAAACTACGGGGTGTTCGGGGTGTGGGCGGCTATGCAATTGGAGTGGGGAGTGCGTGGTGCTATCTTCCTGTGGCGTTATCGCGGGGAGCGATGGTTCAGACACCGCCTGGTAGAGCCAGCGAGTGTGAAGTAATATGGGAATATAAACCATTAAAACCTGAGAAGCCCCGGTGCCCGTAAAAAAATAATGTGTTTCTTAGTACTTTATGTTGAACTAAAGAAAAAACGTTAGTTCCAAATACAATGACAGACTGCTTACGGCGGTCTGTTATTGCGTTATCGTGTTTTTGTTCTTAAAAGAAATCCGAGATCCGAGTTGAAAGTTAGTTCTTCATTTATAATTGATTGCGTGTGGGGACTTATAACACCATATAAAAACTTGGTGGTTACTATTTAAGAGTAATGAAAATCCAAACTTATTGTATTGACGGTAGAAAAGATAACTATATGGTATGTGACACAAATGACACACAGGTCCTTGTCATAATGTAAACCATCATCGGCACCTAACGTTTAATATTATTCAGCTGAGCCTAGGAATAATACCCCCTCAGCAAGTCTGTGGGGGTACATAATGCTTTCCCGGGTTTGTGTTAAAAACCGACCAGGAGGAGTGGAATCAGGATGTGCTGGACTCATGTGGTTTACAAGACGATGTCAACGGGCAATATTGATAAATAATCAGGGATACCAGTTGTGGTACTGCCTCTTGAAGAAAAGATTTTCAGACGATGGTTCAGCGTGGGATTTAATAATGAAACTTAGACCATCTGTAAACATATATGTGAAAAATAAAAAAACGATTGGTATTATGCCTCATAACTTAAAATATTGCTATCCAGCATATTCATCATTATCACCAAGCCCATAAATTTCTTTTATATCATCTTGTTCTTCTATCCTTTTTGCTCCCCCTTCTTTTACTTCTGTTTTTTCGTGATTTCCTCTACCTATTTTCGACACTTCTTTGACTATGCCATCATTAATGGTAAGTATGTTAACAATGTCGATATTCACATCTTCCTTCTTTTCCAATCCAGACATAAGAAAAGACCTCCATGGATTTTTCCGAAATTAAGATTGCCAATAATTTTATCTTTTGGAGGGAGGCATCCTTCCGTCGTCCGGCTTCAGTTGTTGCTTGAGCATCGCGATTTCGTCACGTAGTCGGGCCAATTCTTCGGTCTGCTGCTTCCTCACTTTCTGTAAATCGATAATTACTAGCTCCTGAGCTACTATTGTCGCGGCGCGATCCCCGAGCGTTTCGTCGTGACGTTTGGAAAGCTCAATTCGTTCTGCCGCCTCCGTTTTTATCATGCCGACGAATAGTTCTATGCTCCGACGCGTGTGATACTCTAGCTCTTCGATTTGCTTCGCATATCCGCTGCCGTTACCAACCTTGAGTTGTTTCAGTTCGTACAGCGCCGCCAGATGCTTTATGAACGCATCCTGAGTCTCTAAGCCGCTTTCGGCCGCCAGTAGTTCAAGCTTTTCCTTCAGTTCCGGGCTAATATTATTCATCTTCATCGTTTCCGCTTCGTTAAAAATATGTATCTCCGTCCATTCAATAAGTTAACTTCCGCTTCCTTATAGTATGAATGGTAAACTAGGTTTACTTAGAGACCTAAATGCATCGATGTTATCATGTTTATTTTATGCGAAAAGTATACGTCAAGGCCAATTTTTCCCAAATGTTAGCTTGATATGAATGGAATGCGATAAACGAATGAAAGATAATAAATCACGATAATTTTTTCGGGAATTCTTCCGTTACCTTCCTAAAATAGAGGTGGCTTGTCTAATTGATCATGCTCACCGTGTACCAGCATGGCATATTTTTGGCTTGATGACATCATAGTCTACTGCAAAAAGAGTGTAAAACTCATGATCATTTACAGCTGAAGCTTAACTGGGAAATGCTTAAAAACCGCGAATCTGATCAGTTGGATTTTTTTTATTATGAAAATGACGAACTTATAGCCTTTTTAGGTTTATATGCTTTTGGTTCTACTGTTGAAGTATGCGGCATGGTGAAACCAAGTGAACGACGAAAGGGGCATTTCGATCGATTATTCCAACAAGGAATGGAAAGAGTCGAACAAAACGGATACAAGAAAATCTTGTTGAATGCATCAGCGGGATCAGAGGCGGTACATGCTTTTTTGAGTAAACAAGGTGCCGAGTATGCATTTTCTGAGTATCAAATGGATGGAGTGGCAAAAACAGCCTATTGAAGAAACGGACAGTATTATTCTGAGGCAAGCAACATTAGAAGATTACGAGATGCGTGTACGATTATCCGTTTCGGCGTTCGGTTTGGATGAAAAAGACGCCAGAGCGATGGAAAGCAAGGTCTTCGAGGATAACACTGAGATGCTCATGATTGACGTCAACGATGAAACAGTCGGGAAGATTCGGGTGAGCCGAGAAGAGGGGCAACCGTGGATTTATGGATTTTCCATTTTGCCAGAACACCAAGGCAAAAGAAGAGGCAGAAAAGTGCTGCGCCGAGTCATTCAAGAGCAAGGCTCGACCGGATACTCGATATACTTAGAAGTCGAAACGAAAAACGACCATGCTCTTGGGTTATATAAATCGGTTGGATTCAAAGTGGTACATGTACAAGACTACTATAGATATCAACGTGTATGATATCTAATCCATATCGTTGCAGATTAATGCTAACGGGAACTATAGCCCAATACTCACCTTTGATGAAGCTGCCGGCATGATCGGTAGCTTCATTACGATAACGAACCTAATATAATATTATCTTCCATAAGGAGGTTATTGTATGTTAAAGAAAATCATGAATGAAATTATACAGAATCGAATTTTCTCAGAGTCCATTTGCCATTGGAACGAATTAAATGGGGGTACCGATAGCACTGTTGGTGTAATCGGCACTTTAGATTTACCAAATATATTTATAGTCAAATCGAATAAACCGGAACGAATTGCTGCAGAGACTCGATTTTATCAAATCTATCATGAAATACCTTTGTTACCAAAAATTAAATATGTAGATCCAGAATATCGATATTTTATCTATGACTTTATTCCAGGGGAAACTAGTTATAATCGTAAAATGAAACAGGAACTCATGTCCGATCTGACAAAACTAATGAATCGGTACTATGTACGACCGGAACCATCTGATGATTATGAATGGGTAGAGGAACCAAAACGTGTTGCTCATGATATTAATTATTCCCAATCCATCATCGGATCTCATCTAAATGAAGAGGATCATAATCTGGTAAAGGATATTCATATGCGTCGAGTAGAACGGGTATCCCCAAACGGTCTTTATGTGCTACACGGAGACTTTGGCGTTCATAATTTTTTATTTCAAAACGGAAAGTTACATGGAATTATAGACCCAATTCCTAGATTAGGTCGTCTACTGTACGATGTTTTGTATGCATTCTGCTCGTCACCAGATGGCCTACACTACCCAATATTATTGAGCGTGGTTGAACAAATGGACATTGAACCGATTGATACACATGAATTAAAAGAAGATATGATTGTGGCATTGTACTTTCGTATAGCTACATGCCTATTGCATCATCCGAAAGATCTAAACCAGTATCAAAATGCTTGGAATGAGTGGAAACAGCTTATTAATAATCGTTAGTTTTGGCTTCGGAATTGTCTTACGTTAATGATTATGGGGGTGCTATTTTGAATAAAGTTGATACAGTCATTTTGACCTGGACCAAACATTGCTTGATAAAGATCAGTCACTAATTAACTTTGCAAATTACCAATTTGACGAGTTTTCCTTATTCAGATTTATTCCAGACAAGAAATCTGACGGATTTGTAATTCGAAAGGCGCGTGGGCTCAACACATCCAGTTACTGCCGATAAACACCATTCCGTGACCACTATGTTCAATTCAGAAGGGAAAATTATTCAGTGGTAATGAGCAAGGCAATGAATTAACATGGAAAAAGAACTTTACGCTTTAAGCCAGCAGTGAAAAAGCAGCCGATCATGGCTGCTTTTTCTATTTCAAGTAAACTTACCATGGAATCGAAAATCGGTGGCGCGTACTTTTCCACTTCAATGTACCCGTCAATACGAGTGCGGCGAAATAAAGTAACAAGGAACACACGATTGAAGTGATTACGCACCATAACTGCGGCATACCATGGCTGGCAAAATAGCTATAGGTCCAGTGTCCGCATATCACCATCAGCATCATGCAGATGCCAACCTTGACATAAGGACGAATACTCCAATAAAATCCGATCGAGCTTGAGATGGAAAAGAAGTTCAGCAGTGTTTGCATCACAATGCCAATACCTATGCCGTACGCAACGCCAATAATACCAAATTGGCTGCCGAACACGAAGATCGAGACACCCTTGAATACGGTGGCTATTACGTAATTCCACAGCGTAGCTTTCGCGCGGCCGAGCCCGAGCAGAATCGCATGAAGCGGAGCGTCGAAATAATGTAGGAAAAACATCGGCGCCAATATTTTCAGAAGCAATCCTGCTTCCGGCGCATTATAGACAAGTGTCGTTAATGGAGTTGCCCACTCGTACAGGATAACGGTCGCCGGCGCGCCGATTAGGAGTCCCAAGTTCATAGCCTGATTCATCCGCTCATGTATGAGCAGACTGTTCTTGTTCGCTGCTGCTTCGCCAATCGCAGGAATGAGAGCGGTGGACAAGGACTGCGTGATAAAGCTTGGCATGAACAGCATCGGAAACGCATAGCCGGCCAGCAGGCCGAATTGCTTCGTGGCTAACGCCGTGCCAATGCCGGCCAGCGCGAGGCTGGTTGTAATAAGAAGCGGTTGGAAGGTGCTGTATAACGAATGAATGACACCGTGCCCGGTCGTCGGCAGTCCGATCTGCAGCAGCTCGCCGAGTGTGCTTCTTCCTTGTTTCAGGTTGCTTGCCCAAGTCTCGCCCGGCATCTTCGATTCACCGTATAGCTTGTAGCTTGTCACCAGGAATAGGAGACTGATGGCTTCGCTGACAACAGAGGCGGCCATTGCTCCGGCAGCCGCATAAGCGACGCCGTAAGGCAGCAATAGGTTGACCAGCGCAAGTACACAGGCGATTTGAACCGTATGCTCCAGCACATCGGAAGCGGCAATGGTCTTCATCTGCTGCATGCCGCGGAAATATCCCTTTAATACGGCGGAGACAGCGACGATCGGTGCGATCGGCGTAATCGCCAGCATCGCGTAATAAGCGCGTTGGTCGCTTAGCAGAATGGATGCGATCCACTCAGATCCAAGTAACGATATGGTCGTGAGCGCTACGCTCAAGACGCTCGTAACAGCGAGCGAGACATGCAGGATGCGCCTCACTTTCATCCGTTCGCCGCGAGCGTGGGCCTCTGCGACCAACTTTGAAATTGCCACCGGCAATCCAAGCTCCGTAATCGTAATGACGAGCGGGACGAGCGGATGCGCCATCATCAAGATGCCGATTCCCTCTGCGCCCAGTACGCGAGCGATATACATGCCGCTGATAAAACCGAGAATACGGTTGATGAAAGCAGCGACAGACAAGACCAGCGTACCTCTCATGAACGATTGCCCGTGTTGTGACATGACTTGTGTCCTCCTGTTTATCGAATACTTAAATGTATTCAATAATTGGAAAAGCATGCGAACAAGCCGCTGTTGATGTCATTTTTAGACATGTGATGGCGCATAGCGGCTTGGCGGCTTTTTCTATTTAATCTCGGCGATAGTATTCTATTGTTTGTTCTTGGCTTGATTGTGTTGTTGGTTGAATATTTTAACAAGGATTAGTGGCAAGTCATAGTGGCCATTCCCGACAAGCCTCTCACACTCATCGTAGGCATTGCGGAACATTACGGTGGACAAAACAAAAAGAAAATAATAAAAGTATCTTTAGTATGTTCGCCGAGACTAATATACATTATTTTCCACTAGCACTGTTGAAGGAAGGAGGCATTCCGATCGGCATATTGCGAATTGGTAAAAAGAGATTTCTTAGAAGATGTAGATATTGGATTTGCTGCCACTTTTTCATTACAGGCATTTAATCAATTTAACGGAATAAATTTAGATATGAAATTGAATCAGTGAGGTGACAACCATGACTTATTTCATTTATCCATATATAGGTTGGAAGCAGCAATGCACCAACGTCCCGATTGTCTTTCCGCTTTAGCATCAAGATAGGCACCCAGGATATGAATACCTTAAGAGCACTCGCCCGCTTTCAGAAAATCCTACTTATAAAGGCAGCGGGAAGTAAGTTGAATAATAAGGTGGCAATTATTACAGGGGGAGACAGCGGAATTGGTCGGGCTGTCGCCATAGCTTTTGCAAAGGAAGGTGCCTATCTTGTCATTGCTTATCTTGATGGACACCAGGATGCGGCCGAAACGTAACAAATTATTAATAATCTTGGACGTCAATGCTTGCCAGTTCCTGTAGATTTAAGACGGGAGGAGAACTGCCATGCTATTGTAGAAACAACGATAAAATCATACGGACGATTGGATATTCTAGTCATTAATCACGGTGTATAGTTTCATCAAAAGAGTATCATGGGTATTACTAAAAAGCAGCTGATGAATACTTTTTTAACCAATCGTTTGTAATCGGTCGCAAAAACTGGTTATTTGCGAATACCCCGCGCGGAGCTCAGTCTAGCGCGTCGATTTACAGTGTCATCGAGACGGCAAAGGAAAACGGGCTGCATCCCTTCGAATACCTCAAGTACCTGTTCGAGCAATTGCCGCAGCTTTCGGATCTCCAAGCCCCGAAGGCGCTGGAGCCATTTATGCCATGGTCATCTTCTTTGCCTGATTCTTGTTGGACCTCTTAATCTTCATCCATCATATACTGGCTCCTATCTGAATGCTAGGTGGGGTCTATTTGACGTTCACGTTTGAGCCGCTGTGGTCAAGAAGCATCAGTTGAATGTAAACGGGCATTGAAGACCAAATTATTGCCCTATACGCCAAGGGAGTTAGCACCAGAGACATTCAAGATCACTTGGAAAACATGTACGGTATTGAAGTCTCACCAACCCTTATTTCCAATGTATCAAACAAGATTATCCCACTCATCAAGGAGTGGCAGAACCGCCCCCTGCAAGGCGTTTATGCCGTTGTGTTTCGATCCACTTCAAAGTGAAGCAAGACGGAGCTATTGTGAACAAAGCAGCCTACATGGTGATTGGGATTGATCTGGACGGAAGCAAGGATGTACTGGGCATGTTGGTCGGTGAAAACGAGTCCGCCAAGTTTTGGTTAAGCGTCCTAAACGACCTGAAGAATCGTGGCGTACAGGACATCCTCATTACCTGTGTAGACAATCTAACCGGCTTCACACGAGCCATCTCGGCCTGTTATCCAAAGACAGAAATCCAAAAATGCATTATCCACCAAATACGCAATTCTACCCCGCTAGTCTCTTACAAAGATTTGAAGAAGGTAACGGCGGATCTGAAGCCTGCTGAAAATTTTTCTCCCCTCGGGGAGAAGTCTTTTAAAAGAGTTTACACAAAAGATTTGACAGACCTGGCATAAGCCTTCGGTTGATACGGTGAACACTGGATAAATCAAAAGAGTTCCTTTTGCCAATAGTAAGGCTGCCTCTCCAGTAGAAAAATTCTACTTTGAGACAGCCTCATTGTTTTCGGGCAGTCTAGCAGCCGAGATTGACGCCCGGACTGACGCCAAGAATCGAACAAATCGTCTGGTAGAGGTTAATACGACTTTGTACCTGTCCTGGATTTCCTCCGTTGCACTCTAATGCACCATTGATCGTTCGGATCGTTTCGCCGAATCCTACTGAGTTCACCATCGCATTGTGAGCCGTCATCGTTCCGGAGCCTGTTTGCGTGTTCCAGAACCAAAGCGCTGTTTTCCAAGCTACGGAGGAGTCTTGAGCGACAAGGTCTGGATTCGACAGAAGCGGAAGTCCTAAGGCAGCGCCAGCCGCTCCGTAATTGTAATTCCAGCTCAATTGTAGCGGGCCGCGACCGTAATACTGCTTTCCAGGCGCACAAGGATACTGGCTGCTTGATGCACAATAATATGGATAGTTCGCCGTATTTTGCTCAACGATGTAGTACAGTCCTCCAGTCTCATGTGAAACGTTAGCCAGAAAAGCCGCCGCTTCTTGTTTTTGGACGGTCGTGCTGCCTGTTGTCGTAAAGCCCGGGTATGCACTTAAAGCTGCAACTAGTCCTGAGTAGGTATAAAACGGGTTGCGGTTCGGGAAGATCTGGTTAAACTGCGCCTCGGATACGATAAATCCGCTAGACGACGGCGGGGTTGTAGACGTGGAAATCGTAAACTCTTCCCACCCGGAAGCGGTACCTCTATTGGCATATAGAACAGCGCCTTGATTCAAATCGGCGGATACGTATTGATTGTTGGCCAGCGCTTGAAGAGCCACTTTGCCATTGCCGTGGTCGATCATTCTGAACTTTTCCCAGCCTTGTATCGTTGTCGCTCTTGCGATCAGCTTGGATCCTTGGTTCAAATCTGCTGTTACATAATTATTATTGGCGATAGATAAAAACGATACCGTACCATCTGAATTGTTAATCACTTTGAATTTTTCCCAATCTCCAGCTTGAGACCGGTTTGCAACTAATGGGCTGGCCCCTGCATTTTCCGCGGTTACGAAGCTATTATTCGCATTCGCTATAATGGTGGAGATAGACGTGGCAAAATTCAACCAATTCACGTTAAATCCTCCGGATGATGCGTAAAGTCTTAACGTCTGGGTGCCTGCCCCTAAGTTTACATAGGCACTAACGGTTGTCCACGCCTGCCATCCGCCTGTATTCGGTACATTGACAGTCGTCAGGACGTTCCCCACGCTGTCGCGCAATTGGACCTGTCCCGTCGAATTAATGCTTGCTACTCTGAATTCAACGGAATAAGTGTCCGTACTGGGCACATTGACGCTGTAGTCCATCCAATCACCGGTATCGATCCAGCCTACGTCAAGGCCGCCGCCCGTGTCGGTCGTCGGTTCTGTCTGGACGCCGAACATCGCGCTGTAGTTCTCAGCTTCGATTTTTCCGGGAATTGTCGTTGCTGCCCATGTCTTAGAAGGAAGTAATAAAAACTGTGTGAATAGTAAGGCTGCTATTAGAAAACAAATGATGAATGGATTCTTTTTTGCTTCACGTATATATGCCAGCATAAGAAACCTCCTGTTTTGTAATTGTAACCTGTGAGAATAAGTGGTTAGTGCCCAGAGGGTTTCCGGGAAGCAACCGTTCATGGATCAGGCTGATACTGCCGTGATGTCGTGGAATTTGGCGCCAGGTGTATTCGGAGCCTCAATCGCGCTATTCAATTTGACACTGGGGTTCGTGTTGAAGAAGAGAAGTAAAACAAAAACCAAAAGAAAAGGATTATTGGTTTCCTTCTAAGTCTTGGCGATCATAAAAAACTTCCAGTTACTTGATAGGAACATAAATTACTGAATCATTAAGCCGTGATACCAAGCTTGTTCGCATCACCCCTTTTCAGGACATTTGAAATCGATTTCAACAATAATTGCAACCGGATTTCTTTTTTAAGATGATGACGGTTTAAATTCTTTAATTTAATGAATTCGATTTCATTAAGATATATATATTTACTTGTATATTATGACAGTTTTGAATACCCCTTTTGAAAATAATTATTGCGCTGGATTAACATAGACGTAAACCACATGGAGGGTTAAGGCAAAGACATTGTGGTTAACAGTCTAATATGTGATAACTTTGGAGTGGAGCTGCTTTAGCGTGGCTTCTTTTTTGTTCAGGGAGCATAGTTAAATAATAAGAACTTAAGCCATCTTTTTTTCAGTTCGACAAGCTAATTCGACATGAAACTATTCTATTACTTGGTAAAATAGGGAAAGGAAGGAGGGATTACAATGTCAAGTACCTAGGAAACTATAAGTCTTAATATGATTCATTTCATTGAACAAATGAGCAAAAATTGCTCTCGCATGGCATTAGAACAGACTGATCGGGTTACCCGAAATATTTCGGACATTCCGCGTCCTTTATTCAAGTACGGTCGCCGTCCCGGTTCGAGTTGTTCAACGCGTGGCTTGCGGGGTCAAGGTGTTTATTGGAAGTTAGGGTTGGCAATTTCAACAGTATCATAGCAAAGAACATCCATACTATTGAGCCTTTGCGAAATGTGAATTACGGAGCATTCATATATCTCCGAACTGTTTAATATTCATAAATGTAATCGATTTCATCGAAAGGAGGCTGTTGAAATTTTGATATCGATTTTATTTTAATTTCGTTTTAGATTCTGTAGTTTTCCCCAATTCTTTAAGGAGGAGATCATTGATGAAAAGAAAGATGTTATTTGTACTGCTTTCGTTTGTCATTTTAACGGGACTCCTATTTTCGGTGTCACCGCAGAATGTGGCTAATGCGGCATTCGGTTCATCCGATTTTCTGAAAACGAACGGAAAAGTGATTAAGAACAATTCTGGAACCGGAGCGATCGTTAATCTTCGCGGCCCGAACCTTGGCGGATGGTTGTTGCAGGAAGCTTGGATGTCGCCTATGAACACGCCCGATCAGTTTACGCTGACGCAAACCTTGTGGAATCGTTTCGGAACCGATCTTAATCATAGCCTGCAAGGCGGATATCATGATGTCTGGATTCAAGCGAGCGATCTGGATAATATTAAGAATATGGGATTGAATGTGGTGCGCGTGCCCATGTATTGGGAAGATTTCATGAATCCGGACGGCAGCATGAAACCCGATTCCATATCCTTTAGATCACTCGATTGGCTGGTAACCGAGAGCGCGCTAAGAAACATTTACGTCATTTTGGATTTTCACGGCATCCAAGGAGGGGATTGTCCATGGCAATCCTGCGGGATTTCGAATTCGAATCAACTATGGGTTAATACAACCTACCAGGATAGAACGGTACAAATCTGGGAGCGCATTGCAACCCATTATAACGGCAATCCGACGATTGCAGCATACGATTTGATGAACGAACCTTTGCTTACTTCAGGGGCGGCGGAAAATGCGTCGCAGGTCCAACAAAAATATAATTACTATAACCGGCTGTACAATGCCGTTCGCGCCAAAGATCCCGATCATATCGTTATCGTGGCGGCATTTTTTGATTGGGAACAATCCTTGCCACCGTCTACATACGGCTGGACGAACGTCGTCTATGAGACGCACCATTATAACTTTACCAATTTTAACGATTGGAATTTGACCAATTCCATGATCGATAATTGGCTTTCCAAAATGGCTCAATATCAAACCTCTTATAACGTCCCGGTTTACGCCGGCGAATTCGCCTTCGGGCAGCTCGATCTGATTGATAAATGGCTGGCGGGATTAAATGGATTAAACGCTTCCTGGTCGAACTGGTCGTATAAAGTGACGGGGGGAGGGAACTGGGGTTACTACAATAACAATACAAATCTGGTACCGGATATTTACAATGACAGCACCGCAACGATTACATCCAAATGGAGCAAATTCGCCACGAGCTTTTTTCAAGCCAATACAGGATTTATCAATGTAGTCATGAAGTATTCAGGCCAAGCGCCTACAGCCACGTCCAGCATCAAAGCATTGGCTAATAATCAATTCGTAACCGCCGAGAACGCGGGGGCCAGTCCGTTGGTCGCAAACCGAACGACTGTAGGGGATTGGGAGAAGTTCACCGTTATTAACAATTCGGACGGAACAGTATCGTTTTTGTCCAAGGCCAACAATAATTATGTGACGGCCGATCTGAACCAGAGCACTAAACTTATCGCAAGGGCAACAACCATTCAAGCCTGGGAAAAGTTCCGCATCATCGATCGAGGCAGCGGCAAAGTGGCTCTTCAAGCGGTGGCCAATAATAAATACGTCTCCGCCGATTTGAACCTAGGCGCCGTTCTTTATGCGAACAGGGATGTTGTGTCCGGTTGGGAAGAGTTTATCATTGCATTCGCGCCTTAAAATTGTGCATGTATAAATTACATGCCTATTACGTTCTACCAATTAAAATATTGGTGTAAAATTGGTGAAAATCCTCTCCTAGACCAACTCGGCGGATTGGTTTACAACAGAATTAGATTTTGGTTGGAGGATGCTAAACTAAAAAATATTCAGTAATCACCTCTAAAGATACTGAATGGGTCGAGAATTTATTGGCTGCTTCCGAAGACATATTCGATGATTTGTATGTAAGCGTCAAATGGCCCCCACCTTGCGAAAGGAGAGGGCCTATATCATGCTTGTTTCTAAAATATTCTGCAAGTGAGTGATAATGTTTTCGACCAAGGTAATAGCTTGTCCAACTCTTGTTAATGCCTTTATAATAATTCTTTTATTCGATAGTCAATGTCATTTTCATACCTTTGTCCGCATGTCCCGGTTTGTCGCAAATGATTTGATAAGATCCTGCCTTTTGTGGAGCTGTCCAATCTGCTTCAGTTGTTTTTCCGGGGTCTGCATCTATATCAATTTTGAGCTCTTCACTATTGATATCATGCGCATATTTACCCGAATTTGTTAATACAAAATGGATCTTCTCACCTTGTTTCACCTTAATTTCATTTTGTGAAAAACTGAATTCATTCATATCAATCTTGACTGTTGTTGTGTCTGTTGAGGCAGTTGTTGTTGACGAAACTGGTTGATCATTACTTGTTTTACTTGAACAAGCAGATAAAACTCCAAGAATTAATACAACCATCAAAACTAAAGGAACTGATTTTTTTAACATTTACAGCACTACCTTTCCAAATTGCTTTTTTTACATCTCTTTTTAATAAACGACAAATTGTTCGACAGTTCGAAGCTGTACTGAGTACGGACCTAACTCTGGATGCCAATGAAATCATTCGCATTTACGGCATGCGCGTGGGGATTGAAACTTTCTTTAAATTCACCAAATCGCATTTGAAGTTGGGCACAGAGTTTCAAGGCCGCTGATATGCTAATCAGCCATACCACCATTGTGTTTTCACGTTATTTGGTTCTTGAAGGGGAGCGTCGCCAACAAAATGATGAGCACTCATTAGGTGGTTTGTTTTTCCTGTTCTCTGACGAAATTAGAGATCTCGATCTCAAAACCGCTTTGAATCAACTAATTACCTTTTTCCTAGAAGTCAAGTCCAGCAATGGATTTCAGGTTTGCCCAACTATAATTGCAATAATTCATTAAATAATTCATCCAAATTTTTGTGAGGGGCTAAATGCTTTTTACAATCAAGTTTAATCCATATCTTTTGAAAACTATTCCTTTTCTTTTCGAAGTAGACGCCCAAAGTATGCCCCAAGTAATGCGCCTATCAAGAGTAACAGGATGTTCACTTCGACATAGGCTTCAGTACCTTCAAAATTAACTTGTACTCCAAAGGATATCTTCAAAAAATATACCCCGATGCCCATAACTGCTTCAGATAAGATTAAGCCTAGCGCGATCCCCCAGACTCGTGCACTACGAAATGCAAGGGTTGATAGGATTGCAAAGATAAGTGAAAGACTCCAATTAAAAATTGTTAATGCATTAGACATCATAAAATAGTTCTCCTCTCAAAATTAGATGGCGTATCCTAGTTAACGAAGATTTATGAAATCTGGTTTGATGGATTTAATTGTAAACGTCAATATCCCCAGGCCTATCATTGTACTGGGGCTGTTATAGTTAAGTGGCATTTTAGCTTCACCACTGGTTATTTTGGTGATGGCATTGCAGACTTGCCCAAAATTGTTGCCATGTACCTCGATAATGGGGAAGAAGAACTGTCAAAGCAGTTCATCACTGTTTATTTCAATCTATCTAAAGCAAAAGAAGCCTTCCTAGAGCATTTGCTTTTAGCCTGGTCTATTGGCTTGGTGATGATGCTTGGTGGTGGTTTCTTTGGTTATAGAACTTTAAAAGATGTTATTGAACATGGAAGAAGGTACGAAGAAGAAAAAGCAGATAAAGAAACTTTACGGTTTTGGTATCTGGACTGGATTTTTATATTATTGGATGCGATATTGGGGACGCTTGCACGACCTGCTGTAGTAACATCTTTGATTTTTTTTCTGATTGGGACAGTTACTTTCGTGCTATATACCATAAGGATTATTGCCAAATTATTTGGCTTTGACCTGGTTTTTTAGCACTTACACAGTCCAACTCTATATATGTAAGCTAACTGATGATTAAACTACCCTGAAAATCTCACATAGCAGAGCAATAAAAATGGCAATACGAAACTAGGCGCAGCTATGACGTTTTTTTCAAAAGGCTGCGTCTCATGTTTTAATATGAGCGAGCATTATGAGGCGTTGGGAGCTGAGATTGTTACGGTAAAGCCAAGACTCTCTAGCCTACGAACGGATTGTTTGACAATGACATCTTGCTGTCGTT
>NZ_FNIF01000044.1 GCF_900103825.1 Paenibacillus sp. yr247
ATCCACTATTACAACCACAAACGAATAAAGGCAAAACTAAAAGGCATGAGCCCGGTACAGTACCGAACTCATGCGCTAAAGACAGCCTAACTATATACTGTCTAACTTTTTGGGGTCACTTCACGAGGTAAGCTCCTTCACTATTGTTTCTCGTTAACGTAGTTATGTCAAATTGCATTTAACTATCATTCTCCTTTTATCCTTTATTCGTTTTGCTTTTTACTTTTACAGTAAAGATGCTCAATATAATGGTAAGAATCACATATGTCCAAAATCCATGAACTTCAAATCCGGTTAAATACTTATCAAGAAGCCATAACTTTATTGGTGTCAACACAAGTGAAGCTAAGACTAACAATGGAGTAGTTAAACAACCAATCCCAATTACAATGGAAATCATTGAAACTGTTAATAATAAACCGTAAATGAAACTGATAATAAACATAAGCACTGTTGCAAGTATCAATGTTTTTGTATCCGATATGGATATATACTGATTGAAATAATGACTCCCAGACCAAAAAACAAGAAATGTAACCAGTAAGTTGAGTATGTTTCTCAAATATATTTCTCCTTGCTTTCTACTGATAAAATAGCCTGATATCACCTATTGTACTGACCACGATAACTTGGTTCAATTTAACTATTTAATACTTCTTTATAAAATTTCAAGAACTTCCTACAAGTAAAATAATGCTGTTGGACATTAAATACTTTATGAAAATTTCTTTCGTCATATGATAAAACTCAAATTACCCTCATCCCAAATTTAAATGCCGCAGCTTATCCGGATTGCGCATGAGATAAATCTGCTGAACGCGGTCGTCTCTAAACGCCAGGCTAACGACGGTCGGGAAAGGTTCAAAGGGGCTGCATAGCTCAAAGCCAAGCTGTCCGTTGACCTTGATTAGGCGCACGGCTATTTAATTGCAAGTATGTTTATTCTTGAATCATTAATCAGATTTATAACAATGATTTCTTACCATAGCCTTTTTTTTACTATGCGGAGCCATGGTTATTAGCATGATGTATTAATTCTGTTAGTGAATATTTTAAATATTTAGTGTTTATTTATCTAAAAAAATGTAAAGGATGCATGACTATCCGCCTATGCGTCTTTTTCACGCAATTTCATATTTTGTCGAATATACCCCGTCATTTTTCACTTAAATCCAATATATCCCATGGATGCTATCATAAATCAAGGATAATCCAAAATGTGACATCCTCAATCCGAAGTCAAGGCCCAAAATATAAGTAAAATAGTAGGAATTTTCCAATTCAAAGGAATAACATATCCGTCTTACAATCCACTGATCATTGAGGAGTAAAATATTGGATGTAACTGAGAGAAAGATAGTGATTAGGAGGATGTACGAGTTGAAAAAACCATGGAGTAAGATCAGTAAGAAAAACGTGTTTGCCTTGATTTCATTAGGATCCGTAATCGCCGGCGCGAGCAGTGCTTACGCCTGGGGAGAGAATCCTTTTGAATCCAGTCTTGTCGGACGTCAATCCGGTAACAAGGTATTAACACCTGTCAACCAATTCGTCACACCTGCAGGGCAGCAGGTAGAGTTCGGAGGGAATCCCCTGTCTGTTAAACCCCGTCCTGACGGAAAGACCGCTGCAGTTTTAATTGGCCGTAACAATTATGGCGGAAATGGCATCAACATCGTTGATCTAAATACTGGAAATCTGGTAACAACGAACTTCTCCTTGAAACTGAGCCATATGTGGGGATTGGCTTACTCTGCTGACGGGAGCCAACTTTACGCTACTGGCTCTTCAGGCTCAACAGGAAAGATTGTTGTTATGTCAGTGGCTGAAGACGGTACTCCAACAGTGAAAAATACGATCAATCTTCCTTTAGCTACAGTGGGCGGAAATATAAATCCCCAAGACATCGTGCCGGGGCCGGACGGGAAAACCCTTCTTGTCGCCCTGAATCGTGACAATAGCCTTGGTGTGATTGATCTGCAGACGAATCAGCTTACTGACCGAATCCCCGTCGGCAACTCTCCGACGAGCGTTATTGTAAACGGCAGCACTGCATACGTGTCGAACGTGGGCGGCAAGAAAGCCGAGCCTGGAGATTTCACTGTGAACTCCTCCGATACCGCCATTGTTGCCGAGCCGACTGGAAGTTCTGCTTCTGGTACCGTGTCGGTGGTCGATCTTTCAACCAAGTCCATTAGGAAAACGGTTACAGTCGGCCTGCAACCGGCTCGAATGACCGCATATGGTCAGTATGTTTTCGTAGCTAATACAAACAGCGACACGGTATCGGTCATTGATGCGAAGTCCGATGATGTGGTACAGACGATTAATATCGAGCCTTATCCAAAAGCGCCGCTCGGTTCCGCCCCGAACGCCGTCAAGATGATCAATGATCATCAGTTAGCTGTTAGTTTGGGACGCAACAATGCTCTGGCCGTATACGACTGGAAAGGTCCTAAATCGGCGCCCCGCCTTGCAGGACTTATACCGACCGCATGGTTTCCGGTTGATATAGCGACAGATTCAAGTAATCGTCTCCTTGTCGCTAACGCGGATGGAGTCGGTTCGCTCGGGCCGAATCGCGACTTAACCATCCAGGGAATCAAGGTGACAGGTCACTCCTCTTATGCGCAGCAGGGCTCAATATCCATGATCCCATTCCCTTCTGTCAAAGACCTGGTTAAAGGAACAGAAGAAGTGTACGCCAATAACAACTGGTTTAACGCACTTGACCGGAATGCCAAGCCTCGCAAACATGCAGAATTAGCAGCAATGCCTGAGAGGATCGGGGAACCGTCGCCGATTAAACACATCTTCTATATCATTAAAGAGAACCGCACTTATGACCAAGTACTCGGTGACATCGGCAGAGGCAATTCGGAGCCAGCTTTGACCCAATTCGGTGAGAATGTGACTCCTAACTTGCATAAACTGGCAACCGAGTTCCCGCTTTTAGACAACTTCTACATTTCCGGTATTCAGTCGGCAAGCGGGCATCAATGGGTTATGCAGGCAACGAATAATGACTATGAGGATAAAGAAACGGATACTGGCAACGTTCGCAGCTACCCGGGAGGTGCAGGTGACTCTCTGGCTTACGCATCAACCGGTCATATTTGGGATAATGCGCTCAAACATAACGTATCGGTCGTTAATTTCGGAGAAGACACTAATTCATTCACTGGTCCGGAGAAGGCCGGAAACTGGACGGATTGGTACAATGATTACTTAATCTTATCTGGACAAAAGCAAGGAAATCTCCATGTGCCAATCGGACATTACGAAGCCAAAACCGATATTCCTTCCCTCGATCCGATTACTTACAAACCCTTCCCTACGTTTGACTCGTCAATTCCGGATCAGTATCGTTATGAAATCTTCAAGCAGAAATTCGACGAGTATGTGAATAATAAAAACTTGCCTCAACTCGTGCAGATGTGGGTCATGAACGATCACACCGCTGGAACTTCTACGAATTTCCCAACACCGCAAGCACAGGTTGCGGATAATGACCTTGCTGTCGGTAAAATCGTTGAACTCATTTCTCACAGTCCATACTGGAAGGACTCTCTTATCGTCATTACGGAAGACGACGCGCAAAACGGCCTGGACCATGTAGACGGTCATCGCGCGCCTGCAAACCTAATCAGTCCATGGATCAAAAAAGGTGTAACAGACAGCCATTATTGGACAGTCATTAATATGGTTAGAACTATCGAGCAAATTCTGGGGCTTCCGCCGATGAATCAGAACGATGCAGCTGCAGCGCCGATGAGTGAGCTCTTTACCAACGAGCCGGACTTTACGCCGTATGACTATGTGCCGAATCGTATCGCCCTTGACACCTTAAATGGACAGCCTGGATCCACTGCGCCGGCAGTTCCAATAACAACGACGCCGTCGAATCCGCCAACAGCGTCCGGTTCAAACCCGGAAACAAACGATCTTGCGAAACTATGGATGGATTGGTCTGATAAGAATAAGGGTAACTTTAGCGGCGAAAATGCGGGTCCGGATAAAACGAATGCAAATATGCTGAATCATGTAATCTGGTACGCCACAAAGGGTTATGATCAACCGTATCCTGGAGAGCAAAAGGTTCTGACACCTGACGAAGTTGCCAAGTAACCGGAAAGCAAAGTCCCGTCTCCTGCACAAAATTAATAGTTCAATAAAGTAAATGGGCTGCCGCCTATGCCCCCGGTTTTTGAGCTTAGGGGCATGAGCGGCTCTTTTATCGTAAACTTGTATGGCAAGGAGTGTAGATTCACAGATGAACAGACTTATTGAAGCGACCATGAAACGATCGATTCTCCTCATCACTTCCATTGTCATCCTTATAGTCTGGGGTGGAATATCGGCTTACCGGATGCAGCGGGACTACTTGCCACCGATCAATAATCCTACACTAATCGTTTCGCTTCACGCACAGGACTACCAAGCCGATCAAATCAAAGCTACCATCTTGGCGCCAATAGAAGCTTCGCTCCGAAAGCTGAATAGTCTTGACGCTTTGGAAACTAACTCTTTTGACGGCGGACTGGTGATTAGCTTATACTTTCCCGTCAATTTCGATATGAGCCGCGCGGAGAGCGATGCGATTCAGGCATTGGATCATCTTTCATTACCGCGAGGCGTGGAGATGCCGTCTGTTACTAGAGTAAGAACGAGCTCGTTCCCGATGATGAGGCTAAGCTTGACCAGTCCGTCAGGACATGTGGACGAAGCTACGCTGCGCACCAAGGTACAGGTACAAGTAACTGATGAACTAAAGAGATTACCCGGAATAACCGACGTTCATGTAACCGGAGCAGCAAGAAACGGATATGTCTTGTCGATCCGAATGTCGGATCTTAATAAGAACGGATTGACTTTAGATGATGTTAAACAATCTCTCGCCGACATTCGTCCGCTTTGGGTACAGGGGAAAATAACTAGCAATCAAGTCTCTATCCTTCTTCAAGCTGCTGACTGGAAAATAAATAAGCAGGATCTGAATCAACTCCCTATCCGAGGAGCGGACGGACATACCGCCAAACTCTCCGATATAGCAGAACTTTCTGAATCAATGGTTGACTTGCAAACGATATCCCGTACCGATGGAGCCCCAAGCGTTTTCTTCGATCTACTGAAAACTCCATCAGCCGATATTACCAACATATCGGAGCAGGTCCGAAGCCGAATCCAACAACTCCCTGGCTTGCAACAAGATGATTTGAAGCTTACCGTGCTATTCGATCAAGGCGAGCAGATACAATCCTCGTTATACGGTTTGTTAAAGGAAGGGCTGTTGGGATGCCTGCTGTCCATGGTTTGCGTTTTTTTCTTCTTCAGAAATATTCGCTCCACCGTGCTAATTGCTCTTTCGCTGCCTATTTGCCTTATGGCAACAACAGGGTTTTTACATACAATGGGCATCAGTCTAAACATACTGACCGTTTCCGGTCTGATCGTGGCCATGGGAAGGGCTATTGACGATACGGTCGTCGTTCTTGACAACATGTACCGAAAGGCACATGAAACTCAGGCAAACGTGAGTCCCCCTCTTCTGGCTAAAGCGGTTATGGAAATGATGCCGGCAATTGTGTCCTCCACAGCGACAACCGTTGCCGTCTTTATTCCGATAGCTATCGTCGGGGGTATGATCAGCTCCGCTTTTTCTGGATTTGCATGGTCGTTTGTCATTTCACTCCTTACCTCATTGTTAGTTGCAATTTTCGTTGTGCCGGTACTCTATCATTTATGGTATAGAGGTCGGCTAAACAAACCGGCAATTTCCATCGAACCTGTCGCACAAGAACTGTTAAACTGGGCTTTTCAGAGAAAAGGTAGAATCATTGTTGCTTTTAGTGTGATGCTTCTCATTGCGGGTACGGGAGCGTTTCTACTGCCGGTCAATTTTTTGCCTGCCAATCGATCCGGGCAAATCAACGTTCAATTGGAGTTTCCTGCAGGAACAGTGATGACGCAAGTGGATGCAACCGTCAAACGGATGGAACAAGCGTTAAATTCCGACCCGGACATTACGACTTTCTCTTCAGTGCTTGGTTCTTCCTTTACCCCTCAGTTTGACGATGTGTTCGATGCCGGCGGCGGTTGGATCCAGAGCGATAATGTCGCCAATATTGCCGTATCGATCAAGAAGAGCGCTGATATCAACATCGTAACGGCAGCTCTGGAGAAGCAGCTTACGAGCATCTCGGGCAGCGCGATATGTACAATAACGAACCAAAATATCTCCGGTGATGATTCGCAGCTGAAGGTTGACCTCAACGGGGTGGATGCTGCAACTCTCGACCAAACGGCTAAAATCATCAGAAGCAAGCTGCAGTCCATTCAAGGACTCAGTGTGGCGGGCACCGCCGATGACAAGGAGGGTCTCCCCCGTTTCATACTATCGGTGAACCGGGGAGTTATTGCACAAGCTGGGGTCCAGCCGGAGGAAATTTATAAGCGGGTACGGGAATATTTGTCCGAAGGAACAAGGATCGAGGTGACGACTGGAAATCAGGAAACGATACCGGTTGACATTCATACCGATAAGTTTGCGAAGGTCGGAAGCTCATCCTCCGCCATGACGGAACCACAAACAGAAATCCTTACGCTGCTCGGGAAAGAAACCTTTAGAGGGAAAAATGGTCGGGACATTCGACTGGACGAAGTCGCATCCCTCAGCCCTGCAAAAGGAGCGACCGTCATTCGTGAACGCGAAGGACGCCCCTTCTCAGTTGTAACGGCCAACATTACTTCTAGAGATGTGGGAAAAGTTTCCGGACAAGTAAACGATGCGCTCGCCCAATTGAAGTTACCCTCCGGAGTCCGATACTCGATCAATGGGGTTTCCGCTCAAGTAGATCAGATGATCATTCAAATGGGCATTGCTTTGTCTGTTTCCGCATTACTCGTACTGTTCATTCTGAGCATCGTATTTAAAGGCTGGAGAGCACCGCTAACTGTATTTTCATGCATTCCGCTAGCTTTTACGGGCTCAATTATCGGAATGCTCGCTTCAGGGGGAGAGTGGAATCTCGCCTCACTCGTTGGATTGTTGATGCTATCAGGAATTGCGGCAACGAACGGAATCGTACTTGTTGATAAGATCGAACGACTCTTGGCCAGCGGGATTCATCCACGGAAAGCGATCGTCCAGGGCACGGCATCGAGAGTGCGCCCGGTGCTGATAACCGCGGGGACAACCATATTGACTCTTCTTCCACTATGCTTTTCTAGCGGCAGCGACACCGTCGTCTCGCAATCGCTTGGAATCGTCGTGGTGTGCGGCATGATCAGCTCAACCGTCATCAGCCTACTGGCGATTCCAATTTTATACGAAATACATAGCCAACGCTCCGCTTGGCTTACGGCTTTAAAGAAGGAAAAGATGTCTGCTCTGGTAAACGCCCCCCCGATCCAACAATCATAATATAATAATAATATTTAGGTGGAATCACACTAATGTTCTCAAAACTGACAGTACTTAGTTCTGTGTTAAGCTCCTTGGTGATGGCATCGCGCTCGTGAGTTGAGAACACTCTGCCCTTGTAGTTCAGAAAAGGCAACCGATCCACCGGTTGCCTTTTCTTGTCTTTTATTAAGCTCTTGTTTCTCGTTAGCCATACATGCAGCGAAAGATCAGCGCTGCACCACAGAGGATGAAAATGGATAAAATCTGTCAATACTTCTACTATGGCTGGGAGAAGAAAGTCTATAAACTATGGTGCCCTTAGAGCCCAACCGTTAGTATGACTCCAACCATCTCGGTGCATCACAGACTGTCGCACCCAATATGGGTATCACTTATGGGAAATTAATCCTTTTTGACTGGTTGCACCAGCCTTACCTTTGTTTTTGGAAGAAAGTCGTTTTACTACCACCCAACTCCATAATGATCAATCATTGAATGCAGTCTTTTTATTTTGATAAAATTGACATACGAATAACAAAGAATTGGAGGTGATACAAAATGAATCAAAATGGCAACCAAAAATCTATTGATGTAACAAATGAACTTAATCAGATTATATCAAGCTCAACAGCAACAGATGTTTTATATACAATGATAAAGTTAAAAATATATCTTTTGTTCATTTACAATTACATTTTGACTTGGCAAAAAACACTACTGATTGAACTATCGTTTTTCCGTTAGCTTAGTAAATTACTACATAATTCCCCACGGACATCGAATTGAGTTACCCGGTCCATCCCCGCAATACCGATCGCCGACATTTTTGATCTTCACACGCGGGTTTAATTTCTTAAAGACATCGTCCAATGCTTGCGACACGATGTCCTGGGTTAAAGTTTTCTTGCGTTCTATTGCCATATAGATCCTCCCTTAAATGTTCCGCTAAACTCAGTGCGGCATTGCCAGATGTTCAGCAATAGGTCCCAGTGCTAGTGCCGGGAAGAACGTAAGCGCTCCGATGACGAGAATGATCATGATCAAGATTCCCGTGAATAGAGGAGTGTTCGTCCTAAGCGTTCCTGAAGTAGCCGGAACCACGCGCTTGGTAGCCAAAGATCCCGCGATAGCAAGCATGGCGATGATGGAAACATATCGGCCGAACAGCATAACCAGTCCGATGCCCAAGTTATAGAAGTTGGTGTTCGCATTTAATCCGGCGAACGCCGAGCCGTTATTGGATGCGGCGGAAGTGAATGCATAAAGCACTTCGGACAAACCATGCAATCCACTATTTGAGATCGAGTTGATCGCTTCCGGACGAAGGAGAGCCCAAGCTGTCGGTACTAAAATAATGAGCGGATGAACCAGCAGCGCGATCGAGGCCAGCTTCACTTCTTTACCCGTGATTTTTTTGCCTAAAAATTCCGGCGTACGGCCTACCATGAGACCGCAAAAGAATACGGATAGAATCAGATACAATATTCCGTTTAACAAACCGACACCCTTAGCGCCAAACACGTTATTCAACATCATTCCGGCAAAGGCGACGAAGCCGCTCATCGGCGTTAAAGATTCATGCATATTGTTCACGGAACCCGTATTCGTTGTCATTGTCTCCGCCGTGAATAATGCGGATCCGGATATTCCGAAACGGACTTCTTTGCCTTCCATATTGCCATGAACGCCCATTGCATCCAGTGCAGGAACTCCCCGGAATTCAGCTGCGAAAACGGTGGCGAGTATGACCAGGAAAATGATGCCCATAGCCGCAAATACAGTCCAGCCCTGCTTCTTGTTCTTGATCATGAGCCCGAAAGCATATACCAGAGCGGTCGGCAGCAGCATCATGCAAATCATGTGAATGAAGTTAGATAACGGTGTCGGATTCTCGAATGGATGCGCCGCGTTCGTGCCGAACCATCCCCCGCCGTTCGTCCCTAGATGCTTGATGGATTCGAGTGAAGCCACCAAACCTCTGGTAATGATTTGCGTGCCGCCTTCCAAAGTGGTAGCGTCGATAGCGCCTTTAAAGGTCTGTGGAACGCCTTGGAATACCAAGAACAAAGCTACGATAAAGCTAAGCGGAAGGAAGATGCGCGTAATGCTGCGAATCATGTCCACATAAAAGTTGCCAAGGTTGTCTTGTCTTCCGATCAGACCCCTAATAAATGCTATTGCAACGGCGAAGCCAGTTGCCGCGGACGTAAACATCGGGAATGTAACGGCAATCAGCTGGGAGAAGTAAGACAGTCCGTTTTCCCCGCTGTACGATTGCCATTCCGCATTCGTAGTAAAAGCAACAGCCGTATTAAACGACTGTGCAGCCGGCATATTGTCAATGCCGTCCGGATTGAGCGGCAAAAACTTTTGAAGCCGGAATACCGCATACAGGAGCAGCATTATAATAAAGTTAACCATCAGCATGGCTGCCAGGTACTTCTTCCAGCCCATTGTCTCGTTTTCACGAACTCCCATGAATCGATAAGCAATTCGTTCGAATGGTCCGAACACACGGTCCAGTCCGGTCTTCTCGTTATCGAATACCTTCACCATATAGCGACCAACCGGCCTTACGAGCAGCAAAATGATAACCAGTGTAATGGCTACCTGTAACAATCCCATACCCATCGCAGGAAATCCCCCTCATCTTGTTCCAAAAAAAGTTCATTCAAAATTTTTCAGGCTTTACTAAGACAAATCCGAGATACAATACTAATGCAACCGCTATGATCCCAATAGCAATCATGGAGACCCTCCTTACGCTTTCTCGCTAAAAATCAAAAATCCCCATAAGACAAGAAAGGACAAGACGAACAATAAAATCGATACATAATCATTGGACCACATTCTCTGCGACTCCTATTGCTCTTTTTCGAAGAATTTTTTTCAATACCCTCCTAAGCAAGGTAAAAAAGAAGCCAAGGAAGAGGTTTATCTTAGCTGTTTTTTTGGCACAGCAAAAATATACGTTTCGAGGATAAAACGAAATAAGCGATCTATATTCTTTTTGGACAATAAAAAACCACAGGTGCACATGTCACTCTGTGGTCAATTTACGAACACATAGTTTCATCATCCCTCTCTTCACATGCGCTTACGAGGTTAGCTGACGGATTCGGGCTGTGAGAGACGCCCTACCTTGGGACATGGCGGCATGTCCTAAGGATTCACCCCGATGATCCCTCATTCGGTTCTCACACCAAATGCGGCATCATGTTTTGGTTCCCCCGTTTTCCATAACGGAAATTAAGCATTTAAGAACTTGGAAACTTTATTTTTGAATCATGAATCTTATCTTACGCTTTAGCGAAATCTTTGTAAAGCAACCGATATATGGACTTTTTGCCGTTTTTCGATCTTTTCTAACAAGAATAGCGCTTACTTTCTGATACTTCTCGATCTACCTCTCTGCAGATCAGTGTTACTATCGTTTACACGTTTTTCGCGGATCTTCTCTGCCATCTGCACAGTCCGGTCCCGGATCGTTGGGATACCTAACGGACGTCCCATCCGGTTCGGTATTTCTATCAGATTCACTGGGGACGGTCTCTCGAGTCCATGCTTCCCACAGAACGTCTTTCCGAAATACTTTGTCGTACAGAGCATGAAACTTGCGCATTGGGTTATCCTTAGCTGCTAGATAGAGGGTATTTTGGAGTCGTCGAGCGTTTTTCATTGGTGGCGTTAGCCTTACGTCCGGCATTCACTTGCTCTTACCTCCTCGATATCCCCTGAACGCCAAGGCATCGGCAAGGCTATTCAGTCCCTTCAAATGGTTTAACATAGCATCAATTTTTAAGTCAAAAATGGAATTATACAAAATGCTCAGATAGATAATATAAGATTTTTGTTGATTTATCCGCTTTAATTAATGTTAATATCCGAATAACCGGATTAAACAGCTGATCACGATTTTACTTTACTGCAGGTTCAGAGTATGATCTTTCTTGACAAACGCATATTGCAGTTAAATCGCTGAATTCCCGTACTAGGAAACAGGGGAACCAATCTAAACCAATCAATTTTGGTTTCACGGGGTGAATCCGTACGTTTGCATCGCAAACGCAGGTAGGATACTCCGACAGCTAACCTTGTAAGCGTATTGAGAGAGCCCTTATGGTGCCTTAGCAGACGTAGATGCCTGTACAAGAAATCCAGAAGCAGAGTTTCTCTGCTCTTGGTTTTCTTTTTTTTATATAAACCGGGTAATGACAGCTCCGGGAATCAGAATGGCGGAAAAAACATTTCGATCGGATATTGAAATTGGGCGAATCTCAACGGTCCGAACGAAGGACAATCCACGCTGATGTCTTATGCAAACCGCGCCTTTCTAAATTGGGCAGCTCGCGGCAAGGACAGAATTGAACGCATCGACACTGCGGTATCAAGAATCCGTTGGGTTGCTTCCTGCTCCGGAGCAAATCGCTCAGCAGACCGGTTTTAGCATACAGGAAATCACTGTTTTGTAATAGGGATTTGAAGCCGGCGATTCACTGTCCAAGCGTTGGGCACAGATGGCAAAACAAAAACGGAATGAACTTGAGCAGCGGAAGCAACTGATCAATTCGATGATACAGATTCTTGATAACGGCTTGATCTGCAAATACCTTACTTGGTCGGAATGTTTAGAGAAGATAGAAAATAACGGTTCGTGTTAGAAAGGGAAAACAGTAATGTTGAGGTCAATATTTATTTTTTTGCTTGCCGGTCTTGCAGAAATTGGCGGGGGGTATTTGGTTTGGCTCTGGCTACGGGAATCAAAGCCCCTTTGGTATGGCGTTGTTGGCGGCATAATTCTTATTTTATATGGTATCATTCCAACGCTACAAAGCTTCCCATCGTTCGGGAGAGTCTACGCTGCTTATGGCGGTGTATTTATTGTTCTCGCTGTACTATGGGGTTGGTTTGTCGATAAGAAGACACCAGATATGTATGATTGGCTGGGAGCCTCTATTTGTATTGTAGGCGTGTCCATTATGCTATGGGCACCAAGAAGCTAGGTTTAGGTTTAGGATTTTACTACGTTAATCTGCCCGTTACTTCAATAAACAAAGAGGAGATGCCGGCGAAGCAAGCCCCTCAACTATAGTTATCAATTCTTATAGCACCAAATAGTTTAAAACAGCTGCCGATCGATCCTCTAGAATACAAGCAAGGGACTGCCACGGATTAATCTCCTAATGTCATCATGATTATACGTTATTGTTATGTCGTAAAACGATTAAACGCTAATGTTTGTGTCGCCGGACAAGACGGTGACACAAACATTAGCGTATTCACTCTTCATTCCTGGCGTTAATTCAGTAAGTTTCGACAAATTACTACCCCTTTTAGGCTCGTTTCAAAATTAATAAGAACGAACGAAAACGACAATCACGATCAAGGCAGCAACAAGAACCAGCCGGGAAATATTACTGTAATTGGTCGTCGATTCGTTGTAAGGTATCTGGTACATGATTTTCCCTTCCACCCCCTATCGTCGTTGACATTCGCCACGGCTTGCGGAAAGGACTCATCTGATCTCGACCTCGTCTCAAGGTTATTCATATGGGGTTATTTCTCTAGCTGATGTAATCATAGCATAACAACGAAAAAACAACTCCCCTTCCTTATCGTGCAGGCAGCCGTTTTTGTTCTACAATTATGAGTTGTTTAATAGAATGGAGACATTATCGGAACCACGGTTTGAGACGGCCAGATCGAGTTTTCCGTCACCGTTGAAATCGGCGGCAATAATGCCGGAAGGTTTATCCCCCACTTTGAAGTTATTAGCCTTTTTAAAAGTACCGTTACCTTTACCCTGCAAGATCGAGACATTATCAGAACCGCGGTTTGCCACGGCCAGGTCGATTTTACCGTCACCGTTGAAGTCGGCATGCGTAATGGCATCCGGGCGTTCACGAACTTTGAAGCTGATCTCATTTTGGAAAGTTCCGTTTCCGTTGCCCAGCAAGATCGAGACATTATCGGAGCATCGGTTTGCGACGGCCAGATCGATGAATCCGTCTCCATTAAAATCTGCAGCAGTGATAGCAGCCGGGTGCTCACGCACCAAGTAGTCGACCGCCGCTTGAAAGGTTCCGTTTCCGTTGCCCAGCAGAATGGAAACATTGTCCGAACCGCGGTTTGCAACAGCCAAGTCCGGGAATACGTCTCCGTTAAAATCTGCTGCAGTGATAGCAGCCGGGTGCTTGCTTACCAAGTAGTCGACCGCCGCTTGAAAGGTTCCGTTTCCGTTGCCCAGCAGAATGGAGACATTGTTCGAACCTTGGTTTGCAACAGCCAGGTCTGGGAATGCGTCTCCGTTAAAATCTGCAGCAACAATAGCAGCCGGGTATTTGCACACATTGTAGTTGCCCGCGTTTTGGAAGGTTCCGTCACCATTGCCCAGTAGGATCGTGACATTGTCCGTACCGCGGTTTGCCACGGCCAGATCGACTCTTCCGTCAAGGTTAAAGTCAGCGGCAGCGATGGCATCCGGGTGCTTGAGCACTTTGAAGTTCTTGGACTTTTTGAAGGTTCCATCACCTTTTCCCAAGAGGATGGAGACATTATCGGAACCGCTGTTGGCGACGGCCAGGTCAATAAATCCGTCTCCGTTAAAATCAGCGGCAACAATGGCCTCCGGATCATCCCCTACCTTGAAATTCTTTGCAGACTTAAAGGATAAAGAACTCATATTAAAAACTCCTTCTCTTTGATGAAAAGTAGAAATCCTATAGTATTAATCTATGTGGAACGATAATATTTGATAGGGATAGATAGATCATATGAAACACACAATTTGGTATAAGTTTTTTTACAACTGGCTTTAACTCAATTAATTGCTGATTGCTCATTTTTTTATGGGATTATTTGTACTAGCTCCATCAGGTTCGAATAAATTACTTGATTACACATTAATAATTCAACCTCCTGTAAACACTATTTTACAAATTTAAGTTTTTATTATTCAACTCTATTGTCCTTACTACAGTGAAAACTCAAAAAGAAGCCACTACAAAGCAGCTCCTCCCTATACTGCCCGTTACTTCAACACATGATAAAGGGGTCGCAGCAAAGCAAGGCCCCTCAACTATCGTTCCCTTAGCCAACCATGCCGCTCACGGCATCACATATCCCATACATCCCATACATCCCATACATCCCATACATCCCCCATTGTGAATATTAACCGTAGTTAGAATAGGCTACAAACCTTCCAAAACCGATATTCAAATAAGACGATGCTCTCGGAATGTAGCTGCTTGCCCATGAATAATTATAGTTTTCATCTGTAAGATTCCACTCTGTCGCCTGCATGATGTAAAATCTCCGGCCGGTGTTGGAAATCCGAACACCTGTGTAATTGTCAACATAGCCATTTTCGCTGATGGCCTTCAGGAAGGCAGCTCGTTCCTCGCGTTCCATCGGTTCTGCGGTTAATCTCGACGGGGTGTTTGTGAACGTCTCCCAGTTCATCTCCCATAGTTCTAATGCTGCCCTGTTACCGAAATTTAAGATCGGATCGGGGTTAAATGCCAGTTGTTAGCTGCTTGTTCACAAAAGCAGGTGTTTTGTGGATAAACTCAAGCACATTTTTTCATGTTGTGTGCGAGACGATCCTTTCCTCTTTTATAAGGAATATTTTTAATTATAATTCTACCATTTTGAATAAGGAATGCTATTTTCAGTAGTTTTGATCCGTAGAATTTACTGAGAGAGTTGCTTGATTTCACAACCATTTTGCTGAGTTGTTAAAATGAATGGTGTGAATAAAATAAAAAGAGCCCAGACATTTGCTGATGTTCTGTAACTCTTGAGATAGTCAGTCAATTACATCAAACCATAGAGGAGAATTGTCATAGGGGTCGCCATTATAATTTACAGTGATTTCGTCCCCTGTTTTTATATCTGAAAACGCGTAAAAGAGAATAGTGCAATTATCCACATTTGTATGATATCTCGCATTTGGAGTGTACGAGTGATTATAAAGGGAACCGTATCCTAAAGCTATGGCTTTATGCTCTCCCCATTGGAAGACGTAATTTGAGAGTATGGACTTTCTCATCTGCTTCCAC
This sequence comes from Paenibacillus sp. yr247, assembly GCF_900103825.1. Lineage (GTDB taxonomy): Bacteria > Bacillota > Bacilli > Paenibacillales > NBRC-103111 > Paenibacillus_E. The sequence goes on from NZ_FNIF01000044.1 coordinate 15,469, forward strand.
TCGTCTTTTGGTATGACAATTAAGGGTGCTTCTTCAATAAATTCACCTTTTTTTATGTCACAGGCAGCATAAATCCCGCGACCATATTTTCCAGTATCTTTTATATATATTATCCTCATAGCAACACCTCGCTCAATATTAATGATCTATCAAAATGGGATTTTTATGATACTATATAATATTTATTAATAATCAGATAGAAACGGCGAAAGACTTAGGAGATTCGTATATTATTAAAAGTTATAATAGATCCTTTAAATGATTTCGCAGATAGCGACTGCGATCGGCAACGAAACGTAAGATAAATTCGGGTTCTAGATCAAAATTATCGATCAAATTTTTTTTGTGTGGATCTAAGAATACATAGGGCGTTAAATAACTGTATAGATCTCTTATTTTCGGCTCCAAAGCTGCCACCGTAAACGTGGTCTCCAGAGTCTGCTCAAGTATAAGCCGATATTGATTGCGGTATTCTTTAACATCAAGAAGACGTGCAGAAAGTGTATTATAACCTTCAATAGGGACATAATCGTATTCCATAATACCTCCGTAGACATTTCTTCCCCATGTGGCATCATAATCCCATGGAATCATTTCATATAATCTCGTTTTTCCATTACGATGAAGAGCATAATTGTGAATAAAACCGTCACAATTCTGAGTACAGACCACTCCACATAACCACAACAGATATTTATTAACATCAATATACTTTATGATTTCTTCACCAAAGCAGCTTCGAGGAGTAGCATTGACAATTTTAATAAGTTTTTCTAGATGAAGATTGTCTTCCACGTTTCCAACCTTGCGCATATATCCGGATTGAAGGGATTTTTTCAGCTCTTTTTAAGGAGTTAGTAAAGAAAAGTTGGCATGGTAATCATCTGCATAATAAATGGCACCTTCTTCTAATTGACGCTTGCATAAAAAAAGATCATCAACAGATTCAAGCTGTAAATATATGCCCATAGGGTTTCCATTAATTTCGATGAAGACATGTTTGCTTTTAGGGGACAGGATTCCGAGAATTTGAAAAAAGTCCAGAGCTAATTTGTTTCGAATCAAAGAAGGATCGCAATATTCAGCATTCAAGTGAACTTCTCGCGCTTCAAAATAGTCATTGTATTCCCCAAACTCCATTCGATATGATTTTTTGCGGAATTTTCGTATGTGATTCCCACGATAGGTAATGCCTATGTCATAAGAATCATTACCGACTTCCAGTTTTGACGGAACGGGTTCCTCGTTCCATATGTTACTTTGCAATTTTTCAAGCCCTTCGTGCCCAATCATAATATTATATTTCGGGATAGTATGATGCTGCATAACATCATTCCTTCTATTATTTTTGTCTAGTATTATATGAGCAAGCAGATGGAAGTGATACCAAAATAAATAGAAACCCAGAACAACGAACATCAAATATACATAAACTATCAGTACCTTGAATGATATTTAAGGAAAAAACTTTAGGAGGTGAATCTTTTTTATGGAAGAGGATCAAATCAAAGAATTAATTGAGAAAGTAAAAGAGATGGGATTGGAAGAATTCTTGGATCGCAATCCTGTTGATGAAGGAACCGACGACGAAGGTAACGATGCGACGGTAACGTCACACAAGGTAACGTCACACAAGAAAACGTCACACAAGGTAACGTCACACAAGGCAACGACACACAAGAAAACGACACACAAGGCAACGACACACAAGGGAGCTGACCACAAGGTAAAACGGACGTGAGTTAAAGACACAACAAAGTGCTGCAACACTTTGCAGCACTTCTGATATTGAACTATCGTTTCTCCATCATCCGCTTGTTTTTGGTGAGCTCCGCATACCGCATGATTTTGCGAAACATCCGCTTATCGGCAAGGGCATTAAAAATGTATTTATCCGGCATCGTATTGACTTCTATGATCCAAGGCTTAAGCTCTTTATCTATTCCTATATCCACCCCATACGCCAGAAACCGTGGAAAAATGCTGCTCATATGTCTGCTTATCCGAAGGCCTAGTGTATTCAGCAGATTAATATAGGGAGCCTGCTTCGCACGGGGCACAAAGGGCGCCAGCAACTCATCGACCTGCATCGGCATGCCGCCGCTGTGGTAGTTGGTCACGACTTTATGAGGTCGAGCTAAGCGTCCCACGATCCCCGTTACTTCCCACTTGCGCTGAGGGCTACGCTGAACCATGATGCGTAAATCGAACGGCCGTTTCTGATAATGGAGCAGAGGGATGCCCTTTTGAACAAGGTAGATTTTCTTCACCTTTGCCTTCGCGAAAGCGGCATACGCCCCATCGAAGGTTGTGAATGTTCGGCTATGCGTACCGTTCTGCAGGCGATAGTAGTTACCATGCTGAGAAAGTTTAAATATACCCATGCCCCCAGTTCCGTGGTTCGGCTTTAGATAGAGTGTGTGATATTTCTCCAACATCCCGTGTATGTTTACTTTCGTGGCAAGTTTCGTCGGCGGCAGGTGGCGAGCCAGCTCCTCATTGGTCAGCATAGCACGGTATTTGCCTAGCTTGTTATTCCAGTAGACCATGCATGTCATCACCTCAGGTCACTAAATATCTGTTCTCTTTTGTTATATGAAGAACATTCAAACGATGTTTGGACACTTCGTAAAACTTTATCGTATAAGAAAAACCTTAGGGCATCAGTACTTGTTTATGTGCATTAAACTAAGCGCCCCGCGGAAGCATGTGTTCAGTACGTTGCCCGTTACTTAATAAACAAAAGAGGAGCCAACCCCTTTTTGTATTCAATTTAAATACTGAATGCACCTAACTCGTGAAAGTGATAATGTTCTTGACACTCGGTAGCTGCGCTAGTTCAATTTTTCAAGTCGGTAATCGGACAGTGTTCTTGTCACAAATCGGCAATCGGATCAAGATCTTGACATTGCCAATTGACAAGAACTTGATCCGATAACTAAATAGCCCGCGATTTATGCGGATTTGATTCGAACATTGTTCTTGTCAACCGAAAAGTTTAGGATAATGGCTCTCCATCCATTCTCTATCAGCCTTCATTAATCTATTATACTTTGAAAAACCGAATAACCTATTAATTTCGCTTCCTGATCTCCCTTTTTTTAGGCTATTCATAAACTCCAAAAACTCAACCTTATCAGTATTAATATCTATTAGTTTTCTAGAGCGGCTGGTAACCAAATATTTAATTTGAAAATTGTCTCTCCAGCAGACCCTAATTCTTTGGAAATGGATAGTATTGATCTGTTCTCGGAAAGCATCTTACCAACTGTTTCCTTCCAAAGGAACCCCATGTCTTTTACTCTATATTTGTTCGGATTATCAGTTTTTTAAAAGTCAAATGGTGCTCTCCCTAATGAAATGGAAGACCCTGACACTCATGCTCATACATTGAATGGGTATAGTATTCCATATTTTGGCTCATAATAAGGTGAAGATATTAGCGAGAGGTGTGTTTCCAATTCCAGAAAATATATACACGGTTTTGAAAGATACCATCAAATCGAATGATTTTGTGCAATCTGTGCATACTATCCACGGTAAACGGATTCACTTTACATATTGCAAAGCCATAGTAGACCAGGAACTTATTCACCACGAATTATTGCACCGGATTCAAATCTCAGAAGCAGAAATTAATCATCTTCTTGCGTTAAAAAATTTGATTCCGCTGGAGAATATCAAGTTATCATCAAATGTGGACGAGGTTTTACAAAGTTTGATTAGAGGCTTCATTTATGTTCAGCTGGAAGCTGATTTAAATGAAGGGCTATTAATCAATATTGTGGATCTAAAACGCGGCTATCGGAGTAATAATGAAGCGGATAACGAATACAGCGTCATTGGCCCGAAAGTCGGCTTTGTCGAAGATATCGATACCAACCTAAATTTACTTCGAAAAGAGCTTATTTCAGAGAATTTACGATTTGAGGAGTACATCGTAGGTTCACTTTCACAAACAAGAGTAACGATTGTTTATGTGGACGGTGTTTGCAACCCCCAGCATGTAAATACAGTAAGACAAAGAATAGTAGATTCTGATAGTGACGTGTTATTTGATAGTTCTATTCTTGACCAAATCATAACGGATAACGCAAATTCACCTTTCCCTTTATTTATGTCTTCGGAACGTGTAGACAGGGCAAAATTTAGTCTTATGAACGGCCAAGTGGTCATATTAAGCAGTGGGTCTCCTTATTTCATATCCGGACCTATCACCGTGTTTGATTTTTTCGCCTCACCCGAAGATTATTATCTGCCATGGGTTATGGGTTCTTTCTTTCGGTGCATAAGGTATTTGGGAGTTGCCTTCTCTATTCTTGCATCTCCCTTCTATGTTGCCGTGTTAACCTTTCATTATTCCGTCATACCGCAATCTCTTCTAAGCCCGATTATCGAATCTAGAGCGAACGTTCCCTTTGCGCCGATTATTGAAGTATTGCTCTTAGAATTAACCGTGGAACTATTACGTGAAGCTGGCGCCAGATTGCCAACCAAAGTCGGACAAACGTTGGGGATTGTAGGCGGTATCGTACTCGGGGAAGCAGCCGTGCAAGCCTCTCTCACGAGCAATGTATTAATTATCATTGTTTCTCTCTCTGCTCTTTCCTCATTTGCTACACCCATCTTCAAAATGGCTAATACCATACGTTTTCTAAGGTTTCCATTGATGGGCTTAGCGGCAGCATGGGGTGGTTTAGGCATAATGATTGGGGTCGAGCTTCTTTTAGGCCATTTGTTGAG